>JBGANV010000001.1:0-2256974 GCA_044222185.1 Planctomycetota bacterium
CCTCGCTCGCGGTCGTCTGATAGAACTACGCGGCCAGTCCTACCGGACTCGGCACATCGTCAAGTCTCCGAGCATCGAGCCCGCCTCTCACACCGCCAAAATATCCGGAAAACGACCGCCAGAATTTCCGGAACCCACAGGGGGTTGTGCTCGGTCATATGGAACGCGACGAGCCTCCCGACCCGCCGAGAATCCTCGGGGCTATGAAGGAGGAGACGGGGCTGCTTCACTGTCCTACATAAGGCTCCGGTGATGGAGTTCGAGAACAGCAACGGCGTTCTCGCCGTCGCGGCAAGGCGCTCCCGGAAGCGGGCCGACGACCGGGAGGACCGGCCGGATCGAGGATCGTGCCCGGCCAGCAGCGGTCGACCGAGGCAGGTCGAGCCCCACCGCGACACCTGTATCGCCCGTCT
Organism: Planctomycetota bacterium; assembly: GCA_044222185.1. Taxonomy (GTDB): domain Bacteria; phylum Planctomycetota; family CAIWVZ01; genus JBGANV01. The sequence goes on from JBGANV010000001.1 coordinate 414, forward strand.
CTCGCACCAGATCACGAAGTCGTTGAACGCAACGTTCTTGTGAGCCGCGGCTTGCCATGGCCGTCCGATCTCAGCGCGACAGACGTGAGAGTCGGCCTGCGCCAACGAAGCCGTGATACGGTCGGTGACGAGTTCGCGAACAAGGCGTGCGGCATGCCGTGGATGGCCGCGGGACTCAATTTCGCCCGGACCGTCGCGCAGATCGACGCTCCGTAGTCGCGATCCCGGCGACCGGTAGCGGCGGGATCATTCGGACGCGGGGCCGCACGAAGACCTGCGCAGTCTCGCGACCGCTCGCTCGGCGGCTTTCCGCACATGGCCGTCGCGATCGTGTCGGGCGGACGCGAGTCGGTTCTCCATCGCTTGCCCGCCGAAGATTTCAACGAGCTGGCACGCCCACGTTCTGTGCTCGGCGCGCGGATCGTCGATCCAGAGATCGAAGAGCTGGTGCCAGGAATTCGAGTCGACGTGATTCCGAAGGACACGGGCGGCTGTGCAACGAACCTCCTTCGACACGTCGGTCCGGGCGATCGCCACGAGCCGATCGACATCACCTGCCTCCCAGAGTTGCTCCAGCGCCGCGACCGCGACCTCACGGGTGCTCTCCTCGTTGGTGGCGGTCAGAGCCACGACGCGATCATGGAGTCTCACATGGCCCAGTCGCGCGATCGCCTCGATCGCCGCTCGGACCACTCGTTGGTCGTCGTCGTCGAGCATCACGGCCAGTCGATCTGCGACGGCCGGTGAGCGCGGTCGGAGTCCGATTCCCTCGACGGCTGCTCTTCGCACGGTCCAATCGGTAGAGCGGCTGAGTCCGAGGAGTTCGTCGATGGCCCGCGGATCGGCGCTGTGCCCAAGCGCCGTGAAGGCTGCCCATCGCACGCCTCCGCCGACGTTCGCGAGTCGTGCGAGTTCGGCGACACTCGCCTCGTCAGGCACGCGGGCTTCGTTCAGTTGTGGCGGTCGGAGCCGCGAGTCCTCCGTCGGGCCTTCCGGGATCGCCGCCTCGAAATCCTGCTCGGAGTGCGTTCGCAGTCTGCACCGCACGCGGCATGCATGGCTCTCGTCACGATTCGGGAGGACGCTGAACGTGACGATGGCCTCGGTGAAGAGCCGGGCTTCGACGCCGTGACTCGCGGCGTTCTCTTCGAACCATCGGCGCAAGTCCGCCGACGCCCTGCGCAGAGCCCCGTTGATCATGAAGACGGGGCTCGAGCGCTCCTCCGACAGGAGATCGAGGTCGGCGTCGAGGACGCCCGCTGCCCGACACGCCACACCGAGATCGGGCTGAAGTTGGCTTAGAACGCCGCGCGCGTGCCGAGCAACGTTCTCAGCGATGTCCTGAACTTTTGGCATGCCGGATCACTCGACTCCGCCGTCCTGCCTCGGCCTGTCCTGGTCGCAGGTAGTCTACGGCCACGTCCCAAAGAAGTGCCGCGCGGTTCACCGGTCCGCAATCACCGGAATCGAGGGCTCGGCGATTGGCTGCATCCGCCGAGATCGAGGGGGTGATCCGCGTTCCGGAGCTGTGCCGGGCCCAGCGGAGCGTTCGCGGATCCACTGACTGCGACCGCCGTGGAACCCGGCGGGCGGCATCAGGCCCTGGCGACGAAGAACCCCGCGGAATGTGCGGGATTCTTGAGCGGTCCCGGCCCGATTCGAACGGGCGACCTGCAGTTCCGAAGCCACGGGTTTCAGCAAATTCTCCCGACGTTTTGCGGTCGATGGCGGACGCATCTGACGACCCAATGGCCGGATGGGAGGGTTCGGGCCGTCGCCGCGTGACCCTTCGAGGATGCACGCGGGCGGACGCGGACTCGACAAGCGTGCAGGCATCTCGCAACCGAGACTCCTCACGCCGACGTTCAGCATCACTCCTTTGTCAGGCGGAAAGGTGACGGCGGGGCCTTGCGCGCGCCGAGTCGCCACAGCGCCTCCATCGGCAGCGCCATGAAGCGGGCGTCGAATGGGACCGATGTCGCGCCCGCATAGAGCACGACGCCGCGGACGAAGCGGTCTCCGGCCGCCTCGGCCAAGTTTCGAAGGCCGCGAAGGTCGCTCCCGTCGACGGTCGCGGCGGCCTTGATTTCGACGCCGACGACGCGCCCCGACGGATCTTCGAGGACCGCGTCGACCTCGGCGCCCGCGTGGGTGCGGTAGTGGAACGCGCGCGGCAGGGTCTCAGACCACGCCGATTGCTTCCGCAACTCGCCAACGACGAACGTCTCGAGGATCGGGCCCGCGACGGCGCCGTCTTCGGCGGCGCGCGCGGCAGTGACTCCTGCCAGATGCGCCGCCAACCCCGCGTCGGAGAAGTGGACCTTCGGCGCCTTCACGACGCGCGACGACAGGTTCTTCGACCACGGCGGCAGCGGCCGCGTCAGAAAGACGCTCTCGAGGAGCGACAGATAGCGGACGGTCGTCGTCGGCGGCAGCGAGAGACCGCGTGCAAGATCGGACGCGTTTTGAAGGGCGGCCGTTCGGGCGCCGACGAGGCTCAAGAGGCGCGGAAGCGCCGTCAACCCATCCACGCGTGCCAGATCGCGCACGTCGCGCTGCAGGACTGCCGACGCATACGAGCGGAACCACGCGGAGCGGCGCGCATCAGTAGGACGGTCGACCGCTTCGGGGAAGCCGCCGCGCAGCGCACGTGCCAGGTAGTCCTCGCGGGTCAGTCTCGACGTGACGGCAGCTGGAGGTGTCTTGCCGAACACCGCGTCCACGAATCCCTCGACGACGCCTTCGATCTCTCCCTGCGAGAGCGGCTCGAGCGTCACGATTTCGGCCCGGCCCGCGAGCGACTCCTGCAGCTTGGGTATCGCGAGGACATGCGCTGAACCCGTGAGGAGATACCGCCCGGGGCGGCGATCGCGGTCGATCGCCGCCTTGAGCGCCCGAAACAGTTGCGGGGCACGCTGGACTTCGTCGAAGACGCCGCCGTCGGGAAAGCCGGCGACGAACCCGTCGGGGTCCGCGGCGGCCGCCGCCAGAGATGCACCGTCGTCGAGCGTCACGTAACGCAGGCGCCGCGCGCGCGCGACGCTCCGCGCCAACGTGGACTTGCCCGTCTGGCGCGGCCCATGCAGGACGACGCAGGGCGTGTCGGCAAGAGCTGTCGCCAGGACCGTCAGCGCGTTGCGTCGGAACATGGTTGAAGTTTCACCACTTGGTGGGGAAATTTCAACCATGACCGAAAGGGCGAGAGACCCCCCGACTGCGTTCGAGCCTGTCTTCACATCACGTAGTCAAGTTGCTTGAAGTCACCGTGGAGCAGGTCGGCGGGGCATCGCCAGATGAGGGGCGTGTCGTCGCGGAGATGGGGTTTCGGTTGGGTGGTGGAATGCAAACGGGCGGTAACGGACGAAGGTTGCCGCTCGGGGCACGGTCGTCGGCTGCGTCGTCACTCCAGGCCGCTCCGGTCCCATCGGGTGTCGCGCCAACCGGCGATGAGTCCGTTCTCTCCGCAGGCTGGGCACTCCCAGACGATGTCCGTCGATTCAGTCGCGATGCCGGCGACGATCTCTCCGCCGCAGGGTTTTCGGCCGGGGTTCCGCCGACACCAGACGTTCGTACGCTGCGGGCCTCCGTTCGTCCGCGACGTCCAGCCGACGATGGCGCACAGGAGGGTCGCGAGCCGGAATGCCGGGCTGGGCATCCCCGACGCGAGCCGACCGGTCTCATCCAAATAGTGGCGAAGGTTCGCGATGATGGTCATGGTGCTCCTCGACGGCGGTGCCGAGTCGATCGTCGAGCGGCGTTGCCCGCGTACCCGCGCGCGCGGTCGCTCGCCTCCACGATGGGACGAGTCGCCGCCCTACCGCGAAACACGGAGCGCCCGCCGGACGCGCGCGAGCGCCTTCTTCGTACCGGCGTCGCGAGGGTCCCTGAGATCCGCGGCCACGATCGTTGCAGGCACGAAGCGGGAGAAGGGCCCGAACAACTTGCGGCGCAGTTCGTGGTCGGCGCGCATCGTCTGCACCTCTTTGGCGAATCGCACCGCGGCTTTCCGAGAAGCGGCGTCGTGGATCGTGACGACGCACAGCCCTGCGTTTTCGACCGCTTCGTATCCGCGTGGGATGGCGACTGCCTTCGATGGCCGCCACGCGCTCGGCATCTCATGGAAAGACGTGCGTACCGGATGTGGCCCCGCGTAGAGCGCCGCGACGAGGTCATCGCCGAGCTTTTCGCGGAGGAGACGCCTGAGACCGACGGGGCTCTTGAGCGCATACCGGCGGTCCTGGTCCGCCAGTTCGTCGGGATCGGCGCGACGGCTCCGACGAATCAGTCCCTTGCCGTCCGCTGGTGGCGGCGCGACAAAGACCTCGAGATCGGCGAATTCCGTCGGCATGTCGCCTTCGATGAACACCGCCTCGCTGTAGGTGTTCATCAGGTCCGTCATGTAGAACGCATCGCCGTGCTCTTCATCGAAGCGCAGGCGGACCGTGTCGCTCGCGCCGGCTTTTCGATAGCGACGCAGTTCGACGTCCCGCGGCGACCTGGACTCGCGATACCCCTTGCTGCGGGGATCGAGCTCGGCCCGCATGCAGTTGATCATGGCGGCATCCATCGCAAGCACGGCCTCGATGAACGAAGTCTTGCCCCCGCCGGCCGGGCCGGCGACGTGAAAAATCGAGCGGGAGATCATCGGCGCCATCTTGGCATCGGAAAGACGGAGCGGCACCGGGCACACGGCTGGTCGGGCGCATTTTGGGCTCACGGAGCAGTCCGGTACGACCATGGATCGACGCGAGCATGGGAATCCCCGTCGGATTCCGCGAGCTGATCGAGGGTGGACAAGATTCTGCGACGGCTGTTGCCAAATCGGCCTCTACGGCAGCCCTCGTTCTGCTCGATGCGCGCCGCGATGTTGAGACGCGCATCGGGTGTGCGAAGCCCATCATGGTTCGAGCCGCAGCAAACTTGGCGTGCAGAACGATCGCTGCCCGAACGCATGGCACGACCCCTGGCGCGGCCGGCGCACGTGCGCGCTCGGCTCGCGCCGACCGAACCCTCGCGGGAGCGCGAGGGCGGACGCGGACTCGACGAGCGTGCAAGTATCTCGCAACCGATGTCGATTGCGACGCGCGGCGGCCGTATCGGGTGCGGCGTGCTCGCCCCGAATGCGTGAAACACGCTGCCTGGCTCATGTGACGAAACGTCGGGGGTTGTGAATAACGCCCGACGTTTCGTAACGCTCGGTGCCATGCCGTCCCGAAGCCAGCGTCGTGCCATCGCCTTGATCGCGAAGCTGGGAATCGCGCGACCTCGCGATCTCGAATCGTACGGCGTGTCGCGCGAGGAGATCTCACGCCTCGTCGACGAGGGCCTTGTGACTCGGCAGGCGCGCGGGATCTACGTCGCCTCGCATCACTCGCCCACGGAGGCGCATACGCTCGCCCACGTTGCCAAGCGCGTGCCCGGCGGCGTGTTCTGCCTGCTGACGGCACTGCGATTCCACGGGTTGACGACACAATCGCCGTCGGAAGTCTGGATCGCGCTGCCCGAAAAGGCGCGTCGGCCGAGCCTCGATCACCCTCATCTGCGCGTCGCCCGGTTCACCGGACCGGCCCTGACGGAAGGCGTCGTTGAGCACGCCGTCGAGGGCGTGCGGATTCGCGTTTATTCAGCAGCCAAGACCGTCGCGGACTGCTTCAAGTACCGCAACAAGGTAGGCATCGACGTCGCGGTTGAAGCCCTGCGCGACTTCAGCCGCAAGTACCGCGGAGGCGCGGACGAACTGGCCCGCTGCGCGCGCGTCTGCCGAGTCGCGCGCGTGATGCAGCCCTACCTGGACGCGATCGCATGACCGGCAAGGCGAACATCGCCGCTTCCGTCACCGCGCGCTTGCTCAATCGAGCGAAGGCGACGGGCGTGGATTTTCAGACACTCCTCACGACGTACTGCCTGGAGAGGTTCCTCTTCCGACTGGGCGCGTCGGATCGCCGTGATCGATTCGTGCTGAAAGGCGCGATGCTTCTGCGGCTCTGGTCGGACCAACCCTACCGTGCCACCCGGGACCTGGATCTTCTTCGGCGCGGCGACGGCGCGTTCGAGGCGATCCGAGACGATCTTCGCGCCATCGCGAGCACGCCGGTTCCGCCGGATGCCATCAGTTTCGACCCCGCGCGCATCGACATTGAAGCGATCCGCGCCGCGGACGAGTACGCCGGCACTCGCGCGACGTTGCCCGCCCGATGCGGCAAGGCGCGCCTTTCGCTCCAGATCGACATGGGGCTGGGCGACGCCGTTTGGCCCGCCCCACAAACCTGCACCTACCCGCCGCTCCTTGAATTCCCCGCACCGGAGTTGCTCGCCTAGCCGAAGGAGGCCGTGATCGCCGAGAAGCTCGAAGCCATGGTCGTCCTCGGCGACCGGAACAGCCGCATCAAGGACTTCTTCGACCTTCACTAACTCGCAAGCCGTTTCGAGTTCGAGCGCGCGGTTCTGTCGGAAGCCGTCCGCCGGACGTTCGAGCGCCGGCAGACGCCGATTCCAGCCACCGATCCTCTCGGCCTGACTCCCGCGTACTGGGAGAACCTGACCCGTCCGGCGCAAGTGCGCGCGTTCGCTCGCCGCGCCGGCCTCGACGTCCCAGCGAAACCTGAGGCGGAATTCACGCGAGTGCTGCATGCCTTCCTCGCGCCGGTACTCGATGACGTCCGTGCAAAGACCGTGCGGAGTGCGCTCTGGCGTCCGGGTGGACCGTGGCGCTGAGCGCGATGCGGCAACGGCGTGAAACTCAAGTGAGGCTCTTGTTTCGTGCAGTAGGAGCCGAGCCGGCTGTTTCGCGCAGGGATTGCTGCTGCTGTCGCTCCGACGGCTACTGGCACAACCGGCTTGCCCGCCGACAACTCAACGCCTCGACGTACCGTCCAAGTTCGATGCCCCCCTCCGCCCGACCGTTCCACCTGTTCGCCCTCGCGCTCGCCGGTTGGCTGAACCGCCGCCAAGCCGCCGCGGTCGCGTACCTCCGCGAGGAGAACCGCGTCCTGCGGTCGCGGCTGCCCGAGGGGCGGCTCCGGTTCAACGACGTCGAGCGGAAGCCGCTGGCGGTCCGGGGCGCCGAGCTCGGCCGGGCCCTGCTCGCCGCCGTCGCGACGCTCGTCTCGCCGGACACCATCCTCCGTTGGCATCGGAACCTCGTCGCCGCGAAGTGGACCTTCAACGCGAAGACCACGACGGTCCGCGTCGGATTGATGGCAAGAATCGGCGCCCTCGCGGTCCGCTTCGCGAAGGACAACCCGACGTGGGGCTACGACCGCATCCAAGGCGCGCTGAAGAACGTCGGGCACGTCGTTGCCCCGAACACGTTCAAGAAGGCGCTCAACGCCTCGGGCCTCGACCCCGCGCCGGACCGCGGCAAGCGGACGCCGTGGAAGACGTTCCTGAAGGCCCACGCCGCCGCGATCGCCGCCACGAACTTCTTCACGACGGAGGTCTGGACCGCCCGCGGCCTCGTCACGCACTACACGCTCTTCGTGATCCACCACGCCACGCGCGCTGCCGAGATCGTCGCGACGACGACAGACCCGAACGCGCTGCTCATCGCGCAGGTCGCGAAGCTGCTGACCGACCCCGTCGACGGCTTCCTCCGCGCGAAGAAGTTCCTCGTGACGGACCGCGACGCGATCTTCAGGGAGGACTTCGGCACGGCGCTCAAGGCCGACGGCGTCCGGGCGCTATGCAGCCCTCCGTCGGCTCCGAACTGCAACGCCTTCGCCGAGCGGTTCGTCGGGACGGTGCGCCGCGAACTGACGGACCGGATGATCTTCGTCGGCACGGCTTCGTTCGACCGCGCCCTGCGCGAGTTCGCCGTCCACGACATCGCCGAGCGCAACCATCAGTCCTTGGACAACGACCTGATCGCGCCGCGCGCCCCGGTCGGCTCCGCCCTCGGCCGCTGCGAGCGCCGCGAACGCTTGGGCGGGCTGCTCAGCTTCTACGTCCGCCGCGCGGCGTGACGCCCATCAGCGCGCCGTCGCGCGGCTGACAACCGACGAGATCCCCAGAAAAAAACCGCGCGGAAGCTCCGTCGCCGCCCAACGGTTCGGCCGGTCTGGTACGCTCCGCCGCGGTGCGAACGGCCCCGGAATCATCGTTCGGGGCTCGTTTCGGCGCTCGGCCGAGATCCTGCACCACACGGGTCCGGGTCCTGACGATCCGGCCGACGCTCACGAAGTCGCGGCGAACACGGGAGGTCCCGGTCGCGTCGGTTCTTGCGACCGACCTCGGGACTCTGAGATCTGCACAGGGCCTCGCGCGTGGACGACCGGTCCGTGCCTCGGACCTGATCTTCCCCACACCCCACGCCGCTCCCTGGGACGGCGCGAACGTCCGTTGCGAACTCCGTGCCGTGTTCAAGGGCGCGAGGATCGACGAGCACGATGAACGAGGACGAAGCGTCGACGTCCATTCCCTCCGCGCTACCTCGACGACGCGGATGCTCCGCCACGGTCTGCCGCTGGCCGTCGTCATGGAGGTCGTGGGACACCGCGCCGCCAAGGTCACGACACGGCATTACACCGACTTGCGCGTCGCGGATTCACGTGCAGCCCTCGATGGGATTCCGGCACCGCAACTGCGCGAGTTGGAATCCGAGGATCGGCGCCGAGCGGCGTCCGGAGGGGGCGAAGCGGCGAGTATCCGGCGAGTCGACGGAGACGGCTCCACCGAAACACTCGGTTTTTCCCAGCGGTCCCGGCCCGATTCGAACGGGCGACCTGCGGTTCCGAAGACCGATGCTCTATCCAGCTGAGCTACGGGACCCTTTTCCGGGGCCGACGCGAGGGCGCCGGGCGGAGAGGCGCGGATGATACCAGCTCGGCTCCGGCGAAAGAGGGGGACGGGTCGCGCGTTGGATCACCCGTTCTCGCCGCCCTTTGCGGCGTTGCGGGAATGGTCCGACTTCTTCTACAATCCGCCCCGCCACGACCTTGCCAACGACTCTGGAGTTCGGACCAGGCGCATTCAACTCGACGCCATTGAAGCCATCTTCCACGCCTGAAGGCACTCACCGGGGCACATCCCGCCGTGGAGTTCGGGGCCGCGTTGGCGGTCCCGGGAGTCCGGCGTTCTGCATTCCCGGCGACAAAAGAAGCCCATGCCAAAACTCGTGATCACGGATGGGGACGGCTCCCGCGAGGTCGCCCTCGCCGGAGAGGTGAAGGCCGGCCGTCTCTCCGACAACCAGGTGCAACTGAAGGTTCCCGAGGCCTCTCGACATCACTGCCGGTTCTTCCAGGAGAAGGGCAGCTGGTTCGTCGAGGACCTGGGTTCCAGCAACGGAACCCTCGTCAACGGCCGAAAGGTGAGCAAGTTCGAGCTCCAGGACGGAGACGTGATCTCCATCGGCGCCGCCTCCATGCGGTTCATGGAATCGGACGCCGCGGCGGCCGAGCCGTCGTTGGAGTCTTGGGGGGACGACGAGATTTCCCTCGAGCAGCACGTCTTCCTGATCCTCGGCTGCGCCGGCCGCTCGGGCGAGGTCGTCAAGATCACCGGGGACAAGGCCACGGTCGGCCGGCGGAGCAAGCACACGCTCTCGGTCTCCGAGGCCTCGGTCTCGAACGACCACGCCGAGATCGTCAAGAAGGGGGCTGACTGGGTCGTGCGCGACCTGGGATCGAGCAACGGCACCTTCGTCGACGGCGACAAGGTCACCGAGAGGGTGCTGGCGTCCGGTTGCGTGATCACCTTCGGCGCCGCACCGGTGACGTTCGGGATCGGCGACCCCAAGGACTTCACGGCGCCGACGCCCGCAGCCGAGCCCGAGGCCGCCGCTGCAACGACGGCCGTCGAGGTGGGGTCCTTCGCCGAATCCCCGGCCTTCGAACTCCACGACATGCCGCCCGCCAAGCGCGGCGGACTGGGCGGATTGCTCGTCCTGCTCGTGCTCCTGGGCGGCGGCACCTACGCCGCGTTCTATTATCTGCGCAAGGACGTGGCGGTGACGGAGGGCGGCGGCATCAACCGGGTCCACCAGTCAACCAACCTGATCCCCCAGCAATACTGGTCGTTCGAGACCGTCCCCGCCGCGGAAGCGGCCGAGCACGCTGCCGGCTGGCACAACGAAGATGCCCTCGACGGCGGATCGACGTCGGAGGTCGGCGACCCCGTCCGTTCGGGGGACCTCGCGTTCCAGATCTCGCGCCGCGATGCGGCCGCCCCGCCCACGTTCGTCACGCTCGAAGGCGGGCCGGACGCGGACATCACGGTCTCCGGCGGCTCGGCGTTTCGCCTCTCGGCTGCGTGCCAGCTTCCGGCGGACGCGGCAGCCGGCGTGATCGTCAGCTGGTACGACAAGGCGGCAAACGACGAGTTGCACCTGCTTTCGCGCGACGTCGTCGTCGGTAGCCCGAAGAGCGGATGGACTGGCCTCGACGGCATCGTCGTGGCGCCGGACGGCGTCAACCGGGCCCGCGTAGGGCTCGTGACGTCGGGCGCGGGCGACTGCACCTTCGACGACGTCTCCCTCGAGCCTGCGCAAGCCCCCGCCGGACGCATGATCGAAGCCAAGGGCTTCCGCGCAGTCCTGCGGTCGGATGCGTCGCTGCGACTCAGCCGGTTCAATCGCGTCGTCACCGACGGCGCGGGTCCGTGGAGCTTCCCGGAGAAGGGCCGCCCGCAGCAGCCGTGGGAGAACTTCCAACCGGCCGAAGGTGCGACCGAGGTGAAGGGTGCGCTTCGTGGCGGCGCCACGCTTTCGGCCGCCATGCAGACCACCGAGCACGGCTTCCGCGCCACGTGGACTTTCGGCGGAAACGCCGCGAAATACGCCATCGGGATCCCGCTCGGCACGACCGACATCGACGTCACTCTTCTCGACGGCGACCGCGCCCGCCGCATGCGCGCCGCGTTCGCGGCCACGCCCACGAGCGGCGTCATCATCGGCGGCCAGGGCGATCGCGCCCGCGTCCGTTTCGTCGACGGCGGCGGCAAGCCCGTCAACCTGAACGCGTCCATCGTCGCCGACGGCGGCCGCAACCTCGTGCGAGTCGATCGAGGCGACCAGCAGGTGATCACCTTCGAGGTCGACCTTTCTTTCGACGCCGAGCTGGGGCAGGCCCGCGAGCTGATGAACCAGGCCCGCGAGGCCGAGCGTGCGGGCAAGTCCGCCGAGGCGATCCACAAGCTCGAGGAAGTGCTCGCACGGTTCCCCTTCGAGGAGACGATCGAGCGCGAAGCCTCGGGGAGCGTCGAGCGCATCGTTGGTGAAGGCCGCAAGCGCGCGCGCGATCTCGGCGTCCGCGTCGACGACGCGCGCTTCTTCCACACGGCACGCATCGACGAGCAACTCGCAAGAGACCTCGACGCCGAGGTCGCGCGCTTCTCTGGAACGACGCTCGAAGAGGAACTGAAGAAACTCTCGGAAGGCTTCAAGGCTGACCGGCAGAAGTCGGCGGCCGAGCAGGTCGACGGCGAGGCGAAGGCTGCATTCCAAAGGGCGCAGGACTACATCGCCGATGCCCATGGGCGTCGAGAAGTCGCGCTCGCCTTCCTCGAGATGGTGGCGAAGAGGTACCCGGGCACGGAGTGGGCCGACCAGTCCAAGCTGCTGATCGAGAAGGTCAAGACCGGCGCACCACAGAACCAAGGCGACGCGAAGGACTCGGGGGGCAAGAAGCCGTGAGCCTGCACGTAGGAATCGATCTCGGGTCCCGCAACGTCCGGCTCGTCGCCGGGACTGTCAAGGGCACGATCTTCACGCTGGATCGCGTGATCTCGGTGCCCGTCCAACACTCGGACAACCTCGAATCCGCGACGCTCGACGCCCTGAGCCAGGCCGCAAGCGAGTGGGGGAGCAAGTCACTCCCCAAGCTCGCCGGCGGGCGGTTCGGCCTGTCGGGCAAGGAACTGATCGTTCGCTACACGCAGATCCCGCAGGTGCCGCTCTGGCGCCTGCGCCTGCTGATGGACTTCGAAGTCCGCGAGATGGCGAACCAGGTCGGTGACACGCTCGCGAGCGACTACAACCTCGTATCTCTGCCGAACGCGCCGGAGGGCGAGGACACGGTGCTCGTCGCGGTCTGCAAGGAGACGTTCCTGCAGGCGCGATTCGATGGCGTGAAGTCGGCTCTCGCCGAACCGGCGGGCGGCCTGCCGTGCTCCGTCGCGCTCTTCAACGCATTCGCGGCGTGCGGCGACATCAAGGACGGTGAGTACACGTTCCTGGTCGACATCGGCGACCGCAACGTCGAGCTCGTCCTGCAGCGCGACGGAGAACTGCTGTTCGCGCGCAACATCGCCACGGGCGGGTTCACGCTCACGGACGCCATCAAGTCGGCCTTCGGCGTGTCCGGCGAGGACGCGGAGAAGATCAAGCACGACTACGGGAACGTGACGCCGCGGGGAATCTCGTCCTACGCCTCAGGCAAGGAGGAGAAGGTCGCGAACGCCATCGTCGGACCCGTGGGTCAGCTCTCGTCGATGATCCAGTCGAGCCTGGCGTTCATTCGGGCGCAGACGAAGATCCGCGACCTGGAGATCGGGCGGATCCTGCTGAGCGGCGGCGGCGCCAATCTCCGCGGACTTCCCGACTACCTCTCGGCGACGTTCCGCTGCCCGGTGCAGCGCTTCCAGCCTGAAAACGGCCTCGACACGAGCCGCCTGTCGGCCGAGGAGAGCGCCCTCTTCCAGACGGATCCGGGCAGCTTCGCCGTGGCGCTCGGTCTCGCGCGCACGGGTGCTGACGACAACGCGTTCAAACTCGAACTCGTCCCCGCGACGTCGAAGAAGAAGCGCGAGTTCAAGCAGCGCACGCTCTTCCTCATCTTGAGCGCCGTCGCCGCCGTCATCTTCCTCGCGTTCAACTTCTGGAAGCTCTCGACGGAGGCGAAGGTCCTCGAGACCAAGTCCGCGACGGAGCGCTCGGCTGCCGACGTGGCCAAGCGCAAGCGCAAGGCGTTCGACAGCGAACAGGCGCAGATCGCAGACCTCAACCAGAAGATGGCCGTGCTCTCGGGCTTCACCGAACCAGCCTGGGCGCTCGCGCGGGTGCAGAAGCTCGTTCAGGACTCGCAGCCTGACGGCGTCTGGGCCGAGTCGATTTCGGTGAAGCGCGAGTCCGTGCCGGACCCGGCGAACCCCAAGAACCGTTTGATCAAGACGCTCGTACGCGTCGTCGGTCAGGCGACACCGATGGACGGCCAGCCCGATCACGCACTGGCCCAGCTCGTTCAGGGCATGCAGGCCGCACAGAAGGGATGCGAGGTCTCGATCGTGAAGCAAACCCCATCGCGAGGAGGCCCAATCGAGTTCGAGTTGCTCGTCGACGTGATGAACGCGGGAGGTGCGCCATGAACCTGGGCGACCTCTGGCAGGAACACAAGAAGTTCATCACGACGGTGCTGGTCGGCGCGTTCGTCGTCCTCATCGCGCAGCTCGTGATGAAGTCCATCTATTCGAGCAAGGTCGAATCGCACCAGCGCGAGATCTCGAGTGCACAGGCCGCGCAGCGCTCCGCGACGCTCCCTGGCGGCGTGGATCTGAAGAAGATCCAGCAGGACCGAGAGCAACTGCGCAAGGAATTCGACTCGCTCGTGGCCTCGGTGTCGCACACGCCGACGGAGCCGTTCCGGCTCGGCGGGAACGTCACGGACCCTGACCTGCACTACAACTCCCAGGTGGACCGCCTCCGCACGGGCATCCTGGAGCTGGCGGCGATCCGCAACATCGACGTGGACCAGCGGCTCGGACTGCCGGACGCGTTCCCCGCGTCGCGCGGCGAGATCGAGCACTACCTCCGCGGCCTGGACGTCGTCGAGGAGATGATCTCCATGTGCATCGCGGCGGAGCAGCTCTACGAGGGCGGCGTCGCGCGCATCGAGCGCATCGAGATCGAGAAGGCGAACAAGAACCGCGCGGCGAACGATCGCAAGGTTCCGTTCACGACGAGCCTGCGCGTGAACATGGTCGTCGTCGGCCACCCGAAGGCCGCCGACTGGATCCTCCGCCGGTTCCCGACCGCCGCCAGCGACGACCCGTCGCGCGCCGGCCGCTACCTGGCGGTCGATGAGGCGTCGATTCGCAGCTTGGACACGCCGCCCGGCGCCGTGTCTCGCGACAAGCGAGGGTCCGATCCGGCAGACCGCAGACGTGTCGAGCTGCGGCTTTCCGTGCTCGCACTGGCCGTGAACACCGAGGGGCAGGCGCGCTGACGCGTCGCTGAGACATCCATGCGGAAAGAAGCCATCACCTTCATCGTCGTCGTGCTGCTCCTCGGGGGACTGACCGCATGGTCGTTCCTGGACAGCGGGTCGACGGGCACGGGCCGCGGCCGCGGAAAGTCGGCGGACCAGGGAGCCGAGCTGCAAAAGGCCAGCTCGACTCCGGGTCGATTCCTCGGGGACTCGGACGTCACCTGGGCGCCTGACGGACGCAACATCTTCGAGACTCCGAGCGAGACGCGCGAGCTGCCGCCGCTGGAGTTGGGCGCGCCGCCGCTGACGCGCCTGATCCACCCCGGCGTGCCGCTTCCCGTCACGCTCTCGCCGAAGGCCCGGCGCGCCATGCGCCGTGCGATCGTCGTGGATCCGAAGCTTGCGGAGGCCGCCGGCAGCACCGCGGCCGCGCCGCAGCCGTCGGAAACTCCTGGCGGAAACGCTGGCGACCGCGTGAATGCCGTCGAGGCCGCCAAGGCGGCGCTCGAGAAGGAGCTCGAGGAGGCCAACAAGAAGGCAACGCAGCAGGAATCGGACGCCGATCGCAAGAAGCGGCTCGACAAGATCACCTTCACGAACGGCAGCACCCTCTTCGGGGAGTTCTCCGTTGCGAAGGCGCTGAACCGCTACCAGGTGAAGCACGACTTCGACGCCGTCCGCACGAACGTGGAGTTGAGCGAACTCGACCGCACCGATCGCCTGAAGAAGTTCGACCTCAACTTCGCAGAGGACAAGAAGGGGCGACTGGGGAAGGCCGTGAAGTACACGGGCGACGTCGTGAGCGAGATCGTTCTCGCCGACACCCCGAAGAACCGCTACTCGATGAAGATCCTGGACACTGGTGCCACGGACCTTCCGGGCCAGACGGAGCTCGGTCGCGGTCTGATGGAGGCGCGCCTGTTCGACCTGGCCGCCGAGCACTTCGAGAAGATGCGGAAAGCGGGCCTTTCCTCAGTCGAGCTGTTCACGGCACAGTCCGACTGCCGTCACGAGCTCTTCGACTACAACCGTGAGCTCGAGACCCTGAAGACGGGGCTTCAGGCCTTCCCGGAGTCGGCGCCGCTCTTCTCGCGCCTGGGACGACTGCAGGTCACGCTCGGCCTCCCGCTCGAGGCGAAGGCATCGTTCGAGACGGCTCTCGCGAAGAACCCGAACGACTTCGTGGCGAACGTGGGCCTCGGCGACATCCTCCGCTCGATGGGCAAGAACACCGAGGCCATGGTTCCGCTGAAGGAAGCCGTGAATCTCGCGGGTCAGGACGCGATCAAGACCGACCTCGCGCGTCTCGCATTGGGACGTACGTACCTCGCCGCCGGCGACTTCAAGAATGCCCACGAGACCGTCGATCTCGTCCTCCAGCGCGCTGCGAGCGGGTCGCCCGACAGGTCTCGCCTCCACGAACAGGCGTTGGTCCTGACGATCGTCGCGGCGCTCGCGCAGGGGCAGGTGGCCGAGGCGAAGACGCGCGTCGACGAGGGCGTTGCAGCCCATCCATTGTCTGGCGCACTCGTCTACCTGTCCGGCGTCGTGGCGTTGCAGCAGAACGACGCGGTGACCGCGCGCCAGCGATTCAATTCCGCGCTCGAGCTGGATCCGCTGCTGACGGGCGAGGCGCGCGTCGCCCAGTCGATGGTCGACGAGCTGTCGGGGAACGATGCCGCTGCGGCGGCGTCCGCCGCCACCGGCGCGACCGTCGCTGCACCGACGACGCTCGAGCTTCGCGCCGTCTACGGACGGGCATTGCTCAACATCGGCGACACGGCCCAGGCCCGCAAGGAACTGCTGAAGGCGCTCGATCGCGAGCCGGACAACGCCGACGTCGTCGTCGCGCTCGGCGACTGCGCGTATGCGGAGGGCAACTTCCCGGACGCCATCCGGTTCTACGACCGTGCGGCCGCCCTCGACCCCGATTTCCCGGACCTCCTGGCCCGTCGCATCATCACCCAGGTTCGGCGCCGCAAGCTTGCGGAGGCCGAGGACCTGGTCGGCAAGATCCCCACGGCGCGATCCAAGGACCCGCTGAACGTCGGCGCCCAGGCGTTCTTCCAATACACGAAGGGCAACCAGGTCGAGGCGTTGAAGATCCTGGCCAAACTGGGCGAGCTGGATTCGGGCGCAGCCGGGATGATCGGCCCCTACGCCAAGAGTGCGCACGACGCCATCGTCGCCCACCAGAACAAGCTCATGTGGACCGACTCCTTCAGCCGCACGGGGTCCGTCCTCGGCCGCAAATGGGAGAAGGACGTTCATTCGGGCATCAACGTGGCGCTGAAGGACCAGGCGGCGACGTTCGACGGCAAGCAGGGTACGGAGTCGGACAAGCCGACGCTGCTGTGGCAGGAAATCCCCGGTGACCGCTTCGCGAGCTTCGCCGTGGACCTGGACATGCAGGCGCAGCCCGGCGTCTACAGCGGGCTGTCGCTGATCTGCTTCTCCGTCGGCGTGAAGGTCGCCGAGAAGTGGCCCGGCTATCAGGAGCGCGGCAACAACATGGCGCCCTTTGCCGGCCTTCAGGTGGCCCTGGCCCCCGAGGGTGCGCTGGTCTTCCGCGTGCTCCAGAAGGCGAAGATGTCGGAGTGGAAACCGGTGACGGGTACGACCTACGCCGGAGGACCGTGCACCATGGAAATCCGATTCAGCGACCCACGGGAAGGCATCGTGGACGTCTATGTGAATCGAGAGAGGGTGCTGACGCAGCAGATCGATGATCTGAAGCGTTGGAAGAGGACCATGGACCTGCAGGTGTTCGCGCAGGCGCAGATCGACAAGCGCGTACACCTCACCGCGGACAACGTCACGATCGTCACCTACAAGGAGCCCAAGTGATCGCAGCACCCAACCTTGCGCCGGCGAGGCACCTCCGCCGTTCGCGATCGGGGTTCACGCTCATCGAAATGCTGATCGTCATGACGATCATTGCCGTGCTCGCAGGGCTCGGGGTCGTCGCGCTTCCGGCACTGATGCGACGCGGGCCCAAGCTGGCGGCTCAAACGTTCCTCACGAACCTGAGCGCCGCGCTCGAGGGATACAAGAACTCCGGCGAGGGGACCTACCCGCCCACGACGCTGAAGGACTACGTCGGTGTGGGGAATCTGACGAACCTCGAGAACTGCGGAATCGAGTCCGTCGTCCTGTGCATGAACTCGAAGAACTACTCGGGTTCGTTCGGCTTCGAGGACAGCTCGGGCTGCAAGCTCGAGAACCTGGACGGCGATCAGACCCAGGTCCAACTCACCAAGTTCGGCACCCGTGACCTGTGGGAAGTCCTGGACCCGTGGGGCAACCCCTACGTTTACTTCAATGCGGCGGACTACTCGGCGGCAGCCGAGGTAGGGGTCGTCTCCGGGAAGAACGGCCCCGTGAAGGTCGTCCCGTGGAAGAACTCCAAGACAAAATCGTTCTGCTGCAAGGACACGTTCCAGCTCATCAGCGCGGGTCCTGACGGCGAATACAACACCGAAGACGACATCACCCCCTTCGAGCGAAACTGATGTTCCGTGCGCGTGGTGAACCGGGTCCTGGTCGGCAGTCGGCGAAGGCCCCCGGCAGCGGGTTCACCCTCATGGAGGTGCTCGTCGTCATGACGATCATCTCCGTCGTCCTCGGCATATCCGCCGGCATGCTCGCCCGCGCGGGCCGCGCAGGCGTCCTGGACGGCGCAGCGCGCGTCACGCGGGTCGCACTTCAACGCGCACGCGCACTGTCTCGGACGGAAGGCATCCTTTCCCGGGTCACGCTCACGCCGTTCAACGAAAAAACGGGACGCCGCGCGAACATCGCCGCATCCTGGAGCCGCATCGCCGGCTCGTGGCACTTCGACGACACGGGGCCGGACCTGGGACTCGGTGGCAACCAGATCTTCGCGCGGATCGTGGGCGGGTCGCCATGTGACGGCCGCGTGCGGGGCGGCGTGCGCCTCGTGGCCGCGGGCCGCATCTCGGCGCCGTCGATCCTGGAAGCTCCCACGCACGACCCCGAACACGGATTCACGATCGAGCTCGACATCAAGCCGGATGGCGCGGGACGGGTCGTCGCATTCGGCGGCGGAACGCAGAGCGGCGTCAGTTCGTTCGCCATTCACGTCGACGACGACGGCTCGCTCTCGGCGTTCGTCACGACCCAACCCGAGGGCTACGTGGCCAAGCTCAAGACGTCACCCGGCGTCATCGAGATGGGGGAGTGGGCGCGAGTGGGCCTGTTCTACGACGGCGTCGACGTCGCGCTGACGGCTCACGGGGTCATCGAGGCGCGCGTTCAGGAGGTCCGCCTCGTCGAGGTGCCGCCCGATGGCGCACTGACGATCGGCGGGTTCTCCGGCATCGTGGACGAGGTCCTGTATCGCACGGCCTCGGAAGATGAACCGTTCGAACTGGAGCCCGGGGTCGATTTCAAGTTCACGGCACCGCTCACCGTCCGCTTCGACGGAGAGGGGCGCCTGAACGAGCGCTTCCACCGGGAGCGCGTCACGATCCAGCTCACGCACGAAGCCAAGACCGCGACGGTCACGGTCGACCTCGCCGGAGTGATCCGATGACGTGGAATCTGACGCATCCGCCGGCGACGCCGAACGATCGTTCGGGCGTCGCGTTCATCCTCGTGCTGTCGATCCTCCTCGGGCTTCTGGTCCTCGCGGCGCCGTTCATCACGGTCGCTTTGAACGACAACGCCATCTCCGAGTCCGCCATCGCCGAAGCCCAGGCCGAAGCCGGGGCGCGCAGCATCGCCGAGTTCGCCGCCCACGCGCTCGAGCGCACCACCGAGGCGCGCGAGCGCGCCCGCGGCGGCGACCCCGATCAGGACATCTTCGCCACTCCGGAGTGGGACACGGAGCCCGAGGTCACGCTCAACCTGGATCTGACCGACAAGGCCGGCCGCCCGCTGCTCGGCCAGCAGAATCAGCCGCTGCTCTATCGCCGCAACGTCCGCGGCGAGATCTGGGACCTGAAAGTCCGCGACGAGCAGACCTGGCCGCACCTCTGGACGGCACCGCCGTTCCTCATCGCGGCATCCCTCGGACGCACGGTGACCACCGGCGATCTCACGGATGCCGATGCCGTCATCTCCGTCGAAAGCGCGACCGGGTTCCCGGCCGAAAACGGCGCCATCTGGATCGACGGCGAGCGCATCACCTACTCCAAGCGTGATGGCACCACGTTCACGGGCTGCTCGCGCGGGGTGTTGGGCGGTGGAAAGGCCCGCAAGCACAAGGCCGAGACGTTCGTGCTCGACGATCGGTCGCGGGAGATCGCCATGGTGCCGTTCCGCTCGCCGCGAGCGAACGGCGGGTGGCGCGAGCCTCTGCACGCCACCGCCGCGAAAGAAGTCACGCTGTTCGGCGAAGGTGTGCTGACGCCCGTCGACGTCGATCGGCTCGGCCGCGAGTTCACGACGCGAAGTTGGAAGATCACTGCGGACCCGTTCGGACCCGGGCAGACGCTCGCCGGTCCCATCGACCCGACCGCCGACACGACGGACGGGTTCAAGATCCGCGTTCGTGGCAACGACGGGATCAACGCGGGCACGGTCGTCCGGATTTCGGACGGTGTGAACACGGAGTACGGCTTCGTGGTCAACAGCCAGCGGGGCGGTCCCGGATCCATCGCCACGATCACCCTGGCCGAGCCCACGAAGAATCCCTACGCCGAGGGCATTGCCGGCGTCGCGCCGCTGATCCGCCATCCGGTCAACGTGAACACGGCGTCGCGCGACACCCTGCGGCGAGTCCTCGAAGGGGTGCAGATCACCGGCGGGCGGCGCGACGCCGGCAAGACGTTCCGCGTGACGTCGCCCGCGGCCGAGCTCTTCGCCGATGGACTGATTTCGGCGCGGCCAATCAAGAACGTCGAGCAACTGCGAGACACGATCGTCGCGATCCAGCAGGGCAACGAACTCGTGATCGACGCGGGCCAGATGGCGGCCGTCTTCCGGAACGCCGTTGATGCGGGCGACTGGTCGCTCGGGCAATCGACGGTGCCGTTCTCGTTCAGCTCTCACGACTACTACCGGATCGAGACCGCTGCCGTCGTCAACGACAAGAGCGGTCGTGAGCGTGCACGCCGGGAGATCACCGAGCTGACGCGGGTTGCCGCGAGCGGTCCGATCGTCATGCGCCTCGACACACAGGCCCAGTTCGAAGAGCAGATCTTCCGGGCACGGCAGGCGCGTTACACGACGACGTTCCCCAAGCCCGTCGAGCGTGTCGATCAGCAGTCGCCCAACCAGATTCCCGCGAGCCGCATCCCCCGGATGCTGGTGTTCGCGGGGCAGACCGACCGCAAGGGCGTGTTCGGCAGCGAGACCGAGGGTGACGTGCGCCTGTGGCCGGCGCGCGCGGCGGGCTTCAGCGGGTACATGGAGCACTTCGACGGCCAGGCCTACCAGACGCCGGACAACATCGACGTCGCGAAGATCGACCCGGAAGGCTGGCTCCTGGCGAATGGGCCGCACATCCTGCGGCTGCGTGATGGGGGACAGGCCGGCGGCGGGGGTGGCGGCGGTGGAGATCGCATGTTCGGAGGGCGCGGCCAGGGCGGTCGGCGTCGCGGCGGCGGTCGCGGTCGCGGCCAGAACCCCGGTGCGTTCCTCTCGCAGGCCGGTGCCAATCCGATCCGCGTCGACATGTGGGTGCGCCCCGAGGGCTCGGCCGCCGGTCGCATGGTCTTCTACGACCTCGTCGGCGCCGATCCGGATCAGCGCATCACGCTGTCGCGGGAGAACGATGGAACGATCCGCGTGAAGATGCGCGACCGCACCATCGACAACCCGAACGACAACTTCGAAGAGGCGTGCGAGACCGTGTTCACACCTCCACCTGGTCTTTGGAAGGCGGACACCTGGTACAACGTCGGCTGCTCGTACCGCTCCTGCAAGCCTGAGGATCTGGCGATCTGGTGGGACGGCTTCAAGCGGGGTGAAGCGCGTTTCTCCAGCGTGCTCGCGTCGAACATGTCGAAGACCGACATGAGCTTCTCGGTCGAGCGCGCGGAGGATTGGCCGGTCAGTGGCGCATGCTGGATCGGCCGCGAGGTCGTCGAGTTCCAGCGCGCAGGCTCGTCGTTCACCGTGATCCAGTACCCGGGCACCAGCGGCGTCACCGGACGGGGCCGGCGCGGCACCTATCCCATCGACCATGCAGCGGGCGAATTCGTCCAGCTGTTCGGCTACTCGACGCTCGCCGACACGGTGGACAACAAGGGCGGCATCGCGATCCCGCGCGGTGGAGCCAAGCTCGCGACCGACCTGGGCTCGTTCAACGTGGCGCAGTTCCAGGGCAACGACACGCAGGTGCTGAACAACTCGGGCCCCGGCGGCGGGCCCGGCGGCCCCGGCGGAATTGCTTTCGAGGTGCTCGATCCCGGCCGTCCGAACGGCGATCAGCTCCAGTTGACGGCGCTCGGCGGCAACGCGGATCTGTCCGGGTTCCAGACCGGTGGCGGCTACATCATCATCCTCTCCGTCCCGCCAGTCGGCGTTCCGACGGGCGTGACGCTGCCGGCGGCACACGCGGAGCTCGCGTACTACTCGAGTCGCAGCGGCAACACGCTCCTCGGCATCCAGCCGGTGCCGAACCCGGTGAATCCGGCGCTCGCGCAAGCCGCAGCCCTCGGCAACATCGCGTTCACGACGACACGGACGAAGCACTACATCCGCATCGCCGGCGGCGCCGCAACCTCGCCCCGGTTCTCCGCAGTCTTCCCCATCTCAGTCATCCTGACCGGGGCGAAGGGGTATCTCACGCCGCAGGCGGCGCAGGGCGGGTCCCAGTACAACACTCGCGCAGAGTTCCTGTCCCTGGGCACGCCCGACTACAGCAACATCTCGTCCCACAAGGTCGAGTGGATCCGCTACCACCACGTCGACGAATCGAAGAGCGCGTTCCTTTGTGATGAGGTGCCGCTCCTGTCGAGCACGGTGGAGTTGATCCGAGCCGTGCTTCTGGCGCAGGCCGCGCAGGGCGGCGGCACCCAGATCCCCAACGCCTCCGGACCGGGGATCGCCGTGAACGTCCTCCAGATGCGCGGTCAGGAGGGCACGGACATCTTCGGCTACACGACGCCCGGGTCGAGCAGCCTGCATACGACGAATGAGGATGTGACCCCGGTCTTCCACGTGGTGCAGCACCCCGGGATCGGCTTCATCCCGCCCACGCAGCCGAATGGACAGCCAGTACCCGTACCCGGCGCACCCGCGCCAGGTTGGGGCGATAGTGTCACCATCGAATCCCCGGGTGGCGCGATCCGCAAGCGGTCGGACGTCACCTGGTCCAAGAACGGGCGCGTGTCCCTCGGCGAGAGCCTGAACAACGACTTCACGCAGCAGCGCCTGCCCGGCGAGGGCGTCGTCCAGGACCGGACCGATTACCTGCGGCTCCTGAAGTTCCCGAGCGGCGAGTTGCCCTTGATCGCAGCCGGCGCCAAGGGGCGCGCGGGCGGCGACGTGGAGGGCAGCGCCACGATGAACGGTCACGTCGATGAGGTGCGCGTCGCGCCGTTCCAGGCCGATCGCTTCATCGTCTGGGATCAGGGCGCCATGGGCCTGAGCTCCACGGGTACGGGCGGCTCGACGGCGACGGTCGTCTCCGGCATCGACGAGACGACGGACGAAATCCCCATCTGCAACTGTGAGTGGCTCGGCTCCCAGCCGCAGGCGCCTCCGCCCACGCCGCCCTTCGTCGTCCTGCCGGACGGTCGGCAGGTCTACTTCGATCAGGAACTCTCCGGCCTTCCGAACAACGACGCGGGATTGATCCAGGTCGACGACGAGATCATCGCGTACCGGCAGATCGGCACGTCGAAGAAGGGCGGGCCGGCGTTGCTCCAGTGCCAGCGCGGGTTCATGGGAACGACGGCACAGAAACACGGGTTCGGCACGAACTGCGTCTTCCTCGACTTCGTGCCCGTGACGATGCTCAACAACGCGCTGCAAGGAAGCAGTCGCCAACTCGACGTCGCGTCGACGGCGAACTTCCCGACGAACGGTGGGCTTCTGCTCGTCGACAACGAGCTCATGCACTTCACCGAGATCCTCGGACCGAACACCCTCCGCATGCCCCCGATCCTCGATGAGAAGGGGGAGGAGAAGGGCGGCGTATTCCGCGGACGGTTCGGCACCACGGCGTCGGCTCACGACAACCAGGCGATCGTCGTCGAGATCCCGTTCCGCTACTGGGACCGGTATGCCGAGAGCCAGGACAACCCGGAGCTGTCGTACTTTGGTTTCGCCGTCAATGCTCCGGGCGCCTACTTCGACTCGTTCGGGTACGAGGAGAGACGCCCGTCGAACAACGTGCAGATCGTGGCCCTCGTGCGCACCGAGCCCGACGTGCCGTGGACGACGGACATGTCTCGCATGCCACCGGGCCTGATGCGATTCGAGGAAGGCATGCCGAACAAGCAGCCGCACGCGATCCACAAGCACGGCTCGTCGCTGGAGGCTCGGTTCTACTTCCGATTCCTCGGCAACAGCTTCGACCCCGTGAACCTGACGCAGCACGAGTGGAAGACGTCGCCCGAGCTCTTGTCGACCGAGGTCCGTTATTACGACGAGACTCAGGTCCTCATGCGGGAGACGAAGCGTTGAAGCCCACGCCGTCGACATCCGCCCGCCATTCTCGATCGGGCATGACGCTCCTCGAACTCCTCGTGGCGATGATGTTGCTGTCCGCCATGAGCGGATTCCTCGTGCAGCTGATGAAGAACTCCTTCGACCTCTACGAGGTGGGGGAGAAACGGGGCGAGCACGGAGTCAACGCGACGACGGTCTTGTCTGTCCTGGACGACGACCTGTCGAACGTGGAGCCCGGCGTCGATGGACGCTTCCTGCTCGAGCGCCGTCGCTTCGGTGACGGTGCGCTGGCGCCACACCTCTTCCTCCGCCTCATCCGCACGGCGCCCGGCGGGGAGGATCACCATCCGGTCCTCCGCCAGTCGGGGACGAAGGGCAAGGCCGCGGGCGTCTGGAACGGCGGGGATCCCGGACCCGGAAATCGCAACGAGATCTCGCCCGCCTCGGGACTCATCGAGGTCTGCTACGCCCTCGTACAGGAGGAAGCCGACGACCCGGGTGTCCTGACGCTCTATCGCGGCGTTCACGCCCCGATCATGGCTGGCGGCTCGTTCTTCGAGACGGAGAACGCGCCCGAGTACGACATCGCCTGGGTGCGAAAGACGCTGACGCCGCTCGTCACGGGGATCCTCCAGCTTGAGATCCTCTGCTGGGGCCCCGGCACGGACGCGTGGGGTGAGCAGGACACGATCGGCGGGAGGCGCATCTCCGGAAGCTCGTTCGTCGTGTGGGACTCGACCCGCGGTCTCCTCGAAACGCAGGTGTTCCCGTTCGCCGTCGGCCCGGCGTCCGCGAGGGACACGCGCGACGACCTCTACCCGCGGCGGGTGCGTGTCGTCGTCACCGTGGGTCGACCTGGACGGCCGGACACGCGGCTTCGTTCGGAGCTCAAGCCCGGCGATCGCGAGATCGCGGTCCAGTCCGCCAAGCGGCTCCCGACGGAGGGCGAGGAAGATCGGTTCGTCATGATCGACGGCGAGTGGATGGAGATCCTCCGGCTCGATTCCGGCTCGGCGCAGGTCGCGCGCGAGCGGCGCGCGTCCGGCTCGCCGAAGAATCCGTCGCCTGCGGGCACGGGCGTCTACGTAGGCAAGCCGTTCCGGATGACGGTGGAGCTTCCTTTCTCGACGCCGAACTACGGAGGCCTGGGCCAATGACCTCCACACGTCGGAGCACGGACGGGTTCACGCTGGTCGAGATCCTCGTCGCGATGATGCTGCTCGTCATCGGGATGACGGGGATCATTTCTCTCTTCACCACGGCTCTCGACCTCGAGGCGCGCGCCGCCGAGCGCACCGACATCGGGCTCGCGCTCCCGGACGTCGTCAGCGCCATCAAGCGCGACGTGGCCAACCGGGCAAAATCTCCCAACTTCAGCCTGAAACCCGGCAAGGGGACGGATGGCGAGTTCATCCTCGACAACCTGCCCCGCTACCGTTGCCGCTACAACCTGGAGCAGATCCCTGGCGACGTCGACGGCCGGGGTTACTTCGCGGAAGTCTCCATCGTGGTGCCGGCGCCGGGCGGCGAGCGCTCGTACGATTTCGGTTACCTTCCCATCATCTTGCCGTCTCCCAACGAAGCCTTGATTCGTGGGGCGCGCAAGTAGAGACGGAGCATCTGGCATGCGCCTATTGCTGACAGCGTTCGTGGTCCTCTTCTCCGCGGCGACGTGCTTCTCAATCGACATCGTCCTGGTGGATGGCCGCTATCTGCACGTGAAGGTCCTCGACCATTCCGCCAGCGGAGTGAAGGTGAAGCTCCTCGACACCGAAGGCGAGATCTTCATTCCCTGGGGCGTCATCGCCGAGCCGTACAAGACCGAGCTGCGCCGGGGCCTCGGCTATGAAGAGAACGAGGCCGACAAGCTCATCCTCGAGCCGGGCGTGCGGATCACGACGAAGCAGGAGGACGTCTACGAGGGCCGCATCGAGGCCGAGAACGACGAGGAGATCACCCTCAAGCACGAGGGCAAGAAGGTCGTTCTCAAGAAGGCCATGGTGAAGGAGGTCGAGAAGACCCAGGTCCCCGTGACGTCGATCTACACCTCTCAGGAATACCTCGAGAAGTACATCGCCGAGAAGAAGCCGGCCGACGACAGCCCCTCCGACCAGCTCGATCTTGCGGGTGTCGCCGAGAAACTCGACCTCTACGATCAGGCGACCGCAGCGCTGAACAAGGTCAAGGCCATCGACCCCGAGTTCCAGGCGACCCTCATCAAGAACCGCCTCGACCGCCTCGATCTGCTCTCGAAGAACAAGGCGTTCCGCGACTCGCTCACGGAGGCCAACAAGCTGGCGAATGCGACCCTCTTCACGAAGGCACGCGAGGTCATCGCCAGGCTCGAGGAAGACAAGGCCATGCCGGAGGCCCTGAAGGCCGAGCTCTCGGTCATCAAGGAACGGGTGGAGAAGAAGCGGTGGGACCACTTCCGCCGGTTGGTCGCCGCCGACTACGAGGGCACGCTCCGCAACAAGATCGGCGCCATGGCGCGCGACCCGAAGGTGACGCTGGACGACGCGCGTCGGAAACTCCGCGCCGACCTCCACAAGGAAGTCGTCGCCGAGATCGCGGCGCGGCATGGGCTCGACCCCAAGGGTGAGGTCGAGAAGATGTGGAGCGAGCGCGGTTGGAATTCGCCGCGGCGCGCGAGCTACGGCTCGGGTTCGTTCATCGTGCTGGGGAAGGCGCCGGAGGCCGCGCAGCTCGAGGCGCAGATCAACAAGCAGATGCAGGACTTCCTCCGCCAGCAGCAGCGGCAGAACGGCGGGAAGCAGAGCGGCGGGAGCGTTTCCGCGCAGCCTGACCGCCTTCCCAAGCCGCCCACGAAGGAAGAGTGGTGGACGAAGGTGTCCGACTCGACCATGCGCGCGTCCTGGATGCTGGCGTTCTGGGCGGAGAACGCCAAGAAGGTCGAACTCATCGGGGAGTACAACGACGATTGCGAGCGCTGCGGATCGAAGGGGTGGCTCGAGTTCAGCGGGAGCCAGGGCGACAACCTCCGCGTGACGTGCCCGAGCTGCCAGGGCCACAAGCGCTACAAGGGCGTCGCGTTCAAGTGATGCGCCCGGCGCGGTGGCGGATTCTCGGCCTGTCCGGGGTCCTGCTCTGCGCCTGCGCGCAGAACGCCACGAATCACGTCCCGCCGCCAGCGCAGCAGCAGAGCGGCGCATCGGCTGCCGCGGTCGAAAGGCTCGGGGCGCCGCCGCCGACACCGCCGCCGGACGTCAGCGGTGACGTCTTCGCGAAGGTGGGGGATCGAGAGATCCGCGGCGACGAACTCGCTCACGAGTTCTTTCGCTCCTTCCGCCGAGAGGCGTTCTCAGCGCTGAACCAGCTCGTCGTTCGTGACGTCATCGACCGCGAGTCCAAGCGGCTCGGACTCGATCTGCCGGCGGATTTCGCCGCGACCGAACGGCAGCGGATCGCGAACGATCTGAAGACGCAAGCGGTCACGGCCTACGGGTCTGGGACGTCGCCCGAGCGGTTCGTCGAGCTCGAATACAAACAGCGCTTCGACGACTGGATTCGCGCGCGCGTCGCGGCCGCTCGAGAAAAATGGACGATCGCGCGGATCATCCGCTACCACGCGCTCCTGACTGAACGCCTCGAGCTCCAGCTCCTGACGGTGAGCGACGAGCGGCTCGCCCGCGAACTGGCTCAGAAACTCGACCAGGGCGCGGACCTCGGCACGCTCGCGATGAAGCACTCGACCCACCAGAGCGCCGAGCAGGGGGGGCGCCTCCCGCCCTTGCCGCTGGACGCGCTCCATCCCAAGGTGGCCGAGCGCGTCACGGCACTGCAGCCCGGACAGCGGACCGGAATCCTCCAGGTCGCCGACGAGGCGGGCCGCTCCCAGTTCGAGATCGTGCGGCTGATCCAGCGGCTTCCCGGCCAGGACGTCTCCTGGACCGCGGCGGCGCCGCAGATCGAGCAAGGTCTCGAGCGGGCGCCGGTCACGAGCGACGAGTACGTCGCGTGGCAGTACCGTCTCTTCAAGCTTTACAACGTCTGGTTCGACGATAGCCTTTAGGCACTCTTGGCCCGGATCGGGCTTCGAGCGGGGAGCCTGCCCTTCGATGATCGCACCGGGAACGGATGACCTCAGCGGACTGTCGCGTGCCGAGCAACTCGTCTCGGTGCTGGAAGCCGTACTCTTCGCCTCGCCGGAGCCGCTCTCGCTCGTGAACCTGCGGCGGATCCTTGGTGACGACGTTCCGATCACGACTCTCATCGAGTCACTCGAGATCCTGACCCAGCGCACGGGCGGGGCTGACCGTGGAATCGTGCTCGCGCAGGTCGCTGGAGGGTGGCAGTTCCTGACCCGTGAGGTCCATTTCGGGGCCGTGTCCAAGGTCGCCAAGGCCCGGGCCGAGGAGAAGGTCACGCCGGCGACGATCGAGACGCTGGCGATCATCGCCTACAAGCAGCCTGTGACCCGCGCCGAGGTCGACGCGATCCGCGGCGCCCAGTCGGGAAACCACATCCGGACCCTGATCGAGCGCAGCTTCGTCCGAACCACGGGGCGTGCCACGATTCCCGGGGCGCCGTTCACTTACGGCACGACCAAGCACTTTCTGAAACACTTCGGGCTGCGAAGCCTGGCCGATCTCCCTGGAATGGACGATCTGAAGCGTCTGGCCCAGGAACAGCTGGCCTGATGCGAGGCGTGCGCTAACTCCCCGGCCGCCGCGGGTTTGATTGGCCGAAACGCACGCCTATAATCCCGCCCTTCGCTTCCACCGGACGGGGCCGCCTCGGGCGCGCCACCCGGGGCCGGCGTTGTCGTGCCGGTCATTTGAGGAGACGACATGTTCGATCTGATGCAAAAGTGGCGCATGCCCATCCTCTGGCTCTGCGTGATCCTGATGGGCGGATTCGGCGTTTGGTGGATCATCGCCGACCTGTTCAAGTCCAACTCCGGGCCGGACGCAAACCGCGAGATCGGCACGTTCAAGGTCCCGGGCGGGGACGTCGTCAGCCTGACTCAGGGCCAATTCCACACGGAGTTGATGGAACTGGCGACCACGTTCCGGATCGGGGACCCGGCCCAGTTCGCATCCGGCCGGCTTCGCGCCCAGGTGTCGGACGAACTCGAGATGGGTTGGGCTTACTTCATCCTGAAGTCGCTCGCCGATGCCGCCCAGATCCCGATCACGGACAAGGCGCTCGTCGAGCAGCAGAACAAGATGATGAAGCGGATGGACCCCACGTCGAAGGAATTCACCATCGACGACTATCGCCGGGTGCCCTCGCTCCAGCGTACGTTCAGCCGCGACCTCACGGCCATCGGCCACGTTCGTGCGCTGATCGACGAAGCGCAGCCCGAAGCGACCTGGGACAAGCTCTACGAGCGCTTCAAGACGCAGTACGAAGAGGTTCAGGGCAAGTTCGTGTTCTTCGACACCCAGAAGGCCGAGATCGCACTCGACCCGAAGGCGAAGCCGGAGGACCGGGCGACGCTCGAGAAATGGTTCGCTGAGAACGCGCCCATTCGCCAGCAGAAGATGGTCTCCGAGCAGGTGGATGCGGACGTCCTCTACGTTCGCTATCGCGATGTGAGCAACGAAGACTTCGCCAAGGACTTCGAGGCGAAATGGAAGAAGGGTGTCGACGAGTTCAAGCTCACGGTGACGGACGAGAAACTGCGCGAGCGCTTCGACACGTTCCGCCACATGTACGAGACTCCGCTCAAGCTGGCGCTCGAGAAGCACCAGGCAGAAACGCGCAAGCAGGGCACGACGTCGCAGCCTGCGGACAACCCGACCGAGTTCGAGTTGATGAAGGAGCGGCTCCGCCAGGAGTACCTGGTCTCCCTCCTCTCCGAGAAGGTGTATGCGGCCGTGACGCGCAAGGAGAACCCCATGGCGCTGCAGGCTGCTGCCGACCAGTACGGGTTCCGCCTCGCAACGGTCACGAAAGCCGACGCCGTGAAGATCCAGCAGCATCCGGACTTTCCGAACGTCAACGTTGCTCCGGCCATGTTCGGACAACTGCGGGAGAAGACGCTCGTCCCGCCCGCCTTCTTCAACAACGAGTCGTCCACGTTTGCGTGCAAGGGATCGATCGAGGATCCGGGCAGCAACGTGGCGATCTGGCACGTGACGGCCTACTCGCCCAGCCGCGAGCCGACGCTCGACGACCCGGGCGTGCTGGACTTCGCCGTCGACGAGTACAAGAAGAAGAAGCGCCAGGACTCGGCCAAGGACTTGGCCGACGCATTCAAGAAGGACCTCGATTCGCGCGTCTCGGACGCCGTGAAGTCGAAGGAGACCGAACTCGACGCCGCCATGAAGGCCGACGTCGAGAAGCAGATCAAGGACAAGGGCCTGTCGCGCGACAAGGCTGATGACGGCCCGAAGATCCTCGACATCGAGAATGCGGCGAAGGCCGCTCGTGACAAGTCGCTGAACGAGGAGAAGGCGAAGCACGAGCAGCGGGTGTTCATGGAGCTCGCGACCGAGCGCAAGTTGAAGGTCTACGACACCGGCTGGATGCGGAAGTCCGGTGCCCGCAACGCCACGTTCGCCGCCAACGAGCGGTTCGGAACGGAGGAGAAGGCTGCGCAGTATTTCCGCAAGACCCAGCGAACGATGGCGCTCGGCGCCCTCGAGAAGGGCCGCGTGGGCGGCGTCGAGGCCGAGCCCGTCTGGTATGCCGCGGCCGTGCCGCTCCTCGTCGACAAGCGCGAGCCGTCGCCCGAGGATCTGTACATGCTGGGCAAGCAGCAGCTCGACACGCTGAAGAACCAGGTCGTTCCCCGTCAGGCGACGACGTCGACGTGGACCTACGAGAACTTCAAGAAGAAGGACTGGTTCGACCTGAACTCGCCGGACGTCGAAACCGCCATCAAGAAGCGCGAGGAATACAAGCGCAAGACGGAAGAGGCGACGAAGCTGAAGGACGAGCGGAAGAAGAAGGACAACAACGTCCGCGCTCAGAAGATCGTCGAAGAGGCGTTCCGCTCGCGCCCGCTGAAGTCCGGCGAGGACTGGTAGCCCGGAACGCCAAGCTCCTGCTTGGCTGGATCGGCAGGGCTCCAGCCCTGCCGTGAACGTCGGCCGGCGAACGACGGCGTCGAGCAATCCCGGCAGGGCTGGAGCCCTGCCAACCTGCCGCGTTGGAACGCGGCGCTCCGCCGATTGCGACGCCCATCTCGCCGGAAAAAGCCTGCCGCGCGGAACGCCAAGCTCCTGCTTGGCTGGATCGGCAGGGCTCCAGCCCTGCCGTGAACGTCGGCCAGCGAACGACGGCGTCGAGCAATCCCGGCAGGGCTGGAGCCCTGCCAACCTGCCGCGTTGGAACGCGGCGCTCGTGCGCCTGGGAGCGCGTCCCGGCCAGGTGGGTGGAAGTCCCACCAGGCAGAATGCTCTCCGGCCTGTAACCAACGGTAAGGGCGTCACTGCGAAGTGGGGTCCGAAGCAACTGGAGGTGAACTGTCGGTCCGTAGGAAACGAACGCGATTCGGCCTTGTGAAGTGGCGAGCCAGCGAGCGAAAGGCGAAGCCTGTCGATGCAAATCGACGACCAGATGAGCTGGTGGGTAGCACGTAGGGCGACATCTGGACGTCATGGGGTGGTTGGCGACAGAACGACAGAACACGGTCGGGGCACGTGAACCAGGGAGACCTGTTCGGTTCAGAAGGTGTTCATGCACAAGCGTGCCGAAGAGCCTCCGAACAGGAGTCAGAGCAGCCGTAGTAGCGCTGAAGCGGGGTAATGCCCGTGGAGCAAAGGGCTGCAGGAAGATGGATTCGAGATGGACAGCACGTCGGAAGACCAACCCGCGTCAGTGCCCTCAACGAGGGCTGCACAAGCGGGAAGAGTGGACGCCGAAGCAGAGGCACGTCGCCAACGTTGGGCGTTCGCCGAACCGACGGTCTGGACAGACCGGATGTTGAAGGCGCTCGAAGAGGGCGTGAAGGGAGACAAGTGGTTCAGTCTGATTGACAAGGTCGTCCGACCGACCACGCTGCAGGCGGCCTGGAAACGCGTTCGCGCGAACAAGGGTGCCGGCGGAGTGGACGGACAAACCGTCGCGCACTTCGAGCAGAACGCCGAGAAATACCTCGATGGACTGCACGAGGTGCTGACGAAGGGGACGTACGTGCCGCAACTGATCCGTCGAACCTACATACCGAAGGCCGACGGGAAGAAGCGGCCGCTGGGCATCCCGACGATCCGCGATCGGATCGTGCAGACTGCATTGCGGAGCGTGCTGGAGCCGATCTTCGAAGCTGCTTTCAGCGAGAGGAGCTATGGGTTCAGACCGAACCGAGGATGCAAAGATGCGCTGCGTGCCGTTGCCGCGATGCTCAAAGAGGGCTTCTGCTATGTGATCGACGCCGACTTGAAGAGCTACTTCGACACGATCCCTCATGAGCAGCTGATGAAGCTGGTCAGGACGCGGATCGCCGATGGACGGGTGCTCTCGCTCGTCGAGTCGTATCTCAAGCAGGGCGTCCTTGAAGAGATGCGGGAATGGATACCAGAACAGGGAACGCCGCAGGGCGCGGTGATCAGCCCGATGCTCGCGAACCTGTACCTCGACCCGCTGGACAAGCGGATGGAGACGACGGGCAAGCGAATGGTGCGGTACGCCGACGACTTCGTGGTGATGTGTCGCAGCCGTGAAGAGGCCGAAAGCACGCTGAGTGAGATCAGAGCTTGGGCGGAAACCGCGGGCCTGACGCTTCATCCGGAGAAGACGCGAATCGTTGACGTGAACGAACCCGGAGGGTTCGACTTCCTGGGATACCACTTCGAGCGAGGCTGGAAATGGCCGCGCAAGAAGAGCATCGACAAGCTGAAAGACACGATCCGCGACAAGACGTCACGAACGAGTGGTGACAGCCTCGAGACCGTGATCGCGTCCGTGAACCGGACGCTGTTCGGTTGGTTTGAGTACTTCAAGCACAGCATCAGATCGAGCTTTCGCACGCTCGATCAATGGGTGCGCATGCGGTTACGTGCACTGCTGCGAAAACGTCTCGGGAGCCATCGCTCGCCATACGGCCTGGCCCATCGGATGTGGCCAAATGACTTCTTTGCGTGCAAAGGCCTGTTCAATCTGGAAACAGCCCGCGCGGCGCTCAGTCAACCACGATCGTGACCATCGACCGGAGAGCCGGATGCGGGAAATCCGCACGTCCGGTTCGGAGGGAGGGGGCGCGCCGCAAGGCGCGCTCCCTACCCCTATCGCCGATCGCGACGCCCATCTCGCCGGAAAAAGCCTGCCGCGCGGAACGCCAAGCTCCTGCTTGGCTGGACCGGCAGGGCTCCAGCCCTGCCGTGAATGTCGGCCGGCGAACGACGGCGTCGAGCAATCCCGGCAGGGCTGGAGCCCTGCCAACCTGCCGCGTTGGAACGCGGCGCTCCGCCGATCGCGACGGTCATCTCGCCGGAAAAAGCCTGCCGCGCGGAACGCCAAGCTCCTGCTTGGCTGGACCGGCAGGGCTCCAGCCCTGCCGTGAACGTCGGCCGCCCGCCGACCGCACTCACTCCGCGCCGTCGCGCGGCGGGGACTTCGGCGGCACGAAATCGAAGCCGCCGCGGCATAGCGGTTGGCAACGCAAGATTCGCCGCACGCCGAGCGCCGTTCCGCGCAGGGCGCCGTGGATCCGCAACGCTTCGATCATGTATTGGCTGCAGGACGGGAAAAACCGGCAGCGATCGCCGACCCAGATCGACAACGTCATCTGGTATAGCCGGACGAGCCCGATGAGCAGCCGCGCGATCATCGCGTCCGGTCGACCTTCCGGATGCGATCGAGGAGTCCGGCGAACGACGCGTCCACCAGCGCCCACACCTGGGCCTTCGCGTTGTCACGCGCCATCACGACGAGGTCCAGGCCGACGGGCAGCGTCGCACGGCGCAGCCGGAACGCCTCGCGGATGAGTCGCCGGATGCGGTTGCGCCGCACGGCACCGATGCCCCGGACCGCGATCGCAAGGCCGAGGCGAGTCGCACCGGTTGCATTCGGCTTCCACGCGATGGCGAGAACGTCGTCTGCCACCGACCGCCGAGCTGCCCGCACGGCCTGAAATTCGCGCGGAGTGAGAATCCGCGCGGACTTGGGAAAACGC
Source organism: Planctomycetota bacterium (assembly GCA_044222185.1). Lineage (GTDB taxonomy): Bacteria > Planctomycetota > CAIWVZ01 > JBGANV01. The sequence continues at coordinate 34,221 of JBGANV010000001.1, forward strand.
GCCGTGCCGCGTCGTGAATCGTCGCTCTCGCTCATCTCGTTCGGCCTTTGCCGCCACGATCCTACGCCGTGCCGGGCCCTCCAGCAGCGGACGCCTCGCCCGCCCACCGGGCTCTTGGTAGGTTGCCCCCTCGTTTCCCACACCGAGCCATTCCATGACTGAATCCGTCCTCAACCTCATCAACGGCAAATGGTGCGCGAGCCAGACCGGGCGCGTGAGCGATCGCGAGAACCCCTCGAACAAGAAGGAGATCGTCACCCGGACGACGCGCTCCGACGAGGGCGACGTGTCGCGGGCGGTGGAGGCGGCGAAGGCGGCATTCAAGTCGTGGCGTCTGGTCCCGGGCCCCAAGCGAGGGCAACTCATCGCCGAGGCGGGCCGCATCCTCGCCGAGCGCAAGGAGTCCATCGCGCGTCTCATGTGCCGCGAGATGGGCAAGCCGCTCGCTGAAGCGCGGGGCGACGTCCAGGAGGCGATCGACACGGCCGTCCTGGTCTCCGCCGAAGGCCGGCGCATCGCGGGGGAGACGACGCAATGCGAGCTCCCAAACAAGTTCGGCATGTCGATCCGCCAGCCCGTGGGCGTGGCCGGCATGATCACGCCGTGGAACTTCCCCATCGCCATCCCATCGTGGAAGATCCTGCCGGCGCTCGTCTGCGGCAACACCGTGGTTCTCAAGCCCGCTGAAATCACCCCCGGCTGCGCTGCGGAATTCGTGAAGGCGCTGGTGGAAGCGGGCATTCCCGACGGCGTCGTGAACCTCGTGTGCGGCAGCGGGTCGGAAGCCGGCGCGGCGCTCGTCAAGCATCCGCTGGTGAGCTGTGTGTCGTTCACGGGCTCGACGGAAGTCGGCAAGATGCTCGGTGAGGTGTGCGGTCGCCTCAATCGCAAAGTCAGCCTGGAAATGGGCGGCAAGAACGCCCAGATCGTCATGGAGGACGCGGACCTCGATCTCGCGATCGAAGGCGCCCTGTGGGGTGCGTTCGGCACCGCTGGCCAGCGCTGCACGGCGACGTCGCGCCTCCTGCTCCAGCGGTCGATTGCGGACGAGTTCATCGCCCGGTTGCGCGAGCGCGCCCAGGCCCTCGTGATCGGCGACCCGCTCGATGAGAAGACTCAGGTCGGCCCAGTCGTCAGTCACTCGCAGCGCAAGAACGTGCAGGACTACATCAAGGTCGGCCAGGCCGACGGTGCGACCCTCGCGCTCGGTGGCGACGTGCCGAAGAACCCGGCCCTCGCCGACGGCTACTTCTTCCAGCCGACGATCTTCACGAACGTCGACCGCCGCATGCGCATCGCCCGCGAAGAGATCTTCGGACCCGTCCTCGCGTGCATTCCCTTCGACACGTTCGAGGAAGCGATCGACATCACGAACGAGTCGGACTTCGGGCTCTCGTCGTCGATCTACACGCGGGACGTGAACCGTGCGTTCCAGGCCATCCGCGACATCGAGGCGGGCATCACCTACGTGAACGGCCCGACGATCGGCGCCGAGGTCCAGCTTCCGTTCGGCGGCGTGAAGGGCACGGGCAACGGGCACCGCGAGGCGGGCACCCAGGTGTACGAGTTCTACACGGAGTGGAAGTCCGTCTACGTCGACTACTCCGGTCGGCTCCAGCGCGCGCAGATCGACACGTGATGGCCGCGCCCCGGGATGCCCGGGGCGCGATCACGGACTCGTGACGAGCACGAGACCGTTCCAAACCGCGTGCGTGAGCATGGACGGGTACAGGCTGCCCGTCCGCCGCCGCAGCCATCCGAACACGAGCCCCATGACGAAGTGACTCACGAAGATCATGGGCTCCATGTGCAGCACGGAGAACGCGGCGGCCTGCACGAGCCACGCATCGCGCGGCGCCATGACCCGGTCGAGCCTCGCCAGGATCACACCGCGAAACGCCGTCTCCTCGATGATCGGCGTGACGATCGCGGTCAGCACGAAGTCCCAGGCGAACGGCCAGTCGTTCGCCGCGAAGGAATCGACGGTCGCCGCGGGTGGCCCGGCGAGCCATTCGGCGCACCCCAGGTACGCCGTCATGAACACCCAGAAGGCACCGACGGCTGCCAGCGGCATCCACCACGTCCGGGCCGTGAACCCCAAGCGCGCGAGCGGCTCCGAAAGCGCCTTCCGATCGGCGATCGCGAACACGGCGACGATCAACGTCATCGCCGACGTGCCGACCACCTCGAGGACCGGCGAATCGGCGCGCATCGCGACCCCGACGAAGCCGAGAAGCCCGTTGGTCGCAAGCAGCAGGAGCCACAGGGTCACGGCGGGACTGAGGACTCTCCGATCGTGCCCGAGCGTGCGATCGACGGCGCGGGGGGAATGCCAATCCGCACGCTGGGCGCGGCGATCGACGCGGCGCGGCAGCGGCGCGGCCGCAGGCGCGGGCGGATCAGCTGGCGCTGGCTGCGCCGGAGGGCCCACCGTCGCCGCGTCGCTCCATTCATCGTCGTCCGTGAGTTCGCCGGGCGGCGCCGCGTCCGTCACGCCATGGCCCCCTCGGCGCTATCTGCATTCCGAGCGTCTCGGGCCTTGGCACGCAGGTACGTCTGCTCGGCGAGCGCGGCATACACGCCACGCCCGAGACTGCCGATCGCGATGACCTTCATGATGATCCCCTGTGTCAGCGTCTTGGGATCGACGATCATGTTTCCGATCAGCACCACGAGGTAGACGCCGAGAGCGGTGAGGATCGCCGGCATCGGTGCCTTGCGGGCCCAAAAGCACAGGCCGACCATCGCCGCCGCGAGAAGGTAGTTCGTGACGAAGATGAGGCGCGGCGCCGCGGCGACCTCTTCACGCAACGAGGCGACCGTACGCTCGCCGCGCCCATTGGGGAGGCGGATTACCTCGTCGTCCGCACGCTTCGAAAGCAGGACGAGCGCCTCGTCGGCATCCGACTTCACCATGAACCCGGAGATGGTTCCGCCGATCGTGAAGAGCACCGCGAGCAACGCGATGGTCGCTGCCGCGCGGGAGACCTTGGACCGCCGTTCCGACTGGGCCATCCGCTCCACCATTCCCACTCGTCCAGGAACGGGGCGACGGCGCGGCGGCGCGGCGACGGGTGCCGCGGCCGCCACGTCGGCGGCTGGTTTCCCATCGTCGGGTCCCGACGCGCTGGCGCCGGGATCGACGGCGGCGGGTTCTGGCTCGGGTGCCGGTTCTCCTGCCGCCTTCACCACACCACCGCAGTCGCGGCATCGGTAGATTCGATCGACGCTCGGAACGGTCCACGCCTTTCCACATCCCTGGCAAGTCGCTTGACTCACGCCTGATCTCCCGCGAGGACCGCGCGTCAAGTGACGGTGAGGGCCTCGCAACACGCTGAATTCCCGAGAAGCCTATTCGGCCGCGCCGGAGCGCGATAGGGGGCGACGGAGAAACCGGCGGCCCCGTCGACGGCGCGGCCTCACGAGTCCGGCGCGAGGAAAGGCGCCAGCCCGAACGGCGCAACGACGGCCAGCACGATGAGCACGCCGGCCACGGCGATCCGCGGATTCTCACGCAGGCCGGTGCCCGAGTCGCGCATCCTCCACGCCATCGTCGCCGGCATGAGGGCGAGGAGGCCGAACACCGGCGAGTACGGGGTGGAGATGCAGCAGGTGAACCGGGCCAGTCCGCAGCCGACGACGAGTCCGATCGCCGCGAGCACGATCGCCGCGTTCGCCAGACGCCGCGCCGTGGGCTCGGGCACTACTTGCCCGGGGAGGCCTTCGCGCGCTCCGTGAGCTTCGCGTCGAACTCCTTGCGAAGGCGCATCGCCGTGTGGATGTCCTCGTCGTACTCCTCGCGCTTCTGGGAGGATCGGCGGAGGAACTCATCCAGGTGCTGGAGACCGGTCTCGTACATCTGGAGCTTGCCCTCGGCCTCACCGAGCTTGAGGTAGAGGTCGCGGCGGTCCGGCTCGATCGTGATCGCCTCGTCCATCAGGCGCTTGGCTTCGTGATATTCGCCCCGTGCCCAGGCGAGCTGCGCAAGATCCACGAGTACGCTGACCTGCTTCGCCGAGTTCGAGTTGAGCTTCGAATCGATGAACTGCATGGCCGTTTCCTGCTGGTCACGGTCGAAGTTCTTGGCGATCTTCTCCTTCGTCGGCTCGAGTTCCTTCTCGCGCGTGGCCCGCGCCATCTGGAGGTACCGGCGGAGTTCGCGCTCGGCGAGGGCGTCCTGGCGGGTGACGATGTACAGCTCGCCCAGGTTCTTCGTGGCCTCCGGCGTGGCGTGCTGCTGAGCCGCCAGCTTCTGGAAGATGGCGATCGATGCCGCGTAGTTGCGATCACGGCGCACCGTCGATTCAGCCGCCTTTCCCAACGCCGACTGCGCCTCGGCTCCCCCGCGGCTGGCCAGCGCCGTGTAGGACGTCGCATCCAGCTGGTCGAGGTAGCCCAGATGGCGCGTGGCCAGCGCGACGCCGAGGGCGGCGCGCCACTGAGGCTCCTTGTTCGTGGGGTCGACGGCGTCGGGCTCGATCGTGCCGTTCCACAGGTCGCGGAATTCCTTCTCGGCCGTCTGCACTTGTGCGCGCGCGGCCCCGACGTCCCGCCTCATCAGGACGGACTCGTGCGAAAGGTACAGGTCGCAGAAGGCGATGCCGAGCTTGGCCATCCAGTTCTGGGGTTCCAGCTCGAGTTGCTTCGTCCACTGGTCCTTCGCACGGTTGAAGTCGCCGCCGTCGTAGTACTGCTTGGCGTTGTAGGAGTAGTCAGCAGCCGCGAACTGCCGGGCCGGGACATCCTCCTTCGGTGGCTCGTTGTCATCCGGGTAGAGAGCACAGCCGGGCACGAGCAGCGCCGACAGGCTGAGGCACAGCAACGCTGGGCGACGCCATTCCATTTCGAGACTCCAGGAGAAGGACCCGTTCGTGGGCGACCGGGATGGGCGACAGGGAATGCGGATGGTAGGGACCCTGGCGGGCCCAATCAACGAGCGCGGCGCGCCCGCGGTGGCGTCCCCCCCGCGGGGTAGCGTCCGGTGCCGTGCCCCCCGGGATCCTCGTTTTGCTGCTTTTCGCGGTCCTGGCGCTCCTCGCCTTGCGTCAATGGGCGCGCGTCGGTGGCCTGGGCGGCGTCAACCTTCGTGACCTCGATGCCATGAGTGGCACTGAGTTCGAGGCCTGGGTCGCGCAGCGATTCCATGCCGCGGGATGGAACGTCACGCGACGGGGCGGACCGGGAGATTTCGGTTCGGATCTCATCGTCGTGAAAGGCCGGCAGGTCTTGTCCGTTCAGATCAAGCGAAGTTCCGCGCCCGTCGGGAACCGGGCGGTCCAGCAGGCCTCAGCTGGAGCCGAATTCTTCCAATGCCAGGGGGCCGTCGTCGTGACCCAGTCGCGCTTCACGTCAGCGGCTCGTGAACAGGCGGGCCGTAGCCTGCTGCCCGTGGTCCTGATCGACCGGAACGGACTCGCCGCAATGACCCGAATGCTCGAGACGCTCGCGATCACGGAAATCGACGAGGAAGGCGGGCTCAGGTGTTGACACGCTCTCTGGGTCGCGGGCAAGCTTCGCGTGCCGTTTGCCGAATTCGCAGGACGTCCCCTCGTCCTCGCAGCAGTCGTTTCGTCGGAACCAATCCCGTTCAACATCCAGGAGTGAATGCGTGAAGATTCCTTCCATAGCCATGGTCTGCCTGCTGGGCTCGGCAGCCATCGGTCAGTCATCCCTCATCGGCTTCGAGCCGCAGACGACGCCGACATGCACGACGACGTCGTTTCCCACTCCCTGTGGGACGCTCGGTGACCCCGAGGGCATCTCGTATTCGGCCCAGACGACCGGTGGATACGCCACGCGGGCCGTTGGCGCCAACGGCCTCGGATTCCCGAGCGGCGGCACTCACTTCCTGCGCGCGATCGCGTCCGGCGTGGTCGGAGTGAATCCCTCGCCAGCGGGCGGTCCGCTCCCGCGGCCGACGACGGCAGGCACGGTGGTTTGCATCCCGATCCCGTCGGGCGCAACTGGCGTGAACTTCAACTGGGACTTCTACAACGGCGAGGGGACGACGACGACCTACAACGACGGCATCTCCATCGACGTCGTCGACGCGACGGGCTCGCTCGTGTACGGGCTCGTCTACGCGGACGCCGCAACGAGCGTCCCCGGCGGCGGCATCGATTCGACCGGGTCGTGCCCGTCGTTCTACACGGAGACCGCGCCGTCGGGGCTGAACCCGTTCAGCGGAGTGTTCGGTGCGATCCCCTCGGGGGCGAGCATCATGATGACCGTCTGGAACGGCGGCGACGACGCCGTCGACAGCGAGGGTGTCATCGACGACATCCAGTTCACCGGCAACGTGTGCTCCTGGAGCCTGACGCATCCATCGGGACCGGGCTCGATCCAGATCTCGGTGTCGAACTGCGCGCCGGGTGCGGTCTATTTCCAGCCCGTTGGGTTCACCGCGGGAGCATTTCCGAACGGATGGGCATTGGGCGTCGATCTCACGATCACGGATTTCCTCACGGAGGTTTCCGCGGGACCTCCGTTCCTCGGATCCCTGTCTCCGTCCGGCGGCCTCAACTTCGGACCTTTCAGCGGGCTGCCCGTGGGGGTGACGATCTACGTGGGGTTCGGTCTGTTCCAGCCCAATCTGACGACTCAATTCCCTCCGCTGGCCTTCACGTTCTGAGGTGAGCGGGTGCCGGAACGTTCGTCCGCCGGTGTCATCTCGTGGCGCACGCGGGCGTCGTCGACGGCTGGTTCACGAGGAGATTCTGAAATGAAGTTCAGTGCTGTTGCATTCATGGCCGCGTTCACCGCGGTGGTGGCACTCGGGCAGGCAACGTTCGAGTTGCAATCGCCCACCTGTACGAACGTCTTCCCCGCGCCGTGCGGGACGCTCGGCGACCCGGAAGGCGTCTCCTGGAGTGGCCCGAACGCGGCCAATGGTGGAGCCGCCTACGTCGACAACGCCGTTCTCGCCGGGTTCCCGTCGAACGGCCTCCAGTATCTGCGCGTCGTCGCGCAAGGCCCCGTCGCGGTTCCCCAGGGCGGGCCGTTCCCGCTGCCGTTCGCGGCGCCCAACGGGACGCAGGTCTGCATTCCGGTTCCGCCGGGCACGCTGCAGATCTCGTTCGACTGGGACTTCTATGACGCCGAGGGTTTCAATGGACCCGGGACGTCGTTCAACGATGGCGTGACGATCGACCTCGTCGACTCGGCCGGCAACCGCGTGCTGAACCTGGTGTACGCGGATGACGCGAGCGCCACCGCCGGCGCGGGGACCGATGCGGGGAACTGCAGCACGTTCTCCTCCGAGATGGCCCCGAGCGGCGTGAACACCGTTTCCGCCAGCCTCGCGACTCCGACGCTGAGCGGGTACACGCTCAACGTCGTGGTCTGGAATGGTGGCGACGATGCGGTGGACAGCGCCGCCGTCCTGGACAACCTCGTCTTCCTCAACGTTCCCGGATGCACGTTCGCGGTGACGTCTCCGCTCGGCCCGGGCTCGCTCCTGGTCTCGACGCAGAACTGCACGCCCGGAGCGACATACCTCACCCCCGTGACTCTCGTTCCCGGGGCGTTCCCCAACGGGTGGTGCTTCGGCATCGACATCTCGGTGCTCGACCTCGTGGCTCTGGCGGCGGCCGGGCCGCCGTTCCTCGGCACCCTGGACGGAACCGGCGGGTACAGCTTCGGCCCGGTCGGCGGTTTGCCGACCGGCCTCACGTTCCAGATCGCGCACGCGCATTTCACGCCGGGGCTGACCGCCACCTTCCCCGCGCGCAGCTACACGATCCCGTGAGCTGAAGGCCGGACGCGAGAGTTCTCCGTGCGCGGGCGCGCCGAGCGGTGTGCCCGCGCACTTTCGTTCACGGGCTCGTGGCCTATGTGCGTCCGAGGAGACGCGCGAGCCGTGCGGGGTCCGGGCGCAAGTGCAGCGTCTTGTGACTCGAGAGCAGCACCTGCCCAGGGGGCGCGCCACGCGCCTTCGTGACGAACTTCCGCCGCGTCCAGGAGACGTCGCGCTTGGCGTGCGAATCCGCCTTCGAGAAGTGCACGGCGAGCGTGGCGGCGTCGAGCAACGTTTCCGGAGGAAGCTCCTCACGTGCGCGGATCACCACGTGGGAGCCTGGATAGTCCCGTACGTGGAACCAGAAGTCGTTGCCGTTGGCGACGGCGAAGGTCAGCTCGTCGTTATCGGCGGCAGTCCTTCCCACCAGCATCTCGATTCCGTCCTTCGACACGAACGTGTGGTAGGGCTTGCGGGGCTCCTGAACCGGCTTCTTGCGCGGCGTGTCCGCGGGCACGCCGGGACGGGCCGGCTTCAGGACGCCGGCACGCTCGCCGGCTTCTCGCGCCGAGTCGAGTTCGTGCGGCGTCGTCGCCGCGGCGAACTGGGACAGGACCGCGTCGATCTTCGCCACGCGATCGAGCGTCTGCTCACGGCGGACTTGCGCCGCCTCGCGCGCGCGCTCGAGGCGATGGGCCTCGTCGAACCGCGTTGAGACCTCCTCCGCAGGCGTACGCATCGGATTGAGCGCCACGTCCACTTCGACGCTTTCGCCGGTGGTCCAGTCGACGAGCGTCGCCGATTTCATCCCGCGTTTCAGCAGATGGAGGTTCGCTTTCAGCAGCTCGCCTTCGAACCGAAGCCTTGGGATCGCGTCGCTCGCGCGGATGTCCGACTCGAGGTTCTGTGCGAGTCGGTCCAGCTTCTTGCGTTGCTGCCGCAGGTCCTGCTCGAACCGTCGGCGCGTCTCGTCGACGATGGACGTCTGTTCGCGCGGCCCGACCCAGCGCTCGAGGGCGCGCGACAGCGGGTCGTCGTCCGATTGCCGTGGCGCGAATCCATCCAACTCGATGAACGGTGGTCGGGCCGCCATCTCCCGGTCTGGCATCTGGGGTGGGCGATAACGCGCCCCGAGCTTCAGCAGCCGGTCCGCGCTCTCCGCCGTGTCCAGGAGCGCTTCGATGGTTCCGCCCTCGGAGAGGATCGCCAGGTTCGGCCGGTTGCCGAAGAGTTCGCACACGAGCGTTCGCGTGACGAGCGAGCCATCGTCGGCGCGGCACTCGAAGACGAAGTCGAGGATGCGGTCGTTCTGCCGGCTCTTGATGGAGACCAGTCGCGCGGGCTGGAGGAGGCGTCGGGCATCCTCGCAGAACTGCGGCGGAGTCTTGGGGTTGAGCGGCAGCTCGTGCGCAAAGTGCGCGCGCGCGAACCGGCGGTTCGCGACGATCAGGATGTTGCGCTCATCTTCACCGTCGCGCTCGACGCGCAGCACCAGGCGGTCCGCCGATGGCTGGTGGATCTTCCTCACGCGCGCCTGCGCCGCGAGCCGGTCCAATTCCTCGGCGAGGAGACACAGCTCGGCGGCGGTCAGCATGGGATGCGTATCCGGACGCGCGTCCGGGAGCGGCCTTTCAGTTCACCTTCTCTTCGCTCGTGTCGTAGGCCCACGCCTGCGTGCACGGCGTCCACGTCTGGACCTCTCCGTCCTTGAAGAAGAGCTTCAGCTCGCGGGCCGCCGCCTCGGGCGAATCCGACCCGTGGATCAGGTTGAACGAATTGCTCACGCCGAAGTCGCCGCGGATCGTTCCCGGCTCGGCGTTCGACCCGAACGTGGCGCCCATCATCTTGCGGCTGATGGCGATGGCGTTGATGCCGCGGATCGCGAGCACGACGACGGGCGACGACGTCATGAAGCGCACGAGGCCCGGGTAGAACTTCCGCTCCTTGTGGGCTTCGTAGTGCGTGGCGGCGAGCTCCTGCGAGATCTTCATCATCTTCATGCCGACGATCTGGAGGCCTTTGTCCTCGAATCGGGAGATGATGCGGCCGGACATGCCGCGCTGGACGCCGTCCGGCTTCACGATGATCAGGGTCGTTTCCATGGATGGTTCCGTGTTCGAAAGGGGTGAGGCGCGGGAGCGGTGAGGTCCGGCCTTCGGGCGCGGAGCCTCCTCCCGCGGATGCGCGGAAATCCGCGCACAAGCGGGGAGATGGTGGCAGCCGCCCAATTCGCGATCAACGGCGCGGGGCGTCGATCCGCACCTGGTCGGTCTTCAGCGCCGTCAGCCCGGCAGCCGCCGGCAGGAAGCGTCCGTCGACGACCTGTTCGGCGAGTTCAGCCGTCGCCAGCGACCTCGCGAGTTGGATCGTCCCGACCACCTGATCGGCGCGCACGACGGAGAGCGTGGCGCCCACCGGCACGGTGATGCCCGACGGCACGAGGACCTGCACGCTGCCGTCCAGGCGGACGGCCTGGATCGTCAGCACTCGTGGTTTCGATGCGCGCGTTGCCGCCAATTCCTTCGTCAACTGGCCCACGGCCGACTGGTCGACGGCCGTCAGCGCCGGACGAATCCGAGTGATGTCCGAGACCAGGCCGTCGGCGCGGGCGCGCAGGTCCCGCTCCGTGCGCTCGAGTGCTTCGACCTCCCGCAGGCGCTCGCGGACTCGTTCCTCGAGAACCGCGCGGCGTGACTCGGCGGCCTCCGCGCGCTCTGCTGCCCGAACCGCCGCCTGCGCCGCGTCATCGCGCCGCCGCGCCAGGTCCTTGACGTCGTTCTCGCGGTTGGTGGCCTCGGCCCAGAGTTGCTGTTCGGCGGCGATGTCTCCCTCCCGCGGAGCCTGACAGGCGGCGCAGAGGAGGACGAGTGCAGTCCATCGGAACGTTCGCATCACGCGGTCTCGTTGTTTGGCGGCGAAAGCAACGCGGAACATACCGGGAACGGACGCCCCTGAACATCCGGGGAAATGCACCGCGGCAGACGAAAAAACGACGGGAAAAACCCCGTTGTTCCTCGGAAAGGTGGCCGATATAGTGCGCCGCCTTCGCGGGACGAGGGGTGCACTCGATGGGTGTTGCGCGATCACGCGACGCCCGTCCGTCCCAAGACCGGTTGGTATGGGAGAGACGAAACGGCGCAGGGGGCTCCGTGGCCTTCGGTACGTCGGCGTCGGAATCAGCTTCGGAGCGCTCGTGCTCGCTGGCTGGTTCGTCGGTCGCTGGGCGGACGGCCGGTTCCACACGGAACCGTGGCTCGCGCTCGCCGGCACTCTCATCGGCATCACCTTCGCGACAATCGATCTCATCCGGACCTCCGACGCACTCGAGCGGCTCGACAAAGAGGACCGAGAGTGAAACGAAACTTGGTGCGCTATGGACTTGGCTGGTCCGTGGTCAGCGCGGCTCTTGTCGCCGTGCTTCCACGGGTGATTCCCGGCGTGAACGGGATCGGCCCCGTCCTCTCCGCCATTGCGGTGGCTGCGGCCGTCGACGTGGCGGTGTTCGGTCTCGTGATCTACGGGCTGGTCGTGGCTCCGCGTTCGTTCTTCCGGATGTGGGGGCTTGCGGTCGCGACGAAGATCGCGACTTTCAGTGCGGCGCTGATCGTGGCGTCGCAGACGTTGGGTGCGGATGGCCCGGTGTTCACCTGGTCGCTCGCAGCCGCCTTCGTGGCCTACGTGCACAACGAAGTGTTCGTGTTCGCCAGGTTGAGCGATCGAGACCTCCGCCCCCGGGCGGGTGTCGGAAACTGAACAGACGAGAAACCACGGATGGCTCTGGGCGTGACCTTGTTCAACGGCGATGGTGAAGACATCAGCGAGGCTGTTCGCCACCACGCCTTCGACAACATCCACGAGCCGTTCTTCGGCATCATCACCAAGTTCTCGGTGATGGCGTTGTTGTCCGGCGCCGTGCTGTTCTTCCTCGCGCGCATCGCGGCGCGGCGCACGAACCTCGTGCCCACGGGCGTTCTGCAGAACGCCTTCGAATCCCTCGTTCTATTCGTGCGGGATGAGCTCGTTCGCCCCAACATGGGGCACCATGGCGACAAGTTCGTCCCGTTCTTCTGCACGCTGTTCTCGTTCATCTTCATCACGAACCTGTTCGGGATGGTTCCGATTCCCGTCGTCGGCGGGACTGCGACGTCGAACCTGGGCATGACGGGCATGCTGGCCGTCTCCGTGCTCATCGTCTCCATCGTCGGGGGCATCAAGGAGAACGGGATCGGCGGCTTCCTCCACGGCTTCGTTCCGCCGGGACTGCCGATGCTGCTCGTTCCAGTCTTGTTCGTGCTGGAACTCGCTGGCTTCTTCATCAAGCACGGCGTGTTGGCCATTCGTCTCTTCGCCAACATGGTCGCCGGACACCTCGTCGTCGGTGCGTTCCTCGGCCTGATCATCGTGAACAAGTCCTACGCCGTCGCGCCGCCCGCCATCGCGTTGGCCCTGTTCGTCAACATGCTCGAACTCCTCGTGTGCCTGCTTCAGGCGTACGTGTTCACTCTTCTCGCGTCGCTCTTCGTGGCTGGAACGGTCCATCCCGAGCACTGAGAACAACGGAGAGGGGAGCCGCTCCCACCTCCATGACCTTCATCCTTCAATCCCAGGAGCTTCTGAAACCATGAGCCTGATCCCACTCGCCGCCATTGGCGCCGGTCTCGTCACCCTCGGTGCAGCTTTCGGTATCGGCCGCCTCGCGGCCGCCAGCGTCGAAGGCATCGCCCGTCAGCCGGAAGCCGGTGGCTCGATCCGCACCACGATGATCATCGCGGCGGCCCTCATCGAAGGGTTCACGTTCTTCGCGTTGATCGTCTGCCAGGGCGCGTCGAAGAACGGCTGATCATTGGACCGCGCTGCTCGTGCGGCGCCTTGGATTTGAATCCATGTACCTGCTGAACATTCCACAGCACGGCGGCACGCCGCCCGTCGAGGCCAAGACCTCGACGGAGCATGCAGCGGAGGCGGGCCACAAGCTCGACCCGCTCGAGCCGAGCTTCGGCCTCACGTTCTGGAGCGGAGTCACATTCATGTGCCTCCTGCTCCTGTTGCTGAAGTTCGCCTGGAAGCCCATCGTCAAGATCGTCGAGGATCGCGAGAAGAAGATCCGCGGCGACCTGGAGGGGGCGGAAAAGGCGAAGGCGGAGGCGGACGCGGCGCTTCGCAAGTATCAGGCGCAACTCGACGAGTCGGCGGTCAAGGCCCGCGAGACCGTCGAGGCGGCGCGGGCACGGGCGGAGCAGGCGGCGGCCGAGATCGCCACGGCGGCGAAGGCCGAGGCTGCCGGCATCATCGCGAAGGCGCGAGCCGAGATCGAAGGCGAGAAGCAGAAGGCACTCGCGGACATCAAGGCCAGCGTCGTCGAGTTGTCCATGGCCATCACGCGCGAAGTCGTGAAGCGAACGGCGAGTCAGGACGACCACGCCGCCATCGCCAACGACATCATGAAGCGCATGAAGGACGTGGCGTGATCCACGGAGCAGGACGAGATGTCTGACGACAGCAACCTGGCTCCGGCCCGCCGCTACGCGGACGCGCTGTTCGAACTCGCCCGGGACAAGGGCGAAGTCGACGCCGTCGTCGCGGACGTCGTGGCGCTGAAGGGCGTCATCGACGCCGAGCCTTCGATCCTGCGCACGCTCATGGACCCCAAGGCCGGGCGTGAACAGAAGAAGTCCCTGGCGGACGCCAAGCTGATCGGCGGCCGGCACCGCCTCGTGGGCAACCTCGTTCGCGTGCTTCTCGAACGGCGACGCGAAGATCTCCTCGGGGAGTTCTTCACGGCATTCGCCGAGTCCGTCGAGCGCGCGAACAAGGTGCTGAAGGTCGAGGTCGAGACGGCGTCGGCTCTCGGCGATGCGGCGCGCGACGATCTCGCGCGCCGGATCGGCGAGTCGTCGGGGCGGCCCGTGGAGATCACCTCGCGCGTGCGTCCCGAGTTGCTCGGGGGCATGCGGTTCATCGTCGACTCGCGGCTGATCGATGGCAGCGTGGCGGCGAAGCTCGATCGGCTGCGTCAGCGAATGCTGCAGGCGCAGGCGTAGTGCGGGCGTTCGTCGCCCGACGCGGTTCGAACAGACACTGACATTGGGGCGGGATCGAACGGATCTCGCCGAGCGAGAACGGAGTCCAGTTCACCATGGGCATCAACCCCACGGAAATCACGACGATCCTCAAGCGAGAGATCGAGAACTTCGAGGGCGGCTTCGCCGTCGAGAGCGTTGGCACGGTCTTGTCGGTCGGTGACGGCGTCGCACGCGTCTACGGCCTGAAGGACTGCATGGTCAGCGAGATGCTCGAGTTCCCGAATGGCGTCTTCGGCATCGCGCTCAACCTCGAGCAGGATGACGTGGGCGTGATCCTCCTCGGTGACGAGGCCAAGGTGAAGGAAGGCGACACGGTCAAGACGACCGGACGCATCATCTCGGTCCCCGTCGGCGAGGGCCTCCTCGGTCGCGTCGTCAACGCCCTCGGTCAGCCGATCGACGGCAAGGGCCCGATCAAGCAGGCGGCGTTCATGCCGATCGAGCGCAACGCGCCGTCGGTCATCGAGCGTCAACCGGTTCACGAGCCGGTGCAGACGGGCATCAAGGCCATCGACGGCATGATCCCGGTCGGCCGCGGTCAGCGCGAGCTGATCATCGGCGACCGCCAGACGGGCAAGACGGCCGTGATGGTCGACACGATCATCAATCAAAAAGGCCAGAACATGATGTGCATCTACGTCGCGGTCGGACAGAAGATGTCCACTGTGAAGTCGGTGCAGAACACGCTCGAAAAAGCGGGCGCGATGGACTACACGATCATCGTGAACGCGTCCGCGTCGGACTCGGCCTCCATGCAGTTCATCGCGCCGTTCGCCGGAACTGCGATGGGCGAGTACTTCCGCGACAAGGGCGGTCACGCGCTCGTGATGTACGACGACTTGTACAAGCACGCCATCGCCTGGCGTCAGGTGTCGCTGCTCCTGCGTCGTCCGCCGGGACGCGAAGCGTTCCCCGGTGACGTGTTCAACCTCCACAGCCGCCTCCTCGAGCGCGCGGCGAAGATGTCGAAGGAGAAGGGCTCGGGCTCGCTCACGGCGCTTCCCGTCGTCGAGATCCAGCAAGGTGACGTGACGGGGTACATCCCGACGAACGTCATCTCGATCACGGACGGCCAGATCTACCTCGAGACGGACCTCTTCAACGCCGGCATCCGCCCGGCCGTGAACGTCGGACTCTCCGTGTCCCGCGTCGGTGGCTCGGCCCAGACGAAGGCCATGAAGAAGGTCGCCGGCAAGCTGCGCCTCGAGATGGCCCAGTACCGCGAACTGGCGGCGTTCGCCCAGTTCGGATCCGACCTGGACAAGGCCACGCTGAGCCAGCTGCGCCGCGGCGAGCGCCTCGTCGAGATCCTCAAGCAGCCCCAGTACCAGCCGATGTCGATGCCGGACCAGGTGATGATCATCTACGCCGGCACGAATCGCTACCTCGACGAGGTTCCGCTGAACAAGGTGCGCGAGTTCCAGTCGCAGTTCTTGAAGTACATGCGTGACTCCCAGCCGGAGATCGGCAAGGAGATCGCGACGACGGGCAAGCTCGAGCCCGACTGCGAGAACAAGCTCAAGGCGGCGATCGAGACGTTCAAGAAGACGTTCAAGGCCTGATCGGCGGAGTCCACCGTGAAGGGCGTACGCGAACTCAAACGACGTCTCAAAGGCGTCCAGAACATCCGCAAGATCACGAAGGCGATCGAGCTCGTGGCCTCCACGAAGCTCCGTCGTCTCCAGGATCGCGCGGCCGCCACGCGGCCGTTTGCGGCGCAGCTCGAAGCGATCATGAAGCGCGTGGCCGGCGTCGTCGATCCGTCGGCATCGCCGCTCCTTCGCGCCTACGAGAAGGTGACGGACGTGGCGTTGCTCGTGATCGCGGGCGACAAGGGCCTCTGCGGCTCCTACAACTCCAACGTCTTCCGCGCGTCGCTGCCCGTCATCCGCGAGCTGACGGCGAGCGGGAAGAAGGTCCACGTGTTCGCCATGGGCAAGCGTGCCGCCACCTACTTCGGGAAGCTGAAGGACGTGACGCTCACGTGGGTCTACCCCGATCCCGTGGAGAAGATCGAATTCCGCAACGTGAAGTCGTTGGCGAAGGAACTCGTCACCGGTTTCGTCGCGGGCAAGTTCCACGAAGTCCGCATCGTGTACACGGCGATGAAGGGCTCCATGACGTTCAAGCCGACGGTGCAGGGGATCCTTCCCGTGCCGAAGCCGGCCGTGGACGAGTCGTCGAAGAAGAGCTCCGTCGAGTACATCCTCGAGCCCACGCCGCAGGAGATCATGGATCGCCTGCTGCCGCGGTTCCTCGAGATGCAACTCTTCGCCGCCGTGCTCGAGTCGCTCGCGTCCGAATTCGGCTCACGCCGGATCGCCATGAAGAGCGCCACCGACAACGCGGTCGAGATGATCGGAACACTCACCAAGGAATACAACAAGGCGCGGCAGACGGGCATCACGAGCGAACTGCTCGAGATCTCCGGCGGCGCGGAAGCGCTGCGCGACGCTTCTTAGGAAACGAATCAGCCGAGCGGCCCGCGCCGCGGGCCCAAGGAGAGCGATGTGAACGTTGGCAAGCTGATCAGAGTCGTCGGACCCGTCGTCGACGTGCGTTTCGAGCCGGGCAAGCTCCCGCCCATCTACAACGCATTGAAGATCGAAGAGAAGGCGAAGAGCATCGACATCGTCGTCGAGGTCGCTCAGCACCTCGGTGACGACGTCATCCGCGGTATCGCCATGAAGTCGACCGACGGACTCGTCCGCGGCATGACGGTTTCGGACACGGGCGCGCCGATTTCGGTGCCCGTCGGCAAGGAGTGCCTGGGCCGCATCTTCAACCTCCTCGGTGACGCCATCGACGGCGGCGCCCAGGTGGATGCGAAGCAGCCGCGCCGGGCCATTCACCAGGCTGCACCGCCGTTCGAGCAGCAACGCGCGGCGACGGAGATCTTCGAGACCGGCATCAAGGTCATCGATCTCCTCGTCCCGTTCGCCAAGGGCGGCAAGATCGGACTCTTCGGTGGCGCAGGCGTCGGAAAGACGGTTCTCATCCAGGAACTGATCCGCGCGGTGTCCGCCGAGCACGGTGGCTACTCGGCCTTCGCAGGCGTCGGAGAGCGCACCCGTGAAGGAAACGACCTCTATCTGGAGATGAAGGAATCGGGGGTCATCAAGAACACGGCTCTCGTGTTCGGTCAGATGAACGAGCCGCCGGGCGCGCGTCTGCGCATCGCCCTCACGGCGCTCACGATGTGCGAGCACTTCCGCGAGCAGGGACAGGACGTCCTCCTGTTCATCGACAACATCTTCCGCTTCCTCCAAGCAGGTTCAGAAGTGTCGTCGCTCCTCGGCCGCATGCCGAGCGCCGTCGGTTACCAGCCGACGATGGCGTCCGAGATGGGTGCGCTCCAGGAGCGCATCACGTCGACGACGAAGGGGTCCATCACGTCGATGCAAGCCATCTACGTTCCGGCCGACGACTACACGGACCCGGCGCCGGTCGCCACGTTCCCGCACCTCGATGCCACGATCGCCCTCGAGCGCGCCCTGACCGACATCGGGATCTACCCGGCCGTCGATCCGCTGCGTTCGACGTCGCGCGTGCTCGATCCGCAGACGGTCGGCGAGGAGCACTACCAGACGGCGCGCGAAGTCCAGCGCATCCTCCAGCGCTACCAGGAACTCCGCGACATCATCGCCATCCTCGGACTCGAAGAACTCTCGGACGACGACAAGCGCCTCGTGGCGCGCGCGCGCCGCATCCAGAAGTTCCTCTCGCAGCCGTTCTTCGTCGCCCAGCAGTTCACGGGCCAGGAAGGCAAGTTCGTCAAGGTTCCGGACACCGTGCGCTCGTTCAAGGAAGTGGTCGACGGCAAGCACGACGACCTTCCGGAAGACGCGTTCTACATGGTCGGCGGAATCGACGACGTGCTCGCCAAGGCCGAGAAGATCCGCGCTTCGAGCTGATCCATGAAAGAGTTCAAGCTCCGGATCGTCACGCCCGAACGCACCATCTTCGAGGGAGATGTGACGTCAGTCACAGTTCCCGGATCGAAGGGGAGCATGGGCATCCTGTACAACCACGCTCCGCTCGTGTCGTCGCTCGAGACGGGCGAGGTGGTGGTGCACTTTCCGGACGGGAAGTCGCAGGTGTTCGTCGTCTCCGGTGGGTTCGTCGAGGTCGCAAACAACGACGTGCGCGTGCTCGCAGACGTGGGCGAGCCCGCATCCGAGATTGACGAGGCCCGTGCCCGGGAGGCCGCCGAGCGCGCCAAGCAGCGCATTCGCGAACGCAAGGAGGCCGAGTTCGACCTCGCCCGCGCCGAGGCCGCGCTCTCGCGCGCCATGGCTCGCCTCCGCGTCGCCCAGCGCTACAAGATGCCCGCCCGCGGCGCCTAGCGAGCGCCGTTCATCAGCGTCGGTCTGAGCATCGCGAGCCCGATGCGAAACGACATCGGCCGGACCGGTCGTCCTCGCTTCGCTCGGTTCGACCGGCGATCCTGCCAGTCGTCCTCGCTTCGCTGCGGTTGACTGGCGCTCCGCCGCGCAGTCGATCGATCCGCGCGCGCGAAGCTCTTTCGGAACGCAGCGTAGGAGCGCCGATTCTCCGGCGCATCGCCGGGAATCGGCCGGATCGCCGGGCGTCCCGCCCGGTCCAACGGGCGTGGCACGGCGTGGGGCATTCGATCCCTGCTCTCGGCGTGATCCTTGCAACGCACCCCGCGAACTCACATCGGCCCGGGTCGGCGCGGTTTCGAGCCCGATCGCTGGCGAGATCCGAACTGTGCCCATAGGCTCCACGTTGCACGGCCATCAGGCGGCGTGCAGGAGTGGCACCATGAGCATTCGTACCTCCACGCGCGTTGGCGTCGTCATTCTTTGCGCGGCGGCGGCGATCAGCGCCCAGACGACGCGGCAGGTTCCGTCCCAATACCCGACGATCCAGACCGCGATCAACGCCTGCGTGAACGGCGACACGGTCCTCATCGCGCCGGGCACTTACGGCGGCACCGTGAACTTCTCCGGCAAGGCCATCACCGTGCGCGGCTCGGCCGGCGCCGCGAGCACGATCATCGCGGGAGCGGGCGTCGCTCGCATCGTGACGTTCTCTTCGAACGAGGGCCCCAACTCGATCCTCGACGGCGTGACCGTCACCGGCGGCAATGGCGGCGTGCTGATCCAGAACGCCTCGCCGACGATCACGAACTGCCGGATCGTGAATAACGTTGCGGTTGCGCCTGCGCCCTCGACCGCGAGCTCGGGTGGCGGTATTCGGATCCTCGCGACGGCGGGCACGGTTGCGCCGACGATCTCGAACTGTTCCATCGACGGGAACACGACGAACACGTCCGGCGGCGGTCTGGACGTCGAGGTGACGGCACCGGGCACGGGCTTGCCGGTGTTGCTGAACTGCACGCTCTCCATGAACACGGCAGCGGGACAGGGCGGGGGTGCGCAGTTTCTCGCCAATGCCCAGGCGTCTCTTTCGCCGACGCTCGTCGGGTGCACACTCAGCGGCAATTGGGGGGCGTACAGTGGCGGTGCGCTCTACCTTCAAACTTGCGCCGTCGTCTCGATTTCAGGGTGTCGCATAGTTGCAAATCACCTCCCCGCGGTCGTGTTGTCCCCGTATCCCTATGTCGCGACGGGCTCGGGAGGTGGGATCGGCGGGTCTGCGGACCAGGTTGCGCTCGTCGGGTGCACGATCACTGGAAACGACGCGGCGGGTTACGGCTCTGCCATCGATCTTTCCGCGAGCAATGTGCTCGTTCGGAACTGCACCATCACCGGCAACCAGTTGAACCTGTTTTCGTCGACAGCCGTTCGGCTCGTTGGGACGCAGACGAATTCGCAGTTGTCGATCGTCAGCTCGATCGTTTGGGGGAACTCGAGCGCCGATCTCGGCGGGAGCCCGCCGCCGACCGTCACCTACTCCAACATCGGCACCGGCCAGTTCGCGCCCGGCGTCGGCACCATCTCGCAGGATCCTCGATTCGCCGATCCGGCGAACGGGGACTACCACCTCACCGTGTCATCGCCGTGCCGCAATGCGGGTTCGCCGCAGTCCGCGGGACTGCCGGCGTTGGACCTCGACGGCACTCCGCGCGTCGTCGGCGGCGTCGTCGACATGGGCGCGGACGAATTTCCGGCGATCGCGTATCCCGGCACGAACGAGGACGTGGACCTGCTCGCCTGGGTCGACGGTGCAGGCGACCCCGTGGCCTCGACGCGCACCGCGTTGCCCGGCAGCCATCTGAAGTTCGTCATGCGCTCCGCGGGCGGAACGTTGACGGGGGCCACACCGATCGTCGGCGGCGCCGTGTACTCCGCGGGCTCTCCACCGACGCAGGTGCCGGGCTACCCATCGATCTGGCTCATGGGCTCGGCCTTCGTCCTCTATGGCAACCTCACCGCGCCGCCGTTCACGATCCCCGGGCTCCCGACCGCAGGTCTCACGTTCGAGTTCCTGACTCCGCCGGGTCTGGCCGGGCTGGGGCTTCGCCTCCAAGGACTCGTGACGACGCCGCTCGCGGCGAACTCAGCCTACGCAGCCACGGGCGCACTGGACGTCACTTTCTGATCGTGCGGTCGCGGACTGCCGCCGGTTCGCGGACCCCGATCACCACTCCAGGCGGTTCCAATAAAGCTGGCCCCGATCGCGTTCCGCCGAGAACCAGTCGAGGAGAAACTTCACCGACCGCTCGATGGCGCCGTTGTGAACTTCCTTGCCATTCAGCTTGATCACGACCGGCTTGTCGAGGTCGACGAGGCCGTCAGCGAGGAGCACGGAGCCCTGCCGGAGATTGGGCCCGTCGATGTCGATGGTGTTGCCATCGACCTTCGCGTGAAACGGCGTGCCGGGACCCGATTCGTATCCGCCCGGCTTGACCTCGAGCCACCAACGGCGGCTCGTGATCGGCTCCACGTCCTTCCCGTTCCCGTAAACGAAGAAGATGCCGCGGATCTCCTTGGGCATCGGAACGCGCGCCACCTTCGCCATGTACTCGTAGGCCTTCGGGTGGAACTCCTGCATGTAGTCGTGCCCCTTGCCCTCGACGAAGTTGAACACTCCGGGCATGGAGTTCTTCTTGTAGTACGCCTCGGCCGTGCGGAATCCCTGCACGCGCTCATCCGTGTCCTTCAACCCCACGACGAAGTATCCGGGGATCCCGCGCAGCGTGTCCATGCACGGCTCGGGCGCCAGGTGGAACGCCCAGTGCAACCGCGCCATCGCGTAGAACGCCGCGACCCGGTGGGGCCACAGCTGCGAGAAGATGAACGACGCCCCGCCGCCTGCCGAGTGGCCGGAGAGGTAGAGGTGGTCGAGGTCGACGCTGAAGTTGTCGACGAGGTAGCGGAACAGCTTGTCGACGAACTGATAGGCGCCGGGTTGATTCCACCCCATGCGGTCGTCGCTCGGGATCTCCGGTGTCACGCACAAGAACGGCTGCTTGGCCTCGACCGTGTTCTTCGCGAAGTCGGCCGCCGTGTCGCCCGAGCCGTGGAACCGGAAGAGCACGGGCGACGGCTTCTTCGGGTCATACCCCTTCGGCAGCGTGACGATGAACTTCGCCTTCTTCACCGACGACTCGGGAATGTCGAGCGTGTCCTTCACGAGTCGGTCGGCGGGAAGCTTCTGCCCTTTGGGCGCGGCGAACGGCAACGCCCGGAGGGCTTCCGCGATGAACTTCCGATCCTCCGGCCGAGTCGCTTCGAGCGTCTTGCGCGCCGCGTCGGCGCGCTTGGGATCGGCGCCGAAGGCCTCCGCGACGAGCCGCTTGGCATCGGACGCCAGGAGCTTCTGGCTTGGGGCCGCGTCCTGCGCGTCCACGCACACGGCGACCGCGACGATCACGCACACGGAAAGCACCCGCATCATGTCCATCTCCCTCGCGCATCGCGCGGCCTGTCCGCCAGATGCGCGCGGGATCTTACACCGGGCCCGTCCGCGTGGGGCCGCCCCGCCGAAATCAGGGCATGCCGGTCATCGTCGCCAGGTTCGTGAAGCGGAACATGCTCGTGAGCGGGTTCTGGCATAGCGCCTGAACACGCAGGTTCACTCCCAGCAGGATCGACGTGGGCTCGAGCGCGAAGCCGAGCGAGACGTGGCCGAGCGCATCGGCGTTCACCGGTGGGAGCAAGACGATCGACGCCGGATCCAGCAGGAACGGCATGTCGAATCCCACACCGAGCGACGCCACGTAGGCGGCATTCAACGACGCCGCGATCAGCACGGTGCCGTTCGGGAATGCGTCGCACGCGAACGTGTAGTTGGTGCCGAGGTGGGGGAGCGTCGGCAGGGTGATCAGCGGCATCGGGCCCGGGAACGTCGTCACCGTGCTCGGCGGCGTGATGGTCTGGGACCCCGGCACCAGATCGCAGAGTTGCAGGCTCGACGTCGTGGCGACGACCGAGTTCAGCGTGCCACGGCTCGCGGCGACGGTCGACCCCGACGCGAGTTGCAGTCCCGGCGACCCCGTCATGAGGCACGACTGGATGGCCACGGCCTGCGAGTTGGTCACACGCATGGCCGCCTTCGTCGGCCCAGCCTGCGCCGTCACCGCATCGAGGATCACCGTGCCGGCGCAGTTGGTGACCTGAACGCCGTCGTTCGCCGTGGACGTCGTGCCGATGGCGAGCCCATCGATCTCGATCACGCGCCCTGCGCCGATCCCGGTCACGACCACGGGACCCGTGGCGGTATTCACCGTCACTCCCGGCCCGCCGACGAGGCGGAGGTTCGTCGGACCCGCGGGCCCGATCGTGAACGGCAGATATGCACCCGGTGTGACCCAGACGACCGAGTCGGGCGACGCCGCCGCGTTGATGGCCGCCTGGATCGTCGCGAACGGTCCGCCACCACCGACCTTGTAGACGTTCGCGGGCGGGCCCGAGCTGTAGGGAACGACCGAGCCGTTCGCGAGGACGTTGATCACGTCATGCGTGAGCCGCTCCGACAGCCGGTAGAAGTACGTGGTGTTCGCCACGAGCGGCGCGTCGGCGTAGCCGTAGCCCCCGGAGCCCGGCAGGTGCTGGAACACCGTCGTGAACGGCCCACCCGCGTTCGTCGATCGCTCCAGGATGAAGATGGACACGTCGTACTCGACGGTCGTGTTCCACGAGATCGTCGCCAGCTCCGCGCCTTGCTGCACGCGGAAGTTCGCGAGCGTCGTGTGCTCGGGCGCCGTCCATGAAATCAGATTCGATGGGTCGTTCTCGAATCCCGGACCACTCCAGGCGCCCGTGAAGTTCGTGAAGCTGATCGGCGCGGAGTTGGCGAGCGTTCGGACGTTGAAGACGCCCGCGACGTTCGGCGTGTTGCGGAACACGGAATACCTCACGTTCGTCGGAGCCGTGCGGCGGATGTCCAGGAGGACCGAGTTGGCCGGTGCTCCGGTACGGAAGTCGAACGTTCCGGCACGCAGGTCGTTGGGGGGCGCCGCGATCGTCGCCGCCGCAGTGACGAGCAGGCCGCCAGTTCCGGCTTCCTTCACGACGAAGTTCTTTGCCGAGATCGTGCCATTGATGGTGGCCGAGTATCCGCCGCCGTTCTCTCCGCTGAGCGTCGCCGCTGCGAGCGGCGTGCCCTGGAGGCTCAGGGTGCCGGTTGCGTTGACCGTCAGGAGCGTCTGGCCGGAGAGCCCGAGGTCGCTGCCCGACAGCACCGTCAGAAGGCCTGAGACCGTGACGGTCGTGGGCGCGGTCGGGTGCGAAACGGCGAGCCGGCCCGCGGAAACCGTGAGGGTGCCGCCGGCCTGGACGTCGATGGCCGTCGTTCGGAGGAGCACCGGGGACGTCGGCGACCGGACGTTGTTCTTCACCGTGAGGATCGGGACGACGAGGGTCGACCCGGCGATCGCCGGACCGAACGTCGTCGGCGTCGGTCCGTCGAGTTCGAGGGTTCCACCCGTCGGCGCGAAGGCTGCATCCGCCACGAAGTTCCCGGCGCATCGGATCGTCGGCATGCCCGCGCTGACGGCCGTTCCGGAGAACGTCACGTTCCCGTTGACGTCGAGGATGCCGACGTTGAACGCCGACAGCGATCCGCCGGTGAACGTCGCATTGCCATTCACGGTCAGCGTGAAGGTTCCGACGGAGACCCGAAGCAGACCGGACTGGACGGACAGGGATGAGCAAGTCGCGTTGGCGTGCAGGTCGAGCATGCCGCCTCCCGTCTTCGCCACGACGATCGGAGGGAACGGCGACGTGCTTCCGAAGCTGCCGGAAGTCGTCCCGTCGAACACGACGTTTCCGGTCATGGCGAGCGTGCCCGTGCAATCGAAGTCCCCACTCACGGTGTGGCTTCCGCCACCGGTCGTCGTGAGCGTGCCCGCCGCACCCACGTTCACGTTCCCATTGATGTCCAGCGTTCCGGGCGTGGAGAACGAGCCGTTTGCCGTGAGGCCGATGGCGACGAACGGGGACGTGGTCGTCGTGATGGACGTGCCGGCGGCGATCACGATCACCGGCATGCCCGCGCCCGGTGCGGAGATCGTGTGTGCGCCGGGTCCGTCCATGGTGAGCGTGCCGCTCGTGACCTGAACGGCGGAGTTCATGACGAGGTTGCCCCCGCAGGACAGGGTCGGGGACGTACCGGCGAGCGTGGTCCCGGAGAACGTCACGTTGCCGTTCATGTGCAGCGTGCCGACGTTGAAGATCGTCAACACACCGCCCGCGAGCGTGGAATTGCCGTTGACCGACATGGAGAAGAACCCGACGGAGACCCGGAACGTCCCGGACGTCAGGATCAGCCCCGTGGACGTGCAGTTGCCGTTCAGGTCGACGTTGGCCGGCGGTGTCTTCGCGATCTCGACGATGGGGAACGACGACGTGCAGCTGAGGTTCGCCGCGTTCGTGCCGTCGAGCCGCACGGTCCCGGTCATGGCGAGCGTGCCGCTGCACGTCGCGTCACCGCTGATCGTGTGAACACCGCCGCCGGTGGTCGTGACGACGCCCGCCGCTCCGACGCCGAACGAGCCGTTGACGTCGAGTACGCCGGACGTCGTGAAGGAGCCGTTCGTCGTGAGGCCGAGGCTCGTCAGCGGAGACGTCGCCGTCGACACGTTCGCTCCCGCGGCGATCACGAGGGCCGGGAGTCCGGCGCCCGTCGCCGAGATCGTGTGAGCCCCGGGTCCGTCCATGGTCAGCGTGCCGCTCGTCGCCTGCATCGCGGCGTTGGCGACGAGGTTGCCGGCGCAGAAGAGGTTGGGACACGGCCCCGCGACGCTCGTCCCGGAGAACGTGACGTTCCCGTTCACGTCGATGGTGCCGACGTTGAAGATCGTGAGGCTACCACCGGCGAAGGTGGCGTTGCCGTTGACCGTCAAGGTGAAGAAGCCGACGGACACGCGCAAGTTCCCCGACGTCACGAGGAGTCCGGTCGCCGTGCAGTTCCCGTTCAGGTCCACGTTGACGGCGCCGGTCTTCGCGACCTCGATCGTCGGGAACGGGGACGCGCCGCTAAGGTTCGCGCTCGAGGTCCCGTCGAGCCTGAGCGTGCCCGTCATCGCCAGGGTTCCGCTGCAGGAGACGTCGCCGCTGACGGTGTGTGTGCCGCCGCCGGTCGTCGTGACGGATCCGCTGGCGCCCACGCCGAAGGGTCCGTTGACGTCGATCGTTCCCGACGTCGTGAACGCGCCGTTCGCTTGCAGGCCCGCCATCGTCAAGATGGCCGTGGTCGAAGTCGTCGTGCTTCCGCTCGCGACGACGACTGCGGGCATCGCCGCGCCTGGCGCCGCGATGGAGTGACTGCCCGCCCCGTTCATCGTGAGCGTGCCGGACGTCGCCTGCATGGCCGCGTTCGCCGTGAAATTTCCGCCGCAGGTGAGGTTCGGGCACGCGCCGCTGACCGTCGTGCCCGAGAACGTGACGTTGCCGCTCACGGCGATCGTGCCGATGTTGAAGACGGTGAGCGTCCCGCCGGCGAAGGTGGCGTTTCCATTGATCGTCAGCGTGAAGAACCCGACGGACGCGCGGACCGTACCGGACGTCACGACGAGCCCGGTGGCCGTACCGGCGCCGTTGATGTCGACGAGCGCGCCGCCCGTTTTCGCGATCTCGATCACGGGGAACGACGACGTTCCGTGCAGGTTCGCGGAGGTCGAGCCATCCATGCGCACGGTGCCCGCCATGGCGAGCGTCCCGTCGCACGTGAGGTCACCGCTCACGGTGTGGGTGCCGCCGCCGGTCGTCGTGACGGACCCGCTGGCGCCCACGCCGAACGGCCCGTTCACGTCGATCGTTCCCGAGGTCGAAAACGTCCCGTTTGCCTGGAAGCCCGCCATGGTGATCGAGGGCGTCGTCGACGTGGTCGTGCTGCCGCTGGCGATCGAGAGACCGGGAATGGCCGCGCCAGGAGCCGAGATCGTGTGCGTCCCGCTGCCGTTCATCGTGAGGGTCCCGGACGTGGCCTGCATGGCGGCGTTGGCCGTGAAGTTGCCGCCGCAGGTGAGGTTCGGGCAGGGGCCCGCGACGCTCGTCCCTGAGAACGTCACGTCGCCCGTGACGGCGATCGTCCCCTGGTTGAAGACGGTCAGCACTCCTCCCGAGAACGTCGCCGTGCCGTTGACCGAGAGCGTCACGAAGCCGGACGCCACCACGAACGTCCCCGAGGAGACGATGAGTCCGGCGGAGGCCGCGGGGCCGTCGAGTGTCACCGACGTTCCGGCGGTCTTCGCCACTTCGAGGGTCGGGAAGGTCGATCCGTGGACGATCGCCGTGGCGCTGCCCGTCATGCGGAGCGTGCCCGTCATGGCGAGCGTGCCGGCGGACGTGACGTCGCCCGTGACCTGGTGCACGCCACCGCCCGTGGTGACGACGTTCCCGCCGGAGGGGACGGTGAACGACCCGTTGACCGTCATGGTGCCGGCCGTGCTGAATCCACCGTTGCACGTGAATCCAGCCATGGCGAGCGGCGACGTGGTCGTCGTCACCGTCGTGCCGGCGGCTGGCGCCAGCCCGGGGATGATCGCGCCCGGCGCCGTGACCGTTCGCGCGCCTCCGCCGTCCATCGTGAGCACGCCCGTCGTGGCCTGGACGTTGGCATCGGCGACGAAGTTCCCCGCGCAGTTGATGTTCGGGCAGGCACCGGCGACGACCGTTCCCGCGAACGTGACGTTGCCGTTGACGTCCAGCGTGCCCTGGTTGAACGGCGTGAGGCTGCCGCCGTTCATCTGTGCGTTGCCGTTCACGGTCAGTGTGACGAACCCGAATGCCACCCGGAACGTGCCACTCGTGACCGTCAGGTTCCCGTTGATGGTCAGGGCCGAGGATAGGGAGAAGAATCGCGGCGCGGTCTTGGCGACCTCGAGGTTGATCGACTGCGCAGCAACGCCCGAGATGACCCCGTCCAAGGTCGAGCCGACGGCACGAAGCGTCCCGTTCCCCGTCACGGTCCCGGTCAGGATCATGTCCTGGTTGACCGAGAGCGATGACGCCGGCACGACGGTGAGCGTCGCACCCGCGGAGACGCTCAGCGTCTTGCATGCCGGCGACGCGCTCCCGCTGGTCGTCGGGCTGTTGGGCGTGCCGGCCGGGATCACCGCGTCGACCCCTGCGTTCGGAAGGCCCGCAGACCAGTTGGCCGCCGTTCCCCAGGCGGAACTGGTCGTGCCGGTCCACGTGGTCGACTGACCGAATGCGCTCGAAGCCAGGACGAGCGCCAACAGGAGCGGCGCCATCCCGTTCGGACGGCGCGAAAACGGCACGGAGGCCCCAAGGGACGTGACGTCGTTGTCGAGGTTCATACCGGGGTGGTGTCGCGAGTGAGCCCGGGATTACGCCGCCACCACGGGCGCGTCATCGTCGACTGCGGACCCGGGGCTGACCATCACACTTCGGCGAGCTCTCCGAAGATGGATGCGGGCAATCGTAAGCGAAGCTTCTCGATCGCGCGGTGGAATCTCACGGACAGCGTGCCGGGCGCGAGGTTGAGGAGCATGGCGACCTCGCGGTTGGGGATCTGCTCGATGCCCCGCAGGATGACGACATCCCGGTCCGCCGCGTCGAGTTCCTCCAGCGCCGCCCAAAGACGCGTACGGAGTTCAGAAACCCGCATGCGCGTCGTCACGCTGGTGATGTCGGCCGGCATGCGGTCGAAGCCCGCGGCCGTGGCCGTTCCCTCGACCTCGGCGGGCGGTGCATCGGACTGCCTTCGGCGGAGGTGCTTCCGAAGGACGTTGTTCAAGATGTTCCGCAGGGTGGTGGAAAGGAACGCGAGGAAGGTCGGCGTGTCGAGCGGAGGACCGTCCGCGCGGAGACGCCGCAGGGCGACGGCCCAGACCTCCGAGACGAGATCCTCGGGGTCGCAGGCTCGGCGAACCGCGCCCTTCAGCCGATGACGCGCGGCTGCGTAAAGGAATGGGTCGAACCGCTCCACGAGCCACCCCAGGCTTTCCGCTGCCCCGTCCGCCGCGCGGCGGAAGTGGAGAGTCGTCGTTTCGCCGCCGGATGGGTCGGCGCTGCTCGACAGGTCTGGGGTCTCGGACGGCATTCGTCCGAAGACTACACTTCCCCCGGGCACGAATCACCGAAATGAGCACCGACTCGGAACAGCCATCGACGGCGGCGGATGCCGTCGTCCTCGACTTCCTCTTGCGGGTGACCCGGGATCGGGAGGCCGGAATCCAGCGCACGGTGGCGGATTACCAGGCTGCCTATCCCGGATGGGAGTCGGTCATCGAACGCGAGTTGTCAGGGTTGGCCGCGCGTAACGACGTCGCCGACGCAGCCGGCGATCGGATCGGGAACTACCGCATCCTTTCGCGCCTGGGCGCCGGCGGCTATGGCGTCGTGCATCTCGCCGAGGACGTCCGACTGGGGCGCCGCGTCGCCCTGAAAGTCATGCCCGGCTTCCGCCTCACCGGACCGGACGCGATCGAGAGGTTCAAGCGTGAGGCGCGCGCGGCGTCGCGGATCGAGCATCCCGGCGTCTGCACGGTGTACGAGGCCGACGCCATCGACGGCGTGCCCTACATCGCCATGCGATTCGTCGACGGAGCGCCGCTGACCGAACTCGTCCGCACCTCCGCCGGAAGACTGATCTCCGCGGCCGAAGTCCTCGACCGCGTGCGGATCGTCGAGTCCGTCGCGCGGGCACTGGACGCGGCACACGAAGCCGGCCTGATCCACCGCGACGTCAAGCCCGGCAACGTGATGCTGGGGCGCGACGGCCTGCCCGTTCTGCTCGACTTCGGAGCGGCGCGGGAGATCGACGGCGTGACGATGACCCGTGAAGGCGGCGTCCTCGGCACGCTCAGCTACATGTCGCCGGAACAACTTGCCGGTGCGTCACTGGACCGCACCACCGACGTGTACTCGCTGGGTGTGACTCTCTACGAACTCGTGACCGGAGAGCGGCCCCATCGCGCATCCACACCCGAGGCGATGGTCGCGGCGATCCAGCAACGACCAGTCCGCGATCCACGTGCGCTCAACGCGGCCGTCGGCCGCGACCTCGCGGCGGTCATCCAGAAGGCGGTCGCGTTGTCGCCGAAGGATCGATACCCGAGAGCGCGAGAGTTTGCCGACGACCTTCTCGCGGTGCTGGACGGCCGACCGACCAGGGCCAAGGCCCCTGGCGTCCTCGGTCGCACTCTGCGGTGGGCGCGCCGTCGCCCCGCGGTGGCGGCGCTCGCGGCGCTCCTGCTCGTCGGCACGCCCTCCGCCGGTCTCCTGCTCTCGTCCTATCTCTCGGATCGCCCGAAGGCCCGCGAGACGGAGGTCCGCGACCGCCGCATGCGTCTCGACCGGGAGATCGAGCGGGGATTCGTCGCGCTGGGCAGCTTCGGCCCCAAGGTCGCTGGCGCGATCTTCGAGGCCGTGCTCCGCGAGGACCCGGCATCCGACGAGGCGCTCGTGGGGCTGCTTCTGGCGCGTCATCGCAGCAAGGCCGATGCGGACGTGCTCGCGATCGTCACCGCGCACGAAGGGCTCGTCGGGCGCGTTCCCGCGGTCCATGGCATCCTCGCGGACGCGCTTCGGGCACTCGGACGCGTCCCCGACGCCGAGCGCGAGGAGTCCCTCGCTGCGGAAGCCGACGTGGCTCTCAACTGCTACCTGCTCGGCATGCGCGAGATCCTGCGAGGCGAGGACGGGGACCTGGAGGCGTACCGCCGCGCGTACGAGCACTTCACGCGCGGAATCACGCTCGCTCGCGTCCCCTGGCCTGTGATTCACTTCAACCGGGCGGAGGCGGCGGGGCGAGGCGGGATGCTGGATGCGGCTCGCGACTGCGCGGCGTCGCTGCGCACCCTCTGGCCGGACTCGGCCCCGGCGAACTTCTACGCGGGCTTCGGCATCTCCTTCGCCGGCGATCCCGATGCGGGGCGGCCGTATCTCGCGCGCGCCGTCGAACTCGATCCGAAATGGCCCTTCGCGCGCTGTGCCTACGGCGCGTCGTTGACGTTGATCGACGACCGCAAAGGCGCGAAGGCACAGTTCCAGGCCGCGTTGGACACGGATCCCGAGGACCAGACGGCGATCTTCAGCCTCGGGCATCTTCTGGCGGACGATGGCGATGCGCGGGGTGCGGTCGCGCTGTACCGGCGGGGGCTGCTGAAGGACCCCGGCTGGGTGGAGAAGCGGCTGGAGCTCGCGCAACTGGAGAAGTCCCTCGGCGAACGAGACGCTGCATTGAAGGACGTCGACCAGGCCTTGGCGGATCTCGCCGCGCGACCGAACCCCGCCGACTCGTTGCGCGGTGAGCTCGAACAGCTTCGAGACGACATCCTCACGCCCGATTCACGCCCCTGAGAGCGTGGGCTCCTTCCACAGGTCTGCATGCAGGCGGCGAAGAACGCGGCTGCGCAGCCCATGGCCCACGAGCATGAGCATCCGCACGATGACCAGGACGAGTGCGATCTCGAGGACGACGCGAGGCGCATCCGGCGGCACGCCCACCCACGCGCTGCCCACGAGTGCTGCGACGATGAGCCCGACCGCGGCCATCACGGGTGCCGCCCGCCGTCGCGCTGCGGTGACGACGATCCAGGGCACGAGCGGGACCATGGCAAGCTCGGACGGAGACCACTGATCGAGGGAACGCCCCGAACGGACGGCGTCGGCGATGAGGAGCACGGCGCCGACCGCCATCGGTACGGCGATCGCGGTCACGAGGTGCAGCTCGGAGCGCAGGACGTTCAGGATCGTCACCAGCAGTGTCGGGGGATACTCGCCCGTCGTGAGCTGGGACGTGAAGTGAGTCACGACCGGAGTGGTGCCCCATTCGCCGCCGAGGCACAGCTCCACGTTGTGTCCAGCGATGGCCTCTCCGAGGCCGTCCTCGTCGTCGTCCGGTACGACGGCGGAGAGCAGACGATTGAGGCAGCGGCGCTCCAGGATCTGGATCCGCTGGGCTGCATCCGTCGCGCCGGCGACGATGCCGAAGGCTGAACGAGGATAGGCGTCGAATCCCTTGAACACGGTGACGAGGAGCGTGGCCGCATCCGGGTCCTGGGGTTTGCCGTCGGCGCCCGTGAGGCGCGACTGGAGCTCGACGAGCCTGGACTCGATGGAGAACACCGCGGCTGCGACCCGGCGCCGGGCAGGCCCCGTGAACGACGTGGGCGTCGAGAGACACGTGGCGCTCACGACGGCGAGCTCGAATGCGAGTTCCTCCCGCCATCCGCGGATCGCGCCGAGGAGACGGACGACGTTCCAGACCTGTTGCAGCTCCGCGGCGGCATTCGGTTCCACGTCGCCCAGGACGCGCAGCGAAAGGATCCGGCGCAGTCGCATCAACCGATCCCGGTCCGAGGCGCCGAGTTGGTCGCAAGAATGGTCGAAGCGAAGTCTCGCACGCCCCAGGCGGTCCTTGGGGGATCCGTTGCGCGCCTGCGCGTCCGGCGGTGAGTCGGTGGCCGCCGCCGTGCCGGCGACGACCGCTTGCCGTGTTTCGCCGAGCGCTCGAGCGTATCGGACGACGGCGTTCTCGTGCGCCCGGTGCTCGTCCGGCTCTGGTAGGTCCGTCACGCCCGTCTCGGCCTCCTCCGGCTGGATCTGGAGCTGTGCGGGCAGATCGGACGCGGCGATCGGACGTGCCACGTCGAGCGTCGTTCCGAAGAGCCGCGACTCCATCGGCGGGCGCTCGGCGGTGAACCCCAGCGCGCGGAATGCGTCCGCCGTGCTCAATGGAACGTGCTCCTCGCGGCCCTCGGTCGGGAAGATCCGCCGGGTGAGTTGCTCGGCGGCGGCGCCCGCCGGATCGATCCACAGCGCCGCCGTGGCCCGAAAATCAGGAACGGGTGGCAGATTGCCTGCCGGTGCGTCGCCGTCGGCCGCGCCGTCACCGACGGGTGGGCGCGGCCGATTCGTCATCGATCTGCGAAATGCCGCGATGAGCTCGATCAGGTTCGCCGGAGGCGTCGTCGTCGAGAACGCGAGCGCGTTCGTGAGGCTGCGCAGGACCGCAGCTGCGGGGGCCAGCGCGCGCGTGAGGTGCTGGCGCGCCTCGGGACCCGCGACGGCACGCTGGGCGCGCCGCGCGGCCCGGCGGGCGTCCAATTCCAGACGTCGTGAGGCGGGCACGGACAACGCGAGCGGGAGGGTCACCAGGTACACGACCGAACTCGTCAGGCCGATCACCAGGTCGAGGGCGCGGCGCTTCAAGCCGTGGCGTCGTGTCCCGTTCGCGAGTCGGCCGGGCTCGGTCCACCACCGGGCTTTTTCCCGCCAACGGTCCGCGCGGCGTGTCAGCGGGTGGCGTGCCCGGATCGTGTGCGCGGCGAGTTCGGCCGCGGTTGCTGCGAGGAAGTCGTCGAGGGTGAGCGAGTCCATGAGCCCGTAACCGATGCGCAGGCAAACGCCGTCGTGGCGCGGTTCGACGTGCGGCGGGCTGCAGCTGAAGACGGTCTCGATGACCGTGATCGGGGCTGCACCCATCGCCTCCGTGAGCGCACCCGTGATCGCGTAGGGGAGGCGGAAGTCGGCGCGACGCAGACTGGTCTTCGCCGGTCCATCGGAGGTGCGGCTTCGCGGGCGCTTCCGCCATCGCGTCGAGCCTCGCACGACCGCGATCGCGATGGCGGCGAAGATGATGATCCGACGTTCGACCGGCATGTCCCACCCGATGATGCCCATCACCACCGCGGTGGCGACGCCACCGACGCAGGCCACGACGATCACGCTCGTGAGCCCGATCGCCACCGCGCTCCGGATCTCGATCGCCAGGCGGCGACGCGGGGACGCGGCCGCCCGAAGCTGCGGCGAGAGCGCGTGGATCCGCTCGATCTGCGCGCGGACGGGGTCCCTGTCGTCGACTGCGGTCATGTTCGGGATGCCTGATCGCTCCCTCCGGCGGCCTTCATGGGATCTTCCGGGTCGCCGGCGAGGCCGACACTGTACGACGTTCACCGAGATCCTGGGGAGAGGAGGCGCGTACCCCGTCCGATCCCCCGTGAATTCCGCCGCTGGCGAGTTCTGATATCGTCCTCGACTTTTCGAAATTGCGGAGTGGATGACGTGGAACTCAAGCGAACTCACACCTGTGGCGAGCTTCGGGCGCATGACGCCGGTCGCGTGGTGGTCCTGAACGGATGGGTGGGCACCCGCCGTGACCACGGAGGGATCGTGTTCATCGACCTGCGGGATCGCTACGGCATCACCCAGGTCGTCATCGACGGCGAAACCCTTCCCATCGTCCACGAGATCCGCCCCGAATTCGTGATCGCGGTCAAGGGCCGAGTGCGACCGCGGCCCGCCGACGCCATCAACAAGTCCCGCGAGACGGGTGAGGTGGAGGTGGTCGCCGACCGGGTCGAGATCCTCAACCGCTCACAGACGCCCCCGTTCGAGGTCGTCGACCAGACGAAGACCCGCGAGGAGCTTCGCCTCGAATATCGCTACGTCGATCTTCGCCGGCGGCCGCTCCTGGACAACATCGTCTTCCGGTCGAAGGTGTGTCAGGTCATCCGGCGCGTGTTCAACGAGTTCAACTTCTGCGAGATCGAAACGCCGCTCCTCATCAAGACGACGCCGGAAGGTGCCCGCGACTTCATCGTGCCCTCACGGCTCCATCCGGGCGAGGTCTATGCGCTCCCGCAGTCGCCGCAGCTGTTCAAGCAGGTCCTGATGGTCAGCGGCCTCGACCGGTACTTCCAGATCTGCAAGTGCCTCCGCGACGAGGATCTCCGCGCCGACCGCCAGCCCGAATTCACCCAACTCGACATGGAGATGTCGTTCGTCGAACAGGACGACGTCTTCGAGGTGATCGAGAAGGTGATGGTCACGCTCTACAAGGAGCTGAACGGCGTGGACATCCCGCGACCGTTCAAGCGCCTGACCTACGACGAGTGCATGAGCCGGTTCGGGAGCGACAAGCCGGACACGCGGTTCGGTCTGGAGCTCTTCGACATCACCGACCTTGCGCGGCAGAGCGAGTTCAAGGTCTTCTACTCCGTCGCCAACTCGGCGGGTGGGAAGGTCCGCGGAATCTGCCTGCGTGACGGCGCGTCGCTTTCACGCAAGGAGATCGACGAAGCCGAGGCCGTGGCGAAGACTCACGGCGCCAAGGGACTGGCGTGGTTGAAACTCACGCCCGATGGTCCGCAGGGTTCCGTCGCGAAGTTCCTGAAGCCCGCCGAGGTCGCCACCATCGCCGAGCGCTGCGGTGCTCGGACCGGCGACTTCCTGGGATTCGTCGCGGACCAGGACGAGGCGTGCGCCACGTCGCTGGGGCAGGTGCGCCTGCATCTCGGACGGCTGAAGAACCTCATCGACACCTCACGGACCGACTTCCTCTGGGTCGTCGACTTCCCGCTGTTCGGATGGAACCCCGACGAGAAGCGCTGGGAGGCGAAGCATCACATGTTCACGTCCGCGAAGGGCGCGCTGCCCGAGCCGGGCGAGGACCTGTCGCACGTGAAGGCGAACCTCTACGACCTCGTGTTGAACGGCAACGAGATCGCGTCGGGTTCGATCCGCATCCATCGCCCGGAGATCCAGCAGAAGATCTTCGACCTCGTCGGGTTCTCCCGCGAGGAGGCAGAGAAGAAGTTCGGGTGGTTCCTCCGGGCTCTCGAGTACGGCGCGCCGCCGCACGGCGGAATCGCGTTCGGACTGGACCGCGTGGTCATGATCATGCGGGGCGCCGAGTCGCTTCGTGACGTCATCGCATTCCCCAAGACGGCGTCCGGTGCGTGCCTGCTCACGGGCTCGCCGTCGCCGGCGGACACGCGCCAATGGGACGAGCTGGGGTTGATGCTCAAACCCAAGGCCTGAGTCGCCTCGCGAGCGTCGTCGACCGCGTCGGGACGCTCGCCGTCCTGGCGGTCCTGCTCGCGGGGACGTTCGCCCTGCGCCTGAAGGGCGTGGGGCACACCGCACTCGGCATCGACGAGAGCTGTCATGCGATCGTCGCGCGGTCGCTGCTCGACGACCCGTTCCGGCCGATGCTCTACCGCGAGGACAGCGTCTTCGCCGATCGTTTGAGCTGGATCCACGGAACCGTCTGGCTTCACAAGCCCATCCTCCCGCTCTGGACGATCGCGGCGTCGTACGCGGCCCTCGGCGTCGACACGTTCGCCCTGCGGTTTCCGTCGGTGGTCCTCGCGACGGCGTGCGTCCTCATCACGTACTTCATCGGTCGCGAGCTCTTTGGCCGGCGCGCGGGTCTGGTCGCCGCCGCGATCCAGGCCGTGGATCCGTGTCTCCAGACCTTGGTGGACGGACGCGTGTTCTCGGACCACGTCGACGTCTCACTCCTTTTCTGGACCGAAGTCTCCATCCTCTTCCTCCTTCGGGCCTGGCGGACGGGCCGGACCCGGGACGCTGCGATCGCGGGTGCGGCGGCGGGAGCCGCCTATCTCTCCAAGTACTTCCTCGGGTTCCTCTCGCCCGGGCTTGCCCTGGTGTTGTGGTTCGCGACGCGGCGTGGTCTGCGGCGGGACGGCGCCGCGGGATTCTGCGGGCGCCAGCTCGGCGTGATGGCCGGCGGAGCCGTCGCCGTCGCCGGGCCGTGGGTCTCGAGTTGTCTCGTCCGGTTCCGCGAACTGTTCGTCCACGAACACGTCTACGCACTCGCGCACATCGCCGAAGCGAAGGAGAAGTGGGACGCGCCGTGGGATCGGCTCGTGTTCGACTACGCGCCGTTCGTGCTCGGGTTCGCCTACACCGCCGTGGCGTGCGCCGCGCTCGTAGGCACGGTCCGGATGTGGAAGAACCGCGTTCCCGAACTCGGGTTCACGTTGCTTTGGGGCGTCGCGGTCCTCGTCCCGCATCTGGTGGCGACCACGAAGACGCCGACGGCGACGCTGATCGCGGCGCCCGCGGCGTTCGTACTCGTGGGGTGGCTCGTCGTACGCGCGATCGAGGGAGACGAACTCGCCGTTGCCGCGAATCTCGGGTTCGGACTGGCGTCGTTCCTCGTCCGGCAGCCGCATCCCGTGATCCGCCGCGGTGCGCCCGAGGCTGGGGGCTTCTGCGCCGTACTGGCCGAGCAGCCGTGGATCTGGAAGCAATGGGCGGTGGCCGCCGTCGCCGGGGTGGGGATCCTGGCGGCCGCGCGCATCAGGCGACGACTGCGCCTGGGCGATGGCGCACGTCGGGTTGCGCTCGTGGCGATGGGGCTCGGCGTCCTCGGGAGCCTCGGCTGGATCGGGTGGCGGGATCTCCGCGACTCACGTCAGGTCGGCCGCTACCGCGAGGACACGCCGGACTTCCGTGCGACGGGGCTGTGGCTCGCGGATCACGTGCCGGACGACGCGGTCGTCCTGTTCGACTCGACGGCCGCCGGCGAGCAGCTGAAAGCCACCTTCTGGAGCGGGCGGGAATGCAGGGCGCTGCGCGGCATCCCCATGGCGAAGGCCGTCTCGCGGATCCGGGCTGCGGGGCGAAAGGCCTATCTCGTGAGCGCTCGACCCCAGGGATTCCCCGAGCTTTTCCGCGCCGAGGGCGATGGCCGGGCTGTCTTCGAGATCCCCGAGACGGCCACGTTCCCAAGCCGCAAGTAGCCGTCTTGCCGGGGGCTGCGCGCTTGAACGGGCGTCGCCCTCATCGTATTCAGGTGGCCTCAACGGTTGGCTCTGGGGAGCGCTCTGTCCCATGGCTGCCGTTCGGCCGGCACCCGCCGGCTCCGCGGCCGACCCCGGTTGGCCGCCCACGTCCCGACCGCACGATCGTGCGGAGGAAGGAACGAGAGCGACATGTCCGACCGCGCCTCGAGCGCTGCCGTCACTGTCACACTGCCGGATGGCAGGTCGATGGAGGTTCCGTACGGCGCGACCATTCGCGACGTCGCCTTCAAGATCGGCCCGGGCCTCGGCAAGGCTTGCCTCGGTGGGAAGCTGGACGGCAGCAAGGAAGTCCTCGACCTTCGCTACCCGGTGACCAGGAACTGCAAGATCGAGATCGTCACGGACAAGACGCCGGACGGGCTCTCGGTCATCCGCCACTCGGCTTCGCACATCATGGCCGATGCCATCTGCAAGCTGTGGCCATCGGTCAAGCTCACGATCGGCCCCGCGACCGACGAGGGCTTCTACTACGACATCGACCTCGACACGAAGCTCACGCCTGACGACCTCCCGCGCATCGAGGAGGAGATGGCGAAGATCATCGCCGCCGACACTCCGTTCGAGCGGTGCGCCATCGAGCGCCAGGAGGCGTTGAAGACCTTCGCGGCGGCGGGGGAGAAGTACAAGGTCGAGCTGATCGAAGGGTTCGACCCCAACGACGAGGTGTCGATCTATCGCCACGGCAACGGCGCCTTCCAGGATCTGTGTCGCGGCCCTCACGTGCCGAGCACGGGCTACATCAAGGCGTACAAGCTGCTCACGCTCGCGGGCGCATACTGGCGCGGCAGCGAGAAGAACAAGATGCTCCAGCGCATCTACGGCACCGCCTACGCGAACAAGGCGGACCTGGAAGCGACGCTCAAGCATCTCGAAGAGGCGAAGGCGCGCGATCACCGCAAGCTCGGCAAGGAACTCGGGCTGTTCATGATGAACCCCATCGCTCCTGCGAGCCCGTTCTTCCTCCCGAAGGGTGCGGTCATCTACAACAAGCTCCAGGAGTACATGCGCGACCTCTACCGTCGCTATGGCTACCAGGAGGTCATCTCGCCCCAGGTCTTCGACGTGGGCCTCTTCCGTCAGTCGGGCCACCTCGCCCACTACAAGGAGAACATGTACTTCATGCGGCAGGACGAACAGGAGTTCGCCCTGAAGCCCATGAACTGCCCGGGGCACACCTACGTCTTCGCCAACGAGAAGCGCTCGTACCGCGAGCTTCCGCTGCGGATCGCCGACTTCGGGCGGCTCCACCGCTACGAGCGGTCGGGCGTCACGGGCGGACTGACTCGCGTGCGGACCTTCTGCCAGGACGACGCTCACATCTTCGCGTCACCGGATCAGATCAAGGGCGAGATCAAGTCGCTCCTCGAGATGATCATGTCGACGTACGCGCTGTTCGGCTTCGGCGTTCCCAAGGTGTTCCTCTCGACGCGACCCGAGTCGCGCCTGGGATCGGACGCCCTGTGGGATCAGGCGGAGTCGGGCCTCGCGGGCGCGCTCACCGAGAACGACGTGGCCTTCACGGTGAATCCCGGCGACGGCGCGTTCTACGGCCCGAAGATCGACTTCATCGTGAAGGACGCCATCGACCGCGACTGGCAGCTCGGCACGATCCAGCTCGACTTCCAGCTTCCCGAACGCTTCGACCTGAAGTTCACGACCGCCACGGATTCCGAGGCGCGGCCCGTGATGATCCACCGGGCGATCCTCGGGTCACTCGAGCGCTTCATCGGGATCCTGATCGAGCAGTGCTCGGGGAACTTCCCGTTCTGGATCGCGCCCGTTCAGGCCCGGATCCTCACGATCTCGGAGAAGCAGGTGGATTTCGCGCAGGCCGTCCACCGTCGCCTCACCGAGATGAAGTTCCGCGTCGAGATCGACATCTCGAACGACAAGATCGGGGCCAAGATTCGCGAGGCGCGGCTGGTACGGATCCCGTACCTGCTCGTCGCAGGCGATCGCGAGGTCCAGACCCAATCGCTCGCGGTCCGCGAGCGTCCGGAGAAGGACCTGGGAACGATGAGCGTCGACCAGGTGGTCGCGTTCTTCACTGAGCTCGAAAGGAGCAAGAAGTGATGCTGAAGCTCGCTGTTGAGGTGGAAGTCCGTTGAGTCGCCCCTGGGAAAGCCGCAGCGCGCCGCCGGCGCGCAATCGCGTCAACCTGCAGATCCGCGTCCCCGAGGTGCGCCTTTTGGGACCGGAGAACGAGCAGCTCGGAGTCATGTCGAGCGATCAGGCTCGCATCATGGCCCGCGAGCGCGGCCTCGACCTGGTCGAGATCTCGCCGACGGCGGTTCCGCCCGTCTGCAAGATCATGGACTTCGGCAAGTTCAAATACGAGCAGAAGAAGAAAGAGAACGAAGCCCGCAAGCGCCAGCACACCATCACGGTGAAGGAGCTGCGCATGCGGACACGCACGGACGCCAACGACGTGGACGTCAAGATGAAGAAGGCACGCGAGTTCCTCGAGGAGGGGGACAAGGTGAGCTTCTACGTCATGTTCCGCGGCCGTGAGGTCGTCCACCCCGAGATCGGCGCCGAGCTCCTGCGACGCGTCGCGGCCGGGTTGCAGGACGTGGGCAAGATCGAGCGCCCGCCGAAGCTCGACGGCAAGCGGATGACCATGATCATCACGCCCGCCAAACGCTGATCACGGATCGAATGATCGATCGCAATGCGCCGGCGGGCGGTCACCCGCACGCCGGCGAAGGATGAATGGACATGCCCAAGCTGAAGACGAAGAAGTCCGCCAAGAAGCGGTTCAAGGTGACGAAGTCAGGCAAGATCCTGCGCACGCGCGCGGGCAAGAGCCACTTGATGGTGGGCACGCGCAGCAAGACGGTGCGCAAGCTCCGCCGGAAGGGTCAGGTCCACGACGCCGACCTCCCGAGCGTCCGTCAGATGCTTCGCGTCTGACGATTGGCAACGAAGGCCCGACCCACGAATCAACACGGAGTGCGCGCCACACACACGGCCGCACCTGACCTGGAGACAGATCCATGAGAGTGACCAACGCGGTTGCGCGCAGGAAGCGCCACAAGAAGGTGTTCAAGGCAGCCAAGGGTTATCGCGGCGGCCGGCACCGCCTCTACCGGACGGCGAAGGAAACCCTGCGTCGCGCAGGCGCCTTCGCCTTCGTCCACCGCCGGCAGAAGAAGCGCACCTTCCGCTCCCTCTGGATCGTCCGCATCAACGCGGCCTGCCGCGCCCAGGACATCACCTATTCCCAGTTCATGGCGGGCCTGAAGAAGGCCGGTGTGGTGATCAACCGCAAGCAGCTCTCCGAGCTCGCGATCAACGATCCGGCCGGGTTTACGACCCTCGTTGCGACGGCACGAGGCAAGTGAACCCTGATCGGAGGCGCTGCGCCTCCGACTGTCGGCTCCCCGCGCACGGCCAGGAAGAGGGCCGTGCGCGCGCGGGACATCGCGCGCGAGAGTTGTTCCCATGACCACAGACCCTTTCGCCCAGGTGCGCGAGGCACTCGCGGCCGGGCGCGCGGCGCTGGAATCCGCGTCCACCCCCGACGAGCTCGAAGCGGCGCGGCAGGCGTACCTCGGAAAGAAAGGCCGCGTGCCCGCCCTGATGGAACTGATCAAGGGCGTCGCCGGGCCCGACCGACCGCGCTTCGGGCAGGAAGTCAACGGCCTGAAGAGCGCGCTCACCGAGCTCGCGGAAGCGCGCCGCGGCGTCCTCGGCAAGCCGCCCGAAGTCGTGAAGCCGCAAGTCGACCTCACGTTGCCGGGGCGCCGTCCGGTCCCCGGCGCGTTGCATCCGATCTCCAAGGTCGCCCGGGAGATCGTCCGTGTCTTCGGCACACTCGGGTTCGAAGAGACGGACGGCCCGGAGATCGAGGACGAGTTCCACAACTTCGTCGCGTTGAACATCCCGGCGAACCACCCGGCGCGTGACGAGACCGAGAACTTCTACCTGAGCGAGAGCCGGCTCTTGCGGAGCCAGACGTCCACCGTCCAGATCCGGACGCTGGAGTCCCGCCAGCCGCCGCTTCGCGTCGTGGCGCTGGGGCGGGTCTACCGGCCAGACACCGTCGACGCGACGCATCACTACATGTTCCACCAGATCGAAGGGCTCGCCGTGGACCGCGGCCTCACGCTCGCGGACCTCAAGTCGACGCTCCTCGTCTTCGTTCGGACGCTCTACGGCGACGACGTGGGCATCCGCCTGCGGCCGTCGTTCTTCCCGTTCACGGAGCCGTCGGCCGAGATCGACGTGTACTTCCCCGATCGCGACAAGTTCGTCGAGATCGGCGGATGCGGCATGGTCGACCCCAACGTCTTCGAAGCGTGCAAGATGGACCCCGAGGTCTGGAGCGGGTTCGCGTTCGGCCTGGGCATCGAGCGCCTCGCCATGCGACGCTTCACCATCCCGGACATCCGGCGCCTGACGGAAAACGACGCGCGCTTCCTTCGCCAACTCGGCTGAGAGGAGTGAGAGATCATGAAAGCTCCTCTGAGCTGGCTGCGTGAACTCGTTCCCGATCTGAAGAGCTCGGCCAAGAAGGTGTCGGACCTCTTCACGTTCTCGGGAACGGAGGTGGAGGGAATCGAGAAGGTCGGTGACGACCAGGTGTTGCAGTGCGCCGTCACCAGCAACCGCGTGGACTGCCTGGGCATCATCGGTCTCGCCCGTGACCTCGCGGCCGTCTCCAAGAAGCCGCTCAAGCTGCCGTCGTTCGACGCGACGGCGACGGGTGTTTCGACCCGCGATCGATTGCAGCTGCACGTGGAGGCGTCCGACTTCTGCCCGAGGTACGTCGCCTTGGTGATCGAGGGCCTGAAGGTCGGTCCCTCGCCGGAGTGGCTCGTCCGCCGGCTGGAGTCCATGGGGCAGAAGCCCATCAACAGCATCGTCGACGTCACGAACTACGTGCTGCTCGAGTGCAACCAGCCGCTCCATGCCTTCGACCTCGATCGGCTGCACGGCGGTCGGATCGTCGTCCGCCGTGCGCGGGCCGGCGAGAAGATCACGGCCTTGAACGGCAAGGTGTACGACCTGGATGCCAGCATGGGTGCGATCTGCGATGCGGATCGCCCCGTGGCGATCGCGGGCGTGATGGGCGGGATGGAGACCTCCGTCACCGAATCGACGCGCCGCATCGTGATCGAGAGCGCCTGGTTCGATCCGGCATCGATCCGCAAGACGTCGCGCAAGCTGGCGCTGCAGTCGGATTCGAGCTTCCGTTTCGAGCGCGGGATCGACCCGGACGGCATGGCGCGCAATGCCATGCGCGCGGCACGCCTCATTCTGGAGATCGCGGGCGGCAGCCTGTGCCGCGAGGCCATCGACTTCAACGAGGTTCGGAGGACTCCGCAGCCGATCACGCTCAGGCGCCAGCGCATCCGCAGCGTGACCGGCGTGAACGTCCCGTCCAAGCGGGTCGAAGAGATCCTTCGTGCGCTGGAGTGCACCGCGACGCCCGCCGCGTCGAAGGACGTGTGGACGGTCGTCCCGCCGTCGTTCCGGGCGGACCTCGTGCGTGAGATCGACCTGGTCGAGGAAGTGATCCGCATCGTCGGGCTCGAGAAGGTCAAGGAGAGCTCGGGGCTCCGTGTGATGACCGTCCGGCCGCATCCCGAGAAGAGCCTCGCCGAGTCCCTGCGCGATCGCTTCGTCGGGTACGGGTTCCTCGAAACCGTCACGCCCACGTTCGTCTGCGAAGGTGCCGAGGCCGGCGTCTCGTT
The DNA here is from genome assembly GCA_044222185.1 of Planctomycetota bacterium. Classification (GTDB taxonomy): domain Bacteria; phylum Planctomycetota; family CAIWVZ01; genus JBGANV01. The sequence continues at coordinate 76,695 of JBGANV010000001.1, forward strand.
CCTCACGACGGGCGACGTGCTCCGCGCACGCAACCCCGTTCGCGCGGGCGAAGGCGTCATCCGACGCAGCCTCCTGCCGAGCCTGCTGCGCGTCCGTCAACACAACCAGGATCAGGGCAACGACGGTCTGCGGTTCTTCGAGATCCACGCGGCCGCGTCCGACGTTCGCGGTCAGCCGCTGCCGGAGCGCGTTCCGCTCCTGGGGTTCCTCGTCGACGGCGACTTCCGCGATGGGCGGGGCGTAGTCGAATCGACGCTGGAATTCCTGGGGCTGTCTGTGACGATTGCGCCGTCGCGGTCACCGCACCTCGAGGAGACGCACCAGGTCGAATTCCACGTCGACGGCGAGCGCCTCGGAATTCTCGGCGTGGTGGCCCGGTCGCTCGTCGACGAGTTCAAGCTGAAGCGTCCGCCGGTCTACGGCGAGATCGACTTGCGCAAGGTCCTTCCTCGCTGGGCGAAGGTCCGGACGTTCCAGGGGCTGCCGCGCTTTCCCGCCGTCGTGCGCGACTTCGCGTTCATCGTCGACGAGGCGCGTACGTTCGCGGAGATCGAGGAGACCGTGCGAGCGACGGGCATCGCCGAGCTCGAGTCACTTTCGTTCTTCGACGAGTACCGCGGGCAGCAGATCGGCGCGGGCAAGAAGAGCCTGGCGCTTTCGGTGGTGTTCCGGTCGGCGACCGGCACGCTGACGACGGCCGAGGTCGACGCCATGCACGCGAAGATCGTGTCGGCGGCAGCTTCACGCGTCGGCGCGAGGCTGCGCGGTTGAAACAGATCCCGCGCGATCGGTACCGGTCGCGCGGGTGCTGTCAATGCCTTGACGAGGCGCGCAGCCGCGCGCCATACTCCTGGCGCATCTGCCATGTTCGTCATGGTCAATCGCTCTCTTCCCTATGCATGTTCTCTCGGGGGCCACATCGGCCGTTCAAGCTCACGCCTTCGCGAAAGGTAGGGCTTCGCCGGCGGAGGGCTCCCACGTTTCAAAGCGGGCTAGAGGGCCCCTACCAAACGGCATTGCGGTGGATGCACATTGAGGGACCCTGCGGTCTTTGGGCCGTTGGGTCCTTCAGTTTTTCCAGGCTGGCTCTGCGGGCCACGCGCGCGGCCGGGTGGAGCGGCGCTCCGCGAGCGGCGCTAATTTGGGCTATTCGAGGAGCGCAGGACCGGAGCCGTCGCATGCCGTCGTCGAGCCGCTCGAGGCGAAGACGATCATCCAGCGGTTGGCGGATGCGTCGAAGGGCCGTTCGAACAGAGCTCCCGTCTCCCGGTTTCGCACGGTGATCGTCCACCTCCCCGGCGGGAGGGACGACGCGATCTGTGCCTGCGCGGCCGGATCTCCGCCGAGGCTCGGGTCCGGCATCTCGCGGCGGGGGCACGGCACGAGGACGTTTTCCGCGATCCGGATGGTCGATGCGGCGTCCACGTTCGAGGCGACCACGTCGACGTGGACGTCGTGGTCGAAGCCGCTCCAGATTTGAACGCCCATGGGCTCCTCGCCGGCAAACGCGGGCCTCACGTAGCCTGGTTCGGGCGCGATGGCGCACGAAAGTGCGGCGAAGACGACGGCGGGCGCGAACGCGAGGCGTGGCGACATCATTCCGGCTCCGAAATCCGGGTTGGCTCCATGGGCCGCAAGCGTACACGACCGGTGGCCCCCGAACCGCACCCCGACGCGGCTCGGGCGCCGATGTTCAAAGCGAGCGCGGCGACGCGGCCCATCCCAGGCGGAATCCGCTGGCGCTCGTCGGGTCGACGTAGATCACCTGCAGGGTTCGCGAGATCCCCAGCGGCGGGTTCGGGCTCGTGAGCCCGGGGAGGGTGAAGCCGGCGCCACTCGGACCCGAGGTCGGTTGCAGGACGGCGAAAGCCGCGGCGGGCTGGAACAGCCCCATCCCATCGATCGGGCAGATCAGCTCGGCGGTTCCGACCGCCAGCACGAGGTCGGCGGCGGCGTTCGGGAATCCGGTGACGACGGGCGCGGTGCTCGCGTCGATGAGGAGCGAGAAGGGCGCTCCGACGACCCCGCCCTCGATGACCAGGTCGAACGGCGTCCCCGGAGCCAAGGGGCTGGACGACGGGTGGGTCACGATCGTGCCCGCGTTGTTGCCGCCTCCGACGACGAGGGCCATGGAATTGGAGATCGCCTGCGGCCCTTTCTCGATCGTGATGGCGATCCCGCCAGGCAGTGTCGCTTGCGCGAGTGCCGGCCCGATCGGCACGGAGACGTTGGCCGCGCCGGATGTCGTCGCGACGGCCGTACCGTTTGCGAACACGGTGGCCCCTGCCGCCACGTGCTGTGTCGCCACCGACACAGTGACGGGGGAGGAACCGGTCCCGAGCACGGGGATCGACGGCGGCGTGATGCCGGTGATGACCGGGGCATGAATCACGAGCGTCTCCGGGGCGGTTTCGCCGCCACCGGGGGCCGGATTGAAGAGGGTGATCTGGATCACTGCGGGCGCATCGATGAGCGTCGCTGGCGCCGTGGCCGTCACGTGGGGGAAGAGGAGGGCGGTGTAGGTGGTCGGGAGGCCGACGCCGTTCCACCGGAGAACGGTCTGCGCGCTCAGATTGGAGCCGTAGGCGGTCAGCGTCGTTGCGCCCGCTCCGGCGTTCAGGCTCGCGGGATTCACCGACGAGATCGATGGCGCGGGGTTGTTCACGGTGAACGTCACTGCATTCGACGTGCCTCCACCTGGCAGCGGGTTGTCGACCGTGATCGGTACCGATGCGGCCGTCTGGACCAGCGAGGCGTCGATCGTCGCGCGCAGCTGTGTGGCGCTGATGAACGTCGTCGGGCGGTTGGCGCCGTTCCAACGAACGACGCTCTGTGCGAGGAACCCGGTACCGGCCACGTTCAGGTTGAAGCTGCCGAAGACGGAGCCCGCGAGCTTCGATGTGGGACTCAGCGACGTGACGATGGGTACCGGGTTCTCGATGGTGAAGGTCCGAGCGGCCGACGTACCGCCACCCGGTGCGGGCGTCTGGACCGTGACGGAAGCCGTGCCTGCGGTCGCGATCAGGGACGCGGCGACGCTCGCCGAAAGCTGGGTCGCACTCACGTAGGTGGTCGTGAGGCTCGACCCGTTCCAGCGGATCACGCTCGCCGTCGTGAACGACGTTCCCGTGGCCGTGAGCGTGAACGCGCTGCCTCCGAACAGGGCCGAGTCCGGGGTGATGCTCGTGAGGACGGGGGCCGGGAGGATCGTCGAGAAGGTCACGGCATTCGACGTTCCGCCGCCCGGCGCGGGATTGAAGACCGTCACCGAAGCCGTCCCCGGCGCTGCGATCAGGCCGGCGCCGACGGTCGCCAGAAGCTGCGTGCCCGCATACGTCGTCGGGAGGGCCGTGCCGTTCCAACGCACGACGCTCTGCGGGGTGTAGACCTGGGCCGCCGTGTAGGTGACGGTGAGGGTGAACGAGGCGCTTCCCGCGAACTTGGAGGACGGCGAGATCGACGCGATCACCGGAACCGGGTTGACGATCCCCACGGAAACCGTGCCCGTCGTCCCGCCACCGGGCGTCGGGTTGAACACCGTGACGAACGCGTTGCCGGCGGTCGCGACGAGCGTGGACGGGACCGCGGCTGTCAACGCGGTCGAGGACGAGAACGTCGTCGTGAGCGCGTTGCCGTTCCAACGGACCACGCTCTGCGTCGTGAAGTTCGTGCCGGAGACGGTGATCGTGGCGCCCGCGCTCCCCGCGGCCACGGTCGACGGATTGACGGTCGTGATCGTGGGCACGGGGTTGCGGATCTCGAAGGTGACCGGGGCGCTGGGACCAGAGCACGGATAGGGGTTGTCGATGCGTACCGTTGCATACCCGGCCGTCGTGAGGAGAGATGGGGGGATCACCGCAGTCTGGATGACGCGGTTCATGTACGTCGTCGTCACCGGCGTTCCGTTCCACGTGAGCCGGGAAGCGGCGACGCCGAGCCCGTCTGTCGTTCCCCGATGGACTCGCGCGCAGTTTGCGAAGAGCGTGAACGACGCCGATCCTGCCACGACGAACGTCGGCGCGATGCCGGCGAGGATCGGCGCGGGCGCCACTCCGTACCGCGTGGCCATGCCGAGGGAGTCACGCACGCTCATGTGGGCACGCTGGCCCATGGTGCTCTGGAAACCCGTGTATCCCGGTTTGCAGACGATCGTCGGCAGTCCGTTCGACGAAAAAGCGAATTGGTCGTAGTGCATCAGCGAATCGAAGTCGTACGGACCATACAGCGTCCCACCGGGGATCAGAGTGAAGTTCCCGGCGTTCGGCGCGAGGATGTTCGCCGACTGGATGGTGACGTAGGTGTCGCGGTCCGATCGCTGCTGCTCGTGGAAACACCCGAGGGCGTGTGCGATCTCGTGGCACACGATGAACCGGTAGTTCCAGTTGAGGATCGTGATGTTCTGCATCCCCCCGACCATGCCGACGAACGAGGTGTTCGCCGTTCCGTTGACGAAGTTGATCCAGTTCGGCTGCGTCGTCCTCGGCGTGAACGTGACGTTCGCCGAGGCCGCCCATTCGTCCATGGCGTCGATGGCGACGTCGGCGTCCGTCGGCGCAACGCCCGAGTCGAACGTGTAGTAGACGACGCCACCCGGCCACGGCGTGCCGGAGAATCCCGAATCGAGGGCGAACGCGCCCTCCGGGACGATCATGTCGTCGACGAGGACGTAGCCCTCGGGAACGACGGGGGGTTGTTGCGCGGGGGCAAGACCAGACAGGGTCAGGCAAAGGACCGTCGTCAGGAGCGGATCCAGGCGTTTCATGGCCGTTTTCTCCGGGGGATTCCCAAGCGTCGGGGAGACCGTCCGGGCCCCCGACCGAAGGTGCAATGACCTGACGGAGGCGAAGATTACACCCGGGCGGAAAAACGGCAGCCGGATCGGGGGGACTGGGTTCGTCACCCCCGGGCCGGTTCCACACCGCGGGTCGTGCTTGCTCCATCGAGAGGTGGCGGTCTACGATCCGCACTCCATGCGCCGCTCAGCACTTCGGGTTCGGATCCTCGTCGCCATCGTCTCGGTGATGCTCTTTCCGGGCCTGCTCTTCGCATTCTCCGTGCTCGGGGGCAGCCTCGGCATCTCCACCGCGGGCCTCGGCTATCAACGCGACGTGCGCGTGCTCGACAACTCCGCGGATCCTTCCGCTCACGCCAACGTGACGCCGAACGCGTCGTTCCCCGGCGCCGTCGGCGCGAGGCTGTCGGTGTGGAAGGGCGCGCACGCGTGGGCGTCGGACAACGCGCTGGCCGCGCGGAACTTCGACTACGACTGGCAGGGTGCGGCCACCTCGAACCCGGCGGAGGGGAACGTCGTCGGGTGGGATACGAACGGATGCAGCGGCGGCACGCTCGCCTACACCGAGACGCCGATCTCCGACGGATGGCGGATCGTGATGTGCGACAACTGGACGTGGTCCGACTCGGCGAGCGCGCCCGGCGGCGGGCAGTTCGACATCCAGGGGATCGTCACCCACGAACTTGGACACGCGCTGGGTTTGGGACACAGCTCGGTGAACTGCGGGAGCTGCGGCAACTCGGCGTCCATGTGCGCATTCATCTGTTCGAACGGCGTCGCCGAGCGGACGATCGAGGCCGACGATCAGGCGGGCCTCCAGTCGATCTATGGGACGATCCCCTCCAACAAGCCGTTGATCACGGCGCTTGCCGGCTCGTTCACGACCGGGACGCTTCTCACGATCACGGGACAGAACTTCGCTCCGACCGTCAACGTGAAATTCACGGCGAATGGCGGAAACGACCTCGCGCCGATCCCGGGGACGGTCACGAACGTCGCCTCGACGGGCGGCGGAACCCAGATCGTCGTCCCGATCCCGTACACGGCTTTCAGCGGCAACGTCCTCGTCTGGGAGCCAGCCGCGGGCCTGCTCTCCAACGCATTTCCGATCGACGTGACGTTCGTGCCGCAGCCGCCTCCCGTGATCGCGACAGTTGCGCCCGCGACCGTGTCCGCATTCCTGCCCGGGACGATCACGCTGACGGGGAGCGGATTCGTCGGGACGACGCAGGTCCTCGTGGGGGGGATTGCCGTCTCGGGACCGCTGGCGTTCTCGATCGTGAACGACACCACGCTCACCTTCGCGGCGCCCCCGGCACCCGCGCTGGGACCGATCTCGGTCACGCTCGCGTCGACGCACGGGGCGAGCAATGCTGTCTCGCTCACCTACGTGCAGACGTCGCCGCCGGCCATCACGGCGCAGAGCGTTGCGTTCGGCAACGTGACTTTCTCAGCGTCGTTTGGCGGCGGCGCGAACGACTCCTGGATCCTCGTGGCGGCGACGTCCGCCGTCACGGTGCCGTTCCTCGGATTCACCGTGCTCCAGGCGCCAGTGCCGATCGCGAGCGGCCAGTTCGGCCCGACGGGACTGGCGTCGCAAAGCGTCGTGATGCCGACGGGACTCGCGGGCCTCGTCTTCCACCTCCAACTCGGGACCATCGACGACGTCTCGGGCACCTTTGCCGCGAGCAACCTCACGACCACGACGGTCCTGCTGTGACTCGCGTCTGGACGATCACCAGACGACGGCACGATCGGGATCGGGAAGCAGGATCGCCGCTGCATTCGGACAGCCGAACGCGTTCGTGAACTCGGGAGTGTTGGCCAGCGGTCCGATCGCGCGGAAACGCGCCGGGGAGTGCGGGTCGGTGTTGACCAGGAGGCGTAGCGCTTCGGGGCGCGTGTTGTTCCGCCAGTTGCGCGCCCACGCGATGAAGAACCGCTGCTCGGGCGTGAAGCCGTCGATCGGCCCTTGGGGTCTTGCGGCCAGCGCTCGCTGCAGCGCGTGGAACGCGATGGTCACTCCGCCCAGGTCGGCCAGGTTCTCGCCGAGCGTCAGCTTGCCGTTCACGTGGAGATCGTCGACCGCCACGTAGCCGTCGAACTGCTTGACGACGAGTGCCGTGCGCCGAGTGAACTCCTCGCGGTCCTCCTTCGTCCACCACTCCTTCAGGTTGCCCTCCGCGTCGAACTTGCTTCCCGAGTCGTCGAAGCCGTGAGTGAGCTCGTGGCCGATCACCGCGCCGATCCCGCCGTAGTTGAGCGCGTCGTCCTGGTGCTCGTCGAAGTACGGCGCCTGGAGGATGCCGGCGGGGAAGGTGATCTCGTTCATCGGCGGGTTGTAGCTGGCGTTCACCGTCGGCGGCGACATGCCCCATTCGGTGCGATCGACGGGCTTGCCGAGCCGCGAGACCATGTAGCGAGAGCGCCAGCTGCGCGCCGCGATCACGTTGGCCGCGTACGTGGCGCGATCGATCGACATCGCGGAGTAGTCCTTCGGGTGATCGGTGTACCCGATCTTCTCGACGATGGCGTCGAGCTTGCGGATCGCCTGCGCGCGCGTGGCCTCGCTCATCCAGTCCCGCGTCATCAGGCGCTCGCGGAATGCCGCCCGCAGGTTCGACACCATCTCCGCGGCTCGACGCTTGGCTTCGGGGCTGAACCGGCGCTTGGCGAACTCCATTCCGAGCGCATCGGCGAGCCCCTGGTCCACCACCTGGACGACGCGCTTCCAGCGGGGTTGTTCTTCCTTCACTCCCGCGAGGACACCGCTGTTGAAGCGGAACGCCTCTTCAGCGAACGGCCGGGCCAGGGTGTTGGCCGTCGCCCGCACGACGTTCCAGCGAAGGTACGCCTTCCAGTCGTCGAGCGAGCGTTCGCCGATCAGCGAGTCCACGCGTTTCATGAAGGAAGGTTGCCCCACGTTCACGTGGTCCCGGATCGGCGGGCATCCGAGTCGTTCGAAGAACTGCGCCCACGCGACCGACGGGCAGAGCTTCTCGAGACCCGCCAGCTCCATCGGGTTGTACGTGCTGCGCGGATCGCGGCGCTGGACGTTCGTCATCGACGCCTCCGCGAGCACGGTCTCGATGGCCATCACCGTCGCTGCGTCGCGGGCCGCCGATGCGGGATCCTCGCCGAGGAGCGAGAACATCCGTTGCGCGTGGTCGACGTACTGGGTCCGGATCTCCGCGGACTTGGCATCGGTGCGCGTGTAGTAATCGCGGTCGGGGAGACCCAGTCCGCCCTGTCCGACGTTCACGATGTAGCGGGTGGCGTCGCCCTGATCCTGACGGACCATGAAGCCGAAGAGGGGATTCACGCCCTGGGAGTGGAGGGCGGCGACCGTGGTCGTCAAAGCATCCTTCGACGCCATGTCGCGCACGATCGCGAGCAGCGGCTCGATGGGCTTCGCTCCGAGCGCATCGATCGTCGCCTCGTCCATCCCTGATGCATAGAAGTCGCCGAGCTTTCGGCGCTCGCTCCCGGCCGGGGCCGAGGCGTCCTGGCTCGCGGCCTCGAGGATGTCGCGCAGGACGAGCTGGTTCTTCCGCTCCAGCTCGTTGAACGTGCTCCAGCGGCGCTCGCTGGCCGGTACGGGATTGGCTGCGACCCAACCGCCGTTCACGAAACGGTAGAAGTCGTCGCACGGTGCGACCGTGCGATCGAAGTCGGCAGGGTTCAGGCCTGGAGACGCGGCGGCCGGGCCCTCGCTCGCCGTCGACGTCGCGGATGCGACCGCGGACGATTCCTCGTTCGAATGGCATCCGCCTCCGACGGCTGACGCGACGATCACCGCGACGACGACTGGCAGACTTCGCATGGTTCACTCCAAGGCCGTATCCGGACGGCCGGGCGGGAGTCTACCGGATGGCGGGCGGTCGCACGGCGCGCTCGGCGCTATGCTCGCGCGTGAGTGGAACACGAATGAAGTGGAATCGTTGGAGAGCGCTCGCCGCGGGTGTGGCCGCGGGCGGGCTGTTCGTGTTCCTCGACGCCCAGTTCCTGACGCTCGAAGCGGCACTTGGCGGCTCGGGGCACGCATGGCGGGTCGCGCCGGTCGCGCTCTGGGCCATCGTTCTTCTCTCGGCCGCGGCGCTCCCCGTCTGCGATCCCCAGACACACCTCTCCAAACGTGCCTGGGTCGCCGCTTCGGTCGCCGCAGCCGCGCCGGCGATCGTGGTCGCGTGTGGATGGCGATTCGCGGTCGTGCTCGCCCCCGTCGCCGCCGGAGGCTTGGCCGTGCTTCTTTGTCGTACGTGGCTCTGCGCGCCAGGAGCGTGGCTGCTGGGCGCGGCGATCGGCGTCTGCGCCACGTGGTGGGGGAGCCTGCGCGCGTTCGGCTGGGCCGTGCCACAGATTGCGGGGGTTGCGCTGCTTGCTCTCGCAGCCGTGCGCAGGCCCGTGCGCGCTTTCGGCGGCGCGGGACGCGCACGTGGCGTCGTCGTCGGGGGCATGATCGGGTTCGTCTTCGGCGCCCTCATCACGGTTGTGCGACCGTTCGTCTTGCAACACGCCGGACCTGGCGAAGACCCTGCCTGGCTCGCGGCGGCGACTCTCGCCAGCGGCGCGGCCGCCGGACTGGGGCTCGCGCGCGCGCTGCACTGGAGACCCAGGGCCCTGGTTGCGTTGGCGACCGTGATGACGGCGATCGGCGCGGCCACGGCCGGCGCCCTCGTCGTTCGGTGGAGATTCGGACTCGACCTGCCGTCAGGGGTCCTTGCATCGTTTGCGCGGTGGCCATGGGGACGGGGGCTTCTGGTCGTGTGGACGGGGCTGGGCATTCTGGCCGTTGCGTTCGGCTTCGGGCTCTCCGTGGTTCAGCGACGTCGGTCAATCCCCGCCGCCCTCGCCGTGGGCCTCGCGCTCGGCATCGTCTGGGTCGACGCCGCTTTTCGCTCGGCCCCTGCCACGGAACTCGCACGGAAATTCGTCGTTCATCCGGCGATCCAGCCCGTGACGGAAGCGGAGGTTTCGCTCGGAGGGATTCGGGGGCGATACGCGGCGCGCGTCGGCACGGGGGTCGAGCCGGCGGACTACTGGCAGGGGTATCGGGTCAGCGCCGAGCGGAGTTGGGCTCGGCTGAAGGAGGCCGAGCGATACCTGGGAGATGGCGAGTCGGAGCCCGACGTCGCGCCGTCGACAATGCTCCTGACCCCGGGCGACGGGTTCCGGTGGACGTGCGAGCACGTCGCGGCGTTGGTCGCCGCGAAGGCACGCGGCGAATCACACGTTGCCTGCTTCGACCTCCGGGGGTTGACCGGGGACTCCCTGCGCGCCCTTCTCGCCGCGTGGCGCAAAGCCGCGCCGACCGGCGCGGTCGCGGTTCTCGCGGATGGGTACTCGGGCCCGCTCGTGATCCTCTCGACGACGTCCGTGACGGCTTCCGACGCCAGGATTTCGCCGTTTCTGATCGTCGGCGGCGTCATCTCCGACCTCTTGCGGGACGATCTGGGCCGCGCGGCCTCGGTGAACTGGCCTCGACTCGCGTGGGGCGGCCCGGTCGATTCACCGGCGTCTCCGCACCCCAACGGTGCGGTCATGCATGCGTTCTTTGATGCACTGCGGCTGGCGACCGACTCGCCCGAGTACGCCGTGATCCGCGGCCTCGCGATCCACGCCGATGCCCAGGCCGAGCGTGCCTACGTCGTGTCGACCTGGGACCACGTCACCATGCCACCCGAAGAGACCCGGGTTTACATGGAGGCGTTCCGGCGGCACCCGAACAGCGACGTCATCCTTCGCCACCTTGGCGCAGCCTGCGACGTGCTCCTCGCCAAGCGGGAGTACGCGGTGCTCGTCCCCATGCTCGAGGAGGTCGTGGCGTGGCGACCCGGCGACGCGACGTTCCATTGGATCCTTGGCCGCGCCTACCACGGCCTCCTCGATCGGCAGAACGCCATCGACGAACTGGAGGCGGCGTGGAAGGCGAGGCCCGATCTGCCTCAAATCGCCGAGGAATTGAGCCGGGTCCATGCCGAGGGCAAGGACTGGGAGAAGGCCGCCTCCGTCCTCGAGGATGCGTGGACCCGCCACCGCGGCGTCACCCTGGCGAAGGGATTGGGGCTGGCCTGCGTCGAACTCGGCCGCCTCGATCGGGCGGAGGAGATGCTGATGATCGTCGCCGCCGAGACCCGCGACGATCAGGACGTGGCGCGCGGACTGCGAGCGATCGCAGAGAGGCGTGCCGCCTCGCGCCCCGTCGAGCCGGAGACCCGAGGGGGTAGACCTCGGTGAGGGATGCGGCCACAATGTGGGCCGCACCGGGTGGTTGGGGCCAACCGGATCGCGCGGGAACGCAGCAGGAGGACCGGTTTGGGGACCCAGGCTGACCGTCTACAGCAGTTGCGTGTGCGCCTGCCGCGACGCCGCGGCGGAGCGCTCTGGATCAAGCCGCTCGTCATCGTTCTGATCGTGTTCGGGGCGCTGTACTGGTTCGGCGTCTGGCCGTTCTCGAGCTCCGCGGAGGGCACCAAGCCCGAATCCGAGGGCGTGGCGCCGACGCCCGCGCCCGTCGTCGTTCCGCGTGAGGCTCCGCCGACGTCGATCGGCGAGAAGCCGCCTGCGTCCGAGCCCGCGCGGCAGAAGCCGCCGCCCACGGCCGCGGAGGTGAAATCTGCCTCCGACCGAGCGCAGGAGGAGATTGCGGTCGCGAAGAACGGCGACGCGGACGCACTGCGACGCGCGGTGGGGAAGTGGGTCCTCGACGAGCGGATTCCTCAGCCGACCCGGGATGATCTACTCAAACAGGCGCGCGATCTCTCGAAGCGCGTGGTGTTCTCCGCCTCGCCGATGCAACACACGACCACGGTCGTCGTGCAGCCGAACGACACGCTCTCCGACATCTGCGGCAGGCTTCGCTCGAGCCAGAAGATCGCGATCATGCCGGCGTTCATCGAGATGGTGAACGACGTCAAGTCGACGAGGCTTCGTCAGAAGATGCCCCTGAAGATCCCCACGGAGCCGCTCTCGATCCTGGTGGACAAGGGCGAGTACCGCCTCTACCTGCTCCTCGGCGGGGTGTACCTGAAGGACTACCCGGTCGGAATCGGCAAGGATCAGCGAACACCCGAGGGCCGTTTCACGATCCACTCGAAGACCAAGAATCCGCAGTGGACCGACCCGGAGACCGGGCGGGTGTATGCCTTCGGCGAGCCCGGGCACGTCATCGGGTCCCGTTGGATGGCATTCGCGAGCGAGGGCGCCCGGACCGGGTTCGGCATCCATGGCACCGTCGACCCGGCCTCCGTCGGGCGATCCGAATCGGCGGGGTGCGTGCGCATGCTGAAGGCCGACGTCGAGGAGTTGTTCGACCTCGTGCCTCAGGGCGCCGAGGTGAACGTCAGACCGTGAGGGGAAAACTCTCCCCGAAGGTGTGGGGTCGATCTGGAAGCCGCGTATAATCCGCGCGCTATCGTGGCTGGCAGTATGCCTGTGCCGTCGCATCTGCTTCTGCCCGAGAGACTTGCGCGAGTCCTGAACGGCTTCGAGACGGCACCCGATGGAATCCTTGCGGAGCGTGGTCCCCGCCGCCGTCCGTCCACGGCGCAGCCGGATCGTTCCGCGCGAGCGCCAGCATGCTTTTTCAGTACGCGAACGTTCTGGTTGGCCTGGTCTTCGGGGCCATCTTCGTCGTCCTGAACATCTCCGTCGTGAATCGGATCCTCGCGCCGCGCGTGAAGAACGCCGCGAAGGAATCCATCTACGAGTGCGGTGAGCCGGCGGTCGGATCGGCCTGGGTGCGCTTCGACATGCGCTTCTACACCGTCGCGCTCGTCTTCCTCATCTTCGAGGTCGAGGCTGCGGTGATGTTCCCCTGGGCCGTCGTGTTCCGACAGTTCCGGGAGCTCGGTGGCAGCGCCAACGGCATGTTCGCCTTCGTCGAGATCCTGCTGTTCATCCTGATCCTCGGCGTGGGCTTCATCTACGTGTGGGCCAAGGGTGATCTCGACTGGGTCAAGTCGACCCTCGCATCGAAACTCGATGCCCCGGCGCCCACCACGGCCTCCAAGAACCTCTTGCCCTGAATCGTCCCGCCCGCGGAGAGTGACCACGATGTCCCAGTCGTTGCAGGAACTGAACCTGAACCACGACGTCCCGACACGGGACAACATCCTCATCACGTCAGTCGACAAGCTCATCAACTGGACGCGCCGCTCGTCGGTGTGGCCCATGACGTTCGGACTCGCCTGCTGCGCCATCGAGATGATGGCCGTCGGTGCGTCGCACTACGACATCGATCGGTTTGGGAGCGGGCCGTTCCGGGCCACGCCGCGGCAGGCCGACCTCATGATCGTGGCTGGCACGGTGAGCCACAAAATGGCGCCGCGCGTCAAGCTTCTCTTCGACCAGATGCCCGAGCCCAAGTACGTGATCGCCATGGGCGCGTGCACGGTCTGCGGCGGACCCTACATCAAGCACGGCTACCACGTGCTGAAGGGCGTCGACCGTTTGATTCCCGTGGATGTCTACCTGCCCGGCTGCCCGCCGCGCCCGGAAGCGTTGCTCGAAGCTCTCTTCCGGATCCAGGAGAAGATGGAGCGCGAGCGCATCCTCGATCGCACGCGCGAAGGGCTTCGTCCGACGGTTCTCGCGGAGTAGGTGCAATGACTCCTGACCAAGTCATCGAGCGGCTGAAGGCGAAGCACGCCGACGCGATCCTCGCCGTGGATCCGGCTCCCAAGAACCCGTTCGCGAAGGTGGCCCCTGCTGCATGGCCGGCCGTGGCCGCGACGCTGCGGGACGAACTCGGGTTCAACTACCTCGTGTGCCTCACGGCCATCGACCGCGGGGCCGAACTCGAGGCGTTCTACAACCTCGAGCACATCGCCGACGTCCGCTACCAGTTCGGCATCCGCGTCTGCGTGCCGCGCGAAAAGCCCGTGATCCCCACGGTCGAGAACGTCTGGCGAACGGCCGACTGGCACGAGCGCGAGGCGTGGGACCTCATGGGAATCGTGTTCGAGGGGCACCACAACCTCGTCCGGATCCTCTGCGCCGAGGACTGGGAAGGCCACCCGCTCCGCAAGGACTACAAGGCGCCCGAGTCCTACCACGGGATCAAGAACGTCGTCGTCTGACCGCAGGCGGAGTACACGATGGAAACCCAACTGACCGCGAAGCCGAACGCGCCGGCCTCCGATTTCCGCAGCCAGGAAATGCTGCTGAACATGGGGCCCCAGCACCCGAGCACGCACGGCGTGTTCCGCGTGATGATCCGCACGGACGGCGAGATCGTCATCGACTGCGAGCCCCACGTGGGCTACCTGCATCGCTGCTTCGAGAAGCACTGCGAGAGCGTCACGGTGTTGCAGACGGTGCTCTACACCGATCGACTCGACTACCTGATGTCGATGGGGAACAACCTGGGCCTCTCCCTCGCCGTCGAGCGGCTCTGGGACAACTTCGTCGTTCCCGAGCGCGCGCAGTACATCCGCATCATCGTCACCGAACTGAACCGCATCGCCTCGCACCTGATGGCGATCGGAACGTACGGGATGGACATCGGCGCCATCACGCCGTTCCTCTACTGCTTCCGTGATCGCGAGAAGATCCTGGCGATCCTCGAGACGATCTGCGGCCAGCGGCTCAACTACAACTACGTCCGACCGGGCGGAGTGGCGTACGACGTCGACGACAAGATGGTCGAGATGGTCCGCGACTTCTGCAAGTACTTCCGGCCCCGCGCGCAGGAGTACAACGACCTGCTGTCGTCCAACGACATCTTCATCGCGCGCACGGCGAACATCGGCGTGCTGCCGGCCGATCTGGCCATCCAGTACGGATGCACCGGGCCCGTGCTGCGAGGCTCGGGCGTCAAGCGCGACCTGCGCAAGGACGCGCCGTACTGCATCTACGACCGTTTCCAGTTCGACATCCCGATCGGGACGGGCGAGCGCGGAGTTCTCGGTGACTGCTACGACCGCTACATGGTGCGCGTCCGCGAGATGATCGAGAGCTTGAAGATCGTCGAGCAGGCGGTGAAGCAGATCCCCGACGGGCCGATCAAGTCGGAGGCCGTGAAGGGTCGCATCCGCCCGCCGAAGGGCGAGGCCTTCACGCGCGTCGAGAACTCGCGCGGCGAGCTCGGCTTCTACATCGTGAGCGACGGCAAGGATGTGTTGCCGCGCGTCAAATGCCGTGCGCCGTCGTTCCACAACATCTCGGTCCTGTCCGAGATCTCGCGGGGAACGATGATCGCCGACATGGTCGCGATCATCGGCAGCATGGACATCGTCATGGGAGAGGTCGACCGCTGACGAACGTCGCGGTGGGCGGGAAACCAATCGAGTCGTGTGATGACGGACACGTTCAGCTTCACGTTCGTTGACTGGCTGCTCGGCCCGAACGCGCCGCTCCTGTGGCGCGGAATCGGTGCGTTCGCCGTCTGGGCCGTGCCGATCACGGCATTCGTCTCGCTGGTCGGACTGTTCTCGATCTGGCTCGAGCGAAAGGTCGCAGGACACATCCAGTGCCGCCTCGGACCCATGGAGGTCGGGCCTCACGGCACCCTTCAAACCGTCGCCGACGGCGTGAAGCTCCTCGCGAAGGAGGACCTCGTTCCGGCGGACGCCGACAAGTTCCTCTTCGGGCTTGCGCCGATCATCGCCTTCGCGGGCACGATGGTGGGCTTCGCCGTGGTGCCGTTCGGTCCCAACCTGATCATCGCGGACCTGGACATCGGCATCTACTTCCTCGCGGCCGTCGGCTCGCTCGAAGCCATCGGCATCGTCGCCGCCGGGTGGGCATCGAACAACAAGTGGTCACTGCTCGGTGCCGTCCGCGCGGCGACGCAGGTGGTGAGCTACGAGATCCCCATGGCGCTCAGCTTCCTCACGATCATCGTGCTGGCGGGCTCCATGCGCGTCTCGACGATCGTCGAGCAGCAGCACGGGTGGTTCGTGAACTGGTTCCTGTTCCGCAACCCCTTCGTCTGCGTCGCCTTCGTCATCTACTACATCGCGTCGCTCGCCGAATGCAAGCGCGCGCCGTTCGACCTTCCCGAGGCCGAGTCCGAACTCGTTTCCGGCTTCCACACCGAGTACTCGGGGATGCGGTTCGCGATCTTCTTCCTTTCCGAGTACGCGCAGATGTACGTCGTGTCGGCCATCGCCGCCGTCCTGTTCCTCGGAGGGTGGTACACGGGAATCGCCCCTCTCGACGCCGCAGTCGCGAAGTCGACCGTCGCCGCGAACGCGATCGGGGCGCTGGTGATCATCACCAAGTCGTTCTTTCTCGTGTTCGTCCAGATGTGGCTGCGGTGGACTCTGCCGCGCATCCGCCTCGACCAGATGATGTACCTGTGCCTGAAGGTGCTGCTGCCCTTCAGCATGGTCACGCTGATCCTCTCGACGGCCTGGGAGGGACTCGTTCCGTCGACGGGGCCCAAGTCGGCGGGCGGCGTGATGACGTCGACCATCAGCGTCGTCGGGGTTGTGGTGTTCGTGTTGCTCCTTGCGGTTGGTTGGATGTTCGTTCGCAAGACGCTGAAGGCGACGCCGAGCTTCCAGAAAGCGAGCCAGGCATGAGCATCGGAAACTACTTCACGCAGATCGGGTCGGCGGCGAAGTCGCTCGTCTCCGGCATGGCGCTGACTCTGCGGTACATGCTCCGGCCGAAGGAGATCGTCACGATCCAGTACGGGTCGAAGAAGTTCGCGCCGAAGGAGCGCTACATCCCGGACCGTCACCGCGGAGTGCACTTCCTCGAGACCGAGAAGTGCATTCACTGCCACATTTGCGAGAAGGCGTGCCCCGTCGACTGCATCCAGATGGATGGCACGCGCGATGGCGGGTTCGAGGGGGCATGGCAGGGCGACGGTTGCTTCATCAGCAGCTTCACCCTCGACCTGAACAAGTGCATCTTCTGCAACCTGTGCTGTGAACCGTGCCCCAAGGAGTGCATCCACATGGGGCTCGAGTTCGACACGGCGTCGTACAACCGGGCCAACGGCGTGAAGAACCTCCTGACCGACGCGCCGTACTCGGCGACTGATCGGGAGACGGAAGCGCGCGCGCGCAAGCTCATCGAGGAAGTCGAAGCCGAAACGAAGCGCAAGAAGGCCGAGGCGGCCGCCAAGAAGAAGGCCGAAGCCGCAGCCAAGGCTGCCGCCGCGCCCCCGCCCGCCGCGAAACCGGCTGCTCCGACCACGCCACCGCCGGCGCCGCCTGTGCCACCCGCGGGGCCGACGACGTCGAGCTGATCGACGAGGAAAAGACGCATGGACTTCAAGGCGATCAGTTTCTGGATCTTCGCGGTGATGACCGTCGTCCCCGGTCTGATGATCGTGCTCTCGCGCGACATCGTCCGCGTCGCGTTCTGGCTCTTGGCGGCTCTCGGCGGAGTCGCTGGTCTTTACGTGACGCTCGGTGCGGACTTCCTCGGGTTCACCCAGGTCCTCGTGTACATCGGCGGGATCATGGTGCTGATCCTCTTCGGCATCATGATGACGCAGAAGGAGCAGATCCCGCTCGGGCGCCCGGAGACTTCCCCCGTCTCGATCTTGACGGGGTTGCTCATCGCGGCGGTCACGGCTGGGGCGCTGCTCCTCGTCGTCCGCAACACGACCTGGCGGTCCGACGTGGAAGTCGGGACCACGGCAACGACGGCTGGAATCGGCACCGAACTCCTCACCAGCTACGTGCTGCCCTTCGAACTCGTCTCGGTGCTGCTTCTCGTCGTGCTGTGCGGCGCGGCCTACATCGCGCGCCGGAAGGCGGAGGACTGACATGGGCCCCATCGGCCTGACCCATTACCTCGTCGTCAGCGCGTTGCTGTTCGCGCTCGGCGTCGCCGTCGTGCTCACCCGTCGCAACGCGATTGCGGTGCTGTGCGGGCTCGAGTTGATCCTGAATGCGGCGGGGCTGAACTTCGTCGCGTTCAACAAATTCTCATCACCGGCCCGACTCGATGGTCAGATCTTCACGATCTTCATCATCATCATCGCGGCCGCCGAAGCGGCGACGATCCTGGCGATCGTCCTGAACATCTACCAAGCCCTGAACACCGTTCGGGTTGACCAGGTCGACACGCTCAAGGAATAGGCGCATGCCGTTGACCGATCTTCCGATGCCGACGCCAGTCAAGCTGGCGCTACTCGTGATGCTGCTGCCGCTCGGGGCGTTTGCACTCGAGTTGCTGCACGCACTGTTCACCCGGCGCATGCCGGCGTGGGCGGACAAACTCAGCACGGCCGTGATGGTGACGGCGCTGGGTACGAGCCTCTATCTGTTGTTCACCGAAGTCCTCGCGCATCCCCACGGGATCGAGAAGGCTCATCTCTGGGCGACGAGCTGGATGAACTTTGGGAGTTCGTCGCCGCTGCGCGTCGACTTCAGCATCCTCGTCGACAACCTGACGGTCGTGATGCTGTGCGTGGTGACGGGCGTCTCGACGCTCGTCCACCTCTATTCGACGAGCTACATGCACGGCGAACTGCGCTACCAGCGGTTCTTCGCCTACCTGTCGCTGTTCACGTTCTCGATGCTCGGTTTGGTCATCGCGAACAACATCCTGCTCCTGTTCATCTTCTGGGAGCTCGTCGGCGTCTGCTCCTACTTCCTCATCGGGTTCTACATCGAGAAGAAGTCGGCGGGTGATGCCTCGAAGAAGGCGTTCATCACGAATCGCGTCGGTGACGCGCTGTTCATGACGGCGATCATGATCGTCTTCTCCGTCATCTCGAAGACGTCAGGCGGGAAGGACGTCTTGTCCTTCCAGATGATCTACCAGTCGATCGGCGAGCTGGGACAGGGCAAGGGCCCGTGGGTCGGCGAGTCCGGCCTGCTCACTCTCGCCGGGATCTTCTTCTTCATGGGGTGTGTGACGAAGTCGGCGCAGTTCCCACTGCACATCTGGCTTCCGGACGCCATGGAAGGCCCGACGCCGGTGTCGGCGCTCATCCACGCCGCCACGATGGTCGCGGCCGGCGTGTACATGATCGTCCGCATGTTCCCCGTGCTGGCGGGGGAGGGTTACCTGTCCGGTGACTACTTCCACAGCTCGCCGCTCCTGATCGTCGCCCTCGTGGGCGGGTTCACGAGCATCTTCGCCGGAACGATCGCGCTCGTTCAGCAGGACCTGAAGAAGGGCCTGGCGTACTCGACGGTTTCGCAGCTCGGGTACATGGCGATGGCGGTCGGCGCGGGCAGCACGACGGCCGGCATGTTCCACCTCTTCACGCACGCGTTCTTCAAGGCGTGCCTGTTCCTCGGTGCGGGCTCGGTCATCCATGCGGTTCACAGCCAGCTGATGAAGGACATGGGCGGACTTCGGAAGAAGATGCCCATCACCTACTGGACGTTCCTCATTTCGACGCTGGCCATCGCCGGCTTCCCTTTGACGTCCGGGTTCCTCTCGAAGGAGATGGTGCTCAGCGCGGCGCTTGCGTTCTCGAACATGCACCCGGGGTCGCTGGTGCACAAGCTGCCGTTCATCTTCGCCGCAGCGACGGCCGTGCTGACGACGTTCTACATGTTCCGCATGGTGTGGTTGACCTTCTTCGGCAAGGGAGCCTGGGAAGGCGGTCATCACGGCGCAGCGGATCACGCACACGGTCACGCCGCACCCGCCCACGCGCCCGCGCCGGCTTCCGCGCACGGCGCGCACGCGCATGATCCGCACGATGCGCATGGGCACGCGCACCCGGCGCCGCACGGTGCACACGGCGCACACGGGCATGACGCGCACGCGCCTGCTGCGGCCGCGGCGAGTCACGCCCCAGCGGCGCACGACGACCACGGACACCACGGCGAGCCGCACGAGTCGCCGTGGCGCATGGCCCTTCCGCTCGTCGTCCTCGGCACCCTCGCGGTGATCTCGGGTGGCATCGGAATCCCCGGCGCGCCCGGTTCGACCTGGATGGAGCATCGGGTCAACGAAGAAGCCCTGGTCAAGGGCATGATGACCGAGTCCGTCATCGCGACCGAAGAGACGAAATCCGTCTTCGAGAAGCAGTTCATCCACGAGGTCGAGGGCGGGGCGGCCCCCGCGTCCGAGATCGGGCGCGAGTACAAGGAAGCGTGGCACCACGCGCACATCCCGGTCCTTGCCGTGTCCGCCTGCGCGCTCTTGTTCGGAATCGGCGGCTCGTACTTCTTCTTCATGGTGAAGCGCGGCCGCGACTACGTGTCGCCGTCGGCGATCCTCAGGTCCTTCCGCACGACGCTCGAGAACCTCTGGTACGTCGACGCGTTCTTCATCAAGGGCGTCGTGCCGGTGGTCGGGCTCGTCATGGGCGTGGCGGCAGCGTTCGACAAGTTCGTGATCGACGGGATCGTCAATCTGTGCGCGACGATCACGCGGTTGATCTCGTGGGTTTCCGGCAAGTTCGACTTCAACGTCGTGGACGGCGCCGTCCGCGGCACCGGAGACGCCGTGATGGCTGGTGGAACCGCCATGCGGAAGACCATCACCGGTCGGATCCAGGACTACGTCAAATACACCGTGCTCGGCCTGGCGATCCTGATGCTGATCGCTGCGCTGATGCCGCACTGAAATTCGAGAACATCGTTGGACGCGCCGCGCGCGACGCGCGGCCTGTAGGAGAGAGTGACGAACATGCTGCTGACGCTGGCCATCTTCCTGCCCGTAGTGGGCGCAGCTGTGGTCCTGTGCTTGCCGTCATCGAACAAGGGGCTGATCCGCATGGTCTCCCTCCTGTTCTCGATCGCGACTCTCGTTCCGGTCGCCATGGTCGGCATCGGGTACGCAAAGAACCAGGACGAGAGCGCGGACGTGAAGCTCTCGAAGATGGCGGACGCGCGCGTCGCCGGAATCTCGGACACGGCCGTCCGGGCCGACGTGTCCAAGCTTCTCGAGAAGCCGATGGAGAACACGCCGGCGAACCTCGAAAAGCTCGCGAGCGCTGATCGCGGCAAAGCGGACCTCGCGTCTGAGACGAAGGCCCAGGAGCTCACGCGCAAGGGCGCCTATGGGGCCTGGCACGAAGCCTGGGAGCTCAAGCTCGCGTCCAGCCACGCGATCACCCGCGCGATCCGGTACGTCGAGTACTCGAGCTGGATCGAGCGCTTCAACATCAACTACTTCCTCGGCGTGGACGGGCTATCGCTGCCACTCCTCATCCTGACGGCGCTCCTCTCGGTTCTCTGCATCTACTACTCGTTCAGCATCGAGACCGGCGTCAAGGCCTACATGGCGCTGTTCCTGATCCTGGAGGCCGGAATCCTCGGCGTGTTCTCGTCCCTCGACTTCTTCCTCTTCTACGTGTTCTGGGAAGTGGTGCTTCTGCCGATGTACTTCCTCATCGGCTTCTGGGGTGGGCCGCGCCGCATCTACGCGTCGATCAAGTTCTTCATCTACACACTGGCTGGCTCGGTGATCATGCTCGTGGCCATGCTCGCGTTGTACTTCCACGCAGGGCAGAACTCGTTCAACATCCTCACGCTGATCGGGGCGTCGCCGGGGTTCGAGCGCGAGTTCCAGACTTGGATCTTCATCGGGCTCTTCGCCGGGTTCGCGATCAAGGTTCCCGTGGTGCCGTTCCACACGTGGTTGCCTGACGCGCACGTGCAGGCACCGACGGCCATCTCCATGATGCTGGCCGGAGTGCTCTTGAAGATGGGTGGATACGGCTTCTTCCGCTTCTCCTACACGATGGCGCCGGACGTGAGCCGCTCGAAGGAGTTCGTGCTCTTCATCGGCATCCTGGGGCTGATCAACCTGGTGTACGGCGCGCTGTGCGCGATGGCGCAGAAGGACTTCAAGTCCCTCGTCGCCTACTCATCCGTGAGTCACATGGGCTACGTCCTGCTCGGACTCGCCGCGATGACCGACGCTGGGTTCCAAGGCGCTGCGTTCCAGATGCTGAACCACGGTGTCAGCTCGGCGATGATGTTCCTCCTCGTGGGCATCGTCTACGAACGAGCCCATCACCGCGACCTCGACAACTTCGGTGGCATGGGCCTTCAAATGCCCTACTACACGGGATTCGCGATCATCGGCTTCTTCGCCTCGCTGGGACTGCCAGGGTTGAATGGGTTCATCTCGGAGTTCCTGGTGTTCCAGGGCTCGTTCCAATCCGCCACGTTCTGGCAGGGCTCCTCGATCGTCTTCGGGCTCCCGCGGTGGATCGTCTACGCGGCGCTCCCGGGCATCGTGCTGACGGCGGGCTACATCCTCTGGACCATCCAGCGCGTGTTCTTGGGCGCTGCGAAGAAGGAGGAGTACAAGCACTTCCCGGACCTGTCGTTCCGCGAGGTGATCTGCCTCGTTCCGTTGGCCTTCCTCTGCATCTACCTCGGCGTGAATCCGGGAATCGTCCTGCACTACATGGACGGTTCGCTGATGGCGCTGCAGCACTTCGTCACGAAGTCCGTCTGAACCGAGGACCCGCTCATGTCGGACCAGGCATTGGCCTTCAATCACCTCATCGGAGCGATCAAGCACGACTTCGGTGCGATCCTCCCTGAGACGATTCTCTCGATCGTCATTTGCGTCCTCCTGCTCCACGACCTTCTCACGAAGGGCGTGCAGGCGAAGCGCGCCGGTGTCGTCGCGCTGATAGGCGTCGCGGCGACGGGGCTTTCACTCTGGCTGCAGGACGTTCCAGCGGCTGGCCGCGAGATCTTCGGCTGGTTCCGGGGCGCCGAACAGATCGGGATGCTGCGAATCGACCGCTTCGGCACCTTCTTCAAAGGGCTCATCACCCTCGGTACCGGCATCTCCATCTTCATGACGATGTCGTTCAAGCCGCTCCGGCAGCGCCGGATGGGCGAGTTCTACGCGCTCTTGCTCGGCGCCGCGCTTGGCATGTTCGTTCAGGCTTCGGCGACGAACCTCGTGATGTTCTACTTCGGGATCGAGTTCGCCTCGCTCTCGTCGTACCTGCTTACGGCGTTCGTGAAGAGTGATCAGAAAGGGAGCGAGGCGGGCGTCAAGTACGCGATCTACGGCTCCGTTGCTTCCGGCGTGATGATCTTCGGGATGAGTCTGCTCTACGGGATGACCGGGAGCCTCCACATCAACGACCTCGCGCGGACGTTCACGGCGACCGGACTCACCCACGGGACGCTACTCATTGCGGGCGCGATGGTCTTCGCCGGCTTTGCGTACAAGATGGCGGCGTTCCCCATGCACTTCTGGTGCCCCGATGTCTACGAGGGCGCTGCCACCCCGTTCACGGCGTTCCTGTCCGTGACGTCGAAGGCCGGCGGATTTGCTCTGTTCGTGCGCTTCCTTCTGGCCTTCGGTGAGGGCTTCAAGGTCCTGAGCGATGGAGGCGGACGGTCGGCCGTCGACTGGCCGCAGCTCATCCTCGTGGCGTCGGCAGCATCGATGACGGTCGGGAACCTCGGGGCGCTCTGGCAGACGAACGTCAAACGCATGATGGCCTACTCGTCCATCGCGCATGCCGGATACCTGCTGATGGCGGTTGCGGTGATGACACCGCTCGGCGCGGTGGCGCCCTCGCCGAACGGTCAGTCCGGGCCGCTGCTCTTCTATTTCATCGCATACCTCTTCATGAATCTCGGGGCCTTCTACGTCGTCAGTCTGGTCGAGAACGACGCTGGCGGGACGACGCTGGACGCGTTCCGCGGTCTGGGGCGCCGGACTCCACTGATGGGGGCGTGCCTCGCGATCTTCATGCTGTCGTTGCTTGGTATTCCTCCGACCGCGGGGTTCACGGGCAAGTTCCAGCTGTTCATGGCCGTCATCGACAGGCGGATCTACTGGATTGCCGTCGTCGCCGGCATCAACACGGCGATCTCGGCGTACTACTACTTCAGGATCTTGAAGGCGATGTACCTCGATGAGCCCAACGAGCAGGGGCCGTCGCGCTTCGCTCCGGCCGTCCAGATGGTCGTCGCGGCCCTCGTGATCCCGGTCCTGTACCTTGGAATCGACTTCAACCGTGTCGTGCACTTCGCCGAGCGCTTCGGCCTCTGACGCAAAGGAAAGCCGGGCAATGGATCACGCGGACCCGTTTCAATCGTTGTTTCGGATCGCCAACTACTCGTTCCTCGCGTACGCGGTGAAGTCGGCACTTCCGACGGTCGTCGATGATGCGGATCGTCGCGTGATGGCGATCTTCAACGATCTGTATCAACGCGAGCGACATTACGTGGTGCGGTGCCACGAGCTCATGGGCGAATCGGGTCGGTACCCGTCGACCCAGACGTTCGACCTGAACACGTCGTTCTACAATTTCGTCCAGCCGATCGCGCTGGCGAGGCACTACGGTGCTGAGGTCTCCCGGGAACTCGCTGGTTTGAAGGCGATTCGCAGTCAGGTGTCAACCGCGGACCCGCTGCATGCGAAGCTCGCTCGACTCGTCGACGACTTCGTCGCGATTCGGGAGGAGGGCCGCGCCAAAGTCGCCGAGGTCGTTGCGTCGGCGACACCGCCTCCCTCGGCCAAGCCGGCGCCTGCGGCCACGGCAACCGCGAAGCCGTCGGCCGGCCCGGCATGAAGCTCGGGCGTGGAGCTGCCGTTGCCATCACTGCAATGATGGCGTTGCTCGGTGGCTCGGCCCTCGGAGCCGACGGCAGCGATCCGGGCGCGAGCCTGTCCCTCATCTGGGCGGCTCCGTTTGCTGGGTTGCTGCTCTGCATCGCGCTTTGCCCGCTTCTGGCCCCTCATTTCTGGGAGCACCACTTCGGGAAGGTCTCCGCGTTCTGGGCCGCCTGCTTCGTGGTTCCTTTCTGGATGCAATTCGGTGCGCACGAGACGCTCCACCGGCTGTTCCACGTCTACCTGCTCGACTACCTCCCGTTCATCGTCCTGCTCGGGGCGCTCTTCATCGTCGCCGGCGGAATCCTGATCAAGGGCTCGTTCCGCGGCACGCCGGCGACGAATACCGCCTTCCTCGTGGTCGGGACGCTACTCGCGTCCTGGATCGGAACGACCGGGGCCTCGATGCTGATGATCCGCCCGGTCCTGAGAGCAAACCGGGAGCGGAAGTCGCGTGTTCACACCGTCGTCTTCTTCATCTTCCTCGTGTCGAACATCGGGGGATCCCTCACGCCGCTCGGAGATCCGCCGCTCTTCCTCGGGTTCTTGAGGGGTGTCGACTTCTTTTGGACGGCGCTTCACATCTGGCCTGAAACGCTGCTGGTCACGGGGCTCCTCGTCGGCGCATACTTCGCGCTGGATTCGTTCCTCTACCGAAGGGATGGGCCTTTGCCGCCGCGCACCGATGCCGGCGAGCGATTCGGCGTGGGCGGCTCGATCAACTTCCTCTTCTTCGCCGGCATCATCGTCGCCGTACTGTTGTCGGGTAGCCTCGCCGAACATCCCGGCTTCTTCGACGCGCAGAAGGTCAGCGAGAAGGTCTCCCGGGCACAGGGGCTCGAGGGCGAGGTCCGCGTGCTGCTCGGCGGGGGGGCGCTCGGGAGTGAGGGCCAGCGGGCGGCGTTCGCGGCACACCGCGATGAGGTCCTATCCCGGGCCCGCACCGCGACGGAACTGCGAACCGAAGCTCGCGAGGAGGGCTCCCGCGCGATCGAATTCAGCCTTGGCCGTGTTCCTCTGCTCGCCCTCCTGCGCGACGGCGTGATCCTCTTGATGGCTTTGCTGTCGCTCCTCCTGACTCCCCGCGAGATCCGCGCACGGAACGGGTTCAGCTGGGGACCCATCAAGGAGGTGGCGAAGCTGTTCGCTGGGATCTTCGCAACCATGCTTCCGGCGCTGATGATCCTGCAGGCGGGCGAGCACGGTGCCCTGGCCGCCGTCGTGAAGAGTGTCACCACGCCCGCGCGGTTCTTCTGGACCACGGGTCTCGTGTCGTCGTTCCTCGACAACGCGCCGACGTATCTCGTGTTCTTTCAAACGGCGCAGGTCACACCGATGGCCGAATTCGCAGCACGCGGCGCCTGGGGCGCGGTCGATCCCGTCAAGCCCGGCGTCGTCGACATGCCGTCGATCGTGCTGGCTGCGATTTCCGCAGGCGCCGTATTCATGGGTGCCAACAGCTACATCGGCAACGGGCCGAACTTCATGGTGCGAGCCATTGCCGAGAGCGAGGGCGTGCGGATGCCGTCGTTCTTTGGATACATCGCCCGCTGGTCGTTGCCCGTGTTGATCCCGATCTTCGTCCTCGTGACTTGGCTCTGCTTCGGCGTGGGCTGAGGGGCGGAGGGCACATGCGGATCCGGTTTCTGGGAACGGGCACGTCGTATGGGGTGCCAAGGCTCTGCTGTGATTGCTCCGTCTGCACGTCGACTGACTCACGGAACCGTCGACTGCGGTCGAGCGTCGTGATCGAGGGCCCGGAGGGCCGCCTGCTGATCGACGTCACCCCCGACTTCCGCGCGCAGGCTCTCGCGTCCGGGATCCGGGATCTCGGCGGGGTCCTGATCACGCATTGTCATGCTGACCATTTCTTCGGCATGGACGACCTGCGGGGGATCACGGATCAGCGAACCACGCCGCTCTCCGTTTTTGCTTCGCAGTCGTCGTCCTCCGAACTCCGGAAGGTCTTCTCCTACGCCTTTCCGCCCGTCGGGTCCCCACGCGTCCCCGGGTTGCCTTACCTTGAGCTCCGGACCGTCCATGATCGCGTTGCGCTCGAGGCGTGTGGCTTTCGCGTCCTTCCGATCGCTGCGCCGCATGGTCGTGGCGTCACCTTCGGGTACGTCGTAGGAGGTGCCGCGTACTTCACGGACGTGAGCGACCTGCCTGAGACCGTCGTCAGTGAGATTCGCGGGGTCGAAGTGCTGATTCTCGACATGCTTCAGCTCGAGCCACACCCGACGCACCTGCACCTGGCGCGAAGTCTCGAAATCGCCTCACGGGTCGGAGCTCGTCAGACGTGGTTCATCCATATGGGCCACGAGATCGATCATGCGTCGGTCGAGGCGATGCTCCCTCATCGGATGCACCTCGCGTTCGACGGTGCTTTCGTCGATCTCTAGCGACCTCACTTCGCCCCGGCGGAGACGTCGACGACCTGCCAGGCGCTACGCCATGTCCGTTTGCCAGCTGCAAGCCCTTCGCACCACCAAACGAAACACTCGGCCCCGTTGGCGCGCAGTGCTCCGACGGTGATGGGCGTAGACAGCGACAGCGATCCGCAGGTGAACGTCGCCGTGCCCGGCATCGTCGACGTAGCCAGCCGCTCGGCGCGGCCCGTCGCGGTGTGACCGGAGGCGACCGAGGCGTGGAACAGGACCGCGTCGGTGACCGGACTGCCGTCGCCCTGGGCCGCACTGAGAGTGAACGGGCCACTGTCTGAGAGGCGGACGCCGGTTGCCGGCTCGACGATCGGAGCGCGGCCGATGGACGGGCCGTGCGCCAGGACGACGAAGCGGGGCCGCGCGCCGTCGACCGAGAGGGCGACGATGGCCGGCTGCGGAGTGGCGTTGGATTCGGCCGCCAGGAGCCGGACGAGATCTGCGCGTGGAAGGCGCACGAGGTCCAGTCCGGCGTCATTTCGGAACGGGCGGCGGACCGCCAGCGGAAGCGCACCCGAGAGAATGTAGGCGCCGTTCTGCACCGTGACTTCCTGACGCATGGGGGAACCTGGCCCATCGTCGGATGTGTTCGGGTCTCCGAGGCCGAGGACGAGGACGCGCGCCGGACCTGGGATCTCGTTGAGGTCAGAGAGGAGTGATTCGGCGGTCTTGCCCGCGGCGGCGTAGTTGTCGAGCGAGAGCCACAGGCATGCGGCCGAGGTCGCGACATAGATCGCGATGAGCATTACCAGCAACCCCCTCGATCGGCCGACGCTCCAAAGCCGGGCCGTCGTGGCCGCAACCATCGCGGCGACGATCGCGGAGGGAAACGCGAGTGCCCGCCCCTGCTCCATCGCCGCGCCAACTGCAAAGGTGGGGCTTTGAAGCAGGATCGGCGTGAGGACGCCTACGGCGCTCGTGGTCAGGACGCGGAGGTCGCCCCTGCGCCGACCATGAAGCAGCCACATCACGAGGACCAAGACGGGCGGGACGAGGAGCCCGCAGACGATCGGCCATCGCGGAATGCCTCGGGCCGCGAGTAGGACGTCATTCGTCGGGACGGCGAGGTGACCGAGCGAGCGAACGAAGTTCTCGAGCGTGTGTGGCGAGAAGAGAGCCGGGAGGTAACTCTCGTGATTGTATGCGCCTGCGGCCGAGCCGAAGATCAGGCTCCGCACGTAGGCCCACGCCGCGGCGACCACGAACGGAAGGCCAATGCGCACCCACTGCTTCGATCGTTGCAGCCGAGGCCCCGTCGGCAACGCCACGAGGTCCAGAACGAGTCCGGTTGGAACGAGCGCGAGCGCGGTCTCCTTTGAGCAGAACGCAAGCGTCAACCAGATCAGCCCCGCGCACGAGTGGCGCGGGCGCGCGATCCTTGCGCGGAGAAACAGCAGGGCGAAGCAGGCAAGGAGGAGGTCGCTTCTCGCAGCAAGCCAGCCCAACGCCTCCGCGGGGGCGGGCGCGGTCGCTGTGAGGACGAACGTGACGGCCATCGCCGCGCGCCGGGACGAAGCGACGCTTCGCGCGAGCATTGCGGCGCAGAGTGCCATCCCAACCCAGAGCGCCAGGCTTTGAAGGTGATGGCGCCGGCCATCCGCGCCGAAGGCGAAATGGTCGAGTTGGAACGTCAGAAGCGGGATCGGTCGGAAAGCCTCGAATCCGTCGGCCCACCGCTCCGTGAAGGTCCGAGCGATGCGGTCAGGGAGACCCGGGAACCGGGTCTGATGTTCGAGGACTTTCACCCCGATGAAGTAGTCGTCTGCAAGGAACCCGACCAGCCGCGCAGGCGAGAGCGTTACGGCGATCATGGCGGCGACCGCGACGATGCCCACGGCCCAGTAGATGCGTTGTCGTGGCGTCAGGGATCTCTCCGGATCAGGGAATCATGAGGCGAGAGGCTACCTCGTTGCCCGCGGTCGGCACGCAACGAACCGACCCCGGTTCGCAAATGCCGCGGATGACCCCGCGAGAGGTGGGGCGGAGAGTGCCTCCCGCGATCGCCGCCGTCGCCCCCCCGGCGGAGGGGGGCGCGCGGCCGGAATTCGGTCGTCCGGTTCAAGAAAATGAGTCCGATTGGCGCGGGCCCGGCAGGCGCCAGCCCGTGGCTCAATTCCTTAAGCTCTTGTCTCTCAGTCTTTTACGAACGTTTCAAAAAAAAGTGCACCAAACCCTTGCGAGGGGGGAGGTCGAACCTACAATCCGCGTCCCAAGTTTTGAGGGGATGGTCGAGATGTGCGCGACGAACCATCCTGTTTGCGAAGCTGGGACGCCCGAAACGGGGCGCGCACGACCGGCGAGACTGCTCAACAGGATCGCCTCGTCTTTGAAAATCAAATAGGTTGAAGGCGCGAGGGTGCGGTGGACCGCTCTGCGGTTCGCGACCAAGGCACTCTCGTGCGTGAACCAAGTCAACACCTACGATGGTGCCTTGCAATTAATTATCAACCAGAATCAAAGCTTTTTCGAAGGGTTTGATCCTGGCTCAGAGTGAACGCTGGCGGCGTGGCTTAGGCATGCAAGTCGAGCGCGAAAGTCTTCGGACGAGTAGAGCGGCGAAAGGGTGAGTAATGCATAGACAATCTACCCCACGGACTGGGATAACCACTGGAAACGGTGGCTAATACCGGATGGCCTTGCGAAGCGGCATCGCTTTGCAAGTAAATGGTTGCTCTCGGGCTTCTGCCGAGGGAGGGGTCTATGTCCTATTAGCTAGTTGGTGAGGTAACGGCTCACCAAGGCAACGATGGGTAGCCGGACTGAGAGGTTGGTCGGCCACACTGGGACTGAGACACTGCCCAGACTCCTACGGGAGGCTGCAGTCGAGAATCTTCCGCAATGGACGCAAGTCTGACGGGGCGACGCCGCGTGCAGGATGAAGGCCTTCGGGTTGTAAACTGCTGTTGCACCTTACGAACACCTGGGAGTTAACAGCTCTCCAGGGTGACCAGGGTGTGAGGAAGCACAGGCTAACTCCGTGCCAGCAGCCGCGGTAATACGGAGTGTGCAAGCGTTACTCGGAATCACTGGGCATAAAGCGCGCGTAGGCGGGCTCTCAAGTCGGTCGTGAAATCCCCCAGCTCAACTGGGGAACCGCGTCCGATACTGTTTGTCTTGAGGACGAGAGGGGAGAGTGGAACTTCTGGTGGAGCGGTGAAATGCGTAGATATCAGAAGGAACACCGGTGGCGAAGGCGACTCTCTGGCTCGTAACTGACGCTGATGCGCGAAAGCTTGGGTAGCAAACGGGATTAGATACCCCGGTAGTCCAAGCCGTAAACGATGAACACTAGGGAGAGGAGACCCCGATGTCTTCTCTCCTGGAGCAAATGTATTAAGTGTTCCGCCTGGGGAGTACAGTCGCAAGGCCGAAACTCAAAGGAATTGACGGGGGCTCACACAAGCGGTGGAGCATGTGGTTCAATTCGAAGCAACGCGCAAAACCTTACCTGGGTTTGACATGCACGGATTAGCTCGTGGAAACATGAGTGACGCCCGAAAGGGTGGAACGTGCACAGGTGCTGCATGGCTGTCGTCAGCTCGTGTCGTGAGATGTCGGGTTAAGTCCCTTAACGAGCGAAACCCTTGCCGTTAGTTGCCAACGGGTAATGCCGGGGACTCTAGCGGGACTGCCGTGGTTAACACGGAGGAAGGTGGGGATGACGTCAAGTCCTCATGGCCTTTATGCCCAGGGCAACACACGTGCTACAATGGTCGGTACAAAGCGACGCGAAGCCGAAAGGTGAAGCAAACCGCAAAAAGCCGACCCCAGTACAGATTGTGGGCTGCAATTCGCCCGCATGAAGTTGGAATCGCTAGTAATCGCATATCAGCAGGGATGCGGTGAATATGTTCCTGAGCCTTGTACACACCGCCCGTCAAGCCATGGGAGCCGGCAATACCCGAAGTCGCTGACTCAACCCGCAAGGGAGAGAGGTGCCTACGGTAAGGCCGGTGACTGGGACTAAGTCGTAACAAGGTAGCCGTAGGAGAACCTGCGGCTGGATCACCTCCTTTCTAGGGATTGACTAGAACCTGCAGTGATCGCAAGGTCGCTGCTTGTAAACTTTCGGCGTACCCGATGCGCCTTCAACCTTCCTTCTTTTCGCAGCAGTTGTCGGGTTCCGCGTTAAGGGCCGATCAGCCTTCGGTGGAACGGCTAATCTCGAAAGAGAGAGGCTACGGTCTGTCGAGACTCGGCCCATAGCTCAGCTGGTTAGAGCACACGCCTGATAAGCGTGAGGTCGGTAGTTCGAATCTACCTGGGCCGACTTCGTTTCCGCGAAGGCGGCCGGCTCGCTCCTCGGGGGTGTAGCTCAGTTGGGAGAGCGCGTGCTTTGCAAGCATGAGGTCGTGGGTTCGAATCCCATCACCTCCATATGCGGCCGACATGTTGAGCCTCTCTTGGAGGCGCAACGAAACTGCTCATCGGGGCGGGCGCTATTGCCCGCCGACGATTCGCTCGGATTCGAGCGGAAAGCAAGGTCTTTGACAATCCAATAGTAAAGTCACGAGATCCTGAGTAATGAATAGCAAAGAAGTGGTGTCAGCCACGATTTGTGTCTCAGAAGAAAATCTCTGTGGTTAAGACGTGAAGGGTGTGTGGCGGATGATATGGCGCCAAAAGCCGACGAAGGACGTAGCACGGCTGCGATAAGCCTCGGGAAGCTGCCAAGCAAGCGTAGATCCGAGGATTTCCGAATGGGGAAACCTGGTCAGGGTCATTCCTGATCGCCAGTAGCTGAATACATAGGCTGCTGGAGGGAACGGGGACAACTGAAACATCTCAGTAGCCCCAGGAGCAGAAAGAGACATCGACTCCCTCAGTAGCGGCGAGCGAACGGGGACCAGCCCAAACCAGCGGCCATGTGCCGCTGGGGTTGTGGGGCCTTTCATATGGGAGTTACCAAGGTCATGGGTAGCCGAGCAACCTGGAAAGGTTGGCAATACAGGGTGATAGCCCCGTAGGCGAAACTCATGGCCCTCTCGAGAGGTACCCGAGTAGGGCCAGTCACGTGGAACCTGGCTCGAATCCGGGGGGACCACCCCCCAAGGCTAAGTACTTATTTGGCGACCGATAGCGTAAGAGTAGCGCGAGCGAATATTGAAAAGTACCCCTGTTAGGGGAGTGAAATAGTACCTGAAACCACATACCTACAAGCAGTGGAAGCCCTATGCTTCGGCAGGGTGACCGCGTGCCTTTTGCATAATGATCCGGCGACTTACTTTGTACGGCAAGGTTAAGGCCCTAAAGGCCGAAGCCGAAGGGAAACCGAGTGCGAAATGCGCGTCCAGTCGTACGGAGTAGACCCGAATGCAGGTGATCTAACCATGGGCAGGCTGAAGCGGATGTAAAAATCCGTGGAGGGCCGAACGGGTGTGGGTTGAAAACCGCTCCGATGACTTGTGGTTAGGGGTAAAAGGTCAGTCAAACCTGCGGATAGCTGGTTCTCTCCGAAATAGCTTTCGGGCTAGCCTCGAGCAGTAATATGCGGGGGTAGAGCTACTGAAGAGGATAGAGGGGCTTCCCGTCTACTCTACCTCATCAAACTCCGAATACCGCATATGCAACCTCGGGAGTCAGTCCGTGGGGGATAAGCTCCACGGTCAAAAGGGAAACAACCCAGATCGCCGACTAAGGTCCCTGATTTGAACTAAGTGCCAAAGGAAGTGGGATTGCACTGACAGCTGGGATGTTGGCTTAGAAGCAGCCATCATTTAAAAAGTGCGTAATAGCTTACCAGTCGAGCCGTCCTGCGCCGATAATTAACGGGACTCAAGTTCAAAACCGAAGTCGCGGACTCATGCGAGATCGTTGATCTCCATGTTTGGTAGGAGAGCGTTCTACACTAGATTGAAGCGGCATCGTAAGAAGCCGTCGACGAAGTAGAAGTGATTATGCCGGAATGAGTAGCGACAAAATGGGTGAGAAGCCCATTCGTCGTAAATCTAAGGTTTCCTGGGGAAGGTAATTCCGCCCAGGGTTAGTCGGTCCCTAAGACGAGGTCGAAAGACGTAGCCGATGGGCAACAGGTTAATATTCCTGTACCGGCGGTGCTTGATAAAGACTCAGAGGGGGGACGGAGAAGGTTATGCAGGCCGGCAGTTAGTGTCCGGTGAAAGTGCGTAGGAGGATCAGCTAGGAAAACCCGGTTGGTTAACTCCGAAACATGAGACGAGCCCTTGTTGGCGAAGCTGCAGATACCATGCTCTAGATAAAATCCTCGCTGAGGGAGCATTGTCGACCGTACCGCAAACCGACACAGGTAGATGGGATGAGTATTCTCAGACGCTCGGGAGAACCATCGTTAAGGAACTCGGCATTTTGACCCCGTAACTTCGGGATAAGGGGAGCCCTCGATTGTTTATAGCAAATGAGGGCCGCAGAGAATTGGCTCATACGACTGTTTATCAAAAGCACAGGTCTGTGCAAAGTCAAAACGACGCAGTATACAGACTGACTCCTGCCCAATGCTGGAAGGTTAAAGGGAGGGGTTAGCCGCAAGGCGAAGCTCCGAACCCAAGCCCCAGTGAATGGCGGCCGTAACTATGACGGTCCTAAGGTAGCGAAATTCCTTGTCGGGTAAGTTCCGACCCGCACGAATGGAGCAACGAGATGAGCACTGTCTCAACGATGGACCCGGCGAAATTGCAATCGCGGTGAAGATACCGTGTACCCGCAGTAGGACGAAAAGACCCCGTGAACCTTTACTGTAGCATAGTATTGGGCCTTAACCTTGCATGTGTAGGATAGGTGGGAGGCTGCGAAGCGGAGGCGCTAGCTTCTGTGGAGCCAACGGTGAAATACCACTCTTGTACTGTTGAGGTTCTAACCTGGTGCCATGAATCTGGGCCAGGGACCGTGCTATGTGGGCAGTTTGGCTGGGGCGGTCTCCTCCAAAAAGATAACGGAGGAGTCCAAAGGCTCCCTCAGCATGGTTGGCAATCATGTTTAGAGCGTAAGGGTATAAGGGAGCTTGACTGCAAGACAAATAGGTCGAGCAGATGTGAAAGCAGGGCCTAGTGATCCGGCGGTTCTGTGTGGAAGGGCCGTCGCTCATCAGACAAAAGGTACTCCGGGGATAACAGGCTTATCTCCCCCAAGAGTTCACATCGACGGGGAGGTTTGGCACCTCGATGTCGGCTCATCACATCCTGGGGCTGGAAGAGGTCCCAAGGGTTCGGCTGTTCGCCGATTAAAGTGGTACGCGAGCTGGGTTCAAACCGGCGTGAGCCAGGTTGGTCTCTATCCACTGTGGGCGCAGGATGGTTGAGGAGGGTTGACCTTAGTACGAGAGGATTGGGTCGGACGAACCTCTGGTGTACCTGTTGTCGTGCTAACGGCAGCGCAGGGTAGCTAAGTTCGGAACGGATAAGTGCTGAAAGCATATAAGCACGAAGCCCTCTCCAAGATATGCCATCCCTATCAGGGCCGTGGGAGACTACCACGTTGATAGGCCGGGTGTGTACGCACAGCAATGTGTTTAGCTAACCGGTACTAACCGCCCGACTGGCTTAACCGCTTTTTTGTCCTTCGGCTCACACGAGCCGCATGACAGAAGAGCCGGACACGATCGATGGCTGGCCCCACTTTTCTGCTATTCAGTTTTTTGCTCGGTGACTATAGTCGGAAGGACCCACCCGTTCCCATCTCGAACACGGAAGTTAAGCTTCTGACGCCGATGATAGTGCCAAAAGCGCGAAAGTAGGTCATTGCCGGGCTTTATATTGAAACGCTGGTCGATGCGACCAGCGTTTTTTTTTTGCCTGCATCCGAAATGGCCTGGGTCACGAGACTGCGCTCGCAGCTCTTGGACTCCACTGGCGCCGTGCGTGAATGCGGAGTGCAGACCGAAACCGGAGTCAGTGTTCGGTGCAGACCCATCCGAGATTTCATCCGGCCGCGCCCCCTCCGTACTGCGTTTGGCGCTGTTGACATCCGGGTGCGCACCGGGCGACGTGGCTTAGCCGTCGACGGCCCAATCGGGGTGTGTTGCGCATTGAGTCCGGCGCGCGCGGTTTGCCTACTCGGGGTGGGCGGCTGCCCCCGCGTCGGGTATGAGCAAACGCGACCCGGCAAACGCGACCCGGCAACGGCGACCCGGCAACGGCGACCCGGCAACGGCGACCCGGCAACGGCGACCCGGCAACGGCGACCCGGCAACCGCGACCCGGCAACCGCGACCCGGCAACGGCGACCCGGCAACCGCGACCCGGCAACCGCGACCCGGCAACCGCGACCCGGCAAACGCGACCCGGCAACCGAGCAGGCCCTCGCGGAGTTGCACTTGGGTGGGAAACTCGGTGGGCTTCGCGCGCGGATGGTCGCTGTTGGAGTGCGCCCATGAGTCCGGTTCGCGTCGCGGTGGGGGCGTTGGACGCGCCTGACACACTGCCGTGGGCACGAGACGGTCGCGGGTACAAAGGGCGCTGGTCGTGGACAGTTAACCGGGGGTGTCTCCGAGTGATATCGGGGGGCTCGGTGTGAACTCGGCCGGGGCGCCGCTGTGAACGGAAGGCTCGAGCCTCGGTGAATTCGACGCCTCCCGTCCACGCTGACACTGGGCGTTTCCCCCGTGCGGCGTTGTGGCCCGTCGCTTGGCCAATTTCAGCCGCGATCGGCGTTTGCACGGTTCGCACTGTGTTTGGTCACCGGCGCCGACGTCCGGCGTCGCGATTCGGACTTCCACCACGCCAGCGTCGACGGGTTTAGATTCCGAGCCTCGGCGAATCGCCGGACCGCGTCGCCGCTCTCGGCCTGTGCCCGCACGGTCTCCAACCACTCCGCCGCCGAGCGCCGCGGACTTCGCGGCAGTTCACGTTCGTGCCTCATTCGCGTCCTCCAATTTGACGCGCGCATCCTCCGCACGCTCACCGCCCGGAATCAGGTGCGGGTCGACGAACGCGTACTTTGCACGCAACGCCGCGGAGCCGGAATCACCTGTCCTGTCGACGGAGCCGCGCGGCAGCCACCGTGGAGGGCAACGCGGCACCTGGAGAATCTGCCGGTGGACTCGAACCGGGAGAATCGGCCTGTGGACTCGCACGTTCGCGCGGCGCCGGGCTGTGCTTGGATCTTGTAAACCACACCGGGGGCGCACGTCTCCGTTGCTGTTGTGACGAGAGGCGACCCGCGAGGTGCCCCGCCGCGTTGGCCTGCGACGCCGTGGCGCATCGGCGCATCGGCGTGCACCCGAATTCCCGTCGACGATGCGGAGGCGGACCGCGCGCTGATCTTGCCGGAAGGCGGGTGAAGCTATCGCGGTGTGGCTGGACCGCAGCCGCGAATGACGCCGATGACGATGCCTCGAATCTGGATGCGGCTGGCGTGGAATGTCATCGGCTTCATCGCCTCGTTTCGTGGCGCGAGGACGATCTGGTCGTCCCGACGATAGATCCGTTTTACGGTCGCGTCGGTTCCGTCGACCAGGGCAACGACGATGCTTCCGTCGCTCGGTGTCTTCGTGGGGCGGACGACGATCACGTCGCCGTCGCAGATGTGGTCGTCGATCATCGAGTCGCCGCGGACGCGGAGTGCGTAACAGCTGGACTGGCCGGAGAAGGCCTCTGCCAGGTCGATCTGTTCAGGACATTCGACCGCCTCGATCGGGTGGCCCGCTGCAATCGTGCCGAGAAGTGGGAGTGAACCCGATCTGGCCGCGGCCGCGCCGGCGTCGCGGGCAAGTCGGATCGAACGCGACTGGTAGCGCTCGGAGGTGACCCACCCCTTTCGTTGAAGCTCGCGAATGTGCTCGAGGACCGTGGCCTTGTTGATCTTCAGCCGTTCCGCCAGCTCATCGAGCGTGGGCCCTACGTCGGCGCCGTCGAGGGCTTCCCGGATAGCCTCGAGAAGGTCGTTCTGGCGCTTCGTCAGCGGGAGGCGGTCCATCTCAGAGGAACGCGAGGGAGATGAAAACGAGGAGTCCGAGGGCGCGGGTGAGCTCAGGCCAGAGGATCGCGGGAGAGCACCAGCGCGCGACAGCTTGGTTGGACATGTGAATCCTTTCAGTGAGAGTTTCGGGATCGAGGCGGGCCAAGGTGAGGTGAATGTTAGGGAGATGTGTGGTGTGTGTCAACGGGCCTCTCGCAAATCTGGCCCGGCCGGGTCACGGGGGGTGGTTGATACCTTGGCGCCATGCCGTGGAATCAGCCTGTGCGCGCACGTGGTGTCTTGTTGAACCCGGCCGTTCTGGGGACTCGGGAGGTTTGTGTAGACACGTTGGTGATCGGTGGCGGCGTGGCCGGCTATCGCGCGGCAATCGAGGCAGCGCGCTCGGGGACCGTGCTCGTCGTCACGAAGGACTCGTTTCGCGAGAGCAACAGCGACTACGCCCAGGGGGGCGTCGCCGCGGTCCTCGGGGACGACGATTCTCTTGCTGCACACCGGGACGACACGCTCGCAGTCGGGCAGGGCCTTTGCGAGCGCTCGGCCGTCGAGCTCGTCGTCGCCGAGGGACCGGAACTCATTCGTGAATTGATCGATTGGGGTGGGCAATTCGACTCCGCTGGTGGACGGCTCGATTTGACACTCGAGGGGGGACATAGCCGCAGGCGCGTGGTCCACGCACGCGGGGACGCGACTGGCCAGGAGGTGCAGACGACCCTCCTCCGCACCGTACGAGCGAACCCTCGGATCTCGATCTGGGAGTACTCGTTCGCCGTCGACGTCGTGATTGACGGCGGCGAGTGTCTTGGTGCCGTCGTTTTGAGGGAGAAGCGCGATGCCTACGCCGTCTTTGCGAAGGCGACGATCCTTGCGACGGGTGGGTCCGGGCGCCTTTATCGCGAAACCACCAATCCGGAGATCGCGACCGCCGACGGTCTCGGAATCGCCTACCGAGCCGGGGCGACGATCCGTGACATCGAGTTCATTCAGTTCCACCCGACGACTCTCTATGTCGCCGGCGCAGCCCGGCACCTCATCACGGAAGCGGTTCGCGGAGAGGGCGGCCGACTGGTCGACGAGCACGGTGAACGGTTCGCGTTCAACTACCATCCTTCGGGCGAGTTGGCTCCTCGTGATGTCGTCAGTCGGGCGATCGTCTCGCACCTTGCCGCCACGAAACAGTCGTGCGTGTATCTGGATCTGAGACATCTCGGAGATCGAGTTTCGACACGATTTCCGGGGATTACGAAGGTTTGCGCCGTCTACAACATCGACGTGCGCCGGGACCTGATCCCCGTACTTCCGTCGGCGCACTACCAAGTCGGGGGAGTCGTGGCCGGGGTGAACGGGGAGACGAGCGTCCCGGGGCTATTCGCCGCCGGAGAGGTGGCGTCCTCGGGGTTGCACGGGGCCAACCGCCTCGCGAGCAACTCGCTTCTCGAAGGCCTGGTCTTCGGCCGGCGCGCCGGCGCGACCGCCGGGAGTACGGATCGACCGCTGCGGAAACTCGCCCAGCTGCGGGGCGCACAGTTCTCCCTGCCGGGGTCGGTCATTCACGTTCCCGACATGGTCAACAGCATCAGGAGCCTCATGTGGAAGGCCGCCGGAATCACTCGCCGACATGACGGCCTCGAGAAGGCCCTCAAGACCCTCACCGCCTGGAACGACTACGTCGAGCATTGCGAATTTCAGGACGGGCGAGGATTCGAGCTGGTGAACCTGCTCACTGGTGCCATCCTCGTCGTGACGGCAGCGCTCTGGCGACTGGAGAGTCGCGGGACGCACTATCGTGCCGACTTCCCGGAGACCGTCGATTCGACGTTCCGGGTTCACTCGATCCAACAACAGGGAGAGCCCCTGCGTGCGCAACCGGTCACAGGGTAATCCGGCGAAGGACTACGCCGGCGATCGTCGCCGAAAGAAGGGCGTCGATCCATCGCAGAACCGAGACTTTCGAGTCGTGCCGGAGGGCACCGCTCCTCCGGAGGAGCGTGCGATCCTCATCTCGGTCGGTACGGACGCGCATGCCGAGGACGGCGAGCTTCCGACGCTCGACGAACTCGCCGAGCTGGCGCGAACAGCCGGCGCCCGCGTCGTCGGTCGCCTCTACCAGCGAAGGATCAAGCGCGACGCCGCCACCTATCTCGGGAAGGGAAAAGTGGACGAGCTGAAGAAGATGATGGAGGAAGCCAAGGCCAACCTCGTCGTCGCCGACGACGACCTTTCACCGGCGCAGGTGCGGAATCTCGAAGAGGTCATCCAAACCCGCGTCATCGACCGGTCCGAACTCATCATCGACATCTTCGCCCGTCATGCGCGCACACCGCAGGCGAAGTTGCAGGTCGAACTTGCGCAGCTGCAGTACATGTCGCCCCGGTTGAAGCGCATGTGGACACACCTCTCGCGCATCACGGGAACGGGCGGCGTGGGTTCGCGCGGTCCCGGCGAGAAACAGATCGAGGTCGACCGCCGCCTGGTGAAACGGCGAATCGAAGAACTTCGAGCCGAGCTCGGCGCGATCGAGGGCCGCCGCGAACGCCTGGTGCGCGCACGGGGCGACGTGTTCAACGTGGCGCTCGTCGGATACACGAACGTCGGCAAGTCGACGCTCATGAACCGGCTGACGGGTGCAGATGTCTTCGTCGCCGACATGCTGTTTGCGACGCTCGACACTCGCACGCGCAAGATGGACGTGGGGGATGCTGCGCAGGTCCTGCTTTCCGACACGGTCGGGTTCATCGACAAGCTCCCGCATCACCTCGTAGCCTCGTTCCACGCGACGCTCGCCGAGGTGACCTCTGCAGATTTGTTGCTTCACGTCGTCGATGGCGCGGATGACGATGCGGACCACAAGATCCAGATCGTGCGAGACGTGCTCAAAGCCATCGGTGCCGCGGGGATCCCCGAACTGCTCGTGATCAACAAGGCGGACCGGGTCACCGACCGGCTGGCCTTCGACGCCTTTCGGGCGCGGATCGGAGACCACGTCGTCACGTCGGCGGTCACCGGCGAGGGGCTCGACCTCATCCGGGCACGCGTCCGTGAGGGAGCCTCCGCCTTCGAGGAGGTGCTCGACCTCGAGGTTCCGGCTGCCGACGGGAAGACGCTTGCGTTGATCGCCTCCACGAGCACGGTCGTCACGCGAGAATACGTCGACGAAACCTGCAGGGTCCGGGTCCGCGTCCCGCGGGTCCATGCGCACCTTTTCGAGAAGTTCGTCGCTACCAGTACCGGTGCTTCTGCGCCTGCGGGAAGCGGGCGGCGAGGTAGTCGGAAAGGCGGACCTCGTCCGGGAAGAGGAACGACATGAGGAGCCACTGTTCGAGGTCTTTCGCGAGCGTTGTCGCATCCTGATAACGGTCCGCCGGGTTCGCTGCCGTCGCCTTCCGAATGATCTCGACGAGCGATTCGGGCACGTAGCTCACGTACTTCCGCGGGTCGAGGTCGTCTGGCCTCTCCGCCACGAGAACCTCGCGCAGCGCGACGGTGTCGCTGGCGTCATGCGCCATTCGACCGGTGATCGC
The DNA here is from genome assembly GCA_044222185.1 of Planctomycetota bacterium. Taxonomy (GTDB): domain Bacteria; phylum Planctomycetota; family CAIWVZ01; genus JBGANV01. The sequence continues at coordinate 116,808 of JBGANV010000001.1, forward strand.
CTCGTACATGACCAATCCGAGCGAGTAGATGTCGGAGCGCGGGTCAGTCCCGCGTCGGTGGACGGCCTCCGGCGCCATGTACGGGTACTTGCCCCAGACGACGCTGGCCTCGTCGTCCACGACAGAGGTCAGGGCCTTGGCAACGCCGAAGTCGCTGAGTTTTGGGATCCCGCGGAACGAGATCAGGATGTTGGTCGGGCAGATGTCGCGGTGGACGATGCCCAGGTGAACGCCATCGCGATTGTGCTTCTTGTGCGCGTACGCAAGCCCGTAGCAAACGCGCGCCATCGTGAATGCGACGAGGTCGAGCGGGAGCGTCTCTCCCAGCTCCTTCGCACGCTCGATCATCTGCAGCAGGCTCACCCCAAAGACGTGTTCCATGACGATGAACACTTCCTTGCGAGTTCGGACGAGCTGATAGACCTGGATGATGTTGGGGTGGACGAGGTTTGCGACCAGACGAGCCTCGTCCAGGAACATCTGCATCGTCCGTGGGTCACCGAGCCGCGAGCGGCTGATCATCTTGATGGCAACCAGCTTGCTGAACCCGGCGGCGCCACGCTTCTCGGCGAGCCAGACCTGCCCCATGCCGCCCGTGCCCAGAATCCGGATGAGCTTGTAGTCACCACCGACGCGGATGATGCGACCGGGACCGGATTTGAACCGCGCGAACACGTCCTCGATCGATTGTTTGATCCCCATGGGTACTCAGAGAAGGCGCACGGTAACTGGGTGGAACTGCCGCCTGAAGCCGGACGCTCTGCGGTGAAACCGCTCCGGTCACCTGCCGGTTCGGCGCGATTCCGGTGCCATCCGTTCGGCCCCGTCCTTGCGGCGCGGGCCATCGGGGCGCGAGTCAGGTTGCTCGGGTGACGGGTTGGACTCGGGGCGAGCGGCGGGCGGGACGCTGGTGCTGACGGTCGAACTGCCGCCCTTCGCGTCGTTCGCAGACGCTGCCGCCGCCTGTTTCGCCAGCGTGTCGTAGTAGGCATGGAGCACGTCCCAGGCGGGCTTGTTCCAGATGCTGTAGCTGACGTCGTCCTTGCGGTCGTCGTTGCGCCACCAGTTCCAGAGGAACATCCCCATGAACGCCGGGGACGCATCGCTCCAAGTCCGGATGTACGCTCGGAAACACGCCGCCTGCTCGGCGACGTCGGGCTTCGACGTGTTGATGTAGTAGTTCCAGGGATCCTTGTTGCAGCCGTCCTGGCTCGGATAGCCGATCTCCGTGAAGAGGATCGGCATGTCGATGTCCTTCTGGAATTCCAGCAGGCGGGTGCGGACACGGACCCACTCCCGGTAGATCTCGTCGTCAGACGGGTCGTCGCTGTTCGTGAGCGAGTGGTATCCGGTCATGCCGACGATGTCGAGGTCGTGCCAGAACTTGATCTTGGTGAGGTGATCCCAGTTCGCGGAGTAGGTCAACCGCCCTGCAAACCGCGACCGAACGTTGGCGATCACGGCCTTCCATGCGCCGGTGTTCTCTTCGAGAGATGAGAATTCGCTGCCGACACACAGGAGCGCCGCACCGAGGTCGTGGGAGATGTCGGCCCAGATCCCCATGTATCGGGTGTAGTTCCTGAACCACAGCCAGAGCTGCTTCGGTGTGATGTCGCCACGCCAGTGATCGGCGTTGCCCGTACGCAGCAGCACGAGGGGGAGGAACGCCACCCCCATGCCGCGGGCACGCACTTGTCGCGACACGCGGTCGACGGTCGGCCAACTGGCGGTCCGGCCCTTGACCGGTCCGAACTCCGTGCTCTGCCAGTCCTCCATGAGGTGCGGGACGCTGAGCATGGCGTGCGACGTTCCCAGCTCCTTCATCTCGTCGACGAATTTCCCGTAGTCGAAGTCGTCGTTCTGGGCCCACAGGCCGAGCGTGTTCCCGCGAAAGAATCGGACATCCGCGGGGATCGGCTCCGGCTTGCGACTCCAGACGCCCACGCCAGCGGCCTTCGCCTTGGCCTGTGCCGCGCGCAGGATCTCCGCATGACGCGTGGCCTCTTCGAGACACAAGCGGACGAGCCCCTCTTCCAGGAGGACCTCTGCGATGAGCCGATCGTCATCCAGCACCGCATGGGCGAGCCAATCTCCGTTGGGAAGCTGGCGATCACCGTCGAATTCCAGGGTCAGCTCGACGCTCTGGACGAGTTTCTCGAGACGCGCTCGTGCCGTCTCGCCGAACGCGGAGACGATCGTGCCGTCGCTCTCGACGACCGGCGCCTGGATCCCCTCGAGCACGACGACGGCACCTTCTGCGGTCGTGAATCGCTCGCCGCTTGTCGCCCCCTGCCCGTGCACGCGCGCGGACACGGCCGTCCATTGGTGCGAAGGGACGTCTTTGCGGTTGCTCGCCGTGCGCGGGCGACCACGCTCGTCGACCCACCGGAGCTCCTGGGACGACGCCCGGGGGCTGACGGCCGCGCCGAAGAGGACGACGACGGATAGCGCGAAGCACTGTGCGCGGTGAAGCATGGCGATGTGGTACGGTCGACGCCTGACGCCGTCAACTCTGGGGAGCATGTGGCTTGCCGGTGGTTCCAGGCACTCATACGATGCCCGGCCGTCACCGTCCCCACCATGCGCGACATTCTCCGCGGACTCCTGCTGCCTCTCGCCATCGTCCCGGTGGTCGTCTGGGTGGGTTACGGGCACACGCTGGACGCCTCGTTCGCCGGCGGTCCCGCCGAGACTCCGTTGGGGGGCGCGCTCCGCGCGGCAGCGGCATGGGCGTTCCCCATGACCGACCCGCACCTCGCCGGGGGACTTTGCATCGCCGTCCTCTTCGGTTGCGCCGTCTCGCTCTTCACCAGGCGGTTGACAGGCAACACGTTGTGCAGCGTGACCGCCGGCGCGCTTGCTGTGGGGAATCCCGGCACCGCTGCCGTGCTTCGCGCGCACCTCGCGCTGGACCAGCTCACCCCGGTTGCGTTGGTCTTCCTGGCGATGGGGCTGCGGCGGATCCCGCACTCCACCCACCTCGGTACGCCCGCGATCACGCGCCGTGAGGTCGCGTCCCTCGCCTGTACCGGACTGGCCGCGCTCGCGGGTGTGGCAGCGGTATTCGCTGCGGTCGGGATCCTGATCTTCGACCTGGCTTACTCGCGATTGGCGCCAAGGCACGTCGTCGTCCGAAGCGGGTCGATCGCCGTCGCACACGCGGTTGCCGGCAGCTTGGGGTTCCTGGTTTCTCCGCCCGGAGGATCCCTTCTGCCACCGCCACAGGCGTTCGCGGTTCACGTCACATGGCTTCCGGGCAACTGGTTCACGTCGGGCGTCGTGAACTCCGGGCTGATCGCCGCCTGCGTATTCGGAATCGTCGCTCTCGCGCGTCGCCGATTGCACGCGAGGCACGTCATCGACGCGGCGGCGGCCAGCGCGCTCTGGATGGGTTCGATGATCGTTCTGGCGATCGTGACCGAGGGCCGCCTCGGGCTCTCGGCGCTGCCGGCAATGTCGGCTGGAGTGTGCTTTGCCGTCGTCACTTTGCTCTGGCGAATCGCGATGGCCTCGACGCAACCGCAGCGACTCGCCATTCCCGATGAGATGCCGATCCCGAGCGTCCCCGCGCTCCGCGATCCGATCCGAAACGCGTTCTTTGCCGCACGCAACGACGGAGCGAGGGCGCGCGCGACGCCTCGCGGTCTCGATGTCGCCGGCATCCAGTCCCTCATCGAGGCGGCCGTGAGCGGCGCGGTGGAATCCACGTTGCAGTCCGTGCGGCTGGCGTTTCGCGCTCCGCATCCGACCGAACCCACCGGTACGGCCGAGGAGGTCCTGTGGAACCGACTGCTTCGATCGAAGGGTGCGCCACCGCCGGACGAAGTGGCCCGAGTCGATCACCGCGCTTTCTACGAGCAGCATCTTGCGCCCGAGTTCCCGGGCACCCCGCGCGTCGTCTGCATCGGCCAGACGCCGTGGGAGCTGCTCTCGATCATCGCCGCTGAGCATTCGGGCCTGGTCCTGGTGGAGCGGAGCCGCGCGGGGGCCCAGCGGGCACACCACGACCTCGCCGGCAAGCGCGTGTCCGTCATCCGGCACGACGGGTGTCGGCTCGCAGCGATCGCGGACGGCAGTGTGGACGCGTTCGTGTGCATCGAGGAGGCGTCAGTCCGACGGCCCGTCGAGGTCGTTCGTCTCCTGGAGGAGATTCGCCGCACGTTGACGGCGGGTGGCGTCGCCGCCATCGCGTTCTGGGACCTCGGCCTTCCCGGAGTTGCCGATGCCGTCGTTCGACGCGCACATGCCGTGGACGGCCAGGATGGCTGGCCGCTCCGCCCGACCACGCAAACCGCGATGGATGCCTTGGCGCGCGCCGTCGGACTCGATCCGATACGCACCGTCCCGGGAGTGCTGCCGAACGTATCGTTGACGTGGATGCGGAGGGGCGCCTCGTGACCACGACTTCCGATTCGAATGGTGATGGTGACGCACGCGTGGAGCGGGCCCTCGAGGCGGGCTTCGGCGCGCTTGGCGACTGGCTCGACCTGGTCCGTGCCCATGAGATCCACCGTCGAAGCGAAATGGTGCAGCAGGCCCGACGGCGGCGGGACCACCTCACCCGCGTGGTGATGGCGGTGCTTTCGCTCGCCGTGATCGCCGCCGCAGTCGCTGCCGTTCGTGGTTGAGTCAACTCACCGAGCGAGGTCGAGGGCGCGCTCGAGGATCGCCAGCCGGTGTTCGTTCAGGGGAACGCGGAGGCGGACGTCGTCGTCGAGCCGACCGTCGGTCGTGAACGCGAATTGACGACCGGTCGCCGCGCGCACACGCTGCGCAGCGAGACGTGCAGCGAGCCCGCCGGTCGGGGCTCGGAACATCATGTTCGGTGCCGTCGGATGCGTCGGCCTCGTGACGAGGCCGCATCGCGCCGCGGCTGCGAGAACTCGCTTCTTCGCGGTCCCGATCGCATCGATCAGAGGACTGACGATGTCAGGCGCGTCGCGAAGCACGCGCAAGCCGGCCTGGGCCCCGGGCTGCGACGGCGAGTAGGGCGATCGGACCTGACGGAAGAGCGGCGCGGTCATTGCCCCCGCCACGACGAAGCCGAAACGAAGGCCGCGGAGGTCGTAGCCCTTCGATAGCGACCGAAGGATCACGAGGTTCTCGTGATCGGCCGCATGGCGCACATAGCTGTGGTCGCGGCCGAGGAAGTTGGCGTACGCCTCGTCGATGATCACGATCACGTCGCGACGCCGCGCCTCCTCGACGACGCCGAGAACCTCCGGTTCCGCCGGCCACCCACCGGTCGAGTTGTACGGGAGGTCCGCGTACACCGCCGAGATGTCTCGGTCCGTCGCGAGCGCCGCGAGTATCTCCTTCGCCGGGAACCCGCCGACGTCGTCGTTGATCCTTCGGAAAGCACCGCCGGCCGCCGTGAAGTAACCCGCGAACTCGGGATAGACGGGCCCAGCGCCGAGCAGGGTCCCCTTGCGCAGGATGTAACCGGCGATCTCCTTGAACAGTTCGTAGGTTCCGTCGCCGAAGAACACCGCGTGCTCCGGGACCCGGCTTCCACCGAACGCGCCGAGTACGGTCCGAGCCAGCGTGGCTTGCCAATGGTGATCGACGACCGGATACGGCATCACGGCGCCGGGCGACGCCGCCCATTCGGCGAACAGGGGCTTCAGGATGTCAGCAGTCTTCACGAGACCTCGCTCGTCCTCGATGCTGCAGAGGTCGAGGATCGTCCCTGCCGGATCGGGAATGTTGGCGTGCGCGGCCTCGTCCAGGTAGTTCGGATGCACGTAGAGGCGTGCGGGTCCGGAGAGTGGGTCCGACATGATCAGGTTCCGGTTGCGGTTCTTCGCCCGCGACGCTCGTTCACGGCCGTCAGCACGACGAGTCCGATGGTGAAGTACACGGCATTGAACAGCATGGCGGGCCGCGCGTCCATGACGCCGCGCAGCAGGTCATAGATCGCCGGTCCGACGACCCCGGCGAGCTTCGTCGACAGCCCCCAGAGCCCGAACCATTCACCGGACCGGCCGCTCGGGGCGAACAGGGCGACCATGGCGCGGCCCGAGGATTGGCTGCTTCCCATGGCGAGGCCCGCGAACGCGGCCCCGATCTGGAAGGTGGTGACGTCCGGAGCGGCCGCCACGATCCCGACTGCTACGAGCCAGATCACGACCGACGTGACGAGTCCGGCCTTCGCTCCGATCCGGTCCTGCAGGTGGCCGAACGCGAAGGCGCCCCCGGCGGCGAGGATTTGCAGCCAGATGAAGAGCCACGCGACGGCGTCCTTCGACATGGAGTACTGGGTCGCGGCGTAAATGCCTGCAAACGCGATCACGGTGGCAATTCCGGCCTGCTGCAGAAACAACGAAACGAGGAGCCGGAACAGATCGGGGTACCGAGCATGTTCGGACACGGTGGCGAGCGTGCTGCCGAACGCCGTGCGGACGACGGCCTTCGTCGACGTTGCGGCTGGGACTGCACGCTCCTTCAGTCGCAACATCGTCGGCAATCCCGCGGCGAGGAAGAACCCCGCGACGGAGATGGGGATCCACCGCGTCGCGTCATTCGGCATCCGAACGACGATCAAGAGCGATGCAAGGCCTCCGAAGTAGCCGATCGACCAACCGAGCCCGGACAACCTTCCGATCTCGGCGGGCGTCGCCAGTTCGGGAAGGAACGCAGCGACGACGTTCTCGCCGATGGAGAAGGCGCAGTTGGCGATCACGAACATGGTCCACGCGAATGCGACGTCGCCGCGACCGGCCCACGAGAGTGCGCCCGTGGCACCGACGCAGACGAGCCAGCTGCGCAGGAGGTATCGCTTCTTCCGCGCTCCGATGTCGGCGAGTGCCCCGAGGACCGGGCTGGTCAACACGACGATCAGCTGCGAGACCCAGATTGCGCGGCTCCAGAGTCGTTCGCCGGCGTCCGGGTCGGCCGCGATGTGCTTCGCGAAGTAGGTGCCGAAGAACGCGGTCACGATCACCGTCGTGAACGACGAGTTCGCGAAATCGAAGAAGCACCAGCTGAGCTTTTCGCCGCGGGTCGGCGGCGGAAAGGGTGTCGAGCTCACGTCTGGCGGACTCCGAGGCACCAGCAGCCGAGCCAGAAGACGGCGAAGCCGCCGAACCCGAGAACGATGAACTGGGCCTCGCTCGTGTCGCTCTTGAAAGCGATGACGCAGCCCACGCCCGAGATGGTCAGGCCAGCAATTTGGAGGAATCTGCCGATCCAGAATCGCACGGGCGCAGGGTAGCACGATCGATTGCCCGTGCTCGTCCGGGGCGACCGTCCTCGGTAGAAAGCTCGAACCGATGAGCTTCAAGCTCCGAATCAGACCCCCATTCTTCGCCGTCGCCATGTTCTTCCTGCTGCTGGTCCTCATGTCCGAGGACCCGGCCGGTAGGGACGACGTGCTCCTGCGGTCCTTCGTCGGGGCGCTGTTGCTCGGGCTCGGAACGCTCGTCCACGAACTCGCGCAAGTGATGGTCGCTCAGTCACGCGGCTTTGCGATCGACGAGCTCGTCCTCCACCCGCTCGGCGCCGCAGCGAAGATCCGCTGGGAGCGCGAACGGCCCGTCGCCAGCGCACTCGTCGCTGCCGCGGGGCCGGCGGCGAACCTCGCGTGCGCGGGATTGGTGTGGCTCGTCGCACAGCCGGTGAAGTTCGGCCGGACCTTCGTCGACGTCTGGGTCTGGTGGCCGCTATTCCTCGTGAACGCGCTGCTCGGCGTGGTGCAGTGCATCCCAGCGTTTCCATTGGACGGAAGCCGCGTCCTGCGGGGCTTGCTCGCGCATCGCGATGGATACGTCCTTGCGACGCGCAAGGCCGTTTCCGTCAGTCGTGTGCTGGCACTGGCGATCGCCCTGCTCGGTATCGTCGGTCCGATCGTCGGGTGGTCGTGCGCTCTGACCCTCGTGTTCCCGCTCTTCGGGCTCGGGCTCATGGCGATGGGAGAGGCGGAGCTGCAGCGCGTGTCGGCGGACCAGGCGTCACAGCGTGTGTTCGAGATGTTTCGGATGTTCGAGATGCGTCGCGGGGGCGCTTCGCCGCCACCTCCGGAGCCGGAGCCATCGCCGTCGTCCCCGGCCCAGGGCCCCGTCATCGACGTGGATGGTTCCTCCCGGGTCGTCGACGACACGCCTCCCGCCGAGGGCCCGTCCCTCAAAGCTTGAACTGGAGACGGTGGAGGCGGGCGTAGAGCCCGTTGCGCTCGATCAATTCGCCGTGCGAGCCGTCCTCGATCAGTTCGCCGTGGTGCAGGACGAGGATTCGGTCCGCCTTGCGGATCGTCGACAGGCGATGGGCGATGATCAGCGACGTCCGGCCTTCGAGCAGGCGATCGAGCGCTTTCTGGACGAGGCGTTCGGACTCGGTGTCGATGCTCGCCGTAGCTTCGTCGAGCACCAGAACCGCAGGCTCGTGTGCCAACGTGCGGGCGAAGGAGACGAGTTGTTTCTCACCGGTCGACAGCGTGGCTCCGCGTTCCATCACCGGAGCATCCAGGCCGCCCAGGCGACGGATGACGCCTCCGGCCTGAACCGCGTCCGACGCCGCCAACAGCCGTTCGTCCGGGATGGTCGTGTCGCCGATGCTGAGGTTCTCGCGAAGCGTCCCCGCGAAGAGGAACACATCCTGGAGCACGACGCCGATTCGGCGGCGCAGGCTCGATGGGTCGAGCGTGCGGATGTCGACCCCGTCCAGGAGGATCCGACCCTCGTCGGGATCGTAGAAGCGCATCAGGAGGTTCACGATCGTCGACTTGCCAGAGCCGGTCGGGCCCACGAGAGCGATGCGCTGCCCTGGGAGTGCTTCGAAGCTGACCTTCTTCAGCACCTTCTTGCGGCCGTCGTAGGTGAAGCTCACGTCCTCGAAGCGGATGTGGCCGCGGGACGTGTCGATCTTCGGAGCGTCGGTGCGAACGTCGAGTGTCTCCGGATCGTCGAGCACTCGGAAAATGCGCTCCGCTGCAGCCATCGCGGCCTGGAGGACGTTGAACTTGTCTGCAAGCTGGCGAAGCGGCTCGATGAACTGGCTGAAGAGCATCCAGAACAGGACCAGGTCACCACGCTGGATCCGGCCGCCCAACAGGAGCTCGTTGGCCGAGAGGACGATGGCCATCTGCCCGAGCACGGAGAGGATCTCCATTCCGGGGTAGAAGAGACTGTAGTTCCCCACGGTCTCGACGTGGGCCTCGCGGAGGTCGTCGTTCGATTCGATGAACGCCGCCTTCATCTTCGTTTCGCGACGGAACGCCTGGATGACGCGAATGCCCGTGATGGACTCGTTCAGGAAGGTGTTGAGTGCCGTGATCTTCTCTCGGACCAGCCTGAAAAGGCGACGTGCCTGGCGCTGGAACCAGAACGACCAGGCCGCGATGAACGGCACGACCGCGAGCGTCACGAGCGCCATGTGCCAGTCGACCCAGAACATGATCGCGACGATGATCAGGATCTTCGCGAGGTCGTAGAAGACCATGTCGATGCCCGACGTGAACAGCTCGTTCAGGCTCTCCACGTCGTTCGTCGTGCGCGTCACGAGCTTTCCGACCGGGTTGCGGTCGAAGAACCGGAGGCTTCGCGTCGTGATGTGACGGAACAGCGCGATGCGAAGGTCGTGGATGACTCGTTGTCCGGTTTGGTTGATCACACGCAGCTGGAGGAACCGGCAAAGGAACAGAATCGCGCCGATGGCACCCAAGGCGAGGGCGCCGCGGACGACCCCCGCCCGGGCATCCTCGGTACTCAGGACGGGCCCCATCGGCGCGGCCGCGCTGCGCGCGGGAAGATAGGTGTCGATCGTGTGGCGGATCACGAGCGGGATCGCCAGGCTCAACGCCGACAGGAGCAGGAGAAGCAGGACGGACGCGAAGAACGCACGGCGATAGGGAACCGCGAACCGGAGCACGCGGCGCAGGAGCGGACGGCTGAACGCCTTGCCGGAAGCCTCGTCGCCGCTGGCCATCAGTCGGCTCCCATTTCTGCTTCGAGTTCCTGCAGGCGTGCAAGCTCGGCGTACAACCCGCTGCCTTGCAGCAGTTCGTCGTGAGTGCCCTTCTCGACGATTCGTCCTTCGTCGAGAACGATCACCTGATCCATCTGCGCCATGGCGGCCAGGCGATGTGAGATCACGATCGTCGTTCGGGCCTTCATGACGTCACGGAGCGAGCCCAGGATGCGAGCCTCCGTTTCCGTGTCGACGGCCGAGAGACAGTCGTCGAGGATGAGGATCGGTGCGTCGATGGCGAGCGCCCGTGCGATGGCCGTCCGCTGACGTTGCCCGCCGGACAACGTGACGCCGCGCTCGCCCACGAGGGTCTTCAGCCCGTCGGGGAACGTCGCGATGGCCTCGTCGAGCGCCGATTGATGGACGCACCTGGCGATCGCGACGGGATCGGGATCGTCGACGCCGAACGTCACGTTTTCTTCGATCGTCTGCGAGAACAGGAAGGTCTCCTGGGGAACGATGGCGATCGCGGCTCGGAGCGCCGACAGGTCCCAGCGCCGGACATCCACGCCGTCCACGAGGACGGTCTCGGGCTGTGGGTCCAGGAGTCGTGGGATCAGGTTCGCGATCGTCGTCTTGCCACTTCCGGTGCGGCCGACGATCCCCAACGAAGTACCCGCCGGAATGACGATGGACACGTCGCGGATCACGGGTTCCGACGCCGTGGCGTGGCGGAACGTCAAGTTCCGCAACTCGACGTCGCCGCGGGCGCGAGCGATCGTCACGGGCGTTCCGACGGGCACGATCTCAGGCTTCTCGCCGCGTAGCGTTTCCAGCCGACTCTCGGAGGCCTGCGCGCGCTGCCAGAGGCTCATCACCCAGCCGACCGCGATCATGGGCCAGACGAGCATCTGCAGGTAGGCGATGAACGAGAGGAACGCGCCGAGGGTCATCGATCCGTCGATCACCTGCCAGCCGCCGATCAACAGGACGACCGTGAGGATTGCGCCGCCTCCCATCTCGATGGCGCAACTCAGCAGCGCGCGGACCTTCGCGAGGCGAACGTTCAGTGCGGCGTACTTGTCGGAGGTCCCGCGGAACCGCTCCTCCTCGTCGCGCTCCCGACCGAAGGCCTTGATCACGCGTGCGCCAGAGAAGCTCTCTTGTACACGAGTCGAGATCTCTCCCTGCTCCTCCTGCACGCGGAGCGACAGGTCGTGAAGGTCCCTCAGGAGCTTCTTCAGCCCGAGGAACATTGCGGCGATGGGGATGATCGCGGCTCCCGTCAGTTTGAGCGAGAGCGCTGCCATGAACGCCAGCGAGCCCACGGTCCGGAGCGCCGTATCGAAGAGGTACATGAACCCCGGACCGACGCCCATGCGGACGGATTCGATGTCGCTGGTGAGACGCGACATGAGGTCGCCGGTGCGGCTGCGGTTGTAGAACGGCCAGGACAGAGTCAGCAGGTGCTCGTAGATCGAGAGCCGCATCCGCTGCTCGACGTCGCGGCTTGCAGTGATCAAGAGCCAGCGCATCCCGTACTGACAGACGGCCGTCACCAGGGACACACCGATCAGCAGCCCGACCCACCGCAGGACCGCACCCCATCCCGCGCCGTCGCACACCGCGTCGGCGGCGCGCCCGAGCAGCCACGGGACGGCGACGCCGAAAGCGCTGCGTCCGAGAAGGAATGCCGTACCGCCGGCCACGCGCCCAGGCTGGCTCTTGATGGTCGCGAGGAAGTCCGGATCGCGGAAGAAATTCACTGGGTGAGACCGGGCGGCTGCGAGCAGCTCACCGGTGCATTGAGCGCGGTGATTGATCGTCCAGAGCGCCGCTTAAGTTGGTCCTCATTCGGCGACGGATGATGGACGTCCAGTCGTGGGCATTCAAGGCGGCCCAGTCGCGGAACCGAATCAATCAGCAGGGACTCTTTGCGTCGGGAGGTTTCATGCGTCCGCATCTGCTGATCCTTGTGGCTTCAATCGGGCTCGGCTCGGGGCTTCTCGCCCAGGGATCCGAGCCGCGCGATGAACGCGTTCAGGTCGTACTCAAGAACGGCCACACGATGGTCGGCGTTGCCAAGAGCGGCTTGCGCTGCGAGCGGCAGGTCCACGGTCGATTCATGGCGTGCAACGACAACGACGACCGCGCCGCCGGCATTCGCCTGTGGTACTACCAGAACCTCGACGGCTACATCTTCCTGGATCGGAAGGCTCTCGATCACGTCGACGTCCTCGGGCTGCTCACCCCTGACGAGTCGCGCGAGCTGGCGGCGGCGATGTCCGCAGCGAACGCGGGGAGCGGCGGTGCTCGGGCCGCGTCCAGACCTTCGAGCCGACCCTCGCCGCAACCCGATCGTCCGAGCACCACCGATGGCGCTACGTACTCGGACGAGGAGCGCGCCCTGCTCATCCAGTTTCCTCCGGAGAAGGGGTGGGGGCCGGAGAAATTCGGCGAGCTCCAGCGCCGGAAGATCGTGATGCACGTGAATCCCTCCGTCGAGGAGCAGGCGTTCGTGGACGCCTTCCCCCGGTATCAGGTCGCGTGGAGGAAGTGGGCGGAGGAACAGGGCCGCAAGAGCGAAGCCGCGGGCGGCGACGATGCCCACCCCGCGGTGAAGGCCGGAGCTCCACCGCCGCAGAAGGGCGCGGAGGCGCCTGAGGAGAAACCCGCGGACGACGACGCGACGAACGTCGAGAAGTCGGCGAAGCGCGGGTCATCCAAGTCGAAACAGTGATCTCGCGCGGCTGCAAGGCCGTGGGGCGATCATGGAGCCGTTCCCGAAACGGGGAGCGGCACGCGCGCCCAGAGCCTCGACGGTTGCACTGCGGCAGCCTTGCGCACGACGCCGAGCGGCTCCGACGTCCCCTCTGACGTGATGACCTGCGAGATCAGCTCCAGCGGCACGGCTTCGAAGTAGCGGTTGTGGACGGTGACGGCCGCCGGTGCTCCCTCCCAGACCTGCGACGCCGGTTCGTCCAGGATGCGTAGTCGTTCCGCAAGTGCGGTTCCGACGATCTTCAGCTCCTCGAGACAGGCGACTACCGCGGTCCCTCGCGCACGGCACTCGCGGGCCGCCGATCGGCTGCCGACCTTGTTGATCAGCGCCGTCGGCGTGAGCGCGTCGCCGCCAAGCAGGAGCAGGTCGGCCGAACTCGCCGCCACGGGGAATGCGGAATCGGAGTAGAAGTGCGTCTCGTGGCCGGCCGCAACGGACCGTTGAGCCGCGCGACGTCCCTCGCCGCCCGGCCGCGAGTCGGCCACGAGGACGACGAGCTTGCGGCCGATGCGGTCGAGGACCTCTCCAACGGTCGACGACCAACTGAGGATGGCGACGCGGCGCGCATCGCCGAGACGTGCGACTGCGGCGGCGACGATCGCCGAGAGATTCTGTTGGTGCTCGGAGAGCTGGCGATCGGTCTCCGCAAGCACGGCCGCGGTGCCGCCGGTCTCTGCCGCGCGGAAGAGGCGGTCGAATCCCACGAGCAGTGCGGCCATCGTCGGTTGCGCCGGTACGACTCCGGACGCCATCCGTACGAGCGTGTTCTCGACGAGGTCGTCCGTGCGTCCACGTAGGGTCGACGCCACGAGGTTGAGGAGGCGACCGGTGATCTCTCGCGCACCCGAAGTCCTGTCCTCTGCCAATTCCCGCAACCGCAGCGTCAGATCGCTCATGGTGTCCATGGTGGCGCGCACCGCGCGGCCGTCAACCCGGGTGCTATGTTCCGGCCGTGAAGGTCCGCCAAAGCCCGGTCGTCGCGTGGTGGTGGGGTGAAAGCGCGAGCGTGCTTTCCGCTGCGGCTCGCCTGCCGCTCATTCCCCTCGCCTTGGCGTACTCCGCGATCGCACGCGTGCGCACGTGGATGTGGACCCGCGGGCCGTTGCGCGGAAGGCGCGTTCGGTTGGCGCATCCCGTCATCAGCGTTGGGAACGTGACGGTAGGTGGCACGGGGAAGACTCCGACCGTCCGGTGGATCTGCGAAGTGCTGCAGCGTGCCGGCCGCGCGCCGTGGGTTCTCTCGAGTGGGTGGGGGACGCGGGGACCGGGCTGCGATCTCGACGAGGAGGGGGAGTCCCTCCGTCGTGTGATCCCCGGCCTGCGAATCACGCAGTCGAGACGACTGCGACGGCGGCTGCGTCGGGGCGATGACGCCATCGTGTCCGCACCGCCGAACACGGTGTTCGTGCTGGACGATGGGCTCCAGAAGGTCTGGCTGGCTCGAGACCTCGACATCGTCGTCGTTGACGCCTCCCGTCCGTTCGGGTCCGGGTGGTGCATTCCCGCCGGGCCGATGCGCGAGCCCCCGTCCGCGCTCGGTCGAGGTCACGTGGTGATTCTCTCCCGCGTCGACCAGGCGGACCCACAGAGCCTATCGAGGTTGCGGAGCCTCATGGGCGACCTGTGCCCGCGGGCCGACGTTCTCCGCCAATGCCACCGTCCGGATCGACTCGTGATCTCCGGACGGGGCCCGGAAACGCTGGCCGGGAAACGGGTCCACCTGCTTTCGGCGATCGGCAATCCGGCGGCATTCGAGCGCACGGTCGCCGCTCTCGGTGCCGAGGTCGTCGGGGCGTTCACGGCGGGCGATCATGCACCGCTGGATGCGTCGCGGGTCGACGCGGCGCGACGCGCCGCCGTCGCCGAAGCGGCCGACGTCGTGCTTGCGACGGGCAAGGACGCGCCGAAGGTCGCGGCGTTTGCTGCGGGGAGGCCGCCCCTCGACGCTCTGGAGATCCGCGTGGAATTCGAGGATGATCCCGCGCCGCTCGTCGAACGGATCGCGTCGCTGCGGCGCGGTTGACCGAACATGTCACGACGACGCAGCCTCGTCCGGAACGTTGCCGAATACGTCGCGGCCCGCGGCGTCATCGCCCTCACGCGGCTCTTACCCCGGCGCGCCATCCCCGCAGTGAGCCGTGCTCTCGGCGTGATCCTTCACACGGCGCTCCGCGGCCGCCGCCGCGTCGTGTACCAGAACGTAGCCTTGGCCTATCGGGGCGCACCCGATGCCCCCGATCCAGCCCGCTTGTCGAAGGCGTCGTTCGCGAACCTCTGCCGGTCATTCCTCGAGTTGTTCCTGATCCCACCGGCGGATCGACCCGAGGAGCTTCTCGCCGCCGTGAAGTTCGACAGGGGCCTGACCCCGGAACGACTGGCGCAGCGCGTCGGCCCGGGGCCGGTGATCTACACGGTCGGGCACTTCGGCGCATGGGAGATCGCCGGCGCCGTTTCGGGGGCGCTCGGTACGCCCGTCACGAGCCTCGTGCGCCCGCTCGACAACCCGCTGTTGGAGGCCTATCTCGCCCGGATTAGGATGCGCTTCGGTCAGAAGCTGGCCAGCAATCGCGGTGGGTTCCGCCAATTGTTCGAGGACCTGGCGAACGGTCGATCCGTCGCCGTTCTCGTCGACCTGAACATGAAGCGCCAGGGGGCTGTATTCGTGGACTTCTTCGGCGTGAAAGCCGCGACGGCGAAGACGCCCGCGGTTCTCGCGCTCCGCTCGGGGCGCCCCCTCGTGCCGGTGTTCTGCCATCGCACGGCCGAGGCCTACCGCTTCGAGATCGAGGTGGCGGAACCGATCGCGCCACGGCTTCATTCGCAGGACCGTGATGAGGAGACCCTCCGGCTCGTCACGGAGGTGACGCGTGTCGTCGAGCAGCGGGTGCGCGCCACGCCCGAGCAGTGGCTGTGGACCCACCGGCGCTGGAAGACGCGACCCGACGGCGAGTCGTCGGCGGAGGCTTCGTCGCGATGACCGACACCGCCGGCCAGTTGTTGCAACGCTTCCCGGAGCTGCGGATCGCAGTCGTCGGAGACATCGTCGCCGACCAGTACATCTACAGCGAGCCCATGCGGCTTTCGCGCGAGGCGCCCGTCATCGTCGTCCGATATCAAGCGAAGCGGTTGATTCCGGGAGGCGCGGCAAACGCGTTGAACAACCTTCTTGCTCTTGGAGCCAAGGTCTTCCCCGTGGGCCTCGTCGGCGACGACGACGAGGGTGAATCGCTCCTGTCGCACTTCCGTGGGTTCGGTGTCGAGACGTCGGGGATCGTCCGATCGCAGCGCTACCGCACGATCGCGAAGACGCGGATCATGGCCGGCGATCCCAACCGCTCGAAGCAGCAGCTCCTGCGCATCGATCACGAGCCCGATGCCCCGCCGGACGTCGCTACGATCGACGAGGTCCGGGCCCGCGTTCGCGAAATCGTCCCCCACGTGGACGCGTTGCTCTTCTCCGACTATGGCTACGACCTGGTGACCTCCGACGTCGTGAAGGAGGCTCGCTCCGCGTTCCGCGGTTCGGTGTCCGCAGCAGACTCGCGGTATCGAATCCGCGATTTTGCTGGCGTGACGATCGTCACGCCGAACGAGGGCGAAGCCGAGGACGCAGTCGGCATTCGGATCCGTGACGACGACGGGCTGGAGCGCGTCGGGCGCAAACTTCTCGCGGAGATCGGCTCTCCGGCGGTCCTGATCACTCGCGGGAACCGCGGGATGGCCCTCTTCGAGCGCGGGAAACCGCGGCTGGACATCCCGGCAACCGGCACGGACGAGGTGACTGACGTCTCCGGCGCCGGCGACACTGTGATCGCGGTCGTGACCTTGGCGCTCGCGGCCGGGGCATCGTTCGAGGTGGCAGCTCGGCTGAGCAACGCGGCGGCTGGCGTCGTCGTGATGAAACCCGGTGCGGCCACCTGTTCGCCGCAGGAGTTCCTCGCCGCAGCGGGGGATGGGATTTGACGTCCAGCATCGACAAGGTCTGTCCCGACATGGCGACGCTCCTGTCGCGGCTCGATCCGGTGCGGGCGGCCGGCGGGACGATCGTGCTCACCAACGGTGCATTCGACCTTCTGCACGTGGGACACGTGCGCGCCCTCGAAGACGCTCGTCGACACGGCACGTGTCTCGTCGTCGCGATCAATAGTGATGCGTCCGTCCGGCGGCTGAAGGGACCCTCGCGACCTGTCGTGCCGGAAGGGGAGAGGGCCGAACTGGTCGCGGCCATCGGGTGCGTCGATCTCGTCTACGTGTTCGGCGAGACCGACGTCTCGGTGATCATCAGGGCCGTTCGCCCGGACGTTCATGCGAAGGGGCGGGACTACACGGCGGCGACGGTGCCAGAGCGCGCGGTGGTCGCGGAGGTCGGTGGTCGGGTGGTGATCGTCGGAGATCCAAAGGACCACGCGACGACTGACGTCATCGCGCGGATCCGAGCCCTGCCGCCGTGAGCGACCCGGAGCGCGTTCTGCTTCGCCTCCCGAACTGGGTCGGTGATCTCGTGATGGTCACGCCTGCGCTGCGCGCCGTCCGGCGGGCGTTTCCCAATGCGCGAGTGACGGCCGCGGTCAGAGGTTACGGCCTCCCCGTGCTCGGCGGGCTGCAGACCATCGACGAGATCTGGCCCATCGGGCGCCGGTTCGAGCACATCGGGCCCGGGATCCTGGAATATGCACGCGAGCTCCGCGCCCGGCGGTTCGACCTGGCGGTGCTCTTCACGAATAGCCTGACGTCCGCGCTGGGCCCGTGGCTCGCGAGAATCCCCCGGCGCGTCGGGTACGAAGGCGACTGGCGGACTCCGTTCCTGACGACGCGCGCCCCGCGGTCGGACCGGCGCGCGCCAGTCCCGATGCCCAGGTTCTATCTCGACCTTCTGGCCGCTGCCGGGGTGGAGCCCGCGGGGGTGGGGTATGACCTTCCCGTTCGCCAAGAGGACCGAAGCTACGTCGACGATCTCTTCGCGAGGCTTGGGATCGATGCCGCGCGACCGATCGCCGCGCTCAACCCAGGGGCAAAGTTCGGTTCGAGCAAGCTTTGGCCCATCGACCGGTTTGCCGCCGTCGGGGACGCGTTGGTCCGACGGTTCGGATACCAGGTGCTCCTGGTCTGTGGGCCCGATGAGGTCGCGATCGCGCGGGCGATCACTTCCGCGATGCGCGAACCGGTGGCGTCGACGCATGACCGTGTCGTCCCTCTCGCGCCCTTGCGCGCACTCATGCAGCGCATCGATCTCCTCGTGACGACTGACACGGGCCCCCGTCACATGGCGGTCGCCTTCGAGCGCCCCACGGTCGTCGTCATGGGTTCCACGCACCCGGTCTGGACGGACTGGAACATGGGGCGGACGCGCGTCGTTCGGCACGACGTCCCGTGCGGGCCATGCCACCTTCGGGTTTGTCCGCTGGACCACGCCTGCATGGAACTCGTCACGGTTGAGGAGGTCCTGGCGGCGGTCGAGGATCTCCGCCGTTGAGGCCGCGGCGCCCCCGGGGGGAGGCGGCCATCGGCACGGATTGACGTCAAATGCGGCCCCCGGGGTGGGGTTGTTCGCCGCCGCACGGGCGGTGCGGATTCGCACAGGAAGTTTTCGTTCTTGAAGCCCCTTTCTGTATAAGGGCCGCAGATCGCTGCGCCCGTCAGCCTTGCCGCGGGGGACGCACGACATCGGAGTGCGACAGATGGAGACAGAGCTCTCGTCGAAACGGGCGAAGCTGGTGCTCCAGGGACCGACCGGAACGATCATCCACCCTCTGGACAAGGGCACGATCACCGCCGGACGAGGAACTACGAATACCCTGGTCGTCAATGATCCGCGCGTGAGTCGCGTTCACGCGCGGCTCGAGTTCACACCACAGGGCTACCGCATCCTGGACGCCGGAAGTCAGAACGGCACCTGGGTGAACGGGAACCGGGTCCAGACCGCGATCCTTCGCGACGGCGACGTCGTGCAACTCGGCGCCACACGACTGACCTACCGAGAGGACGAAGACGCGTCGTCCGTCATCGTCTCTCCAGCAAAGCTCGATCCCGAATCCACGAACGAGTTCACACTCACCGAAGTGGGCCGACGCGCACCCGAGGACGCACCCCCTGCCGATCTCGCCGAGCGGTTCCATCGAGTCGCCGAGTTGATGCGAGCCATCTCCGGTGCGGTGGGTTCGGACCGGTTCTTCGATCAGCTCATCAACGCCGCCGTGGACCTCACGTCCGCCGAGCGCGGGTTCATCATCGTGAACACGAGGCAAGGCATGGAGTTTCGTGCGGCACGGAACATCGGGCAGGAAGACAGACGCGGGCCCGAGTTCGAGGTGTCGTGGTCGATCGCCGTGAAGGTCGGCACGACGGGCGACGGCGTCTTGCTCGTCGACGCGCTCCATGACGAGCGATTCCGCGCCATCGAGAGCGTGGAGTCGCTCGGACTTCGGTCCGTGCTCTGCGTTCCGATCCGAAGCGAACTCGGCATCCAAGGTGTCATCTACCTGGACAACCGCCTCCAACTCGGCGCATTCACCGCCGACGACCGCGCGGTGATCGACGTCCTCGCGGACCAGGCCGGCGTCGTTCTCGGGCAGGAGCGTCTCTCGCGTGACCTGAAGGCCCGGCAGCAGGAGGTCGAATCGCTCAACCGGCGGCTGAAGGAGAAGCTCTCCGAGCAGGACACCGAGCTGACGCGGATGCGTGCCGAACTGCGCGCAGGCCGTGTGGAGGCGGACGCAGGCTTCCAGCCGCTGATCGGAGGATCGGCGCGCATGGACGAACTTCGCAGCCTGATGCGCAAGATCGCGCCCTCGGAGCTTCCCGTCCTCGTCTTCGGCGAATCCGGCACCGGCAAGGAACTCGTCGCACGGTGCATTCATCAGAGCGGGCCGCGAGCCAACTCGGAGATGGTCTCCGTGAATTGCGCCGCGTTCCCTGAGGGGTTGCTCGAGGCCGAGTTGTTCGGCCACGTTCGCGGCGCCTTCACGGGTGCCGATCGCGCCAAGAAGGGCCTGCTGGAAGCGGCCCATGGCGGGACCCTGTTCCTCGACGAGGTCGAGTGCATGAGCCCGGGCATGCAGTCGCGACTCCTGCGAGTCCTCCAGGAGGGTGAGATCCGCCCCGTGGGCGCGCAACAAAGCCTGAAGGTGGACGTCCGAGTGATCGCGGCCAGCAACCAGGATCTGCGCAAGATGGTCGCGGACGGCACGTTCCGCGAGGACCTCTACTACCGACTACGCGTCCTCCAGGTGAACATCCCGCCGCTCCGCGACCGCCGGGAGGACATCGCGATCCTCGTTGCGCATTTCATCGAGAAATACGCGCCTTCCGTCACGGTGTCGGCTGAGGCTCTCGATCTCCTCATGTCGTACAGCTGGCCCGGGAACGTCCGGGAACTGGAGAACGAGATCCGCCGCTGCGCGGTGATCGCCGGACCCGTCATCGGCGTCGAGGGGTTGTCGAAGCACATCAGTGACTCGACGCGCATGCTCATCGGGGAGGAATCGAGCTTCCATGACCTCGGAGATCTGGTCAAGATGGTCGAGAGCCGCGAGATCCAGAAGGCGCTGAAGAAGAGTGCGGGCAACAAGACACGGGCGGCGGACCTGCTCGGAATCTCCCGCTTCACGCTCCAGCGAAAGCTCGACAAGTACGGGATCGCGGCAGAGGACGACTGACGCTTGGGCGCGGAGCGCGCACGGCGGCGTCCCATGAGGAAATCGATGACACCTGCATCTCCGAGTTCGTCTTCCGCTTTCGCTTCGCGTGCCACCCGCGGTTGCGGTTCGACCCCGTTGCTCGTCCTTCTGGCATTCCTCGTCGCGGCGATGCCGGTTGCCGCGCAAAAACCAAAGCCGGATCCGAAGGCGAAACCGGCACCGGCGCCCGTCGAGACCAAGCCGGTGGAGCCGCCGGCACCGGCCAATCCCAAACTGAAGCGTGAAGTGGATTCGCTTTCCGCCGCCGTCGGGCAGCCTCTGACGGTCGTGGAGGGGAAGTACTTCGACTTCGCTGCAACGCTCACGCCGGCCGACGTGAATGTCCTCATGGACGTCGCCGACAAGTGCTTCGCCGAATGGACGCGCATCACCGGCGTCGAGAAGGCGGAGCGCATGTTCGACGGGCAGAAGTGTCTGATCGTCGTGTGCAAGAGCTCGCAGCAATACAAGCTCGTCGGCCCGTGGTACGAGAAGACCTACCCCGATGGGGGCGCGCAGCCCGCGATGCAGAGCGTGACGTATTTCCCATTTCCATACCCCAGGTGCATGATCGCGATGCACCTGAAGCCCGCGGACGTGAACGGGCTCAAGAACAACGTCGCGCATGAGATCGGCCACATGCTGATCTACCGCCACGACTTCAACTACAACTTCTCGCCGGTCTGGCTCACGGAGGGATTCGGCTCGTGGCTCGAGGGCAAGGTCCTCGGCCTCACCAACTGCTACTGCTCCTCGGGCGGTTACGGCGACCACGCCGCGGCCCTGGAGAAGATGAGCAACCTCGAGTGGGCGAAGTGGAAGGCCGGTCTGAAGGCCTCCGTGAAGGCCCGCCAGGACAAGAACCTCAGCCAGATCATTCCCATGCAGCTCAGCGACATGAGCACGGCGGAGGTGGGGAAGGCGTGGTCGGTCGTCGACTACATGGTCAGCACGGATGCGGCGAAGTTCACGAAGTGGCTCAGCCTCGTGAAGAAACACTGGCCGCAGCCGCCCAAGTACGAGTGGTACCCCGCGAAGGGTGAGGCCCAGAAGAAGGCACTCCAGGAGGCCTGGGGCATCGACATCAACGCCCTCGACGATGCCTGGCGCACCTATGTCGACACCCGGTACTGAGCCGTTCCCGGAGGTTCCTGGGTTCATACTCGAAGCAGAAATCGGGCGTGGTACGTCGGCGCGCGTGTTCCGCGCGCGGCAGCAGGCGCTGGATCGGCCGGTCGCCCTCAAGGTGATCACGACTCTCGGCGACGAGGGAAAGAAGCGCGCGCTCCGACTCTTCCGCGAGGCACGCCTCGCTGGAGCGCTCGATCATCCAGGCATCGTTCGCGGCATCGACGCCGGAGACTCGGGCGAACTCTGCTGGTTTGCCATGGAACTCGTCGAGGGTCGCACGCTTCAGTCGATCCTCGACGACCGCGGTCCGCTCCCGTGGCAGAAAGCCATCTCCATCGGACTGGAGCTACTGGATGCGCTCGGCCATGCGCACCGGCGCGGAATCATCCACCGTGATCTCAAACCGTCGAACATCCTCATCGGGACGGATGGCCACGCGCGACTCCTGGACCTGGGCCTGGCGCGGCGGGACGCGGAACCAAAACTGACGCACGAGGGCGCGACGGTCGGAACGCCGAAGTTCATGGCACCCGAGCAGGCGCGCCAGCCTACGGCGGTGGATGCGCGCGCGGACATCTTCTCCATGGGCGCCGTCCTCTACCGAGCGATCGGGGGCGTCGCGCCCTTCGAGGGAGAGACCGTCGCGGCCGTGCTCACGCGCTTGTTTTATGACGACCCGATTCCGCTCACGGCGCTGCGACCCGAGACGCCTCCCGCGGTCTCGCTCGTCGTCGGAAAGGCCCTGGAGAAGAAGCCGGAACATCGGTTCCCGGACGCGACCGCACTGTCCGTCGCCCTGAGGGAGGCGGCGCGGATGACCGAGCGCCCGGCGAGCCCGGCGAGGCGGATTGCTGCTGGCCTGGCGATCGTCGCTGCGGCTTGTGCATTGATCATCGTCGCCTGGATCCGCATGCACGAGCAGGAATCGCCGCAACCGCCGCCGCCGAGTCCCCGGCCCGAGTCGCGCGTGACCGTTCCCCTCGTCGCGGAGTTCATCCTCCCGAGACACCCCGAGCTCAGTCCCCTGGACCGCGCGCTCCGCGCCGCGGCCGCGGCCGAGCAGGCGACGCCGTCAGCCGCGCTCGACCACGACTTCGAAGCCGCCGTTGCGCCACTGCGCGCCGACTTGCGAAGTGCTGCCGCGGCGTTCGTCAGCAACATCCGGCGCGTTGCTCTGACGTCTGGCGTGGCCACTGCCCGTGACCACCTGCGGCAGATGCGCGATCGCATGGTGTCCGACCTCCAGCTCGATGACGGCGTCACGCTCCCCGTGTCGATCGCGCGGATCCTCGATGCGGTGGTGAAGGAATGCCAATCGCGCTTCGAGGCCGACCTGGAGAAGGAGCAGGCCGACGTGGCGTCGGACATCGAGACGGAGCTGCAGGAGCTTACGTCGAGGCCCGAGGCACATGGCTGGACCCTCCGCGAGCAGGATGCTCGGGTGAAGGCCGTGCTGGGGTCACGCGCCCTCTTGATCGATGGTCGCCGGCTCGACGCCGTGCTGGCGCGCCGCGATGCCGTGCTCAAGCGACTTGCAGAGATTCCAGCCGAGGCGGCGGAGCGCGGGCTCCAGCGCGCCAAGGGGCTGATCGACCAAGGGAAGTTCCGTGCCGCGCGCACGCTGCTCGAGTCGTTCACGTCGGCTGAGTCCGATGCCCTGGCGCCTGGTGCGAGCGTTCAGGCCGCGCAGATGCTCGCTGGAGTCGATGCTGCCGAGGCTCGTTGGACCGCGGCCCTCGATGCGCTCCCAGCGCTCCTCTTGCGGGGGAACGACGCGCGCCTCGATGCGGCGGCGCGCCGGCAGCGCCTCGAACGGCTCAGGGTGCAGACGACGGCGCTCTCGAGCGGCGCTGACGAGGTATCCGGCGGTGCCGAGCGCCTCGGGATCGTGCGGGAGCTTCTCGCGACCGCCGAGGCGGCCGCACGAGTTCGGGACGATCTCCTCGAACGACTCGGCGCGGCACCACCGCCAGCCGTAGGGCTTCCGATCCGATTGTGTTCGGGCGTGACGCTCGACGGTCGGATCGTCGTCGGGCGTGAAGGCAGCAAGGTCGCATTGCGCACCGCGGCGGAGAGGTCCAGGGAACTTCGCGACGTGGAGGACATCGCCCCCGTCGGACTGTCGGCGATTCTCGCGTTGTATGGGCACGAGCCGGCGCCCATGCCGCTCGCCCTCCTCGAGCATTGGGATCGCCTCGACGACCATGCGCTGGCACGCCTCCAGAAGTTGCCCCCGTCGGCGACGCGGGATTGGCTCCTCGATGCCGTCGAGGCGTCGATGCAAGCGCACCTCGCCAGCTTCGAAACGGAAGAAGAGCGAAACGCCTACCGGTTGCTTCTCCAGGCCAACCGTCGCGCCGGCGAGGGCGCGCACGCCAAGGTGCGCGAGATCGGCCAGTCGATCCTCTCGAACCCCAAGCTCACCGGCTCGGCGTTCATGCTCAGGCACCGGGCGGAGCTCGAGAAACTCGTCCAGCACGCGGCCAAGGAAGAAGCTCGGAGCGCGAGGCTGCGCCCATTCGGAAAGGCGGCGGAGATCCGGGATCGCAAGCGCGGCGTCGTCCGCCTCTCGTGGACGTTCGGCGTTGGTCAACCGGCGGACGGGCTCCTTCGGCCGGCGGGAAGCATGCTCACGGCTGCGGGGCTCGTGTGGCCGGGCAAGCGCGCCGATCCTGCGTCGTTGCCGGAGGTCGCGCCAGCCTTGCAACTCAGTTTGCCGCCGGGCGTCGCGAACTACCCGTTCACCCTCACCGCCGACGTCGTTCGCGATCGCGAGCAGCCGCTGCAATTCACGGCGATCTCCTACGGCGACCTGGCCTTCCTGTGTATCGGCCAGCTCCGCGACGTGGGCGCATTCGGGGGCGTGCGGTTGCACGGACTCGAGCGCGATCTCCTCCAAACACACGACGTCGATCTGGCGCTGTTCGCCGCTGCCTCGGTCGCCGAGGTGCGCCAGAGGATCCGGCCGCCGACGGGCAGGCCGATCAATGCGCTCGTTCGCGGCGAGACCGCGCGCTTGACGCTCTCGACCGTCGGAGATCCATTTGCCGCCGTCGACGAGCAACGGTTCCCACTCTTCGGAGATCGGCGGCCCGTCAACGGCGCTACGTCCGTCGAGATCCGGCTGCCACCGGGGGCGGCATTGCGATCCCTGACCATCGAACTTCCGTTGATCCCGTCGGACGACGAATGACCGCGCGCGACGTCCATCTCATCGGTTCGTCGGGCATGTTCGAGGGCGTCAGGGCCGTCCTGCGGCCTGGCGATCGCGTCGTGGTCGGTCGAAGCCGCCACGTGGAGCTGAGCGCCGTCCGCACTCCTCTCGCGTTGCGTGTGGGCCGTGAGAAACTCGAGCGCAACTCCTCATTCCGCCGGTTGTCGCGCCGCCACATCGAACTCGATTTTGCCGACGGCGAGAATCTCGTGCTGAAGAACCTGTCGAAGAACGGGTTCATGCTCGATGGAAATCGCGTGACCACGGCCGTGCTCTCGCTGGATGCGATGGAGGCCGGACCCCATGTCGTTCGGTTCGGGACCAACGAGGAGATCCGGATCGAACTGGGTGTCGCGGACGGAGGGGGTTCGTGAGCTGAGGGGGCGCCCCGCGGGACCCACGCGCGTCGCTGCGGACCTGTCGGCCCGGCCTCGATCGGACCTTCCAAGGTGAGGGGGCCGCGCAGGTTCAAGAGGCCGGCCGGGTCGACGCCGGACCCCCGGGGTCGCCCGTCTCCGACGCGAACCTGACCTGGATTTACATCCCGGTGCGGCTCCCTATAATCCCCGAATTCGTCGCGGCAGGTCCACTGTCGGAGCGGTTGCCAGCGGCGCGTCGATGGGAGCGAAGTGAGCCAGGTTCAACGCGAGATCGTCGTCCGCGGAGCGCGCGAGCACAATCTGAAAGGCGTCGATCTGCGGCTGCCTCGGGGTGCCCTGGTCACGATGACGGGCGTGTCCGGGTCGGGAAAATCGTCGCTCGCCTTCGACACGATCTTCCAGGAGGGGCAGCGGCGGTTCGTCGAGTCGCTCTCCTCCTACGCGCGGCAATTCCTCGGCCAGACCGAAAAACCCAAGGTCGAGCACATCGAGGGGCTGTCGCCCACGATCTCCATCGACCAGAAAACGGTGAATCGCAGCCCGCGGTCGACCGTCGGGACGGTGACCGAGCTCTACGATCACCTCCGGCTCCTGTTCGCCCGCCTCGGAACGCCCCATTGCCCCAGCTGCGGCAAGCGCGTCGCGGCGCAGACCTCCGACCAGATCATCGACCGGATCCTCTCTGCCTACACCGGGCGCGCTCTTCTGTTCCTTGCCCCTCTGATCCGCGACCGCAAGGGGGAGTACCGCAAGGAACTGGAGGAGCTGCGGATGAAGGGCTACGTCCGCGCCCGGATCGACGGCGAGGTCCGGCGCCTGGACGAGCCCATCGAACTCGCGCGCTACGAGAGACACACGATCGAGGTCGTCCTCGACCGGCTTCGGATCGAGCCCGAAAAGCGGTCGCGGGTCGCCGAGTCGATCGAGCAGGGACTGAAGTTGGGCAAGGGGCTCGTCTCCGTCCTCGACGGCGACGCGATCGAGACGTTCTCGACCTCGTTCTCATGCCCCGACTGCAACGTGAGCCTGCCGGAGATGGAGCCGCGCACGTTCTCGTTCAACAGCCCGCACGGTGCGTGCGAGGCCTGTGACGGGCTCGGCGTCACGGCCGACGTCGATCCGGGGTTGGTGATCCCGGACCCCAAGCTGACGATCGACGAAGGCGCGATCGCACCCATGCGAGGCCAGTCGTGGACTCTGAGACATCACTTTCGCGAGGAGGTGATGCGGCAGGTCTGCACGCACTTCGGAATTCCGCGGAACGTGCCCTGGAAGGCGTTGCCGGCACGCGCCCGAAAAATCCTGCTCGACGGGAACGCGGACGAGGAGATCACGATCTCGCGTCGCTACGAAGGCGAACGGCTGAAGGTCCGAAGTACCGAGCGGACGGCGTGGAAGGGAGTCTTGACGATCCTCCGCGAGGTGCATGGGCGCCTGAAAGGGAAGTCGACGGAGGCGTTCATGTCGCCGGGATCCTGCCGCGCTTGCGGCGGGACCCGGCTGAAGCCGGCCGCGCTCTCCGTTCGCTTCCACGAGAAGAACATCGGGGACCTAAGCCGGTGGACCGTCGTCGAGATCCACTCGTTCTTGAAGGCCACGACCTTCGAGGGATCGCAGGCGACGATCGGCGATCCGATCAAGCGCGAGCTCATCACGCGCCTGAAGTTCCTCCTGGACGTCGGGCTTGGCTACCTCACCCTCGACCGGAACGTTTCCTCGCTCTCGGGCGGAGAGTCGCAGCGCATCCGCCTCGCGACCCAGGTGGGTTCAGGCCTGCGCGGGATCCTCTACGTCCTCGACGAGCCGTCGATCGGCCTTCATCAGCGCGACAACCGCCGCTTGATCCAAACCCTCGAGCGTCTGCGCGACGTCGGCAATACGGTGATAGTCGTCGAACATGACCGCGAGACGATGGAGGCCTCCGACTGGCTCGTGGACGTCGGGCCCGGTGCCGGGCGCGCGGGCGGCGAGATCGTCGCGACGGGACTCATCCCCGATCTCGTGCGTGAGTCGCGTTCGATCACCGGCGCGTTTCTCGATGGTCGCGAACGGATCGACCCGCCGGCACGACGTCGCACCGGGAACGGCAAGGCGATCGGCGTCCGCGGCGCTCGCGCCCACAACCTCAAGAACGTCGACGTGGACCTGCCCCTCGGTACGTTCATCGCCGTGACCGGAGTCTCGGGGTCCGGCAAGAGCACGCTGATCAACGACATCCTCAAGTGCGCCCTCGCGCGGGAACTCCACAACGCCGAGACGAGGCCGGCCGAGCACGACTCCATCGTAGGCATCGAGCACCTCGACAAGGTGATCGAGATCGACCAGTCTCCCATCGGGCGGACGCCGCGCAGCAACCCTGCGACATACACCAAGCTCTTCGACGAGGTCAGGGCCCTGTTCGCCTCCCTGCCGGAGTCGAAGACTCGCGGCTACGAGCCCGGCCGCTTCTCCTTCAACGTGAAGGGCGGCCGGTGTGAGGCCTGCGGCGGCGCGGGTGTGAAGCTCATCGAGATGCAATTCCTCGCCGACGTCGAGGTGCCGTGTGACGTTTGCGAGGGGCGCCGCTTCAACCCGGAAACGCTCGAGATCCGCTATCGGGGGAAGTCGATCACCGACATCCTCGCGATGACCGTAGGGGAGGCGCTCGACTTCTTCGCGAGTCACCCGTCGATCAAGCGAAGTCTCGCGACGCTCGAGCGCGTCGGGCTCGGGTACGTTCAGCTCGGGCAGCCTTCGACCACGTTGTCCGGCGGTGAAGCGCAACGCGTGAAGTTGGCAACGCAGCTTCAGCGACCGCCGACAGGCCGCACGCTCTACATCCTCGATGAGCCGACGACGGGGCTCCATTTCCTCGACGTTCGCCGCCTCGTGGAGGCCTTGCAAGCACTCGTGGACGCGGGCAACACGGTCCTCGTCATCGAGCACAACCTGGACGTCGTTCGTTGTGCCGATTGGATCCTGGATCTTGGTCCGGACGGCGGCGCGGGCGGTGGGCAGATCGTGTTCAACGGCAGCTATGCGGCGATCCTCGAGAACACCGAGTCAGCGACCGCCGACATGCTCCGCGAGATCGAGAACCCGGCGCCGCACGCGGCGCGACCGCGGCGTCCCGTCGTCGACCACGCGCTCGACGGCGACGTCGTTTTGCGGGGCGCACGCCTCCACAACCTGAAGAACGTCGATGCACGCTTCCCTGCGGGACGCATGACCGTCGTCACCGGGCCGTCCGGGTCGGGGAAGACCAGCCTCGTCTTCCACACGCTTTTCGCGGAGGGGCAGCGGCGATTCGTCGAGTGCTTGTCGACCTACGCACGGCAGTTCCTCGGCAGGCTCGAACGACCGCCCCTCGATTCTTTGGAGGGACTCGCACCGTCGATCGCCATCGACCAGAAGAACGCGAGCCGCAATCCGAGATCGACGGTGTCGACGACGACCGAGATCCACGACTACTTGCGCTTGCTCTATGCTCGCGTCGGAATCCCTCACTGCCCGACGTGCGGGAAGGAAGCCCGTGCGTATCCGCCCGACATGGTCGTGCGCGCGCTCCTGGAACGCCACGCGGATGCCAAGGGGCGCCTCGTCGCTCCGCTGTGGCTGAAGGGCTTCCCAAAGCCCCTCCGCTTCAAGAAGCCCACCGACCTCAAGGTCCTTCGAGAGGAGCTCATGCAGGAGGGCTGCGTCCGCGTCCTGATCGACGGGGAAGAGAAGCGGCTCGACGAGAACCCGACGGTGACGGCGCGGACGAAGGAAGTCCTGCTCGTGCTGGATCGTGTCCAGATCTCAGCGCGATCGAGGACCCGCCTCCTGGATTCCGTCCAGCAGGCGTACTCGGCCGCCCGAGGGGTTCTGGCATTCCAGCCCGTGGATGGTGAGCGCGAGTGGTTCGGCGAGCACCCGTCCTGCGTGGGCTGCGGGTTCTTCTTGGACGAAGAGCTCACTCCGAGGATGTTCTCGTTCAACAGCCACGTCGGAGCGTGCGACAACTGCCACGGCCTGGGGTCGGAGCTGAAGTGTGACGTCGACCGTCTGGTGACGCGGCCCGAACTGCCGCTGTTCGAAGGCGCCATGATCGACAAGCCGGGCGACTTTCTCAGTCGTGCGGACGGCTACTTCCGCGGAGTCGTCGAGCAATTGGCCGACCATCTCGGTTTCAACGTGAACAAGCCCTTCGGTTCGCTCACGGCGAAGGCGCGACGCGTACTCATGTTCGGGTTCGACGAGAAGCTCGACGTGACGTTCGAGACCAGCGGCGCGCGCAAGAAGTCGACGTACGCCATGAGCGTGGCGTGGAAGGGTTTCGCGAGATACATCGAGGAGTGGTATCGGACGTCCGACAACGACGAATGGGTGGAGATCCTCGGCCGGGTCATGCGTGCGGACACCTGCCCCGCATGCCAGGGTGAACGCCTGAAACCGGCGTTCCGCGCGGTGAAACTCGGCGGAGTGACGCTCGCAGAGGTGGGGCGGATGACCGTCGCCGGTGCGCGAGCGTTCTTCGACGGACTGCGGTTCGGGGACTCGGCGGCGCAGATCGCGGATCAGCCCGTGAAGGAGGCTCGCAACCGTCTCCGCTTCCTCGACGACGTGGGCCTGGGCTACCTCGAACTGGGGCGGTCTGCGGGCACGTTGTCGGGTGGCGAGGCGCAGCGCATTCGACTTGCGACGCAGATCGGCAATCGGCTGACAGGCGTCATCTACGTCCTGGATGAGCCTACGATCGGACTTCACCAGCGCGACAACGAGCGGCTCCTGGGTACGCTGCGGGAACTGCGAGACCTCGGCAACACGATCGTGGTCGTCGAGCACGACCGCGAGACGATCGAAGTCGCGGACTGGGTCTTGGACCTCGGGCCAGGCGCCGGGCGCCACGGCGGGGAGGTCGTCTACGCGGGCGAGCCGGCCGCACTCGCTGAGAAGGGCGAGTCGTTGACCGCTCGATATCTGCGCCGCGACCTGTCCGTGCCGACGCCGCCAGCCCGCCGGGCCGGATCGGGCAAGGAGTTGATCCTCCGGGACGTGACCGTCAACAACCTGAAGTCGGTCGACGTGTCGATCCCCGCGGCGCGGCTCGTGGCCGTGACGGGGGTTTCCGGGTCCGGAAAATCCAGCCTCGTGATGGATACGTTGGCGCCGGCCATGGCCCTCGCCACGGCGCGGCGGCGTGTCAAGGTGCAAGGGCTGGGCAGGCTCGAGGGGGCCGAGGCGTTCGACGAGTGCATCATCGTCGACCAGGCGCCCATCGGCACCTCGCCCAAGTCGAATCCTGCGTCCTACACGAAGATCTTCGACGAGATCCGGGAGATCTACTCGACGATGCCCCTCGCGCAGCAGCGCGGCTACACCCCAGGCCGGTTCTCCTACAACACCGGTCCCGGGCGCTGCGGAACCTGCGATGGCCGCGGAAGCCTGAAGATCGAGATGCACTTCCTGCCGGACGTCTGGATCACCTGCGAGGCGTGCCGGGGCCGCCGGTACAACCCTGAAACGCTCGCCGTCGAGTACAAGGGGAAGTCGATCGCGGACGTCCTCGACATGGAGGTGAAGGAGGCCCGCGCGTTTTTTGCCAATCACAGGAGGATTGCAGGACCGCTCCAGTTGCTCGAAGATGTGGGGCTCGGCTATCTGGAACTCGGCAGACCGGCGACGACCCTTTCAGGCGGCGAAGCCCAACGAATCAAGCTCGCAAGGGAGCTGGCGCGACGGTCACATGGGCGTACGCTCTACTTGTTGGATGAACCGACGACCGGCCTCCATTTCGATGATGTCGCGAAGCTCGTTGGAGTGCTTCAGCGACTCGTGGATGCCGGAAACTCGGTCGTGCTGATCGAGCACAACTTGGACGTCATCAAAGCGAGCGATTGGGTGATCGACCTGGGCCCCGAGGGGGGAACGGGTGGCGGCGAGGTCGTCTCCGTCGGGACTCCCGAAGACGTGGCGGCGGAGCCGCGATCTCATACGGGGCGCTTCCTGGCGAAAGAGCTGGGCCTCGTGGCCCCGGCAGGCGTGAAGCCCCCGACACCGAGAGAGCGGCATGAAGCTGCCAACTGAGCGCATCGGTCCGCCGCCGCTGATCGTCCAACGCGATCGCACGGTCCTGCTCGACCTGCATGCGCCCGGTGCCGAGGAGTGTCGGACACACCTGTCGCGCTTCGCGGAGCTGGTCAAGAGCCCGGACCACCTCCACACGTATCGCCTTTCACCGCTGTCGCTGTGGAACGCCGCGGGGATCGACGCCGCCGAGATCACGGCGTTCCTCGACGCGCATAGCCTCGTGAGGACGCCGAAGGAAGTGAGGGCTTTCGTCGAGGACGTTCTCTCGCGGACGGGACGTGTGCGTCTCGTCCGCCGGGAGCGGGCGCTCGTTCTGGATGTAGATGCCGACCTCCGCGACACCATCGTTGCACTTCCCGGCGTCGACAAGCACACGCAGGTCCTGGAAGACGGGACCATCCTCGTCGCTCCCGCGAGCCGCGGTGAGATCAAACAAGCGCTCGTGAAAGCCGGGTATCCCGTCGACGACCTCGCGGGCTACGTCGCCGGTGACGGTCTGACGCTTTCGATTCGTCCGGAGACCCGGGGCGGGCTCGCGTTCTCCGTGCGCGACTACCAGGAGTCGGCCGCGCAGGTCTTCTACCAGCGCGGAACGGAGCGCGGCGGGGCCGGCGTGATCGTCCTTCCATGCGGGGCCGGCAAGACCCTCGTCGGCATACGGGTGATCGACCTCTACCAGACGCAGACGCTCGTGCTGACGACGAATCGAAGCGCCGTCGCCCAGTGGATTCGCGAACTCCTCGATCGAACCACGCTGACCGCCGACCAGGTGGGAGAGTACACGGGAGAGGTGAAGGAAATCCGCCCGATCACCGTGTCGACGTACCAGATCCTCACGTACCGCAAGTCGGCAACGGACCCCTTCACGCACTTCGACCTGTTCCATCGCAACAACTGGGGCCTCATCGTCTACGACGAAGTGCACCTGCTCCCCGCGCCCGTGTTTCGAGTGACGGCGGAGTTGCAGGCCCGGCGTCGGCTCGGACTGACAGCCACGCTGGTTCGGGAGGACGGCAAGGAAGCGGACGTCTTCAGCCTCGTCGGCCCGTGCCGCTTCGATCTGCCCTGGCGAACCCTCGAGAAGGGCGGCCACATCGCCGAGGCGCACTGCGTCGAAGTACGCGTGCCACTCGCCGACGAATTGAAGGACCGCTACGAGCTCGCCGACAAGAAGGAGCGATTCCGACTGGCCTCTGAGAACGAGTTGAAATTCTCGGTCGTTCGGGCCTTGCTGGATCGGCATCGCGAGGACCGTGTGTTGGTCATTGGTCAGTTCCTGCGTCAGCTCGCGTTGCTTCGGCGGCTCATCGAAGCGCCGTTGATCACGAGCAAGACGCCACATCCGGAGCGGGAGCGGCTGTATCAGGAGTTTCGAAAAGGGACGGTCCCGGTCCTGATCGTTTCCAAGGTCGCCAACTTCGCGATCGATCTCCCGGACGCGAATGTCGCAATCCAGATCAGCGGAACGTTCGGCTCTCGCCAGGAAGAGGCGCAGCGCCTCGGGCGCGTTCTCCGCAAGAAGCAGAACGGAGCCCACGCGCTCTTCTATTCCGTCGTGACGGCCGAATCGCGCGACCAGGACTTCTCGGCCCATCGCCAACTGTTCCTGGCCGAGCAAGGCTACCCATACAAGATCGTGTCCTTCCGCGAAGTCGTGGGTGTGGACCAGGTTCAGGAGGTCGTTCGGTGAACCCCGCGACGGATCTCGTTTCGTTCTCGAGTGCGGAACTCGCGGATCTCTACAGATACTGGACCGGCGACGGTTCCGGGCCGTCGTCGGACGAGGATTCGATTCGTGATGCGCTCGGCCGGCTCATGTCCGAGCGCGGCCGGGTGATGACGCGCTTCCGCGACCTCCCACGGCGGCTGCGCGACGTGCTCGGGTGGATGCTCCGACAAAAGGACTTCCGGATCGCCACGCGCGCAGCGTCCGACAAGAACGGCGGCGCCGAGACGCCTGCACGGAACTTCGAGCTCGACAGCATCCTGGCGGAGCTCAAGCGTCGAGGGTTCGTCGTCGAGGAGCGCGACCGGTCGTGGGTCCGATACCACGAGCCCGTTTGGCGCGTCCCGCAGGCCCTCGGTGAACTGCTGGTGTCGGAGATCAAGGGCTCGATCCGCACGGTCGAGACCCAGATCTCGCTCCGCGCGCACGTTCGTGCGCTGGCGAAGGATCTGCTCGATCATCGGCTCTCGACCTTCGGGATCTCGTTCGCCGACGGCCGCGACCGCGCCGAGCTCGTGCAACCCCTCGCATCGACGGAACGTCTCGAAGATGCGATTCGCCGCGTTTCAGATCCACGGTTGCGCGACGCCGTGTGCCGAGCGCTCGACGAGCATGGCGGAATGCTCGACCGGGGGCAGCTCGAGCGCCTGGAACTCCTTCCTGAGAACCTGGAGCCCTGGCGCGCGGAGCTGGAGCACCTGCTCCTGGGCACGATCGCCGACTTCGACCTCGCCGAGGTCGGCCTCCTCTTCAAGCCCGGCTCGATGATCATCTTCCACGAGCTTGCGCGAACACACCTGAATCGCGGACTCGAGGTCCACGTCGATGAAGCGCCCGAGGCTCCGGCCGAGCCGCTCGCCGACCTGTCCGCGATACGATCGTTCCTCGATCACCACAGCGTTCGAGCGACGCGCGAAGGCTCCCTCTACCGCGCAACGGCCCGCAAGATGGAGTCGGAAGTGTTGTCGCCTGGGAGCCGCCCGGTCTCGCAGGAGGCCGCGCTGGGATTCCTGCTGGAGTTCCTCTTCGCGGCGGACCTCGTCCGGGTCGACGACGACCAGCGGCTCCGTCCACGCCCCAGCTGGAAGACGTTCGAGGAACTTCCGCCGACCGCGCGCGGCGAGCAGTTGCTGCGCTTCGTTCAAGAGGATCTGCGGTCGATGAAGGCCGAGTTCCACCACGGTCGTCTTCGCCGGGTTTTCCTGACGATGTTGAAGGAGACGGGCGCGGGGCGGTGGATCGACTTGCGGAACCTGGCCCAGCTGGCGCGGAACTTCTACCTGGCGACGCTCGACGTCCGCTCGACGGCAGACCGATTCCAGCGTCGTTATCAGTACACACCGATCCCGCCGCTGGTTTCCCTCGCCCTCGTCACGCGCGAACTCGTGGAGTTTGCGGGGTCACGGCTCGCCACGGCGGGACTCGTCGAACTCCATGCGCCAGAGGACGGGCGGCCATCGATCCGACTCACGCGGCTCGGCTCCGCCGTCCTGGGTCTTGCCGCAGACAACGCGGGCACGACCGTCGACGGAGGGCTGATCGTGACGGCCGACTTCGAGATCGTCGTGTTTCCCGGCGCCGTCGAATACGACGTGACGCACGCACTGGGGCGCTTCGCGCGCCGCGAGAAGGCCGACGTGACCGTTCACTACCGGATCTCGGAACGATCGATCCAGGAGGCCGTCGCCGCTGGGATGGCGGCGTCGGAGATCCTCGCACTCCTGCGTCGTCATGCGCGGTACGACGTGCCTCAAAACGTGGTCGCTTCGTGCGAGGCCTGGGCGCGCGCGGTGACGGTCCTCGAGAGCCGCCGCACGATCGTGCTGCGCGCCGCGTCGAAGGCCGCCCTCGATGCCGCGATGAAAGTCCGCGAGCTGAAGGCCATCGTTGTCGAGCGGATCAGCGACACGGTCATCGAGGTGAACGAGGACCCGACGACCGTGCGGATCGCAGAGGCGCTGCGAACCCAGGGCTTCTTCCTGCGGTGAGCTGACGCGCGCCTGAAGGCGGGCGCGCCGTAGGTCCTCCGCCGGCCCGTCGGCGCGCCGCGCGGGAACCGACGGAACGATCTCCAGCGATTCGGCGGGGCCTGTTAGGTCCCGAACTCGGCGAGGCCGTCGACGATGAGCTCGACCTTGTAGTTCGCGATGCCGGAGGGCAGGGGAACGGGGACGTCCTCGCCTACGCGGCGACCGAGGATCGCCATGCCGAGCGGTGACAGGTAGGAGAGGATCCCCTTTTCCTGGTCGGCATCCCAGGGTCCCAGAAGCGTGTAGATCTGTCGGCGGTTCGTGCCCTCCTGAGAGAGCGTGACCTTGGAACCCACGGTGACGTGTTCGCCGTCCTGCATCGTGTGTTCGATCACACGCGCACGATTGAGATCTCGGGCCAGGTCCTCCGACTTCCGGGTGAGCTGGGTCTGTTTCTCGATCGCCGCGCTCCACTCCGCGTTCTCGGAGAGGTCGCCGTACGAGGCGGCGCGGCCGATCTCGGCGGCGTTCTCTGGGATGTCCACGTTGACGAGGTGCTCGTATTCCTGCTGCTTGCGGAACAACCCCTGCTCGGTCGTGTAGATGACGTTCGCGTCCACACCACCTGGAAGAGCCGACGCTTCCTCGTCCTGCCGCGCCAGTTCGGGCCGCGTGCGGAGCATGTACGCGATCATCTTGTCGCGGATGTCGCGCGGGAGGCTCCTGTTGCTTCGGATCACGGTGCTGACGTTGCGGCCCTCGGTCTCCGTCGCCGCGACGAAGGCGTCCTTGACGACGCTGTAGTTCCCGGCCTGGATGAGGTTGGCCAGGGTCTTGCCCACCTTGCGGAGCTCGGCGTCTTCCTCACGGTAGAGCTTCTGCTCCAGGTGACTGTGCAGGATCACGATCTTCTCGAGCAGCGTCGGAAGCGGGATCTGCGGCACGCCCTCGGGGAGCTTCTCCTGCAGCTGGTGCCGCGCAAAGAAGGTGAAGGCCAGGGGGAAATCCCGGAACTTCCCGATGACGTCCTTCTCGATGCGGTCGACGACGTCCTTGCGGCCATGGCGGACGAGAGCCGACAGGGCGGCGTCGGCCGTTTCCGGCTCGCCGCGGAGAATGACCGTCCGATACAGCTCGGCCCAATCCTTGTCGCCAGATTCGCGAAGCACCTCGAGCGCCTCGATGCGATGCCCGGCGATCGGAATCGAGGGGAGCGCTTCCATGACGCTCTTGTGGTTGCTGCACAGAAGCTGGGGCGCGGCCTCGGGCGGAATGGTGATGCTCTTGTAGATCTGCTGCGCTTCCTTCATGAGGAAGGCGAGCGAAATCCGGCAGCCGAGTGGCACGTCGCTCTTCGGCGACAATCCGGCCATCAGGACCTGGGCGACGGCGGTGACCGCTTCCTCTCCATCCGAGTGGTCCTGTGCCTCCTTCAGAAGGTCGCGGAAGTACTTCACGCGTTTGACGTCGTTATCCAGGAGGCGGAGGTCTCGGAGGCAGTTCTGCGAGTACCCGCGCATCTCGGGCGCGAGCTCGATGATCGGGTTGCTTCCCGGTGCAACCGTGACGTCCGATGCAGTTTTCAGCTTCAGACGTGCCTTCTGCCACCAGCGGGACCAATCGCCGGCCGGGATGATTCCGTCGGTGAGTCGATCGCGCAGCTCGCGGAGGGTTGCCTTGTTGCGCCGGCTTCGGAGTGCCGCTCGGATGAGCTCCGTCGTATCGCCTTCGACCATGAGCGTGAGCTCGGCCAGCCGGTCGAGCTTCATGGCGCGCAGGTCATTCGAGTCGACGAACTCGGTGATGTTTCGTGCCATCTCCATCGACAGTCGATGGCCCTTCTTGGTCCCGAAGTCGATCACGACCGACGCCTGCTCGGCGTCGACCATCACGATGCGGCCGGTGCCCCAGCCGGCCGGGTGGTGGACGTACCGCCCTTCGCGGAACGCGAAGTACGTATCCATCTTGTTGACGGCCGTCTTGAGATCGGGGTCAGCCTCGATCTTGCTGTGGCGCAGGAAGATCGGGAGGTGCGGGTTGTCTTTGTGGATCGCCTTGTAGGCAGTCAGCAGCCCGTGGCGAAGGATCCGCTCCTTCGGTGCGATCTCCGCCATCTTGCGAAGGGAGACGAGGGCGTTCTCGAATTGGCCTTGCTCGAGGAAGCGCGCGGTGAGCCCGGAGAGGAGCTGTCCCGCCTTCTCGAAGTTGCCTATGGACTCGAGTCCGGCAATCCCTTGCATGAAGACACCCACGTCTTCGGGCGAGCTCTCGGTCAGCTCCGCCCACAGGGCGTCGAAGAGTTGGTGCTTTCCTTGTTCTGCGTACTCGCGAAGCTGACGTTTGCGGCCGTCCGGGGTCGGGTTCTGTAGACTCATTCGAGGTCGGTCCCTCGGGAAGGGCGCGGATCATAACAAAGGGTCACAAGCCGGAAGGGTGTGGCTTCGGGAAGGTCGTGTCGCCGCGGTGGAGATCGAGTGGGACGACGATAGACTCGCAGGCCTCGGAGGGTTCTCATGCCGATCGATCCAGCGCTCCTCGAAATCCTCGTGTGCCCGGACTCACGTGCCCCACTGGTCCTCGACGGAAACCGGCTCGTGAGTACCGACCGCAAGACCCGCCGGGCCTACCGGATCGAGGACGGCGACATCCCGGTGATGGTCGTGGAGGAGTCGGCGGTGCTCGCGGAGCCGGAGTGGCTCGCCGTGATGCAGAAGTACGGGATCACCGTCCGATGACCGCGGCGCCGGACACGGTCTTCGGCAAGATCCTCCGCCGGGAGATTCCCGCGAAGTTCCTGCACGAGGATGACCGGTGCATCGTGATCCGGGATGTGTCCCCGAAGGCGCCCACTCATTTCCTGGTGATCCCGAAGGCTCCGATCACGAACCTGACCGACGCGGACGCTTCACACGAAGGGACACTCGGGCATCTCTTGCTCGTCGCGGCGAAGGTCGCGGCCTCCGAAGGCATCGGCGCTGGCTACCGGGTCGTGATCAACAACGGAGCGCCCGCAGGCCAGTCCGTGTTTCATCTCCACGTTCACGTGCTCGGTGGTCGGCCGCTGGAATGGCCGCCGGGATAGACCCGAAGGACTGGCGTGCGCGGTCCCGTGTGGACCGTGCGCGGTTCGGTCGGATGCCGGGGAAGGGACTTGAACCCATACGCCCTGTCAAGGGCTGTGGATTTTGAATCCACCGCGTCTGCCATTTCGCCACCCCGGCGCGTGGGCGGAATGTTGCCCGGCTTGTGGGGCTTAGTCAACCGGGCGTCACGAAGGGTGTTCCGCGGACGACGGATCCGAGCCGCTCACCGGGCATCGGTCGTCGCTGCGACGGCATGGGGAGCCTCGAAATCCTCCGGCTGCTCCGGATACGGATCCGCGTGAATCGTCACGAGCGCGCCCGGGATCGTCTGTTCGATCGCTGCGCCCACTTCCTCCACCATCCGGTGTGCCGCACGGAACGACAACGATGCATCCAGCTCGAGGTGCATCTGGATGAATCGGCGGGGGCCAGCGCGGCGCGTCATCAGATCGTGAAACCCGTGGACGGCTGGGCGTCGCGCGAGCACGACGTCTTCGATCCGCTTGAGCTCCTCTCCCGAGATCTTCGCGTCCATCAGCCCGTTGATCGCTTCGAAGCCGTTCTTCCAGGCGAGGCGGACGATGGCGATTCCGATGATTCCGGCGATGACGGGATCGGCCCAGCGCCACCCGAGGAGCGAGTCACACGCGAACGCGACGATCACGCCGGCGTTCGTGAGGTAGTCAGAGGCGTAGTGCGCAGCATCCGCCCGAAGTGCCGGTGAGTCGGACCGGTTCCCCGCCCGCGACAGGTGGCGTGCGAGGAGAAAGGCGACGGTGATCGAGACGGCGGCGATCGACAACCCGATGCCCGGCTGACGGAGCGGGGCGCCGATGTCGTGGTTCGTCACGGGCGCCAGGATGCAGAGCGCCGCGGCGCCAGCGAGGATGAGCGTCTGGAAGAGCGCGCTGAGATGTTCGACCTTCCCGTGACCGAAGGGATGTCCGGCATCCGGTGGGCTGACCGCAAGGCGGACCGACCATGCACTGACTCCGCTGACGAACGCGTCCGTGGCGGAGTCGACGGCTGCGGCGAGGAGCGTCGCGGAACCGGTGACTGCGTACCCCACCGTTTTCAGGAGGGCGAGCGCGATGGAAACCAGCATGGCGGTGATCGCCGGTTTCTCTCGTCCTGGCGCTTCCGTACGTTCGACTCTCACGGCGCGATTATTCGGTTCAGCGGTGCGTGCGGCAAGGCGAATCCAGCGCGGCTCGCTCGCAGATCTTGGAGCTCAGGAGATTGGGTCGCGGTCACATGTCCGTGCGGCCGGTTGCTCAGGGTTCGGCGGCCGACGGCCGCGCGCCGCGCGGGCGGTTCGCCTGCGCCAGCTCCGCGCGGAGAAAGGTGGCACCATGCGCTCGGTTTCCCGTGTGATCTCGAATAATCGCAGGGTGGCTGAGAATACGCGTCCCAAGGAGTTTCGACCGAGCATGTTTCGCGAACTGAAGAAGCTCAGCGACGCCGAGCGCCTGCTGAAAGAAGGCCGTTTCGGCGACGTCCTGGCGCTGACGCGCGATCCCGAGATCTCCCAGCACCGGCGCGCCGTCGAGGTTCGGAAGGAAGCCCGCCTGGCCTTGGCAAACGCGGCCAAAGCGGACCTTAAGGAAGGCCGGGTGCCGGCGGCCGCGCAGAAGGTCCGTCTCGTGCTCGACGATGGGCCTGACGATGCGGCTGCGGCGCTCGATCGCGAGATCCGAAGTTCCGCAGAACGGGCCGATGCGCTCGATCGGGCGGCAGGCACCGCGCTGCGAGAGGCCCGGTGGCTCGCCGACCAGGGTGATCGTTCGCGCGCGCGGCGGATGTTGGAGAGCCATCCCACGCCGGCCGTCCGCGAGTTCCTCGATGGGCTCGAGGAAGCAGAACGCTCCGAGAACGCTGCGCTCACCCGCGCGCGCCAAGCGCTCTCGGCCGAGCCACGAGGCGTGAGCCCGCGAGCCGTCCTGAAGGAGGCTCGGTCGCAGGTGCGAGCGCAGGCGCCGCTCGCCAGGCTGCATGGCGAGGCGGCCGAGATGCTCCTGAAGGCGAAGGACTGGACGGAACTCGCCGGAGCGCTTGCTGACGCCATCTCGGGAGGGATCGAATTCGGCGACACGATCGATCGCTACGGCGAGGCCCTGCTGGAAGCGGCGCGGGATCACGTTCTCGCGGGCGCGACGGCGGACGCCGCGTCTCTGCTCCGTGCCTTCCCGCTCAAGTCGACGTCGGACACCGCTGCCGCCGCACTCAGACAGGGGGTGTGGGCCGTCGGTCGCGCTGCGGCCCTCGCGCGTCGCGGTCATGCTCGACTCGCGGAAGAGCTTTTCACCGAGGCCGAGGAACTTCTTCCCAAGGCCCGTGTCGCGAGGTCAGCTCGCGCCGAAGCGGAAGCGGCGGCCGACGACGTCGAGGCCGCGATCGAAGAGGCGACCCGACTCGTGCGCGAGGGAAATCTGGCCGGCGCGCGCGAGCGCATCCGCGCGGCTGCGGGTGACGGGTTGGAGGAGAACCGCGCGCTCGAATTCGCGCAGGTGCTTGATGACGTGACCGCCGACGATGATGCGCGACTGGAAGAGGCGCGTCAGGCATCCGCCGCCGGTGACACGCGCCGGGCCAAACGGATCGCACAGGGCCTCGTGCTGCGTCGTCCCGACCTCGCGGGAGCACGATTGCTTCTCGACGAACTGACCCAACGTGAAGAGCAGGCGCAGCGTGCGTCCGCCGACGCCGAGCGGCGCCTGCTGCGGAACGTCGCAGCGCGTGTGGAAGGGGTTGCCCACATGGAGACCCAACGTCCGCTCGTGCCACCACTTGCCTCCGACGTTCCCATTCTGCCGGGAGATCCGTTCTTCCTGCGCGTGGAGAACGAAGGAGATTGGTTCATCCATCCAGGGCGCGTCGTCTGGTTCGGGAACCAGGCCAACGGGCGCGCCGACCTTCCGGTGCTTGCCGCACTGGGGGCCCAGCATGCTTCCATCGAGCGCGTCGTCGATCCTCAGGGGGCCGCGAGGTACGTCTTCACCCTGGCGCCCGGACAGACCGCGTGGCGAAACCGCAGCCCCGTGACGACTTGCACGCTGGCCCCAGGCGACCTCATCCAGCTGGGGCCCTCGTTCGGGTTCACGTTCCAGCGGCCGAACCCCGCGAACACGTCGGCAGTACTTCGCATCCACGGCGACTTCACCGTGCACGGCTGTACCCGCGTCGTCCTGTTCTCGGAGACCGGGCGGAATGGTGCGATCCTTCTCGCTCCCGGGTCCGACGGCCACGCCGGTCTGCGAAGCGTGGACGCTCGGGTCGAGGTCTTCCGCGGCTTAGATGGTCCGCAGGGGGGCGAGCTGATGGCGCGCAGTCCCCATGGAATCGCATCCGGAGACGAGCCGGAGCGAGCGCAGGTGCGTGTTCGCAGCGGGCTGCCGCTTACGGTCGGTGCGCTTCGCATCCACGTCGATTCACTGAAGTCCTCGGCACGCTGACGGACGCTCCGGCCCACCGGAATATCGGTCGGCCTTCGCGTAGACCGTCTCCAGTGTCCTCGCTGGGAGACAAGTACGCCATGAAACGCTTCACAGTGCTCCTGACGCTGTTCGTTCTGGGAGCGAACCTTGTGGCGCAGGATGTGGAACCGACGCTGGCTCGCGCGGTTGTCCGGATCTCGCACCGGCTCGCACGAGAGCTGCCGTACCGAGCAGCCCCAGCGGACGCGCTGATGCTGAGGCCGGAAAAGGGGACGCGAGCAGCAGCCATTCAGGCCCTCGGGCAGGCACTTCTGGCAGAGGGCTTTCGGATCCAGGCCGACCGCGCCGGCGCCGATGAGGCTCGCGTGCTCCCCCTGGCGATCTCGACCCGGCCGGCCGGGGAGGTCGTCGCACTTCGCGTCGCTACCAACGACGACCCTCCATTCGCCATCGAATGCGCCTACGGCGGAGCCGGGTGGGTCGACGCGGCCGCAGACGGATCGCTCCGCCGGATCGTGATTGCAGGACCGCTCGCCGGTACACCGGAGCGAGCCGTCGAACTCGCCCGCGGCCAGGTCGAGGAGCGCCTTCGCGCGGGTTTCCCCGCGTTGGCGCGCCGTCAGCCATCGAACTCCTTCCTGAATCCGCGGCACCTGAGCTCTTTCATCGCGTCCGAGGGCGCGGGCGACTCGCGGCTGTTCCGTGCTTACGTAGCCGCGGAGCCGGAGATCCAACGCCTCGAGCGGGCCGAGCGGCTCGCCATCGGTGCCGAATGGATCGGGCCACTGGTTCGCCTTGGTCTCGGCGGTGCTGCGGCACTGACCTGCTGGCTCCTGTTCCTGCGGTCCGACTTCCGCTCCCGCGGGTACCGGACGGGCCGGCTGAGGATCGCGTTTGCTACGCTGTTCGCAGTTCTGACTGCGGGCATCTGGAGGCTGCCACTGTGATGGGCCTAGCCACCGAACCAGCCGCAGCCGGGCCTGAGCCAAGAGCGATGGACTGGGAAGGCTTCTTTCGAGCGTTCCGCGAGCCGGACTTCGTTCCCGGATATCAGATCCTGAACAAGCTCGGTGGCGGTGTATTCGGCGACGTCTACAAGGCGCGGAAGACGTCGATAGGGAAGTTCTATGCCGTCAAGTTCCTCAAGGTCCTCGACGAGCAGACTCGCGACGACGTTCTTCGCGAG
Organism: Planctomycetota bacterium; assembly: GCA_044222185.1. GTDB lineage: Bacteria > Planctomycetota > CAIWVZ01 > JBGANV01. Next base: position 159,344 of record JBGANV010000001.1, read on the forward strand.
CTGAAGTCCGTCGACGCCTTCGCCCAGGTCGATCATCCCCATCTCGTGTCCATCGAGGACAAGGGCGAGGTGAAGGGCATTCCCTACATCGTGATGAGCTACGCCGGAGACGAAACGCTCCGCACGCGACTGTCACAGGGGCCGCTGCCGGTGCCGACGGCCTATCAGCTCTTCGGCCAGATCCTGCAGGGAGTCTCGGCACTTCACGAGCGATCGATCATTCACTTCGATCTGAAGCCGGCGAACGTCTTCCTCAAGGGGGAGGTTGCACGCGTCGGTGACTACGGCCTCTCGAAACTCGTCACGCAAACGGCGCGCACACTCTCCATGGGCCGAGGAACTCCGGCGTACATGGCCCCCGAGATGCTCCAGCGCAAGGGCGATGCGCGGTCAGACGTCTACTCGCTTGGCGCCATGCTCTTCGAGATGCTCGCCGGCAGGGCGCCGTTCGAAGGCGAGAGCGAGTGGGAAGTCCTCAAGAAACACGAGACGGCACCGGTCGTGTTCCCGGTCGCCATACCGGACGCCGTTCGTCCGCTCATCACGCAGGCGCTGGCGAAGGAGCCGGAGCGGAGGTTCAGGGACGCTGCCGCGATGATGAGGGCGTTCGAGGCAAGCATTGGTCAGTCGAACAGCGGGTCCGTGGCGATTCCGCCCCCCATCCTTCCTGCGGCAATGTCGAACGGTGCCTCCGCCGGCCTCGGGCAGCGTGTCGGGCAGGTCGTCGGCCGCGGTGCGGCGCAGGCCGGCGCGACCGTCGCAACGGTCGGGCAACGCATCCAGGACCTGTGGGACGTCGTGCGGACCGAAACCAGTGAGGCGGTGACGACTGCGCGCAACGCATACCAGCGCAACCGTCCGATGACGCCGCCGCCCGGTTTCCCGTCGAGGCCCACTCCGCCGCCCGTGCCCCGCCGGCGCGGCTTCTTCCTGACGGTGTTTGGCGCGCCCTTTCGCCTGGTGCGGTGGGTCTTCTCGAACCTCATCACGGTCGTCCTGACCTGCGCGATCGCCGGGGTCCTCATCGGGCTCGTCGATGTTGCCCTCGAAGCGCTGATCAGATAGCCTCGCGCCGTGGGCGTCGCCGACTATGACATCACCAAGCTCCAGGCCCTCGACGAGGCCGAATGGAGCAAGCTTCGCGACGAGTATCACGACCGCGTGTTCGGGTACGTGAAGCGGCAGATCGCTGACCCGGAGCTCGCGGAGGACCTCACTCAGGACACGTTCCTCGGCGCCATCCGCGGCATCCGCGGATTCGACCGCCGCTACAACGTCGAGCAGTACCTCATGGGGATTGCTCGCAACAAGGTGATCGATCACCTGCGGAAGAAGCGCGCCGAGGTCAGCATCGCCGACAAGAACGAAGACTCGTCGGGGTTCTTCAACATCACACCATCTCCGACCGCTCGACGCCCAAGCCAGATCCACTCGGCGCGCGAGACGATTACGCGGCAGAAGGACGCGCTCGTCGAGTGCCTCCACGACATGGTCCAGGACCTCAAGTCGAAGCGCGAGTTCAAGAAACTCATGGCGATCGAGCTGTGCTTCCTGAAAGACTGGAAGCACCGCGCCATCGCCGAGAAGCTGGCGATCTCGGACGAGAAATCCATCGCCGGGATCAAGTTCAGGGCAATTCGTGACCTTCAGCAGCGACTCATGAAGCGCGACCCGCGCAAGACGCTCTTCAGCGAGTTGTGGAGGCAGGGATGAGGGACTGCCCGGAACTACGCGAGATCGCCCGTTTCGTCGAAACGGGAGAAGGTCCCAAGGACCTGGTCGATCACCTGAAGGTGTGCGACGCGTGCCAGGACGCCCGCGACAACCTGGAGGACGAGGTCACCAGCCTCCAGATCTCGATCTCGGAACTGTGGTTCCGCGAAGGCGTGTCCTGCGTCAGTCTCGAGGCGCTCCAGAAGTACGCAGCGCGCCAATTGCCGGCGGACGAGCAGGAATACGTCGCGTTCCATCTGGAGACGCTCGAGTGCCGGACGTGCCAGGCCCGTCTCGGGGCGCACGAAACGGCAGCGTCACCCGAAGGTCGGCGTCGGATCACCCAGTCTCGATCCCGAGTCGCGGACGCGACGACGAGGCTCCTGGGGACGCTCCGAAAAGAACAGCGCCCTTGATCCGGCGGCCGGGCGAGAGCGCCCGACTCCATGGTCGTTCCCCGCGCCGTCCGGCCCCCATCCCACGATTTTTCGTCGCCCGTAATACCGCCAGGGTGCCTACGTATGCGTCCCCCATCGGCCGGGAATCGACGGTGGGTGATCCCCCCGCAAAATGAACCCGGAAACGCACAGGAGTTGCATCCATGTTCAAGAAGCTGGTGATTGGGTCGGTGGTGTTCGCGGGTCTGGCGTTCTTGTTCCTGGGGCCGGCGGTCGTGTCGCACGCCCGGCATGCGTTCGGGTCCGTTCGCGAGGGCGTGCAGGGCGCGTTCCCCATCGAATACGAACTCCAGCGGGCAGAGCGGATGATCCAGGACGTCGCGCCGGAGATCGAGAAGGCCAAACACTCCGTGGCGGAAGAGCAGGTCGAGATCTCCTACCTCGAGCAGGAGGTCACCCGGCTCGAGAAGCGCATCTCTGACTCGGAGCGCAAGGTCAAGTTGCAGAACGCCTCCATGAAGACGGGGGAGACGTCCTTCACCTTCGCGGGGCGCCAGTACACCCGCAACCAACTGGAGAACGACCTGCGGCTGACGTTCGACGAGTTCAAGAACGACCAGCAGCTGATCGGCAGCAAGAAGAAACTCCTCGAGGCCCGGACCGGGGCGCTCCAAGCCGCGATCCAGAGGCTCGAGGCCGTGCGGGCGCAGGAAGGCCAGCTCCGCGCGAACGTCGAGAACCTTCGTGCGCGGCTCCGTCACACGCAGGCCATCGAGGCGTGCAGTGGGAAGATCACCCTCGACGACGGCGCGCTCGCCCAGGCGAAGGAGATTCTCGCCCGGTGCCAGAAGCGGATCGACGTCGCGTCGAAGGTGATCGAGAACGAGGGTGCCCGTCCGGGGGCGATCGCGCCCGAGGCCATGGATGTCCGTGACATCACTGCGGAGGTCGACCGGTACTTCACGCAGCCCGCGCAGGCGCCGACCGTCGATGCGACGGCCTCCGCCCGCCTCGAGCGGTGAGCCACTGAGCGCGGTTCGTTCCGCGACTGAAGGAAGGCCGTCCGGCGTACCCGCCGACGGCCTTCGTCGTTTTTGCATCGAACGCAGGCCTGCGCACCGCGTCGGCGCGGGACTGGCTTCTTGTTCACGACGCGCCGGCGTCGGAAGATCGGCCACAGGCGGTCGCCGCTCGGCAGGCCGCACCACCGCCGTCTTCAGGTCAAAGGAGGACCCGTACCGTGACCGACTCCACCAACCCAGGCCCCCAGAGTCCGGCCCCTGCACCGGCCCCCGCCACGGCGACGGATTTCGCCATTCGCGAGATCGCCGCCAAGCGCGAGGCGAAGAAGCCGTCGCACGTGAGTGAACGGGAGTGGCAGCGGCACCGGTGCGCGGCGGGCACGATGGTGCTCATCCGCAGCCACTTCAAATCGATCTACCTCATCCCGATGGCGGTGCTTTCACTGCTCTGCGGGATCTGGATGGTCTTCACGGACCCGGGCACGGCTGCCGATCCCCACGGCGTGTCCTACAAGATCGGGCTCGTCTGGATCCTGGCGTTCGTGTTCTACATGAACATCTTCATCTTCGAGTGGTCGCGAACCTGGACCTACGTCCTCCTGGCGACCATCCTCGCGCTCGTATTCCTGGGGTTTGCGGTGAACGGCCCCGGATTCCCGGTCTGGCAGAAGGTCCGGGACGTGATCGGGGTGAGCCGCTTCGAGTTCTCGGCGCAGTCGTACTTCTTCTTCGCCATCTACTTCGCGTTTTGCGCCACTCTCTCGTGGCTGAAAACACGCTTGAACTACGTGGTCGTCGAGCACAACGAGATGCAGATGCACCGAAACGCCCTCTTCGGGGATCGGGAGCGTGTGTCCCTCCTCAACCCGCGGATCGAGGTTCGCGTTCCTGACATGCTGGAGTACTTCCACCCGTTGTATCGGGCCGGCCAGATCATCATCCACGCGCCCGACAGGACGATCGTCCTCGACAACGTCCTGCACATCCGCGCGATCGAGCGCACGCTCGACCACCTCACGGGGACGTTGAGCGTGCAGGTCGAGAAGCCCGCAACTTGATCTCCCTCATCCCTTTCCGCGACATGCGCCGAACGTATGATTCGGCGCATGAAGCGCGAAGAGGCGATCCAGCAGTCCGCCGTTCACGAGTGGGGTGAGTCCTACTTCTCCATCGACGAGAGCGGTTTCGTGTGCGTCCGACCCAAGCAGTCGGACGAGCTCTCCGTCCGGCTCGTGGATGTGGTCGAGGAACTGCGCCGCCGCGGTTTCCGGTCACCGTTCCTGCTGCGGTTCCCTCAGATACTGCGGCACCGCGTTGCTCGCCTGAACGAGGCGTTCGCGGCGGCGATCAAGGAGTTCGACTATCCGAAGCACTATCAGGGCGTGCTGCCGGTCAAGGTGAACCAGCAGCGCGTGGTCGTCGAGGCCGTGGTGGAGGAGAGCGCCACCTATCGGTACGGACTCGAGGCTGGGAGCAAGGGCGAGCTCGTTCTCGCATTGACGATGACGCTCCATCCGGACGCGCTCATCATCTGCAACGGCTTCAAAGACCGCGACTACATCGAGCTCGCGCTTCGCGGATCACTCGCCGGGACGCAGGTCGTGCTCATCTCCGAGACGATCCACGAGGTTCGCGAGGTCGTTGCGATCGCAAAGGACGTAGGGATCCGTCCGCGGATCGGGTTCCGCGCGCGCCTGCACAGCGCTGGCGTAGGCAAATGGCAGGATTCGGGGGGCTCACACGCGAAGTTCGGCCTCTCCACCTCGGAGCTGCTCGAAGCCCTGAACTTCCTCCAGGAGGTCGGCTACCTCGATTGCGTCGCCTGCCTCCACTTCCACATCGGGTCGCAGATCTGCGACATTCGCGCCGTGAAGGAGGCCGTGAAGGAGGCGACGCGCCTCTACTGCCATGTGAAACGCCGCGCGCCATCGTTGTACTTTCTCGATCTGGGCGGCGGCCTCGGCGTCGACTATGACGGAACGAGCACGAGCACGGACTGGAGCCTCAACTACACGATGGAAGGCTACTGCCGTGACGCGGTCTACAACGTGAAGATGATCTGCGACCAGGAGGAAGTCGATCCACCGATCCTCGTGACTGAGAGCGGGCGTTCGGTCCTCGCGTACCACGCGGTAACCGTGGTGACGCCGCTGAAGGTCATCGGTCGGACGCCCCAGGCGCCTCCACCGGTGCTGCCGCCTGAAGCCTGTCACCAGGTCCGCGAGCTCAAGTCCACGCTCGAAGAACTGCGGAAGAACAACTGCCGCGAGCTGATCAACGACGGCCGGGCGCTGCACGCCGAACTCATCTCCGGGTTCAAGCTCGGCTTCGTCACGCTCGAAGATCGAGCGGCGGGGGAGGCGCTGTTCGTGGACCTCTGCATCAAGGCGCTTCAGATCTGGGATCGCGCCGACGCCTCCGACGAGGAGCTCCGGGAGCTCGAAGAGATGACGGCCCCGCGGTTCGTCTGCAATTTCTCGATCTTCCAGAGCGTTCCCGACACGTGGGCGTTCCGGCAGGTCTTCCCGGTCCTGCCGCTGGCGCGGATGCTCGAGGATCCGATCACCCATGCCACCGTGGGCGACATCACGTGCGACTCCGACGGGCGCATCGACGAATTCGTGGGCAATTGCGGACTGCGACGGACGCTCCCGCTCCCGACGTTGAACGTCGACGAGCCCTTCCACATCGGGATCTTCCTCGTGGGCGCGTATCAGGACACGCTCGGCGATTACCACAACCTCTTCGGTGCGGCGAACGAGGCGGCCGTCATCGTGAACGAGGGCGGATCGTTCAACGTCGTCCACCAGTATCGTGGGACGACCGTGGCCGAGGCGCTGGAAGCCTTCGGCTACCAGCTCTCGATGTTGCGCGCGCGATTCGACGAACGCTATGGCGGAGACGACTCCGTGGACATGGTCCGCTACCGGGACTGTTTCATGCGGATCGTGTCGTCAGGCACCTACCTGAAGCGCTGATTCACATGCGATCGACCATCGCGATTCCGAGGAGCGCGCACCCGCGCTCCAGGACGTTCGCCGTGGCGGAGGAGATCAGCAGCCGGGAGTGCTTCAACGCATCCGGCGTCGCACGGAGCACCGGCACCTCCTGGTAGTAGGCGTTGTAGGCCTGCGCGAGGTCATGCAGATAGGTGCAGACGACGGCAGGACTGAACTCGGCCGCGGCTCGGGCCGTCGCACGGTTGAAGCGCAACAACGCCCGGGCGAGTGCCACCTCCGTCGGGGCCCCGAGCAAGGTCGGATCGAAGTTTCCGACCGCCGATTTCAGGTCGAGTCCCGAGTCGCGGAGCATCCGCCGGATTCTCGCGAACGTGTAGAGGATGTACGGCCCGGTGTCCCCGTCGAACGACACGGACTCCTTCGGGTTGTAGACCATCGTGCTCACCGGGTTCACCTTGAGCAGCATGAAACGGAGCGCCGCGAGCGCAATCTTTTCGGAGCGCGCAGACAACTCGTCGGTCGTGACCTCCGGGTCTCGGTTCTTGATCTCGTCCTTCGCGAGCGCAGACACCTCGTCCAGGAGGTCGTCCGCATCCACGACAGTGCCTTCCCGTGACTTCATCCGTCCTTCGGGGAGGTTCACGAGTCCGTAGGCCAGATGGTGGCAGCCCTTCGCCCACGGGTAACCCATGAGCTCCAGGATCTTGAAGAGGACCTTGAAGTGGTGCTTTTGCTCGTCGGCGACGACCCAGGTCTGTCCGTCGGCATTCCACTGTTCGGCCTTCTGTACCGTCGTCCCGATGTCCTGCGTGATGTAGACCGACGTGCCGTCCGAGCGCAGCACGACCTTCTTGCCGAGCCCGTGCGCCGACAGGTCGATCTCGACCGCGCCGTCAGCGCGCTTCTGGAATATGCCACGCTCGAGCGCGTCCAGGATGAGGTCTCGCCCGAGCTTGTACGTCTCGCTTTCGAGGTAGATCCGGTCGAATGCGATCCCGAGTCTCGCGTACGTCTCGTTGAACCCGTCGAACACCCACCCGTTCATCGTCTTCCAGAGATTCACCGTCGCGGGATCGCCACGTTCCCATTGCCGCAACATCTCCTGCGCCGCCGCTCCGAGCGGGATCTTCCCGAAGCCTTCCTCCTTGAACGACGATCGCCACTCCTTCGCGACCTCTTCGACGGGGCGCGGCTGCCCCTTGCGGTCGACGGCATGCGTGCGGACGTACTCGTCTCGCTCGGCCTCGTGAGTTGCGACGTACTCGTCGACCTCCTTCTGGAACGCCTTCTCGAACTCGACGTAGAAGCGTCCGACGAGGTGGTCGCCCTTCGTCCCCGACGTTTGGGGCGTCACGCCGTTGCCGAACCGCTGGTACGCGAGCATCGACTTGCAGATGTGGATGCCGCGATCGTTGATGAGGTTCACCTTCGTCACGTTCGCGCCCGCGTTCGCGAGCAGTCGCGAGACGGAGTCGCCGAGGAAGTTGTTGCGCAGGTGCCCCAGGTGCTGCGGCTTGTTCGTGTTCGGTGCCGAAAACTCGACGAGAAGGCGCCGCCCGTCGCAAACCGAGTTGCGGCCGGCCGCCGTTGCATCGAGCACTGCCGCTGGGATGGCCGAGCGGAAGAGGGCCGCGCGGTCGACGGTGACGTTCACGTAACCCGAGACGGCCGTCGCCGCGATGATCGAACCTCGGCCCACGAGCCTCGGTGCCAACTCGGCGGCGAGAATCGGCGGCGCCTTTCGAAGCGATTTCGCCAGATGAAAGCAATTGACGGTGAAGTCACCGAAGGACGCGTCCTCGGGAAACTCGACCGAGATCGCGGGCACTTCAGCGCCCGTCATTTCCTTCAGCGCCGCGCGCGCGGTCTGCCCGATTTCGTCGATGATCATGTGTTGTTCGCTCGTCCCTGCGACGGTTGGCTCGGTCGCGAAGGCCGGTATTCTACGGCCGCACTTCGAGCCAAGAAGGAGCCTGATGACGCTCGTGTCCAGCGACGAACGCTCCGTGATCATGACCGCGCCACGGCGGTCAGAGCCACGTCGCGTGCTCATGTGCAGTCCCGAATCCTTCGACGTCGCGTACGCGATCAACCCCCACATGCGTGACGAGAACGGCGACCTGCAGCGGGTCGACGCGCACGCAGCCCGGGCGCAATGGGAAGCCCTGCGTCGGGCCTACGGATCGCTTGGGCTCGCCGTCGACGTGATCCCCGGTGTTCCTGGCTTGCCCGACATGGTGTTCGCCGCCAACCAGACCCTCCCGTTTCGCACTAAAACCGGGTCTCCCGCGGTCCTCCTGTCGAACATGCACCACGAGGAACGACGACCAGAGGTCGCCCATTTCGCCGCCTGGTTCAAGGCCCGCGGGTTCGACGTTCGATCCCTACCTCGTGAAGCCGTCGGTGATTTCGAAGGGAATGGCGATGTGCTCTGGTTCCCCGGGCGCGAGGTCGTCTTCGGAGGGTTCGGTTACCGGACGTCGCGTTCTGCGCTCGCGTCGATCGCCGACGTCATCGAGAGACCGTTGATCCCGCTCGAACTCGTGGACCCGCGCTTCTACCACCTGGACACGTGTCTGTGCCCGCTCGATTCATCCCGAGCACTCGCCGTGCGCGACGCCTTCACTGCGGCCTCCTGGGCCGTGCTCGAGGCCTGTTTCGAGACCTTGATCGAGCCACCGCTGAACGAATGTGCGGCATCCTTTGCCTGCAACGGGCATTGCCCCGACGGCCAGAACGTCGTCATCGACCTCAGTGCGACGGCGACGATCGCGCGTCTTCGAGGGTTGGGGTTCACGCCACACCCCGTCGACACGTCCGAGTTCCGCAAGTCGGGGGGATCCGTGTTCTGCCTGAAGATGATGTTCGACTGACCGCGAAGGGACGCCGGAAACATGAAGGATTTCAGAAGCCACGACACCTGGATGGTCTTCAAGATCATGGGCGAGTTCGTGGAAGGGTTCGAGACGCTGCGCCGGCTCGGCCCGGCCGTCTCGATCTTCGGTGGCGCCCGTTTCGGGGAAACCGACCCGCACTACCGGATGGCCGTCGACATCGCGGAGCGCGTCGCGCGCGCCGGCTACGCGATCATCACTGGTGGGGGACCGGGGGTCATGGAAGCCGCGAACCGCGGAGCGTCGCTCGCCGGCGCGAAGTCCGTGGGGCTGAACATCAAGCTCCCGTTCGAACAGGGGGCGAACAAGTTCGCGAACACGAAGGTCGAGTTCGACTACTTCTTCGCCCGTAAGGTGATGTTCATCCGTTACGCCCAGGCATACATCTGCCTGCCGGGCGGATTCGGCACGCTCGACGAGGTCTTCGAAGCCCTCACACTGATCCAGACCGCCAAGATCCGGAACTTCCCCGTCATCCTCGTGGGACGGACGTTCTGGCGTGGGTTGCTGGATTGGATCGACTCGACGCTGGTCCCCCTCAAGACGATCAGCCCGGACGATCGCGCGATCTACACCGTCGTCGACACCGCTGAGGAGGTCCTGGAGGTCATCCGGCAAAGCCGCATGAGGACGCGCCGAGAGCTCCGGCGTGGAGGCTCCGACCGGGAGATCCGCCCGGGCCTGGAGACGGGTCCGCGCGAACCGACGAACGGCTCAGCGGAGGCGGATCCTGGCGTCGGGTTCGGTTTGGGTCCCGCAGCTGCGGCTTCAGCCGAGCCGGTCGACGCGCCGCCCGATCCGGGCGCCGCCAACCTCCGCGTGAAGCGCACGCGGGCGCGTCGCGGCGCCGGCCGACGCTGAACGAATCTTGAACGGGGGGGCGCAACCCGACAGAGTAGCCGCCGCGCGCGAGCAGCAGTCCTTGGAGACGTAGCCAGGACCGCGCGGGTTTCCGCCCTCACTCCGGTGCCCTACATGTCGGATACCACGCCCGCCGTTGCGCTCCGCAACGTCGCGATCATCGCACACGTCGACCACGGCAAGACCACCCTGGTCGACAAGATGGTGGCCCACAGCGGCCTCCTCCGAACCAACCAGAACCTCCCGGACTGCTTCCTCGACAGCAACGACCTGGAGCGCGAGCGAGGCATCACGATCCTCGCGAAGAACATCTCCGTGCCCTACAAGGGCGTGAAGATCAACATCATCGACACGCCGGGACACGCCGACTTCGGCGGCGAGGTCGAGCGCGTCCTCAACATGGCGGACGGCGTCATCCTCCTCGTTGACGCCGCCGAAGGCCCCATGCCGCAGACGCGGTTCGTGCTCAAGAAGGCCATCCAGGCCCAGCTCCTGCCGATCGTCGTCATCAACAAGCTCGACCGGCCCGATCAGCGGGCACGAGAGGTCGTCAACGAGGTGTTCGACCTGATGGTCGACTTGGGCGCGACGGACGAGCAGCTCGACTTCCCGGTTCTCTACGCGTCGGGCCGCAAGGGCTACGCCGTCCTCGATCCCGATGATCCTCCGCAGAACCTGGGACCGCTCTTCGAGGCGATCCTGCGGCGCATCCCGGCCCCGGAAGCGAACGTCGAGGAGCCGTTCCAGCTGCAGGTCACGACGATCGACTACAGCGACTACACGGGACGCATCGCGATCGGGCGCGTCGCACGCGGACTCGTCCGGTCGAATTCGCAAGCCAAGCTCATCAAGCGCGACGGCACGATGCAGAACGTACAGATCAAGAAGATCTACACGTTCGAAGGCCTGAAGAAGGAGGCCCGCGAAGCCGTCGAGTGCGGTGACATCTGCGCGGTCGAAGGGCTCTCGACGTGCGACATCGGCGACACGATCGCCGACCCGTTGAAGCCCGAGGGCCTGCCGCCGGTGACGATCGACGAACCCACGATCTCCATGTTGTTCCAGGTGAACGACGGAACGTTCTCGGGGGAGTCGGGCAAGTACGTCACCAGCCGCCAGCTGCGTGATCGCCTGCAGCGAGAGCTGCTGCGCAACGTCGCCATGCGCCTCGAGGACACGGATCGCCCCGAGGTGATCAAGGTGTATGGCCGCGGCGTCCTCCACCTCGGCGTGCTCATCGAGAACATGCGCCGCGAGGGATACGAGTTCTGCGTCGGCAAGCCGCGCGTCGTCTATCGCGAGATCGACGGCGTGAAGTGCGAGCCCATCGAACTCGTCCAGGTCGAAGTGCCCGAGCAGCACGCTGGCAAGGTCATCGAACTCCTCGGCCAGCGCCGCGGCGAGATGACCACGATGGAGACGCGCGAAGGCCACGTGAGCATGGAGTTCCACTGCCCGGCGCGCGGGCTGATCGGCATCCGCACGCGCCTCTTGAACCTGACCCAGGGCGAGGCCGTCTTCCACCACAACTTCCACGGCTACGAGCCGTTCCGGGGGGAGATCCCCGGTCGCGGCCAGGGCGTGATGATCTGCACGGACGAGGGCGTCGCCACCGCCTACGCGATGTTCAAGTTGAAGGATCGCGGCCCGTTCTTCATCGATCCGCAGGAGCGCGTGTACGAGGGGATGATCGTCGGCGAGCACTGCAAGGACAACGACCTCGAGGTCAACGTCTGCAACTCGAAGAAGCTGACGAACATTCGCACGACGTCCGCCGACGAGAAGCTCACGCTCTCGCCGCCGCGTCGCTACTCGGTGGAAGAAGCCATCGAGTACATCGACGAGGACGAACTCGTCGAGGTCACGCCGGACGCGATCCGCATCCGCAAGATGCTCCTGAAGGAAGCGGACCGGCGGCGAAAATCGCGTGCGGGCAAGGACGACTGAGCGAGACTTCCGCGGGCGCGCCGTGGTCTGAGTTGCGGTCGCGGATCGTGCCGCCGTGTCGCATGCGCGCCCAGCGCGCGGCGCTGTCGTCGCTCGCCGAGCAGCGGACCCGCACCCCGACTTCGCGCAGGTGGTCGGTGGCCGGCGACTCGCCCTACGCGCCTGAGGTTGGTTCGCGGTTCATCTCCGCTGGTGCCGCCGTCTTGCGCACGGACCACCGGCTGCGCTTCCAGGCGAGGGCCAGCGCGGCGATGCTGACATACCAACCCTCCATCGGGGGCGCTGGACGCGTGGCGTCGAGCTGCATTTTCGTCATGAGGCAGAGGTAGACGATTCCGAACAGCACGAGAGCGGGCTGTGACAGGAGGGCGCCACCCTTTCGCGGGCGATTGGCCACCAGGCGGAACCCCACGGCCACAGCGAACGACGCGACGGCGGCCAGGACTGCAGTGAACGACCATTCGAGTTGCACTCGGGCCGTCGCCTGGCGAACGCACAGCCCCAGCATCCCGAAGCCGACGCCGAGTGCGAGCAGCCCACAGACGACACCGAGCGGTCGGGGCAGGGGTGAGGGCGCGTCCAGTCGATGGAACACGGCGGTGCCCTCGTTGGGGTGTCCGGAGCCGCGCGAAGGAGAGGTGGAGGAACCTGAAGTCCCCGTGGGGGTCATCGGCGAGACGCCTCGATGGAACGTCTCGCCGGAGCGGATCGAGCCGAGGACGCGCAGCCGCGGCGGCCGGCGCGTCAGTCGATCACGGGAAGATGCCGCGAGCCTTGTAGGCGTCGCCGATGCGCTGGATCGCCACGCAGTACGCGGCCGTGCGCATGTCCACGCGCTTGTCCTTCGACATCTTGACGACCTTGCCGTAGGCCGTGAGGAGCATGTCCTTCAGCTTGCGGTCGATCTCGTCCAGGTGCCAGTACTGCGAGGCGCGGTTCTGGGCCCACTCGAAGAACGACACGATCACGCCGCCCGAGTTGGCGAGGATGTCCGGGATCACGTCGATCCCGCGGCGCGCGAGCTCGCGCTCGCCGAGCGGCGTCGTTGGGCCGTTGGCGCCCTCGACGACGATCTTCGCCTTGATCAGCGGCGCCGTCTTTCCCGTCACCTGGTTCTCGATGGCGGCTGGCACCATCACGTCGCAGTCCACGCCCCAGAACGTCTCGGGCGTGATGTCCTCGCCGCCGGCGAAGCCCGGGAGACGTCCCGTGGAGGCCGTGTGCCGGCGCAGCGCGGCCACGTCGATCCCGCGCGCATTCATGATCGCGCCGGTGTGATCGTGGATCGCCACGACCTTGGCGCCCATCTCGGAGATGATCGCCGCCGTGAACGAGCCCACGTTGCCGAAGCCCTGAACGGCGACGCGAAGATCGGAGAGCTTGTGTCCGTGGTCCTTCGCCCACTGCTCGATGATGAGGCAGACGCCCTGGCCCGTGGCCTTCTCGCGTCCTTCCGAGCCGCCACAGGCGAGGCTCTTGCCCGTCACGACGCCGCGCCCGCGCGTCCGATCGACGGAGGCGACGGTGTTCGTGAACGTGTCCATCATCCAGTCCATCGTCTGGGAATTCGTCCCGACGTCGGGGGCTGGGATGTCGTAGTCCGGTCCGATGTTCGTCCCGAGGGCGTACGTGAAGCGCCGCGTCAGGCGCATGTTCTCTTCCTTCGACAACGTCGTCGGGCGAACGTTCACACCGCCCTTCGCGCCGCCGTATGGAAGTCCGGCGAGAGACGTCTTCCAGGTCATCCACGCCGCGAGCGCCTTCACCTCCTCGAGGTTGACGTCGTGGTGGTAGCGGATGCCTCCCTTGTACGGGCCGAGGATGTTGTTGTGCTGGATCCGGTAGCCGGTGAACAGGCGGTATGAACCGTCATCCATCCGCACCGGGAAGTTCACGATGATCTCGCTCTTCGGCTGACCGAGGATCGTTCGGATCGCCGGATCGAGTTCGATTGCGTCGGCTGCGCGCTGGAACTGCGCGGACGCCATCTCGTACAGGTTTAGGTGTTGCTCAGTCTGCCCGGCCTGGGCTGGGGTGCGGGACTCTGACATGCGAGTTGGCTCCGGAAATTCGGGCGGGAGTCCGTGAAGGAATCGCGACTCGGCCCTAGGACGAGAGTGCGTTCGTGATATGTCCCGAGCTCGATTTCGGCAAGTGGCGAGTGTCCGTCGGCGCGTCGTGCGCGGGTGATCTCAACGTCCTGATTTCTCACACCCTTGACAGCTTTCCCGTGTTCCCCATAGAGTCTTCGCCGTCTGGGGCCGGCGACGTCTTCACCTCGCCATCAATCGAGTCCTCCCCATTTCGACGTCAAGAGCATGACCCTTCCAAGCGCGCACGCGGTGCGACGACTGTCGCCCGCAGCATTGTGTCTGCTGGTGTTCGTCCAGGCTTGCGGCAAACCGGCCGAGGTCACGATCGTCGCCCCGCCGCCGCAGCCAGGGATCGTCGCCTGTTTCCCCGACTCAGGTCCCATCGCGTTCAGCGTGAACGGCGTCCTCGTCCCGGAAGCGACGATCACTCGCCTTGCGGGCTTCGTTCGCGAGATCAACTCGGCGTACTCGGATGATCAGGCCAAGGAGGTCGCGATCACGGAAGCCGTGATTCCGACCGCCGTCGTCTACGCTGCCGCACAGGATCGCATCGCCGAATGGTCCAAGCGTGTCCAGGACGTCCGCAACCGCCTTTCCGCTGGCGCGGACCTGGCCGACGTCGCGAAGGCCGAGTCGGCGTGTCCGTCAAAGGAGAAGGGCGGCGACCTGGGCAGCTTCACGCGAGACAAGATGGTCCTCCCATTCTCCGAGGCGACCTTTCACGCGGAGGTGGGCGCGATCTCGGGACCCGTCGTCACGGTCTTCGGCGCGCACGTCTTCAAGGTGACGTCCAAGACCGACGGCTCCAGCGCGGCCCAAGATCAGCGCCGCGTCTCGCACGTTCTGATTCCCTTCGATGCCGCGGCGATCAAGGATGCCGCGGCCTACGGCAAGGCCCTCGAGGACCTGAAGCGGACAGCCCGCGTCGAGGTCAAGAAGGACGCCTACAAGAAACTGGTCCCTGCGAACTACAGGCGCTGAGGTCGAACGAGGCGCGCGTCTCCAGGGAGCGTTCCCACCGAACGCCGGCGGATCGCCGTCTGGACTCGGTGCGGCGGAAGACCGACTTTTTGTGAGACACTCGAAATCTTTGGGGCTTGCGGCTGATGTGGTCGATGGTATATCTCGTCCACGTCGGCGCGGCTGCACTGCTGCGTCGGAAGCGCGAGCTTCATCTGCCCCGCACGGTTCTGACGCGGGGCCGCGGATCCAAGATGTCGCCATGGCCCATGGCCGCGACGCTGCGATCCGCTCCAGTTCCTTCGCCTGGGACCTGTCTTGTTGGCGCATGGCGCGCCTTGCTCGGTCCCATGGCAATACGCGAACTGGCTTTCTCGGGCTCTTTCTTGCGCACCGAGCGCGAGTGCATTCGGGACGACCCGGGTGCCCTCGCACGGCGCAAGTGTTTCAGGAGACTGGCTGACCATGAGCGCCAGGAATTCTCGTAGGCGACCGGGTGGCGGAGGTTCGGGGGGCGGTGGACCCGGCGGTGGTGGCGGCGGCGGCGGTGGCGGCGGTGGTCGCCGCGGCGGACGTCGGCGCGGCCGCGGGCGTCGAGGAGGTGGGGGCGGTGGCGGCGGCCCATGGGGCGGCGGCGGACCTGGCCCTGGAGCCGGACCGGGGTCGGATCAACTCGCCGACCAATCGATGATGGGGCAGGAGGCCGGATTCGGCGGCCAGCCTCAGGGGTGGGAGACGGAATCGCTCCCGTTCGACGTCGAGCCGGGCGCGGCGGCTGCTGCGGCCGGGGACGAAGGGATGGCTGAGGGGTTCGGCGCCGGGCTTGGCAACGCAGGCCACGGTGGCGCACCTGCGGTAGCGCCCTTCCCAGGTGGCGGACCTCAGGGGCAGCACTATCAGCAGCAAATGCACGGAGGCCAGCAGCACCAGCAGAACATGCAGATGCCGCAGCGGCCGACGGAGCCGATGAAACGCCCGGGGCTGCTGGAGCTCATGCAGGACGGCTTCGGCTTCCTGCGCTTCGTCGAGAACAACTACCTGCCCGATGCCGAGGACATCTACGTGCCAGCGGGCCTCGTGCGCCGCTACCGGATTCGTCCGGGCTCGATGATCATGGGCGACCTTCAGCCGGCGCGAAAGCCGGGGCAGAAACCGGCGCTCGCGGCGATCCACACGATCAACGACCGCGACCCCGAGCTCCATGCGGGCGAGGTGGCCTTCAAGAGCCTTCCGCCCTGCGACCCCGAACAACGATTCCTGCTGGAGACGTTCCCGGACAACGACATCTCCATGCGAGTCGTCGACCTTCTTTGCCCGATCGGCCGAGGACAGCGCGCCCTGATCGTCGCTCCGCCGCGAACCGGCAAGACGATCCTGATGCAGAAGATCTGCAACTCGATCAGCCGGAACCACCCGGAGACGAAGGTTCTGGTCCTGCTCGTCGACGAACGCCCGGAGGAAGTCACGGATTTCCGCCGCAACACGACGGCCGAGATCGTCGCGTCCTGCCTCGACGAGGGCGCCGGCAACCACATCCGCGTGACGGAGCTGGTCCTCGAGAAGATGAAGCGGCAGGTCGAGGCCGGCCACCACATGGTCGTGTTGCTCGACTCCATCACGCGCCTGGGTCGCGCCTACAACAACGAGGCCAAGGGCGGCGGCCGCATCCTCTCGGGCGGTCTCGATGCCAAGGTCCTCACCAAGCCAAAGGCGTTCTTCGGCTCGGCCCGCAACATCGAAGGCGGCGGCAGCCTGACGATCATCGCGACCGCGCTCATCGACACCGGGTCCCGGATGGACCAGGTGATCTTCGAGGAGTTCAAGGGCACGGGCAACAGCGAGATCGTGCTGTCCCGCCAGCTCTCCAACAACCGCATCTTCCCGGCGATCGACATCTCGACGTCGGGCACGCGCAAGGAGGAGAAGCTCTTCCACCCCGATGAGATCGAGCGCATCAAGGTGCTGCGCCGCGTTCTCGGGCAGCTGAATCCGAACGAGTCCATGCGCCTGCTCATCGAGAAACTGGAGAAGACCCGGAGCAACGCCGAGTTCCTCCTTCAGTTCACCATCCGGGACAGCGCCTGATCGCCTCGGGCGGACCGCGCGGGGCCGAGGCTCCGCGCGGCGCCACCGAGATCCTGGCCACACGATCGGACGCATTCCGGCCCTCGCCCGATACAACGGTCGAGACTACAATCGCGCGATCGTGACTTCCCCCGCGGCGCGATCCATCGTCCTTCTCGGCATCCTCCTCGTCTGCGCTTCCCGCGTGCGCGGCCAGCAGCAGGCGCCGATCCTCTTCGTCGACGACCGGCCCATGCTGAAGGCGACGCTGAAGGCCGGCGAGAAGGTCTACTACTGCCACCTCCTGCTCGACCTGTCGCTGGCGGAACCGCTCGTGCTTCATCGCAACGCGGCGGGCAGCCTCCGCGCGCAGGAGACCGACATCTCCTTCGAGGGGCTGAAGCTCGAGGGCGTCCCCATCACGCCGACGCGGAGTGAATGGCTCGAGACGCTCACGCGGGACTACGCGAAGGAGCTGCAGGAAGTCCCCTGCGCCGGCTTCATCGGCCTCTCCGCATTCGGCAGCTCCGTCGTGCAGATCGATGGTCCGGGCAAGGTTCTGCGGACGTTCGACGTGGATCCGACGGCGGGCGCTGACGCCGCTCCGCCGCCCAACTTCACGCGAGTCGCGTTCCTCGCCGGATCCGACGCCACATCGGTTTCGATCCAGGCAAGCGTCGGCGACTCGAAAGTGGCGAAACTGCTCTTCGACACCAAGGAGCGCGCGTCGACCATCGAACGCTCATGGTTTGGCGCCGCGGACACTCGCCCGACTGTGCCATCGATGATGGCGGGCACGCTCGACCTCGCTCGACTGACGCCGTTCCGGCGCGTCGACGCGTCGCCGCTCGATGGGACCGTCGGTGCGACCCTCATCTCGAAGCTCGTCGTGACCATCGATCGCACCGCCCGCCAGCTCGCGCTCCAGGGCCCGGCAAGCGCCGCGTACCCGAAGGACGAGGCCGACTTCTACGCGGCACTCGACGCCCCAGGCCATGAACGGCTACGCGAGTTCTACAAGGCCAACCCATCGTCGCGGTGGACGTCCGACGCGGCGGGTGAGGCGTTCACGCGCGCCACGGCGGCAGCGCCACGCGACCTCGATGTCGCGATCGAGGCCGCACTTGCTGTCGTCGACGCGACGTCCATCGAGAAGAAGGCGACGACCGCACTCGCCCTGGACGACGCGCTCGCGAAATGCGCCGACTCCGACTCCGTTCGCCAGCGGCTGCTCTCTGCGGGCGCTGCCGTCGCGCGCGGCGACGCCGACGGAACGGCTCAGCTCCAGGTGCGCATGAGGCTCGGCCAGATCGAACTCTCGCGCGGAAACCACAAGGAGGCCTACCGCAACCTCTTGTCGGCGGCGTTCGGCATGACCGGTGACGGGCGGCCCGCACTTTCGCTCGGCCATCTGCACCGCGACCTGGGACAGCTCGATCGGGCCTGGTCGCGCTACGTCCAGGCGCTGCTCGACGTGAAGCAGACGGGCGTCGATGGCCTGATCGCCCTCGACGCGCTGTGGCGCAAGCAGCACCAAGGCGGTGGCGGTCTCGCCGCCGCGATCGCCGAATCCGTCGAGGGGAAGGCCCCCGGGTTTCACCCAATCCCGAGAGATGCGGCGGAGACCCGTCCTGCTGGCGGCCCCGTGCTCGTCGAATTGTTCACCGGGGCACACTGCCCGCCCTGTACCGGTGCCGACCTCGCCGTCGACGCGCTGGAGGAGTACTTCACGCCTGATCGCGAGGTGATCACGCTCGTCTGGCACCTTCCGATCCCGGCCCCCGAGCCCCTCGTCTCGACGGAGGCCTTGGCGCGCGCGCGTCACTACTCCGTCGAGGGAACCCCGACGATCGTCGTTCAAGGGGGCGAGAAGAGCGTGGGTGGCGGGGGAGCGGGTGAGGCGCCCAAGCTGTTCGAGAAGTTCAAGTCGGCGGTCGAGGAGGCGCTGGCCGACGCCAAGCCGATCGACCTCGACGCGACGGTCGCGTGGAGCGGCGACAAACTCACGGTGACACCGCGCCTGGCGCCGATCGCCGGAGCGCGCTTGCACGCGATCCTCACGGAGCGCTCCATGGTGTTCCCGGGGCGCAACGGCGTGATCTTCCATCACGCGGTGGTCCGCGCGGCGCTGACGTCGCCGGACGGCGCCGACGCATCCGTGAACGTCCCGGCGCTGGACCTGACCATGGCGACGGTCGAGTCGCGACTCGATCGACAGCTCACCCAGTTCGAAGCGAAGGGACCGTTCCCGATCCGTCCGACGCAGCCGGACCCCACGAATCTCGCCGTCGTCCTCTTCGTCGAGAAACCCGGTGATGGCGTCGTGGCGGCAAAGCGCATCGACGTGCCGGCTCCCGCGGAGGGGAAGGGCCGATGACAGGCGCGACGGCGACCGCGCAGCTCGAAGCTGCGCTCGCACCACATCTGCGGACCCTCGGCGCGCGACGGCGATCGCACGCTTGGCGCAGGGGACTTGCCCGTGGCGTCCGGCGCGCGCCCGCGGTCGCTCTCGCACTCGGGGGGACCGTGTCTGCGCTGCGGCTCGGCGGACTCGTCGATGGCGGCATCCTCGTGCTCGCGGGGTTGGTGGGAGCGTCGGTACTCGTTCCAGCGATCTGGCGCGTCGCGCTGGACTGGATGGCACCTCCCACGGTGGAGGATGCAGCCATCGCCTGCGACAGGGCCGCCGGGTGGCACGATCGCCTCTCGGCTGCGTGGGAGTTCCAGCAGGCCGGGGCGACGGATCCCATGCGCCGCGCGGCGATCGAGGACGGCTTGCTGGCGCTTTCGACGCTGGCCACGCGCCCGATCCGACTCCCCGTCCGCCGAGTGGACATCCCGCTCGCGCCAGCGTTCCTCGCGTGCCTCGTCCTGTGGGCGTGCGCCCTCGTTCCGTCGACGGCCGCACCGTCGACCCGGCCCGTGGATCTGTCGGCGAAACCACGGATGTCCGGCGATACCAGCGCCACCGCCGAACAACGCGCGACTCCCGACTCGCGACCGAATCAACGCGCAGCGTCCCGCCCGGCGAGCCGGCCCGCCGCAGAGTCCGAGCCCGTGGCGCGGCGCGCGCAGGCGAGGCCCACCCCGGCAACCACCGCACCGGCAGCCTCCGCGGGAAACGCCGGGCGCCAGGGGAGTGCCGCCGCCGAGGGAAGCGATTCCAGCGGTGCATCGGAGGTCGCGCAGGCGAAATCCGGCGAACCGTCTCCAGGTGCCGGAGGATCGGGCGCAGCCGCTGGATCCTCCGCTGCCGCGCCGCCCCCATCGGCACCGCAGAAGAAGCCACAGAAGCGCGACTCTCCGCCGACGCCGAACAAGCCCAGCCGACCGAGCCGAGAGGATTCGATCGGCGCCACGGGCGGTGCGTCGAAAAACCGGGGAATGACGACGCCGACGGGTGGCCGCAAGGAACTGTCCCAGCGCGCCAATCCCGCGGGCGACGACGCGCGCTCGCCCGACGAGGACACGCAGGACGAGCGTGAGGAGACCGAACAACGCGGTGGCGTCGCGCCGCTTCAGCGCGACCGGCCCAAGCCGCCGTCGCGAGAGCTTTCGATCAGCGGTGACGGTCCACCGGACGACGGGCGTGGTGGGCCCACTCCGCCGAAGAAGTCCCGAGGAACGGCAGCGCTCGTCCTCGGGATCACTCTCGAGGATCAGGTGCGAGGTCAGCCCAACCCGGGGACTGCGCGCACGTCCATGGGCCGCATCCCACCGATTCCCGAACCCGACCCGAACGGCCAGCGCTCGGCTGCCGCGCACGCCGCGGCACCGGCCACGCCCCAACCTCCGCACGTCCTCGACGCGCGCTTTTGGGGCCTCGTGCAACGCTTCCATGAACGGCTGCGCCAGAGCGAGCCTTCGGAGAAACCGTGATGTCAGACACTCAACAGGTCCGATCCCAAGGCAATCGTTTCGGCGAGATCTTCAGGTCGTTGGAGGCGGATGTCCACCGCCTCATCGTGGGACAGGACTCGGTCGTCCGCGGCGTGCTCACGGCGCTGTTCTCCGGCGGACACGTCCTCCTCGAAGGCGTTCCGGGCATCGGCAAGACGGCGCTCGTGAAGGCCCTGGGCTCGGCCCTGCATCTCGAGCGCAGCCGGATCCAGTTCACTCCGGACCTCATGCCGGCGGACGTGGTCGGAACGCTCGTTCTCGACGACGCGGGCGCGGGCCGGAGCGTCCGGTTCCAGCCCGGGCCGATCCACGCCAACCTCGTCCTCGCCGACGAGATCAACCGCGCGACACCGAAGACGCAGTCTGCGCTTCTGGAGGCCATGCAAGAGCAGCAGGTCACCGCGGGCGGCGTGACGCGTCCTCTGCCACAGCCGTTCATCGTCCTCGCCACGCAGAATCCCGTGGAACAGGAGGGCACCTATCCGCTTCCCGAGGCTCAACTCGATCGCTTCATGTTCAAGCTGATCGTCGGGTATCCGCGGGAGGAGGAGTACGACCTCATTCTCGATCGCACCACGGGCCGCGGGCTCCCCACGATCGACGCAGTGACGACGGGTGAGGAGATCTGCCGGATGCGCGACCTGGTTCGCGACGTGCCCGTGCCCGAGGCGGCGCGGCGGTGCGCCGTCCGGCTCGTGATGGCGACGCAGCCCGGCAGCCGGCATGCTCCCGCGCGCGTGGGCAAATTCGTGGCGCTGGGAAGCTCTCCGCGCGGGGCTCAGGCGCTCCTTCTCGCGGGGAAGGTCTCGGCGCTGCGGGATGGCCGGTTTGCCGTGTCGGAGGCCGACATCCGCAGTTCGGCTCACGACGCGTTGCGGCACCGCATGCTCCTGAACTTCGCGGCGCGCTCCGAGGGCGTGACGCCCGACAACCTCGTCGACGAGATCCTCGAGACTACGAAGTGACGGAGGCGGGCCTGTTCGATCCGGCGTTTCTTTCGGCGTTGGAGGCGCTTCGGCTGACGGTCCGATCGGTCCCGGCAGGCGGACGGCCTGCCGAGCATCGCTCGCGCACCCGCGGCGCGGGCCTGGAATTCGCCGACATGCGTCCCTACGTGCCTGGCGACGACCTTCGGTCTGTCGATTGGCATCTGTTCCAGCGACTCGACAAGGTGTTCGTGCGGCTGTACCTCCACGAGGAGGACCTTCCCGTCCACTTCTTGCTGGACGAAAGCGCCAGCATGACGCTGACGCGTTCTGCCGACGGACGCAGCAAACACGTCGTCGCACGACAGGCGTTGGCGGCGCTCGCATACATCGCCATGAACCGCATGGATCGGGTGACGGTGTGGCCTTTCGCAGGCGAGCCGCTCGAACCGCTCGTCGAACAGACGGGCGGTCTCGGCTTCGAGCGCCTCCTCCGCTGGCTTTCGACGCGGCCCACGACAGGGCGGGGTGATCTGGTCTCCGCCGCGCGCCGACTGGCTGAACGCAGCCGTCGGCGAGGCGTGTGCGTCATCGTCTCGGATTGCTTCGACGTTCGTGGGATCGACGCCGTGCGTGAAGCTCTCGCGGCGATCACTCATCGCATCTGCCTCGTCAGACCCGTTCACGCGGGGGAGAGCGAGCCCACCGTCCGCGGGCCCCTCGAACTCGTCGATTGCGAGGGAGGGGAGAGCCTGACGCTCGAGGTCGACGATTCCGTCGTCGCGCGCTATCGGTCCGCCTACGAGTCCTTCGTCGCGGAGGTCGAATCCGCCGTTGCTCATCGCGGAGGCGGCTGCTGCACGTTGACGACGGCCGAGCCCGTCGTCCCCCAGATCGCCGCGCTCTTCGAGCGGGGAGCGTTCGTTCCATGACGCTCACGGCCCTTTCCCTCGGAACCTATCTCGCAGGCATCGGAGCCGTTGCGGCGGCCGTGTTCGTGGCACACCTGCTGCGCGTGCGCCATCGCCGGGTGCCGGTCGAGACGTTGCTCTTCTTTCGACTCACGGAGACCCCCAGCCGCCCGCGCGTGCTGTTCGGCATGCCGGCGCGGTGGTTGTCCATGCTGGCCGCGATGCTCGCGGCCGCGGCGATCTGGACGGCGGTCGCGGATCCTGTCGCCGCCGGTGACGACGCCTCCCGATTCGTGGTCGTGGCGGGCAGCTCGGCGGTCGATCCCGAGCTTCGGGACGAGGTCCTCTCGTCACCGCTCGGACCGCGCGGACGCATCGTCACCGCGGATGACGACGGCGGGCTCCTCGCCGGTGCGGACGAGCCGCGAGGCGTGGCGACGGCGCGCCTGGACCCGCGCGAAGCCGCGCCGGGAACGGCCGTCGATGGCGCCGCGGAGCTCGTCACCGCTCTCGCACGACCGGGGGACGCGGTCGCCGCTCACGGGGTTGATGCTCCCTCCGTTCGCCCGGGCGTCCACGTGGAAACTTCGCGATGGACGCTCGTGCGAGGTTCCCGCGACGACGTCGCGGACTCGCGGCCCGTGCGGCCCCGGCGCGTTCGCATCGATCCGGCCGTTCCATCCGTCGTCGCCACCGCCGTTGCGTCCGATCGGCGGTTCATCGTCGCCTCGGACGGGGAAGCCGAGGCTCTCGTCGTGATGGCGGAAACGGCGCGGTCGGATCCGCGGTCACCCATGCTGGTCATCGAGCCCGGCGCGAACGCTCGCGAACGGCGTGCAGTCGCCACCTCGGTGCTCCCACTGCCGCTCGGCACGTTCGATCGCACCTCGACGAGCGGAACGCGCCTCGATGCGCAACCCGGCGAGACGACGTGGGTCGAAGATGCGTTCACCACGGAACCGCTCGTCGCCGCGCGACCGCGTCGCGGTGATGGCGGCCCGCAGGTGCGTGTCGTCGAATGGCTGCTCGCGCCGGCCGCGCACCGTGACGTGCCCATCCTGGTCTGCGGCGCGCTCGCGATGCTGACGGGCGTCGATCGTCCCGCACGCGTGACGGCGGGCCAGATCCTCGCGCTTCCGGCCCTCGCCACGAATCCCATCCTCGTCCGGGGATCGGAGACCTTCACCGTCTTGCCGCTGGGGGGGTCCTACCGTTTCTCGCTTCATCGGCCGGGATCGGCGGTCCTCGATGACGGCGTCACGAGCGCGACCGTCGAGGTCGAGGCCGCCGCGGTCACTCAGAGGCCGGCGGCCTCATCATCGACGTCCCACGAACGCGGCGTCGTTCGCGACCCGGTCCGCCTCCGCACGTGGCTGATCGCCGCGGCGCTGCTGGCGCTCGTGCTCGACATCTGGCTCTATCGGCGAGGGAGCGTGCCATGACGTTCGGCCACCCCTGGGCGCTCCTCTTCTTGGTCGGCGTCGTTCCGGCCGGCGTGGTCCTGTTGCGCCGTGGAGCGCGAGCCGGCGAGGTGTCGCGCGCGGCGACGCTCCTCCAACTCCTGGCGCTCGTTTGCCTGTGTCTTGCGCTGGCGGATCCACAGGTCGAGCGCCCGGACACGCCCGTGCACGTGATCGCGGTCGCCGTCGGCGATTCGGCACGCGCGGCCGGCGACGACGCGGTCGCAGCGTTGCGTCGCGCCGACGGCGATGCGCGAGTCGAACGGATCCAGGTGGATTCCCAGGTGAGCCTCGGCGATGGGAGTCCGCCCGAAACGGCGCCCGATCTGGCGCGCGGCCTGGCCGTGGCGCGCGGGCTCGTCCCTTCCGGCGCCTCCGGTCGGATCACTCTCGTGAGCGACGGAAGCCACGTGGGCCCGTCTTTCCACGATGAGGTCTCGGCCATCACGCGACGCGGGATCGCCTTCGACGTCGTCGCCGTTCGCGGGGATCGACGCCCCGCGCTGCTCTCCGTGGATCACCCGTCGGCCGTCCGCGCCCGGGAGCCGTTCACGCTTCGCGCACGCGTCCGAGCGAGCGAGCCCACGAGCGGCCACCTCGTCGTCGAATCCCGCGGCGCCGTGCTCGCGCGCCACGCGGCGAAGTTGGACGTCGGCACGACGACACTCGCGATGGACCTGTCGATCGAGGCCCTCGGCGTCGCCGACCTGCGGACGCGCTTCGTCATCGGCGTCGACACCACGGCCTCGGGCTTCGAGGAGCGCTCTGCGGTCGACGTCACCGCTCCGCCCATCATCGCCCACGTGATTCCCGGAGTCGATGGAAGCGACCCGCTCGCGTCGCTCCTCGCGCCGTTCGGCTTCGACGTTCGCGTCGTCGATCCGGGACACGTGGCACCGGCGTTGTTTCGCGAAGCGTCCGCCTGGGTCGTGGACGACGTCGCCGCGGACCGCTGGGAAGCCACGGCCCAGGAGGAACTGCGTCGTGCGGTGCTGGAAGAGGGTTCGGGACTCCTGCTCGCGGGCGCGCACCAGAACCTCGGCCCCGGGGGTTACGGCGGATCGCCCCTCGCCGACATCCTGCCTGTCGACTTCCCGCAGGAGGAGGAGCGCCGCGATCCGTCCGTCGGCCTCGTGCTCATCATCGATACGAGCGGAAGCATGGGCGGAGCGCGCATCGAACTTGCGAAGGAAGTTGCGCGCCTCGCACTGAAGCGTCTCCAGCCGCACGACAAGGTCGGCATCGTCGAGTTCTACGGCAGCAAGCGGTGGGCAGCGCCCCTTCAGTCGGCCAGCAACGCCATCGAGATCCAACGCGCACTCAACCGGCTCCAGGCCGGCGGCGGAACGATCATCTACTCGGCGATCGAAGAGGCGTTCCACGCGTTGCGCGCCGCGACCACGCGTTTTCGCCAGATCCTCGTGCTCACGGACGGCGGCGTGGAGTCGGGTCCATTCGACGTTCTCGCACGCCAGATCGCGGAGAGCGGAATCAACTTGAACACGGTCCTGATCGGCCCGCAGGGGAACTCGCCGTTCCTCCAGAACCTCGCCAACTGGGGACGGGGACGGTTCTACTCCTGCCCGTCGCGGTTCCAGCTTCCGGACCTGTCGTTCCGCGAGCCCCAGACGTCGCCCTCCTCCGCCGTGCGCGATGCGCGGATGGAAGTCGACGTCTCGATGCCGGTGGACGCCCTGCGCGTCTGGGCCGGTCACGCCATGCCTGCGATCGGCGCGCTGACGAACGGAACGGCGCGGCCGGGCGCCTCGACGTGGATCTCGACACGCGATGGGCGACCCGTCCTCACGGCCTGGGACCAAGGCTGCGGGCGCGCGGCGGTGCTCGCGACGGAGTTGTTCGGGCCCGCGTCAGCCGAGTGGCGGAGTGACGGGCGATTCGGCGCGGGACTGGCCGATCTGCTCCGAGCACTCGGCCACGGCAGTCGGGCCATCGTGCCCGCCGTCGACGTTCAGGCGTTCCCGCACCGACTGCTGGTTTCCGGACGAACGGCCGGCGTCGACGACGTGACCGTGAGCCTTCGAACCAACACGGGAGCACTCGCGGCAGCGCCGGCGAGGTGCGCAGCGGATGGCACATGGCGTGCGGCATTCGAGTGGCCTTCGGACTCACCCGTCGTGATCGAAGCCGAGACGGATCACGTGGTGGCTCGCGGAGCAGCCGTTCGTCCGCTTTCGCGGAGCGAGCGTGCGGAGGACGTCACGGCCGACCTGGCGATGCTGCGCGAACACACCGCACGGGCGCCCGCCGTGGCTGCGAGGCCGAGGTCCGTTCCGCGGCGGATCGCACCCATCGTCCTCGTCGCCGCGCTGCTGGCGTACATCGCCCAGCTCTTCGTGCGCCGAACGGCTCCGCGCGGCGGTATTGCGGTGACCGCTGCGTTGGTGCTGTGGGGAACGCCCGCGGCCGCGCAGTCGCCAGCCGAGTTCCAGGCGACGATCCAGGAGACGCTGATGCGCGACGGTCGCCTCGATGCGCTTCGCGCGAGGGCCGACTCTCGACCGTCCTGGTGCCGGGTCGCCATCGAGCGCGCCGATGGCGATCTCGAGGCCGCGCTCGCCGCAGTCGACCGGGCCGACGCCTCCACGCGAATCGAGTTGCTCGAGCGCCTGGGACGCCTCGCCGACGCCGAGAGCGAATTGCATCTGAACGCCGGGGGTTCGACCGCGGAGGATCGCCTCCATTCGACCTGGATGTCGACCCAGCGGGCCCTGCTGCGTCTTGCCCAGGGGCGTCCCGACGAGGCCTCGAAGGACGTCGATTCCGTGGTGTCGAACGCGACGGCCGAAGACCGCGCGTTCTTCGTGCGACTCCTCGCGCTGTGGGGCCAGCGCGCGAAGGCTCTCGCTCTCGACACGCGCAAGACCGGCGAACTCTCGCTCGGGGATTCCCTCCGGCGCGCCATGTGGCTGTCGGATGCGGGGCGGGTGCCGGAAGCCCTCGACACCCTCGAGTTGGCGTATGGCAAGGCCGCACTCGATCGCGATCGCAGATTCCTCCTCGCGCGCAGCATCACGCTGGCGCGGCGAGGTGGCCTGCTCGCGGAGCTGGCCACGCGGTGGACGCGCTCGCTCACGCCCGAAGACGTGACGCGTCGCACGGGCCTCCTCCAGGCGCTCCGTGAGCTCGGTCGCGCCGACGAAGCTCTCGCTCTCGCGTCGGCGTCGACGGACGGCGACCTGCGCCAGGAAGCACTGGCGATCGCAGCGGAGCTTGGACGAACGTCCGACGTGATCGAACGGGCGCGGGCTGCGCTCGTGACGAACCCGAAGGACGGACGCGCGCGCCGATTCCTCGCGTTGACCCTGGCCGAGAACCGGCGCCTCGACGAAGCCGACGCCGTCCTTCGCGAGGCCGTCGTCGTCGAGTCCAGGATCGGAGAACTCGTGGGATGGGCCGAGGCGGCGGGGGACCTGGGCCTCGCCGCGAGTCGCGACCTGGCGATCGAGCGGCTCTCCGGTCAGGGGGAAAATGGACGCGTTGCCGCGGCCCTGGTTCGTGCTCGCGACCTGCGGAACCGGCGGAAGCTGGCCGACGCGGCCGTCGTGCTGGTGGACGCCGCGAAGGCCGCCGAGGGCCCCGCCAATCTGGCGGCGCTCGCATCCGAGCTGGAAGCGGTGGACAAGCGGACGGAGGCGATCGAGGTCTTGCAGCGCGTCTGGGGGGCGACGGGGAGCGAGGACGTCGGCGCGCGCCTCGCACAGTTGCTCGCCGACGGCAAGCAGCAGTCCGAACGCGATCGAGCCCTCGCGATCCAACGCGAACTGTGGTTGCGACCCGGGACCGCGGCCCGGCGCGTCCAGGCCGAGGAGCGCGTTCTCGACGCGGCGGCGCGCGAAGGAACGCTGGCCGACCTCGCAATCGAACTCGAGGAGGGCCTCGCCGCGGCCGGCCCCGATCACGACGCGCGACTGGATGCGCTCTTGAAGATCTATTCGCGGGCGCGGGACGCGGCCGGCGGCTCGGCGATCCTCGCCGAGGAAATGAAGCGTCGACCGGAAGAACGGGTCCGGTTGACGGAACGGCTGGCGCAGCTCCAACTCGAGTGCGAGGAGTTCACCGCGTACGAGCGCACCCTGCGCGAACTGATCGTGATGGCTCCGGCGAACGAGCTGGACTACCGTCAGCAACTCGCCATGAGCGCGCTCGAGCGCGGCCGGCCCGCGGACGCAGCCAAGGTCGTTCGCGACCTCGTGTCACGCGGGGGGATGCTCCCCGAGACCGCGTTCGAGTTCTCGGCGGGCATCTTCAACCTCGCGGGCGACCATCAGTCGGCCGCGGCTGCGTACCGGCGGACGCTCGCGCTCCATCCCGATCGGATCGAGACGTGGCTGCTGCTCGGAGACGCGTTGCGGAACCTGGGCGAGTCCGATCGCGCGATCGGGATCTTCTCGGACCTCATCAAGCCGTCCGCGAGAGACGACCTCTTCGTCGTCGCCGTCGACGGCCTCCTCAACATGGACGCCAATCCGCGGATCATGGCGTTCGCCGAAATGCGAATTCGCGAGCGCCTCGCGTCGCGCCCCGACACCGTGTTCCTGCTGCGACTGCTCCAGGACGTGCTCGAGCAGCGCCGGGACGAGAAGGGGCGGGCCGTACTCCTCGACGAGCTCGTCATCGCGGCTGGCGAGCAGCGCGTCGCGTTCCTGCGCGAAGCGATGGACGACGCGCGCACGGCATCGGATTGGCAGCGCTACAGCGACTTCGGCCACGAACTCCTCATGCTCGAGGACGACGCGCCCCCGGCCGTCTTCCTCGAACTTGGCGAAGTGTTGTTGAAACGCAAGGACCTGCGCGGCGCCGAACAGGCGTTCGGAAGGGCCCGGATGGCGAACGAGTTCGACGCCATCGAGCAACACATCGCCGAGCTCTACGCGGCAGGCGGCAGCCCGGCGGATGCGGCGCGCGTTCGCGCGAGGATCCTGCTTCGGCACCCGGAGGATCCGGCGGCGCGGCTCGCGCTTGCGAAATTGTGGGAGCAGCTCGGACGCCATGCGGAAGCGGGACCGTTGTTCGTCGATGCCGCGGTGATGCAGCTCGCGTCACCCGGATCAGCACCGGCCGAGCCACCGGACTTGACCTCGGGCGGCGGCATCGCCGGTGCCCTGTCGACCGTCCGCCTCGTGAGCCGCGCCGACCGCGCCCAGGAAGCGGCAGCTGACGAAGCGATGGCTGGCGCCGCGCGGTGCGCGAGCCGTCCGTCCGACCTCGGGGCGGTGGTCGACCGCCTGAAGGCCGTCGCGCGCGATTCCACGCGCCGGGATCGGCCCATGGCCCTCGACCGCCTGAGGGAACTCGCCGTCGTCTTCCGGTCCGACGATCTCGCTGGAGAAGTGGGCGCGATCGAGGCGGAATGGCTCGGCGCCGCGGATCCCGTGCTCGTGCGGGCCGTCGTCGCGGGGCGCGATCGCATCGGAGACGTCGACGGAGCCGTGGCGGCCGCCAAGGCCCAGCCTGCGGCACGGTTCGATCGACCGGCGTGGCGTGCGGCGCTGCTCGCGGGCAAGGGCGACGACGCGCTCTCGCTCGCGGCGAATGCTCCGCCGGAAGCGCTGTTGCAGACGCTGCAGGCTTTCGTGCTCGACGGCGATCTCGATCGGGCGCGGCGGGCGCTCGACGCACTGCGGCGATCGGGCGCGGGCCGCGAGCGAACGATCGCCGCCCAGCTCCGCAAGGCACAAGCGACGCTCGGTGAGCCCGTGACCGCCGATTCGCGTCCACCCGACCGGGGCATCGACGACGCCCTGGCGTCGAAGGGCCGCAGTCGCGTCCAGGCCGTCATCTCGGCCGTTCGCGCGTCGAAAGGGGCGCCCGTCGATCGGAAGGTCCAGGCGTTGTTGGCGATCCTCCCCGAAGTCCGCGCGGATGCCACGGGCAATACCGCGGCGTCGTTCGTCGGAGCTGCGCGCGGTGTCCTCCCCGCGGAACAGACGACGGAGTTGGTGGAGAAGGCGCTCCAGACGGCGTCCATGCCCGTGCTGGTCGGGATCCGGCTGCGGGATCTGGACATGGTCGTCCCCGAGCGCCGCCTCGAAATTGCCGTCAAGGCGCTCGACCGCTTGAAGGGCGAGGAAGCGAACACGGCGCTCCTCTCGCTCTTCGACGGCCAGGCTGCGCAGCTCTCCGAAGATCTGCTCCTCGGGCTCGTGAAGAAACTCGCGGCGCGGCGTCTGGATCAGCCCGACCTCACGCGCCTTTCGCGGATCGTCGCAAACCCGGCCCTCCCCGCGACCGTGCGCCGCGCCCTCGTCGACCACGTCGGCGAGGCTCGCCCCGACGATCCTGCCGTGCTCGTCCAGCGGGCCGGATTCATGCCCGTTGGACCCGAGCGTGACGCACTCGCCGATCGGGCCGCCAAGGCGTTCGCCGCGCAGAAGCGCATGGGATCCGGCGGAATCGACCTCGCGAACGAGATAGCCGCATTGCTCGGGCCCGACTCCCTTCGGGCCGCCGCCGGCACGGATTCGCGGCCCGCGGCGCGCCTGCTCGCGGGACTCGCGGACGCACGCAGCGGCAACTGGAAGGCCTTCGGGGACGCGGTTCGCGATCTCGGCTTCGATCTCGCCGAAGACGTGAGCGCCGTGATGCAGACCGTCAGCGTGATGAAACAGCTCGGCCGGATCGAGGACGCCGCCGGCATCTACCAGCGCCATCTGGCGCGTGCGTCGCAGGTCTATCCGTATCACGCGCAAAACGCCGCCGAGCTGCTCCTGCGCAGCGGGAAACCTGCAGAGGCGCTTGCGGCGCTCGGAATGGCGAAGAGCGACCTGGGCGAGGACCCGTCCCTTCGGCTGCGCGTCGGCGCTCGACTGCCCGATGCGACGGCCCGCCGCACGGCGCTTCGCGTCGCCATCGGATCCTCCGGGCGATCCACGCTCGTGCCTTCGCTCGTCGCGCGGAACGACGATGATGGCGGCAGTCTGGCGGAGGCCTTGGCTCGCCCCACGCTCCGGCCGCGGGTGCCCTCGTCCCTGAAGGATTGCGAGTCGCTTCGAGCCGGCTTGGACGTGCTCGGATTCGTGCCGGAGGGGGCCGACCTGGTCGCCGCATGTCGCCGCGCCGCGGCGATCACCATGGGCGACCTCGGCCTCGCCGTCGAGCGCGCGCGCGTCCGCAGCGCGTCCGCGAGCGGAGGGCTGGCCACGCTCCTCCAGGAAGCGCGGGCGGCGCTTGCCGCGCGCCCGTTCGATCGCGACGCGTTGCGCGTGCTCGTCGCCGCGATCGAATGCGGGCTCGCGAAAGAGAAGGACGCGCCCATGCGCCTCGCGCACGTGGCGCTCCTGCGTGATCGGACGGACTGGAAGCTGCTGGTGGAGATGGCGCGCGTGCTCGAAACCGCAGGCGACAAGGAGGAGGCGGACCGGCTTCTGGCGATCATCGCCGTCGACCGCGAGACGCTTTCCGGCCTCGATTTGGCGGACGAGGCCCGGGATCTGATCGCCATGGTCGCGTCGCGTGATCCGGCCCGCCTGATGCGCCTCGTTCCAGCGGGCGACACGCCCCAGAACGACTTCGACGGCGAACTCCTCTCGGCGCTCACGGCCTCCGACGTTCCCGTGCGCGCGATCGTCGAAGCCTACCCGACCATGCAATCGCATTTCGGAGACGGGGGATCCCGCTACCGCATGGAGCGGTTGGCCCTCCCGTGGGTCGGCGTGATGCTCCGCGCGGGGAATCGCGACGGTTTGCTCCGCACGCTCGGCGTGCTCGCGACCACGACCGACGATCTCGTCGCCGCGCGTCTCGTCGGCGCCGCGGTTCCGCCGCTCCGATCCTGGACCGATCGAACGATCGCCGAGGACTTCGCGA
This sequence comes from Planctomycetota bacterium, assembly GCA_044222185.1. Classification (GTDB taxonomy): domain Bacteria; phylum Planctomycetota; family CAIWVZ01; genus JBGANV01. The sequence continues at coordinate 191,280 of JBGANV010000001.1, forward strand.
CGGCGATCCGGGAGCGGCTCGCGTCCCCGAATCTGAAGTCGCGCTTCCTCTTCGCGCGGCTGGGCTCCGTGCTCGCGCGCCGTCTCGACGAAGGCGGAGAGGCCGATGCCGCACGGGCGCTGTGGGCCTCGGTCGAAGCCGCGACGGGCGGGATCCCCGGCTTCTCGGCGTGGCGGCCGTTCTGATCGGGCGGGCCTCTGGACGCTAGGCCGGCGGAGGTCCGCCCGTCGAGCGGATGGCGTTGGACCAGTCCGTCTCGTAGAGGAGGTACCCCGTCTCGTGCATGGCCTGGTGCTCGTAGGTCGTGCGCGCGCGGCGGTTCTCTTCCTCGACGTAGAGCCGCAACCCGATCACGTTGCCCTCCGCACGCGCCGCCGATTCCACGTGGCGATGCAGGGTTCGGTAGACACCGTGGCCGCGGAAGCGCTCCGCGACGTAGACGCTCTGGATCCACCAGAACCAGCCGTTGCGCCAGTCGCTCCACTCCGTGGTGATCATCACCTGGCCGGCGATTTCCGCTCCCACCATCGCCACGAAGTAGCGACCGCGACCACGATCGGAAAGGACCGCGGCGACGCCTGGCTTCAGGATCCCGAGGTCGAGCTCGCGGGCTTCGCTCTCCCGCGCCAGCCGCGCGTTGAACTCCGCGATGACGTCGACGTCGGCGGGGACGGCGTCGCGCACGCGCACGAGCAAAGGTGTCGTCATGATGGCGGACACGATAACGGGACGCAGCCGCGCGCTCCCGATGGAATGAGTTACGCAGCGTTTGAAACGATTGCGGGCCGCGCGACGCGCCAGGTGCCCCGATCCCACGCAGCGATGGCGACGAGCCTCGTCCGCTACGACGATCAACGGAATCGGCCCGCGATTCGCTGACCGTAGAAGGACCCGACGCCCGAGCGGCGCGGGCCGCATCCCCGCAAGGCGGCTGTGCGGCGGAGCGACTTCGAATCCCCGACCTCCAGCCGCGGCCCCGTGACTCGAACTCCTCTCCGGAGGGAAACCCATGCGACGCGCACTCTCCATCTCCTTCATCCTGGCACTCCTGGCGCTCCCGGTCCTCGCGCAGGCCTCGCCCGGCGACTGGCTGCTCGCGAGCAACGGTTACCCCACGTCTGGGCTCTTCCGGATGCATCCGCTGACCGGCAGCCTCTCGCCGTTCACGAGCCTGCCCGGCTATGCGCCTTCCACTCTCTACATGGCGCCGAACAACGTGGACGTCGTCGCGGTCGACTCGCTCGGATACACGGTCGACACGTTGCACCCGAACGGATCGCTCGCGGCGAGCTTCATGATCCAATCGCTCACCGGTCTGCCCGGCCAGCTGACGCTGGACCAGGACGGAACGTACGTCGAGGCGACGGAATGGAGCGGCCTGCTTCGATTCGACGTCGCGTCGCAGCTCGAGGGCTACGTGTTCCAGCAGGTCCATTTCACCGAGTTCGGCGTGTGCGTCGACGGCGACACGGGTGACTACATCATCTCCGGGGTGTTCTACGGGCTCGACGGCCGCCTCATCCGCGTGAATCGCGTCACTCACGCCGCGTCGATCATCATCAACGGGAGCATCCTCCTGCAACCCGGAACCGTGGACTTCGATCCGCTGACCGGCGACTTCCTCGTGGCGACGGGCGATGCGTTCTCGCCGCTCCTGCGCGTGCACAGAAACGGCACGGCTGCCTCCATGGGCATGTTCGTGCCGTCGGGCGCAATGGCCGCTCGCGTCGACCAGGAGACCGGCAACATCCTGGTGGCGGGAACGTCCTCCGTCGCGTTGCTCGGGCCCACGGGCAATCAGATCCGCTCGTTCGCCATCCCCACGGGCATGGCGGTCGGTGGCCTCGAGGTGTTCGGCGCGCGAAAGATCACGGGCTCGGGTCCGGCGACCGCGAACAGCACGTACACGATCCGCATCTCGTTTCCCGGTCTTGGTGGACGCTCCTACCTGGGCGCACTGTCGAATGCCATGCGCCCCGGGATCGCGCTGAGCGACGGCACGGGCCGCGTCATCAGCCTTGCGCCTGACGGCCTCTTCTCCGCGTCGCTCGGGGGGGTGCCGGGTCACACGACTGGTTTCTCGGGTGTCCTCGACTCCAGCGGGCACGCCACGGCGACCGTGCACATTCCGCCGGGGCTTCCCGCCGGAACGCGGGTGTTCTTCAGCGCCGTTGCGTTCGACCCGGCGCAGCCGTCGGGCTTCGCGACGGCGAACACGATCGGCTTCTCGATCAACTGAGCGCGCGCGCCGCGCTCATCGGCCGATCGACACGTACTTCCCGCCGCTCTCCTTGGCGAGGCGGCGCATGAGGTTGACGTCGTGCGTGCGGCCCAGCCCGACCGTGTTGATCTGAACGCGAAGGTCCCGGTTCCGGCGTGCGATCTCGTCCGCGATCGCACCGCCGTTCAGGATTCGACCCGATGAGGCCTGTCCGTCGGAGAGGAAGAAGACCGTGTCGATGGGCTGCTGCCGGGATGGCGTCGTACCGGCGGCGGCCGCGCCGAAGGCCCGCTCGAGCGCATCGATGATGTTGGTCGAGCCCCGGACGGCGATGGCCTGAACGAACGCATGCGCGTCGCGCCGCGTCGCGTCGGTCAGTTCGATGGGCGCCTTCATGAACGGTCGCGGCGCATCGGAGAACACGATGATGTTGAAGAGGGCGCCCACGGGCAGCCCGTCGAGCGTCCGATCCAGTTCACGCTTCGCCCGCGCGAGCTTCGTCTCTTCCGGCGGTCCACCCGAGCTCTGGCCCGTCCGCGTCGTTGGCGAGACCTTCTCGGCCATGCTGCCGGACGCGTCGATGACGAAGCAGATGCGCGTGGAATGCGTCGTGATGCCGTAGAAGCTCACGCCTCCGCCGTTCCTGGGCCTCGTGTCCGTGGAGGGAGGCGGCGGCCCCTTCCACCCCGTGCGGTTGCTCACCCACCAATCACGCCAGAGCGTCTGGTTGTCGTGGAAGTTCTGGCCCGTGAGCTCGACGAGCGCCGCGATCACGTCGCCCTGGAGTCTTCCCGTCTGCTTCGGCAGTTCGACGATGAACGCCTCGATCGTCTCCGGGTCCTTGTGCTTCCGCAGGGCGTCGATGGCTGCCGACCGCACCAGGAAGAACTCGTCCGCGAGGGCGTGGGCCAGGAACGTGACGTTGGCTACGTCGGGGCGCGCGCCGAGCGCGAGCGCCGCCTCCGATCGGACTCGAGGATCGTTCGACCCGGCGAGCAGACTGCGGATCGCCGTGCGCGCCTCGGGCACCTCGAGCTTGGCGATGGTTCGAAGCAGCTCGCGCTTCCGCTCGTCGCTGGTCGTCGTCTGGAGCGCGCCGAGGATCCGTGCGGCCTGCTGCGACCGGTGGGGCTCGGGTAGGAGGGATATGTTCGTGCCGACGGCCGCGCGCAGCTCGTCCTCCAGCGCCAGGCTCCCCGCGACGCGCTCGGATACCGAGGCGAGTTCCTTCTGGAGGTCGGCGACCGCCTGGTCCGCCCGCTGTCGCGCCGAGGTGCCAGGCACGCCGGCCTTCGCCAGGTCGGCGCGCGCGGCGATGATGGTCTCCTGAAGCTTGGCCGTGCGCTTTCGGATCTCCTCGACCGACTTCTGGTATTCGGCAAGTGTCGCGAGGAGCTGATCGGGAACGCGGGCGTCCGGGAGCTCGGAGAAGATCCTCAGCGCCTGCGTCTGCTCCGCGCGGGTTCCGCTGCGGAAGGCGGCCACGAGCCGATCGCGGGCATCGGCGAACGTGTCCTGCGCGGGAAGGCCGAGTGTGACGAGGAGGACGAGGAGGTTGGTGCGGGCCGTGGTCAGGAACATCGCCGATTTGCCACCGTGGATCGCATCATCGCTGCCGGGTCAGGTGGGGGAGAGGGTACCAGGTCCGATGAACAAAGTGGGCCGTGAACGAGGCTTTTCTCGTCGCGGGCTCGGCCGGCTCGGCGCTCCATCTTTTCCTTCCCCCGGACGATAGTTCACCCTGGCGGAAACCGGCGACGGCCGGGAGCAGAAGGTCCGCCACGTCATGACAAGGCAGCCGGGCTCAGGTCGTTTCCAGGTGGTCCGACCACTCTGGACGGGGTCGCACGCGACCGCCGAACTCGCGCGCGACGCGTTTCGGGGCGATCGCCTCGTGACGCTCAAGACGATTGCGCCCGGACGCCTTCCTCCTCGCGTGATGGCTCGGCTCCAGCGAGAGTTCACCATCCGCCGGCGGCTGAAGCACGCGGGGATCGCCGAACTGCTCGACTTCGAGTTCGACGACGCGGGCGCCTGCCGAATCGTCCGCGAGTACGTGGACGGAACGGACTTCGTCACGTGGTGCGAGGGTCGGGACGTCTCCGCGATCGCGGACGTGACCGTTCAGGTCCTGCAGGCGCTCGCCTACCTCCACGATTGCGGCCTCGTCCACGGGTCGATCCGCCCGTCGAACGTCGTCGTGGTCGGTGGAGATCGGCCGTACGCGCGCCTCCTCGATTTCGATCCGGTCGGCGACGTCGTCTCCGGCCGCGATCCCGTCGACCGGCTCCACTACGCGGCGCCGGAGGTGCTTCGCGCGCAGGTCCCCGACGGTCGCAGCGACCTCTACTCGCTCGGCGTGCTCCTGCTCTACGGCCTCCAGGGGCGACTGCCATTCGAGGATCAGAACCAGCCCGCCGCCGTGGTGGCCTGGCACCTGTCGCCCAGTGCCGAGCGCGTTCCGAAGGGGTGCCGCCTCGCACGGACGATCGAGCGTCTCCTCGAGGTCGCGCCCGAGCGCCGCTTCTCCGAGGCGCCGGAGGTCGTCCGCGCCATTGGTACCGAGGTCGGCCGGCGGTTCCGAAGTCGCGTGATCCGGGAGAGCGAGCAGCTCCTCGTCACCGGGCGGTTCGTCGGCCGCGAACGCGAGCTCCGCAAGATCGAGGAGGTCGCGCGGCGGGTCTTCAACGGATCGGGTGGCCGGTTCTTCCTCGTCGCCGGTCCGCGGGGGATCGGCAAGTCCCGCCTCTTGGACGAGGCCCGAGTCCTCGCTCACATCTCGGGCATTCGAGTGATCGCGGCGCGGTGCGGGCGCGAGGGCTGTCCGCCGCTCGGCGTCTTGCGGGACGTCCTGAGGCAACTCGTGACGCACATGGGCGTCGAACACCCCGTCGTGGAGCAGCACCGGGCCGTGCTGACCACCGTGCTCCCCGAGATCTTCGAGGCCGTGTCGGCGCGCTCGACGGATGCGGATCTCGGCGCCGCCGACGCGTGGTTGCGGGTGAAGAACGGGATCACGGACTTCCTCGCGGGCGCGGCAGACGTCCGCCCGCTCCTGATCCTGTTGGACGACCTCCAGGCGATGGACGAACCGAGCCTCGCCGTCTTGCGCTGGCTTTCGAACACCTTCCGAGGTGGTCCGTTCATGATCGTCGCGAGCCTGCGAGACGACCCCGTTCCCGCCGGCACCCAGCCCGCCAATGCGCTCCTCGTCGACGAGGAACACGAGGTCCTGCGGCTGCGACCGCTCCAGCCGTCCGAAATCGAGATGATGCTGAGTTCCGTGCTCGCGCTGTCGGGCACGCTCCGCGAACTCACCGATCTCATCATGAGGCTCACGGGCGGCGTGCCGCTCTTCATCGAAGAGCTCATCCGCTCGTTGATCGATGGCGATCTGACCAGCGTGCTCGGCGACGCCACGCCCGTGCGACTGGCCGGAGACGGCGACGCGAATCGGGTCGCGGCCCGCGCGCTCGCCCTCGCGGTCGCCCGCATGCGTCGCCTGGGTGACGATGCCCAGCGGCTGCTGGGCATGCTTTCGGCGTTCGAAGGGCCAGTGCCACTCTCCGAACTCCAGGTCGTCGCCGCGCTCGAGCCCGTGGCCGAGGCCGCGGCGCTCCAATCGCTCGACGCCGCCGAAGTGGTGTCCATCGAGCCTCGCGCACAGGGAAGCACCATCTCGTGGCGCAGCGATCTGTTCCGTGAGGCGGCGCGATCGCTCGTGAGCCCGGAGGTCATCACCGGCGTCCACGACCAGGTCGTCGATCATCTCTCGGCCCGGAACGACGGGAGCGTCGATCACGTCGCGCGTGTGGCGTTCCACGCCCTGCGCGGTTCTCGGCGTGAGACCGCGTTGAAGGTCTGCATCGCGGCCGCGCGCCACGGGCTCCTTCTTCACGCCGGCGGATCGGCGCGGCCCTGGCTCGAGCGCGCGCGGCAGATGGCCCACGAGACCGGCGACCAGGAAGCCAGACGGGAGGCCTTGAACCTCCTCTCGGAAGCCTGCGAGCGCGCCGGCGATCTGGACGGCGCGCGCGCGGCCTACGAGGAACTCCGGGAACTTCCGGCGGCAGATCCGGACACGGGCGTGAACGCGCTGCTGCGCATCGGTGACATCGAAAGCTCCAGTGGACGACAGCAGGCGGCGGACCGCACGTTCAGTACGGCCGGGCAAGAGGCGGAGCGGATCGGTGACGCACGCCTGATCAGTCGGGTCGAGAGGGCTGCCGCCCGCCAGCTCATGCGACGCGAGCTCTATCGTGACGCCCGCGACCGGCTCGATCGTGCGCTCTCGCTTCTCGGGGAGTTCGCGACGCCGGCCGAGCTGGGCGGCATTCTCGGAGAGATCGGGCTCGCCGACTGGCACCTGGGCGACCTGGGCTCTGCACGGCTGCACCAGCGGCGGAGCCTCCAATGCGCGTTGCGTGCTCGCGACTGGGTCCTCGTCACCACGGCGCACCTCCACCTGGGTCTCGTCGACTGGAAGTCAGGTCGCACGAAGGCTGCGCTCGGCAGACTGACCCGTGCGGAGGCGCTCTCGCGGCGGCTCGGCCATTACCCGCTGCGCGCTGCGGCCCTGCAGAATCGCGGAGCCATCGAACTCGAGCTGGGCCGCCTGGCTCAGGCCGTTCAGACGCTCACGCAGAGTCTCGCCGTGCGTCGCCGGCTGGACGACGATCCAGGCGTCGTCGAAACCCTGGCGATCCTGGCGACGGCGCAACACCGTGGCGGTCGCCATGACGTCGCGCGGCGCCTGCTCGACGACGCCATCGCTCGCGCCTCGAACCGAGGCGACGTCCTGCGCGCCACGCGCGCGCGGGTCGCGCTCGGTCGCGTGCTGTTGACCGTCGGGGCGCTCGACGCAGCGGAGACGCTGCTGCGCTCCGTCGCCCAGTCGCCCGGGTGCGAGGGTGATCGGGCCACTGCCGCCGGTGCGTGGCTCGGGCTGCACGAGATCGCCCGAGAGCGTCTGCACGACGGGAACGAGGAGCTGGATCGGGCGGTGGCCCTGGCTTCGGGACACGTGGCGCGCGTCGACGCCGAGGTGGCGCTGGCAGCCGCCAGGCGCGCCGTGGAGACGCGCCGAACGGGCGACGCCCGGAAACACGTCGCGGCCGGCCTGCGGGCCGCGCGCGCACTCCGTGATACCGAGCTGTGCATCCGAGCGCGCTGGATCGCAGGACTCGTGCGCACGGAAGCGGACCGGATCGTTTCATTCAACGCGGCCGTTCGGGGAGCCGAACGGTGCGGCATGGCCGAACTCGGGTGGCGTGTCCACAGAGATCGTGGTGCAGCCCTCCTCGAACTCGGGCGCGGCGAGGCCGCCCAGCTTGGGCTTCGGGACGGGATGCGGATGCTCCGTGCCATCCACGACGCGTTGCCCGCCTCGCAACGGCCGGCGTACCTGTCGAGCCCCGGGCGGCAGGCGTTGCGTGCCCTCTTCCGCCAATCGTTGTCGACGGGGGTCGGGGTGCGATGAACGACTTCTTCCGCGACCTCGAGATGTTCGAGAACGCCGAGCCGCAGGCGGAGAAGCCACGCTCCATGTCGGCGGAGCACCTGAGCCTGCTGGCCGATTTCGCGCGCGAGCTTTCGGCGGTGGTCGACGTGGACGACCTGGCGCGAGTCGTCCTGCGGCGCGTCCTCTCGCTCACCGGCGCCGATCGGGCCCTGATCTACCTGAGCCGAGGCCAGGAACGGTGCCGGCCCTTGTTGGGCCTGGACCGCGACCAGCAACGCCTCATCGGTGAGCGCAGCCGGGTGGGACAGGAGATCGTGGAGGCCGTCGTGGAGACCGGCGAGCCGGTCCTCTCCAATACGGTGATGCGTCACGAAACGGCCGCGGGGCCGGACGACTCGATCGCGCTCGGCGTGGGAACCTGCATCTGTGTCCCGCTCGAGTCCTACCGCGGTCGCATCGGGGCGCTCTACCTCGACAGCCCGGTCGGTTCGCACGAACTCGACGAGGAGGATCTGATCGTCGCGCGCCTCGTCGCGGTCCAGGCGTCGCAGGCATTGGAACTGCTGCGATTCGAGACGCAGAAGCGCGAGGCTGAACGCGTCCGTCTCGAGAACGACTACCTTCGCCAGCTCTCCAAGAAGACCGCGGACGAAGCGCGTGTCATCGAGAACCTGAACAACGAGTTGAAAGGGCGCACGGAGAAGCTGACGCAGACGTCTGCCTTCCTCTCCAGCGTCCTCGAGAGCAGCACCGAGCACGCGATCATCGCGACGGATCGCGACGGGCTCATCAGTACGTTCAACGCCGGAGCCGTTCGCGTCTACGGTCACTCGCCCAGCGAAGTCGTCGGGCGCGCGCGGCTCGACGTTCTCTTCCGCGGGACGGACCGCGAACGGGGCGTGCCGCGGGAGATCATCAATGCTGCGGCTGGACCGACCGGGCGTGCCGAGGGCGAGGCACGACGGGTTCGGAAGGATGGTCGAGAGATCGCCGTGCACGCGGCGACGACGGCGATACGCGACTCGGACGGGCACCTCACCGGCTACGTGGACGTGTCGCGCGACATCACCCGTGAAGTGGAGATGCGCCGGCAGATGCTCATGTCCGAGAAGATGGCCGCGCTCGGTACGCTCGCCGCCGGCGTCTCGCACGAGTTCAACAACCTGCTGACGGGGATCATCGGCTTCCTCGAACACGCCGAACTCGCCCCAGACGCCGAAAGCCGCGCTCGGGCGATCTCGATCGCGCTGAATGGCGCGCAACGCGCGGCGTCGCTCACGCGGCAACTCCAGTCGGTTGCGCGCCCCGCCGTCACGAAACAGGTCGCGACGCCGCTCTCCGATCTTGCGAACGAGGCCGTCGCCCTCGTGGAGAAGAGCTTCGCCTCGGAGGGCGTCGAGTTACTGACGGAGCACAAGCCCGCGGGCATGGCGGTCCTCGATCGCTCTCGGTTGTTCCAGGTGTTGATCAACCTCCTGACGAACGCGCGTCACGCCGTGGAGAAGTCGGCGGAGAAGAGGGTCGTCGTCACCACGAGCCAGGAGGGCAGCTGGTGCGTGCTCGCGGTGCGGGATTCCGGCTGCGGAATGACGCCCGAGGTCCAACGCCGGATCTTCGAGCCGTTCTTCACGACGAAGGGCGCGCTGGGCGGCGACGTCCACGACGGCAAGATCCACGGCACGGGCCTGGGGCTCGCCATTTCGCACGGAATCGTGGCCGAGCATGGCGGGCGGATCGAGGTCGTGAGCGAGGTTGGGGTCGGCTCCACGTTCCGCGTTCTCTTGCCGATGGCGCCCGCTGGCGTGGAGGCCAACGCGCCGTCCGCCGGCTCCGCGCACAGGGGTGGCCACGCCGTCAAGAAACTCGACGTGCTCGTGGTGGATGACGAGGCGTCGATTCGCGATCTGCTGAAAGCCGTCCTCGGCCTGCGCGGGCACGCCGTGACATGCGCCGGCGACGGGGAGTCCGGTCTGAAGGCTGCCCTGGCCGCGAAGTTCGACGTGATCATCGCGGACTTCCAGATGCCCAAGCTCACGGGCGGGAAGTTCTTCGCGAAGCTCGCCGAGTGCGCCAAGGGACCTCTGCCACGACGGATCCTCATCACGGGGCTCCCGCCGTCCGAGCTGGACCTCCCGGCGGGCCTGGACGTGGTCCTCGAGAAGCCCTACAGCGTCCAGGACATGATCCGCGCCGTGGAGCAGCCGGGACCGGCGTGACGAAGGTTGGCCTGGCGCACCGATTCGCGCGCGCCGCGGGGCGTCACCGCAGTTCGAGTTCGAGAGTCTGCTTCAGCTCCTGCGGTGGCAGGCAGGACCGCGCGTCGCAGACGATGGCGGTCACGGTCACGTCGATCGCCTGCTTGCCCGCGACGGCCTCCGGGCGCCTGCGAAAGTCCTGGCGGAACGTCACGGTCCCCGAGAATTGCGCCTCGTCACCTTCCGCGGTCTTGTGGGTCGTCGTGGGGGCGGGGACGACGAGCTTGCCGGCGGCCAGGAGGTCTCGGCCCGGTCCGATCACGACCTCCATCGGGTACCCCGCCGTCGTCGACGGCGAGTATCCGTGCCAGCCCTCGTCGAACGTGACGTCGATGCGGACCGTGACCACCCCCTTGGCCGCGTCGGTCGTCGCCCGGGTGCGCACGTCGACGTGTTTTCCGTGGGTCGTCGATTCGGTCGATGTGGCCTTTGCCGGGGCGGGATCGGCTCCGTGGCCCGTGGAGGGCTGCGTGTTCACGAACCACCGGTAGCCACCGAAGTCGCTGAAGTACAGGCGCGAGCGGTTGGCATCGAACCAGGTTCGCAGGGCGGCGGCGCCGTTCGAGGGTGCCTCGGGCGCGTAGCGCGCAAGGAGCCGTTGGGCGAGTGCATCGCTCGGGTCCTTCTCCAAACGCGCAACGATCTGCGCGAAGAACTCCGGTTTGCGGTTGGAGCCACCGAGCGCCACGACGTCCTCGTCGACGACGTGGACGTTGCGGTCGCCCGAGCCCTTCGTCGCATGCACGGCCTCCATGTGATCGAGGAACCACCGCTTCAGATTCGGGTAACTCCCCGAGGCGTGCTCGACGGTCGCGGCGCCGAAGTACCTCGTCGCGGACTTGGCGTCGAACGTCGCGACGGCGGTCTCGCTACCGAGGATCGCCGGAGTCTTGTCGTTCATCTGGGAGGCGACCCACAGCTCCACGATCACCCACTCGCGCGGACTCGCGACCTTCTTCTGGATCGGGTGCTGCCCGTCGAATTGCCTCATCCAGCAGATGGCGTTCGTCAGCACGTCCTTCGCCGATTCGGTCATGATCTGGGGTGAGCACGCGAATCCCCAAAGGAAGTAGTTGGCCTGACGACCGAGGGCGAGGGAGTCGGGGCCCTTGGAGTTGATCCCGCTGGAAATCCACTCGCAGTCCGGCGAGTCCTCGAAGCCGAATCCGTCCGAGACCATTCCCACGTTGTCCAGGGGGCGTCGCGAGTCGGATCCCTTGGAGTCCGTCGCGGGTCTGGGCGGCTGCTCGAAGACCTTCCAGGCACGGAGGGATGGGGGCACTGCGCGCGGCGCGTAGTGGGAGTAGTGCTCGGGGACCGAGAGGTCCTCGAGCGTGATGGCGGCCTTGAGAGGTGTGTTGAAGATCGGGTGGTCGAGGCGCATCCCGTGCGCCATCTCATCGAGGCACAGTCAAAGCCAGCCGATCTTGCTCGACTTGTCTGCGGCCTTTCCCGCGGATGCGATCAGCACGGTCGGGCGTGACCAGGACTCCGGGAAGCTGATGCTCTTGGTGCAGCCACTCATCTTCAGCCGGTTGCCAGGCGCCTCTTCCACGGTGCCGTCCGCGACGATGACGTCGAAGCCGGCCCCATTCGATTTCAGGAGTTCCTCCGGGGTCGTCGTGCCCACCTTCTCGAAGCGGCCTCGGAGGAAGTCCACGTAGGCCTTCTCGCGTGGCGTCCCGGGCTCTCCGGCATAGAGCACGGAAACCGGGTGGCGCGGCGGAGGTGCGGGGGAATCCTGCGGCGCGAGCGCCAGCAGGGGGAGGAGGGAGAGAGTGGCGAGCACGGGAACCCCTTTCGTCGGCGGACAGGCGGCGTCCGCGGCGGATCTTAGTCCGGAAAGGGGGCGCTGGGGCGCGGCTCAGCCCTTCGGGGTCGTCTGGCGGCCGATTCGGCGGTGGCGCTTGATCACCTTCTTTCCGCCTTTCGTCTTCATGCGGGTCCGGAAGCCGACCTTCTTGAGCCACTTCTGCTTGCTGCGACGGGTGTTGATTTTCATCGGTTTGCTCGGGTCGGGTGGGGGGATTGGCGGGCGATGGCCGCGATCTCCGACCCGAAAGAGGCGGCTTAATAGCAGCGACCGAACGACAGGGTCAAGCTTCGAGCCGCCCTCTTCCCGCGCTTCGGGGGGTGGCGGGGGGGGCGCGACTCGCGCGCGGCGGCAGGGTGCGCGGCGGCTCGCTCTCGCGCGACGCCGTCGTCCGTGCCCGCGGCGCCGCGGCGAAACGCCGGGAAACATGGCTTGACCTCGGGGTGGGGGCGGCGGGTAGGGTCTTGTTACCCCGCCTTCCGACCTGCGTCCTGCATCGCGGAGGGCTCGACCCAGTGATGGAGTGGCAAACATCCGAAACCGGTGATCCGCTCGTGGAGTCGCGGCAGGTTCACCAGCCGTCCGCCGAGGAAGCCCTCGTCGCACTGGCACCCGAGGTCGTCAACTTCCTCGAACATCACGTGGGCGATCCGGTCCTCGCGGCCGACATCGCCCAGGACACGCTCGCCCAGGCCTTTCAACTGCTTGGGACGCTGCGCGACATCCGGGCCCTGCGGGCGTGGGTGTTCCGCATCGCCGTCAACCGGTTCAACGACCATCTGCGGCGCGTTCGGCGCGCACCTGCGGTCGAGGAACTCCAGGACGTCGTGGAGCGCCCCGATCACGACCGCCCCGAGCACTCGGTCATGCGGCGCGAATTGGACGACGTGATCCGGAGCTCCGTCGCACAACTCCCGGAGCGCCAACGGACGGTGTTCCTCCTCCACGACGCGAAGGGCATGTCCCACCCGGAGATTGCGGCTCTTCTCAACATCACTACCGATGCGGTGAAGACGAGCCTGTTCCACGCGCGCGAGAAGCTGCGCGAGCGACTGAACCGTTACCTCGGCCGACGCGGAAACGACTGAGCGTCAACGATGAAGGAACCCTGCCCACCGAAGACCCTCTTGCACGAGTACGTCGACGCTGCCCTCGACGGCCCGCGCCGCAGCGACTTCGAGGCGCACCTCATTCGATGCTCCGAGTGCCGCGACGCAGTTCGGCTCCTCCGCCGCATCTTCACCTTCGCGCGCGCCGTCGAGCACAGGCCTGTCCTCGACGTCTCGGCCATCGTCGCACGGGCCCGGGAGCAGGCCGCGCCGGAGATCGTGCGGCAGGCCGTCCCCGCGCCTTCGCGCTTCGGGCTCCTGCGGAGGGTCGCGCCCGTGTTGGCCGTCGCATCGTTGCTCATGGTCGTCGGCGTTGCGTCCTGGACTGCCGGCGAACATTCGATCCGTGACGGAGCTCCTGAGACGTCGCCTGCGCCCGTCGAGGCCCGACCCGTAGCCTGGACGTGGCCACCGTCCACGCTTCCGCTGGCCGAGCAGGTCCAGCGCGTCTTCGACGGCTCCGGTGCGCGCCAGGTCGCGATCCAACGCGCCGAGGAACTGCTTCGCCGGCGTCCATTCTCCGACCCGGAGCTCGTGAGCGGCTTGATGATCCTGGCTCAGCTCGGCGGGCCGGAGGCCCAGCCGTCGGTCACCCGGATCGTTCGCGCCCGCGAACTCACGCCAGAACCCTCCGCGAGCGCACTGGCGGCCACGCGGCACCCGCGGGTCGCCGCAACCATCGCCGAGCTCCTGCGCGAATCGCCGAGCGGGCTGCGGCAGCAACTCCTGGCGTCGGTGCCGGGCGAGGATGCGACGCGCTTCCTGCTCGACGAGTGGATCCGCGTGGGCCTCATCGACGGCCTGGAGCCGACGTTCCTCGAGCGAGAAGGCCTGATCACGCTGGCACGCCGCCGGGCCGTGGTCGCCTCGCGCGAAACCCGGATCCGGCTCTGGACTCTCGTGGGGCGGCTCGGCGGAGACGATGCCGTCGGCGCCCTCGAGAACGTCTGGCGGGAAGGCGGGACTCCGTCGGAGGTGATCGAGAGCCTCGCGGTGATCGGTTCGACCAAGGCCTTCGAGGCGCTCGCGCGGCGGCTGCCGAAGGTCGACGACATCGAAGAATGGCCGCTGGATCCGGAGGTCGAGCTGATCGAGGGCGCCCTGCGCCAGCACGCGACCGTCGCCGGGCCGTGGCTCGCGCACGTCATGCGCGGGCTCGACAGCGTGTCGGACCGTCGCCGTCTGTTGATCGCCGCCGGCCTCACCCGCAGCCCGCGGGTGCTTCCAGAACTGCGGCGCGCGCTCGGCCGGTCTCAAGACCGTCGTGCCGCGATCCTGGCTCTCGCCCTCGCGGAGGACGGGGACAGCGTCCCGCACCTCGAGGCTCTCACGATGATGGAGGATCTGGGTACCCGCCGCCGTGCCGTCCGCGCGCTCGGCGCGATCGGGACCGACGACGCCGTGAAGGCCCTGGCGGGCCTGCTGCCGAAGGATCGAGAGCGGCGTCTCGTCGTCGACCTCCTGGCGAAGAGCCAGAAACCTGCCGCGACGATCGGATTGATCGACGGCCTGCGCTTCGAAGACACCCGGGAGCGCGCCGTTGCCGCCCTCAAGCTGCGAGCCGGGCCCGACGCGCCCGCGACCGCGAGTCCGGCGGCCTGGTACGCCTATTTCCGCCGATCGCCGGGGGAATGAGGGCCAGCCTCCGCGGCGCGGCGCACGGGCCGGCCGCTTCCGTCGCCCTCGCCTCGTCCGCCCTGCCACTCGGCCTGACGGAGCAACCCGGTATGCTTGTCCGTCATGAGAGGCATGATGTCGAGCAAGGTGATGCTGTTGGTGGCCCTCATTCCGGCCTGCGTCCGGGCACAGGCGGAGGCTGACGCCGCCTCCCGACCCCAGACCTCCGCGACGCGCCCCGCGGACGGCGCGCCCGGTACGGCCGCGGGCGGCTGGAGGCAATGGCGCGGTGACCCGCTGAATTCGGCTTTCTCCCGCGGGAAGGCGCCCGAGTTCAAGGGGATCAAGTGGCGCTTCATCGCCGACAGCGAGATCGTGAACTCGCCCGTCTACGCGGACGGCGTGGTCTACGTGGGATCGCGTGGTGGGATGCTGCACGCCATCGACGCGGCGGCTGGAAAGCGCGTCTGGAGCGTCCGGCACATCCCGGCGGTCGAAGGAGCCCAAACGCCCGGGTTCACCTTCAGTGCCCCACTCGTCTTCGAGGACCGGATCTGCATCGGCGCCGAGGACGGTAACGTCCACTGCGTGGCGCGCAGCGACGGACACTCGCTGTGGAAGGTCAGCCTCGGAGGCGAGGGCGACACCGCCAGAGTGTGGTCATCGCCGAAGACGGACGGCAAGCTCGTCTTCGTCGGATCGCTCTCCGGCTACGTCTATGCGATCGACCCGATGAAGGGCGACGTGCGATGGAAGGTGGCTCTCGGTGATTCGATCGCCGGCAGCCTCGCGATCGTGGGCGGGAAGCAGGGCATCGTTCCGGGGAAGGACAAGCGCCTTCACGTGATCGATCTGGAGAAGGGCGTCGAATCGTGGCGATGTGACGTCCCCGGGTGGTCCATGGCGGCGCCGTCGGTCGCCCTCGGCTACGCATTCATGCAGACGCGCGGCAACCATTTCATCGCCGTCGACCTCGTGGCGCGGAAGGTCGCGTGGGACTACGACGAGATGCCATCGAACACGTACTTCCAGCCTTCGCCGTGCTGCGACGGCGACCGTTGCTACGTGACGAACGGCGCGAACGTGGTCGCCATCGACACGCAAACCGGTGCGCGAGCCTGGATCTTCAAGGGGCGCGGCCCCTACGATTGTTCGCCGACCATGGTCGGGGACTTCATCGTGTTCGGAGGGAACGATCAGGCTCTGACGGCATTGGACAAGAAGACCGGTGACGTCGCGAAGCAGGTGTTCCTGGGGGAGAAGATCCTCTCCACACCCTGCATCGTCGACGGCATCGCGTACGTGGCCGGGAACTCGGGCACCGTGTTCGCGGTGGAGTGAGACCGGCTCATGACGATCGGTGCTCGTTCGCGCGGAATCGATGAGATCGCGGTGCAGTTCCTCGTTTTCGGACGGGTCCAAGGCGTCGGCTTCCGGGAATCGACGCTCCGCCAGGCGCTGGCCATCGGAGAAGTGCGTGGATTCGTGAGAAACCGGCGGGATGGCACCGTCGAGGTCCAGGCGGTCGGACCCGCCGATTGCCTCGCGAGGCTCAGGGCCTTTCTCGCCGTGGGGCCCCCGATCGCACGCGTCGACCGGCTGTTCGAGGAGCCGCTGGCCGACCCGCCCGCCGAAAACACCTTCCGCATCATGCGCTGAGGTCGACCTGCAAGAGGGCCGGATGGAGCGTTGATCGTCACCAGTTGCGCAATAGATTGCTTCACTTTTCGCGGGGCAGATCCCATGGGAATCGCCTCGCGTCGTCGGAGAGCTCGAGTGGAAAACATGATTGAGGTGCGGGACCTGTGGAAGAGCTACGGCTCGTTCCATGCCCTGCTCGGAATCTCCTTCAACGTCCGACGTGGGGAGATCTTGGGATTCCTGGGGCCGAACGGTGCTGGCAAGTCGACGGCCATGAAGATCCTCACGGGGTTCATGTATCCGTCACGAGGCACCGTGACCGTGGGCGGCCTGGACGTCGTGGAGAAGTCCATCGAGACCCGCCGTCTCATCGGCTATCTGCCGGAGCACACCCCGCTCTATCCGGACATGTCCGTCCGCGAGTACCTGCGTTTTTGCGCGCAGCTTCGGGGCATGCCGTCCGCGCGGGCCCGTTCCCGCATCGACGAGGTCGTCCAGCTGACGACGCTCACGCCCAAGTGGAAGGCGGGGATCAAGACGCTCAGCAAGGGGTACCGGCAGCGCGTCGGCATCGCCCAGGCGCTCCTGCACGAGCCGGACGTGCTGATCCTGGACGAGCCCACCGTCGGGCTCGACCCCAACCAGGTGGTCCCGGTTCGCCAGATCATTCGGGACGTCGGGCGCGATCGCACGGTCATCCTGTGCAGCCACATCCTCTCCGAGGTCGAGGCCGTCTGCGGGCGCGTCGTCATCATCAACGAGGGCACGATCGTCGGTGACGGAACGCCGCGCGAACTCGCCGAGAAGCTCTCGAGCAGTCGCATCTTCGAGGTCCGCGGCAAGGGCGATGCGGAGGCTGCGCGCGCTGCGCTCGCAAGCGTGCCGGGCGTCGTGTCCGTCGACATGCTCCCCACGGGCGGCGATGCCGTCGCCGCGCGCGTCACGGTGGATGCGGGTGCGCAGCCCGGCCGTGACATCGCCCGTGCGTTCGACCAGAGGGACGTCGCGCTGACCGAGATCGCGTCGCGATCCGCCGGGCTCGAAGACGTCTTCCGCCAACTGACCGCCAGCACCGGAGTCCACTGATGGGCACCACGACTGCGATCTTCTGGAAAGAGTTCCGCGGCTTCATCAATGCGCCGCTGGCCTACATCTTCCTCACGCTCTTCCTGATCTTCCTTGGCTTCCTGTACTTCTACGGCAGCCTCACGGGGCAGGGGTTCACGAGCCTCCAGGTCAAGGAGGCGAGCCTCGAGCCGTTCTTCATGAACCTTCCGTGGGCGTTCGTGATCATCGTGCCCGCGCTGGCGATGAAGCTGTGGCCGGACGAGCTGAAGCTCGGAACCATCGAACTGTTGATGTCGTACCCGGTGCGTCCTGCGCAGGTGGTGTTCGGCAAGTTCCTCGCGGGATCGTTGCTGATCTTCGTCGCTCTCGCGCTGACCCTCGTGACGCCGTTGACCGTGTCCTCGTACGCGTTGCACGCGGGCGGACTCGACTGGGGGCCAGTCTGGGGTTCGTATGCGGCGGCCATGCTTCTCGGGGCGGCATTCCTTTCCGTCGGACTCTTCGCCGGCGCACTCTGCCGCGAGCAGGTGACGGCGTTCATCGTCGCGCTCTTCATCTGCGGCGTGCTCGTGCTGGTCGGCCAGCAGCAGGTCCTCCTGAAGCTCGGCGGGACCTTCGCGGACATCGCCCAACTGGTCTCGTTCCAGACGCGATTCGAAAGCATGGCTCGCGGGGTGATCGAGCTTCGGGACGTGATCTACTACGGAAGCTTCACTGGCTTGTTCCTCGGCCTGAACGTCGTTGTGCTCGAGTGCCGCAAGGCCAAGTGAGGACGCATCCATGAACGAAAACAAATCTCGATTCTGGATCCCTGTTCTCCTCGGAGTCCTCGGGATCGGCATTGCGGCGTCGCTGAACGGACTGTTCCTCCACTCCGGAGCGCAGATCGACCTGACGCAGGACAAGCGCTTCACCGTCTCGCCGGCGCTGGAGCGAATCGCAGGCACGTTGACGGAGACGTGCCGGGTCACCTGCTACATCTCCGAGTCGCTGCCCCGCTACATCCAACACGTGCCTCGCAGTCTGCGCACGGTGCTGGACGCCGTGCGCCGCGCCTCCAGCGATCATCTCGAGTACGAGTTCGTCGACCCGAAGGACGACATCGACCTGGGGCAGAAGCTCAAGCAGAAGAAGATCGAGCCACTGCCGCTGCAGGACATCAAGGACGACCAGATCACCCAGGGCAGCTACTACCTGACGGTCGTGTTCCGATACGGCGATCAGGAAGAGGTCCTGAACCTCGTCGACATGGGGTACGACCTCGCGAAGGAGGAGAAGACGCTCTCGGCGTTGCCTGCGTTCGTCGCGTCGCGCCTGGTGAAGGTGTCGCAGCCGGAGGCCGTCGTCGGCATCGCCAGCGACAAGAAGATGGTCCCCCAGCAGGGCCAGCAGCAGCCGGAGGCGACGGATGGGATGGAGCAGCTCCGCACCCGCCTCAAGTCGCACTGCAAGGTCAAGGACGTCACGTTGAAGAACGGCATCGCCGTTCCCGACGACATCAAGTGCCTCATCGTCCACAAACCGGAGAAGCTCGCTCCGGCCGACGTCTATCAGCTCGACCAGTTCATGATGCGCGGTGGGCGCGTCGTGCTTCTCCTCGAGAACGCATCCGCCCTCGACCTCGACCGCCTGCAGGCCATCGGCACTCAGATGCAGCAGGACAACTACTCCCTGCGTGCGATCGACTCGGGGTTGAACGACTGGCTCGCTCACTACGGCATCGTCGTGAGCCCGGGCCTCGTCATGGACCGGAAGAATCACAAGCTCGCGCGCATCCGCCAGGTCACCGATCCGAGGACGGGGATGCCGACGATGCAGATCAAGCAGGAGGTCAACGACCTCCCCGGCGTCCTCGACGTTCGTCAGTTGGACGAGAAGCGTGAAGAGACGGGCCAGATGGAGGCGTCGGAAACCACCGTCGCCGGCATCGGCGCCTTGGCGTTCATGCTTCCCACGCCCATGCAGCTCGACGTGGAGGGTTTCGCAAAGCGTCACTCCGCCGCCACGCTGCCCAAACCCCAGGCGCGCATCGAGTCGCTCGTGCGTTCGTCGAAAGAGGCGTGGGTCGTGAAGGACTTCAAGGACACGCTCTCGATGGTCAACTCGACTCCGCCACCTCGGGAGGAGTGGGGGAGCTGGGTCCTCGTCGCGCGCGCGTCCGGCATGCTGAAGTCCTTCTTCGCCGGCAAGGACGTCCCGGCTGGTGTCGCCGGCATGCAGGACCAGGCCGAGTCGCGCTCGACGCGGACCGAGTCGAATCCCAAGGACGGATCCCAGCTGTGGGTCATCGCCGATTCGGACTTCGCCTCGGACGTGTGGGTCAACAGCTTCGGGCGCATGGGCGCCATGGGACTCGCCAAGGGCCTGCAGATCAGCTCGGCCATGCTCACCAACGTCGTCGACGTGGCGAGCGGCGGATCGGACCTCGTCGAGATGCGGCGCGCACGCCTCATCGACCGATCGATCAACGAGACCCAGGTCAAGGAAGACCGCACGAAGATCACCTTCCTGAATCTCTTCATGATGCCGATCGCCTTGATCGCGTTCGGCCTCGTCTGGTGGATGGTCCGCGCCGCCCAGACGTTCGTGGCGTCACCGCGCCAGCCGGTGACCGTCGCATCCAACTCGCAACCACCGGCTCCCGCGCCTGAACCCGCAGGCGCCGGGGCGCACGGAGCGGAGGGCCACTGATGAACAAGGTCTACGTGATGCTCGGCCTCTTCGTCGTCCTGGCGCTGGCGGCCTTCATCGTCAACTACGATTCTTCCGGCAAGGGCGTCGATCGTACGAGCAAGGTCCGTGAGAACGTTCCGAAGCTCCCCGCCATCGACCAGAACCGGATCATGGGACTGGAGCTCTCCGACGGAACCGGGACCATCAAGGTCCAGCGCGTCGGCGACGGCTGGGTGATGCCCGACAAGTTCAACGCGCCCGTCCAGGCGACGAAGGTGAACGACCTGCTGAAGGCACTCACCGACCTGGACAAGGCAGACCGCGTCGCCGACACACGCTCGATGGATTCGCGGTACGGCTTGGGGAACGACAAGGGCAAGCGCGTGAAGCTCTTCGACGAGACCAAGAAACTCGTCGTCGACCTGTGGATCGGCAAGGCCGACACGTCGTCGGATCGCACGATCCAGACGGCGGGCAACTACGTGCGCATGGAGGGCTCGGACGTCGTCTACTCCCACGGGAAGCGACTCGAGCACCTCACTGCCACCATGCTTCTCCAATGGATGGAGGCACGTCTGTTCGCCGTGGATCCAAAGGACATCAACGACCTCGTCACCAAGGCCGAGAAGGTGACGCTCGAGTTCGACGACATCCCGCCACCTCCGCCTCAGATCCCGGACTCCCAACCGTCGACCGAACCGACCGACGCGGAGAAGAACGCTCCCCGGATCCGAGTCATGCTCACGGGCAAGGAGGTCGAGGTCCCGGTGGAGTCGACGCCCGGCGCCGACGTCGGACCATCCGCCAACGCCAAGCCCCCGGAGACCAAGCCCACGACGAAGAAGGAGAAACAGTGGACGCTCGTCGAGCCGGCCGATCCCGCGATCAAGCCGTACTCGGCGTTCGTGGAGCAGATCGTCCGGACGATGCTCTACGGCCGTTTCGACGACGTCGTCGGTTCGGATCCCTCGCTGAAGGAGTACGGCTTCGACAAGCCGACCGCCGATCTCACGGTGACGTTCGCGGACGGAAGTTCGCGGCAGCTGAAGGTCGGGAAGAAGGCGCCGCCGCCCTCCGACCCGGCCCGCAAGATGGGGCAGTACCGCTTCGCCTACGTCGAGGGGACGTCGCGCGTCGTCCTCCTGAACGAGTACACCGTCGTGGCACTGCGCAAGAAGCCAGTGGATCTGAAGGCGCCCGAGATGCCCAAGCCGGGAGCCACGGGCCCCGCTCCGATCGAGATCCCCAAGGACGAGCCGGAGTCCAAGCCCGCGAAGAATGGCGACTGAGCCCGCACTCTCCGTTCACGGGGGAGCGTGGGACATCCCCACGCCGGAGCGCGATGCGCACCGGCGTGGATGCCTTCAGGCGGCGCGGGAAGGCGGCCGCAGGCTCACCGAGGGCGCATCCGCGCTCGACGCCGTCGTCGCGGCCGTTCGCGCCTTGGAAGCGGACGGGACGTTCGATGCGGGCGTCGGCTCCGTCCTGACGCGGGAGGGCGCGGTCGAGGTCGACGCCGGTTTGATGGATGGCGAGAGCCTGCGGGTCGGTGCGGTCGGCGCCGCACCGTGTCTCGCTCACCCGATCCTCGTCGCACGCCTCCTCCTCGAAGAGCCCGAACTGAGTTTCCTCGTGGGCGCCGCAGCAACTCGATTCGGCGAGGAGCACGGGGTCCCTCCGACGTCGGCCGCGGCGCTCGTGTCTCCGCGCGAGCGGGCCCGGTGGGAGGCGCTCGCCCGACACCGTGCGACCGTCCGAAGCGCGTTCTCGGGCACGGATTCGACGCCGCCCGCGCCACGCGGGACCGTCGGCGCGGTGGCGCGCGATCGCCGAGGGCATCTGGCCGCCGCGGTCTCGACTGGGGGCACGCCCTTCAAGCCGTCGGGGCGCGTTGGCGACACGCCCGTGGTTGGGTGTGGGTTCTTCGCCGACGATGGTCTTGGCGCCGTTTCGTGCACGGGCTTCGGCGAGACGATTCTGCGCGTGCAACTCGCGCATCTGGCCGCGCGCATGCTCCCCGACGCGAGCGGGGCCGATGACGCTGCTCGTCGGGCGTTGGAGCTGCTCTCGACACGAGCCGCCGGCCTTGGTGGAATGGTCATCCTCGGGGCGCGCGGCGCCGCGGCTGCGCGATGGAATACGCCCACCATGGCGTTCGCGCATTGGACGCCCGAGGGTGTGACGGCCGACTGCCCCTGACCGAAGATGAGACCGACCATGACTGGCGACGAACCCACCAAGTGCCCCGAATGTGAAACCCCGCTCGCGCTCGGCGGGACGTACTGCCGTCAATGCGGCTGGGACTCGGAACTCGCCGGGACGGAGGATGCGTATCTGGATGGAGTGGACGTTCCCCAGGGCTACTCGGCGGAGGATGAGGGCCCGCTCCCGACGAATCCGCCACCGACCCGGTCGGTCAAGATCGTCACGTGGATCGTCGTCGTCGGCCTCCTCGGCATCTTCGCCTTCGGGATCTACGCGTCGGTCAAGGGGCGATGAGTGGCGGGGTCGAGCCGGCGCGGGAGTCGTCGGACGACCGTTCCGAGGATGCCGGACGTGGGTTCGAGGAGACGGCTCGCTCCGATACGAACTCGGAAATCACCCAGCCGGACACTGAGCGCGCTGACCTCGCTCCAGCGCAGGAGGCCGTCGCCGCGAAGTTCGCGAAGTTCCTCCATGCGCTTGGCGGCGCGCCGCCCGATGAAGGCCCCGAGCAAGACGAACTGGCCTCCGGCACGGTGCTGGCCCATTACCGCATCGTGAGGAAGCTTGGCGCTGGCGGGCAGGCGACGGTCTACCTGGCGAACGACCTGGACCTCCCGCGGCAAGTCGCTCTGAAGGTCGCGGGCGACCGCCATTCGATGACCGCCGCGCGCCGATCCCGGCTGCGTCGGGAGGCCGAGATGCTCGCGCGCCTCGATGACCCGTGCGTATGCCGCGTACTCGACACGGGCGTCGATCACGGCACCTGGTGGATCGCCATGAGCTACGTGCAGGGGATCACGCTCGACCGCGTGATCCGTGCACACCACGAGCGCGGCGCGAAGTCCACCGTCGCGGACGAGGGCGCGGACGGCGCGTCCGTGACGCCGAGTACACTCCCGAGCGATCCTCTCGCGACGCTGCGGGTCCTCGCTCGCGTGGCGCGCGCCGTCCAGCGCGCCCACGCCGTCGGCGTGATTCACCGGGACATCAAACCGTCGAACATCATGGTTCGGCCCGACGGCGAACCCGTCGTGTTGGACTTCGGCCTGGCTCGTCCGACGGACCTTGCGATGACCGTCACGGTGAAAGGGCAGGTCTGCGGCACGTTGCCGTACCTGTCCCCCGAGACGATCGCGGGAGCAGAGCCGACTCCCGCTGCCGACGTCTGGGCCATGGGCGTGACGCTCTACGAGGCGGCGACCGGCGAGTGGCCGTTCCACGGGATTTCCCGGTCCGGGTGGGAGCAGGCGATCACGAAAGATGAGCCCGTGCGCCCGCGTCGGCTCAACCGGCGGATCCCGCCTGATCTGGAGACGGTGATCCTCACGAGCCTCTGCAAGGTTCCCTCGGGCCGATACTCCACCATGGAGTTCCTCGCCGACGACTTGGAGAACGCTCTCGCGAGTCGCCCCATTCGCGCACGCCCGACGGGGCTGGTGGTGCGATTCCACCGATGGATGCGCCGTGAGCCGCGGCTCGCGACGGCCCTCGTCGGAACGCTCGCTTCGCTCGTCGTCGCGCTGGCGGCGGCGGTTTGGGCCCTTCAGTCGAGCAACGAGCGGGTGGCGGCCGAGTCGGAGCGACGGCGGCAGACGGAGATCGCGGAGCACGAGGGCCGAAGCCGGCAGGCCGACGCCCACATGGCTGCCGCGAGGTTCGCCTCGCAACGTGGCGAATGGACCGTTGCGTTGGAGCGCCTCGGCCACGCGGAGGCCGCGGGCTACCCGGACCTTCCGTCTGTCGTGATCGGCCGCGTCGAAGCGCTCGAGGTGTTGTTCCGTAGCGAGGAGGCCGCTGCCGAACTCCAACGCCTGGACACGCTTCCCGGGGCGACCGCGCGAAAGGCTGACCGCTTGCTCTGGGAGGCCGATCTGAGCATCGCCGGCGGAGACTCGACCACGGCAGCGGACGCGCTCATCCGCCAGGCGCTCGAGCTGAAGACGTTGAGACCAGCCGACGAGGCGTACGCCCGAGCCTTGTTGAGCGCGCGCATAGGCGACATGCGCGACGGGCTCGAGTCCGCGCTGAAGGCCGAGCCGTTCCACCACCGCGCGAACGGCTTCTACGGCCTCGTTCTCGCCTGGATGGGCGACGCTGACGGGGCCATGCTTCAGGCCCAGAGGATGCGCTCCCGCTTCCCGAACGACTGGGAGCCGCTGGTCATCGAGATGTTCGCCCGGCACCTCCTCAAGGACGACCAGGCCCGAGGCAAGGATCCGGCCCGCGCCGAGCTCAAGTCGCGCATCTCGCCCCAGACGTTCTCGTGGATTCGTTACGCCACGGACTGTGGGACCCTCGTGTTCGACATCGGCGACACCCTGGCGAGTCAGGTGATGGTCGAGGACGACGCGGACGAGCGAACGGACCGGCTTCAGAAGGGCGCGATCCGCCTCGTTCTCGGCGCGCCGAACGCACCCGCCGGGTCGATCTTCATCGGACGCGTGACGCGGATCCTCTCCACCATCGTCCTGCCGGCCGTTCGGGACGTCCCTCGGCTCGCATTCAGATCGAATGGGCCAGCCGTGGATCGCAAGTCGGCGGCAGAGCTTGCTGCGCTGGCGGACCGCTGGCCGTCAGCGACCGCGAGGCTCGGGGTCGCGGCCACCTACCTGATGCAGGAACGGTGGGAGGATCTCGTCCCCATCGTCGACGGGCTGTTGCAGGTCCCGCGAAGCCGGCTCGTCACCCGCGCGTCCGAGCTGTTTGGCGCCATCGCGGAGTACAAGCTCTTCGAGCGCGAGGCCCGCGCCGCTGGAAGCACGACGGTGAAGTCAGACCACCTCGTTCGCGCGGAAGCACACTTGCGTCGCGCCGTCGCCGTGGGCCCGATCAGTCGGAGGTGGTTGGGAGTGTTCTCGGGGTGGGCCGGGCGGACGGCGGGGCCCCTCGGCGAGGACCTGTTCGCGTCGTGGCGGCGGTGGTGGCCCGACGATCCTGCCGGATGGCTGGAGTCGGCCCACTTCGAGTTCCGGTGTGGCCACTATTCCACGGCGCTCCAGTTCGTGGACCGCTCGGCTGATCTGAATGCGACGCCGGAGGCCGCGCGGCTCCGGGAAGCGGTGGTCTCGAATCTGCATCGGGTCGGACCGCCCGGCTCCGAGATGTCGTTCGAAGACTACGACGCTGCGCGCCAACGACGCAGCGAGACCCGGCGGGCAGCGACTCGGGCGGCCGAGTCCGCACCGACGACTCGACCGAGATGAGCGTGTCGGGGCCCTCCGCCGTTCGCCGTCACGCCCCGCCCTTGAGGGACTCCCGGATCAGTGCGTCGATCGGCGCATCGGCGCCGAGGCGCTTGCGCGCCCCCTGCGCCGCCTTCAACGCCGCGACGTCCGAGTACCCGAGGACGACGAGAGCCTCGACGACGTCGTCCGCACCCGACGCGCCATCGCCGGTGCCTTGCGTGTCGCGGCCCGCGCCGGCGCGCTTCTGCGCCTCGTCCTTCAACTCGACCACGAGGCGTTGCGCGATCTTCGGGCCGATCCCCTTGGAGGACATGAGCTTCTTCTGATCACCGTCACGGAGTGCCGCCCAGATCTGGTCGGGGTCGAACGCGGAAAGGAGCGCAAGCGCGTGCGACGGTCCGACGCCCGCGATCTTAAGGAGGTTCCGGAAGAGGTCTCGCTCCGTGTCGTCGGCGAAGCCGAACAGCCGCGGTTTGTCGTCGGCCTCGCTCTGTCGCATCTGGACGAGGACCGTGGCCTCGGCACCCTGACGCATCGAGGAACTCGTGCGAACGCTCGTCTCCAGGAGGTATCCGACCCCGCCGACGTCCAGGATCACGGACGTGGGAGTCTTTCGGGCGACGCGACCTCGGAAGTAGTCGTACATCGAGAACCCTCGCAGATGCAGCGCGTTCGGTCCGCCAACGAAAACGGGCCGCAGCCCAAGGGAGCGCGGCCCGTCGTCGACGGAGAGGGATCAGGAGTTCTTCAGGCTGACGCCGAACTCCGCGAGCTTGGCCTTGAGCTCGTTCAGACTCGTGAGACCGAAGTTCTTCAGCGCGAGCAGCTCCGCCTCCGTGTGGGTGAGGAGATCACCGACCGTGTTGGCCTTGAGCGCGGCCAGGGCCTTGCGGCACCGGACGGAGAGCTCGATGTCCGAGAGCACGATGCTCAGCACCTTGGGGTCGATGCCTTCCGGGATCGGCACCGGGCCGTGGGCCGGGGCGTCGTCCTCGGGTTCGTCGAGCATCGGCATGGGAGCCGCCATCATCGCCGAGGCGGCGCCGTCGCCGACGCGCATGCCGAGGCGCAGCCCCTTCTGCGTGAGAAGGCTGCGGATCTCCTGGAGCGTCGTCTCTCCGAAGTTCTTGTAGGAGAGCAGCTCCGCCTCCGTGCGGCTGACGAGGTCGCCCAGCGTCTGGATGTTCATCTTCGCGAGGCAGTTTCGAGCGCGCACGGAAAGCTCGAAGTCGGCGATCGGCACGCGCAGCATGGCGCTATTGCGATCGTGGCGACGGTCGTGGTCGTCGTCGAAGACCATGCCGATCGACGCTTCCGCGTCCCGAAGGTATTGCCGTGCGCGACGGTGATTCGGGAAGTTGACGATGACCGTGCGGTAGCAGGCGACGGCGTCGTTGTATCGGCCTTGATCCTCGTACAGCACGCCGAGGTTCAAGAGCGCGTGCGTGTTGAGCGGCTTCATGCGGGAGAGCTGCTCGTAGTAGCCGATGGCGCGAGCGTCTTCGCCCATGACGTCGCAGCAGAACGCGAGACGGAACATCGCGTTGCGGTGCGTCGGCTCCTGCTCGAGAGCTTGCTCGTACAGCGCAGCGGCAGCAGCGGGATCGCCCTCGAACTCGACGAGCCGGCCCTGGTAGTACTTGGCGTGCGCCGTGTTCTTGGCGGCGGCAGGCATCTTCCCGAGTGCTTCCGCGAAGCCGTCGCGGTTCTCGTCGAAGAGGAGCGCGTCGAGGTAGAGCGTCCAGACGCGCGGATCGCTCCACAGCGCCTCGTGCTTCGCGAGCGTCTTCACCGCGAGGTCGGGGCGGCGCATGGGGCGCGGCGTCCCTTCCGACACTTCGGCGCGCAGGCAGCACTCGGCCAGCAGGAACTGCATCGTCGCGTTGTTGCCGCCGGCGGACTTCAGGAGGGGATAGGCTCGGTGATACTGCGCGAGCATCCACCGGGCGATCCCTCCGTTGCGTGCGTCCGCACCGGACTCGCCGAGACCATCGAGCTTGCGCTCGAGCGCGTTCTTCGCGGACCGGTTGAGGAGGACTGCATCCTTGATCGAAAGGAGTTGGTCGAGCGTCGGGTTCTTCTCTGCGGCGAAGCTCCAAACGTCAATGGACGGCGCCTCCGCACTCATTGCAGGGGCACCAGAGTCCGCATTCATCATGAGGCGCTCCGGGAGGTGTGAAGCAGGGATCGGGTCAGAGCTGGGGTCAGCACTGAAGCGGTACGGAAAACCCTTCCCCGCGACGGTTAAGGGCGAAAAGTCTATCGGGGGACGCCAGCAAAGAAAAGGTTCGGGCGCCGCGCGGCGATCCCGTGTTCGCGTCTTTGGGGCGTCTGGGGCTCAAGTTACAGTCCCCGCCCTCGGCGGCGGACGCCCCCGACTCGGCGTCCGCGACACGGCATGTTCGACTCCCTCTCCAAAGGCTTCCAGAGCTTCCTCCAGAAGTTCTCGGGTACGACCAAGATCACCGAAGAGAACGTCAAGGACGCTCTCCGGGAGGTCCGCGTCGCGCTGCTGGAAGCCGACGTAAACCTGGCGGTCGCCCGCGAATTCATCGAGAAAGTCCGCACCAAGGCGCTGGGCGCGGACGTGCTCACCGGGGTCAACCCGGGTCAGATGATCATCAAGATCATCCACGACGAGCTGACGGCGCTCATGGGGCCGGAGGCGGCCCAGATCCAGTTCGCGACGCCGGGGCCGACGGTCATTCTCATGGCCGGTCTCCAGGGGTCGGGCAAGACGACGACCTGCGGCAAGCTCGCCCACTTCCTCAAGAACAAGTCGAAGAAGTCCGTGATGCTGGTCGCAGCGGACCTCCAGCGTCCGGCGGCCGTCGAACAGCTCAAGGTTCTGGGGCAGGACCTGGGCGTTCCGGTGTTCGCCGAGACCGGCTTCAAGCCGCCCATCGTCTGCGAGCATGCGCTCGCGCAGGCACGTGCGAACCGCGTCGACGTCCTGATCCTGGACACGGCCGGGCGCCTCCACATCGACGACGCGTTGATGGACGAGGTCGCGGACGTCGCCCGCCGCACGGCACCGCACGAGATCTTCCTCGTGTGCGACGCCATGACCGGCCAGGACGCGGTGAATTCGGCCAAGGCGTTCAACGACCGGCTGCCGCTCACGGGAGTCATCCTCACGAAGCTCGACGGCGACGCGCGCGGTGGTGCCGCGCTTTCGGTCAAGACCGTCACGGGAAAGCCCATCAAGTTCGTCGGTCTGGGGGAGAAGCTCGACAAGCTCGATGCGTTCTACCCCAACCGGATGGCCGAGCGGATCCTCGGCATGGGCGACGTCGTCTCGCTGGTGGAGAAGGCCCAGGAGGCCATCACCCAGGAGGAGGCGAAGGCGCAGGCGGAGAAGATCTTCCTCGGGTCGTTCGATCTGGCGGACTTCCTCAGCCTCCTTCAACGCTTGAAGAAGATGGGCCCCCTGAAGGACGTCCTGGGAATGCTCCCGGGAATCGGCGCCCAGCTTCAGAACATGCCGATCGACGAGAAGGAATTCCCGCGATCGGAAGCGATCATCCTCTCCATGACCCCTCTCGAGCGGCACCACCCGGAGGTGCTCAACACGAGCCGCCGCGAGCGAATCGCCAAGGGCGCCGGCGTCAGCCTCGAGCAAGTCAACGAAGTCATGCGCGGCTTCAAGGAACTCAAGAAGCAGTTCGCCGAGCTCAAGAAGATGGGTATCCTCGGCAGCCTGTTCGACCCGACGCGCAAGCTTCGCAAGGAAAAAGAGAAGGAACTCGTCCGCATGCAGCGCGCCGGGGTGAACCTGTTCGACATGGATCAGGTTCGAGCGTACCGGCAATATTCGGAGCGCCAGGCGCGTGCCGAGGCGCGAAAAAAGAAACGAAAATAGGAAGACCTCATGGCAGTCCGCATTCGTCTGACCCGCACGGGTCGCTTGAACCGTCCGTTCTATCGCATCGGTGTGTACGACTCGCGCACGCGCCGCGATGGTCGGATCATCGAGCAGCTGGGCTACTACGACCCCATGCTCTCGACCGGCACCGAGTGGAAGCTCGACGTCGATCGCCTCCAGTACTGGATCGGCAAGGGCGCCAAGCCGTCCGAGATCATCACGGCGTACCTGCAAGGCGAGAAGGTCCGCTTCTACGACCGCAAGAAGATCGAGAAGCGGAACGACACGCACAGCGTCCAGCGCAAGGCGGCACGCCGGCGCACGGGCCGCACGGTGGAGGCCACGGCGAAGCCGCTGATGCCCAAGAAGCCGGGCGGGTCCGCGAAGCCGCCCGCGAAGAAGAAGGCGGCCAAGCCCGCCGCGCCGAAGAAGGAAGAGCCGAAGGCCTGATCGCAATAGCCACTCGTGGACGCCAAGGCCTTCATCGCTGAAATCATCGCCGTACTCGAACCGAGGATCGGCGGTCCGCGTGAACTCGACGAGCCGCGTCCACTGGAGCAGCTGATCCTGCTGCTCCTCGCCCGGGGCTCGAACACCAAGAAGGCCCGCCAGGTCCTCAAGCGCCTGCAGACCGACTACGTCGACTGGAACGACGTCCGGGTGACGCCGATCCGCGAGATCGCGGCGAAGGTCAACTCGGTCGGGGACAAGCACGCACTCCAGAAGGCGGAACAGATCGTCGACCTCCTGTCGATGATCTACCTGAAGTTCAACCGATTGAACCTGGACTTCCTCGCCGATCCGCATGGTGGGGACGACGCTGCGAAGAAGAAGAACAGGCTCTTCCAGTACCTCTCCGAGCGGTCGTTCGCCTACCCGGCGATGCTCACGCTTCACCGCGCGCCGAAGCCCGACGTCATCGTCGACGGCGGCCTCCCGCGGATCCTCGCACGGCTCGGACTCGTCGAGCCCAAGTCGGCGTCCACGGCGATCCGACAGCGGTTCCTCGAGTTCACGCCCGAGGCCGACGTGATCGTCGCGCAGTTCCTCCTGTACGTCCTGTCCGAGGAGTCGTGTCACGCGAAGGCTCCGGCCTGCGACGGGTGCGCGTTGAACGAGATGTGCCCGACGGGAAAACAGGAGGTCGAGCGGTCGCGCGACCGCGCCGAGGCGGCCGCCGCAGCTGAGGCCAAGGCTGCGAAGAAGCAGGCCATCGCCGACAAGAAGAAGGCCGCGGCCGCGAAGGCACAGGCGAAGTCGAAAGCCGCCAGGCCTGCTCCCAAGGTCAAGCCAAAAGCCCGCAAGTGAACCGTTCCGTGCGCGACGACGTCGGCGCGCTCTCGTTCAGGTGGGTCATGCCGATCGACTCGGCCATGCGCGCGCGGGCAGGAATCGCAAACTCCTCTAAGATGGGTGAGATGAACCAGCTCACGGCTCCTGGGCGCGCGAGCGATCAACGCCTCGTTCTCGCTTCCACGTCGCCCCGGCGACGCCAGCTATTGGGCGAGCGTGGGTTCACGTTCGAGGTCTTCGATCCTGCGGTGGACGAGGAGTCGGTCGTGATCCCGGATCCCGCCGAGCTGGCGGCCCACCTTGCGCGGGAGAAGGCCCGCGCCGTCGCGGCGTCCTGCGGACCGGCCTTCGTCGTCGGCGCAGACACGGTCGTCGCGGTGGACGACGAAAGCCTCGGCAAGGCCGAGGACGACGAGCACGCGCGCGAGATCCTCCGCAGACTCTCCGGCCGCACGCACCTCGTGGTCACCGGGCACTGCGTGGTGCGGACAGCCGACGGCGCCGAGATTGGCGGGGTCACGCGGACGCTCGTTTCCATGAGAGAACTGCCGGACTCGGAGATCGACGAGTACGTCGCCAGCGAGGAGTGGCTCGGAAAGGCCGGCGCCTATGGCATCCAGGGGGCGGCACGTCGATTCATCTCCGGGTTGGACGGGCCCTTCGACAACGTGGTGGGCCTCCACGTGGATGCGATCGTCCGCGCGTTGCAGGACCTGGGATTCGAGGCGGCTCGAACGAGCGGAAGGCCGCGATGACCGCCGATGATCGGTTCGTGCTTCTCCTCGCAGGCCTCTTGGCGATCGCCGTGTGCGTGACCGGCGCCCAGTTGCGGGAGCGCGGTGAGCCGGGGCTTGCCGATCGGCCGCGGATCGGACGCTCGATCGACGAGGTCACCGCCGGTCCCGATCCGGAGTTCCCGCGCCTGCAAGGATCGAGCGCGCGCCGCGCCGCCGAGTCGCGCCGCGAGGCGATGTCCCGCGTCGAAGCATTCATCGGCACTGGCAACTGGCCCATCTTCGCCAAGGCGATCGTCTTCCATCCCATCGTGGGCGACGAGCTCCCGCAATCGGATCTGGAGGAGGGGCCGCCGTTCCACGTGGTGATCTTTCCGGACGGTCGGTCGGAGTGGACGCCGCGCGGCCGTCGGAGCGCGCTCGCGTCACCCCCGGGAATACCGACCGCGGAGGCGGCGCGTGCCCTTCACGTGGTGATCCTCTCTGCGTCCTCGCCAAGCCGTGCGCGCGATGCGACCGTGCGGGCCTGGTGGTTCGTCGCGGCCGCCCGCGCCAAGAGCTCCCGCAACGCCGCTCTGTTCGCCGATGAGGTGCCCGGCTCGACTGCCGCCGTTCCGACGACTTTCGATCGGGCGAACTGCGTTCCGACTGCCGCCGAACTGGAGGAGATCCTCAAGTGAAACGGATGATGGTCTGGTTGTCGCTGGCACTTCTCGCGTGCTCGCACGCCGAGCCGGCGGACACGCACGGCGCCGGTACGGCCACCGCCGCGCCGTCGAACTCGCCGGCGAAGGTCGACGAGCCGCGCGTGAGCGAGCTTCCGGCCGACCGTCGCGCAGGCACGACGCCACCGTCCACGGCGCCCGAAACGAAACCGGTGCCCCGTCCCGTCTCGAACGTCGTCGACATCGGGTTCGGGGACGTGACCGTACACTCGGGTCTTGCGCTGCGCTCGGCGGATCGCTCGCGCGGGCTCGGAGGTCGGACGAGCCTCGCGCCGAACGAGGGCCTGCTCTTCGTGTATCGCAACGCGGACACACACGAGTACTGGATGAAGGACTGCCTCATGGCGATCGACATCCTGTTCGTCGCCGACGACGGGAGCGTCATCGCCATGCGCACGATGGATCCGCCGAAGCCCGGCGCGAAGGACGACGAGTTGGAACGCTTCTCGAGCGGGAAGCCCTGCAGGCTCGTCCTCGAGGTGGCACCCGGATTCTCGGCCAAACATGGAATCAAGGTCGGGAGCCGACTGCTCCTCCCGTCCGACATGGCCGCGCTGTACGGAGCCGCGGACCCGTGAGCGAGCTGCGGGCGTGGATCCTCCTCGGCGTGACCACACTCCTCCTCGTCGTGTCGGTCGCGTTCTTCATCCACGTGGTGTCGTCCCGCATGGACGGCCGGCGTGCGGAGGCGGTGCCGGGCGACGCTCTCTACCGTGAGGTGATGAGTCGGATCGATCACGACTACGTGACCGAAGTGGATCACGAGAAGCTCGTGTACGCCGCGGTGAAGAGCCTGGTAGGCGAGCTGGACCCGCACTCCCGGCTCTACGTGCCGGGCGAGTGGGAGGACTTCCAGCAGGAGACGCGCGGCGAGATGCTCGGCATCGGCGTCGACATGAGCGCCATCGGCGAAGCGCTCGTGATCGGCTACGTCGTACCCGGGAGCCCCGCGGCCGAGGTCGGTTTGCGGGCCGGGGAGCGCCTGGTGACGATCGCCGGCAAGCCCGTCGACGCCGCGAAGCGCTTCGACGAAGCCGCGCGCGATCTGCGTGGTCCCGCAGGTACGCGAGTCGCCGTCACGGTGGCGGCTCGCAACGGAGGCTCACCGCGCGACGTCACGATCCGCCGCGACACGTTCGACACGCCCACCGTCCACGCGCGAATGCTGCCCGGAGAGGACGGCGTCGCCCACGTCCGGATCACGGCCTTCCGGACCAACACGGCGCAGGCGTTCAATCGGTCGATCGCCGACCTGCGGCGACGCGGTCTGAAACGGTTGGTTCTGGACCTTCGCTTCAACCGGGGCGGGACGTTCGACTCCGCGGTCGAGATTGCCGACGAGTGGATCACGGACGGCGTCATCGTCCGGACGCGGGGCCGCGCGCGATACTCCGAGAACCGCGCCACTCCCGCGGCGCCGCTCCACGAACTGCCCACCGTGGTCCTCGTCAACAATCAGACGGCCTCGGCGGCCGAGATCCTCACCGGCGCGCTCCAGGACATGCACGTCGCGGCGATCGCCGGCGAGCGGACCTACGGGAAGGGTGTCGTGCAGGAAGTGCAGGCGTTCCAGTCGTGGGCTGGCGGCATGAAGATCACGACGGCTCATTACTACACTCCGGCAGAGCGGTGCATCGAGCGGCAGGTCGCGCCGCGGCCCGACCGCCAGGAAACCTACGGCATACTCCCGGATGTGGTCGTTCGCGTGGACGACGCGGCTCGTGAACGCATCACGCGCGCCATCGAGGTCCTTCATTACGATCCGGAGGTTCGGCGTGAGGTCCTGGCGCGTGCGTCCCTCACAGGCGAGCCGTCGGAAGACCCGCAGCTGTCGGCGGGTCTCCACCTCCTCCACGGCGAGGTCGTCGATACATCGGTCGCGAAGCGGTGAACATGCTCACACTCGGAATCGAGACATCCTGCGACGAGACGGCGGCGTCCGTCGTGCTGGACGGCCGGCGGGTTCTCTCGTCGGTCGTGTCGAGCCAGGTCGCGCGCCACAAGCGCTGGGGCGGAGTCGTGCCCGAGATCGCCGCGCGCGAACACACCCTGGGAATTCTCCCGGTGCTCGACGCCGCGATAGGCGACGCGGGCGTGACGCTCGCGCAGATCGGCCTCATCGCCGTCACGTGCGAGCCGGGTCTCGTGGGCTCGTTGCTGCTCGGCGTCGCCGCCGCAGAGGGGTTGGCGCAGTCGTCGGGAATCCCCATCGTCGGGGTCAATCACGTCGAGGCACACCTGTGCGCGCCGTTCCTCATCGAGGGCGAGGCCATCGACTACCCGCTGATCTCCCTCGTCGTCAGCGGCGGCCACACGCACATCTTCCGCTCGAGGAACGCCTGTGAACACGAGCTTCTGGGCGCCACGTTGGACGACGCCGCGGGAGAGGCGTTCGACAAGGTGGCCGCGGCCTTGGGGCTCGGATACCCCGGCGGCCCCGCCGTGGAGAAGGTCGCTCGCGACGGCGATCCGCGGGCGTTTCCATTCAAGCGGCCCCTGCTCGATCCGGATGCGCTCGACGTCTCGTTCTCGGGCCTGAAGACCGCCGTCAAGTATCGCTGCTTCGGGCAGAACGCCGACGGGCGCGCCAGGACCGAGCTCCTTCCTGGAGTGACCGTCGCCGACGTGGCCGCGTCGTTCCAGGCTGCCGTCGTCGACACGTTGGTGGCGAAGGTGTCGCGGGCGGTCCAGATGACCGGGATCCGCCGCGTCGCCGTCGGCGGGGGAGTGGCGTGCAACGGACCGTTGCGGCTCGCGCTGACCGAACGCGGCCGCAAGGAGGGGTTCGCGGTCCACCTGACGCCGCCGTCTCTTTGCACGGACAACGCCGCGATGGTCGCTGCCCAGGGGTTCTTCACGTTTCATCAACGGGGAGCTGACACGCTTCCCCTGCGCGTCCGTGTTCGGGGCGAGTGGGTGCGGTCGGATCCGGCACGTTGCACCCGGCCTGCGAGCGGTTAGAACGGGCGCCCGGGGAACCCCCCGGGGAGCGCGGCGCCTGCCGTGTTCTGTCGCCCCGGGTCAGCGGCGCCACCGTGCGCGCGCACCCTCCCGGCCGAAGCCATCGCCGGGTCCCATGGAGCGCGCCCGGATGCGTGACGATGCGTCGCTGCTCGATGTCCTTGCCGACGTTGCAAGTGGCCGGCTCACACCCGGTCAGGCTGCGCATCGACTTCAGCCCGAATCGCCGCTCGGCTTCGCCCGTGTCGACCTGGACCGGGAGCGCCGCTGTGGGTTTCCCGAGGTGATCTTCGGACCCGGCAAGACGGTCGGGCAGATCGCGGCAATCGCCGCGCGCATTTTCGAGCACTCAGGACGGGTGCTCGCAACGCGCGTGACTCGGGACCAGGCACTGGCGATCCAGTCTGAGATCCCCTCGGCGGAGCACCACGAGACGGCCGCGGTCGTCCACGCCGATCGGGCCCCGCGCAAACCCGTCGGCCGGGTGGTGGTCGTCTCCGCGGGGACTGCCGATCTACCGGTGGCTGAGGAGGCTGCGGTGACGGCGACCGCCCTCGGCGCGGCCGTCGAGCGCGTCCATGACGTGGGAGTGGCCGGCATCCACCGGTTGCTCTCGCAACTGGAACTCCTGCGCACGGCGCGCGTGGTGGTCGTCGCGGCGGGCATGGAGGGGGCACTCGCCAGCGTGGTCGGCGGCCTCGTCGCCTGCCCGGTGATCGCCGTCCCGACGAGCGTCGGATACGGGGCGTCGTTGCGAGGGCTCGCGGCGTTGCTCACCATGCTGAACAGTTGCGCGCCCAACGTCTCGGTCGTCAACATCGACAACGGATTTGGTGCGGGCTACTCTGCGGCGCTCGTCAATCGAACGACCCAGACTTCGGAGGAGAACGGATGACGGCGCGATTCGACGCGCGATTGGTGCTCGAGGACGGAACGATCTTCTCGGGACGTGCGTTCGGCGCACGCGGTGAGGCCAGCGGCGAGATCGTGTTCAACACGAGTCTCACGGGCTACCAGGAGGTTCTCACCGATCCGTCGTACCGCGGCCAGATCGTCGTGATGACCTCCCCGCTCATCGGAAACACGGGGATCACGCTGGAGGACGACGAGTCCGAGCGCCCGTGGCTCTCGGGGTTCGTGGTCCGCGAGTTGTCGGCGATCGCGAGCAACTATCGATCGAGGGAGTCGCTCTCGGACTGGCTCGCGCGCAACCACATCCTCGGGATCGAAGGGCTCGACACGCGCCGGCTCACGCGGAAGATCCGCGACCAGGGCGCGATGACGGCGCTGATCTCGACCGAGGTGACCGACCCGGACGAGCTGATCCGTCGCGTGAAGGCTGCGCCACCGCTCGTGGGGCGCGACCTCGTCAAGGAGGTGACCCGCGGCAAGCGGTTCACCTGGAGCGAGGCCTACGACCGCGAGATGCAGCCCGCCCTCGCACCGGCGGGAGCGACCGGCCGCCGCCCCAAGGTCGTCGCGATCGATTACGGCGCGAAGGAGAACATCTTCCGTTCGCTCGTGGACGTGGGATTCGACGTCGTGGTCCTTCCCAGTACGGCGAGTTGCAAGGACGTGCTCGCGGAGAGTCCCGACGGGGTGTTCCTCTCCAACGGACCTGGCGACCCGAGCGTCCTCGCGAACGAGGTCCAGACGATCCGCGACCTCCTGGGGAAGAAGCCGATCTTCGGCATCTGCCTCGGGCATCAGCTCCTTGGCCAGGCGATCGGAGCGAAGACGTTCAAACTCAAGTTCGGGCACCACGGCTCGAACCAGCCCGTGAAGAACCTGCGGACGGGCCAGGTGGAAATCACGGCACAGAACCACGGATTCGCCGTGGACCCCGCGTCGGTTCCCCAGCCGCGAGCCAAGGTGACACACATCAATCTGAACGACGGCACGTGCGAAGGCCTGGAGTTGCCCGGGGAGTCGGCGTTCAGCGTCCAATATCACCCGGAAGCGGCGCCCGGTCCTCACGATTCGCTGTACCTGTTCCGCCAGTTCAAGGCTCTCGTCGACGCCAGCCAGGGAGCGGCCTGATGCCCGTCAGTGCGTTGGTCGGACTCCAATGGGGTGACGAGGGCAAGGGCAAGGTCGTCGACGCGCTCTCGTCTCGTGTGGACATGGTCGTCCGCTGTCAGGGCGGAGCGAACGCCGGCCACACCGTCATCGTCGGGACGCAGAAGCGGGTGCTGCACCTCGTTCCGAGTGGGATCCTCTATCAGCACGTCACGGGCGTCATCGGCAACGGTGTCGTCATCGACCCGCTGCAACTCGTCGACGAGATCACGTCGCTGGAGGCGGCGGGATACACGTTGACGGACCGGCTGTTCATCTCGGACCGCGCGCACATGGTGCTGCCGTGGCACAAGGAGATCGACAAGCTCGGCGAAGACCTGCGCGGCGCCGCGAAGATCGGGACGACGGGGCGAGGCATCGGCCCGACCTACGCCGACAAGGCTTCGCGGACCGGGATCGTCGCCGGCGATTTCATTCGTGAAGACCGCTTCGTCGCGCTGTTCGATCAGCAGCTCGATGCGAAGAACCGACTCCTCGCTGCCTACGGGCGCAAACCGCTCGAGCGCGATGCGCTTCTCTCTCCCATGCTCGCGGCGGCGCGGCGCCTCGCGCCGCTCGTGACCGACACGGTCGAGCGCGTCCACGCGGCGATCCGCGATCGTCGCGAGGTCTACCTGGAGGGTGCGCAGGGGACGATGCTCGACATCGATCACGGCACCTACCCCTACGTGACGTCCAGCAACACGTACGTCGCGGGCTTGCTCCTCGGATGCGGTGTGGCGCCCAAACAGCTCGACCGCGTGATCGCGATCGCCAAGGCCTATTGCACGCGCGTGGGTGCCGGGCCGTTCCCGAGCGAGGAGATCAGCCCGGTCGGCGACCTCATCCGCACCCGCGGAAAGGAGTTCGGCGCGACGACGGGTCGACCGCGGCGTTGCGGTTGGTTCGACGCCGTCGCCGCCCGCTACGCCATTCAGGCGAACGGCGTGGACGAGATCACGTTGACGAAGGCCGACGTTCTCTGTGGCGTCGACGAGATCAAGGTTTGCGTGGCCTACCGCACGGGCAACTCGGAGTCGACGAGGTTTCCGTCCAGCTCGGACCTCGTGGGGGTGGAGCCGGCCTATCGTGTCTTCCCAGGATGGAAGGAAGAGTTCGCGGACGTTCGCCGATACGAGGACCTTCCGCTGAACCTCCGCAGGTACATCGAGTTCCTCGAGTCGTGCCTGAACGTCCCGATCACCGCCGTCTCGACGGGCCCGGAGCGCGGTCAGCTCGTTCGGAGGGACGGCCGGTGAACCTCTACGGGGCGCGCCACGTCGCGGTGATCATGGACGGCAACGGCCGTTGGGCGCGTGAACGCGGGTGGCCGCGCACGCGCGGACATCGCGAAGGCGTGACCTCCGTGCGCGATTGCGTGACGGCGTGCGCCCAGGCGCACCTCGGCTGGCTCACGCTCTACGCGCTCTCGACGGAAAACTACCGGACGCGTCCGCGAACCGAGATCCGCTACCTGATGGTCCTCCTCAAGCGATTCCTGATCGCCGAGCGTCCGACGATCATGGAGAACAACATCCGCCTGCGCAGTTGCGGGCGGATCGACGAACTCCCGGACAAGGTCGTGAAGGAGCTGCGCAAGACCGAGCAGATGTCGGCGAGGAACACCGGCATGTCCCTCGTGCTCGCGCTGAACTACGGCGGCCGTGCCGAGATCGTCGACGCCGCGCAGTCGCTCATCGACGACGTCCGCGCCGGCCGTCTCGCCCAGAAGGACGTCGACGAGGCCGCGCTGGCGTCACGTCTCTACCTGCCAGAGATGCCCGACGTGGACCTGCTCATCCGGACCGCCGGCGAGTATCGGATCAGCAACTTCCTCATGTGGCAGGTGTCGTACGCCGAGATCTTCACCACGCGCAAGTGCTGGCCCGACTTCCGACGCGAGCAGCTCGCGGAAGCGCTCGCGGACTTCGGGCGCCGCCGGCGGAAGTTCGGCGGCCTGCTCAAGGAAGAGCTCGTGTGAGCCAGCGCCGCCTCGGTGTCCGGATCTCCATCGGTTCGCTGCTCGTCGCCGTCGTGGTTGGAATCACGCTCGCCGATGCGCGGGACGGAGCCTTCCGTTTCGCCCCCCTCGTTGCGGGCGCGGTCGGACTCGTCGCCCTCCTCGAGTACCTGAAGATCTGCGCGCGGGCGATCACACCCAAGATGCGGTGGTCCGTGATCGTGGCCGGGTCGATCCTGATGTTCTGGCGGTCCGCCGCCGAACTCGCCGGGATCGAACGGGTTTCGGGCGACGTCTTCGAAGTGATCCTCGGCATGTGCGGGGCCATCCCGCTCGTCGTCACGGTGCTGGCGCGTCGTACCTCCGCGGTCGAGCCCCTCGACTTCGAGTCGGTGGCGGCCGCCACGTTCGGGCTCTTTCTCGTCGCCTACCCGATGGCGGCCCTGAACGAGATCTGCTTCATCGGGGAGACGGTCAGATACCCTCTCGGCCGGACCTGGGTCCTTCTTGGGTTCTCGGGGTTCACGCCCGGTACCGGCATCGGTTCGTGGCTGCTCGTCGTCACGCTGCTGGCGTCCAAGCTGAACGACATCGGTGGGTACCTCGTCGGGAGTGCGCTCGGGCGCCACAAGCTCGCGCCAGGGGTTAGCCCCAACAAGAGCGTCGAGGGAGCGCTCGCCGGCCTCTTTTTGGGCACGCTCTGGTCGTATGCGGCTTTTTCCTGGTTCGGACCCGTGCGCGGAATGCTCACGCCGGGCCACGCCGCCGTATTTGGTGTCGTGATCGCAGTCACGACTCAACTCGGGGATCTGGCCGAATCGATGATCAAGAGAGCGGTCGGTGTCAAGGACTCGGCCGCCGTGCTTCCGGCATTCGGCGGAATGCTGGACCTTGTCGATAGCTTCATCCTTTCTGCGCCCACCGGGTACACTTTGCTCCTGTTCTGGTTGCGCTGACGAGGCGTAGCCCCGACCCAAGGAGAGCCGGTTGATCGAACGGACCATCGCGCTGCGGGATCTCGAAGAGGAACGCTTCCTTTACGGCCACCTGGACCGCAACCTCCACCTCCTGCGGCGCCTGCTCGGGGTCGAGGCCATCAGCCGGGGTGGACAGTTGCGGCTGAAAGGCAACGCCGCCGCGATCGACGAGGCTCTCCGGACGGTGGAACACGCGCTGACGCTCTTCCGTGACGGCGGGCAGACGGACCCCGCGACGGTGGAGAAGCTCTTTCGCGAACGACATGCCAACGGCCGCGACGACGATCACCACGGGCATGCCCACGATCACGGCGGCAACGGGAACGGCAACGGGCACGGACACGCGAACGGCGATGGGCGCGAGCGGCTCACGGTGTCGGCGCGCAGTCGGAACCAACAGCTCTACCTCGACGCCATCGCAGCAAACACGATCACGTTCGGGGTGGGCCCGGCCGGAACCGGCAAGTCCTACCTGGCGGTCGCGTCGGCGGTGCGGTTCCTCCGCGCGGCGCAGTACCGGAAGATCGTCCTGTGCCGGCCTGCGATCGAGGCGGGCGAGAGCCTGGGTTTCCTCCCGGGTGACCTCCAGGCGAAGATCAACCCGTACCTGCGCCCGCTGTACGACGCCCTGAACGACCTCTTGCCGCGGGGTCAGCTCAAGCGATACGTCGAGGAGGAGATCATCGAGATCCTGCCCCTGGCGTACATGCGCGGCCGAACCCTCGACCACGCCGTCATCATCCTGGACGAAGCGCAAAACTCGACGATCGCCCAGATGAAGATGTTCCTGACGCGCCTCGGCGAGCGGTCGAAGATGATCGTCACCGGGGACGTCACGCAGGTCGACCTGCCCGCGCACAAGACGTCCGGGCTCATTCACGCCCACCGGATTCTCGAGGGCATCGCCGGCGTGTCCTTCATCCACTTCGCCAAGGGCGACATCGTCCGCCATCCGGTCGTCCAGGACGTGCTCAAGGCCTACGCGCAGGACGAGGAGGGGATCGGTCCCCCCGAGTTCGAGGACGAGCCGCGGAGCCATCGCCGTGAGTCCGACCGCGACCGCCACCATGGGGCCGACGACGCCCCTGATTCGCGACACCGATCGGCAACCTCACCCTCCCAGGGCAACTCGGCCCGTGACGGTCGGGGCGGTCGGTCCGAGCGCCCGCGCCGCACCCACTGACGGGACCTTCGATGATCGAGGTGGTCTACGACGATCGCCGGATGACGATGGATCCGGCGATCCTCGCACGGCTGCTGCACCTCGTGGAAACCGGCGAGGATCGACGTCTTCAGCTCTGCGTTCGCGTCGTGGATGACGCCGCGATCCACGAGGCCAACCGGGAGCACCTGGGGCACGACTGGGCGACGGACGTGATCACGTTCGACCTCAGCGATGAAGGCGACCCGGACACCGCGGGTGACATCCTGATCTCTGCCGAGTTCGCCGAACACGAGGCCCACGAACGTGGGCATGAGCCCCTGGCCGAGCTGTACTTCTACGTGTGCCACGGGATGCTGCACCTGTGCGGTTACGATGACGCCGATCCCGACGCCCGTCGCGCCATGCTCGAGCGGCAGCGCGACTACCTGCGGAGCGTGGGGATTCACGTCAACCTCTGAACGCGATCCAGACGACCTCGCATGACAGCAGAAATCGAGAATCTCCCGAGCGACGACGAACTGTTCCTGCGCGCTGCACGCCGTGAGGGTTGGGTGAACGACCAGAAGGTCGCGTCCGCGCGCGAACTGCAGGTCAAGATGCGGGACCTGGGACTCGTTCCGAAGCCACTCGCCGCCATCCTGCAGGAAACGGGTGTGCTGACGGACGATCAGTTCAAGAAGCTCAACGAGACGGTTCAGCGCGTGAAGGACGCGTTCCGCATCCCGGGTTACAAGCTCCTCGAGCGACTGGGCCGAGGCTCCATGGGAACGGTCTACAAGGCGCGGCAGCTGAACCTCGATCGGATCGTCGCCATCAAGATCCTCGCGCCATTCCTCTCGAACAATCAGCCCTACGTCCGGCGCTTCATGAAGGAGGCGCGCGTGATCGGACGACTCAACCACCCGAACGTGGTTCAGGGCTTCGACGCGGGCGAGGCCGGCGGCGTCTACTACTTCGCCATGGAGTATTGCGAGGGGCCGACGCTCCTGCAGATCCTCAAGCGCGGCGGCGCGATGGACGAGGACCGCGCCATCAACATCGTCACGCAGGTGGCCCACGCACTCGAGCATGCACACGAGCAAGGACTGGTCCACCGTGACGTGAAGCCGGACAACGTGATGATCGTTGAGGGCGGCGTCGCCAAGCTCTGCGATCTGGGCCTGGCGAAGGACGTGGCCATCGAGAGCGGCAGCACGGAGCGCGGGTCGACGGTCGGCACGCCCAACTACATCTCGCCGGAACAGGCGCGCGGCGAGGGCGGGATCGACATCCGCAGTGACATCTACTCGTTGGGCGCGACGTTCTATCACCTGCTCACAGGCGTGCCGCCGTTCGACGGACAGAACCCGGCGGTCATCATGGTAAAGCACCTGAACGAGGATCCGACGCCGCTCCGGGAACGCATGCCCACCGTGCATCCGCTGACGGAGCGCGTCGTATTGAAGATGCTCGCCAAGCATCCGCGCGATCGCTATCAGACGCCGACGGAGCTTCTGGCCGACCTCGACGCGCTGAGGACGCGGGACACGGATCCCTTGCCCCCGATCAAGCCCGGCAGCGGGCTCTTCAAGAAGCGTCCGCGTCGCATGCGACGCAGCTACTGACGACGCGTCGACCTGACTCCCGGATCCCGAGGTGCTCAGACGAGCGGCGGGTGAAGATCAGCGGGGCGCGACGCCTTGGAGGAGCGACCGGTACGACCGGCGCATCCGATTGAGGGGGTCCCACTGTAGAGGTATCGAGCCAGGGACGTCGCGCCCCACCAGGCATTCCTACGGCCCTGCCGGTGCGGCGTGAGCGGGGCGCAATTTTCCGCCGGCTGGCGTGCCGTGACGACGGGGACCGCGCCGCGGCGCGCTCGCATCGCCGCTTGGAATCGCGCGCGAGGTCGGGGTCTCAGTCGGCCGTCCCCGTCGCGAGCCGGAGGATCGCCATCTCGGTGAGGTCCGGGCTGCACACTTCGCCGCAGATGCGACCGCGACGCATGACGAGGACGCGATCGCAAAGCTGGATCAGCTCGGGGAGATCGGAGCTTGCGACGAGGACCGCGGAACCGCTGACCGCCGCCTCGCGAATGAGCCCGTGGATCTCTGCCTTGGCTCCGATGTCGACTCCGCGCGTGGGTTCGTCCAGGAGGAGGATCGGCGGGTCGCAGAGCAGGCACCTCGCCAGCAGGACCTTCTGTTGATTGCCACCGGAAAGCTCGCTGGGCAAAGACTGTGGGCGAGGGGCTTTCACCCGACATCGCTCGAGCTGGCGGGCGGCAAGCTCGCGGGCCGCCGGGTCGGTGGCGAGCCGCGCATTGGGCAGGAGGACGTTCTCCGTGATCGAAACGGTCGGGAGGAGCCCCGTCGCCGCGCGCTCCTCAGACAGGAGCACGATCCCCGCGCGCCGCATCGATGTGGGGCCGCATGGCCCGATCGGGCGTCCGTCGACGCGCATGGTTCCGCGGGTTGGGATGACGCCCGCGACCGCGAGAACGAGCGACGATCGCCCCGAGCCTGCAAGGCCCGCGAGTCCCACGATCTCACCGGCATCGACGTTCAGGGTCACGCCGGTGATGCGCCCCGGCGAGGTCAGGTCGGTGACGGCGAGGCGGGGGACGGGTGCCGCCTGGACTGCTGGCCGCGGCACGGACGCGGGAATCTCCCTCCCGATCATGGCCTCGAGGATTCCGTGCCGCGTCGCCTCAGGCGCGGCCCGATCCATGACGACCTGGCCATCGCGCAAGACGACGATGCGATCGGCGGCAGCCGCCACTTCCTCCAGACTGTGAGAGACGAAGATCACCGTGTGGCCTTCGTCGCGGAGGCATCGCACGAGGCCGAGCACGGCGCGTGCTTGCGTTGGTCCGAGTCCCGCCGTGGGTTCGTCGAAGACGATCACGCCTCGATCTCCAGCCTGCTCGAGGGCGAGGAGACCGGCCGCGATTTGAACGAGTCGCTGATCCGAGGGCGAGAGATCGCCCACGAGCGACGCCGGGTCGACCGTCGAACCCAAACGCGTGAGGACGCGCCGT
Organism: Planctomycetota bacterium; assembly: GCA_044222185.1. Classification (GTDB taxonomy): domain Bacteria; phylum Planctomycetota; family CAIWVZ01; genus JBGANV01. Next base: position 235,285 of record JBGANV010000001.1, read on the forward strand.
GCCGTCGACGCGCAGTCGGTTGCATCGAAGCGACGAAACAGCCCCATCGCTCCCCGCAGGACGATGTTCTCGGCGACCGTGAGGTGGGGCCACTGCGCGAGTTCCTGGTGGACGAGGCAAGCGCGCGCGCGTACGCGCGACGCCCCCGCACCGCTCAGCGGCGTCCCGCGGAACTCGACGCGTCCCGCAGTGGGCGACGCCTCTCCCGCGATCACGCGCGCGAGCGTGCTCTTTCCGGCGCCGTTCTCACCGAGGAGCGCATGGACCGTGCCGGGGTGGAACCGGAGAGTCACGTCGTCGAGCGCGACCGTGGGGCCGAATCGGATCGATACGTGGTCGACCGTCAGCATGATCGGCGGCCAGGCGCCGATCTCATCGGCCGAGCCATTGTTTCCACTGGGCCGCCACGTCGTCGACGTTCATCCTCGTGACGCGAACGAGGTCGTAGGAGAGGAACGGCTTCGGCGGATCCTTCTTGCGGTGGAGCTTGTCCATGAGCAGGCGCACCGATTGGACGCCCCACTCGAAGCACGGCTGCCCCAACAGGACCTCGACCTCGCCCGTCCGCACGTACTCGAGCTCGGGCGGGAGCATGTCGACGGCCACGACCTTGGCTCGACCGCGGACGGCGTCCAATGCGTGCGCAGTGAAGAGCGGCCAGCCGCCGATCATCGCCCAGCCAGTGATCGACGGATCGACTTGCTGGATCTCGGCGACCTTCGCCGCGGCGTCCTGCGGCGTTTCCTTGTGGTAGTAGACGCCAGCGAGTGCGATCCCTGCATGTCGTGCCAGTTCCTCCTTCACTCCCGCGACGCGTTTCTGGAGGTTCGGAGCGTTCTGATTGCCGGCGAGGATCGCGACCTTGCCCTTCTCACCCATCAGCGTCGCCAGTTCGCGCATGACGGCCTGGCCGCACGGGACGTCGTCGGTTCCATAGAAGCAGAACCGCTTGCTGGCTGGCGCGTCCGAGTCGAAGCACATCACGGGGACGCCCTTTGCGACGGCTCCGTCGATGGCGCCGGTGAGGACTTCGGCATTGCTGCACGAGACGGTGATCCCCTGCGCGCCTTGCCGCACGAGCTGCTCGATCGCCTGCGCCTGGGCCTGCGCGTCCTCGTCGGCCGGGGTGCGCACGACCACCTCGATGGCAACCCCGAGTTCCTGAGAGAGGCGGGCCGCTTCGGCCTCGGCCCCACGTCGCGCCGTCACGAACACCTCGTTCGATTGCGCCTTTCCGATGAAGCCGATGGTGTATCCCGCCTTCTTGTGGTCCCCGCACGACGACGAGGCCACGAGCCACACGGCGCACACGATCCAGAAGCGGGACATGCTCATGCGACGAACCCCCGCGCCCCCTGGCGCGCCCGGATTACAACCGAACGGCCCGCGATGCGCCAGCCGCGATCACGTCCGTCCCCCCACCGACGTTCGGATCCGATCGAGGAGCGTTGCGAGCACGATCGCGCCACCGACGACGACGCGACTCCAGTTCTGGTCGATGGCGAGGATCGAGATGCCATTCTCGATGAGCGCGATGAGGATGGCGCCGAGAACCGAACCGACGACGCTCCCAGTTCCGCCGGCGAGCGACGTCCCACCGATCACGGCGGCGGCGATGGCGTTCAATTCGTAGCCCCGGCCGGCGTCCGACCCGGCTGCGCTGTAGTAGCCGACCATCATGGCGCCCGAGAGGCCGGCGCAGACCCCGCAGGCCGTGTAGGCGAGGATCTTCACCCGGGCGACGGGGAGTGCCGCATGGATCGCTGCGCGTTCGTTTCCCCCGATGGCGTGGATGTAGCGACCGACGAGCGTTCGTCTCTGGATCCACGCGACGGCGATGGCGACGGCGATCATGGCCAGCATGGGAACGGGATGAACACCGAATGCGCTCACCTTGATCCCGCCGGCGACGAACGAGGATGGCACGGGGCTGATCGTCTCGCCGTTCGTGGCCACGAAGGTGAGGCCTCGGAAAATCTCCATGGTTCCGAGCGTGACGATGAACGGATGGACGCGCAGCATGGTCACGAGCGAACCGTTCACGGCACCGCAGGCCGCGCCGACGAGTCCGGCGATCGCGACCCCGCAGGGAAGGGTGGTCCAGCCGCTCGCCGTCGGTCCCATGGAGCGAAGGGCGACGGCCGTGGTCACAGCCGACGCGGCGTAGATGGCGCCGATCGAGAGGTCGATCCCGCCCAGGACGATGACGAGCGTGACGCCGATCGCGAGCAGCGCGATGAAGCTCGCGTCCTTCGCGACGCCGACGAGGTTGTCGGCCTGAAGGAATCGGTTGGCGGTTCCCTCGACGGTTCCGTCGGTACCGCGCACGTCGACGTCGCCGCCGATCAGCGCGAGCGCCGCCGCGATGAACACGATCACGAGCGCGAGGCCCGAGCGCTGGATGAGTGAACGGGCGCGATCGGATCGAGCGGCTGGCGGCATCAGGGGGATCGCCGGGCGGGGCAGGTGTCAGTTACAAAATGTAAAGTGCGCTATGAAAATGATGCCATGACAGTTGCATCATGACAGTTGCGGTGTATAACAGCCGCCGTCGACCCCACCCATAGGGACGAGGATCCTGGTGCCTCCCAAGCCACAGAAGCTCTTCAAGATTGGTGAGTTGATGGAGTACTCGGGCCTTTCCCGACAAACCATCCACAACTACACGATGCTCGGCCTGATCAAGTCGGCCAAGCGCACAGGGGCCGGCCACCGTCTCTACGACGAATCCGTGTTCGAACTGCTGGAGCGCATCAAGTCGCTGCGGTCGTCGCACACGCTGGAGGAGATCCGAACGATGCTCGGCCAGGACGCCGGGGTCAAAGCCAAGACATGACCGAAAACGCTCCTCTGTCATGGGGAGCCGGGCGGCGTTTCCGTACGGGACCTTTCGCCGCCCGCCCAACTCGCTTCAGGGGGATCTTCGACCCGAGGTCCGTGGGACCTCGGTGAAGCCATCACTCGATACCCGATACCTTCTATCTCTCTGAGGCGGGGGCGAGGTCGCGCAAGCGGCCTCGCCTTTTTTTTCGGGGCCCGCATGAAGACGGGATGCGGGCAGCCCTCGGGGCCGCGATCGTCGCGTGCCGGGTACACTCCGGCCTCGGGATCCCCGTTCGTCGACCGTGTGAGGGCTCCGCTGCGGATCTCGAACCGGGTTGGAATCGACCGGGCTCTGGAGGCCACCGACGGTGTCCGCATTCCGCACAGCCCTTCTCAGCTTGCTGGTTGCCACGGCGCTCGACGCCCAGGCGGCGGTGCCGATCGCCACGGAGGCCGCAGCGGACCTGAAGACCGTCGAGACGCTCAAGGCCTTCGAACCCAAGGGCGGGGGACCGAAGCGACTTCGCCCGTCCCTCGGGATCCGATTCGGCGCGTACCGCTCGGCCGGCGCGGAGATCCAAGCCCTCGATCCGGGCTCACCGGCAGCGGCGGAAGGGCTCCTTCCAGGCGACGTCGTTCGCGTCATCGGCAACGTGAGGATCGTCGACGCGGAGGACCTCGAGATTGCGTTAGGTGCCTTACGGATCGGAGTCCCGATCACCCTCACGGTGCGGCGACCGGCCGTGAAGCGCGACGCGGTGGTCGAGCCGACACCGGCCGACAAGGCTGGCGATCCGGGGTTCGACTATCGACACGCGCAGGGCCGCTTCGTCGTGAGCGCGGTCAGGGCCGGAACGGGCGCGGCACGCGCCGGCCTGAAGGTGGGCGACACCTTCACGCAGGTGAACGGTGCCGTGTACTCGGGAGTGACGTCGCTCCGGCGCGCCCTTTCGAACATGTCGCGTTTCACGGTCTCCGTGCAGCGCGACCAGGCAACACTACAGCCCGTGATGAAGCCGGCGGGCGCGAAGGAGGAGGAGGTCCTCGACTGGAAGGGCAAATCGTTCAACCTCGCCGTCCTCCTCGTCGAGTTCCCGGATCGAAAGCACAACGCCAGTTACGTGAGCAAGGACTTCGAGCGGCTCATGTTCTCCGTCGGTGAGTACGCGAAGGCTCCGGATGGGCGAGCCGTGTACGGGAGCCTCCGCGACTACTACAAGGAGATCTCCGTCGGTACCTTCGACGTCCACGGGAAGGTTCTCGACTGGGTTTGCGTGCCCGAGAAGTGGGCCTACTACGACGCGCAGGATCTCGGCGGCGGGGAGGCGGGGCCCCGGACCGTCTTCCACGACGCGCTGAAAGCGGCGCGCGACAAACACGGTGCATCGGCGCTCGACGGCTTCGACGGGATCGTCTTCCTGTATGCCGGGCCGCGCGACAGTCTGCGGGGAAGCCAGCTTTGGCCACACCGCGCGTCCGTCCAGGTCGGGTCGAAGGCAATCCCGTACTACATCATCGAGGAAGGCGGGGAGACGTTCACGTCCATCGGAGTCCATTGCCACGAGTTCGGCCACATGCTCGGGCTGCCGGACTTCTACGGCTATGGGCACCGGACGGGAGTCGGCCGGTTCTGCGTGATGGCGATCGGTCATCTCGGAGGCGGCGCGTCGGGCGCGGATCGGCCTTTCCACATGTGTGCCTGGTGCAAGATCAAGCTCGGGTGGTTGACCGCGCGCACGATCCTGCCGTCCGATCGGCAACACCTCGCGTTGCGCGGCGTCGAGGGTCGGACGACGGAGGCGTTGAAGATCCCGCTTTCGCCGACGGGCGAGGAGTACTACCTCCTCGAAGTTCGCGACCGCGTCGGATTCGACGCTGATTTCTTCCGCGACGGCCTCGTGATCTGGCACGTCGGCGACGACGGTGCGCGCGAGCGGGGTCAGATCAGCGTCCCCATCGACCTCGTCGAGGCTCACGGGAAGAGGTTCTTCGATGCGTCCCTCCGCGAGGAGAGCGAGATCCTCTTTCCGAACACGCGCCTGGCGGCGTTCACCCCGTTCACCGTGCCGAGCAGTCGGAGCAACCTCGCGGGCGGGTACGACGTGATGCTGACGGGCCTTCAGGTCTACGTCCCGGCGACCATGGAGAAGGACGCGAAGATCACCCCTGGCGCCGTGTTCTTCTGGGTCGGCGACCGCGACCGTGTGACCACGACGAAGGGTGCGGAGCCAGAGCAGCCGACCTATCCCGATGGGAAACCCGTGATGGCGCTGGACCCGATCACGAAGCTCCCCGTGCCGTTCACCGTCGACAAGAATGGCGTCGCCGCGCCCGGGCCCGCGATCATGCCGAGGAAGAAGCCGGGGGAGGAGCCGCCGAACTCAGGGAAGCCGTGAGCCGATTGGGTCGCGCTGCGACAGCGTCGGTATCGACGGCCGTCGGGCACGGTGGGGCGGTCCCCTCGCGGAAGCGCGTCGTCCCGACTGCGCATGGCGCGGCGCGAGTTCAGGCCGAAGGACCTTCTCGTCCGTCCGTCCGGGGCGAGTCGTCGAGCACGGCCCGAACGATCGACCTGAGGCCACGAGTGGCGAAGGGCTTCTCGATCCGCTGATTCGACACTTGGTCGAGAAAAGCTCGGGATCGGGGCGTGAACGCGCCGCCGGTCATGAACACCATCCGCTCGGCCTGGGACACGGAGATGGCCTTCACGGCGTCGTACACGTCGATCCCGGTCATTTCGGGCATCATGAGGTCGCAAAGGATGACGTCGAAGCGATCACCGCGTGAGATCAACTCGACTGCGCTCCGGCCACGGTCGGCCCGCGTGACGTCGTGTTCGGATCCGAGGATCCGGTCGATGAGTTGCAACAGCACCGCTTCGTCGTCGATCACGAGGACGCGGCCACGGCGGGCCGGGGGCGTTGCTCCTGTCGAATCCGCGCTCGACGCCCTGGTGCTCTGGGGCTGGAAGGCCTGGGGGATCTCCACCGTGAAGCGGCTTCCTCTCCCGACGGTACTCTCGAAGGCGATCCGGCCCCCGAGCGATCGGACGATCTGATGGCTGATGGCCAGGCCCAGCCCCGTTCCAGCCCCTGGGGGCTTGGTCGTGAAGAACGGCGTGAAGATGCGCTTCTGCGCGTCGGGCGCGATCCCGCAGCCCGTGTCCGTGACGTCGACGGCAACCCAGCCCTCGGCCGTCACGCGTGTCGTGACGCGGATCTCGTTTTCGGAGGCTCTGCCCTCCGGAATCGCGTGCGCCGCGTTGACGATCAGGTTCAAGAAGACCTGACTGAGCCGCGACTGGTTGACCTCGACGAGCGAGACCTGCCCGTAATCCTTGATGAGTCGGGCGCGGTGGCGGACCTCGTTCCAGACCATGCGGACGACGGGGTCCAGGATCTGGTGGATGTCGAACGTCCCTCGCGTGTCCTCCTCGGTCCGTGAGAAGACGCGCAGGTCACGGACGATCTGGCGGATCCGCTCGCTCGCCTCCCGTGCGTCCGACAGGCAGTTACGGAGTGCCTTCATCGCGTCGGCGTTCGACTTCGCTCCATCCATCTCGGCGAACGCAAGCTCGATGTTCCCGAGGACGGCGCCGAGCGGGTTGTTGATCTCGTGCGCGAGTCCGGCGGACAACGATCCGAGCGCTGCGAGACGATCCGACATCATGAGCTGCATCTCGAACCTCTTCCGCTCGGTGACGTCTCGGATGGAGGCCAGGACGGAGCGCTCGCCGTCCCATTCGCATTCGACGACGCGCATCTCGCCGACGCGTTCGCCCTCGGGCGTCGTGAAGTTGCGTTCGACGCTGCGTCCCGCCGGTTCCAAGATGGGGAGGCGCTCGCCATCGAGGTCTTCTCTCCGTCGCCCAAACAGAGAGAGGGCATTCGAGTTCACGAGCTTGATGGAGCCCTCCCGGTCCGTGATCACGACCGAGTCCGAGCTGGCTTCGAGCAGGTGGTGGCACAAGCGCTCGCGTTCCTGTCGCCGCGCACGCTCCAGTGCGAGTGCAATCGTCGTCGCTGCGAGTTGGATGCCCGTGGGGTCGCTGGCCACCACGGCGGCTGCCCCTGAGCCGGTCAGGGCTGCATGGGTCGTTTCCAATGGCGGAGGCGCGACGACGATCACTGGCGTCGCGCCGGCGGCGGCGACGACATTCGAGACGGTCGCTTCGGCGGTTGCGGCTGGCTAGCAGAGACCGAGAAGGATCCCGTCGCAGCTTCGCCGTGCGAGCCACTCGGACACATCGGCGACGCCGACCCTCGCAACGACCTCGAAGCCCGGTGCCGCTGGTATCGATGTCTCGTGCGATGGCGGGATCGCCGCGTCGTCACTCGCGATGACGGCCAGCATACGCGGCGTCGGCCCGCTCGAGATGCCTCCTTCTCTCGCGCCACGATCGTGGCGTGCCGCGGCGTGGTGACTGCCGGAAGCCTGCCCGCGATCGAACATCCCCATGCTCTCGCGGCCGCCGTCATCGGCGCCATGGAACCCCGGATTCGGTTGGGGCATGTGTCTACCTCTCGGATCGGCTGGCGCGCCGATCTCGCCTTCACCGGCACCCGTGCATTTCAGGTGATGCTATCGGGAGTCCGCAGGCTCCGTTGGTTTCGTCGCACACGCTTCGAGGAGTGAAACGGTCGGTCAGACGTGTGCTTTCATTCACTGGAGTTCATCTCTGAGGCTCCCACGGGAATGTCGCGGACCGCATGCGACGGTGCCATCAGGTCTCCTGCGATCATCGACGCCGGAATCCTGGCCGGCATTGTCGCGAAACGCCCTGTGCAGCTTCAACGAGGTCTGATGGCGGCACCTGTCTGTGGCAGGCGACACTCCGTACGCGGAACGTCGAGCGCGTGAGCGTGGAGAGGCGGGGCACGCCGCGGGCTCGCGGCCCGTGCAGTCCGACGTCGTATCGGTGAACGCTCCGGTGCCGTCCCACGGCTGGATCGCGGTGGCACGAGAGAGCACGAACTCTCGGATCGACCTGTGGTTCGGAACACGCCCGAATCCAGCAACGACGACGAGGGGGACACGCCTGGGTGGCAGGGCGAGGACGCATCGTGTTCGCGCGAAACGATGCCGATCAGGCGCAGCTCCTTCAGGAAACGGCGACTGAATCTGAGGACGGAGCCGCGCTCAGCCTGTCCGTCGACTTCGCGATGTGCGGCGGTGCTCGAGCTGAGCTGAGTGGCTCGTCTCCTCCGTTGATGACGTTGCGCCTTCGGCGTCTTCGGCGGCGGCCTTGCCGGCCTGGTCCGCGAGCCCGACGTCGTGTTGCCCGGCGTCGTGAAACCGAGACTGGTCGAGCCTCGGTTCACTCCAACGAGGCGCAACCGGTCGCGCGCGGGAATCTCGGAAGCGGGCCTGACGTTCCACGATCGCGATTCGACCTTCCAAGAGGACGGCTGCGGTTCGGTGGTCCGCTCCGTCGGCTCGATCGTGGTCGAATTCTCGCGCTCGTGGGGCTCGCTCGGCGCGGCTGAACGTCCTCGCTGATTCAGCGCGCCCTGGCTCCGTCCGGGCAGTTTGCAGCGGAGATCACCTCGTCGTCCACGAACCCTTGCGCGCCGCACCGACTGCCGCCGTCATCAGCGGCCCGCTTTCTCGCGGCGGCGGCCTCGCTGCCGTGCGCGTCCCGCCCTCGATGCGGTGGTGCCGTGATCCGAGCCCGCGACGTGAATCCCAAACCGTCGCGCGCTGGCCACGCGATCACCTGGGCGGCTGGCGCTCGCGGAGACGGATCGAATCGAGGCCCAGGTAACGGCCCGTCGAGACGGCGTTCTTGCCTGCGAGCTCGAAGCGGAGAACGTGCTTGCCGGGTTTCGGCGCGAACGTCCCCAGCGAGATCTCCTCCACGTGGGTCTCGGCGGCGTAGAGGTCGAGCGCGTCCACCTTCACCTCTCCGTCCAGCTTGATGCGCCAGATCCCGAAGTCGTAGCTGCGTGTGAGCGGCAGGACGACGGCGCGCCGATCCGTCGGCGTCCACTCGAAGGTCACGTCGACCGCGGCGGTGTCCGACTCGGTCTTCACGAAGAGCTGACCCGGGGGAGTCCAGTCGTAGCCGGCCTGGAGACTCGGAGTCGCGTTCGTGGCCGTGGCGCCTGCGAGCAGCGCCGCGCCGTCCACGATGACGTCGATCACTGGTGGGACTCGCGCTGGCGCCGGCGGAAGGGAAGCAAACCGCTTGGGTTGTCCCAACTGGTACCAGAACGCGACGGTCGCGAAGTCGTCGAACCGTTCCGTGTGCCCGTGGATCTTGCCGTCGGGCTTCTCGTCGCCCGGCACCCAGCCTTTGTGCTCGACGGTGACGCGAAGCGACTTCTGGAATCGCACGGGGTCGTTCAGATGCCAGCGATACGCACTGGTGATCTGGCCGATGTGTCCCCATCCACCTTCGAGCAGCGTCGTGCCGCTGTACGGGAAACTGTTCAGCTTCAGCCCCCAAGCCGAAAGGAAGTAGTCCTCAGTCCCCGTGCCTCGGATCGAGGGCTTCTCCTCACCGTCGATGTAGAAGCAGTCGTCGCCTTCACCGAACCACTCGGGGGACCGCGAGCGCACGGAGAGGACGCAGCCGACGTAGTGCCCGCGACCGACGGCGTCCAGGATGAGGTAATCGCGTCCGGCCACCGCGGGGAACTCCTGCCGATACTGGGCGCAGAAGTACGGGGCGTCGTCGGCGACCGCGACCGCCTCCCAATCGAGGTGGAAGTACGTCGAGTTCAGCGGCTTCTGGCTCTCGTTCGTCAGCGTCACCTTCGCGGACTTGCGAAATGGCATGGGCCAGAAGGCGTTGTAGGAGTCGCCGTCCTCCACTTGGACGGGGACCGACCGCACCTCGCGGCGCCGCCCGAACCCGACGGCGAAGAAATCACCGACCGGCGATTCCACGGCCGGTTCGGTGGAGTCGTCCCAGTAGAAGCGGATGACGATCTCGTCGGGGCGCGCACCGCCGTCCTTCGCGAGCCAGGACGGTCGTGCCTCGGGGAACGTGAGCCAGAGGTGGCGGATGATGCCCGGCCCCGTGAGCTCGGCGAGGACGCGTGTTTCACCGGGCTTGACGCGCAGGTTGTCCCCGTTGCTGTTTGGATCCGGCGACGCGGACGACACGCGGTGTGTGCGGCCGTCGCCGAGTTTCAGGAGGCCGTCGAGGCCCGCATTCTGGGAAAGTGCAGAGACGAGGCACGCCGCGGCGATGAGGAGCGTTCGCATGGCGGCGCATCTTGGGCCGAAATGCCGCTGGTGTGAAGCCCTCGACCGGCTTGCGGGCTCCCATGGGGGCGTTTTCAATGAAGCCCTTCGCAGATCGGCCCATGAGAGGTCGGCCTGGACTCGACGACGATGTGTGCGCAGCGACCCGCATCCGCAACACTCGGTGCCGGGCCGATCCGGCGCGCAGGAGGTTCGCCATGACGCAGACGACTTCCGGCTACGTCCTCCCGTTCGATCGCATCGACCTCGACGATCTGCCCCGCGTCGGAGGCAAGAACGCCTCGCTCGGGGAAATGGTTCGCGCGTTGAAGCCGGTCGGTGTCCAGGTGCCCGACGGGTTCGCGATCACCGTCGAAGCCTACCGCGATCAGATCCGAGGCGCCGGGCTCGAGCACGAGATCTCACGGCGCCTGGGTGCGTTGGACGTCACCGACGTCGGCGCGCTGAGCGAGACGGCGGCCTGGATCCGCGCCCGCGTCGCCGGCACTCGGCTGTCGAAGCCCATGGCCGATGCGATTCGGGGCGCCTACACGGATCTGTCGCAACGCTACGGCGAGGATGCGACCGACGTTGCCGTTCGGTCGTCAGCGACGGCGGAGGACCTGCCGACGGCGTCGTTCGCAGGACAACAGGAGACCTACCTGAACGTCCGCGGATTCGAGGCGCTGGATCGCGCGGTTCGCGATTGCATGGCGTCCTTGTTCACGGATCGGGCCATCGTCTACCGCGTGCAGAATGGGATCGCCCACGCCCAGGTGATGTTGTCGGTCGGGGTCCAGAAGATGGTCCGCAGCGACCTGGGCGCGGCCGGCGTCATCTTCACCCTCGACACGGAAAGCGGATTCCCGGGCGTCGTCCTCGTCACCGGCGCGTGGGGACTGGGCGAGGTCGTGGTGCAGGGCCGCGTCAACCCCGACGAGTTCTGGGTTCACAAGCAGACGCTGCGCGACGGGTTCCGTCCGATCGTGCGACGGGAGCTGGGTGACAAGGCGATCCGGCTCGTCTACGCCGACGGGGGGTCGCGGTCGGTGCGCGAGGAGCGCGTTCCGCGTGAGATGCGCTCCCGCGCGGTGCTGACCGACGACGACGTTCTGCAACTCGCGCGATGGTCGCTCGTCATCGAGGATCATTACTCGCGACGCGCGGGCCATCCCACACCCATGGACATCGAATGGGCGAAGGACGGTCGCTCCGGTGCGTTGTTCGTCGTGCAGGCGCGGCCCGAGACCGTTCACGGGCGCGCGGGCACCCGCCTCGAACTGTTCAAGATGGCGGGACACGGGACGATCCTCGCGCGGGGCAAGAGCGTGGGAGCGCGCGTGGGCGTGGGTCGGGTCCGGCGCATCCGCGCGACTTCGGAGCTCAAGGACTTCCAACCGGGCGACGTTCTCGTCGCCGAGATGACCGATCCCGATTGGGAGCCCGTCCTCGCAAGGGCCTCGGCCGTCGTCACGGATCAGGGGGGCCGTACGTGTCACGCGGCGATCGTCTGCCGCGAGGCGCGGATCCCGTGCGTCGTGGGAACCGGCAACGCCACGTCGAGCCTGCCCGAAGGCGCGGACGTCACCGTCTCCTGCGCGGAGGGGGAGGTCGGCCGCGTCTATTCCGGGCGCGTGCCGTTCACACGCGAAGAGATCGACCCGGCGGGTCTGCCGACTCCGCCCGTCCCGCTCATGATGAACGTGGCCGACCCCGACCAGGCGTTCCATCTTGCGTCGATCCCCGCGTCTGGGGTCGGCCTGTTGCGGATCGAGTTCCTCGTCTCCAATTGGATCGGCATCCATCCCATGGCGCTCGTCCATCCTGAACGCGTGGCGGACGACCCGACGCGGACCGAGATCGCGCGCCGGATCGGTGGTGCTTCGGATCCCGCAGGCTTCTTCGTGGACCGGATGGCGTCCGGCGTGGCCGTGATTGCGGCGGCGTTCCACCCCAGGCCCGTCATCGTCCGCTTCTCGGACTTCAAGACGAACGAGTACGCGCACTTGCTCGGCGGAGCGGCCTTCGAACCCGCCGAGGAGAACCCCATGATCGGGTTCCGGGGTGCGAGCCGTTACTACGACGATCGCTATCGCGAGGGGTTCGCTCTCGAGTGTCGCGCGCTGCGCAAGGTCCGCGACGAGATGGGGCTTCGCAACGTGAAGACCATGATCCCATTCTGCCGCACGCTCGAGGAAGGGCGGCGCGTCGTCGAGGAGATGCGCGTGAACGGGCTCGTGCGCGGCAAGGACGGGCTCGAAGTCTGGGTCATGTGCGAGATCCCGAACAACGTGATCCTCGCCGACGGGTTCAGCGAGCTCTTCGACGGCTTCTCCATCGGGAGCAACGATCTGACCCAGTTGACCCTGGGCGTGGACCGTGACAGCGAGATCCTCGCGCACCTCTTCCAGGAGAACGACCCTGGGGTGAAGCGCATGATCGAGATGGTGATCACGACCGCGCACGAGAAGGGACGGAGGGTGGGGATCTGCGGACAGGCGCCCAGTGACGATCCCGAGTTCGCGGCCTGGCTGGTGTCGGTCGGGATCGACTCCATGTCGCTCACTCCTGATTCGATCGCGAACGTGGCTCGGCGGCTGGCCGTGCGCGCCTGATTGTGCTCGCGACGGCCACGGGGAGCGCGGACGGACCGGAGATCGTGCCCCCACCGAAGCAATTCGACTCCCGGCACGGGTGCGCGGAGTCGTGGTACGCTCTGCCCTCGGTCTTGCAACCGGGTCCGTTTCGCAGTCAATCCTCGGGAGAGCTTCGCATGAAGATCAGTACGGCACGGGTCGCATGGGTCCTGGCGCTCGGAGTGGCGTCGGTTTGCGGGCAGACGATCCTTCATTCCGGCCCGTTCGCGTTCTCCGGCACGACGAGCAAGAACGTCGTTCGGGCCGCGTCCGGCACGCTGTACGCCGTGTCCATCGCCGGCACCGGAACGTCGAACCCGGTGATCCTGCAGAGCTCCATCGACGGCGGTCAGACCTGGGCGACGGACCCCTTCGTCTTCAACGACGCGACGTCGGGACTCAGCGGCCTGTCGACGACGTTGACGAACACGTGCACGGTCGCCATCGACGATCAGGACACGTTGCACGTGACGTGGGCGGCGATCTACTACCCGAGCTACTACGCCCAGTACTACCGCAACTACAACCCGCTCACGTCCATCGCGTCAGCGATCCTCAACGTGGCGACCGTGACCGGGGCGACGACGGGCACGGCAACGTTCGCGACGGACATCATCGTCGACCAATCGAACGTCGTCTGGATGGCGGCCAAGGGAACCTCGGCGTGGACCGAGCGCCTCATCCACAGCACGAACCCGTATGCGGCCGGCAACCTCTTCACCGACGTGGGACCCATCAGTCCGACGGCGTCTGCTCAGGTCAGCCGCCTCGCGATCGATGCCGCCGGCAACGTCCACTGCACGTTCTACCGGAACGTGGGTGCGGGGAACTACGAGCACCGCGTCTACACGCCCGGCATCGGGTGGGGGACGTCGATCGTCATCGGCAACACGACGCCGACGAACGACTACTACGGCAACATCGCCGCGGATGCGCTCGGCAACGTTCACGCGATCATCGCCAAGGACACGTACACCACGAGCACGTGGCAGTTTCGCTACCGCCGTTGGGACGCGACTTTCGGGTGGGGACCCGAGGTGACGCTGTTCGACGCGACGCCGGCGCAATACACCGGGATCGCGAACTACTACATCTTCGCTCTGGGGTGCGAGGAGTCCACCGGACTGGTGTCCGTCGTCTACCGCGACCTCACGTCGGGCGGTGCGCTGCGCGTCGTGCAGAAGGGGCTCACCGACGTCGCGTTCACCGCGCCCGCGGACATCACGACGCCTGCGGCAACGGCGCACGCCTACTACATGCCCACCATCCGTGGCACGTTGTTCCCGGTCACGAACCGCACCGGTTTCGACCTGGACCTGACGTGGCAGGCGCGTCCGGCGGGGACGCCTACGCCGCCGTTCGAGTTCTGGTTCCGTCGGCTGACGGGCGGCTCGCCCGCGTCGATCACGCTGGGAACTCCGGCCGCGATCGGCACGACCGCCCAGGTGAACCTCTCGAGCCCGTTGGACCCCACCTCGGTCTACATCTGCGGGTTCTCCTTTGGGAATTCTCCGGGGATCCTCCTGCCTGATTTCCGCGTGATTCCGTTGAACCTGGACGACCTGCTCACGCTCTCGCTCACCGTCGGGAATCCGATCTTCCTCAACACGATTGGAGCCTTGTCGGCCTCCGGCACGGCGTCCGCCCAGATCGTGATCCCGCCGTATCCTCCGATCATCGGAGCGACGATCTACGCTGCGTTCGTCGTGCCGAACCCGTCGACGACCTCCGGAATCGGAACGATCTCGCCCTCGCTCGCCATCACGTTCCAGTGAGCGCGCGCCGGGGGGCCTGCGCGTCCCCGAGTGCGTGAATGCGAGTCTCATGCGCGACGCGTCTTCGCGTCGCGCGAATCCCGCTGGCCGCGTCGCGGCGGCACAGCCACAATCCGGCATCCTTCGCGGAGCCCAGCCATGGAATGTCCCGGTGTATCTTCCGACGCACGGCACGAGACGTTGGTGCCCTGCCCACGCGCGACGCCTACGTGCCTCACGACCTCGGGCGTGCTCGACTCCATCGGGAACACACCTCTCATGCTCATGCGCCGCGCGAGCGCCGATACGGGGTGCGCGATCTACGCGAAGGCGGAGTACCTGAACCCCGGCGGAAGCATCAAGGATCGCATCGCGCGCTTCATCATCGAGGAGGCGGAGAAACGCGGCGAGCTGCGCAAGGGCTCCACGATCCTCGAGGTGACGAGCGGGAACACGGGAATCGGGTTCTCCATGATGGGAGCGATCAAGGGCTACCGCGTCGTGATCATGATGCCGAAGACCGTGAGCGAGGAACGTCGCCACATGATCCAGTCGTTCGGGGCCGAGCTTCACCTCCTGGAGGAACTGAACCGCATCCAGTCCGCGGTGAAACGGACCATCGAGATCGCACGGGAAGATGCATCGATCTTCCTCCCGAGCCAGTTCGCCAATCCGGACAACCCGCGCTGCCACGAACTCACCACGGGTCCGGAGATCATCCAGCAGACCGGCGGGAAGTTCGACGCGTTCGTCATGGGCGTCGGCACGGGCGGAACGTTGATGGGTGTGGGACGGGCGATCCGTCACGCGAAGGTCGCCGCGCGCGTCGTCGCCGTCGAGCCCGACGAGTCGGCGGTGCTGTCGGGGGACCGCCCGGGGCACCACGGAATCCAAGGCCTGGCCGACGGGTTCATCCCAGAGATCGTGCGCCAGAACGAGATCGACGAGGTGATCCGCATCCGCACCGAGGACGCCAAGGCCGAGTCCTTGCGGCTCGGTCGGGAAGAGGGTTTGCTCGTGGGCATCTCCGCGGGTGCCAACGTACTCGCTGCCACGCGGCTCGCGCGGCGCATGGGCCCTGGGCACACGATCGTGACCGTCCTTCCGGATCGGGGCGAGCGCTACCTCAGCCTGAAGACCGCGACGCCGCTCTGAGGGCCTGCGACGCCATCATGGACGCACGACCCGCAGGAAGCGGTTCACAGCGACCCGCGTGAGGTTCGTCAGCGTGCCGTCGGGCCACCTCACGACGACCTCATCTGCGATCGTCGCCGCACCGATGCCGAAGTGGAGTCGCGGGTCGGGCGCACTGAGGTACGAGTCGCTGCTGAGAACCTCCCGCCGCTGGCGGCGTCCGCCAGCCACGACCTCGACCACCGTGCCCACAGGTGGGGCTTTTCCTTCGGCCGCGCAGACGATCGTCAGCCACGCGCCGTGCGGTGAGTCGTTCCGAAGCAGCGTCGGTGGCGCGTCGAGGTTCGAGATCGCGACGTCCAGGTCGCCGTCGTTGTCGTAGTCGCCGGCGGCGAGTCCGCGGCTGCAGCGCGCGACCCGGAACCCGGGTCCAGCGCGGGAGGACGCATCCGCGAATTTCCCCGAGCCGTCGTTTTCGAGCAGCGTTGGCGGCTGGAGGTACGTCGCTCCCTTGTCCGGATGCAGGTCGACCTGGGGGTAGATGTGCCCGTTCGCGACGACGAGGTCCAGATCGGCGTCGCAGTCGAAGTCGGCGAACGTCGTGCCCCAGGACATGGGGTGGAACGTCGCGGCAGCGATCCCCACTGCCGCGCTCACGTCCTCGAAGAAACCCTTGCCCGTGCCCCGGTAGAGCGTCGATGCATCGTCCGCGAAATTGGTGACGAAGACGTCGACGATCCCGTCGCCATCGGCGTCGCCGAACGTGAGTCCCATGCCTGCCTGCGCGGCGCCGTTGTGATCGAGCGCCGCCCCCGTCCACAATCCCACCTCTTCGAACGTCCCACCGCCCCGGTTGCGGAAGAGGTAATTCGGGTCGGAGTCGTTCGCCACGTAGAGGTCGACGTCGCCATCCTGATCCAGGTCCGTTGCGCCGGCGGCGAACCCAAAAGCCAGTGCCGCGTCCGTGAATCCCTGCGCCTTCGTGCGATCGGAGAACCGACCGTCGCCGTCGTTGTGAAGGAAGTGATCTGGCGCGCCGGCCAGTCCGAACGGGCCCACGGCCACCTTCTCGACGCCCTTCCAATCGAGCGTTCGTTGGGCGGAGAGGACGCTCTCGAGGGTGCAGTCGATGTAGGCGGCGACGTACAGATCGAGTCGACCGTCGCCGTCCGCATCGAAGAAGACCGCGCCAGTGTTCCAACGTGGAATCGTCACCCCCGCGCGCTCGGCCACGTCCTCGAAGGTGCCATCGCCTCGGTTGCGATAGAGGAGGTTGGCGCCGAACGTGGTCACGAACAGGTCTGGCCGACCGTCCCCGTCGAAGTCGCCGACGGCCACGCCGTTGCACCAGCGGCCTTCGCCGCCGACGTGCGCCTGCTCCGTCACGTCCTCGAACGTGCCGTCCCTCCGGTTGCGATAAAGCGTGTTGCGGCCGCGCTCGGAAACCGCGCCGGCCTGGATCGACCAGCCGTCGAGCACGTAGAGGTCGATCCAACCGTCGCCGTCGAAGTCGATCCACGCGAGACCACACCCTGCCGAGTCCAGCAGGTGATCCTTGCCAGGCCGGCCCGCGTGACTGGCGCGGGTGATGCCGGCAGCAGCCGCCACGTCGACGAACGCGAACCCGACGGCCGCCGTCGCCGCTGCGGGCGCGGCCGTTTGCGGTGGAGAGCACCCCGTACCGAGGGCTGCGACGAACCAAACCCCCGCAACGGCGATGCGGGCCGCGCGCGTCACCGTGCGGATATTCCGAGCAACTCCCATTGCGCCGCGACGCGGCTGAACGCCGCGGAGAGTTGATCGGTCGTGCCGCCATCCGCGGCCTTGCCGATCGTCGTCGCGACATCGAGCAACGCTTTCTTCGCGGCTCGCGTGACGATCACGTATCCCTCGTCGTACAGACCCTGCGCCTCGGCATTCGCGTGGTGGTGATGGCCGCCGTCGATGAGCCGTTTGCGAATTCCCCCGACGGCGTTGTCGCCCTCGTTGCCCAGTTCGGCGACCAATGCCGCGAGCGATTCGATCTCCACCTTCGCGGGTTGTCCGGCCTTGAGCTTGGCATTCGCCTGTTCGAAGGTGCTCCGAGCGCGCTCGTAGGTCTCGGCGAGGATCGCGCGCACGATGTTCGACTCCGTCTTGTTCAACGCGAGGATCCCGTCGGCGAGGCTGCTGTACGTCGCGACGAGATCTTTGGGCGTTGCTCGCGGGGCTTCGGCGCGGTGGAAATAGCCCAGACATCCAACTGCGACGCAGGCGACGATGCAGGACGTTGTCTTCACGGGTTCGGCTCCTCAGATTCTCCGGCGGGCCCACCGTCGTTCGGCGGGCCCGCCACCCTGGGCGCGTCGATCGCGGAATACGATCGTGGGCGAATTGTCCCACGCGGGCCGCGCGCGCGCGAGCGTTCCCATGACGTGGCCCCTCGCAGTTCACGGCATCGACGACCGAGAGCCGGGGAGGTGCCCGCGGCTTCGTGCGATCGCGACGCCGCCTCACCGGCCCGGAAGGACGCTGCGCTCGGCCAGGATCTCCACGACCTCATGGTCGTCCACCTGCCGGAAGTCGTCGTAGTAGTCACCGATGGCGACCAGATCGGTCGGGGCCGTGAGCGTGCAGATGCCGTGGACGTCGGCTGCGAAGGAACGGATGGACGACGCCGCCGCGACCGGGACGGCCAGGATGATCCGTCGTGCACCTCGTTCGCGGGCCAGCATGACGGCAACCCGCGCGGTCGCCCCGGTCGCCAGGCCGTCGTCCACGATCACGACGTCCTTCCCGCGAATCACCGGGCGTGTCCGATCGGCGACGAAGCGGCCGATTCGGCGTGCGAGCTCGCTCTGAGCCGTCTCGACGGCCTTGTCGACGGCATCGAGGTCGAGCCCTGCGGCGTCGACGGCGTCATGGTCGATGTACTCGACTCCATCCTCGGCGACCGCTCCTACGGCGTACTCGGGGTTGTCCGCCGGCGTGACCTTGCGAACGACGAAGACATCCAGGGGAGCGCCGAGCTGTCGTGCCACGGCGTCCGCGACGACGACACCTCCGCGAGGAAGGCCGATCACGATCGGTGAGATCCCTGGAAACGAAGTGAGAACGCTTCGGCCCAGGAGTTCGCCCGCTTCCCGGCGATCGCGGAAGATTGGCGCGTCCATGGTCGACCTCCGATGTCGCGGAATGTACAGCGGAGGCTCGTCATCAACCGACAGGTCTTGTGCGTAGCCGCAAAGTGCGAAGCGACGGCCGCGCGCGATCACTGCGCGCGATAGGGTCGGTACACCGGTTCCCACATCACGGCATCGACCCGCGCATCGATCTCGGCCTCCGTGAAATCGCGACTCGCGCGGGCTTCCACGATGGCGCGTCCCACGGCACGGGCGACGTCGCCGGAGACGGCGCGCAGCGACTCGATCGGCGGGAAGATCGGATCTTCGCGCTTCGTGAGCGTGCTGCTGTACTCGGCGACGGCTTGGCTTGCAGCCAGGAATACCGAGTCCGGCAACCAGCGGGCGCCGACGGCGATCGCGCCGAGACCGACGCCTGGGAAGATCAGCGCATTGTTTCCCTGTCCGACGGCGATCTTCGCGCCCTGATAGTCGACGGGCGGGAACGGGCTGCCGGTGCCGATCGTCGCGGCGCCGTCGGTCCAGCGGATGATGTTCTCGGGAGTCGCCTCGATCTTCTTCGTCGGGTTGCTGAGCGCGAGGATGATCGGCCGCGGGCATCCGGCGTGGATCGCGCGCACGATGTCCTCGGTGAACGCGCCGGGCTGTCCGGAGCATCCGACGACGATCGTCGGCTTGAAGCCACGCACGACGTCCATGAGTCCGAGGGGGCCGGAGCCTGCCGGCCGGAAGCTCTGGACGAGGGAGGTGGGGGCCGCGAGCGCCGCCTTGTGGCCTGAAAGACCAGGGCGGTCTGCGACGATGAGGCCACGCGAATCGAGAAGCACGACGCGGTCACGAATTGCGGCGTCGTTCAAGCCCGCGGCGGCCATGAGCCCGCGGACGGACATGGCGCACCCGCCGCCGGAAGCCCCGGCGCCGTAGAAGACGACGCGTTCGTCGCGGATGGAACGGCCGAGGCGGTGCAGCGCCGTCTCGATGCCGGCCGCGACGATGGCGCCCGTCCCCTGGATGTCGTCGTTGAAGCAGGCGATCCGCGTCCGGTACCGCTCGAGGATCGCGAACGCGTTGTCGTTGGAGAAGTCCTCCCACTGAACGACCACGCCGGGGAGCACCGCGGCGATCGCCTCGACGAGCTCGTCGAGGAGTTCGAAATACGGAGCCCCGCGCAGGCGCTTGTGCCGGACGCCCAGGTAGAGCGGGTCCGCCAGCAGCGCTTCGTTGTCCGTGCCCACGTCGAAGTCGATGGGGAGGCACGCAGCCGGATGGATCCCGGCACCTGCGGTGTAGAGCGCGAGCTTGCCGATGGGGATTCCCATCCCGCCCACGCCGAGATCGCCGAGCCCCAGGATTCCCTCGTTGTCGGTGAGGACGATGATCCGCGCTTCCTCACGCCGTGCCGCGCGGAGGACGTCGATCATGCGTCCCTTGTCGCGCGTGGAGATGTAGATGCCGCGGGGTCGCCGGAAGATGTGGCTGTACTCTTCGCACACACGTCCCACGGTCGGCGTGTAGATGATCGGCGCCATCTCTTCGATGTGGTCGATGACGAGCCGATAGAAGAGCGTTTCGTTCCTGTCCTGCAGGGCCGAGAGGAACAGGTATTTCGCGACGTCGTCCTTGCTGCGCTGGTAGTTCTCGTAGGCGCGGAGCTGCTGCTCCTCGAACGTCGAGATGGCCGGTGGGAGGAGACCCTCGAGCCCGAGGGCCCGTCGCTCCTCCGCCGTGAAACAGGTTCCCTTGTTCAGGAGGGGGTCGTTCAGAAGCGCCTGGCCGCGCTTCGTCACTCCCAGTCCCATCTCGATCGAAAACGAACCGGCCCTGGTGTCTCCGCGACTCATTGGCTCATACCCCTCAGACTACTTCCGGTCCTCGATCCGCACGTACCGGCGCAGCCCGGGGCCGGTGTAGACCTGGCGCGGCCGGCTGATGCGGAAGTCGGGATCCCGGCGCATCTCACTCCAGTGAGCGATCCACCCGGGCAGCCGTCCGAGGGCGAACATCACGGTGAACATGTTCACCGGGATCCCGAGCGCCTTGTAGATGACGCCCGAGTAGAAATCGACGTTCGGATACAGCTTGCGGCTGATGAAGTACTCGTCCTTCAGGGCGATCTCTTCGAGCTGCATGGCGATCTCGAGCAGACGGCTCGAACCACCGAACTTCTGGACGACTTCCGTGCACGCGCGCTTCAGGATCGTCGCGCGCGGATCGTAGTTCTTGTAGACGCGATGGCCGAATCCCATCAGGCGCGCATTGCCCTGCTTGTCCTTGGCTTTCGAGACGTAGGCCTGCACGGAGTCGCCACCCTGGGCGATCTCCTCCAGCATCTCGATGACCTCCTGGTTCGCACCGCCGTGAAGCGGACCCCACAGGGCGCTGATTCCCGCGGAGATGCAGGCGAACAGGTTGGCCTTGGAGCTGCCGACCATGCGCACGGTGCTCGTGGAGCAGTTCTGCTCGTGATCGGCGTGGAGGATCAGCAGCAGGTCCAGGGCCTTCGCGGCGACGGGATCGACGCGGTATTCCTCGCACGGCGTCGCGAACGTCATGCGGAGGAAGTTCGAGGCGTAGTCCAGCGAGTTCATCGGGTAGACGAAGGGCTGGCCGAGCGAGTGCTTGTACGACCACGCCGCGATCGTGGGCATCTTGGCGACCAGGCGGATCGCTGCTTCCGTCACGTTCGCGCTGTCGCCGAGGTGGTCATAGAACGTCGACAGGGCACCGACCGCTGCAGCGCAGACGGGCATGGGGTGCGCATCCTTCGGCAGGGCGCCGAAGAACCGGCCCAGGTCCTCGTGGAGCATGGTGTGGCGGGTGATCGCCGTCGTGAACTCGGACAGCTGCTGCTTCGACGGGAGTTCGCCGTTGATTAGGAGCCACGCCACTTCGAGGAAGCTCGCGCGCTCCGCCAGCTCTTCGATGGGATATCCCCGGTAACGGAGGATGCCCTTCTCGCCGTCGATGAACGTGATCGCGCTCCGGCACGCACCTGTATTCCCAAAACCGGGGTCCAGCGTGATCGCTCCGGTGGTGTTGCGGAGCTTCTCGATGTCGACCCCCACCTCGCCCTCCGAGCCGATGACGACTGGGAGGTTGATCGTGCGGTCTCGGAACGTGAACTGAGCCTGGCCATCTCCCGCCGATACGGGCTTCTCGCTCGCCATGAGAGGAGTCCTTTCCACTGGGCTTCGACCGCGAAGGGCCGCGGCCGAGCCGCGGCAGCACACCATTCCGGTCGATGCGACGGGGGAGTGTACCGAGACTCCGTCGCCATCGCGTACGGCTGAATGCGCACGGGCCGGTACGGCCGCGGAGGGGTGTCCGGCGTCGGGGATGACTTCACTGCGCTGCGCGATCGGCCGCAGGGTTTCGCCAAGTTTTCTAGGAAAAACGCCGCGCATCCCAGCCTGCCAGCCGTCGAGGCCGGGTTGGCCGGAGCGGGGTCGTCCGTGGAGGGGGTTGTTCCCGCGGCACGCAGATGCGGCCTCCGCCCGGGCCTCAGCCCCGAGGGCCTCGGGGCCCCGGACCGCTCTCGCAGGCGCGCCGCCACACCGCCAGCATGCCGGCGTGAGCGGCCGTGTGCCCCGCCAGCGAGTAGATGACGGCGTGCCCGATCGTCGGCAGGCGGCTCCGCCACCGCACGTCGGGCAGAGGTGCGCGCAGGCCCGACTCACCGAGCTCGTGCAGACGGTCCGTCACGCGCCTTTCCCCGTCTGCGAGGGCCTGAAGAAGTGCGTCGGTCGCCGGGTAGGCGGCGTCGGCGCCCAGTGCCGTGCTTCCCGGCGCGAACAGACGGGTCCACTCGTCCGACAGCCACCGTGGGATCCCCAGTTCGTCCCCGATCGCCTGGCAGGCGAACGTGACGTGTCCCAACGTCCACGCGCCATGGCAGCGGATGCCCGCAGGTTGGCGCGTCATCTCCGTTGGCGAAAGGCCCGTGCAGGCCTGGCGGATCTCCGTCAGGCTCATCCGCCAAACGGTCAGGACTTCGTCGATCATGGGGGGATCTTATCCGCGGTTTGGACTGCCCTACGGAGTGGATCGTCGCCCAAGCGGACGCATCGCCTCCGGCCAGCGGGCACGCCGAGCGCGCACGATTCCGGCGTCCGTCACACCGCGCGAGGGTGTGGGGTGCGATCCCGCGCGCTGTCGCGTGCCGGTCCGACGTGGAGCGACGAGTGACCCCATGGAATCTGAATCAACCTGCTCGACGTTGATCCGGGCCGCCGCCAGCGGTGACCAATCCAAGCGTGAAGAGTTCGTGCGGCGCTATGGACCGGTCATTCGCTCGTACTTCGAGTCCACCGCGCGCACCTGGTTGCCGGGGCCCCTCGTGGACGACGCCGTCCAGGACGTGTTCATCGAGTGCTTTCGGGTGGGCGGCGTCCTCGATCGGGTCGACGATGACAGGCCCGGCGGGTTCAGGGCATTCCTCTTCGGCGTCGTCAGGAACGTCGGCCTGCGAATTCGCATGCGGCAGGCTCGACAGCGCGAAAAGGAGGCTCCGGGCGAGTTCACCTTCGACGCGTTCGAGACGGACGAGACGGACGCCCCGAAGCGATTCGACGAGGCCTGGGCGGAGGGCCTCATGAAGGAGGCCGCGACCGTGCAGGCCGAGCGGGCACGATCCAGAGGAGTGGACGCGACGCGGCGCGTCGAGCTCCTCCGCTTGCGGTTCTTCGAAGCGCTCCCAATTCGCGACATTGCCCAGCGATGGGGCTCCGATCCGGCGACGCTTCACCGCGAATACGCGAAGGCCCGCGGGGAGTTCCGCGACGCATTGCGTGAGGTCGTGAGTTTCGACCATCCGGGGACGAGCGACGAGATCGACGCGCGATGTCTCGAGTTGCTGATCTTGCTGGGGCGGCGCTGAAGTCGGGCGGGGATGGGCCCTCGTCGGCGTTGGACTCCCGATCGAAACAGCTCGCGCGAAACCGTTCGGCCGGATGAATGAGAAGCGGGGGCGACCCCCTTCGGAGCGCAACCGGAATGGATGAAGCACAACCATCGCCGCGACCTGACCCGACAGATTCGCTCTGGGAAACCGCCATGCGCGCCGAATTCGGGCGGGAAGGCGATGGGGGTCATTCGCACCGTGACCCGTCGTCGGAACTCTGGGTCGGCGGGTCCCTTGGCTCACTTGCCGTGAGCGGGCTGCGGGCAGTCGACAACTTCGCTCTCGTCGGTGAGATCGGCCGCGGCGGGATGGGGGTCGTGCTCAAGGCTCGTGACGTCATCCTCGAGCGCGACGTGGCGGTGAAGTTGTTCGCGGGACACCCGACCAGGCCTGAGGAGTCCGCCCGGTTCGATCGCGAATGCCGCGCGATCGCCAAGCTCGATCACCCCAACGTCGTGCCCATCTACGCCGTCGGCAAGTGCGGCGGCCTTCGCTACTTCGCCATGCCGCTCCTGCCCGGCGCCTCCCTCGCGGGCAGGCTTTCTGCGATGCGGGCGGCGGGTACCCGCGGCTTTCCGCCGCGTGACGCCGCCAGAATCGCGGCCGGCATCGCCAGCGCGCTCGTTGCCAGCCACGGCGCGAACGTCCTCCACCGCGACCTGAAACCGTCGAACGTGTTGTTCGACCGCACCGGCGAACCCATGCTCATCGACTTCGGCCTGGCGCGCGATCAGGATCGCGACGACCCGACGCTCTCCATCGGGTTCCTCGGTACGCCGCGCTACGCCGCGCCCGAGTGCCTTTCAGGCCGAAGCCGGAACGACGTCCGGCTGGACGTGTTCGGGCTCGGCGCCGTGCTCTACGAGATGCTGACGCTGCGCCCGCCGCGTTCTGGCGAGACGCTGTCCGAGATCCTCGCCGAGGCGCGGGACCGCGAGCCACTGCCGCCGCGCCAGCTCGACCGACGCGTTCCGAGAGACCTCGAGACGATCTGCTGCAAGGCCTTGGATTGCGATCCGGAGCGTCGGTATCGGACCGCCGCCGATGTCGAGGCCGACCTGCGCAGTTTCCTCGACCACCGACCCATCGCGGCGAAGCCCGCCAGTGGCTCGTTGCGGCTGCGGCGGTGGGTCCGCCGCAACCCTTCGAAAGCCACGTTGGCCGGAGTCTCCATCGCGGTGCTCATCGGGATGCTGGTGTGGATGTTCGCGCCGGCCGGGGTCGTCGTCGAGACGGAGCCGCCGGGTGCGGCGATCCTCGTGGACGGAGCGGACACGGGGTCCGCGACACCGGCACGTGTTTCTGCATGGCCTGCGGGCCGACACGAGATTCGCGTCCGCCTGCCGGGCTACGAGCCACAGGCCCGCGTCGCGCCGAGTGAGCACACGACGGATGGGAGTCCGGTGCGCTTCACGCTCGTCCCCGTGCGTGGATTCTTGACGGTGACATCACCGCTCAGCGGGGTGCGGGTCGAACTCACGCGAAACGGTGTTTCCGCGACGATGTACGCGCCGTTCACCGACACGAGCGTCGATGCGGGCAGCTACACCCTTCGTGCGTCACTCGCCAACTACAGGGATCGCCGGCAGGACGTCGTCGTGCGCGAGGGGACGATGACGCGCGTGAACGTCGACTTGGAGCCCATCCTCGTTCGCGACATTCCGCTCGACGGCGCCGCGGCGGGCGGCCTGGCCGCGGCCGATTTCGACGGGGATGGGACTCCCGACCTGGCCGTCGTGAGTCGGACGCGACCGGAATACGGCACCCTTTCGCTTCTGGACGTGGTGAGCGGTGCGTCCGGGCTTCGCATCTGGAACCGGGGACTCGGACCGCGGGATGGCGTGTCCATTCTCGTCCTACGGGACTTCGATGGGGACGGCGTGCCGGACGTCGCGCTCGCGTGCTGGTCGCATGGACGGGCCGGTGACGTGTTCGTCTTCTCCGGTCGTACGGGAGCGCGGCTGTGGCATCGGGTCGGCCCGACAGCCGTCCTGCGGCTCGAGGCCGCCGGGCACGAGACGGATGGGACGCCACGGCTGGTCGCAATCCTTCAGGATGGGTCGGTCGAAGGATATTCCGTTCGAAGCGATACGCTCGTGTTCCAGCGGTGGCTCTCGGAGAACGGGAAAGCCGACGCCATCTCGCTCGGTTGGGTCTGGGATTCAGGCGACCAGGGGCCGTTGATCGCGGGCGGGTGGCCCGATGGTCGGTTCCGCGTGCTTCGTGCGGATGGCTCGGCGACCGCCATCCGCATCGGTAGCGAGCCGACTGCCGTCGTTCGGCCGTCGGCTGATTGCGACGATGTCGTCGTCGGCTGCAAGGACGGGTCGGTGCACCTGTTGACGCGAGGCGGTAGTCGTGAACTCGATCGGCTCGAAGGCGGCGCCGTCCTTCGCCTGATCGCCGTGCCCGATCGGAATTCCGATGGCGTCTCCGACATGCTCGTCGCCTGCGGGGATGGATCGCACGACGTCGTCGCCATGCCGGGCGGCGCTCTCTTGGCGCGTATTCCCGCCGCGGAAGCCGAGGTTGCGGCCAACGATGCCATCCTCGCCAGCTCGAGCGGCGGCGAGGGCGACGTGGCGTTTGCAGAGAACACGACCGAGGGGCGCTCACGTAACGTGGGCTACGTCCGGTGTACGTCGGTCGATGGGAGCCGCACCCAGGCGTTTTGGCTCCAGGACTGCATCGCCGTCGGCTTGGCGGCGGCCGATTTCGACGGCGATGGCCTGGAAGACGTGGCGGTCGCGTTCGCGAACTCCGTATCGCACTCGATGTCGGTGAAGATCCTGTCGTTCCACCCGAGGGGAACGCTTTGGCGCTTCGCCACCGGCGGTCGCGTCTGGTCTTCGCCCGCAACGGCAGACTTCGATCGCGACGGCCGTCCCGACGTGGTGATCGGATCGAACGACGGCAATCTCTACGCGCTCAGCGGCCGTGATGGCCACGTTCTCTGGACAGTGGCGACGAAGGGGGCGGTGTGGTCATCGCCCGTGCTCGCCGACCTCGACGAGGACGGCATGGTCGACGTCGTCGTCGGGTCGGACGACGGTCGGTTGTACGCCACGTCAGGAGTGGACGGGTCGTTGCTGTGGCCGCCAATCGACACGGGTGGCGAGGTGAGCTGCACACCCGCGCTCGCGAGGGTCGATGACGACGACGTGCCCGACATCGTCGTGGGTTCGTTGGCGGGGCACGTCCACGTCGTGTCGGGGCGAACGGGGAGAGAGCTGCGCCCGCCGCTCGGCCCATCCCCCTCGGGCAGGAATCACGGTTTCTACGCCACTCCGATCGTTCGTGACCTGGATGGCGACGGCCGTCCAGAGATCATCGCACCCAGTTTCGACGGCAAGGTCCACGTCTTCGCCGGCCGCGGGGGTGTGTTTTGTGACCCCCTCGGCGGCGGAGGGACGATGCACTCGAGTCCCGCCTGGGCGGACATCGACGGAGACGGAACGGAAGAGCTGGTGCTCGGTACCGGGACTGGCGAGCTGTGTGTGCTCCGCGGTCTTCGAGGCGCGTTGAAGGGGACGCGCCTTCGTTGTTCGAAGATCAACTCCTCTCCCGCGCTCGGGGACTTGGATGGCGTCGGTGTATTGGATGTCGTCGTGGGAAGCGGCTGCGATTTCGATGGACAGGACGTCTCGGCGATCTCAGGCGCGGATCGATCGGAGCTGTGGGTCTACCGGACGGGCCGGGGGACGTGGTCGACACCGGTGCTGAGGGACGTCGACGGCGACGGTGAGCTCGATGTCGTCGTCGGTTCGGCCGACTCGCACCTCTATGTCCTCGGTGGACGCGACGGCGCGTTGTTGTGGAGATTCCACATCGGGGCCGAGACCCACAGCCGTGCAGCGCTCGCAGACCTCGATGGAGATGGCGTCCTCGAGGCGATCATCGGTGGCTGGGACGGCGCCGTTCATGCGGTTTCGTTGAGCGAGAACTCATTGCGGGCCCGACGCCGCAACCTGGATCCTTGCACGCGGGCGCTGCAGAGCCTTGCGGCGTTCGATTACTCGGCCGTGATCGGGGAACGGGACCGCGATCCTCACCCCTCCGCCCTGCTGCGGTTTGCCGCCGGTGTCGCACGGCTCCAGCGTGGTGCCGAGCGCGACTCTCTCGTCGAGCTTCGCGCGGCTGCCGCCGCAGGCCTGCGCGCGCCCGGCCTCTCGATTCACCTGATGTCGTGCGCGCTGATCGCTGGGGAGCCTCTCGACACCGACGTCATCGCCGCAGGTATCGCCGTCGACCCCGTCGGCTTCGCCGATGGCATGATCCAGCAACGCGACTTCCGCGCGAAGATCGACGTCGGCGTGGAGCGACGCGCACTCGAGGGGATTCTCCGAGTCCTTCCCACCCGGACCGATCGGGAGCGTCTCGTTTTCAGCACCGTCGCGCTCTTCGCCGGGGTCACCGCAAATCCGCCCGCACCCGATCGATTCGAAGGTGACCCCGTGTTTGCCGATCTTGCGCGCATTCTGGCGCGAGCCGACGAAAGCCTTGCGAGGACGGCGACGCACACCTCCGACCAGACGTACACGACGCCGGGGGCGCGACTCGTCGGTCGAATCCCGCAAGAGGCTCCAGCGCTTCGCCAGCTCCTCCGCATGGACGCGCGATAGGGGGCGTGCGACTGGGAATGGTCCGCGGTCGTACCCGCGGTCGTGCCCTCCGAACGGCCGCGGGCCTGCGGACGCTCGCCCGGTCCAAGTGAGGCCGCCGTGCATTTTCTGGACGCCCGGCGCGAAAACCACGTTCGGCGAGAACCTGGAAACGGAGCCGGAAGCACGCGCCTGTTCGAGTGATCTGCGACGCACCTGTCGTTCGGAGCGATCACCAGCACGTGTCGTCGAGCCTCGCTCCGCTTGAGGGTGCACACATGAAAGCCTGGATGACATTTCGTGATCTCGGGAGGCGTTCCGCTGGCGTCGTCGCTTTGTGCGTTGTCGCCACTGTTTCCTCGGGCCAGGGCACGTGGAGTACGCCTCCCGGAGCCAGCCCGACACAGCGCCGCGGCGCGTCCCTCTGTGCAGTGAACGGTGTCATTTTCGCCATCGGGGGTGCGGCTCCCGGATCGACGTCGTCGGTGAACACAGTCGAGTCGTTCGATCCGTCGTCGAATGCGTGGACGCCTCGCCCGTCGCTGCCGATCGCGAGCCAACAGCTCGCGGCGGTGACGGTCGCGGGAAAGCTGTACGCGATCGGCGGCGGGAGCTGCTGCGCGCCGTCGAGCTCGGTTCAGATCTACGACTCGACCTCCAACTCGTGGTCGGTGGCGAACGCCATGCCCACGGCGCGCTATGCACCGGGAGCTGCCGTCGCGAACGGCGTCATCTACGTGCTCGGTGGTGCTTCCGGGTTCGGGAACGCCTATACGAACCTGGAAGCCCTCGACACCTCGATCCCCAATGCGCCGTGGGTTCAGAAAGCCCCGTTGCCTGCGTACCGGGGAAACCTCGCGCTGGCGTCGGTGAATGGTCGCCTCTATGCGATCGGCGGTGCGACCCTCGGAGGGACTCTGGTCGCGACGACGGAGGCCTACGATCCGGCCACGAACTCCTGGACGCCGAGGGCTTCCATGCTCACGCCGCGATCCTCGGCTGCTGCGATCGTGATCGGTGGACTGATCTACGTCATCGGCGGTGATACTCCGGTTGGAATCTCACCGGCCGTCGAGGCCTACGATCCGGACTCGAACACCTGGACTTCGCGGGCGCCGGTGCCGCTTCCGCTGTATGGGCGCAGTGGGACGGCCGTCGGGTCGGCGGCCTACGTCGCTGGAAACGTGATCCCTTACCCTGCGGGCGCACCGTTGACCGTCGAGCGCTTCGATCCTCTGGCCTACCCGGGGACCAACGACGATTTCGCCATGACGAGCGCGCTCGGGCTGGGCCTTCAGACCAGCGGGCTTGGGCGGAACGTCAGAGGATGCTCGGGCGGAACGACGGTCACGGTCCACCTCGCATCCGCTGGCGGGGCCTTCAACTTCGCGCCACTCCTCCTGCTGGCTCAGCAATTCACCATCGGCTCGCCCCCGTCACCAATCGGCCCGAACGTCTGGGTCGGGACCACATTCACGACGATCCTCGGCGCAACCGCGGGCCCACTGGGGCCGATCCTGCTCAGTCCTGCTGGCATGGACCTTTCGTTCTCGGTGCCGGTCGGATTCGCCGGGTCGAGCGTGATCCTTCAGGCAGGCGTTCTGTCGGCCGGCGCGACGAACCACCTCTACGCGACGAGCGAAGCCCTCGAATTGCAGATCCGGTGAGACTCACTCCCGCGGCGTGCTGGCGCGCCCCGCGGCGCGGCCTGTCGGGTCCGTCGATGGAACGCGTGGAACGGGGGGTGCGGCCCAGCGTGCTCCCACGGCCGTCGCGGGTGCGACGCGGCGGTCGGCCTGCCCTTTTCTTGACCCGACCCGATCCGGGCGAGCGCACTGAGGGGTTGTGACGCCGCCTTCTGCCGCGCCTTCCGTTGCGGCCGGGCTCCCGTCCGGAGAGTGAAAATGATTGGGATCGAGAGTGCTCGCGGGTCGCGTTGGGTGCGTACGAGTTTGCTGCTGGGGCTCGCGGTCATCCTTCGGGCCGAGGCCGTCGCCCAGGTCGCGCCGGCGGCCGTGCTCTTGGCGCCCGTGGCCATCGCCAGCGGTGCCGTCGGCAACCCCGCGCCTGGAACCCAGGTCGTCTGGTCCCAGACCGTGTCGATCCCGGGTGCGGCGACGATGCAGCTGCGGTTTGCGAACGTCAGCCTGCCGGATCCCGCTGACGCGATCGTGGTCACGGGCGCTCTGGACGATCAAACCCAGGAGCTTCATGCCGACACCCTCGCGCAGTGGGGGAGCCGGAGCGCCTGGTTCAACGGGGACGTCGTCACGGTCTCCTTGTCCATCGCGTCAGGCTCCGTCGGGTCGGCGACGATCGTCGACGCGCTCGCCGTCGCTGGAACTCCCATTCCGGCCGTCGGGACCGACAACCAGTGCGGTCCGACCGACGATCGGACCTTGAGCAGCTCCGCTGCGGTGTTCCGGCTGATCCTCACCGACGGGACTTCGGTGGGCGGGTGCACGGGAACCGTCGTCAACAATTCCAACGTCTGCATCTCTGCCGGGCATTGCTTCGCCGCTTCTTCGCCGCTCACCGGGGTCGCGCAATTCAACGTTCCCATGTCGAGTGGCACCGGCGTCATCAATGCTCCGCCGATCCAGCACCAATACCCGGTGGACATGAGCACGCTGCAATCCGAGAACGCGGGGGTCGGGTTGGACTGGGCGGCGTTCCGCCTCCACCCGAACAACTTGGGCCAGACGGCGTTCAGTCAGCAGGGCGCGAGGAATGCCGTGGCGACCACGATCCTCCCGGGGACGACGCTGCGCGTGACTGGCTACGGCACCGACACGACGCCCAACGCCACCTTCAACCAGGTCCAACAGACGGCCACCGGGCCGTTCGTCGGTTTTCTTGCGAACGTGATGACGTACCAGGTCGACACGGAGCCGGGCGATTCGGGCGCGCCAATCATTCGTGAGGCCACGGGCGACGTCATCGGAATTCACACGACCGGTGGCTGCAACACTCCCGGGGCGGTGAATTTCGGAACGGCCATGTCCTACGCAGCGATCACGACGGCCATAGCGTCACTCACCGGCTGCGCGACGACGAACCTCCAGAACAACTTCCCGGCGCAGTTCTTCTGCTGGACGCAGCTCTTCGTCGCCCCGACGAACGCGAGTCGATGGAACGTCGTCGCCGTCGGCAACCTGCCCGGCGCCGATTGGGACGTGCAGGTGAACGGCGTCTTCTCCAGCTTCAACGGCAACTTCGCCGACTTCGTCATCTCCAACGGACATCTGGGAAGCGGGACCGCACCCGTCATCGGGTCGGCAGGTCACACGAGCGGCGCGAACGGCGCCGTACTCGAGTTCCAGGAGGCGGTACCAATCTTCCTTGGGTTGCCGACGACCGTCACCTGGAACCCTGCGGGCGTCGTCGAGCTGTTCGAGTTCAACGTGACCATTCCGGGGACCTACAACATCTTCACGCACGGCGACGCGTCGCTGTTCTGGGACCTGTACGACCCGGGCTCGGGCTCCGAATGGCGTCCGCGAGGGGCGTCCGTCTATGGCCAGGTTGGCGCCGCGCCGGCCCTGGGAGTTTCGCTCAGCGCCGGATGGCACTGCCTCGTCGTCGTACGGGACCCGGGCCCTGGCCCGGTCACGGTGTCCGATCTGACGGTCGCGGTGTACCGAGCGAGCAACCAGTTGAACGTGAACCTCGTCGCGGGCGTGCCGGCGGGATCGGATCAGGCGTCGCTCTCCAGCACCTCGCGGTTCAGCCTGACACCGACGGCCGGAGTCTGGAATGCCGTCAGCGCCGCGTCGGCCGCATCGGATTGGAGCCTGTCGTTGGGCCCGGTGACGTCGCATTTCCCTCAGCCTTACAGCGACTTCGTCCTGGCGAACGGGCACCTGGGCGCCCTCTCGCCGACGGACGGCCACGTCGATCGTGCGACAGGCTCCACGAGTCGCGTGCTCGAGCACGTCGTCGCGTCGGCGCTGACGCCGGGCAACGTCGTCGAAACGTCGCTTCCCGCGGGCCACGTGATGGCGCTTTGGGAGTTCAACGTCCCGGCGACGGGTAACTACACGCTCTCCGTGCAAGGAAATCCGGGCCTCCTCTGGGACATCTACGGCCCCGGCACCGATGCGAGCTGGCGCCCGCGTGGCGCGATCTTCTACGGCACCGTGGGCTCATCGCCCATGACGGGTGTTTCCTTGAGTCCTGGGGTCTGGGCGTTGGCCATCATTCGCGACGGCGGCGTCTCGACGAACGCGTTGCCGTACACGATCGACATCTGCCCCAGCGCGGCTCCGGTGGACTTCCCGCAGACCGGCGGACTGGTGTCGTTCAGCGGTCCGTGCATTCCCTTCATCATGCATCCGACGCCCGCGTCGGGCGCGAAGTGGAACGTGGTCGCCGTGGGATCCACGGCTTCGAACTGGGATCTGTCGATCGGTGCGGCGCTCGCGCACACGGGTACGGGCACGGACACCGAGTACGCGATCATGAATGGTCACAACGGACTGCCGTCCGTGTGGGAGGGGATGTTCTCGCGTCTCACGGGCGGAGCTTCCGCCGTCGGTCAGCACGTGAACGCGCCGACTCTCGCCGTCGGCGCCACGCTCTCGACGTCGCTGCCCGCAGGCGCCATCGTCGCCATGCACGAGTTCAACGTGACGGCGGCCGGCAACTACGACGTGGCGTTGCCCGGCGGTGCCGGTCTCACGTGGGATCTGTACGCGCCTGGCACGACGTCCGACTGGCTTGGTCGCGGCGGGTCGACGAACGTGACGTTCGGCGCGGTCGGCGGAGCTCCGCAGGTCGTCGCGCTCGGCGTCGGATGGCATGCGATCGTCGTCGTGAAGGATGGCGGGCCGTCAGCATCTTCGATTCCCTACTCGGTCTCCGTCTGCGCGAGCGCGACCACGCTGGCCTTCGGTTCTGGCGGCGGAGTTCAGTCCACCACGAACGCCACGTGTCAGCCGTTCACGATCACGCCGACGTCCAACGCCTGGAACGTCGTCGCCGTCGGGGGTGGCGGCAACTGGGACATGAGCCTGGGTACGACTCAGAGCGCGTCACCCACGAACAACACGGATTTCGTCATCGCGAACGGACACAACGGCGCGATCGCGCCCACGTCGGGTGTCGTGACCAAGGCATCAGGCGCCGCGTTCGGCACGGTTCAGGCTGCGCCGGCAACACCGCTGACGATCGGCATTCCCCACGTCTCCACGCTTCCTTCCGGCTCGTTGATCGCATTGAGGGAGTTCTTCATTGCGTCGTCGGGTGTGTATCGAGTGACGACGGCGGGGGATCCCTCGCTGATCTGGGACATCTACACACCGGGTTCCGGCTCCAGTTGGATTCCGCGCGGCGCCCCGTTCTTCGGAACGCTCGGCAGCGCCACGCAGACTCCCACGCTCGGCGTCGGTTGGCACGCGATCACGGTCACGAAGGACACGGGGCCGGCGACGGCGCCGATGGCGTTCTCGCTGACGATCTGCCCGAACTCGACTCCGCTGAATTTCCCCGCGGGGTCGGGTTCGGGGAACGTCACGACGAACTGCGCGCCGTTCACCGTGACGCCGACTGCGAATCGGTGGGTGGTTGCTGGAGTCGGAGGGTCGACGTCGGATTGGAACATCGGCGCAGGCCTGGCGTACTCGCAGCGCGCGAACCCCGACGTGGACTTCGTCGTGGCCAACGGCCACAACGGTGCCGTCGCTCCCACGGAGGGGCTGGCCGTGCGTGCGTCCGGTGCGACCGCTGCGCGCGTCCAGGTGGCGACGGCTGCGGCACCGGCAACGGTTCCCGCCACGATCCCCACCACCGTCGACGTGGTCGGCATCGTCGAGTTCACGATCCCGACTGCGGGCGTGTATGGGATCTTCGTCAGCGGCGCCCCGATACACACCGGGTTCGTCTTCGCCCCGGGGACGACGTCAGGGTGGCTGGCGCGAACCCAGTCTGCTGCGAGTTTCGTCGCGAATGCGAGCTGGCATTCGCTCACGTTCGCCGCCGGGACCTACGCGCTCGTGATCGTTCCCGATCAAGAGTCGACGGCCTCGCCGTTCTCCGTGAACGTGTCGATCGCACCCGAGAACCCGACGCCGACGGTGACGACACTGACGCCGAACTCCGCGCCCGTCGGCAGCCCGAACCTCGCGATCACGCTCTCAGGGACCGGGTTCTTGTCGTCGAGCATAGTGGCCTGGAACTCGACCCCGTTGTTCGCGCCGACGTCGGTCACGAGCACGAGTCTCACGGCGACGATCCCGGCGTCGTACCTGGCAGCGGTCGGTACGGCGTCGGTTTCAGTCTTCAACTCTGGCCCCGGCGGCGGTGAGTCGAACCTGCTCACGTTCACGGTGGCCAACCCCGCGCCCGTTCTCGCATCGATCACGCCGTCCACCACGACCACCTGCCCTGCGCTGACGACGCTGGGCCTGACCGGTTCGGCGTTCGTCGCCGGGAGTGTCGTCTCGATCGACAACGTCGCCGTCGCGACGACGTTCAACGGTCCGACGAGCCTCACGGCCAGCGTGCCACCGGCCGTGGCGTCGAGCGTGGGGCCGCACCAGATCACGGTCCAGTCTCCAGGCCCGGGCGGGGGGACGTCGGCGCCGCGGACGCTGACGATCGAGCCACTGAAGGTGCTTTCGGCCAGCCCGTCGAGCATGGCGGCGCTCGGACCGGCATCGCCACCCATCACGATCCTCGTGACGGTGAACGCCAATCCGAACACCGTGGGGACGAACATGACGGTCTACGCGGGAGGCGCGGCCCTGGCGACCTCGCCGGTGGCCAACTCGAACTTCCTTCAGGCGGTGCTTGGACCGACCGTGGTCCAGGCGCAGATGCCGGGCGCACTCGCCATCGCAGTCCGGGGCTGTGGCAATCAGTCGTCGAATGCCGTGCCGCTGCGCGTGGGCGCCGGTGGCTCCGCGAACAACCAGGGGCTGGTGGGACATCACCCACTCGCCGACCCGCTCGTCCCCGGCGCACCCTTCGACCTCGTGATCGAAGGCGGGGTCGTCGGCCAACCGTTCGTGCTGGACATCGACCCGGGCAACCCGCCTCCGCAGACCGGCTGGCCGAACGCCACGG
The DNA here is from genome assembly GCA_044222185.1 of Planctomycetota bacterium. Classification (GTDB taxonomy): domain Bacteria; phylum Planctomycetota; family CAIWVZ01; genus JBGANV01. The sequence goes on from JBGANV010000001.1 coordinate 270,511, forward strand.
CCAACATGGTGTACGCGCTCGGGTCGCCGGCGGAGCAGGTGATCCTGGACGGGCTCGGCTTCGTCGGACCACCTATGCCGTTCGCCGTGTTTTCTCCCGGCGGGAGCACGGCACCCGGCGGAGTCTTCGTTCTCCCGTCCATCGTGGCCCCGAGCCCTGCGGCGGGAGTCACCTTCACCATGCAGTGCTTCTTCCTCGATCCGGCGAGCCCCGCGGGATTCCGACTCGGGTGGCCACGTTATCTCATGGGGATCTGATGCCGGGTCTCGATCGCCGGTGCGGCGCGCGATCGGACGGTCGTGGCCGGCGCTGCGACGGCCGTCGGACGCCCACGGTCAGGGGGGCTGCGGGCCGTCCTCGGCCGCGGCCCTCGCGTTCCTGTGGTAGAAACGTCCCCACGCATGAGCGTGGGAGTCGACAATTCGAGCCCGGATGGCGTTCCCGGGAATACCCGAGGCCGCGGCGCGCACGACCTCGCCGCGGTCGTCGCCACGATCACCCGATCGGGCGATCGTCTCTGCGCCGACGACATCCTGCCTGGGATCTATGCCGAGCTGCGACGCCTCGCGGCCGCACGACTCGCGCGGGAACGCGACCCGAGGAGCCTCACGCCGACGGCCCTCGTTCACGAGGCCTATCTGCGCGTCGTCGCCGGACTCGGTGGCGTCGAGCCTTCGTGGAATGGGAAGGGCCACTTCTTCGCCGCGGCCGCGCTCGCCATGCGACGGATCCTCGTGGAGCGGGCGCGGCGCAAGCGGCGTGCGAACGATCCGGTCACGGTGTCGGGACTGGCGGCGCCAGATCCAGCGGAGGGGTTCGGCGGCGAGCGTGGCATCGACCTCGTGAGCCTCGACGAGGCGCTGAAGCAACTCGAGCGGGTGGACAAGCTCAAGCACGACATCGTGATGGCGCGGTACTTCGGCGGACTCACCGTCGATGGCGCGGCCGAGGTGCTGCGCATCTCGCCGTCGACGGTGAAGCGGGAGTGGAATTTCGCTCGGGCGTGGCTTCTCGTTCGGATGGACGGCGAGGAAACGACGTGACGCGAATGCCGGACTCGCGCGAGGGTCATCATGGGCCTGCGTGACGAGGAGGCGTTGTTCCACGAGCTCGTGGACCTCGCGCCCGAAGCGCAAAAGGTCCGCCTGGAACTCATCGACGACCTCGCACTTCGCGACCGACTGATCCGGCTCCTGCGTGCGTTCCGGAGCGAGGCGCTTCCCGACCCTCTCGGAGTCCCGCTCGAATGGCTGGGTGGAGACCCGGCTCCGCTGATCGGTCGATCCATCGGCGAGTATCGGATCGAGAGACTGCTCGGCCACGGCGGCATGGGCTCGGTCTACGTCGCGACCCAGGAACACCCCCGCCGGCGCGTCGCGTTGAAGGTCATCGGGGCTGGCGTGCTCTCGCCGTCCGCGCGTCGACGGTTCTCCACCGAAGTGCAGGTGCTCGGCACGCTCAAGCACCCCGGGATCGCGCAGATCTACGAAGCGGGCGTTCACGATCTCGGGGGTGCGCCCCTTCAGTGGTTCGCCATGGAACTCATCGAAGGGGAGAGCCTCGTCGACTTCTGTCGGCGTCACGCGTGCGACCACCGCCGGATCCTGGAGTTGTTCGCGCAGGTCGCGGAGGCCGTGGGGCACGCCCATGCGCGGGCGATCGTGCATCGGGATCTGAAGCCGTCGAACATCCTCGTGGAGTCCGCGTCGGTGGATCGACCGGACCTCTCGGGTCGGGCGAAGGTCCTCGACTTCGGCGTGGCGAAGTCCATCGCGGAGCACGATGCGGCCGGCGCGACCGCAACCGGTGGCGTCGTGGGGACTCTCCAGTACATGAGTCCCGAACAGGCCGCGGGTCGACCGGACGTCGATTGCGCGAGCGACGTCTACTCTCTTGGCCTCATCCTCTTCGAGCTTCTGGCCGGCCGGCGAGCCTACGAGATCGAGGGACTCTCGTTCTCCGCGGCCGTGCGGGTGGTCACCGAGTCGCAACCTCCGACGGTCCGGCGTTTCGACCGTGACGTGCCTGGCGACGTGGACGTCATCCTTCGCAAGTCGATGGACAAGGAGCCGGAGCGCCGCTACCCGAATGCGTCGCACCTTGCAGCCGACATCCGCCGGTATCTGTCGAACGTGCCGATCACGGCGCGGAGTCCCACCGTCTTCTACCTCGCGTCGCGTTTTGCTCGCCGGCATCGGGCGCTCGTCATCGGCTTCGCGGCGACGGCTCTCGCGCTGGCGATCGGTGCGGCCGCGACCTGGTCGAAGGCCGTCGATCTCGATCGCGCACTCGAGAACGTCGCGGTCGAACGCGGCGTCAGCCGGCTGCGCGGATACGTCGGGTTGATCGCGACGGCCGATGGAGCCCTGGGCAACGGGGACGTGCGGGCCGCGCGCGCGGCCCTGGACGCGGCGCCGCCGGAGCTGCGGAACTTCGAATGGTGGGCGTTGTATCGACGGCTCGATCAGAGCGTTCGCACGATCACGCCCGGGCGGCCGACCTTCGGGCTGTTTGGCATGGCGGCGAACGGGAGCCAGATCTGCGGCGTCGGACCCAAGAATGGGTTACGCCGCTGGGACGCGGCGTCGGGAGCCGAGCTTTCGACGCTGCGGCCCGCGGTGGGTTCGATCCACGCCTGGGCGTCGGATTCCACGGGGCGGAGGTTCGCGTTCCTCACGGCCGAGCGTCGCGTGGCGGTGAACTCCGAGGATTCGGCGGAGGGCTCGCGCGAGATCCTGGGCCCTCAGCCCGACCTCGAGCAGATCGCGTGGCACGGGGACCGCATCGTCGTCGCCGGGGCGACGCGCGCGCTCGAGATCGACCCGGCCGCCGGCGCCACGCAGCGCCCACGCGCCATCGATCTGTCCGGTGGACTGCTTCTGCGTCTGAGCCCATCGATGGGTTGGATCGCCGTGCTCACGCCGGACCGGCGGTGGGAGGTCCGAGACGACCGCGGTGCGGTCGTGTTGTCCGACCCCACGTCGACGGGGGTGGCGCGCTACGCATGGTCTTCTGATGGCCGCATCTTCCTCGTCATCGACGGGGACGGCCGTGGTTCGACCTGGAACCTCGAGACGAGGCAGCGCGTGTCACGCGTCGCCCTTCCCGCCGAGCCATTCGCGTTGGAGTGGGTCGTGTGTCCCTCGGGTCGACAGGTCGCGTGCGTCGGGCCCAGCCAATCGATTCGCGTCTTCGACACCGCCGTGCTCCAAACGGCGGGAACGCGGTGGCTCGGGCACCGCGACGTCGTGGTCGGTGCGGGGTACTCGCGCGACGGATCGCTGTGGACGGCGTCTGGTGACCGGACGTTCAAGCGATGGCCGGCCTCGGGCGCGGACGTCATCTCGGGAACCGCCGGGACGGTGCAACCGGCGGACGGATCACTCGTCACGGTCGGGAGCGACGGTGCCATCACACGATACGAGGATGGCGAGAGCCGGCTCCTCGCGCGGCTTCCGCAGGATGTTCGACCGTTTCTCGCGAGGCTGTCGCCCGATGCGAGCCACGTGTTCACGATCGGGGCGCCACGGCAGTCGGCGGCGGTCGTCTGGTCCGTGGATGGGCCACGACGCCTGCGGCAGCTCTCGATGCCGAGTGACTTCACCGCGTTGACTTCCACACGGGTGATCGAGTGGGACAGAGTGTCGTCGCTCTCGTCGTATCGATTGGACGCCCCGGGCACGCCCGAGTGGACGAAGCCCATCCAAGGCGCCTACCTCAACGCCGCGGCCGTCGACGCCACCGAGTCGTCTCTCGGTTTCGGTCTCGCAGGCGGCGCCTTCGTCGTTCTCGACGTGGCGACGGGCTCGGTCGTCCGAGCCTTCCCCGGCGTCGGGGGCGCGGTCACGGTTGGCTTCGCGTTCGATCGCCCGTCGTCTCGCATCGCCGTCGCGTACTCGGACCGGCTGATCCGCATCTGGAACCTGCGCACCGGGACGATCGACATCGTTCTGGAGGGCCACTCCATGGAGGTGTGCGGGCTCGCGTTCAACGACGACGGAACGAGGCTCGCGAGCGGATCGCCGAACGGCGCCTTGCGGCTTTGGGATACGCGTACGGGTGCCTGCGTCCTGAACGTGCGGCGCGGAGTCTCCATGGACGAAGGCCTTTCGTTCTCCGCCGATGGATCGCGATTGATCGGACGCGATCTCGCCGTCGGCGACGCGTGGGTGCTCGACGCCGGATCGGCGGCCGAGCGTCGCGTCCTGCGACGGCTCGACGAGGTGTGCTCTCCGTCGAAGGTTCGCGCGGCCCTCGAGGCCGACGCGATGCTTTCGCCCGACGAGCGGGGCCACTCGATCGAATGCCTCTCGCGTGTGGGGCATGACGCTCAGCGGTTGAACGACGATGCCTACGCGCTCTGCAACTGGGGCAGCGCCACGCCGGGCGAGCACGAGCGGGCCTACGAGCTGGCGGCGGCTGCGGTCGAACTCGCGCCGAACGCCGGCTGGTTCCTCAACACCCTCGGGTGTGCACAAGTGCGCACGGGGCGATTCTCCGAGGCCGTCGCGACACTCGAGCGGGCAGTCGCCCTCAACGAGACGATGCAGTCGGACTTCGCGTTGCTCGCGATCGCTCAGGCGAGGTCAGGGCACGTCACCGAAGCGCGCGCCGCCCTCGAGCGGGCGCGTTCGCTCGTCGGTCTCGGCGCCAGCGAGGTGGCACTCCTGATGGAAGCCGAAACCGTGGTGGGCGCCCCCGTCAGCGGCGGGCGGTGATCAGGCCTGGGGCGCTTGCGCGGCCGTCCCCGCCCGCGGCGCGAACAGGAAGCCCGCGGCATAGACCGCGGCGGCGACGACGAAGACTGCGGCGAAGCCCATCCCCATGGCGAGGATGACGGCCACCAGCGACGTGAACACGGACCAGAACCCGTTGATGGCCCAGGCCCAGGGAAGGAGGGCCGGCGACGTCGCTTCGACGGCGCGCACGCCCAGCGGAAGAGCCATCCCGAGGACGAACCCCACGGGCGCCACGAGCGCGATGGCGATGGCGACGCGCACCGGGAACGCGAGCCCGAGCATCCCGTTCAGGCCGAACGCCGCGACGGCTCCGGTCAAGAGGATCAGGCTCACGATCACCACGCCCGTCATGATGATCGACCTGCGGGCGTCGCCACGGATCCGCGCGGAGGCGAGGGCGCCAAAGCCGCTGAACGCGAGCATCGCCGCGAGCACCACCGAGAGCGAGTACGACGGGTGACCGAGGAACAGCGAGAGCTTCTGCATCAGCGCCACTTCGACGAGCATGAATCCCGCCCCGAGCGCCGCGAAGTAGGTGAACGTGCGACCCCGCTCCCGCAGCGGCACGCCCTGACGGCGCAGTCGTCGCAGCGGCGCCAGGATCATCACGAGGGCGAGCAGGCTGATCTGCCCCAGCGACGACAACAGCACCATGTGGCCCACGGGGAAGTCCGGGTGATACCCCGCTTCGTTCGTCGTTCGGCTCGCCCACATGTCGCTGAAGCGCTTCATGCGGAAGTAGTCGAAGAAGAACGGCTTGTCGTCCGTGCTCGGCGTGAGGTCGTAGAAGTAGTCGGCGACGAACCGGTCGCGCTCGTCGGACGCGCCGCGGATGATCGTGGCGAAGTTCCTCTGCGCCGCTTGGAACCCTTCGCGGGAGCGGACTCCGTACTCGACGGCGTCGTCCCGTCCCTTCTTCAGCGCCGCGAGAACCGAGGCTCGGACCTCGTCCGCTGCGGGGATCGAGTTCGCGACGCCAGCGAGCGCCACATCCGAACCGGCACGATCACCGTCCAGGGCCTTCCACAGGCTCGATGCCACGGCGCTCGTGATGGCCGGCGGCAGCGCGAGCGTTCCGACGGATCGGGCGTCGGCCACGTCTTGGAGCACCCTCTGCGCCATCACGTCGCTCCACGTGGCGGAGATACGTCCCGGGTCGAGGGGGCCGTCCCGGCCGCGCAACGGATCGAACACGAGGCCCATGAATCGCTCGTCGTCGACGAACTTGCGCATGGCGAGCACTTCGGGCTCCGTGAACGGCCCCTTTCGGATCATGGTCGATGCCCAGCCGAACCCCTGAAGGATGAGGATGTGGCGCCAGGGCTCGGCGACTCCCGACTGCGCGAGGGCCTCGCGGGCGATGTTCGCGAGGCGGATCGTCTCCCGCGGCCGCTTGGGGTAGTTCAGGATGAAACGCGAGTAGTTGAGGATGCCGTCCGGGTTCAGGTGCGCGTAGAAGTCCTTCACCGCCTCGACGGTGTAGAGGTAGCTCTCGCTCAACGTGTACGCACCGCTGTTCAGCGCCGTGTAGCTGTCGACGCCGCTGAGCTGGATGAGGTCGAAGGACTTCTCCGAGCGACGCAGGAAGGATCGACCCTCGGCTTCGATGAGTTCGACCTTGGGGTTGGAGAAGAGGTTCCCGAGGTACCCGGCGAAGTCCCGCGTGACCATGCGGATCATCGCCGGGTTGATGTCGACGGCCGTCACGTTCTTCGCGCCGTGGAACAGTGCCGCCATCACGTCGACACCGCCGCCCGTGCCGATGACCATCACCTCGGGTGTCGTGAGTCCGCGCGCTTTCAGCGAGAGGTATCCGCTGACGGCCTGCGTGTCGTCCAGCGCATCGAAGCGCTTCACGTCGGCGGCGTTCTCGTAGAGGCAAGTCGGTGCCGTGCCGTCCTGCGTGACCGCGCGCATGGGCACCGCGCCGCGCCCCAGGTCGCCGAAGTCGCCGCCGATCATCATGGCGCCGTCGTAGGGTCGCGAGACGTCGACTTGCGCGATCGCGCTGGGGATCGTCGCATCCGCGGTCTGGCCGGGGAAGAACGACAGTGCGTCCTTCTGGAGACCGAAGGGAACGCGGATCTCGATCTTGGGGATCCCACCGCCTCCGCCGCAGACGCCGACCAGGAGGAGGGCCAGCACGATCGCCGGGATCGCGTGCACGACGAACCGTCGCCGGCCCGTCGCCGCCGCGTAGGCCGCACCACCCAGCGCGGCGAGCGCGGCTGCGGCGACGATCGTCGCCGGGGCACCGATCCGGTTGAGGAGCGTGGGTGCGATGGCGGCGCCGATCGCCGATCCGACCAGGTCGGCGAAATACAGGCGATTCACGGCGGCGGGATGTCGCACGAGCGTCGTGCCCACGGTCACCCCTGCGAGCAGGAGCGGGATCGCGAGGACGGCGTAGCACGAAAAGAGTTTCAGGAAGTGGCTGACGTCCGTCCAGACGGCGAGCGAGTCGATCTGGAGTCGTACGACGAGGAACAACGCGAGGACGGTCGTGATGGCGTAGGTCGTGGCGGACGCGGAGGCGATCGCCGCCGTGGACGCCGCACGCTCACGAATGCGTACGGCCGTGAGGATGCTCCCGGACGCACCGAACCCGAGAAGCGCCAACGAGATCACCATGTAGGCAAAGTGATGCCACATGAGGATCGCGAAGACGCGCGTGACGGCCACCTCGAGCAGGAGGACGGACATCGCCGTGAGAAGCATCCCCGCGTAGAGGGCCCGCCCCGGCGGAGTCTCGGCGATCGTCGGCTGCGATGGCGGCGTGGCAGTCGTCATGGGGCGCCGATCGCACGGCGAATCCGGAGCACCTGCTCGAGAAGCGGGCGCAGGTCGGTGAGAGCAAGCGCGTTCGCTGCGTCGGAGCGGGCGATCGCCGGGTCCTCGTGGACCTCGAAGAAGAGGCCGTCGACGCCCACGGCGGCGGCCGCGCGCGCGAGGTACGGGACCATCGTCCGGTCGCCGCCGGTCTTGTCGCCGAGGCCGCCCGGCTGTTGGACCGAGTGGGTCGCGTCGAAGACGACCGGAACGCCGATGCCGCGCATGATCGGCAACGCCCGGAAGTCGTTCACGAGCGTGTTGTATCCGAACGAAACGCCGCGCTCGGTGATCGTCATGCGGTCATTGCCCGATTCACGGACCTTCTCGATCAACGGCTTGATGTCCCACGGTGCGAGGAATTGTCCCTTCTTCACGTTCACGATCCGCCCCGTCTTCGCTGCAGCGACCAGCAGATCCGTCTGTCGGCACAGGAACGCAGGGATCTGGATGATGTCGGCGACTTCCGACACCGGAATGCACTGATCGGGGTCGTGGACGTCCGTGAGGATCGGGAGTCCCAGGTTCCTCTTCACCGACGCGAGGATCCTCAATCCCTCCTTGATCCCCGGGCCGCGATAGCTCTTCAGCGACGATCGATTCGCCTTGTCGAACGAGCACTTGAAGACGAAGGTGACCGGCAGGTCGGCCAGCTCCTTCCTCAGCGCTTCGGCGTGGCGCAGCGTGACGACCTCGGGCTCGACGATGCAGAGCCCGGCGATCACCAGGAGGGGGTGACCGGGGCCAATGGAAATCCGGCCGTCCGTTACGGGTTTGGGCTGTACTTCGGAACTCATGCGTGCGCTCCGTTCGCTGCGATGGCCGGCGGTCGGATCACGCGCGCCGCGGCGGGCAGGATGGTGATCGTGGCTGGAAGGAATCCGTAATCGTCGCCATCGGCCTGCATGGGAACGGGACCCTGATCCTGTGACTCGATGCGGATCACGCGTCCCGATCCGTAGACCGCGTGGGTCGCGCCCATCTCGCGTCTCGTCGCGGCGGCGATGAACGATTGGAGCAGTGCGAACTTCCCCGGGCGGCGGTAGGCGACCCAGTGGAGCAGTCCGTCGTCGATGCGCGCCTGTGGCACGGCGGCGAAGAACCCGCCGTAGTTGCGCGTGTTGGCGATGATGGCGCCGAAGACGGGCCCGTCGACGCGTACTCCGTCCACCGTGAGGGCGAGGGGCGTCGATCGATAGCGCGACAGCGCACGCAGCGACGGCCGAACGTAGGTGAGCTTGGAGATCGGCCCACGCCGCGCCTCGGCAATCGCGTGAACGATGGCGCCGTCGAACCCGACCCCGAGCATGGCGAGGAATCTCCGATCGTTGATGCGGCCCACGTCGATCGGCCGTGCGTCGCCCGAGAGAATCAACTCGGCGGCCCGTCGAGCCGCCAGCGGAATCCTCAGGTCGCGCGCGACGACGTTCGCCGTTCCGACCGGCACCAACCCCACGGGGATGTTCGCAGTGAGGCCCGTCACGACCTCGTTGAGCGTCCCGTCGCCGCCGACCGCGACGACCAACGAGCTCGACGGATCGAGTCGCGACGCGATCGCGCGACCCTCGCCCGCCGAAGTCGTCACGTGACGCACGACGGAAACGCCGGCTGCTCGGAGCAAACGCTCGGCGACGTCGGCCGCGCGCAGCGACGCACCCTGGCCGGATATGGGGTTGATGATGAAGTCCGCGCGCTTCAAGGCCGGGCAGGGTATCAAAGGCGCTGCGCGGCGGGCACGTTCACCCGGCGGGGCACCCAGGCGCGATGAGCTTGGTGAGGCCGAACTGCGGATAGGGGATTCGCTCCATCCGGCCCGTCCGGATGATCGTCACCTCCAGGATGATCGACGCGACGGCGCGGAATACGTGCCCGCCGAACGCGGCGAAATCCCGGCCCGTGAAGAGGCCATGCGCATGCAGGAAGGGCTTGCCGTCCTTCATCGACAGGTTCCCGGAAAGGGCGACGACTTCGACCCGCTCGAGCACTCGCCGGCGCATGTAGACGTTCTCGGGCAGGCTGAAGTACCCCAGCTCCATGTCGTCCACGGCCCCGATCGCCGAGACGACGCCGCCCTCGATCCCGTGTTTCGCGGCCGCGTCGATGACCGAGGCGTGAAGCTCGTCGCCAGGTGACAGGGTGACGAGCGTCGCCTTCGTGCCCCCAGCCGGATGATCGATGTCTGCGGTGTCCATGGCGGGCGTTTTAGACGGTCACTCGGCTCGAATCAGCGCGCGCACGCGGAATCGCGTGCCGTTGCCCGTGGGCGACCGCCGTGGAATCATGGCCGCTCGCCGATTTTGGCCGAGATTCCGAGGCGCGACATGACCGAGCTCTCCACCCGCTACACGCCCAACGAGGTCGAGGACCGCTGGTACAAGACCTGGTCCGACGAGAAGTGCTTCAAGCCCGAAGCCGTAGACGGTGCGACGAAGTCCCACGTCATCGTCATCCCTCCGCCGAACGTCACGGGCGCGCTGCACATGGGGCACGCGCTCAACAACACGCTCCAGGACATCCTGACGCGCTTCCGCCGCATGCAGGGGTTGGCGGCGCTCTACCTTCCCGGCACGGACCACGCGGGCATCGCCACCCAGAACAGGGTGGAGAAAGCCATCGAGAAGGAAGGCAAGACGCGGGATCAGCTCGGGCGCGACGCCTTCATCGAACGCGTGTGGGCGTGGAAGGAGCAGTACGGCGGCCGGATCATCGGCCAGTTGAAGAAGCTCGGCTGCTCGTGCGACTGGGACCGCGAGCGCTTCACCATGGACGAGGGCCTGTCGAAGGCCGTCGCCCACAGCTTCGTGGCGCTGCACGAGAAGGGGCTGATCTACCAGGGCGAGCGGCTCATCAACTGGTGTCCGCGGTGCCTCACGGCGTTGTCGGACGAGGAGGCGGAGGCGAATCCCGAGAACGGCTCGTTCTTCCACCTGCGTTATCCCGTCGAAGGCGAGCCCGGTCGCTACGTGGTCGTGGCGACGACGCGCCCCGAAACGATGTTCGGCGACACGGCCGTCGCCGTGCACCCCGACGACGAGCGCTACCGCGGCCTCATCGGCAAGCGACTCATCCTGCCGATCGCCGACCGGCCCATTCCCGTGATTGCCGACCACCACGCCGACCCGACCAAGGGCTCGGGCGCGGTGAAGATCACGCCGGCGCACGACTTCAACGACTTCGAGGTGGGCAACCGCCATGGCTTGCCGCGCGTGCGCGCCATGGACGAGCACGGTCGGATGACGGAGGCGGCGGCGCCGTTTACCGGTCTCGATCGTTTCGAGGCGCGCAAGAAGCTCGTCGCGCTCCTCACGGAACGCGGCCTCCTCGATCGCGTGGAGGACAAGGAGATCCCGCTCCCGCGCTGCTACCGCTGCACGACGGTGGTGGAACCGCGCCTTTCGAAGCAGTGGTTCGTGAAGATGCGTCCGCTGCTCGAGCCCGCGGCGGAAGCCGTGCGCGACGGCCGCATCCGCTTCGTGCCCGAGCGCTACGCGCGGACGTACTTCGACTGGGTCGAGCAGTACCGCGATTGGTGCATCAGCCGCCAGATCTGGTGGGGGCATCGGATCCCTGCGTACACCAACGGGCAGGGGAAGACCGTGGTCTCGCTCACGCCACCCAAGGCCGCGCCAGGGGAGACGTGGACGCAGGACCCGGACGTGCTCGACACGTGGTTCTCGTCCCAGCTCTGGCCATTCAGCACGCTCGGGTGGCCGGACGCGACGCCGGACCTCGCGCGGTTCTATCCCACGGACGTCCTCGTGACGGCACGGGACATCATCTACTTCTGGGTGGCGCGCATGGTGATGTGCGGCCTGGAATTCATGGGGAAGGCTCCGTTCCACACGGTGTACATCACGGGCACCGTGCTCGACGACCAGGGCCGCCGCATGAGCAAGTCGCTCGGCAACGGCATCGATCCGGTCGAGATGATCGACAAGTACGGCGCGGACGCCGTGCGCTTCTCGCTGGTCACGCTCGCGACCGAGGGGCAGGACATCAAGCTTGCCGAGAGCCGGTTCGAGGGCGGCCGCAACTTCGTCAACAAGCTGTGGAATGCGTCGCGCTTCGTGATGATGACGACGCAGGACTGCGCTGGCGGCGAGCCGAAGGGCCCGCTCGCTCCCGAAGACCGTTGGGTGCGCAGCCGCGCGAACGCCGCGATCCGCGAGGTGACCGAGCAACTGGACAAGCTCCGGTTCGCGGATGCCGGCCGCACGCTCTACGAGTTCACGTGGAACGTCTTCTGCGACTGGTACCTCGAGCTGACCAAGTCGCGCATGCAGGATCAGTCGCCGGAGGGTGCTGCAAGCCGCGGCACGGCGCAGGCGATCCTGATCCAGACGCTGGACGTGATCCTACGGCTGCTCCACCCCATCGCGCCGTTCGCGACGGAGGAGATCCGCAGCCACCTCCTCGCGAAACTGCCCGGCGCGCGCAACCGTTTGATCCTCGAGCATTGGCCCGTGGCCAATCCCGCGTGGGACGATCCGGCCGCCGAGCGCGAGATCGACGTGCTCGTCGCCATCGTGAAGACGGCACGCGTCGTCCGCGAGGAGCTGAAGCTCGAGAAGCGCAAGCCGCTGAAGCTGCTCGTGAACGTCCGCGATGCGTCCGCCATCCGCGTGATCGACGCCGTGCGCGACCGCTGCGTCGCCATGGGCATCCTGGAGGAACTGCGCGTGGGCGTCGGCATGGACAAGCCCAAGGGCGCCGTCACGAAGCTTGCGCTCGATCTCGAGATCTACATCCCCATGGAAGGTCTCGTGGACGTGGAGGCCGAGCGCGCGCGGCTGAAGAAGCAGCTCGAGGAGGCCGAAGGCTTCGCCGAAGGCAAGCGGAAGAAGCTCGGCAATCAGGACTTCGTGGCGCGGGCGAAGCCCGAGGTCGTGGATCGCGAGCGGGCGCAGCTCGCCGAGCTGGAAGAGAAGGCGGCGCGCCTCAAGCAGAGTCTGATCGACCTGGGCGGATGAGCGCGCGCCGGGTCGACGAACCCGGCGCTGCGATCGAGGTCACTTGAAACCGGCCAGGCTGTTCGGCGCGCCTTCGAGGCGGAACTCGACGAAGTAGCGCGCTTCCTTCCGGTCGCGGACCTGGAAGCTCATGAGGCACACGAGGGTCGAGCCCTTCTCGACGGAGACCTTCGTCGCCTCCGACGACTTGGGAACTACGACGGGGTTGACGTTCGGGACGGGGATCAGCGCTCCTGAGGTCGCCTTCAGGTAGAGCCCCTCCTGGGCCTGGATCTTCTCCTTGCCCTGCATGATCGTGTGGCCCGTGGACCACATGACGCAGTAGCTGCCCTTCGGAACGGCGCCGTTCATCAGATCAACTTCCGTCGCGAGGAAGCCCAGCAGGATCGGGCTCTTCTGATCCCGTGCGAGCGTCTTCATGCGCGCGGCATCCACGAATTCCTTCGTGTCGCGAATCGCAAGCGCGATGTTCTTGGCGCGGGCCGGGAGCTGTTTCTCGGCGTCCCATCCGCCGGTCATCACACCGCCGAGCTTCGACGCATCGTCCATGGCGATGCGCGGCATGTCCTTCTCGTCCTTCAGCGGCGGGCCGCTGTCCTTCATGCGCGCCGCGATGAGGTTTCCGCCGGCGATGCGCTCGAGGTAATCGCGGCCCTTCGCCTTGGACGCCGCCACGCGGAATCCGACGAGCTCGGCTGAATCCTTGACGCGCGCCGTGCGCCATGCGGAGGTCACGCAAAGGTCCGGGTGAAGCGCACCGCCACCGCGCAGTGTGAGCAGGCCCGAGCTGAACTCGGGTTGGGCGGCGCCCTTCGTGGGGCACTTGTCGGGGCTGTAGCCCGGATAGGCCTCGAACTGGCTCGACGTCATCTCGAGGGCGTTGCCGGCCATGTCGTTGATGCCGAGTGCCGACTTCCCGCCTGGGAACGACCCAACGGGGAGGAGCTTGTTCTTGCCTTGCCGGTTCGGGTGGGCGGCCGCGCTCTGGTTGTTGCACACGGGCTTGCCGCGATCGTAGTCGTCACCCCACGGGAAGATGTGGTTCGCCTTGTCGTTCGCGCCCTTGGCCCGGGCCGCCGCTTCCCACTCGAACTCGGTCGGCGGGCGGACGCCGCACCACTCACAGAAGGCGACCATGTCCTCGTAGGTGACCCACGTCACCGGGTAGTCCTCCGTGCCCGGAGCCGGGACGCGCTCGCCCGAGGCGGCGGTCGGAGCCGCCGCGGCCTGCTGTTCCGTGGGGCCTGGGCCGGGACCCGCCGGAGCGGTGCCCACGGAGGCGGGTGCGCCGCCCTTCGGCGCACCTGCGCCATCGACGGGCACCCAGTGCTTGGGCGCCGCATGGCCCGTGTCCTTCACGAATTCGAGGTACGCGCGGTTCGTCACCTCGTTGATGCCGATGTAGAAGTCGTCGATCTGTACCTCGCGTGCCGGCCACCCGATGCCGGCCTGGAAGTTCAGCCCCTGGTCGCCCGAGTAGGAGAGCAGCTTGCGGAGTGCCGTCTGCTCGTCGGTGTCCATCCCGATGCGGACCTTGCCACCGGGTACGAAGACCATTCCCGGGGGAGCGCCGAGGGCTCGGGCCTTCGCCGTCGCCGCGAGGTCGTCCATCCGGCGTTTCAGCGCGGCCATCTCGTCCTGGACCTCGGTGAGTTTCTTCTCGAAGGTCGGGGCCATCTTCTTGTAGGCCTCGTCGAAGTTCTTCGTCTCGAAGACCTCACCCAGCGTTTCACCGACGACGGCCCCGTAGTTCACGGGCGCGTCGCTCCTCAAAGCGTCGAGGAGTGCCGCCGACATGGGGACTTCGAGGACGAGCGAGAGGTTGCGCCCGATGGTCGTGGCGATCGCTTCGCGGACCTCGGTCTGGACCGTGGTGTAGACCTGAGGCTTGGCGCCGGGCTTGCCCCCGGCTGCAGCGGCCATCTTGGCGGCTTCCTGGACCTGAGTTCTGTACTTCGTCCCGGTCTCCTCGAGCTTCTTCGCGAGGCTGCCCTTCGTGTCGGCGTTGCCAGCGTTCTTGAACTCGACGGCGACCGCTTCCTTCTTCTTGTTGGCGCGATCCTGCTCTTCCTTGATCCGGGCTTCGACCTTCTTCATCTCGGCCTGGATCTTGGCGCCCTCGTCCTGACCCGATGCGAGCGTCGAGCACGTCAGGATGAGGATCAGCAGGGCAAGCGTATGGCGCGGGCGCGCATCGAGCATGGGAGTTCGCTCCGGCGAAGGGTGATTCATTCCGTCATCGGCGGACCGTGCGGGTCGGTGGCCGGGCCGAATGCCGAGCCGAACCGGACCGTCGATCCGCGGGCTGCACCTTGGTTTCGCACCACGCCACGATGCCCGGACGCCGACCACCGAGCGCGTTCGCTCGTGATTGGCCATCGGGGTGGGAAAGTGCCATGTCGGGAAGTCAGGGCTCAGAGTGTTTGGGAACCGACATGGGGGCCGAGGAGTGGCTCCATCCTTGGCACGAGGTGTTGGCGCAGAGTCTACGGGCGCCGACCCTGGAAGCAAGCGCTCCGCGGCACCCGCGAAGCCCCGCTTCACCCCGGTCTCCTGACGCCCGGACCGTCCATGGAGGGACGGACGGCCTGGGCTCCCCGAGGTGACAGCGGACCCGCGGAGACGGTCTCAGCGCCCGTTCAGTTGATCGTGAACTGGCGGCCGTTCGACAGGCGGACCCCGCCGTCTCGGTCGACGGTCACCGCTTGCAAGTACACGGGCAGCCCGGAGATGCCTGGGGCGACGGGGATCGTGAACCCGGCGGAGGCCTGCCCGGCGACGCTCCCCGTGCCGCTCGCGAGAACGTCGAACGGGGGAGTCAGCAGGACGGTGTGGGGCCCGGCGATGATGGGGCCGGCCCCGGACAACGAGACGTAGATCGCCCAGGGGGACTGGAACTCGCAATTCGCGACGCCCAGGGTGAGGCCGGCCCCCTGGTTGACGGTCGCCGGCGCCGTGAGCGAAAGGGCATAGTTCGGAAGGTGGCAGAGGACGTCGACGCGGGTTCGGCCCTGCATCGAGACGACGATCCGGCTCCCGTCCTGGGTGAAGACGGCGTCGTTCGGGCGCGCCGTGCTGCCATGGTCGTAGACACTCAGCACGCCGAACGTGGCGAGATCGACGAGCACGGTCTCGCCCCCGTTCAGCGACGTGACGGCCGCGGTCGTTTCGCTCGCGTTGACTCCGAGTCCGTGGAGCACGATGCCCGTCACGGTGTTCAGGTTCAGCGTGCGGAGAACGGCGCCCGTCGTCAGGCTGCACTCGTAGAGCGTCGGAAAGACCTCGAATCCCACGGTCACGAGGACCCGATTGCCGCTGATGACGTGCGCCTCGTACGCCGCCGTGTAGTGGTTGACGATGGGCTGGGTGATGGCGTACGGGGTCTGATTGGACGGATTCGTGACGTCGACGATCGTGAACCCCGCGATGGCGAAGGAGAACGTGGGGTCGTAGGTCGACGTGGGGACGACCATCAGCGGCCAGGTCCACCAGGACGGGCGTCCGCCACCGCCGACGACGGTGAAGGAGCTGAGCCGCGTGTTGAACGTCGGGCTCGTCGGGTCGACGTCGAGGACCTCGACGACGTCGCAGCCGCCGACGGTCGTCACGTAGAGCCGTGTCTGGTCCGGCGAAACCAGCAACCCGAACGGGAAGCTCCCCTGGAAGACCGAGCCGAAGCAGGGCGACAGGGCGATCGTCGCGATCGGTTGGAGGTTCGGGAGCAGGCACGTCACGGTCCCGCTCGTCGAATTCGAGACGTAGAGGTGCCGCGTCGCACCGGATGCGTCGCGCAGGACGGCGATGTCCTCGGGGAACAGCCCCGTCTGGCCGATCGCGGTCTGCGCACCGGTGAACAGGTCGAAGGAGACCACGTCGTCGTTGTTCGGCGCCGTGCCTGGGAACGACAGCTCGCCCGCGATGGTGGCGTACGCATGGACGCCATCAGGATCGAGAGCGACGCCGAATCCCTTGTCGGGGGACAGCGGGTCGCCGTCGTTCAGCATGAAGCTGCGTTCGAGCGACTGCGCGGCGAGCACTTGGGGAATGACGAACGCGATGCCCAGGACCAGGGCGAAGGAAAGGACTTTCATCGGGACGCTCCGGGGCGACGGAAGGCCGCCCCACGGGTACCGAGGTCAATCGCGGACGATGACTTCGACGTGGAGCGCACGGTCGCTCGGCGCAAGTGCGCCGCTGCCGGGACGCCACCTCCAGCTCCTGACCTCGAGGAGCTTCAGAAGTCCAAATCCCAGGCAGGTATCCTGACTCATGGCCGCCGACGGAAGGCGTGTTGCACGCACTCCGACGGCACCATTCACAGTGGCGGGTCCGCGACGGATTCGCACCGTCTTCCCCCCGCAACCCCAGCGATGGGGCTGCGGCTCCGCGGCGATCGACCGCGAAGCGCACCGGGATCGGCCCGTGGTCGCACGGGCGGGGCGGAGTCTATGCTCGACGCGATTGCGGATCAAGCGATCGAGACCGGGGTGCCGCCGGTCGACCGTCGGTCTCGAAACGTGCATCGCTCCGAACCCGTGACGGGCGAAACCCTTCATCCGCGTCGCGGTCCATGCCGACGTATACACTTGGTGTCGATTGGGAACGGGGACGCGATGGATCCAACCGAGCGGACAACCGAGGGTGAGGGCGGAGCGGCATCGTTCCGACTCGTTGCTGAGCCCGCCGACGCAGGGCGGCGGCTCGATCACGTCCTCGCCGAAAGGCTGCCCGCGCACTCGCGCACGCTGCTGAAGAAGCTGGTGAAGGCCGGCGGCGTCCAGGTGAACGGCGCGGCGGTCAAGCCGAGCCACAAGCTCGAAGCCGGCGAGGTGATCTCGGGCGACACGAGCACCCTGCCGACGGACGACCTGAAACCTCAGCAGATGGATCTGCGGATCCTCCACGAGGACGCAACCGTACTCGTCATCGACAAGCCGCCCGATCTCGTCGTGCACCCAGGGAGCGGGTGCCGCGACGGGACGCTCGCCAATGCGCTCAAGTTCTACATCGACGACCTGTCGGACATCGGCGGGAACCAGCGTCCCGGGATCGTGCATCGCCTCGACAAGGACACGTCCGGCGTGATGGTCGTCGCCAAGACCAATGCGGCGCACTTCGCGCTCGCGGGGCAGTTCCAGGCGCGCGAGACGCGCAAGGAGTACCGGGCGATCATCGAAGGCGAGCCGGAGTTCGACGGCGACCGGATCAACCGCCCGCTCGGACGCAGTCGCAGCGACCCGTCGAAGATCGTCGTCGATGCGGCCGCCGGCAAGCCTGCCGAGACGACCTGGGAGGTCATCGAGCGGTTCGAGGGCTACACCTACGTCCGGTGTCACCCCAAGACCGGCCGTACCCACCAGATCCGCGTGCACCTCCAGAGCATTGGCCACCCGATCCTCTGCGACGCCGTATACGGACGCAAAGCCCAGCTGAAACTCGCCGAAATCGACCCCTCCGCATCCGGCGAACGGGGCGAGGCGGTCATCCTCGATCGCCAGGCACTTCACGCGTTCGCGCTCGAATTCGATCATCCCCTCGAAGGCCGCCGTCTGCGCTTCGAGGCGCCGCTTCCGCCGGATCTCGAGAGGACACTCGCCGCACTTCGGGCCCACCGCCCGTACATCAGAAGGAAAAGTCGATGAGCTACGCCGACCAGCTTCTCTCCCAGGCGACCCGAAAGGTCGACACCAACCAGTGGCGCGCGCTCCACTGGGAAGGAACGTTCCGCAACTACCTCGACATGGTCTGGGAGAAGCCGGAGATCGTGCGCAACGCCTATCAGCGCGTCTACGACCTCATCATGTCGTTCGGCTTCGACGAGTACACGGAGTTCAAGGAGCGCCGAATTCGCTACCGCTTCTTCTCCGATCCGGACGGCGGCGGCCGCGATGCGATCTTTGGTCTCGACGAGCCCATCATGCGACTCGTCGATACGTTGAAGGCGGGCGCTCACGGATTCGGGCCCGAGCGGCGCATCATCCTGCTACACGGACCGGTCGGCTCCGCGAAGAGCACCATGGCGCGCCTGCTCAAGCGCGGTCTCGAGCGCTATTCGCGCCGGCCCGAAGGCTCGCTCTTCACGTTCTCGTGGGTGCTCGACGACGGCACGACGGTCGCTTCGCCCATGAACGAGGAGCCTCTGAAGCTCCTGCCCATGGACGTGCGTGAAGATCTCGTGCGCCAGCTGAACGAACGCCTCGATCGGACCTACCGTCTGGCCGTTCCAGGCGATCTCGACCCCATGTCGCGGTGGTACTTCAACCACTTCATGAAGAAGTACGAGGGTGACTGGATCCGCGTCCTCGAGCACATCCGCGTGAAGCGCCTGTTGCTCTCGGAGAAGGACCGGGTCGGCATCGGCACGTTCCAACCCAAGGACGAGAAGAACCAGGATTCGACCGAGCTCACGGGCGACATCAACTACCGGCGGATTGCCGAGTTCGGCTCGGACTCCGACCCGCGCGCGTTCAACTTCGACGGTGAGCTGAACGTGGCGAACCGGGGGCTCGTGGAGTTCATCGAGATCCTGAAGCTGGACGTGGCGTTCCTCTACGACCTCCTGGGCGCCACGCAGGAGCACGCCATCAAGTCGAAGAAGTTCGCGCAGACCGACATCGACGAGGTGATCATCGGGCACACGAACGAGCCCGAATACAAGCGTCTCCAGAACAACGAGCTGATGGAGGCGTTTCGTGACCGAACCGTGAAGATCGACGTGCCCTACAATCTGACGGTCCGCAACGAGATGCGGATCTACCAGCGCGACTTCAACGACGCGACGGTGCGCAGCAAGCACATCGCACCTCACACCGTCGAGGTGGCAGCGCTGTGGGCGATCCTCACGCGGTTGGAAGAGCCGAAGAAGACCAACCTGAACCTGCTCCAGAAGGCCAAGCTCTACAACGGCAAGACGCTTCCCGGGTTCACCGAGGACAACATCTACGAGCTGATGAAGGAGGGCAAGCGCGAGGGCATGGACGGCATCTCGCCGCGCTACATCCAGGACAAGCTCTCGAACTCCCTCGTGAAGGAGACCGGCGCGCGCTGCATCAACCCGTTCATGATCATCAACGAGCTCGAGTCCGGGCTCGACAATCACTCGTTGATCACCAACACGGACGTGAAGCAGCACTACCGTGAGCTGCTGGCCCTCGTGAAACAGGAATACGAGGACATCGTCAAGAACGAGGTCCAACGGGCGATCTCGGCCGACGAGGACGCGATCAAGCGGCTCTGCGCCAACTACCTGGACAACGTGAAGGCCTTCACGCAGCGCGAGAAGGTCAAGAACCCGTTCACCGGCGAGTACCAGTCTCCCGACGAGCGGCTCATGCGCTCGATCGAGGAGAAGATCAGCGTGAGCGAGAGTCAGAAGGACGACTTCCGCCGCGAGATCATGAACTACATCGGGGCGCTCGCCGTCGAGAACAAGCCCTTCGATTACCGGTCGAACGAGCGGCTCCACCGGGCGCTCGAGCTCAAGCTGTTCGAGGATCAGAAGGACTCGATCAAGCTGACGTCGCTGCTCTCCAACGTCGTCGACAAGAAGGCGCAGGAGAAGATCGACATCGTCAAGAAGCGGCTGATCGACAACTTCGGCTACACGGACGAGAGTGCCACGGACGTGCTCAACTACGTGGCGAGCATCTTCGCGCGCGGGGACGTGAAGAACTGATGGTCCGCAAGATCGAATCCGACCACCGCCGATTTCGACAGATCGTGCGGGGACAGATCAAGCACCACCTGAAGCGATACGTCTCGCAGGGTGAGCTGCTCGGTCGTGCCGGGAAAGACACGATCTCGATTCCGCTTCCCCAGATCGAGCTGCCTCACTTCACGTTCTCGACGGGCGAGGAGGACGGCGTCGGTCAGGGCAGCGGGAACCCCGGAGACCCGGCCGACGGCCAGCCCGGCGACGGCCAGGGTCAGGCCGGCGAGAACGAAGGCCAGCACACGGTCGAGGTCGAGGTGTCGCTCGATGAACTCGCTCAGATCCTGGGCGAGGAGCTGGAACTGCCTCGCATCGAACCTCGCGGCCAGGCCGAGATCGTCTCGGAGCGCGACCGCTACACGGGGATTCGCCGTGTGGGTCCCGAGAGCCTTCGGCACTTCAAGCGCACGTTCAAGGAGGCACTCAAACGGCAGATCGCCAGCGGCACCTACGATCCGGAGAACCCGCGGATCGTTCCCGTGCGCGACGACCGCCGCTACCGCTCGTGGAACGTGAAGCAGAACCCCGAGCACAACGCCGTCATCATCTACATGATGGACGTGTCCGGCTCGATGGGAGCGGAGCAGAAGGAGGTCGTCCGGATCGAGGCGTTTTGGATCGACACGTGGTTGCGCCACCACTACAAGCAACTGAAGACCATCTACATCGTTCACGACGCGACCGCGAAGGAAGTGGATCAGCACGAGTTCTTTCACCTGCGTGAAAGCGGCGGCACGAAGATCTCGTCCGCCTACCAGCTCTGCCAGCGACTCGTTCAAGAGCGCTTTGCCGGCGACGATTGGAACATCTATCCGTTCCACTTCTCCGATGGCGACAACTGGAGCGGGAAGGACACGGCGTTGTGTGTCGAGATCCTGAAGGACGCGCTGCTCCCACGCGTGAACATGTTCTGCTACGGGCAGGTCAAGTCGGCGTACGGGTCCGGTCAGTTCAAGCGCGACCTCGATCAGGCCTTCGTCGGCGACGAGCGCGTCGTCACGTCGGCGATCCCGGATCGTGACGGAATCCTCGCCTCCATCCGCGAGTTCCTGGGGAAGGGCCGATGAACCTGCCCGACAACCTCCTGCGCGTCCAGTACAAGATTCGCGACGTCGCGAAGACGCTCGGCCTCGACTGCTTCGAGACCGTCTTCGAGATGCTGGAGCCGTCCGAGCTGAACGAAGTGGCAGCGTTCGGAGGGTTTCCGACCCGGTATCCGCACTGGCGCCACGGCATGGAGTACGAGCAGATCTCGAAGGGCTATCGCTACGGCCTCTCGAAGATCTACGAGCTAGTCATCAACAACGACCCCTGCTACGCGTACCTCATGGCCAGCAACTCGCTGGTCGACCAGAAGCTCGTGATGGCGCACGTCTACGGCCACTGCGACTTCTTCAAGAACAACGCGTGGTTCTCCAAGACCAATCGCCGGATGATGGATCAGATGGCGAATCACGCGGTTCGCATCCGCGAGTTCGTCGACCGGCATGGGCAGGAGCCCGTCGAGGACTTCCTCGATCGCGCCCTCTCGCTCGACAACCTGATCGACTTCCACGGGGAATTCGTCCCGGAGAAGGATCGACCGAAGGCTCGCGTCGGCGAGGAAACACCGACGGACGCCGAGCAGGCCGCGCTCCGAAAGCTCAAGAGCAAGGACTACATGGATCCCTTCATCAACCCGCCGGCCTTCCTCGAGGTCCAGCGCAAGAAGATGGAGGAGGAAGGGAAGAAGCGTCGCCGGACCCCGACGGAGCCTGCGCGCGACATCCTGCGGTTCCTGCTGGAGCACGCCCCGCTCGACCGGTGGGAGTGGGAGGTCCTGCACCAGATCCGGGAAGAAGCCCTCTACTTCGCGCCGCAGCGAGCCACGAAGATCATGAACGAGGGGTGGGCGAGCTACTGGCACCGAAAGATCATGGCCGAGCACGTGCTCACCGACGAGGAGGTCGTCGACTACGCGCTGACGATGTCGGGGACACTGTCGGGCGGAGGAGCGTTCAACCCGTACAAGGTCGGGCTGGAGCTGTGGCTCGACATCGAGGAGCGCTGGAACAAGGGGCGCCACGGGCTCGACTACGAGACCTGCGACGATTGGGGCCGCAAGGAGACTTGGGACACGGCCGAGGGCCGCGGCCGCGAGATGATCTTCCGCGTGCGCCGCGCCTACAACGACGTCACGTTCATCTCCGAGTTCCTGACGGAGGAGGTCTGCCACAAGAACCAGATGTTCGTGTACCGCTGGAATCCGCAGACGCAGCGGAAGGAGATCGCGACGCGAGATTTCGGTGCGGTGAAGCAGCAGCTGCTCCACCAGCTCGCCAACGGCGGTGCACCGGTGATCGAGGTCGTCGACTCGAATTTCGAGAACCGGGGCGAGCTGATGCTCGTCCACCGGTGGGATGGCCAGGACCTCCGTCCCGATTACGCGCAGGCGACACTGCGCAACATCCAGGCCGTGTGGCGGCGGGCCGTCCGCCTGCACACGCAGAAGGACGGCAAGGGCCGGATCTACGTCGCCGATAGCGGCGACGACCGCGTTCACGAGACCTCCGAAACCTATTCGGGCGCGTGAGTCGCCCAGGACGTGCGAGGGCTCACGGCCCGACGTGCAGCTCGAGCCCGTTCGAAACGGTGATCCCGCCGGGCGAGAGCCCATCGGTGGCACCGAACTGGAGGAACACGGACTGGTTCACCAGGGACGCCGGGACCGTGAACGGGGTCGTCGCAGACCCCGCTCCCGGCGCGCCGGGCGACCCGCCGAGAGTCAGCGGAACGAAGCCGGTCCACGGCTGCACGTAGGAGGTGAGCCCCGGAAGCGGGCTGCCGGCGATCGCGGCCTCGCCGGTTCCGATCACGATGACGGCGGCCGCTCCACCGATGCCGTTGCGCAGCCGAAGGCTCGCTTGGGCTCCGGCGCGCATGGTGCCCGAAGCCCCGAGCAGCGGCTTCCACGCGCTGCCGCCGAGCGTGCCAGAGCCGTATTGGCGGACGCGTCCGGCCGTCGGCGGTGCGAAGCGGCGCGAGCGCGCCGCCTTGCCGGCGCCCACGAAGTCCAGATCGCCGTCGGCGTCGATGTCAGCAGTGGCCGTGAATCCTTGGAGGAAGTAGTCACGCCGTGCCTCGTAGACGAACCCGGGCCCGATCCTCCTCAGCACGGCGACGGTGTTCCAGACCGACCCCGCGACGATGTCCGTCTTTCCGTCACCGTCCACGTCGCTCGCCGACAGGAGCGGGTTGAAGACGGACCCTGCGGTCAACGTGATCGTCGTCGCGAAGGTGAACGTTCCGCCATTGTTGGCGAGGATCGTCACGCACTCGTCAGAGGTTCGATCGTCGAGCGCGATGTCGAGGTCCCCATCGTCGTCCAGATCGGCGATGACGGGCGCATACCAGTCGTTCGGGTTGGACGATCCCAGGGAGTTGCCGGTTACGACGGGATTCAGAGCGAGCGCACCGTTCGCGTTGCGCAGGATCACCACGTTCGGGTACCCGGGGACTGCGGTCTGCAACGCGACGAAGTCCGTGTCGCCGTCGCCGTCCAGGTCCGCGGCTGCCTTCGGGACGCCTCCGAAATACGATGGGGTGGAACTCGTGAAGAACCCCGTCCCGTTGTTGGTCCAGAGCAGTGGTCCCACCAGATCGACGTCGCCGTCGCCGTCGACATCCGCAGGAATGCCAGCGAGGCCTCCGGCCCCGGGAGCAGCCGCCGGTTGCAGGTCGAACAGCGCGCCGGCTCCCGTATCGACGAGTAGGCGCATTCCCACGAAGCCTGCTGGCAACGGGAACGAAGGCAGCGTCTGGAGCGTCGCGACGTGGTCGATCCTCCCGTCACCGTTCAGATCGGCGACCGGGTGAGTTTGCGCATACTCCAGGCCCGCCGGCGGCGTGGGCATCGTCAGCAGAGTGGGTGTGAAATTGCCGCGGCCGTCGTTCTGCGCGACGTTCCCGGAGTACCCCACCATGTCCAGGTCGCCATCGCCGTCCTGATCGAGGATCGAGTGTGCCAGGTTGGAGCTGATCGTCGACGCGTACGGGTTCGTGAACGTTCCGTCGCCGTAATAGAGCGCGGCCGACGAGACGATGTCGGGCTTGCCGTCCCCGCTGACGTCGACCATGGCAGGGATGCGGTCGTAGTCCGAGCTCGGGCCGGCGTAGAACGACGTCCGGGAGACGAACGTCGTGCCGCCCGTGTTCTCCAGGAGGATGATGATCTCCCCGGTTCCCTGCCACGTCGTCAGGGCGAGGTCGAGATCGCCGTCTCCATCCCAGTCGCCAGGGTGGAGCTGCGAGCCGTTGGCGTCCAGGAACGTCTGGCTGGGGCCGATCGTCCAATTGCCCCCTCCCAGGTTGCGGGACACCTGCACGGAAATCCCCGCACCCGACGTGGCGGTGCCGGCGCTTTCGTTCCATGCGATGACGTCGTCGAGGCCGTCCCCATTCACGTCGGCGCGATGAAGGAAGGGTGCCGCGGAGACTGGCACCGTCGTCGGCGTCCCGAACCCGGTCCCCACCGTGGGAAACGCGATCATCACGCGTGCCCAGCCCGGAAGATAGGTGCCGACCAACGCATCCAACGTTCCGTCAGCGTTCCAGTCGATCGTCACGACTCCCGCGCTGCTGCTGTTGAAGGGCAGGGCGCCCGGCGTCCCGCCGACGAGTGCCCCGTTGGCGCCGGAGACGAACCATCGGAGGGTGCGCGACGTACCCGGCACCTCGCTGACGACGGCGGCGTCGAGTCGACCGTCGGCATTGAGGTCTGCCAGCGCGATGGACACCAGGTCTTCGCTGAACGGCGTCACGACGGGTGCACCGAAGAGCCCGCCACCGAGTCCTGGCATCACCATGAGGGACGCACCGCTCGGGTTCGTGATGGGCGTTCCGAGAACCAGGTCTCCGATCCCGTCGCCCGTGACGTCACCGAAGGCCGTCACCCAGGAGACGCCAGCCGGCAGCGATTGGGTGGCGCCGTCGGTGAAGTCGCCCGTCCCGGAGTTCCACGACACCTGGATGGTGGGCTGGCCGCCCCACCACGTGTATTTGAGGATGTCCTTGTCGCCATCACCGTCCAGATCGACGACCGCCAGCGGGCTGCCTGCGGGGCCATTCGGCGTCGCTGGGGGGACACGGGGGGCCGACAGCCATGCCTGACTCCACGATTGCGTCACCAGAACGAGCGTCATGAGCAGGAAGCTGCGCGAGAGCATTGGGGTGTTCCTCGTGTCGTCGCCCGCCTGGCAGCGGGTGGGCGCGCGTCGGCGCGGTCGCCATGGGGTTGGCAGAGATGCACCCGGAGATTGCCGCCGAAGGCCCCGCGTTGCGACCGCCGTTCGCCCGAGCGACGCCTCGCTGCGTTCACGCGACGTTCAATCGGTTCGGACGCTCCGCCGCGCACGTGTCCGATCCCTTTCTGCGGAGCGGACCGGCAAGCCCGCGCTTGCGGGAAGTCGTCGACTCGCCGTCGATGCCCGGGGAGCCGGCTCGTTCGACGCCATCTTGATGTGCATGCAGATGGCGGGCCTCGACGGTCTTCAGGCGACCCGGGAGATCCGGCAGCGCGAGTCCGGCACCGGCGCGCGCGTACCGGTCATCGCCCCTTGGCAGTTGCCACGGAAGGCGGCCGCGAGGTCGGCCTTGGTGCCGGCGTGGACAGGCACACGTCGAGGCCGATCGACGTGAAGTGATCGCCGCGATCGAGGCGACAGTGATGCTGCCTCGATGGAACCGCGGCGTGAGTGTTCCGCGCCTTGGCAGCCGGCCGCCCGCGCCGGCTTCATGGGCCGGCGCGAGGGCGCGGGGTCAGTTCGTCGCGAGTTGGCTCGCGGCAGTGAGCTTGAACGTCAGGCCTGCCGTGAGGACCGCAGCCTGGAACGTCCCGACGACGCCGGGCGTGAACGCCGGAACCGTGAAGCTCACGGTGCGCGAACCCAGCGGGCCAGTGTTCGCGAACGCATCCATGAACGTGACGGGGTTCAAGCCGTCGAGGACGATGCTCACGTCCGACAGGTTGCCGGCGCCGTTGAGGCCGATGTCCAGCGAGCCAACGCCCGGGAAGATCGCGTTGTTGCGGTTCAGCGGTCCGAACGCGATGGCGAGCGGGCGGCTCGGCTGGCCGCTCCAGGTGAGCGCGAGCGTGGACCCCGGGGCGAGCGTTGCGAAGAACGGTCCATTGACGCCGTTGAACGCCGGCTGGCTGTTGAGGTTCACGGCACCGCCCATGGAGAGCGCCGCGTCGGCGGCGTTCGCCTGCCCGACGTCCGGCGGACCCGGGGGCGGAGGCGTCCCGCCGGTTGCGACCAGCGCGAACTTGGCGTCGATGCCAGGAGTCCCAGTGTTGCCGTCCTGGTTCAGCTCGGCGGCGATGACCTGGATGGTCCACGTTCCGACGGCGGGGTTCTGCAGGAGCACGTTCTCGACGGTGTCGAGAGTGTTCGCCACGCCGCCGGAGGTGCTGTAGTTGTTGGCCAGGAGCCCGTTGTTGCCCCAGTAGATCGTCCCCGTGGGGCTCGTGACCTTCAGGTCGAGGTTGTTGATCCGATGCTGGGTGGCGGACGTCGTTCCGGCCGGGTCGGGATACACCATCGTCACGCGGAGCTCCGGTTCGCCCGCTGCGACGTTCACGGTGTACGTGGCCGATTGCAGTACGGTGAGCGGCGCGCTCTCGTCGATGCAGAGGACCTTGCCGGCAGTCGCGATGTTGTAGGCGCGTGACACGTCCGCCGTGCCCCAGCCCTGGTGGACGCGCGTCAGGTCGCTCGTCGTTCCGGTGAAGGGATACTGCGTGGCCGTGTTGATCAGGAGCGCCTTGACCGTCGACGCGTGCGGTCGGCGGGCGAAGACGGTGGGGCCGTTCTTCAGGACGCCGAACACGCCATCCGCGAACATCTGGGTGAGGAGACCGACGCATCCAGCGGTGATCGGCGTCGCGCCGCTCGTGCCACCGAAGTTGTCGTAGTAGTTGGTCGTGCTGTAACCGCTGCTGCCCACGATGTCCGTGCAGAAGATCCAATCGTAGAAGTTGCTGATGTCAGGCTTGATCGAGCCGTCCTCTGCCGGGCCGATGCTGCCACCGCCGGTCCAGGCGTCGTCCGTTCGCGAGAGCGTGTTCTGGTGCTTGATTCCCCCGACCGAGATGATGTTCTTCGCCCAGGCCTGCGGACGCGATTGCGTCGTTCCCGAGTTGCTCTGGCTGTTCAGGATCGGGAAGTCGAGCCCGAACACGATCTGATCCATCTGGAGCGAGGTCGCGTTGTAGGCAGTCGTCAACGCGCTTCCCCAGCTGTTCGACTGGAAGCACGCCTCGTAGGTCGGCGTCAGGAGCTGCTGCGTGTACGTGTAGCGGTTGCTGGTCACGGCTGCGTCGTTGTATTGACCGACGATCGCGTGCCCCTGCGGCAGCATGCCCGTGGCTTGCACGTTCCCCGTGCCCTTGCCGAAGACGATTCCCGTGGTGCACGTGCCGTGGTTCAACACGGCCTGCGACGAGTGCCAGGTGACGCCCGCGAGGTCGGGGTGGCTCGTATCGCAACCGCCGTCGAGGACTTCGCCGTTGACACCTTGACCGCGATAGCCGCCAGGGCCGACGGTGGAAACCGCGACGGCGCCGGTGAATTGGCGGGCGATGTCCATGTCGAGCTCGGGCGCGCTCCAGCGATCGAGCCAGAGCACGTCGTCATGCTGAATGGCGGCCCAGACCGCGGGACGTGGGAGCGACAACGTGAGGAGGCTCGTCTCGCGGACCACCGGGAGGAATTCCGTCGCGCCGAACTTCGAGAGCTCGCTTGCGATACCGAGCTTCATCGCGAGGTCGTGCTCGCGGGCCGCGACGATGTTCCACGCGAGCCCGTCCGCGAGCGCCCCGGCCTCGAGGGCGATCCGATCCTCCGGGAAGAGGCGATAGGCCGGATGATACGGGCCGACCCAGCGGACGAACGGGAGAGCCTTGACGGCGGCGAGCGACGTCGGCGGGACGTTCACGATGTCGGCATGGTTCGCCAGGAACGCGACCGGCGTGGCGCCGGCGGCGGCAACCAGCTCACGCATCTGCGGGAGTCCCGGCGCGATGTACTGAACGATCCACAACCGCTGCGACGACGATGCGGACAGTGACGGCGAAACCCATGGCGTCGACTTCAGCGGATCGAAGCGCGCGTAGCGAAGCCGCAGGTCGTAGTCGGTGGGGCGGGCGTCGAGCCAGCTCACTCCGTTGTCGACGGACTGGGAGTACCAGGGCGTATCGGTTCCGCCTTCGCTCACGGTCCACGTGGCGAGGACGGCCTTCGACTCGGGGACGTGAACCACGCGCAGGTTCCACGGCGTGCCGCCGGTTACCTGCAGCGGCGTGGCGATCACGCCCAGGTCCTGGGCGACGCTGACCACGACTTCGTTCTTTCCGTCAGGGCGTGAATGGACCGCCAGTTCGTCCTGCGCCGCCGCCGTCCATGACGTGGCCGCGACGAGGGCGAGGGTGATCGTCCATCGGGTGTGCTTGTTCAATCGGATCATCTCTCGGCTCCTTCTCTCACTGCACCGTCAATTGGGTTGCGGCCGTCAACTTCACCGTCGTCGGGCTCGAGAACACGGCTGCCTGGAACGTGGTCCAGACACCGGGCGGCAGAGCGGGGACGAAGAGGCTCGTCACCGACTGGCCCGCGGGGCCGGTGGTGGCAAACGCGTTGAAGCCGATGGGGCTCGTGCCGTCGAGAACGATGACGACGTCGCCCAGGTTCCCGGGGCCGAGGAGCCCGATGTCGAGCGACCCGAGGTTCGGGACCACCCAGTTGTTGCGGTGAAGCGGTCCTGCGAGGAGCAAGAAGATCTGATTCGCGAGTCCGCGCACGGTGAACGTGAGCTGCGCTCCGGTCGCCTTGGTCGCGAAGAACGGTCCCTTGACGCCGTTGCCGCTCGCCTGGCCGAGGAGGTTGAGCGCGCCGTTCACGTCCAGCCCCGCGTCGGCGGCGTTTGCCTGGCCGGTGTCAGGAACGGGCGGAGGATCGACGCGCACGTTGTCGATCTGCAGCCCGTCGGTCGGCGTCGGGTTGTCGTCACGTTGCGAGAACTTGATCTTGAAGTTCGACGTGAGCTGCATGCCGTTGGCAGATGCTGCCGCCGCGATGTCGACCGTGAACTGCTGCCAGGCCGACGAGAGCGTCTGGTGGTCCACGACCTTCACCCAGTTCGCGAGGATCCCGTCGTTGATGAAGCAGCCGTCTTCCGCGTGGGGCTCGTCAGCCGTTTCCTTCGCGTAGTAGCGAAG
The DNA here is from genome assembly GCA_044222185.1 of Planctomycetota bacterium. Classification (GTDB taxonomy): domain Bacteria; phylum Planctomycetota; family CAIWVZ01; genus JBGANV01. The sequence continues at coordinate 300,013 of JBGANV010000001.1, forward strand.
CGTCGCGCCGCCGGTCGCCAGCACGTTGACGGTCAACGTGAGCTCCTGCGTGCTCAAGATCGCGGAGGTCGAGCAGTCGAAGTTGCACGCCAATCCACCTTGCGGCGATGGCGTGTTCGGCGTCGCCGTCAGGATCCGTCCCGATGTGGGCACGCTCACGGTGCGTATCCACTCGGCACCCGGCCACGTGGGTGATTCGAAGTTCTCGACGTAGGGCACGGTCGCGATCTGCGCGAAGCTCGGCAGTGCGACCGCGAGGGCAATGAGACACCAGCGCGGGTCAGGCTTCATGAACTCACCCATGTGGGAAAGGGAGAGAACCGGACGGCAAATGATGGGGGCGTCTCCCGAGGGTGCAGGGACGCCTGGAGGAGGATAGTCCGAAACGGAATGTGATTGCAAGAAGGGGTTTTCTTGCCATTCGCGCGCCGCCGTCCCTCGTCGGACCGCTTGCCCGGCGCCGTCGCCAGTGGGACATTCCCGCCATGACACGGACGGAGGGACACAGCCCGACGGCGTGGCCGGTCGACTGGCTTCACGTTTGGTTCATCCTTCCTCTGCTGGCAGTTTGGGCGTGGAGCCGAGAAACCGCCGACCACTGGTGGCTTTGGCTTTCGGCCGACTTCCTGATCCTTGCGTGGCTGGGCGCGATCCAATCCCGCTCCCACACCTGGTCGCTGCGCCGCGCGGCCTTGTGGCGACTCGTCCACGGAACCGTGGCCGTGCCGCTCGTGTTCACTCAGGTGGGGCTGTCGATCGCGGCGTGTCGTCCGGTCGATCACGCGCGGACGCTGGAGGCGCTCGACCGCTGGATGTTCCTCGGGCACAACCCGCTCGAGGCGCTCGAGCGCGTCTCCGGGCCGTGGTTGACGGAGGTCATGCAGTGGGCCTACACCGCCTATCTTCTGCTGCCGATCACCGCCGTCCTCATCCTCGTCGTGCGGGGAACCCCGCGGCAGATCACCCGGTCCCTCTTCTCGCTTCTCGGGGTCATGTATCTCTCGTACGTCGGGTATTTCGTCGTTCCCGCGAGCGGACCCAACCTGCACAACAACCTGGGGCCACTTCAGCCGGTGCCGATCCCCACGCTGCCCCTCTACCACTTCGAGACGTCATTGCCGGGGCTGTGGTGCAGCGACGGGCTGCGCGCGTGGATGTTCGAGGCCGAGCTCACGAAGAAGGACTGCTTTCCATCCGGACACGTGGCAGTGGCGATCGTCTGCTGGTGGATTGCGCGCTCCGTCGACCGGAGGACGTCGACGTGGTTCCTGCCGGTGATGATCGGCGTCGTCCTGTCGACCGTGTACCTGCGATACCACTACGTCGCCGACGTGCTCGGGGGGATCCTGCTCGCGTGGTTCGGACTCGGACCGTGGCTCGGGGTCCACGATTGGATCGCCGCGCGCCTTCATCTGCGCCTGGACGATCGATGAGGCGTCAGATCCGTCGTTCGTAGACGCGATAGGTGCGGTAGTGCGTGGCGCCGGCGCGGTCGAGGGCGTTGTTCATCGCCGTGTTCGTCTCCAGCACCCACGACATTTCGCCGCGCGGCATCCCTGCTGCGACACAGTTCTTCGTGATGTGGTGGTACAGCACGCTGTCGATCGCGTGACCTTGAAGAGCACGGCGCACTCCCAACGTGATCACGCGCGCCGATCCCACCTTCCTGCGCCCCAGCAGAATGCGGACGATGCCGAACGGGAACAGCCGGCCACGCAGGTTGATGATGATCCGGTTCAGGTCGGGCAGTGCGAGCGCGAAGCCGACCTCGCGTCCATCTTTCATGACGAAGACGCAGAGCTCGGGGACGACGATGGGGCGCAGCTCCTTCGCCATGAACTCGAATTCGGCATCGGTCATGGGGACGAAGCCCCAGTTCCGAGACCAGGCGTCCTGGTAGAGGTCCTGAATGATCCGGACGTCGTCGCGGAACCTCCGCATGTCGAGCGTGCGGACGGAGAGGCCCTCGCGCTGCATCACCTTCGTGCACACGCGTTCCCAGCGCGCGCTGTCGGCTTCCGCGGACGTCATCCGCCACGCCCACAGGTCCATCGCCTTCGTGAACCCGGCGCGCTCGCAGAGTTCGCCGTACCACGGCGGGTTGTAGGGCATCATCAGCACGGGCGGGCCCGGCTCGCCGGAGTGGAGGAAGCCGAACTCGTCGTTGGACGAGAGTGACGCCGGTCCGCGAAGCACCGTCTGTCCGCGAGGACGGAGCCATCCTGCGGCGGCGTCGAACAGCGCACCGGCCGTCGACGGGTTGCGTTCCGCTTCGAAGAAGCCAAAGAAGCCCGTCGTCTCGCCGTGGAATTCGTTGTGCAGCCGGTTCACGGTGGCTGCGATGCGGCCGACGACCGTGCCGCTCCGTCGGGCGAGGAAGAGCGCGGCCTCGCCGTGCTCGAAATACGGGTGGCGTTTGGGATCCAGCCGGATGCGGATGTCGCGCTCGAGCGGCGGGACGAAGTTCCGGTCACCCTGATAGAGCCGGTAGGGGAGGCGGACGAACGCGTCGAGGTCAGCGCGCGAGCGGACCTCCGTGACGCTCACCCCGGTTTCAGGCGCGGTGGTTGGCACTCGCGGTGACGGGCTGGGACTTCGCGGCGAGGTGCGAGAAGACCTCGATCACCTGATCGATGTCGCGATCCTCGTGCGTCGCCATGTACGACGTCCGGATGAGACCCTTGCCGGGCGGCGTCGCCGGCGGAACGACGGGGTTCGCGAAGATCCCGTGCTCGTCCAGTCGCTTCCAGAATTTGAACGTGTCCATGTCGTCACCGATCAGGACCGGGACGATGGGCGTCTCCGATCCCATGGTGTCGTATCCGAGCGCCTGAAGCGACGTGCGAACCCTCGTGCAGATCGTCCGGAGCCGATCGACGCGCCATGGCTCCTGCTCGAGGATGGTGAGCGCCGCGAGGGCCGCCGCCGTGCTGGCGGGCGTGCAGCTCGCGGAGAAGATCATGGAGCGCGCGGTGTGCTTGATGTAGTGGATGACCTCTTCGCGGCCGGCGACGAATCCACCGAGGGACGCCAGCGACTTGCTGAACGTGCCCGTGACGATGTCGACTTCGGACGGTCCGTTTTCGAGGAGGCCGAAGTGTTCGAGCGTCCCGCGGCCGGTCCGCCCGAGCGGTCCGAGCCCGTGCGCATCGTCCACGAGGACCCTAGCGCCATAGGCCTTCGCCAGTTTCACCAGGGCCGGCAGGTTCGTGATGCTGCCGTTCATGGAGAACACGCCGTCCACGATGATGAGCTTGCCTGAGCTGGCCGGGCTCTGTTCGAGCAGGCGCTCCAGGTCGTCCATGTCGTCGTGCCGGAACTTCTTGATCTCGGCGAACGAGAGGCGGCAGCCGTCGATGATCGACGCGTGGTTCTCGCGGTCGCAGTAGACGATGTCGCCCTTGCCGGCGACCGTGGAGATCACACCGAGGTTCGCCTGGTACCCCGTGGAGAAGACGACGGCGGCTTCCTTGCCAAGGAACTTCGCGAGCCGGAGTTCCAGCTCCTCGTGCAACTCGAGGGTGCCGTTCAGGAACCGTGACCCCGTGCAACTGCTTCCGAAACGGGCAGTTGCGCTCCGGGCTGCCTCGACGACGCGCGGATCGTGCGTCAAGCCGAGGTAGTTGTTCGACCCGATCATGATGACGTCCCGGCCATTGATCTTGGCGCGGGTCGCCTCGTTGGCGGAGAGCGGGCGGAAGTAGGGGAAGTTGCCAGATGCCATCAGTTCGCGCGCCCGCGTGAACCGGTGGCACTTGTCGAACAAGTCCACGAGTGCTGGTCCCCCTGGTTGATTCCTACGAACACTTCCGGGCACGGGACGGCCGGCGACGCCGAACGGCCCAGCGGAAGCGAGACCGATGGACCCGACGACCTGGATGAAGCCGCCAACAGATGACACCCTGACCCAAACCGGGGCTGGTTCTAACAGACGATTCACTCGTTGGAAGGGAGCGGCGTGTCAGCGGGACGGTCCATGCTGGTCACCGGAGCGTCGGGGTTCATTGGTGGCCGATTGCTCAAGATTGCGGCGGAGGCGGGCTGGAATGTGGTCGCCATGGTCCGGCGCCAGGGCCTCTCGGCCGAGTCGGCCGCCCTCGTGCGCGAGGTCCGCATGGCCGACCTGCGCGATGATCCGTCGCTCCGAAGTGCCGTGGCGGGAATCACCTGCGTCGTCCACCTTGCGGGGCTGACCCGAGCGAAGACCGAGGCGGAGTTCCACGACTTCAACGCCGCGGGTACACGGCGACTCGTCGATGCGATCACGTGCACGACGTCCGGGGTGGTGCCCCGCCTCATCCACGTCTCCAGCCTCTCTGCCGGCGGACCGTCGGCCGGCCGTACGCCCGTCGACGAGGGTCTGGAGCCTGCACCCGTGAGTCCCTACGGCCGGTCGAAGCTCGCCGGAGAGAACGAAGTCAAAAGGGCCGCGGCCGCCCTCCGTTGGACGATCATCCGCCCTCCCATCGTCTACGGGCCGGGTGAGCGGGACGTGCTCGACCTCTTCCGACGCTCACGGTCAGGGCTCGTGCCGGTCGTCGGATTCCAGGAGCGCTGGTACTCGATCGTCCACGTGGACGACCTCTGCCGGGCGATCCTCGCCGCCGCCGCGAGCGACCGTGCGGTCGGGCGGACCTATTACATCGCGAACCAGACGCCATTGTCCGGCGCCGAGCTCGCTGAGCGCATCATCCGAGCGACCGGCGGCCGTGCGCGGCCGATCCGCATCCCCGACTGGGTCGCGGGACTGGTGGCTCTCGCAGGGTCGGCTGCCAAGCCGTTCCGGCGGACCTCGCCCCTCGTCACGCTGGACAAGTACCCGGAGATCGTGCGGAGCTGGGTGTGTTCGCCGGCTCGCGCGTCGGCGGAACTCGGCTTCGAGCCGCAGATCCCCATCGACGACGGCTTGAGGACGACGGCCGATTGGTATCGCGCCGCCGGCTGGCTCTGACGTGCGGCGGCGGCCGGGGTCGCACCTTGCGCGTTGGCCGCGGCCGGGCCGTCCCGGTATCCTTCGCCCTCTGCGCCGCGCCCGTGACTGCACCCCGACGCCACGGCCCGGCACCGCTGATTCGCGATGAATTCCGGAAGGCCATGCCCATGAACACGACCGTACGTTGGAGTGCGCTCCTCCTCCTGGCCGCGTCCTCAGCCTTTTCCCAAGCCGGCAATGGCGGAAACGGCGACATCGATCTGACGCCGATGGCGATCAACGCCCCGTTCACGATCACCGTGACCGGCGCGACCGGTCAGGCGTTCTTCCTCTTCATCTCCGACCAGCCGGCGTCGATCCCGATTCCGAACATCGGCACGGTCGCCATCGACATTACGTCGCCCGGCTTCCAGCTCCTGCTCCAGGGTGTGATCGGAGCCGGCGGCGTCACGGCGATCGCGACCACGATCCCGAACGACCCTGCCCTCCTGAACCTGCTCGTCTTCATGCAAGGCGTCGTCAACGACCCGACGCATCCAAGCGGCGTCGCCCTGACGCGTGCCTTCCGCATCGACTTCGAGAACCCCGATTCGTTCACGTCGGTCCCGAACCTCTCTGCGCCCCGCGCGCTGGGAAGCGGCGACCTGCTGAACGACGGCCGGGTGCTCGTCGCGGGCGGCGGAAACGGGACGCTGACGGCGCCGGTCGCGTCGAACACGAGCGAGATCTATCAACCGTACACGCGAAGCTGGACGGCCGGCCCCAACATGGCGACTCAGCGCGCCTTTCACACGAGCGTCGTCCTTCCGAACGGGCGCGTGCTCGTTGCAGGCGGGACGTCGACGACGGGCGTCGTCACCAACAGCTGCGAGATCTACGACCCGGTGACGAACGCGTTCTCCGCGGTCGCACCCATGACCTCGCCGCGCGCTGGCCACGCCGCGTGCCTCCTCGACAACGGCAAGGTGCTGGTGACAGGCGGCGTGCAGACGTTCCAGCTTCCCCCGGGGACCACGCAACTCGGGCCGATCCTCAACTCCGCGCAGGACACGGGTGAGGTCTACGATCCGGCCCTGAACACCTGGACGCTGGTCTCGAACACCATGGCCGCGAAGCGCTTCGCCCATTCGCAGACCAAGCTCCAGAACGGACAGGTGCTGATCGTCTCGGGGATCAACGGGAGCCAGACGGTCGCGGCTCAGGACCTGCCGACGTTCACGAACACCTGCAGCCTCTACAACGCGGCGACGAACAGCTTCGCCAGCGCGGCGACGATCCCCGGCCCCACGTTCTCCACGGGACGCGCGGGCCACCGCGCCACGCTGATGCCGAACGGCGAGGTCTTCGTCGGAGGCGGCGTCTACTCCTCGCTCCTCACGGTGTTCGTTCCCACGGCGATGAACGACGCGCGACGCTATTCGCCGTCGACGAACGCCTGGGCCTCGGCGGGGACGCTGCCCGCGGCCGTCGCGCTCCAGGGGCAGGCGCTCCTGAAGAACGGCAAGTGCCACGTGGCCGGCGGGGGATCGGGGACGCTCCTCGCATTCAGCGCCGTGGCGAATTGCGCGACGCGAGTCGGAGGCTCGAGCACGTTCACGAACACGAACTCCCTCCCGGCGGCCCGCGGGACGCAGCTCACCGTTCGGTTGTGGGATGGCAGCGTCCTGATCTGTGGTGGCGCGGACGCCACCGGCACGGCGATCGACACCAACCTCCTGTACACGCCGACTCCGTGAACTCTCGACGCGCCGGATCCGCTTCGCAGCTCCAATCCCCGTGACGGACGGCTCGCATCCCATCTCGGTCGTCGTCGTGGCGTACGGCGACGACCCGCGCCTGCGCCGTTGCTTCGATGCACTTCGGGCGCAGCGGGGCTGTCGGCTCGACGTCGTGCTGATCGAGAATGGCGCGGTGGGAGAGCCCGTGAACCTCGGGGGAGAGTCGGCGCGAGGCGACGGGGGTGCGATCGCGACCGTGACCCGCGTCCGACGCGAACGGAATCCGGGCTTCGCCGGAGCGTTCGGCGAGGCCCTCGAGCGGACGACGGCCGGATGGATCGCCTCCGTGAATCCCGATTGCGTCCTCGAACCATGCGCCCTGCTTCGTGCGATCGAGACCGGCGAGTCGGCGCCGGGGATCGGCGCCGTGGCATTCCGGCTCTTTCGGCCGGGGCGGGAGCGGGTCGACTCCGCGGGGATCCGCGTCGATCCACGACTGTGGCGGGCCCGCGACCGGGGGTTCGGCGAAGTCCCGACATCGCAGTTCGAGCGCCCCACGGATGTCGATGCGGCCTGTCTCGGCGCGGCGCTCCTTCGTCGCCGGGCGATCGACGAGTCCCGCGACGGGGCGGGCGAGGTCCTCGATCACCGCTACTTCGCGTACCAGGAGGACGTGGACCTGGGGTGGCGCCTCCGTCGTGCCGGGTGGCGCGTCGCCTACGCACCGGCGGCGGTCGGTGAGCACGAGCGCCGCTGGCGCGAGGGCACCCGCCGGAGCATCCCCGTGTTCCTCCGCCGGTGCTCGTTGCGCAACCGTCTCACGACGATCCTGAAGAACGCCCCATTGGCCGCGCTGATCATCCGCCTTCCGGTCCTGGTCTTGTTCGAGGCCGCGCTGTTCGGCTATCTCGTCGTTCGTGAACCCGCGGTCGTGCCGGCGTACCTGTCGTGGATCTGGCAGATTCCCGGCACGCTCCGGCGTCGCGGACTCTATAGGAAGAACGGATGAACCCCTCGGCCGCGGACGACAGACCGGACCTCTCGGTCGTCGTCGCGTCTTTCAACACGCGTGACCTGCTCGCGGCCTGCCTCGGCACGTTGCAGCAGGCGACTGGGGCGTTGAGGGCCGAGGTCGTCGTCGTCGACAACTCGTCGTCGGACGGAAGCGCCGCGATGGTCGCGTCGCGCTTCCCGGACGTCCGCCTCCTCCGCAACACGACGAACGAGGGCTTCGCAAAGGCGAACAACCGGGCCATGCGCGAGTCGCGGGGCCGGTTCGTCCTCCTGCTGAACCCGGACACGTTGATCCCCTCGGACACCATCGAGCCACTCGTCCGGTTCCTCGAGGCGCATCCCAAGGTCGGCATGGCCGGCTGCAGGGTCGAGCGAGTGGACGGGCGGTTGGACGAGGCCTGCAAGAGGGGTTTTCCCACGCCCCTGGCGGCGCTGGGCCGGTTCCTCGGACTGGACCGTCTCTTTCCGAATCACCCGGTGCTCGGCGGCTACCGCAAGGTCGCGGCCGACCCGGCAGGGCGGTACGAGGTCGACTCGCTCGTGGGCGCATTCATGCTCGTTCGCCGCGAGACCATCGACGACGTGGGCGGCCTGGACGAGAACTTCTTCATGTTCGGCGAGGACGTCGACTGGTGCTACCGCGTGAAGCGGAAGGACTGGCAGGTCTACTACGTCGGCGACTACCGGGTCGTACACCACAAGGGCGGGTCGACGCGCAAGGTGCCACAGCGGATGAACTGGCACTTCCACCGCTCGATGTTCCTCTTCCACCGTAAACACCTCGTGGACCGCTACCCGTTCTTCGTGAACTGGCTCGTCTACGCGGGGATCACCCTGCGGTTCGCCCTGAAGTCCGCCTGGTCGGTGCTCACCCCCGTTCGGACGCCGGCGCAGCTCGACGAGAAGGACCGGGAACGCCTCCGCAAGCAGTACGGCCTGGAGGTCGGGCCGCAGGATGCCCGGTCCGAGGCTGCGTCGTGAACTCGGCGCCCATGCGGGGTTGCGGCCGAGGCGGGCTGGCCAGACGGCCGTCCGCTCCCTATCATCTCGGCCATGAAGGACGACGGCACGCTCTACTTCGCCGGCCTCTCGGACGTGGGACAGAAGCGCACCGAGAACGAGGACCGCTTCGTCTGCTCGACTGACGAGGGGTTCTGCATCCTCGCGGACGGAATGGGCGGCCGCCTCTTCGGCGAGGTCGCGTCACAGATGGCGGTGGAGATCCTCGCCCGTCACATCCGCGAGGACTTCCCGGCCTCGTACCGCAAGCTCGACCGCATGGATCAGGGCTGCGTCGCCATCAATCTGCTCAACGAGTGGATCCGAGACGTCAACCAGAAGATCTGGCGCAAGGGTCAGGAGGACGAGCGGTACCGCGAGATGGGGACGACGATCGTCTGCCTGTTCGCGCTCGACAAGCAGGTGATCCTGGCGCACGTCGGCGACAGTCGCTGCTACAGGTTGCGCAAGGGTGAGTTCCACCAGCTCACCGACGACCACTCGCTCGTCAACTCCCAGGTGAAATCCGGTCACCTCACGGCTCAGGAAGCCCGCGAGGCCAGCCACAAGAACATCATCACGCGGGCCGTCGGGACGTCGGACCAGGTCAAACCGGACCTCGCCGCCATTCCGCTGCACGTGGGTGACCGGTTCCTCGTGTGTTCGGACGGCCTGTCCGACATGGTCACGGACGACGAGATGCGCAACGTGCTCTCCGCCGCCGAGACGCTCGAGACCCAGGCGAAGAAGCTCATCGACCTGGCGAACCGCAACGGCGGCCGCGACAACATCACCGCGATCCTGGCGGAGTATCGCGTGGGCTGACCGCCGCGTCCGCGCCTCGGCCGCACCGCGGCCTGCGCGTGCCGGGACGACTTCCCGGGACTTGCGGCGGACTCGCCGTCCGGTGGCGCACATCCGTTTTTTCGCAGGCGCTCGACGCAGCGGCAACGCTCGACACGGCAACCGCTTGCCCGCGCTCGGGCCGCCGGATAAAAATCGGGGCTCGTCTGCCCACAGAAGCCTGACATGACCAAGAAGTCCACGCTCGCACCGCGCCTCGACCAGGCGCTACTGCTTCGCATCCACGACCTGATGGTGAAGGCTCGCGTCCTCGAAGAGCGCATGATCAAGATGAACCGGGATGCGGACGGCTTCTTCTGGATCGGCGGACCAGGCGAGGAGGCGTTCAACGTCCCGCTCGGCCTGCAGGTGAAGAAGGGCGAAGGTCTCGATCACGACTACCTTCACCTCCACTACCGCAGCAGCGCCATCCTCCTTGCCATGGGCGCGGAGCCCATCGACTCGATCCGACAGATGGCCATGAAGGCGACCGACCCCTACTCGGGCGGGCGCAACTTCGCCAATCACTACGCCGTGAAACGCTGGAACGTCGTGCCGATGTCGCCGACGATCGAGACTCAGTATTCGATCGCGCCCGGAACCGCCCTCGCGCAGAAGCGTCACGGCGGTAGCGGCATCACCATCGTGAACGGGGGAGACGCCGGGTCGGCGGAGGCCGATTTCGCGACGTGTCTCGTGTGGTCGACGCGGCCCGGGCAGGAGCTTCCGATTCTCATCCTCGTCGAGAACAACGGCTACGGGATCTCGACGGCGCACGGGACGCAGCACGGCGTGCGACACATCGCCGACCGCGCCGTGCCCCACGGGATCCGCACGAAGGTCGTGGACGGCAACGACCCAATCGAATCCTGGTTCGCCATTCACGAGGGCATGAAGTACGTGCGGGAGGAACGCCGTCCCTACCTCATCGAGGCGCAGGTGTCGCGGCTCTACGGTCACTCGAGTTCGTCCGGAGCCAACCGGATCCAAGAGACCGACTGCATCGCACGCTTCGAGGAGTACCTCACGACTGAGGGTTTCGCGACGCGGCCCCAGCTCGACGCGATCTGGGAGAAGCACAAGGACGACGTGAACGCGGCCGTGAAGCAGGTCCGCCAGGAGCCGAACCCGGAACCCGACGACATCTGGAAGAACGTCTTCCACGGGACTGACGGATTGGACGTCGCGCAGGGCGGAGGGGTCTGACGTGGCGAACATGGCGCAGGCGATCCGGATGGCTCTCGCGTACGGCGAGCAGCATCTCGGCGTGACCGACATCTTCGGCGAGGACGCCGGGCCTCCGCTCGGCGGCGTCTTCACGGTGACCCAGGGGTTGCGGACGGCGTGGAACTCACCTCTCGACGAGCGCGGCATCGTCGGCATGGCGTACGGCCTCGCGCTTGCGGGGCAGAAGCCCGTCGCCGAGATCCAGTTCTGCGACTACATCTTCAACACGATCGATCTGTTGAAGATGGTCGGTAACGCCAATTGGGGCTGCAACGGCGAGTTCAACCTGCCGCTCGTCCTCATGACGCCCGTCGGCGCCGGCATCCACGGGTCGATCTATCACTCGCATTCCTTCGATGCGATGGCGACGCACATCCCCGGTTGGAAGATCGTGTTCCCGTCGACCCCGATCGATGCCTACGGGCTCATGATCGCGGCGCTCAAGGACACAAATCCGGTGATGTACTTCAAGCCCAAGGCGCTCATCCGCATCAAGGGCGAGGAACGGATCCCCGGCGAGCCGGAGGACGAGAAGGACCTTCATGCCATGATCGACGCCCCGCTGGGGGATCGTTCGAACTGGCAGCCCAAGTGGCCTGCGCTCACGGACTACACGGTCCCCATCGGGAAGGCGCGCATCTGGCGCGAAGGGACCCACGGAACCGTCGTGACCTACGGACGCCACGTTCACATGGCCCGTGCGGCCGCCGAGCGGCTCGCTGCCGAAGGAATCGACTTCGAGATCCTCGACCTTCGCACGCTGTTCCCATACGACTGGGACGCCATCGTCGCATCGGTGCGCAAGACGGGGCGCGTCCTCTTCGTGAACGAGGACACGAGCGTCACGAACTTCGGCGAGCACCTCTGCCGCCGCATCGTCGACGAGCTCTTCTACGAGCTGGAGGCACCGCCGAAGCTCCTCGCTGGGAAGCACGTTCCCGGTGTGGGGCTCGCGCCGGTGCTCGAAGAGGCAACCGTGCCCCAGCAGTCCGACGTCGAGTCGGCGATGCGGGCGCTCGCCTCGGTCCCGGCCTGACCGGGTCCGGCGGTCCTACCGGTTGCCGAGCGCCGTGCCGCCGGCAGCCGACTGGGGCGGATACTGCACGCTTCCGGCCACGAGCGTCGCAATGACCTGCGTCGTGGGAATCGCCGACACGTCGCAGGTGAGGATGTCGTGGTCGAGGATGACGACGTCGGCATCGAAGCCCGGCAGGAGCCGCCCGCGTCGCCTTTCCATGAACGTGGCCTCGGCGCCCCAACGCGTCACGGCGAGGATTGCCTCGAGGCGGTTCATGCACTGGTCCGGCGTGAACGGCTGGTCCATTCGTCCGTACGGGTCGCGCCGCGTGAGGGCCGAGTAGACGTTCGCGAGCGGTGAGAGCGGCTCGACCGGTGCGTCGGTTCCGGCAGGAACGTGCGCACCGCTGTCGAGGAGCGCGCGCCACCGATATCCGATCCTCTCGGCGCGCTCCGTCCCGAGTCGCGATCCGACCCACGGGCCGTCCGAGGTCGCGTGACAGGGCTGCATCGACGGGATCACTCCAAGACGCGCGAAGCGCGGGACGTCCATGGGGTCCACGAGCTGGGCGTGCTCGACGCGGAAGCGGTGGTCGGGACGGTCCTTCTTCGGGCGGAGGGCTTCCTCGAACGAGTTCAGCACCTCGCGGTTGGCACGATCCCCGATGGCGTGGACGCAGAGCTGGTAGCCGTTCTTCAGCGCGCCCCGCGCCGCGTAGTCGATGACTGATCGATCGGTGACTGGCAGACCCATGTGTCCCTCTCGATCGGCGTACGGCGCCATCAGCCAGGCACCGCGCGAGCCGAGAGCGCCGTCGGCGTACATCTTGATGGCGCGCACGGCGAGGGATCCGTGATGGTGATCGAGGAGCGGAGGGCGCGAGAAGACCGCGTCGAGGTCGGCGAGCGTCGAGCACGAGAGCATCCCGTAGACGCGCAGCCACATGCGACCGTCGTCGTAGAGGCTTGCGAGCCGGAGATAGGACTCCGCCGAATCACCGCAATCGACGAGGGTCGTGATCCCATTTCTCACGGCTTCGTCCTGCGCCCGGAGCATGTCGCCCACGGCGTCGGCGTCGTTCGAGGCCTTGGCCATCGCGGTCGACATCAGGTCCATGGCGTTGTCGACGAGGACACCCGACGGGGCGCCCGTGGCATCACGGAGGATCTCTCCGCCGGACGGATCCGCCGTGGATGCCGTGATCCCCGCAGCTGCGAGCGCCGCCGAGTTCGCCCACAGCGCGTGACCGTCCGTGCGCGACAACGCCACCGGGTGATCGCCGCTCACCGCATCCAGCGTCGTCCGCGTCGGCCACGCGTGGTTCGTCCAACGTTCCTGATTCCAGCCGCCGCCCAGGATCCACGTCCCAGGTGCCGCACCAGCTGCCGTCGCTTGAACGCGCGATACGGCGTCGGCCTCGGACGTCGTCGAGGAGAGGTCGAGCTCTCGCGCCGCGCGCCCGATCCCACGCAGGTGGGCGTGCGATTCGATGAACCCGGGGAGCGCGACGCCTCCATCAGGGACTCGGATCACCTGGGTGCGAGTCGTGACGCGCGACATGGCGAGCTCCGCCGTCGTCAGCCGTTCGATGACTCCGCCCTTCAGGACGAGTGCGCCGGCGACCGGCCGCGCATCGTCGAGGGTGCGGATCGTCCCGAGGATCACGATGTCCGCGCCATCTTCCGGGGTCGCGGGTGACGGGATCGGCGCCGCATCCGGTGCGGCGCAGGACGACGCGAGGACGACGAAGGCGAGCAGGACGAGGCTGATGGGGTTCGTGCGCATCGTTTCTTTCCCTGATTCGGTGCAGACGGTAACCGCGAGCCCGTCGGGGGCTAATGCCGATGGTGGCGACCGGGAAGTCTGGACGGCGCGACGCCGTCTGCTTATTCCGTCGATCCGTCGACGCCTTGTTCCCCGCGTACAATCCGCCGCCTCGGACGCGCCCCGGCCGTTCGGCCGGCCGTGGATCGACACGAATTCCATGCCCGACGTGCCTGCCATCGCCTGTGAACGGATGTCCGTCTTCCACGGGAAGACGCCCGGCGTCGTGGATCTCGACCTGACGGTTCATCAGGGGGAGGTCTTCGGGTTCCTCGGCCCCAACGGCGCGGGCAAGACGACGACGATCCGAACGTTCCTCGACCTCTTGCGGCCCGACAGCGGCTCGGTTCGCGTGCTCGGCTGCGACGTTCGCGACCGGAGTGGCGCGGCTCGGGCGCGAATCGGCTACCTGCCGGGCGACCTCGCCTTGTTTGCCGGCGAGCGCGGCGACGCCGTCCTCGACCTGTTCGGCCGGCTTCAGCGGCGCCCCTCCAACCGCCGTCGAGAGATCCTCGACCGGCTGGGGTTCCCGCAGGATGCCCTGCGGCGCAAGTGTCGGACCTATTCCACCGGCATGCGGCAGATGATCGGCATCGCGGCAACGTTCCAGCACGACCCCGAGCTCCTGATCCTCGACGAGCCCACGACCGGACTGGACCCGATCGTGCGCGACGCGTTCCTCGACCTCGTGCGCGACGCGCGCGCGGCCGGCAAGACCGTGTTCCTCTCCAGCCACATCCTGTCCGAGGTCGCAGACGTGGCCGATCGCGTGGGTCTCATCGCGAATGCGCGCCTGCGCGTCGTCGACACGGTGTCGAACCTGCGCCGCAAATGGCCCCGGCGCGTCCGCGTCCACATGGCCGATGGCTCGGTGCGCGAGAGTCGCGACGTTCGCCCGATTCGCGAACTGCTGGCGTCGCTCGGCGACACGGACGTGGCGGACCTGGAAATCACACCGGCGGGGCTCGACGACGTGTTCCGCGCCGTCATCAACGGGGAGACCCCGTGAACGGCGCCCTCGTCCGTTTCGTCCTGCGCCGTCACCGCGTCACGTTCCTGCTCTGCTTCCTCGTGCCCGTTCTCGTGGGAACGGTCATCGGCATCGCGTACCCCATGTACGCGCGCGAGCGGGAGGCCTTCGGTCGCATGACGAAGGTCCTCGGGAAGCTGCTCGACGGCTTGGACCTGTTGTCCGTGCAGGGCTTCGTCGCGCTCGTTCACAAACACTTCCTGAGCATCGCGGCGATCGCGATCTTCGCCGCCACACCCGCCTTGACGCTGCTCTCGCAGGAACGCGCACGAGGGACCCTCGATCTCATCATGGCGACTCCGCTTCGGCGACGGGAGCTCGTCCGCAGCCTCGCGGTCGCGATGATGTTCGCCGATCTGTTCATCGGGTTCGCACCGCTCGTCGGCGTCATGGTCGGAGCCGAGATCGCGGGGATCCGCGATCAGGTGCCGTGGGGTGACTGCACCGTCCTCGCGCTGAACCTCGCCATGGTGGCCTGGACGTTGTCGGCCGTGGGACTGCTGATCGCCGTAAGAGCCGACGACCTCGGGCGCGGCGTCGCGCGCTATGTCGGCGCCGTGTTCGTGCTGGTCGCGATCGAGGTCGTGGCGCGGCTCTGGAAGCACGCCGACGTCCTGAGGTGGTTCACGCCGTTCGGGTACCTGCGGCTTCCCGGAGTCGATCCCGAGGCGTGGAGCCCGTGGGCGTCGATTTCGGTCCTGGCGGTGGTCACCGTGGCGATCGTCGCGGTCGCCGAACTGCTGATGGACCGCCGCCGTCGCGTGTGATCGGCGGCGGGAGCGATCGTCACAGGATCTTGCGGGCGCGTCGGACCATCCAGTCGTCGTCCCAGTCACGGTTCTGACGGGAGACGAGCAGGTAGACCGTCTTGTTGCGCAAGACGAGCACGACGTCGCACGTGGAGCATTGATCGATGCGGATCTCGTGCGCCTTGTCCTGCTGGATGGTCTTCAGCTTGGGGATCTGCTTCTCGGCCAGCGACGTCGGAATGGCGTAGAACGCGATCTCGCGATCACCGTAGTCGACGAGCGCTTGAGGGATCCAGGTGTCGTTCCACTTGAGCACTTCGCCGCCGACGAACTCGCCGCCGTCGAGCAGCCCCTGGGGAAGCTCGAACCCGGCACCGAGCTGGTCTTGGACCTGCTTCGTGAAACCGTCGAGGTCGACGAGCTTGCGATCCGGGAGGTCCTGCGTCGCGAGGTTCGCACGCGTCAGCGTCACGCTCGGGTCCAACCCCTTCACCAGTTCGTCATAGCGGGCTCCGACGAATGCAACGAGCGGCCCGTGGACCGAGTGATCGTGGGTTCGCTCCTTGTGATCACGCCCCGGCTGCGGGGTCGCGGCCACGAAGGTCGGCGTCTGGCCCGGGTTCCGTGGCGTGGCGTTCGTTTCCCGCGAATCGAGCGAGATCGCGAAGAGGATGGCCGCAGCCGCGGCGGTGATGCCCGCGGGGATCAGCCAGCGCGAGACGCGGCTGCGCCAGATCGCGCGCCGCAGTTCCCTTCGGAAGCGCGACGCCGAGGCCTCAGGGCAACGGTCTTTCACGAGCCGTGCGCGGACCGACGTCCACATGCGGCTCTCCGAGTTGACGATCGCCTGGCACGCCGAGCACGCGTTCAGGTGCTCGAGCACCGCCACGTTGTCCTTGACGGACAACTCGTCGTCGAGGAACGGGTCCAGGTGAGTTCGGCAGGTCTGGCAGTTCACGAGGCTCTCTTTTCGGTCCGGTTCGCGTCGGTCGGGTACCCGTGATGGCGCGCGAACGACGCCAATCGGTCCTGCAGCATCCTTCGACTTCGGAAGAGGCGCGACATGACGGTGCCGAGGGGACAGTCCATCACTTCCGCGATCTCCCGGTACTTGAGTCCCTCGATCGTGGACAGCATGAAGACCATGCGGAGCTCGGCGGGGAGCTCCTCGATGGCGAGCTTGATGCGGTCGTCCACGGCTTCGAGTACCGCCTTTTCACGCTCGGCGAGGGTGGGGCGGTTCAGTTCGGCTTCCAGCGACTCCGGCGCTTCGATCTCGGGGATCGACTCGATCTCGCAGCCGGCGACGTGGCGCTCTCGGGTCATGCTCACGAACACCGTGTAGAGCACCCGGAAGATCCAGGCCTTGAAGTTCGTGCCCGGGGAAAACGACCCGAAGAAGCGAAACCCCTTCAGGAGCGTCTCCTGGACCAGATCGTCCGCCACGTTGGCGTCCTTCGTCAGGCGCACTGCCGTGCGATGGAGCGCATCGAGGTTCGGCTCGATTTCGCGTTGGAATACGTCTGGCTGGGCTCGGGGCATCGACTGGTCACCGGCGGGGCGCGCCTCAAGGCTCAGCGATGCTAACGCTGCGATGCGACCCGGTATTCACCTCCGTGCTCCGGCAGGGAGCGGCCGCCTCGACTGAATAATGAGTCGCGCTCGGGCGTTCGTCAGAGCCGATTCGGGCTTCGGGCCTCGTCAGTCCTCGGGCGCGAGCCGGTCGTAGACGCCGGATGAAAAATCCATAGACTGTCGCCCCTCGAAACCACCCACCTCCCGGAGGCGCGTTGATGCTGCGAGGAATACCCCGAGTGCTCGAACTGGCCCTGGCTGTGGCGGTGCTGGTGCCGTCGGCGCTCGGCCAGGAAGCGGCGCTCGTTCTCCGAGGTGCGAAGGTCCATGCGAAGCCCGGGGTCGTCCTCGAAAACGCCGATGTCCTCGTCGAGCACGGCCTGATCAAGGGCGTGGGCGAGAAGCTGACCGTCCCCGAGGGTGCGACGATCGTGGACCTCGCCGGCCAGGACCTGTGGCCCGCCTTCATCGATCCGTTGAACGACGCCTTGCTCGAGCCTGATCACCGTGCGCGCGGCACGTTCGGGCCGGCGGATCGGACGGTGGACGCCTACGACCCGTTCCGCGCCACCGACAACACCGCCATGCTCCGGGCCGGAGTGGGCGCCGTCGGACTTGGCACCTGGCCCCAGGGCATTCGTGGCGGCGTGATCTCCGTGCTGGAGGTCGCCGAGGCGCCGGGTGAACCCGCCTTTCTTGGGAAGGACCAGATCGTGCTCGCGGAGATGGGGACGCAGGGACGGGACGAGCCGGCCGCTCCGGACGGCATGCCCCGTGGTCGCGGCCGACGCCCGCAGTTCCAGGACTTCCCGTTCCAGGGCGCGCCCGCGCTTCTTTCGACGTCCCTCGTGACGCGCGAGGCGCAGGCCCGCGCCGTCGACGAACTCGTCGAGGGCGGACGCCGCTACAAGGAAGCGTGGGAGAAATACGAGAAGGACTTCGAGGAGTACAAGAAGAAGCTCGAGGAGTGGGAGAAGTCCAAGGGGACGGGTTCTCGACCAGCGAGCCGGCCCGCGCCGTCGGACACCGAGTCCAAGCCGCCCGAGCGCCCGACCGGGCAGGGATTCCCGCCCGACTTCCGCAACTGGCCCCGTGAGAAGCGCCAGCAATGGCTGCGCGAAAACATGGGACGGGCCCCGGCGGAGGGGGCGCGTCCCACGGCGGACACGTCGTCGGCGCCATCCACCGACGGCAAGCCGAAGCCACCAGAGAAGCCCCGAACGGAGCCCGCGAAGGACGCGCTGATCGCGGTGCTCAAGCGCGAGCGTCCACTCTGGGTTGCCGCGCATTGGGTGCAGGACATCGAGGCCGCGCTCGACCTCGCCAAGGCGAAGAAGATCCGGATTGCTCTGATGGGCGCCTCGGAGGCGTGGCGCGCCCTCGATCGTGTGAAGAAGGAGCACGTCACCGTGCTTCTGCGGTCACCCGGCGTAGCGGATGCGGACTCGCTCGATCGCATCGCCGAGCCTGATGATCTCTGCGCCCGCTTGAGTCGCGCCGGTGTTCCCGTGGCGTTCTGCACGGCGGGCGACTCCCGGGTGGGCGCGGCGGGCGCGGCACTCGCGGCGGCAACGGGGATCGGACGCGGCATGAGCGAAGACGCGGCGCTGGCCGCCGTCACGGTCAACGCTGCGCGCGTGCTCGGTCTCGAGAAGAAACTCGGAACGATCGAAGTCGGCAAGACGGCGAACCTCTTCGCAACGCACGGTTCACCGTTCGCGCCGTCGGCCTCCGCGACGACGACGGTCAGCGGCGGGAAGCTGCGCTCGTGGGAGACGAAGTGAAATGAATTCCGCCACCAGGCTGCTCTGCATCGCGGCCACACTCGCGGCAGCGGTCGCCGCGCAGGATCCATCCGGAGGAGGCTCGTCGCTCGTCATCCGCGCCGCGTCGATCCACACGCTCGCTGGTGAGGCCATCCGTGACGGGCAGGTCGTGATCTCCGACGGCAAGGTTCTCGCCGTCGGACCGAGAACGGACGGCCGATCCTCCGGTGAGACGATCGAACTGGGAAACGCAGTCGTCTATCCGGGGTTCATCGATGCCGCGTCGACCGTGGCGATCCGTCGTGAACGCGACGACACGACCCGCGCGTGGCAGCCCGCATTGCGGATGGCCGAGGCCTTCGACCCGGGTCACCCGTATTTCGCCGAGGCGCTGGCGTTTGGCGTGACGTGCGTCCACCTCGTTCCCGGCGACAAGAACGTCCTCGGTGGGCAGTCGGCCGTCGTGAAGGTCTCCACTGCGGGGAACCGCGCCCGCGTGCTCGCGCCGGACACTGGTCTGAAGGTGAGCCTGTGCGAGGCCGAGTACGCCGACGGTCGGGCTCCCACGTCCCTTGCCGGGGCCCTGTCGGGCCTGCGAAAGCCTGAGGCCGATGCTGCGGCGATCGTCGATCGATTCCGCGACGGCAAGCGGCCCGTGTTCGTCTCCGCACGCACCGATCGCGAATGGGCCGTCGCGACCGGGCTGAAGTCGATGTTCGGCTTCCGGACGATCCTCTGCGCCGACTCTGCCTGCGGCCGCTTCGTCGGCTCGTTCCAGAACTCCATCGGCGGCGTCGTGATCGATCCCGTGGGCGCCTCGCTCCGAACGTTCGAGCGCGACGCGCTCCAGGGGCTCGCCCGCTCGGAACTGCCTCTCGCGTTCGGATCGTTCGGTTCGGGTGCGGGCGCGTCGGCGGTCCGAAGCTCGGCCGTCAATGCGTTCCGTGGTGGCGTGGCCGAGGAGCGGATCCTGCGCTCGCTCACGATGGACGCCGCGCGCATCCTCGGCGTCGCGACGCGCGTCGGCTCGCTCGAGAAGGGCAAGGACGGTGATCTCGTCGCACTGTCGGCCCCGGTGACGGATCCACGGGCGCGCGTCCTGCTCGTCGTGCAGGACGGGATCGTCGTCCACCGAGAGGCGAAGACCGGAGAGAAGGCTCGATGACACCCATCCTCGCCGTCCTGCTGTTCGTTCTCGGGCTGCCGCCGGCCGCGCGTCCAGACGTCGTCGTCATCCACGCGGCAAAGCTCTACGTCGGCGACGGGAAGGTCCTTTCACCTGCCGTCGTCGTCGTCACGGGCGGGAAGATCACGTTCGTCGGTGGCCAGGCCCCGGGGGACCTATCGGGTGCGCGACACGTCCGGATCACGGATGCGGTCGTGACCCCCGGCTTCATCGAAAGCGCATCCACCGTCGGCCTTCCGGGCGGCCTCTCCGAGAACGAGGAAGCGACTGAAGTCACTCCGTCGATCCGCGTCGCGCCCCTGCTCAACCCGCGGGACGAGGGCTTCCGCCGCCTCCGGGAAGTGGGCGTGACGACGGCCGTCGTCTGTCCCGGCAACCGGAACGTGATCGGCGGCATCGACGCGCTCGTGAAGACGAAGGACTCGCATGTGGCGGCCGACCTCGTGGTGAAGCCCGAGGTGGCGTTGCACGCGGTGATGTCGTCCGAGCCCGCGTCAGGCAATTCGTCCGCGCGGTTCGGCGGCATCGGGCTCTTCACGCGCCGGCCCAACTCCCGCATGGGGGTCGTGTTCGAGCTGCGACACGCATTCCTCGACGGCACGATCCGCGGGCAGAAGGGTGCGCCCTCGTGGACTCGTTTCGACGACGACGAGGGCAACGTGATGATGTCGACGATCCGCGGCGAGCTGCCGGTGGAGATCGTCGCGCACAATCAGAACGAGATCCTCACGGCCCTGCACATCACGGACGAGTTCCGCGTGCCGAAGTTCTACCTGCAGGGCGGCGTGGAGGCGTACGTGCTGCGTGACCTGTTGGCGCGTCGAGGCGTCCCCGTGTTCATCGGCCCGATCTATCACCGCTCGCAGGTGCCGCTGGGCGTCTTCATCAGCCGTCACCAGGGCACCGGGGGCCAGGTCGATGGGGCTCCGTTGTTCACGGAGAACGGCGGCGAAGTCGGCGCCCCGAGGATGTTGAAGGACGCGGGCGTGAAATTCGCGTTCTCGTGTGGAACGAGCGCAGCCGGCGCGACGCTGCGTGACTACGCCTCGGCCGCGAGCCGGGCCGGCCTCCCGGAAGGCGATGCGATCGCCGCACTCACCGGATGGGCCGCGTCGATCCTCGGAGTCGCCGACCGTGTCGGCACGATCGCTCCAGGCAAGGACGCGGATCTGAACGTTTACTCGGGCGACCCGCTCTCGCCGGCGTCCCGATTGGAACTCGTGTTGATCGACGGTGCCGTGGTGTTCCGTGCGCCGGAAACGACGGCCAAGACGAAGGAGTGATGACGTGATCCGAAAGATCGCCCTGATCGGGTTCTGCCTGGCCGCCTCCATGGCCGCACAGGACCTCCTGGTGAAGAACGCCAAGCTCATCACGTGCACCGGGCCGGAATCGGCCACGCCCGTCGACGTTCGCGTCGAGAACGGGCGGATCACGAAGATCGAAGCCGCGATAAAGGCTCCCGCACGCACGCCGACGATCGATGCGAAGGGCAAGGTCGTGATGCCGGCGTTCGTCATGGCGCACACGTCGGAAGGCGTCGATCGCCCGAACGAGGTGATGGACGTCGTCCCCTTCGTCTCCGTGCTCGACTCCATCGATCCCACGCGGCCGTTCTTCGACGACTGTCTGCGGGACGGCGTCTACACGATCAACATCATGCCGGCGGATCGCACGGTGATCGGCGGCATGGGCCGGATCCTCAGGCCGTTCGGGCGCGTCGTCGAGGACATGACGATCGTCCCCGACGCCGGGCTCAAGCTCTCCATGATTCCGCCGAGCGGCAACAGGGCTGCGCACATGGCGAAGCTACGCGCGGCGCTCGAGGACGCGCGGCGCTACCTCGATGGCAAGCAGCGCGACGCGGCCGAGTCCAAGCCGACGGGCAACGTCCAGTTCGACCTCGAGGCCATGTCGATCGAGCGTCGCAAGATGGCGTTGTCCCGCGTCCTGAAGAAGGAGCTTCCGACGTACGTGAGCTGCCAGGAGGCCGGCGACGTCTGGCGGGCGCTCTCGCTCGCGCAGGAATTCGACATCGACGTGCGATTGGTCCTCTGGCCCCAGTCCTGGCGCGCGGCGGCCATGGTCGCGAAGGCCAAGGTCCCCGTGATCCTCGCGCCGGACTTCGAGTCGGAGGAGATGGACCCGGATTCGGGCAAGATGACGACGCACATCCTTCCGAAGATCCTGTTCGATGCAGGCGTCGAGTTCTCCGTGACCGCGCGGCCATCGAACCTCGGCCAGCGTTACCTCTGGTACCAGGCGGCGTCACTGGTTCGCTACGGGATCCCGCGCGACGTGGCGCTGAAGTCCGTGACACTCACGGCGGCGAAGAACCTGGGCCTCGCCAAGTCCAAGGGTTCGCTCGAGGCGGGGAAGGACGCCGACCTGATCGTGTTGACGGCCGATCCTCTTTCCGGCGCGGCGTGGGTCGAAACGGGCGTCATCGAAGGTCGCGTCGTCTACGAGCGGCGCGCGGACAAGCACCTGGCGGAAGTCCTCGGCGTCGGCGGGACGGAAAAGAACTGAAATGAAGCGTGTGATCCTGGCGCTCTTCGCAACGGTCACGGGCTTCGTGTCGGCCCAGGACGCTGCCCCAGCGACGATGGTGATCAAGGCCGGCGCGGTCTGGCTCGCGCCCGACCGGGTTCAGACCAACGCCGCCATCGTGATCGAGAAGGGGACGATCACGTCCATCGGCCCGTCGGCGACGGTAGCCGTACCCGCCGGAGCCGAAGTGATCGACCTGCCGCAGGGGACGGTCACCGCATCGCTCGTCCTCGCGCACCTGCGCCCGGCGGGCGTGCAAGCCGACCCGACGGCGATGGTCACGCCGACGGCGATCGCGGCGGACGCGTTCGACCCGTTCGTCCCGCAGCCCGCCCTGACGCGCGGCGGCATCGGGATCGCCTACCTCAGCCCGGGCGCCGAGCGGCTCGTGACCGGTCAAGGCTCGGTGGTCCGGATCGGCGTCCTCGATCCGGCCACGGCGGTGATCACACGGCGCGCGTCCCTCCGCTGCAACGTCGGCGAGGGGCCGCGTTCCACGCCGTCCATCTTCAAGCCTCCCGTGCTGCCGGGACCCGACGATCCGTTCAAGCCGACGGAGCCGCAGGGGCCGAAGACACGCGCAGCCGCCATCGCCGGCCTGCGTTCCCTGTTCACGAAGGCGCAAGCTGAACGGAAATCGCCGCAGGCCCCGGCCGAGGACGACGTCGATCTGCGCCCGTTCATCGACGCGCTCGAGGGCAAGCTCGTCGTGCGCGTCGCCGCTGACCGCGAGGCGGACATCACGCGCGTGATCGACCTCGCCCGCGAGTTCAAGCTCAAGCTCGTGATCGAGGGCGGCAACGAGGCAGGCGCCGTCGCTGCGCAGTTGAAGGACATCGACGCGGCCGTCGTGCTTCGGGTTACCGATCTGGCTCCCGTGGGCCGGTCGGACCTGGCGCCCATGTTCCGCGCAGCGGGAGAGGGCGACCCGACGACGCCGCGCCGGCTCGCAGCCGCGGGCGTTCGATTCGCGATCATCCCGCCCACGGACGCCGAGGCCTCGAACCTGGCACTCTGGGCAGCGAAGACGGTCGCCTGGGGACTCGGTCCGCAGGACGCGTTCGCCGCGATCACCACCCGCGCCGCGGAGGTGATCGGGGCCGACAAGGCCGTCGGTTCATTGGCTCCGAACCGCGTCGCCGACCTCGTCGCATGGCCGGGGAGCCCGTTCGACGTCACCGCCAGACCGAGGCTCGTCCTGGCACAGGGACGCCTGACGCACCGCGCGAAGTCGCGAGACGACCTCGTGGCCATCACGGCACGGCGGATCCACACGTGCAACGGCGACGCCATCGACAATGCGACGATCGTCGTCGATCAGGGCAAGATCCGCAGCGTCGGGCGCGACGTCGCCATTCCCCCGGATGCGAGGCGCTTCGTCTACCCGGATGCCGTGATCGTTCCCGGGTTCGTCGATGGCGGTACGCAGGTCGGTATCCGCGGATACCAGCTGATCTCCGACGACGCCATCGAGCCCACACCGCCGCTCGGAGCGCTCGGGCTCGAGCAGTTCCCGTCGAAGTACTTCGACGTCGAACTGCCGTCCGTGCGCGCCGCCGCTGCGGCCGGAGTCACGACCGTCGCGTTGTCCCCGGGCCTCGGTCGACTCACGGCTGGCACCGTCTCCGTCGTGAAGACGAGCGGTGCACGCGCTGACCGGCTGTCGAAGATCGGCGGCGTCCTGTTCGACATGCGGGCGCTCGCGCCGGGTGAGTCCACCCGAAAGCAGATCGACTCCGTTCTCGAGAGCGGCAAGAAGTACCACGAGTCCTGGGTTGCCTACGAGAAGGCTCTCGACGAGTGGAAGAAGGGCAAGAAGCCGGACGACAAGCAGGATCGCGTCGTCGGGGCCGTGAAGGCGCCACGTCCGCGTGACCCCGTGAGCGGCTCCTGGTCGGGCAACGTCCGCGTTTCGATCATCCCGCGGCCGATTCCGTTTTCGATGACGCTGAAGCTGGACGGGACGAAGGTCACGGGCAGCATCACGTCGCAGATGTCACGCGGGCGCAGCGTGGACTTCTCCGGTCATTTCCAGGACGGGCAGCTGTCGGCGGAATTCGACACGGAGAACCAGCACATCACGATCACGGCGACGGTCGGGCGCGACTCCATGAGCGGGTCGGCGCGGCTCGGCGAGGGAATCGAGGCCACGTTCGATGCGACCCGCACCGAGGGTGGCGGCGAAGCGGACTCCGACAAGCCGGCGGACGACAAGTCGAAGGACGACAAGAAGAGCGACAAGGACGACGGCCGTCCCAAGCCACCGGCCAAGGTCGAGGCGCAGGAACCCTTCCGCGAGATCTTCGCGGATCGTGCGTCGGCGTTCGTCGCGGTCGTGGACGATCAGATCGTCGACGCCGTCATCGACGTCTTCCGCACGAAGTACGACGTCCGCGTCGTGATCGTGACGACGCAGGACATCCGGCACTTCGCCGGACGCCTCGGTGCGGCCGGGGTGGCACTCGCGCCGACTGCCGCGTCGATTCGCGAAGAGGAGGGCGTCCTCATCAACCCGGCCCTCATCGGCGTCCAGGCCAAGATGCCCGTGCTCTTCCGCTCCGGCCCCGACGGGGACTCGAGAACGCTCTACCGCATCGCCGAGATGGCCGTTCGCGACGGCGTCGACCCGGAAGATGCCCTTCGAATGATCACTCGACAGCCCGCACGGTTCCTGGGAATGCTCGATCGCGTCGGAAGTCTCGAGCGCGGCAAGGACGCGGATCTCGTGATCCTCTCCGGAGAGCCATTCAATGGAACCACGCGCGTCACGCGCGTGATGGTCGACGGTCGATTTGTTGACGAGGAGACGACGAAATGATCCGTTTGCGTTCCTGTCTCCTGGCAGTCTTCGCGCTGCTCGTACCGAGCGTCGCACAGGAGTCGCGCAACGCGACGCCGAACGACGCCTGGCGCGCGATCGTGCACGGGCGCGTTCTTCCCGTCACGTCGGCGCCCATCGACGACGGCGTCGTCCTCATCCACGGCAAGAAGATCGCGGCGGTCGGGGCCTTCGGCTCGGTCGAGATACCCGCGGGCGCGGAGATCATCGACGCGACGAACCACCTCGTGGTGCCGGGCTTCATCGAGATGCACAACCACACGGGCATCTCCGACGCGCACGACATCGTGTTCCAGGTGAACCCGGAACTCCGCGTCGTGGACAACATCCAGTTCCGCACGGGTGAGATGAAGACCGCCGTCGCGGGCGGAATGACCACACTCATGGCGATCCCCGGGTCCGGCACCAACATGGGCGGATTCGGCGTCGTCATGAAGACTTGGGGTCGCACGCCGGAGGACGTCATCGTCCGCTTCCCCGGATCGTTGAAGATCGCGCAGGCCGGCAACCCGGAGCGGTTCGGCGGTGAGGTGGGCGCGGGCCGCATGGGCATGAACTGGCTCATCCGCAACGTGCTGATCGAAGGCCGCGAATACAACCGCGCGTGGGAGCGATACGAGAAGGGCGAGACGAAGACCGCGCCGGAGAAGAACCTCCGCTACGAGATGCTCCGCGGGCTGTTCCGGAAGGAGTACCCGATCACGGTGCACACGCAGTGGTTCCAGGTCGTCCAGTCGACGATCCGGATCCTCAAGCGCGAGCTGAACCTCGACCCGGTCGTCGATCACGGCGAGTGGGAGGGGTACATGAACACGCCGGAGCTGCACGAGCTGGGGATCCAGGTCGCTGCTGGTCCGCGCGGGTACGACTACGATCGCCGGCAGGCGCGGTTCATCGGAATTCCAGCGGCCTATTACTGGCGCGGCATCGACGAGGATTCGATCGGTGTCAACACCGACGCGCCGGTCGTTCCGCAGGAAGAGCTGCCCTATCAGGTGAGCATGGCGATCCGGCTGGGGCTGCCCGAGGACGTGGCGTTGAAGTCGGTGACGATCAACCCCGCCCGGATGCTCAAGCTCGAGAAGCGCATCGGCAGCCTCGAGCCCGGCAAGGACGCGGACGTTTGCGTCTGGACCGGCGACCCGTTCGACCCCAGGCATCGCACACAGGTGGTGATCATCGATGGAGACGTGGCCTATGACGCGGCGCGCGATGGCATCCGCTTCTGATCGGTGGCGGCATGTCGCCGTCGCACTCTGCATGCTCGCGGGCTCGGCGCTCGTCGCCCAGGACGCCGTCAGGCCGACGGCGATTCGGGTACATCGTGCCCTGACCGTATCCGGCGCGCCCATCGAGGACGCGACGATCGTCATCGAAGACGGCAAGATCACGGCCATCGGCAAGAGCGCCGACGTGACCGTTCCGGAGGACGCGGAGGTCCTGGAGGCCGACGTGGCCACTCCGGGATTCATCCACCCGTTCTCGACCGCCTTCGTGGCGCAACAGAACTACGACGTCAACGGGAAGAACAGCAACGGAGATCGCTTCGTTGCCGACGATCTCCGACCGAACTGGGACGGAGTGAAGGCCCTGGCGCGTGCGGGCTTCACGCGGCTGAACGTCGTCACCTCGGACGGGGGGATCGCGCCGACGAGCGTTCTCATCAAGACGATCGCAAAGCAGGATCGGCCGATCCGCCCTGAGATGATCATCGTGCAGCGCCGCTCGGCGCTGATCGCGGGCTTCGAGCCGCGAACGAGCACGAAGGCATTCTGGAAGGACTTGCTGCCCAAGGCGAAGAAGGCCAAGGAAGGCCGCGCGGCGGCGCCCAAGGGTGAGGCAGAGAAGCCCGCGTCGTCCGCCACCGAGTCCAAGCCCGGCGCGGAATCGAAGCCGGGAGATGCGAGTCGCCCGGCGTCCCGTCCGGCGGCGGCTCCGCCCGACGCCAAGCTGGTCCCGCTCGTCGACTACCTCGACGGCAAGCTGCCGGCGATCCTTTCGCTACAGGGCGCTGGGGCGGTGATGCACCTTCAAGCGATCCTGAAGGAGAACGCGGAGTTTCGGCCCACGCTCTTCTTCTTCGGCGAGGACGCGTGGCGAGTCGTCGACCGGGTGAAGGAACTCGGGATGCCGGTCATCCTCCCGACGGCGCTTCGAGACAAGCCGGACACGATCATCGAAGTGGTTCCGCCGCGCGAATTCCTCGATGCCGGCGTAGCCGTCGCGCTCGTCCCGGAGAACGGTTTCCAGCAGGAGTACACGGGCTTCGCATTCCACGTCGGCGAACTCGTCCGCCGCGGAGTGGACCCGGCGCAGGCGCTGCGCGCCGTGACGCTGACCCCCGCCGAGATCCTTGGGATCCAGTCTGAGGTCGGGTCGCTGGAGAAGGGCAAGGCGGGCGACGTCCTGCTTTGGACCGGCGCGCCGTTCGAGCCGACGTCCAGGCTGCTGCGGGTGGTCGTGGGCGGCGAGACGGTCCTCGATGTGAGCAAGGAGCAGTGATGCGTCGCTTCGTCATGATCAGCGCGCTACTTCTCGCGGCTGCGGCCAGCGCCGTTGCGCAGGTTCCGGACTCGCGGCCGGAGTCGCGTCCGGGGTCCCGTCCCGTGATCGGCGACCAGCGCGACGGCGGCGGCGAGCCGACCTCGCGCCCGCGCGGCGGCCGGCGGCGCCCAGGTGGCGGCCAGCCCATCGGGGCGGAATCGCGCGCGGCGCGTGACCTCGCCCAATCGGAAACCCGTCCGGACTCTCGCGCCGAATCGAAGCCCGCGGAGAGCCCGTTCATCGCCTTCGTCAACGGCACCATCCACCAGGTGAGTGGTCCCGTAATCCGCCAGGGCACGGTGCTCGTGAAGGATGACAAGATCATCCAGGTCGGGCGGAACGTACAGATTCCAGACGGCGCGCGCATCGTCGACGTCAACGACAAACACGTCGCACCGGGGTTCGTCGCGTTGCGGTCCAGCGGGACGTTCGGTGGCGGCTTCGCGCCGCGCGGCGAGCAGGAGAAGCTCTCGGATCAGGCCGACCCGTTCAGCCAGAGCATGCTGATGGCCGTCGCGCACGGGATCACGACCGCGTGCGAGGGAGGTAACGGCTCTCCCGTCGGGCAGGTCGGTGGGTTCATCGGCAAGCACGCGTACGGAAGCGTCGACGGCATGTACCTCCGCGATCCCGCGGCGGTCTTCCTCACCTATGGTCAGGGCAGCATCTCGGATCGGATGCAGACTCGCGACATCCTGAAGAAGGCGGTCGAGTACCGACAGAAGCGCAACGCTTACGTCGCCGAGGTCATGGGCGGAAAGAAGGATGCGAAGGCTCCGACCGGCGACGAGGGCGCGAAGTTGTTCCTCCGCGTCATGGACGGCGAGCTCCCATGCTTCGTGAATGCATCGACCGGACCGGAGCTGCAGGCGATTGCCGACCTCGCCACCGAGTTCGAGCTTCCCATGGTTGTGCTCGACGGTCGCGAGGCGTGGACGATGACGGATCGGCTGGCTCGAGCGCCGCTCAGCTTCATCCTGTCGCCGCGCGTCCGCGGGCCAGCCGGTCCGGCCGGCAACGAGGCGCGGGACTTCACGGAGAAGCCCAGCGGGTGGAGCATCACCAACGCGGCCGTGCTCGAGCGCGCCGGCATCCCGTGGGGGATTCAGGCCCTTTCCGGATTCGTCGGCACGGGCGGGTTGCCCGGGCGCGATCTCATGCAGCTCAACATGGACGCGGCGTTCGCCATCCGGGGTGGCGCCAGTGATGCGATGGCGCTGCGGGCCATCACGTTGTCGGCCGCCGAGATCCTCAAGATCCAGGACCGGGTCGGGAGCCTGTCGCCCGGAAAGGACGCCGACATCGTCGTCTTCGACCTCGAACCACTCGACTACCGCGCGTTCGCCGAGCGCGTCTACGTGAACGGCAAGCTCGTCTACGAGAAGGACAAGGTGTCGCTCTTCAACCACATCCAGACGGACCGCTCGAAGGGTCTGAAGGGTCAGTGGTGGAACGAGCGCCTGGACCAGAAATAGCGCGTACCGCCGGAGCGCCGCGTTTCACGCGGCCGGATGGCAGGGCTCCGCCCTGCCGGGAACGGCGACGGGCATCGAGCGGTTGCAGGGCGACGGGCCGGCGACACTCGCGGCCGGGCTGAAGCCCTGCCGAACCGGCTACGCTGGAGCGCCGCGTTTCACGCGGCCGGATGGCAGGGCTCTGCCCTGCCGGGAACGGCGACGGGCATCGAGTGGTTGCAGGGCGACGGGGCCGGCGACACTCGCGGCCGGGCTGGGGCCCGGCCGAACCGGCCACGCTGGAGCGTGGCGCTCCGGGGTGTCAGCGGGAGGCGATCCGTCGACCGCGCAATGGCGATAGGGCGCAGCGGCGATCTCGTTCGTATCCTTCGGCGGCGCCGGCCCGTCCGGCGTCGGGTCTGACTGGGCTCGGATGGGAACCTCCGCGCCGCAACCGGAGAGCTCGTGATGGATACGACCGAGAAGATCGATCCGGCGGCCGTCAGCGGCGCTGGCGGGTCCGGGCCGCTTGGCGCGTTCGTCGGGGCCATGCTCATCCTGGGCATCGTCGCCCTCGCCATGCTGCCAGGCCTCGGCGCCCGCGACTTCTGGCCGCCAGACGAAGCCCGCTACGGCGAGGTCGCACGCGAGATGTGGGCCGGCGGTGATCCCGCGGTGCCGCATTTGAACGGCACGGTCTACTACGACAAACCGCCAGGCTACTTCTGGGCGGTGCTCGGGGCCGCACGCATCCACGGTGCGCTCGATGAGTGGGCCGCGCGGCTGCCCTCCGTCGCGGGCGCTGCGCTGATGGCGCTCTCGGTGTTCTGGATGCTCGGTCCTCGCACATCGTTCGGTACGGCGATGATGGGCGCCCTGGTCTCGCTCGGGAGCGTTTCCGTCGTATGGCAGGGGAGGTCGTCGCAGCTCGACTGCCTCTTCGCCGGGCTGATTTCGATGGGGATGGCTGCGTTCTTTCGCGCGGCCGACCGCCAACGCCCGAAGGCCGTGATGCTCGGGTTCTTCCTCTGCGGGCTCTCGGTCCTCGTCAAGGGACCTCTGTGCCTGGTGATGATGGTTGGCGGATTCCTCGGCGCCCTCTGCTGCCGGCGGGGCCGCATGATCTTCAATCGCTGGTTCGTCGTCGGCTTCGTCCTCTTCCTGCTCCCGACGACGGCGTGGTTCGGCTGGGCATGGCTCGATCTCGACCGCGCCCGTCCGGGCTCCGGCCTCGACTACATCCAGACGTTGATCGACACCCAGGTGCTCGGCCGCATCAACGTCGCCCGCGCGAGCGAGAGGCCCTGGCATTGGTACATCAGCGACGGCTTCCCGAAGGTCGCGGCGCCGTTCTTCCTCTTGCCGCTTGGACTGCTGTTCCCGAGCGCCCGGTATGCGCTGTCCGCGGGTGCGCGACGCTTGTCCTGGTTCGCACTCGGGTGGTTCGTCGTCTCGTTCGTCGCCCAGTCGTACTTCCCGGGCAAGCGCGTGAATTACCTCGTGCCGTTGATGCCGGCCGTCGCCATCCTCGCTGCTGTCGGCGTCCACGGCGTCGTGACGGCCTGGCCTCGCGCCGGGTTCCGGCTGCTCGCGACGATCTGCGGGATCCTCGGGGTCGTCGTGACGGCTGCGGGGCTTCTGCTCGCGGCGAACGTCGACGACTCGGTTGCGGCTCAGTTCCGCGACCGCGCCGAGCCGGTGATCGAGCGGCGCGCCGAGAAGATCGTGAAGGACGAGCAGGACGACGAGTCGGATGCGCCGAATGGGTCCGACTCCGCGCCCGCGTCACGTTCCTACGGGTACACCGCGCCCGAAAGCCGGCCATCGTCCCAACTCGCAAGAGAGATGATTGCTGCCTTGGATTGGAACGCCCTCCGCCACGGCTTGACGCTCGCCGGGATCGTGATCCTCGCCCTCGGGATCGCATCTCTGGCGACACTCGCGAGTGGGGCGCTGCGAGCCTCCGTCGCGTGGCTCGCACTCGCCGTCGCCGTCGGCGGTGGGCTTGCGCTCGGCTACGTGTTCCCCCTGCTCGATCCCCTCGTGTCACACCAGCCGGCCGCGCTCGCCATTCGCGAGGCTCTTCAACGCCATCCCGCGGATGCGCCTGTCGGATTCTTCCGACATCTCGACGAGGCTTTTCCTTTCTACATGGCCCGTCCCGCGCCCGAGATCGCATCGGTCCGCGAACCGTGGACGACCGCACAAATCCGCGAAGAGGCACGCCGCTTCTTGATGCAGCGGGGAAGTCTCCTCATCGTGCGCGGCGACAAGCTTGCGGAGTTCGGACTTCGTGAGTTCGCCTCCGGCCGAATCGTCGGTCCCCTGCGCGCCGGAGGGAAACAGTTCTTCGCACTCGAAGGTCCTCCTTGAACACGCTGCTCACCGTCGTCATTCCCGTCTTCAACGAGGCGGAGAACATCGATCCGCTGCTGGCCGAGTTGGTGCCCGTACTGGATGCGATCACCGCGTCCTACGAGATCGTGCTCGTGAACGACGGGAGCCGCGACGCTACCCACGACAAGATCGTCGCAGCGCAGGCGCGCGTGAGGAACCTGCGCAACCTCCGCCTGACTCAGAACACCGGGCAGACCGCCGCGTTCGACTGCGGGTTCCGCGCGGCGCGTGGCGATTTCATCGCGACCATGGACGGCGATCTCCAGATCGACCCGCGTGACCTGGTTCCCATGTGGGAGCGGCTGCACACGGGGGACGTGGACTTCGTTTTCGGCCGGCGCGCCAAGCGCAAGGACGGGTTCCTGAAGACCGTCTCCACCAAGATCGCCAACGGCACCCGCAACTGGCTGACGGGCGAGCGGATCGTCGACACGGGGTGTCCGCTGAAGATCTTCCGGCGCGAGGTGCTCGACCGGTTGACGCTCTTCAACGGCTTCCATCGTTTCTTCATCACCCTCGCTCACATCGAAGGGTTCAAGTCCGCGGAGGTGATCGTCAATCATCGCCCCCGAGTTGCGGGCGTGAGCAAGTACGGGGTGTGGAACCGGGTGTTTCGCGCGCTCCGGGATTGCCTCGTCGTCCGATGGATGCAGCGTCGCCACATCCGGTACGCCGTCGATGAAGTGACCGGCGGCGGAAAAGTCGCCCGGAGCACCTCGACGGGGCTGCGCGAGTCGCCGTCTCTCCAGCGCCCGTTGCGTGGTGAGGGGCTGGACGTTCGAGGCACGCACTCTCGGGAACGGACCGGGGAAATCAGCCTGTAGTTTCGACGTTCGACACCGCGTCCGGCGGTCGACACCTGACGTCGACCTGCGCCGGATCGCTTGACCGTCGCGGACGAGCCGCTACCGTCGCCACGATGGCGATTCCCCACGAAGTGATCGACACGATCGGATGGACTGCGCAGGCCTGTTTCTTCGGGCGCATGCTGATCCAGTGGATCGCATCGGAGCGGGTGGGACGTTCCGTCGTGCCGCCATCGTTCTGGTACCTCTCGCTCGCAGGGACGTTGCTCGGCGGCGTCTTCGCATGGCTTGGACCGAACGACCTGATCTTCACGGCGTCGTACGCGTTCAACGTGGTGCCGTACCTGCGGAACATCATGCTGGCGCGGCGGCCCGGCGACGGGCTCCGATCGCGGTACCTCGTTCTCATCTCCGTTGCCGTCGCGGCCGGTTGCTGCTGGATGCTTTGGGGCGACCGGAGGATTCGCGAGACGTGGTCCGAGCAATCGCTGCTCTGGCTCGTCGTCGGAGTCCTGGGGCAGGGACTGTGGGCGAGTCGATTCCTGATCCAGTGGGTGCTGGCCGAGCGCCGCGGTCGAGCCGAGCTCACCCTCTCGTTCTTCGTGATCAGCCTCGTCGCCTCGATCATGGTGCTCGCCTACGCCGTGCGACTCATGTCCTGGCCGCTGATCGCCGGGCAGGTGCTGAGTCCCGTGGTGTACGGGCGAAACCTCGTGCTCCAGCTGCGCCACCGCGAGGCGTCGGCGCCGGCCGTGACGCCCGTCGCCTCGAAGCCGGCCGTCGGCGTTCCCGCCGCCGCCTCCGCCGCGTCTTGATGGCGGGCGGGCTCGCACCTAACATGCGCGCCCTCACTGCACCCATAGCTCAATTGGATAGAGCATCTGACTACGGATCAGAAGGTTGGAGGTTCGAGTCCTCCTGGGTGCGCTTGGTGCGATTCAGGGCTTCGAGAAGGAGCGCGGCCGACCCTGCCGGTGCCCGAGCCACACGGCATTTGTCCAAGTCCTCGGGCGGGGCGACCGTCGGCCCATTCCTGCGCATCCTCGATCTGATCGGTCGCAACCCATCGCGACGCGGGGCTGCCCTACCAGACGAGCCGTTGGAAGTTCGACAGTTCCACCAGCCCCTGCGCGCTGTAGGCGATCGCCACCCCGTCGAAGATCTGTCCCGCGAGGTACGAGAAGGTTCCGACTGGGAGGATGATCGGTCCGCCGGCATACGGGCTGGCCGATGCCGGGTAGTGGTAGATGCTCCCCGGCGTCAACGGTTGCCCGAAGCAGAAAGTGACGAACGGATCTGCGAACGGCAGGCCGAAGAACTGCCCCGTTCCGAGGCCCGCGGGCGCAGGCGTCGCGGAGACGAGCATCCTCACCGCGGCCGCCGCCGTGGGGACCGACGGGATGTAGAGCGTGAGGTTCCCGGCGCCGTTTCCACCGGTCGCCGCGATGAAGGACAGTGCCTCCTTCAGCTCCCACGTGTCGCCCATGAGCGTGGTTCCGAAGCCGGTCGTGCCGCCGAAGAGCACGAGCTTCCCGCGGGCCGCGTCGTAGACCATGCCTTGGTTGCCACGCAGCGGTCCCGGGTTTGGTGCGAGCGTCGTCGACGTCCAGTTCGTTCCGTTCCACTCCCAGACGAAGTCGTCAGGGGCTCCGAACAGGACGGTGACGTTCCGCGCCGAATCGAAGGCCATGGCGACGCCGTTTCGTGCGGCGGGAACAGTGGCCGGGAACCTCTGACTCCAGATCGTGCCGTTGAACTCCCAGGTGGCGGAGCTGACGGTGTTCCCCACGGGTTGATAGCCGCCGAAGTACACGACGACACCGCGATTCGAGTCGTAAGCCATCATGCCGTTTTCGGGTGCCGTCGGCGCCGGTGTGCTGGGCGGGCCAACGATTAGCGACCACGTGGATCCGTTCCAGGTCCAGGTTTGGGTGAACGGCACGCCGACGGCGTCGTTGCCGCCGTACACGACCATGGCTCCGATCGCCGCGTCAAAGGCTGCGGCGTGGTTCAGACGCGGCGTCGGTCCGCAGTTGCTGCAGGCCTGCGTCCAGGTGTTGCCGTCCCATTCCCAGGTGTCGTTCGCTGCCGCGCTCGGGCCGAGCTCGCCACCAAACAGCACCGTCCGCTTGCGGATCGAGTCGTAGACGAGCGTATGCAGCCGGCGAGGCGGGGGCGTCGGACCCGTCAGGGCTCGTTGGATCCAGTTCGTTCCGTCCCATTCCCACGTGTCGCCCAATCGATAGGGCGCGCCGAGGATCGTCCCGCCGAACAGCACCGTTCGGTGGCGCGCGGAGTCGTATGCCATGGCGTGGTGCATTCGAGCTCCGGGCGTCACGAAGGGCGCCCGCAGGTCCCATTGGAGTTGAGCGGTTGCCGTCGTGCCCGGCAGCAGCATCGTGAGAAGCAGATACGACGCGAGTATGGATCGGCGACGTGGCGTGGATGTCCTCATGGTGTGTCCTTTCCGCAGCGGGGCGGCGCCGTCACCGGAAGTCGGTGGGCTTCCGCCTCGTCGTCGCACGATGTGCACACACGTCCGAATGTGACGCGCGATCCAGACCGTTTTTCGAAGCTCCGGAGCGTCAGTCGTCGCCGAGTTCGTCGAGCACCGACCCGGGAAGCCTGGCGCGCAGCTTCGCGAGAGCTCGCCGGTACCGCTTGGTCGCGGAGTTCGGAGCCATGGAGAGCTTGGACGCAACCTCGTGCATCGGCAGGCCTTCCATGGCCCGGAGCACCACCAGGGCTCGGTCGAGTTCGCCGAGACCCTCGATTGCCTGCGAGACGATCCCTTCGACTTCACGACGGACGACGTCCCGAACGACCGAGGCCGTGTCGGCGGGCAGCGCCGCAGTCCGTTTCTTGCGGTCGGTTCCAGGCGGCTCCAGAGGAACCTCCAACGCATACACGCGTTCGCGCAGCTCGTTCTGAAGGCAATAGTGCAGAATCGTGGTCAGGAACTTCACGAACGACGGCGTTACCCGCACATAGAGGCAATCGAATGTGGGAAGTTGCGGAAGCGCGCGCTCCCATACCTCTTGAACCAGGTCTTCAGCGAGCAAGCGAGTTCGGAGATGCGCAGGAATCCGTCGCCGTGCGACCGCCACGAGCAAGGCCGTGAACCGTTCGACCAGCTTTCGAAGCGCCGCGGCGTCGCCTCGAAGCGCATTGCGGACGATGACCGACGTCACGCCGGCACCGGGATTGGGCTCGCTGGCCGAGGTCTCCATCGCGCCAGCCTATTCGGTTGCCCAGGGGACCCCAACCATTCGTCGACCGGTCGAGGGCTCGCGGAAGCCGTCGCACTCGTTGTATCCTGACGCGTGCCTCGTGCAGCGCGGGCGTGGCGGAGCGATGACGATGTCGGATGGTGATCGGAATGTCGCCGCGGCCTTGACCGAGTTCTTGAGCCACTTGCACGCGGACCGGGAAGCAGGGGTCGACCGCCCACTGGCGGAATACCAAACGATGCAGCCCGGCTATGAGCGGGAGATAGCCGCGGAGTTCTCACGGCTCGGCGGCGGGCCGCGGTCCACGGCCGAGCGGCAACCCTCGGTCAACACGCCGAAGCCGCTATTCGCCGGCCGATACCGGATGGAAAACGAGCTCGGTCGCGGCGCCCAGGGCGCCGTATCCGCGGCCGAAGACACCGTGCTGAATCGAAAGGTCGCAGTGAAGCTCCTGCGGTCACCAGAGCTCGCCTCGACGGAGGCACTCAAACGATTCACTCGCGAGGCGCAGACGGCGTCGCGGCTCGACCACCCGGGCATTTGTCCGGTTTACGACAGCGGCGTCGCGGACGGAGTGCCCTTCATCGTCATGCGATTCATCGACGGTGTCACGCTCGCGCGCGAACTCGAGGCGGACGTGCCTGCGACGACGCGTGCGGAGGTCCGAGCCCGTCTTCTGTTCGTCGAGAACGTCGCCAGGGGACTCCATTCGGCCCACGAGAAGGGAGTCATTCACCGTGACATCAATCCGCGGAACATCATGGTGACGCCTGACGGAGACCCAGTGATCCTCGACTTCGGGCTCGCGCGCGAGTCATCCACCAAGGCCGAGTCGATGACATCCGCTGGGCACGTCGTTGGCACCCTGGCGTACATGTCGCCTGAGCAACTCGGCCTCGATTCGACGAGCCTCGATGGGCGAACCGACGTCTGGTCCTTGGGCGTAACGTTGTACGAGTGTCTCACCGGTGTGCGGCCGTTCTCGGCGCCGACGCGCGACAGCCTCTTCCGGTCGATCCTCGCCGACGACCCGAAGGACCCGCGTCGACTGAATCGCGCGATCGACCGTGACGTCGCCGTCGTCGTCCTGACGGCGTTGGAGAAGGAGCGTAATCGCCGCTATCAGACGGCTGCCGACTTCGCCGAGGATCTGCGGCGGGCGATCGATGGGCAACCCGTGCTCGCCCGCCCGATCGGGCCGTTCGGCCGGCTCGCTCGGTGGTCACGACGAAGTCCCGTGGTCGCGGGATTGACGGCCGCGGTATTCGTCGCGCTGGCGACCGGCCTCGTCGGCACGACGGTGCAGAAGAACCGCTTTGATGCCACGCTTCAGGACTGGAACCGGCTCGTCGACGTGCGGCGCCTCGAGTCGCTCGCGCGCGAGGCAGAAGGGGAACTGATCGCTGCATCCCGCAAGAACATCCCCGCCATGAAGGCGTGGCTGGATCGCGCAGGACGACTCGTGACACGGCTGCCGGAATTGGAGTCCACTCTGGACGAGGCGCGCCAGAGCGGTCGGCGTCGCACCGTGGACGACCGGCTCTACCAGGAGCGTTCGGCGCCGCTCGTGCGGTTGCGCGACGCGCTGCGGTTCCGCCTCGGGCACGCGAGGGGCGGTGCGGATTCCGCGATGGACGCCGCATCCTTCGGTGCCGAGTTGTCACGCCTCGAACGAGACATCGCGAACCTCGAGGTCTGGACGTTCGACGAGGAAAGCGCCCAGCTGCGCTACGACGGGCTCGACCAGTTGGTCAATGACATCCGCGCGCTCGACGGGCCCAAGGATCCGGAGCGTCCCACAATTGCCGCCATGCGCGAGCGCCTCGCCGCGTCCGAGCGGCTCGAGGTTCAGTGGGACTCGGGGGCTGCCGCCTGGGAGGTGACGACCCGGGCCATCGCCGAATCGTCCTCCTACGGAGGACTGCGTTTGATGCGGCAGGAGCGCCTGGTGCCGATCGGACCCGACCCCCAATCGGGGCTGTTCGAGTTCGCCGTAGAGGGAACGGGCACCGTGCCACACAGAGATTCCATCACGGAGGAATTGGTGGTGCAGGGCGATGCCGCGATCGTCCTGGTGCTGCTCCCGGCTGCGACGTTCCGCATGGGGACTCCGGGAGGCGGAGAGAAGGGCGCCGAGCGTCCCCACGACGTGACGCTCACGGCGTTCTTCATGTCGAAGTTCGAGTTGACCCAAGCCCAGTTCGCAACCCTGCGCGGCGAGGACGCGGGCGTCGTCGCACGGCTGGGTCCGAATGGGCGGCTCCCCGTCGTCGAATTGAATCGCAGTCAGGCCGACCGCGTCGTGCGCCAAGGAGGCCTGAGGGTCCCGACCGAGGCTCAGTGGGAATACGCATGTCGCGCGGGTTCACCGACGCGCTTCTATTGCGGAGACGCCGAGCGCAGCCTGGACGGGCACGAGAACGTCGCGGACGCTTCGTTTCCGCTGGCGCTTCAATCCAAGCGAGTCGACTGGGACGACGGCGCGCCCCTCGCGACGTTCGTAGGTCGGTATCCAGCGAATGGGTTCGGCCTGCACGACATGCATGGCAACGTCACGGAATGGACCTGCGACCCGTATCACGAGGTGTTGTCCTCGGCGGACCATCGCCCGGGTGACGGCGCCGTGCAGCTGGGCCCATCGAACTACTGCGTCACCCGGGGTGGAAGCTACTACCTCAATCCGGAATATTGCCGTTCCGCGATGCGGCATTCACCCAAGGCCGTTCACACCAATCTCACGCTCGGCGTGAGGCCTTCGCGCGGCGTTGAGCCCTAGTGGTGCCAGTTTTCTTGGTTGGGCGCTTGGAGTCGGGTTCCCGACTTCCCATGACAACGACTGAGACCAGGGCACCGGCGTCGACGGAAGCGCCAGCCTTTGGGTTCTGATACTTGACCTTCCGGCCACGATCATAGGGTGGCTCGAGAATCATTCCGTCGGCTCCGAAAGCGAGGAGACCACACTCGTAGCGGGAGCAGAAGTCGATCGCGTCTCCGAGGAG
This sequence comes from Planctomycetota bacterium, assembly GCA_044222185.1. Lineage (GTDB taxonomy): Bacteria > Planctomycetota > CAIWVZ01 > JBGANV01. The sequence goes on from JBGANV010000001.1 coordinate 338,714, forward strand.
CTTGAACTCGCAAACCACAACGCGTCCCATGACTTTCTCCTCAATCACCCGTTCTTGTTGGGCGCAGTAAGGCTGTTCTTTGGCCCGGGCGCTCCGCGCCACGCAGTGCGTTCCTGTCGCATGCACTGGCGGACGACTGCGGAGCGGATCATACTCGCGCGCTTCGCGAAAAGGCATGAGGGTCGACGACATTCGCTGGTTCGTACCGTCACTCGCGAGGGCGAGCCCGAGCTTGCACCCGGTCGCGACGGCCTATGCGGGAGTGGCCTGCCGCTGCGGCGGGTCGACGGCAGCGGCTGCTCGTTAGCGTTAGATCCGAACCCGTGCCTGACTCCGGCGCCCGGTTGGGCCCCATCTCTCGCCGAACACCTCGGTCCTCATTCGGCCACCGGGCAACGTGCCCCGGCTTGCCGGACGCGACGTCCCGCCGCGGCGCGGGGGGCGGCACGGGCAACGCCGCCGAGTAGACTCCCGGCCGATTCCATGCGCATCCCGCGGTTGGTGATCATCGGTGTGGCCATAACCGTCGCGGTCCATCGGGCCGTGACGCAGCCCGTGACGTTCGACGAGGCGTGGAGCTTCGTCGAGTTCTGCCGAGGCGAGTGGGGACGTACGTTCGCACCGAGTTCGAACAATCACTTGTTGAACACCCTGCTGATGCGTTTGACGACGGGGGCGGTCGGCGCTTCGGCGTTCACGCTGCGAATACCGACGCTCGTCGCGTGTTGCGTGTCACTGGCATTCGTCTGGCGCTGGACGCGGCGCCTGGCAGGGTTCCCCGGAATCCTGGCGCTCGCGGCATTCGCCTTCGACCCGATCCTGTCGGACTACTTCGCCCTCGCGCGAGGCTATGGGATCGCGACCGCCATGCTGCTGTGGCTCGCAGACGCACTCGGACGCGTCGGGTCGGGATTTTCGGCCAGCTCGACTCCGCGCCGCGCGCTGGTCGAGACCGGGCTCGCTGCGGCGGGATGCGCGTGCGCGTCGCTGACGTTCGTGCCGTCGGTCGTCGCTGTGATCGCTGCAGCCGTCGTCCTCGCGTGGCGAGCGCGTGATCGCTGGACTGCGGCAGATCTCGGAGCCGTCGCCGTCTGGGCCGGTGTGCCGGCGCTCGCGGCCGGAGCCGTCCCGCTCTGGTTTGCGCTACGGATCCCACGAGATCAGCTGTACTACGGCGCCGCGACGATGGCGGAGTCGGGAACTTCGCTGATGGTGCGCATGCTGGCACGTCCGCGCGGTGAGCCGTGCGGAGCCCTCTCGGATCTCGGCGGTCCGCTCGTCATCACCGTTGCCATCGCGATCTGTGCGTCCGCGCTGGCGGTTGCCGTCGGCGCTGCGGTCATCGACCTGTGCCGTTCGCGGGAACGGGTGCTCGACGCGACCGAGCGGAGCGGAATCATCGTCGGTCTCGGAGCCGGGTTCGCCGTGGCCGCGACCTTCGGGTCGTCAGCGCTCGCGTCACTCCCGTATCCGAGCGATCGAACGGGCCTGCACCTCATCGTTCTGACGGTGCTCGGTGTCGGCTCGGCGTGCGCCAGGTCCGTCGGGTCGGAGCGGTCCATCCGACGCCTCGCGGCGGCGGCGATCCGCGCCGGCGTCGTCGTGTTCTCGTTTGCGTCGTATTCGATCGGTCCGTTCTCCGGGTGGGAGATCGACACACGATGCGGCGATGGGCTCCGATTCCTCGAGTCGCAGTGGCAGCCGGGCACGCCGCCCGTTCGCGTCCTCGCAGCACCCGAGGTCTGGGGGCCCTGCCTCGAGTTCGAGCGGGTGACGCGCCGGTTGGATTGGCTGGCGCCCGTCGATCGGACGGCACGGCTGCCGATCTACGACTACCTCGTACTGACCCCGCGCTACGTCGCCATCGCCTGGATCCGCGAACTCGTCGAGCCCGTCTGGCAGACTCCGGACGGATCGGTCGTCATCGTTCGGGTCGACAAGAAGAAGCTCGGGGCCGAAACGAGATGAGGTCCTCTGGCACAGGTCATTCGGCGCGAATCGAGACGGCCAGGCGGCGCGGTGTTCCGCGGATGATGCCGCGCGGTCCGCGTCGCCATGGGGGCGTCATCCAACTCTCTTCTTCGCGACGTTGCGCGACCCGATCCGCCATGAACCGGTCGAGGGCGTAGCCGCGATGTCCCCGCCGATGGCCGAGGATCTCACGGCGCCGCGCGACGCGCCGGATGACCCGCGATGGTCGATGCGCGCGTCCACGCTCACCGTCCTTGCCGCGACCGTCCTCCTTCTTGGCGCGGCGCCGTTGGCACCGGAGCGATGGGACATCGCGGAGCCGCTCGTCCTGGGCGGCGCCGCGGTGTTCGCGCTCGCATTGGCGAGTCGACTCGTTCAGATGATCTGGCTGCGCGCGTTCGGGGCGGCGCTGATGCTGGCATGGGCGATCGGGGAGGTCGTCGGGTCCGTGTTCGTTCCCGGAACGATCTTCGGGTGTTTTCAGCCCTGCCTCTGGTTGGTGGCGGTCGTCGCGGGCGGGTTGGCCGGACTGCGCGTGAGCCTCGAGCGTGCGGGGAATGGGATTTCCGCACAGGAGTCGCGGGTTCGCGGATTCGTGTTCTCACTGCCCGTGATCCTGCTGCTTGGGTCCGGCGTCGCGCGTGACGTCGCGACGACCGACGCCCAGGCCTGGTGCGATCGCGCGATCGTTGCCGCCGACACGTGGGCTGCAAGCCACGGCGGCTCCTATCCGTGCCGACTCGAGGACCTGGGAATCGCCAACGACCGCCGACCCGACCTCATGGGCTCCGACCCTTCGTACGGCTCGGACGGCGAGGGCTACATCGTCGCGTTCCGCTGTGGTGATCGTCGGTCGATGCAGTACCGGAGTGACGTTCGACGCTGGCTCTCGGTGAACTCCGGCCTCTGACTCCGTCGCCTGCCGCTGCACACACAGGGCGGCCGCCAAAAAAAAACCAAGAGCGAGGGGCGCGGCGCCCGCGTGGCCCAACGGGTCACGTCGAGTCATGTCTTCATCGAGATCGAGTTGCGGCGGTCGATGCCGTCCGTCGCCGACGCCGCAGGTTCGCCCGACAAGCCGGCGCGGTCGCAGCCGAGACGGACGTCCTTTGGCACATCCGCGCGGTGTATGCGAAACTCGGCCCATGGCCGCTCCGCTGGATATTCGCGACATCGTCGGCATAGAGCTCCGCATGAACTCGCTTGCACGGAGGTTCGGACTTAGCACGTTCAGGGACGCGGAGGTCATCCTGCCGACGGCTGAGCGCTTCCCGGGGCGTTGGCGAAGCACCGATCAGGAGGTATCGCGCCTCTTCGACATGGCATGCGACTTCATGGGAGTCGCCCGCGGGAGCGTGAAGCTCTCGTTCACGTCCGAGTGGCTCCATGGATCGCGAGCCGGCCACTGGGATGCAAGCGACTCGACGATGGAGAGGCTCGGGGTGCCCGAGATCTGCGTGCGGGCGAAATACCGCGACGTTCCGCATCAGCTGCTCGCGGTGTTCCTCCACGAACTGGCACACGAACGGCTCCTGCGCACGGAGCAACGACCGGAATCGATCTGGGGGGACGAAGTCCTCACGGATCTCATGCCGGTCGCGCTGGGGCTCGGGGTCATGATGGCGAACGCCGTCCTTTCGGAGCGCAGCGGAACGACGGGCCAGTGGAGTTGGTGGAGCACCAATCGCGTCGGCTATCTGCCGGCCTCGCACCTCGGACATGCCCTTGCCGTGTTCGCGTGGGTTCGCGGCGAGCGCGAGCCGGCCTGGCGAGCGCACCTGCGCCCGGACGCGGGCGTCACGATGGATCTGGCGCTCGAGCAATTCGAGCGGACGAAGGATTGTCTCGTCGACCGTGACGATCCGGCGGCCCTCGACCGCGCGCACGCCGACCCGGCCTCGATCCTCAAGCGACTGAGCGACTCGAGCGCCCGTGTCCGCCTGGCGGCGCTCTGGTGCCTTCCGTGGGACGCTCTCACCGGCGCGGCCGCGGTCGGTCCGATCCTGCGGATGCTCGACGATCCTGAAGCCTCGATCCGCATCGAAGCTGCGGGCGTGTTGCCGGAGACTGGCGACCTTGGGAAGCGTGCGGTCGAGCGGTTGTTCGAACTCTACTGCGTCGGCGACGAGAGCGAGCGCGCTGCGGCGACCCTATCCCTCGCGCGAATGAACCTGAAGGCGGACGTCCTGATTCCCGAGCTGACGCGACGGTTGAGGCACCAGGACGGCGCCTTGCGTCATCTCGCGGCGGCGGCACTCGCGTACTACGGCGCGGCAGCTCGAGACGCGTTGCCGCACCTGGTCGCGGAGCTGGCCCTGGCCGTGTCGCGGGTCCAGCCGACGCACGAGTTGGCCTCCGCGATCGCCGCCGTCGCGTCCGACCCGGTTGCGGCGATTCGAGAGGCGCTCGGAAGCGATCCCGAGACGTGCGAGGCGGCGGTGCGGGCGCTCCGCGAAGCTCAGGGCGAGGAGGTGGAAATGGACGAGGACTGGGAGGAGGAGAACGGGGAATGACGGACGGTACGTCGCGTGACCGCGGGGCGATGCGATACGGGCCGTGGGCCGGACTCGCGATCGCCACCGTGGCTCTCGCGTGGCTCGGATGGTGGATGCTCCGCGCCGGGGAAGCGTCGGCGGCGTCACTCCGTGAAACGCCGTCGACTGCGGGCGCGATCGAGATGCCCGCCGCCCTTCCGCCCGATCACGGCAAACGGCGCGCAGCGTCGAAGCCCGCATCTGCGCCGCCGGGGGGCAACACCTCGCTCACGGCGAGGATCGACGCCCCCGACTCGCAACCGTCGAGCCTGCCGCCTCCGGACTCCAGCGTGATCCGAGTCGCCCCCGTGACCCGGATCGCGCTGCGGATCGTCGACTGGCGCGGCGCGCCGATCACGCACCTGGAGGGGCTCGCGTCGATCGGGTTCGACGAGCCCGACTCGCGCACCGCGGCGGAACTCCGGGCCATCCGGGCTCGCAACGCGGTCTTCGCGATGCAGCCGTTTCTGACTCAGCCGAATGGGGCCAGGCCCGGCCTCGTTGAACTCGCAGTCCCGCCCGCGACGACCGGGACGGTTCGTGTCCTCGTGAGCGTGGGCGCGGAGCCCAAGATCCTCCGCCTGTGTGACGACGCAGCGTTCACGGCCCGCCTCCCCGGCGAGACCGTGGTGCTTCCCGACGTGACGCTCAGTTTCGCGCCGATCCTCGCGCGTGGACGGGTGACGGACGCGTCGGATCGCCCGATCGCTGGTGCGCCGGTCGTCGCTTATCAGGCATCGCCCTCCGGAGCCGCGGGCCTCACGCCTTGGTGGAACGTCATCCGGACGCTGTCGCAGGCGGATGGGAGCTACGAACTGCGCGGAGTCCAGGTCGATCCGATCGTCGTCATCTCACGAATGCCCGGACTTCGAGGCTCGGAGCCGCATCCGCTGGAGCGTCTCGGTGCCACGGTCGACCTCGTCGTGAGGAAGGCGGGATCGATCGAGGGCAGCATCCGGTCGTGCGGCGCCTGGAAGCGGGAGGCCCTTCGTCTGTCGGCGTGCGTCGGCACCGTCGACATAAGTCCGAATTGGAGCGAGTCGTCTGCGCTGGGACGAACGGTCACGCCTGCCGAGGACGGTCGGTTCGCAGTGCTGAACGTGCCGCCGGGCCGATACTCGCTCGTGGTGCGCATCGTGGGGCAGCGCGTCCTCGCGATCGACGACGTGGTCGTCGTCGCGGGCGAACCCTGTCGAGACCCGCGCTTGAAGGACCTCGTCATCGAGCCTGCGCTGGCGAGCGCGACCGTACTCGTCACCGACGATCACGGTGCGCCGGTGCGTTCGGCACAGGTCGAAGTGATGGGTGCGGGCGGAGGTGCCGGTGCAGGTGACGTGCAGCGCGCGGTCGCCAACGAGTCCGGCGTCGCGAGTTTCGCGCTACCACCGCAGGCGGAATATCGCGTCACCGCCGGTCGCACCGGGTTCGCGCCGTCGGTCGTCGACCGCACACGGCTCCCGGCGACCATCGCACTCGCGCCGCTCGCCTCCGTGCAGATCACGTTTGGTGCCGGCTCGTCCGTCGCGCCCGGTTCGCTGGCTCTCGTCCCGCTCGATGAAATTCGCGGCGAGGTGGGGGACACCGTGCTGATCCCGCCGCGTCTTTCTGCCGACTCGCTCGTCGCGTTGAGGCGCGATCGCCTCCAGTACACCCTCGATGTCCCGGCGGAGCGGAACTACGCGGTGATCGTCGCGCCGCGCGAATCCGACTCGCCCCCCCTCGGCCGGCGGCTCATCCAACCGGGAAGTCCTGCCGGTACGCTCATCGGGAACTTTCACGCCGAGCCGCAGAAGAACGTCGTGCGGATGCCCCCAATCGACATGCGGTAGCGGAATGAGGCTGCGTGTCCTGCATCCATCGACGGCGGAGACGTGCCACGACTGCCGTGAACGGCGCTCGCGCCGCCGCAGGACGATCGACCTGCTGTTCGACGGCGCGGAGGCGGGGACGACGCAGTGTCGAAACCTCGGTGCGGGCCCCGGTGAGCACGTTCGGCAAGCAGCGTTTCGCCTGTAAACCGGCGGATGCGCCCGCGATGCATCCATCGCCGGGAGCGAGTTGCCCCCAGCGCCGCTTTGCCACCCGTCGAAGTTGCACGGATTGCCGCGTTCGCGCCCCTGCGCAGCTCGATCGTGGGCGCGGTCCGCGCGGCGAGTCGAGGCGAGGCACATCCGTTGCTGACGAGATGGTCACCCAACGAGGATGTTCACCATCATGAGACTCGAACACACGTTCATCGCGGTCGTCACCATCGTCTACGCCGCCGTCGCTCAGCAGTTGCCGCGGCTCCAGCACATCGAGTTCAACGCGGGGGTACCGTCGTCGTTCGGAACGCGCGTGGCGACGGTCGGCGACCTGGATCACGACGGCTTCGAGGACTACGCCGTGGGCTCTCCAGACGAGACGCTGGGCAATCCCTCCGTTCCCCAATACCTCGGCGTCGTCCGCGTCTATTCGGGCGCGACGGGCGCCATCCTCCACACGCTTTCGGGCACGCTGCCGTTCGATCGTTTCGGTTGGTCCGTCGGCGGCGGTGGTGACGTCGATGCCGACGGGACGCCCGACGTGATCGTCGGGCTCCCGCTGGGCGCAAACACGTCGACGACCGGCAACGTGAAGGTGTTCTCGGGGAGCAGCGGTCTCTCGATCCGCACCTACGTTCTTCCGACCCTCTACGGTTATCGCGTCGCCAACGCGGGCGACATCGACGGCGACGGCCGCGCGGACGTCATGACCTCGAGTGGGCTGTTCGCGCTTCCGAGCGCGTCGACCCTCACGCCGGTGCTCGTGCTGTCCGGCGCAACGGGCCTGGTGATCGCCAGCTACACCGGAATCGCCGCGGGCGTGAGCACGCCTTACGACTCGTGGGGAATTTCGCTCGCTGGTGGGCGCGATCTGAATGGCGACGGGCGGGACGACGTCCTCATCGGATTCGCATCCCAGGGCGGCCTCGGCAACCAGCACGGGGGAGTCGTGGCTTGCTCGGGTCTGACGGGCGGTGTCATCCAGTCGTACGGCGGTGCACCCGTGTTCAGCTTCCTCGGAGAGTCCGTCGTGTTCATGCCGGACATCGACGGGGACGGCCGACCCGACGTGGTCGCTGGAGGGACGGGAAACGGGAGCGTGAGCGTTCCTGGGACCGTGCGGGCCTACTCGGGGCTGGGCGGAGCGCTCCTCTTCAGCATCACGAGCCCGGTGCTGGCCGACTCGTTCGGCGGCGCACTCGCAGGCGGGCGCGACCTGGACGGCGATGGCGTCGCGGACTTCGTCACGAGCACCCCGGGACTCAATCCGTCGGGCATTCAGCCTCCAGCGGGCTCCGCGCTCGGGGTCGTCCGCGCCTACTCGGGCGCGACAGGTGCGCTGATCGGGCTCGTCGCAGGGCGCGCCCCTGGCGCGAACTACGGCGGAGCACTGGCGATGCTCGCAGACACGAACGGCGACGGATTCGACGAGGTCGTCGTCGGCGCCGGACAGGACGACACGATCTTCGGAACGGACGCCGGGAGCGTCGACGTCATCGAGTTTGCGGGCGCCCTCGGGTTCGGTGTTGGGAACGGCACCCTCCAGCTCGGAGTGATTCACGGGCCCTTCGGGGCGAACTGGGTCGGTGCCCTGCGTGCGTCCGGGGCGGGTCCGGGTGCGGCCGGGTTCATCGCGGCCGATCTGGCTCCGGCGAACACGACGATCGCCAACCCGCCGATTCCCCTCTACCTCGCGGTGACGCCGGCACTGCTGCTCCAGCCGATCACGTTCGACGGGAGCGGCGCGTGGTCGACACCCGTGCTCCTGCGCCAACCGGCCGTCGCGGGCCTCGTCGCCTACGCGCAGGCGTTCGAGGTCAGCGGTCCGACGTTCGTCGCGTCCGGTGGGATGCAGCTGCTGTTCAGCAACTAGGCATCGGAACGATGCGGTGGCCGGCTGCTGCGAGGATGCCGGTCGCACGGCCGACGTCTGCCGCTCGCACGAGGATGTAATCCGTGTCGTACGTCGAGACGACGAACACGGATATTGCCGCGGATGCGAGCGGCGCCGTCAGCTCGGCGATGACGCCGATCGTGGCGAAGTCGACGACGCCGGCAATGCCGAGCGCGCGGCGGTCCGCCTCCCGCGTGATCCCGGGGGGAACCTGAGCCTCGGCGCAGACGATCGACAGCTCCGTTGCCGTCCGTGTGATCGAGAGGAACGGCCCGCCCTCGCACCACGAGGGGATTGGCGCGGTGGGTTCGAGGCGGCAGATCGCGAGCGGCGTGGGAATCAACCTGAACTCGAAGGATTGCATGGAGCGGCATTCTGGGGACGACTGCGCGCCGCGCAAAGGGCATCAGCCGGGCGACTTCCCGCTTCGGTACGACTGGCAGGTTGAGCGCGGGCCGTGTATACACACCGAATCCGACGCGACGTCGCGTCCCCCACCCGGAGCCCAGGCATGCGCCGATTCGACCTGCGGATCGTCATGTTCGTCACGGTGTTCGCTCTCGTCGCGCCCTACGCGGGGAGCACGATCCTCATCGTCAAGAACCTCGGCGAACTCGCCCGCGAGGCGGATGCGATCGTCGTCGGTCGCGTCACGGGCGCTGAGTCGCGCTGGGGGAACGGGCAGTCGATCATCTGGACGCATCACTCCATGCGGGTGGAGGAGACGTGGAAGGGTGACCTCACCGGCGAGATCGTCGTCAGTGAGATCGGCGGGACGGTGGGAACCAAGTCCCAGTTTCTTTGCGGCGCTCCGTCGTACAGGGCCGGCGACCACGTCCTCTTGTTCCTCAAGCGCGACGCCGGTGGGCTTCTGCGCACGTACGGCTGGCTGCAGGGGCGGTTCGACCTCGCCGCCGATTCCGCGCACCTCGGCGCCTGGCTCGTGACGCCGTCGTTCAGGCACGTGATCGACGGCTTCGTTCCGGCGAGCGAGGTACGTGATGGCGGATCCGTCGACCTGGATCGCTTCCGCAACCAGGTGATCGACCTGGTGCATTCGCCGGCCCGTCGTGGGGAGGGACGTTGATGCGCCGCCTGGTCCTCGGTTCGATCTTGGTCGTCGTCTTCATGGTCATCGCGCCGGCTCACGTTCCCACGTTGGTCGTCCCCCCGTCTGGCGGCGGGACGATCACCTGGCCGCAGAACGCAACGATCAACTACAAGCTGCATTCGAGCGTTCCGGGCGGGTTCGTGGCTGCGGTCGACGCCTCGTTCCACGCCATCGACGTGGAGACGCCACTCACGTTCGTCAACGGTGGTGCCACGGCGATCGCGACCGTCGGGACGGATGGCACCAACGTCATCACGTTCGCGAACAACACGACGAACCTGCAGGCCGTCGGCGGTGCACTCGCCGTCACGCTCGTGAGCTTCTCGAGCGGGACCATCAGCGAGGCGGACATCGTGTTCAACCCGGCGACGACGTTCTCGACCAACCTGGCGGCGAGCACCTTCGACGTGCAATCGGTTGGGACGCACGAAGCGGGGCATTTCGTCGGCCTCGACCACAGCCCGATGCTCGACGCGACGATGTACCCCACGACGTCGGCGGCCACGTCGATCCGCCGCACGCTCGCCGCCGATGACCGCTCGGGACTGCGCCTCCTCTATCCAGGGAACACGGCCGCGACGGTGGGCACGGTCACCGGCACGATCCAACGCGCGCCGGGCCAGCTCGTGGGCGGCGCGCACCTCGTCCTGCGGGACGTCGTCACGGGGCGCAGCATCGACGGCGGAGTCAGCCGGGGGACGGGCGCGTTCACCATCAGCGCCGTCCCTCCGAGCGACTATCACCTCTACGTGGAGCCGTTGGACACGCCGTTCCAGCCCGCCAACCTGGGCTCGTCGTATTGGGGAACGGTGACCTTCGACACGTCGTTCAGGACGGCGGTTCTCGGCGGGACCGCGAATCCGACCGTCCTCGCCGTGCGCCCGGGGGTGACGACGAACGTGGGCACGTTCACCGTCGCGGGGCCGGCGCCCACGTTGAATCTCGTGGCGGTCGCCGCGCTCGCGACCGCGAACGGCGGCTTCTCCTTCTCGACCGGCCAGCCGGTCGGGTTGTCGGCTCCGTACTCGCAATGGCTCGTCGTCGTCGGAAACTCGGTCAACACGCTCGCCGATTCGGCGTTCAACTTTCAGAGCCCCTTCATCTCGTTCTCGGGCCCGAGCACGGGGAGTGGCACGCTCGGTGGCGGTCTTGCGTTCAAGATCTTCCCGGTCGCGGTCGCGTCCAACGCGCCGTCCGGTGGATACCTTCTGCGCGTCGTCGACCCGAACACGTCCGAGATGGCCATCGCGCCCGGGCTCGTCGAGGTGTTGCCGACGGCGACGCCGCAGGCCTGGGCAGCGACGTACGGACCGAATTGCCCGGGCGCCGCTGGCGCCACGCTGCTGACCATCCCGTCGCCACCGAGCCTGGGTAACGGGCAGTTCCGTTTCGCGCTGAGCAACACGTCCGCCGTCGAAACCGCCTTCTTCTTCTTCTCCACGAACGCCGACTACGTCCTCGTGCTGCCCTCCTGCAACGCGAGCGTCGACTTGAGCCGGCTGATCATCCCGTTCCCTGGATTCTCGTTGCCGTGCGGAGCGGGCAGCACGACGCTGTTCATGCCCCTTCCGAACACGCCTGCGCTCGCGGGCCTGGATGTCTACGCGCAGTGCGCGGTGATCGTGAACGCCACGGCTGCCACGCGGGTGACGAACGCCGCCCAGCTGCACTTCGAATAGGATCTCGGACGCCGTCACTCCGCGCCGTCCAACGCCGATCCTGAGCATCCCGGGTCGGCAGCGGCGCCGTCCACGCACGACGCCGCGGACGGTGCGGCGCCCTTTTCGACGCGCGTGATCCCGAAACGAGTCACTCCTCGGAGTCATGGGTGTGCACGAGCGGCCACCCCCAGCCGGCCCTCGTGCACGGTGACGGGCCGTGCGACGGGGACGAGGTGCGCTTCGTCCATCGTCGCTGCGGCCTCAGCCGGAGATCACGCCATCGAGCACGACCGTGATGATCGTCGAGCCTGGATGAAACGCGCCGGTGCCGGACTGTTCGGGCTCGGTGCCGCATCGTTGATGGCGGGCGTCGGCCGGGCCGCAACGCGCGGGTCGTCGCCCGGGATCGTGCTCCCGTCGCCGTCGCCGGCCCCGAGCGTGGTCGGCGTCCTCGCGGCCCGCCGGCAGGTCGCGCCCACGCCGTCGAACGCTCTCGGCCCCAATTACGTCGCCAACATGCCGGTGCGGTCCGACATCGTCGAGACGCAACAGGGGTTGCCGCTTCGGCTCTTCTGTCGCGTGATCAACGCCGTTACGGAGGCGCCGATCAGCGGTGCGACCGTCGACGCATGGCAGGCGAACGCCTGCGGCATCGACTCGGGATTCGCTGCGCAGGGCACGGCAGGGCAGACGTTCCTTCGTGGAGTCCAACCGACGGCGGCCGACGGACGGTGCTGGTTCGACACGGTCTTCCCGGGCTGGTACCAGGGAACGACCGCTCACATCCACGCGTGAGTGAGGCCATCGGCGACGTCGACCCAGATCCTCACGACGCAGTTCTTCTTCGGAGAACTCTGGAGCTACCCCGGGCTGGGGGTGAACGCCGCGGTCTACCTGTACATCTCGCCCCATGCGGCTTGCGGCGCGCCGCAGGCGACAAACCAATCGGACGGCCTGTTCAACCAGAACCTCGTCATGGTGACGGCCCTTCCGCCGAGCGGTGCGTTCGGCCTGTGGGCCGGGTTCATCGTCGCGTTGTGAAATGGGGGCGCGCGCCACGCAGAGCGTCCACGAGGCGCGCGCGTTGGATCCGAGTCACGGCCCGACGTGGAGGACGATTCCGTTCGTGACCGAGACTCCCGCCGGGGCCGTGGGGTCGGCGATCGCGCCCTGGAACGTCGCCACGAGCGGCGACGTGATCGCGGGAACGAGCCAGCTCCACGGTGCCGGCGGCACCTGAAGCAGTGCCTCGTTGCCTACACTCGACGCGAGCCAGAGCGTGGGGCTCCCGGGACCCGGAGGCGGCATGCAGAACTGGCCGATGGGCGATGGCGTCAGCATCGATGGCGTTGGCTCGCCGAGCATCACGAACACCGCCATGTCGGCGTTTCCCACCGGCGGGAGCATCCGGATCGTGAATGGAACGCCGAGGGGCTCGAAGGCAGAGCGTGTGGAGATCCAGCCGAGCTGCGAACTCATCGAAAGCACCGGAATCGGGACGCCGACGGATTCACCGACCCGACTGTCGAGGCACGACCGCGAGATGAAGACGCCTGCCACCGGTGGCTCGCCGCCAACCGAACAAACGCCGCTCATCACGATGTCTCGGCCGCCGCCGTCGTCGTAGGTCGCGGTGACCACTCCGTCTCCGATCGGCGTGTTCGCGACCACATCCCACGCCGTGCCGTTCCAGCGCGTGATCCCCGACCCCGCGATGTCGAGGTGCAGTCGTGGCCCGCTTCCGGAGTCGTAGGCGAACAGCCGCCCAGGGCCTGGGGCGCCGCCAGCGAGTGGCTCCCAACCGGCAGTCCCGAGTCGCGCCACGTTGTTCAGGCCGCCCATCACGAACGATCCGCTGACGAACACGTGAGGCCCCGTCCCATCGTCGAGAACTTCGATGGACTCCGCCGTTCCGTAGCAGAGGTAGGGGATGTTCTCGTAGTCGCAGTCCGCGAACCCGCCGAGCGTCGTCAACGCGGTGCCACTCCATTGCAACGCGATGCCTTGTCTCGAGTAGGGCGTCCACGCGATGTCGTACGTTGCGAAGAGCGCTGGCCCGACAGAATCCGTCCTTTGGATCAGCGACGTGAACCGGGCCTGGCTTTGCCAGATGGGAACTGACGCGAGCGCGTCCCACGCAGTCCCATTCCAGCGGGCAAGCCCCGAGCCGCCGACGGTCACGAACGTGCCCACGCCATGGAGCGCAGGTCCGGTCCCCGGATCGAACGCGACGATGCGATCGAGGTAGGCGTCACCGGGCGTGCCGGCGGGTGCCCAGGTTCCCCCGTCGAGGGACCACAGCTGCGATTCGACGACGGCGTAATAGCTCGTCGATCCGCCGATCGTCACGGCGGCGACGTCGGACGGAGGGGCCGCCAAACCAGCGCCGAGCGCTGTCCACGCGGAGCCGTTCCACCGCGCGACGAACCGGCAGGGTGTCGTTCCGATCCAGACGAAGTCACCAGTGACGAGAAGCTCCCGGCCCGTGGCTGCCGCGACTTCTCGAACGAGGAGTCTCGGGTTGAGCCCGATCGCTTCCCCCGGCCCGCCCTGCAACCCGCCGCTCATCAAGTTCCACGACCCGCCCTCCCAGCTCGCGATGCTCGAAGCAGCCATCGCTCCAACACGCGAGAAACGCCCACCGATACACAGTGACGACGTGCCGCCGGTCGAAATCGCCGCAAGCGCGTCGACCTCCGGGAATTTGATCGAGTCGGTGCCGATGCTGCCGCCGATCGCCGTCCAGACGGTGCCGTTCCACCGCGCGATTGCCACCGCATCGGAAGTGCCGGCCAGCGCGATTTGGCCACCTGCGTAGAGCACCGGTCCCGACCCACCGTCGAAACCCGCCAATGCCGCGACGTAGGTCATCCCCTGGCCCGCACCGGTCGTGACCGAATTGGCGAAGCCGGTTCCCACGGCCGACCAACTCGCGCCATCCCATCGCGCGATCCCATTCACGGATAGGCTCCCGGCAGTTCGGAAGTAGCCACCGGCGAAGAGCGCGCCGCCGGCACTGGCCAGAGCCTTCACGTGGTCAACGGTGCCCGTGAGGCCTGACCCGAGCGCGCCCCACTGACCGTTGCGCCACCGCGCGACGTTGGCGACCGCCAGCCCACCCGCCAGCTGGAAATTCCCGCCGACGAAGAGCCCGGGACCGCCGCCGTCGTCGTGGACGGCGAGCGACATGGCGGAGTAGCCCGCGAGTCCGGGCGCGAGGATCGGACCGACGCCGGTCCCGAGAGAGGCCCACGAACTGCCGTCCCACCGCGCGACGTACCCGACGGTCTGGCTGTCGATCTGGGCGAATTCACCTGCGACGTGGAGTCGCGGACCCGTGCCGTCGTCGAACACCGCCATGGCGTTGATCGCACCGCTGAACGCCCCTGGCAACGCCGACCAGCTGGTGCCGTTCCAACGCATCAGGTGATGCGTGCCGGTCAACGGGCCCGTCCCGGCGAAGTCGCCGCCAGCGTAGAGCGCGGGGCCCGTCCCGTCGTCGAACGTGGCGAGCGCGCGCACCGTCCCGTCGATTGGGGCCGCGGTGCCGGACCATGCCGTTCCGTTCCACCGCGCGACGGCTCCGGTCGCGATGCTCATGCCCGATGCATGCGTGACGGCTCCCGCCGCGAACAACGCGGGGCCGGAGCCATCGTCGAATACCGCGATCGCTCGCACCTGGGCCTGAAGCCCGAGCGGTGGTGAGATTCGCGACCAGGTGGGCGGAACCTGCGCGATCGCGACGCTCAGGGCGGATGAGGCTGCAAGGGCGGTCCAAAGGCTCATGCGCATGACGTCCTCCTTCGTTTGCGAGCGGAGATGCGCTCGCGTGGCGGCAGCACGCGTCGAGCGCCGGGAGGGAGCGTCGGGATCCAACGCATCGGCCCCGCAGGTCGCGAAGCTCGGAATCGTGGACGCCGCCGATCACCCGTGACCTCGCGCGCGTCGTTCGCGAATGAGGTTACTTCGGGTCTGAGCTCGTCAGGATTCGCCCATGTGGGCAGACCGATCGGCCGCCGTGCGGCCGGGGTCGTCGGCGCGAGCGAGGTGACCGAGCGCAAGGGAGGCTTCTCCGTCGGTGGCGTCGCCGCAACCATCCGCGGAAAGGCTCCCGTCACGGGGGGCGCGCTGCATAGAATCCCGCGGTCCGGACCCATCAGGTCTCGCCAGCGTGGCGGCCGCTCGCTCCGGACGAGGTCGAACCCCAACTGGAGTGTTTCATGCGGATCGCTCGCCTGTGCGTGTTGTTCATCGTCGTGGCGGGGCTGGCACCCTCCCAGACGGTTCCAGAGATTCTCTACTACCGCTTCAACGAAGGCTCGGGGACGACGGCCGTGAACTCGGCATTTCCTGGCGCCGGCCTTCCTACGGGGACTCTCTACGGTTCAGCCGCGTTCGGCACCGGCCGATTCGGCACCGGCCTGTCCTGCACGGGACAGACGGGCAGCCTCCAGGGAATGACTACGGGCTACACGCTCGGAATGCAGGGACAGTCCTGGTCGCTCGAGTTCTGGCTCAACCCGAACGCGAGCACGACCTCGATCAAATACATGTTCGGCGTTCCCGTCGGGCTTGCTCTCCGCTGCTTCAACGGCGCCGTGCCCGGCAACGGCAACATCACGTTCACGGGCAGCGGTCTCGGCACGGTCAACGCCGTCGGTGCTGCGCCGGCCGCGGGAGTCTGGGTGCACGTCGCGTTCGTGTTCGACAACTCGACGGCGCCGCCCACCGTCACTCCTTACGTGAACGGCGTGGGACAGTCGCCGGTCGCGCAAACGGGCGCCCTCACCCTGAACACTGGAACGCTGAACCTCGGAAGCCAGCTGACCGGTTCGGCTGGTCTCGATGGAACGATCGACGAGTTCCGGCTGTGGGGGCACGCACTCACGCCAGCCGAGATCGTCGCTCGCTACAACATCGAGGTCTATCCGTTCAACATCCTGTCGGCGCAGACGAGCGGAGCGGGGACGGGCGACCTGAATCTCGCCATGACCTCGGTCTCTCCGGGCGCGACCGAGGGATACCTCCTCTTGACCACATCCACCGCGGGAGCCGTCGGGACGGGTCCGCTCATGGGCATCGTGCCCGACGCGTTGACCTGGAGCATCTTCTCGCAACCGCTCGTCGCGGGCAGCCCGCTCCACTATCCGGTCGGAGTCCCGGGCGTGTTCCCGGATCAACCCTTCACGGTCCCGGCCGGAACACTGGGATTCCTCGCAGGGCAGGTGTGGGACGTCGTCGGCATCGTGCTCGCGCCCGGCTTCGCGTACCTGGGCGCATCGAACGTCCAGCGCCTCGCCTGGTGATTCGACGCGCGCGCGGCGGTGACGGCCGATGGCGTCCGGCGGATGCCGTCGGTCGGTCTGCCGTTCGTGCGGCTGACGGATGACGGGAAAAAAGGCGGCGGCCCCGCCGTACTGCCGGAGCCGCCGCGAGTGAACCTCCGCATGATGCAGGCGGAGCTTCACCGTTGAGTCGAACGGGGGATCTCAGCCCTTGTCGGCCTCGATCTCCTTCTTGAGCGTCTCGAACTCGGCCTTGTAGTTGTCGGCGGTGATCGTCGACATCTCGGCCGCCTTCTTGCTCACCTCGGCCTTGACGTCCGTCTTCACGTCGCCGTCAGCCTTGACCTTCGGCATCTCCTTCGGCATGTCCTTGGTCACCGGCTCCTTCGCACCACCGACCTCGATCTTGCCCTTGCCATGCTCGGCGCCGTCCTTGCCGTGCTCGGCGTCCTTGCCCTTGCCGTGGACTTCGCCACCCTTCCCGTGGCCGAGTTCGGCGCCGTCCTTGCCGTGCTTCCCGGACTGCTTCGCGCCGCCCTTCTCGTCTGAGCCCTTCACGGTCTCATCGGTGCCTTTTTTCGACGCGGCGACGGCGGCCTCGTGGCGTTTCGTCTCGACCGTACGGAGCTCGCCGACCTGCGTGACGGTCGCGTCGTCCTTTTGAGCCTTCGCGACGGCGGTGATCTGGTCCATCTTGGCGAGACGCGCCTCGTGCTTGGCGTTCTCGGTCGGCTGCGCTGCGACGACCTTCGCCACTTCCTTGACGGCGTCCTGCTTCGCGGCGTCGACGGCCGGCTTGATCGGCGTCGCGGGCGTGGCGGGCTCCTGCGCCATCGAGAAGGCCGCGACGGCGGCGGGGACGCAGAGGATGCGGGCGAACTTCACGAGGCTCGACTTACGGTTGATCATGACGTGCAGCTCCACTCCGGCTCATGGCCGGGACAGAAGTCTCCGAGCATTTGCGTGCCGGTCGCGGAGACCCGAACCGGTGCAACCACTGTCGCGTCGCTCGCCGGGATTCGGCGGCGCCGTCGTTCGTGGCGATGGACGCGGCACCCCAATGCAACCGACGGACCGTTCGAGCGAGCCCGCGTTCGCGCGGCCTGGATTCCCTGGTTTTTGCGCCGTTTGCGTGGCACGGCATCGCGGCGGGCGACCTCTTGCGACCTCCCGTGCGAGCCGCCTTCTGTCGCAGGGGGAGGACACTTCCGCTGCCTCACAGCGACATTTCCCCGGGGCGCAATACCATCCCACACCCATGGCACGAGACTCGGCACCGGTCACGCAGGCGGTTCGTGTGCTGCGCGCAGCAAAAGTCGTCTTCGGCGAGCACGTCTACCGTTACGAGGAGCGCGGTGGAACGGCGCACTCGGCCCGCGAACTCGACGTCGATGAACATGCCGTCCTGAAGACCTTGGTGATGGAGACCGAGGCGGCCGCGCCACTCGTCGTCATCATGCATGGCGACTTCGAGGTCTCGACGAAGAGCCTTGCGCGAGCGATCGGGTGCAAGTCCGTGGCGCCCTGCAAACCTGACGTCGCGAACCGCCACTCCGGGTATCTGGTGGGCGGCACGTCCCCATTCGGTCTGCGGAAGCCCATGCCCATCTACCTCGAGCGCTCGGTCCTGGAGCTTCCCCGGATCTTCGTCAACGGCGGTCATCGAGGATTCCTCGTGAGCCTGCCGCCTTCCGAACTGGTGCGCGTGCTTTCCCCGGTGATGGTCGACGCCGCGGTCAAGCCGTGATCGAACGGGACGGGCGCCTCGCGGATCCCGCGCGAGAGCCGTTACCATCCGCCATGAACGATCGCAGCGAGAGCTCCTCTTCCGCATCCGCATCGCGTCGCAAGCTCGCCTTCTCGACCTGGGGCGGCACGACGGACACGGCCGGAGACCCGGCATGCTCGGCATTCCTCGCCGAGCTTTGCAACGTGGATCGGGCGGCGGCACGGACGCTCACGCACGGATTCCACCGTTATGCGGGGCGCATGCCCCCGACGGTGGCACGCGGAGTCATCGCGCGGTTCAGTGCGCCGGGTGATCTGGTCGTCGATCCGTTCTGCGGCAGCGGCACGGTCATGGTCGAGGCCTACGCGGCGGGGCGGCAGGCCATCGGCTCGGACGCGTCTCCACTCGCCGTGCTCATCGCGCGCGTGCGATGCACGCTGCTCGACGACGCGATGAGGGACCGCCTGCTCACCGAGGCCGATAGGATTTCGCGTGAGGCCGTGGGGCTCGCGCGCAAGCGCGTGAAGCCAGACGTCCCCGAGTGGGGGTCGAGCGAGTTCACGCGGTTCCCGCCGCACGTGGCGCTGGAGCTGTTCACCCTCCTCGCGTTGCTGCCTCCCGTCGTGGCCGATCCCGTCGATCGCGCGCTGTGGCTGTCGTTCTCGTCGATCCTGGGGAAATTCAGCGCGAACAAGCGCGAAGTCGACGAGGACGGCGACCCGGTACCGAATCGCTTCGGTCGCGGGATGGCATCCCGGCTGTTCGGAGACCGCGTGCGTGAGCTCGTCGACGGACTCCGGGCCCTGGGAGCGCTCGTTCCCGCCGGCACGCCACCGCCGAAGATCCGGTTGGCGGACGCGCGCGATCTCGGCCACGTCGGGACCGCGACGGCTGCACTCGTCGCGTCGTCTCCTCCGTACGCTTCCGTCTACGACTACGCCGAGATGCACGACGTGAGTTTTCGCTGGCTCGACCTGGATCGTCGGCCCATCGACCGCTCGCAGATCGGAGCGCGAACGCCGCACGGCTCCAACTCCTCGTCAGCGTGGGAGCCGGCCCGCCGCGCGTGGCTCTCCGAGGTCGTGCGCGTCCTACGACCGGATGGACACGCCTTTCTCGCCATCGGCGACGGGATCGTCGACGATGCGCCCGAGGACGCCGTCGCGCGCACCGTGGACGTGGGCCGCGACGTCGGCCTGTCGTTCGTCGCGGTCGCGGCCCAGTCCCGACCCGTTCACGACCCGTTGCTCCAATACGTGTTCGCGGGGTGCGCGCGTCGCGAGAGCCTGATCCTCTTGCGGCGCCGCTGATCGATGGGCCGGCGACCAGCGATCCCTGCTGGTACGATCGCGTCCCGCAACCATGAAGCGCGCTCACTTCGAGACTCTCGTCCGCCGCGCCATCGATCGCCTGCCGAAGCAGTTTCGCGATCATCTGGCTAACGTCGAGTTCATCGTCGATGACCGGCCGTCGGCCGAGGTGCTGGAACTGGCCGGCATCGCACCGGAGGACGATGACCTCCTCGGCTTCTACGACGGAGTGCCGCTCACCGAGCGAAGCGAGTACTCGGACGCGCCGAGCCCGGTCACCGACACGATCTACCTGTTTCAGAAATCCCTGGAAGAGATGTGCCAGACCGAGGACGAACTGGTCGAGGAGATCCGGATCACGGTGCTTCACGAGATCGGTCACCACTTCGGGCTGGACGACGACGAGATCGAGGAACTGGGCTTCGGGTGACGGACGCCTTGTCGCCGCCTCGGGTCGCCGCGAAACTGGAGCGTGCCAAGAGACTCCCTCGTCGACGAACTCATCGAGCAGGCTCCTGACGGCGGGCCGGTCCGCATCGCGAAGGCTCCATACCGGATCTCGCCGCTTGGTGCCCACACCGATCACCAGAACGGGCTCGTGCTCGGGTTTTCCCTGAAGGCATGCGTCCGCATCGCGTTCCGCGCGCGTGACGACGGCGTGGTGCAGGCGACGTCGCGTGATTTCCCCGGGGTCGTGAACTTCGACCTGGCGGCGATCGGGCCTCGGGACGGGACGTTCGGTGACTACCTCCGCGGCATCGCACAGGCGCTGGTCGGCCGCGGCGGCATCTCGCGGGGGATCGTGGCGCGAATCAGCGGCGAACTCCAACCGGGGGGAGTCTCGAGCAGCGCGGCGTTGCAGATCGCCTTCATGCTCGCACTTGCCGACGCGAACGGCGTCCGGCTCGACAAGGCGGAAATGGTCCGGCTCGTGGTCGCCGCCGAGCGAAACTATGCGGGTGTGCAGGTCGGGGTCCTCGATCCGACGATCATCCTCCATGGCGACGACGGCCGGCTCGTGTCGCTCGATTGCGCCGAGGGGACGCCGCGAGCGCAGCGAATTCCCGGCTCGCTCCCAAGATTCGAGGTCATGCTGGTCGAATCGGGCGTCAAGCGCGATCTTCGCACGGCGCCGTACAACGAACGCGTCGCCGAGTGCCGTGAGGCGGCGAGGCTGCTCGGGTCGACGAGCGACGTGCCGATGCTCTCCGAGTTCTCCGTCGAGGACGTGCGCCGCAGGCGTGCTTCGCTGCCACCGGTTCTCGCGAGGCGCGCCGAGCACGTCGTCAGCGAGAACAAACGGGTCCGCAACGGGATGACGCTTCTCCAGCAGGGGGACCTGCGGAACTTCGGGCAGCTCATGACGGCATCCGGGCGCAGCATGATCACGCACTTTGGAGCTGGAACGCCGGAGACGACTGCGCTCCTCGATCTGCTCGCCGCCGACCCCTCCGTCTTCGGCGCGTGTCTCTCCGGCGCCGGGTTCGGTGGCAGCCTCATGGCGTTCATCCAGCCCGGCACCATGGGGGCGATCCGCGATCGCGTCACCGCGGCGCTCGCCGTCACGGATCCGGAATGTGCACGGACGGCGACCTTCCGCGTCACGTCCATTGGCGGTGCGTGCAGTGTCGTCGATGCGGGGGCGCCTGATGGCCGCACCGCGTGATCGCTCGCGAGCCGAGATGGTCGAAGCCCTCGCCGCCGCGCTGCAGCTGATCGCGGAGAACGACGGGGCCGCCCTTCACCGCTCGGCGGGTGGGCGCCCGAGCGCAGGCGAGGTCGTCCTCGCCTGGGCCATCCTGGTCGAGAACGTCACGCTCAGGCTTGCTGACTGCGCGGAGAGAACACCGGAGAGCTCCTGGTTGTCGCGGGGGGCGCTCTTCGTGGCCCGCACCGCCATCTACTGGATGCCCGACCCGTCCTTGGATTTCGCCGCCGTCGCCCGAGGGACCCTGCTGCCTGCGGATGCCCTGAAGCGGCGTTGCGCGGACGCCGTGGCGGGATTCCTCGCCCTGTTGGAATCGGTGCCGGACAAAGGAGATGGGGCGCAGGTCTGGGCCTCTCACTCGGCGTTCGGCCCCGTTCCGGCCCGTTCCTGGGCGAGACTGCTTCTTGCCGCCATTCGGGATTCGGAGCGCCGGCTGCTCCGAGGGCGCGCCTCGAGCTGAGCCTCGCGATTGCCGCGCGTCGCGGTCGGGAGTAAGCTCGCGCCCACGAAAGCGCCGGGAAAGGGGCCTGGCGCCGAGGGCGAACGATGAACAACCCTTCAGTGCTCGTGGTCGCCTCGAACGCGTTCCTGCGCTCACTGATGGCGGACCTGCTGCGCGTCAACGACGTCGTGTGCGCGCGCGCCGATGGTCCTCACGATGCGCAGGTCGAGATCTCCCGGATCGACCCGCTGATCGTCGTCGTCGACTGGGACATGCCTGACGGAGGCGCCGAGCACGTCATCCGCGCATGTGGTCCCGAGCGTTTCGTCCTGGTCGCCGCCGATACGCGGCGGGTCGATCCCTCTGCCATCACTCGGTTGCCTGGCGTCGCCGGAGTCGTCCGGACGCCCCTCGAGACCGGCTCGTTCGCTCGCGTCGTCACTCGTGAGCTGCGGCGCCTCTCGATTCTCGCGGACGCCACGTCGACTCGCGGGTTTTGACGGGGTGCCCGTCGTGTCATAGTCGCCGCCATGCCCCGTCGCGGATCGACTTTGCGGCCGTTCGTCCTTCTCGCCCTCACACTTTGTGCGTGCTCCGGGCCGTCGGCGCCCGACGAGCAGGGCGGAGGAGCCGTGCTGATCACGCCTCAGCCGGCCGCCATGCGCGCTGCGGGCTGGCTCGAGTTTCGCGATCTCACGTTCCATCCCGTGTCCGAGAAGGGACCTCCGCGCGAACCGTTCGTGCGCGGCGAAGCCGTCGGCGCCTACTTCGATCCGACCTCCGAGATCACTGGCCCGTTGGGGGATCCACCAAAGGACCGCAACGTCACGAAGGGCTGGCTCGAACTGCGGACGCGCGCCTTCTTCCGATCGGACGACCCGCGCCAGAAGACGCCGCCGTACGTCGAAGGCTCACGCGATGACGACACGGGCGGGTTCTTCCCCGCGTCACCCCTCGTCCGCACGCTCCCGTGAGGCTGGCGGTTTGAAGAAGCGGGTGCCCGGTGCTGCTGCCGCGGAGGCGTTGATCGCCTGGTTTCGGCGACATCAGCGAGACTTGCCGTGGCGACGTGACCGCTCCCCGTACCGGGTCTGGGTTTCGGAGGTGATGCTCCAACAGACGACCGTCGAGACGGTGAAACCCGCCTTCGAACGCTTCGTCGCGCGCTACCCCACGGTCCAAGCTCTCGCGAAGGCCAGGCCGGAGGACGTGCTCGCGGCCTGGTCGGGGCTCGGCTACTACCGGCGCGCGCGATTGCTGCACCAGGGCGCACAGGCGTGCGTCGAGCACCATCGGGGAGCCGTTCCCGACGATCCGGCGCAGATCCGGGAGCTGCCGGGGGTGGGTGACTACACGGCCGGCGCGATCGGGTCGCTCGCCTTCGGACACGCGATGCCCGCGATCGACGGCAACGTGGGACGTGTCCTGTCGCGACTCGACGCCGCACGGGTCGACGTGACGAACGCGCGAGACCGTCGTGAGCTCGGCGACGCGCTCCTCGATTGGATGCCGCGCGATCGTGCCGGCGAGTTCAACGAGGCGCTCATCGAACTCGGTGCCGTCGTGTGCCGTCCCACCTCGCCGAAGTGCGGCGACTGTCCCGTCTCTCGGTGGTGCGCCGCGCTAGCCGAAGGGAGTGTCGATCGGTTTCCGGCGAGACGCGCCCGACCGGAGACCGTCGAGGTCGTCTCGGTCCGCGCCCTCGTCGTCGTGAATGGCCGCGCCCTCGTGACGCGTCGGGCGGAGGCGTCGAAATTGCTCGCGGGTTTCGAGGAGCTGCCCGGCCGCTGGCTGCGAGCAGGCGAAGACCGAAGGGGAGTGATCGCTGCGGCGCTCGGCGATCTGGGATTCCGCGACGTGAGGCCGGGGCGCCTCGTGGCGGACGCCCGCCACGCCATCACTCGGCATCGCATTCGGAGTGAGGCCTACGCCGTCGTCGCGCGGGCGCCGAACAGGCTTCCGGACGACGCACGCTTCATCCCGATCGCAGAGCTGTCCGGGCGCGGGGTGACGACGGAGACCCGCAAGCTCGCGCGCGGTTTCAGCGCGGAGTCGGAGGCCTGATGCCCGCGCGCGACGAGAACCGCGGACGCCGGCGCGGCCCCGATCGGGGGCGACCGCAACGCTCCGGGGCAGGCCCCGCCGGCGGGCGAGGGCCGCACGGGCGCCGTCAGGATGCCGGAAGCGCACGTCGCACGGGGCCGACGAACGATGCGCCGTGGCACTTCGTGGAGGCGCGACGCCTCCTGGAGCAGGGCGCCGTCCGCGCGGCGATGGAGCAGGCGGGATTCGGCATCCGCCTCGAGACTGACGACCCGGAGGGCTTCCTGATCCTCGGCGAGATCAACCTCGCCGACGGCAACCTGGCGGAGGCGCGACGGGACTTCGAGGCGGCGTTGAAGAAAGCCGAGCGGCGTCGCGCCCTCGACTCCGATGGAGGCGACCCGCGGCTGCGTGCGCTGCTCGGGCTGTCGCAGACGGCGCGTCTCGCGGGCGACCTGGCGACCGTCGTCAAGCATCTCGTGGCGGCCATTCGCCTCGACCCGTCGGATCCGTTCGTCCTCGGTCCCATGCTGGCCGAGGCGGCGCTCCTCGTGTCCGATCACGACCTCGCGGCACGTCACGTCGGAGCTCCCGACGGGGCGCCACCGGATCAGCACGCGGTCGCGGCGCTGATTCACCTGCGACGCGGCGAGACGGCCGATGCGGTGCTGCGGACGCGGCTTGCGTTCTTCGGCAACCTCTACCTCCTGGCCGCATTCATGGGGGAGGAGCCACCGCACCACGGGATCGCGCACGGGTTCGAGGAGGCGACTCCCGAGTACGCGGCGGAGGTCGCGGATCGACTGGCTGCGTTGTTCGCGGCAGATCCCGAGTTGGTCGACGCCATGGCAGCCGTGGCGGCAACGCGTGTGGTCCAGGAGGAGATCGCGGAGTTCGTGGAGATCGCGAAGCGGCTCTCGAGGGAGCCCGACGCGGTGCGGCGCGCGGCGCTGATCGCCCGGGCATCCGAGTTGCGGGACCCGCGCCGGCTGGAGGCGACGACGCCGTCGGTCCTCGCCGAGCTTTCCGAACCGGATGACCCGCACGAGGCGACGCCCCAGTTCGACGTTTGATCCGGGCTACGACGCCGCGTCGTCGTGGGACTCGGCTTCTGCGGCAGCGGCTGCGGCGGCCGCCAGCTCCTGTTCGCGCCGGGCGATCTCGATCTTCTTCTTCGCGCGGCGGTAGCTGCCCCACACCAGGTAGACGAACAGCGCCGAGCCGAGGACGAGGGCCACGATCCGGACCGTGTCCGGCTGGGCCCGTTCGAGCAACAGCGCACCGATCATCACGGCGAGGATGATCGGCACGAGGAGTGATTCGAGTCGTTGCATGAGGTGGACTCCATCGCTTCCGGACGGAGGCGTGGATGGTACCATCGCGGCGATTTTGGCCCGACGGCGACCGAACGTGCGGCCGCGCGTGCCCGACCCGACCATGCGCAGATTCGTCCAGAGCTGGCGTGCCGTGCCGCGGTTCCTTGCGGTCATCCTCCTCTGTGCCGTCACCGCCGTCGCGCAGGAGACGCGCCCGCTCCAGCCCCCGGAGGCACGCGCGCTGCCGGGTTCGCCGACCGCGTGCCTCGAACTGGCCCGCGACGTGGAAGCGGAGATCCGCGCGCTGGACGCGCTCCAGGCCCGCGAGCCCACCGAGAACCGCGCGCTGCTCATCCAACTCCTCATCGATCAGGCGGCGACGCTGAAACAGCTTGAGCGTCGCAAGGCCGAGCTCATCGCCGAGGTCAACGCGCGCGGTCGCCGCGCGAACGATGCAGTCGAGATGCGGCGCCGGCTCGACTCGCTCTCGTTGCAGGAGCGCAAGCCCGATCTTCTTCCGGACCCGCTCGAGCGGGATTCGGAGCGCAAGATCGTTCGCGACCGCGAAGCCGCCGATGGACAGCTCCAACGTGCGCGCACCGACCGCGAGGCGGCGGCCGCGGCAGTCGATCGAGCGCGGGCTGAGGCCGACCGGGTCCAGCGTGACGTCATCCCCGCCGCCGCGCGCGCGCTCAACGAAGCGACGTCGGATCTGGCGTCGTACGAGACCGATTCGCGAGAAGCCGTCAAGGGCGGTCTGGAAGGCGAGGCCGTTCGCGTCCTGCACGAGCAGGTCTACCTGAATCGGCTGAAGGTGATGGCTGCCCAGCACCTCGTCGACCGCTACGAGACGTCCCCGAGCGACCAGTCCGACGCGGACGTGGCTCGACTGCGCCTCCTCGTCGAGGAACAGCGGATCAAGACGCTCGAGACCCGGATCCGGCGACTCGACGAGCTTCTCGACAAGGCCTACGAAGCCCGATTGGCGCGGACGCGCCGCGATCGCGACGCATGGATCCGTCTCGCCAACGATGGCGCGGCATGGGCCCGACCCTACTTCCGCGAACGCGCGGCACTGGCGCAGCTCCAGTTCGACTCATCGGAGATGGAGCGCGGGCGGCGGTTGTGGGAGAAACGGCTCGCGGAGTCGGGAGAGATTCGTCTGCTGGACACGGAGGCGACCGGCGAGTCGGAGCAGTTCGCGCGCGCAGAGACGCGTCCCAACGTCGTCGACGACCTCGTGCCGGAAACGACCAAGGGCCTCATCACGTTGATCGCACGCCGGCAGCGCGACCTGGATCGGGTCGCTCGGTTGCAGGAGGACGCGCGCGCACGGAAGGCGGCGGTCCGCGAGCAACTCCGCGCAGCCCGCGCGGCCAGCGAGGACGATGCGGATCGGGCACGGTTCGAGTCGAGTCGGGCAGCGTGCGTCGTCCCTGCGGACGTCGAACTCGCGACTGACGACGAGCGCGACGCCGCGAGCGAGGACAGTTGGAACCGGCTTCGAACCGACCTGGCAGCCGCGACGTCGGCCTGGAAGAAGGGCCTGGACGACTTCCTGAAGACACTCGACGTGGCCGCCGATCAACTGGACGGCATCCGAGCGATCCGCGAACGGAACCTGCTCCGGTATCGGAGCGCATTGACGTGGACGCGCGACCCCAGCGCGATTTCCCTCGACTCGATCAGACAGGCCTACGACGACGCCGGTTCCATACCCGAGGCGACGACGTCGACGGTCAAGGACGTCGTGCTGCGCATCGTCGAGTGGACTGCGGGGCGGATCCGCGGAGGCGCCTGGGCCGAACTCATCAAGGTGTTCGGGGCACTTCTCGTCGTCATTGGGCTCATCATCTTCGTGCACGGGAACATCTCGAAGACCTTCGTCTGGATCGAGGGGCACACGCTCGAAGGTGCGCCCGTGAGCGTGGGACTCCGGATGGTGGCGACGCTCTTGCGCAACACCGAGGTCACGGGACTCATCGCGTTCGCGGGCGTCGCGATGCCGTGGCTCGCCGGCGCGCCGACTCACGACCGCAACGTCGCCGCCGCGTTGTTCGTTCCGCCCTTCCTGTGGCGACTCGGGCGCACGCTGAACGACATCTGTTTTCCCGCGGGACACGAGACCGCGGCCACGGGGCGGATCCCCGAAGCCCTGTCGCGGCTTCTGCACCGTACGGTGCTGTGGCTCCTGCGGTCGAGTGCCATCCTCCTGCCGCCTGCGATCCTCCTCGACGCCGTCGGGTACGACCTGAAGAACGAGGGGTTCGTGGACCTGCTCTACATGGTCCACGCGCTTTCGTGCGCCTTGATCCTCCTCCTCGCGCTCATGAGCGGGACCGTCCTGAACGTCATGATCCGGGGGAAGGGACAGACCGCCGCGGCCGTCAAGGCCGTCCTCGTCGTCGCCTATCCCGTTCTGATCACGGGTGTGTTGTTCCTGATCGTCCTGCGGAGCCTCTCGTACAAGGTCGCTGCGGCGCAGTTTCTCGAACGGTTCCTGTTGACGGGATTGTGGCTCCTGGGCGCGCGGTTCGTGCACGGCTTCCTGCGGCGGGTCGTCCTCGGTGGCAGACCCCCGGTTCCGCGACCGACCCGGGATCCGGGCGTCGACGACGAACAACACGACGCGGCCGGGCGACGTCACCTGGCTGATCGGTTGGGTCGTCTCGCGCTCAAGGTTGCGGCGTACGGGCCAGCGATCTACTTCGTCCTCGGCGCCTGGAACCTCACGGGCGCCGGATGGGACGCCATCTTCGAGCGCAGGCTTCCGTGGATCGGGCACGAGCTGACGCTCGACGACGTCGTGACGGCCGCGGTGACGACGGTCGTCGCATTCCTGATCATCCGTACGACGCGCGACCTTCTGCGGTTCGTCGTCCTGCCTCGTACCGAGCTGGACACGGGCCTCCGCTACACCATCGTCACGCTCACCACCTACGTGCTCGTGGGCCTCGCGGCGGCCGTCGTCCTCGGTGGCCAGCTCAAGGTGAACGCGTCGGTCATCACGGGGTTCGTGACGGCCCTCGGCGTGGGACTGGGCTTCGGCTTGCAGGAGATCATCAACAACTTCTTCAGCGGGATCATTCTCCTCGTCGAGCGCCCGTTGAAGGTCGGCGACACGATCTCCGTCGCCGGAGCCTCGGGCCGCGTCGATCGGATCAACATGCGATCGACGACCATCGTCACCGCCGAGAACACGGGCGTGATCATTCCCAACAAGGACCTGATCAGCACGACGGTGACGAACGTCTCGGCCGTCGGTCCCAGCCTGCGGTCGTCCATCACGGTCGGAATCGCCTACGGGTCCGATACGGGTGCGTTCCGCAAGACGGTGCTCGAGGTGCTGGACGGACACGGACTCGTCCTCGAGGCCCCTGCGCCGGAGATCGTCTTCACGGGATTCGGCGCCAGCTCACTCGACTTCGAGATCCGATTCTGGACCCGGATCCAGACACCGGCCTACCGGGTGAAGAGCGATCTGCACTTCGCGTTGGACGCGGCGTTCCGGCGGCAGGGGATCGAGATTCCGTTCCCCATGCAGGAGATCGTCGTGCGGGGAGGCAGTTCGCCGCCCGGTGCGCCGATCGACGCCGAGAAACAGGCGGGGGAGTGACGTGGAGCCGTTCACCACGGACGACGAACGGTTCATGCGCATGGCCCTCGCGGAGGCGCGGGGCGGCAAGGAGTCCGCGGACGTCCCCGTGGGGTGCGTGATCGTCCGCGACGGGCGGGTCATCGGCAGGGGATACAACCAGCGCGAACTCCTGCAAGACCCGACGGCCCACGCGGAGATCCTCGCGATCACTGCGGCGGCGGCGGAGGTCGAGTCCTGGCGGCTCGAACGGTGCACGCTCTACGTGACGCTGGAGCCCTGTGCCATGTGCGCGGGGGCCATCGTCCTCGCACGGCTTCCGCGGGTGGTCTTCGGGGCGCCCGACCCGAAGACCGGCGCCTGCGGATCGCTCTTCAATCTCGTCCAGGAACCGCGCCTGAACCACAGGGTGGAACTCCTCGGCGGCGTCCTTGCCGAGCCCTGCGGCGAGTTGATCCGCGCGTTCTTTCGCGAACTTCGCGGACCGCGTTGATGCCCCGGGGACACGCCAATAGAATCCGCGGCCACTTTTCCCGGAGAGGTGCCGGAGTGGTCGAACGGGCCGGTTTCGAAAACCGGTGTGCGGGCAACCGTACCTAGGGTTCGAATCCCTACCTCTCCGCCATTTTCATCCTGATTCATCGCCCGCGCGCGGGGGCGAGACGGCTCGGCCGGGAAGGCCCAGTCGGTTCGAGCGCCTGGAGAGGTGTCAGAGTGGCCGAATGAGCGCGCTTGGAAAGCGCGTATACGGGCAACCGTATCGGGGGTTCGAATCCCCCCCTCTCCGTCGTCGCGGGCAGCGTGGTAATCCGCCGCTCGCGGCCTATCATGGACCCTCTTCGCGGTCGCGAGACGCGAAGGACTTCCCGGTTGTGCTCCGTGGAATGGGGACTGCCGAAACAGGTCAGGCCTTGACGGGAGCAGCCTTCACGTAGCTCGCCATGTGCCGCGATCGGCATGGCCGGGGAGTCCTTGGCGTCTCGCACCGGAAGACGTCGCGCATGTCACCCGGTAGCCCCATCATGGCGCCGATGAACCCCGCGGTGCCCACTCGGTGCTCTCGTCGCAAGGCACGTCCGTGACCTATCAGCCGTTCACCCTCAAGTATCGCCCCCAGACGTTCTCGGACGTCGTGGGACAGACGCCTGTCGCGACGACGCTGAAGAATGCCCTTCGGGACGGCCGGGTCGCCAACGCCTATCTCTTCACGGGCAGCCGAGGCGTGGGCAAGACGTCCATGGCGCGGATCCTGGCGAAGGCCCTGAACTGCCCGTCCGTCGTCGACAACGAGCCGTGCAACGCCTGCGAGATCTGCAACGCCATCTCCGTCGGCGAGGACATCGACGTGATGGAGATCGACGGCGCGAGCAATCGCGGCGTCGACGAGATCCGGAGCATCCGCGACAACGTGAGCTATCTGCCGGCGCGGGCGGCACACAAGATCTACATCATCGACGAGGTGCACATGCTCACCATCCAGGCCTTCAACGCCTTGTTGAAGACGCTGGAAGAGCCACCGGCGCACGTCAAGTTCATCTTCGCGACGACCGAGCTCCAGGACGTCCCTGAGACCATCGTCTCGCGCTGCCAGCGCTTCGAATTCCGCCGGATCACGGTCAACGACCTGGTGGATCGGCTGCGGCACATCTGCCAACGCGAGGCCATCGAAGCGGAGGAGCCGGTGCTCGAGGCCATCGCGCGGAAGGCCGAGGGCGGGCTGCGCGACTCCGTCGGACTCCTGGATCAGGTCGTCTCGTTTGCAGGCCAGAAACTCGCCATCGAGGACGTGGACCGCGCGCTCGGCAGCGTCGACGTGGAGCGGATCCGTGGCCTGCTCATCGCCTGCGGCGACGGCGATCCAGCGGGCGTCATGCGTGCTCTCGACGAAGCATTCGAGGCGGGGCGCGATGCGGAAGAACTCCTGAAGCAGATCCTCGAAGTGCTGCGAGACGCCATGTCGTCGACGGCCCGGGGTCAGGCCAGCACGGGAGGGGCCCGCCGGGCGCCGCTCGTGGAAGACGTGAAGGCGCGCTTCGACCTGGACCGCCTCTTGTTCTCCATCAGACTGCTCCTGAACACCTGGCGCGAGGTGCGGCAGGTCGGCCAGGGGCGACTCCAGCTCGAGATCGCATTCCTGAAGCTCGCGCGGTCCGTGGACCTCGTCCCGTGGACCGAGATCCTCACGCGACTCGAACGGGGGGAGGCTGTAGGCGGAGGCGCCCCGGCGGCGGCGGCCCCCGCGCCCGCCGGCGGCCCGTTCACGCGCCCACTGGCGTCTGCGCCGTTCGCCCCGCGGGCGCCGTTCACCCCGGCGAACCGCCCGGCGAATCCCACGCCTTCGCCAGCGCCCGCACAACGACCCCAGACCGCGCCACCGCAGGCGGCCGCGCCCGCGGAGGTCGTCCCACAGCCCGAGGTCGACGCTCACCTTCCGCCGTTCGAGATCGTGAAGGCCCAATGGCCCAGGATCGTCGAGGGGTCGCAGAAGCAGAACGCGCGCATCTCCGCCATGCTCGAGCACGTCGAGGTCCTGCGCACTCAGGGGAGCATCCTGATGCTCGGCATCCCGGCCAACCGCGCCATCAGCAAGCAGTCCCTCGAGATGCCTGCGAACCGCGAGATCGTCGAGAAGATCATCGCGAGCGCGCTCGGCGTCACACCCCGTGTGCGTTATGAACTCACCGCTGCCACGGCGCCATCAGCCCCCGCGCCGGGAACGCGCAAGGACGTGTACAGCGATCCGTCGGTCCGCAAGATCGTGGACGCGTTGAACGGGGGCGTGATTCACATCGATCAGAGCAAGACATGACAGGCTTCGACCCTCGGGCGATGATGGCGCAAGCCAAGAAGATGAAGGACGACCTTGCGCGGATCCAGGAGGATCTCAAGCAGCGGATGGTCGAGGGCGCAGCCGGCGGAGACCTCGTGAAAGTGGTCTGCAACGGTGCCCAGGAGATCCAGGCGATCCGGATCAAGAAGGAAGCGATCGACCCCGATGATCCCGAGATGCTCGAGGACCTCGTGACCGTTGCCGTCAAGGCGGCGCTCGAGAAGAGTCGAAAGCTCCAGGAGCAGGAGACGTCCAAGGTCACCGGCGGCCTCGGCGGCCTCGGCGGTCTGTTCTGAGGGACGCGCTCGTCCCGTCCGCACGCAGTCGACACCGGCCAACCGACGGACGGTTTCGTATAGAATGCCGCCTCCCTTTCGGGCAGGTTGTTCATCAGCAGGGCCGGTGCGCAGCATGGCAGGGTTCCCGGAGCCACTTGAACGGTTGATCGCAGAGTTCGGTCGCCTTCCGGGGATCGGAAGCAAGACGGCCGAGCGCCTCGCCTTCTACGTCGTGAAGGCCGATCGCCTCGAAGCGATGAAGCTCGCGATGGCGATCCGCGACGTCAAACGGCACCTGCAACCGTGTCGGACGTGTTTCAACTTCTCCAGCGCGGAGCTGTGTGACGTGTGCGCTGACGATGGGAGGGATCACGGTCAGGTGATGGTCGTCGAGCATCCTCGAGATCTGGCCGCATTCGAGCGGACGGGACGGTTCAAGGGCGTCTACCACGTGCTTCTGGGGCGCCTCTCGCCGCACGACGGCACGGGCCCTGAGCACACGTCTGCTGGCGCGCTGAAGAAGCGAGTCGAGGCGGGCGGGGTGCGCGAGCTCATCGTCGCGACCAACCCGGATGCGGAGGGCGACGCAACGGCGCGGCTGATCGAGCGGCTGCTCGCCCCGACCGGCGTCCCCATGTTTCGGCTCGCGCGGGGCCTCTCCACCGGCGGGACGATCGAGTACGCGGGGACCGAGGTCCTGGCGGATGCGCTCGAGCATCGGCGATCCCTGCCGTCGCGCCCTGAAGGAGGACGGGGATGAGCCTGGACCTCCGGCTGAACCAGCGACTCGACCTGTCGCTCAAGCTCGCTCCGCAGATCATCCAGTCGATCGAGCTCCTGCAGCTCCCCGCCATGGATCTGCAGGACGTGATCCAGGCCGAACTCGACACCAACGAGTTCCTCGAGATCGTTCCCCGCGAAGAGCGGCCCGCTCCGCCAGAAGGTGAAACCGCGCCGAAGGAATCGCCGGCGCCCGACGACGCCGCGCAGGCCACCGAGTGGGGCGGCGGCGATCTCGACGGGTGGGACGACTTCCGTGCGCGCAGGCGTACGTCGTCCGACGAGGACGCGGGCCAGAACAAGCTCGAGGCGATGAACAACACGGCCTCGTCCGGGCCAACGCTCCAGGAATCGTTGCTCGAGCAGTTCACGCTGCTCGAGGGGGCGCAGCAGAACCTCCCACTCGCCGAGCAGATCATCTTCAACCTGAACGAGAACGGATACCTCTCGTGCAGCCTGGAGGATGCCGTCGCGCCGCTGATGGACCGCTTCACGCTCGAGCAGGCAGAGGCCGTCCTGAAACAGATTCAGGGACTCGAGCCCCGTGGGGTCGGCGCGCGGAACATCTCCGAGTGCCTTCTCCTGCAACTCGACCCGGCGGACCCCGATGCCCCGATCAAGCGTGAGCTCCTCACCACCTACTTCGAGGACCTCTCCCGAAACCGGCTCCCGAAGATCGCGAAGGGGCTGGATCTCTCCCTCGATCAACTGAAGGGCGTCCTTCACGATCTGGCCCGGCTCCGCGTGCACCCGGGGCTGTCGCAGTCGGACGACCGAAACCGTTACATCAACCCCGACATCCTCGTGGAGTGGAACGGCATCGACTACGACGTCCGACTCGCGAACGAGTACGTCCCCGAGCTCCGTCTCGCCCCCGAGTACAAGATGGCCCTGCAGGCGAAGGCCGCAGGGAAGGACTACCGCGAGTACGTGAAGAAGAAGGTCGATTCCGCGCGGGCGTTCATCATGGCGGTGGAGAAACGCCAGCGAACGCTGCTCGGCGTCGGCAAGGCCATCGTGGGCTATCAGCGCGAGTTCCTCGATTACGGCCCTCACTATCTCAAGCCGCTGAAGATGCAGCAGGTCGCCGAAGACCTGGGCATCCACGTCTCCACCGTGTCGCGGGCGACCTCCGGCAAGTACATGCAGACGCACCGCGGCATCTTCGCGCTGAAGGACTTCTTCACGGGTGGGACGGCATCCGTCGACGGGAACGTCGAGTCACGCGAGTCGGTGAAACAGAAGGTGAAGGAGATCGTCGAGCGGGAGGACACGGGTACGCCGCTCTCGGACGACGACATCGTCGATCGCCTCTTCAAGAACTTCGGCATCAAGGTGGCTCGCCGCACCGTGACGAAGTACCGCAAGGCGCTGAAGATCCCGTCGTCGCGCCAGCGCAAGTCGTTCTGAGGGGCCTGATCTTCGATCGCGGCTCGTCCCCTCATCAACGCCGCTTCAATCCGCTTCCCACACCTCGCGTAGGTCGATGGGCACGGTCTCGAGCGGCGGCAGGGCGATCATGATGAACCCTTCGACCTTGCGCTCGAGGACGAATGCGCCACCCACCAGGCGGTGAACTTCGATACGGCGCGCGTTCGGATCCACGATCCAGTACCAGGGCGTTCCGTGGCGGGCGTAGAGCGTCTTCTTCACACCCAGATCGCGGCGGGACGTGGATCGGGAGAGAACCTCGACCGCGAGGGTGGGTGCACCGACCAGGCCGTGCGCTTCGATCCGGCCTGGCGATGAAGGCATCACGACGACGATGTCCGGTTGGAACACCGTGCTGTCACTGAGCACCACGTCGTACGGCGAGACTCGGACGCGGCCGAGGCCGAGGCGTCTGGTACCTGAGAGCAGGAGCATGTGGAGCATCCCGAGTACCGCCTGATGTCGATCGTCAGGCGCCGACATCTCGACCAACTCGCCCTCGAAAAGCTCGTACCTCCTGCCGTCCTCCGGCATGGCGGCGTAGTCCGCATACGTCATGGCGTGCGTCTTCATGGTTCGGGGCCATTCTATGGCGGGAGACGCGACGGATGACGAGGTTTTCCGTGCCTGACTGCGGGGCGTGTTCGAACATCTGACGTCGCGTCAGTTTTTCTGCACACGCGGACGTTCGCGGTCGCGACTCCGATGTCGCGATGTTTGCCGGCCCTCACCCCAGCCCGTACGATCCGGCCCGTCATGACCGCAGACGGCCAGAAAAACGGAAGCCAAACGCCGCACGACGATCCGCGACTCCCGAGCTGGCGGGCGCGGGTCGCTGGCGAGAGCGCGGCGCGTACGACGATCTCGGGGTTGCCGATCGAGCCGCTCTATGCCGGAGTCGGCGACGTGGACCGGCTTGGCCTGCCTGGCGATTTCCCGTTCCTTCGTGGCATTCATCCGACGATGTACCTGGGTCGTCCGTGGACCATGCGGCAGTACGCGGGTTTCTCCACGGCTCGCGAAACGAACTCGCGATTCCGGTACCTGCTCGGTGCGGGACAGACCGGTCTCTCGACGGCCTTCGATCTTCCGACGCAGATCGGATACGACCCCGATCATGCGCTCGCCGATGGCGAAGTGGGGAAGGTGGGCGTGTCGATCGCGTGCCTGGACGACATGCTCGAGCTTCTGGACCAGATCCCGCTCGGCAAGGTCTCGACGTCCATGACGATCAACGCGACGGCCATGGTGCTGCTCGCGCTCTACGTGGCCGTGAGCAAGCGCCAGGGTGTGGCGTCCAAGGACCTGTCGGGGACGATCCAGAACGACATCCTGAAGGAGTACGCCGCACGCGGGACCTTCCGTTTCCCGCCCAAGCCGTCCCTGCGGATCATCACCGACATCTTCGAGTACGCGTCCGAGCACCTCCCGCAGTTCAACACCGTCTCGGTTTCGGGTTATCACATCCGCGAAGCCGGGTCGACGGCGCCGCAGGAACTTGCCTTCACCATCGCGAACGGCCTCGAGTACGTGCGCGTGGCGACCGAGCGCGGGCTCGGCGTCGATACGTTCGCGCCGCGCATCTCGTTCTTCTTCAACGCGCACAGCGACTTCTTCGAGGAGATCGCCAAGTTCCGGGCGGCACGGCGGCTGTGGGCGACTCTCTTGCGCGAGCGGTTCGGCGCGAAGGACAAGCGGAGCCTCGCCCTGCGCTTCCACACGCAGACGGCTGGCTCGACGCTCACGGCGGACCAGTTCGAGAACAACACCGTGCGTGTGACGCTGCAGGCGCTTTCCGCGGTCCTCGGGGGAACGCAGAGCCTTCACACGAATTCCCGCGACGAGGCGCTTTCGCTTCCGTCGGAGGCGTCAGCGCTGCTCGCTCTGCGGACTCAGCAGATCATCGCGGACGAGAGTGGCGTGACCAGCGTCGTCGACCCGTTGGGCGGCGCGCCGTTCATCGAGGCACTGACCGACCAGGTCGAAGCGCGGGCGCGCGAACTCATCGCCGAAATCGATCGACTCGGTGGAGCCGCGGCTGCCATCGAGGCCGGTTACTACCAGCGGGAAATCCATCGCGCGGCGTGGCAGATGCAGCGGGCGATCGAGAGCGGCTCGCGCGTCGTCGTCGGCGTGAACAAGTACAGGGTCGACGCTCCCGCGGCGGAAGCGACGTTCCGCGTCTCCGATGAAGTTCAGCGCGCGCAGACCGAACGTGTTCGGGCCGTGCGAGCGCGCCGCCAGGCCGGCGTGGCGACGGATGCCCTGGCATCGCTCGTGAGAGCCGCGAACGGTCGCGAAAACCTGTTCCCCCGCGTCTTGCACTGCGTCGAAAGCGACGTCACGCTCGGCGAGATCTGCACCGCCCTCGAGGGCGTTTTCGGACGCTATCGCGAAGTCCCGGTCTTCTGACCCGATCATCTGACCCGATCATCGAGGCGCACCATGAGCGTGAAAGGCATCGAACACGTCGCCGTCGCCGTACCCAGCATCGACGCGGCGTTGAGTGTCTACCGGGATCTGCTTGGCTGGACCGTGGCGGGCATCGAGGAGGTCGTGGACCAGCAGGCGCGCGTCGCGCGTCTCACCATGGGGCCGTACACGATCGAACTGGTGGAACCGTTGACGGCGGCATCGCCCGTCGGGAAGTTCCTCGAGAAGCGCGGTCCGGGACTCCACCACATCTGTCTCGAGGTCGGGGACATCCGACAGATGCTCGATCGGCTCAGTGCCGCTGGGGTCCAGTTGATCGACCGCCAGCCTCGGGCGGGCGCCCACGATTGCCAGATCGCGTTCGTTCATCCGAAGGCCACGGGCGGTGTCCTCATGGAGCTGTCCGAGCCACGCCACGGGTTCGACCCGGAGGCCACCCAGGTCGGATCGGGCGGCGCGCTGACGCAAGCGGGAGTGGAGCGTCTCGTTCGCGCCATGGAGGCCGCCTGGGCAGCGTCGGACTTCGACGCCCTCTCACGGCACTACCACCCCGAGGTGGAGTTCGCGCACCCATCGGTGGCCCACGGATCGAGGATCCTCGGACGTGAACGGCTGATGGACGTGCTGCGGACGCTGCGTCCCGTCGCGCAGCACGCCGAGGCCCCCCGCGAGATCGAACGGATCTTCGTCGCGGGGAACCACGCGACGATCGAGTGGGGGCGGTCCGGGCCGGCCGCCCTCGCCATCACGACGATCGAGGTGTTGCACGGCCAGATCTTCCGCAGCCGGACGTTTTTCGAACGGGCCGCGATGCTGAAGGGCGATTTCTCCGTGCCGATCTGACGGTCCGACCTCGGAACTGCGCCTGTCTGGCGGCGTCCCGGGAACCTTCTTTCGCCTGCGGGCCCGGGTAGCATTCCCGCCTCGAATGACTCGAGGCCACAGGACGCGAAACTCCCGAGATTGCCGTGCCGAAAGACCCACGTGAAGTCCTCGAACAGATGCGCGAAGCCGCGCGTCTCGGAGGCGGACAGAAACGCATCGAGCAGCAGCACCAGCGCGGGAAGTTGACCGCGCGCGAGCGCATCGATTTGTTTCTCGACCCCGGTTCGTTCGTCGAGATGGACATGTTCGTCACGCACCGGTGCACGGACTTCGGCATGGAGAAGTCCAAGATCCCCGGCGATGGCGTCGTCACCGGGTACGGCACGGTCGGGGGGCGCCACGTCTACGTGTTCGCCCAGGACTTCACCGTGTTCGGGGGTTCGCTCAGCGAAACCCACGCCGCCAAGATCTGCAAGATCATGGACATGGCGATGAAGACCGGCAAACCGGTCATCGGGCTCAACGACTCCGGCGGCGCGCGCATCCAGGAAGGCGTCGTCAGCATGGGCGGTTACGCGGACATCTTCCTGCGCAACACGCTCGCGTCGGGAGTTATCCCTCAGATCTCCGTCATCATGGGCCCATGTGCCGGCGGCGCCGTGTACTCGCCGGCGATCACGGACTTCATCGTGATGGTCGAGAAGACCTCCTACATGTTCATCACGGGGCCGAACGTGGTGAAGACGGTCACGCACGAAGACGTCACGTCGGAGGAACTCGGCGGCCCTGCCATCCATGGCGGCAAGTCGGGCGTGTCCCACTTCACGGCGGGGAACGATGCGGAGGCCCTCGCGCTCGTCCGGGACCTCCTGTCCTACATTCCGCTCAACAACATGGAAGACCCTCCGTACGTCGCACCGACGGACGATCCGCGGAGGATGGACAAGTCCCTCGATTCGCTCGTACCCGAGAACCCCAACAAGCCCTACGACATGAAGGAGGTCATCCGCCGCGTGGTGGATGACGGCCGCTTCTTCGAGGTCCACGCCGAATACGCCATGAACATCGTGGTGGGATTCGCGCGGCTCGACGGTCACACGATCGGAATCGTGGGCAATCAGCCGGCCGTCCTCGCAGGTACCCTCGACATCAACGCGTCCGTGAAGGGCGCGCGCTTCGTCCGATTCTGCGATTGCTTCAACATCCCGATCGTGGTGTTCGAGGACGTGCCCGGCTTCCTGCCCGGCGTCACGCAGGAGCACAACGGCATCATCCGGCACGGGGCGAAGCTGCTCTACGCGTTTTGCGAGGCCACGGTGCCACGCGTCACGGTCATCACGCGCAAGGCGTATGGCGGCGCCTACGACGTCCTCAACAGCAAGCACATCCGCGGCGACGTCAACCTGGCGTGGCCGAGCGCGGAGATCGCCGTCATGGGCTCCAAGGGCGCCGTCGAGATCATCTTCAAGAGGGAGATCGATCAGGCGGCCGATCCGCGGGCCGAGGAGGAGCGCCTCACGAACGAGTACCGCGAGAAATTCGCGAGCCCCTTCGTCGCGGCGAGCCGCGGATACATCGACGACATCATCGAGCCTCACGAGACGCGTCCCAAGCTGATCCAGGCGCTCGCGCTGCTCGAGAACAAGCGGGACAAGAACCCCGCGAAGAAGCACGGGAACATCCCGCTGTGAGCGCCGCGCGAACGCCGTTCAAGAAGATCCTCATCGCGAACCGCGGCGAGATCGCACTGCGCGTCATGCGTGCGTGCCACGAGCTGGGGATCGGCACCGTGGCCGTGTTCAGCGAGGCCGATCGCAACGCCCTCTTCGTGCGTCACGCGGAGGAGGCGATCTGCCTCGGTGAGCCGCAGCCCCTCAAGTCCTACCTGAACCAGGACGCGATCCTCTCGGCGGCGAAGATCACGGGCGCGGATGCGATCCACCCGGGATATGGGTTCCTCGCAGAGAATGCACGGTTTGCGGCCCGTTGCCGCGAGGAAGGCATCACGTTCATCGGGCCGAGCCCGGAGGCCATCCACGGCATGGGCGACAAGGTCCGAAGCCGGGAGCTGATGCGGAAGGCCGGGGTGCCCGTCGTTCCCGGGGAGGACCACGTCACGCGCGCCGACCTGGAGCGTGTCGCCGCGCGCATCGGCTTCCCCGTGATGCTGAAGGCCTCGGCCGGCGGTGGCGGCAAGGGGATCCGGATCGTCCACGACCCGGCGGACCTCGTCAGCGCGTTCGAGCGGGCCCAATCCGAGGCAAACACGGCCTTCGGTGATCCGTCCGTCTACATCGAGAAGTTCGTCGAGTGCCCGCACCACATCGAGGTGCAGGTCCTCGGCGATGCGAACGGCGAGGTCCACCACCTCTTCGAGCGCGAGTGCTCCGTTCAGCGCCGGCATCAGAAGGTCGTGGAGGAGACCCCGTCCCCGTTCGTCACTTTGGAACTCCGTCGGCGGATGTGCGAGGTCGCCGTGAAGGCCGCGCGTGCCATCGGCTACACCAATGCGGGCACGATCGAGTTCCTGGTGGACAAGGATCGGAACTTCTACTTCCTGGAGATGAACACGCGGCTCCAGGTCGAGCATCCCATCACCGAGCTCGTCACGGGCGTCGACATCGTGAAGGAGCAGATCCGGGTCGCGGCCGGCCTGCCGCTTTCGTTCAACCCGAGCGAGATCGTCCAGCACGGTCACGCAATCGAGTGCCGAGTGTGTGCGGAGGACCCGGAGAACAACTTCATGCCCGCGATCGGAACGATCGCCGGCCTGGCGTTGCCGGGCGGGCCGTCGGTCCGGCTCGATTCGGCGATCTATCCCGGCATGGAGGTGACGCTGTATTACGACCCCATGCTCGCCAAGCTGTGCACCTGGGGCCGTACGCGGGCCGAGGCCATCGCTCGCATGCAGCAGGCTCTCGAGGAGTTCAAGGTCGCGAACGTCCAGACGAATCTGATGCTGCTCATGCAGGTCATGCGCAACGAGGAGTTCAACTCGGGCGTCTACGACACGGGGTTGATCTCGCGGTTGAGCAAGCCGGCGCTGTCCGAGGATACGGAACGCCTGGCCGTCGTCGCCGCTGCGGTCCTGACCCACGCGCGACGCAGCGGCGGGGCGGGGCCGGCGCGCAGTGGTGGGGCCCGAACCCAGGACGCGTGGAAACTCGCCGGCCGGCCGGGGAACAACCGATGAAATACATCGTTC
This sequence comes from Planctomycetota bacterium, assembly GCA_044222185.1. GTDB lineage: Bacteria > Planctomycetota > CAIWVZ01 > JBGANV01. The sequence continues at coordinate 379,119 of JBGANV010000001.1, forward strand.
GCATCGGCGGGAAGGACACCCCGGTCAGCGTGGACCTTCGTGACGACGGCCGGTTCGACGTCACGCTCGACGGCGAGTCGATGCAGGTCGACATGCGGAGGGCCGGAGGCGACTCGTTGTTCTCGTTGCTCATCGGTGCCCGATCGTGCGAGGTCTCGGCGACGACGAACGACGGAATGTGGCGACTCGCGCTCCGCGGTGCGACCGTCGACGCTGCCGTCGAATCCGAGCAGGAGCGGAACGCCCGCCTCATCCAGGTGGGCACCGGACCTTCACGTCCGGCGATCATCAAGGCCAACATGCCCGGCTTCGTCTCGAAGATCCTGGTCAAGCCCGGCGACGCCGTGGCGAAGGGCACGGCCCTCCTCATCATCGAGGCGATGAAGATGGAGAACGAGATCCGCGCGGACTCCGCCGGAAGCGTGGCCGAGGTGCTCGTCTCAGAGCGCCAGACTGTGAACAACGGCGACTCGCTCGTGCGCATCGCGCACTGAAATCGGAGTATCCGTGCCAACGCTGATCAGTCGCCACGTGACCGTGGCCGACTGCGGACCCTACGACGCCCTCCTCTTCGACTGCGACGGCACGCTCGCCGACACCATGCCGCTCCACTACACGGCGTGGAAGCGCGTCCTCGAACCGTTCGGTGTCGTCTTCGAGGAGAACCGCTACTTCTCGCTGGCCGGAATGCCCACGCGCCACATCCTCGCGACGCTGTCGAAGGAGCAGGGCATCCCGCTGAACTTCGACGAGCTCGTGCACGTCAAGGAGCGGTACTTCCTCGAGATCGTCGATCGCCTCGCGCCGTTCGAGCCCGTCCTCGCGTTGGCACGGGCGTTCCATGGGACCAAGCCCATGGCCGTCGTGTCGGGGGGGATCCGGCGGGCCGTCGAGCGCACGTTGAACCACTTGGCGATCCGCGCGTGGTTCGGTGCCGTCGTCACGGCCGAGGACACTCCCAGCGGCAAGCCACACCCGGAGCCGTTCCTGATCGCGGCGCAGCGGCTGAACGTGAATCCCGCTCGCTGCCTCGCGTTCGAGGACGCGCAGCTGGGTTTCGAGTCCGCACTCTCCGCCGGCATGGACGTGGTCGATGTGCGCGGTATGGTGGGCGGCAAACACTGAGGACCCGGTAGAGAAACCATGGACCAGACCAGCATCAGCCGGTTCGTCGACGGAGTGTGGGACGCGTCGATCATCCAGGCTCTCGTCGAGTACGTGAAGATCCCGAACCAATCGCCGATGTTCGACACGAACTGGCGCGAGCACGGGCACATGGACCGCGCCGTCAAGCTCATCGTCGAATGGACGAAGCGCCAGGCCGTTCCCGGGCTCACACTCGAAGTCGTCCAGCTCGAGGGGCGCACGCCGGTGATCCTGATGGAGATCCCCGGCAAGAGCCAGGACACCGTGCTGCTCTACGGACACCTGGACAAGCAGCCGCCGATGGAGCCGTGGGCAGCGGGCCTCGGTCCGTGGACGCCGGTCATCCGTGACGGGAAGCTCTACGGCCGTGGGGCGAGCGACGACGGGTACGCGGCCTTCGCATCCGTCACCGCGCTGGCGGCGCTGGCGAACGGGTCGATCCCACATGCGCGCTGCGTCGTCATCATCGAGGCCGCGGAGGAAAGCGGCAGCCCGGACCTCCCGTTCTACATCGAGGCGCTGAAGGCGCGGATCGGGACGCCGAGCCTCGTCGTCTGCCTCGATTCGGGTTGCGGCGACTACGAGCGCCTCTGGAGTACCACGTCGTTGCGCGGGATGGTCGCCGGAAACCTGACCGTCGAGCTCCTGAAGGAGGGCGTGCATTCCGGCGACGGCAGCGGCGTCGTCGCCTCCAGCTTCCGCGTGATCCGGTCGCTCTTGAGTCGCCTCGAGGACGAGACGACGGGACACATCAAGCCGTCCGCATTCCACGGGACGATCCCCGAAGAGCGCCGCCGTCAGGCCGGCGCCGTCGCCGAGGTCCTCGGTGACGCCGTCTGGAACAAGATGCCGCTCCTGCCCGGTGCGCGCCCCATGACGACGGATCGCGTGGAGGTCGTCCTGAATCGGACGTGGCTGCCCATGCTCTCGATCACCGGCCAGGCCGGCATGCCGCCGCTGGAGTCGGCCGGTAACGTGCTTCGGCCCATGACGGCCTTGAAGCTCTCGCTCCGACTGCCGCCCAACGTGGCCGCGGAGCCCGCATCGGCAGCCCTGAAGCGCCTCCTCGAGGCGGATCCACCGTACGGGGCTCGCGTCTCGTTCGTGCCGGAGAAGGCCGGATCGGGTTGGGATGCGCCGCCGCTCGCGCCATGGCTCGAGGCGTCGACCGAGGCGGCCTCGTTGGCGACGTTCGGCAAGTCTGCGTGCTACTTCGGCGAAGGCGGTTCGATCCCATTCATGGGGATGCTGGGCCAGCGTTTCCCGAAGGCGCAGTTCCTCATCACGGGCGTCCTGGGTCCGCAGTCGAACGCGCACGGACCCAACGAGTTCCTCGAGATCAAGACGGCCAAGCGCCTGACGAGCTGCGTGGCCCGGATCCTCGCGGATCACTTCACGCGGAAGTAGAGCGTGACGGACGACGCCGGCTCCATCGCGGATGCGATCAAGGTGTTGCGGCGACGCACCTCGCCGCAGTGGGCAGAGGTCGCCGTCCGCCAGCTCGGGCGCGTACTCTGCGATCACGCGCACTGCGAGAAGAAGGCCGCCGCCTCCGCACTGGCGGTGGTGAACCGATACGGCGAGCACCCCGACCTGGTCGATGCCATGGTGGCGCTGGCGCGCCAGGAGATGGATCACCTCTCACAGGTGTGGGAGTTCATGAAGCGACGCGGCGTGAAGCTCGGGCGCGATCCGGGTGACGACTACGCGCAACAGCTACGCCAGCACGTGCGTCCGAAGGAGCCGCTTCGACTGCTCGACCTGTTGCTCGTGAGCGCGCTCATCGAGGCTCGCTCGTGCGAGCGCTTCGTCCTGCTTGCCCCCAGCGTCGCCGACCCGGAGCTGAAGGCCTTCTACGACGAGCTGGCGCAGTGCGAGGGCGGGCACTTCCGTCTCTTCGTCACGCTGGCCGAGCGGCACTACGACGTCGACGTCGTCCGTGCGCGGCTGGACGAACTCGCCGAAGTCGAGGGCGCGATCGTTGCGCGCCTCGACTGTGAACCGTCGGTTCACGGTTGAGCGAACGACCCGCGCTCCATCCGAGCGCGGGTCGGAGCGATGACGCTCAGAACCCGAGGACGAGGACGCCCGGATTCGCGAGGAACAGGTAGCCAGTCACGTCGTCCGCGGCCTGGACGAGGACCGAACCGCCCTCGATGCCGTTGAACTGCGCCGGCAGCGTGAACCCGACCTGGAAGTAGCGGTTCGCGTCCGCCACGCCCGTCGTCAGGAACGCCGCCGCAGCCGGGTTCCCCGACATGAACTGGAGGGACGGCGCGTAGATCGACAGGCCGAACTCCGTGACGAGCGCGAGTCCGACCGGGTACCCGGCCTGCGCCGCCAGGTGCGACATGACGAGGACGCCGCCCGGCTGCGTCGAACCGAGCCAGCGGAACGTCGCCGGGGTGTCGACGATCGGGCCGTAGATGCCGCCGCCGGTCGTGAAGGCCGGCGAACCATTGCTGCCGACCGGTCCTCCGGCCTGGTTCTGCCCGGCCGGGCCAGGGATGAACGGCATGGGCTTCTTGTTCAGCACCGTCGAGAAACCCGAGATGTCCGCAGCGTTGCCGCCGTTGCCCGAGGGGATGGTGGTCGAGGAACCGACACCGCGCCGGCCGCCCTGCCCACCGACCACGTAGCTCGTGTTCGTCGGGTCATCGACGATGGAGACGATGCTGCCGTTCAGCGCTCGGATGGCCGCGCCGCCTGCCGGCGTCGACGCGCTGGTCGTCCACGGACCACCGCCCGATCCACCGATGAGCTTGGGCCGCGCGAGGCACACGACCGACTGATCGAGGATCAGCATGGCGTCACCCGCGACCGGGAAGAAGTTCGGTTCGCCGTAGAGGTCGCCGCCCGCGATGTCCAGGTCGTTGCCCTGGATCCGCGAGTTGTAGACCGACATGCCGGGAATCGGCGGCAGTCCGCCCGGTTGGTGACGGATGCGCATCTCCTCGATGATGACGTTGGCGCAGGCTGCGATGACGGCACCGCCGTTGGCGAGGACCATGCGGTCGAGGACGAGGTTTCCGACGCAACCCGCAGCGCCAAAGCACAGGTCGCTCGCGGTGCCCGGACGGAGGATGACGAGACCGGAGAGAACTGCGGTCTGTCCGGCCGGCACGTTCTGGACGCTCACCTGGCCGTGAATGGCCGCGAGTGACGGATTGCTGGGAACGATCATCGGGTACTGGGTTGCGTTCCAGCCCACGATCGTGATTCCCGACGTCACGGCAACGTTTTCGAAGTAGTTGCCGGCGCGGACGAGGATGCGGTCCCCCGGTGACGCTGCGGCGACCGCAGCGGAGATGGTCGTGAAATTGGTGCCGGGTCCGTTGTTGGCATCGACGATCCAGATCGCTGCCGGACACGACACGGCGAGAGCCACCGAGAGGAAGAAAACGATCCCACCGCGACGGGCAGGTTCGAACGTACGCATCTGCATGATCTCCGTGTGACCAGGCCGGGATCCCCGACCGCATGGGCGGGTGAGTCCCGGGCGAGTTGGACTCCACAAGGCTCTCTTGGTGCGACACTCGAGGTCGCCGCGCATCCGCAGGAATGCCGTCCCGACGAGGGGCGCACACCAGGCGCGATGTCGAAATCCGAGAGAGTCTATCCCAGGGGCGAGGCGGGGGCGCTCCGGCGGGAGCGATTCACTCCGGCCCCGTTGTACGGAAGAAAGGCGTTGCTGAGGGAGGTTTTTCAGAAAGTCGCGGTATCGATCGCCGCCGGCCAGACCGCCCCGTGCGGTGCCGTTCCATCGCCCGCGCGCATCTGCAGGCGGGCGCCGCGGTGGGAGCGCCGCTCGGGCTCCACAACCCTTCGGGCCTGTCGGTGTCGCCGGCCCACCCTCTTGGGTTTCGTGCGGGGATGGGGAGGATGCCTGCCATGCGCCAACGCGGGGGACCATCCTTATGACGTTCCATCCTGGACACGATGCCTGGCACGGCTTCACGGTGGCGGTGTTCACGAGCGACGGTCGCCTCGTCGTGGGTCGGTGGGATGCGGAGGAGAACGGCGTCGTTCGACTGCTCGACGCCTCCGAGCACCAGGATTCACCTGCGGCATCGCCGACACGGCAGGAGTTCCTGAACGGACTCATGACCGTCGGCCCCAAGCCCACGCACCGCATGCTCACCGTGCGGCGCAAGGACGTCGTCATCGTGCAGCAACTCGGTGAGTTCATCCGCGCGATGCGAGAGCCATAGCTCACTCGGTCAGCGAGGCTCCTGCAAGAGCAGGGGCGGCGCCGAGAGAGTGCTCGCGAGCGCGGCGAGTTCGGTTTCGGCCTGAAGGTCGCGCCCGCCGTCCCGCACGGCGCGGATCAGCCGGTTCTTTGCCGTGTGCTCGAGCGGAACGAACTCGATCGTCTCCGTCCGGTAGCCCTTCGTTCGCAGCCAGAGGCTTCGGATGACGTCGGTGAACGTCGCCGAGAAATCCACGGCCACCACACCGTCGCGCAGGAACGGTGCGAACGTTGCGCCCGGATCCAGGAGCCCTCGCAACTCGCGTTGGCAGCAGGGGACGACCTGTATGTCGGAGATCGCATGGATCACGGCGCGTTTCAGGACCTCATCCGTCGCCGTGTCGCACCCGTGGAGTGAGAGCATCAGGTCGACCACGGGGGGCAGCGCCGCCGTGGCTATCGAACCGCAGAAGAACGTCGTTCCGGTCATACCGAGCGCCTTGGCTCGCCGTCGGCATGCGTCGACGCGCTCTGCGTCGCGGTCGATGCCATGAAGCAGCGCCTGGGTCCCGAGCTCGGCCGTGACCGTGTGATGAAGCAGGAACCCCAGGTAGGAGTTCCCGCAGTTCGCGTCGACGATGCTGACGCTACCGCGGCTCTTCGCAATTCGCTCGAGGGTCGGTCGAAACAACCCGATCAGGTGGACGACCTGGTTGAGCTTCCGCCGCATGTCCGCGGAGACCGAACCGTCCGCGTTGACGATGTGGAGGGCGTGGAGGAGCGGGCGGGCGCGATCGAGATCGAACGCGCGCGTGGCGGCAGATGCCGGCAGGGGAGGACTCTCCGCGGAGTCGCCCCGAGTGCGCGGAGTGCGGCGGGAATTCACGTCCGCACCTGCGGGCCGGGCCTCAGCTCGGCTTCTTCTTCATCGCGGCAACGCGCTTTGCGAGGCGCGACTTGAGACGGGCCGCGGCATTCGGGTGGAGGATGCGGCTCTTTGCCGCCTTGTCCAGCTTCTGCTGCGTCACCTGCAGGTCGGCAGCGAGGGTCGTCGTGTTGCCGGCCGCGACGGCTGTGCGGACCTTCTTCAGGTGCGTCTTCATCGCCGCACGGTTGGCGCGGTTGGCCTCGCGGATCCGCTCGTTCTGTCGCGCACGCTTCAGGGCTTGCTTGCTGTGAGCCATGGTTCTCGTTCGTTCGGTATCAGTTCCTGCGTTCTCAGGTCGCGGATGCCCCCGCCTCTCGGGGGTCCCGTCCGTTCAACGCGCCTTCAGGGCGTCGATCTTCTTTCCGACGTCCTTGAACGAAATGTCGTTCTCGAAGATGCGCTTGTAAGTGTCGAGGGCCTTCTCCTTCTCGCCTTGCCGCTCGTACACGAGCGCCAGATCGTAGAGAAGCTCCTTCTTCTGATCGGTCATGCTCGGGAGCGAGTCGATCGCTTCGAGCAACTGCTTGGCGGCCAGGTCCAGGATTCCCTTCTGGGAGAACGCCCGGCCCAGCATGTGCAGCGATGGCAGCTTGTGGCGTGGATCCTTCACGGAGAACTGCAGCTGCTCGATGGCCGCGTCGACCTCACTGTCCTTCAGCAGCGCTCGCCCCAGCTTGAAGCGAAGCGCCATGTCGGTCGGGTGGGCCTCGACGCGACGGCGGTACTCGTCCACCTGCAGCGTGAGCAGCTCGGTCTCGAGGCGTTTCGCGCGTTCGCTGGCTCCCGCTTCGTTCGACTTGCGGGCCTCCTCCAGGCGGGCTTCTGCCCGTGCGAGCCGGACGTCCCCGAGCAGGTCGGCGATCTCGGTCGATCCCGGGATTCGCTTGGACGCGGTGACGAGGCAATCGGCTGCCGCGTCGTAGTTGCGGCGCTGGATGTGGAGCTTTGCGAGCCGGATCACGAGCGCAGCGTCGTCAGGGTTCTTCTCGAGCTGGTCGGTCGCGTCCTTGACCATGGTCTCGAGGTCATCGGCTGACTTGACGATGCGCTGGTCGCGCTCGTCCGTTGCGAGGTCCGACTGGCTCTTCGCGAGGTCACGCGCCGACTTTGCGCCCTGGAACCCGCCGGCCTGGATCGCCCCTTCGGCGGCCAGGTTCTTGCGCATCTTGCTCGCTTCCTGGTCGCGAGGGTTGATCTTCAGGACGCGCTCGTAGCACTTCAGGGCTTCCTCGTGCTGCTTGGAGTCGTAGTAGAGCTGGCCAAGGATCTTGAGCGACTCGACGTCCTGTGGGTCGATCTCGGTCACGACCTGGAACGCCGCCTCGGCGCTCTTCCGATGCCCGAGTCCGAGGAGCGCGTGCCCGAGGCGGAGGTTGTACTTCAGGTTGCGCGGGTCGTTCCGAAGCGCCGCCTCGCAGAAATTCGCGACGCCCGATTTCGACCGGAACAACCCTGCGAAGAGACTGCCCAGGCCCGGTCCGATGTTCTTCACGCCGCGGACGAGCCCGCTCGGATACGACTTCTCGTATTTCTTCAGGGATGCTCGGCGGATCCCGCGCCGGGCTTCGCCGGCATCGGGGTCCAGGCGGAGGATCTCCGAGAACAGGGCGATGGCGCCATCGTAGTTCTTGCGTTTGACTTCGGCCTCGGCGCGCTCGAGGTATTTGGTTACGTCGACCAAGTGTTCACTTCGGGGTCATCGCCCCAGCGCTCATGGATGCTTGCTGTGGGTGAAAAGAGGCGAAAACATACCAGCCGTCGGATGGCACGTCAACGCGCGGGCTGCGCGCCGGGCGGCGTCCGCAACGGTGCGTTCCTTCGCCCCATCGACCACGCGGAGCGTGATGTGCACGTCGTCTACTACCCCGATCCGGTGCTTCTGAAGAAAGCCCTTCCGATCCAGACCGTCGATGACGAGGTCCGGCGGAAGGTCGCCGAAATGAAGCCGCTGATGCAGATCGAGCGCGGGATCGGTCTCGCTGCACCTCAGGTCGGCTGGGGGGCACGACTGATCCTCGTGAACCCCACGGAGAAGCCCGAAGGCACGTTCGTGCTCATCAATCCGGAGATCACGAAGAAGGCCGGGAGCGAGTGGGGCGAGGAGGGATGTCTCTCGTTCCCCGGGATCTGGGGCGACGTGCTGCGGGCGAAGAAGGTCTGGGTCAAGGCGCTCGACGTCGACGGCAAGCCCTTGGAGTTGATGGCCGAGGATCTCTTCGCACGTGTCCTCCAGCATGAGATCGACCATCTGGACGGCATCTTGTTCGTGAACAAGATGCGCCCCGCGGATCAGGCGGTGAACAAGCGCAAGCTGGAGGATCTCCGGCGGCGCTTCGAGGAGGCGCGCATCCTGGGTACGCCTGACCCGTGATGCTTCGCCTGAACTCCATCGATGTCGCGAAGAAGGCGGCGCTCGTCCGCGCGGTCGTGACCTTGGGCGTGTTCGACGGCGTGCACGTGGGACACCGCTACGTCATCGATCAGGTGATCCGCCTCGCACGCGAGCGTCGCGGCACTGCCGTCGTCGTGACGTTCGCGGAACATCCCAAGGCGATCATCGACAACCGGCGCCCGCAGCTCATCACCTCGCTGCCGCATCGCATCCGGCTGTTCGAGCAACTCGGAGTCGATGCGACGCTCGTCCTCCCGTTCGATGCCAAGCTGCGCGCTACTGAAGCGGACGACTTCGCCCGAGAGGTCTTCCACGATGCACTCCACGCGGAAGTCGTGCTCCTGGGTTTCAACGGGAGGTTTGGGAAGGGCGGTTCGGGTGATTTCGACGCGTTGAAGCGACTGGGCGCGTCGTTGGGTTTCGATGCACGCCAGGCCGACGCGATCACGCTCGGGGGCGATCGGGTCTCGTCGACGGAGATCCGCCGCGCGATCCTCGGGGGTGATCTGGACCGGGCTGCCCGCATGCTCGGGCGGCCGGTGTCGATCCTCGGCACCGTGATCGCCGGCGACGGGCGCGGCAGGACGCTCGGCTGGCCGACCGCCAACCTGGATCTTCACCACGAGGTGCGCCCGCCACGTGGCGTCTACGGATGCGAGGTCGACTTCGACGGCAGGCGGATCATGGCGCTCTGCAACGTCGGCGTTCGACCGACGTTCGTCGCCTCCGAGCGCGCCGCTCCGGATCCGCTCGCATGGGAAGTCCGCGATTCGATGGAGCAGATCGAAGTGCACCTTCTGAACTTCAAGGGCGACCTCTACGGCCACGACTTGGAGGTGTTCTTCCTCACGCGCCTGCGCGACGAGAAGAAGTTCTCGGGCAAGGACGAACTCGTCCGCCAGCTCGAGGAGGATCGTCGAACGTTCGAACGTTCACTCGGGCGTTGACGCTCCGGAACCTCGCACGTATGATCCCGCCCGCTCGTTCGGGAAGGTAGCTCAGTTGGTAGAGCACAGCACTGAAAATGCTGGGGTCACCAGTTCAACCCTGGTCCTTCCCACTTTGCCCGCGCTCCAACGACCGGAGCGCCGGGCGCCGCCCGGCCAGACGGCGGGGCCCCGCCCCGCCTGAAGTTCGCCGGCCGCATCGCTCGCGCGCGAGGGTGTCGCTCCCGACACCCCAAGACGCCCTCCGCTCAGTGCCCCAACACGTCGCGGACCCACCCCGCCTCGCACGCTCGCGACGCGAACGTCACGCAATCGGCATCGGCCGCGGTCTTCAGCTCGTCCCATGCCGTCGATCCTATCGGAGGCACCTCTCCGACGATGCGCGCCCCCGGGCGAGTCTGTCCCAACTCTGCCGCCATCGCCGACGCCGCATCGAAGCTCATCTCGCGGAACGTCGGCACGAGGTCCATCAGCTCGAGGCCCCAGTCTCTCGGGACCTTCACAGCGCTCTCGAGCACGACCGCGATCCGGCGGAGCCCGTCTTCTCCCCGCAGCGCGAGCGCTCGCGTCAGGTAGGAGCCCGGCCCCGCACGGAGCGCCTCGCGGACCCAGTCCACGACGTCGAGGGGGAAGGGTGACGTGGGCGAGAGCACGACGTCGAGCTTGCAATGTGGATCGACGGCGAGCCGCGCCTCGATCGCTCGGCGGATTGCGCCGATGTTGCGGTGCAGTTCCCGGCCGTGCAACCACAGTGCGGAGTGCTGGGAACCCGGGCGACCGGCCACACGCCAGTCCGCATCGTCGAGACGATCGAGGTCGAGTCGGAAAACGTCCGGTGGGTCGAGCGCCGGGTCCGCCTCCGAAAGGTGCGGTCGCGGCATCTCGTCGAGCCGGCGTTCGAGGCGGTCCTCCGCCTCGAAGAGCGACGATCGCAGCGCGCATTCGTCCATCGTCGCCGTCCGGAGGATGCGGTACGGCGGTGCAGGATCGAAGATGAGTCCTTCGCGCGCAGCGTCGGTCCGCATGGCCGTGCCCGGAAGAACGGCGAGCGGAAAGACCTGGGCTTCGTCCCCGAGACCGTGCTTGACGAGGAAGTCGATTCCCCGTGAGACGTCGTCGGGCCCGTCTCCCGGGAGGCCGATGATGAGGTCGACGAGGAGGCGGACGCCGCTCTCGTGCAACATCTTCGCCGCGGCAGCAACCTTCGCGGCACTGCCGCCCCGTTTCGTTCGCGCGAGCGTCTCCTGGTTGACGGACTGCAGCCCGATCTCGAGCTTCGTGAAGTTGGCGCGCGCGAGCTTTCCCGCCTGCTCTGGTGTGAGGCCCTCGGCCCGGATCTCGGCGAAGAAACTCATCGATCGGGCGGCGTTGACGTCGATGATGAGGTCCAGCAATTCGTCGAACCCGGGTCGATGGTTGAACGTCGGATCGAGGAACACGACTTCGCGTGCGCCGCCGTCACGCAGGGTTCGGAGCAGATCGCCGCAACGGGGGAGGTCCAGCACGCGCAGGACGTTGCTACTCCGCGGGTAGAAGCAGAACGTGCAGTGCGAACGACAACCCCGCACGGTCTCGATGTAGATCGCCCGGTGCGGATCGATGGGGAGGGCCCCGGCAACGTACGGCGACGGATAGGTGGAGATTGGGAATGCGGCCGTGGGTGCCGGACCGAACGGAGACGAGACTCCGTTGGATCGCACGGCAACGCCCGCATGCCCGGTGACGTCGCGTCCCGCGATCAACTCGCGCATGACGGAGACGAACGTGTCCTCCGCCTCACCGGTGACGGCCACGTCCCAGCCGTCCTGTGCGAGGACGAATGGGTTGTCGGCGCCCACTTCCGGGCCGCCGACGAGGATTCTCGTGCGCGGCGATCGGCGACGGATCTCGCGCGCGAGGTGCAGGCTGCGTTCGGTGTTCCAGAGGTAGAGCGAGAGGCCGACGAACTCGGGCTCGCCGCGGGCGACGACCTCGGCGAGGCTCGCGTCCCCGTGGCGGTCGGTGAGCTCGGGCGAAACGACGTCGATGTCGAGCTGCGAATCCAGGCCGTGAACGCGCGCGGCCACGCCGAGCGCGCCAGCGGCGAGTGGCACGTTGCCGGTTGCCGACAGAGCCGCGGGCTGCGGTACGGGAAGTTGGACGAGCCTGATGGTGGGGCGCGACACGCCGCGGATTCTACGCGGCGGCGACCGGGGTCCAGTCCGTCTCAGCGGGGCATCACGTCGCCGGGCAGCATCACGCGGAGCCGGACTTCGGGCGCGCGGTAGAGCGGACGCGTGTCGACGGGGCGCGACTCGGGCTTCGTGACGACGTCGACGAGCACGGCCTGGCTCAGGCCCATGATTTCGATCCGGTCAGGGAAGATCACGGCGGCCGTCTTCTCGTCGAGTCCGAGCCCGCGTTCGCCGGGATGATCGAGTACGACCGTGATCAGTCGCTGCAGTCGCGACCGCGCGAGGAAGTGCTGGTCGAGGATGAACGGTCCCGAGATTCCCAGTCCCTCGGACGTCGGAACGACTCCGGGCGTGAGCGGTTGGTCCGGCTTGCCGCCCTCGATCATCGTCGCCGAGAGGATGGCACACCCGGCTGACGATCCACCAACCACCGCGCCTACCCGGTGGCGCTCGCGGATCACGCCAAGCGCCTTGGTCCCCGCGAGGAGCTTCATGCCGATCGTCTGATCGCCGCCCGAGATGTAGAGGCCGCGCGCGGCGCGAAGGGCGTCCAACGACGAATCCGTGTCGACCGTCTCGCGACTGGGCGCCCAGATGCCGAGGTTCTTCGCGCCGTTGTCACGGAACACTCCGACCATGCCCTCGCCGGGATGTTCACGCGACGTGTTGATGGCCAGGACGAGGATTCGCGCGTCGGCACCGCCCGACAGATCGACGAACTTCTTGACGATCGCCGGCACGTCCTTGCCGCCGCCGATGGCGACGACAGGACCAGGGACTGTCGTCGGACGCGACTCCTGCGCGCGTGCAATCGCGAGGACGAGCGCGGCCGCGACGACTGCGACCGCTGCACGGCGCGGCGCCGAAATCACGCCGCCGACGCCGATTTGCGGGCCGTGAGACCGACCACGAAGAGAACGGCACCCATGGCAAGGAACGGGAAGCAGGGGAGCCACCAGCTGTCGGCCATGTCACGGAAGATGTAGGGGCCGATGCTACCCAGCGTCCCCGCGAGCTTTTCGTTTGCTCCAGTGATGATCGCCTCGGCCAGCCCGGCGATCGATCCGCCGGCGATGAGTCCCGACGCGAAGAGCGTCCCCGGGGAGAACTCGGCGTCCATCCCCGAGACCTTCGTCTTGCGGTCGACGAGCCACCGGATGCAGCCGCCGATGAAGATCGGCGTCGACGTCGAGATCGGCAGGTACACGCCGACCGCGAACGGCAACGCCGAGACGCCGACGAGCTCGAGCATCAGGGCGATGAAGACGCCGATGAGCACCAGCGTCCAGGGCAATTCACCGCCGATGATCCCGTCTATGATCAGCGCGAAGAGGTGCGCCTTCGGAGCATCGTACTTGTCGACCTGTTGAGCCGCATACACCACCGTCTTCTTGGTGTCGTCGAGGAGCCACGATTGGCTGCTCAGTTTGGCCACGCGGTAGGTCGTCCCGTCGACCTCGAACTTCTCCGCCTCCGCCGAGGAGGCCTCGAACTGCGCGTACGCCGGAGCCGATGCTCCCGCGGGCGTGGCCTTGTACTTCTCGACGCCGCATACGCCCGGGTCGATGACGTAGGCGATCTTGCCCGCATCCGTCACGAGGTACTTGCCGCGCGGGACGTTGTCTTTCTCCTCGGCGCGGTAGTAGACGCGGTAAGTCTTGCCGTCGTGCTCCATCGTCGCGGTGTCCTTCAGCTCCTCCGCCGGGACGGTGATCGCGGCGAACTTGGCGGCCTTGGGCGCGATCGTCTGCTTGGACTGGTTGAGGTAGAGAAGCGTGAACCCGATCGCGATGGCGCTGGTGATGACGCCGACGAGGATTGCGATCTGCTGCTTCGACGGGGTGCCGCCGACCAGGAACCCGGTCTTCAGGTCCTGGCTGATCGTCCCACCGTTGCTCGCGGCGACGCACACCAGAGCTGCGGTCGTGAGCGCCATGGCCTTGTAGCCCACGCCGACCCAGCCCATGAGGACGAAGAGGAGGCATGTCAGGAGCAGCGTCGCGACCGTCATGCCGGAGATGGGGTTCGACGAGGATCCGATCTCGCCCGTGATGCGGCTCGACACCGTGACGAAGAAGAAGCCGAACAGCACGATCAGGATCGCCGACAGGATGTTGATGTGGAGGATCGGAGCCGCGGCGATGGCAACCACCAGCGCCAGGCTGCCGAAGATCACGACCGACATGGGAAGGTCGCGCTCCGTGCGCTTGGGCGCTGCGTTGGAGCCCTTGCCGAGGTTCCCGAGCCCACGTTGGAAGGCCTGCCAGATCGTCGGCAGGGATCGCGCGAGCGAGATGAACCCACCCGTCGCGACGGCGCCCGCGCCGATGTACAGGAGGTAGTTGTTGCGGATCGCCCAGGGTGACATGTCCTTCACGAGCTGGGTGACGCCGGGTCCGAGCGGCGTCGTGAGCGCCGAACCGAAGTGATTGATGAGCGGAACGAGGATGAGGAACGAAAGGACGCCGCCCGCCATCATCACCGCGGAGGTCTGGTATCCGATGATGTAGCCGACCCCGAGCATGGGCGCCGTCAGCTCACCGGCCATGGCTCCCTTCGTGAGCGTCTTGCCGGAGACGACGTACGCGGGTTCGTCCCGCCAGAACTTGAAGATCTTCGTCAGGATCATGTGCAGGAACCCGACGCCGAAGCCTTGGAACACCGTCTTCGCGTTCGTGCCGCCCTGCTCGCCGACGATGAGCACCTGCGCGCACGCCGTGCCTTCGGGGTAGACGAGCTTGCCGTGCTCCTTCACGATGAGTCCGTGACGGAGCGGGATCATCATGAGCACGCCGAGCACGCCGCCGAGGAGCGCGACGAGGAGGATGCGCCCGAGCTCCATGTCGAAGCCCATCAAGAGAAGTGACGGCAGCGTGAATGCGACGCCCGCGGCGATGGATTCACCGGCCGACCCCGTCGTCTGCACGATGTTGTTGACGAGGACTCGCGGCTCGTTCGACTTGCTGAAGTGCCGAAGGATCGTGATCGAGAGCACGGCGATCGGAATCGATGCCGAGACCGTGAGTCCGACCTTGAGCCCGAGGTACACGGATGACGCCGCGAAGATGACGCCGAGGATCGATCCGAGGATCAGCCCCGGCGCCGTCATCTCGGGGATGTTTCGTTCATCCGAGATGTAGGGTTTGTGTTCCGTGGCCGTAGATGCTGCGGAGGGTGCCGGTGCGCTGTGCGACATGCTGGATCCGTGCAGAGAGGGTTGGTGTTTCCCGACTTCCGATGGAATGGCGGGAGGCTAAGGCTCTCAGCGGACGCGGTCAACAGCGCTTCGGACGAAAACACGGCGCGGCGCGCACAGTGGGGCTTCAGCGCCAGCGGCGCCGATGTGTAGAGTGACGCCCGAGGTGACGTCGATGCGCAACCGACCCATGCTCCTCTGCTGGATGTGCTGGCTTCTGCTCGCCGCGGCTGGCGCGCTCGCCGCGGGCGTCACGGGCTGAGAGAGTCTCCGCGCTACTGGAAGGTGACCGAGAGGCGGTTCGAGACCTCCGTCGCCGTGAAGCTCGCATCGGCGGTGATCGCCGCGAAATGGATCGTCAGTCCCGCGAGCGGGGCGTAGCTGGGGATGGAGATCGTCGCGGTCGCCTGCCCGGCCGCGTTGAGCACGCTGAAGATGTTGGCGAACACCTGCGGGTTCTGGAGTGCGACGTAGGTCAACCCCGTGTTGATGTCGCACTGCAGGTCGAATGACCCGCCGAAGTTCACGGTCTGCGTCGACTCGGAGACGGCGATCAAGTAGAGCTCGCCCGGATGCGTGGGAGCGCTGAGCGAGAGCGTCTGCACGGTGCCGTTGGGCCACGTCGTCGTCGCACTGGACAGGCTCGCCTGGAACATCTGGGCTCGCGCCGTGTAGATGTAGTCGCCGTCGGGCAGGAAGTTCTGGTTGGCCTGGTTTCCAGCTGCGTAGAACGTCACCGGACCCGGTGAGAGCGTCCCCGGGGCGACCCACGCCATCTGCCAGTTCGACTGGCTGACCCCCGCGAGCGTGTGCTCGTGGTGGAAGGTGCTCGCAAAGGAGTCCTGGGTGATCCCGGGCTGGATGACCTGCCAGCTGCCTGCCGGGTTGCCTGCGCCATCACGGGCCGTGATCTCGAAGCCGTGACGGGGGCTCGTCGATCCCCCGAATCCGACCGTGATCGTGTTCGTCGAGCCGGGCACGACCGTCGTCGGCGCCCAGACGGAGAACGTGGCCGTGCCGGTGTTGAGGCCGTAGGTCGTATGGCACGTCGTGCAGTTCCCCTCGCCCGGCGCGTCCGTGAAGTACGCGGGCGGGCCGTTGCTCAACGCGGCCGAGGGGCGCGCGGTGCTCGCCAGGAAGACGCTGACGGAGCCGATGGCGATGAGGGCTGCGAGTGCCTGGCGGGAAAGCGACGTTTTCATGGGTGTTTTGAGGGGGGAGGTGAGCTCTCTCGGACGCCGCGGAGTCTATCACCGGTGCCCGGCGGGCCCGGTACCGCTGCAAAACCCCCACGACCGCGGCAGTCCTGATACGATCCCGCCGGACCAACGGACGACCGGCGGCGATGGACCCAGGGTGGGTCCGGGCGCCCGTGTCGCCACAAGGAGACCGAGATGCAATTCGCGACCAGGACGTTTCTTGCCGCGGCGGTGGCCTCGACCCTCGCCGTCGCGCAGATCCAGGTCGGCGCGCGTTGGCCGGCGGCAGAGTTGACGGGATTCACCCAGACGGGTGCCACGTCGACCGGAGACCTCGCCGGGCGCACCGTCCTCTACGAGTTCTTCGCCTACTGGTGAGGCCCCTGCGGGTCGGCCGTTCCGCACCTGAACGAGCTCCACGAGAAGCTCGCGGCGGAAGGGTTGACAGTCGTTGGCGTGACCAACGAAGCAAAGGGCGTGACGGACAAGTGGGTGGCGGACAAGGGCGCGAAGTACGCGTATGCGTACGACGCCGGCGGCAAGTTGATGCGCGCGTGCGGCGTGAGGGGCATTCCCCATTCGGTCGTCGTCGACCCGACGGGGAAGGTCGTCTACTCCGGCAGCCCGGGCGGGCTCAGCGAGGAGATGGTCCGAGGCTTCCTCGGCGGAGCGCTGAAAAAGCCGCTCTGGGAACTCCCCAAGTCGTTCTCCAAGGTCCGCGCGGCCGTCGTCAAGGGCGACTACGCCGCCGCGATCCGCGAGGGCGAGGCGCTCGCCCAGCAGAAAGACCCACCGGCTGAAGCGGCGGCGATCGTCGATTCGCTGAAGAGCATGGTCACCGGCGCGGTCAAGGGTGCCGGCGAGATGGAAGCGGCCGGTGACGTTCTGGGTGCCAAGCGCGAGTACGACCGGATCCTGAAATCGGCCAAGGGGCTACCCGAGGAGGAAGCGTGCAGGGCCCGCCTCGCTGCGATCGCAGGCGATGCGGCCGTGCAGAAGTCGCTCAAGGCGCAGCTAGAACTCGAGAAGATCGAGGAGCTTCCGGGGAAGAGCAAGAAGGACGCAGAGGCGCGCAAGGTCGCCCTCGAAGCCTTCTCGAAGAAGCACCCGGACGACTTCGCGGGAAAGCGTGCGCGCGAGCTTCTGAACCCAAAGGGCGAGTGATCACCCTGGGATGACCGTCGAGACGCCCGCGAAGCTCTTCGCGGGCGTCGTCATTTCGATCGACGTGGCTCGGGCCCGCCGGGCCGAGTCTGCGTGTCGTTCCCGGTGGCGATGGACGCCCGGTTGCGGAACTCGACACGACACCGATTCGTCGCTTACGATCGCGGCCAACCGTTCTCCCATCCGTTTCGAAACAGACAGAGGAGGTCCGAGCATGAGAAGGTTCCTTTTCGTCGCGTTCGCCCTTGGCCTTTCGGTCTCGGTGCCCGCGCAGTTTTCGCAGTCGTTGCCCAACAACCTCCTGACGACTGAAGGCAGTACGTCGAGCGCGTACCCCTGGTCGACGACGGCGGCGAACTGCTGGCATTGGAACTACGACACGTCGAACTTCGTCGCCAACTTCCCGATCATCATCACCGGCCTCTACGTTCGCCCGAATGGTGGCGGGACGAGCGCCGGTGGCACGGATCAGAACGTCGAGGTCCAGTTCGCGTCGTCGCTCGTCGATTGGAGCACGACCGGCAACGGCACCGTGTTCGCCAGCGTCATGGATGTCGACGCGACGATCGTCTACTCGGGGAGCGTGACGATCCCCGCGGGCGTTCAGACGACGCCGGCGGCGTGGGTTCCGATCGGCCCCATCACGCCGTTCCTCTACAATCCGGCCGCGGGGAAGGACTTCATCATCCAAGTCCGCGCGCACGGTCCGAACGTCGTCGGAATGGCTGCGGTCGACCTTCACGCCAACGGCAGCGCGCAGCGCTACGGGAGCCAGACCAGCTCGACCGTCACGGCGGCGAACTTCTCCAACGTGAACATCGTGCCCGTCGTGAAGATCGATTACGTACCGGCGGCCGGGCTCTACGCCGGTTTCAACGCCTCGCCCGTGTCAGGCCCCGCACCGCTCACCGTGAACTTCACGAACACGAGCTACACGAGCGACCCGGGCGGATTCACCTCGTACGCGTGGGACCTGGACGGCGACAGCATCATCGACTCCACCATCCCGAACCCGACCTTCACCTACCTGGCGCCGGGCTTGAAGTCCGTCACCCTCACGGTGACGGATGCCACGAACCCGGCAAGCACCATCACGCGTACCGGGTACATCAACGTGGGGCAGTACGTTTTCAGCGCAGGGTCCAGCGGCGGAGGCGTCGGTGACCTCACGATCTCTGGAATCCCGATCATCGGCGCTCCAGCCGCGACGCAAGGCTTCACGTTGATTTCGTTCGCGACGACCTCGCCCGTAGGCACCGGTCCGTTCTTCGGTCTGGTACCGGACGCGACCGTCTTCAGCGTGCTGACGGCGCCCGCGGGAATCGGCAACCCGCTCCACTACTTGACGGTCCCGGGGATCTATCCGGATGCGCCGCTCGTCGTCCCGCCGGGATCGCTCACGTTCCTCGCGGGTGTGTCAGCGGACTTCGCGCAGATCGGACTGGACGCCGGCTACAACCTGCAGTTCTGGTCGACCGTGTCACGCGTCACGTTCTGAGGCGACGCGCCCGACCGTCACGCCGTGAGCCCGCCGTCGAGGACGAGCGCGTGTCCTGTGATCCAGGACGAAAGGTCGGAGGCCAGGAACGCCGCCGCCTGAGCGAAGTCCTCGACGCGGCCTATGCGGCGGAGCGGAAACCGCTCCGCCAGCTCGCGCCGTTTCGCTTCCGGATCCGGTGCTCCCGTGATCATGCCGCGGTTCAGCGGCGTCTCGATGAACGCGGGCAGGATCGCATTCACCCGCACTCCAGCGGGTCCGTACCGAACGGCAAGCGACTTCATCAGTCCGAGCAGAGCCGCCTTCGCTGCGCTGTAGACGGGCATCATCCCCGCGCCGCCTCGGATCGCGAGGTAGGACGAGGTGAGGATCACGCTTCCTGAACGCGCCGCCTCCATGGGCGCCAGTGCCGAGCGTAGAACGTTGAACGCACCATCCACGGAAGGACCGATGACGGATGCGATGCTCTCCTGATTCGACGCGGGGATGTCCTCGCGGATCAGTGTCCCCGCCGCATGGATCACGATGGAAGGGGCTCCCTTCGCTGCGAGAAGTCGCGGAAGGACGGCGGCACACGCGGCAGGATCGCTGACGTCGAGCGCGTGGAATTCGGCCAGCCCCCCGCGCGACCGGAGTTCCTCGGCGGCACGTGCGCCGCGCTCCGCGTCCCGCGCGAGGAGCAGGCACTGCGCCCCGAGCTCCGACAGCGAGCGGGCGGACGCGAGCCCCAGGCCCGACGTGCCCCCCGTGATCCACGCCACCCGCCCGTCGAGTCGGAAAACATCCGTGATCATGTCGGAACTCTACACGCCGCGCCGCCGACGGCCGTGGCTATCCGCGAGAGCCGGGGTATCTTGTGGCGCGACGTCTGAAGTCTTGTCGCCGTGCGCGCCCGGATGCACCGACACTGCCCACTGGAGATCGACGCGTGCCCTGGACCGTTCAACTGGTCATGGAGAAGTTTGGCGAGGACGTCCTTCGCGACATCACTCGCGACATCAACGACCTCATGTGCGGCAAGGCGGGGCGGGGATGGAAGGTCAACCGAACCGCCGTCCCCGAATCCGTGTGGACCAAGCTCCTGACGCAGGGCGGGTACTCGGAGGTTGGCATCGCGAAGGCGCTCTCGGGGGTCGAGCTCCTGCAATCGGACGCCGTGGGCCCGTTCAACCCCTACACGATCCACACGCTCGTGAACATCACGGCGAACAACGGCGGGCCGCTCACGGCAGACGAGTTGGACGCACTGCTGCGTTGCGCACTTCGCTACAGGCAGTTGATCAAGGACTGACCGCTTCCATGGGACGGCCGCGCAGGACGTCGCGCCCGGCTGCCCCGAGCCAGCGGTCGATTTCCTCGGCGTCGGGACCGTCGCGAAGGGTCGGCAGAAACACGGCGTAGCCGACGGACGCCGACGACAGCACGGGCTCGGAACCGGAGAGACCCGACACCGGCGAGGCGACGGGTCCATTGCGGTCGACGAGGACCGGGCGCCCGGAGAGATCCTGCTGCGCCGTCCTGGCTGTGGTTCGCGTCAACGTGCCCGGCGGGGCGAGTCGCAGTTGCAGCGGCGGCGACAACCGCGACGGATCGAGCGCGACCACGGGCACGGCGAATGCGAGCGCGGCGAGGCGCGCCAGGTCGACGGCGTCGTTCACCACCGGAAACGGATCACCCCGCGACACGACGCGAAAGAGGTCGTCGAGCCAGGGCCGGGATCGGTTGGGGTCTATGCCGCTCTCGCGGAGCCCCGCATGGAACGCCGCGAGCGTCGGGATCTTCGACGCATCCTTCGCCGCTTCGTGTCGTGACCGGGCTCCCGCGACGACGCGCTTGCGCAACGTTTCGAGCGCCGGCGTGTTGGTGCCGACGCGGACACGGTCGATCAGGATCCAGCGAACGGTCAGGCGCGCGAACCGCGCGGCAACTTCCGGATCGACTGGGATCGTCGGAGTGGGCATGACGGTCAGTTCTCCGCGCGGCGGGCGGGGAGGCGTCCGCGCGCTGCGATTGGGGATCGGGGCACTCGGACTATCATCGGGCCATGTTTCCCGTGGTGGACGGTCACGCCGACATTTTCTCGAAGTGCATCGAGGATGGGTTGGATTATCTCGCGGACGCCGCCAGGTTTCAGGCGTCCATCGCCAACCTGAATCGCGGCGGAGTCCGCGTTCAATGCGCCTCAGTGTATGTACCCAAGCGGTTTTCGGGGGATGAAGCCACGCACTACGCCCTTCGGATCGTGGGTGTGGGGCATCGTGTGGCGCGCCTGACGAGCGGCGCGACGTCACTCGTCAATTCCCGGCGATCGCTGGATCGGGTCTGCAACTCGGACACCCCGTCGATGGGCTTCGTCTTCTCGATGGAAGGCGCGTCGCCCCTGGCCGGGGACGCAAGTCGACTGGACGTGTTCGCGCGCTTGGGTGTGCGGATCCTGGGCCTGACCCACAACCACGACAACGAGTGTGGCGATGGCTGCTTTTCGAAGGAGCCGAAGGGCCTCACCGAGGTCGGACGCGACATCGCGAGGGCGGCCGAGGCGCGTGGGATCCTCCTCGATGCCGCCCACCTGAATGCTCGGAGCTTCGACCACGTCATGGGCCTGAGAACGCGGCCCGTGGTGTACTCGCACGGCGGCTCGCGCGCTCTCGTGGATTCGCCGCGCAACCTGACGGACGCCCAGGCTCGCGCCGTGGCGCAGAGCGGGGGAGTGCTCGGCGTCGACTTCTTTCCCGGGCACATCGCGCGCGACGGGAAGGCTGGCACGCTCTCGGACGTCGCGGATCACGTCGAGCATTGGGTGGCGCTCGTTGGTGCCGACTTCGTGGGGTTCGGCGGCGACATGGATGGGATCCCGACGACGCTGACGGGAGTCGAGGACGCCGGTGCCTACCCGGCGATCCTCGCGGAACTCGAGCGGCGCGGGATGAAAGCCGCCGACCTCGCGAAGATTGCCGGCGAGAACTGGATGCGCGTCCTCGGCGACGTGATGTCCGACGGCTTGGGCACGCCGGAGGCGGGTGATAGCCTGTCCGCCCAACCATAGTGGAGACGGCTTGTGACGCCCAGATCGGGCTCATCCGTCGCCCGAGCGAGAACGACGATGAAGGACGGCATCCACCCCAAGTACGTGAGCTGCAAGGTGACCTGCGGCTGCGGAGCGAGCTTCGTGACCCGGTCGACGCGACCGGAGATCAACGTCGAAATCTGCTCGAACTGCCACCCGTTCTACTCGGGCAAGCAGAAGTTCGTCGACACGGCCGGACGCGTCGAGCGCTTCATGAAGCGGTACGGCACCAAGGCTCCCGCCAAGAGCGGTAGCTGATCTTCGGCCTTGGGGCCGGGACATTGATGCCCCATGGCCGTCTCCCTCGTCGCCCGACTCGCGCCCAAGCTCGGCGAGATGGCCGGTCGCCTGCTCGAGGTCGACCGGCTGCTGGCTGATCCCAGCGTGAACATCAACCCGGCGCGCGTCTCCGAGTTGATGCGTGAGCGAGGACCCCTCGAGCAGCGGGTTGCCGTGTTCCGTGAATGGGAGCGGCGGTCCCGGTCGATCGAGGAGACCCGTCAGGCCGCGGCGAACGAATCGGATCGCGAGATGGTTGCGCTCTTCCAATCCGAGCTCGACTCCGAGGCGGCGCGCCTCGCGGTCCTCGAGGCCCAGCTCGTCGACTTCTTCCTGCTCGACGATTCGGACCCGGATCGGAACGTGATCGTGGAGATCCGCGCCGGTACCGGCGGTGACGAAGCGGCGCTCTGGGCCGGGGACCTCATGCGCATGTACACGCGCTACGCCGAGAGCCGGCGGTGGAACGTCGAGATGCTCTCCGAGAGTCCAACCCCGTTGGGCGGGTTCCGGGAAGTCATCGCGCGCATCACCGGGAGCGGTGTCTTCGGGCGCCTGCAATTCGAGAGCGGTGTCCACCGGGTGCAGCGCGTTCCAGTCACCGAGAACCAGGGCCGGGTCCACACCTCCACGGCGACCGTGGCCGTCCTGCCGGAGGTGTCGGACGTCGAGGTTCAATTGCGCGATCAGGATCTGAAGATCGACGTCTACCGATCGTCGGGCCCCGGTGGGCAGAACGTGAACAAGACCTCGTCCGCCATTCGCGTCACGCATCTCCCATCGGGAATCGTCGTCGCGTGCCAGGACGAACGGTCTCAACACAAGAACCGCGAACGAGCGCTGGCGATCCTGCGGTCCCGCCTCTTCGACCAGGCGCGCGAGGAGCGCGACAAGAAGCGCGCTGCGGACCGGCGTCAGCAGGTCGGAACCGGCGATCGCTCGGAGAAGATCCGGACGTACAACTTTCCGCAGTCACGGGTCACCGATCACCGCGTCGAAGGCGTGAAGACTCACGACCTTCATGCCGTGCTCGACGGGCGCCTGGACGATCTCGTTCAGCCGCTGCTCGACCACGTGCGGGAGCTTCGCCTGCGCGAACTCCTGGCGAGCTCGGCGTGAGCCGGGTTCGGTCGATCGGATCGGGGCCGTCGCGATGATCTGGACGGTCGTCGACATCCTGCGTGCGTCGACCGAGTTCCTATCACGGCAGCGCGTGGATGGGGCCCGGCTCGACGCCGAGGTTCTTTTGGCGCATGTGCTCGGGAAGTCGCGCCTCGATCTGTATCTGATGCACGACATGCCCGTGGACGAAGGTGTCCGGGCCCGGTATCGGGAGCTCGTGCGCGCCCGTGCCCGCGCGACTCCCGTCGCCTACCTCATCGGCGGGCGGGAGTTCTACGGGATCTGGTTCGATGTCGATGCGCGGGTGCTGATTCCACGGCCCGAGACCGAGCACCTCGTCGACGCCGGGCTCGAATGGCTGGCCGAGAACGCGGCCAGCGGTCGGTTGCCGCTCGTCATCGACGTGTGCACCGGCAGCGGATGTGTCGCGGTGGCGATGGCGTTGCGCCACCCCGGTGCGACGTTCGTGGCGGCGGACGTCTCGGACGACGCGCTGGCCGTCGCGCGCAAGAACGTGGAGCGCCTGGTGCCCGGGCGCGTCGACCTCGTCCGATCGGATCTCCTGGCTTCGGTGAGGCCCGGCGAGGCGATCGACCTGCTCGTGGCGAATCCGCCGTACGTCACGCAGTCAGAGTTCGCGGAGGTGTCGGCGGACGTGAAGCAGGAGCCAGAAATGGCCCTACTTTGCGGCGATGATCCCCTGTCGTTTCACAAATCCATCCTGCAGCAGGCCTGGCCACGCGTGAGCTCCGGCGGGCGAGTGGCTCTCGAACTCGGCGCCGGGGCCTCGGATCTCGTGGCGTGGATTCGCGGGGCGTACCCCGACAGCCTCGTGCGCGTGCGCGACGACTACGCGAAGCACCCGCGCGTGGTCATCGCCGACAAGGCGCGCTGAACGCCGTCAGGCCGTGGGGATTGGCGCGGCGCGCGCCACGAGCTTGTCGATGGCAGCGCGATCCTCCGGCTTGATCGCCGTGAAGAACAGGCCCACGTCGTACTCGCCGTCGACTCGACGCTGCGAGCGGACCACCGCTGCCTCGCAGGAGATGCTCCGCGAGCTGCCGTCCGCTTCATCGACCTGGAAGCGGATCTTCACGTGGGCCATTTCGGGGAAGGCCACGTTGCTCACGGCGCAGGCGCCGATCCGACTCACGTTCGAGATCCGGCACTTGATGTCTTGACGGCTCGCGGACGCGACGACGCCCTCGATGTCGGTCTCCGCGCGCGCAGCGCGGCGTTGGTCCGGGCGGTCGGAATTCTGATCGGTTCGCATGGTATGTCCTGACGCCGTCGCCCCGTCGATTGCGGGTGTCACCCCCGTCCGTACAATCCGGGGCAGTATCGGGCGATCGTGTCTGATTCTTTCGGCAGAGTGCGCTCTGCGATTTGACATCCGGTTGCCCCGCTTTTTTGACGGGCCGGCCATCCGCGCTCCGGAGGGCCCGGCCGGGAGACTTCGATGGCGAGCTTCAACAAGGTGATTCTGATGGGCAACCTGACCCGCGATCCGGAACTCAAGTTCCTGCCGAGCGGGACGCCCGTGGCCGAGTTCGGGCTCGCCATGAACCGGAAGTGGACCGACACCCAGACGAATCAACCCCGCGAGGCGGTGACGTTCGTCGACTGCAAGTCCATGGGGCGACAGGCCGAGGTGCTGAACCAGTACTGCAAGAAGGGGAGCCCCCTGTTCATCGAGGGACGCCTCGACTACCGCCAATGGGATGCTCAGGACGGCACCAAGCGCAGCAAGCTCGAGGTCTTCGTGGAGAACTTCCAGTTCGTAGGCGCGCCCCGGGAGCAGGGAGCAGGTGGCGCCGATGGAGCTCCGGCGCCGGGTCGCGGGGCTCCGCGCCCTGCCGGCCGTTCCATGTCCCAGGGGCGGGCCGCCGAGTCGGCGGGCGACATGGAGGCCCCCGCAGGGTTCTCGGCGCCGACGCCCGACGACGACGTCCCGTTCTGAGTCCGGTCGCTCGCCGCCACTGACCTCCCGCGAGCGGCTGCCGCTCGCGCCGCGGCCCCTGCGGGCTCGCCGCCCGCCAAAAACTTGGGCACGTTGCCGCCAACCCCCTGCCTCGAAAGAGCTTCCGTCCGCTCGCCGGGGGCATTGACCTTTTTTCAAGGTCGTTGCACGCGAAAAAAAATCCGCCATAGAATGGCGACGCCCCCGTTCCCCCACGAAGACCACGCTCACATCGAGCAACGGCGAGACTCGCTGCGAAGCGCAGCGACAAACAAAGATGAAACTCGGTCGAGAGAGTTGGCTGCTGGGCGTCGTCCCCGCAGTCGTTCTCATTGGGGTCATGCTGACCTGGAGTGGGGACGGTCCGCGTCGAGAGGCGAGCGGCGTCATCACGTTCCAGGCGACGACGGACGGTTCGCTTCGCACGAGCCAGGAGGTCGAACGCGCCGCCGCTGCTTCTGCGCCGCACGATCCGGCGTCCAGCGACGCTGCAGCTGATCCGACCGCGGTCGTCGGACGCGACGAACCCGGCGCAGACCGCGCGGACGGCGACGGCATGGTGGTCGGGCCCGAGCTCCCACTCGGTTCGACGTGGACGCGTGTGCTCCGCAACCGCAACGGCGAGCCCATCAGCGGGGCGACGATCGAGGTGACGATCCATCGCAATCTCAAACTCGGGGACGACGTTCCCGTCGACGCGCCGGGAATGGAGACCCACGTCACGCTGAAGACCGGGCCGGACGGGCTGATCTCCCTCGTGCGCATCCCGGGCTACGTGTACACGATCAAGGTGCGTGCAGACGGGTATGGCACGGAGGCGTTCCCGGTCATCGACGATCGCGAAGACAGCCTCATCCTCGATGCGGCGGCCGTGGTGATGGGGCAGGTTCGCCGACGTGGCTCGGGCGAGATCGTGAGCGGCGCCTCCGTGACTTTCGACAACGGCACGGAGCGATTCACGCTCACGACCGACAGCGAGGGGCGGTTCCGGATCGACGGCGCCAACGCACGCCGGGCGCAGATGTTCGTCTCCGGGAACGACTTCATGGCGATGATGCGCTCGCTCGAGAATCTCCGGGCCGGTGCGGCCAATCCCGTGGAATTCCTCGTGGATGCGGGCTCGCTGCTCGAAGGCGAGGTCGTCGATGCGACGACGCAGGAGCCGCTGGCGAACGCAGCGATCCTCGTGATGGATCGGTGGACGAAGACGACCGTGTCGATCGGCGTCAGTGACGGCCAGGGCCGATTCAGCTTCGCATCCCTCAACGCTGCGCACGACTACTCGATCCTCGCGATGCGCGGCGGGTACTTCGGCAACAGCCTGGCGCGAGTGGGGCTGTCTTCGCGGCGGACCCACGTCCGGCTGCAGATGGCGCATTCGTGGGCGCTCGGTGTCCAGGTCGGAGATGCTGGCGGTGCGCCGATCGCAGGCGCTCTCGTCCGGCTCTCGCGGACCGACCAGCTTCCCATCGATGGTGCCTCGAAGACCCGCGACGTCTTCACGGGTGAGAACGGACTGGCATCGTTCGGAAACCTCGCGCGCGAGCTCCGGTACAAGGTCACGATCCTGCGCGACGGCTTCGGTGCGGTGGAGCTGTCGCCGATCGACTCCGGTGGCAACGATCAGCGCGTGATCAGTGCCGGGCTCGTTCCGACGACTCTCATCTCCGGTCGCGTCGTGGACGATCTCGGCGCGCCGATTCCCTATGCCACGGTTCGCGCGACGCGCACCGACGGGGTCAGCGCGCCGGCGCTGTTCGTCATCGCCGACGACGATGGCTACTTCTCGTTCACGCAGGTCGCATCGGGCGGAGTGCTGCTCGTCGCGTTCAAGGGCGGGTTCGACAACGCGCGACTGCCGGTCGCACTGACCGAGGGGAACGACGCGGTCGACCTGACTCTCACGATGCACACGCTCGGCACCTCGCCCGTGGGCAAGTGAAGCGCGCCTTTCCGGGGCGTTACCTCCTGGATTGTGGCCCGTCCTTCGTGACAATCGGCACCATCCATGCAATTCCTCCTCGCCCTTGGTGTGATCCTCGCCTGCCTTCCCCAGGACTCGAAACCCGAAACCCGTCCGGATGATCCCGCGGAAGCGTTGCTGACGAAGATCGACGGTCGCCTCTACCTTGCGGAGCAACGGGGGCTGAAATCGGTCGCCTTCACCTACAACGTGCCGATGACTGGCGTGATGACGAACCTCGGATCGGTTCGCATTCGCGTCTCGTGGCGGGCAGGCGAGAAGCCCGCCGTCGGCTTCGTGGACGAGAAGGACGCCCCGATCGGCGAAGACAAGCTTCCAGAATTCCTCCGCAAGCCGGCGTCCCGTGAAGGCCAGCGGACCCTTCGGCAGGAGTACGAGCTCGGGGCCATCGGCCTCCTCGACCTCTTTCGTGGCCAGCCCTACGGGGTCCAGTTTCGCAAGTGGCGCAAGACGGTGGAGACGCGCGAGGTCAATGGCCGCCAGGACCAGATGCTGGTCTTCGAGCCGGTCGCATCCGATTTCTTCCGCCGCGTCGAGATGATGCTCGATCGCAGGTCGCTTCCGTGGAAGATCACGACGTTCCTTCGCGACCGGCCGGGCGCCAGCATCGTCAACGAGCCGGTGTTCGAGGAGTTCGACGGCCAACTCGTGCAGACGTCCTTCAAGAAGACCGTCGGCGGGTCGGTCGAGCAGTTCGTGATCCACTATCAGCGGATCGAAGGCATCGTCGTCCCAGCGAGCTACGAGCGAATGGAGCGGCAGCCAGAGGAGACGACGACCAAGATCGTGTTCGAGAACGTCAAGGTCAACGGTTGAGGCTGGCGGGCGCTCAGCCCAGTTTGAGCTGTCGCTCGGCGTCGACCTCGTCGCGATTCAGCTGCGCGAGGGCTGTCATCAGCCGTTCCGAGAGCTCTTTGTACTCGCCGACGGCGTGCGCGAACTGGCGAAGAACCTGCACGGCCATGCGGAGGTTGCGAACGATGTCGCCCTCCTGACACGACGTGAAGTTGCGAAGGTCGTCGAATCGGCAGCCGCCCATCCAGGCCTGTACCGCGGCCGACAGACCGAAATCGGGCACCTTCTGGCTCTCATCGAGACCGAATGCGCGTTCCGTCTTCAGGAACTCGATGATCCGTTTGGTCGCCCGGTTCTTCAGGGGCGTGATCGCGGCGGATTCGAAGCGCTCGTGCAGATCGCCCCGGCGCGCCTCGAACACGATCGCGACGACGAGGATCGCCGTCTCGACCGGTCCCAGATTCTCGAAACAGCCCGCCCAGAACAGCTCGGCGATCTGGATTTCGTAGGCATTCAGCTTCGACGCAAGCCGTCCCTTCGGCGTGAGCACCCCGTCCTGGATGTACCCGCGCTTCTCGAGGACGTCGAGCCGCGCCCGGAGCATGGCTCGCTCCTTCTTCGCCCCACCGCCGCGTTGGAACGCAGCGAAGGACCGGTCGACGGCACTGAAGATGTTGGAGCCCATGCGCCCCCAGAGTGCGAGCGTCGCCGAGTAGGACAGGTTGAACTTGCTGCGGATCGGTTCGATGGGACTGAAGATGACCTTCTTGATCCCGCCGGGCGTGTCGTAGTCGGCATCGATCACGGAGTAGACGAGTCCCTCCGTGTCCATTCCCTGACGGCCGGCGCGGCCCGCCATCTGGTAGTAGTTGAGCGTCGGCAGGTAGTCGAAGGTCACGCCATCGAACTTGCGGAGTGAGGAGAACACGACGACCCTCGCCGGCATGTTGACCCCGAGCGCGAACGTCTCGGTGGTGAACAGCAGCTTGATGAGGCCCGACGTGAACAGGCGCTCGACGATCTCCTTGTAGATCGGCAGCATGCCGGCGTGGTGATAGAGCACCCCGCGGGACGCGAGCTGACGCAACTCGGCGAACCCGCGCTGCTTCGTCGTCTCGTATCGGGTGCCGAGCTCGTCGAACTGCCGCGTGATCTGGTCGCTCTCCGATGTGCTGAGGAGACCGCGCCGCTGGTTCGCACGCGCTCGCGCCTCGCACTCGCGGCGCGAGAAGCAGAAGTAGAGGCATGGCAGCTTCTTCTCCTCCTGGAGCATGTCCAGGATGTCGCCGCGCCGCGCGCGGCGATCGCGCTTCTTCTGCTTCGCGTGGGGGATTTCGCGCTTGAGCTCGCTGATGCGGCACGGACCGACCTCGGGGACGAACACGCAGTGCCGCAGGGGGACCGGGCGCTCGTCCGTCTTCACGAGCTCGACGGGGTGGTTGCACACCTTCTCGATCCAGGCCCGGAACTCCTCCAGGTTGCTGATGGTGGCACTGAGGCCCACGAACCGGATGCCCTCCGGCGCGAAGATGATCGATTCCTCCCACACGGTGCCCCGGTCGTCGTCACCGATGTAGTGGATCTCGTCCATGATGACGAGTTCGATCCCGCGGAGGCGCTCGATGTCCTCGAACATCGTGTTGCGGAAGATCTCCGTCGTCATGATGAGGACGGGTGCCTCACCGTTCATCGTGACGTCGCCGGTCATGAGACCGATCTTGTCTCCGTACGCCTGGCGAAAATCCCTGAACTTCTGGTTGGAGAGCGCCTTGATCGGCGACGTGTAGACGACGCGCACGCCGCGCTCGATGCAGCGCTCGATCGCGTACTCGGCGATCAGGGTCTTCCCGGCGCCCGTGGGTGCCGAGACGATGACGGAACTTCCGGCGTCGATGGCCTGGATCGCCGCAGCTTGGAAGGGGTAGAGCTCGAAGCCGCGGTATTTCATCCGATGACGGGTCAGCGTGCGAGGAACGGTTCGCCGGCGGGGAGGTTACCAGCTCGCAGGGATGCGCCAAACGCGAACGGCTTGCCGCGGGACGCAACCACCGATACTCTCCGCGCTGGATTGCGCCAGTCACGAACGAGGTGAACCAGAGTCATGTCGGGTCACAACAAGTGGGCAGGGATCAAGCATCGCAAAGCGGCCGTCGACAAGAAGAAGGGCGCCGCCTTCTCGAAGGCCGCCAAGGCCATCATCTCCGCCGTCAAGCAGGGCGGACCTGATCCGGAAGCCAACATCAAGTTGAAGTACGCCATCGAGACCGCTCGCGAGGTGAACATGCCCCGCGACAACATCGAACGGGCGATCAAGCGCGGTGCGGGCGACGGCGAGGGCGACCATTACGAGGACCTGGTGTACGAGGGATACGGTCCGGGCAAGGTCGCCGTGTACATCGAGGTTCTCACCGACAACCGCCATCGGACCGCGCCGGAGATGCGCAAGCTCTTCGATCGGTTCGGCGGCTCGTTGGGGGACAGCGGGTCGGTGCTCTACATGTTCACCCAGCGTGCGGTGATCCGCCTGCCGGCCGCCGGCATGAACGAGGACCGCGCGATGGAGGTCGCGCTCGATGCGGGCGCGGAGAACTACGAGCTCGAGGGCGACACCTGGGTGCTGACGGCACCTCCGGCCCAGTTTGCGGGAATGCGGCAGGCGCTCGAGAAGGCGAAGATCACGCCGGCGTCTTCCGCGATCATGATGGTTCCCAACATGAACACGACGCTGAAGGACGTGGACACGGCCCAGCGATTCGTCAAGTTCCTGGACGCGCTCGAGGAGAACGATGACGTCCAGAACGTCTATTCGACGGTGCTGATCCCGGACGAGATCGGGGAGAAGCTCGAGGACACGTAGCGACGTGGCGGCGTGGCGGCCGCCCGTCAGCTCTTCGGCGGAACGGCCTTCGGCTTGCCCGCATCTTTCTGGCGCGTCGCCTTCTTCTCGTCGACGAGGCGCTCGACCTCGCGCTTGAAGTCCGTGTTCTCGATGCCGAAGAACTTCCACGAGGACTCGAACTCGACGCGGTAGATGTCGTCGACGCGGAGCTTGGGCTGGGCGGCGAGGGCTTCCTCGATCGCCAGCGACATCATGAGCTTCGAGTCGGCGATGCGGACGCCGTCCGCCGGGACTTTCATCGAGCCGTACACCTCGGGGATCGTCCGGTATCGGAAGTACACGTTGTAGACCGTCTCCCGTACGAGGTTGACCTTGGCCTTCTGTGCGCCTGACTTCAGATCGAGCGTCGCCTCGTTCGGCCCGTTGTAGCTGACACGCTCGATCGAGACGCTCTCCAGGTCCCCGATCCGTTCGCGGAGGAAGCGTTTCACGTCGCTGCGGACGAAGAAGTAGTCTTCGCGCGTGATCTTCTTCTCCTCGACGAGCTTCTCGGACAGGCAGCGGAACTCTTCGTGCGCGTAGGCGTCGTCCTTCTCCCCGCGGATGACGGCTTCCCGGAGGTACTCGAAAGCGTTTTCCGGCGTCGCGAAGTCCTTTCCCGGGAGCGTGCCCTGGGGCGGGCATGTCGGGCAGGTGCAGCCCCATGCGAGGAACGGCAGGAGGAATGGCGCGACGCGGGTGGCGGTGAATCGCATGGATCGGCTCTCAGCGGGGCGGGAGGTTACCACGGACGGACGATCGTCGTCCATTCTCGTGAACGCGCGGATCGGATTGCCGAATCGGAACGCAAACGGCATGATGCGGCGCCCAACGCCGGGCCGAACATGAACCAACCCCCCACAGCTGGAACCCGCGGTCGAATCGGCGAGATCCTCCAGAAGGCCGGCGTCGTGACGCCCGAACAGCTCGAGGACGCGCTTCGCTATCAGAAGGAGACGGGGCTCAAGCTGGGCGAATGCCTGACGCGCCTCGGTCACGTTCGCGGAGACGACGTCGCCCGGGCGCTGGCGCGCCAGGCCGGCCTCCCGTTCGTCGACGTGCGCAAGGGAATCATTCCGCCCAACGTGCTGGAAGCGATCCCGCGCGACATCGCCACGCAGAACAACATCCTCCCGGTGAAGGTCGAGGGGAACACGGTGATCGTCGCCGTCACCGATCCTCTCGCGGTCTTCAACCTGGAGCACATCCGCTTCATGCTGGGACTCGAGTTCAAGTGCGCCCTCACAACCGAGGACGCAATGCTCGAGGCGTTCAAGCGCTACTACAACGTCGACAAGCGCGAGGCGAAGACGGTCGGCGAGGTCGCCCGGCGCCCGGCCCAGAAAGAGGATGACGACGCTCCGATCATCCGCCTCGTCCAGCAATGCTTCGAGGACGCCGTGCGCGCGCGGGCATCGGACATCCACGTCGAGCCCATGGCCGACCGGATCCGGATCCGGTTTCGTGTCGACGGCGTCCTGAAGACCGTGGCCGACTACCCCAAACACCTCCAGGGTGCGATCACGTCGCGCATCAAGGTCATCGGCGAGATGGACATCGCCGAGAAGCGCAAGCCGCAGGACGGGCGCATCATGCTGAAGGCGCTCGCGAAGGAGATCGACGTCCGCGTGTCGCTCCTTCCCGGGACGCACGGTGAGAGCATCGTCATGCGCCTCCTCGACAAGTCCGTCGGTCTCGTCAGCCTCGAGCGGCTCGGCCTCGGGGGAGACGACGCCAAGCGCTTCCGCAAGATCATCAAGCGCCCGAACGGGATCTTCCTCGTCACCGGCCCGACGGGATCGGGAAAGACGACGTCGCTGTATGCGGCGCTCCAGGAGCTGAACAAGCCCAGCGTCAAGATCATCACGGCGGAAAACCCGGTCGAGTACCACTTGGCGGGAATCAACCAGTGCCAGGTGCGGCACAACATCGGTCTAGACTTCGTGCGCATCCTTCGCGCCATGTTGCGCCAGGCTCCGAACATCATCCTCGTCGGTGAAATTCGCGACCGCGAGACGGCGTCCATCGCGATCCAGGCAGCGCTCACCGGTCACCTCGTGTTCTCGACCTTGCACACCAACGATGCTCCGTCGGCGTTGACGCGACTCATCGACATGGGCGTGGCGCCATTCCTGGTGTCGTCCGCCGTATGTGCGGTCCTCGCTCAGCGACTGCTCCGCCAGCTCTGCCCGCGCTGCAAGACGCCGTACAACCCCGATCCGCAGGAGCTGGCCGACGCGGGCCTCTCCGTGGCGTCGATCACGGGCAAGACTCTCTACCGCGCCAAGGGCTGCGATGATTGCGGCGGCTCGGGGTACCGGGGCCGATTCGGCGTATTCGAGTGTTTCGAAATGGTGCCGGAGCTGCGGGAGGCCGTCTTCCGCAAGGAACCCACCTACAGATTGCGCGAGCTGGCGAGGACGTCGGGCGGCATGGCGTCGCTGCGCGAGGACGGGATCCGCAAGGCTCTCCTTGGGCAGACCTCCCTGGAAGAAGTCCTGCGCGTGCTTTCCAAGGAAAGCGTCGGAACGGAGAGCGTCGAAGCATGAAGATCGACACGTTGATGAAGAGCTGTATCGAGCACAACGCGAGCGACATCCACGTCTCGGTGGGACGCCGTCCGTGCCTTCGCGTCCACGGTTCGATCAGGGATCTGGACGCGGCCGTGATGACGCCCGAGCTCAGCGAGGCGCTGGTGAAGGAGATCGTGCCGCAGCGCCTGCTTCACGAGTTGGAGACGCTGGGCACGGCCGACTTCGGGTATGCCTACGGCACGGTCGCGCGCTTTCGCTGCTCGGCGTTTCGCCAACGCGGTCACTACAGCCTGTCGTTGCGACTCATCCCGCGGACGATCCTCTCCTTCGAGCAGATCGGCCTGCCGGAGATCGTGAAGGACCTGCTTCATCGTCCCCGTGGTCTGATCCTCGTCACGGGCCCGACGGGCTCCGGCAAGACGACCACGCTCGCCACGATGATCAACGAGATCAATCAGACGCAGAGCTGCCACATCGTCACGATCGAAGATCCGGTCGAGTACTACCACGAACACAAGAAGTCGATCATCAACCAGCGTGAGATCGGACCGGACGTGACGACGTTCGCCGAAGCCATGCGCCGCGTCCTCCGGCAGGACCCGGACGTGATCCTCCTGGGGGAAATGCGCGATCTCGAGACCATCTCGACGGCGATCACGGCGGCCGAGACCGGCCACCTCGTGTTCGGCACGCTGCACACGACGGGGTCGGCGCGAACGGTCGACCGTCTCATCGACGCGTTCCCGAAGGAACAGCAGGAGCAGATCCGCGCGCAGCTCGCCCTCTCCATCGTCGCCGTCATCAGCCAGGTGCTGGTGCCGCGTGCCGATGGCCACGGCGTCGT
Source organism: Planctomycetota bacterium (assembly GCA_044222185.1). Lineage (GTDB taxonomy): Bacteria > Planctomycetota > CAIWVZ01 > JBGANV01. The sequence continues at coordinate 413,415 of JBGANV010000001.1, forward strand.
CGCAGGTTTCGAGCTGATGCTCAACACCCCGGCGATCGAGAACTACATCCGCAAAGGCGAGACGTTCAAGATCACGAGCGACATCCAGACGGGGAAGAAGCGCGGCATGGTTCTTCTCGACGACCACCTGTTGCAGCTCGTCCGCGAGGGCAAGGTCAAGGCCGAGACGGCGCTCGAGTACGCACAGGATCCGAACGAACTCCGGATGAGGCTCGCCTGACGTGCAACCGGCCAACAAACGGCGAAAGCTCCTGGGGGAGATCCTCAAGGAGATGAAGAAGGTGAACCAGGGCCAGATCCAGGAGGGGCTGGCGGTTCAGCGTGAGAAGGGCGGCCAGCTCGGCGGCATCCTCGTGGGGCTGGGGTTCATCACGCACGCGGACCTGGTGAAGGCGCTGGCCGTCCAGTCTGAGATGGAGATCGTCGACCTCTCGCAGCTCGCGATCCCGCCGCAGGTCCTCGCACGTGTCGATGCTCAGACGGCACAGGCTTTCCGAGTGGTGCCGTTCAAGGAAGAGGGCGGCGTACTCCACGTTGCGCTCGCGGATCCCATGAACACGGCCGTGCTCGACGACATCGGCTTCATGACGGGGATGAAGGTCAAGGCTGCCGTCGCCACCGACCAGGCGATCGACGCCGTCATCAAGAAGTCGTACGCGAAGGAAGAGGATCTCGACAGCCTGATCGACGAGCTGGAGCAGGATGCGAAGAAGGGCTCCATCGACGATCCTGAACAGCTCGCGCGTTCGGCGCCCGTCGTGCGCCTGCTCAACTACATCCTCTTCACGGCCATTCGTGACCGGTCGAGCGACATCCATTTCGAGCCCTTCGAGGAGGAGTTCCGCATCCGTTACCGTGTCGACGGAACGCTCTTCGAACTCCGCTCGCCGCCGCGCCATCTGGCCGTGGCGTTGATCTCGCGCATCAAGGTTCTCGCCAACCTGGACATCGCCGAGACGCGGCTGCCCCAGGACGGCCGCATCGACCTGAAGGTCGGCGGGCGCAACGTCGACATCCGCGTTTCGACACTCCCGACGATGTTCGGCGAGTCCTGCGTGCTTCGCGTCCTCGACCGGTCGGTCGTGAGCCTGGACATCAAGAACCTGGGTCTCCGCCCGTCCGAGATGAAGCTCATCCTCGACCTCATCGATCGGCCTCACGGGATCATCCTCGTCACCGGGCCGACGGGTTCGGGCAAGACGACGACGCTCTACTCGGCGCTGAATGCCTGCAACCAGGAAGGCATCAAGATCGTCACGACCGAGGATCCGGTCGAGTACGACCTCGATGGCGTGATCCAGGTCCAGGTGAACGACGAGATCGGCGTGAACTACGCCGCCTGTCTCCGATCGATCCTGCGTCACGATCCGGACAAGATCCTCGTCGGAGAGATCCGCGACCGGGAGACGGCGCAGATTGCCGTCGAGGCCGCGCTCACGGGTCACCTCGTGTTCTCCACGTTGCACACGAACGACGCACCGAGCGCCGTTTCCCGCATGTCGGACGTGGGAGTCGAGCCCTACCTGCTCGCGGCGACGCTCGAAGCCGTCGTCGGCCAGCGATTGGTGAGGCGTGTCTGCGAGGCCTGCCGCCAGTGGTATGACCCGCCCGACGAGGTCTTGTTCGAGCTGAATCTCACGCGGCGCGAGGCCGGTGATCGGAAGTTCGCCCAAGGCAAGGGCTGCGAGCTGTGCCACGGAACCGGGTATCGCGGCCGCATGGCGCTCTTCGAGTTCCTCGTGATGAACGAGGCCATGACGCGGGCGATCGTCGAGGGGTGGTCCGTGGGACGGCTCCGTGAGATCGCGCTCGAATCAGGCATGCAGACGCTGCGCCAGTCGGGCCTGCTCGCCGTATTCGACGGCCTCACCACACCCGAAGAGGTCATCCGCGAGACGCTGGCGTCGATCTGACGGCGTTCGAGGTGCGGCGCACCCGGCCGAACGTCCGGGTTCGCCGCCAGGGTGGCTCAGCGTGCGCAGGTTTCCGCGCGACCGCCATCGACGGCGAGCGTCACTCCGGTGATGAACGACGAAGCCTCCGTCGCGAGGAAGAAGATCGCCTCGGCGACTTCGGACGCCTGGCCGGGGCGTCCCAGCGGGTGAGTCGTCTTCGATTTCTCGAGGAACGCGGCGTAGGCCGCTTCGTCCATCCCGCCCCGGCGGTGGAGGTTCGTCACGATCACGCCCGGATTCACGGCGTTCACCCGGATGCCGCGCGGGGCGAGTTCGAGGGCGGCGCAGCGCGTCGCCTGATCCAGAGCGGCTTTCGAGACGCAGTAGGAGAAGACGCCCGGGAACGCGCGCGTGCCCGTGACGGACGACAGGTTCACCACGGCGCCTTTCGATCGTTCGAGCCAGGGGATCAGCGCCTGCGTGATCAGAACGGGAGCCGTCACGTTGAGGGCGAGCATGCGGTCGAGGAGATCCCGCCTCACTCCAGCGTTGGTGTCGTTGGCGATCACGCCCGCCGCGTTCACCAGGGCGTCCACGCGGTCCTCGTTCGAGGCGATTCCGCGGGCGATCCGCGAAATCGTCTCGTCGGCAACCAGATCGCCGGGTTCGGCGCGGACCCGCTCCGGGGCCGTCCGTGCCAGGTCGGCGAGCGCTGCGACATCCCGTCCCACGGCGACGATTCTCCACCCGGCGGCCAGGAAACGGGCGCTCGCAGCGCGTCCGATTCCGCTCGTGGCTCCGGTGACGACGGCAACTTTCTGTTCGTTCATGGGTTCATCGTACCGCGGGCGATTTTCGCGACCTCTCGGGCTGCCGGCTTGACCGCACGAGCTTGGTGTCGTCAGAATGCCCGCCTCGAGAAAGCGGCATGCCAGAGAAAATCCGTCAGCGACGTGAACGACTCGCCCAGGTTGCGGCCCAGACGACGCCGGAAGGAGGCGCCCAGGCGTCGGCCCCATCCAAACGGCGGAATCGAAAGGTGTCCAAGCAGGCTCGGACCCTGTTCACGACGCAGCTGGCGACCTTGCAGGACGCGGGCATGCCGATCCTGCGGAGCCTCCGGATCCTGGACGGCCAGATGGCCGACGGACCCATGAAGGAGGTCGTGAAGCAGCTCGCGGAGGATGTCGAGACAGGCACCTCGCTCTCGGACGCCATGAACAAGTTCCCGGTCGTCTTCGATGACCTCTACGTGAACATGGTTCGCGCCGGCGAGGCGGGCGGTGCGCTCACGACGATCTTCAATCGTCTCGCCGAGTTCCTCGAGAAGGGCGACGCGCTCATCCGCAAGATCAAGTCGGCGCTCGTGTATCCGACGATCATCGTCGTGTTCGCCGTCGCCGTGCTCGTCTACATCATGCTCGCCGTCGTCCCCAAGTTCGAAGACGCGTTCAAGAGCCTGGGCGGGACGCTTCCCGCGCCGACCATGGCCCTGATCAACACCTCCAAGTTCCTTGCCGATTGGTGGTGGGCGTTCCTCCTGGGGATCATCGTCCTCGTCGTCCTCTTCATGTTCATCGGACGAACACCGGGCGGGCGCCGCGTCTACGATCGGATCAAGCTGCGCCTCTGGCTGTTCGGACCGATCATCAAGGGGACGCAGATCGCCCGTTTCACGCGCACGCTCGGTACGTTGTCCGCGAGCGGCGTCGAGCGCCTTCGCTCCCTCGACATCGTCGCGGACGCGTCGGGAAACAAGATCTTCGAGGAGGCGATCCGCAAGATCCAGGAAGCGGTGCGCGAGGGTGAATCCATGGCGCGCCCGTTGGGCGAAACCAAGCTCTTCGACGACATCGTCGTGAACATGGTGGACGTCGGCGAGGAGACGGGTGAACTCGACAAGATGCTCCTGAAGATCTCCGACAACGCGGAGACCGCCGTCGACGTCCGCATCTCGGGCCTGATGGCCGTGATGGAACCCGCGCTCCTGATCGTCATGGGCGGCGTGGTCGGCTTCATCGTCGTCGCCCTCTTCCTGCCCTTGCTCTCGCTGCAACAGATGCTCGGAGGCGGCGCGCCACCCAAATGACGGCTGCCCGATTGCGACCGAGCGCTCTCGGTCCGTTGTCGCTCCGACTGCGGATCACGCTCGTCTTCGTCGTGATCAACGTGCTCGTCTGGGGTGGACTGCTGTCCTACGTATTCGTCGAAGGCCGTCGCATCCAGAAGGCCTTCGAGGCGAGCAACGACCGCCTGCGGGAACGAACGCAGGACGCCATCCTCGCCCAGTTGACGCAGCTGCTCGAGATCAAGATCCGCGAGAAGATTGCCACGTCGCATGGGAAGCCGATCACGGGTCTCGAACTTCAAGACATCTCGTATTGGGACGAGCCCGCGTTCCGCTTCTACGTGCGCCGTGCCGTCGTGATCCAGACGTACGAAGAAGGTGGGAAGGATGCGGACGTGTTCCACCCGAGGACGGGATTGATCTTCGGGCACCGCGAGTTCGACAAGGAGGAGGCGGTCCGCCTCGTGCGCCGGGCGCTCGACCAGAACCGCGTGATCATCGAGGGGACGCACGCCGCGGGGCAGATCCGCATCGGCGGGCTCAAGACCAACAACGACCGGTGGGGCGGGGTCTACCTGTCGATCTACGACATCAAGCGCGACCTTCCCGTCTACGACCCGGTGCAGCCGTTGAGGCAGGTGACGGCCATCGCCGTCGTGGGGACGTTGGCACTCGTCGGCGTGCTGTATTCGTTCCTCGCCCGTAGCGTCATCCGCCCGCTCGAAGAGATGGGCGACGTCGCGACGGCGGCCGCAGCGGGCGATTACTCCCAGCGTGTCACCGTCCGGAGGCGGCGCGACGAGGTTGGCGGCGTGATCGAGGCCGTCAACCGCATGCTCGGCCTCGTGGAGGATTACCGAGCCAACATGGAACGCCGCGTGGCCGAGAACACGGCGGTCATCGCGAACAAGAATCGCGAGCTGATGCTCGCCCAGCGACTGGTGGCCATGGGCACTCTCGCGGCTGGAATCGCGCACGAGATCAACAACCCGCTCGGGGGCATGCTGAACGCACTCGCCCGACTGCGCCGTCTGGACATCACGCCCGAGCAGCGGGACCGCTACCTCACGCTCCTCGAGGAGAATACTGCGCGCATCGGCGCCACGGTCCGCAAGGTCCTGGACCTCTCGCCGCAGCGGATGGTGCCGGGGCCCGTCCTCATGCCCGACGTCGTCCGGCGGGTCTTCGACCTCGTTCGGTACCAGGCCGATCGCGTCGGCGTTCGGCTCGAACTCGACGAGACGGGCCCGTTGCCGGCGGTCCTGGGCGAGGCGAACGAGGTCGTCCAGATCATCCTCAACCTCGTGTTGAACGCGATCGACGCATGCAACGCCGGGGGCGAGATCCGGGTGAGGCTCCGGCGCGAGGGTCCCTGGGTCGCGGTGGACGTCTGCGACGACGGCACCGGCATGACGCCCGAGGTGCAGACACGTGCCTTCGACCTCTTCTTCACGACGAAAGAGGCGGGGAAGGGGACGGGCCTGGGACTCGCAACCGTGCACAACCTCGTGACGAACCTCGGCGGCACGATCGACCTCGAATCCCAACCGGGCAAGGGGACCACGTTCCGCCTCCGCTTCCGCGCGGTCGACGAGGGCGCGTCCACGTGAACGACCCGTCGGTCCTCCTTCTCCTCAGTCTCATGCTCGCGGCGCTGCTTTCATCGGCGTTCTTCTCCGCGTCGGAGACGGCGGCATTCCAGATCGGTCCATCCGATCTCACGGACCTGGAGAAGTCCCAACCTCGCGTTGCGCGCGCACTCTCGAGGATCCTCACGGGGCGGCGAGCGATCCTCGTCACCGTCCTGCTGGCGAACCTCCTCGTCAACCTCTTCTACTTCAACGTCGGGCAGCTGCTCGCGGCCTCCGCGGGGGCGGCGTTCGGCACCGACGGACGAATTCTCGCGGACATTCTCGTCGTCACGGGCGTCGTGCTGCTCGGTGAGATCGTTCCGAAGACCCTCGCCGTCATGCATCCGCGCCGCGTGGCGAGCCTGACGGCGATCCCGCTCCTCTACTGCGAACGGATGCTGCGCCTGCCGCGCATCGTGCTCACCGCGATCAGCGATGCGCTCACGCGCCTGGTCGGGGTCGCGAAGGCGGAGGAGGGCGAGGTGACGCCGGGTGAATTGCAGCAGGTCCTCGCGGTGGCCGCCGAGAAAGGCGAACTCGGGATCGACGAGCACGAGTGGCTCCGTGCTCTCGTGGAGATCGACGACGTTCCCGTCCGCGAGGTGATGGTCCCCCGCGTCGAGATGACGGCATTCGATCTGTCTCACGGCCGGGAGGCCTTCATCCGCCTCTTCCTGCAGTCGCGCCGCAACAAGATCCCCGTGTTCGAGGGCACCGTCGACCGGATCCGGGGCTACGTCAACGCCAAGGACGTCATCGTCGAAGGGACCGTCCTCGAGAAGGCGGTTCTTCCGGTCGTGTTCGTGCCCGAGGCTGCGTCCGTCGCCGACGTCATGGAGCAGATGCGTCGTGACGACCGCAGACTCGCGATCGTCGTCGACGAGTACGGCGGCACGGAAGGCATGGTGACGCGGGAGGACCTCGTCGAATCCGTCGTCGGCGACCTGCGCGACGAAACCGAGGCCCGTTGGGAGCCCGTGCGCGAGCTCAGTCCCGGTGCGTTCCTCGTCGATGCGGCGCTACCGCTGCACGAGTCGCGCCGCGTGTTCGGGCTCGAGTCGGAACGCATGGGCGTTGCGACGCTCGGCGGAATGGTGGCGAATCGCCTGGAGCGCGTCCCACGCGTGGGCGACGAAATCGACGTGGGCCAGATTCGCGTTCGCGTGGTCTCCATGCGGGGACGGCGTCCCGAGCGGCTGCTGGTCCGCCACCTGGCTCTGCCGGAACCGAAGGAGGCCGTCGAGTGATCGTCTCCCTCATCGCGCTCGTCGCCGTGCTCTTCGGTTGCGCGCTTTTCGCGGGCATGGAGACGGGTCTGTACTCCCTCGAGCGCGTCCGCCTCCAGGTCCGCGCGGAAGGCGGCGATCCGCGGGCCCGTTGGCTCACGCCCTTGATCGCCAAACCGACCCGCGCCGTGTGCTCGCTCCTGCTCGCGACGAACGTGTCGCACTACTTCCTCGCCGTCGTGGCCGCGCGCGTGATCGAGTCGTTCGTCCACAACAGCGACGTCTACACGCAGAAACTCGTGGACACGGTCGTGCTCGCACCCGTCCTCTTCGTTTGCGGCGACCTCCTCCCGAAGAACGTCTTCTTGCGCGAACCCGGCCGGTTGATGCTCATCTTCCAACCGCTGCTGCGCGTGACCACCTGGCTCTTCTGGCCCATCGTTGCGCCACTCGTGTGGCTCGTCGAGCGAACGAATCGGAAGTCGCCGGGGCACATGGGGTCGGCGGAGTTCTTCGACCGCGGCTCCATCCACTTCATGTTGACGGTCGACGACGAGGCCGCTCAGCTCACCCTTCCACAGCGGGAGCTGGCGGAGCGGGTGCTCAGGCTGCGATCCGTTCGCGTGCGGGACCGGATGGTCCCGATCGCGCAGGCCTCGGCCGTGAGCCTGGACGCGACCGCCCAGGAGGTTCTGGAAACGGGTGCCCGAACCCGCCACTCCCGGCTGCTCGTCCGATCCCCGGACGGCGTCGGGTTCATCGGGTACGTCAACGTCATCGACGCGGCGTCCGCCGTCGAGGGCTTCCGGGTCGAGACGGCGCTGCACTCTCTTCCGGTCCTGGACGTGGAGCTTCCGATCACGGTGGCCCTGTACCGCCTGCAGCGGTCAGGCCGGCCGATCGCAGCCGTTTCCGCGGGGCCGGGGCGCTCGATCATCGGCCTGATCGCCGCGTACGACGTCGTCGAGGCTCTGTTCGCCGTGGCCGACCGCCGCAAGGACCGCGGACCGCGAACGGGGGAGTCCCGGGTGGCCGGCGGACAGGTCCCGCGCCGTCACTGATCCAAGCCCAAATTGGCGCGTGACATCGCGTTGCACGACGGAGGTCCGTCCTGTAACATCCGCCGGTCCGATCTGCGGAGTCTGCATGACGTTCGATGTGAAGTCGGCCATCGTGGCCCTGATCCTTGTTGGTGTCATCCTCGGCTTCGTCGCCGTCCGCGAGTCCAGTGCGCAACACTCGCAATCCGGCGGTGGCGGCGGCGGTGGAGATTCCACGCGCGATCTCATCGCGGTGACGGGTTCGTACGGAAGCGGCGCTTCCGTGCTGTACCTGATCGACGCGAAGACCCGGCACATGGCCGTGTATCGCACCGAGAACGGCAAGCGTCTCGAGCTGGTGGCAGCGCGAGACGTGGGGTTCGACCTGAAACTCGAGTCGTACAACGATCAGAGCGAGGCCGGATTCACGCCGCGTGAGCTTCGAAAGAGCTGGACAGAGATCCTTCGTGGTGGTGGCGCGACGAGTCGCCCCACCGAGTCAGACGCCACCCTGCCGGGCGGCGGTCGGTAGCGCCCGTCGGTGAACCGACGGCGGCGAGCCTTGGAAGCGGAGATTGCACAGTGGCCGAGGAAGATTACATCTCGTTCGACAGCGCTCTGAAGGAACTTCAACTCACGTCCGAGCAGCTCAAGCGGCTGGTCTCGGAGGGTGAGATCCGCGCCATCCGCGGAGAGCACAACTCCATGAAGTTCCGCAAGGAGGAGATCGATCGCCTGAAGCAGGACACCGGCAAGACGATCCAGTACACGGAAGCGTCGTCGGACACCCTCACGGACGACCTGCTCTTCGACGAGTCGGACGACCTTGGATTGGGTGAGGAAGGCGCGTCGACCGTCCAGCTCTCGGGCGGCGATACCTTCGTCGCCGGCGGCAAGAAGGGCGCCCCGGCGCCCAAGCCGGCACCGAAGCCGGCTCCCGCCGCCAAGCCTGCACCGGCCGCCAAGGCTGCGCCGGCTGCGAACCGCCGCGCCGCCGCGGCGCCGGCAGCCGCTGCTGCCGCACCGGCCCGCAAGACGACGAACACGCGCTCGACGCGCGCGACCGGCGTCGGCGCGACGGCCGCGAAGGATCCGAGCGGCATCGGCATGGGCACGACGATCGCCGCGATCGTGACGTCGCTCCTGCTGATCTTCTCCGGCTTCATCGTCCTCGACACGACGAACGAGAAGACGACGTCGCTGACCGAGGGCATCGCCAAGTGGGCCCGCGGCAACAAGGGTGCGCACTGAGATCGGAATCGAGATTGGCTCCGCGCGTGTAGGAGCATGATGGTGGGGCAGGTCGGTTGGCCTGCCCCGTTCCATGTCGCACGAGGGAACGCGGAGTTCGGGGAGGCTGCGATGCGTGGGTTCAAGGTCGGGGTGGTGGCCGTTTTCTTGCTGGCTGCGGGCGCCTGCACGAACACGGGTGCGTATCAGGACGCCAAGAAGGAAGTCGACAACCAGGACGAAGTGATTCGTGCGCTGACCGCGCGCAACGAGTCGCTCACGGCGGAGAACACCGTCCTGCGGACGCGCGCCGAGGCCTGCGAGGCGGAGCTCCGACGGCTTCGCGAACTCGAGGACTCCTACCGTCGCGCCACGTCCGGCGTGGACGATCTGGAGAAGCGACTCCGCGAGTACGAGTCGCGTTCGGGCGCCGTCGATCCGGACATCGAGCTCAAGCCCGACTGGCGCGGAATGAAGTATGAGGTCACGGAGAAGCTGCTCTTCGACGTCGGAAGCGCCAAGCTGCGCCCGGCGGGGCAGGAAGCCCTGCGAAAGGTCGCTGAGCGCATTCGCGCCGGCACCGAGAAGATCATCGTCGAAGGTCACACCGACAATCAGCCCGTGAAGGTCCACGCGAAGGAGTTCCCGCTGGGGAATCTGGAGTTGTCCGGCGAGCGTGCGCTCGTCGTCGCGCACTTCCTCGCGACGCAGGGCGGTGTCGACGCCGATCGCGTGTCGTTTGCCGGCTTCGGCGAGCACCAACCCGTCGTTCCCAACGACTCGACGGAGAACAAGGCGAAGAACCGCCGCGTCGAGATCGTCGTCGTCCGGAACCAGCCGCCTAAATGACGGACCGGTCCCCGCAGGGCGCGGGGGCCGACCGACGGCGGCCCGCTTTCGAGAGGTTGTGCTTCGGCGTCGCGGCGGTCGTCTCGATCGTCGCGGCCGGGTGCTGGACGTGGCGACTCGTCATGCCGCCGCTCGAGGTGTACCTCCCTTCGGGCCTGATCGACTCCATGGTGTATTGCCCGCGGGGCGTCCTGCGCGCCGCCCCGGCTCAGCCCGCGCTCACGGTCGGCGACTTCTGGATCGACCGGTTCGAGGTCACGCAAGCGGACTTCAAGCGGTTCGTCGAGGCCACGGGGTACCGGCCTGCGGGAAGTTGGGACCGCATGCCGCGCGAGCGCCAGATGGGCGCCGACGAGTGTCCCGTCAGCGGCGTCTCGCTGATCGACGCACGCGCCTTCGCGGCGTGGTCGGGCAAGCGAATCCCGACGGCGGCCGAGTGGGACTGGGCAGCGAGCGGTCCCACGGGCCGGCGCTTTCCATGGAACGAGGGCTACGCGCCGAACTACGCGAACACCGTCGAGCTTCAGCTCAACCAGCCGACGCGAATCGGCACCTTCTACAACGGCCGTTCACAGTTCTGCGGGGCGTACGACCTCGTGGGGAACGTGGCCGAATGGACGGAAACGCAGGTGCGCACGGGCTTCGAGTCCCGGTACGTCGTCCGCGGCGGCTCGTTTCGAGTTTCCGGCGTCGACGCGATGCCAACGCCGTCCGTGGGCGAGGCCGGCGTCGAGGACCACGCATCGCAGTGGGACCGCGCGCAGCTCGAACACATGGCCACGTGGGCGACCGACATCGGCTTCCGTTGTGTCGTCGATCGGACGGCGGCGGAGGCCGACCAGGCGTTGCGACACGCCGTCCTGCGCCTCGGCGCACGGGATCCCGTGGGCTATGTGGCCGAGGTCCTTCCGGCGAGACGTACGATCATGGAACTGGGAGCGCGCGTCTCTGCGCGAACGCTGCAGGATGCCCTGAGGATCCAGCGCGAGGACGTGGTCCGCGAGCGGATCGGGGAGGTACTGCGTGCGCTCGAATCCCGCTGACGCCGTGAGCTACGGCACCAACGGCGTGCCGGTCAGATGACCGACGCGCCGTCGTTCCGCGTTCCCGCCACGCCGCGTGAGATCCGCGATGCGCTTGCCGCTGCGGGACTCACGGCCCACAAGCGTTTCGGCCAGAACTTTCTGGGCGACGCTCGCGTTCTCGACCGGATCATGGAGCAAGCCTCGATCACGCCGGGGGAACTCGTCCTCGAGGTAGGACCTGGCCTCGGGGTCCTGACGGCGCGACTCCTGGCCGCGGGCGCGCGACTCATCGCCGTCGAGATCGACCACGGGCTTGCACGCCAGATCCGAGCCACGTTCGGCAACCACCCTCGGTTGACGCTCATCGAGGGGGATGTACTCGACGGGAAGCAGGCACTTTCCCGCCTGGTGCTCGACGCGCTGCGCGAGTCGGCGCCATCGGCATCGTCCGCCGGGTTTTCCGTCGTCGCCAACCTTCCGTACTCGATCTCGAGCCCGTTCCTCATCGGCCTCCTCGCGCCGCCGGGGCCGCCGCGACGAGCGACGGTGATGCTCCAACGTGAGGTTGCCGACGTGCTCATGGCCAGGCCGGGGTCCGACGAGTACTCGGCGCTGTCTCTGCTGGCGCAGGTGTTCGTGAACGTCCGGCGCGCGTTCGACGTGGGCCCCAGCGCCTTTCACCCACGCCCGGAGGTGGACTCGAGCGTCGTCGTGATCGAGCCGCGCTCCGACGTCGCAATTCCGTTCAGACCGTTCCTGGAATTTTCTCGCCGGCTGTTTCAGCAGCGGAGGAAGGCGCTTCGGTCGTCGCTCGTGATGCGGTTCGGCATCACGGCGGCGGAGGCCGTCGCAGCGCTGTCGGCGGCGGGGCTTACGGCGGACGACCGTGTCGACAACGTCGATGCGGCCGCTCTCGTCCGCCTGTTCGGGCAGCTCGGCGGACGGATCGACCCGGACGACGGGTGAGGCCGGCCGTTCAGCCGCCGTGGGGCTCTCGCCGTCGGCTGGTACCATGCCCACCCCGCGCGTGCGTCGTGCGCGCGGCGTGGACTTGCGCACTCGCCCGGTGGTTTCCAGCGGCCCATCCGACTCCGTAGAACGCGTTCGCGCGGCGAATGACATCGTCGACGTCATCTCGTCCTACGTCCCTTTGAAGCGGAGCGGCCGATCGTTCAAAGCGTGCTGCCCGTTCCACGACGAGAAGACGCCCTCTTTCCACGTCACACCCGATCGGCAGATCTTCAAGTGCTTCGGTTGCGGCGTCGGGGGGTCCGTCTTCGATTTCGTGATGCGCGCCGAGAAGATGACCTTCGGCGAGGCCTTGCGCCATCTGGCGGAGAAGGCCGGGATCGAACTCGAGCCCGAGAGGCCCGGCGTTCAGGAAAAGCGCAACATGCGCCGGGAGCAGCTGCGCGCCATGGATTGGGCGGCGCGTGTGTTCCGGCGCAACCTGGGGCGGCCCGAGGGCGAAGCCTGCAGGGCGTACCTGGAGAAACGCGGGATCGCCCAATCGATGATCGACGCGTTCGGCCTGGGCTACGCCCCCGCAGGTTGGCGCAATCTCCTCCAGCTCGCCTACGACAAGAGCGTGCCGGTCGATCTGCTCGAATCGACCGGGCTGGTGCTGCGCAGCCGGGAGCGCAACGGTCTCTACGATGCTTTCCGTGACAGGCTGATGTTCCCGATCCGCAACGCCCAGGGTGACGTGATCGCCTTCGGCGGACGTTGCCTGGACGGCTCCGAACCCAAATATCTGAACTCACCGGAGACGGAGCTCTTCCAGAAACGCCTCACGGTTTACGGGGTCGAAAGACTTCGGGAACTCAAGCGTGATGAGCCCGTGCTCGTCATGGAGGGTTACACCGACGTCATCATGGCAACCCAGGTGGGCGTGCGGGGGGCCGTCGCGACCCTGGGTACGTCGCTCACGCAGGATCACGTGCGCCTCCTGGCGCGTTACGCGGAACGGGTGATCCTCGTCTACGACGGCGACCGGGCCGGCAATGCCGCCACCGTGCGCGCCATTCCACTCCTGCTGGGGCGCGGCCTCGACCTGCGGGTCGTGCTCCTGCCCGGGGGACAGGACCCCTGCGATTTCTTCCTCGAGCGGGGTGCCCAGGGGATCGACGACCTCCTCCCACACACCCGTGAGCTGGGGGATTACCTGATCGCGCAGACCTGCGGCACGTTCGACCTGGCGACCCTGGATGGCAAACGCCGCGCCGCCGCGTTCCTCGGGGAATTGTGCGCCCTCGTGGATGACACCGTGACGCGCGAAGCCCTGCTCGCACGAGGGGCGCAGGCGATCGGGGTGCAGCTCGGGACGCTCGCCGCGGTCATCGCCAAGGCGAGAAAGCCGCAAGGCGCGGCTGCTGGTACCCGGCCGCCGGAATCCGCTCCCCGACCTGCCGGTGAGGTGCGGGGTATGCTCCCCGGTCGCGGTGGGTCGACGCCCGCCCGACGCCGAGCCTTCGACGACATCATGGACTGCTGTTTCAACGCACCGAGCATCGTCAGCGAGGCCGCCGGGCGGCTCACGCCGGACCACTTTCTGCCGGACGAAGCACAGGTCCGCGACCTGGTGCTCGGCGTTCTCTCTGCAATCGACATGGACCCCCAGATCCCGGCGGTCCAGCTCCTTTGCACGATCGCCAACCCTGAAACCCGCTCGTGGGCGGCCGGCCTGCTGCGGGAGGCGGATCCCACACTCTTGCGAGACCAGCTTGAAGGTGCGCTCTTCTACTTGGAAAATGGCCGGCTCGAGCGAGAAATCGAAACGCTGGCGGAGCAAGCCATGTTCGCCGACAGCGATGATGCGCTGCGACGACTGTCGGAAGCAAAGTTGATGGCTGAGCAGTTGCGAAGAAAGAGGACGCGCTTGTCACCCGGGGGCCCAGCGTGAACGCGAATCGCCGTCGTCCGGGTCGTGGGCGCTCCGAGGCACCTTCCACGGAGCCGCGTCCCGCACCCATCGCCGAGTTTCCGACTCTCGTGGCCGAAGGCCGCAAGGCCGGGTTCCTCACCTACGAGCGGGTCAACGCCGCCATTCCCGCCGACATCATCTCGCCCGACAAGCTGGAAGAAGTCCTCACGGCGCTGCAGGAAGAGGGCATCGAGGTCGTCGACGAGGACGACTCCATCGGCCGTCGGTTCGAGAAGACGGCGAGCACCGATGATGAGGAGCGCGATCAGGCGGTTATCATCGCCGAGATGGGCCGTGAGGAAGAGGAAACCGAGGATGAGGCGGCTGCGCCAGCCGGCCCCGTCGAGAAGATCGACGACCCGGTCCGGATGTATCTCACCCAGATGGGCGAGATCCCCCTGCTCACCCGCGAGCAGGAGATTTCGCTCGCGCGCCGCATCGACATCGCGCGCCGCCTTTATCGCCAGAAGGTGCTGGAATCTGCGATCGCCGCGCAGGCAGCCGTCAAGATCTTCGACGACGTCGACCGAGGGGCTCTGGCGTTCGACCGCACGCTGAAGGTCGGAGAGCTCGACAAGGAGAACATCTCCGATCGGCTGCCCGAGAACATCGCCACGATCCGGCGACTGATCGACCGCAACCGGGACCTGTTCCAGCGGTGGCTCGGGGCCGACGGATCGCTCCCATCGGACGACGAGCGAACCCTCATTCGCGTCATCCGGAGCAACCGCCGCAAGTGTGCGCGCCTGGCCGAAGAGCTCGGCCTGCAGATCAAGCACCTCCAGCCGTTGATGGAGCTCGTGAAGACCGTCGCCGACGAGATGATCCGCCTCGACGAGGAGTGGCACGTCCTCCGCCGCGCCCGCAAGAAGAAGGAAGCGGACGTCGCCAAGGCCCGGCTCGACGAGCTCATGCTCAAGGCCGCGGAAACGCCCAATCGCATCCGCCGCCGCGTGGAGCAGATCAAACTGCGTTTCGACGCCTACGAGGAAGCGAAGCGCCACCTGTCCTCGGGCAACCTGCGCCTCGTCGTCAGCATCGCGAAGAAGTACCGCAACCGCGGCCTCACCTTCCTCGACCTGATCCAGGAGGGGAACACGGGGCTCATGAAGGCCGTCGAGAAGTACGAGTACCAGCGCGGGTACAAGTTCTCGACCTACGCCACGTGGTGGATCCGCCAGGCCATCACCAGATCGATCGCCGATCAGGCGCGGACCATCCGAATCCCGGTCCACATGATCGAGACCATGAGCAAGCTGCGGAACGTCGCGAAGCGCCTGCTCCAGGTCAACGGCCGCGAGCCGACCGTGGACGAGATCGCGGCCGAAGCCGGCGTCTCGGTCGACGAGACGAAGCGCGTCTTGAAGATCGCGAAGCATCCGATCTCCCTCGACCGCCCCGTCGGGGACTCGGACGACTCGTACTTCGGCGATTTCATCGAGGACCCGACGGCGGAATCTCCGGTCTCGACGGCCTCCAATCGCATGCTGAAGGACCAGATCGAGGAGGTCCTCCAGACGCTGAACTACCGTGAGCGCGAGATCCTGAAGCTTCGGTACGGGATTGGCGACGGCTACACGTACACGCTCGAAGAGGTCGGCCGCATCTTCAAGGTGACGCGCGAGCGCGTGCGGCAGATCGAAGCGAAGGCAGTGCTGAAACTCCAGCATCCGATGCGCGCCCGGAAGCTCGAAGGCTTCCTCGAGGGCTCGACTCAATCATGACGGTCGCCACCCCGCCGGCCGTCCTGTGGTGCACTGGCTGTCGGCGGTGAGGTGTCCATGCCGATCAACGAGAAACTGCGATCGTTCCTGAAACTGCAAGAGATCGACGCCGAGCGCTGGCAGCTTCGCAAGGTGCTCGAGGCCGGCGAGAAGCGCCGTGAGGATCCCCGCAAGCGCCTGGCGGCCGCCCGACAGGTCGCGGCGCAGGCCGAAGCCCAGAAGATCGAGAAGGAGAAAGCCCTCGCCGACGCGCAGCTGCGCGTGAAGCTCGGCGAGGAGCAGCTCAAGAAGCTCGAAGAGCAGATGCGCCTTCTCCACTCCGGTCGCGAATACCGGACGATGGAGAATCAGATCAAGGGCAAGAAGGCGGACAACTCGCTCATCGAGACGGAGATTCTCCAGCACATGGAGTCGCTCGAGGCTGCGAAGAAGACCCACAACGAGGCCCAGGACGCCCTTCGCGTCGTGACGGACGAGTCCAAGCGAGTCGACGCCGAGGTGTCGAAGAACGCGCTCAATTCGCTCACGCGGCTCGAAGAGCTGGATGTCCTCGCGAAGGAAGCGGAGCGACCCTGCGATCGGGACATCCTGACGCAGTACAAGGTGTTGTTGACGCGCCGCAACGGCGTGGCGATCGCGCCGATCGTCAACCGCATCTGCCAGGGCTGCTACACGGCAGCGACGCCGAACGAGGAACACCGTGCGATGGCCGGACAGTTGCTCACCTGCAGCTCCTGCCAGCGCTACATCTACCTGCCCTGATTCGCGGCAGGGGACCCCGCATCGGGCGGCTGCCAACGGCCGCCCCGCGCAGGTCCGAGTGTTCGTCCTGAACCGCGACGCCCCGGCAGGCTCGCTCGCGCGGCCGTCGTCGGGAGGCGGGGCGTCGCCTCCCTTGATCGCACCAGCGGGCGCGGCGGCGCCCGGTTCCTCTATCGGCCGCGCTTCTTCGGCGCGCGCTTCTTCGGCGAGGCCTGCTTCTTGTTGCCCGCGCGGATCCGATCGTTCATGGCGGTGAAATAGGCCAGGAGCTGGTCGTGATCGGGGAGCGAACGGCACAACGCCTCGGTGTTCTGGAACGCCGTCGGGCGCGACGCCGCACGGATCTGGTCGATGAAGGGGGCGATCTTCGAGAAGTGGAAGAAGAACTCGCGCGACGTCTTCACGCACAGGTCCCGACACTCGGGCGAGACTCCGCCTGAGAGCAGCAGCGTCGCGATCATCTCCCAGTAGCTCGTCGCCTGCCGCCAGAAACGGTTGGCGTCGGGCCCGGCCTTGCCGGTCATCACGGCTTCGACTTCCTTGAAGGTCTTCGGCGTGAAGTTGTTCATCCACTCGCGGGCTTCGCGCAGCACGGGCTCGCGGCGCTGCTCGTAAAGATGCAGGCAGAACCAGACGTCGTCGCGGGTCGGCGTTCCCATCGTCATTCCTTCCAATCGGTGTTTCCCAGGGCCATCGGAGCGTCACCGGGGGTCGGAGACGCTTGTCCTGCCCGCACGCGCGGCCTACCGTGCACGTCCGCGAGTCTCGTTCCCGATAGCCACCGGAGAGTCCATGGGGTTCAAGTGCGGCATCGTCGGTCTGCCGAACGTCGGCAAGTCCACGATCTTCAACGCGATCACGGCCACGCAGAACGCGCAGGCCGCCAATTATCCCTTCTGCACCATCGAGCCCAACGTGGGAACGGTGGCCGTTCCGGATCCCCGTCTCGAGTCCCTCGCCGCGATCGTGAATCCGGCGAAGATCGTCCACACGCTCATGCAGTTCGTGGACATCGCGGGCCTCGTTCGAGGTGCCAGCAAAGGGGAAGGCCTGGGGAATCAGTTTCTCAGTCACATCCGGGAGGTCGAGGCGGTGGCGCACGTCGTGCGCTGCTTCGATGACCCGGACGTGATCCACGTCGACGGAGCGCCCAATCCCGAGCGGGACATCGGCGTGATCGATACGGAGCTGGCGTTGAAGGACCTGGAAACGGTCCGGCAGCGCAAGGAGCGGACGTCGCGGGTCGTTCGCACGGGAGACAAGGGCGCCAAGGCCGAGATGGACTTTCTCGACAAGGCCGAAGCGCACCTCGACTCCGGCAAGCCCATTCGCTCGCTCGAGGGATGGCGTGACGATCCCACGTTCGGACCCCTCGTCCGAAAGGAGCTGTCACTCCTCACGGGCAAGCCCGTGGTCTATGTGGCGAACGTGCACGAAAAGGACCTACCGGACGGGAACGCGAAATACGTGGACGAAGTTCGCCGTATCGCCAAATCCGAGAGCGCGGGCGTCGTCGTCATCTGCGGGAAGCTCGAAGCGGAGGTCGCCCAGCTTCCGGAGGAGGAACGAGCCACGTTCCTCCAGGAGATGGGCTTGAAGGAGACGGGGCTCGCCAGCGTGATCCGCGCGGGCTACTCGCTGCTCGGACTTCGCACGTTCTTCACGGCGGGGCCCAAGGAGGCCCGGGCTTGGACCATTCCCGCGGGGGCGACTGCGCCGCAAGCGGCGGGCGTCATCCACACCGACTTCGAGCGCGGTTTCATTCGCGCCGAGACGATCGCCTACGCCGATTACCTCTCCTGCAAGGGGGAGGCCGGCGCCAAGGAGGCGGGGCGGCTGCGGATCGAAGGCAAGACCTACGTCGTCCAGGACGGCGACGTCATGCACTTCCGCTTCAACGTGTAGACCGGCTGGCTCGGCCCTCGGACGCCCGACGGCGCGCGCGCCGGGCGGGCGTAGTGGTCGTGTCCGAGCTGGCGCGGCAGGCCGTGCTGCCCAACGAGCGCGGTGGGCGCGCGTCGTCGATGGGAGCCCCGCCGTGACGGTCGCCGGGTTCGTGACGACATCGGGCAACCCGTCCGTCCACCTCGGCGCCTCGGGCCGCACACCGAATGGGGCCGGACCCGTAGCCTCCACCGTCCCCGGGAACGCACCTTCGCCGAGCCGCCCCGTATCGCTGGCGGCGGCGTGTTGCAGCCGGGTTGCCCGGGTTCACGTCCTGCCTCCGGGCGCTTCGGTGCGATGCCGCGATCGGGCCGTCTCGGCGTTCGACCGTCGCGTGCCCGCTGGGTTGAGATGCGCGTTCCCGGCGGCGCGTCTTTCGCGGACGCGGGTCGTGACGAGCCTCCGGCCGAGCGGCGCGCAACGGCGCTCCCGCCTCACGATGCGCTGACCATCCGGCGTGCGATGCGGAAGGGCCGCGTCCGTCCGACCGGTCCAACGGTGGGAGGAGAAGCCCGCCGCCGGCCCTCGCCGGCGACGGAGGGGAAGACCTGTAAGCCGGGTTTTGTTCCCCGAGGGAGGCGGCGGTCATTCATCTGGGACGGCCGTTGCCGGACGCCTCGAACGACCTACCCGACAGTTTGAAGGTGCGGGCCGCACCTTGCCGGCTTGCGCCGGCTCCTGTCCTATTTGGTCTTTCTTCGGATGGGGTTTGCCGTGCCCGCGGCGTCACCGTCGCGGCGGTGGGCTCTTACCCCACCGTTTCACCCTTGCCTGATCCGCGTGAGCGGCCATCGGCGGTTTGCTTTCTGTTGCACTGTCCCGGGCCTTGCGGCCGGTGGTCGTTAGCCACCATCCTGCCCTGTGAAGCCCGGACTTTCCTCGGCGCGCGGATGCGCGACGCGATCGCCCAGTCTTCCCCGAACGCGAAGGTTACCAGATCGCTGCGACTCCGCACTCAGATCGACACGGTCACGACCGGTGTGATCACGCCCTCGGACGTGGTTCCGTCGAGGCCCACGATCCCCTGGAAATGCACGCTGACCCCAGGCGCGTTCGGCACGACGAAGTTGTAGTTCGCCGAGCCGCCAGCCGGGATCGTGCCCGCGAGGACGATGGGGATGACGCTCGCCGGGTCGTACACGTCGATGCTCGCCATGCCGAATCCGGGGTAGAAGGTAGGCGCGAGTGCGATCGACGCGAAGATGACGTAGGGATCGCCCGCATCGCCGTTCACGGTCAGCGTGAACGTCCCCCCGGGCGATTGGGATCCGGATCCTGCGAGCGGCGGTGGCCGCGTCACATGATGGCCGTAGATCCGCACGTCGTCCACGTTCCACCCGCCCAGGCTCCCGCCCGGGTCCGACAGGAGGTCGTAGCGGATCTGGACACCGGTTTGGAGATCGGCGACCGCCGCGAGGTCCAGCACCTGCCGTTTCCACGAGTAGTCGAGGAACGACCCGCTTCCGGGGGCGAACTGCCAGAGCGTCGTGAACGTGCTGGACGCGCTGCGTGCGTAGATCCGCGCGCGGTCGCCGGATGCCCCGTCGTCGCTGACCGTGAGCCAGCGACGGTAGGCGAGCCGGACGTGATCGAGCTGGGAGCAGTCGACCTGCGGTGAGTCGAGCCATTGCAGCGTGTTCCCGCTGTAGACCGGCGTCGACCAGAAGACGTTCCCGTTCGGGGTCGGAGGGTTGGCCGTCGCGATGCGCGTCGCGAACACGAAGCTTCCCTCGGCCGCGGCGTGCGGGTCGTAGTTGAGCAGGATGTTGGACAGGCAGGGAATGCAGTGGGGCGTGTTCGTGAGCACGCCTCGGATCCAGTCGTTCGTACCGGATCCGCCGTACGCCGGGTTGGGGCCCGCGCCCGAAACCCAGCCGCCGGCGTTGGCCTCGAACCCTTCACGCAGCACCGTCGTTCGCCGGAACACGTGGAGCGTGTGGAATTGGATCGGCGCCGACGGCGGCGACGTTCCGACGGCCGATGCCGAGTCGCTTGCCTGGAAGTAGTAGTCGATGATGCTCCCGACGGGCTGCACGGGTATCTGCGCCGCCCAGTCCGATCCTCCGACCGGAGCCATGGGCTGCTGAGTCCAACTTCCGCCATCGAGCCTCCAGTACACGTCGGCGACGACGGTCGACAGGGCTCGCAGCGACGTCACGCGGCATTGCAATCGGTAGGACTGGTACTGGTCCATCGAATCCTGGATCGGAACCGGCGCGATCGTCACCGGGGGGATCGGGAACGGGATCCCATGACCGAGCGTGAACCCCTGGAAGAAGAGGTCGGCGTTCGGAGTCCCATTCGTGACGTCGCCGTCGTCGTCGTCGAGCAGCAGCATCTCGAGGATCGAAAGCGTGAAGCTCAGCGGCGTGCCTGCGAAGTGGCGATAGAACCGCTCCTCGAAGGTGACGGCGCCGGCTGGCCCGTATCGCGCGACGAACAGGTTGCGCGTGTCCCACGCAGCGCCGGCCAGGATGAGGCCAACTTGATGGATCTGGGTTCCGCACGACGAGGGCCATTGGCAGCCCACGGTGAGGTCGCGAACGACGGTGCCCGGTCCCTGCCAGCCATCACCGATGCGCGGTGTGTTCTCGACGATCGCGCCCATGGCGTCGGAAAGTCCTTCGCCCAGGTCCTGGGGAATGATCCGCCCGTTCGCCTTGTAGGTGTTCACGGTGATGAAGTGGCCGTACTCGTGAACCATGAGCGACGGCATCGTCGCCGTGTCGTAGATTCCATTTCCCGCCGCGCTGAATTGAACGGCGTTCGTCAGCGGATCGAAGGCCGCAACGCCGGGAGTCAGCCCTCCGAGCGTTCCCGGCAGTTGCGAGTCCGCCCAGACGTTCGACGGCGCGCGGGCCTTCAAGATCGTGTGGGCCTTGGTGAGGAAGTAAGTGAGGTTGCGCTGCGTGACGGTGGAGTTCTGGTCGGTGAACGCCACGTTCCACGTCCCAGCGGGCGCGAGTTGCGTGACGTTGGCGAGCGGCGATGCGGCCGTGCAGCGAACCCAGGGGCCGTTGAGCAGGGACGAAACCACGGCGATCGACCCGAGAGTCGGCGACGTGTAGAAGCCGGTCCCGTCCGACGTGGTCGTCGCCCCATCGACGGTGACCGTCACGCCAGGGAGCGCGCGCGGCACCGGTGTTTGCCACGGAAGACGCCCCTCGTGCACCGACCCGGTGACGAGCCCGGAAAGAACGCCTGGTGGTGCGGCCGCAGGGCGGCCAGTCTCCGACCGGGCCGAGCCCCACGACGTCCCGTCGATGCTCGGGCATGGATCCTCGGCCCGGCACGAGAGCACGTCGCTCTTCGATTCCGCGACGGCTCCGGTCTCGGCGTCGACGAAAGTCGTCCACGAGCGCGGCCCGTCGGGCGCGTCCCAGCGCGACGTCACGGCGATGCATGGAACGAGAACTCGCGCCGCGTCGGTCTCTCGCACGATGATCACCTCGCTGATCGCGGCGACTTCGGCCGACTGCAACGCGAGCGCTGACGTCAACCGGGCGTCCATGCGTGTGGCTTCGCAGGCCTGCGCTGGTGAAATCTCGCGCCGGGGCTTCCAGTCGCCCGTCGCGTGGATCTCTCCGCCGAACATCACGAGTCGGCCCGACTCGTCGATTCGCAGCTCGAGTCCCGCGTTCTGGATCCGCATCCCGCCGACGGATTGAACGAAGTGGAGATACCAGAGCCTGCCCGCGCGTACGGCCGATGCGAGCGCTTGCTGGGTCGGATCACAGCCCCAGATCCCGGCGACGAGCCGGGAATTCACGTCCTCGGCAGCGTTGCGGATCTCGGCTTCCGAAGCACCTGGTCCGACCAGCTGAATCCCCGGTCCGGTCGCGGCGATGGGCTGCCGGGTCCGCGGGTCGAAGAGGGCGCTCCATCCGGGGTGCGCGGCCGAGAACGCGCGAAATGCGACGTGCTGCCTCGCGAGCTCTGCTTGGAGTCCCCAGTCGATCGCCGAACGGTTGCTTCGGGACCGCGTCACCTCGTCGGGCGTAGACTGCGCCGTGCAGAGCCCGACTGCCGAACCGATCACGAACGCTGCGATCGACAAGTTCCTCATCTTTCGACTCCGATGGCGATGTGTGCGCGCTCGCCGGATCTTCGAGTGGCCATCAAAATGCGACCGATGCGCGTGACGCGTTGGTCGGGTCGAGCGTCAGGAAGCCCGTGTACGACGTCGGCGTTCCCGTGGGACTCGTCGTCGTCACGGTGACGGCGAGACCGGCCATCGCGCCGCCGGGCACCGCCGTGCTGCTTGGCGGAACGACGGTCGGGCAGTCGAACTCGAAGGTCTGTCCCGTGAACACACCCGGTGCGAAGTTGAATTCGAGCCGGCGGAACCAGAGATTCGTCGGGTAAGTCGAGTGCGGAAGCTGGAGGCGCGCGCCCGTGTTCGCCGCCGGATCGCAGATGGATGCGGGAGTGCCCGAATAGTCCAGACCGCACACGATGTCACTGGCCTTGCGATACGTACCCCGGCATCCTGGCGCGACGCTGTTGCCGCCCTCGAACCGGTCGGTCACCCCGCCAGCGCCGGCGTCGAAGTGTCGAGCCGTCTGCGCCGGAACGCTGGACGCCGACCAATCGAGGACGACGCGGGTGATCGGATCCCTGGGGGTTGCCGCGGCACCACCCAGGTGCAGCACTCTCCAGAATCCGCGGCGAACGTCCGCGTTGCGGTCCGTGGGTCCCGATGCCTCGACGACGATGTCGCCTGGCGGTGGTGCGACGGTGACGTTCTGCACGTGACTGAGGTTGAAGCCATCCGGCATCGTCGGATCCAGGATGAGCAGTTGCGTTGCATACGTGAACGTCGACGCGGCCGCTGGCTGGCGGAACCTCGCGTCGATGGATCCGGGCCACGGAACGGCGAAGCTCGCCGTGGCGCCACCGAGGATCCAGGTGGCCAGGAGAGGGTCGACGTTCACCTTCTGGCCTCCGGCGGTGACGAGTCCGCCGGCGTTCGCTGGAACGGCCGGCGCCGCCGCCGTCAGCAGGAAATCGAAGGGGCGACCGGTCTGCCATGCGCCTGCGCGAAGGTTGGCGACTCCGGCTTCGCCGCCGAAGCGCGCGTAGTTCATGGGGACGAGCGTTCCCGGATCGGAGGCCCCGTCGATCGAGACGGAGGCTCCGTAGTGATTCGTTTGGTATTGGCCGAGTGAGTTCGCGCATCCTCCGAAATTCGGGACGTAGGCGATTCCCACGATGGGGGCGCTTTCGTTCACGGGGTTGAACTGGGTCGTCGTCCAGCTCGCAGCGGTGCAGCTGGACGTGTTGCCGTAACGCATGGCGCCGAGGCCACCGACGCTGCCGATTGCCACGTCGAGCTGCGTGCCCCAGGACGACGTCGTCCCGCACTTCGCGACCTCGATCACGAGATCGAAGCCGAGGGTCGGGTCGTAATCGAACGGGACTTGCAGGCCGAGCGGGACCCACGTGCCTACGGGCCCCGGGCCCGGCGCAAACGGCCCCGCACTGAGGGGACCGGTGCGCACTTGGACGCTCCCGAGCATGTTGGCGGCGAAGTTCGTCGCGTAGGTCGCGTAGCGGTAGTCGTTCGCCGCATAGGCCATCGTGACCGTGAGATTCGCGTACGAGAACGCTGCCACGGTGTATTGCGTGGAGAGGCTCCACTTCGGTCGGAAATAGAGCTCCGTGATCCTGATGCAAGTGTTCAGCGGAAAGTGGCGCGTGTCGTAGACGAAGTGCCATTTCCCGTCGGGGGTGTTGGCGAGCGGGTCGGACGTCCCCGACGTCCCGACCGTCTGCTCCAGGCCTGCCGGCAGCGACTGGAATTGTGCCGATGTGGTCGCCGTGCCGAGTACGAGTGCGACAACCGAGAATGCTGCGATCGAACGCATGAACGGTGACCTCCGCCATCCGCCGCTCTTGGGTCGGGCGGGAGTGCAGGAGTCAGGCGCGTTGTTCCGGGGCGGAGCCTAAGGCCGCGCGCGGCAGCCCGTCAACGGTCGTGGGGCGGAATGGTCGGGCAGCGCCGCCGGGCGCCGCGATGGCCGGCGGAACGCTCGCCGGCCCGTCACCGCCGCTGCGGCGCGCGCCGCTCGAAACTCGCCGCCGTGAAGACGTGGTGGCGGATGCCGAGATCCGCGAGCGTCAGGGAGGCTGCCGGCACGTGGGCTGCGCCGAGCATCAGGATCGCCCTTCGCTCCTTGCGTTCGACGAGGAGCGCCGCCAGGTTGCGCGCTGCTGCCGCACCTCGGCGCGCGACGTTCTTGCGGATGTTCCCGAGTAGCTCGACCTCGCGGCGCTTCAGGTCCGCGTCCGTCGGGCCCGAGGTCCAATCCGGTCGGCGCTGCAGCCGGGCGGTCTCGGTCAGTTTCTCGACCGACGACACGTCCGCGTCGTAGAGGTCGGGATCCTCGACGCCGACGACGAGGAGTTTGGGGCCGAAGTCGTGCTGGTAGCGCAGGGGCTGATAGACCGACCAGCGGTTCGGGTCGTCGCCGTTCTCGGCGGCCCACTCGAGATGGCCCAGGTGCTCCTGCCCGACGCCATCGGTGGGAAGCGGACCCTTTCTGAATTCGCAGCCGAACAGGTGGAATCCGCGGCCCACCAGGTACGTCACAAGAGCGTGATGCTCCTTCTGCAACGCGCGGAGCTCGTCGTCGACGTAGGTGATGCCACCCCCCGTGGCGTGACGGTCGCGGATGACGACGACTTCGGGCTCGGGCGAAGTTCCGTCGACCGTCTGGATCGTCCCGAAGAACGTCAGTGCTGCAGCCAGTGGAGTGTCGGCGGGGGGCGGCTGAGGCGTGGCGCAACCTGCGCACATCGCGAGGAACAGGACCGCCCCGAAAGGCGCGGGCCGAAGCCGGCGCCGGGCGAATGCTGTGCGCGCCTCCGTGGGTGGCCCGGACATGGGCCGGTATGATGTGCCGTCGACGGAGCGACATCAAGAAAGCCAGGCCTTCATGGACCCGTTTGAAACTGCGCGCCGCATCGCCTGCGCGGCAGTGGCCGCGCTGATCGTCGCGGTCGCCGCGGCCGCCCAGCAGAGCCCCACCGAGTGGAAGCTCGTCCATCGTTCCAACGAGGGCGACCTGGGTTCCTCGACCCTCGTCCGACTTACCGGCGAGATCCGTGTCGAGGGCTTCGCCGAGCCGACCGCCGACGATGCGGGGACACGGCTTCGCGCCCGCGTCGAGTTCGACGAGAAGGGATGGGTGCGCAACTACGAACGCGAGCTGCGTACTGCACGGGATGGCACGCTCGTCTCCCGGGTCTCGATCACCGCGACGGATACGGGGGCTCGGGGCCGCGAATCGGGGCCCGTCGGATCCCGCACGCGCACGGTCGTCGGGCCTGCGTTCGACGCGGTCGTCGACGCGGCGGCGCCGGAGCTCTTGATCCCGCCACTGCTCGACCCGGCGCGGGTGAACTTCCGTGCATTGGTCCTGCCCGACTGGGAGATCCGGACCGTCGTCATCGAGACTCGCGAGGCTGGAGCCCGCTTCGTCGCGCTCACGGGCGGCGGATTCACCGTGGCGCGGGACTCGGCGGGGCGCTTCGCCCGCATGGTCCTTCCGGGCACGGGGGCGAGGGAAATCGTGCCTGCCGGTACGGCGAGTCGCGCCGCTCGACCGCACGTCGCCGAGACGCGCGCGACGATCGACGCAGGTGAGGTTCGGATCGGTTGGACGCTCGCGTTGCCGAAGGACCTCAGCCGCCCCGTGCCGTTCGCGTTGTTCCTCGGTGACGCGGGAGAGCGCGACCGGGATGGCGTGGGTCCGGGAAGTCAGGCGGCGCTGCTGGCACAACTCGCGGCGGACCTGGCCGAGCGCGGCTTCGCCACGGCGCGCTTCGACAAGCGCGGTGCGGGCGAGAGTCGAGGCCCCGAGCCGGGACTGAAGGATCTCGTGAACGACGCGGTCGCAGTTCTCGACGCGGCGTCGAAGGATCCACGGATCGCACGCGATCGCGTCGTCGCCGTAGGCCACGGGGAAGGCGCGCTCGTCGCCTGTGAACTCGCGAGGGGGTCCGCTGGCAGGGTGCAATCGATCGTCACCCTCGCGGGCCCTGGGCGCGGAATTGCCGACTCGCTCGAGGCTCGCCTGCGCGTGACGCTCGGCGCATCGGGGGAGAAGGACGAGAACATCGAAGCTGCCGTCGCCGCCGTGCGGAACGAGATCGCCGAGCTCAAGCAATTGGCGGAGGATGCTCCGTCGCCCGCGGGACAGAAGCTCATGCGGGATCTTGCGCGTCGCGATCCCGCGAGCCTTCTGGCCGAGGTCAGCGTTCCCGCCCTCGTCATCCACGGTGCGGCCGATCCGTTCGTCCCACCGGCACACGTCGCATTGCTTCGTGCGTCGCTCGCTTTCTCGACGGCCGGCCGTGTGCGATTCCAGCTTCTCGACCACGCGGACCACGATTTCCTGCTCGTTCCGGAAGGGACGGCCGCCGGGCGAACGCCAGGCGGCGCCGATGTCGCCCGATCGCTCCACCCGAGCGTCGGTGCGCTCATCGCCGATTTCTGCCGGGGAAACTGGGCTGAGTCACGGCCGTCCGCGCCGACCGGCGGAAAGTGATCGCCTTTGCGGACCCGTCTCGCAGGGGATAATCTTCCGCGATGCAAACCCGCCCCGTCATTGGAATCACGCCGCGCACGATCCCGTTCTTCCATTCGGAGCGTGCCTACCCCCGCTACGGCGTGGCGATCGCCTACGTGCGCGCCGTCGAGGTTGCCGGCGGATTGCCGGTGATCCTGCCGCAGTCGCGCGACATGCAGTTGCTGGAGGGCGCATTTCGCCTGCTCGACGGCCTGCTCCTGCCCGGCGGAATGGATGTCGACCCGTTCCATTACGGCGAAGAGCCGTTCCAGAAACTCCAGGATGTCGATCCGCTCCGCGACGAGACCGAGCTCTACCTCGCCAAGCGTGCATTGGCGGAGGATCTGCCGGTATTCGGCGTGTGCCGCGGCGAGCAGATCCTCAACGTCGCCGCCGGCGGATCCCTCTATCAGGACCTCGGCTCGCAACACGGGAGCGAGACGATCCGCCACTTCCAGCAGTTCTCTGAGGAGTGGCCGTCGCACACCGTGGAGG
Source organism: Planctomycetota bacterium (assembly GCA_044222185.1). GTDB lineage: Bacteria > Planctomycetota > CAIWVZ01 > JBGANV01. The sequence continues at coordinate 440,800 of JBGANV010000001.1, forward strand.
TCGCGCCAGGGACGATGCTCGCCGGGATCATCAACCAGTCCCGCGTCCGGGTGAACTCCTACCATCATCAGGCCGTCAAGCGCTTGGCGCCGGGGTTCCGCGTCACGGCCCAGGCCCCCGATGGGATCATCGAAGCCATCGAATCGACGACGCACACCTACGTGCTTGGTGTGCAATGGCACCCCGAGTTGTTGGTCGACAACCTGGATTTCAACCTCGCGTTGTTCCGCCGCCACGTCGAGGCGGCGGCGCGTCATCGCGCGGAGCGGGCTGCATCGCAGCGCTGATCCCCGACGTTGCGGATCCGCGCGCGATCGCCGCTGGTGCAATCCGTGGATGATGACCGTCGCACGTCGTCGAGCGCACGCGGATCTCACGCTGGGGGAACGGAATCTCGATCCCCGACGCCGTGAGTGCGCGATGGATGTGGAGGTTCATCCGGCTCCGATAGCGACCCGGGTCCTCGTCGTCGAGCTTCGTCCAGGCGAGCATCTCGAAGTCGAGCGATGACTCGCCGAAGCGCACGAGACGGACGTCGGGCGCGGGGTCGGGGAGCGTGAGGGGGTCGATGCGGGCACACTCCGAGAGCACGTCGATCACCCGCTCCGGATCGGAGCCGTAGGCGACAGATACGGGGAGGCGGATCCGGACCCGGGGGTCGCCGTGCGTCCAGTTCGTAACCGCCTTCGACACGAGCTCTCCGTTCGGAACGAGGACTGCGATGTTGTCCGTGCTGACGAGGAGCGACGTGCGCAGTCCGATGGAGCGCACCCGTCCGAGGACTCCCGATGTCTCGATCAGGTCACCGACTTCCACTGGTCGCGACGTGAGCAGGATGATCCCGGCTGCGAGATTACGGACGACGTCCTGGAGCCCGAATCCGACACCGAGTCCCAGTACGCCCAGGAGCACGCCCAGGCCGGTCGCATCGCAACCCAGCCGCTCCGTGCCCACGGCCACGGCGAGCAAGGTGAGAACGATGCGAAGGCATGCGACGAAGGCGAAGCGGCGACCCGGCCGAACGCCGGCGCGGCGCAAGATGGGATCGACCAGTCGGTTGGCGACGAGCCGAGCGATCACGACTCCGACGCAGACGACGACGGCGAAGTCGGCGATGGAAGCCAGCGACCATTCGAAACCGCCGAGCGTGAGCCGGGGCTTCTGGATCGCGTCAGCCAGCCCTTGGAAGATGCGAGCCCCGAGCTCTCGAAGGGTGTCGGAGGGTGAGGGCGGCATGGTGGGTCGGATGCCGGCGCACGTTCCGGGTTTCCGGGGATAGGCCCCATGAAAATGAAATCGGCCCTGGCGCCACGAGGGCGACAGGGCCGGGTTTCAGCGGGCGTTCGCGATCAAGGAGTGACTGCGGAGAACTGGTTGGCCGAACCGAGCACCGCGCCGATCGGGAGGACTTCGATCGTCACGGTCGCGCCGGAGGCGACACCGTCCGCGGCGAAGTTCCAGCGGAAGTTGTAGAACGACGGGATCGCGGAATTGCCCGTCACCTGCATCGTCGGGAAGTTTCCGGCAACCGTCGACGGGAACTGCTGGTCGATCGTCGCCAGCTGCCACGGGCCGGAGCCCTGGCGGAAGCGGATGATGACGTAGCCGCCGTCGTTGTTGGCATCGGACACGCTGACGTTGACGAACATCGTGCCGGCGGTTCCGCTCGTCGCCGTGACTGCCGCCGCGATGACGGGCACTGCGTTGTCGAACGGGTACAGCTCGATGGTGTCGATGTAGTTCGTGGAATCGGCGCGACCACCGACGATCACGACCGCTCCGCACGAGATGGCGGTCGAGCTGTGCTCGGCGCGGGCCGTCCCCATGGACGCGACCGACGTGAACGACAGCGTTTCCGGGAGGAACAGCTCGGCCGACGTCGTTGCGTTGCCGGCTGCGGCCGTGACACCACCCGTGATCAGGACGTGGCCGTCGCCGAGGAGCGAAGCACCGTGGAAGGCGCGGGCCGTGCCCATCATGGGCGTGGTGGACGTGAAGGCACCAGCGGCGCCGAGCTCGGGCATGAAGACCAGCGAGTGGTCGACGACGTTGCTCGGGTTGGACACTTCCTGACCACCGGCGATGAGGACCCAGCCGTTTGCGAGGCGGGTTGCCGTGTGCTGGAGGTGGTCGACGGGGCCACCAGCGACGACCGTTGCCGTCAGCGCGACGGCATCGACGAGCTCGGCGCTCAGCGGCGTCGTCGGGGCGGCAGGATCGAACCCACCGGCCACGAGGATCTTGCCGTTCGCGAGCAGGGTCGCGGTGTGCCCGGTACGCGGCGTCCCCAGTGCGACCGAGAGGGTCGTGAACGTACCCGTCGTCGGATCGAACGACTCGATCGACGAGAGGCCGGTGGGCGTCGCGCCGCCCGTATTTCCACCGATGACGATGACCTTGTTCGACGGGATCCACGTCGCCGTGTGGCCCCGGCGTGCAGCGGCCATGGGGCCGGTCGTCGGAAGGACCACTTCGGTCGGCGTGAAGCAGTAGATGTCAGCCGTGCTGCTCGCCGCGCCGGAGCCCGGGGTGTTCGTACCACCGGCGACCAACATGCGAACGCTGCCGGTCGTGGCGTCGAAGAAGAACGCGCAGGCGTGGTCATCGCGCGACTGGGCCATGGTGCCGGCAGTCGTGCGGGTGTGCGTGAGCGTGTTCGGGTCGATGACGAAACGGTCGACCGTGTCGAAAGCCGTCAGGCCCGAGAGCGAATTCGTCCGACCGCCGGCGATCACCAGGCCCTTCGAACCGACGGCCTGATCACACTGGTTCGCGCGGCCCGTGAGGCCGCCGGTGCCAGCGCCAGCACCGCTCGACCCGGACGCGGCGCCGCCGCCCGTGTAGTTGACGATGCAGGAATCACCGTCGAGGGATGCCGTCGTGCCGTCGGCGACGAGGTCCAGCAACAACGCGATGCCGTTGGCTGCGGTGAATCCCAGGTTGGCGCCTGCGTTCCAGCAGAACCGGCCCGGCACCGACTGGCCGTCGAATGCGATCACGAGGTTCGCGATGTTGCTCGTCACGCCGAGCTGGGTCTGCAGGGCTGCGGAAATTTCGGCAGCGGTGACGGCGCTCGTTGCAGCCGGAAGCACGTACTGCGCGACGATGTCGTAGGTGCCTGGGGGGCCGCTGATCGTGAAATCGACGCAGACCACGCCCTGCGCGGCGAATGTCGTCGCATCACAGCCAGTGATCGTGATCTGGAGGGGAGCCGGCCCCCCGCCTCCGCGGTGGACGTGATCGTGGCCGCAGCCAGCGATCGTCAGGCTCAGAGCGGCGATTACCGCCAACAAACAACAAGTCTTCCCGGTCGGGCTGCCCGTTACGAGCATCGGATCTTTCCTCCCACAACGTCTATTCCCGCGCTGCCGTCGCCGACGTGTTCGACCGCTCGACAGGCGTGCACTCGTTCGAGTTCATTGCCGCTCGAGCCTTCTAATTCCACGAGGCCGCTTCTTTTAAGTCTTCGGCGCAAATGGGTCAACAGGTCAACTCGGCTCCGTTTCGAAGTTTATAGAAACTGGGAGCGGGCTCCTTCGACGTTCTCGTCCGCACCCTCCCGGGGTCGGTAGGGCGGCGTCCGACGCGCGGCATCGGACATGGGCGGACTATACCCCCCGACGGCAGGAACACGAAAACAGCTTCGGCCGGATGACGGGCGGCGGACGGCCGCTTCCGTTTCGGAGCGCGTCGCAGCGGCGTAGGATCGCGCCCACGACGTGACGGACTCCGGCGAAAACTCGACGAAAACACGGCCCTCCGGCATTCTCGCGTCCGGAGTTCGCGTGGCCAGCCTGCCCCCGAGGATCCTTGCATGCGTGGCCGCATTGGCCTGCTTCGTCGTCGTGTTCTTCTACGAGCGGTCGGCCCGCGAGGCATTCGCAGTCCCGAAGAAGGCATGGGGCGCCGCCCTGATATGCGGACTGGCCTGTGTGTCATGGATTTCGCGGAGAGGGTGCCGGGCGATCCCGCTCGTTCCCGCCCTGGCGCTCCTTGCACTCTCTGCCGTCGGGGTCGCGACGGCGGCCATGGCTACATCACCGGCGGTTGCGATTGAGGGAATTAGAGATTTGGTCCTGCTCGCGATTCCCGCGTGGGTCGTTGGCGCGGTTGTGCTGAGGTCGGCCAGGCGGGTCGGGATCGTGCTCGAGGCCTGCGGCTGGGCGGCCTGCGGTGTGGCACTGATTGGGCTCGTCCAACAGCAACAACTCGATTGGTGGGGGTATGTGCCGTGGCCGCCGCGCGCACCCGGCGCCGCGGCGCCCGGTGCCGCCGGTCCCCCGACGCCCGACGTCCTCGGCTGGGGACCGGTGTCCGCCGTCATCCGCGCCGTCTACGACGCGCTGGCCTCGCTCGCGCGCGCGGACCTTTCCTACGAGACGTTCGGACCCCTGGCCCCGGTCGCGCGGTGGCTTCACCGGGAATGCCTGCTGGGCCGTTGGTTCTCCCGACTCCCGACCCGCGACGGGTTCGCATCCGTCTTCGGGCACCCGAATGTTGCCGCGGAGGTGGTCGCGGCGGGCGCTGCCGCCCACCTGACGCGCCTGTGGGGTGGGATCGCGGCGACCCGGTCTACGCCGGCCGCGTTGGTGTTGGGCATCCTCGGCGCGACCAGCCGGCTGGTCGCGCTGCTCATCTGCGCGGCGTACGTCCTCGTGACCGGGAGCCGCGGCGCGTGGGTCGCCCTCGTGGTCGTCGGAGCCCTCCTCGCGGCCGCCTACGTGTTTGGGGTCGACTCGATCGGTCGGCGTCGGCGCCTGGTCGTCGCGTTGGCCGGGCTCCTCGCACTTGCCGCGGCGGGGGCGGCGATGGCGCGCGTCGAGATGATCGGTGGCCGGGGAGGCGGGGCCCGTGAGTCCATCGCCGATCGCGTCGAGCAGCTCATTCACCGGCCTGACCCGGCACGGGATACGGTGCGAGAACGCCTGACGCTGTGGGCCAATACGCGCGCGTGGCTCCAGCAGGTTTCGGAGCGCAGCCCGCTCGATGCGTTTCTCGGAGTCGGCCCCGGGAACTGGGTCGTCATCTACCCGTCGGTCTCCAGGAAGGCGGCGGTTCACGTTCCCGGCACGTACACGCTCGAGCGCTACCCGGACCACCCACACCAGGACCCCCTGGAATTCGTGACCGAATACGGCCTCGTCGGAGCGTTGCTGCTGTCGCTCGCGATCGGGACGACCTGGGCGCGATGCCGCGCGAGGCTTCGGGCGACCACGACGCGATTCGCGTCGATCGGGATCCTCGTCGTGCTCACGGCCGTCTCCGTCACCTCGCTGTTCTCGTTTCCGCTCCACGGGGCCGTGCCCGTCCTCTGGATGTTCATGCTTCTCGGCGCCGGTGCCGCGACGTGGACGACGAACGACGGTGCGCCTGCTGGGGAACCGAGCGGCCGGGGAGCGGTCGTTGCGCTGACCTGCACGGTATTCGCTGGATTCGTCATGGTGGCGACGGGGTCGGTCCTGGCCACGTCATCCGTCATCGCCATGGGGGTCGGTTGCGCGATCGCGTCCCATGCGTGGCGATCGGGTCGCCGCACGCTTGCGTGGAGCGTGGCATTGACGACCGTGGCGCTCGGAGCTGCATACGCCGCAGTGGGCGCCGAGACGCGATTCGAGTGTCTTGCGCTCGCCGTCGGCGTGGCGGGCGCCGTCGTGTCCGCGACGACGGCCGGGTTCCGCGACCTGGAGGCTGGGCCCGGTGTCCGGCGACTTGGCGCAATCGCCCTGGCGGGACTCACGTGCGTGGCCCTCGCTGGCGGAAACTCCAGGATCGACCAGAGCGTCGACCGCGCAATCGGATCCGACATGAAGTGGGCGGCCCAGGTGAGCCCCGCCGATCGAGACAACTCACTGCTCGTGTCGCGCAACGTCCTCGACACGGCGTCCGTGCTGACGCCGGCGGACTTCATCGCGGAGCTCGAGCGCGGAGCCGTTCTATTCGCCGCGCAGGATCTCGTGGCTGCCGAGGCCTCGCTCTCGCGCTGCCTTGCGCTTCACCCCCATCTGGCGAACGCCTACGTCGCGCGCGCCAACCTCATGTACGTCCGCGGTCGCTCCGACGAGGCATTCGCCGCGGCCCGGACCGCGCGTCAACTCAATCCGGACGCCTATCAAGCCCGCTCGATCTGGGGACTCCTCATGGCAGGTCGCGGCAGTCGCGAACTGGCGGCCGGAGAATTCGAGAAGGCCATCGAACTCGCGCCTGGCAACGTGCTGCCCGACGCACGGATCGCCCTGGCGCAGATCTATCTCGACGACAACCGGGAGTCGGCGCGCGCACTCGCGCACCTCGAGCGCGCGGCCAAGGAGACTGCTGCAAACCCGATCCTCCTGCGCCTCGTTGCGGGGCTCTATCAGCATCCGAGTCTGCCGCCCGAATTTCATGCGCGTGGCGCCAGACTGTGGCACGACGCACTCGTCCTCGATCCGACCGACGTGGAGGCGCGGTTCCGGATTGCGATCGAGCCGTTGCGCGGCATCGGCGATCCACCTTCGGACGAAGCATTGAAGGTGCTGCTGAAGGCTCTCGAGGACCTTCTGCCCGCGACGCCCTCACGCCTTCAGACGCAAGTGCGGTTCTATCGCGCGTTGTGCCTGGACCGGCTCGGACGGACGTCCGAGGCGGAGAAGGGATATCGGGACGTCATCGTCATCGGTGGAGCCATCCGACCGCACTCGGCCGACGACGAGGCGTGTCTTCATGCGGCCGTGAACGCCATCCAGGCCATGCGGGCCAGCGGGCGTCAGGCGCAGAGTCCGGATTCCCGTGCCACATCGGGCCCCGCCAAGTGAGGTGCCACGCGGTCATCGCCGTTCTCGGACTCGCCATCGCGTCAGGGCACGCGGTGACGGCCCAGGGCGAGTCTGCGACCCCGGCGCCGTCCCGGCCTCAAACGCGCCGTCTCGTCGACACGGAGCCGAAGATCCTCATCCGCGAGCACGGGTTCACGACGGAGCCGGCATCCCCGGAGACGGATTCTCGGCCCGGATCGGACCCGGAGGCGATCGACCCGGCCGAGGTGGATCGGGCGCGCAACCCCGATGTTCGAACCTCCGCCGACGCGGTCGAGCTGACGAATGCCGGACGCAGGAAGTTCGACTCCGTGAAGATCTCGAATCCGGAGCATCGCAGGCTCGGCTCGATCGTCGCGGTGGTCGGCGCCACCGTGGTGATCTTCGTCGGCATCCTGGTGATGTACTCACGCCGTCGACGGGAATAGGGGACGCCGCCTACAATCCCCGTCCCGCGCGCGGTCCGAATTCGGTCGGGTCCCGCGGAGTGGAGTGTCCGGCATGCGATTGTCCGCCGTTCTGCTCGTGTTCGTGAGCTCCTTCGCCGTCTCGTTCGCGCAGGAGTCGCGCCCGGCCTCTCGACCATCGATCCCGTCGCCCGAGGCATTCCTCGCCCGCCGATTGGGCGACGTGTACACGCGGCACGCCGACATCGCGGCTTACGCGCACCTCGTCGCCGAGCGCTCCGATCGCGTGAGTCTCGAGAGCTACGGCCGCACCAACGAGGGACGAGAGCTGCTGCTCCTCGCCGTGACGTCGCCTGAGAACCACCGTCGCATGGCGACGATCCGTGCCGGTCTCGGGAAGCTCGCTGACCCGCGAAAGATGTCGACCAGCGAGGATGCCAGGCAGGTGGCGGCCGATCTCCCCGTCGTCGTGTGGTTGTCCTACAACGTGCACGGCAACGAAGCGTCGTCGTCAGAGACGTCGCTCGTCGTGCTGCACCGTCTTGCGACCGCGACGGATCCCGAGACGACCCGATGGTTGTCGCAGGCCGTGATCGTGATCGACCCGTGCCTGAACCCTGACGGCCGCGACCGATACGTGAACTGGTTCAACAGCGTGGTCGGGAGGCGGCCCGACGCGGACCCGGATGCTCGTGAGCACAAAGAGCCATGGCCCGGCGGGCGAACGAACCATTACCAGTTCGACCTGAACCGCGACTGGGCGTTCGCCACGCAGGTGGAGACGCGATCACGCCTCCCGCACGTCGTCGCGTGGACGCCGCAGGTGCACGTCGACTTTCACGAGATGTCCGCCGAATCCACGTACTTCTTCTTCCCGGCGGAGAAGCCGATCAACGCCAACTTCCCGCCGAACACCCTGAAGTGGGGCAAGCTCTTCGGTCAGGGGAATGCCGCCGCATTCGACAAGCAGGGCCTGCCGTACTACACCTCGGAAGACTTCGACCTCTTCTACCCGGGTTATGGGGACTCGTGGCCTTCGTTGACCGGTGCGATCGGCATGACCTACGAGATGGCCGGGCACTCGACCTCCGGAGCGGCTTACGTGCGGCGCGACGGCCAGATCCTCACGCTCGACGACCGCCTCCGCCGCCACGAGCTCGCCACCTACGGAACCATCGAAACGGCCGTGTCGAGGCGGCAGGAATTGCTGCTCGACTACCATGCGTTCCGCAGGTCTGCGATCGAGGAAGGGCAGGGCGGCGCCGTTCGCGCGTTCGTCCTCTCGACGGCCGAGGACCCGACGCGGGCCGACGAGCTCGTCCGAAATCTGCGTCTGCAGGGAATCGAAGTCGCGAGGACGAAGGCTGGCTTCACGGTCGCGCGCACGCGCGACATTCACGGGCAGGCCGTCGTGGATCGCACGTTCGATGCGGGCACCTACGTCGTTCCGATGAACCAGCCCCTGAAGCGCCTGGCCAAGACCCTGCTCGAGCCTCGCACCGAGATCCACGAGTTGTATTTCTACGACGTGTCGGCTTGGAGCCTTCCGCTGATCTATGGCGTACCGTGCTACGAACTCGATCAGCCGCCAGAGGTCGAGCTCGAGGGCGTGGACGCCGTCGCCCGTCGACCGGGTTCCGTCGATCAGGCTGAGGCCACGGTCGGTTGGTTGATGGACGGCACGGCCAGCGCGTCCATGTTCGGCCTGGCGGATCTGCTACGCGCCGGCGTGCGCGTGCGCGCCGCCCGCAAGCCGTTCACTCACGGCGGCATCAAGTACGCGCGCGGGGGATTCCTCGTGAGGCGCAGCGACAATGGCCCCGACGTCGCCAGCACGATCGCCGGCGTCGCGGATCGGACCGGCGCCCGGTTCAAGGCCGTGAACTCCGGGTTGTCGACGGTGGGCGTCGATCTGGGGTCCGAGTCGTTCGGGCTCGTCTCACCGCCGCGGATCCTGCTCGGCGCGGGTCGTGGCATCGACTCGACGAGCTTCGGCGCTGCGCGCTACGTTCTCGACGTCGCCTACGATCTGCCGCACGGCGTCGTCGACCTCGACGATCTCGAGCGGATCGATCTGCGGCGGGCGACGGCGCTGGTGCTCCCCGACGGCCGCGCTCCCCGCAGCAAGGCTGCGCTCGAGGCCATGCGTCAATTTCTTCGTGATGGCGGTGTCGTCGTGGCGATCGGCGCCGCGGCGTTCGAGCTGGCCTCCGGTGAGAAGGAAGCCTTCTCCTCGGTGAGAAGCGGCGAGCCCAAGCGCGACGACTCCAAGCCGGAGACGACGACCCGGAAGGTGCGGTTCATCGACGAGGAGGAAGCGGAGGCGCGCAAGCGACAGGCTCCGGGTTCCATCTTCACCGTCGAGCTCGACCCCGGCCACCCCCTCGCATTCGGGTATCGAAGCGACGTCACCGCGTTCAAATCCGGGCTCACGACCTTCGATCCCGAGGGGCCTGGCCGACACGTCGGGCTGTTCAAGGACGCGGCGCCGATCTCGGGCTACGTCAACGACGCGGATGCGAAGGCCCTGCAGGGCCGGAGCTACGTGACGGTGGATTCGGTCGGGGAGGGATCGCTGGTCCTGTTTGCCGACGATCCGAACTTCCGCGGAGCGTGGCACGCGCTGTCGCGCCTGTTCCTGAACGCGTGCCTCTTGCTGCCGAACCGGCCCGTGCGATGAGATCGCACCGGCGGGGCGGACCGCCGGTCGATCAGTATTTCTTCCGCACGAAGGCGCGCCACTCCTCGTCGAGCTTGTTGAAGGTCCATCCATCGATGGCCTTCCCGAGGGCCTCTTCCTGGCTCGCCGTGTTCATGTTCTCGAGCCAGTTGACGAACTCGGCCTTCCGGTTCGTCATGAGCCAGTCGACGATGGCCCACCCCTCGGCCAGGTTGTCGCCCGTGAGGCTGTTCAGGTCGAGCTTGGAGAGCTCGTCCATGGAGGCGAGCGAGCCCTCTTTCATCATGCCCTTGCAGCGGTCCTTCGCGTCCTTGGTGGAGAAGCGGCGCTTGTCCGCCTTGCCGCCTTCGCCGCCGTACTGCGCTTTCGTCGAGCAGGCGATGTGACCCTGACCCAGACGAGCGTGCTCGAGGTAGTTGCCCCAGGCCTCGGACAGCCACGACGGCGTTCCCTTCAGCCCGCGCGAGAAGTGACGGATCGTGAAGTGGCCAGTGAAGTGCGCGAGGCGGTTGCGGACGTCGTCGTCGCCCTCGGTGACCATGCACCCGAGGAGGTCGGCGCTGAAGTTCGTGCCGTCCGTCAACCACTTGAAGTTGTCGTCGTCGATTCCGTAGCGGTTGCGCCAGTGCTTCAGCCACTCGTTCTTGACGGCCTTGTCCTTGAACGACCAGATCTCGGCGGGCTTGGGCCAAAGCGGGAAATCGTCCGGCTTCCCCATCTCCTTCAGGAAGTAGGAGTAGGTCTCTTCGCAGAACTTGCCGTACTCCTCGATCTTGGAGGGTGGGAACTGCATCATCGCCAGGCGGAAATGCTGCGTGCGGTGGATCCACACTTCCTCGCCGACGAGCTGTTTGAACTTGGCCATGTCCTCCTGGTCTTCAGGAGACGCGGCCTTGGTCCATTTGCCCTTCAGGTAGACGTAGCCCTTCTCCTTCATCACCTCTTCGGTGCTGCGCCAGCGGCCGTCGTCGTCCTTCGTGAACTTGGTCCGGTCCTTCTCGAAGAGCGCCTTGTCTTCCTTCGCGATCCAGCCGTCGGAGACCCGCACGAAGCCCTTGGCCTTCATCTCGGCCTCGCGCTCCGCCTTTCGCGCCGTGTCCGCCTCGGTCTTCGACTTGTACCAGCGATCGCCGACCTTCGTGTGGCCCAGGAGCTGGTTCGCCGTGTCGTTCTTTGGATCGGCCTTCAGCGCCTCGCGGGCGAGCGGTTGCCAGGCGCGGATCTTCTGCTCCTTCGCCCATTCGGCGACCTTGGCCAGCGCCTCGGCGTCGCTGCGATCGAGGCCAGAGAGCTTGGCGTCGAGTTCGGCATTGCCGGTGCGCTTCGTCTCCTCTTGCGATTCGACGTCCGCGAGCGCGTACTTGACGGTCTTGCCGTCCAGCGTCTCGATCTTGATCGAGGTCGCGGACTCCTCGACGACGAATCCCTCGACCGTCGTGCCGCTCTTCAGCTTCACGACCGTGAGCTGCGCTGACGCGATGGTGCTCCCGAGGGCGAGCATGAGAACGACGACGAACGGGGTGAACAGCCTGCGGTCGGTCATGGGCGAGTGTCTCCGGTAAACAACCGGCTGAACGCGAAGCAACGAGTGATCGACGGGCACGACATGCAAGGCGGACGCCAATCGGCGCCATTGTGCCCGGCGACTCGCCAACCGCCAATAGCTGAGCGGGCGGATGTGGCGCCTGACACTCAGTTTGGGTCAGGTGCGGCGACGTAGGGCGGGGGAGCGAACGAGCTTCCAGCGGTGTCCAACGGCGGCCGAACCGTCCCCCCGAGAGGACATTCGACAGCCGCCCTGGACCCCGAGCCGCCGATCCTCACTTCAAAAGCGCGCTGACGGACCGCTTGCGGTTGATGTTGAACAGCACGTGGCCGAACAGGTCGGCGACGCTCACCTCGTGGTACCAGGGGTGGGCTTTGAAGAAGCTCTCGCCGTGCATCACGGCGTCCGTGCCGATGAGCATCTCGAAGAGCCCTTCCTTCTGAGCCTTGTCGAGCTTCTCGGCCGCGTTCCCGTTCAGGAAGGGGATCGAGCAGGCGAGGTAGATCTCGGCGGCACCGTGTTCCTTCAAGAGGCGGCACGCGTTGATCAGCGTCCCACCGGTGGCGATGAGGTCGTCGGGCATGAGGATCCGGCGACCCTCCACGTTGCCGACGAGCCGCATGCTCTCGACGACGGACGCCTTCGAGTAGTCGCGCGCCTTGTCGACGACCGCCAGCGGGCATTGGAACTGGTTCGAGTAATACCGCGCCATGTCGGCGCCCCCGGTGTCGGGCGCCACGACGCAGAGGTTCTCGATCGAGAAGCGGTCGCGGAAGTAGTGGATGATCTCCTTCGACGCGTGGAGGTCTTCGAGGATCGCCCGCTGGAAGAAGCCCTCGATGGCTTCCGCGTGGATGTCGAGCGTGATGACCCGGTTGGCACCCGAGCTCTCCAAGAGGTTGGCGATCAGCCGGGCCGTGATCGGCTCGCGTCCCTTCTTGCGCTCCTGGCGTGAATAGGGGAATTGCGGGATCACTGCCGTGATGCAGTCCGGGTCTGACTGGTAGACCGCGTTGATGGCCGTGATGAGCGCCATCAGGTTGTCGTTCACCGTCTTGTCCGACTGCGGGTCGTCGATGCATTGGAAGACGTACACGTCATCGCCGCGGATGTTCTCCTCGATGACGGTCTTCACCTCTCCATTCGCGAACCAGATCTCCTGGCTCTCGCGGACGACGGGCTCGACCCGGCCGTCCTCGGAACGGATGAGGTTCACGATGCTGCGCTCGACACGGCTGGCGAACGCTCGCCCCGAGTTGCAGGCGACGATGCTGAGTCGACCACGATGTGCGTTGATCTGTTGCGACACGGCGAACCTCGACTCTGGGGTGGCGAGAGAGATCGGTGAAGGGGGCGGAACCTCAGCCGTGACCCGACGACACGAGGAACGCGCCTGGCAGCGCGGGCGGATATTAGGGCTGGTCAAGGCCACCATCAAGAAACGAGCATGACGCGGCGAGTCGCCCGGTGCCGGAGGTCGGTTAGCATCCGCGCCTCATGTGGCCGGTCGTCGCCAAGATCCCCCTGCCGTTCAAGGATGGCAGCCTCACGCTTTCGGCGTTCGGCCTCATGGTCGTCCTGGCGTTTCTCGCGGGCTCGTTCGTCATGAAGCGGCTCGCGCGACGCGAGGGGATCCTCGATGAGCGCAAGCTCGAGAACCTGTTCTTGTGGATCCTCGCGGCGATCGTCGTGGGCGCACGTGCGCTCTACGTCCTGACGAACCTGCATGAGTTCCAGGGGCGGTGGATCGACGTCATCCGGATCGACAAGGGCGGGATGACGATGTACGGGGCGCTGCTGCTCGGTGCGTCGGTCGCGTGGCTCCAGATCCGCCGGTACGGCTTGCCGACCTGGCCGCTTCTGGATGCGGGGGCCGTCGGCGCCGCACTCGGTCTCGGGATCGGTCGAATCGGGTGTCTCCTCGTCGGGGACGACTACGGCAAGGAGTGCTCGGCCGACTTTCCGCTGCGAATCAAGTTCTCGACGCGACAGTCCCCAGGCGAGTTCCTCGGGATCACGATCCCCGCGAACAACGGGAACCTCGCCGGCGATCACGCGGGGTTGTGGCTGCACCCAACCCAGGTCTACATGTCGATCAACGGGTTCCTATTGGCCGTGGTCCTCTATTGGCTCTGGAAGCGGAAGACGTTCCACGGCCAGATTTTCGCAGCCTTCTTCTTCCTCAAGGCCGTGACGCGCTCCGTCATCGAGGTGTTCCGGGATGACTCGGACCGCGGGTGGGTCGGGCCGCTTTCCACGAGTCAGTTCATCGGGCTCGTGACGGCCGTTGGCGCCGTCGCCCTGTGGCTCGTACTCTCGCGCCGTCCCGACTGCCGGGCTGGGCTCCCGCGCGCGCCGTCGCCCGGTTGACGCCCTCGCGCGCGCTCCCGTAAGCTGCGACCGAATGGGCGCGAGATGAATCGGACACGCTGGGCCTTGATCGTCGTCATGGTGGGCGCTGCGGCCGTCTTCGCCGCCCTGCTCCACCGCGACATCAGCGCGCGAAAGGCGACAGACCCCGACCCGCTCGAGTTCCTCGACGTGAGCGCGACGCCGGGGCCGCTGCCGTCGGACCGCACGTCGAACTTCCCAAGTCGCGCTGGACGGGATCGAGGCGACATCGAACGCGAGGGTGCACGCCTGGCGGTCTTCGTGCTCGTCGTCTCCGAGGATCGCCGTGAGCTGGCAAACCGTGCCGTCGGAGTCCGCCGTCGTGGGACCACGGGGCGAGCGACGACGTTCTCGAACTACCATGGTGAGGGACGAGTCCTCCTCGAGGAGAGCGACGACGTCGCCGCCGCGGTCGCCGCAGGCGAGGCCGAGGCATTCGTGCGTGTTCCGGGTCGCCCGGACGCCGTTGCACCGGTCGACCCGGCGGTCGACGGTGCCGCGCACGCGACCGTCGTCGCACCGCTCGGCGTCACGGCGTACCTCTCGATCACCGATGCACATGGGGTGCTGATCCGCGAGCGGTCCACGCTCGTCGCGGTGAGCGTGGGGCAGCGCCCGCCCGCGCGCTTCGACGTTGAGAACGGCGAGGCCTTCATCGGAGGGCTCGAACCAGGGCTTCCGATCCGCTTCCAGGCGATCTTCGGGGACCGTGAACCCCGGGAGGTCACCGCGATCCTCGCGGGCGAGTTCGAAAAAGAGCTTCGCGTCTCGCTCGCCGCCGTCCCGCTTCCGTCCGTGTTGTCTGGTCGAATCGAGAGTCTTGCGGGACCCGGCGATCCGCGACACATCACCCCGGACGATCGCGTCCGAATCACCATCGGATACGGCGGCGCGTCCCTCGCGGACGTGTTCGTCGGGTTCTCGACCATCGAACGCGATGGCCAGTTTCGCGTCGCGGCGCCCGACGGCGAGGACCTCTACGTCGAGGCTTCGATCGTGGGCGGGGGGCGTCCGAGCGTCACCGCTCCATCCAAAGGAGTGCGGATCCCTCTGCTCAAGCGCAACGAGGAAGTGAACCTCGGAACGATCCACGCAGTTGCAGAACCGGTTCTCGCGGACGGATTCATCCTCACGAGCGACGGTCGCGTGGCCGACGGCGCACTCGTCTGGCTCGTTCCCTCCACCGCGTCCGAATCCGGGCCGAGCGCCCGCTACTTCGCCGCAGCGCAAGCCGACTCGGCGGGGCACTTCGAGCTCCGCGGCACCACGAGCGGACCGTTCAGCGTCGTCGCGGGATTGCTGGCGGAGACGACGCGTCTGGATCGGGAGGTCAGTGCGCCGGTCCACGGGCTCGAGCTCACGCTCGCGCCTGCAGGACGGCTTGCGGGGAGCGTGGAGAACCTCCCGGTGCCTGATTACATGTCCCGGCCGTACGTGGAGCTTCGCCCGCGGGACGGCGGTCCTGGCGCCGTCACGGAGATCAACGCCGACGGGGAGTTCCGGGCCGACGTGGCGCCCGGGTGGTACGACGTCCGCTTCGTCGTGCCCGGGCTTGCGCCGAAGGTGATTCCGGACGTCGAGGTGCGTGCGGGCGACGTGCGCTACGACCCGCGGCTGCAGAAGGTCGTCGTTGCGAGCGAGTTCCGGACCTGCCGCGTGATCGTCACGAAGAAGGACGTGACCGACGAGTCACGCAACCGCGCATCCGGTGCGACGGTTCGGGCGATGTTCGCCGAAAGCCTGCGGCAACGGCGCGAGCCGATCGTCGTGGTGGCCGACGGGTCGGGCGAAGTGCGATTCCCCTATGAAGTCAGTGGGAGGCCGCCGGCGCTGCTCGTGGAATACGCCGAGCAGCGGCAGGTGGGCTCTCAGGCGCTCTACTTCGGATACCGTCCCGCGCGCGTCCAGACGGAGGATGCGGTCAACGTCGCTCTGGTGCCCGGCGCGCGCATCGAGTTCAAACCGGACGTCCCCGTCACGTCGGTCTCCGGCGACCTGCACCTGGGACTGCTCCTCGTCTGGAAGGAAGCGACCGACGGAGTGCGACCCGAGCTCGCCGAGCATCGCACCATCACGCTCGCCTGGCCGCACGGAGGGATTCCGGTCGTTGGCGCGCTTCCCGATGGAATCTGGGCGATCAACTTCGTCGTCGAGAGGGAAGGGAGCGGGGCGTTCTTCAAGACCTTCGACATGGGAACGTTGACGGTCCGTCAGCCCGACACTCTGGTTGCGGTCCCACTCGGTGTGTCCCGGTTCCTCGAGTCCATTCGCGGGAAATGACGCCGGGGTCAGTGGGCTTCGAGCCAGTTACGGCCCGTGCCCATGTCGACGCGCAGCGGGACGCGGAGGTCCCATACGGTTTCCATTCCCGCCCGGACGAGTTCCTGGACATCGGGCAGTTCGGAGGTTGGAACGTCGAGCACCAGTTCGTCGTGCACCTGGAGGATCAGCCGCGCCTGCAGGTGCCTCGATCCGAGTTCCCTGTGGATGTTGATCATCGCGACCTTGATGAGGTCGGCTGCGGATCCCTGGATCGGCGTGTTCACCGCCATGTTCTCGGCCTGCGCGCGCAGCATCCCGTTCGGCGAGTTGATGTCGGTGATCGTCCGGCGTCGTCCGAGGATCGTCGTGACGAAGCCGTCTTCGCGGGCCTTCGCCTTGAGGCCGTCGAGGAAGCCCCGAACCTTGGGGAAGGCCGCGAAGTAGCGGTCGATGAACTGCCGGGCTTCATCGACGGTGAGGCCGGTCTCGCGGGCGAGTCGCTGCGGACCCATTCCGTAGAGGATGCCGAAGTTGATCGCCTTGGCCCGGCTGCGCGTGGCGGGATCCACCGCATCCGGTGTGATGCCGAACACCCGTGCGGCGGTCTCGCGGTGGATGTCCCTGCCGGCGACGAACGCAGAGATGAGGGCATCGTCCTGGGCGAAATGCGCCAGCAGACGAAGCTCGATCTGGGAGTAGTCGGCTGACAGCAGCACCCAGTCATCGGCGGTGGGCAGGAACGCGAGGCGGATCTTCTTCCCGGCCTCGGTGCGGATCGGGATGTTCTGCAGGTTCGGGTTGCTCGACGACAGGCGTCCGGTGGCTGCGACGGCCTGGTTGTACGAGGTGTGGATCCGCCCGTCGGATCCGACGAGGTCGGGGAGTGGCTGCACGTAGGTGCCCACGAGCTTCGTGACCGAGCGGTACTCGAGGATCTTGCGGCAGATCTCCACGTCCCCCAGTTCCTCGAGGACTTCCTGGCCGGTCGCCCATCCCGTCTTGGTCTTCTTCGGCTTGTAGCCGATCGGCTCGTGGACCTTCAGCGTCTCGAAGAGGAACTCGCCAAGTTGCTTGGGGCTGTTCGGGTTGAACCCCGGGCCGGCGATGGCGCGGATCTCGTCGCCGAGGCGCTCGGCATTCTCGAGGAGCGTCGCGGCCATCTTCTTCAGCAGTGAGCGGTCGACGCGGACGCCGACTTCTTCCATGTCGGCGAGGACGTAGAGCAGCGGCAGTTCGACCTCGTCGTGCAGGCGGCGGAGCTGCTTCTGATCCAGTTCGGGTCCGAACAACTCGGCGAGCCGGCGCGTGTAGTCGGCGTCCTCGGCCGCGTACTCGGCCACGGCGTCGACTGGTACCAGGTCCATCGTGATCTGGTTCTTGCCCGTGCCGATGAGCTCCTCGGTCCGGATCTTCTGGTAACCGAAGTATCGCAGCGAGAGCGCGTCGAGTCCGTGCTCGCGGGCGCCCGGGTCCACCAGGTACGCCGCAAGCATCGTGTCCATGCGCAAACCGGCGACGCGGACGCCGTGCCCGCGGAGGACGAGCATGTCGTACTTGGCGTTCTGGCCGCATTTCGTCGGTCGGGACGACTCGAGGAACGGGCGGAGCCGCTCCAGGACCGCGTAGCCGCGAAACGGTGCGTCCCGTTTGTCGGGAACGACGGGCGGGTCGGCGTTCATGGGGATGTACCACGCCTCACCGGTCTTCACGCTGAACGACACGCCGACGAGCCGGGCCTGCCGGGGATCCAGCGACGTGGTTTCCGTGTCGACCGACACGAGTTCGGCGGCCTCGACCTCACGAAGGACGGCCTCGAGTTCGTCGGCCGTCTTCACTTGCACGTACCCCGCGTGCGCACGGCGTGGTGCTTCGGCGAACGCCTGCGCTAGCGAACGGAACTCGAGCTCCCGGTACAGCGGCCCCGCGACGGCGGCGTTCCCGCCGGAGAACTTCAGGTCGTCCAACGTCTGGTCGAGAGGGCAGTGGGTCTCGATCGTCACGAGGCGTTTCGTGAGGTGTGCGAGTTCGCGGTTCGATTGCAGCGCCGCCCGCACCTTCGGTGATTGCGTCGGGCCGCCTTCGAGCACGGCATCCAGGTTCCCAAAGTCCTGGATGAGCTTGATCGCGGTCTTCTCTCCGATCCCGGGAACGCCCGGCGCGTTGTCGCTGGCGTCTCCCATGAGAGCGAGGACGTCCACGACCTGCTCGGGAGCCACGCCGAACTTCTCGCGGACTCCAGCGCGGTCGATCACGATCGCGTCCTGGTCGCCCCGGGGCAGCTGGTAGACGCGGATCCGGTCGTCGACGAGCTGGAGGAAGTCCTTGTCGCCGGTCACCAGCCAGCAGTCGAGCTGCGCGTCACGGGCCTGCACGGCGAGGGTTCCCATGACGTCGTCGGCCTCGAAGCCGGGCTTTGCCAACGCGGGGACGCCCTCGGCCGCGCAAACCTGCCGGAGCAGGTCCAGCTGGGCGACGAGCTCCTCAGGCATTCTCTCGCGCGTCGCTTTGTAGTCGGCGTACAGGGCGTGTCGGAACGTCGGCTCGGCCGAATCGAACACGACGGCCGCATGGGTCGGCCGGATCCGTTCGAGCAACCGGTGGAGCTCCATGGCGAAACCGTAAGTGGCGCCCGTGGGCGTGCCATCCGCCCGGGACAGGCCCGAGCTCGTCATGGCGAAGTGCGAGCGATACGCGAGGGCAGAACCGTCGACGAGCATCAGGCCCCCGGACGGAACGGGACCGGTGGATTTGGTTGGCATGGGGGGGCCTTTCACTGTGGGCAATCGCGCTTATTCCCGATCGGGGGCGGGATTATACTGCCATCGAGAGACCATCGAGGTGCCGCCCCGTGGTCTCACCCTTGCGGACAAGCCGAGGCCCATTTGCCAGTACCCAAACAGTTCATCGGGGAGACGATCGCGCATCGATTCGATGTGACGTCGATCATTCAGCGCAGCGACTTCTCGGTGGTCACGAGAGCCCTTGACCGCCTGTCTGGGGGCGCCGAGGTCGTCCTCAAGCTGGCACTCGACCGTGATCGACGGACGGGACGAGCGCGCCGACTCGTGAACGAGTACTCCACGATCGCCGACATCCGCCACCCGGGGATCCCGACGGTCATCGACTTCGGCACGGATGCGGCGCACGACGTGACCTACCTCGCCATGGAACGCGCCCCAGGGCGAACCCTCGACACGTTCCGGCCCATGAGTGCGACCGAAGCGGTTCCACCCTTCGTCGAGGCCCTTCGAACGCTCGCCTTCATCCACGACCGAGGTCTCGTCCATTTCGACGTCAAGCCGACCAACCTCATCTGGGATTCGGCGACGAAACGTCTCTACCTCATCGACTTCGACCTGGCCGGGCCGGCCGGGCTCTCGTCGCGCGGCTCGGCGCTCTACGTGGCCCCCGAGGTGATCCACGCGGGTCACTCCGCCGACCTTCGCGCCGATCTCTATTCACTCGCGGCAGCGTTCATCGACGTGTTGGGTGGCAGCCTGTCGACGCCGGACGAGCAGCGGTCGCTGGAAGTCCCGCATGCCGGGACTTCCCTCGGCGAGGTGCTGGCCCGGTGCGTCCGTCGCGATCCCGAGGAGCGGTTCCGCGACGCTCGTGCCTGCATCAAGCGCTTGATCGAACTGGGCGCCGACGTCGCGCCGGAGCGCGAGCGCATGCGCCGCGCCCGATACTTTTCGCCGCCGTGGATTTCGCGGGCCGCCGTCATCGATCGCACGCTGCACGACATCCCCGAGGGCAGCGCGCGATCCCCCGGTGCATCCGTCGTCGCGATCAAGGGCGTCGCGGGCGTGGGGAAGACGCGCCTCGTCGACCACCTCGTCATGAAGTGGCGCATCGCCGGGTTGACGGTCCACGTCGTGCGGCCCGGCGCCGTGCCTGTCACGGAGACGCTCCGGCCGGTGAGAGACCTGCTGGTGCGGCTCGAAGCCGCAGGCGCGCCCGCCGGAAGTCTTGGCGAATTGCCGTCGAGTGGGCGGGACCGGCTCGGACACTTCGATCGGCTGGCGCACCGGGTCTTCGAAGCGGCCCGCAGGAAGCGCACGGTGATCGTGTTCGAGGACCTCGAACGCTTCGATCGTCCGAGTCGTGACTTCCTGGTCCACTTCTTCCGGTACCTCACCGACGAAACCGGCGCCGCGACGGAAACGCGCCAGGTGCACGCGCTGACGACGTTCCGGTCGGCGGAGCTCCAGGACGACACACTCAAGGCCTGGTTCGAGGTCGAGTCGGAGAGCGGCGGTGCGACGGTCCTGACGCTCGAGCCCTTCGCCAACCACGAAGCGACGAGGTTCGTCCAGAGCATCGTTTCCGGCAGTGGCATGCCCATGCCGCCGGACTCGCTGATCGCTCGGTGTCAGGGAGTTGCCGCCACGCTGCGCGACCTCGTGCGGAGCTGGGTCGAATCGGGCGGCGCGCCGGACCGGGAGTTCCCGGCGGCGAGCGGTGCGGACGGCAGGCTTTCGCGACTCCCGATCACTGAACGGCGTCTGTTGCAGCTCGTCGCTGCCTCACCATTCGGACTGAGATCGACCGTCGTGCGCGCGCTCGACGTACAGGACGCGGTGAAGGCGGTCGAACGCCTCCTCGACGCTGACGAGTTGACCGAGCAGGCGGGCCGGCTGCACATAGCCGATCCGGCGCTTGCCACGGCGGTGCTCCGTACTTCCACTCCGGGCGATCGCGCATCGGACCATCGCCTTCTCGCGCGGGCGTACGCGGTCGAGTCCGGGGCGCAGGACGACGCCGCGCGACACGCGTTGCTCGCCGGTGATACCGATGCGGGCCTCGCGCTCGCCTGGGACGCCGTTCCAGGAATGCAGGAGCGGGGCGAGGAAGAAGAGGTCGTCCGCCTCCTGACCGACGTCATCGCGCAGGCCAGGTTCCGCCCGTTCGCCGTTCGCTGGGCCTCGCTCGTGTTGTCCGACGTGCACCTCGCGCGCGGCCAGCTCGCGAAGGCGCGGGCCGTCGTCGCCGTGCTCGGTGGGGATCACACGACGGACCCGGCGTTGGCGCTTCGTCTGGCCCGCGTCTCATTTCGCGAGGGCGACCACGAGTCGGCGCAGCGACACCTCAACGCCGCGCTTCATCGGGCGGCACCGCTCGAACCCGAGGACGAAGCCGATCTTCTGCTGGAACTCGCGACGATGCTGCGCGCGGTCGGTCGTGGCGCCGAAGCGCGCACGGCGCTGGATCGCGCGACCCCGCTCTTTGCATCCGTGCTGCCGCTGGATGAGTTCGCGCAGCCGCACGCGCCCATCGACGGAGTCCGAGCGCCACGATTCACCTGGCTCGAGCACCGCGGGCCGCAAATCGCCAACTACCTGTTCATTCGCGGCGACGTCGAACGTCAGAACGGCGACCTGTCTGGCGCCCTCCGCTGCCATCTCGGCGGGTTGAAAGTCGTTGCGAGGCTCCGCGACGCGGTCGGGCTCGGGCGCGTCACGCATGCCGTCGGGACCGTCTACATGGCGGCCTCGCGACCCGAACTCGCGGAACGATGGTTCATGCGCGCGTTGCGGCTCCGCCGCGAGGCCGGTGATCTGGTCGGGCTCGCCGACACGGCGAACAACCTGGGCGTGCTCATGCGCCGCCTCAAGCGGACGGTCGAGGCGATCGAGCACTTCACCGTGAGTCTCCGGTTCCGGCGCCAGCTGGGACACGCGGCGGGGGAGGGGTACTCCTACCTGAACATCGCGAACGTCTATTACGAGCGCCGCGAGCTCGACGCGGCGATCCGCTACTACAAGCGCGCACTCACCGTGGCGCAGCGGCTGAACGACGCGCGAGTGCAGGCCCAGGTCTTGAACAACCTGGGGGCCGTCGCACACCTGCGATGCCAGCCCGAGGACGCAATCCGCAACTACCGCGAGGCCGAAGCGCTGAGCCGGATGCTTGGTGATGTGGACGCCGCGCTCTATCAGCGACTGAACCTGGCGGACGCGCACATCCAACTGGGGCTACTCGGCGAGGCGGAGCGACTGATCGTCACGGTCGAGCGCGCGCAGCGGGTCAGGACCTCGTCCGACATGCAGGCGCGCATCGGGCTTCTGCGGGCGCGAGCCGCGTGCGGGCGCGGCGACCTGGAGGAAGCCGCGACGATCCTCGCCCGGCTCGATTCCTTCGGCGATCTCACCGAGGACCTGATCGAAGAGATCCATACGGACCTCGCGCTCTGCGAGGCCGAGCGCGGCCGTACCGCTGCCGTCATCAACCTGACGCGAGCCGACGGGGAGCCGTCCTCACCCGAAACCCCCGCGCTTCGTTCGATCGCGCTTGGCATCGCGAGCCAGACGCTGACGGACGACGTGAAGCGCAAGGCCGTCGCCGATCTCGCCGAGGCCTCGCGGTTTGCGTCGAGGGCGCGCCTTCCAGGCCTGTCGCTCCGCGTGAACCGGGTGCTCGGGATCGTGTATCGCGACCTCGGCGAGCGGCCCCGTGCTCTCGCGGCGTTCGTCGAGGCGTTCGAGTCTCTCGAACAGATCGTCGCGGGATTCTCCGATCCGACCCTGGCGGAGAGCTTCGTCGCATCGAGGCAGGTCCGCCTGCTGGAGGAAGAGGTGGAGGCGTTCGGGAACGAGGTCGCGCGTGCGCGGCCCGAGACACGCTCCACGGCTACGCGGCAGCTCCTCCGGCAGTTGAAGGACGCGCTCTTCGACGCCGAGCGGGCCGTCGGACCCGTCTACGGCGACGCCCGTCGCAGCGGGGAGAGCATTCGCCGAATTCTCGACGTAGCGCGCGCCCTCTCGAGCACCACGCCGCTGGACGACCTCCTGCGGCAAGTCGTCGACGGGGTCATCGACTTCTCGGGGGCCGAGCGGGGCTACATCATCCTCATCGACGAGCGTGGGAGACTTCGCATCCCGGTCGCACGGGATCGTGCACGGGAGGGAATCTCCGAGCCGGAACATCAGATCTCACGGCGGCTCGTGGACGAGGTGGTGAGGAGCCGACGGGGTCTGCGGATCGACAATGCGATGGCCGACGGGCGCCTCGTGCCCGCGGCGTCCGTCGCGAATCTCGAGCTCCGCTCGGTCATGTGTGCGCCGCTGATGCGGGGGGAGACGCTCTTCGGCATCCTCTATGTCGACAACCGATCGCGTGTCGCGCATTTCACGGAGTCGGATCTCGAGCTTCTGGACATCCTGGCCCTGCAGATCGCAATCGCCCTCGAGAATGCCCGACTCGTTCGCGAGTTCGTGCGAAGTGAGCGCCTGAAGGTCATCGGCAACCTCGCCGGAGGCGTTGCGCACGACTTCAACAACCTCCTGGCGGTGATCGCCGGCCGGGCCCAATACCTGCTCGAACGCCTCGATGACACGGAGGTCGCCGCTTCCGTTCGCACGATCGAGACCGCGGCACGCGACGGTGGCGTCATCGTGCGTCGGCTCCAGGACTTCGCTCGCGTTCGTCGTGAAGCCGACTTCGAGAGCCTCAGCGTGGCCGCGATCGTCGCCGACGTCGTGGAGTTCACGCGAACCAAGTGGCAGCGCGCGACCATGGCGCGCGGTCAGCGGATCGACGTCACGATCGACGTCCAGTCAGGCCTTCACGTCCGCGGGAGCGCCACCGAGCTTCGCGAGGTCTTCGTCAACATCATGCTCAACGCGATCACGGCGCTGCAGGACACGGGCGGGACGATCGCGTTCTCGGCGCGCCGGGTCGACCAACGCGTGGTGATCACCGTCGCCGACGACGGGCCCGGCATGACGGAGGAAGTGCGCGAGAACATATTCGACCCTTATTTCACGACGCGCGGAGCGGCCGGCACCGGCCTCGGCATGAGCATCGTTTACGGAATCGTCGCCCGTCATCAGGGCTCGATCCGCGTCGAGAGCCGCGTCGGAGAGGGAACGCGACTGATCTGCGAGCTGCCGCGGGCCGAGGAGGTCGAGGTCGTCCATACGCACTTCCGGCGTCCGAAGGCCAAGCGCGAAGGCCGGCGCATCCTCGTCGTGGATGACGAGCCGAGCGTGCGGAACGTCCTCATCGACCTCTTGCGAAGCGCGGGGTTCAACGTCTCCGGCGCAGGGAGCGGAACGGAGGCGATCGAGGCGTTCCGGAACACGCCGTTCGACGCCGTGCTCACCGACCTGGGTATGGTGCCGCTGAACGGATGGGACGTGGCACAGGCGATCAAGGCGATGGACCCGGCGGTGTCCGTGGTGCTCGTCACGGGGTGGGGCGCCGAAATCGAACTGACGGCTGCGAAGTCGTTCGGCGTCGACGTCCTGCTACGGAAGCCGTCCGACCTCCCGAACCTCGTGCCGACCGTCGACGACGCGATCGGTGTCACCGACGAGCGCCGGAGTGGCGGACGCCACGGTGCGTCCGCGCATGAGTCTGCGTGAGCCGAGACGCGAGGCAGTGCCGCCAATGCTCGGCGGCGCGAGATCCAACCGCGTCGAGGCTAGTTGATGATGTCGCCGATCACGGGACCACCGGTGCGCGCGACGATCTTCGTCGTGCCGTTCGGATCCACGAGCACGGCGACGGCGAACACCTGGTCACCGACGAGAGCCGGGTCGTTCGGCATCATGCACGCGAGCGTTCCAACGATCGGGCCCGTCACGGACGTCGACGCGAGCCACACGCTGCCCGAAAGCGGGATCGTGACGTTCCGGTTGCCCGCGGCCATGGTCGTCATCCCACTGTTGGACGTCCCGTAGTAGACGTACAGTGTCCCCCCCTGCGACGGCGTGGTGCCCCAGTCGAACGACATGATGGCGGGCGTCCCGATCGAGACTGATGACGGGAAGGTGAGCCCCAGGCTGGTGGGGGTGCCGGCGAACGACGACGTAGCGAACGAAAGAACGGCGACGGCAACGCAGAGGTTCGAACGGATCATGGGGGGCACTCCTCGGACGACAAGCGTCCATCTCGTCAGTCGATCCAGGCCGAAGCGTTCGAGGCACCCGTGCAGAATTCCCAGCTGCGCAGATTCCCTTTTTTTTCCGGACCCCTCATTTGCAGAATGAGCGGTCATCGCGCACCGGCTTGGCCGGGCGGATTCTAATCGTCGAGAGATCTTTTGCAGAGCTGACTCCGAAAAAAGCCGATGGATCGGAGGAAACCACACAAGTCTGAGCGAGCGTGTCCACGCGTCACGCACCGTGGCCTGCTCTGCGTCATGGCCGTTGCCGTGACGGCCGTCACCTCCGCGCAAACCCCTGCTGGGGAATGGAATCAGTTCTTTCCTGCGCGTGTCGCTCCGAGTTCGGCGAACTTGGAAATTGTCCGCAAGGAGCTTCGGCTTTTGCCGAAGGCGTCGGGTTCTGACCGACTCACAATCCGAGGCCGACTCATCGAGTTGGGCGCCGATGTCGTCCCTCCGCTGATTGCTGAGCTGGAAACGGGCAATCATCTGCTCTCGGAGAACGCCGCCCTCGTCCTCGGCGAGTTGCGTGACAAGCGTGCAGTCGAGCCTCTCGCTCGCGTCGCGTCTGAAGCGACGCGTGGGCATGTCACGTCCGCGGCACTGGCGCTCGGTCGCATCGCCGATCCGGAAACCATCAACGCGCTGACGCTGCAACTCCTGTCGGGGCACGCCCGGGAAGGGCGTCGCGCGGCAGCGCTGGCCCTCGGACGCCTTCGCCATCCCGAGGCCGTCGCGCGTCTCCGCGAGCAACTGCGCGAATGCAAGCAGGAGGGAGATCGGGCGGCATTGATCGCTGCGCTCGGCATGTCGGGGTCCGCTCTCGCGGTCGGCGACTTGTTGCCGCTGATGAAGGCGACGGACGACCGAACGCGTCGGTGCGCCGCAGCCGCACTCGCATGTCTGCCGGCGAGTCCGGAGTCCATCGCCGCCCTCCTCTCGCACCTTTCGGATGAGGACGATCTCGTCCGACTGAGCGTCCTCGATGGACTCGCACTCTCGCTCTCTCCGCCGCAGGCCGCGGAGGTCGCGCGAAAGGCATCTCTCGCGGCACATTCAGACGACCGTACCCGGGCCGGGGTCTGCCTGGTCGCTGGCGCGCGCGGTGGCGCCGCCATGTTGCCGTACTTGCTGGCGCGCGTGTCCGACTCGGCATCGAGCGAGAAGATCCGCGCCGCGGCCGTCGGGTCGATCATCGGCGCTGCCGAGCCGTTCGGTGACGAACTCGTGGCACTGGGACTGAAAGACCGCCACGGCGACGTCCGCAAGATCGCCGTCATCGCGGGTGCGGTGCTCGACGGAAGGCGGAAGGCCCAGACCCCGCCCACGTGGTTTCTCGTCGACGACGAGCGCGATGCCGGCGTCCGCGACGTCGCGTTGCTTGCCTACGCATGGCTCAACGGTGTCAATGCGCGCGAGACGCTCGGTCGCATCATCGCGGCGCAAAAGGAGGACCGCCTGGTCGAGCGAGCGCAGTCCCTGTTGCGATTGCTCGAGGGTCCGCCGGGCCTCGCTCACAAGTTCATCCGCGCGCACCTCCAGGTCGCTCTCGACGACACGGGAGCTGCGCCGTCGTGGAACGTCCATCGCGCGATCAACACGATCGCCATCGAGGCACTGGGACTCGAGAAGGCGCTTCCCGAGCTGGCCGCCGGCGGCGGCGCCGCCGCCGGTGCCGGTGCGGAGGACCGGGCCAAGGCCGCTGCGCTCCGGAAGATCCCGCCCGACCAGGAAGACATGCGGCGCCACCTCGACCGGTACCCGTTCTCCGATTGGCGTGATTCCGTCGAAGTTCCGCTGCTGCGTTGATCGGCTGTGGCGGCCGGGTGTCCACGTCGGGCACGGTTATACTCCGCGGCCTTTCTGGCGCCTCCGATGGACGTCCTCACTCTCTGCCTCCGCTACATCCGTTCGCGCAAGATCGCCATCGTCTCGTTGATCTTCGTCGCCATCGCCGTCACGGCCAACATCGTCGTGATCGCAGTGATGGATGGCTTCCAGGCACGGATCGAAACGCACCTGCGCGGCATCGAGTCCGACCTGACAATCCAGATGGGCGGGGATTTCCTCCCGATCAACCATCTGAAAGCCGTCTCCGACGAGCTCGCGGGGGAGATGGCGTCGAACGGGGGACCCATCGAGCACCTGTCGCCGCACTTGCAGTGCTGGGGACTCTCGGCTTCCGCCGTCGACTTCGGGCACAGCACGGTTCAAACGCACTACCACCCGGTGAAACTGCTTGGCATCGACTATGCCGACGAGATCCAGGTCGTTCCTTTTCGAAAGCTGCTCGTCGAGCTGAGGAGCCAGGACTCCCACCTCCGCATCCCCGACGCGGATCTCGCCGATCCCTTCCGTGAGCGGGCGGTTCCCGGCGTGCTCATCGGGACGAGCCTCGCGACCGCCATGGGACTTCGGCTGGGCGACACCTTGCAGATCCTCACGGGCCGCCTGCGCAGCGAGAACGGCAACCCGAACAACACGACGTTCGCGCATCAGAACCTGGCCTTCCAGCTCGTGGGATGCTTCGACACGGGGCGCGACGACTACGACATGACGTACGTCTACATGACGCGCACAGATTTCGCGCGGCTGCATTGGGGTGCGAACCCACCGCCGCACGAGGACTGCAAGACCGTCCAGGCGCGCCTCCGAGACGGACTGGATCTGAAGAAGACTGCCGACCAACTGAAGGCAGCTCACCCGCGCTTGACCATCCTGACCTGGGAAGACCAGGCCGGCCGACTCATGGCGGCCGTGAGGTCCGAGAAGGCGATGATCGTCATCATCATCTTCTTCATCATCGCGGTCGCGGCCGGATCCATCCTCGGCATCCTCTACATGATGGTGATCGAGAAGACGCGGGACATCGGGATCCTGCGCAGCATGGGGCTTTCCCGACTGCGCGTCATCGGCGTGTTCATGGGATGCGGAACGGTCCTCGGCGGAATCGGGTCCGCCGCCGGCCTCGGACTCGGACTGCTCATCGTCCGGAACATCAACGCGATCAAGGATTTCCTCGGGAGGTTCGGCATCGAGGTCTTCAGCGAGAAGGTCTATGGGTTCAAGGAGATCCCGACCAAGTTGCTCCCCGAGTGGGTCGCAGGCACGGTGATCGTCGCCGTCCTCCTGTCGATCCTCGCGGGCGTGATCCCGGCGGCTCTCGCGGCGCGCCTCGATCCGGTCCGCTGCCTGAAGGACGAATGACATGACCGGCTTCTTCGAGGTCCGGGGTGTGACGCGAACGTTCGAAACCGGCGGAACGACGTTGCAGATCCTCCAAGGCGTCGACCTCGACGTCGTCGAGGGTGACTTCGTGGCCGTTCAGGGAACGTCCGGGTCTGGAAAGACGACGCTGCTCCACATCATGGGCCTGCTCGATCGGCCGACGACGGGCACCGTCTACTTCCAAGGCGAGGAGATCGGCTCGGCACCGGATGGCCGGCGCGGCATCCTTCGAGCCCTCGAGTTCGCGTTCGTGTTCCAGTTCTACTACCTGCTGCCCGAGTTCAACGCGCTGGAGAACGTCGCGCTCCCAGGCATGATCGCCCTGGGCACCGGTGCCTCGAAGCGTGTCCCGCGCGCCAAGACCGACCGCATGGATCGAGCGGCCGAGCTCCTCGCTCGGGTGGGGCTCGCGCAGCGCGTCACGCACAGGCCTCACCAGCTCTCCGGAGGCGAGCGCCAACGCGTGGCCATCGCCCGTGCGCTCATGAACGAGCCGCGCATCGTCTTCTGCGACGAGCCCACGGGCAACCTGGACTCGAAGACGGCCAGGGGCATCCATGCCCTGTTCGGGGAGTTGAACGCCACGCTGCGCCAGACCTTCGTCGTCGTCACGCACGAGGAGAGCATGGCCGTCGCTGCCCACCGTCGCGTCTTCTTGCGGGATGGCGCGATCCGCGCCTACGAAACGCTTCACGCTGCGGACGGGACGCCGGGCGAAGTTCAGGCGTGATTCGTGACGGGCGGGACGTTGGGGCGTCGGACGCGGACGACGTCGCCGTCCTTGCCGGCGACGACCTCCAGCCGGCCCTCGCGTTCGAGCCATCCGACGGCCTCCGCCGTCACTGCGGTCGACAAACCGACGGCCTTCGTGAGGTCCGGCAAGCTGCGGGCTGACAGCTCCAGTTGCGCCAGGATGGCGACCGAGACCGAACGGCGGGAGTGCAGCGTCCGCGCCGCCGCATCCACGAGAACTTCATCTCGCGTATGAAGGAAGCGCACCGCCTGGTTGAAGTCGGGCGAGCCTTCGTCGAGCCCGCTCGCTGCAGCCAGGTCGGCAGGCGTCAGCGAGACGGACGCGTCGAGCGCGCGCCGGAGCTTGTCGAGCAGGGTGATGAACTCGTGGCTCACGGGTGGAAAAGGGGTGGGAGGCGAGGAGTTTACCGTTTCGACCCCACCGAGGTCACGCTTGGATCGAGTCAGTCCGCGACGACCGGATCGAATTCCGCTGAGGGCCTCCGCAACGTGACCGGCGGCGCGAGCACCTCCGAGAGCAGAAATGCGCGGCGCAGCATGGGACGGTCGTTCAACACCCGGGCGAGCCCTTCGTGTCGGACGGTCCCGCCCGCCTGCGCCGCATCGGTGGGGGACTCCAGGGCTCCAACGCCGGTTTGCGAGCGGAATTGGAGGCGCGCGACGGCGGGTCGTGCCGGCCGCGGCGGCAACGGCGCGTGGGCTGAGCGAGTCGGAATCGCGGCGGGCCTCGGCGATACGACGGGCACCGGCGGCACCGGGGGACGGGACGCCGCGGAGCCTGCGGGGGCCCTCGGCAGGGTCGCCATGGGCGGCGGCACTGCGACTGGCCGAGTCGGCGGCAACGGGCGCCGCGCCATGGCCCGCTTCGCCGCCGAGGCGTCGCTCGCCTTCTTGATCACGCTCCCCAGGATGAAGAGCGCGAACAGGACGAGCTTGACGATCTGGTCTTCGCGCATCGGTCAGCTCTTCGATGTCGGGTGCGGGGCCTGCTCGGCGCCTGGATCGGTCCCGAGCGTCTGGCGCATGCGCGTATCGGCCATCACGTTTTGCATGCGGTAGTGGTCCATCACGCCGAGGCGGCCCGTCTTCAACGCCTCTGCGAGCGCCAGGGGCACCATCGCTTCGGCCTCCACGACCTTCGCACGATTCGCGGCGACCTGCGCGATCATTTCGCGCTCCATGGCGATGGCGAGTGCCTTCCTCTCCTCGGCCTTGGCCTGGGCGACGAGGAGATCGGCGTTCGCCTGGTCGATTTGGAGCTTGGAGCCGATGTTTTCGCCCACGTCGATGTCGGCGATGTCGATCGAGAGGATCTCGAACGCGGTACCGGCGTCCAGGCCTTTCGCGAGCACCGTCCGGGAGATGCTGTCCGGGTTCTCGAGCACGGTCTTGTGGTCCTGAGCCGAGCCGATCGTCGTGAGGATGCCCTCGCCGACACGTGCGATGATGGTCTCCTCCGTGGCACCACCGACGAGCCGCGGGATGTTCGTGCGGACGGTCACACGCGCCTTCACTCGAAGCTCGATCCCGTTCTTGGCGACGGCCGAGATGTAGGGGCGTCCCGACGCGGCGTTCGGGCAGTCGATGACTTTCGGGTCGACCGACGTCCGGATGGCATCGACGACGTCACGGCCGGCGAGGTCGATGGCCGCCGCCGTCTTCAGCGGCAGCTCGATTCCGGCGCGATCGGCCGCGATCATGGCGGATACGACGGACATCACGTTGCCGCCCGCGAGCGAGTGGGCCTCGAGCTCGCGTCGCCCGGCGTCGATGCCGGCCTGAACGCAACGAATGCGCGCGTTGACGATCAGCGTCGAGTTCACTTTTCGCAGGCTCATCCCGATGAGCTCGAAGAACGAGATCCGGGCGCCCGAGAATGCGGCGCGGATGTACAAGTTGAGGTACTTCGCCAGCATGGCGATGACGATGAGAGCGACGATGCCGATCGCGAGCAGGAGCACGAGGGCAGTATCGATCTGCTGTGCGGCGAGGTGCATTCAGTTGACTCCAGGTTTCTGTGACGCCGGCCCGGGCTCGACGATCACGCGCATTCCTTCGACCCTGACGACGACGATGACCGTTCCCTTGGCGATGAACCCGGTGGCGGCGATGACGTCCAGCCGCTGCGTTCCGATCTCGGCCCGGCCCGTGGGCCGCAGATCCGTAGCGGCGTGCCCAGTAGCTCCGACCAGCTGCAGCAGAGCCGGGTCGGACATGCGTCCGATCTCCGACGGCGCGGGCGCTGCGAGCATCGACTTGCGGCCGAACGGCGTTCGCCCCATGTAACGGAACCCGATGGCGAACGCCGCAGGGAAGATGAGGAGACCGGAGAGCGCCACGCCGATCCCGGCTGCGGTGCTCTCCCGGAACGCGAGGACGGCCGCGAAGACGAACGCCGTCGCGGAGAGCACGCCGAGCATGCCGAACGACGGGATCACGACCTCCAGGATCATCAGCCCGAACGAGGCCATGAGCAGGAGGACCGTCGCCGTCGTCATGCGCGACCCTCGGAACGAACGACGACACGGTGACCTTCGATCGCCGTGACGACGATGCGCGAGCCGCGCGCCACGAACTCGCCGTCCGTGACAACGTCGACGCGGTGGTCGCGCAGTCGCGCGATACCAGCCGGCCTCAGGTCGGTCTCTGCGGACCCGATGGCACCGACTTCCAGGTCGATGAACCCGCTCGACGTGGGGACGCTCGGCCGCAGTGCCGACTTCGCCGCTGCCGTGAGGCTCTGAACGGGCGGTGCGAGGAACGCGTGATTCAAGAGCGGGAGTTTGTGGAGCTTGGGTGCGATCAGCATGGCGCCGATCGCCGCGAGCACGAGCGAGCCGGAGAAGTGGAGCAGCCACATCTTCAACCGCACGTAATCGGCCGGACTGTCGGGAATCAACCGCTCCCGCAACGTCGTTCCACCGAAGTCGATGCTCGCCGCGTAGATGCTGAAGAGGATCAAGGCGATGCCGAGGATCCCCGGCACGCCGAACCCCGGCAGGAAGACGATCTCGATGAGCAGCAGGAGGAACCCCACCAGCAGCAGTCCGATGGAGAAGAGAGCGTCGATCCCTCCCTGGTTCGCGTTCAGGAGGAAATAGCCGCACAGGCACGCCACACCGAGGACGCCGTTGATGCCGAGCCCGGGTGTCTTCAGCTCGAGGATGAGGAAGAAGATCCCGGCGGCGAGCAGCAGGATGCTCCAGTCCATGTGGAACCACTCGGCCGAGCCCAGGTCCTTCTTCTTGAGCTCGATGATCTCGTCGCTCGTGAGCTCGTGGTCCGGGATCTTCAACGCGCGCAGCAGATCATCACGCGACCCGGCGCTCTTGAACGGGAATCCGAAACGGGCCGCATCCTCCGCCTTGAGCGTGAGCGTTTGACCCCGCGAAACGACGAGTTCCTGGGTCCGTTGGTCGCGGACGGGATCACCCAGTTCTTCGAGCGAGGGGCGATTGAGGAACTCGGGTGGCCGTCCCGGTCGACGAACCTCCGTGATCTCCACGTCGGGATCGATCATCGCGTCGACGAAGAGTTCTGGCCACGCGTTCCGTCGCGCGGTGGCGCGAGCCCGGCGCAGCACGTCCCTGCGCACGGCCGACGGGTCGCTGCCGCTCGTTCCGTCCATCCGCGTGGGGTCGGCGTCGCCGATCCGACCGCCGGCCCCCAGGACGACGACGTCGGCTTCGAGAGCCACCAGCGCGGCGACCCCGGTCGCGACCTCCGGGACGAATGCGACGACGCGGACGCCCTGGTTGCGCAGGTCCTGGAAGTCGTCGGCAAAACTCTGCCAGGCGGCCAACTCGCCACCTGTTGCCGTGACCTCGAACACGAGGATGGTCGCCTGTTGGGCGCGGGCCCGCTCGCGGGCTTCGCGCCACTCGCGCACCAGGTCGGCGTCAAACCGCCTCACCACGCTGAGGCTGCGGTCGAAGATCGTCTCCCCGTCGCGGGGCATGGTGATGACGCGCAGGACCGGGTCCTGTGACGGGGCCGAGCCCACCAGGAGGGCCAGGATCGTCGCGATTGCGCATAGCGGCTGTCGAGCCTTCATCCCGTGATGCCCCTCGAAGGCGTTCAGGATATGGTGTCTGCCTCGTCACGAACAGGGGCGCACGTCCCGTGGGAGGTCAGCATGGAGATCGTCCTCGTACTCGTCACGGTTCCCAATGCGGACGTTGGCCGATCGATTGCGCGCGCACTGATCGACGAGCGGCTCGTGGCGTGCGTCAACCGGATCCCCGGCGTGGTGTCGACGTTCCGGTGGGAGGCGACGGTCCAGGAAGAATCGGAGGAGCTCCTGGTGCTCAAGACCACGCGATCCTCGCTGGATGCGCTGGAGGCAAGGGTTTCCGCGCTACACCCCTACCAGGTGCCGGAATTCGTCGTGATGGCGGCCGACCGGGTGTCTGCGGCCTACGCGGGCTGGGTCAGGGCCGAGACGACCCGCTGACGCCAGGGACAGGTGCCGGGGCCGTTGCCCCTGGAAACGACGACGCGCGGAGCCGGCCGGTGCCGGGCGCTCCGCGCGGTTGGTCACCCCGAGTGCGACTACTTCTTCTTCTCGACGTGCACCGTGTGCTTGCGGAGGCGCGGGCAGTACTTCTTCAGCTCGAGCTTCGTGCCCTTGGTGCGCTTCTTGATGGTGTAGTTGCGGTCGCCTGACTCGGTGCAGGCGAGGAAAACGATCTCGTAGGCGTCTTTGCTCTTCTTGGCCATGACGAATCTCGGCGCGCGTCTGCTCGACTCGACTGCGAACCCCCGACGGGTCACCGTCGAGGGTCGCGACGATATGAAGGCACGCGCGAAGCGTCAACGTCGCGCGTGCCTTGCGTTCGGGATGGAGGATAGGGGGCTCGAACCCCTGACCTCCACAATGCCATTGTGGCGCTCTCCCAGCTGAGCTAATCCCCCAAACGTGGGCAAAAAGTTACCAGCGTGGTTTGCGGCGATCAAGCTGCCATCGCGTGCCACGCACCCGCGGAGGCGTTCGCTTCGGCCGGCATCGGCCATCCTCCTCGGAGTGGTCGGTTTGGCGGGATGCGGGGAAAACGCCCCACGAATCGACCTCGTCGCGCACCAGGCCTTCGCGCCCGACGCCCTTCGCACGGTGCCGTCTCCGACGCTCCACTTTTCCGACGCGATTCCTCCTGACGCGCCTCGGACGATCGTCTGTGTCATCCCGAGCATGACCGAGGTCGTGTTCGCGCTCGGGCTCGGGGACCGCCTCGCCGCTCGGTCGGACTTCTGCGACTGGCCCCCCGAGTGCGAGACCCGGCCGGCGCTCGGCAACCAGCAGACCTTGAGCCTGGAACGGGCCGCCGACTTCCGACCCGACCTCGTGATCTGGTGGGCCCACCTCCCGGATCAGGTGAAGCTCCTTCGCGAGACCTTCCGGCTCACGGTCGTGACGCCCGGCACCGAGAACCGGACCGAGACGCTCGACGGCATCCGGACCGTCGCGCGGGCCTGTGGCGTCCCCGGCCGGGGCGACGCCCTGGTTTCGCACATCCAGACGGGGCTGGACGACGCTCGGCGCCATTTCGCGGGAGCCGGGGCCGTGAGAGCCCTCGTGGTGCTCGACCATAGTGACGTCCTCTACGTTCCCGGCCGAACGTCCTTCCTACAGGACCTGTTCGACATCGTCGGGGCGACGAACGTCGCAGCCGGGTTGGAAGGCGGCACGTGGCCGACGGTCGGATTCGAGCGGGTCCTGGAATGGGATCCTGACGTGATCGTCGACCTGTCGATCGGAGATGGGGCAGGGAACGCCGTCAAGCAGGCGGCGGCGTTCTGGGAGCGGCACCCGGAGGTCCGGGCCGTACGAAGCTCTGCCGTCCATTTCGTCAGTGCCGGCGTCCTCGTGCGGCCGGGTCCACGACTTCCGGCGGTGGCCGAGGCGTTCGGTCGTATCGTGCACCATGCTCATTGAGCGCCCGCTCACGACACCCAGGCGCGTCATCCGCTGCGTCGCGCTCGGCCTGTTTTCCGTCGCGCTCGCGCTCGCGGTCGCGCTCCTCGTCGGCCAGACGCGCATCGACGTCGGGCGCCTCCTCCGGTTCGACCCGGCTGATCTGGAATACCAGAAGGTCTGGGGCTATCGGCTGCCCCGGGCGGTCGCAGCATTGATCGTCGGCGGAGCGCTCGGGGTTGGCGGCGTCGTGTTCCAGGCGTTGATCCGCAATCCGCTCGCCTCGCCGTACGTGCTCGGCGTCTCGACCGGCGGTTCGCTCGGTGCCGTTCTCGCCGTGACGGCCGGCGTGGCCTGGACCGGGCCGGCCGCGTTTGCGGGTGCCGTCGGCGCGGTCGTGCTCGTCTGGACGGTCGCGCGTTCCGAGGGCCGTGTCGCTCCGGTCACCCTCCTTCTGGCCGGCGTGATCGTGAACGCGTTCTTCTCCGCCGCGATCATGTTCGTGAACCTGATGGCGGCACCGACCGACCAGAACCGGATCCTGCGTTGGTTGATCGGGGGACTGCACGACCAGTACGGGTGGGATGCGCTCGCCCAGGCCGGGGGGACCGTCGTCCTCGCGACGGGGCTTCTCTTCGTGATGTCGCGGCAGTTGAACCTGCTGTCCATCTCCGAATCGACCGGCGAACGGGCCGGGCTGGACGTACCCCGCGTGCGCACGGTCCTCTTTCTCCTCGGCTCGTTGCTGACGGCGGTCGCCGTCTCGATCTCGGGTCCCATCGCGTTCGTCGGCCTGATCGTGCCGCACGTGCTTCGGCTGCTCGCCGGTCCGGACCACCGTGTCCTCGTTCCTCTGGCAGCGCTCGTCGGTGGGAGCTTCCTCGTGCTGGTCGACGTCCTCGGCCAGACCGTCTATCGCACTCCGCTTCCCGCGGGAGTCATCACCGCCTTCGTCGGAGGTCCCCTCTTCCTCTATCTCTTGCGTCGCCGCGACCGGGCGAGGGCGGGCCTCCATGGGTGACGTGCTCACTGCCCGAGACTTGCGATTCCGGTACAGGGGTGGCCCGCCCGTACTCTGCGGCGTCGAGCTCGCGGTTGCGCCTCACGAACTCGTCGTCGTGATCGGCCCCAACGGCTGTGGAAAATCCACGCTCCTGCGTGTCTGCTCCGGCCTCGAGAAGGCCGAGAGCGGCAGCGTCCGGGTCGAAGGCTCCGATCTCGGCGCACTCTCCGCCCGGCAGCGCGCGATGACCATCGGATACCTGCCGCAGTCCGACACGATCGACGTCCCGTTCACGGTTTTCGAACTCGTCCTCATGAGCCGCTTCGCGCTTCAGGGGTGGTGGCCGTTCGAGGGCCAGGCCGACCTCTCGGCGGCCGAGGCCGCACTGCGGCGAGCCGGGGTCCACGCGTTCTCCGATCGGCTCCCCCAGGAGATCTCGGGCGGAGAGCGGCAGCGCGTCCAACTCGCGCGGACGCTCGTGAACGAGCCCAAACTGCTCTTGCTGGACGAGCCCGCGGCAAGCCTGGATCCGCGCTACCAGCTCGAAACCTACGAACTGGTCCGCGCGCTCTGCACGGAGCAGCCATGCGGCGCCGTCGTCGTGTCCCACGACTTGAACCTTGCAGCCATGTACGCCGATCGCGTCGTCGTCATGAAGGATGGCCGCGTCGCGGCGGTCGGCCGCCCCGAGGAGGTCGTCACACCGAGCGTCCTCGAGCCCGTCTACGAAGCGACCTTCGACGAGGCGGTGGGCGTCGGCGGCCGCCGCCTGCTCGCGCCCAGGCGGTCACCCCGAGCGCTCTGAAGCGAACATCCTCTCCTCGCCGGCCGCCACGAATCTCCGCGCGGCGCGGTTGTGGCCTGTGGTCGCGGCGGGTTTCACTACAATGCCGGTCCGACCATGGACCAGCACCAACGTGATCGACGTCTGATCGCCCTCGCGGTTCTCGCCATCCTGTGCGCTGGTGTCTACGTGGTCGTCGAGCCGTTCTTCGCCGCAGTCGCCTGGGCAATCGTTCTCGTGCTCGCGACGTGGCCGCTTTATCGACGCATGCGTCGTCTCGTACCGCGCTTTCCCAGTCTCTCCGCCCTGGTGATGACGCTCTTGCTCGCGCTGTTCATCATCATCCCGGTTGGGGCGCTGTTGAAGCAGGCCGCCGAGGAACTGCAGACCGGCGTGGAAAAGACCCAGGCGTGGCTGGCGAAGCCGGACGCGGAGTTGCCGCCGTCCGTCGCCAAGATCCCGTGGATCGGTGCCGACATCGTGAAGCGCTTCAATGACGCCGCCGACAAGCGTCAGCAGGTCGCCGAGTGGTTTCGCGAGAATCGACCGGAGCTCGTCGACGTCGCGAAAGGCGTCGTCGGGAGGATCGCTGGCGGCATCTTCAAGGTCGCCATGTGCCTCTTCTGCGCGTTCTTCTTCTACCTGCACGGCGACACGCTTGCTGCGCAGGTTCAGCGGGTGGCGATTCGCGTCGGCGGCTCGCGGTTCTCCGACCTGCTCCGGACGACGCGGGCGACCGTTCGCGCCGCGGTGTACGGCGTGCTCTTGACCGCGCTGGCACAGGGCGCTCTCGCGGGGATCGGCTTCTTCGTCGCCGACACGCCGGTGCCGCTGCTTCTCGCGTTGTTCACGGTCGTCGCATCACTCATCCCGTTCGGACCACCGGTGATCTACCTGGGTGCGGCCGGCGCGTTGCTCGCCCAGGGTGCGCCGTGGTGGCACGCGGCACTGCTCGCAGGCTGGGGCCTGGGGATCGTCAGCAGCGCCGACAACGTGATCCGCCCCGTCTTCATCAGTCAGGCCACGCAGACGCCACTCTTGGTCGTGTTCCTCGGAGTCATCGGAGGACTCGTCGCGTTCGGCCTCATCGGAGTCGTCATCGGCCCGGTGATCCTGACGGTTGCTTCCGTGCTGTGGAAGGAGTGGGCCCAGCCCGACGAACCCGCGAGCATCGGCGGCTGACGGCCCCTCAAAACGCGTCGCGCGCCGGCAAGGTTCCGAGCGTGGCGCCCGGGCGTGTGACGGACTCGCCGAGGATCCCGCGGTAGTCGATTCCGGGGAAGATGGCATCCCCGCGTTCGATGGTCGCAAGGAAGTCGGGGTCGGGCGGGGGCGCGCCGTCCAGCATGTCTTCGAGGCGCAGGAACCGGTCGACGTGGTCGCGGGCGCGCATCTCGGCGTAATGGGCCGAGGTCTGCATGGTGATGATGAACGCCCAGTCCGACGACTGCAGCAGGAGCAGCTCACGCGCCATCTGGTTCAGGATGCGCAGGTGAAGCGGCGATGGAACGACGTGACGGCGCGCGCGGTCGATCATGCGGCGCTCGAGCTCGTGCTGATGGCGCAGCACCCACGCGTTGGTTTCGTTGAGCCAGACCTCGAGGAAACCGTTCCGGCCCCACGTCGTCGATGGACTGTGAGCGAGGGAGATGGGGCCACTCGCTGCCAGGACTTCGGACGGAGTGGAGAACCGGAATGAGAGCTCGGGTCGCGCGGCGGCGTTGCGGAACAGCTGCTCGAGGAACCAGGGGCCCTCGTACCACCAGTGCCCGAAGAGCTCGCAGTCGTACGGCGCCGTGACGCAAACGCGCTCACGTATCGTCGCGGCGACCGCGCGGACGGCGTCATGGCGCGACGTGACGAAGTGCTGCGCGTGTTCGCGGGCGCGCGCCTTCGCGACGTCGACGTCGTAGAGATCCTTTTCGTGAAGCTCCGTCTTGCCGGTGACGCGGTGATACTTGATGCCGAGGTTGCGGCGGATCCCGTCGCTCTGGAGCCACGGCTTCACGTATTCGTACGGGCCGTCGAAACCCAGATCCCGGTAGAGCTCGCGGTAGGCCGGGTCACCTGGATACCCGACGGACGAAGACCACACCTGCCGCCCCGATGCCTGGTCGCGCCCGAAGCCCGCCACGCCGGCCGGCAGGCGGATCGGCCGCCACAGCCCCGACTTCGGGTGCGGACTCGCGCCGAGCACGCCGTGCGATTCCAGGATCACGTAGCGGACGCCCGCGTCCGCCAGCAGTCGGTCGATGCCCGGAGCGAACGCACATTCGGGAAGCCAGAAGCCCGCGGGACGTCGGCCGAAGACCTCCTCGTACAGTTCGACGCCCAGGCGGATCTGGAAGCTTCGCCCCAGATCGGTCGCGCAGAGCGGCAGCACCGCATGCGTCGCGGCCGATGCCAGGATCTCGACCCGACCGGCGGCCAGGTGTCGGCGGAACGCGCCCACGAGGTCGCCGCGCTCGCCCTCGAAGAACTCTCGCATCTGGCGGAAGCGCCCCAGGTAGTGCTTCGCGGTCTTCGAACGGAGCGGATCCGCGGCGACGCGTGTCTTCTCGGCAGTCGCGAGTTCGACGCGTCGATCGAGGTACCTCTCGATCTTCTCGAGCAGCGCCGGGCTGCGGAGCATCTCCAGCAGGGGAGGCGTGAGCCCGATCGTGATCCGCGTCCGCACGCGATCCTGCGCGAGGTCTTCCAATATGAAGAGGAGCGGCAGGTAGCACTCGATCACGGCCTCGAAGAGCCAGTGCTCCTCGAGGAAGTCCTCGTGCTCGGGATGATGGACGTAGGGGAGGTGCCCGTGCAATGCGACGCAGCAATCCCCGAGTTCGTCGCGTCCGCTCATGCTCTCTCCGGGTGGACGTCGGGCGGCATGGTGACGGGGCCGGCCGTGAGGATCTGGCGGGGCGGGTCGTCGGGGATCTCGATCAGGAGCTCTGCCTCGTAGGTCGCGCCGGGCGATACGGTGACGAACCAGTTGTGCGCAATGCCGCCGAGCGGCGTGTCGATGACCGCGCGGGTGTGGTGATCCACGATGCGCAGGGTGTACCGGATCCCGTCCTTTCGCGCGGGCGCAATCGCACTGAGCCGATCGATGGCCTGTGGTCCACCGAGTTCCCACGCGCAGAACAACGTCCACGGATCGCGGGCAATCGCGACCATGACGTCGCGAGGATAGTGATCGGGGACGGCGGCGAGGGGAGGCAGGATCGCGACCGTCGGCTCGACGATCTCGGGCTCGAGGAGGTCCGCGAGATGTTCGCTGCCGCCGCGGCGGCGCTCGATCGCTTCTTCGAACAGCTCCAGGTACTCGGCGGCGCTCTTGCCCCACGAGAGGTCCGTCGTCATGCCGGCGCGCTGGACGGACCGGTAGTCGTCGCGTTTTTCGAAGAGCTTCAGCGCACGCTCGACCGCCTTTGCGAGCGCCTCAGCGGCGTCCTCGTCGAACTGGAAGCCCGTCGCCGTTCCCGCCGCGATCGACGCATCCGTCGCATCGACGACCGTGTCGGCGAGGCCGCCGGTTCGCCGAACGATCGGCGGTGTTCCGTACCGCATCGAGATCAGTTGATTCAGACCGCAGGGCTCGAAACGCGACGGCATGAGGAAGAAGTCGGCACCCGCTTCGATCCTGTGGGAGAACGGTTCGTCGAATCCCGCCTTGGCGAACGCTCGTCGCGGGAAGCGCCTGGCGATCCGCGCGAACGACTGTTCGAGTGACTTGTCGCCGGACCCGAGGGCGACGAAGCGTACTTTCGGTTCTCGCGCCAAGACCGCTTCGATGACGGAAGGGACGAGGTCGAGCCCTTTCTGATCGGTGTACCTGGACACGACGCCGAAGACCGGACCATCCGTCGGATCGAGCTTGCACTCTTTCAGGAGCGCCGACTTGTCGAGCGCCTTCTCTTCGATGGAGTCTTCGTCGTACGTGGCTTTCAGGGCTTTGTCCGTCGACGGATTCCACACGTCCGTGTCGAGTCCATTGACGATCCCTCGCAGGATCGGCTCGCGCCAACGGAGCAGCCCGTCGAGGCCGTTCCCGAGCGCCTCACCGAGGATCTCGCGCGCATACGTGCGGGAGACCGTCGTGAGGGCGTCCGCGTAACGCAGACCGCTCGCGAGGAGGTTGCCCTGGCCCTTCTCCAGCATGCGTCCCTCCTCCAGAAGGAACGCAGGCACGCCAGCCTCCAGCAGATCACTGCGCGGGAAGACTCCCTGGTAGGCGAGGTTGTGAATCGTCAACACGGTCGCCGCGCGATCCAACTCCGCGTCGTGAGTCCACGAGTGTCGCAGGAGCGGCGCGACGGCGCCCGTCTGCCAATCGTTGAGGTGGAAGACGTCTGGGAAGAACCCCGTGGCGCGCGGCAGCCGGATCGCCGCTTCGCAGAAGTAGAGGAAGCGCAGGTGGCCGTCGCCGTAGGAGCCCGGGTCCTGACCGTAGATGTCGTCGTCGACCTCGAACACGCCCTCGTTCTGGACGAAGTAGATGGGCACCTGTTCGGGGCCGGGGAGCACTCCCTTCAGCAACCGATACGGTCGTTCCTCGCCGGCAAATCGGCACGGGACGGATTCGCTGACGACCGTAACGGCGTCGTTGCGCTTCTTGACCTTTCGGTAATAGGGCAGGACGACGGCCGTCTCCGCGCCGAGTTTGGCGAGCGCGCGCGGCAGGGCGCCCGCGACGTCTCCCAGTCCGCCGGTCTTGGCGAATGGAAAGACCTCGGACGAGAGCATCAGGACCTTCACGGGCGGAAGTCTAAGCTCCGGCGTTCGAGAAGCAACGCGAATGGACGGGGCCGTGCAGTGCGGTCCGTCGGTTTTCGGTTCGCACGTCTACGCGCATCGGGCACGGCTGAGTCACGCTCGCGCCGTGGAGGTTTGCCCGTCCCGACCGGTGTGATTACGATGCGCGCCGCCCTCGGCCGGCCGGGCGTGCCCCCCATGGATCCCCTTCGTCTCTACCAGGACCTCTTGTCCAGTGAGCGGCCTCGTTGGCTCGGCACCATCGACGGGCTCCGCGAGCGCCTGCGGTCCGTGAGGGCCCAGTACGGCGGTCGCGACCTGGTGCGCGTCTTCCGGCCGAAATTCGTGACGACGCAGGACCTCGCGCTCATCGACTATGTGTCGGGCGTCATCCTCGGGGCGTCCCGGCGGCTCGCGCAGATGATCCTCGTCGATCCGAAGCTGCAGGCCTTCTTCGGGCTGTCGGAGGGCGAGCTTCGCCTCGTCGCGCCCGAACCGCTCGTGCCCGATCCGTGTGCATTCACGCGCCTCGATTCGTTCCTCACACGCGAAGGCCCGCGCTTCGTCGAACTGAACGGGGAAGCCCCTGCCGGCGTCGGCTACGGCGACGTCATCGCCGAGTCCTTCCTCGAGCATCCGCTCGTCCGGGAGTTCCAGAGGAGGACGGGCGCATTTGCGGTTTCGACACGGGAGGCCTTGCTGCGCTTCCTGCTGATGGCGTGGCGGATCGCGGGGCGAACGTCCAAGCCGTCCTTCCTCATCACGGACTACCTCGACGTCTCGACC
The DNA here is from genome assembly GCA_044222185.1 of Planctomycetota bacterium. Classification (GTDB taxonomy): domain Bacteria; phylum Planctomycetota; family CAIWVZ01; genus JBGANV01. The sequence goes on from JBGANV010000001.1 coordinate 482,975, forward strand.
GTCAACGAGTTCCACATCGTCTGCGACTACATCCGCGCACGCGGTTTCGATTGCGTCGTGGAAGACCCGCGGAAGCTCGAGTACCGGGACGGAAAACTCTGGGCGCAAGGCCGCGCCTGCGACTTCGTCTACCGGCGCGTGCTCGTGAACGAGTTCCTCGATCGTGAGGACCAGCTCGCGGCGCTCTGGTCGGCCTATCGCGACCGAGCCGTCGTCATGGTGAACCCGTTCCGCTCAAAGCTCGTTCACAAGAAGATCACGTTCGCCCTTCTCACGGGTGACGGCGCCACCGACTGGCTCACGGCGGAGGAGCGCGCGGTGATCGGCCAGCACGTCCCCTGGACGCGCAAGGTCCGTGAAACCAAGACCGAGTACGGTGGGCGGACCGTCGACCTCGTGCCGTTCGTGCTCGCCAATCGCGATCGCTTCGTCCTGAAGCCCAGCGACGAATACGGGGGGCGCGGAGTCACGCTCGGGTGGCTCGTCGATCAGTCGACGTTCGAGGCCACGATGAAGGATGCGTTGAAGGCTCACTGGGTGGTCCAGGAACGCATCGACCCCGTCGAGGAGCCGTTCCCGCACTTCGATCACAATCTCGAGGACGTCCCCATGGTGGTGGACCTCGATCCCTACGTCTATTTCGGTCGCGTCCACGGAGTCCTCGCGCGGCTCTCCGCTGGCGCGATCAGCAACGTCACGTCCGGTGGTGGTCAGGTCCCCGTGCTCTTCGTTCCAAGCTGGTGACCTGACGCGAAGCCCGAGTGCCAAGGATCGGAAAACATGAGCCTATACGGTGGTACGAGGTCGACCGGCATCGAGATCCCGACGCTCGGAGTCGAGGAGGAATACCAGGTCGTCAACGCGGCGAGCCGTGAGCTCGAGTCCGACACGAGCAAACTTCTGGCCGAGGGTGCGGCGCTCTACGGCGCACACATCCGACCCGAGTTCCACAGCCCGGTCGTCGAAGTCGTCACCGGCGTCTGCAACAACGCGAAGGAAGTGAACGAGCAGCTCACCGAGTTGCGGCGGACCATGGTCGCGCTCGCGAAGAAGCAGAGTCTCCTCATCGTTTCGGCGTCGACGCACCCGATCACCCACTGGCGCGACGTTTCCTACACGCACAGCGAGCGCTACCTGCAGATCACGCACGACCTGGGGGACGTCGTCCGGTCCAACCTGATCTACGGCATGCACTGTCACGTGGGCATCCGCGACCAGGAAGCACGGATCCACGTGATGAATGCGGCGCGGCTCTTCATCCCGCACCTCGTCGCGCTCTCCGTCTCCTCGCCGTTCTGGCAGGGGCGTGACACGGGGCTGAACAGCTCGCGTACGGCGATCTTCCGTCGCTTCCCGCGCACGGGGATGCCCGACTACTTCAACAACTGGGGCGAGTTCGAGCAGTACGTCAACCTGCTGATCGAGACGAAGTCGATCGACAACGCCAAGCGCATCTACTGGGATCTGCGGCCCCACCCGTTCTACCCGACGATCGAATTCCGTGCGTGCGACCTACCGACGCGCGTCCGAGAGACCGTCGGGATCGTGGCGTTGATCCACTGCATCTCGACCCGGCTGCTCAATCTGTACCGCAACAACATGGGGTACCGGCTGTATCGCCGCGCGTTCATCAACGAGAACATGTACCGGGCTTATCGATACGGGATCAACGGCGAGTTCATCGACTTCCTGAACCGCAAGACGGTGTCGATCCGCGACTCGATCCGCGAACTCATCGACTCGCTCTCGGACGAGATCCGGCTGTTGAACTGCGAGTCGGAGATCGCGGAGGTGTTCCGCATCCTCGAGCACGGAACGTCGGCGGATCGCCAGCGCCGCGTCTTTGCCGAGACGTCCTCGTTGCAGGCCGTCGTCGATCACCTCGCGCGGGAGACGGCCGAAGGTCTGTTCTGAGAGACAGGGCGCGCGTCCATGCGGGACCGCGCCCGGACGCCCTGCCCGCTCAGATGCTGATCTGAGCCAGGTCGCCTTCGTAACGGGGCTGCTTGGGGATCACGACGATCCCGCTCTCGCTCACGAAGAAGTTCTGCTTGTCGACGGCGTTGTCGAGCCCGATGCGGGCGCCGTCCGGGATCTTCACGTTCTTGTCGATGATCGCGCGGTGGACGCGGGCGTTCCTGCCGATCTCGACGTTGTCGAAGATGATCGAGTCGGTGATCTCGGCGAACGAGTGGATCTTGACGTTGCGACCGACCACGCAGTTGCGGACGGTGCAACCCGACAGGATCGAACCCTCGCTCACCATGGAATTGATGGCGCGTCCGGTGCGGTTCTCGGCATCGTGAACGAACTTGGCCGGCGGATCGTCGAAGCGGGCCGTGCGGATCGGCCACTGCCGGTTGTACATGTTGAAAGCCGGCACGATGTCGCGCAGGTCCATCGTCGCATCGTAGTAGGACTCGAGCGTTCCGACGTCGCGCCAATACGTGTTCGGGCCCTTCTCGCCGGGCACCTTGTTGGTCGTGAAGTCGTAGCAGTAGACCCGCTTGTCGCCGATCATGTTCGGCAGGATGTCCTTGCCGAAATCGTGAGAGCTGGCCGGATTCGCCGCGTCCAGCTCCAAGGCGTTGATGAGCGTTCGGCAGTCGAAGATGTAGTTGCCCATCGATGCGAGCGCACGCGTCGGATCTCCGGGGATGGGCGTCGGGTTCGCGGGCTTCTCCTGGAATCCCAGGATCCGTCCGTCGTCGTCGATCTGCACCACTCCGAACTGGTGTGCCTTCTCGATCTCGACCGTGATGCCAGCGACGGTGCAGTCGGCTTCCATCTTCTCGTGGAAGGCGATCATCTGTCCGATGTCCATCCGGTAGACGTGATCACCTCCGAAGATGCACACGAGATGCGGGCGAGACTCGCGGATGAGGTTCAGGTTCTGATAGATCGCATCCGCGGTTCCCGAGTACCACGCGCCGCCCGTGCGCATCTGCGCCGGGACCGGGATGATGAAGTGCTCCTTCAGCACCGAGGTGAATGCCCACGCGTACTGGAGGTGCTCCGTGAGGCTCTGCGATAGGAACTGCGTCAACACGTAGATCGAGTAGATCCCCGAGTTGATGAAGTTCGAGAGCACGAAGTCGATGATGCGGTACTTGCCTCCGAAGGGGACGGCCGGCTTCGCACGATCGCGGGTGAGCGGGTGGAGCCGGGTGCCCTTGCCTCCGGCCATGATCATTCCCAAGACGCGGACTTGCATGGGGGGCGATGATACAGACAAGCCTGGGCGACCGCACGCAATCGGCCCGCCGGGTCGACAGGCGCGGAATGATCCGTAGGATGGCGCCGCGATCATGGAGGTCACGATGCGAGCTCGTTTCACCAATCATTTCGTGCCGGGATTCCTGGCCCTCGCGTTCGGGTGCGTGATGTTCGGTCAGGCACCGTCTGGCGCCGGCGCTTCTCCCTGGAAAACGCTCTTCGACGGCAAGACGACCTCAGGATGGCGTGGCTTCAAGTCGGACAAGTTCCCGGCGAAGGGCTGGGTCGTCGAGGATGGCTCGTTGCACGTTCAGAAGGGCGGGGGCGGCGGCGACATCATCACCGCGGACGAGTTCGCGGAATTCGACTTGCGCTTCGAGTGGAAGGTCTCGCCCGGCGCCAACAGCGGCGTGATGTACCGCGTCACCGAAGAGGGCGGTGCGACGTGGCAATCGGGTCCCGAGTACCAGGTGTTGGACGACGACAAGCACAACGACGGCAAGATCGCGTCGACGTCCGCCGCTTCGCTGTATGCACTGGTGTCACCGGAGAAGAAGTCGCTGAAGCCCGTGGGCGAGTTCAACGAGGGGCGGATCGTCATCTACAAGAACGTCATCGAGCACTGGCTCAATGGGGTCCGCGTGCTGACGGCGAAGCTGGGCAGCGACGAGTTCAATCAGTCGATCTCGAAGAGCAAGTTCGGACCCATGCCGCTCTTCGCCAAGGCAGCGAAGGGACACGTCGCGCTTCAGGATCACGGGGACGACGTCTGGTACCGCAACATCCGCATCCGCGAGTTGCACTCCGACAAGGAAGTGGCCCTCTTCAACGGAAAGGACTTGACCGGTTGGACGTTCTTCCTGAACGACAACGGGAAGATGGAGGACGTTTGGAGCGTCGGCACCGATGGCGTTCTCGTGTGCAAGGGACAACCCATCGGTTACATCCGCACCAAGGACGACCACACCAACTTCATCCTGCGTGTTGACTGGCGGTTCAGTCCCGTGACGAAGAAGGCCGGGAACAGCGGCGTCCTGCTGCGGCAGATCGGAGCGGACAAGGTCTGGCCCAAGAGCGTGGAGGCCCAGCTCCAATCGGAGCAGGCGGGTGATTTCTGGAACATCGACGACTTCACGATGTCGGTGGACAAGGCCCGGACGAACGGCCGGAACACGCGCCGCCTGACGACGAACGAACGCCCCATCGGCGAGTGGAACACCTACGAGATCGAGGTCGACGGCGGAGACGTCGAACTGCGCGTCAACGGCATGGTGCTCAACCGCGCCTGGGACGTTCAGGAGGTGCCGGGCAAGATCTGCCTGCAGTCGGAGGGCGCGGAGATCCACTTCAAGGACATCCGCATCCTCGAGATCGGCAAATAGGTCGCGGGGGACGGTTCAGCGGGGCGGCGTGACGACGACCACGCCTCTCGTCGTTCGACACAACAACGACGGCCTTCCGACCGCGAGCGTCCAGGGGCGGTAGTCGAGGAGCGGTTGCCCGACGGTCGCCCGGACCATCCCGTCTTCGATGAATGCGAGTTTGCCATCCGCGACGCGCCCCGCGCGGATGCGAACCTCCGCGGACGTCGTCACGTTCGAGATCTCGACGATGTCGGCGACGCCGTCGCCGTTCCAATCGTCTCCGATCACGAGGCGGTGACGCAGCCACCAGTTCTCGAACAGATCCGTCGCGACCTGGTCGACGATCGTGACGTCGGGCGTTCTGGAGAATGGTGCGGCGGCGCCCGTCCCGCGATAGACGTGGTATTGCAGCGTCGCCTTGCCGGTCAAGCGCCGCGCGACTTGCTGCTGGAGGTCCTGGCCGAACACGGAAACCACGAGGTCGGGGCGGCGATCACCGTCCAGGTCCGCCACGTCCGGGCCTGACGAGATCACACCGGGGAGAATGATGGCCTGGAGAAGCTTCGGGGCCTTCGTCGGCTCGGCCCCCGCGACGGAGTAGAAGAGCAGTTCCGTGCGCAGGTCAGCCAGTGCCTGGGCCCGGGCCCGCGTGCGGACGAGGACGAGCACGCGGTCGCCCGCATCGCCCACGTCGACGAGCCGTGCCTCGACGCGTTCCAGCAGGTTGGCCGCCGCGGCGTCGGGGTCGGGGATCTGGACGATGACGTCCGCCTGCGGACCGAACCCATTGGTGAAGTCACCGCGGAGCGCGCTCAGCCGCCCCTCGCGGAACCAAAGTGGCCTGAACGGGCCCTCCCGTGTGATCCGGTCGAACGACGGCTGCGCGAACGTGATCTCCGACGAGAGGAGTCCCGACCGTCCCGACGACACCACGTGATCTCGGGGCGTACGGGCCTCGACCTGGCGTCCGCTTCCGCTCAGGGAGATGGTCGATCCGTTGCGCGTGGGAACGACGACGTCTCCGAGCCCGTCGCCGTCGAGATCGGTGGCGTACCCTAGGAACGCGGGCGCCCGGCGGTGTCGATCCGTCGAGGGACCCGGTCGGGTTCGTGTGAAGTCCGACGATCCCAGCGCCGTCGACGTCGACTCGCCGACGAGGAGGACGGATGACGCCAGACCCGGCCCACGACGCGCGATCACGATGCAATCGGTGTCCGAGGGAGCCGTCGCCCACACCGGCACACTGAATCCGCCACGGGGGTCGCCGCGGCTGAACGCCACCGCATCCGGGCTTCCGACACCGATGGCAAGGAGGTCATTGGTGCCGTCGCCGTCGAGGTCGGTCACGGCCACGTGCGTGGGCTCGCCGCCGAGATCGATCGCCGCCACCGCGAGCGTTCCCTGGGAGGATTCCTGCGTCATGCAGCACGACGCTACGCACGCCATGAGGAGCACGGTGGCGGCGCCCGGTCGGCCTGGACGACGAGCCCGCCTCGCGGCACGGCGTGAGTCCTGCGTGAGAGTCGTCGTTTCGTCCATCCGCGCCGGCGTGTCGTCTCGAGAGCACTCTGGTCTTGCCGTCGCGGCCAGCGGCCGGTTCGGCATCCGGGTCCGGAGGGGCCGTGGGATGACGAGCCCTGCGGACGTCGCGATGTCTTCGTCCCGTCGCCCATGCGGGTCGCACGGGTCCGGGCGGCCGCACTCTACCCGGCCTCTGTCCTCGACACCGTGCTTCCCGCCGAGTGAGTCGCTCGGACGACGAGCGAAACAGCCGCGCTGGCGCCGCGCCGCCGAGCCGTCCGCCAGGACGTGCGCGACCCCGGCGGCGTCGAATGCCGCCCAGCGGCGCGACCATGGACCTCGTTTCGACGCCGCCGTGTTCACCGTAGATTCACCGATGCCACGGCCCGTGCGATCCGCGCGATCGTCCCTTCCTGCGAGCCTCGTCCTGGTCCTGGGAGTCCTCGTTTGGACTGGCTGCGCCCAGTCCGTCGTCCTCAAGGCGGCGACGATCGACGACGCCTGGAGCCAACGACCCGACGGACTTCGCATCCAAGCGGGCGCGCGCATCCTCCGCATGCGGGTCGACGGCGACGGGACCCGGGACGTCAGCTCGGTCGTCCTCCCAGCGGGCACGATGATCTTTTCGGAGCACCCCCAGTCGGTGTCCGCGTGGACGCGGACCGGGGGCGTCGCGACCGTCGCTTCGGCCGCGACGGACTGGACCACCTCCCACAATCGCACGCCCGTGCCGGTGGCCACGGACTCCAGAGCCGGTCGCTCCGCCGCCGACGTGCCGTTGCCGACGTCGCTGATCCACGCGATCCGCGTTCCCACGCTCCCCGCATGCCTGGGGTGGAATTGGTGCGTGAACGACGACGGAGTCTCGCTCGTGGAGAAGGGCGGATCGCGCGTGGAGTGGCCGGGCGGCGGCCGCCACGTAGACCGTTCGGGGTTCGGTCTCGTGGCACGCGTACGCGATACGTCACGGCTACCGTTCGTGTTCACGATCCGGACCCCGGGCGCGGAGTGTGGGCTGGTCGAGGAAGCAGGCGGTTTCGTGCTCGTTCGTGCGGGGGAGCGTCGTCCTCTACCTCCCGTGCCCATCGAGGCTGCGGGCGAGATCGCGGGCTTTGCGTGGATCGTTCCCCCGATCGCCGGCGACTTGGATGGGGATGGGACCGACGACTTCGTTCGCGTCGACTGTTCGAAGGGTGTCGTCAGCGTCCAATGCGGCCTCGGCGCCCCCACGATCCCGCCACCGTCGACGGTCAAACTGGGGAGCCCGATCATCGGCGCCGGGCTTGCGGACCTCGTCGACGACGCGCGCCCCGAGCTGTTCGTCGTGCGGCTCCCGGCGATGAACCCGCTCCAGCAACTGTCCATCCTCACCGAGGGGAGAGTGCTCGCGACCGTGATCGCCTACCGCGTCGACGGCGGCGGCGTGCTTCGATCGACACCGGCGCTGTCGCGATCGGTCATGCTCGGCCTGACGGTGAGCGTGCGCGACGACGAGCGGCACGGGCGTTTCACGACGCTGGCGTTGCCCACGCGGCGTGGCGTCATCGTCTCGAGACCAGCGGCCCGTGCGGAACGACTTCCGTGGGACGGCGGCGGCGGCGAAACTCTCGGCGAGGTGCCGGACGGTACGTGGAGCGAGCGCGTGCCTCCGGTGATCGTGGGAGATTCGACCTTCGCGGTGCTCGAGACGGCGAGCGAAGCCCGGCTCGTGCGTTTCGCGCATTGAGGCAGGGTCAGCTCTGGAAGTCGCGCCGCCGGAACACGATCCCCGCGACGACGACGGCCAGCGTCCCGCACGCGAACGGGATGGCGACGGAATGCAGGAGGAACCCTCCACCGCGCGTGCCTTCCACGCCGGTGAGGATTCCCTCCGAGAGTTGGCTCACGGTCGCGATCGACTCGACGGCGGCGTGCGTGAAGAGCCAGCCCTGAGCCGCGCCCGCGAAGGCATCCGCCAGGAACGGACTCAGGGCCGCGACCAGGCCGAGCACGGCGGCGGTGGCGGCATCCTCGAAGATCGCACTCAGCGCCAGTCCGATGAGCGGCGCGCACAGGATCGCCGGGAACGACAGCAGGATCAGCCGCGGAACGTCCCGCCGCAACTCGGCGGCACCGACGAGCTCGGCCGTGGCCTCGCCTTCGCCGTAGGTGATCGCGCCGAAGTCATCGGCGATCGCGGCGCACACCGTCGCCGTGATGATGGCCACGGCGTACGCGAGGGCCATCCCACTGACGAGCGTCGTGGCGCGCGACACGACGATGGCCGTCCGCGACACGGGCCGCATCATGATCCCGCGCAGCGCGCCGCTCGCCGCATCTCCGGCGAGCGAGACTGCGCCTATCACGGCTCCGAACGCCAGCTCCAATGGAACGAGGAGCCGCACGGATTGGGCCAGCTTCCACCACGCGCCGCTTCCTTCGTGCTCGGCGGAGATCGCGATCAAGGCGGCCGCTCCGATCCCCGCAGCGATCACGGTCCGGTACAGCGGGCGGCTGACGAGAAGCCGGAAGTCGAGACGAAGCAATCGCGTCACCCCGATCATGCGCCGTTCTCACTGCCGAGCACCAGTTGTTCGAGAGAGAGCCGCTGCGGGACGATGGCATCGACGCGGCACTCGGCGTTCGTGAGGGCGAGAGCCACGTCCGGTCGTGGGCCTGGAGCGAGATCGAGGACGAGCGCGGCACCGTCGTTCCGAACGACGCCGAATCGCGAGAGCGCACGGGCTGCGGACTCGCGGGGTGTGGCCTCGACGCGGATGGATCCCGTGGGCGCCAGGAGTTCGGCGAGCGATCCCTCGGCGACGAGCCTGCCGGCTCGAATGACGCCGATGCGAGTCGCGAGTTTCTCCACCTCTCCGAGGAGGTGGCTGGATATCAGCACCGTGAGTCCACGCTCCCGGTGCAGGCGTGCGAGAGATTCACGGAGTTCGGCCACGCCCTCCGGGTCGAGGCCGTTGGTCGGTTCGTCCAGGATGACGATCTCCGGGGCACCGAGGAGTGCAAGCGCGAGGCCGAGGCGCTGCTTCATACCGAGTGAATAGCCGGACACCCGCCGGTTTGCGGCTGCGACGAGATCGACTTCCGCCAGCACGCTCTCGATGTGCGACTTCGCGACGGGTCCCGAAAGGCGTGCGAGGGCGGCCAGGTTCTCGCGTCCCGTCAGGCGCCCGAAAAATGACGGCCCGTCGATCATCGCAGTCACGCGGCGCAATTGATGCGGCGCCACGCAATCGCGCGTCTCTCCCGCGAGAGTGATCGTGCCGGAGGTGGGGCGAATGAGCCCCATCAGGATGCGCAACGTCGTCGTCTTGCCCGCGCCGTTCAGTCCGACGAATCCATAGAGCGCACCCTTCGGAACCGTGAGGTCGAGGCCGTCGACGGCGCGCACGTCACCGTAGGACTTGCAGAGTTGATGCGTCGCGAGTGCGGTTTCGGACATGGGTTTGCAGCGCGTCGGAGTGTAGGGAGCGCGAGCGCAGACTATCAAGTTCGATGGTGGGGACGCCGATAGTGGTGAGCGACAGGCGGGAGGACACCGAGAGGCGGACTCGCATCGCTGCGACGGATCAGGCGTGCAGCGAACCAGACAACGAGGGTGTTGTCGCGACCACCACTCCAGGCCCTGCTTGCCGTGTATCGCACAGTGGAAGTGCCGGGGTCGTGCCAGGTCACGTAAAGACTTTCTGACTTTCCCTCTTCTATTCCCTTTTCCTTCTTCTCCAGAAAGCTCTTCCTCGGCACTTCCATCTTCCTTCCTCCCGTGAGGCGCGCCCGTCGCCCGCTGGAAGGAAGTCGAGGTCCACGCCCCCGCGAAGACCTCGAACCCGGGGCCTTGCCCTTGGCCTCGCACCCGAGACCCTCGTGGCGCGTCTTTCGACCCGGCCGGTGCGCATTCCGTCCCGAGGGCATCCGGACGTCCCCCCGTCGCGTACACTCGTCGGCTCGGCTACGGAGCCTGGGCGACGGCACTCGATGGGCCGACCGCGCTCCGGTCGAATGAAGGAGACGACTCGATGAACCTCTTGATCAAGGGAACGACTTGCGTGGCTCTGCTGGTGACGGGGATGGGACTGGGTTCGCTCACGCGCGGACCACAGGACGCGCCGAAGAAGGACGCACCGAAGCAGGACGCCGGCAAGGCGGACATGGGAATGCCGGCACCGGAAGTGACGCCCGAGCACAAGTGGCTCGCGCTCGGCGCGGGTACGTGGAAGTCGGCCGCGAAGTTCTACATGCCCGACGGAAGCGTCATGGCGCAGTCCGGCAAGCAGGTCAACACCATGCAGACGGGCGGGCTGTGGCAGACGATCGATTACCGCTCGGATGACGGCACGTTCCACGGCAACGGCATCGCAGGCTACGACCCCGTGAAGAAGAAGTTCACGTCCGTTTGGGCCGACTCCATGGCCCCGTTCCTCATGACCGGCGACGGGACGCTCGACGCCTCGAAGAAGATCCTGACGATCGACCAGCAGGGATTCGACGCGATGGCCGGCAAGGTCGTCAAGATGCGCGAGACGCTCGAGCGCAAGGACGACACCCACGTCCACATGGAGATGCACGGCGCGGGTCCGGACGGCAAGGAGATGAAGATGTTCGAGATCGATTACACGAAGATGTGAGTGGAAGGTCAGACGGGGGCCGAGCGTCGCGCCTGACTTCGGCCGCCGCGTTTCCTGCGTACGATCATCGCCAATGGCCGGCGACGCAGCCTTCGATCTCCTGCGATCCGCACGCCGCATGCGACAAATCGGTCGCGCGCGGCGTCGCGTCGTCATGGGGCTTGCCTTGGGCGGGCCCGGTGCCGTGGCACTCGTCGTCTACGCCCGAACGACGTCCGCGCCCATCGACTCGGTTGTGCGGACCTGGGCCGTCGCGTGGCTCGCGATCGCAGGGCTCTGTGTCCTCGTTGGCGTGATCACGCGCTTCTTCGCCAACGCCGGCCTGGGGCCCATGGCGCGTGAAATCGACCGGCGCGGCGAATGGCACGGTCTGTTCGAAGCCACGCTGTTCCTGCTCGAGGAGGTGGGCGACTCGTCTCCGGCTCTGGCGCCCGTGGTGATCGCGCGCGCGGACGAAGCCGCGCGCGTCGTCACCCCGCCCAGGCCCGGTTGGCTCCCCGCGTGGCCCATCCGGCGCACGGCCTACTTCCTGTTGATCTCGCTCGCGCTCGCGGTGCTGCCCGGTGGTGCCGACGGACGATCGTTCGGAATCGGTGCGCGAGGTGAGGACGCTGCGGCGACCGACCCGACGCGGCCCACGCCGGTGAAGAGCCCGAGACGGCAACCGACCGAGTCGCAGCCAGAGGACGTCCGCCCCGAGCTGTCGGAAGTCGCGCAGCTCACGCTCGTCAGCGACCACGACATCTACGGCCTCGGCGACGAGATCACGCTGACGCTGCGACTGACGGCCGTGCATGCGTTTCCGCAGCAGGTTCCGGTCGAGGTCGTCCTCGCGTTGACCGACGGACTGCCTTCGCCAGACGTGGGTTTCGGGGAAGGGTTCCACCCCGTCCCGCTCGATCTTTCGTGGGCGTTGCCGGCGGCAGCCGGCGAGAAGGTCACGCAGAGCTTCCCGGTGAAGGGGACGCTGGAAGCGCTCCACCTGCATCGTCCGGGACTGATCACGGCGTTCGCCGCGGCGCGGGTTCGCGACGACGATGCCCCCGTGTCGAGCGGGCTCGTCTCGAACCAGATCACCTTCCAGATCGCCGAGCGGAAAGAGGATCAACGACTGCACAAGCCGACGCCGTTCGGTCAGCAGTCACAGCGCGAGAAGCAGAAGCCCGAGAAGAAGCCCGAACCACCCGAGCCAGGCGGGGCGAACAAGAAGCCCGAACTGGGAGACAAAGAACCGATCCCGGATTTCAAACGAGTCCCGAGCCTGGTGCAGCCGCTCGTGAACGACGGGCCGTCCACGACGAAGGACGTGGACGTCTACGATCGCGAACCGGGGGGACTGCCTCCGGCGGTGCCGACTCCGCCGCCACCCCCCGCGGCCACCGACCGGACGTTCCTGCGCCGTGTCGAGGTTCCGCAACTGCGCCCGGACCTGACGCCAGTCGAGCGACGCGTGCTCAAGGGTTACTTCGACCGGATTCGCCAAGGCAGCGCGCGATGAAAGCGGCTTCCGAGTCGCTGCTCTCGCCGGAGTTCATCGCGCGCCTCGAGCGGCTCGAGCTCAACATCCGGCGCTTGCAGGCCGGCGATCGGCGCGGCGACAATCCGGTCAACCGGCGAGGTCCCGGCACCGTGTTCCGGGGCCATCGGACCTATGCCGCGGGCGACGACCCGCGCTTCATCGACTGGAACGCATTTCTGCGCCTCGATGAACTCGTCGTGAAGGAGTTCGACGCCGAGGAAGTCCCGCGCGTCACCGCGTTCCTCGACGTCAGCGCGTCGATGGGTACGTCCGGTGGACGGAAGTTCGAGCAGGCGCGCCGTCTGGTGGCGGCGCTCGGGTTCGTCACCCTCGCCCGGCACGGTGCCGTCCGCGTCGTTCCCGTTCCGAGACCCCATCCCACCGAGACCTGGGTCGGGCGGAGTCACCTCCACGGGTTCCTCCAAGAGATCGCCCAAATGGAGCCGGCTGGCGGCACATCGTTCCTCCGCACGTTCCAGAGCGCATCGCCGCCCGGGCGACGTCCCGGGTTGGCCCTGATCGCGAGCGACTTCCTGGACGTGGGCGAGTATCGGCAGGGTCTGCGATTTCTCAGAAAGCGGGGCCACCAGGTCGAGGCGCTCCACGTGTTCGATCCGCTCGAGGTCGCTCCGCAGTTGCGCGGCGTCGTCGAACTCGTCGACGTGGAGACGGGGCGCCGCCTGCGCGAGGACATCAAGCCGGAGTTGCTCGAGCGCTACCACGAAGTCGTCGAGGCCCATTTCACCGAGATCGCATCCGCGTGCCGGTCGCTCGGCGTCGGGTATCACCGACTGGACGCGACGATCCCGCTGGAGCAGCTCGTCTTGTCCGTCCTTCGCGGACGGGCCGTGGTCTCATGAGCGTCGTCCTCCAGTGGTTCGGCTGGGCCGGGTTCGAGCGACCGCAGTGGCTCGTGACGCTCTGGGCGGTGCCGCTGCTGATCCTCCTGTACTTTCTGCGTCGCCGGGCGGTCAGGCAGGATGTCCCGTTCCTCGTGTTCTGGGACCGCGTGTTCGCATCGCGTCGGCGCAGGCCGAGCGCGTGGCGCACGGTGATCTCGCTCCTCCTCCAGCTCGTCATCCTCGTCGCCGCGGCGCTCGCGGCCGCAGGGCCGTTCGCGGAGAGCGATTCGACGACGCCGATCCACACGATCCTGGTCCTCGATCGCAGTCTGCCGTGCGCCGCGCGGGGCACGCGGACCCTGGCCGAGGACGTGATCGCGACCGCCGTCGATCTGCTTCCTCGGCTCGCGAACGATGGGAGCGTACGCGTCGTGCTCGCGGGCGACGCCCTCGTTCCTCTGACGGCCGACGACACGCCCCTCGCCGACCTGGCGGAACGGGTCGCGATGTCCGGCCCTCCGGCAGGCGCCGGGGTTTCGCAGGACGTCGTCACGCTCGCACGGAGCGTCGACGGGGAAACCCGGGTGGTGTTCGTCACGCCCTTCGAGGTGAAGACGGGCGACCCGCCGCCACCGCGCCTCGTCGTCGTGCCCGCAGGGCCGTCGCCGCTACCCAAGAACGGAGGAATCCGCCGCGTCGAGCGGTCTCCTGACGGACGACGGCTCTCGGTCGTCGTGGAGCACGGCGGCAGCGCGAGGACTCTCCACATGTACGCTGCCGAGGTCGTCGTCGGCACGTTCAACCTGCCGGCCTCCGCGGAACCGTCCGCCGAGGTCTCGTTCAACATCCCGGTCGGTGCCTCGATGGCTCGGCTTCGGCTCGACCCGCCAGATGCCCTGCCGGAGGACGACATCGCCGACCTGGTGCTGGACCGCGGCGCCGCGCTCTCCGTGCTCATCGCGGCCGATCGACCCACGCCTCTGCTCGACGCGGCGCTCGTGAGCACGGACGTCGTGGATACGGCGCGGTCGGGGAGGGCGTCGCTCGCCCGCGTGGCCGACCTCGCTCGAAACTTCGACGTGACGATCCTCCTTGAGGCCAAGGGCGACATCCCGTTGCGTGCGGGGTCGTGGATCCTCATCGACGCGACGGCGCCCGAGGCGCCGCTCGTCCGCGAGTCGTCCATGGGCGAGGCTCGGGCCACGTCGCGAACGGACGGCGTCCCCTGGCTTTCGGCGCTCGACCCAGCGGAGTGGAAGATCCACCGCATGGCGTCGTGGAAGGCTCAAGAGGGGGCCGAGGTGCTCGTCGCGGGATCGCGGGGCCCACTCGTCACGCGGTTTGCGACCGGCGGCGTGCGCGGCGTCGCGTTCTCCGTCGCGCCTGACATGGCGGCATCGACGCTGCCGCTGCTGCCGGCGTTTCCGCTGATGCTGCGAGGCGCTCTGCTCGAAGTGGGGCGTCGGGACCGGAAGGAGCCGGTCCTCGTGACGCGTTTGGGCTCGCACCTGCCATTGTCGATCGACGAGGCCGCGGCGTTCACGGACGCCACCGGCGGACTCGTCGGGTTGGTGCGCTCGCCCGACGGCGCCGGATTCCTCGCGCCACGGCGACCGGGACGCTACATGGCCGCCGGGTCGGAGTTCGCCGTGGCATGGCTCGATCATCCGGCGCTCGCGGCGAGGCCGCCGGCCCGCGCCACCCCGTGGGTCGAGCCAGCGCGTCGATCCGTCCGGAAGCCGCTCGCGGGGACGGTGTTGCTGGCAGTGGTCGCGCTGCTCGTCCTCGAGTGGTGGACGTACCACGCGGCGTGGACCGAGTGACGTTCGCGGGGCGCTTGCCGCCGGCCGTTGAAAGGTCGCGCGTCGGCCAATAACTTCCGCAATGAAAGACTCCGAGTTTCCGCTGGGGATCACGTACGACGATCTCCTGATCCTCCCCGGGTACAGCGAGAAACTGCCGACCGAGATCGAAACCCGCTCGCGCGCCACGCGCAAGATCGACGTCAACGTGCCGATCCTGTCGGCCGCGATGGACACGGTGACCGGCTCGGCGCTCGCCATCGCCCTCGCCAAGGAGGGTGGCGTCGGGATCATCCACAAGAACTTCCCGCCCGAGGCGCAGGCGCGCGAGGTCGAGAAGGTCAAGCGTTCGGCGCATGGCGTCATCAGTGATCCCGTCACGCTCACGCCCACCGCGCGGGTGGCCGAAGCGCGCGCGCTGATGGCCGAGCATCACGTGAGCGGCATCCCGATCGTCGAAGGGCGACGAGTCGTCGGCATCCTCACCAAGCGCGACCTCCGGTTCCAGCGCGACGAGACGACGCCCGTTCGCGACATCATGACGTCGGCCGAGCGGCTGGTCACGGCGCCGCGTGGAACGACGCTGGATGACGCCAAGCACATCCTGCACCGGAACAAGGTCGAGAAACTCATCCTCACGCACCCGAACGGCGATCTCGCCGGTCTGATCACCATTCGTGACATCGACCTGTGGGAGAAACACCCGAACGCGTGCAAGGACGCCCGGGGGAGTCTGCGCGTCGGAGCCGCCGTCGGCGTCCACGACCTCAATCGGGTCGAGAAACTGCTCGCCGCCGGCTGCGACCTCGTCGTCGTCGACACGGCGCACGGACACAGCAAGAACGTGATCGAGACGGTGCGCGCGGTGAAGCAGAAGTTCCCGACCGTCGAACTCGTGGCGGGGAACGTCGCCACCTACGAGGGTGCGATGGCGCTCCTGGACGCTGGCGTGGACGCGGTGAAGGTGGGAATCGGGCCAGGTTCGATCTGCACGACGCGCGTCGTCACCGGAATCGGTGTGCCGCAGGTCACGGCGATCACGGAGGCCGTCCGTGCCGCGGAGCGGTTCGACGTCCCGGTGATCGCGGACGGCGGCATCAAGTTCTCGGGCGACATCACGAAGGCTCTCGCCGTCGGTGCTTCGACCGTCATGATCGGCAGCTTGTTCGCTGGATGCGAGGAGAGCCCCGGTGAGGTCGTCATCCTGAAGGGGCGCGCCTACAAGGACGTTCGAGGCATGGGATCGCTCGGTGCCATGGTCTCCGGTTCGAAGGACCGGTACGGCCAGCAGAACGTCAAGGACGACAAGAAGCTCGTGCCCGAGGGAATCGAGGGGCGGGTGCCGTTCAAGGGCCCGCTCGCCACGTACCTCTATCAGCTCGTCGGCGGGCTCCGGGCGGGAATGGGATACGTCGGAGCGACGACGATTCCCGATCTGCGCCAGAAAGCACGGATGGTTCGCGTCACCGCCGCCGGACTTCGCGAGAGCCATCCGCACGACGTGATGATCACGAAGGAAGCCCCCAACTACGGCTTGGACCACGAGGCCTGATCGATGTCGGTTTCGCCCACGCAAGAGATCGTGATCGTCGACTACGGTTCGCAGTTCGCGCAACTGATCGCGCGCCGCGTGCGCGAGCACCACGTGTTCTGCCGCGTGGTGACGCCGCGGGCGAAGGCGGCCGATCTGAAATCGCCGTCGTTGCGGGGGATCATCCTCTCCGGCGGACCGGCGTCCGTCTATGAGAGCGGCGCGCCGTCGCTCGATCCCGCGATCCTGGACCTGGGCGTCCCGGTCCTGGGCGTTTGCTACGGGATGCAGCTGATCGCGCACCTCTCGGGTTCCGCCGTCACGCCCGGCCTGGAGCGCGAGTTCGGACACCGCGAGCTCGAGATCGTCGCCGAGGCGGGCCTGTTCGCGGGAACGCCCGCCAGGCAGGTCGTGTGGATGAGCCACGGTGACCAGGTGCAGAACGTGACCTCCACGTTCGAGGTCCTGGCGCGCACGGATACGTGCCCGAATGCCGCCGTGCGGCACGTCAACAAGCCGATCTTCGGCATCCAGTTCCACCCCGAGGTGGCCCACACGGAATTCGGCACGGCGATCCTCGGGAACTTCCTGCGCCGCATCTGCGGCTGCGAGCCCCTTTGGCGCATGACGTCGTTCGCCGAGCGGGAGGTCGCGGACATCCGCGCCCGTGTCGGAAACGCCAACGTCATCTGCGGGCTCTCGGGCGGCGTCGATTCTTCCGTCGCTGCCGTGCTCGTCGCGCGAGCCATCGGCTCGCAGCTCACGTGCATCTTCGTCGACAACGGCCTTTTGCGGTCGGGCGAAGGGGACGAGGTGCAAGCCGCGTTCGAGGGACGATTCGGCCTGCATTTCCGCCGCGTCGACGCCTCGGCGCTGTTCCTCGAACGGTTGGCCGGCGTCGTGGACCCCGAGCAGAAGCGCAAGATCATCGGCAAGGCGTTCATCGACGTGTTCGAGGCCGAGGCGCGCAAGATCCCGGGGGTCGAGTACCTCGTCCAGGGGACGCTCTATCCCGACGTCATCGAGTCCGTCTCCTTCCACGGCGGCCCGTCGGCGACGATCAAGAGTCACCACAACGTGGGTGGCCTCCCCGAGAAGCTCGGCTTCAAGTTGATCGAGCCTCTCCGCCCCCTGTTCAAGGACGAGGTCCGCGAACTGGGCCACGAGCTGGGTCTGCCGGAGGATCTGGTGTGGCGTCATCCGTTCCCGGGGCCGGGCCTCGCCGTCCGACTCCTCGGGGACATCACCAGTGAACGGCTGGAGATCCTGCGGGCCGCCGACCGCATCGTGCAGGAGGAGATCAAGCGTGCCGGTCTCTACCGCAAGTTGTGGCAGGTGTTCGCGGTCCTATTGCCGATCCGATCGGTCGGCGTCATGGGGGACGGCCGCACCTACGATCTGACCTGTGCGATCCGCGCCGTCACGTCCACCGATGCCATGACGGCCGAATGGGCCCGTCTGCCCCACGACGTCCTCGCGGCCATGTCCCGGCGCATCGTGAACGAGGTTCGCGGGATCAACCGCGTCGTCTACGACATCTCGTCGAAGCCGCCCTCGACGATCGAATGGGAGTGAGGCCGGGCCGTCCGTCGGCGGGAACGTTGACTTCGCCGCCGATCGGGCCGAGAACGCCGCGCATGCCATCGCCTCCTCAACATTCTCTGTGCGGCGGCCTGGTTTGTGTCAGTGCACCTGCTCCTTGCCCAAGGCTCGGTCGTGAATGTCGGCGACCGCCCGAAGGTGTCCGTCGACGCATCGGTCTACAAGCCGAAGTGATCGCGCTGCGCCGCCGGCGTCTGATCATTTCGGCGGTGCGAACTTGAAGTCGACTCCAGCGACGCCCGCCTTCACGGTGCGCGCCTTCGGCGGAGGGCCCGCGTCGCCCCCCTTGGGGTACACCTGGACGACGTACTCACCGGGCACGAGTCCTCCGATCTTGTAGTGGCCGTTGGCGTCCGTCTCGCCGTAACCGCCACCGAGGAATGACGACTTGCCCGGCGCCGAAGGCGTGGCATTCACGCCGACGTTCGCGACGGGAGCGTCCGCCGCATCGGTGACCGTCCCCTCGATCGACAGCGTCCGCAACAGTCGCAGCGTGACCTGCTCGGTCGCGCCCGCTGCGAGTGTGAGCGTCGTGTTCGCGGGATCGAGTACGAAGTCCGGCGGCCATTTGAATTCGGGCCTGGGGGAGTCCGGGTCTTCGTCTGACGACACGATCCCGAACCAATCCAGTCGAAGGCTGCATTCACCTGGCGGGAGACCGGCGAATGTGAACCGACCGTCGTCATCGGTCGTGGCGTGTTGCCCGCCGTCCGTGAGCCCTGCGAACATCGCGCGGATCTGGTCGCCGGCCGGCTCGCATACGAGGCCGGTGCGGCGGGACGGCTGGCCCGACGCGTCGCGGAGCGTGCCCGTGATCGTCGCACCTTTCTGGAGGGTGATCGTCACCGGCAACGCGGGAGCCTGCGTCGTATCCAGCGTCACCTTGCCGCCGCCGGAAAACGCGGGGTGGATCGCCGCGACGAGAAGGTCGGGCGCCTTGGCCACGCCGCGGAGGCGGACCTTCCCGGTCGCGTCCGTCGCGCGTGGTGCCGTGACGGCCGAGCGACGGAACTGGATGGTCGACGCCTCCCAGGGCGGACACCACGTCACGTTGGCGCCGGGCACGGGCTTGCCGTCAGGGTCCACGACGAGCACCTCGAGCTCAGCCCCGCGTCGCAGGGGAACCGTCACGTTCGTCGCGGCGTCGCCCGGTCGAACCTCGACGGTCGTCCCCGGGGGGCGCAGCATCATCAGGAACGTGTCGGTGGAGTGGTCGTTCGGGTCCCTCGGTGGCGGATCCGTGAAGTACCCATCGCACCGGGCCGTGACGAGAAGCTTGCCTGGGCCCACCGCCTTCGCGGTGAACGTTCCGTCTTGCGCGGTGCGCGTCGTCGTGGCGGTCGCGATCCGCACGAAGCCCTGCGTGAGGGGTGGGTGGACCGTGACGTCCGCATTCGGCACGGGCGCGCCCGTGTCCGCGTCGGTCACCTTTCCAACGATGGTGCCGCCTCCGACCATGGGGATGTCGTGGCGAACGACGGCGCCCGGGTCGATGGTCGGCAGGGCGTCGTGCTCCTCGTTCACGTCGGCTCCGGTGAGGGAGCGATCCGCCACGTTCGCCATGACGTGTCCATGGATCGTGGCGACGATCGTCACCCCCTCGCCAGTCGGAGCTTGTTCGAAGGCGAACCGTCCGTCTTCGCCGGACCGCGTCTCCTCGAAGGCCACCGCGTCAGTCGTCGCGATGACGCTCACGACGGCTCCCGGCAGACCCTTGGATGTCGTGCGGTCGAAGACGCGCCCTTCGATGCGCGACGCTCTTCGCAGCACGATTTCGATCTCCTTCGGACTCGCGCGGAGGTTCTCGGCGCCGCCGCCGGCGAATCCTGGGGCCCGGGCCAGGATGCCAAGCATCCCGTCACCGACCGTCGTGAACACGAAGCGCCCCGTGTCATCGGTTCGCGTGCGTTGTGCCTTCGGTATCCAGACCGAACCGGCCGAGTATTCGACGACGGCAACCGTGGCGCCGACGACGGGCGTGCCACTCTCCGAGCGCACGACGCCGCGGGCGGTCCTGCCCTCCGTCATCCGGATCTCGATCGTCGGCGGCGCGGCTCCCGCGCTCACGGTGATGACGTCCGAGAACCGCGTCTGCAGCCCCGCCTTGTGGGCGGCGATCGTGTAGCGGCCGGGGGCGGCCGCGGGAAAGCTGAACGTCCCATCGGCGATCGTCTGCGCATCGTCGAGCGACTCGTCTCCGCGGAACAGCTCGCGGAACATGCCGAGTACGTCGAACTCCTCGTCCGCGATCGACACTTGTGACTCGAGCAGGTGCAGATCGACGTCCGCGATCGGTGTCCCTTCGCGCGTGACGACCTTCCCGGTGATCGCGATCCCTGCGCGAAGGGCCACGTCTCCCAGATCGAGGTGGTCATTCGGCGGGACGTTGATCTCGCGGAGCAATCTGGGGCCGAATCCCGGCGCGACCACGAGGACCGTGGCGTCGAGTACACCCGGAACGCCGGGCAGAGTGAAGGAGCCGTCGCCGCTGGACTCGCCCCGGACGGCGAAGAGTGCGGTTGGATGCCGGAGGATGATCGTCGACCGCGCGAGTCCTTCGCGAGTGACCTCGTCGACGACCCGCCCACGAACCACCGACTCGCCCGTCGAGGGGGGCGGTGGCAGGTCGCGAATGCCGGCGCTCGGCTGACGGGCGACGACCGCGCCGCCAGGGTGCCGTGCATCGGGCCGGGACTCGGGGTTCATCCGCGCGGCGGACGTGGCCGTCGGGTTGCCGTCGGCGCCGCCGGTCGTGGACGCCTCACGCGAACCATCGAGGAGTGAGATCACTGCGAACGTGACCGCGGCCAGGACCGCGATCACCCCGATACCGAGAGCAAGACGTTTCATCCGTGCGCTTCCATTCAGGTGTCGTGCGCGCCAAGGCGCGCGGCTCGCATTCTACGGAGCCTTCGCAGAACTTTTCCCCGCGCCGAGCCGTGTGGTAACAGGAGCCATCATCGGTCGTCGGATCGCGGAGGTCATGCATGGCGGGTTACTCGGGAACACCGTTGCCACGAAAGCTCGGGATCAAGGACGGTCATCGCGTCTGGGTCGTTCAGCAACCCACGGGATTTCGAGAGACGCTGGGGACGCTCCCCTCGGAGGCCTCTGTCGCCACGACGGCCGCCGGATCCGATCCGGTCGACGTCATCCTGCTCTTCGTTCGCGAGGCCCGGGACCTGGTGGCTCGTCTGCCCGGATGCCGTGCCCGCCTGGCCGACGATGGCGGGCTGTGGATCTGCTGGCCGAAGAAGGCGTCCGGCGTTCGCACGGACGTGACGGATTCCGTCGTTCGCGCGGCTGGGCTGGCCACGGGGCTCGTGGACAACAAGGTCTGCGCCGTCGACGACACCTGGTCCGGGCTGCGCTTCGTGGTCCGGCTCGCCGACCGCGGAAAGGGAAACGTCCAGGCCGCGAGGGTCAGGTCCCGAGCAGTTCCTTCAGG
The DNA here is from genome assembly GCA_044222185.1 of Planctomycetota bacterium. Taxonomy (GTDB): domain Bacteria; phylum Planctomycetota; family CAIWVZ01; genus JBGANV01. Next base: position 504,442 of record JBGANV010000001.1, read on the forward strand.
ATCTCGGCCACGAGCGAGGGATTCGCGCGGCCCTTCGTCTCGCGCATGACGAAACCGACGATGGCTCCAGCAGCCTGGGCTTTCCCCGCCGCGAGATCGGCGCGCGCCTTCGGGTTGGCATCGATCGCCCGCCGCACGACGGCGACCAGGCCCGCGCGGTCGGACAGTTGTGCGAGTCCCAGCTCCGACACCACCTGGCGCGCCGGGCGTGGATCTCGGTTCACCTCCACGAGGACGTCTCGCGCGGACCGCACGTTCAGCGTTCCGTCCTTCACCAGCCCGATGATCTCCGCGAGGGCTTCGGGACGGACGCCGAGTTCATCGATCGCGATTCCGCCCTTCATCAACCCGAACAGCTCCGTCGTCACCCAGTTCGCGGCCGCCTTGGCATCTTTGGTGAGTGCCGCCGTGTGCTCGAAGTACCGGCAGACGTCCGGGTCGGCGATGAGCACGCCCGCGTCGTAGGGCGTCAATCCGAGCTTCGTCGTGTAGCGGTCGAGCCTCGCCTGCGGGAGTTCGGGCATGGCCTCATGCACCGCGTCGATCCACGCGTCATCGATGGTGAAGGGCGGCAGGTCGGGATCGGGGAAGTAGCGGTAGTCAGGCGCCGTCTCCTTCTTTCGCATGCTCCGCGAGCGTGTTCGATCGTCGTCCCACGAGCGGGTCTCGGGCTCCACGGCGCCGCCGGCTTGGAGGATCTCCGCCTGTCGTGACGCCTCGTTCTCGATGGCGCGCTGCACTGCCTTGAAGGAGTTGAGATTCTTGAGCTCGACCCGCGTTCCGAAGGACGTCGTGCCCCGGCGGCGAAGCGACACGTTGACGTCGCACCGGAGCGAGCCCTTCTCCATGTCGCAGTCGGAGACTTCGATCGACTTGAGCAACTGCTTCAACGCCACGAGATACGCGTAGGCCTCGTCCGCACTGCGAATGTCGGGAGCGGACACGATCTCGAGGAGCGGCACCCCGCAGCGGTTCAGGTCGATCCGCGAGAATGCATCACCTTCGGCGTGGATCCCCTTGCCCGCGTCCTCTTCCAGGTGCGCTCGCGGGATCCTGATGATCCGATCCGCGAAGCCCGGGAGCGCGAGCGAGCCGTTGGAGACGACGGGGAGGTCCGTCTGCGAGATCTGATAGCCCTTGGGGAGATCGGGGTAGAAGTACTGTTTGCGGTCGAAGCGCGTCCGGCTGGCGATCGATCCTCCGAGTGCCAGGCCCACACGGATCGCCAGTTCGATGGCGCGGCGATTCGGTACGGGCAGTGCTCCGGGAAGGCCCATGCACACGGGGCAGACGAGAGTGTTCGGTGGTTCCCCGAAGCGCGCGCGGCACGCGCAGAACATCTTGGAGTCGGTACGGAGTTGGACGTGGACCTCCAACCCGACGACGACCTCGAACTCCGCGGCGCTCACGAGCGTGGCTCCGTGACGCCTGGCATCCGGCCGGCAAGCCCCAGTGCGTCCTCGATCACCTGGCCCGCGCGGAAGAGGGCGGCCTCGGCGAAGGCCGGCCCGACGAGCTGCGCGCCCACGGGGAGATCGGCGTCCATCTCGCGAACGAAACCGCAGGGGACGGCCAGGCCCGGCAACCCCGCGAGGTTGCACGCGACCGTGAGAACGTCGCTCGCGTACATCGTCACCGGGTCCGACGTGCGCTCGCCCAGCCTGAACGCGGGGGTCGGAGTCGTCGGCATGAGGATCAGATCACACGCCGCGAAGGCCGCCTCGAAGTCGCCACGGACGAGCGCGCGCGCCCGCTGCGCCGCGCCGTAGTAGGCGTCGTGGTAGCCGGCCGAGAGGCACCAGGTCCCGAGCAGGATGCGGCGCCTGACCTCGGGCCCCAGGCCTTCGCCTCGCGAGTTTCGCATGAGCGATTCGACGTCGGTGGCGTGGTCGGACCGGTGGCCGAACCGGATTCCATCGAAGCGCGCGAGGTTCGACGACGCCTCGGCGGTGGCGAGGATGTAGTAGGCCGCGATCGCAGCATCGCTGTTGGGAAGGGACACGTCGACGATCGACGCCCCCGCCGATTCGAGGCTCCGAGCGCACGCGAGGATGAGTTCGCGGATCCGTCCGTCGACGGCGTGCGTCATGGCCTCCATGGGGATTCCGACACGCTGGCCTTGCACTCCGTGTGTCAACGTCGCGAGACAGTCCTCGACCGGAAGCCTCGAGCAGGTCGCATCGGCGTCGTCGGCACCGGCGATCGCTTGGAACAGGAGGGCCGCGTCGCCAACTCGTCGAGCGAGCGGGCCGATCTGGTCGAGGGACGATGCGAACGCAACGAGGCCGCTCCGGCTCACGCGGCCGAAGGTCGGTTTGAGTCCGACGACGCCGCAATGAGCGGCAGGCTGCCGGATCGATCCTCCGGTATCACTCCCGAGTGCTGCGTGAGCGATCCCCGTCGCCACGGCGACGGCCGAACCGCCGCTCGACCCACCCGGCGTTCGATCCGGCGCCCAGGGGTTGCGGGTCGGGAAGAACGCGGAGTTCTCCGTGGACGATCCCATGCCGAACTCGTCCAGGTTCGTCTTGCCGAGTACGACCGCACCGGCCGCTTCGAGACGCGTCACGGCCGTCGCGTCGACGGGCGGCAGGTACGTGCGCAGCATGCGCGAACCGCACGTGGTCGGGAGCCCCTGCACGCAGATGTTGTCCTTCACCGCCACCATGAGCCCCGCGAGCGGCGGACGCTCGCCGGACCGAAGCCGCGCGTCGACCAGGTCGGCACGGCGACGGACGTCGTCGGCGACGTGCGTGATGAAGACCCCGAGCCGTTCACCGAGTTCCGCGGCGCGCGCCACCGCCGCCTCCGCGAGGTCCCGGGCGCGCAGGCGGCCGGCATGCACCTCGGCGACGATCGACCTCGCGGCGTCCGCGTGGTTGCTCATGGGTCGGCGATCACCCGCGGCACCCGGAAGAACCCATCGATCGTCGACGGCGCGTTTCGAAGCGCGTCACCGCCCTCGAGTCCATGACGGGGCACGTCCTCTCGGAGCGCGTCCGACCCCTGGGCGGGAAGTTCGGCACTCGCCGCCGCCGCGCTGTGGAGACCGCGGACCCGCTCGACGAATGCCACGATGCATGTCATCTCGTTCGCGAGCTGCTCCTCCTCGTCTGGACGGACGGCAAGCCGGGCCAACGCGGCAGTCCGCTGGATCTGATCCCTATCCATCATCCCAAACTCTTTCGAGCCAAGTTCTTATGAGGCGGGTGCGACATCGTCGGCCGTCGTTTGGCGGGGAAGCGAAGACATCGGCGAACGTGCCCGGTCCTTGCCGATCGCCGTCGGCACGAGGCGGCGGAGCGGATCGTAGGCCGGTGGCCTGAAGGCGGCAACGCGCGACCATCCACGCAGCGAAAGATTGTTGAGAACTCCATCGTCCCCGTTGACAGCGACGACGCGACCCGCAAACATGAACCCCAGCGGTTGGAAGCTGTCGTCCCAATTCCGGACGCCTGTCGGAGCCGCAGGGATCCTGGGGGAAAGCCTCGCATGGTCGAGTTCGACTTCGACTTCCTGACGCGGACGCTCGGGATGGTTGGCCTGTTCTTCATCTGCTGCGCGATCATCCAGAACAAGCCCAAGCACATCCTCGAGGAGCAGTTCGGCGTTTACACCGGGGGCCTTCGCAGCCTCAAGGGCTCCGTCTTCAAGAAGAACCAGCTCGTGCTGGGATTCTCCTGCGTGTTGCTGGGCCTGATCCTCGATCAGTTCAGCGTCGTCCTTGCGCGAAGCGACGGTCGCGGGGTGCTCAACAACGCATCGCCGCTCACCCTCGTGCTGGTCTGGCTCATGCTCGTCGTCGTGCTGTGCGCGGTGATGAACTACTTCTGCCGCCGATGGAGCAAGTGGCACTTCCGCCAGATCATCACGGAGGTGATCACCGAGCACCGCTGGCCGTTCGAGCAGAACATGGCCCTGACGATCGAGATCGGACACCTCCTGGGCGTCGACCGACAGGACGACGACACCGTCGAGCGCTACGTCAATCGCCTGCGGGCCCACCTGGAGCTTCCGCCGCTCGAGGAAAAACGGTCCCGGACACCCACCCGCTCCCAGCGCCTCGGATTGAACTTCAAGTGACGTGAGCGCTCGTCGAAACGGACGCCGCACGCGGCGTCCGTGTTTCGGACACGACCGTGCGGGAGGCTCGCGAGGCGCGTCTCCCTTTGCGGGATGTCATCCGAGAGCTGGCTCGAGTCCATCGTCCGATTCGTCTACGCGCCGGCGTGTCCAGGTTGCAGCGTGCCGTCGGACTCCGACGGGTTTTGCATCGATTGCGAGCGCCGGCTCCCGCGTTGGCGTGGCCCGATCGAGGTGGAGGGGTGCGATGCGGTCGTCGGTGCTTGCCGCTTCTCCGACCTTGCCCGGGACCTGGTCCACCGGCTGAAGTATGGCCGGGACACGCACCCGGGACCGGCCATGGCCGACCTCCTGGCGGGCGTCTGCGCGGACGACCCCCGCTTGGGCGTGGTGGATGCGGTGGTCCCGGTGCCCTTATCCCGGCGGCGCCTGCTGACACGAGGTTTCAACCAGGCTCAGTTTCTTGCTGACGGGGTCGCGTCCCGGCTGGTTTGCGCCAATCTCCCGCGGCTTCTCCGTCGCATCCGGCACTCGAGACCGCAGGCCGGGCTCCCGCGGGACGTTCGGCTGGCGAACCTGGAAGGCACGTTCCTCGGGGCGCCCGCATCGTGGCTTCGCGCCGTGCTGGTCGTCGATGACGTCATGACGACCGGAAGCACCCTCCGAGAGGCGGCGCGTGCGTTGAAAGCCGCCGGGGCGCGAAGGGTTTTCGGCGCGGCGTTCGCCATAGCTGACCTGACGGCGGACCGGGGTTACGCTCTCCCTGAGGACGTGGCGCCCGCCGATCGACCCCGGGGCGGACGCGACGCGTTGCCGTGCCCGACAAAAGGAACCCTCACACCATGACCCGAAGAGCTTCCATCTTCGCGTCCGTCGTCGTCTGTCTCGTCTGTTCGATGGGCGAACCCACCCCCGCGCAAGTCGTCCTCCGGGGCCCCTACATCCAGCGGCCCGCGCCCACGGAGATGACCATCTGCTGGCGGACGGACGTCCCTACCGATGCGCGCGTCGACCTCGGCGGAACGCCGGCCCTGCTCACGCAGGCCATCGTCGACCCCACGCTCCGGACCGACCACGCGGTCCGGATCACCGGGCTCCAGCCGGCGACGCGCTATTTCTACGCGTTCGGGACGAGCGCCGTGTCGTTGGGCGGGGGTACGCCGGACCACACGTTCCGCACGAGCCCGCCTGCCGGCCGAAGGTCACCATTCCGCGTCTGGGTGACGGGGGACACGGGATTCGGGTCGCAGGTCCAACGCGACGTGCGCGACGCGTTCGCCAGGTTCAATGGTGGACATGCGCTGGACCTGTGGCTCATGCTCGGTGACAACGCCTACCTGAACGGCACCGACGCCCAGTACCAGACCGGCCTGTTCCAGAACATGTACGAAGCGACGCTCCGCAACACGCCGCTCGTCCCGACCATCGGCAATCACGACGCCCAGAGCGCCAACTCCTCCACGCAGACCGGGCCCTACTACGACATCTTCACGCTATTCGCGAACGGCGAGGCTGGTGGTGTGCCCTCCGGCACCGAGGCCTACTACTCCTACGACTTCGCGAACGCCCACTTCGTGTGCCTCGACTCCGCCAACTCGAGCCCCGCGGTCGGGAGCCCCATGCTCACCTGGCTGCAGGCCGATCTCGCCGCGACGACCCGGGAATGGGTCATCGCATACTGGCACCACCCGCCCTACACGAAGGGTTCGCACGACTCGGACGTCGAGTATCCCCTGACCGCCATGCGCCAGAACGTGGTCCCGATTCTCGAGGCGTACGGCGTCGACCTGGTGCTCTGCGGGCACAGTCACAACTACGAGCGGTCACATCTCCTCGACGGCCACTACGGCGATTCGACGACGTTCGGGCCGCAGCACATCGTACAGGGCGGGGCGGGGCAGATCGGGAACGGCGGGGCCTACACCAAGCCGACCGTGAACCGCCTCGCACACCAGGGAACCGTCTACGCCGTGGTCGGATGCTCTGGGACCGTCGTGACGAGTTCGCCGCTGAACCATCCGGCCATGGTGAACAGCCTCGCTGTGATGGGGTCCGCGGCCCTGGACATCAACGGAGACCAACTCGACCTCACGTTCGTCGACATCACGGGGGAGGTGCGGGACGTCGTGACTCTCGTGAAGGGAGGGGCGACGCCCGTCGACCGCGGTCACGTCCTGTTCCAGCCGGGATCGGTCTGGCGGTTCGACGATTCGGGCACCGACCTCGGGTCGTCCTGGGCCGCGCCGGCCTATCCTGACGCGAACTGGGCGTCGGGTCCCGGGGTGTTCGGCTTTGGTGAACCCTACGTCGCCACGCCGGTCAATCCCGGTCCGTCGCCCACCTCCGTGACCCCCACGATCTACTTCCGCAAGACGTTCGGGCTGCCGATGGCGCCGGCGCTCGTGGACCGCCTGCAGCTCTACGTGGGGTATGACGACGGCTTCGTGGCGTGGCTGAACGGCGTCGAGGTCGCGCGGTCCCCCTCCATGCCCCCCGGGCCCGCGCTGTTTTCGACCCTCGCGGCTTCGCACGAGGCTCTCACGTACGAGCCATTCGATCTGACCCCGTACCGCAATCTCCTGCTTCCGGTGGGGAACGTCCTGGCCGTCGAGGTTCACCAGACCTCCGCCACGAGTTCCGATCTCATCTTCGATGCCGCGCTGCGCGCCGATGCGTTCGTGCCGTACCTTGGCCCCTGCGCGACCGGGACCATCGTCGATGCCACGGGCTTCGCGACCGACGTCCTCACGGTGAATGGTTCCTCCGGCGGTGCGGGCCGGAGCGTCGATGCGCCGTCAGCCGGGCCGCTCGTCGTGCGCGTCTCCTCGCCTCCGAACTCGGGTGCGGTTCCGCTCGCCCTCTTTGCCTACCTGGGAACCCCCGGTCCAACGGACGAACTTCCGCTCCCGGGCGTCGGCACCGCATGCTTCATGCCAGCGATCCTCGCTCCGGGGACGCCCGGGCTCGTGTTCCTCGCGGACGGCTTCGGGACCGGCGCACCGGCCCTCTTTACCGCGACACCGACACCCTGGTTCGTCTCGATCGGAGGCGGCGCGCCCGTCGGGTTCCAGGCGACCATGCAGGGCGCGGTGCTCCAAGGTGGTCAGTTCAAACTCACGAACGCCGTGCGCATGATCGTCGTGCCTTGAACCGGACGCAGTCGAGGTCAGGACTCGTGCGGATGAGCCCGAGACCTTCGACGACGCCGCGTGTTGAACCTCGGTGAGTACCCTGGCTCGAATGGCGACTGGCGTGTATCACGCTGGAAGCGCGAGCCTCTGGAACGGACTCGCCGAGGAGAAACGGGATGACGGGTGCGAAGCAACGACTGGCCGTGGCGCGGGTAAACAACGCATTTCGTGCCGTTGCAACCGAGCCGATCGGCGTGGGAGATGTCATCACCACGTTCGAGGGCGTGGTCGTCAAGAAGCCGTCGCGATACTCGATCCAACTCGGAGAGAGCGACCACCTTTCCGTGCCGGGCGACCCTGAACTCCCCGAGTTGCTGGACAAGTACCCGTGGTGTTTCCTGAATCACCATTGCGACCCGAACGCCGTCGTTCGCGGGCGGAGCCTGGTCGCGCTCCGACCCATCGAGCGCATGGATGAGGTCACCTTCAACTACAACACGACCGAATCGGACATGGCATCGCCATTTCCGTGTGGCTGCGGCGCCGAGCGCTGCAACGGCAGCGTCATTCGCGGATTCAAACACCTCTCCAAGCCCGAGCGCGAGCGCCTGCGCCCGTGGCTCGCTCCGCACATTCTCCAGCTGATGCACGATCGCGTCGCGATGTCGTAGCCAACGGCGCCCATGGACGACCCGATGGGACCGTCGTCGCCCGCGTCGGCGACGCCGCCCCCGAACCATCTCGTGGAGATCTTCGATCGCACGGCCGCAGCCCATGCGGATGCCGTCGCGATCGACGTCCCGCCGTCGTCCAGGCGCGACGTGCGGCAGACTTTCACGTACGGCCAGATTCAGCGGGAGTCGACGGCCACGGCACGGGCGCTGCGACCCTTCGTCACCGGCGAATGCATCGTCGCGATCCTCCTCCCGCGAGACTCCCGGCTCATCTACGTCGCCGAGCTGGGTGTTCTTCGAGCCGGCGCTGCCTACACCGCATTGGATCCGTCGTTCCCGGACGAGCGACTCCGCTTCGTCTTCAGCGACGCACGGCCCGCCGCGCTCCTGACGGATGAGGAAGGGAGGACCCGGGCGGTGGCCTGCGGGTTCGACGCGACGCGGATCATCCTCGTCTCGGACGTGACCCGAGGCGCTGCGCCGCCCCATGCCCCGACCCCCGCGCCGCCATGGCTCGGGCCGACGTCGCTTGCCTACGTCGTGTACACGTCGGGTACGACCGGCAACCCGAAGGGGGTGATGATCGAGCACGGCAGTGCCGTCAACCTCGTGACCTCCGACCTCGACTACTTCCGACTCGGTGCGGGCGCCCGCGTCGCGCAGGGCTCGTCGGCCGCCTATGACTCATCCGTCGAGGAGACGTGGCTGGCCCTCGGCTGCGGAGGAACGGTCGTCGTCATGGACGACGAGGCGGCGCGCCTCGGCCCGGACCTGGAGGCGTGGCTGCGACGCGAGCGGGTCTCGGTGTTCTGTCCGCCGCCGACCCAGCTGCGCTCGATGGGGGCCATCGATCCGGCTCGCAGCCTTCCTGATCTGCGGCTCCTGTACGTCGGCGGCGAGGCGCTTCCGCGCGACGTCGCCGACCGATGGGCGCCGGGACGTTGGCTCGAAAATGGCTACGGTCCGACGGAGTGCACCGTCACCGTGGTGCGTGGTCGCATCCAGGCCGGGGCTCCCATCATCATCGGTAGACCCGTCCGCGGCAACCACGCGTGGATCTTGGACGAGAGCCTCTCCGACGTGCCCGCCGGTCAGGTCGGCGAGCTTTGCATCGGCGGCGCGGGACTGTCGCGCGGCTACCTGAATCGACCGGACCTGGATGCGCGCGCGTTCACGGTTCACGCGCGGCATGGCCGCATCTACCGGACGGGCGATCTGGCACGCGTGACGTCCACGGGCGACCTCGAGTGCCTGGGGCGCATCGACTCCCAGGTGAAGGTCCGCGGCTACCGCATCGAACTCGAAGCCATCGACCATGCGCTCGTCGCGTGCGACGGGGTTCGCGCCGCGGCGAGCCGCGTCCAGAATGCCGAGGGCGATTCGATCCTCGTGGGGTACGTCGTTCCGGCGATTCCTCGCGACCCGCCCGACCCGGCGCGGCTGAAGGATGCACTGCGAGAACGCTTTCCTGACTACATGGTGCCGTCGCGGTTCATGCTGGTCTCCGAGCTTCCGACGACGCCCGGCGGGAAGCTGGACCGGCGGGCGCTGCCGGACGCGCCGGCCCCGATCGCGGACGACGGTGCGCCAGCCGTCCTGCCACGCGACGAACTGGAGCGACGCATCACGCAATCCGTGCAGACGGCGCTCCGGCGCCCGTCCCCAGCGTCGATCGACGCGGACTTCTTCCACGATCTCGGCGGTGACTCGCTCGGTGCAGCGCTCCTCGTTTCGGCGCTTCGTGCCGATCCGCAGACGGCGAGCCTCACCGTGCGGGACGTCTACGACGCCCGCAGCGTGGCGAGGCTCGCCGCGCGCGCGCGCGCCCTCGGGCCCGTCGCTGCCACGGCGCCCATGCGGCGAGGGAAATCGCAGTGGCGGCCCGTCCTCGTGTCCGTGGGGCAGGCGAGTTGGCTTCTCGTTCGACTCGTCGTGGGATCCGCGGTGCTGTATTGGGGCGCCATGCGCGGGATGCCGTGGGTCGTGGATCGGCTCGGCCCCGCTGGCGCGTTGCTCCTCACGCCGGTTGCCGCTCTCGCCTGGCTTCCAATCCACGTCGCACTGGCCACGCGCACGGCCGCGCTCGCAAAACGCATCCTGATCGGTCGCTACGAGCCCCGGCGCGAGCGCGCGTGGGGTGGTTTCTATCTGCGGCACTGGTTGGTGCAGCAGGTCGTGCGGCCGATTCCGGTGCGCATCCTCCAGGGCACGGTCTTCTTCAACTGGGTGTTGCGTGCCCTCGGTGCCGACGTCGGGCGGCGCGTCCACATCCACCGTGGCGTCGACATGATGCGTGGCGGCTGGGACCTTCTCACGATCGGCGACGATGCGGCCATCGCCCAGGACGCGGCCGTTCGACTCGTGGACTACGACGATGGCGACGTCGTCGTGGGCGCGGTGACGGTCGGCGCAGGCAGCGTGATCGAGACGCGCGCGTCTGTGGGCCCAGGCACGTGCGTGGGAGAGGGGGCGACGCTTTGTGCGCTCTCGTCGCTGCCCGCCGGGGGACGAATCCCCGCCACGGAGCGGTGGGACGGCGTCCCCGCTCACTGTGTGGGGCACGCGCACGCGCCTGCGGCGAGCGCGTCGCCCGCGGGCATGAATCCGACCGTGCACGGTCTGCTCCTCGTCGCATCCCGCGCGTTGGTCCGTGGCCTCGTCTTCTACGCCCCGCTGGCACTCGTGATGCAAGTCGCGATGACGGCGTTCAATCTCACATCCGAACGCGTCACTGCCTATCTGACCGACCCCAGTCTCGACCCGGCGATCCTGTCGAGGCTCATGGGTTTCGCGTTCACGGACGTCATCTTGTCGCTCCTCGCGCGCGCGGCGATCTGTCGGCTCATGGGGCGTGTTCGGCCCGGGAGCATCGGCCGTTGGAGCCCAGCCTACGTGCGCGTGCTCCTGAAGACGGAACTGGTCGAGTCCGCGGGTGATTGGATCAGCGGGACGATGTTCTGGCCGATCTGGCTTCGCGCCGCCGGAATGCACGTGGGAGCAGACTGCGAAGTCAGCACGATCATCGACGTCGTCCCGGAGATGGTCGGGATCGCGGACGGGTGCTTCCTCGCGGACGGCATCTACCTCGGCGGAGCTCGCGTCGAACGAAGCGTCGTGACGCTCGCGCCGACGCGGCTCGGGCGAGACAGCTTCATCGGGAACCACGCCGTCATTCCGGCGGGAGCCGACCTGCCGGACGGGATCCTGGTCGGCCTCTCGACGGTGGCGGATGCCTCCCGCATCACCCCTGGTAGCTCGTGGTTTGGGCACCCGGCCATGGAACTTCCGAAACGAGAGATCGTCATCGCCGACCGCGCGCACACCCACTCTCCCGGAGTCGTTCGCTACGTGACGCGGCTGGTCTGGGAATCTCTGCGCGTGACGCTTCCCGTCGTCCCGATTTCCGTCGGACTGCTCTGGTTCGAGGCGCTCGCGCGCTGCGCGAGAACCCACGGGACTGCGATCATGATCTTCGTCGCCGCGCCGATCGTGACACTGCTGGCCGCGGGCGGGCTCTGTGCGTTCGTCATCGCGCTCAAATGGTTCCTGTTGGGCCGAGTCAAGCCGGGCCAGCACGTGCTCTGGTCCTGCTGGTGCAGCCGGTGGGATTTCCTCTACGTCGCGTGGAACTTCTACGTCCGCGGGATCCTCTCGGCGCTGGAAGGCACCCTCATCCTTCCCTGGGTGCTCCGGGCGTCAGGCTGTCGTATCGGCCGGCGCGTCCTGCTCGGAAGCGGCTTCGCGCAGGTCGTCGACCCCGACATGCTCGTCATCGAGGACGACGCCACCGTGACGGGGATGTTCCAGGCGCACACGTTCGAGGACCGCGTCCTGAAGATCGACCGCGTGACGATCCGGCGGGGAGCGACCGTCGGGAGCGGAGCGGTGCTGTTCTATGGGGCCGACGTCGGCGAGGGCGCGACCGTCGCCATGCATGGGGTCGTGATGAAGCACGAGCGCCTGCTGCCGGGCGTGACCTACTGTGGATGTCCGACACGTCCCGTGAAAACACCTCCGCGCCCGCAGCCCTGAGCTGCTCCAATCGACCGCGTGCCACGCGCGGCGCGCCGCGTCGCCTGGGCTCGAGTCGACAGAACGTCCGCGCCTCGACACCAGAAGGTCGTGGGCTTCCTCAGGAACCGCTTCCTGAGCTCAGAGCCGCCGAGGCGCTGTCGCACCGGTCGGATCTGACGGGGCGCGACGCGGAATTCGTTGCAACGCCTGAGGCGCGTGCCCGCCGCCACCGCGCCTGACCGCGATCTGCCTGAGCGCGCGCCTGACGGCGTGCTCGCATGGCTCGGCTCGTTTCACAGCACGTTCGCAATCGGACGATCATGTTTGAAGCCGCGTGGGGCGGCGTCCGGCTCGCGTCGCGGGGACTGCGGTGCCGCGCGAACGGGACCGAGCGGATTCGGGCGCACGATCGAGTCGCCGAGCACCGCTGCGGTCGACTTCAATCCCTGACGACGACTGATTCGATGGCGACGACACTTCCAGGCATTCTCTTCGTCGACGACGAGCCGTCCATACTCGATGGACTCCGTCGTTCGATGCGCGGCCACCGGCATGAATGGGACATGTCCTTCGCGTGCAACGGCGCGGACGCGCTCGATCAGATGGCACGCTCGCCCGCCGCGGTGATCGTCTCGGACATGCGGATGCCGGGGATCGACGGCCCCGCGCTTCTCGGGCGTGTCCAGGCCCAATGGCCCGACACGATCCGCATCGTCCTCTCCGGCTATGCGGACACCGATGCCGCGATGCGGTCCGTCCTCGTCGCACACCAGGTTCTGTGCAAGCCCTGCGAGCCGGCCGACCTCACGGCGACTCTCGTTCGCGCGTGCGCGATCCGCGCGCTCTTGCGAGACGAACGACTCCGCCGACGCCTTGGCGGCGTGGAGGCGCTCCCGAGCCTGCCCCGCATCTACCGCGAGGCATCGCGTCTCCTCGCGACCCAGAACCCGTCATTCGACGAACTTGCGGCACTCGTCCGCGAGGATCCCGCGGTGTGCAGCAAGGTCCTTCACCTCGTGAATTCGAGCTTCTTCGGACTGGCGCGAACGCTCACGAGCGTCCGCGACGCGGTCGCCTACCTCGGACTCACGAGGCTGCGCAGGCTGCTGTTGTCCGTGGCCATCTTTCGTGAGGCCGAGTCGTGTCAGGCGCTTTCGGTCGAAACGGAACAACTCCATGCAATCATGACGGGCCAGCTCGCATCGGCGATCGTGAGAGATCAGACGCTCGCCGACGACGCGTTCGTCGCAGGGATGCTCCACGACATGGGGCGGCTGATCATCGCGACCCGGCTTCCGGACCTCTACCACGACGTCGTGAACCGCGCGGCTGCCACCGGGAAGTCCGAGGCGGACGTCGAACTGGACGTGTTGGGGGTAGGTCACGCCGAGGTCGGAGCGTACGTGCTCGGGATCTGGGGGCTTCCACCGAACGTCGTCGAGGCCGTCGCATTCCATCACGCACCGGAGCGGTCGAATGGCATGGGCGACGACGTGCTCACCGCGGTGCACGTCGCGGACGCACTCGTCACCGAGGTGTCGAGGGACGACTTCAGCCAGAGTCGGCGGGAGCGTCCCGTGTTGAATCTCGCGCACGTCGCGGAACGGGGAATGGCCGGCGACCTCGAGACGTGGCGTGCCATGGTGTCCGCCAAGCGGAGCGAAGGATGACCGGCGCACGAGAGGGATGTGGGCCGGAACTGCGCCTGGCTCGCACAACGCGCGGAAGGCTCGGAGTCCAGTCGATCGACAACCGCGGCGGAGCATGGCAGTGATCAGAACCTCGGTCGTCGTGTGCCTCGCACTCGGGTTGATGATCACGGCGCCGGTCGGCGCCCAGGCTGCCGACCGTCCACCGAAGCTAGTGCTCGGCATGTCGACGGCGCTCAGCGGACCGGCGGCTGCGCTCGGCACGAGCGTGCGCGACGGCGTGCAGGTTGCGATCGCCGAAGCGAACGCCGGGGGAGGGAAACCTCGCCGGCAACTCGAACTCGTCGCGCTGGACGACGGATACGAACCGGCGCAAGCGGGTCCCAACATGCGCCGCCTCATCCAGGAGTACAAGGTTCGCGCCATCGTCGGGAACATGGGGACGCCGACGGCCGTCGCGGCCATTCCGATCGCGGAGTCGAGCCACATCCCGTTCTTCGGTGCCTACTCGGGGGGTGGCGTCCTGCGCCGTGAACCACCGGACAAGTACGTCATCAATTTCCGTGCGAGCTACGCCGAGGAGACCGCCGCGATGGTGGACGCACTCCTCGACCACGCCGGGCTCAAGGTGGACGAGATCGCGTTCTTCACGCAGCGCGACGCGTACGGCGACGCCGGATACGCCGGTGGCATTGCCGCCCTCACGCGCCGGGGCTTGAAGGACGAGCAGCAGGTCATCCACTGTCGTTACGAGCGAAACACGGTCGTGGTCGAACCCGCCGTCGCGGATCTCCTGCAGGCGGACCATCCACCGAGAGCCGTCATCATGGTCGGGACGTTCGCGCCTTGCGCGCGATTCGTGAAACTCGCACGGGCGAGCGGATTGTCGCCGCGCTTTCTCACCGTCTCGTTCGTCGGGACAGAGCCACTCGCGAAGGCGCTTGGAGCGGACGGCGACGGCGTCGTCGTCACCCAGGTCGTTCCACACCCCGGTGGCAACGCGAAGATCGCCGTGGAGTACAGGCAGGCACTCCGGTCGTTCGGCCCGATGGCCGAGCCTGGTTTTGGATCCTTCGAAGGGTACGCGGCGATGCGAGTGCTCCTGCGGGCATTGGCGCGCGTCGACGGTGAGCTGGCGCCGGACGCAATCGTCGCCGCACTCGAGGGGCTGGGCAGCTTCGACATCGGGCTCGGCGCACCGCTCTTCCTGGACGCGCGGCACCATCAGGCCTGCCATCAGGTCTGGCCCACGGTCCTTCGAGATGGCCGTGCGGTCGAAATGCAGTGGACGGAGTTGGGCGAGAAATGACTCCACCACGCGCTCCGGATCATGGTCGGAGGACGACCCGAAAACGTCGGACCTCCGGAGAGAAGGACCAGGCGTCGGGCGTTCGGTGGCTGACGCGCATCGGTGTCGGCGCCATGCTGTCGATCCTCGGGAGCATCACGTGGGGGCTCGCGGAAGTAGGACACGCCCGGCGCCGCGCGGAGTCCGCGAACCGTGCAGCGACGGTGCTCGGTCGTGATCTGGGTTATTGCCTCGATCATGCAGCCAGCGAGCTGAACGGGATGCTCGACCGCAGCCGGGAGCCGCGCGAGCCGGCAGGGTGGAGGATCGAACTCACGCGAGCGCTGGAGGAGCAGAAGAGGGCCTCGATGTCAGCCCCATTGGTTCTGGGGCTCGATCGGCTCTCGACCGAACTCGCGACGGTTGGAGTGACCGTCGACCAACACTGCCGCGAGTGGGTGCGACGCCGGCAGCGCGTGACCGTCGAACTCGACGCCGCGGCGGCCCATGCGCGACGGACGGCGTCCGAGATTCGACAGAAGCTTGCGCTGACGGCGGGGCAGCAGCGTCTGGCGCGGCTCGCGGAGTCCCGATCGGCGCTGGGCGCCGGTGATCGCGAGACGATGGCGTTGGCGCGGTCGGTCCTGGCCGGGAAGGATCCGCTGAGGCAGATCGACTCCGTGAGCGTCGAGGTCGGCGAGCTGAGCCTTCTCATCGAGCGTTTGACGGCGGCGCGTGATTCCGACCAGTTGACCGATCTGAAGGACAACCTCATCGGGCCGTGCCTCGCGCGGTTGCGGCGAACCGCCGGCGGTCTTCCCGACGACTTGGGTCGCGCGCTCCGGGATCTCGTGACGGAAATCGAATCGGTGCTCTTTGGGAAGGCGTGCCTCATCGACTCTGCGCACCAGACCATCGTCTCGTCCGAAGGCGGTCTCTACACGCTGCAGGTGGAATCACTCGGTCTGGCGTCCGAAGCGGCGGCGCGGCGTCAGGAAGTGAACTTCTGGCTCGCCACGTTGACCGCAGAGCGCGCGCGATTGACGGACGCTGCGGATGCTCTCAGTCATGAGCTCGCCAGCGAGTCGGAGAGCCTGCTCGGCTGGGCGCTGGGAACCGTGCTCGTCGTTTCGCTGGCTGCGGCCGGAGCGTTCTTGAGCCATGGACGGAAGATCGCGCGGACGATCGCGGACCAGATGACTGCGATTCGCCGCACGACGGTCTCGCTGGAGCAAACCAACGCCGTGCTCGAGAAGGCGCGAAGCGCCGTCGACCTGCTGCATGCGACGGCAACCGCGTCCAACGAATCCGAGTCCGTCGCCGAAGCCCTTTCGCGCACACTCTCCGCGGTTTCGCAGTGGAACGGTTGGAGCGCGGCCCATGCCTACCTCGTGAAAGCGGACGAGGTCACGGAGACGGGGATCTGGTTCCAGGTCGTCGGTGGCAAATTCGACAGGCTCGCGAACGTGACGTCACAGACGGGCCTGCAGGACGATGTCCAGATCCCGATGGCAGTCGCGCGAACCGGGGTCCCCGTGCCACCTGGGGCGCTGCACGGGCGCGTCGCCAGCGGACGCGAGTCCGCGGCTCGCGCCGCCGGCTTGACCAACTGTGCCGCGTTCCCCGTGTCGTTGGCGGGGCGCGTCGTCGCGGTGCTCGAGTTCTTCGGCGGTCCGGACGTCGTCGCCCGTGAGGACACGGTTCAGCTCATGAGCAGCGTCGCGCACCACCTCGCCCAGGCTTTCGAGCGTGAGGAGGCCGCACGCGCGAAGGAAAGCACTGCGAAACAGCTCGCCGAACTCTCGCGTGAGGTCGGAAAGGCGGAGATCGCAACGGGCGTGCTCCACAACGTCGGGAACGTGCTGAACAGCGTGGGCGTCTCCGCGGCGCTGTTGTCCGAACGTGTCCATCGCTCGAAGGTCGAGGCGTTCCAGCGTGCCGCATCGATGCTGAGGGAGAACGATCGGCGACTTGCGGAGTACCTCACGACCGATCCCCGCGGCGCGAGCCTGCCGAGGTATCTGGTGGAGCTCTCGCAGCGCCTCGCCCGCGAGCGCGATGAGATCATCGTCGAACTCAAGGATCTCTCGTCGAACGTGGAGCACATGAAACAGACGATCGCCATGCAGCAATCGTTCGGGAAACCGTGCGGCATGACGGAGCGGATGGCGATCCAGGACGTCATCGACGACGCCGTGCGGATCAACAGCACGAGCCTGCAACGTCATGGAATCATGGTCGTTTGCGAGACCGAGTTCTCTGACGCCGTGCGCGTGGACCGGCAGCGGATCCTGATGATCCTCGTCAACTTGATCAGCAATGCGATCCACGCGGTGAGGAACGTGGATCTCTCCGAGCGCAAGATCGTCGTCCGAACGACGTGGACGACCGAGGGGAGGATCGCGGTTTCGGTGCGGGACAACGGAGTGGGGATTCCCGCCGCGAACCTCAGCCGGATCTTCTCCCATGGGTTCTCCACGAGGAAGGATGGCCATGGCTTCGGCCTCCACAGCTCCGCAGTGACGGCTGGCGAGATGGGCGGGAGCCTTGGAGTCGAGAGTTCCGGCCCCGGCGAAGGCGCCACGTTCACGCTCACGCTGCCGGCATCCATCGTCGAACCCGCGGAGGTGAATGCGTGACGACCGAAATCCTGAGTGCGCAGAACAATCGTGTTCTCGTCATCGACGACGCGGACGGGATTCACACCGATTTCCGGAAGATCCTCGCCGCCACCAACGCCGACGATCTCGACGCGCTGGAAGCGAGCGTCTTCGGCGGACCCACTCCGGAGACGACGGCCGAGGAGCGGTTCGAGCTGGACTCGGCGTTCCAGGGTCGGGAGGGCCTGGAGATGGTGATCGCGTCGGTCGCCGCCGGACGCCCGTACGCCGTCGCCTTCATCGACATGCGCATGCCACCCGGCTGGGATGGCCTCGAGACCATCGAGCGGTGCTGGCAGGTCGCCCCGGATCTGCAGGTCGTCATCTGCACCGCGCACTGCGACCACTCGTGGGACGAGATCCGCCGGCGCGTGGGAAACGCGGATCGCCTGCTCATCCTGAAGAAGCCGTTCGATACCGTCGAGGTTCGCCAGCTCGCGACCGCACTGACGCGAAAATGGAACCTCGCTGCGGCGCTCCATCGGCAGCTCGAAGCCTCCGAGGTCGCGGTCGTCGAGCGGACCCGAGAACTGGAACAGGCGCGGCGCCAGCTGCACGAGGTCATCCAATCGACGCCCTCATTCATGATCGCCGTCGACGCGACCGGCGTCGTGATCGAGTGGAATCGTGCCGCCGAGGAGATCTTCGGTACGACGACGGCCGATGCCGTTGGCCATACCCTGGACTCCACGGGCATCTGCTGGGACTGGGACCTCATGAGCGCCCGGATTGCGGGTGCGCGCGACTGCCCTGCTCCAGTACGCCTGAGCTCGATCCACTTTCGACGACGAAGCGGTGAGGCCGGGCTTCTCGCCGTTTCGCTGAGTTCGTTCGCCACGGATCGGGGGCGAACACTCCTGATCACGGGCGAGGACGTCACGGAGGCCGATCTCCTCGCGCGGCAACTGGCGCAGGCCCAGAAACTGGAATCGATCGGCCAGCTGGCGGCGGGCATCGCTCACGAGATCAACACGCCGATCCAGTTCATCGGTGACAACGTGCGGTTCCTCCAGACCGCGTTCAAACAGATCCTCGATTTCGATGCGAGCGTTCGATCCGCCATCGCGTCGAGCGGGACTCCCGATCTGGCTGCCGCCGTCGCCGCCGCCCGCGCCGCCGCCGACCTCGACTACGTCGGCGAGGAGGTGCCGACGGCACTCGTCCAGACCCTGGACGGCGTCGAACGGGTCGCCCGGATCGTGCTCGCAATGAAGCGGTTCTCACACCCCGGGTCGAACGACATCGCCAGAGTCGACATCAACGAAGCCATCCGCAACACCATCGTCGTCGCGGCCAACCGATGGAAGTACGTCGCCGATCTTCGCACCGAGCTCCAGCCGGACCTGCCTGCGGTTGCGTGCCAGGGAGGTGAGATCAACCAGGTGCTCTTGAATCTGCTGATCAACGCCAGCGACGCGATCACCGACGCCAAGGTCGCCGATCCTGAGCGCGACGGCCGAATCCTCGTCTCGACGGCGCAGTTCGCTGATCAGGTGGAGATCAGCGTCAGCGACAACGGCTGTGGGATCCCTGAACACGTTCGGTCGCACATGTTCGACCCGTTCTTCACGACGAAGGCGCCTGGACGCGGGACGGGACAGGGACTCGCGATCGCTCACTCCGTGATCGTGAAGAAGCACCAGGGGTCCATCCGCTTCGAAACGAAGGTCGACGTGGGTACGACGTTCGTCGTCCGCCTTCCGATCGCCGGGCCCAAGGGCGACGCCTCGCGGGAACCGACATGACCGCCTCTCGACGGGCCGTCGATGCCAGGTTTTCGGTCTCATCTTGGGACTCACGTCGCGCGCGAGGCCACCTCCGCCTCAGGATCAAGGACGACTCGATTCGAGTCCGAAGTTGGAGTTGCACGTCGCGCGTCGAGGTCTCCGGATTGACCCGGGACCGCATCCGTCCGGATTTCAGGCGACGTGCGAGGCACTGGCTCCGTGGACGCACCGTCTCGCGGCGCCGTGGGTGGATTGAGTGATGATCGAGTCTTCGAATCCGACCGTGCTGCTCGTTGACGACGAGGAAGCCGTTACGTCGTCGCTCAAGCGTGCCCTCTACAAGCACCGTTTCCGGATCTTCACTGCCGGCTCGGCCGCTGAAGGAATGGCTCGCCTCTCGTCGACGAAAATCGACGCGATCGTGTCCGATCACCTGATGCCGGGGACCACAGGCGTGCGCTTCCTCGCCGAGGCCATGGCCGCGCACCCAGACACCGTTCGGATCATCCTCTCAGGCCATGCCGACGTGCGCGTCGCGCTCGATGCGATCAACGAGGCGCGCGTGTTCCGCTTTCTCACGAAACCGTGCTCGGTCGAGACGCTTGCATTGGCGGTGGCTGAGGGCCTCGACGCGCGCGAGCGCCACGGGAGCGCCGTGACGTGCGATCGGGCGGTGAGCGCCAGCACCCGCACGGAACTGGACCGCGCGTTGGACGACGCGATTCAGTCCCTCTGGCTTGCAATGGACCCCATCGTCTCGACGCGGGACTCGCGGTTGTTCGGGTATGAGGCGAAGGCCCACAGTGCTCACGAGCGGCTCTCCACCTTCGCCGGCCTGCACAGCGCCGCACGGCAGCTCGGACGATGCGCCGACCTCGACCGCGCCGTCTTCGCGGCGATCGTCGAGCGGATCTCGGCTGCGCCGGCCTCGATACAAATCCTCACCGAGCTGCGACCGGAGTCGTTCCAGAGCCCGGAGCTCACCAGTCCACAATCGCCGCTCCTGCCAATCGCCGATCGGATCGTGTTCGAGGTCGGCGATCACGACGCGTTTCAGTCGCTCCCGGATGCAAAGGAGCGTATGCAGGCGCTCAGGGCCTGCGGATACCGTTTCGCCGTCGACGAGATGGGATCGGGAACTCCCGCGCTGACCAGCCTCGCGACCCTCAGGCCGGAGTTCGTGAAGTTCGACCCGGAGTTCGTGCGCAACATCGAGCGAGACGAGGTGGACGGCGAGATCATGCGATCCGTGGTGCGCGCGTGCGCGGAGCTAGGGATCGTGACGATCGCGGAAGGTGCAGACACGGGACCGCGACTGCTCGCCGTCACGGACTGCCGGTGTGACCTCTTCCAGGGCTCGCGCATCGGGTGACGCGCACTGACACGGGGCCTCGTCGAGAAGGGCCGATGCGTCAGAAGTGGTTCAGGAGCTCCGCGAACGACCCGATCTGCAGATCCGGCGCGCGTACGAACTCGGCGCGCTCGAAGTCCCAGATCGTGCGGTGGGGGACGAAGACCGTCTTCAGTCCCACCGTTGCGGCCGGGTTCATGTCCGACTTCGGCGAGTTGCCGATCATCCAGGTCCGGTGCGCATCGAAACCGTGGCGGCCTCGGAGGGCCGTGAAGGTGTCGGGGTTCTTCTCGGGGAGGATCTCCCATCCGCAGAAGTAGGACTGGATCCCGGAGCGCTGGATCTTGCTCAGCTGTTCGCCGTGGTCGCCCTTCGTGACGATCCACAGGTCGTGGCGTAGCGACAGCTCCTGGAGTGTTTCGACGACCCCAGGAAGCACCTCGATCGGGTGTTCGTAGATCGCGCGGCCCAGGGCCTCGATCGTCTGGCGCGTCTCCGCGGGAAGGGGCCCGAGAAGCAGCTCGTAGGTCTGGCAGAGCGAGATGGCGTAGTTGAGGGATCCGTAGCCGGCCGTCTTCGTTCGGATCGCTTCGACCTCGCGCAGCTTCTTCTCGGCTGCCAGTCGCGACTCGCCCTTTGCCTCGACGATGTCGAGGAACCCGACGAGGGCATCGAGGAAGTACCCGTTGTTCTCCCAGAGCGTGTCGTCGGCGTCGCACAGGAGGATCTGGCGGTCGAGGCGCGGCATCGAGGGGTGGGGATGGTCCGGGAGGTTCACGGCGTCTTCAAGAAGTCGGCAGGAATCCCGTCCTTCGTTGAGCCTTTTCTTCGCCGCCCGTAACGTGCCGCCCACTCGACCCATGAAACCGAAGACGACGAAGAAGCCCCGTGTCCGCCCCATCGACCCGCAGCCGCTCACCGGCGGCGAGTCCACACGCCAGCTCCTCGAAGGGTCCTTCCCGGCCTATGCGGGCCGGGGGATGCGTGAGGCGCACCGACTCATGCGGCAGAGCCTCGTCGAGAATCACACCGTGTTCCTCACGGTGAGCGGCGCCATGACCCCCGCTGGGTTGCATCAGTCGTCGCTCATCCCCTTGATCGAATCGGGCGCCGTCTCGTGCCTCACGACCACGGGAGCCAATCTCTACCACGATCTGCATAGGACCCTCGGCTACGTCGTTCACGAAGTCAACCCCTTCGGGGACGACCGCGAGTACCGCCGCCAGAGCGTCATCCGCATCTACGACGTCGGTTTCGACGAGAGCGTGCTCCTCAATACGGACGAGTTCTTCTGCCGTGTGCTGCAGACGAAGCCGTTTCAACGGCCCATGACCACCCCCGAGCTCCACTACGAGTTGGGCCGCGTCGTCGCCGCCATCGAGGACGAGCGCAAGATCCCGCGGCCGTCGCTTCTCGCGACCTGCTTCCGCAACGACGTCCCGATCTTCGTGGGTGCGCCCCAGGACGGCAGCATCTTCCTGAACGTCGTTCGCTTGTCGAAAGAGCGGAAGAAGAACTTCAAGTTCCGGCTGGACGTGGCCCGGGACGTCTATTTGATGTCAGCCGTTCAGCATTTCTCCCGGCAGAACGATGGGCAGGCCAGCATCTGGATCTTCGGCGGCGGCGTCCCGAAGAACTACACGCTCCAAGGCGAGCCTCTCCTGTCGCAGATCCTCGGGGTGGACGCGCGAGGGTTCGACATCGACGTTCAGGTTTGCGTGGACGTCTCGGACAACGGCGCGCTTTCGTCGTGCTCCGCGGGCGAGGGGCACACGTGGGGCAAGACGTCGGCCGAATGCGTCGAGACACGGAGCGTGTATCTGCGGACGGACGTCACGGTCGCCGTGCCGATCCTCACGCATGCGATCCTGTCGGACGCCACGCTTCGACGTGAGCCCAAGCGGCTCTACCGGTCGCTCGGCAGGGCCGAGAAACTGCTCGACGGCGCCTGGGATCGGGGCTGACCCGAACCGGCATCAAGCCTTCGCCGCAGCCTCCGCGCGCCGCGCGCGAAGCACTTCGATCACGGCCGGCAGGATCGAGATGACGATGATCGCGATGATCACGTACTGGAAGTTCTTCTTCACGACCTCCAGGTTGCCGAAGAAGTAGCCAGCGAACGTCAGGAGGATGACCCAGACGGCGCCGCCGCCGACGTTGAAGAGCGCGAACCGCGAGTAGCGCATGGTGCCGATCCCGGCGACGAACGGTGCGAAGGTGCGGATGATCGGAACGAAGCGCGCGATGATGATCGTCTTGCCGCCGTACTTCTCGTAGAAAGCCTGCGCCTTCAAGAGGTGCGCCTTGTTGAGCCAGCGCGAATCCGACCGGCTGAACACCTTGGGTCCGACTCTCTTGCCGATGGCGTAGTTCACGGCATCGCCGATCACGGCGGCGACCCACATCAGCAGGCAAACGAGCCAGACGTTGATCGGGGATCCGTCGGCGGCGGCCAGCGCCCCGACGGCGAACAGCAGGGAATCGCCCGGTAGGAACGGCAGGATGACGAGCCCGGTCTCCGCGAAGATGATGGCGAAGAGCAGGACGTAGAGCCACGGGCCCATGTACTCGGCGAGGTTGGTGAGCTCTTTGTCGAGGTGGAAGAAGATCTCGATCAATCGTTGCATCGGTGGGGAATCCCGCAGGGGTGGGGCGATGACGTCACGGCGCGCGCCGGACGGTGAAGTCCTGGGCCTCCAATTCGATGTTGCCCGGACCGCGGTACTTATCGAACTTCAGACGATAGGCGAGTGAGATGCGCACCATCGGCCCGATCAATTCCGGCAGACGGGGCCCCTGGTTCCAGGCCACGACGCGATAGGCGGCCTCGCCGTCGGTGGCGTGAAAGCTCAGGTGGACTCCGCCGACTCCCATGGATGTCGGGTTGCCGGCGATCCGCAGGTCGTGGGCACAAAAAAGCGGCGTCGGGTTCCCGCTCCCATGCGGGGCGAGCAGCTCGAGCTCCTCGATGAACGCCGGCCGAATCCGGCCGAGGGGCAGCTCGCAGTCGATATCCAGCGTTCGTGCCAACGGTCGGGCCGCGATCATCGCTTGGGCCGAGGCCCGAAGTCTCGCCTGGAACCGCGGGAATTCGGACTCCGTGACCGTGCAACCTGCGGCGCCCGCGTGGCCGCCAAACGACACGAGATGCTCGGCGCACTGGGCGAGGAGGTCACGCAAGTGGATTCCGGCCGGAGCTCGGGCGGAGCCCCGACCCTTGTCGCCGTTCAAGGCCACCAGGATCACGGGGAGCTGGTAGCGGTCGACCAGGCGGGAGCAGACGACTCCGATCACGCCAGGGTGCCAATCGGTCGAACCGAGGCAGATGGCGTCGCAAGCGCCCGGCGGGTCCTTCTTCAACATGCGCTCGGCGTCGAGGAGGATCTCCTTCTCGATCTCCTGGCGCCTGGTGTTCGCTTGCTCGAGTTCGTCCGCGAGGCGCGATGCCCGTCCCGGATCGGCGGTCGTGAGCAGCTCCACGACCTTCTCGGCCGTTCCCAGGCGACCTGCCGCATTGAGTCGCGGCCCGATCCGGAAACCCACGTGCATGGCCTGGATCGACTGGCCGTCGAGACGGCTCGTTCGCAGGAGGGCCTTGACGCCGGGCGTCCGGGACGCCGGCAGGGCACGCAACCCGTGGTAGCAGAGCACGCGGTTGTCGCCGGAGAGCTTCACGACGTCCGTGATCGTCGCCATGGCGACGAACGCCGTGGCGTCCACCAGGTAGTCGCGGAACTCCTGGCTGACCTTGGTGTCGTTCGAGAGCTTCTGCGCCGTCGCCCAGACGAGCTTGAACGCGACCGCCGCCCCGCAGAGGTCCTTGAACTTCGATGGGCATCCTGGGCGGCGGGGGTTGATGAGGGCGCAGACGTCGGGCGGCAGCGTCTCCGGCGGCTCGTGGTGGTCGGTGACGATCACGTCCACGCCGCCCTGCGCCAGCCTCGCGATGCCTTCATGGGCGCTCGTGCCGTGGTCCACGGTGACGATGACCGATGGGCGGGGAGTGGCGGCGAGGAAGCCCGCGATGGCCGAGTCGTTGAAGGAGTACCCCTCCTTCGTGCGATCCGGGATGTACCAATCGACGTCGGCGCCGGCGAGACGCAGGAAGTTCACGAGGACGACGGTCCCGACCATGCCGTCCACGTCGTAGTCGCCGTAGACGAGGACGCGTTCCTTCGATCGGATTGCGCGGGTCAGCCGTTCGGCGCCGCGCTGCATGTCCATGAGGGCGTCGGGTTCTTCCAGGTCCTTCAGCCGGGGTTGGATGTAGGTTCGTGCCGCCTCGCTGGTGGTGAATCCCCGGTTCGCGAGGAGGATCGCCATGAGGTGCGACACGTTCAGGTCCGACGCCAGTCGGGCGTCGACCTCCTGGTCCCGGGGGCGAAGCCGCCACTCGAGGATCGGGCGGCGCACCATTCTTGATTCGACTTCGACCCTGGTCATGGCGGCGATGGTAACAGACCCATCTCGCCGACTGCCCCGTCGGCTATCATCCGGCCCTCATGACTGGAACCGTCGCGATCCGCCACGCCGTCGTGGGCACGGCAGGACACATCGATCACGGAAAGTCGAGCCTCGTGAAGGCGCTGACCGGCACCGATCCTGACCGACTGAAGGAAGAGCAGGCGCGAGGTCTGACGATCGATCTGGGGTACGCCGAGTACCGCGCGTCCGATGGTCGCGACATCGGGCTCATCGACGTGCCAGGCCATGAGCGATTCGTGAGAAACATGGTCGCGGGTGCGACGGGAATCGACGTGGTCATGCTCGTCGTCGCCGCCGACGACAGCGTCATGCCGCAAACGCGCGAGCACCTGGAGATCATGCAGATCCTGGGAATCGAACGCGGCTTCATCGTGATGACGAAGATCGACCTCGTGGAGCCCGGCATGCCGGACCTCGTCGAGGACGAGCTGCGCGAGTTCGTCCGAGGCACGTTCCTCGAGTCCGCCCGCGTCGTGCGGTGCTCGAACGTCACCGGCGAAGGGCTCGCGGACGTGAAGGCCGAACTGGAACGCATCGTCGCCGAGCTTCCGCCGCGCGATCCCAGCAGCGTCTTCCGGATGCCGGTGCAGAGGAGTTTCACGATCAGCGGATACGGCACCGTGGTGACCGGAGTCCCGCTTTCGGGTCGAATCCGGCCGGGCGACGAGTTGGAAGTGCTTCCGCAGACCGTCCGATGCCGAGTCCGCGGGCTGCAGGTCCACCATCGCGCCGCCGACGAGGGCTGCGAAGGCCATCGCGTCGCGGTGAACGTGACCGACATCAACTACAAGGACGTGCGCCGCGGCGACGTCCTCGCCACTCCCGGGCTCTTTCAGCCGACGACGCTCGTCGAGGTTCGATTCCGGCTGCTTCCGTCGTGGCGAGAGCCACTGGAGACGCATGCGTCCGTGCGATTCCACGTAGGTTGCACGGAGGTCCTGGGAACGCTGGTCCTGCTCGAACGTCGGCAGGTCGAGCCCGATGAGAGCATTCTAGCGCAGGTGCGGCTCGACGAGCCCGTCGTCGTCGCGCCGGGCGACCACTACTTGCTTCGTCTCGCGTCGCCCGAGAAGACACTCGGAGGTGGCGTGGTGCTCGGCGAGACACGCTACCGCCAGAAGCAGGGCAAGGAGTGGGTTGCGCAGAACCTCGCGCTGAAGGAGCGGTCGCTCGGCGATCTGGCCGTCTACCTCGAAGCCGTGGTCCGTGGCGAGGGGCTTCACCCGATCGCTCCGGACAAGTTGTCCGCGATCGTTCACGAGACTCCCGATCGCGTCGCTGCAGTCATGCGCGATCTCGCGGCTAAGGGGCGGCTCACGGAGATCGCCGGGACCCGCGACGTCCTGCACGCCGAATCCGTCACGGTCGGCGGCGGTGAGGTGGAGAAGGCGTTGCTCGCCCTCCACGAGAAGAACCACTACGCCTACGGGTTCACCGTGTTCGAGGTGTCGTCCGCGGTCCGGCACGTCCCCGCCGTCGTCGAGATGTTCATCCGGGATTGTCTCGCGCGGAAGACGGTCGAGCGCCAGGCGGATCAGTATCGGCTGCGGTCGTTCAAGGGCGGGTTGTCGCAGGAAGATCGGCGTCTCATCGGTTGGGTGGAGGACAAGCTGCGGAGCGGCGGTCTGGCGACGGTGTCGCCGGCCGACATGGCCAAGGAGCTCCAACGCCCCGAGAAGCGCGTCCTGAACCTCGTGACGATGCTCGAGGCGCAGGGGCGCGCGAAGACCGTCGCCGAGGGCGTCGTGTTGCATCGTGACGCGATCAAGGCCGCGCGCGACAAGGTCGTGGAACATTGCCAGGCCCACGGGGAGCTCGCCTCCAACTTCGCGAAGGAGCTCTTCGGCGGTGCAACGCGCAAGTACGTGATCCCCCTGCTCGAGTACTTCGACGCCCTGGGGCTCACCGTGCGCAACGAGTCGGCGCGGCGTCTGAAGCCGGGTTACGAGAACGTGCTCGCGGAATGACGGGGGCACGACGGCGTTCCCGGCGCCTGCGCATCACTCGGACCGCGGCTCGTCCTCGTCGCCGGGAGCGGCGTCCTGAGGCTTGGCCTCGTCGGTCGGATGGATCCGGAACAGCGACGTCGCGCCAGCCGGTGCGTTGGTGGGGCGTTGGAGGATGACCGTGAATCCGGAGCGCACGGCGATCTCGCTTCGCACCCTGGCGAGCTCGTGATCCACCAGGTCTTCCCGGACGTCGAGCTCCGAGAGGAGGTGCCGCGCCAATTCGGCCGCGACCTCGCACTCCTCGTAGGACACGTGGGACGCCCCTGCCTGCTCGAGACCCTTGCGTTCATCCAGGTACCGGGCGCGGGACATGATCATGACGCTCGGGTTGATCGCGCGTGCGGACGTGATGATGGGGGCGCGGCTCGCGAAGTCGGGAAGCGTGATGATCAGGTAGCGGGCCTCGGCCACGCCTGCAGCCAGGAGGATCTCGCGGCGCCCGGCGTCACCGAAGATCGCATCCCGCCCCATGGACTGAAGCCGTTGAACCGTGTCGAGCTTCAACTCCACGACGCAGGGGCGGACGCCGAACCGGATGAGGATCTTGCAGAGCGTGCGGCCGACCGGGCCGTATCCCACGACGATCGCGCGAGTCGGCGGTGCCTTGTCGACGGTGCCCGTCTTGGCGGTGTGACCCCTCGGCGCGGGCTTCACGGGAGCCGGGGGCTCGGCGCCTCCGCCGAGGCGCCTGGAAACCCACTGACCGAACGTGCGGCTACGGGAGACGAGCGCTGGTGCGACGAGCATCGTCAGCACGGACAACGCGATGAGGAGCTGGTGAGCGTCGTTGCCGAGAAGCCCGCCCTTCTTCGTCGCCGCAGCGAGGACGAATGCGAACTCTCCGACCTGGGAAAGTGCGAGGCCGCCGCCCGCCGCGATGCTCCACGGGAAGCGGAACAGGCGGAAGGTGATCGCGCCGAGCACGGTCTTCAGGGCGACGACCACGACGAGACCGAAGACCATCAGAGGCAGGTGCGAGGTGACGTAGGCGAGGTCCATCAGCATGCCGACGGTCACGAAGAAGAACGCGAGCGCGAGGTTCTTGACCGTCGTGAGGTCGGCACGGATCTGGTGCGAGTAGGGGCTGTCGGAAAGGACGAGCCCCGCGAGGAAGGCTCCCAGGGCAGGGCTGGCGCCCGCCCGTTGGGCGAGGACGGCGACCGCGAGGCACGCCCCGAGGCTGCAGAGTGCGAATGCCTCCTGGTTGCGCGCGACGGCCAGTGTTCGGAACGCCCACGGCAGCGCGCGCCGGCCGACGAGGAACAGGGTCGGGAGGGCCACGATCATGATCCCGAAGGTCGCTGCCGGGGGGAGCCCTGAGCTCGATTCGGGGTCGGGCGGCAGGACGAGCGGAAGCGCTGCCACGACGAGCAGCGCAGCGATGTCCTGGCCGAGAAGAATGGCGAGGGAGGCGTAGGCCGTCGTGGAGTCGCTCTCGCGACGCTCCTCGAACGACTTCATGACGATGGCCGTGGAAGAGAGCGCCATGGCGATGCCGACCACGAGCGACTCGGTGGGCCGCAGGCCCAACGCCAGGCACCCGCCGCCGGTGCCGGCCGCCGTGAGCACGATCTGCGTCAGCGTTCCGAGGGTCGCGAACCGGAGCATGGACTTCAGCGCCTCGAAGTGGAACTCGAGGCCGATGAAGAACAGCAGGAGGATCACCCCGATCTCGGAGAAATGCTCGACCGCCTCTCCGCTCGGCATGATTCCGAAGACACTCGGTCCGACGAGAACCCCGAGCGCCAGGTATGCGACGACGGCCGACTGCCGGAGCTTCTGCACCGTCCAAACGAGAACGGCTGCAAGCAACGTGACGGCGGCGATCTTGCTGAAGAGGTCCATCCGGATTCTCGATCCGGGAGTCTACTGCCCCGGATCGGGGATTCCGACGGACCGCCCGGTCTCCAGAAACGCGGCGGTGAGCGCGCGAATCTCAGCGTCGAGCTTCTTGGCCAGCGCCATGGCCGCGGAGCCGGCGTCAGGTAAGGCGTTCAGCAGCGCCGTTTTCACGGACTCGGTTTCCTTGGTCAGCGAACCGGCCTTCAGTGAGCGGGCGGACGCGAGCGCGTCGACGGCGGATTGAGTCAGCTTGGCCTCGCCGACCTTCGCGGCGATCGACTCGGCCCATTGCAGACGTGCGTGGAACTGCTTCGTCCGGTCGTCCGCACGGTGGACTTCCGCCGACAGTGCGGAGAATTCGCTCGTCAGGCGTGCACCGGTTTCGTTCGCGCGCTGGAGCGCCGCGGCACCGATCTTGAACTCGGTTTCACCGTCGGCGTTCCCGGCGACGAGTTTGTCCAGGGCTCCGTCGACGTGCTTCATTCCCAGATCGATCTCGCTGACCCATGCGTCGTAGCGCACGTGAAGCGGCGAGGCGTTTCCGCCAAGGTCGTCGAGGAGAGGGTGGAGCTGACCGAGGTACGTGTGAATCCGGTCGGAGGCGCCGACGATCGTCAAGACGTTCGTCGTCGCGTCGTCCAATCGCGTGGACGCTGGAACGAAGAGCGCTTCTCCGCGCCGGATGAGATCCGCACGACCCGCCGCATCGGTCGCGCCTCCGGCCTGGGTGACGAAGGCCCGCAGGTTGTCCGTGCGCGCGCGACACCGCGAGGCGAAGCGGAGTTTAGGGAACCACTCGAGTCGCAGCAGCATTTCGCCCTTCGACGCGGCGCCGTCGGCTCGCATGGCGAGGGAGCGGAGCGTCGCCTGCGTGGTGTCGGCCGGAGCGGGCGAGGCCTGGTCTCCGCATCCGGCCACGCACAGGAGGGCAGCGATCGCGCACGCAGTGAGGGCGTCGATGCCGATGCGGTTCACCGCATGGCCCTCACGGCAGCACGGAACACGGACAGTCCGTCGCCCTCCGAACGCTCGGGGCCACGGGTCCACCGTGGGTGCTGGTAGCCGAACAGGAATCGTTCCGGGTGGGGCATGAGCCCCATGACGCGGCCCGTCGCATCGCACACGCCCGCGACGTCGCCCATGGAGCCGTTGGGGTTCTCGGGATAGACGGGCTTACCGCCGTCCGCGGCGACGTACGTCAGCCAGACCTGGCCCGACTCCTCCAGCGCGCGCAGGTCATCCTCGGTTCGCGTGACGAACTTGCCTTCGCCGTGTGCGACGGGAAGCTCGAGCGTTGCGCCGTCGGTCTCGACGAACACGCAACGAGCGCCGTTGGTCCGCACGCGGACCCATCGATCCTCGTAGCGGTGCGAGTCGTTCCAGTAGAGCGTGGCCTGGACCTCGGCGCCGTTGGCGAGGCGACCAGGGAGAAGGCCCGTCTTGATCAGCACCTGGAACCCGTTGCAGATGCCCAGCACGAGCCCCCCACGATCCACGAACGCGCGCAGCGCGTCGCCGACCACCATCGTGAGTTCCGTCGCGAGGATCTTTCCCGCGGCGACGTCGTCGCCGTAGGAGAAGCCACCGGGGATCGCCAGCGCGCCGAAATCGTCGAGCTTGCCCGGAGACTCCAGGAGCTGATTCAGGTGAACCTGCTCGGCCTGCGCGCCGGCGAGTTCGAACGCGTAGGCCGTTTCATCGTTGCAGTTGATCCCGGCGCAGCGAAGCACCATCACCTTCGGTCGGCTCATCGTCTCTCCACGAATTCGGCTGTGCGCGCGTGACTACCGGTCATGGGCTGCGACACCTTCGAGTCTGCGAGTGAGTGGCGGACGCCAGCACGCTTCGAGGACACCTGCCTCGGCCTTCACGCGCGCCTTCCCGTTCTTGCCGATGACGTGGAGCCGCGGGTCATGCGTCGTCTCACCGACGATCGCGAAGGGCAGGCCGTTCATCGTGCGCTCGAACGCGGTCACGTGTTCCGGTGCCACTTCGACGAGGAATCGTGTGAGACTCTCGGAGAACGCCCGGTGCAGATCCGAAAGCCTCGGGTCGGCGACTGGCATCCGCGTCAGGTCGATCCGGGCGCCGATCTCGCCGGAAAGGACCATTTCGGCCGCGGCCGTCACGATCCCGCCTTCCGACAGGTCGTGGCATGCGCGCACGAGGCCGCCGGCGATCGCCGTGTGAAGCGCAGCGAAGATCTTCCTCGCCCGCGCACCATCCAGCCGCGGGACTCCTGCTCCCACGCGCTTGTGGATGAGGGCGTAATGCGAGCCTCCCATCTCCGCCCGCGTCTCGCCCACGATGAAGAGGCGGTTGCCCGGCTCCTTCAGGTCCATCGTCGCGGCATGCCGCACGTCCTCGACGATGCCCAGGGCCGTCACGAGGAGCGAATGCGGGATGACGATCGTCCGATCGCCCACCTGGTACTCGTTGTTGAGGGAGTCCTTCCCGGAGACGAACGGCGTACCCAGCGCGACCGCTGCGTCGTGGCACCCCTGCGAACATCGGACCAGCGCTCCGAGGCGATCCGGCTTCGAGGTGTTGCCCCAGGAGAAGTTGTCGAGAATGGCGATCTGCGCGGGGTCGGCTCCGACGCAGACGACGTTGCGTACGGCTTCGTCGATCGCCGCCTCCGCCATCGCGTAGGGATCGATGTCGCCGAATCGCGGGTTCATCCCGTTTCCGAGCGCGAAGCCGCGCGTCGAGCCAGGCTTCGGTGCGACGACCGCGGCGTCGGATGGGCCGTGGTGATGCGTGCCGACGAGCGGCTTGACGACGGATCCGGCGAGCACTTCATGGTCGTACTGCCTGATGATCCATTCCTTGCTGGCGACGTTCGGTGACGCGAGGATCTTCAGCAGATCCCCAGTGAACTCCTCCGACTCCGGGAGCGGCGCGGCGTCGGCCGGCGGATTCGTCCACGTGGCGTCGCGCACGATCTTCGGCACGCCCTTGTGGAGGAAGGTCATGTCGATGTCCGCGTGTCGCGTGGACCCGTGGTTCACTTCGAGGCGACCCGTTCCCGTGAACTCCCCGAGGATCGCCATCTCGACGTCCTCGACACGACAGAGTTCGGCGAGTGCGTCCACGTGCTCGGGCGGAACGGCGAGCACCATGCGCTCCTGAGCCTCGGAGATCCAGATCTCGGCAGGGGAGAGGCCCTCGTACTTCAGCGGGGCCGTCTCGAGCGTGACGCGTGCGCCGCACGCC
This sequence comes from Planctomycetota bacterium, assembly GCA_044222185.1. Classification (GTDB taxonomy): domain Bacteria; phylum Planctomycetota; family CAIWVZ01; genus JBGANV01. Next base: position 536,571 of record JBGANV010000001.1, read on the forward strand.
TCGCCCATCTCGCCGACGGCGGACGAGAATCCGCCGGCGCCGCAGTCGGTGATCGCGCGGAAGAGACCACGGTCGCGAGCCTGGATGACGACGTCGGCGACCTTCTTCTCCGTGATGGCGTTGCCGATCTGCACGGCGCCCGAGTCGACGCGCTCCGACTCCTCGTGCAGCTCCGTCGAGGAGAACGTTGCGCCGTGGATCCCGTCGCGCCCCGTGCGACCGCCGATGGCGACGATTCGATCGCCCGGTCGGACCTCCTTCGTCACGGCCGTCTGCGGGAGCATGCCGACGGTCCCGCAATACACGAGCGGGTTGCCGACGTAGCGCTCGTCGAAGAACACGGCGCCGTTCACCGTCGGGATCCCCATCTGGTTCCCGTAGTCGCGGACACCGGAGACGATGCCGCGAAGGATGCGAAGTGGATGAAGCGCGCCCTTGGGAACGGAGTCTGCTGCCATGTCGAGCGGTCCGACGCAGAAGACGTCGAGGTTCGCGACGGGTTTCGCTCCTCGTCCGGTCCCGAGCACGTCGCGGATCACACCGCCGAGTCCCGTTCCGGCGCCGCCGTACGGCTCGATGGCGCTCGGATGGTTGTGGGTCTCGACCTTGATGCAGAGCGCGTCCTGATCGTCGAAGCGGATCACTCCGGCGTTGTCGTGAAAGACCGACAGACACATGGGATGCGCGATCGTCTCGGTCGCGGCCTTGATCGTGCGCGCGAGAAGGTTGTCGATGACTTCGCCGTTGAAGCGGACCTGGCCGGCGAGCGTCTTGTGCTTGCAGTGCTCGGACCAGGTCTGTGCGAGCGTCTCGAGCTCCAGGTCGGTCGGGTTGCGACCGAGCTGGCGGAAGTGGGCCTGGATCGCCTGCATCTCCGCGAGGGTCAGGGCCAGTCCTCCCGTCTTCGAGATCTGGAGGAGGGTCGCGTCCGAGGCGTCGACCACTGGCACCTCGACCCGGGGGAAGCTCCGCGCCGCCGGCGCCCGCAGCTCGGGGAGGCGATCATCGCCTACGTGGATGTCCTCGATCGCCGTGTTGGCGAGGAACGCCTCGCCGATCCGCCGCAGAAGGACCGGATCCGTCGTGCCATGGAACACGTAGGCCGTACCGGTTCGGACGGACGTGAGCGGCAGCCCAAGCCGCGACGCGCCACGGCGGATGGAGGCTTCGACCGGGTCCATGACGCCAGGCTTGCGGAACACGGCGACGACGTTCGGGGCCGCCCCCGAGTAGCCGGTGTGGTCGTGAACGTGGGACCGCTCGACGACCGGGTCCGTCAGCAGCCGATCGGCGATGGTCGCGGCGCCGTCCCTGGCGATGTCGCCCGACAAAAGGAAGAGGCGCCGGGTCCTGACGGTGATCGGGTCCTTGATCCCGAGCCAGGCGAGGTTCGCCTCCACCTTCTTTCCGACTGCATCCGGGAGCTCAGACAAAACCTCGACTGCGATCTGCCAGGAAGCAGTTCTCACCACGAGGACTCCACCATGGGGAAGCGGTCGCGCCCGGAAGTCGGCCTGCCGGTCGGAGCCGGGACAGGTGCTCGCCACGGACTTCGCAAGTTGCCTGTGGCGCCGGGATCTCGCGCAGGGACACGCCCGACACGGCGTCGATCGGCCGCTCGCGCGGAAAGCGGGCGGAACGTAGCAGTGAGGGTTATGGGTAGCAACGACTTGTACATGGGCGGGCACACCTCTACGATTTGCCGCGCCCGGGACCCGAAGGCTGCATGGCAGACGCCGACAAGAATCGAGACTCGAAGTCCACCGTCGCTCGTGGGACACACCATGTCCTGGACTTCGAGAAACCGATCTTCGAGCTCGAGAAGAAGATCGACGAGCTCGAGACCCTCTCGCGCAGCACGGGGATGAACCTCAACGGCGAGGTGAAGCCGCTCAAGGAGCGCCTCTCCACGCTGATCACCGAGGTCTTCGAGGGGCTCAGCGACTATCAACGGATCCAGGTGGCCCGTCATCAGGCGCGGCCTCTGACCGTCGACTACATCGAGGCCCTCTTCGACGACTTCATCGAACTCCATGGCGATCGACAGTTCCGCGATGACCGCGCCATCGTCACCGGTATCGGGCGCTTCGGATCACGTCGAGTGATGGTCGTCGGCCACCGAAAGGGCCGGGACATCAAGGAGAAGGTGGCCTGCTACTTCGGATGCGCGCACCCGGAAGGGTATCGGAAGGCGCTCCGCAAGATGAAGCTCGCCGAAAAGTTCGGCATGCCGATCATCACCTTCATCAACACACCTGGTGCCTATCCGGGGATCGGCGCCGAGGAGCGCGGCCAGGCCTGGGCGATCGCCGAGAACCTGCGCGAGATGTTTGGGATCACGGTGCCGATCATCAGCATCGTGATCGGGGAGGGCGGGTCGGGCGGCGCACTGGGGATCGGCATCGGCGATCGTGTGCTCATGCTCCAGCACTCCTACTACTCGGTGATTTCGCCTGAAGGTTGCGCCGCGATCCTGTGGGGCGACTCCAAGCGGGTCGCCGACGCGGCGAAGGCACTGAAGCTCGGCGCGCGTGATCTGTTCGCCCTCGGCGTCGTCGATGAAGTCGTCGACGAACCCATCGGGGGCGCGCATCGCAATCCCGCGGAGATGTTCGCTCGAGTCCGCGAGCGCCTGCGGCTGAACCTCGAAGCCGTCGACGCGTTGTCCGTCGAGCAGCGTCTCGAGGAGCGATATCGCAAGTTCCGCCGCATGGGGACGATCTTCGACGTCCCACCCGCGCGGCCGACGCCTGTGAAGGAAGGCGAGCCACAGGGACCGGACGCTACGGCCTCGAGTGCTGGCGCAGGCGGCTGATCGCACGCCTTGGGGGTGATCCATGAGAACGGCCGCCAAGATCGTTCCGTTCCTGCTCCTCGGTGTCTTCGGGACGCTGCTCCCGGCGCAGGCTGAGGATCGCGACGCGCTGGCCGCACGCTTGAAGGCGCGTGTGGACGAGCGCCTCGCGGACATGGTGGTCCAACTCCGTGCGGAGCTTCATCGAGAAATCGATGTGGCGCTCGCCGGTGGATCCGCACCATCCGGGCGATTGGACCGCCTGATCGACGACCTGCGTGGCCCGGCTGCGACGGGCGACGCCGGAGGCTCGCGGTCGGCTCCGGCGGGCCCAGGTGCCGCGTCGAAGTCCACGGCGGCGACCCCGTCCAATCCGCGGTCAAGGTCCGGGGCGACCCAGGCCGAGCCCTCGGCCATCGAATCGGACGGGGCCGCGCGTGCCCGCCTCGATGCCTTGACGAAACGGGTGGCCGATCTGGAGGCTTCCGGCGCCCCCGCCGAGATCGTGGCGTCACTCCGCACGCGGCTCGAAGGGGTTCGGTCTGCCATCGAGAACCGGACCGAATCTCCGCCTGCCGCACCGACCCAGCCGTCCCGAGCCCCAGACTCGCGGCCAGTCGCGCAGGTCGGTGATGACGTGTTCAAACAGGCATGGGACCGCGCCATGCGGGCCGTCATCGACGGGCGTGGGACCATCGAGACGTCACCGGCCGGCGGATCGTCGCCGGGAGCGCCTGAATCAAGGCCGTCTCAAAAAAATTCCCAATCCCAGACGACAGGGGGCGTAGGTAAGCTTGGCTCCGAATCACGCTCCCACTGAGCTGCAACGGGTTGGTTGAGGTGGTCTCCACCGGGTGAGACAAATGTATGCCGTGTAACAACTTGCGTGGTCAGTTGTCACTGTATGCCGGCCGCGACCTCGACGCCGCGCACGCGATGATCGTTGGCCAGCACGTGGACCACTGCCCGAGCTGCGACTCCACCGTCAGCAAATACGGGCAGACGGTTTCTCTCCTTGGGACCTACGGTCGCCTCCTCGAGTCCCAGCCAGTGCCCCGCACCCTCCTCGGGGGCATCGTGGACCGGCTCTCTCGCGCACCTTTCCCCAAGCGCGACCGCTTCTGACATCCAGCGCTCGCTCCGAGCCGGGCCGCCCTGCTGACGCCGAAATCTGCTCCTGGGCTGAGTTCGAGCCGGAGCCCGCGGCATCCGTCAGCGGAGCCTGCACGGGGCGATCTGCGTATGAAACCGCGGACGTTCTTTGACGGCTGCGAAACCCGTCGGTCGATCCAGCGCCGACTCGGCGCTGATCCCCACGGGCGCAGCGGGAGGTGAATCAGACATGGTGCGAACGGCGATCTTGCTTTCGCTCGTGACGTGCATGGTGGGATTGGGACAGGGTGAACGGGCGACCTCACGGCCCTCGGCGCCGACGGTCCAGGAGCTCATCGCGGGACTCGACAGTGAATCCTTCGAGGCCCGAAACCGGTCGACGGAAGGGCTGCGCGCGCTCGGCGAAACCGCGCGTCCCGCGCTCGAGGAGGCCCGGAAGAGCCCCAGCCTTGAGGTCCGAACGAGGGCAGAATCCTTGCTCGGGGAACTCGATGGGGCGGCCTCGCCATCGAAGGACGGCACGCCGTCGGAACTGCAGGAGAAGGTGAGGAGGCTCCGGCCTGTCGACCCGACCGAGCGGTCGCAGGAAGACGTCGCGCCGGACTCCGAGCCCCACGCCCTGCCCGAGATGCCCAGGTTCCAGGACTTCGGCGACCCGAACGCCTACTTCGACGCGGTGCGCAAGTACATGGAAGAGACGACGAAGGCCATGAACTCTCGCCGCTCGTTCGGATTCACGATGCCGCCGGGAATCGAGATGCTGCCTGGCGGCGGCAGCAGGATCGAGATCGCTCCGAACGGGGACCTTCAGTACAGCGTGACGAGGATCATCGACGGCGAGTCCGTCGAGTTCTCGAAGAACTCGGGCGGCGTCACCATGAAGGTCACGACGCGCGGCGCTGGTGAGGAGAAGAAGGTCGAGACCTACGAGGCCAAGGACGTCGAGGAGCTGAAGAGCAAGTTCCCTGACGTCTGGGAGAAGTACGGCAAGGCTGGCGGATTCGAGCTGAACGCGAATCCGTTCACGTTCCGCGTCGAGCCCGGCCCGTACTCCGTTCCGCGCGTGGGGCGACAACGAGGCGCCGCGCCCCGACCCGATTCCGATCGTTCGCGTGTCCGCCCGTTGACGCCAGCGGCCCCGGAACCCGTTGCGAGCGGCCCGCGGCTCGGGATCGAGGCTGGCGAGATCCCCCCGATCCTCGACGCGCAGTTGAAGCTCAAGGGGCAGGGCGTCGCGGTCGAGGCCGTCGAGACCAACAGCCTGGCGTCGCGCTTGGGGTTGCGACAGTACGACGTGCTCCTCGAGGTCGACGGTGTTCCGATCCGCTCCGCCGACGACATCCGGCGGCAGATGGCCGCCGCCGACGGCACAGCGACCGTGCGCGTGAAGATCCTCCGCGACGGCGCCTCCCAGGAGCTCTCGGCGCCCCGCGCCCGGTCGCGCTGAGCCAGCGACCCATGCAACCAGGCGCGCGTTCCGCTTCACGACACGCGCGACTGGCGCTCCGATCCGACTCAAACGCCGTGGCATTCGGGGGAGGTGCGCGGCGCCGACCGGGCCGACCCGACACTCGAGCCACGGAACGTGAGCACCCGGACCGCTGACGCGTTTTTCACGAATTGCGCCCGAAGCGATTAGACTTTGTCCGAATACCGGCGCAGTCTGTCCAACTCGGGGGCGTCATGACGGCCACACGTGCAGCGATCCTGGTCCTTTCTCTTGCTTGCGCATTCCTGCTTGGCCGCGAGTTTGCCCGCCGTCCCGCAGGCGTCACGCCCTCTGCGACGTACCTGGACCACGTCGTTCAGGCCACTCAAGCGCGACTGCCTGCATCCTCGCCGTCGTCGGATCAACCGATCGGGTTCGTGCGTGTGGCCGATCGGCTCCGCCCATCCGTCGTCTCGATCCAAGGTACGAACGCGAGCGGCGGTGGATCGAGCGGCACAGGGGTCGTGATCTCCGAAGACGGCGCCATCCTCACCAACAACCACGTGATCGACGGACTGGGGACGATCCGCGTGACGCTGTCGTCGCAGGACGTCTACTCCGCCACCGTGGTCGGAGTCGACCTTCCGACCGACCTCGCCGTGATTCGCGTGGAAGGGTTGTCGGGGTTGCTTCCGGTCGAGTTCGGGGACTCGGACGACCTGCACGTCGCCGAGGACGTGCTCGCCATTGGAAACGCGTTCGGCTTCGGCTGGACGGTCACGCGCGGGATCGTGTCGAGCCTCCATCGAAGCGACATCAAGGTCCAGGAGGTCGATCGCAGGAACGTCTCGGCCCGCGTTCCTGCCCACTACACGGATTACATCCAGACCGACGCGGCCATCAACCCCGGCAACTCAGGTGGTCCGCTCGTGAGCGCGCGCGGTCAGGTGATCGGCATCAACACGGCCATCCTCTCGCGCTCGGCGGAGGGCATCGGTTTCGCGATTCCCGCGAACGACGCCGTCTTCGTGGCGAAGGACCTGCTGAAGCGGGGATACGTGCGGCGTGGCTACCTCGGGATGAAGGGGCGCGACCTCGCGGAGTTCACGGGCGACGAGCGCCGTCGCCTCGCGCCGGGTGCTTCATCCGGCTTCTGCATCACCGAAGTCGTTCCAAACACCCCGGCCGAGCGCGCCGGCCTTCACGTCAACGACGTCGTCGTCGCGATGGAAGGACGCCCGGTCGCGTCGTTCGAGATCCTCCGCAACCGCGTCGCGCGAATTCCGCCAGCGACGGACGTGAGCCTCCGGATCGTTCGCGGCGGGCAGGAGCGCGAGGTTCGGGCGGTCGTCGGCGAGTTCGGCGGCGACAACTCGTAGGACTGTCGCCGCTCGATCGCGTCAGGGCGATCCCGAATCCAGCTGGTGGAGTCGGAGCTGGCCGCAGGCGGCTGCGATGTCGTGGCCCTTGCGCTTGCGCACCGTCACCTTGATTCCGCGGCGGCGAAGGGTCTCCGCGAATGCGTCGATCGCGGCGTCGGGCGGTCGGCGGAACGGCTGCTCTGGGACCTCGTTGTAGGGGATGAGGTTGAGCGTGCCGCGAACGTCCTTCAGCACGGACGCGAGCTCGTCGGCCTGTTGGCGCGCCGAGTTGATTCCGTCGAGGAGAACGTACTCGAACGTGACTTCGCGCCCCTTTTCCTCCAGGTAGCGGCGGGCCGCGAGGATCAGCTCGGAGATCTTCATCGCCGCGGGGAACGGGACGATCTTGGCGCGAAGATTGTCGTTCGGCGCGTGAAGGCTGAAGGCGAGCGTGTATTGGCGCTTCTCCTTCATGAACTCGTCGAGTCCCTTGCGGATGCCGATCGTCGAGACCGTGATGTGGCGCGCACCAAGCCCAGGTCCTGCGGGATCGTTCAGCGCCGCGAGCGCGTCGAGCAGGCTCCGGACGTTCATCATGGGTTCGCCCATCCCCATCACCACGACGTTGGTGATTCGACGCCCCAGTTCGGCGGCGCGGGCGGCGAGGACGAGGTACTGCTCCAGGATCTCGCCCTTCGTCAGGTTCCTCTCGAGGCCGAACAGCCCGGATGCGCAGAAGGTGCATGCCACGGGGCATCCGACCTGCGTCGACAGGCAGATGGTCGAGCGGTCGTCCTCCATGATCAGAACGGCCTCGACGACCTGGTTCGGCCCGACCTCCAGGAGGATCTTCTCGGTCGTCGTGCCGTCGTCGGCGATCCGCCGCACGACGCGGGATTGACGCACGTCGAATTCGGCGCCGAGCGCGTCCCGAAACGCCTTCGGGAGGTTGCTCATCCTCTCCGTGTCGAGGATGCCCTTCTGCATGACCCACGACCAGAGCTGATCACCGCGGTACGCGGGCTGCCCCAGGCGCGCGGCCACGGCGCGGGCGTCGGATTGGGAGAGTTCGGTGAGACGGCGCGTAGACATGGACGTGCACCATACGGCGGATGCGGGGCCGCCCAAGGCGCAGGGGAGGGTCAGGCGCTCGTCTTGCGATCGGACGGTGGCGCGTCCGCGTCGGTCGACCCGCCCGCTCGCTTCGACGTGCCCTTCTTCGGCCGGAGCGGTTTCGTCCCGCGGACGATGTCGCCCGTCACGACGAATTCCTTGCCGGCGCCGATTTCGGGCAGGTGGAAGACGGTGTCGCGCAGGATCCCTTCGATGATCGACCGCAGCGCGCGAACGCCGGTCTTTCGCTTCAGTGCCTGTGCGGCGATTTCGTCCAGTGCTTCGTCAGTGAATCGCAGCGTTGCGCCCTCGATCTCGAACATCCGTTGGTACTGGCGGGTGAGCGCGCTCTTGGGCTCGACCAGCACGCGCTTGAGGTCATTGGCGGCGAGAGGGTCGAGCACGGCGACGACGGGAAGCCGACCGAGAAACTCGGGGATCATCCCGAAATGGATGAGGTCTTCGGTCTCGACCTCGCGCATGAAGCTGATGTTCGGGCGGTCATCTGCGGTGTCCGCGCCGGGATGTGCCGACTCGAAGCCGATGCGCGATCGTCCGATGCGGCGTCCGATGATGTCCTCGAGGCCGACGAAGGTGCCACCGCAGATGAACAGGATGTTCGTCGTATCGACGGCGATGTACTGCTGTTCGGGGTGCTTCCGGCCGCCCTGCGGCGGGACGTTGGAGACGGTGCCCTCCAGCATCTTGAGCAGCGCCTGCTGCACGCCCTCGCCGGAGACGTCGCGAGTGATCGACACGTTCTGTTGCGTCCGGGCGATCTTGTCGATCTCGTCGATGAAGACGATGCCCTTCTGGGCGCGCGCGAGGTTGAAGTCGGCGTTCTGGAGGAGCTTCAGGAGCAAGTTCTCGACGTCCTCACCGACGTAGCCGGCCTCCGTGAGGGTCGTTGCGTCGCCGATGGCGAAGGGGACGTCCAGAAGCTTCGCGAGCGTGCGTGCGAGAAGCGTCTTGCCGGAGCCCGTGGGACCGATGAGCAGGATGTTGCTCTTCTCGATCTCGACTTCGTCGCGCTTCTCGCCACCCTGCGCGAGGCGCTGGTAATGGTGGTAGACGGCGACGGAGAGGACCTTCTTCGCCTCCTCCTGGCCGATGACGTACTGGCTCAAGTGATCGTAGATCTTGCGCGGACTCGGGACGGCGAGGCGTTCCGTCGGAGTCGAGTGCCCGCGCGCAAGGCCCTGCTTGCGATTCTCCTCGACGAGGATCGTGTTGCAGATGTCGATGCACTCGTTGCAGATGTTGACGCCCGGCGGGCCAGCAACCAGGCTTTGCACCCGGTGCCGACCCTTCCCACAGAACGTACAGGCTTCGTGGTTGCTACCGCGCGGGCTCATCGATCGCTCACTTCTTGAGCGAGTCTACCACGTGGTCCACGAGTCCGAGCTCCTTCGCATCGGCCGCCGACATGAAGTGGTCGCGATCGGTGAGGCGCTCGATCTGCTCGTACGGCTTGTTGCAGTGCGTCGCGAGGATCTCGTTCAGGCGCTTCTTCAGGCGCATGATCTCCTCGGCCTGGATGCTGATGTCCGACGCCGTGCCCTGAGCACCGCCCCAGGGCTGATGGATCATGATCCGAGCGTTGGACAGGGCGTATCGCTTGCCGGGCGACCCGGCGGACAGGAGGACAGCCCCCATGCTCGCCGCCTGGCCGATGCAGTAGGTCGCCACCGGGCACTTCACGAACTGCATCGTGTCGTAGATCGCCAGACCGGCCGTGACGGACCCGCCGGGAGAGTTGATGTAGATGCTGATTTCGCGATTGACGTCCTTCGCGAGGAACAAGAGCTGCGCGACGACCGCGTTCGCGAAACCGTCATCGATTCCCGTCCCGATGAAGATGATCCGGTCCTCGAGGAGCCGGCTGTAGATGTCACACGACCGTTCCCCGCGACCGGTCTTCTCGATCACGAACGGGATGTAGTAGTTCGCCTTCTCCGTGCTCATTCCGCTCTCCTCAAGCCGTAGCGCCCAGGGCTGCTCCGTCAGTGACGTCCGTGATGGTGGCGTTCGCACGCAGCATGTCCAGCACCTTGCGCTCGATGATCTCGGCGCGAAGTTCCGGCATCAGGTGTCGTTCCTCGTAGTGCGTGCGGACATCCGTCGGCGTCACATCGTGCTGGCGGGCGATCCTTTCGATCTCTTTGGTGACATCGTCTTCGAGCGCGAAAATCTTCTCTTTTTTCGCAAGTCGTTCCACGATCAACCACGCACGGGCGTCACGCTCGATGATCTTGCGGACCTCGGCCTTCTCCGCATCGACGTCCGCTTCGGCCTTGTTCCGGCTGTCGCCCCGGACCATCCGCTCGGCCGTCCGCTGCCGCAGACGGCGCTCGAGCGCCCTGTCGATGGGGCCTTGAGCCATTTCGAACGGCGTCGCCTCGACGAGCTTGTTCAGGAGTCCTTGCTCGACCTCCGCATCGGCCGCCGCCTTGTGCGCCGCCTCGAGCGACTTGCGGACGTCGGCGCGAAGCGACGCAACGTCGTCCTTGTCGAATCCGCGCGCGAATTCGTCGTTCAGCTCGGGGAGTCGCGGACGTTTGATCTCGTTCACCGTGATCGTGAGCTCGACGTCCTTGTGTTCGTGACGGTGGTCGTGTGCGTCATGCTCCCCACCGTCGTCGTCGTCGTGCCCATGGTTGTGGATGAGCAGCTCCGCATCGACGGTGACGGAGTCGCCGGCCTTCTTTCCGGCGAGCGCGACAGGGAGGCCCTCGATCGTGAAATCGGGGATCTCGGGCTCGTCGCCCCCGATGGGGACATCACGCATGGTGCGGATGCTCGCGCCGTCGGCCTTTGCTTCCAGGTTGACGAGCACGAAGTCGCCAGGCGCGTAGCCCTCGGACACCGGCTCGACCACCGCCTTCTTGCGGCGCAGATCCTCGATCACGCGATCGATGTCGGCGTCGCCGACTGCCTTCACCTTCCGCTCGATAGTCAGGCCCTTGAAAGCGGGCACGTCGAAGACCGGCTTCACCTCGACGGTGAACTGGAACGTGAACGGTTTCGCGCTCTCGACTGGTGTGGGAGTCCCCGTGAACTCGGGCTCCGAGACCACGTCGAGCTTCTGCTCCGTGAGGGCCTCTCGGACCGACTTCTCGACGAGTTCGCTCGTGACGTCGGCACGCACCTGGTCGCCGAACTTCCGCTCGACCATGGTCATCGGAGCCTTGCCGGGGCGGAAACCCGGGAAGACGACCTGCGTGCGGACCTTCTCGAACGCCGTGGCGAGCTCAGTGTCCACATCGGTCGAGGGAACTGTGACGCTCACCTCTTTCTTGCACGGTCCGATGTCGCGGGTCTGGATGTCCATGTGGCCTTCGGGGGCAATGAGTTTCGGTTACGTCCGATCAGCGCGCGCCGAACGGGAAAAAAAGGGTATGGCCGGCGTTCCGGCCGTTCAAGCCGCGATCACGCGGACGGAGGTCCCAGCAGCGAATCCCGCCCGATCGTCTCGTCGTTCACGATCACGAGGTCGAGGCCAGTGACTCCGCCGAACCGTGCCCCGTGGAGGTTTGCGCCGGAGAAGTCGCACCGCGCGACGTTGCAGCCGGTGAAGTCGGTTCCGCTCAAATCCGCGGCGCAAAACGTGGCGTCCGACACGTCGCAGCCTTTGAAGTTCGACCCCTGTGCATGAACGCCGTGGAAGAACGCATGTTTGAGGTTGGCACCTTCGAAGTTCGCCTTCTTCGCGTCGGAGCCTTCGAAGTTGGTGCGCTCGAGGCGGGCACCCCGGAAGTCGACCTCGTCCAGCTTGGACTCGGAGAAGTTCCCCTTGAAGAGGTCGGCCTCGCGGAGGTCCGCGCCACTCAGGTCGGCTTCGATGAAGACCGTCTCCGTGAGGTCGCAGCGACGGAGCACCGCGCGTTGAAGGTTCGAGCGCGACAGGTTGGCCTTCTTGAACGAGACGTCGGAGAAGTCGCACTCCTGGAGAGGCACCCCCACGCCGCCGAAGTAATAAACGTCGTGGAGGACGTCCTCACGCCACTTCGCCTTCTCACCGTCCGTGATGTGGCGAAAGCAGGTCTGGGACCAGTAGACGGGCGGACGTGGACAATGCGTGCATGTGACGAGCATCAGAACCTCGCTCGAATCTATGGCCGCGGGGACGGTGCGACAAGCGACGAGGCGCGTTTGATAGACTCCCGCCTCGTCGCGGCGGCCAGCAGCTGCTGCACGGACCGACGCCGAGAACTGACCGACCGCCCGTCAGGCGGACGCGTTCCCAAGATCGTGGGAGTTTCCGATGACTCGTGAGTTCGCAGACCGCCGCAAGGCGCTGATGTGCAGGCTCGAGGGCGGGGCGGCGTTGTTCGCCGCAGCACCGGAAACGATTCGGAACAACGACGTCCACAACGAATATCGCCAGGACTCGGACCTGTGGTACCTGAGCGGTTTCGGGGAACCGGAGGCCGTCCTCCTCCTGCGGCCGGGAAAGGAGCCCGACGCCGTGATGTTCGTCCGACCGCGCGACCGGGCAAAGGAGGTGTGGAACGGCTTCCGTGCCGGGCCTGAGGGCGTCGTCGAGCGATTCGGCATTCCCAAGGCGCACCCACTCGAGGACATCGAGAAGGAGCTCCCCAAGTACCTCGAGGGATTCGGGCGTCTGTACTACCGCATGGGGCGCGATCATGCCTTCGACCGGCGGGTCCTCGGCTGGCTCGAACCCTTCCGCAGTCCGCGGTTGAAGCTCGGCGCCGGCCCCGTCGACATCATGGACCCGGCTGCGACCCTCCACGAGATGCGGCTGGTGAAGGCGCCGGAAGAATTGCGCGCGCTCCGCGAGGCCGGGCGGATCTCCGCCGAGGCACACACGGCCGCCATGCGGGTGTGCGCGCCGGGGATGCACGAGTACGAGTTGGAGGCGGTCGTGGAGTACGTGTTCCGCCGCAGCGGCTCGGCGCGACTCGGATACCCCTGCATCGTCGGCGCTGGCATCAACAGCACGATCCTGCACTACAACGACAACTGCGCACCGATCCGCGACGGCGAGCTCGTCCTGATCGACGCCGGATGCGAGGTGGACTATTACACCGCCGACATCACCCGCACCTGGCCCGCAAACGGGAGGTTCACCAAGCCTCAACGTGCCGTCTACGAAGTCGTGCTCGAAGCGCAGCTGGCCGCGATCGAGTGCTGCCGGACCGGCCGCAGATTCGACGAGGTCCACGACGTCGCCACCCGATGCCTGGTCGAAGGGATGGTCCGGCTCGGATTGTTGACCGGTAGCGTCGACACGCTCATCTCGGAGAGCAAGTACAAGCGTCTTTACATGCACCGGACCAGCCACTGGCTTGGGCTCGACGTACACGATGTCGGGCGCTACGCCACGGGCGATGGCGCGAGGATGCTCGAACCCGGCCAGGTTCTGACCGTCGAGCCCGGAATCTACGTCGCGCACGATGATCAGGAGTCGCCGGCCGAGTATCGCGGCATCGGCGTCCGAATCGAGGACGACGTGCTCGTCACCGGCGCGAATCCGGAGGTCCTCACGGCGGGGGTTCCGAAGTCCGTCGCCGAACTCGAACGGGAGTGCTCTCGGCGGATCCCGCTCCCGACGTTCTGACGTCGGTTACGAGGTCCAGGCCGCGTCGAGCCGGACGCCCAGGTCCGTGACGCGCTCGACGATCTCGGTCCCGACTCGCTGCCAGGTCGCCTGATCGCGCCGGTAGGGATCGTCCACCGGCCAGGATTCGAAATGGCCATTCCAATCGGGCGGGACCGCGAACAACCCCGAAAGGTCGATGATCGCGTCGGCGGATGCGATGAGCGGCGCTGACGCCGGCTTGCTCTCGAGATCGTCGGCGGCATATCCCAGCGAGCGGAGGGTCGCGACGGTTTCGGCGGGGATTCGCCAGAGCGGCTGGATTCCTGCGCTTCGGGCCGCGATCCACTGGGGGAAGATCCGGCGCGCGACCGCCTCTGCCATGGGACTCCGGCAAGCGTTGCCGATGCAAATGAACAGAACGGTGCGGTGAGGATGGCTGGCGGGCGTCGACATCGTTTCCTATCGTACGCGGCGTCCGTCTCGGCGCTGCTGACCGGGGGCCTGCTACGTGTCGGAACAACCGATATCAGTTTCTCCGGATGCTCTGCTGAAACCGGGAACGGTCGTCGACGACTTCGTCATCGAGGAGCTGTTCTCGATCGGTGCGAGCAGCGTCGTCTATCGGGCGCGCCAGCCGTCACTCGACCGGACGGTGGCGCTGAAGCTGCTGCCGAAGGAGCGCAGCTCCGACCAGCGCTGGGTCACGCACTTCCGCCGCGGCGCCCAGCTGCTCGCGGCGATCACGCACCCCAACATCGTGCCCGTCTACGGCTCGGGGCGATATCACGACCGGGAGTTCCTGGCGATGATGTTCGTCCCCGGCGGACATGCCCTCGATCGCGCGTTCCCAGCCCCGCAGAGCGAAGCCGGGCTCGCGGGTCTGCTCACTGCGGGGCGTGACATCGCGAAGGCGCTCGCGTTCATCCACCAACAGGGGTTCGTTCACGGCGACGTGAAACCGTCGAACATCCTCGTGGGCGCCAACGGACATGCCTACCTCATCGACTTCGATCTGGCGAATCGCCCCGGCGAGGCGATCCGTATCGGTCCCGAAGGTGATCGCGCCAGTCGTTTCCTCGCACCCGAGGCGTTGACGGCGTCCGGTACGACCATGGATCACCGCTCGGACATCTACTCGTTCGGCGCGACGCTCTACTCGGCGCTCGCAGGGAATCCACCGCGAACGCCGCTTCCCATTCCGCTCGTGGACGTGCGACCGGATCTGTCGGCAGGCCTGTGCGCGGTCGTCCATCGCTGCCTCGAGGAAGATGCGAACAAGAGATACCCCGACGCGGCCGCGGTCGTCGAAGCCGTCGATGAGCTCATCGAGGGCATGACGACGCCAGGCCCCGGACGCAACCTCGGGCCATTCGAGATCGTCGCCGAGATCGGTCGTGGGGGGATGGGCGTCGTGTTCCGCGCCATCCAGCAGCCGCTCGGCCGTGAGGTCGCGCTGAAGGTCCTCCCGCAGGAATTCGGGGCGATGCCGTCGCGCGTCAAGCGATTCCAACGCGAGGCCGAGGCAATCTCCCGCCTCGACCATCCGCACATCATCCCGATCTACGCGTTCGGCAAATTCGGTGGGTACCACTACTTCGCGATGAAGCTCGTGAAGGGGCCCACGCTCGCCAAGCTCATCGAATCCATGAAGCGGACCCGCGATGACGCTCCTCCGAAGGACGACGAGTTCACCATGCAGTTCGCCTCCGTCGCAGACGGAACGCGGTCCACGCTCGTCGATTCCGCGCCGACCGTCCCCGAGCCGGCGAAGCGGCCCGCGACGCCACCGCCACCTCCGAGCGCTGCCGCCGATGCCGGCGATCCGGCCTACATCGAGCGGATCCTCGGGATCTTCGTGAAGGTGGCGGGAGCGCTGGCCCACGCCCACGAGCACGGGATCCTCCATCGCGACATCAAGCCGGCGAACATCATCATCGACGAGGACGGGGAGCCTTTCGTCCTCGACTTCGGCCTCGCGCGGGACGAGACCGACCTGGCGCTCACGGATTCGCAGGCCGTCTGTGGCACGCCCTACTACATGGCGCCCGAGCAGGTCCAATCGGATGGCTCACCCACCGACCGGCGGACGGACGTGTGGGGCTTGGGCGTGACGCTGTTCGAGGTGCTTGCGCTCACGCAGCCGTTCGGCGGCGCATCGAGGGACCAGCTCTTCGCGAACATCGCCGTCGCCGACATCCCGCCGCTGCGCGAGATCAACAAAGGCGTGAGTCGCGACCTGGAGGGCGTGGTCCAGAAGGCGCTGCGGCGAAGTCGGATCGAGCGATACCAGGACGTGGCGGCCTTCGCGGAGGACATTCGAGCCGTCCTCGACGGCAGGCCCACGTCGGCCAAGCCTACGAGTTCGCTGCATCGCATCGTGGCCAACGCCCGTCGACACCGAGTCCCGACGGGGTTCGCGCTTCTCGTCGGCCTTTTCCTCGCCGCCTTCTCGTTGGTCGTCGGGCTCAAGCTGGCGGCGGGACCGGGCACGGGTCCGGCCGATGGATCGAGATTCGTCGCGGACCCGTCCGCCGTCGCCGACGAACTCCCTCGGGCCGCTGCCGTCCTCGCCATCGTCGCCGAGAACCCCGCCGACCCTGCATCTCCCATGGTGGAGATCGTGCCGGCGGCCTATTCCAGTCGCGAGAACGCCGTCCTCGTCCCGAGCGGGGTGCACGCGGCGCTCCCGCCCGGCTTCGACGCCGCGAAGCATGGATTCCTCGTCTGGGCGACGACGAACCCGGTCGTCCCCATGGATCTGGACGATCCGAACGTGTATCGCGTCGGTGCGGGATCGGCCCAGCAGCTCTCCCGCCTCGCGCGGACCCTCCCGCACGCGGTGAAGTCGTTGCCCCAGATGGCCGGCTTCGGCCGCCTGGGTCGCGCCGACAGTGCCGACGGCGCCATCACCGCCTACCGCTTCGATGGGTCGACCCGCGTGATGCGGTGCGCCGAGTCACAGCGCGTCGAGCGGTGGACGTCCGGCGCGACGATCGCGGCCCGGTGCCTCACGCTCCACGTCGACCGCACCCGCATGGATCGGCTTGGCCTCGAACCGGGAAGCCTCGCCGTACCGACCGACGGGAAGACGCCGTCGGCGTCCTTCGCCACCGACGCCATGCGGAACGGCGGCGTGGTCGTCGGCCTCGGCGGCGAGATCCTGGGCTACCTCGTTCGCGGTGGCCGTTTCATCGACCTGGGCTGGCTTGGGGAATGACCGGTCCGGCTCCGGCGCGTCGCGGAGTCGAGCTCTCGGCCGACGTCACTGACACCCGTCGGCGGGAGCGCCCGATCGTCCGGCGGCGTGCGGGAGACACGACGGGCAACCGGTCCGCGCGATCCCGGAACCGAGCCGGTCGCACGGCTTCCGCCCGGTGAGCGACGGCGGGGAAGCCGGCGGCGTCGCAGCCCGATCGTGCGACGGCGCGCCTCTTCGCCGACCGTCGATCGGGTTGCCGTCGATCTCGCGCCGGCCGCCGCGCGCGTCCCGTCGATGACGCGGACTCGTGACTACACGAACAGGACGGGCTCGACCGTGAGGTCGGTTACGCCGTGGTCTATCAACACGCGGAACAGCCGCTGCGACATCACCACTTCGGGCATGATCTGCTGGCCGTTGCCGAACGTCTCGAAACTGAGGTTGAGGTCGCTGAGCTTCTCGACGGCCACGTCGTAGAACGGCAGCGAGTGAAGCTCGAGTCCGCCCTGCCCACACTCGGGGCACACGCCTTCGGGATCATGCACGAATCGCGTCGGCGGCGAGTGCATCGGCGGCAGACGATGGGTTGGCAAGACCTCGAACCATCGTGTGAGCGTGCCTCCCGGTTCCTTCACCGGTCGCAGGAGACAGCCGGTGATGTGCTCTCGGATCAGGGTCGCCGCGAGGGATTCGTCGACGACGAACCCACCGGTCGCCGTCCTGGCGAACATGGTCGGTGGCGAGTCGGCGCTCAACTCGAGTGCCGGCGGCGCCTCGATGAGCTGATCCGTCGCGTGGCGACACGTGGGCTCTGCGAGCGCGGCACCCAGGCTGCTCACCACGATCCGTTCGGGGCGCGTCAGGTGCAGAGCCGACGCGTGGTCGATCTCGTCCGGACTGAAGCTCCGTTCCTCGTGGATCCGGAATTCGGCCTCCAGATCCTCGAGGATGTCGGTCACGCGGCGCGCGGCCTCGTTCGCGTGGTGAAATCGAACCTGGTACGTCCCCTCGCCGAAAGTTGCACCCGGGAGAACCTCCTCGAGTGCGGATGTGAGCCGCTCGGCTTCCATTGCCGAGAGTCGAACGGTCACGACGGTTTCGAGCCTCATGCCCGGCCTCCGCGCTAGTCTCCGATGTATAGACCTGTCTCTATATCGGGTCGGAGCGCCGGGATGTTTGAAAAGGTTTTGAAACCTCCGCAAACGCGTTCAGCCGGGCGGGAATCGGGCGGCGCCCCCATGGACGGCGTCGGCCGGTGCGGGCGAGAGGAGGCGCCGCGGCGCCCGCACGGCCGGCGGTCACTGCAGGACGACGTCGACGCGGTTGGAGACCTCGGTCGGGATGTAGGCCGTGGTCGCCGTGATGGCCGCGAAGTGGAGCGCGAAGCCGGATAGCGATGGGATCAGCGGCACGTTCACCGTCGCCGTCGCCTGACCGTTCGAGTTCAGCGTTCCCAGGAAGTTGCTGAAGAGCGACGGCGTGTTGAGCGCCAGGTCGGTCAGGCCCGTGAACGGGTTGACCTCCAGCGTGAAGGGCCCGCCGAAGTTCACGGGCGTCGTCGACTCGGAAACGGCGATCAGGTAGAGCTGGCCGGCGTGGCCCGGTGCGGACAACGACACCGACCGGGTCGTGCCGACGGGCCACGTCGTCGCCGTCGTCGTGAGGGCCGCCTGGTAGAGCTTCTTCGTCGTCGTGAACGTGTAGTCGCCGGACGTGCCGCCGTTGTTGTTGCACTGGGCCGTCGAGGCATAGAACGTCACCGGGCCCGCGGGCAGGGTGGCGGGTGCAATCCAGTTCATCGACCACGAGTTCTGGAGCGACCCCGCGGTCGTGTGCTCGTGATGGGCCGTACTGCCGCTCGCGTTCTTCGTCATGCCGGTCTGGGTCACGGTCCAGCTGCCCACGGCGGTGTTGGCCGAGTTGCGCGCCGTGATCTGGAAGCCGTGGCGCGTGGAACTCGAACCCGAGAAGGCGACCGTGACCGGGTTGGGCACGCTCGGCGTGAACTGCTGCGAACCGAGTGTGATGCCGACCGTCGCGGTGCCCGAGTTCAGAGTGAAGCTGCCGTGACAGCCGTGACAGTTGGACTCCCCGGGTGCCCCCGTGTAGCCCGACGACGGACCGTTGACGTTCGCCGGCACCGGGAACGAGATCGCACCGACGAGGAGAGCGAGTGAGGAAACGAGGCCGAGAGCGAGCCACGTGCGCGAATTGCCCATGCGAGTCATACACACCTCCGAGTTCAGCTGCGGGGCGTCAGCTGTTCGGACCATAGACCCGGCTTTCGACGGAAGTAGGTGTGTACGGAGTGACCCCCGCGCGGCCTGCTCCCTTCTGCGCACGAAGGTCTGCGAATGGACCGGCGCGCGCGCGGAGGCACGATCATTCGTGCACCGGTCTTTGCAGGAACTACCGTGTAACTGTGACCATCTCGCCACGCGCTGGGCGCGACTCGGGCGACGGTTGCAGATGCGCGCGCGCGAGCTCGTCGATCATGTAGAGGATGTCGACGTGGATCTGCGGAGTGTCCTCGTCGAACGCGTAGACGTGGAAGCGGCCCAGATGGGCGGCGGCGGAAATGGGCACACCGCGATGCGTCCACCCGGTGACGGGTTCGAGCTTCGCGCCAGCGGCAGCGAGAAGCAGGCGGGCGCATTCACCCGTCGACGCATAGGGCGTGTGGATGTCCGAGTGCGCGACGACGAACGTCTTCTCCCCGCGGACCGCTGCCTGCGCGAACCGCATGAAGTCCTGCATCTGCTTCACGGGTGGTACGCGGACGTCTGGACGAATCACGTCGGCGTAGATCGAGTCCGCCGCGATGAGCGCATCGATCCGGTCGAACACGCCGTCCTGCTTCAGGAACTCGCGGACCGCGCCGTAGCCGGCGGAGAAGAACGTGATGGTGATCCCACCGAAGCGAAGTGCCTCGATTCCACAGTGGGCACGCAGCGCCGCTTCCCCTGCATCGAGCAACGCCGTCAGCGCCCGCGGATCGGCGTAGGGGCGTGCGAAATCACCGGACCGACCCGAGAGCTTGGACGCGATCAGGACACCCGGCCGCGCCATCCGGACGAAGTTCTCCTCGGCGATCGTCGTCCCACCCTGAAAATGCATGAACAGCGGGACGACCCCGTCCGCCGCCGGGCGGAAGCCGTCGGGGACGAACAGCTCGGCGTTCGGAAGGTCGAATCGGACTCCGTGCGCGAGTTTCTCGAGGCGCGCGAGCGACGGGATCTGCCGCTCCGGCGCATCCGAAACCGGTCGCGATGTCGGCGGAGCGTTCCGGTCGAGTGAACATCCGGCGAGGAAGGCGAGGCCGAACAGCGCGATGGAGAGGTTTCGAACTGCGACTCGTCGCCTCACGGTGCCCGCTCCACTTCGAACGACTTCAGGAGGACGGTGCCCGGCCGATCGACGAGGTCCAGTCGGAGCAGGATGAGTTCCGGTTCCGATCCGAGCGGTGGTGCGACGACGGCAAGCCGATGGCGATGCATCCGTCCGTCGCCTGGAACGGGGAACCGGATGCTCCGTTCGTCCGAGAAGCCGGGGTAGGCGCTCGTCGCGAAGTAGATCTGTCCTTGCGCCACGTCGTCGGGACCCGAGGCACTGGTGAAAGCCATCTCGATCTCGACCGCGCTGACGCCGGTGGGGGGGAAGACGAGGAGAGGGCTCGTGAGCCACGGATCGGTGCCGGTCGAGAGCAGCTGGAGTCCATCGGTCGATTGCCCCTGCACCGTGAACTGGGCTCCCACCTCCCATCGTGCTCGGGCGGAAGCATCTCCGAAGTCCCAACGGAGTTCGAGCGGCGGAACCACCGCCTCCAGTCGCCGTCGGATCGATAGCGCGGCATCCCTGCGTCGTTGATCGTTCGGCCACAGACGCTGGAGCTGGCGCTGGAGGTCGTCGGCGGTGGGGTTCGGGGCGAAGTCCAGGAAGAACGACGGGACGCCATCCTCGAACGGGAAGGTCCGATCGCAGCCTTCGCACCGGAATGCCGTCCGCTGGCTCGCCAATGCGGATCGGCACGTGGGACATACGACCCCGTGGATCATGCGATCGACCGGTAGTTCACGCGGGAGCGTCGGTCGAAGCGGCGCCTGCGGACGCAGGAGCGCGGCGATGATCTCGTCCTCCGGAAGCTTCACGCCGCGGCGTGCCGCGGCATCGATCACGAGCGTCACGGAGATCCCGACTCCGTCTTCGAGCGTGGGATCGTCCAATGAGGAGCGTATCCAGGCCGCAGCCCGCGCGTCGTCCACGTCCTCGGGAGGAGGCGCGCCCTTGAACTGGGCGGCGAGTTGGACCTGCGAGCCGAGAAGTGTCACGAAGTCGTCAGGGTGGAAGACGTTCCGTTCCGCGTGGGGGATGAGCGACGGCCGGTGGGCATCGACCAGAGTGCGGTCGAGCTTGCATTCGTCCGTCGTCACGATGAGGGCTCGCCGTGCGATCCGGCGGAGCTCGAGGAGGACCTCGCAGGGGAACTCCACGTGCTCGATCATCTCCGAGCACAACACGACGTCGAAGGCGCCATCCGCGAACGGCAGCCGAACGGAATCGCAGGCGACCCCATCGACGCCGAAGAGATCCCACGCGCGGCGGCACGCCGCCGCGGAGAGGTCCGCAGTCACGACCTTCGCTCCGAACAACGACTGGACGTGGTGCGAAGTGAGGCCTTCGCTGCCGCCGACGTCGAGGAACGTGTCGAACTCCAGGCGATTGAGCGTGCGGAGAGATTGGAATTGCCGGGCGCGGCGCCAGATGTCGCCGGGCTCGCTGTAGCCGGGATGCCGTCGACCATAGATCGGCTGGTGCGCGTAGTAGACCCCGTCAGCCGTGGTCTGCCGGTAGCGTCCTTCGAGCCAGCGGCGCGTGTTGCGTGTGTAGCTTCCCATGGAGGTCGACGATCGCGAGGCCCGCTCCAGCCAGCCCGGCGTCAGGCTCGACGCCGCTCGCCCTCCGCTCGGCACCCGACGACCGGGTGCCCGAGGGTGGATGAGCGTGAAACGAAGGAACCCTCCGGAGGCGCGGGGCCTTCGGAGGGTTCCAGAGCGGGTGAAGGGACTTGAACCCTCGACATCCACCTTGGCAAGGTGGCGCTCTACCACTGAGCTACACCCGCGAGAGGGTGCCTTCAGCCTCGTGGGCGAAAAGCGGGCGGATCATACTGGCGACCCCGGGCGTGGGCAAGATCCGCTCCCGTTGGTGTTCTGTTTCGACCCCAATAACATCGTCGGCTTTCGCGGGTCAGCGGTTGGGGGCCGCCTATGTCAACAAGCCTTCGTACGTGGGCGGCCGGTGCCGCTCTGCTTCTGTGTCTTGCGAGTTGTGAATCGAGCGGGGGAGTCGACTCGCCCGAGCCAGGTACGGCCGAGGCGCAGCCTTGGAGCGGCGACCGCGGCGCCGCGTCCAGCGCGACGGAGGCCCGGGACCGCCTGATGCGCAAGGCGTCGCTGACGGCGCGCGAGCAACTCGAACTCGGCGAGGCGCACCTCGCGCTTGGCGACGGGTCGCCAGCCGAGACGGCATTCTTCAGCGCCATGTCGAAGGGTGGACTTTCGCCGAACGAGACCTACCGCGTCCAGTTCGGTCTCGGGCAGGCGTCGGAGCTGCTCGGACAGTTCTACTCTGCGAAGTCGCACTACTCGGACGCGTGGAGGAGCGGGCAGACCGACTCGGAGCGTGATACCGCTCTGATCGAGCTGGCGCAGGTGGAAATGCGGATCGGCGATTCGAACGCGGCTCGCGAGCACACCCGGGCGATCCGCGACCGCAGCCGACCGGAGGTCCAGGAACTCGACCACCTGCTGGGCACGTCCCATCCGACCGCGGCACGCTCGACTCCATCGGCGGCGCCTCCGGCTTCCGCGGGCGCCCGCCCGTCTGGTCGTGGGTTGACACCGCCGCCCCTGCATCCGCGCGCGGAATGGCGCGCTCGGCCTGTATCGACCCAGCGCGACACGGACCCCATGGGGCGCCCCACGCGGATCACGCTCCACCACACCGCCGATCTGAAGCCCGTGGGGAGTTCGCTCGCCGAGAACGCGGAGCGGATTCGGGCGTATCAGACCGCGCACCAACAGACGGAGGGGTGGGCAGACATCGGATACCACTTCGTCGTGGATCGGCAGGGTCGGGTTTGGGAAGGGCGCTCGCTGACGTTGAAGGGCGCCCACGCCGGCAACAAAGCGGCGAACGAGCACAACATCGGGATCGCACTCACTGGCAACTTCGACGCGACGACGCCCACTCCGGCGCAGATGACGGCCGTGACGACGCTCGTGATGTGGCTGTGCAACGAGTACGGAATCCCCTCGGCGCAGATCTTCACACATCACCAGATGGAGCAGATGTACCACATCAAGGGCACGACGCGGTGCCCGGGCAAGCGGTTCGACGCCTACCTCGAGCAGATCAAGCGGGCCGTCCAGCGCGGCGGGCGCTGAGGTCGCCCGACCCCTGCGCGATCATCGGGCGTCGCGCAGTGGGACGAGGATCGTCTGACCTTCGCGCAGATCCTGCGGTCGGGTGAGCGTCGGATTCACATCCTGGATCTTCGTCCAGAGATCCTTGTCGCCCAGAAGGTCGCGGGCGATGCTCGCGAGCGTCTCGCCGCGACGGACGACGTGTCGGATCCGTCCCCGACTGTCCATCGTCCGAAGCTCCTCCGTCGGAATGACCCCGGTCTGCTTCTCGACGAGCTCCTTGACCCAGTCGAGCGAGCCGTCCTCGGCTCTCGGGCGCTGAACGACCGGCGACTTCGTGTCGTCGCCAATCGACAGGACGACGCGGTTCTCCGTGTTCTCGACTTCGTCCGCCTCGAAGTCGGGCATGGGCTCACGGGTCATCTTCGGCCCGAACTGGTCGAAGAGAAACGCTCCGACGACGAGCGCAGCCAGAACCAGCAGCAGGGTCCCGATCACGAGGTTCTGCATGGCCAGACTGTGGCGCCGGTCAGGCCATGCTGTCAAGAGGGGCGCGCGTGCCGCGACGTCGCGTAACCGGCACCGCAATGGGGTCGGCCTCGACGTTCACCGCTCACGGACCTGGAAACGAAGACAGGCGCCGACCCCTCGGGGGGACGGCGCCCGTCGGCGCGACGAATCGGATTCTCAGGCCGCTGCGGGCCGTGAGTTCGGGTTCGCGAGCGCCTCGCGGGCCGCGCGCTTGCGGGCCTCGCGGTCGTCGAGCCACGCCGCCACCGGGCACGCGATGAACATCGTCGAGTAGGTGCCGCAGATGACGCCGGCGAACATGATGAACGCGAAGCCTTCGAGCGGGCTGTCGTGTCCCATGTTCACGAACAGGAGGACTCCGACGACCGTGAACACCGTCAGTGAGGTGAGGATCGTGCGCGAGAGCGTCTGACCCATGCTGATGTTCATGATCTCGCGGAACGTCCCCTTGGTGTGACCGAGGTTCTCACGGACTCGGTCGAAGATGACGATCGTGTCGTTGATCGAGAACCCGATGATCGTCAGGAACGCTGCGATCGACTGCAGGTTCAGCGGCACGTTCATGATCCCGGTCACGTGGAACAGGATGCCGAGGCCGAGCGGCACCATGACGTCGTGGATGAGTGCGACGACGCCCGCGATGCCGTACTTGACCTCTTTGAATCGGAACCACACGTACAAGATGATCGCGATCAGCGAGAACAGCACGGAGACGACCGCGCTCTCCTTCAGCTTGGCCACGATGTTCGGGCCGAGGAAGCTGACGTTCTCGAAGGGCACCTTGGAATCGAGCTTGCCCTGGAACGCCGTCCTGAGGTCCGCGATCGCCGACCCTGCGACGACGTCCTGCCGGCCGACTTCCACCGTGAAGTGCTTGGCCGAAGCGGTCCCCGTGACCTCGTCCGGCGCCGAGTCGACGGGAAGGATCACGGACCCGTTGAACGGCTTCGACTTCGCATCGTCGGCGTAGTTGTCGATCTTCTGCCGCGTCGTGACGACATCCTGGGGCGTCTTGAATTCGATCTCGACCTGCCATTCGCCGGGTCGGAGATCCGTGATGCTCGGCACCGTTCCGAAGTCGTCTGCGAAGAGCCGTTTCATGTGCGATTCGGTGAACTGCTTCACGTCGTCGCGAGACACGGCCTCCTTCGAGCGCATCTTCAGGTCGAACTCGGTGGACGTCGTCGAGGTGGCGCCCGGCGCGTTCGTGCGGAGGATCACATCCGTCTCTTCGAACTTCTTGGTGCCGTCGGCCGCCTTCACACCGGCGATGGCCTTCTGCACCTCCTCCGTCGTCGTGGCCGACGCCAGACGGAGACGGGCGTTGGTACCGCCGGTGAAGTCGAGACCGTACTTCTTGTCGCCAGTCACGGCGAACATCACGACGGCGAGGATCACCAGCGCCGCGGATGCCACCTGCCAGGGCCGCGCCCGCTCGAGGAACGGATACACGACCGGCTTGATGACTTCGATGAAGTTCATCTTCTGGAACCAGCCGGCCTTCAAGCCCAGGCCGAACACGGCCTTCGTCACGGTGAGTGCCGTGAACATGGAGATCACGAGGCCCGCGAGGAGCGTGACGCCGAAGCCCTTGATCGGGCCCGACCCGAACTGGATCAGCAGCGCGGCGGAGATCGCCGTCGTCAAGTTCGAGTCGAAGATCGTGATGAAGGCGCGGTCGTACCCGGACTGGAGCGCGGCGATGACGGACTTGCCCTTCTGCGCCTCTTCGCGTGTACGCTCGAACACGAGGATGTTCGCGTCGACGGCCATGCCGATCGTGAGGATGATGCCGGCGATGCCAGGGAGGCTGAGAGTCATGTCGAACATGACGACCGTGCCCAGGATCAGCACCAGGTTCAGGATCAGGGCGATGTCGGCGACGATCCCGTACGTGCGGTAGTACCAGATCATGAACAACACGGTCAGGCCGAAGCTCAGGAGCGTGGCGAGCACGCCGCTCTTGATCGCCGCCTCACCGAGCGCAGGGCCGATCTCTTCCTCGTGCGCGAGCCGTGGCTTCAGGCGGAGGCTTCCCGACTGCAAGCAGCTCACGAGCCAGTTCTGGTCCTCGACGGAGAAGCCCGCCGGGTTCGAGATCTGCACGGAGTCGCGGAGCGCCTCGTTGATCGTCGGCATGCTCCACACCTCGTCGTTGAGGCACAGAGCCATCGGCTTGTTGACGTACGAGCCGGTGTACTCGGCGAAGTCGTCCTGGACGTGCTTGTCGACGTCGAAGCTGACGGCACGGCGGCCGTAACGATCGGGGGTGCGGCGTGGATCGTTGATCTGCTTGCCGGTGAACCCTTCCTTCGTCCCGCCGAAGTAGCGCGGATCGCGATAGAGCCAGTGGCCACGGATCTTGTCGTGATCGGCCTGACGTCCCTCGAGCGACTTCTTCAGCTCGTCTCGTGCCGGGTCGTTGTCGGCCGGCCGGACCGGCATCCAGACGATCGGGAGGGTGCGGTTCTTCGGGCTGAGCGTGTCGATGAGCGTGTAGGGCTCGCCGTCGCGGTAGGTCTCACCGCGGAGGGTCTTGGCCTGCGTGTACGCTTCTTTCCGCTGGGCATCGGCGACCGTGCGATCCCAACGGAACTTCTCGAACGTGTCGGCCCGATCGCCCGGCACGTCGAACTCGTAACCGGCGCTGAAGTCGTCGATCCCGACGAGGAACTCCAGGTTGCCGAGCGCGAGCATCTGCTCCTTGATGGCTCCCAGTTCGGCGTCGCTCATCTTGGGCGCTTCGATGAGGATCTGGTTGTCGCCGACCTGGCGGATCGTGAGCTCACGGACGCCGAGGGTGTCGATGCGCTTCGAGATGGTCGCGATCGTGTCCTGCAGAGCCTTCGTGCGGTCTGCGGCGGCGATGCGCTCGAGGCTCGCGCGGCTGATCTCGTACGTCATCGACCGTCCGCCTTGGAGGTCGATGCCGAGCTTCACGAACCGGCCCGTCTGAGCCTGGTTGCTGACGAACAGCCATCCTGTGAGCCCGAGGAGGGCAATGATCAGGATCCACTTAATGCCGAGATTCTCGGTCACCGAACTGCTCCTTCACGCAGAGCGCCGGCGCGGGATTCCGCGCCGGTCTCGCCTCACTTCTGGGTCGATCCTTGGGATGCGGCCGGTGCCGCCGTCCCGCCGGCTTCCCGGACGATTCGCTCCGTGAGGCGCGTCGCCTTGCCGGTGCGCTTTCGGAGGTAATTGAGCTTGGCGCGGCGGACCTTGCCTTTGCGCTTCACCTCGAGGCCCGCGATCTTCGGCGAGTTCACGGGGAACGTCCGCTCGACGCCCTCGTCCTGAACGATTCGGCGGACGGTGAACATCTCGTTCGAGCCGTTCCCCCGCTTCGCGATGACGGTGCCGTTGAAGGTCTGGACGCGCTCCTTGTCGCCTTCGCGAATCGACACCATCACGTCGACGGTGTCGCCGATGTCGAATCGGGGGAGCGCCTGCTTCCTGAGGAAGCTCTTTTCGTAGTCGAGGTACCTTTCCATGGCTCTTTCTCGTGTTCGGGCACCGCGTGCCCTGGATCGGGGTCTGTCGTGGTCAGCCTGGCTTCCGGC
This sequence comes from Planctomycetota bacterium, assembly GCA_044222185.1. GTDB lineage: Bacteria > Planctomycetota > CAIWVZ01 > JBGANV01. Next base: position 563,665 of record JBGANV010000001.1, read on the forward strand.
CCGAGTGGTCGGGCGTGAGAAGGTCAGGACGTTTTTCCTTCGTGAGGCGCAGCGCTTCCTGGCGGCGCCAGGCCGCAATGCGTGCATGGTCACCGGAGCGCAAGACCTCCGGAACCTGCATGCCGCGGAACTCGGCGGGGCGGGTGAATTGCGGGTAGTCGAGGAGTCCTCCCTCGAACGATTCGAGTTCGGGAGACAGGTCGTGTCCCAGGACGCCTGGGAGCAGCCGCGTCACGGCGTCCAGGACGACCATCGCTGGAATCTCGCCGCCGGATAGGACGTAGTCGCCCACCGAGATCTCCTCGAAGGGCAGCCCCTGGCGGATGCGATCGTCGAACCCCTCGTACCGCCCGCACAGGATCAGGAGGTGCGACTCTCGAGCGAGTTCGCGCGCCTTCGCCTGATCGAACGTGGCACCGCCCGGGGTCATGATCAGCATGCGTGGGCGGCTGGCGGAGGACGTGAGCAGATCGTCGATGCACTCGAAGATCGGTTCCGGCTTGAGGACCATGCCGGGTCCACCGCCGAACGGCTTGTCGTCCACGCTCTTGTGCGCGTCGCGCGCGAAGTCCCGGAAGTTGCGCAACGTGACGTCGAGGAGACCCTTCTCCCGCGCAATTCGGACCGTCCCCTCGGTCAGAAGACCGTTGAACATGCCCGGGAATAGGGTCAGGACGTCCACGCGCATCCGGCGGCTCGCGTTCTCGTGACTGAATCGGAGTCCGACGGTCGCCAGGCGCCCGGGCGATCACGTGCTCTCACGATTCGACGAAGTGGGCGAAGATGTTACGTGCGAGCGCACCCCCATCAAGGAAATCCGCGGGCTTCAGGCGATCGGCGAACCACACCGTGGCGGGTCGGCAAGTCCTTTGGGCAACGCCGGTTGGTTTGTTGAGCGGCGTTCGGGCCGCCCGTAGCATCGCGGCCCATGTTCACGGGCATCGTCGAGGGGCTCCGGACGGTCGTCGGCGTCGACGCGGGGCCGGGTTGGACCAAGATCCGCGTCGATCTGGGCGAATCCGCCGCCGGCGTCCGCCTGGGGGACTCCGTTGCCATCGACGGGTGCTGCTTGACGGTCGAAGGCCTCGTGGGCACCGTCGCGGGGTTCCACCTCCTCGGGGAAACCGTCCAGCGGACGACCTTCGGAGCCCTCCGTTCCGGGTCCCTGGTGAACGTGGAGCGCAGCCTGAAGGTGGGGGACCAGCTCGGCGGGCATTTCGTTTCGGGTCACGTGGACGGCACGGCCCCCGTCGTCTCGAAGGTCGAGGCTCCTGACCAGACGGTGCTGGCGGTGGACCTGCCGGCCGACCTCGCCGACCTGGTCGTGATGAAGGGATCCATCACGTTCGACGGGGTTTCTCTCACGGTCATGGGGCTGGACGGGGCGCGGGTGAGCGTCGCGCTGATTCCGCACACCCTCGCGATCACCACGCTGGGGTCGAAGGGCGTGGGCGCTCGGGTGAACGTCGAGGTGGACATGATCGGGAAATGGGTCCGCCAGTTCGTGCCCCGAAGCACCCCCTGACCCTCGGAGCTCCTACTTGGGCTCGTGGTAGAGCAGCGTCACCGGGCCGTCGTTTTGCGACTCGACGATCATGTGGGCGCCGAAGACGCCGGTCGCCACGGGCCCGGCGAGCGCCGACGCCTTCGCGACGAATCGTTCGTAGAGCTGTTTCGCCTGCACCGGCTCCAGTGCGCCGATGAACGCCGGGCGGCGCTGGCTGGTGTCGCCCAGCAGCGTGAACTGGGACACGACGAGCATGCGGCCGTCGACCTCTGCCAGCGACCGGTTCATTCGACCGTTCTCGTCGGCGAAGATGCGCGCCTGCGCGATGCGCAAAGCCAGCGCCTCGGCGATCGCGACGTCGTCGCCGGGCGCGGCACCGAGAAAGACGAGCAGCCCGCGTCCGATCTCACCGACGATCGCGCCGTCGACGGTGACGCTGGCACGTAGTACGCGCTGCACGACGGCCTTCATTTCACCGGTCGCTCCAATTGATCGAGCCACAGCTTGACGCGATCGGTCTCGTCGCCGCCGAGGGCGAGGTAGCGCTTGAACGCTTCGATCGCGGACGCAGGGTCGTGGAGCTTGTCCGCGTAGAGGACGCCGAGATTGAAATGGACGTCCGGGTCGGTGGGTGCGAGTTCACGGGCGCGAAGCAGGAGTTTCTCCGCTTCGCTGGGATCGTCGGTCCGCATGCATGCGACGGCGTAGGCGACGAGCGTGGGAACGTCGGTTGGCTCGAGTCGCGACGCGGCGCGCAGATTCAGCCGTGCGTCGTTGGCGCCCGTGGGGCGATCGAGCAGGAGACGGCCCAGGTTGTAGCGGATCACGGGATCGGCCGGCGCCTGTGTCGCCGCCTTCGACAATGCGGTGATGGCGCCGTTCACGTCCTTCTGGGCGACGCGGCAGCGGGCGAGTCCGCGGAGCGCGCGTACGTTCCGGGCGTCGCGCTCGAGTGCCCTGGCGTAGGCTCGTTCGGCGCCGGCGAAACTCCCGCGGTCCTCCTGCAGCCGTGCGCTTGCCGACAGCGGCCAGGGACTCCGTCCGCCGGTCTCCTCGTCCAGCTTCGCGAGTTCGCGGTCCCGTGTCGCGGGGTCCACGGTCGCCTCGATGCGGAGCGTGCGCAGCGCGATCACTCGGGCTGGATCACGTTCTGTCGTCGCTGCGGCGTCGATCTCGAACACGAGATCGGATTCCTTGCCTGCATCCGCGAGCGTCGCGGCCTGTTCGAGACAGTCCAGGCGGACGCTCGGGTCTTTCGCCGCTGCGAGGAATGCCGTGAATGCGGCCGCTCGATCCCCACGCGCCAACACGGCATGTGCCGCGAGGTAGCCTGGGTTGCCTTCGGCTTCCGCAGGCGGTGCGTCTTCAGCGCCCGCTGGTCCCGCGCATCCCGTTGGGAGAACTGACAGGGCGGCGAGAAGGAATGCCCACAGCCTCGTCATCGAACGAGATGCTGGCGTTGTCGATCTTGCAGGCACCCGCCCGCGTGAGACTCGGTGAGCCGTTGTTGGAGTGCGCATCGATGTAGCTCACGTTGCCACGAGCCGTGACCTTGATGAAGGGCGTCACGTTCAGCCCGGAGCGCCAGAACACGATCTTGTCACGGGCGCGGATGTCCAGGTTGCGGAACCACGCGCGTGGTCCTCCCACGGCCTCGGTGACCGTGCCACCGTTGTCCGGCCGCTGCGGGGCGACGCCGTCGCCGCTGAGGCTGACGTCCCACTCGTAATTCTTGCTGACTTCGATCCGGACCTCGTCGGCCAGGAGAACGGCGGGTCGGTCGATCACGGCCTCGATCGCGCGGACCTCGGCCGGGACCTCCGAGTCGTCCGGCTTCATCGCCGACGGCCTGGGGCGCTCGGTCGTCGAGTCGGGCTGGGAGGCTTGGGCTGGTTGCGACGGAGTGGCCTCCGTCTCGCGAACCTGTTCGCGGACGTTTGCGGGCGCGTCCGTCACCATGTTGTCGCTTTGCGGCCGGGGGTCCTGGGTCCGCTGGGTGCGGCTCCCTGAACCGGCACATCCGGTCACGATGATTCCGAGGACTACGGCCGACAGCAGGCGCATGGCGTTTCGCATGGATTCCCCCGGCGGTGGATCGGTGCAAAGAGACCGCCGCCTGCAGCATCATCGGCCGGGAAAACCGGTGACTTGAGTCACTTTCCGTCGACTTGGAATCGCGGGTCGAGAGCAGGGTCGAACATGGCACAGAGGGCGAGGGCGAGCGCGTCGGCGGCGTCGTGGGGCGTGGGAAGCGCATCGAGCCGGAGCTCCCGGGCCACGGCGTCCTGTACCTGGTGTTTCTCCGCGCCGCCGAACCCGGTGACCGACTTCTTCACGAGGCGCGTGGGGTACTCGATCACGGGAACACCCTTGTCGGCGGCGGCGACGAGCACCACGGCGCGGGCCTCGCCGATTCGCAGGGTGGATTGGGGGTTCTTGTGGAAGAACGTCTGTTCCAGGGCGACGAGGTCCGGCCCGTGGTGCGCGATCAGCGCGCGGACCTGCTGGAAGAGGTAGTGGAGCTTCTCCGCCGTCGTTCCGTCCCGCGGCGGCTGAAATGCCCCGTGGTCGACCCGGCGGAACTGCCCGCGCACGCGGCCGACGACTCCGAATCCCATGGATCGGGTTCCGGGATCGATGCCGACGATCACGAGCGGTTCGCGGCGCGACAGGCCTTCGAGCATGGGCTCGAAGGTATCACGCCGCGCCCCGCGAGGGCCGGGCGTCAGGGCGACGGATTCACCACGAGGAGGTAATCGCCGGACGACCAGGAGAACCAGGCGAGAACCCGGATTCGGAAGGTCCCCGTGAACGGCGCCGTGAAGGCGGACGTCGGCGACGTGCCGCCGACCATCGCGTTCAGTCCCGGGCCGCCGTTCTGGTCGGCCGCGAGGTAGGGGCCGAGAGTGCCTGCCTGGACGATCCGGATCTCCGGGTCGAGGGGCGACGGCGCCAGGAAGAACGACGTGGTGATCCGGCCCGTGAACGGATCCAGCGCGTACACCTCGACGGTGATCGACTGTCCCGCGACCAGGTCGATGTCGACGTCGTCGGTGTCGAGGCCGTTCGCGAGCGACCCGCGCATGGCGAGCCCGGTCGACACGCTGGGGATCGTCCCTTCGGTCTCGACCATGTCGAGGAAGCCGTGGACGCAGAGGAATGTGTCCACCAGATCACCGCCGTACGCCGTCGTGCCCAGCGGCGCGACTACGTTCAACGGCCCCGACCGGGCGTTGAGCGGCACGGTGAACTCGATGCGTCCCTGCGTGACGAGGGACGGCGCGATCGAGAGCCCGTTCAGCAGGACCTCGTGGGTCTGCGCCTGCGCAGGGTCGAAGCCGGAGCCGTAGATCGTGACGACGTCGCCTGGGCGCGCTTCGTTCGGGAAGATCGACTGCACGGTCACGGGCGTCTGCGTCGACGGCCGCGTGCCGACGACCAGCAGGTAGGGACCGCTCGATGCACTGGAGAACGTGTCCACCTGCACGATCAGGTCTTCGGAGGTGTCGGCGACGAAATGCACGGTCGATCCGACGGTGCCAATCCCGGCCGCGAGTTGCGGGCCCGAGTCGTCGTCGCTGAGAATCGTGACCGGGAGCGAGGGGAACCTCCGGATCCGCACGAGCGGATCGATGAAGTTCGTCTGCGAGTTCTGGTAAGTCGTGACCCGGAACACCGTGCCGTCCCACGGGTACAACTCGGCGTAGACCTCGTCGCCCGGCTCGACGTGAAGAGTGAAGTCCCGTGGTACGCCCACACCGACGGTCCCGATGATGCTCGTCGGGCCCGTGATGACCGCGGGTGCGGTCTGATCGGTGACGATGAGCGCTGGCGCAGCCACGATCCAGGTCGTGAGGGAATCCACGGACGTCGGGGTGATGCCGTGAGCGGTCTCAACGGTGATCACGCCGGATTGCGCTTGCAGCGGGAGCGTGCAGACGATCTCCGTTTCTGTCGCCGCGACGACCGTGCAAAGGACGTCGTTGACGCGGACGACCGTGCCGCCCGGTGTCGTCGAGAAGTTGCTTCCATACACCGTGAACTGCCCGCCTGGAGCGAGGAAGTTCGGGTCGACGAGCGTCACGGTCGGGGGCGGGACCGCGTATTCGAGCGTCACCGCGTTCGTGAGGCTCAGTCCATAGGGGTTCGATGGATCCGCGATCAACCCTTGCATCGGGTAGTGATCCGCCAGGCCCTGCTGGTTCACGCCGAACGGAACCACGATGATCGTGAACGGCGAACCCGTCGAGGGGATCGACGACGACGCATAGAACGGGTGAGTCGCGTCGAACCCGTCGAGGAACAGGAACGCGTCCTGGTGGCGCGGGTCGGCCAGCAAAGTACCGTACTGCGTCACCTCGAAGGTCGATGCCTCGGACACGAGGACCGCGAACGGAGCGTTCGCCGTTCCGTTGACGTGGAACACCGTCGCTTCACCACCGGTGAACACACGAGGTGAGGTCTGTTGTCCGCTGAAATCGATCGACCCTTGCGCCACGACAGCAGGCGCGATGAGCACAACGCAGATGAACAGTGCAGTGACGAATGGCCTGAAGGACTCGCGCATGGAGGACCTCCTCTCCGCAGCCCGAAACAGAAGAATCGGTGGCCCCTCGACGCCAGACGAGGGCCACCGCTTACAGGAAAACTCTTCGGGTTTCTTCCTCCGTGGCGATAAGCCCATCCTTTCGAGAAAAGAGACGCGTTCTTCGCGGCTCGAAGCCACGCTCAGTTGCATGTTCAGTGCGCGGGGTGTGTTGTGAGCGCCGCCGTCGTCATCGTGGGAGCCGGTTCAGGGACGAGGCTCGGAGGCTCCGTGAGGAAGGCGCTCGTCGCATTCGACGGTGAGACACTCGTCGAGCGGTCGGCGCGTGCCTTCGCGGATGTCGGCGGGATCAGCGATCGGGTCGTCGTACTTCACGCGGACGACCTGGCGGCGTGTGAGGACAGCGGGCTGTCGGCACGGCTGCGCCGCCTGGGCGTACGCGCGATCGTTGCTGGCGGCGCGACGCGGCAGGATTCAGCGCTGTCGGGCGTTCGGGCGACCGATCCCACGGTGCGTGACGTGCTCGTGCACGATGCGGCGCGCGCGTTCGTCAAACGGGAGCGCATCGCGGATCTGCTCCGTGCGCTCGATTCCTGCGACGCCGCGCTCCTCGCCACGCCGATGGCCGCGACGGTCAAGCGTGTCGACTCGAAACGTCACGTCGTCGAAACGGTTCCTCGTTCGGATCTTTGGCAGGCGACGACGCCGCAGGGGGGGCGCCGGGCACTCATGATGAAGCTCCTGGAGGACGCGGCGAGTTCCGGCCGGGCGGTCACCGACGAGGCATCCCTGTTCGAGGCTGCAGGAATCGCGCCACGGGTCGTGGAGGACGACGGCACGAATCTGAAGATCACCTGGCCCGCGGACCTGGCGCTCGCGCGCGGCCTCGTTCCTCCGCCGCTTCCGCGCGTCGGGCACGGGTACGACATCCATCGGCTCGTCGAGGGACGCAAGCTCGTCCTCGGCGGCGTCGAGATTCCATCGCCGCTCGGACTCCTCGGACACAGCGATGCGGACGTTCTCCTGCATGCCGTCATCGAGGCCATGCTCGGTGCGGCGGGACTGCCCGACATCGGCGAGCATTTCCCGGACACGGACCCACGGTTCAAAGGCATCGCGTCGACCGAGCTGCTGCGGGTGACCATCGACGAGCTTCGTGCGCGAGGGTTGCGCGTTGCGCAGGTCGACTGCTCGATCGTCGCCGAACGACCCAAGCTCATGCCGCACAAGGCGCGCATCCGCGAGTCGCTGCAGACGCTCCTCGCGTTGCCCGCGGACCGCGTCGCGGTGAAGGCGCGCACGAACGAGGGGCTCGATGCCATCGGGCGGGGAGAGGCCATGGCGACGCACTGCGTCGCCGTCGTCGTGCCCGTCGCCTGAAAGTCAGCCCGTTCTTGCAGACCGCGTTTTCAGTATCGACGTGACCTCGCCCGGTTGGGGAAACCGGCCGGTTGCCTTCTTGGAGTAGATCAATTCGTCTCCGAGGCGCACCTCGAAGATGCCGCCCGTGCCCTTGATCATGGTGGCCTGGACGCGGAATTCCGCTGCGAGTTCAGCCGCCAGACTGGCGGCGTAGGGGTAGTAGTTTCACTGCGTGCAGTAGGTGATCGAGATCTTCATCGGTCCTCGCTTTCGTGGGGCGACTGTACGTACGGAGCGGGTGCCCCAAAGTCAGCCTCGACCCGAGACGCACCGACGCCACGTCTCGTCTTCTGCCTCGGGCCTCCTTGACTCGCCGCCGCCGTTCTGGAAAATGAGCGCCGCTCTGCGGGTGTAGCTCAGCTGGTAGAGCGTCAGCTTCCCAAGCTGAATGTCGAGGGTTCGAATCCCTTCACCCGCTCTCGCGCAGGTCTTCGATGCTTCGGAGGCCTGCGCGGTTTCGTCTGAGTGCCGCGCATTCGCGGCCGGGCGGTCGAGGTTGAGCTCCCGCCTGGAATTCCGGCACTCTCTCGTTCGCGGCCGCTCGCACCGCGAAGCGGCAGCACGGACCCGTTGACCATCGGAACGCGACGTTCGGGCCGGATGGGACGCAGTGAGTGGATCTCCATCGCCGAGAGATGGGGCGCGTCCGCGCCCGCGGCATCGTCGGTCGGGCGCGCGGCTGCCACCTCGCCGGGACTGCGAGCCGCGAACGGGGGAAGGTCATGGCGACCCGGCCGCGGTCGTTCACCGACGAGAACGGCGGTCGTGCGAACCCGCTCCACACGCCGTCGCGAATGTCCGTGGGGCGGGGAACTCGGGCGGCACCGTGGTCGCCGTGTCAGTGGATCCGGTCGAATGTCGTGCCGTTGAACTTGAACACGCCGTTCCCTGTGGGCCACAGGTCACCGTGGCGATCGGTGTAGATCGCCATGACGTCCTTGGTCGTCAGTCCGTCTTGGGCCGAGAAGTTCGTCAACGACTTGCCGTCGTATCGCCAGGCACCGTGGTCGATGGTGCCGAACCAGATGTCCCCGGCGCGGTCTTCTCCCATCGAGAACACGCGATGCAACGAGGGGCAACCCTCCGTCACGTCCCCAGGCCGTGGCTTCACGCGCGCACCCCGAGGGTCTGGCCTGCCAAGCCCCTTCTCCTGGGTGAATCGGTTGGCGGGGTTGCCATCGCGCAGGATCACCCCGATCCCATTGCTCCCGATCCAGACGTCGCCCTTGCTGTCCTCGAGCACGCAGCGGACGTGAAGCGAACCGGTGTTCTCGTCGAGTCCCAGGCTCTTGTCGTCGATGACCGTGAAGGACTCTCCGTCGTAACCGATCACCGCGTCGTACGTGGCGAACCGCAGCCTCCCGTATTTCCCTCGCGCCATGCCCGTGGTCGCGTACGCCGCCACCTCACTCGAACTTCCGAACCAGTAGTTCCCCCTGCTGTCTTCGAGGATCGAGCGCACGGTCTCGAAACGGAGTCGTGCACGTGGGTCGGGGACACCCTGGCTCAGCGTCGTTGTCGCCATCTCCGGGTTCGACGTGCACGATGCGGCGCCGACGAGGACGAGCGTGATGAACGCCGCCAGAGCTCGCGCACTTCCATGCAGCCGCGGGCCTTCACGGGCCGCACGTTGCGAAGGCGCGGTCGTACGCCGCATCCGCCGTGACGGCCCCGGCTCGCGCATTCGCGGAGCGCGGTTGCAAACCAGCGCTGGCTGCTGCGGCGCATCCCGCTCGCGACGTGCGGCTCGGCATCGCTCGGGACGGAGTGCGTCGTCTCCGGACGGCGATGTCGCGATTTCTGCCCACATCGGAGCGATGGGGGCTCCTACTGGATGCGAGCGATCGGGCACGAGTTCTCTGAGCGTCGGCGTCGAGCAACGCGCGTGGCTCGGAGTTGCCGTCACGGAGCCGCTGTCCGCGACGGAGGGGCGAATGAACCGCTCCGAGCGTTTCAATTCGCGGATTGGTCGTCGCAGGCGGACCGCACCCGCGCGGGGTGTTCGGAACACCCCGGTCCATGCTCCCGTGGCGGGCTCCATGCGGCACCGACCACCGGCGAAGCGGAAGGTGCGCGCGGCACAGAGGTGCTGGCCCGCGTGAGGATGAGCAAGAGGTCATTCGGCCGCTTCCTACGCGCCCGGCACCGAATCAGCGGAACAGGTCTGCAGCGCCATCGATCTCGCGCGCATTGGTTTCGACGAACGCGAAGAGAAGTGCCGTGAGGTCGTCGGGATACGCGTAGAACTCATCATCGAGGCGTTCCAGCCGGGCTCGTTGGTCGTCGTCGAGCGAGTCGAGGAGGCATTGACGCGCGGATTGGTCGGACGGGGGAATCCCTCCGGGGAAGACGGCGTTCGCCGCGCGGACGATTCGTGCGGCTCGGGTCGCACCGATCTTCTCGAGGGCCTCGACGACGAAGAACGCCGTGTCGCCGCTGCTGTTGAAGAAGTACTGGTGGAAGCCGCCGTTGTTCACCTCGTCTTCGAGCGCCCAGATCGACGCGAAGATTTTCTCCGCGGCTCGCAGGTCGGCGAATGTGACCTTCGAGAATCGTCCGGTCACCGAGAGTCCAGCCAGGCGTTTCGCTTTGGTGTCGGGGGACATTGACTCGGGCGAACTCGCCCCCCGGGGAGCCGTGGCGGCGTCGCGCGGCGAAGGGGCGCTCGACTCGCTGCGCGCGCGGCACAACCTGGGCGGGAGAGCTTGCGCGTTGCCATCGGGCCCCGCCGGTCGCGTGAGCTCAAACGCGACGCGGCGCCGGCACGACGTTCATCACCAGGTCAGACGCTGGACGTTGGAGCCACCCGCGTACGTGTCGCCCGTCGCGAGGAGGACGGCGACCGCTTCCCAGACCTGCCCGGAGAGGAACGAGAGCGTGCCCGGGGCAACGGTGAACGGCTGATCGGGGAACACGCCCGGGATGCCCACCGGGAAGTGAAGCGGGTTGCCAGCGAAGAGCGGCTGGCTGAAGATGCTCCACGTCAGCCCATCTGGCGAGATTCCGATCATCGGGCCGGTGCCCATCGGCGTGGTCGGGGTCGTCGTGAGCAGCAGGAAGCCGCTGGTCGCCGTGGGTGAAATCGCGGTCAGCCCGATGCTGAGATCGCCGACGCCGCCGCCCGTCGTGACTGCGGCCAGGATGTTGTTCGAGGAGAGCTCGGTGTTGTACGAGAGCGCGATCTCGGAAGCCGTCCGAGCGCGCAGCCAGAGGCGGAACTCGTCGAGCGTTCCGAACGTTCCGTTCGACGTCGCGTTGCCGCAGAGGATCATGGTTCCCGTCGGAGCCGGCACCGCGGCCTGCGTCGTCGGCGCCTGTGGGACGCCGTTGAAGTAACCAGTGATCGTGTTGGGACCCGGGTCGTACACGAACGCGTAGTGAGCCGATGATCCGATGGCCGGCACACCCGGGATCGTGACGGTCGTGAAACTCGTCCCCGAGAGCACCATGTTGCCGCCAGCGCTTCCGCAGAAGATGCGGAACCCGCTGCTCGACTGCTGACCGACGTGGTACTGGAGCGACGGCGCGCCGCCCTGCTTGAACCAGAACTCGATCGTCCACGGAACGCCCGCGAGCGACGCGAGGTTGTAGTTCGTCGTGACGAAGTTCGAGGCCGAGGCCAGGTTCGTCCCGACGATCCCCGTCGAGAACTGTCCGGCGCCGAACGTGAGCGCGCCGTTGATGGTACCGGTCGGCACGCCGTATCCCGGAACCGCGACGTTCGTCAGCGACGTGCCGCTTCCTTCATTGAAGCGGTAGTAGATCGCCTCGGGCACGACCTGGGAGAGCGCGGTGGCGGTCAGGGACGCGAGAGCGACGAAGAGCAGAGCCGTTCGCATGGGGGCAAATCTCCGTGAGTTGTTCGGCGTCGAAGTCGACGGCGAATCATACACGGAGGCCTGTCGCCAACCGCATCGGCAAACGGCGCCGATGGGGGACCGACGCGCACTCAGGCTCAGCCGTCCAGCGTCGCTCTGAGGAACCATGCGTTCTTTTCGAAATCCCGCACGACGGCAGTCAGCTGATCGACGGTGTCCTGGTCTCGCACCTTCTCGGCGACGTCTCGTGCGCCTCGGACGCAGTCCAGGAACTGCTCGAAACGTTCGACGAGGTTGCGGACGTGGTCCAAGTCGCGCGTGGTCTGTTGTGGATATTCGGGCAGGCGGGATGTCTTCGCGACGTGTCGGGCCGTCCCGAAGGCGAGGGACCCCAGCGTGACCGCACGCTCCGCCATGTCATCCGTGAAACCGGCGAGCGCGACGGCAAACGACTCGAAGAGCGGGTGGAGCGCTGCGAACTGTGGCCCCTTGACGTTCCAGTGCGCGACCTTGATCTGTGAGTAGAGGTCGAGCCCATCGGCGAGAAGCGCGTTCAGGGCGTTCGACAGCTCGATGCGTGCTGGCTCGGAAAGGCGGCTCGGAGATTGGCGCATGATCTGGATCCTTTCGTAGGGGCGCGCGCGCCGTCGGCGTGCGGCCGTCGCGCAAATGCCGCGAGTGAGCGCATTCTGCCCGGGGCACGTCGTGCAGGCCAATCGCCGTTCCGAATGGACGCGATTACCGGGCCTGGGAGTCTCAGGCAGGCGATCCTCGGTAACTCTGACCGGCTTCGCGCGGCGTCAGCGCGCGTCCCCGCTGCCGGGCATCGCGGGCAGCTCGAGATCGAAGAGCCGGCGTTCGACGGGCGTCAGCGCTCGGGGAACGACCGTTTGCGCCAGCGGCAGGGGATCGATCGGCCAGCTGCGGATCACGCCGTCTTTCGTCACGGTGTGCACGTGCGTGTCCGTGTCGTCGAGCGCTGCGCCGACGACGGCGTCGTCGCCCCGGCGGAAGGTCACCATCGCGCGGCGTTGCGCGAGGTCCCAGACGAGGATCGTGCTGTCGGACGTGACGACGAGGAGGTGCTCGGGGCTGCGGCCGAAGCGGCAACTCGCCGGCGGAGTCGGGAAGTCGTCGAATCTCATCACCGTCGATCCGCTCGCCACGTTCACGATGGCGACTGCGTGGGATGAGTCGATGACGGCGAGCCGGCTGCCGTCGTTGCTGAAAGAGACGTCGAGCAGGGCGCCCTGGCCGCAGGCGATCTTGCGAGGCTCTTCGACGCGATCGACGGGCCACAGCTCGATCATTCCGTCACGCGTGATCGCAAGCGTGCGCGAGTCGGGACTGAACGTGAACGCGAGCTCCTCAGCATCGGACCCTCCGACGTCGCGGACCTTCTTCCCCGTGACGGCGTCGTAGATCCCGATGGACGTCGTCGTCCGACCGTCGGCCGCGCGCTGAATCGTTTCCACGGCGATCAGCGCGCCGTCGTCGGTGAAGGCTTGCCTGCCCGTGAGTGACGCTTCGATCTCGAGCTGGCAGCGGGATGCCTGGGTCTTCACGTCGTGCACGAAGCAGATCGGCCGAAACAACTGGGTACGGTTCTGGAGCAACCAGCGTCCGTCGCCCGAGATCGCGAGGACGGTCCCGAGCCCGGCCTGGACCGAGCTCCCACCGTTCCTCAGGTCCCACACCTGGGAGACGAGGCCCGTCAACGCGAGGTTCGTCAGCGCGAGCGTCATTCCATCGCGGGTGAATGGGACCGAGTCCGTCTGGGAAATCGGTGCCCGTCCCACGATGAGGGCCGATCCCGTCCTGGCGGACCAGACGCGGAGCGTGGAGTCCTCACCGATGGAAACGAGCTTCGATCCGTCGCTCGTGAAGCGGACGCCGTGCACCGCGCCTTTGTGGCCGCGGAGAACCGAGACCTGGGTTCCCGTCGTGCCGTCGAAAATGCGGACCGTTCCGTCGACGGATCCCGTCGCGATGCGCTTGTCGTCCGCCGTGAACGACGCAGCTCTCACCGTGCCCCGGTGTCCCTTGAGCGTGAACTCGGGCCTGCCGGTGGAACTGCGAAACACCGGCGTCGTCGTGAGACCGAGGAGTACGAACCGTGAACCGTCCGGGCCGCGTTCGATCGCCGGAACGTCGCCGATGGTCTGGATGAGTTTCGACTCTTCAGCCGTTCCGGTCTCGGGGTTCCAGGTCTTGTGCGAGAAATCGGATGAGACGGTGAAGACGCGGTTCGACTTCGGGTCGAAACTGACGTCGGCGACGCGCTTCTTGTGTCCGACGAGGCGGACCGGGTCGGCTCGGGACTGCAGGTCCCGCAGGGCGACGGTCTTGTCCGCGGAGGCCGACGCCAGGGTGTTGCCGGACGCGTCGAACCGGACGCGCGTCACCGCCAACTCGTGCGTACGCCAGCCGTTCAATCGCCGGCCGGACTGCGCGTCGAAGAGGTGAACCGTTCCTTCCTTCGTGCCTACGGCAACGCGCCGCGCATCTCCGTCGAAGTCGGCGCACGTCGCCGTGGTCTCCGCCAGAGCGAATTGCCTGAGGACGGTCCCCGACTGTGTGGATGCCAGCAATACGGCGCCATCCGTCGTGCAGAGGAGCGCCGTTTGACCGTCGGGTGAGAGGACCAGCGAGTCCGCCGGTTTCGCCAGGGTGAACCCGTGGAGCTCCTGGATCGAGTCGAGTGCGTTCAGGATCGCGCCGTTCGCCATGGGGTCCGATTTGATGTGGGCGGCTTCGATCGCGAGCAGAAGTGCCGTCCCGGGATCCCGCGTCAGCATCGCCGCCGAGAGTGCACCAAGTCGGAGCGATTGCGCCGAGCGGTGCGCATCGCGTTCCTTCGCGAGTGCCGCCTGCTTCTGATCGCGCTCGACCCGCGTCTCCTCGAACGCCTTGTTTGTTTCGCGCAACAGGACGAGCGCCGTGCCCAGTCCGATGACGAGCGTCAGGAACCCGCCGATCGTCGCCGTCGCCGTCACGGGGTTGCGTTGTGCGAACCGCCGAAGTCGGAGGAGCGGCCCCGCCGGGCGGGCCTTGATCGGCTCGTACGTGCGGACGCGTCGCAGATCTTCCGCGAACTCGAGCGCAGTCCGGTAGCGGCGGTTGCGGTCCTTCTCCAGCGCGGTCTCGAGCACCACCTTCAGGTCGGCCGAGATCCCGCGGTTGAGCTTGCGGGGGTCGGGCATCGGGTGTGTGAGGATCGCCTGGTAGATCGCGTCACGCGCCTTGCCGTCGAACGGCCGTTGAAGCGTGAGCCCTTCGTAGAGCGAGACGGCGAGCGACCAGACGTCCGTCCGGCGGTCCAACGGGACGCGTTGCGCCAGCAGTTGCTCGGGCGACATGTACGCGGGCGTGCCGAAGAGATCACCCGTCTGCGTGAGGGAGTGCCCGTCCTCGTCGTCGCGCGCCAGACCGAAGTCGAGGATGACGGGCGATCCGTCGGGCGTGACCATGATGTTGCCCGGCTTGATGTCGCGGTGAATGATCCCGACCTCGTGCGCGGCGTGCAGCGCCCGCGCCGCCTGTTCGATGATCCGCACCACGTCCATCACCTCGCCGCGGGTCGATGGCCCCACCGAGGACGAAGGCTGCTCGGAGGCGTCGCCGCGACGCGTCGTGAGATCCTTCTCACCCTCCGTCACGCTGAACGTGAAGGAATCCGTCGTGGTCGAATCGGACGACTTGCGTTGGCCGATCCAGGTCGCGAGCGTCGATCCCTCGACGTATCGCATGGCGATGTAGGCCGACCCGCCGTCCACACCGGTATCGAAGACGGTGCAGATCCCTGGATGGTCGAGCTTGGATGCCATCGTCGCCTCACGTTGGAAGCGATCGAAAACCCGCTCCGACGTCTGGGTGCCGCCGACGAGCACCTTGAGTGCGACGCGCCGGTTCAGGCGAAGGTCTTCGGCGAGGTACACGACGGCCTGGCCACCGCGACCGAGCTCTCGGCCGAGGCGATAAGGGCCGACGCGGCGCTCACCTGGAGCCGACGCTCCTCCGGCGGCCTGCACGCTCGGCGACAGCCGGAGGAACTCGCGCGCGACCGCGACCTGTTCGGCCGGGAAGAGCGCAAGGTATTCCGCGAGCGTCCGCTCCACGCCCGCGTCCCGATCCCGATGAAAGGCGTCGAGGAAGCCGCGTACCGTTTCGGAGACTGGTTCCAGTGTGGACAACGATGAGATCCCGCGCGTGCGGGCGGCCACGGCGGCAGCCCGGATCGCCGCGGATCATACCGGCCGAACGCGGGCCCCGCAGCCGTGCGTGGCCGAGTCTGGCAATCACCGGATCGGGATGCGCCCGTTGAGCACCGAGCCGTTTCGCAGGACGTGGATGTCCGGCGCCCGCCCGGCCCGGGCATAGGCTCGGACCTTCGCCGTCAGGTCGTTGGTGTCACGCACGCTGTAGTTGCCGAGCTGAAACAACACGTCCCCGGCCGCAAGCCCCACTTCGGCCGCGACGCTCTTGGCATCCACCTTCGTGATGACGACGCCTGCGTGTGACGCATCGAGGTTGAACTGCCGTGCCAGCGCGGGCGTGAGATCCGCGACCGACATCCCCACGGATTCGAAGGTCGTCTTGCTGAACGCGGCCAACGGGACCTCTTCGAGTTCGACGGGCACGTCCTTGACCTTGTCCGACTGGCGGACGGTGAACGTCACGGGCCTTCCGGGTGCCGACTCGAGCATCTCGATGTTGAGCGCAAGCCTCGACCGGATCGGGCGTCCGCTGACGGCCACGACCTGGTCACCCGTGGCGAGCGCGGTTTTCGCCGCCGGGCTGCCGTCGGCAACCTTCTCGACACGAACGCCCGCTCCGGCGTCCACGAACTCGGCCCCGAGCCACGCACGGCGAACGACTTCCGGGTCGAGGAGCGTGGTCGCGACGTCTCGAACGCGGTTGATCGGGATCGCATAGCCGATGCCCGGTCCGCGGTTGTCGATGGCCACGTTGATGCCGATCACGTAGCCGTTGATGTCCAGGAGCGGCCCGCCGGAATTCCCCGGATTGATGAGGGCGCTCGTCTGGATGAAGTCCTTGAAGACGACCTTGCCCCGCATGGTGACGGAGCGGTTGCGGGCGGAGAGGATCCCCGTCGTCACCGAGTCCACCAGCCCGAACGGATTGCCCAGCGCGATCGTCGTCTCGCCGACCATCAGCTGATCGCTGTCGCCGAGCGCCGCGTACGGAAACGGGCCCGGACCGTCGATCTTCAACACGGCGATGTCGTTGTCCGTGTCGGAGTTGATCAACCGGGCGCCGAGCGTCGCGAGCTTGTGGTCCGGGTGCATGACCTGGACCTCGATCTGGTCGGCGCCTGACACGACGTGGTCGTTGGTCACCACGTAGCCCGCGGGGTGGATGATGACGCCCGAGCCCATGGATCGTGGCGCCAATTGGCCGTTACCGTGGTCCACCTCGGGCATCTGGAACAGGCCTGAGAACGGGTGGAACCTCGCGACGCGCGATTTGGTCGAAATCGAAACCACCGCGGGTCCGACGTTCTCGACGGCGAGGACGATCGGTGTGCGGCGTTCGAAGTTCGGGAGCTTGGGGGACTGGGCGTCCTGAGCGGAGACCTGCATGGCCGCCGCCGCGGCGGCGAGCAGGAGAAGCGGCAGTCGGGCTCGTGAATGCATGGTTTGGTGTGACCTCCGTGGCCAGGTTTCCAAAGGCAACGGACAAACGTTCGCTCGCCAGATGATACGGTCCATCCCGCGATGCACTCCCGCCGCCACGCGACGGGTACGCGGGTCTCGGAGGTTCGGATCAGATGTTCACAAGCGTCTCGCGTAGCCGTATTCACACACTCGTGGTCCTGATCGGCCTCGGCCTGCCGTTCCTTGCGGCTGCCTGTTCGCAGGGCGGTGAGAAGCCGCCACCGGTGGAGGCCGGCTCGAGCCCCGAAGAACGTGAGAAGAAAGCGACGGCACTGTGGCTCGAGGCCGAGTCCGCCGACCCGGCACGCAAGCTCGAGCTCTACCGGAAGGTCATCGCCGTCTATCCGGACACGAAGCGGGCGCAGGAGGTGTACTTGAGCCTCGTGGTCTACCTCGTGCGCGAGACGCCGCCGCTGCTCGACGAGGCGCTGCGGCATTCGAAGGCCTACGCCGACCGGCACCCAACGGACCTTCGTTGGAGCGAGTGCTTCCTCCAGGTCACCGACACGGCGACGTACACGAAGGACGCGACGATCCGAGCCGCCGCGCTCTCGGCGTGGAGCCAGGAACTCGAGAAACACGACGTCGCGGCCGACATCCCCAAGATCGACCTCCTCCCGGATCTCGCGGGCGTGCGGATCCGCCAGGAACGCTGGCAGGACGCCGATGTGGCTCTGGATTCGGCCCTCGGGGAGACCACGCTGCCGCCCGCCCGTCGCGTGGAACTCCTCGTGCGACAGGGGGACCTGCGCGGGTTCAAGCTCGGAAAGAAAACCGAGGCGCGCGCGTGTTTCGATCAGGCGCTGGAACTCTCGAAGGCGCTGCAGGTCGCGGGAACCAAGCGCGCGGGTTACGCGCCCGAAGACATCCAGGGCGAGATCAAGAAGCTCGACGGATGACGG
Organism: Planctomycetota bacterium; assembly: GCA_044222185.1. GTDB lineage: Bacteria > Planctomycetota > CAIWVZ01 > JBGANV01. Next base: position 581,538 of record JBGANV010000001.1, read on the forward strand.
GGTTCACTTGGGCGCAGGCTGAGGTGGCGTGCCCGGGGCATTCCCGCCGGTCTGCTTCGCCCACTCCTCCTGCGCCTTGACGAGCCACGACTCGGCGAGCGGGCGAACGTGCGTCATGTGCAGCTCGAACGCCTTGCTGCCCTGTACGCCCTTCGCCGTGTTTCCCCGCAGCTGGTCCTGGAACGACTCGGGAAGGAAACTGCCGATGCTGACGACGATCTGAAGCGCGAGGCCACATATGCCCGCGCCCTTTGCCGCACCGATCAGGAACCCCAGCGAGCGGTCGGCCGATCCCATGCGCAACCCCTCGATCGCCTTGCGTGCGAGGTGCCCGAAGAAGCTCATGACGACGTAGACGAGGATTCCGATGGCGACCCAGGCCAGCGCGACCCGCTGGACCTTCGGCCACTCGATGAAACGCACCATGAACTCCGCCACGTTCTCGGCCTGCGATCGGGCGACGACGATCGCCAGCACGATGCTCCCGATGCGGAAGACCTGCCACGCGAAGCCGCGCATGGCGCCGATGATCCCGTTGAGCAGGATGATCCCGATGGCGACGAGGTCGACGACGTTCATGGCGGAAATCTCCGTTGGCTGCGGGCGCGCATTCGGACGGATACGTGCGACTCCGAATCCGTTCGCGGCGAGGGTTGGCCGGAATGAAAGGAGCCTCACGGGGGTTGCCCGCGAGGCTCCGCGTCCGATCGATGGGCGTAACAGGACTCGAACCTGTGACCTCCACAATGTCAATGTGGCGCTCTAGCCAACTGAGCTATACGCCCCATTTCGGGGGCCTCATTCTCCAAAGGTCGCGAGGGGACACAAGGCCGGAGCGCGGAGAGGTTTCGGAGGGGAGCGACCTCGACTCGCGGCGGGATGGCCATCGATCTCCGAGACCGCTCGCGGGGGGCGGGCGGCTGCGACCTGCGCGCGCTTGAAGTCATACACCACCCGGATAACACCTTGCGATCCGCTGAGCCGGCACACCGCCGCGAGCCGGCGGTACGAGGTCCACGATGCTCATCGGAATCCCGCGCGAAGTGAAAACCGACGAAGGTCGGGTTGCCATCGTCCCTGCCGGCGTGGACACGCTCGTCCGCAAGGGCCACAAGGTCATCATCGAAACGAACGCCGGCGTGAAGTCCGGCATCACGGATGCGGCATACCAGGCAGCCGGCGCCCAGATCGTGGCGACCGCCGCCGAGGTGTGGTCCAAGGCCGAGATGATCATCAAGGTGAAGGAGCCGCTTCCGCAGGAGTGGCCCATGATCCGGCGTGATCAACTCCTGTTCACCTACTTCCATTTCGCCGCGTCGCGTGAGTTGACGGAGGCGATCATCAAGACCGGCGCCCACGCCATCGCCTACGAGACGCTCGAGTCGAAGGGGAGCCTGCCGCTCCTGACACCGATGAGCGAAGTGGCGGGCCGGATGGCGGTCCAGGAGGGCGCGAAGTGGCTCGAGGCTCCCATGGGCGGGGCCGGGGTCCTGCTCGGGGGCGTCCCTGGAGTACCGACCGCGAATGTGATGATTCTCGGAGGTGGCATCGTCGGGACGAACGCGGCGCGCATCGCTGCGGGCATGGGCGCCCGGGTGACGATCCTCGACATCAACCTCGATCGGCTTCGCTACCTCAGCGAGATCATGCCGGCGAACGTGACGCCGATCTTCTCCAACGCCTACACGATCCGGGAGATGCTGAAGACGACGCACCTGCTCGTCGGGGCCGTGCTCGTACCTGGCGCCAAGGCTCCGGCCCTCGTCAACCGAGAGATGTTGCGTGGGATGCCGCGGGGCGCGGTCCTCGTCGACGTCGCCGTCGATCAGGGAGGCTGCGTGGAGACGTGCCGGGCGACGACGCACAGCAACCCCGTCTACACGGAAGAGGGCGTGATCCACTACTGCGTGGCGAACATGCCAGGCGCCGTGCCGCAAACCAGCACGTTCGCCCTGACGAACGCCACGCTGCCGTACGCCGTCAAGCTGGCGGCAAAGGGCGTCGCCGCGCTCCGCGAGGATCCCGAGCTCGCGACGGCGGCGAACATCATCGGCGGCAAGATCACCTACAAGAACGTGGCCGACGCGTTCGGCATGCCGTCGGTTTCGCTCAGCGCAGCCCTCGGCTGATCCGTTCCGCTGGCGGCGCCCGCACGCGACGAACGCGGACCGGGCGCCGATCGGGGGGAGATGAAGACCGCACTGATCACGGGGATTACCGGCCAGGACGGTTCCCATCTGGCCGAGTTCCTCCTGGCGCGCGGTTATCGCGTCGCCGGGATGATTCGCCGCACGAGCGCCGAGCATCACGAGCGCATCGCCCACCTCGCCGGGCAGATCGAGCTTCACCAGGGCGACCTCCTGGATCAGATGTCGCTCATCCGTCTCGTGGAGGCGGTGAAGCCGGACGAGATCTACAACCTGGCGGCCATGTCGTTCGTGCCTGCGTCATTCACGCAACCCGTCTTGACGGGCGAGTACACGGCGCTCGGGGTGACGCGTCTCCTCGAAGCCGTGCGCCTCGTGAACCCGCGGATCCGCTTCTATCAGGCATCTTCGTCGGAGATGTTCGGGAAGGTGCGCGCGACGCCCCAGAACGAGTTGACGGCGTTCCACCCGCGAAGTCCCTACGGCGTCGCCAAGGTGTTCGCCCACTTGATCACGGTCAACTACCGTGAGTCGTACGGGCTCCACGCGTCGTCGGGGATCATGTTCAATCACGAGGGGCCGCGTCGAGGGCTCGAATTCGTGACGCGCAAGATCACCGATGGAGTCGCACGGGTGAAGCACCAGGTCGCCGACTGCATCCTCCTGGGGAACCTGGATGCGCGGAGAGACTGGGGATACGCGGGGGACTACGTCCGCGCCATGTGGCTCATGCTCCAGCAACCCGATCCTGGCGACTACGTCATCGCGACCGGCGTCATGCACAGCGTCCGCGAGTTCGCGGAGGCGGCGTTCGCCCGTGTCGGGCTCGACTACACGAAGCACGTGAAGACCGATCCATCCCTGCTGCGTCCCGCGGAGGTCGATCACCTCCAAGGCGACGCCACGCTTGCTCGCACGCGGCTCGGTTGGAAGCCGGAGGTCGGGTTCCAGCAGATGGTCGCCATGATGGTCGATGCGGATTGCGCCCGATGGGCCGCGCGGCGCTCGACGCCGCGGCAACCCTGACGCGGCCCATGCTTCGCCTTCACGGAGCGGCACTCGTCATCGGCGCCGAGGGGTTCGTCGGCAGTCACATGACCGGACCGCTCGCCGAATCGGGCCTGACCGTCGTCGGCGCCGGTCGAAGACCGCGGACCGACGCTCCCCTCGAGCGATGGCACACGATCGACGTCCGTGACGCGGATGCGGTGGAGCGCCTCGTGACCGTGGTCCGGCCCTCGGTCGTCGTCCACCTCGCGGGCGTCACCCATCTCCCGAAGGTGCTGGAGGCGCCGGCTGAGGCGTTCCAGGTCAACGTGGTCGGGACGCGGAACGTGCTCGAGGCCGTGAGGCGTCACGCACCGGCGGCCCGCGTGCTGCTCGTGTCGTCGGCGGCCGTCTACGGGAGCCCGAGCCCCGACCTCCTACCGCTCGACGAGGATTCGCCATTGCTTGCCGAGCACCCGTACGGGGTGCAGAAGATCGCCGTCGAATGTCTGGGCGAGCGCTACCGAGCCGATTTCGGGGTTCCGATCGTGATCGCGCGCCCGTTCAATCACCTGGGCCTGCGGCAGGAGGCGCGGTTCGCCGCGTCGTCGTTCGCCGACAAGCTTGCCGCCATCGAGGTCGAGCGGGCACCCGCCGTCATGAAAGTGGGGAATCTCGAACCCAGGCGCGACATCCTCGACGTGCGCGACGTGGTTTCGGCATACATCCGGCTCCTGCAGATGGACGACTTCGAGGGGACCTACGTCGTCGCCCGCGGGCGATCGACCCGGATCGGAGACATCCTCGACCTGTTCCTGAAGCACGCGCGGTGTCCGGTCACCGTGGAATCCGATCCATCGCTCTTCCGGAAGCATGACGCGCCGGACCTCGTGGGATCGCCGGCACGGCTGCGAGCGCGCACCGGCTGGGAGCCGACGGTCCCCCTGGAAGAAACGCTGCTCGGAATCCTGGACGAGGCGCGAGCCCGGATCCGCACGCGTGAGGATCGCGCCGGCGGATGACGGCAGCCAGCGGCGACCTCACTCGCGGATCGCTCGCCAGAAAGGCGTTCTGGTTCGGACTGCCGATCTCCGTCGCGCTCGCCCTCCACGCCCTCGTGAACCTCGTCGACCTCGTGATCATCGGGCGCCTGCCCGAGGGCGCGATCGCCGCGGTGCAGGTGCCCGGGACGATCGTCATGGTTCCCATGGTCATCTTCGATGGGATCTGCTCGCTGGTCGTCGCGCTGGTCGCTCAAGCCCGCGGCGGAGGGCGCCCGGCCGAAGCCGTGCGTGTTTGCTGGGAATCGTTGTGGATCGCGCTCGGCGGCACGGTCGCGTGCATCGTCGCAACACCCTGGGCCGAGTCGTTCATGCGCGCGAACTTCGACCTGGCGGACGCGGCCGCGATGCAGGACGGCGTCGTGTACCTGCGAGTGATGATGTACGGCGCCGGCACCATGTTCTTCATCCTGGCGACGACGGCGGTCCTGCGCGGGGCGGGCAACTCGTTCTGGCCCATGGTGATCCTCATCGGGACGAACGTAGTCAACCTCGTCCTGAACCTGGCACTCGTGTTCGGCATGTGGGGATTCCCGGCGCTCGGTGTCGCCGGGTCGGCCTGGGCGTCCGTGATCGCACGAGGCGCTGGTGCGCTACTTGGCGTCATCCTGCTGTGGCGCGGGATCGGTGGCGTGGCCCTTCGAGGGACGCGCCTGCCGCTGGGCATTCCCCATTGGCGCCAGCTGATCCTGGGCGGGCTTCCGTCCTCGCTCCAACTGTGCATCCGCATCACGGCGGGCATGGTGCTCTTGAAGATCGTATTGGCGACGGGAACGGGCGGCCGGACGACGCTGCTCGACGGTGTCGGCATCTCCATTCGGCTCGAGATGATCGCCATGTTCGTCATCTTCGGCTGGGGCTCCGCTGCTACTGCCGTCGTCGGTCAGAACCTCGGTGCAGGGATGGCGAAGCGCGCCGCCGTGGGTGCGTGGATCACCGTCGCGTATGCGGCAATCGTCAGCGTCGTCATCGCGATCCTGATCTGGGTCTTCCGGGAAGCGCTCTTCCACCTCGTCATGCCCGGCCTGGGCGCCGAGGGATTCGCCATCGGCACCGACTACCTCAGGGCGACGCTGCCGTTCTATTCGGTCGTCGCCGTGGGAGCGGTGCTCGGTCGTGCGCTCAACGGTGCGACGAGCACGAAGACGCCGCTCGTCATCGACCTCGTGTGCTACGTCCTGATTCTTTGCCCGCTCGCCGCGTGGGCGTCCGGAGCGGGCCTCGGCCCCTACTTGTTGGGGCGCAGCCCGGACGTCTCCCAGGCGTGGCGCGTCCTGGTCGGCGTCCACATTCTCGCCTCGATCATCTACAGCGTTGTGTTCAGCCGCGGGACCTGGAAGAAAAAAGGACTGGCGGCCTCGGGTCGGTTGGCTGCTTGAAGGGTCTTCATGCCGGAGAAGGTGACCAAGCGCGAGCGGGTGATGAACCTGCTCGCCCTGCTCTTCGCATCGCGGCGTCCGATTCCGTTCTCGGAGATCGCCGGGCGAGTCATCGGCTATGACGACAAGGCTCCGTTCGAAACGCTGGAGAAACGGTTCGATCGGGATCGAGCGGAACTCCGCGCCATCGGCGTCTCAATCGATTACGTGGGCTCGATCGAGGGTGGGCCCGGCGGGTACGTCGTCCGCCGCGACGAGGTCTTCAATCGCCCGATCACTCTCGACCCGGACGAGTCGGCGCTCCTGGCGATCGCCGGTCGTGTGGGTGCCGCCGCGGTCGGCGACGGAACGTTGCACGAGGCCCTGAAGGGGGCGCTGCGCAAGCTCGCAGTCGACGTCCCACACGCCGATGCCGCCGCCGAGGCGCACCAGGTCACGGTGTTGCGGGCGCAGAGCGGCGACCCCCGATCGAGGGACCTCGTGGCCGCCCTGGCGGAGGCCATCGGGCAGGAGCGGCGTCAGCGCTTCTCCTACCTGGGCTGGAACGACGACCGCGAGAAGGTCCGGACCGTCAGCCCCTACGGGCTCGGCATGTTCCGCGGGGCCTGGTACCTGGTCGGCCACGATCACGACCGGAATGCCATCCGGTGCTTCAAGCTGTCCCGTTTCCGAAGCGGGTCCGCGGACGACGCCGGAGCCGGGCGGCCTGCGGACGCGATCCCCGAGGACTTCGTGATCACCGATCACATCCCGACGGAGGCGGATGCGCCGTGTGCCAAGCCCGTGCGCGTGACCGTGCTCCTGCGCGGGCACCCCGATCGAGCGAATCTCCTCCCGGGCAAGGTGCACGGCGTCGAGGCACATCCGGACGGCACGGCCACTGCGGTGATCGAGACCGCTCGCCCGTGGGCGCTGCTTTCGGCTGCGCTTTCATCATTCGGAGACGTCGTGATCCAGGAGCCGCCGGACCTCCGAGAGGCCGTTCGTCGGGCGGCAGCCGCACGGCTTGGCTTTCACGGCGTCGAGGCCGGCGTCTCATGAGCGAGATTCAAAGAGACGTGACCCGATGCCTGGCCCTGGTGACCCTGGCGCGGCAGTTCCCCGGCATCACCGTCGCCGAGCTGGCGCGTCGGGCCCACGTGCCGGAGGACCAGGTCCGTGAGGATCTCTTCTCGACGTTGCTCATGTGCGGCGTTCCGCCGTACTTCCCCCACGACTACGTCTCGTGCACGCTCGAGGGCGATCGTGTCACGGTGCACTTCGCCGATCAGTTCAAGCGCCCGATCAGCCTGACGGCCCTCGAGGCGCTGAGCTTGAAGATCGCGCTCGAAAGCCTTTCGCTGCCGGGGCAGGGACTGCCGCCGGCCGCACGTCGGCTCCTCACGAAGATCGAGAACGCCATGGCGCCCCGCCAGCGGGCCAGCTTCCGCGCCATGGCGAGGCGCGTCGCCGCCGACATGGCCCGGCAGCAGGCGCCCGCCGTCGTCTCCCGCCTTCAATCGGCCATCGACACTCGCAACGAGATCGAGGTCGACTACTTCGCCCCAGGGCGGGAGGAGGCCGGCCGGCGCCGGATCGAGCCGCTGGGCCTCTACTCTCGGTGGGGCCGCTGGTATCTGGCGGCGCACGACGTCCAGAAGGACCGGACCATGTCCCTGCGCGTCGACCGCATTCTCTCGCTGATCGAGACGGATCGGCGGTTTCGCGCCCGCAGCGGGTTCGACCTCGCCCGATACGTCGAGCAGGAGTCACTCCCCGCCGCCGGGGAACACGCGCACGCGCGCATCCGGCTTCTCGGGCACTCGGCGCGTTGGATGCGGGAGATCGCCGAAGGCGGCACGCTCGAGGAAACTCCCGACGGCGTCCGCTGGACTACGACCTTCGCCAGACCGCGCGCCTTCGCCTCGTTTCTTCTCGGACTGGGCGCCGAGTTCGTCGTCGAGGAGCCGGCGGAGCTGAGGGACGCGGTGCTCGACGCGCTCCGCGCCGCACAGCGGACTCACGCCGCGTCCACAAGGTCCTCGACACAAGGGATGGGCTGAGCGCGGGCGTCGAACGCAAGGGCTGGCGGTCCGAAGCCCCGCTCGCCCGAACGCGCGACCGGCGCCCAATCAGCCTGAAGGGCGCACCTTTTCACCGGGCGGGCTGGATCGCGGCAGCATTTCCCTGGGGTTGGCGTTCTACCTTCGGCGACCCAGAATCCACCGCGAATCCACAGTTGTTCTCCGTCTTGTGGGAGGTTGGAGCTTGACCACTACCGACCGGGGGCGTTTAATCTCGCCCTCCCGCAGGGAAATCCAACCCGATGCCACGCCGTCTTCTCACCGTCATCGTCGGAATCGCCGGACTGCTCGCCGCCGCCTGCCACGCCCAGGAGTGGAGCGACGACGCGCGCTCGCTCCTCGGCGAAGGACGACACCAGTCGGCGCTGCGCGTCGTGCGGGCGCACCTCGAGGGCTCCCCGTCGGATCCCGTCGCGCTGCAGCTGGTCACGGAGATCGCAGAGAACCTGGGGAAGTACGAGGAGGCGGATGCCGCTGCCATCGCCTGGGTGAAGGCCGAACCGAAGTCGCGCGACGCGCGCCTCGTTCGCGTCCGGCAGCTCTTGCGAAGCGGTGACCGTGCCGGAGCCAGGGCACTGCTCGCGCCCCTGCTCGCTCCCGTCCCCACGCCTGCGGACGACACGGTCGGATGGGACTACGAAGCTACGGCGATCGAAGGAGAGGTCCTCGCCGATACGGGCAGGGACGCGGAGGCGGAGACGGTCTTCGACCGTCTCGTCGACGACGCCAAGCGCGTCATCGTGAAGGCGCCACGGGACCTGGAGGCGCTCGCTCGTGCGTATCGCTTCTTCGGTCGCAAGTCCGGGGTCAAGGCCGCCGAACGCGCGCTCGTCGAGGCCCAGAAGTCCAAGGACTGTCCGGCGACTGCCGACCTCTTGCTCGCCGAGCTGTACCTGGACCGGGAGTACCTCGAGGGTGATGCCGTCGAAGAGACGAAGGCTGCGCTGAAGAAGCGGCCGGGTTGGATCGCTGCCTGGCTGCTTCAGGGGGCCGCCGCGACCCGGTGGGGCAAGAACGATCTCGCGACACAGGCCTTCGCGTCGGCTGACGACATCGACCCGGATCACCCCGAGTCGCTTCGCCGCAAGGCAGCCATGGACCTGTCGGACTTCCGCATCCAGGCCGCCGAGGAGAAGCTCGAAAAGGCGACGAAAGTCAATCCGGCGGACAAGGAGACACTGTCGCTCCAGGCGTGCGCGGCCTACATGCGCGGCGAATCGAAGCGCGTGGACGAGATTCGCGCCCGCGTTCTCGCCATCGACCCGACCTACGGACGGTTCTACCGAACGATCGGGTCGGTCATGAACGAGCGCCGCCGGTGGCCCGAGGCGCTCAATCTGCTGCAGGAGGCCGTGAAGCTCGATGCGAAGGACCCCGCTCTGTGGGACGACCTCGCCCGGTATGCCTTCTGCCTCGGTCACAACGATCTTGCCCGCGATGCCGCCACCAAGGCGGACGAGGCGGATGCCTTCAGCCACCCCTGGCGCACCAACACGTGGACGCTGCTGGGGTCGATCAAGAAGAACTACAAGGACTTCACCACCGAGAGGTTCGTCGCACGCCTGAAGGCCTCCGATGCGCCGGCGCTCGAACGACAGATCCTTCCGTTCCTCGAGAAGTCCTACGGGATCCTCACGAGGAAGTACGGGTACGTCCCGGACGGCACGGAGGGTGCCGGCAGCCGCCTGATCGTGGAGGCGTTCGCGCGGCACGAGGACTTCTCCGTCCGCACGCTGGGCTTCAAGGGCCTGGGTGCAACGGGGGTCTGCTTTGGCCCCTTCATCGCCATGCTGGCGCCCAACGCCATGAAGCCGGGCGAGTTCTCGTGGGCTCGCACGTTCCATCACGAGTTCACGCACACCCTCACGCTCGGGTTGTCGAAGGGCCGCATTCCGCGATGGCTGACGGAGGGACTGAGCACCTACGAAGAGGCCCAGTTCGACCCGTCCTGGACGCGCGGGATGGACCGCGAGCTGTTCGACGCATACCACACGGGCGAACTGCTCAAGATCGTGGACTTCGACGCCGCGTTCCGGACTCCGCGAATCATCTACGCCTACTACCAGGGCGGGCTCGAGAGCGAGTACCTGGTCCGGACCTACGGGCTGGAGAAGGTCATCGAGTCGCTCCGGCTCTATGCCGAGGACCGAGGCTACGACGACGTCTTCCGGCGCGCCTTCAACACGACGCCGGGGGAGGTGGACGAGGGGTTCCGGAAGTTCGTCGCCGAGCGCATCAAGCCCATGCGGATGCAGCCGCGTTGGAGCCCAGCGGCCCGGGAGCGACTGGAGAAGGCCCGCAAGGAGAAGCCGAACGATCCCGAATTGCTCGTGAGCCTCGCCTGGGCCCGCATGCAGGCCGGTGCCCTGGCCGACTCGGAGGCCCTCATCGCCGAGGCGCAGAAGAAAGGGATCGCGGACCCGCGGCTGAAACTCCTCGAGGCCCGCATCGCTCAGCGGATGGAACGCTCGGACCGAGCCAAGGCCCTCCTCGAAGAGCTGGCTGCCGCCAATCTGGAGGACTACGATCTCCTCCGGGAACTCGCCACGCGCGAGGCGCGGGCGTCGAGGAACGAGGAGGCCATGAAGCTCCTGCGCCGCGCCATTGCCGCGTTCCCAACGAACGCCGATCGGGACTCCCCGCGGCTCCAATTGGCGAGGATGCTCCGAGGCGGCGGCGAGGCGCAGGCGTCCATCGACATGCTGGAAGAGCACCTCTCGTTCCAGCCCGAGGACCTTCAGAGCCGACGGGCCGTGCTCGACTACTACCGCGCGAAGGAGAATGACGACTCCGCCCTCGCGCATCTCGAAAAATGGGTCCTCATCGACCCGCTCGATTCCGGAATCCACCTCCAGAGGGGGGAGATCTACCGGAAGCGAAACCAACTGGACGCCGCTGCGCTGGCTGCTCAATGCGCCATCGACACGGCGAAGCAACCGGGCGCCGAAGCCGACGCCCGCGTGCTGTATGCGGAGGTCCTCGTGAAGCAGGACCGGCCGAAGGACGCGCGCTTCCAGCTCGAGGCCGCCTTGAAGGTCGCGCCTCAGCACGAGAAGGCCCGCGAAGCCCTCGACAAGCTCGGGGGTGCTGGAATGGGAGACGGTAGATGATCGAAGTTCTCGTCGCGGAAACCTGGGACCGCGTGCGCGACGTGCTCCAGCGGGAACTCGGACCAAAGGTGTTCGAGTTGTGGTTCGGGCAGGCGCGCGTGATCCAGCTCCGCCGAGGCGTGATGTCGGTCGGCTTGCCGAACGACTTCGTTCGCGACTGGGTTCACGAGCATTATGGAGCGCTGTTGACGCGGCTTGCGTCCGACGCCGTCGGATCCGAGATCCGCGTCGACCTCCTCGTCGATCCCGAGCTGACTCAACGGCTCCGTGAGCAGGCGACAGCGCACGTCGAGAACGAGGACGCAGAGCCCGTCGACCCGACGGAAGGGAAGACCTTCGACAGTTTCGTCGTGACGGCCGGGGCCGAGCTCGCGGTTCGCGCGCTTCGCCACGTCGCCAAGCGCGCGCGGCCGGATCTGAATCCACTCCTCGTCGTGGGACCGGAAGGCGTGGGCAAATCGCACCTCGCCTCCGCGGTCGTGTCGGCGTTCCCCCGACCGAGTCGAACGTTCCGTATCGGCGGCGAGGAGTTCGCGCGTCGGTTCTCGTGGCACCTGAAGACGCGACGCATCGATGAACTTCGCAACCGGATCATCGGGAGCGACCTCGTGATCTTCGAGGACATGCAGGCACTCTCGGGCAAGGTGGCGACACAGCGCGAGATCTCCATGCTGGTGCAGAGTCTCGTGGCGCGTCGAAGCCAGGTCGTGCTCGTCTCCCGCGAGCATCCGGCGGAACTCGTGAGCCTGGAGCCCGGGCTCCATTCCGTGGTGATGTCGGGCATGATGGTCGAGGTGGCGCCGCCCTCGCGAGACGAGAAGGTGGCGATCCTCGAGCACATCTTCACGCAGGCGCATCGACGCGTGCCCCGCTCGGTGGTTGAACTCGTCGTCGACCGCCTGGATTCGAGCGTGAAACGCCTCGATCGGGAGATCCGCAAGATCTACGCGTTCGCGGGACTCACGGGCGATGCGGTGACCGCCGATTGGCTCGATCGCCATGGACCGGCGTTGTCCGGACCGACGGACCCGGACCAGCGGCGATTCGAGACGATCCTTCGGGCAGTTCTCGACCACTTCGAGGTCGAGCGCGAAGCCCTCCTGTCCAAGCGGAAGACGAAGTCGCTGGGCGTTCCGCGAGGCATGGTCGTCCACCTCCTGCGAGAACAGGCGGGGCTGACCTTCAAGGAGATCGGCCGGCTCCTCGGTGAGCGGAGCCACACCTCGGTCTACCTGCTGCACCAGAAGTTCGAGACCCGACTCACGGGCGAGCCCAAGCTCCAGCAATTTGCCAGGGAAGTGGGGCGCATGCTGGTGACGGCGGGCACCGGCTGAGTCACACTGTGGCGTGAACTCCGCCACCGAAACCGCCCGGCGCTTCCTGTCAGACGTCATCGGCCATGACGACGTGGCGGAACGCCTGCGGCTCCTCGTGGAGCGCGACCGCGTTCCGAACGGCATCCTCTTCGTCGGCGAGGAGGGGAGAGGCAAGCGAACGGTCGCGCATGCGTTCGCGCGAGAGCTCCTGGCGCGCGCCGCTCCCGCGGGGGCACGTCCCCGCGCAGAACGGGATGCCCGGGCCGGCACGCACCCTGGACTCGTTCACGTCGAGCCGCTGCGCGAGGAGCGCTTTCTGCCCGTCCGGCGGGTCCGCCGGCTCCTCGAATCGTGCTCGTTGAGTGTCGCCTTCGGCGACTTGCGAGTCGTGATCCTGGCGCGGCTGCATCTCCTGAATGAGGAGTCGGGGAACGCGCTGCTGAAGTTCCTGGAGGAGCCGCCACCGAAGACTCTCATCCTGGCGACGGCGCGCGATCCCGGAAGCGTTCTGGAGACGATCCGCTCCAGGCTTCAACTCGTTTCCGTCGGACCTCTGACCGAGGCGGAGGTTGCGCGCGTGCTCGAGCGCGCCGCGTTCCCACCCGCCGACGCGCCGCTCCTCGCGTATCTGAGCCGGGGCGCTCCAGGGAACGCCTGGCGATTCCACCGCGGTGACCTGGAGGCCAGCCTGCTCGATCCGCTGAAGCGGTTGTTCAGCGGAGAGAGTCCGTTCGCCTGGGCTGAAGACCTGGTCAAGCGGGCGAAGGAGGAGGGTGGCGCGTACGCAGAGAGCCGGAACGACGTGGGGCCCGAGGCGGCCGTTCGCGCTCTGCGCGAGCTTCGTTCCGCGCAGGAGCAGGAACTGGAGGACGAGCGCCGCAGCGAGTCCGGTCTGGAGGCGGCCAGGAACTGGCTCCGTCCGATCGTCGAAGCCGCCGGCTGCGTCATCCAGGAGGCGGCACGGGTTGCCGCGGGCGTTCCCCGCGATCGGACGACGCTTGTCTCGCGTGTCCTCTCCGACGATCCCGCGATCTTGCGAAGAACCGTTTCGGCGCTCCGAGGTTCGATGTCCGATGTGGTCGAGTGCCTTGAAAACCTCGATCGCAACCTTACCCTCAACCTCGTCTTGGAGCAGCTGGCGATGCGACTGGGCGAGCCATGACTCGCGGTCGACGCGCCGAAGTAGACACCGGCTCGTGACATGACCCCCAACAATCAGGTCGTGCAGACGATCGAAACGCTTGCGCGTGAGCGAGGGAGGTTCTCGCCGCAGGCCTATTTCTTCGTCCTCGAAGCGCTCAACTTCACGCTCGAGCGCTTGCACGCCAAGGGCCACAAGGGACACATCACCGGACAGCAGCTCCTCGAGGGGATCCGAGATTTCGCGCAGAAGAATTTCGGGTTCCTCGGTCGGGCCGTCTTCGAGTCCTGGGGCCTCACGCGCTCCATCGACTTCGGAGACATCGTCTTCGACCTCGTGTCGGTGCAGCTCCTCAGCAAGCAGGAGACGGACACGCGCGACGACTTTGCCGGCGGGTTCGAGTTCGCCTCCGCGTTCGAGGCTCGCTACGTCTACGAAGAGTGAGCGGGCTTCGCGGATCGGGTCGCGAAGCCCGAACCGGGCCGCTCACTTGGCGGTGCCGAGCTCCTTGCCTTCGGCGTCCTTCTCCTTCTCCGGCTGCGGGACTTTCTCCGCGAAGTGGCCGTAGTCCGCGATCGCCTTCAGGTCGATGCCGATGGCCTGTGCAGACCGGAAGATCGCTCGTTGGAGCTGGAGGTCTTCCTGGAAATCGGCGACGAACTCGCGGCCGCGCATGTCGGCGGCCTTCTTGCGGACCTCCGCGCGCAGGTACCGGCGGACGTCATCCTTGCCGAGAGGCGAATTGAGCTCCTTCGCGAGGTCGTCGAATCCGGGATAGCGGGTCGGATCCATCCCGTCGTTCACCGCGAGCTCGGCGATGAGCTTGGGGTTGTCGTCCGCCAGTTTGTTGACGTACTTCTCGACGTGCTTGGACTCGCGAATGCGGGCGAACTCTTCCGCCTTCCAGCCCTCGTACTCCTTCTGCGTGATCGTCTCGTCGGGCTTCACGCCGCCGAGTTCGATCACCTTCCCGTCGCGGTTTCGCTCGGTATGGATGCTTCGGCCCGACGGCAGGTAGTACCGGGCGATCGTGAGCTTCAGCTCGGGTCCCTTGTCGTACTTGCCGTTGCCGTTGCGGTCGACGAACGCCTCTGGTCCGTCGTATCGGCCGTTCTTGTTGACGTCGACGAAGGGCTCGTCGGCGTCTCGGATCGCGTTGTTGTTGACGTCCGTGAACGGTTCGCCGGCGTCCCATTCGTCGTTGCGACGCGGCTTGTCCGTGAACGGCTCGCCTGGATCCCACATGCCGTTGCGGTTCACGTCCTCGAAGGGTTCGTCTTCGTCCCAGACGCCGTTCATGCGCAGCTCGTCCGTGAACGCCTCGGGCGGAGCCGACCGCAGGGGGATGAACTTCTGGACGCTCCCCTTGCCGAACGTGCGCTCACCGATGAGGACCGCACGCTTGTTGTCCTGAAGCGCCCCCGACACGATCTCGGAGGCCGACGCAGACCATTTGTTCACGAGCATGACGACGGGGTATTTCCGCACATGCTCCGGTTCGAGAGACTTCAGGCTGCGCCGCGGTGCGACCTTCTTGTTGCGGCCTTCCCAGTAGCAGATCTCCTGCTCGCCGTCTAGGAACTTGCCGGCGACTTCCTGCGCAGCGCGGAGGTAACCGCCCGAGTTGAACCGCAGGTCGATGATCAGGCTCTTGATGTTGCGCTTGTCCAACTCGACGAGTGCCTGTTCGAGCTCGAGGCCCGTGGGACCGCCGAAGGTGTCGATCACCACATACCCGATGTCGCCGGGGAGAAGCTCCCACTTCACGGTCGGGATCTGGATGCTCTCGCGGGTGATCTCGAAGTCGCGGGGCTTGGTCCAACCGCGCCGGAGCACGTTGATCTTCACCTTCGTCCCCGGGGGGCCCTTGAGGCGCGCCGTGATCTCGTTGATCGCGCGGTCAGCCGTGTCCCAGCCGTCGACCTTCAGGATCTTGTCCGCGGATTGGAGCCCAAGCCGGTAGGCCGGCCCGGAGTAGATCGGCTTGGAGATGAAGATGCGGCCGTTCTCGTCCAAGTTCACGTACGCGCCGATGCCTGCGTAGTTCTGATTGAGCTCGAACGTCCACTCGTCCACTTCTTTCGGCGTGAGGAACGTGGAGTAGGGATCCAGACGCTCGAGCAATCCCTTCACGGCGTAGACCCGGAGATCCTCTTCGGTGAAGTGATCGCCCTCCTGTGCGAAGGATCGCACGTCCTCGATCACCTCGTTGATGACGGCGTTGGGATCGTTCGGACGATTCCGCTCTCCCGAGTCGTAGGCCTTCGAGAGGAGGTTCGAGTACTCGGCGAGCTTCAGGTGGAGCGCGGCGAGCTGGCCACGCGGGGAAGGCTCGTTCTTGATCTCGTCGAGATACGGCTTGGCGGTGTCGAAGTCCTTGATCTCGGCGAGGGCGAGCGCGGCGCCGTACTTGACCTCGGCGTCCGAGGACTTGAGGAGCTCGGCGAGTTCCTGCTTGGCCTGGCGTTGGCGGTCGTCGGAGAGCTGCCAGACGGCCCTTGCGAGCCGGACCTTCACGGCGCCGGGCATGGACTTTTCGAGGAGGTCCGCGAGGCCCGAGCCCGCTTCCTCGACGTCACGGTCGATCAGGAGGTTGAGCGCCAGGATGCGGGCCTTGTCGTCGGTCCCGTCCTTCACGAGCCCGAGCAGCGCCTTCGCCGCCCGCGGCTTGTCCCGCAACGCCAGCAGCGCCCGGCTGACGCCGAGCTTCACGATGGGCTTGTCCGTGTCGAGCTTGTCCTCGAGTACCGGTACCGCCTTGTCGCCCAGGCGGGCCAGCTCATCGGACGCCTTCCAGGCGTTCTCCAGGGAATCCGTGTCGAGTCTGGCCACGAGCTCGTTGACCCGCTCGACCAGCGTCGGATCCTGCGCGGGCGCGAATGCGGTCGCCAAGGACGCAGCGAAGAGGACGGCGATCGGCACGAGCCGACGCTTGGAGACGATCAGCATTTTCCAGCTC
This sequence comes from Planctomycetota bacterium, assembly GCA_044222185.1. Taxonomy (GTDB): domain Bacteria; phylum Planctomycetota; family CAIWVZ01; genus JBGANV01. The sequence goes on from JBGANV010000001.1 coordinate 597,701, forward strand.
TTTCGGGCAGCAGATGGGGCGGATTTGGGGGGCATTCTAGGCGGCGCCTGCGGTGCGACAAGCGAAGTTTGCGCCCCCTCCGAAGGGGAAACGCACGATCCGTTACCGTTGTTCGCATCCGATTCGCCGGCCATTTGCCGAGACGTTCCCGTTCCCTGAAGCGAGGGCATCCGCGGGAATCTTCGGTCGCGAGCACCGGCGATCTGATGAACATCTCGGACAAACGCTCCCTTGGAGGCCTGCGAGGTCGGACCGTGCGCAAGAAACGATCGATTCTCCTCATCACTACGGGCGGCACGTTCGGAATGCTTCCCGGAGCTCGTGGATTCCTGGCGTCCGTCGAAAGGGCCGTGCCCGAGATCCGTGCAATCGCGCAGCTCAAGGTCCGCTCACCCTTCGCTCTCGACAGCGCGTCTTTGACACCAGATCATTGGCTGGTCCTCGCTCGCCTGATCGCTTCCGAGATCGATCAGTTCGACGGCTTCGTCATCACGCACGGGACGGACACCATGGCGTACACCGCCGCAGCGCTGTCCTACCTGCTCGAGGGCTTGCAGAAACCGGTGATCCTGACGGGGGCACAACGGCCCCTGGCGGAGATCCGTACGGACGCGCGGACCAATCTGATTGACGCCGTCGAAGTCGCGACCCTCGGCCTCCCTGAAGTCGCGATCTGCTTCGGTGGAGTGATCCTGCGGGGAAACCGGGCGCACAAGTGGAGCCTCAGCGACTACCGCGCGTTCTCCTCGCCGAACTACCCGCCACTCGCGGAGGCGGGAACCTCGCTGGTCGTGCACTGGCCGAACGTCCTCCGGCGCTCGACCCGGTTCCGCCTGCGAGACGCTCTGGACGCGCGCGTCCTCCACCTGACGCTTGCGCCTGGACTGTTCGGGTCCGGATTGATCGGCCTCGACTTCTCACGCGTGCGCGGCGTCGTCCTCCAGACCTTCGGCGCCGGGAACGTTCCCCTTCGTGACGGGAAGGAGGCGTTTCCGCTCACCCGGCTGTGCGAACTCGGCATCCCCGTGTTCGTCGTTTCCGGCCCCGAGCATGGGGCCGTGGACTTCTCTCTTTACGGGGGCGGGCGCCACGCGGCGAAGGCGGGGGCCATCTCGGCCGGTGACATGACGTCGGAGGCCGCCGTGGCGAAGCTCATGGTCGCCCTCGGCAGGTCCCGCGGCCCGCGTGACCTTCGCCGGATGCTCGAGGCCGACTGGGCCGGCGAGGTGACGACGTCCTGAGGGCGCGAGCGCGGATGGCTTGGGCCGCCGACGGTTGATCCGTGTCAGCCCGGCCGATACGGTCGACGTCCTCATGACGGTCCCACGGCGAAACCCCGGCGAGCTCGAAATCGACCTGTTCTGCAACGGCCTGCGGATCGACCCCGCGTGCACGCTGCGCAAGGACGCGCGGGCGATCTCACGTACGCGGGCCGGGCTGGGCTCCGGGCTCGAACTCGTGATCCCGGGCGATCTGAAGGACCTCTGGCTGAACGTGCCGGTGGAGGAGGACTTCGCAGCGCGGTCGCCGTTCCTCCTCACCACCGATGGCGAGGCCTACCGCGTACGCGACGAGCGCAACGGCGAGTCGTACGACGTCCGGGTCCCCACCGAGCCCGCGTGGTATCGGGAGCGCACCTCCAGGGGCACGCTCATGAAAGAGGTCGGCGTCCTTCAGGGGACGTACCTGGGTATCTACGTCAGCAACTCGTGCATGTACTGGTACGGCGACAAGGCCGAGAACTGCAAGTTCTGCACCACGGGCTACAACGTCGGCGTCAACGAAGTGGCGCAGAAGGACGTGGACGACGTCGTCGAGGTGGCGGCGCGCGCAAAGGCCGAGTCCGGCGTCACCTTCGTCCACTTCAACACGGGTTACCAGAACGAGAAGGGGCTCGAGCAGATCGCGCCCTACATCAAGGCGGTCAAGGAGAAGGTCGGAGCGCTCATCGGAGTGCAGGCCGTGCCTCCGGCGGATCGCGGTGAGCTGTGGCAGTACGACTGGCTCCGTGAACTCGGCGCCGATCACTTCTCGTTCTGCTACGAGTTCCACGACCCCAAGGTGTTCGCCGAGCTTCTTCCGGGCAAACAGCGCACGGTGGGCCAGCGCGCCTTCTTCGATGCCATGGAGTACTGCCAGGCGAAGATGCCCAAGGGGGCGTGCTCGGGCGAGATCATCGCGGGCGTCGAGCCCATCGAGACCACGCTCGCAGCCATCGACTACATCACGGGACTCGGATCGTTCCCAACCGTGTGCATCTTCCGACCGGTCATCGGGTCCGACATGGAGCACTATCCAAGCCCGAGGTACGACGACATGGTGCGGGTCATGCGCCACATGTATCTGGCGTGTCGCAAGGCGGGCATCCCCATCGGCGCCGCACCGAACATCGAGGTGTCCCTGATCGTCAATCCCGACGACGCCGCGTACCTGGTCCCGCGCACCCTTGGCTTCCGCCTCGACCGCGCGTGGCTTCGCCTCATCAAGCGCCTGGCCTGGTTGAAATTCCGCCGTGAACTGCGCCCGCGGCCCATTCGCGCGACCCTGGACGTGAAGGCGAGGGCCGCCGCGTTGGCCACGTCGTCATGATCGAAGTCGAGAGCGACGCGGCGTGGACGCGCCCGAGCACGCCGCCGCTGTCCGATCTCGCGGCGATCCTGGATGCCCATGCCGAGCGTTTCGTCGTCGACCCCTTGCGTGAAGGGGTGGACGTCCGATGCTCGAACGTCATCGACGGCAAGCCGAACCGCGCGCGCGTGAAGGCCTTCGTGCCCAAGCCCGGAATCCTGGTGATCTTCCTGTACAAGGACAGCCAGGTGCCGTTCTCGGACGACCGCTTTTCGTACGGCGCGCTCACCGTGAAGCAGAAGGCGCTCCCGCAGTCGGAAATCGCCGAGGCGATCGCCTACGCCCTCTCCGGGCTGAACCCCCAATTGCGACCGGACGCCGTGAAGCGCACGTTCCCGTTCACCGTTCCGCGGTGACGAGCGGCGCCGCGGCCGTTACACTGGCGGCCTTCTTTTCGCAAAGCGAGAGTCATTCACCATGCGCGTCACCGACGTCCGAAAAGGCATGATCCTGGTCCATGAAGGGCAGCTGCACGTGGTCGTCGACTACGAACACATCGCGCCCGGGAACTGGCGTGCGATCAACCAGCTGAAGCTGAAGAACCTCAAGACGAACGCCAACGTGATGCTCCGGCTGGGGTCGTCCGAGACGGTCGAGCAGGCGAACCTAGACCAGAAGCCCTGCCAATACCTCTACTTCGACCACAACCAGGGCTTCATCTTCATGGACAACGAGTCCTTCGAGCAGTACACGCTCGACGCGGAGATCCTCGGCGACAAGAAGTACTACCTGGTCGAGAACGGCACGGCGACGCTCACGTTCCACGACGGCAACCCCGTGAGCCTGGAGGTTCCGCCCCAGGTCGTGTTGAAGGTCGTCGAGGCCGAGAATGCGGCGCGCGGGAACACGGTGCAGGGCGTCACGAAGAAGGTGAAGCTCGAGACCGGTATGGAGCTCAAGGTTCCGGGGTACATAGAGCAGGGTGAGTCGGTGAAGGTGAACACCGAGACGGGCGAATTCGCCGGCCGCGCCAAGGACTGAACGGGCGAAGCCGCGCGCCCGGGACGCACGCCGTCGCGCGATCTCCTCACGCGATACATCGGCGACGCGCACCAACTTTTTCCGAACACGACGCGCACTCGAAGCGTCTTTCCCCACGGAGGCCCGCGGCACCGTGGTTGCGACTTCGTACGGAATCGTTCTGGATGGAATCGAGGGCGTGCTCGTCACGCTCGAAGCGCGGACCAGCTTCGACGCCGAGCCCGGCCAGATGCGCGTGATCGGGCTTCCGGATGCGGCCGTGCGCGAGGGCGCACTCCGCGCGCGCATCGCGCTCAGTCCCATACTCCAGAACCAGGTGTTCGATCTGGACTGGGGCGTCCTGGTCAACCTCGCTCCGGCTGACCTGCGGAAGGTCGGCCGGACACTCGACCTTCCGCTCGCGATCGTCTACGCCGGGTTGGTACTCGGACTCGATGCGCGCGCGGTGCGTGAGTTCCTCTTCCTGGGCGAAGTTGGCCTCGACGGTTCCGTGCGCGCCGTGACGGGGACGCTGGCCGCGACGCTCGTCGCGCGGAAGTGCGGTCTGAAGATCGTCTGTCCGGAAGACTGTGCACGCGAAGCGCTGATGGTCGAGGGCCTCGACGTGTTCACGGTGCGCACCGTGGTCGACGCCATCGACGTCGTGCGGGGGAGGATCGATGCGCGCCCCGACGCTCGCGGATTCGAACCGGTCGCGTCGGGCGTTCCCGCGGGGATCCCCGACCTTTGCGAGGTGCACGGACAGTTCTTGGCACGGCGCGCGCTCGAGATCGCGGCCGCCGGCGCGCACAACCTCCTTCTCGAAGGTGCGCCGGGCTCGGGCAAGACCATGCTCGCCCGACGGCTTCCGGGGATCCTGCCCCCGCTTTCTGACGAGGACGCCCTGGAGACAGCGGTCATTCACGGGGCCGTGCGGGCCGTCGACCATGCGCGGTTTCACGTGCCCCCGTTTCGCAGCCCGCACCACACGGCGACCCCGGTGGGGCTTGCCGGGGGCGGGAGCCCGATCCGCCCTGGGGAGCTGTCGCTCGCGCATCGAGGCGTGCTCTTCCTGGACGAGTTCCCCGAGTTCTCGCGCGAGTGCCTGGAGGTTCTCCGCGAGCCCATCGAGGAGCGAGCGATCCACATCACGCGGGCGGGGCGCGTGCGGCGTCTCCCGGCGCACGTCCTCGTCGTCGCCGCAATGAACCCGTGCCCTTGCGGGTTCCACGGCCTGATGGACGGACGGTGTTCGTGCACTCCGCTCCAGGTTCAGCGTTACCGCTCCCGTATCTCGGGGCCACTCCTCGACCGGTTCGACCTGCGTGTCCGACTGCGACCGGTCGGCGCCGGCGAGCTCGTGGATTCACCCGGCGGTGAGGGCAGTGATGCCGTCCGCGCGCGCGTCGTCGCTGCGCGCGAGGCACAGCGGCTGAGAGCGCGGGCGATTGGCGCCGTCTCGCCGAACGCCGATCTCGCGGACAAGGACGTCATGCGCGTGACGCGGCTCGATCCTGCGGGGCTCGCCTTCTTCCGCCGGCTCGTCGAGAGCTATCGGCTATCCGCGCGGGGAGCGCGGCGCCTCCTCAGGGTTGCGCGCACGGTGGCGGATCTGTCCGCCGCGGCGGAGGTGACGACGCTCCACCTCGCGGAGGCCGCATCGCTCCGCATGCCCGATGCGTCGGACGGGACGCAGGACGCGGCAGGTACGGCGTCCTACGTCGCGGGTTGACGAGGTCGGCCTCAGCGCGGGCCGGTTGGATGGCTTTCCGTGTAGCGCTGCATGACGCTGTGCTTTCGCCCGTACGCGAAGTAGATCACGAGACCGAGCAGCAGCCAGATGGCGAGTCGCCACCAGTTCGCGAGCGGCAGTGACATCATCAGCATGAGGCACGACCCGATCCCGAGGATGGGGACGAGCGGGACCATCGGGCAGCGAAAGGGCCGCTCCGCCTCGGGGTTCGTCCTGCGCATCACGAGGACGGCGCCGCAGACGATTGCGAACGCCATCAGGGTACCGATGTTCGTGAGCTCGAGCAGCGCGCCGATGGGGAGGAGGCCGGTCAGGATCGAGACGAAGACGCCCACCAGGATCGTGCTGCGCCACGGCGTCTTGAACTTCGGGTGGACGTCGCTGAAGAACTTCTGGGGAACGAGCCCGTCACGAGCCATGGCGAGGAAGACGCGCGGAGCGCTCAGCATCATGACGAGGAGAACGGAAGTGATCCCGGCGACACCCGCGGCCGAGATGATGCCGTCGGCCCACTTCAGACCGGCGTGCTTGAACGCGCTGGAGACGCCGGCGTTCTCGTCGATCTGGTCGTACCGGACCATGCCCGTGAGGACGGCGACGACGGCGACGTACAAGACCGTGCAGATCAGCAGCGACGCCACGATGCCGATGGGGACGTCACGCTTGGGGTTCTTCGCCTCTTCGGCATGCGTCGAGACCGAATCGAACCCGATGTAGGCGAAGAAGATGATCGCCGCGCCAGCCAGCATGCCGTGCGGGACCTTCTCCGTCGGGCCTCCGCCGAGCGGGTGGCCGAACACCGTGAGACCCGACCAGCCGTACGGTGCGAAGTTGTTCCAGTTGTCGAAGTTGATGTAGAAGACGCCGACGAGGATCACGAAGATCACGGCGGCGAGTTTCACCGCGACCATGGCTGCGTTGAAGCTCGCGCTTTCCTGGATGCCCTTCACGAGCACGATCGTCACGATCGCCGTGATGATGACGGCTGGAAGGTTGATCACACCGCCGCCCATGTGGAACGCACCAGCCACGTCGTCGTAGACGAGAGGCGCCTCCGAGATCGCCTTGGGCAGGTGTATCCCCATCTTCTCGAGTACGGAGAGGAAATACCCCGACCATCCGTTCGCGACGGTTGCGGATCCAACGGCGTACTCCAGCACCAGGTCCCAGCCGATGATCCAGGCGAAGAGCTCGCCGAGCGTGGCGTAGGCGTAGGTGTAGGCCGATCCGGCCACGGGAACCATGGACGCGAACTCCGCGTAGCAGAGCGCGGCGAAGATGCAGGTCAGTCCGGCGACGACGTAGGAGACCATGAGCGCCGGGCCGGCGACGTTGTGTGCCGCGCGGCCGGTGGCGACGAAGATGCCGGCGCCGATGATGGCGCCGACGCCGAGGCTCGTGAGCTGCACGGGCCCGAGCACGCGGCGCAGCCGGTTCTCGCTCTTCATCTCCTCCAGCAGGAGACTGAGCGGTTTCTTGCGGAACAACGACATGAACGAGTCTCCTTGAAACCAGGTCAGGGGCCGAACCCGGCCGGCGGAACGGCCTCATCCTCCGGGTGCGGCGCCGTCAGGACCTTCCGGAAGCACCAGAACGTCAGGATCACTACGAACCCGACGGACGCGAGCATGAAGATCCAGCCTCCGGTATTCAGCGTGGGCGCGGCCGGAGGAGCCGTGGCGAGGAGGAATGATGGCATGGGAGTTCCGATCTGAGCTGACGGGGTTGCCGTCTCGTGAGTTCGTCGCGCGTCGCTCGTGATGCTGTCAATTCTCGTCCGCTGGCGGCTTCGTCCCGTCGAGATCCAGCCCCGCCGCACGCCACCGCTTCTGGCCGATGGCCGTTATGGCGACGAGGCACACGGTCACGATCGCCATGAAGCCGATGGCGATGGATCGACCGCGATCGTTGAACGTGGCGGTGATCCAGTCACCCAGGTTCTGGTAGCAGAACGCGCCGAACACGATGAGCAGGTACGCGGGTGTCAGATACTTGATGATCGGCTTGTAGAACCCTGGGATCCGGAGCTGTGCACCGTGGTGCGCCTCGCGGAGCCCGCGGTCGATCCCGAAGATCCACGCGAAGCAGATGATCTGCGCCGTTGCGAGCACGAAGATCAAGAGCGTTCCGACCCACGAGTCGATCGCATCGAGTGCCGCCAGCCCCTTGCTGTAATTCATCACGAGGAGATTCCCCGCGATCGCGACCAGCGTCAGGATCGTCACGCCCTTCTTGCGACTCCACCCGAGCGCCTCTTCGAGAAACGCCAGCGTCGGCTGCAGCATGGAGAGCGAACTGGTGATGGCGGCCAGGAAGAGCATGAAGAACCAGATCGCTCCGACGGCGTTGCCGAAGTGCATGTTCGCGAACACCACGGGGAGCGTCTGGAAGCCGAGCCCGAAGGTCCCACCCGGCACTACGCTTCCATCGCTCATCGAGAGTCCGAAGAAGATGAATGCGGCGGGAATCGTGATGAGTCCGCCGAACCCGACCTCGAAGAACTCGTTCGTCGCGGACGCGGTCAGGCCCGAGAGGACGATGTCGTCCTTCTTCTTCAAGTACGACGCGTAGTTGATCACGACGCCGAACCCGACCGAAAGGCTGAAGAAGATCTGCCCAGCTGCATCCAACCACGATTGGGGGTCGCGGAGCGCCGAGAAGTCGGGGTTCCACATGTATCCGAGCCCCGCGTTCACGGTCTGATCAGGATGGGCCGGGTCCGGGTCCAGCGTGAGCACGCGCGCGAGCACGATGGCGGCAGCGACCGCCATCGCCGGCATGGCCCATTTGCAGAACGCCTCGATGCCCTTCGAAAGCCCGCGGTAGAGGAGCCACACGTTCAGGAAGGTGGTGATCCCCCAGAACACCATCGCGGTCGTGTGCTCGCCGCCGAGTTGGAAGACGGAGCCGTCAGCCGCGTTTCCGGTGAAGCCGGCGAAATGCGAGGTGGAGGCTGCGATCTGCTGGGGGAACGGCTTGCCCGCGTCGATGCCGATCCCCCCGGTGATGTACTCCCAGCAGTATCCAAGGCACCAGGATTCGATGAGCACGTAGTAGAAGTACACGCCCAGCGGGATGAGGACGCCGATCACGCCGATGAAGCGTGCGACCGACCCCTTGCCGAGGACTCCCATGACGCCGGGGGCCGAGTGGAAGCCTTTGCGGCCGCCATAGCGGGCCATGGCCCATTCAGCCCAGCCGATTGGGATCCCGAGGAACAGCAGCGCGCAGAAGTAGGGGATCATGAAGGCGCCGCCGCCGTGCTTGGCGACCTGGCCGGGGAACCGCAGGAAGTTCCCCAATCCCACCGCCGATCCCGCAACCGCCAGGATGACCCCGAGCCGGCTGCCCCATTCTTGTTTCTTCTCTGACATCTGTGTCCTCGGAGCGCGCTCAGCCGCGCCCGGCATGAGGGCAAGAGGGTACAGGGACGGGCTTTCCGCTGCAACGAAGTTCCGGCCTCGGGATCGCGGCTGGCACTGAGCCGTGACTTGGATTGTCCGCATCACGCGCGGCGGCGTACCATGCGCGCTCACCGTTCGCCGGAGCCCAGCATGCTCGTCGACCGCTACGGACGCCTGATCAACTACCTTCGGATCTCGGTCACGGACCGCTGCAATCTCCGCTGCGAGTACTGCATGCCGGCCGAGGGCACGGACCTGTTCGAGAAGGGCGATGTGCTCTCCTACGAGCAGATCGAGCGGATCATCCGCGTGGCGGTCCGGCTCGGCGTCACGAAGTTCCGCTTCACGGGCGGCGAGCCGCTCGTCCGGCGCGAACTCGTCCCGTTCATCGGGCGCGTCCGCCAGATCCCCGGGATCGAGAGCCTGGCCATCTCGACGAACGGTCTCCTCCTGGCCCAGCATGCCGAGGGCCTCCGGGCGGCGGGCATCGACAAGGTGAACATCTCCATCGACTCGTTCCGCCGCGACACGTTCATGCGCCTCGCTCGCCTGGACGCGCTGCCGAAGGTTCTCGAAGGGCTGGAGGCGGCGACGCGGGTTGGCTTCCAGACCATCAAGCTCAACGCCGTCCTGCTCCGCGGGTACAACGACGACGAGATCGAGGAGTTCCTCGGCCTCACGAAACGCACGGCCTACCACGTCCGATTCATCGAGTTCATGCCCTACGGCGAGTGGCACGATCGCGCGGAACTGGTCGTACCCGCCGCCGAGATCGAACAACGAATCGAGGCCGCCGGCTTCGTTCCGGATCGTGGCCCCGCTGGCAACGGCCCGGCTCGTTATTGGCGATTCCCAGGGGCGGCCGGAACGGTGGGCATCATCTCGCCAGTCAGCGCGAAGTTCTGCGAGAACTGCAACCGGGTTCGATTGAACGCGCGCGGCGAGCTTCGGGGCTGCCTCCTGGACGAGGGCGCGCTCTCGATGACGGAAGCCCTGGCCCGGCCGACGGACGAGGGCATCGAACGGATCTTCGCGCGCGTGCTCCTCGTGAAGCCCGAGAAGCACTACGATCTCCGCACCTTCCACATGTCGACGATCGGAGGTTGAGTTGACCGATCTCACGCACGTGACGGAGGACGGCACGCCCCGCATGGTCGACGTGTCGCCGAAACCGGAGACACGCCGGCTCGCCGTGGCCGAGGCGCGGGTGTTCTTCGCCCCGGGGACGCTTCGCCGGGTTCTGTCGGGCGAGCTTCCGAAAGGTCCCGTGCTCGACGTGGCGCGCGTCGCCGGAATTCAGGGCGCGAAGCACACCAGCACGCTGATCCCTCTGTGCCACCCGCTCCGACTCACGGACGTCGACGTGACGTTCGAACCCATGGGGGAGACGGTGTTGTGCATCCGGGCGACCACAGTCGCCATCGACCGCACCGGTGTCGAGATGGAAGCGATGACCGCCGTATCGGTCGCGGCACTGACCGTCTACGACATGACGAAGGCCGTGGATCGTCGCGCCTCGATCGGGGAGATCCGCCTCTTGCGCAAGGAGGGCGGGAAGAGCGGGACGTGGGTTCGCGAGAAATGAGCGACTCCGACGGCCTGGCGCTGGTGAGGGCGCTCGTGGGCGGGGCGCGGGTGTTCGTTCCAGCGGGCTCGATCCTCCGGGATGGGCGCATGGGACAGCCGGCGAACGGGATCGGAGCCCACGTGCTCGTCGCGTCTGACCGCGCATCGGCGGGCGTGCGGGAGGATGCCTCGTCGCCGTTGCTCCTGGACGAGCTCTGGCTCCTCGGGTACGAGCTGCCCGAGCCGAGCGTCACGATCTCGCCGGACGACGAGGGTGAACTGGGTCGCAGGCTCCGGTCGCTCGTGAGGAACCCACGTATCCGGATCATCCTGACCACGGGTGGCACCGGCGCCGCGCCGCGCGACGTCACGCCGGACGTGACGCGCCGGGAGATCACGCGCGAGCTCCCGGGATTCGGCGAGCTCATGCGGAGCGAATCGCTCAAGAAAACGGTCTACGCGGCCGGTTCCCGCGCCACTGCCGGCACGGTGAACGACAAGCTCATCGTGAACCTGCCGGGAAGCCCGAAAGGCGCCGTGGAGTGCCTGGGATTCATCGCGCGCCCCGCGCGGCACGTCTTGGATCTGATCGCCGGGAGCGTCTCGGATTGCGGTCCGGTTCGAGATTCCGAGCCCCGGTAGGTGTGGCGGGATCGCGCGCGGCGAGCTGCGCTCCGTTGACGCCCCCTCCCCCCGGGGTAGATTAGGCGCCGCTTTGTTGGAATCGGAACGACGGACCGTTTGTACGCGCGCCCCGGGGGTCGCCAGGATGGACCTGAAGGAACTGAGGAAGCTCGTCTCGCTCATGAACGAGAACAACCTCGTCGAGCTCGAGATCGCGGAAGACGGCCGGAAGTGCGTGCTGAAAAAGGCCGCCCCACCGCAGGTTGCGGCCATGCCGGCCTACGCGTTTGCGCCTCCGCAGGCCGCCGTTCCATCGGCTGCGCCCGCCTCAGCCGCGACGCCGCGCGCGACGACACCGACCCGCCCCGCGGAAGACACGGTGACGTTCAACTCGCCGATCGTCGGCACGTTCTACAAGTCCGCGTCGCCGGACGCGGATGCGTTCGTGAAGGCGGGCGACAAGGTCGGGCCTGACACGGTCCTCTGTCTCATCGAAGCCATGAAGGTCTTCAACGAGATCAAGGCCGAGATGTCCGGCACGATCATCGACGTCCTGGTCGAGAACCAAGAGGCGGTGGAGTTCAACCAGCCTCTCTTCCTCATCAAGCGATGACGTGAAGATGTTCCAGCGCATTCTCGTGGCCAACCGCGGCGAAATCGCCGTCCGGATCATCCGCGCGTGCAAGGAGCTCGGAATCGAGACCGTGGCGGTCTACTCGGAGGTCGACGAGGATGCGCTGCACCTTCGTTACGCCGACGAGACGATCTGCATCGGCCCCGGCCCGAGCCTCAAGTCGTACCTCGACATCCCGCGGATCATCGCGGCCGCCGAGATCGCCGACGTGGACGCCATCCACCCGGGCTACGGCTTCCTCTCCGAGCGGTCGCGGTTCGCCGAAGTCTGCAAGGCCTGCAACATCACGTTCATCGGCCCGAGCCCCGAGACCATCGAGGCCGTGGGCAACAAGGCGCGCGCGCGTGACCTCGCCCGCGTGGCCGGGGTTCCCACGGTCCCCGGCAGCGACGGCCTCGTCCCAGACGAGGAGGAGGCACGCAAGGTCGCCGCGAAGATCGGCTACCCCGTGATGATCAAGGCTGCGGCCGGCGGGGGTGGTCGCGGAATGCGCGTGGCGCACAACGAGATGTCGCTCCTCTCGGGCTTCGCGCAGGCGAAGGCGGAGGCGCAGGCGGCGTTCGCCGACTCGAGCATCTACATCGAGCGGTTCGTCGAGCGGCCCCGACACGTCGAGATCCAGATCCTCGCGGACGCGCACGGCAACATCGTCTACCTGGGAGAGCGCGACTGCTCCGTCCAGCGGCGACATCAGAAGCTGATCGAGGAGTCGCCCTCGCCGATCATGACGCCCGAGCTGCGCAGGGCCATGGGGGAGGCGGCGGTACGGTTCGCGCGGGCCGGCAACTACGTCAACGCCGGGACCGTCGAGTTTCTCGTGGATCGGCACCGCAACTTCTACTTCATGGAGATGAACTCCCGCATCCAGGTCGAGCACCCGGTCACGGAGATCGTGACGGGCGTCGACCTCGTGAAGGAGCAGATCCGGATCGCTGCCGGAGGCGAGCTGCCTTTCCGGCAGGAGGACATCGTCGTCCGCGGGCATGCGATCGAAGTGCGGGTAAACGCCGAGGATCCAGCCAACAACTTCCGGCCGAACCCCGGCAAGGTCACGAACTACCTCCCGCCGGGCGGACCTGGCGTGCGCGTCGACTCGCACCTCTATTCGGGGTACACGATCCCGCCGCATTACGACAGCCTGCTCGCCAAGGTCATCGCATTCCGCAGCACGCGTGAGGAGACGATGTCCACGTTGGCGCGAGCCCTCGGCGAGATGCAGGTCGAAGGAGTCGCGACGACCATTCCGTTCTTCCTGAAGGTCCTGGAAAACGCGGCTTTCCGCTCGGGCGACTTCGACACCGGCTTCGTCGAGGCCCACAAGACGTCGCTCTTCTAGCGCCGTTCATGGTGCTTGGGCGGGCCGGGGCTTCCGGTCGCCCCTGACCGCCGCTAAACCTTGGGCTCACCTTCGAGCCCGATCCGCATTTCGGAGACCCGAGACCTCCACATGGCACGCGTTCTGATCACGGGTGGCGCCGGCTTCCTCGGTTCACATCTCGCCGACTTCATGTTGGACAAGGGCCTCGACGTCGTCTGCGTCGACAACCTCGTCACGGGAAGTCCGGAGAACATCGCCCACCTGATGGGGCGCAAGGGTTTCCGGTTCGTCGAGCACGATGTGACGGACTACATCTACGTCGAGGGGCCCGTGGACTACATCCTCCACTTCGCCTCACCGGCGAGCCCCATCGACTACCTCCAGCTTCCGATCCAAACGCTGAAGGTCGGATCGCTCGGGACGCACAAGGCTCTCGGGCTGGCGAAGGCCAAGAAGGCCCGCTTCATCCTCGCCTCGACGAGCGAGGTGTACGGAGACCCGCTCGTCCACCCGCAGCCCGAGTCGTACTGGGGCAACGTCAACCCCGTGGGACCGCGCGGCGTCTACGACGAGGCCAAGCGCTTCGCCGAGGCGATGACGATGGCCTACCACCGCACCCATGGTGTCAATGCGGGCATCGTCCGCATCTTCAACACCTACGGCCCCCGGATGCGCCTCAACGACGGCCGCGTGCTCCCGGCGTTCATGGGGCAGGCGCTGCGCGGGGAAGACTTGACCGTCTTCGGTGACGGCAACCAGACTCGATCCTTCTGTTACTGCTCGGATCTCGTCGACGGCATCTACCGCCTGATGATGTCGGATCTGCACGACCCCGTGAACATCGGCAACCCCAAGGAGATGACGATTCTGGAGTTCGCCCGCGAGATCCTCTCCATGACGGGCTCGAAGAGTCGCATCGTCAACAAGCCTCTTCCGGTGGACGATCCCAAGGTCCGACAGCCCGACATCACACGGGCGAAATCGCTGCTCGGATGGAGCCCGAAGGTCGAGCTCAAGGAAGGCTTGCAGAAGACGTTCGACTACTTCCGGCCCCGCGTCTCGCGCTGACTCCAGCGCTCTTGCGCAAACCCGCTGCGCACGAACGGATCAAGTCCCCATCGGTTCGGGTTCGATCAACACTCCGGGGCGGTCCAACCGCTCGGCCTACCACTCGGGTTCAAAAGGGTTTCACGGGAGTCGGATTGCTAAGTTTCGCGCTGCGCCGTTGCGGCTGATCCTCGAGTCGCCGGCCGAAGTCCAAAAACATGTGCGGAATCATTGGTTGTGCGTCGACGGACATGCCGGTCGTCCCCATGATCCTCGGTGGGCTGAAGCGCCTCGAGTATCGCGGCTACGACTCCGCCGGCATCGCCGTGATCGACGGCGGCGAACTGAAGGTCGTGCGTGAGGTCGGCAAGCTCCGACGGCTCGAAGAGGTCCTGAACGGGACGGCACTGCACGGACGGACCGGGCTGGGGCACACGCGCTGGGCGACTCACGGCCGCCCGAGCGAGCACAACGCGCACCCGCACACGAGCGGCAATGGCGCCATCGTCGCCGTGCACAACGGCATCATCGAGAATTACCGCGAGCTGCGCGAGATGCTCGTGGAGCGCGGACACGTCTTCGCTTCCGAGACGGACAGTGAAGTCATCCCGCACCTGATCGAGCACCACGACAAGGGCGACCTGTTGTCCGCCGTCGTCGCGGCCGTGAACGACCTTTCCGGGTCCTTTGGCGTGTCCGTGATCCATCGCGATCACCCGGGCGTCGTCGTCGGCGTGCGGAAGGACAGCCCGCTGATCGTCGGCCTCGCGGATGGGCGCAACATGGTCGCGAGCGACGTCGCGGCCGTCATCGAATACACGAAGCGCGTGATCTTCCTCGAGGATCGGGACATCGCCGTCGTCACGCCCAACAGCGTGAAGATCTACGACTTCTCCGGCCGCGAGGTCACGCGCCCGGTGACGACGGTCACTTGGGATCTCGCCCAGGCCGAAAAAGGCGGGTTCGAGCACTTCATGCTCAAGGAGATCCACGACCAGCCCACCGTCGTCACGGACAACCTCATCGGCCGCATCGACGAGCAGGACGGCACCATCGTCCTCGACGAGCTGAACGTTTCCGACGACGCGCTCCGGCACTTGAACCGCATCACGATCGTCGCCTGCGGGACCTCTTGGCACGCGGGTCTCGTCGGGAAGTTCTACCTGGAGAAGCTCGCGCGGATCCCCGTCGACGTCGACTACGCGTCCGAGATGCGCTACCGCGATCCGATCCTGGACGGGCGCAGTCTCGTGATCGCGATCTCGCAATCGGGGGAGACGGCGGACACGATCGCCGCGATCCGCCGGGCGAAGGTCGATTTCAACTGCCGCACGGTCGGACTCTGCAACGTCGTCGGCTCGACGATCGCGCGTGAGTGCACCGGTCGCGTGATGACGCACGCGGGCCCGGAGATCGGCGTCGCGTCGACGAAGGCCTTCATGGGCCAACTCGTCGGGATGCTGCTTCTGGCGCTGCGCATCGGCCAGGCCCGCGGAACGCTCACACCGGCAGACATCCGTCGCGTCGTCGATCAGCTCCGGCGCCTCCCGCAGTTCATCGTGCGGGCGCTGGGGACGTCGGCGCAGATCCAGGATGTGGCGGAGCGGTTCTTCGAGGCACGTGACTTTCTCTTCCTGGGACGCGGGATCTGCTACCCGATCGCCCTCGAGGGGGCGCTCAAACTGAAGGAAATCTCGTACATCCACGCCGAGGGATACCCGGCGGGAGAGATGAAGCACGGACCCATCGCGCTCATCGACGAGACGCTCCCAGTCGTCGCGATCGCGACGCGGGGGCAGGTGTACGACAAGGTCGTCGGAAACATCGAGGAGGTTCGCGCTCGAGGCGGGCGCATCCTCGCATTGGTCAATGAAGGTGACGAGCGAGTGGGCCGGCTGGCCGAGCTCACGATCACGGTGCCTGAAGTCGACACCGTGCTGTCACCGATGGTGAATGTGGTGCCGCTGCAGCTTCTGGCCTACTGGACGGCGCGGCGTCGCGGTTGCGACGTCGACCAGCCCAGGAATCTGGCGAAGAGCGTCACGGTGGAGTGAGAGGAGTCATGACGGAACAGCTTTCCAGCGTCGCACAGGAGTTGATGCGCCGCATCAAGGACCGAACGGCGACCTGTGGAGTGATCGGCCTGGGCTACGTCGGGCTCCCGCTCGCGCTGGAGTTCGCCCGCGCCGGCTTCAAGGTGATCGGCTACGACGTCGATCCGAAGCGCGTCAAGGCGGTCAACGAGGCGAAGTCGTACGTGGGTGACATCCACGATCACGAGCTCGCGCCGTTCGTGAAGGAAGGGAAGCTCCGTGCTGCGTTGCCCGATGATTCGCTCGGGCAGTGCGACACCATCTCGATCTGCGTCCCCACGCCGCTCCGCAAGAGCAAGGATCCGGACATCTCCTACATCGTGTCGGCGACCCGCGAGGTCGCCCAGCGCATCCGAAAGGGCCAGCTGATCGTGCTCGAGAGCACGACGTACCCCGGCACGACGACCGAGGTCATCCTCCCCGAGCTCGAGAAGAAGGGGATGAAGGCCGGCCAGGACATCTTCCTGTCGTTCTCGCCGGAGCGCGTCGATCCGGGCAACCCCACGTTCAAGACCAAGAACACGCCCAAGGTCATCGGCGGTCGCACGGAAGCGTGCCGCCAGCTCACGCACGCGCTCTACTCGTGCGCCGTCGACCGCGTCGTCGTCGTGTCGAGCCCCGAGTCCGCCGAGATGGTGAAGCTCCTCGAGAACACCTTCCGCAGCGTGAACATCGGCCTCGTCAACGAGATGGCGATCATGTGCAAGAAGCTCGGCTGCGACGTGTGGGAGGTCATCGAGGCCGCGGCGACCAAGCCGTTCGGCTTCATGCCCTTCTTCCCGGGGCCGGGACTCGGGGGCCACTGCATCCCCATCGACCCGCACTACCTCTCGTGGAAGCTGAAGACGTTGAACTACAACGCCCGCTTCATCGAACTCGCCGGCGACGTCAACAGCCACATGCCCGACTACGTCGTCGAGCTGGTGTCGGAGACGCTCAACGAAGACAAGAAGGCCGTCAACGGTTCGAAGGTCCTGATCCTGGGCGCCGCCTACAAGAAGAACGTCAGCGACTGCCGCGAGTCGCCAGCGCTCGACGTCATCGAGCTCCTGCGCCACCGCGGAGCGGAGGTCAACTACTGCGATCCGCACTCGTCCGAGCTTCACTTCGAGAAGCGCGTCATGAAGGCGGTGCCGTTCGATGCCGAGCAGCTGTCGGCCGCCGATTGCGTCGTCGTCGTCACGGACCATTCGGCCTTCGATGCCAAGCTCGTCGCCAAACACGCCAAGGTCGTCATCGACACGCGGAACATGCTGAAGGGACTGACGGGCCCGGCCCGGATCGTCCGGCTCTGACATGAGCACGATCCTCGTCACCGGCGGCGCTGGCTTCATCGGCTCGCACCTCTGCGAGGCGTTGCTCGCGCGCGGCGATCGCGTCGTCATCGTCGACAACTTCAACACGTTCTACGACCCTGCGATCAAGCGCCGGAACGTGGAGGCGATCCGCCGCGCCGGCGGCTCGGTCGAGCTCTTGGAGTGCGACATCCGCGATCGCGCGGCGATGTTCCAGGTGCATGAGCGCGTGCGCCCGAGCATCGTCGTCCACCTGGCCGCCATGGCGGGCGTGCGACCGTCGATCGACGACCCGGCGCTCTACACGGACGTGAACCTCGTCGGCACCACGAACATGCTCGACGCCGCCGTGAAGACGAAGGTCGAGCGCTTCGTGTTCGCCTCGTCGTCGTCCGTCTACGGCAACAACGAGAAGGTTCCGTTCTCGGAGGACGACCGGGTAGACGCACCCGTGTCGCCGTACGCCGCGACGAAGAAGGCGGGCGAACTGATTGCCCACACGTACTCGCACCTCCACGGGCTTCCCGTGACGTGCCTGCGGTTCTTCACCGTCTACGGTCCGCGCCAGCGCCCCGAGATGGCGATCCACAAGTTCGCTCGCTTGATCCTGGCGGGGAAGCCCGTTCCGTTCTTCGGTGACGGGTCCACGCGGCGCGACTACACCTACATCGCCGACATCATCGACGGGGTCGTCCGGTCGATCGACCGGGCGAAGGGTTTCAACGTCTACAACCTGGGAGAGTCGCGCACCATCACGCTCTCCGAGCTGATTTCCGCGTTGGAACGAGTCCTCGGGAAGAAGGCGATCCTCGATCGTCAGCCCGAGCAGCCTGGCGACGTGAAGACCACGTTCGCGGACGTGTCGCATGCGCGCCGTGACCTCGGATACAACCCGTCCTTCCCGCTCGAGGAAGGCCTCAAGCACTTCGCCGCCTGGTTGCAGACGGAAGGAGCACGATGAGCCGTCCGCGTCTCGACGTCATCACGATCGCCGGCGCGCGACCGAACTTCATGAAGGTGGCCCCGCTCTCCTGGGCGTTTGCCGCCATGGAAGACGTGCGTCACCGGATCGTGCACACGGGTCAGCACTACGACCGGAACATGTCCGACACGTTCTTCGACGACCTGGAGATTCCGGACCCGTGGCGGAATCTGAACGTCGGCTCGGGAACGCACGCGCGCCAGACGGCCGAGATCATGACGCGGTTCGAGCCGCTCCTGGACGAGGATCGACCCGACGTCGTGGTGGTCGTCGGTGACGTCAACAGCACGATCGCTTGCGCGCTGGTCGCGGTGAAGAAGGGCATCCCCGTCGCCCACGTCGAGGCCGGGCTTCGCTCGTTCGACCGCACCATGCCGGAGGAGATCAACCGCATCCTCACGGACTCGATCTCCGACGTCCTCTTCGTGACGGAGCCGTCCGGCATCCGCAACTTGAAGCACGATGGCGTGCCCGACGAGCGCGTCGTCCTCTCGGGCAACGTGATGATCGACACCCTCGTGCGCTTTCGGGAGAAGGCCCGCGCGAGCAAGGCGCTCGCCACGCTGGGGCTGAAGCCGCGCGGGTTCGGAGTGCTGACGCTCCATCGTCCCGCGAACGTCGACGATCCGGCGCGGTTGAAGCCCCTGATGGAGGCGCTCTGCGACGTCGCTCGCGAGTGTCCGCTCGTGTTCCCGATCCACCCGCGCACACGCACGCGCCTGACGGAGTTCGGCATCGACGCGGCGACGCGGCCGGGACTGATCCTCTGCGACCCGCTCCGATACCTGGACTTCCTGGCACTGATGGACCAGGCGAAACTGCTGCTCACGGACTCGGGCGGGATCCAGGAGGAGGCGTGCCTCGTGCAGGTTCCGTGCCTCACGCTCCGTGAGAACACCGAGCGCCCCGTCACCGTCGAAGTGGGCATCAACAAGCTCGTGGGGACCGATCCCGCGCGCGTCCGCGAGGAAGCCCTGCGCATCATCCGCCAGGGTCATCAACCGACACGCGTGCCGGACCTGTGGGACGGCCGCGCAGCGACGCGAATTGCCGACGTCCTCCTGACGAAGTACGGGCGTCCCGCACGAACCGGCCAACCGGTCGGAGGAAACTCATGAATTGCCTCGTCACCGGTGGAGCCGGGTTCATCGGCTCCAATCTCGTCGAAGGACTTCTCGAGCGCGGCGCGAAGGTCCGCGTCGTCGACAACCTCTCGACGGGCGATCTCGCCAACCTCGCCGCGGTGAAGGATCGGATCGAGGTTCGCAACGTGGACATCCGCCAGGCGGAGGAGATGGCGGCCGCCTGCCGAGGAATCGACACGGTCTTCCACCTGGCAGCCATGCCGAGCGTTCCACGCAGCATCGAAGATCCGATGACGTCGTTCCAGGTGAACGCGGCGGGCACCCTCAACGTGATGATGGCGGCGAAGGCGGCGGGCGTGCGGCGCGTCGTGTACTCGGCGTCGTCGTCCGCCTACGGCGACACGCCGACGCTGCCCAAGATCGAGACCATGGCGCCGAATCCGAAGAGCCCGTACGCCGCGGACAAGCTCCACGGCGAGAACCTCTGCCGGGTTTTCACGAGCGCCTACGGACTCGAATGCGTCGCGCTGCGCTACTTCAACATCTTCGGACCGAAGCAGAAGCCGGACTCGGCCTATGCGGCCGTGATTCCGCGGTTCATCGACGCGTTCACGAAAGGACAGAGCCCCACGATCTATGGAGACGGCGAGCAGAGCCGCGACTTCACGTTCGTGAAGAACGCGGTTCGCGCCAACATCCTGGCAGCCGAGCGACCGAACGCGGCGGGGCAGGTCTTCAACATCGGGAACGGCGTGCGGACCACACTCAACGAACTCCTGAAGATCATCGCCGCCGAGATGGGCGTGTCGCCGAAGGCGACGTATGCTCCCGAGCGCGCCGGTGACGTGAAGCACTCGCTTGCCGACATCGGCCGTGCGCGAGACGTACTCGGTTACACGCCGGACGTTTCGCTCAGTGCCGGATTGAAGCAGACCGTCGCATGGTTCTTGTCGTTGCGCGGAGCTGCTCGCGACAAGGAGCGTGTATGAAGGGGATCATCCTCGCAGGAGGACTGGGGACGCGGCTTCACCCGTTGACGCGGGTGACGAACAAGCACCTGCTGCCCGTCTGGAACAAGCCGATGGTGTACTACCCGATCGAGTGCCTCGTCGGCGCGGGTATCACCGACATCATGCTGGTCACGGGCGGGAACAACGCGGGCGACTTCCTGCGGCTCCTCGGCAACGGAAGCGAGTTCGGGCTGAAGCACCTGAACTACACCTACCAACAGGGCGAGGCGGGCATCGCCGACGCCCTGCGTCTCTGCGAGCACTTCGCGGACGGCGAGCGCGTCTGCGTCGTCCTCGGTGACAACATCATCGAGAACAACATCAAGAAGGCCGTCCAGACCTTCGAGAACAGCAACTTCGGCGCCAAGATCCTGCTGAAGGAAGTGACGGATCCGGAGCGCTTCGGCGTCGCCGAGCTCGACGGGAGCCGCGTCGTCAGCATCGAAGAGAAGCCCAAGAAGCCCAAGTCGAACTTCGCCGTCATCGGCATCTACATGTTCGACCACCGGGTCTTCGAGATCATCCGCACGCTGAAGCCGAGTGCTCGCGGCGAGCTCGAGATCACCGACGTCAACAACGCGTACATCAAGCTGAACGCCATGACGTGGGAGAAGCTGGACGGCTGGTGGACGGACGCCGGTACGTTCGAGTCGCTCCATCGCGCGTCGAACCTCGTGCACGACGGCGGCGCGAACCGTCCCTGAACCGCTGACCCCATGGACAAGGCGCTCCTGCTCGGTGCGCGCGGCATGCTCGGCCGGCGCCTCCGCGAAGTCCTCGCGCGTCGCTACCGGGTGATCCCGACGGCGCACCACGCCGTCGACGACGTGGCTGCGTTGGACGTCTGTGACTTTGCCGCCGTCCGCGCGGCCGTAGAGGAGTCGCGACCGGCCGTCGTGGTGAACGCGGCCGCGTACACCGCCGTCGATCGCGCCGAAACCGAGTCCGACCTCGCGTGGCGCGTGAACGCCCTCGCTCCAGGCTTTGCGTCGCAAGCGGCTCACGAGGTCGGCGCGGTGATCGTTCACGTCTCGACGGACTTCGTCTTCGACGGCAATACGTCCGTGCCCTACGTCGAGACGGACCCCGTCGCTCCGAAGAGCGCCTACGGGCGGACGAAGGAGGCGGGGGAGAGGCTCGTGCGCGAGCGCAATCCGCGCCACGTGATCGCGCGGACGCAGTGGCTCTACGGGCCTGACGGGCGGCACTTCGCGGCGACCATGGTGCGCCTGGCTCGTGAAGGAAAACCTCTTCGCGTGGTGAAGGATCAGACCGGTGCTCCCACCTACGCCCCCGACGTCGCGGAACAGATCCTGCGAATCATGGACGCCGGGCTCTTGGGCACGATCCACGTCGCAAATCGCGGTCAGGCAACGTGGCACGCGTTCGCCGAAGCCATCCTGAAACGCGCCGGCCTGGATGTCGGCGTCACGCCGATCTCGACGGCCGAGTTCGGCGCCCCGGCCGTTCGCCCGGCCTTCTCCGTCTTGAGAAACGCCGTGCTCGAAGCGACTATCGGAAACCTCATGCGTCCGTGGGACGAAGCCCTGGATGCATTCGCCGCAACCGGTGGACTGAAGTGATCCGCGTCGGGGCGGTGGCGACCGACCCGAAGGCTCTTCGATGACCACCATCCTCATCACCGGCGGCGCCGGTTTCATCGGCAGCAACTACGTGTGTTGGCTGCTCCGATCCGACCCGTCCGTGCGCCTCGTGAACGTCGACGCGCTCACGTACTCAGGCAACCTGGAGAACCTCGCGGAGGTCGAGGGGAACCCGCGCTACCGGTTCGTGAAGGCCGACATCTCGGATGCTGCCGCCATGGCGCGCGCGATCGACGAGCCGATCGACGAGATCGTCCACTTCGCGGCCGAGTCCCACGTCGATCGCTCCATCGAGGACGCAGGAGCCTTCCTCCGCACGAACGTGCTCGGGACGCAGGTCATGCTCGACCTGGCCCGTCGCTGGAAGGTCAAGAAGTTCGTTCACGTCTCCACGGACGAGGTCTACGGCTCGCTCGGGCCGACGGGCAAGTTCACCGAGACGACCCCGCTCGCTCCGAACAGCCCGTACGCGGCGTCGAAGGCGTCGAGCGACCTCCTCGTGCGTGCGGCCGTCCACACGCACGGACTCGCGGCCGTGATCACCCGCTGCTCGAACAACTACGGTCCGTTCCAGTTCCCCGAGAAGCTGATTCCCCTGATGATCAGCAACGCCGTCGAAGGGAAGGAGCTGCCGGTGTACGGCGACGGGATGCAGGTGCGCGACTGGATCCACGTGCTCGACCACTGCCGCGGCGTCGATGCGGCTCGCTCCAAGGGCCGTGTGGGCGAGGTCTACAACTTCGGGAGCGACAACGAGCTCCCCAACATGCAGGTCGTGAAAGCGATCCTGCGCGCGGTGGGCCGGCCCGAAAGCCTGATCCGCCACGTGGCCGATCGACTGGGGCACGACCGCCGCTACGCGATCGACGCCACGAAGTCGCACCGCGAGCTGGGGTGGAAGCCCCAGGTGCGGTTCGAGGAGGGACTCTCGGAAACGGTCCGCTGGTACCAGGAGCATCTGGGGTGGTGGCAGCGGATCAAGTCGGGCGAGTACCAGGACTACTACCGTCGCCACTACGGCGCGCGCCTCGGAGAAAGCTGATGCTCCTGTCCGTCGTCATGCCCGTTTACAACGAAACGAAAACGCTCGAGGAGATCCTCCGCCGCGTGCAGGCCGTCGAACTCGAGAAGGAGATCATCGCCGTCAACGACTGCTCCAAGGACGGTTCCGGCGAACTCCTCGAGAAGTTGAAGGAGAAGCACCCGAACCTCCGGGTGATCCACCACAAGGTGAACCAGGGGAAGGGCGCCGCGATCCGCACGGGTTTCCAGGAGGTGCGCGGTGACGTGATCATCATCCAGGACGCGGACCTCGAGTACGACCCGAAGGAGTACTTCCAGCTCATCGCGCCAATCGTCGACGGTCGGGCCGACGTGGTCTTCGGGTCGCGCTTCCTCGGCGGCCCCCACCGTGTCCATCTGTACTTCCACTACGTCGCGAACCGCTTTCTCACGTTCGTGAGCAACGTCTTCACGAACCTGAACCTCACGGACATGGAGACCTGCTACAAGGTCTTCCGCCGTGCGGTCGTGCAGAACATGAAACTCGAGACGAACCGATTCGGCATCGAGCCCGAGATCACCGCCAAGGTCGCCAAGATGGGCTGCCGCGTCTACGAGGTCCCGATCTCCTACAGCGGTCGCGACTTCGCCGAGGGGAAGAAGATCAGCTGGCGAGATGGGTTCCCGGCGCTTTGGAGCATCATCAAGTTCTCCCTGTTCGCCCGGGTCGAGAAGCTCCCGCGCACGCCCTAGGCCGTGCCCGGGCGGAGGCTTCCACCGCGCCCGGCCCCGGGAGTGACCCCGGGCAAATCGCCCGATCTGCCTTCCCCGGACACGGGTTGCGGCCGCAGAAGTGGACGAATCCGCCTCTTCGCCTAGCTTTTGGGTGCGACTATCATGTTGCCTCGATTGGGTAGCGGCGATGCGTCCACTTCACTCCCCGTGAGCGGATCGCCGAAAACTCATTGATGAGTCGGGCTTTACGCCCGACGTCATCGACACGGGAAGAGAAGCGATCCGCGACGGAGTCCGACGACCCGTTACCGGTTCCGATCCGGTCTGCGGCGCGATCTGCGAGCGTCATGGCCGGACGCCCTTGGGTGTTCGGTGATCGGGAGAAGGAGTGCCTCGGATGTCGAGGGTGTGCACGTTGGTTCTCTTGGTGGCGTGCGGCGGTCTCCTCGGGGGATGTGCCGGCAACGGCGAACCGAGCACCTACAAGGAGCTGGGCCCGGACGCGAACACCACGGGGTTCGGCGACCTCTACCCGCCTGATCCGGTCGAGGGTGACATCACGTTCGGCGTCGGCGACACCATCCTCGTCGAGACGCAGAACAACGCCCAGCTGACCGGGCCATTCGTCGTGCGCATGGACGGCAAGGTCAACATCCCGGTCCTCGGCGAGATGATGGCGGCGGGTCTCACGCCCGAGCAGTTCAAGCGCAAGCTCGAGAACAAGGTGTCCCTCTACATGAAGGACCCGGTGATCTCGGTGGGCGCGGGCGCGATCGTGAGCAAGAAGTTCTTCGTCGCGGCGCAGAACTACGGGACTGGCGGCTACATCGTCAAGCAGGTGCCGTACCCCGGCAACATCACGTTGTTCGAAGTCTGGGTTCGCGTGAACAGCCCATCGAGCCTCCTCGACGACGACTGCCACGTGAAGGTCATCCGGATGGACCCGCGCCATCCGAGCGTCAAGGTGATCAACGTTCGTGAGATGCTCGTCGAGGGGCGGTCGGGTGGGAACATCCAGATCAAGCCGAACGACGTCGTCTACTTCCCACCGACGTTCTGGGGCAAGATCAACTCGTTCCTGGCGGGGATCTCGCTTCCGTTCACGGGTCTGTTCCGCGTCACCAGCGTCGTCTCCGAGACCGACCGCGCGATCCGGATCATCGACGGCAGCGGCGGTGGCAGGTATGGCGGCGGGTACTACGGCGGATACGGCGTCGGCGGCGGGTTCGGCGGCTTCGGAAGCTCGGGCGGGCTTGGGCCATCGGCGCCTCGCGGTGGGCTCGACGGCGGGGAGTGAGGGATCCGGTCAATGAGGAACGCCACGTGAGTACGGAAGTACAAGTCAGCGGCCCGACGGTTCAGGACTACGTCAGCGTCATCAAGCGGCGCGGACTCGCCGTGCTGATTCCGCTCGTCGGATTCACGGCTCTCGCGGTTGCCGTCGGCTTCCTCGTGCCGCAGGAGTACGAGGCGACGACCCAGCTCGTGATCGAGGATCCGGAAGTCGTGAGCGGCTTCTACAAGGACCTGGGATTCCCGATCCCGCACAAGCAACTGCTCGTGACCGTGAGCGAGGACATCAAGTCGCAGGCCTTCCTCGAGCCGATCATCGATCGCTTCGACATCAACGAGGGCTACAACCGCAACAACCCGCGCGAGAAGCTCCGCCTCATCGACCAGGTGCGCAAGAAACTGACGGTGAAGATCGGCGCACCGCAGAAGACGGGGCCTGACCTGCTCGTGCTCCAGTACCAGGGACGCGATGCGGAGAAGGTCACGCGGTTCGTGAACCAGGTGAGCGCCTCGTACCAGGACCTCTTCATGGGGCGGTACCAGGACCTCATCCGCAAGGCGTACGGCTCCGTGAAGGGCATGACCGTCGCGGCGCAGACGGCGTACACGACCGCGCAGACCAACCTGGAAGAGTGGCTGAACGTCAACGGCGGTGGTTTCGCCGCGAACGATCCCACCAGCGGGATCATGGCGACGCTCGGCAAGCAGAAGGAATCGCAGGACGCGCTTCAGACCCAGTTGCGCGGTGACCAGGATGCGCTGAAGAACGTCATCGAGCAGTTGAAGTCGACACCGGAAGTGTCGGCTGCGACGACGACGAAGAAGATCAACCCGGACTACGCGGCGCAGCAGGCCAAGGTGCAGGCGGCCGACGCAGCC
Source organism: Planctomycetota bacterium (assembly GCA_044222185.1). Classification (GTDB taxonomy): domain Bacteria; phylum Planctomycetota; family CAIWVZ01; genus JBGANV01. The sequence goes on from JBGANV010000001.1 coordinate 623,613, forward strand.
GTGAAGGACTTCATCGCCAAGGGCTTCCTGGAGACCTGGCCGCCATTCAAGGACGCCAAGGCGATCCTTGAAGCCGAACAGGCCAAGCTCGGCAAGATCGAGCAGCTCGTCCTCCAGGACATCGCCGAAACGAAGAACCCGGCATGGATCGCCCTGGAGAACCAGCGCCGTGCGCTGCAGTCGTCGATCGAGGCCACGAATTCCAAGCTCGCGCGGCTGAACGAGTCGGTCACCCAGCTCGAGACGGAGATGAAGACGCTGCCGCAGAAGCAGCGGCGCTTCACCGAGCTGAACGACGACCTGAACAACTCGCGCTTCCAGTTCGAGAAGACGACGAAGGTCATGGCGAACGCGCAGGCGACCATGGATCGCGTCACGCGCAAGGAAGGCAGCATCTTCCGGCCGTTGGCATCCATCACGCCCGACGAGGCGAAGGACATGGATCCGGTCTTCCCGAGCCTTCCGATCTTCCTCGGAGTCGGCGCCTTCATCGGGCTGATGGTCGGTGCTGCGCTGGCGTTCATCTCCGAGTTCACGTCGGTGTCGTTCACCAGTCCGAACCAGGTCCGGTACTCGCTTCCGGTGCCGGTGCTCGGCGAAGTGGCACCGCTCCTGAGCCGGCGCGAGCTCCGCAAGATCCGGCTCAAGCGTTTGATCGTCTGGTCACTCGTGCTCGGCTTCTTCGCGGCCTTGCTCATCATCCACTTGATGTACTTCAACAAGGACCTGAAGGGCAACCTCCCGCGGTGGCTCATCGACTTCATGAAGCGCATCTGGGGGAATCGGTAGAGATGTACGAGACCCACTTCGGATTCGAGCGGGCCCCGTTCAACAACGTCCCGGACACGTCGTTCTTCTTCGCGAGCAGCAAGCACACGGAGGCGCTCGCGCAGCTCACGTTCGCCGTCGAAGCTCGTAAGGGGTTCGCCGTGCTGACGGGCGACGTCGGGGCGGGGAAGACGACCCTCACACGGGCGCTCTTCCGCCGGCTCGATCCCAAGACGGTGACTGCGGTCGTGAACAACACGCGGCTCACCGGGGTGCAGCTCCTCTACGCGGTGGCGAAGGAGTTCGGCATCGACGACGTGAAGCCAAACCGCGTCGAGCTGCTCGAGCGCATCAACCAGTTCCTGGTGGCCCGCCTTGCGGAGGACCGCAACGTCGTGCTGCTCATCGACGAGGCCCAGGATCTCCCGCTCGCGACGCTCGAAGAGGTCCGGTTGATCTCGAACCTCGAGACGGAGTCGGAGAAGCTCATCCAGATCCTCCTCGTGGGCCAGCCCGAACTGCGCGACAGCATCGACCACCCCGCGCTGCGTCAGTTGCGCCAGCGCATCAACTGCCGATTCCACCTCGGTCCGCTCGACCAGGAGCAGACGCGGGAGTACGTCCTGCATCGCCTCCGCGTGGCCGGTCCGTTGAATTCGGCGCGCTTCTCCGACAGGGCACTGGAGTACGTGCACCGCTACTCGGGCGGCATCCCGAGACTGGTGAATCTGTGCTGCGACAAGGCGTTGCTCGTCGCGTTCACGGAAAGCCAGAAGCAGATCGATCACAAGACGGTGATGGCGGGGATCCGAGAAATCGAAGGGCCCGAGTGGACGTTCAAGTCCCGCTCGGAGGCCGCCGCTGCGAGCGGCGTCGCGGGGCCCGTGAAGAAGGCTTTCTTGCGGCTGCCGTTCTTCGGCGGTCGTACCAGTTGAGGTGACGGCGCATGGGACGGATGGAAGATGCACTCCGCAAGGCGGCGGAAGAGCGCGAGCGGAAACGCCTCCTGGATCGGCCGGGCGCGGCCGCCGGCGCGACGAGCGGACCTGCGCATTCGGGGGGCATCGGGGCGGCGGATCCGCCACGCGCCGAGCCCGAGCACCGCGACCCGCCGCCGCGCGCGGCGCACGAGCCGAATACGGCTGCGCGGGTTGCGGCCTTCAACCCGCCGGCCGGCCGTATCACTGCGGCTCCCGACGAGCGTCTCATCGTCCTGCACTCGCCGTCCGATCCCAGGGCCGAGCAGTTCCGCAAGCTGCGTGCGAACCTGTTCTCGCTCCGTCCGGCACCACGCGTCATCATGGTGACGAGTGGCGCCAAGGGGGAAGGCAAGAGCCTCGCCGCGGCCAACCTCGCGCTCACCCTCCTCGAGATCGAGGCCGGTGACGTGCTCGTGGTCGACGCGAACCTCCGTCATCCGGAACTCGCCGGGCTGCTCGCGGTGCGCACGGGCCCGGGCTTGAGCGAAGCACTGGCAGGGCACGAGTCGAACCGCCGATCGGTCGTCCAGGCGAGTCCGATCCCCGGGCTCTCGGTCGTCGCCGCCGGCGCAGCTGGCGTCGCGGCCGCACGTCTCTTGGCTCCTGCGACGCTCAAGAGCTTCCTCGACGAGGTGGGGGCCGGGTTCAAGTACATCGTCGTCGACACCCCCTGCGTGACGGATTACGCCGACGCGACTCTGATGGCCTCCGACGTGGACGGCGTCATCATCGTCGTCGCGGTCGGCGCCGGTGTCCGCGAGTCCACCAAGAAAGCCGTCGACGTCCTGGAGGCGTCACGGGCGCGCATCCTCGGAACGATGGTCGTCACGTCGGCCTGATGTGCCGTGCGCGTCCTCCTCTTGGTCCATCGAGTGCCTTATCCACCGGACAAGGGCGACAAGATTCGCTCCTTCCGGATCATGGAGGCTCTCTGTGAGCACCACGAGGTTCACCTGCTGACCCACGCCGACGACACCGCGGATCTGGCATTCGTCGGTGAGCTGGAAAAGCGTTGCCGATCGGTGCACGTGGTTCCGATTTCCGCCGTCCAATCGAAGGGGCGGATGGCGGCAGCGCTCTTCCGCGGTGAGGCGCTCTCGGTCGCACATTTCGTCGATCGCCGCACGACCGTTCTCGTCGAGAACCTCATCACAGGCATCGACCCGGAGCTGATCGTCGTCTACTCGTCTCAGCCGGTGCGTTATCTGCCAGCGAAGCTGAACGTGCCGGTCATCGTCGACCTGGTCGACGTCGATTCGGAGAAGTGGCGCGCCTACGCCGACGACTCCTTTGGGCCCATGCGCTGGTTGTATCGCCGCGAGGCGCGCGTGGTCCGTGAGCTCGAGAAGGAGATCGTCCGCCGCGGCTATCGCGTCGTCGTCGTCTCCGAGCGGGAGGCGGACGCGTTTCGCGCGGCGGTCGCGCAGGTCGACGTCAGCGTGATCCCGAACGGCGTGGATGCCCCGCGATCCGTCGCCCCTGGTGCCTCGCGCGACGAGAACCTCATCCTCTTCGTCGGCGCCATGGACTACACGGCGAACGTGGAGGCCGTCCGACGCGCCGCGATGGAGGTCCTTCCGCTGATCCGCACGCGCCGCCCGTCAGCGCGATTTCGCATCGTGGGTCGGAATCCGACGCGGGCCGTTCGGGCGCTGGCGGAGCTTCCCGGCGTGGAAGTGACGGGCGCCGTGGCCTCGGTAGCGCCGCACCTCGAAGCCGCGGCCGTCAGCCTGGTTCCCCTTCGCGTTTCACGGGGCATCCCCAACAAGGTCCTCGAGGCCTTCGCACACGGAGTCCCGGTCGTATCGACGGGAGATGTCGCGCGTGCCGTCTCCGCCACCGACGGTGAGCATCTTCTCGTCGCCGAACGCGACGAAGACCTGGCCGCAGCGACCGTTCGACTCCTCGAGGACGCCCCGTTGCGCGATCGCATCGGGACCGCGGCACGCACGTTCGTGACCGGACACTACCGCTGGGACCGCATGGTCTCGGCGTTCCAGGCGCTCGCGTCGGAGACCGCGACGCAGGAGGTCGTTGGCTGATGGGTCTTCGCTTCATCGCCATGCTCCTGTACACGCCGGTCGCCTGCGGCATGGCCGTATTCCGACCGTACTGGGGGCTCATCCTCCTCGTCGCCATGTACTACTTCCGGCCCGACATCTGGGATCAACCGACGTGGTTCCGTCCGCAGATGTGGCTCACGGTCGCGGTGGGGGTGGGCTGGCTCACGCACCTGAAGACCTTCCGATTCAACCTCCTGATGCTCCTCGGGACGCTGGTCGTCGGCCTCGGGTTCGGCACTTCATTCTTCGCGGCGGTGGACCCGGTCTATTCCTACGACGCGTCCATCGTGGTGATGAAGGTCGCGGTGCTCATGTTGTTCACGGTCAACCTCGTGGACACGAGTGAGAAGCTCCAGCATTTCTTCTGGGCCAACGTGCTCGGGATGCTCTGGAACCTGAAGACGATCCTCATCACGGGAATCGGCGGCGGCGAGATCCGCGCGCAGCGAGTGGACGTCGGAGTCGGTCAGGGCGGTGGGGCGAACTACATCGCGATGATCCTCGCGATGACGGTTCCCATCCTCTACATGCGGATCCTCAACGGCCGTGGACGCGAGCGAACGATGGCGATCATGCTGATCCCGCTCTACATCCTCGGACTCGTGGTGACGGGATCGCGCGGCGGCTTCTTGAGTGCTGCCGCCGTGGCACTGTTCCTCTTGTGCACGTCCAACAAGAAGATCCTCGGGTTCTCGCTCATCAGTGTGCTCTTCGCGTTCTTCATGCTGGTCCTGCCGGCCGCCTACGTCGACCGCCTCGTCCAGGGCTTCGGTGACTCCCAGACGCGCGACTCGTCCGCCGACTCGCGCCTGAAGCTGTGGCAAGCCGGATGGACGATGTTCAAGGAGTACCCGCTCCATGGCGTCGGTCTGGACAACTTCTCCCTGCTGTCACCGCGGTACGCCGGGTTCTACGCATCGAAAGCCATGGACGCCTACGTGGCCGGAAAGCGCGGAGCCGGATTCGTCGCCCACTCGACCTGGTTCCAGATGCTCGCGGAGGGCGGCGTGCTGTTGAGCCTCCCATTCTTCGGGATGTTCTTCGTCACGTTCCGGACGCTCAGTCGCGTGAAGAGGGCCAACCTGCCGGATCCCCTGAAGGGGCGAATACGCGAGCAGGCGACGGTCCTGCAGGGCATCTTCATCGCGTTCATCGTCTCCTCCACCTTCGGAAGTCACCTGAAGATCGACTTCATGTGGTGGTACTTCGGCGCCGTTGGGGCGATGGATTTCATCGTGCGCGACGCCGTCGCGAAGCAGGAGGCAGGGATCCGCGCGGCGCGGCTTGCGGCCAACCGTGAGAGCTTCGAGCGCGCACCGGAAACGGCCGGAGCCGGCGTCTGAGCGCGAGCCACTGACCATGTGCGGCGTCGCAGGCATCTACTCGCCGGAAGGTGTGGGGCCCGAGCACGTCGTTCGCACGACGGCGATGATCCGCACGCTGCGGCACCGTGGGCCCGACGGTTTCTCCGTCGTCACGCTCGACACCGCCGTCATCGCGCATGCACGCCTGGCGATCATCGACCTGACGACGGGCGACCAACCCGTCGGCAACGAGGATGGCAGCGTGCAGGTCATCCTGAACGGCGAGATCTACAACTACGTGGAGCTGCGCGCCGAGCTGCTCGCCCGCGGTCACACGTTCCGCACGCACTCGGACACGGAGGTCGTCGCTCACCTCTACGAAGAGGTCGGCGACCGATGCCTCGACCGCCTCCGCGGCATGTTCGTGATCGTGATCCACGACGCGAAACGACGCCGGTTCATCCTCGCCCGCGACCGCCTCGGCAAGAAGCCGCTGTACTGGGCCCGCACGCCGCTGGGCGTCTGTTACGCCAGCGAGCCGCGGGCGTTGCTCGCACTCGAAGACGTCGATCGCTCGGTCGACCTCGAAGCGCTCAACCACTTCCTGACCTGGCAGTACGTTCCGGCGCCGTGGTCGATCTACCGCGGGATCCGGAAGGTGCCGGCGGCGACGGCGGTGGTCTTCGACGAGACCGGCGAGCACGTACGCGAGTTCTGGGACGCGTGCCCGGGCGATCTGGACCCGCTCTCGTCCGACGAGGCCGCCGCGCGCCTGCGGGACACGCTGGCGACGGCTTGCCGCATCCGGTTGCGGAGCGACGTCCCGCTTGGGACGTTCCTCTCCGGTGGGATCGACTCGGGGCTTGTCGCCGCGTATTCTGCTCGCGCGATGTCGGAGCCGCTCCGCGCGGTGACGATCGGGTTCGGAACACCGGCCGACGAGACCGGGCTCGCTCGCGCCTCCGCGCGCAAGATCGGCCTCGCGCTCACGGAGCGCCGGCTGGACATCGACGTCGCTGCGGCGGCGACCGAGGTCCTCGACTTCATGGACGAGCCGCACGGCGACTCGTCGTGCCTGCCAACGTGGCTCGTGTGCAAGGTGGCCCGCGAGCAGGTGACCGTCGCCCTCTCCGGAGACGGGGGTGACGAGAGCTTCGGCGGATATGCCGCGCGGTACTCGGAACAACTCGCCCTCGAGGGAATGCGATCGTGGATGCCGACCGCGATCCGCTCCCCCGTGTTCGGAACGTTGGGCCGGCTCTGGCCCAGGGACGCACGGTTGCCGCGGAGCTTGCGACTCGCGAAACCGCTTGCGAGCCTCGCCCGGGATTCATTCGAAGCCTGGGCCCACGACCGATCCATCCTCGCACCGCCGGAACTCGCCGCATGGTCTACCCCGGCGTTCAAGACCGCATCCAAGGACTTCTCGCCCCACGAGACGCTCCGCTCTCGTTGGGATCGCTGTGCGGGGGCTCCGGCGCTCGAGCGACTGCTCTACATGGACCGGCACAGCTACATGACGGAAGGCGTCGTCGCGAAGGTGGACCGGATGAGCATGGCCCACTCGTTGGAGGTCCGCTCGCCGCTCCTCGATCACGAGGTCGTGGAGCTGTCGCTTCGCGTGCGCCAGGAGGACAAGGTCGCCGGGGGAGTCGGGAAGCGGATCCTCCGTCGCCTCGCCGCGGAGGTTCTTCCGCCGGAGGTGACCTCGGCGCCCAAGAGCGGTTTCGCACCACCCATCGTCGCGTGGCTGCGCGGGCCGCTGAAGGCGCTGGTCCAGGAACGCCTGCTCGCACCCGATGCGGCGACGTCCGCGGTCCTCGATCCGTCGGTGACGCGCCGCATCGTGGATGAACATCACTCCGGGCGCCGGGACCATTCCCAGAAGCTGTGGAGTCTGCTCGCGCTCGAGAGCTGGGCGCGACGGTTCGCAGGCGGAAGGCTCCTTCCATGAGCGGGGACATCGAGCCGGGCCTTCGGCGGCGTATCCATCGGTTTCTCTGGATCGTGCTGGTTGCCGCCGCGGCGGTCCGGATCGTCGCCGTGTTCGGCCAGGGTCTCCCCGAGTGCTTCTTCCCGGACGAAGTGAACGCCGTGCAGAGGTCGCTGGCCTTCGGGGTCCGCAAGTCGCTGAACCCCGAATGGTTCAACAAGCCGGCGCTCGCCTATTACCTCTGGTTCGTTCTGTACGGAGGCTTCTACGTCGTCGGTCGAGCCGTCGGGCAATTCGGATCTCCCGATGAGTTCGGCGTCTGGGCGATCGACCACGTGGGTCCGTTCGTACTCATCGGACGCCTGATGGCGACGGCGTTCGGGATCCTCACGGTCTGGTTGACATACCGGCTGGGCGCGCGGGTTCGCGACCGCGCGACGGGTCTCGTGGCTGCGCTGGCGCTGGCGTTGACGATCGGCCACATCGAATCGGGGCAGTGGGTGAAGGAGGATGTCCCGTGCGCGTTCTTCAACACCGCGGCGACGATCGCACTCGTCGGACTCGTGGATGCCGGGCGGACGAAGGACGCACGCCGCGCCGGTCTCCTGGCCGGGCTGGGGATGGCGACCAAGTACTACTCCATCGCGCTCGCCGTCCCTGCCATCGTCGCGAGCTACCTGCGTAGTCCCGCCGGCGCGACTGGCGGCGGGTGGAAGCGGGGAACCCGACTTGCCTCGGTCTTCGGCCTGCTCTTCGTCGTCGGGTTCTTCGTCGGGTCGCCCTACAACATCCTGGATCCGTCCTTCTTCAATGGCCAGGTGAAGCCGCGTCTGCAGGACGTCATGCACATGTTCTTCGGGGCCATCGGGCTCCCGCAGGTGAAACGCACCACGTTCGTTGGGGAGCACGGCGGAAGGTTCATCGACGTGTGCCTCGCGTCTGCGGACTCGCTCTGGAGCAGCGGGGGAGTGGGGCCCGTGTTCTGCGTGCTGGCGGTCGTGGGCCTGGCGCGGGCCTTGCTCAGACGCCGGCGGACCGACACGTTCCTCGCATTCGCCGGCGCGTGGCAGTTCGTGCTGATCTCGGTCTTCAACCGCCAGTACTCGGAACCGCGTCACCTCGTGGTGCTGTACCCGTTGCTCGCGATCTGGGTTGCCGAGGCGATCACGCTTCCATTCTGCGCCGCCGCGCGGTTCCGCGGGGTCGGGCGCACGGCCGTTGCGCCGGCGCTCGCGCTCCTGCTCGCGTCGTGCCTCGTTCCCACCTGCGAGCCGTCCGTCATCGGAGCGATCGTCACGCGGACGCGCGACGCCCTTTCGGGGGACACTCGCCTCCTCGCTACGCGTTGGGTCGAGGAGAACGTCCCGGAGGGTTCGACGATCATCGTCGATCAGGAGGTGCTCGCGTTGCGGATCTCCGAGGGGCGGGCCGACTGGGCACTCGACCAGATTCGCGGGATGTCCGACCAGGCGGCGCAGGCGCAGCGCCTGAAACTCCGAAAACGCTCAGCGCAGGTCGACCACACACGGCCGACTTTCGACACGCTCTGCATGCAAGTTCCCTGGTGGACGGAGTACGAGGACCGGATCGACGAGGGCCGAAAGGGCCGCGACATGACGTGGCCCTACAAGTTCGTCAGCGAGCCGCCGGACGTTCCTCCCGTCGAGCGTTACGCGCGCCGACCGAGCGGGGTCGAGTCCGCGTCGCCCCAGGAACTGCGCACCCGATGGCCCGCCTCGGTGCATCTCGTCGAGGGAAGACCGGCCCTCTGGGTCGCCGCCGTCGAGACGACCTACGCCAACTACAAGCGGGACACGAAGCGCATCGACTTCAAGAGCCGCGCCGAGTTCTACGACGATCTCCTGGCTCACTACGACTACCGGGAATGGACGGCAGGACGCGGTGTCGCCGGCCCGACGGTTCGTCTGTTCGACCTCACGCAGCGTGTTTCCGGCCGGCCACCACGGGGCGTCGAGATGCTCCCGCCGCGTTGAGTTGCGGCCGGGCCGCAGCAGAACCGATGCGATTCCTAAGATTCTGAAGCGAGGCGGTTGTCATTCCGTCTCCGACCGCGACGCTCGAGTGGGTGTATCCTCGAAGCGATGTCGGGCTCGCACCATTCCGGTGCAAGCCCATGGAACGTAAGCCCTTTGTTCACCGAAGCTCAAGAAGCCGATTCACGATTGACGACGGGAAAGTGGTGGCTATACTCGCACCCGTTTTGAGCGGAGCCCCATCCGCTGATGGCCGGTGCTGAGCGAGGCACCGGTCGCGAGACCCGCGAGTGCCTGTGGGTGCTCCACAGTCCGTGCAGAAGTCAGTCGTCGTACTACACTTGATGTCGGAGAGCGTTCCGCCTCGGGTGCGCGTCGCGTTCATCGAAACAACATGACCCTCGCGTCGTTAGTCCTCCGCAAGCGCTTCATCCTCGTCAAAGAGGCGGTCGATCGCATTGCGGCGTTGATGGGCCTGCTGATCTTCAGCCCGGTGCTGCTCATCCTTGGACTCTTGATCAAACTGACGAGCCGCGGACCTGTCCTCTTCACACAGCAGCGGGTCGGAAAAGACGGGAAATCGTTCAACATCATCAAGCTTCGCACGATGGTGTTCGATGCGGAACAGCACACGGGTCCGATCTGGGCCACGGCCAATGATCCTCGGATCACGCGCCTTGGCCGCTTCCTTCGGATGACCCATTTGGACGAAGTCCCCCAACTCATCAACGTCATCCGAGGCGAGATGAGCATCGTGGGGCCGCGTCCCGAACGCCCGATGTTCGTCGATCGGTTCCGCGATCAAATTCCCAATTACTGCGAGCGCCTGCGCGTCAAGCCAGGAATCACCGGACTCGCCCAGGTCTGTCACAAGTACGACGAGACCGTCAAGGACGTGAAGTACAAGCTCGCCTACGACCTCCTGTACATCCAGAAGATGTGCCTGATGGTCGACATTGCGATCCTCTTCATGACGTTCCGCCGGCTCACCGGCACCGGCGCGCGCTGATCGTCGAATCGTGCAGCCCCCGCGGCAGTGGCCGCGCCACCCATCCGACTCACCTTGAGCCCCCGCATGGTTCGATGAGACTGTCTGTCGGGCCATGATCGATCGCAAAGCCACACGCCCCGCCAACGCCCTCACGGTCGACGTCGAGGACTACTACCAGGTCACCGTCTTCAGCCGCATCCGACGTGACGAGTGGCCGGGATTCGAGTCCCGAGTCCAGGCGAACACGGAACGCCTGCTCACCCTCTTCTCCGAGAAAGGCGTCAGGGCGACGTTCTTCTGCCTGGGCTCCGTTGCCGAACGCGCGCCGGACCTGGCGCGGCGGATCGCCGCCGAGGGCCACGAGCTCGCCAGTCACGGTTTCAGTCACGCGTGCCTGCACGACCTCTCCGACGCGGACGTCCGCGACGAACTGGACCGCAGTCGAAAACTCCTGGAGGACCTGTCCGGTGCGCCCGTGATCGGATTCCGTGCGCCGTCGTTCTCCATCACGCGCCGCAACCTGCGGGCGCTCGACGCGCTCTTGGACGCTGGCTACCTGTACGACTCGAGCGTGTTCCCCATCGGCCGTCCCGATTACGGGATCGGTGACGCACCGCGCGATGCCTACCTCGCGCGCGCTCCGTCGGGCCGCGCCATCGCCGAACTGCCACCGACGGTCTCCGACTTCCTCGGCAGCCCGGTTCCGGTCTCAGGCGGCGGGTACTTCCGCCTCTTCCCGCTGGCGGTCACGCGCTGGGGACTCGAGAAGGCCAACCGCGAGGGGCGCTCTGCGGTCTTCTACCTTCACCCGTGGGAAGTCGATCCGCATCAGCCGGACCTTCGCGCCCGGACCTCTCGACTCGGGGCATTCCGTCATTACGTCGGTTTGAAGAAGACGGAGTCGAAGCTCCGCAAGCTGATCGACCGCGTGCCGTTCGGTCGAGCACGCGACGTGCTCGAAGCGCGCGGGCTTCTGGGCGGCGTGGACTCGTCGCGCGCCGTCGATCTTTCGGCGACGCGCTGATCGCGGTCAGCGGGGACGGACGCTCCGCAGTTTCGGAACCGGGAGCGTACCGCTCGGCGAGAGCACGGCGACTCGGGCGTCGACCTCGGCCAGCCAGTCGGGGTGGCGCCGGATTCGTCGTAGGGACGCGCCCCATTCGGCGATCTCGGCGGCGTTGAACCCGGCTCGCTTCATTCCATGGTCGAGGAGGGTCCTGGCGTCGTTCTGAAGGCCCGACAGCACGGCGGCTTCGAACAGGTCACGATCGAGCGGTGGGTCGAGCGCGCGCGGGTTCTTCAGCAGATCCTTGACCACGGCTGCGGCCTCGGCCATCGCGGCGACGGAGGCCGTGCCGCGGGAGGCTTTCGCCCACGCGGATGCAACGGCCATGTCGGGCGCCGACGCGGCCGCCGGAGATAGCTTGCCGAACGCCTGGGCGATCGCTTCCGGTTCATGGCGTGCGAGGCCGAGACGCACCAGGAGTTGGAAGTCGTGGGCCTCGAGTGCGGGTTTCATGCGCACGATCTGCTCGGCTTCGACCAGGTGTCCACGCGCGGCGAGCGCAGCGGCGAGGTCGGACAGCGCGCTCGGCGGCGGCGCGCCATCGAGGGTCGTGATGAACTTCGCCGCATTCGACAGGCCGTTCGCATCCAGAGTCGCCACGGCTGCCGTGTACACGACGAGGGGATCGCGTCCGCTCCCCTCGAGCAGGCCTCGAACCGCGTCGGCGGCCTGGGCCGGGCGGCCGAGTTCGAGCAGCGTCCAGGCTCGCAGCACGTCGAACGCCTTGGCGCTGTCCGCCGCGCGTTCCCGCATGCGTCCGATCATGGCCAGACCCTGGGACGGCGCGAGACCCGTGACGACGGACAGGCGCACGAGCGCCAGGTCGTGGGCCATGAGCCCCGCGTCCTCGGGTTTCCGTTCGGCGAGCGAGACAATCCCGTCCAGGTGATCCCTCACGGTGATCGGCAGCTCGAGCGCCGCGACGGCCTGGTGCGCGTCCGTGAAGTTGCGGGCGATCAGCGCCGCGCAGACGGCCGCGAAGGTTCCCTTCTGGGCATCCGCGCGCATGGCGACCGCGCCGACCAGTCCCTGGACTTCCGGGGTCGACGGCGTCCACGACGTTCCCTTCAGGATCTTGGCGGCCGAGCCCGGGTCGCCGCCGAGCGCGAGCAACGCGGCTGCGGCGACGCCGTTCTTCCCGTCGGCCCACGCCTGCATCGGCGCGATGATGAGAATCTCGACCCCATCCTTCGCGCTGCCACCGTCGATGGCGGATTCGGCGGCGATGAGCCGTCCGCGCGCGTTCATCGGGGAGAGCGAGAGGAGGGGCTTGAGGATGTTCCCGGTTCCGGCGATGTCGTGGGTCGCGGCCTTCAGCGACAGCGCCAGTTCGAGCGCCGTCGCCTTCTCGTCACCAGTGAGTTTCTCGGCAGCCGTCTCCAGCAGTGCCGCGGCTTCGACGGTCTTTCCGAGTCCGATGCGCGCCTTGGCGCGGAGGAAGGCGATCTGCCCTTCACTGATTCCCTTCACGCGCTCCAGGTCGTCCAGGTCCTCGAGTGCCTTCACCCACTGTTCGGTCGCGAGGTGCGCGGCGGCCGCAGCCTCGAGCGTCCATTGGTCGTGTTCGCCGGCCTTGCGGACGGCGTCCGCGGCCTCCGCAGCCGCGGGCATGTAACCCCACCGGCGCCCGATCATCGTCATCTGGCGGCGAACGGCCGCGTCCCGTCCGGCAGCCTTCATGGCGACGAGGTGATCGAGCGCGCCGACGATGTCCCCGCTCCAAAGGCGGTTGAGGAAGACGGCGACGTGCATCTCGACACGCTCCGCCTCGTCCTTCGTCGATGCCGCTGCGGCCTCGAATGCCGCGGCTGCCTCCCGGAATGCCTTGACGCGGTTCAGCGCCTCGGCGGCGCTCCGCCGGAGCTTTGGATTCGACTTGGGGTCCTTGGCGACGGAGATCAGTCGTTCGACGCCCTCGGCCGGGTTGGGGGACGTCGACAGCGCCTCCCCGACGGCGAACCGGACGTCCAGATCCTCGGGGAGCTGAGCCTCGACCCTTCGGAGGCAATCGAGGGCGCCGGCGGCGTCGCCGGAACCGAGTCGTGCGCGGCCCAGCGAGCGCAGCACGCGTGGATCCTCCGGGAACTCCTTCGCGAGGTCCTCGGCGATTCGCCGCGCCTCGGTCCACTCCCGTAGCTCGACCGTGAGTTCGAGGAGTAGGAGCCTCGCGCCCGGAATCGTCCGGTCGATCTCGAGGGCCTTCGTGACGGCGGCCTTGGCCTCGAACAAGCGGTTCTGCTTGCGCAGGGCGAGGGCCTCGGTCCACGGAAGGTTCGGGTCGGTCGGGTTGAGGATTCGCGCCTGCCGGAGGTACTTGGCCGCGTCATCCCAGCGCCCGAGGTCGGTGGCGATCTTTGCGGCGAGCGCCCACGCTTCACCAATGCCAGGGAATTGCCGGCTCACCTCGAGGCAACGCGGTAGCGCGACGCTCGACGCACCGCTCTCGTGCTCGAGCTTCGCGAGCGCGAGTTTCAGGTACGGGTTCAGCGAATCGACCTTCAACATCCGCTTGGCGTCCGCGATCGTCTTCACGCCTGCGGCGCTGTCGTTGTAGAACGCCTTCGCCTCGGCCAGGAGTTTCTGGTGTTCGGGTGATGCGGGGCTCTGGAAGGAACGACGCAGCGTGTCCTCGATGAAGTCCCGAGCGATCTTGGGATCGCCGTATCGTGAGAGGAGGCGACCGTACTCGATCGCCAGGTCGACGTCCTTGGGCAGTCCGGCGAGCGCGAGGCGGAACTGGTCCGACGCGCTCGCGTCGTTCTTCAGCGCCACGTAGCAGAGGCCCAAGGCCTTGCTGATGTCGGCGTTCGTGCGAGCGCTGACGTGTGCGCGTTCGAGGTACGCCAGTGCCTGTTCGGGTTGTTTCTCCCGCATGAGGATCTGGCCGCGGATGTAGTTGCCCCACGCGCTGCGGACGTTGTCGACGAGTACCGCATCGGCGATCTTCGAGGCGGCCGCGACGTCGCCTTTGGCCAGGTACAGGCGGGCGAGGCGCTCCATCAACGGCTCGTTGCCGGCGATCCATCCCGAGGTGAACTCGGGCTCGAGGATTGCCAGCGCTTCCTTGAACTTCTCCTGACGTTCGAGGAAGCCCGTGAGCAGGTCCAGTGCGCGTCCGCGGAAGTCGTTGAAGGCGACCCTCGCTGGCTTGTCTGCCAGGGTGGCATCATCCAGATCGATCACCTTCTTCATGGACCGGATCGCCTCGTCGACGTCGATACGCTCGATGGCGAGCATGCCGAGCTCGAAGTTGGCGCGGAAGGCGGTCGGTGACTTGGCGCTGGCCTCCTTGAAGTCGGCCTCCATCTTGGCCGTCGATTCCTGGAGGATGACCGCGTGCTCGCGGAAGCCCGCAGGCGTCTCCAGGTAGCGGTCCTTCATGAGTTGTTCGATCTTCTTCTTCACCTCCGCTTCGACGAACGCGGCGGGACGAACGCGTGAGCGCCAGAAGAAGTCGACGATCGGCTTCACGTCGGTGCCGTCGATCGCTTGCTTGCCCCACTCGCGGAACTTCTCCTGGTGAGCGAGTGCCTGCTTGCTCCACAGCTGGCCGCGTGTTTCGAAGAGCTCTCCGCGATCCGGGTGGGCCGCGATCAACTCGTCGATCGTCTTGAATGCAAGCGCGAAGTTGCCCTGGTCGGCATACACCTGCGCGAGGTTCTGGAGCGCTCGTTCGCGCCACACCGGATCACGCGTCAGCTTCTCGAGGTGCTGGATCGCCTCGGCCTTCTGGTTCGAACGGGCGAGGCAGATCGCCAGGCTGTATTCCAGCGAGGCGTTGCCGGGGTCCTTGTTGAGCGCCCACTGGAACTCCTCGGCGGCCGACTTGTAGTCACGTTTCTCGAACGCGACGCGTGCCGTGGCCTCGTGATCGTTGCCGCATCCGGACAGAACGGTGGCGACCGCCACGGATAGGATCGCGAGGATCCCGAAAGGGGCGGCGACTCTGCGCCCGCGGGTCAAAGCCTGCGGGTCCGGATCGGACGAACGCTGCATCGGGGCTCCTTCGGTCAGTCGGATCGCCCAAGAAGGGGGCCCGGACCTCTTCGTGAGAGTGATCGACCGCTCGCGCGACTGGGGTGAAGCGGCATCAGTTGGCGGTTTTACCTCCGATCCTTGGTGCGGCGAAGGGATTGGGCCCGACCGGGCCGTCAGCGACTCTTGCGGCCGACCCGGATCGCCAGTGGCCAGACCGCGCGGAGCGACACCCCTGCGGGCCATGCGTGCTCCAGTTCGCGTCGCAGGTCGGGAAGCGGGTCCCTGCCTTCACGGAGACGGCACTCCTTCACGGCGGACCACGTCCCGACGTAGCCCATCAGCCGGTCGACCGTGAGATCCTCCGCCATGGACCAGGACCCGAACGGGAGCGATTCGAACGGGAACGGCAGGTCGACGTATCCGCGCTCCACGTGGCGGCGTTCCGCAGGCCAGAAGGCACCGATCCGGTCGAAGTAGAACCGGTCGACGATCGGCCCGATGGGCGGCTCCAGCTCGATTCGCCCGTAGCACCAGGCGGCGACGACCCCGCCAGGCTTGAGCACGCGACGCACCTCGGCGTGAAATCGATCCAGGTCGAACCAATGGAGCGCTTGGGCGACGGTGACGAGATCCACGCACTCCTCGTCGAGTCCGGTCCCGTCCTCGGCGCAGACCCGGTATCGGATCCGGGGCTGGGGTCTGGTGCGTGCGATCTGCTCGGCGCTCGCATCGGTGGCGAGGACCCGGGCGAAGTGCGCGGCCAGAAGCGCCGCCGCCTGGCCGTTGCCCGTTCCCGCGTCCCACGCCAGTTCCCTTGCGGGCGCCAGGGCCGCCAGCTGCTCGATGAGCGTGGGGGGATACACCGGGCGATACGCTGCGTAGGCGTCGGCGCACCCGGAGAAATGATCGGAGAACGACGACATGGCGGGGGCGGTTTAGCGCGTGTGGCCGTCGGCGTCGACCGCGACTCGTGTGCGGGACGACTTGCGTCATTAGGATCGAGGCGTGGTGAAGACGGCAGGAACGTTCATCGGCGTCGACGGCGGCGGGAGCCGATCGCGTGGAGTGCTGGTCGGGCCGGATGGCCGCGGCCGGCGCGCGGACGGCGGTCCGCTCAACCCCAATCGGGCGGGTCCGGCTGGGGTGACGGCCAACCTCACGGCACTCCTGCGAGAACTGACACGGGACGAGCTGCTGCGACCGCTCCACGTCGACGGCGTCTGCCTAGGGCTCTCCGGTCGGTCGCATCCGCTCGTGCCCGAGCTGGTCCGCCGCGCGTTCGCCGACGCGGAAGTCACGTGTGACGGGCCGCGACTCCTCGTGACCGATGGCGACCTCGTGCTCGAGGCAGGGTTCGGCGCCGCGGTTCCGTCGGGCGTCGCCCTCATCGCGGGGACGGGAAGCCTGGCCCTCGCTCGGGATCGCGTTGGCCGAAGCGTGCGCGCGGGCGGCTTCGGCCCGGTCCTCGGCGACGAGGGTGGAGGCCACTGGATCGGCATCGAGGCCCTGAAGTCGGGGTTGCGATCCCTCGAGGGCGGGTCGCGGACGGCGCTCTGCGAGGCGCTCGACCAATCGATCGGCGTCGGTGGTGTGGCGACGGCTCCAGCGCGGATGTCGGCGGGCGAAATCCGACCCTCGATGCTCGCTCCCGTCGTCTGCAGTCTCGCCGATTCGGGGGACGCCGAGGCACTGGCGATCGTTCGCCGCGCGGCGGCCGAGCTCGCGGCGCTCGTGGCACGCGCCGCACGCCTGGCCGGATTGCCGACGCCGTTCGACGTGGTCGCGACCGGGGGCGTGGTGTGCGGTTGCGGTGCGCTCCGCGCGGAACTCACCCGCGACGTCACCGCGGCGGGCGCCCTGACGCTGCGCCTCTTCGGCGACGTGACGGACGCCGCGGTGACACGCGCGCGGGCCGCGTGCGTCGCCGGAGCGCCTGTCCCCCTCGACTGGTAGGTTCCCCCGATCGTGAAAGGAACGCACTGATGGGGGTCGATGGCTTCCTGGACCTGCTCCGTTCGGACCCGGCGCTGAAGGACCAGGTGACGGCGTGGCGCGCGGTCGACGGACGAGCCGGTGTCTTCGCGTCGTTTCCGGACGGCGTCCCTGCGCGCGTGCGCGGCGTGCTCGAGTCGCGGGGCATCACGCGGCTGTACGAGCATCAGGCTCGGGCTTGCGATCACGCGTTGCGGGGCGAACACGTCCTCCTCGTCACGCCGACGGCGTCTGGAAAGAGCCTGGGATACAACCTCCCGGTCGTGTCCGACATCGTTCGGGCACGAGAGAACGGTGAGGCTCCGCCGACCGCGCTCTATCTCTTTCCGACGAAGGCACTGTCCCAGGATCAGGTGGCGGAGCTTCGGGCGCTCTCGGCCCAGCTGTCGGACGTCGTCGGCGCCCACACCTACGACGGCGACACGCCTCCCGACGAGCGACGCATCGCTCGCGACATGAGCGACATCCTCGTGACCAACCCCTACATGCTCCACGTGGGGATCCTGCCCAACCATGCTCGCTGGGTGCAGTTCTTCCGGCGCCTCAAGTACGTCGTCATCGATGAGCTGCACGTCTACCGGGGCGTCTTCGGATCGTCGGTCGCGAACGTCCTGCGCCGCCTGAAACGCATCGCGCGATACCACGGCGCATCGCCCACGTTCATCGCGTGCTCCGCCACCATCCGGGAACCGGCCGCCCATTTCGAACGGATGGTCGAGGAGCGCCCCGTGCTCGTCGATCGGAGCGGAGCGCCGTGTGCCGAGCGGCACCACGTTTTCTACAACCCGCCCGTCGTGAATCCGGCGCTCGGCATTCGGGCGCGAGCGGTCGACCACGTGCGGGCGTTGGGACGCCGCCTGCTCGAACTGGGCGTGCCCTCGATCATCTTCGGGCGGAGCCGCAGCGGCGTCGAAGTCATCACCAAGTACCTGCGTGACGCGGCGGCCGAGCTGTCGATCCCGGCGAGTGCCGTCGCGAGCTACCGCGGCGGTTATCTGCCCGACCTGCGACGCGAGATCGAGCGTGGATTGCGGGCCGGGACCATTCGCATGGTCGCCGCCACGAACGCGCTCGAGCTCGGCGTCGACATCGGTTCGCTCGACGTCGTGGTGATGATGGGGTATCCGGGAACGGTGGCGTCCTACCACCAGCAGGCAGGGCGTGCCGGCCGGCGATCGGGCAGCTCCGCGGCCGTGCTCGTGGGAACCTCGCTGCCGCTCGACCAGTACGTGCTCTCGGATCCGGACATGGTGATCGGCGGACGCACGGAGGCGCCCGTGATCAATCCGGACAACCTCGTGCTCCTATCCCATCACATGAAGTGCGCGGCGTTCGAGCTGCCATTCCACGTCGGGGATTCGTTCGGTCGGGCGCCCGAGGCTCCGGGACTCCTCCAGTACCTGGCTGGCGAGGGTGGCGCGCTGATCGAGCGCGACGGGCGGTACCACTGGATGGCGGAGGCCTATCCAGCCCAGGATGTGAGCCTGGACTTCGTCGACTCCGAGTCCTTCGTCGTGCTCGATGCCGAAAGCAACCGCTCTCTCGGGCTCGTCGATCGTGCCTCCGTGTCGACGACGATCCACGTGGGCGCGATCTATCAGCACCAGGGCGAGCAGTTCCACGTCGAGACGCTCGACTGGGAGGGGAAGCGCGCCTACGCGCGGCGCGCGAACATCGACTACTACACGGACGCGGAGACCGAAACGGACATCCAGGTACTCACGGAGGACATGCGAGAGGAGTCGGCGCTCGCCGTGGAGGGCCGCGGCGACGTGCACATCACGACCCTCGCGACCGTGTTCAAACGCATCCGGTTCTACACGAACGAGAATCTCGAGTCGGGGAAGATCGAGCTTCCGCCGGAGGAGATGGACACGACGGCTTTCTGGATCGCGCTGTCGCCGCCGCTCGTTGCCGGCGCACGCCTGCTCGACACGACGCGCGCCGGCGCCTTGCCGGGCCTCGCGCGTCTCTTCCGCGGATTGGCGCCGCTGTTCCTGAAGTCGAGCCCCAGTGACCTGCGGGGGACGGGCGAGATCCTCAACGATCATTTCGAGCGTCCAGCGATCGTGCTCTACGACGCCGTCGCGGGCGGCATCGGTCTCGCGGAGAAGCTGCTCGAGCATCGCTGGCTTCTGTACGAAGCCGGGCTCAAGCGGCTCTCCGAATGCCCGTGCAGGCTCGGGTGTCCGGCGTGCATCGGGCTGAACCGCGGCGGGGCCGAGGCGAAAGACGCAGCGCTCGCCGTTCTCGAAATCCTGCTTGGTCGAAGAAAGGTCCCGACCCAGGTGCCGTCGACCACCGCCGCCGCCGCGATGGGAAACCATGGCCGGCGTTGATCCCAGGTTGCTCGATCGTCTGGGCCGGTTGGGAATCAGTCGGAACCAAGCGGCGAAGCCCGCGTTTGGTGGGGCACCCCGGGCGACGACGTTCCCCGCAGGGTCCGACCCTGTCGGCGTGCCGTCGCTGGCGGGGCCGAAGCCAGCATGTGGAACGCCGGCGCCGCTCCCCGGAACGATCGAGCGCCGGCCCGAGGGGCCTTGGCGCGTGGCCCAGGCACGGATCGAGCGGGATCACCCCCACCGTCTCGCGTGCGATCCACGCGGGGCGGCGATCCAGGAGCTCGCGGCCGCTGCGGCGGCAAGAGACCCGCGCCTCGTCGGGATCCCACTGCGGGACTGGTTGTTTCTCGACACCGAGACGACCTCCCTCAACTCGGGCGCCGGAGTCTGGGTGTTCCTGGTCGGGATGGGATGGTTCGACGGGGAGACGTTCGTCGTCCGGCAGGAGATGATGCTCGGCCCGGAGTCCGAGCGACCGTTGCTCGCGTCGGTGGGGGAGCGCGTCGATCGGGCGGGAGCCATCGTGACGTTCCACGGGAAGTCTTTCGACGTGCCGCGACTCGCCGATCGGTTTCAGCTCTCCGGGATGGCCTCGCCATTCGCTGGGAAGCCCCATTGGGACCTCATTCACGTCGTGCGGCGCATATTTCGCCGCACCTGGCCCGATTGTCGGCTGGCGACGGCGGAGGCGCGCCTCCTGGGGGTGGTGCGCGAGGACGACCTGCCGGGCGCTCTCTGCCCGGACGCGTACTTCGCCTATCTGCGGGGCCGGCCCAATCGATTGCCGGACGTGTTCCGGCACAACCTGCTCGACGTCGTCAGCCTGGCAACTGCCGCGGAACGGCTCGCGGGGGCTTACGGCGGTGACGCTGCGGGAGTGGGGGCGCTCTGGGCCGGTATCGACTGGGCCCAGGCGGGCGAGCCTGACCGGGCCCGGGACCTGTTCTCCAGCTGCCTGGAGTTCCCCGGACTCCTCCCACCGCATCTCCTCCGGGTGGCGGCGCGGTCCTGCCGTACGACGGGCGCGGCGGAATTGGGCCTCCGGTTGCGGGCCCGTGCCAGGTCCGAGGCGTGCCGCAGCGGGGCTTCGCCGTCGGCCGGCGCGGTTGCGGCCGTGCCAGCCGCCAGGCACTCTGAATAAGCCTGGGGCGCGGCGCGTTCCACGTTGCGACCCGATGCAGGTCGCGGATCCCATGGGGCACGCGGAAACCTCGGCTCGGACTTGCGTCAGGTCGCGAACTCCGCGCAATATCGGCGCCGACGGTTCGATTCAGCGGGTCCAACGGGGCTCATGCCGATATCGGAACGTGAGGGTCGGTTGACCCGACAAAGGAGATGTTGGATGAAGCTGCCAAAGCTGGCTGCTCGTCAGGCACTCGTTGCCGCAGCCCTGCTCATGATGAGTTCAGGGGCGGTGGTGAGCGCCCAGACGTTGAAGGAAGGCGAGAAAGTCACGGAGGGATCCCTGCCTCCGTTCGCGTTGAACGACGATGGCCGCCGTGCGCTGACGGAATACGTCGGCAACGTCGTCCTCCTGGATTGGTGGGGGAATCATTGAGGGCCTTGCCTCGGCGGGAGCGTGCCTCACGCCATCAAGAGCGTCAATGAACACGGCAAGGACGGTCTGGTCGCGATCCTGATGGAGTCGCAGGGGTTGCCTGAAAGCGATCTCCTCGGCTTCATGATGAAGCGGTTCCCGACGAACAAGTGCATGATCACGCCCGGCAGCGGCCTGCACACCGACAAGCAGCCCGGATCGATTCCGTGGGCCGGCCTCGTCGGCGTCGACGGCACCCTCCTGCTTCAGGGAAACCCGAACGGGATGGTGAAGAAGTTCGACGACGCCATCGACGCGGAGCTGAAGAAGATCAAGACCGGTTGGGGCAAGAGCCCCGAGGTCAAGAAGGCTCGCGCGGCGATGTACGGCAAGGGCAACCTGGCCGACGCGGCACAGATCCTCGACGGCGCCGAGAAGCAGATCAAGGACGACGCGAAGGACGACTTCAACGCCGCCCGCGCCGAGCTCCAGGCCCGCTATGACATTCGAAAGAAGGGCATCAAGGCGGTGATGGAGACGGGACGGTTCCTGGAGGCGCAGAAGATGGCCCAGGACCTCGCCAAGGGCGTCAAGGGCAAGGCCGATTGGGAAACCGAGATGGCCGAAGCGCTGAAGGAGTTCGAGAAGCCCGAGGTCGACAAGGAAGTGAAGCTCGATCGCGAGCTCCAGAAGATCGTCGCGTCGATCGGCGACAAGGCTCCGACGGATGCTCACGCGTCTTCGTTCAAGGCGTTCGCGAAGAAGAACGCGGGAACGAAGGTCGGCGCGCGCGCCGAGGCCTATGCCGCTGCTGCGGTGTTCAAGCCGAAGTGACGTGCCTGCGTGACCTCGAGTCACGCCCAATCCGCGCCGTCCGCGTCAACCGCGTGCGGCGCGGTGTCGTTTTCGGGCCGATCGGACACGGATCGCGCCCCTCCGGCGCCGGGATGCGTTCGCGCCGCAGACATCGCTCCGTGGGCCGAGTACGATCAGCCGCTCACCCCCCGGGAATCCTCAGAGGTCCATCGTGCATCCACGCGTGCAACCCATGGCGGCGGCGATCACAGTCTTGTTCGCCGTCGTCGCCATCTCGCCGGCGCAGGGCGATCTCGCAGCGCAGTACCACGACACGGCGCAGAAGATCATCACGGCGGCGTTGCTGCGGAACGACGCCATGTCGATTCTCTCGCAACTGTGCGATGGATGCGGCAACCGCCTGTCCGGGTCGGTCGGACTTCAGAAGGCGGTGACCTGGGGCGAAGGTGCCATGAAGGCGGCGGGGCTCGTGAACGTGCGCACGGAGAAGGTGATGGTTCCGCACTGGGAGCGCGGCTCCCAAAAGGTGGAACTGCTGACGCCGAGACGCACCGAGCTTCCATGCCTCGCACTTGGCGGATCCGTGGGAACGGTAGCCGGGGGCATCGAGGCTGACGTCCTCGTGGTGAAGAGCTTCGCCGAGCTCGACTCGAAGAGCCCGGAGTCGGTGAAGGGGCGCATCGTCGTCTTCAACGTTCCCTACGAGGGGTATGGGAAGACCGTCCAGTACCGCGCGACCGGCGCCTCACGCGCGGCGAAGCTCGGCGCGGTGGCCGTACTCGTGCGCTCGGCCGGGCACGGCGGGGTTCGCACGCCGCACACGGGCGCAGTCTCGTACCAGGATGGGGTACCCAAGATTCCCGCCGCCGCCCTCGCCGCTGAAGACACCGCCATGCTCGGGCGCCTCGCGCAAGGCGAGACACCCGTTCGCATCCGCATCGAACTGGGGTGTCGTCAGCTGCCTGATGCGGAATCGGCGAACGTGATCGGCGAGCTGGTCGGACGGGAGCTTCCGTCGGAGGTCGTCGTCATCGGCGGCCACCTCGACAGCTGGGACGTGGGGCAGGGCGCCCAGGACGACGGTGGAGGCTGTGCCAGCACGCTGGAGGCCGTGGCCCTGATCAAGCGGCTCGATCTGAAACCGCGGCGCACGATCCGTGTCGTATGGTTCACGAACGAGGAGAACGGCGCGCGCGGCGCAGCCGCGTACTTCGATGCCCACCGAAGCGAGATCGGGAATCATGTGGCGGCCATCGAGAGCGACGGCGGCATCGAGAAGCTGACAGGGTTCGGGATCCAATTCGGGGAACGCCGCGACGGCCAGGACGTGCCCGAGTCGCGCAAGGCCAGCCTGGAGACGTTCCGCAGCCTGGCCTCGCTGCTCGCGACCTTGAACGCCTCCGAGGTCAAGACGACGGGCGGCGGCGTGGACGTGGGGCCGTTGATGAGGACGGGCGTGCCGGGGCTCAGCCCGTCGACCACTGGCGAACGCTACTTCGAATGGCACCACACGGAGGGCGACACCGTCGACAAGATCGACCCCTCCGTGATGGACTCGCACGTGGCTGCGCTCGCCGTGGTTGCTTTCGTCCTGGCCGACATGCCCGGCAGGCTCTGAGCGTTCCATTTTTTGCCCGTGGCGGGTTGTCGGAGCGGAGGTCCCGGACACAATACCGGCACCTCGTTGACGCCGTTGGATCCGTGCAGCCAAGCGAGGCGGCGACTGGAAAAAGGAAAGCGAGAATCATGGCCTACGTAGTCACCAGATTGTGCGTGGACTGCATCAGCACCGAGTGCGTCGACGTCTGCCCCGTCGACTGCTTCTACAAGCCGGTGACACCGAGCGCCGACATCCCGAATTCTCTCTACATCTCGCCGAACGAGTGCATCGACTGCGCCGCGTGCGAGCCGGCCTGCCCGTGGGAGGCCATCTTCCAGGAAGGTTCGGTCCCGGCCGCCGCTCAGGACGACATCGCGCTCAACAAGCGCGTGGACGACGAGCGCGACAGCTTCGAGACGGCTGAGTACGTCTCCAAGCAGAACCCCGGCCCGGACGAGGTCGCGGCGAACAAGAAGAAGTGGGGAATGGGCTGAGACCGGTTCCTGTCGCCTGACGACGAGCCCGGAGTGCCGCGCTGGCGGTCCCGGGCTCTTCTTCTGTCCGGTGCGGTCGGGAGACGTGTGCAGGAGAGGGCTCGCCTTGCCCCTGGCAGAGGTCGGGGTGAAATCCTTAAACTCCGTCACGAAGTACGAGGCCTCGGGCGACATCGTCGCGGCCTGAGTGACTTTGCGATGGATCACCGCACGACCCTGCTGTGGATGGTTCTGGCGACTGGCATCCTGCTGCGCCCGACGAACGCTCAGTTCGCGCAGACGCTGCCGGCCGGTCTCGAAGCCGTGGACGGAAACGCGTCCACGGGGTTCCCGTTCGGCACTGCGTCGACGCACATCTGGCACTGGATCTACGACGCCGCGAACTTCTCCGCGACAGGTCCCATCGTCATCACCTCGTTGGCGATCCGCCCTGATGCCGGCACGGTGACGACGTCGGCCGCATTCCAGAACGTCGAGATCCGCATGGCCTCGGCGACCGTCGATTGGGCGACCACCTTCCCAAACGCCCAGACGTTTTCCTCGAACGTCGGGCCGGACGTCACGACCGTCTTCTCCGGCGCGGTCACCATTCCGAGCGGGCTCACGGGCGGGCCCACGGCCTGGATCCCCATACCGGTGTCGCCGTTCACGTTCGATCCGAGCGCGGGGAACGACTTCATCATCCAGGTGAGGACGCCCGGCCCGGGCAACGCATTCGCGATGACGACCGACGGCCACAACAACGGGAACTCGACGCGCTACGGGCACACGTCGATCGCGACGTCACCAACGTCGAACTTCAGCAACCTCGCGTTCGTGCCGGTGGTCCGGATCGAGTACCACCCCGCAGTGGGGCTATTCCCCGACTTCCTGGCGACGCCGACGAGCGGCACGGCGCCGCTCTCGGTCACATTCCAGGACACGAGCTACACGAGTGCGTTCGGCGGTTTGCAGTCGTGGGCCTGGGACTTCGATGGGGATTCAGTCGTGGATTCCCTCGTTCAGAACCCCACGTTCACCTATCTCGTGCCCGGGACATACTCCGTCACGCTCACGGTCACTGACGCGGCAGCAAACCAATCGTCGCACACGAAACAGGCATTCGTCGCCGTCGGGCAGTACCCGTTCACGGTGGCCACGAGCGGGGGCGGGGCGGGCGACCTCGTGGTGACCCCGGTACCGCCGGCCGGGGCTCCGACCGCGACGCTCGGGTTCACGCTCGTCAGCTTCACGCCGCCGCCCTCGGTCGGGACCGGAGTCTTGTTCGGGATCTTGCCGGATGCCGCGACGTTCTTCGTGCTCGGCAACCTGCCGACCGTCGGGAACCCGCTCGCGTACGTCGTCGCCCCAGGGTTCTACCCGAGCGTCCCCTTCAGCGTGGGTCCCGGGGCTTTCTCGAACCTCGCCGGCACGACAGCGGACTTCGTGCAGGTGGGGCTCACGCCGGGCTTCCAACTCGTCTTCTCGACGCCCGTCCAGCGCGTGACGTTCTGAATCACGCGGACCTCGAATGGCGGAGGCGGTCGAAAGCCACGGCTGCGACGATGATCAACCCGATGACGATCTCGTTCGCATACGTGGGGACGTCCGCGAGCGTGCAGCCGTTGCGCAGGACCGCCATCATCAACGCCCCGACCAGCGAACCGAGAACCGTCCCTTCACCGCCGGAGAGTGAGCCGCCTCCGATGACGACGGCCGCGATGATGTCGAGTTCCTCGCCGACTGCCGTGGTCGGGTCTCCCACGGTCAGTTCGCAAAACCGCATGACGCCCGCCAGCCCCGTCAGGAGTCCGGCGATGCCGTACACGAGGACGCGTGTGCGCGCGACACGGATTCCGCAGAGGCGCGCCGTGGCCTCGTTCGAGCCGATCGCATAGGCGTGCGTACCGAGGACCGAGAACCGGAGCACGAAGACCATCAGCACCGCCACGGCCACCGCGATCCACACGCCGGGGGCGAACCCGGATCCGGAAGTCGCCATCACGGACTCGAGCCACCCGGCCTTCACGTTCACGGTCTTCTCGTCGGCCAGGTACTTCGCGACGCCGCGAAAGACCCCGAGCGTCCCGAGCGTGACGATGAACGGCACGATCCTCAACCACGAGATCAGCAGGCCGTTGATGACGCCCACCAGGCCACCGCTGGCCACGCCGCACAGCGCCGCGACGCCCGGTGAGAGGCCCTTGCGGATCGCGATCGCCGTGACGACTGTCGTCAGCGCGATCGACGAACCGACGGAGAGATCGATCCCGCCGCTTGCAATGATCAGCGTCATGCCGATGGCGCCGATGGCGACGATGACCGTCTGTGCCGGGACGGTTCGCAGGTTGTCGAGCGAGAGGAACGTCTCGGGGCGCAAGATCGCGAAGAGAGTGAACACGAGGCCGAGGCTCAAGAACGGACCGACGACGCGCAGAAGCGTCGCGGCCCCGACACGTGCGCTCGATGGTTCCGACGCCGGCTGCGGGTTCACTCTGGATTCTCCGATGTGACTGCCGTTGCTTCGGTCAGGATCGACGTCTCGTTGCAATCGCTCACTGGTCGGGCGGGGCCGAGTCGTCCTCGCGACATGACGGCGATCCGGTCACAGACCCCGAGGAGCTCGGGGATGTACGAACTCACGAACACGATCGACTTGCCAGCCGCGGCGAGTTCGCCGACGAGGCGGTAGATCTCGGCCTTCGCTCCCACGTCGATGCCACGCGTGGGCTCGTCGAGGAGGAACACGTCGACGTCGTGGTGCAGTAGCCGTGCGATGGCGACTTTCTGCTGGTTGCCCCCAGAGAGTTCTCGAACGGCCTGCCGCGGGCTTCTTGCGCGCACCTGGAGACGACTCATCAAGGTGCTGGCCTTCGCGCGACGCTCGCGTGTCTTGATCCAGCCGAACCGCGAGAGCGTCCCGAGCTTCGACAGCGTGACGTTGACCTCGATGGGGAGGCCGAGCGCCAGTCCCTCGCCCTTGCGATCCTCCGAGAGCATCCCCACTCCCTGTGCGAGGCGCGCTCGCGGCGTTGCGCCGTCGTCGGTGGCTGAACCGAGCGTCACCGATCCGCCCTTCATGGCGTCGAGTCCGAAGAGGGCGCGGAGGAACTCGGTGCGTCCCGCGCCGACGAGGCCCGTGATTCCCAGGATCTCGCCGCGACGCAGCTCGAGGTCGGCCGCGTGGGGGAGCCGAGGGCCTTGCAGCCGACTCGTCCGCAGCAGCACGGCGCCTGGTACGCGCGGAATCTGCGGGTAGAGCTGATCGAGCTTCCTCCCGGCCATCATCTCGACGATGGATGGGATCGTCGTCGTCGCCACCTCGCCCGTGCCGACCGTGCGCCCGTCGCGGAGCACGGTGAAACGGTCTGCGATCCGCTTCACCTCGTCGAGGAAATGGCTGATGTAGATCACGCTGACGCCCTGCGACCGCAGCTTGGCGATGACCTCGAAGAGCTGGTCGGTGTCGCGCCGCGTGAGCGAACTCGTGGGTTCGTCCATCACGATGATGCGCGCGCCGGTGGTGAGGGCGCGCCCGACCTCCACGAGCTGCTGTGCGGCTGGACTCATGCCTCCGACGCGGCGGTTCAGGGCGATCTCGGGATGGTCGAGCAACGCGAGCGCGCGACGGACGTCGCCACGCATCGCAGCGCGTTGGACGATCCCGAACCGTGATCGTTCGCGCCCGAGCATGATGTTCTGTTCGACGGTCAGGTGCGGGGCGACGGTCAGCTCCTGGTAGATCATCGCGATGCCGCGTTCGCGCGCCTCGATCGGGTCTCGTGGCGCGAACGGCTTCGCGTCCACCTCGATCCGGCCGCCATCCGGAAGATGGGCGCCCGAGAGGATCTTCATGAGCGTGCTCTTGCCCGCACCGTTCTCGCCGATGAGCGCGTGGACCTCCGCGGGAGCCACGTCGAGGTCGACGCCACCGAGGGCGATCGTCGACCCGAACCGCTTCGTCACGCCGCGGATCGACAGGCGCGATCCGGGATTCGACGTCATCGGCGTACTACTTGACCTCGGCCGGCAGTGTCGGAGTGAGAAGCTCGCGGATCTCCGGCGAGTCCATGTTCTCCTTCGTGGCGACGGTCACGCCGGTGTCGACGCGCTTCTCCACGGGCTTGCCGCGGATGTGGTCGACGAGCGTTCGCACGCCGACGTCGCCCATCTTCATGGGATTCTGCAGGACGAGTCCGTGGATCTCTCCGGCCTTCAGCGCTTCGGCGAGCTTCTCGCTGCCGTCGAACCCGACGAACTTCACCGTTCCGGCGCGCTTGGCATTCTGCAGCGCTCTCAGCATGCCGAAGGTCGTCGATTCGTTCGGGCAGAAGATCCCGTCGACGCCTTCCTTGAAACGGATGAGCAGGTTCTGCGCCACCCCGTAGGCGCTGTCGGTCGTCGCCCCGCCGTACTGGTTGCTCGAGACGAGCTCGATGCCTGGGTACTTCTGCTTGACCGTGTCGAGGAAGCCCGCCTCGCGCTGATCCGTGCTTGCCGAGTTTTCCTGGTAGCGCAGGACGATCACCTTGCCCTTGCCGCCCATCAGCGTTCCGAGCCGCTCGGCTCCGAGAGCACCGCCCTTGTAGTTGTCGGTGGCGACGAAGCTCACGTAGCTCTGCTCCTTCAGCCCCGAGTCGATGATGACGACGGGCACGCCGCGCGACGACGCGTTCTGCACCTGGTGACCGAGCGCCGTGTCGTCCAGCGGGGCGAGCACGATGCCGCTCACCTTCCGGTTGACGAAGTCGTCGACGACCTTCTGCTGCGCCGATCGGTCGTCTTCCTTCTGCGGGCCCTTCCAGAGGATCTCGACCCCGAGCTCGTTCCCGGCCTTCAGCGCGCCCGCGTGGATCGACTTCCAGAACTCGTGCGTCGTGCCCTTCGGGATCACGGCGATGGTGAGCTTGGTCGAGTCGGCCGTCGTCTTCTGTCCGCACCCGAACAGCAGGATCGCGGCGGCGGCCGCGACGAACACGGAGGTCGTTCTCATCGGATCTGGCTTCCTTGCGCGGTCGTCGAGCGGGCCCCGCAGCCTTTCGTTGGCGGCACCAGGCCTCACTCGCTTCGAACGAGGCCGGAAGTCTACTGCGGACGTCACTCGGCCGGCAGGTCCAATCGTCTATGGCCACGCGATGCGGACGGCGGTGGCGGAGTCCATGACGACCTGGCCGAACCCGTTGATCGCGAGTGCCGAGACCCAGAACTCCGCGGATGGCACCGGCGGCAGGAAGACCTGCATCTGGCCCTGCCCGGTCAGGCTCAATGTGCCCTGGATGCCCGTCCAGTACGGCTGCATCGGGTCCAGGCTGAGGAAGAAGAGGCCGTCGGGATTCAGCGGAACGGTCCGCCCGTCACCCAGCGGGAGGCCCGGGTTGACGCCAAGACTCAACGCCGCGATGTAGTTCGCCGAGGGCACGGTGGGGAAGTCGAGCGCGATCGTGAGGGCTTGGCCCGGAGTCGGAGTGCCGGCGAGGCGGATGGGCAGCGGGCACATGAGCTTCAAGATCCGCTCCATCAGCACGCGGCGGTTGTCGGGGTTGACGATGGCGTCGATCGGGAAGCCGAGGCCGAGCACCCGCCCGTCGCCCCGCAGGACGGCCGCTCCGCCGCCCGTGGAGTAGTTCATCACCACCGTGCTCGCGGATCCGGGTGCGGGGCCGATGACGTCTGGGAAGTTGACGTCGTAGATGCCGTTGGTCCCGTTGTCGAACGTGATGGCCGGCAGGGGCGCGAGCGGCCCCGCGGCCGTCGCAGCCACGGAATAGGTGTTGGCGTCGTCAGCCACGTAGTTCTGACCGAGCGTCTGCTCGTAGAACGTCCGGTCTGCGACGCTGCCGAGCCAGTCCAGGTCCCAGCCGACCTCGGCGCCGCTGAAGAACAGCCGGCCGCCGAGCACGAGGTACACCGAGACGAGGTTCTGTTCATTGATGGAGAAGGTCTCGTCGGCGGACGATTCCTCTCCCAGGATCCAACCGACGCACCGGTACGAGCTCAGCGTGAGCAAGCCGGCCGCGAGCGCCTCGTTCGTGCTTCCGTCGAAGGCGTAGTGCGCGAGCACGACGCCTTGGACTGCCGCTCCCGTTCGCACGATCGCATCGTGCTTGTTGGCCGAGAGCGGGACGAACCTGTCGTTGCGGTCGAATCCGTTGACGAGCAGGAGCGCCGCCTTGTCCCCAGGCGCGAGGCGCGCGCCCACGGGTTCGCTGTCAGGCCCGGTCCCGCCGGCATTGATCACGGCGATCTTGGCGTAACGGACGGCATCGAACGGCAATCCGGCGATCGTGTAGACCGCCGTGTTTCCGCCCGCGATCGTGATGCCGTCGTCGTAGGCAAACCCATCGGTCGACGTGCGGATTCGATAGCCCGTGGCGCCTGCCACGGGGAGCCAGCGAAGCTGCAGGTTCCCGCCGCCGGCATTGCGCATGCACAACGCCGTGGGCGGATCGAGCACGAACGGCGTGCCTGGTGCCAGGTACTCCTGGATGCCGCGGTAGATCGCGCGCGCCGCGATCTGGCGGAACCTGGGGTTGTGCAGAGATTCCAGATCGGTGCTGCCGACCGTGTCGTGGAACGCAAGTTCGAGCAGGAGCGCGGGGATCGACAGATACGCTCCGTTCACTTCGCCGAAGTTTGCCGTGTTCTGGCCCCGGTCCACCCAGTTCGGGTCCCAGTTCGCGCGGATGTCGTTGATCACCCGCTGATGGAGGATGTTCTGGTACGTCGAGCTTCCGGGCGGTGCGGCGGTGTTGTGGATGAAGGTGTCCGTCCCGCTCCCGCCTCCAGCGTTCGTGTGCAGCGAGAAGAAGAGGTCCGCGCCCCACCACGTGGCGATGCGGGGGCGACAGCTCACGTCGTCCGTGTTGTCCTCACCCGAGCAGCAGTTCCACACGGTCGATGGCGCGCCGTTGAACTCGGCCCAATAGCGCGAGCACTCGGCCCATCGCGGCTGGCCCGAGACCGTGCCGCCGCGGACGATGCTGCCCACGCCTTCACCGATCCTCACTGCGTCGGTCACCACGACCGAACCGAGCGGCGTGCTCGCGTTCGAGATCGCGACCTGAATGGTGCCGCCGGCGACGGACGGAAAGGTGCCCAGGTAGCGCCACCGAGCACCGTCCTTCGTCTGGTCGACGAATCGCACGGACGTGCCACCCGCGTGAGTCACGATCACTCGCGCCTGGGTGGCGCGATTCGTTCCGGAGACGTAGTTGAGGTAGACGGGGAACTCGGCAGTGGTCGACGTCGTGAAGGTGTAGGTCGCGCGGGCCGTCTCCACCGGTGCGGCGAAGGCGTATCGGTACGTGAGGCCCTGGTACCCGGTCGCGGCTCCGAACGTCCAGCTGCCCGACTCTGCATACGAAGCGCCAGCCGTGTCGTTGTCGAGGACGTGCTCCTCCGTCGTGTAGCTCCGTCCGCGACAGGTGATCACCTGCGCTCCTGCCCCTTCCAGGTAGTTGAGCAGGTGGTCGATCACGATCTGGTTCGTGTGCAGGTCTTCGACGGTCCCGTCGATGACACCTCGCTGTGTCGTCCATCCGAGCGTCGAGTGCCAGAAGTAGCCGTGACCCGCCGAGATGACGACGCGTCGGCCGGAAAGCGCCCCGGGCGTCGTCTGCGCCGGTAGACTCGCGACGGTGACGGCGGCACACAACAACCACGCGATCCTTGAAGGCATCTTCGGCATCCTCGTGCTCACACGGCCTCCCGGCGCGCGGTCGGCGTGGCCGGGCGGGGAGGGCGGCATTCTCACTCGGACCCGATGTGCCGTGCAAGGGAGGTTTCACCGCTGCGCGACGCCGTCAACCTGCCCGACCGCGAACGATTTCAGAGGACGATCGGCGTGACGCTCCGGCTGGGGCTCGAGCGCCATCATCGGCGCCTCACACGCGCATTCGACGACATGCTGACGGGCGACGTCGCAGGACGCTTCTGCCTGACCCCCGCGCAGGTCGCGGCCTTTCACGCGGATGGGTTCCTGACGGGGATCCGAATGATCGATGCGGACGTCGTCGCGGACCTGCGCGCGCGCCTCGATGCCATCTGTCAGCGACTCGACGAGGAAGCGGACCTCCTGCACGAGATCGAGGCGGATTGGCTGGCAAGGCCGAGTGAAGTCGTGCTCCATTTCCTCGGCGCGTGGCGGATCGACCCGGTCTTCCATGACCTGGCGTTCGCTCCGTCGTTGACGGTCCCGGCTGCGCAGCTCTTGGGCGTGCGGAAGCTTCGCTTCTGGCACGATCAGGTCTTCTACAAGCCACCGCGCCACCCGGGCGTGGTTCCCTGGCACCAGGACTACTCCTATTGGACCCGCACGGGCCCCATGTGCCACCTCACCGTGAACGTCATGCTCGATGATGCGGACGACTCCAACGGCTGTCTCCGTTACGTTCGAGGCAGCCATCGCTTCGGGCTCTTGCCGAAGGTCCCGTTCGGGGCAGCCATGGATACCGTGCTCGACGCTCTCTCGCCTGACGTTCGCGCGGAGCTCGAAGTGATCGCCGCGCCGCTGCGCGCGGGCGAAGCGACGATCCACCACGCACTCACGCTTCACGGATCGGGGGGAAACCGGACGGACCGGCCCCGACGCGCCGTGGTCGTGAACTACATGGCGGACGGCACGCGCTCGTTCCTGAGCGACGAGCCGCTGTTGAAGGGCGTGCCCGTCATTCCCAATGGCGAACCGCTGGCCGGAGCGTTCTTCCCGGTGGTCCTCGACCTCGATCGCCCCGGGCTGATCCCGGCACCCGACTCGCACCCGTAATCCGGGGGGCTCTGACTCTATCTGCGAGAACGTCACCCCGCCCCGGGATTCGACCATGGGAACCGAGAGGGTCTCCCCGTGGAGCAGTGGATCATCAAGCAGTCGCCCACCATCGCCTTCTGCGTGGGAGTGATTGCCACCGTCATCGTCGCGGTGCTGTCGTTCGTCGTCGAGTCGTCGGCGCGAGGGCTACCGAAGCCGGGCTGACGTCCCTACCATCCCCGCATGCCGGGGGAGCCCCAGGGGATCGATCGCGCCGTCACGACCAGCCAGGTCGTGGTTGCTCTGCGCGAGGTGACCCGGTTCGGGCTCATGATCGTCGTCACGGCCGCCCTCGGCCGCGGGCTCGACGCTGGCGATTTCGGCTTCGTGAACTACGTCGGCGCGCTCTATGCCTTGGCGCAAGTGGCACTCGACGTGGGCATGGGCGGACTCATCGCACGCGAGATCGGGCGCAGCCCGGCACGCGAGCCCGCGCTGCTCGAGGGCGCGCTGGCATTTCGAGGTCTCGTTGGCCTCGCTCTCGGAGCGCTCGTCCTCGCCATCGAGCTCCCCTCCGTCGTCGCGCCGGCGCAGCGGCTCTGGCTCTGCGTGGCGGCCGCATCGTTCCCGCTGCTCGCGCCTGCCGTGCTCGGGGTCGCGTTCCAGGTACGCCAACGACAGCGCGGGCCCGCCGTCATCGGAGTCTTCACCCAGGCGCTCATGCTCGTCGGCGCTCTGTGGGGATTGAAACACGGGTGGGATGGCGCGACGTTCGCCGCGCTCTACGTCGGCCGCGAGGTCCTCGGACCGGCTCTCCTCTTCGTGTGGACGCGACTCCGTCTGGGGCTCGTGCTGATTCCCGGGCTGCGCGGGCGTGGGATCGGGGGTCTCGTCTCGCCGATGTTGCGCGTCGCTCCCATGACGCTGCTGCAGTTCGCGTCGTTCCAGTTTGGAATGTTCGCCGTGCGCGCGGCGCTTCCGGACGAGGACTTGGGCTCTTATTCGGCCGCTGCGCGGGTCGTGAATCCGCTCTCCATGCTCGCAGGGGCGATTGCGGCGCCGCTCCTGCCCGTCTTCGCCAGGCTCGCCCGTGACCGCGACGCCATGCCGCGGCTCGTGAGCGCGGCGTGCGCTCTTGGACTGTCGGTCGGGCTCGTCTCGCTGGCGGTTGCAGGCGTCCTCGGACGGGATCTGCTCGAGTTGGTCTACGATTCCCGCGGGCGGGGGCACTTCGCGTCGGGCCCTCTCGATGCGACGCCGTGTGTCCACGTCCTCGCCGTTTCGTTCATGGCGATCTGCCTCGGCAGCCTGTCGACGACGGCGCTGCTCGGCGCGGGCGGCGAGCGCGCGCTTCTGCGGATCTTCGGCGTGGCGTTCGCACTGAACGTCCTCGTCTTCGCCATCCTCCTGCCGCACGTGGGGCGCGTGGCAGCGGCCTGGGGGAGTGCGGCGGCGGAGTGCTGGACGGCCGCGGCGTCCTTCGTCGTGCTCCGCCGGCGCGCGAATGCGACTCTCTCCTGGCGCGCGGTATCGGGCGCTCTTTGGCCCGCGGGCGCGGTTCTCCTCGTCGCCCTCGCACTGCCCACGACCGCGGGTGCCTGGGCCCGCGTGGGGCTTGCCGCCGCGCCGATCGGCGCGGCCTTCGCATGGATCTTCGTTCGCGGGCCCGGTCGATCGCTCCGCGCCGTGCTGAACGAGGTGCCCGCGTGATCGTCGCTCTCGATTACCGGCCGGCGCTGTTCCAGGCGTTCGGGATCGGTCGGTACGTGCGCAACCTCGTCCCGGCTCTCCTGGAACTCGACCCGGGTCTCCGCCTCACGCTCGCGGGGGTCTTCCTCCGCGGACAGAAGGCTCGGACCGCCGCGCACGCGTGGCCCGATCCGCGCCGCGCCCGCTACGTGGGTGCCCGCCTGCCGGCGCGGGCGCTCCCGTGGCTCGGCGCGATCGGCTGGAGCGCCAACTCGCTCCTGGGTCCGCTCGACGTCTTTCACGACACGGACTACGCGACGATCCCGCTGCGCCGCGGCGCGCGGGTCGTGACGCTCTACGACACGGCGTACTTCGAGAAGCACGGGTTCGTGTCGCCGGCCCAGGCGAAGAAGATGTTGGCGATCGTCCGGCGCCAGCTTCGCGCCGACCCCGAGATCGTCACGATCAGTGACGCGGCGAAGGCCGATCTCGTCGCGGCGTTCGATCTCGATCCGCGACGTGTTCACGTGACTCGCCTGGGCGCCGATCCATCGTTCTTGCGGGCGCGCACCGAGGCCGAGCTGGACGCCGTGCGGCGCCGCTTCAGCCTCGCCCGACCGTACGCGATCTGCGCAGGTACACTCGAACCGCGCAAGAACATCGTCCGCCTCGTGAAAGCGCTGGGCGCGGCACGCGCGCGCGGCGTGGATCTCGACTTGATCCTCATCGGCCGTCGCGGTCATGCATCCGAGGAGATCTTCACCACGATCGACGGCCAGGGTCTGACGCAGCACGTGCGCTGGCTGGGCGTCGTCAGCGATGACGACGCGGCGTGCCTCGTTCGCGGCGCATCCCTCCTGGCGTTTCCAACCCTGCATGAGGGATTCGGGCTTCCGGCGATCGAGGGGCTCGCCGCCGGCGTGCCCGTGGTCGCCAGCGACATTCCCGTGCTGCGAGAGGTTTGCGGGGATCTGGCGACGCTCGTCGATCCGCTGGACGAACGAGCGTTGTCCGAGGCGGTCGCGCTTGCCCACACGGACCGGGCGATTCGCGAGCGCGCCGCGGCCGGCCCGAAATGGGCCGCATCATTCACCTGGCGGGCCTGCGCAGAGGGTACGCGCGCGGCCTACCAGGCGGCCGTGGAGCGTCACGCGTGATCCACGTGGCCTTCGATGCGACCGCGCTCGATGAAGGGCCGTCCGGGGCCAAATCCCGGCTCGTGCGGATGGTCCCCCCGCTCGTCGCGCGTGGGCTCCGGGTCTCGGTGATCCACCGCAGCCGCCTCGACGCGGGGGCGCGCGCGGCGCTCGCGCAGGCTCAGCTCGTCACCGCGGACGACGTGCCGCCGACGCCCGTGAGGCGATGGCTTTCGCGCGGCTGGTTCGACGTCGCGATCGCGGACCGAGTGCGAGCCGATTGGTACGTCGTCGAAGCCTGGCCCCAGCCGGCGAGGCCGGACGTCATTCCGCTCATCCACGACTTGCGGCACCTGCGCGGCTCAGTCGCCCACGCAGCGGTGTTCCGCCGGTGGCTCGCGTCATCGCTTCGGTGTGCCACGCTCGTTCATGTCGTATCCGAGACGGTGAAGCGCGAGCTCGCCGCCATCCACCCGGATTCCGCGGCGCGTGTCGCCGTCGTCCCAAACTCGGTCGTGGTTCCGCCCGACGTGCCGGCGCCCGCCGTCCGCCACCCGCCATACGTCCTCGTCGTCGGGCACGCCGAGGACCGAAAGAACTGGCCGCTCGTGACACGGCTCGCATCGCGGCTGTCGACCGATGGTATTTCCGTGATCCGCGCCGGTCGGGTGGCCCGCCGCGCCATCCGAGGGGTCATCGATCGAGGTTTTGTGGACGACGCGGAGCGCGACGCGCTGATCCTTGGTGCCGTCGCGGTCGTGTGTCCCGCACGGTTGGAGGGCTTCGGCCTGGTTCCCCTGGAGGCGCTGGCCTTGGGTGCACGGGTTCTCGCGTCCGACATCCCGAGCCACCGCGAGGTTCTCGGCGAGGCCGCCGACTATTTCGGTGTGGACGATGCGGAGCGTCTCGTCGCCCAGGTACGCGGACTCGCAGGATCCTCGGTCGACGATCAGGTCGCGCGCGCGCGCGCGGCAAGACTTCGCGCCGCGGAGTTCACTGCCGATCGTTCCGCCGACGCGTTCGTTCGCTCGCTGCCCTGACGCGGGCTCAGGGCGGCGTCGTGCCGCCGCCGGCGATCAGGTGGTAGAGCCACGCTGCGATGCCGACCATGATCAGCAGAACTCCCACGAGCATGAGCATGCGGAAGAGGAACGGCTGTTGGGAGAGGTCGGCCCGAAGGAAGCCGAAGGTCCCGGTCTTGCGACGCTGCTTCGACC
Organism: Planctomycetota bacterium; assembly: GCA_044222185.1. Classification (GTDB taxonomy): domain Bacteria; phylum Planctomycetota; family CAIWVZ01; genus JBGANV01. The sequence continues at coordinate 660,238 of JBGANV010000001.1, forward strand.
CGGTCTTCGAAAACTGAAGCGCGCGCTCGGAGACCGTGGCGGTGGAGATCGTCGTGCCGCCGGCGCCGAACTGGATGACCTCGTCGGGGTTTCCGGCGAGGGCGGCCGCCGGGGAGCGCCGGGTCGTCGCGGGCTCGGGCGCGGCCTCCGGGTCGGCCGAGAACCGGAATGCAGTCGTCCCGATGCGCACGACGTCCCCGTCCTTGAGCTCGGCGCGCTCGACCCGCTCCTCGTTGACGTAGGTGCCATTCTTCGAGTTCAGGTCGATGACGGAGAACCCGCCTGCGGACTTGTAGATCCGGGTGTTCTGCCTCGACGAACCCACGTCCTGGATCGGAATCGCGTTCGACGGCAGCCGTCCGATGACCTGCGTGTCGCCGAGCACCATCTCCCGACCTTGGTTTTCGCCGCTCGTGATGATGAGTCTTGCCATACGCTCCGGCGGCCATCTTAGGGATCGCCGCAGCAGGGCGGAAGCCTGCGGGGCGGAAAACCCCCCAGGCGCACGCGCGTTCGATGGGCCTTTCTGACTCCTCCGGTAGGATCGCGGCACGATGACCGAAGTCGTGATCGACGCGAACAGCGTTGCGTTCGGGTTTCGCAGGAAGAACGTCCTCGTGGACTTCAACCTCAGTGTCAGCGCCGGCGAATCCGTCGTGATGCTGGGGGCGAATGGCGCAGGGAAGACGACGGCGCTGAGGCTCCTTGCTGGCGAGATTTCGCCGGATGCTGGCCGGGTGCGGGTACTCGGGGGTGATCCGCGGCGCGCCGAGGTCCGCAGGCGAATGGCGTTCCTGCGCGACTATCCCATGCTCCTGGACTTCCTGACGGTGAGTGAGTGGATCCGTTTCCAGGTGGGGATCCAGGGGAAATCCGCACCGTCGAAGTCCGCGCTGCAAACGATCCTCGAACGTGTGGGGCTCGAGGCGGTGGCGAAAAAGCGGACGACGGCCTTGAGCAAGGGCATGAAGCGGCGGTGCGAGCTCGCGTTCCTGCTTTCACTCGATGCGCCGGTCTGGCTGCTCGACGAGCCCGGCGCCGGTCTCGACCCGGCGGGCACTCGGCTGTTTCGCGAAGTCGTCCATGAGGCTCGCGGTCGTGGAACGGCGGTCCTCTTCTCATCGCACGCGACGTCTGACGCGGTGCTCACAGCGGATCGCACGGTGATCCTCGAGCGTGGAGCTGCGGCGTTCGCTGGGGACCGTGCGGCGCTGATGGCGCGCCTCGGCGCACGGTCATTCGTCGCGGACGGCTGTCAGGGCGATCCGACCGCGGCCATCCGCTCGGCGGTCGAACAGGCCGGCGGCCGGTTGACCGGCCCGGACGTCCCGCTCGAGAAGCTGGACGACATGGTCTCGGGGTCGGGCGCCCGATGATCCGATCCGCGGTTTCGTGCTTCAGGGTTTCCCTGCTCGCGATTTCTCGCGGGCCGCTGATCGCCGCTTCGATCGTCGTATTCGTCTGCCTGCTCGCGGCGCTGCCGACCGTTCGCGCGGACGACCGGGCCGAGCTTTTGCGGCAGCACGTCGCGTGGGAACTGTCCGGAGGCGCCGCGATCCTGTTCATCCTCGCCGTGACCCTTCCCATCGGTCGAGGTGCGCAACTCCAACGCGAACGTGACGCGCGCATCGCCGGCCGGATGGTCGCCACTTTGGCCCACGCTCTGGCGCTCGTCGTCGTGTTGTTGACGGTCGGTTGCGCCCTCGCGCTCGTGGGCTTCGTCTGGTTGCGTGCGCGGTTCGGTGAGCCCGATGCGCTGATCCCGACTCCCGTCGTTCGTGACGTGCTCGCCATGTCCGCCGAGACGATCCGCCTCACACCGGGCGAGCGCACGGCTGCCCTGGTGCTGCGGTTCGACGCAACTGGGGTCGGTGGGGCGACCCTCTCGCTGCGGCCGGTGATTTCCTTCACTCCAATCAACGGGCCCGCGTCCCGCGCGACGCGCCCCCGTCTCGAAATCGAGGTGACGTCACGCGGTCGGTCGGCGCGACACGAACTGGAGTTCCGGGACGGCGGCGCCACGGAGATTCCCGTCCCGTTCGGAAGCGCAGGACTTGCCTCCGAGTCGGCGACGCTTCGATTTCGCATGGTGGGTGAGGGGCGGCAGTTCGAGTTTCGAGCCGGAGACGTCATCGTGCTGGGCGCGCGGGGTCGCATCCTTCCGGCCCTGGCTCGGGGATTCGCCGTGCTTGCGTTGGCAGCGGGCGTGATCGGCGTCCTCCTTCTGTGGTTCGCCGGATTCTCGTCGGCGCCCATCGCGTTCGCCGCAGTGTTGACGACGGTGCTGGTCTCGGCGGTCGCTGCGGCGTGGGAGCCGGGTGCCGCGGCAGCATGGATCCCTGCGTTCGTGTTCGGGGACGCCGATCCCTCGCAGAGGGTTCGTGCGGGCTGGGGCGTTGGGTGGTGTGACGTCGGGGAGTGCGCGGCGCGGTGCGCGGTGTACACGGTGGCCGTATCCGTCGGCGCCTGGTTCCCGCGCAGACCCGAAGCGGGGAGATCGTCATGACCCGCGGCCTGTTCGCGCTGGGCGTGGCCCTCGTCCTCGCCGTGGTCCAGACACGCCTTCCGTTCGCGCCGGCGGTCGTGTCGAACGATCCGGGGGAGCGCGCCGTAGCCATGCTCGGTGGCATCGTTCGCCCGAGCGTCGTTCAGGTGCTCTGGCTCGAGGCGGAAGCGGCTCTGCGCGAACGGCGACTGTTCGATGCAGTCGATAGGCTGCGGCTTCTCGAGATCGCCGATCCGGGGAACTGGCGCGCGGCGCAGTTCCGGGCGTTCGTGCTCGCTCACGACATCTGTGAGCGCGAGGCGACGGACGACGTGCGCGTGGCGCGTGTGCTCGAAGCCATGAGTGTTCTGGATCGTGCGGCGCGAGCGACGTCCGAGCCCGATCCGCTGTTCGCCCTCGGTCAGATGCTCCTCGAAGACCGGTTCTGGAACGAATCGCTGTCCCGCGGCATCGAGCGGGTTCGCAAGGAGTCACCGAGGATGATCGCTGCCAAGGCACTCGACGAGGCCTGCGTGCGGGCTCCCGGTGCTCGGTCCGTTGCGCTCCTCGCGATGGAGGCGTGGCGGCGCGCGGGGATCGAGGAGCTCATGCGCCGAGGTGACGTGGACGTCGCTCGCGCCAGTTTCGATCACGCACGCGCCGCCGCGGCGCGCTTGCCGTCAACCGACTCGGCGGCTGCGGCCCTAGTCCGCGCATGGGCCGAAGTGCTGGATGCCGTGCAGGGCGGCCCGACGCGCGACTTGCCCGAGGCTGGAGCGCGTCTGGGCGCGCTCGTCGCACGGATCTGCCCACCGGGAAGCACCCTCGACGATTCGGAGGCGGTCTTCGCCATGGCGCTTCCCAGAGTGCTCGTACGAACGTCGGAAAAGCACCTCGCGAGGCCGGCGGGCGGGCCCGCCGCCTTGTCCGCGATCCAGGCGGCTCATAGGATCCGCGCTCTCGTCGAGCCGTGTATCTCCCGCGAGAATCGCGCGCTCGTCCGATCGATGGTCGATCAGGCCCGCTGGCGGAAGGCTCTCGACGACATCCAGTCGAAGGATCCTTCGACCCATGGTGCCGTAGCCGAGTTGCGCCGCGAACTCGACTCATGGCGGGACGAGTGACGATCACCTGAGGCCCGCGCCCCCTCGGCCCGCGCCCAACCGAAACCGAGTTTGAAGAGTGACCACGTCCGAGCCCAAGACGCGTCTTTCGCCCGAGGAAGTGTGTGACCTCGCGGTCGAGATCCTGCTCGATCGCAAGGCGTACGACATCCTCGTCCTCGACATCTCCAAGTGTTCCGACCTCGCCGACTACATGGTGATCTGCAGCGCGCGCAATGCACGCCAGACCCAGGCGATCGCTGCCCAGCTCTCCGAGCGTTTGAAGAAGGCCGGCGTACGGCGCGTGTCCGTCGCAGGAACCGAGGTCGGTTCCTGGGTCGTGCTGGACTACGGTGACGTGTTCATCCACGTCATGCAGACTCAGGCGCGCTCCTATTACGACCTCGAGGCCCTCTGGGGCGACGCGAAGACCGTGAAGAAGCTCGAGGGGGAGAAGCCCCGCGGATTGGGTGACGTGGATGACGTCGATGCGGAGCCGGATGAATCGGATGAGGACGACGACGGCGAGGAATGATGGCGCGCCGTCGCCGTGCGCCCCTCAGCCACTCACTTGGGAGATTCGTCGATCAGGTCGACCTTGATGGCGAATGAGCCGAGGATCCCCGCGACGTTCTTGCGGAGGTCCGAGCTTTCGGCCACCAGCTCCGTGCCGTCGTGCGCCGTCAGGCGGTACGCGTGCCCCACGTCGTCGACGTAGCCCAGTCGATTCTGGTTCACGTCGCAAACCTGGTGGATCGTGTGGGGTTTCCCCTCGCCAGCGACCTCGAAAGTGCGGAGCCACCCGGCGTGTTTGCCGTCGGCCATCACTCGGTGGAGCGCCGTCAGGCGGCGGTCGGCTTGCGGCGCGACTCGGATCTCGGGTTGGCTGACAACCACGTCCTCATGCGAGCACGCACCGAGAAAAAGAAGAGGGGCTGCGAGGAGAACTCGACGGAGCCGGTTCGCGACGGAGTGCATGTTTCGCTTATCTGCCTTTTCCTGAAGGTGTTACGTGCGAGGCCGGAGCTTATCAGGCTCGTCTCGCAGCTGCAAGCTCGAGCGTTCGGCCAGCGCATTGACATGCGCCCCATGACATTTCGGCATTTGTCGCCGCGCGGGGACGCATGTTTGCCGCGCGCCGCCGCACGAACGGATCGGGTGGCCGGCCGAAGATGTAACTGTGGAGCCGTGACGTGCACCGAAACGGGCAGATGTTGAACCGCCTCGTGACGTTCCGCGTCTTTGATGGAGGCGGTAGCCGGCCTCGGAGCTGCCTCCGAGGTTCAGGATCCGCAGAACTCGAGGCAGGTGCGAACAAGCACGGAGGAATGGAACAGGACTTGCGTCTATCAGATTGGAGCGCTGGCTTTCCCGGAAAGGGCACGGCCATGACTGACTTGTTTCTCGACACCAAACCACTGGACTCTGGGGCAACGATCGCGACCTCTGTCACGGCGCAGGACGACAAGGATCTCGTCCGGGCGTGTCAGCAGGGCGACGCTTCAGCGTTCGAGAAGTTGGTCACGCGCTACCAGAAGAAGGTCTACTGGATCGCCTACAACCTGGTTGGTGACGCGGAGGACGCGACCGATCTGGCACAAGAGGCATTCATCCGCGTCTTCAAGTCGCTGGACCGCTTCGACCAGAAGTTCAATTTCTACACCTGGCTTTACAGGATCGTCGTCAACCTCTCGATCGACCACCTACGCAAGGTGAAGAAGCACGAGGCCGTCAGTCTCGATGACTTCCCGGTCGAGCCGGAGATGATCAACGACCCCGAGAAGCCCCTGAAGGACGCGGAACTCGCCAAGCAGATCGAGCAGGTCCTGGCGCTCCTGCCGGAGAAGTACCGAACGGTGATCGTCCTTCGCGACGTTCACGAGCTCTCCTGCGAGGAGATCGCCAAGATCATCAACTGCACCAACGCGACCACTCGGTGGCGCCTGCACAAGGCCCGCGAGATGTTCAAGGAGCGTTGGGACCGGCTCGTCGGGCACGCCTGAGCAGGGCGGTGACGGTCGCCCGATCGTCACCGCCGCGTCCACGTCGCTTCCATCTGCACGCCATGACGTGCCGGGGCGCGCGTCCATTCAGGGCTTCGTTCCAACGTAGCCCGTCGAGAGGACGACGTCGTCGAACCAGACCACGTTCTCACGCGTGGCATGGTGGATGTAGAGGCCGAGGTCGAAGCGTTTGAGGGTTACGGCGGCCGAACTGCGCCAGCGAAAGCCCTTCTCGTGCAGGTAGAGGCGGCCGTCGATCCATGCGGCGAGTTCGCCGTCGGCCTTCCCGATCGAGTTCACCTGGACCATGAGCTCGTAGCCGTGCCACCTGCCTCGATCGGGGACGAACCGTTGCGCGGGCTCCGGGCCGAACATGTTGCCCCAGTAGTGGCCGTCGCGGTCTCGCTTCATGTCCATCCAGTAGGTGTAAAGGAACATGAACCCTGGCGCGGGCACGCGGCCCCAGTCCTTCCAGGCTTCCAATCGCGTCGAGAAGCCGTCGTCACCCATGGGACGAAGTCCCGCGCCGCCCATGCCAGCCCACTTGTCATTGCCGGCGACGCCCGCGAGGCTGCCGCCGGTGTGGTTCAGGTCGCCCTGGTCGTAGTCCGGCGCGAACCGCAGGTAGTACCGCAGGTGGACTCGTTCGTGGTTCTCCTGGCCGAACCACAAGGTCGCGCCGGATCCGGAAGAGCGCCCCCCCGCGGCCGGAGCCGCGAGCCTCAGCGCCCCGCGGCCCGAGTGCGCCGCACCCGGCGACTCGTCGATCCGCGCCCGCCCATCGTCGTCGCCGCGGACCTCGAAGTAGTCCTTCAACGTGCGCGACGATTCGAAGTCGTGCGACTTCAGGATTCGCCCCGCCTGCTCGAGGCCAGCGAGCGCCTTCGCGTTGGCGCGCGTCGCCTCCGTCACGAGGGTGGGGTAGGGGCGGTCTTCCTCGCGCGTGGTCGGACGGGAGTCCTGCCCGCACGTCCGGCCTTCCGACGCGATGAGCGCGACCATCACGGTGACCGCACGGACCATCCACCGAATCCGCACGTCCGACCGCGCGACCGAAGCGCTGATGTTCATGGCACACGATGGTGCCCTCGCGGCTGCCGCGACGAAAGTGACTCGCTGGATGCCTCGGCGGCGCGCGCCTTGGCGTCGGCGCGCCGCCTGGATCGCGCCCCCCGCGCGCCCCCCGCGCACTTCGGAAACCGACGGTCGGCTTGCCTGGGTGCACGCGGTTTCCCGTCGGTGGCCCAATCCAGGCTGCCTGCTGACTGCCCCCCGTCCTGATATCCTTCGCGGCAACACCGGGCCCTTAGCTCAATCGGTCAGAGCTGCGGACTCATAATCTGCTGGTTGCCGGTTCGAGTCCGGCAGGGCCCATCAGCGGCAAGGTCGTGGCGGGCGCAGAGTTTCGTCGAACGGGGAGGACGCGCGCGGCGACTGCCTCCGCCGCCGATTGCCAGAATACTGCCAACTTCGTTCGCGTCCGCCGTCGGATTCGGCGCCGCGACGAGCGAAGCGACCTTGTCGATCGCGGCGAGCGAGTCCGACAGTCGGAGGTCGGTGTAGTGCTTGAGCGTCAGCCTCGGATCCTGATGCCCGAGGACGCGCGAGACGATCGCGACGTCGAGCCCGTGGCGGAACATGCGGGTTGCGGCCGAGCCGCGAAGCGCATGCAGGTCGAGGACGCGCCCGTTTTCGTCGGTGTGGGCGATGCCCGCATGGTCCAGGACGCGACGGAGCAACTTCAACGTGTTCGAGCTGTCGTCCGGGTCGTGAGCGCGGCCGAGCGGCGTGAGGAAAACGCGATCCGTCGAAAGGCGAGGTCCGTCCCGTCGCGTGTGGAACGCCCGAAGGTCTGCGAGGTCCTCCGCAAGTTGCTGGGATAGGGGAACCTGTCGGGAGCGGTGGTTCTTCGCGGTCCCGGCCTGCACGGTGAGGGACCGTCGTTCGATGTCGACGTCGGCCCAGACAAGCGACGCCGCTTCACCCCAGCGGAGGCCCGTCCATAGGATCGCGCGAAAGAGCGGCGCCTGGGGAACGGGCGCCGTGCGCGGGCGCATCGCGTACGCGAGTCCCTTGGAACCTCCTGCGATCGTGCGTTCGGCAAGCATCGACGCCTCGCGCTCGCGGTCCTCGTCTTCTGCCGCACGCAGGAACCTACCGGTCTCCTCCTCCGTCAGCGCGCGACGCTTCGTCCGTACGGTCGATTCGTCGACCGGAAGCGGCCGGATTCCGGCGATCGGATTGGCGACGATGAGCCCGGTGCGCACTGCCCAATTCAGGCCGGACCGCAGCGAACCGACTTCGATGTTCGCCGTGCGGAAACTCGCGCCTTGCGCGATGCGCTTCCTTCGACGCTCGATGATCAGGGTCGGCGTGACGTCGCGAACCTGGATGGATCCGAACGCCGCTCGGAGACGGCCGAGTTGCTCCTGCACCCGACGCACGTATCTCGGCCTGCGCATGGATGCGAGGTCCGACAGGTAGGCGTCGACCACTTCACCGAGAGCGCGCTCGTTCCCATCCTCGCGCACGAGCCCGCTGATGGCGAGGTCGCGCTCGCGGACGAGCTTCGCGAGCATCCTTTCCGCGACCACCTTGTCCGTGCTCAGGGTTCAACGGTGCCGCTTGCCGTCTGAGCCGGCCCGGTCGCCGAGGTATGCAAACCGCCCGTCGGCGCCCTTCTGCCGAATCAGTCGTCCTCGGCCCCGCCCCTTCTGTCGTTCGCTCATGTCGCGCTCCGTTCGCATCCGTCGTGGAGTTCGGCTGTACGATCTTCAGCCAAAGGAGTGTCACGATGAAAGGCTTTCTTACTGGTGCTTGTGCCGCGACCGTGCTGTTCGCGTTGACGTCGTTCGCGTACTGGTCGGGAAAAACGGAGAGCGCTGTCTCGCCAGCACTGGTAGCGAAACCAACCGGACCTGTCGTCCTCCGCGATTTGCCGCTCAATCGGTCGTTCCAGGCGAACGTCCCCTACAGCAACAACGACGTGTTCGCCCAGATGAGTCTTCAATGTCCTCCGACCGCGGGAGTCGCAATCACTCAGATTGTCGGCTCTGCGAACATCGGTGGCGGCGGCATCTATCGGGTAGAGATCCGGATCAACGGCACGACCGTTGCTCGCCGTGGGCCACCCCAAACCACAAGTGGGGCGGCAGTGCCAGCAGCCGTCGAGTTCACGTTTGACCCGCCGATCATCGCGCCTCCGAACGCCGCGATCATGCTCGTAATCGAAGATCCTTGGTACTACCCCACCATTGGAAGCTTGACGATCGGCGGCTGGACCCTCGGTCTCGGCGACGTGTGAGATGGCGCGAAGCGCAGATGCAGAGACAAGGTCGATAGCCTTCGGCGCGCAGGCGAGAGGCCGGGTCCCCCCTTCGCGGCAGGCTGGCCCGCGGGTTCACCTTCGTCGCGATCCATGCGCCCGTGAGACAAGCGCCGACGCGCGCGGCGTGGTGTCGGGTCGGTGAGGTGGCGCTGGATCGAGCACAGGGCGGCGGGGCGTGATGCTCAAAGGAGAACGGCCTGGAAAACCATCCGCAGACGTCGATTCCCATGGTTTTCCGTGGTCTCGACGAGCGTCACCGGCGCATCGTCGGAGAACGTCTGTCCTCCGCCCGGGACCTTCCATGCGTAGATGCCCGCACTTCGTGCTCCCTCGAACTCGCGGGGCATGACCGCGTCGATCCAGATGGTCTGCCCGAAGCCGTCGGTCTCCCCCTTGAACGCGTACTTCAGCAGGTGGTTGGGGCCCGATTCGTTGGGCGTGCAATCGAGCGTCACCAGTCCCACGTGGTTCAGCGTGAGCGGCCCGTCGTTCGAGTGATTCGAACCGAGTTGCTGAGTGGCCACGATGGCCTCGGAATCAGCATCGATCGCGGTCATGTCGAAGCGCAACCCGCGTTTCGGGCCGTGGTACTCGATGCGGCAGAACTGGCTTCCGTGGCTCGTGGATTGCTGAAGCAGAGTCACTGCATCTCCAGGCGCCTCGACCGCGTGGATCCTCACGCGTCCCGAGGGCAGCGCGTCTCGCGAGCAGCTGAAGTGGGTTCCGACGACCACGAGGGCGCACGCGAGTTGGAAATTCCTCTTCGCCCGGCTCCGTCCTTGGGTGGTTTCGATGACGAGGGTCGCCGCACGCGTGCGGTGGCGGGTCCGGTCAGGCCGCTGCCGCCGCCACCGCTGGCGTGTGCTACCAGCTCACGATGAGCATGTAGTCATAGGCTCCCGTTGCGCCGACTCCTGGAATCTGGTCGACAGCGAGGAAATGTGGCACACCCAGCGTGAGGAAGAACGGTCCGTCTGGATCGATGAGAGGGTTCGTCGCGGAGCCTGGAATTCCTGCCATGCCGGCGAACGCGGCCGTTCCCGGTCCGCCGTTGTTCTGGACCGAGACCGCGGTCGTTGGTGACGTCATGGCGACGAGCCGCAGGATCACGTCTTGCCGCGGGTTCGTCGGCGCGCCGGTCCACATCTGGCTTTCCGGTTGAGTCACCGGGAAACACGTGGCCGGCGGAGTGCTGGAAAACTGCGAGGGCGCACAGCGCGTGAGGATCTGACCCGTCGTCCGATCGAACTCGGCGAGGAACGCTCGGATGGGAGTTGCGGGCGGCAGCGAGGGGAGGAGCCACCGATCAACCTCCGACGCCGAGGCCTTCTGCCCGATCACGGCGTACGCCCCGGCCGACCTGGGAAACGCCCCAGACGCGACAGGTGCCGAGGTCTGCGCGGCCTCGGTGTAGATCTTGGATGACCACGGGGTCGCGAACACCCAGTTCTCGATCTGGTCCGGCGACACGAGAGCATTCGTGCAGCCGGTGGTCCCGATCACGAGCGGTCCGCCGATGGCCTGCGCGTGGACCGGATTGAGGTAGAAGAGAATTTCGTCGGGTCGGACGGCGAAGACGTCGACCGCGTGGCCGTTCACGCAGGCCGACGCCAGGGGAGCGGTGGCGTTGAAGCCGGACCCCACGGCACTGAAGAGATGACCGTCGCGCGATCCGGCGGCGGACGAGACCGGGCCTTGGTTCGGGCAGATCGCGTTGCGTGGGAACGGGAACGGGTTGCCCGCGGCGAGCGGCGTCAGCGATGGCGTCCCGAGCGCGGTCACATCCTGCACGCCTATGTCGTTGCGCGCCGTCAGCCGCAATCCCGTCGGGCTGGTGGGATCCTGGCACACACCTTGGATCGAGCCGAGCCGCGCGGTCCCCTGTGGGGGGAGTACGTAGGGAAGGCTGACGGACCCGACAGCGGCGGGGTTCGGCGGGCCGAACAACCCGAGGCCGTCGTAGAGCGGAATCAGCGGCTGGTTCAGATCGAGGTCGACCGACCCCACCCCTGGGATCGTCGTTCCGGCGGCTGGGACGCCGAGCAGGAGCAGCATCGGCAACCCCGGTCCTGCGGTCTGCACGGACGTCACGTTCGCGGATGTCACGCCCCAGTACTCGTGCGGTCCGTCTCCCTGTTGGAAGACGCCGAGCTGCACCAACGACGCGGTGGGCGAATTGCGCTGCCCACCGATGGGAGCTGGCAATCGCCCGGGGATGACCCCGCAATCGGCATCCGCCCGCGTTCCAAACCAGGTTTCGACCTGGTCGTTCGACGTGTTCGTCTCGGAGACGGCGCCGGGTGCCGGGCTGATCGTGATGACGACTCGATCACCGGATCGGAGGTCCACCTGGTCCACGGGCGAGGACCCGGAGTAGTTGCAGCTGCATTCCTCGGTGGGTGTTTCGCCGTTGACGATCTTCATCGGCTCGCAAACGCCGGTGAGGTTGGCGATGACCGGACAGCTCCCCGTGCACACTGGCGGATTCCCCGTGCCCGTGCAGACGTATCCCGTGCCGGGATGAGTGATGGTCTGGGACGTCGTCCCCTGTCCATTCACCGTCGTGCTCACGACGAATGAGAGGTCGACGGGGACCACCTCGTTCGACCGGATCCCGTAGTGGAGCACGATGTCGTAGCGTCCGTCGCCGAGCGGCACGAAGCGCACGCGGTCGATCCAACGGTCGTGGACGACGGGTAGCGGGCCGAAGTCGAGCTTCATCTTCAGTCCCATGGCTCCGGACGCCGTGCTGACCGGAGCGTCGTAGCCGGGCGCGGTCGCTCGGAACGGCTCCGTGCTCGTCCGATGGCATGCGCCATCCCACGTCACCGATGCGCCCTGGTAGGTGACGAACCAGGCGACGTCATGAATGCCGTCCCAGCAGAACGAAGACCCCGGGATCGCCGCCAGGAATGGCGACCAGGCCCCTGCGGTCGCGTTCCACGTGATCGGCCCGTCGATCGCGGAATCATGGATCACGCGGAGGTCGAGGAAACTCCCGACGCCGCCGCCCGTTGGGAACGTGAACGGCACCGGAAACGGGTTCGGGACGTGGCCGATTGCGACGCGGACCGTCGGACAGCTCCAGACTCCAGAACCGCAGGGCGCGAACGCGATGGATTGGAGGCACGGGTTCGACGAGTTCAGCGAAGCGGCTGGGACGCGCGCGACGTACGTGAAGCCGGAGGCTGCCGTCGTCTGGCTGAACGGGGCCGAGACGCACGGGCCGGCATTGGGGGCGTTGTCTGGCACGTAGACGGTGACTTGTGCCGGGTTGGACGAACTGAGGGCGCCCACCAGGACCGCGAGGCGAGCAAGACTGGGGCTCTTCATCGGCAGGGTCTCCCGTGCGGAGAATCAGTTTGGAACTCGGATCGTCATCACGCCGTGCCCAGACACGATAGAGACGTTCTCGATGGTCGGTGTGTGCTGATCGAAATTAATTTCGGCGAACGGTGCGCCCTTCACCGTCGATCGGGCGGAGTCCTGATGAGCCACGCGGGGCGCAGCCCCACGAACTCGGGACTCCAGCCAGGCTCCTTCATGTGGTTGGACCGTGCGGCCGATGCGCCGGATTGTCCCTGGGAGTCGAACGCCCCTCCGCGGATCATCCGATGCGCGGTCTCGACGGTCGCGCGCAGGCCGTCGCCCTCGCGCGCCGGATCGTCGGCATACGAACCTTGGGCATCGCGACACCATTCGGCGACGTTCCCCACGACGTCGAACAGTCCGAAAGGGTTGGGGGCGAAGCTCCCGACCGGGGCGTGAATCGGAAAGCCGTCGTCCACCGGGAGGTAGGCATTCCCCAGCCCGAGGATCCGCATGCGGTTCGCAGCCCGTGCGAACGACAGATCGGCGAGGTTCTCCTTCCCGACGAGTGTGGACAGGTCATCCCCCGTCCACCACGTGCTCACGGTGCCCGCTCGAGCGGCGTACTCCCATTGGACTTCGGTTGGGAGTGCCATTCCCAGTCGGCGCAACACCCGGTCGGCGTCGTACCAGCTCACCCGTTCGACGGGGTGCGTGAGGGTCGCCGTGAACCCTCGGGCGTTGCCCGGCGGGTAGAAACTCGGGTTGGCTCCCGTGGCGCGCAACCATTGACCCTGCGTCATCTCGAACTTCGAGATCAGGAACGGGTCGAGACGAACCGAATGAACCGGCGCCGAGGCACGAGCGCCGGTCTTTCCTGCACCCGCGGCGCCGTCCGTCTGGGACCCGATGACCGCGTTGCCCCCAGGGATGAGCACCATCACGATCGCCGACTCGTCACCCATCTTGATGCGTCCATCGACTCCGCGAACCGGGACCGTCCCCGTCTGGAGTGCGGCGAACTCCTCCCGCTCGGTGTCGGGATCCGGCCCGAGGGGGACGAGGCCTTCGATCGGGGGAAGGACGTCGTCGGCTCCGTAGGTTCCCAGGATGCGAGCCCGCGCCGCATTCCATGCGAGAGCCGCATCACCGCCCAGCGATCTCTGGCGAACCTCGCGCGCATACGCGAGGCGGCGTTCGACGTTGCCGATCGTCGTCCCCGTTGGGTCGTCGGAGACGAACGCCCGCAGCCGCGTGACCAGACGGTCCAGGGTGTCGTGACGGAACGCCTGGCTCCCATCGCGATCGTCCCCGAACCGGAACCGGACGGCGGCGTCGCTTCGAAGCGCGATCCTCTGTCGTACAGCCTCCGCTCGCCGTGCTTCGAGGCGTTCGCGCTGGGGCTTCGTGAGCTCGGACGCCTCGAGCGCCGCCAGACGCCGATCGCAGTCTCGTTCGATCCGACCCAGAAGCTCGCCGCGTTCGGCGACGGCGGTATCGGCGGCGCGGTCGCTGAGCGAGACCGGGACCGCATCGTGCCGAAGGTCGTCCAGCGAACGCTCGAGTTCCGGCAGAGCCGAAACGAGATCCTGCGCCCTCGAAAGCCATGCCTCGAGCGCCGGGATCGTCTCGGACGTCACAGGCCACAGTTCGTCATTCGCCTCTCGCAGGAGCTCATCGAGCTGGCCCACTCGGCCCAGCCGGTTGTAGCCCGCCAGGTTGTCGCGTGCGCGTGCGTTCAGGATCAACGTCGTCACGAGTCCTGCGCTCAACACGCAAGCGAGGACCGCCAGCGCGATGGCAAGCGCCGGATTTCGCTGTGACCATCGGCGCAACTTCAGCCACGGTCCGGCGGGACGAACGCTGACGGGTTGAGTCTGGCGCACGCGCCGCAGGTCTTCCGCCAGAGCGAGCGCGGTCTGGTACCGGTGATCGCAGTCTTTCGTGAGCGCCGTCATCACGACGGCCGCCAGGTCTCTCCCCACCAGGGGATTCCTCCGTCGCGGATCGTCGGGCTCGGTCTCGAGGATGCGGCGATAGAGCGCGTCGCGCGTGGGGCCATCGAATGGGCGCTTGTGCGTGAGTGCCTCGTACAGCGTCACGCCCAGCGACCAGATGTCGGTCCGCCGGTCGAGCCCGGAGGTCGGCGCCGTGAACTGCTCCGGTGACATGTAGGCCGGGGTCCCGAACAACTCGCCGGTCTGCGTCAGCGTTGCCAGGTCGGAATGATCGGCACGCGCCAGGCCGAAGTCGAGGATGACCGGATCCCCCTCCGGAGTGATCATGATGTTTCCGGGCTTGATGTCCCGATGGATCACGCCCGCTTCATGGGCTTCGTGAAGCGCACGTGCGCAGGTCTCGATCAGCGCGAGGATCCGGTCGATCTGGGCGCGCGACGTCGGCGACGCGACCGGATCCGGTCCGAGCTCGCGCGTCGGCGTGCGCTCCGCGCCGTCCAACTCCACCGCGAACGAGGACGCCGTGGTCGATCCTCCGTCGGGCTTCGTCCGAGAGCGGGCGATTTCGTCCGAAAGGCTTCGACCCTCGACGTAGCGCATGGCGATGTATGACGCCGTGCCATCGACGCCGACGTCGTAGACGGTGCAGATCGCCGGGTGGTTCAACCGCGACGCGGCCTCGGCCTCGCGGCGGAAACGAAGCAGGGCCTCTCGCGTTGCCAGCCCAGAATCGCGGAGAACCTTCAAGGCGACGTTTCGGTTCAGGCGCGAGTCGCGCGCCAGGTAGACGATGCCCTGGCCGCCGCGGCCCAACTCCCTCTCGATCCGGTAGTGGCCGACGGTCTCTCCATCCGCGACGCCGGGCGAGGTTCGGCCTCGGTACACCGCATGAAGCGCGGCGACGTGCCCGCATTCGAGCTCGAGGTACCGCTGCACGATGGTGTCCTTGTCATCGGGCCAGCAGCGCAAGTACTCCGAGAGTGAGCCCGCCGCGCCTGCGGCGCGGTCGGCGACGTACCGTGCCTCGAAGGCCTTCGCCGGACTCTGCGATGGCCCGGCGGAGGCGCAATCGCCCGGTTGGCTCGGCCGATCATCCTCCATGCGGGCATGGTACAGCAAGCCGCGCTGCCGCGGGGGCGAGCCCTCGCGAGGTGGAAGTCAGTTCCCCACCTCGATCTGGTTTGCGTCGGAGAGCTCGAGCGCTCCCGTCACCGGGTGTGTGATCGCCCATTGCAGGTACGCACGAACGCCGAACGGAAGCGGACCCGTCGTCGTCGAAGCGGTGCCGCCGACGACGGGGACCGGGAGCGGCGGGAACGGGAAGAGAGCCGGATCGACCCATAGACGCTCGCCACACGGTGGAATGACGAGCCCTCCACCTGCGAGGAAGCCGAGCGAAACGGCGAGGTGTGCATTCGGCACTCCGCCCGGGACGTTGCAGACCTTGAACGTCGCGGCCGAGCCGGCCCGAACGTAGCTGCTGCGTGCAGGAAGCGGCGTGGCCGAGCAACTTGCCGGGCTCGCGAGGCGAATCGGCACCGCAGTGTAGGTCAACCCGACCGACGCCATGGGCGCCGGGCCACCGGGAACGACGAAGCCCGTCGCGGCCTGGATCACCTGGCCCGACGTCCACGAGACGTAGGTGGCAGGCGGGACGCCCGCGCACGGGTGAGCCACGCACCGATCGATCGCGACGCCGGTCGCGAGTGCCCCGGCTGCAAGGACTCCCGGATGCGGCCACGGGACGTACGAGAGGTTGATCAATGCGGCGCCGCCAAAGCCGAATGCGCCGACGCCACCGAGGCTGTCGACGGCGACGATCACTCCCGTGCAGGAGTCATAGTCCAGACCCGTCACGAGGTTGAGCACGGGAATCGCCCACGGCCCTCCGGTCATCGCCATGCCTGCGGCGGGATCGTGGGCCGTCAACACGTTGCCGTCGGTGAGGTAGAGCGTGAGCGACGCCGGGTCCATGGTCATGCCCGTGACCGGATTCGCGGGGCCATAGCCGGCCGGGAGCGGAAGCGGCGGCAACGTCGCCGGCGCTCCCGGGCAATCGGTCTTCGGGTGGAATCGGCGGATGATGTCCGTCACTCCGTCCGTCGCGAGGATGAGTCCACCAGGGTGGTTGGCCGTGACTGCGCCGGCCGGGAAGCCGGCGGCGACCCGGGGCGGCATCGGATACGGCGGTTCGGGGCACACGCCATCGCCGGTGAGTGCGACGGGAGTGTCGATGACGCATCGGTCCTGGTAGAGACCGCCCGGTGCGTAGGTTCCCAGCATCTGAGCGAGCAACGGGCCGGACGAGAGAACGAGGATTGCAGCCAGGCGATGGCGCTTGCGGATCATGACGGGCTCCTTTCGGTGTGGCCGCCGCCGGTGCGAGCGACCGAGTGAACGTCGGGGGATAGCGTTGGACTGATCCACCGGTGTGAGGAGGGCCCCGAAAGTGACGCCCTGCGGTGAATGCGCCGATCGGAGGGATACCCGTCACGAATCGGCGCGCGTCCACACTGCGGAAGTGAGGCTTCTCAACTCAAGGAGACGTGTCATGGAACGACGAAACAGGATCCGCACCGGGATGTGGCGGGGTTCGAAGCTGGCCCTCCCACGCCTTTTGTCCGCAGTTCTGATCTCGCTCGGCTCGCTGTGCCTGGCGCAGAATCCTTCCGGGCCTACCTGGGTATCGCTCGACGGTTCGGCGCCCGGGACGCCACCCGACGTCGTCCAGGACATCCAGGCGTCGAACCTCCAGGCGACCGTGTTCCAGGTCGACATCCATGGGTTCTATCGCGAGGACGTCGTGGCGGCGGGGCAGACCTTCCAACGAATCACCGTGCCGCGCATGGGCGGAATCAACGCCGTTGGGAAGCCTGAAGTCCCCGCACTTCCGGTCCTCGTTGGAATCCCATCGAGCGCGGCAGCCGTCGCCGTGTCGACGACCCAGGTTCTCGCATCCCAGACGATCCAGGGCGTCCGGGTTCATCCCGCCCAGATCCATCAGGCGGACTCGCCGCAGCTACCTCCCGCACCTCCATTTCAGCTGGACGCAACGGCGTACGGAAACTCCGCGCTCTACCCGTCGGTGCTCGCGAAGACCGGCGCGGCGCCGGGGACGTGGAAGGGGGTTCGGGTCCATCAGTGCTACGTCCAACCGTTCCAGGTCAATGCTGCCACGAACACTCTGATCGTCCGACGATCGCTTCGCGTCACGTTCTCCCACCAAGGGACCCAGATCACACCGCGCACGATCACTCGTCGCAGCTACCGCATGCTTGCGTCCGCAATTTCGAACTTCGCGGCGCTCGCGGGACTCGGCTTCGTTCAGCCAAACGACTTCACCTACGACGGCTACTACCTCATCATCACGGATGCGCTGTTCTTGGAGGAGGTCGCTCCGCTCGCCGACCAGAAGCGTGAGCTGGGCTTCAAGGTCACGGTCCTGACGACCGCCGACATCGGTGGGTCGTCGGAGACGTACCTCCGCGCTGCCGTCTCGAACTGGTTCAACACGGGAACGCCTGGGTGGTTTCACGACTCCTACGTCCTCCTCGTCGGTGACACCGATCGCGTGGGAATCTGCCTCGACCCGGAGTACGGACTGGCTTCCGACTACTACCTCGGGTCGATCGACGGCGACATCTACGCCGAGGTCGGCGTGGGGCGGCTCTCCGTCGACAGTGAGGCCGATTGCTCGGCCCAGATCGCGAAGATCCTGGAGTACCAGGACGCTCCGACGGCGCTTCCCAACTACTACGACAACGTGCTGCTCGCCGCCTCGACGGACGACTCGGGCGACGCCCGCTTCTTCGAGTCGTGCGAGGAGATCGCGAGCAACCCCTGGTACATGTACAACCTCGCCTTCGCGAAGCGATACGGCGATTGGACCAGTGGAACCGTCGCAAATGCCCTCGACGACATCGACGCCGGCCAGAGCGTCGTCGTCTATGAGGGGCACGGTAGCTACTGGAGGTGGGCGAGCTGGGACGCGAACGATGACGACCTCACGGCGACCGATGTCGCCGGACTCGCCAACGCTCACGTGATGCCCGTCGTGCTCGCGCTCTGCTGCCAGAACAGCAACACGGACAGCGTCGACGACTGCATCGGCGAGGAGTGGATGGAGAAGACGCCCGGCGGCGCGGTTGCCCACGTTGGCGCGACGCGGAACGCCTGGATATGCCACTACACGCTGTTCGGGCCGTCGTTCTTCCGCCAGCTCTATGGCGACGCGACCCCGACCATGACGGAACTGCTTCAGGCCGCGCAGTTCGATGCCTATGGCCTCAACAGTGCGGAGAACGATGAGCACTCTCGAAAGACGATCTGGCAATTCCAACTGCTGGGTGATCCCGCCATGAAGATCTGGCAGAAGACGCCCGAGAATGCGACCTTCGACTACGTGCACATCGCGGCAGGTTCCGCCGGGGCGGGAATCCTGGAGGGCGTCGTTCGGGATCGCTTCGGCCTTCCGATCGGAGGAGCGATCGTCTCCGTCCACAAGCCCGGTGAGATCGAGATCAATCGCTACACCGGCGCGGACGGTGCGTTCCAGATCCCCCTGCCTCCTCACACGGCTGGAACGGCGACGCTCCGCATCTCGACGGACTTCGACGCGGTCAAGAACGTCCGCCTCGTGGTCACGCTCCCGTCGTGCGTCGGATGCGCCGTGACGCCGTCGGTCGCGCTCAGTCAGCCTGGTGGTCCTGGAACGGGCTTGACCGTCACCAACTCGAACCTCGTGCCGGGACGCGAGTATTACAACCTGTTCAGCCCGAATCCGTGCGCTGGTGGCGCCGGCACGGGCCCATGGCTCGGGCTCTGCGTCGACGACTTCGACACGCTCCTCGCACAGTTCTTGATGCCCGTGGGCATTCTCCCGTTCCATTCCACCGCGACCTCCGCCACGACGGTGATGGGACCGTTCGCGCTCCCGCCGATGACCCTGGACGTCGTTTGCTTCGAGTTCACTGGGGGAACGCTCGGCGGCATCTCGCCCGTGGTGCGCAAGGTCGTCCAATGACGCAGTCCGACCGCGAGGAGGCCGGATGGCCTCCTCGCGAGCCCGTGGCGCCAACCGCGCCAACTACCCGATCCGGTCGACCACCCATTAGACTGACGCCCATGCCATCGAACCCTCACGCGTTGCCCAAGGCCGGTCGTGCACCAACCCACGCGGAAACCAGCCGACACGTCCGCGCCGCGGTCGGCGGAGACGTCCAGGGGGTCGATTGGATCGTTCGCAGGTTCTCCCCGCTGCTCCAAGCGCAGGCGGACATGCTGCTCGGCCGAAAGCTGCGTCGGCTCTACGACCCGGCGGACCTCGTCGCCGACGTATGGGCGGTCGCGCTCCCACGCCTGCGCGGTTTGCCTGCGCGCTCCGGCCGGTTCACTCCGGTCCTCATGAAGTTCCTGGCGACGACGCTGCGATTCGTGATGTCGAACATCCTCCAGAAGCATGGTCGTCGGCAGAGCAAGGAGGTGACGGTGTCGGAGTTCGATGATTCCGGCGTTCGCGAACCGCTCGATGATGAGACCTCCGGAATCGTGACGGCAGCGGTTCACGCAGAGGACCACCGCGCACTGATCGCCGCGATCAGCAAGCTCGGTGAGGAGCTCCGCTCGATCGTGCTTCTTCGTGGATTCGAACAGCTCCCGTACGAGGAAATCGCCAACCAGCTCGGCCTTCTGCCGAACACGGTCTCGGTGAAGTACCGCCGAGCCCTCGAGAAGCTCCGCGGCCTGCTTCCCGGCTCCATCTTCGACGAATTTCCGAGCTGAGCGCGGAAGCGGAGCTGCGGCCGAGCGCTCCGCATTCGACGCGTGGACACCGCTCGACGGGGGGGCGTCGGGTGGGGCGCGACCCACGCGGTCACGCGCGCGAGGGTGTCCGCCGCGAGGAGACCGCTGCGGATCAGAGGTCGCGGGTGAGTCGTGACGTGCCGTCGCGCTCACCCGCGACGAACACCATGTTCAACGATCCATGGGGTAATGGGCGTGCGTCAGTCGGTATCCCACGGGCGACGTGGGATCCGGGTAGTACGCCTGCAGGGTCATCGGAACGCCAGCGCCGCTCGCGGGCGCCGTCCAGCCGGAGATTCGGATGGCTCCGTGCGGAGCGACGACACCCGCATCGGCTGCGAACGTGAGCGGGACCGACGGCGGCGGGCCGAAGAGTCCGAGCCCATCGATCAACACGTTTGCGGCGAGGGTGTTCACTGCGAGCACGAGGTCCGCCGCCGGCGATGGATAGGCGGTGATCGGCGTGGGGTTCGATGCATCGGCGAAGAGCGTGAACGCGGAGCCAACCGGGCACCCCTCGATCGCGAGCGAGTAAGTGGCACCGGGTTGCGGCACGCAGGGGTTGCGTTGGATCGTTCCCTGGTTGGCGTGGTTCGTCACCTCGACGGCGATCGCCGGCGTCGTGGGCCCACCGGGGTTCTCGAAGGCGATTGCGATTCCGCCGGGGAGT
Source organism: Planctomycetota bacterium (assembly GCA_044222185.1). Taxonomy (GTDB): domain Bacteria; phylum Planctomycetota; family CAIWVZ01; genus JBGANV01. The sequence continues at coordinate 680,896 of JBGANV010000001.1, forward strand.
TGCGTCTGCGGGACGCCCGGTCCGAGCTGTGCGTTGCGCGTGTGCGAGACGGCGTTGTAGGTCGACGGCAACAGGACGCCATTCGCGTAGACGCGCGAACTTGCACCAAGTCCCACGCCTTGGATCGAGAGCGTGACGGGGAGCGACGTGGGCGTCATGAGCGAGATCAGGGCCGGCTGGATCGAGGTGATCGACGGGCGGCCGACCGCCAGGATCGCGGGGTCGCTGTCCCCGCCGCCCGGCGACGGGGTCCACACGCGCAACTCGTGATTCCCGCTCACTGGCACGTCCGCCGCCGAGAGGACGACCGCGAGGTGCGTGGCGTCGAGGTAGGTCGTCTGGCTCGTCGCCACCAGATGGCCGTCGAGCCGGACGCGGCTGTTGGGGTAGAAACCCGTCCCGACGAGGACGACGGATGTTGGTGGCGTGCCGGCGTTCAACGACGACGGGCTGATGGTGGCGAGCGTCGGAACCGGCGCCGCGACCGTGAACGAGGTGGTCGGCGTTCCACCGCCACCGGGCGCCGGATTGAGGACGGACAGCCCGCGGACGCCCGGGGTGGCGAGGAAACTCGGCGGCAGCACCACGCTCAGGGCCGTCGGCGTCCTGCCGGCGATTCCGAGCGGGATCCACGCCGAGCCGGCCCAGATCCGCGCCGTGCTCGAAAGGTTGAACCCGTCGCCGGCGATGACGACCGTCGTGCCCGGCGTTCCCGCGACGATCGAACTCGGAGTCAGGCCCGTGATGTGCGGCACGGGGTTGTTGAACACGAGCGAGAGCGACGGCGAATCACTCGGCGGATAGCCTGCGGGTTGGATGTTGCGGACCTTGATCTGAGCAGAACTCGCGAGGTCGATGAAGGCCGGCGGGACGTTCACGGTGAAGCTCGTTGGCGTGACGTTCGACGGAAACAGCAACGCCGTGGAGCCGGCCGGGGTCGTCCAGGAGAGACGGGAGGACCCGTTGAACCCTGTTCCAGTCGCCGTGAGCGTGAACGGTCCCGACCAGGGGAGCACGCTCGCTGGCGAGATGGAGGCGAGAGTCGGCACCGGGTTGAACACCGTGAATCCGACCGTCTGCGAGACGCCGCCGCCAAGCGGAGGATTCACGACGCGGAACTGGTGCGTGCCGGAGGAGGCCAGCACGGAGGCCGGGAGCGTGATCCTGATCCGCGCCGGATCGACCTGCGCTGGCGGCGGAGGCGGCGGCGTGATGTCCACGTTGTCGAGATAGACGATCGAGTGACTCGTGAACCCGCTGCCGCCGAGAACCACTTCGAGCGAGGGAAGGCCGACGTAGCAAGCGGAAGGCGAGAGGCCGAGAAGAGTCGGCGGCGGCTCGAGGACTGCGAGGGGCCTGGGCGCAGACGTCCCCGTGGCGGGTCCAGGTGGAAGTCCTGGGGCATAGGGTCCCGGCGTGTACGCCGTCACCGAGTACTGAACCGGTGTGACGAACGTGAACGGTGCGACGACTGCGCGCAACTCGCTGATCGACGCGTAGTACGTCGAAGCGAGGGTCGGCATGGCGTTGCCGTTCAGCTGGATCACCGACGACGGCCGGAACGGCCCGCCCGTCACCCGCAGCGTGAAACCGCCGCCGGGTTCGGTGACGATCGACGGCGACAGGGCGTTGATCCCCGGTGTGGGGTTGTAGATCGTGAACATCACCGTGTTCGACGCTCCGCCGGGAACGTTGACGACTCGAACCGACTTCGTTGCGGCGGCCTTCAGGTCCACAGCGCCCAGATCGAGGGTGACGAGGGTTGGGCTGATGCTGGTTGGGACGCGCATCGCACGGCCGAAGTCGACCATCAGGTTCGGCCGGAATCCCGTGCCGTTGATCCTCAGCGTGAAGCCCGGCGATTCGGAGACCACGGCGGGCTGGGTCAGCGACGAGATGACGGGGACCGGATTGTTCAGGTCGATCGTCATCGGTGCGGTGATTCCACCGCCCGGGCTCGGGTTCTGGACCGTCACATCACCCGCACCCGGCGTCGAGAGTTGCGGCCCGGCGCCAGCTGCCGACGTGAGCGTCGTCGAATTCACGAACGTCGTCGTCAGCGTCGCGCCGTTCCAGCGGATCCGGCTGGACGGAACGAAATTCGATCCAGTGACCGTGAGCGCCGGGAACGCCGTGGGAAGCGTCACGGCCGTCGGGTTCACGGACGTGAGAGTCGGGACCGGGTTGTTTCGAACGAACGGAAGGGTTGCCGTGGTTCCACCCATCGGTACGGGGTTCCGGACTGCGATGGATTCGGTGGTCGGCGGACTGCCCGGAGTGTCGGCGACGACGACCTGCATCGACGTCGGAGTGACGTTCGTCGGAACGAGGACGGTCCCGCTCAACAGAACCTGAGTCGACGGATTGAACCCGGCGCCGGTCACCGTCACCGTCACGGGGCCGGCTCCGATGATCGTCGACGTCGGTGTGATTGCCGTCAGGGCCGGGGGCGGATTCATCACGTAGAAGACCTTGGGCGACGACGAACCTCCGCCGGGTGGTGGGTTCGTGACGACGATCGTGGCGGCGGTACCTGCCGCGACGAGTGCGGGCGGTAGCGTCGCGACGAGCGTCGACGCCGTCTGGGAGACCAACTGCAACGTCGTCGCGTTCCAACGCACCTGGCTCGCGGCCACGAAACCATTCCCGTTGATCGTGAGCGTGTTCGTTGGGTTGCCGGCGGTCATCAACGGTGGGGTGAAACCCGTCACCGTCGGTGCGGGGTTCGCAGGCGACGCCAGCGCGACGATGGATACGAATCCACCGCCGAAACCGGAGCTGCCCCCTACGACCGGGAAGTCAGAAGAGAAGGTCCGGCCGCCGACGACCGCATCACCGTTGACCGTGATCGCGATGTCCTGAGGCTCGTCCCAGTCGGATCCGCCGAGGAACGTGGAGTGAGTCAACTGCTGCGATGGTGGCAGCGTCGGCGAGAGTTTGAGCACGAAACCATCGCCGCCGCCGTTGAACGTCGTGTCGTACGCGCCGGGTGTCACGGGGAACGTCGGCGAGTCGGTGTATCCGGTCGCGACGATGTCTCCGGCCTGGTTCGTTGCGACCGCGTACGTGTAATCCCGCTGCGGGCCGCCGAGGAGCGTGCTGTAAGAGAGACGGCCAGACTGCGGTCCATTGGGGTTGATCCGTGCCAGGAACACGTCGCCGCCGCCGGGACTGGTCGAGCCGTAGGCGTTCGGCGTCGTTGGGAAGTCGGTCGAGTACGTCTCACCACCGATGGTGACGACGCCCTGAGAGTCGACGGGGCAGGGCGCACGCGAATTGGGGCCATCGTCGTTGCTCCCGCCGAAGTAGGTGCCGAAGACCAGCTGGCTCGCCGCCGGAAGGCTCGGATCGATCTGGGCGATGAACCCGTCCCATCCGCCCTGGAGCGCGGTCTGATAGGCATTCGCCGTCACCGGGAAATCGGTCGACACGGTCGACCCGACGAGCGTGATCAGCGCGCCGACGTGAAGCGAGTTGACCGTATCCGACCCCGAGCCGCCCACGAACGTCGAGTAGACGAGCTGCTGCGAGCCGGTAAGCGTCGGATCGAACTGCGCGACGAACCCGTCACCGAATTGTCCGCCGAGCCCGTTGGAGGTGTCGAACGCGTTCGGCGTCACGGGGAAGTCGACCGATTCCGTTGCGCCCGATATCGTCACGATCCCGCTGGAGCTCACGTACACGCCGTATCCGCCCCAGTCCATGCCGGAGCCGCCGAGATACGTCGCCCAGACAAGCTGCTGCGGTCCCGGAAGCGACGGATCGATCTGCGCGATCACCACGTCTTCGATGTCGTTGAAGTTCGGCGCGAATGCACCGGGGGTCGTCGGGAAGAACGGCGAGCCGGTGCGCCCGCAAACCGTCAGTCGCCCCGCGGGCTCGACGAAGAGGTTCCAGATCTGGAGCCCGCCGCCACCCAGAGCGCCAACCCATACGAGCTGCTGGCCCACCGGACGCGTGGGGTCGATCCGATAGATCGTTCCACTGAGCGTGCTCGCGGTGATGATGCCGTTCGACTGCACCGCAACCCCGAAGATCGCCTCGCCGAACAGGCCCGAGTAGACCAGGCCAGGGTCAACCTCGAGTGGATGGCGGCCGTCCCATCCCGGCGCCGTGAACCCGAACCGTCGCGGTCCGCGCAGTTCGTAGGCACACGTCACGGGTTCCGAGGCCTGCGGCCCCGCCTTCGCGAATGCAATCGGCGGAGGTTGGGTCACGGGCCCGAGCGGCGTGTCGAGGACCAGAGCTCCGCTCGCGTCGATCGACATCGATCGCGCGCCGTCGACCTCGACCTCCACGGCGTGGAGGTCGGCACCGGCCGCCAGGACGATGTCATATTCGAAGTGTCCATCCTTGGTGTACACGCGCGCATCCACGCCGTCGTACAGCCCCGAGTAGGTCACGGCAGCAAAGCGCTGGACGTCCGTGCGCCACCGGCTGCGGTCGTTCCCCGTGAAGTAGCTGTTCGTTCCCGGGAGCCGTTCATCCCCGGTCAGTCTTGGAATGCGTGTGTCGCCGGCGAAGCTCATGGCGACACGGGCGCTGGTTGAATCGAGCATCGGGGTGCCCGGTTCCTCACGGCCGGATGGACCCATGCGCGGCGTGCGCGAGGCGGCGCGCAGCGTCAGGTTCCACCCTCGATCGAGGAGGCCGAGCGTCCCGGAGCCCAGCTCTGCCGCGTAACGCACCGGTTCCTCCCATTGTCCGGCGTTCGGCGCGAATGCGACGGCCGCGATTTCGCGCGCGACCGTCTCGCGCACCGCGGGCGTGACGTGACTCGTGCTGGACGACGCCGCCGGCACGGCCGGTGTTTCCCTCCGCGCAACCGGTACGGCGGTGAGGAGCGTGATCGCGGTCAGCAACGCAACACGGCGCAGTATGGAACTCTCCATGGTCCTACTCCACTGTTTCCGTCCGCCCCTGCATGGGGAGCGGCGCATAGACCGAGGAACGAGTCGACACGGGTGCGGATCGAGCGCCTGAACGAGGGAATTCCACCCGATGACCTTCGCGCTGACAGAGTCACGACCGCACGGTGGGTCCCGCCCGAGCTATTTAGACCGCATGGTCGTGCGGCGCGATACGCCGTGGGAGGTAGCCGGTCGCGAGCGAAGCGATGCGCCTACGATCAAGGGCGAGCGCTCGCGTGGATCTGCGTCGGCCACGGGATCGGCGGCCGATCCTCCGATCCACACGCCCGCGCATCGCCTGCGGCGCCGCTCACCGTGTGGACTGCCGCTCGGCATCGGAATCGGGAGCCGTCAGATGACTGGGCTCGCCGGTGGATGTCGAACGTCCGGTGCGGGCTTCCACTTGGAATTCACGAGCAGCTGGCGAACGGCCGCGACGCAAGCGTTCGTGCGATCCGCGCGCGGCCCTCGGACGAGAAGTGACGGCACCGGCTGACGTGCGAGCGCCTCGGTGAACCAGCGGTGCATCTCGTGCCTGACGTGCTCGCCGTCACGCGTCCCATCTTGCACGAACGGGATCTCGTCGCCCGTGAGGATGTAGAGATGGGGTTTGCAGCGGCGCGCCACCGACTCGACCTCGTCACTGACGTGGCCGACGTAACGCCGGTGCCAGATCGCCGTGGCGAAGGCGTTCGTGTCGCAGACGAGGATGCGGTTGCACAGCCGCGCGGCCTCGTCTTCTCGGCGGGTCTGCTCGGCTGCGATGTGAACGAACTCGGACGTCGTCCAGTGGCCGTCGCTTGCGGCGAACTTCCGGGCGGAGTATTCGCGACCATACTCCGCGACCCAGATCGTCGACAATGCGGCGGCGAGATCGGCTGCGAGCGTCGTCGTTCCGGTGGATTCCGCACCGAGAATGCAGACCCGCAACGCGAACCAGCCTCGCACGGGCGGGCTGATCCACTCCCAATTCGCGAACGGGTCGGACCGGACGGCGGTTCCGGAAGTCGGAACGGTCCGTCTGTGGCGGTCGACGCACACGTGGCGCGCACCGAGGTGGGCGGCGAAGGCCTCGCCGTAGGACTCCGACGTGAATACCGTGTCGGGGCACCTGCCGAGCCACCGCTTGGTGTTCTCGGCCCAAAGGCGTGAGTCGTGCGGGTCGTAGTGATCGTCGACGACGATCACGCGCGCGGCCGGATGAAGCTCTTCGATCCACCTCGCGCGCAGCGCGCCTGGGATGTCGTCGTCGCTCCGTTCACAGACGATCACGACGACGCCGTCCGACGCCGCCAGCGCCGCGTTCATGAGAAGACTGTGCCCGGCATGTGGCGGGAGGAACTTCCCGATGACGAGCCCGAGCCCACCCGTCATCGTGCGGCCTCTGCGCGGCGCTCGAGGCCCGCACGCCACGTTCGGAGTCCGATCACGCACAGGACGAGGAACACGACGTAGAGGAGTGCCGTCAGCGACAGCCCGCGCGCGACGTACATGGGGATGTAGATCAGATCGGCAGCGATCCAGAACCACCAGTTCTCGAGCCGCTTTCGGCAGAGGAGCACCTGTGCCGTGAGGCTCAGCGCCGTGGTGATGGCATCCGGCCATGGGGCAGCGCCATTCACCTCGGTGAGGATCGTGCGCAGGCCAAGCGTCACGACGGGGAACGTCGCGGCGATCGCGATCCACTCGTGCGAGCGCACGCGTGAGATTGGTGCCGGAATCGATTCGGTCCCGTGACGGCGCCAATGAGCCCAGCCCCATGCGCCGAGTGCCACGTAGACGGCCTGAAGCCCCGTGTCGGCGTACAACCGACTTCGGAAGAACAACGCGAGGAAGAACACGTTGTTCGCGATCCCGATCGGCCAGTTCGCCCAATGCTCGCGAACGACGAGCCACACGCAGGCGCCGCCGGTGGTGAACCCGAGGGCCTCGTCGATTTCGATGGGCCAGAGCCCGCAGATCGCAGATACGACGGGGACGCTGGCGAGGACGACCATCGTGGCGATCTCGCCGATGCCGAGGGGTGCGGGACGACGGGACGGCGCCAACCCGGGCACCGAGGCGTCCTCCATGTGCGGCGGTTCGACGGCACTCGGTGATGGTGAGCGGGGCGAATCCGGTGCCGATGGCTGAATTCCGGCGCGCACGTTCCCGCCGACCGCTGGCCCCCGCGAAAGCTGGTCTATGGCTGGATCCTCAAGCCGTTCGACGCCTCGACTCCGAAGGCGGAAGCCGGGTTGGCAAACGCGAATTCGACGACGAATGGAGGGAGGCCTGCCGGCAGCGTGGCGGTCAGGACGAGGGGCGCCGCTGCCGGTGTCGCCACGGGAACTCCGGGCAGGATCGAACCCGGATCGAGCGCGATCATGAGCCCGCTCGCGACGGCGGTCGTCGAAGACGCCATCCCGCTGACGAGAAGCATGCCCTGCCTCGGCACACTCGTCGTGACGTTCAGCGAGAGTGACAGGCCGGGCGTGGTGAGCGAACCCGTCACGGTCGGGATCGTGGCCGGCGAATGACTCCATCCCGCGGGGACGCTGATGATCGTCGGGTAGCCGCACGATGGGGGCAAGGGGATTCCGTGCCGAGTCGTGAACGCGTGGATGATGAGCGAATCGTGCGGCGTGCCGTTCGCCAGGTTTGCGTCGTTGTCGTCGAGATGAAGCAGGGCGCAGAGCGCCGCCGGCTCGTCGAACGGCGCCGCGGCCAGGAACGCCGGGATCATGGCGTCGAAAGCCGTGCCGGCGTTCTGCGCGATGAATGCCTGTCGGGCGTGATACAGCGCTCCGGCGATCACGAGGCCGTCCGCGTGGGAGTTTCCGGTCAACCCGGCGTACGTCGCCGAACCGCTCACGTCGCGTGGGAGCCCGCCCGGGCCCGGGTACGTCAATCCAGCGCCGATGATCGGGGTTCCCGCCGCGACGCTCGCGAGGAAATCGCAGAGGCCCTCGCTCATCCGCGGCAGGAGGGAATGGCCGAAGTAGCGCGCGGAGACGATGCGGTGTGAATACTCGTGGGCCATGAGCGAGTACGACCTCGCGCCGAGCGCCAGTTCCAGGTTCGACGAGCCTGCGTAGAACTCGATGGAGTCGTGGATGTTTCCGCTGCCAGCGAGGAACTGCGCTGGCGTCGCCGGAAACGGCGTGTAGTCGCGGATGACCACGTCGAGCTGCGTCGCAAACGATGTGTTCGTCAGTCCAGTGAGTGCGATGTAGGCATCGTTCGCGTGCTGGTACGCGTTGCACTCCGCGATGGACAACGGACCGCCCAGGGGGCTCGTGAGCGTCGTCACCGTCACGGTGGAGGGCGTCGCCGGATAGGTGGCGACGACGGTCCAGTTCGCGATGGTGGTGACCGATCCGATCGTCCACGGGCGTTGGGCACGAACCTGGAGATTCCCTGGCCCCGAGACGTAAGCGACCTGCGGCACGAAGCCCGCAGTGATCGGCACGCGCCCGTTCGAGTCGGTGAAGTGCGTCTGCACGGTGGTTTGATTGGTGGTCGGGTTGTGGATGGTGAGGTCGATCTTCGCGCCTCGGAGCGGTCCGACCTGAGGCGCGTTGGTTGCGGCCCCGGTGACCAGGGGCGCCCGGAACTCGAGATAGGCCGGTCCTTGAGACCATGCGTGGGGGACTGGCGCGACCACCATGGATACGGCGGCGAGAACGCTGAGCAGGCGCATCTAGGCCTCCAAAACGGCATCGATCCGTCGGCGGCGAGCGCGCGCCGACGGTTGGCACTCGCGTGATTGTCGTCCGAGCTCGCGTGGTTGGCAACTTCCCCGGCTCGTTTCGGGCGCGCCAAGTACGATGGCTCGCTCTCGCCACGGGCCGACGGCCCCAGGAGATCCCCGTCATGACGACCCTGACTCGAACGCTGCTCGGTTGCGTCCTCGCCGCGTGTGCGGCTTCCGCGCAAACGACGCGGAACGTCCCCGCGCAGTTCCCGACGATCCAATCGGCGATCAACGCGTCGCTGAACGGCGACACCGTGTTGGTCGCACCGGGGAACTACGCCGGCCCCGTCAACTTCCTCGGACGCGCGGTGACGGTGCGCGGGACTTCCGGTGCGACGCAGACCACCATCGTCGGCTCGCCTGGGAGCCGCGTGATCGTGATGTCCGCCGGTGAGGGACCCGGGAGCGTGCTCGACGGATTCACCATCGTCGGGGGGAGCGGCGGGGCGATCCTGCAGAACGCATCTCCGACGATCACCAACTGCCGTTTCATGGCGAACTCGGTGACGCCGTTGAGCACGGGTGGACTCAGCTATCTCCCGACGCAGGTCTTGGGGGGTGGGATCTACTGCCTCGCATCCGGGGGAGCGTCGTCGTCGCCCACGATCACGAACTGCAGCTTCATCGGAAACACGGCCTGGCAGGGCGGCGGGATCTACATGGAGGGCCAGACGACGCTCGTGCCCACGATCATGAACTGCACCTTCCAGTCGAACGGCGCTGTCGCGGGCACCTACTGTCCTGCGAGCAGCTGCATCGTCTACAACGGCACCGGCGGGGCCCTCGAGTTCCGAGGTGCGGGATGCTCGCCCACGGTGCTCGGCTGCACGTTCACCGGCAACGTTTCGGCGCATGACGGCGCGGCGATCTCGTGCGACGGCACGGGCGCGAGTTTCATCTCGGGCTGCCGGATCCTGAACAACTCGTCGAGTGTGGGGACTGGCGGGGTCGCGGGCAGCGGGACTTCGCTCACTCTCGTGAACTGCCTCATCGCGGGCAACTCGACGTCGGCGACGGCGACGACGTTCGGGTCGGCCGCGGCCGGGGGTGTGGGCCTCGCCGGAACGGGAACTGGCTCGACCCTCACCTTGAACGGCTGCACGGTTACCGCCAATCAATCCTCGACGTTGTGCGGAGGCGTGCTGCTGCAAGGGCCCGCGGGAACGACGGCGACCATCACCAACTCCATCATCTGGGGGAACGGCGCCCTCGATCACCTGAACGCGTCGGGTGGGAGCTTCTCCGTGTCTTATTCGAACGTCGGTGCGGGCAACGCGGCGCTCGGTGGCGGGGTCGTCCTCGCCGATCCGCGTTTCGCGGACGCCGGCTCGAACGACTTCCATCTCGGGTCGACGTCTCCGTGCCGCAATGCGGGTTCTCCCGGTGCCTCGGGATTGCCATCCACGGACATCGACGGTGCCGCTCGCGTCGTCGGGTCCGCCGTCGACATGGGCTGCGACGAGATCCCGGCAAGCACGCTCGCCGGCTCCGGTGAGGACCTGGATCTGTACCTGCGCGTGAACGGCGCCGGGGATCCGCTCGCGACGTCGCGGAACGCGCCCGCGGGAAGCCAGGTGACCCTCGTTCTGCGTTCACCCGGCGGCGCATTCACGGGCACGCCTCCGGTCGTGGCGGGGTATCTGTATCCGACGGGGTCGCCGCCGCCTCCGTTGCCGGGCTTTCCCTACATTCATTACAGCGGAGGCGTGTTCCTGATGGCTGGCGCCTTGTCGCCCTCCCCGTTCTCCGTCCCCGGACTCGCGCCCGGCGGGCTCCGCTTGGACTACTCGATTCCCGGCGGATTGAGCGGTGCGACGCTTCGCGTCCAGGCGGTTGCGGTGACCGGGGCTGCCGCGAACACCGTGTTCGCCGCGACGGATGCCCACGACATCGTCTTCTGAGGTCCGCGCCGCGACATCGGCCACTTGACGATCGCGCGCGCCATCGGGGACGGTACGGGGCGCCATCGCCCGGGTTTCGAGTGACGTTCCGGTCCCGTATCGTGCGCGCCCATGAAGCGCCCGCGTCTTGCCCTCACGCACGCGATCCTCGTCGCCCTCGTGCCGGTCGCATGCGTTCTTGGCCAGAGCCCGGTCTGGGTCGCGCCGAAGCGCGAGGCCGACGCCTCGGACGCGTTCTTCAAGAAGGGGGAGATCCCGCGGATCGACGTCACGCTCACGGACGAGGAACTCCAGAAGCTCAAGGCCGAGCCACGCAACTGGGTGCGCGCCCGGCTCACCGAGAATCTGAAGGTCACGCTCGAGGGCGTGGGCGTGAAGCTCAAGGGTGCCGCTGGGAGCTTCCGTGAGTGGGACGAGCGTCCAGCGCTGACGGTTCGCGTCGACAAGTTCGAGAAGGGGCGGACCTGGAAAGGCCTGCACAAGTTCCACCTGAACAACTCGGTGCAGGACGACACGTGGCAGTGCGAGCTCCTCGCGTCCGAGCTGATGCGCGCGGCCGGGCTTGCCGCGACCCGTGTCACGCACGCGCGAGTGTTCCTCAACGGTCGGGACGTGGGCCTCTACCTCGTGAAGGAGGGGTTCGACACGACGTTCCTCGGACGTCACTTCGCCGATTCGACGGGGAACCTCTACGACGGCGGGTTTCTGAACGACATCGACGCCGATCTCGAAAAAGACTGTGGCGCGGGGCCGGACGACCGCTCGGACCTGAAGGCCATGCTCACAGCCGCGCGCGAGCCCGATTTGAAGGTTCGCTGGGCGCAGCTCCCAGATCATCTGGACGTTCGCATGTTCACGACGTTCATGACGATGGAGCTGCTCCTGAACCACTGGGATGGCTACACGCTGACCCGGAACAACTACCGCCTCTACTTCGAGCCACGAACGAAGAAGTTCATGTTCCTGCCCCACGGCATGGACCAGCTGTGGGCGGACACCGACGCATCGTTCCTCGACATGCCGACGACGATTCTCGGTTCAGCGGTGATGAAGAATCCCGAGTGGCGTGCGGGATTCCGCAAGCGACTGAAGGACCTCCTCCCGCTGGTGGCGCCGCCGGACCGCCTGCTCGCGCGGGCAGATCAGATCGCGGCGCACCTCGCGCCCGTCATCGACAAGATGGGACCGACCGCGCTGAAGGAGTACGAGGGCCGTGTCCGCGAGCTGAAGGCTCGCCTGGCGGCGCGAGCCAAGTTCCTGCTGGAGCACGTGAACGACCCGGAACCCAAGCCCATCGACTTCCGTACGACGCCCGTCGTGACGCTTCGCACGTGGCGCAAATCGCCTGAGACCGAGGATGCGCGTCTCGCGGAGGTCCGCACGGCGGGGGAGCGGCAGCTCCTCATCGCCGTCGGCAAGAGCGGGAAGTGCGTCGCGTCATGGCGAAAGACCGTCCCGCTCGTGAAGGGGCGCTACCGATTCCTCGCGAGCGTTCGGACCGAGGACGTGCAACCGCTTCAAGAACCCGAGAACCCGGGCGCGGGGATCCGGGTCGCCGCGGTCCCGCGCACGAGCAAGCTCGTGGGGACCTCGGCATGGAAGTCCATGGAGTTCGACTTCGAGGTCACCGAGGAGGTCCGCGATGTCGACCTCGTTCTCGAACTCCGGGCTTCGAAGGGACAGGTCTTCTTCAACACCGAGTCGTTGAAGTTGAAGAAGCTCGGGTGATGGACTGCCGCCTGCGGATCACCCCGGAGTCGATTCGAGGTGGAAGCGGCTGACCAGCGTCTGGAGGTCGCGCGCATCTCGCGCAAGCTCCTCGGCAGTGGAGGCAAGCCGCCCCGTCTCGGCTGCGTTGGCCTGAGTGACGGAGTCCATCTCGTTCACGGCCATGTTCACCTGGTCGATACCGGAGGACTGCTCGCGCGTCGCTGCTGCGATTTCGGCGACGATGTCCGTGACGCGCTTCACGGAGGTGACGATGTTCCGGAGCGACTCACCGGACTGTTCCACGAGCTTCGTACCCGCGCTCACCTTGCTGACCGAGTCGTCGATCAGGGTCTTGATCTCCTTCGCGGCCTTCGCGCTGCGCTGTGCCAGGTTGCGGACCTCGGATGCAACGACGGCGAACCCGCGTCCCTGCTCGCCAGCGCGCGCCGCTTCGACCGCCGCATTCAGTGCGAGCAGGTTCGTCTGGAATGCGATCTCGTCGATGGCGCTGAGGATGTCGGCGATCTTGCGTGATGCCGCGTTGATCTCCGCCATGGCGGTCACGGCGTCACTGACGACCTTGCCGCCTGAATCCGCGACGTCACGGGCGCCGACGGCGAGATGGCTCGCCTGCTGCGCGCTGTCGGCGTTCTGCTTGACGGTCGTCGTGAGCTCGTGGAGGTTCGCCGCGGTCTCCTCGAGTTGCGACGCATGGCGCTGGGCTCCTCCCGAGATCGTCGTTCCCGTCGACGAAAGCTCGGCCGATGCATGCGCGAGCGCCTCGGCGACTCCGCGGACCCGCTCGAGCGTGGTGCGGATGCTGCCGACGGCGCGATTCAGGGCCTCGCTCATCCGGCCGACCTCGTCCGACGCCGTGACGTCCACCTGCTTGGTGAAGTCTCCGTCGGCGACGGCGCTCAGCGCATCGACGGCGCCTCCCAGGCGACGGCTCGTGTCCCGTGCGATGAGCAGGCCGATCACGCACCCGATGGCGGCGATCACGCCCCCGAGCAGGATGAGCTCGCGCTTCTCGGCCGTGATCGAATCCGCGGCCGCCGCGATCGAAGCCTCGCTCTCGCGGTTGGCGGTCGAGACGACCTCGTCGATGGTCGCGCGGTGGGCCTGATAGAGATCCTGGAGGGGACCGTCGAGAAGCTGAGTCGCCTTGGCTCGATCGCCAGCCTTGATCGCCGGGATGAGGTCCCGATCAGCCATCGCATAGAAGGCCATCGCGGATTCGTGCGAGGCGTCGAGGAGCGTGGATTTCAGGTGACCGTCCCAGAGTTCCTGAGTCCAGTAGTCCTGCCGCGCGTTGTACTCCGTCCGCAACTCGCCCCACCGCTTCTCGAGACCTTCGGTGGCCTTCGGGTCCGTCTCGATCGACATCTGGAGCAGTACGAGATACGACTCGATGATGTACTTCGGAGGAGGCAGCACGTCGGCGACGACGTCCTTCAGAACCACCACGTTCTTGTACGCCGAGTCCTCGAGCTTGGGCTTGAGGCCCAGGCTGACGTTCGCGATGAAGGCCACGAAGCCCACGGTGAAAACACCGATCACGATGGACATCTTTGCCTTGATGCTGAAATTCCGGAACTGCATGACCCCTCCGACCTGTTTTTGGCAGGGGCCATCATCGGCGCTCAGGTGGCCGTGACTTTGAGTCACGCTGTGGCCGGTCTGCGGTTCCGATCGCCGGAGCGATCGAACGTGCCCGAAGGAAATGCCGATCCTGCGTGGCAGAGCCGCGAATCGCCGGCGCGCCGATGCCGCCTGCTGCGTTGCCCCCGTCGGCAGCGGCGGTTACGCTCCGCGGCTCGCCCGCCGGCACGGACGGACCTTGCCGGGCAACTTGCAGGCGAGGGGGACCTGGCAGCGTCGATCGACGGACGGATGGGATCGTGACCGAGGCGACGAGCGGACTGGACATCATCGCGGACGTGCACGGCATGATCGCGACGTTCCACTCCATGCTGAAGCGCCTCGGGTACGAGCGGCACGGCGATCGCTGGCTCCACCCTGCCGGCCGGCGGCTCGTCCAACTCGGCGACCTCGTGGATCGCGGGCCTGACCCCCTTGGCTGCGTCGAGCTGATGCAGGAACTGGTCCAGTCCGACATCGCCGACTTCGTTCTCGGCAATCACGAGGTCAACGCCCTCGGCTGGTTCGTCGGAGCCAGGGCCCACACGGACGCGAACCGGCGCCAGTTCCGCGTCACGTTGAATCAGATCGAGCGGGATGCGGCACGCTGGGACCGCGCAGCTCGCTTCCTCCGCACTCAGCCGCTTTCGGCTGAGCGGCACGGCATGCGGTTCGTACACGCCGCTTGGATTCCGGAGGCCCTTCACGGCCTCCCGACGACTCTCGCCTCCGACGACATCGTCCGCGCGACGGGTCGGGGTGGGCGGTACCACGAATCGATCGAAACGGCGCTCAAGGGACCGGAGGAGGATGCTCCGCAGCCGTTCGAAGACGAGCACGGCATCACTCGCCGGCGGCGCCGGGTGCGGTGGTGGGACGACTACCCCGCCCACGCGCCGACGGTCTGCTTCGGGCATTACTGGTTCCACGGAACGCCCCGCCTGCTGGGCGTGAGCGGCAACGCGATCTGCCTGGACTACAGCTGTGGCCGTGGCGGGCCTCTCGTCGCGCTGAGGTGGCCGGAGCGCCACTTCGTGATGGTGCCCAATCGCGACGTCGACGCGCCCACGCCACCAGACGACGCATGAGCCGGAAAGACATCGTTTTCGCCATTCTCGGCGCGTTCTTCCTCACCAACGCTCTCATCGCCGAAGTCGTCGGGGGAAAGATCATCTGGATCGGGCCCGAGTCGTGGCAGCTGATGGGGAGTCGGCTCTCGGCTTCCGTCGGCGTGCTGATGTGGCCGGTCGTGTTCGTTTCGACCGATCTCATCAACGAGTACTTCGGGCGCTCGGGCGTGAAGCGGTTGACGCTCCTCGCGGCGACGATGATCGCCTATGCGTACATCGTGCTGTTCTTCGCACAGCAGACGCCGACGGCCACGGGCCCCGACGGGAAGGCCTTCGGTGTCGACGGCCATTCGTTCAACGTCGTGTTCGGAACGAGCCAGTCGATCATCGTCGGATCCCTCGCGGCGTTCCTCGTCTCGCAGCTCGTGGACGTCGCGATCTTCCAGCTCCTCCGAAAGCGCACGGGCGCGGCGATGCTGTGGCTGCGGTCGACGGGTTCGACCGTCATCTCACAGATCGTCGACAGCATCATCGTGCTCTACATCGGTCTCGCGATCCCGTTCGGCTGGACGATGAAGCAGTTCTGGGCGACGGCCATCCCGAACTACCTCATCAAACTGGTGATCGCGATCTGCATGACCCCCGTGATCTATCTGATCCACGGATGGGTCGAGCGGTATATCGGACATGCCGAAGCCCACGCACTCGCAGAAGCGGCGGCGGGCAACCGCGTCATCGTGCACGCGCCGCCCAAGGAGTGACCCGGGGCGGCGTCGCCCGGATCAGGCGAGGTCGACCCACACGTGCTTGACCTCGGTGTAGGCATCGAGGCCGTAAGAGCCGAGTTCGCGCCCGAACCCCGACGCCTTGTAGCCGCCGAACGGCGTCGCCGGGTCGTAGAAGTTGTAGGTGTTGACCCACACGGTTCCCGCGCGGATCTGATGCGCGACCCGCAGGGCCTTGCCGATGTCGCGGGACCACACGCCGCCCGCCAGGCCGAACTGTGTGTCGTTCGCCTTCTTCACCGCGTCGGCCTCGTCCTCGAATTTGATGATCGACATGACGGGTCCGAAGATCTCCTCGCGGCCGATCGTCATCTGGTTCGTGACGTTGGTGAAGATCGTGGGGTTGAGGAAATAACCCTTGCCCGTGCCGATGTCGGCCCGCGTCCCGCCCGACACGAGCGTGGCCCCGTCCTTCTTGCCGGCGTCGATGAACCCCAGCACCGTCTGCATCTGCTCCTTCGACACGATGGCGCCCAGGCGCGTCTTCGGGTTCATCGGGTCGGCGGGAACGAGCTTCGACACGCGGCCTTGGAGCTTCTCCACGAACTGATCGTGGACGGAAGCCTGCACGAGCACGCGCGACCCGGCGGCGCAGACCTCGCCCTTGCCGTAGAAGATGCCGTTCGCGGCACCACGCACCGCGGCTTCGAGATCCGCATCCGCGAAGATGACGTTGGGGGACTTGCCGCCCAGTTCTAGCGAGACGCGTTTGGACGTGGCCGCGGAATCGCGGAGCAGGCCGTGGCCGACGGACGTCGAGCCCGTGAACGCGATCTTGTCGATCCCGGGATGGCGCGTCATGGCGTCACCCACGATCGAGCCCTTGCCGGTGATGACGTTGAACACGCCCGCCGGCACGCCCGCCTCGCGCGCCATCTCGGCGAGCTTCAGGGCCGACAGCGGCGTCACCGTCGCCGGCTTGTGGACGATCGAGCATCCGACGGCAAGCGCCGGGGCGATCTTCCAGGAGGCGAGAAGCAGGGGGAAGTTCCAAGGGGTGATGGCGCCGACGACGCCGACGGGTTCCCGCAGTGTGTAGTTGAACGAGGTCGGGCTGACGGGGATGGTCTCGCCCGCGACCTTCGTCGCCCAGCCGGCGTAGTAGCGGAACACCTCGCACACCATCGGCATGTCGACGTAGCGGGACTCGAAGATCGGCTTGCCGTTGTCGAGGGTCTCGAGCGTGGCGAACGTGTCGATGTTCTGCTCGATCAGGTCGGCGAGCTTCCAGAGGACGCGCGCCCGATCCTTCGCCGCCATCTTGTTGCGCCACGGGCCCGTGTCGAACGCCTTGCGGGCGGCGGTGACGGCACGGTCGACGTCGGAGGCGTCGGCCTGCGCGATCGTGGTGATCTCGGCCTCGGTCGCCGGGTTGATGGTTGGCGCGGACTGGCCCTTCGCGGCGTCGACGAATTCACCGTCGATGAAGAGTTTCTGTGGCGGAATCGTGGTGGCTGTCATGGCTGCGAAGGCTACCAACCACCGCCGAAAAGACGACGGGCCGCCCCGTGGGGGACGGCCCGGCGGATGTGCGCGCGTTCGTGCCGCGCCAGGGTGCTCCGTGGAGCACCCGATCGATCAGGCGACCGGCGGCGCGAGCTTGGCGTTGCGCGCGTACTCGCTCTGGCGACCGTGGACTGCCTTGAGCAGCGGAACGGTGACCTTGCGGCCGTTGTGCTGGATCGTGACTTCGCCCTTCTTGATGACGCTCGCGGCGAGCTTCATGCGGCGGAGACCGCCGTCGGGAAGGAGAACGCGCACGGTCTGGAGGTTCACGCGGAAGCTGCGGCGCGTGATGCCGGTCGTCTTCAAACCGACGCCGCCCTTGGCCTTGGGCAGACCGCGACGGGTGACCTGGTTGCCCCACTGGGTCCGCTTGCCGCTCACTTCGCAAACGCGTGACATGGATCTATCTCCGGGATTCGACGAGCCCGTGGCGTGGCCGCGAGCTGAAATTGGACGGCGATTCTTGCAAAGGATCAGCCCTGGACAAGGGCTTCGCGGGCCTCGGTGGTGAGGTCCTCGACCTCGGAAGTGCACGGCAGGGCTGCTTTGTGCTGAAACGAGACGAGCGCCAGCCCCGGCCCGAGCACGATCCGGGCCGCGGATGTGGTCCCGTAACGGTCGCCGTGGAGGCAGATCGCGGACCCCTGAGACGCAGCGGTTCCGTGGTGGGACAGGATCTCGAAGTTCGGCTCCTGGTCGCGAAGGAAGGTCGCCGCGGCAGTCGTCCGCAGGTCGGGAACGGCGCCGAACGGCACGTTGGAGATCACGTACCGCCCCATGCCGAACTCTCGGATCTCCGCCGGCCGGCCTCCGCCTCGGTGGGTGACGACTCGCGCTCGGGCGCGGTCGGCGACGACGTCGACGGTGAGCAGGTTGAACGGGTTGAACTCGTCGAACTCCCTGGGGAGCTCGCCGCGGACGGCGAGGATCGGGAGCGTGCCGCGCGATGGAGCGTCGTCCCGCACGGTCGCCGTCTTGATGTTGGTGATGAGCGCGAGGGAATTGCGGCCGATGCAAAGCCACGTCCCGCCGCTTCGCAGATCGCGACCTCCGAAGATACCGGGCTCGAGCTGAAGTGGCCCCTCCCACGGTCGATCACGGAACTCGTCGCGGTTGGCGGCGAGGGTGACGGGCACGGGTCCGTCAGGATCGAATTCGAGGAGGGCCGTGCACACGATGGGGCTCCCGCGCGGCGGTCAGACGACGAGGTTCACCATGCGTCCCGCCACGTAGATGATCTTCTTCAGCGTCTTGCCTTCGAGCGTTCGTTTGATCTTCTCGCTCTCCATCACCAGACGTTCGACGGTCGACTGGTCGGCATCTTTCGGAACTTCGAGCCGCTCCTTCAGCTTGCCGTTCACCGAGACGGGGAGCGTGATGACGTTCTCCACCAGCTCGGCCGGATCGAACGCAGGCCAAGCGGCATAGGCCAGCTCGTCGGCGTGGCCGAGGCGCTGCCACAGCTCCTCGCAAAGATGCGGCGCGAACGGCGACAGGATCTGGATGAGCTGCTCGACGCACCATTTCGGGCGTGGGTTCGCCGGAGTCAGCTCGTTCACGAGCATCATCATGGCCGAGATCGCCGTGTTGAACCGCAGGTTCTCCAGGTCCTCCGTCACCTTGGCGATCGTCTTGTGGGTGATCTTGCGAAGCTCCGGCGTGGGCGGGGCGTCCGTCAGCGTGCCGTGCACCCGATCCTCGTCGTCGACGACCAGGCGCCAGGTCCGCTGGAGGAATCGGTAGACACCCTCGACGCCCTTCATCTGCCAGGGCTTCACGACGTCCAGCGGCCCCATGAACATCTCGTACAGGCGGAGCGAGTCGGCGCCGTACTCGTTGATGACGTCGTCGGGGTTCACGACGTTCAACCGGGACTTCGACATCTTCTCGATCTGGGACGTCAGCCTCGTGTTCGTGGACTTCGACCACGGCTCGCCGCCCCGGTCCTCCACCTCGTTGGGGCTGATGTACTTGCCGGCAGCATCCTGGTAGGAGTACGCCAGGATCATCCCCTGGTTGAACAGCTTCTGGAACGGCTCCTTCGTGGAGACGATGCCCAGGTCGAACAGGACCTTGTGCCAGAAGCGCGCGTAGAGCAGGTGCAAGACGGCATGCTCGGTTCCGCCGATGTACAGATCGACGGGCATCCAGTACTTCTCCTTCTCGGCGGAGAATGCCTCGCGGTCGTTGTGCGGGTCGAGATACCGCAAGTAGTACCAGCACGAGCCCGCCCACTGCGGCATCGTGTTCGTCTCGCGAAGCGCCGGCTGGCCCGTCAGCGGGTCTTTCGTCTTCAGCCACTCCTTCGCGCGCGCGAGCGGCGGCTGGCCGTCGGCCGTCGGTTTGAAGTCGTCGAGCTGCGGGAGCTCCACGGGCAGATGGTCGAGCGGCAACACGCGGGTCGTCCCGTCGGCGAGCTGGACCACGGGGAAGGGCTCGCCCCAGTAGCGCTGGCGCGAGAACAGCCAGTCGCGCAGGCGATAGGTCGTCATGGCCTTGCCGCATTTCGCCGCTTCGAGGGCCGCGATCACGGCGCGCTTGCAGGCCGCCGTCTCCAGCCCGCTGAAGTCGCCCGAGTTCGCGGAGACGCCGTCCTCGCCGAACGGCAGCGCGACGCCGGCGTCGGAGCCGACCCCCTTGGGCTGGACGACGCAACGGATCGGCAGGTCGAACTTCGTCGCGAACGCGTGATCGCGATCGTCGTGGCCTGGCACCGACATGATCGCGCCCGTGCCGTACCCGGCGAGCACGTAGTCGGCGATCCAGATCGGCAGCCTCTCTCCATTCAGCGGGTTCTTCGCGAACGCCCCCGTGAAGACGCCCGTGAACTCCTTGGCGTCCGCCGAGGTCCGGTCGCGATCGCTGCGCTTGGCGGCCTCCGCCACGTAGCTCTCGACGGCGGCGCGACGGTCGGCCGACGTGATGGTCTTCACCAGCGGATGCTCGGGCGCCAGCACGCAGAACGTGGCGCCGAACAACGTGTCAGGTCTCGTCGTGAACGCGACGAACGACTGGCCGGCGTGCCCATCGACCGGGAACGTGATCTCGGCGCCTTCCGACTTGCCGATCCACTCCCGCTGCATCGTCTTGACCGACTCGGGCCAATCCAATCCGTCGAGGTCCTGCACGAGGCGCTCGGCGTAGCGCGTGATCCGCAGCATCCACTGCTTCATCGTGCGCTTCTCGACGAGGTCGCCGGTCTCCACGTACCGGCCGTCCTTCACCTCCTCGTTCGCGAGGACGGTGCTGAGCGCGGGACACCAGTTGACGGGGATCTCCGCCTGGTACGCGAGCCCCAGCTCGTGCAGCTTGCAGAAGATCCACTGAGTCCACTTGTAGTACTTGGGGTCGGAGGTGCTGACCTCACGATCCCAGTCGTAGGAGAACCCGAGCCGCTTGATCTGGCCGCGGAAGTTGTCGACGTTCCGCTTGGTGATGATCGCGGGGTGGATGCCGTCGCGAACCGCGGCGCGCTCGGCCGGGAGACCGAACGCGTCCCAGCCCATGGGGTGGAGGACGTTGAACCCGCGCATGCGCTTCCACCGCGCGAGGATGTCCGTCGCCGTGTAGCCCTCGGGGTGTCCCACGTGAAGGCCCGCCCCGGATGGGTACGGGAACATGTCCAGCACGTAGTACTTGGGCTTCTGGCTTCGGTCGGGCGTCTTGAACGTCTTGTTGCGGTCCCAGTGGTTCTGCCACTTGGGCTCGATCACCGCCGGATCGTAGGGCATCGCGATTCTCCGGCGCGGTCCGCGTCATGCAGCCGCGCGAGCGAGCGGAGAAGGTAACGACAGTCGACGCGATCGCCTACGGGGAGCGCGTCAGCCGCCGCGCCACTTCCGCGATGACGGGCTCTTCGACCGCGAACTGGAAGCGCAGCGCGTTCGGGCAGTTGCCCGCATAGAAGATGTTGGCGGGGATCGCAGCGACGTGGATCTCGTCGAGGAGACGGAAACAGGCGTCGTGCGGGCGCATGACGCCGAAGCGTTCCGTGTAGTCCGCGAGCATGTAGTAGGCGCCCTGGGGCATCGTCACCTTGAACCCGCCGCGTGCCAGCGCCGCGGCCAGAAGCCCTCTACGGATCGCGTAGCCGTCGCGTTGCGTCGTGTAGAACGTCTCGGGCAGCTCCCGAAGCGCGGCTGCCGCGGCTGATTGGAGCGGTCGGGGTGCACAGACACACATCACGTCGAACACGGGCCCGATCGCCCGGCTGAGCGCCGGCGGCGCCGCGAGCCAGCCGAGCCGCCAGCCGGTGATCGAATAGGCCTTGCTCAGTCCAGAGATGGTGACCGTGCGATCGAAGAGCCTGGGATGTGTGGCTGGCGGAACGTGAACCCTGCCGTCGTAGACCAGGTCCTCGTAGATCTCGTCAGTGACGACGACTGCCGGCGTCGGCTCCACCATGTCCGCGAGGCGGCCGATCTCGTCCTTGGTCCACACCTTGCCGAGCGGGTTCGAGGGCGTGTTGACGACGACCATGCGCGTCCGATCGGACAGTGCCGACGCGAGCGCCTTCCAGTCGATCGCTCCCGTGTCGGCGTCGATCGAGACCGTGCGAACGACCGCGCCCGCGAGGATCGCCGTGCTGCGGTGGTAGGGGTAGAACGGCTCGAACAACAGGACTTCGTCGCCCGGGTCGAGCAGCGTCATCAGAGCCGCCGTGTAGGCCATGCTCGAACCGATGGTGACGACGATGTCGTCAACGTC
This sequence comes from Planctomycetota bacterium, assembly GCA_044222185.1. Lineage (GTDB taxonomy): Bacteria > Planctomycetota > CAIWVZ01 > JBGANV01. The sequence goes on from JBGANV010000001.1 coordinate 702,862, forward strand.
GTAGTTCAGGCCGTAGCGGCGTTTCGTCCTGGTGGAGATCTCCTCGCGCAGCGGAACGAGACCGCCGTAGGGCGTGTAGGTCTGGCGCTCGCGGAAGAGGGCTTCGACGGCGCCGAGTCGAAGCGGGCGTGGCATCTCGAGATCGCACACTCCCTGGCCCAGATTGATTCCGTCTGGGAAGGCCGCGACCTTCGTCGTGAGCGCGCGCAGGAGTCCGGCTTCACGCAGGTGAGAGGATCGTTGCGACAGCCGCGGAACTGGTGGGTTCGACATCGGAGTGGCGTGAGCATACCCGGGGACGCGACGTGGCACCGCCCGAGTCAGCTGGACGCGTTCGCGGCGGTCGCCGCCTGCCCTGCGGCGGCTCCGCCGTCTGCGAAGCGGATCGTCGCCCGCACTTCGACGACATCCGCGCCGATGCGCTCGAAATCGAGGGCGTAGCTGCCGCTCAGCAGCTCACGGGTGACCCGCGCCGCAAGCCAGGTCCCGATGCCGCGCAGTCCGCGCTGATCCACCGTTTCGACGAGCTGGAGGAACATGGTGTCGGTCTGTCCGCCGGTCACGCGAGCCGCGATACGTCGGGCCTCGTCCAGGTTCCGGAGCGACGCGTCGTCCCCATGGGTCTGGTTTCGGACGACGATCTCGAACGTTCGCGATGTGGGGTCCCAGTCCGCGGTGACTCGCTGGAATCCGATGCCGTAGCGGACGGAGTTCGAGATCGCGCATGAGAGCACGGCGTTCAACGCAGTCTGGTCCGTGGCGGCGATGAGCGCGCCGGCCGCTCGCGGCGAGACGTCGATGGTGGGAGGGTCGACTTCGCCCGTGAGAAGCATCGCGCGGCGGACGGCCGTGTGCAGGACTCCGGCGAACGGTTCCTGACAGGCGCCCGCGGGGCTCGGCCGGGAGACATGGCGCGAGAACTGGTGGAGGATCCACAGCTGCTCGTAGAAGACCTCGATCAGCTCGCGGAGCTCGCCGTTTCCGGTCGTTGCTGCCGCCTGGCGGCAATCCTCCACGACCTTGATGAGCTGGTGGATCGGACCGACGCCGGCGGAGGCCCAGGCGATGAGGACCGCGCGCTGGGCAGCGCGCTCGATGGAGACGCTGGCGGCAGCGAGTGTCCGCGCGAGGGCGTCGAGCTGGATGATCAGTCCCGGTCGCACGACGGGCGGAGTCTTCGTCCAGGCGACGAGGACGAGCCCTCGGACCGTGCGGACTTCGCTTCCACCCGTCTTTGGCGGCCACAGCGGCAGCACGGCCGCGAGGCACTCGGAATGATCCCCGAGCGCGGCCTGGACGAGGTCGGAGAACGTTCCGACGAGGTCGCGCGCGACCGGCTCCCGCGTCACGGGGTGATGGTGGTCGTCGGCGTCGACGATCAGGCGCGACGCGGTCTTTCGGCCCTCTCGCCGCTGTTCGACGAGGACGACGCGGACACCCGGGGATTCCCGGAAGACGGTCATCATCCGTCCGACGCCACGTGCCTCGACCGTGAAGTTGGCGCGGGGCTCGTTGCGGCGCCAGACTCGCGCTTCGCGATCCACCTCGTCGGGCGAGATGATCAAGGCGGCATCCGCGTGCAGGTGGCCCGCGAGGTACCGGAGCCGCTCGTCGAGCGCGGTTTCGCGGGGGATCATGGGCATGGTCGCGAGTCGGTGCGTGCCCGATCGTCCCTCGATGGCGTCTTCGATCGCCTCGTGCGCGAGGCTGTCATTCAACACCCGCTCGATGAGTGGGATCATGCGCCACAACGATGGCGTCGACGGAGGCATCTCGGCTGCAGCGAACGAGAGGATGCCAGCGAGTTTGCGCGCGGAGAACAGCGGCACGGAGAGGGCGAACTTCGCGCCATCGAGCCGTGGGACGAGACGCCGCCAGCGTTCGCCGTCGTCGGGCTTGACGACCACGCTCGTGAGGGTCCGCGAAACATAGGTTGCAAGGGGACGGAAGACGTCCTGGCCGGTCGTGTCGGGTCCGTCACCGATTCGCCCGAACGCATGGATGAGGGCCGGTTCCGGTCGTTCAGGACGCCATTCGTACGGCACGTGCCACGTGACGACCGCTCCCCGCGTCGGAAGCCCGCAGCAGTCGATCACGAAATGGGAGAGCTGCTCGAACGCCTTGCGTACGGCCTCGTGGCGCGCGGGGCGTGCGGCGGCGAGGTTCGCGTCCTGTGCGAGGTTCAGCGCGATCTGGTCGAGCCGGCGGAACTTGGCGGCGGTCGCCCGAGGGTTCAGCAGTTTCAGCAGGGGCTCGTGCGTCGTGATGGCGCGCCGCTCGCGTTCGAGCAGCTTGCGCGTCTCGTCCGCGAGGGCCGCGAGATCGGGCTCGGTTCGCGCCTCGGTGTAGCTGAGGAACACCTCGAGGAGCGTGGGCATCAGCACGATGCGGCTGATCTTCTCGAAGCCCTTCGTGCGGACGGAGAGCCGGATGAGCGATCGGACGCGGTGGACGCGGGCGAAGCGGCTCTCCTCCCAGTCCTTCGCGTGGGTCACGTCGGGGATCAGCTTGGTCGGCAGTTCGTCGGTTGCCGAAAAGAGCGTGATCGAATGAGGCGCCAGCGGACCGCGCATGTGCGGGGCGTAACGGGGATCGATGTTCCGGGTTGCGAGGATCTGATAGCTGCTGCGGACGAAGGGAGAGCCCGGTTCGGAGAGGTAGATCGTGATGACGTCCGCGCGCGAGACCTCGGCGATCGTGTCGAGGAGTCGCGTGGGGAAGAGGGCGCCGTCGCGGCGACTGCGCCTCGGCACGCCCGAGCCGTCATCGGGGGCGGGGGTCACGTTCAGCGGCCCTGTGCCGCCGCTGCCGTGAGTTCGTCGAGTACCCGCTTGGCGAGTTCGGAAACGTCGCCGCCTCGCGAGAAGAACTCGGATCGGAGCTTCAGGTCGGCCAGTGCCGTCCGCAGCTCCGGCAGCGGAACGGCGCCGTAGTCGACGCACACCGAGCACACGGCGATGCAACGGACCCCGCGTGGCTTGGGTACCCGCGGTCCGTGGGACCCGAACAGGTTTCGGGCCACGAGCTGCTTCAGGAGTCCGAGACCGGCCGACTTCAGGGGGTCGTGGTCGACGCCGTCGATCAAGAGATCGGTGACCATCCAATCGAACCATGTCTCCTGACGGTCGAGTTGGTCCAGGATCTGAGTTGGTGATCGGCGCAGGTCGAACTTCGTGACGTCGATCGTGAGCCCACGACGCTTCGCCTCGTCGATGAACAGTCGCTGCTGATAGTCGAGCGAGCTCGGGCGGTCTTGCACGAGGAGGATGCGGGGAGCGGGAGTCATTGGGATCCTTCGGAACGAGGGAAACTCGGTCGGCCTGCGCTTCCGGTTGCGCCTGAAACGGCAACGGCGCCCGAGCCCGGAAAGGCCCGCATTCTATTCCGCCGGGGGACGCCCCGCGACCCGGCCGCCGCGCCGGGCGGGGAGCGCCAGTCCTCCACCGTCCCGGCGGGGACTGGCCGGATCGCCGCGCGTCCCGCGCGGTCGAACTGGGGCGGATTTGTGCCCGGTGCGAGATCACGGGCGCGGGTCTGATCCTCGCGAGTCCCCCCGCACGTCGAAGTCGGCCGGACCGGTCGTCCTCGCTTCGCTGCGGTCGAGTGGCGCTCCGACTTTCGACCGCGCGGGGTTGGAACTACCTCGGTTCGAAGTTCAGCGCCGTCTTCACGGCTGCGTCGAGCGCGCGGGGATCGAGCGTCCCGTGGTGCTGGTCGATGCGGAACCCGAAGTCCTGACCGGATGCGCGGGTCAGCGCTTCGAGCGCCTGCGCGCGGACGACCCTCTCCGGGTCTTGCAGCCCGAGCTTCAGGGCCTTCTGCGCTGCCGTGGTCCCGATGATCCCGAGCGCGACGCAAGCGCTGCTGCGGATCTGGATTTCCTTGTCTGCGAGAAGCGGCGAAACGTGGTCGAGCGCCTTCTCGCCGCCCAGGCGCGCGACCGCCTCGATCGCCAACGTGCGCACCATCCACGGCTCGCTCGCCGCAAGCAGCGGCACGACGAGAGGGAACGAGCTGGCATCTCTCGCCAGCGCCAACCCCTCGGCGCACCGCGCGCGAATCCATGGCCGTTCGTTCTTCAACCCGCCGACGAGATGGACGTGCGCTTCGGGCACTCCGATCATTCCGATGGCGCGCGCGGCCTCGCCACGGATGTCGTCGGCGACGGTTTCATCCGTGAGGATGCGCTGGAGGACCGGCATCCCGGCGTCGTCGGCGATGGCTCCGAGCGCTTCACATCCGAGCTTGCGGAGCCCATCGTTCTCGCCGACCCGTCCGGTCCATCGCGAAAGGAGCGGAATGCACCGCACGTCGCGGAGCCGCTTGAACGCTTCGACGACCGCCTTCTTGACTTCCGTGTGCTCGCCGTCCTTCGTCTCGAGCAACGCCTCGATTCCAGGCTCGTCGCCGAACTGCCCGAGCGCCGCCGCAGCCAGCGCTCGGACGTGGATCGATGGATCGGACATGAGATGGACGGCGCTCGGTGCGAACCGGGTCGCGCCGCGAACGCGCGCCATGTGGAGGCCGATGCCGCGCAACGCGAACGAGGAGTCGTCGAGCATCAGCAGCACGACGCCCTCGAAGATCGACTCGGGAAGGTTCGCGATCAGGTGAAGGAGCTTGTGCCGCCAGACGGAGGCCGACGCCTTGTCGTGGTACCAGGGCAGGTTCCAGTTTTGTTCGAAGAAATCGCGGAAGCCGCGGGCTTCCTCAACGATTTCAAACGCCGTCGGCATGGGTGATACGCTCCGAGGCGGGGATTGTCGGGCACCGCCGGTCGACCGTCAATACGAGTTCTTGGTTCGCCCGGGTCAAAAAAAGCCGGCCTTCATCAGCTGCTCCCGCTGCCACATTCGAGGAGGAGCGAACGTGCGAAGGACACCTCGGCGGCGAGCTGGGCCTCGATCGAGGGGTCGCGGACGTCCGCCGGGAGGACATCGAACGTGTAGGTCTCCACCTCGAAATGTGACGTGAGTCCACGCCGTCGTGCGTGCGTGGCCGCGGCGATCAGGTCGCTGCGCGTCGAGGCAAGCGGCCCGGATGGGTCACGATCGATCGGCACGTGGAAGTGGCAGCGCGCCTGGCCACTCGCCGGCAGCACTCCTCCATCACGAGCCTCCGCCAGCCCGGGGAGGTCGTCAAAGGCGCGAAACCGGCCGTCTTCCCCCCGGACGACGACCTGGTGCAGAAACCTCGGCTCGTTCCAGCGGAGCAGGGCGTCCAGCTCCGCCGCCGAGGTGAAATCGAGGTGGAGGGCGCTCGAAAGCTGCATCTTCCCGATGGCGATCCCCGCGGCGGCGAGCGCATCCAGCGAGGCCAGGGGATCCTCGAAGAGGACCGCCTGATGGCAGGTGTCGTAGCAGACCGCCAGATGGCGACGCACCGCATCCGGGGCCCGCGGGCCGAACGTCCGCCGTGCCTGTTCGGCGAAGGGCCAGAGGGTGTCCTGGAAGAAATCGACCGCCTGGCGTGTGGACTGCAGCCGGCACCCGGGCTCGGGTTCGAGGCAGACGATGATCGTCTTGCCGGTGTCCTCTTCCAGTCGCGAGAGCTCGAGCGCAAGCGCGACGAGCTGACGCGCCGCGACATCATCGCGGTCGTCGACGTCGCCCCTCCAGCCCACCGGAACCGTAGATACCGTTCCAACCGTCGTGTCGTCTCCGAGCCAGTCGGCGAGGATACATGCCGCGTCGATCGTGTAGCGCAGCCGTTCGGGCTCGGTCCAGTTTGGGCGGTACACGTTCGTCTTCACGCGCTCGGCGTGGAACGGCGCCTGGGGGAATGCGTTGAACGTGAACGGGAGCAGCCCGCTGGCCTTCATCTCGTCGGCGAGCTTCGCCACGAGGGAGGAGTCGAACGCCGCGGCGCGAACGCCGTCGTCGCCCAATCGGATCCCCACGCCGAGTGGATTCTCGCCGAGGCGCCGTGCGATGGAACCAGCGATTCCGATGGCCCGTCGAAACTCCGCCACGGTCTCCGTCGCATGGACGTTCAGGCAGTAGCCGAGCGTGGCCGGACCATGACCGATGTCTGGAAGGCGCATGGGGGATGGTACCGGGGGACTCGTCCCGGCCACGCACGCGTCCCCGCTGCGACCCGGTCCGGGTTGTTGACGAGGCTGGCGGGTCGGTGCATTCTGGCCGCGATCCATCGAGGAAACCGCCATGAAGTCGCTTCCCATCGCCGCACTCGTCATCGCCACATCGTCGCTCGGTCAGACGTTCAGTTATCCCGGGTTCACCAGCATCGCAGGCCTCACACTCAACAACCACGCGGTTCAATCGGGCAACCTGCTTCGCGTCACTCCTTCGCTCATCTCGCAGCGCGGGACCGTCTGGTACAACACGCCCGTCAACGTCGTTTCCGGATTCGAGACGACGTTTCGGTTCCAGTTCAGCGCGTTCAGCAGCGGTGGGGCCGATGGCCTGGCGTTCGTCATCCAGTTCGATCCACGAACCACTGCGGCGCTCGGAAATCACGCCAGCGCGATGGGGTACGGCGCCTTCGTCGGGGTGACCGGCGTCGCGATCGCGAACTCGCTCGCGATCGAGCTCGACACCTTCCAGGGGACGTTCAACGGCGTCGCCGATCTCAGCGGAAACGAGGTGTCCGTTCACACGAACGGACCGCTCGAGAACGGCCAGTACGAGGGGTACTCCATCGGCCGGGCGAATGCTCCGATCAACCTGAGTGACGGTGCCGCGCACGACGTGCGCATCCGATTCACCGGCGGTCGGCTGAAAGTGTTCTTCGATGCGATCACGACAGCGACCATCGACGTTCCCTACGACTTCCTCGCCGGCGGAACGCACGTTCTCACGAGCACGCCCGTGCCGGGGCTCGCCCTGATCAACAACGCGCAGGCCTACGTGGGCTTCACCGCATCGACGGGCGGCTCCTGGGAAAACCACGACGTGCTGAACTGGTCGTGGACGTCGTTCGAGGATTGTCTGTCGGGCACGGCGGGACCCGGCGGAGCGACGGCGGAGGTGGTGCAGATCAGCGGCAACGGCGGCGGACCGGCTCGCGCGGTTGCCCTGGCCCTCAACCAGCCGTTCTCCCTCGACATCCTCGTCCCGCCGGGGAATCCGGCGCCGTCGGCCAATTTCATCCTGTTCGCGGACTTCGCGCTGCCGGCCGTCGGCGGGGGTTTTGCTCTGCCCTTCGGCTCGCTGTGTTTCACCCCGCCACTACCGGGACTGACATCGACGGCGATCACTCTGTGCGACACGTTCAATCTGGGGCTGGGCCCGCTTCTGCCCGCGGCGCCCGCCCCGTTCAGTCTGCCGTTCCCCGGTGGCATTCCCGTTCCGATCCAGTTCGTGCTTCAGGGAGCGATCGAGACCGGTGGAGGATTCGGCATCACGAACGGGATCGTGATCACGGTGCAGTGACACTCGACCGGCCGAGGGCGGCGCGCACCTCATGGAGGACGTCGGCGTCGGCCTCGGCTGCGCTCGTGTGCGCGAGCGCGGCGTGCGCCGCAGCGCCACCGAGTCGTCCGAGGGCCCACGCCGCAGCGCCGCGTACGACTGGCGCGCGGTGCGAGAGCGCCCGGGTGACGGCCGGGACGAGGCCGCCGTCACCCGAGTTGCCTGCGGCGATGAGTACGTTGCGCAGGAAGCGCGCGTGTCCGATCCGTGCGATCGTCGACCCGCGGAACGTCGCCGTGAAGTCGGCTTCGCTCGATGCGAGCCACGACTCCAGGGTTCGACCCTGCAAGCCCGCGCGGGGCTGGAACGGTTCGCTCGCAGGTCGCTGAGCGAATCGGTTCCACGGGCACACGAGCTGGCAGTCGTCGCACCCGAAGATGCGGTTGCCGATGGCTTCGCGGAATTCCAGGGGGATCGGGCCTTCGAGCTCGATCGTCAAGTACGAGATGCAGCGCCGAGCGTCGAGCACGTAGGGCGCGACGATGGCGTCCGTCGGGCATGCGGCGATACATCGCGTGCAGTGACCGCAGCGATCCTTCGCCAACGATCCCGTTGGCGGCAACTTCGCTCCCAAGAGGATCATCCCGAGAAAGAACCACGATCCGCGGCCCTGCCGGATGAAATTCGTGTGCTTGCCGATGAACCCGAGCCCCGCCATCACCGCGGCGTGCTTCTCGTTGAAAGGGCCCGCGTCGACGAACGCTCGCGTGTGGATCGCTGGGAACGCGCCTCGGATCTTCATCTCGACCGCTCGCAGACGCTCGCCCAGCGTCACGTGGTAGTCGTCGATGATGGCGTAGCGGGAGATGTTTCCCACCGCCGCGTCCGTCGGGCTGTCGCCGCCGTCCCCGTACTCGGCCGCGACGGCGAGCACGGACTCGACCCGCTTGAACAAGATCTTGGGATCACGCCGCCGCGTTGCGTGGTGCGTGAGGTATCGCATCTCACCGTGGAAGCCGCGCTCGAGCCACGCGTCGAGGTGTGGATCCTTCAGGGCCTCCATGGACGCGATGCCAGCCAGGTCGAACCCGCCGTCGCGCGCGAGCCCGACGATCCTGTCGGCCGTCGATCGATCGTCGGGTCCGTGGTTCACGGTGCGATGCTAACGACCTCACCGGAGCGCCAGTCCTCCGCCGTCTCGGCGGCGCCTGGCCGGATCGCCTCGCGCCGCGTGCGGTCCGGTCGGTGTGAATCGGGGCCGGGCAAGGGATCACTGGTGCCCCAGATGCTCACCGAGCCCCCCTCCGATCACGGAGACCCGTGGGATCCCTCGTCGCCGTCGCTGCGTCTCATGCCGCACGCCAGGCTGTGGCCCTCCGTGACCCGCGGCGTCAGGACCTGTGCGTCTCGCCGACAAACCCGCCGATCGTTGATACGCCGTGCGCTCGACGACGACAGGTGGCGTGATGGCTGCAACCAAGACGACGGGCGTGCGTCGGGCGGAGCGGGCCACGCGCGTCCCCACATCGGAATCGCGAGCGTCGGGTCGCCTGGCGTCGATCGTCGCGCCATCGCCCAAGCCACCACCGTCGACTCGCGGAAGAACCCTGCGACCAGCCGCCTCAGGGTGAATGCGGCCGGTGCCGAGTCGGCGTTCAACTCCGAGCGGCGCCGTGGCCAACCACGCGAAGCGCGACCGGGCGCCGGCGACATTCACCGGGCGGAGCGATGAGCGTCGATGCCCGTCTGGCGTCCGGCCGACCCGAGGCTTCGCAGGCGTTCGAGCGCGTGTCTCACCTGAACCGGGTCGACGCGAATCGGGACGACCACCTCCTCGCGAGTGTCGGGAACCGTGATCGGATCTCCGTATGGGAGTGACTCCGACGGCTCAGTCAGGTCGGCGCGTTTTGGACCGACGACGAGCCACGTCAGCCGGATGGTCACGAAGTAGCACCCGGGTGTCATGTCTGAGAGGACGTCCTGCCACGCGCTGCTGGGCGCGGCGATGCCTCGACGCATCGTGACCGAGGACCGTGGCAAGTGCGGCGCGTCCTGGAACGGCCAGGAGAACGGCGCGGTTTCGACCGTGGCCACGACCTCCGACCCATCCAGCGTGCTCGGGATCTGCAGATCCGCCGGTGGCGTGAAGCGCACGCGCACGGCGTCTTCGAGTGTGACGCGCATCCGCGGTCCGACGATCGGCAGCTCTCGGTAGGAGAACCCCGGGGCGATCATGCCGACCATCGTGGACGGCCCATCGGGGCGCTTCTCGACGATCACCCGACCCGGACTCGTGCACGAAGCCGGTTGAATCCCGCCCAAGTCCGCGCGGATCCACACGGGATCTCGCGGCGCGAACGTGATCGCGCGGACGTTCGCGATCCCGCGTCCGCCCGAGTCCGTCACCTCGATTGCCAGCAGTGAGCGGGTCGAACGCAAAGCCCCGATCTGTAGCGGCGATCGTGTGGCCTGCCCGGGGACGTCGAGGTTCCACGAGGCCCCAGGCAAGCCGAGTTCCGGCAGCCACGAGATGCGCCACCGGCTGGGCTCGAGCTCCATCGTCCACGCGCCGTCGTCGTCGAGCGCTGCCCGTGTCTCGTGGCGCCGTGGGCGAGACTCGGGGCCTGGCGCCTCGTTGCAGGGGGTGGCGACGACCGATGTCCAGCCGACCGGGAAACCGGCCGGGACGATGATGCGGCCGCTGACTTTCGTCGACCCCGGGCTCGATCCGACGGGCGAGGCCGAGACGACCGCGCTTGCGACCGGTCCTGACTCTGCGCGCGCCGACTGCTGAGCGGCGGCGGGAAAAGTCACGACCAGAGCAAGGGCGAACGTCCGCGTCCGAAGCATGGCGCGATCGTAACCCCGGAGGACCGGTCGTGGCCCGGACGTGGTCGCCCGCTCGTGCGAAATCGGGTGACGGGTTTGCCCGTCGTCGATAGGCTGGGCGCTCCACGACGAGGGGGCGCGTCACATGGACACATCCATTTCGAGGAACGGACGGTGGGCGGTGATTGGCCGCGCGTCTCGGATCATCGGAGCCGCGGTCCTGGTCTCCTTGGCCGTCTCCGTGGGCGCCATCGCGCAGACTCCGACGCTCGACGCGCAGAAGAAACTGGCGAGCAGCTACCTCAAGGCGGAGGCGGCGGGCCGCGGTGAGCTCGGTGCGAAACTCGACGCTCTGCCCGCGCTCACGAAGGCCGACGTCTCGGCGTGGACGGCGTGGCTCAAACGCGAGCTGAAGTCGGGAACGAAACTCGAGGACAAGGGGACGAACTACTTCTATGACGCGAAGCAGAAGCGGGGGAAGTACATCGTCTCGGGAGCGGGCAACACGAAGGGGCTCGTGTTCGGACTCCATGGCGGCGGCGTGGGCTCGGCGGATTGCACGGGGGCGGCGAGCGCGTTCCGCGGCGTGATCGAGAACGCGGGGATGATCGGCATCTACCCGGAGGCGATCGAAGCGACGGAGGCCGCATGGGGCGACGACGTCACGGTGACGTTCCTGCTCGACCTGCTCGCGGCGGCGAAGCGCACGTTCAACTTCGACTTGAACCACGTGTACGTCATCGGCCACTCCATGGGAGGATATGGCGCGTGGACGTGGGGCGGACGGTTTTCGGACCGTCTGGCCGCGGTGGTGTCGTTCGCGGGGTCGCCCACTCCGATCTGGGGCGCGTCGAAGGACCTCATCGGTATCCAGCAGGGCGTGCTCGCGAACCTCTACACGGTTCCGATCTGGGTGTATCACTCGACCGACGACCCGCGCGTGCCGATCCAACCCGTCCAGTTCGCGATCGCCGAGCTGAAGCGCATGAAGGCCGAGCGCCAATCCGGTTTCGACTTCGTCTACGAGGAGGTCGAGAAGCGCGGCCACGACTTTCCCGCGAAGGGGCCGGGACCGGCCATGACGTGGGCGGCGAGCAAGACACGCACACCGCGCCCGAAAGTCGTGATGTGGGAGCCGTTCTACGAGCGACCCGATCGGCGGTATTGGATCGCCGCCGAGCGTCCCGCGCGCGGCGTCGGCATCGAGGGCCGATGGGACGGCAAGTCGTCGTTTGCGATCACGGGCTCGGGCGCCAGGGATGACGCGGGCATCTCGGTCCTTCTCAGCGATGCGATGACGGACCTGGACAAGCCTGTCGTGGTGAAGGTCGGCGACAAGACGGTGTTCGAGGGCGTTCCCAAGAGGACGCTCAGGGCACTTCTCGACAGCTTCATCGCGCGTGAGGATCCGGACCTGCTGTTCTCGGCCATGGCGCCGCCGCGGCCGTGAGGGCTGTGCGGGGAGCTTCGATGCACGACGACATCCTGCGATTCCCGACGGCGAGGAAACATGACCCGGCGATCGACGCGTGGCTCGACGCGCAGCGCCCGGAGTTCCGTCCGCTCGTGCGCACGTGGTTCGAGCGCATGCGGCGGTGCGGCACCGACGTGCGTGAGCTGATGCACGACGGATGTCCGACGGCGTGCGTGGGCGACGCTGCGTTCGGCTACGTCAACGCGTTTCGCGAGCACGTGAACGTGGGGTTCTTCTTCGGGGCGTTGCTGGATGACCCGGCCCGGCTGCTCGAAGGAACCGGCAAGCGCGGACGCCACGTGAAGCTCCGGCCCGGCCGCGAGGTCGATGCCGCGGCGCTCGGCAGACTCGTCGAGACGGCCTACACCGACATCCGGGCGCGGCTGCGCAGTTGACCGCGGCCCGCTGCGCGCACACGGGACGGTCGCTGCGGATCACTTCTGCTTCGCGAGCCGTTCGAGCGCAGCCGCCAGGTCGGCCGGGTCGATCGGCACGGCGATCTCGACCTCGTCCCTCGTGTCTGGGATCGTGACGCGCGACAGGAGTTCGAGGTGCTCACACCTGGCGTATGGATTCGCCATCTTGTCGAAAGCCAATTCGTGGCCGACCGTGAGCGTGACCGCATAGTCGCCGGGCGTCATGAGCGCGCGGAGTTCCTGCCGGGACGCCGGTGCGGGCTCCCGGCCGCCCTGGATCGTGATCCAGTGATGGGGGAGGCGGGCACCGCTCTCGGCCCGGCCAACGCTCAACGCTGCGGAGACGCGCCTCTCCTTGATGAGCGTGGGAATGACGAAATCGCGCGGCAACGTGAGGCGCACAGGGACGGCGCGGTCGAGCGTCACGCGCATCCTTGGGAGCGTCAGCGGAACCTCCTTCCAACGGAATCCGGGCGCAATGACGCCGAGAATCGAGGGCGTGAAGTGTTCACTTGGCGTTGCCCGTGCGATCGCGTGACCGAGTTCATCGGTGCGGCTCTCGCTCGGAGCGAAGTAGAAACCTCTCTCCGAGACGAGTAATGCCGACGCCGGATCGAATGCGGCGACCGCGGCTCCGCGAATCGCGCGTCCGTCCGTGTCGGTCACTTCGACGGCGAAGATGTCGCGTGGTGCCACGACCACTGGCGCGTGGATCTTGCGCCCTTCGGTCAGGTCGAGTCGACGCAAGACCATTCGCGCGGCCTCGAGCCCCATCGGCGCCCAATCGATCTGCCAGGACGCGGAGGTGAGCCCCAGCTTCCATTCGCCGCCCGGGCCGAGCGGGGCTCCGACGGTCACGTCGCGGGGCGGCTGTCCGATCGCTCGCAGCGTCGTCGTCGCCACCATCTTCGTCCACTCGACGGGAAACCCCGCCGGCGTGACGATCCTCCCGCTGACGTGAACGGGGCTCGGTGCGGAGTCCGGGCGCGATTGGGCCGTCGGCGCCTGGCTCACGACCATCGCGGCCATGAAGGCTGCCGTCACCGCCGAGACGACGGGATTGAGGCCGCATGGTACGTCGAGAGTTGCTCGCATGGAGTTGCGGATCATAGTCCAAGGGCTGTTTGCGGTCAGCCTCAAAGGCGCGTCGGGCAAGTGACCGCGGCCCGCTGCGCGCACACGGGACGGTCGCTGCGGATCACTTCTGCTTCGCGAGCCGTTTGAGCGCAGCCGCAAGGTCGGCCGGGTCGATCGGCACGGCGATCTCGACCTCGTCCCTCGTGTCTGGGATCGTGACGCGCGACAGGAGTTCGAGGTGCTCACACCTGGCGTATGGATTCGCCATCTTGTCGAATGGAAACCCGTACCCGATGTTGAGGCCGATCGTGTACGTGCCCGGCGTCATTAGGGCGCGAAGCTCCGGGCGCGACTCCGAAATGGGGCTCCGACCGCCCTGGGTCGTGAGCGATTGATGGGGGAGGCGCGCCTTCCGATTCGCGGGCGCCGCGACGATTTCGGCCGAAAGGCGGTGTCCGTTGAGCTGTGCGGGGAATGCGAGGTCGCCGCGCGGCGTGAGTCGGACGCTCACCGCGCGGTCGAGTGTCACGCGCACCCGGCGCGGCACGAGGGGCACCTCCCTGAAGCGGTAGCCTCGTGCGACCACGCCGACCGTGGTCGCGTCTGAGTTGGATCGGTACCTCCTCGTGCGGACGACGGCGTGGCCATGCTCATCTGTGGATGCGGCGTCAGTCACGCCTGAGAAAGGAAGAAAGCGATCGCCGTCGAAAGTCGGGCACACGCCATCGTCGATGCTCGCAACCTCGGCCTTCGCCACGGCGCCGCCCTCCGTGTCGGTGACCTCGACACCGCAGAGATCATCCGGCGCGACGAATGTCGGAAGCGCCCAGTCCACTCTGCCGTTCGGAGCACCGCCAGAAAGCGAGACCTCGACGCGCGCCTGGTCGACGCTCGCGACACTCCATTCGATCGTCCATTCGTGTCGGTCGAGGTCCAAGCTCCATTCACCGCTCGGGCTGATCGGCGCTTCGACCCTGATGTCCTTGCGGAAGTACCCAAGCACGTATGCCGTCCGCTTCGCAAGGACCTTCGTCCACTCGACGGGAAATCCCGCCGGCGTGACGATCTTCCCGCTGACGTGAACGGTGGGCGGGCTGGAGCCCGGCCGCGACTCGGCCGTCGGTGCCTGTCCGACGAGCGTGAGGCACAGAACTGCGCCGACGACCGCTTGGAGACACCGCATGACGCGATCACGGCCCGCTGCCGTTTGGGGTTGGCGCATGCTGCGTCGGATCATACCGGCCCATTGCACGCCGGGTCGGGGTCACGCGATCACGTTCGTCAGCAAATGCTCCCGCAGGTTCCTCCACGGGATGGCGACGACGCCGCCCCCCAGCGGCGCGTCTGCGGCCGTCTCGCACGCGAGGACCATGGACCCGACCTCGGCGCCGACGGTCGCTCTCCATTTGACCAGGGCATCGGCCATCCGCGGAACCGGAGTCGCGTTGGCTTTCGCCTCGATCGCGTGCAGCCTCCCGCCGAGTTCGATCACGACGTCGACCTCCAGCCCATCGGACGACCGGAAGAAGGACATCGCCGGCTGGTCACCAAGGTTCCGGAACGTCCGCATGACCTCGCCTACGACGACCGTTTCGAAGAGCGCCCCCCGCGACGCCCCATCCCAGAGGATCTGCGGATCACGGTGTCCGGAGAGATAGGCCGCAAGGCCTGTGTCTGCGAGTTAGAGCTTCGGTGACTTCACCAATCGTTTGCTCGTCGAGCGCGACCACGGTGTGAGCCTGTAGAGGACACCACTGGTTTCGAGGACCGATAGCCACCGCGTCGCCGTGGTCGGCGATACGCCGGCGTCGCGGGCGAGCTCATGGAGATTGAGGAGCTGGGCCGTGCGCGCTGCACACAGCCGCAGGAACGTCTCGAACGTCTGAAGGTCGGTGACCTGTGTGAGACTGCGCACATCACGCTCGAGGTACGACTGAACGTAACTCGACATCCAAAGTCGCCAGTCGAGGCCCTGATCGAGGCGTGGCTGGGGGAAGCTGCCGCGCAAGAGCTCGTCCGCCGTGGAGAGGCGGAGGCTCATGGGGATCTCGGCGGCCGCGAGGCCCATCAGGTGAAGGATCGCGGCGCGGCCGGCGAGACTCTGCGACACGTTGGACATGAGCGCGAACGTCTGCGACCCGGTCATGATCCATCGCCCCGGTGCGCGATCCTCGTCGATGGCGGTCTTGATGTACGAGAGGATCTCGGGCGCGTTCTGGATCTCGTCGAGGATCAGCGGAGGCGAGTGGGTGCGAAGGAAGGCGCGCGGATCGGAAGTCGCTCGCGAACGCGCGTCCGGGTCTTCGAGTGTGACGTAGCGGTGTGTCCCAGCGAGTTCCTGTCGAAGCAGCGTCGTCCTGCCTGTCTGGCGCGCGCCCGTGACGACCACTGCCGGGAATCCGGCCAAGGCCGACCTCAGCGCGGCCGCCATGTGTCGCTGTATGAGCTGGCTGGACAACGCGTTGCGATCTTGTTTGCAAATCCACTTTCTGAAAGTGGATCTGCAAGAACCGGCAGCAACCCGTGGCGAAGTCCATTGGGGACAAGGGCTTGGAGGCGAGAGAAACGGGCCCACCGAGGGCAGTGGCGGAGCTTTCGCACAGGGCTCATGGTCTGCCGCCGAAACGCCCCAGCACCGGCTCGGTCTTATGACGTGTCGTGACGAAGGCACCCACACCCATGGACCCGGCGACTCTTGCGATCGAAGCGCGATGGCTGCGACGGCTCGTCGGACAGCTTGCGCTGCCGGAGGCGGACGCGGACGACGTGGCGCAGACCACGTGGCTGCGCGCGCTGAGCGCACCGCGAGCGGGGATCCGGAACGTGCGCGGGTGGCTCGCCGCGATCGCAGGCAACGTGCGTCGCGATGTGATCACCCGCAGGCCCAAGCAGGTCCGTTGGGAGCAAGCGGCCGCCCGCAGCGAAGTCGAACCTGTGGGCGCGGACGCCGTCGCGCGCGCCGAACTGCACCGGCAGGTCGTCGAGGCCGTGCTCGCGCTTGCGGAGCCGTACCGCACGACGGTCCTATGGCGCTTCTTCGAGGACCTCTCGACGACGGAGATCGCACGCCGCCACGGCGTCGCGGAAGAGACCGTCCGCACGCGGTTGCACCGGGCCCTGAAGCGGCTGCGCGAAACCCTCGACGGACGCTACGGCCATCGGAGCACGTGGCTCGTCGTTGCCGCCTCGGGCGCAGGCGAGGTGACCCGCGCAGCCGTCGCCACCGGAGGAGTCCTCATGTCGGCGAAGCCCATGCTCGGCGTGGCGTCCATCGTGTTCCTTGCGGTCGGGTGGCTCGTGTTCCGCGAGCCCCTCGCGTCGGGCGGTGCTCGGGTCGGACGGCCGGCGGCGATCGCCGAGCGCCCGCTGGCCGACGCCGCGCCCCGCCCCCACGCCACGCCAGCACGCGCCGCCGACTCGCACGTCACGACGCCCGCCCCGCTCGTCGTGTCGTCGTTCCGACCCGACGTGAAACGGACGATCACCGTCACGGGACGCATCGTCGACGCCCGCACGCTCGTGCCCGTGCGCGACGCCCACGTGCAGCTCGAGTTCGAGGACGCGAGCGTGCGCGTCCCGGACGGCGTCACGACGGACGACGGCCGCTTCACCATGGCATTCACCGGAGAATCCACCCTCGTCGCGCACGTCGTCACGCACGCCGATTACGCGCCTGCGGTGGCCGACGCTCGCGCGGCGTTCGACGCGGCCGCCGCGCGTCCGGGCGCCATCCGCTGCGATCTCGGGACCATCTCGTTGATGCGCGGCACGGCTGTGCGCGGGCGCGTCCTTCATTCGAAAGACGACACGCCGGTCGCAGGCGCTCGGCTCGCCGTCGCGAACGCCGATCTGATCGCCCAGCCGTTCCGTTGGTGCGGCCTGAGACCCTGCGGCGACTCGGACGGGGATGGTTGGTTCACGCTCACGGAGCGCATCGCACCGTTCGCTTCCGGCATGCCCACGTTGTTCGCGATCACGCCCGAGGGTGCCGGCTGGGCGAAGCTCGCGGTCGTCGACGGGTTGGAGACGCTCGATGGCATCGTCGTTCACGTGGCCGAGTCGGCCGTCGTTCACGTACCCGTGGTCGACACGGACGGGAACCCGATCGCCGGCGCGACGGTGACCGCCGTTCCCAGGTTCAACCCTCTCGGCAAGCCCGACGACGGAGGACCGGACCCCTCGGTCGGCCTCTTCGCCCGCGATGAGCGGTTCGTCGCGCGAACGGATGCGCGTGGGATCGCCACGCTCCGCGGGCTTGCGATCACGGCGGGCGACTCCGCGTCGACGTCGCCGTTTGGCACCGAGCGGACGTACGACTTCATCGCGTCGGCACCGGGCCACACGCGGATCACCATGCGGGCGTGGCCATCTCCCGGCGAGACCACGCTCGCCTCGATCGCGTTGTCGGCGACGGTGCCGTGGGAAATCGCGGGGAGCGTCCGCGGTGGTGACGGCGCGGGTATCGGCGGAGCCCAGGTTCGCCTCGTCGGGTCAGATTCGGCACCCACGACGACGGACGCGGATGGGCGCTTCCGCCTCGGCGGCCTCGACACCTCCGTGTCGCGTGCCCAGGTCGACGTGTCCGCGACGGGCTTCGGATCGCGCCTGTGCGTCGTCTGGCGGCCGGCGGAGGGAGGCGTGGCGAACCTGGATGTCGTGCTGCATCGCCGGCGCCCGATCGAGGGCCGGGTCGTCGACGAAGCCGGCGGGCCGATGCGCGGCGTCCGCGTCGCGATCGCGGCCGAGCCCGCGACGCGTGGGGCGGAGGCGGATTCGACCGCGACGACGACGGATGATGCGGGCCACTTCGTCTTCTCCGATGCGACCGTCGCCCGCTGGACGCTCACGGTCCATGCGCCGGAGGGCTTCCAGCCGATGCGCCCTCGACGAATCGGCGAAGGTGAGCGCGAGGTGCTCGTCCGGCTCTTCGCGCATCGGCGGGGCCGCGCGCGCGTCACGATCGACGTCGTGGACGAGGCGACGAACGCGGCAGGGCTTCCGACGACGGCGTCCCTGGTGGAAGACTGCCCTCGGTTTCGGGGCGATGCGCCGTCGACTCTCGAGTGCCGTCGAAGCGTGGGACAGGTTTCCGCCGAGTGCGTCCCCGTGGGGAACTGGCAGGCGCGGGTCGAGTTCCAGGACGGCCGCTCCGCGGCGATGGCATTCGCCGTCGGCGAGTCGGACGATCACGTCCGCCTGCGCATGATCGTCGGCGCGAACGCGCGGATCCGTGGTCGCCTCGATTGGTCGGCGGTGGCCGAGGGGCTGCGCCGCCCGACCTCCCTCACCGTCGATCCGCCGTACGCGGCGACCGACGGCGGCGGGGCACACGGCCTCGTCAGCATCGGCGCGGGGACCTCGGACTCATTCGTCCTCGCGGACGTCACCCCGGGAGACGTCGTGTCGCTTCGACTGGCCGATCCCGAGTTCTGCGGGTCCGCTCAGGTGTCCGCGAAGGCCGCCGAAACCGCCGACGTCGTGATCCCCGTCCACCCGGCGACGCTCCTCGTCTTCGATTCGCCCAAACGGGACGTGGGGGTCACGATCTCGCTGCGTGATTCCCGGGGAATCTGGCGCAAAGCCGCCAGCGAGCTCGCGGGAGCCGATGGCGGGCTCTACCTGCGGGTTCCACCGGGGAAGACTCACTGGCGTGCCGAGATCTTCGACCTGTTCATCCCGGCCGATCGACGTCGACCCATCGCGACGCAGGTGGGCGACGTCGAGCTGTCCGCCGGAGACGAGCGCAGGATCTCCTTGGACGTCGAGTGAGGGGAGGGCGAGACGTTCACCGCGGTCAATCCTGACCCGCGGACTTCGTTTTCCGGCTGCGATGCGGCTGCTACGATCGCGCCCACCCCGGGCCGACCGTCGTCGGTTCACTTGGAGTCGCGCCGTGCCGGAAAAGAGCGTCATCACACTCGATGTCAACGGTCGCAAACACGAGGTCGCCGTCCGCCCGCACGACATCCTGCTCGACGTGCTGCGGAACGACCTGGGCTACATCGGGACGAAGCGCGGCTGCGATCAGGGATCCTGCGGCTGCTGCACGGTCCACATCGACGGCCGGCCCACGCTCGCCTGCCTGACGCTCGCTCACTGGGCGGTGGGACACGCCATCACGACGATCGAAGGCGTCGCTGGCACGACGGATTCGCACCCGCTCCAGGCAGCCTTCGAGAACTGCGGCGCGACACAGTGCGGCTACTGCACGCCGGGCTTCATCATGTCCGCCAAGGGACTCCTCGATCGCTGCTCCGAGCCGGACGACGAGACCATCAAGGAACACATCTCCGGCAACGTCTGCCGGTGCACGGGATATCTCCAGATCATCGAGGCTGTCCGACTCGCGTCCGACCAGCTCAAGGCCAAGGAACGACCTCATGACGACCACGCACGAGTGGAACATCATCGGGAAACCAGTCCCGCAGGTCGGTAGCCGCCAGAAGGTCACCGGCGAAGCGCTCTACACCGACGACCTCCGCATCCCCGGCACTCTGGTCGGGAAGATCCTCCGAAGCCCCCATGCCGCAGCCCGCATCGTGCGTCTCGACACGCGCGAGGCGGAGGCCATGCCGGGCGTTCATGCGGTGGTGACGGGACGGGACGCTCCACGCCCATTCGGCGTGCTTCCGATCTCGAAGGACGAGCCCTCCATGGGCATCGACCGCGTTCGCTACGTGGGCGAGCCCGTCGCCGCCGTCGCCGCGGACGACGAATGGGTCGCCGTGGAAGCGCTGAAGCGCATCCGCGTCGAGTACCTGCCCACGACGCCGGTCGAGAACGCCCGCGAGGCGCTCGCCGACGTGCCGAACCCGGGAGACAAGGTCCACCCGGAGACGAAGTTCACGAACAACCTGCACAAGGAAGTGAACCAGCACTTCGGCGATCTGCCCGGAGCGTTCGCGAACTCCGCGCACGTGGCGCGTGGTCAGTTCAAGTACGCGGGCGTGACGCACTCGTTCACCGAGCCCATGGCGGTGATCTCGCACTACGATCGCGAGGGACGGCTCCACTGCTGGTCGGCGACGCAGGTGCCGCACTACCTGCATCGCGCGCTGTCCGAGGTCATGGACATCCCCATGAGCCGCATCCGCGTGATCCGCCCCAACGTGGGCGGCGGCTTCGGTGGCAAGTCCGATCCGTTCCCGCACGAGATGATCGCGTCGCTCTTGTCGCGCAAGTGCCGGCGGCCCGTGAAGATCATCTTCGATCGCGAAGAGGTGTTCCTCTCGCATCATGGCCGTCATCCCAGCGAGATCGAAGTGGCCGTCGGCGTGAATGCGGACGGGAAGCTCTCGGGCATCGAGATCGACGCGCTGATCGACGGCGGCGCCTACGGGTCGTTCGGCGTCGTGACGTCGTACTACAACGGCGTGCTCGCCCAGGGGCCGTACCGCATCCCGAACTTCAAGTATCGGGGTCGCCGCGCCTACACGAACAAGCCCATGTCCGGCGCCATGCGCGGACACGGCGCCGTCAACACGCGCTACGCGTTCGAGATCCTGCTGGACGAGTGCGCCGAGAAGCTCGGCCTCGATTCGCTCCAGTTCCGCATCGACAACGCGCTGCCGTCGTACACGACGACCATCAACGACTTCCGCATCACGAGCAACGGCGTCGTCGAGTGCCTGGAGAAGGTCCGCGACGCGTCGGGGTGGAAGGACAAGCGGGGCAAGCTGCCTTACGGTCACGGCATCGGCGTGGCGTGCTCGTTCTACATCTCGGGGTCGGCACTGCCGATCCACCGCACGCGTGCGCCGCAGACGACCGTCATCGTGAAGATCGACATGGACGGCGGCGTCAGCGTCTACAACCTGGCGGCGGAGATCGGACAGGGGAGCGACACGGTCCTCGCGCAGTGCGTTGCCGAGGTCCTCGGCCTCGACATGTCGATGATCCGCGTGAAGTCGGGGGACACGGACGACTCGCCCGTCGACCTCGGCGCCTACTCGTCCCGCCAGACGTTCATGTGCGGCAACGCGGCGATCAAGGCGGCGGAGCAGGTGCGGGATCAACTCCTGCGGGCCGTGTGCCGCATCGGCGGCGGCGAGCCGTCGGACTGGGTGCTGCGGGGCGGCGTCGTCGAGAATCGCCACGACTCCACGAAGTCGCTGCCCTACATGGAAGTCCTCGACGAGGCCCTCGCCGACAACGGCGCGCTCGTCGGCAAGGGCTGGTACCAGTCACCGAAGCTCGGTGGCGCGTACAAGGGAGCGGGCGCCGGCCTCTCGCCCACGTACTCGTTCGGAGCGTACGTCACCGAACTCCACGTGGACGAGGAGACGGGGTTCATCAAGGTCGACAAGGTCTGGGCGGCGCACGACTGCGGACGCGCGTTGAACCCGCTCGCCGTGAAGAGCCAGATCATCGGCTGCGTGCACATGGGACTGGGCCAGGTGTTGATGGAGGACTGGGGCTTCAACCCGCGCGCGAAGGGCAACCTCAAGAACCCGTCGCTCCTCGACTACCCCATGCTGACGGCGAAGGAGATGCCGCCCGTCGACGTGTTCATCGTCGAATCCATCGACAAGGAAGGGCCGTTCGGCGCCAAGGAAGCGGGCGAGGGTCCGCTGCTGCCGATCCTGCCGTCCGTCGGCAACGCGATCCACGACGCCATCGGCGTGCGCATCAAGGAACTGCCGATCACTCCGCTCCGCATCCTGCGCGCGTTGGACGAGAAGGCCGCCAAGGAAGGGAAGAAGGCGCGATGATCCTGCCCCCGTTCGAGCTCCATCAACCCAAGACGACCTCGGAAGTCCTGGCGCTCAAGGCGAAGTTCGGCCGCGACGCGGACGTGGTCGCCGGTGGCACGGATCTCCTCTGCAACTACAAGTACGAGCTGAACCCCAAGCCCCACGTCATCTCGCTGCGCGAGGTGAAGGAGCTTTGCGGGTTCGACACGACCCGCATCGGCGCGCTCGCCATCCTCGACGACGTGATGAACGACGAGCGGATGAAGGCCGAGCTGCCGGTGATTCCTCAGGCGATCCGCGTGATCTCCTCGCACCTGCTCCGGCAGTCGAGCACGGTCGGCGGCAACCTGCTCGTCGACACGCGCTGCTTCTGGTTCAACCAGTCGCGGTTCTGGCGCGACTCCATCGGCAGTTGCCTGAAGGCCGAGGGTGACGTCTGTCGCGTGGTGTGGGGCGCGAAGGAATGCGTGGCGGTGTACAGCGGCGATCTGGCCCCCGTGCTCATCACGCTGGGCTGCACGGTGGTCGTCGCCGGGCCGAGCGGACGCCGCGAAGTCCCGCTGGCCGACTTCTACAAGCACGACGGAATCCAGCGTCACGTCCTTGGGTCAGACGAGATCCTCGTCGAGGTGAAGATCCCCTCGACGGCGCGCGACTGGAAGGCGGGCTACAAGAAGCTCCGCGTGCGCGACTCGTTCGACTTCCCGGTCCTCGGCGTCGCCATGGCCGTGAAGGTCCGGGACGGGAAGCTTGACGCGGCACGGATCTGCCTCGGTGCCGTCCACACGACGCCGCTCGTCTGTGACGCCAAGCTCGCGCCGTTCATCGGCCGGCGCATCGACGAGAGCGTCGCCGCCGAGATGGGCGAGGCCGTCGCCGACGGGCTCGTGATCCACAACAACACGGCCATGAACCCGACCTACCGGCGTCGCATGGTGACCGTGTTCACCAAGCGGCTCGTGCACGCGCTCGCAAACGGCCTCGCGATACGCTGAGCTTCGTTCGTATGGGGGGCGTCCCGCGCTCGCGAACGCCGAATCCGGGGTGTGGGGGAGCAACCGATGGATCATGCGATCGAGACGCGCGAGCTGTGCAAGACGTTCCGAGGCGGGGTGCAGGCGCTCCGCTCGGTCGATCTGGTGGTGAAGCAGGGCTCCTGCTTCGGGCTGCTGGGACCGAATGGGGCCGGCAAGTCCACGCTGGTCAAATCCCTGCTTTCGATCGTCCGGCCGACGTCGGGATACGCGGCGATCCTCGGACGGGACATCCGCGACTCCGAAGCCCGACGGGGAGTGGGGTACCTGCCGGAGGGCCATCGGTTCCCCCGATACCTCACGGGCGCGGGCGTCTGCCGGTATTTCGGCAAGTTGTCGGGTCTCGATGCGACGACGCTCGCTCGGGAGATCCCCGAGAAGCTGGCGCTCGTGGGCATGACGGAGTGGGCGGACGTCTCCGTCACCAAGTACTCCAAGGGAATGATGCAACGCGTCGGGCTCGCCCAGGCGATGCTCGGGAACCCGCGGGTGATCTTTCTCGATGAGCCGACGGACGGCGTCGACCCGGTCGGGCGACACGAACTGCGAGCCGTCATCCGGGACGTGGCCTCGAAGGGCACGACGATCCTCATGAACTCGCACCTGCTCTCCGAGGTGGAGCTCGTGTGCGATGAGATCGCGATCCTCCACAAAGGGCAGATCATCGAGCGGGGAAGCGTCTCCGAGATCAAGCAGCGGTTCGAGGCGGGACGCAGCTCGACCGTCTACGTCACGTTCAAGACGGGGACGATCCCTGACGCGCTTTGGACGCGCATCGCTGGCTGGGGCGCCGTCCGCGTGGACGACGAGACCTTCACGCTGCGCGTCCCGACGAGAGACGACATCAGTCCGGTGATCGACGAGCTGCGGAGGTCATCCGTCTCGATCTACGCGATCGAGCGTGTCGCCGTGAACCTGGAGGATGCGTTCATCAAGCTCATCCAGGATCAGGCGGAGCAGGGCGTGGGAGGTACGCAAGCATGAGCGCGTTCTGGGCCCTGGTCGTCGACACGTGGCGGCAATCGAAGCAGCAATCGGTGTTCATCCTCTTGCTGATCCTCTTCGCGCTGGTCGTCGGCGTATTCGTCGTGCTTCCGAAGCCGATGACCGCCGACGACGGCACGCCGGCATTCGGGTTCCTCTGGAGCGAGAAACCCACCAAGGTGCTCGCCAACAGTTGGGCCGATCAGTACGAGATGACGCTGCAACTGCGCGACGGCACCATGCCCAACCCGTTCAATCACGAGGAACGGAAGGAGCGGGCGGAGCGGCGCAAGGAGGCCGAGGCCAGGGTCGACGAGCTTGCGCGCGAGGTGCCCGTCCTCCAGCGCTCACTCGAGTACTGGGCATTCATCGCGGCGAGCACGCTGTTCTCGATCGGGATGATGTTGTTCATTGCGGCCTGTTCCGGATACTTCCCCGACATGCTGGCCGCCGGTGCCGTCGACATGGTCGTCTCGAAGCCGATCGATCGACTGCGGATCTTCCTCGGGAAGTACATCGGCGGACTGGCGTTGTTCGGGATCGCGGTTCTCGTGGCCGAGGGGCTGATCATCCTCGGGATCGGAATCCGGTTCGGGTTCTGGCCGGTGCGATTGCTGCTGGCGGCCCCGCTGACGCTCTTTTCCGCGGCGGTGATGTACGCGATCCTCGCTTGCATCGGCATCATGCGCCGCAGCTCCACGCTCGCCATCGTGCTGGGATACGTCTTCTACGTCGTCGTCGACACGGGCGTCAGCGTGCTGATCGTGATCGGTCGGACGGAGGTCGGGAAGGAGGTGCCGTGGCTCGGCACCACAGCGAGGATTATGCACGCCACGTTCCCGAACTTCGCACTCCTGAAGTCCGCCGCGGAAGGTTGCGTCCTGACGATCCCGAACCTCGATTGGGAGCCGCTCCTCGCCGCTGCGGCCTGGCTCGTGGGAGCGTTGTCGCTCGGGTATTGGCGGTTCAGGCGAGCGGACTTCTGACGCCCGGCGCGGGCGGCGCGCGCGGTCCCATGGGCTGTCGCAGCGAATGCCGTCACCCCGAACCCACATCGAGCTTGGAGTTCTGGAGCGCGGGTCGGCGTACGCTTCGGTCAAGGCGTTACCTCCCGCTCCCCGGAACATTGAGGGGCGGTCGGGCGTTCGGGTAGCCGGGAGTGATGCCCCTGCCGGCATCGGCCTGGGATTCGTGGTTTTTCACGGCCCATTCACGCAGTGATCGGCGTGGGACCCGAGCGGCACGGCGGTTGCGAAGCCGGTCGGCCCGGAGCTGAATCATGACTCGACGACCCGTTGCCGCATCGCGGCTGTTCACCCTCATCGTTGCAATCGCCGCGGGCACGTTCGGCCAGGCACCACGAGTGCGCTTCGCGTCCGAGCAGATCCCGTCCGAGGCCGGGCCCGTCCTGGCCGTGGCGGACGTGGATTCGGATGGCGACGTCGACCTCGTGACGAGCGGCGCGAACAGCGTTTACCTGAACGACGGGGCCGGCCGGTACTCGCCGCACCCGACGCCATCTTCGATCATCCTGCCCTATCAGGGCCCGACTCACCGTCGTCGCCTCGTCGCCGGCGACTTCACGGGCGACGGCCAGGTCGACCTGCTCGGCACGGGCCCGACGGGATTGTTGACGCTGTGGCAGAACGTCGGGGCAGGAGCGTTCTCGACGGTCGCCGCGCAGTTGCCGGCGCTCTTGGTCACCTCCCTGGCTGCGGGCGATCTCGATGGAGACGGCGACGTGGATGCCCTCTGCGCGACGCCAGGGACCCTCGGTACCACGCCGAGCCCGGTCGTGGTGCTCGCCAACAACGGCACGGGTGGCTTCACGCTCGGCAGCGTGTTCCTCGTCGGGACGGGAGCGGGAATGGAGGTCCAGCTTTCCGACCTCGACCAGGATGGGGACCTGGATGCGTTCTGCGTCGGCGGCGGAGTGCGCTTCGTCGCGATCAACAACGGCGGGGCGAGTTTCAGCACTACGGCCTTGGGCGGTGCGCCCAGCCCCGGAGAGTCGTTCTCGGTTGGAGACATCGACGCGGATGGCCTTCCGGACGTCGTCTTCGACTCGATGAGCGTGTCGCAGCAGACCAACGCCGTGCAAGTGCTCCGTAACGCGGGTGGCGGGACGTTCACGGCGGTCGTCGTGTTCAGCTTCCTCACCGGGCCCTGCCGTTCGATTCTTGCTGACGTGAACAACGATGGACGCGCCGAACTGCTCCGGTTCCACCTCGATGGCTGCGACGTGCACGTCCTGGTCGGGGGTGCGTTCCCGACACCGCTGCAGCGCCTGCCCGTTTTCGGGATCACCCAACCCGGTCCATTCTTCCCGACGCTGGACCTTCCGCCCATCTCCGTCGTCGACGTCGACGGTGATCAGGATCGGGACCTGATCGTGCAGACACAACAGGGCAACGTGATTCTCGCCGTCGACCCGGCACTGGGACTCCGACCGCTCCTCAATCCGATCAGTGCGCCGGCTTCGCTCGGCCCGTTCGAGACGCTCGATTTCGACCTCGATGGCGACCTGGACCTGGTCGCG
Source organism: Planctomycetota bacterium (assembly GCA_044222185.1). Lineage (GTDB taxonomy): Bacteria > Planctomycetota > CAIWVZ01 > JBGANV01. The sequence continues at coordinate 729,281 of JBGANV010000001.1, forward strand.
TCGGACTCGTCTGGGGTTCAACGGCTGGCCCCGCCGCCGATCATGATCAACGACGGCACGGGCAGGTTCGCGCCGCCACTCACGGTGGTCTGTCCGCAGTGCATGCTTCCGGGTGTTGCGTGGCAGTTCTTCGACGCCGACGGGGACGGCGACAACGACCTCTACTGGGTCAACAATCTCGGTACCTACCAGGTCGCGATCAACACTGGTGGAGTCTTCGTGGCGAGCCCGACTCCGGCGGGAGTCGCACCTGCGGGGACGAAGATCCTGCCGCTCGACGTCGATGCGGACGGCGACCTGGACCTGATCGTCGGCGTCGACTTTGCGTTGGGCGTCGCGGGAAACGCGTCGCTCCTGGTGAACCTGGGTGGCGGGACGTTCGCTCTGCCTCAGACGCTGCCAGCGTTCGTCTCGGCCCCCGTTCTCGGCGACTTCGATGGCAATGGCACCGTGGACATCCTGTCGTCGAGCGGCGGCGCGACGGCCGCGCTCTACAACACCGGTGTCGGACTGTTCGTCGCCGGCACACCGCCTCCGGCAGCGCCGCAGGCCGCCATCGATGCGGATGACGACGGCGACCTCGACCTGGTGGCCGGTCAGCAGCTGTACCTGAACGTTCCCGGCACCGGCTTCGTGCTGGCGCCGGCCGGGGCGCTTCCATTGTCGGGACCCGCGCCGTGCTTCTCTCCAGGTGCGACGGTCGTCGCCGACATGGATGGCGATGGCCGGATCGACCTCCTCGACACCTGTGGGCTCTTTCACCGCAACGTCGGGCCGGCGAGCTTCGCCGCACCGGTGGCGATTCCCTATCCGCTCCAGCTACCGCTCGTGCATGGCGACTTCGATCGCGACGGCGACGTCGATCTGCTCGGCTCGGGCATGCGCGTCTTGTCGAACGCGACGCGCAATCTCGCGCCGGGGTCGATCGCGCGCCCAGGCCGCATGGCCAGTCTGGAACTGGATGGATATGCCACGCGCGGGTGGCAGCTGTATGCCTCGGCAGGGAGGTCGGCGCTGCCGCTCCCGCCCTATGGCCTCGTGCAGATCGATCTCGCCACCGCGCTGTTCGTGACCGCTGGGACGTTCGATCTGGACGGACGCGGGCAGATGGCGGTCCTCGTGCCGAACGTCCCCGCCCTCGTCGGGTTGACCGTCTGGTGGCAGGCCGTGGTCGATGAGCCGTCGATCCCGCGGTTGACCGGCCTGGGGGAGACGACGGTCCGGTCCTACTGACTTCCGCGAGCTGCAGCCGAGGTCGCTGGCCGTACCGGCGGTGCTTGGCTGCTGGGACTGATCATCCTGCATGAGCTCGGGTGATTCCCGGCGAGCAAGGCCGACGCCGAGCTCCTGTTCGACGTCATCAGCCAGGCTTCTGAACGTCCGAGCCTGCTCGTGACGACGAACTTGCCCTTCGCGAACTGGACCGAGGTCCTCGGCAGCGAGCGTCTCGCGGGCGCCACGAGGGATCGTTCGACGCACCGCGGCCACATCCTCGAGATGAAGGGCGCGAGCCACCGGCTGAACGACTCGAAACGCAAGCGAAGGCCTGCGACGCGATCAGCCGACGAGAAGCCGCCAGAGAACGATGCTGGCGTACATCCCCTCACGGGCAACGGAGCCAGGAGGGGGCACCCGCGAAACCAATCGAATCTCCGCGAGCTCGGGGCGACATCGCCTTCGTCGGGCGAGGCGATGCACAGACGACGGGCTGGCCCTCGTCCGGGGCCCGCGAACACGCTCACCCTCGCGCCCAGCTCGTTCATGCTGCCCCCACGGTGCCGCGCTTTTCGACCGGCGGATGCCGCGCGATCAGGGCGGCGACCAGGAGAGGTCGGAGGATCAGACATGCTGTCGATTACGGGTCGCATGGCGTACGTAGTGGCTCTCATGAGCGCGGGCGTCTCGCTCGCTCGCTCGATGCCAGTCTCCACCGTTTCGTTTCACGAGCGAGCTGATCCCGTCGAACGCCGGCCCGATCCTCGCGGTCGCAGATGTCGATCAGGACGGCGACGTGGACCTCATCGTCAGCGGGGCGAATGCCGTCTACCTGAACGATGGCGGCGGGAGATTCCAACCCCACGCCACACCGTCGGCCGTGACGCTGCCTCCGCACGGACTGCCGTATCGCCGCCGTCTGGTGGCCGGTGACCTGAACGGCGATGCGTTGCCGGACCTCCTCGGCGAGGGACCGAACGGATCGCTGACGCGATGGATCAACCAGGGCGGCGGTGTCTTCCAGGTCGCACCCGGACAGGTCCCTGCTCTGGTCGTCGGATCTCTGGCGAAGGGAGACCTGGATGGTGACGGCGATTTGGATGCCATTTGTTCCGTGGTGGGGACGCTCGTCGTTGGCAGCTCGACGTTGTTCCATCCGATCGTTGCCCTCATGAACGACGGGCTCGGGACGCTGACCGTCGGGTCGGTGGTTGCTCCCTACGGCAGCCCAATCCCGGAGGTCGGGCTCGCGGACCTGGTTCAGGACGGAGATCTCGACTTCGTCGGCTGCAGCACGGCCACGGCTCCGGTGCAGGTGTGGGCGTTGAACGTCGGGAACGGGTCTTTCGGCAACCTCGTCGTGCTTGGCCTCGGGAACTGGCCGAACGCGGGGATCGCCACCGGGGACGTCACTGGCGACGGTCGACCAGATCTCGTTTTCGACTCGGTCTCGACGCCGCTCGGTGCGCTCGGCACGCAGGTTCTTGCCACGGGCCCTGGAGCCACGGTCACCCCCCTCCTGCTGTCGGGCGCCACGCCAGGGCCTGCATATTCCCTCCTCCTCGACCTCGACGCAGACGGCCGTGCCGAGCTGCTGCGCTTTCTCCGAAACGGGTGCGAGATCTTCTCGTTCATCAACGGCGTGCTGCAGCCGTGGGCGTCGCGGGTTCCGATGTACGTCGACCAGGGTGGGGGCTCGCTGCAACCTTCCTCGGCGGTTCCTCCGCCCATCGCCGCGAACGTCGACGGCGACCAAGACACTGACCTCATCGTGCCGACGTCGCAGGGCTCCCAGATACTCGCCGTCGGCGCGTCGGGCGCGCTCCTGGCGCTCTCGAACCCGATCCTTGCGCCAAGCTGGTTCAGGTTCGTCGAAACCGTGGATCTCGACGGCGACGGCGCCCTGGACCTCGTGGCGGCCGACACCCAGGGGTTGCTGACGTGGTCGCCTCCCGGCGCACTCGTGAACGACGGGAGCGGACACTTCACGTGGGTCGAGTCGGTGTCGTGCCCGCAGTGCGTCATGCCGGCGTACGTGTGGAAGTACTTCGACGCCGATGGTGACGGCGATGCGGATCTGTACCTGGTGAATGGGGCGGGTGCGCATCAGATCGCGATCAACTCCAACGGGACGTTCACTCCGGTCGGCGCACCCGTCGCCGGAGCGCCCGTAGGCTCTCAGGTCGTTCCGCTGGACGTGGACGCGGACGGAGATCTCGATCTCGTTGTCGGAGTGGACTACGCCGCCGGCATCCCGCCCTCTGCGTCACTTCTCCGCAATCTCGGCGGCGGGGCTTTTTGCGCCGGCCGTGACCCTTCCCACGTTCGTGGCGTCGCCCGTTCTCGGCGACTTCGATGGCAATGGGGCGATCGACATCCTCTCGTCGATCGATGGGTTGACGAGTCTGATGCTCAATGCAGGCACGGGAACCTTCGTCCTCGGGCCGCCGCCACCGGCGCAGCCGTGTGCGGCCATGGATGTCGACGGTGACGGCGATCTGGACCTCATTGCCGGGCAGCAGCTGTACCTGAACACATCGGGCGCCGTCTTCGTTCCGGCACCCGCCGGCGCACTTCCTTCGTCGGGAACGACGCCATGCTTCAGCGCGCAGTCGACGCTCGTCGCCGATCTGGACGGTGACGGCTTCGTCGATGTCGTCGACGGTTGTGGACTCTTCCATCGCAACCTCGGCAACGGAACGTTCGCGGTTCCATCCGCCATGCCTCAGCCGCTCCATGTGCCGGTCGTTCACGGCGACTTCGATCGCGACGGGGGCGCCGCCGGTCCGCGTCTCACAGGCCTCACACGAACGACCGTGCTCGGGTACTGACCGCAGAGGGGGCCTTGGTACGTCACGCCACTGCGGCGATGACTTCACTGCGCGTCGTCGCACGCGTACTGGCGGTCCGAGCGTAAGGTGCGCCCTGCGACGACCCGCGCCCGCCGACGAACGCCGAGTGAGTCCTGGGCGAACGTCACGTCGACGCGAGCCGTTTTCTGGCGGTTACCGCGGCGTGTCGACTTGCACGAGATCGTCGTGCCCGGGTGCGAAGCGTCGATCGCGCTGGCCGCCACATTTGCGCCAGAAAACCCCCTGTTGCGGGAATCCCCGCGATTCTGCGCCCGCACACGACCGCGAGGTCGTTCGGATCGAACTCGCGTTTCCGTGGCATGTCGGTTGCGGCCCGTCGGATTGGAGATTCCATTCATGCCGAACACCACGACCCACGCGATCCGAACGGCTCTGCTGTCAGCGATCCTGCTCATTGCGGCATCGGCGCAGTCCGCGCCCTTTCAGTTCGTCCGCGAGATGATCTCGTCCGACGTGGGCCCGGTGCTCGCTGCCGCGGACGTCGATCTCGACGGCGACAACGACCTCATAACGGTCGGGCCGAATCCAGTTCAGTTGAACGATGGAACCGGACGGTTCACCCCCCATCCGACACCCTCGACGATGTCGCTCGCGCTGACGACGAGACCTGCCCGGCCGCGACACGTCGTTGCCGATCTGAACGGCGATTCATTCCCTGACGTGCTCGGTGCGGACTCGACCGGGCTATTGACGCGGTGGATGAACCAGGGTGGCGGGACTTTCCTGCCCGTTGCTGGTTCGCTGCCTCCCATTGCCGTCGTCTCGCTCTCGATCGCCGACGTCGACGGGGATGGGGATCCGGACCTGTTGTGCGCGACGAGCAGCACCGTGATCGGTGCGACCGGGACCAACCAGGCGCCGGTCGTCGTTCTGCTGAACAACGGTTCGGGTGGATTCACCGTCGGCCCCGTCGTCTACCCGGGCGTCGGGGCCTCGACGGAAGCGATCCTCGTCGACCTCGATCAAGACGGCGACAAGGACGTCGTGGGTTTCGTCAACGCGAGCTTGGACATCTGGGTGTGCTCGAACCTCGGTAACAACACGTTTGGCCCGATCATCCACCTCGGCACGGGTTCTACCGACCAGGCCATCGCGATGGGGGACATCGATGCTGATGGGCGTCCCGACTTCGTTCTCGACTCGGTAAACAGCCCGCTGCTCTCGTCGGTCGCGACGGTTTTCCGGAACGCCGGCGGGTTCGCCTTCACGCCCAGCACCGTCGTCGGCGCCGGGAATGGATCCGCCGATTCCGTCCTGTCGGACTTGAATGGGGACGGGCGCGCCGAACTCCTGCGATTCCGGACCGACGGTTGCGACGTCCACTTCCTCTCGGGCGGCGCGTTTCAACCTCCGGTGACGACCGTACCGGTGTACGCCAGGATCCAGCACGGTCCGATCTCGAGTCTGTCGAACTGGATTCAACCACGCCCGGTGATCGTCGACGTCGACGGTGATTCGGACCGCGACTTCGTGGTCTTCACGCTGCAAGGCAACGTCATCGTTGGCCTCGGCCCCCAGGGAACGCTCGTGCCGCTCCAGGACTCGATCGCGAGCCCGGAGGAAGTCACGGCTGGAGACGTGATCGATTTTGACGGCGATGGCGACCTGGACCTCGTCCCAACGGACACAGTTGGAATACAGCTCATCGTGCCTCCCGGCGTGGTTCGCAACGACGGCCGCGGGCAGCTTCGATGGGCGGGTCACGTCCTTTGCTCGCAGTGCCTGTTCCCGGCGTGGGTGTTTCAGTTCTTCGACGTCGATGGAGACGGCGACGCCGATCTTTATTGGAGCGGCTTTGGCGCGTACCAGTTCTTCCTGAATTCCTCCGGCGTGTTCACGCCGGCGTGGCCCGCCGTCGGAGGGGGTTCGGCCGGGACTCGCGGAGTCCCGTTGGACGTGGACTCCGACGGCGACCTCGATTACGTCGTGGGGGTCGATTACGCGCCAACGCCGAACCCGGCGCCAGCCTCGCTCATGCGCAACCTCGGTGGCGGGAACTTCGCCCCTCCGGTTCCGCTCCCGACGCCGATGAGCGCGCCGATCGTCGGGGACTTCGATGGCAACGGCATGAAGGACATCTACTGGTCGCTCAACGGGAGTCTGGGCAGCCTTTTCAACTACGGCGCAGGAACGCTCTCGGCCGGCCCCGTGCCCCCAGCGCCGCCCATGGCCGCCCTCGATGTCGACCGAGATGGCGATCTCGACCTTCTTGCCGGGGGGCAGATCTATCTGAACCCGGGCACGGGCGTCTTCGGATCGGCGGGCGCGATTCCGTTGAGCGCGACGACGAGCTGTTTCGTCGCCGGCTCCATGCATGCCGCCGACTTCGATGGCGATGGGTGGCCGGACGTCATCGACGCCTGCGGTCAGTTCCACAGGAACTTGGCAAACGGAACGTTCGCGGCCCCCGTGTCGATCGGTTTTCCGCTGCAGTCGGAGGCCGCCCAAGGGGATTTCGACGGCGACGGGGACGTGGACCTCATTTCCACGCGACTGAGGTTGCTGACGAACACGACGCGCCAGCTCGTGCCCGGCGGGCCCGTGCGGCCCGGGAGGATCGGGTCACTCGATCTGTATGGTTTCGCCAACCAGCCGTGGCACCTGTTCGCGTCGAACGGAACGAGTTTCTCGGCGCTGCCGCCATACGGCATCGTTCGCCTGGACGTCAGCGCGCTGGTGCTCGCCGCGAGCGGGACGTTCGGCGCGAACGGGAGGTCCGGCCTTTCCGTCACGGTCCCGAACAACCCCGCCCTCGTCGGGCTCACGGTGTGGTGGCAGGCGCTCGCGGGCGAGCCGGTCGGTCCAAGACTGTCCGGCCTCTCCGCCACGACAGTCCTCGGATTCTGATGCATGCGGACCACCGTCCGGATGGGTCGCGGACGGGACGGTCCTGGACTGACCCGACGGCGGCTCGGGGCATCTCCCGGTACGCAAACGGTCGACTCGGGGCGTGCGGTGACGATCGAGCGTGCCCGATTGCGCGGGCGCGCGGGAGCGGACCGGACCCGCACGGCGTTCAATCGCGATGCGACCCGAGTGTGGGCGAAGGCCTGACCGTCGCCGGGTTGCGGGGAACGAAGCGGGGAATAGGCGGCAACCATCGAACGTCGAACGACTTCGTGGGACGCGAACGAAGGCCCGTTGGAGCGGCGGAATCACGGAGCGCTCGTCCCCTGGGAGAATGACATGGTGAACGGATCGACGGGTCGTCGGGCTCTGTGTGCCGTGATCGTGGTGGTGGCCATTGCCGCAGGAGCGGGAGTTGCGGTCTCGCAGAACACGACGCCGACGCAACGGGCGCCGGCGAAATCCGCGCAGCAGATCGCACTCTCCGGAGACGGCGAGGACGTAACCCTCAACGTTGGCGCGGAAGGCATGCTGCTGGAGGAGATGCTGGCACAGTGGACGGCGACCACCGGCCGGCGATTTGCGTATCCGGAGGGATCGCGGCTCCGGGGGGTCGTCGTGCGCGTGACCGGTGTCGTGACGGTCAAGAAGGCTGCTGCCGACGCGATGCTCGAGTCGATTCTCGTCGGCCACGGCTTCTGCCTCGAACCGATCGTTCCCCCCGAAGCGAACGTGTTCAGGGTCGAGTCGATCGCCGAGGGGCGAGCCGTTCGGCAGAACGCTCCGTTCGTCCCCCAGGAGCGCCTGGCGGATTTGCAGGCCGCACCGGCGCGCGTGTTCATGACGTTCATCCGGACGCACGGCGTCGACGCGACGACGGTGTGCGGGGCGATCCAGCATTGTCTGAGTCAGCGGAACGCCGAATTCGCCTTTCTGCTCGGAACGCGCGGCTTTCTGGTCGTGGGATTCGGACCAACCCTGGCGGCGATCGGGTCCGTCGTCGATGCGATGGAGGCTGCCTCCGCTCCGGCAGACGATCCCGCATCCAACGGATCGAAAGAACGCCAGAGCGCGTCGGGCGAGTCCGGTGGACGGACCAGCGAAGGCGAACCCAAGCCGGTCGAACGGCCGGTGAAGCGTGCGAAGCGCGAGTCGCGCTGACGCCTCGCGGCTGACGAGCGCGCCGTGACGGGTTACGCGACCCTGGTGCGATCGCCGTGGGTGCCAGGTTCAGAACGTGACCTCCAGCGCCTCCGACGCCGCGAACACCGAGTTGGCTGCGAATGCCGACGACGTGAAACCCTGAAGGCGCAACGTCCAACCGCCCAGGCCGGGCGGGACCTGGAACGCGACGGGCAAACCAGCCGGCGGGAGCCCCGGAGCGGAGAACGGCGAACCCGGCAGCGCGCCCGTGATGATGAACGCCGTGGCCTCGAGCCAGATCCCGGGCGTGTTGATGACGGGTGGTGCGCCGGTCGGATGGAGCTGGCCGCCCAGCACCGGCAGGGCCCCGGCCATGGAACCCGTCGGCGACTTCAGCAGCACGCGGAGCAGGGCACCCGCCGCTGCCGCGCGCGACGCTGCGAGGGGATCTCCACCGGTGGCGACGGTCACATAGAGATCCAACGAATCGGTCGTGCCCGGATGGACGTCCAACGGGACTTCGTCCGCACCGATGTCGACCCCAGGACCGATGAGCCGCGGCGACCCATCGATGTCCGTGGCCGGCAGGCCTACGAGGCTCGAGCCGCCGGCGTTGCGGCACGGCGATGATCGCGAAAGGTGGAAGTCGCCGCCGGGGCCATCGACGAACAACGGATCGACGTTCAGGTTCGTCGGGCTCGGCGTGAACACGCCTGTTCCCACGTTCGAGTTGGTGACGCTGCCGAATGCCAGGTTCGAGTTGACGGCGACGATGTCGGCATAGCTGTTGCCCCAGACGATCGAGCGGTCGACGGTGAGGGAGATCCCGCCGCCGTTGAAGTAGAGCGCCCCGCCAACCGAGCCGGTGTTCCCGTAGATCGTGCAGCATCGAAACACGGTCGTTCCGGATCCCAGGGTCGGCGTGAGCGCTCCGGCGGCGGGCCCGTTCGTGTTGAATGCGATGACGCAGTTCGTGACGTTGCACTGCGACCCGTCGACGTAGAACGCTCCGTACGAACCCGACTGGGCGCCGTTGTACAAGAAACGCGAGTTCGTGATGTTGAGGACACCGAAGCCGCGCCCGAGGATGCTGCACCCCGCGGTCTCCGACCGATTGTGCGTGAACGTGCACCCATCGATGGTCGCCAGCGTGGAGGCTCCCGCGATTCGTATGGCGCCGCCCCCTGAGCTCGCGAAATTGCTGTCGGCCCAGGCGTAGTTGCCGTCGAACGCGCAATTCGTGATGGTGGGCGACGACGAGATCGACGACTGCGGCTCGAAGGAGATGGCGCCACCGCCGCCGGCGACGTTGGAGGTGAAAACACAGCCCGAGATCGACGGCGATGCCACCGAAACTCCCGTCGAGAGGCAACGGATTCCGGCGCCGGTGGCCGTTCCGCTCTTCACCTGGTTCGAGATGACGCAGTTCTGGATCTGGGGTGACGCGTTCTGGCACAGGATCGCGCCGTTCCCGCCGTTCATCGTGAAGCCCGAGAACACGGTCGCAACGCCTTCACCTCCAGCGAAGGTGACGGCCGCACCAGACGCCGGTCCCGCGATGAGGGTCACGGCCGCGCCACCGGAACTCATCACTCGAATGGTCTTTCCGGCGAACGTGATCGGCCCCGCATGGGTGCCAGGCGCGACGAGCACGGTGTCGCCGTTGCTCGAGGCGGTGATAGCCGCCTGGATCGTTGCGAACTGAGACGGGACGTTCCTGGTCGTCTGCCCGGCGAGGGCGCAACAAACGACCGCGGCGCAGACCAGCATTCGCATTCCGTCGGACATGTTCGTTCTCCTGGTGCCGTCGTGTGAGCTGGCGCTGGCACCGCGCGCCAGACATGCATCGCCTCGGGCCGGTGCGTCGCGGCACCGTCGCCGCGCGCCGTCCCGCCGGGATCGAATCGAGTGAGTCAGTAGCCGAGCACGACGTCGAGAGCGTTGCTCAGCGCGAACGAACCCGGAAGCAACACGCCCGACTGGGCGCGCAGCGTGAACCCCCACGCCGCGGCGAGGAGTGGGAGCGGCACCGTCGAACTCGCGACGCCGCTCGCGCTCGTCGTGAACTCGGCCAGCAACGAGAGGCTTGGAAGGTCCAGGTGAACGAGGCATCCGTTGCCGGCGTCCCAGGACGTCGCGGGGACGAGCGAAACGTACGTCTGACCATGGAGGCCTGGGGACGTGGTGACGCTCCAGGACCAGGTGTTGCCGATCACGGGCAGGGTGGCTTCCAGGTACGGGTTCACTGGCAGGGGGCCACATCCGCTGCCGGCGATCGCCGTCGACGCCGGCGCCCGAAGCACGGGGAACGTGAGGAGCGCGCTTCCCCGAACGAGAAGCTCGCCGTTCGCGATCGCGGCGCACGCGGGTGCGAGGCCGTTCGACGTGGGCGCCCAGGAACTGACGACGCCCGTCGCGCGGTCGATCTCGGCAAGGCCTGCGCGCGGCAGGCCGCCCGCCGTCGAGAACGTGCCACCGACCAGGAGAGACGGGCCGGCGAGAACCATCCCCGTGGCCGCGCCCGGGTAGTACGGAACTGGCGGGAATGCGGGTGCCGTGAGGATCGGCGTTGGCCACCCCGTGAGCGCACCCGATGTCCGGTCGACCTCCGCGAGTCCCACCCGGGACACGCCACCGAGCGAAGCGAAATCGCCCGACAAATAGACAGTCGACTCCGCGACGCAGACGGACGACACGAACGAGCCGCCTTCGACAGCCGCATCGAAGGGGCGAACGGCGCCGGTCGCCGCGTCGAACGCGACGAGGTTGCGGCGTCCCCACTCGACGAAGTTGCCATGGACCCACACGGTGTCGCCCGCGACCTCCATGCCACGGAATCCCGACGTGGCGAACGTCAGCCCCGGGTCCCAAGGCAGGACCGCCCCGGATTGAATGTCGACGGACGCCAGGCCTGACCGTGGAGTGCCGCCCACATAATCGAACTCACCCACGATGAAGAGGTCGCTGCCGCGGACCCGCAGCCCTCGGACGCGGTTCGGCAATCCGGGAGAGACGGCCGAGGTTCCCGGGTTCCAGGAACTCACCGCACCGGTCGTCAAGTCGATGGCCGCGAGGTTCGTCCTCGGGACCCCGTCGATCGCCGTGAATTCACCTCCGAGGTAGAGCGTGGAGCCGACGACGGTGACGGCGTGCACGGTGCCTGCGACGGTGGGGACCGTTTCGATTTGTATCCCCGCTGCGAGGTCGACGGCCGCCAGGGAGTTGCGCGGGCGGCTTCCGATCCCCGACGTCCGAAGGAGCACCGTGGTTCCGCTTGTGGCGAACGTGTACTGGGGCATGGCGCCTGGCGACGGATTCCACGGAGAGGCGAGCGCCGTGGTGAGATCGAGTTCAGCGAGGCCACGCCGTGGTTGTCCCCCTGCGGCCGTGAAGGTGCCGCCGATCCGGACCGTCGACGCCGTGAGCTCCAACGTCGTGACCACCGAGATCTGCGTGGGAAGCTGCGAGCTGGGGTTGAGCTGCGCATTCCACGGCAGGACGGCCGCCGTGCTCGCGTCGAGGGCCGCAAGACGCACGCGCGTCACGCCGGCGATCGAACCAAATTCTCCGCCAGCGATGACCATGTTGCCGGTGGCCGCAAGCACGCGGACGGTTCCGTCCGCTGCTGGCGCCCAAGGCGTCAATGCTCCGGACGTCGCATCAGCCGCCGCGAGGCGCGATCGCGTCACACCGCCGATCGATGTGAAGTTGCCGCCGATCCAGACCGTGCTGCCGCTGGCGGCGAGCGCGCGCGCATTCGTCGTGGCTCCCGGATACCACGGCAGGACGGCGCCTGTCGTCTGGTCGAGCGCCGCCAGCCCCGTGCGCGGCTGTCCCCATGCTCCGGTGAACGCACCGGCGACGTACACGGCTCCGGAATGAAGCGCGATCGAAAGTACGGCGGACCCCTGCGGGAAGACGGGCGCGGGTGTCAGCGAGGCGTTCCACGGAAGGACGGTCCCATCCGCGGCCGACACGGCGGCGATCCCGTACCGCGGAAGCCCGCCTGCGCTCACGAGCGTCCCGCCGATGTAGAGAACGCCGGCGTCGAGCGCGAGGGCCCAGATCCCGGCCGATGCTCCGGAGATCTGAGTCATGACCAGCGCCGCGTCCCATGCTGCGTCGACGCTGCCGTCGGGAAGGATGTGTGCGACGCCCGGTCGGAACAGCCCGGCGACGAAGTAGAACTGGCCCCCGATGAACCATCCGCCGAAGCCATCGGCGACGGCACACGTGGTCAGTCCCGATTCGATCGGAGTCGGCGTCCCGATCTGCGCTCCCGTGATGGTGTCCGTTCGCACGAGCCCTTCGGCGGGTCGAAAGACCCGGGTGAAGGAGCCGGCGAACCACGCCGTCCGTCCAGACACCGCGAGCGACTCTATGGAGTTGACGTCGACGACGTAGGACGTCGACGGAGTGACGCCCAGCGACTGCGCTGGTGACGTGTGGGGCGAGGCCAGGTTCGCGAGGACTACCGTGAACCACCAGGCCAATCTCGCGCCGACCCGAATGCGTGACCCTCGCCGTCGTGTTTGCATGGCCCGGAGATTGTCGCAGATCCTCTCACGCGAGGGGCCAAGACCGTCGGAATCGCAAGAACGCTCACGGACCCATGCGCCGTCGGGCTTCCTCCAGGTCCGCTGGCGTGTCGAGGTCGAACAGCACGGCGTCCGTGGCAACCGGCGCGCCGACGACATGTTGCAGGTTGTTGCGGTAGACGACGCGACCTGAGGACGCGGGTTCCAGCGCCAGGAACTCCCGGGCGTAACCGCGCGCGTAGAGGACGGGGTGGCCCCATCCTGAGGAGAACGTCGGACGCACGATCATCCCGGCCGGCTCGCCCCGCCGTCGGTACACGCCGATCAGCGCGTCCAGGTCTGCGCGCGTCACGAGGCAGTGATCGACGGGGTGGATCAGGAAGGCCCCCGCCTCAGCTCCGAGCGCCCTCAGCCCGCACTGCAGCGATGAGAGTTGGCCGCGATCGTGGTCGGGATTGGTCACCGCACGAACACGCGGCCGAGTGACGTGGGCCTCGACCAGTTCGGCCTGATGCCCGAGCACGACGATCACTTCGTCGACGGTGGACTCCAGCACCTCGTCGAGGAGCCGTGCGATCAGCGGCCGACCTGCGATGTCGAGGATTCCTTTCGTGCCTCCGACCCTCGATCCGCGCCCGGCCGCCAGAAGGATGTCGACGACGGGGCTCGTCATTTCAGGGGCTTGCGCAGGACCTGGCCCGGGCGCAGGAGGGTGTGCTTGCCGTCCTCGGAGACCACGGTGCCGTTCACGACGACCCACTTGATGCCGACCGGCGGGCGGAGCGGCTCCTCGTACGTCGCGCCATCGGCAATCGTCTTCGGGTCGAACACGACGAGGTCGGCGAACCTGCCGACGGCGATCGAGCCGCGATCCGCGATTCCAAAGGCGCCGGCAGGGAGGCTCGTCATCTTGCGGATCGCGTCCTCGATCGGGATCACGCCCAATTCACGCACGTAACGTCCGAGCACGCGTGGGTTGTTGCCGAACCCGCGCGGGTGCGGCCGACTGCCGTCGTCGTTGCGGACGCCGGCGTCGGACGCGACGGAGACGTAGGGAGCCTTCATGAACGTCTGCACGTCGGCGTCGTTCATCCCGTGATAGACCATGCTCACGCGGGAGCCCTTCGAGCGGATCATGATCTCGGCTGCCGCATCCGCCTGATCGAATGCCGTCCTGGCGTGCTTCAACGTGTCCGCCGCATCGGCGAGCGTCTTGCCCGCGAGCGTCGGCAGGTTCGGCGCATTCGCGATCTGCGCGTAGGCAAGGTCCGTGAACCCGTTCTTCGTTGCGCGGTCGAGAACGGCCTGCGCCATCCGTTTGCGGAACTCGGGATCGTTCCCGAGCTTCTCGCAGAATGCCTTGCGTCCGACCTCGAGCTCGTCCGACGGGAAGAGGATGTCGAGGCTCGTCGACGACGCCGCGTATGCATATTGGTCCGCCGTGATCGTGAGGCCGTCGGCCTTCGCCTTGGCGATGCGACCGAGGATGCGCTCGGCCTGCCCCCACACGGCCTTCCCGCTGCTCTTGATGTGCGAAACGTGGATCGGGAGCTTCGCCTCGCGGCCGATCGTGAAGATCTCGTCCAGCGACTTGTCGATGTCGAGTCCCTCGTTGCGCATGTGCGAGACGTACAGGCCGCCGAATCGCGCGACGACCTTCGAGAGCTCGACGAGCTCGGGCGTCGCCGAATACGTCCCCGGCACGTAGATCAGGCCGGTCGACATCCCGAAGGCTCCGGCCTTCATACCGGCCTCGACGAGGCCCTTCATCTTCTCGAGTTCGTCCGCCGTGGGCGCGCGGCGCGCGAGTTTCATCACCTGCGAGCGCACGGTGCCATGTCCGACGAGCGTGCCGTAGTTGATGCTCACGCCCTGGGCCGCGGTCTTCTTCAGGTGGGCGTCGACGTCCTCCGCCGCGCTTCCGCAGTTGCCCGTGATGATCGTCGTCACGCCCATGGCGACGAAGTTCTCGATGTTCGGGTGGGTGAGCACGTCGTCGTCGATGTGCGTGTGCAGATCGATGAATCCGGGCGCGACGACGAGCCCCTTGGCGTCGAGCGTCTTCGTCGCGCTCCACCCCGACCCGTCGCCGATGCGGACGATCCGGCCGTCCTGCACGGCCACGTCGGCTCGGACGCCCGGAGAACCTGAGCCGTCGATCACCAGGCCCTGGCGGATCACGAGGTCGAAGGACGGGGGCGCGCTGTCTTGCGCGGACGCGGTCACAAGGAGCCACAGGGCGAATGAAACGATCTCGACGGTTCGGATGGAGCGGATCATGGCGAGATCATATTTGGATGCTCACGGACCGCTACGGTCGCCGTCGCGATCGTTATGATCCCGCCTCATTCAGCGAAGGAACTCCCGTGCCCAACTCGCTCGACGCCATCTTTCGTCCCCGTTCCGTGGCCGTCGTCGGTGCCTCGCGCCGTGCGGAGTCCATCGGGACGAGCATCGTCCGAAATCTCTTCAGGAGCGGTTTCTCCGGAATGATCTTTCCGGTCAACCGCGAGGCCCACGTCATCCATTCGGTGAAGGCCTATTCGACGGTATCGGCCATTCCCGATCCCGTCGACCTCGCCGTGATCGTCGTGCCACGGTCTCACGTACGGGAGACCGTGGAGGATTGCGCGAAGAAAGGGGTGAAGGGGCTCGTGGTCATCACGGCCGGCTTCCGGGAGACGGGTGCCGCGGGCCTCGCGGACGAAGAGTGGCTGCGCCAGTTCTGCCGTGAGAAGGGCATGCGCCTCGTCGGGCCCAACTGCATGGGTGTGATCAACGCCGAGCCCGAGTTCGCGCTCGACGCGACGTTCGCACCCGTCGGCGCGGACTTCGGCAGCGTGGCGTTCGCGAGCCAATCGGGCGCCATGGGCGTCGCGATCTTGAACTCGTGCAAGCGGCTCGGGATCGGCTTCACGCAGTTCGTGTCCATGGGGAACAAGGCCGACGTCTCGGGCAACGACCTGCTCGAGTATTGGGAGAACGACCCCCGCACGCGGCTCATCGCGTTCTACCTGGAAGGTCTCGGCAACCCGGCGAGATTCCAGGAGATCGTTCGCAGAGTCACGAAGAAGAAACCAGTGTTGATGGTGAAGAGCGGACGGAGTCGGGTTGGCGCGCGCGCCGCATCGAGTCACACGGGATCGGCCGCCGGCGGCGACACGGCGATCTCGGCCCTGATCGATCAGTGCGGCGTTCTTCGGTGCGACACGCTCGAGGAGTTGTTCGACGTCGCCGCGGCCTTCACGCGGTGTCCGCTGCCTGCTGGTCGCCGCATCGCCATCGTCAGCAACGCGGGCGGACCTGCGATCATGGCGGCCGACGCCGCCGAAGCACTGGGGTTGTTCATCAACCCGTTGTCCGACGCCGCGAAGGCTCGCCTACGCACGTTCCTCCCGGCCGAGGCGTCGGTGCAGAATCCGGTCGACATGATCGCGTCGGCCAAGACCGAGAACTACGTGCGCACGTTGGAGGTGGTCCTGGCGGAGGAGTCCGTCGACGCCGTCATCGTGATCAGCGTCCCCCCGGTGCTGTTCGACCCGACGGAACTCATGAAGCGCGTGACCGAAGTCACTCGAACGGCGAAGAAGCCGGTCCTGACGGTCTTCATGGCGAAGGAGGAGTTCTACGAGACGGTGCACGAGATCCCGGACCACCCGCCCGTGTATCGGTTCCCGGAGAACGCCTTGCGTGCGCTCGCCGACATGTGCCGCCATGCAACCTGGTGCGCCAGGCCGGTCGAACCGACGGTGACGTTCGACGACGTGGACGACGCGGAGGTCCGTCGCGTGATCGCAGCGCGCAAGGCTCCGTGGCTCGATGCGGAGGAACTGCGGCGCGTGCTCGCGGCCTACCGGCTGCCGGTTCCCGCACAGCGGACCGGGCGCAACCTCGCCGAGGTCCTGGCTGCCGCGAAGGTCGTCGGGTTTCCGTGCGTCTTGAAGGCCATGGGAGAGAAACTCGTCCACAAGAGTGACGTCGGCGGTGTCGCGTTGGGCATCGAGTCGGAAGGGGACCTGAAAGCGGCGTTTGCAGGCATGCAGTCCGCACTGGACAAAGCGGGAGTCCTGCGCCACGCGGAGGCCTACCTGGTGCAGCAGCAGGTCGCCGCGGGGCGTGAGGTGATCGTCGGAGCGTTCCGCGACGCGAAGGTGGGACCCGTGCTCGCCTTCGGCATGGGCGGTCGGTACGTGGAGGCGCTGAAGGACATGGCATTCCGCCTGCCGCCGCTGACGCGGTCGGATGCCGTCGACATCACGACGTCGATCCGCGGGACGAAGATCCTCACGGGAATTCGCGGCGAGGCTTCCGTCGACCACGCGCGGCTCGAGGACATCGTCCTGCGGGTCGGGCAACTCGTCTCCAGGCACCGCGAGATCGCCGAACTCGATCTGAACCCAGTGATCGCGCACCCGGTCGGGACACCGACGCTCGTCGCCGACGCACGGATCCGGATCGAGTGACGGAGGCTCAACTCACTGCGATGAACAAGCCCTTCAGGTAGCGGCCCTCAGGGAAGTCGAGCCCGACGGGATGATCGGGCGCCGCACCGAGGAACTGCACGACCCTTGCGCGGCGCCGCGCCTGCCTCGCCGCATCCTGGACGATGGCGAAGAACTGCTCTTCGCTGACCGCACCCGAGCAGCTGAAAGTGAACAGCAACCCGCCGGGCTTCACGGTCTCGAGGGCGAGGCGGTTCATGTCGCGGTACTTGGATAGCGCCTGCTGGACTTCGCCGCGCCCGGCCGCCAGCTTGTGCGGGTCGAGCACGATCACGTCGAACTGCGCGTTCGCTTCCCTGCGTTCGCGCAGGTAATCGAAGAGATCCGCGTGGATCCAGTCGCCAGCCACCTGGTTGAGCTTGGCGTTCTTCCTGGCGCGCTCGATGGCCTTCTCGTCGAGGTCGACGCCGACGACGGACGATGCGTGCCCGCGCTTCTTCGCATGGATCGCGAAGCCGCCAGCGTTGGTGCAGAGGTCGAGCACGCTCTTGCCGCGTACGAACCTGGAGACGAGCGAACGGTTGTCGCGCTGGTCCAGGAAGATGCCCGTCTTGTGCCCCTGCGAGAGGTCGGCGTCGAAGGTGACACCGTGTTCGCGCACCTTGGCCGAAAGGCCTGCGCGCGGAGCCGGCATCTGGAAGCCCTCGAGCTCCGCCGACCGTGCGTCGCCGATGAACACGATCTGTTCGACGCCGGGCAGCCGGCGGAGTTCGGACTCGAGGATCTCAGCCTGACGAACCCAACCGAGCGCGTAGATCATCGCGACGAGCGTCGTTCCGTAGCGATCGACGACGAGGCCCGAAAGTCCGTCTGCCTCGCCGTGGACGATCCGCGCGCCGTCCGTCACCTCGTGAAGCCTGAGCGTTTGAGTGCGGAAGTCGTGCGCGGCCGTGAGGCGGTCACGAAGGAGCATCCTCAGGTCGCCTTCGGTCGGAGCGCCGAGCGCACGAAAGGCGATCTCCGAGCGGCGATTCAGGAGTCCGTGGGCAAGGACCAGGCCGGACTTGTCCCGCAATGCGACGAAGGAGCCGTTGGGGACCTTCGGGGGCGGGAAGAGGACCATCTTTTTGAACACCCACGGAGAGTGCGGAAGCGTCTTCGTGCGTAGCACGGCGTCGCTGTGGGAAGTGGCCGGTGCGTAGGTGGGGGAGTCGTCGGCATCGTCGTCGGACATGGGGCGACGTTCTAACAGGCGCGCTGTCGGAGCGTGCCGGATGCCGGCCTGTTTCAGGGCGTGTTCCGACTCCTTTTCGCCGGAGCGGCATCCAAGGGGCGTCGATCGCAGCGGGGAATCCACCCCCTGCGCATCCCAGGAGATCAGAGAATCATGAATCACCGTCCGACGTTCCTGCGACCGATCGCATGTTTGACCGCCGTCGCCCTCTTGAGTGGAGTCGCGGCGTTTGCCGGCGGGCCGATGAAGGTGAGCAAACCGTTCAGCGGTGTGAAGGTGAATGGGGGCACGGTCGCCTACACCATGAACGAGGGGCAGCACGTCCTCACGCTTTCCGACGACTTCAAGACGCCCGATACGCCCGCGCCGCATTGGCAGGTCGTGGATTCGAAGGGCAACGTGTTCTTGCTCCAGCGCCTGCTCATCAAGGGGGACAGGTTCCACAAGAGCATCGCCCTTCCGTCCTACGTCGTCGACGTCGCGAAGGTGCAGATCTGGTGCGCGTTCGCCGAAACGCTTTTGGGCGAGACGTCGTTCGACGCCGTCCTGAAGCTTGCGGACGTGGCTCCGTGCGCCGTCGCGACGAGCCAGCCGTTCAAAGGACCCAAGGCGAACGTGGGAACGGTCGCGGTCGGTCGTCTCGACGGTCAGCTCACGCTGACCCTCTCGGACGATTTCGTCGTTCCCGATACGCCCGCGCCGCATTGGCAGGTCGTCGACACGGAAGGGCGGACGTTCATGCTCCAACGCCTGGCGGTGAAGGACGGGAAGCTCAACAAGACGATCGGCGTTCCGGCCTACGTCAAGAGCCTCGCGAAGATCCAGATCTGGTGCGCGTTCGCCGAGACGGTCCTCGGCGAGGCGGTACTCACCGAACCCGTCACGAACTGAACACATTCCGGCCCCGAGGCTGCAGTCCGCCACCGAACGGCTGCGGCCTCGTTTTTTTTCAGGGAGGTACGACCATGAAGGTCCGATCCGTGCTCGCGGTCACACTCGTCGCGCTCAGTGGTGTCTCATCGGCGCCCGGCCAGGTTGTCACGAAGAACGCGATGAACTCGGAGGGCGCGCAGCGGGTGCTCGATGCTGCGGTGTCCGAATGCCAGAAGCGCCGCTTTGCCGCGTGCATCGCCGTCGTCGACGATGGCGGCAACATCATGGCGCTTCGTCGGCTCGATGGGATCCAGCCGGCCAGCGGCAAGGTGGCGACGGGCAAGGCCCGCACGTCGGCGCTGTTCAACAAGCCGACGAAGTTCTTCGAGGACGTCATCAACAAAGGACGCACGGCGATGGCCGGCCTCGACGACTTCACCCCGCTGCAAGGCGGCGTCCCGATCGTCGTCGGAGGGCAGACCGTCGGTGCGATCGGGATCAGCGGAACGAGCCCGCCCGTCGACGAGGAGATCGCGATCCTCGCCGCGGCCGTTCTCGACGCACCGGCTCCGCCGCAGCAGCCGGCTGCGACTGGTCTGACGCCTCGCGCGACGTGCCCTCTGCCGAGGGGCGAGGGCCGCGCCGCTGGGTTGCCGGAGGTGGCGCGGATCGATGCCTCGGCCGTCGACACGGCGTTTCGAACGGGTGCCGTGCTCCTCGACCGTCCGCAGTTCGCGATCCATGCCAGTCGCCGCGAGACCCCGGGAAAGGCCGAAGTCCATCGCCGGGAAACGGACGTGATCTACGTCGTCGGCGGTAGTGCGACCCTGGTCACCGGCGGAGTGGTCGTCGATGGTTCGGAATCCGGTCCCGGCGAGATCCGCGGACGTGCGATCGACGGCGGCGACGCCCGTCGCGTGGCCAAGGGCGACGTGATCGTCGTGCCCGGCGGCGTGCCACACTGGTTCAAGGAGGTCGAGGGGGCGCTGACGTACTACGTGGTGAAGGTCCGCGACGCGGCAGGGGGCGGGTCATGAACCGACGAGTCTTCGCGCTTGCGGCGGCATCGGTGGTGACGTGGTTGGTTCAGGCGCAGGACGAACCCATCGGCCCACCGAGCGCCGTTCTGGATCTGACGTCCGCCAGGGACCTCGCGCAGGTTTCGGGCGTCTGGCGCTACGCCGACGCTCGCGTCGTCGACGCCGACTTCCGGGGACCCGGGCCCGATCGCAAGCCCACGGGATCGCCCGTGAGAACGCAGGTGATCGAGCCCGCGGCCGGTGCCGCTGATTTCGACGACTCGACGTGGCCCGTCATCGAGCCGGCCACGCTCGCCGATCGGCGCGGCAACGGACGTGTGTCGTTCAATTGGTATCGCCTCGAGTTCACGGTGCCACAGAGCCTCGGCAACGTCGAATGCGCCGGCGCGTCGATCGTCTTCGAGATCGTCGTCGACGACTACGCGGAGGTGTGGGTCGATGGGGTTCTCGCACCGAGGCTTGGTCAGGCGCACGGTGGCGTGGTGTGCGGGTGGAACGTGGGAAACCGAGTGGTGGTCGTTCGCGATGCGGTCGCGGGCCGCAAGGTGAAAGTTGCCGTCTTCGGCATCAACGGCCCGATCTCGAGCAACCCGGCGAACTTCATCTGGGTGCGCTCGGCGGCCCTCCAGATCTTCACTGGTCCCAGGAGCCTTGCTCCGCAGAGCGTGGCCGTGAAGGTC
The DNA here is from genome assembly GCA_044222185.1 of Planctomycetota bacterium. GTDB lineage: Bacteria > Planctomycetota > CAIWVZ01 > JBGANV01. The sequence goes on from JBGANV010000001.1 coordinate 750,166, forward strand.
GAGCGTCGCCATCCCGCGCTCGACGAGATCGTCACTTCGAACGTCCACGCCGACCGGCTCGCGACGGGCTTTCAGTTCACGGAGGGTCCGGTCTGGACACGTGACGGTGCGTGGATCTTCAGCGATCCCAATGCGAACCGGCAGTACCGGCTGGACGCAGGTGGATCGCTGACGGTCTTGCGCGAACGAAGCGGGTATGGCGGCGCGGATGTGCGCGAATACGGTCAACCGGGGTCGAACGGCAACACGTTCGACGGCGTTGGTCGCCTCACGTTCTGCCAGCACGGCAATCGGCGTGTCGTGCGCCAGGAGGAGGACGGCTCGATCGTCGTCCTCGCGGATCGGTGGGACGGGCGGCGCCTGAACAGCCCGAACGACCTGGTCTACCGATCGGACGGTGCGCTCTTCTTCACCGATCCGCCGTTCGGACTCCCGAAGTTCCACGACGATCGCCGGCGTGAACTTCCGTTCTGCGGAGTGTTTTGCGTGAAGGATGGAGTCGCTCGCCCGGTGGCGCGCGACCTGTCGGGGCCCAACGGAATCGCATTCACGCCTGACGAACGGTTCGCGTACGTGACGAACTGGGACCCGCGGAAGAAGGTCGTGATGCGTTACTCGGTCGGCGCGGATGGCACGTTCTCGGAACCGACGGTGTTCTTCGACATGTCGGCCGTCGGCGGCGAGATCGCACTCGATGGGCTGAAGGTCGACGTCCGGGGCAATCTGTTCGTCTCCGGGCCCGGTGGCATCTGGGTGATCGACGCGCGAGGGACTCACCTCGGGACGCTCGCCCTGCCGGAGTTGCCGGCGAACTTCGCCTGGGGCGGGGAGGATGGCCGCACCCTGTTCCTGACGGCGCGGACGAGCGTCTATCGCATGGCCGTGCTCACGGGCGGCGCGAAGCCGGCCGAGGGCGGACCGCCCCGACGCTGAGGCGCGCGGTCCATGGGCCGCGGCCGGGACGTCGTACACTCGGCCATGGCTCGACCTGAACTGCGTCTTGCGGCCAACGTCGTGGGCGACTTCTTCGTCGACAGCTCGTGCATCGACTGCGATACGTGCCGGTGGATGGCGCCCCGGACGTTCGGCCGCGCCAACGAACAGGCCTTCGTTCATGCGCAGCCGCAGCCCGGGCCCGAGGAGGATCGTGCACTGATGGCGCTCGTCTCGTGCCCAACGTCGTCGATCGGCGTGGCGGAGCGCCACGATGTCGCACGTGGGGTCGCGCTTCTGCCGGACCGGATCGACGACGGCGTTCATCACTGCGGCTTCCACCAGGAGGCGAGTTTCGGCGCCGCGTCCTATCTCCTCGTCCGCTCCGACGGGAACGTCCTCGTCGACGTGCCCAGGCCGGCCGAGCCACTCCTGAAAGCGATCGAGAAGCTCGGGGGGGTGCGCTGGTTGTTCCTGACTCATCGCGACGACGTCGCGGGACATGCCGTGATCCACGCCCGGTTCGGATGCGACCGCGTCATTCACGAGGCGGATGCCGACGCGTCCCTTTCGTCGGCGGAGATCCTCGTGACCGGCACGTCGCCCGTCGCGTTGGCGCCAGGGTTGACTGTGATCCCCACGCCCGGCCATACCGAGGGCTCCATGTGCCTGCTCTCCGACGACCGCTTCCTGTTCACCGGCGACCACCTCGCCTACAGCGAGCGGCTCGGCCACCTCTACGCATTCCGGTCGGCCTGCTGGTTCGACTGGCATGCGCAGATCGCCTCCATGCGGACCCTCGGCAAGTCTCGATTCGAGTGGGTGCTGCCTGGCCACGGGCGCCGCGTGCGGATTCCGGCGTCGCAATCACACGAGGCGATCGCGCGCGCCGTCACCTGGATGGAAACTGCGACCTCCGCGGAGGAGTGACGTCGCACGGTCGAAGGTGTGCGTGAGCTTCCGCCCCAGCGGCGATCCGTTCAGGCGTCCTTCACGACGACCTTCTCGCAGCGGGAGAGGAAGGCCGGGTCGAGGTCGGCCCCGATGCCCGGCGCATCCGGCGGCGTGACCTCCCCGCGCGGACCGTAGGTGATCCCGCCGGTGACGGGGTCGCTCGCCAGGAAGTCCGCGCCGTCCAGGTCGGCGTAGGCGAAGTTTGGCCGCGCCGAGATCACGTGCGCGGCTGCCGAGAGGCCCAACCTCGTTTCCGTCATGCATCCCAGCATGCAGCGCATGCCGGATGCCTCCGCGACGGCGTTGATCTTCAGCGCCGTGTGGATGCCACCCGACTTCGAGAGCTTCACGTTGAAATGATCGCAGGCGTTGGCGCGGACGAGTCGAAGCGCGTCGTGATCGTCGAACACGGCCTCGTCGGCCATGATGGGGATGGACGTGCGCGAGCGGACGTGTGCCAGGCCATCGACGTCCCAGGCCGGTACGGGCTGCTCGCAATACTCGATGGCGTGCGGCTCGAAGCTCCGCAAGGCGCGGGCGGCGGTCGTCGCATCCCACCCCTGATTGGCGTCGATGCGGAGCGGAACGTCCGTACCGATCGCCTTGCGAATGGCACCGAGGACGCGCTCGTCGCGCGCCGGGTCTCCGCCCACCTTGACCTTGATCGCCGGGAACCCGCGCTCCCGGAAACGCACTGCGTCGGACACCATCTTCTCGGGCTCGTTCATCCCGATCGTGCGATCCGTGACGAACGTTCGGCGGCCGCCTCCGAGCAGCGCGTAGAGGGGCAGTCCCGCGGCCTTCCCGAGGATGTCGTAGAGGGCCATGTCGAACGCCGAGAGCGTCGTCGTGTTGTGGGGGAGGTACCCGCGAAGGTCGCGAAGGCGTCCCTCGACGTCGGTGGGATCGCGTCCGACGAGGAATCGGGCCCAGTCGCGTGCCGCGGCCATGCCGATCGCCTGCGTCTCACCGACGATCCTCCAGAACGGGTTGGCTTCGCCGACCCCGTGCACACCTGCGTCCGTGTCGATGCGGACGAAGACGTTCGCCGCGGTCGCAATCTCCATGGTTGCGATGCGGAACGGTTCGAGGAGCGGAATATCGCCGCGAAACAGCGTGACAGCCGTGATTCTCATCGGGCCCAGTCGTAGGTGCCTTCCGCCGAAAGGGCAACGATGGACGTTGGAAATCCGACCGACCGACCGACGTCCCGCGGGCAGCTTTGAAGTTCCACGACGTGAGCCGGTATCATGCGCCACGTTTTCCCCAGTCAATCCGCGCCCGGACCCAGCCACCCAACGGTCCGGGCCACACCCCACTCGAAATCCACCAATGAAGTTCCAACTCCATCTCGTGGCGGTCCTCTCCCTCTTGGCGAGCCTGCTTCCGGCTCAAACGTTTCCCACGGGCTTCTCGAGCGAACTCCTGGTCCAGGGTCTCTCCGAACCCGACGGGCTTGCCTGGTTGCCAGACGGTCGCCTGCTGATCGTCGAGCAACGTACGGCTCTCGTCAAAGTCTGGATCGGCGGCACGACGGCGACGTCCATCGGAACGATTCCGAACGTCCGCAGCACGGGGAACGAACAGGGGCTTCTGGCGATCGCCGTCGACCCCCAATGGCCGGCGCGCAACTACATCTACGTCTGGTACAACACGACGGTGTCGGCAAACATCCGGCTCTCGATGTTCGCGGTCAACGGGGACCTCTCGAACCCGGCAAGCGCGAACCTGACGCTCGGAACCGCGTACCACATCCTGACCGACACGCAGGACAACGCATCGAACCACAACGGCGGCGCGATCCGCTTCGGACCTGACGGCAACCTCTACTTGAGTGTTGGTGACGATGCGTCCGGATGCAACGCGCAGAACACGAGCACGGGACTGGGTTGCCTCATGCGCTTGAACGTGTCGAGCCTGCCCGGGGCGGGCAGCGGCCCACCGGCCAAGTCCGTCATTGCCGCGCCGGGGAACCCGTTCACGACGCCGGTCAACGGCAATGCGACGCTCGTCTGGGCCTACGGGTTCCGCAATCCCTACCGCCATCACATCGACCCGGTCACCGGGAAGATCTACGTCGCCGACGTGGGCCTCAACACCGTCGAGGAAATCGACGAAGTGAACGCGAGCACGTCACCTGGCGGGCAGAACTTCGGCTGGCCCTACATCGAGGGCAACGTAACGGGCACCGGCTGCGGCGGCTCGACGCCGGTCAACGTGGCTCCCATCGCGACGCTGAACCACTCCACCGGTGCTGCGTCGATCATGAGCATGGGCGTCTATCACAACACGCCGTCGGGCATCTACAACTTCGGCCCGAGCTACGAGGGCGACTACTTCTTCAACGATTACTTCTCGGGCACGCTCCGCCGATTGAAGCTCACGGGCAGCACCTGGGCCATCGCGCCTGCGGTCCCCGGGCAGCCGAACGCCACCGAGTGGGGCACGGGATTCACGTCGGTGCCAGACACGCTCATCGGACCGGACGGCGCGCTCTACTACGTCACTCAGTTCCCGGGCGCGCTTCGCCGCCTGAAGCCCAACACGAACTCTCCGCAGTTGACGATCGTTCAGGGCAACGGACAGGCCGCAAACGCCGGGCGCCAGTGCTACACGCCACTCAAGGTTCGCCTCGCGACTTTCGGCGGCACGCCGATCGCAAATGCCCCAGTGACGTTCACCGTCACGGCCGGCGGCGGCTCGGTGTCGACGGCGACCGTGACGACGGACGCGCAGGGCTTCGCTCAGACGAACTACACGATGGCAGCCGCGTACTCGTCGAACCCCGCGATCACGGTGTCGTCGCCGGGGGCCGCATCGGTTCCGTTCAACCTCGTTTGGCGCGGGATCACCGTGAGCTACGTCCCGGCGATCGCGTTCATCAGCGCTACGGTTCGCCACAGCCAGGTGAATTCTCCGATCACATTCGCGTTCGACGCCCCGGTGGCGTCGCCGTTCGTGACGACGAACTTCAACGACATCTGGACGAGCGTCCTGGCGCCGCTTCCGTCCTTCGGTGCCTTCGACGGCCTGGGGCTGGTCGGTCCCGCGGATCCGCTGATCAAGACGGCGGCCGCATCGCCGATCTGGACGAAGACCCAGTTCGGGCTTCCGATTTTCGGCGGCCTCACGCTGCGATTCCAGGCCTACGCGCTCGACACGGCGCTCCTTCCGAGCGACGCGGCGATCATGGTGTCGAACTTCGTCGACGTCACGCTGAATTGATCGAAGACCCCGGGCCGCCTCGGCGGCCCGGGAACCACAGGCGCGCCGCGGCGACGAGTACGGCGGCGGTGAGCGACAGCAGCACGCCAGCCGCCGCGGCGACCCCGAACGACCCGTTCGAGAATTCGGAGTAGATCGCGACGGACGCGGGCGTCGTCGACGGGGTGTAGAGCAGGATCGACGCGACGAACTCGCCCATGTTCGTCACGATGCCCATGGTCGCGCCGGCGACGATGCCGGGGCCGAGCAGCGGCAGCGTCACCGTGACGAGCGCGCGGATCGGCGACGCGCCCAGGGTCCGCGCCGCGGCAGGCAGGTTTGCGTCGAGTTGCGCGAGGGCGGCCACCGTCGCACGAAGCTGCACGGGCAGGTGTCGTACGAAATAGGCGAGAACGAGAATGCTCGCCGTGCCGATCAGGGGCGGTCCAGCTCCGAAGGGGCCGTGACGCGCGAAGGCGCCGATGATCGCGATGGCGACGACCGTGCCAGGCACGGCCAAGGGCAGCATGGCAAGCCACTCGAGGGCCGCTCGCCACGCCTTGGGCGAATGCGGGCGCACGAGAACGATCGCCAGGGCGACTCCGATGTCGATGACGGTGGCGACGACGGCGAATGCGGCGGAGCGACCGATCGACGGCAAGAGGTCGGCCGCCGGCCCGACGGCTCGCGACTCGAGAAGGGACGCGAACACCGTTCGGTAATGCTCGAGCGTGAGGTCCGAGAGGAGCGCACCGCTCCCGATGCGGCCGAACGGCTTGAACGACAAGAGGACGAACGTCATCACCGGCAGCACGAGCGGAACGATGACGACCATCCCCGCGACCGCCCGCAACCCGCGTTCGGCAGGCGACAACCGCAGTTCCAGCGCCGTGCCCTTGGTCCCAGAGGCCGCGGACTCGGGCGACCACCTCATGGTCGCGGACGCCGCCACGGAGATCACAGCGAGGAGAACGGACAGCGCCGACGCGAGTGCCGGATCGTCCTTGCGCGCGACGAAGATGGCCGTCGTGAGATACCGCTCGCTCCCGCCGAAGATGTAGGGCGCCGTGAACGATGCCATGGACGACATGAAGGTCAGGATCGCGGCGGCGGACAGCGCGGGGCGAAGGAGGGGCAGCGTGACGGTCTGGAACGCCTTCCATCGCGACGCGCCGAGCGTCCGCGCCGCCTGGATCAGCGAGTGATCCATGCGTTCCATCGCCGCGGCGACGAACAGGAGGAAGTAGACGTACAGCGTGAGCGCGTGAACGATGAGGACGGCCCACTGGCCCTGGAAGTCGGGGAGCGCGTTGGGGAAGACCCGCCGGATGACCCCGCCGACTCCGAACAGGAAGTGGAACGAGAGCGTTCCAAGAACCGGGGAGAGCAGGAGCGGCGTGAGCGCGATCCCCATGAGCACGCGCCCCGTTCGGCCGATGGGAGCGAGCAGCCATGCGAGTGGCACGCCGATGACGGCTGCGATGATCACCGTGAGCCCAGAAAGCCAGAGGCTGTTCCACAGGGCGCGGAGGTTGGTGGCATCGGTGAACAGGGAAGCGAACCGCGCGGCGGCAGGACCTTCGCAGGCCGATCGGAGCAACTCGGCGGCGGGCTGTGCGACGGTCCCTATCACCACGAGCGTGACGCTCCCGATGAGGATCCACGGACGTCGTCTCACGGACGATGCTCGCTCGGCAGGAGGCGGACGGCGCTCGATTCGAACGTGAGCCACACGGTGTCACCCGCATGGACGGACGCGGAGCGATCGCGACGCGGGGCGCGGAGCGTGAGGCGAACGTCGCCCGCCATGCACTCGACCTCGACGGTCTCGCCGAGAAAGGCATGGTTGGCGACGCGTGCCTGGATCGCGCCTGGGCCGATCGTCCCCATGTGCAGGTCGTCCGGCCGGATCACGGCCGTCGCGGCGTCGCCGGCGCGCAGGCCCTCGGCGGTGGCGACGTCGAGCGTCACGCCCAGGATCCTCGCGGTTCCACGCGTGCCATTCGACGAGAGGATCTCCGCGGGGATCGTGTTCGCGTTTCCCAGGAAACGCGCCACGAAGACGGACGTTGGCTCTTCGAAAACCGTCGTCGGTTCGCCGACCTGGCGGAGATGACCGGCATCCAGCACGGCGATCCGGTCCGCGATCGCGAGCGCCTCTTCCTGATCGTGGGTGACGAAGATCGCGGGAACCTGGAGTTGCTTCTGGATCGAGCGGAGCTGCGCGCGGACGGACCGGCGCAGGCCCGTATCGAGATTGGACAGCGGCTCGTCGAAGAGAAGCAGATCGGGCTCGGTCACGATGGCGCGCGCGAGGGCGATGCGCTGCTGCTCGCCGCCGGAGAGCTCGTCGATGCGCCGGCGCGCGGCGGAGCGCAGGCCGACGAGGTCCAGCGCGCGATCGATCCGGGGTTGGGCCTGCTCCTTCGAGACGTTTCGCATCCGCAGCCCGTAGCCCACGTTCTTCGTCACATCCAAGTGGGGAAAGAGCGCGTAGTTCTGGAAGACGAATCCGATCCGGCGGCGCTCCGGCGAGAGGTTGGTGATGTCGGTGCCACCGAGCACGATCGACCCGGCCTCTGGTTCGATCAAGCCGGCGACGAGGCGGAGCAAGGTGCTCTTGCCACAACCGGACGGGCCGAGCACGGCCACGAGTTCCCCGCGTTCGAGCGAGAGGTCCAGGGGCCCGAGCCCCCGTCCGCCCGCGAAACGCTTCGACAGCCCCGCGACTGCGAACGTCACTTCGCCGCGCCTCCGCGGGACTCCTTCTCGATGCGAGCCATCCAATCCTTCATGTGCTCGGCGATGAACGCGCGGTCGATCACCAACGGAGTCACTGGAAGCTGGCGGATCTCGGGCAGGAGCAGGGCGCGGTCGAAGCCGGGCCGCAGCGGAATGCGCGCGTGATCCTTGGCGAGGTAGGCGAGAGCCTCGGGCGTGTTCACGAACTCGTAGAAGGCCTTGGCCTCCGCCGTCTCACCCTTGCCTTTGATCAATGCGATCCCGTCGACGATGACGGGGGTGGGGTCGGAGAACGGCGCGGCCACGAAGTGGTAACCCTTCTGCTGCTTCTGGAAGACGATGTCGGTCAGGTTCCACACGGTGATCGACGGCGCGCCGCCTTCGAGTTCCTCGAACATCAGCTCCGGGCTGCCCACGAACTTCCTGACGTTGCGGTGGATGGCCCGGACGCGTGCGAAGCCCTCGTCTTCACCGCCGGGTGATCTGGCGCTCGTCGCGATGATCGCGGCGAAGAACGCGCGGAGGACTCCGGACTGCGAGGGCTCGCGGAGGATGAGCCGGTCCTTGAAACGCGGGTCGCCCAGGTCGGCGATCGTCCGAGGAAGCTCCTCGGGTTTGACCTTGTCAGGGTTGTACGCGAGCACGATCGGGAGTTGGAAACACCCCGTCCAGAGGTCTCCCGGGTCTTTCGGTAGCTCCTCGGTCGCGTAGCTGGGCCTGTATGGCGCGAGGAGGCCTTCGCGCGCGGCGACGTCGAGGGTCGTCGCATCGGCTCCCCACCACACCGCCGCCTGTGGATTCGTCTTCTCGCCGCGAACGCGTTCGAGAATCGCCGGCGGACCGGAGTAGATGGTCTGGACGTCGATGTCGGGATGCGCTCGCTCGAACTCCTGCTCGAAGTGAAAGAGGATGTCCCGGCCGTGCGCCGAGTAGACGACGAGAGGCGTGCGATGATCGCGGTCTCCACAGCCAGAGAGGAATGTGACGGCGAGCGCAGCTACGAAACTTCCCAGTCGGCGAAGCATGAGGGCGGAAAGATAGCAGAGGTGCGGGGCCATCGAGCCGCGGCACGGGGCGAAAGCTCGCGGCATTCCGGCCGTAGTGTTGGCGTCGTCGGAGTGAAAAAGATGAACAGACATCGATGGCTACTCGCGCTCGTCGTCATGGCTGGCACCATCGCCGCCCAGGACGCGGTGCCCGCTGCCGACTCGCGACCGGGCGTCGTGAGCGTGGACGGCGGACGGATTTCCGGCCGCGACGTCGGAGGTGCGGAACCGGTCCGCGTCTACCAGGGCATTCCGTTCGCCGCACCGCCCACGGGGGAATTGCGGTGGAAGGCGCCTCGACCCGTCCTCGCGTGGGATGGGGTGCGTGCCTGTCACGCCTTCGGGCCATCGTGCCCACAGCCATCGGGTGAACGGACCCGATCGTTCGGGAACCAGGACGAGGACTGTCTGTACTTGAACGTGTGGGGCCCGGTGAATGTTCCGGCGAAACCTCTGCCCGTGATGGTCTGGATCCATGGCGGCGGGTTCATCGCGGGTTCGGGTTCGGCGCCGTTCTACGACGGGGCGAAGTTCGCTCGCATGGGCGTCGTTCTCGTCACGATCAACTACCGCCTGGGTCCCCTCGGTTTCCTCGCTCATCCCGCGCTCTCCAAGGAATCGCCCGACGGCGTGTCGGGGAACTATGGCCTCATGGATCAGATCGCGGCCCTCCGTTGGGTCCAGCGGAACATTGCAGCGTTCGGCGGCGACCCGGGCAACGTGACGATCTTCGGGGAGTCCGCAGGTGCCGTGAGCGTGGGGTGGTTGATGTCGGCGCCATCGGCACGCGGTCTGTTCCATCGAGCCATCGCCGAGAGCGGAACGGCGCGCGGTCCGGCCCGTAGCCTTCGCGAGAACCTCCCGGGACGGGACTCCATGGAATCCGTCGGCCAGAACCTGGCGCGAGAGCTCTCGATCTCCGAGGGCCCGGACGAACTGGCACGTCTCCGTCGCGTTCCGGCGGACGAGTTGATCCGCATCGCGCGACCGACGATCGGCCGGCCCGGCGACGGTACCCGTTTCGGTCCCGTGGTCGACGGGCGCCTGGTGCCCGACCAGCCGTCGAATCTCCTCGCCGCAGGGCGAGTGCACGTCGTTCCGATGATCCTCGGTTCGAACGCCCACGACGGATCCGTGTTCGCGCCGTTCGCGCCCGTGAAGTCGAAGGCCGCATTCGACCTCATGGTCCGCGGACTGTTTCCGAAGGCCGCCGACACGCTCCTGGGCTTGTATCCGATCGAGTCGGAGACGGACGTTCGTGCGCGGGTGACCGACTTCATCACGGACATGGCATTCATCGCACCGGCTCGAGCCACCGCGCGTGACCTCGTCGACCACGGTGGTCAGGTGTGGGTCTACCACTTCTCGCGCACCAATCGGATCGCCGAGCGGCGCTTGGGACAGACCCGCCACGGCGCGGAGATTCCGTACGTGTTCGGACTCGTGCGCGATGGGCTGATCTACGACACCACGGACGTGGACCTGTCGCGAGCGATGATGTCGTACTGGGTGAATTTCGCGAAGGTGGGCGACCCGAACGGCGGGACGCTCCCGATCTGGCCGAGGTACGAGCGCGCGACGGACAAGCACATGGAGTTCGCCGAGACGCCACGCGTCGGGGAACACCTCCGGGCCGATCGCTGCGACCTCCTCGATCGACGGTGATGCCTGCTCAGCGCGCGTCGTCCTCCAGCGGGCTTCGCTCGCGCCGCGCGACGAATGCCGCATCGAGGCGGGCCGCGGCGACGCCGTCGAAGAGGAGCGATAGAACGCGGGTCGCGCGCGCAGCCGCCAGGGCGGCCGCCCAACGGAGCGCGGCCAGGCTGGCGGAGCCGTTCCCCGCGTCGATCGGCCCCGGGCTTGGACCGGGAGGACGGGGTACGACGTTCGGCGAAACGCTCGACCGCAGCGTGCACACGGTGACGCGCGGATCCGGGTCCTCGTCCGGCGGTGGTTCGGGGGCGCGGCGCGTCCATGCGACATCGAGGGCGTCGGCGAGGAATGCCCGGTCCATCGTTTCATCGATCAGGATGACGAACCGCGACGTCGGAACACGGCGGACGACGGTCGTCAATTCATGCGCACAGCCCCGGTTTTCCGGCGAGAACGCGCGGAAATCCAGCAGAACGACGTCAGCCTGTGAGAGAAGCCGCTCGAACGCATGAACCCACACCTCGCCTGCGCAGAGGACGGAGTTGGGTGGATACGCGTATTCACCACTGACCGCGGGCCATCGAGCCGCGACGCGGAACTCGCCGAGCCGTGAGTCCACCTCATCCGGAGTGCGAGCGAGGCCATCATCGAGACCGCCCGGCATGAGCCCCAGTCCCAAATCTCGGCCGAACCAGTCGGGCCCGCCCAGGAGAACGCAATGACCGATGAGCGTGAAGCGACGCTGAACGAGGCCGAAGATCTCCTCCGTCCGGCGCTCGTAGTCGACGCCGGGTCGGAATGCGCGGAGCAGAAGGAGGCGCGGAGGCGGGAACACGCGGGCGGCATCCGCGATTCGCCGTTTCAAGCGTCGGCGAAGCAGTCGATGCGCGAGCAGCGCGAGGCAATATCCGGATGTGGCGACGGCGGCTGCCGAGCGTCTGCGCGGAGACGCTGCCTTGTCCGTCAGAGCGCTGATCGACCTGCAAACGAGCGAGAGGATGACGCTCGCGAACAAGATCACGACGACTCGGCGTCGCCACCTGGTTGCGAACGAGGTGCCGCGGAACGGCGGTGTTCTTCCGTGTGCAACGACCCACGCTCGCCTGACGAGTCGCCAGAAGAAGTAGAGCCCGATCGTGACGACGACGACGGGAACTCCGAAGGCCTGGTCGCGATCGTCGATGCACTCGTCAGCGAGCCATGCAACGGCTTGAGCGGTGACGAACACGGTCGCCTGGGTCCACGACGTCCGGCGGCAAAGCCGGAAGCGGGCATCCGCGATGGCGGCGACGAGACGGCCGCGGGGCGACGGCTCGATTTCCTCGTCGGCATCGACGTCCCGGACCGGGCAGGCGAGGCGGACGGTCGAGTCGACCGCGCAGGTCGGAGACGATAGGGCTGGTCCGGCATCAGGAACCTCGGCCGGCGACCGGTGTGCGGGCGGGGGAGCTCGCATCCGTTCGATCACGCGCATCGCTGCACGACGACGCAGCACGAGGATGGGTATGAGGATCGCGCCGATGGCCGCCACGGTGCGTGCCGAGAACGCGGCATCGTCGAACTTCGGGGCGCCGCTGAGGAACGGCTTCGAGACGACCCACGGAACCAGGAAGGGAGCCGCCAGCATCCCGGCGACCGCGGTGCGACGCGCGACGACCACGGCGAGCGAGACCGCGCCGATCATTCCGAGCGGTGCATCGTAGGAGCCGGCCAGGAGGATCACGCCGGCGGTGACGACGACGGAGAGTCGCGGAGCGGTTTCCGCCGCGCGTCCCAGCGAAAGGCGGACCGGGGAACGGGGGGCCGCGTTTCCGCCGGCGCGCGGAGAATCAGACCGGAGACGCCATCGTTCCGGAACCGCCGCCCACAACGCATCCTCCGAGTCGACGAGGAATCGGACGGGGCGGCGCAGCGGCCGCGCATGGACGCGGACGAATGGCCGCTCGAAAACGCGCCCCGGGCCCATGCGCAAACCAAGGACGTCCTCGCGTGGCACCGACGTCGGCCGACCACAGAACCAGGGATCGATCAGCAGGGCGGCGCCGTCGAGCCGAACGCGCCGGAAGCTCGCCGCGAAAGCGCATAGCCACAGGGCGCCTGCGAGCATCAATGCCGCGCCGAGTGCGGCGCCGACCGGGCTATCCGCGCGCCCCGACACGACGGAAACGCCCAGCGGCACTGCGAACGCCAGGAGCAGGACGGCGATCGCCGCGAAGGTGCGTCGCGCCGACGCCGTCTTCGCGTGGGAGAGTTCCTGGAATTGCGGCGACCTTTCCATGTTCCCTTCGTCACGGGGTCGTCCCGGAACGGGCGCACTCTACCGGCAAGAAACGACTCCTGCGGGCGTCGAAGCGCGGCTTTCGTGATGCCCGCGGCGCGTTCAGCGGCGGCCCACGGCGGCTGCGCGTTTCGTTTTTCACGTTCTTCGGGGATTCGTTTCGTGCACTCAAGAGCCGATGCGGATCGGGCCGAACGGAGGAGCGGAGTTTGCTCACATGTCACAGAGGATCGCATTCTGGCTAGCCTGCGGGTTCGCCATCCTTTCGTTGCAGTCACGGGCCCAGAAGCCCGCGACGTCAGCCCTCGAACCGACAAGGACGTGGGCGTTTGCCGTCAGCATCGCCGATGCCGTCGAGGACGTCGACCCGGACGCCGTTCGGCCCCCGCGACAAGATGACGCCTTCGTCGAGGCGCTCCATGCGCGAGGCGTCCCACGGGATCACGTTCGCTACCTCCGGGACGAAGACGCGAAGAAGGCGCTGATCCTGGCCGCGATGTCCGATCATCTTCGACGCGCAGCGGCCGGCGACACGCTCGTCGTCTACTTCCACGGCCGCGCCGTTCGCGCCCACGATGGCAGGGGCTTTCTTTCACCCTACGACAGCCTGAAGGACGACTCGGCGTCGCTGCTGGCCGCCGACGAGTTCCTGGAAGCCGTCGACGGATCGTTCAGCGGAGCGCGGGTGCTCCTCTTCATGGACTGCAGCCTGGGCGGATGCCTCTACGACGCGTTGCCATCGCGCCATTGGCGGCACGAGGTCGCGGTCCTCGGCTCGTCGCAGTCGTCTGGGCACGGGTTCGACGACTGGACGTTCTCGGAGTCCCTCGTTCGCGCGTTGTCGGGGAACGGTTGGATCGACCTGGACAACAACGGTCGCATCGAGCTGAAGGAGCTGGCGAAGGCGGCGACTGAGGACTGCGTCCTGCTGGCCCACGAACTCCCCGGTCACCAGTGCTCGACGGGCTTTCCGTCGTCGTTCGTGCTGGCGACGTGCGCGCCGAAGAAGTCGGCCCGCGAGGGACGGCTCGTCGAGGTGCGTCGCAGGGACGACCGCTGGGAACTGGCGCGAGTTCTGCAGGTGACCCAGAACCGCATCATCGTTCGGCCGATTCGCGCAAAGGACGCCACCGACGAGGGCGTCGAGCCGTCCCGCGTGCGCGAGCCGCGCCTCGCCGGCCTGAATCCCCACGAGCCGGTGGACATCCTCGTCGCGGGCGAATGGCGGGCCGGGAAGGTCGTGAAATCCGGCAACGGAATGAACTGCGTTCGCCTCGACGGAGAGACGGGCACCACGCTCGACGAATGGGTCGGCCCCGATAGGCTGCGCCCGCGTCGTGGCGGTGCAGTGAGCGCCACGAGCGTGACGATACGCTGAAAGCTCCCGCCCCGGCGCGTCGTCGTCAGACCGATTCGATGATCACGAGGCGGTCGACGTGCGCGCGGTGCAGCATGTCCTGAACGGACGGGGTCGCGTCCCGTACGACGATCTGCGGCCCGTCGCCGAGTCGTTTGCGCAGCCACACGATGGAAGCGAGTCCTGCCACGTCGACGGACTCCACGCCGACGAAATCGAGGATGACGCGCGTGGTGTCGAGCCGTACGAGGGCGTTCAGCTGGCGCCGCAGGATGTCGGCGACGCCGGCGTTCAGGCGCGGCTCGTGGACCCGGACTTCGACGACGCCTGGTGTGCGTTCCTCTGTTCCCATCATGCTGTTCATCCCGTGGCTCACCGGACGGGCCATCTCAACGGCCCTCCATTCCTATCGGCCCGGGAAGGGTTTCGTCCGAAGGCGAAGGCCAGGCCGGCCTGCCACGCCGGTTTGATCATGAGCCCGGGACGCGTCGATACGGGACTCGGTGGACCCCGATAGCGCCAAGAACCGCCCGAACGACGTCCGCACGGTCTCCGGCGATCCGCCGGCGGCCCCCCGCGCGACCCGACGCCGACCGACCATCGTCCGTCCGAGCGAATGGATGAGGGACGAGGCGCCGGCTTCGGGCACGGATCGCTATCTCGTCGATTTTCGCGCGCTCGAACCCTTCGAGGCGAACGCCGTCGAAGACCTCCGTCGCGTCGAGGGGCTCGATCGCTGGGAGCCGACGGCCTACGAGGAGCGCTACCTCCCAGGCCTGCGACTCGCTGGGATCGAGGACAAGGAGGGCGCGTGCCTGCAGAACGTCGCGGACCTGCACATGCACACGCAGTGGTCCGACGGCGACGATCTCGATCGGGTGCTGGCCGCCGCGCAGGCCGAGCAACTCGACGTCATCGCGATCACGGACCATGACGAGATCGAAGGCGCTCTGGAGGCCCGGCGCCGGGTCCACGAACGACGGCTGAAAGTCGCTGTGATTCCAGGCGTGGAGGTTTCGTCCAAGGACGGCCACATCGGCGCCTTGTTCGTCACGCGCCCCATCCAGAAGGGCCTCAGCGCAGCGGAGACCGTCGATCGGATCCACGAAGCGGGCGGGCTCGCGATCGCGCATCACCCGTTCGTGCCACCGTTGATCGAGAAGCTCCTGCGCGTGAAGCTCGGATGTCGCGACCTTTTGCACAGCGTCCCGTTCGATGCGATCGAATGCACGAACGCAGTGCCTGGGTACGGCCGTGCCTACAACATGGCAGCCTGGAAGGCGCTGCGGCAGCGAAGCGTGCGAATCGGCATGACGGGGAGCAGCGACGCCCACTCGGCGCGGCTCGTGGGGAAGGGGCGGACCTACTTCGCCGGCAACCGCGGAGTACGGTCGCTCCATTCGGCGATCCGCAATGGCTTCGTGCACGGCGCCGAGGGGTATTGGACGCTCTCGGAGTCGTTGCACTACCGCTGGACGCTCGCCAAGGCGATCGTCCGGAACGCGCTGCGGCGTCGCGGTTCGGTCAACTGACGGGAGCGCCGCGCGTCACTCGTGAAAGCCCAGGACGACGAGGAGGCACGGTCCGCCGGCGATCACGGACAGTCCGAGTTCGCGGGCCCGGTCGACGGCCTTCTGGCTCTCCGCGCCGGGTTGCATCCACAGGCGCCTGATCCCCGCGGCATGGGCCTGCTCCACCAGCGATTCAGTGACTGCTGGCGGCGTGATGATCGACAGCCCCCAGACGGGTTCGGGAAGTGCCGCGAGCGCCGGCACGGCCTTCACCCCTTCGACGAGCGTTTCCTTCGGATGTACGGCGAAGGCCCGGCGTCCGTGTTGCAGATAGCAGCGGAGGACCTTGTTGCCGTATTTCGACCGGTCGTTCGACGCGCCGGCGACCGCGTAGACGGAACCGGCGAGGAAGTCCGCGATGGGCTCGGGGAGGCTCATGTCGGTCGGCTCCTCAATTCGTCGAGCGCCGCGCGAAGCTCCTTGACCTCGGTCTCGAGCCGATCGAGTCGCTCGAGGACGGAGGCGACTCCGGGGACGGTTGCCGCCGCCGGCGCGGCGGGCGTCGGCACGTGCGCCGTCGGCGTCGTGCCGGGTACGTCCGGCGCGAGCGTCTGCGCGTAACGGTCGGCGCGTTCGCCGGACTGTCGCCCGAGGTTCACGATCAGCGGCGGGAGGCGCTTGCCCAGCTCGTCGATGATCTGCATGAGGGATTCGTGCGAGGGGATCGCAGCCATTCGGGCCGCGCGTGTGCGAAGTTCGCCGGGCTGCTGCGGCCCGCGCAAGAGAAGTTCGGCTATGACCGCCAGCTCCTGCGGGTTGAGCCCGATCCGCTCGTCGAGGCGGTGGCGCCATTTCCGGACCCGGCCGTGGCCTTCCACGTACGTCACCCACTTCTTCTCGAAGAGGGCCCTCAGCGCCCCATCAACCTGGAACTCCTGGTAGTCCGTGACCGGGTCCCGGTTGTTCTTCTGGTTGCAGCCGGCGACCAGTGCGTTGGTCGTCATGGGGTAATAGTCCGGGGTCGAGAGTGCCTTCTCGATGAGGACGCCCACGATGCGGCGTTCGGTCGGGTCGAAGTCTCCGTCCACGAGTGATGCTCCTCTTTCGCAGTGGCGCACTGTAGCGACCTCGAAGCGACTGCAGGAGACTCGGGGCATTCCTCAGTTGACCGGATCCAGTGTGGGCGATTACCCTGCCGCCCCATGATCGATCACTCGAGGGATATTGGATGAGCGAACCGAGCCTGCGTCGCACCCTGGGCCCCGTCAGCGCGATCATGATCACGGTCGGCAGCGTGATCGGTTCGGGCATCTTCTTGAAGCCGCTGGAGATCTCCCAAGCGCTGCCGACGACCGGATGGATGTACGCCGTCTGGGCCGGACTGGGGCTCGTGTGCCTGTTCGGAGCGTTCGCCTACGCGGAGCTCGGCGCCATGATCCCGGAGGCGGGAGGCCAGTACGCGTTCCTCCGCGCTTCCTACGGCCCATTCGTCTCGTTCCTCTACGGGTGGGTCCTGCTGCTGGTGATCAACAGCGGGACGGCCACGGCGCTCGCCTACGCGTTCGGCGACCAGATCATCGCGATGACTGGGATGGGCGCTGGAACCAAGCCGTACATCGCCTGCGCGATGATCCTCTTGTTGGCCGCCGTCAACCATTTCGGCGTCAGCTGGGGCGCGTGGCTCCAGAACACGTCCACGTTCGCAAAGCTCGCGGCGCTCGCGGCGATCGTCGTCGGCGGACTGCTCTTCGGAAAGACGTCGTCCGCTCCCGTCGCGCCGGTGGCCCCTTCGAAGGACCTCATCGACGGCATCGTCGCCGCGTCCGTCGCCGTATTCTGGGCCTACGAAGGCTGGTATCAGTTGCCGTTCAGCGCGGGAGAGCTCAAGAAGCCGGAGCGCGACCTGCCCCTCGGCCTGCTGTGGGGCATGGTCATTCTCGTCCTCACCTACGTCTCGGTGAACGCCATCTATCTCCACTACGTCCCACCCGACGAGATGCGCGGCCTCGCGCACGACGTGGACGTTCCGACTCTCGTACTCACGCGCTGCTTTGGGCCTTCGGCGGGTTGGTGGCTCTCGGCCCTCATCTGCCTTTCCGTCTTCGGGTGCGCGAACCCGAACTTCCTCTCGACTCCGCGCGCCATCTGGGCCATGTCGAAGGAGGGAGCGCTTCCGAAGATCTTCCAGGCGGTCCATCCCAAGTATCAGACGCCTTGGTTCGCGATCTGGAGCCAGGCCGCCTGGGCCATCGTGCTCGTGCTGCTCTTCGACACGTTCAAGGACGTCACGGTCTACGTCGTCTTCGCGTCGCTCCTCTTCTACGCGCTCACCGTCTTCAGCGTGTACCTGCAGCGGGCGCGGAACCCGGATCGGCCGCGCCCGTTCCGCTGTTTCGGCTACCCGTTCACGCCAGCCGTGTTCATCATCGTGGCTCTGTTCGTCGACGTGAAAACGTTGTTCGATCCGACGGAGCAGAGGAACGCGCTGATCGGACTCGCCATCATCGCGTCAGGCGTTCCTGTGTACTTCCTCGGACGCATGGCGTCTAAAGCCCCATCTCCTTCATGAGATGCGGGGCCGGGATCACGCTCTCGAGGAACCACGCGATGTAGCGGATGTCGACGCTCACGTTGCGTGAGCGGTCGGCATTCCAGCCGAAGTCGCCGGCGACGGCTTCGAAGACGCGATCGAAATTGAGGCCCACCAACTCGCCCTTGCCGTTGATGACCGGCGATCCCGAGTTGCCCCCAGTCGTGTCCGCGTCCGACAGGAAGCAAACGGGCACGTCACCGAGCCTGGCATCGACGAACCGACTCGTCTTGCGCGACTCCGCCGCGGCCAGCTGTGCCGGGGCACACTCGAATGGCTCCTTCCCGGTGGCCTTCGCCAGCAACCCGGCGACGGTCGTCTGCGCCGTGTTCATCACGCCATCTCGCGGCGAGTAGCTCCGCACGGTGGCGATCGACACACGGAGCGTCGAGTTCGCGTCGGGGTAGAACTGGGTCCCGCGCCACGCCTGTTGCGCGGCGATCCACTTGCGACCCACGTCGAGACGGCGCCCCTCGGCGAGCTTCTGGCGGGCCTGCATGGCCCGACGCTCCCGCGCCAGGCCCCGAGCCAGCTTGATCAGCGGATCCTCGCTCGCTTTCAGCGCCTCCTGGCCGCCGCGGAACAGTTCGCCGCGTGCGGCGGGGTCCGTCATCTTGGTGCGCTTCAGGATGTCGGCCGCGATTTCGGCTCCGGTTCCCGTGGCAGAACGGATCTCCTCGAGGCCTTCGACGACGTCGTCGGCCTTCAACCTGCGGGCCTCGTCGATGGCGATGGCAAAGATCGGAACCTGCACCTTCGCGAGGTCACGCAACGCACGGTCCGCGGTCACGAGGCGCTGGATGCCGGCAGGAACGGGCCGACTCTCGGGGACCGCCGCGACGGCATCACAGCCTTCCACCAGCGACGTGATCATCGGCAGCGTCTGCGACAGCATGGCGGAGATGACGAAGTCCTTCGTTCCGGTGGAGTTCACCGTGCGATCGAGGGTGATCATGTCCTGGAGAACGGTGCCGAACTGGGCGCGGCGGTCCGGATCAGCCTCGATCCACTTGGAGAGCTCGGCTTCTTCCCGCTGGCGCACGGCGAGAGTGCCGTTGCGCGCGAGCCCCTTCACCATCCCGAGCGCGTTCTTCTGCGAATTCGCCAGCGACTTGATCGTCGTCGACAATTCGAGGGCCTTGGCTTCGTCGCCGAGTCCGGCAGCCTGGAGCACCTCGATCGTCTTCGTGAACACCTCGTAGCGCCGGGGGTAGATCTCGTTCTGTCGTGCCGCGATCGCCTCGGATGAGAGGTAGCGCTCGGTTCTGCCCGGGTATCCCATGACGACGACGAGGTCGCCTTCGGACACGCCCTTCGCGGAAACCTTGAGATGGTGCTCGGGCTTGAACGGCACGTTGTCCTTCGAATAGGGCTTGGGCGTTCCGTCCGGGGCCACGTACGCACGGAAGAACATGAAGTCGCCGGTGTGCCGCGGCCATTCCCAGTTGTCGTCCTCGCCGCCGTACTCGCCGACGCTGCGTGGAGGTGCGTACACGAGCCGGACGTCCTGGATGCGCGTGCGATGGTAGAGGTGGTACTCGGTACCGTTCAGGAACGACGACACGCTGCAGACCGTGTTGGGCGCCTTCTGGCCTTCGGCCACGAGTCGCCCGATCTCGGCTTGGATGCGATCGACCCGGTCTGCGTCCGACGTGGCACCCTTCTCGACGGCGCGGATCTTCTCCGTGATGTCTTCGATCCGTCGCACGATGAGGACCTGCATGCTCGCTGGCAGCTCGTCGGCGCGGGTCGCTGCCACGTAGCCATTCTTCAGGTAGTTCCGCTCGGGCGTACTGAGTTTCTGGACCGCACCGAACCCGCAGTGGTGGTTCGTGACCACGAGACCCTCGGGCGAGCAGAAGGATGCCGTGCATCCGCCGATCTGCACCGTTGCCGACAGCACTCCGCCCTTCTCCGGATGCCAGAACTCGTCCTTCGTCAGTTCCATGCCGCGTGACTTGAGCTTTGCCCAGTCCATGTCGAGGACCTGTCGCGGCAGCCACTGACCCTCGTCGCGGACGGGTGAAAGCACGGCAAACAGGCTGAAGACCAATGGAATCGTGAGTTTCATCGCGTGGTAGACCTCGGGCTCCTGGCGCCGGTCGACGGAGACCGGTGCGGTCGGGTTTGGTCGGGGATTCTATGCGGCGGCTCCAGCATTGCACCTGCGGTTCCGCGAGCCGACAATGCGCGGGCCGACCCGGAGGTTCGCGATGTCACGACCCTTTGCACCTCTACGCCCCGACGAGGACCCGCTCGACCCGTTCACCCCGACGACCGAGAACCCGTTCGATCGGCGGAAGGCGGCCCACCTGCTCCGCCGGTCGGGGTTCGGGGCGCCAGCGGCGGAGGTGGATCGCGCCCTCGAGGTCGGACTGACCACCACGATCGATTCGCTCGTCGCCCCGCGTCCCCAGGACGACCCGTTCGACGCGCTTCAAGCCGCCGTGCAGGGGACGATCCTCGACTTCTCGAAGGTCGAGCAGGTTCGCACGTGGTGGCTCTACCGCATCCAGACCACGCGGCGTCCGCTGGAAGAGAAGCTGACGCTGTTCTGGCACAACCACTTCGCGACCAGCATCTCGAAGGTCGACCGTGCCGAGATGATGTTCGCGCAGAATCAGACGTTCCGTTTGCATGCGCTCGGGCGATTCCGCGATCTCGTCCTCGCGATCAGCAAGGACCCGGCCATGCTGATCTGGCTGGACAGCAACACGAACAAGAAGGGCAAGCCCAACGAGAACTACGCCCGTGAACTCCTGGAGCTCTTCACCCTGGGGCAGGGACCTTACACAGAACGCGACGTCATGGAGGCTGCGCGCGCCTTCACCGGCTGGCACATGAGCAACGGAGCGTTCGAGTTCCGAGCCGGCGAGCACGACACCGGCGAGAAGACCGTCCTCGGGAGGAAGGGGCCGCTCGATGGCACGGACGTCGTGGACGTCGTCCTCGAGCACCCGGGTGCGGCGCAGTTCATCGCGCGGAAGATCTTCGTCGCCTTCTGCCACGAGGCTCCGGCGGAGAATCTCGTGGCGCGCCTCGCCGACGTGTTCCGGGCATCGGGCTACTCGATCTCCGCCCTGATGAAGCGACTGCTGTCGTCCAAGGTCTTCTTTTCGCAGGCGGCGTGGCGCGGTGTCGTCAAATCGCCCGTCGAGTTCGTGATGGGGGCCGCGCGGGAATCGTCGGCGCAGTTCAGCCTGGCGGATTGCGCCCAGAGCCTGCGGCAGATGGGACAGGATCTCTTCAATCCTCCGACGGTGAAGGGTTGGGACGGCGGGCAGGAGTGGCTGAACTCGGCGACGGTGCTCGAACGGATGAACTTCGCGAAAACGCTCGCGCATGCGCGCAACCCCAAAGCGGGGAGCCGGACGGCCGTCGACGAGATCTGCGCGCGGGAGAAGTTCGCGACGCCCCAGGCGGCGGTGGCTTACTTCCTCCGCCTCCACGTCGATGACGACGTTCCGGACGAGACCCGGCGTGCGTTGACGAACTACCTCACGCAGGACGATGGCGAGAAGCCTCGCAAGTGGCTGACGTCGGGGCGGGGCTACGAGTCGAAGGTCCGCGGCTTGATCCACCTCGTGCTGTCCACGCCCGAATACCAGCTCTGCTGATCGGATCCGGAGTCACACCATGATCACGCGACGGAGTTTCCTGAGGCAGTCGCTGGCAAGCGCCGCGTTCCTGAATCTCGCCGGCGCCGCTTCGCCGTTGCTCGCAAATGCAGCAAGCCTGGCCGGACGGCAGTCACTCCATTCGGACCTGCGACGACGGCTCGTGGTCGTGATCGTGCTCGGCGGCGGCAATGACGGACTGAACACCGTGATCCCGTACCGTGACGACGGGTACTACAAGCGCCGCCCGACGATCGCGATCAAGCGGGAGAAGGTCCTGGCTCTGGACGATTCCGTCGGATTGCACCCGGCGCTCCGCCCGCTGCTCGAGCTGTACGACGACGGTCAGCTCGCCGTCGTGCAGGGCGTCGGCTATCCGCGTCCGTCGTACTCGCATTTCCAGTCGAACGACATCTGGATGACCGGTGACGTCCGCTACCCGTCACCGTTGGGATCGGGGTGGCTCGCGCGCGCCGTCACGGCGATCCCGTCGGCCGATCGGGGTCGCTTCGGCGCCATGGGGCTTGGAGCTCGGGCGTTGCCGCTCTCGCTGAAGAGCCCGGACCTCGTCGTGCCCGCCGTCGCCGCGTTCGACTCCTACAAGGTCCAGACGGACGACGATTCACGCTTCGACGCCAAGCTGGAACAGACCATCCTCGCGGGCATGGCGAACCTCGAGCGGAAGGACGAAGCGAGCGGCGTGGCGTTCGCGCGCGGAGTGATGCGCGAGGCCCTGTCGAGCGTGGACGCCCTGCAGAAGGGCGTCGATCGCTACCAGGGGGGCGTGAGCTATCCGTCCACGGACCTCGGCCGCAAGCTCGCCATGGCCGCACGTGCCGTTGCCGCGGATCTGGGCACGCGTGTGATCCAGGTCGGCTTCGGCGGATTCGACACGCATTCGGGCCAGCTCAACCAGCAAGAGCAACTCCTCGGGCAGCTCGCCAAGGCGATTCCACCGTTCCTGGAGGACCTGCGGGCGCAGCATCGTGCCGATGACACGTTGATCGTCACCATGAGCGAGTTCGGGCGCCGCGTGGCGGAGAACGGCAGCGGCGGAACGGACCACGGGACGGCGGCACCGCTGTTCGTGATCGGGCCCGGGATCCAAGGCGGCGTGCACGGCGCTCACCCCTCGCTGACCGACCTCCACGAGGACCGGGACCTCAAGTTCACGACCGACTTCCGTTCGGTCTATGCCGCGATCCTCGACGGGTGGCTCGGAGTGACGTCCGAGTCAGTGCTTGGCGGGCGCTACGTGCCCGTTCCGTTCCTCGCGAGTGCCGAGTCCCGGGTCACCAGTCGAAAACGTCCTGGATCGGAACGGAGCGACGACGATTCGGACGAGCCGACCATCCCCCGAACGAGCGTCCGGCCGATCTTCTGACGCGCGGCCCTTCCGTCATTTGCGCGGCGCCAGCTCGGCGAGGAGCTTGTTCGCGACGCGCGTCGCTCGCTCATCGGTCGTGAGCGTCAGCACGCGCCGCAGGTGTGGCTCGAGAAACCGGTCGAGCGAGTAGATCCGCTCGAGCGCTTCCTTCATCTCGCGCGGCTCGGCGGACGTCGCCGCGACGAGGTCGCGGATGAGCCCCTGCTCGGCCTCCGGCGTCATGTACTCGAGTCGGCCGACGAGCACTCGCACGAGGGCGTCGGGCTTGGGCTGGATCTCGAGGGGGAGCAGACCATCGACCAATGCGCGAGGCACGAGGTACAGGAAGCGTGTTCCTTCGGTGCCGAACCATTGGCGAGCCCACGTCGCCACCATGGCTTCGGCTTCGTCGCCGAAAAGCCCCTGCTCGACGAGCGCATGCTTGACGACGACCTTGAGGCCTTCGATCACGCCGGCCTTCGGGCCATGCTTCGACTCGGCCCAGTTCGCCTCAACGCTCCCGTGCGCCGGCACGGTGCCGAGGGCCGCAAAGCTCCCGCTCGCACCGCGGATCGTGAGAGCGAAGCAGGCGGGAATCGGCTGATCACCCGAATTCGAGAAGCGCGAACGACCTTCGGCCTTCGATTCGACCGACACAGGCAACGTGAACGTCCCGAGGCCCCGATAGAAGAGGTAGTGCTCGGACTCCACCGGTCCCATGCGGTGCTCGCCGGATCGCGGCTGCGTCCGCACCATGGCGGCGTCGACGCGGCGCGCCAGTTCCCAAGGCTCGCCCTCGCCGACGACTGGCGGCGCGGGAGTGACGTCCTTCTTCTGGGGCAGAAGGTCGACGTCCCATTCGAGGAACGACCGCTTCACGCTCGCGATGTCGAGCGGTCCGTCCTTGCGCTCGTTCTCCGGCGGTCCCACCAGGTTGCTGACCGGGAACCACTGCGTGAGCAGGCCGCCGACGAAGTCCACGCGCACGCGAGCCTTGCGGGGCGTCTTCGTGTGGAAATAGATGACCGGCGTTTCCATCTTCTGCGTGACGTGCTCGGCGGGAACCTCCAGGCCCTTGTAGCCGTAGCTGCGCAGCGGGCACTCGCGGATCTTCGTGCGCGAGTAGACGAAGGACGGAAGCGGTTCCTCCTCGTGCTGGAGCCCTTCCAGGCTGGTGCCCGTGGAGCCTTGGACCGATGTGAAGGTTCCCCATTCGTGAACGACGAAGGGGTCGGCGGCCTGCTGCGGAGCCTGAGCGACGAGGAGGCCCGCCGCAGCCGTGATGCAAAGGGCGATTCGAAGCTTGTGACGCATGCTGGTTTCTCCATGGGCGACGGACGAGTTCGCCACCGCCAATACGGACGCGCCGGCTGGAGGACCGTTATCCGCTCAGGCCCTCGGAGCGGCGGCGGGTTTCCGCCGGGACGGCAACCAGGCGAGCAGCGTTCCGAGGACGAACGTCCACACGAAGCCCGCGAACGACGTGAGGAGCGCGAGGGTTCCGGCGGCGCCCAGCTTCTCGATCGTGGTCGTGCCGAGCTTGGGCCCTCGCTTCTCGGGTGTGAAGCGACCGAACGTCCAACCCTGGAACTGAGCGGTTCCGTAGGTGATGAGATTGGGAAGTCCCCAGACGAGGAGTGCGATGAGCAGACAGGCGAGGGCGAACCGGCCGAAGGACACTCCCGCGAACGTCCGACGGATCCCCGCCACGAGGTAGACGATCGGCATGACGTAATAGACGCCACCCAGCCAGAACGGCATGAGGAATTTGTCTTCGTGGAAGTGTTCCGCGGCGACCTGAGGCCGGCCGGCCGCGTACAGGTCGAAGCCGAAGCGGATTGCGGCGACGATCCACCCGATGAAGACGATCCAGCGGACGCGTGACCAGAGTGACGGCATGATGTGTTCTCCCGGTTCGTTATGTGGGACGGCACGATACACGTCCCGGGAGACAGCCACTCGCGGATCGGGCGCCGCTCAGCGTCGCCTGCGCACGGGGCTAGCGAACGGTGACCGCCCGATCGGCACGCGGAACGTCTGCTCCGTCGCCTGGTCCGCGACCTCGATGGTTGCCGAGTCGGAGTCCGGTTCGATGACGAAGGGCGGAATCGGGCCGTCATGGCTGAAGATCGCGACGCGATAGGTACCCGGCATGCCGACGGTCAGTCGGAACTGGCCGTCGCGGAGGTCAACCACACCGCCGGCGGGGAGCCGCGCAAGCGCCGTGCGTTCGGCCTGACCGTCGGGCTCGTTCATGACGGACTCCCGCGGCACCCAGGCGACCAAGGCCTTCAGGTGTGCGGGGCGCGAGCCTGCGGGGCCCGCGTCCGCGATGATCGTGGCGCTGAGGCCAGGCATGAGCGTGACGCGCTCGGTCTTGCCGTCCCACGGCAGGCGGGCCGTCCGGAAACCGGCAGCGCGCACCACGAGGTCTCCCTCGGCGGCTGCGGTGACGAATGACGCCTCGCCCGTGGCGCCACAGGTGGCGCCACCGACCTTCGCGGCCGGGCGCGCACGGGTGAGGAAGCTGACCTCGGCGCCGGGCACCGGATGATCCGCACCGTCGCGCACGCTCAGGCGGATCCGACGGACAGCGCCGCGCAGGTCCGCCGCGGGAACGACGATCGGCGTCGTGCTCGTGCCGGTCACGTCGACCTCACCAAGCGTGGCGAGAGTGAGGTCGGAGGAGGAGCCGCCCACCGAGCCGAAACTGGTGACCGTCGTCGACGAGCGCGTGATCGACTCGACGACCGGGTCCGATCCCGCACGGTACGTCAGGACGACTTCGTACTTGCCCGCGCGAACACGATCGATCTGGAACTCCGTCACCTGCGCGCCCCGGGTCGCATCCGCGAGCGCGAGGTTCGCGGTCCGAGACGTGCCTCCGACGCCGTGCTGGCGCAGGCCGACGGCGAGGCCCTCGATCAGAAAGCCCGGGTCGAACGTCACGGTTCCGGTGATCGTTCCCGTCGATGCGCGCTCCGACTGCGAGAACACGACGACGAGCTCCGTCGCACCGACGTCGAACGTGAAGGACGGGGGCACCATCTGATCGCTGGAGCGGGCGCGGATTCCGAGCCGCGTCGTCGTCGTGAGCCCTCGGATGGCGAACCGCCCATCCTCGTCCGTGAGACCGGTCAGCGCCGGCTCCGTCGTCCACAGCGCGGGCCGGAACGCCGGCCTCGACGACGAGGGCTGCAACGCGGGGGTGTCCAATGGAACCTCGATCGCGATGACGACGCCACCGAGCGGTTTGCTCGCGGCACTCAGTGCTTTCCCTGCGGCGATGATCGGGAGCGGTGGGAACGGTATCGGCTGCGTGACCGACGCCGTGCGCAGGGCCGATGCGTCGAGGACGGCTCCCCGAACCGCAAGTCCCAGCTCGTCCAGCAGGAGCAGCTGAAGAGATGCCTCGGGCGCAAAGCGTGCGAGAAATTGCCGCTCGATGGCGAACGTCCCGTCCGCGTCCGCCGGGATCGTCTCGAGTCCGCGCAGCAGCGTCGCCCCGGCGGGGTTCGGTGGCCCTGCGAGCAGCATCGACCTCTCACGTGGGGCCTGACCCGTCGCCGGGTCCACGGGACGGACTCTCGCGATCGGCGCGGACCTCGGCTCCTTGGGGGAGACGGTGGCCGACGTACCAGCGGTCACGGCGTACGGAATCGTGGACTCCGCCAGCTTCGATCCCTCGATCGGGACGCCTGCGGACTCGGCGAACGCTCCCGTTGCCGCGAGCACGAGCGACTGCGAAGCCAGGCTGCGCGCGAAGTGCTGGGCATGGCGGACCTCGGCCCGCCCATCCTCGCCCGTCGTCCCGCGCCACACGACGAGTTCCGAGACGTCGCCTCGACGCAGTTCGAGCGGGACCGAAGCCGCGCCGCGCCCGTCGACTCCACGCGCCTCGATCCACGAGCTGCGGTCCGCCTCGACGTTCACGACGATCGATCGGGGCGGTTGAGATCGCGGCGGAACGATTCGCGTCTTGCCCCACCTCCCACCGTGCTCGGCGACGACCTCGATGGAGCGGACGGACCGAGGGATCCGAACGGTGCCGGTGGCGTCCGTCTCCTGCGGTTGACGCGCGGATCGGATCTCGCGCTCCACGTTTCCGTCGTTGGCGCTCCAGGCTTCGCGAGCCGCGGGCCCGAGAAGGTCCGGGATCACCCACCAGACCGATGCGCCGACGACGAACGCTCCGTCCGACGCGTCTCGGACCTGGACGACCCAGGGTGGCGGTGTTCCCGCCATCGGTTCCTTCGCGTCTGGTTCGAGCGGCATCGGCCGAACGGGCGGGGAGTCGTTGGGGCGGGACGGCTGCACCGGACCGGGGGCCTCCGGGGCGGGCACGCCCGATCGCGGTTCGTGGACTGGCGTGGGCGCGAAACTCGAACGGGGAGAGAACGTGAACTGCACGACTCCGACTGCGATCACGAGCAGCGCCGCGGCTGCGGAGAGCACACCGAGCTTGGCGCCCGACGCCGCCGTCCCGAGCGGGACCAGCGGAAGCGCCCACCGCTCGCGACCACCGCAGGACTCATCCAGTTCCTCCCGAAGCTGCGCGATCGCACGGGAAAGCCGGCTGCGCACGGTGCCTTCAGGGATCGCGAGCCTCCGTGCGATCTCCACCGTCGACAGGCCGTCGTAGTACCGGAGCATGATGACCGTGGAATAGGGTTCTTCGAGAGCCATCACGCGACGTACCACGGTGGCGAGCACCTCTCGCCGGGCAACCAGGTCCACCGTCGGCTCGGCCGTGCGCGCCGTGCGCGCTGCCGTCTCGTGATGCTCGCGCCGGGCGCGGGAACGCCACGCGTTGATGGCGGTGTGGCCCGTGACGCTCCGGATGAAGCCTCGGATCGCGCCTTCGTCACGCAGCCTTCCTCGCAGGCCGCGGAGGGCTGCATCCTGTGCGAGGTCGTCGGCGTCCGGGCCGGGGCCGACGAGCGTGCGGGCGAGGGCCCGCAGGAATTCCATCTGGCCGAGGAGGGCTGATTCCGTGAGCGCTTTGGTGTTCATGGGTCGTGTTTCGAGCGGGTGAGGCTCGCTCCGCACATCCAGGACACCGCAGGATCGAATCCGCTCCCGGTCACCGCTCTTTCTTGACGGGCTTGCTTTCGGTCGCCGGGGCGGGTGGCGTCACGTCGCCCTCCAGGTTCGTCCAGGATGGCTGCCGCCCGATGGTCTCCGGTCGCGACTGGCCGTTGGCCGTGTCGAGCCCGAGGAGGAACGCCATGCGGACGATCCGCTCCATCTTCTTGAACTCGATCCGGTCCACATCGTCGCTCGGGAGGTGGTAATCGGCGTGTTCGTCGTCGCAGAAGAAGACGACCGGGATGCCCTTCTTCGCGAAGTTGTAGTGATCGCTGCGCGCGTAGAAGCGGTCGCCGTCGCCGAATTCCAGGCCGAAGCTCTTCGCGAGCGTGTGCGCGCTGCGCACGATCGTCGAGTACTTGTCGTGTCGATACGTGGGCGTGACGGCCACCGTGTCCTCGGGGATCTTGGTGGTGCTCCGTCCGATCATGTCGATGTTGATGTCGGCGATGAGCTTGTCGGCAGGCCACGTGGGGTTCTCGGCGTATGCGGCCGAACCCCACAGCCCCAGTTCCTCGCCGGAGACGGAGAGGAACACGATGCTCCTCTTGGGGCGCTCCCCGGGTTTCAGCGCGGCGAAGGCTTCGGCGAGCTCCAACAACGACACCGTTCCGGACCCGTCGTCGTCGGCCCCGTTGAACACGCTGCCATCGGCTGCGCGCCCGACGTGATCCATGTGAGCGGAGTAGACCACCGCTTCTGCTGACAGCGACGGATCGCTCCCACGCAAGACGGCGACGACGTCCGTCGCCTTGCCCGGCTTCCGGCTCATCTTGAGCTTCAGGCGGCACGTCGCCGTCGAATCCTTCTGGCGGGGATCGCTGTCGAAGACCTTCGGCTCGAGCCCCAGCTGCTTCAAGATCGCTTCGGCGTCGGGACCTCCGAGCGCCAGGACCGGAACCCGTGGCTTCTGGATCATGTCGGACATCGCCGCGCCCGACTTGCCGTCGCCGACGATGGGCTTGCCTGGATAGACGCCCATCATGTTCGCCGCGACGAGGAAGGGGAGGTTGTACGACTTGAAGATGACGATGCCGGCCTGCGCTCCGCCCGTGGCGAACTTGCTCGCCGCGGCGCGGACCTTGCCGACCTCCAGTCCCATGCCGTTCATCATCGCTTCGTTGATCGTGAGCTTGTCGTCCCGACTCGTGTCGAGTTCGATGATGGCGACCGGGATCGTCCCCTCGAGCGAGCCCTTGGCGATCTTGCCCTCCTTGGGGATGAGGCGGAGCTTGCCCGACACGGTCATGTCCACTCCGGCGTCGCCCTTGGCGCGCAGCGGCCACCACACGCCGTTGGCGTTGAGCCTCTTCCCGTCGCCGACGTAGAGGCCGCTGTCAGATGCGACTTCCGTCATCACGACGTCGTAGTCGTACGTCCAGCCGCGCTTGCCCGTCGGCGTCTTGTCGCCGAATGGCTCGAGACCGAGCGACTCGAAGTGCTTCGAGATGTACTCGGCGGCCTTCTTCTGATCCTCGGTGCCCGTGAGGCGGCCACCGTACTCGTCGCTCGCGAGGACCCGCAGGTGCTTCTCCAGGTCGGCGGCCGTGATGCTCGCCGTCGCGGCGGGGGCGTTGGCCGGGCCGAGGGGCGGTTGACTCGCGGGCTGCTGCCCGCGCGCGGCACAAAGGCAGGATGCGAGGGCGAGAATGAGGGTTCGGCGGGATGTTGACATGGCGGGAACTCTGACCGGGTTGGACGCCGGTTCAAGCGGATGGGAGGACCTACGGCTCCCGCCGACGCCCGCTCCGTCGTCCTGACGCGAGGCTGCCGATCCCGACCCGCCGCGCCCAAGGGCGGCGACGGTGCCGGTCAGGGATGAAGCACCATCGCGAGCACGACCCCGAACCCGACGACGATCCACCACAGCTGCGGCGCCGAGCCGCCGTCCGCGGCACCCGGCGGCCGCGCATCCGCGTCGATCCGATCGAGCAGGTACCGTACGAGGAGGCGCTGCACCGTCGCCAGCAGCCCACCGAACGCCGTCCAAGCTGCGATTCCTCCCGCAACCGATCCGCTCGCCTGGGAGGCCCCGCCACCGAACGGATCGACGGCGAGGAGGCCGCAGGCGCATCCGAACACCAGTCCTGACCCCAGGCTCTGGTGGAGTGTGGCCTCGCCTGATCGGAACAGCGCCGCGTGGAGGACGCCGAGCGCGGCGGCGCAGAGCCACGGCGCCGTCGTCGCCGAGGCACCTGCCGCCGCCGAAATCGGGCCGGTGATGACCCAGGCGATCGATGCCGCGACCAATCCCGCCGCGAACAGTCGGAATCCCCTAAGTCCCGGGCTTTCGCGTGCGCGCAGGACGGGATCCGAATCGACGAACAGGAGCCGCCACAGGCGCGCGAGCGCGGCGTAGCTCACCCCGAGGGTCAGACCGAAGATCCAGTGCCCGCGCAGCCAGGGCGCGGCGTCACGCCCCGCGGCGAGCGACCAGTGAACGTGGCCGCCGATGAACCACGGTACGAGCGTCAGCGGGCCGATGATCCAGGACATCGTCCCAAACGCGAACCCCCAGGTGACGCTGGCGCCGACGTCGGTCGCGAGGCGTCGGAACGAAAGCCCATACGTGATGCCGACGATTGTGCTGGTGACAATGTGCGCCGCGGGCGTTATCGCCATCGGCGAGTCCGTTTCCGCGACACGGAGCGAGTGTGTCGGAAGATCGCCGGGTGCCCAGATGGCGAGGAACCCGCCCGCGACGGCGCCGGCGATGGCCCCAAACGTGATGGCGCGAGCCCGCGAGCACGTCGTCGCCGTGACGATCGCGTCGTCGCGCCCCATCGGAGCCGTCGGGCGATGGAGGGCCGCGTGAACCAGGCCCACGACGGCGCCGAACGCCGCCACATCGCCGACGAGCAGTGGGAATGCCCGTTCGAGGCAGGGCAGGGTCCAGCACGGCGCGCCGCCCGTGACGATGGGCAGCAGAGTGAGCGGCCCGAGGATCCACCAAAGGAATCCGAAGACCATGCCCAGGCACAGCCCCGAGCCCGAATCCCTCGCGTAGCGACCGAGCGTGAGCGTGAAGACCGGACCGAGCAGCGTGGAGAGCACCAGGTCGAACACCCACGGCGTCGGTCGGCCGAGCGGCTCTCCCGTCAACGGACATACGCCCTGGATCGCGAGCAGGACGAAACATGCGCCGCCCACGGCGCCGGCAACGAGGCCTCTTGCGACGGACTTTGCGGGTCGTTCGTTCAGGGTCATGCCAGGCTCCTCTCGGCGACCACGGCGGCCGATGCCCGCACCGGCGGCACCTCGACGGTGGGTGGGCTCTCGCGGATCCTCCGTTCGGGTACGTGGACGAGGTCCCTCGGGAAGAACAGGTCGATCGTCCAGTCGAGCGCGACGCGGATCTTCTTCTCGAGGCCGGGAAGCTTCATCAGATAGACCGTGCGCCAGAGGAACCACGCGAAGGAGCCCGAGAACCGCCGCCCGCGAATCTCCGCGCACGCGAGCTGGTGCCCAAGGACCGCGAACGAACCGAGCGCGCGGAATCGAAAGGGCGCCAGCGTGACGCCGCGGAGCGTTCCGGCCACGTTGTGAGCGAGGGTCGCGGCCTCGCGGATCGCATGCTGCGCCGTCGGGGGATGGAATCGTCCGGGCGCGAGGAGGTCAGGCACGGCGCAGCCGTCGCCGAGGGACCAGACACCTGGTCGTCCGCGAACCGCGAGCGTGGCATCGACGACGACGCGTCCCCGATCATCGAGCGGAAGACCGCTCGCGCGAAGGAGCGGATTGGGTGAGTTCCCCGCAGTCCACACGAGCGTGCGCGTCTTGATCACGGTGCCATCCGCGAGCGAGACGGACGAGGCACTGGCGTCGCTCACCCGGCCCTTCAGCACGAAACGGACTCCACGGCGCGCGAGGGCATCCTGGGCATATCGGCCCAGGCCCTCGGAGAGCTCGGGGAGGATGCGCTCGCCCGGGTGAACGAGGACGAGTGAGAGCTCGCCTGGGTCGATGCGAGGGAACGAGCGAATGGCGCCCCGGACGAAGTCGTTGAGCGAACCGACGAGCTCGACTCCGGCGAATCCACCTCCGGCGACGACGAACGTCAGAAGCTCGCGACGGCGGTCGGGGTCGTCGTCGGCGTTCGCCTGCTCCAGCATGCCGATGACGCGGTTGCGAATCGCGAGTGCGTCCGGGAGGCTCTTGAACGTGAGCGCGTGCCGCTCGACTCCCTTCAAGCCGAAGAAGGTCGGGGTTGCGCCGAGTGCGACGACGAGCTCGTCGGCCTCGAGCGTGCGGCTGCGACCGTCGACGAGCGACTCGACGTCGACGCGGCGGCTGGCGGAGTCGATGGCCGTGACTTTCGCGAGGAGGACGTCCGTGCGACGAAGGAACCCGCGCAGCGGGGCGCTGATGTGACTTCCTTCGAGGCTGCCGGCCGTGACTTCGGACAGCATCGGTGTGAAGAGCAGGTGATTGGTGTCGCTCACGAGCGTGATGTGAACGTGAGGGTCGCGCGCGAGCGCGCGTTCGAGCGCGCGTGCGACGGCCCCCCCGGCGAAGCCTCCGCCGAGGATCAGGATGCGCCGCGATGGCTGCGACGTGGCGCGCGGTCGGGCCATCGCGGGTCTCTGAGGAAGAAGCCGTGCGAGGGCTCCGGTCGCCGTTCCGCCCGCCATGGCGACGAGCGTGAATGCAGGGAGGAGCGGGGCGGTCGTCGCCGAACCGTCGTGCGCACTGGCGACCAGGAGCGTCGCGATGGTCGCCACGAGGCCTGTGGCGGCGACGCGCGCCGTCGCGGCGTCGCCTCGAGGGACGAATGCGACGAGTGCCGTGAGGAGCGCGATCGCGACGTCCAGGTGGAAGGGCCACGGCTGAGCTTCGCCGCCGGTGACGCGGCTCCGAATCGCAAGGGTCGCGAGCGTGAGGATCGTGGTCGCGGCACAGATGGCCGCTGCGCGCGGGATCCCGATTCGGAGGGACGTTGGGCGCCTCACGATCGGACTCGCGCTGGATGAAGGGGGGACTGCATGCCGTTTCGATGCCCCAGGCTCAGGGTTGGTTTCAGGGGGTTGGGCGCAGCTTCGGTAGCATGCGCGCCTCCCGGCTCCGAACGAGCTCGCCCAGCAGACCGATGTCCGACTCCGACACCATCGCAACCGACGCCTCGGCGACAGTCGATGCCGACGCCCGCCTCGGCTGGCGAGCGACGCTCGCCGAGTCGCTCCGAGGGACGCGGCGCAACCTGACGTCCATTCCCGTCGGGCAGGCCATCGCCCTCGTGGCGATCCCCACGATCCTCGAGATGGCGATGGAATCGCTGTTCGCCATCGCGGACATCTACTGGATCAAGCCGCTCGGGAGCACGGCGACGGCCGTCGTTTCGATCACGGAAGCGATGATGGCGATCCTCTACGCGCTCGCGATCGGGTTGTCCGTCGGCGCATCGGCGGTGGTCTCGAGACGAATCGGGGAGGGTGACCCGCGTCGCGCGGCGCGAGCGGCCGTGCTCGCGATCGCCATCGCCATCGCGGTTGCCGTGCCGATCTCGCTTCTCGGCGTGATATTCGCCGGTGACCTCCTTCGGGTCATGGGGGGGAGCGAGGAGGTCGTCGCACTCGGCAGGCCATTCACCGCGACGATGCTCGGGTCGTCGTTCATCATCATGCTGCTCTTCGTGATCAACGGAGTGTTCCGCGCGGCCGGTGATGCGGCGATCGCCATGAGAACGCTGTGGATCGCGAACGCGATCAACATCGTGCTCGGCGGCGTGCTCGTGCGCGGCGTCGCCGGGATCGGCGGGGTCGGCCTCATCGGCGCCGCGGCGGCGACGGTCGTCGGGCGCGGAATCGGAGTTCTCTACCAGGCGCGCCAGCTGTGGCGCGGGCGCGGCGTTTTGCGGGTGACACGGCACGACCTCAGCCCCGATTGGGCGCTTCTGTCGACGCTCGTAGACCTCGCGCGTGAGACGGTCATGCAATCCCTGATCGCGACGGCGAGTTGGACCGTGCTCGTGCGGATCCTCTCGCGCTTCGGCGAGCACGTGCTCGCGGGCTACACGGTCGGGTTGCGGATCATCGTGTTCGCGTTGCTTCCGTCGTGGGGGTTGGCCTCGGCGGCGGCGACGCTCGTCGGCCAGAACCTGGGCGCAGGTCGCGCCGACCGCGCCGAGAAGTCCGCCTGGCGGGCGTGCCAGGTGAACATCGTCGTCCTGGGCATCTTCGGTGGGCTCATGGCGATCTTCGCGGAAGAGCTCGGCGCGTTCTTTGCCGAGGATCCGCACGCCATCGCCGTGGCAGTCCAATGCCTGCGGTCGGTGGCGCTTGGATTCCCCCTCTACGCGTTCGGCATGGTGCTGACCCAGGCGCTGAACGGTGCCGGAGACGCCCGCACGCCGACGCTCATCAACGTCGTCTGCTCCTGGGTCGTCGAGATCCCGATTGCGTGGTGGATCACGGCGCACACGGGCATCGGCCCGATCGGAGTGTTCTGGTCCATCACGACGGCGTTCTCGCTGATGGCGTTGCTCGGTGCCGTGATGTTCCGGAAGGGACGCTGGAAGCGGATGCGCGTGTGACGGCGGGGACCCCTACGGCGATCAGCGCGAGGGGACGGGAGCGGGCGGTGCGGGACTGCCGTAGCGCTGCGTGGCGAACCCGACGATCGCGCCGACGATCGTGCCGGGGAGCATGATCTCCATGTAGTAGTCCTTACCGGTCTCGGCCTTCATGTTCATGGCGACGAGCCAGGCGAAGAGCATGGCGATTGCTGCGCCGACCACGATGCCGAGGACGAGGTTGTGCAGCTTGCGGGCGATCAGGCCGGTGATCGCCCCGGCGACGAGGCCCTTGGCGGTCGACCCGAGGATGATTCCCCAGATGCCGTCACGGACCTCGGGATCCGTCGGGGCGGAAAGGAGAGCGGACCATCCGTCGATCGCACCCAGGATGGCTCCGACGACGACGCCGATGAGGATTTTCTTCATGACAGCCCATTACACGTCAGGTCCCGGTCCAATCGCGGGATCGGGGTTGGGCGCGGATTCTATGAAACGATCGGTGGCCCGCCGACGTCGCATGCGACGTCCGTCATGGGTCGCGAGAGCTGGGCGGGGGTGATCCATCGCCCGGAGCGCGTACAGTTCGGCGGGAAATCTGCCGGGGGCGATCGGTTGTCCATGCACCCCGGAGGCCATTGGAGGACTGACGATGAAGTTGATTCGGTACGTGACTGCGGCGGCAATCGGTCTTTCGTGCATCGGGTGCTCGAGCTCGGGCGCGTCGAGCAACCCGAACAGCGTCGACAGCCAGGTGCTCAAGCTCGAGGTCGACGATGCCATCACCGTGTTCAAATCTCGTGATCCGAGCCTTTCGAAGTTCTTCGATTCGGCGGAGGGGTACGCCGTGTTTCCGTCCGTCGGCAAGGGCGGGCTCGTCGTCGGCGGCGCCTACGGCGAGGGACACGTCTTCGAGAAGGGCGCGCGGATTGGCCACACGGCTCTTTCTCAGGGCAGCATCGGCCTCCAGATCGGCGGGCAGGAATACCGCGAGATCGTCTTCTTCAAGGACAAGGCGACGCTCGATGCGTTCAAGGCCGGGTCGTTCGAGTTCGCGGGCAACGCATCCGCCGTCGCCGTTCGGTCCGGCGCTGCGACCCCCGTCGACTATCGTGACGGCGTCGCCGTCTTCACGATGACCAAGGGTGGACTGATGCTCGAAGCCTCGATCGGAGGTCAGAAGTTCGACTACCACGCCTTCTGACGCCGCTGCGCGGCGCCGGACTTATCCGCGCCCTGGCCGGGTCGCAGCCGCGACCCCGGCTCGCGCTGCGCCCGGCCGCCATCTCACGCGCGCCGGGGTGACGGTTTCGCCGCACATCCACCGCCATCGCGGCCGCCCGCGCGGTCGACTGGTCGAGCCGGGTGCTCACACCTTGATGGCGCGGACCCTCGCTTCTACACTCCCCGCGCTCTGGCGGACCCTCGTCCGCCGCGCCATTCCCCGGTAGCTCAATGGTAGAGTAGGTGACTGTTAATCACTTGGTTGTAGGTTCGATCCCTACCCGGGGAGCTTGACCAGCCGCAACGCTGGCACCATCCACGACGCCATCGGTGAACAGCCGGTGGCGTTCGTCGTTTCGGGGGGCTGCATCTGAGAAACGTGGGCGGAGATGCGCGTCCGGCCGTCGCCCGCCCCGCTCTCTGTTCGCATCGTTGGCCCCGGGGCCCGCGAGGCCAACTCCCGTGGTTGCGATTGGTGCCTTGGCGCAACCACTCTCGAACTCTCTGGCGCTCTCTCGCGGAGCCTTCGGTTGGTTAACAGGTGGTCCCAAAGGCCGGGTTACGATCGCCGATCAGAGGCGTCTCGACCTACATGAACCGGCGCATCCGAACGCTGATCGTCGCTGGATTTCTTGGGGCCGTTCTATCCGGGTGCCAGATGCCCGGAAGTTCGACCGAGGCTGACGTCTCAGCGTCGAATCCGGAGGCGAACTCGCCGGAACCGCCATCGTTGGTCGTACCGGTGAATCTCAGTCGCGCAGTCGTCCTGATGCCCCTCCGGCGATTTCGCGTGGAGATGGAGTCTGGTCGCCCGCCGCCACGCGAGATGCTGGAGCGCGCCGCCGGAGCATCTCGGTTCGAAGTCCGTGACGATCCTGCAACCCGCAGCGCATTCGCGCTGTTGGCGTCAACCGACCAGGGCGTCCTGGAAGCCCTGGTGACCTGGACTGAATCCGGGAGCACCTTGCTGGTAGACGTCGACGCCGGCACGGACCGGGAAGAACTCTCTCACGCCGTCACGTGCCGCATTCGCGAGAACCTGCTGAACGCTGGAATCCCGTCCTTCGACGGTGGGATCGACGGGTTGTGGGTCGGCGAGATGAAGAACGGTGAGATCGAGATGGCCTATCTCTGGCCAGACTCCTCATGGTTGGACTCGATCAGGGATGCGTGCGCCGCCCATGGGTGGTCGTCGCAGCAGCGGGAGGTCCTCATGGAGGCGTACGAGTTGTACATCGTCGATCGGGCGAACCGCGACGTGGGAGTCATCAACGTGAACCTCTGCGGTCGAATCCAATGTCGCCTCGACGGATCAGCGCGTGGAGCCGAGCAGGACTTCATCGCGAGCTTCCTGCAGCACTGGTCGAAGCACCCGCAGTCCCAACCGCCGTGCCAGTACATGACCGTCGGGCCGCAGCCGACGCTGAGGTGAGCGCGCAACCACCCTTGAACTCTCGCCCTCGTCGACGACCATCAGATTCACCGCCGACGGCGCGCCAGCGCGATCTCGAAGTAGCGACTTGTCGACCACGAGAATCTTCGTGACGTTGACGAGGGAGGGGGTGGGGAGCCCTTTGTCGTCGTTGCCGACCCTCACGTTGCCCGGTATCGACTCCCACTTCAGTGGTGAGGTGAGACAGGCACCAACGACGGCTGCGAGGTCGCTGTGATTGAAGAGGTCATCTGCACGATGAGGCAGGGCGCGACTTCGCTGACTCGGACGCAGCCCGCGTCGCCGGCAAGTCGGGCCACCCGCCTCGCCGCCTTTCATCAGACTTCCCGGGCGCGATGTGGCGTGCAGCCCATCGACGTCGCGATCGAGGCGCGAATCACTCCCCAAGTCGTAAGTTGGGAGCAGCCGATTTGTGCCCGGCGTCGCGTTGAAACCGCGTCACGGGCGCGAGCGCACGAAGATGTTGCAGAATGGTGCAGAGTGGTGTACGTTGGTTCAATGTCGCAAAACGAGAAGCCGGTCCGGCAGAGCGTGAGTCTTCCCCTGAAGACCGCACGGCGGGTTCGGAGCCTTGCGAAGGCATGCCGCAAGAGTGCGAATCGAGTGCTCGTAGATCTCGTGGAGGCCGGCCTCGAGGCGAAGGAAGCCGAGAAGAAGAGATTCCATGAGATCGCGGACCGCTTGGTTCGATCGAAAGATCCTCGGGAGCAGGAGCAGTTGAAGTCGGAACTTGCCCGGCTCACGTTCGGTGACTGATGCCGAAGATCCAATGGACGGATCTTCCCGCGGCTCTCCGCGACCACCTGTTCGAGCGTGTTCGTCAGCGCAAAGTCTCGGCGGAGGACCTCTACGCATTGAAGCTGTGGAGGGAGACCGGCCCCGACGCACCTGACGGTCCTTGGTTCAAGGACTTTGGATCGTTCAAGCTGTGCGGCGAGGGGAAGTACCCCAAGACGTTCCTCCTCCGTGATCAAGCGGCGAAGGGCCGCGCGCTTTGAATCACGAGCACAGCGTTTCTCGAAGAGAGGCGTACGAACAGTGTTGGCATTGGGGAGCTTGACCAGCTGCAACGCTGGCACCACACACGACGCCATCGGTGAACAGCCGGTGACGTTGGTCGTTTCGGGGGGCTGCATCTCCGAAACACGGGCGGGGATGTGTGCGCGGCCGTCGCTCGCTGCGCTCTCCGCTCGCATTGTCGCGCTCGGGGTCTTTGAGGCCACGTCGGGGACTTGCGGTCGGCGCCTTGGGCGCGACGTGCGCTGGTCCTCGACGAGTCGCATCGATCACGTTCGAGATCGCAGGGGACTTCGCGCGTTCTTCGACGGGCTGTCAGGTGATCCAACGATCGGTCATACCTCCAGGGTTGCGGTGACACACCACTGACAGGCAACCCCGCCGGCGCGCATCCGACGATCATCCTGGCACCAGCGCCCACGGCGCGTGTCAGCGGAGCGTCTTGAACGCGGCGCGCAGCTCCTTGGTGAAGAGGCCGGGCTGCTCCCAGGCGGCGAAATGTCCACCGCGGTCGAGCTTGTTGAAGTACATGAGCTTCGGGTAGGCGCGCTCTGCCCAACTCCGCGGAGCCTCGTAGAGCTCCTCGGGGAATACGCTCACTGCGGCTGGCACGGTCACACCCTTGACCGTGAAGAAAGGGACCTTCCGTTCCCAGTAGAGCCGAGCGGAAGAAAGCGCCGTATTCGTCAACCACGTGATCGTGATGTTGTCGAGGACGTCATCTCTCGTCAGATCACCGTAAGCGCGCCCTTCGACGAACAGCCGTGCCAAGTGCGCATAGCTCTGCGCATCGTGGTCCAGCATGTAGGCCGCCAGGCCGATCGGCGAGTCTGCGATCCCGTAGAGCGTCTGGGGCCGCAAGCCCATCTGATAACCGTAGGCGATTCCTTTCGTGTAGACGAACGACACCTGCTCGCATGCGCGCTTCTCATCGTCACTGAGCCCGGGGGGCGGTGATCCGCCGGTGGCGAGACGCGCATCGATGGCGGGTGGAAACACGCCTGCCATGTTCGTGTGTATGGCGAGGAGCTCCGGAGGGGCCTGCACGCCCATCATGTCCGTGATGATGGCGCCCCAATCGCCTCCCTGCGCGACGAACCGGGAATATCCGAGTCGTTTCATCAGGACGACCCACGCGCGTGCGATGTGGGCTTCGTCCCAGCCCGTAGCCGTCGGCCGACCTGAGAACCCGTAGCCTGGGATCGACGGGATGACGAGGTGGAACGCGTCGGCGGCGCTCGCGCCGTGCGCCTCGGGATTCGTGAGAGGATCGACGATCTTCATCTGCTCGATGATCGATCCCGGCCATCCGTGCGTCACGATCATCGGCAACGCGGTCTCGGACTTCGATCGAACGTGGATGAAGTGGATGTCGAGTCCGTCGATCTCGGTGATGAACTGGGGCAACGAATTGAGGCGTGCCTCGACTTTCCGCCAGTCGTAGTCGTTCACCCAGTAGCGGGCGAGAGCCTGCATCGTCGCGAGCTGAACGCCTTGCGTGTGATCCGTGACCGTTTCCTTCTCAGGCCATCGTGTCGCAGCGATCCGGCGGCGGAGGTCGACGAGTGCTTCCTCGGCGATCGCGACACGAAACGGGCGGATTCCGGACTGGTCGGCGACCGCGAATTCCTCAGGTGCAAAAGGGAAACGGCTCATGGGGTTCTCCTTCTCGTGGAGGGGGAGCACGCACGTGGCGGCGCCGGCGAGGATCGACGCCGCGGCGACGAGAACCAGCGTCGGACTGGATTGCATGCGATCTCCTTTCAGTGATGCGTGATGGGGGGAGGGGATGCCCCCGCATCTCCACTGAGCGTGGAGCACCCCCACGGCGGCGCCGCCGCCCGCGAGCGTCAGTCGGGACGGTTCGCGAGCGCAGCGATCACGTCGGCCCAGAGCGCTTCGAGCGCCAGCCGCTCCGCCGGAGGAAGGGTGGCGAGCTGCGCTGGATCCCGAAGCCCCCTCAGTTCGCCGTCGTTCAGCCACTCGGAGAGCAATGCCGATCGATACTGAGGGGATGCTTCCTGACGGATTGCCGACAGCTCGTCACGAAGCCAGCCAAGAGATCTGGCACGCCAGGAGGCCTGTTCCTCGGGAGTGATCGCCGGGCGGTCCGCCGGACGCCCGATTCCGCAGGCGGCGGCGGCGCAAGCCCCGCGGTATCGAAGCCCCGTGGACAAGTCCCGCGCGAGGGTGGGATCCTCAGCGAATGCGTCCGCGATCAGTCGTGCACGAGCGAAGGGCATGCCGCGATCCTCGCTCGTCGCGATGAGCGCCAACCGTTCGTCGCGCGTGCTCGGCCAGTACTCGCCGCGTACGAAAGCATCGAGATGCGGCAGGAGCTTCGATTCGGCCTCCCGTCGGAGAATCCCGCTGATCCAGAGCTCACGACTGCTCGCCGCCGCATGCCGGTTGTCGGTACGCGCCGCCGCCGCGCCGAGCGCCGCCACGCCAGCGACTCTCTGGTCGAGGTCCGAAAGTGCAAGCGCGAGGATCAGCTGCCAGAGCGGAGGGCGCGCTCGCACGCCGTCGTCCGCCTCGACCATCTCGAGTGCCGCTTCTGCCTGACCCGTCCGGAGTTTCAACAGCGCCGCCGTCAGCTTCAAAGCCGGTAGCTAAATGCCGGATCGTTCATCCCTGCGCTCCATGGCGCGTTCGATCGCCGCCGAGGCGAATCGGATCGCCGGATCCGACATGGGAGAGAGTGCGCAAGCTCGACAGAGCCTCTCGCAGACGATCGGGTCGGAAGTCGACGCGAAGGCATCGAGGAGCCGGGTTCGGGTCGCCTCGTATTCCTTCGTCGCTCCGATGAAGAGCAGGAACTCGGCGACTCCATCCCATGACGCGTATCGGGTGGGATCGCCTTGGATCATGGCTCGAGCGATCGGCACGGCCCTCGATCCCTGGTTCGTCCGAAGGAGACCCGTGAGCAACGCTTCCCGCGTCACGTACGACCCACCGTCAAGCCGGGCTGCTGC
Organism: Planctomycetota bacterium; assembly: GCA_044222185.1. Classification (GTDB taxonomy): domain Bacteria; phylum Planctomycetota; family CAIWVZ01; genus JBGANV01. Next base: position 791,682 of record JBGANV010000001.1, read on the forward strand.
CTCGAGTTGCTCCGCGGCTTCGTCTCTGCGGTCGAGTGCGACGAGGGTGTTCCCGAAATCGACGCGGAACTGGACATGACCCGGCTGCGCCCGAACGCCGAACTCGAAATGGGGGAGCGCCTCCGCGTGTCGCCCCAGGAGCATGAGCGCCATGCCCAGGTTCCCCCGAACCGGCAACGCCTGGCTGTCGAGCCGAAGCGCTTCCTGAAGTGCGTCGAGCGACTCGCCGTGGCGGTTCAGGTTGCGGAGACACTTGGCGAGGTTGTTGTGTGCCAACGCCACGTCGGGACGAATCGCGATGGCGGCTTGGAAGAACCGGATCGCCTCATCGAACTCCCGGTGTCCATAGAGCGCCTCCGCCAGCACGTAGTTTGCCCAGAAGTCCGTGCGGTGCGCGGCCTGCACCCTCCGGAGAAACGAGGTCGGATCCCGCCCCAGCTCCCGCATGCGGTAGGAGAGCCACAGCAAGTAATCCGTCGGCTGCCCCGGGACGGTCGAATCCGAGATCGCGCGCGCAAGTGCCGAGCGGTCGTCCCATGCGTTGGGGTCGCGCGATCGATCCCGCCATCCGCCTCCATCCGAGTCCACGATCCGGAGGACCGCGAGGATCCACTCCCGACGTCGCGCCGCCAGTGGCTCGCAGAGCATCCAGTCATACATGGCGCCGACCATCGTCGCGGAGATGGTCGATGTCATGATCTTCGCCGCCGATGTTTCTGGTGCCTCTTCCACCGTCGCGCCACAGGCGTCGCGAAAGAGCGCCGCGTAGTCGCGATCGGTTTGGCTCATCGATTCGCGGCTCCCTGATGCGAGGGCGCGTGCGATTCGTGCGGCATCGAGGCGCGCCGCCACGTCATCGGCCCGCTGCACGGTGGCAAGCCGCGCCTTCAGATCCGCCGGTCCGTCCCCGCCGAGGTGAAGTGAGGCGCGGACGAGCGCCGGTCTCGCGCCTCGCCAATCCGAAGCGCGCTGTGACCGCTCGACCTCCTCCAACGCGTTTTCGACGAGCCGTCGCGAAGCGGCGGCTTCCGCGACCGAGTTCGCCGCTGCAACGACCCCTGCGACGACGACCAGGATCGAGAATGCGAGAGCAGTCGTTACCGTCGGATGCCGCCGCGTCCATTTGATCGCGCGGACGACGGCAGGTGTCTTTCGTGCGACGATCGCTTCGCCAGCGAGAAAGCGGCGAAGGTCCGCGACCAACTCTCCAGCCGACGCATACCTCGCTGACGGGCGCTTCTGCAGACACCGGAGCGCGATCGTCTCGACGTCGCGTGGGACCCGCGGGTTGATGTGCGACGGGGGAATGGGCTCATCGGAGATCACCTGTCGCTGGATCTCCAGGGGGGAACTCGCACGAAACGGCGGGCGACCGGTGACCGCCTCGTAGAGAAGGGCGCCGAGCGCGTAGACGTCGACCCGCGGACCGAAGGCGTCCGGCGAGCCCAGCGCCTGCTCCGGCGCCATGTAGCTCGGAGTCCCGAGCCGCGCTGCGCCCGTCGTCGCCGCACCGTCGCCGATGGACCGCGCAAGGCCGAAGTCGCTGACCTTCGGGATCCCATCTGCGGTGATGAGGATGTTGCCGGGCTTGATGTCGCGATGCACGACGCCCTTCTCGTGGGCCGCCTGGACGGCCGTTGCGATCACGGCGACGAGTTCCGCCGCTTCGCGGGGTGGGCGAGGAACACCTCGGAACTGCTCCGCGAGGCTGCCGCCCTCGACGAACTCCATGGTGAAGAATGGGTGGCCGTCGGCCTCGCCGGCGTCGAAGACCTCGACGATGTTCCGGTGGCCGAGCCCCGCTGCCGTACGGGCTTCACGCAAGAGGGCCGCGCGTTCTCTTGCGATCGCGGGGTCTCCTCCGATGAGCATCTTGACCGCCACGACCCGGTCGAGCTTCAGGTGCAGTGCCTTGTACACGGCGCCCATCCCGCCGTGTCCTATGAGTGACCACACCTCGTACCCTGGGATCCGCGGCAGTTCCCGCTGTCCACCGGCATGCGATGCGTCTCGCTGCGGCGAGGCGCGTCCAGAGGTCGGGAATATGTGTTCGAGATCGCGAGCCAGGTCTTGGATCCGGAGCCACCGTCGCTGGACCGCGCCGAGTAGCTCGGGATGATCCGCGCAGACCTCGCCCGGAGTACGGCCCGAGTTCAGCGCTTCCTCGAGCAGGTCACGGATCGTCGCCTCCTCGTCCATCGGCGCAGTCAGCGGCCTTCAACCGCCGGACGTAGATCCGCGAGCTTCTCCTCGAGCATCACGAGGCCGCGGTTGAGCCGTCGGTGAACGGTGCTCTCGGAAACCCCGAGGACCACCGCAGTGTCCGCGTAGGTCATTCCCTGAATGCGCAGGAGATCGAAGACCTCGCGTTCGTCGTCGGGCAGCGCGTCGATCGCGTCGAGCATTCGGAGCGTCGTCAGGCTGACTGCGGATCCGCTCGTCTCGGGCGCGGCGACCTCGCCCTCCTGGAGTTCGACGGTGGCGCTCTGCTCGTCGAGGCGCCGCGCGACGTCGTTCAGCTCCCAACGCATGTGCCGGTTCGCGAGGCCGAAGAACTGGCGCACGTTTCGAGGACGCACCTCGCGCATTGCGCCGAGCAGGCGCGCCACGACCGCGCTGAGCAACTCGTCCGACTGCAGGCTCACCGGCGGGCGCGTCAGGCGGCGATATCCCCGAAGCAGGAGCGTGGTGCAGAGGAGATGCAACCGCGCCGCCGATCGGCCCAGCAACGCGCGGATGACGGGCTCAGCGGGAGCGCCACTTCCGAGCTCGTCGAGATAATGCTGAACGGCAGCGGTGGTGGGCTCCACGCCGTGTTTGGCGTCGAGCGCGTGTGGGTCCATGCCTTCGCTCGAATCCATGGTTGCTTGGTCTCCCGTCGTGGCATTCCCCGTAGCCGTCGCATGATGGAGTTGCCGAAACTCCAGCGGCGATTCCCGCGCTCGTCGTCAGGGGACGACGTTCCGCGCGCGCAACCCAGATCTTAGGCTGCGAGGGAAGAGGCCGTGCGAGCCTGAGCACCTCAGACAACTCGCGGCGAGTCCCCAGGTGTCGATTGTGATCCGGATAGGGGGAGATCCACGCAGGAATGCGCGCGTCCCTTCGAGTTCCGGTTGGTGGACTGTTCGGTCCAGGTCCGCGGGTGCGAACTCGCATTTCCCAGCAAGCCGGCGACGCCCACGAATGGTCGCGCCGCTCGATCCGCGGACCCCAGGCGGGCGAGTCGGATCGGTTCCTCCCGGGTGGACGCACGTTGGCCCGCCGTTGCCGGGAATCGTGTCGCCACGACGTGCGGCCCGACGGTGTCTCGGGCGAATCTCCGTTCCGCCGCGCGACGCGGTCCCATCGACTTCTCGAGACGACCGTCGAGCACTCGAATGGCTGCCCGATCGACCAAGGTCGACTTCCGGAGGAGCGGGCGGGACGTTCGATCGAAGCCTGCGGTGACCATGCTGCGCCCGGCGGCGAAGCGACGGCATCCGTGCCGACGTCTGATTCGTCCCGGGGTGTCGCGCCCATGGATCCGGCGTCGCAGATCCGCGGGGCTTTCTCGCCCTTGCCATGCGGCGTCCGGCCCAAAGTGAAACCGCGTGCGAGCCGCCCCACCTTGACGATCGATCGATCGGCTCGACCCGATACTGCGCGCCGTCACGATCGGCATGTGCCGTGCGGGAGCGGATCGGCAGTGTCGCGAGGGGAGAGAGGCGTGAATCAGAAGAAGACAGCAGTCCGGGCCCTCGTCATCGCCGTGCTTTTGACCTCCGTCGGGTGCCACACCCGCTCGATCTCCGACTCTGGTTCCGGGAGCGGCGATATCAATTTCCTCTATCGGGGCGAGCTCGCCGAGTTCGATGTGCTTGGTATCGAGAACGCGACGTCCGTCTCGGATCGCGAGATCGCCGGCGCATTGGAGGGTCGACGCACGGTCAATCTGCCGCGCGGATGCCGCGTCCTGCTCGTGCAGTCCGGCGCGATGATTCCCGACGAACCGATGCTCACGGCGCTCGGCAGCTCGTATTCCGTGGGCACGTTCAGTGGAATTCCGCAGGGCGTCGCCTCACGGTCTGGACCAGGATCCGCTCCGGCACCGGATCCCGGGTATGGACGCGGCCTCCGACTCGCCGCTGCGCGTGGAGGATACGAGAAGGTCGTCGTCTACTGGGGGCAGCTCGAGACCGCACGCGAGGACATGGGAACGAAGGCGATCTCCTGGGTCCCGATCGTCGGCTGGATGATTCCGGACGAGGAACAGCGTATGCGGATCCGCCTCAAGGTCGCGCTCGTCGACGTTCGGAGCGGGAATTGGGAGATGTTCCTGCCGGAGCCGTTCGAGGATGTCTCGTCCAGCGCGCATGTCGACCGCACCGAATCTGACCAGTCTCAAGTGGGTTCGTTGAAGGCCAATGCCTACGCAGCGGCGGCCGACGCCCTGGTTCGCAGTTTTGGAGGATGACGCATGTAACCGCGCGACGTCGCGCGGGCGGGGTTGCGCCGTCGCTTTCTGGCGACCCCCCCGATCCGCCAGCTGCGACGCGTGGATGGAGCGGATGGGTCGGCACCGACGTCGCCCGGGAGGTCGTCGTTCGCGCACTCGGGCGGCAATCCGCGCCGTCTCGTCTCCGGCGGCGCGGTGGGCGCCGGTGCGCCGCGTGCCGTCGTCGACGCACCCTCGGTTCACGCGCCGAACCGGGCGCCTTGCGGGATTCGTACTCTCGACAGGTCTCGGCAAACGACGCACGGGCTTGCGGACGATGGCGGTCCTCCGTGCCCCCTTCGCGGCGAATGCGATCGAAGGAGGGCTGGAGCTCGTGTGATGGTCGTTAGAGGCCGCGGCATGACTGAACGTCCGCACTCGTGACTTGCGGGAGTTGACCGTCGGAACTCGGCGCTCCGCCGTCAAACCCGAGCACGGTCACGTCGCGACGCCGGAGTCCTGGCGGATCACCCGCGACGCATCGCTGGGAGCGGGCTCGGGCCCGGTGGATCCGTCAACCTCTCTGGCGCCGAGTTCCGGCAGCCTTCTTGGCGGCCCGTGACCTTCCGCGCGCGCCCTTGGTACGGGCGGCGTCTCGAGCGGCCGCGGACCGTTCAGAGGGCGGCCGTTTCCTGGCTGCGGCGCGCGCATGACGCGCGAGTGCAGTGGGCGAGCCCGCCTTGGTGGATTCCCTCTTCAGGGCCTGCAGGCTCGCACGGGACCGGGTCGCTGACGGCTCCGCCCGCGACCCACCGAGACCTGCTCCATCGACCTGGTCGTCGCTGCGCCGCGCTCGGGCAGACTTCCTGCCCGCGCCCGGCAGGGGAAGTCCTACGCCGGCACGACGTGCCTTCGAGAGTCCGATGGCGATGGCCTGCTCCGTCGATCGCGCGCCGTGCTTGCCTTCCCGCAGGTGGTGGATCTCCTCGCGAACGAACTCGCCAGCCTGGGAGCTTGGCGATTTCCCCTTCCGCTTGGCCTTCTTGGCTGCATCGAGGGTCTTCTTGTCCGGCATGTGTGACTCCTGTCGCAAACGGGGGCGGGGCGCCGCGAGCGGGCGACACGTCGCAGACCGCGTGCCGTGCAACTCGTCTCGTTCCGTCGGGAGAGACGACGCACGCAAGACGGCGTCCGCCGTGGCTCACAACCCATGAGTGCGACAGCCAGTTGCCGAGTTCGAGCCGCCGGGCCGGCGGCGCGCCGCGCTGCGACGGCGCCGCACGCGCTCAGGCTGCTCGTGCGGCGATCGGGAGAATGGGGCATGTACCTGCGGTCTACGAGCGCCATCGCCACCCCGCTCGCGGTTCCGCCGAGACGCACGGCCGAGGCGAAGCCTCCCATCCGCTCGCCGAGCCAGGAGGCGTTGGCCGACTCGACGAGTCCACGCGGAGGCGGCGCGCCCGATCGACTGCAACCGCCGAAATCGGCGGTGCCCAAAGGCGGTCGATGAAGTGGATCGAGCGGACGGCGCGTCCGGTGTGCGCCGCCGCAGACGTGAAGCCCTACGATCCGATGACGGAAAGCACGCCGTTCGTGATCTGGACGCCGCCGAGCGGGCCGCCTGCTGCGAGGATCGCTGCCTGCGTGATGAACTCGAATCCGCAGCGGTTCACTTCGGATGCGAAGGGCACTGTGACCGTGAATGTGCCGCTGGCGTCAGTCGTGAACGGTGCCTGCAGGACGAGGAGTGCGAGGTCCACGAAGACGAAGCAGCCCGACCCGAGGGGAAGGGGCGGTGCCGTGGGGAAGCTGCCGAACAGGATGCCCTGGGCGTTCGGCGCCGCGCTCGTGATCGACACGGTGACGAGCGATCCCTGGATCAGGGGCGTGTTGGTCAGGGTCGGAACTGGACTGACGCCGCACCCTGCACCGAGGATCGTCACGGTGGCAGCCGTGGGGCAGACGGCGCATTGCGCGGAAGCCGTGCCTGAATAGGACCCGGTGAAATTCGACCCGCCGCCGCCGCGCGCACCTCCGACCACGGCCGCCGTGAAATTCTCTGGCGTTCCAGCGTGATGTGAATTCGTGTAGGGGTTCAGGGCGCTTCCGTCGATGGGTTTCACCCCGACGGCGTTGGGGTCCGTTGTGAACGTCGTGTAGACGGCCGCGGCCCATTTCCATTGGAACGTCAGTCCGGTCTGCGATGCGCTGAACTGGCCGGTCCAGGTCACCGGGTTGATTCCGCCTGGGAGCGCCTGGAGGACGGGAACCCCCGCGCCGGTGAGGAACACGTTCCCGCCATAGGCGAGTGGGACGGTCGTCTGCCAGCGGCCGTTGACGAACACGGTGGAGGCAGAAGTCGCCGAGCCCGAGAACGTGATCACGGCAGATGGAAGGGCGAACTGGACCGGAGTTCCTCCCACATCCAGCGTCACCGATGCGCCGTTGAAGCTGACCGTCGTCTCAGTGCTGATTCCACTCACGTTGACGATGCTGTTGAACCAGATCGTTCGCCCGGCCGGAATGGCCGTGCCGTTGAAGTTCGAGTTGATCGTGGTCGGGTTCGTCAGGCACAGCTGCCCGACGGACGGTGACGACGACAACAGAGTGACGAGACTCGACACGACGACGATGAAACTCCGCATCTTGGATCTCGCAGGTTGGGGGAACTCGGGATACGTGGTCTGGGCAACGATGACCGCGTGCGGCCGCCGTTTGCGGCGTGGGTTGCACGAGCGGCGAGGATCTTACACGCGATCGCGGCCGCCCGCCGCCTCGATCGAAGCCAAGAAGTCGCAGGCGTGAGCCTGGGCTGTTGCCGCGGTCCGTCTGCACCCGTGGCATCCGTCGAGGGGGTGGTTCGACGGATGGAACGCGGGCGTTCCTTGGCAAATCACCTCGCCGCGACGACACCGTCGCTCAGGGCCGTGCGCCAGTGTTCCTGCCGCTGCACGGATTCTTCGAGCGCGATGATGCCGATGTGGCCGCAACGAGTCGGAGCCGGATGCGATGAAGACCCGTGGAGGATGGGGTCCATTCCAGCGAGGTGATCGAATGATCCGGCTTCTTTCAAAGGCTGCGTTGGTGAGTGTGATCGGTGTCGTGTCGTTGGGACTTGGAGCGTTCGCCGAGACGCGCGACTGTGGTCGTCCACAGGAAGCAACGACGCGCGATCGCGCGGTTTCGGACACCCGGCCGTCGATCGAGATGAGCAACGACGACGTCGGGCTCCGCCACCTGAGGAAGGCCCGAGTGATCGCCGTCGAGAACGACTTTGCGGCGAAGTTCTTCGACCGGAACCGGTTGCCAGGGGCGTTTGCTCAGAACCTGCAGGCGATCGGAGTCACCGCACTGGACGAGGAGGCTTGGGCCAAAGAGGTCCGTGAACATGGAACCTGTCCCACGATCCAACTCGCCGTCGACATCTACAACGACGGGGATCACTCGAAACCAATCGTGTTCACGATCGACATCAGAGTCATCGAATTCATCACCGTCCCGAGGGTCGGGGAGTCTCGCTTCGGGGCGTATGTCTGGCAATCGTCGACGACGGGCAGCGCCACCGGCAAGGCGAACGACATCCTGCGCGAGATTGGCCGGGTGATGAACGAACAGATCGCGCTCTTCGGTCGCGCTTGGGCGAAGGAGAACGGCTGATCGAGCGGAGGCCGACCGTCGCAACGGGGTCGATGCCCGGAGGAACCTGGGCCGGCATTGGCGACGGGTGAGTGACCCGAGTGAACCCGCGCCGACCTCGTCGTCGATCGCGAGGCGTCGTCTTCGTCGCAAGGACGCGGCGCGCGCCGCCTGGAGGAGACGCGGCCCGCTTCGCGACGCAGGAACGCTGCTGGCGTGTGTTTTTACGAGCACCTCGCCGACGATCCGGTCGCTCTGCGCGAGATGCCCCGGTGGGTGGATCGGGACATCTTCGACGACGTCGGCTGCTTGCTCGAGAGGCGGCTGACGCCGGACCAGTTCAAGCGTCTCGCGCGAAGCTTCGGCCAGCGTCGATCCGAACTTGGCTCGGGACGCGCGGTCGGCGGCACTCCGAAGCCGCGGGAGTAGTCTTGTCGTCGTGCGACGCAGGGCCAAACGCGGGGGCACGCTTCATTCCGGAGCCAGCGCCGTCCCGCCGACTCTCATCGTCGCGGGTCGACGCGGCCGTCTCGCTGTCAGCCATGGAGAGATCGATGCACGGTTTGCGGATCGTGGTGACTTGCGTCTTGGGCGCAGTGACGTTCGGGATCATTCACGATCAGGTCACGGCGAGGGTCTGCATCGAGTACTTCACCGTCGGACACCCGCGGATCCTGGACTCCGATGATCCGACACTCCTGGCGCTCGTCTGGGGATTCCTCGCGACCTGGTGGGTGGGCATCCTCCTCGGGGTGTCTCTCGCACTCGCCGCACGAAACGGACCGCGGCCCAAGGTCGATTCGGCGGCGCTGGTCCGTCCTGTCGCAGGGGTCCTCGCGGTCACGGCGGTCGGCGCGCTCCTCGCCGGACTCGCGGGATGGTTCGGGGCTGAGCGCGGTCTCGTCGTGCTCCCGATGCCGCTCGGGGAGCGAGTTCCTCCGGGGCGTCACGTCGCGTTCGTGGCGGACCTCTGGGCCCACGGGGCCAGCTATGCGTTGGGTTTCATCGGAGGAGGCTTTCTGGTCGTCAGGACATGGCGCTCGCGAATCCGCGCGACTCCGCAGATCCGTCGCCCGAGCGGCTGATTCCGCGACGTCGGGTTCGCGCGCCTTGGCTGTGCGCCATTCGTGGCGATTTCGCGATTCGGGCGGGCGAGGCAGTCCTCCGTAAGATGCGAGGCTCATGACGCGGCGACGATGGTCCTACCTGGCTCTCGCGGGCGTGGTGGCGGCTGCGGTTGCCGCATCGCGCCTTCGGTATTGGGACGGACTCGAACCGAGTCGACTGGGTGCATCGGAGCGACTTCCCGTGGCGTCCGCGCGAGCGCTTCGCGCCGCACTCCAAGCTCGCGACCGAGAGCGCGTGTTCGTGCAGCCCGGGGCGCGACTCGCGCGCGGCGCGCGCCGGTACGAGTTCCGTGAGGGGCCGGTCGGCGACACGACGGTGATGATCGACGCCGGCGGCTCGGTCGTCGGCATCTTCAGGGCTCGGGTCATCCTCTGGTTCGTCGATGACCGGCGATTGCTCGTGGAATCGCTGGGCCTCGCGCCCGCGCCCGGAGCCGATTCGGCCTGGGTGACGTTCCAACTCGTCGACATCGAGCGCCTGAAAGGGATCGACGACGTCACCGCGGTCGTCGGAAGTCGGGGCCCGGGCGAGCCGCTCGCCATGTTCGACGCTGGGCCGATCGAATCGGTCAGCGTCCCTGACCAGCCGGTCGCGGAGCGACTGAAGGGGCCAGTGCGGATTCCGGTGCCCAGGGCTTTCTCCGAGTTGGAGCCCGTGTTTCGCTTCGATCCGTATTGGACGCGGGCAACGGAGCCGAACACCGGGCGACGCACCGTCACCTGGCTCATCGTCGTCGATTCCAAAGCCGCGACCAGCGAGTTCCGCCCGCAGTTCTGGTGGACGAAGCCTGCCCGGGATTTCGACGTGCTTGCGTCCCAGGCCGCGAGGGACGTTCCCGAGCCGGACTACCTGGCCGTCTTCGTCCCCGAGCTGAAGCGCGTGGGCGGTTCCGGTTGGAGGATGCGGCCGTTCCTCCTCGATGAAGCCGGCCGCGAACTCGCGGGCTGGGCCGCACCGGATGACGAGTGACGCCAGGTGATCGGCGTCGGGTGGATTCTGAGATTCCCGGCGAACGACGAGCACCTCGCGATTGCGAAGGGCGTGGCGGATCTCAGTGTCTCGGGCGCGTTTTCGATGGCCGGGCCGGTCCCGCACGAAAATCGTGGACGGACGCAGGCAGGTCTTTAGACTCTGCCGACCGTCGAGGCTCGCTGCCGGATCCATTGCGGAAAGCCTCAGGTACGCGGGCGCCGCTGAGGCGAGTCGGAACTGACAACTTCGTGCGCAGCGGTTCGAAACCAGGAGGTCGGACGTGATCGGACGGGCGCAGCTTCACAGCTTCATCCTGATCCTGGCGATCGCTACAGGAACGTTCGCGCAGACGTACTGCATTCCCGCCTCGACCAACTACAGTTGCAGCGCTGGCGACGAGTACATCCAAAACGTCACGATCGGCTCCCTCAACAACTCGTCACCGTGCGGACCACCGCCGGGATACGAGGACTTCACGACGACCGTCCCGCCGGTGGTGCTCGCTCCAGGGACGTCCGTGCCCATCTCCGTCACCGTCGGATCGTTCTGGACAGGGGACCGGGTGGCAGTTTTCCTGGACGTCGACGGCGACCGCACGTTCCAGGTGTCGGAGCTCCTGGCGATCCTCACCACCAGCGTCGCCGGAAGCGGCACGGCATCTCAGGTGCTCGGCGGTAGCGTCGCCATTCCGGCGACGGCGACGCCTGGCTTCACCACGCGACTCCGGCTCCGATTGCTCTTCGGCCCGGTCTTCCTTCCCGATCCCCTCCTCGCGTGCCAGGCCGCAACGTACGGGAACTGCGAGGACTACCTCGCGACATTCGCCGGAACGTTCGTTCCGCAATATCAGGTCAATCAGGCCGGGGCGGGATGTGAGATCGACGGCGTGACGGGGATCGCCATCACCCCCGCGATCGTCACGCGCTGTGCCGGGACCGGATTCACCGTTCATCTGAACTCGACCGCCGTCGGGAACGTTTGGGATCTCGCGATCTCACCGCTGCCGATCGTCCCGGCGACCGGCGGCGGACTGACGCTGGGCAGCGGGCAGATCGTCAACCTCGATCTCGCGTCGACGGCGCTCGCCTTCGGGGGATTCGTCACGCCATTCGTCCCGGTGAACATCCCGGTCGTCATGAACGCGGCGATCGGTGCGAGTTTCCAGATGGCCGTGACCTCGCCGTCATCGCCCGACGGGGTCTGGCTGAGTCAAGCGACGCGGCTCACGATCGGGCTGGGCTCCGTGATCCCGGGCCCCTCTGGCGACGACGACTTCGTCGCGATTCCCCTCGGCGGCCCTCCGGGTTGCGGGCCGGGCGCGATCACGTTCTACAACACGAACTACTCGACGATGGTGGTCACGTCGAATGGTCGGGCGATGTTCGGCGTGGGCAACGCGGGTTACACCCCGTCACCGACGGTTGCAGCAGCCGAGGCACCGAGCGTCGGATGCTGGACGAATTTCAACCGCCTGCTCGGTGGGTCGATCGACGTTGACTTCTCCGCCCCGGGAATCGTCTCGGTCAACTACACCGGCGTCGCATACTTCGGTCAGCCTGGGACGTCGTCCACGTATTCCATCGTCTTCGAAACGTCCAGCGGGATCGTGAGGATCAGCAACGTGAGCGGGCTCGGGCAGCAGAGTGCCGGCGGGACGTTGAACATGTGGCTCGGGATCTCGCCCGGGTATCCGGGTGGCGCCACGAACGCGGGCGCGACGGTCTTCTATCCCGGGGGATCGGGGACTCCCGCGAGCTTCCACCATGAGATCTATGGTTTCGGCGCCGCCCCACAGAACGCAGGCTGCAGCGAGATCCTCTTCATCCCGGCTGGCAGCGGATACGTCTGGGCGGCGTCCTGACGTCCCTGCGCGCCGCCGCACATCGGGTTGATGACGTGACTGCCGTCGCAAGGCGTGTGACCTGCGGGCCTCCGCGACGTCACCGGTTCGTTCGGCGACCAAACGGTGACGTCGCCCCGTCGACTGCGTCTCTGAAGAGTCGGTAGTGCGTCTTCAACTGGTCGACGTACGACGCGTCGCGGAGTGGGATCGCGCTGACCATCCGGAGAATCGCGTCTGCGAGGTTGGACTGGTCGCTGGCCATGTTCAGGATCGGGCCCTTCAGCTCGTGTATGACTTCCGGGTCGTCGTCCCGCGCCCACCTGGCGTAGAACGCATCCGATTCCCAACCGAAGGCGATCACTGCGAGCGGCCGGTCGATGGCCGAGGACACGACCTGGAGGAACACACGCCGGCAGTCACACCCACCGTCCGCGCAATACAGTTCGATCAGCGTGTATCGACCCGGCGGAAGGCCGAATTCCGTTCCCCGGCCGATCGGGATGGAACGGGTCTCCCTGCGCGCGATCTCGAGGAACAGATCGTGGAATGGTCGGTAGGACATGGCCGCAGGCTAATCGCCGTCGGGTCCCGCGCCCAGAGGATTCCCCGCCATGCCATCCGGAGCGCCGGGAGACCGACGCCAACCTGACCCCGGGGATGAGCGGCGGGAATCCGTACGATTCCCAAACCGGCTGTCGATCTGGGCCGTCGCCGCTCGACCAGCAGTGTTCCCTGAATCACGAAACGAGGAGCAACCCGTGAAGTACCTGTGCCTGGCGTACGGCGATCAGAAGAAGATGGAGGCGTTGACCAAGGCCGAGTTCGAGGCGCTCGTCGCCAAGTGTGGCCCCATGGACGAGGAGTTGCGGCGAACCGGCAACGTCCGCATGACCGAGAGCCTGGAATGGGCCACGACGACGATCCGCACGCGCGACGGCAAGCAAGTCGTCACCGACGGGCCGTTCGTCGAGTCGAAAGAGAAGGTCGGCGGGCTTTTCATCATCGAGGCCCGTGACATGAACGAGGCGATTCGCATCGCATCGATGCACCCCGGTGCGCGCCTGGGCGAGGACCGGGGTTGGGCGGTCGAAGTGCGACCGATCGCCAGCGGCTGCCACCAATAGATGGGGGACCATGCCGGGGGTGACTGCGGGGAGACGGTGGAGGCCGTCTACCGTGCCGAGTCGCGGCGCGTCCTCGCTACGCTGATCCGACTGCTTGGGGATTTCGATCTGGCCGAGGAAGCGCTGCACGATGCGTTCGCGGCAGCGCTCGAGCAGTGGCCGCGAGACGGAGTGCCGGCGAACCCGCGCGTCTGGCTGGTGTCCGCCGGGCGATTCAAGGCAGTCGATTCGTTACGCCGGCGGGCGCGCTTCGACGCGTCGCTGTCGGCACTCGCGGACCGGCTGCGCGATCCGCTGGCCCCGGACGACGAGGGCGAAGTCGCGGACGACCGCCTTCGCCTCGTGTTCATCTGCTGTCATCCGCAGCTTGCGCCGGAGGCCCAGGTCGCATTGACGCTCCGCGAGGTGTGCGGGCTCACGACGGAGGAGATCGCGAGGGCGTTTCTCGTTGCACCGTCGACGATTGCTCAACGGATCGTCCGCGCGAAGGCCAGGATCCGCGACGAACGGATGTCCTACGACCTGCCGCCGCTGGCGGAGTTGCCTCGCCGGCTGGACTCCGTGCTTCGAACCGTCTACCTCGTGTTCAACGAGGGCTGGTGCGCGTCCTCCGGCGCGGGACCGACGCGGCAGGACCTGTCGGCCGAGGCCATACGATTGGGACGCATCCTGGTCGAGCTGATGCCCGAGCCGGAAGTGGCGGGGCTTCTCGCTTTGATGCTGCTTCACGACTCACGGCGGGCGGCGCGGACGTCGCCGGCGGGCGAACTCGTTCTTCTCGATGATCAGGACCGCGGTCTATGGGACGCAGCTCAGATCGCAGAGGGTGCCGCACTGGTCGAGCGAGCGCTGCGCTCGCAAAGGTTCGGGACGTACACGCTCCAGGCGGCGATCGCCGCCGTCCATGCCGAAGCTCCGGACGCGGGATCGACGGACTGGCGGCAGATCGTCGGCCTGTACGACGTGCTCGTCCGAGCTGCACCGACCCCCGTCGTCGAACTCAATCGAGCCATCGCCGTCGCGATGCGGGACGGCCCCGCTGCGGGCCTGACGCTCGTGGATGCGCTGTTGATGCGCGGCGAGCTGACCGACTACCTTCCGGCGCATGCCGCCCGAGCAGACCTCTGCTTTCGTCTGGGCTGCCGTGCAGATGCGCGCGCATCGTGGACGCGGGCACTCGAACTGGTGCGCCAGGACGCCGAGCGCCGCTATTTCCAGCGACGGCTCGACGACCTCGACGCCTGATGGCTCAGGAGCCCAGGTTCAGATCGTAGGCCTGGCTCACGATCAGCGGTCCACCGCACGCGAACGCGTTCGTGATGATCGCGGCCTGCGTGGAGGCGCGGATGCAGGTGTTCGGCGGCAATGGGCCGAGTGGGAAGGTGAAGGTGTAAAGGCCCGCCGTGCTCGCGTTTCCCTGGACGAGGATGCTCCATGCGCACGTCAGATCGATGTCGACGGATTGGTTCGACGTTCCGCCGCACGCGGTGAATGGGATGAAGATCGCGCCGGGGCAGAAGATCGGGAGGGGGAGGAAGCACGGAACGCACGGGCAGGGATCGATGAGGATGATGACCTGCGCACCTGGCGCAGTCGTCACCGCGATCGTGAACGTGCCGGCGACCGACAAGTCGAAATAGAGAGGCGTGCACGACGTGCTGCCGGACACGCCGCCGGGGCCACCGACCGTGGATGGCGGCCAACATGCCGAAGTCCCGATTCCGCAGCCGGCGCACGTCACGGTGAGGTCGTTGATGAACGGGACGCCAGTCGTCTGGCCGCGTACGTCCGGCGCGACGAAGGCGGCACTGACGACGAGCGCGAGGATCAGGGATCGCATGGCTGAACTCCGTTGGTTGGTGTGCGCTGCCCGATGGAAGGCGAGCAGCGTACCAGACGCAGGCCGCGGCGCTCGCATCGGTGTTCGGTCGTTCGAGGTGCCGTCAGCGTGTGGTTCCAGCGCGGGCCTCCGCCCCGGCGTCGTCCAGTGACGCAATAAAGCTCGTCAGCCCGGCGGGTTTCGTCGTTCAGGGCTTCTTCACGGGAGCCGATGCGGGTTTTGCCGGCAGGTCCTTCTTCTTCACCCATTTCCCGTCCCGAGTTTTCAGCCAGTCCCCTGGCGCGGCCTTCTCGAATTTCCGGTCGCCGTTCTGTTCGCCGACCTTCGCAGCGGTCACGCCGTTACCCGTCGCGAGCAACGCATAGAGTCGGTCCCGGTCCTTGTTCTCGGCGGCGAGGAGATCCTTCACGGTCGTCTTGTCCACGGCTTCCTTCAGGTACTCGGGCTTCACCGCATCGACGGTGCCGTCCCAACATTCGCCGACCTTTCCACCATTGATCAGCTTCTCGAGCTGCGGATAGCGGTCCTTCATCCGTTGCTTCAGCTCGGCCATCTCATCCGGCGGCTTCTGGGCGGTCGCGCTCCATGGGAGGACGAGCGCGAAGGACATGCAAAGCATCGTGATCTTCATTTCGAGTCTCCTCCGGGCTGCACGCTCGTGGTGTCCCGTTCCGGCTTCGATTCCGGAGCGCTCCGGTCCTTCTCGAAGTCGAAGAAGGACTCGAGCTCACGCTGGACCTTGAGATTCACGTCCACGGTCAAGTGGATCGGTTTCACCTCGATGGGATCCACGCTCACGTGGTGAGAAGTACAGGCGACGGCGAACGCGGCCAGCACGGCTCCGGCCACGAACCAGGCGGCTTTGGTGTATCTCGTCATCTCGGTTCTCCAGTTCGGCGGGACGTGGGCTCGAGACTCCAGGAGAGTCATCGCGCAGCATGTCCCATGCCGAGCTCCATGCTGACGGCCATGTCGACCAGCGCATCGAAGCCGTTGACGTTCAGGTTGAGGTCGATTTCCTGCGCGTTCGCGCGGCCGCGACCGACCAGGTGCGTCCGGAGGGCCAGATCCTCTCCCCGTGGGACGAGTTCGACGTCGAGGGCCGAGTAGAGGAAGTCCTTCAGGCTGGCCGCGACGCGCTCCATGACTCCGACGTCGAGACCGGGGATCTCGGCCTCACCCTGCGTCGCGGCCTGCGAATCGAGGAGCCTCCGCAGCGCCGCCGTGTCCCGAACGCGCAGCTGCCCTTCGCGCGAGTGGAAACTGCCACTGAGGACGTCGACGCGCAGCCTCGGTTGCGTTCGGACGCGAAGCGTGACGTGCCCGCTGAGTTCGCCCACTCCGCTGGCCCGGCCTCCGGAGGCGAGTTCGAGCCAGTCCTCCAGGGCGAGCTGCGTGGCCGTCACGGACAACGCAAGGTTGGGATGCGACATGTCGAAGGTAAACGGCGCGATGGCGATCTGGCCATTTCTCCCGATTCGCACACCGGCATCCTCGATCCTCACGTCGGAGGGTGTCTCGAACGCGAAGACGATTCGACCGCCGCCGATCTCCGCGCGTCCCGCGCGCGCCGAGGCCCAGGTGATGGTTTGAGCCCCGCGGGTCCGCGGGGGAGAGATGCCATCGAGGCCGAGGTCACAGGCGATGCCGGCAACGCTCCAGATTCCGCTCGCGGCGTTCAACCCGAGTGCGTCCGTGCGAACGGAGAGCTGCCCGTCGACACGTCCGCCGGCGATGCGCACCCGGCCCTCGATCACGATCAAACCCACTGGCCGGGCGCCCATCATGCTGCTCACCAGCTCCGAGAGTGGTTCCCGCTCCCCGAACTCCCAGCGCAGCGGGGAAAGCACGACGTCGATCACACCGGCGCGGCGTTCTCCCGTGATGTGGATCGGCTGACCGAGGAGGTCTCCTGTGACGTCCAGATTCTCCGTGCCGTCCTCGTGGGCGGCGAGGCTGGCGTCGAGCACGGCTCGCAAGGTGTTCTCACTGGTCGCCCGGACGACGATTTCCGCGGAGCGGATGTCCAGGCGTTCGAACGGCAGAAGACCATTCGATGCGATGCCACCGTGGGAGGGCCACGCGACGGGTGAGTCCCCGCTTGCCAGGGTCGGCATGTCGAGCTCGAAGTGGGCGCCATCCACCGTGATCGCGCGGACTCGCCGCGCGCGCAGCGCCGCAAGGTCGTACGTGACCGAGATCGTCTCCGCGGTGAGGCGCGCTCCGGGCCCCATCCGGAGCCCGGTGATGTCGAGGCCGTGCAGCGACACGCGCGCGACCCGCAGGCCCTCGACGGCAAGTCCCCGCGCTCGTGCCGCCTCGCGGATCGCGGCTTCGACGTAGCCAGGCAACCAGAAGTGCCAGAGCGACGTGATCGCGACGGCCACGCACGCCACCGCGGCGGCGACGATCGAAAGGAGTCTCTTCTTCGTGGTCATCATCCAAGACATCCCGGGACCTTGCCCGCCGACGATTTCGCAACCGCCGTGCCGTCGGCGGGTTCATCGGGTCCCCGTCGATCCGTCGATCTGACCGACCGCGCGGCAATCGCGACCGATCTTGGTTGGTCGAACATGGACCGACGGGTGCGTCGAGACGCCCGCGGGCGTGATCTCGCTGCCGACGCAGCTCCCGTCGCGTTTCCTCACGGGGTGCCGTTCGACTTCCGATACTGGATCGTCGTTTCCGCGTCGACCTTCGGGTAGTCTGCGAGCCACGGACTGGTAGGGACCGGGCACGCATCGGGCGAGAACGACGTCGGGCGTCGTTCCTCGCGCCGCGCCGCTTCGGCGACCACGCCCTGATCGTGGAGGAGCCCCGCACATGAATCTGCAGCGCGTCGCCCTGCTTTGTGTCGCCCTGTCGACGGCAATCGTCGGGCAACATCCGCCGGCGCCGACCAAGTACACGCTGCCGGTCCCCGTCAAGCTCGCACAGGGGGAAGTCGTCGCAGTGGTGCAGACGCTGGACGTCACGGCGACGTCGGTCGTGATGGGGCGAGAGATCGTGCACCGCCAACGATTGACGACGGAGTCGTCGTTCCGCGGTCAGGCGCCCGCGGCCGATGGGACGCTCGTTCTCGACGTCACGACCGACAGGGCCTACGGGAGCGTCACGCCGCCGTCGGGAGACGAGGTCGCATTCGATTCCGCCAGTCCCGACAAGCTGCCGCCCTCGGGGCCAGATGAAGTCGGATCGAGCCTCGCCGCAAAGTTCATGAAGCTCGCGGGTGCGAAGCTCCGCGTGAGCGTGACTGCCGACGGTCGGATCAAGGAGTTGAAAGGCACAGACGAGATCCTGTCGCGCGTCGGCGGATCGGATCCGACGGTGAAGGCCATTCTCGGGAAGATGGTGAGTGTCGACGGCGTCACGTCGCTCGTTGGACTTGGTGCGTCCCAGTTTCCGAAGGTGCCGGTGGCGGTCGGGGATGCGTGGCCCGTCGAGATCGTCCTGGCGGACGCCCCGATCCCCCTACGCTTCAACGGCAAGACCAAGCTCGACTCGGCGAATGCGGAGACGCTCGCGACGACCACGATGCTCGAAGTCGACCCGGCGTCGGTCGCGGGGACTGCGACCCGTCCTGCCGCCGAGGAGAATGCCGCTGCGAAGTTCCTTCGCAACATGCGGGTGCTGTCGGGGCACCAGTCGATCACGGCGGTGACGTCGGCGAGGGACGGCCTGCCTGTCCGGCTGCGGCAGGAGGCGGTCGTCGAAATCGAGATGAAACTCCCGACACCCTCAGCAACCGGGGAGGCCGACGACCTGACGGTCGTCGCCACCTCGCGCACGTTGGTGACGATCGAACGCACGATCCCGAAGTCTGAGTCCAGACCTCGAGCGAAGTGAGGGCTCGTGCGTGTGGATGACCTCCGGACGGCCGGTCGGGAGGGCTGGCCTCAGGGGCGGAGGCGATCTGTAGATGCGATGGGCGCAGGGGCGGGCGCCAGGACAGCGGGTTGCCGGCTGTTTTCCGCAGTCGACAAAACGGCATGGGGAGTCGTCAAATGGGGGTTCTGAACGCAGCCCAGGGCTCGGCAGGCGAGGTCGCTGAGTACGCTTGGGAGCCACCGACCGTCGGCGCGGCGTTCGGGCGGGCCGGTTCAAAGAACGAACGACGGACATCGGTAGGGTTGACCGACACCGGCGTCACCACGCAGCCAGTGATTCGTTTGTTTTGAACGCTCTCGGTCTACCCTCGGGCCCGCAAGGCACGCAGGAGCTTCATGGGTGGAATCGGTCGGGCGTGCGTCGGACGACGCGCGGCGCGAATCTGCCACCCGACGTCATTGACACGGTGGGACGGGATCACGAGAATGCCGCGCGGGTGCCCGTCACCCGAATCTGATTCAACGAGCGCCGCCGGGGTTGTGTGTCTCAACACGTAAAACTCCCTCCTTCCTCTCTACGCCTGAAATCTATCCCCCGGCAGCGTTCGATTTTTCCCCCGATCCGGATCGACGAATCCGGAGTCACGGGGAGCGGCCTCGAGCGGTGCCGCACTGCGGAGGACTCGAAGTTCGGTGCTCGCGTCGTCCGTCGGCGTCGACCCAACGGCGCTTCAGCCACAGCGAAACCCTGACGAGCGCGACCAGCACCGGCACTTCGACCAGGGGGCCGATCACGGTGGCGAACGCGGTCCCGGAAGCGATGCCGAACACGGAGATCGCGACGGCGATGGCGAGCTCGAAGTTGTTGCCGCTCGCGGTGAACGCGAGCGTGGCCGCCCGCTCGTAGTCGGCGCCAATCCGCCGCGCCATGAAGAAGGAAGCGCAGAACATCACGACGAAGTAGGCGACGAGCGGCAGCGCGATCCGGAGGATGTCGAGCGGCACGGCGACGATCCGATCCCCCTTCAGGCTGAACATGACGACGATCGTGAAGAGCAGGGCGATCAGGGTGACGGGCGCGATCCGCGGGAGGAAGGTGCGCGTGTACCACGCATCGCCCTTCAGCCGCCGCCCAGCGACCCGCGTGACGGCGCCCGCTGCGAACGGAATTCCAAGATAGACGAGGACGCTCACGACGATCTGCCTCATGCCGACGTCGACCGCGACTCCGTGCAAGCCGATCGTTCGGGGCAGCCACGTCATGAAGAACCACGCGTAGAGGCCGAAGAAGAGCACCTGAAAGATGCTGTTGAACGCGACGAGGCCCGCCGCGTACTCCGGGCTTCCCTTCGCGAGATCGTTCCACACGAGAACCATCGCGATGCACCGGGCGAGTCCCACGAGGATGAGCCCGAGCATGTAATCCGGTCGGTCGTGCAGGAGGAGTGCGGACAGGGCGAACATGAGGACCGGGCCGACGATCCAGTTCTGGACGAGCGAGAGCGCGAGCACCCTCCAGTCCCGGAAGATCCGGGGCATCTCCTCGTACCGCACCTTTGCGAGCGGCGGGTACATCATGAGGACGAGTCCGACCGCGATCGGCACGTTCGTCGTGCCGACGCTCACGCCGCCGATGGCATCTCGGATCCATGGCGCGAAGCGGCCGACAGCCACGCCGACCGCCATCGCCAGGAAGATCCAGAGCGTGAGGTATCGATCGAGGAATGCGAGTCTGCTGGTTGGCGGCAACCCGCAAGCTGGTTCAGCGCTCTGCGCGTCGGTCATGGTCGGCCGGAGTCTTTCTCGCCGCGATGTCGAGGCTGGTGACGAAATCGGCGGGGGTCATGCCGGAGGGAAGCGAGCCCACGATTTTCTGGAACAGCGGATCGCGGGCGTTGGTCAGGACCGCGACGTACTCGGGCTTCGACGTCAGCCTGACGTCGACGAGCCCCGCCGCCTGGATCGAGTCTCTGAGTTCGCTCACGAGGGCGGCGCCCGCGACGCACCCGACGAGGGCTTCGACGTCGTTCTTCACGGCGGCGGGGAGCGGCTGGAGCAATGCGAGGTCGGAGACGGCGACGCGTCCACCGGGCCGCAGGACGCGGGCGATCTCACGCCAGACCTGGCGCTTGTCAGGGGAGAGGTTCAGCACGCAATTCGAGATGACCACGTCGACGCTCTGATCCGCGACGGGAAGGTGCTCGATTTCGCCGAGCCGGAATTCCACGTTCGACAGCCCCGTGCGGTCCGTGTATTGCGCAGCGTTCCTCCGAGCACGCGTGATCATCTCCGGAGTCATGTCGACTCCGATCACCGACCCGTCAGGGCCGACCTTGCGGCCTGCGATGAAGCAATCGAAGCCGCCGCCAGCGCCCAGATCGAGAACGACTTCGCCCGGTGCGAGCGACGCGATCGCCGTTGGGTTTCCGCAAGAAAGGCCCATGTTGGCCTGCGCAGGCATCGACGCGAGCTCGGCCTGCGAATATCCGAGGGCTGCGGCGAGATCGTCCGGCGACAAGGCGACGGCCCCACAGCACCCGCCACCGCCGACGGGCTCGGGGCCGCAACCTCGTCCCGACGTGGAAGGCGTCGTCGCATCTGGTGCGTTCTGGTTCGACGATGGGGCGAAGACACCGCCTTTCGCGATCCGTGAATAACCGTCCCTGACCTGCGCGCGCACGCCGTCCGCCGCGACGGCGTCGCCGGCCGTGACCGCGGCGCCATCGGGTGTGCAGCAGGACGGGCCGCAGCAACTCTTCTCATCAGTTGGCTTCATCGTCATTCCTTTCGACGGTTCGTTTCGGGGAAGTGCCGAGGACCGACCCCGGCAGCGTTTCGACGAATGCGCGGATCTCATCGCGCACCCGGCGGTAATGGATCATGGCCTCCTCGTCGCTCCGCGCGGTACGTGCGAGACGTGGCGGATCGTCGAATCCCACGTGCACGATCCGCGCCCCCGAGAGTCGCGGGCACGCCTCGTGTGCCGAGTCACACACGGTGACGACGACGTCGAACGGGATGCCGAGGTCTTCCGGGCGCTTGGAACGATGCCTGGAGATGTCCACGCCGACCTCCGCCATCGCTCGCACGGCGAGCGGGTTCAACCCGTGCGGCGACGTCCCTGCAGAGTGCGCCTCGATCGAGTCGGACTTCAGCGCCGTCGCCCAGCCTTCGGCCATCTGGCTGCGGCATGAGTTGCCCGTGCAGAGGAACAGCACGCGTAGCCGTTCACGGGCCGGTGGCTCAACGCGTCCCATGGCAGCCCTTCGTCGACGAACACGCCGAGGCTTCTTCCGCCGGACAGCACTGCTCGATGGCATCGGCCAGCGCGCGGAGCGTTCGGCAGAAGTCCGCGTAACGGGCGTGGTACCGCACCACGCGGCCGGTCTTCGTCGCCTCGACGAGCCCGGCACGCTCCAGGACGCGGAGATGGCGGGACACCACGGAAAGGTCGACGGCGCAGCACTCGGCGATCTCGCTCACCGAGGCGGGGCGACCGCACTTCACCAGGCATCCGACGAGGCTCAGCCGCGTCGGGTCGCAGAGTGCCTTGAACCATTCGGGATCCAACAGTTCGTCCACGGGGCGATCGCAGGCCGCGGCCTGTTTGGGGCTCATGACTCGACGTTTGCGTACTTGCGTCATGGTGCAAATATAGTTCGCGAAGCGACGACCGCAAGCACCCCTCACATCTGCAGGATGACGCCCGGGCCGGGTACCCCGGGCCGCCCTCGGACCCGTACGCTGCGAGGGCAAGTCACCGGAGACACGCCGTTTCCCCTCTCGGAAACGTGCGGGGACAGGGTTGTTTCAAGGCTTGCGACGCGCGTCGACGATGGCCCTCATGCAGGTGCGACGGCAGCCGGACGCGCCAGCGAGGGAGGTTCCATGCCGAAGCGCGTCTCGTTCGCAGCGGTGATCGTCGCGGTGGTTTCATCGATTTGCGGTTGTGGCGAACCCCGCCCGACGGCGAGCTTCCAGCCCTACACGACCGCAGCGTTCGACGGCGCATCGGGGGCGGGAAGAGCCGTCTGCGTCCTGGCCTCTGCGGATTGGTGCCCCTCGTGCCGCGAGCTGCGCGACACGACGCTGTGCGATCCGACGGTCATCGCAAAACTGAACGGGTTCACACGGCTCAAGATCGACTACACGAAACGGGACGACGCCACGGGGGAGCTGCTCGGCGAACTCAACGTGACGGCGCTCCCGACTCTCATCCTCTTCAACAAGAGCGGAGAAGAGGTGCAGCGGTTCGTTGGAACGCTCGCTGCACGCGATCTGACGTTTGCCGCCGTGCTTGCCGAGGCTCGCTGATCCGTCGTTTCCGCGGCCGCGGTCGAGCGGCAACGGCACGTTGCGAGGTTGCCGGCAAGCCGACGCAGTGATCAGGGCCAGAGTGCGCCACACCGCCACTCGAGGCAGCGCGCGACGACGACTGACGCGACGATCGACGCCGCGGCGCCGAGGAGTCCTACGCACTTGACGCGGGGATATGAACGCCGAAGCGCGGCGAGGTCGCCCAGGTAGAGCTGGGCGGCTGACGCTGCGGTGGCCCCCGCGACGGCGACGGCAACGAGGGGCACGCGCTGGGCCAGTTGGACCACGGTGTGCAGGGTGTGGAGGCAGAGGAAGAGGGGCAACGCCGCGACGGCGACGCGCGCGAACGCGCGGCCCGCCGACCCGCCAGGCAGGCAGCGGGCGAAGGCCACGAAAATGACCGGCCAATAGAACACATGAGCGCCGCCGCGGAGCAGGGCGATGGCTGCGCAGGCGGACCCTGACCACAGGATCATGGCCGCACCGGCACGCACGGTGCTGTCACCGTGCGCGCGCGGTCCCGGGATCGCGGCGGTGACGGATCCCATCACGCAGCCCGCGAAGAGCAGCGCTCCGCTGGTCGTGTTCCCGGGTACCCACGCCGGCGGCGGCGCGAAGCCGCTGACGACCCGGTCGATCGCCCACCAAGCGGCTGTGACGGAACCTGTCGTGAGGACGACGGATGCTGCGTGGCGAAGGCATTCCAACACCATGATTCGCGCCGAGGCTCGCAGGCGACGGAGTGTGAGGACCGTCCCGACGCAGGCGAACGCGGCGAGCGCGTAGTCCCAGACGAGCGGATGGCGGACGACGGCGAGTCCGAGAACGTCGTAGAAGGTGGCATCCCCACCCTGCAGCGTGCGGAGGTCACGCGAGGAAAGCTCTTCCGTGAGGGCGAGGGCGCAGTCGCCCATGTGTTGCGAGCTGCGCGGATCCAGGTTCTCCGCCGTGTCGTGAGGCGAATGGTAGGCCGTCGCACCGGATGTGAGAGCGAGATTGAATCCGGTGATGCCCCGCCGCAGGAAGACCGAGAGGTCCGTGTCGTTGGGCATGCGGCGGTAGATGCTCTCCGCGAGCGACGAGCCGGCCGGGCGTTTCACCGAGTCGGCGAATGCGGCGACGCGGGGTCCGTCATCTGGCCCAAGCTGGAAGAGGAGGGCTGGTCCTCCATTTCCGATCGCCTCGAGATTCACGACGGTTCGGATGGACGAGAGCCGCGCGTCCGTTTCGGCGAAGAGCCGGGCGCCCAGCAACCCAAGCTCCTCGCCGTCCGTGAAGAGGACGAGCACGTCGTTCTTCGGCTGCCACTGCCGCGCCCGCAACGTTCGCAGGACCTCGATCCACGTCACCACACCGGCTCCGTCGTCACTGGCACCCGCACCGCGCCGCACGGAGTCGTAATGCGCGCAACACAAGAGCGTCCCGGTCGGCGCGGAACCCGGGATGGCGACGAGCACGTTGCGGAGTGTGACTCCCGCCACGGAACCGTGCTGTGTCGTCACATCCACACCGACCGACCGGAGTTCGCGCTCGATCACGCCGCGGACCCGATCGTGTTCCGCCGAACCCACCGGGTGTGGCGCACGCGCGATCTCAGCCAGCACCGCGCGGGCACGTCCAGCGGAGAACTCCTCGGGAGGTGCGTCGGCGGATCGCGGCTCCGGTAGAGGTCGACCCACGATCGCGAGGCCGACTGCGCAGGCGAGAGCGACGAGAAAGCCGAGTCCACGGGCGCGGTCCTGCGTGTCCGGATCCTCGGCGACGTTCAGTCGTCGGAATGTACACGAGGACGGACGCGTCTGCCCGCGACGGGCGACTTGCGCCTCGGTGGGCCGGCCGGGTTCTGCGAACCGCCTGACTCCTCAGGCGTTCGATCACTGGCCGATCGTGCCCGCCATCGCATTCGACATGACGGCATGGAATGCGTTCGGTGCGCCGGGATCGGGCACGAGCGCCTGCTGGTAGAAATGCAGTCCGACGAGGGAGACGCTGGCCGGGAGCATCGCCTGCCAAACCACCGCACCACCCGCCCCGGCGACGACGTCGACGATGTCCAAGCTGACCCATCCCGGGCAGCCTGGCATTCCAAACATCGCTCCGTCCAGTGGCAAGGGACCGAACGCCGACGTGGTGTGGCTCAACCCCGTGAGCACGTAGGCCACGTCGATCGGGAGGTTGTCGACGGTGATTCGGAAGAGGGAACCGATCCGTGGATCGGCCGTGGGCACGAGATGCGTCACGGGCAGACTGCCCGCGCATCCGGAACGGAGGAGAACGTACGCGCCGGCAGGCGCGAGCGTGATGGACATGTTGTCTGCGAGGAATATGGGGCCCCAATCTGTGCACGTCGGCGGCGGGGCGTCGTAATGGACGACCACGTTGTTGAACCCCTGCGGGAACGCGCAACTCAGCGTCGCCGCCGGCCACGTGCCGGGATTCGGTGCGACGCGCGTGTTCGTTCCGACGTAGCTCGCGTTCATGAAGGCGGTCACCCGCATCCTCGCCGAATCGTCGCAGCCGAGCTCCTGCGGAGCGTAGAGAATCGAGAACGCGGTCACCGTCTGGGAGAACATGACGAGCAAGTCCGCTGCATACACGCTGCTCGGATAGATGAAGTGCCCGCTGAACCCGGCCGGCACGACTGGCACTGAACTGGAACTCTGGATCGAAAAGCCCTGGCCCGTCGCGGCCAGGTGCGCCGTGACGCCGCCGGAGACGACGTTGATCGGGAGCGGCGTGTAGGTCGGGGCGGCGTCGAAGTCGAACAGCACGATCGTCTGTGCCGTTGCACCCGAGCTCGAAATGGCGAGCGCGATGAGGCCGAAGCAGATCAGTGGTTTCACTGGCGTCCTCCGCAGATGCGCTGAGGCATCCTCAGTCGATGGATGATGAACTGCCGAGGGTACCGTGCTGATCGCGGATCATGGATGCGGACATCGACTCAGTGCCGCGGAGCGATTCTCAACCGCGACGGATGATCGGATCGGTTTGCAGCACCGGGCCCGCCAGGTTGGGCCGGGCCCGCAACGGGGTCGGACGTTCCCGCCGCGCGTCCCCGCAGCGCTATGGCTTCAGGAAGGCGGTCATCGCGGCCACGCCCTGGTACCCGACGAGCCGTCTGATCTCGGCGCCATCCGCGTCGAGGAGGATGATCGTCGGATATGCACCGACCTTGTGAAGCCTGGTGAGGTCGCGATGCGCGTCGCCGTCGACCTTCACGGCGACGACATCCCGTGCAGCGTCGACCACGGATGCCGCGCCGTACACGAACTGGTTCATCATCTTGCACGGCCCGCACCACGTGGTCTCGAAATCCACGAGGACCCGTTTGCGGCTCGTCTTCGCCGTCGCCAGCGCGACGCGGAGGTCGTCGCCGAATGCAACCGGCTTGGCCGCGCGGGGGGCTTCGCGGTCGGCGCGGTAGATGTCGCCGCGCGCCCGGTCCTCCGCCTCGGTGAAGCCCGGGTCGAACGATTCGAAGGTGAGTGAGCGACCGTTGGCATCGATGCGAACGGCGCGGAAGGCGACACCGTCGAGCCAAAGGTGCTGCTCGAGGCTCCTTGCGCCCGCCGCCATCAGAGCCGCTCGCTCGCGCGCGAGCGCCCAGGAATCGCGCTGGTCGAACACCCCGTCCATCTCCAGCTCGGTGATCATCACGAGCGCCGGTTTGCCGCCGATGGATACCTCGCCCTCGTGCCAGCCGCGGCGAGACCAACGGAGCACCGGCGGTGCGTCCGGCTCGGCGGGATCTTCGACGTACCAGAGCGACAGGGGGTATGCCCTGGTCGTGGGCGCGCTGTCCGTGCGAGTGTCGACGACGGGGATCTGGAGCTGCGTTTCAAAGCTCGACCACCACTTGCCTCGCTGGTCTTTCGGTGTCGCCGTGAGTCGTTCTTTGTCCGAGTACGACCCGTCGCCGTCCAGGTCGATTCGAAGCGTGTCGACGTGCGCGGCGCCGTCCGTGCGATCCAGGCGGACGCGGGTCGGTTTGCTCCCGGTGGGTCCCAGTGTGAACTCACCTTCGAGTGATGACTCGCTTCGCCGGAGCGCGACCTTCGCGCCCTTGGGGCTCCAACGTGGACCGTCGTTTCCTGCGGGTACGCGCGGCAGCAACGCGGCGACGAGTGGCGCCGGGGGCCGTGACTCCGGGCCAGATGGAAGTTGGGTCAAAGCGGCCGTGATGATCAAGACAGGCGTCAGCAAGGTGGAAGCTACCTCCGGGCGCGGGCATGGTACTCAGCCGAGGCGGGAGTGAGAGCCGTGATCCTCGTTCCTGAGTCGGGGTTTGCTCAGCGAGCCTGCACCTGAATCGACTCCGTGCCGCGTGGTTGAGGCGCGCCGCGCGAGCCGCGATCCCGTCGCACTCGAGATCGCAGATTCTTTTGGGACCGGCGAAGTCGCCCATTATCCTTGCGGCCAGTTTGTCGAGACGGTCGCGGTCCCCGGACCGTCGCCCTTGTTTCCTGGTCAGCGCCCCCCCCCAACACCAGGCTTCAACGTTCGCAAGGAGTCCATCGTGAAGCGTCAACGATCATTGTCCGTACTTGCGGTCGCAGCGGTCATGGCTGCGTCCGTCGTCGCGCAGGCGTACTGCGTTCCACAGGCGACTGGTTTCAGCTGCGCCTTCGGTGACGAGTACATCCAGAACGTCACATTCGGCACGATCAACAACTCGTCCACCTGCGGCACGCCGCCGGGCTACGAGGATTACACGGCGACCGTCCCCGCCGTCACCGTCTTCCCTGGGATCACCTTCCCCGTGACGGTGACCATCGGCTCCTACTGGAGCACGGATCGGATCTACGTGTTCTTGGATACGAACGGTGACGGCACGTTCCAGGCCTCGGACCTTCTCACGACCATCATCCCGACGGCAACTGGCACCGGCGGACCGCCTCAGACCGTCACCGGCAACGTCACGATCCCCGCGACGGCGCCGATCGGCCTCACCACGCGTCTGCGCTTTCGCCTCTCCTACGGCGCGCTGACGGCCGGGAACGAGGCGTGCGCGAACGCGACCTTCGGCAACTGCGAGGACTACACGGCGACGATCGCGTCACTCGTGCCCGAGTATCAGGTCAACCAGGCGGGCGCCTCGTTCGACATCGACGGCGTGAACGGATCGGTGGTCGCTCCGGCGAACGTCACGCGTTGCGTCGGCCAGACGCTCACGGTGAATTTGAACTCGACCGCCGTCGGCAGCCCGTGGGATGTCGCCCTCTCGCCCCTGGCGCTCGTCCCGGCCTCCGGCGGCGGCGTGACGCTGGGCAGCGAGATCGTCAACATCAACCTCAGTGCGTTCTCGTTCCTCTTCGGCGGGTTCGTCCTCCCGTTTGCACCGGCGTCGCTGCCGGCGTCGCTGCCGGCGTCGCTCGGAATCCCGGCGAGCCTGTCGCTGCAGATGGCCATCCTCACGCCGGCCTCTCCCGTCGGCGTGTTCCTGAGCCAGGGCACGCAGCTGAACACCGTCGGTGGCACGGTCGTCGGCGGCCCCGCTGGCGATGACGTCGCGTTGGCGGTGGCGCTCGGTGGCGGCCCAGGCTGTGGCCCAGGCGCGGTCACGTTCTTCGGCACGTCGTACACGACGATGCAGGTGGTCACGAACGGCCGGGTGATGTTCGGCACGGCGAACACCTCGTTCGCCCCGTCGGCCACCACGGCGTTGACTGATTCGCCGAGCGTTGGTTGCTGGACGGACTACGACACGACCTTCGGCGGCAGCATCAACGTCGACTACACCGTTCCTGGCGTCGTCTCGGTGAACTACGTCGGCATCGAGTACTACGGCCAGACGGGCACGGCGAACACCTACTCGATCGTGTTCGACACGGCGACGGGCTACGTCACGCTGGCGAACCTCAACACGCTCGCAGCGCAGCTGACGGGCAACTCCGCGAACATGTGGACCGGTATCTCGCCCGGTGCGGCCGGTCTCGCCACGAACCCGGGTCCGACCGCGTTCTCTCCGGCTGGCTCCGGCGCTCCCGCGTCCCCGACGGACGAGATGTACCTGTTCGGCACGGCCCCTCAGAACGCGGGCTGCGCCAACATCATCTTCATCCCCACGGGCACCAGCTATGCATGGACCGCGAACTGAGATCCGCGGCGCAAGGCAGCCGCGCACCGTGACGGTCACACCGGCCACTGGGTGAGCTGCCGGCACTCCATTCCGCACGACGCCCGTGAGGCAGATGCCTCACGGGCGTCGTCGATTTTCGGGCAGATGCACGCAGTACGGCGTCGCTCTCCGGCCAAGGACTCGCATCCGTCGTCGCCGGCCTTCCGCTGATGAATCCACCCCCCGCGCTACGCGCCGGAGGTCAGTCGAGCCGCTGAATGCGTCCACGATCTCCGTCGACTCGGATCCTGTGCCCCTGCACGAGATCCGTGAGGCATCCCCGCACACGGACCACCGCCGGAATGCCGAGTTCGCGAGCCGTGACGGCGCCGTGCGAGAGCATTCCACCGCACTCCGTCACGACGGCGACCGCGCTGCTGAACAGCGGCGTCCATGCGGGGTTCGTCGTCACGGCCACGAGGACCGAGCCGCGCCGGAACCCGGCGAAGTCGGCGGGGGATCTCACCAGTGCGGCACGCCCTTCCGCGACCCCGGGGCTCGCACCGATTCCCTCGAGGCCGCCGCGCGTCGAATGCGGCTCGCACGGCAGGCTTGCGGCCACCCACGGCGGAGCCATGCTGCGATGCTCGGCGTAGCCGGTCTTCTCCATGCGGATCGCGCGCGCGAGTTCAGCCCACCCTTCCGTGCAGTCTCGATTGAGCGCGTTTCGCAGCGCGGCGCGGTCGGTCATGAAGAGATCCATGGGATCGTCGATGAGGTCCCGGCGGTGCAGCCGCGTGCCGAGCTCGCGCACGACCCGGCGCAGAAGCAGACCGAGCCGAGTCGTTTCGTAGTGTTCGAGGTCGTCGAGGGCCGTGTAGACACGGGTGAGGCGCAGGACCTCCGAGAACAGGAAGTGAAGTTCACGGGGGAGGCGTCCGTAGACCTCGCGCTCGGCATCGACCATCCGGAGCCTCACGCCCGCCTCGACCTCGCCGGGTGGTGGATCCTCCGCCGAAGTCAATCCGGGACGCACGATGTCGAGCAACGTCCACGGTGCGTCGATCCACGGCGGGTGGAATGGATCGAACTCGGTCTCGCGGTGGCCGTGGACGCGGAGGATGGAACGGAAGCGCCGCGACACGTCCGCGTCCTCATCGAGCTGACCGCTCTCGATGAACTCGCGCGACGGGTGGCCTTGGATCCGGGCGACGAGGCCCGGCACGCGACGGATCGCCGCTGCGAGCTCTCGGACCTCCCGATTGACGGCGGCCGTCTTCGTGTCGCACGCCGCGGTGAGTGCTTGCAGTCGCGCCGCGGCCTGAGTCTCGCCGACGGCCAGGCACAGGATCCGATGAAGGAACCGGAAGAGGTTCGCCTGCGTCAGGGAAATGGCGATGTTCGGGAGGAAATACTCCGTTCCCAGGTGCTGGATTCGTTCCAACGACGCCCACAGCTCACCCATGCTGGCAGCGTCGAGTCGCGTCGCACCGATCTCGCCGACCGAGACGAGGTATTGGTCGAGATCGCGGGCCCACGCCCCAGGCAGTTCGCCGACCCAGGCGAACTTGCGTGCGATGGATGGAAGGCGGTCGCGAAGGTCGTTCAACGAGTCGACGGCGACCGGGGTGCGGCCCGCATACAGATCGACTGCCGTTTGGTTGCCGTACACGTAGTGGTCGAACACCGCGAACCATCGACCGTCGAACGGGGGCATGGACATCACCCGAAGCGAGTGAACGAGCGAGCGATGGAATGCCGTGTCGACGAAGTCCCAGGTCAAGCGCGTGAGGGCCGTCGGAAAGCGCTCGGCCGATTCATCCCGCGTCCAGCGAGGAGGCAGGGTCGTGATCGGGCGGGACTGGAGGATCCGGATCTGCCCTCCGGCGATGCCCCACTCGACGTCCTGAGGGAACCCGGCATCGGCTTCGACGCGCAGCACCAGGTCGACGAGCGCATCCAGCGCCTGTGCCGTGAGGGCCGGACGGTTCCGGTCCTCGACGGAGGTAGGAATCGTGACCGTGCCGGAATCCGCGCCGACGACGTGCCGGAGCTTTGCACCGACGATCGAGAGCCGGATGTCGCGCGACGCCTTCCCGAGGCGCCAATGGTCGCCGTCGGCGTCCCCGGTGACGACCGACTCGCCGAGGCCCAGGTTCGCATCCACCAGGACATCGTCCAGGGCGCCGGTGACGGGATTCGCCGTGAACGCGACACCCGCCACGTCGCAGGGCACCATCTCCTGGATCACGACGGCCATGGCGCCCGGATTGGCGTTCAGTCCGCGCTGGACCCTGTAGGTGATCGCCGCGTCGGACCAGAGGGAAAGGAAGCAGTCGCGAATGCGATCGAGGAGCGCGGCAGTTCCGCAGTTCAGCCAGGTGGCGTGCAACCCTGCGAACGCCGCGCCCGCCGAATCCTCGAGAGTCGATGACGATCGGACGGCGAATCTCGTGTTGGGACCGAGTTCGCCGATGAGACCGGCGGCGGCTTCTGCCAGCGCTGGTTCGAGGGGAACGGTCGAACCCAGCTTGCGGATTCGTGCGTGCCTGCCACCCTCGTGCGGAAGGCGACTCGGTCCGTCGCGGAGGCGCTCCTGAACGAGCGCGAACCACCGTCCATACGCCACCGTCGTGACGACGAATCCACGCGGGACCGGAAACCCGCGACGGGTCAGCCGTGCGAGGCTCCCACCCTTTCCTCCGGCCATGGAAGTCGACTCGGCCTCCGGGTCATCCAGCCTGAGCACGAGCGAGCCGTGTGGATTGGTCGGATTCATGGTGTCATCTCGCGACGAATCTGATCTCGTGCACTGCGGATGCGAGCTTCGAGGTCGGGAACCGTGATGCGGTTCCAAAGGCCGCAGGCGGACGCCCGTGCGCGATCCCACGAGAGGATCCCGAGCCACGTCACCAAGCTGGCGGAGGCGACTGCAATCGGGCCGGCGAACGCGAGCGCCAACCCAAGCACGAGGGGTGTCCAGACGATGAGCATGGGAACGCCGGCGAGAAGTCGCCAAAGCGCGATGACGTTGCGATCGTCGGCAAACCGCCGCGCGGCCACGAACGCCGCCGCGAGGGGCGGCCCGTTGGCGATCGCCGCAAGCAGCACCAAGCCCCCGAGCACGGCGCAAACGGGGATGTCGAACATCCGGGTGCACGGTGACGGTGCGCCGTGGTGGAACCACGCGCCTCGGGCGTGGGCTTCGCAGGTGAGCGAACGCAACACGCACCGTCGCGCCGCGTATCGCGGTTCCGAGAGTCTTCGCAGACAGCGGACGTAATTCCCCGGGGACGTCGCCGTGGCGAGCCCGGCCCAACTCTCGCAGATGGATTGCATCTCCGGATCGTCGAACCACGTGCCGACCCGATGGAGGGCTTCCTCGATCCGGCGGCGAAGCGTCTCGATCTGGCACTGTGGACGCATCGCGTGGGCAACCCTCGTGTCGATCGCTTCGCCGACGACGACCTCGACGGCGCTACGGAATGCAGGCCCGTCACAGTAGTGAACGCCGAGGGGGACGATCCTCACCGTGATTCCGCGTTCGACGCAAGCATTCACGATGAGGGCGGCCCCCCTGCGAACGGGCAATGGCCTCGGGCCGAGCGAACTCGTCCCTTCGGGGAACATCAAGACGTCTCGACCGGCGCCGAGGTGATCGACGCATCGAGCGATCGCCGCGTCGTTGGACCGATGGCCCTCCGGCGTCGCATTGCGGACGAGCGCGATTCCGTCCACGAATGCCCGGGCGATTCCGCGCTGCCACCGGGCTCCCACCACGAGGACGGGATCGCGCAGGACCGTCTCGTAGACGCAGACGTCGATGCCCCCGTTTCGATGGAGCCCCACGAAGAGCGTGCCTCCACGTTCCGGCATGGCGACGCCAGTGATGCCGATGCGTGTGAAGTAGATTCGCGCCATGAGGCGGCGAAGCCGTCGTCGGAGTTCGATCACGGGGCCAGGCTATCGACGGTGCGATGATTCGCCGCGCGACTTGTTCTGATCGCAGGGCTAAGTGCAGCTTTTTGACGACTCCGCGGGCGGCGCTCCGCGCGCACTCGACGATCGCCGTCGGCCGTGCGCGCCCATGGCCGTGCATGAATGCTCCGACGTACTCGGGATCCTTTGGGCGCGCGCCGCCGGGTCCTGTGTTATGTAGGGCGTCCAACCAACGGAGCTGTCATGGTCGACAAAGCCACGTGTGACGCCGCACTGAAGGCGTTCAAGAAGCGACTGAAGGCGTACCAGAACGATGCACCCGGCAGTTCGGGTCCGGCCTCGCACCTGAAGGGACAGTCCCAGATCACGGCGATCCAGGGCCTGAATTCCTACCCTCAGGAGGTTTGGGAGGCGCTCGTCGCGGCCGGTCGCCTCCGGAAAGTGGGCCCCAACCTCTTCGAGTTGATGCAGTAGTCGCGTTGCCAGCCTGGCGCGGCGGCCGGTCGGCCGCTGGTTCGGATCTGAGGCTCGGAGGCTGTCGTGTTTCGACCGCGGACCTCAGGGTCGGCTGAGCTCAAGCGGGCGTCACCCCGGCGACGATCGCTTCGATGTGCCTGTCGCCACATCCCGATCTCTAACTCGAGCCGAGATCGAAGACCGCATCGACACGTTGCCGACGCTGCCGACGGTGGTCACCGAAATCCTCGGACTCGACCCGGTCTCGGACGAGTTCTACCTCAAGCTCCGGGAGCTCGCGCTGCGGGACCCGCCGTTTGCCGTGCGCATTCTGGCCGTGGCGAACAGCGCCATGTTCTCGACCGTCGCTCCCGTCGTGTCGATTCCTGATGCACTCATTCGCCTGGGGGCGCGCCACACGGCGCAGCTGATCACGTCGCTGTCGGTCATGCGCGTCTTCGTCCCGACCACTGAAGGACATCGCAATCTTTGGCGCCACGCAATCCAGGTCGCAGTCGCTGCCCGGGCCATCGCGTGCCGGAGACCCGGCGACGTCGATCCGCACCTGGCCTACGTGGCCGGTCTGCTTCATGACATCGGACGCTTCGTCCTGTTCGAGCACGATCCGGTCGACCTCGATGCCGTCGAGAAACGCCACTGGATGACGCCGCTCGAACTCCTCGCGGCGGAGCGGGACGTCTGCGGTTTCGATCACACGGAGCTCGGATGGCGGGCGTGCCAGGTCTGGTCGGTTCCAGAGCCGATCGGCGTCACGGTGCGCCTCCACCATCGACGGACGTTTGGCGCGGAGATCGACCCGGAACAGATCGCACTCATTCGCGTCGTGCAGCAAGCCGACGTCCTCAGTTGCCTGCTGCTCAATCAACCGGAGTTGGTCAGGCTGGACCCGTCCGCGCGCGAGGCGGCCATACGTAGGGCGGTCACTCCGGTCTGCGAAGGCGACGCGCGAGCGCCGAGCGCGTCCGAGTTATCGATGCTCGCGGCTCCGAT
This sequence comes from Planctomycetota bacterium, assembly GCA_044222185.1. Classification (GTDB taxonomy): domain Bacteria; phylum Planctomycetota; family CAIWVZ01; genus JBGANV01. The sequence goes on from JBGANV010000001.1 coordinate 826,247, forward strand.
CGTGAACGAGTGCGCCGAGCTGACTGCAGCACTGGGCCTGCGGGTGCACTGACGACGACGGTTCGGGAGCGCGCGACTTCGGACAGCGCACCGAGTGCGCAGGAATTGCACCGACCGGGCAAAAAAGGCCGACCGCGACTTCGAGTCCGGCGAGGACGGAGGCGCGTAGTTTGCGATGCCAGCTTCTCGACTGGCCACGGGCTACGTGCTCGGCCGAAGGACATTGAATGACGAAGATCATGGTATTCGCGTCCGTCTCGGTGATTGCGATCCTGCTGTCGTCTGGATGCGGACAGCGGAACACCGTCCGAAGCCCGGAGGGGCGCGAGCTGGCGCTCACGAAGCCGGCGAACCTCGTACTGAGGCAGGGCGAGACGGCGAAACTCGAGGTGATGATCACCCGCAGGAACTTCTCGGACGAAGTCGGGCTCGACTTCGACGGCCTGCCGTCGGGGGTGAGTCTCGCAGGCGAGCAGAACGTCGCCTCCGGCGAATCCTCCCGCGTTCTCTCGATCGTCGCCAAGGATGACGCTGAACTCGTCGACCGGCGGATGATCAAGGTCGAGGCGAAGGGTGGGGGCATCATTGTGAATCAGACCTTCGAGCTGACCGTCAGGCCGAAGTGATCCGCCTGAGGAGACGACCGGCCGGAGGGATTTGTGATCGCCAGTGGAGCCCGCGGAATCGCGCCGATCGGAGGAGGTCGAGAATGACCGTCTCGACCGGTACGAACGACGCGAGCCGCGGCAAGGACGACCGATGCCACAGGTCGGGAGCGGCACCACGCCCGGTCGAAAATGGCCGCGTGGCTCCGTCCCTCGGTCCTCGTGAGCCGCAGGCGCCGCTCGCAGCCGTCACAGGCGCGGATCGACTGGCTCGCTCTCGAGCGCAAGCACGCCGAATGCGCATTCGTGAACACGACGCAACGGGTCCTTGCGAACGAAGCGTTCGACCCCCTCGAGCCCGAGCGCGAACTCCCGGAGTGCGAGGCTCCGCTTGTGCCCGAGGCCCCGTACTCGCAGGCGATCGAGCGACTCCGGCGTGTCGTAGGTCGGGCCGTAAATGATCCGCAGGTACTCCGGCCCGCGGCACTTCAACGCGGGCTGGACGAGTTTCGATCCGTCGCGCGCGACGTACGTGCGTGGTTTCACGACGAACCCCTCGCCGCCCTTGGACGTGAGTTCGTTCCACCACTCGACGGCGCCGCTGACGGCACGGTCGTCCGCCAGGTCGACGAGACGCCACTCCGTCGGCCGGATGAGCGGATCGGCCTCGGCGAGGCAGCGGGCCGATTCCATGTGCCACACGTGATCCCTGTCGAAGAACGTGCGTCCTTCGGCGGCGAGAACGTGAAAGGGCGCGACGGCGACGTCGTCCAGTGAATCCACGGTCCAGCAGTAGTGTCGGTAGGCGTTGCGGAACCGCTCGACGCAGGTCACGTCCCGTTCGACGCGTGCCAGTGTTTCGGTCAGAGCGAGACCGCGCCCGTTGGCGGCGCGGAGAGTCTGCGCCGCGTTCTCCAGCGCCACGGTGGCAGCAGTTCCGACCGCCGCGTACTGCGACCGCAGCAGCTCTTGAGCCTTCAAGTTCCACGGCATGATCTCGCAGTCCAGTGCGAGCCAGTCGGACCGGAAGTCGTCCCAGACGCCGGCACGTCCGAATGCAATCGCGAGGCGCTCGAGGAGCGCGCGCGTTCGTGGGGCGTCGAAGAACGGACGTCCCGTGCGCGTGTAGCAGGCTCCCAGTGCCGAAGTCCCGAAACGCGCGAGTCCCGCGGCCTCGTCGCGGCAGACGATGAGTATCGCTCGCGATCCCATGTGCTTCGTCTCGCAGACGACTTCCGGGACGGCATGGCGACGGAAATAGGCGAAAACCTCGTCTGGGTGCTCGAGGAAGCCTGGCCGTGTCGACGTCTCGCTCGGCGACATCGTGGGCGGCAGGTAGATCAGCCATCGGAAGTCGACCGCGAACCGGGAAACGGCTTCGAGGGCGGCGGCTGCGTGCTCCGCTCGGATCGTGATCGTCCGATCGAGGGGCGTCGGGATCACGTGCTTCCCCGTGAAGTCCTCGACTTCGAGGATTTCGTCGTGCTGCCATTGGAGCGGTATGGGAGCGGGACGCGGTGCGTCGGGGACGAGCGGCCTCGCCGGCTCATACCAGGTCCGAGTGGCTCGTACGCTCACGAGCTGCTTCTCTGGGTAGCGAAGTGCCGTGAGTCGTCCGCCGAAGACACAGCCCTGGTCGATGTTGATCGTCCGATTGAGCCACTCGGGCTCGGGCGTTGGCGTGTGGCCATAGACCACGGTTGCTGAACCTCGGTAGGTCGCCGCCCAATTTCCACGAACGGGGAGGCCATACTCGTCCGTCTCGCCGGTCGTCTCGCCGAACAGGGCGAAGTCGCGGACCGCAGGCGATCCACGGCCGATCATGTCCTGCCTCATTCCGGCGTGGGCGCACACGAGCCGACCGTCGTCGAAGACGAGGTGGGAGGCGAGGCCATCGACGATTCGGCAATATCGCTCCACGAACGGTTCGCGGTCCGCTGCCGAGAGCTCGTGGATTTCGCGCAGCGTGACCTCGAGGCCGTGAGAGATCTTGACCTTGCGACCAGTCAGGTGTCGGTGGAGTTTCACGTCGTGGTTGCCTGGCACCCACCAGGCTGCGCCTCCTTCCACCATGTCCATCGCGAGACGCAACACGGCGACGTTGCGCGGGCCGCGATCACAGAGATCTCCCAGGAAGACGAACTTGCGGCCGTCAGGGTGACGGGGGACTCCGTCGGCACCGACCGCGTAGCCGAGGCGCGTCATGAGGTCCTGCAACTCGTCACCGCACCCGTGAACGTCCCCGACGATGTCGAACGGCCCACGCTCGCCGCGCTTGTCGGAATGGAGCGGTACTCGTTGGATGGTGGCCGTCGAGATCTCGGACACGCCATCGAGGACGAAGACGTGGCTGAACCCCTCGCGCTTCATCCCCCCGAGGCTGCGTTGAATCGAGCGGGATTGCCCGGCGACGACGTGCGCGCCGAAATTGCGGTCCGGCCGCTCGTGATTGCGTGCGTCGCACGTCCGCGCGGGGACGTCCAGAACGATCGCGATCGGCAAGGCATGCACCCGCCTGGCGAGTTCGACGAGGGGTTTTCGATCCTCAGAACGGGCGTTGGTCGCGTCGATGACGGTCAGTCGTCCCAGTCGCAGTCGCGCCTCTGCGATTCGATGCACGAGCTCGAACGCTTCCGGAGTCACCGACTGGTCGTTCTCGTCGTCGCTCACCATCCCGCGACAGACGTCGGAACTGACGACCTCCGTCGGCTTGAAGTGCTTCCTGGCGAAGGACGACTTCCCACTTCCGCTCGCACCCACGAGAACGACGAGTGCGAGCTGGGGAATGGAGATGACTCTTGGTTCGGTCAAGCATCCCTCCGATCGAAGATCGCCATCTGCGTGGGCGCCCCGACGTCCCGGTCAACCGGCCCTACGTCTGCGAACTGCACCGAGAAGTCGGGGGACGCCGACTCACACCAGGTGCGAAACTGCGCTCTCGACCATTCGAACCGATGATCACGGTGTCGCAGCGCCCCTCGTCGCATCCCATCGAAGCGGACGTTGTAGTCGACGTTCGGCGTGGTGATGACGACGCGGCGCGGCTTCAATCGGTCGAAGACGATCCTCTTGAGCAGGTCGAGCCGTTCCAGGTCGACGTGCTCGATCACCTCGATGAGCGTGATCGCGTCGAAGCCGTCCAGTCGCCGGTCGTGGTACAGGAGGGACGACTGGAGAAGTGTGACGCGCCCCGCCGCGGGAGACCCCGGGCGATCGAGTTCGAGTCGTCTCTCGGCGCGCGACAGCGATTCTGACGAGACGTCCGCGCCGACGATCTCGGTGAAACCGCGGTCCTGCGCAAGCGTCGCCAGCAATCGGCCCTCGCCGCATCCGATGTCGGCGATGCGCCGGAATGGCGGCTCACCAAATCGGAGCGCACGGACGACTGCCGCGATCCTCTGATCGGCGAGGCTGACGCGGGACTCGATCGCGTCCTCGTCGGACTGGTCTTCGTCATCGGCTGCGGCGGTTTCGACCGTCAGTTGCGACAAGGCGGCGTGAACGAGCGGGCGCTGGTACTTCAGGAACCGGTTCGAGATCAGGAGCTTTTCGGGATGGCGGTCGAGCCATCGGGCGCCGTGGTCGCGGAGTTTTTCGACCTCCGCGTCACCGACGAAGTAGTGCTTCTCCGTGTCGAGTACGGGGAGGAGCACGTAGAGGTGGGCCAGGAGGTCCTGGACGGTCTGCCGGCCCGCGATCTGGAGACTGAGCAGGCTCGCGTCGCCCCATTCGGGAACGCTCGGGTCGAGCGCATGCGTCGTTGCCGTGACCGAGTAGCCGAGGGGAGCGAACAGCCTCGTCGCCATCGCCGCGCCGCCCTTGACGACGACGGCAGGGATCCGGGCGGACAGCTCCAGGGGCTCGTTCACGAGCGCCTGGCGATCCCGGCTCCTTCCGGCGAGCGCCGTCGAGAAGGCCTCGCGGAGAGCGACACTCGTGAGGCTGGAGGCGACGTACGGGCGGTCGTTCACGTACTCAGCAAGTGGCGTCGCGCGATCTCGGCCGCGAACGGGGTGTACGGGGTCCACTTCGACGAGCATGGCGACCGTCGCGCGGCTCGGCCCCGACTCGGGGTAGAACACCGTGACTCGGCCGAAGGACACCTCGCGCCGGAAGATCGAATCAGGGTGTTTGTGAAGCAGGAACCCGAAATCGTCGGCGCGAGCGCCCTCGCAGCTGATCGTGAGAAGCAACGTCATCCTCCGCGGAAGGGCGACATGTAATCCGCGGCATCGGCGTACCCTGGCGCCCTCTTGCAGTGGCGGTCCGGGCAGTCGTCGGTCGGCCCCACAGGCGGGATCACGACGGCCGGGGCCCCGGTCGCCGCAGGTTCGGCGCGGCACCGGCGGGGAAGCCCGGACGCCGGGATTTCGAGGGGGCGGCTTCCCCGGTCTCACGTGGGTGACCCGCGAATGCCGACGATTCAGGAGATGACACCGGAAGCTCCGGGCATCGAACCGGAAGAAGGTCTCGGAAGGGAATCGGACGGCGGTCGGCCACGGTCTTTCAGGCCGGTGCGGTCCGAGATGGGGCGGGAGCGATCCCATTCCCGCGGCGACGCGGACCCCACGCCGGTCGGGAACTTCGTGACGGCGAGGTGTCAGGACTGCGGAACGAGCTATCCTCCACGGTTGGTTCGTCGGCGAAGCGTTCGTCGGCATCCACTTCACTCGACCTGGCTCGGCGAGCGATGAGCAGCGGTTTGCGAGCCTTTCCCCTCGGGAGCATCGCACATGGCAGGTCGCGGCCCGGAAGCTCTACTGACGCGTCAGCGAGAACGAGCGATCCAGGTGGAGCAAGCCGCAGAGGACCTGACGCCTCGCGCGTGCAGGAGCGGCGCCGAGGCGCGTTGCGCGGCCCGAGATCCCATGGAGCGGACGTACGTTCCGTTCGGCCGCAACTGAGTTCTCCTGCATCGTGACCTCGATCCACACGCCCTCACCCATGACGCGCGACGTGCCGGCATTCCGTGGCCGACGGACTCCCGGTGTCGTCGGAGCGGAATCGTGGGGGAGGATCATCGTCGCGTCCACTTCGTCATCGCGGACGGTCGTCCGCGCGCGAGTCGCCGGAAACCGCCCGCGGCGCTTCGTGAAATGCCTCACGCTCGGCGGTCGCGTTGAGAGTGCGAGTGGGGTTGCACCGCACCATCGCTGGGACGGAAGCCAGCCCCGGTAGTTTCATGATCACCTCAGAGCAAACCGTGCGCGCGGCCGTGAAGGCTGCACCCCTGGCACCTCCCGCCGTTCGCCCGTGGACGTGGCCGTGGTTCAAGTGGGCCAAAGGGGAAGGGAAGACGTTCTTCTGGGTCTGCCTGCTTCACGGCCTTTCGTTGATCGGAGTCGCGCTCTTCCCCTTGCCGGGGTGGCCCGTCGCCCTCGCGGCCTACGGACTCTTCTGGCTCGGTGGGCTCGGGACGACGATCGCCTACCACCGCGCTCTGGCGCACCGCGCCGTGAAGCTCAACCCGGTCGTCGAGTTTCTCCTCGTCGCCGCGGCGATCTTCAACGGCTCGGGAACCCCCGCGACGTGGACTGCAAACCATCGCCTGCATCACGCGACCTCGGACACGCCAGCGGACATCTCGAGTCCGCGTGTTGGCGGGTTCTGGTGGGCCCACCTGCGGTGGCTGTGGCAGATCCCGCAGACTTCGATCGCTCGCTGGGCCCCCGATCTGAATCGGCCCAAGTACGCGGCATGGACGCGACTCCAGCTTCCGATCCTGGCCGTTGCCCTTTGCATCGGCGCGCCGTTCGGCTGGGCCGCGTTCTTCTGGCTCGGACCGATCCGTCTCCTCTTTGCCTTGCACTCCCAGTGCGTCGCCAACTCGATCGCGCACATGGAACCCGTGATGCGCGACGGCGAGGACTCGAGCCGAAACGTCGCGTGGCTCAGTCCGGTGCAGGCGTTCCAGGGCGAGAACTGGCACCGCAACCACCATGCGCAACCGGCGTCGGCGCGGCTTGGGTGGACGTGGGCACAGATCGATCTTGGTTGGTGGTTCATCGTTGGACTCGAGAAGCTCCACCTCGCCACGAAGGTTCGTCGTCCCCGCGGAGCGCACGCGAACTTCTCGCCCGCGGACGTGCCCGTTCCGGTCTCGGGCAACCACCCGACGTGAAGCGGCGTCGGCTCCGCGCCGCACGTCGCGCGGACCGCCAGGTTCCACCTGGCCGGACGGCAGGGCTCCAGCCCTGCCGAGAACGTCGTCTGCCTCTCGATCGCTGCCTGCGGAGCGCCAGGTTTCACCTGGCCGGTTGGCAGGGCTCCAGCCCTGCCCTGAACGCCGTGTGCCTCACGCTCGCTGCTGCGTGTGAAACGAACGCGTCAAAGCGGCCGCCGGCTGTCGGCGCGCCTCCCAGCGTCCCGCGCGAGTCCGGAGGCCTCGCGGTCCAGCCACGCTGAAAGCGTGGCGCCCCCGCCACTGCCTGCGAACCGCGGAACGCCAGGTTCCACCTGGCCGGACGGCAGGGCTCCAGCCATGCCCGGCACGTCGTCCGACCTGAACCGCCACGTCTACGTCCCGAGCACGAGACGAAGGCCGTTCGAGAACTGGAACGTCGGACCCGCGATGGCGACGGCCTGCAACCAGGCCTCGATACCGATGACGGCGGGGTCCGACGGGATGAGCGCCGAGAGGACGAACCCGCCCGATACGTCCGTGACGAACGGCGTCAGAACCGCGAGCGCGCTGTTCGCGACGTAGAGCGCGCAGCCACCTCCGAAGGCTATCGGTGGCGCGGCGTTCGGGGGGCTGAGGAACACGAAGCCCCCGACGTTCGGGGCCACGTGCGCCAGGGTGACGATCAGCGTGCTGCCGAGTGAAGGCGGGTTCGCAGAGAGCGACGGAGGCGGATTGGCGCCACAGCCGACGCCAATGGTGCTCGCGATCGCCGTCGAGTCCGTGCCGGCGACCGAGAGCATGAAGAATCCCTGATGGGGCACCGCACCCTTGTCGCTCACGGCGATCCAGTAGGTCTGCCCAGTGAGCGCGAGGAACGTGGCACTCGAGAGCGCTCCGCAAGCCCCGTCGTCGTCACACGCGATCTGGACGAGGCTCGAACAACTTCCGGCGTAGATGCCCAGAACCGTATCCGAGAGCGCTGGCGTGCCGGGAGCACTCGCGCAGGTCGAGACGGTCACGCTGCGGTTCGCCGTGGTCGCGTTCGTGTAGCTGAACCACACGTCCGAGTTGTGCGGAGCGCATGAGGCCAGTCCCGTCGCGAACGATGCGCCGAGGTTCGCGGCCGGCGTGAGGCCTTCCGCTGCCGCGATCGCGGTGCTGCAGGCATCGTTCAGGGCGAGGAATCGGATGCTGTCGACGAGCAGGTAGCTCGGGCCCGCGTTGTCACCACCATTCCAACACGCGATGCTGAGGTATGCGCCTGCTGGAAGCGGCATGGGGATCGGGCCCAGGAACGTCTCGACACCGAACGTGAGCGTGTCGGGGCGGGCGCCGACGGTCTGGTTCGTGCAGGGTGGAGCCGAGTTCGGCGTGTTGAACGTGTCGACGTAGACGAGCTCCTGGATCAGCGTTCCTGCCGCGCTGACGATGGCGAAACTTGCGCCGTCGTTGAATGGGCTGTTGACGCCCTCTGCGCGGAAGAAGTTCCACGCGAAGGTCAGACCCGTCGGCCCCGGCGGGATCGGGACGCGGACTTCGGTCACGAGCGGGGGAAGTGGTCGGGCAATGGGTCCTCCCGGGGGGACGATGGTCGGCGCCGTCACGGCACCGCCATTCCCGAGGATTCGTGCGTACCGCGCGCCGCTCGTCGGCATCCCGCAGACGATCGTGCTCGCGATCCCGGTTCCAACGAGATTGTTCGACGTCAGTCCTTCGCAGTTTCCAGCGGAGCCGAGCGGAGGAAATGCGCCCAGCGGTGCGCAGTCGAAGTCGACGGCCGTGATGACCTGGCCTCGGCAGACCGCGGTCGTGATCGCGACGATGGTGAGTGCGATCTGGGATCGGTTCATCGGGCGTCCTTTCTTCGGTCGTACAGCTCGATCGCGCCGATGGCCTGTGTGACGCGTGCAACCCTCGACCCGCGGCGACGGTGCCACGCGCTGCGCTCAGTCGTGGTCGTGCCCGCGAGGCTGCGTCGTTCGCGATTGAGGACGCGAATCGGGTGTTGGTGCGGCGTCCGCCAGGTCGATCCAGAAGGCGTCGAAAATCTTGGAGCGTACGAACGTGAACGAGACCTCCGCGTACCCTCCGACTGCCGAGTCCTGCGTGAAGAATGCTCCACCACCGGGTTGCTGGGGGTCGAGCCGGTACCCGACGAGCAGGCGACTGTGATGCGAACCCGTGGCCACGGGCCATCCGCGGCGAAGCACGTCCTGGATCTGATCGAATTCGGCGTCGGAGATTCCCGGCGTCGTGGCCCAGTGGCGGAGCCAATGAACGGTCAATCGGCCACGGGCGGCGATCCTCAGCGCACTCGCCTGCTCGATCGCATCGGCAGGCGGCGTCGTCTTCGCGTCGAATGCCGCGCCATACGGCATCTTCTTTTCCTCACAAACGCCGCTTGCCTCGAAGCCCGCCAGGATGTGATGGAAGAAACCTCCGTCGTGGTCGGCACCGATCGCGCGGTTCTTGGCCCAGTTCAGGAACTCGACGCTGACGATCGTGGGCGCGCCTTTCATCCGCGACATGGCGACGTCGAGTGCTCCGGCGACCGTGAAGACCGAGCATGTGGGCCGTGGGCCCTGCGCGCGCGGAGGCACACCCAGGCGCTGGAGTTCGGGACGCAGATCCACGATCGACGGTCGTGACTCTGCCGGCCGAGTCGGCCGTGATTCCTGTGCGATGAGAGGCGCGACGGCGAAGAGGACAGGAAGGACGTGGCGCAGGTGGATGACGATCATGGGCTCCCCGTTGTGGTGGCCCATCGTACGCGACCGACGCATCGCGCGGGTCGGGCGCGGGGCGTGCGCGCTGGCGGCGCGCACGCGCGTGGTCCGAGCGCGCGTTCGCGCTCGGAACCCGTCAGAGAAGACTCAGTTCCCGAACCAGATGTAGCCGTTGCCGCTCGGGAAGAACTGGAGGTTCGTCATGCCAGGCGTCAGGGTCCCGCGTTGGCCGAACGCGTAGATCATGTCGGTGACGTATTGAACCGTGAACGGCCCGCCCACGGCGAACGTCTGCGATCCCGGATCGGTCGATCCGAGGTTGCCCGGGCTCACGCCGATCATCTGGTTGCCCGCGTTCGCCGCGATGCCGCCCAGGCCGTCGATCGTCACCTGGCCCGTCGTCGTGTCGAACTGGATGCCGAACGTGTTCGGAATCGCCGTCGCGAAGTAGGGGACTGCCGCCCAATCGACGCGGACGATGCCCGCCGCCGGGCTCGTGACGTTGATCGATCCACCGGCGCCCTGATTGAGATCGCACCACACACCGACCCACGGGAAGTCCGTCATGCCTGCGGCGGCGGACGGGGTGAAGCTCGTGCTCGGCGTCGCCGTCCCGAACATGACGCGACCGTTCGTGATCACGCCGAGGCTCGAGTAGTTGATTCCGTAGAACGGGATCGAGGACGCGCAGAGCGAACCCGGCAGATTGATGACGACCGCCGTGTCGTCACCCGTCGGTCCTGCGGCAGAGGCCACGCCGTTGACGACGTGGATCTCGTTCAGCTGGCTCAGCGTGAACCCGTCCGGGCTCAGCGCATCGAGGATGATCATCTGCGCCGAGACGTCGAACGGGGCTGAGAGCTGCAGCGGCAGCGTGAAGTTTGCGAATGGGACCGCGAACGTGAGCCCGTTGAGGAAGCTCAGGGTCGGGTCGAACACGTTGATGTTCACGATCTGCCCGCCGCCCGTGTAGAACCCACCGGCCGTCACTGGGACGCCGGGCCCGACCGTGATCGCCAGATCCCAGGCGTTGCCCGGGTTGCTGCTGGAGAGCGCCACGTTGGCCGAGCCGAGGCTGCAATTCGTCGCCACGAGGTTTGCCACGGCCTTGTTGTAGGGCGTTCCGTTGATCCCGTTCACCGTGAAGGTCGCCGGTGCCGAGTTGACCTGGTAGTTGGCCGGCGGATTCTGGACGGAGATGTCGTCGTAGAAGATCGTTCCGCCGGTGTAGAGGTCGATGTTCGCGATCGCGAGCGCGCCGCCGAGGATGTTCCAGACGCCGGTCGACACGGTCGCTCCGTTGTAGGTCGCGATCATCGTGTTGTTGGTCAGGTCGGCGAGGACGCGGATCTGCACCCACTGGTCGAAGACGACCGGCACGCTGCCGCCGCGGTTGACATCCGTCACGATGCCGCCCGTCGTGAATTGGAGCTGCAGGGTCCAGCTGTACGGGCCGAGGTGGTTGTACTGGTTGTTCACGATGAACCACGTGGTTCCCGTTAGCCCACCGGTCGGGACGTACGACCAGGCCGAGATCTCGTAGAGGCCCGACTGCGGATAGGTCGTCGGGTAGTTCAGCGAGAACGGCTGGATGCAGTCGGTGGCGACGCCGATCTGCACGCAGTGGTTGCCCGTGTGCGGGACGACGGCCGGAACTGCCGTGAACGGATCGACGACGGTGCCGGCGGCGCCTGCCACGTTGTCCCACCCGGTCCATCCACCGGAGCCAGCGGCATTACCGCAGCCGGGGAGCGGGCAGAGCGTGCCTGGCACGTAGGCCTCGAAACCGTCGGACCACGTGAATTGGGCTGACGCCGTGACGGCGCTCAGCGCGAGAACCAATAACGTCGTTTGGAGCTTCACCATTTCAATACCCTTCAACATCGTGTTGGACGTCAAACGACCCGGCGTGTCTGCACACGTCGAGACTGCGCCGAGATCGCAATGCACACCGGCGCACATGCGTGGGATGCCCGGGGGGCGGGGTCCCGGAAAGAACGCTTCACCGCGGGGAGTATCAGGCTTCGTGGGCCGGTTCGTCAAGGAAAACGTCGGCCGCGCGTCGTCCCGCCCATCTGCTGGCCGCGGTCGCTTTCGCTCACCGCGCGTGTGAGCGGGGGCGGCGCCGTGCTCGGCCGTGCCGCGGTTGAAGAAGGATCATCGACCCGCGCGCTGGGCTTTGCGTACGACTTCCAGAATGGCGACGAGCCTTGCGCGGAGCCGGTCCCGTTCCTCGACGATCTCCACCATGCGAGCGAGCAGGTCCTGCGGCGTGGCATTCGCAGGCAGGGTCGTGCGCACTTGCGCGCGTCGACGTGGCACTCGCGGGTGGGTCTCAGGTTCGGCGCGGATCTCCGCAGGCGCGGACGGACGCGGCATGGGAGGAGGCGCCGCGACGGGCGGGAGCGATGGCCGCAGATCCGCCGGGGGTTCCGCCGTCGCACGGCTCAGGGCGATGGGGGGCGGCGACGGGAGCCTGGGAGCCTCCGGCACCGGGATCGGGGGCGCCGATTGAAGCGTCGCGCGGATCTCCTCGAACTCGCGACGGCGGAGCGAGAAGCCGAGCGACGCCGCGCGCGCTCGGGCTTCGAGCAGTGTGAGCCCCGGCGAGGCTCGCAGCCACCGTGTCACCAAGACGATCGTGTCAGCCGGTACAGGATCGGATTGTTCTTCGGAGTCCCACACGCGACGAGTGTAACCGGCCAATGGCCGGGAAAAGGTGGGCAGGCGCCGTAGCGGCGCTCCGGATCCTGCACCGCGAAGATGCCCTCGCGTGCCGAATCAGTCGCGCGTCGGTGCGAGCGCTTGGCGGAAATCGACATCGTCCACGACGGGAACCACGCGCACGTCGAGGGTGTCGTTCCATTGCAGGCGGAATCGCGTGAGCGCGCGCGTCGGCGGTCTCCAGCAGGTCCAAGCCCGAGCTGAGGTCAGATGCGGTTCATCGGCCGGAGAGTTTGATCCCGGCGGGGATCCCATTTCCGATTTCTCGGAAGCGGGCGAGGGTCCTCGCGGACGGTGCGATCGGGCTTCAAGGCAAACGTCGAGATGAAAAGCCTGTGTGCTTCCGGATCCGCCGGGAACCGTGGACGTGCGGGTCGAAGTCGACTACGCGCGCGCCAGGACCGGATCCCTCGGGCGCTGCGCTCACTCGGCAGAAAAGAATGAGCCCTGCGCGCCGCGGGCAAGGCGGGGCGCGCAGGGCTCCTGGCCGGTCACGGGGCATGACCGGGGTCGTCGCCCGGCGATCGCGGACGACGGCCTCTCACGGCGTGAAAGTCCTACGGCAACTGTGTGCTCAGGGGGTTCAACACCCCGGATCCGGGGAAGTTGCAGGCTCGTCTTGCTGATGGAGCGGATTCGTTGGTGCGACCGCTTCGCACGCGAGAGGTCGGGTGGACTCAGTTCGCCTTCAACGGCGCTGCGGACGGCGCGTACGACTGCCACCGGAACGCGTCCGGCGAGGGCGCCGTCGCCAGTCGGCGCAGGTTGATCGTCACGCCGCGCAGCTTGATCTGCCGGATTGACCCCTGCCGGTCGACCGAGACCTCGGTGCGCATGTGGGGACGGCCGTCGCTGGTCTCCGCCCCGAGTTCATAGACCGTGACGTCGGCGCGATCGATCTGCTCCTCGCGAACGACGCGTGGCTGGCTCCGACCGGCACGCATGGCTTCGAGGAGGTCGTGGAAATTCGTCCACCACCCGAAGGGGCTCTGGTCCTGCAGGTCCGACGGCCGACCTCCGCGCGGCATGGCCGCCCGGAACGCCTGTTCGAGCGTCTGACCATTCAGATCGATCCATTGCACGTTCGAGAGTCCCTCGATCCAGCGCCATGCGATGGTCCCGTCCGAGCCGAGCCATCCCGACTTGCCGGGCGGAACGAACGGCACGCTCATTCGCGACGCCCCGGGAAGTGGCGGCAGGAACCCAGCCGTTCGAAGCAGAACCTGTCCGTTGGGGCCGAGCGTGAGCTTGGCCTCGAAGCGCAGGATCGACGGGAGGCTTTCCGCCCGTGGCTGACGGATGTCGATCTCGAGCCACGCGGATTGGTCGAGCGCACGCGCGGCGGCCTCAGACAAGGAGGACGCGATCACCTCCGAGGGTCCGAGCGGCCGGAAGTGGACGAGAACCATGGCGACGAGGAGCACGGCTGCCGCCGCGACGACCATTCGTCGCGCGCCGTGCCAGCGGGCGGCCCGGCGTACCGAGTCGAGCGTCGGGCCCGAAGCGACGGACCCCACGGCTGACGCGGCGGAGTGCGTTCGACTGAAATGGGCGCGCGTGGCGTCGCCGAGCTTGCGAAGCAGCGTGTGCTCGACCGCGCAAACACTGCATGCCGCGAGGTGCGCGGCGACATCACCGCGGGCCTGCGGGGCGAGCTCGTCATCGACGAATTCGGAGAGGAGGCCCTGAACCGTCTCGCAGTTCACGATGCGCTCCCTCCTCGTTCGAGATACGGACGAAGGGAGTCCATGAGGCGGCGACGGGCCCGGTGGATCCAGATCTTCACCTCGGCGAGGGACGCTCCGAGGGCCACGGCGATGTCGGCATACGCCATCTCCTCGTGCTCGCGCAGGAAGAGGGCTGCGCGGTGTTTGGGCGGAAGCAGTTCCACGGCCGCGGCGATCTGTTCGCTCAGCTCTTTCTGCTCGACGATGCGAGATGGATCGGCGAACGACTGGCGGGCTGCCGCGGTGTTCGTCGAGTCCAGATCCGGGTCCGCGGAATCGGCGGTGGTGACGCCAGGGTTGCGCCGGCGGCGTTCGGTCAAACAGAGGTTCGTCAGGATCTTGAAGAAGAAGGTTCGAAAGCGGGCTCGCTCCTCGGCGCGCTCGCGGGCTCGGTAGACCTTCAGGAACCCGAGTTGGACCACGTCCTCCGCCTTTTGATGGTCGCCGAGCATCTGCCGGCAGAAGGTGACGGCCGAGTCGCGATACCGTGCGACCAGCTCGGAGAACGCGGAACCCTCGCCGCGCATGCTCGCCCGGAGCAGCTCCCAGTCGTCGACCTCTGTCAAAAGTGCGATCTCGTTGAGGAGTACCACCCGCAGGCTCCCGCGTCGTCTTCGGACTTGAACGTCGGGTACCCCGGCAGGTTACACGGGCCACGTCGGGTTCGGGGCCGCGGTCACTGCGGCGACACCTTACCGGGCGTGGCTCGCGCAAAAAGATCCCGGATCGGGCGGCGAGGAGAGGGACGGGGTCTCGTCGGGTTCGCCGTCAGGCAGCTGGATGGGCTTCGAAGAGCTGTTCGAGGTCTTCGATCCGGCCCGGCGTGGGCGTCATGTGAGGCGGGAAGCGGAGCCGTCGTGCGATACGGTCGGGAACGACGGCGAGCGGTTCGAGCGGAGCGCCGGTCGACTCGACGGACGTGTGGACGAGCTCCCCGGCGGGGCTTCGAATCTCCGAGATGGCGAATTGCGTCGATGGAAACGGGTCGCCGCTCACGACTGCTGTCGCATCGATGAAAAGCACGTTCGGGCCCGCGACCTGAAACAGGAATCCGCGGGCGTCACCGGACGGGGATTCGATGACGACCACCGCATCGGCACCAACGTGAGTGACGTGAGCGGAGTCCCGCGCGATCGTCTCCGTGAGCCGCCGTGACATGTGCGCGAACTCGCGGCGTGCGCGCCGGGCACCCCACAGCGCGATGGCCGCCGCGATGACGCTCCATGCGCCGACGACGAGCCCGCGCGGCGCGTTGGACGACGCGAGCGTGATTCCCGACATGGCGACCCCGATGGCGATTGCGACGACGACGACGTCGCGGTTGGAGCGCCGGCTGCGGGCCTC
Organism: Planctomycetota bacterium; assembly: GCA_044222185.1. GTDB lineage: Bacteria > Planctomycetota > CAIWVZ01 > JBGANV01. The sequence goes on from JBGANV010000001.1 coordinate 841,497, forward strand.
GATCGATTCGCGCCGCGCAACGAGTTCTCGGGCCTCGGAGTCCGTCAGCGGGCGCGTGACGGTGGCGAAGGTTTCCGTTGGGGGAACGGCCATGGCTCGGCGGGGATCCTATCTGGAGGCGCGACGCGGCACCCGGGCGTGGCCGCATTGTCATGGTGACGCTCGCCCACAGCTGCGCGGCCTTCGGCTACGCGCACGAACTCAGGCGCGGCTTGGGAACGCCGCGCGCAGAGCGACGCGACGCCGCGGCTGCAAAGGGAGGGTCGCACGAGGCGGTCCGTATGCGCACTCGGTTTTGTCGGCTGATGTGGGCCGCTACAATCCGCGGCTTTTCCGGCTCCGCCTGCGAGTCTCCGTTGGTTCGCAATGCCGGGGTGATGACCAACACAACTGTGAGATTCTCGATGGTGTTGTCCGCGCCCGTTCGTTCGCTCCTCGTCCTTCTGTTCCTCCTCGCCGGTGTGGCGGCGCCCCTCCGCGGGCCGAAGCCGGACGAGGGCATGTGGACCTTCGACAATCTCCCGATGAAGCAGCTGAAGGAGAAGTACGGGTTCGAGCCGTCGACGGAGTGGATCGACCACGTGCGTCAAGGCTCGGTTCGCTTCGACACTGGTGGCTCCGGCTCGTTCGTGTCGCCGCGCGGCCTGGTGATGACGAACCACCACGTCGCTCTCACGACGGTTCAGAAGCTGTCGAACAAGGAGCACGACTACGTCCGGGACGGTTTCTCGTCCGCGACGTTCGGCTCCGAGGTGAAGTGCGACGGCCTGACGCTCCGCCAGCTCGTCGAGATCCGCGACCTCACGGCGAAGATCGAGGAGGCGACCAAGGACGAAGAAGGCAAGCCGGCGCGCACCCAGGAAGAGAAGGAGACGATCCGAGCGACGATCGCGGCGAAGGCGTCGAAGGAAGCCGGCGACCCATCCAAGCACATCCTCGGCGAACTCGTCAGCCTGTACAACGGCGCCGTCACGCAGGTGTACGTCTACAAGATCTTCGATGACGTCCGGCTCGTTTTCGCGCCCGAACAGCAGATCGCGTTCTTCGGTGGCGACCCGGACAACTTCACCTACCCGCGCTACGACCTCGACTGCGCGTTCTTCCGCGTGTACGAGGACGGCAAGCCGATCGACAGCAGCAAGTGGTACTTCCAGTGGAATGCCAAGGGCGCAGCCGAGGACGAGCTGATCTTCGTTCCAGGCAACCCGGGGAGCACGGAGCGGCTGAACACCTACGCTCAGCTCGAGTACGGCCGGGACTTCGAAGTGCCGACCATCGTCAAGCTTCTCTCGGCTCGCCGCGACGCACTCGCCAAGTTCATGGCGAAGGGCGAGGACGAGGCGCGCGAGGTGCGTGACGAGTTCTTCGGCATCGAGAACTCGCTGAAGGCCTATCGCGGTCACCTCGCGGGACTGCGGGACGCCGAGATGATGGCGCAGATGAAGGCCCTGGAGGAAGACTTCCGCAAGAAGGCCAACGATCCCAAGCTGAACGCCGCACTCGACGCGATCGCCGAGGCTCAGAAGACGAAGGCGAAGCTGTTCCCGCGCCTGGTCGCAACGCAGATCCCTGGGATCACCGGCGGTCGCCGCGGTGGTGGCGGGACGAGCCCGGTTGCGCGGTTCGTTGCAGCGGTTGCCGCAAAGCGTCCGGACCCGTTCGCCGACAAGGAGCTGCCGAAGCCGAACGAACTCCAACGCGCCCAGATCCTCGCCGGTCTGCAGGTCGCGAAGGCGGTCCTGGCAGCCGATGATCCGTTCATGACCTCGGTGATGAAGGACCGGACGCCGGAGGAAGTCGCCGAGATCCTGGCGAATACGTCGAAGGTCTATGACCCTGCGTATCGCAAGGAACTGGCGGCCGGCGGAAGCGAGGCGCTCGCGAAGGCGGATGACCCCCTGATCCTCGCGATCACGTCGTCCCAGCGCATCATGGGCGAGCTGCGTCAGCAGCTCGAAGAGCGCGTGAACCGAGTGGAATCCGAGTCGCACGACGCGATCAGCGCCGCGCGCTTCGCCGTGTACGGCAAGTCCATCTACCCGGATGCGACGTTCACGTTGCGCCTGACGTTCGGAAAGGTCCAGGGTTACGTCGCCGGCACGACGAACGTGCCGTACAAGACGACGTTCACCGGCCTCTACGAGCGCAGCACCTGCTTCGACAACAAGCCCCCGTACAACCTGCCGGAGCGATGGGCGAAGGCCCGTGAGAAGCTCGACCTTGCGACGCCGCTCAACTTCGTCTGCACGGCCGACATCATCGGCGGCAACAGCGGGAGCCCCATCCTGAACAAGAAGGCCGAGGTCGTCGGGCTGATCTTCGACGGCAACATCGAGAGCCTTCCGGGCAACTACTGGTACGACGAGCGGATCAACCGGGCGGTCGGCGTGCACTCGGCCGGCATGCTCGAGGCTCTGAAAAAGGTCTACGCCGAGGACGGCCTCGTGAAGGAACTCTCCGGGTCGTGAACGCCGCTTCCGCCCTCAGGCCCGGGACTTGCGGGCCTGCGGGCCGACCGGGACCTCGGGCCGCTGACGAAACCCGCCCAGCCGCAGCGGCGGGTTTTGCCTGGATTCCTCGGGAGAATTGCGCTCCATCTCCTTTCCTCTTGCCGAAGAAGACCTTGAGGTCATAGGCTATCCGCCGATCGCGCCCGGCGCCGGGCGCAATAGACCACCCACGGCGCGACGCCCGTTCGAACGGGAGTCGCGATCGGGTGCGGAGTGGTTCCGCTTCCGGACCGATGGGTTCCATTCACGAGTCAGCATGCGGATCGAGACGATCGCGGGCGCCGAACGTCGTCATCGAAGATCAGGAGCGGGTGCTTTTGAGAGCGCCCTGCGGCTCGGGCCAGCAAAGGCCCTGGGCGGCATTTTTCAACATGTCAAAGAAACTGTTCGTTGGCGGGCTTTCCTGGAACACGACCTCGGATCAGCTCAAGGAGGCCTTCGCCACCATGGGGCCGGTGACGGATGCCGTCGTCATCACGGATCGCGAAACCGGTCGTTCGCGCGGATTCGGGTTCGTGACATATGGCACCGAGGCCGATGCGATGAAGGCCCTGAACGAGCTCAACGGCACGATGCTCGACGGCCGCGCGATCAAGATCGACGCGGCGACTGAGCGCACCGGTGGGCCACGTCCAGGCGGTGGTGGCGGTGGGTTCCGGCCGTCGGGCGGCGCGCCCGGTGGCGGATTCTCCAGCGGGCCACGGGCGCCGCGGACGTTTGGTGCCGGGCCCGGGCCGGGAGGAGGCGGCGGCCCTGGAGCACGCTCGCCCCGGTCGTTCGGCGGCGGTGGGGGTGGCGGCGGCCCGCCGCCTTCGGGTGGTGGTGGGCGCAGCGAGCGCAGCCGTCGCGACCGTCATGAGCGCCAGGACTCTGAAGACGGCGGCGGACGCAAGGGGAACCCCAATCGGCGTTGGGAGCAAGAGGGAATCGACGACGACGAAGACTGAGCAGCGCCGCCCGACGGCCGTCCCTCCGACACCGTCGGACCCGACCCTCGTCTCACGTCACGCGGCGTAGCGCTCAGCGCTGCGCCGGAGCTCTTTCGACACGCGCCCGGTGGAAACACTCGAGGTGCGTGCCGAAATCGAATCCTCCCTCGGCTCGCCCACCAAGATCCGTCTCGCTGAACGTGATCGCACGAAGTCGTTCGAGCGAGCGGGCGCCATCCTCGAAGGGTACGCGACCGATCTGGGAGCGGTGGCACAGGATGCCCTTCCGCTTCGTCGTGCGCGTCGCCTCGTCCAGCTTCAGCAAGACGTTCACGTCGTCCCGCGGGATCTGGCACCACGGGCCCTCGAACGTCCAGACGTCGACACTTCCGCCGTCCTCGGCGATCGTTCGCCGGATCGCTTCCTCGACCGTGAGGCGGCAGAGACGGTGTGTCGGATGCGGATCGAACCGCGACGGGACTAGGACCGCAGCTGGGCGGATTTCGCGGAGAAGGCGCAGTACGTCGTCCACGTCTGCGGGCTCGAGAACGCCCGACGTGTAGGCGCGAGCGCGGAGGAAGCGCGGCTCGGCCCCGAGTATCTGCGCCTCTTCGGTTGCTTCCGCTTCACGAAGCCGGGCGCCCGCGACTTCGTCGAGGCCGCCAGCCGCGCGGGCGCCGGTCGAGAACGTCGCGATGACCTTCCGCGTCCCAACCGGGAGCGAAAGAAGGAGGCCGCCACACGAGATGCTCGCGTCATCCGGATGAGGTGCGACCGCGAGCACCGGCCCGCCGGTGGGCACGGTGCCGTCGAGGAACCGGGCCATGGGGTGCGGCTCGGCGCGAACCTCGACGTCGTCGAGCCAGAGCTGTGCGGCCGCCCGGTCGAAGAACATCGTGACGTCGTCGTGCAGGCGGATGACGGAGGCGGGGCAACCGGGGTCGAGCGGACCCGCCAGCGCGGCGCGCACCGCTCGGGCCTTCGACTCGCCGCGAGCCACGAGGAACAGCTTCTTCGAGGAGGTGATCGTCGCCAGCCCGGCCGTGACGGCGACGGATGGGACCGGGGCGTCCCCGAAGCGGCCGGCGTGCGCGGCGCGAGTTGCCGGCGTGAGATCCGCGAGGTGGCTCCGGCTTCCGAAGGGTGTGCCTGGCTCGTTGAATGCGAGGTGCCCGTTCGTTCCGATCCCGAGCAGCGTGAGCGTCGCACGGGCGACGGCGAGATCCTGGCGCGCCGCGACATCCGCAGCCGTCGCGTCGATCGCGTGGAAGGTCCCCCGTCGAGGACCTGCGTCGGGAAAGAACGCCGCGCCGATCTCGGCCGCGAGTGACCCCGGGCCGCGCCGTGGGACGCCGCAGAACTCGTCGAGATGATGGAATTGGACGTGGCCGAAGTCGACCAGGCCAGTTTCCACCCGGGCGCGAGCGATCGCGAAGAACTCCGCGAACGTGGCGCCGCTCGCGAGGACGCAACGCGGTGACGGAGCGTCGATGAGGGTCGAGACGACGTGGGCGAGGACCGCTTCGTCGAGTTGGCGCCGATCGTCGAATACGAGGGCACGACAAGCGGCAGGCCAAGGCCAAGGGCGGACCACGTGGCAGGTCATGGCCGGATGATGGATGCACCCCGCACGGAGACAAGGCTGGGTCGCGTGTTGCTACGCTCGAACCTCAACGGAGTACGGGCATGTCGATGAACTGGGCTCGAGTCGGAGCCGTCTGCGGGTTCCTCACGGTGGCGATCGGGGCTTTCGGTGCGCACGGGCTGAAGGTGCGACTGGCGGAGACCGGCTATGCGGAGCAATTCCAGACGGGCGTTCACTACCAGGCCATCCACGCCCTCGCCCTGCTTCTGAGTTCGAATGCAGCGAGGCCCGGACGCTGGCGTTCGGTGGCCGGTTGGGGGTTCCTCCTCGGGATCGTGTTGTTTTCCGGCAGCCTGTTCGTGCTCGGGGTCACGGGAGCGCGGTGGCTTGGCGCGGTGACCCCGTTCGGGGGCCTCGCGTTTCTCGCGGGCTGGGTCGGGCTGATCGCCGGCACGCGCGACCGCTCGACGGGTTGACCCGGATCAGTCGCCGTGCGCGTCAGGGTTTCGGGCTCCGTGCCCGATCTCCCCGGTCCAGGCACGGCGGAGCGGGTCTGCGAGCGTCGTGCGCCACTTGGGAGCACGCGTCGACAGGTCCAGGAGTTTTGCGCGCATCGCGCTCTCGAGGTCCACGTCGTGGAGGGTCGCGAGCTCGCAAAGGCACGTGAGACAGTCTGCGAGTTCGCTCCCCAGAGCCGTGCGGTCCAGCTCCTTGCCGTATCCGTGGTGGTCCAGCACGAGGCGCGCCGCCTCGCCGACTTCCTCCGTCAGCGCGACGACGGACGCGAGCGGCGGATGATGAAGGTCGCGCAGGATCCTGCGCAGCGTCGATTGAACGGTCGCGAGCGTGAGGGCCGTCTCGGGTTGCGTCATCGTCCTGTCTCGTAGCGTGCCAGAAGGGAAGGTGAACCGGCTTCGTACGTGCACTCGGTCAGGGGCGTCATGCCCAGGCGCGCGGCGGTGCGCTCCCCATCGGCGCGTTCTTCCGCAGTGAGGCGTGCGGACTTCCAGGCGACGATCACCCCGTGGTTGCGGACGAGGAACGGCTCCGCGAGTTCGATCAGCTCGCTCAACGGTCCGACGGCCCGTGCGACGACCGTATCGAACGATCGCAGCCGGGGCGATCGCTCCCGCACGAGGTCCTCTGTGCGACTCCACACCGCTTCCACGTTGCGTATGCCGAGGCGCGCGCAGATCTCCGCCACGGCCTCGACCTTCTTCTTCGTCCCATCGAGAAGTACGACCCGTGCCGTCGGATGGCAGATGGCGATTGGCACGCCGGGGAAACCGGCGCCCGAGCCCAGGTCCAGGAGCCGCCGCGGCGGTGTCCCGCCGGCGGCCAGGTGCCGTCCGAACGCAAGCGAATCGGCCAGGTGGCGTATCAATCCCGCGTCGAAGTCCCTGATTGCCGTGAGGTTGAGTCGCCTGTTCGCGTCCAGCACCGCCGCGAGGTAGTCCGTGAGGAATGCGGCTTCCGTCGGCGTGATCGCGCGGCCGAGGAGCGTCGCCGCGAGGGGTGGGAGGGGTGGTCGGCCGGCAGTCGTCACGTTGTCCCGAAGCTTGAGCGCGCGTCCAGCGCCGTGGATACTGGCGCGGAGCCTAACTGGAGTCATCCCGTGAAGAAACTGTCGTTCCTCGCGTTCGCCATCCTGGTGTCCTCATTCGCCTTCGCGCAAGAGAAGCCCGCTGCGCCGACCGAGACGAAGCCGGTGGCGGTTGCCGCGACGAAGGTCGACGAGTCCCTGTTGAAGGGTCGCCAGATGGGTCAGGCCGTGCCGCTGGTCTTCGAGAAGGACAAGGAGATCTACGGCGCCCAGCTCAAGATGAAGGACTCGACGAAGCTCGCCGACGTCATGAAGGACCCGAAGACCTTCGAGGGCAAGGCCCTCCGCATGACGGCGACCATCGATTCGGTCTGCCAGAAGAAGGGCTGCTGGATGGTCCTGAAGGACGGCACGGCGGAGACGCGCGTGAAGTTCACGGACTACAAGTTCTTCGTCCCGCTCGACGTCTCGGGCCGCACGGTCACCGTCGAAGGCAAACCGGAGGTGAAGGTGATCCCCGAGGCCATGCGCCGTCACTACGCCCAGGACGCCGGAAAGTCGAAGGAAGAGATCGCGAAGATCGTCGGCGACGAGACGACCGTCGTGTTCATGGCAGACGCCGTCGAGATCGGCGGCAAGCCGTGCTGCGAGAAGCCGGCCGCGAAGGACGGATGCTGCGAGGATGGCGCCAAGGAGGGCACGAAGCCCGCTGGCGAGAAGAAGGATGCGCCGAAGGAGCCCGCCAAGAAGGATGGCGCCGCCGCCGAGGCGTGCGGCAGCTCGTGCAAGACCGAGGCCGGTAGCAGCGGCAGCTGCTGCGGCACCAAGAAGCCGAACTGATCGCCCCGATCGCTGACGCGGCCGGTCATCTGCGCTCCAGGATCGCGCGGGTGCCGGCCACGATCGTGTCCAGGCCCGGTTGCCCGATGCGCCTTGCGGCGAGCTGAATCGCTTCGACGATCTCGTCATCGGTGGCGCCTGCGCGGCGCGCGCTGAGCGCATGGGCCGCGGTCTGACGTCCGGCCCCCATCGCCGCCAGGACAGGTAGCGCCGCCAGCTCCTTCACGCGCCAGGGCAAGTGCGCCCGGGCAAGCATTCGTCCGTAGCTGTCCTCGTAGATGGCGGCTTCCAGCGCCGGGTGAAGGGTGGCGAGTTCCTTGCGGATGCGCTCGGCCTTTTCCGCGTACACGAAGCCGAAGGCACTCGCAGCCGAGGCGAGACGGTCCGCGGGCGGGTCCACTTCGGTCGACGCTTTCGGGACGATCGCCCGCCAGGCCGTGAAGGCGAGGATGGCGCGCGGAACACCGCCGTACGGCTGGACGAGCAAGAGGGTCTCGTCGATGAATGCGGCGGGCGCACCCGCCAGACGGGCGCGCTGGAGCGCCGCCGCAACGTCGTCGGACGAGCCGGTGCAGGCCTCGAGAAACAGAGTCGCGAGCGCAGATTCGATCTCGGTCAACGCCAACTCAATTCACCTCGAAGCCTGGTTCGTTGCGGCGGGCGAGGTCCAGTTCGCCGGCCGTGAGCGAACCCGTTTCCACGGGCATTCCGGCATCCCGGATCCTCGCCACGATCGTGTCGGCGAGCTCTCCGGGATCGATCGTTCGACCAGTCAGCTCGTTCATGGCCGCGGTCTCCGATTGCAGCTCGGTCCGGGCGAGGATGATCGATCCATGTTGCAGGACCCAGCCGGGTCGGCGCCTCTGCGCCGAGCCGACGAGTTTGCGGCCACCCGCCACGAGGTCGAGATGCGTGGCGCGTGCGAAGCACATGGTGTCGCGGGCGCGGGTCGCGCCGCTCTCGTCCTGCCGCGCCCCGACTTCAACGCCGTGCGTTGCCAGGGCAGCCGCGATCGGGGCATGGACGCGGTCGTAGGACTCGCGTGTCGATGTCTGTGCGATCCACGGGTGGTCGACAGGCAGGAGGACGGAGTAGGTGAGCTCGTGGTGATGCACGACGGCACCGCCTCCGGTCATGCGTTGGACGACCAGGTAACCGGCGCGGCGGAACTCCGTGCAGTCGAGCCCGCGCTGGAACCAGCCGATCGAGACGGCAGGCGGTGCCCAACCATAGAAGCGAACGGTGGGCATGTGCGCGCTCTCGAGCAGAGCGGCGTCGACGGCCATGTTCCACGTCGGCCGGGACGCCTCGTAGGACAACAGACGCAGGCTCGTGTGCATCGGTCAGCCGTGGGCGCGCGATGGCGCCCGCATCAGCGCGCGGAGGCGTCCGGCTTCCAGCGGAGATCCAGCTGCCGGGCCGCGAGCGTCTCGTTCAGCCGGCGGACGGGCGTCGTGTGGGGTGCGCTCTTCACGAGGTCCGGCGTGTCGTGCGCCTCCTTGATGACCTGCTTCATGGTGGCGATGAAGCGATCCAGTTCGACCTGCGGCTCCGTTTCCGTGGGCTCGATCATGATCGCCCCACGAACCATGATGGGGAAGTAGACCGTGGGCGGATGGAATCCGTAGTCGATGATCCGCTTCGCGAGGTCGCCTGTGATCACTCCGTTCGGGAGGTTCTTGTCGGTGAAGACGACCTCGTGGAGCGTGGGCGTCCTGTACGGGAGGTGCAGGTCGTTCTCGAGGTGCTTGCGGAGGTAGTTGGCGTTCAGCGTCGCTTCTTCGCTGACTTCGCGGAGTCCCTGGCCGCCCAGGCTGCGAATGTAGGTCCACGCCCGGATGAACATGCCCCACTGTCCCAGGTACGCCTTCACCGGACCGATGCTCTCGGGCCGTCCTGACTCGGACGCGAACGGCGCAAGCTTGTCGTTGAACCCGATGGGGCCTGCACCGGGTCCGCCGCCGCCGTGGGGCGTCGTGAACGTCTTGTGCAGGTTGAAGTGCATCACGTCGGCACCGATCTTCCCCGGCTGGAAGATGCCCATGATCGCGTTGAAGTTGGCGCCGTCCATGTAGACGAGCCCACCGGCCTTGTGGATCGCGTCCGCGACCTTCGTGAAGTCACGCTCGCAGATCCCGAGAGTGTTCGGATTCGTCACCATGATGCCGGCGACGTCGTCCTTCAGGTGGGGCGTCACGTCTTCGAGGCGGAGGAAGCCGTCCGGGCCGCTGGGGATCTGTTTGCACTCGAACCCCGCCATCGCCGCGGATGCCGGGTTCGTCCCGTGAGCCGTGTCGGGGATGAGCATCACCTTCTTGTGGCTCAGTCCGTGGTGGTCGAGATACGCCTTCATCATGAACACGGCGGCGAGCTCGCCCTGGGCGCCGGCTGCGGGCAGCAACGACACCTGGTCGAAGCCGCTGACTTCCGCCAGGTCTTTCGCGAGCTCGGCCATGACCTGCGTGTGGGCCTTGCGGAACTCCGCGGGCCAGTACGGGTGGACGTTTGCGAAATGGGGGTCGGCCGCCACCTTCTCGTTGACCACCGGGTTGTGCTTCATCGTGCAACTACCCAGCGGGTACATGCCCCGATTGATGTCGAAGTTCATCGTCGACAACCGGGTGTAGTGACGGATGACGTCGATTTCGCTCGCCTGCTCCATGCCTCCGCACCCGTCGGTGCGGCGCGGCAGGTCGAGGGGGATCGAGTCGACGGCGGAGTTCTCACCGACGACGCGGAAGCCCGGCTGGGACGACGTCGCGCGGTGGAAGATGGGGCGTTCAGGAATCGTGAACAACGGATTTCACCTCGTCCAGGATCGCGGCCATGTCGGGATGGTGCACTTCGGTCGTGTTGATCAGGTAGTGGTGTTCGAGGTCGGGGTACCACCGCGCCATGGGTACGCCGAAAAGGAACCCGCGGCGCCGGAGGTCGTCGTACAGCTTGGGGCGTGCCCGCGCGTCGACGACGAACTCGTTGAAGACGGCGCCGGAGAACGGGAGCTTCAGGCCCAGGCGTTTCAGGCCATCGGCGAGGAATCGGGCGCTGCGGGCGTTCTTCTCGGCCAGCTCGACGAGGCCGGCGCGACCGAGCAGGGACATGTAGACCGTCGCGCGAAGACACATGAGACCTGACGACGTGCAGATGTTGCTCGTGGCTTTCTCGCGGCGGATGAACTGTTCGCGTGTGGCGAGCGTGATGCAGAACGCCTCGCGGCCGTCGGCGTCCACGGTGCGGCCGACGAGCCGGCCGGGCATCTGGCGAACGTTCTCCTTGCGCGTCGCGAAGAAGCCTGCCGTGGGACCGCCGAGCTGCATGGGGATCCCGAAGCTCTGGCAGTCGCCGGTTGCGACCTGGACCGGCAGCGGCGGAAGGATTGCCATCGAGAGCGCTTCGTTGCAGACCGAGATCCCGAAGGCATCCGGGTCGAGGCCCGCCGCATCTTCGACGACGCCGAAGAAGTTGGGGCTCTGCAGCACGATCGCCGCCGCCGATTTCTGCGCATCCTTCGACAAGGTGATGCGCGTGCGCCCGGTGGCACGGTCGACGGGCAGAAGCTCGATCGCGACGTCGTGAAAGCGCAGGAACGTCTTTAGGACGGCGCGGTACTCGGGATGAACGGCTTCGCTGACGTAGACGTTGGTGCGCTCGGGGTGGAGCCTCATCGCCATCAGTACGGCCTCGGCGAGGCTCGTGCTGCCGTCGTACATTCCGCCGTTCGCGATCTCCTGGCCGCTGAGCATCGCCATGTACGTCTGGAACTCGTAGTACATGTTGAGCGTGCCCTGGGCGATCTCGGGCTGGTACGGCGTGTAGCTCGTCACCCATTCGCTCCGCGCGCACAGGTGATCGACGGGCGTGGGGATCACGTGCGAGTAGAGACCGGCGCCCACGAGTGAAACGCGCGGCGTCGGACCCTTCATCTGATCGAGCTTGCGGAGAAGGTCGGCCTCGGGAAGCGGGCCTTCGATGGCGAGCGGGCGCTTCATCCGCATTTCGGCTGGGATCGACGCGAGGAGTGCCTCGACGTCGCGAGCGCCGATGGCCTTCAGCATGGCCTCGCGGGACTGGGCTGTGGTGGCGCTGTAGCGCATGGATCGTTCACCCTCCGGCGCCGGGCGCCGGGTGCTTGGTCTATTGGGCTTGGCTCAATGTTTCTCGGCGTCGACGACCTTCTGATAGGCCGCATCGTCGAGGAGGTTGTTGATCTCCGACGGCTTCTCGATCCGGATCTTCAGCATCCAGCCGTTGCCGTAGGGGTCCTTCGCGAGGAGGTCCAGCTCTTCCATCAGACGTTCGTTGCGTTCGACGACCTCGCCCGTCATGGGCGCGTAGAGGTCGGAGACGGCCTTCACGGACTCGATCTCTCCGAACGGTTCGTTCTGCTGGATGTCGGTTCGGACCTCGGGCAGGTCGAGGAAGACGAGATCGGAGAGGTGCGACACGGCGAAATCGGTGATGCCGATGAAGGCGAACTCACCCTCGACGCGGACCCACTCGTGGGACTTGAGGTATCGCAGGTTCTTCGGACGGGCCATCGTGAAGATCAACTCCTCTTGGGGCGGGTGTAGAAAGGCATCGGGATCCGCGTGGCACGAACGTGGTCTCCGCGGATGTCGATGGTGAGCGCACCGTCGGCGACGTCGGCCGATGCTTCGATCATGGCCGTCGCGATGTTCTTCGAAAGCGTAGGGGAGCGGGTTCCGCTGCAGATGGCGCCCACGGCCTTGCCGCGGGAATGCACGGCACATCCCTGGCGCGGGATTCGCGGGCCATCGGAGGTCAGGCCGATCAGCGTGCGCTTGGCGCCATTCTTGCGGATCTCCGCCAGGGCCGAGGCACCGAGCGACGGCGCCGTCTCGGACACGCCGAACGTCAGATGCGCTTCGTACGGGTTCGTGTTCCGATCGATCTCGTGGCCGTAGAGCGGCATGCCGGCCTCGAGCCGCAGCGTGTCCCGGCATCCGAGGCCGCAGGGGATCAGCCCCGACGGTTCCCCGGCCGCGGTCAGTCCGCTCCACACGTCATCGGCGCGGCGGCTGTCGACCAGGAGCTCGAAGCCGTCCTCGCCGGTGTAGCCCGTGCGCGACACGAGGATGGGGCCGACGACCGACGGAAGGGTCGCGAACCGGTAGTACTTGATCTCGTCGTGACCCTTCAGGCCGAATCGTGCCAGGATCTCGACGGCTTTCGGTCCCTGGACCGCGACCATGGAGATGCGCTCCGAGTCGTCGATCACGGAGACGTTCAGACGCGCGGCGTGTTCGTGGAAGAAGGCCAGATCGGTCGCTCGGTTGCCCGCGTTGATCACGAGGAGGAACCCGTCCTCCTCGCGAGAGATCAGGATGTCGTCGAGGATGCCGCCGTCCGGCGCGAGCAGGAGCGCGTAACGCGTTCGGCCGGGCATGATCCCAGCGGCGTCTTGCGACTGGACGATCGTCGCGAGCTTCAGTGCGTCCGGGCCCTTGAAGCGCACTCGACCCATGTGTGAGAGGTCGAAGAGTCCGGCCTTCTGGCGGACGGCGTGATGCTCGGTCGTGATGTCCTTGTAGAGGACCGGCATCTCGTAACCGCCAAACTCCACGAGACGCGCCGACAGGCGCTGGTGGATGTGATGGAACGGCGTCGTCTTCATGCTCGTTCAGCCCTCTGGCGTTCGCTCCCCGGGAAAACAGGCGCCGCAAACCCTGTTCAGGAGGGGTCGCGGGTCTCGCCGGATACCGGAACGCGTGCGAGGCGATCGAGCAGATCGTCCCAGTCGACCGCCGAGGGGTCGGTGTTAGCAAGCGGCGGCAACGACTGGAAGCGGTGGAACTCGTCGCCATCGACGAAGTCGGAGTGGGGCGGAGGAGGGCTCGCTTCGACGGCCGAAATCGGGATCCAACCACGAGCGGCGAGCGCGTCGGGATCGAGGCTGGCCGAGCGCGCCTCGACGGGGATCCGGCGTGCGGCGATCCGCTCGAGGACGTGCGGAGGGAACGAGTGACTGAGGAACGCCACGCTGTCCATGAGATAGGTGCGCCAGAAGACCTCGTGAGCCTCCTCGGCGCGACCGAGCCGCAGCAGAGCGCGCCCCCACAGAACGTGGCACGGAACGGAAAGCGGTGCATCGAAACATGCGCGGCGAAGCAGGCATTCCGCCAATCGAGCATTGCCCCGAGCGAGCAACCGTTGCGCGAGAAAACGCCGCAACGGCGCCAGGCAGAAACGTCGCCAATGGGACCGGATTCGGTCGAGCATGTCGCGTGAGGAGGCGGCCCACCCGTGGGGTGTCACGGGAACGGCCGAAAGCCATCGGCCGGCCACTATACAGGCCCGCATCCGGCGGTCAAACATCCTCCGGCCGGGGTGCCGTCCAGCGCGCGCCAGGCTTGCCGCCGCCTCGAGACCGCACCCGCGATCGACTGCGATTCCCGGGCCAGCTGGACCGATAAAGACAGGGATCAGCCCTCTGGCGGAGATGTTTCATGGCCCTGAAGGGCGACCTGGTTTCGGCGGATCTGAGCAACTTGTTCCAGATGCTCTCGTTGAATCGCAAAACGGGAGTTCTGACGGTCCAGGATCGTGCAAACCCGCTGGTGCGGCGGCGTCTGTTCATCGACGCCCAGACGATTCGTCTGGCCGACGGTCTCACCGGGCCGCTGCCCGTGGCTCTCCTCGTCGACTCGGAGCACGTCACCTACGAGCAGTGGGCGAATGCGCGACGACAGGCCGAGAAGTATGGGCACGACCTCGCGTCGATGCTGCGTGCGCAAGGCGCGTTGTCGGCCGACGTCGAGGCCGCGCTGCGGGTCCGTGCCGAGAAGGAAGCCATCCTCGATGTCTTCCTGTGGCGCAACATTCGTTTCTGGCTCGACGAGGATGTCGCCCCACGCGATCTTGGCGCCTCCGATGGCTTGCTCGTCGATCACCTCGTGATGGAGGCCGCGCGCCGGCAGGACGAGTGGCACTTCGTCGTCGAGCGCACGGGTTCGCACCGGGACATCTTCCGGAGACTCCAAACGGACGAGGCCGCCCTCCAAGATCTCTCGGGGATGACGCGCATCGTGCTCGACCACGTCGACGGCGTGGACGCCGCACGCGAGATCATGCGGCGGACGGGTCTGTCCAACTACTTCGTGGACGTCGCGCTGGCGGACCTCTTGGAGCGCGGATTGATCGCGAAGCTCACGCTGGATGAGCTCTCGGAAGGCGCGGACCGGCTTTCCCAGTCGGGACATGCGCGTGAGGGGATCCGCCTCCTGCATTGCGCCCTGCGCTGCGATCGGACGAACGTCGAGACTCACAAGCGTCTTGCCGCGGCCTACCTCGACATCGGCGAGCACACGAAGGGGTGCGCGCACTACCGGTTCTGTGCGTCGTCTCTTCTCGCCACGGGGAACCGTCGAGAAGCGCTGAGCATCCTCCAACGTGTCTGGCAGATCCTCCCGAGTCACTTCGGCACTCTGGAGTCGATCGTGCGCATCCTCGCGGACGAGGACGTGGAGTTCACGCGGCAGGACCGCGCGTGTCTCGCGGACGCACGGAAACTCGTGACAGTCCTCCAGGACACCGGAGAGCTCGCGCGCGCTGCGGACCTGGCCGGACTCCTCGCGGAGATCAACCCGAGGGACCGACAGGCGGTGGGCACGTTCGCGCGAATCAACATGCGGCTCGGCCGTCGCGACAAGGCCGTCGAGGCGTATCTCGCTCTCGGCACCGGGTTGCGCGAAGACGGCGAGTACAGCCAGGCCCTGGACGTGTTCCGGACGCTCGCGGCCATCGACGCCGGGTGCAACCGGATCTACGCCGAGCAGGTGAACGAACTGCGGATGCACGTTGAGCTGAAGCGCCGTCGCTCGCGCCGCGGGCGATCGCGCAGGCTCGCGATGTTCGGCGCCGGGTGTCTCTGCGTGATCTGGGGCGGCTACGTCCTGCTCGGCGAGCATGCCCTTTCCGCGCTCGACGAGGCCGCTCCCACCGATCCCGCGGCCCAGGAGTCGCTCGGGACCGAGTATCGCCATCTGGGGAGTCTCTACGCGCTGACGCCGGCGGCGTCGCGCGCGAACGCGAAGGCCGAGTTCTGGTTCGACGCGGCACGCCTCCAACATGAGGCCGAAAGCGTCCGCATCGCGAAACTCACGGAGGACCGGGCGCGGCGTCAGGCTCGTGCCGAGGAGGACGCCGCTGCGGCCGAGCGCCTCATGAAACGTGGCGAGCTCGGTGCGGCCGTCGAGCGTCTCGAGGGGGCTTTGCGGGCAGCACCCGAGACGGAGGGCCCGTTCTGGGACGAGGTCCGGCGCTCGCTCGGCGACGCGCGGCAATATGTTCACGGCGCTCGCGCGCTCCTGTCGCGCGCCGAGGCACTCGATCTGACGGACCCGGCCGCGGCGTTCCGGCTTCGTGCCGACGCGGCCCGGGAGTTCGGGCACTTCGACGAAGTGAAGGCGCTCCAGTTCCACGTCACCATCGACACGGTGCCGCCCGGTGCCTGGCTTGCCGTGGACGACGGCATCCACGAAGGGCACGCCCCGATCCAGGCCTCCGTCGGCGGACAGAAGCCCGTGCGCGTCGACGCCCGCGCGCCCGGATGCATCGCGAAGTCGGTGACGATCCCGTTCCCACCGAGCGGTCCGCGCGTCGAGATCGTCCTCGATCGGTTGGCTGCGTTGAGCGTCGACCTCGGGGAACCGCTCGTCGCCGTCGTTCCCGTCTCCTCGACACGCGCGTTGGTCGCGGCGCGGAACGGCCGCATGCACGTCGTCGACACGCGGGGCGGGCAGATCATCACGAAGTACGCGCCCGACACCATCGAACTGCAGACCGCCGCGCCCGTCGTCTCCGGCGACCGGATCCTGGTCCGGCTCGCCGACGGCCGCTGCCGCATCCTCGAGATGAACGGACTTCGGAGCGCCCGACAGGTCCAGTTCGAATCCAAGGTTCCTGTGGCCGCGATTCCCGTTCCGGACGGGTGGATCGTCGTCGATGGCCCGGGTCGCATCGTCCGACTCGATCGCGACGGAGTGGTTCGCCACGAGATTCGATTGCCGGACGGAGTCACGGTCGCGCGGGTGGCAGTCGCCACGGACGGAACGGTCGTGGCGGCAACGTCGAGCGGCGTCGTCGGCGTCGACCTCGAAGGCGCCACGCTCCGCCCGCTCGTTCCCGGGCCAGCGTCCGGCGTCGCGCCCGGCGCGGATGGAGGCATCGTCGCCACGTGCGGCCGCCGCCTCGTGCAAGTGGGGCTGACTGGCGCTGGCCACCGCGAGCTTGCCACGTTCGATGCCGATACGACCGGCGTCGAGCGGCTCGGTCCGGACCTGTGGCTCGTCCGTTTGGGACCGAAGGACGCCGCAGTCTGGGGACGTGGTTCGAAGCCCGCGCGGATCGCCGTGCCGGCAGCGCTTGCGCCAACGGCCGCGATCGTCGATGGAGGGGGCCAACGTGTCGCCCTGATGCTCGAGAGCGGTTGGTGCGGGGTCTACGACACGACGACCGGACGCTGCGTCGCGGGCCACTCCTGCGATCCAGGCAGCACGCCCGCGTTCGTCGGGAACATGTTCGTGGCGGGCCACGAACGCGGGTCGTTGTCCTTCACGACGGACGGGTGAATCGCATGGACGTCGATCTCGAAACCAGTCGACTCACGTTTCACGTGGCGTTCATGGGGCCGGGTGTGGCGACCCGATGGCAGAAACTCCACCCAGGTCGCGACGACCGAGCGATCGACGCGCAGGTCGCAGTGTTTCATGCGAACGGAGATCGAATCCTCATCTCCCGTCGGATGGTGGAATCGGGCGACGCGGGCCACGGCCTGACGACACAACTGCAGTCCATCGTCGTTCCCGGTCAACCGCGTGCGGCCGCCCTCGAGCGGTTGATCTACAAGACGGTGGACGCCGTCGTGTTCGTCCCATCCGGGCGGCCCGAGGACGCGACTCGCAACGAAGAACAGCTTCTCCGGGTGACGCGGCTGCTCGAGGCATCGGGCCGAGATCCTCGCGAGACCGTCCTCGGTGTCCTGGGTTCCGCCGACGCCTGTGCGTTCGCGCGACGTGCAGTCGGCCACTGGCGACCGCGGTTCCTCGCGAGCTCCCTCGGCTCGGTCGCCGAGCTTGGAGATGCGGCATCTGACGTGACGGCGGAACTGGTCGATCGCGTGAAGGACCTGGACGACGTGCGTGCGGCCGTCGGGGAGTCGCGCCATGTGGAGGAATCGACCGCGACGTTGGCCCGCGTCCTGGCCCGCCCGCGGACGCGAGAGCGCCTTCTCGTCGTCGCGTTGGTGGGAGCGGCCGCTCTCGCCGGATTGCTCGTCGGGGTGCTCGCGAGCTGATCGCGCGCCACCTTGGGGCCCGCGGCCGCCGCCGTGGTCAGCTCACGCGTTTGACGTACCGCATCTTCAACCCGTAGAGGGTGTCCTCGAAGAACCGGTCTTCCTCGGAGGTCAGATTCCCTCGCGTCTTGTCACGCAGGATCCCCAGCAGATCGATCGTGAACTTCGCGCGGGGGAGTGACTGGCTGACGGCGTTCGTCATGGGATTCTTGATCTCGCCGAGCTCGATCATGGCCTGCGCGGCGAGGTTGCTGACGAGAATCCCGAACGTCGGCGGCGGCAGCGCCGTCCCCAGATCGCCCTGGCGTGTGTTCACCGTCCGTCCTTCCCGGTCAGTTGAACCCGATCGGGTTGAGCCTGTGCCTCGACGGACTTGCGCGCGATCGCTGCCTGCACGAACCCGCGGAAGAGGGGGTGCGGCACCAGCGGCTTGCTCTTGAACTCGGGGTGGAATTGAACGGCGAGGAACCAAGGGTGATCGGGGAACTCCACGATCTCCGCCAGGTTCTTCTCGGTGAAGTTGCCTGAGAAGACGAACCCCCGATCTTCGAGCGCCGTGCGATAGTGGTTGTTGACCTCGTACCGGTGGCGATGGCGCTCGGAGACCCGCGAAGCACCGTACAGACGATGGGCGAGCGTGTTGGGAACGAGGTCGCACGGGTAGGCACCGAGGCGCATGGTTCCGCCGAGGCGGTCGACGGTCTGCTGCTCGGGCATCAGATCGATGACCGGCTCCGCGCAGTCCTTCTGGAACTCCGTCGACGTCGCGCCGTCGATGCCGCAGACGTTGCGCGCGAACTCGATCGTGGCGAGTTGAAGCCCCAGGCAGAGCCCGAAGAACGGGAGTTTGGCGTCCCGCGCATAGCGGATCGCCTGGATCATCCCCTGGACGCCGCGAAGCCCGAAACCGCCCGGCACGAGGAGGCCATGCGCGCCCTTCAGGAGACCCTCCGCGCCTTCTTTCTCCACGCGCTCGGCGTCGATCTTGCGGAGGCGGACCTTCACGTGATTCGAGATCCCCGCGTGGTCGAGCGCCTCGTAGACGGACTTGTAGCTGTCGTGGAGGCTGATGTATTTGCCGACGACGGCGATCTCGACGACGTCCCGCGCCGACTTGATGCCCTCGATCATCTCGAGCCAGTCTTCCATCTTCAGCTCGCCGGCAGGCAGCTGAAGACGGCGGATGATCTGCTCGTCCAAAGCCTGGTCCATCAGCACGCCAGGCACTTCGTAGATCGAATGACCGACGTCCTGCTCGATGACGACCGATTCGAACGCGACGTTGCAGAACAGCCCGAGCTTCTTGCGCATCTCGGGGTCGACATCACGCTCCGTACGGCAGATGAGTACGTCGGGCTGGATGCCGATCTGGCGCAACTGAGCGACGGAGTGCTGCGATGGCTTCGTCTTGATCTCTCCCGATGCCCGCAGGTAGGGGAGCAGCGTCAGGTGGATGAACATCACTCGATCGCGGCCCTGCTCCAGTCCGAACTGCCGGATTGCTTCGAGGAACGGGAGGCTCTCGATGTCCCCGACCGTTCCGCCGATCTCGCAGATGACGACGTCGACGTCCTCCGTCGCCATCTTCAACACGCAGGACTTGATCTCGTTGGTGATGTGGGGGACGACCTGCACCGTACCGCCGTTGTATTCGCCGCGGCGCTCCTTCTCGATCACCGAGAGGTAGATGCGCCCCGTCGTGAAGTTGCTGTTCTTCGAGATCGGGGAGTTGGTGAAGCGCTCGTAGTGGCCCAGGTCCAGGTCGGCCTCGGCGCCGTCGTCCGTGACGTACACCTCGCCGTGCTGAAACGGGCTCATCGTCCCGGGGTCGACGTTGATGTAGGGGTCGAGCTTCTGCATTCCGACGCGGAGTCCGCGGCGTTCCAGAAGCAGACCGATTGCTGCAGCCGTCAACCCCTTGCCCAATGACGACACGACGCCGCCGGTCACGAAAATGAACTTGGCCATGTCACCGCCCCCGATCAGGTCCCGATGGCGCCCCACCCCGGGCGCGCCGAACGAACAGAGCATAATCGTCCGCCGTGTCGATGCCACGGGGTGCCGATTCCACGATCACCAGGCCGAACCTGGATCCGTTCTCGATGAGTCTGAGCTGCTCCAGGCACTCGATCGTCTCGAGGGCCGAGGGCCCGAGACGAAGGAAGGTCTCCAGCGCCGCGCGCCGGTACGCGTAGACGCCTACGTGCAAGAGCGGATGGTGGCCGCGTGCGAAGACGTCTGCGTCCGCCGGGCGGCTCCCCGGGATCGGGCTTCGGCTGAAGTACAGTGCCCGGCCCCGCGAGTCCGCCACGACCTTGACGTAGTTCGGGTTGTGAAATGCGTCGGCGGTGAGGATCGGCGTCGCCGCCGTCGCGACGTCGATCTCGGCGTCGGCGTGCAGCCGTTCGACGAGTGCATCGATCAGCGTCGGCTCGATTTCCGGTTCGTCGCCCTGGACGTTCACGATGACGTCGGCATCCAGCGTCGGGAGGACCTCGCCGATCCGGTCGGATCCGGTGCGGTGATCCGACCGGGTGATCACGGCCCGACCTCCCGCGGCCGTGACGGCGTCGGCGATCGCGGGTGCATCCGTCGCGACGACCACCTCGGCGAGACGGCGAGCGCGTCTGGCCTGCATCCACGTGTGAACGATCAGCGGATGGCCGGTCTCCGCGAGCAGCATCTTCCTCGGCAGGCGCGTCGAGTCGAGACGAGCCGGAATGACGGCGACGGCTTTCGGCATCGGGCGCCGAGGCCGGTTCAGTTTCCGCCCTTGGCCGGGAGCGCCACGCCGCCGTCTGGGAACTCGCTGCGCTGGTTGCGCATGGCGATGGCTTGCACCACTCCCTTCACCTCGGTGAAGAGCATGAGGTCCCTCTGGCCCGCCACGTCGTTCTGCCCGTTCGGGCGGTAGCCCAGCATCTTCGTCTTCGAATTCCCACGCTCGACGTACACGATGCCCTGGTACCTCGGGATGTCGCGCGCTCGCGTCGAGATGAATTGCTCGTCGCCCTGAACGAACGGCGTGGCCTTCGTCGAGTAGCCGCGCGCGTCGATGCTTTGGATCAAGGCATCCATCTCGTCGTCCGAGATGACGAAGTACGACCGGCTTCCGTCCTGGAGCGCGATCGCCAGACGCCCGTCACGGGATTTGCGCCAGCTGTGGCTCTCGTTCACGAAGATCATGAGCACGTCGTTCTTCGACTGATACATCATCACCCGGGAATCGGTGCCGGACGGCGTGGACTTCCGCGCCTCGGGTGTGTCGGTCGAGCTGCGGCCCGAGGATCCGCCGGTGCCCGAGCAGGCGATCGTCAGCGAACAAACGGCGATGATGGACGCGAGGAGTGTGTTGCGCAGCATGGTGGGGTCCCGTCCAGGGAGGGTGCAGAGCGGCGGATCGTACCGGGCGCCGGTTGTGGATCAATCAGCCCGCGGCGGATCGGCAAACGTCCGCCGTGCGTGGCAGGGGGAGGGTGCCTCGAGATCCGCACGCCGATCGCTTGTGGATTGTTGTGTTTCGCGCCTTGACCGTCGCTGCGCACGCCCCTAAACTCGGGCCGCAACGGTTGGCGCCACCGGTGTCCCAGTTTTCTGGGCGCGGTCCCGGTGGTGAGAATGCGGATTCTGGAGCCGGTCCATGGGAAATCTCGAGAAGGCAGGCGTCCTCGTCGTGGTCGCCTTGCTGGCTGTCATCCTCGTCGTCGCTTTCATGAACAATCCCGAACCGGGCCCGAGCACACAGCTCGATGCTCACGCCAAGGGGCTGACGGCCGGTGCAGGCGACCTGGTCCAAAAACCGACGCCGTCACAGCCACAGGAAGCTCCGAAGACTGAGC
Organism: Planctomycetota bacterium; assembly: GCA_044222185.1. Classification (GTDB taxonomy): domain Bacteria; phylum Planctomycetota; family CAIWVZ01; genus JBGANV01. The sequence continues at coordinate 863,058 of JBGANV010000001.1, forward strand.
CGAAGGTCAACACGCCGCCGACCGACCCCAACGGCGACGACGTGCTGCACCCGCGCGGCGGGAAGAAGCCCGTCACACAGGACGGCGATCGCAAGGTGGACGATGCGGCAAAGGGCGGACAGCCGCAGGCGAAATCCGATCCGAAGGAACACGAGTCGGGCACGCCGCCGACTGACCCCAATGGCGCGGGAAAGGGTGGAAAGGTCGAATCCCCGCCGGCGCCGGCAGCTGGGTCCGCCTACCCGAAGAAGGTGAAGGTCGGGGCGAAGGATGGCTCGCTCTGGGCGATTGCGGTGCGCGAATACGGCGCGAAGACCGGACCGAAGATGCTGAAGGCGATTCAGGCGGCGAACCCGAACGTCCGCCCGGACGCGATGAAAGTCGGGCAGGAACTGACGTTGCCGGCCCCGCCCGAAACAGCCGCCGCCCCGGAAGTGGCGAAGACGGACGCGACGAAGCCCGAGAACTCGAAGACGACGTCCCGCGCCGCCGCGAAGAAGCCGGCCGGGACCAACGAGAACAAGCCGCGCCACCTGCCGTTCACGCCGCACTGATCGATCGGATCCACCGGCGCCGCGTGGCACACACCACGATCGGAGAACGCGACCCCTCGGTCGCGTTTTTTCTTTTCCTCACGCGAGGTTCACGGCGCGGCCGGCTCGCGTGTGGTGGCCACCGATGATCTCGATCGGGCGGTTCGACCGACCTTGAAGGTGGCAGTGCACGTCGGGGGCCGATGCTCTGCGGCGGGCCTCGTCAGAAGCGCAGGCGTTCCCAGCCCCGGGCGCGATCACAAGAGCGCATAGCGCGTGTCGCGTTGGCGCGCCGTCATTCCGGCCCGCTCGATGGCGCCGCGAAGCGCCGCCTCTTCCATGCAGCTGTACTTGGATCCGGCCTGCGAGACGACGTTCTCCTCCATCATGGTTCCGCCCATGTCGTCGCAGCCCCAATGGAGCGCGTCGCACGCGACGTCGAGCCCCATCGTCGGCCACGAGGCCTGGAAGTGCGGGATGTTGTCCAGGAACACGCGGGCGAACGCCGTGTGGCGGAGGTACTCCTCGGCAGTTCCACCGAGTCTCCATCCCTTGCGAATGCCGAAGACGTCCCCGTAGCGGCTCTCGTACTGGAGCGGCCACGACGCGAACGCCGTGAACCCACGCCCGAAGCGCGAGAGCGACTCGTCCTGGCGGCGGCGGATGGCATCGAACGCGCGGATGCGATGCTCGGCATGTTCGCCGAAGCCGAACACCATGGTCACCGTCGTCGCGAGGTCGAGTTCGTGGGCTTCGCCCATGATCCGCAGCCAGGGCTCGGTGCGCGTCTTCTTGGGTGAGACGAGCTGGCGGATCTCGTCGTCGAGAATCTCGCCGCCGCCACCTGGGAGCCCCGCGAGCCCCGCACCCTTCATTCGCCGCAGGACGTCGAAGGTCGAGAGTCCTTCGAGCAGCGCCAGGTGCTCGATCTCCGATGGTGAGAACGCGTTGATCTCGATCGACGGGAACGACGCCGTCATCCAACGCAGCAGGTCCTCGTACCAACCGATCCGTAGCGCCGGGTTGTGACCACCCTGCATCAGGATTCGGGTGCCGCGGCGCTCCACGAGTTCGGTGATCTTGTGCGCCAGTTCCTCACGCGACAGCACGTAGGACTCCGCGTGACCCGGCGGCCGGAAGAACTCACAGAACTTGCAGTCCGTGATGCAGACGTTGGTGTAGTTGATGTTCCGATCGACGAGGTAGGTGCCGACGCTCGGATCGCCGTGGCGGTTGCGCACGGCCACTGCGGCCTCTCGAAGCTTCACGGGGTCCGCATCGAGGTAGACGGGGAGGGCGTCCCTGGTATCCAGTCGGCCGCCACTCCTGACCTTCTCGAGCGCGCTCTCGGTGTTCACTCGCCAGCTCCCCAGACCTCGTCGTTTCAACGGCGCACGTGCGGGATCGCGACGTCGTCGGTCGCCATGGTTAACACGCGATTCGCAGACGACGTAGGCCTCGCTCGGTGTGGGTGCGCGGGTAGCATGCGCGCCGTGTACGGTCTCAAGGTCGACGGTGTCACGCGGGCCATTCGCCACGCGTCCGGTGAACTGGTCGTCGTCAAGGACGTCAGCTTCGTCGTTCCACCAGGGCACGTGATCGGCCTCACCGGGCCGACCGACGCGGGATATCGCGCGCTCTTGCGCGTCATTGCCGGCCTCGACGCGCGCTCCGCGGGAACGATCGAGCTTCTCCCCGCGCCCGGCGCCGCCGTTCCGCCGCCGTTCGGTTCGACTCTCTACCGGCAGGAGGTCCTCCACGCGCCCGCGATCCTTCCGCTGGTGGGATCCATGGGGCGCCAACTTCAGCTCCAACTGATCTCCCTCGCGGCATCGCGCCGGCGTCGCGTCCAGGCGATCGACGCGGCATCGCTACGACGCCTCGCGAGCGTGGACCCGCGGCGGGCGACGTCCGATCTCACCTTGGCCGAGCGGAGCCGGCTGGGCCTGGCGCTGGCGTGGTCACTTCGGCCCAGCCACGTGCTGGCCGAACTCGACGGGGTGTCGGCCGACGATCGAGACCGAGCCGTCGATTTGCTGAGGCGCATGGCGGCAGCCGGCGTCGGTGTCGTCCTCGCCACGCAGGACGAGCCGTTGCTGGCGTCAGTCGCATCCAGGATCCTCGTCTTCATGGACGGCGAGGTCGCTGCCGATGGCGCGCCCCTGGACGTGATCCCGGCCGCGGTTCGCGGACTCGCGCGGGGCGCGCCGTGACGAGGGCAGCCTTCGGAATCGCCTCCGTCGCGTCGCTCCTCCTGGCCGGCGTCTTGGCGCTCGGCGTCCCACCGTGGTGCGCCGTCGTCGTCGCCATGCTCGCTTCGGTCGTCGCGAGCGTGGCTGCACTGCGCGTCGACCGTCGGCGCGGGTCGTTCGCGACATTCGTCGGCGGCGTCGTCGCGGTCGTCGTCATGGTTGTCGCGGCGATCGTTCCCGCGACGGCGTCGTCGCCGATTGCCGCCAGCTTCACCCTCGGCTGCGCCTCGCTCTGGGTGGCCTGTCTGGAGTTGGCCGAGGTCTCGCGGCTGGTTCGGAACGCACGGGCGAAGGTCGAGGCCTGGCTCGCAGCGGGCGCGAGCCCCGGAGAGGCGCTCGTGAGAACCCGTCGCGTCGCACGGAACGGACTCGGCGTCGCGGGGCTGGTGGTCCTCCCCGCGATCCTGACGCCATCGCACGTTGCGCCCGCGCTCGTCGGCCTTGCGCTTGCGGGGCTGGTGATCGCCATGTGGGTCGTGCGCGCCGCCGTGTTGTCGACCGACATGGCCGAGGGGCGGCTGCCCGACATACCGCCGCCCGAAGCAGGGACGGCCTTCCGCGTCACGCGTCCCGACCCGGAGGCTGGCCTGCGCCCGATCGTGTACGACCGCCGCCCGGGATCGCGAACCTGAAACCCGGCTGGCCGCGCGCCTGACTGGATCGCCGGAGGGTTCTGGCATGAGCACGGGCGATGTGCTCCAATCCGGCACCATGAAGCCCAGATCGCTCTTCGCCGCACTCTTCGTCGCCTCGGTTGCCGCCCCTCATTCGGTCGGGCAGTGGTCTTCGAATGCCGCCCAGAACCTGGCCGTGGCGAACCGCCCGAACGACCAGGCGGTTCCAAAGCTGGCGCGCACCGTCGACGGAGGCTGCTGGCTTTCGTGGTTCGACCACGGTGGCGCCAACTACGACGTCTACGTGCAGCGTCTCGATTCGAATGGCTACGAGCAGTTCCCTCACAACGGCCTCCTCGTGAGCGCCAATCCCCAGAACACGTCGCTCGTGGACTGGGACCTGATCACCGACTCTCTCGGCAACGCCGTGCTGACGTTCACCGACACTCGCGCCGGAGGTGACCTGGACGTCTATGCCTATCGCATCAGCCCGAGCGGGCAGTTCCTCTGGGGCGCGAATGGAGTCGCGCTGTCGAACGATTCGAACTTCGAGGCGAACCCCGTCGTCGCCGAGATGACCGACGGAAGCTTCGCCTTCGCGTGGTCACGATCCGTCACCGGGGCCGATGGCAGGCTCGTCATCCAGAGGCTGGACGGCGCGGGCGTCCCGCAGCTCGGCGCCGCGGGCATCGAGATCTTCGGTGCCGCCGGAGATGATCCCGGCTTCGTGCAGATCGCTCCGTCTCTCAACGGTGCGTTCATCCTGACGTGGATCCGCGACACGTTGCCGGCCACCTCGCTGAAACACCTGCACACGCAGAAGTATGACGCCGCGGGTGCACCACAGTGGGGCGCATCGGCCCTCGTCGTCTACAACGCCGCGTCGCTGCCGATCGCGTTCAAGCCCGACATCCTGTCGGATGGCGCTGGCGGCGCCTACTACGCCTGGCACGCGAGCGTGGGCCTCTACTTCCAAGGGCGCGTGCAGCACGTGAACGCCGCTGGCACGGAAGTCTTCCCTCACAACGGGGTCGAGGTCTCGCTGGAGGCGAGCCGATCGGATTTCAACCCGTCCATGGCGCCGCTCGCGGGGACAGGCGATCTCATCGTCTTCTACAACAAGCGCAACCAGGGCCAGTCGCTGTGGGGCATCGGGGGGCAGCGGATCTCGCCGACCGGGCAGCTGCTTTGGGGCAACAACGGCATCGAGTTCGTGCCTCTCGACGCGACGACGGAGGAGGTCCCGAAGGCGGTGCCCTGCCAGAACGGCGCCATGTGCTTCGTCGAACAGGGAAACTTCACGACGACCCTCCTGGGGTTCAGGGTCGACGCAGCGGGCACCATGCTGTGGGCTCCGACGGCGTCGCTGATCAGCTCCGTCGTGAGCCCGAAGGACAAGTTGCGCGCCGTGCAGGCGGCCGATGGCAAGGCGATCGTCGCGTGGAACGACGCACGGACGGACGTCAACGACGTGTACGCGCAGGCCGTGCAGCTCGACGGCACGTTGGGCATTCCGCCCGCGTTGGTCACGGCGTACGGGTGCGGCGTGAACCCGGCGAACTCGCTGGTCGTCGTTTCAGGCGCACCGTCACTCGGTACGACGGTGACGTTCGGCGTCGACGACCCCGGACTTTCGATGGCATCTGGATCGCTGCCAGTGCTGGCGATCGGTGGCGCTCCGATGCCCGGTTTCCCATGTGGACTCGTCCTCGGCAACGCGGGCCTCGCATCGGTGGGATCCAACGGGGAACTCCTCGTCGATCTCAACAGTCTGGTCGTACCTCTGGTTTCGGGTCCTGCCTGGACCAACGGCGGCGGACCGGTGCCGTACCCTGTTGCGATCCCCGCGCTTCCAGCGATCCTCACACTGGTCGCCGAGTTGCAGGGTGCCTTGATCGATCCTGTTTCCGGGCGCGTGGGGCTCACGAACGGTCTACAGGTCCGCATCGGTCCGTGACGAAAGCCAAGGCGGTCCGCGTCGCGTTTGGCGTCAGGATCGTCGCTGCTACGATCGCACCCCTGATCGTGGACGATCACCGATTGGACCCTCACGCACGGCGGTCGATCGACTCCGCGATCATCGACGGAGTGACGAAGGAAAGACACATGGGCGCAGCCAAGAGCCTCACGGGTACGGAGTTCGAGAGCCTGCTGAAGACCACGACGACACCGATCCTCGTCGACTTCGGCGCCACATGGTGCGGTCCGTGCCAGTCGCTCGCTCCTCAGATCGACAAGATGGCGCAGGAATTCGCCGGTCAGGCCGTGATTGCGAAGGTGGACGTCGACCAGGAAGGTGACCTCGCCACGCGCTTCAACGTCCTGAGCGTCCCGACCGTCCTCTTCTTCAAGGGTGGGAAGAAGGTGGACAGCGTGGTGGGAAATCAGCCCGAGGTCATCCGGACGAAACTGCGCGCCCTCCTCGGCTGATCCGCTCGCTGACGGCTTGATCGTGACAGCGGAAGTTTCCCTCGTTCGCGATCAGGTCGTCGAGAGACTGAAGAGTGCGACGCGCGTCGTCCTGACCACGCACATCACGCCGGACGCAGACGGCCTCGGTTCGGCGCTTGCGCTCGCCCGCGTGTTGAACGCCATGGGCAAGCGCGCACGGATCATCAACTGCTCGTCGTCGCCGAAGGAGCTGCACTTCCTTTGCCGGCCCGGTGAGTACAACGTCTACTCCCGTGAGCGGCACGACGCCGAGATCCTCGATGCGGACGCCATCATCGCCACCGACATCGGCGGCGTCATGCGCCTCGGGAAGATGGAGCCGATCGTCCGGGCGACGAAGGCGACGCGGATCGTGATCGACCATCACGTGTACGAGAACGACATCTTCGACCTTCCGTACATCGTCATCGGCGCGTCGTCGTCGGCCGAGCTGACCTACGACCTGATCCGAGCCCTCGGTGCACCCGTCACGCGCCAGGTGGCCGAGCCGCTCTACTGCGGGATGATCGCCGACACCGGGAATTTTGCGTACGAAGCGACGAGCCCGAGGGCGCACCGCATAGCTGCCGAGCTGCTCGAGGTCGGGGTTCGTCCCCAGGAGATCTGGCGCCGGATGAACTGCCACAAGGCCCTGCTGAAGATGCGGGTCCTGGGCACGTTGCTCGCGGGGCTGAACGTCCTGATGGACGGCCGCGTCATCTGGGCCAAGGTCGATCTGCCGTTCCTCGCGCAGCACGGCGTCGAGCCACGGGATTGTTTCGAGATCGTGAATCACATGTGCCAGATCGACGAAGTGGAGGTCGGCCTCCTCTTCCTGCAACTCGGATCGGACAAGACCAAGGTCAGCCTGCGGTCGGCGGGGCACGTGGACGTGTGCGGGATCGCCGCTGGGTACGGCGGGGGCGGTCACCGCTATGCTGCGGGCTGCACGGTCGATTCCGTGCCATTCGAAGATGCGATCGCGCGGGTCAACGGTGAGGTGATGCGCCTCGTCGAACACTGGGACTTGCGGGTCGAAAACGGTGAGAGCGTTCGCGGCTGAGAGTCGACGCCGCGCGAGCTCGCCGAGCCATCGGAGCGATTGGAAGAGGTGTCCATGCCGACGCAGTTCATTGCGGATTGGGAACACGCGCTCGAGTCGGATGTCGTCGGCGTGATGATGCCGGCGACGGCTCTGAAGACCTTCACCCCGAGCCTCGTGGCGCTGGATCGCTGGCTGAATGGCTCGCTCAGGCGGCTTTTCGAGGACTCGGCGTTCAAGGCTGACGCGGAAAAGGTCGTCACGCATTTTCCTGCTCGGCTTCACGGTCCGAAGAAGATCGTCTTCGTCGGGATCGGGTCGCAGGGGACGCCGTCGGAGGAGACGGTTCGCCGCGCCGCCGCGCTGGTCACGAAGGCTGCGGGCGATGCCGCGTCGATCGCCATCGGGATCGACTTCGCCGGCATGGACGTGGCACGGGCGGCGGAGGCCGTCGTCCTCGGGCATCGCCTTGCTCGATACAAGTTCGACAGGTTCAAGCAGCGCCCCGGCGCGAAGCCGGCGCCGAAGAAGCCGCCAACGCTGACGCTCGTGACGTCCACCGCTGTGCAACGCGCCGTGGCCAGGAAGGGGGCGGCGACGGGTGAGGCCGTGGCCGAGGGCGTCGAGTGCGCGCGCGACCTGGCCAATCTCCCTGCCAATCACTGCACTCCGACGATTCTCGCTCGGGAGGCCCGACGCGTCGCGCGAAACGGGGTGCGCTGCTCCGTCCTCGACGAGAAGCAGATGGCGCGCCTCGGGATGGGCAGCCTGCTGTCGGTCGCGCAGGGGAGTGATCAGCCACCGCGACTCATCGTCCTCGAATACGGGCGCAAGACCCCGGGGACGAAGACGGTCTGCATCCTCGGCAAGGCGATCACGTTCGACTCCGGCGGCATCTCCATCAAGCCCGCCCTGGAGATGGACAAGATGCGCTACGACAAGAGCGGAGGCTGTGCCGTGATCGGCATCTTCCGTTCGTTGTCCCGCTTGCGTCCCAATCTGCACGTCGTCGGACTCGTGCCCGCCTCGGAGAACATGACCGGCGGTTCGGCGACGAAGCCCGGCGACCTCGTCCGCGCGATGAACGGGAAGTCCATCGAGGTGCTGAACACGGACGCAGAGGGCCGCTTGGTGCTCGCCGACGCCCTCTGCTACGCGCACCGCTGGAAGCCCGACCACCTGATCGACATGGCCACGCTCACGGGCGCCTGCGTCATGACGTTCGCGTCCCACGTCAGTGCCATCGTCGGCACCGACGACGCGCTCATTCGCGAGCTCTTCGCATGCGGCGAGGCGACGGGTGAGCGCCTCTGGCAGCTGCCTCTCTACGAGGAATACGAGCAGATGGTGCGCGGGGCGTACGGAGACCTGAAGAACATCGGCGGGCCGAAGGGCGGAACGATCACCGCGGCGGCGTTCTTGAAGTCCTTCACGGACGGGCGCTCGTGGGCCCACCTGGACATCGCCGGCACGGCCTACGACGATCCGAGCCGCCCGTACAATCTGGGCAGCGGCGCCACCGGCGTCGGTGTGCGCCTCCTGACGAGGTATCTGATGGACACCGCGACGAAGCGGGAGCGGGCAAGGAAGTGACCGCGGGTGATTGATCCGTCGATCCAACACTCGAAATCGCAGCCCGAGCCGGGTGCCGTGCTCACGGTGCCCCTGTTCCCGCTGCCGTCGATCGTGATGTTCCCGAGGATCAAGCTGCCCCTCTACATCTTCGAGCCGCGCTATCGGGCCTTGCTCACACATGCGCTTGACGGTGATGGCCTCGTGGGGATCCCGCTCCTCCTACCGGGGTTCGAACGCAACTACGCCGGCTCCCCGGAAGTCACGAACGTCTTCGGGGTCGGCACGATCGAGGACTACGAGACCCACGACGACGGGACGAGCAACATCGAGATCCTCGGGCGCTGGCGCGTCCGCACGTTGGAGGAACTCGAAAGCTCGCCGTTCCGGATGGCGCGCGTCGAGGTCCTCGCCGACGTGGTGCCCGACGCCGAGGTGTCCGCGCAGCTGCATCGACATCTGCGGGACGCGCTGGACGGACTGGAGCGGCTCGGAGTACGGCCCGAGGCGAAGGAAGCGCTGCAGCGCGTTTTTCGAGATGGCGCCAGCGACGTTGCGTTCCTCGTCCACATGCTCACGACCGTGATCGTGGGCAACCCGGGCGTCCGTCAGAAGATCCTCGAGGAGAACTGCCTCGCGGCCCGCGCCCGACACCTCGTGACGATCATCGAAACACTGCGGCAGGAGCTGGAGCGCCCTTCGGGTCGCCCGGAACCGGAAGCCGAGGATTGAACCCATGCGCATCTTCGAACCCCACATCCACATGGTCTCCCGCATCACCGACGACTATGAAGCCATGGCGAACGCCGGCGTCGAACTCGTACTCGAGCCCGCGTTCTGGCTGGGGCAGCCGCGGACCCGGATCGGGAGCTTCATCGACTACTTCGAGCATCTCCTCGGCTTCGAGGTGACGCGGGCGCGGCAGTACAACATCCAACACGTCTGCACGCTGTCACTGAACCCGCGCGAAGCGAACAATCGCCCGCTCGCGGAGGAGGTCCTGGCGATCCTGCCAGGCTACCTCTCTCGCGATCGCGTCGTGGGTGTCGGAGAGATCGGCTTCGACGACATCACGGAGGCGGAAACGGAGATGATGCGTCGCCAGCTCGTGATGGCGATGCAGGCGGGACTGCCGGCGCTCGTCCACACCCCGCATCGCAAGAAGGCCTTCGGGACGCAGCGGACCATCGACGTCTGTCGCGAGGTGAACTTCCCGTTCGACAAGCTTCTGCTCGATCACGCGACCGAGGAGACGATCAAGATGATCCTCGACTCCGGCGCGTGGGCCGGGTTCACCATCTACCCGCACACGAAACTGACGCCCGAGCGCGCGGCGAACATGGTCTTCGCGCATGGCGTCGAGCGGATGATGATCAACAGCAGCGCCGACTGGGGGATCTCGACGGTGATGTCCGTGCCCGCCACGATCGTCGAACTGCGGCGCCGCGGCATGTCGGCTGGCGACATCCAACGGCTCGTCTGGGACAACCCGTACGGCTTCTACAACGTGACGGGTCGGCTGTCGGCGATCATCTGCTGAGCCTGAGACGAACACGGGCCGGCCGCGCGAACGCGGACCGGCCCGATGGCGCGGACGAGGTGGATCAGAAGTAGGTGATCAGCCAGTCGTTCGCGATGCCGATCTCCTGGATGACGCCGCCCTGGGCGCCAGGGAGCGGAATCGAGCTGAACGGCTGGAACAGGCTCGTGATGACCGCGGTCACGACCGGGCCCAGCGTGGCGGTGGCGCTCGTGCCATCGAAGCCCGGGAAGTTCACGTCGGACGTCGCCGTGGCCGTGATCGTGCCCGGCTGGATCGTCAGCGCTCCGGTCTGAGGATCGACGACGAACTGGATGCTGGTCGACGCGCTGAAGCCCATGGCGAACACCGGCACTTCGTTGCCATCCACGATGGCGTCGAAGCTCATCTTCACGTTCGACAGGTAGAACGTCCCCTGGCTCTGGGCGGACTGCGCCAGCGTGAAGGATGGGGCCGTCGTGTGACGGACGTGCAGGACGACGGGGGTTGCCGCCGCGAACTTCTCGAAGCCCGCCTGCGGAAGGGCCGTCGCCAACGATCCCGCCGTGAGCGGGATCGCGGTGCCGCCGGTTCCGAGCTGACCGTTGACGTCCAGGTTGAGCCCGCCGGTCGCCGTCAGTGACGCGAAGAACACGTTGAGCGTGTCGTCGTTCAGGCCCACACCGATCGTGTACGCGTTGTTCTGGACGGGTGTCGTTGCGCCGAACGTCGGAAGAACACCGGGCGTCGTCCGATACTGCGTGAGCGCGGGAGCGTCCGGGTTCGTCGCCGTGGGCGTGAGCGCCACGTTCAGTCCCACGGTGAGGCCGGCAGCGTCATAGAAAAGCGAGTGCGCGGCGAACGCCATCGACAGCGGAATGCCCTGCGCGCTGAGGTCGAACGCGAAGTTGTTGAACTGGGCGATGAGCGGGTTGATGAGCGGCGGCAGGAGCTGCAGCGTCGCCGCCAGCGCCGTCTGGATCGCCGTGCGGAACAGCTGCTGGATCGTGCCGATCTGTGACACGTTCCCGAGCGCGCCGGTGACGGTGAAAGCGAATCCGTTCAGCGTCGTCGTCGCACCCTGCACCTGGGCCTGCATGCCGTTGGCGCCCTGCACGAACGCGATGTTGCCCGTGATCACGGCGCTCGTCGCCGTGATCGTCGCCGTCTCGTTGTAGGGCGCGTTGAAGATGACGCCCGTCATGTTGCTCGTGATCACGACGTTCGTGAACGTGATCGACAGTCCGACGGCGCCGTTGGCCCCGGGGAAGAAGTCCACGAGCACCGTCGGGTCGTAGGTGAAACCCGTCGGATCAGCGGTCACCGAGAGGAGCGTGATTCCGAACGGACCGGGAACGGTGAGGAGGGGGATCGCCGGAATCGCAGCGATGACCGAGTTGAAGTCGATCGTGCCGAAGACCTGGGCGATGGGACCCTCGAGCGGATCGAACGTGATCCCGTTCACGCGCAACGCCGAGGCCGGCGAGGCCGGGCTCGTGATGGCTTGCCCGGTGCCGATCAGGACGCTGACGGTCTTGGCGACCTTCTGCCCGGAGGGCGCGGTGAGTTCGAGCGTGATCGCCGACATGCCGGGCCCCGGGCCCTGGGGTGCGAGCGTACCGCCGTTGAACGCGCCGTTGCCCTGGATCGCGATGGCGCTGCCGTTCAGTCGCGCCGATTGGGGCGTGGGTCCGGTGACCGTGCCGGAGACGTTCGTCGTCCCGTTGCCGAATGATCCGTCGACGGGCGACGTGAAGTTGATGTCATAGGCGTCGATGACGACCGTGTCGGTGCCGTAGGGGACACCGCCGCCCACGTTCAGGCGCACGACGTACGTCCCGGGGAGGTCGGGTTTGAACGAGGCAAATTCACTCGTGCTCGACGTCAGCGCCGGCGCAGCGCCCGCGGGGCCGGAGACGACCTGCCAGTCGAAGGTGATGCCGGCCGGCAGATTGCCCTGCTGATCGCGGTTGCCGCTTCCATCCAGGCCGACGGGCTTGTTGACGAGCGTCGCGGCATCCGGTCCTGCCGAAGCCGTTCCGATGCGGAACGTGAACGAGATGCCGTTCGAGGGCACGAGACCGCCCGGCGCGTTCGGGTCGACGAAGATCGCCGCCGAGTAGAGAGTCACGCCGACGAGCGACGTGAAGCTCGTCGGGACTTCGAAATTGAAGCCGACCTGCCCCGTGGCGACGAACGGCTGGCCACCGCCGAGGTCGACGAAACCCGTTCCGGGCCCGACTGGGATCGAGACCGGTCCCGCGATGAACGGGCCCGGGCTGTCACTGAAGATCCAGTAGAAGGGCGCGCCCGCAGGTCCCGTGAGCTGGAACGTGGGGAAGGATCCCAGATAGATGTCCGCGTGCGTGGTCGAGCCGTTGACGGTGAGCGTCTGGGCCAGGAGCTGAGTCGCGAAGAGCAGACCGAGCACGAGTAGCCGTGAGCATTTCATAGGACGATTCTGTCTCCAGGTCGAGCTGGGGAAGGCGACAACGACGACAGTACCTTGGATCGGGGCCGACAGGCCCGGGTCTTGCGGTCGTGCATTGTTGCGATGGAGCCGGGGCAGGTCAACGAAAGCTGTGCGCAAGTGTGAATGGAAAGAGGCGCGCTGCCGCAGAGTCGAGGGTGTGAACCTCGCACTCGACGGAAAGTTTCAGTCCGCGCCGCGCGGTCCGGTGAAGCGCGCTTGGAAGTTGCGTTTGACTCGCGCACACTCCGCCGCACCATGACGCAGCCGTCTCCATCGTCCGTCACACCACCCGCTGAACTGGCGTGGGTCTCCGGGGTCGTCGGGCCGGCATCCGAGGCCCGAGTTCCGCTTTGGGATCGCGGGTTCATGTTTGCTGAGGCGGCCTACGAGGCGTACGTCGGGCGATCGGGCGTCGTCTTCGCCTGGGACGAGCACCAGGAGCGGCTGCGGCGGACGCTCCACGGGATCCAGATTCCCTTCGCTGAGGAAGCCCTGGCGGAGGTGACCAAGGCTCGCGATGCCCTCGTCCGCGCCTTCGGCGGAAGCTCGTTCCTCCTCTACGTCCAGGTCACCGGCGGCGTCGCGCCGCGGCTCCACGTCCTGAAGGCGGATCCTCACCCGGCGGTGTACGCCACGATCCGTCCATGGGACCGCGGACAGCTGGCCGCCGACCAGGCGCGCGGGCTGTTCGTGATCACGCAGCCCGACCATCGGTGGAAGTTCGCGACGTACAAGACGACTCAACTCCTTCCCAACGTGCTCGCGAAGAAGGCTGGCCGGCTCGTGAACGCCGACGAGATCGTGTTCGTGTCGGAACGAGGAACGGTCCTCGAGGGTGGGGCCACCAACTTGTTCTGGGTCGAGCGCGGTCGCCTGTTCACGGCACCCAAGTCCGCCAACATCCTGCCCGGGATCTCGCGGCTCGCGTTGAACTCGTTCCTCGGCATGCCGTTCGAGGAAGTCGAGGCCCCGCTTTCACGCGTCACCAAGGCCGACGAGGTGTTTCTGACGGGGACGACGCGCGAGGTCACGGGTGTCGTGAAAGTGGATGACGCCGTCATCGGCGACGGCCGACCGGGGAAGCTGACTCGCGATCTCTCGGTGCGCTTCACGGCGGCATTCGACCGCGTCTGTCCACCCTGACCTTCGTCCTGTAGACTCGCCCCGAAGAAGAGAGCGCGCCGTCGACGATCCGTACGGCCCGCCGGAGTAGGGGCAGTCATGGGGACACTGCGGATTCGTGGCGGGCGAGCGGTCACGGCACAACAACACGCGCCGCGCCCGGGACGCGCGGGCCTGGGCCTGAAGGTCGAGCCGCTGGGTGCGGTACGCGTGGAGGAGACCCGCGATCCGGCGGCGCCAGCTCAGGACATCACGGGCGTCGCCGACGATTCGATCGTCGCCGTGGAGTTCCAGGGCGGCCTGAAGCTGTGGATGCGCGTCGACGCGTTCCGCAAGGAGTTCGCAAGCCCGGATCGGACCCGCGGCGTCGCGACGTCGGCAAAGGACGTGTGGGAGGTGGCGCCGACGCTGGGCATCGGGGGACCGACGCGTGGTTTCACCGAGGTCGTGCTCAAAGGGCTGGAGGTCTTCGGCGTGGACGTGGGGGCACTCGGCGCTGCTGAACTCGCCCGGCTCGTCGACTCACGTCTCGCTCCGAGCCCAGGCTTGAAGGAGCTGTCTCTGGACGGCCCGTTCGCCATGACGGACGTCGCGACGAAAGATGTCCCGACGGACCGGCCCATCCTCGTGTTCATCCACGGCACGGCGTCCAACATCGAGGGGGGATACTCGAAGTTCTGGACGCCTGAGCACCAGGCGTCACGCGACGTGCTTCGCCGCGAATATGGAAGGGCCTTCGCGTTCGAGCATCGAACGCTCTCCGAGCATCCGATCGCGAACGCCATCCAGCTGATCGATCGCCTGCCCGAGGGCTCCCGCCTTCACCTCGTGTCGCACTCTCGTGGAGGCCTCGTCGGCGAACTCCTTTGCCGAGGGATGCGCGAGGATGGCCAACCTCCGTTCACGTTCGAGGAGATCGAGGCGATCGCCCGTGAGAAGGTCGATCCGGCGATGGTCCGCGAGTTCAGCCGCAAGTTGAAAGAGCGTGGCATCACCGTCGAGCGATTCGTACGCGTCGCCTGCCCGGCGATGGGAACGACTCTCGCCTCGGGCAAGCTCGATCGATGGCTGTCCGTCGTGAGCAGCCTCGTTGACTCCATTCCGATCGCCGACGTGCTGCTCGACCTCCTCGTGGTGGTGGCCAAGCAGCGAATGAAGCCCGATGCCATTCCTGGCCTCGGGGCGCAGATGCCCGAGGCCCGCTTCATCCAGGTGCTCAACGCGCCGAACGTCCGCCTGAAGTCGGACCTCACCGTCATCGCAGGCGACGTTGAAGCCTCGGGAATCTGGGGGCACGTCAAGTTGTTCGTCCCCGACCTCTTCTTCGGCGGTGATCACGACCTCGTCGTGAACACCGGGTCCATGTACGGCGGCGCCGCGCGGACGAGCGGGCGCTTCCTGCGGGACGAGGGCCCCGACGTCAACCACTTCCGGTACTTCACCAACCCGACGTCCGTCCGCGCTCTCGTCGCCGGTCTCACGGCGCCAGAGACGTCGTCCGTTGCATTCCAACCGTTGTCCGAGGCCCGGGCGAAGCCGCCGGCTCGCGAGGTGCGAGAGATCCGAGCCCCGGCGGGTACCAGGCCCGTCGTGTTCGTCGTTCCAGGGATCATGGGGAGCCACCTGGCCGTGCGCTCCGAACGGGTCTGGCTGCGACTGGCTGCGATCTTCACGGGCGGACTCAAAAAGCTTCGGATCGACCCGTTGAAGCCCGCCGCAGTCACACCACAGGCGCTGATCGAGGATGCCTACGGCGATCTCGTCGAGCACCTGGCGGAGACGCATGACGTCCGGCCATTCCCGTACGACTGG
Source organism: Planctomycetota bacterium (assembly GCA_044222185.1). Lineage (GTDB taxonomy): Bacteria > Planctomycetota > CAIWVZ01 > JBGANV01. Next base: position 878,427 of record JBGANV010000001.1, read on the forward strand.
CGCCTGACACTCCTCGAGAACGGCCGTCGTCTCTCCGTAGCGGTGGAGGCCGCGCTGACGGAGATGGGTGCGTCCGACCAACCCGTCCGGTTCGTCGCCCACTCCATGGGCGGGCTCGTCGTGCGTGCGCTCATGGCAGTCGCACCCGACGTCTGGTCGAGGGTCACGGAGAATCCGGCGTCGCGCTTCGTGATGCTCGGGACGCCCAACGCCGGCTCATTCGAGATCGTCCGGCTCCTCGTGGCTCAGGCCACCGTCCTGAAGCAGCTGGCGATGGCGGACATCACCAGCGACCGACACGACCTGCTCGAGGTCATCAAACGATTCCCCGGCGTCCTCCAGCTGCTTCCCAGCTCCGCGGCGGGCGGAGGCGATCTGTTGGAACCGAGCCGGTGGGCGAACCTGGCGGCCCAGGCCCCGAGCAAGGACTGGGATCCGCCGATCGACGCCGATCTGGCGCAGGCGTCCTTGGATCTCGGCACCGTCCTGGCGACGCAGCTCGATGCCACGCGCACCGTCTACGTCGCAGGTCAGGCGGATGCGACGGCCGTGGGATACGTGATCGCGAAAGACGAAGACCCGGAGGACCGGATCCAGTTCCTCGCGACGGCGCGGGGTGATGGCAAGGTCCCGTGGGAGACGGGAATACCTGCCGGGATCCCACGATGGTTCATGGCCGGCGTCGAGCACGGTGATCTCGCAGCGACCCGGTCTGCGTTTCCTGCGATCGTGGAACTCCTGGAGCGAGGAAAGACGGCGCTGCTTCCGACGGCGCCTCCGTCCGATCGCGGTCTTGCCGAGACGTTCCCCCTGCCGCGCGAGGTCGTGCCCATGGTCCCGCGGGAGGCGGACATCGCGAGGTCGGCGCTGGGGAGGGCTCGCGAGGTCGCGCGCGCGAAGGTGACGACGCAACGCGTGCGCGTACGCGTCGTCCACGGCAATCTCGCTTACGCGCACTACCCCGTTGCGGTCGGGCACTACAGCGGCGACACGATCGTCAGCTCCGAGGCGCATCTCGATCGAGGGCTCGGCGGCAGGCTGAGCCAGCGCGAGGCGTTGGGCCTCTATCCGGGGCCCCTGGAGACGTGCGCGATCCACATCAACCCCGATCGTTCCGCCTTCCTGCGCGGCGCGATCGTGATCGGACTGGGCGAGGCGGGCTCGCTTCGTCCGGGGCATCTGGAGTCCACGTTCGCGCGCGCGGCGCTGGAGTTCGCGCTCGCGGTCGCCGAGGACACGACGGGGCGGTTCGACGATCCGTCGGGCGGCGCGCGCAAGGCGCGGATCAGCTCGGTCATCATCGGCAGCGGAATGGGAAGCCTGCCTGTTCGGGATGCCATCGAGGCGATCCTGCGCGGGGTCTGGCGTGCCAACGGTCTTCTGCTCGGGACGCAACGAACTCGCGGCGTCGTGATCGACGAGATCGAGTTCGTCGAGCTGTGGCAGGACACGGCCATTGCGGCGATGCGCGCACTGAAGGCCATCACGGCGGAGGCCGACCTTCGGGACGCCTTCGAAGTGGCCGAGAGGATGGCGTTCGTCCCGGGGGGACTTCGTCGCATCGTTCCCGCGGAGGAGCCGGGCTGGTGGCACCGGCTGCGCATCGCGGCGGAATCGGACAAGCGACTGCGCTTCACGGCGTTGACGCAGCGCGCTCGCGCCGAGGTCACGTTGCTCGATCAGCAGCGCCAGCTCATCGACGGATACATTCGCGATGCGATCGGGAACGGACGATCGGGCGATGCGGCCCGAACGCTGTTCGAGCTTCTCATTCCGAACCCTCTCAAAGATCAGGCTCCCGGGCGGGAGCGGCTGGTGCTGATCGTCGACGAGCAGTCGGCTCGGTACCCCTGGGAGTTGCTCGAGGACCAGGGGTTGAGCGGGGCCCGACTTCCGGCAAAGACGTCGCGCCCGATGTCCGTGGGGGCCGGTCTCCTGCGCCAGTTCGAGACCTCCACGTACCGGGAGCGGCCGGTGATGGTGCGCGAGAACGCGGCGCTAGTGATCGGCAATCCGAAGACCGAGTTCCCGGACTTGCCTGGCGCCACGGCCGAAGCGACCGCCGTCGCCCGAGGGCTGCGCGCCGAGCCACACTCGTACTTCGTGAAGGACGTCGTGGAGGGCGAGGGACACGAGATCGTCACGGCCCTCTATGCTCGGGCATACCGCCTGATTCACCTCTGCGGTCACGGCGTGCACGAGTACGCACCCGACGACAAGTCGCCGGACGTGAAGGTCAGCGGATTCGTCCTCGGGAACGGCAAGTTCTTGACGCCAGCGGAAGTCGAGCAGATGCGCGTCGTTCCCGAACTGGTGTTCATCAACTGTTGCCACCTCGGTCGAGTCGACTCGCAGTTGCGGCGTGACGACCGACCCGCGTTCGCGGCCAACATCGCCGGACAGTTCATGCGGTTGGGTGTTCGCGCGGTCGTCGCGGCCGGGTGGGCCGTCGAGGACGGGGCGGCCAAGACGTTCGCGCAGGCCTTCTATCGCGAGATGCTCTCGGGAGCGACATTCGGAGAAGCCGTGCACACGGCACGCGGCGAAACATACGACGGCCACCCCGGCGTGAACACCTGGGGCGCCTACCAGTGCTACGGCGATCCGTCCTACCGGCTGAACACGGAAGGCTTGGGCAGGCGGCCGCGCGGCCGGAGCGAGCTGACGTTCGTGACGCCCGCCGAAGTCGTGGTCGAGTTGGAGAACGTCGCCGCACGCGCGAAGACCGCGGGGAAGAGCGACGTCACGTCACTGCTGGAGCACGTCTCCAAGCTCGTGACCAAGATCAAGCGCGCTGACCGGTCCGATTGGCTCGATCGAGCGGACGTCAGCGAGGCGATCGGGTTGGCACTGGGCGAACTGGGCGACTTCGACGGCGCCGTCGAGTATCTGGATCGAGCCATCGACGCTGACGACGCGACCCTGTCGCTTCGGGCGATCGAGCAGCGGGCGAATCTTCGCGCGCGCGGCGCGGCGCAGGGCGCCTTCCGCGCGAAGGGCTCGTCAGCCAGGAGGATGATCCAACGCTCCATCGACGAACTGGTCCAGCTCGGTCACTTCGGAGAGACGGTCGAGCGACTGAGCCTGATCGGAAGCGCGTACAAGTCGCTGGCGTGCGTCGCGACGGGCGCGAAGCGACGGCAGGCGCTCGCGAACATGGCGGCGGCCTACCAGAAGGCACACGATCGGAGCCTGAGTACGAAGCGTCCCGCCGACGCGAACCGTGTTGGTGCCACCTACCCGTTGCTGAACTGGCTGCTCGCGGACCTTCTGGCCTCGCGGCTCGGATCGAAGGATCGACTGGCGTCCCTGAGTGAGCTGAAGTCGTGGTGCGACCGCGCGGAGCAAGCGGCCCTCGACGAAGACCGGATCGAACCGTCGTACTGGGCGCGCACGACGAGCGGGGAATGCGCGCTACTCCGCGCACTGGCCGAAGGAACGTTGCCGACGAGGATCGACGCGGTCTTCGCTCTTTACGCCGTCGCCCGTGACCACGCGGCGAGTCCTCGCGAATTCCGCTCGATCCTCGACCACGTGGACTTCATCTGCTCGATGCTCGCGGATGAAGCGACGGCCACAGTATCGCCCAAGAAGGGGACCTCGAAACACCGGAAGGGGAAGGCTCGCCCAGGAAAGAGCTCACCGGGCGGATCGGCTGACCTCGTCGCCGCGAGGCAGCTCCACGCGAGACTGGTCGGCCTGGTGTGAGCGCGGGCGCGGACTCGCCACCCTGCATCGTCCGAGGTGATTCGAGACGGCGAGGTCTCTCGGTGCCGGAGTGAATCGGCTTCGCCCTGACGACGGAAATCGCGTTGCGAAAACCTGCGCGGCGCTCGTCCGCGTGGGACGGACGCGATCGGGGCGCACTTCAAGCTGGTGCGCTTCCCCGAAGTCGTCGAGGATGGTTGCGTCCACCGCCGAGCACGCCTTCGCCGTGCGACGAGATGGCGTCAAGTGCGGGTTTCCGTGCATCTGCGCGGGCCGTTCGACGCGGACGTCGCTGGTTCGGGGATCCATCGCCATGTGAACACGCCTGTCGCGGCCTCCCTCGAGCGTCGATCGTGGCCGTGGCCATACGTGAAATCCAGCCGGACGCGGTGGTCGTAGATCTGCATGCCGAGGCGCCACGCCCGTGCGCCTTCCATCAAGACCATCGGAGAAGAGACATGAAGATCCCGGCAATCGCCGTTGCGTCATTCCTCGCCCTTTCGGCAGCGCTCGCCTCAGCGCAGCAGATCGTGCTTCTCACCGAAGCAGCAACCCTCGTGACGATCGACGGCTCCGTGCCCGGCGCCGCGCTTTCGAGCGTTCCCATCACCGGCCTCCATGCCGGTGAATTCGTCCACGGAGTCGATTTCCGACCCGCAACCGGGCAGCTGTATGCCCTGGGAAGCCAGGGATACCTGTACACGGTGAACACGATCGATGGCGTCGCCACGCAGGTTGGCGGCATGCTGACCACCACCCTTTCCGGAACGAGTTTCGGCTTCGACTTCAATCCGACCGTCGACCGCATCCGGGTCGTGAGCAACACCGGCCAGAACCTTCGCCTCAATCCGGTGACGGGCGCCGTCGCCGCCATCGATCTGTCGCTCGCCTTCGCGGCGACGGACGTGAATGCAGGACAGACGCCGCAAGTGAGCGGCTCGGCCTACACGAACAACGTCGCGGGTGCGACGACCACCACGCTCTACGACATCGATGGCGGCCTCGACGTGCTCGTCACGCAGGTGCCGCCGAACAATGGCGTCCTGAACACGGTCGGGCCGTTGGGAATCGACGTCGGAAGCGTGAACGGCTTCGACATCTCGGGTGCGACGGGAATCGCTTATGCGGCGCTCACCTCTCCGGGGGCCCAGGTGAACTCTTCCAACCTCTTCACGATCAACCTCGCCACCGGAGCGGCGACGTTCGTCTCGAACCTCGGTGCCGTGGGGCAGGTGCGCGGCCTTTCGGTCATGCCGCTTCCGGGCGTCGCGCGGTTCGGCGCGGCCACGCTGGGGTGCAACGGTCGCGTCGCCCTGGGTGTCAACTCGAAGGCGTCCATCGGCAACCTGGGCTTTGCGCTGCTCGCGGGCAATGCGGCACCGAACGCCGCCGGCCTCGTCGTCCTCTCGGATGCTGCGCTGAACCCGCCCGTGTCGAGTGGCGGTGTTTTGTTGCTCGTGGACATGGCGTCGGCTGCTGCGGTGACCTTGCCGGTGACGGCTGACGTTTTCGGACGGGCTGGTCTGGCGCTCGCCATTCCGACCGACCCCAGCCTGGTGGGACTCACGCGCTTCCTCCAGGTCGGGTTCGTCGATCTGTGCGGTCCGTCCGGCGTTGCGACGTCGAACGGCATCTCCATCACGATCCAGCCCTGACCTCACGGGGGCGGGATGAACGGCTTCCCGTGACCCATGCCGGGCCTGTGAGATGGCCCGGCATCTTCTTTTCCCGACGAGACTTCCGGCGTGACGTCGATGACGACGATCGCCGTGGCGGCTTCGCAGCAAGGATCCCGAAACGGGGATCACTTCCACCTGTCCTCCTGGTCGATATACTGGCCATCCAACCAGCATGGTCGGATGACCAGACTGGGCTGGAGACGCGGAGGCCGCATGCGCGAGATCACGAAGAGCCAGGCTCGGGTGTTGCGATTCATCCGGGAGTTCTGCGAAGAGCGGGGATTTCCGCCCACGCACAAGGAGATCGCCGAGGGGTTGGGCTTCAGCTCGCCCAATGCGGCGGGCGAACATCTGCGCCTTCTGGTGAAGAAGGGCGTGGTGGCCGTGGAGCCTGGAGTCTCGCGCGGCTTGCGGATCGTGGAGGACGCCGAGACCCCCTCGCCCAGGGCCAGGCACGCGCTGGCGAAGGGGCCTGCACAGACGCGGGGGAGAGTGAGTGGTCTCGAGCTGCCGCTCATCGGCCACGTGGCTGCCGGTCAACCGATCCTGGCGGAAGCCAACGTGGAGCGGACGGTGACCGTCGATTCCGAGCTGTTTCGTTCTCGCGCCGACTATCTCCTGCGTGTCCGGGGAGATTCCATGATCGAGGCTGGGATCCTGCCGGGTGATCTGGTGGCCGTCAGCCGGGCTTCGCGCGTGCGCGATGGGCAGGTTGCCGTCGTGCGGCTCGACGACGAGGTCACCGTCAAGCGCTGGCACACGAAAGGCCGGGGGGACGGGCTGCGCGTGGTGCTCGAGCCGGCCAACGCGGCGCTGAAGCCCATGGTCTTCGATCCACGTCGAGTGCATGTGGCGGTGGAAGGCCTGGTCGTGGGGTTGGTGCGCTCGACCCTTTCGATTCGGGGGCACGTCTCATGACCGCCGCTCGCAAGCAGGTCGACCTGGACGAGATCCACCGGCTGCGCTCGGCCATCGCCGCATGCGAGCGGGGCGAGCGAGTGCCCACGCTTTCGGTCATGCCTCGGACGGAATCCCTGCCGGGAAATGTGCCGGAGGGTGCGCTCCTCAGTCGCGATGGGGCCACGCTCTCGCCGTCGTCCGCACGATCGGAGGCCTTGGGGGCGAGCGTGCCCGCGGAGGTCTCGTCGCGGCTTTCCCAGAGCATTCGTCTGGCGACGGGCTTCCAGGCCCTCGACGACGCGCTTGGTGGAGGTCTCCACCACGGAGCCTTGAACGAAGTGTTCGTGGCGTCCGCGGGGAGCGGGGCCTTGGAGACGTTGCTGCCGGCGGTGGCGCGGGCGGGCGCGGGCAAGCGACTTTTGGCCTGGATCCATCCCACTTGCACGCCTTATCCGCCGGCGCTGGTGCAATGCGGATTCGCTCTCGAGCGGTGGCTCGTGGTCCGACCCGCGAGCGAGGACGACCATCAATGGGCCATCGATCAGTCGCTGCGTTCGGGAGCGTGCGATGCCGTCGTCGCCTACCTGGGCGATCTGCCGGATCGACTGCTGCGGCGACTTCAGCTCGCGGCGCAGGAAGGACGCACGCTCGGACTCTTCTTCCGACCTGCGGCCACCATGACCCGGCCATCACCGGCTGCCGTGCGCCTCTTCGCCGAACCGGTTCCCTCGCGCGACACGCGCATGCGTCGCGTGCGTTTCGACGTGTTGCGATGCCGCGGCACGCCCCACACCCCGTCCGTTTTTCTGGAGTGGTCCCGTGACCCGCTGGATGAGCCTCCAACTTCCTTTCCTGCCGATCGAACGACTGACGCTCGCGATGCCGGGGCTGGATCGGGCCCCCTTCGCGCTTCTATCGCGTGAAGGCGAGCGCGACGTCGTCGTCGCCAGCTCGGCGGCGGCCAGAAAGTGTGGCGTGAAGCCGGGCTTGCCGGCCGCCGCAGCACGGGCACTCTGCGCAGGGCTGGAAATCCGGCGTCACGAGCCGGACGAAGATCGCCGTCTGCTCGAGCGCCTGGCCGTCATCGCCCAGCAGTTCACGCCGGACGTGTGCCTGGACGGAGCCAGCGGACTTTTTCTCGAAGTGGGGCGGACGGCGCGGCGCTTCGGTGGCGAGGGCTCTCTGGCGGAGCGGGTGCGGGCGCTTTGCACGGGGCTCGGGCATCACCCGCGTCTCGGGATTGCGTCCACGTCACGGGCTGCGCGAGCCCTGGCGCGCGCGGGCGGTGCGGCCATCGCCATCGCGCCCGGTGACGATCCCAGGCCGGCGCTGGTGGGACTTCCCTGGCGAGTGCTTTCCCCGCCGGACACGGTGGCCGATGCGTTCATCGCCTTGGGGTTGGAGACCGTCGGGGACGTCCTGCGGCTGCCGTGGTCCGGGATCGCCGCACGTTGCGGGGACGATTTCCTCCGCGAGCTCCAATGCCTCGTGGGAGAGCGGGACGAGCCGCTCGTGCGCGTTCGACCCGTGGATCTCTTTGCCGAGCGGTTCGAGTTCTGGCAGCCGACGGATGACTCCAGTCGCATCATCTTCGTCGCCAAGCGCCTGTTCGACCTGGCGGAGGCCCATCTGGCCGTTCGCAATCAGGGCCTTGCCACCATCGAGCTGGATCTCATCCAGTCGGATGACGGATCCGTGCTGCATCTCGCGCTGCGTCCGGGTGTGCCCACGCGGGATGCGCGCGTGCTCGTGCGGTTGCTCGGGCATCGCCTCGAACGCGAAGCGTTGCGCTCACCGGTGGAGGAGATCCGTCTTTGGTTCGACGAGACCGTGCCGCTGCCCGAGCGGCAGGGACTCTTGTTCGACGAGGCTCCGGCGTTTCGCGAAGACGACGAAGCGCTGGCGTTGAAAGATCGCCTGGCGGTGCGGCTGGGTGAGGATCGGGTGAATGCTCCGCTCCTCCTGGACGATCATCGTCCCGAGCGGGCGTTTCGCTGGCGCAAGCACGGAGAGGCCGTGGATCTCCGTTCACCGGCAGCCGTCGCGTGCGCGCCGCCAGGACGACGACCGCTGGAGCTTCACGCCTCGCCGCAACGGGTGATGGTGGGTTCGGACGCATCCGGTCGACCCCTGGCGATCCTGGAAGGGTCGCAGCGAGGCCCGTTGCGCGTCGTGCGCGGCCCCGAGCGCATCGAGAGTGGTTGGTGGGACGGGCAGGACGTGCGTCGGCTCTACTTCGAAGTGGAGACACCCCTGGGTATTCGCCTGTGGGTGTTTCGCGATCAACACACGGGCACGTGGCATCAGCATGGAACCTTCCAGTAGCGAAGCGCGATCCTTCCACGCCGCGGGATGGCGGGTGAACGACGCCACGGCGAGAGCCCTGCGAGCCGGTCCGGTGGACGCCTGGCGTTTCGGTGGCGGGTCTCGTCATGCCTGACATCCCGCTGTCGAAAGTCCACCCTCATCCGGCCAAGGCGGGGAAACGGCCCGACGCCCACGGCAGTACGGCGGAGGTCGAATCCACCCCGCGCTGCGAGTACGCCGAGCTCCACTGCGTCACGAACTTCAGCTTCCTGCGGGGCGCCTCTCACCCCGACGAACTCGTGGCCAAGTCCGTCGAACTGGGCTATGCGGCGGTGGCCATCACCGACGAGCATTCGCTGGCCGGTGTGGTTCGGGCGCACGTGGCCGCGAAGGAGCGCAAGTTTCCGCTGATCGTCGGAGCCGAGATCACGCCGGACGACGCGGCGGCCGTCGTTCTGCTCGCCACCGACCGAGCCGCCTACGGACGTCTCTCGCGACTCCTCACGATCGGGAGACGGCGAGCCGCGAAGGGCACGTGTCTTCTGCATCGGAACGACATCGCCGCGCATGCCGAAGGGCTCCTCGCCATCGGCATCGCCGACGAGTCGGCCTTGCGTCCCGACGCGGATGAATCGGCCATGAACCGGACGCACGGACGGTTGGCGTGGTTGCGCGACGTCTTTGGGGATCGCGCCGCGCTGGAAGTGGCTCTGCACGATGGTCCCGACGATCGGGCGCGTCTGCGGCGGCTGGATGAGCTTGCCCGACGCACGGGCCTGCCGCTGGTCGCCGCCGGCAACGTGGACGCCCACGTCAGCGAGCGTCGCGCCGTGCGCGATACGCTGATCGCCATCCGACATGGTTGCGCCGTGTCCGAACTGGGATCGCGGCTGCCCGCGTGCGGCGTCAAACCCCTGCGCGATGCGGCGACGCTGCAGCGCCTGCACGCAGGACGTCCCGAGCTCTTGCGACGCTCGGTGGAGCTGGCCGCCCGCTGTCACTTCTCGCTCGACGAGCTCCGCTACGAGTACCCGGCCGAAGGAGACGCGGACACGCTCCGCCGCCTCGTCGAACATCACGCCCGCGAGCGATGGCCAGAAGGCATGCCCGCCAAGGTACGCGGACTCATCGAGCACGAGATGGCCCTCGTCGCCGAGCTCCAGTACGAGCGGTACTTCCTCACGGTCCACGAACTCGTGCATTTCGCCCGCGGCCGCGGCATCCTCTGCCAGGGGCGGGGAAGCGCGGCCAATTCCGCCATCTGCTACGTGCTCGGGATCACGTCCGTCGACCCCGATCGCTTCGACGTCCTCTTCGAGCGATTCGTTTCCCGCGACCGGCACGAACCTCCGGACATCGACGTGGACTTCGAGCACGAGCGGCGGGAGGAAGTCCTCCAACACATCTACGAGAAGTACGGTCGCGAGCGCGCGGCCATCGCTGCCACCGTCATCACGTATCGCGGACGCAGCGCCATGCGCGACGTGGGGAAGGCTCTGGGCCTCACCCTCGATCAGGTGGATCGTCTCGCGACCGGCCTCGAATGGTGGGATGCGGTCGACTGGCCGGAAAAGCGCCTGAAGGAATCCGGGTTCGATCCGCAGGATCCGCTCTTGCGACGGGTGATCGGACTCACGCAGGAGATCCAGGGGTTCCCGCGGCACCTCTCCCAGCACGTGGGCGGCATGGTGATCACGGCGGGACGTCTGGACGAGATGGTGCCCATCGAGAACGCCGCCATGGATGACCGCACGGTGATCCAGTGGGACAAGGACGACCTGGACGCCCTCGGCATCTTGAAGGTGGATTGCCTCTCGCTCGGCATGCTCACGGCGATCCGCCGAGCCTTCGAATTCATCGAGCAGGTGCGCGGACGCAGACTCGGCCTCGCGGACGTGCCTGCGGAGGATCCGGAGGTCTACCGCATGCTCCAGCGGGCGGACACCATCGGCGTCTTCCAGATCGAGAGCCGTGCGCAGATGGCCATGCTTCCGCGGCTCAAGCCGCGCGAGTTCTACGACCTCGTGATCGAAGTGGCGATCGTCCGCCCCGGCCCCATCCAAGGCGGCATGGTGCATCCGTACCTGCGTCGACGCGAAGGGTCGGAGCAGGTCTCGTTCCCATCCGAGGCCGTGCGGTCCGTGCTGCAGAAGACGCTCGGCGTTCCCATCTTCCAGGAGCAGGCCATGCGGCTTGCGGTCGTCGCCGCCGGATTCACGCCCGGTGAGGCGGACCAGCTGCGTCGTGCCATGGGCGCCTGGCGCCGCGCGGGGCTGATCCAGTCCTTCGAGAAGAAGCTCGTCGACGGCATGCTCGAGCGGGGCTACGCGGAAGAGTTCGCGCGGGGACTCTTCAAACAGCTGCTCGGCTTTGGCGAGTACGGCTTCCCCGAGAGTCACGCCGCGAGCTTCGCGCTCCTGACCTACGTGTCGAGCTGGCTCAAGCGATACGAGCCTGCCTGCTTCGCCGCGGCCCTGTTGAACAGCCAGCCCATGGGGTTCTACGCACCGGCGCAGCTCGTGCGCGACGCGCGGTCGCATGGAGTGGTCGTGCATCCCGTCGACGTGTCGAAGAGCTTCTTCGACTGCACGCTGGAGGCGCCCGTGCACGGCGAGCCGCGACTCTCCACGGCGTTCGTTCCGCCTCAGGCGTTCGGGCGGGGAGGGCCCTCGCTGCGCCTGGGTTTCCGCATGGTGAAGGGCCTGTCGCGCGCCGCGGCCGATCGCCTGGTGGCGGCTCGATCGGAGCGGGCCTTCGACTCGGTGGAGGACTGCAAGCATCGAGGACGGCTCAATCGCCGGGAGGCAACCCTGCTCGCGGATGCGGGAGCCTTCGGCGAGTTGTCTCCCAATCGCCGAGCCGCCTGGTGGGATGCGGCCTTCGAACATCAGTCCACGCCCCTGCTGGATGCGACCGAGGCGGAAATCTTCGACGAGCTCAAACCCGATCTGGAACCTCCGTCGCTCGCCGAGGTCGTCGTGGCGGACTACAAGACGGTGGGCCTGTCATTGGAAGAACATCCCATGGCGCTCTTGCGGGATGCCGTCGCCAGGTACGGCGCCAAGCCCAATGCCGCGTTGAGTGGGTTGCCGCATGGACGATTCGTCACGGTGGCGGGGCTCGTGATCAACCGACAGCGCCCTGCCACGGCCTCGGGAGTGCTCTTCATGACCCTGGAGGACGAGACGGCGTTCGCCAATCTCATCGTGCGCGTGAGGGAGCAGGAACGCTTCCGCACCGCAGTGATCAACGGTCGCATGCTTCTCGTTCGTGGCGTCGTGGAGCGAGCCGGGGAGGTCATTCATCTGATGGTTCATCACGTGACGGATCTCACGGAGCTGATCGCACGCGTTCCGACGGCATCCCGGGATTTCCACTGATGGTGTCGCGGAACGCAGGCCGCTGCGCCGGGGCATTCCGCGTCGTATCCTCTCGCCGATGCAACCGCTGTGGTGCAAGGTGACTTTCGTGGCGGGACTCGTCGCGCTGACAGCGATCCGGGTTCCCCACGACCGGATCAGTCGGCAGACGCCCATCACCCAGAACCGGAAGGGACGCCTCGAATCCTTGCTCCTGGCGTTGATGGGGCTCGGTGGATTCGCGCTGCCGCTCACCTGGGTGTTCTCGACGTGGCTGCATGGGGCCGATCGGACGGCATCGCTTCCAACCTTTGCCGTGGGTGTGGCCGTCCTCCTGTTCGCCCTGTGGCTGTTCCACAGGTCGCACGTCGACCTCGGCCGGAACTGGTCCGTCACGCTCCAGGTGCGAGAAGGCCATCGGATCGTCGATCGCGGGGTGTACCGCTCGATCCGCCACCCGATGTACTCCGCAATCTTCGCCTACGCGCTGGCCCAGGCCCTGATCGTTCCCAACTGGATCGCAGGGCCGTCCTGCTTCGTCGCCTTCGCGGTCATGTTCGCGTGTCGACTGGGGCCCGAGGAGCAGATGATGCTCGATACGTTCGGGTCCGAGTACGTGACCTACCGCCAGCGGACGAAGCGCCTCATTCCGGGAATCTGGTGACGACGAGATCGCTCGCCGAAGCCACGCCCGCCCGCCGCCGATCAGCGCGGACGGGTCGTCGACGCGAGCTGCTGGCGCGCCCACAGGATGTTGTTGGCCGCCGTCGGATGGGATGCGTCCAGCGCCAGAGCCTGCTGGCAGGCGGTGATCTCCTCTTCGAAGCGACCGAGTTCGCCCAGGCAGGAGCCCAGGTTGTTCCAGGCGACGGCCGAGCGGGGAGCGATCCTGAGTGCGTCCTGGTTCGCCTGGGCGGCATCCACGAACCGACGTTCGCGGAAGTAGTCGAGCCCGAGGGCGATGAACGTGGCCTCGCTGGGTGACGCCAGGACCGTTCTCTCCGCCGGGGACTCGGTCCGCGACGCCGCCTCGGCGGCCGAGGGAACCGTGTCTCGGGTGATTGCGGCGATCCCCGCGGCCGCCTGGGGCGCAGTGCCGGGGAATCGGAGCGCGCTCTCGAAGCGCAGGCGCGCCTCGGTCAGTCGCCCGACTCCCAGAAGCCAGCGTGCGAAGTAGAGGTCGAACTGCCGTGGCGTCGGTGCCAGCTCGATGGCTCGCCGGAAATGAACCTCGGCGTCGTCCGCGCGCCCGAGTGCGCCCTTTGCGATCCCGAGGTTGGCCTCGAGATACGGGTAGGCAGGGAGCGTGGCACGCGCGCGCTCGAACGCGTCGAGCGCCACCTGGAACCTGCCGACCGCCATCTGAGTGAGGCCCCAGTTCATGAGGCCCCGGCCGTTGTGCGGGGCCTTCGCGACGACGTCTGCCCAGAGCGACTCCTCGTCGCGCCAGACACGGTTTCGCTCCCACGTTCCGGCCGCGTACGCAATCATGAGAGCGACGACGACGAATCCGCCGATCCGACGAAACACTCCTCCGTGGACGCCGGAGGCTCCGCACGCCAGGCCCTGGCTCGCGAGTGTGACCACCGCGAGCATCAACCCGATGTACCCCAGGAACGTGCGATGATCGTTGCGAGCCTCTGCCAGCGGTACGACGCTCGACGTCGGCAGGAGGCCGAGCAGGAACCAACCGAGGCCGAAGGCGGCAGGACGAAGCTGCGCCCTCGTCGACGTGAAGACGATCCCGGCGACGACGAGCCCGAGCGATGCCAGCCCCGCCCAAGTGCGCGGATCCGAGAAACCGGTGAAGAATGCCGTGTCATGATCCGCGCAGAGGTCGATCGGCAGGACGAACGTGCCGACGTACCGGACGATGATCCAGGCCTGTGTCGCCGCGTAGTCCAGGCGCGACGGGCCGCCCCAGTTCATCGCAGTCCCGTGCATGGACTCCGTGAACGCGAACGCCGCCCCGCATGTCAGGAACGCCGGAAACACCGAGCGCACGACGCGAACGACGTCCCGGCGCCGCTCCCAAAGGCGCGTCAACGGGATCCCCTCCTCCACGAGCAGGGCATGCATGAAGAGGATCGGTGCATACATGGCAGCCGGCGCCTTCGCGAATACGCCGAGGGCGGCGGGGAGCGAATGCAGGCCCCACCTGCGAATGCCGCGACCGCGTTGCCAGAGCGAGAGCGACGCAACGATCCCCGCCGTGGAGATGAGGTCGCTGCGAGCGATCACGTAGTTGAGCGTTTCCGCCGTCGCCGGATGCAGGGCGGATAGAAACGCCACCACGGCGCCGAACGTGCGGCCGTCCCCGGCGACGCCGCTGCGGCACGCGATCCACCCGGCAACGCGGGCGACGAGCCACGTCTGGAGCAGGAAGAGCACGAACATGCCCGCGTGAAACGCCCACGGCGACAGCCCGCCCCCGATCCGATAGTCCAACGCGAGCGACGCCGTCACGAGGGGCCGGTAGGACTGGTGATCGGCGTAGATGCTGAAGGTGGCGGCGCTGCGGAAGAACTCAGGAAGGTTCGAGAGGGTCCTGATCCACGGGTTGTCGACGACGGTGTGGGAGTCGTCGAAATGGAATCCGTTGCCAAAGTGATTGGAATAGGCGACACCGAGCGCGATGGCTCCCGCTGCGACGACCAGGCTGTGGAGGGAAGGGCGCGGCACTCGGTGGCTCCCGGATGGGCGCCGGATAGTATCCGTCACCACCCACGATGACGATCATGCGCACGCTCCTCCTCATCAGCAGCTCCAACGTCCACGGTTTCGGTTACCTCGATCACGCCGAAGAGCAGATCCGGTCGATCATGGGCACCCGCGGCCGGACCCTCTTCGTACCCTTTGCGCTGAAAGATCGCGACGCGTACGCGACGAAGGTTCGGGAACGACTGGCGAAGATGGAAATCGCCGTGGATTCGCTCCACGAGGCGCAGAAGAAGTCGGCCGCAATCGAGGCTGCCGACGCGATCTTCATCGGCGGGGGGAACACCTTCCGACTGCTCAAGGAGCTCCAGGACCTTCGGCTTCTCGAGCCCATCGCGCGACGCGTGGCCGCCGGGATGCCCTACGTGGGCTCCAGCGCCGGCATCAACATCGCAGCCCCGACGATCCGCACGACGAACGACATGCCGATCGTTCAACCGACGTCCTTCGGTGCATTGAACCTCGTGCCGTTTCAGATCAACCCGCACTACCTGGACCCGGACCCGCAGTCGACGCACAAGGGCGAAACGCGGGAGCAACGGATCAAGGAATTCCACGAGGAGAACGCAGCGCCCGTCCTGGGCATTCGAGAAGGCGCCATGCTTCGGGTCGAGGGCGAAGGGATGACCCTGCGCGGAATCGCCGGCGCGCGCCTGTTCCGTCCCGGCGAGCCCCCGGCCGAGTTCGCCATCGGCGCGAACCTGGATTTCCTCCTCCGCGGGTCCGGCTGACGCGTTCCTCCGACCGCTCGTTTCATGGCGTCACCGACACGGCATGGCCCCGCGGGGCTCCTCCTCCTGGACAAGGCTCGAGGTCCGACCAGCCGGCAGGTGATGAATCGACTGGAGCGGTCGCTTGGGATCTGGCCAATCGGTCACGCGGGGACGCTGGATCCGCTGGCCTCGGGCCTCCTCGTTGCACTGATCGGCGGAGCGCGTCGCATGCAGGAGTTTCTGACGGGCAAGGCCAAGCGGTATCGCGCGACGATCCGCTTCGGGGTCGTCTCGGAGACCCTCGACGGCGAGAGCGAGGCAATTGCCACTGGGCGAGTGCCAACGGCTCTCGCGGCCGAAGATGCTCGCGGACTCCTGTCTCGCTTCCTCGGTCCCCAGCTTCAAGTTCCTCCGATCTACTCGGCACTCCGCGTCAAGGGTCGGCGAGCCTACGACCTGGCGCGCCGGGGCCGCGAGGCGGAGATGACGGCGCGTCCGATCGAGGTCCATTCGATCGACCTGGTCGGGTTCACGCCAGAGCGCTGGATCGTGGACATCCTCTGCAGCGCCGGGACGTACATCCGTAGCCTGGCGCGCGACATCGGAGAAGCCGCAGGCTGCGGCGCGATCCTCGAGGATCTGCGCCGCACGGGCAGCGGAGAATTCGACGTGGAGGCGGCGCACGATCCGGAAACGGTCACGCGCGCGAGCATCGTGCCCCTGTCGGCTGCGTTGGGATCCGAAGGGCGGATCGACGTGACGGGCGAGGACATCCGCCTGCTTCGCGCCGGTGACATCATCATGCCGCAGGGGTGGTGCGATCCGGCGAAGACGTGGTTCGCGTGGGTGGACGGCCGGCCGTGCTTTCGGCTGAAATTCACATCGCCCGGGTTTGCCCGGAGCGACCTGATGCTCGAGGACCCGACCGTTCCGCGCTCAACCGAGTGAACGCATGACGAGATCGGGGAACGCGGCGGCCGGGAACGTGCCCGTGCAGCCGCGCAGGAGCGCGGGATCGGAGACGAGGAGCACCGGTCCCAGCTCCGGACGCGCCGCGCGCCGCCCGTGCGAGCCCCGGATGATCGACGCGTCGAGTCCGACGAGGTCGAACACGGTTCTGAACCCGCAGAGCTTGCGCGCCAGCTTCATCGCGGCGCGAAGCTTGGGCGCGGTGAGCGTGGGATCGAAGAACAGCTCCGCCGGGTCATACCCCGGCTTGCGGTGGATGTCGACGCACCGTGCGAAGTCCGGCGCGCGGCGATCGTCGAGCCAGTAGTAGTAGGTGAACCAGGCGTCGGGTTCGCTGACGAGCACGAACTCGCCGGAACGCGCGTGGTCGAGGCCTTCGCGCCGCTTTCCGTCTTCATCGAGGACCTCGGCGACGCCCGGAAGCCGTTCGAGCACGTCGCGCGTCCGGGAGAGATCCCTCGAGTCCCGCACGTAGACGTGGGCGATCTGGTGGTCGGCGACGGCGAACGCACGCGACGCGACGGGGTCGAGAAGCTCACCGTCCTCGTCGCGCACGATCAGGAGGCCCGCCTCGCGCAGCGCGCGGTTTGGATGTACGGGGCGCGAGACCGGATCGATCCCATATTCGGAGAAGACGATCGCGGTCGCGCCGTCGCAAAGGCAATCCTCGATCAACGGGCCCACCTGACCGTCCACGGCGCGAAGGGCCTCGCGTGAGCGCGGATCGTCGGGCCCATATCGCTGGAGGTCATAGTCCAGATGGGGGACGTAGACGCTGAGTACGGAAGGGGCCTTTTGGTCCCAGACGTGCCGCGCCGCCTCGACGATCCACCGGGAGGAAGGAAGCCCCGCACCCGGTCCCCAGAACTGGAACAAGGGGAACTGCCCCAGGCTCGACTGGAGTTCCGCGCGAAGCTCCGATGGTTGCGTCCAGATGTCTGGGAGCTTGCGTCCATCGGCTTTGTACTGGGGTCGGGGAGTCACGCACCAGGTCGACGGCGCCCCCATGGCGTACCAGAGGAACATCCGGGCGACCGTGGATCCGGGGCGCTCGCGCAGAATGCGCGCATGCACGTCTTCCGCCTGGACCAGTCCGAACGATTGCCTCCAAAGCCAGATCTCCTGCAGCTCGCGGAAGAACCAGCCGTTGCCGACGATCCCATGCTCGCGAGGCAACCGGCCCGTGAGGAGGGTCGCCTGCGACGAGCACGTGAGCGCGGGGAACGGGCACTCGAGCGGCATCACCGCCCCTCCGCCGTCTCGCAGCATGGCGAGGTGGGGCGTGTCGGGCCCGATCAGGGATGGTGTGAGCCCGACGACGTCGACGAGGAGCAGGCGGGGTTCCATGGGGTCGCCCGCGTCAAACGAAGCGCTGCATGAGGAGTGACCTCACCATGTCGACGGCGATGTGGTTCTCGCCACCGCGGGGGATGATGACGTCAGCGAAGTGCTTCGTCGGCTCGCAGAACTCCAGGTGGCACGGCCGAACGGATCGCTCGTACTGCTTCAGGATCGAATCGAGCGAACGGCCGCGCTCGAGCGTGTCGCGCTGGATGCGCCGCATGAGGCGCAAGTCGTCGGGAGTATCCACGAAAACCTTGATGTCGAGGCGCTCGCGAACGCCGGGATGCCACAGCACGAGGATGCCCTCCAGCACGATCAAAGGCGTTGACTCGACGACGAGAGTCTCCGTGCGACGGTTGTGGCGCACGTAGTCGTAGACCGGCATCTCCACAGGTTCGCCAGCCGTCAGGCGATCGATGTGCTCACGAAGGAGCTCGAAGTCGAACGCGGATGGGTGATCGAAGTTGACCTGATGGCGTTCGTCGAGCGAGAGGTGCGAGAGGTCGCAATAGTACGAGTCGAGCTCGATCATGACCGATCGTTCGCGACCGATGCTTTCCTGGAGGCGGCGCGCGATGGACGTCTTGCCGGATGCGGTACCGCCGGCGATGCCGACGACGATCGGTCGATTCGTGGTCACGCGCCCGATGTACCGTATCCCAACGGCTCGAGCAACGTGAGCGCCGTCTGGTACTTGCCCAGTTGCGGCATCACGTACACGCCGACGACGGCGTCCATGAACTCCTGGAGCATCTCGCGCGCGATGAGCACGCCCTCGTTGATGCCTGCAGGACCGGTCCCGGCGAGTTTCATGCGCTCGCGGATCGCATCCGGCACCGCCATGCCAGGAACTTCGTTGTGCAGGAACTCGGCGTTGCGGTGTGAGACGAGCGGGCAGAGTCCCAAGAGGACCGGGACGTTGAACGCGCGGACGTCGTTCAGGAAGCGGCTGATGACGTCGCGGTCGTACACCGGTTGCGTCATGATGAGTTCCGCGCCGGCTTTCACCTTCTTCTCGAGGCGCTGCAACTCGCGGTCGTAGTTCACCGAGCCCGGTTCCGCGCCGCACGCGAGGAAGAACGACGTGGCCTCACCGACCATCTTGCCCGTGGGATCGATGCCGCGGTTCAGGCTGTTGACCAGCTTCAGCAGTTCGATCGAGTCGAGATCGAACACAGGCGTCGCCTTCGGGTAGTCACCGAGCTTGGGGGGATCGCCTGTGATGATGACGAGGTTGCGGTAGCCGAGGACGTGGTCACCCAGGAGATCCATCTGCAGGCCGAGCAGGTTCCGATCACGGCAGCACACGTGCAGCAACACTTCGATGCCGACCTGTTCCATGATCTTCACGCCGAGCGCGGCGTTGCTCATGCGGACGACGGCGCGTGGTCCGTCGGCGATGTTCACCACGTCGACGCCGCCCTTGACCAGCATGCGCGCCAGCTCGACGGGACGCGCGACGTCGAGCCCATGGGCCGGGTTCACTTCGACGGACACGGCGAAGTCGGCGCGACTCGAGGGCGCCTGCCGTCGCGTCCCACCACCGAGCCGGTCGCGAAAGATGTCGACGACCTTTCGCGCGAATGCCGATTTCTTCTCCGTGGGCGTGGGCTCGGTTCCGCGCGGTGGCTCGACGGTGAGCGTGGTCGTCGTGGGAGTGGCTGGCAGGACCTTGGGCCCTGCGCCCATCATCCGCGCAGCCGCCGCCATGGATTGGATGTGTTCCGGGTGAGTTCCACAGCACCCGCCGACCAGTCGGACACCTGCCTTCAAATAGCGACGCGCGAAGACTCCGAAGTACTCCGGCGTCGCCATGTAGATCGTTCGCGAGTCCACGCGCCGCGGCTGGCCGGCGTTCGGTTGCGCCGCGACCAGGGGGACCGCCTTCAGCATCTCGCTGACGACGTCGAAGACGACGGACGGGCCGTCGCAGCAGTTCACCCCGACGACGTCGGCGCCGAAGGTGCGCAGCAGGCCGGCGACTGCGTCCGGTGGTGTGCCGTCGCGCAGCCGGCCATCGTCCTCGAAGGACATCTGCGCGACCACCGGGCCGTCGAAGTGTTCCCGTGCAACCTCGATGGCGACCTGGATCTCGCCCAGGTGGTGGAACGTCTCGAACATCAACGTGTCTACGCCCTCCTCGACGAGGGCACGGATCTGGACGCGGAACGCGTCCGCGATCTCCGTCTTCTTGTCCTCGGGGAGGTACCCGCTGCCCTCGCCGGTGGGGCCGACCGACCCGGCGACGTAGGCCCGATCGCCGGCCGCGGCGCGCGCGAGCAGGACGCCGGCCCGGTTGATGCCGTCGACCTTGTCCGCGATGCCGTAGCGGCCCAGGAGGAATCGGTTCGAGGAGAACGTGTTGGTCTCCAGGACCTCTGCGCCGGCGCGGACGTAGCCCTCGTGAATGCTTCGAACGAGCTCCGGGTTCGTGAGGTTCGCCTCGTCGAAGGAGCGATTTATGAAGTGACCCCGCTCGTAGAGCATGGTCCCCATGGCCCCGTCGCAGACGAGGGGGCGTTTGGTCAGGTCGTCGAGGAATCCGGGGCGGACGGGCGTGCGGCGGGTCATGGGCGGGGGGATTCTACGCGGGGAAATTCGTTCCGCTCGCGGCCGCGACTACCCGCCCCGAGGATCGTCGATAGCATGGGGCCGCCGCCCGTGGCCTGTCGTCTCGTCCACTGACTTTTCGGGGAGAAAGTCATGCCTTCGCTTGCGTCTGCGCGGAGCCCCAGGCTTCGCGTCTTCATCGTCGTCACTTCATTGTTCGTCCTTTCCGGCCTGATCCTTCAAGGTTGCGCAGGCGAACCGATCGCGTCGCGCCCAGTCGAGAAGAAGAAGGATTACTGGAGGCCGCTGGCGCCGGGCGCCACGGCACTCGTCCGGGTGACCGACCCACGGGAGTTGCCCGACTTCCGCAAGATCGAGTTCAAGGATCCGGCGATCCTCGCGGCCCTCGACGAGAGCGAGGCGTTCTTCCGCAAGCCGTCCTCGCAGAAGTACTACCCCTACAAGACGGCCGACAGCGAGGTCACGCACCAGATGCAGCTCGACACGCTGCAGACCCTCCGCCGGATCATCATGGCGTCGCGAACTCCGGAGGAGTTCCATGGGTGGATGACGGGCGCGTTCGACGTGTTCAAATCCGTCGGCGCTGACGAACAGGGTGCCGTGCTCTTCACGGGCTACTACACGCCGATCTTCGACGGCAGCCTGACCAAGGACGCCACGTTCAAGTACCCGCTCTACAGCCGTCCTGACGACCTCGTCACGGACCCGGACGGACTTCCGCTCGGACGTCGGACTCCGGACGGGCGCATCGTGCCGTACTACACACGCGACGAGATCGAGCGCGGCAACCTCATGGCGGGGCGCGAACTGGCGTACCTCTCGGACCCCTTCGAGGTGTACATCGTCCACGTCCAGGGTTCGGCCAGGCTCCGCATGCGGGACGGTCGCTTCCTGAACCTGGGCTACGCCGGCAAGACCGACCGGCCCTACAAGAGCGTCGGCATGACGCTGATCGAGCAGGGGAAGATGACGCGCGAAGAACTGTCCCTCTCGCGCCTGCGCCGCTACTTCAAGGAGCACCCGCAGGAACTGGACGCGGCCCTCGGGGTGAACGAGTCCTACGTGTTCTTCACCAAGTACGACGAATCCGCACGGTGGCCGCTGGGCTCCATCAACGCCAAGGTGACGCCGTACCACACGGTTGCGACCGACAAGGCGATCTTCCCGCGCGGAAGCTTCGTGATCCCGCAAACGTCAATTCCGTCGCCGGGCTCGCCCGAGAAGCTGTCGTTCGTCCCACACATGGGCATCTACTTCGACCAGGACACGGGTGGCGCGATCCGCGCCGCCGGTCGCTCCGACATCTACATGGGCGTGGGGCCCGATGCGGAGAAGATTGCCGGATACACTCAGAACGAGGGCAAGCTCTTCTATCTGTTCGTCAAACCCAACCCCGTGCGTCCGTAGATAGGTCCGGATGACTGAAGACCCGATGGAGTCCGATCAAGCCGACGAGGTCGCGGAGATCCCGTCGACCGTCTACGCGTTCTGGCCTGATCGCGAGCCGCCGCTCGAGGAAGAGGTTCGACTCGCCCTGGAGCGGAGCTTCCCGGGGACGCACGTCATCGAGGAACTGGATCCCGAGGGCGACATGGTCTGGGGGCACGTCGTCCGCCTCCCCGAGCACGAGGCCGAGTTCGTGATCTGGGTCGAGGAGCGGGGCGAGATGTCGGATGACATCATCCAGGAGACCGTTCCAGACGAAGATGAGCGGCGCGCGGCGACCGCGGCGCGGTGGATGGTGGGCGTGGAGACCGTCCTGGACCCACGTCAGGCGCTCGGCGACTTCCAGACGCAGCTGCGGATTCTCGACGCCGTGTCGATCCC
Organism: Planctomycetota bacterium; assembly: GCA_044222185.1. GTDB lineage: Bacteria > Planctomycetota > CAIWVZ01 > JBGANV01. Next base: position 900,522 of record JBGANV010000001.1, read on the forward strand.
CGGTTTGCCGGCGGTCTATGACGACAACGCCCTGGTCGTCCGGTCGGGGAAGCACGTCCGCGAACTGGCCCGATCGAACGTGCCCCCGCGCGCCGCGACGCTCTATGCCATTCACGAGATGGAAGGGCGCACGGGGATCTGGCTCCACACCCACGGACTCGTTCGCCTCGGGATTCCCGAGTTCGAGCTCATGGGACTGAGCGCATCGGACGTGCGCGAGGGCTACGACCTCATCGACGCGCTGGTGGACGTCATCTATGGGGGCGGCGAACTCGACGAGAGCGGCGTCATTTCGATCGGCGAGGAGATGGATGTCCGCCTGGTTTCCGTCGACGAGGCGCTCGAGGTCGTCTCCGGGGATGTTCGGACGACGCGCACCGAGCATCAGCTCGAAGACGATGAGCACAAGGGGCCCCGCGTGGCGATCCTCGCGAAGGAGCGCAACGAGCCGCCCTACGAGTTGCTCGATCGGCTGAAGCAGGACGCGGTCCTGTTCAAGTCGAACGAGGAGTCGGATCGGCAGCGGCGTCTCGCGATCGAGCGGTTCGGAGTGTTCGGTCAGCTCTTCGCGATCCGTCGACAGGAAGGCTGGCGCTTCCACGCCAAGCTGGCCTTCGATCGGGAGAGCGAGCCCGCCGTGCCCGAGCACCTGTGGTTCGAGATCCGAGAGCTCCGTCCGGGCGCTCTGCGCGGCGTCTGCCTGAACGAGCCGCTGGAGGGCCTTCCGATCCACGTCGGAGACGAAAACTGGTACAGCCTCGAGAAACTGACCGACTGGATCGTCGTGGCCCCGCAGGGGATCTACGACCCCGAAGCCGCCGCCGTCCTTCTCGCCGACGCTTGAGATGGCAAGACTCTTCCTCGCCTTCGAGTTGCCCGAGCGCCTCCGCGAACGGCTCACCGAGGAGGTCGCGCGTCTGAAGGGGGCACGTGCCGACATCGCGTGGGTCCGACCCGAGAAGTTTCACGTGACGCTCCGGTTCGTGGGGGACGTCGACGACCTGGGCATCCTCGATCTCGCGCGACTGCTCCAGACCACCGCGACGGCGAGTGACGGGCCGCTGGATCTCGTCTGTCGTGGGCTCGGGTCGTTTCCAGAATCCGGGACGCCGCGCGTGATCTGGGCCGGCGTGCACGGTCGCAACGAGGACGAGGATTCGCGGATGCAGGATCTGCGGCGACGACTCCACGACGGAGTCCGCGCGTTGGGGTACCGCCCGGAGAAGGGCCCCTTCCACGCTCACGTCACGCTCGGCCGCGCCAAGGGCTCGGAGGGGCTCGATGCGGTCGTCGAGCGCATGGGGCCCATGCGCAAGAGAGAGTTCGCGCACTTTGCCGTCCCAGAAATCGTCCTGTTCGAGAGCCACGAAACCGAGATTGGGACCTCCTACACGGCCATCGAGAGGGCGACGCTCGGCCGGCACCGCTGAGCCGGACGGTCGAGGCGTCGTCCCGTTCCGACTGTCCCCCCGCCGCCGTAGAATCCGCCCCGAATTCAAAAACGTCCGGACACGCCCGCCAATCGAAGCGTCTCCTGGTTACACAAGCTCCAAAGGGAATCAGCAACCATGGCCATCAAGCCGAACTCCAAGACTCCGGTCGACCCCGAACAAGCCCGCAAGGAACAGGCGATCGACTTCACCCTGAGCCAGATCGAGAAACAGTACGGCAAGGGGACGATCATGCGACTCGGCGAGGTCAAGGACGTGGACATCAAGGGTGTCTCGACCGGGTCCATCTCGCTCGATCTGGCGCTCGGTGGCGTGGGCGTGCCGAGGGGACGCATCGTGGAGATCTTCGGACCGGAGTCATCCGGCAAGACGACGCTGGCGCTGCACGTCATCGCCAACGCGCAACGGGCCGGCGGCGTCTGCGCCTTCATCGACGCTGAACACGCCCTCGATCCGAACTACGCACGCAAGCTCGGTGTGAAGGTGGATGAGCTGCTCGTGAGCCAACCGGACAACGGCGAGCAGGCCCTCGAGATCGCCGAGATGCTCGTGCGCTCCAATTCCATCGACGTGATCGTCGTCGATTCGGTCGCGGCCCTCGTTCCCAAGGCCGAGATCGAAGGTGAGATGGGCGACGCCTTCGTCGGGCTCCAGGCGCGTCTCATGTCCCAGGCCCTCCGCAAGCTGACCGGTGCCGTGCACAAATCCTGCGCGGCGTTGATCTTCATCAACCAGCTGCGAGAGAAGATCGGGGTCATGTTCGGCAGTCCCGAAACGACCGCCGGCGGTCGAGCGCTGAAGTTCTATGCCTCGGTCCGCATCGACATCCGCCGCATCGGAAAGGTGAAGGACGGGGAGGACGTCACGGGGAGCCGTTGCAAGGCGACGGTCGTGAAGAACAAGCTCGCGCCCCCGTTCCGCGTCGCCGAGTTCGACATCATGTTCAACGAGGGGATCTCGGCCACGGGTGACATCATCGACCTCGCGACCGAGAATGGAATCCTCGACAAGACGGGAACATGGCTGAGCTTCAAGGACGAGCGATTGGGCCAGGGCCGCGATCGCGCTCGCCAGTTCATCCAGGAGAACCCCGACCTCCAGAAGCGCATCCTCGCGGCGATCATGGCGAAGCTCGGTCCCCAGGCCCAGAAGACGGACGCGACGGCGACGGGGCCAGCCACCGCCCCCAATTCTGGCGCTGCCGCCTCCAGCACCGCCGAACCACGGCGGGCAGCCACGACGACGACGGTGTGATCCGCGGCACCTCGCGGACACGGTCCCAACTCCGGCAAACCCCTGCCAACACTGGGGGTGAAATGCTGCCGGGGTTTGGCATACTCCGTCCCACCTCGTGACAGGGGATCGGGTGTTTTGGGACGGCGCTCGGCGCCGTCGGACGCCTCGCCTCCCCAGACGCATCGAAGCGACCGCAACCAGCGGTCGTTGACCGGAGTTCAGGACATGGCCGTTCCGAAGAGAAGGCTTTCGAAGCACCGCAAGCGTACCCGCCGCGCCCACCACCACATCGAGAACCTCCAGCTCAACCGCTGCACGCACTGCAACGCGGCGATCCCGCCGCACCGCGTGTGCCACCAATGCGGGCACTACGGGAGCAAGGAAGTCGTTCCGATGGAGAACTTCTGAGCGTGACGACCCGCATCGCACTGGATGCGATGGGCGGCGACCAGGCGCCGCGCGAAACGGTCCGGGGTGCCCTCGAAGCGGTAGCTCAGGAATCGGATCTCGTCGTCGTTCTCGTCGGAGACGAGCGGCAGATCCGTCAGGAGCTGGCGGGCGCGACCGGAGACACGTCGCGCTGTGAGATCGTCCACGCATCCGAGAACATCACCTGCGAGGAAGCGCCCGTCGAAGCGCTCCGTCGCAAGCGCGATGCGTCCATCGTCCGTGCCTGCGAGGTCGTCCAGAAAGGGCAGGCGAGCGGCCTCGTCGCCGCCGGCAGCACGGGCGCGGCCGTCGCGGCTTCCACGCTCAACTGGAAGCTGATTCCCTCCGTCCGCCGCGCGGGCATCGCCGTCACTTTCCCGAACCGCATGGGCGGCCACACGGTGATGTGCGACGTGGGAGCCAACATCTCCTGCAAGCCGCTCCATCTCTACCACTACGGGATCATGGCCGCGGAATACGCCAAGCACATCCTGGGGAAGAGAGAGCCGAGCGTCGGGCTGTTGAACGTCGGATCCGAGGAGGCGAAAGGCAACGAGCTGGTCAAGGAAACGAAACAGCTCTTCGCCCAGTCGCCGCTGAACTACCTGGGCCACATCGAAGGCAACGAGATCTTCGAGGGGCGCGCCGACGTCGTGGTCTGCGAGGGCTTCGTGGGGAACGTCGTCTTGAAGGCGGCTGAAGGCCTCTACGACGTGGTCTCGAACCGACTCTCCGAGCTGATGCGTGAAACCGAATCGGCTGCCGATGGAGCGTTCACCCAGAAGCTCGGCGGCTGGCTCAAGAAGTTCAAATCGCGAATGGACTACGCCGAGTACGGCGGAGCTCCACTCCTTGGTGTCAACGGCCTTTGCATGATCTCGCACGGACGTTCCGACGCCCGGGCCATCAAGAACGCACTCCTCCTGGCGGCGAAGTTCACGCGCAACCGCGTGCTCGAGCACATCCACGAGGGGCTCCGCGCCGGCTGAGGCGGGAGGTCTCCATGACGATGCTCCGCGAAGTCGGAATTCACGGCACGGGCGCCTATGCTCCGGAACGCATCCTCTCCAACGCGGACCTGGAGAAGATGGTCGACACGAGCGACGAGTGGATCTACTCCCGGACCGGCATGCGCGAGCGCCGGATCGCGGCACCGAATCAGGCGACGTCCGACCTCTGCATCGCCGCAGCCGAGCGCGCGATCGCCGACGCCGGCATCACACCGCTCGACCTCGACCTCATCATCGTCGCGACGGTCACTCCGGACCACCTCGTTCCCTCGACCTCGTGCATCGTCCAGCACAAACTGGGCGCAAGGAACGCCGCGGCCTTCGACCTGGGGGCCGCGTGCTCGGGGTTCGTCACCGGACTGTTCGTGGGGAAGGCCCTCGTGGCGACGGGGCAGCGCCAGCGCGTGCTCGTGATCGGCGCGGAAACGATGAGTCGGATCGTCGACTACGAGGATCGCTCCTCGTGCATCCTCTTCGGTGATGCTGCCGGCGCCGCCGTCCTCGGACCCTACAAGGGCCAGGGGCTCATCCTCGATGGCGACATCGGCGCGGACGGCGCCGGAGGCGAGGCCATGGTCGTTCCGGCCGTGGGGTCCAGGAAGCCTGCAAGCCTCGAAGCGGTCCAGAATCGCGAGCACCTCCTCCGCATGCGCGGCAACGAAGTCTTCAAGTTCGCGGTGCAGAAGTTCCGCGACCTCGTGGCGGAACAGCTCGCGCGGACGGGGTTCAAGACGAGCGACCTCACGCTCGTGATCCCGCACCAGGTCAATCTCCGCATCATCGACTCGGCGCTGAAGAAGCTCGAGATCGAGGACAGCCGGATCTACATCAACCTCGATCGCTACGGCAATACATCCGCCGGAAGCGTTCCTCTCGCGTTCGACGAAGCTCGCCGTGCCGGCCTCTTCCAGAGTGGAGCGCTGCTCTCACTGGTTGCCTTCGGCGCCGGCTTGACTTGGGCCTCCGCGCTCATTCGCTGGTGAGGAATCGACGTGCAAGAGACAGCGATCCTCTTTCCTGGACAGGGAGCGCAGGAACCCGGCATGGGCCGAGACTTCGCCGACCGGTTTCCCGCCGCGGCCCGAGTCTTCGCCGAGGCGAACGACGTCCTCGGATACGACCTGCTGCGACTGTGCTTCGATGGACCCGCGGCGGAGCTGACGCTCACGACGCATGCGCAGCCAGCCATCTACACGTGTTCGGTGGCCGTCACGGAGGCGCTGCGGGAGCAGGGACTCCTCACTGACGTCGGCGCGGCGGCTGGGCTCTCGCTTGGCGAGTACACCGCGCTGTGGTTTGCCGGCGTGTTTTCGTTCGCCGATGGGCTGCGCCTCGTGAAACGGCGCGGAGCCGCCATGCAGGCCGCAGCCGACGCCGCGCGTTCCGGGATGGTGAGTCTGCTCGGTGCCGATCGCGCCACCGCCGAAGCCGTCGCGGAGAAAGCCCGTGCGGGCGGCGTACTCGTCGTCGCGAACATCAACGCACCCGGCCAGATCGTCCTCTCGGGGGATTCGGACGCCTGCGGTCGCGTGCCGGCGGCCGCGAAGGAGCTGGGCGTGCGTCGTGCAATCCCACTGCAAGTTGCCGGCGCGTTCCATTCGCCGCTCATGGCACCGGCGCGCGCGGAGCTCGAAGCGGCGATCGCTGCCACGAAGCTTGCCGATCCGCGCCTTCCCGTGATCAGCAACGTCACCGCGGACGTGGTCCGTACGGCGTCCGACGTGCGCGCACTTCTCGCGCAGCAAGTCGTGTCCCCGGTGCTCTGGGAGGACTCCATGCGACGACTTTCGGCCATGGGGTTCAAGAAGTACGTGGAGCCGGCGCCGGGGAGCGTTCTCTCGGGCCTCGCACGGAAGATCCTGCCGGACGCACTGACGAAGAACTTCGCCACATGCGGAGACCTCGCGGCAGCTGGAGGCCAATCGTGACGCTCATGCTCGCCGATCGAGTCGCGGTCGTCACCGGCGCATCGCGCGGCATCGGTCGCGCCATCGCCGTCGCCTTGGCGCGCGCCGGCGCCGCCGTCGCGGTCGTCGCCACCTCGCAGGACAACGCGCGCCAAACCGCTGACGTCGTCGCTGCGGCAGGGGGGCGTGCCGAGCCCTTCGCGGCGAATGTGGCCGATCCGGCTGCCGTCCAGGCCCTGGCGGATCAGGTAGTCAAGGCCTTTGGGAAGGTCGACATCCTCGTCAACAACGCCGGCGTGACGCGCGACGGTCTGCTCATGCGCATGAGCGAGGCCGACTGGGACACGGTCCTCGACACGAATCTGAAAGGCGCCTTCCTGACCGTGAAGGCATTTTCTCGTCAGCTCATCAAATCGAAGTGCGGACGGGTCGTCAACATCGCCTCGGTGATCGGCATCGCCGGAAACGCCGGGCAGGCCAACTACGCCGCCAGCAAGGGCGGGCTGATTGCGTTCACGAAGTCCCTTGCCAAGGAGTTCGGTGGGCGAGGCGTGACGGCGAATGCCGTTGCTCCAGGCTTCATCGAGACCGACATGACGAAGGGACTCGAGCCAGGGCAGAAGGACGCCATGGTGCAGGGCACGTCACTCGGGCGGCCTGGGTCGCCGGAGGACGTCGCAGGCCCTGTGTTGTTCCTCTGTTCCGATCTTGGAGGCTACGTCACGGGACAGGTCCTACAGGTCGACGGAGGCATGCGGCTGTGAAGGAATTCCCGCCGAGTTTCCGGCACGTGCCGGCCCCTCGGCGCCATTGATAGGGCGACAAAGCGTGTGCTAAGAAGGCGCCCCGCGGGGGTCGGCTCCGCAGGCACGTAACTCTCGCGCGCCGAAGCCCTTTTGAAGAGAACCGAGGAACCTCATCTATGTCCGGCAAGTCCATCGAGGAGCGCGTCGTCGAGATCGTCTGCGAGCAGCTCAACACGAAAAAGGAGGACGTCAAACGCGAGACGTCCTTCATCAATGACCTGGGGGCAGACTCGCTCGACACCGTCGAACTCGTCATGGAGTTCGAGGAGCGTTTCGGCATCGAGATCCCGGACCAGGATGCGGAGAAGATCCGCACGGTCGGTGACGCTGTCGATTACATCGCTTCGAAGACATCGGCTTGATCCGATGAGGCCTTCGCCGACCTGGGGCTCGCCCGGGTCGTGGGGGAGGCGAACGGGAGGACGCCAGGAACGATGAATCGACGCCGCGTTGTGATCACCGGGATCGGGATCATCAGTCCCCTGGGACTGGATCGCGAATCGACGTTCGACGGACTGCTCGCCGGAGCGAACGGCGTCGGTCCGATCACGCTGTTCCCGACCGACAACTACGCGACGCGAATCGCGGGTGAAGTGAAGAACTTCGACCCCCGCAAGTTCCTCGATCCCCAGGAGACCCGCCGCCTCGACCGCTTCGTTCACCTGACGATGGCTTCGGGGATCGAAGCCATGGCCGACTCGGGGATCGACGTCGCGAAGGAGAACACCGACCGCATCGGCGTCATCTGCGGCAGCGGAATCGGCGGCCTCATGGAGATCGAATCCCAGCACACCGTGCTGATGGAGCGCGGCCCAGGGCGCGTGAACCCGTTCCTCATCCCCAAGCTGATGATGAACGCCATGAGCGCGCACCTCTCCATGCGCTTCGGTCTCCGCGGCCCCAACTGGGTCACGGCCTCCGCATGCGCATCGGCAGCCCACGCGATCGGTAGCGCGCTCCGCGCGGTTCAATATGGGGAGGCGGACGTCGTCCTCACGGGCGGTTCGGAAGCCGCGATCACACCGCTTGGAATCGCCGGCTTCTGCAGCCTGCGCGCCATGTCGACTCGGAACGACGCGCCGGAGAAGGCCAGTCGCCCGTTCGATCGGGATCGCGACGGGTTCGTGATGGGCGAGGGTGCCGCCATCCTCGTCATCGAGGAACTCGAACATGCGCGGCAGCGCGGGGCCCGCATCTATTGCGAGCTGACCGGTTACGGCGCGACGGGGGATGCCCACCACATCACGGCGCCAGCCGAGTTCGCCGAGGGAGCGCAGCGCTCCATGCGTCTCGCGATGGCGGATTCGGGCATGGCGATCACGGACGTGGACTACATCAACGCCCACGGAACCTCCACGCCCATCAACGACCCGAACGAGACGGGCGCGATCAAGGCCGTCTTCGGCGCACACGCCAAGAAGCTCGCCGTCTCGTCGACCAAGTCCATGATCGGCCACCTCCTTGGCGCGTCGGCGGCCGTCGAAGCAGCAGTCTGCGCGCTGTCGATCTCGAGGAAGGTCGTCCACCCGACGCGCAACCTCGAGAATCCCGACCCGGCCTGTGACCTCGATTACGTGCCAGGGTCAGCTCGCGAGATGCCGATCCGGGGCGTCATCTCGAACAGCCTGGGCTTCGGTGGACACAACTGCACGCTCGCGTTCCGTCGCTTCGACGGGTGAGGCGCGAGGCCTGCGCCCCATGAGGCAGCCATGACGTCGAATGAGGCCGGCACCTGGGGCGATCGCCTGGTTCGTCTGGGACAGAATGCGCTGGCGGAGCACTGGCGTGGTTTGAACCCCGCGCTCCGCGTCGGACTCGAACGTGAGCTGGAGCGCACCGATTTTGCACTCCTCTCGCGGCTCGTGCGCGACCTGGGGAAAGGGGCGCATGCGCAGGGCTCGTTGACGATCGAGCCGATCGCCGTCACGCGCAAGGCTCAGGATGCCGCCGCGGATGCGAAGGCGCGCGCGGTCGGTGAGGCCGCGCTGCAGGCGGGGAAGGTCGCGGCTCTCGTCGTGGCAGGGGGCCAGGGCTCGCGGCTCGGACATGCGGGGCCGAAGGGGACGTACCCGGCCACTCCGATCCGCCGAAAGACCCTCTTCCAGCTGTTTGCCGAGAAGATCCAAGCGCTCTCGCGGCGCTACGGGAAGCCCCTGCCTCTGCTCGTGATGACGAGCGAGGAGAACCACGAAGACACCACGAACTACTTCGCGTCGCAGCGGGACTTCGGCCTTGCGCCCGGCCAGCTGCGGTTCTTCACACAGGGAATGCTCCCCGCAGTCGACGAGTCCGGCGCGCTCGTCGTGAAGTCGCCCGGGGCCCTTTTCCGGAGCCCGAACGGCCACGGCGGAACGCTCCTCGCCCTGCGCGACAGCGGGCTGCTCGGTCGGCTCCGAGACGAGGGCGTCGAGGACGTCTTCTACTTCCAGGTCGACAATCCCCTCGTCGAGGTCTGTGATCCCGTGTTCGTCGGTTACCACCGCTTGTCGGGGAGCGAGTTCTCGTCGAAGGTCGTTGCGAAGTCAGGACCCGAGGAGAAGGTCGGCGTCTTGGCTCGCCAGGACGGGCGCGTGTGCGTCATCGAGTACAGCGATCTCCCGCCGGCGCTGCTCCACCAGCGCAATGCAGACGGGGCGCTCACGTTCTCCGCCGGCAACATCGCGATTCACGTGCTCTCGCTCGCTTTCGTGGACCGCATCACGAGCGCGGCGTTCGAGCTGCCGTTTCACGTCGCTCGGAAAGCCCTCCCGGTCGTGCTTGCCGATGGTTCTCCGGGGAAGGTGACCGGGATCAAATTCGAGACCTTCATCTTCGACGCCCTCGCGGAGGCGCGGAATCCGTTCTCGCTCGAGGTCCTCCGCGAGGAGGAGTTTGCCCCGATCAAGAACGCGACGGGCGTGGACTCGGCCGAGACGTCGTCGCGGCTCCAATCGTCGTTGCACGCCCGGTGGCTGTCCGAGCACGGTGTGCGAATGCCCATCGGCCCTGACGGAATGCCGGCCCAACTCGTCGAGATCTCTCCCACGTTCGCACTGGATTCGGCGTCGCTACGGACGCGCCGACTCCCTCCGATCGACCCATCTCGGCCGATCTACCTCGGAGACGAATGATGTCGAGCGTGCGGCACGTGGCGGTGCTCTTCGGCGGGATCTCCTCCGAGCACGTCGTCTCGTTGAAGACCGGCGCGACGATGGTTCGCGGACTCGTACGGGCTGGATTTCAGGTCACGCCGGTCGTGATCGGACTCACGGGGACCTGGTGCCTGACCACACCGGACTCGGTCTCCGCAGGGCTTCCGGCGAAAGTGGAGGACGTTCTTCCCGGCGCCGCACAGACCGGTGATGCACTGACGGTCGCCGGCGAGCTGATCCGGCGCGGCGTTCAGGTCGTCGTGATCGGGCTGCACGGACCTGGAGGCGAAGACGGCTCCCTCCAAGGCTTCCTGCAGACGGCGCGGCTTCCGTACACGGGGCCTGGTGTCGCCGCGTCCGCAATCGCCATGGACAAGCTGATGCTCAAACGCCTGATGAAGGCGGCCGGGCTCCCCACGGCGGACTGGATCGAGTTCGAGGCTGAAGACACGACGCCGGAGCGATTCCCCGCGGCGGTGGAGCGGGCCCGCGCCTGGTCCGCGCCCGGCGGTTGGCCGGTCGTGGTGAAGGCTCGAACGCTCGGCTCGTCCGTCGGCGTAGCCATCGCACAGGATCCACAGGGGCTCGAGAAGGCGATGACCGAAGTCGCACGCGAGCGCGCGGGTCTCTTCATCGAGCGGGCGATCCGCGGCGTGGAGGTCTCCTGCGCTGCGTTCGGCAGCGGGGAGTCGACGCGCGCGTTTCCAGCAATCGAGATCGTCCCGAAGAAAGCCGCGTGGTTCGACTTCGAGAGCAAGTACGCGAGCGGGGGCGCCGTCGAGCGGATTCCCGCGCAAATCTCGCCAACGGCCGAGGCGCGGGTCCGTGAGTTGGCCATCGCCGTCCATCGCCTGATCGGGGCCGACGGCATCACCCGAACGGACATGATCGTCGAGGGAGATTCTCCGAAGGTCCTCGAGACCAACACGCTTCCGGGGATGACCGAAACCTCGCTCGTGCCCCAGGAGGCACGGGCGATCGGTTGGTCGTTGGAGACCCTCCTCACGAGGATGGTCGAAAACGCCGTCAGCCGTTCGTGAGCGCCCCGGGCGAACGCGCGTAGAATCCTCGCGCAATGGACGCGTCTCGTGTGCGCCGCCTGCTCGTCACCGACCGCACCCTGGTGTCGTCGTCGGATTTCCCCGAAGCCGTTGCCGCCGCGGTACGAGCCTGCGGCGTGACTATGGTGCTCGTGCGGGAGCTGGACCTCCCACCGGACGTGCAGGTGGAACTCGGGCGTCGGATCGCGGCGCGGGTGACCGTTCCTGTCCTGCTGTCGCGATCGCCGGCGCTCGCCGCCGCTGCAGGCGCGGCCGGGGTTCAGCTCGGAGCGGGGAGTCCGTCGGTTTCCGATGCGAGAGGGCTGCTCGGGCCGTCCGCGATCATCGGCGTATCGGTCCACGAGGTCGACGAGGGCGTCATGCGGTGGCGCGAGGGCGCCGACTACCTCGTTCTGGGACCTATCTTTGCCACGCCGAAGAAGCGCGGGATCCTCGATCCGATCGGGCTCGTGCCGATGGAGCGCATCTCGCGTGCGGTCACGATCCCCGTCGTCGGGATCGGGGGAATCGACGCCTCCAACGAGCGCGAGGTCCTCGCCGCAGGTGCATCGGGCGTCGCGGCGATCCGATGGTTCATGACGGCATCGACGAGTGTCGTCGCATGACGGCGCGGGGAGAACAGGCGTTCCTCGACTGGCTTCGCACGACGGGCGCGAGCCGCGAGGACATCCTCGTGCCGATCGGCGACGACGCGGCCGTGATGCGACCGCGCGCAGACCTGGATCTGGTCGTGTCCGCCGACGCCATCGCCGAGGGGGCGCACTTCCATCCGGGCACGACGCCCGAGGACATCGGGCGCAAGGCTCTCGCGGTGAACCTCTCGGATTTTGCCGCCATGGGAGCCATGCCCAGGTTCGCCTTCGCCACGGCGGCCCTGCCGCGGGGATTCCACCACGAGACCGCCGTGCGGATCACGGAAGGCATGCGCGCCATCGGGGCAGGACATGGGGTCGCGCTGTGCGGAGGCGACACGATCACGCATGAAGGCGGCCTCGTTCTTTCAGTGACGCTCGTCGGATACGTGGAGCCCGGCCTCGCGGTCCAGCGCAAGGGCGCCCGTGTCGGCGACGTGATCGTCGTGACCGGTGCGTTGGGCGGCTCACTGCCCTTCGGCCGTCACCTGTCGTTCACTCCCAGATTGGCGGAGGGGCGGAAGCTCGCGACCGAGGGCCCGCCGTCGGCCATGATGGACGTCTCCGACGGACTCCTCCTCGATCTGTCGCGTCTGTGCACGATGAGCGGCGTCGGCGCGCGCATCGACGCGAGCGCGATCCCGATTCACGCGGACGCGCGCCGGTCGGACGGCGACCCGCTCGACCACGCACTGACCGACGGGGAGGATTTCGAGCTTCTCTTCACCATGAGCCCCGAGCGGCTCGCCCGGGTGGAGCGAAACTGGTGCGGCAACGCGCCGCTGTCACGCATCGGGGTCGTGACGGCGCGCGGCCTCACGCTCGTCCGCGACGGGCGGGAATTGGAAGTGGAAGCCCGTGGATTCGAACACCACTGAGATCAGCCGCGACCTTTGCGGCCCAGACGAGACCGAGGCCTTCGCGGCCGCCATCGCCGTCGGGTTGGCGCCCGGCGACCGCATGTCGCTGCACGGCGACCTGGGCGCGGGCAAGACGACCTTCGTGCGAGGCATCGCCCGCGGGCTCGGGCATCCGGATCCACGCGAGGTCGCGAGCCCCACGTTCGCCATTCACAACCGCTATGAAGGCGCGCGCCTCACACTCGACCACATCGACGCGTACCGGCTGAAGGCGCCCGCAGACCTGGTCCGCGAAGGCCTGGAGCTGATCCTCGAGGACGAGACGAACGTCCTCTGCTGCGAATGGCCCGAGCGCCTGGCGCCTGGGACCTGGCGTCCGCACGTCGAAATCACCTTGGAAGTTCTGGATGACTCCCGTCGTCGAATCACCTGCCGAGCGGCGGAGCGGGTCGCTTCGCGCCTCTTTCGGGGGATGAGCGGCGGATGAAAGCTCTCGCATTCGTGTTGTCGTGCGCGGCCTTCGTCGGCTCGGCCGCCGCGCAGTTCGTGGTGTTCGAGGGCCGTATTGCGACCCCGGGCGTGCAGGCCGCCGTCGCCGTCGTGTCGAGGACAGGGACCGTGCAGACGAAGGTCGTGCGATCGGGCGAAGACTGGTCCTTGAAGGCGCCCGTGCGCGACGGTCTCGTCATCGCCGTGACGGCTCCTGGTTTTCGCCCGCTCCGGATGCCCGTCGACGGTGACGCGTGGGCGGGGACGCTCCGTCTCGGGGCCCAGTGCCTCGAGGCGTGCGACGGGTTCACGTTCCAGGCCGGCGTGGGTGCCAGTGCGACGCTCTACGACCTTCCGGCGGACGGTCGCATCGACGAGCGCTCGCTCGTGGCAGCGGCCAGCGCCGACGGAAAGGGCATCATCGCGTTCCGCTCCGTTCCGACCGAGGGATTCGTCGTCGTCACCTGGCCGGATGCGGCCCCACGCGGGTTCCTGATCGACTTCGACGGGCGTCCCCTCGCGAACGCGACGATCACCGGTTCGCCGGAGCCCTCCGTCGAAATCGAAGAGCCGAGCGCCGCGATCGATGGCGAGATCGAGGTGGAATGGCCGTGTATCCGTCCAGGCACGGGAGCGTTCATCTCCACCCGCGTCGTCGTCCACGGACCCGGCATGCTCACGCGCGACCGCACCCGGTGGGTGTGGGCGAATCCACCGCGCGCGCTGGCGAACTGGCACCTCGCCGATGCCGGCCGCGACGCCCGGTTCCGATCCGTCCCGGGAACGGTCATCGAGGCTGTGTCCTGGGTCGAACGGGGCACGCGCCAGCTCGAGGCCGTCGAGTCCCTCACGAAGAAGCCGATCCCGTTCTCCGCCGCACTCGACGGGTCGGTGCCCGCCAGCGGGACGATCCCCGTGTCGGCCGAGGACGGCGGCCATGACCTCTTGATCGTTCCCGAGGTCCCCTTCGAGCCCTTGCGCGTGCACGTGGCGATTCCCAAACCTGATGTTCGTCTCGACGCCTTCGAGCTCACCCCCCGCCCCGTGATTTCAGGGAAAGTGATCGGGGAGAAGGCGCCGTTCGAACCTGCGGTCGTCTGGTATCGAAGGAAGGGCGGACGACCCGACCTCCGCCTCGGCACGACGGATGAATCAGGCGCCTTCGGTGCCGTGGCGTTCCCGCTGGGCGCAGGCGAGGTCTGGATCGAGGCGGCGTCCGGGAGATTCTCGGACGTCCGAGCCATCGCAGGGGGAGCTGCCGAGAAGGTGTTCGTCGACTTCGCGCTGCGGAATGCGGCGTCGTTATCCGCGGCGATCAACGGTCGCGCGGCGGTGCCGGCGCCGATCGGTGTGCACCTCGTGGCGTTGCCGGTGGATCCGGCCGTGGCCCACGTGCTCAGCCTTCCGCCCGAATGGCGAGATGGCGCGACGATGCGCGTGCTCGCCGATCCATCCACGCGGCACGCGGTGTTGTCGAGGGAGGAGTCGAAGTTCTCGATCTCGGCGCTACGCCCCGGCGACTACATGCTGGTCGTCGATGCGCCGGGCTACTTCCCACTGATCGAGCCCGTCGTCTCGGTCACGTCGGCACTCGAAATCGTCCTCCAGGTCGACCGGTTGCAGCGGGCCCCGGCTTCGAAGCTCGATCTTTCGGACGGTGAGACGTGCTTCGTGGAAGCGTGGCCCTGGGGTGGTCGTCGCCTCGTCCGTGCAGCCGACGACCGATCCCCCGTCTCGATGACGCTCGGAGCGCCTGGAGACCGCGCGGTGGTCCGTGCGACGGGGTTGGCCCCGCAGGCGCGCGGCCGGCGGACGCAGGATCGATCCGACGGTTCTCACGCGAGTCTCAAGATCTCGATCCGCCGTCCGCCGGTGTCCGCGCAGCCGCTGCTCGTGTGCCTCGTCCCACGTGACGCCACGACCGGGGGACCCGTTTCGTCCATCCTCGTGAGACGCGACGAGGTCGCCGACGCACCATGGTCGTCCCCCGACACCGTCGTGCTCCGCGCCGCCGGCCGCGATCACCCGTGGACGACGATCGGGCCGTTTCGAGCGGATTCCAGGCTTCCGATCGTCGCGGACGTCGACCTTCCGCGGCGTGCGCGGGGTCGTATCTGGGGAACGGACGGTCGCCTCGCGGGCGGTGCGCACGTGTGGATCTGGCCCGAGCGGGATCTGGTCCTTCGCGGTGCCCGCATCCCGCCGATCGAGGGGACGACGTCGTCCGACGGTCGCCTGGCCTGGCCAGACATCCCGCCGGGAGTCGCGAGGGCCTGGGTCGGTCGGGCGGGAGAGATGGTGGAGATTCCGCTCGTTGGCGCCAACGCGGAGGACCTGGGAGACATCGCGCTGCAGCGCCGCGACGAGGTGCCGTTGGACGCGGGCGTTCGGAGGTGGCGCGACGACGCAGGCCGCGCGCTCGACGCTCGCTGGGTACCTGCGTTCCTCGCGGCCCACGAGAGGCTCGAACGGGAGTCCTTCGTTCCGTCCACGACGTCACATCCGCGCCCGAACCGGGCCACCTGGATCGGCGCGGCCTTGGATCTATCGGCGGCGGAGGGCGTGATGGTACGTACGCGCTTCGACGGCAGCAGCGCGCAGCTGATCCCGTTGCTCGGGCAGGACGTCGACCCGACGCGCCCGATGCTGCAGGTGTCCCGTGACTCGACCGGCGCTTTCGTGTTTCCGCACGTGCCGGACGGGCCCTACACACTCACGCTCAGCGGTGTCGGACTTCGGCAGAACGTCGACGTCACCATGCCGCCCAATCGCCAGCGCGTTCTGGAGTTTCGAGAGATCGAGCGCCTCCGTGACGTGCACGTACGCGTCGTGAACGAGGCTGCCGGCCGACCGATCACGGGAGCGCGGGTCGAGCTCCACGTCGGAGAATGGGCCGACCCTGCATTCTTCGGAACCGCGCGCAGGCTCACGTGGCTCGCGACGGCGACGACGGACGACACCGGGGTCGCCGTTTTCGCACGCGTTCCCGCCGACCGGCGCTTCAGCGCCAGGATCCGAACGGCTGATGGCGTCGCTGCGACGAACACGGACATACCGGCGGCGACCACGAACCGCGTCAGCGAGACGATCGAGGTCGTGGTCCCGATCGTCGGCGAGCTCGACCTTCGCGTGAACAGCGGCGGGTTGCCCGTGTCCGGTTCGACCGTCGCGATCTACACGTCCGACGGCCGCCTTTGGGACGCACCCGCGACGACCGACACGGACGGGGGAGTCCGGTTTGCGTCGGTGCCGGCCGGCAAGCTGACGCTCGTGTGCTCTGCGCCGGGGTACGCCACCAGGGTCGAGGAATTCGAGAGCCCGGGCGGACTGAACGTGAGCCAGCTCACCGTTTCGCTCGAGCGCGGGTTCGGAACCACCGTCATCGCGACGGATGTGGACCGCCGACCGCTCAGCCTCGTGATCGCGCGCCAGGAGCGACGGCCGTTGGCTCCGCTCGCTCTCGCGTGTGACCCCCTGTCGAGCTGGGCGTCCGACGCCGTACCGGCCTCCGATGGCGTTGGCGTACTCGCTCTTCCGCCCACCGTGCGAGGTGACGAATGGCTTCTCGACCATTCCCGTTTTCGCGGGTTTGCGCTCCGTGCAGCCCCCGGAGCTACGGTGCCGGTCATCTTCTCGAACCCGCGGTGAGCGCCTCGCGCGACCTGCGACTGCACGTTTTCGTCCACCGCCTTCCTGCCGCGTCGACCGAATCCGTCGAGTATCCTCCAGCAGTCGCGCGAGCGTGGCCGCGTGATGGTTGGCATAAGTGCTTCATGGATTGGGCGTTAACGGCTTCGCGCCGCCTCGCTTCTGGTTTTGGCAAGCGAGTTGCTGTGTCGGCTCCGCGGCGGAATGCGGCCCGGTCATGGCCCCCGCTCAACGAATCACATGTCCCTGAAGATCACCTACGCCGGTTCCCTTCGTGGCAAGCGCCTCTACACGGTTTCCGATGGACGCGAGACCCTCTTCACGGGCACGCTCGTCGAGGTCAAGCGCTACATCGTCGTTCGGACCGAGAAGCTGCACCGCCGCATCCAGGCCGAGCAGGCCTACCTGACGCAAGTTCGAACCGCGGGCTGATGCGGCTCCGCCGCGCCGACGATCCGGGATGTCGTCGGTTGGGGCGGGACATGGCTACGCTGCGCTGCCGATCCCGACTGAGAACACGTCATTCTCGTCTATGATGCCGAGCCGCAAAGCGGCAGCGCAGCCATGGGTGTCTCTCATCGATCGTTTCTCCCGGTCGCCATCATCGTCCTCGCGACCAGTTCGCCAGCCTCGCCTGGCCAGGCATCGCGCCCCATCGGGTGGCGGAGCTTCTTCGAGGAGCGCCTCCTCGACCGCGCGCCGGTCATCGTGCGCGCTCGCTACGATCGGGACAGCACGTTCGGCGACGTGCAGCTCACGGCCTTCTCCGTCCGGCGAGAGCTCCGCGGCCACCCAGGATCCCGCGTGCTGGTCGTCGCTGCGGGTGCGGTCGTGGACAGCTTCCGCGACGTGGACCGCCTCCTCTTCCTGAAGCCCGAAGCCCAGGATCAGATGTACCGGCTCGTCGACGTCGTCGACCTGACGGACGCGGCCGAGGAGACCGAGGCGACGGTGAACGGCTACGTGGGACTCACGGAGGAATCCGACCCCGCGAAACGAAGGCGCATCCTTCGACGTCTCGTGAACGACGGCTTCGGTGCGAAGGGCACGTTCAGCCGCCGCCTCGCCGTCAGGGAGTTCGAGCGGCTCTTCGAGCGGTTCCCGGACACTCTGACGGACGAGGATCTGACGGCGGCCCAACAAGCGTTGCCCGGACTCGACCAGGCGGACCGCACGCGCATGCGCACGGCATTGGAGCGACTCGAGGAACGGATGCTGGGCGACTTCGCCGGAACGCAGATGGCGGTGCCGGCTGGTCCGGATCGGGGCACGTTCATTCGCGCCGTTTGTCGCCTTCGTGAAACCACCGATGCGGCAGAGCAGGCCGAGATCATCGACCGGACGGCCGAGGGCCTGGGGCTGAAGTCCGTCCCATTCCTGATCCGCTGTCTGCGGGTCCCCGCCCTCCAGACGAGGGCCATGCGACACCTCGGCGACATGCGGGGCTCGTCGGCCGTCCCGGAGCTTCTGAAACAACTTTCGACCTCGGCCACCGACCAGCGCGCGCGCATCGTCGAATGCCTGGGCCGGATCGGCGACGACGCTGCGACGTTGCCGGTCGCTCGCCTCCTCGAGTCGGCGCCGGAGATGTTCAGGCCGGTGATCGAGGCGCTGGCGCGAATCGGGAGCCCCGCCGCAGAGGGCTTGCTGGACGTCCTGGCACACCGCCTTGCCGACACCTCCGACACGGATCCCCGCAAGCAGGTCATCACCGAGGTCCGGACTCCCGAATGGCGAGCCACGGAAGAAAAGCGGCGAGCCGCAGCGTCGCGCGCGTATAGCCGTTGACGCGCGGCGCAGCCCAGCGCACCGTAGCCCCGCCGCCCAGTTGGAGTCAGCACTTGCCCGCCATCCGAGCACCCGGTCCGATCCATTCCGCCGTTCGATCCGCCATCGTCGTCCTCGTCGCGGCCGTCTCGATTCCCGCGCAGGACTCCCGAGCGGTGGGTCCCGAATCAGCGCCGACCTCACGCCCGGATTCGCTCTCGCTGAGCCTCGAGGACGCGGTCGGATTCGCCGTCAGGAACAACCTGACCCTCAAGATCGCGTTGATCGACGAGCAGATCGCTGAGACCCGCATTCGGCAGGAACTCGGAGTCTACGACCCGACCTTCTTCGCGAACGTCACGACTTCCAAGCGGGAGCAACTGTTCGCCGGTGTGTTCCCCGACCCGACGAACCCGCTCATCAGCCGAACGTTCTTCATCAACAACGCGGATGAGGGATTCAGCGCCGAGTCGGGCGTTCGCGGGCGGTTGTCGACGGGGGGAACGTACGAGGCGTCGGTCGGGACGGACTATCGCTACCAGCAGAGCGGCGGTGCGTTGAACCCGATCTTCACGACGACGGGCCGCCTCCAACTCACTCAACCGCTCCTGCGCAACGCCTGGATGGCATACAACGACGGTTCCATCGAGATCGCGAAGAACCGCCGGATGCAATCGCGCGAAGAGTACCGCAGCTCCATGCTCGGAAAGATCCGCGAGGTGCAGACCGCCTACTTCGATCTGGTGTTCGCTCGAGAGAACCTCCAGGTCAAACGGAATAGCCTCGTCGTCGCCGACCAGCAGGTGGAGGTGAACCGCGTCAAGGTCGACGCCGGCGCCCTGCCGCCGGTCGAGATGACCAGCGCGGAATCGGCGCGCGCGTTCCGCCGCTCGGAGGTCGTCACCGCCGAGGCGCAGGTCGTCGAGGCCGAGGACCGGCTTCGGCGTGAGATCTTCGCGTTCGAGACCACGTCGGAGTGGACCGTTCACCTGGAACCGACGGAGACGCTCTCCGAGAGCGAGATCCAGATCAGGCCGCTCGACGAGTTGCTCCAGACGGCCTTTCGAACCGAACCGAGGATCGTCAAGGCTCACCTGGACGTGGCGCGCGCCGGGACTGAACTCGACATGCGGCGCTCCGAACGCCTTCCCAAGCTCGACGCGTCCGCGAGCGTGAACGTGAACAGCCTGGGCTCGGACGCGGGGCAGACCTATGCGGACGTCCTGAACCGGGCGCGGGACGCGTTGAGCGTGTCCGGTGGACTCGCGCTGGAGGTCCCGTTGGGCAACCGCGCGGCCTCCGCGCGGGAGGCAGAGGCCGAGCTGACGGTCACGCGGGCCCAGGTCGTCCTCCGCAACCTCGAGACGGACGTCGGCTACGGCGTCCGGAACAGCGTCCGGAACATCGACGTGGCCCTGCGCACGATCCGCGCCCGGAGGGAGGCCGTCAGGTTTGCCGAGCAGCAACTGGCCAACGAGCGCGCGAAATTCGAGGTCCAGGCGTCGACGAACTTCCAGGTCTTCGAGGTCGAAGACCAGGTGAATCAGCGCCGAACGGAACTGATCCGCTCGATGCTGGACTATCGCCTGGCAGTCCTCGACCTGCCGCGCGTGACCGGCGCGCCACTCGCCGAGCTCGTCGTGAAGTAGACGCTCGACGACGCCTGGACGGATGCGGGGGGCGATTCGGTACACTGCCGCTCCCTCCGCAGGACCGAGCATCGAGACAACGTGCGCCCGTACACCCTACTCGGCATCGTGCTCATCGGAGCGCTCCTGGCGTTTGCGGTTCACCACTTCCTGGGCCGCGCGCCGGCACCGGCCGGAACCCAACTTCCCGATCTCACCATCACGGGGAGGCCGCCGGCGTTCCATCTCGACGTCACTCCGACGCAAGCGCGCGTCCTGGCGGAGCGGTGCTTCTACGCCATCGCCTCCGATCGCCCCGAACGCCTCGGCGGCACGAAGGACGACCTGGCGCTGCTGCTCGATCGCGACGAGATCGTCGAGTTCATCCTGGCCGAATGGCACGTCCGCCGAAACGAAGGCAAGTACGCCGACGCCGCGTTCGCGGACATCTTCACGCTCGTCCGCAATCGCAAGTTCGTCGAGCCGACCCGTGAGTTGCTGCAGTCGAGCGAACCGCTCGTGGCGACGAAGGCCGTCGAGGCGGCGATGACGCAACGGGATCCGTCGCTGGTCGGCATGCTCCTGCCGATCCTGGCGAGGCTTCAGTCGGAGAACACCGCGGAGATCATCGCGCGACGGGTGAAACTCCTTCAGGCCGCGGCTGCTTGCGGCGGGGATGGCCTCGTCGCGTGCGTCCAGCTGGGGCTCCGCGATCCCGCGAGCGCCGTCGTCGTCGCCGCGGCAGGGATGATTGCCGCGCAGAAGATCGACGGCCTCGACGCGGATCTGCGCATCCTCATGCAGTCCGCGAGCGACCTGCACGTGCGAGCTCAGGTCGCTGCCACGCTCCTTCAGCGGGGCGACCTGGCGGCGCGCCGGATCGTCATCGAGGGCCTGGACCCGCGGAATCCGGACGTGGCGGCGGAAAGTGCGCACCTCATCACCAAGTACCGCTTGATGGAGGCCATGGATTCACTCACGCGCTACGCGACCAAGACCGAGGGGGAACTGCGCCGCGTTTTCGAGCTGGCCCTGGTTCGTCTCGGAGACCGAACCATCCGCGCCCAGCTCATGCGTTCCGCCGAATCCGCGGGCGATCCTCACGAACTCGACTCGCTCCAGATTCTCGCTGCGAGCGGCGACCCGGAAGTCGTGCCGATACTGGAACGCGGTGTCGAGCGGGGTGGCTCTCCGCGATGGCGCGCCATCGCTGCAGGCATCGCCACGGGGCGCGACGAGTGCATGATCCCTGTGATCAAGAAGCTCGTCGAGCAGCCCATCATCTATCCTGCCGACTTCGGGGAGTGCGCCGGGGTCGGCGGCGACGCCATCGTGCCTCGGCTGGCAGAGCTGTTGCATGCTGCGACGGAACCCACGGTCCAGATTCGCTACATCACCTGGCTTGGCGAATCGGGCATGCCGAGTGCCCGTGACGTTCTGCTGAAGGAGCGATCGCGGATTCCGAGGCTCGTCGACGAGCGACTCCGCCTCATCGATCTCGATCGTCGCCGGCGCGGCGTGACCTGAGCCGCGTCAGCGGTTTCCGATAGGCTCGAATCGCACGTCGCGGATCGCGGCGGGCGGGCCCCCGAAGGCGTCGCCCGAGGTGGCCGCGAGGTTTGCGGGCGGAGCCTCCGCAAGCCCGGCAAACGGTGGATCGCGATCGTTGCGATACTGGCGGAGTTCGCCAGTGGAGTTGATCGCGTAGACGTTCCGGCCGGAGTACCCGTACACGATGGGCCAGGCGTACGCGATGAAGTCCTTGTTCATCCGGGTGAGGTCGAGGTTGGCGAGCCCGTCGAAGTTGACGCCGGGCAACCCCGCTCCCGGCAGGTAGACCGTGAAGTGGTAGCCCTTCTCGAAGAAGGCCGCACCCTGGGGCTTGAGGCTCGCGCGGGCCATGGCACGGGGAGCCGTCACGACGCGGACGCGCCGCCCGTCCCCGAGAAGCTCGTTCAGGACGCCGTAGGTCTCACCGTTGTTCTGCGACAGGAACGTGCGCTCCGCCGCCTGGATCTCCAAAAGGACGGCGCGCGCGTTCATCTCGTTCGCCACGATCCGCGTGCTCTGGATCCGGGGGATCGCGAACATGGACGATGCCGCGATCACCGTGAGGATGATGGCGACTTCGAGCAGGGTGAGGCCGCGCGGGCGAGTGAAGCGGGATGAGGTCATCGTGGGGCGGGTGCGGGCGCTGGGAAACGTCCCTGGGGCTCAAGAATACATCGGCCATTGGCCCATCAAGCCTTTCCCGGGCTTCGTGGACTGTGTTTTCGCGGTTACGTTCGCGAGCCTCACGAAGATGGGGATCCCATGGCGACGGAAACACCCGGCGAACGGACGACATTCGACAACGGTGTCGCGGTCCTGCGGCGATTGAGGTCCGGGGGCCACCGTGCATTCTTCGCGGGGGGGTGTGTTCGGGACCACCTGCGGGGCCGGACACCCGCCGATTTCGACGTCGCCACGTCCGCACGCCCAGAAGAGGTCGAAGGACTGTTTCGGCGGACGATCGCGGTCGGGAAGGCGTTTGGTGTCGTTCGCGTCGCGTGCAAGGGCGATTGGTTCGAAGTCGCGACCTTCCGTCGGGATGGTGCGTACGCAGATGGGCGCCGGCCCGAGTCCGTCACGTATTCCGACGAACGCGAGGATGCAGCGCGGCGAGATTTCACGATCAACGGGATGTTCTGGGACCCTGATTCCGGCGAGATCCTCGATTACGTGGGGGGCCGCGCCGACCTGGAGCGCGGCGTCATCCGCGCCATAGGCGACCCTGATTCCCGCATCCAGGAAGACGCGCTGCGGCTCCTTCGAGCGGTCCGTTTCGCAGCACGGGAGGACTTCACCCTCGATCCGGCGACTGAGGACGCCGTCCGCCGGCATCGCGAGCGACTCGCCGCCGTGTCGCCGGAGCGGATCCGCGAGGAGCTGTTCAAGCTCGCGAAGGCCCCATCAGACAACCGCGCGCTCGGGGTGGCGCTGATCTCGCGCACGGGGTTGCTCGACGTCATCCTGCCGGAGGTCGTCGCCGTCGCCGCCGAGGCTCGACGGATCGTCGCGGCGACGCGACTCCCGGGACTCGCGCTCATGCTCGCAGGCATGTTGGCGCGCGCGCTTCCCCAGTCGACGCGACCCCCGCGCTGGCGCGCGCTGGCCGAGGTCATCACGGAGAGGCTTCGATTATCCAACGAGGAGCATCAGGAACTGTCGATGCTTCTCGCGGACCGCGTTCGCGTCGAAGGGGCACTGCATGCCACTCCGGCTCGGCGACGCCTCTGCGCGGCCCGAGCGGGGTTCGACCGCCTGCACGAACTCGTTCGTGCGCAAGGAGACGCCGACGCGGCGCTCGCGATGCTCGATGCCACGCGCGCGGCGCACCCCGTGGGACTTCCGCCTCCGCTTCTGGACGGGAACCGTCTCGCCGAGTTGGGTATCCCGCGCGGTCCCAGGCTCGGACTCTGGATCCGGCGGCTCCGAGTGCTCCAGCTCGGCGGTCGCCTCCCGGATGCGGCCGCTGCCCAATCCTGGGTGAGCGCGCGGCTGCACGGAGGAGAGGAGGATCCGCACCAGGTCGGTGGAGCCGGCCTCGGCCGACCGTGAGTTTAGGGGCTCGTCGAACGAGGCGCATCGTGGTCGTGTCGGGCCTTGGAGTCCTCAATGCAGCCCTGTGGTGCGTCGGGCGGCGGTGTTGGCGAGACGAACCGCCAGTCCCCTCGAATGTTGGTGAGATCGACCCGCGTCGAATCGCACCAACTCTCGAGTCCCGCCCATTCCCGTGCATTGGAAGCCTGATTCTGGTCGGAAGGTATGCAGGGTGCGACATCTGCATCGAGGATGCACCCGAGGGTCGGTGGATACAGATCCGACGGATCACCCCCGGGAATCCGATCTTCGATGCTCTCGTGATTCTCGATCCGCATGAAGGAGCAGCTCCGTACGACGTCAAGTTCGAGGCTGGCCTCGTGTTCGATGAAGAGGAGATCCGCCGACTGGTTCGTCACTGGGACACTTGGGGTTTCGTCGAAGACGGAGTGCTGATCGACCGGTACGGCACCGAGCAGGCCGCAACGCGAAGTCGGCTTTCAAAGTGAGGAGCGTTGCCGTCCACGGCGCCGCGGTTCACGACGGAAGCCGGCAGAGGACGGCGGCGGTGGCGCGCTCGCCGTCCCCAAGTCTGATCCGCGAGCGCGCGGATCGCGAAACCGGAGCCAAACTGCCCAAGCTCGGGGAGGCATCGCCGTTGACGGACCTGCCCCTGCGCACTCGGATGCGTGTCGGCCCCCGTTCCGGGTCCCACGAATGGGGCCCGGTCGGGTAGACTGCCGCCCTCAATGCCGCGCCATTCGACCGGCGGATGGCGCACTTTTTGGGGCGGGTTCCACCTCTTCTGTCACAGGTATCACCATGACCGATTCCCTCCGATCGACGATCGCGGCCCTGGTGGTTTCAGCCGCCGCCTTCGGGCAGTGTCCCGGGGTATTTGGGGACGACGGGTTCGACACGGGTTGCTGCACGGCACCCGTGCCCAACCTGCCTGTGTTCCCGGCGTTGACGATGACGGCCGACTGGGCCGAGCTCATGGGTTGCGGCCCCCAAAACCAGAACACCTGCCTCCTCGTTCTCGGCCCGCCGGCAATGGTCTTCTGCGACTACGCGCTGATCAGCGTCTTCGTGTCGTTTCCGGGCGGAGAGACGATCTCGGGCCAGCTCGCCGCGAAGTTCGCGCGGACCTTCAAGCAGCTTCCGATCGCGAACGGGCAGGTCTGGCGGTTCCTGGTGAACGGCGATCTGACGTGTCTGCCGAACTCATCGACCGGGTACGGGTGCACGTCTCCGCTTCCCCGTTGCGCATTCCCGTTGCCCAACGCCCCGATTCATTTCGACGGCCACGTCGACTACGTCTGCGACCCGGCCAACCCCGGAACGATGACGGCTTCGATGAGCCTGAATCATCTCCAGGGGTGCATCTCCCACGCGTCGTGGTCCTGCATACCCATCGCCGGTTTCGTCGGCCACCAGGAATCCAGCTACCACCTCGTCGCGCCAGCGCCGTTCAACTTCGGAGTCGGCTCGCCGCCGCAGGGACCGATCTACGCCGGCTCGGTCCGCCCGTCCTACCTTCGGCTGCTGCCGAATTTCGCATACCAGTGTTACGGGGAAGCGAAGGCCGGCCCGCTCGGGACGCTCTTCACGAGCTCGAGTGCGGGCTGCCTCCTCTGCGGCGGATTCGATCAGTGCACGGCATCGGCGATCCCGTGCGGGGCCCCAGGAACCCCTGGAGGCCCCTGCTACTCGAACCAGTCACTCAACTACCCGGTTTGCTGCGGAACGGGCATCACTTCGTTCTTTCAGTCGTTTCCGGTCGCGGGGACTCCGGTTGCGTCGACGGGGCTCGTCGCCCAGGTCATCGGGACCTTCGGCTCGTTCGCTCACTACCCAGGCAACGGAACGTTGTCGGTCTACTGGGGCGTCATTCAGTACTCCGCTCCGACGTCCTGTCTGCCGGTCAACTGGCCGATCCACGCGGCAGTTGGAGTTGCGACGTCCAAGGTGCCGGCGGAGATCTTCAACCTGGTCCCGTGCCTGGGCAACCCGCCACTGATCAACAGTACTTTCGTCGACCTTCAGAACTGCTTGCCGCTGAATACGCCAGGAGTCCTGCTGCCCGGCTACGGCTGCCTGTCGGCCGCCGACGTGGTGTGGTCGTTCAGCATGGTCTGACCGAAGCTGCCTCCTGAACAGCACGCCCGAAGCGTCTCGGGAATGGAACTCCGCGTCCCGACATCGATGCCGTCGGCCGATGGATCGGAGGGCAACGACGAGCGACGCTCGCAGGCCCGTGTGGATTCGCCGAACGGCTGCGTCCGGCGGACGCCGCCGATAGACGTGAACTACGGCCGCAATTAGCTCACGACCCGCGCTGGGAGAGGGCGCGCTTCAGCGCGAGCGTGACGGGGAGCAACGCGGCGATGCCGGCGCCGCCGACCCAGTCGCGGCTGGCGATCGCGTAGGCGGCATCGACGAGCGCGAGGGTCAGGACCGCGCGGGGGACGACGGCACCAAGGCGTGACGGCGTCGCGAACGCCGGTCTCGAGACGTAGGTCGCGAGACCCAGCAGGGCCACGGCCAATGCGGCGGCCGTTGCGCCGTGGCCTCGAACGAGCGCTGCCGCGGCAGGCGCCAGGTAGAGGGCCGGCATCAGTCCGATCGCGACGCGCGCCCGCATCGCGGATGCCGTCCGGTCCTCGGTCTGGCTCACGATGGTCACCATCCCGAGGAGCGCCCCATGAAGGAGGGGCCACGCGAGGTCGATGGCATCTCGTGCCTCGCCGAGTTCGAGGCCTCGCGCGAGGTTCAGCGCGCGACAGGAGGCCAGCGCGAGGACTGCGATGAAGCCGGCCCCATCCGGAAGCAGGTCATAGGTGAGGATGAGGCCGGCGAGGGCTGCCGCCAGGACCAGTCCCGGGATTCCGGCGACGCCGCCCGAGGCCACGCCGAGACACAGCAGCACGAAGCCGACAGCGCGCGCGGGGTGCGGTGCGATGACGCCACTCGGAAGAGGTCGATCGGGGTGAAGCCGCCGATCCTTCTCCAGGTCGAAGACGTCGTTGAGGACGATCCCACCCGCGTAGAGCGCACCCGAACCGAGTGCGATCGTCAGGACTCGGGGCGACCACAAGGGAAGCCGGGCGAGCGCCGCGCCGGCGAGGACGTCAGCAATCGCCGTCGGGACGTTCGGCAGGCGGATGAGGCGAAGCCACGCGCGCACGCTCAGGAGGCGATCCAGTGGCGGATGTCGTTCCAGGTGACGAAGAGCATCAACCCGAGAATCAGGATGAAGCCGATCCACGAGAAGACGTTCACGACGCCGTCCGAAACAGGCTTGCCCTTGATGCGTTCGAGGAGGAGGAAGAGCAGCCACCCGCCGTCGAGGACGGGAATCGGCAGGATGTTCAACACGGCCAGGTTGATCGAGATGACCGCGAGGAAGAGCAGGCCGCGGGAGAAGGCGATCTTCGACGAGTCGACGGACTGGCGGACGATCGTGATGATGCCGCCGAGCTTGTCCGCGGACACGCGCCGCGCGAACAGCCCACGAAGCGTGTTCAGGACGCGCGCGGTCATCATCGTCGTGTAGTCGAAGCCGGCGCTGATGGCCTGACTCGGCGGTACCCGCTTCGTGTACAGCGGCTGTGAGTATCCGAAGTCCCGGAAGGCCTGGTTGCGGCGCGGCGCCGCCCGCGTGATGCGAATCTGGACGGTCTCGCCCGCCGCGATCGGCGTCCGCCCCCGCACGATCGTGAACGTGGCCGTGTCGACGCCGGCGTTGGCCGCCTTGATCTCGTCGAATTGCTTCACCGGCTTCCCGTCGACGGACTCGACGACGTCTCCCGGTTGCACTCCTGCGGCGGCCGCGGCACTCGCCGGCTCGGGAATGACCCGCGTGCTGCGGAACATGAGGTCGCGACGCAACGAGGCGCGGAGGTTCTCGTCCGTGAGGTCGGCGTCGAGCCGCTGCGATTCGCCACCGGCTTTCACGATCCCGATGCCGCGCTCCGGCCGCGGTCGCGCGACTGCGAGGATCAGGTCTCGCACGGACCGCACGGGGCTGGTGCCGACCGTCTCGATTCGATCGCCGGCGGCAATTCCAAGCTGCGCCGCTGGCGAGTCCTTCACCAACCGAGTCACGGTGAGATCCGGGCCAATCCCAAACAGACCCTTGAGGTCGCCGATCTCCTCCGCGGACATGTCGAGCGGCTGGAGCGTGACGTCGAGCTCGTCCGTGCCCCTGCGGACCCGAAGGAGGCGCGGGACGAATTCCGTGTGGTCCGACCGGAACTCGGCGCAGCTCATGCCGTCGACCGACAGGATGACGTCGCCAGCGCGGAGGCCTGCCGCTGCGCGATGCGCAGCAGCCGCCTCTCCGCCCTTGGGCGCCTTCTCCGGCGTGACGAGTTCCTCGGTGACCTTCAGCGGTTCGGACTGTGCCAGCAGGCCGATGCCCTGGAATCCTCGGACCGAGTCGCGCTTGGTCGGGACCTCGACCGTGAAGGTCCTGCCGTCGCGCTGGACGGCGAGCCTGACGTGATCCCCGCCGATTGCGATCGCCGTGAGAAGGTCCTCGGAGCTGAACAGCGTGCGATCGTCGACGGACAGGACGCGATCGCCAGCATGAAGCCCGGCCTCCCACGCGGCGTCACCCTGGGTGACCGAACCGATCTCAGGCACCTCGAACGGGACACCGATGGCGAATGCGATCGGAAGCGAGACGAGCGCGAAGATGATGTTCATGATCACGCCCGCCGAGATGACGAGCGTGCGCTGCGCGACGGTCTTCGATGCGAATTCGTCGCTCGCACCGGTGCGCGGAGCCGACGGCGTCTCGCCGGCCATCTTGACGAATCCGCCGAGGGGAATGAGGCAGATCTTCCAGTCAGTCGTGCCTCGCCGGAAGCCCACCAGCCGCGGACCAAATCCGATGGAGAACGCCTCGACGCGAATCCCCACTGCGCGCGCGGCGAGGAAGTGGCCCAGCTCATGCACGAATATGATGAGGCCGATGCCGACGAGCGTGAGCGCCGTGTGCAGGATGTTCAGCATGCGCCGACCTCGTCACGGGCCCATCGATCGGCCGCCGTGATGGTCTCCAGAGTCACCGTCCCGGGATCACGGAAGCGGTCCATGGCGTGGCCCACGCGTTGGAAGATGGCGGGGAAGTTGATTTCGCCGGCGAGAAACAGCTCGACGGCGCGCTCGTTGGCGGCGTTCATCACGGTGCCCATCAGCCCGCCCTCGCGCGCCGCGCGGAATCCGAACCCAAGGCTCGGAAACCGTGCGTGGTCCGGCTCCTCGAAGGTGAGCCCGTTGAAGCGGGGAACGCTGTAGGTCGTCAGGTCGCCAGGCAGCCGGTCCGGGTAGGTGAGCGCGTACTGGATTGGCGTACACATGTCGGGCCGCCCCATCTGCGCGATCACCGAACCGTCGCGGAACAGGACCATCGAATGGACGATCGACTGCGGGTGCACCACCACGTCCAACTGACCGGCGGTGGCGTCGAACAACCATCGCGCCTCGACGACTTCGAGGGCCTTGTTCATGAGCGTGGCCGAGTCGACGGTGATCTTGGGACCCATCTTCCACGTGGGGTGGGTCAGTGCCTCCTCGCGCGTCACCGAGGCGAAGGTGTTCGCGGGGCGGGTCCTGAACGGACCTCCGCTCGCCGTGAGGATCAGCTTCGCGACTTCGCTCGGCCTGCCGGACTGAAGCGCCTGAAAGATCGCGCTGTGTTCGGAGTCGACCGGGAGGATCTCCGCGCCATTCTTCCGGGCCTCGGCCATGAGGAGCGGGCCGGCTGTGACGAGCGATTCCTTGTTCGCCAGCGCGAGCCGTTTGCCGGTCCGGACGGCAGCCAGGCTCACGGGAAGGCCGGCGGCCCCGGTGATGGCGTTCAGCACGATCTCGACGTCCGGGCGGGACGCGGCGGCAACGAGCGCATCCGTGCCGCCGAGCATCTCGCCGCTGAACGTTCCGTTGAGCCGGTCCCTGAGTGCGGTGACGCGACTCGAGTCGGCGACGACCGCGACCTTGGGCTTCCACCGGTGGACCTGTGTTGCCAGTTCATCGGCGGATCGGGCGGCGGCGAGGGCTACGACCTCGAAGGTGCCCGGGAGGTTCTCGACGACTTTGAGAGCGTTTTGACCGACGGACCCCGTCGATCCGAAGATCGCAAGCTTGCGCATGGGGGGTCAGTCCAGGTGTGAGGGCGCTGTCCGGTTATGGTCCATCGAGTTGGGTGTCAGGGTGTCCCGCGTGCGTGGCGCACGGAACGCAGGAAGTCGCGGACTATACGGGTGAGCCCTGCTCCGGACAACGCGCCCACCGCCCTCTGGCATGTCATGTGCACAGGTAGGCTGTGACGGGTCCTGAATCGTGGGGTTTTCGCAACCTGGAGGTAACGCTTTGAAATCAACCCGGGGTGGGCGCCGCGCCGCGGCCTTCGCTGTCGTGTTGTTTCTCGGATTTCCGCTGACCGCGCAGGACACCAGACCGGGCGAGCGGGGCGAACGGCCGACGGTTTCGGAAATCCAACGGCTGCTCGGCTCGGACGACGCGCGCGGTGCCCTCGATGCGGCGACTGCAGCGCTCGGCTTCGCGCCGCGCGATCTGGAGCTCAACCTCCTTGCGTGTGCGGCCGCGTACCGGATGGATGACGTCCGGCTCGCACGTCACTACGCGGACGTCGCCACTACCATCGCCCCGACGGATCCCCGGGGATTCGAATGGTCGGGATTCGTCCTCTTCCGGCTGGGCGAAACGGAGGCCCGCGCGACTGAGTCCTCCGTGACCAGGATGGTGGCGCAGGCCAGTTTTCTCGACGCGGCGACGTGCCATGCGGAGGCGCGGAAGCTCGGCGGCGACGGTTTCAAGAATGCATGGTTCGAGGCGGAGGCACTCCGTCAGGCGGGGAGTTTCGATCGCGCGCTTGCGGCGTGCGACGCGGCCCTGGCGCTCAAGCCAAAGGACGCGTCGGCCCGCGTCTTGAAGGGGCGGATCCTCAACGACGCGAAACGGCCCGCCGATGCGCTGGCGGAGTTCGACGCCGTGTTGTCGGAAACGCCGGATGCGACCGAGGCCGGGGAGGCCGCGCTGAACGTGATCACGACCCATCTCGCGACCGGTGACCGCGTGATGCTGGCTCGCCGGTTCAAGGAGTTGACGACGCGGTACCCGGGGACGTGGGCCGCATCGATGTACCGGTCGATGAACAATGCGTTTCGCGGAGCGGGGGACGACAGCTTCTGGCCCGATCTCCTGGCATCGCTGGCGTCCAGAGGCGACTCGGACACGCTCGGCATCTATTACCGGGGCGACCTGGCGCTGCGGCGCGGTCGCACCAAGGAGGCCCTGGAGACGCTGGGCCACTACGTCCAGCTCCTTCCGAACGAGCCCTACGGATGGATCTCACTGGGGACGGCGCAGACCATGGACGGGAAACTGGCCGAGGCGCGGACGTCACTCGGACGGTCGTTCGACCTCGGCGTCGACCGGGACGATGCGACCAAGGCGTTCCGAACCCTCGTCGCTGCGTACCACACGGCGAGGAAGTATGCGGAGGCTGCGGAGGTCCAGGCGTTCGTCGTGTACCTGACGGACGATGACGCGGATCGTCTCGATCATGCAGTCATCCTGCTGGATGCGGGTCGGTTGGATGACGCGGAGAAGGGATACCAGCTCATGCTGGCTCGACGGGACCTCCCGGCTCAAACGCGCGCGAAAGTCCTCAACTACCTGGGGCTCCTCCGGCGCGGCCTTTCGAACCTGAAAGAGGCCGAGGCGCTTTTTCGGGAGGCAGTCCAGTATTGGCCGGACGACCTGGACGCCAAGGAGAACCTCGCCGTCCTGCTCATCCAGACCGGCCGCGCCGATCAGGCGAAACCCCTACTCGACGACTGTCTCCGCGTGGAGTCAGGCCGTGTCCGCTCCATACATCACCGGCTTCTCGCCGAGTTCCCCGGAATGCCGTGACCGCGGATGCCCGTCCGGTTGACCGGAAGCGCACGGCGCACGTACGATCTGCGGGAGCGACGAATGTCCTGCCTCGGCGGAGCCTTCACCCCACCATGAACACACGACGAATCGTCTCGTCCGGCGTCCTCTTTCTCCTCGTGATCAGCAGGCTCGTGCTTGCTCAGGGTACGCCGCTGCCGGATGCGGACATGAAGAAGCTCGTCGACAGCCTCGGGCGCGCCTTTCCGTGGCCCGGAGTGCAGTCGGATGACAAGAAGCGCAAGGAAGGCCGCGACGACTTCGGCAAGGAACTCGAGCGGATCTCGAAGGCGAATGCGACGCCCCCGCTCCTCTCGCGCATGGATGTCTGGGGCGAGATCTTCGCTCAGCAGCGTGTGGGCATGAAGGCGCCGGCCGGGCTCGGTGGTGTCGTGGACAAAGTGGTCAAGCGCACGACGTCCGGCAAGGCTGTCGAGTTCCATTACGGCCTCTACCTGCCGTCCAACTACGACGCGAAGAAACGCTACGGCCTGATCGTCGCGCTTCACGACAAGCCGGAGAAGGACAAGCAGACCACAGGGCAGAAGTACCTCGAAGAGGTCTGGATGAACAAAGGCCTTCCGAAGGCCGACCGGGACAAGTTCATCATCGTCGCTCCGACCATGGGCCCGAACGCCGGTGGCAAGGAAATCCGCATCGAGTGGGGCGACAAGTACCACTTCTACAACGTCTACTGGCCTCTCACGGACGTGATGACCAACTACGCCGTCGACACGAGCCGCATCTACCTCGACGGCACCGGCGACGGTGGGAACTTCGCGCTCCTCCTGGCGACACTGCGACCCCACCAATGGGCCGGCGTCGCCGCGCGCAACACGGTTCCCAAGGACACGGCCTCCCTCACGAATCTCGAGAACGTTCCGACGACGTTCCATTACCGGAAGGGCGGCGCCTTTGCGACGACCGTTGGTCTGATCTCTGCGCTCGAGCAGCTGAAGACCGTGAACGGCGTGCCGGTGACGCTCAAGGAATACGACCCGCTTCCCGAGGCCCAGGAACGCGCCGCCAAGGGAACCCAGGCGACCGACCCGATCCATGACGCGACGACGGCGATCGCCGCAGGCTTCGCAGAAGCCGTTCGAACGACGGCCGCGAAGAAACTCACCTATCAGACCTCCGACCACATGTTCGACCGCGCCTATTGGGTGCGGCTCATCACGTTCGACACGGCCGGACAGCCGGCGAAGGTCACCGGGACGGTCGACTCCGCGACGAACACCATCGACCTCAACGTCGAGCGCGTGGACGAGCTGCGTCTGTTCCTGCAGGACTCGATCGTCGACCTCACGAAGCCCGTGAAGGTGATGGTGAACGGCAAGCTCAACGTCGAGCAGAAATTCGAGCGTTCGATCGACGAGCTCCTGAAGTTCTACGAGAAGAACAACCTGGATCCGTACGGTGCACCCACGGCGATCCTGGACGTGAAGATTCCCCTCGCGGCGCCAGAGACGAAGCCCGGTGACAACCCTCCCAAGGACTGAGGCCGGGGCGCGCCGGCCCTCGGCCGTGGCCCTGTGCGTCGCCGCCGCCCTGTCAGGTTGCGGCGTCATGCTCGTGGAGCTGACGACGACGCGGCTTCTTGCTCCGTGGTTCGGCGCATCGATCTACTGCTGGACCAACGTGATCGCGGTGGTGCTCCTGTGCCTCGCCGCGGGCTATGCGGCCGGCGGACGCCTCGCCGATCGCCGGCCGGAAGCGCGCCTCCTCGGGTGGTTGCTCGTCGTCGGCGCGCTGCTCCTCGTTCCCGCACCGTTTCTGGGTCCGTGGCTCTCGCCGAAACTGATGCCGGCGCCGGAACTCTCGGATCCGACGAGCGCAACCGGCAGCATCGTAATCGGGAGTTTCGCGGCAACGCTGCTCCTCTTCGGCGCACCGCTGATTCTCCTTGGATGCGTTTGCCCATTCCTCACGCGACTGCTGAGTGACCACGGTGCCGCGTCCGGCGGGGCTGCGGGGCGCATTCTCTGCTGGTCGACCCTCGGCAGTCTCCTGGGGACCTACCTTCCGGCGCACGTGCTCCTCGAACATCTGGGCTCGCGCGGCACGATCCTGGCGGCGAGCGGCACGATCCTGCTCGCGGGCGTCATCGTCATGACGACGGTGAGAGGACGCGCGACTGCGGCGGCTGGAATGCTGTTCGTCCTTGGCATTGCGCCAGCGGCATCACGGCTTCCGTTCGTGGCACCCGTCGGGAACGAGTCGATCCTGCGGGAGCTCGAGAGCCCATACCAATACGTACGCATCGCGCGGTGGCCCGCTGACGGGGGACGCCCCGCGTCGGTCAACTTGAGCCTCGACGAGGGCACGACCGAGTTCCATTCACGGCGACTCGAGGACGAGTCGGGTCTGACGAACGCCTACTACGACTACCTCGCCGTGCTCCCGGACTGGATCGCCGACAGCGACCGGAATCCGATCGACGTGCTCGACATCGGGGGTGCCGCAGGGACGCTGCGTGGATGCTTGCGCAGGTTCCAGAACTCACGGGTGCGCGCGGTGACCGACGTCGAGATCGACGCGGTCGTCGCCGGGCTCGCTCTACAGTTCGGCGGAGCGGTGGCGGTGCCTGACCGAGTCATCGTCGCGGACGGCCGCACGGCATTGTCACGCCTGTCGGACCGCTTCGACCTCATCGTTCTCGACGCCTACACCCGTCAGCTCGCGATCCCGGCACACCTGGCGACGGCCGAGGCTTTTCGGAGCATGAAGGAGCGGTTGACTCCACGCGGGATCCTGGCGCTGAACGTTTCCGTCGCCGACTTGCAGTCGCCTTTGTGCCGAGCCCTGGCCGGCACGTTGGGGGAGGCGTTCCCGGCCGTGTGGTCGGTGTCCGTCGAAGGGAGCTGGAACGTCGTCATGATCGCCGGAGCCCTCTTGCCACCGAATGAATCACCCGTGGCGCGTGGGGACGCCTTGGATCCGACGCGACATCTCTTTCGCAAGAGCCTCCATCGCCTGGATGCGCGGGCACCGTATCGGCGCTTGACGGATGACTGCGCTCCGTTGGAGACGTTGGCCCGTGAGATTCGGTGAACGAGCAGGAACGTTCTTCTGCATGCTCGCCGCCCTGCTCCTCGGCGCGACCTGCTGCCGGGCCCAGGTCGACAGTGCGGCGCGGATCGCCGTGAACCTGGCTGACGGTGACTGGGCCACGGCATCTGGAACGCTGGCCCGGTTCACGCAGAACCAGGAAACACGCTGGGAAACGTTGCCGGCGTCGCTTTCCGCGTTCCGCGCCGGAGGCTCGATGGACCTGTGGCTTTCGGTGATGGAGCCTCTCGCCGAGGCGACCCCCAACGATGCGCAGCTCCAATTCCACGTGGGCGCCGCGTGGCAGTCGCTGAAGGAGATCGGCAAGGCCGACGTCCGATTGGGTCGCGCGCTTCGATCGGAGCCCGGCAACGCGATCTTCCAGGAGTTCTTCGCTTGGAACGCGGCCTACAGGTTCGATGCGGAAGAAGCGTTGCGGCGCTCGGCGGCGGCGACGTTCACGACCGCGGATACGTTCCGCGCCGAGCAACGCCGCCGCTTGGATGCTCAACCCGTCACCACGCTGTGGGGCAGCGTCGTGTGTGGCGTCCTCCTGTGCGGGATCGTCTTCGGCCTCGTCTGGCGGGCAGGTCGGGGACTCGCAAGCCCCTGATGGCTGCGTGATCGCACGCCGCCGGAACAGTGGGGCGCCGAAGCCCCGCGTGGGCGATGCTGCGGGTCCCGGATCTCGGTCGACGTCTTGCGCCGCGCCGTGAGTCCTTTGGTGCCTGTGAGAATCCGCGCGGCGGGGCGGCCTCAGCGTTTCGCTACGGACGTCGAGGCCACGGCCTGGAGGTTCCTGGCTTCCGGCCTGGAGGAGTCGGCTTCTCCTCGCGACGGCGCCCGTCGTGCCGCTCGCGTCGGCTCGAGGGGTGCCATCGAGCCGGCCGACGGGGGCGCGCCTTTCCGGACCATCGCTGGCAGAGGCATTCTGTGACTCTCGGCGGGCGTGATCGGCGGACGCCGGGCGCGTGCTTCGCCGGGAACGCCTGCAGGGTGCTGATCCCCCCGTGCGGGCGCGGTGGGAAGTGCGATCGGAGCGGCGACTCCGAAACGTGCGCCGGGGGAGACCGGCCCTGGCTCCGCCCACGCCTCCGATACAGGGGTCCGGATGGAGACCGGGGTCGGCGAGACGGACGCCGCCGTGGCCTCCAGTCTTCGGCGTCCGACCGCACGAGAAGGCACTCGATGCCCACGAACGAAGAAAGCCCGCAGGCCAGGCCTGCGGGCTTTCGTGATGCGACGTTGCCGTCGCAATCCGATCAGTAGATCAGGAGGATGTCGGTCAGCCCTTCCGTCGTCGCCAGGTAGTTCGAGTCTGCCTGGATCTTCGACAGGAGCGGGAGGTCGTCCTTGTCACCGAGGATGCCCAAGGCCACCGTCGCGAAGGCGCGGGCGTTGTCCTTGTACTGGTCCTTCTTCTCGACCATCTGGGTCAAGACTGGGACGGCCTTGCGATCACCGATGAATCCGAGGGCGACCGCCGCACCACCGAGGGCCGACAGGTTGTCCGCGGCGGACTCGATCACCTTCGTGAGGATCGCGACGGCTTCCGGATCCTGGATCAGACCGAGGGCGAACGACGCACGGCGCTGGACGTCCAGGTCCGCCACGCGCTTCGCGAGCTCTTCGATCTGCGGGAGCGCCGACTTCTCGCCCATGAGGCCCAGGCCGAGCGCGACGTAACCCTTCAGGTTCGGGCTGCCGCCCGTCTTGAGTTCCTCGATCATCGGGGCTGCACCGGCCTTGTGCTCGATGAGGCCCATGGCGACGGCGTAGGCGCCTCGCTCCGAGTCGTTCTTGGTCTGCGCGAAGAGGTCCAGCAATTCCTTGCCGATCTCCGCGCGGCTGTCCTTGAACTTGTAGCCGTAGACGCCGAGCGCCATGGCGGAGAAGGTCCGGTCGTGCTGCTGGCCCTTCTTGAGCTGGAAGACCAGGTGGTCGCGACCCTTCGTGTTCCCGATCTGGCCGAGGGCGATCAGGCAGAAGTTGCGCACGGCGCGATCCGCGGCGCTCTTCGACTGCTTGATGAGCTCATCCACGGTCTTCTCGTCATCGCGCGGCGTGAGGAGGCCGAGCGCGATGGCGGCCGAGCGCTGGACGTGCGTGCTCTTGTCCGTGAGACCGTCCTTGACGAGCCAGGACACGGCGCCCGTGTCACCCAGCTTGCCGAGAGCGATGACGGCATGAGCGCGAACGAGCTGGTCGCCTTCGATGTTCTCGACGAGCTTCTTGATCGCCGGGATCGCCGCCTGCGACTTCATGATTCCCAGCGCGAGTGCCGGGAACACGTTGACGTCGCGGTCAGGCGCTTCGCCCTGCATCTGCTTGATGAGCTCATCGATGACGGACGCGTTGTCGAACGCCTCGCGGCTGCCGATGAGGCCGATGGCCGCAGCGGCGTACGCGCGTTGACGGGACAGAAGGTCCTTCGTGCCCTGGCCGCACAGCGCGCGGGCCGCGGGCTCGTTCTTCATGATCGAAATGAGCAGCGGGATCGATTCCTTCGACCCGAGCATGCCCAGACCGAGGCAGGCCGACTCCCGGACGGTCTTGTCCTGGTCGGCGAGGAGCTTCTTGATCTCCTCGAGGACGTCGGTGCTCTTCGAGTCCGCAATCTTGCCGGCCGCGATGACGGCTCCGGCGCGTGCGTCGAAGAAGCTGTCCTTCATGCCCAAGAGGACGGCCGGCAGCACGAGCTTGCGGATGTCGGACGCCGTGGGCTTGGCGACCACGGTGCCTTCGCTCTCGCCGAGGAGGGCGTCGGTGTTGCTCGTGGTGTTTTCCTTGCCGCGCGTCGTGGCCTTCAACTTGAGGAACTGATCGTCGTTCAGTTCCCACCAGAAGTCCCAGTCGTTCGTGCGATCGTCATCTTTGGCTTTGGCTTTGCCTTGCGTGGTGCCGCCACCGCGTCCCGCGGGACCTGCACCGCCGCGACCGCCGCCCGGCGGACGCGAAGGCCCACCGCCGCCGCCTGGAGGCGTGGTACCGCCGCCGTTTCCGCCGCCGGTCGCTCCACCCGCAGGGCCACCGCCTCCGGTCGTGCCGCCGTTGGGGCCGCCTGTGTGACCACCGGCCGGTCCTCCGAACGTCGGCGTCCCGCCGCCGGCGGGCCCTGAGTACGTTCCACCGTGACCTTGCGCGAGGTCGGCCATGACACCGCCGACGACGAGCAGGGCGACGCTAAAAAAAACACTCCGCATCACTGGACATCTCCCGAGTTGTTCCAGCCGAGGGAACAGGCGGCTGACCCATCAACCGCTTCTGCGCACCTCGAGAGTGTGCAATTGAAGTGCCGAAGCCCGAAGCGGCCGAGCCTGGCGCATGTGCGACGCCCTTAACTCATTGCAAGAGATGTGGATGCGGCATCGCGCAGTTGTTTCTCGAAGGCGATCTGCCGTGTTGGTGGCGGCGTCGGGCCTGGGTTTCCGTCACCGTTCGGGAATGCCGTGCCGGCCGCGTAACGAACCCCGATGGCCCGCGTCGTCGCGCCGTGCTGCGCCGGGTCTGCGTGCGGGAACTGCGCCGCAGTTGATGTCACACCATGTCGCCGTGATCCTTGCCCGCCATGTCGTTTCGTGTCGCACTCTGTCAGATCGATACGGTCCCCGGGGATATTCCGCGAAATCTCGCTGAGGTGCGAAAGGCTGTGGCCCGCGCCCGCGAGCTTGGCGCACGCCTGGCCGTACTGCCGGAAATGGCGCTGGTGGGCTATTGCCCACGGGACCTGCTCTTCCGGCGTCGCTTCGTCGAGGCGGCGGAGGATGCGCTCCGCGACCTCGCTGCGGACTCACATGGCATCTGCATCGTCGTCGGCACGGTCGGTGTCAACGGCGCCGGCGGCGGGCGCCCATTCGCCAACCTCGCCGTGGTCCTCGACGATGGTCGTGAGATTGCCCGGATCCAGAAGACGCTGCTGCCGGCATACGACGTGTTCGACGAGGCGCGCTACTTCGAACCAGGTGAACCGGGGGCGCCGGTCGTGGTGGACGGCCGGCGCGTGGGCGTGATGGTCTGTGAGGACCTCTGGTCGAGACCGGTGGACTACGAAGCGACCGGCTACCGGTCCGACCCGGCGTCGGTCCTGGTTCGGCAAGGCGCCGAGATCCTCGTGAACATCTCCGCGTCGCCGTTCCACCGTGGGAAGGCCAGGATGCGCGAGGACCTGGTTCGGGCGACAGCGCGCGCCCTCCAACGGCCACTCGTCCTGACCAACCTCGTGGGCGGAAACGACGACGTGCTCTTCGACGGGCGATCGCTCGTTGCCGATTCCGCCGGTGCGCTGATGTATCGAGCTCCGGCGTACCGCGGTTCGGTCGACGTCGTCGACCTCGACGGGACCCAACGCGAGGACGAACGACTTCCCGTGGCCGAAGATCCGGCCGACCTGTACGCCGCTCTCGTCATGGGCGTACGCGACTACGCCGCCAAGTGTGGATTCAAGAGCGCCCACCTCGGACTCTCCGGAGGGATCGACTCGACGCTGGTCGCGATCATCGCCGCGGACGCTTTCGGCGCGAGCGCCGTGCGCGGACTCGCCATGCCGTCGCGCTTCTCGTCCGAGGGAAGCGTCGCCGACGCGCTCGAACTCGCACGACGGCTGGGCATCCGGTGCGACGTCGTGTCGATCGAACCTGCGTTCGAAGCACTGCGGGCAGGGCTCGAGCCGGCCCTCGGCCAGGCGCCATTCGGTGTGACGGAGGAGAACCTCCAGTCTCGGATCCGCGGCATCATGCTCATGGGTGTCAGCAACCGTACCGGGAGCCTGCTGCTGAGCACCGGCAACAAGTCGGAGATGGCCGTCGGCTATTGCACGCTCTACGGCGACATGTGTGGCGGGCTCGCCGTCATCTCGGACATCTACAAGACGGACGTCTATCGTGTGTCGGAGTGGTTGGCGAAGACCCGTGGCGTCGTTCCCCTGGCGTGCTTGACGAAACCGCCGTCGGCGGAGTTGCGACCGAACCAGACGGACCAGGATTCGCTGCCCCCCTACGCCGTCCTCGACGCGATCCTCGAGCTTCACCTGGAGCACGAATGCGGCGTTCGCGACATCGTCGCAAAAGGCTTCGACGAGGGGACCGTCCGGCGCGTGCTTCGAATGGTGGCCAGCAACGAGTTCAAGCGTCACCAGGCGCCGCCGGGCCTGCGTGTATCCCGCAAGGCATTCGGGCAGGGAAGACGCATGCCGATCGCGGCCAGCGGCTTGGAATGGCTCGACGGTGAGGGGCGCCAGGCGGGCGCGTCGCGTTGAATCCTCGTACGTCGACCCCTATGGTGCATCCTCTCTCCGCCGCTACGCGCTCCATCCACAAACCTATGCCCTCAAAGAAACGTCCGTCCCGAACGGGACTGTGGCTCGTCGGTGCCCGCGGCGGACTCGCCACGACGTTGATCGTCGGACTCCATCTGATGCGGCGTGGCCTCGTCTCGCGCAACGGCCTCATGACCGAGGGACCGGAGGTTTCGGGGCTTCCGGTGCCGGCCCTGGACGACCTGGTCGTCGGCGGCCACGACATCCGCCAGTCGACGGTCTTCGACAGTGCCGTCGAGATCTACAACGAGACGCGCACGATCCCGTACGACAAATTGCTCCTCGTTCGGGACGAGCTGTCGGAGGTCGACGGGCGGATCCGTCTCGGGACCGTCACGAACTGCGGCGCCGCGATCACGAAGCTCGCGTCGCGGCGCGTCGGGGCCGACACGCGAAGCCTCCGTGCCGTCGTGACCCGGATCCGAAAGGACATCGAGGAGTTCCGCGCGTCGAACGCGCTCGATCAGGTCGTCGTCGTGAATCTCGCGTCGACGGAGCCTCCGATCGCAAAGGCCCCGGAGCACACGGATCTGGCGGCGCTGCGCGCGGCGGTCGCTCGCAACGAGCCGAAGCACCTGCGCGCGAGCACTCTGTACACGATGGCCGCGTTCGAAGCCGGATGTGCCTACGTCAATTTCACCCCGAGCAACGCCGCGCTCACTCCCGCGCTCCAGCAACTCGGGCGCGAGAGCGGGGTGCCGTTCGTCGGAAGCGACGGCAAGACGGGGGAGACACTCGTGAAGTCCGCCCTCGCCCCCATGTTCAAGTACCGCCACCTGAAAGTGCTCAGCTGGCAGGGATACAACATGCTCGGCGATCGCGACGGCCAGATCCTCGCCGATCCCGAGAACAAGGCGTCCAAACTGAAGACGAAGGACTCGGTGCTGTCGAGCATCCTGGGCTACCCGCTCCACACGCATGTCGCCATCGACTACGTCCGGAGTCTCAGCGACCTGAAGACGGCTTGGGACTTCATCCACTTCGAGGGGTTCCTCGACTACAAGATGTCGCTGCAGTTCACGTGGCAGGGTTGCGACGCGATCCTGGCGGCGCCGTTGGTGATCGATCTCGCCCGGTTTTCAGCGGCGGCGCGTCGCCGCGGAGAGTCCGGGCCGATGTCGCATCTGGCCTGTTTCTTCAAGAGTCCGTTGGGTGTCGATGAGCAGGACCTGCACTTCCAGTTCCACATGCTCCTCGAGTACCTGCGGTCCGCGACCTGATGGTCTTGGAGTCGGGCGCAACATCGCTCAAAGTGCGACGTCGGACGCCGATCGACGCTCGGGGCGCGGGCGTCCGCCTGGATCTGGGAGCAACGGCCCGCATCCGCCCCGCATGATCGATGGATGGCCCGGATCGCGAACTCGCGATCGAGACACCGGGCAACGGAGACCCGAACAGATGTCCAAGAACATCGAATCGACACCGGATTTCGTGAAAGCCTCATACGACCGGATCGCCCGGACGTTGCCCATCATCCGCAAGCGCCTCGGCCGCCCGCTGACGCTCACCGAGAAGATCCTCTTCGGACATCTCGATGACCCGGCGGCGCAGGATCTGACGGCGGGCAAGTCGTACCTGCAGCTCCGCCCCGATCGCGTCGCCATGCAGGACGCGACGGCTCAAATGGCATTGCTCCAGTTCGCCCAGTCGGGGATCAAGCGGGTCGCCGTTCCATCGACCGTTCACTGCGATCACCTGATCCGTGCGAACGCCGGGGCCGCGAACGACATGAAGGTCGCATTGGACGAGAATCGCGAGGTCTACGACTTCCTCCGTTCCGTCTGCGAGAAGTACGGCATCGGCTTCTGGGAGCCCGGAGCGGGAATCATCCACCAGGTCGTGCTCGAGACCTACGCCTTTCCGGGCGGACTGATGATCGGAACGGACTCGCATACGCCCAACGCCGGCGGGCTCGGAATGCTGGCGTGCGGCGTGGGCGGCGCGGACGCGGTCGACGTGATGGCAGGCCTTCCGTGGGAGGTGAAGAACCCCGAGCTCATCGGTGTCGTGCTCAAGGGACGGCTGAACGGCTGGACGGCACCGAAGGACGTCATCCTCGAGCTTTGCGGCATCCTCACCGTGAGCGGCGGCACGAATCGGATCGTCGAGTATCTGGGGGAGGGCGCGCGATCGATCTCCTGCACGGGCAAGGGGACCGTCACGAACATGGGCGCCGAGCTCGGCGCGACCACGAGCGTGTTCCCGTTCGACCCTGCGATGGAGCGGTATCTGCGGGCCACAGAACGTGGGCCGCTCGCGGATCTCGCGGTGCAGAATCAGGCACTCCTGACGGCGGACCCCGAGGTCGAGAAGTCGCCCGAGAAGTTCTTCCATCGTGTGGTGGAGATCGATCTCTCGAAGCTCGAGCCGCGGATCGTCGGGCCGCACACCCCAGATCGCGCGCGACCGATCTCCAAGCTCGCCGCCGAGGCGAAGGCCGAGGGGTGGCCCGCGACATTCAGCTCGGCGCTGATCGGATCCTGCACGAACTCGTCGTACGAAGACATCACGCGCGCGGCCGACGTGGCCAAGCAGATCGCTGCCGTGGGCGGCAAGCTGACGGCGTCGCTTCTCGTGACTCCCGGATCGGAGCGGGTGCGTGCGACGATCGAACGGGACGGACTGCTGACGACACTCACCGCAGCTGGTGCGACGGTGCTGGCCAACGCGTGCGGCCCGTGCATCGGCCAGTGGAAGCGCGACGACATGAAGGATGGCGTCCCGAACGCGATCATCACGTCGTTCAACCGCAACTTCCCGGCGCGCAATGACGGCAACGCCGGCACGCTGGCATTCATCGCGAGCCCCGAGATCGTGATGGCGTACGCTGCGGCGGGCCGACTGGACGTCGACCCGACGAAGCAACCGATCACGACGAAGGACGGCAAGACGGTGACGCTGCGCGAGCCGGCCCCGGCGCCCGACCTCCCGCCAGCCGGCTTCACGAAGCTCACCTCCGGCTACCTGGCGCCGGCCGACGACGGGGATCGCGTCCAGATCGCGGTCGACCCGAAGTCGAAGCGACTTCAGCTGCTCAGCCCGTTCGCGGCCTGGGACGGAAAGGACTACGTCGAATGCCCCGTGCTGCTGAAGGCCAAGGGCAAGTGCACCACGGATCACATTTCACCCGCGGGGCCGTGGCTCAAGTTCCGAGGCCACCTCGACAACATCAGCGACAACATGTTCCTGGGTGCAGTCAACGCCTTCACGGGTGAAGCCGGAAAGGGGTTCAACCAGCTCACGGGATCGCGGGGCGAGTCGTTCTCGCAGATCGCGCGGGCCTACAAGGCCTCCGGGAAGCGCTGGATCGCCGTCGGCGACAGCAACTACGGCGAAGGCTCGAGCCGGGAGCACGCGGCCATGTCGCCGCGATTCCTCGGCGCCGCCGCCGTGATCGTTCGCTCGTTCGCTCGCATTCACGAATCGAATTTGAAGAAGCAGGGCGTGCTTCCGCTGACGTTCGCGGATGCCGCCGACTACGAGAAGGTCCGGGAGACCGACAGGATCTCGATTCGTGACCTTGCGTCCTTGGCGCCGGGGCGCGATGTGACGGCGACGCTCCATCATGCCGACGGGACGACGGAGACGTTGAGGCTTCGGCAGACGCTGAACCAGGAGCAGATCGACTGGTTCAAGGCGGGCTCGGCGTTGAACAAGCTGGCGCGCGGTTCGGCTCGATAGGCGCGTCATCGGGGGCCGGGGCCGCGGCGACGGTTCGTCGCGAGCCCGTTCGGTGCGACGCATGGCCGACCCGGTCTCGGGTCGGCGCGTCGCCGGCGACGGATCCGATGGCTCATCGATTCGCGCCCGTGACGGCTCGTTCGGGTGCCGTTGCGACGCGCGCGAGCCGACAAACGCGCGGTGTGAACTCACAGGGGATGGGGCGTCGTCGTCGTCGCTCGCGCGGCGTGAGGCGGACCGGGCACCGTGACCTCCGACGCTCGGGCCTGGGGTGCCCGGTGGCGGTCACGAAAGTGGCTGGGATCTGACCGGGTGAGGCGAGTCCGACGGGGCGCGATCAGCGGAGTGGATCGATCAGGACGTGTACTTCCACGCGCACGCATGACGTCCAATAATCCTTGTTATGACCACAAGACTATGGGTTTTTCGCCGAAACGACTGCGCCGCGGTCTACACGGCGCCATCACTCGAGGTCGCGCTATCCCACCGCTGGTCGCCGTGGCGACTACTTGAAGAAGCTCTCCCAGACCTCGCGCGCCGATTGCGGGTTGGACTGGCCGTTCATGGAGGCTGCGCCCTCCGTCTTCGCGCCCGTCGTCGTCTCCTGGAAGTCGAACGAGTTGCAGCGGTTTCCCGCCCTCGCGTCCAGGATGCGCTCCGTGTTTGGAATCAGGCAGCGAATCTGGCCCCGTGGGACGAAGTACCTGCAGTTCTCGCAGGCGTGCAGCGACATGCCGCACTTCTCGCAGGTGTTGTTGAACCCTGGCTTCCCACTGGAGAGCCATGGGTGCTGACATCGATGGCACAATTTCATGAGAGGGGTTCTCACGCAGCACGAGGCGCCGCCTGTCGACGACCCCGCCTGCTCGTGCACGCACTGATCAGTCGGTTCTCAGCAGTCCCCCATTCCCGAAGCGCCGCACACACCCAAAACCGGCGGCTTCCTGAAGCCGGCCGGCTCTCATCTCGGGCGGGATGGTAGTCGACAATCCCGCACGAAGTCAAGATCCCGAATGCTTCAACTGAAGCACGCTCATTTGTCCGGTGG
Organism: Planctomycetota bacterium; assembly: GCA_044222185.1. Lineage (GTDB taxonomy): Bacteria > Planctomycetota > CAIWVZ01 > JBGANV01. The sequence goes on from JBGANV010000001.1 coordinate 945,218, forward strand.
CTGGTACGTGCTGACGGTCTTCTCATCGAACTTGTGGAACTCGGCCTCCAGCACCGGAGCTTCCATGTTCCCGAGGATCGCCGTCTTGATGCCGTCGCGATTCATCGAGCCCGCGAGGAACTGCACGAACGCGTCCTTCATGCCGTCCGGCGACCGCTGCGCGAGGAACTGCAGGAAGTAGCCAGCCTTCATGATGGAACCGGGGGATTTCCGTTGGACTCCGTCCAGGAGCTTGGCGGCGTCCGTCGTCTCGGCCTTGGCGTTCGGCCAGATGAAACAGGCCTGCTTGTACGGCGGCCGATACTTCATTCCCGTCGGGCCCGCGTAGAAGCCGGAGAAGAACGACGTGAATGCATCGAGGAGCTTCGGGTCCTGCTTCGTGATGTCCGCGAAGCGGCCGATGTACGCCTCGGCGGCCGCACGCCCGACCCACCATTTCACGTAGTCCTCGTCCTGGAAGAACGTGAACGCACCGCCGCGCTTCTTCTCGGCGAGCGGCGAATAGAACATGCCATCGTCGCTCGACCGGAACGCCGCCCAATCGGGTTTGGCAGCCGCGCCGAAGGCCCGATACTCGTCGGTGCTCTTGCCGAGCCGAATGACCAGGAGTCCTGCGTCGCCGTAGACGTCCGGCTCGATCCCGCTCATGGCGATCGCGGCGGCAACCGCATCCTCCGCCACCTTCAGGAGGATCGAGGAACGCTTGTGTCGCAGAGTCGTGTGGAGTTCGACGTGCTGACTCTTGAACACCCAAGGGTCGTCCCATTTCTGATGAAGTTCGTCGAGATCCGCAGTCTCCTTCCATGCGCCCTTGTACTTGCGTTGGCCCGCGTCGAACTTCGCCTGCTCCTCCTTCGTGAGCCATTCACCTTCACAGTTCCGCAGCCCCTGATCCTCGATCTTCTTCTTGAGCTCCTTCGTGACCCACCAGCCCTCGTGTTGGACGAGCCCGAGTTTCTTGATCGACGCCTCGGCGGGCGCGATCCACGTTCCGTCCTTCTGCTGCACGAAGTTCAGGGCCTTGAAGCGCGGAGCCATTTCCTTCTGGCGCGCCGCTTCTGCCTCGGCCGCAGGGATCCATTTTCCGTCCTTCTTCACGTTCCCGAGTGCAGCCTGGGCTTCCGCATTCTCCGGGTCAGCCTTCACGATCTCGCCGTAGAGAGCGCGGGCCTCCTTGCCCAATCCCTCGCCCTTGGCCCATTTCGCCAGCTCGATGAGCGCTTTCGCATCGGTCGAGTTGGCAGCCTTGCGTCGATCGTTGAACTCGTCACGAACCGTGGGCTTCTTCTCGTAGGACTCGACCGCAGACTTGGCCAACACGATCTTCTTGTCGTCCAGGTCGACGAACGTGTACTGCGTCGCCGTTTCCTGCTTCAGCGTCAGGTTCTTGTAGACCTTGCCGTCCTTCGTCTTCACCTCGTCGGCACGGAGCATTCCGGCGAGGCACAGCACGAACGCGAGTCCAAAGAGGCAGCGTGACATATCCATCTCCCGAGAGTCGGTCCAGGGGCGCGAGCGCGGAGGGGGCGCCGGATCGAGCGTCAGCCGGCTGATTCGACCCGCACTCCACGGACGGAGTCATCGACGATCCGCCCGTCGCGGAAGATCATACGTCCGCCGACAACCGTCGCGAGCACCCGGCCTTGCAGCCGGCGACCGACGTAGGGCGAATGTCCTGTCTTCGAGAAGAGTTCGTCCACGGCGGGAGACTGGACCGCCCCTGGGTCGACGACCGTGAGGTCCCCGTGGTAGCCAACCCGGATCGCCCCACGCTCGGCCAACCCGAAGGCCCGTGCCGGCGCTTCGCCCATGAGGCGGGCGACGTCCAGGAGCGTGAGGAGCCCCCGGGCACACAGGTCCAGGAGAACCGGAACCTGGTGCTGGATCCCGGGCAAACCGGACGGAGCGGCCCCGAAATTCTGCGACTTCTCGGCCGTCGTGTGCGGTGCGTGGTCCGAGTGGACATGGTCGATCACGCCCCGTCGGATCCCATCGATCAGCCCATCCTGATCCGCCTTGGACTTGATGGAAGGATTGATCTTCAGCCAGTTGCCGACCGCCGCCACGTCGTCGTCGGTGAAAAACAGGTACTGCGGGCACGTGGCGGCCGTGATGTCGAGCCCGTCGGCCTTTGCGCGCTCGACGAGCGTTACGGCCCGTGCGGTGGACAGGTGCGGCAGGTGAAGCCGTGTTCCGAAGGCACGCGCCATTTCGATGGCTTCACCGACGGCGACGGCCTCGGAGAGGGCGGGCCTCGCGAGGACGTGCGACGATGCCATGTCCGGCAGCCCCTGGCGTGCAAGCTTGTTGATTCCGTCCGATTCTGCGTGGACGGCGAGGACGCGACCGATCTTCGCCACGGCGCGAAACGCCTTCGCGAGGTCACCGATGTCCGTGATCGTCAGCGGGCCCACGCTCTGTGTCATGAACGCCTTGAACGCGATGACTGACTCGCACATCGAGCCGAGCTGATCGAGGTTCTGGACGCCGACGTTGCCGTAGATACCGAAGTTCACGCGGGACTTCGGCGCGATCATCGCCAGCTTCTCGCGAGCCGCGTCGGCACTCGTCGTCAGCGGCTCGTTGTTCTGGATCTCGAGAACCGTGGTGATTCCCCCGGCGGCGGCCGCTCGCGTGCCGGTGCCGAAGTCCTCCTTGTCCGTCCGCCCAGGCTCTCGGAAGTGCACGTGCGTGTCGATGCAACCTGGCAGCACCACCACGCCAGTGCAGTCGATCTCCTGCGCGCCGCGGATGGGCTCCGTCGTGATGGCAGCGATCCTGCCTTCGCGAATCCCCACGTTCGCCCGACGCCTCGAACCGTCGATGATCGCGTCGCCGCCGAAACAGACGAGGTCAAACAACACGCGGGTCCGTCCAATCCGGGCGCAATCGCGCCTCAGTTCGTCAGTTCGAGAAGTCGGTCGTGCCAGGCAGACGGCTCTGGCCTGCGGTCCTCACCCGTGAGGATCCGCAAGGCGACGCACGCGGCCACGCGAGTCGCCTGATCGGGCCCGGTCTTCGTTTGATCGTCGAAGGCTCTGCGGATCACGTCCAACGCCGACCGTCGTGACTCTGGCGCGACGAGCGCAGCCGCGAGCGGAACGTGTGGGGGACTTCGCCGCTTGAGCGCCTCGTCGAGTCGCGTGACGGGACTTTGCGAGAGGTGTTCCCAGTTGCGCGGGAACACCCGCACCCGAGTCGGCTTCAGCACGAGGTTCCCGGGGACGAGTTCCTCGCCCACTTTGAGCTGCGCCATGTAGAGCGTTCCCGAGACCACGTACTCCTTGAGCGAGATGCCCGATGGGTTCTGATCCATCGTGTCGATCTTGATCGGGATCAAGTGCCGCTTGCCGGGCGCGAGAGTGACCGGCTCCCCGATCAAGGTGTTCTGCGTCAACCGGTCGTGTACCTGGGTACCGTCGAAGCCGAACTCCGTGTAGTCCGTCTCCATGCGCAAGAGCGTTCGGGAATTCGACGGCGCGCCACCGGAGGCAACCTCGGCCTCATCCGCGATCACGAGCGTTTCGGGCGAGAGGTTCAGCAATGCGACTTCACCCGTGATGGACTCCCCCACGGTCACTCTCGTCCTGTCGAGCCGGATGACGGCGTCCAGATAGAAGCTCTGCATGAGATGCTGCTTGGCATTCATGCGTGCGGACTCGACCTTGTCTCGGTCAGTCCCGGCGACGCCGCGACGCAGGAGTTCGTCGCCGACCTGCAGTGCGGTCTCGTAATCGCCGTCCTCGACGGCGAGCTGCAGGCGATGCAGTCCGTCAGCGATTTGCGCCGGCGTCATCAGGTCCGGTTCGGCGCTGGGACCGCTCTCGGTCGCCCGTGCGGCATTGGCCCGGGGGATGACGAGCGGTTGTGGACCCGAGGGGGCGACATCCGCGCTCGGCTCGGCGCACGCACCGCCGAGGAATGAGATGACGATGAGAGCCGAGACGAAACCGAATGATCCGGTCACGCCCCGGCTCCATGTCGAACGTCGGTTGCCGCGAGACTCAGTAGGAATTCCCACGGCACCCCCGATCGTTCAGGCGTTCTCGCCGTTGTCGCCCGCGGGCTCCCCTTCGCCTTCCGTCGCGGCCGGCGTCGCCTCGCCCTCGGGTGGCGTGGCGGGACGCGGTGCGGCCTCGACGACCTCGAGCAGCGTCAGGCCGATCTTCCGCTCCTCCGGGTTCACCTTGATGACCTTCACGCGCACCTTGTCACCGACGGAGACGACTTCCTCGGGGTTGTTGACCTTCGTCTCGGAGAGCTCCGAGATGTGAAGGAGACCCTCGAGGTCCGACTCGAGCTGAACGAAGACGCCGAAGTTCGTGATCTTGGTGACGACGCCATCCAGGTCCGCACCGACGAGGTAGCGGTTCGGGATGTCGTAATCCCACGGATCCTCCGACAGCTGCTTCATGCCGAGGGCGACGCGCTTCTTCTCCTGATCGACGGAGAGGACGATCGCCTCGACCATGTCGCCCTTCTTGAGCATCTCGGAGGGGTGCGACACCTTGCGCGTCCACGACATGTCGGAGACGTGGAGCAGGCCGTCGATGCCCTCTTCGATCTCGACGAAGGCGCCGTAGTTCGTGAGGTTGCGGACCCGGCCGCGGATGATCGTGCCGACCGGGTACTTCTGCTCGACGACGTCCCAGGGGTTCTCCTCGACCTGCTTCATGCCGAGGGAGATCTCCTGCTTCTGGGCGTTCACGTTCAGGACGACCACGTCGACGATCTGGGCCGGCTGGACCAATTCGTTCGGGTGGTTGACCCGGCGCGTCCACGACATCTCGGAGATGTGGACCAGGCCCTCGACGCCTTCCTCGAGCTTGACGAACGCACCGTAGGACATGACGTTCACCACTTCGCCCTGCAGCTTCATGCCGGGCTGGTAGCGATCCTCGATGTTCTCCCACGGCGACGGCGTCTTCTGCTTGAGGCCGAGCGCGATGCGCTCCGACTCCTGGTCGAACTTCAGGACCTTCACGTCGATCATGTCGTCGATCGACAGCATCTCGGACGGGTGGTTGATGCGACCCCACGCCATGTCCGTGATGTGGAGGAGACCGTCGATGCCGCCCAGGTCGACGAACGCGCCGAAGTCGGCGATGTTCTTGACGACGCCACGGCGGATCTGCCCCTCGGTGAGGTTCGAGAGCAGGTCGCGCTTCTTCGTCTCGCGCCCTTCCTCGAGCATCTTGCGGCGGGAGATGACGATGTTCATGCGCGCTTCATCGATCTTGATGATCCGCGCCTCGACTTCCTTGCCGATGTACTGGGAGATGTCGCCCGCGCGACGGATCTCGATCTGGGACGCCGGCAGGAAGACCGGGATGCCGATGTCGACGAGGAGTCCGCCCTTGATCTTGCGGACGCACATGCCCTTGACGACGTCGCCTTCCTTGTGCGTCGTGATGATGCGCTCCCAACCGCGGATGCGGTCGGCCTTGCGCTTCGAGAGTTCGGGAAGTCCACGCGTGTCGCCGGCGTCCTCGAGGAAGACCTCGATCTCGTCGCCGACCTGGGGGACCTTCTCGCCGAATTCCGAGATCTGGACGGTGCCTTCGGACTTCGAGCGGAAGTCGATGAGCACTTCGTCGCTGCGAACCTCGATGACGCGCCCCTTCACGATCGAGCCGCTCTTGACCGAGCGTTCGCCAGCGGCGTCGAGGTCGCCGGCGAGGTCTGGCGTACCACTGAGCTCCTGCGCGAGGAGCTTCTCGATGTCGTCGTTGGACGAAGTGAACTTCTTGACGAGGGCGCGGGATTGGACTGTTGACATGGAAACCTTGTTGTCTATCGCAACGCCGGTCGTGACCGCCGTGGTTCGTCCGTTCGGAAGCGAACCCTCACGCGTGTCGCACGATCGACGGGAGCCGCATCACCGTTTCGGAAAGGACACCGCGTCCTTCCCCGAGGGACCGCGTGCGGTGGGCTCGCTCCGCCCCGCGTTCCCGTTGACTGATCCTTTGTGTTTGATGGCGTGGGCCACGATGATCTCCACCACCTCGTCGATGGTGTGGTTCGTGGTGTCGACGACTGTTTGATCGTTCATCCGCACGAGTGGCGCGTGTTCGCGAGTGGAGTCGCGCTCGTCGCGGACGCGGAGACGGGCAACCAGCTCGGCCTGGGTGACGGCCTCCCCCGCTGTCGCGAGTTCGGCGCGTCGGCGCTCGGCACGCGTCTCCAGCGACGCGTCCAGGTAGATCTTCACGGCTGCGCCCGGGAACACGACGGTCCCCATGTCCCGGCCCTCGCAGACCAGGTCGGTCGACGCGCCGACCCGGCGCTGGAGCTCCGTCATCGCGGAGCGAACCTGGGGGTGGGCGCTGACGGCGGAGACGTTGGCGGTAACCCTCTCCGTCCGAATCTCGCGCGTGACGTCACGGTCATCGAGGAGGACGCGACCGTCCGTGGGGAGATCGATGCGGAGTCCGTGGGCGAGCTTCCCGAGGGCGGCCCCGTCGTCGACGGGCGTTCCGGCGTCGAGTGCCGCGACCGTCACGGCGCGGTACATGGCCCCGGAATCGAGGTAGCGGAACCCGAGCCTCGCCGCGACACGCTTCGCGGTCGTACTCTTGCCGGCGCCGGCCGGCCCATCGATGGTCACGATCACTCGGGGTGGGTCTCTCGGGAGGCGAGCGGGGCACGCTCGGTTGGACGGCACGCCCCAAAAACTCGGGCCAGAATGCTACGGCGCTTCCAACGCCTCGGAAAGGGGCCAAGTCCGGTCAGGACTGGGGTTTCCCGGGATCGAAACGTCGGATCCGCAGGTCCCCGCCGTCGAAGTGAAGGTAGTTGGGCCCGTCCTCCCACGCCCCAGTGGTGAACAGCCGGGCCGACCCGCGCGTGCCGCTGACCGGCGTTTCGGCGAGGTGATGGATGTGGCCGCAGATCACGATGTCGTATTGCCGTCGCGACAGCAGACCGGTCACACCGTCGAGGATCGATCCCAGCCGGTTCGTTTCCGTCTCCTTCAGGCGAGCCGTCTTGCGCGCCGAGATCGCGCGGTACCGGCGCGCCGCAAAGATCCCCGCGCCCGCGGGCAGGGCCTGGACGATCCACCGCATGGGAGGCGATCGGAGGATCTTCTTGGCCATCTGGTAGCTGTGGTCGTGGACGCAGAACTCGTCGCCGTGCGACAGGTGGACGGAGAAACGGCCGAGCTCGAGGTCGATCTCATCGGGCGCGAGCCGGGCACCCTGGTCGACGAACGTGCGGTCCAACAGGTAGTCCCGATTGCCAGCCAGGAGCGTGACCGCGACGCCCTGACGTGTCAGAGCGCCGATGCCGTCGAAGAGCGGCCGATAGAACTCGAGGCTCCCCTGCTTGCCCCCGACGTAGAAGTCGAACAGGTCTCCGTGGATGAACAGGCGCGACGCGAGGCCCGGGACGGCACCCAGGAAGGCGACGAAGTTGGAGAGGTAGGCCTCTCCGCCGAAGTAGAGATGCACGTCCGAGACGAAGACGGCCGGGCCGTTCTCCATCACTCCTCCCCGTCCGCGATCCCGTAGAGCCTGAGCTTCTCCCACAGGTTCTTGCGGCTGATCCCGAGGACCGACGCCGCCTGCGCCCTGTGATTGCCCGTCATCTTCAGGACGTACCGCAGGTGCTCGATCTCCGCCTCCTCAACGACCTCCTTCAGGGGACGGAGCTTGTCCGGGGCTTTCACCGCCTGCTTGAAGTTCGGGGACATCTCGACGAGGTGCTCGCGCTTGAGGATCCGCGACTGGCCGGCGAGTGCGATGGCGCGTTCCACGGCATGCTCCAGCTCGCGGACGTTCCCTGGCCACGAGTACTGGTCCATCAACTCGAGCGTTTCCGGTTTGACCTCGTAGTCGCGATCTCCCGCGTACTTCTTCACGAAGTGGTGGACGAGCAGCGCGATGTCGCCCTTCCGCTCACGCAATGCCGGCAGGAGGAGCGGCACGACGTTCAGGCGGTAGTAAAGGTCCTCGCGAAACTTACCCTCCCGCACGTGGGCCCTCAGATCGACCTTCGTCGCGGCGATCACGCGCGCATTGACCTTGATCGATTTGTCCCCGCCCAGCCGTTCGACTTCCTTTTCCTGCAGCACGCGCAGGAGCTTGACCTGTGTTGCGAGGGCGAGGTCATCGATGTCGTCCAGGAAGAACGTGCCGCCCTCGGCGCGCTCGAAGCGTCCGAGCTTCTTGTCCTTCGCATCCGTGAACGCACCGCGTTCGTGCCCGAACAGCTCATCCTCGAGCAAGGTCGACGGGATCGCGGCGCAGGACATGGCGATGAATGGCTGATTGCGGCGCGCGCTGTTGCTGTGGATGGCGCGGGCGATCACCTCCTTGCCCGTTCCCGTCTCGCCCTGGATCAACACCGTCGCGTCCGTCTTCGCGACGGTCTTCACGGTTCGGACGACCTCTTGCATGGCCGAGCTCTGGCCGACGATGTTTCCGAAGCTCGTGACCTCTCCCAGCTGTTCACGAAGCGTCCGATTCTCCGCGACGAGGGCGCGGACCTGATCGAGCCGCGCCAGCGCGTGAACGATCTGTTCGTTGCGGAACGGCTTCAGGATGTAGTCCGCGGCCCCTTCCTTCATGGCCTTCACGGCGGAGTCGATCGACCCGTAACCAGTGACGAGGATCACGGCCGTGGACGCGTCCGCGGCCTTGATGCGCCGCAGCAGTTCGTCGCCCTTGATGCCTGGCATGTTGATGTCGGAAACGACGCAATCGAAGCGTTCACGTTGGATGGCCGCGAGCGCGTCGTCGCCGCTGTTGGCGACTTCGACCACGTGGCCCGCCTCCCGCAGATCCTCTTCGAGTGTGAGCGTGATCGACTTTTCGTCGTCAGCTACGAGGACTCGCATGTCTCTGTCTCCTCCGTTCGTCCTGCGGGCACCGCCTTGCCCGGGTTCATGATCCCATCTGGATCGAAGAGTCGTTTCACGCCCTGCATGAGCTCGAGCGCTCGGGCGCCGACCTCCGACTTCATCGCGTCGAGCTTCGTGTTTCCGATCCCATGTTCGCCGGAGATGGTCCCGCCGCGGCGCATCACGATGGCCAGTGCGCGTTGCCGAGCCGTTGCGAGCCGCTCCCGATCACCGGGCTTGGCGGGATCGTACAGGAAGTTGACGTGCAGGTTCGCGTCGCCAGCATGGCCATAGGCCAGGATCCGGATCCCTGCGTCCCGTCCGGCGGCCTTGATCTCGGCGATCGCGTCGGCGAGCTGCCCGCGTGGGACGCCCAGGTCCTCCGACTTCTTCGCGGCCGAGACTCGATAGACGGCGGGCGAGATCCCGCGGCGACCCTTCCAGAGCGCGTCGCGCTCGGCGGCCGACGATGCGTGTCGCGCCTCGTACGCCCCCGCGCGCCGGAGGGCCTCGACGGCCGAATGCGTCTCCTCTGCGACCGCCGTTTCCGATCCGTCCACCTCGATCAGGAGCCTCGAGCGGCATCGCACATCGGGCACCTCCCCGAGGAACCCGCTCACGATCTGGACGACGTCGCCGTCCATGTACTCCAGTGCGCGTGGAAGGACGCCGGCCTCGAGAACCGCATCGGCGCCGGCGAAACCACCGACTTCCGAATCGAACGAGGCCAGGATGGTCGCAGATGCTCGCGGTCTCGGGATGAGCCGCAAAGTCAACTGGGTGATGATGCCGAGCGTCCCTTCGGAGCCGACGAAGAGCCGCGTGAGGTCGTATCCAACCGAGCGCTTCAGCGCGCGGCCGCCGACCTGCAGGGTCGACGCGTCGGCCAGGACGGCGCGCACGCCGAGGACGTAGTCGCGCGTGACGCCGTACTTCACCGCTCGCAGGCCGCCCGCCGCGGTCGCAACGTTGCCTCCGAGCGTCGAGAAGCGGCTGGACGCCGGATCTGGCGGATAGAAGAGCCCGAACGTCTCGACGTGGGACTGGAAGGCTCCCGTGAGAACGCCGGGTTCGACGACCGCGACGAGGTCGCGCTGGTCGACGTCGACGATCCGATTCATGCGCGAGAGGTCCACGACGAGCTGCTCACGCCGCGACGACGCCGAGCCTGTCGGGGACGTCCCGGCACCGCGTGGAACCAGCGTGAGTCCGTGACGCCGAGCGATCGTCACGACGGCGACGACCTCGGCCTCGGTCGCGGGTCGCGCGACCGCCACGCAGTCCCCGGCCTGGCGCGACGCGTCGGAACCATGGAGGCTGCGATCCTCCGGACTCGTGAGAAGCCCCGGAGCACCGAGCGCGGCGCGGAGTTCGGCGATGACGGCGTCTGTCGTTGGGGCCACGGACATCGTGAGCGCGGATGCTAACGCCCGAACCCCGCCGGACTCAGACGGGCATCCGCTTCGAAACGAAGGAGCCGAGCTTCTCGGCAACGGGCAACGGCAGCTTCTTGAAGAGGCGGCGCGCTAGGTTGAACTTCGGGTTGTCCGGGTTCATCGAAGGCAACCGGCCGCTCTCGTCCAGCAGGTACTGGTACCGCAGGGGCGTGGGCTCGAATCCCTGGTTCTTCTTGAAGAAGTAGCTGCCCGTTTCGCGACGGCTGCGTCCGAAGTCGAACTTCTTCAGCCCGTGCTCGCAGGCCCATTCCATCAATGCGTGGTACATCACGTTGTTGGCCGACAGCTCCGTCGCGTTGTCGGCGGCGCCCGAGTAGTACGGCATGATCCAATCGCGATGGACCAGGGACATGACGGCGGCGACGGTCTCTCCCTCGTAACGGACGCGCATGATGAAACAGCGTTCGCCGAAGGTCTCGAGCACGCGCCAGAAGAGACTCTTCGGGAAGATCGGAGAGCCGAGCGAGCGCTTGTTGTTCGCGAACAGGAGGTAGAACTCCTCGACGTCGCGGCTGTGTGTGTCGATCGTGAGCCCGGGACGCGCCAGCGCCTTGCGTACCTCGGCGCGGGCCTTGCGCGGAATGCGGTTCAGGCACTCCTCCTTCGTCGCGGGCACGTCAGCGATGAACGTGACGTACAGGTCGGTCGACGGCAGGTCGATGCCGGGATCGTGAAGGTGTCGGAGTTCGACGTACTTGGCGCCACTCGCCATGGCGACCTTGCGCCCGGCATCCGCGAGATGACGCGCAACCTCCGGGTCATCGGCGAGGATGCCGCCGTAGACACCGAACGGGAGCGAAACCATCGACACTCCGAAGAAGATCGACCGGATCTCCACGATGGGAAGCACACCGACGGTCCGCCCCTTCTGCTCCGCGAGGAGGTAGTGCGGCACGTGCGGGAACGTTCGGACGAGCATGTCCCGCCACGCGAGTTCGTGGAAGATCGTCGCCTGCGGGTGGCGCTGGACGTAATCCGACCAACGCCCTTCGAGGCTCGAGTCCAGTGTCCAGATGGTGGTCATGCCGCTCCGCCGGGTGGCGTCTCACCCGTGATGACTCGCTCGATGTGATAGTCCCGAAGCTCGCGACCCTGAAGGAAGATGATGATCTCCCCGATCAGACCGATGCTCCCGACGATGATGCCGAGCACGAGGAGGAACACCCCGAGCACGAGGAGCGGGTTATCGGCGAGTCCGAGGCGCCGGTCCGCGAGGAAGCGGAAGTAGAGCATCGTCGCGCAGATGATCAGTCCCAGCACGAAGAACACCGAGCCCACCATTCCGAAGAACCGCAATGGCTTGCGCGTGAACTTGATCAGGAAGAAGATCGACAGGATGTCGAGGAGCCGGCGGATGTACACACCCGGGGTGTACAGCGTGCTCCGTCCTTCCTCGCGAACGTGCTGTACGGGGATCTCGATGACTCGGAATCCCTTCTGCACGGCGAAGACGGCGATGAAGCGGAACAAGTCGCCGTGGAAAGACAGCTCCTCGACGACCTCGCGGCGGAATGCCCTGAACGAGCAGTTCAGGTCTTGCAGATCGGTCTTGGTCAGCATCCGCGTGTAGGCGTTGAACGCCCAGGACTGGACACGCGCGAACGCAGAGTCCACGCGCCTGTCACGTCTCACCGCGACGTAGTCGTGCGCATTGGTGTCGAGCAGCTGAAGAGCCTTGCGGATCGCGTCCACACCGACCTGCTGATACCAGGTCGTCGTCACGATGTACCGACCCCGCGCGAGACCGACCGCGCTGGCGATTCCCACAGATTCGCCGAACGCGCGCCGGAACCTGATCGCACGAACGTTCGAGCGCTCCTGGCAGAGTCGCTCGACGTACCGCAGGAAGTCCCCGCCAACCCCGTCGTCGACGAAGACGATCTCGTAGCTCTTCCCCAGGTCTTCCAGCGCGCTGCCGTAGACGGAGATGAGCTCGGTGGTGAGGTCTATCTTGGGACGTGCGTCACTTGCGAGAACGACGAGCGTGACGTCGTACGGAATCGCTGAATAGGTCACATGACCTCCGCCGTTGCCCGCGCGATGTCCGTCGGGTCCGATCGCCCGACACGGTTGATCAACTCGGCCAGAAGCCCCAGGAACAGGAAGTAGAGCGCTGTGACGAAGAAGAGCACGATCACGGCTGGGAAGACGATGAACTCCTCGCGCCAGCCCTGCTCGATGTTCGACAGCCACAACGCGATGATCGCGCCGGTGAACACGAGAAACGCAAAGCTGGCCATCCCGAAGTAGTGGAGCGGTCGATGCGCGAAGTCCAGGATCATCTTCAGCGCCACCAGGTCTGCCGCGACTTTCAGCACGCGGTTCAGCCCGTACTTGCTTGCCCCGTAGGCACGTGCATGGTGGGTGACGACGATCTCCGTGATCCGAGCGCCTGCGCGCGAACTCAGCGCGGGGATGAATCGGTGCATGTCCGAGTACAGGCGTAGTGGCTTGAGTACCGGTGCTCGATAAGCCTTCAGCGTGCAGCCGTAGTCGTGCAGGTGGACACCGGTCACGATCCCGATGAGCATGTTCGCGACCATCGAGGGGAGCCGCCGCGTGAGCGCGCGATCCTTGCGGTCCCTGCGCCATCCGCTGACCAGGTCGTACCCCTCGTCCAGCTTTGCCAGCAGTCGCGGGATGTCGTTCGGGTCGTTCTGGAGGTCACCATCCATGAACACGATGACGTTGCCGGTCGCCTCGGCCATGCCCGCGGCCATCGCGGGCGTCTGCCCCGAGTTGCTTCGGAGCTTCACGAGCTTGAACCCGCGGAGCTTGGGAAGCTGGTCACAGACGAGTTTCGCCGTCTGGTCCGTGCTGCCGTCGTCGACGAGGATCACCTCGACCGACCGCCCGAACGTAGCGAGGAATTGGGTCAGCCGGTCCAGCAGGTGCGGGACGCAGGCCTCCTCGTTGTAGAGCGGGATGACGATCGAAACGTCCGGAGTCACTCTTCCCTCTTCTTCTGAGCTGAATGCCTTGCGGGCGCGACGGTTGCGCCGGCGCACCAGGGACCCATCCTGGTGTCGGCGCCCCGCAGTCGAGGCCTTGAACCAGGATCGTGCCCCGGGGACGGGCACGTTCGATTGGACGTTGCGTCCGACGGCGGGTATGATCTTGCCGCCTGATCCGTCGCGTCTCAAGCCGAGGATTCGCAACGCCTTACGCATTGCGCGCGGGAAGTGACCTCCGAGGGAACGGGCGGAAGCGGCGGCGGATCCCCCACATTCCCCATGTGGTCCTTCCAAGAAGTTGTCCTGTTGCACGACCCTGGGCCGGATCGGCAAGCGCTTGCCGCATTCCTGGACCGCAAGGGTCTTCGCACGACCGTCTGCGATGACATCGCTGCCGCTCGCAGCGAAGTGGATCGTCATGTGCGGGCAGGACGAGCGTCGGTGCTCATCGCCCGCTGCGGGCCGGCTCAGTCGCTGAATGGGCTCGGGAACTTCGAGGCCGGGAATCCCGTTCCAGCGCTCGCACTCGCCGCCGACGGCACCGTGGCTCCGCCCTGGGCTTCACGAGTCGTGCGCGAGCCGTATTTTCTCGATGAAGTGCTCCGCGCCCTTTCCGAAATCGCACCATCGCCGCCTGACCACCGCACCCAGGATGCTCAGGCGCCATCGCAGGTGAATCCGGGACCGATGAACGACGTCCTTCGAGGCCTGGCCCACGCGATCAACAACCCGCTGACGGCAGCAGTGGGGTGGCTTCGCCTGCTGAGCCTCGACGGCATCACCCGGGAGAAGCAGCAGGATCTCGTCGGTCAGGCGCAACGTGAGCTGGACGTCATCGCGCGAATGACACTCGCCATGACGGCACTCGGAGGGCGGAATCTCCGCCACCTGGGACTGGTACGCGTGTGCGATGCCGTCGCCGCGGCGACGAGGGACGTGCCGGAGTCGCAGGTCCGCCTCCGTTGCGTCGGTGCAAACACGCTCTCCGCGGTCGTGCACACGGACGCGGCGATCGTCGAGCTGATGATCGGCCTCCTCACGCATGACGCTCGCGCTGACGCTCGGCCGGAGCCGTTGGAAATCGAGATCTCGAGCACGCCGGCGCACGTCCGAATCAGCCTTCGCGACGTCGCGTCACCGGCAACGCCGGCGGCGGATGGATTCGGCATCGCCTCGCTACTCCGCACACAACGCCACACGCGTGGCCTGGGAATGGCCCTCGCCGCCGAACTCGCGTGCCGCAGCGGCGGGACGCTCCAATGCGAGGGCGCGGCGCCGGCAGGGTCGACGCTGGTGTTGATCCTGCCCGTGGTCACCACAGCCCTCGAGCAAGAGGGAGACCGCGCGTGACGACGAGCCGCGAGACCATCCTCGTGCTGACCGACGGTGAGCCGACGCTCGCCCACTACATGGATCAGCTCCGCGAGGCTGGCTATCGAGTGCTCGCGACGGCGCGACCGTACGAGGCCGTACTCTTCGTGACGCGGGAGGACGTTCTGTGCGTGATCGTCCGCGAAGTGCTCCTTCCCGACCGGACCGGCGATTTCCTTCGTCGCATCCACGAGGCCACGTCGGCACCCTTCGTCGTCCTGATCGTCGGACACGAGCCGGGATCCGGGGAAGTGGAGCCTTACGCCGACCTGCAGATCGCCGAGCCGTTCCGCTACTCCATGCTCGTCGAAGCCCTGACCTATGCGACGGCACGTCGAGCCCCGCCACCAACGCCGGGTGACACACCCCCGGCCGTCGTCCCGCAGGCGGCGTCATCTCCCATTTTTGGCCAGCGCGGCGCCCGCCTCCTCGGCGCCGTGCGCCGCTTGACCGAGCTCGAGCGCGACAAGGAACAGCTGCTCACGGTCTGCGTCGAGATGTTCCTGGAGATGGCCGACGCCGAGCGCGGCTCGCTCCTGCTCGCCACCGACTCCCGACAGCTCGAGGTCGTTCGCAGGTCGGGTTTCGGGAGCGCCGTCGAGGCCGAGGACGCGGTGGCGGAACGCTATGCGCCGGAGGTCGCGAGCGATCGCTGCCCCCGGATCATCATGTCGGTTCCGGTGACCGAGGCAGGTCGGTCCACGGACACCACCTCGTGTCTCGTGATCCCGCTCCTCGATCAGCGACAACTCGTCGGCGTCGTCGCCCTTTCGCATCGCCGTGGAGGCGAGGTCTTCAAGGAGTCGGACCTCGAGTCGGCGACCATGCTCGCACGCCAGCTCGTGATCAGCGTGTCGAACGCGAACCAGTTCGCCGAGCTCCAGCGGATGGCCGTGATCGATCCACTGACCGGCCTCTTCAACAGGCGATACTTCGAACGGCAGATGGTGCTCGAGCTCGAACGCGCGCGCCGGTACAACCGCCACCTCACACTCGCCATCATCGACATCGACAAGTTCAAGCTGTTCAACGACCTTCACGGATACAGCACTGGCGACTTCGTGATCCGTTCGGTCGCTCAGGTCTTGCGCCGGAGCTTCCGCGAAGTGGACATCGTCACGCGTTGGGGTGGCGACGAGTTCGCCGTCATCCTTCCGGAGACCGGCAAACCGCGCCCCAACGATGCGACCGCCGGTCCCACGCGCCACTACGTCGAGCGCGTCCGCCTGGCCGTCGAGACCTTCGACTTCAGCCGGGACCTGCCGGGGCTCCACTCGCCGATCACGATCTCGGCGGGGGTTGCCACCTTCCCGCTGGACACGAACACGTGGGAGAACCTCTTCCACCTGGCGAACCAGGCGCTGCTCCGCGCGAAACGCGCGGGCCACAATCGCGTGGCACTGTCCGAGTCGTTGCCCGAGCCGGAGCGCGCCGAGAACGGCAGCGAGGCTCCGCGGTAGCGACGGTCTCGGATCACTTCCGGTTCAGCAGATTCAGGAACGGATCGAGGTCTCGCGCTTCCGTTTGGAACACCAGCCCGGGATGGATGTCCACCTCGCCGAAATCGGCTCCGGCTCCGTCACGCGCGCCGACGCGCCAGGTCATCACCTGCCCAGGCGCATCGACGTTGACCTTCACCTCCGACTGCTGGATGGTGTCCTTCCATTTCACGATGAGCCGCGGCCGATCGAGACCGTGCTCGGGGACCGCTCGGGATGAAACGAACGACTTCACCGTGAGCAGGGATACCTTCGTGAGGATCGGATCGCTCACTTCCACAGGCAACGGCGCCCAATCCCCCTCCTGCCCCTTGTACTTCCAGACGATCGTCCGGTCGGGCTGCAGCATGGCCTTCATCGTGACCGTGCGCCTGCCCGGTTCCTCGATCGAGACCTCGAGAATCGAGAACCATGCCGTGGCGTTCGCCTGACGTGCAAGCAGGTGAAAATAGGGCCGCTCGAGGAAGTCGGTGGCCGACGACTTGAGCGTTCCGGTGAGCCGGCCTCCGTCCACGTCGACGGCACGCTGGCCGCCATCGTCTCCACCGATGAGGATCTGGTGAGACACCAACCGGTCGGCCTCCGTGGCACCGGCCTCGTCGACGATCACCGTCAGCCGAGGGCTTGGAACTCTTACTGCGGCGTCGACGGACGTGACTGACAAGCGCTGCAGCGAATCGATGAACGACGTCTGCGCGGAGGCGTCCAGGGTGAGTTTCGGAACCTGGCCGTGAACGGGCGGCCATTTCCATTCCGGCGGCGGGGCGAAGAAGTACGGCCCGGCGCCTGGACGCCCCACGTCGATGAGCGTCTCACCGTCGCGCAGAACCCGAACACGGCGGATTCGCGAGGAGTCCTGTGTCACGAGGGTTCGTTCGAGGAAATCCGGAGCACCGCGCCCGAGCGCTTCGACGATGAGGGGCCGGACGAAACCCCACGTGGCGTCGCCCTTGCGACGCGCGGCGACGAGCCCCCGGTGATCGGAATCACCGAACTCCATGGTCGTCGCCGATTCGGATCCGATCGCTTCGACGTCGACGACGAGCCGCGGAGTCGCTGGGCGCGACCCGGGCGCGCCAGATGCGGGGTCTGCGTCCTGAAGCTCGAGTGACGAGAGCGTCGCGACGAGGCGATCGCACCGCACCTGATCGGCCCGGGCCAGACTCGGGGCCCGCAGGATCCACTGGCTCGACTCCTTTGCCACCGTGAAGGATCCGATCCCTGGATCCGCGGATTGGACGCGCACGCTGCGTACGGCCGTCGGCTCGACGACCACGAGGTGGCGTTCGAGCCAGTCACCGGCAGGTTTGATCACCTCGCGAACGATCTGTCCGTCGACCTCGACCGGAGGCCACCGATCATCGACGCGCGCCGCCACGCTCTGGTCGGTGACGTCCGCACCAAACCAGATCGTGCGGTTCGAGCCGTCTTTCATCGTCACGGTCACCGACCGGCGCATGCCTGGCGCGAGCCCGAACCGGCCCGGTTCGTCCTGGCTTGCCCCCGCGATCACGCGGACGGCACTCGCCTCACGCAGGGTGTCGAGCAGGCTTTCGACACTGCGCCTTCGCGCCGGCCGGACCATCTCACCTCCCGAATTCGTCTCGGCGAGCGTCCACGAGTCGCCGGCCCCGGCGCGGCGCAACAGGACGGTGCCGTCCGGCTTGCCTTCGATCGCGATCTTCACCTGAACGACGTCCGCCGCAGTGACGCCCGCGAGGAGCCTCCGTGCTTCGGCCGTACGTGGCGCTTCGTTGCGACTGACGAACCAGGCCACGCCGGCAGCAACCGCCAGGAGGATGACGAGGACGAGGGTCGTGCGCGGCGACATCAGTTTCTCCGCCGGAGCCAGACGGCGATGCCGATGACGGCAAGGACGAGTGGAAATCCACCGAGCGCCGCAAGGCGGAACGTCGAGAGCAGCTCGGGCGAAAGTTCTACCTGCGAACCGGCGACCTCCGCCTCGACGACCCCGATCGTGGCGTTGCGGTCCACGAGCCAGTTGAGTGCGTTCAGGATGAAGTCCCGGTTGCCGTAGTGGGTGCCGAGGGCGAGCTTCGTCGGGTTCATCACGTCACTGGATCCGACGACGACGACTCGCGCCTTCTGAGACGTGCTCGACGGGCGCTCCAACGCGACGGCGAGGATGGCATTGGGCGTCGCCTTCTTCGCGTTCTCGATGAAGTCGGGGGCGCCGGTCTCGCTCTTGAATTCGACGGGCACGGTCTTCGAGTCGGACGAGGCTCGGAGCAGCGCGACTCGGACCCCGCCCTCGGCCGTGAGGTTCTCGATCTCGATGGGGCGTGTGAGCCCCAGGTGGATGCCGATCCGTCCTTCGAGCGGCCGGTCGATCTCGTGTGTCCCGACACAGAAGTCGGCTGAGATCAGTTGGGCCGCATTCGTTTGATTCGGGTACATCCGGGACGGGTCTTCGACCTCCCCGTCCACGACGCGAACGCCGTAGCGCTCGAGAACGCGGCGGTAGCCTTCCGGCAACCGGGGATCGCAGCAGATCAGCAACCGACCACCGGACGCTTCGAAGCGCTTGAGGGCCTCCGTTTCCTCGACTCCGAGGAGCTTCCCGACGCCGGGAAGCAGCACCAGGCTGACCTCCGGCGGTACGCCCCGGTTCAGCTCGACGGGCACCGGCTCGAAGCCCTGGGACTTCAAGATCCTCGTCAGCGCCTCGAACTCCTTCGACTCGGGTCCGAACACCGCCGAGGCTCCGCGCGGCACTCCCACTTTCACGGACTCTCCGGCGGCGACTCCACGGAGAGCATCCGTCAGCTCGGTCTGCACGCGCCAGTCGCCCAGGATCTCCGGCGGAACCGCCGGCCACCGCGGGTCCGGAGGGAAGTTCCCCCACTGGATCCGGGCGATTCTGTTGATCGGCACGGTGCGCTCCCGATCGCCCGCACGGAGCACGACCTGGTTCATGCCCCGGATCAGGTCCGACATGGGGCGATGCTGGCGTTCGGCCACCTCCTTCACCCGAACCGGTTCCATCTCCGCGTCGACGATGTCCACGCGGACGTTCTCGGACAACTTGCTCCACTCCGTGAGGACCGTCGTGACGCGTCCCGCGACCTGCAGAAGGATCGGACGATATTGTTCGAGAAGAAGGTTCTCCCGGGGCTGGCCCGCGAGGTCCAACGTGCGCTTCTTGATCTCGGCGTCGAACCCGAAGACGAACGTCACGCTGACGGGAACCGGCAGCTTGCGGACGATGGACTGTGCGAGCGGATCGATCGTGAACCGGTGGTCGCGCGTGAGATCCGCCCGCAGGCTGTGATTGAACGAGATCCGGCCGACGACGAACACGATCACGAACGCCAGGAGCGTCGCGAGCGCGCAGATCACGACGACGTTCATGAAGATCGAGACCTGCGCGCCCCGCGTCAGGGCGCCGTGCGGCTGTTCTTTCACCGCCATTTGCGAACCTCCAGCGAGCGAACGGCGAACAGGAGAAACAGCGCCGTCATGACGAGCTGGTATGTGAAATCGTTCCCGTCGAGGATTCCGAGCGAGCCCGCCTGGACGTGCGTCGCCAGCGAACCCCTGAGGAGGCTCAACGCGATCGGGTGCTCGGGCGGCACCTGCTGGAGAACGAGCGGTGGCCCGAGAAACATGACCAGCTGGAGGATCAGCGAGATGAAAGCGGCAAGCACCTGCGCTTGCGTCAGCGACGAGGCGAAGACGCCGATCGCGAGGAATACGCTGCCCGTGCCGAGAAGCGACAGGTACGCGGCGATGAGTTGCCCGGGGTCGGGGCGCCCTCCGTACGGAATGAGCGTCAACGCGAGCATGGGCACGATGAGGGCCGCGATCGCGTGCACGACCCAAACCGCCATGAACTTGCCGATGACGACTTCGTGATCGGCGACCGGAGCGGTCATGAGCGTTTCGAAGGTGCCGCTGCGCTTCTCCTCGCTGAGGATGCGCATGCACAGGACCGGGACGACCAGCAGCTGGATCGCGAGCCAACGCGACGCGGCGTCGTAGATGAATCGCGAGACTTCGCCGCCGCTCGCCGGGAGGGACCACAGATAGGCCATGCCGCCCTCGAGCAGCCATGCGAGCGCGAGCGCGAACCACATCACGGGACTCACGAAGGTCGACCGCAGTTCGCGCTGCGCGATCAGGAGAATGCGGCCCATCAGACTTCACTCCCCGAGGTGAGCCGCGCGAACGTCCGCTCGAGGGAGTCGAGTTGCGGCCCGAATTCGACGAGTTCGCCGCCAGACGCGACGATCTCGGAGGCGAGCCTGCTGCCATCTGACTCCGATCCGATGTGGAGAGTCTGGACTCCGTCGGACAGCTCGCTGCCCGGACGGGCGGCTCCTCGCCATCGGAGGCGCCATTCCCGAGCGCGCCGCAGGTCCTTGAGGGACGACCGGGCGACCACGTTCCCCCGGTGAATGATGACGACCTGCTCGCACGTCGCCTCCACCTCGGGGATGATGTGCGTCGACACGAACACCGTGCGTTTCTCGCCGACGTCCTTCACGAGGTGTCGCACCTGCATGCGTTGCGTCGGGTCGAGCCCCGACGTCGGCTCATCCAGAATCAGGACGCTCGGGCGGTGAACGATGGCGTCTGCCAGGCCGACTCGTTGGCGATACCCCTTCGACAGCGTTCCGATCGGCCGCTTCAGGACGTCGTCGATTCGGCACCTGGTCGCGGCCTCGTCGACGGCTGCGGTCACCTCGCGAGCGGAGACTCCCTTCAGCCGCGCCCTGAATCGGAGGTACTCGGCCACGCGAAGCTCGAGGTGAAGCGGAACCGATTCGGGCAGATAGCCGATCAGGCGACGCACGTCCATCGATTGACGAACGGTGTCGAACCCGCAGACGCTCACGGAGCCGCCGGTAGGCGGAAGGAAACACGACAGCACGCGGAGCGTGGTCGTCTTCCCGGCGCCGTTCAGGCCGAGGAATCCCGTGACGCTCCCCGCCGGAACGTCGAAGGTGAGTCCGTGAAGCGCCGTGAACGCGCCAAACCGCTTGACGAGCGACCTCACTTCGATCACGCGCACCCCTTCCAACAGGTCCGGGCCATGACAGGACACGACGTCCAGGTGATTCAGGGCGCGATTGTTGCAAAGGCCATGCCCACCGCAACGGCATGCGGGGAACCTTGAGGTTACGGCGCGTCGCGCGTCGCCAGGGCCGTCAACGACCGTGGGCCGGCGCGCGAATTCGAACGAGGCCGATGCCGCCGACCCCCAGGCCAGCGGCATCCGAACATCACTTCTTCACTTCGAAGTCGGCGTCGATGACGTTGTCGTCTCCGCCCTTGCCGCCCTTCCCGGGCTTGCCGTCGCCGGCACCTGGCCCGGCGCCCGCGGCGCCACCCGCGGCCGCGCCGGCCTCGGCACCCGAGTAGAGCTTTTCGGCCAACGTGTAGGACGCCTCCTGCAAGTCGGTGATGGCCTTCTCGATGGCCGCCGTGTCCTCGCGATCCTTCTCGGCCTTAAGGTGCGACATTGCGGCTTCGATCTTCGACTTGGCTGCCGCATCGATCTTGTCGCCGTGCTGCTTCAGGTTCTTCTCGACCTCGTAGAGGATCATCTCGGCCTTGTTCCGCGCCTCGATGAGCTCACGCGCCTTCTTGTCGCTCTCGGCGTTGGATTCGGCCTCGCGGCGCATCCGCTCGATCTCGTCCTTCGAGAGTCCGGACGACGTCGTGATGCGGACCTGTTGCTCCTTGCCGGTCCCCTGATCCTTCGCGGAGACGTGCAGGATGCCGTTGGCGTCGATGTCGAACGTCACCTCGACCTTCGGCATGCCACGGGGAGCGGCGGGGATTCCCGCGAGGTCGAAACGGCCCAGCGTCCGGTTGTCTGCCGCGCGCGGACGCTCTCCCTGCAGGACGTGGATCGAAACGGTCGACTGGTTGTCCTCCGCGGTGCTGAACACCTGCGAGCGCTTCGTCGGGATCGTCGTGTTGCGCTCGATCAACGGCGTCATGACGCCGCCGAGCGTCTCGATCCCCAGAGAAAGCGGCGTCACGTCGAGCAGGAGAACGTCACTTCGCTCGCCCGCCAGGATGCTGCCCTGGACGGCGGCTCCAAGGGCGACGACCTCGTCGGGATTCACGCTGCGGTCCGGCTCCTTGCCGAACAGTTCCTTGACGAGTGCTTGGACGGCCGGAGTGCGAGTGGAACCGCCGACGAGGATGACCTTGTCGACCTGCGCCGGTTTCAGCTTGGCATCTTCGAGGGCGCGGAGCACCGGGCCCTTCGATCGTTGGATCAACGGATCGACGAGCCGCTCGAACTCCGAGCGCTTGAGCGTGAACTGGAGGTGCTTGGGACCCGTCTTGTCCGCCGTGATGAACGGGAGGTTGATCTCCGTCTGGACCGAGCTCGACAACTCGCACTTGGCCTTCTCGCAGGCTTCCTTCAGACGTTGCAGAGCCATGGCATCCTGCCGAAGGTCGATGCCGTTGTCCTTCTTGAACTGCCCAGCGACGTGGTCGATGAGGACGTTGTCGAAGTCGTCACCGCCAAGGTGAGTGTCACCGTTCGTCGCGAGGACCTCGAACGTCTTGCCTTCCCCACCGGCATCGGCGACTTCGAGGATCGAGATGTCGAACGTGCCGCCGCCGAGGTCGTAGATGGCGATCTTCTCGTTCTTCTTCTTGTCCAAGCCGTACGCGAGGGCGGCTGCCGTCGGCTCGTTGATGATGCGCACGACTTCCAGCCCGGCGATCGTCCCTGCGTCCTTGGTTGCCTGGCGCTGAGCGTCGTTGAAGTAGGCCGGGACGGTGATGACCGCTTTCGTGACGGCCTCGCCGAGGTGCGCCTCGGCGGTCTCCTTGAGCTTGCGAAGGATCTTCGCCGAGATCTCCGGCGGGGTGTGATCCTTGCCGCCGATGCGGACCTTCGCCAGGTCCCCAGTCCCGCCCACCAGCTCGTATGGAACCCGCTTCTCCTCGTCGCCGACCTCGGCCCGGCGGCGGCCCATGAAGCGCTTGATCGAGAAGATGGTCTTCTTCGGGTTCGTCACGGCCTGGCGCTTGGCCGATTGGCCGACGAGTTCCTCACCGCTGTCCGTGAACGCGACGACCGAAGGCGTCGTCCGGTTCCCTTCCGCGTTCACGATCACCTGGGGCTCGCCGCCCTCGACGTATGCGACGACCGAGTTCGTGGTCCCGAGGTCGATTCCGATGATCTTTGGCATGGCTCTCCACCTCCGCCCTCGTGGGCGGCGCATCGGGCGCCACCCGGGAAAACGGACAATTTGTTCGATCGAAACGGCGCAGAAGCAACGTGAGTGCCAGACGCGCGCCGTCGTTCACGCGCCAGCGGCAGCGGTGGAGTCGCCTTGTTTCAGGCGGAGTCAGGCCCATGTCGCCGCTCTCGGAGTTTCGGATCACCGCGACGCTTCGCGCCGGCGCCTCGGAGCTGACAAATTGTCACAGCCGGACCGTCAGGTCATGCCGTACTCTTTGAGCTTCCTGTAGAGGGTGCGTTCCGAGATGCCGAGAGCCTTCGCGACCTTCGCCCGGTTCCCCTCATGACGCTCGAGATTCATGCGGATGAGTTCGCGTTCCACCCGTTTGAGCGTCATCCCCTCGAGCGCGCCGACCGGCACGAGCGCCGTTCCCGGGCGCACTTCCTGCAACTCCTGTGGGATTGCGTCAGGCTCGATCCACTCCTTCTTCGTGAGGAGCACCATGGTTTCGAGTGAGTTCTGGAGCTCGCGGACGTTCCCAGGCCAGTCGTACTGAACCAGGAGCCGCATCGCATCGGGCGACACGCCCCGGACGGTTCGGCCATGCCGCCGCGCGAATTCCGCGACGAAACGCTCGGCGAGCAGCGGGATGTCTCCGCGGCGTTCGCGCAGGGGCGGAACGCTGATGGCGACGACTTTCAGCCGGTAATAGAGGTCTTCACGGAAAGTCCCGCGTCGGACCTCCTGCTCGAGGTTCTTGTGCGTCGCCGCGATGAGCCGGACGTCCACGTCGATCGGCTGGTTGCTCCCGACGCGTGTGATGCGGCGCTCCTGGATCACGCGAAGCAGTTTCACCTGGACGGGAAGCGGCATGTCGCCCACTTCGTCCAGGAACAGGGTGCCCTTGTCGGCGAATTCGAATCGCCCCTCCCGCGCGGACGCCGCGCCCGTGAATGCGCCCTTCTCGTGGCCAAACAGCTCGGAATCGAGAAGTCCCTCGGAGAGGGCGGCGCAGTTCAGCGCGACGAATGGCTTGTTGCGGCGTGGCGAAAGCCCATGGATCGCCTTCGCGACGAGTTCCTTGCCGGTGCCGCTCTCGCCGAGGATGAGGACGGTGGCGTTCGTGGGCGCGACTTGCGTCACGAGATCGAAGACCCGCATCATGGGAGCCGTCGTCGCGACGATCTCCGTGAAATCGCCGAGCGTCGGCTCGGCCCGCGCCGGCAGGTCCGAGCGGCGGCGGCTCCGGCCTTCGATCGACCGCGCGACGACGCGCCTGACGTGATCGATGTCGAGCGGCTTGGTGAAGTAATAGGCCGCGCCGAGCTGCATGGACTCGACCGCATCCTCGATCGTCCCGGCGGCGGAAACGAACATGACGTCCGTCGACGGCGCCACTTGTTGCGCCGTCGTGAGCAGCTCGGTCGCTCGCCGATCACCGACGATCACGTCGGTGATGACGGCCTGATAGGGCTCGCCTCCGAGCCGCTTCTGGGCGTCGGGGATCGAAGACGACATCTCGACGTCATAGCCGCTGCGACGCAGCGCCTCGGCCAACGTCGTCGCGTGGCCGTGATCCGGTTCGACGAGCAGGATGCGCGAGCGTGGAGTCGTCACGACGAGCCTCCCGCAGCGCCCGGAATCGGCAACGTCACGAGGATGCGCGTTCCAAGTCCGACCGCGCTCTCGCACCGGACGGTCCCACCGTGCTGTTCCACGATTCGCCGGGCAAGGCATAGGCCCACGCCCTGTGCCCCGGGGCGAGTGCTCGAGAAAGCATCGAAAACCCTCGGAATGAAGGCAGGGTCGATGCCGCGTCCAGTGTCGATCACGCGCAGTTCGATGGTCGCCGCCGTCGTGAAAGTCTGTGCCGTCAGCGTCCCGCCCCCGTCCATCGCCTGAAGCGCGTTGTGCAGGAAACTCATGAGAGCCTGGCGAAACCACGCCGGATCGATGTCGACGGGCTTCAGTCGACGGTCCAGTTGAAGAACGCTGGTGACGTTCCGCCGCGACATGTCGGCCTGCACCGAGGCGACCGCATCCTCGATCAAGGAGTTCAGATCGACGGGTGCGAGCGAGAGCTCCGGCTCGCGTTGAAGGCGGACGAAGTCGCCGATGATGCGCTCCATGCGTCCGGCCTCGATCACCAACGCCTCGACGCGCCGCAGGCTCTCGTTCGAGGCTTCATCCTTCCTTCCTGCGAGTTCCTCCCGCAGGAGCGCGAGCGTCATGACGATCGTCGAGAGCGGGTTCTTGAGCTCCTGAACGACGGCTGCACTCAGCGCGTCCAACTGCTCGAGTCGTGAATTCTGACTTCCCTGGCGCATGTCGCGTCCGTGATCGGTGCGGTAGATTAGGCTCGCCTGCAGCGCGGCTCAACACGCGACCGGAACCGGCGGTATGCGTGTGGGCACGAGATGACGCAACCGATGCCCGAAATCCACACGCTCATCGACGCGACCACGACCGCCCGTGCGATCGAAACGGCAGGGGCCGCGCTCGACGCGGGCGGAGTCGTCCTCGTCCCGACAGATACGGTCTATGGGCTCGCGTGCCGTGCGGCCTTCCCCGCCGCGGTCGATCGGATCTTCGCGATGAAGGGGAGGCCCGCGGACAAACGTCTCCCCTACCTCCTCGCGGACGCCGAACAGGTCGAGACGTTCGTCAACTCGGTCCCAAGACGAGCTCGCCGACTCATGGCCCGGTTCTGGCCCGGAGCTCTCACACTCGTTCTGGGGGCGGAGGGTCGGACCGTCGCGCTCCGAGTTCCGGATCACGAGGCTCTCCGCGCGGTCCTCCGCCGGGCCGCCGGGCCGGTCCAGGCGACCAGCGCCAACAAGTCCGGCGAGCCGGCCACGGTGCGATTCGAAGAGGCGTTCGCTGCCGTCGGGGCCCACGTCGACGTGGCGATCGACGGTGGAACTGCCTCCCGATCGCGAGAATCCACCCTCGTCCAGGTCACCGATGACGGCGTCGTGACCGTTCTACGGGAAGGCGCCATCAGCCGGGACGCACTCCGCACCGAGGTGCCGTTCACCATCCTGGTCGTCTGCACCGGAAACACCTGCCGCAGTCCCATGGCCGCGGCGGTCCTCACGAACGCCCTCGCAAACACACTTTCAGTGCCTCCACCTGCCCTCGAATCGGCGGGCTTCCGGGTCCTCTCGGCTGGCGTCAGCGCGATCGACGGCTTTCCGGCGAGCCACGGGGCGCGCCAGGTCGTTGGAAGGCTCGGGCTGGATCTGTCCGCGCATCGCTCGAAGGCCCTGACCTCCCGCGCGGTGGACGACGCCGACCTGGTGCTGGTCCTGACGACGGAACATCGCGGTCGCGTTCAATCCCTCGTTCGCGGCGCCATGCCGCCGCCGGTCGAGCTCCTCGATCCATCAGGGAAGGACATCCCCGATCCGTTCGGAGGAGGTCCCCAGGAGTACGCAGCGTGTCTCGATGCGATCGCCGCCGCCGTCGCCTCCCGCCTCCCAGGACTCGTTTCCCGGAACTGAGCGGCCGACGGAAATCGCTGGGCGCGGAGAAAAAAGGCCGCAAACGCAGCGTTCTGTCCGTATAGACACGTGCTCAGACAAAAGTTGCCAGGGTTGTGTTCCAGCACGTAAAACGCTGAGATTCCATCTTTTTTCCTTTCTCCTATTCCAACGAGCAGTTTCCTTGGCAACGCTTCTTCGACGCGCCCGGCAGTGAGCCGGGCGCTTTTTTTTGCCCGGACGAGGTTCCGACGGAGCTGCAGATGGCGGGGCGCGACTGTGGCGCGGGCTCAGGGACTACCCCGGAAAAGAAACCGAGCCCCGCGCGGGCGGAACCGCGGGGGCTCAGGTGGAAGACGTCAGCGCTAGAGAGGGCGGTTGGGGAGGGAAATCAATTCTCCGGCAGCCAAGTCTCCGTCCCCGCATCCGGCCGCGCGCCAGAACAAGCCACGCGGTCGTCCACGAGAACGCGTGCGTTATACCCGCACGCTGCCGTTTCCGCCAGTGTGGAAAACTGGCGATCCAAACGTCCCAACGCCCGTGAAGAAGCCGGCTTACTCGTGCGCCGCGTCCACCGGCCGGTTGTGAATTGGATGTGAAGTCGCGCTCCCTTTCCGGAAAGCTGAGCGACCTCCAGCAGCCAACCCTGTCACTGGCAATGGGTTAGGCGTGGCGCACCGGATCGCGGCCGGCGGGCGCGCCCGCCGGACACGTCACCTGGACTTCACGATCCGAACCTCGCGGCTGGCTTTTTCGCCTGGACGAAGCTCGAACATCTCGTCCTTCACCTCGTAGCCGGCGCGCACGAGCGTGATCTTGATCTGTTCGCCGGCCGGGACCTTCGAGATCTCCAGCCTCCCCTGGATGTCCGTGTTTCCGCCGCCGGGCCGCGTCGGATTGACTGGCACCGGGCGCTGCTGCGAGTCGAACACGCGTGGGATCACGGACGGCACGGGCTCGCCCAGATCATCCTTGACCACGAGCGAGATCGATGCGGCCGGACGCACGGTCTCGTTGTGTTGGAGCTGCTGACCGTCGGCGAGCGTCAACCGCACGGACGCGGGGTCCACATAGCCCGTGGATTCGAACTGCAGGAGGTAGTCCCCTGGCGGCAACCCCGCGACTCGGTATTCGCCCGACGTCGACGTGCGCGCGGACCAGAGCGTTCGGCCACCCGCGCCCGCGGGGACTCCCTTCACGTCGGAACCCACGAGCTGAACCTTCACCTCCATGTCGGGGATCGGCTCGCCTTGCGGCCCGCGGATCGCTCCGAAGATCGTTGCGCCGGATCGGAGTGGGATCGTCCCGACGTCCGTCGTCGCCGACCCGTCGACCCGAAGCTCGACCGGCGTCGACGGAGCGAACTCCGTCGCCACGATCTCCAGGCTGTAGGTCCCCGGATCGACGTTCTGGATGCGGAAGATCCCGCCCGGATCGTGGTACTGCTCCTCCGTGTTCGAATAGCCCGCCGTGAGGCCGCCGGTGCCCCCCTTCCGGTTGGGCCGTTGGCCGCCGCCTGCGGAGAGCGGGTGCAACAGGACGTTGAAATCCTGGACCGGAGACCCGTTCGGAGCGACGACGGCACCAACGACCATTCCATGCCCGACCAACTGGAAGTCGACTGCGGTGGAACCAGCCTGGACGTCGTCACGCGGAAGCGACGTCAGCGACTCGGCAGCCTTCTCGGCCTTGACCCGGTATGGACCCTTGTTGAGCCGAAGCAACCGGTAATCCCCGTTCTTGTCGGTGGTCGCCGAAATCGGCTGCTCGTTTCGCTCGAACCACCAGGCCAGGATGGACGCCCCCTCCGACGGCATGCCGTCCTTGCCGAGCACCCGTCCCGTGATCGAGAAGGCCCGCTGAAGAGTGAAATCGTGGACGAGCTCTTCCTCGAGATCCTTGATCGTGAGGGTGACCTTGTCGACGAGGACGTACTCGGGATTGTCGACGCGGACGGCGTACTGGCCGGGCCACAGGAGATCGACCTTGAACGTGCCGTCCGGCCCGGTCGTGATCGTTCGGTGCCCTGGCTGTCCGACGTCCAGTTCCTTCGCGAACCAGACCGGCACGTATTGCGGGACCTCGATGTCCACCAGTGTGTTTGCCACCGGCGCGTGGTTTTCGTCGACGACGGTCCCTCGGATGATGGCCCCCCGCGGCAACTTGACCGAGAGGCCTTCCTTGATCTCGGCGGGTCCGACCGTGAACTCGTCGCTGACGTTCACGGCCATTCCATCGGCCACGGCGGCGAGCTTGTACTTCACTCCCGCGCCCAGGTCGTCGACGAGGAACGTCCCGTCGGCGCCCGTCACGGCCTCCGCCGGGTTGCGAACGGGGTAGAACAGCGTGCGGTTCTCGGCGACGAAGACTTTCGCATTCGCGACCGGCGCGCCCATGCTGTTGGTGATGACCCCGGCGGCGCGGCCTGCGGGCTGGATCTTGAACTGGATCCGCGGTCCGTCCTTCGCCGGATCGAATCGATCGTCACCGGTGAGCGTCTTCACCTCGTTCAGGGTCGTGTATCGCTTCCCGGTGAGGCTGAACCGGATCGGAGCGGCCTTCACGCCCGTCAGGCGGAAACGGCCCTTCGCGTCCGTTTTCGACACCCAGCGCGGCACGAGCGTGTCCTGTGCGCGAACGGTGATGTCGGGGACCGGCGTCTGCTTGAGTGCGTCGAGGACCTCGCCTTCCACGACCAAGCCGAGGTGGACCTTGAAGTTCACGACGTTCTGGCTGCCCTGAACGATCGTGTGATCCTCGACCACGTCGTCGTAGTCCGGGTGATACAGCATGAACTTCACGAGCTTCGCCGGTACGCCCTCGAACTGGAACTTCCCGTTCGCGTCCGTCAGGACCTCTTCCTTCCAGCGGAACGTCGCGTTCAGGTCCTTGTTGCTCTCGGGGGTCTGGAACCAGCCCTTGATGTTCACGTCCTTCACCGGCTTCCCGGAGTCGGCGTCGACCACCTGGCCGTTCACAGGTGTTCCGGCCAGCAGCGTGAAGTCGACGTGCGCTCCGACCGGCACCCGGTCCTTGATGGACGAGATGAACCCGGGCTTCGCGGCTCGGAGAACCAGGGTGTCCCCGATTCGAAGCTTCTTCAGGGAGTACGCCCCCTTGTCGTCGCTGACGGTGTACTCGACGACCTCCTCGCGCCAGCTGCGATCCGGTGGCCGGTTGCTGTCCCGGACGAAGTCGTACCGGATGATCTGGACCGAGACTTCGGGGACGGGCTGGTTGTATTCGTCCTTGATCGTCCCCTCGATCACGTCCTTGGGCGGCTGCGCGGCGACCGGACCAGGCACGTCCGGGGTCGGAACGGCCCGATCCACGGTTGGTTTCGTGGCGGTGACAGGGTCCGGAGCGGTCACGGAGTGCGGTTGAGGCTTGTGCTGTCCACCGGAATCACCACCGGTGAGCTGGATGCCGAAATAGACGGCGGCTCCGACCAAGGCCAGCACAAGAACCGCGGTTAGCGCGCGTTGCACGTCAGAATCTCCTTGCCCCGGTCCGTTCCATCGTTCTCGCGGAGGCATTGAGCCAGCGCGTGAACCAGAACCTGGAGCCGGGTTTCGCACTCTTCTCGTTCCGGGGTTCTTCGAGCCCCCGCACGGCGATCCTAAAGTGTTCCAGGGCGCCAGGCAGGACAAGCGGTGTCCACGGGAACCATGGCGCGGAACGCCCACACGGACGTGGGGCTCGGCTGGTTCCTCGAGCGACTTCACCGCTGACGATCGAGACAACGCGGAACGAGTGGACGGTTTGCAGCTTCTACGGCTGTGATCCCATGCCGCTCCCCCGTCAAGCCGCCCCCCGTCGCCGGTCGATAAGCCGAATGATGACCGCGGCTTGAGGGGTTTCCCCCGTGGATTCCATCATTCCGCGGCGTCAGGCGACGCCGGAATCGACCATGCAAGAGAACAGAGCATTCCCGCGCGTGTCAGGCAGTTGCCGGGTCGCATTCCGTGCGGTCGGCGACGATCCCATGTTCCGCTCCATGAGCGAAGGCAATGGCCTCATGCAGAACATCTCCGGCGGAGGCGTCTGCATCGGGGTCGCGGAGCCGGTTCCGGTGGGGACCATGCTGGCGCTCGACATCGACCTGGAGGGCTTCCCCACCTCGGTGATCGCCCTCGGCAAGGTCGTCTGGTGTCGGCCGGGCACCGGCGAACAGGAAGTCGGCGTCGAGTTCTGGTGGATCGGATGGCGGGACGAAGCCGCGCAGGCGCAGATCCGCACGTTCATCGCCAGGAAGCTTCGGGACGAGGCGGGAGTCAAGTCCGTCTGACCTCAGCGTTCCGGTATCCGCCAACCCGGTGCCAGGACCTCGTCGTAGAGCGCACAGATCTCTCTGACCAACCGCCCGGTCGAGAAGCGTGCCGCGACGTCCGCGCGGACGCTCGCCGCAACTCCCCCAGCTTCCGCCATCTCCACCACGGCCGCCGCGAGGTCTTCGGCACGCCGTGACACGACGCGTCCGGCGCGGGCATCGACGACGGACCGGACTGCGCCGACGTCCGTGCTCACGACGGGGCGGCCGGCAATCTGAGCTTCGATGAGGCAGAGCGGCGTCCCTTCGCTCGCGCTCGTGAGCAGTACGAGATCGGCCGACGCGTAGAGGTGTGCCGGGTCTGCCACGAAGTCCGCGATCGTGGCTCGGCCGGCAAGGCGTGGATCGGCGGCGATCGCCTCCGCGATCGGCGCTCGCAGCGGCCCGTCGCCAGTCAGCGACAAGCGGAACCGATCTGGGAGGCGGCGGAGCACCTCCAGGGCGAGCCACGGGTCCTTGATCGGCACGAGCCGGACGGGAAGGAGGACTCGAACCGTTGGGCGCGCGGCGTCCACGCCAGGCACTGCTTCGAGATCGGCCGACGCGACCGCGGGCGCGATGGTCCGAACGCGCGCCGATAACTCCTTCCCGAGATGGCGTCTCACGTCCTCGAGCTGTGAGGCGGCCTGAACGATCAATACGTCGGATCGGCGGGCCGCCGCACGCTCCGCTGCGCGGACGGCCACGCGAGTCAGACCCCGGAAGTACCCCTCGAAGGTGTGCCCGTGATACGTGTGGATCACGCGCGCCACCCCAGCCCGGCGCGCCGCGACGCGCGCCAGGAACCCGGCCTTGCCCTGGTGCGTGTGGACGATGGACGGGCGCAGCGTTCGGAAGTGTCGCTCCAGCGCCCGCATGGCTCGCCAGTCCGCGGCGGGGTCGATCCTGCGCTGAAGCGACGACAGGACGATCCGTTCGCCTGAAACGTGGATCAGGTCCGCATGCTCGTCCGCGTCCGCGACGCCGGTGAAGAGGACCTGGCGGAAGCGGGCAGGATCCAGACCGTCCATCAATTGGGCGACGTGGCGCGTCGGGCCACCGACGTTCAAGCGCGTGATCACTCGGGCCACCAGCGGTGCGGACGCGGACATCGTTCGATGGTAACGGGCGCGCGGTCCTCGCCCATTTCGGAGGGACGCTCCCCCCGGTACTCTCAACCCCGTGACCGACACGTCAGCGGAAGAGGTCCTCGAGGGCACGATCGAGAAGATCCTGTACGAGGACGAGACGTCGGGGTTCGGCGTCGTCCTGCTCGAGCCGGCCATCGGCCGCGGGGCGGTCGTCGCGGCCGGCCAGATCTCGCGTCCCATCGCGGGTCAGACGTTCCGCTTTCACGGCGAGTGGCACGAGCACCCCAGGTTCGGCCGTCAGCTCAAGGTCTCGACCATGATCCCGGTGACTCCGGAAACGGAGGATGGGATCCGTCGCTACCTCGCATCGGGTCGGTTCTCGGGCATCGGGACGGCGACCGCCGGGAAGATCGTCGACGCTCTCGGACCAAAGACGTTCGACACGCTGCTTTCCGATGACTCCGACGTTCGCGTGGAGGGGATCGGCAAGAAGAAGCTGAAGAAGCTGCGAGCCGCACTGCGTGAAGAGCGGGCACGCATCGATGCGATGGTGTTTCTCGCGAGCCTGGGCCTCACACCGAGACTCTCCCAGGCGATCCTCGACCGCTACGGCGCGACGACGATCGACGTCGTGCGCCGCGATCCCTACCTGCTGTGCCAGACCGTGGATGGAATCGGCTTCCAGACGGCCGATCGGATCGCCGGCGCCGTCGGGATCACCGGCAACCATCCCAAGCGGATTCGGGCCGGCGTGGCCTACGTCATCGAGCTCGGTCGCGAGCAGGGGCACGTCTGCCTCCCGCGCAACGTGGCCACGCAACGTGCTGCCGCCGTACTCCAGGCGGACATCGGAGACGTCGAGGACGGCATCGACGCTGCGCTCCAGGCCGCGCTGCTCATCGAGGACGACGCGCCCGACGGCACGGAGCTGCTCTATCTGCCCGTTCTGCACCGCGCCGAAGTGTTCGTCGCCGGCTGCCTCCTTCGATCCGAGGGCCGGCGACCGATCCTGCGAGACGGCGAGATGCTCTATTGGGACTTCCCGGCGATGCTCTCGGATGAACAGCGCGACGCCGTGATGCTCCTGTTGCGGAGCCCGGTTGCCGTCTTGACCGGCGGTCCCGGCGTCGGCAAGACGACGGTGCTGAAGGCCTTCGTGAACGCGGCACGATCCGTGAAGCGCAAGGTAGAGCTCTGCGCGCCGACCGGCCGCGCGGCACGCCGGCTCGAGGAAGCAACCAACCATTCGGCGAGCACCATTCACAGGCTCCTGCGAATCGCGCCGAATGCCGTTGCAGTGGAGCGCCCCCCGGAGGAGATCCGCGCCGACGCTCTCGTGATCGACGAAGCCTCGATGCTCGACCTCCCGCTCTTCGCGCGCGTGCTCGAGGCGCTCCCGTCCCATGCATCGCTCATCCTCGTGGGCGACAAGGACCAGCTGCCGTCGATCGGCCCGGGAGACGTTCTCAACGATCTGATCGCAAGTGGGGTGGTTCCCGTGGCGCGACTGACCCGTATCTATCGCCAGGAGTCCCACGGTCTGATCGTGCGCAACGCCCACCGTGTTCTTGCTGGCGACCCTCCCGTCTTCCCTCCGCCAGGAGACGACAGCGACTTCTACTTCATGGAACGGAATTCGCCGGAGGACGCGGCCCAGCTCATCCGAGACCTCGTGGCAACACGTCTCCCCGGGCATTTCGGCGTGAACCCCCGCGAGGACATCCAGGTTCTCTGCCCCATGCACCGCGGCGCCGCCGGCACGGACGCCATCAACGACCTGCTCCAGGACACGCTGAATGGAGACAAGCCCGGTGCACGCAAGGGCGACAGGCGGCTGCGCGTGGGTGACCGTGTGATCTTCACTCGAAACGACTACGACAAGTCGCTTTCCAACGGAGACCTGGGCCAGGTCGTCGGCATCAACCCGGAATCAGGAGTCGTCGACATCGTCTTCGGCCACGAGCCGCACACGTTCCGGGAGTGGAAGGACCTTTCGCTCGCGTTCGCACTCACGGTCCACAAAGCTCAGGGTTCCGAGTACCCGGTCGTGATCATCCCTCTGTTCACGGAACAGCGCATCATGCTGCGCCGCAGCCTCGTCTACACGGCGATGACTCGTGCGAAGAAGCTCCTGATCATCGTCGGACAGAAAGCCGCGTTGGCCATGGCGATCGAGGAGAGCCGGCGGTGGAGCCGCTGGACGCTGCTGCGTTCCCGCCTCGGTGCATCCATCGCGACGCTCGACGAGGACGCCTCCGAACCTGTCGACGATTGATCCGCGGAGTCCGGGGGTCGTCGGTATAGTGGCGGCCTCCATGCGACTTTTCTTCGTTTCCGACCTCCATGTGGACGTGCCCGGCAACGAGCCGTTCGTTCGCTCCGTGGCCGCGCTCGCGGCTGACGAGAAGCCCGACGTGATCGTCGTCGCCGGCGATGTCTGCAACGGCCCTGCTCGGCTCGAGGAGACCCTCGCGTGGTTTCGACCGCACGCGCCGCACGCGCTCTTCGTTCCAGGCAACCACGACCTATGGACACTCGGTGAATCCGAGTCGGCCCGCGACATCTACTATCGGACGCTGCCACGGGTGGCGGCGGCGGCAGGTTTCACCTCGTTGGCGACGGAGCCCATGGTCCTCGGCTCGACGGCGTTCGTCGGAACGATGGCGTGGTACGACTACTCGTTCGCCGACCCGGCGGACGGTTTCACTGACGACCAGCTTCGCTCGAAGATCCGCAACGGCATGCAGTGGATGGATGCACGGTTCGTCCGCTGGGTCGACGGCGGGGGCGTGAGCCTTTCGGACGCCGACGTGACCGAGCTCATGTGCGAAGACCTGCGGGACCAACTCGACGCGGTGACGGACGATTCCGTCGACAAGGTGATTCTCGTCACGCATCACCTGCCGGACGTGCGGTTGTCTCCGCCGTCGTTCTATTCCGAGCGACTGGCGTTCTTCCGATCGTTCCTCGGCAGCAACCGCTTTGCCCAGATCTGCGGCGCCGATCCACGAGTGACGCTCGCTCTCGCGGGCCACGTCCACGCGATCCGCAGCGTCCAACTGGGTGGGCTTGCGATGCGGACCTGCCCCGTCGGTTACCCGAAGGATCGGGTGACGGCCGTCGAACCGTCGGAGCGCAGGCTACTCATCGACGTCTGACCATGCGGCTTCTCGTCGTCCTTCCAACCTACAACGAGGCGTTGAACCTCCGGCAGATGGTCACGGAACTGCTGGCGCTCCCGGTGCCGACGGATGTCCTCGTGGTCGACGACGCGTCGCCAGATGGGACCTCCGACGAAGCGCTCGCGCTCGGGCGTGAGCACCCTGGACGGATCCAACTGCTTCGTCGGACCGGGAAGCTCGGCCTCGGCTCGGCCTATCGCGACGGGCTCGCGCGTGCCCTGACCTGGGGAACCCATTCCTGGATCGCCCTCATGGACTGCGACTTTTCGCACCCACCTCCGGCGCTTGCCGCCATGGTCGAAGCGGCGAGCCGGGCAGACATGGTCGTCGGTTCGCGCTACGTGCCCGGCGGGTCGGTGAGCGGGTGGGGATTCCACCGGCGGTGGCTCAGCCGAAACGCGAACCGGCTCGCCCGGGCGTGGCTCGGGCTCCCGGTCTCCGACTACACGTCCGGGTTCATGCTCATGCGCCGCACCGCGCTCGAGAGCATGCGAGTTTCGCGCGGAAGCTGCGAGGGATACGCGGCGACGATCGAGCTCAAGTGCATGGCATTCGCGAGCCAGGCCAGGATCGCGGAGGTCCCCATCGTCTTTCGTGACAGGGAACGCGGCAAGTCGAAGCTCGATCTCCGAATCGTGCTGGAGGCCATCCGTCGTCTCACGGATCTGAAGCGACGGCTGGGAGAGTGGGCGCGCGAAGACGGTTCACACGCTGCGCGCACCACGCAAACTCGCGACGAGCGTCAAAAGTCCCCACAGGCCGAACGAGGCGGCCACCATCCCGCCGCCCAGTTGCACCATGGGCGCGAAGGCGGCGTCGAGCCGGGTCAGCCACCAGCCGCCGACGTCGATCAGCAGGCCGCCGGCTGAGAGAATCCACAGCCCGAAACGAATGCGCTCGGCGACGCGGAGGCGCTCGGTGATCAGCGCGTAGACGAGGAACGCGAAACCGATCGCGAAGAGATGAATGTGCGACACCCACGCGAGACTCTTCCACGGCATGGCGGAGTCGCTGGGCCCCGTGTACTTCGACACGTCTTCGTACGACTCGAGCGGCGCGCCGGGGTTCTCGCCCTTGGCTCGATCCGCTCCGCGGTGGTGGCAGGGCGTGCAGTTGAGCTTGATCATCGGCGCCATCGCGGCGTCGTAGGACTTGTCCTCCGCGCCGTCCTTCCAGGTCCGCGGTGCGGACTGCGATAGCCAGGCGAGAAGCGCCTTGCCGTCGTCTCCCGGCGGCAGGTATTCCTGCATGCTTCCCGCCGTGAGCTGGGACAGCATGCGGCTCTTCCCCTTCTCGCCATGGAAGGTGAGTTCTATGTCCCGGCGCGTGAGGCCGGGTTCGCCGTCTGCCATCTCGCGGTTCAGGTAGAGGTTCAACGCGGCCGCCCCATACGAAAGCGACGTGAGGATCGCGAATCCGGCGAAAACGGCGCGCGTGGTCCTTGAGATGGGCAGGTTGGGGTTCGGGCTGGGTGTCATCGGCGGAACTCACTCCCGGGTCGCGGAGATCGGATGATTGCCGCAAACCCGGGACGTCGTGGGGGTCGGGTCGTTAACCGGAGGTGGGGCGCCTCCAAACGACCTGCAGGTGGTGTGCCCGACCGAGACCGAGTTCCGTCGGACCGAGCTTAGCTTCCATTTCGAGGAGCTGACGCCGGAGCTGGCGGTCGTCGAGCCAGGGATGCCCGTGACGGAGGTCGAAGACGGTCTTGCCGATCAGGTGTTCCACCTCGAGACCGGAACGACTCCCGAGCGTCCGCAATTCCTCCGGCGTGAACGCATGCAGCGGGAAGCGCTCCTCGGCGCGATCCGCGAGCCAGACCGAGCTTCCCGTCCGGAGAAAGCCGTCGAGCCCCTCCAGGTCGTGGCGGGTCAGGAAGGGGTCGATTCCTCCGAAACGGGAATCGACGGACATCACTGCGACGCCGCCCGGGCGCAGGACGCGGCGGATGTTTCGAACAGCCTCCCGTGGATCCTCCACGAACGAGAGCGGGTCACCCTGTCCCGTCACGAGCCCGAAGGAATCGTCCGGAAGCCCGTCGAGAGTCTGGAGGTCGGCCTTCACGAAGGTCGAGGGGCGGGACGGGAACGCAGTGGTCGCCTTGGCCTGCGCACGATCGAGCATGGCCTGCGAGAGGTCCGAGAAGGTCACCCGGAACCCCGACTTCAGCAGCTCCAGACCGTAGAGCCCCGTCCCGCAACCCGCGTCGAGCACGGGTTGTGAGAGGTCCGCCGGCAGCCACCGCCGCAGGTGCCGGTAGCTCACGTCGAAGTAGTAGTCCCAGTAGGTGTCGCGTGCGTAGATGTCGTCGTATCGGGCGGCGACGCGGTCGTGGTAGTGCTCGTTCGGCCCCTTCTTCATGCCGCCCGTTGTACCGCGAACGTCGCCCCCACGTCACTTCGGTGCCGTCAAGCTCATCGTCTTCGCCAGCTGGCGAAAGGCCTCCACCGTCCGGTCCCGGTCACCCGGGCCGGAGGAGTAGCCGATGCCGACGGCCTGCCCCGACGTTTCGAGGCGCAGGCAGACCCCGAGCACCCCCGTCCCGGACCGCCCGAGCGACGCCTCGACGACGTTGCAGGCAGCGGGCGTACCCATCCAGTCGATCTCCTGGATTTCCACCGGCCGTGGATCCACACCACGCGAACGAAGCGTCCGAAGCGTCATGTCCTGGAGGAGCTTCATCACGGACTCGGCGACTTCCGGGAGGAGCCCGCTACGGCGATGAACGAGCACGAACATCGATGCGTCGACGAACGGCCGCGCGATGCCGACGGATTGCGGCGTGATCCGCATCATGACTCCGTCCGTCCCGACCTTCGTACGTTGGACGTTCCACCCCGCCGGGAACAGGAAGGTCACGCCGAACTCGGGGTCGCGAAACACGTCGAACTGGCGCGCCAGTTCCGCGAGGGCTCCCACGTCGAGGGAGGTCCGCGGGATCCGGCCGATCAGTTCGTCCGACGCGCCAGCGATGCGGAGTGCTTCCAGGTCCTCCGAGCGGGCCGGGTCGAATCCACCGAGGCGGGTTGCGACCGCCACGATCTCGGACTCCGACACCCCCACTTCCAGCAAGGTCAGGGCCTCGGCTGCCGAGAGCCGCGGTTCCCCGTGGGCGGGCCCGGCGAGTGCGAACAGGACGAGCAGGCAGGACCATCGACGCATCACGACCTCCCAGGGAGATCATCGGCCGTCGCGGCGTCGCCATGAGCGGCGTACTCACCGGGGCATGAGGCATGACCGGGAAGCCGGTCGCCGCCCCTCGCCTGAGCTGGCAAACCCGACGCAGTTGCGGTCTTTCGAGCGAGCCCCGACGACCGTCACGACGTGTTGTAGAGTGTGGCCGATGCATCTGGCCGACACGATGGTCGCGTCCACCGCGCACTGCCTCGGAACTCCGACGGTCCTCGAATTCAGCGAACCCATGAGCCGGGCTGAATTCCGCGACGTGATGGAATTCCTGCCGCTCGGTCGCCGTCACGACGCGATCGTCGTCGTGCGATCCAGTCGTGGTCGGTTCGCGGCAATCCGCAAGCCGACCTACCCGCCGGGTGCCTGGCGTTTTCCCGGCGGAGGCGTCGACCGAGGGGAAACCCTGGTCGACGGCGCGGCTCGCGAGCTTCGCGAGGAGTGCGGCCTCCCACTCTCCCCCACGCGATATCTCGCGCGAGCCACGGTGACCTTCGTCATCGACGGCGCGCCGCTCACATGGGTGACGCACGCGTTCGCTTGCGACTCCGACGACGAGACCGAGCTCCAGCCCACCGACCACGGCGAGGCGATCGCACAGGCCGAATGGGTCGACGCAGGCGCCGTCGCCGCAGGCAACGCACTCTTCCGCGGTACGGGACGTGCCGCGCTGAACTATCGAGGGCGCCTCCAGGACGCCCTCTTGCCGCTGCTCCGCCCGAACCCCTCACACTCCAACCCGACTGGTCCCCATCGATGAGTCCCGAAACCGCCGTCTCGACCCAAAAAGGCTCTCAGTACACGATCGACCGTTACGTGAGCGACGTCACCGCCGCGATGGACCGAAACCTCTCGCTCGAAGACACGGTTCGTCTGATCGTCGATGCCAAGAGGAAGTTCGTGCTCGGGGGGCTGGGCCTGCCCGCGGGCTTGATGAAGCTCCATCCCACGGCGCCCTATACCCGCAACCTGGTGCATCAGGACCCGAAGAACCGCTTCACGGTGATCGCGATCCTCTGGGGTGCTTTCCAGGAAACCGCCGTCCACGATCACGTCAACTGGTGCGTCGTGGGCCTCGTCAGCGGTCTCGCACACACGGTGAACTACGACCGGGTCGACGACGATTCACACGCGGGAACGGCTGAGCTGCAGGTCCGCGATTCCCAGGTCATCCGCCCCGGAACCGTCACCGCGCTCCTGCCGCCGCCGCGTTCGAACATCCACAAGATGGCGAATGCGAACCGCGGCCTCACGGTGAGTCTGCATACCTACGGCGATCCGGGGACTCGCGCGACGGCCTTCGACCCGAAGGCAGGGACCTACCAGTCGATCGACCTGCGC
The DNA here is from genome assembly GCA_044222185.1 of Planctomycetota bacterium. Classification (GTDB taxonomy): domain Bacteria; phylum Planctomycetota; family CAIWVZ01; genus JBGANV01. Next base: position 985,110 of record JBGANV010000001.1, read on the forward strand.
TTCCACAACCTAGAACCGTGATGGAGTCGGGGTCGCGTGCCGGCAGCGCGCCGCCGACTCCCGACCGGGGGCAGATCAGACGGAGAAGGACTGCCCGCATCCGCAACCAGACTTCTCTTGCGGGTTGCGGATCTTGAAACCCGCGCCCGTCAGCGCGTCCACGTAATCGACCTGCGACCCGTTGACGTACTGGATGCTCTTCGGATCGACGAAGACCTGCACGCCGTTCGTTCCAAAGACGGTGTCGTCGTCGCGCTTCTTCGTGATGTCCATGCGGTACTGGAGGCCAGAGCAGCCGCCGCCCTCGACTGCGAGGCGCAGGCCCCAGTCGGTCAGCGCCTTCTGCTCGGAATCCAGGATCGACTTGATCTTCTCGGCGGCCTTCTCGGAAACGGTGAGCATGTGTTTTGTCTCGGCGGAAGTTGTTGTGTGAGGATAACCGGTTCAGCGGTGCCCTGGGGAAGTCCCGCGCATGGCGCGTAGTGCCCTGACGCGCGCGACGACGATCTCGGCGGCGCGCGTGACATCCTGTTCGTCGTTGAAACGCCCCAAACCGAAACGGACCGACGCCAGCGCCAATTCCTCGCTCAGCCCGATGGCCCGCAGGACGTGGCTCGGCTCCAGCGAGGCGCTCCTGCAGGCCGAGCCCGACGACACGGCGAGTTCCTGGAGCGTCATCATGAGGGACTCGCCGTCGACGCCGGCGAACGAGAGGTTGAGATTGCCCGCGAGGCGACGGTCGGGGTCGCCATTCAGGACCACTCCATCGAGCCCGGCCGAGATCGCCGCGTGCAGACGATCGCGCAGCCTGCGAAGCCGGGTCTGCTCGTCCTGGATGGACGGAACCGCCAGGTCGATCGCCCGCGCAAAGCCGACGATCCCAGGCACGTTCAGCGTGCCCGACCGATGCCCGCCCTCGTGACCTCCCCCGTGGATCTGGGGGGCGAGCCTGATCTTGCGGCCTGAGGAGCGGACGTAAAGCGCGCCGACGCCCTTCGGTCCGTACACCTTGTGGGCGCTCACGGAGAGCAGGTCGATCCGATCGCGTTCCACGTCGATGGGGACGCGGCCCAGGAGCTGCGCGGCATCCGAATGGAACAGCACGCCGCGTACGCGACAGATCTCCCCGATCTCACGAAGGGGCTGAAGCGTGCCGATCTCGTTGTTCGCCGCCATCACCGAAACGAGGAAGGTTCGATCCGTGATCGCGTCGCGGATCGCCGCCGGGTCGACGATGCCGTTCTTCATCGGGGCCACGAGCGTGTGCGACACGTTGCGGCGCTCGAGTGCATTCAGCGAATCGAGCACGCACTTGTGCTCGATCGCCGTCGAGACGACGTGGTCCCCACGCTCGACAGCCTCGGCGGCGCCCTTGATTGCGAGGTTGTTCGCTTCGGTCGCGCCGCTCACGAACACGATGTCGCGTGGCGGAGCGCCGATCGCCTTCGCGATCGTCTGGCGGCTGCGGTCCACGGCCTCCTCGGCCTCCCAACCGAACGCGTGCGTCTTGCTCGCGGGGTTTCCGAACTGCTCCGTGAACCACGGGAGCATCGCTTCCACCACACGGGGGTCGACGGGGGTCGTGGCGTGGTTGTCGAGGTAGATGCGCTTCATGCCGATCAACGAGGACACAAGTGTAGGCACGAATGACCGCTCCCCCACGCTTGGGGACCCGATCCGACGCGACTACGCTTCCCGCATGAATGAATCTCCGGGCTACGCGGCGGTCAGGAACGGTTGCGGACTCCGGCCTCTCGTCGACATCGGCATCCTCGCCATCTCGGGCCGCGACCGCGTCAGGTTCCTACATGGGCAATGCACCCAGGACGTGAAGGGCAAGCAGGTTCCGGACGGCGGTTACGCCTTCGTGCTCGACGGCCGGGGAACGAACGTCGGCGACTTCACATTCACGTTGCGGGAGGATCACATCCTCTGCCGCACGGCGGGCTGGATGGCGCCGAAGCTCCAGTCCTGGCTTTCCCGATTCGTCATCACGGAGGACGTGGCCATCGCGGATCGCACGGCGGACTTCGAGGTCCTCCAGATCGCCGGCCCGGAAGCCCGGCGGAACCTCGCCTCGCTGTTCGAGGGCGAGCTTCCGAAAGCGGAGTGCTCCGGACGCACGGGTCGGGCGTGCGGAACGACAGCCTTCGTCGTGGCGGACCGTTCGTTGGGGGAAGAGGGATTCCTCGTGTTCCTCGACTCGAATGCTGCGCCATCCGCATCGGGTTCCGTGGCCACTGCGCTGATCGCGCAAGGCGCGACGATCATCGATCCCGCCGACGCCCACATCCTCCGCGTCGAGGCGGGCCTCCCGCTCTGGGGACCGGACATCCAGGCGGACACCCTGCCGATCGAGTCGGGACAGGAGGCGCGCGTCGTCTCATACACCAAGGGCTGCTTCGCGGGCCAGGAGGTCGTCGCGAAGCAACGCACGGCCGGCAAGCCGCGACGAAAACTCGTCGGTGTGATCTCGGGTAAATACCCCCTTCGCTTCGACGATGCCGTCTGCATGGACGGCGAAATCGCAGGCACCGTGAGATCGCCGGCCTGGTCGCCGAAGCTGGGCGGTTGGATTGCGCTCGCCGTCGTGCGAGGGGACGCTTCCAGCGCGGTCCGGTTCGGCCTGGCACGCGCGCCGGGGTCCGGAGCCTTCCTCGAACGGGTGGATCTGCCGTTCGCCACGGGCGCGTAGCCGCTCCGGACCGTCAAGGCTTGCGTGACAGGACGTTTGGCGGCAGCCGGAGACGTTCGACCGGGTGGCCCGCGAGGAGATGCGAGTCGACGATTTCGCGCAGATCTCCGTCCGTCACGCGGCCGTACCAGACGTTCTCCGGATAGACGACGATCACCGCGCCGTGCTCGCAGAAGTCCAGGCAGCCGGCCCCGTTGATCCGGACGCCGGAGATCTTCCGCTCCTTCACCAGGGCCTTCAGCCGCTCGCGGAGGTGTGCCGAGTCCTTCGCCGCGCAGCAGCCGCGCGGGTGCTCGGCCGCCCGCTCGTTGGTGCAGACGAAGACGTGACGCTCATAGGGGATCGTCGGCTCGTCCATCAGATTCACTCGGAAGTCTTGAAGAAGCGTGACAGGCGCGGCCCGCGCTGATCCTGATAGTGGTTCGACGTGCCTTCGCCGTAGGCACGCTCAGGTCGACCGGCGAGCGTCTCGAACGCAACCTTGCAGATGGGCTGGCCGTGCCGAAGGATCAGGTCGTCGTCATAGGGCCGGACCTCGAGTACGGCCGGGGTCCCACGGCCTGCGCCGTCGGGTGACCAGCCGAAACCGGGATCGAAGAAGCCCGCGTAGTGCGCGCGAAACTCCCCCGCCGACGTTTCGTACGGCAGCATTTCCACCGCGAACTCGGCCGGCACACGAAGGAACTCGCGCGTGGAGAGGATGTAGAAATGGTCGCGGCGGAGCCAGAGCCTGCCATCCGCCGGACGGCGGATCGGTTCGAAGAACTCGAGCGCGTCCTGCTCCGAACCGGGAGCGAGTTTGACTTCACGCGGCGTCTTCCGCGCGACGAACCCCACGGGGTCCTGCTCGAGGTCGACGGTGAGGAGGATGCCCCCGTCGTCGATGCGGTCGTCGGCGGCCGAGTCGAGCGTGACTCCCGAGCTGTCGTAGACGAGCGGATCCCGTTCGGCGAGGAGCGCCAGCTCTCGTGCATCCAGGATCCGCCTCTGGGCGTAGAAAATCGCCTGGTTCAGGCTCATCCCCGCGCAAAGCTCGACGTCGAACGACTTGGAGATGATCTCGAGGAACAGCTCTCCCTTGTATCCGCGCCGGATCCGGTCGTAGCGCGGATTGCGATCGGTCAGGACGCGTGTCTGCAGATCGATGCGGCCGATGCTGCTCTTCGTGTTGCAGTACGCGCCGACCGGCTCGGGGAGGTCCACGCGCTCCTCCAGTCGCACGATGTAGACCTTCCCCTGGTCGAAGATCTCGGGGCGCGAGATGTCGATGGGCTTGCGCGCGAACCTCGCGAGCACGGCCCGCACCGGCTCGGACATGGGGAGCACGGACGCCGGCAGGCGCCAGGCCTCGCTCGAGAGCGTGAGATCGAGTGAACACGGCTGAAGGCGGCGCGGCGCCACCTCGCCTCCCGGCACGACGACGGCGCCGGACGCAATGAGCCGGCGAATTCGCCAATCCGGGAACGCACCGAGGGGTGCGATCCCGGGAAGTTCATTCGTCTCGACGCGACTCGGGCCGCCGGTTCGGTTCATGGGTTCGACGGGGGCTCAGGAGCACCCGAGGCTCTGGCCGCAGTTCACGCACTTGTAGCAGGCACCGTTTCGCACCGTGATGTGCCCGCAGACGTCGCAGAAGGGCGCGTCGCCCATGAGTCCACCGAGATGCTCGGAGAGCTGGTCGCGGCTCTTCGCGCTCGCCCGCCGCGGGTCGCCCTTCGATTCGATGAGCGAACCGAGACGCTCGCGTGCATCCAGGGCGACATCGGACGTGAGGCCCACCGATGCGACTGAATCCTCGAACTCCCGGAGGCGCTGCTGAAGGTCGGCCTTGTCCCGCTCTCGCTGCTCGTTGGCGGAAACCAGGCCCTCCTCGAGTCCGTCCGCCGGCTTGACCTGCACGAAGTCGGTCCGGCCCAGGTACTCCATGCCGAGCACGCGGAACAGGTAGTCGACGATCGACGTCGCCCACTTGATGTTCGGGTGATTGACCGGCCCCTGGGGATCGAAGCGCGTGAAGGTGAAGACGTCGACGAAGTTCTCCAACGGCACGCCGTACTGAAGTCCGAGCGACACGGCGATGGCGAAGCAGTTCATCATGCTGCGGAAGGCTGCACCTTCCTTGTGCATGTCGATGAAGATCTCGCCGAGCGTTCCGTCCTCGTAGTTGCCGGTGCGCAGATAGACCTTCTGTCCGCCGACGTTCGCTTCCTGTGTGAATCCGAAGCGCTTCTTCGGAAGCCGACGGCGCTGGAGGATCGGAGGACGCGTCGCCGCGACCGCAGCTTCGACCTTGGCCGACGGAGGCGCGTCCGCACCGACGGACTTGGAGGGCTCGGCACCCGCCGACTTGTCCTTCGCGACCGCCGTCCGAGACGAGAGCGGTTGCGACGCCTTGCACCCGTCGCGGTACAGGGCGACCGCCTTCAGGCCCAGTCGCCACGATTCGAAGTACGCCTCGCGCACGTCGTCCACCGTCACCTCGTTCGGCATGTTGATCGTCTTCGAGATCGCGCCGGAGATGAATGGCTGGGCCGCGGCCATCATGCGGATGTGGCCGTAATGGTGGATGAACCGCTTGCCCTTCGTGCCGCATCGGTTCGCGCAATCGAAGACGGGCAGGTGTTCGGACTTCAGGTGAGGCGCGCCTTCCACGGTCTGCGTTCCGCAGAGGTAGTCCTCGGCCGTCTCGATCTCCTGCGGCGTGAACCCCAGGTGCTGGAGCAAGTCGAACCCGGGGCTCGACCACTGCTCCTTCGTGACGGCAAGCCGCTCGCGGCACGCATCACCAACGACGTGGGGTGCGGCCGCATGCCGCAATTCGAAAGCGCTGGGAAGCGCCGCCTCGATGGCGTCGACCTCGTTGCGGGTGAGCCCGCGCTTGACGAGCGCGTCGCGGGTGATCCCCGGCGCTCCGTCGAATTTCTGGCGGCCGAGCACGTAGCGGAGGATCTCCTCGGTCTGCTTGGGGTTGTAGCCGAGGTTTTCCAAGGCCTTCGTCACCGACGAATTGACGATCTTGAAGTAGCCACCGCCGGCGAGCTTCTTGAACTTGACGAGTGAGTAGTCGGGCTCGATGCCCGTCGTGTCACAGTCCATCAGGAGGCCGATCGTGCCCGTGGGCGCGATGACCGTCGCCTGTGCGTTTCGGTAGCCGTAGCGCTCGCCGAGACGGACGGCGTCATCCCAGTCCTCGCGCGCCGCCCGGATCAGCGAATCGTGTCCGAACGATTCGTCGATGGCGTAGGCCGCATCGCGATGCATGTTCATGACCTTGAGCATCGGTTCGCGGTTCCGCTGGAAGCCGGGGAACGGCCCCTTCTCGCGCGCCATCTCGGCGGAGACGCGGTACGCATGCCCGGTCGTGATGGCCGTGATCGCACCACAAACCACGCGGGCCTCGTCCGAGTCGTACGGGATCCCCATCAGCATGAGGAGCGTGCCCAGGTTCGCGTAACCCAGTCCCAGCGGGCGGTAGTCGTGGCTGTTCTGGGCGATGCGCTGGATCGGATACGACGCGTAGTCGATGACGATCTCCTGCGCAACGAAGAAGATCCGAACGGCGTGGCGGTAGAGATCGATGTCGAACTGCCCGTCGTCGGTGATGAACTTCGTGAGGTTCAACGAGGCAAGGTTGCAGGCCGAGTCGTCGAGGAACATGTATTCCGAGCACGGATTGCTCGCGCGAATGCGGTCCGTGTTCGGGCAGGTGTGCCAGCGATTGATCGTCGTATCGAACTGGACACCGGGGTCGGCGCAGCGCCAGGCGGCGTACGCGACCTTGTCCATGAGTTCCTTCGCCTTGAAGGTCTTCGCGACCTTGCCCGTGGTGCGGAACGTCGTCTTCCACTCGCCGTCCGAGAGCACGGCGTCCATGAAGTCGTCCGTGACGCGCACCGAGTTGTTCGAGTTCTGCCCACCGACCGTGCGGTAGGTTTCGCCGTTGAAGTCGGCCGGGAACCCGTTCTGGATGAGGATCTGAGCCTTATCCTCCTCGCGGGCCTTCCACATGCTGAAGCGCTCGATCTCCGGATGGTCCATGTCGAGCACGACCATCTTCGCGGCGCGGCGCGTGGTTCCACCGGACTTGGTCGCCCCGGCGGCACGATCGAGCACCTCGAGGAACGACATCAGCCCCGACGACGTGCCGCCACCTCCGAGCTTCTCGCCCTCCCCTCGGATCCGGCTGAAGTTCGTGCCCGTGCCGGACCCGAACTTGAAGAGGCGCATCTCGCGCTTGACGGCGTCGGCGATGTCCATGAGGTCGTCTTCGACGCTCTGGATGAAGCATGCCGAGAGCTGCGGCCGGGTGTAGGAGTCCTTGGCCTCGGCGACGACTCCGCGCTTCTCGTCGAAGTACCACGTGCCGACGGCGCGCCCCGTGATCCCGTACTGCGCTGCCAATCCGCAGTTGAACCAGACGGGCGAGTTGAATGCCCCGTACTGGTTCACGAGGAGGTGCTTCAGTTCCGATTCGAACGTGTCCGCCTCGTCCTTGTCGCGGAAGTACCCGCCGAGCATCTCGCCGGCATCGCGAAGCGTGTGGGCCACGCGGTGCACGACCTGGCGGACTCCCGTCTCGTGCCCGGATCCGGGAACGCCAGCCTTGCGGAAGTACTTGCTGACGACGATGTCCGTCGCGAGCTGAGACCAGCTCTCGGGCACCTCGGCGGACGTCATCTCGAAGACGACCGACCCGTCGGTGTTCGTGATGACCGACTTCCGCTGGACCCAGTCGACAGCATCGAGCGGGTCCACGGACTTGTCGGTGAGCTTTCGCGCAATGCCCAGGCCTACTTCATCCACCTTGAACCTCGTCGTCCCGTTCTGTTTGATTTCCCAAGTCGGCGTCATCTTCTGTCCGCTTTTCCCAGCCATCTCCGCCCCCTTTTGCACCGCCCCTGCTTTCTCCCAGGGACCCCTGATCCGATGCTCCAAGCGTCCCATTCCGTGACGGAAGTCGTCCCCCACGGAGACGCTTCACTCTTCAGCCGGTAGATGGCGGACCGCGGGAACACCCAAGATCTTGGGTAGGGGGCGATCATAGGTACGGGTCCCCTGCTGTCAAGCGGGCCCCACGGGTGAATGTTCGGATTCACGGCACCAGGCCCCCCCACCCCGCTCCCGCATCCGATGCCCCCCGCCCGTGCACGCAAGCCCCTGCGGCGAGGCTCGATAGAATCCCGCCCACCATGCCCGGACTGGAACTCAGACCGTTCGCCGTCACCGGGATCGGGAGCCTCCCGTTTCAAACGGCAGCGGCGGCCGTCGGGCACATCGAGGAGCACTACTGCGACCTCCCGTTCGTGCCCGAGCTGCCTCAGTCGCCTGGCGAGGCGTCCATGGTCGGCGCTGCGTGGCCGAGCGGGTGGGTCCGTGTCGAGGACCGGGTGGCCGTGGCACTGACCGACGAGGCAGCGGAGCTCTCCTCGTTCGAGTCGCGCCTCCGTACGGCAGACCCCGCCGGCACCTTCCGAGCGCGGGTCATGCGGAGTCTCCTCCCCGACGCCCGCCGGCTGCCTCGCCTGAAACTCCAGATCCCCGGGCCCATGACCGCGCTGCGTTTCACCGAGATCTTTGGGAATCCAGCGTGGGAGTTTCCCTTCCTCCGCAAGCCGGTGACCGCGTGGATCGCCCGTCTTGCGACGGAGCTCGTCACGATCGCGAGGACTCACGCCGACTCCGTACTCCTCGTCCTGGACGATCCAGCACTTGGGCTGCCGGACTTCGACGCGCCCAATCCGGCGAACGTCGCGCTCTTCGCCGACATGATCGCGGCGATCCGCGAGTCCGGGTGCTCCGTCGGATTGCACTGCTGCGCGACGTTCCCGCTCGACTTGCTGCTCCTCCTCGATCTCGACTGGGTGTCGTTGGATGCGATCCACGGCGAAGCGGAGCTCGTCCGCCGACGCCGAACCCTCGACCGATTCCTGCGGCGCGGCGCCGTGCTGGCGCTCGGCGTCGTCGATGCGCCCGAGCGGACGTCGGCGGCGGCCGCCATCGCCCTCGTCGAGCGCCTCGGCCTCGTGCAGGAGCCGGCTATCGTGCTCACCACCACATGCGGCACGGGTCTGTTGGACGACGCGTCCGAGGCCCATGCGGTCGCCGCGCTGTCGGAAGCGGCAAAGTATCTGCGGCTGGGAGCGACGCGATGAGCATTGCAACGAAGAGCGGCGATGACGGAAGCACGGGCCTCTTCGGCGGCGATCGCGTCCGGAAGTGCAACCTGCGGGTTTCGGCCTACGGCGAGATCGACGAGACGAACTCCGTCGTCGGCCTCGCGCGCGCCGAAGGCGTGCTCCCCGAGGTGGACCCCGTGCTCGAACGGATCCAGGTCGATCTCTTCGATCTCGGAGCCGAGCTCGCGACGCGTCGCGAGGGAAACCCCCACGCACACCTCGTCCCCGTTTTCGACGAGCGCCCCGTCGGCGCGCTCGACTCGGCGTTGTCGACGTTCGAGCCCGCCGTCCCGCGGATGGATACGTTCATCCTGCCGGGCGGGAGCCGCACTGGCGCATGGCTTCACCTGGCGCGCACCGTGGCCCGGCGAGCCGAGCGAACCCTCGTCGCCCTCGCCGGCAGCGAGGACGTACCTGCACCGGCGCTTCACTACATGAACCGCCTCTCGGACCTGCTCTTCATCCTCGCCCGCTACGAGAACATGAAGCGCGGCGCGCCCGAGACGAAGTGGACCCCTCGACGCGAGACCTCCTGATGCCAGTCGACCGCGTTTCGTTCTCGCTGGTCGTCCGCTCCCACGAACTGGATGCCTACCGCCACGTCAACAACGCGGTCTACATGCAATGGTTCGAGGAAGCGCGCGAGGCCTTCCTCCGGGCAGGACATCGAAACTACGACTGGTATCCGGAGAACCTGAACGTGTACCTCGTCGTCGTGCGGGCCGAGCTGGATTTCCGGCACCCCGCTCGCCGCGACGATTCCTGCTGCGTCCACACGCGGCTCGTGCGGATCGGAGAGCGAAGCCTCACGTTCCGGCACGCGGCCGTGCGTGACGACGATCGCCTCCTCTGCGAGGGGCGGACGGTGATGGCCTTCGCGACCGACGACCGCTCTGCGCCCGTTCCCGAGGACTTCCGAGCGCGCTTCGCTGCGGCTCCCGAGGGCGACGTACCGATCGTCGCCGTACGCTGACCGTCAGCCGTTCGGGTAAAGGTCGGCGACGACGTAGCCGTCCTCGAGCTTCGCCGGATAGATGTCGATGCCGACACCGGGAGCACCCTTGTACATGCCCGACTTCAGGTCGAACTCCCAGCCGTGCCATGGGCACACGATGCATTGACCGTTCACGAATCCAGCCGAAAGCGGGCCGCCGCGATGCGGGCAGGTGCCCGAGAAGGCGTGGACCTCGTCCTTGATCTTCAAGAGCACGACCGATCGGCCGTCCACCTGGATTCCACGCGGTTCCGAGTCCTTCAGGTCACCAGAGGGACAAACACGCCGAGGCTCACTCATGAACATTCCTTCCGGGGTTCCAAGACTGCACGACGGGCGCCGTGCACCCGTCCCGTGAACGGTCGCCCGATGACCGGCTCGAGCGGAGCAACCGCGCGAACCACGCCGTCGATGTCAGCATCGGTTCTCACACCGAGGCCGGCGAAAAGGTAGAGGACGTCCTCGGTCGCGACGTTCCCCGTCGCGCCAGGCGCAAACGGGCAACCGCCGAGGCCGCCCGCGGACGCGTCGAAAGTGCGAACGCCCTCCTCGAATGCGACGAGGACGTTGGCGACTCCCATGCCGTAGGTGTCGTGGAAGTGCCCGGCCACCCGGTCGAGCAATCCCTCTGCGGCGAGCGCGCGGCAAAGCTCCCGAACCTCGCCCGGCGTCGCCTTGCCGATGGTCTCCCCCAGGCTCACTTCATAGCAGCCGACGTCGAGCAGGCGCCGAGCGACGGAGACGGCTCGGGCGAGCGGGATCCTGCCCTCGAACGGACAGTGGAGGATCGTCGACACGTAGCCGCGCACCCGCACTCCGGCCTGTCGCGCATGCGCCAGCACGGGGTCGAACCGGGCGAAGGATTCCTCGATCGAAGCACCGATGTTCCGCGCGTTGAACGTCTCGGACGCCGCCGTGAAAACGGCTACCTCGTCCGCGCGGGCGACCAGGGCACGGGCGAGGCCCTTCTCGTTCGGGACGAGCGCCGAGTAGGTGACTCCGGGCTCGCGCGCGATCCCGAGGAGCACGGCCTCTGCGTCGGCGAGTTGGGGGACGGCCTTCGGCGAGACGAATGCCGTGGCCTCGATCCGGCGGAGACCTGCAGTCGCGAGAGCTTCGATGAACCGGACCTTCACGCCCGTCGGGATCGGCGTCCGCTCGTTCTGGAGGCCATCCCGCGGGCCCATCTCGACGATCTGCACTCGATCCGACGTCACGGTGCGGGCTCGGGCGGCGCCAGTTCGACGAGCTTGTCGCCCACGTTCACGATCTGACCTGCCTTGACGAGCACTCGTGTCACTCGCCCCGCAGCCGGAGCCGTCAAGCGATGTTCCATCTTCATCGCTTCGAGGACGAGCAGGACGTCGCGCGCGGCAACCGCTTCACCGTCAGCGACCACGACCTCGACGACCTTGCCCGTCATCGGAGCGTGGATGTCGGACATCTCGGCGGTGGATCCGCCCTTCGCTCGCCCATGGTCGACGTGGAACGCATACGTGGCTCCGTCGATCGACACCCACGTCTGCGCGCCGTCGCGAACGACGAAACCGCGGATCATGCGATCCCCGATCTTCAGCACGAGCAGGCAGTCGCCGCTGGCGACGACCTCGGCCACCACCGGTTCTGCGCCATCCATGTGGATCGCCACCCCGGACTTCGTCACCGCGGCGTGTGCCACACGAGTCGTCGCCTGGGATCGGAGGCGGATCTCGCGTTGCGCCATGATCAACCGCCCTCCGTGATCCGGAATCCGTCGGCGACGTCCCACGGGGTCGTGTGGACCGCCTCGCCGCGCTGCGTCGCGACCCTTCCATCGAAGCCGCCCATGACCTGCGCCGCGACGGCGATCATCCACGCGTCGTCCGTGGCCGCGGGCGCCACCAGGGGATTCGTCGCCGCCGCGCGCTCGACCCACGTCGTGTCGTACTGCGCCGACCGGAACGCCTCGGAGCCCAGCAGGTCGACGAGGTACGCGACGTTGTGCCCGATCCCGACGACGGCCGTCGCCTCGAGCGCGGCCTTCAACCGAAGCCGGGCCTCTTCGCGGTCCGCGCCGTGGGCGATCACCTTGGCGAGCATGGGGTCGTAGAACGGCGTGATCTCCTGGCGCGACGTCACGCCGGTGTCCACGCGGATGCCCGGCCCGTCCGGCCACGCGACGAGGCGGACCGGCCCGACCTGCGGAAGGAACCCCGTGTAGGGATCCTCCGCATACACGCGCGCTTCGATCGCGTGGCCGTGGGGAACGATCTCGGAGGTCTTCAGCGAAAGCCGCTCGCCCGCCGCGATGCGGAGCTGCCACGCGACCAGGTCGAGGCCCGTGACGAGCTCCGTCACCGGGTGCTCCACCTGCAGCCTCGTGTTCATCTCCAGGAAGTAGAACGAGCCATCGGGAGCCAGCAGGAACTCGCACGTTCCCGCGTTGTAGTACGACACGGCGCGCGCGATCCGCTCCGCCGCGTCGAGGAGTCGTGCCCTCACGGTGGGCGTGACCGCCGGTGACGGGCACTCCTCGATGATCTTCTGGTGCCTGCGTTGCAGCGTACAGTCCCGCTCGAGCAGGGCGACCACGTTGCCGTGCTTGTCTCCGAGGAGCTGCACCTCGACGTGGCGCGCGCCCTCGACGTATTTCTCGAGGATCAGGGCGGAGCTGCCGAAGGCGGACTCGGCCTCGCGACGGGCTCCCGCGATCGCATCCTTCAACTGGTCGGGACGATCGACCCGGCGCATCCCCTTCCCGCCGCCGCCGGCCGCCGCCTTCACCAGAAGGGGGAACCCGATTCCCGCGGCCGCGCGCTCGAGTTCCGCGTCGGTTCCACCGTTGTGCCCCGGAGTCGCGCCGACGCCGGCCTTCGCGGCGGTGATGCGAGCACGCGACTTGTCGCCGATGGACTCGATCGACTCGGGGGACGGCCCGATGAACGTCACGCCGGCCGCGTGGCACGCGCGGGCAAACTCGGCGTTCTCCGAGAGGAAGCCGTAGCCCGGGTGGATCGCGTCGCTGCTGGTTGCACGCGCCACGTCGAGGATCTTCGCGCCGTCGAGGTAGGACTTGCGGGCCTCGGCCGGTCCGATGTGCACCGCCATGTCCGCCTCGCGGACGTAGGGCGATCCAGCATCCGCGTCCGAGTACACCGCGACCGAGTCGATTCCGTGGACGCGCAGCGTCCGGATGATCCGCCTGGAGATCTCTCCGCGGTTGGCGATGAGCACACGACGGAACATCAGGTCTGACCTCCGTCCACGGGAGTCACCCACCGCGCCGGACGTTTCTCGAGGAAGGCCGATAGTCCCTCGCGAGCCTCGTCCGTCGCGCGAACCCGGGCGATCGTCTGCGCCAGATGTGAAGCGATCGCTGGATCGCGACGATCGGTCAGGTAGTCGACGATTCGGCGCGACTCGCGGACGGCCTCGGGGCCCACGGAGAGCAGCTGCGTGACGATCGCGAGCGCTCGCGAACCGGCCTGACCGGCGGGCGCGACCTCCGAGACCAGTCCGATCGCCTGCGCCCGCGCGGCGTCGAAGATCTCGCCCGTCGCGAAGTACCGCCGCGCGTTTCGGACGCCGATCGCCGGCAGCGCAAATTGCGAAATCACGGCTGGGACGATCCCGAGGCGGACCTCCGTGAATCCGAACTTGCAACCTTCCTCGGCGACCGAGACGTCGGCCGCCGCCACGAGGCCGGCCCCACCTCCGAGCGCAGCTCCGTGGGCTACGCAGATCGTGGGACAGGGAAACGATGCGAGCGTCGCAAAGAGCTCGGACAACCTCCGCGCGTCGGCCTCGTTCTCGGCGGGCGTGGCCGTGCCGAGCCTCCGCATCCAGTTGATGTCGGCGCCGGCGCAGAACACCGGCCCCTCGCCCTCGACGACGAGGGCGCGAAGCGACCGGTCGCTGGCGCGTTCGCGCAGTGCCGCAGTCAGCTCTGCGATCGTGCGGTCGTCGAACGCGTTCCGCACGTCGGGGCGCGAGAGCACGACTTTCGACCACCCTGGCTTGACCTCGACTCGGATGTTGCGTGGTTCGGGCTGTGGCATTTCACATCCTGAACACGGGGAACGTCGTCGTCGGAATGGGGCGCTCGAGCGCGGCCGCGAGCGCGAGTCCGAGCACTCGGCGCGTGTCACGGGGCGCGATCACACCGTCGTCCCAGATCCGTGCGGTGCTGTAATAGGGGTTTCCTTCGGCCTCGTACTTCGCGAGGATCGGCTCCCGGATGGCCGTCGCGTCCGCCTCGGAGAGTTGTTTGCCCTCGGCGCGCATCTGGTCCTGTTTCACGGTGACCAGGACGGAAGCGGCCTGTTCCCCGCCCATGACCGAGATCCGCGCGTTCGGCCACATGAACAGGAAACGCGGGTCGTAAGCGCGACCGCACATCCCGTAGTTTCCCGCCCCGAAACTCCCGCCGATGATGAGCGTGATCTTGGGAACGTCCGTTCCCGCGACGGCCTGTACGAGCTTGGCCCCGTCACGCGCGATCCCACCGTTCTCGTACTGACGTCCCACCATGAAGCCAGTGATGTTCTGGAGGAACAGCAACGGGATCCGCCGCTGCGAGCACAGCTCGACGAAGTGCGCGCCCTTCAGCGCCGACTCCGAGAAGAGGATGCCGTTGTTCGCGACGATGCCGACGTCGTACCCGTGGAGCTGGGCGAAGCCCGTGACGAGCGTCGTCCCGTAGAGCGACTTGAACTCGTGAAAGCGGCTCCCGTCCACGATCCGCGCGATGATTTCACGCACGTCGTAAGGAATGCGTGTCGACGCCGGGACCACGCCGCCCAGTTCGTCCGTCGGGTGGATCGGCTCGTCTGCATCGCCGGCGGGAGGAACCGGCGTGGCATGCCAGCCGAGGTGGCGAACCATCTCGCGCGCCATCTCCAGCCCCTCGATCTCGGTCTCGGCGTAGTGATCCGTCACGCCCGACTTCCGGCAGTGGACGTCGGCACCGCCGAGGTCCTCTGCCGAAACCTCTTCCCCGGTCGCCGCCTTCACGAGCGGCGGGCCTCCGAGAAAGATCGTTCCGTTGCGCTTCACGATGACCGACTCGTCGGACATGGCGGGCACGTACGCGCCGCCGGCCGTACACGAACCGAGGACGACCGCGAGCTGCGGCAACCCATTGCGCGAGAGCCTGGCCTGGTTGAAGAAGATGCGCCCGAAGTGTTCGCGATCGGGAAACACGTCGGCCTGAAGCGGAAGGAACGCTCCACCCGAGTCGACGAGGTAGAGGCACGGGAGGCCGTTCTGGAGCGCGATCTCCTGAGCCCGGACGTGCTTCTTGACCGTCATCGGGTAGTAGGTCCCACCCTTCACCGTGGCGTCGTTGGCCACGATCATCATCGTGCGGCCGGCGATCCGGCCGATCCCCGTGATCACGCCTGCGGAAGGGACTTCGTTGTCGTAGAGCCCCCACGCCGCGAGCGGAGAGAGCTCGAGAAACGGCGACCCCGGATCGACGATCCGGTCGATGCGTTCGCGTGGAAGCAACTTGCCGCGCTCACGGTGTTTCTCCACGGCTTTCGTGGGACCACCGCGACTGACCTCGGCGAGCCGCGACCTCAGCTCGTCCTCGAGCTGGCCGTACCGCGCGAGATTCTCTCGGAACTCCGGAGAACTCGGATCGAGTCGGGAACGAAGGGTTTCCATCGAAAGGTCTCGGAGGGTGTGCGGAGGCTCACCCGATGTCGGCCACCTGCGCGTGCCTCAGGGCGAGTCGCCGAATCCGAGGATCTGGTACGAGCCGCTCTTCTTCTCGCGTTCGAGCTTGACGATGCCGTGACGTTGGGCGTCTTCGAGGAGAGCCGTGAAGGTGCGATAGCCGTAGTAGGTCTCGTCGAACTGGGGCCGCTTGCGCTTGATCGTCTGCTTGAGCATCGACGCCCAGATCATCTCCTTGTTCTCGCGCAAAAGGCCCAGGAGTCCGTCTGCGACGATGCCGAAGACTTCGCGCTGCTTCTTGCCGACTTCGCTATCGCGCGTGCCCGGCGGAGGCTCGACGACCTGGCTCTGCTGCCGAACGAGGTCGTCGTAGAAGATGAACTCGTCGCAGTTGTCGATCAGGAGCTCCGATGACGCGGCCTTGATGCCGCAGCCGATCACCGTCTTGTTGTTTTCCTTGAGCTTGGACACCAGCGGAGAGAAGTCCGAGTCGCCGGTGACGAGAGCGAACGTATCGATGTGGTCCTTGGACGTCGCGAGGTCCATGACGTCGACGACCATGCGAATGTCCGCGCTGTTCTTCCCGGAGATGTTCTTCTTGGGGATCTCGATGAGCTCGATCGCCGCTTCGTGGAATTGCTGGCGGTAGTCGCGGTAGCGCGTCCAGTCGCAGTACGCCTTCTTGACGATGATGCGCCCCTTCTCCAGCAGTCGTTCCAGCACGAGCTGGATGTTGAACTTGTGAGCAGGTGACTGCTTGATGCCGAGGGCCAGGTTCTCGAAGTCGATGAACAAGGCGATCAGTTTTTCGGCCGTGCGTTCGTTCGCAGAGGACATCACCTCTCCCGGGCTGGCTCAGGACGCGGGGGCCGCGTGTGCGGACCCCCGCTCGTGCGGTCGTTCAGAACGCGACTTTCACGATGCGCTTCTGATCCGGATCCGCGATCCAGAAGTGCTTGCCGTCCTGGCAGATCCCCATGGGCTTCCCGCCCACGTTGTAGGACACGAGGATCGACCCCGTCGGGATGTGCATCTTGTGGACGAGTCCCGCGGCGGGCTCGGTGAAGAAGAGGTGCTTGTCGAGGGCGACGAGACCACACACCTCGGGCTTCGACGGATAGGCGCGGATGAAACTGCCGTCCGCCTGCTTCACCTTGCGGAGCTGTCCGAGCCGCGAGAGCGAGTACCAGATCGCATCGCCTTCGCAGGAGACGCCGGCCACATCACCCGTCGGGTGCTCGACCTTCAGCGCTTTGACGATCTCGCCGGTTTCCGGATCGATCTGGGAGATCGTGCGGGACGTTTGATCGGCCTGCCAGACGTGCTTGCCGTCCCACCCGCAACCCGAAAGCTCGCCGTCGAAAGCGATGCTGAAGAGCACGTGGCCTCCGTTCGGATCGACGCGGAAGATCTTGCGATCCTTGCGATCCGAGATCCAAAGACCCTCGCCGTCGAAGGCGAGTCCGACCGGTGCGGGACCGGGTGCTGGGAACTGTGCGATGATCGTGCCGTCTGCCATTCAATCTCCACCCTGTGCGCGCCTTTCGACAGCTTATGGGAGGCCGCTCGAGCGGCGGCGCGCGTTCCGGAACGACCCCCCGGTTGAAGGTGGCGATGGTAGCAGCGAGTGGCAGCGACGGTAGATCGGCTCAGAAGCGGAGGAACGAGAGGAAGGCCTCCAATCGTCGGTCGATCTGTGCCCGGTCGATCTGCAGGAGGCGGTCCAGGCTGAAGGCTTCGACGGTGAACGAGGCGACGACCGTGCCGTAGGCCATCGCCAGTTTCAGGTTGGGCCAGGAAAGGTCCCCGGATTGGGCCAGGTATCCCATGAATCCCGCAGCAAACGTGTCGCCTGCACCCGTCGGGTCGTGGACCTCCTCCAAGGGGTAGGCGGGAAGGGCGAAGAAGGTCCCGTCATGGAGCAGCATCGACCCGTGCTCGCCTTTCTTCACCACGACCGTTCGGACACCCCATCCGGCGATGGTGTTCATGGCTCGGACGAGGTTGTGTTCCTTCGCGAGGGCGCGGGCCTCCTCGTCGTTCATCACGACGCCGTCGACCTTCTTGAAGGCCTCGAGCAGTTTCTCGCGGGCGTGCTCGATCCAGAGGTTCATCGTGTCGAGGAGGACGAACTTCCGTGCCGTGAGTTGGTCGGCGACGAAGCTCTGCGTGACCGGGTCGCCGTTGGCGAGGAAGACGAAGGGCTGCTTGCGATGCGCCGGGGCCAGATCGGGGCGAAAGTTCCCCAGCACGTTCAAATCCGTGCGCCGCGTCCGGGCCGAGTCCATGCGACCGACGTATTCTCCCGACCACCGGAAGGTCTTCGCCCCTGCGCGATGCTCCAAGCCCGAGACGTCGATCCCCTTCTTGCGGAAGAGTGCCACGTGTTCCGCCGGGAAGTCGTCGCCGACGACGCCGACGAGGCTCACGGGTGTGAAGAACGAAGCGGCGCAGGAGAAGTAGCTCGCTGCCCCGCCCAGGATGTTGTCACGATCACCGAACGGTGTCGTCACCGAGTCCAACGCGATCGATCCGACGACGAGCAGAGACATGGTCGCTCCGGTTGGGTTTCCTGATCGTGTTCAGCGCCCGGTGGTCGCCGGCACGACGTCAGTCGCATCCGGCTCCTCGCTCTCATGCACCGCGTCCATGACGTTGTGGCGATGGGTGAAGAAGAACACGCCACCGAGCAGGCTCCACACGAGCATTGCCGTGCGCTGCACGACCGAAAGTGCGATGGATAGGTCGATGTTCCAGATGCCGACGGCGCGGAAGAAGTACGCGAACGCCGCCTCGCCTACGCCCCACCCGCCGGGAAGCAGCGGGATCGAGGAGATGATCATCGTCACCGGCACCGTGGCGAGGTAGGCCACGAGCGAATTCCCTTCCAGCCCGGCGCGCTGGTCGAGTCCGATCGCGAGGCCGAACAGGTACACGGCGCCGATGTTCCCGCAGTGCGACACGATGGAAATCAGCGTCGCCTTCCAGACCACGCCGATCTGCGAGCGGTACATGAAGAAGGCGTTGTCCAGCTTCCGCGCGATCCCCGCTCCGGGGAGCTTCTTCATGAGCACGTCGAGCCTGATCGCCCGACGCACTCGGCGAGAGAAGAACAGGACGAGGCCGGCCACCGCCGCGCCGAGGAAGCCGAAGATGCCGAATGCCGCCTCGTGGAACCGGTCGAAGTTGAACACGAGCACGACCGCGGACATCGCTGCGAGCACGACGATGCCGAGGACACGATCCACGATCACCGTGCCCACGGCCGCCGGGCGCTGCTCGGGGTGGTCGCGGGCGATCATCACGGCCTTCACGATGTCGCCGCCGGTCAGACCGGGCATGACGTTGTTGAAGAAGACGCCGATGAACGTGAGCCGGAATGCCCTCCCGAACTGTCCCGCCAGACCTTGTGCCTTGAGCAGCCACGTCCACCGCAGCACGCCCGTCGCATAGGCCATCGCCATGCAGAGGAACGCACCGATCGTGTAGAGGGGTTGGTCGTCCAGGCGACCGAAGATCGAGGCGAGCCCGAACTTGGCGTTCAGCACGACGCGGCGCGGGTCCTTCTCGTCGGCGCGCGGAACGACGTCCTCCAGTCGGAACTGGCGCTCCGCTCCGGAGGCGTCCACGAGCGTCACCTTGCCGGTGAACGTCACGCTGTCGCCGTGCCACTGCGCGTCGTCCTTGCGTTGCTCACCGCGAGTCTCGACGACGAAGCGCGCGCCGTCCTTTCGAACGAGGCAGCGCTCGAAGGGCGCGCGGCGTTCGACGGCACCATCCTTCACGAGGACGTCGCCTGCAATCTGGAGCTTCCTGCCCGTGTAGGTCTGGTTCCCCGTCGGGGTGCGGATCTCGACCGTGTCGTCCAACGTCAGCTGCTGGGCGATGAACCAGACGACACCGACTCCCAGCACGAGCTTGAGGATCGTTGTGAGGTGCGTCTTCGATTTCACGATCGGTCCCCGTCGTGTGCCGGGGCCACTTTCGAGATCGCATCGGCAATCGACTCCAGCTCGCGGTCCAGATCCGCCAGGAGTCCGTCTGCGAAGGTTCGGACATCCAGCTTCAGGTCCTCAAGCCCGATCGCCGGAACCGGCGTTCCGGTCGAATCGATGTTGACACCCAGGTGAATCAGCATGGAGACCGGAGAAACCGTCGCGATCGAGACATTCAGCTTCCTATCAGCAACGAAGACGTCGTCGCCGCGCCGGCGGACGTCGGAAACTCCGCCGGCCCGGATGCGGTCCGCGAGGAGCCCCGTGAGCAGGCGCTGGATGAGCACCGCGCGCGTGAGGTCCCGATCGAAGCGCTCGACGATGACATGCAGCATGTCCCGGGAGTAAATGAACAGCCCGCGCTCACGATCGGCGAGATCCACGAGTGATGAGCCGCGCACGTTCGCTTCACCGCGAAACGCCACGGCTGCGTCCGACCGAACGCCAAAGCGTGACCGGAGGAAATGGGGGCGCAGCTGCGTGCCGTCGTAGTCCTGTCGTGGCTCGAGGACGACGCGGCATTCGAGTCGTCTCAGGGCCAACGTCTCTTCCCCGTCTTGTCCCACCACAACTCCCATGCCGGGGCGTCGGCACCGAAGTCCTCCGACGTCATGGCGACGAGCGCACGTTGCGCGGATTCCTTGACGATGGGCTCGTCGTCCGAGAGCTGGTTGATGATGAGCAGGATGACGTCGCGGCGCGGGTACTGGGCCATCGCACCGATGATGCGCGACCGGGCGATGGCATCCCGCTCGCGAGCGAGCCCGAACGCCAGCGCGTCGGCGAAAGCCGGATCGTTGACCCGGGCGGCGGCCAGGGCGCCGGCTCCGCGGACCTCCGGTGACCCACGGCGGAGCGCCTCCGAGATTCCCAGCACGACGACCTGGCGCGACAACCTCAGGATCGTGGTCCGCTGGAGGTCACGCAGCTCCGGGGCATCGAACAGAACCGCCTGGAGTCCGAAGAACAACAGCACGGCGCGAGCGGACCCCAGGTTCGCGAACTGGCACTTCGACAGGATCTGGAACGGTTCGGTGGCATCGCGTGCCGCCGCCGCCTTCGTCTCCGGCCCGTGGACCTTCCACCACTCCTCCCAGGCCTTGGGGTCGCGGCCCAGGTCCTCGCCCGTCGCCACTCGAAGCTGCTCGAGTGCGCGCTCGACGACGGCGCGATCCGCGTTCGCCAGCGCCGGGATCAGCGTGGTTTCGATCGTCAGGCGATCGAGGAGTTTGGCCAGCCTGTCGACCTGTTGTCCGGCGAGTTGGTTCGTCTCCTTCGAGTTCGTGTATTCGAAGGGCTCATCCACGGGCGGGATCGGATAACGCTCCGCCATGTGTGCGAGGAGCAGCGCGGACTGCGATTGGCAGAGTGGGACCGTGTCCTTCTCGATCCCGACGATGTAACCCGCGTAGGCGACCGACCGGGCCATCTGCGACAACGTCATGGTGTCCTGGTCGGTCAGGCCACCCAGCGCTTCGTGAACGAGTTGGCCGGCGTCGTAGACCTCGGGCCGGAGCTTCTTCTCCTCACGGTCGTAGACCGATCCCAAGTCGTTGAGATAGTCTTCCGTGTCCCGGCAACCGCCGAGCAGGAACAGCCCGGCGAGCACTAGGACGAAGGCGCGACCGCGGAGCATGACCTCGCCAATCTTCACGGCGCGGAATCTAACCCCAGTCCCCAAAAGGTCAATCGACGCGGGGCCCAAGGAACGGACCAAGCCGCGGTGGCGCCAGCAGGGGTGGCCGCACCGCGTCCCGCGCCTCGCGCGTGCGTGCTCGCAGCAGCTCGTCGAAATAGTCGGCGAATGCGTCGGCGAACGCCTCGCAGTTCACCCCTCGATACGTCGCGGGAAGGACCGCGAGTTTGGCGAGCGTGGCCCGAGCCAGCTGGGACGCGCCGGCCTGGTTCGAGCCATGGAAGTGGTGCAGTGCGACGCTCGCCTGGATCAGCGCCTGGATGAAGAGCCGATCCTCGCCTTCCAGGTGATGCCAGATCTCCTCCCAGGTCTCGTGGGCATCGAAGTAACGCCGCGCGTCGAACTCGTCGGCGCCACGGCGCAGCATCACGTCCAGGGATTCAGGGCCGGTCATGGGAAATGAAGGCGGGGTGGCATGCAGCCTACCGCATGCCACCCCGCCACGCCTCGCTCGCGTCGTCGCCGATCAGTTGGGCGGCCACGCCTTGGCGTGGTTGTTCTCGTCGACCGTCAGGTACTGCGTGCCTGGCTTCAACACCTGGAGGGTCTTCAGGAACTCGATGATGCCGTTCTTCTCGTCGTTCGAGAGGCCTTCGAAGGCCTGACGGCTCGCGAGAGCCTCACCCGAGTGCGCGAGGATGGCCTGGCGCATCGTCGTGAACTGTCCGTGGTGGAAGTACGGCGGCTCGTTGGCACACCCCCACAGCTTGCGCGTGAGGAAGCGCGTGTTGCCTGCGAAGAACCCCGTCGAACCAGCCGGCTTGTTCTGGTTGATGCGCTCGCGGTTCGGATCGTTGGGGCCGTCGCAGATGTCGTGGAGCTTCAAGTCCGTGAACGCCCGCACGAGCGTCACGTTGCCGCTCGACGTCTTGAGTCGCGGTCTGGGAAGACCCGCCGCGGTATTGAGGTTCACCGAGAACGGCGGCGCGTCACCGGGGCGGAGGTTGCCCGCCGGGTTGTAGGGGTTCGGTTCCACGAACGTCGGGCTGTTCAGGGCGAGGGCCGGTCGGTGGCACGTTGCGCAGCCGATCTGCTCGAATTTCGTCTCGCCGAGAAGCACGGCGGCCTCGACGATCGGATCGTTCGGGATGACGCGGCCTGGCGGCGCCATCACGGCCTGGAAGACGGACGCCGCGGTGACCTCCGCGCGCGTCATCTCGTTCGTGAAGCCGTCGCCATCGGGGTCCGTGTTCACACCGAAACGCTCCGTCGGCTGGATCCCGTGGTGGTGGTTGAACGCGTTGTTCGTGAACTGCCGGATCGAGATGACGTTCCCGACCTGGTGGAACGGGCGAATCACCAGGCTCGGCGGATCATTGGGACCCGTCGTCGCGAGGCTCGGGTCAGGCAAGCCCTCGACGCCCGCCGTGATCCAGTTGCCTGCCGCATCGCGGGCGATGTTGCCGAAGCCGACGCCCTTCGACGTGAGGGCGCGGGTCTGTCCGGCGAGCGTCGCGTTGCGGATCGCCTGGAGGTCGGCGGTCATCTCGCGCGCGAGCAGCTCGATGTAGCCGGAGCCGAACATGCCGAGCGTGGCGCGGAAGTTCCCGATCCCCTGAAGCGTCGTCGGCTGTCCGTTCTCGGCGACGGCGCCGCTCAACGGAATGAAGTCGTTCCCGTCGAAGGTCGCGTAGTCGAAGCGCTGAGCGAGGACGAACACGCCGGTCACGTAGTCACCGCCGCCGCCCGAGAGACCGTAGGGCGCGTTGTGGCAGCCCGCACAGGAGTTCGCGTCCTGCGCCGACACGCGATTGAAGGCTCGGGGGAACACGAGCGGGTTCGCCGGGTTCGAGACGGGCGCGCCCGTTCCCTTGGTGAGCGGCCGCCCACCGCCTTCCTGGAGCGTCCAGTTCGCATCGAACAGGCGCTTTCCATGACTGAGAAGAGTCGAGAGCGGAACGGTGTACTCGTCTCCGTCTTGGAGATGTGTCGGGACGGAGATCTCCTGTCCCAGCTGTTGACCGAACGCGACGGACGCCAGCGCGAACGTCAGCACGATTGCAGACGCTCCCCGCTTGGGGCTTGTGTGAAACGGCTTCATGGGTTTCTCTCCTGGCACGCGCGCTCCGACGCGACGTGTGAAGCCGACATCATCGGGGTCACGCACGGGTCGGTCAACACCGAACTATCGAGGTTTCGCCACAGATATCGCCCGAAGACACGCAGGTTCAGCGCCGGAGTCGAAAAATCCCAATGGACGCGAACTCCAAGCAGACGATCCTCTCTTCCGGACAAGCGCGGCTCCACGCCTGGGTGCTCGTGCTCTCGGGGTTCATGCTGGCGAACGGAGCCTACTTGTTCGCGTCACCGCCGGAGGCGTCGATTCTGCCCTCCGCCTACCAGTGGCTGCTCGTTCTGCACGTCGTGGTGGGCGTAGTCCTGATCGTGCCGCTCGCGTGGTTCGTCATCTGGCATCTGCCGCGGGCGAGAGCCATGCGCAACGGCGCAGCGACCTCGTCCGGCCTTCTGGTCACGTTGGCGACGACTGCCCTCCTCGTCACGGGCTTCTTCATCTTCACTCGTGCCAACAGCGCGGGGAACCGCTGGGCATTCGTGACGCACCAGGTGCTATCGGTCGCCGCACCGTTGATCTATCTCGGCCACAGGATGCTCGGACGGAACCGGCCCACGGTCCGACAGCTCTCGGTGTGGTTTGCCACCGTCACGCTCGGCTTCGCCGGGATGGTCGTCGCGCACCAGGCGACGAAACCACCGCTCCCGCCCGACCCGCAAGCGTTCGTTCCGCGCCCGCCCGAAGGCGTGGACGTCTACAAGGACGACTTCCCTACCTACGGCGTGTCGGGTGCCCCCGTCGACAGCGCCTTCTTCCCAGCGGCCACTCGGACGATCACGGGACGTCTCCTTCCCAATCGTCTCCTCACCAACGCGGACCTGCCCGATGAACGCCGCTTCAAGGACGAGATCCGGACCCGAGGATTCGCGGTCGACTCGAAGGTTGGGGCGGAAACCTGCGCTCGTTGTCACGCCGACATCGTCGAGCAATGGTCCCGCTCGGCGCATCGCTTCGCATCCTTCAACAACCCCTTCTATCGCGTCGCCGTCGAGTCGCTGCGCAAGGAGGACGACGGCCGGAAGCGGTCGCAGTGGTGCGCCGGCTGCCACGACCCGGCGATCATGATGGCCGGCAACATGACCGCCGACATCCACCCCGAGACGGCCGAGTCCCAGGCGGGCCTCACGTGTCTCGCCTGCCACGCGATGGACGAGGTCCACGGCGTCGGCGGAAACGGCAGCTATCGCATCGCCGACGCGACCCCCGAGCCCTACCTCTTCGCGGACGCTCGTTCCGGACCGCTCCTCGAGGTGCACGACCTGCTCATCCGCTCCAAGCCGGACGTCCACAAGCGCGACATGCTGAAGCCCGTGTTCCGCACCAGTGAATACTGCGGCACGTGTCACAAGGTGTCGCTCGACGTCCCCGTGAATCGCTATCGCTGGATCCGCGGGCAGAACGAATACGACGCGCACCAGGACTCCGGCGTCACCCGGAACAACGCGCGGACGTTCTACCTCGCTCCCACCGCGAAACGTTGCCAGGACTGCCACATGCCCCTCGTGGACGCGCCACTCGGTGACCTCGCGGCAAAGAGTGGCAAGGTCCGCAGCCACCAGTTCCCAGGCCCGAACACGGCGCTGCCGAGCGTGCGTCACGACTCTCGGACGCTCGAGGAGATCGCCGCCTTCCGCAAGGACACGCTCCGCGTCGACATCTTCGCCGTGAAGTTCCTCGACCGCCCGGGCGAGCCCGTCGAACTCGCGCCCGATGCGGCGCCGCTTTCGATCCGCCCCGGCGAGACGATCGAGGTCCAGGTCGTGGTGCGGAACAAAGGTGCCGGCCATGGCTTCCCCGGTGGAACGACGGACAGCAACCAGGCCTGGGTTCACTTCAAGGCCACGTTCCCCGACGGCACGACGCACGTGGAAAGCGGGAGCGTCGACGCGTCCACGCAGCGCATCGACGAGACCTCCCATTTCTATCGAACGGTCTTCGTGGACGAGGATAGTCGCGAGATCCAAAAACGCGAACCGCATCGCTTCCGCGCGGTCGTCCACCAGAAACTCATCGGGCCCGGCACCGCGGACGTCGTGCGTTACCGAGTCACCGCGCCCGCCGCTCCGACGAACCTGAAGTTCGAGGCGAGCGTACGGTGGCGAAAGTTCTCCCCCGATTACGCGGCCTACGCGTGGAACTCGCTGTTCCCCGGACGGGATGTACCCGTGCTCCCCATCGATGACCTCGCTCGGGCCGCGTGCGAGGTCCGGGTCGCGGCCGGCGAGACGGCGCGGCCATCACCGGACGAAGCCCTCACGCGCGAGTGGGTCCGGATCAACGATTGGGGCATCGGACTCCTGCTGCAGGGCGACACGATCGGCGCATCGGCTGCGTTCCGTCGGGTCGCGGAACTGCGGAAGGAACTTCCCGACGGCCCGCGGAACCTCGCGCGCGCGGCCTTGCAGGAAGGCAACGTCCAGGCGGCACTCGCATCGTTGGAGGAGGCCGAGCGCCGCGCGCCAGGGAACGCGCAGACCGCCTACTTCTTCGGCGTCGGCCGTGAGAAGGCCGGCCAGCTCGACGAAGCCATCGCTGCATTCGAGCGCGCGCGGCAGGACTTCCCGGGTGATCGGACGATCCACTCCGAACTAGGACAGATCCGATTCCGCCTCGGCCGCTATGACGACGCTCTGCGCGACATCCTGCGCGTGCTCGCGATCGACCCGGAGGACCGAGCTGCGCACTACTCACGCATGCAGATCTATCAGGCCATGGGCGACAAAGACGCGGCTGGGCACGCGGAGCGCGCCTACCTCAAGTATCAAATCGACGAGAGCGCCCAGAAGTGGACACGCACCTACCGCGAAGCCAACGAGGCCGTGAATCTCGAGAGCCAGCTGGTCCACGGGCACTCGCTGCGGAGCCTCCGATGAACGGAACCCATCGCGCGCAACTCCTGCTCGTCGTGACCGTGTGCCTTTGGCTCTCCGCATGCGGTGACTCCTCTCCTCCGACCCACGCTCCGGCGACGACGGGAGGCTACGCCACGACGCGCGCGACGGTCCCCGACGACCCGCCGCCCGACTTGAAGTACGTGGACGTCACGAAGGCAGCCGGCATCGACTTCCATCACACGAACGGTGCGCGTGGCAAGAAGCTGCTTCCCGAAACCATGGGCTCGGGGTGCGTCTTCTTCGACTACGACGGTGACGCGCGCATGGACCTCCTGCTGCTGAACGGCGACCGCTGGCCGGACGACCCGGACCAGGGACCGCGCCCGTCGAGCCGGCTTTATCGCAACGACGGCGGGCTGCACTTCACCGACGTCACGGGGGCCACGGGCCTCGCCGTCCCGTTCTACGCCATGGGCGCCACGGCGGCCGACGCCGACGGCGACGGGGATCCCGACCTCTTCATCTGCGGGGTCGGCGGTTATCGATACTTCCGCAACGACGGCGGACGATTCACCGACATCACGGCCGATTCCGGCCTGGATGCAGGGACCTGGAAGGACGCAAAGGGGCACGAGCACGGCGCCTTCGCCACGTCGGCGGCATTCTTCGACTACGACGGCGATCGACGGCCCGACCTGTTCGTCTGTCACTACGTCCGTTGGTCCGCCGAGACCGACATCTGGTCGAGCATGGATGGAAAGACGAAGTCCTACGCCCTTCCGGCGCAGTACTCGGGCGAATCGTGCCGCCTTTGGCGCAACCTCGGAGCCGGGAAGTTCGAAGACGCGACGGACAAGGCCGGCGTTCGCAACGACGAAGGCAAGAGCCTCGGTGTCTGCATCGTGGACATCGACGACGACGGCTGGATGGACGTCGTCGTCTCGAACGACACGCAGCCAAACTACCTCTATCGCAACGACGGCCACGGCCGGTTCACGGACATCGGGCTGCGTGCCAACATCGCCTACGGCCCCGATGCGCGGGCCCGAGCGGGCATGGGAATCGACAGCACGTGCGTCGGCGATGACGGCCGGCTCGCGCTCGCCATCGGGAACTTCTCCGGTGAGCCCGTCTCCGTCTTCGAACAGCTCCCTGGGGAGTCCGACGTGTTCATCAACAAGTCGGATCAGTACCGGGTCGCGGTCGTCACTCACCAGCCGCTCACCTTCGGCCTGGTCTTTCTCGACGCAGATCTGGACGGCCGCGACGACCTGATGCTCGCCAACGGTCACATCGAGCCCACGATCCAGCAGATCCACCAGGAATTCACGTACGCGCAGTCGATGCAGCTCTTGCGGAACGTCGGCGGGCGCTGGTTCCAGGAGATCACGAAGGACGTAGGCGCGGATTTCTGCGTGCCCCGCGTGGGGCGCGGGCTCGCCGTCGCCGACCTGGACGGCGATGGGGACCTGGACGTCTGCGTCACCTCGAACGGCGGCGACGTCGCCTTGCTGCGATGCGACATGCCGGCCGATCACGGTTTTCGCGTGAAGCTGCGCGGTGCGACGCCAGCGACCGATGCCCTGGGGGCCAGAGTGACGGTCGACCTCGGATCGCGCAGGATCTCGCGTCTCGTGCGCTGCGGCGGCAGTTACCTGTCGCAGAGCGAACTCGCGCAGACGTTCGGCCTGGGCAAGGATGGCACGCCGAGGCGGGTGCTCGTGCGTTGGCCGGGCGGCAAGGAAGTCGAGTACCCTGGGCCGTTCCAGCGCGGCCGGACGATCACGATCGACGAGGCGGCGGGCGTCGCGCGCTGACGCCCGTCACTCGTGCCTGAGCGCCTCGATCGGATCGAGGAACGATGCGCGGATCGCCGGATAGATCCCGAAGAGGACTCCGACGCCCGCCGAGATGCCGAACGACAGGACGAGGCTCGCCGGCTGGACGAGAGTTCGCATGTCGCTGTAGGCCGTGACCACCTTGGGGACCAGGAGCCCCAGTCCGACGCCCAGCGCTCCGCCGAGTGTCGAGAGCACGAGCGATTCGGCGAGGAACTGAAGGGTGATGTCGCGGCGGCGCGCACCGAGTGCGCGACGGATGCCGATCTCGCGGGTCCGCTCGGTCACGGTCGCGAGCATGATGTTCATGATCCCGATGCCACCGACCACCAGGCTGATGCCCGCGATGGACCCGAGCACGATGCTGAAGATCCGGCTGGTCTTGCGCGCCTGAACGAGAAGCTCGAGCGGGGCGCGAATGTCGTAGTCGTCCTTCTTGTGGGTCCGGCGGAGCATGGCGCGGATGGCTTCGGTCGTCGGAAGCACGTCTTCAGGGCGTCGCACACGCACGATGAACTCGTGGACTTCGACCTCCTCGATCTCCGTCGACCCGGACGAACGCTTCACGTTTCGCTCGCCCCACCGTTCCCGAACCGTCGTGAGCGGAATGAAGATCGCGTCGTCGGCGACCCGGGCATTCGCGCCTCCGAGCTTGGAGACGTCGGGGCCCTGGCCGAGCACGCCGACGACTTGGAACAGCTTCTGGCCGATGCGCACCGTCTGTCCGATGGGATCGCGGAATTCGAAGAGCTTCCGCGCGAGCGCCTGCCCCAGCACGCCGAGCGGCTGCTGGTTGATCATGTCCACCTCGGTGAGCCACCGCCCACGCGCGAGGGTCTGACGACTCGCGTCCAGATACCAGGGAACTGTCGCGAGCGCGTACGTGTCCGACCGCTTCTCCCCGAAGTAGACGGCCTGGGCGACTTCCCGGACGGGGACGATCACGTCCACGTTCTCGAGCGTCTCGCGGATGCGCTTCGCGTCGTCGTAGCGCAGGCCGTAGATCACCATGCGCGAGCGCGTCGAGCCCGCACCCTGTTCTTCCGGCGGTTTGCGGCTGAAGAGACGGATCGTGGTGCTCCCCAGCGCCTGGATCTGGGTCTGGGCCTCGCTCGCGGCGCCTTCGCCGATCGCAAGCATGGCGATGACGGACGCCACGCCGAGCACGATCCCGAGCATGGCGAGCCCCGAGCGCAGAGGGTGGAGGAGGAGGCTCAACAGGCCCAGCCGGACGATGCGGAAGAACTTCGTCACGCGGCGACCTCCTTGTCCGCGATCACGCGGCCGTCGCGGACCAGGATGGTGCGGCGCGCGTTCGCGGCGATGTCGTCCTCGTGAGTCACCATGATGATCGTCTTGCCCGAGGCGTTGAGGTCCTTGAGCATCCCCATGATCTCGTTTCCGGTGACCGAGTCGAGGTTACCCGTCGGCTCGTCCGCGAGGATGATGTAGGGGTCGTTGGCAAGCGAGCGGGCGATCGCCACGCGCTGCTGCTGTCCGCCTGACAGCTGTGTCGGGCGGTGGGTCATGCGATGTCCGAGTCCCACCTTCTCGGCGAGTGCGCGGCTGCGCTGCCGCGCGAGTCGGGGCGCGGTGCCCGCGTAGAACATGGGGACCTCGATGTTCTCGAGCACGGAGAGTGACGGGACCAGGTTGAACGACTGGAAGATGAACCCGATCCGCTGATTCCGGATCCGGGAGATTTCCGAGTCGGACATCTTCGAGACGTCGATGTCGCCCAGGAAGTAGGCGCCGCTCGAGGGACGGTCGAGGCAACCCAGGAGGTTCAGGAGCGTCGACTTGCCAGAACCCGACGGCCCCATGATCGCGACGAACTCGCCTTCGCGGATCAAGAGGTCGACGCCGGCGAGCGCATGGACGACCTCATCGCCCATGCGGTACTCCTTGCGAACGCCGACGAGGTTGACGACCGGACGTGCGGACATCAGGGGTCCTTGGGCTTGCGCGGTTCGCCAGGTGTGACGGGCACCGACGAATCCGTGGTGCCGGGCGGGCCCGACGGCGGTCCGCCGCGGTTGGCGCCCGGCGCGCCGCCCGAGCCACGTCCCCCACCCATGCCCTGGCCCCGCCGACGGCCGCCGCCCGGAGCCCCGGGACCGTTCGACGGGTTCCCGCCACCGTTCGGGCCCGGGCCTGGTCCCGCGCCGTTCCCGGACATGTCCGCGGGCGGGCTCATGCCGGCGGCTTCTGCGGGGGGCTGCTGCGTCGGAAACGCGGCAGTGTCGGCCTGCGGCAGCTCTGGCGCGCCCGCGGGGGCCGCGAGGAAGACTCGCTCGTTCTCCTTCAGCCCGGAGCTCACGATCACCATGCGGTCGTTGTTGAATCCGACGTCGATCGGCACCAGATCCGCCTTCGGTCCGCGGTCGACGTACACGTACGCCTTGCCGCCGCTTTGTTGGACTGCCTGCATGGGAATCTGCAAGGCGTCGACGATCTCCGCGACGAGGATGTCGACCTGGGCGTTCATGCCCGGCTTCATGTCCTCGACCTCCTCGTTGATGCTGACCTCGGCCGGGTAGACCTTCAGGTCAGGGTTCATCCACGAGTTCGAGGTCGACGGCACCGACGAGACCGACTCGACGCGCCCCGTGAACACGCGGCCCGGAATCGCATCGAGCTTGATGCTGGCGTTCTGTCCGGGCTTCACCTTCTTCACGAGGGATTCGTGGACGTCGACCTGGACGATCATCCGTTTCGCGTCGGGGATCTGCATGATCTCCTCACGCTCGTGAAGCTGCTTGCCCTCCGAGATCGGCTCGCTCGTCATCATGCGACCTCGGTCCTGGCGCGCGTAAACCACGAGCCCGGACGTGGGCGCCTCGATGACGCTCTTCTCGAGCTGCGACTTGATCCGGTTCAAGCGTTCCGTCGCGAGCGCCAGCGTCTTCTCCTTCACGTGGACGTCCGATTCGGTCTTGGCAGCCTCCGCGTCACAACGGCGCTTGACGCGTGAGAGCTCCTTCGCAGCCTCGTCCCGTTCCGCTTCGAGCTTCTTCGACTGCTTGGGGTACTCGAAGTCCTCGAGCACCTTCAGCGCGTTCTTCGCGAGTTCGACTTCGATCTGCCCTTTCTTCGCCGCCAGTTCGTCCGCTTCCAGCTCCGTGCGCGTGATGAACTTCTTGTCCTCGAGGCGGCGGCTCCAGGTCACGCGGTCTGCCGCGCGCTTCAGCTCCTCCTCCGCGATCGTGAGCTCCGCTTCGAGCTTCTTCTTCTCCTGCGGATAGTCGCCGTTGATGTACTTCTCGTAGTCGACCTTGGCGAAGTCCATCTTCAGCTCGGCTTCGCGGATGTCGGATTCGTTCTGCGAGAGCTGGATCGCGTGCTTCTCGCGCGCTTGTCGGAGGCTCGCGTCCTCGTTCTCGACGCTCGTCTGTTCCTTGTTGATCTGGTCGCGCACGTCGGCCGAGTCGAGCTTGCAGACGACCTGGCCCTTCTCGACGACGGAACCCTCCTTCACGAGCCAGAGGATCGTCGCCTTTCCCTCCATCTCGTTCACCACGCGCACGGGCTTGGCCGAGGCGAGCGACCCGCCCTCAGCAACCGAGATGCGCATGGGACCGCGCGTCACGGCAGCCGTCGCCGGTTTCGTGGATTCCTCGGAGACGGACTTCCCGCAACCGCCGATGGTCAGGGCAACGAGAGCTGCGAGGGCCAGCATCTCAAGGCGCTTGAAGGAGCGCATCGCTCGTTTCATGGTCGAGTCCTCGTGGGTTCACCACCAGAGCACCAGTGTCACGGTAGAAGTTCAGATATGCAACTCGATAGTCGACGAGCGCCTCGACGAGGTCGTTCTCGGCGTTGACGAGCGACTCCTGAGCTTCCAACAGGTCACGCGTCGTCGCGTCACCTCGCAGTTTGAATTCGTTCACGGATTCCACGCGGCGTTTCGCGACCGCCACGGCGCGCTCCTGGATGCGATAGGACTCCGTCGCCTGGGAGACCGTGCGCATCGCATCCCGGATCTGGCTCTTCACTCGGTCGGCGATCGACTCTTCGGCCCGAACCGCCTCCTCGAGGTCGAGGTGGGCCTGTCGCAGCGAGATGCTCTCGACGTCGCGGTCGAATCCCAGATCCGTGGAGACGCTCCCCGAGTACCGCCCGTTCTCGAAGCGGACCTTGAACGGCTTGAGGTTCTCCGAGTCGGGACGCGCCGACACGCTGAGATCCAGGCTCGGCAGGAGTGCGTTCTCGGCCACCAGAATCCGGCGGCGCGCGTCCGCGATCTGATCGTGCACGTTCTGAAGGTCCAGACGCAGCCGCACGGCATTGCGCATGGCGTCCCGCTCGTGCGCCACGAACGGCCTGTCGAGTTCCTTCACGAGGCGGTCCAGTTCCTCCTCCCCCAACGTGACCGGAAGGTCGACGGGAATCCCCAGGAGGATCTTGAACTCGTCCAGCTGCCCGCCGAACGAGTTGTTCTGGGTGACGACCCGGTTGCGAGCACGAAGCTCGTCCTGGCGGGCCTGGTCCACTTCGATTTCCGTCAGTCGCTGGGCTTCGGCAAAAGCCTCGTTCCGCCGCCGGGCTTCGGTGATGCTCGCAAGGTTGCGTTCCTCGTTCTTCACGCGGCGGCCGGACGCCAGGAGTCGGTAGTAGCGGGCCTCGACGTCGACTGAGAACGTCTGCTTGAATCGTTCCAGATCACGGAGGGCGTAGATCACGTCCCGATCGGCCTGACGAAGGTTCTCCATCGCCACGTCCTCTCCCGCGCCCCGCAGGAAAGGAAGCGTCACGACGAGGTTCAGGAACGATGCGGCATTCTGCGCCGTCGGGCTGGTGATGAATCGGAGGAAGTCACCGCCGGCACTCAAGACGACCTGGCCGCCACGCTCGAGCACTTTCGTGACGCCGATCTCGCCCTGCGCGCCCAGGGTCGGGTTCGCATCGCTGCTGGCTGCGGTGCCGGAGAGGTCGAAGAACGGATTCGGGCGGAACCGCTCACGCTCCCGCATCAGCGAGAGGGCCGACTGGTAGAGGCGTTCCTTCTCCGTCTGGAACTCGCGTGAGTTCGTCGCGGCCAGGTCGAGGGCCTCGGCCAGGCCGATGTGCAGCGGAGTCGGGCGCGTGGCCAGCCCCGTTTCCGGGGCGACGGTCTCATCGCGGATGCGTCCCTGGG
Organism: Planctomycetota bacterium; assembly: GCA_044222185.1. GTDB lineage: Bacteria > Planctomycetota > CAIWVZ01 > JBGANV01. The sequence goes on from JBGANV010000001.1 coordinate 1,018,207, forward strand.
GCGTGCGCACGTCGAAGGGGCGAGTTTCGGCGAACTCCCTGACCTGCGCGTCGCGCACGATCGAGTCGGCCTCGGCGTCCACTTCGGCCAGTGCCTGCTCGGGAGAAAGGCAGCTGGACGTCGACAGCGCGAACGACAGACCAACGAGGAGCCACCAAGCTCCTGTACGACGACCCGACGGCGTTCGACCCTGCACGGCACCTCCCGAACGGAACGGACACGCGACGACGAACTTGAACGGAAGGCTGCGAAGATACCTCCGCAGCGATTCCGGGGCCACCTTCACACCCACGGACTCTCACGGTTCGGAACCCGCGAACTTTCGAGGGAATTCCCAAACGCACGACGCGGGATCCCTACTGCTGGAGGTCGTCGACGAGTTGCCGCAGTGCGTCCTGGACCGCTGGAGTGACTTTCATTCCGCCCGGCTGGGAAGCGAGTCGGAGCCCACGTTCGCCGGCCGCGCGCGCCTCCTCCCTTCGTCCGAGCTGCCTCAGGGCGAGTCCGTCATCGAGCCAGCTCGCCGGATCCGTGGGCGCCACCACGAGCCATCGTTCGGCTTCCGCGAGTACCTCCGCATCCCTTTTCGCGCGCTGGAGAATGCTCGAAAGCCGCAGGTGCGCGACCCGGTCCTTCCCGTCCACGGCGACGGCCTGCCGAAACGCGTCGATCGCTTCCTCGCTCCGATCGGTCTTGTCGAGGACGATCCCGAGGGTGACGAGGGCTCCGGGGATCCGCGGGTTCATCCTGACCGCGGTCCTGACGATGGGTTCGGCTTGCGCGTGCCGCTTCATCTGGACGAGCATGTTCGCGAGCGTGGCGAACGTGCCCGCGTCGGTCGTTTGCAGCGCGATGGCACGCTGCATCGCATCCACCGCGCCGTCCGGGTCGCCCGAGACGAACAGGCAAAGCCCCAGGTGGTGCCATGCCGCGTCGAGGTCCGGGGCGAGTGCGAGTGCCGAGCGCGACGCCGCCATCGCGTCCGCCACCCGTCCAGCCGTGAACTCGAGCGCCGCGAGGTTCGACCAGGCCCGTGCGCGCTGCAGCGGAAGGTTCTCCGGAGGTGGCACCCCGCTGGCCTCGACCTCACGGGGCTCCGACCGGCGAAGGAACTCCCGGTACTCGGCCGCTGCGGCCTGCGGGTCCGCGGCCTCCAGCGCGAACGCCGTCAGGAACCGGTTGCGCAACGATCGTTCGGACCGCGCCCGAAGGACGTCGGCGGCCCGCCTTCCCGAGGCGGCATCGGCGGCAAGCCCGGCAGCGCGTGCCCACTCGGAGACGAAGAACTCCCGTGAGCGCGGTGACGCGGCCACGGCCGTCTCGATCCAACGGAGCCCCTCGGACGACTGGGCGCGTCCGTCGCCTCGTTTCGCCGAGGTCATGAGTTCGAGCCCATGGACGAACATGTCGAGGGGATCGGTGGGAGCGGCGTCCGCCCGCGAATCGGTCGGCGTGCTCTCGGAACGGGCGCCCCGGCGGATCAGCCGCCGGCAGGCGGGGTGGTCGGAGCCGGGTGCCTCCGTGCGGAGGAACGTCACGGCATCGTCGCGCCTGTCGCCGATGTTCAGGCTCATCGCCACGCCCACGCGCGCTTCCACGCACGCGGGGTCCATTGCCAGGACCCGCCGAAACGTCGATTCGGCACGGCCACTCGCTCCCTGGCTCATGTCCCAGAACCCGTCGGCCAGGAGCGTTTCGATGTCGGCACCGCGTCGCTGCGCCTCGGCCTCCCGGAGCTTCGGGAGCTGGCCGATCGCCCATCCCACGACGGCCGCGAGAAGGACCAGCGTCGCGAGCAGCGCCGCGCGGACGGGCTCGCGCCGAATCCAGCGCGAGACCCGCTGGAGTCGCGTGACGGGGCGGGCACGGATCGGGCGCCGATGAAGCCACGCCTGGAGGTCGTCGGCAAGCGCCGCCGCCGTCCGGTAACGGCGCTCCGGCTCCTTGGCGAGCGCGGTCAAGGCGACGATCTCCAGGTCGCGCTCGACCGCCGGGTTCGATCGACGCAACGACGGCGGAGGATCCGACGTCACCATGCGGCACAACTGATCATGCGTCGGCGCCTCGAACGGGCGTTGTCCCGACAGGGATTCGAACATCGTGACGCCGAGCGAATACACATCCGACGCCGCGCCCGCCTCACCGCCCGCGATCTGTTCCGGTGACATGTATGCCGGAGTGCCGAAGAACTCTCCAGTGCGGGTCAACAACGACGCCTCGCCGTCGATGTCTCGGGCGACGCCGAAATCCAGAAGCACGGGCTCGCCATTCGCCATCACCATGATGTTCGCGGGCTTGATGTCGCGATGCACGACTCCCGCATCGTGTGCAACCTGGAGTGCGCGTGCCACCTTCTCGATGAGAGCGACGCGCGCGCGAATCTCGGCCGCGGCCGGGACGGTCCGCCGAGTCGTGGGAGTCGGCGTAGTCGGTGCGGAGCTCAGGGTGGCAGGCGTGGCGCCCTCGGACTGGCTCGCGGCGGCCGTCGCGCCCTCACCCGCATGGATGCGGCGTGAAAGCGTTTCACCCTCCACGTAGCGCATGGCGATGTACGGTTGACCGGAGTCCTCGCCCGCGTCGTAGACCGTGCAGAGCCCCGGGTGGTCCAGCCGAGAGGCGACCGCGGCCTCGCGGCGGAACCGAGCGAGGGCCGTCCCGGAGCGAAGGCGACCCATCGATACGACCTTCACGGCTACGACACGATCGAGGCGCGTGTCGCGTGCGAGGTAGACGACTCCCTGCCCGCCGACGCCGAGTTCGCGAATGACCTGGTAGGGCCCGATTCGATCCGGCGTGTCGAATTGCGAAGTGCCCCTCGCAGGTGGATCCGCCTCGCGCATCCCCGCGACGGCTGCGAATTCACGGGAGATGCCCTCGGGGTCACCGGGGTACAGGGCAAGGTACTCATGCAGCTCGCGGGACACGCCCGCGTCGCGGTCTCGCCAGAACTGTTCGAGAAACCTCTCGAGCGGGGTGCCTTCCTGAGGAGACGGACTCATTCGATCGAGACTACCCCGCGCGATCGAACCGCGAGACACACTCCACGTGCGCCGTGCGGGGAAACTGGTCGACTGGCTGAACGGACGTCAGCCGGAACCCGGATTCCTTGAGCGCCTGCGCATCGCGACCGAGCGCCACCGGGTCACAGGAAATGAGGACGACGGAACGAGCTCGTGATCGTCCGATGGCACGCGGGACGAGCGATCCCAGACCCTTGCGCGGCGGGTCGGCGAGGACGACCTCGGGTGTGGCCTCTGCGAGGACCGCGTCGACCATGGCCTCCACGTCGCCCGTGCGGACGTCCACGTTCGAGCGCCCCGCGCGTGCGGCGTTCGACCGCGCACATTCGGCCGCGTCGACGGACGACTCGATGGCAACCACCTTCGTGAACCGTTCCGAGAGCGGAAGCGCGAGCGTTCCCACGCCGGTGAACAACTCGACGATGGAGGCGCCGCGTCCGGCCCAGTCGAGTGCGCGTCCGAACATCACTTCCGCCGCCGCGGGGTTGATCTGGAAGAAGCTCTTCGGCCCGATGGAGTAGCGATAACCGAGGATCGCCTCCTCCAACGTCGGCTCGCCGGCGACGAGGCGCGCGTCGCCGTCCAGAAGGTTGTTCCCGCTCGTCGTACTCTCGGCGGCCCATGCGGAGACCACGCCCGCACCCGCCTGATACAGCGCGGCCGCGACGTCCACTGCGTCACGCGCACCCGGTGTCGACGACGTGACCGTGAGCAGGATGCCGCCTGTCGCGCGCGAAAGCCGGGCGGTCACGTGACGCAATCCGCGACGGGACTCTTTCTCGCCCTCCGAGTGGACGTCGGCGCCGAACTGGCTGGCAGCAGCCCGCACCATGGCGAGCGCGCGTTGGATCTGTGGCGCAAGGACGGGACAGCCCTCGTTGTCCGTCACGTGGTGCGTGCCTTGAACGAACGACCCGAGGACGATCCGGTTCTCGTGGCGCGCAAACATCTGCTTCGCGAAGTGCCGATAGCCGAACGGCGACGTCGGAACGATGACCGCGGAGACAGAATCGGAGTCGCCGCTCCCGGAGACGCCGAGCGCGGACCTCACCCGGGTTTCCTTGAAGCGCGCCTCCGCCGCCGCTGAAAGGGAAACGAAGGGGCAACCGGTGCAATGGAACTCGTGCGCGCACGGATGCGAAACCCGGTCCGCCGACGCCTGGCGCACGCTCAACACTCGCCCCTGCAACGCACCCTTGGTCGACACGTCGACGCGGTATTCCACCACCTCGCCCGGGTAGGCCTGAGGGATGACGACCGCGCGCGCCCCCTCGGTCGCTCGGCCGCGTCCGTCGGCTTGCAGGTCGAGGATCCGCGCCGTCGGACGGTGGACGTCCGGTGAGGATGAGCCGGGGCGTTGCTGAGTCCGCATGGCGAGAATCTACCCACTCCGCGCCCAAGAACCGTCCACAGACCACCTGACAGCCCTCGTTGCGTCGGGTACACTCGCGCCCATGCTGCTCTTCGTGACGGTCATCCTCGTCTCCCTCGCACCAGCCTGCGACATCTCTCTCGAGAACCCGGGCGGATCCAAAGCCGGGGCCGCGTACAGCTTCACCGTCACGTCATCCGCCGTGCCCGTCACGATCACCGTCAACGTGGGACCGGATCAGCTCCAGAAGATCACCGTCAACGAGAAGCAACAGTCGGTGAGCATCACGATCCCGAACGACGCGCGCGGGAAGACTCTCGAGATCATCGCAGAGAACAACGACGGGTGCCTCGTGTCGTGGTCCGAAACGATCCAGTGACGTGACCCGCACGGCCCTGACCCGCACGGCCCTGGCCTGCGCCATCTGCGTGCTGGCACTCTCGGCTCAGGACACGGCGCCGACGTCCCGGGGTGAACCATCGGCCTCCGCCATCGCGGATGCGCTCCTCTCCAACTCGCCGACGGTTCGGAAGTCCGGCCTCGCGAAGGCCCGCGCACGACTGGCGGAGATCACCCCGCCGCTCGTGACCCGCCTGAACGACCCGTCGATCGACTCCGTCACGTTCGATTCCATCCGGAACCTGGGCGAGCTGCGGTCACCAAAGATCGCGGCGGCGCTCGCGGGGCTCGCTCTGCGCCCGAGCTTCCCATGGAAGCCGCAAGCCGTCGAAGCGCTCGCCGACCAGGAGTACGCGCCGGCCGCGACCGTGCTCGCCGGCGCACTCACGAGCCCCGTGGCCCGCGCTCGCGCCGCCGGTGCACGGGGGCTCGGCACCCTTCGTTCGATGAGCCATGCCGCGAGCCTTCGTCCGTTGCTCGACGACGAGGAGGGACCCGTGCGCATCGAGGCGGCCCGCGCCCTCCACGCCATGGGCGACGAGACCGGCTTGTCGGTCGCGGTGCGCGACCTGACGCTCGATCGAAAGTTCGCAGACGCCGATCACGGACTGACCGTCAGGGAAGCCGCGCGGAAGTTTCTCGGCGAGGTTCTCGGCGACCCCGCGGCCGCGGCCGACTCCCGCCCGGACTCCTGGGAGCCAGGCGCCGTGCTCGCTCGCCTGCGCGCCAAGTACCCTGGCGCCCCGATCCCCCAGTCCATCACGCCCCACGCTGCCGATCCGGGCGCCGGGTGCACTCACGCCGTGGAGGTTCGTTCGTGCATCGACGGAGATCTCCACCTGCGGATCCGTCGTGACGGCCTCGTGGCAGTCGGCCGCGACCTGGTGCGTACCTATTCCATCGATCCCAAGCTCGCCGGCTCGGCCATCGATGCGCTGGCTACGCTCGAGCCCTCCGGCCGCGCGCGTCGTCGCATCCTCGGGCCCGTCACCTGTGACTTCGAACGGTTCGGCGCGGGCTCGGGGCCCACGGCCTGGTCCGTCGTCGTCGGGACGGGGAAACGAACGGCGGAATTCGACGCCGTCGAGTCCGCCGTGCTTCAGATCCTCGAGGTCACGCAGGGAGCCGAAGCGGTCGCGCGTCAGCGACGCCGCATCACTCCGTTCGCCGCGCCCCAGGCCGAATCACGATCGCGCTGACCGGGTCAGGGGCCGATCGTGAGGTGCGACGCCGTCGCCTGCGACCGGACCTGGAGCGGTGACGTGCTCGGAATCGTCGCCAGGGCGAAGTCGATTCCAAAGCCGATGAGCAGGGGATCGCTCGGTATCGCGAGCGTTGCGGTAGCGGCGCCGGTGCCGCTCAGCAGCCCCGCGAACTGCGAGAACGGCGGGAGGTTCCCCAGCGCGATCGACGTGACGAAATCGGCGTTGATCGGGATCGTGCAGCCGCCGACCACCGTCCCTGGCGCCGTGCCCGAGATGCCCGTCGCGATCGCGTAGCCGTGCGCGGCGTCGATCGGCGCCAGCGCCGTCAGCGTGGCGGTCGATCCGATGGACACGGTGGCTGGGACGGTCAGCGTGAGGAGGGGTGTCATGTTCACGTCCAGGGTCGTCGTGCCGGTGCCGATCGCCACGGTCTGCACGGATGGGACGTACCCAGGTGCGGTGAACGTGATCGTGTATGTCCCCCCGGGCAGGAAGTCCTGGTAGCGCCCGAATCGGGCTTCCGAGTTTCGAAGTTCACCCTGGGTGAACGTCAGCCCCGCGACAGTCCAGCTCGCCACGATCGGGGTTCCGGTGCACGCATCGCGGATGTGGCCCTGCAGGGGCGTGGCGTGGTTCATGATCCAAGTCACGCCGCCAAAGGTGTTCGTCTTCTCGGTCGTCACTTCGGTGTAGGCCGGCTGGAACGCGGTTCCGAGTTCGATCAGGAACGCGAACGCGCCGAAGTGATTCAGTTCCCACTGGTAGTGCTCACCCTCGGCCGACGGTTTGCGCGTGCTCGTGTAGTTGCAGGCCGCCGAAAGCGCTGCGGCCTGCCCCGCGTACCAGGATTCGAGCGGGGCCGGGAATGAGGAGCAAAGGTACGTGTAGAGCACCTCGCGTCCGTAGCTGTGGAAGTCGATCAGCTTCGCGAAATGGCGGTCCGTCGCGAAGTTGGTCATGACCTGGGATTCGATTTCCGACACGGCGCTCGGACCGCGATAGGTCTCGTTCGAGAGGGAGGTCGACCCGGGGCAGCCGCCGTTCCACCCGAGCGCGTAATTGCGGTTCAGATCCACACCGATCCCGTTGCCGAAGTTGCGTCGGTTCTTGCGCCACATGTTGTTGGACGACCACACGTAGGCGTGGCCGTCCGGGTTCCACACGGGGACCATCCAGATCTCGTGGTTGTCGACCCACCCGGTGATCTGGGGGTTGGTGCCGTAGCCCGTGAGGATCCGGTTGATGTGGTCCATCACGACTTCACACGTGTTCAACTCGCGCGCATGGTGGCACGCGACGAACAACACGTTCGGCTCGTCCTCGTTCACCGTGGGGTTGTCCGAGATCTTCAGGCCGAGAATCGGTCGACCCTCGAACGTGCCGCCCGTGAACCCGTACTCCGCCGTCAGGTTGTGGAGCGTGCAGATCGACGGGTACGCCGCCGCGGCATTCTGGAGGAAGGCCGTGATCTGCGCCGGCGTCGCGTAGCCCGTCGGGATGTCACCGGGATCGGCGAGACCGGCAGCGAGTGAGCTGAACGGCGCCGACGTGGCGATGAGCTCGGGCCAGAGTCCCAGTCCCGCGAGCTGTCCGGTCACCGCGGCCCCGCCGATGACGTCCACGGTCTGCCCGGATCGATCATGTCCCGCGACGTCGAATCCGAGCGATTCGAGTTGGATCAACGCGGCCGGCACGTCCGCGACGGGCGTTCTTGCCTGGATGCTCTGGGCGACCGAGCCCGCGGCGCAGGTGAAGAGGATGGCGACGACGACGGACGGATGGCGTGGTGACTTCACGAATGCGGCTCCTCGACAAGGGGGCATGAGTCGGAGGCGAGCCTACCCGCAAGGAGTCCTCGCGGCCATCGGAAGACGACGCTAAAAAGGGCCGCCAGCGCGCCCCGAGGGGTGCGCCCGCTGCAGGGAGCAGGAGAAGCCATGTCGAAGAAGACCGTCGCGCTGATGACAGGTGGTGGGGACGCCCCGGGGCTCAACGCGGTCATTCGCGCAGTGGTGAAGCGTGGAGTGACGGTCCACGGCTGGCGCGTCCTGGGAATCAAACACTCGTTCGATGGACTGTTCACCGGCCCGACCGGGGTCGTCGACCTGGGGCGTGAGCAGGTTCGCGGCATCCTCCGGTTCGGCGGCACGATCCTGGGGACGACGAACTCGGGCGATCCGTTCGCCTACCGCCGCGACGGCGACGCGCCGAAGGACGTCAGCCGCGAGGTCGTCTCTCGGCTCGACTCGCTGGGGTGCGAAGGGATCATCGGCATCGGTGGTGACGGCACCATGGGCATCTGTGCACAGCTGATGGTCAAGCACGGCCTGCGGGTCGTCGGCGTTCCGAAGACGATCGACAACGACATCCGTGCGACCGAGGAGTGCTTCGGATTCGACACCGCGGTCGAATACGCGTGCGATGCCGTGGACCGGCTGCACAGCACCGCCGAGTCCCACGATCGTGTCATGGTGGTCGAGGTCATGGGCCGCCACGCCGGCTGGATCGCACTGGCAGCCGGGGTCGCAGGTGGCGCTGACGCCATCCTCATTCCAGAGATCCCGTTCCACCTCGAGCCGGTCGTGGCCAAGATCTTCCGGCGCAAGGCCGTGTCGCGCGGCTTCTCCATCGTCGTCGTCGCCGAGGGCGCCGTGCCGGCGGGTGGCCGCGCGTTCCACGAGCTCGACCCGTCAGGCGGGCAACTCAAGCTGGGAGGCGTGGGGCGATACATCGCGCAGGAAATCGCCCGACTCACGGCGATCGAGACCCGCTACACGGTGCTGGGACACCTGCTCCGCGGCGGATCCCCCACCGCGCACGATCGGCTCCTCGCGACGCGCTTCGGGAACCATGCGGTGCAGCTCGTGCACGAGGGCCGGTGGGGTCGCATGGCTGCCGTCGTCGGCGGGAAGATGACGGACGTCCCGCTCCAGGACGTGGCCGGCGGCAGCCGGTCGGTCGATCCCAACGGGGACCTGGTGCAAGCGGCACGTGGCCTGGGAATCGTCCTCGGCGACGAACTCGTCGAAGAGTACGTCCGCGAGTGACCCCGTACGGGCCGCAGCTTCCTGGCCGCGTCCCTGGCGGCTACCTTCTGCCCCTCACCGCGGGAGTCCCACGCCTTGAAGTGCGAAATCACAAAGATCAAGAAGCACGCGATCATCCAGGACCAGTGCGGTCCCGAAAAAGGACAGATCGCCGGCGTCGTCATCAAGAAGCTCACGTCGTGGCCCGACGACCGCGGGCACTTCGCCGAGATCTTCCGCGACGGTGAGGACGTGGCGAAGGACTTCGCCATCAGGCAGTCCTCGATCACGATGACGCGGGCCAGCACGATCAAGGCGTTCCACTATCACGCCGAACAGAGCGACATCTTCGTTCCCGTCGTCGGTCACATCCGCATCGCGCTCGTCGACTTCCGCGTCGACTCCCCCACCTTCGGCGTCGCCAACTCGATCTTCTGCGGCCACCTGTATCTGAAGGCGGTCCGCATCCCCAAGGGCGTGGCCCACGGCTACGAAGTCCTCGGAAGCGAGGACATGACGATGGTCTACTACACCGACCAGCACTACAACCCGAAGGACGAGTTCCGGGCCCGCTACGACGACCCGGCAATCGGCTGGACCTGGTGGGGAATCGACCACCGCTGAGCCGCTCCCCCCGTGGCCAGCGGAAAGTCCGCGGCCGCGGGCCCCTTTCCGTTCATTGCCGCCGCAAATACGGCCGATATCATCGCCAGTCATGAACCCTCCAGTCGCAAATGCCACGTTCACGGACTTCAAGGTCGCCGACATCGGCCTGGCGGATGCCGGGCGCAAGGAGATCCAGCTCTCCGAGCCTGAAATGCCAGGCCTGATGGCACTTCGGGCCAAGTACGGCCAGAAGAAGCCGCTGAAGGGCGCGCGCATCGCGGGCTGCCTTCACATGACGATCGAGACCGCCATCCTCATCGAGACGCTCACCGAGCTGGGCGCCGAGGTGCGGTGGTCTTCGTGCAACATCTTCTCCACGGAGGACCACGCGGCCGCAGCCGTCGCGGCGCGCGGAACCCCCGTCTTCGCCTGGAAGAACGAGACCCTCGAGCAGTACGACTGGTGCATCGAGGAGACTCTCCGATTCTCCGGCGGCAAGGGCCCGAACCTCATCCTGGACGACGGCGGTGACCTCACCTGGCTCGTCCACGACAAATTCCCGCACCTGCTGAAGGACATCGTCGGGCTCTCCGAGGAGACGACGACGGGCGTGCACCGCCTCTACCAGGCGCACCAGACCGGCAAGCTCAAGGTGCCGGCGATCAACGTCAACGATTCCGTCACGAAGTCGAAGTTCGACAACCTCTACGGCTGCCGCGAGTCTTTGGCGGACGGTCTGAAGCGCGCCACGGGCGTCATGGTCGCAGGCAAGGTCGTCGTCGTCGCGGGTTATGGCGACGTCGGCAAGGGCTGCTGCCAGTCGATGCGCGGATTCGGCGCGCGCGTCCTCGTCACTGAGATCGACCCCATCTGCGCGCTCCAAGCCGCCATGGAAGGGTTCGAGGTCGTGACGATGGAAGAGGCCGCCAAGATCGGCGACATCTTCGTCTCCTCCACCGGCTGCTGCGACGTCATCCGTGGCGAGCACATGCTGGCGATGAAGGACAACGCCATCGTCTGCAACATCGGACACTTCGACATCGAGATCGACGTCAAGTGGCTCGAGACGACGAAGGGCGTGCGCGAGGAAAACATCAAGCCGCAGGTCGATCGGTTCTTCCTGCCGAACGGACGCTCGATCGTCCTCCTCGCGCGCGGCCGTCTGATGAACCTCGGATGCGCCACGGGCCACCCGTCGTTCGTCATGAGCACGTCGTTCACGAACCAGGTCCTCGCGCAGCTGGCCCTCTGGGAGCGCCGCTCCAGCGATCCGTTTGCGCTCGGCGTGCACACGCTGCCGAAGCACCTGGACGAGGAGGTCGCGCGCCTCCACATCGGCAAGCTCGGCGTGAAGCTCACGACCCTGACCGACAATCAGGCGAAGTACCTGGGCATCGCCAAGGACGGGCCGTACAAGCCCTCGGCGTACCGGTACTGATCGCCCGGCTTCCTCAGCACCCGTGCAGTTCGAGCGGGTGCTCCCGAACCAGGATCTCCGCAGCGCGCCGAACCTCGTCATCGACGGCGCCATGGGGCGGTCGCACGACGGTCGAGCACCATCCCGCCACCGCCAGCGCCGCCTTCAGCCCCCGCACGCCGAAGCGCGACGCGAATGCGATCCCCGCCTCCCATGCAGGCACGGATTCAGCGAAGTCGGTCGCATGCAGGAGCGAGGCCGTCCGCGGATAGAGATTCGCGAGCCCGACGACCGCTCCACCCACGCTGCTGCCGAGCCGCTCCAAGAGCTTTGGGCTGCCGACCAGTACGGATGGCCCCAGCGCGCGCGCCTGTCCTTCGTCGCCCGAGCTGTCCTTGACGCCGACGACGTTTGCGAGCGAGAGCAGCCTTTGGATTCGATCGAGTCCGAGCGATGGCTGTCCGATCGTCGGATTCTCGTAGAGGTACACGGGAAGCCGGGAGCTTGGCGCTGCGCTGCGGAGGAACGCCTCGGCATCCTCCGGAGTGGAACCGATCACCGGTCCCAGCAGCAGGCTGTCCGCGCCTGCGTCCTTCGCGCGCGCCGTGACCTCCGCAACGTCCGCCGCCGTCGCCACGCGGAACCCGACGATCAGGCCGCGCTCGTCGGTCCCCAACCCTTCCCGCGTCGCCCGCACCAGTTGAACGGTCTCGTCGAGCGAGAGACTCATCGCTTCGCCCGTCGTTCCGCCGATGAGGAATCCAAGCCCGCTGGCATGCGCGTGTGCGCGAACCAGTGACTTCAGCGCCGCCAAGTCGACTGCGCCCTGCGACGTGAAGGGCGTGACGAGGGCGACGTAGACCGACGGGTGCGGAAGGTGTGACGGCATGGTCGTGGGCTCCATCTTGCGAGGTCGTGTCCACGAGCCCGCCTCGCGGCGTATCCTACCGCGCGCCGTCCACGGCCATCCCCATGCGGTGCCCTCGCGCCGCCGGCGCAACGCCGTCAGTCGAAGATCGTCGTGTCGAACCCGTTCGTCAGCGTCGTGCCGACGAGTCCCTGCCAAGACAGCGTGACCCCCGACAACGCTGGAATGTTGGGCACCGTGGCGAGGAAGGCGGCCCTCCGGGTCGAGGGCATGAACCCCGTGGCGAACACGACCGCCGCGTTCGGATCGAGAAACAGCACGCCGAACGGCGGAAGCGGCGTTCGAGGAGCTCCCGTCGCGGACGCAGCGAGAAGCCAGCTTGCGCCCACGTCACCGAAGACCGCGAGCGAGGCCAGGCTCCCACGCGTGAGCAGCGTCGATCGTCCCGCATGTCTCGTGAGGTTCGAGTAGATCGCCGGTGTCGAAGGCGGCCCTGAATCCGGAAGCATCACGTCCGAGTCGCCGTCGCTGTCCAGGTCGCCGACGAACGGCCGCGTCGCCCCGTTGAACACGATCGGCGCCGCTGGCGGATGGCCGACGAAGACCTGGGCTGCGCCGAATGAACCCGCGCCGTTCCCCTGCGACCACGACCCGGCGCCGTCCACGAGATCCAGAGCCCCGTCGCCGTCGACGTCCGCAAGCGCAATCGACCCGATCGGCACCGCGTGTGTCCCGCCTGGTGAATACGTCCCCGCTCCTCGCAGCCAGGTCTGCGAACCGAGGACGAGGTCGACGAGGCCATCGGCGTTCAGGTCTCCGACCGCGACCGTCGTCGCAAGGACGCCCGGAAACGCCGGGGCCGCTGCGAACAGGCCGAACCCGTTGTTGAGGTAGAGCCGCGGCGGTCCGCCGCCGCCGGCGAGGGCGCGCGTCGCCGCCAGGATGTCCACGTCCCCGTCCGGCTCGGCGTCGAACGCAACGAGCTCGGAGATGAACTCGGGCACACCGAACGCGACGACCGGGCCATACGTCCACGTCGACCCCGTGAAGTTGGCGCGGATGGTGACGGGAGAGCTGAAGATCGCCGGGAACGGGGAAATGGGGGCGCGAGCTTCGACGACGTCCAGATCGAGGTCGCCGTCGATGTCGCAGAGAACCGCGGCCGTGGCGGGTGCCGTCGACGTCACGGACGCGCCCTGCGTGAACACTCCCGCGCCATCGTTGATGAGGGTCACGTCAGTGCTCGCGAGCGTGGACAGGGAAGCGACCCAGAGGTCCGAATCTCCGTCCAGGTCCAGGTCGCCCCACACCGGAAGGCCTGTCGAGAGACTTGCGAATGTCCCCGCGGCGACCGGCGGCGCCAGGAATCCTCCCCGTCCGTCGTTTCTGCGACTCGCAAGACTGATCAGGCCTCCGGCGGGCGTGAAGGAAAGGAGATCGACGTCTCCGTCACCGTCCACGTCCTGGGGTGTCACCGAGGGTGAAGGAAGGCCGTACGCGAGCGACTGCGGGACGAATGCGAATCCGGCCGTTCCACGGTTGACGATGAGCGTCGGGACGTTGCGGCCCGGCGCGAGGGCGACGTCCACGTCCCCGTCGCCGTCGAAGTCGGCCGCCGCCATCCCAGGGAACGGCGCCGGGTTGCCGTAGCCGAAACTGATCGCGGCGAGCGAGGTCGCAGGCGCGAGGCCAGACGGGACTCCGCGCTGGAGCACCAGACTGCCGTCCGTACCACCGGAAACACCGACGACGCTCCGCACCAGGTCGGCGCGTGCGTCGCCGTCGAGATCTGCGGCGATCGCCGGCGCGCCCAGGATCCCGGACGGGAACGTAGCTCCCGGAAGCAGTCCGCCCGCCGAGCCCCGATGCAAGATCGAGAGCCCGCCGACATCGGTCACGAACACGTCGGACTTTCCGTCCCCATCGAAGTCTCCGACGACGCCGGAATCTGCAGTCACGGATGCGACCGACTGCGTGGGCCCGAAGACCCCGCCGCCCAGGTTCATCCGAACGAGTGCGATCCCGCCGGGCGCGCTTCCCACGGCGTCCGTCAGGCCGTCGCCGTTGAAGTCCCCCGCGCCGATCCAGGACAGGGACGTGGACATCGTGCTCCATTGCGTCGTCGAGGCGAGCGCGAACGAGCCGGTGCCATCGTTCGTGAGGAGTTGCCAGACGGCCGATGCGACGGCGCTCGTGTCGGCCACCAGAACGTCCGGGTCGCCGTCCTGGTCGAAATCGGCGACGGCCAGCTCGTTGCGCGACGCGATCCCCGCAACCGCGGTGAACGCCGTCGCCGCGACGAGGAACGTCGAGCCGCCGGCCGGAGGCGCGAGATGGAGGGCCCCACCGGCGGGCGCCCCACCCGCTCGCCCGATGAGCACGTCGACGCGACCGTCACCGTTGAAGTCGGCCAGCGCGACGGCGCGAATGTTGACGGCCGGCGAGAAGCTCGACGGCATTCGGGGGCCGGCCGTGAAGTGGCCTCCCTCGTTCAGGTACACCCCCGTCGTCGAGAAGAGGTCCACGTCGCCATCGCCCTCGAAATCGGCGGAGCCCATCACGGCGCCGACGCCGCTCGGGATCGGATCGCCGACCTCGGCGAGGCGCGGCGCCTGCCCCCAGCCGGCCCCGCAAAACGCGATGGACGCGACGAGCGCGAGCGCGGAATGCGAGGAGAGTCGATGGTCCATGGCCCGGGGATCATACTCCTGGGGTGGTTCGGAGTGCGGCCCGTCATCCGCGCTCACACGGATCCAGGTTGGCGGACTCCCTGCACCTGAGCGAAGGACGCCTGGCAGGCATGTTCCGCGCGAACCGGTGGCGCCAGAGCGGCGATCCAAAGGGCCGTCGCGCTGCGCCGAAACTGGAGCCGAACGACCCGTCCAGGGCGCCACCCAACTCCGCGACCTCGCGTGCTTGCGCCGTGACCGCGTGGCGTCTCTAATACCGCCACGAGTCGCCGGAAACGCGGTTTCAGTCCACGAGGACGCGCCCCGACGCCCCGGCCGGCGGATCTCGACGGGAGCCATCCATGAATCGTGCCTTTGCGGTCGTCTGCGTTCTCTTCGTTGCAGGATTCGCGTCCAGCGGAACGGTCGCCCAGGACTCGAAACCGGCGGCGAAGCCAAAGCCCAAGGTCTACGACGAGAAGGCCGACGCGAAGGTCGACATCGCGGCCGCGGTCACCCGCGCAGCCGCCGACAACAAGCGCGTCCTCGTCGTATTCGGTGCCAACTGGTGCGGCTGGTGCGTGCTTCTCTCCGACATGTTCAAGTCGAATCCGGACATCGCGAAGACGCTCAACTACGAGTACGAAGTCGTGAAGGTCGACGTGGGTCAGTTCGACAAGTTCACGGACATCACGACGGCGTACGGATGTGAGTTGAAGCAGCACGGGATTCCGTACCTCACGGTGCTCGACGCCGCCGGCAAGGTGCTCACGAACCAGGACACAGGCTCACTGGAAGCCGGCCCGAAACATGACCCCGCGAAGGTGGTGGCGTTCCTCGACAAGTGGAAGGCCCCGCCGCTCGATGCCGAGGAGGTGCTCAAGGCCGCCCTGGCGCGCGCAGCGAAGGAGAAGAAGAAGGTCATGCTCCACTTCGGAGCGCCCTGGTGCGGCTGGTGTCATCGCTTCGAGGAGTTCTTCGCCCGCCCCGAGCCGGCCGCGATCATGGCGACGGACTTCCTGATGGTGAAGGTCGACGAGGACCGCATGACTCACGGGAAGGACGTCGAGATGCGCTTCCGGAAGGGTCGCGGCGGAATCCCATGGACGGTCGTCCTCAGTGAGACATCCGAGATTCTTGGTGTGTCCGAGGACGCGACGGGCAAGAACATCGGTCACCCCTGGGAACCGGCCGAGGTCGACGTGTTCATCGCGCTCCTGAAGAAGAACGCCCAGGCGACGACGGCGGATCAGATCGAGAGGCTGAAGACCTTGCTTCTCGCACAACGCGCGGAGGCGACCCCCCCCCCCCCGACGCTCACGACCGATCCAAATGGAGGCGGCGGGAATCGAACCCGCGTCCCGAGATGGTCTTGATGATGCTTCTACGCGCGTAGTCGGCGGTTTGGTGTCGGCTCTCTAGCTCCCACCGACGGGATCATCGAGCGCCCATCCAGTCCGTTTCTCACTCGCATCGTCACTGACGGGAGTTTGCGAGCCAGCCCGCAGTTGTTCGTCTCCCCGGACCCGCGGGCGAAGTCCGGCTCGACGGGTCACCTGAAATCAGGCGGCCAGAGCGTAGTTGTTATTCGCAACTATCGTTTTCCACGGTGTTTTGAGAGGCCTCCGTGGAACCTCTGCGCGCCACACCATCTCGAACCGATCCGGTCGAAACCGATCGCCCCCGAGATTCGAACGTGAGTTTATACGGCGCCGCGAGCCCGGCGCCAGGGTGGGTCAGCGCCGCATGGCGCGCTGGATGTCCCGCTCGGCGTCCCGTTTCTTCATGGACTCGCGCTTGTCGTGGAGCTGTTTTCCACTGGCGACGGCCAGCGTCACCTTCACCCGGCCGTTCGCATCGAAGTACATCTGCAACGGGATGAGTGTCTTGCCCTTCTGGTCGACCTTGTGCGCGAGCTTCTCGATCTCGCGGCGGTGCGCCAGAAGCTTGCGGCGCCGCTTGGGTTCGTGGTTCGTCCAGGATGCCGCCGTGTAGAGCGGGATCTCCATGTCGTTCAGCCAGAGCTCGCCGTGATCGACCGACGCCCAGGCCTCGTCCAGCGACGCGTGGCGCAGCCGCAGGACCTTCACCTCGGTGCCGCGGAGTTCGATCCCGCAGTCGAGTTTCTCCTCGATCTCGTAGTCGAAGGTCCCGCGCCGGTTCCGGGCGATGACCTTGGACGTGTTCTCATCGGACTTCTTCGCGCCAGACGACATCGGTCCCATCCTACCCGCCGTTCCCTCGCCGCCCGGCCCGACCGGCGTTGAAAGTCCCCTGGGACCCCTCCATAATGCGCGCCCACTGCCGCGGTGGCGAAATTGGCAGACGCGCAAGGTTCAGGTCCTTGTGCCCGATTAAAGGGCTTGGGGGTTCAAGTCCCCCCCGCGGCATCACCGGCTCCTCAGGCGGAGCCGGACTTGCTCTTCAGGCGCTTGTCGGTCGGATCGATCCGACAGTCTCCGCGGACGTTCGCCTGACACGCGAGTCGCATTCCCTCGGCCGCCGCCGGCGCCCGCTGTTTCTCGAGCGGGGTCGGCGGGGACAACGACGACGCACCTTCCAGCACCCTCACGGCGCACGTCCCACACTCGCCCTTCCCGCCGCAGTTGAACATGCCGCGAACGCCGTCGTAGAGGCGGGCGCCCTCGCGAAGCATGGCCTCGCGCAGATTTGCGTTGTCGGGGACGACGAGCGTCCGACCGGTGGATTCGATCTTCACGATGGGCACGACGGCTCCTCGGTCGCCTCGGAGGCGGCGCGGCTGACTCGCTTCATGTGGATCATGAGAAGGTTGATGTCGGCGGGCGAGATTCCCGAGATGCGACCCGCCTGACCGATGGTCGTCGGTCGCACGCGGCTGAACTTCTGCCGGGCCTCGGCACGCAGCTGAGGCACGGTCGCGTAATCGAGCGTTGCCGGAATGGCGTGGGTCTCGGCCTCCCGAAGCTTCTCCACCGCGTCGCGCTCGCGCTCGATGTAGCCCGCGTAGCGACCCTCGATCTCCAACTCCTCCCGATCGGCCGTCGTGAGTCCGTCCGCGAGCCCGGCTCCCCCGTCTCGAAGCACCTCGTCCAGAGTGACGCTCTGAATGCGCAAGCGCTCGAAGAGCGACCGTCCGTCCATGCGCGTGGTCTCGAGGGCCGTGCGCACCCGACCAAGCCGTTCGCTGCGCGCCCGGGTCAGCTCGAGCTGCGAGTTGGAGAGGATGCCGATCCGTTCGGCATGGGGCAGGAGGCGTACGTCCGCGGACTGGTGGCGCAACAGCAGCCGATGTTCCGCGAGCGACGTGAACATGCGGTACGGCTCCTCGACGCCGCGGGTGACGAGGTCGTCCACCAACACTCCGAGATAGGCCTCGCCTCGCGAGAGCACGACAGGCTGTCGTCCAAGGAGCGCATGCGCGGCGTTCACGCCAGCGAGGAACCCCTGCCCCGCGGCCTCCTCGTATCCCGTCGTCCCGTTGATCTGGCCCGCGAGGAAGAGGCCGCGGACCCGGCGCGTCTCCAGCGTGCGATCACATTCGGTCGGATCGACGTGAACGTACTCCACGGCGTACCCCCACTGCACGATCTCCGCGCGTTCGAGCGCTGGGATCGAGTGGACGAGCGCTTCCTGGACGTCGCGCGGCAACGACGTGCTGATCCCGTTGGGGTAGACGAGGTCACTGTCGAGTCCCTCCGGTTCGAGGAACACCTGATGCGACGGCTGCTGCGCGAATCGGAAGATCTTGTCCTCGATGGACGGGCAGTAGCGCGGCCCGGTGCCCGTGATGCGACCCGTGAACAGCGGCGAGCGATCGAGACCGCTGCGGATGATGGCGTGCGTCTCGTCCGTCGTGCGCGTGATCGCGCACGCCACTTTCGAAGCCGGGCCCGGCTGTCGTTCGAAGGAGAAGTAGACGGGGTCGGCATCCGACGGCTGGGCTTCCGTGCGCGCCCAATCGATGGTGTCGGCCCGAAGCCGCGGCGGCGTTCCGGTCTTCAGCCGCGCCACGCGGAACGAGAGCTCGCGCAACCGATCCGCGAGTCGATGCGACGCGCGCTCGCCGACGCGCCCACCGACGGACGTCTCGAGGCCGACGTGCAGGACGCCGCCGAGGAAGGTCCCCGTCGTGAGCACGACGGCCCGCGCATCCAAGCGGTTTCCATCGGCCAGCTCCACACCTCGAACCCGGGCGTCCTCGACGATGAGGTCGACGACCTCGGCTTCGATCGTCGTGACCCCCGCGCGGGCGACCTCGGCCTGAGCCTCGGCTTCATACAAAGCGCGATCGTTCTGGCACCGCGGCGACTGAACGGCCGGTCCCTTGCTGCGATTGAGAAGCCGATGGTGGATCGCCGACCGGTCGGCGAGTTTCCCCATGACCCCGCCGAGGGCATCGACCTCCCTCACGATCTGTCCCTTCGCGATCCCCCCGATGGATGGGTTGCAGGACATCCTGCCCACGGCCCCGCGGTCGAGCGAGAGCAATGCGACCGAGAGCCCCGTTCGCGACGCCGCACAGGCGGCCTCGACGCCGGCATGCCCTCCGCCCACGACGACCACGTCGAAGGACGGCACGGATCGTTGGACGACGGGATTCACGCCGCGGGTTCTACCACAGCGCCGCCGGGCCCCGGTCTCCTCACGATCGTCCCGGGTCCGCGGTGCGCGTGGTATGACTGGCGCCATGGGCCCCGACCTCTTCCTCGAAATCGCCCGCCTGCGCCGCGACCGCATTCCCGCGGCACTCGCCACGATCATCGGAACGAAGGGCTCGACGCCGGCAAAGGTCCCCGCGCGGATGCTGATTTTCCCCGATGGACGGATCCTCGGGACCATCGGGGGCGGTTGCGTGGAAGCCGAGGTCATCCGTGCGGCGCTGGACGTTCTCGACACGGGACATCCCCGTATCATGCCGTTCCACCTGCACGGCGAGGATGCCGAGCGAACGGGCATCGCCTGCGGAGGAACCGTCACCATCATGGTCGAGTCGTTGGACGAACCCCGCGTGATCCTCATCGGTGCCGGCCACGTGGCTCAGGCCGTCGCCGGGCTGGCATCGACCGTGGGGTTCCGTGTGACCGTAGTCGATGACCGCCCGGACTTCGCGAACGCCGCCCGGTTCCCAACCACCGACGAGGTCGTCGTGTCGGAGCTGACCGAGCTCGGGCGGAACCTCCGCGTCGCACCGAGCTGTTCCGTCATCTGCATGACTCGCGGTCACGCCGAGGACCTCGTGGCCCTGCGCTGGGCCCTCTCGACCGACGCGCGGTACGTCGGGGTTCTCGGGAGCCGCAGCAAGCGCGTGCAGTTTCGCGAGACGCTCCGCGCGGAAGGCGTCTCGGACGCAGTGATCCAGGCGATTCACATGCCCGTCGGGCTCGATCTCGGCGCGGAGACGGTGGACGAAATCGCCGTGGCCATCGTCGGCGAGTTGATCCGTGAACGCCGCAAACGCGGAGCTGCGATTGGCTGACGCGGACGCGTTCGCGAAGGCGGCAACGACCATCGCGCGAGTCCTCGCGCGATGGGAATCGCGCACTGGGCCCGAGGAGTTCGCTTCCCTCCTCGTGGCGGCGGCGCAGGCCGAGGTGCCCGAATGCGTCGTCGTCCTCGCGACGCTGCACGGTGCCGTCGGCCGAGGACCAGCGGTGAGCCCGCGGATCGACGGGCTCCGCCTCGCCGGGCCTCGGCCCTGGAACGAGCGGCACGAGCAGGAGCTGCTCTCCGCCGGCAGCGTCAGGCTCGAGCCGAAGGATTGGACGAACGACCACTGGCGAAGCTGGTGGACGAAGGTCGGTTCGCCGGCGCGCCTGTTCGCTTTGCGCCGCGCGTTCGACTGGCCGGCCGTGCTCGTCGTCTCGGTTCCGGATGCCGAGGCGGGATGCGGGTTCCCATTTCCGGAGTTTGCGAAACAGGTCGACGACGTCCTCGCAGGAACATCCGGCGGTCCAGCGCTCGCCGCACTCGCGGAAACGGAGAAGCTCGCGATGATCGGACGTCTCTTGTCCGGAGTCGTCCACGAGCTGGGCAGTCCGCTCCAGTCGATCATCAGCCTCGCGGAAGTGCTCGAACGAGCGCCGGACCGGCCCGACCGCGCGAGCCTCGCCAACGCGATCCTTCGGGCCTCGTTGCGTTGCAAGGACATCGCGTCCGAGATCCTCGGCTTCGCTCGCCGAGAGACGAGCGAGCCGCGCGCTGCGAACGTCGAGGAAGTGCTTCTCGACGTGCTCGAGCTCGATCGGTTCGCGCCGCCGGGGGACGTGGAATTGCGACTCGACCCCATGACGGCACCGCTCTACGTGGGACTCGAACGGGCCCGTCTCGCGCAGATCATCCTCAACCTCGTCGCGAACGCGCGCCACGCGCTGGCGTCGACGCACAGGCATGGGCACATCCTCATCCAGGCGACGGCCCACGGAAGCGGCGACTCCGGCGTCGTGCGGATCATCGTCGACGACGACGGACCCGGCGTGGCCGGCGCGCTTCGGGACCGGATCTTCGACGCTCTCGTGACGACGAAACCCGCAGGCGAAGGAACGGGGCTCGGTCTCTACGTGTCGAGGAGGATCGCTCAGGAGGCCGGCGGGCGTCTCTATCTCGACGACAAGCCCGGACCGGGCGCGCGCTTCGTGCTCGAGCTTCCGTTGACCAACTCACCGGTGACGACGCAGACGGGGGCTCCGCCGCCCTCGAGGCTCGCCCCTCGCCGGGTCCTGGTCGTCGACGACGACCAGGAACTCCTGGACACCTACCGGCTCGTCCTCGAGCCCGCCGGCCACGCCGTCGTCTCGGTCGACCGCGCGCGGACGGGCTTGGATTGGATTCGCCGCAGCGAGTTCGACGTCATCCTCTGCGACGTCCAGCTACCCGACCTCGACGCCGGAACGTTCCTGCGCGAGGCGGAACGGCTGCGCCCCGGCGTGTCGGCGCGGATCGTCTTCGCGACGGGCGACGTCACCCGCGAATCCACGCGGCGTCTCCTGGAGGCGGTGCCGCAACCGCCTCTCGTGAAACCGTTCCGGATCGAGGAACTCGAGCGGGCCATCCGGGACGCGG
This sequence comes from Planctomycetota bacterium, assembly GCA_044222185.1. Lineage (GTDB taxonomy): Bacteria > Planctomycetota > CAIWVZ01 > JBGANV01. The sequence goes on from JBGANV010000001.1 coordinate 1,039,830, forward strand.
CACCCGGAGGCTGACGCCGCGCCAGCCCGCGAAGCTTCCCAGGCGGAAACCTTCGCGCCCCGCTCCGGGGGCCCGGGCCTTCCCGCGTTCGGCGCGCGGTTGCTAACCTGCCGCCACCATGAGTCCAGTGGACGTCCTCAATCCGGCCGCCGCATTCCACACCGACCCGGCGCAGGTGCACGAGACCCTTCGGCGCAAGCTCCTGGTCGACGGCTTCGACTTCGTGTTCGATCCCGAGAGAAGTCACGGGGCGACCCTCGTCGACTCCCGTTCCGGTCGTTCGTTCGTCGACCTGTTCAGCTTCTTCGCGTCCATGCCTGTCGGGTTCAACCACCCGAAGATGCGCGACCCGGCGTTTCTCACCCGGTTGACGTCGGCCGCGGTCCACAAGCCGACGAACTCGGACGTCTACACGCAGGCCATGGCGGACTTCGTCGTGGCCCTGTCACGCACGCTGCCCGTTCCGGCCGGCGCCAAGGAGAGTCCGTTCGTCCACCTGTTCTTCGTGGAGGGTGGAACGCTTGCCGTCGAGAACGCGCTCAAGGCCGCCTTCGACTGGAAGGTCCAGAAGAACCTGCGGCGAGGGCTGCCCGAGTCCGTCGGGACGAAGGTCCTCCACTTCCAGAACGCATTCCACGGACGCTCGGGGTACTCGCTCTCCCTCACGAACACCTTCGACTCCCGCAAGACGCGCTACTTCCCCAAGTTCGAGTGGCCGCGCATCCCCACGCCAGCGCTCAGCTTCCCGGCGACTGCGGAGAGCGTCGCGCGGACGGCGGACGCCGAGCGGGTTGCCATCTCGTTGATGAAGGACGCGCTCGCTCGCCACAAGAACGACATCGCATGCGTCATCCTGGAGACGATCCAGGGTGAGGGTGGGGACAACCACTTCCGAACGGAGTTCCTCAAACAGCTGCGCCAGCTGTGCGACGAGGAGGAGATCGTCCTCATCTTCGACGAGGTCCAGTCCGGATTCGGCCTCACGGGGAAATGGTGGGCGCAGGAACACCACGGCGTCTACCCGGACATCTTCTCCTTCGGAAAGAAGACCCAGGTCTGCGGGATCGCGGCGACGACGCGCGTCGACGACGTCGACTCGGTCTTCAAGATCCCGAGCCGCATCAACTCGACGTGGGGTGGAAACCTCGTGGACATGGTCCGATGCACCCGCTACATCGAGATCATCGAGCAGGAGAACCTGCTGGCGAACGCCGCGTCGACGGGCAAGTACGTCCTCGGAACGCTCGAGGCGATCGCGGCCGAGTTCCCCGGCAAGATGTTCAACATCCGAGGCCGCGGGCTCATGTGCGCCTTCGATCTCGCCTCGCCCGAGTCGCGCGACCAGCTGCGCAAGCACCTCTACGACGAGGGCGTGGTGATCCTCGCGTGCGGAGCACGCAGCCTGAGATACCGCCCCGTCCTCGACTTCACGACGGCCGACGCCGACAAGGCGGCCGAGGCCATTCGCCGTGCGATGCGGAAGCTGACATGATGCGAGTCTCCCCTCTCGCCTTCGTGGCCTCGACGATCTTCCTCGCAGCCGTGGCCCATGGGCAGAACCCTGCCCCCACACCTCCGCCGACGGATTTGGAGGACCTGCGGGATTGGGCCCGCGGCAGGCTCGAGTCCCAGGAGGGGGCCTTCAAGGACATGCTGGCGAAGTCGCTTCCGATCCTCGGGTCGTCGGCGGGCAACGATACGCCGGTCGTCCGTGAGACCATCGGCAAGCTCGCGGAGCGCGCCGCCGTGTTCCCGACCATCGTGCTCGACCGTCTCCTGTCGGAAAAGAACGAGACGGTGCGTGCCCGACTCGGCGACGTGCTCGCAGCGACCGGCGACCCGTCCATCACCCCGATGTTGCTGTCGCGTGCGGCGACGAGCGACGAAGCGGTCGCCGCGTCGCTCGTGAACGTCCTGGGCCGGCTGAGGTCGCACGAGGTCGCCCCCGCGCTCGAGGCGACGCTGGCGACGGAGAAGCGGCTGCTCGTCGTCGCCGAGCTCATCCGGGCGCTGGCGCGTTGCGAGTCGAAGGACGCACTGGCGACGGCACGGGCCAACCTCGCGCACGTCGACACGAAGGTCCGCCAGGCGGCGATCGACGCCCTGGGACTGGTCGGCCAGGGTCGGGAGGACGTCGAGAGCCTGCGCAAGCTCGCCGCGGGCAGCGACCCCGCGCTCCGCGACGCGGCCCTGCGGTCCCTGGGCCGGTTCAAGGGCGACTTCGACGCCCTGAAGACGCTTCACGACGCCGTCAACACCTCGGATTCGGCCGCCGTCGGCGCCGCGCTGGACGGCCTCGAGACCGCTGGCACGAAGGACCTGAGCCCCAAGTTCATCCTCCAAGCCGTGAAATCCGGTCCCGCCGATCAGCGGGAACGCGCCGCCCGCCTCCTCATGCGCTTCAACAATCCGGACGGTGTCAAACACCTCTTTGCGAAGGAACGATCGGACGCCGAGAAGAACCCCGAGGACCGGGACCTGCAGATGCTCGTCGCCGACCGTTACCGCGAATTCGGGTGGTACGAGGGGGCCGTTCCGTTCTACGACCGAGCGCTCGCGGCCCGCGGTGGTGTGGGGACGCAACAGGTCCTGGTCGCGCTTGCGCGCTCCTACGCGCGCCTGAAGCGCTTCGACGAGGCCCGCAAGAAGCTCAAGCAGGCCGGCTACACGACGTTCCGCGGTTTCGCCGACGACGCGGACTTCGCCGAGATGCGCGAAGCGCAGGGGTTCAAGGACAACTTCCGCTGATCAGCCGTCCAGCCGGTTGACATCCGACTCCGCGGTCGCGTAGGGATCCACAGGCTCGTCTTCGCGACGTTCGGCCTGCATCTGGAGCGACTGAAGCACCCGAAGGAAGGCCGGGTGCGCCTCGTCGTACTTCTCCGCGGGCGCGCTGCAGAGCAGCACGAAGCAGCGATCCCGTCGCGGAACGAGGAATCCGAGCGTCTTCAGGGTCGTCCCACGGCGCTTGCCGTCGACGATGAAGCGAAGCCCCTCGGTCGCTCCGAACCGCCCGGGGGTGGGGCCGACGAGCGAGAACCCGTCGGTGCCGCGCTGGAGGCGTCCGATCACGCGCATCGCCGCGTCTTCCTCGGTCGTGCCGCGACGGAACGTGCGGAGGTCGAAGACGTCGACCGTGGCCCGCCATCCCGCCTTGACCAGAGATGCGATCGTGTGCTTGGCGGGGTCGCCCGCCTGGACCTCCCAGCTTGGATCGGGCCGCTGGAGCCGGAGCCCCGAGTCGTCGCAGCTCACCGACAGCCCCAGGTCGTCCGCACCCGCCTTCGCGTCGCCGGCTGCGAACGCGCGGACGTTCTCTGCCGTCGTGCGCAAGGCCACGAGGTTCCGGGTGCCGAGTTCCTCGCGCATCAACCGCCCCATGAGATCGAACCAGACCTCCGTCGTCTGCTCCGACGACTTGCGCCGCAGCACGATGACGTCGCGGACCTCGTTCTGGAGGGATACGCGCTCCATGTTGCGGGTCACAACGACGTCGTCGAATCGGATCTCCTTCGGATCGAAGACCCGGAACGTGGGGAACCCGCCGTTGGGCGTCGCCTCGAGTGCGAGCCGGCCCCACAAGAAACCCGGAAGCTCCACGCCCTTCCGAAAGAGGGCCTGCGTCTCGCTGACGGTCGCACCCGCGCGCTCGGTGATTCGAAGGAAATCGCCTTCGCGGACGCCCTCGGCAAGCCTCGACGTCACGCCCGCGAGAAGCCGCTGCTCGAACGAGCGTGGCGTCAGCTCGCTGTCGACGAACTCGGTGAGGACCAGGTCGAGATCGGGCGGGCCGCCGTTCGTCGCCGTGAAGACCATCCGATCGATTCGCAGATAACCCGCCACGTCCTTGCGGACGTCACGGCGCAGGGAAACGGTGCGATAGCCGACGCGTTTGCCGGACTGGTAGAGGAAGAACGCATCCTCCGAGTCCCGAAACCGCGTCAACCCCGCAAGCACGGACGACTGCTCGGGTCGCGACTCGGACGCCTCGGCCCGCTTGATCTCGGCGATCAGCTCGCGCCGCAGCTCCATGACTCCGCCAGCGAGCTGGATCGTCACGGACTTGGGCGTCTCCGCCACGATTCGCCCCTCGAACGTCGTGCCGCTCTTGAGGCGGAGTTGATCCGTCTGGGCCATTCCGATGAGCGGAAGAAACGCGACGCACGCGACCGTCCAAGCCTTCACGGGATCGATCCCCTTTTCCGAGGCCCCTGCCGTTCGCCCCTGCGGCCCGCACACGAGCGACGGACCAGGGGCCGACCGAGCCGGGCTCCACTTCGAGACCATCGGGGCGGAACCCGACCCGACTTGAAAGAAAATCAGCCCCGAAGCTTCGCGCGTGGACACTTCTGACGGTCGCCGCCGCCGCCTACAGTTGCGCTCGTTCGAACGGCGAAGGCCTCGATCCGATCGACCGCCGACGCCGCGGGAAACACAAGGCCCTGGCCCTGACCCGGGTGCCAAGTCTCGAAGAGGTCGACACTTGATCACATCCGCCCTCGTCCCGTTGATGATCCTCACCTGTCTCCCCCAGGACCCCGCCGGCACGCAGCAGGGCGAGGTCCAGTGGAAATACGGGGTGACGCCGCCCAACGGCGCCGTCGCGGTCGTCGACGATGCCGTCGTGACCATGGAGCTGTTCCTGGACGAGATGTCGTCGCATTTCGCCCGCCCGGACCAACCCCTCGGCCGCGAGACGCTCAACAACCTCGTCGACGAGATCCTCGTGGCGACCGAGGCCTCGCGGCGCGGCTTCCAGGTCTCGGATTCGGACGTCGAGAAGGAGACGAGCGAGCTCGAGGAACAGTTGAAGAAGAGCGGGACCTCGCTCGCCGCCGAGCTCGACAAGAAGCAGGTTCCGCGCGCGGCGTTCCAGGCCAAATTGCGCAAGACGCTCCTGCTCAAGCAGCTCGCGCGTGAAGACCAGCGCATCCCCGCGCCCGCGGCGGTCAGCGCCACGCACATGTCTGTGTGGCTGAAGAATCGGCGTGCCGCGGCCAAGATCGAGATGGATCGGGCGAAGCTGCCAAAGGGCACCGTGGCGAACATCGACGGAACTCCGCTCGACGAGCGAACATTCGTCGCGGCCGTGCTCCCGGACGCGAATCGCAAGGACGTCCGCGACAAGGTCGAGATGCTCATGCAGTACGTGCTCATGATGCGAGCGCTCGAGCAGAACCAGCTCTCTCTGACGGAGGCGGACGTCGAGCTCGAGTACGTCGACAAGCGCCGCGTGTTCGAATCCAACCCGCAGATGAAGGGGATCGAGTACGCCGCGTTCGTCAAGGAACGCACGGGCCTGGATACGGACGCGTTGAAGCAGAGCCGCGCGTTTCGCCTCCACGCTGCGGTGTCGAAGATCGGGCGCAAACAGTTCACGCCGGCGGACGTTCAGGCCTACTACGACAAGAACATCGAGTACTTCGGACCGCGCTACTCCGTTCGGCACTTGCTGATCCGCGGCGCCGACAACGAGTCGAAGGACCTGGATGGCCGTGTCTTGATCCCGACGAAGGCCAAGGCGCGTGAGCAGATCGCCTCGATCCAGAAGGAACTCGCCAAGGGAAAGCGCTTCGAAGACCTCGTCCAGATCTACAGCGAACACACGCCGACGAAGTTCAAGGGTGGCGTGCTCGACCCGTTCACGCCGAAGACCGCGCCCTACGATTCGTTCGGCGAGGCCGTGAAGCCGCTGAAGGTCAACGACATCAGCCAACCGGTAGAGACGCCGCTCGGCTTCCACCTGCTGAAAGTCGAGGGGATCCAGCCCGCACCTCCCGTGCAGGCCGTCGAGTCGACGATCCGTCAGGAGCTCGGAACGAACTACCTCCGTGAGCTCTACCAGAAGGCCCGCAAGGGCGCCGACATCCGCGTCGAGTGAGCGGCGCGCCGGCGCCGGCTACTTCCTCGATGCCGGGTCGGGAACGCCGACGGTGTCGAGCGTTTCCCCCGGCGCGACGAGGTCGGTGTAGGGGTCGGATTTCCATTGCTTGAAGCGCTCGACCTGCTTCGGCGTGGGCTTGCCACTCTTGGTCAGCGACATCTCCTCGGACGTGGGCCACGCGATCCGCACGACGACCTTCGCCGATTTGCGCAACACCGTGACCGTGGTCGCATCCTCCCCGGGCTTCGGCAGCAGCGCCAGCAGTGGCGACGGGGCGTCAGGCCGCGATTCGGCGCGCAGCGGTTTCGCGCCATCGATCTCGACGATGCGATCGTCCACTTCGAGTCCCGCGCGCTTCAGCCTGCTGTAGACCTCCGTCAGGCGGATGGCATCGCCATCCCACTCCGCCTTCGAGCGCTCGATCCAGCGGCGGCTCTTTGCGGGGTCGGCTCCGCCGCCCGCGTAATCGATGCCGACGGTCTCGAACACCTGCGCGTAGGGCAGCTCGGCCGTGCCGCTCACGCAGTCCTTGAAGAACGCCGACAGATCGACCCCCGTCGCCTCCTGGAAGTCTTTCGGCAGCGCGTCCTCCTCGAACCCGGGCTTGGGCAGGCCGTACTTCGCCAGAAGAAAGCGCATGACGTCGTCGAGGGTCTTCTTCCCGTCCGTCTTGTCGCGGATGAGGAGGTCGAGGCACAGTCCGATCAGCTTGCCCTTGTTGTAGTAGTCGACGACTCGCATGGAGCCGAAGTCGCCGTAGCCTCGGTCGAAGGCCGAATGGGACGCGTCTTCCACGGATTCGGTGCGTCGCGCCGGCGTCGATTGAAGCTTCTGGATCTCGCCCGCGATCGTCTCCAGGAACTTGGTGTCGTTCCAGATTCCCGTCCGCCAGCATCCGAAGTCGGCGTAGTAGTCCGTGACACCTTCCGAAAGCCAGAGCGCCTTCGTTCGGACGGGCTGCGTGTAATCGAACGGCCCGAGGACCTTCGGGCGGATGCGCTTCACGTTCCACAGGTGGAAGTACTCGTGGGCGAAGAGCGAATCGAAGATCCCAGGCGACAGGCGAAGCATCGCGAGCGGAACTCCGATGGTCGTCGAACTGAGGTGCTCGAGGCCGTATCCCGGGCCCTCGTGGATTTGAAACTGGTACTCGGCGTAGGGCGCCTTCCCGCCGAACATGCCGACGTAGTGCCGGATCAGGCGGCGGAGCAGTTCCTCGAGCGACCGCAGCTTCAGCGACTTGTCGCGCCTGTCGAAGACGATCGAGTAGGTGGCGTCTCCGACCGTGAACCGGTGAACGGTGAGCAGACCGATCTCGATGGGAGCGTCCGCGAACGTGTCGTAGTCAGGAGCGGAGAAACGCGACGGTGTCCCCGACCGAGGCAGCGACATCTGCACGAGCCACCCCTCGGGCACGGTGAAGGTCACGTCGTGCGGGACCCGGAGTGCATCCGTGACGTACAGGAAGGTGGCCGGCGGCTGCAACCACGAGTAGTCCCGGGTGCGCTCCGCCGACGCGCCGTTGTCCATGAAGCTGTCGACCATCTCGAGCCGGTCGTAGCGGACGTTGATCGGCCAGGGCTTCCCTTCGGTGACGACCTTCCAATGCAGGTTGTCCTCGCGGCTGACCTTCAACGCAGTTCCGTCTGCGGCGGTGGCCGAAACGTCCACGATCCGCTTGTGGTAGGGCCGCAACTCATAGGACCCAGGTGACCACGCTGGTATCGCCAGAGTGACGATCGATTGCGGCTTTCCGGCCAGCGTCATGGAGATGAAGCAACGGTCCCGGACGTCGGCCTTGTACTCGACCGTGTAGGAGACGTGTCCGACCTGCGCCAGGCCCCCGCGGGCGATCAGGAGAAGCAGGCAGTACGCGAGCACGGTGTGTCGACGGAGCATCTCTGGTCTCCTCCCGGAGCGAGTGATGGATGCGGACCGAGTGGCGAGCCTCAGAGGCCCGGGATCGGGAAGCGCTGCGCCACCTCGCGAACGGCCGGCCGGATCTTCTCCGGGTCGACGTTTTCGAGGAGGAGTTGGCGGATCCATACGGCCGCCTGCTTCATCTGCTCCGGCCCCATGCCGCGGGATGTGGCGCATGGAGACCCCAGGCGGATGCCCGACGCGACGGTCGGCGGCTTCGGATCCTTCGGCACCAACTGCTTGTTCGCAAGGATTCCGGCACGCTCGAGGCGGTCCTCGGCCTCCTTGCCCGTCAGCGGCGTCTTGCGGAGGTCCACGACGAGGAGATGGGTCTTCGTTCCGCCCGAGACCAGGTCGAAGCCCGCGTCGAGGAGGCCCTTCGCCAGCGCCTGCATGTTGTCGACGACGCGTTGCATCGACGCCTTGAACGCCGGCTGCGCGGCTTCACCGAGCGCTACGGCCTTGGCGAGGAGCTGCGCCCCCGTGGCGTGCGCCATCACACCGGGAAACACCGCGCGGTCCAGGTCACGGCCCACGGGCTCGCGGCAGAACGCGATCGCGCCCTTCTGCCCGCGGAGCGTCTTCTGGATGGTCGTCATCACAGTGTCCGCGTGTGGGAACGGGCTGGGGTGATGACCGGAAACGACGAGACCTGCGAAGTGCGAGATGTCCGCGTGAAGCAGTGCACCCACGGCCTTGGCGATCTCGGCGAACTTCACGAAGTCGAACTGGAACGGGCAGGACGAGCCGCCCGCGATGATCATCCGCGGACGTTCGCGCTGCGCGAGATCGCGGATCTCGTCGTAGTCGATCACGCCGTTGGCCGTCACCGAGTACGAGACGATCTTGTAGTCCTGGCCCGAGTAATTCCACTTGAGGCCGTGCGAGAGGTGGCCGCCCTCGGCGAGACCGAGAGAGAGGATGGTCTCACCCTTCTTCAGGAACGCGCGGTAGACCGCCTCGTTCCCGCGTGTGCCGTCCGTCGGCTTCACGTTGACGTATTCGCTGCCGGGGAAGCACTTCAGCGCGCGCAGTTTCGCCAGTTCCTCGACGGCCTTCACGGTCCCGCAGCCGGGGTAGTAGAAGTTTCGCCCGTCGTTCTCCGAGTAGAAGAGCGGGTAGTTGCGTTCAGCCTCGAGAACGGCCGTTGACGGATGGTTGTCGCTCGGGACGAAGTCGATGGAATCCGATCGGAACTGGCGCTCGCGCGCGAGCAGGGCAAACGCCTCGGGATCGTTCTTCTCAAGCTGCATGGTGTTCCTCGGTTGACTGGGTCAGGCGAGTTCGGCCCACGGGCCCGGTCACCTGGGACGCGTCACGGTTTGGGCATGCTACGCAGCTCGGGAAGGCGATTCCGCTCCTTCGCAGCCAGTCGCTCGTACAGCTTGGCAAGTCGTTCAGCATGGTCAGCTGATGTCGAGAGCGCCTCCCCACCACCCGACCGCGCCGCTTCCCAGAGGTGATAGACGGCCCCTTCGTCGTCACCCTGCGACTCGAGAAGCTCGGCAAGCGCCATGTGCGACTCTCGGTTGCGGCGATCGATGTACAACACACGACGGTACGCCCCGATCGCAGCGTCGGCCTCACCGGCGAACTGCTCGAGGCGCCCCGAAGCCGTCAGTGTCGCCAGGTCCTCCGGGTCGGTGTGGAGTCCTCGGTCGTAGGCCTTCCGGGCTTCCGCAACGAGCTTGTCACGCGCCTCCCCCCGGGGCGCCGCGTGGGCTCGCTTCGAGAGGATCTCGCCCAGGATGAAGTTGGCCTCGACGTCTGCGGAGTCCCGCTCGAGGCCTTCCCGAACCAGTCGCTCGGCGACGTCGTCGTTGCCAGCACGGAACTCGTGGGTAGCGAGCGCGACGCGCGGCAGCGGGACCGTGTCGTAGAGCTTCACCATCCGTTCGAGGCGGCCGCGGCCCTCCGCCACATGCCCGTCCTCCAATTCCATCGCTGCGAGGTTCACGGAGGCACGCATGTCGTCGGGCTTCAGAGCCAGGATCTGCTCGTATTCGTGTCGGGCGTCATCTCGCCTTCCGAGCTTCTCCAGCGCAACCGCCAGGTTGAAGCGGGCACGTGAATCCGTCGCGTCGTCGTCGAGAGCCGCGCGATACTCGTGCACGGCGCCCTCGAAGTTGCCACTCGTGTAGAGGTAGTGCCCCTTGTTGAAGTGCGTCCGGATCGGTGTGTAGCTGCCGCAACCGGCCACTGCCAGCAGGAATGCCATGCCGATCATCGACCCGGCACTCCGGCGTCGTCCGACCCGCGCAGTCACTTCTTGTCTCCCGACTCGTCGCGCTGCTCGTAGGGCTTGGCGCGACCGCTCTTCCGCAGTCCGGTGTCGTCACGCGGGACCGCCTCCAGCTCCTTCTCGTCGTCACCGAAGATCAGAAGTGCCGGATTCGCCTTCACCTTGCGCATGGCCATCTCGAACTGCCACAGCGCGTTTCGCATGGTGCGGAGGAGCTCCGCCACCTCCTCGGGCTTCAACCGGACGAGAGCATCCACGTCGACGAGGATCTTGGACGTCTTCGCCTGCAAGTCGTCGAGGCGCCCCTTGAGCGCCGCAGACTCTGCCTTGAGGTTGTCCGAGATCGCCCCGAGGTTGTCGACGATCTTCTCCACCTCGGGCTGTTTCTTGGCGACGAGCGCGTCGATGCGGTCGACCGCCGCCCGGGCCCGCGCGACGGCTTCGCGGCCCTCGTCCAACAAGGCGTTGAGTCTGGGCACCAGCTCGTCCTTGAGCTTGGATTGGGCCAGGACGATCGTCTCGTCGGAGTGCCGGAGCAATTGGTCGAGCTGCGCTTGCAGCGAGTCGGATCGAGACCGGTCGAGGTACTGCTGGACCGAGGTCATCGTCGTCTTGGCTGAATCGAGAGCGGCAGCCAGGTTCGGCACCATCGTGGCGAGCTTGTCGTGGTTCTTGGGATCGAGGAGCGGCGCGAGCAGATCCCGATCGAGTCGCTCCAGCATCCCGCTCAGTTGATCCACCAAGGGACCGGCGCGAGCCGTCAGGTCCTCGAGCGAATCGACCCGCTTCGAGGGGAACGGCACCGGCGACGTCTTCACGTCCTTGAGCAGTGTGCCGCCGCCCGCCGCCCAGGCACCCGGGTCGAGCGCGAGGAAGAAGGGACCGATGAAGCCCTCCTGCGCGATCATCACGGAAGTCTGCTCGCCGATCCGAACCGACGCATCGGTGACTCGGAATTTCACCCGGCTCATGTGGCGGACCTGGCCGACCTTGTGCGTGGCGACCCCCAGCCGGGACTTCTCTTCGTCGATGTCGGATTGGGTATAGGCCCGCTCCACGGAGGTGATTTCGCTCACCGCCCCGACCTTCTGCCCGCCGATCGCCACCTTCGACGCCGAGTTCAACGTCTTGATGTTGTCGAAGAACGCCTCGCACTCGATCCCCGAGTCCTCGAACAACGGGATCGCCGTCCCGGTCACCTTGAACGCGAAGAGCGCGAAGATGAGCACGCTCAACACGATGAAGCCGCCGGAGATGATCTCGGAACGCCTGTACTCAGCCATGCGGGGAGTCCATCACATCAAAAGGTCCTTGACGAACGCGTCGTGGCGGGCCGTGTCCTTCTCGGCCGGCTCCAGCTCACCGGAGACGAACTGTTTGATCAGCGGATGCGTGCTGGTGCGGAGATCCTGCAGCGACCCGTCCAGGATCACGCGTCCGCGGTCGAGCATGACGACGTGGTCCGCGATGCGGAAGACGCTTTCCATCACGTGCGTCACGACGATGTTCGTGATCCCCATCGTCGTCTTGAGCTTGTTGATCAAGACGTCGATGCGTGTCGTCGAGATCGGATCGAGCCCGGCCGATGGCTCGTCGTAGAAGAGGATCTTGGGATCACGGGCAAGTGCGCGGGCGATGGCCGCACGCTTTTGCATTCCACCCGAGATCTGAGCGGGGCGACGCTCCGCCGCGTGCAGGAGATCGACCTGGTTGAGCTTGATCTTCACCATCGCGTCGATCGTCTCGACGTCGAGGCGCGTGTGAAACTCCAGCGGCAGCGCGATGTTTTCCGCGATCGACATGGAGTTCAGCAGCGCGCCGAGCTGGAACATCACACCGAATTTGCGGCGGACGTGATTGAGCTGCGACTCGCTCATGCGCGAGATGTCGTCGCCGTCGATCCAGACCCGCCCCGAAGTCGGGCGAAGGTTGCCGATCATCACCTTGAGGAGCGTGGATTTGCCGCCACCCGAGCCGCCCAGAATGCAGAGCGTCTCCCGCGGCTTCACGACGAAGCTGATCCCGCGAAGAACTTCGACGGCACCGAAGCGCAGCGTCACGTCCTCCACGCGGATGATCGGCTCGCCGTCCGTCACTGCAAATACCCCACGATCACCGCGGTGATCAGTGCGTCGGCGACGATGATGAGCACGAGGCTGGTGACGACGGCGACCATCGTGTTGCGCCCGAGCCCAACGGGTCCGCCCTCGGTGATGAACCCGAAGTAGCAGCAGACGAGGCTCGTGATGACGGAGAACACGACGGACTTGAAGAGCCCGCGGTTGAGCTCCGCGAGCCTCAATGCCTCGATCGTGCGGCTCACGTACACCTCGGTCGAGATGTCGAACATGGCGTAGGAGACGAGCCAGCCGCCGACCATGCCGATCAGATACGAGAAGACGGTGAGGCACGGTTGCATGACGACGAGCGACACGAACCGCGGCACCACGAGGTAGCCCACGGGGTGCACGGCCATGGTCTCCAGCGCCATGATCTCGTCGTTGATTCGCATCGACGCGAGCACGGCGGTGAACGACGCGCCGACGCGAGCCGTCAGCACGATTGCGGTCATCAGCGGACCGAGCTCACGCGTGATGGACAGACCGACCATGCCGGGGACGCGTTCGAGCTGCCCGAACTCCTTCATCACCGCGCCCGTCTGAAGCACGAGCACCGCGCCGATCAGGAAGGAGACGAGCCCGACGATCGGCACGGACTTGACGCCGACGCTGCTCATGAGCGCGAACAGCTGTTTGCGGATCTTCGTCTGTCCACGGAAGGGACCGACGAACGTGAAGTAGACCGTGAGAACGAAGAGGTAGGCGACACCCGAGACGTGGGTCACCGTTCCGATGACCGGGGCTCCGATCTGGCCCAGGGACCGCGTCGCTACGTTCGAACGCGGGGTCGCGCTTTCCGATGCCACCGAGCCGCTCGACGTTTCCGCCATTTCACGTCCCCGCGGTCGTATCGATCGGGAAGAACGTCTGGAGCTGCGAGAGCTCGATCACGTCGCGGACCTGCCGACTCGGGTCGAGCAGCCGGAAACCGACCTTCGACTTCTGCGCCTGCCGGACGCCGGTGATGAGCACCGCGATGCCGGAGGAGTCGATGTATCCGACGCCCTTCAAGTCCAAGCGCAAGGTCGCCACGCCTTTCATGGCGCGTTTCAGCTCGTCCCGCAGTTCGGGGGACGAGTCCATGTCCACGTCCCCTTTGACGACGAGCGTCCGCTGGGTGCCTTCGTCCCGTGTCGTCATCTCAAGAGCCATCGCGATTCCCTTCCTCGGCTGCTGGGATCCCCTTTTCCATCACGAGCGCGACGCGGCCCGGGGCCTCGGGGTCCGCCTCGAACACGATCCGGTCCATGATTCGGTTGATGAAATGCGTTCCAAGTCCGCCCGGACGCGGCTGGTTGAGGTCCCGAGGCTTGATGTTCGGCACATCGGCCTCGTCACAAAAATCCGGCAGTCGGAAGCGGATGTTGTCTGGACCCACCGTGGTCTGGACGTGGACACGCCGATTCGCGCGGCACGCGGTGCCGGAGTGTTTGATGATGTTCGCGCACGCCTCGTCCAGGGCGAGCACGACCATCTGCGCCCCCGAATCCCCCAGCGCCTCCTCCAAAACCGGCAGGAAGAAGGAGCGGATGGCGCGGAGGTAGCGCGAATCAGCAGGAACACTGACCAAAAAGCTACGGTCCTTCATCACCATCCGGCTTCGTGAGTCGCCCCCATTGGGTGCGAGGCGGCGCATCCTAACCCCTTGCAGCGCGGCGCGCCAAGCGCGTTCGGCTGCCGGCTGACGTCGGATCGACGGCTACCGAATGAGGCGTTCGCGGGGAGCTTCACGACCGGCTCCGACCCACACGCCAGCCTGGTCGACGGTGTGCCCGGCGGCCTCGATCCGGATCGAGAATCCGTCTCCGACGGCAAGAGCACCGAGTTCGGACGGCCAGGGCAGCTCGCGCCGTCGTGTCAGCGTGGAATGAACCTGGCCACGCGTGTTCCGAACGGTCACGCGGACCGGTGCGAGCCAGCCGGGAGTCACGAACACGAGCCCCGGAACATGGCTGTCGGCGAGCTCCCGAGGCGCGAGGATTCGCCAGCGACCAGCTCGCAGGTCAGGCCTCGGCCTCGACGCCTGCGGGATCGCAGGCCTCGGTTCGGTGGGCGGGCGCCCGGGGAGACACCAGGCAGCGACGGCCGCAAGCGCGACCGCGGCGATGCGAGCGGGATTTCGGCTCATGCAATGGAGACGCCGGGCGTGATCGCATGTCCGCACCCATCCGCAGGAATTGGCGGGACCTGGCCCGGTCGTCTCGATCCGAGGGTCGCGGGCGCGCCCCGTGACCAGGCGGTATCGCGAGCCCTGCCGATCGGATCCCTCTTGCGTCGAGATCAGACCCGGCGCGGAGGGACGGACTCACGCCGGCTTCGATGGACGAGGTCGTCTACTGCAGCTGGCTCACCAAGACTGGAGACTTGGCGTCGAGGTTCGCGGCCGTCGTCCCGAGCAGGGTGTGGCTGACGCCGAAAACGAAGATCCCCGTGAGCCCGGGCGGAAGCTGGACGGTGCTGGAGGACGCGCCCGTGGCGTCCAGCATCCCCACGAACGGCAAGGCGCCGAATCCAATTTCGAAGCCCACGTCGGACTGGGGCATGAACAACCCGCCCCATGGGCCGCGCCCCAACCCCGGGCCCGCGTTCGCGGCATCGGTCGTCAGCAGCGTCACGAAAGTCCCACTCGGGCCACCACCACTGACGTCGATCACGGCGTGCGAGGGTCCGGCCGGTTGGGACATCGTGAGCGAGAGTGTCGTCGGAGGCGCCCACTCGAAGGCTCCCATGTCCGGCTTCAGGTACTGCGGGCGGGAGCGGCCCTCGAGGTCATCCGGCAACGTTCCGGGCGCGTACGACGTCCCCGTGTCGATGCACGGAGACCCAAGCGAGAGGTGATAATCGTGGAGCGCGACCGACGCGAACCCGGGATCGACGTCGATGCAACCGCTTCCCCCATTCCACAGACGTATGTTGGAGTTCAGCACGAAGGGCGAGACGAGGCCGGAGGCTTCCAGGGCATTCGGGGGCATGTACGATCCGGTCCCAACGTTGCCCCTGATGATGGAGTTCGACACGTAGATGGCCCCAAGCCCCTGAACCCCGCCATAGGTGCCGGAGCCCCCGGATCCGCCGGCCGCGTTGGCCGTGATCGTGCAGTGTCGGAACCCGACCGTTCCGCCGCTGCATTTGACGCCACCAGGCCCCGCCGTCGCGACCGTGAACAACGCGGAATGGCCCGCACCCCCCGTGTTGTTCGCAATCACGCAGTTGTGGAATTCGACGTCGCCGGAGAGTACCCACACGCCGCCGGCCGTCGCGTCGACTGGCGTTCCATACACGTACGGCAGTGAGCCGCTTTGTATGACGTACCCCGCGCCGCCGACGTTGTCGCGGATGATGCAGTGATGGAATCGCGGTGACGCGGCCGTGATCTGGATTCCGCCCGCGAGGCTCGGAGTGGACGGGTCAGCGATGCCGCGACCATTGGCGACCGTGACGCCGTCGATGACGCAGTTCGTGTTGACGTTCGAGACGCTCAAGACAGGGTGAGTTCCGCCACCATCGAGGACCGTGACCGCTGGCCCGCCGGAACTCTTGAGATGAATGTTGCGATTCACCGTGAGGACTGACGGACTCGAGTACGTGCCCGGCGCGACGATGATCGTGTCGCCGTGATTCGACGCGGCGAGCGCCGAGACGAGCTGGGTTACGTTGTTGACGCTCCATGTCACCTGCGCCTGTGAACTGCGTGCGCTCACGAGAGCCGCGAGGCTCAGCACCAACGAGAGGCCGTATCGCTGAATCATGGTTGGGTCCTCCTTTCGAATCCCGCCGGAGCGGATGCCCCGGTCGCGATCATTGCGCTCACGACCATGGGTGCTGATCGAGCTCGTGCGCCGTCGCCGCGACGCCTGCTGGAGTCGCGAAAGGACGAGCCGTAGCCCCGTTCGATACCAGTTGCCGGCGCCGCCAACGCCGGAAGCCGTTCACGCGCGCCGTGGCATCCGTCTGCCCGCACGCACGCTACCCAGGATCGGAACGCCCACAGAGTACTCGCTCGTCCCGGCGTTTGGATGCGAAGTCTGAGGAGTCGCGAACGAGACCAATCGCGGCGCGCGCGCCCGACCAAAGACCGAGACGGGGCGACCACGATCTATCGGGTCGCCGCCTGGCGTCGCGCCGTGGCCCCGGCCATCGAGATCTCCGCATCTCGGCGCAATGCGCGCACGGTCGTCTTGGCGTTCTGCGATGACTGGGTCGCAGGTCACGGGTTCAGGACCGCGGTCGCACGAATCACCTACGGTGAACGAGGCGTCGCATCTTTCACGTGATCGCTTGATGAGTGACCGCACCGGACATCCCGGTTTCTGCCACGAGCCGGCGCAGTGCTCGGATCGAGCGTCGCCGACTCCAGCGTCGGGCCCGCATGGCAGCGACCGAGCGGCTCGGCCGATCGACGGAGCAGCGACGCCTCCGCGGGAGCCACGCGAGCCCGGGTCCGGCAGCGAGGACGCCCGCCCGGTCGCCGAAGTGCCTCTCCTCGAATGAGTGACGTATCAGAACACCTTGATCGTCGCCGCCGTGCCGGTCGATCCCGACGGAGCCGACGAGCTGCCATTTCCTCGCAGCCCGCCGGCGCCGCCCGCGCCAGGGGTCCCGGGCGTGAACGTGTTCCCACTCGAGGGGTCCGTCAGTGCGGGAGGTGCCGACGTACCGACGAGGACCACGCACCAGCTCCCGCCGCCGTGCGCGCCACCGCCACCGCCGCCACCCCCTCCTTGGCCGCCGGCTCCACCACTCCCACCGGGGCCCGACGAGCCATTCGCCGAGGCGCTGAACGTCCCACCGGATCCACCCGCTCCGCCATTGCCGCCAGCTTGTCCGTCTCCCCCGTGACCGCCGTTCCCGCCCGACCCTGGCAGGAAGACGCAGCCCTGGAAGGTCGGCGACGCGTCGATGAGCCACGCCGCAACCGACGGAGCACCCTGCGAGCCGCCCCCTCCACCCACTCCGCCCGACCCGCCCGCTCCACCGCCACCACCGCCGCCGCCCAGATCCACACCGAGCAGCGCCGAACCGATGCAACCACCGCCGCCACCGCCGCCGCCGCCGCAGCCCTGGTTGCCGGTCGCGCCCGACGTCGCCACGGTCGCAACCCATCGACCCGCGTTGTTGACGCTGCCGCCGCCGGGTGAATTCGTGGTCCCGTGGGCTCCCTGGAAACCCGTCGTGCCGGCACCGCCGACCGAACCGATCCCCGCGATGGCACCGACCTGGTACGACGACCCGCCGGCCGCGCCATTGCCGCCGCAGCTCGTGGAACCGTCCTGGCCCGAGAGTCCCGGCTGCACGGAGATGTCCCAGCAGCTGCCCGCGCTGAAGTTCGTGCAGACTCCGTAGCCGCCGTCGCCGCCGTCGCCACCGTTCCCCGCACCGGCGCCGCCCGCGCGCCGCGTCTGCGGGAAGGACGGGACGTAGACGCCGCCCTGACCCGGAGCGCCGTTGGCGCCGTTGGGCGCGTGCGGCGTGGGCGGACCGGCCCCGTGTACCCCGACCGCGCCCGGCGCCGAATCGAACCGGCAGTCGTCGAACCGGAGCGCGGACGAGCAGTTCTTCACGTCGATGGAGATCGACGCCATGTCGTGATCCGACGCCGCGGCACTCGCCGACAGGCCCGCGGACGCGCGGATGTCGAGGCCGGAGATCGTCGTCGGGTCCTGGATGTTGCGGAACGCCATTCCGCCGTGGTCGGGACGGATGATCGTCTGGTTGTTCGTCAGGAGCCAGGTCGACGGGTTGTAACCCCCGCGGATCGCGATGGCGCCGTTGACCGTGACCGTCTCGTTGAACGTACCGGTGGAGAGCAGGATCGTCCTCCCCGGCACCGCCGCCGCGAGCGCCGCTGCGAGCGAGTTGAAGGGCGCGCCCTGCGAGCCGTCACCACCGGCCGCTGCATTCGGGTCGGCGTAGATCGCGTTCGCGTACCGCAGCACGTGGGCATCCGTCGTCGCGTACCCGTTGAGCGTGTTCGACGAGATGACGAGGCCCTGGGACCAGATGTCGAGCGCGAACCACGGCGGCAGAGTCCCGCCGTAGATCGCACCACTCGGCGGAAGCGGCGCGTGATCGACGATGATGAACGGCTGCGAGATGTCGATCTGGACGTCGTCGAGCCCGGCCACCGCCGTGGGCGCGATCCCCGAGGGCTGAGCCTGGACGAGCCAGTAGAAGCTCTCGTTGACGAACGTTCCCGCAGGCGACACGAAACGTGCGACGAGCGGATCGAAGCCGATCACGGCCTTGTTCTCGATCGAGTTCGGAATGACACCGCTGACGCCCGTCAGCTGGATGAAATCGGCGCCCGTGCCCGGGTGCTCGGAGCGGCAGACGACGCCATCGGTGAACGTCACGTTCCCGACCGCCGTCATCCCGTGCAGGCCCGTCGCATCCCCGAACGTCGCTGGCGCCGTCGCGCCCGGTTGACCGTTCGCGGGAAGCGCGAGTTCCAGATGGGGCACGTGACGGAGCGGGATCAGGTCGTCGCTCTGGATCTCGCCCTGGGTCCGGCGGATGCTCCAGATGCGCACCTCGTCGATCTTCCCGAGGTAGCCGTCGAGGACCGGCGTACCGGACGACCCGCCGATGCGGACCGCGGACGCGGACTGGGTGAGCGTCCTCCCACCGAGACCACTCACGATTCCGACCTGGGCGCCGTCGACGAACAGCCGCAGGGTGCCCGACCCGTTGTGGAAGCTCACCGCGACGTGATGGAACACGCCAGTCGAGTAGGTGACCCCCACCGCCGAGCTGACACTCACCGTTTGCGCGCCCGGGTCGAGCGTCGCGTCGAAGGTGTACGCACCGGCCGCGTTGATCCGCAACGCGTACGACCCGCCCTTCTCGATGATCGCGTCGCTGGTCGAGGTTCCCGCCAGTGAAGGCGCGAGCCACGCCTCCAGCGTGAATTCAGTCGGGTTCTGAAGCAGCGGATGGGACGGCGTCGACAGACGCGAGTTGCCGTCGAAGCTGAATCCGCAGCCGGCGCTGGTGGATTGGGCGGCCACGACGCCCGCCATGCCAAGGACTCCCAGGATCACCCACGTCGCTCGGTTCATCGCACCACTCCGTCGAATCGTTGATGGACTGCGGCCGAAAACCGGACCGCTACTTCGTCGTAGAGCCGACGGGCGGCGGCGTGACGACGCCACCGCCCAAATCCCGCCCCGCACGTCAGAGGGACATGACCGTCAGGGCCAGGCCGGTCAGTCCTGCCGGTGCAAACGTGTTGTTGTCCCCGTGGCGGCCGCCGGCGCCGCCGTTCCCAGGCGTGCCGAGCGTGAGCGTGTTCCCGCTGGCGTTCGACGTGAGCGCGGGCGGTGCGCTCGACCCGACCAGCACGATGCACCACGTGGCGCCACCGTGACCCCCCGCGCCGCCGCCACCGTCTCCGCCGCGACCACCGGCGCCGCCGTGGCCGCCAGAACCCGACAGGCCGTTGACGGTCAGGCACCCGGCACCCCCGGCGCCGCCTGACGCGCCGTTGCCGCCTGCCTGACCGTCGCCGCCATGCCCGCCGTTGCCGCCGCCACCGGCCTTGAACTCACAGGCGGTGAACACCGGCGACGCGTCGACGAGCCACGCCGCGACGGACGGCGCGCCCTGCATCCCGCCGCCGCCTCCCTGGCCACCATGGCCACCCCCGCCACCGCCGCCACCGCCGCCACCACGGTTGACGCCGAACGTGGCCGAACCGATGCACCCTCCACCGCCTCCACCACTGCCGCCGCAGCCGCCGGGCCCGTTCCCGCCGTCGCCCGAGTAGCCTGCGTGCCAGTGGCCGCCCGAATCCGCCGTGCCTCCGTTCGTCGCGCTTGGAATCCCGTGGCTCGCCGGGGCCGAATCGGGCGCGTCCAATCCCGGGTAACCACTGTCGGGATAGAACCCGCCGGCGCCACCCGGCACGGTGTTGTTGCACGTGGACCAACCGGCTTGTCCCGGTGCCGCGAGCATCGACACGCAGCTGCCACCGATGTTGCCGCTGCAGGAGCCGTACCCGCCCGTGCCACCCTGGCCACCGGGACCGCCGCCTTGCCCGCCCTGCCCGCCCTGCATGGCGGACATTGGGAACGAGCCCGCGTACAGGCCGTCCTGGCCGTTGCTACCGCTCACCCCGTTCGGCGCGTGCTGTGACGGGGCGTCGACGCCATGCGCGCCGTTCGCGCCGGCCGCGGAATCAAAGCGGCAATTGGTGAACTCCAACGCCGACGAGCAGTTCTTCACGTCGAGCGCGATCGACGCCATGTCGCGGTCCGAAGATGCGGCGCTTGCGGACAGTCCCGCCGCCGACCGGATGTCGATGCCGGAAACACGCGTCGTGGCCTGAATGTCGCGGAACGCCATGCCTCTCTGATCCGGGCGGATGATCGTTCGCGTGTTGGTCTCGAGCCACGTCGTCGCGTTGTACCCTCCGCGAATGTTGGTCTCCCCGTTCACGGTGACCGACTCGTTGAACGTGCCCGTCGACAAGATCACCGTGCGGCCCGGCCCTGCGGCCTGGATCGCCGCGGCGAGCGTGTTGAACGGAGCCCCTGGCGTCCCGTCACCGCCAGCCGGAGCACTGGGACTGGCGTAGACGGCGTCGAGATAGTGCAGCACGTGCGCATCGGTCGTCGCGAACCCCGAGAGCGTGTCGTTCGAGATGACGAGACCCTGTGACCAGATGTCGAGACTGAACCAGGGCGGCAGACTGGCAGCATAGGTCAGGCCGGCCGCCGGGAGCGGGCGACTGTCGATGATGATGAACGGCTGCCCCAGATCGATCTGGACGTCGTCGAAGTTCGGGAACGAAGCCGGCACCGTACCCGACCCCAGCACTTGCAGGAGCCAGTAGAACGGCGCGTTCGAGAACGTGCCTGCCGGAGACTCGAAGCGCGCGCCGAACGAGAGGTGCCCGAACACGTCCTTGTTTCCGACGAGGTTGAGCGGATTCCCATCGATCGCGGTGAACTGGACGAAGTCGGCGCCCGTGCCCGGATGGCTCGCGGCACAAACGACTCCCACGCCGACGAGGATCACACCCGTCGTCGTCACGCCGTGTCCCCCGGTCGCATCGACGAGCGACGCGGGAACCGTCGCGCCCTGCGGACCGTTGCACGGGAGGACGAATTCGAGCGACGGCACCCGCCGCAGCGCCATGGGCCGATCGGAGACGATCTGGTTCTGGGTCCTGGCGACGCTCCACAGGCGGAGTTCGTCCAGCTTCCCCGAGAAGCCATTGGCGACGGGGGTTCCCCCCTGTCCGCCGATGCGGACCTGCGATGACGACTGCGTCAGCGTCTTTCCCGTGAGGCCCGTGACGGAGCCAACCTGCGTGCCGTCGATGAGCATCTGGAGAGCGCCAGACGGGCCGTGGAACGTCACGGCGACGTGATGGAAGACCCCGGTCGAGTAATTCACTCCGACTGCCGACGTCACGGTGTAGACGAGCGCGCCCGGGTCCAGGGTCGCCTCGAAGACGTAGGCGCCGCTGGGGGTCAGTCGGAGGGTGTACGAGCCCGCCTTCTCGACGATGAAGTCGTTCGACGTCGTGCCTGCGGCCGCCGGGGCGATCCAGGCCTCCACCGTGAACTCCGACGGGTTCTGCAGTGTGGGCGTCGACGGGGTCGACAGCCGTGCCAGTCCGTTGAACGCGAACCCGCACCCCGCGCTCGTCGTCTGGGCGCTGGCGGCCGTGCCGATTGCGAGAATTCCGAGGACGAACCAACCAGATCGCTTCATCGAACGACTCCCGGGGCAAAGGGTGGATTAGGGGCCGGACCTCCGACCGCCATGGCCCCGTAGAGGTGGGGACCCGGGCCGTGACACGGGAATCCAGGGATCGCGTCGCCGACGCCACGCCGATCGGCCCGAGGCCGCCGTTTCCAGCGCCCCGTCGCCGGCGTCCGACCATGGGCTCCGGGCCGATCCGCTCATCTGTCATCCCGCTGTATCCTGTCCCCCATGGCTCCCCCTCCCAGCCCGGCGGATGACGCCGCCGTTTCGATCGCCATCCGGCTCGCCGCCCGCGGCGATGCGCGGTCGATCGAGACGATCGTCGCGCGATTCTCACCCGCGCTGCACATGCAGGCGCGGCATCGCCTGACGGCAGCGCTGCGGCGTCACGTCGACCCGACCGACATCGTGAACGACGTGTGGTTGGCCACCCTGCGGCGCCTCCCGCAGTTCGAGCCGGACAAGGGGCGCGCCGTCCCCACGCTCCTCGCCTACCTGGGCACCGCCGTCCTTCGCCGCGTGTACGAGCTCCACTGCAAACACTTCGGCGGCAAGCCTCCGATCCTCCCCGCGCATGCCGATTCGGGCTCGGGGGCACCGGGTCCGCTCGCCGACCTGTCCGCGGACACGACCGGAGTCGTCACCAAGGCCGTTCGCGCCGAACGGTTCGAGACGCTCCACCGAGCCTGCGACGAACTGGATCCCGTCGACCGCGCGGTGGTCGTCCTGCGAGCGATCGAGCAACAGCCGAACGAGGTCGTCGCCAGCGTCACCGGTTTGACGCCGAATGCGATTTCACAGCGCCTGCGCCGGGGAATGGCCAAGCTCCGCGAACGACTGCCCGATTCGATCTTCGACGACCTGGATGACGAGTAGAGCGCGCGGTTACGGCTCGCGGCTCTCGGGGCTCGCTTCGTCGACGAGTTTCTGGACCTCGGCGAAGTCCTTGGCGAACCCATCGGGGATTCCCCCGGAGCCTGCGATCGCCTCGGCGATGTCGAGGAACTCCGCGGCTGCGGACCTCTCGCCGTGCTCGACCCAGAACCTGGCGACCTCGATGATCGACTCGAGGGTTGCCGGCACGCGCGCCAGGGCCGCCGCGTAGAGATCCTGCCCTTCTTTGCGGCGCCCCTGCATCACAAGCGCCTTCGCGAGGACCCACTTCGCTTCGATCATGTTCGGGTCGAGTTCCACGGCGCGGCGCGCTTGCGCCTCGGCGCCCACGTGGTCGCGGTCACCGATGAGGAGTTCCGCCATCTCGTGGTGGGCCACCGCGTGCTGCGGCTCGGCCGCCAGCGCGGCGAGAAGTTCACGCCGGGCGCCTTCGCGATCCCGCATCATGGTCAGCATGTGGGCATGGACGATGTGCATGTCGGCGAGGTCGGGTCGAAGCTCGCTCGCGCGCCGGGCTGCGGCGAGCGCCGCGGGAACGTCCTTCCTCTTCGCCTCCAGGAGCGCGAGGTTCAGGAACGCCGTGGCGTCGTCGGGCCGACGTTGCGTCAGGTGGCGCGTGACGCGCGCGGCCTCGTCGATCTTGCCCTCGTTCGCGAACGTCACCGAGACTCCGTATTCGAAGATGAACTCGGGGTTGAGCTTGGCGGCTCGTTCGAAGGCGTTGATCGCGGCCTCGGGCTCGACCGACACCAGCGCGTAGCCCTCGGCAGCGTCCGCGGCCCATCCCGTCAGGATCGAATGCGCCGACGCGGCAGCCCACCGAGCCGGGAGGTCGAGCCGAGCCAGGCCCACGGCCTCGCAGAAGGCGCGGTGGTACATGCGACGGAGGCGCGGCGCCCGTTCCTTCGCCGCCCACAGCCAGCCGACGGCACGCTCGAACGCGCCGCGCACCCCGGTGTTCCCCGCGTTGATCTCGCGCAGGCCCTCGACGAAGCACGCCACGTGGTCCTCCGCGGGCGGCAGGCCCGCGACGATCGCCGCAGCCTCGTCGATCCGGCCGAGACGACGCATGGCATCGGCACGCAAGCGGTCGATGATCGGCGACGCACCCTGTGCCGCGCGGAATCCATCCAGCGACGCGAGTGCCCGTCTCGGGTCGTTGAGCCCCAGGTGGACGAGCGCCACCCCGGCCGCAGCCTCCGTCGAACCAGGAGAGATCCGCGCGGCCTCGGCGAATGCCGTGAGCGACCTCTTCCGGTCGTCGCCGCTCAGCCCGTTGAACCCGAGTTCGAGCCACCGCTCGACCTCGTCGTGTTTTTGCGCATCACGTTGGGCGTCGACCAGTGGGCGGTTGGCGATGAACCACCCGGCGAACCCACCGAGCGTCGGCGTTCCGATCACGAAGACGAGAAGCAGCGCCGCGATGGCGGGTCGCCGTCGTGCAAACCGCAGGATGCGCCCTGGCCACGGGATCGGCCGTGCCTGGATCGGCTCGTACAAGCGCACGCGCCGCAAGTCCTCGGCCAGGAGGAGTGCCGTCGCGTATCGGTCCGCGGGCGCCTTGGCGAGGGCGGTCTCGATCACCGTCTTCAAGTCCGCCGAAACGCGAGCGTTGAGGCGTCGTGCATCAGGCGGCGGCGCCATGCGAACGGCATCGAGAAGTGCCGTGCGCGAGGGTCCCTGATACGGCCGGCTCCCGGTGACGCCCTCGAAGAGAATCGCTCCGAGCGCGTGAACGTCCGAGCGTCGATCCACGGCTCGAACGTCGCCCGCCGCCTGCTCCGGTGACATGTAATGAGGAGTGCCCAACACGTCGCCGGACATCGTCAGCTCGATACCTTCGTCGCTCGCCGTGCGCGCGAGCCCGAAGTCGAGGATCACCGGGTGGTCGTCGGCGGAAACCATGATGTTCGCCGGCTTCAGGTCGCGGTGGATGACTCCGGCTTCGTGCGCAGCGTGCACGGCGCGCGCCGCGGACTCGATGAGTGCGACGAGAGCGGCGATGGCGGGGCCGTCGGGCGTTCCCGTCCTCTCGGCGAGGCGCGCCGCAAGGGTCTGGCCTTCCACGTAGCGCATGGCGAAATACGGAAGCCCGTTGACGCTGCCCTCCTCGTACACCGAGCAGATTCCCGGGTGATCGAGTGAGGCCAGGACGCGCGCCTCCTGCCCCAATCGCAGGAGCACGGACGCCGACGCACCGAAGCCGGCGCTGAGGGTCTTCAACGCGACCCGCCGTCCGAGACGCTCGTCGATGGCGAGGTAGACCGCGCCCTGTCCCCCACGGCCGAGTTCGCGTTCGAGGCGGTACGGACCGATGCGGCCTGGGGACGTCGGCGGTTGCTCGCCGGCCTCAGCCGCCACCCGCGTCGTCATCCGGCCGAATTCCCGGGCGATGACGTGCTCGAACCCAGGATAGGCGGCCTGGTACTCGGCGAGCTTCCGCGGCGCGCCGCAGGCCTGGTCCGCCTCATACCGCTCGCAGAAATCGACCATGACGGCCAGCTCGGCGGACTCCAGGTTCATCGGGCGCATGGTACTCCGGCCTGCGGCCGTCTCGTCGCGTGAGGTGAATTCGCTCTCGGGTCCCCTCACTCCCCGTAGAGCCGAGTCGTGCCGGCGTGACGGAGCGTGAGTCGGGCCCACGGCAGCCGTCGGTGCGAGTCGGCCGGACGGCGTTTCGACGAACGTCGCGCGCGGAAGGACCGTCGACGTCCACGGACGTCGCGGCGCGGCGCCCGAGGAAGGTGTTGCGTATCGAAGCGCACCACCCGCCCGTTTCCGAGTTCCCTGGTCCCGCCGACCTGGGCCGAACGACCGTGCCCGGCGTCCAGCGTCCGCATGGGTCGAGGGCGGACCGACCGAAGGAGGCGGCGCCGCTCGTGGTGGCGGCGAACGCGCACGTCCGCGAGTGCCGCCGAATCGGTGACGATGACGGGGTCCTGGCAGTGGTCCGCTGGCGCGCACCCACTTCCATCACCGGGGTGCGCAAGACTCGCCCCGCGAACTGCGAGACGCGGAAGCGCGCCAGGCGGGAATCGAACCCACAACCGTCGGATTAGAAATCCGATGCTCTATCCAGTTGAGCTACTGGCGCGTTGACGGCGGATCGTATCAGGATCGCGTCACTCGACCGCGCGCGCACGATGCGCGGCCAGCGGCGCCGCCCGAGACCTCCCCCTCGTGGCTGACGCGGGCTGCGCGTCGGCCCGGCGCTTCGATCCCCTCTCCAGATGCCCTCGTCGCGACTCGAACGCGAAAATCCGGCTTCGGAGGCCAGTGGTTTATCCAATTAGCCTACGAGGGCAAAGTCGGTGGCATGCTATGACCGCGGTCGCGAACGTCAAGCTCCGCCGTGCAGGTTGGTGCCGAGAAGTGGCCACGCAGCAGTCAACGGGCCGGTGCGATCCGACCCCGGGACGCGCGTCGGACAGCACCCGCCGCCCGAAGCCTTCCCTCGAAGAAGGAAGATCTCCCATGAGCAGCCTCCGGACCCTGTTGTCGTGCTTCCTCGTCGTCACGTCCCTCGTCACGATGGCGCGCGCGGATGTGATCTCCCTCGTCGCGTTCGCTCAACTCGTGAGCCAGCCGCATACGATCCTGACTCAGATCGTGCCCGACGTCGCCGTCGCGCCGACGGGAGAGACGTTGATCGCCGGCTGCGAGGTCACGCCGGCGAACACGACGACTCTTCGGCTCTACTTCAGGGACCGCGCAGGCCAGCAGGTGACGGCGACGACGGTCACGAGTCCGGGGTCCATGCGTCTCATGCGGATGGCTGCAGGGCCGACGGCGTTCATGGTGGTCTGGGACGCCACCGGAGTCGCCGGCGACCCGACCGCCGGTGGGATCTACTTCCTCACGTACACGCTCACGGGAAGCCAGATCACGAACCTCCCGATCCAGGCCAACTCCCTCACGAACCTGGACGAATGGCGCCCGAGCGCCACGGGGTATCCGAACGGCTCCGGCGGTACCACTTTCGCGGTGATCTGGTCACGGCACGGCGTCGCCAGTGGGAACCCGACGCAGGGCGTCTACGTGCGCCGGTTCTCGCAGGGGGGCGCCGCCCTCGATCCCGTGGAAGTGCGGGTCGACACCACGCTGCAGAACAACGGGCGACAGGATGCCACGGTGATCGCCGGCTGGCCCGATGGTCGACTCGCGTGTGTCTGGCAGGACGGACAGTTCAACACGTCGGCGCTGTCTCCGGACGGCTCGGGCGTTGGAGTGCTCGCGCGTGTCCTCAACGCGAACCTCTCGTACCGCACGGGTCAGTTCGTCGTGAACGCGACGACCGCCAACGATCAATTCGAACCCGCCGTCTCCGTCGACCTGCTGACGACCATGGTGGTCGGATGGTGCGGTGAGACGTCGGCGACGGTGACGGACGCGTACTGTCGGCGGTTCAACGACGCCGCGACGCCGATCGATCCCACCGACATCAACTTGACGCCGACCAACAACTCCGCGCAGTTCCTCATGGGCATCGCCATGTCCGACGCGGGCGAGTGGACGGCGACATGGCAGGATTCCGCCACCCCGGGATACCTGGGGTCTCGAAACGGCTTCGCGCGCTATGCCCCCGCGACTCCGCCGCTCCAGGTCGAAACCGGGCTCCTCGATCCCGCGTCGAATTTCCAGCTTCAGAACGCCCCGCGCGTCGCCTGCGACCAGTACGGTGCATTCCAGGCCGCATGGACGGCGGACGATGGAACGAACGTCGCGCTCCGCACGGTCCGCGGAACCCGGACAAACCTGATCGTCCCATCCCTCGTTCCCGTGGGACAGTCGGCGCCGATCACCCTCGATTGCCCCGCCGCGCCAGGGCTCGCCTTCCAGCTTGGCGCCTCGTTCACGACCGGCCCCACGTCCATCGCCCCGCGGACCCTGAACCTCGCAATCGACGATCTGTTCTTGCTCTCGGTCCTCGGAACCGCGCCCACGGTCTTCTCGGGCTTCAGCGGCGTCCTGGACGCGACCGGTCGGTCCTCCGCGCCGGTCGTGAACGTCCCGAACTACCCGCCCGCCTCTGGTGCCGTCATCCACCTCGCCTTCGTGGCGCTCGATCCTGCCTACCCGTTGAACGTGCGATTCATCTCGGACTCGGTGCCGCTCGCGATCTTCTGACCGTGGGCGCGCCACCGCCTCCTTGACGACGCACGGCGCGCCCCGTAGTTTCCGACCCTCTACGGTGGGTGTAGCTCAGTTGGTTAGAGCGCCAGACTGTGGCTCTGGTTGTCGCGGGTTCGATTCCCGTCACCCACCCTTTGCGCACGCGGCCCGAGATCGAGGCGTGCACTCGTCGTCCATCGCCCCAAAGCCTTGAGGCGACGAGGTCGGTTGATATCCTCCGCCCCTCCACCGCCCGCGTAGCTCAGTTGGTAGAGCAGGTGATTCTTAATCACCGGGTCCCAGGTTCGAGTCCTGGCGCGGGCATCGCTCGCTGTGACATGGGTTTAGGTGCGAAAAGCATCACGGGATTATCAGCCCGTCCCAGAGCCCGGCCGGTTGCGCATTTTCCGGCCCTAAGCCCCTCGGGGCCGCCCTGGGTGCCCCTGCCACGGCGGGCTTTTTCATTCCGGGCCACTCTCGCCCTGCGGTTTCGGGGGCGCGTTGAGCCGGTCGATCGCCTCCCTGACGCGAGCGGGCGGCACGTCGACGTAGTACGCCCTCGTCGTCTTGATGTCGGCGTGCCCCAGGAACTCCTGAACGACTTCGATCGGGATCCCCGCGCTCGCGAGGTGCGTGCCGCGCGTCTTCCGCAGGCCGTGGATGTCGATGGTCCGCTGTCTGCCGTCCGCTTTCGCGAGTCCCGCGACACGCAGCACGCGGTTGAAGATCTTCAGCGCCGTCGACGTGTCATCGCGCAGCGGCTTGCCCGTCGCGGACCGAAACGGAAGCACGTCCTTCAGGATCTCGGCGAGTTCAGCTGAGATCGGGACGACTTTCTGCTTCCCTCGCTTCATTCGCTCCGACGTGATCGTCACGCACCGGTCGCCGACATCCTCTTTCTCGAGGAACGCCGCCTCGCGCCATCGAAGCCCGGCTTCGTAGATCGTTCGCCACAGCGGTGTCTGTGGGACCGCGTACAGCGAGTCGAGCCGCTCCGCTGCGCGGAAGAACTGTTCGAGATCGCCGCCGAGGAGCGATCTGCGCTTCCGTCGTTTGTGCCGATCGGTGTACGGGAGCTTCTTGCGTCGCGCGATCGGGTTCTCGTCAACGATCCCGAGATCGATGGCCCAGTCGATCATCGTCGAGACGGCATCGATCTCCATGTCGGCCGTTCGATTCGACCGGCCGGACGCGACGCGCGCGGCGCGATGCTGCATGACGGACAGGAGCGTGACTACGCCATCCACGCCACGCTTGACTCGGTCGATCTGCTCCGAGGTCTTTCGGTAGTGCTCGCAGCTCGCTCGGGACTTCAGCTCACGCAGGTAGTGCACGTCGATCGTTCCGCCGCCGATGTCGACGCGGAGATCCACGCGCGCCTGGTCTTTTCGATTCCCTACGAGCCAAGGTGAAGGAAGGTTCAAACTGCAACCTCTCTCCTCCCGGTTCGGGTCGCCCGACCCGGGCTCGCTGCGACTGTGGATCAAAGCGAGTGGACTGAGGGTTTGCAATGGCGTGTTGCATTGTGAATTTTGCGGCGAAACACGCGTTTTCCCGAAGATTTCACCTGAGCGATCCTGATCGGCTGCGCGCCCGCTGGCGGCCGGCTGTGCCGACGCATATTCTCCCCGCCCACGGAGGCCCGCTATGACACTCCTCGCGCAGAGGACACGCGTAATGTGCACGGCAGTTTTGCTGACGGTCTGTCTGCCCGCACAATCGACCGACCCCGTTGCCTTCATGGACTCGTGGGGCCAGTGGTCCCGCGACGTCGTGAAGCGGTGGCAGGCCGCGTCGATCCTTCACGGGAACGACCTTCCGAAGTGCCGCGACATCGCGGCTCGCATCGAGACGAACTGGAATCGGCTCGATCGATCCGATGCCGTCGACAAGTACCTGACGGCGTCCGCGCGCGAGAGGTTCCGCACGGTGCTGATGGGGCTCATCGATGGCGCCCGCAAGAAGAAGCTGAAGGACGACGCGCAGAAGATGCTCGCCGACGTCGAGGCACGCTACGCGGCCTTCGTTGCCACGAAGAAGATCGAAGACGCGATCGCGAAGGACCTGGAGTCGCTTCGGATGACGATGCAGGTCGCGGTGAATGCGTGGAAGCCGCCGGAGCCGAAGGCGGAGTCACGACCGAAGGGTCCCGCGAAGGCGCCGCCGAAGTCCGTCGATGCAAAGAAGGCGTTCAACGACGAGGTCGAGAAGATCGCGACGGCGGCGACGATCGCGAAGGAAGCCGCTCAGTGGGAGGACGAGTTCGCGAACACGCTGCTCGACGCGATCTCGGGGTTGAAGGAGTACATCGAGAGCCTGTGATCAAGGGGCCTCATCGGCTGGGTGAGCGAGCTCTGCATCGAGTGATCGAACAAGGAGACTAACGTCAGATGAAGTGTCCGCACCGCGATGTTGAGATTCGTGACGACGCGAGGGGCATCTCGTCGCGAGAAGCCTGGAGCTTGGCGTGAGCGAGGCGCCGCCATTGCCGAGCCCGTTCCAAGACGAGACTCGCGACGAGTTGTGCGCGCGCTACCTCGCCGCATACAAGGAACTCAGTGCGTTCCTCTGGGATCAGATCCACAAGTGCACTGACCAGCTCTTCAAGCTCGGAGCATTGTCGTTGGGGCTCACAGGCGGCGTCGTCACCGCACTCGCAAAGTTCGACGGAAGCCCGCCTCAACGGGCAGGGCTGGTAATTGGATCGCTGGCGTTTGCTGCGCTGTTCATCCGCACCGAACTGCTCGTGCTACAGAACATCGACGGGCTCGCATCGTCAGCGCGTAACATCAAGCAAGCGGCCGACCGTGACGTCGCCGGGGGAATTCCTCAGTCGCATCTCACCACGAGCACGCCGCTTGGCTTCCCAGAGATGGAGACAACGACACTTCGGATGATCTTCTGGGGGAAGTGGCTGATCTGCTCGACGATACCGCTCACATGGATCGGAGGGACGAAGTTGCATACCTGGTGCACGATCGGAGCGGCGGTGCTCGGAGTGGCGTCCGCAGTGGAGCTGTACCGGGCCTCGGAGCCGCCGGACGGCAGCGTCCTGTTGGTCAGCGGGGGCTTCAGACCAGAGTGGACAGAGAAAATCCGGCGGCGATCGAAACGCGGATTCGCTCTGCTCGGCGCGGGCTTCATCCTTCAGTGCGTCGGTGCACTCGCCGGAGCGTGATTCGGCCCTGACGATTTTCGACACTACCTGCCCGACGTGCGAGCCGTTCGAGGCGCGCACCGCCTCACACGAGTGCTGCGCGAGTGCGCTGGAGCGTCGGTGCGGAAGCCTCACAACCAACAAGGTCCTCCCCCATGCAAATGATCTGCGTCACCTGCGGCGGCGAAATGCGCCGCGTTCGTGAGTACTCCGGAAGCTCCTTCACCGTCACGTTGGGGTTCACGCTGCTGCTCTCCGCGCTGTTCCTCGGCGGCTTCGGGGTCTACGGGATCGCTACGCGCCAGCGCGAAGTCATGCAGATCGTGAACGAGGGCCATGGCGGCCTCTGGGTCGTCCTTGTCGTCGTCGGGCTCATCCTCGGCATCAGCGCGCTTCGGAAGCGCTGGCTCCTCAGGTGCGCAGGGTGCGGGATCGAGCCGCGGCCGGTGTACCAGGCGTTCGTGGAGAGGTAGCCGGGCGGTCGGCGCCTCGCTCTACACTCCCCGCGTCTTCAGCTCATCGCGCGTCGAATGCACAAGTTTAAACGGCGCAAACATATGTTCAGCAAGATGTTGCGTCTTCATTTAACGGATTAACCAATCTGTTACTTGCGCCCCCGCGTCGGGGGGCTTAGGATCGACGTCGAATGGACGCAAAGGCCACCCTCACTGATGAGATCAAGCTCCGACTTGCGCAACGCGGTTGGACACAGGCCGAGCTCGCAGCGGTGATGGGGCGGCAGTCGCCGGAAATATCATACGTCCTCACCGGCAAGCGTGGCCTGTCCGCAGAGATCGCGGTGGAGTTGGCGGCGGCGCTCGGGGAGACGCCGCACTTTTGGATGCAGCTCGAAGCGAAGCGCGTCATCGGCGAGGTGGAAGCGCCCTCGGAAGAGATCGCCCGACGCGCGAGGATGTACGAGCGCGTCCCGATCGCCGAGATGAAGCGGCGGGGTTGGCTGCCGCGTACGAACGACGTTGCGGAACTCGGGCGGTCCGTGTGCGACTTCTATGGTATCGCAACGATCGACGCCGATCCGCAGCTGGTCGTGGCCCTGCGGAAGACGAACCCGACTGAGCCACCGAAGAAAGAGCATATCGCTTGGGCGTTCCGGGCCAGACAGCTCGCGGCCGCCGTGCCAGTTGGCCAGTACAGCGAGGCGCGGCTGCCGGCGCTATCTACGGAACTCCGCAAACTCGCCGCATTCCCGTCCGAAGCCGCGAAGGTCTCTGGTGTGATGCAGGCATATGGGATACGTCTCGTCGTTGTCGAGCCACTCGCCGGTGGAGGCGGTGTCGACGGCGCGACGTTCTGGTTGAGTGAAAACGAGCCAGTCATTGCGTTAACGCTGCGCTTCGACCGCATCGATAACTTCTGGCACACGTTGATGCACGAACTGGCGCACGTGAAGCACCGGGACTTGGTCATCGACACTGAGATCGTAGGAGAGGATCGCGTCGCCCCGATCTCCGAGACGGAGCAGCGCGCGAACTCTGAGGCGGCAGCGATGCTCATCTCCCCAAGCGACCTCGACGATTTCATTCTCAGACTCGACCCATTCTTCTCCAAGGATCGCATCAACCGCTTCGCGAACCGCATCAAGATGCACCCCGGCATCATCGTCGGGCAGCTGCAACACCGCGGGAAGGTTAAGCCTTTCGCGAACCGCGAAATGCTGGTGAAGATCCGAGACCATTTTCTGTCAACCGCGATCGCCGACGGCTGGGGGAAGAGCGTCGGAACGGTTTAGGGAGTCGCTCGATGCGAACAACGAAGTCGAGAAAGCAGCAGATCCAGGACCTTTGCGACCAGTATCGTGAGGAGTTCGGCCACGGACCGATAGATCCCGCCGACGTCGTAGAATGGGCGATCGAAAACAAACTGATCGCGCCATCTGTCGTCGACTACAAGCGCGCACTGCGATACGAGATCGCCAAGGCAGAACGCGATGAGAAATTCATCGATGACCAAGGGCGAAGCGTACGCCGCAATCACACCTACCGCGACGGTGACCGCACGCTCATCGCGGAGATCAATCACGCCACCCCCGAACACATGCAGCTCTCGATACAGCAACGCCGCCTCGGCGTTCTCAACGACGTCCTGCAGCTCGCGACGGACGCTGACTCTTGGAATGAGAACTTCAGAAAGCCGGGGGATCGGACGATCCAGCTTTCCCTGAACTTCCAGCCCGACGTCGACGAGATGCGTGAGTCCGGGCGCTACCCCAGCGAACCACCGCACGCTGACGATGACGATGAACAGGCGTGAGCGAAGATCGCCGGTACGCGTGACAGAGTGAGCGCGTCACGACGGCCCCGGCCCTCATGCTCAGGTGGGGCCGAGTGGCGAGCTTCTCCACCGCGCATGCTGCACTTCTATAGGCCAGCAAGCCGGCTCACTGCATGGGCAAGCCGTGTGAACACTTCGACGAACCGATCCCGACTATCACTCATTGTCTGAAGCACCGTACCGGTTCGCTCAATCTGCCGGTCGGTGAGTGCAAACACAGGCGTGTTGTGAGTGTGCGACTGCGCGATGAGGCTATTGAAGTCGGCGATGTTTGCCAAGTTGAACGGCGTGTCTTCCGAACTCGCCGCTTCAAACTCTGCGCGAGTGACCGCCATCCCGCGCGCTGCTAGCGCTGGAACAAGCTGGTCATTCGCCGCCGACTTGATTCTGTTGATCCACCCCTGGAACGCAGCGGCGGGAGCGCCGGACCGAGGGCGATAGCGCTGCGAAATGATCCCGAGGAACTTCGGACCGCGAGGTGGGAGCGGGTAGACAAGACCTGGACCGTCGCGATGTACCGCAGCGGCCTGGTCCCAACGCGGCAACACGGTCGCTAGCGAGTTAAGCGCCAGAAAACAGAAGTAGTCTGGGCTTGTCGGAACGATGAAGAAGTCACTCGACAGAAACAGGCTCTGGTTGAGGGCGCCGATGCTCGGACTCATGTCCACGAGAATCACATCTACGCCGTTACGGTCCGCAGTCGCACGTAGGAGATGCCCGACAGCGCCCGGAAGGTTCCGAAGCGCTGGGAGAGCCGCTGCGGTACTGAAAGCAACCGCGAGCTGCGCCTCGTATTCAGCGAGATCGATGTGACCTGCCAAGATTGACAGGTTGCTCTGAGCCGTCCGCTGCGGAATGGCTGGCTGAAGCTGTTCCGGTCGCCCGGTGAACGCGGGACGTAGCGCGACGCAGAGGTTGGCCATCGGAACGCGCGTGTAGAACTCCTCGAATTCGTCGTTCCCCTCGAATCCGAGTACGGTCCCCGTCAGGTTGCATTGAGGGTCGCCGTCGACGATCAGGACACGCTTTCCGAGTTCGGCGAGCGCCCACCCAAGGTTGAAGGTCGTGGTCGTCTTGCTGACTCCGCCCTTGTGGTTGAACAGACTGATGATCTTAGCCACGCAAGCTCCTCCAAAAGGTAGGGCCGGCAGGATTTTAACTCTCCACGTTCGCAGCGTCCCGCCACGCCCATTCGACAAGAAAATCGCGGGCCGCAACCGCGATTCCTGCGAGGGAGGACGGCTGCGACCCGCGAGCGCACAAGTAGTTCGAGTGCGCCGGATCCTACCCGCTGGTCGTGGCGGACGCCAAGCGCCCCCATTGATCCCGAACGGTCACCCACCACGTTACGGGGGCAGGTGCCGCGTCCGTGACGGTGAATGAATGCGACGTCCCGAACGAGCCCTCAGAGTCCCACGACCGCCCGACGGGGGCTGCGCCGCGCCCGTAGCGCACGAGGCCGAGGGTCGGGACGTTCGTCGTCCAGGTCACGCTCACCGTTTCAGTGATCCCGCTCACATTTCTTGTGATCCCGCTCACTAAGACTGTCGGCGCCGGCCCAGTCGCCACCGGCTTCGGCGGCATCGTCCACCCGCGGACGTCCGAGCACCGCAACACGAAGTAGGCGTAGTTCCACGCGTCGATTCCGGTGAGCTCCGGGCGGGCGACTCCGTCTCCCCAACCGCGTTGAAGCTCTAACGCCCCAACTGCGAGGCACGCGGCGGGCCCGTGCGACGTCTCGGCGCCGACCCACCACGCGGCCGCCTCGTCGAACGACTGCCCTCCGACCGAAGACGTGCCGTAGCTTCCGTGCAGAAGTGCGAAGCTCGGGCGCACCGCCATCCCAAACGCGGGAACCGTCCCGAGCCGGTGAATCGCCAGGCCGGCCTGGAACGCAGCGCCATCCTCGAGCACGGCGTCTCCGACCACGCGCCGGCGGATGATCCCGGCGCCCGAGCTGCCGAAGCCGGTCGTGACGATGTTGCCCTGCATGTCGATCGCGACGGCCCACGGGTAGTGCCGCGCGGGGAAGTCCGGCTCGTTCGTCTCCTGCGGTCCGCCGTGGCGATCCTTCTTCCCCGCGAGCAGCGTCCCATGCCACGAACCGTCTCGCGAGTGCCGCCCGATGTAGCTGTTCGATCGCCCACTGATCCACGCTTCGAACACATCGTCTCGTGGACCGCACAGACCGTCTCGATCGACGGCGATCCAGGTCCATGGGTTGTTGCCGCTGACGAGGTCCTTCGGGGACGTGGAGACGAACGTCACGGTCCCGGTTGCGACGTCGACCGCCTTCACCGCCTTCGTGAGGTTCTCGGCGACCACCGGTGTACCGGCACTGTCGACCCGGACGCACTGCGGGAAACGGATCCAGTCAGCCACGGCCTGCGGCGGAGCCGGCATCGCGGAGTACACGTTCGGTCGAGTCACGGCTTCCTGCGGACGTGGCGATGTGGCCATGTGGCCACCTGCCGCCGTCGAGACCACGCCCGTCGCGAGATCGATCACGCGCAGCGCGCAGTTCTCGCGGTCCGTCACCCACATGCGGCCGCGGTCGATCGCGAGCGATGTCGGCTTGTTGAACCGCGCCGTCGCGATCGGTCCGTCCACATACCCGGGCGCTCCGCCGACGAACGTTGTGAGTCGACCGTGCCCCTTCCCTTTCTGCACGAGCCCCTCGCCTGTCCCGCGCAGGTCGAGCTTCGCGATCCGGTGGTTCCCCGTGTCGGCAAGGTAGATCACGTCCGGATCAGCAGGATCCATCGCGAGGTCGTTCACGACGTTCGGTGCGACGTCGAACGTGCCGACCCATTCCTTGTCCGCCGCGAACTGCGCCGGCGTCGCCGTCGCGTCGTGCCACCAGTGCGGCGGCATCGTCGGGTCATCGTGGCCCGGCGGCTTCGGCGTCGTGTTCGTGTGGCAACTGACGCACGACCGTTCCCACCTGCGCGAGTTCCACGGCCCGAAGAGCGCCTTCACCGATCCGTTAACCCCAAGGGTGAAGACGGATCCGGACACGTCGACGCCGACCCAACCGGATCCGCGGGGGTCCGCGACGAACGAGGAGTACGGCGAGACGTCGCCGGCGCCGCGCTGACCCGTCCACCAGTCCATTCGGTCGTTCTGCGGTCGCTGCCCTTCCGAGCTGGCGTCGCCGCGCGGGTAGTGCGGAGCCGCGAACACATGGCCATCGCCCGAGGTGTAGACGTGGTGCGACGGTCGGTAGAGCCCGGAGTTCGCGCGCGTGAGCGAGAGGCCGGTCCAGTATGAGGGGTCCCGAAGCAGGACCGGCGCAACCTGGGGTGGTGACCCAACAGGTTGGGCGAGCGGGACCGACGGCGGGAACGGCAGATGGCCGGGGTAGCTCATCCACGCGACCCGCGGAGAGAACGTCAGCTGGTGGTAGACGAGTGAGCCGAGAGGGATCCGCTGCGCGTCGGTGTTGCGCGGAACGCCCGGCACGTTGTCGATCGCGAACGGGATCACGCGAGGCGACAGGAACTCTCCGCCAGGTCCCGCATCGACCGGGTCGATGGAGATCGCGTGTGTGCCGTCCTCCCAGAGCGTGGAATCGAGCGTGATCGCCGCACCGAGTGGCACCGGCGCGGCCGCTCGCAAGTCATCGATGAGGACGCGAACGACGGTGCCTGCCGGCGCTGGGACCGCGAGACCGCTCTTGTCCTGCAACACCGCGGAGACCGTGAACGTTCCATGGACGGTCACGAACCGGAAGTCCGACTTCGTGGTGTAGTCGACGAGAGGCTTCCCGTTCACGAC
Source organism: Planctomycetota bacterium (assembly GCA_044222185.1). Classification (GTDB taxonomy): domain Bacteria; phylum Planctomycetota; family CAIWVZ01; genus JBGANV01. The sequence continues at coordinate 1,076,942 of JBGANV010000001.1, forward strand.
CGGGATCAGCCATGACAACGAGGTCTCCGCCGGGACGGCAGGTGTGGGCAGGGGAACTGGCGCCGTCGGCGTCGCCGTCGGAGCCTGGGACATCGTGATGCAACAAAGCACGAACGCGAGGAGTGTTGATCGCATCGGGCCAGAATCGCATGCCCGCCGTGAGCCGCGCGATCCGCGCGATCGCAGGTATCTTCCGGCGATGCGAAGCCAGGTCCCCGCCCAGGCGTTCCCCACACTCCGGTCCGTTCAGCGCTGGAGCATTGAGCGCTGCGTGCGGCAGTACGACATCGCGTGCCTCTACTTCGAAGGCCTCTCCCCGGCGCAGCGGGTGGCGATCGAGCTGGCTGTCCGCCATCAGGTCGAGTTGATCGACGACGCCCGCGCCATCAGATCGCAGCCGAAGGACCGAACGGTCCGCATCGGTGCCTGATCAGAGCACCCGGACCTCGTAGGTCTTCACGGTGAAGTTCGGGATCGTCAATGTCTGCTTCAGCACGTTCCGGAACCGCGCGATCTCGACCAAGCCCGCATCCGTGCGCTCGTAGAGCGCCTTCTCCCCGCTGCCGATCTCGTAGCGGCTGGCATCCAGCTCGAGCGTGACGGTCTGGGGACCCGGATCCCCCAACACGCCGGCCGGGTATTCGTGGATCACGATGATCCCCAGGTACTCGTCGTCGACCAGGAAGATCTCCGATTTGACGACGTTGTTGACCTGAACGCCAACCCAGTACTGCTGGAACACCGTCTCGACGGAATCGACCCAGCCCGGCTCCCAGGTGTTGATCGAGAGCGGCGGCATCCGCTTCCCCTGGTGGTACGGGAGCGTCCGCGGTCGCGCGGCGTGAATGACCCGGACCCAGTCGAAGAAGTAGAAGAGCTGCGTGTTCACCGGCGACGGGGACGCGGCGATCAGCTCAGCGCCCGCGCTGGTCGTCGAGTCGTTGATCGACGCGATCCCTGAGCGCAGCCACGAGACGTTCATGAGCTGCTCGAAGACGATGTTGCCCGCGGGGTTGTTGTTCCCGTCGGTGATCTGAGGGCCGATGTACTGCGCCGTGCGCACCATCTGCCCGTAGACGTAGCTGAACAGATCGACGAACTTCCCGACCGTCTCACCGCCGAGCGTCATCGTGTAGAGCAGGTCGAAGGAGTCGATCATCGTCTCCTCCGGGTACTCCTGCGACATGAGGAAGTCCGGGTCCACGCCACGGAAGCCCGACAGGATTGTCGCGATCACGTTCTTCCGGCCGGCCTGGTTGGCACGGTAGGTCCACGACGACTGGGTCGGGTCGTCCTGGTAGTCGGATAGGTTCGCACCGAAGGAGTCGTAGTAGATCCCGCGCGGTCCCGCGGATCCCGCCAGCGCGTGCGCGACCGCGTAATCGAAGAGGATCTGGTAGGCGATCAGTGCCCAGTCCGACCTGGCGTAGTCGGGCTGCATCATCACCACGCCCTCGATCGTGCCGCTGTCGACCAGCGTCAGGGCTCCCGCCTTGTCGCGCAGGCAGCGCGTCCGGACGTCGATCGTCCCGAGCCCGGTCACCGGATAGGCCGAGACGTTGAACGGGCCCGAGAGCAGCTGCGAGTCCAGGAACCGGTGGTTCACATAGTCCTGCACGTGACACCCGAGCGCTTGCGCCGATGCCAGGAACGACAGGTAGTCCGACTGCATCGTCCCGATCGACGGGTTGTCGATCGCGGGTGCATAGAACGCCTGCTGGACCCACCAGTAGGGCGTCGCGATCATGTTGGTCAGGCCGGCGTGCGACATCAGCCGCGAGACGATGTTCGTCTTGCGCGGGAAGTCGCGGTGAACGCTGTCGCTCGGCCACCAGAGCAGGACGTCAGAGTTCTTCACGCGCGCGGAGTAGTGCGCGGCGTCCTTCCAGGGGCCTCGGGTCATCCACGGGCGCGCCGCGTCGGTCGCCCACATCCGGTAGCGGTCAGCCGCGTCGTAGTAACCCAGGCGCCCGTCCCATGTTCGCCCGGTGATCCCCGCAATGTGGGTCCGATACGGGCGCGTGAAGTCGCTCCCCGGGACGTAGCGGCGGTCGACTTCGTGCCGGACGAGCCAGCGGACAGACGTCGTCTGCCCGGCGAACGCGATGATCTTCCGGCAGCCCTCGTCGTCGTCCGTCGCGATGTAGAGCTGCTGCCGGCTGCGGCTGTCGTACATCGACGCGAACTGCATCGAGAGCGGCGCCACGACCGCCACGCCAGGCGATAGGTGAGGCTGTGGGACGACGACGCCGCCCTGCCAGGCCGCGGCTGCGTAGCAGTTCTCCTCGGCTCCGAAGAGCTTCGCATCGAAGCGTGGCCAGTCGAACGTCTTGACGGAGTACGTGGTCGACGTGGAGTTCAGGGCCTGACCGAAGAGAACCTCGTCGCCCTCCACGGTGAACGTGAACGTGAACGCGATCCGCGGGTCCGTTCGCCAGGTCGCCAGGACGGTCCCGGCGCCGTCATGGGTCTCGACGGACATGTTGAAGTCCGCGGGCGAGGCCACGATCGTCGCGTGGTCCGATGCCCGGTCGATCTCGACGGCGAAGGCGCCGGTGGCAGCGCAGGCGAACCGGTATCCCCCACCGGAGATGCTCCGGAGAGTGAGCCCGTACGTGGGATGCGGGTCGACGACGGCGCCCGGCGCGGGCGAGAGGATTCCGCCTCGCGGAACGGCGGCCCGGGCCGAACCCTGCTTCAGGATCGTGGCGCCGCTCATCAGACGATCTGCACGGGTGCGTCGACGAGGAGCTTCCAGACGTCGCCGGTGCTCGCACCGCGGATCTTGACGGTCACCCATCCGGAACCGACGAGCAGGCTCCCCGAGGAGGTCTCGTCGAGGACGGGAGCAAGCTGGCCGTAGTCGGAATCCAGGATCCCGCTCGAGTACGTGCCCAGGAGCGACGAATCGAGCGCCCGATCGGACCGCAGGTTGCCTTCGATCTCGTGGTCGGCGAGGGACAGGAACCGTCCCTGATCGTCCTGGTACTGGATCGGGATCTGATGCGCGAGCCCGCGGCGGATGGTCGCGAGCTCGGGCGGCAGCTGTGTGATCGCGCGCGCCATCTCAATCGCCTCGTCGGGTCTCAGCGACGGGCGTGGCTTCCGACTCGAGCATCAGCGCGCGAAGCAGCTGCGTACTCCGGAGGTACGTGCCTCGCTTCGTCTCATTGATGGAATCGTCGGAAGTCACGAAGTCGTCGTGGACCTTGCAGACGCGCTCGATGGACTTGCGGACCGGCCCTGCAGCAATGCGCTCGTCGGGCCCGTCGAGCGCGCGCGCCGCGACCTGGATGTCGAGCAGGACGGGGTCGGCCTGATTCGGGCCGGCCGCGACGTAGGCCTCGACACGGTCGCCAACGCGCTTGAACAAATCCGCTGTCGCTTGGCGGTCGACGGTCCCGATGGAACCGCAGGCCAGGACAAAGAGCAGCGGAATCAGAAGGAAGAACTTCATCGGACACCTCCAACCGCGCCCAGTCCAGCCGCGATGCCGCCGGCGAGGATGCGCATCGACGAATCGATGACACTCTTCGTGACGGCCCACTTGGCCTTGATGGCGCGGAGATTGTTCAACTCGGCGACGGCGGCCATTTGCGCCTCGAGCTCGCCGGACATCGCCGTATCCCCCTGCGCGACGGCATCCGCCATGGCCGGGGCGATCTCGGCGACGAAGCGCCGCACGTCGTCTTGGGCTCCCTCCATCAGCGTCGTCAGCTGGGTGTAGAGGGTGATCTTCAGGTCGGACGCAACGCCCTTGAAGTCGACGCGGGCGAGATTCGGGTTCGGAACCACGGTCACTCCTTCTTGGCGAGCCCGCGGCTCACCGTGTACCCGAGGACGGCAGCGGAGAGCAGCGAGGATCCCTCGTGCGGATGTCCGGCCAGGATCAGCACCACCCCGCCGATGATGGCGAGCGCGGTCACCTTGAACTCGGACGTCTTCGAGCCAGATCGTCCCATCCCGCCTCACTTCCGCGCGTCGAGCTTGTCTTCGATGCGGTCGAGGCGCTTCTCGATGCCAGCGAAGTCCTCGCGCCACTTCTCGCGCGCCGCCTCGATGAACATCGGCCTGAACACGAAGAGTGTCAGGGTCCCGATCGAGATCAGGATGGCGGCGAGTGACCCGAGCTGAGTCAGGGCCGGGCGCGGCTTCGATGGCGTCCGCGGCGTCTCCCGTCCGAGCTCAGCGTCGATGTGGAACGCATGGTTGGATCCGGCGTGGTTCACGAGTCGTAGGCCTCCACGAGAATGCTCACGTCGGCGACCGAGAAAACCTTGATTGCGACGTAGCGGAACCTCGCTTGCATCCGGATCTCGACGAATGCGTGACCTGGTGCGACGAAGAACCCAGCAGCCGGGATGACCTGACCGGACGCAACGGGCGTGTTCGGCGTCACAGGATTCGGCTGGTCGGACGTCAGAACCGAGAGGCCGGCCGTCGCCGTGGAACTCGGCGAGATGCGCAGCGTGTTGAACGACTCGCCGAAGTCGAGCGTCTTGTTGGTCGCGCCGCCGCACTCACTGCTGCCGATCGTGTACGTCAGGAGTCCGGATCGCCCGAGACAGCACCGCTTGTCAGCCATGACCTTCCCTCGTTGGTCCACGCGTGCGCCGCGAGCCTACTCGCACCCGATCTCAACGCGTCAGAGCGACGCCTGCACAGTGTTCCCGGCGCCACTGGCACCACCGGTTGCGCCGACACCGGCTCCACCCGCACTCCCCGCGCCGCCAAAGCTCTCGGCGCCGACAGCCGTGAGAAGGTTGATCGTCGTGATGCGCCCACCGCTGCCGCCGGTGCCACCGTCGCCACCGATGCCGGTCCCCGTTGCGTTGCCCCCGACGCCGCCGGCACCTCCGGATGCGTCGAGTGCGTTCGTGGCCGTCGAGCCCGAGAGGCTGCCGTAGACGATGTAGATGACCCCACCGCCACCGCCGCCCCCGGCTCCGCCTCCGCCGCGATTGCCGCCGGCGGGGACACCGCCCGCGGCGCCGGTGCCGCCCTTGGCCGCGATGGCTCCAGCGGCCGTGGAACCGCTGCGATTGATCGCGCGAGCGTAGAGCATGATCATTCCGCCGCTCGCCCCGCCGCCGCCTCCACCGCCGCCAGCGGTCCCGTCGCCGCCTCCGCCACTACCGCCGCGACCACCGCAGCCGGACAAGATTGCGGTGCCGCTGCGCATGAGCAGAGGCACAACGCGGCGCACCGACAGCGCATTCGAGACAGCTCCGCCCGCGCCAGATGCACCGCCGGCGTTCGCGCCAGCCGTGCCGCCCTTGCCGGAGGCTCCGCCGGATCCGCCATTGCCCGGACTCGCGGCGCTCGGGCCGGACGCCGTGCTTCCCGCGGCGGTGCCGCCGGCTGCTCCGGACGTGCCGCCGTTCGAGGCGCCGCATGTTCCACCGCTGCCAGACGTCGCGCCCGAGGCGCCGCCGCTCGTGCCGCTCGCCGCCGTCCCGTTGGCGCCGTTGAAGTCGATGGCGCCAGCCGGCGCGCTTGAGATGTCGAGCGTCCCGGAGACGAAGACCATGTAGCCCGACGTGGCGAGCTTGCCGGTCCCGTTGATCGTCAGGTTCCGATAGTACCTGTCGCGCGTGAGCGTCGTGGTTCCCGCGCTGATCGTGACGTCGCCGTCCGAGCCATCCCCGAAGTACGTGACGACGTCAGCCGGGTTGTCGACCTTGCCGGAAACCGTGAGTGCCGGGGATCCCATGCTCATGCGATGGACACTCCGAAGGCCTGGAACGTGAGATTCGCCGTCGAGCCGTAGACCCGGATCTTGTCCGTTGCGGCGAGGGCGATGCCGAGCGTGATCGGGTACGGCCTGTTCGCCCCGATCGTCTCGTCGTAGCAGATGAATTGGATCGGGTCGCTCGCGGCTCCGCCGACCGCAACGGCCACGCGGAAGGTGGCATCCGTGCTGCCGCGATTGCAGACGATGATCGTTGAGATCACGTACTCGGTGGACGCTGGGACAGTCAGCAGGTCCGTGTCGGTCGTCGCGCTCGGGGCGACCTGCCCAAGCACCTTGCGAGTCTCCGTCGCCATCACATCCCTCCCATCAGGAAGTGCGCCGCGTAGGTCGGCGCTGAGGAGCCACCGCCCGACAGCCCTGTCACCGTCGCGGAGCCGAAATCCCAGTTCCCCTGCGGCTTGTGGGTGACCGTGACGTTCCCGTTGCCGGCGACTGCCCCGACCTTGAGATCAACGGACCCGGAGCCGCTCGAAACCTTCGACAGGACCGAGCCCGAGAGGGACGCCCGGAAGATGCGGAACGACGTGGCGTCCGCGTCGACGACGTACCAGTTGCCGGACCCGTCTTTCACGCCGAATGCCTTCCCGCTCGGGAAGTCTGATGTGCTCGGCGTGGGCTTCACCTTGGGGCAGATTCGTACCGGGACGCCCGTCACGGGCGCAGCCTCGGTCATCGCGGAGACGAGGTTCACGGTGTCGTTCCCGGTGATCGTGGAGATCGCGTACCCGGGTCGTGCGACGCCATCGAGGACGTACAGGACTCCCCCGCCAACCGCGTCGTTCGCGAGCTTGGGGAAACCGACCTTCACGGCGCTGGTCGTGGATCCAGCCTTCGTGGACCCGTAGACGATCCCCGCCGTCTCGCGCGCGGGATCCTCGAGTCCGAGCCAGCGGAGGACTGCGTCCATCTCGCGCTGCAGACGCTGAGGCAGCATCGTCGGCTGACTGGTGTCGGTCGTGTCGAGCGTGACCGACGAGCCAGAAGCGAGAGCCGCCACGATCTCCTCGCGCGGGCCGATCGCGAACAGCTTCCCTTCCAGGTCGCGAACGATCGTGGTGTCGGCATTCGGTCCGATGGCAGTCGACATCACCAGGCCCCCGCGAAGTCGTAGCTCGATGCGGTCGAGTGGTTCGCCTGGTTGTCCTTCGACGGCAGGCGCAGCTTCGGCAGGATCGACCGACCTCCCGGCTCGTACACGACCTCGGCACACATGCCCGTCGGCGTCTCACCGAGCTGCGAGCCAGCCAGACACTTTGGCAGCTCGCCGAGCTTCTGGGTGAGTGCCAACAGGTCCTCCACCTTGCTCGCGATCGAGACGCCCATCTTCTCGTAGACCTCGAATGCGAGGTCCTGGATCGGGGACTTCGAGTCGAAGTCGAACACGACGGAGTCCGACTGGAAGTCGAGCGTCACCTGCGTCACCGCGCCCCAGAATCCCAGCACCATCGACGACTGCGTCTGCGGCGCGAGCGACGTGCTGAGGCTCGCATGGATCGCAAGGTCGATGAAGACCCCGCGCTCCTTCACGCCCGGCATCGTCACGGAGCCGCGCTGGTGGGCCTTCGAGAAGGCGTTCCAGAACCGCTCGACCATGGCGGTGTAGTCGGCGTCCTGGTTGTCCTCGGTCCAGTTCGGAGTGGTCACCGCCCACTCGCGCGCGAGGCCGAAGCGCTCGAAGGCGACGCCGGCGAATCCAGACGCCGGGTACCGCGCGGTGCGCATCGTGGTCGTCGTGCGTTCGTACTCGACCTGGATGAGCCGAGGCGGCTGGTATCCGGACGGGCACGGCGCGGCCGCCGGCGTGCGCGTGTAGAAGCTGTTGCGGCGATAGACCTGGAAACTGCCTGGGCCGCCGCCGGCGACCTGGACCCATGGGCCGGCCGGATTCTGATTCCGCGAGGGGTAGCCCATCTGCGAGGTCATCGCGGCAACGCGTCGGAAGTTCCCGGTGCCGTCGTCCACCTGGAGCTTCAGCGGGGTGCAGACCGACACGTGCGGCGAGCTCGACGCGTCGAACCGGATCGTGGTCCCCGTGAACGACCACTTTCGACCCACTTCCCACCGCGCGTTGTTCTCCGCCGGCAGCGCGTTGATGGACCCCACGTTCTGGAACCGCATGTTCTGCGTGATCGCCACGCGGTCCTCGGTGGCGGATGGATCGTTCACCGGCTTGAACGTCGGAGAGTCCGTCAGGAACTGCCCCGCCGACACGTCGAGCGTGAGTCGGAACCCGGGCGTCCCGTCGCCAGCGTCCGCCACGTTCGTGGACGCACGGATCCGGTAGACCCGGTCGAGCGACCGTGAGTCAGCCCCGTTGATCGTCCAGACCCACAGGACGCAGCCCTTCCACTCGTCGTTGACGTGGTCAGAGCCGAATGCGCTGTCCGAGTAACGGATCCAGATCCGATCGAACGTGCCGTCGTTGTCGATCTTGTAGACCCGACACCCGTTCGAGTTGCCGTCGGCGTTCTTCGATCCGAAGTCCGACTCCCGGTCCTTGTCCTTGTCCTTCCAGGCGGAGTTGAACCCGCTCTTCCAGCCAGGCTGCAACGCGCCGGCCGCGAGGTCGGTCGAGTTCCACGCGACGGTCTCGGAAGTCGTCTTCTGGTAGACGCTGTAGAACTTCACCGCCGAGTAGACGCGGTCGAGGTCGAGTCCGATCTTCGGGTCGCCCTTCGGGCAGTTGTCGAGGTTCAGAGTGAGCGTGGGCAGCGCGTTCCCGTCGATCGGGACGATCCGAGAGCCCGACCCGAAGCCGCCGCCACCCGTGGGCGAGAACTCGTAGAAGCGCAGCTCCGAGCCCACGATCGCCTGCACCGTTCGCTCGAGGTTGAGCGCCGGGTTTCCGGACGAGTAGATGCGCACTCGGTTGCCGGTCACGCCAGGCGAGGCGCTGAAGAGGCTCGGATCGACGACGGAGACCTTCGAGCCGTAGGGGCCGGCGCCCGTAGCGATCGACGTGGTGGTCGTCGTGGACGTCGACTTCACGGTCAGGCCCGTGCGCAGGAGGCGCCACTGCGTCGTGCGGTGGTCGACGACGAGCCGCATGTCCGGGGCCCACTGGAGGACCTGCTGGACGAGCTCACGGAAGCCGATGTTCTCGGCGACGATCGCTGGCGGGATGAATGTGAGGCTTGCCAGATCGGCGGACGCGAAGATCGAGGCGGCCGTCGCGTTGTCGATCGCACCCTCGGTGACGAGCTTCGAGTAGTACCGCGAGTCGAGGTACTCGAGGATCTCCTTCACCGTCATCTTCGAGGCCGCAGTCGTGGCCTCGCCGGTCGACCACGGCGTCCCGGTGCCAGGGGCCGTGATCTTGATCGAGTAGAACCAGTCGGCGTTGTCGAGATCGACGTTGAACGCGATCTTCGGGATGGTGATGCCGCCCGACGTGTCGCGCTCCGCTCGGATGTCGTTCGCCTTCCAGGCGCCGTCCTTGCAGACGATCTTCAGGCCGCCTTCCGGCGTCGAATCCACCGAGGCGATGAAGCCGTAGAAGATCCGGAGCTGGCCTGTCGACTGCTGGTTCAGGTGCCAGCTCGCGCACACGACCGACGAATCCGCGTCCGGCCGATCGGCGAACAGCTCCACCTTGTCGTTCGGGCCGAGCTGGATCGCTCCAGCCGGGTCGTTCAGCCAGGCCTTCCGCCCGGTGAGCGCGAGGTTGAGCTGCTTCCCCGTGTCGTAGGAGTGATCCATCGACACGAGTTCCAGGTACTGCTTGTCGTTCTGGAGGGTCGTTCCCGGCGGGGACGCGCCCGCGCGGATGGCGTTGTCGTACCGCCTCCCTGATGTGACGTCCGGATCGCTCGCGGACCCGTCCTGGAACACGTAGATCGTGCCCGCTGGAGCCGCCGAGCGGAACTTGATCTTGATGTTCTGGAGGCGGGACACCTCAGATCCACTCCGGCGCTTCCACGCTCATGAACTTGAACTCGACTTCCTTCACCCCCTGGTTCGACCCGGGATCGATCCCCTCCAGCTGCGTGTCCGTCAGCAGGTAGGCGTTGCGCAGGAACCACGTCGGCTCGAACACGACGGCGCCCGCGGCATAGCCGTAGGTGCTCGCCACGATCGGGATGGTCGTGCTGCTGCCTGAACCGGACGTCGTGAGGATCTCGTAGGACGTGCCGTCGGTGATGAACCAGTGTTCGCCGGACGCGAACGTGGGCGCCGGCGAGTTGATGTCGATCGACGTCGCCCCGGCGGCGATGAGCGTGGTCAGCGAATGCAGATTGGACGAATCGCTGAGCACGGCCAGGACGCCATCGGTCCCGTAGACGGTCGACGGCACGTACCCGCGCACGCCGACGACGTTGATCAGGAACTGGAGCTTGCGCTGCATGAACTGATCTGCCGTCTCCGCGCCAGCGAAGCCGCGGACCAGTGCGCCCTGGGCATCCACCTCGTAGTGGCTGCGGCCGCCGCGGTCAATGATCGCCCCGCGGTTGCCGTAGAGCGGCGACACGACTTCTGGATCGTCGCCTTTCGCGCGGATCCGCTCCGGGCCCTGGAGCACGTCGCCGAGGCGGAGCGTCTTGAAGTAGCCGATGCGGTCGTTCGCCATAGGTCACCTGCTCACCGAGGACGCGACCTTCTCCAGGGCCTTTGTGATGGCGTCGAGCGCCTTCTTCTGCTCCTTGATGTCGTCGACGCTGGTCTTGATGGCGTCTGACGCCGCGTCGAGCGCCTTGCGAGTCGCCTCGAACGCCTCCGCGGTCGCCGCCTTTTCCTTCTCGATCGTGTCGAGGAAGGTCTTCTCGGCCTCCGCGCGAGCCGCCTCCGCCTTCGCGCTCTCCGCGAAGAACGTGTCTGTGGCATCCTTGAATAGTGCGGCGGCGCCGACCTCCTTCTCCGCCTGTTGGTTCAGAGCCTGCTTCAGGAGCGCTCCGCCGTTTGCCGCCAGGTCGTCCGATGACTGACCCTGTGTTGCATCCCGAAGGCTGTTGAACCGCTCCTTCTCGGCACCCTTCCGGACCTTCTTGATCGCCTTGAAGACGTTGAGCGGAAGACCACCGCCTGGTTCGAGGCCACCACCGAGTCCAGCGAGCTGATCTGCGCGACCCTTGATCTGCTGTTCGATCTGCCCGACCGCTTCGAGGTGCTTCTGGAGGATCGAATCCGTCGACGACTTGTACGCCTCTTGGATCTTGGCCAACCCCTCCTCGCGCTTCTTTGCGAACGAGTTCTCGGCATCGAGCAGACGGTTGAACCGGGACTCCAGTTCGTTCTCGCGGCGGCGCCGCTCGTTGAGGGCGCCTTCAGCGGCTTCGAGGCGCTGCGTGCGCTCGTGCAGGATGCTCTCGATGCGCGACGACTGCTGGAGGTCGAGCTGCGATTCGAGGATTGCCTTCTGGACCTTCGACAGCCCTTCGGTGGACTTGGCGAATCCACGGGCCTGCGCCTCGGCCTCGGCGAAGAACTGCGTGATGCTCGCGATCGCATCCGATGGGAGAAGCCCTGCGGGATTCGACGTGAACGCAGCGTTCGGCGCACCGATGCCGGGGGGACCGCCCGCGTTGCTCGTCAGAGATCCCAGGCGTGGCGGCGGTGGCGGGCCTTGGGTCAGGGTGATCGGCGGAAATATCGGCGTTGGGTTTCCGACCTGACCACGCCCAGGGACGTACGGCTCGTTCCGCGGAACGGGTTCCGCACGATGAAGAATGGCTTCGCGGAGCGCATCCAGTGCGGCGTTGTTCTCGCTGAGAAGTCTCGCGTTCTCGCCTTGCGGGGCAAACGACACCTGCGAGGCCTGCTGGGACAGGCTCTCGGCTCGCGCCTTGGACGCTGCGACGCCGGCGTTGTCGCCGCTGAGTACGCTCCCGCCTGCATCGAGGTGCGCCTTTACCTTCAGTGCTGATCCAAAGGCTGCGCCAGGTACTCCGCCGGTCGCGAACCCAATCAGCTGCGCGTTGTCGAGCGCAAAGGCCTTCGCCCTCTCGAAGAACTCCTGGATCTTCAGCTCCGCGAACTTCAGCGATCCCTCGGCGCCCGACCGCATGTGGATCCAGAGGTTGTCGACGACCAACGTCGCAGCCTTGAAGACGTCTTCCAGACTCGCGTGCTCGATCAGCGTCTGCACATCACGGAAGGCACCGCCCACGTCGCCGATCGCGCCCGACAGGATCTTGGCCGCGGATGCGGCGTTGTTGGTCGCGAATCTGCCGAGCGATCCGAGCATCCCTTCGACGGCGTCTGCGACCTTGTTGAACGCGGGCGCAAGGGCAGATCCGACCGACTGAAGGAGGTTCGCAGTCGTCGCGTGGAGCTGCGCGAACCGATCGCGAGTGGTCAGAATGTCGACGCTCAGGCCGCGAGTAACGCGAGCCGCTTCCTTGTTCACGAGGTTCAGGATGGCCTGTCGCTGCTCTGCGCCGCTCAGCGAGCTGACGGACTTCTCGATCTCGTCGGCGTAGTCGCCGTAGGCCTCCTTCAGCTTCACCATCAGTCCAAGATCGTCGAGGATCTTCGGAGACTGGCGACCGATACCGAGAGTGAGCCGCTCGAGTGCTGTGGCAGCGTCGACACCCGTTACCTTCGCCAACGCGCGCGAGGTCTCAGCGAGCTTGGCGAAGTCGTCGACGCTTTCGGCCGCCCCGAGAGCCGATGCCCGGTTCGCCTGCCTCATCAGCTCGAGGTCGGAAACAGTTCCTCGGGTCGCGTCCCGCAACTTGTCGAGCGCGCCTGCCACGTCCTGACCAGCTGCTCGCGCGAGTCGCTCGAAGGCGGGCGTGACCTCCTCGGCCTTCGCGAACTGGCCAAGACCGGCGAACGCCAGCCCGACGGCCGCGCCGACCGTCACCTTGAGCGCGGTGCCCAGCTTGTCACCGACGAACCCCGCGATCGCGCCGCCGGCGTCCGCAAGAGCACTCGCCACGGAGCCAACTACCGAGAATGCGCTGCTTAGAGCGCCGGCGACGACTGACCCAGCGCCCGCCAAGGTCTTGTAGATGGACCCGATGACCCGCGTTGCGGCCGTAGTCCCGTCCTTCGCGAGGTCGCTGAACCCGCCGGCGAGGTTGCTCAGGGTCCCGGACACGCTGGATGCGACGCCGGAGCCAACGGAGGCCGTGGCTCGGATGAGGCCCGACGCCGTCGATCCGATCGCCGACGGGATCGCGCCGCCGATCAGGCGGCCGGACGTCAAGGCGCCTACGCCGCCGGAGATCGCTCCGCCAACCTGGGAGAGCCCTGGGGCCGCGCTTCGCAGGGCGGCCGCGGCGGACCGTTGGATTGCAATCCCGACGCGCGCCCACGCTGCCTCAGCCCGACGCGCGGCGGCCTCCATCCCGTGCTGAATCGAAACGGAGACGTTGCCGAACCGCTTCTCGGTGGCCTCTGCGATCCGCTGGAGTCGCAGCGCCATCACCGTGATGCCCTGCGCGCCGACCTCGCCGAATCGCTGCATGCCTCGGACCATGATGTCCGTGAGGCGCGCCTGTCGCTGCAGGAGCTGCTCGACGCGCTGGAGGTTCGCGATCGTTTGCTGGGACGAGGCTGGCGTAGCGGGTGCCGTCGACCCGCTAGTCGAAGACGCTCCGCCGCCTGACGGACCCTTGATCTCGATCTCCAGCCGCGCCATCTGCGCCCTCTCTTTCGCCGCCCGCGATCGCCTGTGCTGGTGAACCTACCAGAGCCCCGCGCGCATGGACGGTCTGAGCGCGGATCACGTACTGCTGTACCGTTCGAAACCAGAGCGCGACGCGTTCTGACTGATCACGGAGTGCGCCCGGAAATGGGAACTGTCCAGTCCCGACAGCGTGAACGAGTTCCAGCGCGATCGCGAGGCACCGCCGATCGGTAGGCGCCTCGCTCCCGAAGTAGAGGTGGGCGATTTCCGCCCCGATCAGTTTGGGACGATGGCGTCCGCGGCCGCGAGAACCTCGGAGAAGAACACGGCGGCGTCGCGCAGAACCAGGATCGGCTTGCCGCGTTGCTGCTTCACCCACGTCTCCCACGTCTTGGGATCGCTGTTGCGCGCCGGCATGCCCGGCACCTCTGATCGGTCAACGTACGCGCAGAGCAGCCGCGCGGCCGACTCCACTGCGTGTTCACCCCGGGTTCGGCACGACTCCAGCCAATCGGCCAGGCGGTCATACCTCGCGTCGCGCAGGAAGACCTTTCCGAGACCGAATCCGGAGAGGTCGACGGTTGCCTCCAGCCATGAGGTCCTCTTGAAGTGCGGACGTTTCGCCAGGCCTTCGACGATGTGCGGCGGAAGGCCCTTCGTCTCTGAACCTGACTCGACCGCCTGCGCCGCCGCTTCGTTGACTTCTTCGCTCATGTGTTGTCGTCGTTGTAGGCCTTGCGGGACATGATGGACGTCGCCCCGGCCGCGAGGACGACGGTCGCCGTGAAGTTCACGACCTTGGCGAGCCCGGAGTTGCTGGGCTTGCTGGGGGCCGCGGTGATGCGGGCGAGGTCGCAGCGCAGCTCGAACGCCGTGTTGCGGACCAAGATCGTCTCTGTGCCGCCGTTCATTGCGATGTCGGCCGCGGTGATCGTGAGCGTCGTCGTGACGATGTTCGTGATGGTGACGACCTGCTGTAGGTTCGCGGTCGGCTGGATCAGGATGATCACGTCACCGATGGCGAAGCCGGTCGCGGACGCCACGACGATCGACGTGCCCGACGCGGCGAGGTTCGTGGCCGACGTCGACGAGCCGCTCGGACTCGACCCGTACGCCATGATCCGGCACTTGAGCTTCCGGAGGTCGGAGAGGCGTGACAGGTTCAGGTATGACCCGTCGGACACCTGGAGTTGTCCGGTGATCTCCAGCTTCGGATCGCCGATGAACACCTTCGTCCACGTCTGATCCAGCTCGGGCGTCGTGCTCGACAGGAACAGCTTCGGTTCGAGAGGCGCCGAGTAGTTCATGCTCAGCGACAAGAGGTCGAGCTTGTCGCCGGTGTAGGCACCCAGGTTGTTCGAGCTGTCCGCGAGCACCACGTCGACGAAGCAGTTCTTCGTCAGGTAGGGCGATTGGGTCGGGAAGGAATAACCTGGGTAGTTCTTGGTCGAGGTCCCGCCGGAGGTGTAGGCGCCGTTGCCGGTCGAGCCCGTCAGCGAGAACGTTGTCGAGGTGAGGACGATGATCGTCCACGTGCCGTTGGCGGCCGTGTTGCCGGCCACGCCTGCGATCGTCACGACGTCGCCCGTCGTGTAACCGTGCGTGGCGCTCGTGATGACGATCGGCGACGCGTTCGTGGCCGCGCTGATCGCGAGTCCGGACGTCGTGATCTGGTAGTCCGCGTTGATGAAGTGGTCGAGCTGGAAGCTCAATCCCGCGGGGTTCTCTCGGTCGAACGCGACAGTGAATCCCTGGGCGATCATCCCAGCGAGCTTGCGGCCGATGACCTGCGGCGACCCGCCGAGCGTCACGTTGAAGTACTGCTCAAACGTGTGGTACGCCGGCAGCCCCGTCGACTGGAGCGCCAGCGCCATGTCGAGCAGGAACTTCGCGTTCTCCGGGTAGATCGGCGTCTTGAACTGCTGTGCCCCGGTGTTCTTCGAACCGATGAACGGCCCGTACTTCAGCCCGGGGACCGCGTGCTCCGTGGCGATCTCGAACGTGTTGATGTTCACGCCGTCGGGCGTCCCATCTTCCTCGTTCGGGATGTACACGTAGGTCGACGGAGCCCCGAGTCGATCGGTCGGCGTCGAGTTCACGCCGATGCGGCAGAACACCTGTTTCTTGAGCAGATCGGCCACGTCCGAACCCTCCCCACGACTCCGGAGCCGCCCGCCCCGGTCCTCTTGCGCGTGAACGCGTCAGGACCTGATCCCCTGCGCGCCCCTCTCTCTCACCGTCACACGATGACGGTGTGCCTTTTTCCTGTCATCTCGATGGACCAGTCCCAGTACCAGAACCGCGGAACGCCCTGCGCGAGCTCCGGGATCGGCTTCGGACTGTCCGGCTTCCAGTCGTAGGTCTCGATGACGTCCGACTGGAGCCGCGATGTCTGCGCCGCGAACGTCCCGAGAATATCGGAGAGCGTGGCGAAGGCGCGTTCGATGGGTGCGCGCGTTGGGTTCGGCTGCGTCGCAGCGAACACGAGGCGCCCTTTCAGCTCCAGCTTGTCGCGCACCTGCTGCTCGTTGACCTGCTTCGATCCGATCGCTGCGTTGAGCGCGTAGATCGCTGGCAAGGCGTCAGCTGGGAACAGCCCCTTCGTTGGGTCGTACGGAAGGAACCGCCCGTCGTAGCCGCGGAACTCCTTCAGATTGAGGCTTCGGTACGCCGGCTGCTTGTTCAGGTACGTCCAGAACGCGGCCTCCATGTCAGTGAACGGTGTGTCGCTGATCACGCGGCCACCTTCGCGATGATCTGGTTTCCCAGCCACGATTCGATGGCCTTCTCGATGCTCTGGTCCAGGCTGTCGAGGAACCAGATCGCGGACTCCGGCAGCCCGTTCGCGATCACCGAGAACGGATCGGCCGCCTTGATCGGCCCGTCATAGTTCTGGGATGGGTCGATCGTCGCGCTCTTCGGTCCGATCTTCGTGAAGTGGTCAGTGGCGTGGCGGAGCGCGCCGGTCCACTCGAGGTACGGGAAGTCGGGGCGCGCACGCTCGTTCGGCGGGTTGCGGTAGTAGCCGCGACCCTTCGCGCGAGCCTCGATCGTGCTCTGGGCGTGCTGAAGCCCGATGCGGAAGCGGGAGTCCCAGACCTGCATCTGTGCCTCCGGCAGGATCTCCTCGTTCATCAGATCGAAGAACGTCGTCCAGTCCTCGAGCTGGTGCATCACGCCGGCGATGACCGCCTGCGCCGCCTCGGGGGTGTCGACGCGGATCGTCACCGCTCGATCCTCACGAACATGGAGCTGGCTTCGAGCGGATCTCGGGGCGGGAGCTTCTCGCCGTCAGCGCCGACGATCCAGCCACGGCCGATGATCTTCGCGATGCGCTCGGTTGCCTCGTTCTCCAGGCGTCTCGGCAGCTGAAGCCCATCGCCGCGATCCGGGTTCGTCTCGCCGAACACGATTCGCAGGTACCGGGCGCTCGCGAGACGCAGAGCGATGTGGCGGACCTCCGGCGGCGTCGAATCAGGTGACCAAAACGATCGGTCCCACTTCTCGAACTCGCCGTCGATGACGGTGTCCGACTCTTCCTCGCAGATCCGAGCGGTTTCGTCGTCGAGTTCGGCGACGGACGCCAGGTAGCCGACGCCCGCCTCAAGCTGGCAGTACTTCCCCGCCATCAGGACCTCTCGTGCGCGATCCAGTAGACCGTGCGACGCGTGTTCACGTACTGCGAACCGGTGACGGTGAGCGTGAAGCCCGAGTAGGTCACGCTGGTGGCCGCGTACGTGGCGCCTGCGGACACGTCGGCGCCGTCCTCGACCACCATCATTTGGGGCACGTCGTTGAATGCCTCTTCGAACGTGATGCCGAGGGACGCGTGCCCACTGCCGTCGAAGATCAGGACGGACTTCCGGTACTCGATCAGTTTGGAGTCGATGCCGCGGCTCACTTGCCCCCTCCGTCGAGCCACCTGCGCCTGAGTTTCTCGCCATGGGCCTCCGCCGCTGCGCGGTAGATCAGAGGCACGGCGATCAGGTAGCTCACGTCGCCGAATCCGAGGCCAAGCGTATCCCACGCGCTGGACGAGACGCGGCCGGCGTTCGCACGGGACTGAATGGCCAGCCAGTCGTTCATCTCGCGGACGCGCCACAGCTCTGGTCCGAGGATCCCGGTCGGGTCGATCTTGCCGAGGTGCCGCTCGGGGACATCGAGCCGGAACGCGCTGACGCCGGCGTCGGTCGCCTCGGAAACGGTGCGCCGGCGGTGCACGCCACGGATGTGTGCAGCGATCGACAGTCGCATGTTGCCGCGGTGGGTGCGCCAGCCTTCATCCGTTGCGTCGGCGGGCGCCCGCGTCCGCCGGCGATCCCCGACGCCGAGCAGGAAGTCCAGCGCATCGTCGGGCCTGTTGAATCGCCCGGTGACGCGAACGAGCGTCTCGGTCACGCGGCGGCCATCGAAGGCGATGTGCCGCAGGATGTTCAGCGTCTGGTCTTCGACCGCTTCGAGGAAGTCCGCGTCTTCGCGGCGCTTCGCTGGCGGCTGCTCGGGCGCAGCGGTACGGCCACCAGATCCTCCATTTCGAACACGCGCATCGGGCCGACTGTCAGGCCGTGATTCGTCCCTTTCCACGATCTTGCGGCCGCGCTTCCATGCCTCGTCGAAGATCTTGATGGCGTCGCGGACTGCGTCGGGGGCGATCGCACTGGGGACCCCGGACGCGACGGCAGCGGTAGCCACCGCGGGTCCCTGACCTGTGAGCGCGCGAGACGTGCCTCGCACCCACTGCTCGACCGCAGTTCGAACGTGAGCCCGAAAGCGCAGTACTTCGTCACGATAACGGTGGTCGATGAATCCGGCGGCATTGGTGGGCAGCGAGGCTACACGACGCGCGAGCTTCCGCCGCAGCCCAGACTCCCAAAACAGCAGGAGGGCGAGGGCCGCGAGCCACGTGCGCTCGCTGTGCCCATCGACCTCCTCAACGCCGTCGATCTGGGTCCGCCAGTAGTCCTGCCACGCCATGGGCGCGGCCTCCGATCAGCTCGGTTCGCCCTGGAGATCCGGGAGCGGGTTGCCGTTGTAGGTCAGCTCGCGGTGATTCGGCGGCGGCTCGCTGTCGATGACGCCGGCGGCGAATGCGACGCGCGCGACCTCGATCGGGACGTACCGGCGTTCGCCTCGCTTGCACCAGTACGCGACGCCGTTGATCCGGGCGAGGAGGACGTAGTCGCTGTCCTGCTTCCCCTTCTGCTTCGGCTTCACATACACGGGGAACTGCTGGCCTTCGCCGAGCGAGTGGGCCGTGTGCTGGTCGGGCTCGGTCTTTGGGTCCGGGATGCGGACACCCTCGCGTTTGGCCGCGCGGTCACGCAGCTTCGCGTTGGCCGCAAGGTCCAACGGAT
Organism: Planctomycetota bacterium; assembly: GCA_044222185.1. Lineage (GTDB taxonomy): Bacteria > Planctomycetota > CAIWVZ01 > JBGANV01. The sequence goes on from JBGANV010000001.1 coordinate 1,095,621, forward strand.
CCATGGCGACGGTCTTCGACTCGGGCGCCTCGACCTGATCTTTCGACGCAGGGTCCACAACCTCGGCGTCTTTGCTCTGCTTGGCCATGTCCTCTTCCCTCTCTCACGCACAGGGCCGGAGCCCGAAGGCCCCGGCCGGTGCTACGCCTGAAGCGGCGCTCACGCCGCGTAGAACTCGTATCGCTCGAGCTGGTCCTGGTCGATGACCTTGGCCACGAAGTAGGCCTTCCAGCCGAGGTGCCCCTTCTGGCCCAGCTTGTCAGCCGAGTCGGGGGTGTTGATGTTCCGCACCATCGCCGTGACGGACTGACCCTTCAGCTTCGTCACGCCGAACGCGCGCTGACCGAACACCGGCATGATCTGCACGGTGTTGGTCGTGAACGTGCCGCCCGACGTGTAGGCCGCGTTGCCGGCGCGACCCGTCGTCAGGGTCGAGTCGGTGTAGAGCGCGAAGGTCGTCGACGACAGCTGGTCGACGTAGTACGTCCCGTTCGCGTTCGTGTTGCCGCCGACACCCGAGATGGTGACGACGTCGCCGTCGACCAGGCCGTGGGCCGCCGAGGTCGTGATCACGATCGGCGTGGCGTTCGTGGCGCCCGTGATCGTGCCCGTTACCGGCGTCGACACGTAGCCGGTCGTCGACATCACGAACCGGATCGAGTCGTACTTGCCCACCTCGTTCGGGAACGTGGCGTTCCCGGCCTGGTAGGAGTCGACCTTCTGAACGCCGGTCGTGCCCTTGATGTTCTCCCACATCTGCGGGGTGACGAACGCGATGTAGGCCGGCAGGCCCACCACCGTTCCGACACCCGTCGACGGGTTGATGAAGCTCGTGACGTAGGGCACGTGCCGCGACTGGAGGTTGCGGATCACCCGGTCCAGCTTCGTCGTGGAGAACGTCATGGCCGACGTGATCTGGTTGCGAGCCGTCGCCGTGCTCGCGTAGGTCACGTTCGTGCCGGCGAGGACCACCGCCTGGATCAGCGCGTCGAACGTCAGGGCCGCTTGGCGCCCCTGGAGCTCGAGCGTCTGGATCGCGTACGGGTCCGGCCCGGTGTCGAGCAGCTTGTCGGTGAACTCGACGAAGTCGCCGTACTGCCCGATCGTGGCGGTCACTTCGGTGAGCGTCAGGTTCGAGCCCGAGGGCGGCGAACCTTCCGTCAGCGCGGTCGTGGCGGCCGACAGCTTGCCGAACTGGCGCCAGCTGATCGTCTGCCCCGACTGGCTCGGGATGTCGCGGCCTTCGACCGCGAACGCCCGCAGCCCCAGCCACTGGTGGAGCGTGTCGATCAGCGTGTCGCTGTAGAACGTGCGGGTGGCAGTCGTGATCTGGTTCAGACCACCACCGGAACCGATGGATTGAGCAGCCATTTAGGCTCTCCGAGCCCCCTGCCTGAAATCTGCGAGCCGCGTCAGTCCTTGAACGCGACTTCCTCCCCGTTCTTGATCCGCTCGCGCAGTTTCGCTCGGTCGGCAGGCGTCATCGCATGAACCTGCTCGGCCGTGAGCGCCTGAGGCGCGGGCGCGGTCCCCACTTGAGCGCTCGGGGCGGGCCCAGCGCCGTTGCCGCCCGGGGCCGGGCGGAACACGTCCTGCGTGCCGAGATCCTGGACCGCCTGCTCCAGAGAAAGCGTCCGACCGTTGTGGTCGTACACGATCTCGCCGGTCGCTCCCTCGCGAAGCCGTGGCTCGATCAGGTCGCGCATGATCTGCGGGTTGGCGTACTTGCCGTCCGCGATCAGCTTGTCGATCGTTCGCTGGCGCGCAGCCTTCGATTCGGCCGCGGCGCGCTGCGCCTCCGACTGCTTCAACCTGTCGAGCTCGGCCTGCTGCGCCTCGAACATCGGACGGACGTTCTCGGGCAGCGCGGACGGATCGATCCGGGTGGGCTTCGGGTCTTCCTTCTGGCCCGCACGACGCGCCGCGTTGGCCTGGTTCTCCAGCGACGTGATCTTCGCCTGCAGCGGGGCAACGGCTGCCTGCACCACGCCTTGGATCGCCTCCAACGTCAGCCCAGGATTTGCACTCGCCGACTGGCCGGCGGTAGTGCCACCTGAACTCGCGGTGGCCCCGGTACCCCCGCCATTGGCAGGGCTCCCGCCTTGGGCGGGGTTCGGATCGGTCATGTGTTCCCTCTCTACGCGAACGGAGCAGGGCTAGCCCCCTGCTGATTCGGCGCGGAGAGTATCACGACGCGCTGCTGAAGCTGCTGCAGCGTGAGCTTCGCGAGTTCGTCAGCGACGGCCTTCTTCTTCTCCTCGGAGACGTCGCCCATGATCGTCAGCGCGATGCGCGTGAGCATGGTTCGCAGGAAGGTCTCGGAGTCGGCGAACCACTCCTTCGTGTTCCCGAACTGATCGATGAGCTCGTTGATCTCATCGTCGGTGAACTTCGCCGGGTAACGCACGGTTCCCGCGAACACCTTCGTGTCAGGCGGGGGCGGCGTGGCCGAAAGCCGCCGCGCCACGAGCTCCAGAATCGCCCAGTGCCCAGCCTGGAACCAGCTCGCGAGCTTCGAAAGCAGTCGAGCCTCCGTGTTGGAGAATCGAGACTTCTTCGCGGTCCCGCTCTCGGGCGTGCTCGTCTGCTCGAACATGCCGGTCGGGTCCGCGCCCGCCTGGCGGAACCCGTTCAGGTTCTTGTTCTCGACGGCCTTCATCGTCAGCTCGAAGCCGTCCGATGGCGTCGACGCATACTCGAAGCTCTCGTTGTCCTCGGGGTTGAGCACGATCGCGACTGCCGGATCGCGGATGACCTCGGACACAAGGCGCTTCGTCTTCAGCACCTGGGCCGGGATGTTGTGCACGTAGCGCGAGAAGTCGCCCTGGCTGGCCTCGTTGAACGCGGAGATGTCCGCGCGGACGGTGCCCATGAGCATCGGCGACGCCCAGAGCGGGTGCTGCGGGTCGCCGAGCCAAGCGATCGGAACGCACCCGCAGCCGTGGGGCACGGCCGCCTGCACCTGCGGCTCCTCGATGTTGTTCTCGAATGCGTAGAGCTGGTCGATGGTGATCGAGAAGTAGTCGTAGCCGGGCATCTCCTTGAACCCGGCCCGGTACACCGTGACGTTCGCACGATCGACGACCAGCCATTCGACCTTCGGTACACGTTTCCCGAGCACCGACTGCTCGCTGATGATCCGCGTGAGCACGACCCACTCCGGTCGCGTCGACCGGTCGAGCTGCCAGTTGGTGATCTCCTCGACCTGGTAAGCCACCAGGCGCGGCGCCCACGGGATCCCGTTTCGCTTCAGGAAGTCCATGGACTTGTCGGTGCTCGCTCCGAGCAGCGTCATCTGTTCCGGCGTCCGCTGCTCCATGTCGACGAGGACACCGACGCCCCCCATGCCGACCACGTCCGGGGCCTGGTTCTTGACGAACTCGAATAGGGCGGTGCCTTGGCCGTCCGTGTCCTTCGACCAGGCCTCGATGTCGACCTTCGAGCCCCTGGTGTCGTAGGTCACCTCGATCGGGTTCTCGAAGATGGCGCCCGTGAAACGCTCGATGATGCCGGCCGTGACGCCAGCGAACTCGGAAAGGCGCACCCGCGTGGCGTAGTGGTGGTCCTTCTCGAAGTTGCCGCGGATCAGGTACTCCCGCTTCGTGGCCTCCTCGTTCAACGCGCCTCGGACGGCACGGATCTTCGGCCAGTTGTCGCGGCCTGTCATGCGCGCGTACCAGGGGTGGCGCGAAAGGAGGAACGCCTTCACGTCCGCGGTCATCGACTCCAACCTCTGAGGACCTCGAGATCCGGCGCCCGAAACGCGGAGGGCCGGTGCCTGCGGTGGAGATAGTAGCCCGCGGCCTCAAGTGCGTGCGTGCGCTTGGGATCCTCCTTGTCGACGACGCCCGGCTTCTTCCACACGCACTGCTCGCAGTCGTCGATGAGCAACTCGCACGCGGGATCGACATAGGCACGGACCTCGCCGGCGCCGTTCATGAACCGCGCGTTCGTCGCGTTGATCCGGTCCACGATCGGAGGTGCGTCCTTCGGCACGTCGTCGTCGACGCGGCTCCCGAAGTACTTCCCAAAGGCTTCGAGGAGCATCGCGTAGTAGGTGCGACCGGTCTGCGCTGTGCGCCCGTGGCCGCTTGCGTCGCCGAACAGCGTGACTCGCCCAGGGTGACTCCCGTATTTCGCCCCGACGGCGTCGGCCACGTGGTAGACGTTCGCGTGCGGCAGGGCGAACTCGTCCAGGAAGTGGGTCTCCGTCCCGCCGGCCTTGCACGCGATCTCCTGCGCGACGACGCAGAGCAGCGGATTCACGTTGAAGTCGTGGCACAGGAACAGCGGCAGGTCCGGGTTGTACTCCAGCTTCCGAACGTGCCGCAGTCGGTCGAACTGCCCGACCGCACGAGCACCGGCGAGGTTGAGGAACTCGCCGTCCATCTCCTGCTTCAGCAGCTGCGGGTCGTACCCGTGGATCAGCGACGGGACGTAGTCGGATGGCAGCGAGAGGTTGTCGATGGTGCGGGCGCGGATCAGCCGGTGGTTCGGGGACGGGCGCTTGACGAACTCCTCCCAGACGTGGTCGTAGCCGTTCGGCGTCGTCCCCCAGAAGACGCGAGGGCGATCGCAGTGCTTCCCACGCATGCGGCCGCGCATGACCTGCACGGCCTTCTTGGGTGCGTCGCGCACCTCGTCAGCCCACCAGCTGTCGACCTCCATGCCGCGCAGCCGGTTGTAGTTCTCGGTCGACCGGACGAGAATTCGCCCGAGCGCACCGCCGTCGAGCAGGAAGATGCGTTTCGAGCTGCGCCACTCCGCGTGGATGTCGAGCGCTCCACAGACCTCGAAGAGCGCGGGAAGGATCGTGTCCTCGAGCTGCGTGTAGCTGTTGCCCGTGGCCAGGTGGACGCCTGCCGGGAACTGCGACGCCCTGGAGACGATCCAAAAGGCGCCGGTCCGGGTCTTCCCGCCTCCGAGCCCGGTGACCATGGCGACCCACGTGAACTGCTCAAGTGACTCGATCGCAGCGAGTTGGTGCGGGTAGAGGTCGACGAACGCCTCGTTCGCGGCCTGAATCAAGCACGAAGATCGTAGTCTCGCGCGCTCCCAGTGATTGAAGTCACCGACGTCGTGTTCACTCCGGCGCGCAAGGAAGAAGTCGTCACGGGCCTTCTCGGGTACGTGCGTTTCGTCGTCGGCGGGGCCGTCGCTATCGACGGCGTGACGGCGCGGCGAACCCGGAACGGCCGACTTACGCTTTCATTCCCCAAGCGAGGCGATCACCACATCGTCCGACCCGCGACCAGCGCAGCGCGTGACTACCTGGAGAAGTCGATCATTTCGCAGCTGGCGCAGCAGGCGGAGAGGGCGGCTTGGTCATCAGCCGCCAGTGAATGACGCGCGTCGGCTGTCCGTCCGCGGGGGCGACATCGGGCGCGACGACATCGCTGCCGGCCTGCTGATTCGCCGCCTGCAGAATCGCACGCGCGGCGGCCACCCGGGTCTGCGCATCGATCTTGCCTGAACGACAGATCAAGGCCAGCGTGTCGAGCGCGAGGTTCTGAAGCCCGAGCACACGGTCGATGACGGCCGACCGAATGGCGTCTCGGCCCTTCGCGAGCTGGGCGCGGAAGGCCGGATTGGTGTGCAGCAGCTTGGCCACCGTCTTGCGGTTCAGGCCCGAGGCCTTCGCCGCCTCAGAGATCGTCGCGCCGCCGAGGAGCGCGTCGATGGCTTTCTGAGCTTTTTCCGGCACTTCCTCCATGATCGCGGTTCAGTCTACGACGTAGACTCGCGCGTTCAGGGCTGCTGGCACGGTCTTTGCCTTGGCGATCGCGGCCCCGGCGTTTCCAGTCCGCCGGTGACCACTCAAGCCCTGCCGACTCACGCACCGATACCTCGACGGGAGATCGACGATGGCGAAGGCGAGGCGTGAGCGTAGGGCCGAGGCCGACAAAGCGGACGAGCGTCTGATCCAGGTGCTCGATGCGATCGACAAGCTGGTCATCCGCGCGATGAACAACCAAGCCTTGAAGCCGAGCGACATCAGCTCACTCGTCACGACTCTGCAGCGCGCCCACAAGCTCCGCGAGCATGCGCGCGCTTCGATCGACGACCGCGCGCGCGGGCTCTGATCGGTCACTGGAACGGGAGCTCCGGCCCCGCGCCGACAGCGGCGCGCAGGACGCTCTCGACGCGGTCTGACGCGAACTCACCGCACTCGATGACCGCGACCTCGATGAACGGCCGCTGCCCCTGCGGCACGATCCGCTTCGACACGGTCAGGGACTGGACCTGGCTGTCGTCCTCGTAGACGACGTCGTTCATGGCGTCGAGCACCGCCTTCGCCAGGTTGTCGACGTCGTAGCCGTTCTTGCCGATGTGCGGCGCGGCGGGAAGCGGCTCGCGCTTCCGCCACGTGGAGTGCGCGTGCTCGAAGCCGAAGCGAATCGTGACCTCGCATGGGCTCTTCATCGGTGGGAGCCCGCGCATCGCCCGACGCGCCTGGCCCGCGATGAACTCCGCGTAGATCCGGCTCTTCGCTGGCTTCAGGACGCGAAGGTAGCCGTTGATCATCCTCGGGTTGCCACGGCGCCACGGTTCGGGAACACAGTCGACGGTGAAGTGCAGCGCGGTCACGAGGCCACCGCCTTCTCTGTCCTGCGGGCGGCCGCCATGGCGCGCTCCCTCGCCGCAACGATCTCCGGGTCGTTCGGGTCGACCGGCGGCGGCTCGTCGGCGGGCTTGGGTGTCGCCGACGGAGGCCTGCGCTTGCTCGCCGCTGCGACCGCCGCATCGATCCGGGCACTGAACGCGTGGATTGCCCAGCCGCGCTCCGCGATCCAATCGTCCCGGTCGGCCACGAAGGCCTCGATTGCGGCCTTGGCGCGGCGGACGTCGCCGCAGCAGCGGGAAAGCAGCTCGCGGAACACGTCCCGGTGCCGCGACGTGTCGGTTTCTGGGCCGATTCCGTGGCGATCCTGCCGCGCATGCCGCCAGTGGCCGAGCAAATCGTCGATCGGATCGGGCGGTGCGGTGGGGTCCGACCGCGGCGCTGGGGCGTTGGGCGGAGTCGGCGCAGCCGAGCCCCGCGCCCCCCCTGCTCGGGGGGTTGGGGGGGACTGTTCTGTTCTGTTCTGTTCTGTGTTCGAGACTGTTCCGGTAACCGTATCCGATACTGTATCGGGAACTGTTCCTGACGTTACGGCGCCGAACGTTCGTTCCCACGTGGGACCGAACCAAGACTGATCCGACCACAGGTGACGGCGGAGCGATTCGATGTGGCGGTACTTCAGTTGGCTCTCCGGGAGCCCCTGCCAGGCCCGGAACCACCCGAGGAGTTGCTTCTGGTTCCGCAGCTCCGCGAACTTCGGTCCGTTCGGCAACCGGATGACGCGCTTCTCGGGGTCGACCTCGACCATGCCCAGCCTCTCCAGGGCATCCATGTCGGCCTTCACTCGCGAGACGGGGCGGCGCCGGATCTCCGCCAGCGTGGCGACACCGCCGATCATCAGACCGGGCACGATCGTGGTCTGCGGGCCCGTGATGAGCGCGACCCAGAGCATCTGCTGGCTGTCGGTCAGCTGCACAAACTTCTCGTCGTCGTGCAGTCGAGGATCGATCTGACGATAGATCGCCATGTCCGTCTTCCCTTTCGCCCTGCGGGTGGTCGTCGCCAGATCGCCGAGCGATCCATCGCCTACCCACCGCTAAGCCGGCGCCCCCATTCAGCACCATCCGCCGCACCCGATCCACTCTCTTCCGAGCCCTACCCGCTCTCTTCCTGTGCAGGCTCCCGCGCCCGGGCATTCCTGCGCTTGGGAAGCTCATCGATGGCTTGTTCCCGGGCCCGCTGGGAGGCCTCCTCGATGTTCAGCCCGAAGCAATCCGCTGCGACGGGCAGAATACGCTCCGCGTGTCCCGGGTCGACGATCCCGAACGCCAGGTCGAGCACGAGGGCCCGGAGCTCGCGCGGCTTCAGCTCCTCGAGGCTCGCTCGCGCGACGGGCGATGGGATCCCCCATTGCGCGAGGACCTCGATCGCCGAGGGAGCCGTCGAAAGGCAAAGCGCGAGCGCCACCCAGAACTCGTCCGTGAGTGGCTTCCCTGCGTCCACGCTCTGGACCGCCTGGTCTCTCACGATCTCGAAGGTGCGGCGCTGCGTGGAGTGCCGCAGATGCGTGCGCCGCTGCGATGGCGTCAACGTCGGGCGCCGTGGAGTCCTGGTCGGCTCCTGCGCCGATCCCGAGACCCTCAGCGTCTCCGCCGCGGTCTTCGCCGCGTAGCAGACCGGGTCCACGCAGAGATTGTGGCCCTGCTCAGCGTCGAACAGCGAGAAGATCCGGTCCGCCCGCTTCGGGCACGAGCTGCACGGCCCCACGCCGGGCGTGATGTCGTCCTTCTCCGTGTCGAACGTGGCGTCATCGAGGGGCTTCAGGACGTTCCGCCGGATCCGCTGGCTCGCATCCGCGACGGAGACGGGTTCGCCGGACGAGACGACCTCGCCGAGAACCAGGCGCTGACCGTCCTCGGTCGGCATCCGGGCGACCAGCAGCGCGACTGCTGCGGTCATCCTGCCGGCCAGGAACGGTGGCCGCGCGTCCTCGATCAGCGACGTGAGCTGCAGCCGGCGGAAGACGTAGGCCCGCGACTTCGCCACCATCGCCGCGATCTCGTCGACGGACTTGCCGTGCTCCTCGCGGAGGATTCGGTAGCTCCGCGCCTCGTCGAGCGGATGGAGCTCATCCCGCTGCAGGTTCTCGGTCACCTGCACGGCGAGGACAGCGTCGGGAGCGTGGCGCGGCCAGACATCGCACGGAACCAGGGTCAGGCCGGCCTGCCGGGCCGCCATCCAGCGACGCTCGCCCGCGATGATGTCCCAGGCGTCGCCTCGACCCTCCGCCGGCTGCACGATGATGGGGCTGATCACGCCGAGCTTCGCGATGCTGCGCGCGAGCTCGGTGATCGATGCGGCATCGATGTATCGCCGCGGATTTCCGGTCGACGGCGCGAGCGCATCGACCGGCAGCATGGTGATCTGACGATCGTCCACGGTCACGCCTCCGCGGGAACTTCGTTTGGGACGTCCGCGGCCTGCGCGATCTCCGGAGCGGGCGCCGACGGGGGCGGCGGCTGCGGGACCGCGGCACCCTGCTCGGGCGGATCGGTCGGCGGCTTCAGAAGCTCTTGGATGATCCCGACCCGCCGGAGCACGAACCCCTTTGCCAGCCGGTGAGCCTTGTCTGCGATGACGAGCCCGGTGTACTCGTCGAGGAGTTCCTCTGGACACTGCTTCGGCAGCTTCATGACGGACTTGTCACGCTTATCCGCGGGCTTCTCGAACTCGTCCGCGAGCAGCTTTGCGCGCCGCCCGTCGTAGAACCGAGACGCCTTGCGGCGCGCGTCCGACAGTTCAGACGGCGTGCACATGAGGGCGTGCCCAGCGTTCTCCGCGAGCAGCCTGATCTCCCCCGTCAACTCGTACGGAATCGACTCGCGCTCCGACTTCGCTTCCGCCGCCGCGGGGGCTTGGCCCTGCGGCTCTTCGATCTTCTCTTCGCTCATGGTTTCCCTCCCCAGGGAACTCTCGATTCAGCTCGCGACGCCGCACCAGGTCCCGGACGCCTCATTCGCGGAGTACGGGACGTCCTCCACCAAGTAGGAGTGGACGGCGCCGCCGTCCATGATCCGGTGCACCACCAGATCCGCGTTGTTGCCCTGGCGAACGAGGACAACTTGGCCGGGCAAAGTCAGCCGCCCTTCGTCCGTGTCGAGCGTGTACCGAGCCGGCATTCCGATCTTCGCGTTCCACATGCCGCACCTCCGTTTGAGAGCCTGGGTGTCCACGTTGAGAAAGGTGGAGCCATCCCCGCACCGTGCGGTGACGCGCGCCATGAACACCCAGGCCGAAATAGGCCGACCGCGAGTCTTCGTCGACGCACCGGTCCAGCCGGTTGTCCGCAACATGCGGAAACCGCTCGCGGTCGATGACGACGGCGGGATTCGAACCCGCCTCGTGCTCACTGCACGCGGTGACAGGAGCGACCCGTCTCCGGCGGCCGTCCTTTGCCGCTTCGTCGTCGAATGGCCGGGCTTCCACCGACCGCAGCGATTTCTCCTCGCCTCTGCGCACGCGCCGATGCGATCTCCATGGCATCACGCGATAGCTGTGCGCTTTCATCGGATCGGCGGCGTCGTCCGCCATGGCGTAACCCGCCGATTGAATAGTGCGGGTGAGGGTGATCCCCGCGTCGGCGCCCGACTTCCCGGAAGGATTCATCCGGGCATGCCACGCTCTTCCGGTCACTGACCGGCAACCTTCAATGGTGTTTGATCCAACCAACGATCCCGTCACCGTGCCGGCTCCGTCGTCGCGATACTTGGATTCGTGGCGCTGACCTTGAGCAGCGTGTCGCGCACCTTCTCGATTGTGCCGCCAGCGATCGACTTGATTGGGTTGGCAGTCCAGTCCCGCTCAACAAACTGGGCGACCGTCATCACGCCGGCGTCTGCAAGGATTCTTGCCCGCGCCGGCCCGACGATGCAGTCCAACGCCAGCTGCATCACGTCCCCACCAACCGCCTGGAGCCTTGGCCGCAGTCTCTCGATCAGCGCGGATGTCCTCTCCTCTTCGCGCTCCCTCCAGAACGCATTGATCTTCTCTCGCTCCTTCCGATCCCTCTCTTCGATCTGCTCGGAGAAGCCGACCTTCATCAGATCTCGAATTTCGGTGAGGACATATCGGGTGCTCCGCATCTCCTCAAAGACGTTCTCCAGCAGGCCGACGGTGATCATCTGTAGGAACCTCGGATCGCCAGAGGTGATGCGCCCACCACCCCAGCCGAAGCATCCGTGTTTCCATTTGACGAACTCGGATTCCGTCATTTCGCGCTCCCGAACAGTTCCTGCTGCCCATCCATCGTCAGCTCGGCGTCGACCTCGCGCTCCAGACGCTTCGCCTCGTCGAGCGCAGTCCGGTCCTTCTTGTCGAACCAGCGCTTCTGTGCGTCGCGCAGGCGCTTCACGAGGTCTCGGAATTCGGCGGTGGTCATGCCTGGACCTCGACTTCGAACAGCCCCTGCGCGCCGCGGCACGGGATCGGGGTCGTCAGTGCGCGCGCATTGAACAGGACCCACGCAAACCGACCCGCCGAGAAGTCGCCGAAGATCAACTCTCGCCCCGACCAGCACTCAGACTCGACCGGAACGCACCGGTCGATCGTCGCGACCGCAACGATGGCGCCGTGAGCCATCGGCGGAAAATCGGCCACCGACTTGAGGATCCTCGCCTCACGAAGCAGCTCGCCGAACATTCCATCGTCGTCCGTCGTCTTGGACGCGTGGATAGCGATCGGGCCGCGGTACGAGGTCGACCAGCTCCGCGTCTCCACCTTCTTGAGGCCGCACGCAATGAGGTGAGCCCACGGCTGCCAAATCGAGATGGCTTTCATCGTGGTGTTCCGTTTGCGAACCGCTCGGGCAGCGGCACTCCGAGCACGTGGTTCCGGAAGCGAGCCTCGACCTCCGCGTCAGACGTCGTCTTCTTGACGCACGCATAGCACATGATCGCGCCGCCGCGCCCGTATGGGCGCAGCTCCTTGATCTCTCCGCAGCCATCGCACTGCTGCGGTCCCTCGGTGGCCACGAACCCTCGCCCGCTCACGCGACGACTCCGACCATCATCGCCTCGCAGATGAGCGCGCACGTCCTCACGTCCGCGAGCGCATCATGCGCCTGCCCCATCGTCGCGACGCCGAAGTACCTCGCGAGCGTCTCCAGCTGGAAGTTGGCCGGCAGTGCGATCCCGCGCTCGGTGAACCACCAGATCGATCGCTGGTAGGTGTCGAGCGGGTACCACCAGCACCCAGGCCAGAAGGCGCCGTTCAGCGCCTTGTCCATCATCGTGCGCAGACGTGGACCGTCGAAGCTCGCGAAGTTGTGACCCGCAAGGCGACACGCGATGTATGGGTTGCCGCGCTTCGAGACGAGCTGCATCCGCGCGTGCCGCTTCAGGAAGACCTGGAACTCGAGGGCGACGTCTCCCTCTGGCTTCGCGTCCTTCCACCTCTCCGCCGTGTACCCGTTGAGCTTCAATGCCTCGGGGTCGCAGGCCTGCGGCGCGAACTGGATCTTCCGCTCGAACGCGTCGACCTCCTGCCAGTTCTCGACCGCGATAGCGGCGATCTGGATGTTCGGATGGCGGTCCTCGACCCCGCCGGTCTCGAAGTCCACGAAGACGGTTCGGTCCTTCACTTCTTCGCTCGCTTCCTCGGGTGGCTTCGCGCCGCCCGCTTGCGTCGACCGTTCGCCTCTCGGACGAAATTGAACGAGGTTCCCGATTTCTCCTTGCGGAGCATCGACTCGATCGCGACTGGGTCTGACTTGATGAACTGCCCGCTCACTTCTCGTCCCTCACGATGAACTCCCCGCGGCACTCAAGGCGCGCGCGGATGATCTCGATGATCAGCGCCGCTTCTGGGTCCGGCTCGCTCACGACGCCTTGCGCGGCTTCGCCTCACGCGGCGCGCGCGGCTTGCGTGGCTTTCGCGCCTTCTTCGTCGTCGTTGCGGCCGGGAGCAGTTTCACGTCACCGGGTTCGCCCGATGCGGGAAGCTGAACGGTGTCCATTCCGCTCGGGAGCGCGTCGACGACCTTCGGCCGCCGCTCGCGTTGCTTCTCCTTCGCCATCGCCGCAGCCTCTTCCTTGAAGAGGGGGACGTCCTTGGGGTCCGGAACGCGGTCGGCGTGCAGGCGCTCCGTCATGCACGCGGTGATGTCCTCGCGAAGCCCTGTCTGGACCTCCTTGCCGACATCGACGATCGACTTGTGGGGCGCGATCTCCTCCTCAATCAGGGCGATCGTGTGTTCCCGGTCGATCACCTCCTCGTCGGTCTTTGGAGTCCCAGGCGGGATCTGCACGACGAGCCGGCCGATGGTCACCTGCATTCCTCGGGTTTTGCCGTACTTGCTCACGTGGTCACCTCTGCTTCCTTCAGCTTGTGCTCGCGAACCGACGTCGAACGCTTCTTCGTGGTCCCGTTCAGGGACTCGATCTCGCCCAGGACCTCCCGCTCGAGCTGGGAGATCTTCGCGCCGGTGTTCTGCGCGACGGCGCGCATGGCGCGGTTGATCGATGCCTTCGACACGTCGAAGGTCACCGCCTTGTCGGCGATCTCATCGCCGAACTTCTTGCGGATGACGTGAAACGCCACTCCGCCATCGATGATCGTGGTCTCGCGCTCGCAGGGGCCGAGGCACGAACCGTGGCCGAGGTCGATCGGGGTCGACAGCGCGTACGTGCGCAGCGCCTCGTCGATGCGGTCGGTCGCCATCTTCAGAGCCTTCAGCGCATGCCATGCGCGCGCGGCCGTCTCGGGCGTCAGCTGGCCGGCGACGATCTCGACCGCATCCCCTGGCTTCTCCGCCAGGGCGCGCACGAGGTTCGTCTGGGCCGGGCACCACGCGAACGCCGGGCAGTAGCGGCAGTGCGCTCCCGTCGTGAGCTGCTTCGCGCCAGTCCCGATCTTCCCGAGCAGCTCGGCGAGCTCGCCGGCGAACATGTCGAGGTCGAACGCCTCGATCGTCTCCTGGTCCGCCCAGACCGTTCCGTCGTCCTTGATTCGGACGATCGCGATGTGGGCCCGGGAACGGCCGTACGCGAGGCACGCGCAGAGCGCGTAGAAGCGCAGCTGCCAGTTGCGTCGCACAGGGGCGATGTCCGCCCAGCCCGTCTTGTAGTCGGCGATGACAACCGAATCGACCGTCAGGCCGACCACGTCGGCAGTCCCTGGGATCTCGCCCGGGGCGAGCGTGGCGTAGGCCTCCCGCCGGCTGAGGCCGCGCCCGATCTCACGGGCCGTGCCAGCAGCCGGGTCGTACGCGAACGCGACCTCCGCGGCGTAGGCGCCAGGGTCGCACGCGGGCAGGCGCCCGACGTCGATCGCGGCGCAGGCCGGGCGGTGCTCCGAAGGCACTCGGGCGAGGGCCTCGTCGCGGCCGGCGCTGGTCACGTCCGCGAGGAACGCGTGAACCGCGGACCCGCGCTCGGAGTACTCCCCGATCGAATCCGCCTGGGGCATCGACACCGACGCCGGGCAGACCGAGATCCGCTGAAGGGATGAGGCGGAAATCACTTCGCACCGCCCTTCAGTGCGGTCTTCTTCTCCATGTAGGCGCGGCTGGCGTCGGCCTTGAGCGCATCCGGCAGCTTCGCAGCTTCGGCGGCCGCGGCCTTCAGGTCGCCGTCCGTCTTCGCCGCGGCGATCAGATCGAGGACTCGGCGAAGTTCAGGCGGGGTGCCGTCATCCTCGGGCTGGCTCGCTTCGGCGGCAAAGTCGGTGTGCTCGTCGATCGTCTGCGCCGGGGCCGGTGATGCCGCGGTTGCGGACTGGATGTCGGCGGCGACCATCGACGGCGGCGGCATATCGCCCACGTCACCGGAGGCATCCACATCGATGACGCGCTCCATCGCGGGTGTCGTCTTGAGCCACTTGTAGAGCGCGCGAACGGCCGTCTTGCAGCACATCTCGGCCGAGCTGGTGTTCCACGGGTTGTCGTCGCGTTCGTTGAACGTGTGCTGTGGACGCTTGGCGTGGATCTCGTCGACGCTGAGGTATCGGAACACCGGACGCCCCGTCACCGGGTGCGCGACGGCGTAGGCGCCAACGATCTCGCCGCGCGAACCCATCGCCGGGATGTGCCGCAGCGACGACTCCGTCCCGAGGCGGATCTGGAAGTCGTCGGCAGCGTGAACGCAGTGCGCCTCGATCCCGCTGTAGAACCCGGAATCGAGGGCGATGTCGATCAGCCCCTTGTAGTCCGGGATCAGCGTCACCTTTCCCTTGAACGGGACCAAGTGCGCGCGTCCGCCGGGACCACCTGTGCAGGACAGCCCGAGCTCCGCACAGTTCATGACGGCCGCGTAGAGCGTGGTGCGGTCGCAGTTGAGCAGGTCTGGATTGCGAACGCACGCCATCACCACCATGCGCGCGAACCGCTTCGGATCCCCAAGCTTCGGCGGAAGCAGTGAAGCGATCTGCGTCAACTTCGCGGAGAGTTCCTGTTCGAGCTGCCGGACCTGAACGGAACGCTGTTCGTCTGGCTTCACCACTGCCGAGCCGGTGGACCTGTTCGCGAACGGACGTGTTGCTGGTGCGTTCATCGCGCTCTCTTTTCTGCGACGCTCTGCGTCGGGAAGAATCGGACGCCGTCCGGCGCCGATGCCCCGGATTTCCCGAGGCGGGCCATCTGGTTGAGCTTCGTCATGTCCGCCTGGACAAGGACGATCGTCGGGTGCGCGATCTGCCACCGGCAGAGCGCCAGGATGTCGGTCAGCTCGGCGGACCACGTCTCGCGAAGCTGGATCGGAGCCGCCTTCGGAACCACCGGCGGCGGGACGTAGCGAGCGACCTCGACGCGAGGAGCCTCGATCACGATCGGCTCCGCGCGGACCGCGTCGGCCTCCATGGCCTGGCCTGCGTCCTCGAGCATCGCGGCCGTCGCCGCCTGCTCCTCGCGAGCCTTCTGTTCTGCGGCTTCGCGCTCTGCCCGTGCGCGGGCTTCAGCCTCTCGCTGGAGGCGGGCCTGCTCCTCGCGGGCCTTCCTGGCCTGCTCCCGCTGGTAGTCCTTGATCTGCTCGTCGATCGTCTCAACGATCGCCTGAAGCGGATCGAGGTAGCTGCGCTCCTGCGCGAGAGTCTGCCGCTTCGCCTCGTCCTGCGCCTGCTTGATCGGCTTGAACGTCTCCGTGACCTGCCGGATCAGCGCCTTCGCTTCGCTCCGAATGTTCGCGGCGGCCGTCAGCGAGGCGTCGTCGGTCACGACGATCGAGCCGGCTCGCTCGCGCAGGGTCGTCTGCTGTGTCGCGAGCTCGGTGGTCATGGCTTCCACGGGGCCCGCTTTCGCGCGTACGCATCGGCGAAGAACCGCAGGATGAAGCGGCCCGTGAGGTAGAGGCTGATGAAGATGAGGCCGCAGGCGGCCAGGGGTTGGGCAGCAGGGGACATCACGCACCGCCCTTCATCGAGGCCAGCGCGCGTCGCGCGTCGTCATCCGCGATCACCCGCGCCCGGATCTCAGCCAGGAGCGCCGTCATCAGATCCGTGTGGCGATCCGCCCACTCGTTGAGCTTCGTTTCGGTCGTCGGCGCCGTCACCGCCGAGACCACGAGCATGTGGCGAGCCTCCGCGATCCGCACATCCGCGCGAGCCTGCCGCTCGCGGGCCGATGTCAGTCGGTCAAACGCCGGCGGCACGATGTCCGGCGCCCGCTCCAGCATCCCGCTCGGGCGGTCGTAGGCGCGGTCCAGCGCCAGCTCCTGGTAGCCGGGCGGCGCGTCGAAGTTGATCGGCGGACGTTCTGGTGTCATCGTTGCGCTCCTTCATCTGCGCGCGTCGGTTTCCGTCGCTGGGGCCGGCGCGCGACTTTTTTGGGTCAATTCGTCGCCGCCTCGCGCGCCCTTGGCCGGTACTGAAAACCACGCTCCCGCCGGATTCGCGCGTACCGGTTGCGCTCCCACCGAGCGCGGCACGTCTTGCACTGGCGGAAACCCCGGCTGTTGATCTGCGTGTTGCCGCGCGTGAACTCGTGTCCGTGGGCGCAGTGGGTCTGGGCCGAGGCGCTCGTGGTAGGGCTCAGTCCGCGGCGGACGTTCTCGGTTGCCGAGACCAGCTCCATGTGCGCGACGTTCACGCAGCCCCGCTGACGGCAGAGGTGGTCAACCGTCATTCCCGCAGGAATCGAGCCGCGAAGATGCTCCCAGGCGACGCGGTGAACGAGCCTGGACCGACCGCAGCCGACACCGATCGTCCCGTAGCCCTTGGACTGCTTCGCGCCTGTGAAGAGGATGCAGCCGTCGGGGCCCGCCTCAGTCTTCGCCATCATCCGGTGGAAGGGGCTCACGCTTCGAACTCCGCAGTCGCGATCAGTCCGTTGATCAGCAGGTCGCGGAACTCGTCGCGCGTGATCCCGAGCGTGGTGCACAGCCGGTCGACGCTTCGCTTGCGAGGCCAGCAGCCGCGATGTGCGAGGCAGACGTCGGCCGGCGGAACCTTCGCGGCGCGGGCGAGGTCAGCGTCGAACGTGAAGCCCTTGTCCAGGCGAACCTGGCGCAAGGTCGGAGCCTTGATGGATACAGCCATGGCGCGTCTCGGGAAAAAACGCGCCGCCCCGCAGCGAGCCGGGTGGGACGGCGCGCGGGATTGATCAGTTCAGCCAGAAGCGGAGAGTGGGCCGAGACGGATCGGGTGCCCGAGACGGAATGTGGGCGGTGCGCATGTTTCTTTCTCCGTCCGCGGCGATCGTTATCAGGCGACCATCGCGGCGTGTCGTGCGAGGGAAATCCTCGCTCACGACGGGGCGAACAGTACAAGCGTGTTCGGGTCGGTCAAGAACTTTTTTTGAACGAAACTGGCGCGACGTGCGTGGTGATTCTTAATCACCGGGTCCCAGGTTCGAGTCCTGGCGCGGGCATCGTCTCGACGGTCGACCCGGAAGCGCGTCACGCCCCGAGCGAGTCGACCAGTTCGCTCGCATCCGACAGGATCTCGCGGGCGATCTCGTCCTGGGTCCGCGCGCCGTCGACGCGCCGGATTTCCGGTCCCTGCGCCGCGGCGAAGATCCGAGCGACCTCGGTCAGCGTGTCCGCGCGCTCGAAGGCATCGCTGCTGCCGGCGCCGCGTGTCGCGACCCGCCCCAGTCCCGAAGCGACGGGGATCTCGACGAGGTAGACGCGATCGGGCCTGGGCGCGAAGGACTCGTTGACCGCTCGGATCGCATCCGGATCGATGCCGCGAGCTCCCTGGTACGCGACGCTCGAGAGGTAGTACCGGTCGATGATGACGATCCGTCCCGCGGCGAGGGCCGGCGCAACGAGGCTCCGGACGTGCTCGCGTCGGTCTTCGAGGAAGGCCTCGACCTCCTCGCGGGGCTCGAGCCGGTTCGACTGCGCAGCGGTGCGGATCAGGCGCCCCCACGGCCCGTCGGTGGGCTCGCGCGTGAGGACCACGTCCAGGCCGCGGTCGCGAAGGGCCTCCGCCAGCCGACGCGCCTGCGTGGACTTGCCGGCACCGTCGATCCCTTCGAAGGTGATGAGGATTCCCCGCTTCAGACGGCCGACCATTGGATCGGAGGGTACCCGCTTCGGCGATCCGGGCAAAAGCCCAAGCCGAAGCGCGCGAGCGTGAAGCCCGCGCCGGATGCCGCCGCCAGTCCCAATGACGCCTGGCAGCCGGATCGTCGCGCGGACCACACAGCCCGTGCTCCGCGAGCTACAATCGCCGCCCGGTGCCTCATCCCGGTTGCTGCCATCTGTCGATGGATTCGGACGGAACTCCGCGGACACGATCATGAAAAGGCCTGCATCGACGACGGGTTTCGTCGATGAGGTGGCGCTCGCGATGCCCGACTACGACGGCCGTGAATCGGAGGCTGTCGGGCAGGTGCTCGCGAGCGGACGGCTCGAGGGCGGTGGTGTGTGGCTCGATCGCTGCGAAAGCGAGCTCCGCGACCGCTTCCCCGGCTGGATCCCCCTCGTCACGACCTCCTGCACTCACGCCCTCGAGCTCATGCTCATGGCGCACGGAATCGGTCCAGGTGACGAGGTCATCGTTCCCGCGTTCACGTTCACCAGTACGGCGACGTGCGTGTTACGCCAGGGCGCCCGTCCCGTATTCGCCGACAGCCTGCCGAACCACCCCAACGTCGACCCTGCGGACATCCTGCGGCGCATCACTCCGCGGACGCGCGCGGTGATCACCGTGCACTACGGCGGAGTCGCCTGCGACCTGAGCCCGATCCGTTCGCACCTCGCCTCCCGCGGGATCCTCGAGTTCGAAGATGCCGCCCATGCATTCGGTTCGAGTTGGAATGGCAAGCCATGCGG
Organism: Planctomycetota bacterium; assembly: GCA_044222185.1. Taxonomy (GTDB): domain Bacteria; phylum Planctomycetota; family CAIWVZ01; genus JBGANV01. The sequence goes on from JBGANV010000001.1 coordinate 1,114,449, forward strand.
GACGCTCGGTGCGGCCGCGTGCTTCTCGTTTCATGGGACGAAGAACATCACCTGTGGCGAGGGCGGAGCACTCCTCCTGCGCAATGGCGACACTGCGGACGTCGCGCTGGTCGGCCGCGAGATGGGAACGGACCGCGCGCTCTACCGCATGGGCCGCATCTTCCGCTACACCTGGCGCGCAGCGGGGTCGTCGTTCCTTCCGCCCGAGATCTCGATGGCAATCCTCTCCGTCCAGCTCAGCAAGTCCGCCGAGATCACGAGCCGGCGCCGCGCCTGTTTTGCCCGCTACGACGATGCCCTCGCAGGCCTCGAAGCCGAAGGGCGGCTCGTCCGGCCGCAGATCGACCGCGCCCGGATGGAGCACAACGCGCACATCTACTTCGTGCTGTTTCCTGACACGGCAACCCGAGCGGCGTGTCATGAGCGCATGCGGCGCGAGGGGATCAGCACGGCCGTTCACTACGACGCGCTGGATCGCACGCCATTCGGCCGGACGCTCTGCAATCCCGATCATCGCCCCTGCGTGAACGCAGCTGCGTTCTCGGATCGACTGCTCCGCCTCCCGATTCACTCCCGCCTCGATGAACGCGCCCAGGCCCGCGTCGTCGATGCGCTCACCCAGTCGTTGAGCGGATGACCGACTTGCCGCCCACGACCGAGGTTCCGGAGAGGTCCGTCGATCAGCGCAAGCCGACCCCGACCTCGGGCCGTCGTAGGACGCCCCGCGCGACGGATGCTCCTGCCGGGCTGTCGACGGCATTCCTCACGCAGCCGTCCGTGCAGGCGGTCCGCTTCCTCCAGAAACTGGTGCTCGTGAACTTCCTGCGACCACCGGAGCTCGGCGAGGCGAATTTCGCGGGACTCGTCACCTTCGCATGGTCGCAAGCAGCCGCCTGGGGAATCGACCAGTTCGCCGTCGTCAGTCCGGAGTTCGGTTCGGGACTCGTCCGATCGCTTCAGCGTCGCCTCGTCCAGGGCGGGTTGCTCGTCACCATGATCGCAGCCGCAGCCTCTTTCTCGGCCCCTCTCTTCGAAGGAAACGCCGAGCTGCGATCCATGCTGCTCGCGCTCGCCCCGGTCGTGTTCATCTCCAACCTCGGAGTCATTCCCACCGCATTGCTGGTGCGCCACCAGAAGTACCGGCGGCTTTTCGCCGTGGACTTCGGCGCCGCAGCGCTGCAGGCGACCGCAACGATCCTGGCAGTGGAGCTCGGCATGGGTTCCTGGGCCGTGGTCGTGGGCTGGTACGTGAGCCAGATCGTCACGACGTTCGGGGCCATGGCACTGTCGCGAGACCTCGTTCCGCGCGACCCGGAGCCCGAACCCGACCTCACCCAGCCGTTGGCGACGGGCCGCCACTTCATGGGTGCGACGCTCTCCGCATTCGCGTCCGAGCGGTTCGACTCCGTCGTCGTCCGGAAGATGTTCGGCGCCGGTGCATTCGGCGCGTACGACATGGCGCTGCACCTCTCGCAGTCGTTCGTCAACTACGCGGCGAACCTCGCCCAGCGCTTCCTGTTCCCGACTCTCGCCGCGGCGGCGCGGGCCGAGCGCAGAGAGAGCGTGCTGAAAGCACTGATTCCCAAGGCCCTGCTGCTCGTCGTACCTGCCTCCGGTCTTCTGGCCGTCTGCGCGAGCGTCTTCGTGACCAGGCAGTTCGACGGCGAATGGCTGTCGGTCAAGCCGATCGTCGTCGTCTCCTGCTTCACCGCCGGCGCGAGGTGCTTCGACCTGCTTGGAATGGCCGTGTTGAAGTCCTCCGGGCAGGCGCGGCCGGTCTTCTACCTCGAGATCCTCAAGTCCGTGGTCCTTGCCGTGGCGGTCGGGATCGGCCTGATGGGCGGCGTGATCGGCGTCGCGTACGCGGTCCTCAGCGCGCGGGCAGTCGGCGCGGCGATGACCTGGTACTCGGCGCGCCGGGTGACGAGTCTCCCGTCCGGCCTCGTCGAAACGTGAACGAACCCGGCGGCCGCGAAAGCACTCCGTTCCCCGGTCCACCTTCGGCGGACCGAGGCGACGATGGGACCGTCTCCGTGATCATTCCCACCTTCAACGGAGGCGCCTTCATCCGGGAGACGATCGCCAGCGTCCTCGCTCAGACGTCGCCCCCGCTCGAGGTCATCGTCTGCGACGATGGTTCCACGGACGACACGCCACGGCTCCTGCGCGGTCTGGACGCCCGCGTCCGCGTCCTGGAGCAGACGAACCGCGGAGTCTCTGCGGCGAGGAACCTCGGCGCGCATCACGCCACCGGACGATATCTCGCATTCCTGGATCACGACGACCTCTGGGAGCCCGACTTCCTCGCGACTCAGGTCGCCGCACTCCGGGCCGACCGTCGCCTTGGGCTCGTCTACTCCGATTCCTGGATCATCGACTCCAATGGGCGATCACACGGGACGCGATCACGGTTTCTCCAGTACCGAGACGGCAACGTCTTCCGAGATCTGCTGCGCGGGAACTTCATCCCCATCGAGACGATGCTGGTGCCGAGCGACGTCTTCCGCAGCATCGGCCGTTTCGACGAAACGTTGCGATACTGCGAGGACTTCGACCTCTGCCTGAGGATCACACGCCGCCATCCCGTCCGGTTCGATCGGCGCCCACTCGCCCGCTACCGCATCCACGACCGCAACCTCACCCACGATCGCGAAAAGCTCGTCGCCGAGTGGCTCCTGATTCTGCAACGGCTCGTGCAGGAGCCGGACCTCGCGGGCGCCGAGCGGATCATCGTCGGTGAGGAACTGGCGCGGCGACACCTGGATGCAGCCTGGCATGCCATGCGACGCGGCGACCTCGCGTCCGCCGACGCCGCCATCGCGCGCTCCCCGGGCGCGAGGGATCTCCGCCTCGCGGCGCGAGTGCGCGCCGCGAGGATCGCCCTCGGGATGGTTCCGTCAGGCTGGAGGTCGCGACTGATGCAGTGGTTGCCGCACAAGCGGACCTACGGCGTCCCCACCGCGCGCGATCGCCAACGCGCGACGCCATAGCTCCGCGCGCCGGCCGACGATCTCACAGTCCCCAGATGTTGAAGTGAGACGTCACGTTCGCGCCGAGCATCGGCGGCGTGTTGCACCAATGCGTCATCCCGGTCGCCGTCCCGTACGCATTCACCGTCCCCACGCCGAGGCGGAAATGCAGGCCGTTCGAGACCTTCACCGCGTCGTTCGGGAACACCAACGGGTTGTACATCACGACCTGCGAGAAGTAGTCGACACCGTAGAGCGCCGGGTTGCTGGGCACTCCGAGCGTCGGGACGGATTCCAACGTCACGGGGAACCAGGCCGCCTGCAGGAAGTCGATGTAGAGCGTATCGCCCGTGCCCAGCGGGATGAACGCCGAGTTCGGCGACACGAGCAGGTAGCACTCGGCCACGGCGACCGTGAAGCTGCACGTGGTCGACAATCCCGTGTTGTCGATCGCGGTGAACACGAACACGTGGTTGCCGGACTGGGCGTTCGTCGGCGTCCAGTTGAGCGTCGTCGACACCGGGTTGCCAGTGGACGGGAGCGCGGGCGTGAGGGTCGCGCCCGTCGGCAGCGCACCCGACGTCAACGTCACCGTGCTTGCCGGGTCGACGTCCGACGCGGTCACCGTGACGGAGAACGGAACGCCGACGGACGCCATCAGCTGCCCACCACAGGGGGTCGGCGCGATGAAGGCGGGCGGCGTGCAGTTCCCCACCTGCAGCGTCACGTTCACCGTCGTGCTCTGCGGAGGACTGCCGTTGTCCGTCGCCGTGTAGCTCACCGTGTGCGGGCCGCATTGCACCAGCGTCGGGCAGAACGTGCACGTCGCGGTCGCCGCCTGACCGGGGCCACCGTTCTGGATCGTGCACGAGAAGTTCTGCAGACCGTTGTCGTTGACTACGAGCGAGGTCGACTGTTGAACTTCCGGTGCGATGAACGAGACCGTGTAGGTCACGCAGGCGCCCGCATTCACGTTGACCGTGTTGCCCGCAGGCACGGTCGTCGCGATCGGCGGAAGGTTGTTGAACGTCGTGGCGGTCGTGAAGCAGATGGACCGGTTGTCGAGATAGGAAACGCCGTCGTTGTTGCCGCCGGGGCCGTCATAGTCGTTGCCGGCGTGATCGAAGCGACCGATCTGGAAGAAGTTCGTCCCGTCACCCTTGTTGGCTCCCACGGTCGCCGGCGTGCCGCCGAATCCGCCGACTCCGCCCGAGGCGCTGCCGGTCGTCCATTGCATGTCGTCGTAGCAGAAGCAGACGTTGTTGCCGATTCCCACCAGCGGGTCCAGTCCATCGGTGAGGATCAGTTCGAACGTGTTCAACTTGTCCGACTGGATGTTGTAGTACCCCACGTGATCCCAGATCACCGTGAACCGTCCAGGCTGCGCCTTGAAGTACACGACTCCGGAAGCGGCGGCGCGCGTATCCACGTCGCCCCAGAACGGGGCGATCATCGGGAACGCGTTCACGGGGAACCCGGACGAAGTGAACGTGCTGAACCCCGCACCGAACGACACGTTGCCGTTGTTGTTGATGAAGACCTCGGTGAACAACGTGCCGTAGAAGTCGAAGGCGAAACCGAGCGGGATCGGCCCGACGAAATCATCGTCGTTGCGCTGGCACGGGTCGGCCGCGCTGGCAGGGCCGTTTCCCTGCGGACCGTCGGCGCTGAACGAGACGACGCTGTAGGTCGCGTCCAGTGGGGCGCACAGCGTCGTTGCACCGAGCGGGCACGCCCCTGGCCCGTCGGGCGACGGATCATTCCCCTTCTGAGCGAAGCCGACTGAGGTGAGTACGACGGCGAGACAAATCGCATGACGAAGCTGCATGACGACCTCCGATCAGTCATGCCCACCCATCGCGGCGCCTCCGACATGGCAGGCGGATTCCAAGCATTCAATTCCTCGGCGCCGGGCCCAGAGTAGTCCCCAGTGCGACGGCGCGCCACTCACGGCCGAGGATGTGGCCGATCGACCCGCGCGGCTCCGGCGGCGGCGGGCATCGCGAGCCGGGAGCGGCGGCCGTCGAGCGATCCGAATCAGCCGAACAATCGTCGGTACAGATCCGACTGCAAGCGGGATTCGGGGTCCAACCGCAGCTTCAAGCCTGCAAAGTCCTGAAATTCCTGGGGCGCAAACGCCCGCCGGACGGACGAGCGCAACAGGGTCGCATCCTTCGCGAAGTAGAAGCGACCACCGGCCCGGACGACGACCTCGTCGAAGCTGCGGCACAAGCGCCAGAGAGGACGCCGGTTCGCCCGGGTCACGCGAAAGTCCATCGCCATCGAGTATCCGTCGACCGAGTGCGTGAGCACGTAGGGATCGCGGCGGTGCCGTTTGTAGACGAGCAGATACGGGACGATGCCCGCGTCCTGTGCACGTCGAATGAGCTCGGAATGGACCTCCGCCGCCGTCTCCTTCGGAACGAAACTCTGGTATTGAATCAGTCCGCCCGGACCGAAGGCGAGTTTGTAGTTCGGGATGTAGTCGAGGAGAAAGGCGAACGCTGCGTGCGACTGGAGGTAGTTCTTCCCAATCCGTGCCTGCATCACGCCGGCGAGATCCTTCGCCTTGTTGATGACGCGCATGCCCACGTCGTTCATGAGCGGGCGGAGGAACCGCCACATCCAGGTCATGGGCACGACACCGGCGAGCCGCGACGGGAGATCCTGGCGATCCAGCGCCAACGTCGCCGCGGCTTCGGGATCATCGGTCGCCCCGGCATAGTCGGCTCGATGGATGATTCCGCGACCGACGCCCTTCCCTCGTGCGAAGCCGTCGATCCAGCCGACGAGGTAATCCGCGTCTGCCCGATGGCTCTCGAAGACGTCGATCATCTCCTGGAGCGAACGCGGGGCGAGCACCGAGACTCGCACACGGCCGCCAGGTACGGGTTTGAGGCGGAGCGTGATGCGTGTGAACGCCCCGAGCATGCCGAAGCCGCCGATGGCTGCGCGGAAGACGTCTGCGTTCTCCGTGCGTGTGCAGCGAAGCTCCGCGCCGAGCGGCGTGAGGATGTGGAACGCATCCACGTGCTCCCCGATCGTGCCCACGCGGAAGTTGTTCTTCCCGTGGATGTTCATCGCGAGACATCCGCCGAGGGTCGGATGCATGGTGCCCGGCACGACGGGCGGCCAGAACCCCTTCGGCACGGCCAGTCGCCACAGGTCGCGGATCGTGACTCCCGGCTCCGCGGTGACGACGCCAGCTTCCGCGTCGAAATGGATCACCTCGCGCATCGGCGTCATGTCGACGACGATCCCACCGGAGTTCAGCGCCGCATCGCCGTAGCTGCAACCGGACCCGCGAAGGACGACCGTCCGATCCTCCTCGCGCGCGCGTGAAAACACGGTGCGGAGCTCGGCCACGGAACGCACGGAGACGCATTCGGACACCGAGGAAACCGCGCGTCCCCACCCTGCGAGACGCCGCCGGCCACCGACTGCGGACGCCGACCCGGCAGTTGCGGCGCGGAGTGAGGCAGTCCCTGTTTCAGACATTGAGGCGGCGGAAGATGAACGAAGGAATGTTTCGGATGACGAAGGCGACGAGGCCCCATCGTGCCGGCACGAAGAAGCTCTGACGGCCGCGATCGGCGCCGTCGAGGATCACTTGCGCGCAACGTTCCGCGGAGATCACCCAAAAGAGCTTCTCGACGCCCTTCAACATATCGGTCTGGATGAACCCTGGCTTGACGGTCACGACCGAGACGCCGTGCCGGGTGAGGCGGTTTCGCAACGATTCGAGGAACGTGCTGAAGCAGGCCTTCGACGCACAGTAGGCCGGGTTCCCCAGCCGTCCGCGCTCGCCTGCGATGGAGGAGATCCCGACGATCTGACCCGAGCGCTGCTCGAGGAATCGGCTGGCCGCGAGGTCGAGCCACGACATCGCGCCGATGACGTTCACCTCGATCATCGAGCGATCCTTCGAGGCGTCGAACTCGTCGATTCGGACCTTGGGCATCACGCCCGCGGCATAGATCACGCGGTCGACGCGACCACCGAGCACCATGACGGACGCATCGAACGCGCGCCGGACGTCGTCGTGGTGAGTCACGTCGTGCGTGATCGCCGTGACGGACGCCGACGCGTTGGCCGCCTTGCAGCGCGCGATCAAGGCCTCGAGTTCGGGCGTGCGGCGCGCGACGGCGACGACGGCCTCGCCCCGTCGCGCGATCACCTCGACGAGGGCCGCGCCGATGCCGGAGGACGCCCCGACGACGATCGTCTTCCTGCTATGTGCAGTCATGGGGCGGATTGTGGCACGGCTGAGCCCTCGCGCCACGCAGGGCGCGAGGAGTGTTTCGCTGCTCGCTCGCCGGGATCAGTTCCTCACGAACTTCACGTAGGGGAAGTCGAGCGGCTGCCCGTTGATGCCCTTGGTCGGCGGGCAGATGTAGTTTGCGAACTCGCCGGGCTTCGTCACGGGCTTCATGAGGCTCATGACGTAGGCGTGGTCGGTCGGTCGAGGCAGGGCTGCCTGGGCTTCCCGGTCCCACGCCTCCTCGGTCAGGAGCGGGTTGCCGTCGCGGTCGAACCACTGCCCGGCGTACGCGCCGACGTGGCGGTGGAAGCGACGGTGCGGGAGGCGGAGACGGTCCGGAACGCCTTCCTCGGAGAGGGCCCGGTTCCACGTGCCGAGCGCGCGCTCGCAGTCCTTGATGTACTCGTCCCGCAGCACTTCGTTCAGGGCGTTGCGGTACGCGACCTGCTGCTTCGTCAGCCGCCCGTTCTCGAGGACCTCCAGTTCGAAGCCCTGATCGAGCGCCTTGTGGTCCTGGTATTTCTCCTGTTCGCGGAAGCGTCCCTTCAAACCGGCAGCGAACCAGTCGGCCGAGTTGCTCGAGATCTCGCCCCCGAAGAGGTCCATGCCGTAGGTGAACCAGAAGTTGATGCAGCGTTGGATCGTGTCGAGCGGGATGCCTCCAAGCTTCGTCACGTCCCCGTTCGGAGCTTGCTTCATGAGCTGCGCGGTCCGGCGGACGATGCGTCCCAGGCCCGTTTCACCGACGAAGAGGTGATGCGCCTCCTCCGTCAACATGAAGCGCGTCGAGCGGCGCAAGGGCGCGAACCCGGACTCGGCGAGCGCGGCCAGCTGATACTTGCCGTCGCGGTCGATGAACATGGTGAATGCGAAGAACGACAGCCAGTCGTTGCACGGCTGGTTGAACGCCTGGAGGATGCGCGGCTTGTCCGGATTGCCGGAACGGCGCGCGAGCATCTCCTCCGCCTCCTCGCGGCCGTCGCGACCGAAGTAGCGGTGCAGGAGGTAGACCATCGCCCAGAGGTGGCGGCCCTCCTCGACGTTCACCTGGAAGAGGTTCCGCAGGTCATAGAGGCTCGGGCAGGTGTGACCGAGCTGGCGCTGTTGCTCGACCGATGCAGGCTCCGTGTCGCCCTGGGTGACGATGATCCGGCGGAGTGCGTTGCGAAACTCGCCTGGAACCTCGTCGAAGGACGGCTCGCCCTCGTGGTCGCCGAAGCCGATCGCCTCCGCGTCCTTCTCTTTCGCCAGGAAGATCCCCCAACGGTAGTCGGGCATCTTGACGTGATCGAACTGCGCCCAGCCGTCCGAGTCGACGGAGATGGCCGTGCGCAGATAGATCTCGTCCTGCTGGAACCCGTCAGGCCCCATCTCCATCCACCAGTTCTGGAACGATGGCTGCCACTGCTCCAAGGCACGCTGGAGGCGAGGGTCCGACGAGAGATCGACGTTGTTTGGAATCCGGTCAGAGAGGGACATCACGTTCTCCGATAGTCGAAAACAGGCCGGGTGGCCTTTCCGTAGGAGGTCAAGGCACCCTTCTCCCCCACGGCGTTCGGTCGTTGGAAGATCCAGTTCTGCCACGCTGTGAGCCGGCCGAAGATCTTGCTGTCACACGTTTCCGGCCCGCCGAAGCGGAGCGACGCCTCCATGCCCGTGAGCGCGTCCGGCGAGAGGCTCGCGCGCTCTTCCACCGCGACGCGGACCTCGTCTTCGTAGTCGAGAGGGTCGAGACAGAAAGTCGCGAGTCCGAGATCGTCGATGCGCCGAGCGTCAAGCAATCCCGACTTCGACGCCGTCCGGATCACGTCGACATGGTCGGGCGTTCCGAGGAAGCGCGACTGGAGGCGCGTGAGGCCGTGTGGCATCGGCAGCGGCCCGAAATTCAGCGAAGACGTTCCCATGAACACGGGGCGCTTGGGTTCGTCGAGGACGTAGATGCGGTCTGCCGCGAGCGCCACCTCGAGGAGCGATCCGCCGAAACACGAGCCGGGCTCGACGAACGCGAAGAAGCTCTTCGCGGTTGCGTCCAGGCGCCGGAGGACGCGCGCCTGATGAAGAAGGACCTCCCGCCCAAACCAGTGGGTCTGAGCGCGAGCGAGGGCCTCGTCCGCGCGCAGTACGCGTTGGATGTCGCCGGTCGTCTTGAGCCGCACGACACCGATCTCGAGAAAGTTCATCCGCAGATGGAGGAGCGCGCGATCGAGTTCGCGGAACGCACGAAGCGCCCACAGGTCCGCGCCGCGGGCGAGCATGGCGTCGGCAGTCTCCGGTTCATCCGCGTCGGGGCCGGCTACGGTCAGCGTCGCCGTGCGGTGCTCCGGCTCGAGGTCGAGCGTCACGTACTTGCCCTTCAGGGATCCGCCGGCTCCAACCAGGTCGACGGGCGGAAGTTTCACGCCCTGCGTTCCGGCGGCTGGTCCACCGGTTGCCGCGTCCGCGAACTTGCGGGCGCGCGCATCGACGTCTTGCTGGAACGTGCTCTTGGGAAAGACGTCATCCACGAGGTTCATGGTGATCGCACGGCGGCCCTTGATGCCTTCCGCCACCGTCGAGAACACGTCGGCGTGGTCGCGTCGGACCTTGCGCTTGTCGACGAGCCGCGTGAGTCCGCCCGTACCCGGAAGCACGCCCAGGAGCGGAACCTCCGGCAGCGAAACGGCGCTGTTGCCGTCGTCGACGAGGTAGATCGTGTCGCAAGCGATTGCCAGCTCGTATCCGCCACCGGATGCCGTGCCGTTCAGCGCGGCGATCGTCTTCACCCCGGAATTCCGTGCGAGGTCCTCGAGGCTGATGCGGGTTTCGTTCGTGAACTTGCAGAAGTTCACTTTGAATGGATGCGACGAGGCCCCGAGCATGTAGATGTTCGCCCCTGCGCAGAAGATCCGATCGAACGCGCTCGTGATGACGAGGACACGCACGTCGGGATGCTCGAAGCGCAGGCGCTGGATCACGTCGGCCAGCTCGATGTCCACGCCCAGGTCGTAGGAGTTGAGCTTCAGGCTGTAGCCCGGCCGAAGCGTCTGCGAATCCTGCACCTGCATGGTGAGGCGTGCGATCTTCCCGTCCACCTGCAGCTTCCAGTGGCGGTAACGCGAGGGATCGGTATCGAACGAGATCGGGGGATGCGATTGCGTTTCGGTGTCGGCCATGGGGCCAGAGTCTAGCTTCGAGGCGGGAGAACGACAAGCACTATACTTCTCTTGCGGTGACCCATCTGGGCACTATATTGCCCACCGCCATGACGGCGAGGCGCACCGATCCGGATGACCTGGACTTCCTGCGACGGCTGGGCGGCGTCGTCCACGTCAAGCGCCAGCGACAGGGCTTCACCGCGAGAGAGCTGGCAGAGCGCTCGGGGCTCTCGCGGCGCTTCATCGCCCTGCTCGAAGCCGGCGACGGCAACGCGTCGGCGACGAACCTGCGACGCCTGGCGCGGGCCCTCGGCGTGACCCTGGCCGATCTGCTGACGGCCGCCGACGGCCCGCCTGCCCGTCGGCCCATCGCACTGTTGGGCCTGCGGGGCGCCGGCAAGAGCACCCTGGGAGCCAAGGCCGCCAAGCGCGCGGCGCTCCCCTTCGTCGAGCTCGACGCCGTCGTCGAGAGGTCGGCCGGCCTCGCGCTCGCCGAGATCTTCGCCGTCCATGGAGAGCAGTACTTCCGCCGAGTGGAGCGCGAGGCCCTTCGCGAAGTCGTGGACGCGGACCCGCCGGCGCTCATCGCGACGGGTGGCGGGATCGTGGCGTCTGCCGACACGTTCGCGCTCCTTCGCGAGCGCTGCGTCACCGTCTGGCTCAAGGCCACGCCCGAGGACCACTGGAACCGCGTCGTGGCACAGGGCGATCACCGGCCCATCACGAGCCGGCCGGACGCCAAGGCCGAGCTGCGTTCGATACTCGCGGCACGCGCGCCGCTCTACGCACAGGCGGATCACGTCATCGACACGTCGCACCTCGACGTGGAGGAAGCCGTCGCGGCGCTCGTGGAGATCGCGAAGCAGCCGGCTTGACGCGGCTCAGTCTGGCTGGTCGACGGACCAATCGCAGTGGTCGCCACCCACGGGCAGTTGCAGGTCGACGCTCCCTGCACCGCCCGTCCGCGGCTCGATCTCCTCGTACCAAGGCGGCGCGAGCCGCTTGCAGAGGACCCGACAGTCGTGGGATCCGGCCCGTCCCGTTCGCTTGAGGTTCTCGAAAAACGCGCATTGCTTGATGCGCATCACGACCTTGCCGTCCTTCACGAACAGCTCGAACTTGTGGCCGTACAGGTGCGCCATCGCCTGGAAAACGGCCATCTTGTCCGCGGCACTTTTTCCGTCGAGGCCCGCGATCTTCCTCCACGCGCGCGTGGCGATGCGGAACTGGGAGATGAAGACGCGGATGTCCACCTCCATCGTCTGCGCTTCGCCCAGTCGCTCGAGGATGTTCATGAACCACAGTCCGTCGAGCGTGATGATCATCTGCCGCGAGAATGCGGCGATCTTCGCCCAATCGACGGCGGCGTCGTGGGTGAGAGGTTGCGGAACGGGCGCGGGCTGCTCCAAGGGGAGCTCTCCTTACGACCCCACTCCGCCGGCGACCGGCGCCGCAACCGGAGCGGCCGCGGGCGCGGCCACGATCCTGTAGTCCGGGTGCTGTTCGCGGAACTTCGCGAGCTGGCTCGGGAAGAACATGCCGCGGCAGAGGAGCTGTCCGGCGCGATAGTACCCGAAGGGGACGATGTGCGCTCCAGCCGCCACGAGTTCCGGCTTCAGCTTCTCGTGCAACTGTGGGAGCTGGCTCCAATGCACGTTCGGGTGATCGTGATGTTCGATGTGGTACCCGATGTTGAACATCGTCAGGTTGAAGAGTTTCGACACGAACGTCGTCGAATGGCTGTACGGCCTGGCCTCGGTCTTGCGGACACAGCCAGCGTGTTGCGCGTACATTCCGGGCGCCATCACCATCGCGTTGGCCACGATCGCGGGAAGCAGCCACAGCCCCAGCGCCATCACTGGATCGATCAGGAACGGAATCGACCACAGCGCGAGGAAGATCACGAATTCGATCAATGCCTTGCGCCCGATGCGTGCCTCCCACCGGCCGCCCGTGAAGTCCTTCCAAAGCGCCGGGGTGTAGCGGAACGGCCACGCGAAGAACGAGTACGTGTAGATGTTCTCGAACGACCCGTCGGGCCGTTGTTTCGGCAGCGTCCAGTCGATGTCCTCGAGCAGGTGCGCGTGGTGGACCGTCACGTGGGCGTGCTGCCAGAAGAAGGATGGCCACGCGCCCGACACCGTCCAGGTCCGCCCGAACCACGTGTTCAGCGCCGGGCTGTTGAAGATCTTCCGGTGGGTGTGGTTGTGGAAGTTCACACCGACGTTGATCCCGGAACACCACCCGAGCATCAGCGCGCACGCGGCGACGTAGGCCAGCCGCGCGAGCACGCTCGTCTCGATGACGGCGAGTGCGCCGACCGGGTGCAGATAGAGGATCATCGCGAGGACGTACCCGAGCGTCAGCACGACGTGGAATACGACGCAATGGATGTCCTGCGGATGCGCGAGGATCGGCTTGCGTTCAGGGCCCGTCGTATCCTGTGTCTGTGTGCTCATGGCTCAGGCGATGCGCGCGACGATGCGCCACCACAGGTACGCGAGGATCAGGCTGATCCACGGTCCCCAGAACACGGCGCCGACGACGATTGCGAGCGCCGTGATGGGAAACAGCGACCGCCCCACGATCGATCCGAGGCTGATGCTGGTACCGCTTGCATTCATGTGAGGGCTCTCAGAAGTCGCGACGCCGAGGACGAGCCGACGCGACACGAGGTCGCCGGAAGATACCTCCGGTCCCTGGGGTCGTGCAAACCCCAGCGGCTTTTCCAGTTGGGAAAACGCAGGTCGGGTGAGTCTCTTCCTCAGTGATCGATTTCGTCGCCGAACACGTGGCTTTCACACGTGCTTGTCGCGACCGGATGTCGTGCCGAGTGGAGGCGGAACCACGATGTCCTCCGCGTGAATGAAGCGCGGTTGAGGTGCACGTCCCAGGTCGGCGGCGGCCGCATCCCACTCTTCGGCGAGGGCCTCGGCATTGACCCGCGGCGATGCGGCACGGATGCCCAGATAGGCTCCGTCCTCGGGCGCGACGCGAAAGCCGGCGCGCGCGAACGTCAATAGCCAGGGCGATCGCGCAAAGGAGGGCGCCTCGACCCGACGCTCCCCCGTCCCGATCACGGCGCCGAGGAGCGCATGAGCCGCGACCTCGTCTTCTGGCGGGACACGAAACTCCATCACGATCACGACCTCACCGCGGGGCCGCACGATCGCATGGCCCCGGACCGATCCATCGCGATCGACGACCCCGAGCACGAAATCGTCGCGCCACGGGTTCGACGTACGGAAACGCATGAGCGCGCCGTCGCGCCGCACGTCGATGCTGCGGGCTGCCGTCCGGCGCGGCAGACGGTCGAGTTCATCACTGGTCAGCCGGCGGACGTCCAGGTCGCACTGCGTCTGAAACGGCGCCGGCAGGCGTACGGCGCGAATCTCCGTCCGCACGGGTTTGAAGTCGCGCACGCGCCGCAGGAACCACCAATCGGACTCATGCACCAATCCGAACACCGCGTGAACCCGCCCGCCGGCTTCCGCGTACTCGGCGAACGTCTCGTCCATCGCAACGAAGGACCCGTGGATGCCGCCGACGCGGTAGAGCTCGTCAGTCCAACAGCCGAACAGCCGCCCGAACGTCATCTCGTGCTCGCCGATCTGCATGGGAACGTGCGAGGCGCCGAGGTGACCGACGATTCTCCCGCTCGAGTCCTCCGCCACGATGGACGAGCACCCGAACGGGTTGCCGCCCAGGGCGTGACCGATCATGTGGCGGACGTTCTCGAACGGGCGCGCGGTCGCGCTCGCGAAGCCTCGAGCAATGCCGTCCAAGTCCGCCTCGGTGGACGGCCGGATGTTGAAACCACTCATCGTCGCTCCGTCACACGAGGTCGAAATCCGCGAGCGTGTAGTACCAATGACGCCGCAGGTACTCGGGCTCGAACTTCTGGTGGTATGGCCGCGCCGTCATCACGTAGGGCGTCGGCTCGGCCTCGAACCCCCAATCCTGGAACTGCGCGAACCAGGGGCTGGACGTCGGGCAGATGAACGCGAGTTCTCGATGCCCGTCCTGCGCCGCGCGCTCGGCGGCCCAACGCAACAGAGATTGCCCCGCGGTCGTGTCACACGGATCGAGCATCCAGTCGACGATCACACCGTAGGGCCGCGCTGCGATCTTCGCGTTGCGATAAACGACGTAACCGCGGACTGCGCCCCCCTCACCCGGCCGCGAGATCGCCATGCGATACGGGTTGCCGGGTGCATCGGTGAACCGCCAGTTCAGGAATCGAGAATCCCGGACCGCCATGCATCCGAAGATCGAGGCTTGCCGCTCGAAGCACTCGTCCATCTCGGATGGAAACGACGTGACGGGAATGGCGTGCATCGCCGGCGCCCATTCCGGGAGCCGCGCGCCGTCGCGACAAACCAGCATCATCTGCGACCGCAGCATCCAGTAGTCGAGGTAGCGGACGCCGACGCGGTAGTGGTCGGGTACGGGCAGGCCGTACATGACGACGTCCTCGTGACTCCCGCCGAACGTCGACGCGTACGCCTGCGCGAGCCGCACGAAGAGCCCCGGGTTCCTCAGGCCACGTCGGATCGTCGGATCCGAGTAGGCGTCGCAGTTCTGACCGAAGCGATACTCGCGCCCGTCGGCACGAACACGGAGGGGAACGCCGCCGTAATGTGCCACGACGCGACCGTCCGGGTCCTCGACGACGAGCGTGTGACTACCCGCGGGGTTCCGAGCGTATTTCCACCGCCACCACTGGGCGTCGCGCGGCTGGAACTCGGGGTCCGCTGGACCGAAGACCTTGTTGAAGAGGTCCGCGATCGCGGTCTCGTCGCCGGATTCGTAGCGGCGGATGACGTAGCCGGTGCCTTTCATGGGCCGGACTCTCGCCCGCGGCGCCGCTCCTGTCAACCGGTTCGTACGCCCGGCTGGCTCCGAGCGAGATCCACGGCCTGCCTCGCGACGCGGACCCCCTCGTCGACGGCGGCCTCGATGATCCGCGAGTCCTGCTCGAGCGAGCGAATGAGTCGCGCAGGCGGAGCGATGACCGTGATGTTCACGCCGGTCGGCGGATGGTCGAGGATCCCGAGCGCGACCTTGCGCGCGTGCCGGCCTGCGCGAACGGCGAGGGCTACGCTGGAATGCAGGCCCCGCCGCCCCGCCAGCGTGTAGAGCAGGAGCGTTTCGTACCAGGCCGGCCCTTTCGGGGGCGGCAGCGTGAGGATCACGACGAGGTCCGTGAATCCGCCGGCGATCGCCTCGACGACGGGAAGCGGCGCGCCACAGGCCCCGTCGATGTACATCCCATGTTTGAGGTCGTAGGCGTTGGCGAGAACCGGAACGGACGCCGCCGCGAGCAGGCTCGGCAGCATGTCGTCGCGCGGCAACGTGCGAACGTCGACGAACTTGGTCGTCAAGTCGTAGGCGTGAGTGATCGGAAAGTAGATCGGTGCATGAAACCCGGCGACCGCGTTGAGATCGATGGGCCGCGCGCGCGTCATGGCGACCTCCACCGCATGGAGGTTGATCACCGGGCGTCCCGCCGCCAGTCGCGCCATGAGGTGCGGCGCGTTGCGGTAGAGGAAGAACGGCGGCTCCTTCGCCCTCGACAGCTCGTCGATGTAGACCCGCGTCCCCTGACGCGTCCGCTGCGAAACCCAGTACATGAAGTTCAGCGCCCCCGCGCTCGTCCCGTACAGCGCGTCGAACGCGTCGACCGGAACGCCAGCCTCCCAGAGCCCGGCCTGAACGCCGGCGCCGAACGCCCCGCGCATGCCGCCGCCTTCCTGAAGGAGTGCCACGCGCCGACCTCCGCGCTCGGACCTCGGCGTCAGGGCGCAGGCGAGCGCCGCGGACATGCCGCGTGCGGGAACGACGAGCTCGTTGCGGACGGAAACGGGAGGCATGACTGGCGGACCGAGCGAGGCCGAGGCACGGATCGCCCGTGCTGTATCGGCACGCCGAGCGGGCATCATGACACAGAACCGGCCTCGTGTCTGCGCCGCGGTGCTCGGCGTGTGCGCGCGGTCAAGAACGAATCGGCCGGGGCGTGATAGCCGCAGGCCCCGCGAAGGCACCCGGGGCGATTCGTTCAAACGCGGCGGACGGACGACAGACGAAGCGCAGCTTCCGGCCCGTGATCGGATGCTGGAAGCCCAGGATCCACGCGTGCAGCATGAGTCGCTTCGACGGTGCCCCGTCGTACAACTCGTCTCCCAGGATCGGATGACCGGCTTCCGAAAGATGCACCCGCACCTGATGTTTCCGTCCCGTCTCGAGCCGGACCTCGAGCGCGGACACCCTCGGTCCCGAGTGTCGCACGAACCACCGCGTGAGGGCGTCCTCCGATCGGTCGCGGAGCATGCGAGGATCCCCGCGCCGAAGCGAGCGGACGTGGTGCCGAGCATCGTCGAGCTCGACCAGCCGTCCTGCGCACTCCCCGCTCGGCGCGTCCATCTGCCCGGAGACGATGGCAGCGTAGTGACGGTCGATCGCATGGGTCGCGAACGCCGCCTTCAGGCCTTCGCGTGCCGCGTCCGTTCTCGCGAACACGAGCAGCCCGGACGCCTCCTTGTCGAGGCGGTGAACGAGGTGGACGTCCGAATCCGTCCCGCGCTCACGGAGCGCGTGGCGCAGCTCGGACCACGCCGAGCGTTGCGCGCTCGACCGCTCCGACACGCTGATCAAGCCAGGCGGCTTGTCCACGACGATGATGTCGTCGTCGATGTGGACGATCGGAATGGCGTCGTCCGCGGTTGCCCGAGCCTCCTTGGGACGGATCTCGATTCGCGCCGAATCCGCCACGAGCTCGGCGCCACCGCGGACCGCCGTGCCGTCGACAACGACGCGATCGTGGTCGAGAAGCTGTTTCAGCGTGCGCTTCGATGCCGTGGGCATCAGGAGCTTCAGTCGTTCCATCAGGGGCCGCATGGTCCGGGCATCTAACACCTGGATGGCCGCCCCAGAACGAATTCGCCTCGTGCCCCGCGGCGGAATCGGGCCCGTGGGGTCGCGACCTCGCGACGATGGCGCTGATACGATCCGCCGCCATGCCGTCGCCCAAAGCCCCCGAACGCACGCGCAGTGCACGCGAGCTCCTGCGCGCCCTGCGACCGTACACGCGGCCGCAGCGGCGCTACGTGGGCCTCATCCTGGCGATCCTCCTCGCAGGACTCCCACTCGCCTGGGCGACTCCGTTCCTCGTACAGCGCGTGTTCGACGACGCCGTCGCCAACCGGGATCTGGGCGAACTCTGGCGCCTGGCGTTGGGCCTCGGCCTTCTGACGTTCGCGGCGGCGCTGCTTTCCCTCGCTCGCGGGGCGTGCACGACGCTGTTCCAGAACAAGACGATTCACCGATTGCGGTTGCACCTGTTCCGGGTCAACCAATCGCTCGGCCTCTCGTTCACGCAGGGTCGCGAGACCGGCGAGACGATGTCCCGACTCTCCGACGACGCGGCAAACCTGGGCGGCGTCATGGCGGATACCTTCGCGTCGGCCGTCACCGCCACCGTCCAGCTTCTGGTCGTCGCGGCGATCCTCGTCGTGCGTGAATGGCGGCTTGCGCTGGCGGCGGTGGCCGGTGCGGCAGGACTTCTCGGGATCCAGGCGCTGTTCGTGAAACCCCTGAGGCGCCGCAGCACCGACGTTCGCGAACGGGCCGCCGAGCTGAACGCCGGACTGCATCAGGCGCTATCCGGCCACCAGTTGGTGCGTGCCACCGCCTCGGAGGGGTTCGAAGCGCATCGTTTCGGAGACCTCCTCGCGAGGTCCGTGCGCACGACGGTCGGGCGGGACTTCTTCGGACTGTGGACCGGCCATCCCACGGTCGTGCTCGGTGGACTCTTCCCACTGATGTTGCTCGTGCTCGCCGGATACCTGATGGCGAAGGGAGAGCTCACACAGGGCCAGCTCTTCGCTTTCTTCATCCTCCTCGGACAGCTCTTCGACGCAGCGGCCACTCTCGGGCGACTGAACCCCGCGTTCCAGACCTCACTCGCGTCGCTCGATCGGATCGTCGACCTGCTGGAAGCGCGGAAGCTCCATCGCCAACCCACGGGCACCCACGTCCTCACGAGGATCGACGGCCGCGTGCGCTTCGAAAGCGTGTCGTTCCGCTACAGGCCGGCGCCGGACGGTGAACTGGTCCTGCGAGACATCTCGCTCGACGTCGCCGCCGGGACGACGGTCGCGCTCGTCGGTCGAAGCGGAGCCGGCAAGACGACGCTGCTCTCCCTGATCCCGCGGTTCTTCGAACCCACGTCGGGAGAGATCTTCGTGGACGACGTCCCCCTGCGCGAAATCGAGGTCCGGTCGCTGCGAGCGCGGATGGGGCTGGTGCCGCAGGACGTCTTCCTGTTCGACCGCACGATCGCGGAGAACATCCGGTACGGATCGCCCGCAGCGACGCCGGCAGACGTCCGCGCCGCGGCGGAGGCCGCATGCTGCCTCGACTTCGTCGAAGCGCTGCCGAAGGGATTCGAGACCCGCGTCGGCGAGAGAGGCGTGACGCTCTCCGGCGGACAACGACAACGCCTCGCCATCGCCCGCGAAATCCTGCGCGACCCACGCATCATCATCCTCGACGAGGCGACCTCGTCGCTGGATTCCCAAACGGAGCGCGCCGTCCACACGGCGTTGAGACGGCTGCTCGAAGGACGAACGGCCTTCCTCATCGCCCACCGACTGTCCACCGTCCGGGACGCCGACCTCATCCTCGTGATCGACGAAGGCCAGATCGTCGCCCGCGGGACGTACACCGAACTGTTGGCCACGAGCCCCGAGTTCCGGAGGCTCGCACTTCTCCAGGACCTCTCCGCACCCGAACGAGCCACAGGACCATGGACACCGGCATCCTGACGTTCCTCCCGCCGGGCTGGCGGAGCGACGTGACGCGTCGAAACGACCTGTTTGCGCTGGAAGAGCGGCTCCGCTTCACGCTTTCGGGCTGGCAGCTCGCACCTGCGCTTGGTGGCGAGCCGTTCCACCCGGATGAACACTTCGTCGACTCCATCTCCGCCGCGCGACTGCAGCTTCACCACCTCCTCGAGCGCGACGTCCGGGTCATCGTCCTCTTCTTTCCCCAAACCGGCGGTGGGCGTGCGGCGACCGCACTGGTTCGCTACCTGGACGCCATCGTGAGCCCGCCGCTCCCCGTCGTACTCCTGGGATTCGACGGCCTGGACGGCGGCTCGGGCGAGGCGGCCTGCGTTTCTGCCGAGCTGCGGCTCGTTCATCGGCGCCATTCCGTCCACGTTGCCACGGTGCAGGAGTCCGATCGTGCGTTCGGCGCGTTCGGCGACGATGTGGAGGTCCTGCGGGACGAGGCTCGCAAATTCGAAGTGCGAATGGCGTTCCGCGACGACCTGCGTCGCCATCACCACCTGAGGATCGCCCCGTCGGATCAGGTCCCCCTCCATTGGCAGATCCCCCGTGCCGATGCGCACGAGAAGGTGGGAATCTCGGTGACCTCGGTCGACGCCGCCGAGTTCCACCGTCGTGTGCGGGAGATCCTTCGCGCCGACGGACGACCCATCGATCCGCGCCTGCTGCGCGCCATCGCGATCGATTGCCACCCGACGGAGCCGGCCCATCGGGCCGCTGTGCTCGTCGCCCGCGACCTGGCGGATGAATGTCATGCGCAGAGCGTGGCCCTCGGGCCCCAACTCGGATCACGGCTGTCTGGAGCGCGGATCGCCACGGGGATCAGCCAGCTCACCGGCCCGGACGGAACCGCATGGCCGTCGATCGCGGCAGTCGCCGATGGTGACGACGCGGGTGCTCTCACGCAGGCGATTCTCCAGCGCGCGTTGCCCGAACCGACGCTGCGCGCGCCCTCGCGCTTCAACGACCCTGGACAACTCCGGCCGGCTCGCGCAGCCGCGACGCTCACGATCCGACACTTCGCCGACGGTGAGATGATCCTGGATGGTGCTCCCTGGCAGGTCCCCGACGGCGCGACGTCGAATTCGTTGACGTGCGCGCGGGTCGTCTTCGCCCCCGAAGGTCCACGCCTCTTTCACCTCCAGGCAGCGCCGCTATCTCCGGGGCCGATCGACGGAACGTGGCGCCTGTGCGTGAAGCATTCACGTGCGGCGTTGCTCCGAGCCTGGCCATCCGATCGCATCACGCTGATCGCGGGTGACTGCGCCGCACGCGTCGCCGAGCTCGCACGATCGTGCGGCCTCAGCGCCCATTCACCGTGATGCGAAGGATCATCGAGGCGCCGGCTGCCATGGGGACGTGAGCCACCCCGCGATCCAGTGGCAGGTCACCCCCGCTCGGGAGGGCCCGAAGCCCCAATCCGGCAGGCACACAGACGTCGCGAACGCCGGCGGCTCGGGCCGTGATCGCGAGGATCGCGCCATTGACGGAGCACCAATCTCCGCTCGCCATCCAAACGTGAACGCCCGCGTCCCGGGCGAGTCGCCGAAGAACGTGCGCAGGGACCACGGCGTCTGCCGAATAGCTGACCTGCCTTCCGCTCACGTGCCCGCGGAACAACGCGGGCTCCGCCGTGGCCGCGTGCACGCCGAGGACGTCCACCTCCTCCGGGCGCGCGCTCACGAGCCATGGCTGCCAGAACCGGCGACCGAAGCCCGATGGCTCACCAGCGACGAGTAGATCGGGGGCGGTCAACCGCACCTCCACGGGACTCGCTCGCGAGATCGCCGTCGCGGGCAGTCCCGTGACCTGCGCCACGCCGGGCCCCTCGCCCGCCGACGTCGGCGCCAGCCCCACGGCACCGATGAACAACGCGCCCTTTGCGCCGCGAACCAGCCGGCGCACGCGCTCCAGCGTCCGCGCCTCGACCCGAAAGAGGTTCGGAAACACGAGCCACGTGTATCCGTGGGACTCATCGAGTTCGTCGAGCAGCACGGCTTCGTGCGACACGCCGGCGCGACTCAACTCGGTCATCTGCCTCGGGATCACGTCGGCATACCGGTCGGACCAATAGTCGGTGACGGCCAGCGAGTCCTCGTCGATGACGAATGCCACGTCGACCCGCGGCGGAGCCGACCAGGGCTCGCGCGCGCAACTCACCACCTCCGTGACCGCAGCCAGCGTCGCCGGGTCGTCGTAGAACGAGCCCGTCATGTCGAACCACCAGAAGCCCATGCCATTGGCGAGCGCCAGGCCTGCTTCGCGGACCTGCGCCGACGCCGTCAGCGAAGGTGTCTCCGTCCAGCCGTACCCGGCGTTGTCGAAGAGGAGGTGCGTTCGCACGTCATTTTCGTGGAACGCGGCCTTGCCGGCGCGCCTCAACGACCCCAGCGGCATCATCGTCTGGGCGGCCCCGCGCCGCAGATCGCGATTGGTGTAGGAGCCCGGACTCGCGAGGAAGTCGACGCGGGGATCGGCGAGGAGCTGGCTCAACCCCAGGTGTCCGCCGTGAAACACCCCCTCGCCGTGGAAGGGCATCTCGATGAGGTAGCCGAAGAAGGCCCCGGCGAACCAACGCCCACCCGACTCCTCGCCGATGACGCCGCAGAGGTCTCCGATGAACGTTGCGGCCTCGTCTGCGAGGAACGCGTCGAAGTCGAGCACCCAGGCCTGCGCCCTGGGATCGCGGAAACGCGCGACGCTCGGCCGGCGGCGAAGTTGTTTCGGGGGGATTTCGATCCGGTCAGGGTCGACGGGCACGCCCCAGCGTTCCGCCAACGCATTGGGTCCCGGGTACCTCGACAGGGCCCAATCGGCGAACGCCACACGCGCCGGCTCGCTGTAATCCGGGAGCCAACCCTCCATCGTTCCGACCTGGAACCACTCCTCGGTGTTGCCGGACGCGACGAGGATTCCGCCGACGTTCTCGCCGTAGTCCTGCCGCGCCACGTGTCGGGCGAAGTGCCGGAGGTTCTCGGCCGCCGCAGCTCGCCAGGCTCGAGAGCTCCACGAAACGCAGGTCGACTTGGAGTAGCCGTGGAGAAACGGATCCTCCGGGCGTCGGTCCGCGAACGTCACGAGTTCCTGCGGATGTTCAGCGTCCCACCACGGCGGCGAACACAGATGTACCCGCGGAATCAGGCACGCATCGGGCGCGCCCGCCAGGGCCGCCCGAGCCCGGCGATCCAGCTCCGCGTAGTCGTAGGTTCCTGGAGCCGTCCAGACCGGCTGTGCGAGACGGTAGGGATGGAAGTCGGCGGTTGCCGTGAATGAAACCCCGACGACTCCGGCCTCACGGAACCTGCGGACCGCCTCCGCGTCGGGGTCGGGCGTGCAGTAGAAGAGCGGGGGTTCCCGCCGCCCGCGCCATTCGATCCACCATCGGCCTCCGTCGCTTCGGAGGGCGTGCGACGGGCGGACCGGCTTCGGTGCCATCGGTCGAGCTCAGTCGCGGACGAACCGCCTGGCGAAATCCATCGGATCGACACCCGAGTCGTTCATGACCTGGAAGACGGCGAGGTTGGCCTGGTGCCGTGAGGTTCGCAGCGTCGCCTCCTGTTCAGCGACGAGGGCCTCGCCCTCGAGGACCTCGCGCCCCGTCGCCACCCCGGCACGCAGCTGTTCCTCGAGAATCCGGAGGTTCTCGCGGGCCGAACCCACGGACGTGGTTGCTGCCGCGAGCGCCGATTGCTTCTCGACGGCCCTTCGGAAGTTGTCCAGGATGCGCTGCTCGAGCTGGCGAAGCGTCGCCGTCACGGCCCAGGCGCTCTCGACGATCTGGGCTTCGAGCCCCGCCGAACGCGCCTCGATGCGACCGCTCAAGTCCGGATTCCAGTTCAACGAGAGGAAGCCTGCGATGTTCGTGTTCGGCTGACTCAACGAGTCGCTCGTGAACGTCAGTTGAGGGCCGACGCTCAACTCGGGCCAGTTCGCCCGGCGGTTCGACTCCAATTCGTGGAGCAGTGCCTGGCGCGTCTCCACGAGGACGTCGACCGACGGGTTGTCGTATCGAGCGCGGTCCAGCAGTTCGATGACGTTCGTCGGGAGCGCGATCACCTCCTGCCACGGGACGACCTCCGTCGGGTGATCGATGGGCAGGCCGACGGCTGCGTTCAGCGCACGGCGCGACTGAGCCACGGCGCTGGCGATCTCCTCGCCGCGCTGGCGCGTGTTCGTGAGTGCCACCTCCACGACGAGCACGTCGTTCCGGCGCAGCAACCCGGCGTCGAAACGCGCTTGGGCATCCGCGAGTTCCCGAGATTGAGCGGCGATGGACGCTCGGTTGACGTCGCCGAGTTCCTGAGCCTGGAGCATCGTGAAATAGGCCTGCGCCACGAGGAAGCGTTGTTCGCGTCCTGCGGCGGCGAGGCGTTGCTCCGCGCTCCGGTAGCGTGCCTGGGCGGCCCGAACGGACTCCGCGAGCCGACCGCTGACGTCGAGCGGAATCGAAAGGTCGATCGTGAGATCGACGACGGTCTTGTCCTGATGGAAGAACGCGTTTCCGGGGGCCTTGGCCTTGGACTGGAGGCCTGCACGGATCTCGAAGTTGGGGCGCAGCGCCGATCGTGCCTCGTCCACGCCAGCGGAAGCCTGGGCGACCTGGGCGCGAACCGTCTGCAGGTCGATGGATCCACCCTCGACGCTCTCGAGCAGTTCGACGAGGGAGACCGGGCGCCCCGGCTCCAAGCGAACCGTCGTCGCCTCGGCTCGGAGCGCGACGAACGCGTCCCGTTCATCCTTCGATTGAGAAACGCCCCGCTGGCTCTGCATCTCCTCGGAGAGCGTGCACGCACCGAGCGTCGCGACGCCCACGAGCAGCACCGCATAGCCGATCGGTTCCAAGAGGCGACACATGCGGTGGATCGCTCGTTCGTGGTTGATGGTCACGTCACTCCGCGACTGCGGTGGACTTGGTTGCAAAGCGCTTCATCGTCTCCGGCTTGTATGTGAACAAGAGGTCGACGAGCTGCGCGAGCGTGTGCTTGAGTTCGTGGCGCTTGACGATCTTGTCCACGAACCCGTGCTCGAGCTGGAACTCGGATCGCTGGAACCCTTCCGGCAGATCCGTTCGCAGCGTCTCCTGGATGACTCGGGGCCCGGCGAACCCGATCAAGGCGTCCGGCTCGGCGACGATGACGTCGCCCAGGGCGGCGAACGATGCCGTGACGCCACCCGTCGTGGGATCCGTGAGCACACAGATGCAGAGCCCACCGCTCTTGTCCAGCCGGTGGAGAGCGCCGGAGGTCTTGGCCATCTGCATGAGCGAGAGGACGCCCTCGTGCATGCGGGCTCCGCCCGACGCGCTCACGAGGACTGCGGGGATCTTGAGCTCGGTTGCGAGTTCGACGGCCCGCGCAACCTTCTCCCCCACGACGGAGCCCATGGACCCGCCCATGAATCCGAAGTCGAGGACGCAGAGCGAAACGGGCTTCCCTTCGATGAGCCCGACGCCGGCGATCGCGGCCTCGGTCTCACCGGACTTGATGACGGTGCGCGCGAGCTTCTCCGGATAGGGCTCCTTGTCGACGAAGCCGAGGAAATCCCTGGGGTAGAGCTGGTTCCACATCTCGTCGAACGTGCCTTCGTCCACGAGGGAATCGACCCGACGGCGACCTGCAAGGAGGGAGTGCGCTCCGCAGTGCATGCAGACGTTCAGGTTCTTCTCGAAATCCTTCTGGAAGAGCGTCTGGTTGCACTTCTTGCATTTGATCCAGAGCCCCTCGGGCATGTCCTTCTTCTTGCCGAAGCTCCTCCAGCGCATGTCAGGTCTCCTTCACCGCTGCCGGCAGTGCCGACGCGGCGCGCTCGCGAAGTCGCGCAATCGAGGCCGCCCGATCCTTCTGACCGAACACGGCGGAGCCAGCCACCATCACCGTCGCGCCTGCGGCGGCGGCCGCTCCGATCGTGTCTGCGTTGATGCCGCCGTCGATCTCCAGATCCCCCTCGAAACCCATCTGCCGCAGTTCGCGAAGCTTGGGCAGAACCTCGGGCATGAAGCGCTGTCCACCGAAGCCCGGATGAACCGACATCACGAGGATCATGTGGAGTCTGCCGAGGTGGGGTCGGAGCCCGGCGACCGACGTCTGCGGGTTGACCACCATGGCGGGCTTGACACCCAGCGCCTGCAGATGATCGATGACGGGGCTCGGATCCTTCACCGCCTCCAGGTGGAACGAGATGATGTCCGCACCCGCCTCCGCGAACGGTTTCGCGTAGGTCATGGGGTCGGTGATCATCAGATGGGCGTCGAGTGTCATGGTCGTCGCCTGCCGGATCGAGGCGACGAGAGGAGGTCCGAACGTGATGTTGGGGACGAAGTGCCCGTCCATCACGTCGAGGTGAAGGAGGTCCGCCCCGCCCTTGCGTACGGAGTCGATCTCTTCGGAGAGTCGCGTGAAGTCCGCCGCGAGGACGGATGGTGCGATCTTGATCATGTCTCCGGTCTCCGCGTCCCCGGGCTCGCGATCATCCTATGCCCGATCCTTCAGGCACGCGATGCCGGGGAGGATCTTCCCTTCGATCAGCTCCAGGCTGGCGCCGCCCCCCGTCGACACGTGAGCCATCTTCGACGCGAGGCCGAACTTGTTCACCGCGGCAGCCGAATCTCCGCCGCCGACGATCGTCACCGCCGTCGACGCAGCGCAGGCTTCGGCGACCGCCTTCGTTCCCTCGGCGAACGGCGTCATCTCGAAGACGCCCATGGGGCCGTTCCAAAGCACCGTCTTCGCGTTCATGATCTGGTCGCGGAAGATTCGCATCGTCCCGGGACCGATGTCGAGCCCCATCCATCCGTGGGGAATCTGACCGACCTCGAGGCGACGCTCCGCCGTCTCCTTGAACTCGTTCGCGCACAAGTGGTCCGTGGGAAGGTGAAGAGCGATCCCCTTCGCGCTGGCGTCGTAGATGATCTTCCGCGCGAGTTCGACCTTGTCCGGCTCGACCTTCGAGTTGCCGATCGGGACTCCCTGCGCCGCGAGGAACGTGTAGGCCATTCCGCCGCCGATGAGGATCGAATCGACGCGCGTCATCAGGGACTCGATCACGAGGATCTTGTCCGAGACCTTGGCTCCGCCGAGGATCGCGACGAAGGGGCGGACCGGATGGCCCATGATCTTGTCGAACGCTGCCAGCTCCTTTTCGACGAGGAACCCTGCGACGGCCGGCATGAAGGCTGCCACACCGCTCACGGAGGCGTGGGCGCGGTGAGACGACCCGAACGCGTCGTTGACGAAGACATCCCCGAGGCTCGCCAGGGCCTTGGCGAATTCCGGCGTGTTCTTCGTCTCCCCCGGCCAGAACCGCACGTTCTCGAGCAGCAGGGCCTCGCCATCCTTCAGGGCGGCGACGGCCTTGGCGGCCTCGGGCGCGACGATGTCCGACACGAGCCCGACCTTCTGCCCGAGTTCCTTGGACAAGCGCTCGGCGACCGGCGCGAGCGACGCCTCTGGCATGCGCTCTCCGTCGGGACGCCCGAGATGGGACATCATGACGAGGCGTCCGCCCTGCGAGATCACGTGGCGGATCGTCGCCAGGCTTTCGGTGATGCGCGTGGCATCCGTGATGACACCGTTCTTCAGGGGCACGTTGAAGTCGGCCCGCATGAGAACGCGCCGGCCTTTGAGGGGAATGTCGCGAACGGTGAGCTTGTTCATGTCGGTCGGAGTTCCGGCTTCAAGTTCGACGTGATCGTTGGTGCGGGTCTTAGCACACGGGGTCCCTGGCATCGACCGTCCGACGCGCGGCGACTATCATCGAACGGAGGCCCCGCCGAACCCGGCCCGCGCATGACCGACTCCCAAGCCCGAACACCCCTCGACCCCCTCGAACGCGCGCTGCTGCGTTGCGGATTCGCGAAGGGCGACCACGTCGGCGTGGCCGTGTCGGGCGGCCCCGATTCGACGAGTGCTCTCGCGGCCACCGCGGCTCTCGGGTGTCGCGTGGGTTTCACCGTCACCGCGATCCACGTCGACCACGGACTGCGCGGCCCCGCCGCCGCGTTCGCCGACGAACGCGCCGTCGCGCGATGCTGCGAAATCCTGGGAGTCGACTTCCTCGTTCGGAAGGCAGATGTCCTGACGCGCGATCGAGGCGGCAGTCGCTCGATCGAATTCGCGGCCCGCGAAGCCCGCTACGCGGTGTTTCGGGAGGTCGCCGCCACCGTGCGAATCACCCACCTCGTCCTCGGCCACCACCGCGACGATCAGGATGAACACGTGATCCTGGCGCTCCTGCGCGGGAGCTGGCCGCAGGCACTCGCGGGAATGCCCCCTGCACGAGACTTGATCCCCGGTTGCACGCTCGTCCGCCCCTTCCTCGACCTGCGCAAGTCCGAACTCGGCGCTCGACTGGGAGACCTGCCGATCTCCGAAGACGAATCGAACGCGGCCCCCGCTCACCGGCGCAACGTCGTGCGTCTGGCGCTTCTACCGGCGCTCCAAAAGACCAGCGACGCGACGGCGACCGTGCTCGCGCGCGTCCGCCGCCAGTCCTCCGCTCTCACCGAAGCCTGCGCCGCCCGCGTGAACGCCGTGCGACCGCGGCTTTTGATCCACCGCGAGCCCGGCCTCATCGTGCTGGACGCGCGAACCCTGACGCAGGAGGCGCGCCTGGCGCGGGCCTGGATCCTGCGCGCACTTTGCAACGAGGACCGAACGATCGTCGGCCCGGCGTCGTGGCAGCTCGTGCGCCAGCTCGAGGACGCGCTCGGTGGCACCGACACCGCCGCCTGGGAGATCAAGCGTGGGGTGTGGATCGAACGGCGAGACGGCCGCATCCACGTTTTTCGCGACCCGCCCGCGACGGACCCTGGGCCGCCGGTCGCGGCTGGCGAATCGGAATGGGTCCTGTTCGACGACGGCGTGAGGCGGATCTCATTGCGTGCGGAGTCGCGTGACGGCGATGGTCGCTGCCCGAACGTCGCGGTACGCCGCGCGCGGCCGAGTGACCGATTCCCACTGGAGAACGGCGGCACGCAAAGTCTCGCGGACCTGCTGTCGAATCGCCACGTTCCGCGCGCGTTCCGCCGGCGGGTCCCAGTGCTGATCGCCGACGGGCGGATCGCGTGGGTCGTGGGAGTGCGTTCCGCCGCGGTCCCGTCGACCCCTGGAATGCGATGGACCGCGTGGGTCGACGGGAGTGTGCCGTGGGCGCGGACCGAAGGGCCGCACCCGGCACCGATGACCGTTCAGGTCACTTGTAGGCGATGACGTAACCGTCCTTCGTGAGTCCGAGCAGGAGGTTGGCCTCCGGTGCGCCCATGACCCAGTCGAAGGAGCCGAGTGTCGCTTTGGCGGTCGTCCGGCCGGTCTTGGCGTCGACGCGCCAGACTTCGTGGCCGTGGCCGCGGAGGTATGCCCGCTTGGCGTTGTACGCGAGGCCTTCGGTCGCGAGCTCGAAGCCCTCCGGCGCCTTGTCGACGTCGGACGCGCGCCACACGCTCAGGCCGGTCGTCAGGTCGACCGCGACGAGGCGATCCGCGTTGTGCGCGAAGACGACGTTCCCGCTGACGGTGGCCGCCGTGACGAAGGGTGACTCCGTCCGGTAGGTCCAGCGAGAAACGCCCGTTGCGCCGTCGAGGCAGTACAGCCCTCGATCCTGACAGGACGCGATGAGGCTCACGGAGTGCTTCCCGGCCTCGACCGTGTCCGACATCGTGAGTGCGTTGCAGGCTCCGAGGAGGCGCGTCCGCCATGCGGCGTCGACAGGGGCAACCTCGTTCCATCCCATCGCGGGGACGGCGACGACCTCGCCATCCAGCCCGCCGACGATTGCGAGACCCCGTGGAAGCCGCGGAGTGACGATGGGACCGGCCGTGATGACGGACGTCGCGGCGAAACGCCACGCGGTCCGCGCATCGACGGGGTTGAGCGCGAGGATCTGGTTGGTCGCGAGGCCGGCGGCGAACACCGTGGTGTCCGTCGACGCCAGCGGCATCGTCGTGGCCACGTTGAGCTCGGTCCGCATGCGGAACTCGTGAGCCCCCGTCCGGCGATTGACGACGATCATCCCGCCGTCGGTCTCGGTGACGAACACGACGTAGCGATCGCCGGGGCGAGGATCCAGGCGGACCTTCTTCGGTCCCAGCACGACCACCCACTTGCGCTCACCCACCTTCAGGTCGACGCAGATGACTTCGTACTGGCGCTTCGCCGGATTGAACTGCTCGAGGTACAGGTCTGAGCCACTGACCCAGGCGTCCTCGAGGGTCCCGCCATCGAGGCAGTTCCAAGCGAAAGCGCGCTCCATTCCCACGCCGGCCATCTCACTCGCCAGCATTTCGACACGACTGGAATTGTCCGCGAGGGGCGCGGACGTCTCCTGGGTCGAGGTGTTCGTCGTCTGTGCACACGACGCGAACAACAACACCAGGCCCAGAACGGGGGCTATGCCCCGATTCCGAATGAGCATGAGCGCGGTCTCCAAAGTGAGCTTGAGCAGCCTATCTTTTTTCCCGGTTCGAGCGCGTAAGCGGCACTAATATAGGCACGTAGGAAAACGAGTCAAGAAAACCTGCGGACGTCTCCGTCGCCCCTGATCGCGCGCTCGATGCCCGACCCCACCCCTTCGCCTGAAAATCTCCGCGCCATCGTCGCGGCGAACCTCGCGTCCGTCCGCCTGCGGATCTCGGCCGCAGAGCGGTCTGCGGGACGCAGTTCGGGCTCCGTTCGCCTCGTCGCCGTCACGAAGTCCGTGACGGTTGAGGGTGCGATCGCGCTCGCCCGGGAGGGGGTCCTCGACCTGGCGGAGAACCGTCCGGAGAACCTCGTCGAGAAAGCGTCGGCACCCGGCCTGGCCGGAGTCGTCTGGCATCTGATCGGGACCTGGCAGCGTCGAAAAGTCCGCGATTCGATCGCGCGCGTGGGCATCGTCCATTCCGTGCACAGCCTGGACCTGGGCCGGGAGATCTCGCGGCGAGCGTCGGACGCAGGGCGGCGCCTCCCCGCGCTCGTCCAGGTCAACATCTCGGGGGAACCATCGAAGCAGGGCCTGACGGCCGAGGAAGCGCCCGCAGCGATCGACGCCCTCCACGCGCTGAGCGGGATCCGGATCGACGGCCTGATGACGATGGCTCCGGAGGGCGCCGACGGATCGACGCTCCGGCGCATCTTTGCTGCGACCCGCGCGCTCCGCGACCGTCTGGCAACGCACGAACACCCGCTCCCGGAACTGTCCATGGGAATGTCGTCCGATTTCGAGCCCGCCATCCTCGAAGGCTCCACCATGGTGAGGATCGGGTCGGCGCTGTTTCGCGGCATTCCTTCCGGCGGGACGCTGACATAGACTCTGGTCCCTCCAGGCCCGAACAACGTTGTCTGCATGCCGATCCTGATCGTCGAAAGAGGAAACGAACGAGGTCGCCGTTTCGACCTGAAGCCAGGTGCCCGTTTCGTTTTCGGCAGGGACGAAGCCTCGACCCTCGTCACCAGCGACCACCTCTGCTCGCGGCAGCACTTCGCCGTCGAGGAGAGGAACGGTGCATGGGTGGCCGTCGACCTCGGCTCGTCGAATGGCACCTTCGTCAACGAGGAACGCATCACGGAGCGGACGCTCGCATTCGGCGACTTCATCGGCGCCGGCGAGACGCAACTGCTCTATCACCAGGACGAAGCCAGCGCGGGCCGCGGTCTCGCCGGCAAGGTCGTCGGTGGATACAAGATCCTCGAGCGCCTCGGTCGCGGTGGCATGGGCACGGTGTACAAGGCGAACCAGATCAGCCTGAACCGGGTCGTCGCCCTGAAGGTGCTCTCCCACCGAGTCAGCGCCGATCCAGCCTTCGTGAAGCGGTTCCAGGCCGAGGCCCAGGCGGCCGGCCGGCTCAACCATCCGAACATCGTCCAGGTCTACGACGTCGGCAACGACCAGCGGCTGCACTACTACTCGATGGAGTACATCGAGAACGGAAGCGTGCAGACCCTCGCGACGAAGCTCGGCACGCTCCCCATGGACCTGGCGATCGCGGTGATCACGGACGCGGCTCGAGGCCTCGTCTACGCCGAGAAGCGCAACCTCGTTCACCGCGACATCAAGCCCGACAACTTGATGATCAACAGCGAAGGCGTGGTGAAGATCGCCGACCTGGGACTCGCGCGCGACGCTGGTGAGCGTGCGCGCCACTCGGGAGAGAAGTCGGAGGGAACGGGCGAAGACAGTGACATCTTCGGCACTCCCCATTTCATCTCCCCCGAACAGGCCCAGGGCAAGGCCGTCGACACGCGTTCCGACATCTACTCGCTCGGCGCGACCTTCTACCGGCTCACCGCCGGCCAGACGCCCTTCAGCGGCGAGAACGTCCAGGAGATCATCCAGAAACAGATCGACGAGGAGCCCGTCCCCATCCGCAAACAGCGGAAGGACTGCAGCCCTGCCGTCGCCGCGATCATCGAGAAGATGATGCAGAAGGACCCTGGCGCCAGGTACCAGTCGGCGCAGGACCTGCTCAACGATCTCGAGTCGTTGGAGAAGACCGCCGCGGGCGGTTCAGGCAAGCTGGTCGCCGCCATCGTTGCGCTCGTCGTCCTGGCCGGCGGCGGTTTCGCCGCGTGGAAGGCACTTGGAGCGAAGCCCGAAGTGGTCGTGGCGCCCCCCGTCGACACGAAGCCGACGGCGACCCGCCCGAGTACCGACGACGGGAGCGACCTGAACTCCACCGAGCAGGAGCGCGAAGCCGCGCGCGTGGCTTTCCTCGCCGTGCGCGACGCCGAGGACCAGGCCGTGGCCGCCGGCAACGCCGACTGGCCCGCTCTGCGCACCCGCTACCAGACCGTCGCGGACAGCTACGCCCGAACCGCCTTCGGAAAGAACGCCCGCGAACGCGTGACCGCGATCGACAAGATCGTCGCCGCCAACGAGGCCAAGGCCGCGGCGCTCGCGGCAGCGGCCGAGTCGCGGGCGGCCGCCGTCCGAGGCTCCATCGAGAAGGCGAAGTCGGCGGCCGAGACCGCCGCCAAGGAGGACCGATTCGCCGACGCGCTCGCCGCCGTGCAGAAGGCTCGACGTGAGATCGGGCCCGGAGCTGAAGGTGCGGCGCTCGACCAGCTGACCGAGTCCTTGAAAAAGCAGGCGATCGCGCGCGTGACGGCTCTCGGCGACAGCGCCAAGGCGCTCGAGCAGGCCGGCAAGCTCGACGACGCGGAAAAGTTGCTGCGTGACGCCGCGGCGGCATTCGTCGGTGAGAACACGGGGACCGCACGCCAGCCGTTCGAGAACGGTGCAGCACAGCTCACGACCGCCGCCGCCGGAGTGCGCGCCCGCGGAGAGGAACGAAATCGCGCCGACATGGAACACGATCGTCAGCTCGTCTTCCAGACCCGCAAGTCCGTCGGTACGAGCCTCACGCACAACTTCGACCCGGACCAGGCGAAGACCGCGCTCACCCAGGCCTCCAACGAACTCCGGCGGGCCGATCAGAAGGCGGCGATCGCCGCTGACCTGGAGGCTCTGGATGCGGCGATCCGTCTGCGCACGCAGTGGGTCGAGTTCCTCCAGGCGCAGATCCCGCGCGGACTCAAGCTCAAGCTGCCGACGTCGCCGGATCGCAAGAAGACCGGAGACTTCACGATCGTCAGCGTGAACTCGACGGGCCTCGTCGGAAAGCGCGGGACCGGCGAGATGCCGTTCACGTTCTCATCCTTCACCACGGTCGAGTTCTACGACTACTTCCTGAAGGACTGGGTCGAGAAGAACGACGCCACGCACGCCGATGCGGCGCAGCTGCTCATGCTGGGTGGAGCGCCCGACCGCGCCCTCGACCTCGCGAACACCCTGAAGGATCCTGCCGTGAAGGATTCCCTCATCGGCATCGCGAAGCGCGAGGCGGAGGCCGCGGCGCTACTCGCGGAGGTTCGCGACCTCGCGCAAAAGGCGACGACCGACGAGTCGGTCACGGGCCGGCTGTACCGCAAGGTCAACCGTCTCCTCGACGAGTTCGGAACGACGCGCACCACGTTGATGAACCGTCGCGCCCCGCCGGCGCCCATGAGCCGCCCGACCTCGCGCGATTCGCTTCGGTGAGCGTGACGATCCAGGAGACGCGGGAGGGTGTCGTCTTCCGCGTCCGCTGCCGCCCTTCGGCGCCGAAGACGCGGCTCGCGGGCGAACATGCGGGATCCCTCAAGGTCGACCTCGCCGCGCCGCCCGAGCGCGGCAAAGCGAACGCGGAACTCGTGCGATTCCTCGCCAAGACGCTCGGTGTCGACGCGGCTGCGATCCGGATCTCCGCCGGCGAGAGCGGCCGTGAGAAATCCATCCGCCTTTCGGGTATCACTTTGGCCTCACTCGCCGCGAAACTCGCGGCCATTGACGGGGGAACGTCGCACTCATGACGACACTGAATCAGCAGATCCGCGAATCCGCCGACGCCGTGCGCGCCGCGGTCGGCGACCTGCGTCCTGAGGTCGGCATCATCCTCGGTACGGGGCTCGGCAGCCTGGGCTCGGAGATCGAGTCCCGCAAGACGATGCCCTACTCCGAAATCCCGCACTTCGCGCGCTCGACGGTCGAATCGCATCGAGGGGATCTCGTGTTCGGAACGCTCTCCGGCAAGCGCGTCGTCGCCATGGAGGGTCGGGTCCATTTCTACGAGGGCTATTCCATGCGCCAGATCACGCACCCGGTCCGCGTGATGAAGGCGCTGGGCGTTCACACCCTCATCGTGACCAACGCATGCGGCGGCATGAATCCCCAGTGGAAGACCAGCGACATCATGGTGATCGACGATCAGATCAACCTGATGGGCGCCAACCCGCTGATCGGCCCCAACGACGATGAGCTCGGGCCGCGCTTTCCGGACATGTCGCAGCCCTACGACCGCGAGCTCATCGGCCTCGCCCAGCGCGTCGCCCTGGAAGAGAAGATCACGCTCCAGAAAGGCGTGTTCGTCGCCGTCGCCGGACCCAACCTCGAGACGCGGGCGGAGTACCGTTTCCTGCGGACGATCGGAGCCGACGTCGTCGGCATGAGCACGGTGCCTGAAGTGATCGTCGCCGCACACCAAGGCACCCGCGCCCTCGGCTTCTCGATTATCACGGACAGCTGCCTTCCCGACGCGTTGCGGCCGGCGCAGCTGTCCGAAATCCTCGAAGCCGCAGCCCACGCCGAACCCAAGCTGAAGAAGCTGGTCAAAGGCGTGATCGCGAAGCTCTGACCGCCTCGCGACAGAAACCCGAATCGATCGAAGGCCCCGTGATCCACGGAGACGCCACGAATGTTCCAGGAAATAGGGGGCGCCCGGCGCCAGCAGGATCTCGAAGATCGCGTACTCGCACGGTGGAAGGCGCAACGGATCTTCGCCCGCGCACAGGAACGGCGCGCGAATGCGCCGCGCTTCACGTTCTATGAGGGTCCGCCCACTGCGAACGGTCGCCCGGGCATCCATCACGTCCTCTCGCGAACGCTGAAGGACGCCATCTGCCGCTACCGCGACCTCACGGGCAGCTACGTGGAACGCAAGGCCGGGTGGGACACCCACGGCCTCCCCGTCGAGGTCGAGGTCGAGAAACAACTCGGCATCCACGGCAAGGCCGAGATCGTCGAATTCGGCCTCGAGAAGTTCACGGAACGCTGCATCGATTCCGTGTTCACCTACACGAGCGATTGGGAGCGCCTCACCGATCGGATCGGCTACTGGCTCGATCTCGATTCGGCGTACGTCACCTACCACGAACCCTACGTCGAGTCGGTCTGGTGGGCGCTGAAGACGCTCTTCGACAAGGGCGTCCTCTACCGTGGCCACAAGGTCGTCTGGTGGTGGCCGCAAGGGGGAACGGCCCTGTCGGCGGCGGAAGTGGGCCTCGCATACAAGACGACGGATGATCCGTCGGTCGTCGTTCGCTTCCGCGTCGCCCCCGCCTCCGATGGAACGCCGCGATCGCTCCTCGCCTGGACGACGACGCCCTGGACGCTCCCGTCGAACGTCGGCCTCGCGGTTGCAGCCGACCTTCCCTACGTGGAGGTTCGTCTGGAGCCGACGGAGAAGGCCCCCGAGAGAGAGATCGTCATCCTCGGTGAAGGGCTGCTGAGTTCCGTGCTCGGCGACCGGCCCTACGAGATCGTCAAGCGGTGCTTCGGTCGCGACCTCGTCGGCTTGAAGTACGAACCACCACTCCCATTCGGTGACCCGACGGGCGGCCGCGCCTGGGAAGTCGTCGCGGGCGACTTCGTCACGTTCGACGCCGGCTGCGGCATCGTCCACCTCGCACCCGCGTTCGGCGAGGACGACATGCGCGCCGCGAAGTCGACGGGCCTGGGC
Source organism: Planctomycetota bacterium (assembly GCA_044222185.1). Classification (GTDB taxonomy): domain Bacteria; phylum Planctomycetota; family CAIWVZ01; genus JBGANV01. The sequence continues at coordinate 1,149,908 of JBGANV010000001.1, forward strand.
TTCCTCCAACTCGTGGAGCCCGACGGGACCATGTCGGCGGCGGTCACGCCGGCGGCGGGAATCTTCTGCAAGAAGGCCGACAGCATCCTCACGAAGGAACTGAAGGCACGTGGACTCCTCTTCAGCACCTCCGTCTACCGCCACGAGTACCCGTTCTGCTGGCGCGCCGAGAAGGATCCACTGATCCAGTACGCGCGACAGTCGTGGTTCATCCGCACGTCCGAGTTCAAGGAGCGGATGATCGAGATCAACGGCAGCGTCGACTGGCATCCGGAGCACATCCGCGAAGGACGGTTCGGCGATTTCCTGCGCAACAACGTGGACTGGGCCGTGTCTCGCGAACGGTTCTGGGGCACGCCGCTGCCGATCTGGATCAACGACGTGTCCGGCAAGATGGACGTCGTCTCCTCGGTGGACGAGATCCTCTCGCGAAACCCGCAGGCATTCGCGGCATTCGACGAAGCCCGCAAGCAGAACCCCAAGCTCGCGTCCCATCTCCGCGTCCACAAGCCGTGGGTCGACAACGTCACGTGGACGAAGCCCGGCGAGGCGGGCGTTTATCGCCGCGTCCCCGACGTGATCGACTGCTGGTTCGACTCCGGCGCCATGCCGTTCGCCCAGCGTCATTACCCGTTCGAAAACAAAGCGCTCTTCGAGTCCTCGTTCCCCGCCGATTACATCTGCGAGGGAATCGACCAGACGCGCGGCTGGTTCTACAGCCTGCTCGCCATTTCAACGCTGCTGTTCGACAAACCCGCCTACAAGCACGTGATCGTCAACGGCCACATCAACGACAAGCACGGCAAGAAGATGTCGAAGTCGTTGGGCAACACCGTGAACCCTTGGGAGGTCCTCGACAAGTACGGCGCTGATCCGCTGCGCTGGTACCTCTTGGGCGGCAGTCCGCCGTGGCTGCCCAAGTCGTTCGACCCGGAGCAGATCGACGAGATCTCCAAGAAGGTGTTCGGGACGCTGTGGCCGTCGTTCAACTTCTTCGCGCTCTACGCACGCGTCGACGGGTGGAAGCCCGGACGGCCGGCGCCTGACGCCAAGAACCGATCCACGCTCGACCGGTGGCTTTTGTCCCGCGTGAACTCCGTCGCTCGCGACGTTCGCGCCGCCCTCGAGAGCTACGACCCGCAGCGCGCGACTCGACTCCTCGCCGACCTCATCGACGAGATGTCCAACTGGTACATCCGCCGAAATCGCGCGCGGTTCTGGAAGTCGACCGACCCCGCGGACAAGGCGGCGGCGTACGACACGCTGCATCGCACGTTGACGACGCTCGCGTTCCTCCTGGCGCCGATCGCGCCGTTCTCTGCCGACGAGCTGTATCTCGGCCTGCACCCGGCCGGCACCGGTCTCGAATCCGTCTTCCTCGGAGACATGCCCGCGGTCGACGAGAGTCTCATCGATCCGGCGCTCGAAGCGCGCATGGCGGCGGTCATCGCCGTCGTTTCGCTCGGCCGATCGGCTCGCACGACCTCCGGCCTCCGCGTCCGCCAGCCGCTCGCACGAATGATCGCGTCGGCCCCCGACGCCGCAGGGCTCGCAGCCCTGAAGGACGAAAGTCTCGCCGAGGAGATCAAGGACGAGTTGAACGTGAAGGACCTCGTCACGGTCGACCGCCGCGCGGGCTACGTGGACGTCAGTCTGAAGCCGAACCTCCCCGTGCTCGGTCCCAAGCTCGGGAAACGGCTCGGCAAGGTGCGCGCGCTCCTCCAAGCTCCGACGCAGGAGATGATCCAGTCCGTCGACGAGACCGGCTCGGTCACCATCCAGGTCGACGGCGAAGCCATGACCCTCGGCCCCGACGACCTCATCGTCGAATGCACGGGCAAACCGGGATTCGCCGTCGCTGCCGAGCGCGGCTACCTGGCAGCGCTCGACACCGCGCTGACGGACGCACTGATCCTCGAAGGCCTCGCGCGCGAGGTGCTGAACCGGCTGCAGAACGCCCGCAAGGATGCCAACCTCCAGGTCACGGATCGGATCCGCATCCGGGCGCACGCGACGGGCCAGCTCGAAGCGGCGATCGCGACGCATCGGACGATGCTCGAATCGGAGGCGCTCGCCGTTTCCATCACCATCGAGCCCACGCCGCCCGGCGGTGCAGCGGTGCTCGACGTCGATGGCCATCCGATGCATCTCGCGATCGAGAAGGCGTCATGAGACGGCTCCGCCTGGCGGTTCTCGTCTCGGGAAGCGGGCGCAGCCTGCGCAACCTGCTCGAGCTGGGTGCCGTCGGGAACCTGCCGGGCCACGTGGATCTCGTGATCGCGTCGCGCCCCGACGCGGGCGCGCTCCACCATGCCCAGATCTTCGGTGTGCCCTCCAGGGTCTGCAAGACCGCGGAGGTCACGGCCGCACTCGACGCCGTCGATCCCGATCTCGTCGTGATGGCGGGATACCTGAAGATGTGGCCCCTCCCCGCGCACTACGAGGGCCGTACGATCAACATTCACCCGTCGCTTCTCCCGCTGTTCGGGGGCAAGGGCTTCTACGGACACCACGTCCACCAGGCCGTGATCGAGTCCGGCATGAAGGTCTCCGGCTGCACGGTGCATTTCGTGACCGCCGAGTACGACCAGGGCCCGATCATCCTCCAACGCACGTGTCCGGTGCTCGACGACGATTCGGCCGATTCGCTCGCGACCCGGGTCTTCACGGAAGAGTTGAAGGCGCTGCCCGAGGCCATTGCACTCTTCGCTGAAGAGCGCCTCCGCGTCGAGGGGCGCCGCGTGCGCGTGCTCTCGCCTCCCGATGGAATGAGAAGGTAGGTTGCCCATGGCCGCGAGCCGCGCGACGAGGAACGCCGCGTCGATCCATCATTCGGTCGATTGCACGGCAACCGACACGCATCACGTGCGGGTCACCACACGGTTCCGCGGGTTCGACGGCGAGGCGCTCGTCGCCGCCCTGCCCAACTGGACGCCCGGCAGCTACATGATCCGGGACTACGCTCGTCACGTACGGACGATCGTCGCGCGGGATCTGCGCGGACATCCGCTGCCGTGCGAGAAGGTCCGGAAGAACGCATGGCGGATCGCCCACGGTGGTCTCGAATTCACGCTCGAACTCGTGATCTTCGCGTTCGAGCTGACGGTGCGGACGTCCTACCTCGACGCGGAACGTGCGAGCCTGACGGGAGCATCGCTCTTCGTACACCCCGACGGTCGGACGGACCTGGGCGCAACGGTCTCCCTCGCACTTCCGAAGGGCTGGGGCGCAGAATGTGCGCTCCGACGTGACCGAGGCGGGAACTTCTCCGCGGCGAACTACGACGAGCTCGTCGACTCGCCGATCCTTGCCGGTCGCCTCCGCGTCGCATCATTCCGGGTCCACGGAATCGATCACCGCTTCGCCGTCGCGGGCGATGGGACTTTCCCGCTGGCCCAGGTCTGTCGCGACACGCACCGCATCATCGACGAAGCACGGAAGATCTTCGGGACGCTTCCATACGAGGACTTCCGTTTCCTCGTGAACCTGGGTCAGGACGCCGACGGCTCCGGCGGACTCGAGCACGCTCGGTCGACGGTGCTGCAGGTCCCGCGGTGGAGCCTGCGGGATGCCGCGCGCTACCGCACGTTCCTCGGCCTCGTCGCGCACGAATTCTTCCACGTCTGGAACGTGAAGAGGATCCACGATCGGGTCCTTGGGCCCTTCGACTACGAGCGCGAGACGCTCACGAGCCTGCTTTGGTTCCACGAAGGGTTCACCGCGTACTACGACGACCTGCTGCCTACGCGAGCAGGCGTGTTTTCCGTGAAGGACTGGCTGGAACTCCTCGCCGAGAACCTCAACGCGACACTGACGTTGGGTGGTGAGTCGGTCCAAAGCCTCTCCGAGTCGTCGATCGACGCATGGGTCAAGTTCTACAAGCGGAACGAAGAGAGTCGGAGCGCGACGGTCTCCTACTACACCAAGGGCTCGGCCTTCGCTCTCGTGCTCGACGCCGAGATCCGGCGGCGGACGTCGGACCGCCGCACGCTCGACGACGTCATGCGAACCCTCGATCGAGACGCAGGCAGGAAGAAGCCCCTCGACCGCGCGACGTTCGAGGACGCCGTGAGACGCGCCACCGGCGTGGGATTCGGCGCCTTCATCCGGCGCTACGTCGACCGGCCGACGACGCTGCCCTTGCGACGCGCGCTCGCAACGCTCGGGCTCGTGCTTCGTCCCAAGGACGACCGGTACCGCCGACGCGCATGGCTCGGGGTCGTGAGTCGCACGGAGCCGACGCGGACGATCGTCGAGGAAGTCCTGACCGGGTCCCCCGCCGAGGCGGCCGGGATTCATCCGCGGGATGAGTTCGTCGGCCTGGGCGGATGGCGCGTGGGGGGCGACCTCGAGGCCGTCCTCGCGCGGCATTCGCCCGGTGATACGATCGACGCCGTCCTCCTCCGGGGGGATCGCGTACTCACGCGCATCGTGCACCTGGGAGTGAATCCGCGGCCGCCGCTCGCCGTCAGCGTCGACCCGCGGGCGTCGGCCTCCGCCCGTCGGCGCTTCAGGTCATGGTGCGGGCAGGCCCTTCCGGAGCGTTGACGACGCGAGAGTGGCGAAATTGGCAGACGCGCCAGACTTAGGATCTGGTGGTGAAAACCGTGGGGGTTCAAGTCCCCCCTCTCGCATCCCTCGATGGCCGAATTCCACTTTCTTCGGCCAAAGTCGTCTATGCCGATCGAGGACGGGATCCGTACACCACTCCGTCTCCAGCAGGTCAAGATGCCTACCAAGTTGCACGGGTCGCCGCTGGCCTCGTTGAGCCGGCTCGTTTTCGCATTGGTCCTGACCGTCATTCCACTGACGGCGCACGGCGGGAGCTACTCGGGACCGCGCAACCCCGGTGGAAACTCGGGATCCCCTGGCGGCGTCGGCGGTCGAACCGGTGGCCGGGCACTCGGCGGAGTGACGCCGGTCCCCAATGCCGGTGCCAGCGACGTCGCGAAGTGGGAATCCTGGTGGGCGCTGAACAAAGAGGAATTCCTCCCGGCGACTGGCGCCGCGACGAGCGGCACGCCGCTTCCCGGCTACGCCGCTTCCACGCCCCGCCCGCTCACGCCGGAAGAGGTGCGGACGCACGTCATTCCGGTCCTCCAGAAGGCGCTGACCGACAAGGAAACCAACCTGCGAGACAGCGCCGCGATTGCCCTCGGCAAATGCGGTGACGTGCGCGACGTCGCAGCACTCCTGACCGCGCTCGGGGACAAGGACCGGACCGTGGTCGAGGGCGCGATCATCGGACTGGGACTCCTGGGCGACCCGCGCGCGGAAAAGAAGCTCGTGGAGATCTTCCAGGACAGGAGCGAGCACATGAGGTCGCGTGGAATCGCGGCGATCGCTCTCGGTTACTCCGGCGGAGACCTGGCCCAGAAGGCCCTCTTCGATGGCCTCGGAAGCGAGCTCTCCGGGGGCGACGGCAGCAAGCTCAACGCATCGCAGATCGAGAGCGCCCGGCTCGTCGGCGCGGCGTTGTGGGCCGGGGCCGACCAGCCCGGCGGAAGCGACGACCGCTCGGCACTCGTGGCGGCGCTCATGCAGCGGGCGCTGGACCTGGGCGTGGTGAAGGATCGGAGGTTTCTCGGGATCGGAGTCGCGGCACTGTCCAAGCCCCGTGACCACGGCTCCCTCAAGCACGTCCTGGCGGCCCTCGGCGACTCCCGATCGGACGTTCGCGCAGGCGGAGCGATCGCCGCGGGCCGCGTCATCCGCACGGACGACAAGAAGAGCATCCAGGCATTGATCGCCGCCTTGGGAAGCGAGGGCGACTTCTTCGCCAAACGCATGATGCTGATGGCCCTGGGCCGGATCGGCGGAATCGAGGCGCAGAAGCAGCTGCTCCTCGAGCTGGACGACAAGGATCGCCAGCATCGCTCGTTCGCAGCCTTGGCCCTCGCCGTCTCCGGCGCCACCGCCGTCGCGCCGCGACTTCGCGCCGAGCTCGAGAAGGGCAACGACGAGAGCCTCCGCGGAGCCATGGTGATCTCGCTCGGAATCCTCCGAGACGGTGATGCGGCCAAGACCGTCGGTGCCCTCGTCGAGAAGGAATCCGGCCCCGAGCTTCTCTCGCACTGCATGTGGTTCTACGCGCTGACGCGTGACCGGTCGGCCGTGCCTGCCATCGAGAAGACGCTTCTTCATGCGCGGACACCCGAGTTGCAGGCTGCCGCCGCGGTGACTCTCGGTCTGCTCGGTTCGGTCGACTCGATCCCGACGCTGGTCAAACTGTTGAACGACTCGGGGACGATCAACGTGAAGGGGGCGGTCGCGACGGCCCTCGGCCGCATGGGTGACCGGCGCGCCTTCGACGCCTTGAGGAAGATCATCGAGAACCCATCCGAGCAGCCACTGGCGCGCGCGTTCGCCGTGGTCGGCCTGGGCATCCTCGCACAGCGCAACCCATGGCCGCCGTTCTCGCGAATCGCCATCGACGGCCATTACGGCCTCACGAACGAAGCCGTCGACGAACTACGCGACCTCCTCTGATCGGTGTCGCCGCGCGCCCGGCGATCACCGCGCGTCGGTGGAATCACTGACGCGAAAGACACCGTCCCGGCCGATCCTGACGCGCTGGCCCACGTGGCTCGGCCCCTCGAGAATCTCGATTTCGGTCCCGCAACGCGGAACCTCGACGCCGAGGCTTCACCCGACGGGGATTCGCCCACCCCCCGGAGCCACCTCCGTCAGGGGTATGGCGAAGCCGGACCCGCCGGGTACGTACGCCTCCCCTTCACGGACGTCGCGCGGCCCGGCGGCAACCCAGCGGATGCGCCACAGCTCCTCGGACGGCGGCATCACGAAGCGCAGGGGCGTGGGCTCGAATGACACGAGGCGAAGGAGGTGGTTCGAATCCGCGGGCATCGAGAACCCCAGCGGCGTGCCCGTGGAACCATCGGGTCGCCGAACGCTGGCGCGCCATTGCCCTGCAGGAAGCCGGAGAGTCATGCGCCCGCCGCGGGGCACGAGTCCTGACGACGGAGGACGCAACCGCGGGCCGTCCAGCCGAGTGGGATCGACTCGTTCGACGACGACCGGAAGATCGAGGTCGTTGCCGGTCGCCAGGTCCGCGACCTCGAAGGTTGCGGTCCAATGCGGGATGACTGCCTGGGCGGTTCCATCGCCACGGAGCGTGATCGACTCGACTTTCATCGCACCGAGCCACGATGGCCCCCGACCGACGATCTCGGAGTCCCGCCCGACGGCACCGGCGATCCGAGCCACCCCGTCGACGCCGGTGAATGACGACACCCCGGTCGCGCGCTCGCCCGAGAGGACGCTGTCCCAGCCGCTGAGCGGCGCGCCGGTCGCGTCGCTGCGGAGCATGACCTCCCACCCACCGAGCGGAGCCCCGTTCTCGTCGACGAGCTTGAGAGACGTGATCCTGGGCGGCGTCACCGTGATGGCGACCTTCGTCGTCCCCTCCACGAGGACTTCGTCCCGGTAGACCTGGACGCCATCGACCTCGATACGGCAGACGTAGCTCCCGTCGGGCAGGTTCAGTCGGGCCCATCCGTCCGGATCGGTGAGCACGTCGAAGACGCGGCCGGGCGCTGCCGCGGTGCCCGTGGGATCGCGTCTCTCCATGCGCACCCGTGCGTTCACGTTCATGCCCGCTGGATCGACGACGTGGATCCCCGCCGAGCGCGCCTCCGGCACGGTGAGCTCGGCGACGCCATCCATGAGCTGGAACGCGACCGGCGCGATCGCCAATGCCCCCGTGGCGCCCATGGCCATCGCAGACATGTCGACGTTTCGCGGAAGTCCATCGAAAGACGCGAGCCCGCGGTCGTCCGTCGCAAGCTCGGCGAAGCCACCGCCCTGAAACTCCAGGCGCACGAGGCCCCTCCATGGGGCATCTCCGGTGGCCCTGGCATGGACACGCACCGAGGCGCCGAGCCCGCGTTCGAGCGCGAGGGTCGCCGACACGGAATGTCCCGGGATCACCTCCAACCCCCGCGTGGCGGTCACGCGACCGGATGACCGAACCTCGAACGCACGGACGCCCGACGGAACACGGTCCGCGACGTACTCGCCGTCGATGAACCGCCATGCGAGTGGCGCGTCGGCCGGACCACCCCATCGCCACGGCCGCAGAGCGATCTGCGCATCGGCGATCGGCTTGCCGTCCTCTTTGTCGATCACCTTCAAACGCACACTGCCGCCGGCTCCGACCACGACCGTCTGCTGCGCTGCGACGAGCGCCAGTGGAACCACCACGGTCGCAAACTCGGGATGCTCGATCGTCGCGAGTTGAGCCTTCCCGTCCGCCGTTGCGCGGCTTCCCCGAATCTTGATCCGGCCGTCGGAAGACGTGACGCCGAGTGGAACGACTCCCATGGAAACGTTCGCGCCCGACACGGGTTCATAGAGCTCGGTGACGACCGCCAGCTCGAGGTCCGGAACGACGGCGGGCGCCGCGAAAGGTCCACAGCCGACGACCTCCGGCTCGAACGGCTTCGGGACGATCGCCGGCGGCGCGACCGTCCAGTGCAGGGAGGGTGGCGCGATCGGCGCACCGCCGGCCCCGGGCACCTCCTGCGGGACGGCCGCATTGGACGCGACCGTCGAATCCTCGTGCCTCGGTCCCACGGGTGAATCGTCCCGGAGCGCGGCGGTTGCGAGCCAGACGATCGCGCCGATGACGACCGCAAGGCTCGCGACGGCGGCCCCGCGCGGAATCACGCGCCCTGGCCGGATGCCTCCTCCCGCGACGACGAACAAAGCCGTCGTCCATTGGTGCTCGCCGTCACCCCAGCGCGAGCGCGCGCGATCCCGCAGGCGATCGAGGCCGCGCATGAGTTGCACCCGGACCGTCGATGCCGGAACCCCCATGTCCGACGCGATCTCGGCCGGAGTCATGTCCCGGAAGAACCTCATCAGGATGACCGTCCGATAGGGAGCCTCGAGCGCCAGCACCTCGTCCACGAGTTCCCGATGCAGCATGGCCTGGCGGACCATCTCGTCGGGCATCGCCGTGGCCTGGCGCGACGATGCCATGCCTTCACGGCGACTGCGGCGCCCGGCAGCCCGCAGATGCATCCATGCGAAATTCCGAACGACCTGGCGCAGCCACGGCCGCAGCGGCCTCCCCACCGCTGGCGGGTGCGAGATCGCCGCGAGCCACGCTTCCTGGACCACGTCGTCCGCGGCCGCGGGGTCACGCAACAGGGAGCGCGCGAGCGATCGGACCCAGCGTTCCTCCGCCAGGAGCCTCGAGATGTCGTCAGTCGTTGGGGGCCTGGGTTCCATGCGGAGTCAGATTATGCCGCCCACGTCCCCGGCGTTTCGCAACTGGTAGGATCCGCCACCCCCGAGAGCCTGAACATGCGCACTGTCCGTCCTTTCCTTGCATTCTGCCTGATCGTCGCCGCAACCCGTGCTCAGACGCAGGTCTCGACTCAGGATCTCTGGGCCCTCGACATCGCCTCGAACCAGATCGCGGTCCTCAACGGTGGGGGCGGCTTCACGGGGACGGTCATCCCGCTTCAGGGCACCGGTTCGGCGCGCGGCCTCGCCTTTGCCCCGTCCGGCCTCTGCTACGTGGCCCGCGGAAACGACGTTCGGACGTACGACGGCACCACGTCGACCGTGTTCGCCAGCAACTCGAATGGCATCGATCAAGCCCAGGACGTGGCCGTCCGACCCGGGACGGCCAACGAGGTCTGGGTCGCCTGCGGAACGAGCACGACCAACAGCAAGGTGATCCGTTTCGGCGCGAACGGCACCGTGATCTCGACGCTCACCGATCCGAACCTCATCCATCCACGGCGCATCGCGTGGAATCAGACTGGATCGACCCTGTACGTCCTCAGCAACGTCAACAAGCGGATCTTCAGCCTCGACGCGACGTCCGGCACATTCACGCAATTGGCGAATCTCACGACGGCGAACGTGGCACCCATCGGCCTGACGTTCGACGTCACGCGAAATGCTCTCTGGGTCGTGGGGGACTTCGGTGTCACGGGTGACGTGGGTCGCGTCACCATCGCCACGGGGACGTACACCCCGGTCATCACGTCCGGCACCATCGCGGGCATGGCTGCACCGGCGAACGTCTGGTTCGACCGCTTCCGGGTCCTGAACGTCGTCTCGCGCGCGCTGAACGGCGGGACCACGGGAATCTACCGCTTCGACGCCTCGACCGGCTCGACTCCCATCCACCTGACCGACGTCACGACGACGGGTACGACCAGTTTCATCGACGTGCGCGGCCGTCCCGAACTCGTGGGAATCGGCGCCCCGTCGTCCTCCCCGAACAACTACGTGCTCTCAGCCAGCGCGACGGCTCCGGTGCCCATCTCGAACCCGATCACGTTCCACGTGCCGAGGGCGGCGAACCGGATCTACGCAGCCGCGTTGAGCCCGCTCTGGGCGACGGCGTGCGATCCATACGTACCCGGCGCACTCGAGCCCGTGCTCCGGATCCCCGCGCCGGACGCTCGCGGGATTCCGCTGAGCCTGTCGGACGGCGGCCTGCTGCTCCAGGCGACGGCGGGAGTCTGCTGCGACCCCGCGACGGGCTTCCCCGTGAGCCTGTTCCTGACCGTGAGCGGCTTCGTCGGGGTCCTCGACGCCAACGGCGATGCCAACGCGACGATCAGCATTCAGCCGAACCCGCCGGTCGCGCTCAACGGGTTCCAGATGTCGCTCGCACTCGTGACCGTCGACCCGTCGGTGCCGAGCGGCTTCGGCCGGATCAGTGACCCGATCTGCCTGACGATCAACATCGGACCATGACCGCTGCGCGCCGTGGCGCTGGCGCGCGCGCCGGTCAGAAGTCGCCGTCGCTCATCTTGAAGTGGTGCTTCAACCGCAGGCGCCAGGTCTCGTCCACCGCCCCATCCACCAGCTTTTCGAGCGTTCGTTGGATGCCCGCGGCTCCCGAGTTGATCAGCCAATCGCCGAGCGCGTAGCGGTATCGGGTCTCCAGGTCGGCGGATCCGATGAGCTCCGGTAGGACGGCGAGCGCCTCGGGTGTCGGCCGCATGGCGACGTCCCAGATGATGTGGCGCCGCGTCGCCCGACTGTCGGGGCCGTTCGCCTCGTGGAACATGGCGACGAGGCGGTCCAGGGCCTTTCGATCACCCATGCGGTGGAGTCCGCCGACGGCGATCTCCACGAGGTCGCGCGGCGCCGTCGGGTCGGCGGCGACGTCCTCGAAGAGCTTGCGTGAACGCTCGTCGCGCGCGCTTCGAAGCCCCTCCAACGCCACGTCGCGGGCCGGCCCGGACTTCGCTTCCGCGGCAAGCCGGGGGAACGCCTCGGCACCGCCGACCTCCGCAAGCAGCTGCACGGCGATCCTCCGCTCGGAGGCATTGGCGGCCGATTCGACCCACGCCGAAATCAGGGGAACCGCGACGGCACGATCGGGCTGCAAGAGATCGCGAACGGCCCGGCGACGGCAAGCGAGGTCGTCGTGGCGCCCGGCCGGAGGCGATCCCACGTCGGACGCAAGCGCCAGCCTCACGCGCTGGATGAATCCGTCGAGCACGTTGGCCGGCTGGATCGGGCTGTCGTTGCCGCGAGCGTCCAGGATGACCTGGGCCCGAGCCTCCGAAAGACGAGCCCGACCGAGCCGGGCTTGAAGCCCGTCGATCTCGGCCGTCGCGACCACGTCGTCGTAGCTCGCATAAAGCAGGCTCGGGGTCTCGTCGACGTCCCCGCCACCGGTCGTCGCACCGCCGTTCGTTCCGGCGAGCGGAGGCCCTTCGCCGCCGGTGTGCCGCGGCACGCGTCCGGACGTCTGGAGGCGCCCAACGCCGAAGCCGACCAGGATGAGGGCTGCCGCCGCCGCGGTCCGCCACGCCACCGGCGTCCAGCGACGGCGCGGAGCCTCCTGCGGCACCGCGAAGGCACGCGGGAGCGCCTCGCCCAGGCGAATGTCCTCGCCCAGGTAGGCAGCGCATGCCGGGCAGTCCAGGAGGTGGTCGGTGATGAAGACCTCGGCCTCGGGCCCGAGTCCCCCGTCGAGGAACTCGTCGAACTGCGCACGCGCCTTCTGGCAGAGAACGGGGTTCATGCGGAACTCAACTCCTCCCTGAGGCGCTGTTTCGCACGAAACAGGATCAGGGAAACCGTGTTCGCGGTGCTGCTCAGCCGCCGCGCGATCTCCTGGCAACTCAATCCGTCCTGGTACCGCATCCGCACGATCTCGAGGTATCGCGGTGGAAGTCGGCCCACGGCCCGCGCGAGGGCCTGCGCCTCTTCGCGACGTGCCAACCCTTCGAGCGACGAAGGGCTCTTGTCGATTCCAGTTCCCGGGTCTCCCTCGGCCGCGTCTCGAACGCGCTGCTCCAGGCGGAGGCGTCGGCGCGTACTGATGGCCAGGTTGACACCGATCCGGAAGAACCACGTGGAGAAGCGATGTTCCTCCACGTACCGGTCGAGGTGCTCGAAGGCCCGCAGGATCGTGTCCTGGACCAGATCCCGCGCCCGCTCGCGATCACCGGCGATCGGCGTGAGGACGGCCAGCAGCGGCTGCTCGTAACGCGAGACGAGCTGGACAAAGGCATCCCGATCCCGCGTCCTGGCGCGGGCCAGCAGAACCGCCTCGTCCACCGGGCTTTCAGCCATCCACACTCTCTCCAACGGCCTGCTGGACCGGGTCTTTCGGGCAAATCCGCCCGGCCTTGGCCGGCGGCTGGAGCCCTGCCCGCACGGCCGCCCCCTGGCCCGACCACGCCCGGTTCAGGAAATCAGGCTGTGCCCCGTCATCTCCGGGCTCTGGGCCAACCCCATGACGTCGAGGAGGGTCGGGACGACGTCGCACAACCGACCGCCGGAGGTGAGTTTGGCGCCCCGGTGCCGCTCGGAGATCAGGTGCAAGGGGACGGGATTGGTGGTGTGCGCCGTGTGGGGCTCACCCGTGATCGGGTCCACCATCATCTCGCAGTTGCCGTGATCAGCGGTCACGATCATCGAACCACCGCGGGGCACTACGGTTTCGAGGATCCTGCCGATGCCCTCGTCCACCGCCTCGACGGCGCGGATCGCCGCCTGGAGGATCCCCGTATGCCCGACCATGTCCGGGTTCGCGTAGTTCACCACTAGCACGTCGAACTGCCCCGACTTCACCCCATCCACGACCTTGTCGGTCACCTCGGCGGCGCTCATCTCGGGCTTCAGGTCGTAGGTGGCCACCTTGGGCGAGGGAACGAGGATCCGCTCCTCGCCCTTGAACGCGATCTCGCGCCCGCCGTTCAGGAAGAACGTCACGTGCGCGTACTTCTCCGTCTCGGCGACGCGCAGCTGCGTCATCGCCGCCTTCTCGAGCAGTTCGCCCATGACGTCACGGAGCGAGATGGAGGCGAAGAGTTTCGGGAACGGATACTCGGCCTGGTACTCCGTCATGGTCACGTGGTGCAAACCGAGCGCCTCCGTGGGGAACGCCGAGAAGCCGTTCACGCCGGTCAAAGCCTCGCTGATCTGCCGCGCCCGGTCCGCCCGATAGTTGAAGAAGAATGTGACGTCGCCCGCAGCGAGCCGCGGCGCACCATCGATGAAGGTCGGCAGGATGAACTCGTCGGTCTCGTTCCGCGAGTACGCGCGTGAGACCGCGTCCTTCAGGTTGGCGGCGTGCTGGCCGAGACCACGCACCATGCAGTCGTACGCCTTCTGCACGCGCTCCCAGCGCTTGTCGCGGTCCATGGCGTAGTACCGACCGCTGACCGTCCCCACGACCCCGACGCCCGTTCGCTGCATGGCCGCGAGGAGGCGGTCACAGTAGGTCATGGCCGACGACGGCGGCGTGTCGCGTCCGTCCGTGAAGACGTGGAACACGACCTTGTCCTTCGCGAGCCCGGCAGCCGCGGCGCACTCGAGCAGAGCCACGTAGTGATCCTCGTGACTGTGCACTCCGCCATCGGAAACCAGCCCCATCATGTGCAAGCGCCGGCCGGGTGCGCGCGCCAGCTCGAATGCGTGCACGAGCGCCGGGTTCGTCGCCAACGACTTCTCCGCGATGGCGCGGTTGATGCGGTCGATCGACTGCACGACGATCCGTCCCGCGCCGATGTTCATGTGCCCCACTTCGGAGTTCCCCATGAGGCCCGGCATGAGTCCCACGGCCTCGCCGTGGGACAGGATCTCCGTCATGGGGTAGCGGGCGCGGATGCGGTCGAAGGCCGGCGTCCGCGCGAGCGCGATGGCGTTGTTGTCCCGCTCTGCCCTGCAGCCAAAACCGTCACAGATCACGAGCACGTGGGGCGTCTTGGCCACGGGGCGTCACCTCGTCGTCATTCGGAGTTTCGCGACCGTCCGCCCAGGATGCCCGAGCGGACCAGGAAATAGAGGAGCTGGAGCACGGCCGTGATCGCTGCCGCCACGTAGGTCATGGCCGCCGCACGGAGCACGGACCTCGCTCCGGCCATCTCGTCGTTCCGAAGGTAGCCCCCTTCCTCGAGCGTCCAAAGCGCCCTCGCACTCGCATCGAACTCCACGGGAAGCGTGACGAGAGTGAAGAGGAGTGCGCCCGAGAAGAGGATGATGCCGGACCAGACGGCCAGTGCGCCCACCGACGTCGTCACGCCGCCCAGCACGAGCCCGACCATGATGAGGATCCAACTGAGATTGCTTCCAACGGACGCGACCGGAACGAGCGCGCTCCGGAACCGGAGTGGGGCATACCCGCGCGCATGCTGAACGGCGTGTCCGACCTCGTGCGCGGCGACTCCGATCGAAGCGATCGACTTCCCGGAATACACCCCGGACGAGAGCCGCAGGACCTTCTCCCGCGGGTCGTAGTGGTCCGAGAGGAAACCGTCCACGGGCTCGATGCGGACATCCCGAATCCCGTTCTGCTGGAGGATGCGCGCGGCGACGTCGGCGCCGCTCACGCCCGATCGGGTCCCGACCTGGCTCCATCGAGCGAAGGCAGACTTGACCCACATCGCCGCGAGTGCGCTGAGGAGAAGGCCGGGCCCGATGAAAATCAGTTGTCGCAGATCGAAAAACGGCATGGTGTTCTGCTCCCTGGGTGTTGGCGTGTCGCGTTCCTTATACGGACTGAGTGGGGCGCGCTCCCCGTGACAAGTTGACAGTGAACGTCTCCATTCCCTGCCGTCGATAGATCCTGATCGAGGCGCGCACGCCTGTCTGCGCCGGGGAGATGACCTTGGTCGACGCAACCGTTGCTGAACTTCCTCCTCGCGCCAGGACTTCCGAGGGCCCGGTGCACGCGGACGAGGCTCGGTCATACGCGCAGCAACCGAAGGCGCGAAGGCGTGGTGCCGGCGGCTGGCTTCTCCTCGCCGTGGGCGTCGCCGGCTCCGGCGTCGCCGACGTCGTGCTGACTCACCGCGTCCCGCTGTCGCCTGCAGACCTCGCACTCGTGCGCGGCGGGCCGTCGCCCAACGTCGCCGTGGGATGGCTGGCGGGATTGCTCGGATCGGACCTCCTCGTCTGGCGACTCTTCGGCGCGATCGGGGTCGTGGCGCTCGCGTGCGCGACGGCGTTCGCGAGCAGCCGGATGGTCGGGACCAGGCGGGCTGCCGGGTTCGGTGCCGCCGTGGTGCTTCTGCATCCACTCGTGAGGACCTGCGAGCTCGACGTCGACGGCTGTTCGGGGATCTGGGCGACGGCACTCGCGGTCTTCGGACTCGGACTCGCCCGAGACTGCGTGGCGCGGCGGTGGGTCGGCGCGGCGATCGCGCTCGCGGCCGCCGGTCTCCACTCCGCTGCGAGCGCCCCGTTCGCCTTGGTGCCGTGGGCACTACTGGGATCCGGAGCTGACGATCGCAGGCAGGCACTGCGCACGCTTCTCGCATGCGCCCTGGGCTGCGCCGGCGCGAGCGCGGCGTCGATGCTTGCACACGCGACCGCCGCAGGTGAGATCGCAGGCGGTGCAGCCGACACGATGAGGAGCCTCGTGGCGCTCGCGGGACGCGACGGCATCGCGGAGCCGTTTCGCTGGGCCACACCGGTCGCGGCGTGGTTCCTGCTTCTTTGCGGCGGGCTCGTTCGGGCCCGCGACGCTCAGTCCGGGCCGGCGGCGCTCTTCGCCGGCATCGCCGCGGTCGCGACGATCCTGCCTGGAGTCGTCGTTACACGGCGCGGGGTCGCGGATTCCGATCTCGTCGGAGCCGTCACGTGCCTCGCGATCGCGGCTGGTTCCGCAGGCGTCACGACGACGTGCGCTCGGCGGTGGGCCATGCTCGCGGGCCTGGTCCTGCTCGCGGCCGTTGGGACCTCGACCGTCGGCGACTACGCGATGCGCGAACTCCCCGCGCGCGCTGCCGTCGCGAGCTTCGCCGGCCACTGCGACCAGCTCCCGCTCGATCGATGCCAGACGGTCTGCATCGTCGGAGCGGACGACCCGATGCTGGCGGTGGCGCGCCGCCACGCGGCTGCCGACGGGGCCTTCCGCGCCGTTTCGATCCGGCGACTGGAGGAACTCGGCGCAGCGCCCCTCGATGCCGCAGTCGCCGTGCTCCGGTGGGGCGCACCGGCGGACGAGGGGCTGCTCGCGGAGGCGCCGCCGACCCTGCAAACCATCGTCGTCGGATCGATCTCCGCAGAGATCGAGCTCGTGTCGCCACCGCCGGACGTCGTGTGGCCTGCGAGGCGCGCCCGCGACGAACCGTCCTTCGAGTTCAGGTTGCCCTCGGACATGACCCCGACGAGCGCGAACCTCACGTTCGTCGCCGTCTCGGAGCACGCGGGTCGCCCCCACAGCCTCCTGCGGCGCCTGGACGCGAGCGTCCTGCGGCGCAGTCGTGACGACGGTCCGCCACGTTGGATCTGGCACCCCACCTGGCGATCGAGCGTGCACGCCGACAACGAACTCCACTGGGAGGACGGCGACTTCGGCGCCCACACGTCATCGATCCGATGGACGATCGCCGTCTCCGATCGCGAGGCCGATCACGACGATGCGCCCGACGCACACGACGACGCGCCGTTCGGAGCCAACGTCCGGCTCGCGCCGTTCCGCACGCTCACCGTCGGGCCGAAATAGTCGTGGCCCCGAGAGGGGTTCTCACGCATGATGCGGCTTCGGCGCGACACTGAAGGCCCGTGCACGCCACGAACGGTCGCTGCCCGCGGAGTCCACCGCCATGACCACACTCCCGAAGTCCGAGACCCGTCCCGACGGCCGTCCAGCCATCGACGTCCTGCAACCAACCGAGGTGCAGACCGCCACGTTCGCGTTGGGTTGATTCTGGGGACCCGACTCCCAGTTCGGGAGTCTCGACGGTGTGGTGCGCACCCGCGTCGGCTACGCGGGCGGCACGAAGCTCGAACCGACCTACCGAGACCTCGGTGATCACACGGAGACCCTCGAGCTCGACTTCGACCCCGCGAGAATCTCGTACGAGGCGCTCCTCGACGTGTTCTTCTCGACCCACAACGCCTGCCGCAAGCCGTGGAGCCGCCAGTACGCATCGATCGTGTTCTGGCGCGGCGAGGCGCAGCGAGCACTCGCGATGGAGGCCGGCCGCGCGATGGAGGCCAGATCAGGCAAGCCCGTCGTCACCGAATTCGTCGAGTTCGGGAGGTTCTGGCTCGCGGAGGACTACCACCAGAAGTACTCGCTGCGCCGAGTCCCGGAGATCGCGCGCGAATTCACCGACATCTACCCGCGGCTCGAGGACTTCGTGAATTCGACCGCCGTGATGCGAGCCAACGCCTGGCTTGGTGGGCACGCCACGCGCGCGCAGGTCGACCGAGACTTGATGGGGCTCGGCCTCTCCGCCGGCGCGCAGAGGCTGCTTTCGCGGTTGACGCGAAACGGCGGGTAGGCCCGCGAGAGCGCTATTTCCCAACCCAATACAGAGCCGCGGCCGCGATCTGGAGTTCCATCATCAGCAGGTACATGTTCCGCCAGGCGCGACGGTCGCCTGCGTCGGCGAGATGCGCGGCGTCGCGGATGAGCGAGCGCCCGGTCCACACCCCGTGGGCGGCGATCAGCACGCCGACGATCGTGCTCGCCGTCGGTGGCAGGCCCAGGAGCGGGCGGTCCGCGACGACGATCCGCGGCAGGGCGATGAGCAGCAAGCCCGGCAGGCAGAGGAACGGAGCCACGAGCCGCGCCGCCATCGTCGGCCCGAAACGGATCGGAAGCGAGCTCGCTCCGCCCTGCCGATCGCCCTCGACGTCTGCGAAATCCTTGGTGGGCGCGGCGCCGATCACGAAGCAGAAGAACACGGCGCCGAGGATCCAGGGCTCGCGATCGGAGAAGATCGGGGCCAGCGTCCCCCATCCGGCCACTTTCAGCAGGAGCCCGCGCGGGATTGCGATCACGAGCGGCCCGAACCACCAGGAGTTCCGGGCGCGCAACGGCGGCGCCGAATACGCCCACGTGAGCCCGGCCGTGAAGGCGACGATCCAACCGACCTCGAACTCGCCCGTCGGCGTCACGAGAAACGCCAGCGCGACGGCCACGGCGTAGAGCACGAGCGTGCCGACCCGCGCCGCGCGAAGGCTCATGGCACCGCTGGGAATCGGGCGATGCGGCTTGTTGATCCGATCCAGGGCGAGGTCGTGGATCTGGTTCAATGCGTTGCTCGCTGCATTGAGCGTCGCCGCCATCAGGGCTCCCGCGAGCACGAGCCAGAATGCCCGCGCACCGGTGACCACGGCGCGATGGGCGCCCAGCGCGGAGAAGGCCCCGGAGATCATCCCGATCGCGGGCGGCAGCAGCGTGAACGGCCGCGTGAGGTCGATCCACGCTCGAACGGCGCCAGGGCGCTTCATGCCGCGCCTCCGGCAACCGTGAGCCAGGCTCCGACGGCCGCAGCGCAACTGCTCGATGCGAAGTTCACGCCCTCGTTGTTCAAAACGCCTCGTCGCTCGAGGGTCGCGCCGATGAGGCTGTCGACGAGAGAGCCCGCGAGCCCGCCGACGACGATCGCCCACCGGAATACGCCGTCCGTCGCCGCGACGGCAGTCGCCGTGATCGCACCACCGACCAGGGAGAAGAATACTCCCGCCCACGTCATGCCGCCGTCGGTTCCGCGAATGACCATGGGGCCGAAGAGCAGAAGCCGCGGGGTCTCCCGCGCCAGCATCCCCCACTCCCCGGCGACCGTGTCCGCGAGCGATCCGGCGAGTGCTGCAGCCGCTGCGGGAATGGTCCAGACCGACCACTCGGGGCGAGCGGCGCCCAAGATCAACACGATGGCCGCGGCGCCCGCATTGGCGACGACGTGCCGGGCCGAGCGCCGCCCGCCGGCCTCCTGCGCCACACCCAGCCGGGCCTTGCGGGCGATGCCGGTCCGTGAAGCGCCGGTTCCGACGACGACGAGGCTCAGGAACGCCGCGATCACCGACGCGCCGCCTTCCCACGCAAACCAAAGCGCGTGGACGAATCCTGCGAAGATGCCCGAGCGCGTTCCGGCCCGGATCAGGACGACCGGGACGGTGAGCGCCGTCGCCGTGACGATCGCGGTTGCAAGTTCGTGGCGCACGTCAGGGGCTCGCAATCCAGGCGGCCACCGCCGCGGACACGGGCCACGCGACGTTGTCTTCGATCGGCCTCGGAAGCCCATCGGCGACGGCGCCGGCGCATCCCGCGGCGATCGCGATGGGCCACGGCGCGACGATGGCGCACGCCAGCGCTGCGGCACCCCCCGCGAGCACGCTCACGAGCACGCGTTTCTCGCGCCGCCACGGCCAGCACGGACCTCGAACCGCCAATCCGAGGAATGGGGCGACTCCGTCACCGACTCCGAGCGATAGCCAGCCGATCTGCGCGATGACCGGCCGGTCGTGAAAGACCACGAGCAGCGCGGCGCACGCGAGCGGGTACGCCCAGATGGCGCGCGTGCCCGTCCCGTCCGGTCGGATGACGTTCCGCAGCCCGGGCAGCCTGGGAAGGAGCCACGCGTTCGCCGGGATCGCGATCAGCGCGAGGGCCAAGGCTGCATCCACACCGATCACCGGGACGAGATAGGCCCCGAGTCCGATCAGAATGTGAACCGCGCGCCGGAGAAGCTCGTTGCGGGTCATGTCACTTCTTGAACTGGATCGGCTTCCCGTCGAGTCCGGGCGTGGCCGCGAGCCCGAGCAGCGCCTCCACCGTCGGGTGGATGTCCGCCACGTCCGCGACGGACTGCGACGGCGGAAGCGACGAGAAGAGCACGCCGGGGACCACGTCCGGATCGACGGAGCAGTGATCACCGCTCCAGAGACTTCGATTGGGCTGGAACACCGGCTCGTCCATCGCGCCGAGCGTGCACTGCCACGAGACACGGAAGCCAGACTCGAACCCGAGCACCAGATCCGCGGATTCGTTCACGCGATCACCGGAGTAGATCTCCTCCCGCGGTTTCACCGACCTCACGACGGGCTGCCCCTCGTGGCGAAGCCCGAGGAGCCGCTTGCGAATCTCCTCCACGAGCGCGCCGCGCTCGGTCGGTTGCACCGCGCCGTTGGGCTCCCGTCCCGCGAGGTTGACGTAGATCTTGCCGAGCCCCATGGAGTAGGCCTTCGTCTTCGTCCAGTCGACGCCGGGGAACAGCGACGTACCGCCGATGGAACGTTCGACAGTCCGCGTCTCGCCATCGGCCGTGCCGACCAGCAGGCCCTCCTCGGCGAGCCACCGGTTGAGGTTGACCGAGACACGGAACGGCGCGAAGCCGTGATCGGAGACGACGAACAGGATGTCGCCGCCACGGAGGAATTCCTTGCGGACACGGCCGACCAGGCGGTCGAGGCGCACGTAGGCGTCGAGGATCGGGTTCCCACGTCGTGCGACCGCGGCCGGATCGTGGCGCGGATGTGCGGGGTCGAGGTCCCTCCAGAAGAGGTGCTGGGCGCGGTCCGGGGTCGACAGCACGCAGAAGAAGCACCGCCAATCGGTGCGTGCGAGCGTGCGCGCCACCATCTGCTCGCGGCGCGCGTCCAGTTCCTCGACGTCGGAGAGGAACGTGGCCTCGTCGATGACCTCGTCCTGCAGCGGATTCGTGGCACAAGCCCAGCCGAGCGTGTCGAAGGGCCCGTCGGCGCAGAGGTCCGAGCCGAAGTCGAGCGGCGCGGTGATCGGCGCGAACGGTGATTGCTCGACCGGGTCGAAGCACGTGGGCTCCTGGTAGAGGACCGTCCGCGCACCGCCTTCGAGCAAGCGGAATCGCGTGAGTCCGTGGAGAGACGTACCCGGGGCCACTCCGAACGTCACGGGCATGAACGGCGTCCAGCGCGACTCCGCCACCTCCTCCAGAGCCTGTCCCACGCCGACCGTGACGCGGCGCTCCTCGCGCGACGCGCGCGCCGTCACGTTCACGCTGATGCGAGTCTTCGTGAACGGAGAGATCGGCCCCTGCACCGAGATGTCGCCGAGGGTGCCATCGGGACGCACGGCGATCGGCAGGACGCGACAACCAGTCGGAGTGATGCGGCGCTCGGGCGGAACGGGCTCCTCGCGATAGACGGTCACCGTCCCCGGCGTCCCCATCATGTCCGGAACGCCCAGTCCGCAGAGGATTCGCCCGTGCTTGAGCTCGGGCGCGGGAAACGCCATCGGCGCGAGCAACGACGCCGAACCAACCCCGTCGCGATCGAGACGCTCCCAGATCGCCTCGCCGCCGCGTGCGTTGATCGGCACGATCATGTCGTCGGGGATCGAGGCGACGACGGCGCCCGCCGCAGCACCGACGGACATCACGGTCGCGCAGGCCATCAGCAATCCGGATCGCGCACCGCGACGACGCCACATCCTGACGGCCATGCCCGCGCCGGCGGCAGCGAGCGCGCCCACCACCCACCAGGCGATACGCCTCGGAAACAGGTGTCTGGGCTCGACCAGTGCCAGCTCGGCCGTGACGTCGTTCCCCTTGAATCCTCGACGGAGGAAGTCGAAGACGCCGGTGCGACCCGGATTGCGTCCGGTCGTGAGCGTGGCCCAGGAGACCGGAGACTGTGCCGGGTTGGTGGGGCGCAGGGGAATCAACCCGCCTGATGCGGCGAGGTCCGCGAGCGCCGGCAAGCGCCCCTCGGCGATCCAGCGGGACGTGAGCGCGAAGTCGAGCCCGTCCACGCCGATGACGACGACCCGAGCCTGAGACTGCGCCACCGCGGTCGCATGAAACGACGACGCCGCCAGCGCGACCAGGGCGAGTCGGAGCAGATCACTCCTCATCGAATTCGATTCACTTCCCGCCACGGATCTCGCGGACGTAGATGTTGCCGAACTGAATCGGCGCACCGTGGTGCTGCAGGGCGATGGGACCCGATGCGGGTACGCCCGGCAGCTGCGCGTCCTCGATCACGCGCTCTCCGTTGAGCGTCACGGTCAAGCGATCACCGACCATGCGGATCCGGAAGCGGTTCCACTGACCGATGGGTGCGTCAGCCTTCTTCTTCGGGGTGACGCCCGCTCGCACCGCCGGCGAACTCGCGGGATCGGTTCGATACCCATACACCTCGCCGGATCCGATCGGCCAGCACCAGATGTTCACTTGCGACTTGTCGTTGCCGCGCAGGTAGATCCCACTGTCACCCGCCTCCTGGACCTTCACGGTCTTGGGTTTGCCATCGTCGCCCTTGGGTGACGTGCCGTCCGGCAGAACCACCGGAACTTCCTTCTCCTCCGGCTTCCCCGTCCAACGCCAGTCCACGATCAATTCCACGTCGCCGAACGACTCCTCGCTCCAAAGGTGGTCGCCCTTCCCGTCGTAGTTCAGGGTCCAGTCGTCGACGGTCCAATGCGCCTTCTGCTTGTCGTCGGCCTTCCATCCCGTCAGATCCACGCCGTTGAACAGGGTGCGAAAGCCTTCATCCGTCAGCGCGACCTGCTCCGCGGCGAGCGCGCCCGATGACGGAAGCTCGGTGATCACGAGGTTCTTGAAGTCGATGGGCGAACCCTCGGACTCGAGGCAGATGTAGCCCTTCCGCGGGTTGATGTCGTAGCCACCGCTGACTTCCTTGCCGTTGACCTCGAGCTTGAGCGTGCCGTTCTTCGCGACGATCCGGTAGTGATTCCATTCTCCGGCGCCCTTCGTCCGCGATTCGCTGGGCAGGCAGCGCTCCCAGCCGCCTGGATGGGGCCGATCGGGCTTCATGTGCGCGCCATGGATCGAGAACACGTCGCCCTGGCTCGTGTAGTTGGGGGTCTCGTGACCGAGCATCACCTGCACCTCGATCGATCGGGTGAATGGCTGACCGCGGGCGGTGATCGGGTCCGACCAGATGAAGATCCCCGCATTGCCGCCAGCATCGTGGTGCATCCAGTCGACTTCCAGGATGAAGTTTTCGAACTGGCGATCCGTGCAAAGAACGCCCGTCGGGTGACCCGAGCAGTGGATCATCCCGTCTTTCACGGTCCATGTACTCGGCGCTCCGTTCACGTTCTTCCAACCGGTCAGGTCCTTGCCGTTGAAGAGCGGTACCGGTTTGGACGACTCCGTGGGCGGCGTCTGCGCGCATGCAGGGTCGGGCAGGAGCGCTGCCAGCGCAACCAGGCTGAAGGCCACGATCCACGACGGGTTCGAAGTGATGGTTCCCACGTCCAGTCTCCTATCCGGTGACGGCGAATGCCGGCGCAGACGTTAGCGCAAGCGGGCTCGTTTCAGAGGCTCGGCGAGGGGTTTCACGAACGGCTTGCGCCAGCGGGCGGCGATCGACGTCAAACGCCCCGGCGCATCCGCTGGTCGAACCATTCGTACCGGCCCTCGCGCTTCCATCGCACGGACTTCGCTCCGAGATACTGGGCGAGGTTCTGTGTGAAGGCATACAGCGGCGTCTTGAGGGTCCACCACAAGCGGTAGGCGACACTGCGGTCGTCACGCCAGACTACGGGCAGGAGGTGGCACAGCGCCTTCACGGAAAAGAGCGGAACCATCCACCATCTTGGAATCGTGTGGAGTCCCACGAGGTCGTGGATGTTCTGATGGTCGAGGTAGACCCGGCGGAACTCGTAGAGCACGGGACTGTTGTGCGAGTGGATGACGACGGATCCCGGATCGTTCACGAGACGCCAGCCACCAAGGATCGCCTGCCGCCCCCATGCGATGTCCTCGCCGAACTGTCGCTTCTCGAACGGGATCGTCTCCATGGTCGACTTGCGGACGCATGAGGCCACGTCGTCGAACGCGATCAGCCGGTAGCGCTCGAACGGATGCATGCGATCCCACGCAGCGCGGTCGGCGAGGTGTTTCACTTCGGGGGCGCCCGACTCCTTGGTCCAACCCTTCAGGCGATCGCGTTGGAACGGGTTGCAGTCCGGTCGGGGCAACTGGTGGCAATACGCTCCGGCTACGCGGGGATCGTCGAAGTTGCCGACGAGCCTCTCCAACCAGTTCTCGTCGATCGGCTCCGCATCCTGGGTCAGCAACGCGACGATCTCACCGTGGGCCTCGCGAACCGCTCGGTTGCGAGTGAGACCGTGGTTGAACTCGGAGTTCGGAATCTGGATCAACCGGACGGAGGGGCGCTTCTGCACCATCTCCACGGTCCCGTCCTTCGAGCCCGAGTCGATGACCAACACCTCGTAGTCGAACGAGGTCTTCTGGGCGAGAATCCTGTCGAGCACGGTTTCGAACAGTGGACCGCCGTTCCAAGTCGGCACGAACACGGTTGCGTAGGGCCGGCCAGATCCCTTGCGTTTGCGCGCCGCGGCCGCCGGATCGACGGGGGCGCGCGAGCCGACTCCGGACCTCACCCGCGAGTAATGCTCGGCCGTCTCGCGAGCGCAGTCCGCCATGGCGCGTACCGGCGGGATCGAGGCCACCAGCTGGCGGTACTTCTCCGGATCGTCCACGAGGTCGGCGAGCACTGATCGGAGCTGCTCGGGGTCGCCGGGCCGGACGAACACCCCGCCCCGCCCCGGCTCGAACGCCTCGCGCATCCCGCCCATCTCCGTTGCGATCACCGGGACGCCGGCCAGTTGGGCCTCCCGGATCGTGAGGCAGAACGACTCCCACCAGAGCGAGGGGACCACGAGCAGGTCGATCTCGCGAAGGATCTCCGGAACCGTCGCGGGCTCGTACCCGCCAGCGAACCGGACGTCCAGCCAGGGGTGCGCGAGGTCCCGCAGCCGTCCTTCAAACCCCGAGTCACCGTGAAAGTTCGGGGCGTCCCCGTGGATGGTGAGCCGGACCTCCTTTCGCGCCAGGCGATTGAACGCCTCGACGAGGATGTGGGTCCCCTTCGACGGGATGACGGAGCCGATGAAGCCGATCGTCCGCACGAATTCGCGGGGCCGCCGAGCGCGCTCGAACCCCCGGCTCGACAGTCCGTGAGGGACCGTGACCATGCGGTCGGCGTCCAGACCGAACTCCGCCATGCGCTGCCCGTGTGCTCGTGATGGCGAGATCAGCAGATCGCACCGCAGGAGCCGGGCGCGAAGCTCTGGGTCCAACGCTCGCAGCCCTTCGCCCGTGATGTCGAAGTGGGGCCAGAGTTCCTTCAGGCAACGGGCACAGCGGTCACGATCGAGTTCGACGCACACCTCCAGGTCCTTCCGAATTCGCTGGCCACGCGGGCAGACCATCCAGAAGTCGTGGAGCGTCATGACGAGCTTCGCTCCGCGCTCCGCGACGCGATCGAGGATGCCGGTCGAGAGGCATGTGAGATGGTGGACGTGAACGAGGTCGGGCTTCCACGCATCGATCGTTTCGCAGAACGCCGCCTCGATCCTCTCGTTGCGGTGGATCCAGCGGAAGCTCGCGGCATCCTGGAAGTTGTAGTTCAGCGCGACGACCGGGATGCCATCCACCGCGTAGCGGCGCACGTCGTAGTCGGGCCTGGCCACGTCGCCTTCGCGGCAGAAAACCAGGACCTCGTGACCGAGGTCCATCAGGCCACGCGCCAGGTCCCGCGCATGAAGCTCCGTGCCGCCACGACTCTGGGGCACGAAGCCCGCCGCCACGAAGAGGATCCGCATGCTCGATCACCGTCGCCGGCCGCGCGCGGCCGATTCCAGAAGTCGCCGATAGTGCCCCTCGGTCGATACGGCGTCCTCGCGGATGTCGCGGATCGACGAGCGGAGCGGCCTGAGGCGGTCGCACAGCCCCCGGTCCGTCACGAAACGCATGAGCTTCCGCGCGAGGTCGGCCGCATCGCCCATCTTGAACCGGAAACCGTCCACACCGTCCTGGACCATCTCGGCCATCCCACCCTCATCCGAAGTCACCACCGGCACCTCGGCCATGAACGCCTCGTGGATCGTGAGCGGAGAGTTCTCCCACCACAGGCTGGGAACCACGAGCACGTCGATCTCCGCAAGAAGGTTCGCCACGTCCTTGTTGTCGTAACGCCCGAGCAGGCTGATGCGCGGGTTCGTGATCCGCGACCGCAGTTCGGCGACGTATTGCGGGAAGATCTCCAGCGCTCCGTGAATTCGTCCTTCCACGGGAAACGCCGCGAGCGAGTTGAGCGCATCGACGAGGACGTTCAGCCCCTTGTACTCGGCGATCGTGCCCAGGTATCCGATGCGCAACAGCTCGGACGGCACCTTGGAACCGCCGCCGAATCGGCTGAGATCCTGCCCATATCGCCAGTGCACGATCTTCTCGACTGGCACTGCTTTCGATCGCAAGAAGACGTCGCGGAGGAACACGCTCGGTGCGAAGAAGAAGTCCACGTTCCGAAGGGCGTCGAAGATCACCCGGATCCGCTCGACGATCGCCGCTTCCCGTCGTTCGGGTGAGGCACGCCCTGAACCGACCCGCGCCGAGCGACGCTCGACGCGGACACCGATCGACTTCATGCCCTTGGGCAGAAACCGCGTCATGGCACGGCCTGCGGCCCGACCGATGCGGGCCACGAGCCCGGCCTCCATCACTCGGTGTTCGATGCAGTCGGCACAGCGCGCGGGCACGGGCTCGAGGCATCGCTCGTCGTCCGGTCGGCGCATGATGCCGTCGCGAGCGCAGACGAGCATGTACTCGTGCAGCGTGCACACGACGGGAATCCCCCGGCGCTTCGCTCGGTCGATGATTCCAACCCCGAAGAACTTCGTGTGCTGGAGGTGGACGACGTCGGGCCGGATACGCTCGAGCAGCGAGTCGAAGACCATCTCCATCCCCGAGTCCACGTAGGTCGACTCGAACGTCGCGAAGGCGTCGTGGTGGACGATTTCCGTGAACGGCAACCCGTCGAAGACCCCGTCGCGCGTCTCGTACTGCGGCCGGTCGGGACGGTTCTCGCAGAAGACGAGGTGCACGTCGTTCCGTGTCTGTAGCGCCCGTGAAAGCTGGTAGGTGTATATCTCCGATCCCGCCGCGTGATACGGGAGGAAGTCGTGGATGACCATCAGCACGCGAAGGCGATGCGGCAAGGCGTCGAGTCGGGCGACGAGCGCCTGGATCGACGTGCCCTTGCTTCCGGGTCGCGCGGAGGACCGCAGTGCGTCCAGGATCCGCTGGCGCTGCGCCACGTGGTCACGGAGCGCTGCCAGCCGGACACCCACGTCGCCGTCTGGCTCGCCCTCGGCGACGCCGAGCAGGCGTTCGATCTCCCCGACCCGATCTGCTGCCGTCGCCGCGCCGCCATCCAGGTCGTCGACGCGTCGCCGCAGCTCGGCTTCGACACCGCGAAGTCGATCCATGGCCGCCGACGCCGTCTCGCACTCGAGTCGGAGATCCGCCGCCGAACGTTCCGCGCGAAACGCCCGCGCCCGCCACGAAGTGACCTCGCGAGCCTCGTCCGCCAGCGACACGGCGAGTCCCGCGGCCCGGCGCACGGCCTCGTCGCGAGCCCGGCGGTCGTCGGCCGCATCGGCTGCGACGCGCACCATCTCGAGTTCGGCGGTCCGCAGTTCGCGGGTCGCATCACGCCACCGTGCTTCGAACTCCGCAGCGAGTGCCGAGGCGTCGGCGGCGGCTCGACGCGCCGCATCGAGAGCGCGCTCGTGCTCGCCGATCGACGATTCGTAGCCGGAGATCGTCGAATCCCAGGCGGTGCGGGCCGCTTGATGATCCCGGTCGCGAGCTTCGGCCTCCTCACGAAGCCGCTGGAGCTCGGTTTCGAAGCGACCGATCGACTCCTGAAAGCCGGCGACGACGCCGTCCTTGGCGACCGAGGCGCTCTCGAGTTCCCGGATCCGCGCCTCATCGGCTTCGATGCGTTCCTTGTGCAATTGAAGCGAGCGGAGGAGGTCGGCTACGTGTGCATGCAGCTCATGCGTCGAGCGCACGAACGCTTCGATCGCTGCATCCTTGTCGGCCAGGGTGCGGCGGTACTCGCCGATGGAGGTCTCGAACGCCGCGACCACGGTGGCGCGTTGCTGGGCCTGCTCGCGGTGTTCCGCGAGCGACTTCTCGAAGTCGCCGATCACGGCTTCACGAGTCACGGCCTGGGCACGATGTTGCGCGAGCGACGCCTCGAACTCGGCGAGAACGAGGTCCTTCGCCGCGAGTTGCTCCCGATATTCCACGATCGACGCCTCGAAGCGAGACAGGTCGTCGTCCTTGCGGGCGACCTCCGCCGTGAGCGTCGCCACGGATTCGGAGGCGCCGTCGAACGCGCGTCGCAGGTCGTCCCATCGGATGCGCTCGCCGTCGAGTTCACCGCGAGCCTGGACGAGGTCGGTCGTGCGGATGTCGAGTCGTGCGGCGAGCCGCGCGGCCGATGACGTGGTTCGCGACCAGGGCACGACCCGCGGCCCTGCCGCCACCGCACGCTCGTAGATCTCACCGAGCCGCGTCGCGTGTTCGGACATGGGCGTGAGCGCAGGGATCGATGCCTTCCACGCATCGAGGCGCGAGGGGTCGGCCAGGACCTCCGAGATCCGGCTCGCGAGGCTCGACGCCGACTCCGGCGCGAACGTGGCACCAGCCCCATGCAGGCGTTCCGCGAGCGCACCGCGGTCGGGAACGATGGCGGGCACACCCAGGCGGAATGCCTCATCGAGCACGAACGAATACGACTCGGGAGCGATGGACGGGATGACGGCGACGTCGAAGCGGCGCCGGCCGATGTCCTCTGGACGAAAGCCGCCGGTGAATTCCACGGGAAGCCCAGCGGCGAGTTCCCGGATCCGCGCGTCGTAGGCCGGATCCGCCGCCGCGCCGAGACACCGGACCGACAGACGGCGGCGGTCGCGCTCGGGCAGCATCCGGAGGGCCTCGATGAGGATGTGAAGCCCTTTGAACGGAGCGAAATGGCCCCAGTGTGCCAGTCGCAGTACGGACGCCCGAGCCTCGCCTGCGTCGACAGCCCAGGCAGGAGCGTGCCGCTCGAGGGTTCCGTGGGGAAGGACCGTGAAGCGCCGGAGCGGCATCTGCAGTTTGTCGGCGAGAATGAGCCGGTGCGACACGCTGGGCACGATCACGGACTGAGCTCCCTCGATCTCGCTCCGCATGTCCGAGGCGAATGCCGAAATCTCGTCCGCCGCCTCGCCGTCCGACATCCAATCGGGCCGTGGAACACAACGCAGGCAAGAGTCCACGGAGAGGTTCCGCATGCAGAGCGCCTCGTCCCTGACCCGAAACGCGCGTGGGCAGGATGCCATCACGTCGTGCAGCGTCACGACGACGGGGATCCCCGCAGCGTTCGTCACAGCCACGAGGTCCCGCGTCAGCCGGATCCAGTGGTGGATGTGAACGACGTCCGGGCGAATCTCCCTGAGGGCCTCGCCGAACAGACGCGACGCCCGCGGGTCGTACGATTTGTGCCAGCTGTCGACGTACGCCCCGGTGCGGTGAAGACGCCGAATCGGGATCCCCTCGACGTCATCGGGCACGACCTCGGGCACGTCCTTCGATTGGAGGGATCCTGTGAAGACGTGGACGTCATCGCCTGCGGCGCGGAGCGCGAGAGCTGCCTCCAAGACGTAGTGCTCGGTGCCGCCCCGGCACTCGGGAACGAAACCGTGAACGACCTGGAGAACCTTGCGCGGCTCCGACTTTCGCAACGTCATCCTCGACGGAATCGGTGACGCCCGGTTCCGTCGAGGGTCCGACGGATTACCGAGCCGTGCCGGCTCCGCACCATGGGTGCGGAGGATACCCAACGAGAGCCTTCGCCTGAACGTCGGGCGCGAAAACCGGACGGGCTACGGTCACTTCGGCGCCAGGTCGGGCCGCGTCGCCGTCGGGTGCGGATGCGGGATCACGATGATTGCGAAGACGAGACCTGAACGTTTGTACAGGCGCCAGACCGCACCATCCGCGGAACTGCCCTCGTCCGGCTGCACGTCGAGCCCCCACCGCGCCTCGTGGCGGTGCGACATCGTGTACGGCATGCCGTCCTGGACGAAGCGGTTGACGATGACCGTCGTGGGAACGCGGTGCTCGGACAGCTCCCGGAAGAGCGAAGCGAACGGCTCCGGGTCCCCCGGAACGTCAGGGAGCACGGCGTGATCCACGCCGAGAAGCGTGAGCGCGGTCGCGACGTGGTTGCCATGGGCCAGGATTCGGTTGTGACCTCCACCGAGCCCGACGGCCTCCTTCACGGCACTCATGAGGCTCGAGTCTCGCAGCACGAGCAGGTTGGGATAGTGAAGCGTGAACGCCGTGGCTGCGAGGATGAGGAGGAACCCTGCACCTGCCACCCGCAATGGGAGCGAGCGCTTCGGACGACCACGAACCGCGGCGGATCCGATCGCGCAGATGGTCGCGATCGGCATGATCCACCATTCGAAGTTGTTCGCTTCGAACCAGCAGAAGAACGGAAAGCGGAGTGCGAACGTGATGCCCGCCGCCAAGATCAGCCTGCCGACGGGCCGATCTCCTCGCAGCAGGCCTGCTGAGAGCCCGACGGCGAGCGCATGCGCCGGGCCGATCCACGTGCGCAGGTCCTTCACGTCCCAATGGCGGCCGATGATCGCTGCAGCCATGGAGTCGGCGTGGGTCTGGCACAGCGTCAACGCCTTCTCGTCACGGCCGGTCCACGGGCCGTCCTTCGCAATGTCGCGGAGCCAAAGCCAGAAGGGCGTCACACCGCCATCAGCCAGCCGCCAGATCAGCGCATAGAGCGAGAACGTGATGACACCGCAGGCAAACCCCCACACGAGGATGCGTCGCCACCGATGCAGCCTGGGGAGGCCCAGGCCCGCGGCGACCGCGACGCCGGGCACCATCAGGAGATTGTCCTGCCGCAACAGGAGCGCCGTGACGGTCGCGATCCCGAGGTGGAGCAGCGAGACCTGCTTGCGACTGGCGGTGAACAGGACCACGAGCGCGCCCGCGACGGCGGGCAGGACGTTCTCTCCCGTCGCCGCCTCGATGATGAAACCGCGACAGGAAAACATGACGGCGGCGAACGCCAGACCCGCGATCCAGCGGCGGCGGCCCGCAGCGAGCCCGATGAGCGCGAGGATCGCCACGCCGCCTGCCCCCGAGACGACGCGGACCGCGACGTGGCCGACGTCGTGCGCCGCGAACAACCGGACGACGGGGACGACGACGAGCACGATGATGTGAAACAGAGGATGGTGCGGGACGATGGAATTCGCCGGGTTCCGCTCCGCCTTGATCCCATGCCAGATGCCGTCGTGGATGGAGAACGGCCCGTCGGCATCGACCGGAAACAGCTGCACGGCCATGACCATCACGGCCACCGCGATGATGGCCCAGGCGACGCGCCGGCAGATGAGGTTCATGCGCGAGCGTCAGCCTCAGACCTGTCGGTCGAGCTTCACGAAGTAGGTGTCTTCGCGGTAGGCGCCCTGGCCGAGTTGGGTGTTGTAGTTGCAGTCCTTGCAACACGGGATCGGGTCGCCCTGAAGAAGTCGGTCACGCATGACCTTCATCGCTTCGCCGTTCCAGATGTCGGCGAGGTTCGCTTCGTGGACGTTGCCGACGACAGGACGGCCCTGGATGCAGCATGGCGCGACGTCGCCCGAGACGTTCACGAACAGCTCGTTCCACAGGAACTTGCAGGTGTACCTGGCAGATCCGCCGGGCCCCGACTCGACCGCAACCGCGGGTTCCGCGGGAGGCACCGCGAAGTTCATCACGGCCTGCCGGGCCATCTCGTCCTTGGAGAGGTGAGGCGCCGGTGAGGCGTCGGCTGCCGATGCGACGGCCTCCGCATCGGGCAGCGGCGCATCGACGAACTCATCGGTCGGGACCTCGGCGCCCGACATCAGACCGCGGAGATGTGGCAGCGGTCCGTCGGGAAGGTTGGGCAGTCGCAGAGTCACTGCTGCGATCTCGTCCTCCGAAATGTCCGGGAATTCGGCCGGCAGGACCACTTCGACGCCCAGTTCCCGCGCGCGCTGCTTCGCAAGTCGCAGGCACTTGTTCGCCAAGGCCCGGTGGCGCAGGAGCGACGAATCGGCCAGCTTGTCGTTGAACGCGATCATCCACGCCGCAACGAGCTTGTCCACGTGCAGGAGGTGGGCGATCTCGACCATCGCCGGAAGCTCCTCGATGTTCTCGCGCATGAGGGTGGCAGCCATGTGGAACCCTGGCCACACGGACGGCGGGAGCTTGGACCTCCATTGGTGGAAGTGCCACATGTTCCGCGTGATCACGTTGAAGTCGCCGCCGATTCGAATGCGGTTGAACGTGCGGCGCGTCCCACCATCGAACGAGATGATCATGCAGGCCGTGTGAGGCCCGACCCGACGGATCATCTTCGGGTCGAGGAGCATCCCGTTGGTGATCACCTCGAGCTTCGTCTGCCAGTTCCTGCACTCCTGGAGGACCTCGTCCAGGTACGGGACCATCAACGGCTCACCGACGACCGTGAGGTTCACGATGCGTGCGTGCGGGAAGACCTGCGGCACCAGCGCACGAAACGTCTGCACCGGCATGTCCATGTCGTAGCGGCCGCGTCCCTGCTCGCGTGGCACCGGAAATTCGCACATCCGGCAGTAGAGGTTGCAGTCGGCGGTGAGCTCGAGCGTGACCTTCAGGGGCTGCCCGTCGACGAACACGTCACCCTTGCGCGCGGCTTCGCGCACGCGGCGCTCGTTGTCGGATTTGTAGGCCGCGATCTGCTCGGGTGTGTAGCGGGACGCGTCGTAGAGGTTTTCCGATGAGTCACTCATGCGCGCTCCCCTGACTCGATTGCCGTCCGATAGATCGCAACGATCCGCTTCGCGTGCTCGCCCAGTGTCGCCGGCCGGCGGACCTGCGTGCGCAGTCGTTCGACCTGGCCGCGATCACGCGCCAGGTCGCCGAGCACCGCCGCCAGGGATCCTGCGTCGCCCGGCCGGAACAGTCGCCCGTTCACTCCGTCTCGCACGAGTTCCCGCATGCCGCCCAGGTCCGCCGTCACGACGGGAACCCCGTGGGCCTGTGCTTCCAGGATCGTGATCGGCTGGTTCTCCACCCACCGCGAGGGCACGACCGTGACGTCGACGGACGCCAGGATCTCCCCCACTCGCGAGGGCTGGTACTTGCCGTGAAACCGGATCGGCAGCCCTCGGGCGCGCCGCCGCAATGAGGTGGCGAACTCGGGGCGGAGGTCCTCGCGTCCGAACACGTCGACCTCGACGAGACCGTCGGGAATGAACTGCATGGCTTCTACGATCAGGTCGATGCCTTTTTGCGGCGACACGGTGCCGAGGAACCCCACGCGCAGCCGTTCGCCCGGAGCGTAACCGGCGCCGGCGGCTGAATGAGATTCAGTATCGACGCCGTACCCGAGGACCACCAGCGACTCCTTTCGGAATCCCGCAGCCACGAACGTGCGTTCGAGGAACTCGGAAGGGGCGATGAAGGTCCGGACGTGGCGGACGAGTTCCGCCACCGCCGCTGCTCTGGCTTCGACGACGGGGAGCATACCAGCGCCTTCCGACGCCGCCAAAACCCTGGCCCCGTGAGACTTCGGCGAGATCCGGCGCAAAGCGAGGCCGACCCCCCGGGCCCATCGTGAAACCCCGCCTCCGAGCCACTTTTCCATGCGGGCAGCAACCCGCTGCCCGCGACGTTCGAAAGCCGTGAGCCCGAAGCGGTACCCCACGACGCAGTCGGCGCAGATCGAGGCTTCGGGCCCGTTGCACACGGAGCCGTCGCGGCGGACCAGTTGGCCATTGCGGGGACAGATGAGGCTGAAGTCGTTGAGGGTCATCACGACCGCGGTTCCCCGGCGCGAGGCAACCTCGGGAACACAGAAGCTCAGCAGGTTCAGGTGCTGGATGTGGACGACGTCCGGTCGGAACGCGTCGAGCTCCTCCTCGAAAGCCGCGCGCGCGCCGTCACCGACCCAGGCGTCCCGGGCCACCGTGACCACCCTCGACGCCGCGAACTCGACGATCGACACGGCCCCGTTCATGCGCCGGCGGATCGAACCCGGATCACGCAGCGGATCGTCGTCGGCCGCAAAGATGCATACGTCGTGACCCTCCGTTGCGAGGATCGTCGCGAGGCGGAGCGTGTAGATCTCCGTCCCGGCGACCTGGCGCGGTGGCAGACCGTGAACGACCAGGAGGACCCTCACCGGCGGCGCTCCAGGATGCGGAGGTCCGCGGGTTTGCCGCGCAGCCCGTCGATCGTCCCGCGAAGCTTCGCCCACGCGGCTCGGGCACGTCCCCGCGCGAGCGACAGCGCGAACAGGATCGGCCACGCCGCCACGTCGAAGATCCAGAACGCGATCCACCGCGCGGCCGTCCCGTGCCGTTTCAGGAAGCGCGCCGCACCATGGGCCGTGAGGTACTTTCGGCCGGCCGAATAGCCGCCGCCAGTGGATCCACCGCCCGGATGCTCGAGCACGGCGCTCGCCACGTAGAGGCACGAGAAACCGGCCTCTCGCGCACGGGCCGCGAAGTCCGCGTCCTCGACGTAGGCGAAGTACGCCTCGTCGAACACGCCGATGCGATCGAACACGGCACGGGAGACGAGAAGCCCGCATCCCGTGAGCGAGTCGACGGACTCCTCGCGGTCGTATCGGCCGACGTCGAGCTCGTCGAAACCGCGCAGTTTCGCGATGTTGGGCCCGAAGGCGTAGCGCACACCACAACACCAAAGCGTCCGCGCGCGGCGGTCGCGGAAGATCTTGCCCCCGTAGAGCCCGGCCGCCGGATTTCGCTCGGCCGCTGCGAGCAACTCTCCCAGGCACGCTGGATCGACCCTCGCGTCGTTGTTGAGGAGGAAGACGAAATCCGCGCCGGCAGCCAGCGCCGCGCGGATCCCCACGTTCACACCGCCGGAGAATCCGCGGTTCTCCGGATTGCGATGGAGTACGACGCGCGGAAACGCCGCCGCGATGCGGGCGACCGAATCATCCACGGAGCCATTGTCGACGACGTGGACGGCCGCCGGTTCCGGCAGGAACCTCGCCACACTCGACAGGCAGCCGAGAGTCTCCCCCGCCTGGTTCCAATTCACGATCACGACGTGGACCGAGCGTGTCATGCCAGGCCCCCGCGAAGGATGGCCCAGAGCATCTTCATCCATCCATCGAGCATCACGCTGCCGGCGCGGGCGAGCGGCTGCGCGAGCGCAGCACCTGTGAAACTCATCGACGGCGCACCGAGCAACGCGCGATCCCGAACCTTCTTCGCGTAGAGCGGACCGCGCCGGTGCGCTCG
Organism: Planctomycetota bacterium; assembly: GCA_044222185.1. Lineage (GTDB taxonomy): Bacteria > Planctomycetota > CAIWVZ01 > JBGANV01. The sequence continues at coordinate 1,185,270 of JBGANV010000001.1, forward strand.
TCGCAGCAGGAGTCCGACCGCCGAGACCTTCCCGCGGACGTAGGCCAGGGACTGTCCCGCCAGGACGGCGAACCCGAACCAGGCGATCTCGAAGATCACGAGAGCGGGCAACAGGACGAAGATGGTGCGGCAGTCATACAACTTCGCGATCAGGAGCCACCGATTGCGACTGTGCAGCTCGACACGCCGGGCCGGGTAGACGGCGTGCTTGAGGGACATGCCGGCCGATCCTCCGACGTTGCACGCGACCGCCGCCGGTACGACCCACAGCCGCCAGCCTCGCTGGCGCATCCGCAGCGAGAGGTCGACGTCCTCGGCGAGGAAGAAGTATGTCTCGTCGAAACCACCGGCCTCACGAAGGCGCGCCGTGTCCACCAGCAGGCACCCCGCGGTCAGCACGTCGACGGCATAGGGCTCCCGCGACCGCTCCGGCGGCTTCCCGAGACCGATGAGGTGCGGCAACCCCCCGAAGTGCGCAAGCCCACCCGCGTACTGAACGGAATCCGGTCGATCCGCGTGGACGATCGCAGGCCCCACCATGGCGGAACCAGGATCGCCGTCGAGCATTCCGAGCAGGCGCTCGACGACACCCTGCTCGAGCACCATGTCGTCGTCGACGAAGAGAACGCGGGTCGTCCTGGCTTCAGCCAATCCGCGGTTGCGAGTCGCGCACGGTCCGAGATTCGCGCCCAGCTCGATCACGCGAACTCCCGGGTGTCGTGATGGCAACGATGCGGGCGTGCCGTCCCGGCTTCCGCTGTCGACGACAAGCACTTCGCGAACGTGTGGCGCTCCGATGATCGAGGCGAGACACGCGTCGATCGTCTTCGCCGAATCGTGCGTCGTCACGACGACCGTGATGCCGGGCTCGAGGGTTTGACTCTCCGTCGTCATGGAGCGGCGGGACAGCGCGCACGGCGCCGGATCACTTCACCGGGAGATCGAAGTCGGGAGCGCGGCAGGGTTGCCTCTTCTTCAGGCATCTCGGGAGGCCGCCGATGCCGTGGAGCGACGCTTTGATCGCGACCCAGAGTCCCCCGGGCGTTTCCCGGATCGTTTTCATCAGGCCGATCGTGCCCACGGCATCAGCCGTCACGGGCGAGTTCCGCCGTCGGATGGGGCCGGTGAAGTGCAGCCAAAAGAACTTGACGACCTGCCCCCACGGCACGTGTTTGAAGAGATACCACCACATGTTTCGGATGTGGAAGTAGAGGCTTCGCTTGCCCGTCTTCATCCCGAAGGGCGTGCCATGCTGAACGACGACCTTGGGGAACTGGAGGATCCGGTGTCCGGCATTCAGGATCCGCGCCGAGAGGTCACGCTCGTTGCCATAGATGAAGAAGTCCGCGTCGTACCACCCGCACTGTTCGAGCACCGCGCGCCGAGCGAGCGAGGCGCAGCCGCGGAACGTCGCCATGTACCGCTCGCGGTTCACCTCAGGGTGGTTCATGTACCAGTCGGGAGTGTTGGGCTCGTACACGTGCGACGAGATCAGCGCCGTGCTCGGCGGTTCCGACGCGAATTTCGCGAGCATCGCCTCGTTCCAGTTCGGCGGGAGGATCACGTCGTCGTCCAGGATCGCGATGAACGTCGTCTTCGCGCACGCGAAGCCGATGTTGAACGTCTCGCACGCCCCATAGCGATCGTGCGGCATCACGACGAGATCCACCTCGGGGTACCCGTCGCGGATCATGTCGATCGTCCCATCCTTCGAATGGTTGTCGACCACGACGATCGCGTCGAACTTCACCGTCTGCGCCCGAAGTCCATCGAGGTTCTTGCGGACGTCCTCGCGTTTGTTGAACGACGTCATGACGGCCGTGATCGTCGGACGGCCCGCGGTCGGGGCCTGGTTCAGCCAGTTGCGTTCGGCGTCGATGCGACTGACGGCGGAGATCGGTCCACCGTCCCGTGCTGCGGGAGATGGCGTCCTGGCCACGGGCGGAGTGCTGGCGGCTGTCGTCATGGCTTCAAACTTGCGCTCGATTGCCGGATTCGGGGCAACGCTACCACGGCCGCGCGGCGGTCCCAGGCGTGCGTTCGGACCCATGTGGTCAGCTCCGCGGCCGGAGGGACTCCCCCATGTCGTCGACGAGCCGCACCAGATCCTCCACGCGGCGGGCGTACTCGTCCACCATCTTCGGATCGATCCGGGTGAACGCTTCAACGTACTGGATCGTGGCGTCGTCCACGTTGACCGTTCGCGCCCGGTTGAGAGCGCGGACCTTCCCGATCAGGTCCTGGTGGAGAAGTTGGCTGTGATAGCTCGCAATCGCGGCCTCTTTGCGGGCCATCATGGGCGTGATGTCGAGAAGCACGTTCGACGTCATCGGCGCCCCGATCTCGAACGCGAGGATCACGGGGGCGTTCACGCGCCGCGCCAGGGCGCGCAGGGCGAAGGTCGCCGTCGCACGATGGTCCGGGTGCAGCTCGAACGGCGATGGGAACGCGACCGTCGCTGGCTTCACTCGTGCGAGCAGATCGGCGATGGAGTCAGCGGCCTCCGGGTGGCCGGCGAGCCCGCCATCCGGGAACGCGAGGAACTCGGCGGAGAACCCGCCGACCTTCTCCCCGGCGGCGAGCGTCTCGCGGCGTCGCTCCTCGGCGTATTCGGGTCCGCGCGCACGGGCGCGATCCCCGAGCGAGCCATCGGTCATGATGGCCACGGTAACCGGCTGCCCTCGCTCCCGATGCCATGCCACCAGCCCGCCGCACCCGATCACCTCGTCGTCCGGGTGTGGCGCAAGCACGAGCAGTGGACCGAGCACGAACGTGTCCGGACCCCAAAGCGGCTCGAACGGACGGAGGTACGTCATCTCCCCGGCTCGCTGCGCAGGCGCCGCACTTCGGCTTCGAGTTCATCGACGCGTGCCTTCAACCGAGCCAGCTCCACACCTCCGAATTCGACCATGGTGAGAAGCTCGGGCATGACGATGTGTGCGTAGCGCTTGTACAGGACCTCACGCGTTGCGGCAAACTCCTGGCGCAGGGCCGTCACTGCATTCGTGTTGTCGTCGCGCACCCGGAACGCGGACGTCACCTTCCGCACGTGGAAGAAGTCGTAGTCCTGGGCGAAGCGCCCGAACATCTCCATGTCCTCGAGCACCGGCAACGTCTCGTCGAATCCGCCGAGACGGTCCGAACACTCGCGATCGTGGAGCACGGTCACGAGGTGCATGTCGCCTCGCCGCCAGAGCGCGATCTTCGAGTACTCGAACGTCGGCGCGGGCGCTCGCGATCGTTCCTTGTAGGTCTTCGTCGCCGGATCATAGGTCTGGTGGACGAGGTCCGCGTCGCCGTATGCGATCTTCAACCCGCTCGCCTTCAGCCCGCCGACGAGCGATGCGACGTGGTCGGGGTAATACAGGTCGTCGTCGTCGAGCCATCCGATGTAGCGACCGCGCGCCTGGGCCAGCCCGAGGTTTCCGGCCTTGCACCGGCCGACGGAGCCGGCCGACACATAGCGGATCGGGTGCCGGCCCGCGAGGCGGGTGATCAGGGCGGAGACGTCGGCCCCGCCATCGTTGACGACGATGTGCTCGACGTGCGGGTGGGTCTGGGCCTGCACCGAGGCGATGGCCTCGGCCAGCAGGGACTCGCGGTCCTTCGTCCGCGTGATGATCGAAACCAGGTCAGTCGTCATGCGCCCGCTCCGCTCTCGGCGCGAAGTCGGCCGATGTACGCAAGAATCTCGCCAATCCACTGTTCCCGCCGGGCAAGTCGGTCGAGCAAGTGAGTCTCCAGGTCCACGGAAGGCAGCGGGGCCACCCGAGCGCGCTCATAGGCCGCCACCATGCGGCTCGCAAACGCGGCGCGATCGACGCGGGGATGTGGGACTCCGCGCACCAAGGCACCAAGCGCGTTCGCATCGGACGCGAGGTGCGACAGCGCACTGGACCACGCGTCGAGATCACCCGCCCGCACGACGAGTCCCCGTGAGCCGACGCGCTCCTTGGGGGCACCGCGATCGGAAACGACGACCGGTATCCCCATGTCGAGGGCTTCATCGACCACGAGCGAGTATGACTCCGGCGCGAACGACGGGAAGCACGCCACGTCGGCGTCGGCGACGAGCGCTTGCAGGCGCCCGCCGTCGTAGGGACCGGCGAGCGTCACGCCTTCGAGGTCCATTCCCGATTCGATCACGTTCCCAGCAGCCACGAGTTCCATCGGGTGGCCGGACGCGACGCTGCGCCGCACGGCGTTCGCGAGCAGTTCCACGCCCTTGACGCGGCACAGGTTTCCGAAATGGAGCACGCGAAGCGGGCCCCTGCGGCCGGGTCGAGGGATCGGGTCGGCACCGGCGGAGGCCAGTGCGCACACATCGATGGTGACTCCGGTCGGGACGTGGGGCATGAGCAGATCGCGATGGGCGACGGACGGCGCAAACACCGCGCAGGCCGTGGCCAGTTCGGCCGCGAAGCCGTGCAGGCGCGAGTCGACGCGGAGCCCCACCTCCCGCTCGTCCAGGGAAACATGACTGGCGATGCACGGTGCGCAGGCTCGGACCGACTGCGTCGCGTCGCAAACTTCGGTGCCGCCGGGGATGCGGAAGAAACGACCGCACGACGAGAAGGCGTCGTGCAGCGTGACGACGGATCGAATCCCCCGACGCGCCGCGCGCCGCACCACGTCACCACCGACGTTCATCCAGTGATGGACGTGGACGACGTCGGGCTTCAGCTCGTCGAATACACGCTCGATCAACGGGACGAACTCGGCGCGAAACGGATCGATCGGATCGCGGAAGCCTGGTCCACAGACCAGCCTCCGAACCGGGACGTCCATCCACGACTCCGCCAGGAGCTGCGCCTGTGGTTGCTGCACCGCCGACCCCGACAGCACACAGGGATCGTGACCGAGGTCTCGAAGCGCCTGGTTCAGCCCCTCGACGACGCTCTCCGTTCCGCCCCGGAACTCCGGCGGATAGTTGTGGATGACCTGCAGGATTCTCATGACTCCGGCCGGTCCAGGTATCGACCCACGAAGGCTTCACCGAAAGTCGCGCCGGCCTCGAGGAACAGACTGCGATACGCATCGAGCCCCCGCACGGCGGGCTCGTAGTCGCGGTAGAGGATCTGCGACCGGTAACAGTTCACCGCGCGGAGCTTCTCCGTGATGACGTCGGAAGTGTCGATCACCAGGTCCGGCGGACAGGCCGCCCAGACGTCGTACCCGAGGAACGACGTGCGCGCCGTCAACTCCGGCTGAGTGGCCTGGAGGATCGCCACGGCTTCGCCAGCCGCCCAGTGATCCGGGTTCACCTCGCCGCGCCACGGAAAATAGACGATGTCGGGGCGACGCTCGGAGCAGATGTCGAGCAGTTTCTGCGCGAGTCCCGAGACGAGGACGCGACGCTGCTCGTCGGGCTCCTCCGGAAGGTCCGGAAACGCGGCGGTGTAGTCCGCGTCGCTCAGATTGTCGGGGTAACCCCAGAACGTCAGAGTTCGAATGCCGAGAACCTCGGCCGCAGCGCGGGCTTCTTCCTGCCGAATGCGCGTCAGGTCGTCGCGCGCGAAATAGCCGTCCGGATCGCCCTGGATCCCCGAGCAGATGAATACGGCTTCGACGAGATCGCCCTGACGGGAATGATGCAGGAGCGTTCCACCGACGCCGAGTGTTTCGTCATCCGGGTGTGGAGCGATCACGAGCACCCGCCCGCGCGGCGGGGCAACGAGGCGCTTGGGAGCGGCCGGCGGTCGAAACGAAGTCACCGACGCACCTCCGCGCCGATTTCCACGCAGGCGAGGAGCTCGAGGGCCTCCTCCATGATCGCCGGGAACAAGTCCTCGCCGAGTTCGGGCTGGCGAAGCGGCTGATGGATCTCACGGTTCCAGCGGTTGTCCGCGGGAGGCCACAACCCGCGCGAGACGCAAAGGTCCGTCGCGAGGGAGAGACCGGTCGGCTCGAAGGGAACGACGCGCAGTCGCGCCGATCGGCAGGTCCGCAGGATCTGGCACCGCGCACGAGTGATCGCGAGCGTCTCCCCCGGAAGGCCGACGACGAACAGGACGCCGGCCTCCATCCCGGACCGCCTTGCTCGAGACACCGCCTCCGCGACGGACGCTGCCGAGCCGGCGCACTGCGGAAGAACGGGTGCGTCGGTTTCGTCCAGCATGTCGCAGTCGAAAACGACGCGAGTGACGCCGGCGGCGCGCAGCTCGGCGAGTCGGATGTCGGTCGCGTCAGCAGGAAGCAGTCGCACGGATTGGTTCAGCCCTCGGTCCGCGACGGCGCGGAGCAACGAGGTCCGACCCACTGGGAACCGGCGATCCCACCATTCGACCGCCCAGTCCCGAGCGCCGATCACACCCAATGGGGCGAGCGCCGCCTCATCCGAGAGATCGACGCCGGCGAAGCCGGAGGTGGCCTCGAGTCGCGCCAATGCGGCGACTGGAGACATGTCTGCGCGACTCCCGCGCCGAGCGAGGAGTGCGACCACGGGAACGTCGGCGAACAAGGATGAACCCATCCCGCGACGCAACAGGGCACCGCCGCCGAACACCGCATAGTCGAGCGCGACGTCCGACACGTCGGCCGGCGACTTCGCCGTTGCGGCCTCCGTCCCGTCGAGCCGGGCGAGGAACGCCGGCGTAAGCAGCGGGCACTCGGCGATCGGAACGCTCCAGTGGCGGCCGCCGCCGGCCTCCGTCTCGCGCGCCAGGCTGTCGCCGACGACGACGATGGACGTCGCGCCACATTCAGCGGCCGAGCTCGCCAGCAGGTTGATGATCTCTCGCCACTCGGCCCCGTCGACGAACACGACCGTGCACGGCGCCGCAGCGCGGACACGCGATTGAAAGGCATCGGCCGTGGTGCAAAAGTCCGTGGCCAATCGCTCCGTCTCGAATCCGCCCGCACGTAGGACGCTCGCAGCAAAGGCGGCGTCGGGGAGGAACTCGGGTCCGTCCGCGACGGTCACCAGCAGTGCACGTCGAGTTCGGCCGTTCGCTTCCAGCATGGTTCGAAGCGCTCCCCCAGAAACATGGCCGAGAGTACCACCCCACCCGAGGCACCCCCAGAGATCACGGCGCGTGCGCGCAGCCGTGCGCTCGTCGCGGTCCTCATCGGCGTCACCGCGTTCTGGTTCGTGCACCGCACGCAATGGAGTTCGGCCTGGTCGAGCGCCGAGGCGTCCTTCGTGCACCACGCCTTCCGGGCAACCGGGCTCGTCCCTGGCCCGGCCCTCCCGTCGACGGCGACGCCCGCGCAGGCAGCCACGCTCGGGTACGTGATGTATCTCGTGGGAGCGACGCCGGAGACGCTCCGAGGGTTCATGCTGTTCGTCCTCCTGGTTCTCGCCGCAGCCACGCTCGAGGGCCTTCGTCGTTGCGGCATCGCCGTCGCCATCGTCGTGCTTGGTTGGATCCTGGCGTCCCGCGAGATCGTCGAAGTCGATTTCGTCTCTCCGATGTGGATCGCCGCCGCGCTGGTCGGCGTCGCACGGCTCGCCTCCGCCGACGAGTCCGAATGGTCAGCGGGCCGCGCCGCGGTTGGAATCCTCGGCGCTGCGGCTCTCGCGAGTTTCTCACCTGGAGCCGCGGTCTGTCTCGCAGCCGTGCTGATCGTGGACGCGACGACGACGCGGGCCGCGCGCGCCCGGATCACCACGGCGGTCGCCGCCGCCGTTTGCGGCGGACTGGCATTCGCCATCGACCGTGACGTGGTCAGCCGACTTCGATTCGACCCGGTGGCGACCACCGGATGGCACGCGATGCCATCGCTTCCGTGGTTGCCAAAGCCGTTCGAATGGGTCGCCCTTGCCGTTCTGGGGTGCTTGGGTGCAGCCTCGATCGTGTTCGTTCCGACGGCGGACCGGCGACGGGCGGTCGGTCGCGTGGTGTGCCTGGCACTGATCGGCGGGTGCGCGCCGTTCCTGGCGCCTTCGTCGCGTGATGCGATCATCGCTCCGGTGTGGCTCGCCGCGATCGCAGCTCTCGTCGGCGCGTGCGCGTCCAACGCACCGCGCGCCATCGCGTGGGGGCTGGCGATCCTCGTGCTCGGCTGTCACGTGCAACTCGTACGCGACCCGCCGCCACCGAAAGATCGTCCCGACGCAGTCCTCGTGCTCGAGTCTGCCCGTGCCTCGCGGCTGCCGGCGTCGGGTTTGGTCGTGAGCGGGGACCTGAGAGTCGCGGTCGCCGTCGCCGCGAGAACGGGCCACAATCCCGGGATCCCTGTCGTACTGGTCCCGGAAGACGCCGAGCCCGGTGGACTGGCCGGGGTTTGCCGCCAGCTCGGACTCCAACGCGTTTGGTTCGTTCCGCCGCCGGAAACGGCTCCGCCGGAGCTGATCGCCACCCCGAGCCCCGTGCGGGGCCCGCCCAATGCCGCACATTTCGTCGTAGGCCCCAGGTGAGTCGCCGAGTTTTCGAGGCGCTGATAGCATTTCGCCCGTTTCAATCGACTAATGACGTCGCGGCTGGCCCACGCCCCGCGACTTGAGAGGTACCGCATGCGAACTCTTGCCTTCGTTCTCGTCTGGCTCGCCGCCGGCGCGAATCTCCTCGCCCAGAAAACCGAAGCGCCGCAGGCCGCTGACCCGTCCCTGGCCGCACTGAAGTTCCTCGTCATGGAACACGACTTCGAGAAGATCACGGACGAGAAGTCCGTCGCATTCTCGTTCACGTTCGTGAACACCTCCGACAAGCTCACCGTCAACGTGCGAAACGTCCAGAGCACGTGCGGTTGCACGGCGGCTGACCTCGGCAAGCGGGTCTACGCCCCCGGCGAGCGTGGCCAGATCGACGTGACGTTCAACCCGACGGGCAAGCACGGTCGCGAACAGAAGTCGATCTTCGTGGACACGGACGATCCACGCGCCCCGCGCCTCGAGCTCAAGATCATGGCGACGGTGATCCAGCGGATCCGCGTCGAGCCGGCATCGCTGTGGTTCGGCGAGGTCCGGTACGACAACGTGATCGGCACGATCAGCCCGAAGCGCATCCAGATCACCACGACCGTTCCCGACTTCCAAGTGAAGGGCGTCACCGTCGAGGACAAACGCTTCGCCGTGCGAACGCTCAAGACCGACCAGGTCGAAAAGGCCGGCGAGAAGGCCACGCGCACCACCTACGAGATCTCGGTGGATGAGAACCTTCCGATCGGTCGCATCCAGACGCAGGGGACGTTCGAGACGAACGACGCAAAGCAACCCAAGATCGCATTCACCATCCTGCTCGACGCCGTCGGCGACCTCCGGGTCACGCCGGAGCGCATGTTCATCCAGACCCGGAGTGCGAGCGAGGCGTTTGCGCAAGACACGACTCTCGTCCACCGCGACAACGGAGAGTTCAAGGTCACGGGGGCGACGGTCGTCAACGCCGAGAACAAGGAGTTCGCGGGAATGAAGGCGGAGATCACGCCGCTCAATCCCACGCACACCTCCATGTGGCGCGTGAAGCTCACCGGGACGGGTCCGACGACTGCCGGCCAGCAGTTCTCGGGCACGCTGAAGATCACGACGGACTCCCCGCTCCAGCCGAACGTCGACGTCCCGTTCACGGGCATGCTCGTGGTCCAGCAGCCCGTGCCGCCCGCCGTCCCCACCACGAGCAAGTGACCTGAGATGATCCGCGGCGCCATCATCATCGTCGTTGCGGGGGTGGCCGTCGGCTGGATTCACTCGACGCTCGCGCCAGTGGACCTGGGCTTCCGTGCGCCACGGCCAACCGGAGCCCCAGCCGAATCCCGGGCCAACGCACCCGGCGCCATGGCGGTTCCGCCGGTATCGGCGACCCGCCATACGGATCCGCCTCAGGTCCCTGAATCCGGTTCCAGTCTTCCGCGCGCGACGCGTGGTGACGGTTTCATCGGAATCCTCGAGGCCAAGCAGCACTTGGACGCAGGCACAGCGTTCTTCGTGGACGCCCGCCTCGAGAAGGACTACGTGGCCGGCCACATCCCGGGGGCATTTTCCTGCCCGCCGGAGAAGTTCTACGCCGGGGCGTTTCCCGACATCGTGAACATGCTCCCCCGCACGAGCACGCTCGTGGTTTACTGCGGCGGTGGTGACTGCGACGCATCCATCCTCGTGGCCAAGCGCCTCACCGAATTCGGCTTTGCATCCGTGCTCGTCTGCGAGCAGGGATTTTCGGGCTGGACGGCGGCAGGGTTGGCTGTCCAGCGGTAGGAGGATGCTTCGGATCTCCGCCCGCCTGGTCCGGGTGTGCGATCGACATTCGGCCGCAATCGACGCCCCGCAGGCCACCAGGCGTGACGTTGCTCCGCGATCTGGAACGGAGTTTCCTCGAGGCGGTCGCTCCGACCTGCTTGCAGGCGGCGACATGCAAACCGTAGACTGCCGGCGCCGTAGCGTCGGAGTCCGCCCATGTTGGGCGTTCCCCGCCTTCCGCCGACACCGCTTCAGGCGTGTCGGGCTCTCTGCTTGACCCCTACAGTCCCCTCTTTGGAGTTTCATGTGAAGTCAACCTGGGCACTATCCATCGCCGCCGCCGTCCTGATCATGTCGAGCGCCACAGCGCAGCTCGCATTCAGCTCGAGCATCGCGGGCACGTTCGACGACATCCAATTCAGCGGTGGAACCTCGCTGGGAACGGCCTCCGACGACTCGGAGCACAACTTCACCGCGACGATCGGCAACGCACTCTTACCCGCAGGACCCGTTCGCGTCGGCAACAACGGCGCTGCGGTGTGGGGCATCACGACCGGTGACGTCGGGTTCACGAACGCGGCGATCCCGGCGACCGGCCTTCCGAGCGGCATCCCCTCCGGCGGCGACAGCGCCCTCCTTCCGTGGTGGGACGATCTCTTCCCGAGCACGGCCCAGACCGGCGCGCTCACCCTGTGGTTCAAGGAAGACGTGCCGAACGGCGTGCTCACGATCATGTGGAAGAACGAGGACCACTTCAGCGCCACGGGGACGGGGACGATCACCGTCGAACTGAAGGTCTTCGCCACTGGACCGGTCTTCGCTCAGTTCCTCTACCCGGACGCCGAGTTCACCGGTCCGCCGACGTTGGCGGCCCAAGACCGCGCCGGCAGCGCGACGATCGGCTACATCAAGGGCTCGAACGCATCGGCTTGCCCCACGACGGCGAACCTGCAGTTCAGCTTCAACCAGCAGGTGATCCAGAACGGCACCGTGCTCAGCCTCGTCCAGGCCCCGGGCTTCGGCGCCAGCGCCACCGCAACGCCGAGCGGCCTCAACGCCGGCTCGTCGACGCTCGTCTCGTTGAATCTCGGCTGCGGCGCCCTCTTCCCGGCCACCGCGACTGCCGACATCTCGAGCCTCGTCGGATCGCCGACGACCGTTCCCATGAACGACAACGGCGGCGGCAACTTCTCCGTGGTCGTCGGCGTTCCCCTCGGCACGCCCCCGGGCAACTACGCGGTCCCGATCAGCGCCACCGACAGCACGCCGTTCACTGCGAACACGTCGGTCACGATCTCGGTGCGCCCGGACAACGATGACTGCGCCAACGCCATCGCGATCGCGGACGGCCCGACGACGGGAACGAACGTCAACGCGACGACCCAAGCCGGTCTGCCGACGAGCCTCTGCGCGTCTGGCCCGCTCGAGGTCTGGTACACCTACACGAACCCGCTGGCGTGCGCCGAGACGGTCACGGCGTCCCTCTGCGGCGGAGCCACGTTCGACACGGTCATTCGGATCTACTCCGGCACGTGTGGCTCCTTCACCAACGTCGCGTGCAATGACGACTTCTGCGCCCTCCAGTCGCAGTTGACGTTCACGGCCGCGCCGCTCACGACCTACTACGTCGCGGTCGGATCGTTCTCGACCACCACCGGGCCGTTCACGCTGACGATGACCAGCCACACCGCAGTCTCCCAGCAGTTCGGCACGGCTTGCGGCACGCTCCCGCCGGCCTTGAACGGGACCGTCCCCTTCCTCGGCCAGAACGGCACGCTGTCGATCACGGGCGCCGACGCGAACGCCCCCGGGATCATCTTCGCCGCTCCCCCGGGCGGCGCTCCGACCCCGCTCGGCGGGACCTGCAACCTCTACCTCCAGCAGGGTGGTCTCGTTCTGTTCCTCCTCGCGAACACGGACGCCCTTGGCGCGTGGAGCTTCACGGGCCTGATCCCGAACGACCCGCTCCTCGACTGCTTCCCGCTCGACCTCCAGGCGATCATGCTTGGCAGCGGCGGCTTCGCGGCCAGCAATGGGTTGCACCTGGTGCTCGGTCACTGATCGGCTGAGGTGGTCAGCCAGCTGACCGCTTCATTCCAGGCAAGCCGCGTGTCTTCGGACACGCGGCTTTTTTTCTGCATCCGTCGTGAACCGCAGCGTCAATTCCGTCGCAAGATGCCCCAGGCCATCTTGACAATGGTCCCGCAGTGGGGCTTGGATGCCTTCCAGCTGCCGAGGTCCTTCCGCACGCGGAAGCACTGGCGGATCGCCACGTACACGAGGACGCACTTCGTGAGGAATGCCCCGACGAACCCCCAGTGCTTGCGATAGAAGGCGATGCGGTTGCGATGCCACTCCGCGCCGAAGTCGGAGTAGCGGCGTGTGGACCCGCCGAGGTGATGAACCACCGCGACATCGTCGAGGTACCACAGCTGGAAGCCCGCCCGGGTGATCCGCAAGGCCCAGTCGACGTCATTGAAGAAGAGCCAGAGCTTCTCGTCCATGAGTCCGACCTGGTCGATCACGGCGCGCGGCACGACCAGGCAGGTCCCCGGGGGCTGCTCCACTTGTCGCGTACCCCGGTGATCCCACTCGAGGTACTGGTAGCGACGAAGTTCCTTCGCGTTGGGAAACCAGCGCTGCAGGAACGTGTCCCAGATGAACACGGTCGCGAGTCGCGGGAACCGCATGCACGCGCGCTGAACCGAACCGTCCAGGTTCATGAGGCGCGGCGCAACGGCTCCGACGTCCGGGTGCTGGACGAGAAACGCGACGAGCGCCGGCAACGCATCGGTGGCGACGCGTGTGTCCGAGCCGAGGAGGCACACGTAACGCCCCTCGGCCAGCCTGATGCCCTGGTTGACGCCACGGGCGTACCCGACGTTCTCGGAATTCCGCTCGAGCCGCACCCAGGGGTAGGTCGCGGCCACGAGGTCACCCGACCCGTCGACTGACGCGTTCTCGATCACGATCACTTCGACAGCGAGCCCGCCGCGCCCCTTGTCGATCGCGTCCAGGCATTCACCAAGCAGCGTCTTGGTGTTCCAGGAGAGGACGACGATCGAGAGGTCGGGCTGGGGCATGGCGGCGAGATCCGCGGTCGTGGGCGCGCAGGATAGCGCGGCAGGGGCGGCAGCGCGCGGTGCCCGGTTGAAGCCGTGAGTAGGCCGGCCGATGGCGCGGCGGGTCGTTGGGTGCTCACGAAGGAGGCGGCGCGGGGTTCGTGATCGGTCGGGCGCGGGAACGCATGGCGGGTGGTGTGCGAGGTCGGGGTGCGACGCGTGTAGGCGTTCACGGCGAGCGGGTGGCGCCGCACGGTTGGTGGTGTGACGGCGCCATCGGTGCTCACGTCAGGGCTGGAGCCCTGACGGTCCGGCCAGGCGGAGCCTGGCGTTCCGGATCACTCGTACTTCTTTTCGATCTCGCGCTGGAGGTCGCGGAACTCCTTCCAGACGCGCTCGAGATCGTCCTCGTTCAGCGACGGCTGGTGGATCATCGTGTCCGCGGACTCGTACCAGAAGTCCTGGTTGTCGGCGAGGTAGCCCTCGCGCTGACACACGTCATAAAGCTCGGTGCCAGGCAGCGGCGTGAAGTGGAAGAAGTAGAGCGCGTTCGGATCGAGGCGGCGGTTGAGCGCGATCGTCTCGCGAACGAGATCCGGGTTCTCGTACGGCAACCCGATGATGTTCGACGCGACCGTCTCGATCCCGACTTCGCGGCAGTTGTCGAAGGCCTCGATGATGATGCGGTCGGTCGTCCGCTTCTTGAGATGCTGGCGGCGGTAGTCCTCGTTGCCGGCTTCCACGCCCATGGCGAGGATCTGGCAGTTCGCCCGCTTCATCATCTTCAAGTTCGAGACGGTGCACGTCTCGGCGCGCACGAAGGCGGTCCACGGAAGCCCGACGTCCTTCGCGTACGAATCGCAGAACTCCTCGAGCCAACCGGTGCCGAGGCAGAACATCTCGTCCCAGAACTCGAAGCGCTTGACGCGATAGCGATCCTTCAGCGCCTTCAGTTCCTCGATGACGTTCGGCACGGAGCGCTTGCGCGTGAATCGCCCCTTGCCGCGGTACATCATCAACCACGACGAATTGGCGCAGAACGTGCACGCGTAAGGGCAACCGCGCCCGGCATACACGGGCATGATTTCGTTCCCCCACACGAGGGCGAGCTTGCCCACGTCGTTGAGGAGGCGGTCCATGTCGAAGGCGTCACGGTCCCACATGGGGAGCGTGTCCAGGTCCTCGATGAGCGGGCGCAGCGCATTGCGGTGGATGACGGCCTCGCCGTTCACCATCTCCTTCACCCAGATGTTCTGGATCTTCCGGAGATCCTCACCCTTCGCCATCTTGTCGCACAGTTCGACGATGGCGAGGTCGCCTTCGCCCTGGCAAATCATGTCGACGGCGTCGTGGCGGAGCACCATCTCCGGCAGTGACGTCGGGTGGTACCCACCGACGATCACGGGCGTCTCGGGCTTCGCCGCCTTCACCCATCGGCTTCGCTCAGCGACCGGCTGCCACTGGAACGACATGCAGGTGAAGCCGAAGACGTCCGGCTTGTAGTCGTCCAGGTGACGCGCGTAGTCGGCCGGCGTCATCGTGTTGTCGTCGACGATGACGCGGCAGTCGTGACCGGACTTCTTGAGGATCGCCGACATGGCGGCGATGCCTGGGTGGAACTCTCGGTCTCCACGCGACCAGTGAACCAATGTCACCTTCATGGCGGGTTGCGACCTCCGAATCGGATGTTCTGTTTGCGTCGTGGCAACCGTCCCCGGTGCTGGACCGCGATCACATGCAACCGAGACTCGATCGCGCGGACAGGGTTTGATCCACGCTTCCACGAACGAATGGCGCCGCAGTATATCGTCACCGTTCGGATGTTCGCCAGAGGGCAATCGATGGCTGGCAAAAAACTTACAGAATCAGCACTGAGGCAGTACCCATTACTCGTCCTCGGGCCTCGCGAATGGTTCGGTCGTGGAGTCGAACTTCGCCGCTTCCTCCGCGCCCGCGACGGTTTCGAGCAGATCTGAAAGCCCGTCGATGACCGCCTGGAGCGACTTCGGCCGGCCATCCAGCCCCACCGTCACCCGGATCAGCCCTCGTTCGTCCGGGAAGTAGTGCCTCTCGAAATCGCACCCCGCGCGGCCGAGCCAGACCTCCTGCCCGGGGCGGGCTTCATGTTCCTCATCGAGCGCCTTCGGGGGCGTCAACGTGACACGAAGGGCGGCAAAACGCGCCGGGTCGATCGGGTAATGCCTCAGGTCATAGTTGCCGACGACGAGTTCGCCCTTCGCCGTGACCCGAAGAAAGATGTCACCGCGGCGGCACGACCGGACCTCGAGGCCGAAAAGCACGGCCTCTGCGTCGGCCTGCGAATCGGAGGCGCGACTCGTCGGTCGGGACTCGGTCCCCACGAGTGCACCCACCCGGGCGCCGACGGCCTCGAGCGCACTCTCCTGACGCCGTGGCGCAAGACCGGGGTCGTAGCCGGTGTCGTTGCCCACGAGCGGTTGGAGGGTCAGCCAGGCGCGTCGTCGAGCCAGTTCCCCGAAATCGATCGCGAAGAAGCGCCGCTCTGCCGCCAGCGCATGCGCCAGCGTCCAGAGCCCTGAGCGGTCGCCGCAGCGCAGCAGGGCCTCCGCTGCCGCGAGCCGTGGCTCGAACGCCACGTCGTCGAGGTGCCTGCGGAGAATCCCGACGACCGCGTCCCGGTCGCTCGCGTGCTCCGACGCGCACCGCGCGAGCCCGTCCATGCACGCTTCGCGCACGGCGGGCAGCGCGTCATCTCCCAAGGACCGCCAGAACCCCAGGTCACCCCCGCCCGACCTGCGGGCGAGCGACTTCGTCGCGATCGGTCTCCAGGGGAACGCCGGATCCCGAACGGCGTCGATCAGGACCCGATCCGCGTCCTGATTCGGTGGCAGGTCTCCAAGCCACGCCACGAACAACGGTGAGAGGGCATATCGGCTGCGGCGCTCGATGAAGCCTTGGAGTTCCGGGAGCGCTGCGAGCCCAACGTTCGCAAGCGCCTTCACACCTTGTGCCGCGATGTAGGGGCTGGCGTTGTTGGCGCGCTCGATGATCTTCTCGAGCGACGGCTTCGACTCCTGCGCCGCCGCGAGGCCGACGAGCCATGCGGCGCAGAGCGTCGCAGCCCGCAGTCTCATTCGGCGATCTTCACCGACGTGGCCCTCAAGCGGTAGACGCTCGTGACGAACCCGTCCTCGACTTTCTCGCCGACCTCGAGCGTCCCCAGGATGACGACGGGAGACCCCGTGAAGTCGATCCCTTTCGTTCCCTCGAGGTGCACGAGCAACACCTGGTTCACGTTCGGCGGCGTTCCGAAGCAGCACGACCACAACGACTCGACGAGGAGGAACTCGTGAATGTTCTCGACCTCCTCGAGCGTCATCATGTAGCCGGCGACCCCGATCTTCGCCCCGTTCAGGCGGGTGACGGATTCGGGGAGCTTCATCCCCTCCGTGTAGTCGAATCCGCCGAGCGTCTTCCACGCCACGGCTTCGTAGCCATCCGGCACCTTCACGGTGGGCGCGGCCCGCATGAAGCCCGTGTGCGTCGATCCGCCCGCTGCCGGTTGCGCCGCGGCCAGTGGAAGGCGCTTGTAGATGTCGCGCGCGAGGTTCTCCGCGACCATTCCGGCACGGCGGTCCTCGTCCTGAGTCAAGGGTTTATCCGCCGGTCGCGGAGTCTTCGGACGAAAATCGATCTGCACCTGGAGCAGGGTCTGCGCGACGCTCGCGGCCTCGTTCTTTCGCCGCGCGTCGTCCGCGAGGTTGGTGCGTTCCAGGATGGAGGTGATGCGGTCGACGAGCACCGACTTCTCCGCCGGGTCGAAGCCCTTCTGAATCAGCTCCCGAGCGATCGTTCGCATTCCCTCGAGGAGCGGATCGCGTGCGCCGTCCGGAATGTCGTTGAATCTGGGCCGAGAGTCGGCGACGGGTCGGCTGTCCGTCGGTCTCGATTCAGGCGACGCCGCGGGCTGCGGCGATTGGGCCACGACTCCGCCGACGACCATTGCGGTGGCGAGGAACAGGAGGCTTCGAGCGTGATTCATGGCGATGCCTTCAGGACGACGGCGCGAGGTTCGTGGCGACGTCGGTCCGGTAACCCTTGATCGCCGGTAGGAGCCCGGCGAGGGCTCCCACGACGGCGACGCCGAACAGAATGACAGATTCCGTGGACACGAACCACGGGAGGGGGTGCTCGGCGCCCGGGGGAAACGGCGTTGCCCACCCTGCGTCCGGGGTGAATCCGCTACGCGCAGCGACCAGATCTCGCATCCAGATCAACAGGACGCGCGACAGGAAGATGCCCCCTACGCACCCGAGGATGCTGATGAGGGTTGCCTCCCCAACGATCTGGGCGACCACCGTGCGACGCCCGGCGCCGATGGCCCGCAGGATGGCGATCTCCCGCCTCCGCTCGTTCATCGTGTTGTAAAGCGCCACGGCCACCGAGCTGACGCCCACGATCACGACGAGCACGGCGACGAAGAGGAAGAGGCTATAGGTGTCGCCGACGGTGTCGAGGAGCTTGCGGATCTCCTCCGACGGATTCGCCACCTGGATGTCGGTGCGCTTCTTGAGCCGCCCGAGCAGCACGCCCTTCCAGACGCCACCCTGCGGATACACGATCGTGGCGGACAGGCCGGCCTCGCCCGTTTCCGACAGACGCGCCCCCTTCTGATGCTCGGGGATCTCATAGAACGAGTCCAGGTTGATGAACACCACGCGATCGAGGGTGGTCCCCGTCGGCTCGAGGATGCCGACGAGGTCCCACAGGTGCTCGTGCTCGTGCTGTTTCCCACCCTCGACGCCATGCGTCGGCTCGATCTTGTCGCCGACCTTCAGTCCGAGAGCGCGGGCGACGTCGCTGCCGATGACCGCCTCGGCCGGAGGCTCGTGATCGTGGCCGTGGCCGTGATCGTCGTCAGCTGGCGCCGACGCGGGACGCAACGACTCGACCTCCTCGATGGCATGTTCCAGCCGGTGTGCGTCGAAGGCGAACGGTCGGCCCTCGCGGACGCGGAGCGGGCGATCGGGCAACGGGCGAAACACGTCGTTGAAGATCGCGTCCGTCGTGCCGATCACGCGATAGCCGCGGAAGGAATCGCCGACGGCGTAGGGGATCGCGAGCTTGACCGCCTTCTCCCCCATCAACTCCGTGTAGACGCGAAACGGCATGTTCCCGGGGCTCGTTCCCAGGTGGTAGACGGTGTTCAAGACGAGGTCGAGCCCGCTCCCCTTCGGGCTGCCGAGGACGATCGGGAACCCACTACCCTGGTTTCGATAGTTCACCGAGACCTGGTGCGCCAGCGAGAGGATCGCCGCCACGAGCATGACACCGAGCGCGACGTTCAGCGCCGTCATGGTCGTGCTGATCTTCCTCAGCCCGAGGCTCCGCAGGATCCGCTGCCACAGGCTCATGCTGCCGGCTCCAACGTCACGACGCGCTCGAATGCACGCTTCACGCGTTCGTCGTGAGTCACGACGATCAACGACGCGCCGTTCTGGCCGGCGACTTCGCGCAGGATGTCCATCGCCGACTGTGCGTTGCGGGGATCGAGACTCGCGGTCGGCTCGTCCGCGAGAAGAAGCCTCGGGCGGCACGCGATCGCGCGCGCGAGGGCCACGCGCTGTTGTTCGCCGACGGAGAGATTCGCCGGCCTGCGGTGCGTCTTGGCACCCAGTCCGATGCGTTCGAGAAGCTCGCGGGCGCGCGCCCGGGCATCGCGTACGGACGCCGTCCCGGCCAGCGTCAACGGCAGAGCCACGTTCTCCAACGCCGAGTAGGGCTGGAGCAGGTTGAACACCTGAAAGAGGTACCCGATGTTGCGCGCCCGGAATCGATCCCGCCCGGATTCACTCATCGTGCCTAAATCGGTTCCGCAGACCTTCACGTCCCCCGAATCCGGGACGACGATCCCTGCGATCACGTTGAGTAGGGTCGTCTTCCCCGTTCCCGAACCACCGACGACGCACACGTGTTCACCCTCGGAGACCGACAGCGAGTCGACGCGCAGCGCCGTGGCACTCACACCGTCCGTCGACGGATAGGTCTTCCGAACGTTCGCGAGTTCGACGGTCAATGCCATGGAGCGTCAGACGACGTCGAAGTCGCCCAAGGTGATGAACCAGTTCTTCGCCAGCCGGTCGAGCGGAACGACGGCCGCATCGTAGGTTCTTCCGACGAAACGGAACGGTGTGGGTCGCGGATCATATCCGACCTCGGCGCAGTGCATCCATTCGTCCGATCCCGGACGGAAGACGAACCGCACCTCGTCTGCACCCTTGGAACGGCCGAGATGGGGAACGACCTCCGGAATCATCTTCGTCAGGGGGTGTCGGCGGTCGACCACCCATTCGACGACCACAGTCACCTGCCTGCCCAGCTCCTGTGGGAGCCACTGATCCTTCAAGACGAAGATCCCCACGAGAGCGCCGAGGCCATCCCTGAGAGCGAACTTCCGATACGTGGTCTTCGGCTTTCGCAGGTACCGCCAGGTCAGGTACCGGCGGTCACGGATCACGGCGATGTCGTACTCGGCAGAAACCCGCCGCCAGAGCGCATCGGTGTCGTCGGGAAACTCGTCGATCTCGTCGAGCCTTCCCCCATCCAACGGGCGGACGGACGGCAGCGCGGCGTCGCCGCCCACGTCCTTCCCGAGCGACTCCATCTGATAGAAGGGCGAGTAGCCGAGAAGGCGGCTGCCGATGCGGAACGCCGGCGGATTCGGAAGCCCGTACATCACCGTCTCGCGATCGGGGCGGCCGAAATGATCGACGTACCGATAGACGGTCGTGGCGAAGAGCCCCGGCTTCTTGAGACCCTGTCGAAAGTCCGGGTCACTGAGCGAGTCCACGATCTCGGCGAACTCCCGTGTCTCGTTCCCGACCTTCATCAGGCGCGGAATCCCCGTGAACTGGGAGACGACCTGCCCGTTCCCGAGGACACCGAGGAAGCAGTGGATGCCGCGCGGGCAGTCGCGGAATTCCCAGTTCCATTCCTCGAGCGAGCGGTTGGCCCAGGGAAACACCTTGTGGAATGCGCGGAGGATCTCCGTCTCGTCGCCGGGGCGGTACTCGCGGATTTCCACGTCGGTCGGCGGAAGTTCGTCAGACATCGAAGCCTCGAATCAGGCGGGAGCCCCCTTCGTCACGCACCATGCATCGACCGTGTCGAACGTTCGGGGATCTACGGTACGCATCCAATACCGGTTCGGGCCGAGCTGATCGAAGAAGCTCCGCGGAATCGGGTAGGGGCCCGGGCTGCTTGGGAAGAGCCCGACCGCCAGCGTGAACTGCGGATTTCCGGCGACCTCCACGTAGGCGCCTTCGCAGGGCGGCACGCGCAGGACGGGAGGTTCGAGCGTGGGCCCCACGTCCGTCATGGGCCAGGGCGAGAGGTGGTCCCGCTTCATGGCGTCCGCCCTCGATCTCGCGACCTCCTGCACGCGAAGTCCCGGAGCCCCGAACCAGCGGGTGAAGTAACGCTTCAGGGAAACGTCGTGCCGATACATCGCGGCCTTCATCCGGGTGATCGCCGAGCGTGAAAAGAAGTGCGCCACGCGCGCGTCCGGCACGTGGATCAGCCGCATCCCCCGCTCGCGGAAGCGGCGGAAGAGGTCCGTGTCCTCGTAGTAGAGCGGGTAGGCACCGTCGAAGAGGCCGAGGTCCAGGAAGTCGCTCCTCCGGCCCAGGAAACAACCGCCAGAGAGCATTTCCACGTCCACAGGGCGAGTCGCCGTCCAATAGCGATGAGCGAACGCCGCACGCCGTCGCGCGTTGAACGTCGCCGCTCCCGCGGACATCCGTGCCAGTTGCTGCAGCGTTTCGCGGTAGGGATCGGGCAACTCGTTCGGCGGAAGCAGGACGAGCCCCTCCTCGTCCATCGTGGCGAGGGGTCCGACGATCCCGGCGCCGGGTGTGGACTCGAGGACTTCGATCAGGCGGGACACGCATCCGGGAATGATCCGCACGTCGGGGTTGACCACGAGGTGCCATCGGCCGGAGCACACGCGGAACCCCTGGTTGTTCGCCAGTGCGTACCCCACGTTCTCCGTGTTGCGTACGAGGTCGACGTTGGCCGACACGAGCGGCAGGAGCTGCGTCACGTCCTCTCCCCGCGATGCATTGTCCACGACGACGACCTCGATCGTCCCCGGGCGGCCATCGACCATGAAGCGTTCCGCGAGCAGGCTCTCGACGGCCCCGAGCGTGAAGTGCGCGCTCTGGAAATTCACGATCACCGCGGAGACGTCGGGTTTCACTTCGAGCCCTCGGCGGGCGGCCGGCCACGCTGAAGGGCCAGGAGCTGTTCGAACAGCCGCGCCTCGCGAGCATAGGCTCCGACGAGTTCGCGATAGAGCTCGAGCGGGGCGAGCCGCATCTCCGCCTGCGCACCCGTGATCACGCTCCGCCCGCTCGGTGGCGCATGCGGCGAGTCGACGGTGACGACGGGCACGTGCACCACACGCTGCGTGGCGACGAGACGGGTCAGCCACCGTTTGATGGGCTCGTCCGTGTTCGGCTCCGGTGCGCCCATGCGCAGGAGAGTCGCGGAGTGAAAGAGCATCGTCGAGAGCGAGAACGCGGAGCTGACGGGGTTTCCCGGAACGAGGTCGGGGCCGACCACCCCCGAGCCGTCCAGCAGCATCCGGTCGCCGTGGACCGCGTCGGCCCCGGAGGCCAGGAGCGACGCGACGAGACGGTCGACGTGGTGGCACTCGAGCCGGTCGCCGGCGACGACTGCGCCGATGACGTTCCCTCGGCAGTTCACGAATCCCGTTGCGAGCATGTCGACCGGGGAAGTCCCGTGCGGGGCTCGCAGGATCACGAGGCGCTCGATCTGCCGCAGGTCCCCCAAGGCCCACTCGAGAGCGGCGTCATCGAGCGTCGAGACGACGACGACGTGAACGTCCGGATAATCCTGCGTGAGTGCCGACTCCACGGTCGTCCGCAGCCCCTCGATGCCCTGCGCGACGACCGCGAGAGACACGCGTGGTCGATCCGACCGCTCGTCGATCGGTCCCAGGTCTGCCGGCAACTGCCCTGGCACCGGGAACTGGCGCACGTCGACCGGTTCGCCGCGCATGGCCCGATCCACGAGCCGTCGCAGCGCCGTCGCGGCCCGATCCTTCAGGTCGCCGAGCGTCGCGAGCGCATCGTCGAACTGGAGCAATCGCGCCTGGTAGACGGCGAGGAGGACGCGAGGTTCAGGCCGATCGGGCATGAAACGAACGGCAAGATGCGCATCCGGGTAGGCGAACGTCAGCTCGGCCCCGCGCATGAGGCAATTCCGGGCGAACGAGTAGTGACTTCGCGCCGCGTGCGCCGGGTCGTCGTAGTCGAACACGGGACCCGCCACGGGCTCGACCCGAACGGATAGCCCGTCGGAGAAGAGCACCTGGTGATTCTGGACGTTCCGGAACGTGGCGTCTGCGCGAAGGCGGAGATCCGCGTCTTGGAACAACGCTCCGTAGAAGAGATTGTCGAACGGATGCTCGATGAACCGCCTGCGGTGGAACACGAGCGTGTCACCCTCCCGATCGACGATCCAGCGGTGCGTCGGGTTGCCATTCAACATCTCGCCGACGCGCGAAGGAACCTCGACGAGCCCGCGCCGGGCTACGCGCGAAAGTTCCGCCGCCGCCGCCAGCGGGTCCGGCACGTGCTCGAGGACCTGCCGGCAGACGACGAAGTCGAATTCCTTGTCGCGGAACGGCAGCCTGTCGATCGGCGCCTCGCAGTAGGTGACCCCGCGCTGAAAGACCCCGGGCGATCCGTTTCGCTGCGATGTTTCGCCGAACGTCAGGTCGCACACGACGTCGGCCCGCGGGAACGTGTTCGAAGCTCCACCTACGTCGAGGACCCGGTCGCCGTCGCGGATTCCGAGGGCGCGGGTCATGGCCGAGATGTCGTCGAAGGCCAGATTGGGGCCGAAGCCGTTCTCCGGCCACGCGCTCACGGCTCCCGCCCCACCATCCGCCAGGTGACGGGCGGCTGGTAAACACCCTTCTCGATCCCCGGAAAGGCCACCTTGAAGCGTGCCCACGACAGCCGCTGATCGATGATGTGCTCGCAGGTGTCGTCGAGCATGAACCCGGAGACGAAGTACTCCCCGGCAAGCATTCCCACGGGCACCGTGGCGACGACCGATCCTCCCTTGCCCGACAGCAACGGCAACGCGTCGAACGTCCGCGCGCCGAAGAGCATCACGTCGTCGTTCCGGTAGACGATGAAGCCGACGTGCCAACCACCCGTCTGTTTGGGGTCGTGCCAG
Organism: Planctomycetota bacterium; assembly: GCA_044222185.1. Lineage (GTDB taxonomy): Bacteria > Planctomycetota > CAIWVZ01 > JBGANV01. The sequence continues at coordinate 1,208,694 of JBGANV010000001.1, forward strand.
TCGATCGTGATTTCCATGACGTCGCCGTGATCGAACTGCGTCCGGGGCGTTGGGTCACCTTTTCTGGTGAGCCGCACGTCTCCCAGGTGCGGAAGGTCCTTCAGTGAACCATGACCCGTGACCTTCTCCGCCAGCGCGGCCTGCCCGCCCGACAACGCGTACTGGAAGTTCACGTACTCGTCGGACACTTCCGTGGGGTTTCCGTACATGACGGGCGCGCCCTCGTGGATCCAGATGGCGCGATCGCACATCTGACGCACGTGGTACAGCGAGTGGGAGACGAAGAGGATCGTCGTCCCGCGCTCACGGATCTCGCGAATCCGATCCATGCACTTCTTCTGGAAGTACTGGTCCCCGACGGCGAGGATCTCGTCCAGGATGAGGATGTCCGGCTTGGACATCATCGCGACCGTGAAGCCCAGACGCATGGCCATGCCGGACGAGTAGGTCCGCACTGGCCGCATGAGGTAGTCGCCCAGCTCGGCGAACTCCGAGAGTTCGTCGTACCGCTTCTTCACCTCGGATTTGGGAACGCCGAGCATGGCGGCGTTCATGTAGATGTTGTCCTTGCCGTTGAAGTCCGGATGGAAGCCCGCGCCCAGTTCGAGGAGCGACCCGAGGCGGCCGTTGATCGAGAAGGTGCCGGTCGTCGGCGGCGTCGTCCCGGTCAGGATCTTCAAGAGCGTGCTCTTCCCCGCACCGTTGCCGCCGATGACGCCAAGCGCCGAGCCGCGCGGCAGGTCGAAGCTGATCCCGCGAAGCGCCCATTTCTCCTGGTGCCGGCGAACGCGCCCGCCCGTGATCCACTCGACGACGCGGGAGCCGCTGTCCGGGTAGAGCCGGTAGCACTTGCCGAGGTTGTGGACGGAGACGGCGAACTCGGTCATCGCGGGCTCACAGCTCGTCCGCGAAGCGGGACTTGACGCGGGAGAAGAGACGGAATCCGAGGAACGACACGACCAGTGCGAGCGCGCCGAAGATCAGGAACGAATTCCACGGGAAGTCGGCCAGGCTCGTCGGCTGGAAGATGAAGATTGCGCGGTACATCCGAAGCAGGTGGAACGTTGGATTGACGTCCATGATCGCCTGGTACTTGGCCGCGTCCGGCGGCAGCCCGAAGTAGAAGATCGGCGTGAAGAAGAACCACACCGTCATGGCGATCGGCACGATCTGCATGAGATCGCGAACGAAGACGGTCACTGAACTGATCAGGTACGACACGCCAAGCATGAAGAGCGCCTGGAGCGCGAGGACCGCTGGGAACACGAGGAGAAGCGACGGCGAGGGCAGCAGTCCGACCGCGAGGAACGAGGCCCCGAGGAACACCGCGTATCCGATCACGATGTTGATCAGGTTGTAGCCAACCAGATACACGGGAAGCAGTTCGGACGGGAACGCGACCTTCTTGATCATGTTCCCGTTCTCCAGGATCGTGCTCGTCGACCTGACGATCGACTCCTGGAGGGACGTCCACGGGATCAGCCCGGCGAACATTGCGAGGGCCGACATGGGGCCGAGGCGGGCGGGATCGTCGATGAGCGCTCGAACGGCCGGTCGCAGGGCCGCGCGGGTGTCGGCGGGGATGTCCGCCATGAGCTTGAACTTCAAGATCTCGACGAACACGGTGTAGTAGACGGCCAGGAAAACGACCGGCTGGAGCACCATCCACAAGCCGCCGAGGATCGACCCCCGATAGCGCGCCCGCAGCTCCCGCCCGATGAAGGCCGACACCAGTTCGCGGAAACGGAGGCAGGTGCGGACGAGGGTGATCACGTGGAGGAGGGCGTCGGCCTATGTTCGGGCTTCGAGTGGAGTGGAAACGCCGCGAAGACTACGCCGCGCATTCCGGCCGATCAAGCAACCGGACTGCGTCTCCACGTCACCTAAACTCTCGGCGCTCATCGGGATATGCGGGTGCTCGCGGCGGCCCGCGCGGTTTGACCGGGCAATTTCACCGTGATAGCCTCCCGCGCAATTTCCCGCGCTCCGCAAGCGCACGCAGCAACGCCAGCGCGCCGCGATCCTCCCCGATCCAAGGACTCGAAAACAAACCTCCATACCTCATGAAGTGTCCGGTCTGTGGCACCGAGGCCGTCGAAGGCGGAACGTGTTTCTATTGTGAAGCACGGAAGTCCCGCAAGAAGCTCAAGGCGGTCGATCCGAAGGTCGAACCTCCGGAGAGCCCGCGCACCACGACGCCGGACGACAAAGAGAGATCCACGAGCCAGAATTCATGACATCCGCCGGAAAGCACGTTCTCGTTCTCGGCGGAGGTCTGGCCGGACTCTCGGCTGCTCACAAACTCGCCAAGAACGGATGGCGAGTCGACGTCGTCGAGGCGGACGACGAGGTGGGAGGACTCGCCAGCAGCTGGACGATCGACACCCAATGGGGCGAGTTCGACTACGACACGGGCCCGCACCGGTTCCACACCGGTGAGAAGAACCTGAAGGACGAGGTGCTCGCGCTCCTCGGCGACAACAAGGTGGAGGCGAACCGCCTCTCGCGGATCTTTCTCTACGGCCGTTTCTTCAACTACCCGCTGAATGGGTCGAACGTCGTCGCGAGCCTTCCCAAGCTCGTCCTCGTGAAGTCGTTCCTCGACTACCTGTGGGTGAAGATCCGGAACATCTTCAATCGGCCGCCCGACGACAACTTCGAGAACTGGGTGATCAACCGGTTCGGTCGCAAGCTGTACGAGATCTTCTTCGGTGTCTACACGGAGAAGACCTGGGGCATCCCATGCACTCAGATCAGCGCGGACTGGGCTGCGCAACGCATCTCGCTCCTCTCGCTCTGGGACACGGTGAAGAAGACGCTCTTCCGCCCGTCGGATGGCGACACTCCCCGCACGCTCGTGTCCAAGTTCTTCTACCCGCGACGCGGAGGAATCGGCGTCCTGTGCCGCCGCTACCGCGAAGAGCTGGAGAAGATGGGGAATACGGTCCGCACGAAGACGCGCGTGACGCAGGTCCGCGTCCAGAACGGCAAGGTCGTCGGGGTCGACGTCGAGACGCCGACCGGCAAGCAATTCCTCGAGGCTACGACGGTCCTCTCGACGATCCCCGTCACGAACCTGGCGACGTCGATCACGCCGAAAGCGCCGGACGACGTCCTGGCAGCGAGCGCCGCCATGCGCCACCGCAGCATGGTGTTCGTCTACCTCATTCTCGACCGCCCGAAGCTCACGGACGATCACTGGATCTATCTCCCCGAGGACAAGATCACCGTCCACCGACTTTCCGAGTTCAAGAACTTCTCGCCCTACTCGGCACCGGCGGACAAGACGCTCATCTGCGCCGAGATCACCTGCGACTTCGGCGACGAGATCTGGAGGGAGTCGGACGAGAACCTGCGCAAGATCTGCGTCGAGGACCTGGTGACGATCGGATTGATCAAGCGCGACGAAGTTCTCCACACGTTCTCGAAGCGAGCGCGCTACGCCTACCCCCTCTATGACCTGAGCTACCGCCCGAACAAGGACAAGGTCCTGGGCTTCATCGATTCGATCCAGGGCCTCGACACGACCGGTCGCCAGGGGTTGTTCAAGTACAACAACATGGACCACAGCATCGGCATGGGCCTCACGGCGGCCGACAACCTGATGGGCCGCGGTGAATCGCACCGGCGCATCGCCGACGAGCAGCAGTACTTCGGGTGATGCTCATGGACCGCACGACGTCCCGAGCCTGGTTCCCGCGCATGACCGGGACTTGCCGGTCATGACCTCCACCCAGGAGCTCGTGAAGCGCCGCGACCTGCCCGTGGAAACGGTGGCCTGCTACCTCTGCGGCGCCACGTCCGGGACGACGCTCGTCGACGATCCGCCATTCAGGGTGATTCTCTGCGATCGGTGCGAGCTCGGATACACGAGCCCGCGCATCCGGGCCGATCGGATCCAGGACATCTACAACCTGGGCTACTTCAGCTCGGAGAGCGCCACCGACTTCGGCTACGCCAGCTACGCCGACGATCGTGAAGGCTTCGAGCGCACGTTCGACCTGAAGGCCCGGATCGTGCAACGGCACCTGCCCGAGGGCCGCGTCCTGGAGGTGGGCTGCGCCGCCGGGTTCTTCCTCGACGCGCTGCGCAAACGCGGCTTCGAGGTCCACGGGCTCGAGGTCTCCGAGTCGATCCTCACGCACGCACGCGACGTCCTGAAACTGCCGAACCTGTTCCTCGGAACTCTCGCGAACTACCCGGGGCCGCCAGGTTCGTTCGACGGCGTGCTGATGTGGGACGTCATCGAGCACATGACCGATCCGATCCTCGAGCTGCGACGCGTCCGCGCGTTGCTCAAACCGAGGGGGCTCGTGTTCCTGCAGACACAGGACCTGTCGAGCCTGACGCGCAAGGTCCTCGGCTCGCGTTGGACGCACTTCAAGCAGCTCGAACACATCTACCACTTCTCCCCGAAGACGATCCGCGTCCTCCTCGACCGGGCCGGCTTCGAGGTGCTGGAGATCCGGAAGCGCGGTGCCGGGAAGCACCTGTCCTTCCGTTTCATCGTCGAGCGAACGAAACGCTTCGGGTTCGTGCCGCACCTGCTCGCATCGCCGCTCAGGCTCTTTCCGCACGGGTACCTCTACGTGAATCCGTGGGACGAGCTGATCGTCACCGCGCGCTCGAAAGACACCTGATGGACCCCAACGCCTACCGGGAGTTTCGTGACTTCGAGACCACACATTGGTGGTTCATCGGCCGTCACTCCATCTTCCGGCACCTGTTCGAGCAGAAGGTCCTGCCTGGACTCGGCTCGAAGCCCGGCGAACTCCGCTCGTTCGACCTGGGTTGCGGAATGGGCGCGACGCTCGGGATGCTCAGGGCGTTCGGCTCCGCGTCAGGCTCGGACATCGAGCCCGAAGCCGTGCGGCACTGCCGGAGCCGCGGCTTCGCTCGAACCCTCGTCGGCGGCGGTGAGAAGCTCCCGTTTCGGGATGCGTGTTTCGACGCGATCACGGCATTCGACACCATCGAACACATCCCCGACGATCTCGCCGCCGTGCGGGAGTGTCTGCGCGTCCTGCGTCCCGGCGGCCGGATGTTCGTCTCCGGTCCCGCGTACCAGTTCCTCTACGCACACCAGGACCGCGTCGTCCACCATCAGCGCCGGTACACGACGACGCGGATGCGCCGGCTCTTCGAATCGGCGGGCTTCCAGGTGGAGAAGGCGTCGTACATCAACTTCTTCCTGTTCCCGCTGATCCTCCCCGCCGTGCTCCTGATCAAACTGAAGGAGCGCCTGCGGCCGCCGCCTCCGACGCAGAACACCTCGAACGTGTCGGTCCCCATCGCCGGTTGGATCAACAAGACGCTCGCGGCGATCTTCAGCTTCGAGCGTCACGTCCTCGCGCGGATTTCGGTACCCTTCGGGCATTCGCTGATCCTCATCGCCCGAAAACCGATCCCGCCGAAATGACGCTCAAGAACCTCGCCTTCCCCGTCATCGCCGCTGCGTGCATCGCCAGCTGGGCCGGCTGGGTGTCATCGTCCGATCGGGTGTTCCTCCCAAGGCATCCGGCGGCCCGAGACCTTCCTTGGTCCGGGGTTGCGCGGCTTCACGAGGTGGGACTGAAGGAGCCGTTCAACCGTGCGATGACGGACCCGATCAACCTCCTCTACCCGGATGTGGTGTTCGACCACTCGGAGAAGCAGGGCGGACGGCTCCCGTTTTGGAATCCCAACGTGCTGTGCGGGGTCCCGCAGCTCGCCAACCCCCTCAGCGCCGCGCTGTACCCGCCGTCGTTCGCATGGCTGGGACTGCATCCGCTCGACTCCATGCTGGCGTCCGCGGCGTTGCACGTCTATCTGGCGGCTCTCGGCGCGTTCGTGTTCTTCCGGGCGGCGGGATTCCGAGCAAGTGCGGCATCGATCGGCGGAGCCGCCTTCGCGTTGTCGGGGTGGATGACGGCGCACCTGCACAATACGCAGCTCGTCGCCGTGGCCGCGTGGGTCCCGTGGGGCCTGGCTGGCGTGGAATGGGCCATCGGAAACCGCCGTCGACTCGGCGCCCTCGCCGTCGCTGCGTCGATCACGCTTCAATGGCTCGCCGGCTTTCCGCAATTCGCCGTGTACGGGACGCTCGCCATCGCGATCCACGCAGCCGTAGCGCTCGCCGTCAGCCTCGTGCGAGACGGTCGCCGTGCGGCGGTCGGTCGCGCGGCACTGCTCGCGTCGGCGGGGTTGATCGGCCTCGCCTGGGCGGCGCCGCAGATCCTGCCGAGCCACGAGTTGTTCACGCGGTCGGGCCGCGCCCAGGATGCCGTCGAGGGCCCGTTCCAAAGCCGCCTGCGCCCGGGCGCCCTCACCGGTCTCGCACTGCCGTTCTGGTTCGGCGATCCCTTCGAGGCCTCGATCACCCAGACGCCGGAGGGCGGCGACCCGGACCACTCGGCTCGCTGGCAGGTGGCTCGATTGGTTCTCGGGGACGACACGCAAAACGGTGTGGTGATCGACGGGATCAACGGCTTCGGCGAGCGTGCCATGTACCCGGGAACCGTCATCCTCGTCCTGGCCGTGTTGGGCATTTGCGGCCGACCCACGCGGATCTCCATCTCGGCCATCGCAACGGTCGGCGCAGGCCTCGTGCTCGCGCTCGCCCTCCCAATCCCGCGCCCGCTCCTCGCCCTCCTCGGCCTCGAGCGCGCGACGGCCGCGCGTGCGATCCTGCTTCTCGCCACGTCCATCCCGATTCTCGCGACGATCGCGCTCGACCGGATCGCGGCGGCGACGGTCGGTGCGGCGTCGTCGGGACGCGGCACCCTCTGGGTCTTCCGTGTCGTCGCCGCCGTGGGAATCGCCGCCTGCATCGCCGCGTGGACCATGCCCGAGCCGGTGATGGTGGCCATCATCGACTGGCTGAAACGCATCGGTGCGGACGCCAGGCTGGGCGTGAAGGCGACGACGCCCGAGTACGTGGCGGCATTTCGCCCCGCGTTCGATCGACTCCGCGAGGACCTGACTCGCGGTTGCGGCTTCGCCGTGGCGGCCGCGTTCGCGATCGACGTGCTCCTGAGACCCGCGCGCGTGCGCGCCGTCGGCTGGATCATCCTCACCGCGTCCGTCTGCGTGGACCTCGGTTGGTTCTTCGCTCGGTCGGTCCGACCGATCCATCGCCAGGGCGCCTACGAGGTCACCCCCGCGATTTCCGCGATCCCGCGCACCACTCCGCATGACGCGCGATCCATGCGGTTCGCCCGGATCAGCGAGGATGCAGCCCTCGTCCTCGCCGAGAAGGACGCGCTCGTCCCTCCCAACGTAGGTCTCGTGTTCGGGCTCCCGGACGCCCAGGGTTACCGCGAACTCATCGACGCGGGGCGACTTGCCGACGCTGCGTTGACGAGTCCGCTCGTGCGGTCGTTCGGCATCTCCGGACTGACGCTCGAGTCGGTCCGATCACCGCTCGTTGACGTCACGGGAATCCGGTTCCTCCTCGCCGCGCGTCCCATGGAGTCCCGCGCGGAGGCGTTCCGTGCGAGCGGGCTCGTTCGGGTGTTCCCGCCCCCCACGGATTCCCGAGCGACCCCCGAGATCTACGTCTATGAGAACCGTCGCGCGTTCGACGGCGTCTTCCTCGTACATGAGGCGACCGACACGTCGACTCTCCCTGGCAAGCCCGCCCCCGCGCATGCGATCCACGACGGAACGATCGATGCGACGACGACGGCCGCCTTCGACGGGAAGCCGCCGCCGTTCGCCCCGGGCGCAGCATCGAATGAGAAGGACGGAATCGTCGTCGTCGACCGGCGGCCCGGCACCTGGGAACTGGCCGTCACCCTGGCATCGGACGGATTCGTCCTCGTCAACGAGACCTTCGATCCTGGCTGGACGGCCGCGCGCGATGACGGCGTGGGCGGCGAACTCCCGATCGCGCGCGCCGACGGCTCGCTCATGGCCGTCGCATTGGGTCGCGGGTCGCACCGCTTGAGCCTGCGCTACCGTCCCCCGCGATTCACCCTCGGAGTGGTGCTCGCCGCCATCGCGGCGCTCGCCATGGGCGCCTGCCTGATCCTGAACAGACCGCGGGCCGACGCGGACGCGGCACCGCGACCGGAGCCCGCCACATGACGGTGCGGGCCGGGCTCGCAGCGGTCGTCGTCTTCTCGATCGCGTGTTTCCTGCCGCACCTTTCCCGGGGCCTCGGCCTTCGCGGCGCGACCGAGTCGGTCGTTCCGCCTTGGTCCGCCGTCCCTGTGGAAGCGAACCTCGACGCCTCGGCGACCGACGCACTCATCTACAGCTACCCGAATCTCGTGCACTGGCAGCGCGCGGTCGCCGGGGATTGGACCGGCCTGTTCTGGAACCCGCACCTGTTCTGCGGGACTCCGTTCCTGGCGACTCTCGACACGTGTGCGCTCTATCCGACGAACGCCCTCTCGCTCGTGCTTCCCCCCGGGGCGTTCCTTCTGGCAGTCGCCTTGATCCACGTGCTCCTCGCGAACGTCGGCGCGTATCTCGCATTGCTGCGCCTCCGGATCAGACCATCCTCCGCGCTCCTCGGTGCCTGTGCATTCGGTGCATCGCCGTGGTTCCTCGCGCATCTCGACGTCGTCAACTTCCCACAAGCGGCCGCGTGGCTGCCGTGGATGGCGTTGTTCGCCGACCGCCTCCTCGCCGACGGCCGCGTACGAGACGCCGCCGGCCTCGCCGCATGCCTCGCAGTCTCGATCCTCGGTGGGATGATCCAGATCACCGGCATCGCAGTCGTGTGCGTCCTGATGCTCGCGGCCGCGCGCGTCGTGACCATCTCGGCTCACGGTGGGCGCCGACGCGCGGCCCTGCGTGTCGCAGCGGCGATCCTGGCGGGCCTGGCCCTCGCCGCGCCGCAGCTCGCGCCGACCGTCGAGCATGGTTGGGACGCCCCGCGCGTCACGACGAGCGCGGGCGACGCCCTTCGCTTCGCGCACCGCCCGCTCGAGTGGCTCCAGCTCCTCTACCCCGAGATCCTGGGCACGCCCGCGGACCTCAGCCGATTCGGCGCGGGCAGCGCGCAACTTCTGACTGCGCCCAGCGAGTCCACGTATCCCCCGGCCGCGCTTGCCGGGAGTCGCGGCCCGGGCATGACGTTCACCGAGAGTGTTTGCGGCCCGGGAGTCGTCGCCCTCGCCCTCGCGCTGGCGGCGCTCGCGTCGAGCGAACGCAAACGCGCCCTCCCATTCCTGCTGCTCATCGCCATCGGTGCGCTCGCCTCGTCCGACTCGCCCCTGACACGGCTCGTGTTCCAGATCCCGGGGTCGACCCTGGGCAATCCCAAGCGCTTCCTCCTCGCGTGCTGCGTCGGATTTGCCGGATGCGCCGCGCTGGGCGCCGAGGCCCTTGCCGATCGCCGCCGCGGGGCGCGGATCGCGGCGGTCGTTCCGGCATTCGCCATCGTCCTCTTCTGCGCCTCGATCGCCGCCGTTCCCGATCTCGTCGAGGAGTGGCTCGCGCGAGCCGTGGGATGCGACGTCCGCTTCTGCCGTGGAGTCGCGGCCGTACTCTTGACCCAGGCCGCGCTCCCAGCGGGCGTCGCCATCGCCACGGCCGTAGTTGCACGCGCGCACCGACTCGGACCCTTCGCAGGACACGCGATTCTCGCCGGCCTCGCTCTCGTTTCCGCCGCGTCCTTCAACGCCAATCAGAACCCGGGACACGCCGAACGCCGCCTCTTCCCATCGACGGTCACGACGCGGTACATCGCGGCTCGCGCAAACCGCAGCGACGACGTGTCGCCGTTCCGTGCGGCGGCGACGACGCCGTTCCGGATCGCCCGCTTCCGCGGGGCTACGGCGCGCGTCCCGGCTCCGCTTCCTCCGAACACGGCGATCCTCTTCGGTTTCCGCGACCTTCAAGGCTATGAAGGGCTCGTCCCACCGCGGCTCGAGGAACTCCTCACTCGACTCCAGGCTGACGTCGTCTTCGAACACCACATGGTGCGCGAATGGTCCGACGCCCGCGTCCTCGCGAAGCCCGTGTTCCACTTCCTCGGGGTTCGCCTCGTGCTCAGTTCGAACGACGAGGTTCCCGGCCTTCCGACGAGCACGCTGGTCCCCGAGGAGAACGTGGGGGTTTTCGAGAACTGGTCCGCTCGCCCCCTCGCATCGTGCGTGACGTCCGTGCGTACCTTCGAGTCCGACCCCGCGCTCCTCGACGCGCTGGTGGGCGACGAATTCCTCCCCGGCCGCGAGGTTCTCGTGCTCGCGCAGGACGCGTCGGCGCTTCATTCCAAGCCGCAAGCCGGCGGTGTCGATAGTCAACCGGCGGCACCAACCGTTCGCTGGAAGCAAACCAGTGCCGGCGTGATCGATCTCTCCTGGGAGGGCGACCTGCCCGGGCCACTCGTCGTGGCGGAATCGTTCTCACCGGGGTGGCGTGCCGAGACTCCCGATGGTGCGAGCGTGAAGATCCTGCGTGCGAATCACGCTTTCATGGCCATGACCGTCCCTGCGGGCTCCCGCTCACTGACCCTTCATTACGTTCCGCGCGCGTTCTTCCTGGGCCTCGGCATCGCGTGCCTCGGGCTCGGGGCGCTCGGGCTCAGTGGTATTCTCTCGCACCGCCGCTCGCGACGGTCCCTCTGATCATGCACGCGCAATGGAAGGTTTCCGTGATCGTCCCGGCCTACAACGAAGAGGCCACGATCGCCGAGGTGGTCCGCGACTTCCGCGCTCACCCTTCAGTCGACGAAGTCGTCGTCGTCGACAACAACTGCCGTGACGCAACGGCCGAACGCGCTCGGTCGGCGGGCGCGCGTGTCGTCCAGGAGTCCGCGCCGGGCTATGGGTGCGCGCTTCGGCGCGGCTTGGACGAAGCGACGGGCGACTTCCTCGTGCTCGTGGAGGCGGACGGCTCGTTTCGGGCTCACGACCTGGACAAGTTCCTCTGCTACCTCCCCGACTGTCATCTGGCACTCGGCACGCGGACCACGCGCCAGATGGTGCAGCAGGGCGCCAACATGGACTTCCTCCTGCGATGGGGGAACGTCGCGGCGGCGAAGATCCTCGAACTCTTGTGGTACATCCCGAACGAACCACGAATCACGGACGTTGGTTGCACGTATCGGGCCCTGCATCGCGATGCATGGGCCCTCATCCGCGACGGCCTCACCTGCGCAGGCCCGGCGTTCTCGCCGGAGATGATCTGCGAGACCTTGAGGCATGGACTCCGGGTCATCGAGATCCCGGTGCACTACTTCAACCGGGCCGGCGGCGAATCGAAGCACAGCAAAGGGCTCCCGCAAATCATCAAAACCGGACTGCGGATGATGCGCGCCATCATCCGCAAGAGGTTCGAAAGCCGTCCCGCCGCTGAGAGACTCGCCCGCGCGGCTTCGCTGGCGACTCCAGGGCAAACTTCGCCGCCGTGAGGCCCTTGACATCCCAATGGGTGAGGTACGCTTCCGGGCATGCCGTTTCCTAGCCCTCGGCGCGCCGCTCGGCGCTCCGGGATCTGCCTCCTCGCCCTCGTCATCTCGACAGTAGTTTCAGCGCAGTCCGCAAGCGGACTCGTGTTGCAGCCGGGCTACAAGTCCGCCATCTACGCAGGGCCGTTTCCGGACCTCGTGACGTCGATGACTCAGGACCCGCAGGGGCACGTCTACGTCGGGATGATCGGCGGGTGCATCCACCGTCTGACCGACTACAACCAGGACGGAATCGTCGACTCGACGAACGTGTTCTTCACCAGCGGTGGAACGTTTTCGTCGCTGACGGACATCCTCTGGATCGGGACCAAGCTCTACGCAAGCCATCTGGGCACCGTCTCCACGCTGGAAGACACGAACAACGACGGTGTCGCCGACGTCGTCGCGACCATCGTCACGAACCTGCCCATCGGGTTCCACCAGAACAACGGTCTGCTCCAGGATGGCCCCAATCACCTCCTGATCTGCAGTGGATCGTGCACGGACATCGGGCCCGAGACGAACCCGATCAGCGCGGCGATCCTCCGCTGCGGGCTCGACGGGTCGAACCTCACCGTGTGGGCCACGGGCGTCCGCAACACGTTCCGCCTCGCGCGCCACCCGGCCACCGGCGAAGTCTTCGGCGGCGACAACGAGTGGAATTCGCACCCATCGCTGCCGCTCAAAGGCGACGAGATCAACCGGATACAGCCGGGCGCCGACTACGGGTTTCCCACGTGCTTCGGGATTCCTCCGGCCGGGTCGACGTCACAACCTCCCACGGTCCAGTTCCCGCCACACGTGGCGCCGGTCGGGATGGCATTCAACCCGAACACGATGATTTCGGGTTACCGGAACGAGCTCTACGTCGCGCTGTTCCCGCGGCCGTACATCAACGCCGTCGTGCGCGTCCCGATCTGGTATGGACCGAGGACCGGCAACCCGGTCGGTGTCTACGACGGGTTCGCTCTCGCGTTCCAGAACCCGATCGACGTCGAATTCCTGCCCGACGGATCCATGCTCGTCGCGGACTTCACGGCGAAAGTGATTCACCGGATCACACCCATCAGCGACGCCATCGTGACGGTCGACGGAGTGCCTGAGATCGGCGGGACGTTCCCCATCCAGCTGAAGTCCGCCTCGCATCCATTCGCGACGATCATCATGGGTGCGTCCCATGCTGGTGGGCCGCCGCTTCCCCTCACGCCGCAGCTGAACCTCTACCTCGAGGCCAGTTCGCCGTTGTTGCCGTTCAGCCTCACCCCGAACAACGGGATCTTCCAGTTCCCGGCGCCGGGGCAGCTCGACGCCAATGGTGAGGCGACGGCGACCGTGTCGATCCCGAACGTCCCATCGCTCATCGGCAGCCAGTTCTTCGTCGCGTTCGTGGTCTTCGGCCCGAACATGACCATGCTCGAATCATCCCCCGAGCAGCGAATCCTCATCGTGCCGCAGTTCTGAGGGACTGGCCTGGAGGCCGCGCGTGGGGACGCACCGCGCACGGCATGGTCCCCGAAAAAGAACGAGGCCCCGCGACACCGTTGTGCCGCAGGGCCTGACGTCCATCCGCTTCTGGTCGTCCTCCCATTCGAGGGAGCGACCACGTCCCATTCGTTGCGAAATGAAGGCGGACTCCGCCAGCCATTGACACCGGGGACCCTCCGTCCGAACAGGCCTGAAGCCGTGCGCATCGTTTGAGGCCACCGCGGCCCCGAACAAGATGATGTACGCCTGCCCGAACCGGTAAGCCACTCCGGAAGCCGCAGACCCGACTTCCTCTCGCCTGACCATTCACCGGGCTCCATGCCCGAGCGACATCGAATCGCACCAGTGTTCTCGGATGTCCTTCGCAAGAGTTGAGGGCTGATGCGAGAACGCGCGGCTTGACAGCGGATCCCGCGGGCGGAAGACTGCCGCCCATGGATGGTCTGATGGGAGTGATCCTCTCCGCGGGCAAAGGTTCGCGGATCGACCCGTTCAATACGCAGTACCCGAAGCCGCTCCTTCCCGTGGGGAACGTGCCGATCCTCGGGCACCACCTGGAACGGTTCAAATCCCTTGGCATTCGCCACGCCAAGATCGTGGTCGGACACCTGATGGATCACATCATCAACTACTACGGCCGCGGCGACGAGGTTGGGCTGGCGATCCAGTACATCGAGCAGGAACACACGCTCGGAATCGCCCACGCCGTCGGGAAGGTCGAGCCACACGTCGACGGTCCGATCCTGCTCTGCCTCGGCGACATCTTCTATCTCACGAGTGGCATCGAGCGGCTCGTCACCAGGTTCGCCCGCGGCGACGTCGCCGGAGTCCTCGCCGTGATGGACGAGCCGGACCCGGCGTCGATGAAGAAGAACTTCTCCGTCGAATTGGACGGCAACGGTTTCGTGCGGCGCGTCGTCGAGAAGCCACGCGAGCCCAGGTCGCGCCTGAAAGGCTGCGGGATCTACCTCTTCGGCCCGCAGATCTTCGACGCCATCCGCAAGACCCCCCGCACGGCGTTGCGAGACGAATACGAGATCACGACCTCGATCCAGCTCCTCGTCGACGACGGTCACAAGATCGCGGTGGAGTCGGTCATCGACTGGGACCTGAACGTGACGTTCCCGAAGGATCTCCTCACGGGGAACATCCACTACCTCGAGCACCTCGGCCGCGACTCGATCGTCGATCCCTCGGCCCGCGTCCACCCCGACGCGCGCATCACGCGCACGGTCGTCGGGAAGAACGTCGTCATCGATTCGCCCATCGCTCTCGACGAATGCGTCATCCTCCCGGGAAGCCGAATCACCGGTTCGGAGGGATTGCGCCGAACGATCGTCTCGCGAGACATCGTGATCAGGTGCTGATCCGGTGAGCCACGTCTCAGCTCCGGCGAAACGCGCGCCGAGCCCGGCGAAACGAGGGCCTACGCCGTGGCCGGCGTGCCTCGTCTTCTTGGCCGGCGTCGCCGTCTACTGGGCGTCCGCATCTTGCGCGTTCATCAAGGACGATCTGACGCTCGGTCAGCTCACGCAGGACGGGATCCACCCCGACTCGGGCGCGATCCTGCGGAACTTCCTCTGGCCCACGGGCCTGACGCACGACCAGTTCTATCGGCCGCTTCCGGTCCTCTTCGGAGCATTCGACCTTTGGGCTTTCGGGCCCAACCCGCTGCTCTTCCGAATCTGCAACGTCGGGTTCCATGCGCTGAACGGCGTGTTGCTCGCGCTGCTCGTCAACCGGCTCACGGGTTGGAGACGCGCAGCAGTCGGCTGGCTCGCCGGACTTCTCTTCGCACTGCACCCGCTTCACGCCGAGGCCGTCCTCTGGATCACGCAACGGATGGTCGTTCAGTGCCTCACCTGGCACCTCCTCACGGCGTTGTGCTTCACGAGCTGGCTGCGCCACCGCCGGCGATCGAGCCTCGTCCTGACGGTCGTCTTCGCGGCTGCAGCCTGCCTCACGAAGGAAGTGTCCGCCGCCATGCCGGCGATGCTCGTCGTCCTCGCGTGGTTCGTCGGCCAGCCAGCCGGCGTCGGCGCGTTCGACCGTCGCCGGCTGCAACTCGCCGCGAAGGTCACGGGTCTGGCTGCGCTGATCCCGGCATTCGTCTTCGGCCTGCGGTACACCCTCTTCGGAACGTGGGAGGGGACGTACGGCAACCTCTCACCGGCGGCGTATGCGGCGTCACGCCACGTCTTCGAGCGGCTCCCGCAGAGCCTCATCAACGGCTTCTGGGCCGTCAACCCCTCCGAGGCATCACGCTCGGTTCGCATCTCGCTCGGGATCGCGTGGCTCGTCCTGCTCCTCCCGCTGCCGCTCCTGCGCCTCGCGCGGGGAGTCGTCCGGGGCGAGGCGCGCGCCGCGGCGGCGGTACTTGCCACGTTCGCGGTCGCGTCGTTTCTCCCGACGCTCTACATCTTCTACGTGGACCCGGGTCTCACGAACGGGCGCTTCCTCTACCAGCCGATCGCGGGCCTCGTGGGGCTCGTGATGTGCGGATTCGCGCTGCCCGCGCGGCCCAGGTCGTCCTTGGACCTGTCCGTTCCGGCGGCCGCCGCAGTGCTCTTCGCCGTCGCCGGGCAGATCAACCAGCACGCCTACGACGGTGCGCATCGTCAGATCCAGGCCGTGACGCGCGGGATCCGCGAGCAACTCGAATACTGGAAGCCCGACGGCCTCGCCGTCGTCTACGACGTCCCGGTCGAGCACCACGGCGTTCCGACGATCGACCTCTATCTGCCCCTGCTCATGTCGCCACCGTTCCAGCCGACGACCATCGACGCATTCCCATTCGTCGGCGGATCGGAAGCCGAGTGGCCGCGTGCTCTCATCGGAACCGACGGCAGGTCTGGCGGAGCGTTCTCCGCGTGGCGTGACCAACCTGGGCATGCGGAGCGCGCGCTTCTGCACCTCGTCTACGCCGACGATCCGCCGCGCGTCAGCCCGCTCTTCGGCGCCGCCGAAAGCGAAGAGGGCGCCAAGCCGCCCACGCTCGTCGCTCCCGAGGACGGCGCCGTCGTCGTCTGCCCTGGCGAGGAACCGGTCTTCGTGTTCTCGGCTGTCCGCGGATCGGCCTACTACCGCTTGCACTTCCAGGTCCCGGGAAAGCGATTCGTCCTGGACGTGAAGCCGTCCACGCATCTCGTGCGCAGCGGCACTCGCCTCGAGTATCGGTTCTTCCGGGGAAACGCGTCCGGCGTCCCGGACATGTGGCACGACGTGGGAGCCCAGTCGTTTCCAAGTCCGCTTCCGCTGCAATGGCGAGTGGAGGCGATCGGTGCCGAGCAGGACACGCTCGGCACGTCGGCATCGCGCCGCATGGTCGTGCTCAACGCTGCGTTGAAGCGCTGAGCCGGGGCGCGTCAGCTCCGGGATTTTCTCGCTTCCTCGAACGTCGCCGCCAGGTCCATCGCGGCCCGGACGCAACGATCGGAGTTGAAGTAGTTGTAGTTGCCGAATCGCCCGACGATGTCGAGCCCGGCGTCTTTCAGCCAGCCACGGACGTCCTTCAGCCGCGCCTCGAGCCCGTGCTCGTAGAGGATGTAGGCGTAGTGGTTGTCGTAGGTCTTCGAGAACAGCACCTCGTTCGCCGAGATGATCCCGCAGCGCTCGAGGCCCGCGATCACCTCCTGCGTGACCGACTGCGGCGTGCCAGGCATCTTGCCGATGTACGTGACCTCCGCCAGGATCGAGCTCTTCCCCTTCGGCGCGTTGTTGGGGCTGTAGTTCGAAAGGAACGTGACGCGGTTCTGCGGGCCGTTCTCCGGATGAGGGAAGTACACCCACGAGTACTTGGGCAGGCGCGCGTGATCGATCGCGAGGAACACGCTGATGAGCGACGTGTAGCCGAGCCCGTCGAACGCGGAGCGGATTCCCTCCGGGACATCGCGCAGGGTCTTCACGAGCTCGCGCAGCGGAAGCGTGGAGACGACGCGGTCGAAGGCCTCGCCGTCGACGCTCCATCCAGTCGGCGTGCGCGCAAGCGACGTGCACAGATGACCCAGCCGCACCTTGGTCGTCGTGAGCGTCGCGCGAATCCGGTCGACGATCGTCTGGAATCCACCGTCGCGCGGGTACCAGAACACGGCCTGGTGGCCGTAGCCAGTGGTGCGAATTCCGATCGATGAGCGAAGCACGTCGTCGATGGGCGCATCGGGCACGCGTCCGCGCACCCAGTCCGTGCTCATGGTGCGCAAGTCGACGTTCCAGATCCGTTCGTTGTACGGCCACATGAAGTGCCGTGAGATGCCCTCGCCGAAGCGCCACAGACACCAGTCGTGGAAGTTCGTGGGCTCGACGGCACCGTTGCGCCGTGCGAACGCCGCCTCCACGTACCCCTTCAGGCAGTCGAAGTTGTCCTGGGGCGGAAGATCACCGAGGCCGTTCTCGAACGGGTACATGACGTAGCGGTCGCGGTAGAAGATCCGCGCGTGACGCTCGTTCTCCACCGAACCGCCCGGGCCGAGGACGTCCAGGATGAACTTCAGGACTTCCTTGTCCGTGCTGTAGATGATGTGCCCACCGGACTTGTCGGCGACGAATCCGTCGGTGGTCTCGCTGGCGCAAAGGCCGCCGACGCGCGATTCCGCCTCCAGGATGTGGACCTCGTGCCCCTTCCGTTCGAGGAAGTGGGCCACGCTCACGCCGCTGATTCCGCCACCGAGGACTGCAACCTTCACCGGGCTCTCTCCCCTCGTCGGATACCCTGGCCCGACGCCCATTCGAGCAGTCGCGCGACGGTCAGTCCGCGGAAGTCCGCCACGCTTGCGATCACACCACTCATGTCCTGCTCCGGTCCGGTTCGTCCCCGCACCCCCACCACCGCGAATCCCGCAGCCCGCGCGGCGAGGATGCCCCGCGGCGAGTCTTCGAACGCGAGGGGCACGCTGCGGCGAGGTTCCGCCTCCCCGAGCCGCTCGCGGGCCAGCCGATAGACCGCCGGATCCGGCTTCGCGCGCGGCACTTCGTCCCCGCCGGCGACGGCCTGCACGAACGGCTGCAAGCCCGTGACCTCCAGCGTCCTGTCGACGATGCGACGCGGCGACGACGATGCCACTCCCACGGGGACATCGGCGTTCCGCAAAGTCGAGATGAACTCGAAGATCCCGGGTGTGACGGCCGGTTTACCCGGAGAGATCAGGGTCTCGAACGCGGCCACGCGCGCGGCACCCAACGCCTCGATCGGCGAGGCGATCCGAAAGCGCTCCCGGAGCAAGGCCCAGTACTCCGCGTCCGAAAGCCCGAGGTACTGGTGGTTGTCCTCGGTGGTCAGGCCGGCACCGAATCCCGCCAGCACACGATTCGTAGCCACGAGGTGTAGCGGTTCCGAATCGACGAGCGTTCCGTCCAGGTCGAAGATGACCGGGCCCAGTTCTTCAAATTCGGGGGCGCGGGAAGGCATGATGGTTGCGGAGCCGAAGAAACGAAGGACAGTTTCTGACCCCGCGTCGCCTCGAGATGGGCCGGATCGTAACCCGCCCCTTCACGAGCCCGAAGGCGTGGAACCGAACGGAGTTCTCGCGTGAACGTCGCAACAAGGACCAGCGTGGCGTCGGCCGTCCTCGCCGTCGTGATCAGCCTCACCGCGACCGGACCTGGCCCGGCGCAGAGTGCCGCAAAGGACACGCGGACGCTCACCACGGAAGGTGTGACCTTCAAGCTCCCCTCGGGCTGGACGTGGCAGGCCGACGCAGCGTCCAACATCGCGATCAAGAAGGAGGTCCGTGTCGGCGACGAAACGTACACGGTCACGGGGGAGCTGCTCTACGAGGCCGAGGCCTACCTCGAGCAGACGATCACGGGGCTCGAACAGAAGGTGAAGGAATCCAAGGGCGACCTCCGCGACCTGAAGGTCGACCGGTCTCAGAAGTTCGGGGACAACCCGGCCGTGCTCGTGAGCTTCACGCGCGTTCGCGGCGAGGACGGGAAGAACATCAGCGAGGAGCGGCAGTGGCTGTTCCGCCGTCAGAACGCGCTGTATCGCTGGGTGGAAGAGTACAACCGTCTCGTGGCCTCGACGGCCCTGGGCGCGCTGGCGTCAGCGCGCAGCGGCGTCACGTTCAAGGGCCAGGACGTCGCCCGCAAGGACACCGCTCGCAACTATCCAGAAGCGGGGGTGAAGTTCACGCTCCCGGCGGACTTCGAATGGGTCGGTGAATCGAAGCCGCTCCCGACGGACGACAAGTCGAACGCGCTGCTATTCGTCGCGCGCACGGTCGTCACCGTCAAGGCCGGGCAGTCCTACGTGTTCTGCCAACTGGCCGCGCAAAAATACCCGGGAACGCTCGACCAGGTGATCGAGGGGAACAAGCAGCACTTCACCGAGGGGTTCTCGGAGGTGAAGGACTTCGTGATCGAGACGAAGCAGACGTTCAAGGACGAGAAGGCCGCGATGGTGCGGTTCTCCGGCCTCGGCGAGAAATCCAAGGAACGCACGACGATTTCGCGCTGGTTCATGAAGCACAAAGGGTGGCTGCTGACGTGGATCGAACAGTCCCCACCGCAAACGAGCCCGTCGATGGAGGCCGCGCTGAAGAAGGCTCGCAGCGGTCTCAGTTGGATGTGACGCGGGGCTCGCTCACCGGATGCGCCGCAGGCGCTCGGACCATCCCGAGCCGGTGCCGGCAAGGGCTTCGAGCTCGCGGAGGAAACGGCTCCCGTCGACGGCGTAGCCGGCAGTCGACGCAAGCCCTCGATATCGCTCCGTGAAGGTGCGATTGAAGCCCTCCATGAGCAACTCGCGGACGTATTTCGCGATGCAACTCGACCAGGCGATCAGCGGCGCCCGGCTCTCCCCTCCCACGAGGAACTCGAAGGTCACTGCGGGCCGCCCGGCCGGCGCGACGCGGTAGCGGCTTTCGGTGCGATCACGCCGTTCAGTCGCGGTCGGCATGAAGGGAAAGAAGCTGCTCACGAATTCCAAATAGTCGGTGCGCCCGCCGAGTCGATCACAACGCACCGCGCCGCCGACCGCCTCCTGTCCCATGAGGTCCTCGATGACGCTCCCCACGGTCTCCAGGTGAACCGCGGCCTTGTTGGGAACGAGCTGGAGACGCCGGTTGTATTCACGTTCGAGGAGGACTCGGAGCGAGGAACGCCAGCTCGCGCCCGTGGACGCTTGCACGTCCGTGGCGCGTGCCCACAAGTCGGAGAGTTCGCAGGGATCCGACCACCTGGGAACGGGGTCGTCCCAATGGCCGTACCAGGGGTGATCCGTCGCGGCGGCGACACTGCCGCCGCAGACGTCCCGCACCGAGGTCGGCAGACGACCGCGGGCCAAGCCGATCCCGATCAGGGCCGTTCGCTCGAGGCGCGCGTGCGCGTGCTTTCCCTGAAACACACGCTTGCTGTCGTCGATCACGAGGCCGGCCCGGCGCAAGGGACCAATCGTCGACTCGAGGGCGAGGCCATCTCCATCGACCCGAAGACCGGCTACGACGAGTGGCCCGAGAATCGGGCCATATCCAGCTTCGTCGACCCCCGCCTCGAAGACCGGATTCATGTTTTCCCCGCGAGCTTGCCGAAATGGAGTTGGGGCATCCCACCTGTGCTCGAAGCGTTCATCTCGATTCGCGACCCACTCCTGCGTGACGTACTGCGGACCGCGCTCCGGTCGGCGAGGAGTTTCCGTCCGTCCATCGTTCCGCGCAACGACCTGGCCGGCCTCCTGGCGGATTCCCGCCACGTCGATCTCGTGATCATCGACATCGACGTGAAGAGCGGTTCGGACGAGGAATTCCTCGCTGAACTGGTCACCGCCCGCTCGTCGGTAGGAATCGTGGTCGTCGCCACTGGGGCCGAGCGCGCGCACGTCAACCGTCTCAAGCTCGGGCATGACGTCCTGACCGTGGTTCCCACGCCGATCGACGCCTTCGACCTTGCGAGGCGATTGCGACGGGTCGCCCAGTCCCTGGTTCGTCGATGATTCCCCCCATCCCCGACCGAAAAAGTCTCCCGATTTGCGGCGCTTGATCGCCCGCGGGTCGATAGTCAGAATGCGCCCCTCGTTCGCCGACGTAGCTCAGCGGTAGAGCAGCGGTTTCGTAAACCGCAGGTCACGAGTTCAAATCTCGTCGTCGGCTCTCGGTGCTTCTCTTTGGCGGCGCGCAGGCCTGCGCCAGCGCTCGATCCGGTTTGACCTCGACGTCTTGCGTCATCCATGTCCCGGCTGATCGAACCGCCCGCCGCCGCAACCACGCGAACCTCCCCAGCGGCCTCCCGGTCGCACGGTGCATGAGGCCATCGCCACGCGGCGAATGCAGCGTGCGCCGGACCGGCCAACCGGCATCCCTGACCGGCGAGACCGGACCGTCGCACGGACGCCTCGACCTGTACGATCCTCGGCCGCGGACGGTTGTGATTCCGGTGGACCCGGTTCACCCGCCTGAACCACCTTGGGCATCCGCGGCCACGTCAATGTGAAGTCCATGACGACTCCCCCCAGGATCGCCTCACGCCCGTTTGCCCCGTCGCCCGTCGAGATGGAAGGCCTCCGCCGGCTGGCGAGGCGCCTCGTCGACGACGACAACGACGCCGACGACATCGTCCAGGAGTCGTTCCTCCTCGGACTTCGGCGCCGAAGCGCCACGGTTCTCAACCTGGGGGCCTGGCTGCGAGGCGTCGTTCGCAACAAAGCCCGCGAGTCACGGCGCGCAGCCCAGCGCCGTTTGGCGTCAGAACTGGCAGCTTCGCAAGGACCAAATCCAATGACTCCTCTGGACATCGCCGCACGGATGGACGTCCACGCCCGGCTTCTCGCCGCGATCGGCGCGCTGGCCGAGCCCTATCGGAGCTCCGTGTGGCTCCACTATGTCGAGGGCCGAACACCTGCTGAAATCGCCCAATCGTCAGGCAGGCCCGTCGAGACCGTACGAACGCAGATCAAGCGTGGAATCGCTCAGCTCCGTGACGCGCTCGACGCCGATCACGGCGGCGATCGCCAGGCGTGGGCCCTCTCGCTCGCGGCCTTCGCAGCGGCTGGGCCATCAGCCACGGCCCCAACGACTGCGGCGGCCGTGGGCATCGGAATGGGGCAGGTGCTGCTGGCAGCTTCCGTAGTGCTCGCCTTGACGCTCTCCGTACCGGGATCTCGGTGGATCGCGTCACCCACACCAGACCCCGCTCCCGCATCGATGCCGGGCGGCGACCCCGTCGCGCGCTCGGTCCCGGCGACGACTTCTGGCGCTTCAACTCCTGTGCCCGCGTCTTCGGACCGGGCCGCCCGCCAACGCATGGAACCGATCCCGTGGAGCGAACCCTCGGCGGATTCGCGATCGAACCTCGAGATCGTCGAAGGTGAGTTCTCGTTCCATTACCAGCAGGGGTACTCGTTCGAGACTCAGTCGGTGGTGAACGACCTCGCGGATGCCGACCTCACGTTCGAATCCTGTGCCGGCGGAATCGCAAGCGTCACACTCAAGGCACCAGGAGGCACGATCACGAACCTCGAGCGCCTCGGAACGCGCATTCCGAGCGTGAAGCGCGCAGCCGCACTGGCACGTGCGGTCGTTCGAGCCGAGACGAGCGCGTTTGGAGATCGGGAACAGGCCGGCGGCAACGACCGTAGTCCAAGCTCCGATGCGTTCCTCCTCAAGACTCGTCACGGGCAATGGGCCAGTCTTGCGATCGCATCACGCGCTGAAACCGGCGGGTGGACCACGAAACCCATCTCGATCCACTACGTCATGAGTCGCTCGACCGCCGTGTTTCGTGACGGAACCGGCGACCTCACGGTCGACGGCGTCGAGATCGACACTGGCGTTCTCACTCGGCTCGACCGGGAGATCCAGGACGCCGAGGAGCGCGCGCTCGCCCTACGGAGCGAGCCGATTCTGCTCCGCCTGCGTGAGTTGGACCGGTTCGCCGCACGTCTCCAACCGGAGATCGCGGCACGAGACGGCGCGGACGTTCGGGTCGCGGCGGTTCTCGATCGGGAGTTTGCCGCCCCTCTGGGGAACCGGGCGGCCTACATCGCGGCGACCTACAGCTTCGAGCACGGGACCCGCGACGACGAGGGCGCGACGCACAATGACTGGGACTTCGTGCTCCAACGCGAGATCACGGTCTGCACCGTCACCGATGACCACAGCGAGATCTGGGACCTGGGCGAGCTGAGTTACGCCGACGGACGCTCGGGCAAGGTGGCGCCCGCGCACGGGACCAGGACCCATTCCCCGATTCGCGGCCATCTTCTTGCGATCCACACCCTGGACGACGACTCGGATCTGTGGACGCTCCTGCGCGTCGAGGCCACCGTCCCCGGGGAATCGATGGTGTTCTCATATTCCGTCCTTCGGGACCCGTCCGCACTCTTGCGCTCCCTGTACGTCGCGGACGATGCACTTCAAACACCCGAGGTGCGGATGCAGATCCGCGGTGGAGCCGGCGGCGGAAACCCCCACGTCGCCGCCCTCGACAGATCGACGAATGGCTACATCAGCTCTCTCGAATCGTCGCCCATGGAGGTCGACGGCGCCATCGACACCAGCGAGCGCCACAGGGCATTCGTCTCGGGCGGGCTCGTGCCGCTGGGGAAGGTGTTCATCATCGAGCGCGTGGAGTAACGCGCGAACGTGACGGGCGACTCGAACGGACACGGGGAGTTCAAGCTCGTCGTCGGGTTCTGCCCGATCGCACACATCGCGGAAGCGTTGGACCCGACGACGCACGAGAAGACGTTGCGCTGGTTCTCCCTCGATCGCGGAAGTTCGAGCCTCGCGCCCAAGACCTCGGTTCGCGCCGAGATGACCGTCAACATCCCGATCCGTCGTGGCGACGAACCGAAGGTCTTCGTCGAGATCGCGAACTCGAGCTGGGCGGACGTCACGTTGAGCGGGCGGTTCGCTCCCGACGTCGCGAAACCGACGTCGACCACACAGCTGAAGTCCGGGCGGCAAGTGCTCAAACTCCTCGAGACCTTCCGCAATCGACACGAGGGCGAAACGCAGCCGACGCGCTCGCGAGTCCTCGACCCGAGTTGGACCGGCTCGCTGCGCCCGATCGTCGAAGCCATGCCCGAGGGTCCCTTCCGCACCGAACTGAGGTCCGCGCTGTCGTCGGACTCCCGCTGAGGGCTCCGGACGGCACCGCCCGCGGCGGCGCATGCCGTCCTCGCGGAACGTCCAGAACGTCCCGTCGATCGCTCGGGTTGATTCCCGCATAGGATGTCCGACGAACATGGTCCGCCGTCGCCACATCCTCGTGACTCTCCTGCTGGGCGTTGGCGCATCGCTCGTATTCATCGTTTCGCGCTCCAGCACATCCATGGACGTGCGGTTTCCCCCGCTCGAGGCACTCCGTACACCGTGGCCAACGGGCTACGGCGAGCTGTGCGAACCGCACCACGTCACGCGCGTCGACGGGCGGCCATGGTCGTGGCCTGCGCCCGCGGCGTTCGACGCGGCACGCGACGCCGTTCGGAGCGCCGGCCCGATTCCCATGCTGACGGGCGTCATGGACGTGCCGACCGAGGAGCGCGACCCCCGTTGCCCGTCGCCGCCTCGTTCACGTGCGCGGCGCTCGCCACCGGCCCCACACGACCAATCGTTCGGATCGAAGCGATCCAGCTCGCAGCCGACGATCCCCGAGCGCAACCCATTCGCGACGACCTCGTCGGCAGGGCGGCGGCAACCGACGTCAACGACCCGCACGGCGTCGTGTCATTCACGCTCCAATGGCGATGGCAGAGCACAGGGGGATCCGTCGTGGCGCGCGCGCTGCATGTCGAACCCGCGCCCCGCGGAGGTCTGACCCACGAGGTCGTCGCTCTCCGCGGATACGTCGATGCGATTCTCGCGGACAGTCCGGGCGATCCGGTGATCCCCGTGGGGCACTGCTCGACGGACGATCGACCGGAGGAAGTCGCGAACGCGGAACTGAGGCGCGCATTCGACGAGGCCGCCACCGGCCGCTTCGTCCGCCTCCGGCTGCGTGTGCACGGAGGCCTGCCCAGAGTGGCCTATGGCACTCACAGGCCGCCCCCGATCGTTGCAGTGGGCCTCCCCGACACGCCGATCGCCATCGAAGCCTTCTACGCCGGGCTGTGCTGCGCTCGCGCTGGCGACGACTACGACGCGCCGCTCATCCCCGACGACCCGCTCGGTGTGCAGATCGTCGAGGCTGGACTCGCAGACGTGTTAGCGCCGTGGCTGCGCCGCATGGCGGAGGATCCGGCCGTCGACCCGTTCAACCGTCTCCGCATGGCGCGAATCCTGGCGTCCGTTCTCGGCCACGGTCGCGGCGAGCCGCGCCTGTCGATTCGATCGACATGGACGCGCGATTCCGCGCTCGTGCTGCAGCAGATCGAGACTCTCGATCTTTGCCAGGCCGCTCGGTGGTGGTTCGGGTTCCGCTGAGCGGCCTCGGGTCCTCGCCGACGCCGATCGCGGCTGCGATGCTCGCGAACTCGAATCAACCCGAAGACCCGATCGCACCCTCGAACCGACCTCGCCACCGACGACACGCGCGCCGACGTGTGCGAGAGCTGCGTGACGGGTCCACGCGACGAGTTCGCCCAGGAAAGCGGCTCGGCCTCGGTGTAACTTCGCCGCCATGACGTCACCCGAAGCCCCCGTCGCAGCCAAGCCTCCGCGCATCCGATCGGTCGACTGGCATCGCGGCCTCGTCGTGCTCGTCATGATCGAGTGCCACGCGCTCGTGTTCCTCGCCAGCGTCCACGACCAGGAACCCGCGCGCGCGTTCCTGAACAACATCAACGGGCTCGTGGCACCATCGTTCTTGTTTCTCGCGGGCTTTGCATTCGCGTACGTGTCATCGAACGTCGCCGGCGACCCGGTGGCTCGCCGTCGCCGCGCGATTGCCTCGCTCAAGCGAATCGGCCAGGTGCTCATCGGCGCCACGCTCATGCGGTGTGTGTCGTCGCCCGCGATCACGAATCCGGCACTGAGGTACTGGCTGCAGGTCGACATCCTCTCCTGCATCGCATACTCGCTCCTCCTGATCTGGGCGCTGTTCCGACTGATCGGCCAGCGGCCGAACCTGTGCGGCTGGATCTGCCTCGTCCTCGGGCTGGGAATCCTCGGCTGTGCGCCCCTCACGGAGGGCGTCCGCGACGCGGGAGCAATCACGTACTTCCTGAACGGGAGCACGGGGTCCATGTTCCCGGTGGCGCCGTGGGCGAGCCTGGTCTTCCTCGGCGGCGCTGCCGGCGTCGCCGCGCGTCATGGCGTGCGATGGCATCGGCTGGCATTCGCAGGGTTCGTCGCACTCTTCGGGACGATCGCGTTCTTCGGAACCGACGTCATGAGCCTGTACTCGTCGCCGCACTCATGGCTCGTCGCCAATGCTTCGGAGCGCATCTGGAAGCTCGCGGCCATCGGGCTCGTGCTGAGCTTCGTCGAAGGTGCGACGCATGCGACGCCGCGCTTCGCCGACTCGATCGTGGTGCGGTTCGTGACGTTCTTCGGCACCCACTCGCTCAGCGCGTATTGCGCCCACCTGCTGATGATCTACGGCGCCTGGGGTTTCCATCCGCTGAACCGGTTCCACGGAAGGCTGGAATGGGCGAGCTATGCGGGAACGGCGGCGGCAATCATCGCGGCGACGTACGTGGTCTGTCGCCTCCTCGATCGGGCTCCGACCGGGAAGTGATCCCCGCTGGACTCGACTGGCGACGCCGTCGGGAACGGTTGCGACGGAAGCCGGACCATATCCGCCCAAGAAAAAAGGCCGCTCCCTGGGAGCGGCCTTCTCTCGAATCCAGGCGGCTGCGCCGCCCTGGATCACTTGACGAGGTCGATGGTGACCTTCTCGCGCGCCATGCGGAGGATGTTCGCACGGGTCTGCGGAGCGATCGGGGCGATGCCTGCGGCCTGCGCCAGCATCGTCATGAACTCGTTGGACCCGCCGGCGCGGACCGAATCCCAGAGCGCGTTCTTCGCGTCCTCGGTCACGGTTCCCGCCGCGCGGCCGATGCGCGCGAGCGCCACGCACGCCGCGCCACGGAGCGGCTCGGCCGCAGTCGTGTCACGGACGAGCTCGACGAGGCCCGCAACCGCCGCCGGATCACCGATGTTGCCGAGGGCGGCGATCGCCGGTCCACGGACGCGATCATCACCCTTCAGCGTCGACAGCAGGGCGCTCGTCGCGCCGGATGCAGCGAGGACTCCGCCGCGCGGGTCCATCTTCGCGAGTGCCGAAGCGGCCGCCGCGGCCGTCAACGTCGCGGCTTCGCGACCGGCATCGAGGCTCGTCACGAGAGCGCGGAGAGCCGGCTCGTACGCATCGCCGACGGGCGGCGTGTTGATCCAGCCCTGCACCTTGCCTTCGTACTGCGCCTTGGCGGCTTCCGCATCGGCTGCATCGACGATCATGACGACGGGCGTCTTCTCGGTGCGCGGGTCGCGACGGATCGCCGCGAGCACTTCCGAGACGTGGGTGCCACCGCCCAGGTTGTACCGGACGACGACGATGTCCTCGATCGGGTACTCGCGCAGGCGCGCGACACCGACCGCACCGTTGTCCACACCCGCCGCGAAGTAGTGCTTCGCGTTCAGGTCCGCCGCAATGCGGTTCCGCGTGTCGGCGTTGTCGTCGATGACGAGGACGTTGCGCACGGCATCCTGGCCGAGGGCTTCGGCGAGCGCCGGAACGACCTGGTCGCTGCCCGGGAACGCGCTGCGCGGCCCGATGCCTGCAACCGCAAGGGCCGCCGCAAAGCGAACCGCCTTGTGCGGTGCCGCGAGCGCCATCGCCATGCCCGACGACTGGGGCAGGGTGTCGACACTCAGGAGACCGCCGAGGAGCTTCACCGCAGCCGCAGCCACGTCGGAGCGGCCATCGGCCATGGCCTTGGCAATGACCTTGTCCAGGATCGCCGGGCCACCGACGTTTGCGATCATCCGAGCAGCACCTGTCGCGGCTGCCACCGGCGCCTCGTCTCCCTCGGCCTTGAGGTCGCGGCCGAACTCGGCCTCGGCCAGCAGCACCGACGTCAGGGCGACGACGCCGTCCTCGTTCGTCGGGTCGAGCGCGAGGAGGTCGTAGAGAGCCGTCTCGGCGAGCTTCAGGTGGTAGAGGTCGCGCGGGACTTCGCGGGCGACGAGGTTCGAGCTGTCGCCGTCCTTCACGAAGGCCCAGACCGGATACTGCGTCCGGTACGGATTCACGACGGCGGAGTCGCGCTTGTAGAAGCGGTCGGCGAGTTCGAGGAACTTGGCGGCGTAGCCGGAGTTCGACGCGCCGATCTTCCCGAGAGCCTCCGACGCGGCGGACTTCACGCTCGGCTCCGCATCGCGCTCGGCGGCTGCGGCGAGGTACGGAACGCCGCGGACGTCCTTCAGGAGTCCGAGCATCGTGGCCGCGTTCATGCGCGTGATCGTGTCGTCAGCCTTCAGCACCTGCGTGAGCGGAAGCGCGGCATCCGAACCGAGCTTGCGGATCCACAACATCGCGGTCACGCGACGCTCGGTCTCGCTCGCGCCGAGCTCGCGCCACAGCTGCGCCACCGCATAATCGCCGTGATTCGCGGCCAGGGTGACGAGCGCCTTCTCGCGCGCGGCGAAATCGCCGGTTCGCGCGTCGTCCAGGAGCTTCTTGATGGCCTCCTGGTCCGCGGTCTTCGCCATGGCGGCCGGGCGGGCGCGCTTGAAGAGGGCCTCGACCGCAGCCGCGATCTGGCCGTTCTGAACCTGGAGGCG
This sequence comes from Planctomycetota bacterium, assembly GCA_044222185.1. Classification (GTDB taxonomy): domain Bacteria; phylum Planctomycetota; family CAIWVZ01; genus JBGANV01. Next base: position 1,237,218 of record JBGANV010000001.1, read on the forward strand.
CGCCCATTGGGCCGCATCCAGCGAGTTGCGAAGCGTGTAGGCGTCCTCGGCTGACGGGTCTTTTGCAAGAACCTCGTTGAGCTTCGTGAGCGCTTCGTCGTTGTGGCCGCGCTCCATGGCCGAGTAGGCCTGCTTCAGTGCCTCCGCCGGGTCCTGCGCGACCAACGCGCTGGGCGCAACAACGAAGAGGACCAGCGCAAAAACGGTGGTCGTCGAAAGCGATCCCCGCTGAGTCATCGACAGTTTCTCCAGTTCCAAGATGCCGATTCCGATCTTTTTTCCCGCATGTCGCCCGCGCTCCCGGCTCCGATCACGAAGCCGGTTCTCCGTTGACGGGCGCAGACATCTCACGATGGGGCGACATTTTAGGACCGCGCAACAAAGAGTCAACGTGAAGACGCCGGTCAGGTTGGTCCGATCAGCCCCCCGCGAGCTTCCCGAGCGACACGGGTCGCGTCGCTCCGGTGATCCGCGGCAGGTTCGATGGACCGCAAAACAGGCGTTCGTTCCCGAGGACGGCGAACAGTAGCGCCTCCTTGGCGTCCGGGTCGATCCCCACCTCCGAAAGACTGCGAACCGGCGCGGGGGCCAGGGCCTCGCGGATCCCGTTCATCAGCGCCGCGTTGTGGACTCCGCCTCCGCTGGCAATCACCTGGCGGACCGAGTCGGCGCCGCCGGCGACCCATCCCAGGGCCCGCCGGATGCTCTCCCCCACGAGCCGTGTGTGTGATGCGAGCAGGTCGCGCCAGGAGATGGAGGGGAACCGCGCACGGATCGAGCGCACGTAATCGCCGCCGAACGCCTCGCGGCCGGTCGTTTTCGGGGGCGACGCAAGGAAGTACGGGTGCCCGAGCAGGGCGTCCAGGACGGGTCCGTCGGCAGTACCCGCCAGGGCCAGCCGTCCACCGGTGTCCTCCCGCTGGCGCCCCTCTGACGCCTCGGCCGCCAGAAGGTCCAGGGTGACGTTGCACGGCCCCACGTCGAACGCCGCGACCCCGTCGAGGCCTCCGGGGCACCAGGTCAGCGACGTGATGCCGCCGAGGTTGAGTGTCACCGTTCCGGGAGCATCGCCGAACAAGACGGCATCCAGGTACGGCATCAAGGGGGCCCCGGCGCCGCCGTGGGCGACGTCGGCAGCTCTGAAATCCCCGATGACAAGGCAGCCTGTCTCCGCCGCGATGACGTCCAGGTCGGCAATCTGGAGGGTGGTGGTCGCCACCCCATCCGGCAAATGGCAGATCGTCTGTCCATGACTCGCCACCAGGTCGACGTCTCGGAGACCCACGTGAGCCAGGCGCGCGACCTCGCCGGCGGCCGCCGCGAACCGCCGTCCGAGCTCGCGATTCCAACGGCAAACGTCCACGCACCCGACGTCAGGAGCCCGCAGCAGTGCGTCGCGCAGCTCTCGCTCGAACGGGACCATGGTGAACGCAAGAATCTCGTGGCGGATCCCCAGCCCGTGGCCGCGCACGCGAACGAGAATCGCATCCACGCCGTCCATCGACGTTCCGCTGTTGAGCCCGACGATGAGCCGTGATTCCTTGTCCCTCGCACGCTGCCAGCGCTCCATGGGTCCTCCGCCCCGACCTCGCGTCCGCGTCGGGGCCGGTATTGTAGAAGCGCCGGCGGCTCACACCGCCACGGAGAAAGTTCGTGTCAAAAGTCCTGATCGTCGATGACGAGAAGCCGATCCGCGACGCGGTGCGGATGATCCTGAAGTACGAGTCCATGGAGTGCGTCGATGCGGGTGACGCCCGATCGGCGCTGAAGCTCGTGGACGAGGACCAGGAGATCGGAGTCGTTCTCTGCGACGTGAAGATGCCCGGCATGGACGGGCTCGAGTGCCTGGAAGCGATCAAGTCACGCCGGCCGGGGCTTCCGGTCATCATGGTTTCAGGACACGGCACCGTCGAAACGGCCGTCGAGGCCACGCGGAAGGGTGCCTTCGACTTCATCGAGAAGCCGCTCTCGCGCGATCGCCTGCTACTGACGCTGCGCAACGCCGCCGGAACCGAGAGCCTGCGGCGCGCGAACGAAACGCTTCGCGAGGAGCTGGCCGCCAGATTCAAGATCCTGGGCTCCTCCCCGCCGATCGTCGCCCTGCGCGAGACCATCAAGCGCGTGGCGCCGTCCGACGCCCGAGTCCTCATCACCGGTGAGCACGGGACCGGCAAGGAACTCGTCGCGCGCAACCTCCACCTGCTCTCGGCCCGCCACAACGAGCCGTTCGTCGACGTCAACTGCGCGGCGATTCCGAAGGAGCTCATCGAAAGCGAGTTGTTCGGCCACGAGAAGGGCGCGTTCACCGGCGCCGACAAGCAGAAGATCGGCACGTTCGAGCAAGCGAACGGTGGGACCATGTTCCTCGACGAGATCGGAGACATGGACCTGGCGGCACAGGCAAAACTTCTGCGCGTGCTCGAGGAGAGCAAGGTTCAGCGCGTGGGCGGCGGCGCCCCGATCCCCGTCAACGTGCGACTCATCGCCGCGACGAACAAGGATCTGGAGAAGGAAGCGAGCGAGAACACCTTCCGGGAAGACCTCTTCTACCGGCTGAACGTGATTCCCATAAAAGTCCCGCCCCTGCGGGAGCGGACCGAGGACATTCCTGAGATCTTCCAGCGGTACTTCGGGGACTACTGCCGCCGGTACCAGCGCGCGGGTCTCAAGCTCGAACCCGGGGTCATCGAAGAGCTGAAGCGCCTCCCCTGGCCCGGAAACGTCCGGGAGTTGCGCAATTTCGCCGAGCGGCTCGCGCTGCTGGGACCGGACCCGGCCATCACGGTCGACACCGTCCGCCAGCTGGCCACGGTCAGAACGGCGTCCGACACCGACGTCTTCGCACTCGACAACTTCGAGGCCTTCAAGAACGCAGCCGAACACGCCTACCTCGCGCGCAAGCTTCAGGAAAACGGCTGGAACATCAAACAGACGGCCGAGCGGCTCGGCATGCAGCGCAGCAACCTCTACAAGAAGATCGAGCGATACGACCTTCGTGGACCCGAGTGAGGTCGGACCACGTACGAAGCGTTGCCAAAAAACTCCGTGACGCCTTGTCGCCGGCCGGGGGCGGGCTGATATACTGCCGCCCGCGATCCTCACCCCGCCAGGTGATCGCATTTCTTGGTCGGCCCCTGGAGTCTTAGATGAACGAAGGCCACGAGCAGGCCCCCGTCCAGCATTCGCTTTCGGAGATCCTGCAAGACCACACGACCTTCGAGGACCGTGTTCAAAACATGGCACGAGGCGCACCGGTCCTGGTGATCGCCATCATCGTGCACGTCATCCTTGGCCTCGTACTCGGCATGGTCTACTTCCACGAGAAGGAGAAGGCCGCCGAAGCCGAGCACATGGACGTCGGTCAGGCGAACGCGATCGATACGACCAAGATCGAGGAAAAGGCTGACGCGCCGAAGGAGATCGAGCGCACGGCCATCCCACAGGTCGACGAGAACGCGGTCACGGACGTCACGAACGATGACAGCTTCAACACTGTCACCGACGACACCGTGAACCCGTACGCACAGAACAACGAGCGCTTCGGCGTGTCCGAAGGCGTCGACGACGCGCCGGACAACCTGCTCACCATGAGCAGCGGCGGCAAGGGCCTCGCTGGCGCCATCGGCGTTGGCAACAGCGGCTCGGGCGCCGGTGGTGGTGCTCGCAAGGGCAGCCCGTTCGGTGGATCGCGTGTCAGCCGGCGCAACGCACAGTCGGCCCAGCTCCAGCAGACCGAGAAGGTCGTCATGGCCGGTCTCGAGTGGCTGAAGCGGCACCAGAGCCCGGACGGAAGCTGGGACTGCGACAACTTCGCCTCGAACTGCGACTCGAAGCTCGGGCCAGCGTGCTCGGGTCGCGGTCAGGCAACTTTCGACGCCGGTGTGTCCGGCCTCGCGCTCCTCGCCTTCCTCGGTGCCGGCTACGACAGCCAGCGGCCGGGCCCGTACCTCGAGACCGTGAAGAACGGGCTCAAGTACCTGAAGGGCATCCAGGACGCCCAGGGCTGCTTCGGCTCCCAGGGCGACTCGCGATTCACGTACGCGCATGCCTGCGCCACGCTGGCGATGTGCGAAGCGTACGCGTCGAGCAAGCAAGTTCCCTGGAAGCGCTCGGCGCAGAGCGGCGTCGACTTCATCAACCAGTGCCAGAACCCATACAAGGCGTGGCGCTACGGCATCAAGCCGGGCGACAACGACTCGTCGGTGACGGGCTGGATGCTCATGGCCCTGAAGTCGGCGAAGGATGCCGGCCTCCAGGTCAACGAGCGCACGATGAAGGACGGCCTCGCGTTCGTCGACTCGATGACGGACGAGGACACAGGGCGAACCGGGTACACGAAGAAGGGCGAGCCGCCCGTGCGTCCGGAAGGCGCGCAGGCCAAGTGGCCGGCTTCGGAGTCCGAAGCGCTGACCGCAGTGGCCATGTGCTCGCGCATCTTCACCGGGGCCGCCGACGGCAACCCGATGATGAAAGCTGGAGCCGACCTGTTGTCGAAGCACCTGCCGGTCTGGAACGAAGCCAGCGGGTCGATCGACATGTACTACTGGTACTACGGCACGCTCGCCATGTTCCAGATGGGTGGCAACGACTGGGAGCGCTGGAACAAGGCGCTCAAGACCGTCGTCATCGACAACCAGGTCAAGGATGGCTGCACGAAGGGAAGCTGGGAACCGAAGGACCCGTGGTGCGATGAAGGCGGTCGAATCTACGCGACGGCCCTCATGACGCTCTGCCTCGAGGTCTACTACCGCTACCCCAAGGTGTTCGGCGCCACGAAGAAGTGAGCGCGGCTGTCGGTTCTCGCCCTGCCAGGAACTAATCACCCCCACGGCGCTTCGTGGGGTAAGGGATGTTTCTCATGCGATTCGCGTCCGGTGTGATTGCATCGGCGGCCGTCCTGATATTGACGTCCGCTTCGCCGGCCCAGCACGGGACGGCACGTGACTACAAAGACTTTGCGAAGGCCCTCTCCGAGAACACCTACTTCGACCTCGCCAAGGAGGTCGTGAACGAAGGACTCGGCGCCCTACAGGGCGGGGACGACAAGGCGATCCTCGAATACGCGCTGTGCGAGATCTCGGCCAATGAGGCCTTTCGCACGCCCAAGCCCGAGGAGCGCCAGAAGAACCTCGAAGGCGCGACCAAGGCCTACGAGGACTACCTCAAGAAGTACCCGAGCAGCCCGGTCCTTTCCGAGGCGCGCTACCAGATCTCCGAGCTGCTTCGCAGCGCCGGCGAAGCCGTCGCGCGGCAGCTGAAGGACGAGAAGGACGCGACGAAGAAGGACCAGCTTCGCGAGAAGGGGCTGAACTACTTCACGAAGGCCGAGGCGTTCGCCACGCAGCGCGTGGAAGAGCTGAAGGCGAAGCAGAACAAGTCCGACATCGAGAAGGACGAGTTCAAGGCGCTCCGCTTCGCGATCCCGGTCATCGCCTATTCGAAGGTCACGCTGTACGACGATCGCAACAGCCTCAACGCGCAGGTCGCGTTGAAGGCGGCCAAGGAAGGGTTCGAGGACTTCGACCTGGAGTACACGGGCGAGCTCCTCTCCTTCGAGGCGCGCCGCTACCTCTTCCTCATCGCCGTCGACGAGAAGCGGAACGACGAGGCCGAAGAGCTCATCGCCTTCTCGTGCGACCAGCTCGCCGAGGCCGCGCAGAACCAGCCTGAGATCCTTCAGGACGAGTCGACGCGCGACGTCATGATCTCCAACTTCCACGACATGGCGCAGTTCCTCACGCAGACGAAGGCGCCGCCCGAAGGCAAGAAGGCCATCGAGCGCGTCGAGACGCTGCTGAAGGCCATCCCCCGCCTCATCACGATCCGCGAGGGTCGCGAGTGTCTGCTCATCCTCGCCCGCGCCTATGCAGCCGAGGGCCAGGCGGACAAAGGCAAGAAGCTCGCGGACGACATCTTCAAGGCGGATCCGTCGGGCCCGACGAGCGCTGCCGCGGATGAATTGCGCAAGGGTGGCAAGGGATTCGCCACGAGCGGTGGCGGTGACCTCTCGACGATCCTCGTCCAGCTCCAGGGATGCGTTGAGCGCAAGGACACCGCGACGGCCGAGAAACTGCTCGGCCAGGTGTTCGCGCGCGACGTGACCAAGGCGAAGATCGATGACCTCGCCGAGGCGCTCTTCCTCGGAGCGAGCACGTACTTCGAACGCGGCAACTACGTCGACGCGTCCGTGTGCTTCGGGCTGATCGTCGAGAACTACCCGCAAACGAAGCGCGCTCCCCCGGCCGCGAGCAACGCCGCCATGGCGTACGGCCGCATGGCCGGCATCGAGAAGAAGAACGGCTCGGGCTTCGAGTTCTGGAAGAACAAGAACAAGGAAGCCATCGCCGATCTGATCCGCCGCTATCCGCAATCGCCGGAAGCCGCGGGCGTCACCTTCTTCGCCGCACTCGACGCCGAAGCCGAGGGCAAGTTGCCGGAGGCGATCGACCTCTTCGGCAAGGTCCCGGGCGGCAACGTGAATTACCCCGAGGCGCAGTTCCGCATCGGTAAGTGCGCGACCGACATCGCGACACAAGCCGAGAACCGCGATCAGAAGGACGAAGCCAAGAAGCGCTTCACGCAAGCCGTTTCAGGCTTCGAGAACGCCATCACTTCGTACGCAAAGTCCGCGGCCGACACGCTGAACAAGGCGGACATCGCCAAGGCGCGACGCGGCAAGACGGACTCCCAGCTCATGCTGAGCCAGATCTACCTGCGTGACGACTTCAAGCAGGTCGACAAGGCGCTGGGACTCCTCGACAACGCGGAAGCGGACAACAAGGACGACAAGAACAAGGTCGCCCAGATCTGGAACTTCCGCGTCCGCGCCTTCGTGAAGCAGGGCCAGGGCACCAAGGCCGCCGACCTCTTCAAGCAGTGGTTGAAGCAGCAGACCGACGCCGGCGCCGTCGCCCCGACCGCCATCAGCGTCGCAGCGGCCGTCGACAAGGAGGCTGGCGAAAAGGTCAAGGCGAACGACAAGTCGGCCAACGAGCTGTACCGAACCGCAGCCGAGATGTACACGCTCGCCATCGACTCGGCGGGCAGGGGCGGTACGGCGAAGGTGGATTGGTCGCAGGTCGGTGGTCGTCTCCTGGCCATCGCCGGGCGTCTGTCGGGCCTCCCCGACGATCTCTCGCTGTCGAACATCGACCCCAACGCGAAGCTCGCGGAACAGGCGATGATCGAGAAGGCGAAGAAGGCCTACGACTTCGCCAGCGAGGACAAGACCGGCACCGTCAACGTGGAGCGGCTGAGAAACACGGCCCGTTGCCGCGCGCTCACGGGCGACTGGATCGGCGCGATCAGCGCGTTGACCGACATCACGACCAAGCAGCCGCTCTTCATGCAGGACGGGAAGCTCGACGCGGAACGCCTCAAGCAGAATCCGTCGCTCCCCGCCATCAACCTGGACCTCGCGGTCGCCTACATTCGCGCCGGCAAGTCGGACAAGAGCCAGTACTCGTCGGCTTCCGACATCGCGAGGAACCTGATCGCCAACTCCGAGCAAGGCAAGAAGATGTACTGGGAGGCCAGGTACCTCTACCTGCTGGCCATGCTCGAATCGGGCAACGTCTCCGAACTCGACGGCGCGCTCGACTCGCTCGAGAGAACCAACCCGGAGGCGGACAAGAACGAGTACGGCATCAAGGCGAAGATCGACCAGATCCGCGCCATCCGGAACAAGAAAGCAGTCATCACGAAGTAGGCAGGTCGCTGAACACGACCTCCAGCACGAGGAATCAGAACGATGAACGTTCGTGGCTTCAATCAACTCATGATCGCGATGGCGCTCGTGACGCTCTCGAGCCGGGTATTCGCTCAGAACGACACGATCACCCTCAAGGACAACTCGACGAAACAGGGCACCGTCCAGGAATGGGACTACCGCGGCGTGAAGGTCGCGGTCGGCGGATCCGGGACGACGACGATCAAGGCCGATGACGTGCTCGGCGTCGAATTCGCGGCAGCCCCGAAGGACTTCAAGGAAGGCAAGGACGACCTCGCCGGCGGGAAGTTCGACGAGGCGGTCGCCAAGTTCCAGGCACTCATCGACAACGCGAAGGCCCGTGCGGCGATCCGTCAGGAGTCGCACTGGTACAAGGCGCAGGCCTTGAAGGGCTCTGGCAAGAACGACGAGAGCGTGGCCGCAATGAAGGCCATGATCGCCGACGGTCAGTTCCCGTCGTCGCACTACCTGGAGCAGATCCACGACCTCGTCCCCACCATGCTGGCGCAGGCTGGCAAAGGTGCGGAGGCCATCACCTTCATCGAGGGTGAGGAGTCCCGGATCAACAAGCTTCCCGAATCGGGCGGGCTGCTCGAGGGCCTGAAGCTCGGCCGCGCGCGCGCCTACCTCGCATCGAACGACCTGGCGAAGGCCAAGTCCGAGGCAACTGCGCTCGCTGCGACGACTGGGGCCCGCGCCTCGGAGGCCAAGGTCATGCTCGGCACCATCGCGCTGGCCGAGAAGAACCCGACCGAGGCCGAGAAGCTCTTCCGCGACGCCCTGAAGGTCGTGACCCGCTCCCGCGAGCGGGCTGCCTGCTACAACGGCCTCGGCGCCGTTCTCCAGCAGCGCGGCAAGGAGACGAGCAAGCCCGACCTCCTCCGCGAGGCCCTCCTCAACTACCTCCGCACGGCCCTGATGTTCGCGCCCGCCCCCGGAGAACCGACTGGCGAGCACGAGAACGGGCTCTACAATGCCGCCAACTGCTTCCAACTGCTGGGGGACGTGTCGAGCGACAAGGACGTACAGAAGCGCAACTACGGTCGAGCGGTCGAGATGTACCGCCGTTTCGTCGCAGAGTATCCGCAGTCCCCACTCAAGGCCGACGCGCAGTCGCGCCTCTCCAAGCTCGGCGGTTGATCGAGCGAACACCCATACAGGAACTCTCATTCTCAGGAGCAACCGGAACCATGAAGCACCGATTCGCGATGATGTGTCTCGTCACTGTGCTGTTCGCCGGAGCCGTCGCGGCCCCGGCACTCGCCGCTGAGGAAGCGACCGGCAAGCACAAGAGCGTCCTCGAACTGTTCGAGACCACTGGCTGGGTCGGTTGGTTGATGGTCGCCACGTCCATCATCGGCACCGTGCTCTGCATCCAGAACGTCGTCGAGATCCGGATGGACAAGCTCGCTCCGCCGGACCTGACGAAGGAGATCGAAGACGCCATCAACGAGGGCGACCTCGATCGCGCGCTCGACGTCGCCATGTCGAGCCGTTGCTACTTCGGCCAGATCATGGGCGGCGGGCTCATGCTGAAGGAAGCCGGCTACGAGCAGATGGTGAACGGCATGGAGCAGGTGGCCGCCGAAGAGGCGTTCAAGCTCAACGCCAAGATCTCCAACCTCTCCCTCATCGGAAACGTCGCCCCGCTGCTCGGACTCCTCGGAACGGTGACGGGAATGATCTCGTCGTTCCAGGTCATCGCGCAGAAGGCCGCCCCGACGCCTGCCGACCTCGCGTCGGGCGTGTACGAGTCGCTCGTCAACACGACCATGGGTCTGTTTCTCGCCATCGTCTTCCTCACGCTGTTCTTCTTCATGAACAACCGCGTCAAGAAGATGTCGCTGAACTGCAACCTGATGGCCGTCGAAATGCTCAAGAACACGGGCCTTCACAAGCACGCCTGATCGCAGGCGTGGGAGCCATCCATGGCGTTTCATGACATCGAAGTCGAGCAGGACGTGGCGCCGAACCTGGTGCCGATGGTCGACATCATGTTCCTGCTGCTCCTCTTCTTCATGCTCAACGCTGACATGAGTCAGCGTGAGCTGGAGGAGATCGTTCCGCCCGTCGCGAAGGCCGCTCAGGAGGACAAGCCGAATGCGGGTGACACCTTCCGCATCACGGTCAACATCCACCATCTGAGCGAGGCCCAGGGGTCAACCTGCGCGATCCACAAGATCGGGCAGGTCTGCCGCGACGACGGTCACTGGCGCATCGCGGTTTCCGGTCGCTCCTACGAGTTCAACGCGGAAGGCCAGAAGCGGCTCGTTCAGCACCTGACCGAGCTCGCTCGCAAGGGCAAGACGAACCCGAACGACCCGAACTCGATCTCGGAGACCAAGATGCTGGTGCGTGCCGACCGGTTGGCCCCCTACGGGTACATCCAGAAGGCGATGGAGGCTGCGGCATTCGCCAAGCTCTACAAGATCGAAGTCGGGGCGGGAATCCCGAAAGAGGTCTTGAACGAGCGTGCCGCCGCGCAGCCGAAGTGACGCCGACGGGCGCGGGGTTCGAGCCCCGTGCCCGCGCGACCCGTGGTGACGAATCGAGCCACTTGACGCGTTCCGGCGCGTCGACAGTGGTGACACAAACAACCTGCTGCATGAGGACTGCGGCCCCCGGGGCCAGGCCGTGAGTCCAACACGGGATCACCCGCGCGAGCGGGCGAAACCGTGACAACTGTCGAGGAGACGTGACATGGCTGGTTCTACCGGCAAAGACAATCCGGTCGGCATCAACGTGACGCCGCTCGTGGACATCATCTTCTGCCTGTGCCTCTTCTTCATGTGCTCGCTCAAGTTCAAGCCACTTGACGGCAAGATGGACTCCTGGCTGCCGAAGGACAAAGGTCCCGGCCCGGCAACCGCGAACCCGACGCTCGACGAGATCCGCGTGGTGTTGTCGTTCAGCTCGGAGAAGAACCAGCTCGAGCGGTTCTTCGGACAGCGCCCGATCGAGAGCGGCGAGAAGGGTGACGCCCTCCTCGCCAAGCTGATCAAGGACCAGTACACCTCGTACCAGTCCCTCGGGAAAACGGACATCCCGGTGATCATCGACTCCGGCCCCAAGGTGCCATGGCAGTACGTCATCGACGTGATGAACATGTGCCAGGAGCAACGGATCAACAAGATCGAGTTCGCGTTCGGCACCCAGCACAAAGGTGGGTAGGACGCGAAGGACCTGACGCGTCCCATGCCCTACATGCGCGCGAGGCTCCGCCACCCGCTCTACCGTCCAATGGGGACGGAGCCGCCCAAACCCTTTCTGAAGACTCCTGAAGGCAAGCGCATCACCATCTTCGGGTTTGGATTCGCCGCGCTGATCGCAACGCTCCTGAGCGGCGTGAAACACCCGTCGGCTCAGGAGACACGGCAAACCGACTCGCAGCCGACGTCGCGTCCCGTGACGGTGCTCGCGCATCCCCCCGCGACGTTCATCCCGGCCTCGGTGCTTCACGTCATCCGGGCCGTCCAGGACGAGACCGAAGAACCGTCCGAGGCGGCGCGGGCCGCGGTGCTGAAGTGGCTCTACCCCACCGCGGGGCCCGAGTCCGGGCCCACGGAGCTCCCACCAACTCTGAATCCGACGGAACTGGCGATCGACGAGGCCCGTGCGTTTCCGGACGCGTTCCGCGGCGGTCACGTGCGTACGCGCGGCCAGGTCATTCGGGTGCGAACCTACGACTCGGACCGCGTCCCCGGCGAGCGGATCTATCGCGGATACCTCGTCCAGGACCCGCGCGCGGCCGGCGTGATGTTCGACACGATCAACCCGCTTCCGGGTGACAAGTTCGAGAAGCTCGACCCCATCGAGATCGAGGGCGTATTCGTCCAGAACATTCGCTACGAAGCGGTGAACGGCAAGTTCCAAACGGTCCCCTACATCGTCGCCACGTCGATGAGGGTCGCGCGGCCTGAGACGCCGCACAGTTTGTGGCAGAACCCACTCGTGCTCCTCATGATGGTTGCCATCGTCCTGTTCGGATTGGCAGCCTGGCTCATAATCCAGCGAAGACTCCGAAGGGACATCCCGCCGCCGGGCTTCCGCGCGCGTCGTCCCGGTCCCGGGAGATGAAAGACATCATGCAAACGTGCAACCTTTGTGGCTCAGCGATTTCCCCCGAGATTGGACCGCCGGTTCTTGCGCAGCAAGGACAGGTCGTCTGCCAACCCTGCTGGAAGAAGTCCGGCGCCGCGGCCCCGGCCGCACAGCGGCGCCCCGTGACGGCCTCGCGCACCGCCGCCGTCACCGGGTCGGCGCGTCCGGCGACCGGTTCGTCGCGCCGGACCGGCGCAACGCCAGCTCCGTCGGCAGCACGCGCGGGCCGCACCACCGGTTCCTCGCGGACCGCGGCGCCCGCACCCCGCGCGGCCGAGGCCGCGGAGGAAGGCGGCGAAACGAACGTCGCGCGTCACATGACGACGCGGTCACAGGAGATCATCCAGGTCGGCTCGACCGGCCTCGGCCGTCACGCCCAGAAGATCGTGATGATCGTCATGGGCGTCCTCGTGATCGCGGCCGGCATCCTGTTCATGGTGAACAAGAACAAGAAGGCCGCCGAGGCGGAGGAAACCGCTCGCATCCTGAAGGAAGCCGATGACGGCATCTCTGCGATCGTGACGGCGGTCCAGAAGTACCCCGAGGACTTCAAGCGTCAGCTCGAAGTGGTCTCGAGCGTCCGCGACGCCGTGAACAAGCTCCAGGACGCCGATCACAAGGGCAAGCTGATCAACCTGGAGAACGAGATCCGCACGAAGCAGACCGCGGCCAAGACGTCACAGGAGGCCATGGACCTCCTGACCTCGGCGGAAGCGGACGTGCAGGATCCGAACAAGCTCGACTCGGTCAAGGCCAAGATGAACTCGCTCGAGATCCGCGCCAACACCATGGGCAAGGAGTACGGCGAGCGCGTGAAGAAGATCAAAGAGGCCTACAGCCTCATGAGCGTGAAGAAGTTCGCCGACACTGCCCGTGCCACGAAGGACGGGGACATCTCGAGCGCGCTCAACGCCTACGACACCGCGATCCGTTCGATCTACGACCTCGTCGAGAAGCTGCCGAAGCCGCCGCCCGAGATGATCGAGATCTTCAAGGCTGTCCTCGGAGAGTCCGACGCCCTCGTCGAGAAGCTCGTGACGCCTGAGTACGAGGCGAAGATCCCCGAGCGCGACCTCCTCTCCCCCAAGGAGAAGTCCGTTTGGGGCAACAGCGATGGCATCAAGTGGGAGTTGAAGGGCAAGGAGATGGTGGTCGAAGGCGTCGAAGTCCCCGGCCGAAAGATCGTCGGCGTGTTCTCCGCGATCCCGCCCGTGGCGGAGATGTGGCAGGACATCATCCTGGACGTCGAGTTCACGATCACCGCCGGCGACAGCTTCACGTCGATGTACCGGTACCTGCCTGGAAAGAAGGCCTATGAACTGGGGTACAAGGTCGACCCGAACACGGGCTTCCAACTGAACAAGAACTACCACCAGATCATCCGCGTCGTCGGAAGCTCGTTCACCCAGAAGGAGTCGGGCAATCCGGATCAGTCCGACAAGCTCGGGTTCTCCGTCAGCCGCACGGGCGGGATCGGCTTCGCACTGAAGCCCGGCACCAAGATGGTCTTCTCGACCTTCAAGGTGAAGGTCCTCCGCACGACGGCCGGAGTGAAGTGAGATGCCGGCAGCTGCACCCTCGAAAGTCACGCCCGTCCAGTGGATGGTCGTCTGCGGAGTCGGCGTCCTGGTGCTCGTCGGCGGAGGATGGGTCACCTACAAGATGATCATCGATCCGCCGCCGAAGATCGTCGAGAAGCCCTTCGTTCCGCCGGACCTGAAGATCAAGCGAAACCTCGCGCCCGAGAGCCAGGTGGCGCTCGCTCCGAAGCCGAAGCGGCTCTTCTATCAGTTCTTCGAGGCCGTGGGCGCCAACGATCGCAAGACGGTCGTGAAGTGCTGCGAGATCACCGAGGACAAGATCGACCTCATCCTCACGGAGGAGCGAGTCGCGATCATGAAGCTCGCTCGCGAGGGCCAGAAGTTCGCGATCGAGAAGGAAGAGATCAAGGACGACACGGCGACCTACCAGGTCATGTTCCAGAACGTCAAAGGTCTGGACGTGATGGAGCTCCTGCTCACCATGAAGAAGAAGGGTGGGCCGGAGGACTGGCAGATCACGGACTTCCAGGACAAGTGGATGGCGGCCTCGGGGCACGTCGCCGAGAACAAGTTCGTCGCACTCGGCGCCGATCGAAAGTTCGCCATCGCGCCCAAGGTCGAGCGTGACTCGTTCAAGAAGATCCCCGAGGGTGAGCCGACCACCCTCGACTGGTTCCCGGAGACGACGGACGCCCAGAAGTCCGACATCGAGAAGCACCTGAAGGCGCTCGAGGACGAGAACAACCCCGCTCGCGCGACGGCCGCGTCCCAAGCGCTCATCCAGATGGGCAAGCTCCCGATCCCCCGCCTCTTGACCGAGCTCGGCAAGCTCGACCCCAAGAAGGAAGACGACAACAAGCGCGCCAACACGATCGACCGGACGCTCGCGGCCCTCACCGACCAGGAGATGGGATACAACGTCAGCGAGATGAGCGAGCTCATCCCGCCGCTCGAAGCGCGCCGTCGCGCGATCCGTCGCTGGTTCGGTTGGTGGAAGCTCCACTCCGCCGATCCGCTGCCCAAGCGCAACGCGCCCGCTGACGAGAAGTAGTTGCAGGAACGGCGAGGGCCGGTGCCGCTCGGCGCCGGCCCACTCGCGGCGCCCCCTGCCCTGGAGCCGGTCTTCGGGCGCGACGGCGCACGGCGTCCTGCGCACCGGACTCGCGCGCCACACCCCCCTGCCGTGTGCCCGTCCTCGCGGGAAGGAATGGCGCCCGCCGTGCGATTCCACGCGTCCCGGCGTTCGGATCGGCACGATTGCCGGCGCTTCACGTGGCGTACGAAGCCATCCGCCCCTGATGCTCCCGCTGCTTTCCCCGTGAATTCGCGGCGGCGACGCCGGTTGGCCTCATTCATCCATTTCGCGGCACGGGCATTGCAGGCCAAATGCCACGTGCAAACCGGGTGACCCTTCACACTCGGCGGCTTGGCAGGCAGGTGTTGGCCTCGGGGCGTTCGGAGCCGAGGCCAAAGAGAGCGAGCGGGTGCGCCGGGTGGCCATTGGCATCTTCGCTTCCAGGGGAATCCGACCTCGCCCGCGTGTGACCGATCCGTGGGACGATCCCCGTCCGAGCGCATCACGCCCGGACTGCACGGGACGAGACCCACGCGAGCTGTGCGATTGCAACGCCGCAGCTGCCCGACCCTGGCTGCGGTCGCACGATCGCAGATGAACATTCGGCCGGGATCCGAGGACGCGCGGCGTCGAGAGACTGGAACTGACAGGAGACCCAACCGATGCGGATGGAAATAGGACGCCTCGGCGCGTACTGCGCCGTGCTGCTTGCGATCGTCATGCTCTCAGCGTGCGGAGGATCGAACGGTCACGGAACAACGTCACAGATCCTGCGCATCTCGGTTCAGGCCACGGATCAGACGCTCTGGCCGGCCACCGCCGGCATGCCCTGCGTCTCGAACCTCCCGCTGACGACCGCCTTCGCACTCGACTTCAGCGACGCAGTCGACGCGTCGAGCCTGCCTGCGATCCACGCGGCAGGGCCAGTTTCCATCACCCCGGCCCAAGCGGCCAGCGGTGCGGTGCTCGGCACCTTCCACGTGGTCGATGACCCGTCGCGGCCACCTGGGAACCGGGCTCGGGTGATCTTCGCCCCGCGATATCCGTCGACCCCGAGCAACGTCTGCTCGGGTGGGCTGACAGGCGGGACGACATACGACATCTCGGTCCCGAGCGGTTTGAACGGGAATGCGGTCGTCACGGTGAGTGGGCGTCCGCTCGAAAACTCGGCACAGGCGTGCTTCACGACCTGCCCCTGCGGCGTCAGCGGCGGCCCGTGCAACCCGATCACGGACCCCGTCCCCGGCGACGCTCACGTGATCGGCACGCTTCCGGCCACATCCGATCCGGCCCCGCCGGCCATCTCGGCTTGCAGCATCGGCAACGACGTCGTGGTCGTGCTGATCGACGAGCCGCTCGACCCGGCAACGCTGACGGCAGCGAGCGTCCGCATCCTGGACGTCGCCACGCAGGCCGTGATCCCTGGCACGCTCTACCTCATGCAGGGCGATCCCTTCGGCGGGACGGCTTCCGCCACGCGCCTCGAGTTCACGGCACGGCACCATCTCGCCGCGGGCCGCACCTTCGAGATCGTCATCGGGCCCGAGGTCCGCGACTTCGGCGGCAACCCGATCCAGACGTCCGTCTCGGGTCCCCCTGGCGCGCATCTCTACTTCGCCACGTCGCCCGGCGCCCCGCTCGCCCAGGCGCCGATCACGGAGTCGTTCGCCGATACCGGCGGGCTGGCGACTCAGTCCGGCAACATCGCGTGGGATGGCTCGGGCACCGCGCACGCGACGCTGCCGACGGCCGTGATCGGCGACGGCAGCGACGGGGCATTCGTCGCCAGCGCGAACGTGACACTCGATACGGGCGTGCCAGCGTCGCGGCATGGCGTGTTCAACTTCACGACGTTCACCGTCGCCGCGGGCGTCACCGTGCGCGTCGTCGGCCCCTATCCCTGCCACATTCGCTGCCAGGGTGACGTGAGCGTCGACGGCATCCTCGACGTTCGCGCCGGCACCAGCGCCTCGGCGCCGTTGGGCTCGCCGGACCAGGCGGCGAAGGCCGGCCTCCTGAACAACGGCGGCGGCCTGGGCTGCGTCGCGGCGGGCGGCGTAGGTGGCGCCGGAGGCGGCGCGGGAGGGGCTGGATCCCCGGGAACTTGCAACGTTCGGGCGGCGACGGGCGAGAATGGCTACGGCCCGACGATCGACGGCGCCCCCAATCCCGGTGTTCCCGGGAACGCGACGTACGCGGGTGGCGTCGGCGGCGACTCTGGTTGTTTCCCCGTGGTCAGCGGCTGCACGCTCGGCGACCTCGGCGGCCTCGGTGGCGCTGGCGGGACGGCGGCGACGGTGGGAGCCGACGGACTTCCGCACGTGAACTCCGTTGCATGCCCGCTGCAGACGATCCCGACTCAGCAGCCGATCGCGCATGCGTCGCCCGTCGTCGCTTCGTTCATACCTCCCGTCAGCCTGCTGTCTGCAGGCTCCGGCGGTGGTGGCGGCGGCGATCACACGGAGACGATCCTCACCCCTCCTGCCGCTGATGACCAGGGCGGTGGCGGCGGCGGCGGCGGCGGCGGAATCCGGATCACGAGCGGTGGGAACTTCGTCCAGGGTGGGACCGGACGGATCCTCTGCAGTGGCGGATCCGGCAACATCGGGGCGGTGTTCGGGGGTTCTGGCGGTTCCGGCTCTGGTGGGGAGATCTGGATCCAGGCGCTCGGCAGCGTCTCCTTGGCGACGACCGCGATCCTGGACGTCGACGGACCCCCGCGCCCGGCCGTCGGCGTGAACATGTTCGGATGTTCGAACCAGGCGTCGGGCGACGGCGGCGACGGACTCGTGCAGATCGAATACGGCGCCGGCACTGCGCCAAGCGGGTTCGTCACGAACCCGCCCGCGGCATCGAGCCTCGTCGTGCTGTCGGTTCCGACAGCAGCCACGGTCGAGGGCACGGCCTACTCGTCGTTCCGCCATAGCGGTGACTCGCTTCCCGATTACACGGGAGTCCTCGAGACGGTGAACCTGGGCACGGCCCCGGGCGCCGTCGTCGAGATCACCTACGAGGGCGCGCACGAAGCGATCACGAGCAGCGCTGCGGCCCCGATCGCCGACCTCACTACGCTGAAGTCGACGGCCACGGGCGGCGGCCCGATCACGGCGTCGAACATCGACGAGTTGGACGGATTCGCATTCATCCGCTTCAGGGTGAGGATCGCATACGCGTCACCGCCTGCGACGCCAGCCTCGGCGACGCTTCCGTCCGTCGACGAGGTGAGCATCCTTTACGCCACCTCCATCGCGTGTCCGTGAGACCGATGGGTCCGCCCGTGGGTCGCCTCGGCGACCCCGGACGGTGCCGGCGCTTTCACCCCTTCTTCGGACCGCCCAGGTGCTCCTGGATCGCCCGCCACATCAGCCGGTGCATGTGCTGGTATTGGGCCTGGCTGCCGACGCCGTGGCGGGACTTCGGATAGAGCATCATCTCGAAGTCCTTGCCCCGGCGTTCGAGCTCGTAGACGAATCGAATCGTGTTCTGAAGGTGAACGTTGTCATCCATCGTGCCGTGCAGGAGCACGAGGTGGCCCTTCAGGTTCTTGGCGGCGTTCAGGCACGAGGTCTTCTCGTAGCCTTCCTTGTTCGCCTGTGGGCGATCCATGTACCGCTCGGTGTAGATCGTGTCGTAGAGCCGCCAGTCGTAGACGCCGGCGCCGGCAATCCCGAGAGCGAAAGCCTCGCTGTGCGTGAGGGCGAACGCGGTCATGAATCCGCCGTAGCTCCAGCCCGTGATGCCGACTCGCTTGGCATCCGCCCACGGGTTCTTGCACAGCCAGGCGATTGCGTCCTCGAGGTCCTGCAGCTCCTGGATGCCGAACTGCTTGTAGCAGCTCGCCGTGTACGACTGCCCCTTGCCGCTGGCCGATCGCACGTTCACCTGGAACACGATGTAGCCCTGCTGCGCGAGGAACTGCTCCCACGGTGAGGGACCCCACCGGTTCGTGACACTCGGCGTGTCGGGCCCCGAGTACGTATCGATCCAGATCGCGTGCTTCGCGTCCTTGTCCATGTCCGGTGGCTTCGTGACCACCGCGTCGAGCATCACGCCATCACGGGTCGGAATCTCGACGAGCTCGGTCGTCGCGAATGCCGATTGTTCGATCCCCGGGACGGTCGCCTTCGCCAGGACCTTCACGACGCTCCCATCGTCTCGACACAGCCGTTGCTCGGGCGGCGCGCTCACGGAGGAGACCGTGTCCAGGAAGTACGTGCCGTCCCCGTTCAGCGTCGTGCGGTGGGACCCCCGTCCCTGCGTCATGCGAACGACGTCGCCGCCGGCGAGGGGAACGCGATAGAGGTTCGAATCCACGGCGCCGTCCTTCGTCGAGGTGAAGAAGATCATCGCCTTCTTCTCGTCGACCCTCACGACGTCCTTCACGGCCCATTCGCCCTTCGTGATCGTGGTTCGAAGCGTGCCGTCCGCGTCGTAGTGATAGAGGTGGCGGAATCCCGTGCGATCGCTCTGCCAGAGGAACGAGCCGTCCTGGAGCCACTGGGGTTCCTCGATCACTTCGACCCAGCTCTTGCTGGTCTCGCGGAACAGCGCCTTGACCGCGCCGCTCTCCGGGTCGACGGAAGCCAGGTCCAACCAGGTCTGAATGCGATTCTGGATCTGGACCAGCGCTCGCTTGCCATCGGGCGTCCATCCGACGCGGACGAGGAGGATGTCCGGCTCGTACGCCGAGAGGTCGGCCCAGATCGTCTTCTTGGACGCGACGTCGTAGATGCCGAGTTTGGCCGTCGGGTTCGGGTCACCGGCCTTCGGGTACTTCGTCGTCTCGAGCTTCACGGTGCGATCGGTATCGAGCGACGCCGGCACGTGATCGACGACGGTGAAATCCTTCACCTCGGCCTCGTCCAAGCGGAGGAACGTGAGCCGGGTCGAGTCAGGCGACCACCAGAACGCCTTGAACTTGCCCCGCCCGTAGACTTCCTCCTGATAGACCCAGTCGAGGTATCCGTTGAAAACCGCCGGGCCGCCGTCGGTCGTCACCGGGACGTCCTTGCCGTCCGGGCCGGCGAGGATCAGGTTGTTCTCTCGGATGTACGCTTCGAGTTTCCCGTCGGCGCTCCGCTCGGCCAGCAGCCGATCGGACGCCTCGGGACGGCTCGCCGGAGCCGGAGCCGCATCGGTGCCTGGTTCGCCAGTCTTCCCGGTCGCGGGATCGAGCCAGAGCGTCTTGCCGCCCTCCTTCACGACGACGTGCACGCCGTCGGCGGCCCAGCGCGCGCCCGACAGACGACCCGCGAAACTCGGCGCCGGAGCGACGCCGATCGCCTGATCGAAGCTGAGCTTCGGGCGGTCCTGCGCGAGGAGCGGCGCCACGACCGCCGCAACGATCAGCACACCGTTCAGAAGACGTGAACACGAAGTCCGCATGCGATTCCTTTCGTCAGCTCCAGGTGTGACGGATTCGATGCCGAGTGGGCTCCCTCGTCATCAGTCGGGATTGGAACGCGCCATGTGCGGCCGTACGGCCGCCAGGGTGTCCGAAATGGCTTCGAGCCATCGTTCGTCGCTTGCGCACCAACGCTCCAGCAACGAGGAGAGGACGCCGTGCCGCTCGGCTGACACGGTCGATTCGGCGCCAGCCGCCGACGCCACGGGCCCTGCGATGAGCTCTATCGACTGGGAACGGAAGTGGCGAAAACGCGCCACGAGCTCCACCAGGTCACGGAACGACACGTCCAATGCCGGTGACGGTTCGGGAGCGACGAACGATGCCCCCTCGCCGGTTCCGACGACGTGACGAGCCTCGCGCCCGAACGTCTCGCGCTCGAGCGTACCCAGATCGGCGACGAGGCGCCTGATGCTCGGCCGTCCCGCAGGCGGTGTGATCAGGGACCACGCCTCCCTGCACTCCTTCAAGACCAGCTCGACCCGGTCCGGAGCCGCCTCGAGACGCCGCAGGCAACGCTTCAATCCCGCGGCCGGTGTGCCGCCGTCGACCATCGTACTACTGCAGGAGCGTCGCGATGTCCGGGAGCAGCGAGCGCGACACCTGACTCATCAGGGCGCGGTTGCTCCCCTCGCCGACGCGGGTGACGAAGAGATCGTTGTGATGGCGAATCAACCCGAACTCGTCGAGGCAGGCGACGCCGCCGCAGATTTCCATGGCCTCGACGATGAGGTGGGACGCGCGTCGCGAACATTCGATCTTGATCTTCGCGGCCTGCTCGCGGCTGATCTGCCCCGAGTCGTAGAGGTTCAGGAGACGCACGAGCCACGTCACGGACTGCTCGACAGCGATGTCGAGGTCCAGGATGACGTCCTGCACCCGCTGGAATCGGCCGATGGGCTTGTCGTCGAACTGAACGCGCTCGGAGGCATAGACGCGGCACTTGTCGAGCGCGAAGGCCATGGACGCGACCGCGAGCCCCGCGATGAAGAGTCGCCCGCCGGTGAGCGTCTCCCCCATGACGCGGAACCCGTCGTTCTCGCGACCGACGATCGTCTCGTCGCCGACCTCGACGTCGTTGAACGCGATGGACCCGGTGGACGATTGCTGCCAGACCATCTTGCCGCCCATCTCGTTGTAGGCGACGCCGCGCGCGTCCATGGGAACGAGGAAACAGGTGGAGCGGTGTCCCCGTTTGCCGTCGGGGTTCGTGAGCGCGTGCACGATGACGTGACTCGCCCACCGCGCATTGGTCGACCAGCACTTCTCCCCACGGATGACCCAGCGATCCCCGCGTCGGTGTGCCGACACCTCCGGGTTCGCCGCGTCCGACCCGCGCCCCGGCTCGGAAAGGCCGAAGACGAACATGCGCTTGCCGGTCGCGAGGTCCGGCAGGTGACGCCGCTTCTGCTCCTCGCTTCCCCAAAGCTGAATGGGTTTGCTCCCGAGCGACGTTGCGGCTCCGGGCGTGATCGCCACCGAGTGGCTGTGGTACCCGAGCGCGAGGCCCATGAGCACCAGCTCCAGCTGTCCGCCGCCTTGACCGCCGTACTCGGTTTCGATCGGGAGTCCGAAGAGCCCCAGCTCTCCCATGCGTCCGATCACGTCCCCGGGAACGTGCTCGTGGTTGCGCTCCCACTTCAGGATCTGGGGAGCTACTTCCTGATCCGCGAAGTCGGCGACGCCGCGGTAGAACGCGAACCGGTCTTCGTCGAGAAGCTGCTGAAGATAGGTGTCGATGCGCCGCTGCATGCGGTGGTCCTTGGCCAAACTGCGTGTCCGGGTCGACACGCGTCGACGGGGCGCGAAAAGCGCGGCATAGTACGGGCCGTGACACCCACCCGCAAGAAACCGAAGGCGAGCCGGCGCGCCGCGACGTCCGGCAATCGGCAAGTCGCCGGCGCGATCACCCTCACGTGCTCGATGGCCCTTTTCCTTTGGACGAGTTGCAGCGTGAACGCCAACAAAAACGCCTGGGATTCCCCCAAGACCGTCGCCGAGGCATCCAGTTACGCGCGCACGTCCACGTCCGCGGACGTCGCGGCCTTCGTCGCGGATTGCGCTGCGCACGATTCTCGCCTCGTGCCGCTCCCCATCGGGAGTTCGACCGAGGGCCGCGACGTCACGCTCGTACTCGCGGCCGATCCTCCCGTGAGGACGATCGATGACGCCCGGCGCGACGGCCGCATCGTCGCGCTGGTGATGGCGAACATCCACGCGGGCGAGGTCGAGGGAAAAGAAGCCGTCCAGGAGATCCTGCGCGAAATCGTCCATGGCGATCACGACGCCTTGCTGCGCGACGTCATCGTCGCCTTCATCCCCAACTACAATCCCGACGGCAACGATCGGATCGACCGGCGCAACCGCCCCGATCAGGCAGGCCCCATCGAGGGAGTGGGACAACGCCCCAACGGCCAGAATCTTGACCTGAATCGCGACTACCTGAAGGCCGAGGCGCCAGAGACCGAAGCCCTGATCCGCACCGTACGCGCACTCGATGCCGCGATCGTCGTCGACCTGCACACGACGGATGGCTCGTACCACGGCTTCGACCTCACCTACGCGGGTCCGCTCCATCCGGGCACGGATCCCGAGATCCTCGCGTTCGAGCGGCAGACGTTCCTCCCGGCGCTTCGCCTGGGGATGCGGGCCCGCGGTTTCGCGACGTTCGACTACGGCAACTGGCTCGACGAGGACAAGCCTGGCTCGGGCTGGGTGACGTTCGAGCACAAGCCGCGGTTTGGGAACTCCTACTTCGGCCTGCGCAACCGCCTCACGCTCCTGTCGGAGGCCTACAGCCACGACGTCTTCGAGAAGCGGATCGCATCCACGAAGGCTCTGGTACTCGAAGGGCTGACGATCGTCGCCGAGCGGCGAGGGCGGATTCGCGAGTTGATCGCTGGGGCCGACGCCCGAGCGGCGCGCTTGTCGGCAGACGGCGCCCGCCTCCCGACGACCGCCGAAGTCGCGCAGTCGGATCCGGCGGGCTGGATCCCCGTTGGCTCCGTTCGCGAGGAGAAGGATCCGGTCACCGGGCTCGTGCGGCAGTTCGACACCGACGTCGCGACACCGGTGCGCATGCCCGTCTTCGCCTGGTTCGACGGCGTCCGCCACCGCTCCGTTCCACCGGCCTGGGTGATCGAATCGCCGTCCGGTGCGCTCCTGCGGGTCCTGGAAATCCACGGGATCGCACACTCCCGCCTTCCCGCAGAAACCGAATGCGACGTCCGCGTTTTCCAAATCACGAAGGAAGAGATCGAGCCCCGGCCGTTCCAGGGCCATCGCCTCGCGACATTCCACGGCTCGGATCGGGTGACGAAACGGAGGCTTCCCGTGGGAGCGCTCGTCATCCCTTCGGATCAGCCGCTGGCACGCCTCTGCTTCACTCTCCTCGAACCCGAGTCCGATGATGGATTGGGGACGTGGGGCATCCTCGGCGCAACCGCAGACGCGGACGGCACGCGGCCGTTCGCAGTCATGCGCTGCGTGGATGAGAGACTCGCGACGACGCGCTGATCGCGGAACGAATCCCCGTGCACGTCAATCCAATGGACCGGATTCGCGTATAAGTCAGCGACTCGGTGGGCGCGCGGAGGCGCGATCGAGGGACCCACGATGGGCCACAAGACGATCATCATCATCGGCGAGCACGAACCGGGCTTCCCGGCCCATGAGCGGCTGCGCGACGCCGTTCGCCACGCCTCGTCCGCCCTCGACGTCGTCGTCAACACCCGGTGGTACACGAACGACGAACTGGCACGCCGTCCTGGGCTCGTCGAGGATGGATCCGCCATCATCGTCGCGCCGCGGGGTTCCCGCCCGACCCGGGTCCTGCCGGCCGCCGTGATCGCAGCCCTCAAGACCGCGCGGGAACACGACACGCCGACCCTCGCGACCGGCGACGGCCAGGAGCTGAGCCTGATCGAGTTCGGCCGCAACGTCGCCGGGATCCCGGGCGCGGCCAGCGCGTTCTACGACGAGGACGCAAAGGATCCGATCGTCAAGGAAGTGATGCTCCGTGACGGGGCAGACCGAATCGCCGGCACCCTGGACCTCGAAGTCCGCGCCGACCCCGTGCTCTCGCCGTGGCTTCCGCCCGTCAGGCGGGAGGAGCAGGTGGACCTCACCCACGTCCTCAATCCGGACTACGTGCCGGTGTTGGAAGAGGCCGGTCTGCACCTGGCGGGAACCGATGCGGTCACCGGACGGCCGTTTCTGCTGACGTTCCCGGCGAACCGCTGGCACGTCGCAGCGGCTTTCCTCCCGCAGCTGCGAACGTCCGAGCGGGAACCTCACCCGTTGTTCGTGGGCCTCCTCAGCCACGCCACCGGGCTCGTCTGAGTGTCCGATCGAGGACGAGATCACGACCAGGGGGCGGCTATCATCCCCGCCTCCCCGACCACGAGTCTGGACGAAGGACCACCCGTATGACGGAACAGTCACTCACCGACGTCAAGAGCCGCCTCGAAGACGTCCTCCGCAGCGAGGATGGGTTCGTCGAGCTCCGCTATCACTGCAAGACGACGCGCTCTGCCGCCGTGGAGAATGGCCGCGTCGAGGCGGCGACGGTGCGTCACCGCGACGGCACCGGCGTGCGAGTCATCGAGAACGGCTGCTTCGGCTACGCCTCCTGCGGGACGACCGAGCCCGCGGAGATCCGCGGCGCGATCGCCCGCGCGCGCGCCGCCGCGCGAACCTCCTCGGTCCATCGACGCGAGCGGATCGACGGTCTTGCCGCGACGGATCTGGTCCGGGGCCATTTCGAGTTGGAGGGCGTCGACGAGTGCTCTTCGCGCCCCTTCGACCAGAAGGTCGGGCTCGCACGCGAGATCGAAGCGGCGACACGAACGGCCGCCCAGTCGATCGCCTCGGCGAGCTGCGGCTACTCGGAGATATTCGAGGAGAAGGCCATCGTCACGACGGACGGTGCCAGCGCGTCCTATCGACTGGTGCGGCCCGAGTTCCGCGTCACCGCAGTCGCAAGCCGCAACGGCGAACGCCAGGTCGGGACGAGGACGGTCGGTGTGACCGGCGGGTGGTCCTGTCTGTTCAACGCGAATCCCGCGGCACGGCTGGCCGAAGAGTCGGCACGCACGGCTGTCGATCTCCTCTCGGCGCGCCGGCCCGAGGGCGGACGAACGACGGTCATCCTCGCCCCCTCGATCGTGGGCCTGCTCGTCCACGAGGCCATCGGGCACACCGTCGAAGCGGACTTCGTCAGCTCGGGCTCGGTCGCCGCGGGAAAGCTCGGCACGCGCGTCGCGAGTGACATCGTGACGTTGTGTGATTCGGGTCAGAGCGAGCTGGCCCCCGGTGCTGCGGGTTCGATTCCCGTCGACGACGAGGGTGTTCGCGCCGGCCGCACGGTGATCATCCGCAACGGAATCCTCGCGAGCTACCTGCACGATCGGGAGTCGGCAGCGCGCTTCGGTGTGAAGCCCACGGGCAACGCACGGGCTCACGCGTACAGCGACCAACCACTCATCCGCATGCGCAACACGTACCTGGAACCGGGTGAACATCGCCTCGAGCAGATGATCTCCGAGGTGAGCGACGGCTTCCTGCTGGAAGGGCCCCGGAACGGGCAAGCGGACGCCACCGGCGAGTTCATGTTCGGCGTCGAGCGTGCATGGCGCATTCGTCACGGGAAGATCACCGAACTCGTTCGCGGCGTCACGCTCTCCGGCATTGCCTTCGACGTGCTGATGACCATCGACGCCGTGAGCTCCGAGTTCCGGTGGGACCTGGGCTCGGGCTACTGCGGCAAGGGGCAGCCGGCGAAGGTCGACGCAGGCGGACCGTACGTGCGATGCCAGGCGCTGCTTGGGGGCGATCAGTGAAGGTGGTGCGCGGAATCGACCTCCTCCCGATTGCCGACGAAGGGGTTCGCGAAGGGCGCAAGGCCGGAGCCGACGAGGTGGAGGTCTTCGTCACACGGTCGAAATCCACGTCCGTGAGCCTGCAGAAGAACGACGTGAAGGGCGCGTCGACGGAGGAGGAGACCGTCGTCGGAGTGCGCGTGTTCGTCAACAAGGCCATGGGCTTTGCGACCATCAACGACGCGCGGCGCATCGCTCGGGTGTGCGAGGAGGCGGTGGCGCTCGCGCGCGTCGCTCCGGCGGACGAGAAGAACGGCCTGGCGGAACCACGTCCCATCGTTCCCGTCGAGGGCCTCTGCGATCCCGTGCTGCTCGAAGCGGATGTCGCCTCGGTCGTGGACGTGGCTGCCGAGTTCCTCGATCTGGTGCGGACGCGCGACAAGCGCGTGAACGTCGACTCGGGCTCCGTCTCCGTCGACACGACGACCCGAGCGATCGCCACGAGCCGTGGCATTCGCGCGTCGGAGGACCATGCGCACGCGGGCGGATCCCTCTTCGGCATGGCCGTCGACGGTGCGGACGTCGGTTCGTTCGACTACGACGGAGACACGGTGCGCCGCGCCGACGACTTTCGGACCGCACTTTCCGCGGCGGCGGAACGCTTCGTCATCAAGACACTCGGCGGGCTCGGAACCCAGGCCGGCGAGTCGTTCTCGGGTGCGGTGATCCTCTCGCCCGAAGTCGTGGCCGAGTTTCTCCTCGCGAACCTCCTCTCCGTGCTGTCGGCGAAGGCCGTCCGGCTGGGCCGGAGCCCGTTCGCCAAGCGCATTGGGGAGAAGATCGCCCACGCCTCCCTCTCGGTGATCGACGACCCGCGTGACGGACGACGCGCAGCATCCGTGGCCTTCGATCGCGAAGGTCAACCCACCGTCCGACGCGAACTCATCTCGAACGGGGTCCTCAACGCGTTCCTCTACGACGCATTCGAGGCTCGCTCGGCGGATACGCCCGCATCCAGCGGCAACGCCCGCGGGAGCGCGGCGGGGCTCCCATCGATCGGCCCGTGGAACCTCATCGTCCCGGGAGGCACGATCCCGTTCGCGCGCCTGTGCAGCGAACCGCCACGCGCCGTGCTGGTCTCGCGCTTCAGCGGCACGAGCAACCCGGTGACGGGCGAGTTCTCCGGCGTCGTGAAGGGCGGGTTCCTTCTCCGCGGCGCCGACCGCGTGCCGATCAAGGAGGTCCAGATCGCAGGCAGTCTGTATGACGCCATCCAGTCGATCAGTGGGCTCTCGAAGGAAACCCGCCTGATCGAGGGCACCACCCTGGTGCCGGCCGTGCGGATCGAGAACGTCTCGATTACGGCCGGGTGAACGAAGCTCGCCCGCTCTCGGCGAGCGCGGGCGTCACCGATTCGTCGGTCCGAGCAGCAGCGCGTTGGCGACGAGCTTGAACCAACCCGGGCTTGCGCCGCGAAAGAGCGGGTCCTCGGTGAATGCGACGACGAGTCCAGGGTTCAGGCGGCGCTCGATGAGGATGGGCGCCTGTTTGACGAGCGCCGCCTTCGGGGGCGGCAACTGCCCGGAAAGGAGGAGCCCATCGCCCTCCGTGAGCCTCGCCCACACCTCGCCTTTCTCCCCCTCGGGCAGGTCGTAGAACGCGCGTCCGCGAAGCTGAACCGGCAGTTCACCATCGAGTCCGCGCGTCAGCCACCCTCCGCCGTCGATCGTCGCGCGCACGATCGGGCCATGGAGCGTCGCGAGACGATCGCTCGCTGCCCGCACGTTCAACTCGAGAACGCCACGCTCCTTCTTCGCGAGGTACTGAGTGGCTCCGCGGAACGAAACGACGACGCCGCCACGCCCGAGGAAGGCCTTCACGTCCTCGTACGGGAGCGCCTTCTCCCACGCATCGGCCGATCCATCGGGAAGCACGAGCACGTTGGCCTTCTCCAGCGCCGTGCGGATCGGGCGATCGACTCCGACGCAGGTGTGGCGCGCATGAAGTTCCGTCTCCAGGAACCACCGGATCGCGCCCGCCGACGGGGCCTCCGCCGGCGGTCCGAACGCGACCACGATCGACGGCTCGACGACGGGCTTCGCGTGGCGACTTCCCAGGTCCGAGCCAAGCTCCGTGCGCAGGCTGTCCGCGACGTCGAAGGTCAGGCCCAGTTTGCGCGCCACGCGTCTTGCCGTCTCGTACCGCCCGCCCTCCGCGTTGGGCTCGGGAAGAACGACGAGCGTTCCCGGCCCGAAGCTCTTACCGCCCGTCGAGAAGGCGAAGTCCGTGACGCGGACCCGGACTCCGGCCGCAAGGAGCCCTGCGAGGAGCCGGGAACTCGAGAAACGGTGGCCCGGGAAGATCAACGCGCCCGACGTCCGTGAGTCCGTCGGCTCCGATTCGGCGCGCCGCGACTGTGCGCTCGGGGCCGGCTCGCGTTCCGGCACGAGCACCGCGCCCGTGACGTTGGCCGTCCGGTATCCGCCCACGCCGAACAGCAGAGGGAGATTCCACGCAGTGACGTCGTAGATCTCGCTCGCCTCCTTGCGATCGAGGTGCCGCGCCTCGCGCTCGACGAAATCCGGCGCGAGTTCGTTCCGCGGGTCGAGCAGGGTCATCACGAGCGCACGGAACGATTGTGCCACGGGGACGATTCGCGTTCCCGGCGCGAGCGTGACCTTCGACGACGGCCCGCCCTGGATGGGCACGACGTCCGCAGTCCACGCTCGGTCGAGGCGCGAGACCGCGATGCCACACCGCTGCAACGTCGCAGCCAGGCGATCGACGAGATCGGGATCGCGGAGCGCGGCCAAGACGAAGAACGGTGATTCATCGTGCTCCGCCGCTGCGCGCTGTGCCTCCACGTGCTCGGCCTGGAGGCGAAAGAGATCCGCCTTGCGAGCTCCGGCCGTCTCGATCGTCGTCAGGCACGCCGTCGCATGGTGGAGGACGGCATCGCGAAGAGTGAGCGTGCTCCCGTCGTCGCGCCGGAGTGCCGCGCCCGAGGGGCTTGCCTGCTCGAACGTCATGGCGACGGCCCCACAGAAGAGCGGAAACGAACCGCCGAAGCCCGGATAGTCCAGCGGGAACACGTCCTGCGTGAAATAGGACCACCGATGCGCGTCGAAGGCGCGAGAGATGGCGTCGCCGAAGATGCGCCAGCGAGCCTTCACCTGCTCCGATGTGTGCGGGTTCAACGGCTCTGCCGGAGGCGCCGACACGAAGTAGCTCTCGTTTCCGCCCATCTCGTGGACGTCGACGACGACCTGCGGCATGAGTCCCAGGTAGAACGCGACACGGGCTCGCGACTCCGTCTGGTTCTGGAGGAACCAGTCGCGATTGAGATCGAACAGGTCGTGGCTCACGCGCCCCCCAGGCCACGGTTGCTGATGATCCCACGCCAACGGCTCGCGTTGGGTTTCCCGGCTTGCGCGATCGTTGACGAGCGTGACGAACCGATCGCGTCCATCGGGGTTCTGCGCGGGGTCGATCACGACCACCACGTCGTCGAGCAGGCGTCGCGTCTCGGGGCGCTCGTCGGCGGCCAGATGATAGAGCAGCGCGGCTGCGGCCTCGCCACCTGAGGCTTCGTCCCCGTGCACGCCCATGGCGACGTAGACGGTGATCGGTCCCGATGAGTCGTCCTTCGTCGCCTCGCGAGCGCGGGCACGGTTGCGCTCGGCGATCTCCGCCTTGCGGGCCAGGTTCTCCGGCGACGAGACGAACACGGCGACGAGACGGCGTCCACCGCTCGAACGCCCGTAGTCGACGACGCGCACGCGCTCGGTCGCGCGCGCGACCGCCTCGGCGTAGCGCACGAGGTCGCCACTTTCCGTGTAGCGTTCGCCCAGGCCGTGGCCGAGCACGTTCTCGGGCGTGGGGATCGCCACGGTGTAGCGCGGCCGGCTGCCAGGCGAGCCCGACGTGAGTTCGTCGAAGAACGCCTGCTGCGACCAGACCGGAAACGAAGCGACGAGGGCCACGAGCACCGCGAACGCGGATTGGAAACGGCGGCACATGAGCGTCTTCTCCAGGCGACAGGGAAACCGCCGTCCAGCGGCGCGGGACGGAACGTATGTCGGCGGGCGGCGACTGGTCAAGGCCCACAACGACTTGCGCGACCTGTGTGCGAGCGGATCGACCTTGGCCCCGCGCTTGCTATGTTCCCCCCCATCGAATCGACGACGGCCATGCCGCCGCCCATTCCGCCTGGCGCTCGCGCGCCGAAAGGAGCACACGATGTGGTTCGCCCTTCTCGCTCTCGCCGGCATGACCCCAGTCAGCGCCGGCCCGCGCCCTGAGTGCCCGCCAGGCTACGTCGTCCAGGAAGTCGTCGTCCCGGTCTGGGAACCGGCACGCTACCAGCGCGTCGAGAAGCAGGTCTGGGTCGCGCCGGTCATCTGCAAGCGAACCGTCGACGAGTACGTTCCGCCGCGTTACGTCGACGTGCCAGAGCGCATCTTCGTTCCGGCGCAGTACCAGACGGTCGAACGGAAGGTCTGGATCCCGCCCGCCTTCGAGATGAAGGAGCGTCGCGTCTGGATCCCCATCGAGTACACGACGAGCAAGGTGACCGAGTGGGTTCCCGCTCGATTCGAAACCGTCGAAGAGCAGGTCTTCGTGCCGGCCACGTTCCACTGGGAAGTGGTGAAGGTGCCCGTCGAACCGATCTACGACGTGCAGGAGAAGAAGGTCTGGGTCGAGCCGCAGTTCAAGAAGGAGCTGAAGAAGTCCTTCGACCCCGTGACGAAACGCCCGGTCGTCGAGGAAGTCCAGGTGCAGGTCCCCGGCACCGGCGTTTGGCGTGTGGACAAGGTGAAGGTCCCCCGCCCCGGAACCGGTGGGTTCCGCGACGAGCGCCGCCAGGTCCAGGATCCGGGAACCGGGTGCAACAAGACCGTCCGGAAACAGGTGCAGGTCCCGGGAACCGGGTGCAACGTGAGCCGCGAAGTCCGCGTCCAGGTCCCCGGGACGGGCTGCTATCGCAACATCCAGGAGCGCTGCCAGGTCGCCGGCACTGGGGTCTGGACGAATCAGTGCGAGCAGGTGCTCGTCGCCGGCACGAACGTCTGGGTCGAGCGCCTCGTCCGCAAGCAGGTCGAAGGCACGGGCATCACCGTGCGGCGCGAGATCGAGGAGACCCAGCCCGGCACTGGCGTGTGGAAGACGGTCTGCGAAGACGTCCTCATTCCTGGGACCGGGTGCTACGTGCAGAAGGTCGAGTACCGCGTCGTCCCCGACCCGCACCACCACGGCCACGGGCACGGTCGCGGCCGGTGATGGTGCGCCCGAAGGGTCACAGCCCGATGAGGACGTCGAGCGCCGGTGAGAATCCCGTGGTGGTCGCCGAGCGGTTGGCCGCCTGCAGGTAGAGGTGCGACCCCACGAGCGCAGGGTTGTTCGGAACGAACACCTGCGCGGAAGACTGGGTGCCCATCTCGGCGATGAAGTCCGGTGACACACGGAGAGCGCAACCGCTGAAACCGTAAGGGGCGAGGCTCATCGGGAGCACACCCGCCGAGGAGATCGTGTTCGAATTGCCGAACGCGACGGTGTGCAGGTAGAGCGCCGACCCGGACACCTGGACGGTGAACGTGCTCCCGAGCGTGGGCGCACCGGCGACGCTCAGCGTCGTCCCGTTGCACCCCGTGCCGAAGGTCGATGGCGGGACGTAGTAGTCGAACGCGTTCGACAGCGTCCCCGTCCCTCCCGGCCCCGTCACGTTGATCGACGTCCACCCGCTCGCATTCGGCGGAGCGTCCACCGAGAGAGTCGTCCCATTGATGACCGTGAACGTCGCCGGAGTCGAGCCGAACGTCACCGCGGTCGTTCCCGTGAAATTCGAGCCGCTGATCACCACGGCAGCAGCTCCGGTCGTCGGCCCGTGATTGGGCAGCACGGCCGCAACGACGGGCGCCGTCACCGGCGCGAGCGCGACCAGCTGCACGTTGTCGATCATCCAGCCCGTCCCGCTGTTCCCGATCCCATCCGCCGTGAAATAGAAGCGGAGCTTGATCGCCGTTCCCGGTGTCGCAGTGAACGTGTGGCTGCGCTGCGCATTGAATCCGATGGCGGGCGCTGACGGTGTGACCGGCGTCCAGAACGGGGCGGTGAACGGCGCGTAGACGCGGTAGGCAACCTGGGCCGTGTCGCCCGTCGGGTCGACGCCAAGCCAGCAGGTGTAGTTGATCTGATAGGTTCCGCTCCCGGTGAGCGTGATCAGCGGCGAGATGAGCTCGCCACCGGTTGCCACTCCCTGCCCAGCGGAATAGCTACATGTCGCGGAGGTGGTGTTGTACGCGGCCGTCATGCTCGTGGAACCACAGGTCCCGGGGCCAGCGATGTGCCACAAACCGCTGGCGTAGTTGTTGACTGTCCACCCCGAGATCCCCCCTTGGAAATTCTCGCTGAAGAGCGTTGTCTGGCTCGGAGTGAGGCTCGCGACGATGGCGATCACTGCACTCGACCAAATCCCCAGCCGCACCGAGCCCATGGCGCGCTTCGAGTCCGTCTTCATCTGGCCACCCTTCCCAGCGAGTAGCGAGTTCCCAACAAGCAGGCTTTGACGCGCCCGATGATGCCAGAAAAACTCCGACCGAGTACCCTGGGCGCGCCACACATTTCACCATCGAAGCCATAGAGCACCCGCCGATGAAATTCCGCAACCTCCGCACTCTGACGTTCGTCGCCCTCGCCGCATGGTCGGCGCTCGGGCAAGGCGACCTCCCGGCGCGACTGCCACCCGAGAACGGACCGCAATCGATGGAGGTCGGATGGCACGTCCTCCGCGGAGGCACGGTCCACCTGGACTCCGAACGGACCATCGAGAAGGGTGTCGTGGAGATTCGTGACGGCCGGATCGTGCGCGTGGGTCCGGCGAGCGAGCCGGTCGCAGGCATCGGCGCCCGTGAATGGGACACCACCGGGCACCACATTTATCCTGGCCTGATAGAGAGTTACATCGAAGTGGATGCACCCGCACCTGACGCGCAATCGGGCGGTGTGCACTGGAGTGCGAAGGTCACGCCCCAGCGCTCGGCCCTCGACGGCAAGGGGTTGGACGCGAAGACGGCCGACGCCCTTCGGAGGCTCGGCTTCTGCGCCGCCGCCATCTCCCCGAAGGGAGGGGTGTTCCGAGGGCGGGCCGCCGTCGTGTCGACGGAGGACCCGACCCCGGAGCCATCCCGCGCAGGCCCCGCGGTACTCAAGGAGGACGTCTATCAGTCCGTCGGAATGAGCGTGTCATTCTCATTTGGCGACCCCCCTGCCACGCCGGGGACGGCGCCACGGACGGAGGCATGGCCGGCCTACCCATCGTCGCTCATGGGGACGATCGCCGTGATCCGGCAGACGCTGCTGGACGCGGACTGGGCGGCGCGCGTCGGGAAGGCGATCGGCCCGAACGCCGACGTCGGTGCCCTCGGCCACCTGGACGGCGCCAGGCCCATCCTCTTCGACGTCGCCGACGAGCAGGACGTCCTGCGCGCCGGCAAGCTCGCGGCGGAGTTCCACCGAACGGGGATCGTGCTGGGCACCGGTCGGGAGTTCCGGCGCCTGTCCGCCATCGCGAAATCCCGACTGCCGATCATCGTCCCACTCGACTTCCCCGATCGGCCGAAGGTCTCGTCCGTCAGCGACGGCGAGGCCGTCGACCTCCGCGAGATGATGAGCTGGGAACAGTCACCGACGAACCTGCGCCGCCTCGTGGCAGCGGGCGTCCAGGTCGCGATCACGTCCAGCAAACTTCGCGACCGCTCGAAGTTCCGCGAGAACCTCCGCCTCGCGATCCGCAACGGTCTGAGTGAATCCACGGCGCTCCGCCTCCTCACCGTCGTGCCCGCGACGATCCTCGGGATCGAGCGCGTAGGCACGCTCGACCCGGGCAACCGTGCCAACGTCCTGGTCACCGACGGCCCTCTCTTCGGCAAGGACGCGAAGATCCGCGACGTGTGGATCGACGGCCGGCGCCACGAGATCACGCCGCCCAAGGAAGAAGTGCCCCGCGGCGACTGGTCCGTGACGATCGCGGGCCCCAAGGTCCCCTCGCTCGAACTCGGCGTTCAGCCCGAAAACAAGCTCGGGCTGCGGTCGGGCGATCAGAAGTCCCAGGCGAAGGACGTCCGCCTCGACCAGGGCCGACTGGAGTTCGTCGCAGAGCTTCCCGGCGTCGCGGGCGCGCTCGCGAGTTTCTCCGCCGTGCTCGACGGCGATCGCCTGGTGGGCACCGTTCGCCTCGCGGACGGGTCGCTCTCACCGTGGAGCGCGTCGAGGATCGCGGGATCGGAGACGCGTGCTGCGGAGTCGCGTGAGGCGGAGTCCCGCACGTCGTCACGAAGGTCGAACGAGAGCGGCCCGTCGACGCGCGCGGCATCGCGTCCCAGCTCCAAGCCTGACGACGACGCGCCCGTGACCGACGTCCCCGAGACGTTCGGTCATCCATTCGGGCCGTACGCCCATGCGGACCTTCCCCTGCGCCGATACTCCGTGCTGCTGTCGGGGGCGACCGTCTGGACGTCGGGACCGCAAGGCGTGATCGAGAACGGGTTCGTGCTGCTCGAGAGCTCGCGCATCAAATACGTCGGCGCGCGTCGCCCAACGGATCTCCCCGCCGTGACGGTGGAGATCGACTGCCGTGGCAAGCACGTCACGCCGGGTCTCATCGACTGCCACTCGCACACTGGGATCGCTCGCGGCGTGAACGAGGGCGGCGAAGCCGTGAGCGCCGAGGTCCGCGTCGAAGACGTCACGGATGCCGACGCCATCTCCTGGTATCGACAGCTGGCGGGCGGCATCACGACCGTGAACTCGCTCCACGGATCCGCCAACGCCATCGGCGGACAGAACTGCATCAACAAGAACCGCTGGGGCGCGATCCGCGCCGACGACCTGCACTTCCGTGGCGCGCCGCCCGGCATCAAGTTCGCCCTCGGCGAGAACCCGCGCGGCGCCAACTCACCGCCGGAACGCCAGGGCAATCCGCGATACCCACAGACGCGACTTGGGGTCGAAGCGCTCATCCGTGACCGGCTCACGGCCGGGCGGGATTACGCCGCTGCATTCGAGCGATGGCGCGCCGCTGGCCGCCCTGCCGCGTCGGAGCCCCGCCGGGACCTCGAACTCGACGCCATGGCGGAGATCCTGGCGGGGACCCGCCTCGTGCACTGTCACTCCTATCGTCAGGACGAGATCCTCATGCTGTGCCGCCTGTCGCAGGAGTTCGGCTTCAAGCTCGGCACCTTCCAGCACGTACTCGAGGGCTACAAGGTGGCCGACGCCATCAAGGAGACGTCGCGCGGCGGCTCCACGTTCTCCGACTGGTGGGGTTACAAGCTCGAGGTCCAGGATGCCATTCCGGAGAACGGCGCGATCATGCATGAAGTCGGCGTGACCGTCAGCTTCAACTCCGACTCGGATGAACTCGCTCGCCGAATGAACCTCGAGGCGGCAAAGGCCGTGCGGTACGGACACGTCACTCCGGAGGAGGCGCTCAAGTTCGTGACGATCAACCCCGCGCGACAGCTCGCGATCGACGCGACCGTCGGATCGCTCGAAGCGGGCAAGGACGCGGACCTCGTCATCTGGAGCGGGCACCCGCTTTCGGTCTCGACGAAGGCCGAGCAGACTTGGGTCGATGGTCGGCCGTATTTCACGCTCGAACGCGACGCAGCGATGAGGAAGACGATCGCGGATGAGCGCACCAGACTGGTGCAGAAGATCCTCGCGAGCGCCAAGGACGGCCCCGGGGACGCACCGCCCGACGGAGGCCCACCCGGCGGGCCCGGGGGCCGACGTCGACGACCGACCGATCACGACGTTCGCGGGGATTGCGGGTGCTCGGAGGTGGACGCCCATGAATGATCGCACCAGAGTCGCGCTCGTCGTCACGCTCGTGCTCGCGTCTGCGGGCAGCGCCCAGGACCTGGGAGTGAAGGCCGCGGCCCAGAGAGCCCCGGTCGTGCTCACCCATGCAATGATTCACCCGGTCACAGGCCCCGTCATCGAAGATGGAGCGCTGCGTTTCGAGTCCGGAAAGATCACCGCCGTCGGCAAGGTGGAGCCGTCGGCCAAGGACACCGTGATCGACGTCCGCGGCCACCACGTCTACCCCGGACTGATCGCCTGCTGGACACGCCTCGGGCTCACGGAGTTCGACGAGGTCCGCCAGTCCATCGATCATTCGGAGACCGGTGAGTACACGCCCGAGGTGAAGGCCGCAGTCGGCGTCAACGCCGACTCGACCCTCTTCCCCGTGACGCGCTCGAACGGCGTTCTGCTTGCAGGAGTCGTGCCCGGCGGCGGAACCATCGCCGGCCGCATGAGCGTCCTGCAGCTCGAGGGCTGGACGTGGGAGGAGATGACCGTGCTCGACGTGGGCGGACTCGTGGTGAACTGGCCCGCGGCGCGGCGCTCACCGTTCGGCTTTGGGGCCACCGGTGCGGATGCAGACTCGGCACGCGAGTCGAATGCCGCGATCACCAGACTCGACGCCTACTTCTCCGCTGCGAGGGCGTACGCGTTCTCACGCGCGGTCGATCCGTCCACGCCGTCGAACATCCGATACGACGCCATGGCGGCGGTCTGGGCGTCGAAGTTCTCGGCCGCGCGCCCCGTGTTCATCACCGCGGAGACGCTGGCGCAGATCGAGGCGGCCGTCGCGTTCGGAGCGCGCCACTCGCTCTCCGTCGTGATCGTCGGCGGCCGCGACGCGCCGTTGTGCGCCGAGCTGCTGCGCGCCCGCAAGGTCCCCGTCGTCGTTCCGGGCACCCACCGCCTTCCCCGCCGCGGGGACTCGCCCTACGACGAATCCTTCACTCTCCCGGCGCGGCTCGAGGCCGCGGGAATCACGTGGTGCCTCGCCAGCGGCGAGGAGACGCCCCACGAGCGCAACCTCCCCTTCAACGCCGGAATGGCCACGGCTCACGGGCTGTCACGCGAGGCGGCCCTTCGTGCGATCACGCTCGCACCGGCACAGGTGCTGGGCATCTCGGATGGGTTCGGCTCCATCGAGGTCGGCAAGTCCGCGACGATCTTCATGACGGATGGCGATCCGCTGGAGATCATGACGCAGACGAAGCGCGCGTGGATCGCGGGCCGGGAGATCGACCTCGCCAACAAGCAGACCCACCTCGCGGAGAAATACCGGACGAGATACCGGCAGCGCGCCCTGCTCTCCGACAAGTGACGGTCACACCATGACGGACCAGACGTTGGGCGGAGCGGCGCCAGATCCATCGGCACGACCATGGGACACCGGAATGGAGACGGTCCGGCGTTGCTGGCAGGAGACCGTCCTCGCCGGTGCCGACTGGCGCTCTCAGGCCGTCGAGGCCTCCTACGGGAGGAGGCCGCCTGACGCCGCCACGGCCATCGAGCTCGCCACGCTACGGCTGTCGACGAATCCCCCACCCAGCGACGTGCCCGCGACGCCTGCCGCCGCCGGCTACGACTTGCTGGAGGAGATCGGGCGCGGCGGCATGGGCGTCGTCTATCGTGGACGGCAGCGCAACCTCGACCGCGACGTCGCCGTCAAGACCATCTCCCCGAAGCTCGGCGACCGGATGGTCGCGCACTTCGTGACCGAGGCGCGAGTCACGGGCTCCCTCTCGCACCCGAACATCCTGCCCGTCTACGATCTCGGCGTCGGAGACGACGGCAAGCCGTTCCTCGCCATGAAGCTCGTCGGTGGCCGGCCCTGGAGCGCCCTCCTCCACCCGAAGACGGAGAGCGACGAGGCTGCCGCGCTGGCACTCGACTTCCCCGCGCACCTGGGAATCCTCATCGCCGTGTGCAACGCCGTCGCCTACGCGCACCAAAGCGGCGTGATCCATCGCGATCTGAAGCCGAGCAACGTGATGGTCGGCGAGTTCGGCGAGGTCCTGCTCATGGATTGGGGCCTCGCGCTGAAGCTGGACTCGCGGTCGCAGGCACATGCGGAATCAGGTCCCGTGGGAACGCCCGTGTACATGTCGCCGGAACTCGCCGTGGGTGACGTCCCGGGGCATGGGCCGTGGACCGACATCTACCTTCTCGGCGGCATCCTCCACGAGATCATCTCGGGGCGTCCGCCCCACGGTCATTCGACGCTCCCCGAAGTGATCGACGCGGCGATCCGCAGTTCGCCGCCATCGTTCACCGACGAGACTCCCCTCGAGCTCCAGCAGATCTGCAGCCGCGCCATGGCCCGCGATCCGCGCGAGCGACACCCGTCGGCCATCGCGTTCCGGGACGCGCTCACGGCATTCCTGCGGCATCGGGAAAGCATCGCCATCTCGGACTCTGCACGAGGCCGCCTGCAACGGTCCCGCTCGAAGGCGGAGTCCGACGAAGCGGTCCGTCACGAGGGATTCAGCAGGGCCGTCGCCGGGTTCGAGCAGGCCCTGGTGCTGTGGCCTCAAAACCCGGAGGCGATCTCGGGCCTCGCTGCGGCGCGCCTCGACTGGGCAGGCGCGGCCTTGGCCGCTGGTGATCTCGCGCTCGCCGAAGCGCAGCTGCGCTCTCTCGCCGTCGATGACGAGCGCGTCGCCACGACGACTCGCGCCGTCGCCGTCGCGCGCGACCGGCGCTTGCGAGCGACCGAACATGCGAGGCGCACGAAGATCGCGCTGATCGCCGCCGGCCTCCTGCTGTTCGCGAGCGTTGCCACGGGATTGATCGTCGTCTCGATCGAGCAGGGACACACACGGCGCGCACTCGAAGGCGAGAGCGCCGCCCGCGGCCGCGCCGAGCAACGGGCTGTGGACATCCGCAAGCTCACGCAGTCGCTCGTGTACGAGGTCCACGACGCCGTGGAGAAGCTCCCCGGAGCGACGCCCGTGCGCGCCACGCTGGCGGCGCGGGCCGTCGAGGTACTGGACAAGCTCGCTGCGGAATCGACGGACGACCCAACGCTCATCGCAGAATTGTCGGCGGCCTACGAGCGCGTGGCGGCCGTGCAGGGGCACAGCCTCACGGGGCATCTGGGTCAGGCTTCGGAAGCGCTGAAGACGTTCGAGAAGGCCCTCGCCTTGCGGACGCGCGCCGCAACGCTCGCGCCGGCGAACGAGGACAACCAACGGGCCGTCGCAATCGTGAATCGACTGATCGGCGAAGCCCTCGTCCGCCTCGACCGCATGCGCGAGGCCCACGAGCACTACGAGGCCGCGCAGAAGCTCATCGCGGCAGTCGAGGCACGGAACCCCGATCACCCGCTCGTGCTCCGCGATCGAGCGGGCATTCTCGAGCGCCGGGCCGACCTCGCGAAGGCCGAAGGGCGAATCGTGGAAGCGCTCGAGATCCAGCGCGAATGCACGCGCATCGCCAACCGCATCCTCCAACTGAAACCCGGTGATCCGGAGGCGAAGGCCGACCTGACGGGTTCGCTGCTCGGCGAAGCGCAGCTCCTGTGGCTCACGGGACGGGCCGGCGAATCGATCGACGTCGCACGCCGCACCGTCGCGATGCAGCAGGAACTCCTCGCGGCCGCACCCAACGACGCCGAACGGCGCCGAAGCCTCACCATCAGCCTGGAGGCACTCGCCGAGGGGCTCGTGAGTCAGGGCCAGATGGACGAAGCCATCAAGATCGACCGCAACGTCGTCACGGCTCGGCGCAAACTGTCGACGGACGACCCGGCGAACGTGCAAGCACGGTCGGATCTCGGAAGCGCTCTCTTCCATCTGGGCGACGCGTTGATGAAGGTCAGCGAATTCAACGAGGCGATGGCTGCCTACAAGGAATGGCAGGTCGTCGCCAAGGAATGCGCCGCGCTCGACCCCGGGGATTCCCAGTTCCAACGGGACGTGGTCCTCTCCGACCTCTTCGCGGCCCAGGCGCAGCTTGCCCTCGGCGACCCGGCCGGCGCGAATGCCGTGCTCGGGCGCGCACTCGAGAACGCCGAGAAGCGGACTGCGGCCGAACCCAAGAACGCGAATTCCGCGCTGGATGCGGTTCAGATCCGGATCCGTCGCGCGGAGGCCTTCACCGCACTCGGGGACGATTCGTCGGCGGTCGCCGAGCTCGAGCGAGGCCTGGGCTACTTCCTGCCGTTCGGGGACCTCGGCGGAAACTTCGCCGCGCTGCGTCGCACGCGAGCACACCTGCTCGAGCGCTACGGCGACCTGCTCCAGACCGCCGGCGACCTCGACGGTGCGCAGGCCCGATTCGCCGAGGCGATGAACACCGCCCTTGCGGCGACGATGCGTGACGGCACGAACGTGGAAGCCATCCGGGACGCCGCCGTGCTCGCCACGAAGCTCGGCGGAGTGCTCGAAGGCCTCGGGCGACTCCCCGAAGCCGGCCAGAGATTCCGCGAGGCTCTCACGAGCATGGAGCGCGCGATCGCCGCGTCGGGGAACACGCTCTATTACCGGGACGTCGGCACGATCCGCCACCTCCTCGGGTCCGTGTGCCAGAGCCAGAAGCAGTTCGACTCGGCCCGCGAATCGTTCGATGCGTCGATCGCGGCCTTCGGCAAGGCGCCGACGACCGACGTGCTCACCCTCCGAGAGCTCGCGCTCGCCCACGAGAAGCGCGCCGGACTGAGGCAGGCGCTGGACGAGGATCCGCTGCCGGACCTGGAAGCCGCGAGCGCATCCATGGCACGCGCCCAAAAGCTCGTGCCCGACAACCAGGACGTCGCACTCGAAGCCGCGCGGTACCTGGGGCGGCGTGCCGAGATCGTTCTCGCGCGCGGCGACGCCCGGTCCGCCGAGTCCCTGCAACGTCTCGCGCACGAGATGCTGGAGTCCTTCGCCGGAACACCCGGAGCGACGGCGTCGTTGCTGAATGCGCTCGCCTGGATGCTCTTGACGGACAAACCCGACTCGGTCCGCAACGCGGCCCGCGCCCTCGAGCTCGCGCTCCTCGCCGTTCGCGCGACGGAGGGAAGACACGCGGGCATTCTCGACACGCTCGCGCTCGCCTATTTCGAGAACGGGCAGCGGCGGCTTGCGATCGAAACCGAGCGGAAGGCGCTGGCTCTCCTCGCGGACACGCCGAGCAACGCTGCGACACGCGCCGAGTTCCAGGCGAATCTGGACCGCTTCCAGGCGCCGGCTGCAGAGTCACGCCCGTGACGAGCGGCCATCCCGGGAGACGCGCTCGAGCACCCGCGCGACCTTGCGCGCCACCGCATCGCGGCTGAAGCGCGACGCCGCGTCGGGCACGAGGAACCTCGTGGGGTCCTCGATCGCGTCCGCCAGCACGCGCGCGAGCGCGACCGGGTCTCCCGGTGGAACGAGCGCCGGGCCTGTGAGTACGTCCGGCAGGCCGCCGGTTTCGGATCCCACGATCGCGCTCCCGCAGCATGCCGCTTCGAGTGCGACGACCGGCACGCCCTCCGTCCGCCCGCCCGCCAGCTCGCGGCTCGGGACCGCGACGACTGATGCCGACTGAAACAGGCATGACAGCTTGGTGGGTCCGAGGCGTCCTGGCAACTGGAGGTTCACTCCGAGCTCCCGCGCGAGCCGGGCGAGCGCCGGTCGCTCCGGACCGTCCCCGGCGATCACGAGATCTGCGTCCAACGCCGCGCTCGCTCGCACGAGCACGTCGAAGCCCTTGATGGCGACGAGGCGGCCAGCAGCCACGATGCGCCGCGCGGCGCGCGGTGTTTTCGCGGACGGGCGGAAGCACTCGGTGTCGATTCCCATCGGCGTGCGGACGATGAGGTCAGGCGCGACGCCCAGCATTTCGCCGAGTGCGCAGCCAGATGCCGTGGTCGCCACCACGGCGCTCAACTTTCGAACGAGCGGTCGCCGCAGCGCGAGTCCCAAGAGCCCGCGCGAGAGCCAATGCACGTCGCCTCCGTGCGCGACACCGACGACGGGAATCCCCGTGCGCGCGCGCACCGCCCAAGTCCCTGCGGGCGCCAACCAATGGGCCAGGATCACGTCGCAGCCCTCGGCTTCGCGACGGATCGTCCTGATTGCAGCGACGCCAAGTCGCGCGAGCGCCCGCCACGCGGCCAGTCGGCCCAGTCGCGCGGCGTTCGCCTCCATGCCGTCGCCGTACACGAGATCGTGATCGGCGCCGACCGTCGACCGGAAGCGCGCCACGGGCCCCGCCGCGGAGTCAGGAGTTCGCTCCGCCAGCCCTGACGCATGAGGGGCGAGAGTCTTCACGGCGAGGCCTGCATTCTGCAAGCCGACGTTCAGGTCGCGTACGAAGCGTCCCGCATGATCGTCTGCGTCGCGCGGATACGACGACGTGACGACGAGGACGTTCACACCGGTCTCGCGACCGATCCGGTCGTCGGGGCCTTCGTCGCGACCGGGTCGGACGCGGCGCTCGAGCCGCGGTCGCCTCGCGCGCGCCGCGCACGCCGGATCTCGCGCCATCCGCGCCACAGGATTCCCGCGATGCGGGGAACGACGACGAACGGGTCGATCCCCGAAACCTCGTCCCCGTAGATCGCGCGGACGGGAACGTCCACGACCCTGACGCGGCGCACGGCGAACTTGACCAGCATGTCGTTCGGAAACCCGTAGCGCGGATAGAGCGTCGACAGGTCGATGGCCTGCAACGCGCTGCGGGTCGCCACGGTGTACCCACATTGGCTGTCGCCGATCGACCGAAGACCCGTCGCGAGGCGCG
This sequence comes from Planctomycetota bacterium, assembly GCA_044222185.1. GTDB lineage: Bacteria > Planctomycetota > CAIWVZ01 > JBGANV01. Next base: position 1,279,456 of record JBGANV010000001.1, read on the forward strand.
TCAGCCAGGAGAGGAGCCGGTTGCCGACGATCCGAAGGAACGGCATGGATCCGTAGCCGTCCGCGTGGAGGAAGCGATTGCCCTTGGCGTAGCCGGCGGTGGAACCGAGGGCTCCGACGAGACGGGCCAGGTCGCCAGGGTCCATCTGCGCGTCTCCGGCCATGACGGCGCACGCATCGGAGGACGCGCCCCCGTGAGCGAGGAACGCCCTGTAACCGTCGACGATGGCCGCACCCACGCCCCCGTTCGCCGTGCGGCGGACGAGATCGATGCGGGAATCCCTGAACTCCTGCACGACCTGGGAGGTGCGGTCAGGTGACGCGTCGTCGACGACGACCACACGATCCACGAATGGCGGGATCGACGCGAGCGTTCGCCCGATGAGCCGCTCCTCCTCGAACGCGGGGATCACGACCCAGATCGCACGGCCCTCAAGCATGGCGCTTCTTCCCGAGCACGCGTGCGAAGCGCGCCCGGTCCTCCGGGCCGAAAACCCCGATGACGAAGAGCAGGACGATGAACACGGCGACGCCACAGGAGAACCCGGTGAGCGTGCACGCGATGCGCACGAGGCCGCCCTGGAATCCTGCAAGCAGCCCCGCCGTGCCGAAGACGGTGCGATCGGCGAGAAGTGCGTGTGACACCGCGCAGCCGACGGCCGCGGCCACCAGGGCCCGGACGGCCATGCCGAGATCGAGTCCTGCGCCGAACATCCGCTTGAGCGTCGCGCTGGCGATGACCAGCGTCGCCGTCATTCCGATGGCCGCGGCCTGCGCGGCGCCGAGGGTCCCACCGTTCGGAACACTCCAGAGCCCCACCGCCCCCTGAAGGAGCACCATGACCGCGACGAGGGCCGCGCTGACGAGCGGGCGCCCGCTTGCGGTGACGATGGAGATCATGATGAAGACCACCGAGAACGAGACGTACCCGAGCACGAGCACCCCGAGCGGCGCTGCGGCGGGCCCTTGGTATTCGGTCTTGTACAGGAGACCGACGGCGCGGGCCGGCGCCGACACGACGGCGAGCGCGAACATGAGCGCGATCACGAGCGCGTAACGGGTCGTCTGCGCGATGTAGCCGCGGATGAGGCCCGCGTCCTTCCCCGACGCCGCCGACACGAGCGGGAAGAGAATGAACGTGATGGCGAAAACGGCCGAGTACGGAACGGTCGCGAGTTGCTGTGCCGCGCGGTATTGGCCGGCGAGCATCTCGCGCGCAGCCTGATCGCCGGGCCCGATCATCTGCACGAGATTGATGTCGAGCTGCGTCGCGAGTGCGGTCAGGCCACTCAGCAACATGGTGACGGCTTCGAATCGGAACAGTTCGCCGACGCCCAGGTGACCGACGACGGGTCCGCGCGGCGCCATGGCGAGACTCATCCCGAGCACGAGTACGGACGCGAAGGCCCAGCCCGCGACGGCTGCCTCCGGGCGCCCGAGAGAGCTTCCCAACAGCCAGGCGAAGCAGACGATGAACACGACCCGAAGCGTCGAGTAACTCAGGTCGACGAGTGCCTGACGGCGGAAAAGCTGGGACCCGGTGAAGGAACCCATGGTGACGGCATAGAACGCATACGCCGCGGTGATGATCGCCGCGAGGCGCAGCGGCTGGGTGAGGTTCTCGTTGGCGTACAGCCGGTCCGCGATCAACGGCGCGCACGAGAAGAGGAGGATCGAGAGCCCTCCGCCCAAGGCCGCCTGGAGTCGCATGGCGGCTCTGCGCACCGCGCGATGTTCCTGCGGAGCCCGTCCCACGAAGCGGGCGACGGCCTGCACCGTTCCCTGATAGACGAGCGCATTCAGGATCGTGGCGAAGCTCGCCGCGCTCGAGTACACGCCGTAGAGGCGCTGGCCTTCCTCTTCGGAGACCCCCAACGCCATCACGCGACTGAGCGCCCACTGGATGATGAAGGCCGACGCCAGAAACCAGAACTTGCCGGCCGTCAGCAGGATCGCGCCCTGGCCGGTTCGGCGCTCGAAATCGCGATCCTCGGAAGGTGCCGCGCGCGATGGGTCTGAACCCGACGCGGCCGGGACGGTTGTTGAAGCTTGGGATGGATTCACGAAAAGGTCCGGATTATATCGGGCCGCTCAAGGCGGAAACACCGCGCGTCGAAACCCCAGATATGCCGGGATTCCCGCAGTCTTCCCCCGTCGGCCGGCGCATCGGCCTGACGGTGTGGATCCTCGTCGGCGCGTTCGCGCTCGCCGCGCGCGTGCATGCCGACGAAGTCCGACTGAGGAACGGATCGACGTTCCACGGTCGGATCGTGAAGGAAGACGAGACCGCGGTCACGATCGACGTCGGTTCGGGGAGCATGACGATCGCGCGGCGTGACATCATCGCGGTCATTCACACTCCCGTTCCCACCAGGACGCGAGACGGCGATCGTTCGCCGTCGAGCCTCGTCGGGAAACGCCCCGATGCCCCGACGCCGCGAGCGCCGCAACGAGGGCCCCAGTCTCCGCCACAATCGGCACGGGCACCAGCGACGACGGCCCGGTCGAACGATCCAAAGCCGCCACCGACCCGCGCCGGCGCGGCCGGTCAGCGTCAAACCGCACGCGCGGGAACCGCTGGTGGTCGCACTCCGGATGATTCGAAGAACGGTGGGTCGACGCGCAAGCCCACGAAGGCCGCGGAGAGCCGCCCTGGAAGCAAGCCCGACTGGTGATGCCTCGCCTCAGCGCGCGGGCACGAGCTTCATCACGAAGCCGTCGTAGCCGCCCCCGGGACGCGTCTGGACGGCACCGGCCGTGACCGGGAAGTTGCGCGCTTTGGTTCCGCCGACGAGGTACAGGGAATCATCCGTACCGAAGGCCATGTTCCGGACGATCGTGTCGCCGTCGCCGCCCACGTAGGTCGCGTACACGATCTTCGCGCCGTCCGGTGCGAAGGCGGCCACGACACCCATCTGCGCCGACCCGCCCCGCGAGCCCATGAGCGCGTCCGCCGTGACGGCGAGATCTGGTGAACTGCTGAAACCCACGGCCCAGACGTTGCCATCCGGCCCCACCATCGGCGTGAGCAGGTCGTCGCTGGATCCGCCGCCGAAGCACGACAGGAACACACAAGCGCCCAGGTCGCGCCGGAACCGCCCCACGAACGCGTCGTCGTCGGCCTTCGGCCGCGGCTGGAACGCGCCAGCGGTTCCCGGGAAGTCCGGCGATGCGGTTCCGCCCGTGACGAGGACGGTTCCATCGGGCGCGAGCCGCAGGCCGTGTTCGGTGAACTCGTCGCCGCTGCCGCCGATCAGCGTGGCGCGAAGGAGCCTCGAGCCGTCGGGTGACATCTCGATCAGGAAGCCGTCGTTTCTGCCACCGTGCGAGCGCTGGAACGCGCCGGCGGTCGTCGGAAAGTCGACCGACGCGGTGTGACCTCCGACCCAGATGCCTCCGTCGGCCCCCATGGCGACGGAGGCAACCCCCTCATCGTTCGACCCGCCAACCCTCGTCGCGAAGACGACGCCCGATCCGTCGGCCTTGAGCTTCACGATGCCGACGTCGTCCTTGCCGCGCCCGACCTTCTGAAACGCTCCGTCCGTCGCAGGGAAGTCCGGTGACGGCGTCGGCCCGACGACGACCACGTCGTCGTTCGCGTCGAGCACGAGCCCGCCTCTCGGAAATTCCTCCAGCGATCCCCCGACGTAGGTGCACCAGATCGTCCGGGTGAGATCCGGCGACAGCTTGGCGACGAACCAGTCGGCCTTGCCGCCGCCGTAGCGCGGCTGGAAGCAGCCCTTCGTCGTCGGAATGTCCATCGACCTCGTGGCGCTCGTGATGACGACGTTCCCAGCCCTGTCGACCGCGAGGCCGTAGACGTTGCGCTCCTGCTTCGAGCCGCCGAAGTAGGTGCCGGCGAGAACACGGGCCCCATCGGCCGAAAGTCGCGCCAGGTAGCAGTCGCCGCCCATCGCGCCTTCCTTGCCCGCGGGCTGATCGTCGCCGGCGTACCGTGGCTGCACGACGCCAGGAGTCGTGGGAAGTCCGGCGGACGACGCCTGCCCTGCGACGAGGATCGAGCCGTCCTTCATCACCAGGACCTCACGGAGCTGATCGAACAGCGGTCCACCGAGATAGGTCGCCCAGGCGATCCTGTAACGGCTGGCGGGGTTGAGGGCCTGGGGTTGCACCGTCGGGTTCTGCGGGGGAGCGCAGGCACCGATCGCGACGAGGACGAGGGACGTGAGGAGTGGGCGCACGGCGCCGGGATTGTACGCGGCATCCCCTTTACGCGCGGTCCGCTTCGCGTTCTCATGCCGCGTGAGCCTTCCCATGAGAACCTCTCGACTCGTCATCCTCGTGTTCGCGATCCTCGCTGGGCCCGCCGCCCGAGCGCAGAAACCCGCCGTGACGCTCGGCATCGACGTGCTCCTCGGGGAGCGCATCGATCTCGTGGCGAAGAAGCGCGTGGGACTCGTCACCAACCCGTCCGGCGTCGGTGGCAACCTGGTGGCGACGCTCGACCTGTTGGCACGGGACCCGCGCCTGAAACTCGTTCAACTGTACGGGCCCGAACACGGGATCCGGGGCAGCGAGGCGGCCGGGGGCGCCGTCGCCGACGCCGTGGACCCGGTGACGAAAATCCCCGTGCAGAGTCTCTATGGGAAGACGCGCCGGCCCACGCCCGAGACGCTCGCAGCTCTGGACGTGCTCGTGTTCGACATCCAGGACATCGGCTCGCGCACCTACACGTTCACGTCGACCATGGCCGAATGCATGAAGGCCGCGAAGGACGCCGGCAAGCCGTTCGTCGTGCTCGACCGACCCAATCCGCTGGGCGGGCTCCTGTTCGAAGGCCCCGTTCGTGAAGAGAAGTATGCGAGCTTCATCGGATACGGCCCAACTCCCGTCTCGCACGGCATGACCATGGGCGAGCTCGCGAGGTTCTTCAACGAGGAGATGGGGATCGGCTGCAACCTCGTCGTCGTGGCGATGAAGGGCTGGAAGCGCAGCATGGTCTGGGAGGACACGGGGCTCGATTGGGTGCAGACGTCGCCTCACATTCCCCATGCACTGAACGCCCACCTCTACATCACCACGGGGATGATCGCAGGGTTGTCCAAGAACGTGAACGAGGGCGTCGGCTACACCCTTCCCTTCGAGACGATCGCCGCCGAGTGGATCGATCGCGACGCGCTCGTGGCTGCGATCGATGGAGAGAAGCTGCCGGGCCTGCGCGTCCGTCCCCTGAGCTACACGCCGACCTACGGCAAGTTCTCGGGCAAGCTCCTGCACGGCATTCAGTTGATCCCGTCCGACCTCCGCCAGTTCCGCCCGCTACGCACGACGATCACGATCATGACCGTCCTCGAGCGGCTGTATCCGCGCCGCGCGGAATACGAGGGCGACCAGTCCACGGGCCGTCACTGGGGCAACCTTCGCGTCCTCGAAATGGTGCGCGCAGGAAGGTCTGCCGCGGAGATCGAGGCATCATGGCAGGCCGAGCTGGCCACCTTCGCCGCGAAACGCGCGAAGGCCCTGCTCTACGACTGACGACCTCGCGGGATCATTGGAGTTGGAGCGGACCGGACACCGGGACGGCGTCGTCGGCCCCGTCCACGAGATTGCAGAACGGGTTCAGGCCCCGGCCGTACCAGACCGTCGCCCCGTCCGGCGCCGCGCCCGGAAGACGGAGGACCACGGACTTCCCGTCGGCGCCCAGCGCTGCATCGAACGGAGGATCGAGCGGCGTCCCGTCCTTTGCCGCGAGCGAGAAGCCGGCCACGCGCTGCGAAACCGCGGGCGCCGCGTCGGCGCGGCCGCTCGCGACCGTCGACAGCGAGCCCTTCACGCCTTCGAACGAAACGATGATCTCGTCACGTCGTCCAGCGACGAACGCCACGCCGGTGATCCTCGGGCCGAACGTCGCGCCAGCCCCCGCGTCGATCGCGGCGGCGGCCCGCGCCATGCGGCGACCGAGCCGACGTTCTCCGTCCGTGCTCACGTGGATCGGATCGTCCAGGGACAGATCGATCGTGGACACGCACGCCGTCCGAGGAACGCGTGCCGGCAGGACGCGCTGGGCCTCCTGCACCATGTTCCACGGATCGTTCCACTCGGCCCGCGACGTCACGTAGCGGCTCAGTTGGGCGAACACGAAGGGGAGCTCCGGGTTCCCAAGGTCGGCGCGTACGGCGGCGATGAACGCCTCGAACCGCTTGCCGTAGGAGGCGGCTGACTCGGCTCCGCCGACGGCATCCGCCTCGCCCTGGTACCACAGCACGCCGGCCACCTTGGCTCCAGAGGCCTTCACCTTGGCCAGCATGGCCCCGTAAAGCGACTTCGAGTCGGCGCGCTTGCCCGGGTCCCATTGCGCGAGCGACGTGCCGCCGACGGCGCACGGGATCAGGCCGACGGGCTGCTTGACCCTGGCGAAGTGATCTCGCGCGAAGGTGAGGCCGGGGCCCACGCCCTTGATGACCGGCTGTGCCAGAGGGCGCCCGAGCGGTGCGGCGGCCCACCCCGCTCCCTGGCCCGGGTTCTTCGCCGAATGGAGGGGCTCCGCCGCGGGTTTCCACGACATCTCGCCCCGCGAGCCGAAGGTGAGCACGGGTGACGGATCGGCTGACTCCGTCTCGACGTAGCCGTTCCCTTCCATGTTCGATTGGCCGGCCAGGACCCAGACGACGGGCGGTGGCGTGGCGTCCTGCCGTCGTCCGTCCTGCTGAGCGGCCAAGGCGATGCAAAGATGAGCGACGCAGGTGACTGTTAGAAACATGGGCATCTCCGCGAGCGTTCGCGCGCGGAGCGTACCGGAGACCCCCGCACGTGCGAAGACTCCCGCTCGTTCTCGTTTCGGTGACGGCTCTCGTGGGCGCCGGTCCCGCGTCGTTCGCGCAGGTCGCGCCGTCGGCCCCGGCGACGGACACGCGCCCCGCTGCAACCACGTCCGTGAAGCCGCCGCGGGTGCTCGATCGCGGCCCCTCCCTCGACGTACTGGCGAAACGCAAACCAACGACGGCCGATGCAGGCGACGCCACGTCGATCCCGACGTTCCGGATCGACCCCCAGAAGCCGGTCGCCACGCTCCGCACGGAAGCCATGCATGCGGCGCCGCCCACCGAGAAGAAACCGTCCCGGGCGGCGGATCTCGTCGAGGTCTCGACCCTCGATCCGACGATCAAGCTCGACATCCGATACGCAGGCACGAACAACTTCGTCGGCACTGCGTTCTACTCGCAGGCCCGGGCATTCCTGCAGAGACCCGCGGCAGAAGCGGTGTTGCGCGCACATCGGCGACTGAAGCCGCTGGGGTTCGGCCTGCTGATCCACGATGCCTACCGCCCGTGGTACGTCACGAAGATGTTCTGGGACGCCACGCCCGCGGACAAGAAGGAGTTCGTCGCCAACCCGGCGAGCGGATCCAGGCACAACCGCGGCTGCGCCGTCGACCTCACGCTGTACGACCTGCCGTCGGGCAGACCCATCGCCATGCCCAGCGGGTACGACGAGTTCTCCGACAGGGCGAGTCCGACCTACGCAGGAGGCTCGGAATCCGCTCGATGGCACCGAGACGTGTTGCGCGCCGCGATGGAGGCCGAAGGGTTCTGGGTGAATCAGAACGAGTGGTGGCACTTCGACCACGAGCAGTTCGAGCTCTACGGCATCTTGAACGTTCCGTTCGAGCAACTGGGCGCACCGCGATGAAGCGCCTGCCGGCGCGGATCTCCGTCGTGCTCGCCGTCGCCCTCGCCCAGGTGCTCGCGCAGACCCCGGCGCAGCGGCTCCGGATGGAGGCGGGGAACCTCTACCGAGAGGGGCGCCACCGCGACATCCTCTTGCGCGTCTCGCCCAACCTCGCGGAGTCGCCCGACTGCGCCGACCTCTGGGTCATGGCGGCCGAGGCCAATCTGAAGCTCGACGAGCCAGCCCGCGCCGTCGAGCAATTCGAGAAGGCGATCCACCTTCAGCCGACCATTCGCTCGCTCTGCCTGAACCTGGGTTACGCCTACACGAAGGTGGGGCGGCTCGATGATGCGCGAAAGACGTTCCAATCCTTCGTCGGCGGGAACACGCCCGACCGCATGGCGAGGGCGCACGTGGGGCTGGGCCTGATCTCGCTCGAAGAGAGCGACACGGCGTCCGCGCGCGCGTCATTCGAAGCGGCGATCAAGCTCGGCTCCGACGATCAACGACCCTACTTCCGACTCGCCCAGCTCCAGCTCACGGAGGGCGACGCGCTCGCGGCAATCGCGAATTTCGAGGCCGCACTGAAGCGCGATCCGCTCCAGCATGGTGCCGCCTACGGGCTCGCACGCGCGCATGCGCGTGCGGGCCACGCCGCGGAGGCCGCCACCTGGGAGTCCCGGCACCGGCGGATCCTCGCGGCAAGCGATGGGATCCACTCCGCCATCGAGGCACTCTCGCGCGCGCCCGATCCGGCCGTCGCCCGTCTTGCGATCGCGCGCCTCTACCTTTCCGTGTCCGCCGAGACGGAGGCCGCGAACTGGCTTCGCCGCGGTTTCGAGGCCGCCGGCGACGCGCGAGACGTACGCGCCGCGCTCCTGTCAGCAGGGTTCACGGGAAGTGACTCGTCCCTTGCGGCGTCCGCGCTCCGCAAATTCCAGGACCGTTTGAAGGCCGAACCGCGAACGCTTCGAGGGCTGGACGTCCTGACGAAGATGACCGAGTCGCGTCCCACACCCGCCGAGTCCCGCCCATGAAGACCTCACTGGCTGCCCTGCTGGCCGTCGTCTTCGTGAGCGGTTGCGGCAAGTCCACGCCGGTTGCGCCGACGCGGCCCGCGCCCCCACCTGCGAGCGGGCCAACCGGCTCCGCCGAGACGTTCCGGTTCTCCGACGTGTCGGCGGCATCGGGTCTCACGTTCGTCTCCCGCTGCGGCGACAGGCAGGAGTACATCCCCGAGGCCAAGGGATCGGGCGTCGCGGTCTTCGACTACGATCGTGACGGCAAGGTGGACGTGCTCCTCATCGCCGGATCGACCGTCGAGCGCGAGCGCGCCCGGCAGGCGGGTTTCGGCGTCCGCCTGTATCGCGGCCGAGGCGACCTGACCTTCGAGGACGTCACGGAGCGCGCGGGATTCCCCGACCTGGGGTGGATCAACGCGCCAGTGCCGTTGGATTTTGACGGCGACGGGTGGACTGACGTGCTCTTCACCGGGCTGAGCGGACTCCGCCTCTTCCGCAACGTCGAAGGGCGATTCGTCGAGGCGACCGGGACTTCGCTGCCTCCTGACGCTCGTGCGATGTCGTGGTGCACGAGCGCCGTCGCCGTCGACATCGACGCCGACGGCGACCTCGACGTCTTCGTGGCCCGCTACATCGACTTCGATCTCGCGCGTCCTCCCAAGGACGGCGTCGACGGGCGCCAGTGCCGGTGGAAGAACCGCCCCGTGGTCTGTGGTCCACGCGGCCTGAAGGCCCTGACGGACGTCCTGCTCGTGAACCGAGGGGATGGGACGTTCGAGAACGCCACGCACCGCATGGGGATCGATGCCGTCGAGCCAGCGTACGGTCTCGGCGTCATCGCGATGGACTACGACCGCGACGAAAGACCGGACATCTTCGTCGCGAACGATGCCACGCCGAACCACCTGTGGCACAACGAGGGTGGCCGGTTCGTCGAGGTCGCGTTCCGCATGGGCGTGGCCTATTCGGCCGACGGCGCCCCGGAGGCCGGCATGGGCGTCGACGCAGCCGACCTGAACGGCGATGGCATCGAGGACCTGTACGTCACGAACTTCGAAGGCGAGACGAACGACGTGTATCTCTCGACGAAGCTCGGCGACTTCGAGGAGGCGTCGGCGCGGGTTCGCTGTGCCGCGGTCGACAAGCCAAACCTCGGGTGGGGATGCGCGATCCGCGATTTCGATGGCGATGGCCGCCAGGACATCCTCGTCGCGAACGGACACGTCTACGCGAACGCGGACGAGCCCGGAACCGGTACCTCCTACGCGATGCCGCGCGTCCTCCATCTCGGCGACGCCGGGGGGACGTTCCACCCCATGAGAGGTCCGGACGCCGCGGCCCTCGACGACAAGCACGTGAGCCGCGGGATGGCCGTTGCGGACTTCGACGACGACGGCGACTGCGACGTATTGATCGTGAACATCAACCAGCCGCCGACGTTGCTGCGAAACGACACGCCGGCAGGGCGTACGTGGCTCGGCCTCGTACTCGAGGGACCGAGGGGCAACCCCACCGCGCTGGGCGCGACGGTGAAGACGATCGGCGACGGATTCGAACGCACCCAGATGGTTCGCGCTCAGTCGTCGTTCGAAAGCTCCTGCGACCCGCGGGTCATCGTGAGGTTTCCATCGCCGGCGAAGAACCTGCGCGTGGAGGTCGGGTTGGCCGGCTGCAAGCCCGTGCGGCTGGACGCCCCGGCAACCGGCCGGTACCACGCAGTCGTCTTCGCCAGGTAAACGCGCGGCGTGCCCGCGGAGCGACGGTTCGAGGCCCTCCTGGTAGACTCCTCGGCTCTTCCCCGTCACTCCGTCAGGTTTTCAAAGATGAAGTCATTCGGCGCCCTCGTGGTGTGTGCCCTCGTCGTGTGCGGACGGATCCGCGCACAACAGTTCGTGGACCAGACCGCCGCTCGGCTACCGGTCGCGGCCGTCTGGAGCGAAGAAGTGGATGCGGCGGACGTGGACGGCGACGGCGACCTGGACATCATCTGGGGTCGCGGCGACGGCTTCGCCAGTGCGGGCACGGGTCGCCAGAGTCTGCTCCTCATCAACAACGGCTCCGGTGTCTTCGCCGACCAGACGGCGACCCGACTGCCGGTCCTCCTCGAGAACACCAAGGACGTGGACTTCGTCGACGTGGACGGCGACGGCGACTTCGACCTCGTGTTCGCGAATGCCTTCGGACATCTGCCGCGACTCTTCCTGAACAACGGCAGCGGCGTCTTCACCGACGTCACCTCGACGAACCTTCCCGGCATCCCGCTGAACTCCTTCGGCTGCGCGGCGGGCGACGTCGACAACGACGGCGACCTGGACCTGGTCTTCACCGACAGCGGCCCGACGACGTTCACGGCGCCCGGCGGTCAACCGCGCATCTACCGGAACGACGGCACCGGTCACTTCACCGACGTCACGACGAGTTCGATGCCTGCCGTCCTCATGTCGGCGTGCACCGACGTCAACTTCGCCGACGTCGACGGCGACTTCGACCTGGACCTGTTCGTCGTCAGCCGCGATGGACAGAGCAAGCTCTTCATCAACGACGGCGCGGGGCATTTCACGGAGCGCGTCCTCCCGCCGGATGGCTCGGGCACCTACGACTACGCGATCGGCGACCTGGATGGTGACAACGACGCCGACGTGTTCGTCGTCGGCGTCAGCGGGTTGAACGAGGGTGTCTTTCGCAACGATGGCCTCGGCAACTTCACCGACGTGAGCGGAGCGTCCGTGCTCGGAAACGCCAACTCGGACGACAACCAGGCGACGCTCGGCGACATCGACAACGACGGCGACTGGGACGTGGCCGTCGCCGCTCTGACCACGGCCGAGCGCATCCTCGTCAACAACGGCGCCGGGGTGTTCACGTACAACTCGGCCCTGGTCACGAGCTTCATCGATAGTTCGCTGGACTGCGAGTTCGCGGACATCGACAACGACGGCGACCTGGACCTGCTCACGGCCGTCGGCGAATCCGGAGCCTTCCAGAATCGCGTGTACGTCAACAACGGCGTCACGGATACGCGGGCGCCGGTGCTCACGATCCAGACGCCCCCGTCGTCCACGCCGTGGGGATTGGTGCCCGTTCGCGTGTCGATCCGGGACATCCGGGCCTCGGACGGCGATCCCGAATACCACGGAGTCACGCTCACCTACGCCATCAACGGTGGCGCATCGCAGACGGTGCCCATGCACTGGAGCGGCGCCCAGATCTTCCGGGGCGCGATTCCCGGCGTTCCACCGGGCGCGTCGATAACCTGCCACGCGAACTGCACGGATCGCAGCAACAACGTGGGCGCCAGCGCGACGGTCAACTTCAGCCCCCTCGGGATCCCCCCGCTGTCACTCTCCGTGACCCCGCAGTCCGGCGGCGCGACCATCGTGATCGCGAGCCCCGGAGACCCGGGAGCGGAGGAGTACCTGCTCGTCTCGGCTCAGACCTCGGCACCCATCGGCGCGGGCCCGTTCGTGGGACTTGGCGTCGATGCATTCAACATCCTGCTTCTTCCCACCGGCCTCCCGCCGCTCCACGATTTCCTGAACGCCGCGGGCACCCAGACGACCGTCATTCCCTCCGGGGCCGTGCCGTTGGGCACGCAGTTCGATGCCCGCGTCGTGCTCGTCGTCCCCGGGATCAAGCTCTCGCCGATCTCGCGCATCCTGTTCTGAGGACGCATCGCGCGCCGGCCGCACCGCGGCCGTGCGCCGGCCCCAAGTTCCACGGATCGCGTCGACGCGATGGCCGGCGTAGGCGTCCGGCCGTATGATCGCCGCCGAAGGAAAGGCCCGCCCGGCTCCACACCCCGCGGCGCGCCACGGCCCGGCCTGATGAAACCGTCCCGATCGTTCCTCGGCGTCGTGGTGTTCGTGATCCTCGCGAGCGGCACGGCGTGCGAGTCGAGCCGCGTCACCCTCGCGGAAGTGGCACCCGTCCCCGACGAGGTCTACCGCAGCGAGGTCGTGGACCTCGCCGAGCAGGCCTCGCTCGAATCCAGGATCGTCGCCGCGGCCGAGCGCGTGCTCCGGTCGGCGGACGCTCCCCGGTGGCGGGAACGCCAGACGACCGAGTTCAAGGCGCGCCATGCGCAAGCCCTCGCGTCGATCGTCGGGTCAGCCGGAATCACGCGGCCGGACCTCCGGGACCCAGCCTCCACCACACGCCGTGCGTTCACCCTGCCCGGCGATGAGCCACGCCCGTCGCCGGCCTTCCGCGGATTCGACACACGCTTCACGGTCGACCATCCCCTGGCGCAGAGCGACCTGGTGATCTTGATCGATCAGGATCTGGCGTTCGCGTTCTACTTCGACGATCCGCATGCGGTCGACGGGACCCACACGCGGCCGGCGGATCCAGCGCTGGACCTGCCCCCGATCCGCACGACGGCCGGGTGGCTGATCCTCTTCCCCTCCTCACTCCTCCTCGATCGGACGAATCCATGACGGCCGACGAGCTCCATGCAGAGGTCCTCGCGTCGTTGCTCGAGCTCACACGCGGAGACACTCCAACCGCCGCGTGCGTGCGGCTGATCGCCCGCCTGCAGGACGACGAAAGGCTCGGACGCATCGACGCGTCGACCGCCGCGGTCTTCCTCCCGGACTTTCACCTCACGACGCGCCGCAAATCGCAGGACTACAAGTACTCGTTCCACTTCGTCACGCAGGACAAGCCGAGCCATCGCGCGGAGCTCCTCGAGGCGCTGCTCCTGCAACTTCGCGCCGCGCAACGCCGGGTGACGGCCGCGGGGGGTGCGTTCGAACTCCACCAGCTGGGCGACTTCATCGATTTCTGGCGCGCGCGGGACTTCATCGAGCCCGACGCCGCATCGGTCAAGGGCGTGTCCCAGGCGATCTTCGCGGAGATGCCGTTCCTCGTCCCGGGATTCGTCGAGCGCAGGACGATCTACCGCGGACGCTTCCTGGCGGGGAATCACGACCCGCACCTGGCGTCGCTCGACGGGATCAACTGTGCGAGGAGTCGGTTGCTCGAGAACGGTGAGACGGGGGAAGCCGTCGCCCTGGTCACGCACGGCGACCTGTTCGACGACCTCGAGCAGCAGTTCAGCGAAGGTCTGAAGCGAACCATGGTCCGGTTGTTCGGCCCCGACGCCACACCATCGACGTACGCCATCCCGAAGACCGACGACGTCCTCGAGGGATCCCGCCCCGCAATCACGCTCCAGTCCGTCGATGATCCGATTCCGGCCGTCGTGAACGTGTGCACCATCGACACGAAAACCGAGACCGGCAGTGAAACGTCGAAGGCCGCGCTCAACCGCCAGCACGAGCTGCTGGCGCATGCGACCGAGGCCTTCCGCGGGCTCCGCGCAGGCAACGCCGCGGATGCGGCGCGGCTCGACCTCGACGTCGACGGCGCCCTGCCGGACCTGCAGGCGATCGTCGTCGGGCACTCCCATCATCCGCGCATCGTCGCGGTGGACGAGGACGGCGAGCCCGCCTTCGTTCTGTTCGATCCGGGCGCCTGGATCGAGAAGATCAGGATCAACGACGGCGACACCGCCCACAGTGCGCAGGTCGGCGTCCTCTGCGGATCAGACGCCCGGATCTACCAGCTCGACCCGCTGGGCTGAGCCGGCGGGCGGGCTGCATCACGCGCGGGCCGACAGCGTGTCGATGCGCTGCCGGAGCTGCGCGGCGAGATCCGCGCGGGCGATGGTCACCTGCTCTCCCGTGGCGAGGGTCTTCAGGTTCACGGTGCCGGCCGCGAGCTCAGCGGTGCCTGCAATCACGGCGAACGGAATGCCCTTGCGCTCCGCGTGCTGGAACTGCTTCTTCATCTTGTCGGGTTCGAGGAAGAACTCCGTCGGGATTCCGGCAGAACGCAGCTCGGTCGCGAGCGCGAGAAGCGCCGCCACGGGCGTGTCGGCGAGTCGCATCACGAGGGCTTGCGCCGGCGTCTCGCGGCGGCGGAGCAGGTCGTACTTGAGGAGAGCCGCAAGCACGCGCGACAGGCCGATGGAGACTCCCGTCGCCGGGGTCGCCTCGCGCCCGAAGATCGTCATCAGGTCGTCGTAGCGGCCTCCGCCTCCCAAGCTGCCGAACTTGTCGGCAGTCGTGAGGACGACCTCGTAGACGGGGCCGGTGTAATAGTCGAGTCCCCGCGTCAGCGAGAGGTCGACGCCCACGCGCGCCAGGCTGACGCCGAGTGCTTCCGTGTGCTGCAGCACCTCGCGAAGTTCGTCGATTCCCACGCGCGCCGATTCCTCCGCCCTAAGCACGTCCTCGGCCGTCTGGAGGACGTGGCGCGGAGTGCCCGTGATGCTCATCAACTCGACGAGCTTGCCGATGGCCGAATCGGGGACGCCGATCTCCCGCAGCTCGGCCGTCACGCCGTCCATGCCGATCTTGTCCAGCTTGTCGACGACGCGCAGCACGTCCGCGTCGCGCTCCTTGGGCAGACCGGCGAACGACACCATGCCCCGCAACAGCTTCCGGTTGTTGAGCTTGACTTTGAACTCGCGGATCCCGAGGGCGAGGATGCCCTCGTGAACGACGGCGACGTTCTCCGCGTCCGCGATCAGCGACGCCGTCCCGACGGTGTCGACGTCACACTGGTAGAACTCGCGGAATCGCCCCTGCGCCGGCTGCGGCCGATCGGCGCGCCACACGGGCTGGATCTGGTAGCGCTTGAACGGCTTCGGCAGCTCGGGGTGCATGGCGACGAGCCGCGCGAGAGGAACCGTGAGGTCGTAACGGAGCGCGAGCGTCTTCCCGTCCTCGTATGCGAGCCGGTAGATCAGCTTTTCTCCCTCGACGCCGTACTTGCCGAGGAGGATGTCCAGGTACTCCATCGCCGGCGTTTCCACGGGAGCGAACCCGAAACGCTCGAAGACGCGCACGAGGGTCCGCAGAAGGTCCTGCTGCGGCAGCAGTTCGCCGGGAAGGATGTCGCGGACTCCGTGGTAGAGGCGGGCGTCGACGGGCATGCGTGAGGATCCGGACTGGGCCTGAGGCTTGGACTGCGGACTCCGGCAGCGCACGCGGCGGTGCGGGATTCGCCGAACGTCCGAGGAACGTATCATCGGGCGCCGATGCGACCCATCCGGCCGAGCGCTGCCGATCCGCCGACGTCGACCACGAACGATCCACGGGATCTCGCGGTCGGACGCGCGCCCGTGCGCATGCGTGCGGCCATCGGCGTCGCCATCGCGCTCCAGGTCCTTCTGCTCTGGAGGCTCACGAGCGCACCGCGCGCGGCGTCGCTTGCGGCGCCGGCCGAGGCCTCGCCCACTCGGCCGGTCGCGGCGACGACCGCACCGGCGCCGTCGTCGGATGGGCGGCGGCCCCCAAGCCCGCGGTTCATCGACTTTCCGGCCACGGCGACCTTCGCCGGCAAGCCCGCGCCCGTGGACCTGGACAGCGCGCCAGACGCCCGGATGTTCCGCACGCGCCTGCGCGCCGGGGCCGCGGAAGGTCCAAACTTCGCTGGGGATCAGACAGTCGTGACCTGGGGGTGCGGTACGAACTGCCAGGTCGTCGCGATCGTCGACGCACGGTCCGGCCGCGTGTACTTCCCGGGCATCATTTCGGAAACGGGCCTGGCGTTTCGCCGGGACAGCCGCTTGCTGATCGAAAACCCGGCCGATTCGCACGACGTGCGCGCGGATGAACGCGCCCCACGGCCCGACGACGAGGGGGCGCGACTCTTCGGCGGCCCCAATTTCTACGCCTGGAACGGGACGAGCCTGGTGCCGATTCTGGTCGACGACACGTTCGGCCTGCCGTTCCCGGCCTGGGCGCGATGAGAGTCGGGCCGGCCGGTTCGCGGAAGGAAGTGGGGGCGCGGCGCGCTTGACGTCCCACGTCCCTGCACGCTACGATCCCGCCCACTTGAACTTAGGTGCCGCCGCCAACGCACCGGCGGACACCCTCGGAGGAATAGGATGTCGAAACTCTCTCTGGTCGCGTGCGCCGCGCTCCTCATCACGCTCGGGGGCTGTGTCTCCGGCGAGGCGTACGGCGTCTTCACGGACGACAACGCGACGACCCTGAACGGCGAGCCGGTGTCCGGAAACAACGACTACGGTGCTCACGTCTCCAACTACGTGACGTCACAGGGGACGCATCTCGAGCACGCCTTCAAGACGGCGGGCCTGTGGCTCCTGAACACGAACTTCGAGTACCCGCCGTACGAGACGTTCCTGGACGACCAGATGCCGCGCGCCATGTGGACCATCGAGAAGACCGTCGACGTCCACCTCTTCAACTACGACTGGGACGATCCCTTCCTCGAGTGAGGATCGCCGGCGCAGCCTGCGCCGAAGTCGTCAACGATCAGATCCACGACCGTGGTCGGATCGTCGCCTCGCCGGAGCGTGAACCATCGCGCGCCGGCGAGTTTTCGTAGCCACGTCAACTGTTTTCGCGCAAAGCGCCTCGTCTGGGCCTGCACCGCGTTGACGGTCTCCACCAACGTGCGCCGCCCGAGCACGAACTCGGCGACGTCGCCGTAGCCGAGCGCGTCACGCGACTCGCGACCGAATCCCCCGTCGTCGAGGATCCGCCGCACCTCGTCCACGAATCCCGCGGTGAACATCTGCCGGACCCGTGCGTCGATGCGTTCGTCCAGGACGTCGCGTTCGAACGTCAGGACGTAGGTGCGGTGCGGGAACGCAGCCGGAACCGTCAACCGGCGCTGCAGCTCGGAGATCGGCTCGCCCGTGAGATGATGGACCTCGAGCGCCCGTTCGATCCGCTTCATGTCGTTTTCATGGATGCGACTCGCGGCCACCGGGTCCAGGCGGGACAGCCGCGCGTGCAGTGCGGGAACGCCCTGGCTGCGGGCCTCCTCCCGGAGTCCCTCTCGGAACGCCGCGTCCGCCCCGGGGCCGTCGAACACCCCGTGCAGAAGGCCCCGCAGGTACATCTGGGTGCCGCCGACCACGACCGGACAGTGCCCTCGTTCGGCGATCTCCCTGAGCGTCGCCGTCGCCAGGTCGGTGAACCGCCGCAGGTTCATGCTCTCCCGTGGGGAGATCAGATCCATCAGGTGATGGGGAACGCCCGCCTGCTCGCTCGGCCCCGGCTTCGCCGTCCCGATGTCCATCCCCCGATAGACCTTCATGGAGTCCAGGACGACGACCTCGCCGGATAGCCGGCGAGCGACCTGGGCACCAACGGTGTTCTTTCCCGAAGCGGTGGTGCCCGTGAGGATGAGGACGGGGCGATTCATGACGCGATGCGTAGTTCCGACTGAGGGCGGCGCACGGTAACCCGCGCAGACACCTGCAACACCGGCGACTCGGGTCCACGACGCGAGCGACGCACCGCCCCATGCCCCGCCACGCGCCCTGAGATAGAGTGCTGCCGTCGATGACGTCCCAAACGATCGCGCACCCCGGCAACCCGGCCCGAACCGTCGTCGAGCGGTTGCTCGGGCTTGCGTGGACGCGGAACCTGCGAGTCCCGGCGCTGTCGGCCATCGCGCTCCTCGCCGCGATGGTCTCCGGCGGCATCCAGGCATTGGTCACCCCGGCGTGGCCTGGGAGCAACGACCCCGCGCTCGAGCCCGCGGGTTCCCCCGGGGTCATCCGCAACGGCGACCGCTTCGAATTCATCGGCACCGTGCCCTGGACGGGACGCCAGAAGGTCGGTGGCCGTGCCATCCTCTTCGGCGATTCGGCTGGCCAACCTGCGCCCGCGGCACCCTACATCCATTACACGTCGAACGGCATCGTCGTCCGCGAGAAAACGTCGGTCGAGACGGTTCAGCCCGTCGAAGCCGAACGGCGCGCGCGGATGGTGGCGTTCGCGCTCGTGCTGACCCAGTCGTTCATCTTCGGCGTGTTGTTCCTCTTCGTCGTGCGATTGATGCTCCGCGCTCGGCGCTTCGACATTCCGTTTCCAGGTCAACTCGCGCTTCTCGCGCGCGCCTTCATCCCGGCGACGCTCGTCTCCGGCGTCGTCGCGGCAGTCGTGCCCCAATCGCTCTCGGCGCTCGTTCCACAGTTCGTTCTCGCCGGCCTGTTCTCGGCGAACGTTCTCCTCGTCACTTCGAATCCCGAATTGCGTACGCCGGTCCCATCGGGCCCATCCTTCCAGGTTTGAACGCACCGACCCCCGTGATGAAATCCACCTGCCTCGCTCTGGCGTTGCTCGCTTCGCTCGTGCCCGCTCAGACTCCGCGGTCCGATCCTGCGGCGGAGTCCCGCGCTGAATCACGCGCCGAGACCCGCGCCGACTCCCGGCCTGCCGCGAGCGATCCAAAGGCCGTCGCGATCTTCCGAAAGGGAGCCGCTACGCAGGCGATGGACGGCAAGCCCGTCGTCATCCAGGATTTCCAGGCCGACTTCGAAGCGACGCTCTTCGAGTTCGACGAGAAGACCAAGGAGCGCCGTCCGCATTCCGCCCACCTCACCGAGTTCTGGAAACGAACCAGCGACCCGATGGCGCGATACCGGCGGCACCTGATCGAGCCCCTCGACCAGAAGACGACGGTCCACGGGTATGACGGGAGGATCTTCTGGCAGCAGCTCGGCACCGCCGCCGCGGACGAGCTCCGCGGTCGGAATGCGCGCACGGACGTTCAAAAGATCCGCGACGAGATCAACCGGACGACGGAATTCCTGAGGCTTCTCGTTCTCTCGAATCTGGAAGACGCCGGCGTCACCTGGACCATGACCCCGACGACGAAGGTGCGGACCAATGACGCGGAACGGGACGTGGTCGGCATCCGCCGGACGAAGGACGGCGAGCGCCCCATCGAGCTCCTCTTCGGCACGACCGACTCGCGACTCTATGCCTTCATTCGCGACGGTGACGACAAGCACCCCAAGGAGTCGATCCTCTTCGCCGTGCATGAACCCGTCGGCGTCGCCGGGGGCCGTCTCCTCGTACCGCAGGTGATCCAGTACAAGGAGAACGACGCGCTCACGGTCGAGGCGCGCGTCGCGAAACCCACGGACCTGAAGTTCAACGTGAACCTGGAGGAGAAGCTCTTCCAGATCCCCCGCTGAGGGACGCGTCCGCGCCTACTTCTTGCGCTGGAACTGGGTTTCCAGGTCCTTCAGCGACAACAGGAGCGACGTGTTGCGCCCGTGGGGGCAGTTGCGTGCCTCCGGATGCTCACGCTCATAGGCGATCAAGGCGCGCACTTCCGCATCGGGCAGCGCGTCGCTGAACTTCACTGCCGCCTTGCATGCGACGGTGGCGATGACGTCGTGCAGGAGCGCATCCCGGTCGACCGTCGCCCCTGAAGTGAGGACCTCGAGCGCCGCCTCGATGGCGCGTGCCGGATCGACCCGGCGCAGCGCGGCCGGAACGCTACGCAGGGCGATCGCAGACGTGCCGAAGGCCTCGATGCGCAACCCGAGCCGAGCGAGGTCTGCTGCCCATGGCAGGATTCGCTCGCGGTCCGCCGCCGACACGTCGACGACGTGCGGCACGAGCAGCAGTTGATCTTCGCCATCGGAGGCGCGGAACCTCTCGAGAAGTTCGTCGAACAACTTGCGTTCGTGGAGCGCGTGCTGATCGAAGATCCGGATCCCGTCACCCACTTCGACGACGACGTAGGAGCGGTGAACCTGGAGGAAGCGACCAGAAGGTGCGGGCTCCGGCGCGATGCCGTGAAAGAGCTGCGGCGTCCGCACCGGCAAGGCCTCCACGGGCGCCGCATCGGCAGGGGCCCGGCGCGGAAGCGACGCGAACGGCCGCACGAGCGGCGTTTCGCTCGACCATGCGGAGGACATCTGCGTCGCCCCCTCGCGGGCCACCATCGGGGCTCCGGCGTCGGTCGCTGCAGCCGATTCGCGCAGACGGACTCCGTGGCTTCCTGCCGCCCCGTCCAAGGCTCGCCGCAGCGCGCCCGTGACGAGGCCGAACAGCTTGTCCGCGTCCCGGAATCGGACCTCGGCCTTGGCGGGGTGCACGTTCACATCCACCTCCCCCGGGTCGACGGTGAGGAAGAGGAACGCGATCGGATGATCCTTGGGCATGATCAGCCCGCGGTAGGCCTCGGTGATCGCGTACGAGAGCTTTCGGTCGCGGATCGCGCGCCCGTTCAGGAACAGGTACTGCTGGCGAGCGGTGGGCCGGACAAGGTCGACCGGCGAAATGAACCCGACGAGGTGGGCGTCGCCGCGATGAGCCTCGCATCCGAGGAGCCGCGCCGCCACGTCCTCGCCGAAGAAGCTCGCGATCCGCTCGCGGCGATCGGTGACTTCCGTCGCGGAGACCGAGCGCCTGCCGTTGTTCACGAGCTCGAGCGTCCACGCGGGGTCCGGCAACGCGAGCCGGGTGAGGACTTCGATCACCTGCGCAACCTCTGCACGGTCCTGCTTCAGGAACTGCTTTCGCGCAGGAACGTTGAAGAAGAGATTTGCGACCTCGACGCAGGTCCCCAACGGCGCCCCCGCCGGCTCGACGGCCTGCGCGCGACCGCCATCGACGACGATGCGCGCACCGATCGGCGCGGATTTCGGTCGTGAGGTGATGGTGAGGCGGGCGACGGATCCGATCGACGGAAGCGCCTCGCCGCGGAACCCGAGCGTCGTGACGCGGAAGAGGTCGCTGACGTCGGAGATCTTCGACGTGGCGTGAGGCAGGATGCAGCGGCCCAGGTCATCCGCGGCCATCCCGACCCCGTCATCCGTGACCCGGATGAGCTTGCCGCCGCCGTCTTCGATCTCGACGCGAATGCGCCGGGCCCCGGCGTCGAGGGAGTTCTCCACGAGTTCCTTCACCACGCTGGCGGGCCGCTCGATCACCTCGCCTGCGGCGATGCGATTGGCGATCTCGGGCGGCAGGACACGGATCACGTCCGCCTCCGAACCGGGGCCGCCGCGCCGGCGCGCCGCAGTCCGAGAGCGTCGGCGACGAACCGGTCCACGAGAACGCGGGGCGGGCCGCCGCCGGACTTCAGCCGCTTGTCCAGGTCCACCATCGCTTCGGTTGCGCGCCGGATCGACCGTCGCTTCCAGGCCTCGACCTGGACGCGGAGCTGTTCGCGGAACATCGGCGGTGTGCGAACCGCGGACGCCGCATCGTCGAACGACTCGCCGGCCTTCATCAGCGCGACGACCGCCCCGATGCGGCGCAGCTTCGAAGCCGTCGCCGCAGCGAGCATCATCGATATGGCCGTCTCGTCGGTGACTCGGCGCCCGCTCCCCTCGTCGATCCCGCGCTCGAAGAGTTCCGCCGACACCTCGAACGCCTTGCGGGCATCCGCCGACGCCACCGCCTCTGCAAATGCGAATGACGGGGACGTCTTGTTGACGCCGACCACGGCCTCGATGTCACCCGCCGCGATCCTCGGTCGATTGGCGGTGTACAGGGCGAGCTTGTCGAGCTCCGCGCTCAGCTCCCGCAGGTCCGTTCCCGCGAACTGATGGAGCTGGAACGCGTCCTCTGGCGAAAGTTCCTTCCCACGGAATCGCGCCTCTTCCACCACCCAGCGCGTGAGGTCGCTCTGCCACGCGGGCCCCCGGCCGCCGAACGGCGTGTCGTAGAGCGCGTCGCAGAAGACGACGACGCCGCCGCTCTTCTCCACGAGGCCGGCAAACCCGCTGGCGCCGGACTTCTTGCCGCCCCCCACCTCACCGCCGCGAGCGGGCTTGGGGACGATCGAATCGCCTTCGAAGATCACGCGATGGCAGGCCTCACCCCCTTCGAAGAAGCGAATAAGCCGATCGGCGTGCGCCTTCACCAAGGCGTCGGCGCGACGAATGCGCAGCACGCGCTCGTCGCCAAAGAGGCTGCGCGTCCGGAGCGTGTCGAGCAGGCCGCCCAGGTCGTAGCTCTCGGCCTCCTTGGCGGCGGGTCCGTCGATGGACTCGAGGGCCAGGTCCGTGCCGTAGGCCTCGAGCAACCGTTCGATCACTCGATCGCGGAGCAACCCCTCGGCGCCGGTCACGATGGCCACGCGGACGGCCGCCAGATCCTGGCGCGATTTGAGGAACTCGAGGGCCTTCACTGGCCGCGTCCCCCCTGGACCCAAACGGACACGAGGGCCGACGCCATGACGAGGACGCTGATGGCGACGTTCACTTGGAAGAACGCCGTGCCGACCCGTGAAAGATCGTCCGGCCGCACGAGGCGATGCTCGTACACGAGCAAGAGAGCCACGACGCCGACTCCGCAGGCGAAGATCCACCCAAGTCCGAGCGACAGCCCGGCGAGCGCCAGGAAAACGGGGACGAACGCATGGCTGATCCGGGCAACGCGAAGCGCACCTTCGACTCCGAGGCGAGCAGGAATGCTGTGAAGGCCTTCACGTCGGTCGTGCTCGATGTCGTCGCACGCATACAGGATGTCGAATCCGGCCGTCCAGACGAGCACCGCGAGGCCGAGCCAGGCGACACCGAGGCACCCGGCGTCGAAGGCCCCATGCACCGCGAGATAGGCGCCGACTGGCGACAGCCCGAGCGCCAGCCCGAGGACGAAATGAACGAGTGCCGTCCGGCGCTTGGCAAGCGAGTACCCGAGGATCACGAGAAGAGCCACGAACGACAGCCACCCGCACAACGGGTTCAGCCAGGCCGCGGCCAGGCAGAACGCCGCGCTCGATACGATCACGGCGGTGCGCATGGTCGCGACGGACACCTCACCCGTCACCGATGGTCGCGTGGCCGTCCGTGGATTCGTCGCATCGAAACGCCGGTCCACCAGCCGGTTGAAAGTCATGGCGGCCGTTCGCGCCGCCACCATCGCCACGAGGACGCCTGCGAAGACCGCTCCCAGCGGTCGCTCGTGCACGGAAGCCGAGCGCCACCCCACGACGAACCCCGTGATCGCGTACGGCAAGGCAAACAACGTGTGCGAAAAGCGGATCAGCCGCAGAAACACCGGCAGTCCGGTGCTGCGTGGCGGGACCATGGAGGTGGGCGCCCCGGGCGACATGGACCGGAATTCTGACCGCAGACGCGCGCCCCGCAAACCCTGGGACGGGAATCAGGCAGCCCAGACGCAGAGCAGGTCGTAGATCACGTGCGTGTAGCACGCGACCCCGAAACCCCGGATCACGAAAAGACCTCCCAGGAGCACGCCCGCCAGGAACCGGAACGCGAAGACGCGAGCCACGAAGGGTTCGCTCGCGAGACCGACGTGGTGAAACAGAGCAAACAGGAAGCTCGAGAGGAACAACGGGATGCTGACGGCCCAAAACTGACTCAGGTGGAGGACACGTCGCAACGGGAGGTAGAGGCCGGCAACGCCGGCCAATCGGAACAGGACCTCCTCGTAGAACCCCGCGCCCAGCGACAAGACCGTCGCCTCGATCCGTGGATCCGTGGGAAGCCCGCCGATGGACAGGCTCCTCCCCGACATGAGCAGCACGAGTGGCGCGAGGATGCAGGCGTAGATCGTGCTTTCCAGCACCACCGGCACGATCAGTCCCACGGGCGACGCGAGCCGGCGCCTGGGGACGAACGCAGCGACGAGGATCGCGATCAACACGGTGACGTTCAGGATGAGCGTCCCCGGCCGGCCCAACTGGGTGAGCAGGTCGTTCACCAGGACGTGAGCCGCGTTGCGCGTGCGGGCACCCGTGGCGATCAGACCGATCTCGTACAGGAGGACGACGGGCGCGGTGAGCAGGATGGACGCCGAGCCGGTGGAACTTTCACGCAGGTAGCGCTGGAGCGTGAAGTCGTCGTCGTTGCGCTTTCGATTGCCGGCGCGTGTCGGCTGCTTCGTGGCCACGTCCGATCGTATGGCGCGCGTCCTCTGCCGGCAAACGACCGAGGCCGGTTACCGCACCCCCGATGGGAGTGGCGGACCGGCCTCGATGGCGTCACGACGGCGCGCGCGCCGTCACGCGGTGATCACTGATCGTAGTAGGTGTGCAGGAAGTCGCAGCCCGGCACCGACGCCGACCCGAGGATCGCGGGCGTGTTGTAGTCGAAGGAGACGACCTTGCCCGAACCCGGGTAGGCGACGAGAACCACGCTCGGCGCGCCACCACCGATCGTCGGATCCACCACACCCTTGTTGTTGGTGACACCGACGACGTTGACGTTGTAGAGGCCGGACATGGTATCGATCGTCACGTCGCTCGGCGACGCGGTCCCGGCAATCGAGGTGCCGTTGAACTGCTTGAAGATGTGGAAGTCGCGGCGGCCTTGCGGTCCCGGGAATCCCGGAGGCGGCGACAGGGTGAAGTTGAACAGAGTCAACTCGTCCACCGTCGAGCCATTGCCGTTCGCGACGAACACTCCGAGCTCCGTCGTGGCACCGATGTAGCTGATCCAGTTCCAGCATCCGCGCTTGGGCGAGAGGAATCCACCGACCTGTTTGATCATGCGCCCGTTCGGCTGGTTCTCGAGAACCGCGCCGCCGGACGACTCGTAGATGTGGATGTCGTTGGAGAACTGGCACAGGACGTAGGCCATGTACTCGTTCGTGAGGCCCATGCCGAGCATGCGGCGCGTGCAGGTGACCTCGGACGGGCCGAGACCGACCTGGAACTTCACGCGCTCGACCTGGGTCGCCTGACGGATGACCGACAGCGAATTCTCCGAGAAGTTGGCAACGAAGATGTCTTCGTTCGCCGGCATCACGGTGATCGCACGTGGCCCGGCGCCGACGGTGATCGTGTTGGCGATCGTGTGGAAGTTGGGGCTGGTCGGGTTCGCGAAGACCCGCTGGACCGTGCCCTGGTTTCCGTTGGCGATGTAGAGGAACTGGAGGTCCGGCGACATTCCCAGCCCCGTCGGAGACGCGATGCCAGTCAGCGTGGTGATCAAGGTGAAGTCGTAGGAGTTGAAAACCTTCACCGAGTTCGCGGTCCCGTCCACGACGTACAAGCGGCTGCCGAATGGCGGTCCGGCCGAGGGCTGCGCCCCCAGGCACACGAGGAGGTCCGCCGGCGGGATGCCGTTCTGGTCGTCCGGCACACCCGGGATGATCGTCGCACGCGCCGGGTTCGACGTGTGGTTCGCGCCATTGATCCAGGCGCCAAGCTCCATGTCGAGAGGCACCCCGAGGACCGCGGGCGTCGCAAGCGGATTACCGGCAACGGAAAGCCGTCCGGTGACGAACGCCCCGTATGTCACGGGGACGTTGCTGCACGGAGCGAGGGTGTTGTCCCCTGTCGTGTTCGCGAGGTTCAGCACGCCGATGCCTGGGTGATCGAAGGGCACCGGACCGCCGCTCGACCGCCCGATGTATGCCGCATCGGGAGGAACCGGATTCCGGGCGACGGCTGGACCGATTGCCCAGTTGAACGTGGAGCTGAAGGCTGCGGCGAGAGCATTGCCCGAGCGGTCAGTGACGGACGTCCCGACACTGATCTGGATGTTCGCGAACGACACGACGAGGTTCGACCCACGGAACGATCCCGGCACCGGCTGGATCGGCGGCAGTTGGAGGATCGCCCCTCCCTGTGCCGGATCCTGGCTTGCGATCGGGAACTTGAGCGGGTTGCTCGCGTAGTTCTGGAAGACGCTCTGCGCCGGGTTGTTCAGGCCACGCAACCCCGTCGTTGTGATGAATCGCACGCGGACCTGGGCTGGATTCAGAATCGGATCCGGCATGTAGAACAGGTAGCCCAGCGACGTTGGCGGTGTCTGCGTGGTGGCCGTCACCGGATCCGACGGCGGGTTGTAGGTCACCGTGATGCCGGGGCCCGGTGTGTTGAGAGGCAGCGGCACGGAGATGAACGGGTCGAGGGCACTCACGTTCGTCTGTTGGCCACAAACCGTGACGAAGTCGACCGCGTCCTGGAAGTTGATCACGATCTCCGAGTTGATCGGAGCGGCGGACTCGTTCAGCACGGGGATGATCGGCGTGGTCTGCGACAGGCTCAAAGCCGTCGTGTTGCCACCGACCGTGAAGGGCAGCGACGGCGTGTACGTGTTGACGCAATCGCTCGCCGAACTCGCGACGCAGAAGGGACCGCCGTTTGACGAGCGGAGCGCGTTCGTGATGACCAGCACGTAGTCACCCGTCGGGAGCGCGTCCGGCGTCGTCGTATTGAAGTCCGGGTCATACAGCAGCCGCAGGGTCGCCGGCGCCACTCCGGGCGCGGGGAACGTCGCCTGGTCGATGTTCAAGCAGACGGTGTTTCCGACGCAGGCCGCGCCCGCTCCACCGTTGATGATGAAGAGCGCGATGCCGACCTGTCCGGACGGCGTCGGCGGTGGCGTTCCGACCGACGGAGGCAAGGGGAAGATCGAGCTTGCCAGCACCGTCGTGTTGAAATTGAGTGTGATCGCGGTCTGGGTCGCTGCGCCGTGGGCCGTAAAGACCGCGGGCGGCACGGTGAACGCGGTGCTACCAGCCGGGACCGGGACCCCGTTCGCCGGTACCGTCGGATAGATCTCGTTGACCGACCCGGTGGTCAGCGTGCCGTACTCCATCGGCGACGCGAGCGCCAGGAACGACGGACCATTGGACCCGCCGCCACCCCCGCCGCCACCGCCTCCGCAGCCGGTGAGCGACCAGAGTCCGGCGATTGCGAGACCGGCCAGAGCCGGGCTCAGCCACTTCCGTTCGATTGCCATCTAAGGCTCCCTTCTCAAGCGAATTGAAGGATCTGTTGCCACACGCAGGTCCTTGGTCCGGAGGACCTGCATGGAGCGTCTTGCTTCGTCGGGCCGTGGATATCCGCAACCGGTGTGCCGAAGCGTCGGAGTCCACGATTCTGCCGGGTCGGACGCGATCTCGGCCAACGAGCGCTGTCTCACCGACGGATTCCAGTTTGCAAAGCAGATCTGCACGCGTGCGATCCCGAACGTCCAGTGATCGGGATACGGACCAAGGGTGACGGGCGGTGCATTTTATGGATCGTCCCCTCTCCCGCAACCCCATTGCAACCAAGCATTCGCGGTCCACGTGGGTCGGGCCCGAACGGTCCACCTGCCTCCCTCCTGTGGGCCCGGTCTGGTAAGACTCGTGCCGTCGGCTCCGGCCGGTTGGGGAAATCATGGCCACGTTCGAGCCTCCGCTCAGTCGCGACGTCCTGCCCTCCGATCCGAAGGAGGCGACGCTGGATCTCGCCCTCCGTCCGCGCACGTTGGGCGAGTTCGTCGGCCAGCGCGGGGTCGTGGACAACTTGAGGGTCGCGATCCAGGCGGCGCGAATCCGCGCCGAACCCCTCGATCACACGCTGCTTTCAGGCCTTCCCGGACTGGGCAAGACGACGCTTGCGGAGCTCATTGCGCGGGAGCTCGGCGTCAACATCAAGACGACGTCGGGCCCCGTGATCGAGCGCCCCGCGGACCTCGCCGGACTCCTCACCGGGTTGCACCGGGGCGATGTGCTGTTCATCGACGAGGTCCACCGCCTCCCCACCGCCGTCGAGGAGTACCTCTACTCGGCGATGGAGGACTTCGTTCTCGACATCATGCTGGACCAGGGCCCTCGG
The DNA here is from genome assembly GCA_044222185.1 of Planctomycetota bacterium. GTDB lineage: Bacteria > Planctomycetota > CAIWVZ01 > JBGANV01. The sequence goes on from JBGANV010000001.1 coordinate 1,307,420, forward strand.
GCGCGGACCGTGCGTTTGCAGATCGAACCCTTCACGCTGGTCGCCGCGACGACGCGTGAGGGCATGCTCGCGCCTCCGTTTCGCAGCCGCTTCGGAGTCGTCGAACGCCTCGAGTCCTACGACGTTCCCGACCTCGAATCGATCGCGAAACGTTCGGCGGCTCTCCTCAACATGGCGATCGATCCGGGTGGGGCGCACATGGTCGCCTCGCGATCGCGGGGGACCCCACGACTCGTCAACCGATTCCTCCGGCGACTGCGGGACTTCGCGCAGGTGGAAGGTCTCGGGTCCATCGACGAGGGGCTGGCGTCCCGGGGGCTCCAACGGCTCGGCCTCGACGGCCGCGGGCTCATGATGCTCGATCGCAAACTGCTCGAGACCCTGCATCACGCGGGCGGCGTCGCCGTCGGACTGAAGACCCTCGCCGTCTCCGTCGGGGAAGACGAGCGCACGATAGAGGATGTCTACGAACCGTTCCTCATCCGTGAGGGGTTCATGCTGAAGACCCCACGCGGACGCCAGATCACACAGCGAGGCGAAGAGGCCATCGGCGTCACGGGCCGACGGCGTGCGGACGCCGGGAATCTCTTCCGTGACGAGTGACTGGGACCTGGGCACGCAGCGCCAGTCGGCTCGCACGGTGCGGACATCCATCGTCGTCCTCATCCTGCTTCTCGCGGCGATCGTCGTGATCCAACTGCTGCCCCGACCTTCGGCAGTACCGCCGGCGCAGCCGCCCAAGTCGCCGTACGTCTTCGCGCGACAGCCCGACGTGCGCGTGCGGATCTTCGCCATCGAGCCCGGGCAGTCGGTCGACATCACGGGCGTCGACAAGACGCGGGACAATGGCACCGGGAAGATCACCGTCGCGAACCAGGCCGGAGTGGCACGCCTGGGGGGCACGGTCGTCAACCTCCCGTTCGTCATCGAGTCCACGGGGAAACCGTTCGCGATCGGCACCCGACGCTACAACGGTGACCTGCTTCTCGCGGCCGAGGCGGATTCGCAGAGGATCGTCGTCGTGAACCGCCTGCCGATGGAGCAGTACCTGGAAGGCGTCGTCCTCTCGGAGATGCCGTCGGACTACCGCGACGAAGCCTTGCGGGCGCAGGCGGTCGCCAGTCGAAGTTACGCGGCGTGGCAGGTGATGACTCGGCGGAGCCGCCCCTACGACGTCTCGGATACCGAGCGTTCACAGGTCTACCAGGGGACACCGGCGCGCACGGCCCTCGCCCACCGCGTCGTCTCCGAGACGCGCGGGCGCGGCCTGCTCCACATGGGACGCGTCATCGAGGCCGTGTTCAGCAGCACGTGCGGCGGCCACACCCGAGGAGCGGAGGAGGCGTTCGGCGACCAGAGCGTCCCGCCCCTCGCCGGCACGACGTGCGGCCTGTGCGACGGCACGCAATTCTCCTCGTGGAAGGGTCGGGCGCGGCGATCCGACGTCGGCAAATCGCTCGGGCTCGGCGGCGCGGTCAGTGGGTTGACCGATCCCGAGTACTACGACAGCGATCGGCTCGCGGGGATCACGATCAAGGGACCCAAGGCCGAGAAACGGCTGACCGGCAACCAGTTTCGAGAACTCTTCGGCCAGAGCGGCAAGTCGACGTGGTTCACGAGCATCCAGCTGAAGGGCGACGCCATCCTGATCGAAGGCCGGGGCTATGGCCACGGCGTGGGCATGTGTCAGGTGGGTGCGCAGAAGATGGCGCAGGCCGGGCAGGATCACGCCGCGATCCTCGCCAAGTACTACCCGGGCGCGATCATCGCGCTCCTCTACCCCCTCGATCAGAGCTGAGATGACGACGGCAGGATCCGCTGGCCCGTTCTCGTTCCGCCCGGTCGTGTCGTGTCCGAGGTCGCGCGCGCGAACGGGAGTCCTCGTCACGCCCCACGGCCCGGCACAAACACCCACGTTCATGGCGGTGGGCACGGCGGCGACCGTCAAGGCGCTCACGCCCGAACAGGTCCGCGCAACCGGGACGCAGATCGTTCTGTGCAACACCTACCACCTGGCGCTGCGGCCCGGCGACGCTCTGGTGGCGAAGCTCGGTGGACTGCACCGGTTCATGCGATGGAGCGGGCCGATCCTCACCGATTCCGGCGGCTTCCAGGTCTTCTCGCTCGGCGAATGCCGCACCGTGGACGACGACGGAGTCACGTTCCAAAGTCACATCGACGGAGCGCGGTTGCGCCTGACGCCTGAGCGGGCGATGGAGATCCAGGCCAACCTGGGATCCGACATCGCCATGGTGTTCGACGAGTGTCTTCCCTATCCCTCGAGCGCCGACGCGGTCCGCCGGTCCGTGTTCGAGCGGACGATCCCGTGGGAGATCCGCTCGCTCGCATGCCACCCCCGGGACGGGCGTGCGATTTTCGCGATCGGCCAGGGTGCGTTCCTCCCGGACGTGAGAGCCGAGTGTCTCGACGAGCTGCGTCGCCATCCCTTCGACGGATTCGCCATCGGCGGATTGTCCGTCGGCGAATCGCACGACGAATTCCTCGCCATGGTGGACGTCTCCACGAAGCACATGCCTTGGGAGAAGCCGCGATACCTGATGGGTGTGGGGTCGCCGCGCGAACTCATGGAGGCCGTCGCGCTCGGCGTGGACCTCTTCGATTGCGTGCTCCCCACGCGCAACGCGCGCAACGCCCAGGCGCTGACGTTCGACGGCCCCCTGCGCCTCAAGAATGCACGGCATGCGGAAGATCCGTCGCCGATCGACGCCACCTGCACGTGCCTCGCCTGCGCCGGGGGCTTCTCCCGCGCGTACCTCCGTCACCTGTTCATGGCGAACGAGATGCTCGCCGGAACACTCACGACGAGTCACAACCTGACGTTCCTTCAGCAGCTCATGAGCGGCGCGCGCGAGGCCATCGCGGGCGGAACGTTCGACCAGTACGTCGCTCGCGTGCTCGCACGCTACCCGGTGTCGGCGGGCCTCGCGTCGGACGACGGGGGCGGATGAGGCTTCTGGCCCCCGGTTCAGGGGCCTCGGCTCACTCGGTGCCGGCCGGCAGGACTTCCATCTTCTTCACGTTCGCGACGCGGAACGTGTTCCCGGGCGAGCTCTCGGGCGAATCCCACTCGAGGATCCCCACGAGCTTGCCCTCGAAGTCCGCGAGGTCGTAGCGCGAACTCGTCAGGTAGTACTCGCGCTGGCTGCCCTTGTAGATCGCGTACTTGGGCGTGGTCCCAGGAGCGCCCGGAATCGGCGGAGCGAGTCGCACGTACCCCGCGGCGAGGTACGGCCAGAGCTTCTTGTCTCGCTGCGCGGCTTCGGCTTCCTTCCGCTTGCGGAGTTCCTCCAGGTCCTTCTGATAGGTGATCTGGCTTTCCTTGGCGCGCCGGTCGGCCTCGGCGATCGCCGCGCGAGCCTTGCGCGTGACCTCGGCGTTCTGCTCCCAGTCCTTGACGCGGCCGAGGGTGGCCGTGGCGAGCGCTCGCTGAGGGTCGTCGGCGTCGGGCGTCGACGCGATGACGTCGTCGAGCACGGCCTTCGTACCGGTGATGTCCCGATCGAGAACGTCCTTCTTGCGCTCCGTCTCGAATTTCTCGAGCGCCGCGCGGAACTTCTCGCGTCGAGCCTTCTCCTTCGCTTCCTGCTCCGCCGCCTTGGCCGACAGCTCGCCCTGGCGAACGGCGTCCGCCCGGGCCGCAGCGTCCCGATCGCGAAACTCGGTCGCGATCGCGCCCCCATCCATCACGCGCTTGATCAACGTGTTGTGGACGAAGCCCGGATGCGACGGCGGCATGAGCACGTGCGCCCATTCGTCCTTCGTGTCGAGCACCACGAGGCGCTCACCGGCTTTCAGCTCGCCGACGGGCGGCTCGTCCGTGCTCGCGGTCCCGCGAAGCTGCAGATCGTTGACGGTGACGATCCCCTCGCCGGGCTTCTCCATCCGCAGATATTCGTTCGCACCCTGGCGGGTCTTGACCCAGAGCGGGAGACCGCCCGGGACCTCGATCTGGTACCAGTCGCCCTTGCGGCCCACGACCTTCACGACATCGGGCGAGTTGAGTCGCATCACTTCCGAGTGGAAGTCGCCGGGTCCACCCCGGACGCGGACGTTCTTGCCGGCAACCCGGCCGAAGTAGGGGAACGTCTCGGTCGGTGCCGAGGTCGGCAGCGTCGTCGGACGCGAAGCCGGCGCCGGGACCTGCCCAAGCACCACGCTCACCAGTGTGCATCCGATGCACATCAGATATCCCAGCCGCATGTCAGTCACTCCGTCGCAGATGTCGTCTGATTTCCCTCGTCGAACGGCCGCTATGCTACGGACGCGAGCGGCGCGGGCCAACGTTCAAGCGTGAGCCCGGCGATCGGTCGATCACAGGAGACTGACGACGCGGCCGCCCTCGGTTCGTTCGACTCCACACCCCTTGGAGAAGACCCTGCAGACATCGTGCGACGACGCGCCTGCGCGGGCATCCCGCGAGGCCTTCGCCCTCGGTCCGTCGCTGCGCCGGGCCTGGCTCGCGCTCCCGGCCGCGGCACTGGTTGCGCTCGCCGTCGGAGGCGCGATCAGGCAAGGCTGGACCGGTGACTTCTGGGAGCACGCGGCCGTCGTCCGGGCGTTTGCCGAGAACGCGAGTCACCCGTCGCATCCGTTGCTCGGCGGCCACGCTCCCCACGCGTTCCAGACGCCCTACCACCTGGTGGTCGGGCTCTGCTGCCGTTGGACCGGCGCGGGGCCCGTGGCGACGCTCGGCTACGCGGCGATCGCGAACGCACTGCTCCTCGTCTACGCATCCTGGTCGTTCGTCAAACGCACGATGCCGTGGTGGTCGAGCCTGGCGCCGAGGCACGCCGCGAGCGTCTGGTCCCTGTTCCTGGCGGCGACGCTTCTCGCCTGGGCTCCGTCCGCGTGGCGCTACAGCGGCTTCTTCCACGCGTCGAATGCAGCGGCGGTCCTCTCCTACCCGTCGGCATTCGCCACGTCGCTCACGTTCCTGTTGCTGTCAGGCATTCCCGGGATCTGCCGCCAGCCCAGGCCGGTCCAGATGTGTCTTTGGCTTCTCGGCGCGGCGACACTCGTCCTGACTCACCCGATCACCGCCGTTGGATTCGCCGCAGGCGCCGTGGGCCTCGTCGTCGGTGCGCCTGCCCCGATTCCACTGCTGCGACGCGCCCTCCCCCTCGGGCTGCTCGCTCTCTGCGTCCCGCTCTGTTTCCTGTGGCCCTACTTCCCCTTCCTGGATCTCCTCCGCACGGGGACGGCCGCCTTCCACACGGAGAACCGGGACCTCTACGTCGAACCGCTCGCTCGACTCGGCCCCGCGCTCGTGGGGATCCTGCCGCTCGCCCTGGCCGTCCGGCGTCAGGGCCTCACTCACGCGGGCCTGGTTGCGCTCGCGCTGCTCCTCGCGCTCTACGTTCTCGCGTGGGCCACGGAGCGATGGGCCTACGGACGGGTGATCGCGGCCATGGCCAACGTCAGCCATCTGGCGATCGCTGCGGGGCTGGTCGGAGCCATGGCTCGACTCGGAGAGCGTCGGCCCGGGCTGCAACGCGCAGCGGCCTTGCTGCTCGCGGCCGCGGCCATGCTGCAATGCTGGGGCCACCGATTCGCGATGCAGACGTTCACCCTCCAGGCGCCACCGGTCATCGAGCGCCTCGCGAAGCTCAAGGACCACGTCGGTCACGACGACGTGATCCTCGCCGACCTGGACCTCTCGCGATTGATCCCAGCGATCACGGGGCACGTCGTCGCCACGCCGAACCCGTTGGCCTTCGTCACGGACGAGGCGGATCGGCGCCAGGAGATCCGGACGTTCTTCGCCAAATCGACGCCGCCCGCCGCGCGCGCCGAGATCGTGCGACGCCGGTCGCCCGCCTGGATCCTCCTCGATCGCCGTGCGGCAGCCCCGACGAACGCGATCATCCGGCAGTTCTCCGGCTCGAAGCCGCCGATCGCGATCACCGAGAATCTCGTACTCGTGTCCGTCGGCACCACGTAGACGCGTCCCCCATCGATCCACCGAAGACCGGTCGACGTCGCGCGCCGTACATGTGACCATCGGGTCACCTATTTTCGAACCGCGCTCGGCGGAACCGACACACGAGGAGCACGAGCCATGGCGAAGACGCGTTCCCAAAGCCGCACGAAGACGTTCCGAAAGCCGCGCAAGGCCAGGTCCACGCCGCAGCCCGAGTCCGGGTGCGCCCCCTCGGCGCTGGGTTCGATCGCCGGGAAGTCCGCGACGCTCTCGGCCAGTCGGATCGAGGTCGCCGTGGAAGCTCCCATCGAGCGCGTCTGGAAGGGGCTCGTGCAGGAAACGACGGTATGGTGGCGGAAGGACTTCTACACGTCCCCGACGACCAGAAGCTTCACCATCGAACCCACGGTCGGCGGGCGCGCCTTCGAGGATTACGGGAACGGGGGCGGGGCCTTGTGGTTCACGGTGATCGCCATCGACCCGCCTCACCTCCTCGAGCTCGCCGGACACCTCTCCCCGCGCTTCGGCGGACCGCTGACGTCCGTGACGACCTTCGCGTTGCGCACCGAGGGGAAGCGAACGATCGTGGAGGTCAGTGATGCGGGCGTCGGCTGGGTGAAGTCCAACCGCGACGCCGCGATCACGGAGGGCTGGCGCCTCCTCGTCGAAGACGGGCTCAAGGCGTGGGTCGAGGACGGCCACCGCGCGTGACGCTCACGCCGCGACGCCGTGCGCCGGCCGACGATCGGATCTGGAAGGCCCTCGCCGATCCGACGCGTCGCCGGATCCTCGACGCGCTGCGCGAGCGGCCCCGTACGACGGGTGAGCTCTCGAGCCTTCACCGACGGCTTTCGCGATTCGCCGTGATGAAGCACCTCCGAGTGCTCGAGCGCGCCGGTCTTGTTTCCGTCGAATGGATGGGACGCGAGCGGTGGAATCACCTGAACCCGCTGCCGATCCAGCAGATTCACGACCGTTGGGTGAGCCGCCACATCGAGCCCCTCGCCGCGAACGTCGCCGCGCTGGCGCGCCACCTGCGGACGCGATGAACGCCTGACTCTGTTCGCCTATGGCTCCAAGCCACGCGCGCGGCACGCCGCGAGCACGCGAACCTCGACGGCCTCCGCCGACAGCCCCGTCCGTCGTGCGATCGACGCCACGTCCTCGTATTCGGGTCGCACGCGGATCACGCGACCGTCCCAACGACCGACCTTCACGCGGCAGGTCCCCAGGTCGCATTCGATCGACACGATCTCGCGATCGAGGACCGTGCGGTCGCTCTCCCGATGGCGGAACCCGAACGTGGTGCTGTGGTGGAAGATCACGTCCCGAATCGCATCGGCGCGGTCCGGTGCGTGGAGGACCGTGACGCGGTGGCCGGGCCGGTTCTTCTTCATCTGCACGGCATGCATGGAGACGTCGAGCGCGCCTTCGGCCTCCAGGCGCTCGCGCAGGAATCCCAGGGCTTCGGATCGCATGTCGTCCACCTCGAACTCGGCGACGCGGACGGTGGTCGGTGCACCAGCCGCGCGAGGAGCGCGATCGTCAGCCTCTCCGAGCGTCACGCGAAGGACGTTCGGCAACGCGTCCCAATCCGAGCTGCCGGCGCCGAAGCCCGTCGCGAGCGCCCGGTGAAGCGGCGGCGCAACCCAATCGGTCACCAACGTCTTCAACAGCGCGGCGCCGGTGGGAGTCAGGAGCTCGGCCTCGATGGCACCCGGACGTGCCGGAATCCCCATCAGCAGATGGAGCGTCGCGGGCGCTGGCACGGGCACGATCCCATGTGCACAGCGCACCGAGCCGAAGCCCGTCGTGACCGAACTGCAGAACACGCGCTCCACGCCGAGAAGCCAGAGCCCCATGACGGTCGAACAGATGTCGACGACGGCGTCGACCGCGCCCACCTCGTGGAAGTGGACGGACTCGGGCGTCATGCCGTGGACGCGAGCCTCCGCCGCAGCGAGTGCGCGGAACACGTCGGACGCGCGGGCCTTGACGGGTTGCGGGAGGCCGGACCGATCGATGATCGACAGGATCTCCCCGGGCGTCCGTCCGTGCTCGTGGAGGTGGGGGTGGTGCGGCGCATGCGAGCTTGCGTCGTCGTGATGATGCTGATGCCCGTGATCGTGGTCGTGGTCGTGATGATGCCGATCGCCGTGCCGATGCCCGTGTGCGTCGGCGGTCAGATATCCCTCCTCGCCGCCTCCCAACGCGTCGAGGTGCACGTGCACCTTCGTGGCCGCGATGGCCCCTCGCCGCGTCTTCTCGTAGGACAGTCTCCAGCCCGGGAGCGGCAACGTGCGCAGCGCCTGTTCGACTTCCGCGACGGACACCCCCAGATCGGCGAGCGCCCCGAAGAACATGTCGCCGGAGGCGCCAGCGAAGGCTTCGACGAACAGGAATCTCATGAGCCAGTCCTCTTGCGCACGATGATGGCCGTGCCGATCGACGCTTCGAGTCGCTCGGCCGCATGGCCGTCGCGCACGCCGATCTCCAGATGACCCGTGCTGCCGACGTAGGCCAGCAGGGCTCCGGGTTCGGCGTCACTGTAGCTCCGCGAAAGCCCCACGATGAACGAACGACCCGTGTCCACCGTGACGGCCGTGGGCGCCGCGAAGGCCGACAGGCTCGCGTCGTCGATCGTCGTGACGAGATTGCCGAAGGGATCGATGTACACGACGCGTCCTTCGATGGCACTCTTCGAGACGCGACACTCCGCACCGTCGAGCTGCACGGGATCCGTCAGGACGACGCCCGCGTCGGCCGAACGAGCCCCCAGGGCCAATGCGGCAGCTGCAGGGGCAAAGCGCGACCGCCCTTCGAACGTCGCCGAGACCTCTGGCAGGAACCACGCGGGGTTGGCGAGCTCTCGGACGACGCATCGGGGCCAGCTCCGCAACAGCCCGGTGACGAGGCCGTTGTCGGGCGCGATCACAAAAGGCCCATCCGGATGCTCGACGAGGAGTCGCCGGCGCGCACTCCCGACGCCCGGATCGACGACGCAGACGAAGATCGACTCCGGCGGGAAGTACGTGATCGCGCTTCGCAGCACGTAGCCGGCCTGCAGAATCCCCCCCGGCGTGATGTGGTGGTCCAGGTCCACGATGGTGGCACCGGGCGCGCGCGCCAGGATGACGCCCTTCATGACGCCTTGGAAGTAACCGTCCCCGAAGTCGGTGAGGAGCACGATCGGCGCTCGCATGGCCCGGGTTCTACCACAGGCCGAGGCTTGCCACGCGGCTCGCGGACGCCGATCATCGGCGCCATGCGCCCATCGCTCCGGCTCGCTCTCGGCGTCTGTCTGACCGCATTCACCCTCGTTCCGATCGTGGCCCAGGAGTCGCGGCCGTCGGTCGCGACGCGCCCCGAGTCGTTCCCTGCCGCGCCCGACAAGGGGTGGGACGTTCGCACCTTCTACGCGCCGTCGAAGGACGTGAACTTCACGACGACCGAAGGCACGTGGATCGACGTCGACGTGTCGCCGGACGGCCGCACGCTGGCGTTCGATCTCCTCGGGGACGTGTACACGCTGCCCATCGAAGGCGGCAAGGCGACCTGCATCCGCTCCGGACCTGCGTTCGACTGCCAGCCTCGCTACGCGCCCGATGGCAAATCGATCGTGTACACGTCGGACCAGGGCGGCGGCGACAACGTCTGGGTCATGGATCCCGACGGCGCCAACGCGCGACAGATCACCAAGGAGTCGTACCGGCTCCTCAACTCACCGTGCGTCTCGCCGGACGGCCGATTCGTCGCCGCGCGGAAGCACTTCACGTCGCAGCGCTCGCTCGGCGCGGGAGAGGTGTGGCTCTACGCCCTCTCCGGCGGCGATGGCGTGCCTCTCACCACCAAGCGCAACGACCAGATGGACGCAGGAGAACCCGAGTTCTCACCGGACGGGCGCTTCCTCTACTACTCCGAGGACACGAGTCCCGGCGCATCCTTCGAGTACAACAAGGATCCCAACGCCGGCATCTACGCCATCAACCGGGTCGACCTGAAGACTGGCGAGAAGATCGTGGCCGTCGGCGGACCCGGCGGCGCGATCCGCCCCAAGATCTCGCCCGACGGGAAGTCGATCGCCTACGTGCATCGGAGCCGCGCGAAGACGGTCCTCATGCTCCACGACATCGCCAGCGGCGCGGACACGACGGTGTTCGAGGGGCTGAGCAAGGACCAGCAGGAGACCTGGGCGATCTTCGGAGTTCATCCGCATTTCGCGTGGATGCCGGACGGGGCGTCGCTCGTCGTGTCGGCGCAGGGCCACCTGTGGCGCATCGACGCGCGGACCGGCGCAGCGCGGATGATCCCCTTCGAGGCCGACGTCAAGCAGACGATCGCGGCGACCGTCCGCGTCCGGCCGGAGTTCGGCGGCGACACGTTCCGCGTCCACGAGGTGCGCTGGCCGTCCGTGAGCGAGAAGGGCATCCTGTGCCAGGCTCTCGGTGGGATCCGCTACCTGCCGAATGGCGCGACGAATCCCACTCCCGTCGCGGTTCGAACCGGCGGGGGTTTCTCGTTCATGCCGGCGTGGTCGCCCGACGCTTCGAGCTTCGCCTTCGTGTCGTGGGACGACCAGGAGGCCGGCGCCTTGTGGGTCACTGGCGCGCCGGCCGCCGACGGCACCACGGGCCCGCCCCGCAAGCTGACGTCGGAGCCTGGCCATTACGCCAACCCATCCTGGTCGAGCGACGGACGGTGGATCGTGTTCGAGAAGCTCGGCGGCGATGCCTATCGCGGCCGTCGATGGAGCAACAAGCCGGGGATCTACCGCGTTCCGGCGGACGGGTCGGCGCCCGCGGAGTTCGTGACCGACCGCGGCTCCCGTCCACGGTTCCACGACAAGGATCGTCGCCTGCTTCTGCAGGATCGTGAAGGAGAGGGCGCAGCCCTCGTGAGCACATCTCTCGAGGGACAAGACCGCCACACGCTCGCCACGTCCGCGCGCGCGACGGAGTTCGCATTGTCACCGGACGAGCGCATGCTCGCATTCACGGAGTTGTGGCAGACGTACGTCTGCAGGCTGCCGGCCACGGGCCGAGCCGTCGGCGTTTCACCGGGCATGGGAAACCTGCCCTGCGTGAAGGTGAGCCGAGATGCGGGCGAGTTCCTCTCGTGGTCGAAGGACGGAACGAAGCTCTACCATCACCTGGGAAGCACGCTCAGCGAGACGGACGTGACGGCCTTGTTCCCCGACAGGAAACCGGAGAGCCCGCCGACGCAGCAGGTCTGGGAACGAAACCGCACGATCGAGCTGGGATTCGATGGGAAGGCCGACGTGCCGTCGAGCACGGTCGCGTTCGTCCACGCGAGGATCATCACGCTCGAGGGCGACCAGGTGATCGAGGACGGAACGGTCGTGATCCGCGGGAACCGGATCGAGGCCGTCGGGCCGTCGGCGTCGACCGCAGCGCCCGCTGGATCGCAGGTCATCGATGCGAAGGGCAAGACGATCGCACCGGGATTCGTCGACATTCACTCGCACATGTGGGCGAGCAGCGGTGGGCTCATGCCGCAGAGCTACTGGCCTTATCTCGCGAACCTCGCGTTCGGCGTGACGACGACCCACGACCCGAGCAACGACACGAAGTTCGTCTTCGCCATGTCGGAGCTGCAGAAGGCCGGGACGGTCCTCGGCCCGCGAATCTTCAGCACCGGCACGATCCTCTACGGCGCCGAGGGCAACTTCAAAGCCGTCGTCGACAGTTTGGAGGATGCGCGATCGCATTTGCGCCGCGTGAAGGCGCACGGTGCGTGGTCCGTAAAGTCCTACAACCAGCCCCGGCGTGAGCAACGGCAGCAGATCCTGCAAGCGGCTCGCGAGCTTCAGATGAACGTCGTCCCCGAGGGCGGATCGACGCTCCCCTACAACCTCACGCACGTGATGGATGGTCACACGACGGTCGAGCACGCGCTGCCCGTGGCACCGCTGCGCGAAGACGTCCTGCGCCTCTTCGCCGCGAGCGGCACGGGTTACACGCCCACGCTGATCGTCGGCTACGGCGGAATCTGGGGCGAGAACTACTGGTACCAGAAGACGAACGTGTGGGAGAACGAACACCTCCTGACGTTCGTCCCCCGCTCCGTCGTCGACAGTCGCTCGCGTCGGCGCACCATGGCGCCTGACGACGAGTTCAACCACTTCGAGCTCGCGAAGTCGGCCGCCGAGCTTCACCGGCGCGGCGTTTCAGCGGCCATCGGGTCGCATGGTCAGCTCCAGGGCCTGGGCGCGCACTGGGAGATCATGATGTTCGGCCAGGGCGGGCTCCCACCGCTCGAATGCCTGCGCGTGGCGTCCATGGGCGGGGCACGCTCGCTCGGCATCGATCAGCTCGTCGGCTCGTTGAAGTCCGGCAAGCTCGCCGACCTCGCGGTGTTCGACAAGAACCCCCTCGACGACATCGCGAACATCGGATCGATCAGCGGCGTCATGGTGAACGGCCGCCTCTACGATGCCCGGACGCTCGACTCGATCGCGCCCGCGGCTGGCAAACGCCGGCCCGGGCCCGCACTCACGACGCTCGGCGACGGAATCAGCGACTCGACGTCATGCTGCGGCGACCAGGATGTGGTGAGGTGAGCCGGTCGGGCCAATGGGTTAGTCGCTCCAGCATCGACGCCGGCGGACTGAGGGCCGCGGAGCGACGGCACGCGCTGGACGAGGCCACTCGCGGCCACCTCGCCTGCCGGGGCTCGGGAGGCAGCTCGGGCTCCTGCTCAACCAACGTCGAAGGGACGTCCTCTCCGAAAGCACCCGACGCGCGTAGGATCGTGGCGATCTCCCCGCCTTCGTTGCCGCATGGGGCGTAGTCGAGCGGGCAGTCTCTCCAGCCGATTCCGCCGCATCGATGTGGTCGTCACTAACGTAGATTCCTGCGCTGCGACGGCTGGGGGCCCTCATAGGTCTGCGGAGTTCGGAAACAGCGCTATGCTTGCGGCCCGTTCCGCCGATTACCGTGAGTTCAATTTGCGTTCGTCGTGGTCGATTCTCAGCGGGAGCACTCCGATGATGAGACGTCTTGCCTTCCTCGCCGCTTTTTCACTGAACCTCTCAGTTGCAGTTCTCGCGCAGGCAACGGTCGATGCGTCCGATCCAGGCGCACACGCACCGACGACGCCGAGCCCCGAATCCAAGCCCCCGCAGGGGCTGACCGCAAGCGATTGGTCCACCATCCAAGCCGCATACGAAACGGGGCAGTACAAGGTCTTCCCGACCGATGGCACCCACCGCGCGCGCAATCCCGGTCAACGATGGAGCACGAGCTTCGACGGGCGTGGGACCACCACGACGCCCGATACGGGCAACTGGAGCTGGGGCTTGAGTCTCATGGCCTACGGCTGGCCCAAAGCTCAGCGGCAGGTCGCGCGGCCACTCGCTGTGTCGACCGTGGGCGCGCGCCTGGCCTACGATTGGGACGCGCGGCTCACCGAGTGGTACGTGAATGACCAGCGGGGCCTCGAGCACGGCTACACCGTGCACGAAAGAGCGCCGAATGCGAGTGGATGCCTGACACTCTCGCTGACCGTGCGCGGCGGTCTCCTCCCCGAGGTCTCGAAGGACGGTCACGACGTCAACTTTGTCGACGATACGGGCGGCGCTGTGCTTCGCTACGCGGGGCTGAAGGTGCTCGATCAGGACGGAAAGACGCTCGCGGCGACTTGGCAGGTACAGAACGGTGGATTGCTGCTCACGGTCGAAGAGCAAGGCGCACGCTATCCCCTGACGATCGATCCGATCGCGCAGCAGGCCTACCTCAAGGCTTCGAACTCAGGCGCCACCGACTACTTCGGCCAATCGGTCTCGGTCTCGGGCGACACGGTCGTCGTGGGGGCGTACCAAGAATCCAGCAACGCTACGGGCGTGAACGGCAACCAAAGCAACAACAGCGCGCCATACTCCGGTGCGGCCTACGTCTTCGTCCGCAATGGCACCAGCTGGACCCAGCAGGCCTACCTCAAGGCCTCGAACACGGAGACAGTCGACCACTTCGGCTACGCCGTCTCGGTGTCCGGCGACACGATCGTCGTGGGGGCGTATTTCGAATCCAGCAACGCAACGGGCGTGAACGGCAACCAAAACAACAACAACGCGCATAACTCCGGTGCGGCCTACGTCTTCGTCCGCAACGGCACCACCTGGACCCAGCAGGCCTATCTCAAGGCCTCGAACACAGGAATAGACGACTACTTCGGGTTTTCCGTCTCGGTTTCCGGGGACACGGTCGTCGTGGGGGCGTTGGGAGAAGGCAGCAACGCTACGGGCGTCAACGGCAACCAGAGCAACAACAGCGCTGGGAATTCCGGTGCGGCTTACGTCTTCGTCCGCAACGGCACCACATGGACCCAGCAGGCCTACCTCAAGGCCTCGAACACCGACTATTTCGACTTCTTCGCCTACACGGTCTCGGTCTCCGGCGACACGATCGTCGCGGGGGCGTTTCACGAATCCAGCAACGCTGTGGGCGTGAACGGCAACCAAAGCGACAACAGCGCGCCCGACGCCGGTGCGGCCTACGTTTTCGTCCGCAACGGCACCACCTGGAGCCAGCAGGCCTACCTTAAGGCATCGAACACCGACGCAGGCGACGCCTTCGGCTGGTCGGTATCGGTCTCCGGCGACACAGTCGTCGTGGGGGCGTCGGTAGAAGGCAGCAACGCTTCGGGCGTCAACGGCAACCAGAGCAACAACAGCGCACTGAGTTCGGGGGCGGCCTATGTCTTCGTCCGCAACGGCACCACATGGACCCAGCAGGCCTACCTCAAGGCCTCGAACACCGACGCTGGCGACCACTTCGGCTACGCCGTCTCGGTGTCCGGCGACTGGGTCGTCGTGGGCGCGTACTCCGAATCCAGCAACGCAACGGGCGTGAACGGTAACCAAAGCGACAATAGCGGGCTCCTTTCCGGTGCCGCTTATCTCTTTGTTCGGAACGGCACTACCTGGAGCCAGCACGCCTACCTCAAGGCCTCGAACACAGACTATAGCGACCATTTCGGCGCCGCGGTCTCGGTCTCCGGCGACACGGTCGTCGTGGGGGCGCCGTGGGAGGGCAGCAACGCTACGGGCGTGAACGGCAACCAAAGCAACAACAGCGCGCCCTTCTCCGGTGCGGCCTACGTGTATCGGGTTCCACTCGCGACAGCAACCGTGGTTGGCACAGGCTGTGGGAGCACGCCGCTGCCTCCAACTCTGGCGATCTCCGTTCCTGTGCTCGGGCAGACGATGACCCTATCGGTGACGAATGCCGTGCCGTTGGCTTCCGGAATGCTGTATGTCGGCTTGCTGGCTTCGGTGCCTCTGGTGGTCGTGTCGGGGTGCGAGGCGTATCTGGACCTTGGGTCCGTCCAACCGCCCCTGCCCTTCGCGACGGACAGCCTTGGCTCCTGGAGCACAGTGGTGAGCCTTCCGCAGGATCCGGCCTTGGCCGGCCAGCCGTTCGCGTTGCAAGCGGTCGCGATCCCGAGCAGCTCTCCGATTGGCTTGGACTTGACCAATGCCGTTGGCTTGGTCTTTGGCTACTGACGTTCAATCACGATTGATGAGCAACTCGGTCCCAACTGGGAGGTGCCAACCGTACCCACACCTGAACCCACGAAACGTGCCGACAGGTCGGTACGCGTTAGGCGAACCAGCCCCTGCGCCTCGCACCTCAGGATTCGGTGGCGCGACTCGGGTCAGGCCCCTGCTGAAGCCGAAGTCGCCGCGGCGGCGGCCTGCCGCGCCAGCACGCGCTCGACGATCGATTGCCGGTGAGCCAGGACCTCTGGCATCCACCGCTTCTTCCAGCCACGTGGTGTCCGAGTCGCGATGTCCGCACCCGTGCGGACTCGCAGGAGCACGTCGCGCAGATACATCCTCGGGTCGATGCCGACTTCCCTGGCACTCATGACAAGCGTGAGCATCACCTGCGCCGTCGCACCGCCGACCTCGCTCCCGAGGAACGTCCAGTTCTTGCGCCCAACCGCGACCGCGCGCAGCGCTCGCTCGGCAGCGTCATGCCGACTGCCTGGTTATGCCGCGCGAAGCAGCCGACGATAGGGAGACCGGTGGCGACTTGGCTTGCGCACGCGGCATAATCAAAGCGCAGAAAGGAACGCGAGAAGGGAGTCGTCCGGCGCGTAGCGAGCCGATGCCGCGGCGGACGTGGAGGCATGCGCGAGGGCCTTCTCCTTGATCTGCATGTCCGCGTGCAAGTAGGCGTGAGTCGTCTCGATGGACTCATGACCGAGCCACAAGGCGATCACGGTGATGTCAACTCCTCGGCGGAGCAGATCCATGGCCGCGGCGTGCCGGAGAGTGTGGGGAGTCACGTTTCTTCCGGCCAAGGACGGGCAGCGTGGGACAGCAGCGGCCGCGTGTCTTCTCACGAGCCGTTGGAACGCGTCGGCGCTGAGTGGTCCGTCGTCGATCGAAGACTCGTCGTCCGAACCTCCGAAGTACGTCGCAGCCAGGAGCTGGCCCGTCGCGTCGTATCTCGCGATGTATGCGTCACCGGCGACCGTCGACGCGCTACGACCGCCCGCGGGGACTGTGTGAACGGTCCGCTGAAATGCCCAAGCGGTAACGGGTATTCCGCCAGCTTCGGTCCGCCCCGCCACGACGATCGATCCATCGGGTCGCGTTGCGATGGCGTCGAGCCGATCGCCCTTCGGTCCCGCGAGACGAGTCCCCCAGCCGCAGTCGAATCTTGCGTTCGGGTTGGGGCAAGGAGACGAAGGGAGCGTCTCTTGTGCTGATGCGAGGGCTCGCAGCGTCAGGCACACCGCCCACGAGAGCAGCACGCGGAGGTTCGTCATGCGTCGTTTCCCGAGAAAGACCCAGCGGCCGGGACGCGCATCATAGACGGAAGTCCCGGCCGCGAAGCTCGAAGATACGACGGCGAGTTGGAAACCGCGAGATGCGGCGCGGGCGCGTCGCGTGTATCGCCTCTCGTCCGTTTGGGCAGGGCGGAGCCCTGCCGTCCGGCCAGGCGGAGTCTGGCGGAAAAAAAGCGGCGCCGCCGCGACCTGGGAGCGCGAGGGTCGATCGCGGCGGCGCCTGACGAACGGAGAGACAGGGATCAGAACATCAGCGAGTCGGTGTTGCTCGTGTCATAGGTGTGGGCCTGACCCGGGCCACCGCTCACCGAGACGGCCTGGTAGTAGACCGTCACGTTGCCAGGAAGATTCGCGCTCACCGGTACGACGTGCGAGAGCGACAGGGTCCCGCCGGCAGGGATCACGCCCAGCGGGTGGAGGAAATGCGGCATGCCCAGGCACAGAGAGAGCGTGCTGCCGGGCAGTGAAGTGGAGCCGAGCTGGTGACTCTCGGCGAGAAAGATGTGCGCGCCCGCCGGTCCAGTGACCGCCGTCGTGATCGTGGCACCTGCGGTGACGGGCACGTCCGGCGTGATCGCCAGCACGAGCGCCCCCGGAGTGCAGGGCGGCGGAGGCGGAGCCGCGGCGAACGTCACGGTGACCGTGTTGCTCGTGTCGATCGTCGCACTCTGTTGAGCACCAACGCTCGTCACGGCCTGGAAGGTCCACGTCGCGCCCACGGCCACGTTCGGCGGCGTCGGAACGTTCGCCGTCTTCGTGCCGTTGGCATCGAGCGTGCCGAACGGAATGGCGTTGAACGGGCTGTTGAGGCAGATGACGGTTCCGCTCAGGGGACCAGGTCCGTTCAGTTGCGTGGCCCCGGCGGCCGCGCCGCGGAAGAGAGTGACATGGGCACCGGGCGCGCCGGTGACCGTGACCGACACGGGCGTGCCGGCGGGCGGATTGCTCGGACTGACGGCGAGCTGCACCGCTCCCGGGTTGCACGTGGGAGGCGTCGGCGTCGTGAACGTGATCGACGCCACGTTGCTCGTGTCGTTCACCGGCGCGCTTCCGCCTTGATGCGTCACGGCCTGGTAGTTCACCGTCTGCCCCGCAGCGCTGGCGAACGTCTGGTACTGAACCGTCTTCGTCCCCGACGCGGGGATCGGCCCCAACGACCACGAGAACATGGGTGCGGCGAGGCAGATCACGGTCCCGCCGAGAGGCCCGCCCGAAAGCGTCGTCTGCCCGAGGTTTGGACTGCGATACATCGTGACCCAGCTACCGGCTGTGCCAGTGACGCTGATCGTGATCGGTGTGCCGGGCGCCGGATTGGCGGGCGACACCGAGAGGACGACCGACCCTTTCGGGCAGTTTTGCGAGAGGCCGGAGGCCGCGATCACCGCTACGATCGATAGGACGAACGAAAACCGAACGGAACTCATGAATGTCTCCGAAAACCAACGTGTCCGGCAGGGGCGTGGTTGGTGATCGTTCCGATTCACTCCCTGACTCCGGCGGCGTGGAGGTTTCAGCAGTCTGCGGTGGCTTTTTTTCCACCGGGCTGCACGGCGGCGGAACTTGCCGCCACGGGGAGGGCTCCGTATGACCGAACGCCGCCGCCGACACGCAGGCGGCAACCCACCTCATGGCGCCGACAGACTCCACGTGCTGGACCATGGTGATGGCCGCCGCCGCGGGCGACACCCAGGCTCGCGCCACGTTCGCCGGGATCTACCTCGACGTCGTCCGCGCGTACCTCGCCTCGCGCTGGCAGAACGGCCGCATGGCACCGAGCCTGGACGACGCGGTGCAGGAGGTCTTCCTCGAGTGCTTCCGTGCCGGAGGCGCACTCCACGGCGTCGATCGCGAAGGCAGCGGCGCGTTCCGGACGTTCCTCTACGGAGTCGTCCGGAACGTCGCGCGGCGAGTCGAGGAGCGCCTGCGCCGCAACCGCGAGATCTCGACGGATGCGGCGACCGCCACCTTCGAGGAGCCAACTGACGACAGCACGCCGTCCGCAGCGTTCGACCGTGCGTGGGCGCAGGCGCTCGTCGTTCGCGCGCGCGACAGGCAACGACGCGAGGCCGTCGAACCCGAGGCGCGGCGCCGCGTGGAGTTGCTCGATCTACGTTTCCGCGATGGCTTGCCGATTCGGGACATCGCGAAGGCCTGGGAGTTGCCGGCGGAGCGGGTCCACGCCATGTACCGGCGTGCGCGGGAGGAGTTCAAAGCTTCGTTGCGCGCCGAGCTCTCCTTCCACGGCCCGGCCGACCCTCGATCCCTCGAGACCGAATGCGCCCGCATCCTCTCGCTCTTGGGCTCCGAGCGATGACGGACTCCCCGCATGACCAGGACACCGTCGCCAGCGACGACTCGGACGCGCTGTGGGATCGCGCGATGGCGAACGCCTATCGCCCGGCAGACTCTCCCTCGACCGCGGACCCGTTCGAGCGCCCGCTGACGGGCCGCTACCTGTTGCTCGCCGAGATCGCCCGTGGCGGCATGGGCGTCGTCCATCGCGCCCGTGACGAACGCCTCGGCCGCGAAGTCGCCGTGAAGGTGATGCGCGCCGACCGTTGCCACGACGGAGAACTCGTCGCTCGCTTCCTCCAGGAAGCGCAGATCGGCGGCCAACTCCAGCACCCGGGCATCGTGCCGATCCACGAAGTCGGCGTCGATGCGCAGAACCGCCCGTTCATCTCCATGGAACTCGTCCGAGGGCAGACGCTCGCGGCCCTTCTCGCCGAGCGGAAGGACCCCGCGGAAAACCGCGGTCGTTTCCTCGGGATCTACGAGCAGATCTGCCACACGCTCGCGTTCGCACACAGCCGTGGTGTGATCCATCGCGACTTGAAGCCGTCGAACGTGATGGTCGGCACCTTCGGCGAGATCCGCGTAGTCGATTGGGGCTTCGCCAAGGTCCTGCGGACGCCAGCGTCGCCACCTCCCGTGCGTGCCGTGCCGTCTCCGCCGGTCGAGCGTCCCACGACGATCAGGACATCAGAGGACAGCTCGAAGTCCGTCTCCGGTGCCGTGCTCGGAACCCCCGCGTACATGCCGCCTGAACAGGCCCGCGGAGAGATCGACTCCCTCGACGAACGCGCGGACGTTTTCGCGTTGGGTGCGATCCTCTGCGAGATCCTCACGGGCGCACCTCCGTTCGCGGCCACGCCGACGCAGGACGCCCTGACGGCAGCGAAGAACGCCGACCTCGCAGCCGCGGTCGCTCGCCTGACGACGTCCACCTCCGACACCGAGCTCTGCGCCCTGGCGATCCGCTGCATGAGCGCCGATCGCGCCGGACGTCCCGCCGACGCCGGCGAAGTGGCGCGAGCCATCAGCGTGCACCGCTCGCAGATGGATGAACGCACTCACCGCGCCGAGCTGTCGGCAGCGGAGGCTCGGGGCCGCGCGAACGAGGAACGTCGGGCCCGACGGCGCACCGTCGGAATGTCCATCTTCGTCATCACCTTGCTCCTCGCCGGGGGCGTCTTGTTCGCCTGGCAGGAGAATGAACGACGGCAGGAGACCGACGCCAACGACGTCCGCCTCCGCGGCGTGCTCGGTGAGGCCGAGCGTCTGATCGCGGCCGAGGCCTTTGGACCTGCCGGCGAAGCCCTCGGTCGCGCGCGCGGTCTCATGGCCGCCAACCCGGCGAGCGCTGCGGTCGGCGCCGAGTTAGCCGCGGCCACGGAGCACCTCGAATCCTCCGTCGAAGCGGCACGCGCGCGCGACCAGCGGCGCGAGCGCGACGCCAACATCCGCACTCGGCTCGAGCAGTTGCGTTCCGCGGGCGCCGACGAGTCCGAGGCAGCCCTACGAGTTTACGGAGAGCTGTTCCGGTCCTTGGAGATCGACCCCGGTTCCCAATCCCCCGAGGCCGCGGCGTCGATCGTCGAGCACACGAGCGAGCCCCTCCGGTCGAGCCTCATCTCCGCCATGGACGATTGGGTCGCCCGCCTCAGGGACGAGACGGCGACGGACGCCACGACGACGGTCCGCCCCGACTCTCCACGTCCCCCGGGCGCTGGTCGTGAGGCCGGGCGGTCGCCGCCAGGTGCTCCGGGCGGTCACGGCCCCGGGGGGCGAGGACACGAGCCCGCGCCTGATTTCGGCCCCCCGCCAGGCGCGTCCTCGCGCCCCCGGCCCCGTGGAGGCCCCGGCGGCCCACCGAGAACCGGTGCGGTTCCGCGAACTGCCGAGCGCCTCTTGCGCATCCTCCAACTCGCCGACGCCGACCCGTGGCGAGCCACGCTTCGGGACGCCGTCATCCGAGACGACAGCGAGGCCCTCGTCGAACTCACGCGCGACCTCGATCCCACGGCCAAGGCACCGAGGAGCCTGGACCTGCTCGCCCTCGCCCTCTCCCGCGCCGGTGAGCGGTCGGCCGCGGTCGACGTGCTGCGTCGAGCCGTCCGCGTCCACGCCGGGGACCTGTGGCTGCACTACCATCTCGCCGCGTTCCTGATGGAGGGACCCATCAACGAAACGACGGACCTCGCCGAGGCGACGGATCACGCCTGGGTCACGGTCGCGCTCGATCCGGGCGGCTCGTTTGCCCGCGACCAGCTCGGGCGGTTGCTGGCGATGTCCAGCCGGCGGGCCGAAGCCGTGGAGGTCCTGCGTCAGGGACTCCGACACGCGCCCGGCGATCCCGTGCTTCGCGCGTCGCTCGTACGTGAGCTCCTCCTCGCCGACGACGTCCAGGCCGCGCTCGAGTCCGTCGGCATGCTGCCGCGCGAGACCACACGGCCTGATGGTGACGACGATCCTCTGCGAGGCGTCGTCCGCTCGGCCTTGCGGAGCCTTCCTGCGAAGGACCGTGCGCCGCGCGCGCGCCGGTGGCTCGCGGCCGGTGTGGAGGCGGCCCGGATCGAGCTCGCCCGGCTCAGCTTCATCCTCGGTCGCCACGATGACGTGGTGAGCGTGCGGGAGGAGGCCCTTTCCGCACAACCTCGCAACGGAGATCTGGACGTGATCGCTGCGGCGGCCCGCATCGCGCAGGGCCGATATGACGACGCCGAAGCCCTGGCCCTCCCCGCGCGCATCGTCGGTCACCCTGGCGCCGCACGTCGGGAGCAGGACGCTGCGTCGCTTCGGGCAGCCTGGGTCGCCATCGATCAGGGGAGCCCCGCGGACTCGGTCGAGGCCGTGCTCCTCCGCGCCCGCGCGCTCCAGCATCGCGGCAGGAACGACGAGGCTGCGGCCTGCCTCATGGCTGCGCTCGACGTCGACGCGCGCCTCTTCGAGTCGTTCGCACGGATCGATCGCGAAGCCCGCATGAGCAGCCCGCGAGCCCAGCCCGTCGAGTCCGGCTTGCGCGATGCCGTCGCCGCGCTCGCGCTCGCATCGGCGAATTCCACCACGACGACGCCCGCGTTCGATGACGTCTTCCGCGCCCGCGCCCGGACTCTGGCGATCGACGGCGTTCGTGCGGCGGCGCGCGCGCTCCGCGAGCGTGTCTTGAAGATCGACGAGGCCGAGGCCTGGGCTCTCGACCCGCGCCTCGATGCAGTCCGAGCCGACGGATCGTCGGCCTCCGTGTCCGCCCAGGATCGGGCCACCATGCAAGCCGCGTGGGACCCGATCATCCGCGTCGCGAACGGCGAGTCGAGCGAGTCGGCCCGACACCCCCGCTGACCTGCGGCCGCGCAGGAACGCGGCCGCACGCGCAACGCCTCAGCGCTGCGTGACGAGCTTCGACGCCGTCGACCGCAGGCCGTCGGCCAGTTCCTTCAAGCCGTCGCCAGCCTTCAGGATCAGCGTCGCCGCCTCCGTCGTGTTGCGAGCGGCATCGACGACGCCGTTGGCGCTCTGCGCGATGTCGTCGAGGCTCCGCGCGGCCTCGCCCATGTTGCGGTTCATCTCGGAGGTCGTCGCCGACTGCTCTTCGACGGCGCTCGCGATCGAGCTCGACACCTCGCTGACCTGGTTGATCACCGAGCGGATCTCGTTGATGGCCGCCGTCGCCGATTCGGTCGCCTGTTGGATGGCCTCGACCTGGCGCGTGATGTCACCCGTCGCATTCGACGTCGCACCCGCAAGCTGCTTGACCTCGTTCGCGACGACCGCGAAGCCCTTGCCGGCATCGCCGGCGCGCGCCGCCTCGATCGTGGCGTTGAGTGCGAGCAGGTTCGTCTGCGAAGCGATCGTGTGAATGACCTTCACGACCTTGCCGATCTCAGACCCGGCCTTGCCGAGTGCATCGAAGGTCGACCCGGCCGACTCCACGAGGCGCATGGCGTTCGACGCGATGGACGCGGCATCGGTGGCGCTCTTGGCCAGGCTGTGCACGGACGTGCTCAATTCGCGCGCGGCCTGCGCCACGGTGTTCACGTTCTGGGCCACGCGAACGCTGGCAGACGCGGCGGCGTCGGCCCGCGTGCTGGTCTCGTCCGCACGGCTCCGCAGGTCGCGGCCGATGCCCGCGAGCGACGTCGCCGACGGCATCAGGTTGTTCGCCGAGGTGGCGATCTGCGACAGCGAACGACGGACCGACATCAGAAGCTGGCCGAGAGCCTCGCCGACTGGTGCCAGGACATCCTCCGGAAGCTTGGGAACCTCGCGGCTGAAGTCGCCCTGCGACGCAGCCTTGATGATCTCGAGGAGCGACTGCGCGGCCTGGGCCACACGACGCGCCTGAGCGCCCTCGCGCGCCTGGGCGTCGCCAGCTGCGGCCGTGGCGGTTGCCGCGGCGGCCTCGGCGGCAGCCGTTGCGGCCTCGGCGGCGGCGACCGCGGCGACGTGATCGTCGTTCACGGCCTGGATGACCGGTGCTGCCGCAACGACGGCGGATGCCTTGGCGGCGATCCGCATCGCGGTGACGGCCCCTTGGAACGTGCCGTCTTCCGCGGCGACCGGGCTGATCTCCACGTGGAGGGCCTCGTTCCCGACGTCGATCACCTCGTTGAACGGCAGGCGCGATTCGTCGTCCGCCATGCGGGCGGCCTTGCTCCCACCGGGGAACACGTCACCCACCTGGCGCCCCGTGAACTCGCGGGCCCGCGTCGGCAGATGGTCGGCGATGCGGCTGAGAAGCGATCGGGCCGCCGGGTTGACGTACGAAACGACGCCGCGCTCGTCGGATAGGACGAGGGCGACGGAAGTGCACTCGGAGAGGGCGATCATCCGCGCGCTGAGGTTGCGACTCTCCGTGAGCTGCGACCAATCGAGCTCGTCGGCTCCCATGGCGCGCTGAAGCCCGACGATGGCGGCGTTCGCCGATTGCGCGATGTCACCCAACTCGTCACCGCCGTCGATCGCCGCGCGCGCCGTCATGTCTCCGCGCTGGAGTGCGTCCATGACGCCACGCAGCTCGCGGAGCCGCTTGACGATCTCGTTCTGGGCGACGAACGCCACGGCAGCGATGGCGAGCACGATGCACCCGGCAACCGTCCACAGGACACCGGACATGACGCCCGACGCCTCGCTCGCAGCCGCCGGATCCATGCGCCCGACGGCACGCTCCCCGAGCCACCAGCATCCGCCAACGGCAAGTGCCCCCGCCACGACGAGCGGAGCCACGACCCTGGCAGTGATCCCAAACCGTTTACGAGGTGCGGACATGAACCGACAACTCCTCTCGACGCCCAGCCCTTGCCGCAGCATTCGACCGCGATGCGACCCGCGCGCCCCGGCGACGTGGTCGCGGGATGGCGGGCCATCCGGGATCCCTCCTGCGGCGCCCGCTGTTGGATCGACGCGGGCGGTGATGCGGCTTAAGACCGGCGAACGAAGTCGAAGTCGTTCACGCGCGCCGGGAAGCGACGCGCTCGCGCGGCTTCATTCAGGAGTGCCGAGCATGGGCATGAGAAGCGACTTCTTCTCCGCAAGTCGTGCCGGTGTGTCGGCCTCGAGGTTCAGGCGAAGCAACGGCTCGGTGTTGCTCTTGCGGACATTGAACCACCAGTTCGGGTAACCGACGGTGACTCCGTCGAGTTCGTCGACCTGGCCGTCCTTGAACGTCTGCTTCAGCTGCGCGATGACACGGTCCTTGTCCTCGACGTGGAAGTTGATCTCCCCCGTGGATACGTAGCGCCGCGTCGGTTTGATGAGCGAGGACAGCTTCCCACCCGACCGCGAGAGGATCGACAGCAGCATCACCATGGCGATCTCGCCCGAGTCGGAATAGTAGTTGTCGCGGAAGTAGTAGTGGCCGGACAGCTCGCCGCCGAGGGCTGCCGTCTCCTTGCGCATCGTCGCCTTGATGAACGAGTGGCCGACGCGCTCGCGGATCGGGACGCCGCCCAACTCCTTGATGATGTCGGGCACGGCGCGGCTCGAGCGGAGGTCGTAGACGATCCGCGCGCCCTTCTCCCGCGGGAGGAGGTCCTGGGCGAAGAGCGTCGTCACGGCGTCCGACGGACACGGCGTGCCCGTCTCGTCGATGAACACGCAGCGGTCCGCATCTCCGTCGAACGCGATGCCGACGTCGGCCTTCGTCGCACGCACGCGATCGACGAGCGTCTGGATGTTCTCCGCCTTCACGGGGTTCGCTTCGTGGTTCGGGAACCGTCCGTCGAGGTCGAAGTACAGGCACTCGGCCTCGAGCGGAAGCCGGGCGAGGATGCGCGGGACGGTGTGCCCGCCCATGCCGTTTCCAGCATCGATCACGACCTTGAGCTTCTTGATGGCAGGGCCGAACTCGAGGACGTGCGCAGCGAACGCGTCGAGCAGGTCCACGTCCTTCACGGGGGCTGGAGCCGCCGTCGGGACCTGGAGCCCGCCCAGGATGAGCCGCTCCATCTCCTTGATGCCCGTGTCGGCCGACACGGGGACGCAGCCCTTGCGGCAGAATTTGAATCCGATGTAGGGGCCCGGGTTGTGCGACGCCGTGACCTGCGCGCCGCCATCCGAACCCAGATGACCGATTCCGAAGTACGCCATGGGCGTCGACGCAAGCCCGATGCGGGTGACCGCGGCCCCGGACCTGGCTGCGCCGTCGATGAAAGCATCGGCGATCCTGGGCGCGCTCTCACGCATGTCACGTCCGACGACGAGGGACTTCGCCCCGGTGACCGTGACGAATGCCGCGCCGATCTTCCGCGCGAGCGCTTCATCCAACTCCGACCCGTACAGCCCGCGAACGTCGTACGCCTTGAACACGCTCATCGTTGATCCGTCCTCTTGATTGCGAGTCCGAGGGCGTCGAGCGCCCGTTGGACGTCGTCATCGCCCACGTCGCGATGCATGACGAAGCGGACGCGTCCGGCGCCGAAGCCCACGGCGAGGACGCCACGCTCCTTCAGGTCTGCGAGAATCCGGGGAATGGGTGCCGTCGCGATGGAAATCACGACGATGTTCGTTTCGGGCTCGACGACCGTCGTACCCGGGAGCGACCTCACGGCGGCAGCAAATCGCCGCGCCCTCGCGTGGTCAGCCGCGAGGTCCGGTGGCGAATCCAGAGCGAGGAGGCCGGCGGCGGCGAGGATGCCCGACTGACGCATCCCGCCTCCGAGTAGCTTGCGTGCGCGGCGTGCCGCCTTGATGAACTCGCGCGTCCCCCCGAGCACCGTGCCTACGGGCGCACCCAGCGCCTTCGACAAGCAGAGCGTCACGGTGTCCGCCGACCGTGCCAGGTCGGCGATCGAACAGCCGAGTGCGACCGCGGCGTTCGCGAGGCGTGCGCCGTCCAGATGCAGGGCGAGGTCGTTGGCCCGCGCCATGGCGGCGACGGACTGGACGTACTCCCGCGACAGGACGCATCCGCCTCCCCAGTTGAACGAGTTCTCGAGGACCACGAGTCGTGTCCGCGGGAAATGTGGATCGTCGGCCCGGATCTCCGCGGTGAGAACCTCGACGGGCACCTCGCCGCGAGCACCTGACAGCGGTCGTGCCTGGACACCGTGCAAGGCCGCGAGCCCGCCCTGCTCGAAGCGATAGACGTGGGCGCCCTCGTGCAGCATCACTTCGTCGCCCGGTCGCGTGTGGCAGCGAACGGCAATCTGGTTCGCCATGGTGCCCGACGCGCAGAACAACGCGGCATCCTTGCCGAGGATCTCGGCGGCTCGCATCTCGAGACGTTGAACCGTCGGGTCGTCGCCGAAGACGTCGTCCCCGACGTCGGCCTCCGCCATGGCTCGCCGCATGGCGTCCGTGGGGCGCGTGACCGTATCGCTGCGGAAATCGGAGACGCGCGAGGTCGCCATGGAGATTACTTGCGGACGGCGCTCACCGCCGCCGCGATCCGCCTCACGCCCTCGTCGATCACGTCGAACGACGTCGCATAGGAGAGTCGCAGGTGGCCCTCGCCGAACTTCCCGAACGCGGTTCCGGAGAGGCACGCGACGCCGTGCTCCGTCAGCAGGTAGTCCGCGAACTTCTGGCTGGACATCCCCGTGCCAGTGATGTTCGGAAACACGTAGAACGCGCCCTTCGGCGTGCGGCACGAGATCCCGGGGATGGCGTTCAGCCCTGCGACGACCCGATCGCGTCGTTCGCGGAAGACGGCCACCATCTTGTCCACCGAGTCCTGTGGACCGCGCAACGCTTCGACGGCAGCGAGCTGCGAGAACGACGCCGTGCAGGATGCGCTGTTGATCTGGAGCTTGGTCATCCGCTGGATGACTTCCTTCGGGCCGACGCCATATCCGAGGCGCCAACCGGTCATCGCGTACGCCTTGCTGAATCCGTCGAGGATCACCGTGCGCTCGCGCATGCCGGGGAACGTCGCGATCGACACGAGCTCGCCGTCGTAGATGATCCGGCCGTAGATCTCGTCCGAAAGCACGATGAACCGGTGGTCGCGCGCGACCGCCGCGATGTCCTCGAGGACGTGGCGCGGAACGACGCCACCCGTCGGATTGCTCGGCGTATTCACGATCACGAGCTTCGTCTTCGGGGTCACGAGCTTCTTGAACGCGGCACCGTCGAACGAGAAGTCGTTGGCCTCGAGGATCGGGCACGGGACCGGCGTCCCCCCGCAGAACGTGATCATCGATTCGTAGATCGGGAAGCCTGGGTTCGGGTAGATGACCTCGTCCCCTTGATCGATGAGCGCCAGCATCAAATAGAACATGATCGGCTTCGCGCCCGGGCAGACGAGGACCTCGTCTGGCGATGGGCGGAAGCCTCGCGTTCGCGCGATCTCGTCGGCGATGGCCTCGCGCAGCGGCGGGAGTCCGGCAGCGGGACCGTAGTGGGTCCAGCCGGAGCTCATGGCCTTCACACCCGCCAGCACGACGTTCGACGGGGTGTCGAAGTCCGGCTCGCCGATCTCGAGGTGCACGACGCTCTTGCCCTGCGCTTCGAGCGCCCTCGCTCGATTGAGCACCTCGAAGGCCGACTCGGTCCCGAGCCGGCCCATCCGCTGCGCGAATCCATACTCCATGATCACTCCGTGCCAGAGCGGATGAGACGCACCTCGGCCGCGCGGCGCGAGATGGTAGGTCGCACCCCACGCCACCGTCAACGGCGGCCGGCCGACGTTCGCAACGTGCAGTGAGAGAAGGGTGAAGCGTCGAACTCGCGCCCCGTTTCCCCCGGCTCGGATCAAGCCCGCCGATGACCGAGTACGCACCGTGCGACCTCCGCGTTCGCACATCGTCGCACTTGAGACTCATTCGCATCAAACTAAAGTGGACCCGTGCAGAGGACCCACATGAAATCACAGCAACTCACCCCTAACCAATTTTGCTCCATGAGGTTGTGCGCCGCGCTCCTGACGACGCTCCTGTCCGCGTCCGTCGCCGCTCAGGATTCTCGCCCCGACGTCGCGGGCCTGGCCGCTCGGCTCGACGCACTCCAGCGAGAAGTCGCCGAACGCGCGGCCCACGAAAGACAGCTCGAGGAGCGGGTCGCCGACCTGCAGCGCGCGGTCGCGGCGAAGCCGGCGATCGATCCGGCCCGCCTCGAGGCACTGGAGGACATGGCGTCGGGCCGCATCCAAGCGGTCGACGAGGCCGTCGCGCGCATCGAGCACCTCGGGAACCTCGACCGCGACACCTCGGCGCTCTCCGTCGGCGGCTACTTCGACTTCGAGTTCCGCGACGACCACGCGGAGGAGCACGACACCTTCGACCAGCACCGCTTCATCCTGAAATTCGACGCGGACGTCCTCGACGACACGATCACCTTCAAATCCGAGGTGGAGATCGAAGGCGGGGGCACCGCCGACTACCTCTCCGATTCCGAGGTGGCCGTGGAATTCGCCGAGCTCCACTTCCACTTCGACCGCGCGCTGAACCTGAAGGTCGGTGCGCTGCTGGTGCCGTTCGGGCGACTGAACTATCGCCACGACTCGTTCCTCCAGGAGCTGACGGACCGTCCCCTCGTCGACACGTTCATCGTCCCGACGACGTGGACCGAGTCCGGGGCCGGGCTCTACGGTGCCGTCGACGCGGGTGGCGTGGTGTTCGACTACGACGTCCTCGTCTCGAACGGGCTGGACCAGGACTTCGACGCGACGGCCGGCGGAGGTTTCCGCGACGCGCGCGGTTCGTTTCGCGAAGACAACAACGACGGCAAGATGCTGACCGGCCGCATCGGGATCACACCGGAGGTGGGATTCCTGGATGCGCTGAACGTCGGCGTTTCGGGCGCCACGGGGAACTACGACGATCGGAACCAGCACCGGCTGACGCTCTGGGGCGTGGACCTCACGGCGCGCCGCGGCCCGTTCGAGCTGCTCTTCGAGTACACGTCGGCCAATCTCGAGCGCGACGCGGCGCTCACCGCGGCGGGCGTTCCCGGCGGGGCGTCGGGCCTCTACGCGCAGCTCGGGTTCCGATTCTTCCCCGAGTCGTGGCGCGGTACCGCACCGTTCTTCACGCAGTCATCCACGTTCACTCTCGTGTTCCGGTACGACACCGTCGATACGGACGACTCCGGCCGCGCCATCGACCGCATCGCTCGCGGCGACGGGTTCCGTGACGACGTTCAGCGGTTCACGTTCGGAGTGAATTTCCGTCCCATCGAGAAGACCGTGGTGAAGGTCGAGTACCAGTGGTTCGCGGAGCCCAGTGGCATCGACGACGCCGACAACGACCGGATCGTCATCTCCTTCGCGACGGCGTTCTGAGAGGGGTCCCACGATGATTCGAACCGGATTCGTTCGTGCGATCACGGGCCCCGTGATCGCAATCGCGATCGCGGCCGCCGGCTGCGGCACGACGGATGGTGGGCGTCCGCGCGAGGGGTCCGCTCCCCTGGAGACCGAGGCAAATCCCGTCGGAGGTCTTTCCGACGCCGACGTCGGGATGGGCCGGAGTCTCTTCGAGCGCTCGTGTGACACCTGCCATGCACTGCCGAGCCCGTCGGTGCACACGGACGACGAATGGGTTCGCGTCGTGAAGACCATGGGCCGTGACGCGCGAATCACCGCGGCGGACCAGCGGGAGATCCTCCGGTTCCTCCAGGCCGCGAACGGATCCGCGCGGTAGGCGATGCCGCGTCGCGTCACTTGCCCTGTGTGAGCGCCTTCCGATACTCCGCCTCGGCGGCGCGGCGCTCGCCTTCCGGGAGATCGGGGTCCTGGATGACGATGCGCCCGGACATGGCGTTCAGCGCGTCGATCGCTTCCGTCCGCGCGATGACGGACGCGTCGAAGAGATACCTGGCTGCCATGTCGAAGTCCGCGGACGAGCGCGTCAGCCACACGCGTGCGAGGTCGACGGCTCGCGCGACCTCGGGCTCCTTGCGTGCTCGTAGTGCGTCGAGCGACGGGGCGTCGGCAGGCGAACCATTCCTCGCCAGGCCGCGGACGGCCGCGATGACGACGGATGCGTCGCCATCAGCCAGGCACGACTTCAACGCCGGCACCAGGTCGCCGCCCAGTTCGCCAGCAGCGATGGCGGCACGGGAGCGCACGGCCGCATTCGGGTCGGCGATCAACGACCGAACCAGTCCGCGGGACTCCGGCGTCGCGATCTGCCCCAGAACCTGGGCCAGGCCGCCGCGCCATGTCGGGTTGTCCGGCGATCGCGACTTTTCGAGGCCCTCCACGACGAAGGGCACGGCCGCGGGCCCGAGCCGCTGGAGCATCTTTCGCCCCTGCTCCATGAAGAGGAACTGGAACTCCCCGACGAGCTCGACGTGCCGGCGGATGCGGCGGTCCGTCTGCGCGTCCTGTCCGATCGCATAGGGCGCACCCTCGCCGTTGAGCTTCTTGCCCGACGCCTTGAAGGTCTCCCACCAGGCGCGCCACCGTTCGACCGCCTCGGCTCGACGCGTCAGACCGACATCCGAGTCGAAGCCGAAGTCCTGGCCGCTGGCCTCCTTCAGGAAGCGGTTCGCGTGTTCGTTCACGTAGGCCTTCTTGTCGAGGGCCGCGATGAGCGTGGGGATCCCGGCCCGGCTGCCGAGCTTCAGCAGGGCGTGAGCCGCGTGGACGGAGACGAGTGACTCACGATCGTCGAGGGCGAGCAGGAGATCGGGCAACGCCAACGTCGTCCCGCACTTCTCCAAGGCCATCACGGCCGTCGCTCGCTGGTTCGCACGGGTGTCCGCTCCGGAGAACTTGTTCTCCTCGACGCGGTAGCCGAGCTTGGCCTGCGGGTCGTCGAACAGAAGGAACGCCGTCTGACTGACGTCCTTCATCGTGTAGATCAAACCGCGAACGACGTCGGCGTCGCCGGGCCGCGCGTTCGCGAGCATGCGGCGGCAACGCTCGTACTGGTCGACCGAGGGATCGAGGAATGGCGCGGCGACTTCCGGCTCGGGCTTGACCGCAGGGAAGACCGGACGGTCGGGGCCGTGGGTCTTCGGTCCACAGCCCAAGAGGCCGACGAGCCCCAGCGTGACGATCGTGGCGCGTTTCATCGGATCTCACTTCAGGTCGAAGGACTGTTCGAAGAGCAGCACGCTTTCGGAATCCGGCTGGAACGGCTGCCGGCGATAGTAGACGCGTACCGTCGCGCGGCGCAGTTCCTTGGGGATGCGCACCCGGTACCTGCGGGCCTCCCCTGCCGGGATCTGGGTGTTCTCGGGGTAGAACACGGGTCGCGTCGGATTGAACGCCGCGGGCACGCGCTCGGCTTCGACGTCGAGCGTCCCGATGGAACCGACGTCGACTCCGTAGGATCGCTTCGCCCCCGGCTCACGAAGCGGATTCTTGAGGTGGAAGTCGTCGCGGTACGGATTGCGGAAGCGGTCGATGCGGCCGTTCGCGAGGGTTCCGTCGCCGGACTCGCCCCAGAACTCGAGATCCACGGCTCGGTGGCGCTCGTCCGACGGAAAGTTGTGGCCCGTTCCGTCGTTCAGGACCTCGATCGAGATCTCTCGCGGTCCGACGAGCTTCACGTCGTATCGCGCGGCCTTCTTGAGCGTCGCGACGTCGTGGCCCGCAGGGAACAGGTGGGATCGGCCCTTGTAGGCCGGGCGATCGCCGTTCGCGGGACGATCCACGTCGGGCATGTGACAGCCCTTGCAGTCCTTGAAACCGGGGCCGGGAACCGCGAATGCCGTCTGCTTCCAATCCTGGATGACCTTGTGCTGGTCATGGCACGGCGAGCAGAGACCGAGTTCGGTGATCCCGGCGTACGGCATCGGGTTGCACGGTGCCGTCGAGGCCCCCGAGAGGTGGGTTCCCCCGATGATCGCGGTCTTGTGCTGATGGCACGTGAAACAATCGACGCCCTCTTCCAGCCTGGTCGCCCGCTCGAGGACGCGGTTTCCGAGCCCCGTCTCGAACACCGGTCGCGACGCGTGACACGGCAGGCAGTCGCGGTCGCGAAAGTTCTTCGAGAGCCGCTGGACCTCGGGATTCACGTACGCGATCGCGTGGTGCGATCCCGACCACTCCTCGAAGACCTGCGCGTGACACGAACGACAGTCGGAGCTGCTCGTGAGCGTCAGGGGTCGCGTGCTCTCGGGCGGCGGCGGCAGCCCGGTGTTCACGGGCTCGGGGATGGTCACGGGCCCCGTGAGCCACCAGATGCCCGCGCCGCACGTGCCCAGGAGCACCACCGCGGCAAGCCATCGTCTTGAAGTCACGACTGCGCCTCCCCTGGCACGAATGCACATGGCGCGACGACGGAAAGTCGGAGCGCCGCGCCGGGCTCCAACCGCTCGCGCACGTCGACGAGGATCGCCCGGCCGGCCACGTCGACCGTCACGCGAAAACCCGTTCCGCGAAATGCACACCCGCGCACCACACCCTCGACGCCTCCGCCGCTCCCGTCGAGGCCGACGGCGTCAGGCCGGACGAGCGCAAATCCTCGGCCAGCCGTCGCGGGCGTCCGGACGCGCAAACGGCCGAGGGGCGATTCACACCAACCGTCACCGGCCGCAGTCACAGGAACGAGGGTTCCCGCGCCGATGAACCGCGCGACGTCCAGCGATCGGGGCGCATCCCAGAGTTCCTCGGGCGTCCCGCTCTGAGCGACCCGGCCTTCGATCATCACGTGGATGCGGCTTGCCAGTGAGAGGGCTTCCTGCTGGTCGTGCGTGACGAAAAGGACGGTCACGTTGAAGCGACGGTTCAGGTCCGCCAGGTAGGTCCGCACGTCCGCAGCCGTGTTTGGATCGAGCGAACCCGTGGGCTCGTCGAGCAGGAGCAGCTCCGGCCGGCCCACGAGCGCGCGCGCGAGCGCGAGGCGCTGGCGTTCGCCGCCCGAGAGGGTCTCGGGACGCGCTCGCCTGACCCGAGCCAGCCCCACCGCTTCGAGGACCTCGTCGATTCGCGCCGCAGCCTCCGCCGATCCCACGCGCGCGCAGGCCAGCACGAACTCCAGGTGCTGCACGACGCTCATGTGCGGCCACAGCGCGAAGCCCTGGAACTGGAACCCTATCCGCCGAGATTCGGCCGCGATCAACGGCCGTCCGTCGAACAGGAGCCTGTCACCGAGCCGGATCGATCCCGCATCGGGGTCCAGGAGCCCGGCGACCGCGCGAAGCAGCGTCGACTTTCCGGCGCCCGAGGCACCGACGAGCGCGCCGACGGCGCCGGCATCCACCTCGACGCCGACCTGCGAGAGGATCCGCTTCGCTCCGCGGGTGACGCTCAATCCCTCGACGACCAACCGCGCTACCACGCGACCCTCCTCCGCCGGGAAAAAAGCCCGAGCAGGACCACTGGCACGATGGCCGCGGCGATGGACAGAAGACACAACGCGGCCACTTCCTCGTCACGCGAGTAGTGCACCATGTTGAAGATCCGGACCTGCACCGTCGACCAACTGGGAGGATAGGTCAGGATCGTGGCGTCGAGTTCCGTGAAGCACAGCACGTAGGACACCACGGCACCGACCGCGAGAGTCCCGAAGTGCAGGGGAACGAGGATCCGGAAGGTTCGCCTCCAGCGCGATGCTCCGGCCATGCGTGCCGCTTCCTCCTGTTCGGGCGGCGACTCGGCGAAGCCGTTGCGCATGACGCGGACGACGATCGGCAGGAACCGCGCCGTCAGCGCGAGCACGACGAGGGGGATTCCGTTCCGATAGACCCAACCGAGGACCGGTACGTCATCGGTCCGCTTCCACGCCAGCACGACCGCGACGCCGAGTACGAGCGGAGGCAGCGCGAGCGTGGAGAAGAGCCCGTGGTCCAAGACGCGGTTCGGGCTGCGTGCGAGCCGATATGCCAGGGGCCAGGCACACACGAGCAAGGTCGCGACGCCCAGTCCGGTGAAGATGAAGCTGTGGAGGAAGTCGTCCGTCGTCCGCGCGAACACGATCCGGAACGGCGATGGCGTTTCGGGACGAAGCATGCGATCCTCGACGATCTTGGCGACGAGCCCGACGATCGGCGGCGCCAGGGCGAGGAGGAGCGGGATGGCGGCGACGAGGATGAGCCACCAATGGCGACTCCCGCGAAGCTGACGGCCGGATGGCGTCGGTGCTGCCAGCATGTCTTCGGCCGCGCGCGAGGAGAACATCACGACGAGGGTCATGACGAGGAGCGGCAGCGCCAGGAGCGCGCCATCGATCTGGTCCCGTTGGGAGAACGTGAAGAAGATGCGCTGGATCAGCACCGGGGTGTCGAGCAGCGACGGGCACGGGTAGGCGCACAGCGACAACGCGAAGACGACGAACGCGCCGCCGAGATACCGGGGGCGAACCATCGGCCACAAGACGCGCCGCAGCGTCACCCATCGCGACGCCACCATGCGCGACGCCTCGATGGCCTCCGCGTCCACGCTCCGCAGGCCCGCGAGCAGCGGCAGGGCGATGAGGGGAAACAACGAGCACGCGAGGATCCACGCGGGCCCCGGATAGACGTTCAGAAACCAGGGGGCCCGCACGTCGAGGTTGTGATGGAGGTCCCGAGCAAGCCACTGCGTGAGCATCCCCTGCCGCCCGATGACCCGCATCCAGCCGATCGTGTGGACGTGCTGCGGGATCAGGAGCGGAATCACTGCGAGCGGTTCGAGGACGGCGCTCACGCCACGTCCGCTGCGTGCGAGCGCGAGCGCCGCCGGCACGGCGAGCACCGAGGCGAAGATCACGGTCGTGAGCGCGAGCACGAAGCTGTTGACGAGCAGCTCGTGCACGTGCGCGTCGAGGAGGGAGTCCAGTGCCCGGCCGCTGCGGATCGCGTCGAAGACCAGGATGCCCAGCGGCCATCCGAAGAGGACGCCGAGCAGGACGAAGTCTCGCACGCGGCGCAGCATGGTCAGGCGGCCGCAGCCCTGCGCTTGATTCGCCCGACCACGGTGAGTGCGAACGCCGCCGCGAGAATCCCGAGCAGGACGTAGGTCGACGTCCGATCCTCGGTGCCCGATTTCTGTTCCTGGATCGAGCGAGCCGCCGACTCGAATCGCGACAGGAGCCGAGGCCCGTTGTTGTCGATCATCCGCGCGACGACGGTCCAGTCGACCTTCATCGTCTTCAGCTCATCCGCGCCCTTGATCTCCGCCGGCTT
Organism: Planctomycetota bacterium; assembly: GCA_044222185.1. Classification (GTDB taxonomy): domain Bacteria; phylum Planctomycetota; family CAIWVZ01; genus JBGANV01. The sequence continues at coordinate 1,342,956 of JBGANV010000001.1, forward strand.
GGGAACGCCGGGGTGAAGCGGGATCTGGGCCGATGGGCCACGCGCCAGCTCCTCCTCGACTGCCGGCGACAACAGGTAATCGATGAACGCGCGGGCCTCGGCCGGGTGCGGTGCGCCCTTCAGCATCATCACCGTGTTGGGAATGAGCAGGACTCCCACGTCGTCCGGCCCCTGATCCGGGTAGAGGAACTTCGTCGGACGATTGCGCAGCGTCGACGCGCGCGCGTCGTCCGTATCCGTCATGCCGAACGCGCGACCGCCCTCGGAGACGGTCTGCATGGACTGGGCATTGCCCTTCTCGAACTGCACGTCGTTCTTGATGAGTGCTTCGAGCCAGGCGTCGGTGCGGTCCATTCCGTCGTTGGCGTACAAGGTACAAACGTGCGTCAGCGTCGTGCCCGTGAGCGGCTTCGCCATGACGCCCTTTCCCTTGAAGCGGGGATCGGCGAGGTCGCGAACCCGCGTGGGGACGTCAGCCTCCCTCACGAGCGTCGTGTTGTAGATGATGACCCGAGCTCGCGCGGCGAACCCCGTCCAATACCCGTCGGCGTCCTTGAACGCGGCCGGGATGGTCGCCGCCTGCGGCGACACGTACGGCGCAAGCAGGCCCTTGTCCTTCAACCGCACCGTCTGGCCGCATTCGTTGTTCCAGAACACGTCGGCCTTCGCGTGATCGCCCTCGGCGATGATCCGGTTGACGAGTCCGACGGTCTTGTTGTCCTCTGTGTCGTGAACCTCGGCGACGGTGATCCCCGTCTTCTTCTCGAACGCCTTGAGGATGCCCTCGGCGTACTCGAAGTCGGTGCTGACGTAGACGGTCACGACTCGCTGCGCATGGACCGCAAGGGCCAGAACGATGACCATCGATGCGATTCGAAGTGCCGCGATGCTGTGCGTGTTGACGGAGTCCATGGCTCGATCCAGGGTCGAGGGCGTGGCTTCGGGAAAGCAAACTCCACGCCACAGGGGCGCGACACGCCATCGCGCGGCGCATGCCAGACGGCTCCGAGGCAACACCGTCACCGCGCGGTGACATGTCGGGCGCGATCGTAACCGCTGCGTCACGCCCCGCGAGGGAGCGGGGCCGACTCCTACTTGTGTTCGATCTTCGGCCAGTAGGTCTTGAACTCGAAGTGCGGCGAGTTGTCCGGGTCATGGCACCGGACGCAGGTGTTCGCATCGACCTTCCCTGGCGCGGTGGGCGCCAGCGTCTGTGCATGCAGCGAGCCCGGTCCGTGGCAGGTCTCGCAATTGACGTTCATCATCGTCGGTGTGGTCACCGGGTCCACGTAACCCGATTCGGTCGCCCATCCCGTCACGTGGCACTTGACGCACTCCGGGTCGTGGTGGTCGTTGGTCGCTTCCAGCGACTTCATCGCCCGCTGATGAGGTGTCGTCGCGAGGGTCTTGATCGCCCCCTCATGGCACTCGGCGCACTTCTTGTCGCCCACGTACTTGAGGGCAGAGTTCACGCGCCCGACGTTCTTCGCGAGCCCCTCTTCGCGCACGGTCGTCCGGTATCCCTCGAGCAGCGCGCTCACCGAAGGCAGTCCGGGACGGGACTCCTCGAGCAGCAGCGATTCGAAGAAGCGCTCCGCCGTGGGTCGCACGAGGGCGAGGCTGCGGCCCTTCATGCCGCAACACACGACGCGCATCCCGAGGACCGGCTCGAGTTGGACGGGAGCGTCGGCGACTCCTGGAACCGCGAACGTGACTGATTTCCGCCGCGCTTCCGGCACGACCTTGCCGAGAGCCGCGAGGTCCGCGACGGGTCCGTTGTAGGCGACGATCGACCAGGCCGCGTCCTTGACGACGCCCAGTTCCCGCACCAGCGCCTCGGTCGCCGGAGTCGTCTTGACCCCGAGTTCCGGGGGAACGTCGCCCACGAGCCCGATCAGCGCGCCGTCACCCAGCCGCACCGACCCGACGAGCGGCGCGCCGTCCCACGTCGCGTTCGCGAGCACGAACGGAAACGGGACCATCGCCTTGGAATCCGTGATGAACTTCGTGCCGAGCCGGAGCTCGCCGACACCTGGGACGAATGCCGCGTACTGCATCTCCGCGAGGCTGAGCAGGAACGTCTCGAACTTGATCTCCTGCTGCCGGCCACTCTCCGAGATGAACTCGCCGAGGCTCACGGCGTCGAGCTTCGGGTCCGCCTTGCGCAGCTCCTCGATCGCATGGGCGCGGCGGTGCACGCCTCCGAGCGCCGGCTTGCTGCACCCGCATGGGCGGATGAACCCGTGCTCGTTGCCCGTCAGCACGACCAGCGGCCCGCGGCTCGCCGGGCGCGACGCGGCGGCCGCGTCCTGGACCCCGTCGCGCGGGAGCGAGAACACCGCGAGGGCGCCGACGGCAATGAGTGCCGCGGTCGCCCCCCTGTTGATCGAGCGGATCATGAGTCGAAGAGTCTCCGCCTCACTGCACGAGAGCGTAGAAGTAGACCTGGATCAGGTTCTCGCCGGCGCAGTTCGTCTTGATGGTGACCGTTCCGCGCGAGTACCCCTCCTTCGCATCGGCGGCGAGGGCGAGGACCAGCTTGAATGCCTGCCCGGGCTTCACTTCCTCGAGCTTCGCCGTGAAGGCGCCCTCGGGCTTCACTTCGACGCCCTCGATCTTCAGATCGGGTGCACCCGACTTCTCGATCTCGACGATCTTGGTCGTGCCATCGCCCTTCTTCACCTTGCCGAAGTTGAAGGTGCGCGGCTTCACGTTGATCTCACCCTCGACCATGGCGATCACCGGCACGGTGAGCGCGCGTTGGGCAGGAACGTCCGTCGTGAGCGTGACCATGGAGCGGAGCTGGCCGACGGGCAGCGAGCCGTCGACGGTGACCGTGATCTTGTAGCCTTTCATCCGCGACGACGCCGGGAGCGGCTCGAACGCAGCCTTGACCTGCGGGTTGTCGGAGCGCGCGTCCGTGATCGTCCCCGAACCGCCCGTCATGATCTCGAATGATTTGGGCTCCATCGGCTGGCCCTTCTTGATCATTCCGTAGTTCAGCTCGGTGATCGTGACGTGGAACGGCTGGAGAACCTTGCCCGAGATCGTCAGCGACAGCGTGGGCGTCGTGGGATCGTTGCACATGACCGTGATGGTCTTGGTGATCGGCCCCTGGAACGTCTTCGTTTCGAAGACGGCTTTGATGTTCGTGGCCTCGTTCGGCTGCAGGAACCGCTTCTCGGGCATGGCGGCCGTGCACGAGCACGTCGGCTGCACGTTCGTGATCTCGAGCTGTGCGTCGCCCTTGTTCACGATCTCGAAGCTGTGTTCGACCTTGTCGTTCTGGGGAGCCTCGCCGAAATCGAAGACGGGCTGAGGGCAGAAGATCTTCGCCGCCGGGCCGAGCGGCTTGACGGGCTGGATGACGGGAGTCGGAGCCGGAGCCGGGGGCGGCTTGCCCGTGAGCCCGTGGTCCTGCGCCGCCAGCCCGAGGGTGAGCGCACCGAAGAGCACCGTTCCGAGGATGAAAGTCTTGGTCATGGTCGCCTCAATGCGGGCGCGTGGCCCTGCACAGTTCCACAAGGATCGCGCGATCGCTTCCCGTTCACAATCGGGCCGCCGGCTTGAAACCCGCCGCGAAAGCCGGTTCCATCCCACGTCATGCCCCGATCGGCATCGTATGCGCTCGTCGCCGTGTGGTTGTGGACCGCGTGCGGTCAATCCGCACTCGATCCGTCCCAGACGTATCGCACGTACCTCTCGAGTCTCGCAAAGCCTGACATGAGTGCCGCCTGGGCCCTCCTCTCCGCACCCTCGCGCCAGGCGTTCGAGGAGGCGGCGAAGAAGAGCCAGGCCGGCGAGAAGGACCCGCTCCTTCGGGCAGCGGCAGCGCCCCCGGGGACCCGTTTCGAATCCGGGCTCGCCCTTTTCGGGGCCTGCATGTCGACCGGCTATCCGAGCCACGTTCCGTACCTGACGCCATCGACCGTCGATCGCGTCAAGGTAGAGGTCGACCGGACGGACGAATCCAATACCAGCCTGAAGGTGCTGACGCCCGTCGGAACGGAATCCGTCCGCCTCGTACGTGAATCGGCTGGGTGGCGGATCGCGCTCGACCTGTGAGCGCTCGCGCTCACCGTGGGGTTTCGGCCGGCGGGGTGCTCGCCTGCTGGAGGAGGCGCGAGGCTTCGGCGAGGACCGACTGAAGGGCCGGCGCCCGCGCGCCGCGTACGAGGACGTACTGAAGCAGTCGCCGTGACACGCCGATGAAGGATGGCTCGCCGGACTGCAGCGCGGCACGCGCGGCGTAGAACGCGCGGACCGGATCCGCCTCGTTCGACTTCACGAGGGCATCGAGCGCCTCCAGCTCCAGGCGCGATGCCTCCGTGTTCTTGTTCTCGAGGCGCAGTTCGTTCGCCCACGCGATCTTCAGGCTCGGATCGTCGGGGAACTTCGTCCGCCCCTCCTTCAGGATCGCCTTTCGCTCGTCCGGCTTCTTCCCGAACTCGGCGAGTTGCGCCCGGACGCCGTATTGCTGCGGAGCATCCGGATCGAGTGACGCCGCTTCGCGACTCCACTCCGTCGCTTCGCCGATCAGCGTCGACCGCTCGGGCTCGACCGCCTTCGTCGCTCGCATCATGAGGAGCTTCGCGACCTCTCGTCGGGCAGTGCCGTGGTGCTTCCGCCAGTCGTCCTTCAGATCCAGCGCACGACTTGCAGCCTCTCCGAGGGATGCCACGCGGATGGCATCCTCGAAGCTCGCCTTCGCGCCAGCAAAGTCGTTCGATTGGAGCAGAAGGACGTTGGCACGGTTCATGGCCGCCTGGAATTTCAGGTCGATCACGTCACCCGGCGGGTGACTCGTTCCCGGGATCGTCGGCATGGGGCTATCGACGACGGTCCGGTACAGATCGCGCGCGCGGTCCGGTTGGGAGGCGAGGACGATGTTCGCGAGCTGGTATGCGGCGAATGCCTGTCCGGGATGCGACGCGACGGTTGCCTCGTACAGGGCGGCCTCGCTCTTCCAGTTCGGGAACTGCCGCGCGCAGAGGACCGGCATGACGCCGAGAAACCAGACCGCGGCGACCGCCGCGACGGCCTGCCGCCAGCGCGCCGGGCCCGCGAGCATGGGCCCCAGGCCCGCGACCGCGGCGAGCGCGAGCCCGGAAATCGGGACGTAGAGGAAGCGCGATGCCGCGATGGCACCGGTCGAGAACATCAGGTTCGAGGTGACGATCCACGAGCCGAGGAACCACGCGAGGCCGAATGCGACCGCACGAGCGCCGCGGCTCCACGCGAGCAACGTTGCGGCCACGAGCGCGACGAGGATCATGGCACCCGCACCTGCACGCGGGTCGCCGAAACCGGCCGCGGGAAGGACGTCCTGATGCGTCACGACCGGCAGCTGCGAGAACGGCGCGACGATGAGGGCGAGCGTGTGGGTCGCGAGCGTTGCGCACGCGGACGCCATGCGGGCGGCGGTGCTGAATCCGTTGTACACGGGATCGCCGGCCTCGAAGAGTGCGTGAAGCGCGAGATATCGGGCGGCGAGCGCAACGCCCAGTCCAGCAACGGACCACCCGAGGGCGCGCACGACCGAGGCGGCCCGGCGTCCGGGCTCCGCCCGAACGAACGCATCGACGATCGCCAAAGGCACGACGGCAGCGGCGCTTTCCTTCGACAACACGCCGAGTGCGGCGAGCGCGCCCGCAAGGAGTCCTGTGCCGACGCGCACCCGTCCTCCGTTGGCGACGACGATGGCACCCGTCATGAACGTCGCGGCGAGCAGGTCGGCAGCACCCACCTGGCAGCCGACGACTTCGACGACCACGGGGTGGAACATCGCCGCCGCGGCCGCGACCAGCGCCGCGACGTCACCGAACCGCATGCCCGCAAGCACGCGGCGGAACACGGTGAAGCGCAGCCAGGCGACGACACCGTGGAGAACCAGGTTCAGGAGATTGATGCCACCGGGGAGGCCGCCCCAGATCTTGTACAGCGCGGCGAGCCACAGCTTGGCGACGGGGCGATACAGTCCCCCATTGATCGCTCCGGGTGTTCCGTCCCACCAGTCGGTCGTGGCCAGGCGCGCCCACTGTCCCCCGTTCACCGCCTCATTGCGCACCACGACGCCCACGGCGTCGAGGACGTACCCGTGAGACGCCACGCTGCCGAACAGGATCACGGCGAGCACGAAGAGGATCGACGGCGCCCACCAGGGGTACTGCGCTCCGTTTCGTGGCGGAGTCCCTCGGCCGCTCTCGTTTCGTTCGGGAGACGCTGGCTGCCGGGCGAGGGTCACGCGGGCCAGGCTCTATCCGGAGACTGAAATCGACGCGGTCGCGACGCTCCCGGATGCCACCGCGGTCACGGTGATCGCCGAACCGCTGCCTGCATCGGGGATCTCGAAGCACACGATGTAGTGGCCGGCCCCGATGGGCCTCACCGACGACACCAGCTCGACCCCGTTCATCTCGATCGACACCGACGGCACGACGGGCTGCCCGGTGACGTAGACGTCGACGCAGAGCTTGGAACCCGCGTCGGCCTCGGCGGGCGCTCCGATGGAAATCCCTTGGGACTCGACCCCGCCGAGTGCGGGGGAATCCCCCTGCGTGCCAGGAGCCTCGCGGCTCATGGCGCCGAGCGGGGGAATGATGGCGGCGGCCAGCAAGGCCGCACCGATCAGGGATCTGAACCGCATGGTGGGAGGCAGGGACTTTGGCAGCGCCGTCCTCTTCGGAACTTGGAGCTGCGGAACGGGTGACGGGCGACATGTTAGGTGGGACCGCCCTCGGATGTCAAAGGTCTTTTCGGCCCGCGGGGGGCGGGCCGAGCAGTGCCCGACCCGCTCCACGGCCCTGCGACTCAAGGACTTCCGCTGACCGGCCCCTGGGCCGTCAGACTGCCGCCGGCTTGCGGTCGGTTTTCTGGCGGAAACCCAGTTCGCCCCGCTGGGCGTCGATGACCGCCGTCCCGCCCTCGGTGTAGGTCCCGTCCAGAACCCCGCGGGCCAGCTGGTCGACGACCCGCTTCTTCACGACTCGCTTCAGAGGTCGGGCGCCCATGGCCGGGTCGTAGCCCTCCTCCGCGAGGATCACCTTGGCGGCATCAGTGACCTCGAGGCCGATCCCCTGAGCAGCGAGGCGCCTCACGACCGGTTGAAGCTGGATTTCCACGATCCTTCGCAGGTCCGCAGCGTTCAGGCGGTGGAACAAGATGATCTCGTCCAACCGGTTGATGAACTCCGGTGGGAAGTGCGCGCGGACTTCGTCGAGCACGGCGTTGCGGACCGACTTCTCGTCCGGGTCGCCCGCCGTGAGCAGCCGGCTTCCCAGGTTCGACGTCATGATGATCACGGCGTTTCGGAAGTCGACGGTCCGCCCCTGGCCGTCCGTGAGGCGCCCGTCGTCCAACACCTGCAACATGGTGTGGAACACGTCAGGGTGGGCCTTCTCGACCTCGTCGAGCAGGATGACGGCGTAGGGACGACGTCGGACCGCCTCGGTCAGCTGCCCGCCCTCCTCGTATCCGACGTAGCCGGGCGGCGCACCGATGAGCCGAGCGACGGCGTGCTTCTCCATGTACTCCGACATGTCGATGCGCACGAGCGCGCTCTCGTCGTCGAAGAGAAGCCACGCGAGGCTCCGGGCGAGCTCGGTCTTCCCGACCCCCGTCGGGCCCAGGAACAGGAACGATGCCGCTGGACGGTTCTCGTCGGCGAGGCCGGCGCGCTGGCGGCGCACCGCGTCCGCAACGGCGCTGATCGCCTCCTCCTGACCGACGACGCGCTCGCGGAGTCGATCCTCGACGGTCAGGAGCTTCTCCTTCTCCGACTCGAGGAGCTTCGTCACGGGGATCCCCGTCCACGCAGCGACGACCTCGGCAATCTCCTCCTCCCCGATCTCCTCGCGAAGCAGCGGCTCCTTGCCTTGCACGCCGCGGAGCTTCGCGCGCAGCGCTTCGATGGACTGCTCGGCTTCCTTGATCTTGCTGAACCGGATCTCGGCGAGACGGGCCACACCGGCCCCGTCGAGCAGGCCGCGCTTGTTCTGCGACTCCAGCATCTGCTCCTGGCGACGGAGCTCCTTGAGCTGTTCCTTCGCCTCGGAGATCTGCTTCACGGCGCGGCGCTCGTTCTCCCATCGGGCGCGCATGCCGCTCGCCGTCTCCTGGCTCGTGGCGAGTTCTCGCCGGACCTCGGGCAGGCGCTCCCGGCTCTTCGAGTCGGTCTCCTGCTTGAGCGCCTCCTCCTCGATCTTCAGCCGATCGATCTTCCGCTCGAGCTGATCCAGTTCCTGGGGCGGCGAGTCGATCTCGATCCGCAGGCGCGACAGTGCTTCATCGACGAGATCGATGGCCTTGTCCGGCAAGTGCCTGTCGGTGATGTAGCGATCGGCCATCTTCGCGGCCGCGACGAGGGCGGAGTCCCGGATGCGGACGCCGTGATGGACCTCGTACGCCTCCTTCAGCCCGCGGAGGATCGCCGACGTCTCTTCCACGCTCGGTTCACCGACGAGCACCTTCTGGAAGCGCCGCTCGAGGGCTTTGTCCTTCTCGATGAACTTGCGGTATTCGTCCAGGGTCGTCGCGCCGATGCAGCGGAGCTCTCCGCGCGCGAGCGCGGGCTTCATCATGTTGGCCGCATCCTGCGCGCCCTCGGCCTTCCCCGCGCCGACGACCGTGTGGAGTTCGTCGATGAACAGCACGACTTCGCCGGCCGAGCGGGCAACGTCCTTGATGACGGCCTTCATGCGCTCTTCAAACTCGCCGCGGAACTTCGTCCCGGCGATGAGGGCGCCCATGTCGAGCGCGAGGATCCGCTTGCCGCGAAGACTGGTCGGAACGTCGTCGCTCGCGATGCGGTGGGCGATGCCCTCGACGATCGCGGTCTTCCCGACGCCGGGCTCGCCGACGAGAACGGGGTTGTTCTTCGTTCGTCGCGTCAGCACCTGGATGACCCGGCGGATCTCGGCGTCGCGCCCCACGACCGGGTCGAGCTTCTTCTCGTGCGCGAGTGCCGTGAGGTCGTTGCAGTACTTCTGCAGCGCGCCGTAGGTGTTCTCGGCGGACTCGGACGTGATCGGCTCGTCTCCGCGGACGGCCTTCACGAATTCGTCGACCTTGGCTGGCGTGATCCCCATCCGCTTGAACGCGGTCGCGAGGTCGCCCCCGGCACCACCGGCGAGGCCTGCGACGACGTGCTCGGTCGACAGGAAGGCATCCTTGCGGCGCTCCATGTCGCGCGTCGCGGCATCGAGCAAGCGCTGAAGGTCGCGCGCCACTCCCAGGTCTGCACCTTCCACCTTCGGGAGCTTCTTGATCTCGCGATCGACGGCAGCATCGACCTGCGCAGCATCGACCCCGACCCGCGTGAGGAACTCGGGAAGGAGCCCGCCTTCCTGGTCCAGGAGCGCGCGGATGAAGTGGGCCGGTGTGAGCTCCGGGTGACCCGAGCGACGCGCCAGCTCGGATGCGGACTGGAGGGCCTCGCGCGTCTTGGTGGTCATGCGGTCAGGTTGCATGGAAGTCTCTCCCGGCCGGGAATTCACCACGGCCGTCCCCCATCATGCAAAGCCCGGACCAGGAAACAGGTGACACGAGTTCGAACGGCGCATGCGCGGATCAACCCATTCCCGAGGGGAATTCAGCGGGCTTCGACGCCGACGTGCAGCGCGCTGACCGACTGACGGGCGCAGGCTGCCAACGTGGCAGCGACGGCGCGGAGAGCGCGATCCGGTCGCGGGCGCTCTCGACCCCGCGTTCGGATGACGTTCGGGCAGAAAAAAAGGGCGGCCCAGGGCCGCCCTCTCGCCTCACGATCGCGTCGCGGACGCGCGTGAATCAGTCGACGATGTGGAACTCGTCCGACTCCTCGCTCCGCAGGAGTCCCTGCGTCTCGAGTTTCTCCTGGCAGTCGATGCAGTACTGCGCGTTCGGCATGTACTCGAGGCGTGCGAGCGCGATGGGTTCCTTGCACTCCTCGCAGACCCCGTACGTGCCACCGTCGATCTTGCCGAGCGCCTCTTCGATGTCGCGCAGCTCTTTCGATCCGCGCGCAGCGGAGTCGACCATGATGTCGCGATCGAGTGATGCCGCCGCGCGGTCCGCCGAGTCGCCGCCAGCGTCCGAACCGAGTTCCTCGACCTCGCCCATCTTGGAGCGGCTGTTGTCCAACAGCTGGTTGCGGCGCTTGACCAGATGGTTCCGCATCTTGTCCATTTGCGCCGCGGTCAGGCCTTTCTTTTTCGTTGTCACGGTGAGCTTCTCCCGAACGTCGCTGCGCATCGAAGACGACCGAGGCGCATCGATTCGACTTATCGAACGCGTGCCCACGAAACTCAACCGGAGCCTTCGCCGGCCGCGCCCCGCCCTGCGCGAAGCTCCACGAGGAGATTCGTCCCCCGACGGGTTGGTCGGCGTTAAGTACGTGCCCGAGTTGAGGAAGGTGAGTCGACGCACAAAAAAACCGGCGCCGGGGTGGCGCGGGAATTTTGGGGGGCCAGGATATTCACACCCGGCCACAACGCATAGGGGAAATTCCAACCGACGCAAAAATCGACCGGATTCCAACGAAAACCCGACGCTCAGGGAACGCCGGGGAGCAGGACCTCCCCGCGCAGCAGCGCCCATCGCAGAAGTCCGACCAGGCAGAACGCGTCCTCGATGGCGCCGCGTGCAAGGAGGTCGCGGACCTCGGCGGGTGTGCAACACCAAGGCTCCAGCGCCTCCCAAGGCTCCCGCCGCGCATCGCCCGCGCGGAGACCCCTGGCCTCGAAGAGGTGGCCGACGTGGTCGGACAGGCCCGCGAGCGGGACGAACGTCCCCAACGGCGTCCAGGTGTCCGCCGTGTACCCCGTCTCTTCGAGAAGCTCGCGCCGGGCGGCGGCATCCGGGGTCTCGACGGGGTCGACGCGCCCCGACGGCAGTTCGATGAGCACTCGCCCGACGCAGTGCCGGTATTGCCGTATCAGAACCACCCGGCCGTCGTCGAGGACCGGCACGACGGTCGCAGCTCGCGGAAGTTCGATGACGTAGTGGACGCCGGACAACTCGCCGCGGCGGATGTCGTCCTCGCGAACGGAGACGAACGGGTTCTTCAGAATGGTGCGGCTCGCGAGCGTCTCGTACGGGTCCAGGCTCACGCGAGCGCTCCGCCGTGCGGGAGCGGCGCCGTGGTGGCACAGCCGTGCGCCCGCGACGGCAGGAGGTGCGAGTCTTCGATGCCGTGCAGGGCGGCGAGCCATAGCCGGATCGTCTTCTGGACGACGTCGTCTTCGTCGGGAAACTCGGCGCGGAGCATGGCGGCCATGAGGTTGACGAGTGGCCCGTCGGGCTCGACGAGGACTCGGGCGAAGTGCTCGCCGTCAGCGTGCTCGAGCACCACGTGACCTCCCCCGCCGACCTTGGACTCGAACCGTGCCCTCGCACGGTGTTCGAGCCCGGAGAGGCATACGACGCCCTCGCGGCTCTCGTAGAGAACATTGGCGGTCGCAGGCGTCACGTTCATCCCGAGCTGGACGACCCGGAAACACCCGAGGACTGAGTCTGACATGGAGGTTGCCCGTTCGGAGTGACACGCACTCGACCCGACGTCACGCTTCGCTATCATCCGGCCCTATGAAGCCAGGTGCAGCGGTTTTCATCGCGCTTTTTCTCACCGGGGCCGCCGGGGCGCAAGCCGAACGCGTCGTCGCGTTCGTCGACGGCCGCCGTGATGAGGCCGCGTCGATCGAGGGGCGAAGCACCTGGACGCGCGATCGCGCAAAGGTCGGGATCGGCCTCGCCGGTTGCAGGATCGAACCCAACGGCAAGGACCGCTACTTCGGGATCACGCTCTTCGAGATCCCCACGGTCGGTGCGAAATCCCTGGTCGTCGTCGCGTTCCTCGAAGGCGAGACCGAGAGCTCGTGGCGCCTCCGCATCGACGACGAGAAGTCGAAGGATGCCGGCAAGGATTCGGCAATCGAGTACGTCACACTCAAACCCGGACGGAATGAGATCCCGCTCGCGCTCGAGGGCCGCAAGACGGAGGGCGGACGCGCGCTCGACCTGTCGAAGCAAGTGCAGCGGCTGCAGATCTCACGCAAGGCCACTCCCGGCGACCCGGCGATCGTTTTGGACGGCGTGATCGCGAAGGACCCGGCGAAAGGACCCGGAGGCAAGTCGCTCCTCGCCGAGCTCGCCGGCGAGAAGGACGGCTCCACGCGCGCCCGCATCCTCCGCGAGCGACTCCCGCAGCTCGTCGCGGATCAGGACGTGGTCGAGGTCGCGACGCACGTCCTCGGTAGTGACGAGTACCCCCGCGCGCGTCGCGCAGCACGGGAGGCGCTGACGCGCATCAGCAACGCGGCGGCGCTCAAGGCGTTGGCGGAGGCGGCAACGAAGGCGGCGGGCCCGGCCCGCATCGAGATGCTCTGGGCCCTCGCGGGGTGCCCGTCGACCGACGCTCGAGCGCGCGCGTTCACGCTGGCGCGCGAAGCGAAGTCGGCTGAGGACCGCGCGGCCCTCATCAACGGCCTGGGGATCGCCGGCGGCTCCGACGTCGCCGGACTCGCCGATGCAGCGCCGGCGAATGGCGTTTGGCCGCCCCGCGCGGCGCTCGTCCACAGTCTGCGAACGGCGGCCGACCGTACCGCGGTCGATGCCTTGATCGCGATCCTCGCGGATCCGGGGTGTACGCGGATTGCCGACGACGCCGAGGATGCACTCGTGGCGCTCACTGGCAACGATCTCTTCGGGAGCAACGCGGTCGCCTGGAAGGACTGGTGGGGCGTCAACCGCGAGAAAGTCGAGTTGACTGGAAAGGGGCGACGCAAGACGTCGTCCTATGCCACCACGACCTTTTACGGCCTCGCGGTCCCCAAGGGTCGCGTCGCGTTCGTCCTCGACACGTCCGGATCGATGAACGAACCCGTGGGCGGCGGGAAGCTCGCCGAATACATGGCGAGCGCCAAGCACCTGAGCCCCACGGGCATCCGGACGCGGCTCGACCTCGCCGCTGCGGAGCTCGTCCACGCCGTGCTGGAGATGAAGGAAGGCTCGACCATCGGGGTCGTCGCCTACTCGGCGAACGAGAATTGGATCACGAAGGGCTTCGAGAAGCTCGAGCCATCGCTGCGGGATCGGATCGCCCAGCGGGTGAAGTCCGAGACTGCGGGACGAAGCACCAACATCTACGCCGGGCTGTATGCCGCATTCCACCCGGAAAAGAAGCCGCGGGAAACGGACCTGGTCGATGGGCCCGACACCATCTTCCTGCTCTCGGACGGCAACCCGAGCTCCGGCAAGTTCAAGGACCTGGAGGAACTTCGCGACGAGGTCCTGGCGTGGAACCTGGGTCGGATGATCCGGATCAACTCCGTCAACGTCGGCAACGCCGACGCGCGGCTGCTCCGCGGGCTTGCCAACGCGTCCGGTGGTACCTTCCTCGACCTTCAATCCGAACGTCGCGACGACCCGAAGGATCGACCGCGTGACTGACACACCCTCGATTTCGATTCGCCCCGCGCAGCCCGACGATGCCGGGGCATACTTGATGCTCGTCGAGGCGCTCGCCACCTACGAGAAGCTCGCCCCGCCCAACACGGAGGCGAAGGCCCGGCTGATCGAGCACCTGTTCGGACCGCGTCCGCTCTACAGCCTGCTGCTCGCGGTCGATCACGGCCGCCCCATCGGATACGCCGCGTACCTGCGGACCTACTCGACCTTCCTCGCCCGCCCCACGCTCTACCTCGAGGATTTGTTCGTGCTCCCCGAGTACCGCAGCCATCGCGTGGGTCATCGCCTCTTCCTGACGATCGCGCGCATCGCGCGCGCCGAGGGGTGTGGCCGCGTCGACTTCCTCGTTCTCAAGTGGAACCAGCTCGCGAAGGACTTCTACGCCCGCCACGGGGTCCGAGACCTCGGCGAGGAGTGGTCGCTCCACCGTCTCGAGAACGACGAAATCCGCCGCGTCGCCGAGTCCGACCCGAACGCCTGACCCGCCCGCGTAGCCCAATGGCAGAGGCAGGGGACTTAAAATCCCTCCAGTGTGGGTTCGAGTCCCACCGCGGGCATCCGCAAGTCCGCCTGCCGCACCGGGTTTCCGGCCGAAGCGCGGAACCTTCCGTTCGAACGGGGACGGTCACGGCGTGAATGCTCCGGGTTCGGTGACGCCGACAGCCGCGCGTTGGGCGTCCGGTTGAGCTCCGGCAGCCGTCGCCGGTGGCGATGTTCGCGACCGCCGCCGCGGTGTCCGCGATCCGCAGGCCCGAGTGGTGCCGCACCGTGATCTGGACGCTCCCGCCGCTCGTCGAGCTTCGCCCCGATCCGGCCCAGCGGGCGGACGCCAGTCCTCACTCACCTCTCCCGCTACCCGTCGATCAGGACTTCACCGCGACGCGGCGGAGTTTCATGGTCCCCACCGCGGCCGAGGTGATCGCAATGGTGGCGTTGAGCACGATCGCCAGCACCTCGTGAGAAGATCTCGAGGCGATGTGCGCCGCGTTCGCCGCCATCATTCCGGAAACGAAAAACGCGGTCGCGACCGCAAGCATCGATCGGGTCATGTCGATTCTCCCAGCATCACGGGGCGATCAGGTTACCGCCATGGCTCGCGTATTCGTCGATCCGCACTGATATGCGGTGACAGGATCTCCAAGACTAGAATTTCCCCGGTCTCGGGCGGGGCCGAGAGGCGACGAGCGGGGAACTTCTCGCCCGGGCGTGCGCGAAGCCAACCGTGGCGAGAACCGATCGTCGCCGCTTCTTCCCGGCGAGACGTTCGCTCGATGGGTCGTCCCGTTTTTCCGGCGGACTCCCGTGCGTACGTCTTCGTCCGACAGGTCGGCGACGTGTCCCGATGTCCCGGACGCCCCCGGAGGTCCTGACGTCCCCGGTGCCCCGGAGCCTGGATGCACGACGCTGACCCCCATGCGGACACCTGGGACGCGGAGACGTCGGGGACACCACGAGCCGGACCGCTCTCGGGCCACCCCGGAGGGCGGTTCAGCCCCTCGGCGGACGCGCGCCGGCGCGCCGATTCCGATCGAGCCGTTCACGGACTCCATGGAGTCCGCCGCCTCGGCTCGTGCGCGCACGTGACGAGCCCGGTCGCGAACGGAGTTTGGTCGCGAGCGCGTGGATCGGCGGCATCCGTGGGTCGTCCGGGTCGTGGGCGGACCCGTTCCAGCCAGCGCTTCGGGGCCCATCGTGGACGACGAGCCTTTCTCGCGGCGTGGCGTGAGCCGCACAGCACCGCGAAGGTTCCACGCCCGCTGACGCATCCGGCGTCCGTTGCCCTCGATGTCGACGGCCAGCGCGGCGGCCAGCGGATGTGCGGTCGAGCGGGACGCCCGGGTCAAGACGGGCGCCCATCGACGCCGTCAGCGCCCTCGGACCGCGGTGCGGGCTTGCGATGAGGGCTGTGCGAGACCTGGTCGGCGGTCGTTCAAGTCTTCCGAAGCCACGCGGCCGGCGCCGGAGACACCGTCGGCTTGCGCCCGAACAGGTTGGCGACGCACACCGTTGCGCGGGGGCGTAGGATGACGCCCCGAAGGCGGCCGGTCGACGGTGAGAATCCGCGATCGTCGGGCTGACGAAGTGCAGGCCGGCCGCGGACCCGACAGCTGCATGGCCGAACCGACAGCATCCCAACCCAACCCGGCGGAGCCTTTACCCGACGAACTGCTGAGGCGCTGGCAGGACGACGGCGACACGGACGCCCTGGACGCGCTGCTGCGCACCGAGATCGGTGCGTTGAAAGACCTCATCCGCGCGCGAGGCGGCAACCTCATGAGCGGAAGCGCCGGCGCTTCGGATCTCGCGCAGGAAGCAGTCCTCAAACTCCTGGAACTGGAGAGCGCCCCGACCTTCACGGATCCGCGCGCGCTTCGCGGCTATCTGTGGACGACGGCCTGGCGACTCCTGCTGCAGCGCGTCCGACGGCCCTACCGACGCCGACGACAGATCGACCCCGCGGCGTCGAGCCAACTCCCCGCGGAGTGGATCGTCGACCCCACCGCGGGCGCCGGCGAAGAGTTCTCCGCGCTCGACCTCGCCATGAACCTGCTCCCGGCCGACGCTCGGGACCTCCTCCATGCAGTGTATTTCGACGGGCGCGCGGTGAACGAACTCGCGGAGGCCGCCGGCGTGTCGGACTCGGCGATGAAGATGCGGCTGATGCGAGCCCGACGCGCGCTGGCGAGTCGGCTCGCCGCCTGGGAGGACGCGATCCGATAGCTCGATGGGCTGCGCGTGTGCGCGGCCCTGAGGCATCCCGTCACCTCGGTCCTCGATTCGAGCGCGGACGTGACTCTGGGGCGTCCGCATCGCGAATGACGAGGCGGAATCCGCACTCGGGAATGGCGGTCGAGCGCGGAAGTTCGCACTCCTGGGCGAGCGTGCGCTCCTCGGAATGGCTCCACGACGTTCCGCGGAGCGTGCGCCGCTCGGCATCGACGTTCGTGTCCGACGACGCATCGCACCACTCGAGTACGCTCCCCATCATGTCGAACACGCCGTAGGGGGATTCGTCGATCGGGTAGCTCATGACGCGATCAGGTGCCATGGCGAGCGTCGCGCGTCCGCCCTTCTGCCAGAGTGCGTGGAACATCCACCCGTACGGATGCGGTCGGCCGTCCGCGCCTCGCGCCGCCTTCTCCCATTCGACGTCGGTCGGAAGCGCGAAGTGGATCGGCCGCGACGTCGAGCTCGAACGGGCCGTCTTCCATCGGGCAAAGGCCGAGGCCTGATCGAACGTCACCGCACTCGCCGGCAGGTCCGCGAGCACGGGATCGATCGACCAGATCCCGTCGGAATTCCGTCGGAGGTGGTTCCACATCGTCGAGTCTCGAGTCCGAGTCGAGGGCACGTCTTCGCACGGCGTTCTCAGCCCTTCGTCCACTTCGGGGTCGTTGAGGAACGAAACGAATTCGCCGATGGTCACCTCCCGCTCCATGATCGCGAAGCCGCCCACGTCGCGACGGGATTCGGCGAGACATCCCGACCCCCTCGCATGGCGACGCCCGACGATGGACGTTCCCGCCGGCACGTATCGGAACCCCGGCGGCGTCGTGCCGGCCAGGCGCAACTCGCCGACGACCTCGACTTTCTCGAAGCGTCGCACGACGAACGGGAACCTCTGAACCTCCCGACCCGGCGCACTCACGACCGCGAGATACGACCCGGGCGCGACGGGGACGGATGCCACCGGCGTCGCGCCGACCCGGCAGCCGACGGAGACGAAGAGCGGCGTCGCAGTCGTCTGAAAAGTCACGCCTTCGGGCACGTGGATCGTCTTGGAACCGCCCTTGGTCCACGTCGTCGCGTCGAAGGCGCGGGCTCTCGCGATCTGCGCCGACTTGCCGAAGCGCGCCCCCAACTCCGGCAGCGACCGAGCCATCACATCGAACGTGGACCCGCTACGCGCGAACGTGAGGACGCGCTCGGGCTTCTCCGTGAGCGGGTTTCTCATGAGATTCCCCAGGTCGGTGACGAATTCGACCTGCCGCCCGTCGACGGACGCGAGGACGTCGAACGTCCGCAGCGGCGGCTTCCCGTCGAAAACGACGAGCCGCCGTTCGATCGCGTGGCCATCGATCTCGAGGATCACTTGGAAGGGGTCCTCCCCGTCGATCGGCTGGCTCGGGCGCAGCGACCAGCTCCCCGGAGGAACGGGCGTTGGCCCACCGTTGACGGGCACGGGAACGACGCGACGTTCGCCGTCTCGGACCACGTCCGCCTGTTCCTCGTAGCGGAACAGGTGGATTTCGGCGCCGTCGGGTTCGACCGCGAAGGCGACCGAACCCATTCCGGCCATCTCGGCACGGTGCGCGCCCGCGACGTCGTGCTCCGCGACGAGCCTCTCGAACGTGCGCTGCGCGACGCCATCGTTCCGCGACGACGCTTCACGCCAACGCTCGAAGTAGACGTCCGCGAGCAGCGCCTGCGGCTCGGGCGAATCCGCCGCGAGAGCGCGCGCGTCGAGTGCCCTGGTGAGTGCGGTATGAAGGTCGGTTTCCTGCTCGAAGCGAAGGGCACGGACGCGCGCATCGCCTCGCGCGACGACGGCACCTTCGTCCGGCGCGAGGGTTCGTCCCGCCATCTCCTCCCGCAGGCGCAGGGATTCCTCGGATGCGGCGTCGGCCTCGACGCACAGTTCATGGGCGCGGTCGAGCAGGTGGCGCCCCTCGTCGACGAGCCTTCGGGCACGGTCACGGTTGCGGGTGACGACGACGCGACCGCGGGACGAGAGCCCCCGCGCGTCGCCCGGGCGCACCCCCAATGCGCGATCCCAGGCCGCAAGCGCGTCGTCGAACTCGCCGCGCGCCTCGGCTGCGTTCGCATCCGAGACGGCTCGCTCGAAATCCCTCTGATCGACGACCCACCGCGCAACCCACGTCGCGGACGCGACGACGAGGGCCAGGAGCGCGGCCGCCGTCACGGCGGCAGCCAGCGGCCGACGCCGCGTCCACCGCGTCAACCTCCGCGCCGGCCCCGGGCGGCGGGCGGCGACGTCGCGGAACTCCAGCAACGCGTCCAGGTCCCGCGCGAATGCGGCGGCGCTCGGATACCGGTGTTCCCGATTGCGTTCGATCGCTTTGAGGATGACCGTCTCGAGATTTCGCGGCAGCGCTGGCACGAGGTGGCGCGGGGACTCGGGATGACCCGCGAGCACGCGCGCGAAGACTTCCTCGGTCGAGCGTCCTTCGAACGGCGGGCGAAGCGTGACGGCCTCGTACAGGGTGACGCCCAGCGAGTACACGTCCGTGCGGCAATCGACCGGCCCCGCGGACGTCCCGATCTGTTCCGGCGACGCGTAGCGCGGCGATCCGCGGAATGCGCCCTGCTCGGTGAGCGTGCTGTCGGGCCGATCGAGCGCCAGCCCGAAGTCGAGGAGCACCGCCTGCCCGTCCGGCGTGACCCGGATGTTCGACGGTTTGACGTCGCGATGAACGATCCCGCCGTCGTGCGCCGCCTGGAGCGCGCGGGCGACGTCGCGACACCACGTCATGATGCGGATGAGCGGCGGGCGCGTGGCCGTCCTCTGCGCCTCGGCGATGATCTCGTTCAGGCCTCGACCCTCGACGAACTCCATCGCAAGGTAGTGCACGCCCCGTTCGCGACCGCTCGAGATGACCTTGACGACGTTGGGGTGACGGAGCCGCGCGAGCGACTGTGCCTCGCGCGCGAGCCGGGCGTCGGCCTCGCTCGACAGCACGAGACCGGGGCGTAGGAGCTTCACGGCGACTTGCCGTCGGACGGAGGGTTGCTCGGCCAGGAAGACCATGCCGATGCTTCCCTCGCCGATCCGTCCGATCAGCCGGAACTCCCCGATCCGATCGAAGGGCAGATCGCGCGGCGAGACGGGCGCGCTCGCGTCCGATGCTCCTCGGGTTCGGCCAAGCGCATCTGCAACGAGCGACAGCCTGCGTCGTTCGTCGGCGGTGAGGTCCGCGCCGTCCACGCCTGGCGTCTGGGAATCCACCGCTTCGCCGCGCAGGAGCCGGTCGAGGATCTCGTCGTAGGGCGAGGGTTCGTCGTCTTCGTTCAGGCCCATTCGGACGCCGATCCTATGCGATGAATCCGATTGCGACGCCTGGCTTCAGGCGGGCGGCTGAGCGAGAGGCGGGGTCGAGATTTTTTCCGTCGAATGTGACCCGATCCGGAGCCGCGCATTTCCACCTCCGAGACGCCCATGCGAGGCCCACCAGACGGGAGGGCGATCGAGCGGTGCCTCTGCGAGCCTCGCCGGGCCCGCCGATTCCCCTCCTCGGATCGGCGCGGGCCCGTCGCCACGTCGTTTCGAATCACCCGGAGCCGACCATGTCGAGCCTCAGACTCTTCGCCAGTACGTGTGTCCTCCTGTTTGCGCTGCCCCACGCCCTGTTCGCCCAGGAGGAGACCATTCCGCCCGGTTGGGTGCTCATCGACGACATGATCCTCCCCGAGTACGTCCTTCAGACGGATTCGTCGTTCACGGCGACGCCCTGGCCTCTCGGCGTCGTCGCCTACACGTTCAACGCCAACGTGTCCGCCCAGAACCAGGCCCAGGCACGGAAGGCCATGGCCGAGATCTCCGCGGTCTGCGGCGTGGTCTTCGTCCCCCGGACCAACCATCCGGACTGGATCACGTTCAACGCGTCGACGGTCAACAACTCGCCCGTCGGGATGATGGGCGGAGGGCAGACCATCAACATCACGAGCTGGGGGACGAAGTACATCATCGTGCACGAGATCATGCACTCGCTCGGATTCATCCACGAGCAGAGTCGTCCCGACCGCAACACGTTCGTCACGATCAACTACGGGAACGTCAGCACCTCGGCTTGCACGGGCTCGAATTGCACCGGCAACGGGTCGGCGAGCTGCGTCTGCAACTTCAACGTCGTGAACGGCGCCACGCCCGCGACTTCGTACGACTTCCTGTCGATCATGCACTACGGCCGCACGGCGTTCTCCACGAACGGCCTGGACACGATCTCCTGCAACGCGGCCTACGCCGGGTTCCAGACCCAGATCGGCAACAACACGTTCATGTCCCTCGGCGACGCGCAGGGTCTCCAGCAGCGATATGGCGGCTCGCTTTTCGGACCGAACCTCACCTCGATCTCCCCCACGACGGTCACGACGGCGCAAGGCACGTTCACGCTCCACGTGTATGGGGCCAACTTCTTCGAGGGGTCGCCGAACGCGAGCGGAGTCCAAGGTTCGAAGATCGTGTGGAACGGAACCCAGATCCCGACGACCTACGTCGACGCCGGTCACCTCACGGCGCAGATCACTCCGGAGTTGATCTCCCACCCCCAAACCGCGCAAATCACGGTCACCAACCCGCCACCGGCGTGGGGGCCGCTCTTCGCGACCCTTCCCCTGTCCATCATCTGCCAGTCCGGCGGGGTCGCTCTCGCCAATGGAGTCCCCACGACCATCACGAATGGTTGCCAGGGATACTCCATCACTCCGGTGTACGACGCGTTCAACGTCGTGGCCGTCTCGTCGGCGAGCGACTGGGACATCCAGATGGGGACGGCGTTCGCGACTGCCGGCGGGAACACCTGCGACTTCGTGGCGGGCGGCGGGTGGTTCGGCCCGGGAACGATCCAACCCACGTTCGGCAACGTGACGCTCTACTCCGGCAGCGCCGCCGCGACACTCCAGCACGTCACGTCGACCGAGGTGTTGAACGGTCAGCCGACGATCGCGTCGCTGCCGGCAGGTTCGATCGTCCGTGCGTTCCACTTCAGCGCAGCCGCGGTCTCGACCCGGGCGATCCAGATCGCGGGGCCGACCGATCTGCGCTGGAAGCTGCTCTACGCGGGCAGCCCCGGGTTCAGCTGGCGCTCGTCCACGACGAACGTCACGGCGTCCGGCCAGGTCGGCGCCGGGCCCGTCACGGGGATCGGGATCGTTCCGGCACCGTATTGCCTCGTCGTCTATCGGGATGGCGTTCCGTCGCCGACACCCGCCGACTTCACGATCACGATGTGTTTCGATTTCACGCCCACGCAGCTGGTCGCGTCGAACTTCATCACCACGATCAACCAGGGGCCGTACTCGTGCGTCCCGTTCACCATCACCCCGCTGACCGGGAGATGGAACGTCGTGGGCGTTTCCTCGCCGTCGGATTGGGACCTCCAGATCGGCCCCGCGGTGTCGCAGAACGGCGGGAGCGCGTGCGACTACGTCCTCTCGAATGGCCACCTCGGAACCGTGTGGCCCGTATCCGGGGTCTGTTCACCCTTTGCCTATCCCGGGTCCTCGGGCTCCCTCCAGTTCGCGCCCACGGCAACCATGCCCTCGGCGAACTCCTTCTGGAACTCCTATGCGTACATGATGGTCGCCTTCGAGTTCGAGGTCGTGGCTCCGGGGACCTACGACATCAACGTCGGCGCGCCGGGGTATTCGTGGAACCTGCATGGCCCGGGCACGAGCTCCGCCTGGAGCCGGAGGAACGACCGCTTGGTCGGCGGGGCCGGGAGCGGCGTACCGGTCTCCGTCGCCGGGCTCGTCCCCGGTTGGTACTGCGTCGTCGTCTTCCACGACGGCGGTCCCACGGGGTTGACGAACCCGTCGATCAGCGTGGGATACTCCGCCATCCAAACACCCGTCCTGTCGTCGATCGCACCCTCGACGGCCACGGCCGGAGGTCCCGGATTCACGATCACGGCCACGGGTAACGGATTCGTCGCGACGAGCGTCATTCGGTGGAACGGGAACGCGGTTCCCACGACGTTCGTGAGCGCGACGACCCTGCGGGCGGTCGTCGCACCGTCGCTCCTGACGTCGCCCACGACCGGCACTGTGACCGCCTTCACTCCAGGGGGCGGCGCTTCCGCATCGCTGCCGTGCAGCGTGCTTCCCGCGGCTCCGATACTGGCGTCGTTGTCGCCGCTTTCGACACCCATTCAATCACCGACGTTCCCGCTCTCCGTGTTCGGGTCCGGCTTCAACGCAACGTCGATCGTGCTGTGGAACGGCGCGGCGCTGCCGACGGCGTTCGTTTCTGCGACCGAGCTTTCGGCGACGGTCGACGCCACTCTCACGGCAGCGGTCGGCTCCGCGCTCGTGAGCGTCGACAACCCCGGCGGAGGCATGTCGGGCGGCCAGTCGTTCGCGATCACCTACGGCAATCCCGCCTATCCCCCCGCCGTCGCAGCCGGTCTCGAACCGGTCGGATCGTGGTCCGCGACGAGCATGGGGCTGCCGACGCCGCTCGGCGGCATCAGTTTCACTCCCAACGGAGCGACGCTCCTGGTGGGAGCACGGGCGAACCATGCCGCCGCCGCGCTCTACGCCATTCCGGTCGATCGGGACCCCGTGAGCCATCGCGTGACCGGTCTCGGTGCGCCGGCGGTGTTGGCGCCCGCGCCCAACGTCGACGGCGGAGTCGTCGCACTCGGCGCCACCTGGCTCTACACGCGATACCCGCTGAACGAGATCGGAGAGTTCAACGGCACGACGACCATCTCACAGCCACTGCCCCCGGGAGTCCTGAGCCCGGGCGGCATCGCGATCGTTCCACCGGGCCTCCCCAATGCGGGGACCGTTCTCGTCAGCAGTTTCAACGTCGGCTCGATCTACTCGATCGCGACGTCCCCCGCGGCGAACGGCTTCGTGAGCCTCGGCAGCGAGACGCTCTTCGCGACGCTTCCGCCGGGGACGGAAGGCATCGCGTTCATCCCGTACGGCCCCTTCGCCGGTGACCTCCTCGTCGCGGACTACAACGTCGGAATGGTCCGCGTCATGGACATCAGCCCATCGACCGGCCTTCCCGTCGGCGGTGCGGCGAACCCGTCCTTGACGACGATCATCCCCTCCTGGATCGCAGCGGAGGGCGTCGCGGTCGACCCCGTGACCGGTGAGCTTTGGATCACACAGTTCGGGGATCGGCTCGTCCAGATCGCAGGGCTGGAGTCCATGGCCACGCTCGTCGCGCTCGAATCGAATCCGCACGTGAACGCAGGCGCGTCGATCACGTTCCGCCTGCGTGCCGGAACCGCGCGGCACGATCGGCCCTACATCCTCGCGGGAAGTCTCTCGGGTAGTTCGCCGGGAACCCCCGTCGGAAGCGTCGTGCTCCCGCTGAACGTCGATGCTCTGACGCTGGCCGTGCTCGACAACCTCAACACACCGCTCTTCAGCAACTTCGCGTCGACCCTCGACGCGAATGGAGCTGCGGGCGCCACGCTCGCCATTCCCCCGGGGCTCGGCCTCGCGACGCCACTCGCCTCGGATCTCGCCTACGTGCTTCTCACGCCGGTGGATTTCGCATCGAGCGCGTGCCACGTCACGCTCGTTCCGTAGCGGCTTGGGGCGTCGCCATGGTGGCGGGCCCGAAGCCGGGTCGTCCGCAGGGCGGTCTCCGCGGGAGGCCGCACGGGTGCTTAGCGGGCCGATCCTGGAGCTCTCGGTCAGGAAGACGGGACCCGTGGTCGCCGTGATCTCGAGCATGCCCCCCTCCGTGACGTGCCTGGGCGAGCTGGGTTCGCACAGGCTCCCTGCGATCCCCAGCGGCGGCTTCGGCATCGGGCCGGCACGGAACCACACCGTGGCCTTCGGCCCTTTGCACCTGGACGCGGCGAGCAGCCCCTTCTCCAACGGCGCATGGCGCGGAGGCCGCCTGACGATCCACGAAGTCGACGTCACGAATCCATTGGCCCCCGTGCATGGTCAGAAACCACTCGGAACGCTCGGCGGAACCCTGCGAGACTTCTCCAGCTCGACCGTCACCCCCGAGTCGTACGTCGCGGCGGGCTCCGTGCACGACATCCAGGTCCACGACCCCGACAGGCTGAGACCCGTCACCATGATGAACACGAGCCCCACTCGAGGGGCCGTGACGCTCGGCAGCAACGGCAACGGAGTCGTCATGAGCGCATCGACTCCCGGAAGCGCCAACGTGCGCCGCGTCAGCGCGTCGGCCCACTCCCCGTTGACGACGATCCCCTGCGACTGCTGGATCGACCACACCGACGCCGTGGAACGCGGGATCCGTGTCGATTGGCGCGCCAAGACGGCGTTTCCGATCACCGGGCAGTCGAACTCCTCGCGGTCCCGACTCGAGCCCATGACCGCCGCACTTCCACCCTTCCACCACCATTGGTCCGATCACGCACGGGCGACGACCCTGTCCGCAACCGTCGTCGTCATGAAGGGCGATGGCTCAAACCCTGCTGCCCACGCCCTCATGATCGTCGGCGTGGTTCCGGCGCCGATGAACCCGTTGCGAGCTGATGCGAAACCACACGCTGCAGCTTCCGTCGACGAACGCGCACTCGACCTCTCTCAGGGAGCCTCCACGACGATCCTCAGGCCGAACTTGTCGTCGGCCCGGTCAGGGTCCTCCCGGGCGATGTGGTTCGAGCGCACGGCCTCCTCCCCCATGCACCAGGGCCCGCCGCGGAGGTGGTACGAAATCGCCACTCGTTCCCGCCGAGCGGCGTCGCCGTCCGTCGGCGTGGACGTCCACTCCCAGATGTTCCCTGCCATGTCGAACAGCCCATCGGGAGTGCAGCCCCGCGGAAACGACCCGACCGGCGCCGCAGCCGGGAATCCGTCCGCGTCACCGCCGATGTTGGCGCACTCCGGGTCCCACGCATCGCCCCACGGATAGGTGCGCGCAAGCCCGGGGCCCATGGCAGCCAGGGACCATTCGGCATCCGTTGGAAGCCGTACCGTGCGGCCGGTGACGCGGCTCAGCCATCCGCAAAACGCAGCTGCGTGATGGACGTTCAGGTAGCACACCGGATCGTTCGCAGCGCCCACGGCAGGACGTTCGTCCTTCCAATCCGCGAGGAACGGCTCGGTGGACTTGGAGCTCGGGTGGTCCGCTCCGTCGTAATGGGTTGCGCGAATGAACGGTTCGAACTGGGCATGAGTGATCTCGAACCGCCCGATCAGGAATGCACGGGGCACGCCATCACGCGCACTCCCGGCGATCCGACCGAGTTCCACAGGCAAGCCGCCCGGGACGTCCAGGCGCTCGCCGCTCGCGGCAATCTCAGTCGGCGTGGCGCCGGCCTCGGGCCGGTCGGAGGACTGCGCGCAGCCGAAAGCCAGGGCGAGTGACACGAGCACGGCATGCGAAGTCCAGCGGCACATCATCGAGTTTCTCCCGCGTTGCCTCCAGGCTGTCGAAGAGACGCGCGAGGCATGAGGAGTGTTATCCGCTGCGCGACACCGATCCTCACGTCCCGCTGCGGTGGTCGGGCACGCGCGGGAATCTGGTTCGCAGGCTCGTCGTGCTCAGCCGCCTGCGCTGGACGACCCATCATCCAACGCGCCGCCTGAGCTACGTTTGTCGCGGTCTCGGGGTCCCCAGGTGTCCGACTTGCACGCAGGGGGTGGACCATGATCCACGCACGACGAACGACGCGTCCCGTCGGGATCGCGCACGTCTCAGCAGCGCTCCTGATCGCGGCGACGGGACTCAGCCAGTTTCCATTCGACGCCCCGCGCACCTTCGACTCGGGTTTCATCCAGGCGTGGGGTGACGTCGACGGAGACGGCGATGTCGATCTGATCCGGTTCCCGAACGATCCCGTCGCGGCCGGCACCGTGTCGACCGAGCTCAACGCGGGAGCGTGGAGATTCGTGACCGTCGCTGCCGGAGCGAAGGCCGCGGGGGTCGGCCGGTTCGCCGCCGTCGCGGACGTGACGGGTGATGGACTCGGGGACCTCGTGATGTCGGTCGACCAGGGAGTGCGCTGCCCCAGCGCTGGCCTCGAGGTCTGGCGCTCGCGCGGGGACGGAACGTTCGAACCGCCGCGCTTCACGGATCTCGCTGGCGCCGTGATCGATCTCCTCATCGGCGACGCGGACGGCGACGCGACGATGGAGATCTGCGTACAGATCGCCGTGCCGATCGGGTCGCCACGGCTCACGTGGTTCGACGTGTCCCCCGGCGCGACGATCTCGTCGATCCCAGGGATGTGGATTCCGCTCGCGTCGAACGCGACCGCCATCGTCGACGCCGATGGCGACGGAGACGATGACGTCGCCGCGATCGTCTGGCCGGCTGGGGGAATCACGTTCATGCTTTCCGAACCCGGCGCCATCGTGCCATTCGGATTCGTCGCCATGCCTCCACCCGTCTCCGGCATGCTGGTGACGGGAGACCTGGACGGCGACGGAGATGCGGACCTCGCCCAAGTCCGGACGACGGGCGCGGCGGGAAGCGGCGCACCGGTGCAGATCATGCGCATCGTGAACGGTGGAGGCGGCGTCTGGACGCCCTTCCCCTTCGCCGCCGTGACGAACGTCACCGTCGCGATCTACAACCAGCCGGTTGCGTTCGGACTGGAAGACGTGACTGGCGATGGCCGCGCCGACCTGGAATTCGTGACGACCTACGGAAGCACCTACACGATCCAGGTTGCCGCAGGCGGCGCCACGGGCACCTTCACGCGGGTTTTCGCCGGTGTGTATTTCGATGGACATCCCGACACGCTCGGCGTCACGCCCCAACGAGCGCCGCCTGGAGACCTGAACGGTGATGGGAAACAGGACCTCGTGTTTCCTCGCATGATCTTCAGCGGCAGCCTGGCCGAATCCGGCGTCGGTCCGTACCTCGGCGTCGTTTCGCATGCGCGGCTTCGCGACGTGGAGGGAGATGGCGACCTGGACGTCGTGGGGACGTTCGGCATCGGCATGAACCTCGGGGACGGGCTGATGACCTCGGTCGCCGTCACGCTTCCACCGCCGCCGGCCGGTCATTACTTCGGCGCCGTTCGTGCGATCGCCGACGTGGACGATGACCACATCCCTGATTGGATCATCGATGAAGCGCTCGGGCCTTACGAGACCTCGCCCATCGTTGCCCAGCGACGCTACAGGCTCGATGGAAACACCGCGCTCGTCGACCTGGGGCCGATCGCGCCGCCTGGCGTCGTCTTCTACCGGAAGGCCTCGTCCTCCCCCGAGGCCGACTTCGATGGCGACGGAGACCTGGACCTCGCTGCGACCGGCGCCGTGGCGATCAACGACGGCGCCGGACACTTCACGCCGGTGCCAACCTCCGAGCCCGGCCTCGATCCGGTCGATACGGGCGACGTCGACGGGGACGGCGACGCGGACATCCTCTGCTCCTACGTCGGCTACGACGGGATCTACCTCCTGCGGAACCTGTCGGGCGCGCAGTTCCGGACGGAAACACTGCTCGACCGGTTCACGACGCCGGACGTCGCGACGCCACCTCGGCTTCGAGATCTGGACGGCGACGGCGACCTGGACGTGGTGTACGGCCTCGCGCCCGGGAACATGACCACGGAGGCACACGTCCTGGAGAACGTGGCGGGGCGTTTCCGCGACGTGCTGGCGCCGCTGCCCGTGGTCCAAAGTGGCCTCGGCGAACGGGTCGTGGAGGCGGCTGACTTCGACGGTGACGGCCTGATCGACCTGTGCATCGGCGACGTGTCTCGCCAGAACCCGATTCCGATTCACAACGCCAGGGTCTGGTTCTGCCGCCGCCTGGCACCCGGTTGGGTCTTCGATGCACCAATGGCG
Source organism: Planctomycetota bacterium (assembly GCA_044222185.1). Classification (GTDB taxonomy): domain Bacteria; phylum Planctomycetota; family CAIWVZ01; genus JBGANV01. The sequence goes on from JBGANV010000001.1 coordinate 1,370,886, forward strand.
TTCCTGACGACGGGTCTGTCGGAGATCGCCGACGTCGACTCCGACGGCGATCCGGACATCGTGGGTTGGCTGCTGCTCCGCAACCGTCGCGGCGAGGACCTCGATCGAGGGGTCGTGCGTCAATACGGCGACGGCACGCCGGGCTCCGAGAGCTTCCGCCCGCGGCTCGGGTATGCGGGGACCATGCAAGCTGCGTCGCACGGCGCATTGCGAATTCGTTTCGGGCTCGGCGGGGCCGACGGCCTCCTGGTCGCCGGAGCCCACGAGTCCAACGTCGCCAACAGCCCGTTGCCGGGGCTCGTCTCCTACGCGGAGCCATGGCTCGTGCTCGCTCCACTGACGCTCGGCGGTACACCCGGTGCTGCCGGCAACGGATGGCTCGACGTACCGATGGTGCCGCCAGCCGCCATCGCGGGACTGGATCTATTCATTCAGATCGGCGTGCTGGACGCGGGTGCCACGCCCGGTGCGGCCGTGTCCCAGGGGCTCCAACTGCGGTTTGCGCCGTGATGCGTCAGGGCGTGATCGAGACGCCCCCGGCCCTCGACGCGCCGCGAGCCGAGCCCCGCGACGACGTGCGCGCAGAACGTCGAGGTTCGGATCCGTTCGTCGCGAACTGCAAGGCGAACTGACGCCCCGTGAAGCACCACGCGCGCTGGCGTTCGCGCTTCTCCAGGCCCGCGCGGCCCTCCGCCGTCGCGGGCTTTCTCATGAGAGGTGCGCGAGAACTCCGCGAGGCGGGCGCATCCCACCGGCCCCGGGTCGAAGGGGCGCTCCGACGCCGGCGGGCGACACGAGGCGAGGAGGCTGGACCCTCTCGGAGTCAGCCGCCGCCACATCGTCGAGGTTCGGTCGCGCCCCGTTCCGGTCGACGGCTCGCGCCGCAGGGATCGGACCGAGTCAGAGGAACGTCAGCGTGCCCCGGTCCAACCTCCAATGCTGCACGTAGTCGTCGTGCCCGCTCTGGTTCAACGTCGTCCAGTGCGTGTATCGGGCGGAGAGGACGACCTGGTGGCCGACCGAGTCGGTGAGCCGCACGTTCGTGAGGTTCAGCCCCATCGGGTAGACGGCGTAGATCCCCGAATCGTAGACGGTCCCCGCGATCGAGAGAGTGACGCGGCCATTCGTCGCCGACGCCGAGATGGAGCCGATCACCAGCGGGCCGCCGTTGGGGCCGACTCCATCGTTCATGACGGCGTAGCAAGTCCTCGTCGCGGTGCATGGCGTCGGCTTCAGGCCGACGACCGGAATGCGGGACGAAGACGCCATGAGCACGAGCATCAGGAGCGGAGAGAGCTTCCACATGGGACGTTCCTTTCGCGGCCGGGACGCGGTGATGCCAGTGACCGCCCACGTTCACGCACGATCGAGTTCGGGGCGGCGACGACGGCGGGACCATGCGATCGCACCGCTCGTGAAGATGGCCGTGGAGGAGTCCGACGCGATGGGGAACGCGTCGCGGGGGAACTGCCGTTGAGGTTGCGCCCCGCCGTCGCACGGCGCCAGCAGAGCGTGGGCCCGCGCGATGCCGAAGCGCGGTCGACGTGGACTCAGCACCACGTACACGCACCCGTACGCGCCGTCGGCGTCGCGCGCCGTCACGCCAGGCCCTCGACGCCGTCCGGGTGCGGCGAAGTTTCGTCGATGGCGGCAAACCCGAGCGGTCGACGCCGGACACCGCGGCTGGCCCGCCACTCGCAGCCTGACGTGAGCCATCCGCGCGCGGTCACCGGCCGCTCGAAGCGCGGCGCCCTCGGCGACGGGCGTTCCGACGGCGCGATCGGCGTCGCTCGGCGTTTCAGGGCGTCGCAATCGCACACCTCCGCGAGATTGCGGCCCCCTGGACCAGCGTCACCACCTCGTGCAAGATCGCCCCCGTGGAACTCGCACGAAGACGTCTCGCCGGCTTGGGACCCGGGATCGAGATCGGCCGGTCCGTCATCAACACGTTCCCGGGCATCGAGGCCTGGAACGTGGATTTGCAGCACGACGGGTACTTCCAGGCAGCCCAGCGCGAGGTGGCGAGCCTGGCCTCACGGGTCGACGTCGTCGCACCCGCGTCACGCCTTCCGTTCGCCGACGGCGCGCTGGGGTTCGTGCTCACGAGCCACGTCATCGAGCACATGAACGACGCGATCCGCGCGCTTCACGAATGGGACCGCGTCGTGAGGCCGGGCGGAGTCATCTTCACGATCGCTCCGCACAAGGAGCGGACCAGCGACGTGGGCCGGCCGCGCACGCCGCTCCGCCACCTGCTCGCGGACTACGCCGAAGCGGTGACCGCGGAGTCCGACTTCCTCATTCCCACGAGCCACCATCATGTGTGGGTGACGGAGGACTTCGTCGAGATCATCGCGTACCTCACCCATTCCGGCTGCATCGATTGGGAGGTCACGGACGTCGAAGACGTGGACTCGAAGGTCGGCAACGGATTCACGGTCGTCGCGAGGAAGCGCTCGACACTGCCGCCGCCCGAGCCGCCGCCTCGCCCCGTCGTCGCGTTCCGGCGATTCCGGCTGATCCTTCCCTTCCAGGCGATCGGGCGGATCGTCGAAGGGTTCTCGGACGGCCCTGATTCACCGCCGCCCAGCACGCTCCCGGGCGGCGTCTATCAGGTGTCGGCGATCACGGACGGCTTCCCGCCGAGGGTCGCATGGACGCAACGGATCTCCGTCGGCGCCACCACCCAACAGCCTCGAATCCTCCACGTGGAGCGCAGTGGCCAGACCGTGCGCATGATCGGCGAGCACCTCACTCCCAGCACCTACGTCGAGGCCCGCTTGCCTGACGGGATCGAAGTGCGCCTGCTCCCGCGCTTCACCGAGAACGGGCTCGAGGGCGACTTCGGGCGGGGCATCGGCGACATAGGCCAAGTGGTCATGCGAGCCGTGAATCCGTCACCGAGCGGGGGCGCGAGCCTGCCGTTCGTCGCGTGGCTCTGATCGGTCCGCCTTCGCTGGTCACTGCGCAGACCACGACGACACCGTCCCGTCGCCGTTGCCGAACGAGACGGCGCCACGCTTTCCGTACGTCCACAGGACGATGGGCCCGAAGTTGCGAACGTGGTCCGGCTCGCCGAGCATCGTGCGGACCTCGGCAGGAGTGGCGCCCTTTCGCAGCCGGCTCCATGCATCGGGATCGTGCGCACTCCCGTTCTCGGCCGATCCGTCGGATCGTCCTTGGGGTGCGGACGGCTCGCTCCACGACGACAGCACGCTCGTCGCGCCCGCGAACGATGCCGTTCCTCCTCGGAAGTAGCTCCAGGTCACGAACGGACCGAAGTCCTGGATGTGGTCGGGCTCGCCGAGGAGGTCACGCACCGCGTCCTGCGTCTGGCCGCGTTCGAGCCGCCGCCAGAGCCGAACGTCAGTCGAGCGGTCCTCCGACACAGGCCGGCCGACGCGAACGGCAGCCGCGGATGGCTCGTTCCACGCGGTGATCCGCACGGGCGTGCCGCTCAGCTCGACCGTCCCGCCGAACGGATATGTCCACACGACGAACGGGCCGTAGTCCCGGATGTGATCAGGTTCGCCGAGTCGGTTCCGAAGCTCGTCACGCGGAGCATTCCGCGTCACTCGGCGCCAATTTCGCAGGTCCAGCGCGGGTCCATGGTCAGCGACCTGGAGTGACTGTTCGAGGAAGATCGTGGGCTCGGACCACGAGCACAGGCGCGCCGGGGATCCGCAGAACGATGCATTCCCACCGGCCTGGTACACCCACGTCGTGATGGGGCCGTAGTCCTGGACGTGATCGGGCTCACCGAGACGCAGCCGGACCTCGGCCGGGCCGTCGTCTCGCTTCAGTTGGCGCCAATCGGCGACGCGGGTTCGGACCGCATCCAGGGTCGGGGACGCATTCGCGTTGCGTGCCGCACTGCGTGGGGACGGCGCCGGTACGTCCCCGGGGCGGGACTCAGCCCGGGTCCTGGCCGTGGGCTTGGAGGTACGAGGCTGCGACCGTCGTGCCGGGGCAGTCGATTCCAACGGTGGTACCGGAGGCGCATCCCGGCCGCTGATCGTGATCGGCGATGGCACGGGCGATGGGCGCAGATCGGGGGCAGGCGCGAGCACTGCATCGTCGACGCCGGCCGTCCGACGCGCACGACTTCGCTCGCCGGATGGGCGCAGGCGGAGATAGGCAGCGAGCCCGACGACCGCGACCGCGACGAGAAGCAACGCGGCGACGACGGCGAGGACTCGCGGCGACGGCGCAGCGCGCCTTCGAAGCGGAGGCGGCGGCGCCGGCGGAGTCGATCGTTCCGCCGCGAGGCTTGCGGCGAGCGCTGCGTCCAGTTCCGCGCGGAGCGCGTCAGCCTGCGCCCGCGCCGTACGCGCCTCGGCATCCGTCGCGGCATGATTGATCGCGAGCCGCTCGAGCTTGGCGATGCGCCGTTCTATGCGCCTTCGTTCGTGGTGATCCATCGGATGGGGTGCCGAGTGGCGCCGATCTTACCCCTCCCGCCGAAAACCGCAGCCGTCAGGCGACCCTGGAACGCCGAACGCCGACACGGACGACTCGCTGGAGTCGTCCGCGCCGGCATTTTGGTGCGCTCGCGCGCAGCTCAGCTCATTGCACTCTGCGCACGCTGATGTCGCGATCTCCCATCAGGGCGTCGTGTACACGACGGGCAGGCTCGATCGAACGAACTGGCCGCCCGAGGTGAACAGCGCCGACGCCGCATACAGCGTCAGGCCAGGAGGTACGCCCGCCGGAATCTCGAACACGTTCGACAACTGCTGATCCAGGGTTCCGAAGAACGGCACGGTGCCGGCGCCGGCCTCCGAGAACAGCTCCGGAAGCGACAGGCTGATGCCGAAGGAGCTTCCACCCGGGAACCAACCGTGCGGGAAGGAACCGGCCGTGGTCGTGATCCCCGTGAAGAAGAACTGCCCGGACTGATCGCCCTCCTGCACGGTGAGCTGGAGGCTCCCCGATCCGGCCTGCGACGCGAACCGCAGGTTGAACGCGCCCGAATTGCGCAGGAACACGATGTTGTCGATGACGGCCTGGCTCGAGCCCTGGTTGTCGCCGCCGTTCCAGCAGGTGATCGAAAGCTTCGAACCAGCCGGCACGGCGCCGAAGATGCCCGCGAACTTCTGAGCGCCCGTCGAACCCGTGTCCCAGGCGCCGTTCGCCGGATCGGTGCAGAGCCCGCCATCGAGCGTCAGCGGCGTGACCTGTGCGGCCTGCGTGTTGACGCTCACCAGATTCACCGACCGCGTTCCGTTGGGACGCACGATGTCGATGTTCAACCCGTCGATGTACGGCGCGGCACTGGTCGTCGTCTCGGCCGCGTAGAAATCCCAGTCGAACTGGATCGCCTCCGCTCCGACCGGGATCGAGATCCAGACCTGATTCGCGGTAGCGTTCGCGCCGGTGAGCGGGAGTGGCATGAGGTTGCTCGCCGGTGGCGTGATCGATCCACCGTTCGCGGCCACGCGAAGGTAGCGATTCCCGGCCGTCGGCATGCCGAGCCCGTTCGCACGATCGACCGTGGCTTTGTTGTTCGAGGCGGCGCCGGCGCCGTTCCACGAGGCGTTGTCGAGGCCGATGGCCCCGAAGGCCGGGTTCAGCGGCGTCGGCACCGTGTAGGTGCACGGCGTCTGGCCTTCGAAACTCACGGAGTCGTTTGCGACCGCGAAGCTGTCGAGCACGAACTCGCTCGGGTAGCTGTCATCACCGCCATTCCAGACGGTGATCGCGAGGTAGAGGTACTGCGCGCCATCGGGCAGATCGGCGGCGAACCACTGCGGCCCGTTGTTGAACGTGTCCTGACCGCCGTAGCCGTAGGTGCTCCGCGTCTGCGTCGCGCCACTCGGTGAGGTCGGCGCCGCCGTGTCGCCGCGCAAGAGGTTCCGCACCCGGTTTCCGGCTGCGTCCACGAGGTCGACGGAGAACCCGTCGTTGTAGGAGACGCTGTTCTGGGCTTCGTTCCGATACCAATCCCAGGCGAAGCCGAGCGTGCGGCCGATCGGCATCCGCAGGATCGCCTGGTTGGCGGTCGCGGCTGCGCCAGGCAACGAGACGGTGCCGCCGAGCGGAAGGTTGATCGTTCCGCGACCCGGGATCCGAAGGTACTGGGAGCCGGTCGTCGGCATGCCGAGCCCGTTGGCGTAGTCGACGGTGATCTGCCGGTCGGGGGCCGCGCCAGCGTTCACCGAGACGAACTCGGGGTCGCCCGTCGCATGCGCCGGTGACGGGAAGGTGTAGGTGCCGCGCGGTCCCTGGCTGTCGAAGTCCGTGATGGCGTAGGCGCCGGCGCTCATGGGGGTCCCGATGTGGACGAGCGCCCAGTTCGAGAGGCCGCCGGCCGGCGCCGGGTTGTCGACTTCGACGATGAGGTGCTGCGCGCCGGGATAGTTGGCCGGGTTGATCGTCGCGTTCAACGTCGTCGGATCGACGAAAACGGTCGGCACCGCGACTCCGTTCACCTTCACGACGGATCCTTGGACACCACTCGACGTGGGCGATCCCGCGAAGAAGCGGCGGCCGATGATCTCGATGACGTTCGCGCCAGGCTGGAGGAAGCCGTTGTTCACCTGCAGGATCTGCGGCGCCTTCGCCACTCCGTATCGAGCCTGCATCCCCTGGGCGTCGAGGGTCGTCATGTAGTTGCGCTGCCCGATCTGCGACTGAAATGACGTGTACGGCGGGAGCAGCGTGATCGTCGGCTGCCCGTTGTTCGAGAACGCCGTCGCGCCGTAGTGCATGATCGACAGCGGGTCATAGGCCGTGGCGTTCACCGAGTTCGTGTCGATGGCGAAGTTGGCCGCGGCACCGGCCGTGATGTTGGCCGTGTTGATCGTCATGTACGTGTTGCGGTCCGACCGCGACTGCTCGTGCAAGAGCCCGAGTGTGTGCCCCAGTTCGTGGCAGATGACGTACTTGGTCGTCCAGCAGATCATGGTGAGGTTCTGCTGACCGCCGATCATCCCGACCTGCGAACCACCGCAGCTCGTGGTGGCGTTCGAGCTGAGGATGTGCAGGAAGTTGGTCTCCGTCGTCTTCGGGACGAACGTCACGTTCGCGACGGCCGACCATTCGGCCATGGCGACGAGCGCCAGTCCGCGGTTGGTCGTGGAGACGTTGGCGTCGAATTCATAGGGAACGACGCCGCCCGGCCACTTCGGCCCGCCGAAGCTCGAGTCTCCCAGCGGGACGATCATGTCGTCCAGGAGCGTGTAGCCTGGCGGAACCTCGATCTCCTCCTGGGCGAATGAAATGCCGCAACTCAGGGCGGCGACGACGAACAGCGCAACGACCGGGCGCAGAACCATGGGGTGTCTCCATGAGGCGGGAATTCAGCCTCGCGGAGACACAGAGACTCGAGGAGCCGATCGTCCACGGATTTTTTTTTCGGAGCCCCACCACCCCCAGGCCGGGGTCCCCCGCGCCTACCGGTCCCGAAAGATCGGAAGGGGTGAGAACTGCCCCGAGAGGACTCCCGGAGACGCCACGCCGAGCCACCCGTCGAGGATCGATGCGTACAGGCGCCGGAAATCGGTCGTGACCGCGAGGTCGCCGTCCTCGAGCGCGTCCAGGCTCGGCGCGTCGCCCACGAGGCCGCCCTTGACCCGACCGCCCACCACCCACGCGATGCTGGCCGAGCCGTGGTCCGTTCCGCGCGTCCCGTTCTCCCCCACGCGCCGACCGAATTCGGAGAAGACGAGGACGGCCACACGGCCCCACAGGCCGGCAGCCACCATGGAATCGCGGAAACCCGAGATCGATGTGGCGAGCTCGCGCAGCAGGCCCGGATGTATGAACGCCTGGTCGCTGTGCGTGTCGAACGACCCGTTGGACAGCGCGCCCTGGCTTCCGTGCTCGAGGTAGTAGACCCGCGCACCACAGTCGGCGCGGATCAGTCGGCCCACGATGTCGAGGTCGTGGGCCAGTCCCTCCAGCCGTGGCTCGGTGCGATCGCGCCGCACCGACTCGAGCCGTGCACCCTTGTCCAGAGTCTCGACGGTCACGCGTTTGACGAACGTCGACAGGTCGCTTCCCGCAACGTCCAGGTCCGGACGCGAGGGCGCGATCGCCAGAGCGAGGTCGTCGAGCTTGGAGATGGAAATGGGCATGGCACGGATCCCCGCCAGTGCGGGAGGTGTCGTCCCCTGACCGACGTAGACGAGGTCGCGACCCGGGCCCGCGGCCCCCGACGCCATCGCGGCAGCGAGCCAGCCGGCGTCGCGAACGCTCGACGATTCGACGCGGGCGGTGTGCCACGTGGCCATGCTCCGGAAATGCGAGCGGTCGTGGTTCGGCACACCCACGCCGCGGACGATCGCGACCTCGCCCTTGTCGAAGATCTCCGCGAGCGGTTTGAGTGACGGGTGCCACCCGAGATCGTCGTCGATCCGCAGAACGGACTTCTCCGGGATCGCGAGCGTCGGGCGCGACCGCCGATACACGTCGTGTCGGCTGGGAACGACGGCATTCAGTCCATCGTTGCCGCCATCGAGCTGGATGACGACCAGGGCGGGCTGATCGGCGCCGGGCGCGAGTGAAGTTCCGACCTTGGACAGGAACGACGGAACGCGGGAGCCGATCGATGCGAGCACCGCGCCTTTCAGGAACGAACGTCTGGTGAACATCTGCAGGCCCTCCGATCCGATGGCGACCAACCGGGCTATGACACCTGTGACCATGGCGAGGAGAAAACCAGCGACGCGGCACGCCGCATGGCAGCCGCTCCGTCGCCCGCGACGGCACCGGAGGCGGCGAGCCACGCCGCCTCCTCCCCACTCGGGTCCTCGCCACGCAGCGCACGAGTGAGTGCGACGGTCACGTCCTTGGGGCTCTTCATCGCGACTCCGGGGAAGCTCGCTCCCAGATCCAGTGGTGCGTCCGTCTTGAGGATCCGACCGTCCACGAGGTCGCTCGCGAAATTGATCCGCGCGGCCATGGACTGCGTGGAAAGCGACGCGCGTCCGAGCGGCCACCCCGCGACGTTCGGCGGCAGGAAGAGATCCTGGCCGACGCGCGGAAGGCGCCGCGCGATCTCCAACGTGCTGACGCTCGCCGGCCCGAGGCCGAGAGGCTTCACCGATCCGACGAGGAACTCCACCGGGCCCACGACGCAGGCGTGCGCGTTGGCGTCGCTGAAGAACGCGTTGGACCTGAGGATCACCTCGATCGCACGTCCGACGTCCAGATCGTGGCTTGCGAGATAGGACGCGAGCGAGGCCCTCGCCGCGTCGGATACCACCGCCTCTCCCATGAAGTGCGCGATGAGCCGATCTGCGAGCCGTGGCGCGAGTGCGGGGTGCGCGAGCGCGATCTCGAGCACGTCCGGCATCCGAAATCGGCCTGACTTCCCCAGCACCGTCTTCGGGCCGTCGTCATGCACCGTGGGATCTTCGGCCGGAGGGCTGCCCTTGGCGCCCCAACCCGTCAACGCGCGCGCCGTCTCGCGGACGTCCGCCTCGGTGTAGTTGCCGACCCCGATCGTGAACAGCTCGAACAGCTCGCGTGCGAGATTCTCGTTGGGGCGGTCTTTCGTGTTCTCTCTTGCGTCGAGCCACTCGAGCAGAGCCGTGTCGCGCATCATGGCGTCGAGGAGCAGGCGAAACGGACCGCGTCCGAGCCTCCGCATCGTCTCGTTCTGCACCTGCATGGCCATGAGCTTCTGGACCTTGGCCGCGCTCGTTGCGAACCAGTTGTGCCAGAACAGGGTCATTCGTTCCGCAAGCGGATGCGTTCCGAACAGCATGCGGTAGATCCACACGGCCTGGAGGCGCGGCAGATTCGCCGTGGTGACTGCGCCGTCGACGAGTCGCTGCATCAAGTCGATCGTCTCGGCCCTGGGTGGTCCGGTGCCGTTCAGGACACGCGCGATGGCCGCGTCGTGCCCATCGGCGACGTCGCGTTCCGCGACGGCAGCGGTCACACCGAACCCCGACCGCCGATGGAGGCGGACGACGCGCGCCAGGTTCCACGGTTGCTCAGCGTTCGGCGCGTACGGCTCCCAATGCTCGACGGGTGAAGAGATCATCGGCGCCTCCGCGGCGAATTGGAGACGTCGCCCGCGTCACGGGTCTCACCGGAGCGAACGAGGAAGCGTTCGCCGTAGAGCTCGTACACCACGTCCCCGACTGCGTCGAACTCGAACCGGCCGTCCGCGTCCGTCGTCCGCCACTCCTGGATGTGCATGTCCGGCGCCGCGTGGGCGCCGGATTTCAGCATCATCACGGGAATGTTCCACCCGGCGCAGGGGTTCTTCCGTTGATCCACGATCCGTCCGTGGATGCGACCGCAGGGATGGAGGACGAGGCGCGAAGGTTCGGTGGGCTCGTGGACGACCACGGTGGACCCGCCCAGGTGGCGCGCCGCATCCCGGACGATGATCTGTCGCTCCTCCCCCTTGGCGAGCCCGATGACGTCGAAGCCAGCTCCCGGAACGGCCTTGCTTCCATAGAACAGCGGCGTCAGCCCGGTGACGAGCACGTCCGCCACGGCCGAACCGGCCTCGTCGACGACGTCGACTCGCTGCCGATTCCCGGGGTTCAGCTCGATGGAGAGAACGACCGGAGCTGATCCCTGCGGAGGGTCCAACTTCACGATCGCGTGAGTCGTTCGAACGTCCATGGAGATCGCGTGCTCGCGGAGCCGACCACCAGAATCGACGTCGTCTTCGAAATGCGACGGCACCTCGGTGACATAGGCATCCTCGAGCGCCACGACCGTGACGGCAGCTCGCCCGGCGACGCCGATCACCTCGAAGTTGCCATCGAAGTCCGTCGAGAGAAGCCGGTACCCTCCGAAGTAGCCGGCCTCGCTGCCGAACCGCATGTCGCGTCGGTGCGGGTTCCCATCGAACGGCAGGTACTCGGCGCGAGCTCGAACGGGCTTGCCCGTCCCCTTCTCGACGACGCGGCCGCGGATCCGGACGCCACGTTCGAGCGACACGTCGATGCCGTCGCGTGGATCCGTGCTCCGATGGGCCAGGTCGCCGTCGCGCTGAACCCAATCCGTCCCCGGCGGCGGTATGAAGCGCACGACGCACGAATCCGTGCCCTCCGGGACACCATGGATGACGTAGTGCCCGGCCGCGTCCGTCTTCGCTTCGAAGTGAACGTCCGAGTTCGGACCATTCACGACGACCACACTGACGTCCGGAATCGGGTTGCCCGTCTTCGCCTCCGTCACCGTCCCGCGGAACGGTCGGACGGACGGAACCATGTGCGTGAAGACTGGCCCGTAGTGCTCGGCGGTCCCGTTCAAGGCCTCGGGCTGCATCATCATCGTGTCGGACATGGCAGCCTGGTAGCCGAGTCGCGTCGGTGTCGTGAGCGTCTTGTCCACGGTCACGAAGAAGCGACGGCACTCGGTTCCGGGAGCGTCGACGACCAACATGGCGCGGCGTCCACGACCGATCCCGCGGAGGACGAACCGACCGTCCGCATCCGTGACGGCCGATGGGATCACGGCGTCGAGCGACATCCCGAGGTGCAACGTCGACTCTGGAGCATCGACCCCAAAGCCGGCGGTGGGGGTTTCCGGCAAAGTGACCTCGATGACGCGAACCCGTGCGCCCGCCCGTGGCAATCCCTCGATGTCGAGGATGCGCCCCTCGATCGGATCGTCGGCTGCGAGGAACTCGAAGTCGGCGCTGTTCCGGACCTCCGGATCGCGCACGTCACCGTACGCGATGGCGTGGCCGGGAGCGGTGGCACAGACCTTCAACCACTCGAGCGGATCCAGCGCCGCGCGTCCGTTCCGAATGGCACTGCGCGGGAGCTCGAGCCTGTACTGTCCGTGAGCGTCCGTGGTCGTGCGTCCGACGAGCCGCGTTGACGCGTAATCCGGCTCGAGCGCGAAGACCTCGGCGCCTGCGACTTCCGTACCGTCGGTCTCGCGAACGGTGCCCTGAAGCACGAATACCGGCTCGCTGGAGGGCACGTCGACGGCCGAAGCGACGAACGCGGTCCCCGTCGCGAGCGCGGTCACGAACGCCAGCGAAGCCATCACGCCGACGACGTGCCGCAGCCGCGGCGACGTCGAGAGCTCGCGGCCCCGATCGAGAAGACCGCGCACGCGCTCCTCGAGTCGCCAGCGGAGCGGGACGACGCCCATCGTCAGCGCCAACGGACGGACGTGTCCGAGCGACTGCGTCAGGTCGAGCAGCGTGCGCGCATACCCGGCTCCGGACGTCGCCTTGAGCACGAAGTTGTCGCAGGTCTCCTCGCGAGCCACGGCCAGGGCCCGGTTCATCAGGTGGATGAACGGGTGCGGCCAGAACACCGCGGCCACGATCCGCTGCGCGAAGCCCACGACGGGGTCCCGACGCATCACGTGGGCGCACTCGTGGAGCAGGACCTCGAGCCAGGCATTCGCCGAGAGTGTGCCGATGAGGGACTGCGGCACGATCACGGCGGCATTCGCGAGGCCGTGAACGAACGGGGCCCTCGTGTCCGTCGACACGAGGATCGGCGGAAGGTCCGTGCGGCCGAGACAGCTGCGAAGGCGTTCCAGCGGAAGGCCGTCGGCACTCGTCGCCGGACGTGCGGCGCTGCGAATCCTGCGTGACTGGCGGAAGCCGAATCCGAGTCGGATGAGTGCGATCGCCACGCCAGCGACCCAGACCCCGGCCATCACCACCTCGAGCGGACCGCGCCCGAGCGCTGCCGCGCCGCGAGCGCCGGGCACCGGCGATGTCGCAGGTTGGACCGCGTCCATTCGCACACACTCGTTCAGCGCGCGCGCAAAAGGCTCGTCGGTCACGGGCGGATCGCCGTCCGTGAACACCGCCGGTGTTCGCGGGTGGAATGGAAGCGAAGCTTCGGGCACTTGGGGCGACGGCGATCCGACGACGGCCGGCGCTTCGATCGCCACGCGGACCAGCGAGAGGTCGGCGTGGGCCATCGCCCAGACGAGCACCGGGACGAGGATCACTGCGCCCAACGATTGAACCCAGATGGAGGCCCGGAGCGCGGGTCGCCGCCGCGCGACGAGCGCGGCGGCAGCCGCCGCCACGAGGACGACGAGCGAGATGGCGACGACCATCCGCACGACGAGCCCGAGCGCGGACGACGTCAGGACCGAGTACGCGAGCGCGTTCACGGCCGTCCCTCCGACTTCGACCGCGCGGATCGCCCCTCGGCGTCCTCGATCATGCGACGGATCCGCGCGGCCTCGTCGCTCTTCAGTCGCCGACCGTCGAGCAGCGCGAGGAGGAGGCCTTCCGTCGACCCCTTGAACGCCTTGTCGAGGACCCACCCCAGGAGGTTCTTGTGCGTCGTCGCCCGGGCTTCACTCGGCGAGTAGACGAATGAATTCCCGCTGCGGCGACGGGTCAGCCACCCCTTCTCTTCGAGCCGCGTCATCATCGTGAGCACCGTGTTGCGCGCGACGTCCCGACGTTTGCCGAGCGCCTGCCACACGTCCGCGACCCCCGCCTCGCCCATCTCCCAGATCACGTCCATGATCTCGAGTTGCGCACCCGAAAGGACGTCCCGTGCCTTCTCGACCTTGCCCATGAGTGTCTCCGAGGATCCTGCCTACAGGCGTAGGCACATTTGACTACACCCGTAGGCACGCAGTCAAGCGAGGGTGAAAAAAATCTTCACTCCGATCGACGCGCCGCCCGGCCGCGGAGGTCCGGCCTCTCCTGACCCGTTCGGACGAGGGCGACGCACATCGGTCAGCCCCAACCAGGCGCCGGCGCGAGGGTCGCGGTCGCACGCGACCGCCTTCGTCGCATTCGACGCAGCGTCAGCGCCGGCGGCGGTCGCGGAACGGAGCCGAGCCGCCCGCCATCGTCCGGGAACGGATTGACGGGGGTCGGGATGAACTCCAATAGAGTGCACGCATGTCCGAACCCGTCGACACCGAACCGCTGATTTCCGACCTGTTCCGGCAGGGCCGCTTCGTGCGGTCGGTGGCGCGCGAGCTCGTCTCCGGGGCGGATCAGGATGACGTGGTCCAGGACACGTGGCTGACGGCACTCGAACGGAAACCAGCACCGGGGCGGGGCCTCGCCGCATGGCTGAAGCGCGTCGCACGAAACCTCGCACTGAAGACACTGCGGTCGGCGCGGCGGCGAGATGCCCGCCACGCACGCGCGGCGAGACCAGAGGCCGCCGCCGGCAGCGCCGAGCTGTCCGAGCGGGATCAACGGCTGTGCGACGTCCTTCATGCCGTCATGTCTCTCGACGAACCATTCCGCACGGCGATCGTCCTGCGGTTCTACGAGGGCCTCACGCCAGCCGAGATCGCCGCGCGACTGAGCGTGCCTGGCGCCACGGTCCGAACACGCATCCACCGCGCACTCGAGCAGCTCCGCACACGGCTCGACGACGTTTACGGCGGCGACCGCGCCGCGTGGTCGGCGGTGCTCGTCACGCTCGCCTATCCCCAGCTTGCAGCACCCGCTGCGGCAGGCGCGGCAGCGATGCCTTTCGTTGGGAGTCTCGTCGTGGGAAAGAAGATCCTCGTCGCAACCCTGCTCCTCTGCCTCGCGGGCGTCTCGTTCATCTGGTGGACCGCGGACGAGACCAGGAACGGATCACCAGGCGACGGAGCGAACTCGGCCTCACCGAGCGCACCGGCGACGAACCCGGCCACCGAGCCGCCGCAAGACCCGTCGGCCCCTGCCGTCGTCGCGAGCCCGTTCTCCTCACCCGCGGATGACGAGACCGTGGCGTCGCAGGCCATCTCGAATCCGTCGGGCGTTCGCCTCCTGGGCCGCGTCGTCGACGAGGGCGGCAACCCCGTGCGGAACTGCCCCGTCCGCGTCCGACCCGTGTTCGACACATCGCGCGCCGGCCTGGACCGCTCCGCGCCGGCCACAGCGGACGTCTCATCGGATCAAAATGGGCGGTTTGCCTTTCCCTCCGTGGCGGCCTTGCAACGACTGGCCGTCACGGCACGCGCGCCGCACCTGGCCGATGCGCGTTGCCAGTTCCGCACACCCGCGTCGGGCGAACTCGACCTGGGCGACCTCGTGGCTGTACAGGGTGGCGCCATCACGGGCCGGGTCGTCGATGCGACCGGAGCGCCGATCGCAGCCGCAACCGTTGCGGCCGAGCCCGTGCGCGAGGCGGCGGCGACGACGACGACGACGGTGATGCTCATCAGCTCTCCCGCCGAGGCGTTCCGAGATGCGCGAACCGCGACGACCGACGCCGACGGACGCTACACGCTCACGGGTCTTGCCGCAGGCGAGGCCCAAGGCCGCGCACATGGCGACCAGCATCCGGCGACGTCACGACGCGGCATCCGCGTGACACGCGGCGCGACCACTCCCGACGTCGACTTCACGCTGTCGGCGGGGATCACGATCTCCGGGATCGTGCGCGACGCGTCGGGAAAGCCGCTGGCGGATGTCCGGATCGCGACGTCGTCGAGAACGCGCGTGCTGGTCGCAGGCGGCCCTGAAGGGTCCAGTGACGTCTCGCGTCGAACGACGTCCGATGCGGCCGGGCGCTTCACGCTGCGGGGACTGCGCGCCGGATTCGAGACCGTGAACGCGGCCAAGGCTGGATTCCGCGCCGCGTCGGTCCGCGCGCCGGAGGAGGGAAAGACCATCGCCCTCACGCTCGCCGCGGCGCCGTCGATCTTCGGCCGCTTGACCGATGGAAAGGGCGCTCCCGTGAGGGGCGCGACCGTGCGCATCGTTCCCGCGGATGAGCAGGCGGCCGCGACGGTCACGTGGAACGGGAGCGGTCCCACATCGCGAGCGCTCGTGGGTGCCGAAGCTGCATCGCTCCTCGCTGAAGTGGATGACGGCGGGTGGTTCATCGCTCCCACGGTGATCGCGGAGTCATCCGTGGTGGTCGTCGAGTCGGTACCAGGATTCGCCGATGCCCGGTCGGCGCCCGTCACGATGAAGGGCTCGGATCGCAAACGTGTCGACGTGGTGCTCGCTCCCGAGTGCGCCATTTCCTGCACCGTGACGGATCCGGCCGGTGCCCTGGTCAACGGCGCCACCGTGAGATGGACGCTCCTTCCACAGGGCCACGCCGCCAGTGAAGCCGGCACGTCCCAAGCGCCAGCCGCCACGGGCACGGCGGAGACTGGCTCCAACGGGACGTGCCGCGTCGGGAATCTCGTCCCCGGGACCTATGAGGTTCTGGCGATTCACTCCGACTTCTTCGATTCCAAGCCGACGACCCTCGTCCTGGCGACGCCCGGCGATACGGCCACGACTGCGCTCGCCGTCGCGCGGGGTTGCGCGGTTCAGGGGCGCGCGTTCGACGGCCACGGCCGACCGCTCTCCGGCTCGACCATCACCTTCCGCAATCTCGACGGCAACGCCGCGGAGTGGGCTCCTCCGTCCCTGCTGACGGATTCGCAGGGACGATTCGCGTCGCACGGCCTCCGGCAGGGGCGATACGCCGCGTCGGTCCAGGTGCCGGGTCATCAAGGCGACATGTCGTTCGCCGTCCTGGCCGCGGGGATCGATGAGACCTCGGAGCCGGCCGTTCCGGCGACGCGTCCCGGCGAGGCGGCCTTCCTCGCCGACCCGGAGCGCGTCGCCGAGATCGAGCTGCGGTTGCCTCTTCCTGCGTCCGTTTCTGGCGTGGTCACGGCGGCGGGCCGACCGGTGGCCCAGGTGGAGGTCGCGTTGTCGGCGGTCACGACGCCCTCGACCTTCACGTTCGGCGATGCGCGGGTCAAGACCGATGCCCGCGGGGCGTTCTACTTCGGTTCCGTCACGGCTGGAGACTACACGTTGAAGGTCGATCCGGACGGAGCACCGCGCACGATCGAGGTGCCGGTGACGGTCGACGTCGGACGCGAGAGAACGGTCGACGTCGCCCTGCCCACGGGCGAGATCGAGGGCCGAATCACGGACGAACGCGGCGCGCCGATCCCCGGCGTCGTGGTCACGGCGACCCTCGAACGGGCGCCGCAGGCACCCGGTGGCCGCGGGGCGCGGGCTCGTGTGGCTGCATTGGCGTTGACGGCAGATCCGAGTGCCGACGACGCCGCTGGCGAGCTTCCCCTCGAGCCAGTTCTCCTCTCGCTTGGCGGGAGTTCCCCGCACGCGACGACGGATGCGCAGGGGCATTATCGTTTCACGAACGTCGCGACCGGGTCGTGGACCGTGAAAGCCACCGAGTCGACGTTGGCATCTGCGACGAGCGCAGGAGTCACGGTCGTCGAAGGGCGAATCACGCGTGGCGTCGACCTGCGCATGTCCGCGGGCGGGACCGCGGAGATCATCGTGGACACGGGAGGGATGGCGATCTCCACGATCCACGTGAGCGCGACGCAGACCGGCGGCGGAGACTCCAAGTCCGGGTCCGGCGATACGGACAATCCGATCCGCCTCGCGGGTCTGCGCGCGGGATCATGGCACGTCGACGCGGGCGGTTGGAGCGAGGACGGCCAGGGGAACGCGTCCGCCGACGTGGAGATCAAGGCCGGACAGACGACGCCCGTTCGACTGACGCTGCGCCGATCGAACGACTGACGCGACGCGGAACGCGCGTCAGCCAGCGGGCACTGCCGTGAGGTAGCACTGGCTCGAGAAGAGCCGGCTCACGTAGCTCTCGTCGACGACGCGCCAGCCGCGCTCGGCGAGCAGCGCGCGCATCGTCGCGTTCGAGATCGGCGATTCGCCGTGCTTGCGCCATCCGAGCCGCGTCCTCAGCGCGCGCGTCCAGCCCTTCCAAGTGGACCGACTCGCGAACGTGATGAGAATTCCCTTCTCCGCCGTCCGCGCCACGTGGTCGACGACCGCTCGCGTCATCGCAGGATCGCGCAGGTGGTGGAGCAGCCGCAGGCAGAGGAACAGGTCGACGGGGCGCGCCGGCATCTGATTGACGAGATCGAGGACGCACCACTCCATCTCGTCGCCGACACCGCCGAGCGCCGCGCGCGCCGTCGACACCATCTCGGCAGAGATGTCGGCGAAACACGCGTGGCGGCGCGACTCGAGGCCGAGGATCGAAGCGAAGCGGCCCGCACCGCATGGGGCGTTCATCAGCGATGCGTCCGGGCGGAAGCGAGCGAGGAATCGCCGGACGAGTTCGTGCTCGCGCTCGTTGGTCACGCGGCGCGACCATGAGCGCTCGTACTTGTGCGCGTAGTTCTCCGCGCCAGACGGGCGGTGGTAGCGCGCCATCGCGCGTGACGTCACACGGTCGTCGCCACCGGGAGGGCTCCCGTTCGGTCGATCGCGTTCAGCAGACGGAGCAGCGCTGTGTTGCACGGTGGGTCTCGATGGGCCGTGGCCACGTCATGGACCGCACGAGCGCCGACGCCGCCAATGGCGCCGTTGTACGCCACCGTTCGGCGGGACGGCAGGCCCAGGCCGAAAAGGGGGGCTCGAGACGGCCTCTGCGTGCGCCTCCCCGTCGCCCGAGAATCACTCGGGTAGACTGCCAGCCTGATGCAGGCGAAATCCTGCCCGGTCCAGGACCCCGGGCACCGGCATCCGACCGACGACCGCGTGGAATTGGAGGAACCAATCATGGGGCGATATCGACCGGACCGATTCGACTCAGGCTCGATCCTCAACACGAGCCTCAAGGTCTGGGCGTCCGCACTCCTCCCGGCGTGGCTGGTCTCGTTCGCCATGAACGCGGTCATCGGTTTGCCCATCGACCAGATCGTCCCGTTCATCCGCTGGCGGCTCGTCGCAAGCGCGGTCAAGGTATTCGTCAACCAGGTGATCGTCGTATGCCTCACGGGAGTCGTCGCCCACCTCGTTTTCAGTCGCCAGGCGGGGACCCGGATCGCGATAGGCCGCGCGATCGGATCGGGCTTGTCGCGCCTCCACGTCCTTCTCGCCGCCGGTGCCATCACCGCGACGATCGTCACGGCCGGGATGACGGCGCTCTTGATCCCCGGAATCATCGCGCAATGTGTGCTGTGGGTCGTCGGCCCGGTGGTCGTCGGCCCGGTGGTCGTCGGCCCGGTGGTCGTCGTCGAGGAGGTCGGAGCCCTGCAGTCGCTCAAACGCAGTGCATTCCTCACGCGCGAACGCCGCATGACGATCTTCGTGATCATGATGCTGCTCGGTCTGATCAGCATGGGCGTCGGCGTGGTCAGCGGAGGCATCGTCGCGGTCCTCGGCCGTGGGTGGGTCGCGTCACTCGCCGTCTGCGCGACCCAGGCTCTGGCGACGTCGCTCGCATGCGTCGCCACGGTCGTCGGGTACCGGGAGCTGCGGTCCAGCGTCGAGGGCCTGGAGGATCCGTCGATCGCCGAGGTCTTCGCCTGACGTCCGCGCCGCAAACTTCTTGCGGAACCTTCGAATCAAACGAACGTATGCGAACGGCTTCGATCGTTCCGCCGAAAGGAAAACCAAGACTCTCATGAACGGACGCATCACGCTCCTGCTCTCGGTCCTCATCGCCATCGGCGCCGCGGCCGGCACCACGTACTTCCTCTCCGACAAGGCGACCAAGGGCGCGCCACATCCCGTCGATGCCTCCCAGCTCGAAGTGCTCGCCAACCGGATGGCAGCCATCGAGGGGCAGAACGCCAAGCTCGAGACGACGCTGACGGAACTCAATCGGGCCATCCGTGAGGTGGCTCGCGCCGCACCCCGCGAGGTCCCGGCGGCATCGAACGCGCAGGAGGCCTCGGCCGTCGACGCGAAGACGGACAAGCCGAAGGCCGGCGATCCAGGAGCCAAGAAGAACGACGACGTGCTCACGTTGGATGCTGCGCTGAAGCGGCTCGGCGATCCGACCCTGAGCTTTCTCGATCGCGAGGAATTCTGGGGCAAGATCCGCGCGGCGGGGCTCGTCGATCAGGTGATCGCCGACTACGAGAAGCGGGCCAAGGCCGATCCGCAGAACCCCGACCTCCAGGTCGCCCTCGCGGAGGCGTATCTGAAGAAACTGCAAGACGTCCCCGAAGGCCCGTTGAAGGGCGTGTGGGCGAACAAGGCGGACGCGGCCTATGACACCGCCCTCGCTGCGGATCCCGAGCACTGGAGCGCACGGTTCTCGAAGGCCGTGTCGCTCTCGTTCTGGCCGCCGGCGCTCGGCAAGCAGGGCGAGGCGATCAAGAACTTCGAGGTGCTTCTCTCCCAACAGGCCAACAAGACGCCGCGGCCGGAGTTCGCGCAGACGTACCTCTTCCTCGGGAACATGTACCAGCAATCCGGCCAAGGCCAGAAAGGCCTCGACACCTGGAAGGCCGGGCTGAAGCTCTTCCCCGACAACGCAGCGCTGAAGAACCAGATCGCCAACGCGCCGCACTGACTGCCGCCGCGAAGGTCGGCGACGGGCTGCGATCACGACCGGGTCGGGTATCCTGGCTGCCGCGTTGGCGGCCGCCACCCCCGCCCTGGCCGGCCCGACTCCAATCGCGTCGGAGTTCCGCAGCATGAGATTCTCGATCACGACCTTCCCGCTCTCGGTGGCGGTCTCGCTGCTCGTCGGCGTCGCTGGTCCGCTCCTCGGTCAGGACAAGCCCGAGACACGGCCAGCTCTTCCGCCGGTCGAACTGCCGAAAGCCGCGGCGACCCAAGCCCCCGCCAACGCCGGAGACAGCGTCACCGTCACGATCTTCCACGTCGATCAGAAGACGATCGCCTGCGCACAGCACGCCTCGACGAGCGCCTGCAGCGACATCCTGCATTGGCGGTTCCGGCTCGACGACCGCGACTACACGGCGACGGCGACACAGAATCAGGCCTTCACGGAGGCGTTGCAGAAGCACTCCGGATGGAAGCCCGGAGAGAAGCTCTGCGACAAGCGCGTGACTCTTCGAACCGACCGCCGTGCTCCCTACAGCCTCGTCCAGACGGCAATGACGGCATTCGCGACGGCCGGACTCGCCCAGGTCGAGTTCGGTGCGATCCCGTTGGTCGGTGACAAGCCGGGGGTGATTCCAAACCCGCTTCCGACCGACGCGGGTGACGGCGTGGCGCCCTTGGAAGTTCGCATCTCGATCAAACGAGACGCGAAGTCCCAGGAAATCCGGCGCTCGGTCGCCGGCGACGTCATTCCTCCGGGTGAGGGCAGCGACGCGGCACTCAAGAAGGCGATTCAGGCACCGCGCGACGCGGCGAAGTCACGGCCGCTCGCGGTGACGCTCGAATCCGCTGCGGATGTCCCGTGGACCGAGGTCATCCGAGTGCTCGACGTCACGCGATCCCTCGGCATCGACAAGGTCGAATTCGCGGTGGCCCCGGTGGCGCCGCCCATCCCCGAGTCGCGACGGCCCAAGTGAAGTCCGTCCGGCCTCCCACGACGTCCGTCGCGGCGCTGATCGTCTTCGTCCTCGTCATCGTCCAGTCGTGCGGCGGCAAGTCTTGCGACGCGGTCGCGGAACTCCACGCCTCCGTCCGGTGGCTTCCGGTTTCAGCGGTGGTGCGGCCCGCTGACGAATCTCGGTGGGCGCGCGATCGGATCGCGCTCGAGCACGTGGAACCCGCGGACGACAGCTGTGGTTTCCGGCGATGGAAGCCGCGATGCACCGATCGCACGCACTGGCGCGTGGTCGTCAACGGCCGAACGGCGAGCGCCGACGAATCGGGCCTTCGTGCGTGCGCCGAGGCCCTTTCGGCGTCAGTCCAGCACCTTCACGCGTCGGCCGTGATCGTCAGCGCGCCGGCCGACGTTCCATTCGGCGTCGTTCGTGATGTGGCGAAGATCGCGTTCGATTGCGGGCTTCATGAACTCCACGCGGAAGTTCGCGTCGCCGGCGGCTCGGAACGGGGGCTGACCCCTTCGTCCGACACGTCGATCCAACGTCGTCGCCGAGCGGGACGTGCGAGACGCCGCCGACCGTCGAGCCGCGGCTCGTGATGACGAGGGACCCAGTGACCGGCGCGGCCTTGGTGTTTCTCGGACAGAGCCCGATCCAGGACACGCCGGAGGCCCTCCGAGCCGTGGCGGCCACAGTCCAAAGAGCGCGTGCGGCGGGGAGCGTTGAGCCGGGAGGCCGAACGGTTCTGCTCGTGGATCCGATGCCATCCATGGCGTGGGGCGAGGTCGTCCGCCTGCTGGATCCGATCCGCGCAGCCTCCGATGTCGCCTTCGAATTCGTGCGCTGAACGGCGGGAATCCCCGGGCCGGGCGGCGAGGATCCCGGTCGACGTGTATGCTCGCCCAACCCGATGGGGACAGGAGGCGACCGTGCAGCGGAGCCAAACCGACGGCAGGATCTCTCGATGGCGCGTTGCGCACCTGCGCACTCCGCATGTGGCGTTCGGGGTCTTCCTCCTGGGCGCCCTGTCGATGGCGTCCCTGGCTCAGACCGCAGCTGAATCGAAGCCCACATCCCGACCCGCCGAGCCGACGGTCGTGTTGCCGGTGTCGACGACGGTGAAGGCGACCGCTTCGCCAACACTCCCTGGCCCGATCGAGCTCACCGTGTTCCACGTGGACCCGCCGGACGAGCCATGCGAGGCGCGAGCCGAGAAGACCCACTGCCCGGAACTGGATCATTGGCGCGTCCGGCTCGGGCGAGGCGATTTCCGGATCACCTACGCCGCGATGCGGATCCTTCAGAGCGTGCTCAACGCGCAGGCCCAGCCCGAAGGACCGAGGGGCATCTCCGAACGCGTGATCGCGATGCGCGTCGACGCCGACGCGGGCTGCCTCATCGTGCAGCGGACACGCAGGTTCTGCGCCGAAGTCGGCTTCTACAAGATCGAGTACGAGGTCGCTCAACCAGGCAGCGGCGCGATCAGTCGCGTGCAAGACTGGTGCGAGACGAGACCCAGCCCACCAGGGGTGGCCGCGTCCGACGAGATCGGCGTCGCACTCAAGTGGAATTTCGCGCGTGAGACCCTCTCGATGAAGGTCGCTGCCGGGACCTCGGTGAGGACCCTCCTCGACACGCCCGCCGAGTGGGAGGTGCTGAAGAAACTCGTGTCGGAGAAGCACGCACTGAACCAACAGGCAAGGAAGGATGTCCCAGTCCTGATCGACGCCGACCCGAAGGTGCCGTGGGCCCAAGTCGTCCGCACCATCGACGCGATCCGATCGGTCTGCAACGCCAAGGCGACCGTGATCGGATGGGACCTCCTTCCTGGTGAGGATCTCACGAAGGAGGCGCGCTGAGCTCGGTGCCGCGTCACCCCATCGCAGCCTTCGCCCGACGCTCCAACTCGTCCGGCGCGACGTCTTCGACGTGGGTCGCGAACCCCCACGCGTGCCCGAACGGGTCCAAGAGCTGCGCACTGCGATCACCGTAGAACTGGTTCTGCAACGGGCGGACGACCTTCGCGCCGGCGGCGACCGCTCGCGCGTGCACGGCGTCGACGTCCTTGACGTACATGTAGAGCGAGACCGGTGTCCCCCCATACGCGCTGGGGCTCTTGAAGCCGCGCTCAGGGCACTCGTCGGCGAGCATGATCATGGCGCCGAACACTCGGATCTCGGCGTGTCCGATCTTTCCGTCAGGTCCGCCCATGCGGAGGACTTCCTCCGCGCCGAACGCCTTCGCGTAGAAGTCGAGCGCCTTCGCGGCGCCGTCGATGATCAGATACGGAATCACCCCGGCGTAGCCGTCGGGGATCGGTTTCACGGGTGTCGACATGGATGCCTCCGTCGGATGACTTCGCGTCATCCTATGGACGGGGGCGACATCTCGACGTTTCCGAGCCCGGTCACTTGCCGCGACGGCCCGGGAGCATCCCCAGCGCGACGTAGCGCGCGATCCGCGGATTCTCCTTCAGGCGCCGCGTGCAGTAGCCGTACCAGTCCTTGCCGAACGGCACGTAGACGCGGACCGGATGCCCGAGCCCGAGGATGATCCGCCGCAGCTCTTCATCCACGCCGAGGAGCATCTGGAACTCGAAACGTCCCGCGGGAATCTTCAGCTCGTCGAGCAGCTGGAGAGCCTCGAACACGAGCCGTTCGTCGTGAGTCGCGATGCCGACGAACGCGCCGCCCGAGAGCATCTTGCGCAGACATCGGACGTAGTTGCGGTTGATGACGTCCGGCTGTTTCCACGCGATCGCACGCGGCTCCACGTAGATGCCCTTGCACAGGCGAAAGTGCGGCCCGACGGGAAGGAGCGCATCGATGTCCGCGGGCGTGCGGCGCAAGTAGGCCTGAAGGACGAGGCCCACGTTCTGGTAGTCCTGACGCAGACGCTTGTACACGGCGATGGTGCTGTCCGTGTACGGCGAGTTCTCCATGTCGATGCGGACGAAGTTGCCCTGATCCTTCGCGCGCTGCACGACCGTGCGGGCGTTCTGGTACCCCTGCTCGACCGACAACCCGAGGCCAAACGCCGTCAGCTTGATGGAGACGTTGGCGTCGAGCTTCTCCGATTGGATCGCATCGAGGATCCCCGAGTAGTCGACGGCGTTCTTCTTCGCCTCGGCCTCGTTGTTGACGAACTCGCCGAGAAGGTCGACCGTCGCGCGGCAGCCTTCGGAGTTCAGCCTCCGGATCGTCGTGACGGCGTCCGCGAGCGTCTCGCCGGCGATGTAGCGATCGGCGACCTTCCGGACGAGCCCCTTGGGCAGATAGCGGACCGAGCCCGCGATCATGCGGTCGATGGCACTCATGAATCGCGAGTCCTCAGTGGCCTTCCGCTTCCAGGAACCGTTCGGCGTCGATGGCGGCCATGCATCCCGAACCCGCGGCCGTGATCGCCTGCCGATAGTAGGAGTCCTGCACGTCGCCGCAGGCGAACACGCCTTTCAGATTCGTCTTGCTCGATCCCTTCTCGGTCGTGATGTAGCCCTTGGGGTCGAGCGTGATCTGTCCCTCGAAGATCTTGGTGTTCGGCACGTGGCCGACGGCGAGGAAGACGCCGCCGCTAAGGATGTCGGTCTCCTTGCCGGTCACGGCGTCCTTCACGTGGAGGCCCTTCAACCCGCCTTCGTGTGGATCTCCGACGTAGGCCAGTGGGATCTTGTTCGTCATGAAGGCGATCTTCGGATTCGCCCGCGCGCGGTCGAGCATGATCTTCGAGGCGCGGAACTCGTCGCGTCGGTGCACCAGCGTGACCTTCGTGCAGAACCGCGTGAGGAAGTTGGCCTCCTCCATCGCCGAGTCACCACCGCCGACCACGAGCACTTCCTTGTTGCGGAAGAAGAAGCCGTCGCAGGTCGCGCATGCGGAGAGGCCGTGCCCCATGAACTCGCCCTCCTTCGGAAGGTCGAGGAGCCGAGCCGTCGCGCCCGTCGCCACGATGACCGTCGACGCCACCAGCTCACGCTCCGGGGACGTCACCTTGAACGGTCGACCGTGAGTCAGGTCGACCTTGGTCACCGTCTCCGAGAAGATCTCGGTCCCGAACCGCTTGGCCTGCTCCCGGAACTTGTTCATGAGCTCGGGGCCGATGATCCCCTCGGGGAACCCCGGGAAGTTCTCGACCTCGGTCGTGATCGTCAGTTGGCCGCCAGGCTGATTGCCTTCGAACATCACCGGCTTCAGGTTCGCGCGGGAGGCGTAGAGGGCCGCCGTGTAGCCGGCCGGACCAGAACCAATGATGACCACGTTGTGGACGGCCTGCTGCGACATGAATCCCCCATTTGCATCGGGGCGAAACGGGGCCCGCCCCGCGAGTGCCGGCGATGTTAGCCCCCGCGAAAAACCCGATCAACGCGCGACGGCGTCACGCTTTCCGGCCGTTGACTCCCAGGGTGTGCGACGTATCTTCGCCGGACCGACGCAGCCCGGACCGCTGCTCGCGGAGGACGCATGGACATCACGACGCTCTTGAGTGCGGATCGCATCGTCACGCTCAAAGACAACACCAAGGACGGCGCAATCAAGACGTTGGTGCGGACCCTCGCCAAATGCCCCGAGGTGACCAAGGAGAAGGAACTCGCCAAGGCGATCCACGACCGCGAGCGCATCCTCTCCACGGGCATCGGCCAGGGGATCGCGATCCCCCACGCCAAGATCGCGTCGGTCACGAAATTCGTGGCTGCGATCGGCATCAGCAAGGTCGGGATTCCGTTCGACAGCCTGGATGACAAGCCAGCCCACCTGATCGTCATGATCGCGGGCCCTGAAGGGCAAAGCGAGGAGTACCTGCGGATCCTCTCCCGCTTCACGGCCGTCCTGAAGAACGAGCAGACCCGGTCACGCGTGATCGAGGCGAAGAAGTCCGAGCAGGTGATGGCGATCCTCCAGGAATCGCGGTGAACAAGGTCTTCGTTCTCGGTCTCGACGGGGCGACATTCGACCTCCTCGGACCGTGGATCGACTCCGGCGACCTGCCCAACCTGAAGAAACTCCAGGACGAAGGCGTTCGCGGACCGCTCGAGAGCGTCTATCCCCCGCTGACACCCTGCGCCTGGCCGTCCTTCTACATGGGCAAGAACCCGGGGAAGCACGGCCTCTACGGCTACAAGGTGCGCCAGAAGGGCTCCTACGAGGAGATCCCCCTCAGCGCGTCGAGTCGACGCGGGCGATCGGTGTTCGAGCTCATCGGTGACCAGGGCGGGAAGGTGGCGGTGCTTTCCGTCCCAATGACTTATCCGGCGACACCCGTCAACGGCGTGCTCTGCACCTGCATCTTCACGCCCAAGCTCGACGACATCTATTCGACGGACTGCGCGTGGCCGCCCGAGTTCAAGGAGGACATGAAGAAGGTCATCGGCACCTTCCGCATCCACCCGGAGCGAGTCTACGCCAAGGGCACCATTCCCGAGCTCATCCAGGACTACAAGGAGACGCTCGAGCAGCGCATCCGGCTGTGCGAGTGGGTCCTCGAGCACAAACCGTGGGACTTCGCCATCACCGTGCTGAACGAGACCGATCACATCCAACATCAGGTCTGGCACGTGATCGACCCCAAGCATCACGACCACGACCCTGCCGAATTCGCGAAGTACGGCAACGTGATCAAGGACTTCTACGTCCACGTGGATCAGCAGATCGGCCGCCTGATGGCGAAGCTGCCGGCGGGTGCCACGTTCGTCGTGATGTCCGATCACGGACACGGACCGATCTACCGCTGGATCAACCTCAACAACCTCCTTGCGAAGCACGGGTTCATCCGGTTCAAGCGTGGCCCGGTCACCTGGCTGAAGCGCGCCATGTTCGCCATGGGCTTCACCCCGGGGAACATCTACCGCCTCAAGCTGAAACTCGATCGCCGAGGCGTGAAGAAGGGCGGCGCAGCCGAGGGCGGCGGTGGTGCGAGCCCACTCTTCCGCAAGGTGTTCCTCTCCGAGAATGACATCGACTGGCCCCGCACCCGCGCCTACGCGACGGGGCACATGGGTCAGATCAACGTGAACCTGAAGGGTCGCGAGCCATCAGGCGCGGTTTCCAAGTCGGAGATCCCACAGCTCCGGCGCGAGCTCGAGCAGCTCCTCGACGGGCTCCTCGATCCACAGACCGGCGCGAAGATCATCGACCGCATGGTTCCGCGCGAGGAGCTGTTCTTCGGGGAGACCGTATCGCTCGCCTCCGATTTCTTCGTGAAGACCATCGACCCGGGATACCAGGCTCTCGGCGGCGCATCGTTCATCTCGAATCGCGTGGTCGAGCGCTCCTACGGCAACACGGCGACTCACCGGATGAATGGGATCCTGCTCATGAAGGGCCCCGGGATCCGCAAGGGCGCCCGCGTGGACGGCCTGAAGATCTACGAGCTTGCGGGCAACCTGCTCTATCGCATGGGCCTCCGCGTGCCCGACGATCTCGACTACCGCTTCGAGCCGGCCCTCTACGACGCCGGACTGCTCGAGTCCGAGCCCCCGCAACTCATGCCCGCGTCCGAGGTGGTGAAGGAAGATCGGCAGCACGAGCTCTCGCCGGAAGAGATCGCGCGGATGCGAGAGAACCTGAAGAAGCTCGGCTACGTGGATTGATCGACGGCGCGCGCGGCCCGAGTCAGGCCTGGGACGCTGCGCCCGCGGCGGCAGCATCCGTCGATCCCTCGGTTGCAGTCGTGACCGGCAGCCCGACCACCGTTCGCACGCATTGGATCAGCCGTCCGACGGCGAACGGCTTGTGAAGGAAGGCGGCGACCGGAAATCCGCGAAGGCGAGCCGTGGCCTCGTGCTCCGTGAAGCCGCTCATCACCACGACCCGCAGATCGGGCTTGAGCTGCGTCATCGCTCGAAGCGCCGCCGAGCCGTCGATGGCCGGCATCGTGAGGTCGAGCACGACCGCGCCGATCGAATCCCGCTTCTCGCGCACGATTTCGATGGCATGGCGGCCGTTCACTGCAACCAGCGTTTCGAACCCGAACCGCTGGAGTGACTCCGCCACGACTTCCCGCACGCACTCGTCGTCGTCGACGACGAGGATGGACCTCCCCGCCGGCGGCGGCGCCAGCTCATCGAGGATGTGCAGGGGACCCGTGGGAGTCGGTTCCGTGCGTTTCGCCACGGGCAGCAGCACGGTGAAACGGCTGCCGAGACCGGGCTCGCTTGCGACCTTCAGCCCGCCGCGGTGCGCGCGCACGAAGCCGAGCACTTTCGCGAGGCCCATGCCGCGCGCCGCCGATTTCGAGCTGAAGAACGGTTCGAAGATCCGACGCGCGGTGGCCTCGTCCATCCCGCATCCGGTGTCCTCGCATTGAAGGTAGACGTAGGCACCCTCGGCCAGGTCTCCGATGAACCCGGTCTGCTCGAGGTAGCGGTGATCTGCCTGCACGACGCCCGTTCGAAGGCAGACTCGCCCGCTTCCCGCCGTGACGGCCTCGATCGCGTTGACGAGAAGGTTCGAAACGACCTGCTCCAACTGGACCGAGTCGCCCGAGATCAGCGGGAGGTCCGTCGCGAACTCGCGGTACACCTCGATCCCGGAGGGAATCGCGGGCTCGAGCGCGTCGACGACGGCGCCCGTCAGCTTGTTCATCGAGATGGGGTCGACGCTGCTGATGCCGCGGCCGCTGAGCACGAGCAGCCGCCCCGTGAGTTCGGCCGCCTGCCGTGCCGCCTGTTCGATGCGCTGGAGCGGGAGCAGGAGCCTGGTCGGGATCCCATCGTCGATGGCGGAGAGATTCGAGTGTCCGAGGATCGTCGTGAGGAAGTTGTTCAGATCGTGGGCGATGTCGCCGACGTCCGCCATGGCTTCGAGGTCCAAGGCTCGATTTCGGGGCAAACTCTGCATCGAGGTTCCGCCGTCCTCCGCGCAACTCCGCCAAAGGGCGCTGGCCGTCGAACGGTCCCGGCCCGTCTCGCCGCTCACCTCCTGCGAGGTGGAAACTCCACAAATACCGCAACGCGCCGGGCACAGGATGAAGAACGCCCCCCACCTTCGTCAAGGGGGTGTCGCAGAAGTCAGTCCGCCCAACCCGCTGCGCCGCTGCGGCTTCGAGGGATCCTCACGCCAAAGATCCAAAGGATCGCGAGGCCACCCCCCAGGAACCATGACAGTCGCTGGGCAGCGCGAAGGGAGCAGAAATAACCCCAAATCGATCGGGGCGGGCGGAACCATCCCGGTGAGTCGGCACGACTTGGAGCCGGATCGAACAAGAGCGGGCGCAGTTCGATCCCCCCCGGGCGCGAGTCGGGCGTGCCGCCGGCCTTCTGGATCGACCCGATGACCCTGAGCCCCCCAGTCCGCCGAAGGTCGGCCTCGGTGATCCCCGCGAGAAAGGTGACGCAGGGGCTGCCGGCCGGGATGCCGTGGTCGTCGGAAAACGACACACGCCATACGCCGGCGGCGCGGCAGGCGCGATCGAGATCCACCAGGCGCCGGGCGTCGTCGCCGGACTGCGGTTGACGCTGGCGGTTGCCAACCTCGAACCCGTCGACGCCGGCAGCCAGGTAGGCCTCGACCGACGGGGTCGCGACCTGGCCGGCCGTGAGCCAGTGGTGCGCGACGATGACGAACGCGCCCATCCGCTTGGCGGCCCGCACAGCCGCCAGCGGCTCCGCTTCGAGGATGGTTGCGGCGACGGCGTCGCGCGTCCCGAGGACGAGGAGGTGAGGTGTGTCCCAGGTGCCCGCGTGGCGAGTGGTCATCGGGCCGCGGCCGCTCCACTCGCAGCCAGACACGCCAGCGGAAAGCCCGCCGTCGTCCGGCGCGAGGTGTGAGTGATGCGTCGTGACCGCCCAGGTCACCCCTCGCTGGAGTTGGCGGGATTCGAGTGCCGGTGCATCGATGTGCCCGTCGCTTGGATCGCCTCCATGCAGGTGCCAATCGACGAAGACACCCGTGAGGACTCTCGACGCGAACGCATCGGGAGGGGCGATCCCGCGCCAGAACGTGACCGCCCACAGGCTTCCCGCGACGACGATGGCGAGGGCCGCTCGGATGGCCGTTCCACGCTTGCTGCGGAACGCCGAAAGGACGAGCAGAAGGACGAGCCCGCATCCCCAACACAACGCCCAACGGAAGAAGCTTGCGAGGTCCGCCTCGGTGGCGCTCCACAGCACCGGTCCCGAGATGGGCTCCGTGATGACGCGCAGGAGTTGGGGACGTGTGTCGAATCCCGGGACGATCTCGCCTGAAACCGGATCACGTCCCACCGGGAGCGCGATCCAAACCCGCGTGAGGATCAGCCACGCGCCGAGAAAGAACAGAGGGCGGCAGAATGGACGTCCCCTGTCGGGATCCAGTGCCCGGAGGAATCCGGCCCACACGGGCCAGCGCGTGATCCAGGCGGTCAGCGTCGTTCCGAGGAGCCCCGTGGCCACGCCGGCGAGCACGTCCGACGGCCAGTGGGCTGCGAGGACGACTCGCTGAATGCACTGCAGCAGCGGGAACGCCCACAGGAGATTCCGCACTCGGCCGCGGCCGGCAGCCAACCAGAGTGCCGAGGCGATGGCGGTGGCGCTGCTCACGTGCCCTGAGGGAAACGACTCGAGGTCCGCGAGTCCGAGCGGCGACCAAAGGAACGATGCGTCGCCGACGTCGAGCATGGGTCGGGCACGTCCGACGGTGGACTTCAATCCATGGGTGATCACGAGGACGACCCAGAACCCGATCACGATCACCAGCCCTGAGCGCTGCGCCGACGCCGCGCGCCGACCCAACGCCATCAACATCACGCCGGCGAGAACGGCGACGGTCATGGACCAGCGCGGTGCAGGGTCGTCGAGCCACTCGAAGAACGGCCGCAGCGGCGACGCCTGCGGAAGGTTGAAACGTGTGACGACCCATCGGTCGGCGAACGACACCAGGGCGGCGAGGATCCCGAACAGGATCGTCCCGCCGATCAGGGTGCGGCGATCCAGGGCGGCATCACGATCGTCGGCGACGCGCGAATCCGAGAATCCACCCCTCACGTTCCGCACTCCGCGGTGCTGAGGTCCGCAAGGCGAGCGGGGTTTCGGAGGTCCACCCCGCCGGGTCCGGGTCGCCGGCGATGTGTCGCTGTCGCACGCATGTTTGGCATCGGATCACGCGATCGGGACGGCCCGCCGCGCGACGTGGGCACCGTGGTAACTTGGTATGTTGCGTTCAAAAGCCGAACGGAATCTTGACCTCGAGACTGGCACCCGTCTCCCGGCAACCGCACCCCGCGACCGCCGCGCCAAGGATTGAATCACATGACGCCCAAAAGCACCGGACCAGCGGGCCGGACGCGTTTCATTTGCACCATCGGTCCCCCCACCCTGAACGTGGAGAGTCTGCGTGGGCTCGCCGACCACGGGATGAACATCGCGCGCGTGAACGGGTCTCACGGCTCGCTCGACGACGTTCGGTCCATGGTGACGTACCTCCGCGCGAATCTTCCCTCCGGGGTCGAGATCCTGCTGGACCTGCCTGGGAACAAGATCCGGACGGACAACATCGCCGAACCCATCGACCTGCGCGCCGGGGACACGTTCGTCATTCCGCCGAACCGTGTGACCTATCGTCCGCTCTACACCCGGGTGCACGCCGGTGACCGGATTTCCGCGGCGGACGGTGCGATCCAGCTGGACGTCGTCGAGGTGAAGGGTGAGGACATCGTCACCCGCGTCCTGGTTGGAGGGTTGCTGCGCAACCGCAAGGGCCTGAACATCCGCGGCATACACGATGCCATCCCGTTCGACTTCGAACGGGACATCTCTCTCATCAACATCGCGATCGAATTGCAGGTCGACTATCTGGGCCTGTCCTTCGTGCGCGCCCCCGAGCACGTGCGCCGCATCAAGTCGCAGCTCGTCGGGACGCGAATCCGCGTCGTCGCGAAGGTCGAGACGGCGGAGGCCGTCGACCTGCTCCCGAGGATCCTCGCGGAGGCCGACATCATCATGATCGACCGCGGCGACCTCGAGGCCGAGATCGGGCGCGAGAACATCCCGCTCACGCAAAAGCGGGTCATCACGAAGGCTCGCGAAGCTCACGTGCCGGTGATCGTCGCGTCGCAGTTCATGATGTCGATGCTCGACAAGCCGATCCCCTACATGGCCGAGGTGTCGGACGTCGCCAACGCGGTGCTCGATCGCGCCGACATCCTCATGCTGTCGGAGGAGACGGCGATCGGGAAGTACCCGAATGACGCCATCGGCACCATGCGCCAGATCGCCCGCACCGTCGAGAAGCAGCTCGACCATCAGTACGGGGCCATCATCCTCGCCGCCGGCCCATCCACGGGTTTTGGCTCACTGACGACCAACAAGCACAAGTGCATGCTCGACGTCGGCGGGACGACGATCATCAGCCATCAGCTCGAGAACCTGCGCGCCTGCGGCATCCGGGATGAACACGTGACCGTCGTCACCGGACACAACCATGCGCAGATCGAGCACTATCTGCGGGGCGAGGCGTTCTCCGGATCGTTCGTCTACAACCCGTGGTACGCGACGACGAACATGCTCGTGTCGCTCTGGCTCGCCCGGCCCGACTCCAACATCGTCGTCGTGTACGGCGACATCATCTTCGATCCGACGATCCTCACGGACATCCTTGCGACGCCCGGCGACGCCGTCGCGGCGATCGACGGCGACTCGGACATGACGCCCGAGGACGAGAAGGTGATCGTGAAGGACGGCCGCGTCGTCTCCTTGAGCAAGGAGTTGGATCCGGCGCACTGCCACGGTGAATTCCTCGGCCTCGCGCGCTTCTCGCGTCGCGCGGCTCGCAAGCTCCAGACCGAGCTCGATGCCATCGTCAAGCAGGGTCACATGATGGCCTTCCTCACGCTCGGCCTCGAACGGCTGAACGAGAAAGGCACCCCGCTGATCCCCTGCTGGACCGAAGGCCGCCCGTGGGCAGACAACGACGGGCTGGCGGACCTCGAACACTCGCGTGAGAAGGTCTACCCGAAGATCCTCGCCCGCCGCAAAACCATGGAGCCCGCCAAGCGATGAGCATCGTCCCTTCGACGGATGCCGATCTCGTCAATCGAATCCTCACGGGTGCGGCGCGCGAGAAGGCCATCGAGCGCTCGCACCGACTCCCCCGCCTCGATCTCGACCGCAACCAGGTGCTCGACCTGGAGAAGATCGCGAACGGCACGTTCTCACCGCTCGTCGGCTTCATGAACCAGGCCGACACGCGGGCGGTGGTCGACGACGGCCGCATGGCGAACGGCAACCCGTGGACGATTCCCGTGAACCTTCAGGTCACCGAGGAGCGCGCCCGCTCCCTGCGCGCCGCCACCGAGGTGCTCTTGTGGAACGCCGAGGAGAACCGCCCTGCCGGCCTGATGGAGATTTCCGAGATCTTCCCCCTCGACCTCGAGCGGGACGCCGCAAGGGTCTACGGGACTACCGAGCGGGCCCATCCCGGCGTGAACCGGTTCCTCGACGGAGGCGGGTTCGCGCTCGCGGGGCCCGTCTGGCTCATCGACCATTCCGTGTCGCTGATCCCGGCCCGCTTCGACCTCGATCCGCGCGTCGTCCGTGCCGAGTTCCGCAAACGGGGTTGGAAGACGGTGACCGGGTTCCAGACCCGCAACCTCGGACACCGCGCGCACGAACGGCTTCAGAAGATCGCCCTCGAGATGACGGACGGGCTGCTCATCCATCCGCTGATCGGGTGGAAGAAGAAGGGCGACATGCTGCCCGAGGTGATCCTCGAGGGGTACGAGGTGCTCGTCCGCAACTACTACCCCGAACGGCACGTCGTGCTCGCGGCGCTCACCACCGCCATGCGCTATGCCGGCCCTCGCGAGGCCGTGTTCCACGCCCTGATCCGGCGCAACTTCGGCTGCACACACTTCATCATCGGTCGCGACCACGCTGGCGTCGGCGGGTACTACGAGAAATACGCAGCTCACCGCATGTTCGACCGCTACACGCCGCAAGAGCTGGGAATCACGCCGCTGCGGCTCCACGGTCCGTGCTGGTGCAACAAGTGCCAGGAAATCGTCACCGAGAAGACGTGTCCCCACGGCGACGGCAGCTGGGTGGACATCTCCGGGACGGAAGTGCGCGCGATGATCGGCCGCGGCGAGCGGCCGCCCGAGTTCTTCATGCGCCCCGAGATCGCGGAATTCCTCGTCCGCCGGGCCCGCGAAGGTGCCGTGTTCTTCTGAGCCGATAGACGAAACAAACCCGTACTGCGGAGTCAGCCATGGTGTTCGGACTGTTCAAGAAGAAAGACGGGAACGATCGCGCCAAGGCCGCACGGCCGAACGTGATCTTCGTCCTCATCGACATGGTGCGCGCCGACCGTCGCAAGGGTCGCAAGATCTTCGACGAGCTGGGGCGGCGAAGCATCTGTTTCCCCAAGATGTTCACCCACGCTCCGTACACGATCGCGTCCGTGCACGCGTTCATGTCGGGGATGTACGGCAGCCTCACGGGCGTCGACGCGTACTACAAGGCGCCGAAGTTCGACAAGGACGGCTGCAAGACGCTCGCGCAGCACTTCAAGGAGAACGGCTACTACTGCCTGGCCGACTTCATGAACCCGGGCATCGCGCCGCACCAGGGTTTCGACGAGGTCCGCGTGCACGACGAGTTCAAGGACGACCTGCTCGCGCGTCACAAAGCCATGATCACGGAAGTGCGTGGAAAGAAGCCCCACTTCCTCTACCTGCACTTCTCCTACGTGCACCGCGAGATCGTCACGAACGTCATCAAGAAGTTCAAAGACGACGACCCGAACTACTTCGGCGAGGACAACAGGACGAAGAACGACGAACGCTACAACTCGTACCTCGACATGGCCGAGGAGTACATGACGGGCCTGCTCGCCCACATGGATTCGCTCAAGGTCGACGAGGACACGATCGTCCTGTTCATGACGGACCATGGTTGCGGCATCGGTGAACGGACCGGCGAGAAGGCCTACGGCATCTTCACCTACGACTACACGATCAACGTGTGGGCGTACCTGATGCACAAGGGGCGGCTGCCCGGCGGGAAGGAGATCCCGCAGATGGTCCGGACCATCGACATCGCGCCGACGCTCCTCGACCTCTGCAACATCGACCCTGTCGAAGGCGAGAAGGAAATGCAGGGCCGGAGTCTCGTCCCCGTCATCGAGGGCGCGGATCGCGACGATCGCGAGATCTACGTGGAGACCGCAGGCCTCGACGGTCCCACGCCATCGCCCTACGAGGCCAACATCTTCTGCGTGCGGAACCGCCAGTGGAAGATGATCTACAACTCCACGACCAAGACGCGCGAGCTGTACGACCTCGTCGCCGACCCGCAGGAGTCGAAGAACATCGCGGGCACGAAACCGGAGGTCGAGACTCCCCTCTTCGAGAAGATCCGCCGCCGCTACCTGTGAGCGGCGGACGCGGGGTGAGCGCTGGAGGCGCTCACGCCAGGTCGATCAGAACCCGGCCCAGCTGTAGTTGCCCGCCGGGAGCGGGGTGAAGAGGATCGAGTTCAACGATCCTGCGAGCGACGCGCACTGGCCGCCACCCGTGTTGTTGTAGAAGTCGTACCACATCCGCGTGGTCGTCGCGGGAGTCCCCGAGCCGCCCGCCGAGAAGGTGGTGACGCCGCTGTCAGTCGCGCCCGTGCCCCGGCTGATGCCGAGGAACTGTCGCGTCCCCGTGCCTGCCGCCGCGGTGTTTGCCGGAATCCCGAGCAACCCGTCCAGCCTCACCGTGTTCGCCGACGTGTCGAACTCGATTGCGAACGTGTTCGCGACCGTGGTGCCGAAGTAGGGCACGGCGTTGTAGGCCACGCGCACCTTGTTCGCGGCGGGAGCCGAGACGCTGACGGTCGCCGCACCGGTGACGTTGAGGTCCGTCCAGAAACCGACGAACGGCAGACCGCTCGTGGCCTCCGCGACCGTCGGCGAAAAGTCCGTGCTCGAGCCGCCGAAGGTGATGCGGCCGTTGCTGCCGACGTTCAAGACCGAGTAGCTCACGCCGAAGAACGTGACGTTCGACGAGCAGGTGGCGCCACCCAGGCTGATCGCGGCAGAGACGTCGTCCCCGACCGGTCCCGCCGCGAACGCCCCCCCGGCGACCGTCGTGATCTGAACTCCCTGGCTGAACGCGATGCCGTCCGCGTTCGACGGATCACCCACGAACATCTGCAGCGAGGCCGTCAACGGAACCGTGGCGGTGAACGGAAGCGAGAGGTTCCCGCTCCATGGCAACGGAATCGACGCGCCGGCGCCCGTGCTGATGAAGACCATCCCGGGGAGGGGCACGTTCAGGATCTGGCCGCCGGGAGTGACGTACGTCCCCGCATTGCGCGGAACGAGGCTGCCCAGGTTCAGCGCCATGTCGAACGGGAAACCGATCGCCGCGGGAACGCTGCTCAGGTGAACGGTCCCGCTCGTCCCGATGCACTTCGTCGTCACGGCAGGTGAGCTGCTCGTGCCCTGGACGCCGTCGGCGTCCAGGTTCGACCGCGGCGAGTTCACCTGGTACTGGGGCACGCTCGGGGCACAGCCCGTCGACGTGAGGAGGCTCGCACGGAAGCCGCCGGGTCCGAACAGCGCCTGCATGCGGGACTTTTGTCCGAGGGTGAACATGTTCATGCACGGGTCGTCCGTGTAGTCCATGTAGTTCTCGTATTGGACCGAGTTGCCGCACTGCGTGAGGGTCGACGGGTACGGGCATCCGAACGTGGAGGCGTTGCTGTCCGGGGTATCCGCAACGAGGTCGTCGACCCCGCACGTCGAGCTGTCACCCCAGAGGTGGATGAGATTCAGCCAGTGGCCGACCTCGTGCGTCGCACTGCGCCCGGAGTTGTACGCCGAGAGGTTCGTCGGATACCCGCGACCGACCGACTGCCACGTGACGACGACGCCGTCCGTCGCCGCGGCGCCGCCAGGGAACTGCGCGTAGCCGAGCAGACCACCTCCGAGCGGAGCGATCCAGATGTTCAGGTACTGCCCCGCCGGCCACGCGTCGTGACCACCGGTCGCCGCGTGCTTCACGTTGTTGTTGGTGTTGAACGACGTCGTCGCGGTCTGGGTGCGAGTGATACCCGTCGTCGGCGCTCCCGTGGGATCGCGCGACGCAAGACAGAACTGGATCTCCGCGTCCGCGGCGACGCCGAGAAACGCCGCACGGGTCTGTGACGCGTCGGCATTCAACCGCCGGAAGTCCTCGTTCAGCACCTGGAGCTGCGAAAGCACCTGGGCATCGGGAATGTTCTGCGCCGACGTGTTGTAGACGATGTGGAAGACGGTCGGGATCGTCACGACCAGTTCTGGATGGTACGGGTCGTTCACGAACTGCTGCGTCTGCGCTTCGATCTGCGCGAGGCGTGCCGGCAGGTCCTTGTCCTGCTCGAGCAGCATCGCGTGATTCTCCATCGTTCCGCAGGTGCGCTGGGCAACGGCCAGCGTCGGCACCAGGGCGACCATCGCCGCCATGGCGAGCCAGAGACTTCTCGTTCGCATGGTTTCACTCCAACGATCACGGTGCCGCGAGAGCGAGTCGTCGGAGAAACGACGTGCTGGGCAGAACGGTCCGCTGCTGGGACCTCCGACGTGGGGGTGGCTTCACCTACATCGCGATCGACGCCGGATCATATGCCGGAACGCCACGGGAGAAAGAGGCGTTCGTCCGCCTTCCACGGCGTTCGGACGCCCCCTGACACGCCCGCGGCTGAAGAATTGAAAGCGCGCTGATATGGCGGACACGCCGCGAATGTGGCTCGCGCCGGAGGAATTCGGGACCCGATCGCGCGTCAGGCATCCGGCCGGCGGCGCGCCCTGAGTTGGAACGGACCATCGCGGAGCGCGTCCATGGCACCGCTCACACCGCGCAACCCATGGTGCGAGAAGAGAACGGCTCCGGACGCTCCGAGGATGCGGGTGGACTCCACACGGTGGACGATTTCCGCAGAGGTGAGCTTCCACGCTCCAATACCGGCCCAGATCTGCCCGCGCCCTTTCGCCGCAACCGCGGCCCGCAGCTGGCGATCGAAGACGTCAGGACGCTCCGAGTAGATCATCGGACACGCGGCGTCGAGCGCGCCGTCCCGGAGCCACGCGGGCCAGTCCTGAAGCCGGTGGTCACGGGCATCGCCGATGTCCGGAAACACGGCGGCGCTCACGACGATCGACGGGCGGATTCGACGTGCAGCCTCGCCGACGTCACGAACGAGGTGTGTGACTCCGTCCCGCCGGAACTGCGCGAACCGCGCGGGATAGCGCCTGGCGTACGCGAGCGGGTCGGCCTTCGAACGGATCCCCATCTCGCCCCGTTCGGATTCCGACAGTCCAGCGTCGACCTCGCGTCGAAAGAGCTCGAGCACCTTCCGCCCGTAGCCGAACTCGGTGCTCGGATAACGGATGTAATCCAGGTGGATGCCGTCGATCCGATACTTGTTGCAGATGTCCTCGACGACTCGCACCACGTGGGCGCGGTAGTCGGGGATCGAGGGGTCACAGAAGAGCCCTTCGACTTCGTTCTTGTGCTCTTTCGCGTACCGCGTGATCGCATCCGTGTACGTCGGATCGTGCGGCATGCGATTCCAGAGCTGCTGCGCGAGCGCCTGCGGGACCGAGAGCCACTCGGGGTGCGCCACGACCACGTGGTTCAAATCCGTGGGCACGTCGAACGCGTTGGCGACGAGTCCGCAGTTGACCCAGGCATGGACCTCCGTGCCGCTCCTCACGGATTCGATGGCCCGACCGAGCGGGTCGAACCCACTCGCCTTCAGCCTCGCCGGCCGCGGCTCGATCGAGGAGTTGTAGTAGGCATCGCCCCGCGAGCGCACCTGTAGGAACAGCGCGTTGCCGCGGAACCCCTGCAGCTCGTCGACGGCTTTCGACACGTCCGCGTCGTCGGCGGCCGAACTGGCCACGACCCACGTCGCGCGGAGCTCCGGCGCCCCGAGCGGACCCTCGGACACCACCGCAGGTCGACTCGTCGTCGACGATCCCCTCGGTGAGCTGCACCCCGCTGCAAGGATCGCGAACGCCGCGAGCCCCGCGACGGTCAACCGCGCGTTGACGATGGTCGGCATGTGTGGATCACTTCGAGTAGAAGATGAGGAGATCGCGCTTGATGTCGGGCGGCCACACGTAGGTTTCCTCGAGCAGCTTGGCGAGCACTCGCTTCTTCGCCTGCCCGATGTGTTCCTGGCGGAGCACCTCACGGATCTGCGATTGCGCCTCTTCGAAAGGCATGACCCGCGCCGCAACCCGCTCCTTGACGAGCACGAGGGCGAACCCGCGCGGGTTCGTCTTGTTCGGGAACGGGAGCGGAGCCGACAGTTCGTTCACCGGCGCGGAGAGCGCGTAGTCGACGATCACTTTCTGATAGGACGACGCCGCGTCGACCCAGCCGTGGTCGCCGCCTTCGTCGGCCTTGATGCCGCGGCTGTACCGCTTCGCGAGCACGCCGAAGTCGGCACCCGTGCGGAGGGCCTCGCGGATCTCCTCGCACTTCTCGAGCGTCGCCTCCTCGGGCGTCTGGTTGCCCACGGGCATGAACGCAGTCTTGGGGAGGTAGATCACGAACGTCTTCGCCTGGTCCTTCTGCGTGAATTTCTCCTTCAGGTTCTGCTGGTAGAAGCGCCGGATCTCCCGGGCAGTCGGCTCGACCCAGAAGTCCGGGCGGAACTGCGGCGCCCGCGTGCCGAACGCGCCGGCCTGTGCTGCGGTCACCGTATTCCGCGTGATGTCGCGGCCGAGCGTCTCTTCGTACTCGGTCTCGCTGGCGAAGCCCTGCTCCCGGAGGAACTCGCGGAATTCGCCCTCGCCGCCTGCGCGCTCCTTCGCCGCTTCGAGCTGCTGGAGGATGAACTTCTTGGGGATCACGGCTCCCGTACGCACGACCGCAAGTTCCTCGACCTTCTCGCGTACGAGTTCCAGGAGCTTCGGCCGGAAGGCCCGGCGCCGAAGCTCCGGATCCGCCTTCCAGTAGTTGGGCCCCAGGGCCTTCTCGACCTCGCTCTTGGTGACGACGACGTTGTTGATCTTCGCGGCGGCCGCATCGACGGCGCCCTCTTCGGGCTCGGCGGGCGGCGGTGTCGACGGTCGTGTCGTCTGCCCCACCGCCAGCCCGGCTATCGACAGGGCGACGGCGAGCGCGAGGCCTCGGATCGGTCGTTGCATGGATTTCCCCCGGTCTTAAGTCCGCGGATTATAGGTCGCTGGCGCCGCGACTCCATCCGATGCGAGCGGCGTGAGGGACGACTGGAGAAAGTCCAGGAGTTCGCGCGGTCCAGAGAACGGCTGGGGATGCACCAGGAGCAACGTGTTCCCTCCAACGACGCGAGCCAGCCTGGGGTCCAGCTTCACGCGGCGGCAGAGCGCACCCAGGTTCTTCGCCCGCAGCATGGGTCCCTCCCCCTTCAGCAGTTCGAGTCGCGAGATCCGCTCGCGTTCCATGAACGCGCGAATCCTCGCCACGTGGACGAACTCCTCGACGACGGCGGGCGCGGGGCCGAACCGGTCGCGAAGCTCGGCGATGACCGTGCGGAAGTCGTCCTCGACGCGGCAGCGGCCGAGCTTGCGGTAGATCTCGATCCGCAACCGACGGTCGGTGACGTAGTCCTCCGGCACGTATGCGTCGAAGTCCAGGAACAGCTCGATCTCTTCCGGCGAGACGATTCGCTCGTTCTTCAGACGCTTGACGGCCATGTCGAGGAGACGGCAGTAGAGGTCGTACCCGACCGACGCGATGTGTCCGCTCTGCTCGGGACCGAGGAGGTTCCCCGCCCCCCGGATCTCCAGGTCGCGGAGCGCGAGTTGGAACCCGGCGCCGAGGTGGTTGAACTCCTCGATCGCGTGGAGGCGCTTCTGCGCGACTTCGGTCGGTACAACGTCCGCCCGCACGAGGAAGTAGGCGAACGCCTGGACCTCCGATCGCCCGACCCGACCGCGCAACTGGTGGAGGTCCGAAAGCCCGTACATCTCGGCGCGGTCCACGAAGATGGTGTTTGCGCGCGGAATGTGAAGGCCGGATTCGACGATCGTCGTCGAGACGAGGACGGTCGCTCGCCCATGAACGAAATCGTTCATCACCCGTTCGAGTTCACGCTCGCCCATCTGGCCGTGACCCACGACGAAGCTGGCTTCGGGTACCAGCTGCTGGAGCTGGTGAACGAGCCTGTGGATCGTCTGGACGCGGTTGTGGATGAAGAACACCTGACCATGGCGCTCCACCTCGCGCATGATGCCGGCGCGCACCAGCGCCGGGCTCCACTCGGATACCTCCGAATGAACGGGACGTCGCCCTGCGGGTGCCTGCCTAAGCGTGGCGATGTCGCGGATGCCGACCATCGATTGGTGCAGCGTCCTGGGGATCGGCGTGGCGCTGAGCGAGAGGACGTCCAGGTTGCGACGGAGCTTGCGCAACTTCTCCTTGTGGACGACGCCGAAGCGCTGCTCTTCGTCGACGATGAGGAGCCCGAGTTCCCTGAACACGACGTCGTCCTGCAAGAGACGATGGGTGCCGATCAGCACGTCGACGTGCCCGGCCGTCACGCCTTCGAGGACCTGTTTCACCTGGCGTTCGGTGCGAAACCGCGACAACGACTCCACCGTCACCGGGAAGTCGGCCATTCGCTCCCGAAACGTCTCCGCGTGTTGATGCGCGAGGATCGTCGTCGGTACGAGCACGGCCACCTGGCGCCCACCCATCACGCACTTGAACGCCGCGCGCATGGCGAGTTCCGTCTTGCCGTAGCCCACGTCTCCGCAAAGCAGACGATCCATGGGTCGCGGCGACTCGAGATCGCGCTTGATGGCCTCGATGGACGTGAGCTGATCAGGGGTCTCCTGGTGCGGGAATGCCGCCTCGAACGCCTGCTGCCACTGCGTGTCGGCGGGATGCGCGATGCCCTGGGCGCGTGCCCGAACCGCGCTGAGCTCCAGGAGGTCCGCCGCCAGGTCCGTCACCGCGTCCGCGACCTGCGCCTTCTTCTTCTGGAAGGACCCGCTGCCAACCTTCGACAGCTCGGGCGCCTCGCCGCGGCCACCCACGTACTTCTGGACGAGGTCGATCTTGGCCGTAGGCACGTGGACGTGGACGTCGTCGCGGAACTCCAGCACGAGGAAGTCCTGGTGGGCACCTCCGCGCTCCGTTCGCTCGAGCTTCATGAATCGCGCGATGCCGTGGACGAGATGGACGACGAAATCGCCCTCCGCCAGATCCAGGAACGTATCCAGCGGGCGCGTCTCGAGCGGGGGTTCCACCTCCTCGGGCGAAGCCTCCACGGCGCGCGTGACGGCGAACAACTCGTGGTGCGACACCGCCGCGATCCCGAGGAGCGGTGACGAAAACCCCTCGCTCAACGGGCCGTCGAGCGGGATCACGGTGCGTCGCAAGACGTCGCTCGCCCCGGCCGGCGCGTCCGTCGCCCGTAACGCGGCAAAGAAGCGCTCGCGTTCCGTCGCGCCGTCGAAGCAGAAGAGCGTGGCGGTCTTGCCGCGAGTCACGCGCTCGAGAGTCCGGACGGCCGCCTCGAACGAATGCCCTTCGGCGGTGACGACCTGAGACCCCAGGTTGATGGCGCTCTCCGCGGGTCCCCGCACCCTCGTGACGACGATCTCCCGGAACCGGCGCAGCGCCTCCATGCGCGCACGTGCCGCCGGACGCGCATCCTCGAGGAACGTCTCCTGATGCGCCGCGGACATCTGCTCGATCCGCCTCGGGTCGCGCAGGACGACGACCGTGTCGTCGGACAGATACTCGGCGAGCGCGCCGTCGCCCGTGGGGCCGTCGGGACCCTCGAGCCAGACGCTCGCGACCGTGAGGGTCTCGACGAAAATCTGGCTCACGGGGTCGAACCGGCGCAGCCCCTCGACGACGTCATCGAAGACCTCGACGCGCAGCGGAAGGCGCGCCCGCCGATCGAAGACGTCCACGAGGTCACCGCGGACGGCGAACTGACCGGCCGCGGAGACGACTGCCGTGCGTTCGAACCCGGCGGATCCGAGCGCCGCCGTGAACTCGTCCATCGCACACCGACCGCCGACTCGCAGCGAGCGTTCGGCGGACGAGAGATCGGCGCGCCGCGGCAGCGGGTCCATGGCGCTTTCGACGGACGCGGCGAGCATGCGAGATCCCCCTGCGCACCACTCGGCGATACCCCGGGCCCGCTCCACACCGCTGGCTCGCCGGCCCACGAGCCTCACGGGCGCAGGCGCCGCCAGGATCTCGAGGTCTCGGACCAGGCCGAGAACCTCGGCCTCCTCGGGAAGCAGCACCAGGATCGGCGGCAGCGTCTCGGCGGACCTCGCCGCAGCCGTCAGCAGGATCGAGAGCAGCGCCCCGTGACACCCGCCCACGTGCCCCGGCTCGCTCTCGTCCCCCCTGAGCGCACCAACCACTCGGCGAAAAACCTTGGTTCTCCGCACGAGTTCCAGCACGTCGATCGACGTAGTGATGGAGTCTGCCGCCATGGGATGCCGCTCCGCGCGCGGCGCGGCCCCTACAATGCGTGGCGCCTCATGCCCGCTCAACCGACGTTCCAGGTGCACGCCGACGAACCATGACGCTTCCGCGCCTTTGCATCCTCGCAGCGTTTCTCGCGGCGGCCGCCATCGGAGTGGCGCTGTGGAACGGCGACGCGGCGCCCTCGCGGCTCGCACGCGCCGACCGCGCGCTGCCGCGTCTGGGAGTGGCCGACAGCCCGATCACACGAACACCCGACGCGGCCGTCGCGGTTGCGCCGTTCCGCGAGTCCACCTCCCCCATTCCGGCAGTCGACCCCGCCGTCAGCCGACCCGCCACCGACTTCGAATTGCCGGGCGTCAAGGTCGCAGGCCGGCTCGTCCGCCCGGACGGATCGCCGTGGACGCGGACGCGAATCGCCGCCCGAGCACTCGATGCCACGGACGCGTTGAAGGCCGCCATCTCACCTCAATCCCGAACCGACGACCGGGGGCGGTTCGTC
This sequence comes from Planctomycetota bacterium, assembly GCA_044222185.1. Taxonomy (GTDB): domain Bacteria; phylum Planctomycetota; family CAIWVZ01; genus JBGANV01. The sequence goes on from JBGANV010000001.1 coordinate 1,414,882, forward strand.
CTGTGGATCGACGCGCGCCCCGATGACGCCGCCGGTCTTCACCTCGCCATCCAACAGCGCGACGAGCCGACGGACGAGACCGCCGTACTGAACCGGCGTACGACCGAGCTCGCGTTGCCGGACGTAATGGGGTCTGGCTCGGCCGACCTGGGCGAGGTCGTGCTGGACGAGGATCCGCTCTTCTGCGCTGGCATCGTCGTCGATCGGACCGGTGAGGCCGTCGCGCAGGCAAAGATCAGGGTCCGAAGCCGAGAGGACGGCGCCGTCGGGTCCGCGCTCCTCATCGACACGACCACCGACGCCAGCGGGCGCTTCCGCGTCCTCGGAAGCACGCGCCATGGAGGGCTCGAAGTCAACGCGTGTGCGCCCGGCCTCGTCTGCGGCGAAGCGGCGCCGTTCGAACCCGGAGCCACGGGACTGCGGATCGTGCTCGATCGCGGAGGTGCCATCGCCGGGGCGTTCGTCGACCTTTCGGCGGAGGGCCGCGACTCCATCGAGGTCTGGCTGATCGGCGAGCCGGCCCAGGTCGACGAGCCACCGGTGCGCGGAACGCCGGCGCGCGTGAGGATCGACGTCCGGCAGAGTGGCGCGTTCGATTGCACGGGCTTGCGCCCCGGCTCGGCGCGACTCGTCGTCACCTCGGCCGCCGAGATCGAGCCCCTCTTCGCGTGCGACGACATCGCGGTCGTCGCCGGCGAGACGACGAGGGATCCCCGCCTGTCGGCGATCGAGCTGTCCTCGGTCGCGCGACCGTTGACGGTGCGCGTGGTCGACCGGAGCGATCGCCCCGTCCCCGACGCGACCGTCTGGTGGCGCGGCTCGGGACGCTGGGAGAGGGGCCGTGCGAGTTCGGACGGGCGCGTCTCGCTGCTGGTCGCTCGAACGAGTCTCTCCGTCATCGCACAGAAGCCCGGATTCGCGACGGCACGCGCGCGCGGAGTCGACGGAGACGTCCGGCTCGTGCTCGACGACACGGGCGGCCACGAAGTCGTCGTTCGGTTGAAGGACGCGGGCATCGTTCCCAGGTCGCCGTTCTACCTCTCCGTCAGCCTCGACTGGGTGGGCGAGCCCGGCGACCTGGCAGACGCGACGGCCGGTGAACCGATCACGCGCGACACGCCCGAACAGCGGTTCGACGCCACGGGCGTCGCACGATGTCGCATGTGGGAGCCCGGACGCTACCGCACGCGCTTGATGCTCGGGCGCAAGTCGGCGGACGGTTCCAGCGCCATCGGCCTGGGGACGGTCGGCGTCATCGAGGTCCTGGTCGGCACCGGCGGTGAATCCACGGTCCTCGTCGACGTGAGAGCCGCCGACCTGGAATACGGGAGGAGGTTTCTCGAGAAGCTCTGATGCCGGCGGCGTGCCGCGACTCAGATCAGCCCGAGTTCATGGAGCGCGAGTCGCGCCGCCCGCTGCTCGGCTTCCTTCTTGCTCCGCCCGAACGCCGCAGCGAACCGGCGGCGACCGATGGTGACGCAGAGCTCGAACGTACGTACGTGATCGGCCCCCGCCGTCGAGATGAGCACGTAGTGAGGGTTCCCGAGCGCCTGCGCCTGCGCCCACTGCGAGAGCTGGCTTTTCCAATCGTGGCCCACGGGCTCGTTCGCTGCCCGTTCGATCGCGTCTCCGAAGTGCCTGCGGACGAATCGCTCGGCGGCCTCGATCCCACCATCGAGGTAAACGGCAGCGACGACGGCCTCGAGCGCGTTGGACAGCACGGATGCCGCGATGTGGTCGCGCGTCGCGAACATCTTCCCCACGACGAGGAATTCCTTCAGTCCCATCTCGCGGCCGATCTCGGCGAGGCTCTTGCGGCTCACGACCTGCGCTCGGGCCTTGGTCATCCGGCCTTCCTCGAAGTCCGGGTGCTCGTCGAAGAGGATCCGGCTCACGATCACTCCGAGGACGGCGTCGCCCAGAAACTCGAGCCGCTCGTTGCTACGGCCCGACGTCACCTTCGTCGAGGCGTGCGTGAGTGCCGCGGCAAGCAGGTCCCGATCCCGGAACACGTGCCCGATGCTCGCTTCGCATCGCGAGAGCAGTCGAGAATCGGCGTCCGTGACTTCGCCCATGCGTCAGAGCTCCGGGGACCGCGGGTCGAAGAGCCTGCGATACTCGCGCTGCGCGTAGCTGTCGGTCATGCCGGCGAGGTAGTCGGCGACGGCCCTGTGGATCCCATCGGCATCCGCCAGGCGCTGGAAACCCGTCGGCAGGAGTTCACGATGCTCGACGAACGCCGTGAACATCGCGGCCAGGAACACCCTCGCTCGGTGACGCATCCCGGTGACCCGGTGATGCGTGTAGAAATTCTTGTAGAGAAACGCCTTCAGCTCCGCCTCCGCCGCCGCCACGTCCCGAGAGAATTCCACCAGCGGCCGGGCGTGCCGCCGAACGTCCTCGACGGATCGGATGCGCGCCTCTGCGAGGTTCTTCGCCGTCTGCCGGACGAGATCCTTCACGAGGTAGTCGATGACGCCGGCGACGGCCTTCTGAACCAGCGTGCGGCCCGAGAGAGCGCCGAATCGCCGCAGGACGTCGTCCTTCACGCGTCGCCACAGTTCGACGCGGTCCAGGTCCTCCGTCTCCAGGATCCCCGCGCGCAACCCGTCGTCGATGTCGTGGCTGTTGTAGGCGATCCCATCGGCGAGATCGACGAGTTGCGCCTCGAGCAGCGGGCTGTCGTCGGGTCGATAGTCCGTGTAGAGCGGCCCCTCGAACGGTCGTTTGTGCTTCAGGATCGATTCGCGCACCTCGTACGTGAGGTTCAGCCCGCGGAACCCCGCGTACTTCACTTCCAGGTAGTCGACGATGCGTAACGACTGGAAGTTGTGCTCGAAACCGCCGTGGTCCGCCATCAGGTGATCGAGTGCGTCGCCGCCCGAGTGCCCGAACGGTGCGTGCCCGAGGTCGTGCGCGAGTGCGACGGCCTCCGTCAGATCCTGATTCAACCTCAGACTCCGGGCGATCGATCGTGCGATCTGCGACACCTCGATGCTGTGCGTGAGCCGGGTGCGGTAGTGGTCGCCGGTGTCGGAGAGGAAGACCTGGGTCTTTCCGATCAGTCTGCGGAATGCCGTGGAGTGGATGATGCGGTCCCGGTCGCGCTGAAAGTGAGTGCGGAATGGATCCGCGACCTCAACCACGCGTCGACCCAGCGTATCGGCGCTCTTCATGGCGAACGGCGCGAGGATGGACTGTTCCTCGCGCTCGAGCTGCTCGCGCGTCGCGACCAGCGCGTCGAAGTCGGACGGTTCGTTCGCCATGGTGTTCTCGTAGCGCGTGCGCGCCGCCGGGGTCGAGCCTACTCGTGGCTCATGGGCCCCTCAAGCGAGGCCGGCAGCGACCGCGAGGCGTGACGCGCGAGGAACGCGATGGTGAGAAATCCTGCAACGCAACAGGCGGCGGGCACGAACAGCGAGCCGTTCGCGCTTCCGAACGAACCGGCCGCGTAGCCCGCGAGCGGAGCGACGAGCGCGTTCGCGAGCCCGAGAACGGCCTCGTGCAGCCCCGCCGCCGAGCTCGCATCCCGTGGGAGCCGCAGAGAAAGAGCCAGCGACTGTGTGTACGCGATGCCGCCGCCGATCCCGTAAAGCGCCGCCGCGACGAGGAGCCAGGGAACGCTCGCCGAATTGAACAGGACGGCAACGCCGCCGAGGAGTGTGATGGGAACGCTGGCGAGCATCCCGACTCGCCCGACGAGCTGCGGCGTCCGTCGCAGCCATTCGAAGACGAGGATGTTCGACACGACGACCGTCGCGAGCATGAGGTTGCCCGTTCCCTCGCCCTCAGGTCCGGTGAATCCGCGGGCCGTCATGAGAGGCGCGTTCTGCGTCAGCAGCACGGTGAAGACCGCGCAGCCGAGGAAGATCCCGACCCACGCCATCCGCACCTTCGTCAAGAGCATGGGATCGCCCTGTCCGTCCTTCGAGCCCGTGCGCTGCTCGCGCGTGGGGCGTTGCCGGTCGGCCGGCGCCGCGAGCGCAATCAGCAAGCCGACTCCGGCAGCGAGGACGTAGGCATCGATCGTGTCGAGCCAGCCTCGCCCGAAGACGAGAGCGTTGACGCCGTAGCCCAGTGACTTCCCCACGCTCCAGCTCAGGCTGAACGCCGATGCAGCGCGTGCCAGGTCGGAGAATGCCTGGTCGGCCATGCGCGCCTGGATCGTGGGCCAGAACACGGCGCCGGCCGCACGAACGAGCATCATGCCGCACACGAAAACCGGGAGGGATGGCGCCACTCGGGCGACGACGCAGCCGGCAGCGATGGCGACGGCGGCCAACCGCATCACCGTCCTGCGACTCAGGCGATCAGTCCATCGAGGGAACGCGAACGCCACGAGGCAGTAGATCGCATCCATCGCGAACCCGACACCTCCGAGTGCCGTCGGCGTCGCACCGAATGCACGCGTGGCGTGGAAGCTCAGCGCTCCCAGCGCGACGTGCACGCAGAAGTCGGCGAGCCCCGCGGTGATCAGGAGCCGGGTGTCGAGGAGGCGCTGGCGCATGGACGGAAGTAGGCACCGTACCGGAAGAAGTCGAGCAGGATATGCGCGAGGAATGGCGTCAACCAGACCGGATGGAGGAGGAAGCCCGACTGCGGGCCCAGGTCCCACCAGTCCATGAGATCCGGAAAGAGCGCGCCATCAGGAAACCAGATCGACCGCGACGCGATCCACCATTCCGCGAACGCTGCGGCGAGCGCGAGCAGCACGGCCGGCCAACGAAGCACGGCCCTCAGCTCGAAGGCTCCGACGACGAGCGCCGGCACGGCATGAAGGACGAGAATCGCCCACATCACGAGTTCGGGACCGGGCGCCACGAGCAGGTTCGCAGCGAACACACCTGCGATCGGGACCAGCCACGAGTCCCGCACGCGGGACGCCCCGTGTCGCATGAGGTCGAACGCGAGGATCGCCGCGCCGACCGTGGACACGGAGAGCGGAAGCCACGCCTCCACGCGCTGCGTGAAGGCAGGAAGACCCGACATGCCAAACCAGGACACGAGGCCATCGTCGGGCTCGTATTTCGCCGATCTGAGGACCGTCAGGCCCATGGCCCCGATCACCAGCAACGCGTCGCCGATCAGCGGACCCGCTGCGTTCCGCGCGTCAGGCAAGCGCGCTCGGAATCGCCACTGCCACCAGGAAACACCTGCGTGGACGACCATGGCCCAGAACACCACCCTCCAGAACAGGAGATCGCCGCGATTCGAGTTCACGTAGAGCCCGATGGCCTCACCGAATCCGATCGCGAGAGCCAGCAGCACGACGGCGCGTCCACCAGGTCCGACGCCGTCTCGACGGAACGACGGCGGCGTCGCCAGAGAGAGCCACTGGTGGGCACGCTCGAAGCAGAACGCGCCGACGAGGCCCCAGAACCCGACCGCGGGCAGCGTCACAACCAGCTCCCGTCACGATTCCCGAGGAAGGCCAGTGCGGCCTCAGCCGCGCGCACCCCCCATTGGAGGGCGCCGTCCGCAGATGGAATCCCGGCTGCATCGGAGCCGGCCAGCCAGAAGGGAGAAGGAAGAACGCGCAGCGCGGGCACCACCTTGGTGAGGAATCCCGGGTGCGGTCGCGCGGTGCCGTGCCCGAGGCGAAGGATGTGCGCGGACACCGCGCATTCCGAGATGTCCGGAAAGACGCGCGTGAGGTCCGGCAGTACGTAATCGAGCGCGCCATCCTCGTCCAGTCCGCCGACGAGGCTCCGTGCGGCCTCGACGTGTCGCGACGTGAACGGCCGCTGATCGACCAGGACGCGCGTCCGTCCGTCGGTGACGTGCGTCAGTCGCGCGGACGGACCCATCCGAGGCACGTGGAACGCCGCGCGCGCGTCGAACCCGCTGGGCCAACGCGAGAGCTCGAGCGCGGTGACGAGCCACGGCGTTCGCGGCGTCGCGAGCGCGCCCGCGAGGGCTGGCGGCGGATCGTGAAACAGCCTCCGCGCCGTGAACGCCGGCACGGCGAAGATGACGGCGTCAGCCGTCCACTCCGTGACGCGGGCGTCGTAGGCATTCGCCACGATGACCGAGGCTCGACCTTCGGCTGCGCCGACGCGCAGCGCGACCTCCGCACCGCGTGAGTTCGGGCCCAGGCGACGAGCGAGCTCCTTGGCGAGAGTGGCGGCCCCACGCCCGGCGACGTCCGCCGGGAGGCCGTCGTTCGCGCCGCGGAGGACGGCGTCGTCCGCGAGTGCGGCCGCACTCACGCAGTCGAGCGGAGCGCCGAACCGCGCGCGACACCAGCGCTCGATCCGCGGCGTGGCGTCGGCATGCGCGCGCCCCTCCGTCGCGAGCCATTGCGCGACGTTCAGGTCGTCGAGGTCGGCGAATGCCGTCGACGGACCTGTCGCCGTGCCTCGCGACGCAGACCTCCGCTTTTGAAATGCCTCGATGAGTGAAATCCAACCGCTCTCTTCCGGGAGCTCCGCCGCGGTGGTCCAGCCGTCGGGGCCGAACACGCGCTCCGTCGGACGCGCTCCCGCGGATTCAGGCCGCGATTCCGTGCGGCTCGCCGTGGCGAGAAGACCCGCGTCGGCCAGCAGCCGCCTCCCCCACGGCTCGCTGATTCTGCCCGCATGGAGCGCGACGCAGCCCAGCGGCACGTCGGCGATCGAGCCGATTCCCGCCGTGCGCGCCACACCACCAACGCCATCTTCGACTTCGAACAGGACGACGTCCTCGATACCCGCTGCGCGCACGCGCCAGGCCGCGCTCACACCGCCCAAGCCGCCGCCGATGACGACGACGCGCGCCGACGCCTTGCGATCGACCGAGATCGCCTTCGCGTCACGCCGCATCCAACCGTGACCTCGTTCCAGAGACGCCCCGATGAATCGAACCGGGATCGAGGGTTCGGGCCTCCGCTTCGCGGTCACGCGTACGACGGATGCGCCGAGGGCACCGACCAGGAAGGCGCGGCGCGACATTCGTGTGTTCAGCGGAAGGGGCATGGACGGATCGTCGAGTGGCTGAGACGATACCGCCCTTCGCTCACCGCTCGAAGACGAGCCCGCTCGGGACGACGCCCGTGCGGCAAGCTGCGGGATCATCCACGCCACGATGGAAGAAGCACTGAAAGCGGACGCGGCCCGTGACCGCGTGGGGCACTTCCGCCTGTTGCGCCACCTGGGAAGCGGCGGTCAGGGGACCGTCCACCTCGCCGAGGACACTCGCCTTCACCGCAACGTGGCGCTGAAGATCCTCCGGGAGCGCGGTGGCGGCCACGACGACCGGATCGAGCGCTTCTGGCGTGAAGCGTCGATCGCGTCGCGCCTGGATCATCCGAGCATCTGCGCCATCCACGAGGCCGGGCTCATCGATGGCGTCCCGTGCATCGCCATGCGGTACGTCGATGGCGAATCACTCGCGCAGCGAATCGCCCGAGACTGGCTGCACGGGCCTGACCCTGTCGCGCCGACGAAGATCTCGCCCCCGGCGACGGGTGTGCCACCGAGCGGATCGGAGACCGTGCCCATGCCGGTCGGGGCGTTCCCGGGCGCTGCCCCAGCGCACGACGTCGGCTGCCGCGGCCCACGCATCGACGAGGTACTCCTGGTGATCGAGCAGGTCGCGAGGGCGCTCGACGTGGCGCACGACGCCGGGGTGATCCACCGAGACATCAAGCCCGGGAACGTCATGCTCGCTCGGGATGGCACTCCCGTGATCCTCGACTTCGGACTCGCTCGCGCGGACGAGAGCTCGGGCCCCACGCTCACGGCTACGGCTCAGCGCACGGGCACGCCCGCGTACATGTCACCGGAGCAGATCCTGCTGCCCGGATCGTCCCTCGACCGGCGGACGGACGTCTACGCGCTCGGGGTCGTGCTCTTCGAGTGGCTCACCGGGCGTCGCCCCTTCGAAGCACCCACGCTCGACGCGCTCTATCACCAGATTCTCGACTCGCTCCCTCCGGACCCCCGACCGTGGAACGGCGCCGTCTCGCGAGATCTCGCTGCGGTCGTTCTGGCCGCGATCGAGCGCGAGCGGGATCGCCGGTACGCGACGGCGAAGGCGTTCGCGGACGACCTGCGCGCCGTGCGCGCGTCACTCCCCGTGTCGGTCGCCCACCGATCGCGGATCGGCCGATTGACTCGCTGGGCACGGCAGCGGCCGGCCGCGGCGGCACTGTTCGCCGTCCTCGCGTTGGGCATACCGGTGGTCGCCGGTCTGGCCGGCTGGCTGTGGCGAAACATGCCCGAAGTCGAACGTGCACGGTTGCAGGCTGCGGAGGTGGCCTGCGACGCGGAGGTCGAGGATGCGTTCGTCAAATTGCTCGACCACGACCTTATCGGCGCGGCCGCCGCGTTCGATCGCGCGCTGGCGCTCTCGCCTCGCGCCGACGCGCTCGCAGGCGCCATGGTCACGTGCATCAACCGCCGCGATGCCGCTCGGGAGGTCGCGCTTGCGGATGCGCATCCCGAGCTGCTGGCGCAGTCCGTCGCGCTTCGCGCCATGCGAACGCAGGCCGCCGGCGTCCTGACCGGCGATCCGAGACCCATCGTCTTCGAGAAGACCGGCGGGCAGGTGACCGCCCTCGACTTCTTCATCCGCGGCTGCATGGAGACGATGCAGGCTGAACGGCTCCCGGCCGACGCCGCGAAACAGGCGCTCGCGAGGTTCGAAGCCGCCATCGCCCGCGCCGAACGTCCCAACCGACTCTTCCACATGCTGGCGATCCGCACGGCGGGCGAAGCGGGCGAACTGGCTGTCCTCAAGCGGTACTGCGCCGCAGCGACGTCGCTGTGGCCCAGGTCGGTCCACGTCCGGCTTTATTGCGGCACGGCGCTCTCGACCTTCGACGAGCGCGCCGCACTCGCGGAACTCGACGAGGCGCTCCGCCTGCGTCCGGGTTGGGTGAAGGCGGAGTTGCTGCGAGCGAAGGTCCTCCTGCGCCGCGGCGACGCCACGGCCGCGCGCGCGGCCCTGGAAACCGCACTCGGACACGAGCCGGATTCGGCCGAGGTCCACAACTGGCTCGGGGTCATCGATGCGCAGTCCGGCGACGATGCCGCCGCGGTCACGCACTACCGTCGAGCCGTGGACCTCAGCCCGGAATGGGTCGTCCCGTGGACCCACCTGAGCACGAGCCTCGGTCGACTCGATGACCTCGCCGGTGCGATGGACGCAGCCGAGCACGCGACCCGGTGTGGCCCCGACTCTCCCATCGCGTGGGGTGACCTCGGTCTCGCCAGGAGCGCGCTCCAGGAGAATGCCGGAGCAGCCGCAGCCTTCCGCCGCGCCGTCGAGTTGGCGCCCGGTGACACGCTCGCCGCGTGTCGGCTCGCGCGCGAGCTTCTCACGATCGGGGAGTTCTCCGAGGCGACGCGTGTCCTCGACGCCGCGCGGGCGCACTCGACTCCCTACGATCGCTGGCACGAGATGATCGAATCTCTCGCTACGCGCGCCGCGTCGCTCGAAGCCGGGGCCGCCGTCGCGGAGGTCGCGCGAGCCCGAACTCGCGAGATCGACGACGAGACCGAGGCTCCCGTCGCCGCCGAGGTGGCCGCGCGCCGTGGTTGGTTCGACGTCGCATTCGAGCTGTTCCTGCGCGCGGAGGTCGCCGTCCCCGATCTCTTCGACAGCGGGGACCCCGAACTTGGGCTCCTCGCGGCCCGGTCGGCGGTCGCCGGTCTCGCGGACGCAACGGCGCCGCCGAGGCGCGACGGATCTCGGCTCGCCGCGGCTCGGCGGTGGCTGGTCGCGCTCCTTGGGCGGCACCGGTCCGGTCTCGAGAGAGACGAGATCGACATCTCGATCAGTCACGCGACCTTCGTCGGGCTCCGAAGCGCGCGGTGCTTCGACGCCGTTCGGGGCGAACGTCTTACAGCGTTGGAGCCCGCGGAACGCAAGGAGTGGTTCGCGCTCTGGGCGGACGTCGACCAGTTCATCGTCGAGTCAGCTCCGCGCCGCTGACGGCTTGCACGTGACGAGGCCAAGCCCTAAGCTCTCGCCGTGATCGTCGGTGGATTGAACCGCAAGCTCGTGTCGGTCGTGTTGTCGGCGTGGATTCTCGCCGGCATCGCCGCGTCGCTCCACCACCACGGTTCGACGACGACGTCGAGCGACCACGGGTCCTGCGCGGTGTGCATCACGGCCGACGCACCCGCACTCGCGGTCGCCCACCAACCCACGCGCGTCCAGGAACCGACCGTCGCGGCGATCGTCATCGACGTCCGCACACTCCTGCCCGAGGACGCGTTCTTCGACCGGCCGCTCGCCCGCGGCCCGCCGTCGCACTCCTGATCGAGAGTCAGTCGTCGGCCCGGAATCTGTCCGGGCGCACCGTCGTTCGCGTCGCGATCGACGGTCCCAACTCGATTTCAGGAGAGTTCCTCCATGTCGTTTTCACGTCGTTCGGCGGCCGTCGTGGCCGCGTGGATCGCCGCTTCGCTCGTCGCTCGTGCCCAGGATTCGCGGAACTTCGAGCAGCGGCTTCAGGAAGTGCAATCGCGTTACGAGGCCCGCATCCAAGCACTCGAGGACCAGGTTCGTGGACTCCTCTCGTCTGCCGCAGAGCACGATGCCGCGGCCCAGTCCGAGAAGGTCGATCAGCAGGTCGAACGGCAAGTGGGCGTCCTCCTCGGCAGCGGGGCCATGGGACGACTGGACCAGACGACCCGCTATGACAACCGGTTCAACCCGGCGATCGGGGTCGTCGGTGACTTCGTCTTCGTCGCATCCGGCCAGCGCGACTCGTTCGACTTCCACGATCAGTTCGACCACCGCGGCGCCGAGGTGAACATCCTCGGGCGGATCGATCCGTCGGCCTACTACGCAGCGGTCATCCACGCGCGGCCGGACTCGGTCGAACTCGAGGAAGCGTACGGCGTCGTCGACCAGGGCCTCATCGACACGCTTTCGTTGCGTGCGGGGAAGTTCCACTACGACTTCGGCAAGCTCGGGCCCGTGCACGCGCACGAACTGCCGTTCGTCGACACGCCCGCCGTGTTCCAAGACTACTTCGGCGGCTCGCCCATCGGGACCGGACTCGAGCTGCATCATTGGTTCGGGATCGGCGACGTCCCCATCCGCTGGTCCGTCGGCGTCATGAACGGACCAGAGGGCGACGCGGAGCCCGTCGTCGGACCACTGGCAGGCGCGGAGGAGGGCGGAGAATCCGCACCCGCGTTCGGACGTCGTTCGATCGAGAACTTCGCCTACCACGCCCGGGTGACCACGCTGTTCGACGTCGCCGAAAACCACTCGCTCCAGTTGGGCACGTCGGCCATGTGGGCACCCGAGGCGACGGCATTCGAAGTCGACGCGATGGACCCCGACGCGACGATCAAACGGACGTTCGAAGACCTGATCCTGGGATTGGACCTGACGTACCAGTGGCAGGATCCGAGTCGGCCCGAGTGGTTCGTGTTCGGCGGCGAGGTGCTCTACAGCGATCAGGACTTCATCGACGACGCGAGCACCACGGTCGTTCGGAAGGACGCCCTCGGCTTCTACGTCTTCGCGGAGTTCGGCTTCGACCAGCACTGGTCCATCGGCGGCTTCTTCGACCGCGTCGAACGCGCGTTCGATCGAGACAAGCTATGGGTCGGCGGCGGCGTCTTCGTCACTTGGAAGATCGATGAGTTCAACCGCGTGCGCCTGCAGACGGAATACGTGAGCGACGAGTTGCTCGCCGACGAGTACGTCGCCGTCATGCTCCAGTGGACGACGCTCATCGGAAGTCACGCACACCCGCTCAACTGGTGAGAGGAGAAACCCATGAATCGCAACATCTCCCGAGTCACTTGTCTCGTTGCGGCACTCACCGTCGGAACGATCGCGCAGGACATCAAGGTCATCGCGACCACGCAGGATCTGGCGGACATCGCCGGACGGATTGGAGGCAAGCTCGTCGACGTCGAGTCCATCGCGAAGGGCGACCAGGACATCCACCGCATCGTCGCCAAGCCCCAGCACCTCTTGAAGCTGAAGCGCGCGGACTTCCTCCTCCAGATGGGGCTGGACATGGAGCACGCCTGGATCCCCGCGCTCGTCGAGGCGACACACAACGACAGGATCAGGCCCGGCGGTCCTGGCTTCGTCAATTGCTCGACGGGCATCGCGCCACTCGCGGTCCCGCAGTCGCTCGACCGGTCGCGCGGCGTGGACTTTCACCCGCGGGGCAACCCGCACTTCAACATCGACCCGGAGGGCGGACGGATCATCGCGAAGAACATCCTGGCGGCCTTCACCGCGGCGTACCCGCAGCACGCCGACGCGTTCAAGGCAAACCATGCGGCGTTCATCGCGGACCTGGATGCCCGCATCGCGACATGGGCCAGGATCGCCGAGCCGCTGAAGGGGCGGAAGTTCGTCACCCGTCACTCGAGCTTCCCGTATCTCGCGGCGCGCTACGGGTTCTCGATCGTCGCCGACCTGGAGCCGAAACCCGGGGTGGAGCCGACTCCCGCGCACGTGAAGTCGGTCATCGATCTCATCAAGAAGGAGGGCGTCGCCGCCGTGATCGTCCCCCCGTACCTGAACGACGGGCTCGCAAAGCGCGTGGCGGAGGACGGTGGGTGCAAGCTCGTCGTGCTCCCCCTCGGCGTCACGGGCACGGCGCCGGCGGCGACCTACCTGGACTACCTCGACCACGTCATTTCGACTCTCGCGAAGGCGTGCACGGATTCGAGCACGCCACCAACGAAGTGACCGGCGGACGGCGCGTTGGAATCGACTCCTCACGCGGACCCGATGGAGGATCGCCCATGGACGGCGCGCTGATCCGATGCCGAGACCTCGCGATCGGACGCGGCAACGTGCCACTGGTTTCGGGAATCGCCTTCGAGGTCGCCCCGGGTGAACTGCTCGCCGTAGTCGGGCCGAACGGCTCGGGGAAGTCCACGCTCCTGCAGACCCTGCTCGGCGCGCTCGACCCCGTGTCGGGCTGCGTCGAGTTTCCGGCGACCCGCACGCGACCTCCGGTAGCGCTGGTGTCACAAGCCGACTCGGTGGATCCCATCTATCCGTTCTCGGTCGGCGAGATCCTGCGGAGCGCGCGCTTCGCTCACGCTCGGCTCGGGTCCATCGACTCGGCACTCGAAGAAGTCGGGCTGGCAGGATTCCAGCGGAGAGTGTTCAGCAGTCTCTCCGGCGGAGAGCGGCAGCGCGTCCTGCTCGCGCGCGCGCTCCTCTCCGGTTGCCGCCTCCTCCTTCTCGACGAACCGACGTCGGCCGTCGATTTCGCGTCCGAGGAGCAGCTCAATGCCCTCGTGTCGGCTGCGCTCTCCCGCCGCGGACTCGCGGCGATCGTGGTCTCACATCGCGTCGATGCGATCGCACGCCATGCCACGCGCATGTTGCGACTCGATGGGACGGCTCGCCTGGAGGATGCCGGCGCCGCCACATCGCGTCCCGGAGTCCACGCATGAACGCCTTCGTCGAAGCGAACCGTCTTCTCTTCAGCGACTTCCGCTGGGCTTTCTTCGCGGCGCTGCTGCTCGGAGCCTGCATCCCCGTCGCCGGTTCGTTCCTCGTCCTGCGACGGGTGCCGTTCCTCGCACTTGCGCTTCCGCAGAGCGCGTTCGCGGGTATGGCGATCGCGCTCTTCATCTTCCCTCACTGGATCCTCATGGCGACGCTCGGCACCGAGCCGTCGCTCGATCACGAGGGCGTCGAGCCGACGAATGCCTACCTCTTCTGCGGCGCCGCCCTCGCCGTCGCCGCCACCCTCGCAGCGCTGGCCGTCGCCGGACGCGGCCCAACGACGACCCACGTCGGGTCGCACGCAGCACTGGCGTACGTCCTCACGCTCGCGCTCGGCGAGATCCTCCGCGGGATGACGCCCATGGGCGAACAGAAGCTGGAGCGCCTGATCCACGGCGAGCTCATCGCCACGAATGGCAAGGACGTGCTCTTCTTCGCCGTCACCGTGATTCCGGCGACGCTCTGGCTCGCCCTTCGGCGCGAACGCATGCTCTTCATCTCCGCCGAGCCGCACGTCGCGGCGGCGTTCGGCCTGCGTACCGGGCCGGCCGTGGCGTGTCTCTACGGGCTCCTCGGCACCGCCGTCGCGGCCTCCGTCCCCGTGGTCGGACCGCTCGTGGTCTTCGCGCTCCTGCTGGCGCCGGCGGTCATGTGGCGGCCCATCGCTCGAAGCACGCGCGGGCAACTGGCCGGCTCGGCTGTGCTGGGGCTGGCGGCGGCATATGTGGGGTCCGTCGCGGCGACGATGCTCGACTGGCCGCTGGGTGCGACCATCGCGACGAGCATCGTCGCGCTGGGGGCGATCCTGAATGCAGTGCTCGGCCTGGCACGCGTCCTGGGCCTTCGGAGGGACTTCGCTGCCGCGCCGCGCGGCGCGGCGCGGTGAGGTCGGACGAAGGAATGTTCTCGCGCCGGCGTGCGTTCCACCCTGATCGGGGCACGTGCTACGATCGCGCCTCCTTTCGCCACCGTCGGAGATCTGCATGCGCCGCAAGCCGCTTCTCGCTCTCCTCATCGCGCTGCTGGGCTTCCTCGCCGCGGGGTCGCTCCGCGCCCAGCGGGAACGCCCGACGACGCGTCAGTGGCAGGAGCGGGCCGAGGCGGCATCGAAGGGTCTGGCCGGCAGGATGCGTTTCGACGAGGCGCCCACGAAGCTCCTCAAGCGTGCCGTGCGGTACGCGGTCTACCTGCCGCCCGGTTACGACGACCCGGCACAGGCGAACACGCGCTACCCGGTCATGTTCTTCCTCCATGGGCTCTTCGAGGACCCGGAGCGATGGGTCGCGCGAGGCGGCGCCGAGCTGCTCGACCGCGCGATCGCCAAGAAGGACTTTCCGCCGTGCATTCTCGTCGTCGCGTCGGCGGGCTTCACGTTCTACTGCGACACGCTCGACGGGTCTCATCCATACGGTCGCTTCTACATCGAAGAGTTCGTGCCATTCGTCGACAAGACCTACCGCACGTTCGGCGACCGCGCACACCGCTTGATCGCCGGGAGCTCCATGGGTGGGTTCGGCGCGCTGAAGTTCGCGTTCCAGCGGCCGGAGCTCTTCGTGGCCGTGGCCGTCCACTCGGCCGCACTGCTCCCCGATGACATGAGCAAGGCCTCGATGCGTGCCCAGCGCGCCATGGATCGCCTCAGTGGCCAACTCGCGGACCTGTTCGGAGATCCCCTCGACCAGAACGTGTGGAACGCCAACAACCCCATGGCACTGGCGAAGAAGCTCAAGCCCGACACGGGGCTTGCGATCTACTTCGACTGCGGCAGCGAAGACAGCTACGGCTTCGATGAAGGGTGCCGCGAACTCGCGCAGCTGCTCACGACGCAGAAGGTCCCCCATGAGACGGCCATCCGCCCTGGCGGCCACGGCTGGGAGTTCCTGCGAGACTCGTTCCCTCACTCGCTTGCATTCATGAAGAAGGTGTTGATGCCGGCGAAATCTCCTGATCCGACGCCCGTGGCAACGCCGAAGAAGTCACCGGAAGTTCCAACGTCCCGCCCGGGCGGAAACTGACAAGCCACACTCCGATGGAGTTCGTTCGCGTGAACCAGAAGCCAAGCTCCGAGCCGAACCAAGCCCCGAACGTCAAGTCCTACGCCCTCGTGGACCCGGTCGTGAAAGCGCCGTACCTCGAGTTCTACAAGGTGACGTACTCGGACAAGCGCGCAGCCCTCGATCGCAAGATGAAGGAACTCATCGCGATCTCCGCATCCCTCGCGTTCAACTGCACCAACTGCCTGGATGGGCACATCAAGAAGGCACTGAAGGAAGGCGCGACGCGCGAGGAGATCAGCGAAGCGATCGCCGTCACGCTCGGAGTGGCGGCCGCAGCCGTCGTCGACCGAAGCGATCTGGCGGGGTCACGCCTCGGGATCTCGTGGGACAACCTCCCGACGAGTTTCCCCGACGAGCAGCCGGGGGCGAACGCCGCCGTCTGACGTCTTGGCGCGTTCAGGCCTTCCTGCGGGTGACGAGCTTCGCGACGAGCGCGGTCCAGCCAGTCTGGTGTGATGCGCCGAGCCCCTCGCCCGTGTCCCCGTTGAAGTACTCGTGGAACAGGACGTTCTCGCGCCACTCGGGGCGATCGGCATAGCGATCGAGTGATCCCATGGCGGGGCGTCGGCCGGTGGGTCCCGGAACGAAGAGGTTCACCAGCCGCTGGGAGAGTCCGTCGGCGATCTGGCCGAGGGTCGCGGGCTCCGGCCTGAGCGCCGGACACGGCACTCGGAAGTCTGCGCCCAGGTAGTGATCGAATCGCTGGAGCGACTCGATGAGCAGGTAGTTCATCGGGAACCAGACGGGGCCACGCCAGTTCGAGTTCCCGCCGAACAGGCCCGTCCGCGACTCGGCCGGCTCGTAACCGACGCTGTGTTGCACGCCGTCGAGGTTCAGAACGTAGGGCGTCGTGGCGTGGGCGCGTGACACCGAGCGGATGCCGAACGGCGACAGGAACTCCTGCTCGTCGAGCATCACCGAGAGGAGACGTGCCAGGCGATGGCGCGGAACGAGCGACAGCATCCGTCGCTCGGCTCCGTCGGCGCGCTTCGTCCGATCGATGTTGTGTCGCAGGGCCGGACGGTTGCGGATGAACCACATCAGGCGCCGGGCGAACCCAGGCAGGCGATCGAGCATCTCCGGCTCGATCGTTTCCACCGCGAACAGCGGCGTCAGTCCGACGATCGAACGGACGCGGAGTGGGATGCGATCGCCGTCAGGCATCCGCAGCGCGTCGTAGTAGAAACCGTCGGATTCGTCCCACAGCTCCGAGTCCGAGCCACCGAGGTGGTTCATGGCGTCGGCGATGTAGACGAAGTGCTCGAAGAACTTCGACGCCACGTCCTCGTAGGCGCGGTCCGTGTGCGCGAGCTCGAGAGCGATGGCCATCATGTTCAGGCAGAACATTCCCATCCAGGCAGTTGCGTCCGACTGCTCGAGGTGGCCTCCCCCGGGCAACCGGGCACTCCGGTCGAAAACGCCGACGTTGTCGAGACCGAGGAACCCACCCTCGAAGACGTTCCGGCCGCGAGCGTCCTTGCGGTTCACCCACCACGTGAAGTTCAGGAGCAGCTTGTGGAACGCGCGCGAAAGGAAGTTCGTGTCGCCGACGCCGTGGATCCGGCGATCGATCTTGTAGACGCGCCACACCGAGTAGGCATGAACCGGCGGGTTCACGTCGCCGAACGCCCATTCGTACGCCGGCAGCTGCCCGTTGGGGTGCATGTACCACTCCCGCAGGAACAGGATCAGCTGGCGCTTCGCGAACGACGAGTCGACCATCGCGTACGCGATCGAGTGGAATGCGAGGTCCCACGCGGCGTACCAGGGGTACTCCCATTTGTCCGGCATCAGCACGACGTCTTCGTTGTGCAGGTGTCCCCAATCGGCATTGCGCCCTGACGTGCGGCCCGCGGGAGGTGGCGGCTCGCCCGGATCACCAGCGAGCCAGCGCGACACGTCGTAGTGGTAGAACTGACGCGACCAGATGAGTCCCGCGAACGCCTGGCGCTGAACGTCACGCTCGGCGGGGGACGCGTCCGCCGGCACCACGCGGTCGTAGAACGAGCGACACTCGCCCCGGCGAACCTCCATGAGGGCGTCGAATTCGGTGCCCGCGAGCCTCGTAGCGCCGTGCGCCGGGCCGAGCGCGACCCGAATCACGCGTGTCTCGCCTCGTTCGAGCCTCAGGACGTGGTGGTACGCAGCCTTCGTTCCCTCCTGTGCCGGATTCACGGCCGACGTGACGCCGTGGACGACGTACTCGTGAAACGCCTCCTTGGTCCAACCGACGGCGTTATCGACGCTCCACAGCTTCCGGCGGTTCGTCTCGTTCTCGGTGAACAAGAGCGGGGCGGGAGGGTCGACGCTCCACTGGATCGGATCCAGTTCCGGGTGCCTGACGACGACGTGTCGGCCCGATCCGTTGCCTTCGGCATGCATGGACGGTTTCACGCCGCCGCGGCCCGTCCCCCAGGTATTGCGGAACCAGAGCGTCGGCAGCACGTGCAACGTGGCTGCGTCGCCGTGGTTCGTGACCGCGATCGCGACGAGTGTCTCGTCGGGGGAAGCCTTCGCGTACTCGACCCGCATGTCGAAGTAGCCGCCGTCGAAGATGCCGAGGTCGTGGAGTTCGAGCTCGGGGTCCTGACGACTCCGCTCGGCGTTTCCGCGCACGAGCGTGTCGTAGGGATACTCGGCGTGCGGATAGCGGTAGGTCGCTCGGGCGTAGGCGCCCGACGGGAGAGCGTCCTGGTAGTAGTAGACCTCCTTCACGTCCTCGCCGTGGTTCCCCTCGGGACCGGTGAGGCCGAACAGCCGCTCCTTCAGGATCGGGTCACGCTCGTTCCACAGTGCGACGGCGAAGCAGATCCGCTGGTGGTTGTCGCACCAACCGAGGAGACCGTCCTCGCTCCAGCGATACGCCCGCATCGGTGCCTGTGCGTGCGTGAACGACGTCCACGCGCTGCCGTCACCGCTGTAGTCCTCACGGACGGTCCCCCACGCGCGTTCGGCGAGATACGGACCCCAACGGTCCCAATGCGCTCGCCGCGCGTCGTTGTCTGCGAGGCGTTGCTCCTCCGGGTGCATGTCGTGGCCGCCTGAGATTCCCTAGCGGGGCCGCCACCGATCCGGCGGGCGGTCGTCACCACTTCGGGAGGATGTCTCCCAAAGCGACATCGACCGTTGGGAATTGGAACTTGAACCCGGACTCGATCGCCTTGCGCGGAACGACATGCTGCCCCGTCGTGAGGATCGATGCCGATTCGCCGAACAACAGCCTGAGCGCCAGCGGCGGTGTCGGCAGGAACGCCGGACGCCTCAGCGCCTTCCCGAGAGCCTTCGCGAACTGCCCGTTCGTCATGGCCCCTGGTGCCGCGGCATTCACGGGGCCGCTGAGCGCCGGGGTGTCGATTCCGTGGAGGATCAGCGCCGCGAGATCGTCGCGGTGAACCCACGAGAACCACTGGCGGCCATTGCCGATGGGCCCGCCCCCGCCCATGCGGAAGAACGGCATCATCTGAGCGAGGGCCCCGCCGTGCGGGCCGAGCACCACGCCGATCCGGACGATCACGACACGAACGCCCAGGTCGTTCGCGCGTAGCGCGGAGTCCTCCCACTCGCGGCAGACACCGGCCAGGAAGTCGGTGCCCGCAGCTCCCGATTCGTCGAGTTCCTCGTCCCCCCGCGGGCCGTAGAAGCCGACCGCCGATGCGGAAACGAGGACCTTCGGCCGCTGCTCGGCAGGCTGGGCCGCCATGGCGTCGACCAGTCTTCTCGTACCCTCGACGCGGCTTCGACGGATCACGTCTTTTTGCCGCGCAGACCACCGCTTGCCGAAGATCGGTTCACCCGCCAGGTTCACGACGGCATTCACGCCCGCCATCCACGCCTTGGGTCCGGAATCGGGCGATACGGTCTGAACCTCCTGCCCGAGTGCCTGAACCGCGGCGACGACGTTGCGGGTCATCACACGCACGGAATCCTTCCGCTTGACGAGCTTCGAGTGGACGGCCTGGCCGACGAAACCGGTTCCTCCAGTGATCAGCACCTGCATGCGTGGTTCCTCCGTCGGTGACTCTCGCACCGGCGTGCAGGCGACGGAAGCGCGCTCAGACTCTCGGACCGGCGGCACCTTCCATGCGTTGCGCGCCGAAGCACGGGTGGTAGCCTCGCACGCTGACGTCCTCGCCACGTCCTCGTTGCATTCCCGACCCGTGGAGCAAGCCCGATGCCTTATGACCCGATGCTCGTGAAACCGATGCGCGAAGAGGTGACCCGCCTCGGCGTGAAGGAACTCATGACCGCGGCCGACGTCGATTCCGTGCTGACCAACAAAGACGGAACGACGCTCGTCTTCGTGAACTCCGTTTGCGGTTGCGCGGCAGGCGGAGCGAGGCCGGGCCTCGCGCTGGCGTTGCAGCACCCGGTCAAACCCGACGTGGTCACGACGGTCTTCGCCGGTCAGGACGTGGAAGCCGTCACCCGCGTGCGGTCGTATTTCGAGGGGGCCGCCCCAAGTTCTCCGGCCGTCGCGCTGTTCAAGGCGGGGAAGCTGGTGCGACTGATCCAGCGTTGGGAGATCGAGGGCCGTGATCCGCGCCAGATCGCCGCGGACCTCAAGAGCACATTCGACCAATTCTGCAAGTCCTGAGCGCGTCGCCTCGCGGCTCCGCACTTGCCGAACACGCCAGCGAGGCGCCCGGCGCCGCCGCCGCGTCCGCTGCAGCACCGGCACGGAGCGCAGCAGCATGGAGATCTCCTTCCCGAGGAAGGTCTTCTCACGAATCCGCAGCGATTGGACGGCTGACGCCAGGAGGCGCCCCGCCTTGGCGTCCTCGCAATTGCACGAGCGCGCCCCTGCGAGAAACAGCGCGACCTCCTCTCCCTCCGCCGCGCCGGTGACGCGCTCCACGCGGCCGGCGGTCGGCTCGACCACCACGGACGACGCGAGGTAGACGGCGCCGTCGACCTCCCGCATGGCGTCGCGCCAGACAGCACTGAACGCACGGCGAACGGGATCGCCGAGCGACGTCCTTCGCGCGCGTTGCCCGGCTCGAACGAGCGCCGGGAGGAGCACGCCTCCGTCGACGAACGGGGAGACGCGAAAGTGCCCGGCCTTCGACTCCGCCGGCTCGATCAGGAAGTGCCCGCTTCGCGCCTGCCGGGCGAGCACCAGTCCGGTCGCCCGCCGGATCACGGCATCGCTGCGCGCGTGCTCCGCGACGATGTCGTCCACGGCGCACAACGCCGTCAAACCCCACCCGATCGAGCGTGGGATCTCGCGGGACCAGTCGAGTTTCTCGAAGAACGAGAGCTGCTCGCGCGCGGCGACCGCCACTTCGTCCCGCATCCAGGGGTCGTCGAGGCCCTCACTCACGAGCCTGGCGCCCTCGATCCAGTGGTGCCCGGCCTCGACGACCCCGCTGCGATGTCGAGCCCCGTGCTGAAACGCGAGTCCCGTCCTCCCAGCATCGCGATCCACACACAGGTAATGCTCGGCGGCTGCCCGGGCGAGGCGGCCCCACCTCGGCTGCCCCGTCTCTACCCACCGCCACCACAACCCCAGACTGGTGTCCCACTCGCAGTTCCCCACCCGCCACCGATCCATGGCCCAGTCCCCGAAGTCCTCCCGCTTCCACCCGAGCCCGTGTCGCGGATCGGAGACCCACGCATCGAGCGCCTCGTCCAGACAGCCCGCGAGCGCGGCCTGATCGTTGGAGGTGGTCCCGCTCCCGACACCGAGCTTCCCCGTCGCCGGCAGCGGGCGCGCGAGCACGTCGGGGACGAGCAATCCGTCGAGCGAAACCACGACGTCGAGGATCCGCGTCTGCCCCACGGCGAGGTCCGAATCCCGATCGCCCGCGACGGCGATCGCCGCTCGCTCGAACGGCATCTCGAACCTGCAAGGACTCCCCTGTCCGACCCGCGCAGCCTGGACCGACCATGACACGCCCGGTGGCGCGAGGACATCCTGCGCGCCGCTTTCGAGGCAGGACATCACGTCTTCGAAGGTGAGTCCCTGCGCCCGAGGTGTCGCCCCAGGCGGGGTCTCGTCGACGTCGTCCTCGTCGCCCGCATCATCCCGAGCACCGTCGGCGGCGCGCACGCGGAGGCCCGTGGCCTGCGAAAATCCGTCGCCGTGGCTTCGGGTGAGCACGAGCCGGGCACGAAGGCGGAGAACGTCCTCGTCGATCGTCACGAGGAGGCGACGCTCCACGTCTCCGGGAGCCGTGGTCTCCGTGAACCGCAGCACGACGCGAACGGCGTCACGGTCGAACACGTCCCACGTCCCGCCGACGGCCGACGGCGGAACGAGTTCGAGCGCGGCATCGCCGACCGTGACTCGGCCACTCCAATCGCCCACCACCGGTTCGCCCGCGACGAACGTCTCGAACCGGTCCCGCGTCAGGTTCACCGGCCACGGCCGCTCAGCCGCTCCCCGGTCCCGCACCGTGAGTCGCGTCGAGCCCGCCTTCAGCGAAGGGAGCACCGCGCGAACAACGGCGGACCTCTCCCGCTCGATGACGGTTCCCCGGACGACCCGAGATTCGTCATCGACGAGGGTCACCGCTCGCGTCGTCCCCGGGGGCCCCGCCCTCGACGCCAGTCCGCCGCAGGTGACGACGATCGGCCCAGGACACTCCGCAGGGCTTCGTATCTCCACTTCCTGCGCGGAAAGCGCCGCAGCGAACAGTCCCAGGATCGCGATGACGTGCCGGATGTCCATCGACAGAGAGACGCTCGGCACGACTGGAACGTCCGCACCTCTCCGAAAGATGGATGAGGCAGCGTCGCTTATGATCGAGCCACGACCATGCGCATCGGGCTATTCGGCGGCAGCTTCAATCCGGTTCACAACGGCCACGTCACGATGGCGATCTGCGCCCGCGAACAGCTCGAACTCGAACGCCTGCTCGTCGTTCCGGCGCGTCAATCTCCCCACAAGCGCCAGCGCCCGGAGATCGACGACGCGACACGCCTTGCACTCGTGACTGCGGCCTTCACCGGAGTGCCGGCCATCGAGGTCGTGCGGTGGGAGCTCGATCGAACCGGACTTTCTTACACCGTGGACACGGTGAAGCAGGCCGCCGCCACGTTCGCCGGCGCCGAGATCCACATCGTGATGGGCGCCGATTCATTCGTCGACTTCCCCAAGTGGTTCGACGTGCCCGGGATCGTCTCGCGGGCCGCCGTCGCGGTCGTGCTCAGGCCAGGTCTCGACCACGCGGCGATGGCGGCCCGCGCGTCGACCATCGACGGCCTCCGCTGGCGCACGCTCGAAGTTCCGTTGAACGCAACGTCGTCGACTCACGTGCGGGAACGCGCACGTGCCGGTCTGCCGCTGCACGGGCTCGTCCCCGACGACGTTCGTCGCATCATCGAACGCGACGGCCTCTACGACTCCCGCTGAACGTTCGGTGCGTCCCCATCACTGGATGCGCAGGATCACGCCATTCGTGATGCCCCACGGACTGGGTGCGAGATACGAGTCCTCGACGACACCCTGCAGCGTCATCGTCGCGGGGATCGGCAGCCCCGGGACCGAGAACGCGAACGGCGCGCCGCTCGACGGGACGAGCGCGGTCGGATCGGCCCAGAAGTCGTTCGCAACCGTGAAGGCCCCCGCCGTGAAGGGCGCAAGCGAAAGCGGCGCGAAGCTCATCGTCCCGATGAAGTTCGAGTACGCCGCAGCCGGCGTGGGCGCACCGAGCACGCCCCACAGCGCAAAATGCGTCGTGCCGGCATGACTCGGCGGCCGTGACACCGCGATGGCGAACGGTACGCCGATGCCCAGGTCGACTCGCCGGGCCGCGCCGCCCGTCGACCCGTTCACCGTGAGGACGTCGAACGGACCGCCTTCTCCCACACCCGTGTTGCCGACGCCGGCGCTCCCGAGCGCCGGCGAAGCCTGTGTCGACGACTGCCAGAACTGCAGCAACTGCGTCAGCGCGACGGGCGCGTTCACCGGCGGTGCGAGCCCCGCCTGGCTCGCCGTGTTGATGCCGTGGCAGGAGCCGCAGGCGCGGATCTCGCCGGGCTGGAACGTGAGCCAGTAACGCTCTCGAACGACGCCGTTTCCCGCGGGGCCCGTGAGCTGCCACGTCATCGCACGTCGCGCCGGCACGAACGCAGCGACGGATCCGTCTGCCGCCACGCTCACGCTGGCGGCCGGGCCAGTGGGATCAGGGGGATTGAAGCTCGCGCCGTCGTGCATCGGTTGCGCGATGACCCGCCGTCCTGCCCCAGGCGAGGTCGGTCCGCCGTACCCGCGGATCAAGTCGCCCTGGAACAGCTGAAGGTGGGCGACGTCGTAGATCGTGCCCCCCGCGCCGAGGGTCTGGACACCGCCCGGCACGCGCAAGTTGAACGGCTGCTGACGTTCCGCGTCATCCCGCGTCGTGACGTTGCGCGCGACCATCAACGCGAGGCCGTTCAGGTACATCCACGTGCGCAGTTGAGTGACGTCGACCCCCGCGGCCTGGATCGCCGCGGCCTCGGGCTGGGCGAGCGCCGCGAATCTCCGCGGTGGTCTTGGGCGCGGTCGCACCTCGACCGGATTCAACTCCCAGAGGACGCCGCTGTAGCTCATCGACACGTCCGGACTCCACCAGTTCACGCTCTTCGAAATGCCGCTCGTGAGAGTCGCGCCCGCGACCGCGTACGGCGACTGCGGCTGCAGGACCTTCAGGCGGAATGCGTAGCGCGACTGCGGCTGCGTGGAGGTCCCGATGTTCTGATCCGAGTTCGTTTCGGCCGTGTGCACGACGACGGTCTGGCCGTCGGACAGGGGCAGCGGCTCGCGGTAGTGCCCCGAGTGGTTCGGACCGGGCGTCGACGTGAAGCTGGCCGTGTCGCGGTGCGTGACGTACGTGATGACCGCAAGATCCGGGTTGGCTCCCGGTGGCGCCGTCAGCTTGATCACCTGCCCCGACGCGTGCGTGAAGAACTCGGGCGCGTCGATGCCGATGTACGTCCCCGGCGCCGTCGGGTCCTCACGGATCTGGATGAAATTGCCGATGTCGTTCGGATTCACTCGCCCCGACGTCACGGAGATGAACTCGTGCAGGTTCGCGTCGCCGTAGAGACTCTTGTCGAAGTAGCCGTGGAGCTCGTGGCGGCCGATGTGGTTCAGCGTTTCGGGTTCCGTGCCGTCCTCGTTGATCTGCCACGGGAAGAAGTGGTTGAACGTGTGCCCAACCAGGTTGGTTCCCGCGAGGAGATCGGTCCGGGTCGGGCGCGGTTCGGGATAGACCTCCGTTCGCGACGTCGTCGTGACGGAACCTGGGGCCTCCCCCGTCCAGTTGAACGTGCCGTACGTGTTGCCCGAGAGCACGTCCGTGTCGGCCTGCTGATCCCGCTGCATGTGATCCCACTGCGTGAAGATCACGCGCCCGAACGAATCGACGATGGGCGTGAAGTCGCCCGAGGGCGCGTGGTTCATCAGGAACAAGTCGCCCGTGAACGGGTTCAGGCTCCACAGGCCGCTGACGCACGCCGTCGACTCGTACTCGTCCCGCTGCGGATAGAGCTGCTGCTGTCCGTCGCGCGGCCGATCGGAGGCGAAGATGATCCGATCGTCCGTGCCGTAGACGGGCATGACGTTGTTCGCGTTCGCGGGCTGATTCGGGACGCGCGTGATCACGGGCGTGTCCGTGGGCCCGAGACCCGTCACTTCGTAGAGCTGCCAGAACCACGTGCCGACCTGATACTGCTGGGTCGCACCGCCGGTGATCATGCTGAAAACCGCCTTGGCGCCGTCCCAATGCACGGAGGGATCGCGCACCGCGATTCCCGTTGCGCCCTGGAAGCCGCTGGCTCCGAGCCCGGAGAGCTGCGTCAGGTTGCGCAGCGTGCCGTTGGGGTAGCGGATCCACAGATCGCCACCTCGCGTGACGGAGTCGATGGCGCCGCGGTGGCTCGAGAAGACCGAGCCGATCGTCGAGAAGTCACCGGGGACGGGCACTTGCGTCACGAAGAGGATCGGAAATGGAGTCGGCGGGCCACTCTGGGCCACCAGGTGCCCCACGCCGAGGCCGAGCGCGCCGACGAGATGCAGCAGTCCGGACATCAGACCGATGGCCCCGAAACGCGATGAACGCATGATCGCTCCCGCAAGCACACGGACGGCACCGGCGGGGATTCCGGCGGGCTCGGATCAGCGGGGCGCGATCGCCGAGCAGGCACGCGTGTGCGTCGCGTGTCCGGCGGCGAGTGTAGTCGCCGGATGGCCGTTGTCCACGGCCCACGAACGAACGTCCACCCACCCGCTCGGCGTTCAGCTCTTATGCGCCCAACTCACTGCCCCAACGTCAACCGCAAGGCATTGCTCAATCCGAACCCGCCGCCGAAGGTCGGGTCGGCCGCCGCGCCCTGCATTCCGATCACGAGTCCGTCGAGGCTGGGATCCGCTGGGATGCTGGCTGGGAGGGCCGCGGTTCCCGTCGCGTCCGTGAGCAGCGGGAACACGACGATGAGCGAGGCCAGATCGAGATGGATCAGGCAGCCGCCGTCGAACAGGATGGCCGGGCCCACGCCCAGCGACATCGCCAGGAACGCGAGCGAGTTCGGGTTCGCATGGGAGAGTGTCACCGTGGGCGCGGAGCCGAGGATCGGACACGGCGCATCGAGGAGCAGCGGCGACGAGCACTGGTTCGCGAGGGAAACGATGGACGCTCCTCCGCAGGTCACCTGCAGCGAGGCGAACGTGGCGAGCACGCACCCGCAGCCGTTGTGCACCATCACGGAGTAGATACCTGCATCGGCGGCGGCCGCCGGGCTGATCGTCAACGTCGACTGAGTCGCTCCGACGATCGGCACGAGATTGTGGAACCACTCGTAGCTCAGGGCGCCCGAACCGGCCGGCGTCGTCGCCGTCACGGAGAACGTGTACGAGCCACCGAGCAAGACCGAACCGCTGACAGGCGACGTCACGATGGTCGGCAGCTTGCAACACTTGTGACGGAAGCCCCAGTAGGGCAACGGGTCGAATCCCAGCCCGATGAAGGTCCCGCCGATTCCGATGGACGAGTCCCCGCCCGTCGAGAAGGGCTCGATCGTCAGCACGTCGCCCGTCGTCGGCTCGGAGATCGACGACCAGCCCGCGGACGAGTCCCACCGCGCGACGCGACTGCATGGAATCCCACCTGCGTTGTCGAACGAACCACCGACGAAGAGAGCGAGGCCGTCACCGTCGTCGTAGGCACGGATCGCCCTGACGGGGCCGTCGCATCCCTGCGCGAGGGGCATCCATGGCCCAACGTCGATCCGGAGGATGTTCGCTTGCGGGATCCCGGGGAACTCGCTCAAACCCGTGCCCCCGATGAAGACGGTGGGATTGGGGCCGCTGCCCATCACCTCGATGGCGTTCACCGTCCCAAAGACCTGGGGACCCACGGGCGAGAAGCCGCCGCTCGTGCCGATCTTCCGCAACACTTGCACACTCGGAGGATTCCCCACAGGGACCGGGAGCTGAAGTGCAACGTACAGGACGTCGGTCGACCCCGAACGCACCAGGTGCATCGCCGTCACCTGGCCGGCGCCACTCACTCCGGGCACCGTGCCCCACGTCGTCCCGTTCCAACGCGCGAAGCCGACGGCCCCGCTGACCTGGAAGCTCCCCGCGACGTAGATCTCCGGCGCCGACGAACCGGTCAGGTTCGCGGCCGCGATGCCGGTGACCGACACGGGAGACTGGGGCGAAACCGGCGACAGTCCGCCACTGCCGGGCAGCGGGGCCCACGTCGTCCCATTCCACCGAGCGACGCCCGCGACGGCGAGGGCGCCAGCCGCGCTGAACGTCCCGCCGGCGTAGAGCTCGGCCGTGCCGTTCTGATCCACGTCGGCCGACGTGAGCGCGCACACGGTCCCGTTCAGGCCCGGACCCAGTGGAAGCCAGTCGAATCCGTCACCGATGGCGATGTGCTGAAGCGGCGTGCCGTCGATGTCGGTGAATTCGCCGCCGATCACGAGCTGCGGATTCGTCGGCGAGCCGAACGTGGCCTGGGCCCACACACCCGCACTCGGCAGACGCCCGCGCGTCCATTCGCCACAGGGCTCCAGGTACACCTCGACGCTCGCCTGATCGGTCTTGGCGAAAGTCCACATCTCCAGGTCGGTGTCGATGAGCCGGTGGACCGGCGAGGCGCACGTCGCCGCGGTGGGGTTGCCGTCCGACGGAAGCCTCTCGACGCCATAGATGTAGTTGGTCCCGCAAGGCGCCCCGCAGCCGCCGAGAACGCTCAGGTAGTCCCCCGTGACCCAGGGATTCCCCGCTCGGTCCAGCGAGACGCCACCCGCGGCGTTGTCCTTCGAGTTGTTGCAGCAGCCGACACGAAACTTCGTCTCCGGGCTCATCTGCCAACTCGATCCTGGAAAGATCGGGCTGAGGATGCGGCAGTACTCGAGCACGCGCGCGTGGTGTGGGAACTGCGCCGGCCGCTTCCCGTAGGGGTCGGACTGGTCGCTGCTCAGGCCCCGCTCGGCCACGAACATCTTCCCTTCGTACGAGAACGAGATGTCGGTCGGAGGGTGCGACCACGTCGTGCCGGCGAGCGGCGGCAGGATGATCTCGCGCAACGCCGTCGCCGAAACCAACGATCCGTTCGCTGCGATCGCGACGGACCAGATCTCGTTCGGCGACCCCGGCGCTCCCGAGTCCTCGTTCCAGACCCCGTAGTAGAGGCGACCGCGGTACACGTCGAGGCCGAATACGCGACGACCGAACGGCGTCAGCTTGGTCGCGCCATCGGCGATCTGGGAGAGGCCCGCACTCGGGCGCCCGTCGACCCCGTGGTCGTAGCTGAAGACACCGACGCTGCTTTGTGTGTAGTTGGGACCAACACACGCCGGGTTGCCCGCCGGAATCGAGTAAATCAGCCCATCGTCCAGGTCGCTGACGAAGAGCCGATCCGTCTTCCTGTCGTAGCAGATGTCTCCGAGGCTCGTCTCGGTGCCAGCGGGCAGCATGGGGGTCGACGGGAGGCTCGCGTAGTAGCAGATCGCACCCGTCAACCGATCGAGCCGATACACCGCCCCGGCGTCGAAGGCACTCCGAGAGCCGTAGAGCGCGCCGGCAGGACCGACCATCGACGTCGCGGAAACGTAGACGTTGCGCCGCCGGTCGATCGTCACTCCGAAAACGTCGCCGAGGTTCGCCCGCGTCCACTCGTCGATTCCCGCGCCCAGGTTGCTGAACCGCGGCGCATTGGAGTTGCAGCAACCGACGTCGGGCAGGGTGCGTGGGTCGAGGACGACGACGCAGGCGCCAGACGTCCCGCAAGGCGGAAGACCTCCCCAGAACGTCACCGCCATCATGCCGTCTCTCATGGGTAGCGTCGTCGGAATGGGCGGCAGACAGCAGCTCTGCGCCACGACGTGCACGCTCAGGACAAGAATCAACGGAACGACGAAGGCCATGGGGTGCGATCGCATCGACAGTGTCGGCATGACATCTCCTCCCGGGTCGCGGCGCGCCGTCCTTTCGTGTCAGGCGCGGGCGGTGCACGTCGCGACTCCGAGTGAGAGATGCGGCACGGAGCACGGTCGGGGACAAAATCTCGAACCAGAGGTCGTTGGTCGGCGAACCCCACCGCGTTCGACTCCGCGAAGAAACTCCCCTTTTCGGCGTTGCACCGCTGCGCCTCGGCGCTGTATTGTCGGCATCGAAGAGCGGTCAGGGCGACGCTCGTTGCCGTGATGAAGCGGGTCGGTGAGTGCCAAACCGCTCACGACGGGGACTCTGGGATGAAGACGTCGCTCCGGTGGGCCGTGATCAGCGTGTTGCTCGCGTCGCCTTCGACGTGTCAGGTCGATTCCGCGCCGACCACGCGACCGCTCCCGGCGACTCCCGTGAAGCCGGGCCAGCCTGTTGCATTCACGCTCGAACCCGACTCCGACGGATCCGCGTCGAAGACGTTCACGTTCGACGTCGCCGATCCAGGCGTCCGGGGAGTCACCGTCGTCTTCGTCACGAGCGACGTTCGGTCTCTCGGTCTTCAGATCCTCAGCGCGGACGGCCGGCTCCTGGGTGCAGCGAACGCGAGTCCGAAGGGACCAGAGCCGTGGTGGGGCAGCCAATCCCCGCCGCCGCGCACGACGGGAGTGCGAGTCGTCGCGCGCGGCCTCGATCGCCCGACGACTGCCACCCTCCACGTCGAGCGAGCACCCTGGACGCCCGAGATCGGCCGCGCCGAAGCCCTCGTCCGCAACGCGCGTCCGGAGCTCGTGGCCGAGAGCGCCACTCGTCCGAGCGACGCCCGCGCGCGCGTCGAGCGGCTGGTCCGCGAGTTGGAGCTCATCCCGGAGGCGTCGACCTGGCTGCCGCTCGCCGACGGGCTTTCTCCGATCGTGAAACTCGCCAATTCCGTCGGCGCATCCGGCGCGGTCGTCCGGCTGTCAGAGCTGCGGCTGGCGGCGTTCGAGAAGTTCGTGCCACCCTCGGACCTCGACCGACTGCAAGCGAAGGAGAACGTCGCGATCTTCCGCGCCATGCGCGGCGAGTCGGAGGTCGCGCGTCTGATGCTCCGAGAGGTCCTCGCCGAGCGTGAACGCAGCCACGACGTGGACACGGATTGGGCCGACACGGCCGTCAACCTCGCGACGGTCGAGCTCTCCTCCGAGAAACCGGGCGTCGCGAGCGACTTCGTGAAGAGGGCCCTCGATGCCTATCGGTCCAAGGCGGCGACGCTGTCGAGGGAGATGGTCTCCGCCATGCTGCGGCTCTCCGCGACCGAGCGGGCCCAGGCCTCGATTGCGGACCCCCATGCGCGAACCGAGATCCTGGCACGGGAGCTCCCCGATGATGGCGCGGCCCTGGGGCTGAAGCACCGAGTGCTGCTCGACCGAGCACTCGACGCCCGGTGCTACATGCGTTTCGCCGAAGCTCGCGCGATCCTCGAGACCCTCATCGCACCTACGTGGATCGAACGCGAGGGGCGAGAGCAGAAGATCGCTGAAGCGCGCTCGCAACTCCTGATCGTGCTCGCACTCCAGCGCGATTGGGACGCCGTTCGGCGTGAGCTGGCCATCGCCGTGCCCGAGGCGTCGGCCCAGGCCGCCGGACCCGCGGATGATCTTCCACCGCGCGCTGGTTCCGTCATGGGCGGCGCCACGCTCGAACACGCCGGAACGGAGTTGTCGCTCGAACTCGCCTGTCAGGCGGCGGGGCTGCCGCCGGAGGCGGGAATCCTCAGCAGCGTCTTCGACCTGTTCGAGACGATCCACTCGCTCGGTGCCATGCGCGCCGGCGCGCTCCGGCGCTATGCCATGGAGTCCCCGGAAGTTCGCACGGCGATCGATGCGCAGTTCCGCATCGTCGACGACGCGTCGCTTCGGATCGCGCGGGCGCTCGAGGACGCATCCGAGTCGGAGGAACTGGTGAAGCTCGTCGCCATGCGGGACTCAGCCCTGGCGGCAATCCGGAGCCTGACCCGCACGGAGAGGGCGCGCGATTCGTTCGCCCGGGAGTCGATCGCGGAGCGGGTCGCAGCACGTCTGACCGCGGCCGACGCCGCCGTTTCATTCGTGCTCTACAACCGCGTCATGACCGACCCGACGCGGCCGCACTGCGTCTTCTTCGACGAGGGCTACGCCGCCTTCGTGATTCGACCGGAAAGCGCGCCCGTCTGCGTTCCGCTCGGCCCGGCGAAGTCGATCGACGAGGCGATCGAGCGCTGGTTCGCGGACGTTCGCGCCGCGAGGAACGACACGGCGTCCGGCACCGTCGTTTCCGACCTGTTGCTCGATCCCGTGCGGCGAGCCTGCGGCGACGCGACGAATTGGGTCGTAGCCGCGGACGGCGCCATCGAGGTGCTGCCTCTCGGGACGCTCCCGTTCCACGGAGCAGCGTTTGGCGAAACGCATCGCGTGACGAGCGTGCGAACGCTGAGCTCGATGCTCGTCGATCGACGTCCGCTCGAGACCGAGCCATCGCTGCTGTCGCTCGGCGGCCTGGACTACGACGTCGCAGCGCCCCGGACGCGGACGGACGTCGCAACGAGGGACACTGTCGCCGCCGTGCGCGGCCTCGCCGGGCCAGAAGGCACGAGTGCCGCGAACGGCAAACCGCGCGTGCTGGGCCGCCTGCCCAAATCGCTTCCCGAGTCGCGTGACGTGGCCGACGCATTCCTCGCCGGGTTCCCCAAGGCGACGGCGCCGACGATCCTCACCGCCGCCGATGGAACGGCCGAGCGGTTCATCCGAGAATCACACTCGAAGCGGTTCATCCACATCGCGTCGCACGCCTGGTTCACGCCACCGGCAAGCGACGCGAGCGGCAGCTCGTCCCCGGATTCACGAAGAGCGCAGCTGGATGCGACCGCTGCGCGTCTCACACCGTTCCTCTTCTGCGGCGTCGCTTTCTCCGGGGCGAACGCATCCCGAGGTGGAGTGCTCACGGGTGACGAGATCTGTTGCTTGGACCTCAGCGGCACCGAGCTGGTCGTGTTGAGTGCCTGCCGGTCGGGGTTGGGGCTGCGCCAGGCGGGCGCGG
Organism: Planctomycetota bacterium; assembly: GCA_044222185.1. Taxonomy (GTDB): domain Bacteria; phylum Planctomycetota; family CAIWVZ01; genus JBGANV01. Next base: position 1,446,799 of record JBGANV010000001.1, read on the forward strand.
GGCTGGCGTCGCTCCGCAATGCGCTCGGTGCGGCCGGCGCCCGCGGGTCACTCACGTCCGCCTGGGAAGTCAGCGACGACGCGACCCGTGTGCTCATGGCGCGCTTCACGCGGAACCTCTGGGTCGAGAAGCTCCCCGCGCACGAAGCCCTGCGCCGTGCGCAGCGAGCGATCGCCACCGAGCCCAATCCTGACGGCACCCCCCGCTTCGCGACACGCGATTGGGGCGGTTGGATCCTCTCCATCGACCGATGACCTCGGAACCCCAGATGACCCGCGATCCGGGCGTACTCCACACGACTGCCGGCCTCGATCCGGCGGCGCCGGCAGAACGTCGAGCCGCCATGTCCGCGGAGCGGGTGGCGCGTTTGCGTGCTGCCGACCAGGAGGCCTGGTGCCGGTTCTTCGAGGATTATCACCCCGTCTTTGCCTGCGCGTTCCGACTCTCCGCGCGACGGCGCAGCTTCGAAGCGAGGAGCGCGACCGATGCTCTCCCCGATGCCATGGCATCGTTCTATGAGGCATTCCTTCGACGCTTCGCCGAGTTCCGCGGCGAGGCAGCCTTCCGAGGGTTTCTGTTCGAGGCTGTCGACTACTTCGTGCTGTCCGAGCGCCGTGACGCGAAGCGCAGCGCGTTGCGGCGACACGGCCTGGAGGAACAGGCGACCGAAAACGCGATCGACGATCGCGCCGTCGCGGCGTGGACGGAGCGTGATCGGGCCAACCGCCCTGCGATGGTCGCACTCGCGCGCTGCGTCGTTTCGCTCCCTCGCCCCTACCGCCTCGTGGTCCTGACCGTGCATCTGGGATCCGAGGCGATCCCGCTGTATGAGGCGGCGGAACGCCTCGGCTTGGAGTACGAAGCCGTGAAGAAGCGTCACCAGAGAGCCCTCGCCATGCTTCGCGCATGCGTGACCGGCTCCGAAGTCCGGGGGTCATGAGATGGTCGATCCGTCAGAGGATGAGATGACGCGCCAGCTCGAGGCCCTGCGGCGCCGGCGCCCCTCGAACGATCGAGGTTCCCCGCGATCCGACGGCTCGCGTCCCCCAGGGTTCCTCGAATCAGACGCCCGGGACGCCGACCGGCTCGCCGAAAGCCTGGCGGATGACCCGAGCCAGTTCGACGATCTACACATCGCCGACGCGCTGATGGAATCCGACGTCGACGCCGCCGCACCCGCGGCGGAGCGTGCGGCCATCGCACGGCTCGCGTGGGACCGAGCCCGTGGCAACGCGACCGCGGCCAACACTCCGGATCGCGTGCGAAAGCCGCGCATCAGCCGACCGCTGACCTTCGCGTTGACGGCGACCGCCGCTGCCGCGGCCATCCTGATCTCCGTCATGCTTCGCACCCCGAGCGGCGCCGTCTCCGACTGGATGCCGACGGACGTTTCGACCGAGATCCTGCGAGACGCGAACCCCGGCAGCCCCGCCGCGAGCACGATCACGTTCCGCGTGGCGCTTTCGCTGGATCGGCCCGCGGCGGTCGTGGTCGTGGCGCTCACGGGCGTCGATTTCCAGTACCGAGTGACGACGGTGTTCCCGCCGACCGGCGCGGCCGCCGACGTGTTCCATGCGCGCGGCTGGCCGCGAAATCCCCTGCCCGCAACGCACGGGAGCCCCGTCACGATCCCGCCTGGGGGCTCGGATGCGGCGCGGGTCATCAGCGTGGGCAGCGTGACGCTCCTCCTCATGACGACCAACGACGAGCGTGCATTGCGAGATGACGAGATCGCATCGATCGTCGACACCGTCCGCGCCGCGGCGAAGGACGCGAGGTCAGACCAAGACGTGATCGACACGCTCATGCCCGCGTTGAAGGCACGAGGGCTGACGATCGAAGCCAAGCCGGTGCGCGTGCCCTGAGGGAACGCGCCAGGCTCATGCCCGGTAGCGAGCCTCCAATGCCGTCTTCCCCGCCTCGCGCTCGATCTTGTGATCGGGGTTCGCGCCCAGGTGCCGCAGCACCATGAAGACCGTCTCGGTGTCGTCCTTCACGCCAGCGGCCTGGGCGATCTCCTCGACGGTCATCCAGCCACCGGCCCGCACGCGGAGCGCCGACAGGACCTTGGACTGGATCGACAGCACGGCGGTCGCCGCCTTCTTCCCAGCCTCGACCCCGGGCTGGTGGTAGGCGTTGATGTTGACGAGGCTCGCGTACAGGCCGACGGTGCGCTCGTAGAGCGCGATCAGGGCACCCACCGAGAACGCCGTCACGTCGTTCATCGTCAGGGTAATCGATCCACGTCCGCCGTCGTGCAGCGCGCGGCGCGTCCCCTGGAGGAACGCCGAGAGGAAATCCCCGGACGTGACGCCCGGCTCGACCTCGAATGACGGCCCCGTCCGGTCGCGCAGAACCTCGATGAAGGTCACGAAGAAGTTGTTCACCCCGTCGCGCAGCTGCTGCACGTACGCGTGTTGATCCGTGGAGCCCTTGTTGCCGTAGACGGAGAGCCCCTGGTGGACGACGGCCCCGGTGAGGTCCTTCTCCTTTCCGAGGGACTCCATCACGAGTTGCTGGAGGTAGCGGCTGAACAGCTCCAGCCGATCCTTGTACGGGAGGATCACCATGTCCTTCTTGCCGGCGCCACCCGCGGCGAAGTGCCAGCCGAGCGCCAGCAAGGCCGCCGGGTTCTTTCGCGTCTCAGCGACGCGCGTCGCCGCGTCCATCGCCTTCGCACCGTCGAGCATCCCCAGGATGTCCACGCCGTGGAGGGCTGCAGGCAGCAATCCCACCGCCGACATCTCGGACGTGCGCCCTCCGACCCAGTCCCACATGGGGAATCGATCGATCCAACCGTTCGTGGCGGCCAGTTTGTCGAGCTCGCTGCCCTCACCGGTCACGGCCACGGCGTGGCGCTCGAACTTCAGCCCGACGCCGCGGTAGGCGGTCGACATCTCGAGCATGCCGTTGCGGGTCTCCTTGGTTCCGCCTGACTTCGAGATGACCACGGTCAGGGTCGCCGGCAGGCCGCCGCTGGTCGCGGCGAGGCGTCCGAGCACCAGATCGATGCCGGACGGATCCGTGTTGTCGATGCAGAAGATCCGCATGGGATCCTTGGGCCCGCCCAGGGCTGCGGAGACGAACATGGGACCGAGCGCCGACCCGCCGATCCCCACGACGACGACGTTCTCGAAGCGCGCCGCGCGCTCGGGTCGGATCGCCGCCGTCCGGACCTTGCTCGTGAATTCCAGGATCCGCGTCACGGTCGTGGCGATCACGTGACGGATCGCGGGATCGGGAGCGCGAGCGGCATCGCGAAGCCAGTAGTGGCCGACCATCCGTTTCTCATCAGGGTTGGCGATGGCACCGCCCTCGAGTGCCGCCATGGCACTGAACGCCCGCTGCATGCGCGGCTCCATCTCGCTGACGAACTCCGGTCCCATGCCGAGCCCGCTCATGTCGAGCGAGAAGCCCAGCTCCCCCAGATCGAGGAACCACTCACGAAACGAATCCCAACCCGATCGGCTCATGGCGCGCTCAACCCTTTCCAACGAACCAACGTCATCGGCGCAGATGGTATCGAGTTTGCCGCGGGACAAAGGGCGTCGCGCCGCGCCGTCTGGTGATCGCGCGACGCCTGCTACCGTGCCCGCCTACCGTGGGAACGACGTTCTGGGCATTGATCGCCGCCGTCTTCGTCAATCGAATCGGAACGATGGTCGTTCCGTTCCTGTCGCTCTTCTTCATGAAGGAGCGTGGGATGACGGAGGTGGACGCCGCCACGCTCCTCGCCTGGTACGGCGTGGGGATGATCGGCGGGTCGCCGGCAGGCGGAATCCTCGCTGACCACATCGGCCGCAAACCCACGCTGATGTTCAGCCTGATCCTCAGCGGCCTGGCCATGCTCGGCACTCTGTACGCGCCACCGGGCCTGGCCCTGGTCGCTGCCGTCATGGCCGTCGGGTTCTCCGGCGAAGCGCTCCGCCCAGCCGCCACGGCGTCCATCGCGGACATCCTCCCGGATCACGCACGAGCGCGCGGGTTCGCCGTCTACCGCGTGGCGATCAACCTTGGTTTCGGGGTCGCCTGTCTCCTGGGCGGCGAGCTGTCGAAGGTGTCGTTCCCCTCGATCTTCTGGGTGGACGCGGGGACCGGTTTCGCGGCCGCGATCACCACGTTCATCTTCGTGACGGAGACCCGGCCCGCGCGGCTGCCGCATCACCCGACGACGGGACCGGACGAGCAGGGCCCCGTGGGCCGGTTCGCCGTGTTCTGCCTGCTGACGCTCGTCGCGTACTGCACCGCGGCCCAGCTCACGACGAACCTGCCGATCTCCCTGATGCACCGCGGCCTGCCGGAGTCGACCTACCTTCGCATCCTGTCCATCAACGGGCTGAGCGTCGTCCTGTTCCAACTCCCCGTGAACCGGGTGTCGACGCGGTTGCGGATCACGACGGGCCTCGCCCTCGGCGCGCTCTGCTATGGCCTCGGCTACGGCCTCGGCGCACTCCCTGCGTCGGCGTGGAGCGCCGCCGCAACGATCTGGGTCGCAACCATCGGAGAGATGATCTTCGTGCCACTCGGCGCGACCTACACGGCGCGGCTCGCGCCCGAGGCGCAGCGTGGCCGCTGGATGGGCGTCTTCTCCATGTGCTACGGCCTCGCTCGCACCATCACTCCGCCGCTCGGCGCCGCGCTCATGGGACGGCTGGGGCACCAGGACTTCTGGCTCCTTTCGCCCGTCGTCGGTCTCGTCGCAGCAATCGGCTTCCTCGGCCTGGGCCGGAGCGAGCCCAGTCACGAGCGCACGGACCCGCTTATGCCCGCCCCGGCCGACGCGTAGGATCGCCGATCTTCGACCCGGAGCGCCCCGTGCAGCCACCATCAGTCGTTCTTGACGGAGCCGGACTCACTCTCGCGCAGGCCTGCGCCATCGCCCGGTGCGGTGGCGCGCGCGTGACCGTCTCCGCAGAGGCGCGCCGTCGCGTGGCGACCGCGCGAGCGCTCGTCGAGCGGATCGTCGCCGAGGATCGGGTCGTTTACGGGATCAGCACGGGGTTCGGCAAGCTCGCCAACCAGAGGATCGACCACGACCATCTCCGAGAGCTGCAGCTGAACCTCATCGTTTCGCATGCAGTCGGTGTCGGAGCCGAGGCTCCGGCCGACGTCGTTCGGATGATGATGCTGCTCCGCCTGAACGCCCTCCTCCATGGGAACTCGGGCGTGCGCGAGGAGACTGCGGACCTCCTGCTCGGCATGCTTCAGAAGGACGTGCTCCCGGTCATCCCCGAGCAGGGATCCGTCGGCGCATCCGGGGACCTGGCGCCGCTCGCGCATCTGGCGCTCGTCCTCATCGGCCAGGGCGAGGCGCGCGTCGGCGGCGAAAAGCTGCCGGCCGCGGTCGCGCTGCAGCGGGTCGGACTGAAGCCCATCGTCCTCGAAGCGAAGGAAGGGCTGGCCCTCATCAACGGGACGCCATTCACGGCTTCCGTCGGCGCCCTCGCCTTGGCGCGCGCCCGCGAGCTCAGCGTCGTCGCGGACCTCGCCTGCGCACTCACGCTCGAGGGGCTCCAGGGAAGCGTCAAGCCATTCGATGGGCGCATCGCCGCGCTGCGTCCCCACCCCGGCCACGCCGCCACGTCCGAGATCGTGCGCCGGCTGATGGCCGACAGCGAGATCAACGACGCGCATGCGAACTGCTCCCGCGTTCAGGACCAATACAGCGTCCGCTGTGTCCCGCAGGTTCACGGCGCCGTCCGCGATGCACTCACTCACGTCCGGACCGTGTTCGAACGGGAGCTCTGTTCGGTGACCGACAACCCGCTCCTGTTCCCAGCCGAGGGGGACGTCCTGTCCGGCGGAAACTTCCACGCCGAGCCCCTCGCCATTCCGCTCGACTACGCCACGATCGCCGCTTCCGAGCTCGCGAGCATCTCGGAGCGACGCATCGAGACGCTCGTGAACCCGGACCTCTCGGGACTTCCCGCGTTCCTCGCCGGCGGAAAGCCTGGATTGAACTCGGGCCTCATGATCCTGCAGGTCACCGCCGCGGCCCTCGTGTCGGAGAACAAGTCCCTCGCCCATCCAGCGAGCGTCGACTCGATCCCCACGTCGGCGAACAAGGAAGATCACGTGAGCATGGGCCCCATCGCCGCGCGACACCTTCGCGGCGTGTGCGAGAACGTGGCGTGGGTGCTGGCCGTCGAACTGGTGGCCGCGCGGTTTGCGCTCCACTTCGTCGGCATGCGGGCCGGTCGCGGTGTCCAGGCCGCCTATGAAACGCTCTGTCGAGTGATCCCGCCCCCGGGTGACGACCGCCTCTTCCGCAAGGACATGGACGCCGCTCGTTCCCTCATCGATTCCGGCGAACTCGTCGCCGCCGCCGAAGCCGTCGTTGGAGCTCTGCCCAGACCATGACCACGTCGAAGTCATTCCGCGCACCCACGGGAACGAAGCTGTCGTGCAAGAACTGGCTCACGGAAGCCGCCTATCGCATGGTCCAGAACAACCTGGACCCGGACGTCGCGGAGGATCCGGCGAACCTCGTCGTCTACGGCGGATCGGGAAAGGCGGCGCGGTCGTTCGAGGCGCTCGAAGCGATCCTGCGGACGCTGCGCGGGCTGGAGAAGGACGAGACGATGCTCGTCCAGTCGGGCAAGCCCGTCGGCGTCTTCCGCACGCATGAAGACGCGCCCCGCGTACTCATCGCCAACTCGAACCTCGTACCCCGCTGGGGAACGTGGGATCACTTCCGCGAGTTGGAGAAGCGCGGGCTGATCATGTTCGGACAGATGACGGCAGGGTCGTGGATCTACATCGGCAGCCAGGGGATCGTCCAGGGAACGTACGAGACGTTCGCGTCGTGCGGTGACCTCCACTTCGGCGGATCGATGGCGGGGCGACTCATCGTCACGGGCGGATTGGGCGGCATGGGCGGCGCCCAGCCTCTGGCCGCGACGCTGAATGGCGCGACGTGCCTCGCGGCCGAGGTCGACCCGACGCGCGTCGAGAAACGGCTCCACACCCGCTACTTGGACGAGGCCTACGCGGACCTCGACCGCGCCATCACACGAGCGCAGGACCTGGCGAAGAAGAAGGAAGCCAAGTCGGTCGCTTACATCGGGAACGTGATCGATCTCTTGCGCGAGCTCGTTCGGCGGAACCTCACGCCCGACGTGCTGACGGATCAGACCTCCGCGCACGACGCGTTGCTCGGGTACGTTCCCGACGGCATGACGCTGACCGTCGCTCGGGCCATGCGGACCTCGGACCCGCAGGGTTACGTGAAGCTGAGCCTGGCCGGCATGGTGCGCCACGTCGAACTCATGCTCGAGCTGAAGCGACGCGGCGCGGTCACGTTCGACTACGGCAATAACCTTCGCGGCCAGGCTGAAAGCGCTGGCTGCAAGGACGCGTTCGTCATCCCGGGCTTCGTCCCCGAGTACATCCGCCCGCTGTTCTGCTCGGGTCGCGGACCGTTTCGGTGGGTGGCGCTCTCGGGCGATCCCGCCGACATCCACAAGACGGACGACGTCATCCTCCACGAGTTCTCGCACCTGGAATCACTTTGCCGGTGGATCCGCCTCGCGCGCGATCGCGTGGCGTTCCAAGGCCTCCCGGCGCGCATTTGCTGGCTCGGCTATGGCGACCGCGCGAAGTTCGGCCTCCGAATCAACGAGATGGTTCGGAAGGGCGAGCTCTCGGCGCCGATCGTCATCGGAAGGGATCACCTGGACTGCGGCAGCGTGGCGTCGCCGAACCGGGAGACGGAGGCCATGCGCGACGGCTCCGACGCCATCGCGGACTGGCCGCTCCTGAATGCGCTCCTGAACACCGCATCAGGCGCGACGTGGGTTTCGATCCATCACGGCGGTGGCGTCGGCATAGGAAACTCGATCCACGCAGGTCAAGTGATCGTTGCGGATGGAACGGAGGCGGCCGCGCGTCGGCTCGAGCGAGTGCTCACGTGTGATCCAGGCATGGGGATCATCCGTCACGCCGATGCGGGTTACCCCGAGGCTTCCGACTTCGCGCGGCGCCACGGCGTCCGTATACCGATGTCGGACGGCGCCTGAGCACGAAACCGCCTTCGCTCGACGTCTTCCGGAACCGCGCGAGCGGGTTCGACATCCTGCATTCGCGTCTGAAACCTGCCGATAGGTCCTCTGGTTTCAGCGTGACGAGGGTCGCATCCAGCGCGGGGTCAACGGACCCCGCCATCTCGCGCACCTTCGGTCGGGAGATCTGAATGGCCACGAGAGAAGTTCCGACGGGGCCGACGAGCCGCCCAGGGCGGGTCGTTCGAGGGTGTGAAGTCGCCCTCATGCTCGTGCTCACGGGCAGCGTGGCGTGGATGGTCGATCGCGATCATCGACGCGAGATCGAGCGCGCCGAGTTGAAGCGCAAGACCGACGATGCCGCGGCGCAGCTGGTCCGCTTCGAGCGCCGGGCGGCGGACGACATCCAACTCGCCGGGTCGCGCGCCGAACGCGCCGAGCAGTCCGCGAATCTCGCACGAACCACGCTGGCTTCCATGCATGAGAGCCTGGCCGCGCAGGGCGAGTGCATCGAATCGCATGACCGCGCCCTGACCGAGCTCTCCGTTCGCCAGGACTCCCGTTTCGCCGAATCGGCGGCGGATCTCCGCACCCGCATCGAGGCGTTGAACGCGCGGCTCGACAAGGAGCCCGAGGCGCCCATCTCCGTCGAGCAGCGATTCCGCGCCATCCAGCGTCAGTCGGATCCGTCCGTGTTCCTCGTCTATTGCTCGTTCACCTACGAGACGAAGGACATGGACAACGACTGGACGGAGCATTCGGCGACGACGTGGGGCACGGCCTTCGCGGTCAGCGACGATGGTCACCTCGCCACCAACAAGCACCTCGTGCAGCCGTGGAAGTTCGATGCCGAACTCCGCGCTCTCGAGGCGATTGGCGAGGTTCGCATCCACGAGGACTCGGCCAAGATGGCCGCGTGGCGCGTGGGTGACGTGTGCGTCGATGCGAAGAAGCAGGCGGTGTTCACCAACGGCTGGTCGACTGCGGCGGGCACCATGTTCCTCGCCGGCACGGCCGACGACGTCTTCGTGACGAAGAACGTGGAGCTCGGCGGCAAGGGCTCGGACTACACGGTTCACGCGCTCGACAATCACGATCTCGCCCTCCTCGTCATTCCGAGTGCCAAGGTGAGCCCGCTCGCGCTCGCGTCGGCAGAGGAAGAGGCGCACCTCGGCAAACTCGACTCCGTCATGGCGATAGGCTTTCCGCGCGGTAGCGGCGGCCTCGAGTCGACGGTCGCCGAATCGTCCGCGTCGATGGGACAGATCCGCAAGATCGAGGACACCATCCACATCACCGCCCCGATCGTCGCCGGCAACTCCGGCGGCCCCGTGTTCGACGAGCAGGGCCACGTCGTCGGCGTCGCCACGCGGATCTACTCGGAGACGCTCGGCATCTGCATCAAGGCCGGCCACGTCCGCGAGTTGCTCGATCGCACCCGCCTCGCCCAGCGCCTCGCGATCGCCGCGAGCGTGACGGGGATTCGGTGAGGGGGTCGCTCGGGAGCGCTGACCTGAAGCTTGGGCCGTGGGCGCCTAGGCGCTCGACCGCGGGGCTCCATCGGCGGCTCCGTCGGGCGGTTCAGAGCTCATAGCCATCGGCGAAGACAGGCTGCGGAAAGTCGCGTGCAGTCGCCCGCAGCCACCGCGGCGCGACGATCTCTCGCCCGGGCTCTCTCGTGTTCCATGACGCGCCCGTCTCGGCGGCGCGGAACTGCGTCCAGGTCTTCGCACTCAGCTGTGCGCGACGCGCGACGCACTCGGGTCCTTCGTCTCGTGCTGCGACGCTGACCGAGCATGTGCCGTCTGGAGGCCAACCCCTGCGATCCTGAGCCGCCAGCGCGGAGGCTCCGTACCTGATCACCACGCCCCGGCTTCATCGAACTCGATGCGATTCCAGCCTCCCCCGTAGCGATGTCAGGACGTCAGCAATATGCTCGTCGATCCTGGGCCCGAGCGGTTCGGAGGCAGGCAACGCAGCATCCCTAATCCCGGCTTCAACGAGGAGCATCGATGGTCAGCTACCGACCCATAGTTCGTGAAATGAGCGGTCTCGGACGGGCGGCGCGGATGCAAGTCGTGTCATGCCGAGCGCTCGCTGCGGCGTTGACTCTCATCGGGTCGCTTGCAAATCCCGGATCGGGTCAGACGGTGTGGAACGGGAGCGCGGATCCGAATTGGAACAACTCGGCCAACTGGAGCACAACCGTCGTTCCTCGAGCTTCGACCAACGTCGTCATCCCGCCTGGAACGCCGAATCAGCCATCGATCTACACGTCGAATCCACTTTGCAACAACCTGACGATCAGCAACGGAGCCGTGATGGTCGTTGCGCCGGGATTCCCACTGCTCGTGAATGCAGCGCTGACGGTCAACACCGGGGGCGCACTGGACAGCAACGATTCGGTGACCGCAGGATCTGTAGTTCTCTCCGGGACCGGCACGTGGAACATCCGGAGCCTGGCCCACACGGTGGTGGGCAGTTGGAGCTCCAGTGCTGGAAGCGTGATCGGTAACGGGACGATCCAGTTCACGGGGAACGGTTCACTGCTCACCGGCGCCGGGTCGATTCCGAACGTCGTGATCACGGCCGGGACACGGTCCGTTCCGAACAACGGCGGAATTCAATCGGTCGTGTCGACGATCGCCGGCAATCTCACCGTCTCGGGCGGATCACTCGCGATCACGACCGGAACAGCCACGTACTTCGGTCAGAGCCAACTCACCGTCGGCGGCAACGCAACATTCACCGGCGGTGGCCTGGCCATGACATCCACGAACACATCGGCCGAGGTTCAGACGCTTCAGGTCGGGGGCAACTTCTCCTGGACCGGAACCCCGACGCTGACCATGAGCAGCACGGCGACCATCCGTTGCCTCGGGAGCTCCTGGTGCACGGGCTCGTCGTTCAACCCGACGTCGGGCACCGTTGCCCTTGGAATCTCCACGGCGGCTTCGGCGATCGCCGTGTGTGGCGGGTGCTCGTTCCCGAACCTGACGATCGCAGGGAACACCGTCGCGACCCTCGCCGGGGGCGCGACCGTCAGCGGATCGCTCAACGTGGGTGCGGGCGCGTCCCTCGTGACGACGACGTCCTCCATCGTGGTCGGAGGTTCTGTGTCGTTGATCGGCACGGGTACCTGGGACGTCGGAACACTGACTCATTCCGTCGCTGGGAACTGGAGCTCCGGTTCTGGAAGCGTGATCGGCAACGGGACGATCCAGTTCACGGGGAACGGTTCACTGCTCACCGGCGCCGGGTCGATCCCGAACGTCGTGATCACGGATGGAACACGGTCCGTTCCGAACGACGGCGGAACGCAATCGATCGTGTCGACGATCGCCGGCAATCTCACCGTCTCGGGCGGATCACTCGCGATCACGACCGGAACAGCCACGTACTTCGGTCAGAGCCAGCTCACCGTCGGCGGCAACGCAACCTTCACCGGCGGTGGCCTGGCCATGACATCCACCAACACATCGGCCCAGCTTCAGACGTTCCAGGTCGGGGGCAACTTCTCCTGGACCGGAACCCCGACGCTGACCATGAGCAGCGCGGCGACGATCCGATGTGAAGGAACGAACTGGAGTTCGTCCTCGACGTTCGTCTCGAACTCTGGCCTTGTGAAATTCGACGGGACTACCTTCCAGACGGTCGATGCGTCGTCGCTTCCAAACGTCACAGTCACGTCGACTTCCGCTACGAGTCTCGTCGGAACCTCGGTCATCCAGGGGGCCGTGACGGTCAACGGGATTCTCGTGGCGATGAACGACCTCGAGATCAACAGTGGCGTCTCCGTCGCTGCCGCGGCGGCAATGTTGCTCACGGTCGGCAACTACCGTCTGTCGGGGCCACTCACTCTCAGCGGCAAATTCCAATCCGACTCCCCCATCACGATCGACGGCACGTCGACGATCAGTCTCGGCGCGGGCGCTTCCCTGCCCGAACTGGTCGTGGCAGCGCCCCCGAGCCAGACGGTCGCATTCGCCGGCAATTCGGTCCCGATTGTCGGCAACCTAACGCTGCAGTCGGGATCAATGACCATCGCCGCGAACTGCGCCGTCTCCGTGGCTGGGGCGGCCCAGTTCTCCGGTGGCTCGCTGGCAGGCCCGGCGACGGCGATCCTCGATGTTGCGTCCCACGTCACGTTCTCCGGAACGACCTGCACGTCGCCACCAACGATCCGCTGTGGCGGGGACTGGACGGCGGACGCGGGCTTCGCTCCCACATCCGGCGCCGTTGAACTCGATGGGACCTCCCCATCACTCATCACGGCGACGAGCCCGGGGTCGATCGCCAGATTCAACAGCCTGGTCATGAAGAACGGCGTGCGGTCGAGCGGTGCATCATCGCTCACCGTCGATGCGGCGACCGTCGTCGTCCAAGGGGGTGCGTCGTTTGCGGCCGGCTCACACCAGGTCTCGATCGCCCGTGCAACGGCGACGACGATGACAGTCAACGGGACCCTGTCCGTCGGTGCGGGCGGGGAGCTTCGACTCGGCCCCCTCACGACGCTGACGATTGCCGGGCCTCCGTCCGTTTCAGGGACACTTTCGTTGATCGGCAGTCCGTCGGCCCCCGCCGTCGTCCGAGCGGCGGGCGCAGGGGGATATGGCCTGACGATCAGCGGAACGGTCGCCGCCCGCAACTACGTTTTCCAGGAGATGGGCGCGGCAGGGATTCGCATCACCGCGAGCGCAACGATGGCACCTCCACCAAACGACTTGCGTGGTGGGCTCTTCACGCTGCCCACCGCCGGGGCGAACTCCGTCATGCTCGAGGTGGTCCAGGCAGGACCGCGTCAGCTCCGCTACTTGAACTTCGAGAACCCCAACTCTGTCGCCGCCGGGAACGTCCGTGTGCCGGCAACCGCCCCGGCTCTATTCACACTCTCGATGGTGAATTGGGGCGGTTCCCACGGAGGGCAAGCTCAAGAGATCGACCCACTCAACCGCATCAATTGGGGGCCTCCCGAGGTAACGATGGTCGGCAGTCTCAGTGCCATCCCGGGTCCGGCGCAGGCCACCGTTGTATGGCAGACGGCGACCGAGGTAGACGCCGCTGCGTTCCTCGTCGAGCGTGCCTACGCGCCAGCCGGGCCGTTTGCAGCCGTCGGCGAAATCGGAGCCACCGGCGTCGGCAGCTATCAACGCCTCGATCTCCCCCTGACACCCGGCCAAACTTACACCTACCGGCTGACGGAGCGGCTCACGCATGGCGCGCTCGTCACGCTGCCCGCAATCACGACGGTGGTCCCGTTGGGCGCGGGGTTCGTGACCAACGTCCTGTTCGTCGGCCCCGGGAGCGCCTACGTAACCGTCAACGACGCGCTCGCGGCCGCGACATCGCCGAACTCGACCATCGTGATCGGTGCCGGCACCTATCCACCGTTCACGGTCGGCCCAACCGTGACGCCGGGGCTGCGCATCTTCGGTCAAAGCGCAGGAGCCGTGAACATCGACACGTCGAACGGCCCGATGACGATCGCCGGGGTTGCGGCCGGAGCGAGCGTCGAGCTTGGCGACTTGAACATCGGGTCATCCATGAATCCCAATCCGGCGGTCGTCGTTCAGAATTGCACCGGAGTCGTGATCATGGATCGGTTGTCTGCCGCGGCCGATGCCGGCCACCCGGCAATATCGATCCAGGACTCGACGGAGGTGGCCGTGCAGCGCTCCATGCTTCTCGGTGCCCCAGGCCTCGCAGTCGGCGGCGCCTCGACCGTGGCATTAAGCCGCACGTCGGCGACCGGGGTCGACGCTTCAGGGACATCCCTCGTTCGAACCTGTGCAGTCAGCGCCGCGGTCACGAGTGCGCCCGGTGCTTTCGTCGCCGGTCTCACCGGGTCGATGCCCGACGTGAGTCTCGACCGATTCTCGTCGATCTCGGCACCGATCGCACTGCGGATCACGGCCGAGCCCAACTCCGTGGTGATCGCGCTCCTCGCGCCTTCCGTCGGATGGCTCGACGTCAACCCGGCCGTTCAGATGGTCGGATTGCTCGACCTCGGCTCGTTCCTCATGCTCGGTTCTGGAGTGACGGATGCGTTCGGCGGGGCGAGCGTCGCCCTTCCGGTCACGCCTGCCCTCGCGGCGCTCGTGTCCGGCCTGCCCGTCTGCGCGCAGGCTGTGGCGGTGACACAAGCGCCCGGGGCACCCCGCTTCACCAACCTACAGTCGTTCGTGATCATGCCGTGACCTCGGACGCCGCGGGCTCAGAATCCCACCGCTCGCTTTTCAGGGAATGACGAACATGCGCGATTCGAACCAATCGGCCTCGGTTCTCCGCAGACCACTGCCGCTGACCCACGCAATCTCGCTGCGCGCTCTGCTCTTGGCATCCGCACTCTGCGCGGCGGCGACCGGCCAGATCACCACCGAGAATGCGCCGTCGGGGAATCTCCAGGCGCTCACGATGAGCGGATCCATGATCGTCGGTGACACGATCACCGCTCGCGTGGCAGCTCCCGCGGGTTCGTTCGTCATACTTGGCGTGTCCAGCGCTCCCGGTGACCTCGATACGGGGAGTGGCCACATCCTGCTCGACCTGGCGCAAGTGGTGCCATTGACGTTCCTCGGGTTCGCCGGTTCGGACAATCAATTCACCGTCACGGCAACGGTCCCGCCAGGACTGGCCGTCGGCGCGACGGCCTACTTGCAGGGAGCGATCTGTCAGAACTGCAGCCCGAGCGCACCGAGTCTGCAGTTCACGAACCGGGCGATCTGCCGCTACCAGGGCGCTCTCGACATAAGCGTGCTTTCACCGGCAGCAGGCGTCCTCCCCACCCAGACCGTCGTGCTTCACGAGGCTCACGTGAGTGTCGTCGTTGCTTACGACGAGGGCGCGGACCCAGCGACGCTCATGGTGCTCCTGACAGGTCCTGGACAGAACGCCACGCCACTCCAGAACGGGATGACGAGGAGCGCAGCTGGAGCCTCGGGGCAAACACCTCCACTGGTCAGCGGAACCTACACGATCACGGCATCGATCGCAGCCGCTGGAGGGGCGCTCACGACGGCGACGATCCGCAACTTCGAGGTTGCGCTGCCATCGACGACGGGCCCGACCATCGTCCGTGGATACCTGTTGGATCCCGTGGGCCCGACGCCGATCGTTGGCGCTTCGATCTTCTTCGACGAAGGTGGTTCGACCGTCCTGACCGACAACCAGGGCCAATACACGATCCTCGATGCGCCGATCGGTGTCGGCGTACACATCAACTTCGATCCGACGAGCGCCGGCTCGGGGAATCTCGGACCCGGCGAGTACTACCCCGTCTACAAGCGGCCGATCTCGGTCGTCGAGGGAGCGTTGAACACGCCAGACCCGTGTTACCTGCCCAAGATCACTCCGCTCGCAGGATTCGGAGCCCTCGACCAGCAAGGCATCTTCTCGTGTGCGCAGAAGCGATTCCTGCAGGCTTACACCGTCGAGAACACGCAGCTCGGGGTACGGCTGCACATCCCTGCCGGCACGCATGTGACCTTCCTGAACGACGCGAACCCGTGCACGCAGCAGCTCTCGATCGCTCCGGTCGACCGCGACCACGCGCCGTCGAACCTGCCTGCTGACCTTCGTCCAGCGCTGCTGATCACCGTCCAGCCGACCGGGATGAGGTTCTGGGTCACACCACCCAGCGGAACGAACCCGGGAACGCCCCAGCGCCTTCCGATCGACTTCCCGAACACGGATGACCTCGCGCTCGCCAACGAGATGGACCTGTTCTCAGTCGACCACGAAACAGGCCAATTCGCGGTCATGGGACGGATGCGCGCAACGCACCTCCGAAACGATCCCCAGTTTCCGCTGGGCCTGATCGAAACGATCCCCGGAACGGGCGGCCTCCAAGGTGGAAGCTGGCACTGCACCTGTCCACCGGCTCCAGTGGCTCCGCCACCCCCGCCAAGCTGCGGCGACGCATGCTGTGACGGCACCTGCATGTGCCCGAACCCGGAAGTGAGCCTCCGCAATGGGTTCATCAACGAGACGTTCCACCTGCCGAAACGGCGCATTTTCGACACGCCATGGGGGCCGGATCTCTCATACAACTCCCAGCGCCTCGCCAGCAATCTCGTCGTGCGTCTCAATGTGACGATCCCTCAGGTCAACGCCGTTCCGCCACTGGTGTCACTTACGGCCATGCTCGACGGAATGCCAAACGGCGGAGAGGCCTGGTTCGACACTCACGGCCTGAACGAGGCCGTCGACGAGACCCGAGTGATGTCGTTTGCGTTCAACACCACGGGACTGGCGAGCGGGCCGCACGCCTATGACATCTCCGTGAATAGCCACTATGGACAGGCCAAGGTGACGGCTCACGTGAAGGGCCTTCTTTACGTCGCGCAGCAAGAACAGTGTCGCTTCGGACGGGGGTGGGCGCTGACCACGGACCGGCAGCTGTTCGGCGGACCATCGACGACGGAGCTGACCCTTCTCGACGGAAACGGCCGCCGGCACGACCTGAAGGACGAGGTTCTGCTGACAGACCCCGGCCTGAGCGTGCGGATGTTCGCGGATACGTCCGTCACGGCGATGCAGTCGTTCTATGCCTCGTCGGCGCCGTCGTCGTTCACGGTCCTCCGCGCCGGCCAACCGCCGAGCGTTGTGACCGAGACGACGGTTCCACTCCCGAAGTTCTGGAATGCGACTGGGCCCAACCTGCTGAACCTCGGCGCGGACGGGCTGCTCGATCCGGCGACGTCGCAGGCCTCCCCACATGGCGATGACATCATCCTCCAAGCACCGAACAACCAGGACGCATTCGGCGCCCTGCTTGAAGGCTACTTGGTGATTCGGCAGGCCGGACCCGTCTCGTTTGCGGTCTTCGCGGACGATGCCTTCCAGTTGGAAGTGAACGGGCCTGGCGTCGACGGGATCCAGGCGACTCTCACCGGCTCGAACACGAGCGGCTTCGTCGTGACCCCTCCAGTGACGCTGCCGGCTGGCCCCGTGAGGTTCCGGCTCGCCTACGTGGACCATGGGGGCAACTCACATCTTTGGGTCGTAGCCACTGGCGGAGGGCTGCCTGGAGGCGTCATCAACGACCCTCTGACCTACACCAGCAGCGGCTCGAGTGGCGGCTGTTCGACGCCCAATTGCGCAGCCCTTTTCAGCGGAGGTATCGGGAGCAGTCCGGTCGTGGTCGGGAGGTTCCGTGGAACGAACGGGGACTTCACGACGCTGGCCCGGCAACCGCAAGGCACCTATCGCCGGGATCTCGGCGACAAGGGGTACGAAGTCTACGACCAAGCCGGCGCGCTCATCCAGGAGGTCGATCGGAACGGACGCACGACAACCTACTCTCGCGGACCAGACGAACGCATTTCGAGCATCACGGACCCGGCAGGCGGCGTGACTACGATTACGTACACCGGGGCTCTGGCAACGTCGATCACGGACGCAGCTGGCCGCAGCACGACGTTCACGTACGACGCACAGGGCAACCTGACGCGCATCACCGATGCCTCCGGCGGGCACTGGGATTACACGTACACGCAGCAAGGCTTGTTGAGCTCCAACTCGGACCCCGACGGCGTGCTCCATCGCCACGAATACGACGTTGCAGGGCGCTACCAGCGGTTCATCCACCCCGACGGCTCGTACCAGTTGTTTCAACCGATCGAATCGGCGGGCCTCGCACTGGGATCGACGCCAGCGACGGCGGTCGTGCCACTTGCGCCGACCGCGGCCACAGCTCGGCATTTCGATGAGCTCGGCCATTCCACGGTGCTCGTCCAGACGATCAGCGCCCCGGCCTCGGGTAGCCGCGGTGCGGTTCGCCTCGATACCATCGACGCCCTCCAACACACCACGAGCGTCGTTCGCGACTACGCGACGCTTCTGGTCCAGCGTGTGACTCGTCCAGACGGCACCGTCACGGCATTCACGACGGACTTCCTTCGGGGCATTCTCCTCTCGGTCGTACAAGAAGGAGACCCCGCAACCCCGACCGACGATCGTCGCACGAACTTTGGTTGGTACTCCGACAACTGGCTTCAGAGCGTCACGTCGGCGGTCGGCACCCCGCTGCAACGCACGACGACGATCGCTCGAGATGTGAACGGCAACCCGACCGCCGTGATAGACGCGCTGAATCATGGACCAACCGCCCAGTACAGCTCCGACGGGACGTTGCTTCAGACCGCTGACGCGACCGGGGTGACCACGCTGATCACGCGCGATCCGGCGACGCGCAATGTGCTCTCGTATTCCGTGAATGGACGGAACACGGTTCATTCTTACGACCCTGCAGGCAACGTGACGGCAACGACTTTCCCAGACGGTGCCGCGACACACTACACGTGGGACCCGATGGGCCGCTTGCTCAGCGTGACGGACCCTCTCGCGAACGCCACGACGAACACTCACACGCCTGCCGGTCGTCTCACAACCGTGACCAATCCGCGCTCGGCCCAGGTCACGAGGTCCTACGACTCCGACGGCAAGCTCGCCTCCACGACGGACCCTCTCGGGCGCGCGGAGACCTACGCCTACCTGCCGAATGGGCTCCTCCAGGCTCATACCGACCGGAACGGGACGACGACGACCTACTCATACGACGCGACAGGGAACCTCACCTCGATCACCGATCCGCAGCAGCAAGCCGTGTTCACCTACGACTCCGTCGGACGCGTGACGGCGGCGGTCAACCCGACGGCCGCCGTGGCACTAGCGTACTCACGATTCGACGAGCTCGTCCTCGAGTCGACCGTGGCGAGCGGCGCCATCCATAGCGTAGTGAGTTCCTACGATGCACTGGGGCAACGCACGCAGCGATCGAGCAGTCTGGGATCGAGCGTCATCTGTTCGACCGCCTACGCCTATGACGCCGCGGGGCGCCCGGCGTCCATCCAGGAATCCGTGAGCGATCCGATGTTGCCCGCCACGACCTCCGCCTTCACGTTCCTCCACGACGCTGCGGGTCGGCGACTTCAGACGTTGGCGTCGGGCGGCGTCGAGACCGACTACAGCTACGACGCGGATGGGTACACGGCCTCGGCCACGACTCGGCTGAACGGCATCCCAACGGCCGTGGACGTGCTCGGGTACAACCTCCGCAAGGACGTCCTCTCGATTCTCGAGACACGGACGCTCCTCCCACCCAACGCCACGCAATATCAGTACGACGCGGCCAGGAGGTTGACGTCGGAGGTACCGACAGCGCCCGGCCTGTCTGCCCTCGCCTACGCGCCCTACGACGGCGCCGGCAACCGCCGGATCAACACGCACACATACGACCTTGCCGACGAGCTCCTCTTCGACGGGACGTTCTACTACGACTACGACCCCGAAGGCGCCGTGATCGCCCGGCGGCCCGGGCCCGCTCCCCTACCGCGGCGCACGTTCACGTCCGATCCCCAGGGTCGACTCGTGAGCGTTACAGACCTCAGCGGTATTGGTGCACCCACGACGCTTGCGACCTTCGGATACGACGCATTCGGCCGGCGAGTCTCGCGTGACGCGGTTCGCTACTGGTACGACCGCGAGGACGTGATCCTCGCCGTCGACGGGCAAGCCCAGCACACCGCCATGACCCATGGCCCCGGGATCGATGAGCCTCTCGCCACCGTCGATGCGAACGGACGCCTACTGCTCGTGCACGACGCTTTGGGCAGCGTGATCCAAGGCATTCGCAACGGCACCATCGTCGGTGAGCACCGCTACGACGCCTTTGGGAATCGGCTTACATCGACCGGCGCGCTTTGCCCGGCTGCGCTGGATTACGGGTATAGGTCCCGGGAGTTCGATGGTGTCACGGAACTGCAGTTCAACCGGGCTCGATATCTCGACGCAGGGCTTGCTCGGTTCCTGCGGCGGGAGCCACTGGAGATCCGGTTCCTTGGAGGCCGGCGACCCGCCTTCGCGGCGCGCTATGCGTACGCATTAAATTGTCCCACACACTATTTCGACCCGACCGGACTCTTTCCGAGCCTCGGTGGAGCTGGATTCCCTGCTGTCGCCCCAAATGATGAGCCGCTGTTTCCGCCTCGAACTCCGGATTATCCGACGCCGGAGGAGCTCATTGGTGGCCTGGTCGACTCTGCGATATGCGGGGCGGTGACGTCGGCCTGTGAGACAGCATTGGGGGCTGCGCTCCCCTTTGAGGGCCCGATAGTGGAATTGGCAACTGAGACTGGATGCGACGATGCCGCCAAGAGGCTGTGCGACGCATGCAAGAGGGTCGACGCCTACAAGCGGAAGTTCCCAAAGCTGTATCCGCCCGAACAGTAGGCACTCTGTAGAATGTGTACGTCCGACGCAGATCCTTCGAAGCGTCCCTCTCTAACCGCACGCAGTAGGCGCCTCGGTCTTGACGGGGCCCAGGGTTGCCGGACGAAACGCGGCGCTACCCCGCCGCATCCCGCAGGTGCGCGAGGAGGATGGCGACGGCGGCGGCGACGTTGAGGGATTCGAAGCCCGATTCGAGCGGGATCCGCACGCGCGTGCAGCGGCCGTCGTTCGGGGACACACGCGTGCCGCCGCCTTCGTTGGAGGCGACGAGGACCCACTTGGGTGGCGCCACGAGGTCGCCGAACAAGACACCTTCGTGCGGATCGAGGACGAGAACGGTGTGGCCCGTGGAGGCCGTGGCAGTGAAGAGCGCCTCGACGTCGAGCGATTGAGCGTAGGGCAGCCAGAGGAGCGCTCCGGCCGAGCTGCGAAGGGTTTTCGGTGCGGTGGGGTCGGCCGTACCTGGTGAAAGCAGCAGGGCGCCCGCTCCGAGGGCCGCGGAGGTTCGGGCGATCGTGCCGACGTTTCCAGGGTCCTGAACGGCTTCCAGGTACACGATGCGCGAGTGATCTCGCAGGATGTCGGAGGGCGTTCGAGGCCCGTTCCAATCGGCCAGCGCCGCGACGCCGTCGGGAGTCTTGACGTCCACGAGCCGCTGGATGTCCGCCGCCGAGACCTCCGTCACGGGAATGGCGCCGGCGGCGGCACGAACCCCCGCGACGTCCGAGAAGCTCGGCGCCACGAAGATCTCGCGGACCACTCCCCGATCGAGCCCCTCGGCCACCAGGTGCCGCCCTTCGAGGAGCATCTGCTTCGTCGCCGCCCGCTCCTCGGCCCTTGCCAGGCCAGCGAGCGTCTTGATCCGTGCCTTGGAGATCGTCATGGAAGGTGGCGATCGTACCGCTCGCGCTACGATCCGCACCACCGGGTTCCATCCCCCATGTCGCTGAAGGACTTGAGCAAGCCGGTCGAGGAGATCCATCACGTCGTCACGGGCGACGAGGATGGTTTCCGCCTCGATCACGTCGTCTGCAGCCACATCACCTGGCGATCTCGAAACGACATCCAGCTCCGGATCCGGCAGGGCACGATCTTGGTGAACGGTCAGCGATCGAAGGCCGCGGCACGGGTGCGCGACGGCGACGTCATCACGGTCAAGGTGGAGCCGCCCGCGGGAGCCAAGGTGGACCCTGAGGCGATCCCGCTCGTGATCCTCCACGAGGAGCGACTGTTCCTCGTGCTCGACAAGCCGGCTGGTGCCGTGATCCACCCCGTCGGGCAGTACGTCCTCAACACGCTGATGAACGTGCTCCATGCGCACTATCGGCGCCCGGAGAGTCCGGAGCAGGATGTCGTCCCCATGGTCGTTCATCGGCTCGACAAGGACACGTCGGGTGTGCTGCTCGTGGCGAAGGACGAGGTGGCGCGCAAGAAGCTCGGCGCGGCATTCGAAGGGCGCGACGTCGAGAAGGAGTACCTCGCGCTCGTTCACGGGATCGTCGAGAAGGACCACGACGTCGACCTGCCGATCGGTCCCGATCCCTCGGGCACGAACAAGACGAAGATGGCGTGCGTCCCGGACGGTCGCCCGTCACGGACGGCGGTCCGCGTCGTCGAGACATTCGAGCGCGCGACACTCGTTCGGTGCATCCCGCTGACGGGGCGTCAGCACCAGATTCGCGTGCACCTCGCGTCCGTCGGGCATCCGATCCTCGCCGACGCCCTCTACAGCTCCGCCGCGGAAGTCCGCGCTGGCGCGTTGGGAGTCCAGGACGTCCCGCCGGAGACGGTGGTGCTCGCGCGGCAGGCGCTTCACGCCGCCAGACTCGTCGTCCCGCACCCCGTCACCGGCGCGCGGTCGACGTTCGAATCGCCGCTGGCGGCGGATCTCGCCGCGCTCTGTCTGCGACTTCGCGCGCGAGGGGCGTGAGCCCGCCGCGATCAGTCGATCTTCACGCCCATTCCCTTCAAGATCTGCTCGACGTTGGTGTCGCCTTCCGTGTAGCCGGAGACGACGCCCGCGATCTTTCCGTCCTTGCCGATGATGAACGTGGCCGGGATTCCCGTCACGTTGTAGAGCTTCCGCGAGATCGTGTTGCCGTTGGGATCGCGACCTGCCGGATCACGGGCGAGGATGAACTTGTATTCCGCGCCCTTCCCCGTGGCGAACGCCTCGAAGGGCGCTGCGTCGTCCGACGTGTTCATGGCGATGACGGCGACGTCCTGACCTTCGACGGCTTCCGCGATCTTCGACAAGTGCGGAATGCCCTTCATGCACGGCCCGCACCACGTGGCCCACATGTCGAGGACGACGATCTTCTTGCCGCGGAAATCCGACAGCTTGAACCGGTTCGTGGTGTCGAGCTTCGTCTGCCCCTTCTTCCAACCCAGCACCTCGAAGTCGGGCGCCTCGACGCCGACGGCGAGCATCTCCACCTTCTCGACGTTGGGGCGCGGCACGCGAACGACCTTCATCGTGGGCGTCATCTTCAACGAGGATCCATCATCCGAGATCGTCGCGAGGTAGTTCAGGTCACCGAAGGGGAACGTCCCGCGCACGTCGAACTGGTCGCCGTCGAGCATGAGCCACACTGGCCGCGTCATCGCTTCACCGACGACGATCGGCTTGCTCGAGTCGAAGAGTTTGCTGAACAGCCCGTCCGAGTCGCTCTCGGTGAGCGTGACGTCGTAGTTCTTGCCGGCGATCGAGATGGTCCCGACGCGCGCCGATGCGGCGTAGTAGCCGATCATCGAGCGACCCGCCTGCCAGTAGAAGTTCAACGCGTACTCGCCGACCTTGTTCGAGCCGTCGGGCTGTTTCCAACCCGGTTTGAAAACCCACGTACCCGAGAGGCTCGGCGCGCCGCCGTCCTTCCCCTCCGTCTTCTTCTCCCAGGCTCCGGTGCCATCGTTCGTCAGATCGCCGTCGCCGTTCAGGTCGAGGTAGAGGCGCGCGTCCTTTCCCTCGGCCTCGTCGGACGCGATGACGAAGCGATTCGGAGTACCGTTGCCGATCTTCACGACGGCGTACTGAGGCTTGCCCTGGTAGGAGGGCTCCTTCGTGACTGCCTCCGGCTTGTCCGCGCCGAGCTTGGCGCTCGATGGCATGTACATGCGGTTGTGCTTCTTCGTCCCCTCGAAGTCGAACTTGCGCAGGTCCATGGTGAGTGTCGCCTCGGCCGCACCCTGCTCGGGGTCGATGGGCGCGCGGCTCGGCCTCGCCTTCCCCGCGGGCGCCATGCCTCCCATGCTCACCGCCGGCACGGAGCGAGGCCGGGATTCGGCCGGGGTCGCAGGCTTTCCCGGCTGCTGCGCCGTCGCAATCGACGGCAACGCCCATGCGAAGACGAACAGGAGAATCGAGCGGCGACAAAGGGGAAGACGAGACATGGCAGGAACCTCACGACGTTCACGTCGCAGAATCGAGCGACCGCGACCGGCGATCGAACGCGACGAACGGGCCAGGAATCGAACGACGAACGAGCCGAGAGCTTACGCGAGCGCCGGTCGCGCAGGTAGCCGCGCGGGGGCCGAAGCGGAGCGCCAGTCCTCCGCCGCCTCGGCGGGGACTGGCAGGATCGCCGCGCGTCCCCCGCGGTCCAACCGGCGTCGATCATCGACGCGATTCGAGATCACCAACGCGCGTCTGATCATCGAAAGCCCCGCGGCACGCCGACGTCGGCCGGACCGGTCGTCCTCGCTATCGCTGCGGTCGACCGGCGATCCTGCCGCTCGTCCTCACTCGCGCATCGCGCTCGCTGCGGTCGAGCGGCGCTCCGACACCGCCTCCGCCGACCGGTGCGCCCCGGAGCGCCAGTCCTCCGCCGTCTCGGCGGGGACTGGCCGGATCGCAGCGCGTCCCGCGCGGTCCAACCGGCGTCGATCGCCGACGCGCTCCAGATCACCAATCGATCGGAACGACGATCTCACTCATCTCCGACAGGTCCGATTCTGGCCCCGTCACGACGACGATGGCATCGCGCTCTCGCCGGCTGCGCACGTCGACGCGGTAGTCGGACCATTCGAGCCACTGGTACCCGATCGCGCCGGCGACCGTTCGCCGCCGGTACACGCACGTCCCCGTGTGCGGCGTGAAGTCTCCGCCGACCTCCCACGTGTCGATCACGATCGACCGTTGGTTGCCGAGGTCGAAGACCTGCAACGTCTCCCGCGGCGGACGGTTTTCGACGAGGGCATGCTCGATGCGGGATCTGTCCCCCACCGTGCAGCAGCACGCGACGACGATGAGACACGCAGTCAGTTTCGAAAACCACCCCGGTGTCGCGCTCCAAAACCACCGATCGGCACGCGTCGCCCGCACGACCGCCACCGCAAGAAGGGTCCAGACCGCGGCGAACGACGTCAGCAGGAGGCACGCCCGAGCCCGCGGCGTCACGACCTCGACGGGAACGTCGAACTGCGTTGCGAGGTACGTGAAGGCCGTGGCGAAGAAGGCGGCGTGGCCCGCTCGTCCCCACGGCCGGAACGACGATCGAGGCACACGCGGCGGCGGCGCCGGCGGCTCCGTCGCATCGAACCCGACGCGCGGATCGAACGGGACCACGCGAACCGGCCCTCGAGGCGGTTCCGAACCGGCCTCACTCATCGCACGTGCCGGCGCGCCAGCTGTAGATAGCGCTCGACGTTCTCCCGCAGGTCCGCCAGTTCAGCATCCGTGACCTGGCGGATCACCTTGCCGGGCGAACCGACGACGAGCGATCGCGGCGGGATCACCTTCCCGAGCGTCACGAGCGCGCCCGCGGCGACGATGGACTCGGCGCCGATGTGCGCGCCCGGGAGGAGGATCGCCCCGATCCCGATGAGGCATCGATCTTCCACCGTTCGACAGTGCACGACGGCGTTGTGGCCGATGGTGACGTCGGCGCCGATCTCCACGTCCTGATCGTGCTGCGGGTGGATCATGGTCAGATCCTGCACGTTGGTGCGAGGGCCGATCCGGATCTTCGCCACGTCACCCCGCACGATCGTGTTGAACCAGATCGAGGCTTCGGCTGCGACGGTGACGTCACCGAGAATCGTGCAGTTGTCGGCGAAGTAGGCGCCGTCCTTCTCGATCAGGTGCGGAATCCGCATGAGGTGAGCCGTCCTTTGGAGCCGTCAGGTATCGAGCGAAGCGAGCCAGCGCCTGCCGACCGTCTCCCATGCGATCACGACGAGGTTGTGGAGCCCGTGAACGAGGATCACGAGCCGCAACGAACCAGAGCGTGCGTAGAGCCAGCCGAGAAACACGGCCAGGGTGAAGACGGGCAGGAGCGTGAACCACTCGTGGAGCAGCGAGAACGCCGCCGAGGCCACCCCGATCGCGAGGAAACGAGCCGACGCGGCATCGCGCGACCGAGCGAAGATCGCCTCGAGGCCGTTCTGCATCATCCCGCGAAAGAGAGTCTCCTCGTAGATCGGAACTGCGATCACCACGGTCGCGACGAGCACCCAGAACTGGGGAGTCCCCGGCGCGGAGAGCAACTCGGAGAGCGGCTGCTGAACGGCGTCGGTGCCCTCGGGCAGGGAGCGTTGGTTCACCCAGTGAACGGCAACCACGATCGGGAGGAACGACGCATAGGCGAGCGCCGCCAGCCCGGCCGTGCGAGCGAGCGGCGGCGCGCGAAGCCCGAGCGAATCACGCCCCGGCGTCAGCTGTCGGACGAAGGCGACGAGGAACGCGGCGGCGATCACGTGCGTGACGAGTTTCGACGCCGACCAGCCGACGCCTCCGACCGGCCGCGCCATGGCCCAATCCAACACCGCGAACACGAAGAACCCCAGGACCGCCCCCAGGATGACGCGGGCCCCCTGCGAGTCGGTGAAGCCCGTCGCCTCCAGGCGCGGACCGACGAGGCGCCGGAGGGCGATGAACCCCGCGACCATGACGGCGACGCCGACGAAGCATCCCGCGAGGACGACCCGGTCCACCGTCATGGGCCCGGCTTCCCAACGACCCCCTCGACCGGCGACGACGCCGACCCGTACGGCTTCCGCGGAATCCGCCCGGATAGAAACGCGTCGTGTCCGGCCTCGCATGCGAGCCGCATGGCGCGCGCCATGCGAACCGGGTCCTTCGCCAGCGCGACGCCCGTGTTCAACAGCACGCCGTCGACGCCAAGTTCCATGGCGATCGCCACGTCCGACGCGGTGCCGACTCCGGCGTCCACGATCACGGGGACGGTCGTCGGGCGCAGTTCCTCGATGAATCGGATGGCGAGCGGGTTCAGCACGCCCATCCCCGAGCCGATCGGCGAGCCC
Organism: Planctomycetota bacterium; assembly: GCA_044222185.1. Taxonomy (GTDB): domain Bacteria; phylum Planctomycetota; family CAIWVZ01; genus JBGANV01. The sequence goes on from JBGANV010000001.1 coordinate 1,473,291, forward strand.
GCCGGCATGATCGCCGCAGCCCCCGCATCGCACAGGCGCCGCGCGAGGATCGGGTCGTCGGAGGTATACACCATCACGGTGAACCCCTCGCGCGCGAGTTGGCGCGTCGCTTCGAGCGTCCCCACGGGATCGGGCAGCAGCGTGCGCTCGTCACCGAGGACTTCGAGCTTCACCAGGTCGGTGCCCAGAGCTTCCCGCCCCAAGCGCGCCGTCCGCGTGGCGAGATCCGCGTCGTAGCAACCCGCCGTGTTCGGAAGCAGCGCGATACGCCTGCGGTCGATGAAGTCGAGCAACGTCGGACCAGACTTCCCGGTGAGATCGACGCGCCGCACGGCGATCGTCACGAGGTCGACGCCGCCCGCCTCGTGGCACGCTCGCATCTCTTCGTTGGTGCGGTACTTCCCCGTTCCGAGGATCAGGCGCGATCGGAACCGGTGCGCGCCGACAGATAGGGCGAACTCGGACATTTCAGCCTCCACCCACGAACGAGACGATCTCGACTTCGTCGCCCTCGCGCAGGGCGCGCGTGGCGAACTCGGCGCGCGGCACGACCTCGCGGTTGACCTCGACGGCGACGAGTCTTCGCACGAGGTCGAGCGTCTCGAGGAGTTGCGAGACGCTCAACTCGCCGGCCAGGTCGCGTCCTTCACCATTGACCACCAGTCTCACGACGCGACTCCGTCGTGGGGCGCTGGCTCGTGCGTCGAATCATCGTCCGCCGCGGGCACCGGCCCCTTGCGGATCTGCTCGACGCGATACTGGAGCGCGCGCCGCGTCAGCCCGAGCACACGTGCCGTACGGGAGAGGTTGCCTCCGCACCGCGCGAGGGCGCCCAGGATGATGTCCCGCTCGAGCTGATCGAGCGTGAGGTCGGTGTCGAACAACGTGTCGAGGGTCGACGACACCGTACCGGCGGGCTTGCCGCCGCTGAGCACGACGTCCGCCGCCTCGATCTGCTCCCCGGGGGCGAGGACGACCGCGCGCTCGATGCAATTCTCCAACTCGCGAACGTTGCCCGGCCACGAATAGGTCAGCAGCCTGTCGAGCGCGGCGCGGCTGAGCCCGCTGAAATGGCGGCCGTTCTGCTCGCAGAACCGAGTGAGGAAGTGCTGCGCGAGGACGGGCACGTCCTCCGCTCGCTCGCGAAGCGGCGGCATGACGATGGGGATGACGTTCAGCCGGTAGTAGAGGTCCTCCCGGAAGCGGCCCTCGCGGACCATCTCGGCGAGGTCGCGGTTCGTGGCCGCGAGCACCCGCACGTCCACTTGCTTCACGGCGTTCGACCCCAACGGCTCGATCTCGCGCTCCTGGAGCACGCGCAAGAGCTTGGGCTGGAGGTGCAGCGGGAGCTCACCGATCTCGTCCAGGAAGATCGTGCCTCCGTGGGCGGCCTCGAACTTGCCCTTGCGCTCACCGATGGCGCCAGTGAATGCCCCGCGCAGGTGGCCGAACAACTCGTCCTCGAGGAGGTTGTCCGGCATCGCGGCGCAGTTGACCTTCACGTAGGGTCCGTTCCGCCGCGGGCTCCGCACGTGGATGGTCCGCGCGACGAGTTCCTTGCCCGTGCCGGATTCGCCCATGATGAGTACGGTCGAGTGACTGTGGGCGACCTGCTCGACCGCCGCCATCACGTCACGGATCCGCTTCGAGACTCCGATGACGGAGACTCGGTCTTGGAGGGCATCGACGGCCTCTCGCAGCCGCGTGTTCTCGTCCTCCAGCGACCGGAGGCGCATGGCCTTGCGGAGCTTCAGCACGAGTTCGTCGGTGTCTACGGGCTTCGTCACGAAGTCGAACACGCCGCGCCGCATGGCCTCGACCGCCGTCTCGAGCGTGCCGAACGCCGTCGTGATGATGAACAGCGTCTCGCGTCGGATCTTCGTCACCTGCTCGTAGAGCTCGAGCCCGGTCATGCCCGGCATGCGGAAATCGGAGATGACGACCTCCGGGCGGAATCGGCGCACTTCTGCGAGGGCCTCGTTCGGAGAGAACACGGCGCGCGCGTCGAAGCCCTCGCCGGCGAGTACGTCGGCGAGAAGGCCCGCTTGGACGCGTTCGTCGTCCACGACGAGGACGCGAGGCTTGGAAGCAACCTGGCCCGCAGCGGCGGAAGTCATCGAGCGGAGTGTATCACCCGTGCCGTCAGACGAAGCTACGCGGGAGCGTGATCGTCACGACGCATCCGCCACCTTGGGCCGAGGCCGCGTCCACGACGCCTCCGTGGCAGTCGACGTACGTCTTCGCGATGGTCAGCCCCAACCCGAGCGCGTGATCTCGCGCCGAGTAGTACGGCTCGAAGATGGAGCGTAGCCGTGCCTCGTCGAGGACTTCCCCCGTGTCGCGGATCGCGAGCCAGAGTTCGCTGCGCTTGCCCTGCAGCCTCACCGTGATCGCCCCGCCCGTCGTCCCCGTCATCGCATCGACGGCGTTCTGCAGCGTCGCGCTGACCACCTGGGCGATCTTCTCCCGATCGCCGCGCATGGTCGTCTGCCCGGAATGTTGCCAATCGAGGCGGATTCCCATGTCGGCCAGGAGCGGCGCGAACGACGCGAGGACCGTGTCGACCACCTCCTTCAAGTCGAAGGTGGTGACGGTGAGGTCACCCAGCCGTGCAAAACGGACGAAGTTGTCCACGACCTTCTTGATCTTCCCGATCTCTCCGTAGACACGTTCGAAATCGCGCGTGCGCATCCGGGCCTCGCCCACCTGCTCCTTCATCGCGCGTTCGATCAGTTGGACGGAGAGGTTCACCGAGTTCAGCGGATTGCGGAGCTCGTGGGCGATTCCGCCCGCGACTTCGCCGATCGCTTTCAGTCGCACACCCCGCTCCCGCTCTCGATGCGCCGACAGGACGCCCCGGCGGCTCACGAGGAATGCCAGGACGGCCAGCATGTAGATGACGAGGCCGACGATGATGGTTCCTTCACGCAGGCGGCGCAGGAACGAGTCTTCGAGCCCGACGATGGCGGCGAACTGGAGGTGGACGTTCACCTTCGCGGCCTGGCTTCGATCCACTCCGGTCGGCGGGACGACGAATGCGGCGACGGCACGCCGGTGGTCCGGCGCACCGGGCCCGAGGACGACGCGGATTCCGGCTCCGCCGGGCTCGACGAACGGCACATCGGCAAGCTTGTAGTTGCCGATGACGGCGGCGGGCTGGCCGTCGGGAAGCCGGACCACGACCCCCACGAGATATGGAAGGGCGCGGAAGGCCTCCTCGAGCGGACTGTCGAGCTGGCTCCAGGTTTCCGCGCTGTCGGGCCTTCGTCCCTCGAGCGCGACCGTGAGTTTCTCCTGGTAGGCAGTCCCCGCATGGACGGCGCGCGCCCCGAAATTCACCTCGACAAGCTCGGCGACGGCGTCTCCGCTCCAGACGACGAAGTAGCTGAGGAGCACGCCACCAGCGATTGCAACCGCGATCGTGGCCCAGGCAAAGCGTCGGTGCGGATCGGGGGGGCGGTTCATCTGAAAGGGCGAAACGAAGGCCGGAATCCGGTGGTGCGCGACCTTCTGGCGTGGTCGACGGCGTGATTCAACGCCCGCGCGCCGCCTTGACGACGCGCGACAGCTGAGTAATCTACCGTCGCTTCAACAGGTTGTGCGCCCGGATCATTCCGAGCGGGGCCGGAAAGTGGGGTTACCCACTTTATTTTTTTTCGCGCGGCATCGGGTCGTGCGGCGGCCACGCCCGACCGAACCGGCAGCGACACTTCCGAGGGACGCACCATGGCCGGGAATCCCGAACTGCTCCGACTCGTGGACATGATCCATCGAGAGAAGGACATTTCGCCCGAGGTTCTGTTCGAGGCCCTGGAGTCGGCGGTCGCCGCTGCGGTCCACAAGCGGTACTCAGACCTCGACGAGGTCCGCGTCACGATCGATCGTCGAAGTGGCGAGATCCGCGGTTTCCGCAACGGCGTCGAAGTCCCTTCGCCGGAACTCGGCCGAATCGCAGCACAGACCGCAAAGCAAGTCATTATCCAGAAGATCCGCGAAGCGGAGCAGAACGCGATCCTCGGCGAATACGAGGCGCGCCGGCGCGAACTCGTGACCGGAACGATCATTCGGTTCGAGCGCGACGACGTCATCGTGACGGTCGGGAACGGCGAAGCCGTGCTCCCCCGCAGCGAGCGGGTGCGCGGCGAGAACTATCACATCGGAGATCGCATCCGCGCCATCATCACCGACGTGCGAAAGGTCGGTTCGCGGGTTCGGATCGTGTTGTCGCGGACTCACCCGGACCTCATCCGGCGGCTCTTCGAACTCGAAGTGCCGGAGATCGCTGACGGAATCATCGAGATCAAGCATCTGGCGCGAGAGCCTGGCTATCGCACCAAGATCGCGGTCTCGTCGAACGACGCGAAGATCGACTGCCTCGGAGCTTGTGTCGGCGTCCGCGGAAGCCGCATCCGCAACGTCATCGACGAGCTCAACAACGAGAAGGTCGACATCATCCGCTGGAACGACTCGGCGGAGGTTCTCATCATGAACGCCCTCAAGCCGGCGGAGATCCAGAGCATCACTCTGTACGACGACACCGGCAAGGCCGAAGTGGTCGTCGCGGACGATCAGCTCTCGCTCGCGATCGGCAAGAAGGGGCAGAATGTCCGCCTGGCAGCCAAGCTGACGGGTTGGGACATCAACATCGTGTCGGCGTCGGATGCTTCGGTGCAGGCCTCGGCAGCAGCAGGCGAGGGCGGCGATGCTGCGCTGAGTCCGGCGGATGAAGCGGATGGTGCGTCCACCGACGAGGCTCCCGCGGGTGAGGAACCCGCGGCCGAGCCGCCGTCTGGTGATGTCGAGTCCGGGTCCACGCCCGCCGCCTGACCGGCGGGGTGCTGGCAATTCGAAAGGTTGAGTGCGGGAGGTCCCGCCTCGGAACGCAGCAGGAGCCTATGCCGAAGATCAGGGTGCACCAGCTCGCCAAAGAGCTCGACATCGACTCGAAGGTCGTGATGGACATCGCGTACAAGCACGGCATCGAGGTGAAGAACCACATGTCGGCGCTCGACACGAGCGACGAGTTCATGCTGCGTGCCTACCTGGAGAATCTACGGCCGAAGAAGCAGGCTCCGCCCCCTCCTCCAGAGGTGAAATCGATCGAGGCCGTGCTCACCGAGTCCCTGACATCGCTCGCCGGCGGCTCGCGGGACGACGGCGCCGGCACCGCAGTGGAGACTCGCCCCCAGGAGGCGCGTCCTGAGCGGCCCGTGGCGCGCGAGATCCGCGTGGTCCGGCCAGCCGCCTCGGCGCCGGCACCGGCGCCCGCCCCGGCCGAGGCCGAGGTGGAGGAGGTCGTCGAGCCGGAACCGGCGGTCGCCGAGACCGTCGCCGAGCCCGCTGGGTGGGAAGAGCCCACCGTCGTCGACGAGCCCACGCCGCCGGTCGCCGCCCCCACCGAGGTGCCTCCGCACACGCCCGCCGCACCGCCGCCTCCCCCACCCCGCGCTCCTGCCCGCAGCGTCGTCGCCCGGCCGGCGGGTTCCCCCGTACAAGGCGAACCGGCCCGCCCGGCAGCCGCGTCGACCGAAGTCCCGACACGAGTCGTCACGCCGCCGCGGACCGTCACCGCAACGCCGGCACGGCCCGGCGACCCCAAGGTCGTCTCTCGAGAAGTCCCGACCCAGCGTCGCACGGGAGAGATCCTCGGTCGCCGCGAGCTTCCGCCGCCGCGCCCGCCGGCGGAAACGAGCGCCCCAGGCCGAAGCCAGGCCGGCGCAGGCGGCTCGGGGCTGATCGTCTCGCGCCAGGAAGGCTCGAAGCGCACGTTCATCATGACCGGCCGAGGCCGGCCACCGCAGCGATCCGGCGGCCCCGGCGGCCCACCGACGCAGCAGCGTCCCGGAACTCGCGGACCGGGCGGCCCCGGCGGTCGTGGCCCCGCGTCCCGGCAGGGCGAAGGCCCTCAAGAACCAGTCGGTCCGCGGAAGCTCGAAATCCAGATGCCCGTGACGGTCAAGGCGCTTTCCGAAGCGCTGGGCGTCAAGGCCAACGTGCTGATCCAGAAACTGTTCATGGATCACAGCATCGCCGCCAAGATCAACGACCAGTTGACCCAGGAGACGGTCGAGCTGCTGGGCATCGAGTTCAACTGCGAGATCAAGACGAAGGAGGCGGCGGACGTCGAGACGGAAGCCCTCCGCAAGCTCGAGTCCGATTGGGTCGACAGCCCGACAGATCTGATGGTCCGTGCACCGATCGTCACGTTCCTCGGCCACGTCGACCACGGCAAGACGTCGCTCCTCGACGCAATCCGTCGCACGAACATCGCGGCGAAGGAGCACGGTGGAATCACGCAGCACATCGGTGCGAGCCTCGTCCAGGTCGGACCGGGCAAGGCCGTCGTGTTCCTCGACACGCCGGGTCACAAGGCGTTCACGGAGATGCGTGCTCGCGGTGCCAACATCACGGACGTCGTCGTCCTCGTCGTCGCCGCCGACGACGGCGTGATGCCGCAGACGAAGGAAGCCATCGCCCACGCGAAGGCCGCGAAGGTGCCGATCGTCGTGGCGGTCAACAAGTGCGACCTCCCGGCGGCGAACCCACAGCGCGTCAGGCAGGAACTCACGAACGAAGGGCTCCAGCCCGAAGAGTGGGGCGGCACCACGTTCTTCGCAGACGTCTCGGCCCTCACCGGCAAGGGGCTTCCGGCACTCCTGGAGCGCCTGGCACTCGAGAGCGAGATGCTCGAGTTGCGCGCCAACCCCAAGCGCCCTGCAAGCGGAACCGTCATCGAAGCCGAGCAGAGCCGGGGCGAGGGCAACACGGCCCGGATCCTCATCGTCAACGGCACGCTCAAGAAGGGCGACGTCTTCGTTTGCGGTATCGCACACGGCCGCGTTCGCGCCCTGAAGAACGATACCGGCAGGTTCATCGCCGAGGCCGGCCCGGCGACCCCGATCGAGATCGCGGGCCTGAACGAGCTGCCGCGCGCCGGCGACAAGTTCTACGTCCTGGACGACGTCGCGAAGGCGAAAGAGATCGCGGACAAGCGCATGCAGCAGCTGCGTGAGCGTGAGCTCGCGCGCCAGGCCCACGTCTCCCTCGAGAAGCTGTTCGAGAAGCTCAAGGGCGACTCGCTCAAGATCATCCTCAAGACGGACGTGGACGGATCCCTCGAAGTGCTCAAGAAGGAGATCAAGGACCTCGCCCACCCGGAAATCCGGCCCGAGGTCATCCATGCCGCCGTCGGTGGGATCACGGAAACGGACGTGGCGCTCGCCGATGCCTCGGATGCCATCATCCTCGGCTTCCACGTCTCCGCCGACCTCGCCTCTCGCCGCCTCGCGGAGGAGAAGAAGGTCGAGATCCGCATCTACCACATCATCTACAAGCTGGTGGAAGAGCTGAAGCTCGCCCTCGAAGGCCGGCTGCGCCCCGAAGAGAAGGAGAACATCACGGGTCGCGCCGAGGTGCGGCAGACGTGGAAGGTCTCCAAGATCGGGACGATCGCCGGCTGCTTCGTCGTCGATGGCACGATCAAGCGCGCGAGCAAGCTGCGCGTGTCGCGCGGCGGCATCGTCGTGCACGACGGCGAGATGGGATCGTTGCGCCGCCTGAAGGACGACGTCCGCGAAGTCACGCAAGGGTTCGAGTGTGGCATCGTCGTCGCCAAGTTCGACAACATCGAGGTCGGCGACACGATCGAGGCCTACGAGATCGAACAGATCCGCCGCACGCTGGACGGGTGATCGGAGTGGCTGCCCGAGCCCCGGCCTGGCCGTAACGCCAGCCGGGGCGACGGTCACGCGTGACACCATGACCAACCCGCGCATCGCACGTCTTCAGGAGCTCATCCACGAGAAGATCGCCACCATGCTGTTGCGCGATCTCCAGGATCCGCGGTTGCAGCTGACCACGATCTCGAAGGTCGTGCTGTCGCCGGACGTGGAGTTCTGCAAGGTGTACTGGTCGACGCTGAAGGAAGGCGGCGCCAGGAGCGCGACGGAGTTCGCCCTCAGCTCTGCGCGCGCCTACATCCAGCGCGAAGTCGCCAGGACGCTCCGCACGCGGAAAGCCCCGCACCTGGAGTTCCATTACGATCCGTCCGTCGCTGGCGCGGCACGGATCCAGGAGCTGATTCGCAAGGTCCGCGCCGAGGACGACGCTCGCCACCGCCCGGCGGCCGATGCGGCCCCGCCTGCGGGCAATGCCCCCGAGAAGACCGACGCATGAGCTCCCGGGAGGGCTTCGAGAACATCGGGATCATCCGACTCTCGTCGGTGGGCGACGTCATCATGGCGCTTCCCGCACTCGAAGCGCTGAAGCGGCGGCACCCCAACGCGCGGATCTCGTGGGTCGTGGAGAGCCGCGCGAAGAACATCCTCGAGGGGCATCCGCTCATCGACGAGTTGATCGAGTTCCCCAGGACACGCTGGCGGAACATGTGGAAGGAGCGGTTCGGCGTGCTCAGGAGCATCCCGGACATCGCACGCTTCTACCGCCTCCTCCGCTCGAAGAAGTTCGATCTCACGATCGACTTCCAAGGCAACCTCAAGAGCGCGGCGTGCACGGTCTTCGCCGGAGCGCCGGTGAAGATCGGCTATGCGCATGAGGAGTGCCGCGAGCCGAATTGGCTCTTCACGAACAGGCGGCTCTCGGTCAGCGGCAACGCGTTCCACCGCGTACATCGCGACCTCCTCCTCGCCGGTCTCGCGGACGCGCCGTTCGAATACACGCAGCCCCAGATCCACTACGCGGAGGCGGACAAGCTCGTAGCCGAGGAGTTCTTCGCGGCGCTGCCGGCGGGCGGCCCCATCGTCCTGATGCACCCGGGCACCAGCGACTTCATGCCGCACAAGCGGTGGCCCCTCCCCGACTATGCGGAGTTGGGCAAGCGCCTGGAGCGCGAGGTCGGAGCGCGCGTGATCGTGACGTGGGGCCCCGGCGAGGACGCGATGGCCTCGGCGCTCCGCGACCTCTCCGATGGGACGTTCACCGTCGCCCCGAAGACTCCGTCCATGAAGAGCCTCGGGTGGTTCCTGCGCAAGGCACGCCTCGTCATCGGGGGCGACACGGGCCCGGTCCACCTGGCCGTCATGCAGGGAATCGACGCCATCGTGATCCTGGGACCTGGCGATCCGCGGCACTACTACCCGCTCGGACACCCTGAGCGCGCGTTCTATCGCCGCGTCCCGTGTTCGCCATGCCGCAACCGCAGCTGCAAGGATCTCGTCTGTCTGACGGAGATCCGGCCCGCGGCAATCGGCGACCGATGCCTCGAGATCCTCGGCGCGAGCTGAACCGCGCCGCGCGGCCGTCGCCAGACGTGCGTGATAAGCTCGGTGCCATGGCACGCCTGCGGCTCCTCGCACTCACACTCCTCATCGCCGGCGGCTCGTCGCTCCGGCGCGGCGATGCGGATGCCGCAGCACGGACGCCCCTCTCGACACCCGTCGAGGTCGCGTCTGCGGTCGATGACGCCGAGATTGCCGCCGCGGTTTCCCGGGGTCTCGCGTTCCTGGCGTCGACCCAACACGCCAATGGATGCTGGACCGGTGACGTGGGTCACAAGCAGATGGACGACTACCTCGTCTACGTCTCGAAGGAGATGCAGGACACCGCGGGCCAGGGGAACGTCGGAGTGACGGCGCTCGCGGGCCTCGCGTTCCTCGCCAACGGGCAGGTCCCAGGCCGAGGCCCCAAGAGCCGCATCGTCGAGAAGACGATCGGTTACGTGCTCGACCGGACGAGCCAGCACCACGGAGCCGAGGGCTACATCGCCGACAGCGACACGCGCATGTACGAACACGCGTTCGCAACGCTGTTCCTCTCTCAGGCATTCGGCATGACGCCCATGCGGCGGGCCGACGTGGAACGGAAACTCAAGGCGGCCGTGGCACTCATCGTGGACTGTCAGAACCAGTTCGGCGCCTGGCGTTATGGGCCGTACACGAGCGAAGCAGACCTCTCGGTCACCGTCTGCCAGGTCCAGGCGCTTCGCGCCGCGCGCGACGCCGGCATCGCCGTCCCCAAGCGGTGCATCGATCGCGTTCTCGCCTACATCCAGGACAGCCGGATCCCCAGCGGCTCCAGCCAGGGCTGCTTCTACTACAAGATTCGCGGCACGGCGGCATACACGAAGACGTCCTTTGCGATCAACGCGGCGGCAGCCACGGCGCTTCAGAGCGCGGGCATCTACGAGGAACGCGAGTACGCCCGTGCGCTCGACTTCATCGAGGCCGAGTACCCGACGACGAGTCGCTACTTCGGCACGCACTTCTACTTCTGGTACGGCAACTACTACGCCGCGCAGGCCATGCGCCTCGCCGGTGGCGAGAGATGGAATCGCTACTGGCCGCGCCTCGTCCGCGATCTCCTCGGCCGCCAGCTCGCAGACGGCCGCTGGAGGAACGACACGGGCCCGGGCGACGAATTCGCGACCGCCGTGGCGTGTCTGATCCTCCAGATCCCGAACGCGTGGCTGCCGATCTTCCAGAAGTGAACGTGCCGCCGAAACGGCGCCCGCGCCCGGAGGAGGGCGCTCGTCCGAGAGCCTCGCCAGACCCGCCTAGATGCTCGTGTTCACGAACCCCCACGTCAGCCTGAAACCCAAGGGGCTCGTCGGGTCCAGATACAACGTCTGAAGGGTGAAGTGCAAGCCCAGGGGCGGACTGGGATTCATCAGGCCCGGCAGGACGAACGCGCCGCCCGGTGGCGAGTTGCCTGGCGCGGTCGGAGACGTCACCGCCCAAGGAAGCGGCGGGCCGAACGTCCCGATCCCGTCGAGGATGACGAAGAAGCCGGAGCCGACGGACAGAACCATGTCGGCAGCGGGCGTCGGCCAGCCGCCAACGGGCGCCGGCAGGCTCGCGTCGCCAAGCAGGAAGAAGGGCTGGCTCGGGGCGCAACCCTCGATGTTCACGGAGAACGGAATCCCCGGCGGCACCGGGTCGAGAAGCGGGACGTGACCGACCGTGCCGTGATTCATGCCCCCTCCGACGACGACCTCGACGAAGTTGGACGTCACTCCGGCGGAGGTCTCGACCGCGATCCAGATTCCTCCCAGCGAACGCGTTTGCTGGATCGTCGCAGGCAGCTGGGCCGTGAGCTGGCCCGCGCTGACGAAGCTCGTCGTGAGCTGGACCCCGTTCGCGAACACCTTCGACGTGGCCACGTATCCCCCGCCGAACACCGAGAGCGTCGTCGGCGGCGAAACCAGCGTCTTGATGGTGATCGATGCGGGCGTGACAACCGCGATCGACGGCCCGACGATGACGAATGGCAGCGACACCGAATCCCCACCGCCAGGGCCGGGGTTGTGCACCTGGACGTTCGCCGTGCCGGCACCAGCGACGAGCGAACCGGGGATCGACGCCACGAGCTGCGTGCCATTGATGAACGCCGTCGCCTGCGCAACACCGTTCCATCGAATCTCGCTCTGCGTCGTGAAGCCGGAGCCGATCACGAGGACCGGGAACGTGGACGAGCCCGCCGGGATCGTCGTGGGACTGCTCGATACCACCGCCGGGACCGGGTTGTTGACCGTGAACGTCGACGGAGCCGACGTGCCCCCACCCGGTGCCGGGTTGACGACGCGCACCGTGCGAAGCCCTCCCACTGCGACGTTCGGCGCCGGGACGTTCGCCTGAAGCTGAGTCGCGCTGATGAACGACGTCGTCAGGTTCGCGCCATCCCACGTCACGAGGCTCTGCGAGTTGAAGTTCATCCCAGTGACCGAGAGCGTGAAGGCCGCGCTTCCTGCGAGGGTCGAAGACGGGCCGATGGACGTCGCGGTCGGCACCGGGTTCGTGATGGCGAACGCGATCGAGCCCGAGAGACCGCCGCCCGGCGCTGGGTTGTCGACGGCAACGTTCCGCGTGCCCGCCGTCGCGACGAGCGACGCTGCGATGGTCGCCGAGAGTTGCGTCGAGCCGATGAAGGTCGTCGGCTGCAACACTCCGTCGAACCGGATCTGGCTTTGCGCGTTGAAGTTCGTCCCGGTCACGTTGAGCGTGAACGCGGCGGAGGCCGCGGGCACGGAAGTCGGTGCCAACGAGGTCAGCGCTGGCTGGGGGTTGTTGACCGTGAACGTCGATGGGGCCGTCGTTCCGCCACCGGGCGCGGGGTTCACGACTCGTACGGCCTGAGCCCCGCCCGCGGCGAGATTGCCCGCGGGCACGGCGGCGTGGAGCTGCGTCGCGCTCACCAGCGAGGTGCTCAGGTTCGAGCCGTTCCACGTGACGAGGCTCTGTGAGTTGAAGTTCGTCCCAGTCACGACGAGCGTGAAGCCCCCGCTTCCCGCGGTCGTCGACGCAGGGCTGATCGACGCCGCCGTCGGAACGGGGTTGTTGACCGTGAGCGTCACGGGTGCCGAGGAGCCGCCCGCGGGCGTCGGGTTGAACACGGTCACGGCCCGCAGCCCCGCCGTCGCGACCAACGCCGACGGGATGCTCGCCGAAAGCTGCGTGGCACTGATGAACGTCGTCGGCTGAGCGACTCCGTCCCAGCGGATCGCGCTCTGCGCGTTGTAGTTCGTGCCGACCACGGTGAGCGTGAACGCTCCCGCGCCTGCAATGGCGGAAGTCGGGTTCGTCGACGTCAGCGTCGGAGCGGGGTTGTTCACGGTGAACGCCAGGCTCGCGGAAGTGCCGCCACCGGGCGTGGGGTTGACCGCGTTCACGTTCGCGACGGCGCCGACGACGACGTTCGCGGCCGGGACCGACGCCTGGACCTGCGTCGCGCTCAGGAACGTCGTCGATAGGTTCGCGCCGTTCCACGTCACGACGGTCTGGGAGTTGAAGTTCGTGCCGTTGACCGTGATCGAGAATGGACCGCTACCGGCCGCGATGGACGACGGGCTGCTCGAGGTCGCCGTCGGAACCGGGTTGTTGATCGTGAAGGTCGCTGCAGCCGAGTTGCCACCTCCAGGTGCCGGCGTGTTCACGCGCACCGACGCGCTGCCGGCGACTGCGATGTTCGCTGCGGGCACCGTCGCCGTGAGCTGACTCGAGCTGACGACCGTCGTCGCGAGATTGGAACCGTTCCACTGGACCTGGCTCTGCAAAACGAAGCCCGAGCCGGTCGCCGTGAGGACGAACGACGCACCGCCCGCGGTTGCCGTCGTGGGGGCGATGGTCGTGAGTGCGGGGGCCGGATTCGTTGGTGACGCGTACACGCGCCAGTTGATCCCGGAAAGCGTCGGCACGTCGAACGTCGCGGAAACCGTCCCGAAGGACGCAGCCGAGGGTTGAGAGGTCAGAAGCAGCACCGTACCCGGCGGGATCGCTCCGGTCGTGACCCCGGCCGTCGCCGGATCGATGTTGGGAACTCCGCTGATGTCGATCGCGACGCGCGCCACGTACCCATCCACGCTCGGCGACGTCGACGTGACGGGCGGCGATGCGAACCACGTGACGTTCACCTCCGACGCCGTCGTGACGGCCGTCGCGCCCGTGGGGTCGTACCGCCCAGCGATTGCGACCTGTGCCGCGTTGAAGCGAGCGTCGGCATTGCGGGCCAGCGGCTTGCTCAAGCACGTGACGAACCGGTCCGCAGTGCTCGGGTTGACCAACGCAGTCCCCGCGCCGTAAACGAGGACCGCCCCGTTGGACGTCGTCGCCCGCAGGCCCGCGGCAGTCCACGTGTCGGTCGCCGCGACGTCGGCGAACACGTCGATCACGATGCGGGACGCGGGCGCCGGCGCGCCGGGATCGACTCCGTCGAGGCGGTCGACGCTCAGTACGACCTGGGCCGGGCTCGAAACGGCCACGAGGGCCAGGACGAACACGGCCGTGGAAGTCGCTCGCTTCATGGGTGGTCTCCGACGACGAGCCGTGAAGGATCTCGTCGACACTCGAGGTGCCCGGCGGTTCGACCGTCGCTCACCCGCGGGGCAGTCTATACCGACAGGTCGCAGAGCGCGGCCACGTCCGCACGGTGAATGCGACGGACCACCGCCTTCGTGCGTCACGAGCCTGCCCGAGAACGACGCGACTGCGGCATCGAAGCCAGGCTTCGGAGTTTGCCGATTCTCCGCGCTCTCGGGCCCTCGCGAAGGCCGCGACGCGCAGTGGGGCGCTGGAGTCCGTCGCAGCGGTGCATCCCGCGCCGCTCGCCGCCGATGGATGGCGTGCACTCGCGGCCCCACCGACGCTTGGGCGCTGACGGGGCCGCGGTCGGGTTACGGCGGCCACGGTCCGCGTACCTCCGGTGGATGCGCGTCGGCGACGTGGGAGCGTCGGGCAAGGATCGGCACCAAAGGCGGTGTGACGAGGTTCGCCGGATCCGCCAACTCATCCTCGCGGTCGTACGCGTCGCCTCCACGACGGCTCGCCCTGGTGACTCCGCCCGTGTGAGTCGTCGACGCGCGCGTCGCGCGCCGTCGCCCGCTTCACCCTCCCCGCGCCGACGTCGCCAGGATCTCGCGGATTCGGTCGTGCAGCGTGGGATTGGCCGCGAGGACCCGCCCACCGAAGAGCCAGTCGTTTCCGCCCTCGAAGTCCGTGACACGGCAGCCCGCCTCCATCGCGATCAGTCCGCCCGCAGCCACGTCCCACGGTGACAGGTGCAGTTCCCAAAAGCCGTCGTACCTGCCGTCGGCGGTGTAGCAGAGATCGAGCGCGGCCGATCCGAGGCGCCGCACGCCGCGCGCGCGAAGCGCCAGGTCGACGAAGTGCTGGAGGTTGTTGTCAGGCAGTTGCTCGAGCCGGTAGTGGAAACCCGTCGTGAGAAGGGCCTCGCCGAGTTCGGGCTGGGTGTTGCACCGAATCGGGGCTCCGTTGAGGAACGCACCACCTCCGACGACGCTCGTGTAGCACTCCTCGAGCTTCGGGTTGTAGACGCACGCGGCGATCGGCCGCCCGTTCTCCCAGAACGCGAACGAGACCGCGAAGTGCGGAATGCGGTGGACGAAGTTCGTCGTGCCGTCGAGCGGATCGAGCACCCACAACCGCGGGGCCATCTTCTGTCCCGAGAGCGTCTCCTCGGCGAGAATCGCGTCGCCGGGGAACGCATCGCGAATCCGGGCGATCACGTGCGCCTCCGACTCCCGATCGGCGACGGTGACGAGGTCGCGCCGCCCCTTCTTGTCCACCTGCGTGAGGCGCCCGTGGTGCCGCATCAGGATCGCACCCGCCTCGCGAGAAACCGTTTCGATGAACTTGCCGACGTCAGCCATGGGAATCTCCGGGTCGCGCCGCCGGGGGATCCGCCCCGCCGGCCGCGAGTTTCTTGCGCACGTCGTTCCACCAGGCGATCCGTCGCGCGATCTCCTTCTCGTGACCGAAGGACGAGGGGACGTACCACTCGCGTCCCGCGAGCGGCCCCGGAAGGAACTGCTGATCGACGACCGCTTCGTCGAAGTCGTGCGGATACTGGTAGCCGTCTCCCCAACCGAGGCGCTTCATCAGCGTCGTGGCCGCATTGCGCAGATACGTGGGGACGGCGTGCACCGCACCGCGCTTGATCTCTTCCTTCACCGCACCCCACGCCGAGTAGACGGAGTTGCTCTTCGGCGCCGTCGCGAGGTAGACGGCCGCCTCCGCGATGGCGAGCTCACCCTCGGGCGAGCCGAGGAAGCGGTAGGTCTCCGTCGCATCGAGCGCCACGCGAAGCGCGCCCGGATCCGCGAGGCCGATGTCCTCGGAGGCCATCCGAACCAGGCGCCGGCACAGATAGAGCGGCTCCTCTCCCGCCTCCAGCATGCGCGCCAGGTAGTAGAGCGCCGCTTGCGGATCGCCGCCGCGGATCGATTTGTGCAACGCCGAAATCAGGTCGTAGTGCTGGTCGCCCTTCTTGTCGTAGGCGAGCGGCTTGGTCTGGAGGAGCTGCGCCGCTTCCTTGCTGCCGATCTCCCGATTGCGACCGCGCCGCGCCGCCGCGAGGACGAGTCCTTCGAGGCGATTCAGGAGGCTGCGAGCATCCCCGTGGCTTCCCGCCACGAGCAGCTGCATGGCGTCCGAATCCAGGGTGATGCCGTGCGATGCGAGTCCCACGTCTCGGTCCTGGAGCGCCCGCGCGGCGATCTCTCGCAAGGCCGATTCGTCGAGCGGTTGGAAGACGAGCGTCGTGCACCGCGAGAGGAGTGCCGCATTCACGTGGAAGGACGGGTTCTCCGTCGTCGCGCCAATCAGCGTGACGGTGCCGTCCTCCACGTGCGGCAGGAGCGCGTCCTGCTGCGAGCGGTTGAAATGGTGGATCTCGTCGATGAAGAGGAGCGTGGCGCGGCCCGAGCGGGCCCGCCGTTGTCGCGCGTCGTCGATCACCTGCCGCAGTTCCTTCACGCCCTGCAGCACGGCGGAGAACGGCGCGAATGCGAGCCCGGTGCGCTCGGCGAGCAGCCGCGCGAGCGTCGTCTTGCCCGAACCCGGTGGTCCCCAGAAGAGAAGGGACGGCATTGCCTCCGCAGCGAGAAGCTCCGAGAGCAGTGACTCCGGCCCGACGACGTGCTGGCCCACCAGGTCCTCGATCCGCTGGGGCCGCATGCGATCTGCGAGAGGTGCCCCCTTCACCGGCGTCGGCCGCGTCACCGGCTCATCGGAGCCGAAGAGGTCAGGCATCGCCGTTCATCGCGGCGAGCGCTTCGACGACCTCGTCCTGGAGCTTCTTCATGACGGCGCGATTCTCCGTCCCGTTCATGAGCGCGGCGAAAGCGACCCATCGGCCGCCCGCCGACAACACGTATCCCGAAAGCGTGCTGACGCCGTTCAGAGTGCCCGTCTTCGCGAACAGCCGCCCTGCGAGCGCCGTGAGTCGTTTCTCGAGCGTTCCCGATTCGCCCGGCTCGGCCAGCGACTCGCGATAGGCCTCGCCCGCGTCGGTCTTCGAGATCTCGGAGAGGACGCCGAAGAGCGCACGCGCCGTCATGCGGTTCTTGCGCGAGAGCCCAGAGCCGTCCGCGACGACGAGCCCCTCGCGGGGGACGCCGATCTTCTCCAGAGCCCGGTCCACCGCTGCACCGCCGCCGGCGAACGAGCCCGTGTTCCCGGTGGCGAACCCCAGGTGCTTGAACACCATTTCCGCGCGGTGGTTCTGACTCTCCTTGAGGAGGTAGGGGAAGATCCGTGACAACGGCGTCCCGTAGCGGATGAGGACCGTTCCTCCCGTGCGCTCCTCCGGTTTCGACCTCCGAACCTCGCCCTTCACCGTGATGCCTCGGTGCTCGAGCGCCTGGCGGAATCCACGGCCGAAATGCAAGGCGGGATCATGAACCGCGACGAAATGCGACGTCGTGGATCCGCCACGGCGAACGGCGCCTACGGCCGTGACCTGGTTCGACCCCTCGTCGCGATCGAAACGGAACCCGGCGGGCTTCTTGCCGTCCGTGGTCGAGAGCGAGTTCTTCAGCGTGATGTGTCCCACGTCAGGAACGACCGAGAGCGCCGGGGTCTTCCCGACGCCACCGGGAGTCACGACGACCCGGGCGCAGCCATCATCGAGCGAGAGGGCCGCAACTTGGGCGAGATACGGAGTCGTCCTCGGATCGCTCGTCGGCCAATCGGGCCCCACGAAGTCCTGATCGAAGGCAGAGTCGTCGACGAGCAGGTCGCCCGCGACCTGAGTCAACCCCTGCGCGCGAAGCCGGTCGGCGAAAAACTCGAGCTTGGCGAGCGTCTCTCCGTGGTCCTGCGCGCCGAAGGTGGGATCGCCCTCGCCGCGAACGCGGAGGTTGCCCGCGAGGACGCCGTTCGACACGTCGCCGTGGGCGATGACCTCCGTCCGGATCTCGTGGTCGAGCCCGAGCAGCAGGGCAGCGGACGCCGTCGTGAGGATCTTCTCGTTCGAGGCGGGCGTCAGCGGCGTGGTTGCGTCGTGGGTGAAGAACGGCTCGCGCTCCCCGGCCATGCCGACCGCCACGCCCGCGGTGACCTTCGGCGCCTTGACGTCACGCAGGATCTTGCCGAGGCGATCGATCGTCGCGGCGCGCGAGGCGCCGCCCTGGGCGAAAACCCTCGGAGTGAGGGACGAGGAAAGCAACAGCACGCCGACGACGGCCAGAGCGAGAGGTTTTCCGCGCATGGCGCGAGTATCGCTTGCGAGGGTCCGCGACCCAACCTCGCGAACCGGATCCCCCACCTCTCGGCCGGAATGGGCGCGGCGATCAGCCCTGCTTGCGCCGGCCGTAGCCGTCCGGGTGGCCCTGGTGCCACTTCCATGCGGTCTCGAGGATCGTCGGAAGGTCACCGAACTTCTGGTGCCAGCCCAGCGTCTCGCGCGCACGGGTGCTGTTGCCGACGAGGCGGGCGGGATCACCGGCGCGGCGCGGCGCGATGCGGAACGAGATCTTCTTCCCAGTGACCTTCTCGGCGGCTCGGATCACTTCCAGCACCGAGTAGCCGGCGCCGTTTCCAAGGTTGAATGCCGTGCTCTTTCCGCCGCGGTCCAGATAGTCGAGTCCGAGGCGGTGCGCCTCCGCCAGATCGAGGATGTGGATGTAGTCGCGGATGCAGGTCCCATCCGGCGTCGCGTAGTCGTTGCCGAAGACCTGGATGTCGGCCCGCTTGCCCAATGCCACCTGCAGGACGAGCGGGATCAGGTGCGTTTCGGGATCGTGGTCTTCGCCGATGGTGCCGTCGGGATGGGCGCCGGCCGCGTTGAAGTAGCGGAGCGCGACGTACTTCATCCCGTACGCCGCCGCGAAGTCCGCGAGCATCCGCTCGACCATGAGCTTGGACCAGCCGTAGGGATTGATCGGGCTCTGGGGATGAGACTCGTCCATCAGGTCCTGGACCGGGTTCCCGTACGTCGCACACGTGGACGAGAAGATGAACGTGTCGACCTTCGCGCGGCGCATGGCCGAGAGCAGGGTCAGCGTCGTCGCGACGTTGTTCCGGTAGTACTTCTCCGGATCGGTGACGGACTCCCCCACGTAGCAGGACGCCGCGAAGTGGAAGACGGCCGAGACCTTTCGGTCGCGCATCGTCTTCTCGATCAGCGCGGCGTCGGCAAGATCACCCTGAACGAAGTCGGCGCCCGCAACCGACGCGCCGTGTCCCGTCGAGAGGTTGTCGAAGGCGAACGCGTCCAAGCCGGCTTCGCGGAGGTGACGCAGGCAATGGCTTCCGATGTAGCCGGCACCGCCGGCGACCATGATCGTTCCCGTTCGCACGTGAGAGGCTCCTTGGGCTATTTCTTTTCGTACTTGCGGTAGCGGTCCACGTTCTGGTCGTACCAGGCCTTCCAGGCCTTCTGCGTCGCTTCCATCGCGGCGGCGTCGAGCGGCGCCGGGAGAATCGCATCGACCGATGCGGGCGTGATCTTGAGCAGAGCCTCGTGGACCTCGGCAAAGACGTACGTGTCCCGGTCGCCGAGCGCCTTGATCAATGCGGGGACGGCGGCGTCGTGCCTGCTCATCCCCAGCACGTGTGCAGCCATGGCGCGCACCAGCGGATCCTTGTCGTCGGCGACGAACAGGGAAATCAGGGGCGTGAGGTCCTCGAGCTGGCCCTCCCACCGCTTGCCCATCTCCGCGATCGCGAGGACACGAACCGGGGCGAACTTGCACTTCACGGCCTGGACGTAGGCCTTGTAGATGTCGGGGTCGAAGCTCGGGTAGCTCGAGAGCACGCGCATGGCCTCGAGGCAACGCTCCTGCTCCGTGCTGTTCTTCAGGATGTCGATCCACTCCTGCGGGCTCTTGGCGCGGGGATCGCGCTTCTCGGTCGGCGCCCGGCCCCGAAGCTCGGCGATCCGCTTGGTGAGTTCGGCGGACGAGATGTTCGCGTTGGGAGGCAGCACTTTCGATGCCGCCTCGAAGGCGTCAGCGGCCTCGTGGTTCTTGCCCATCATGAGGCGCGTCTCACCGAGCCCGAGCCAGGCCCCGAAGTCCGCCGGGTTCTTCTGCACCATGGCCTGGTATGCGGTTGCCGCCTCGGCGAGCTGCCCGCCCTTGCGGAGGTAGTAGGCGACCATCATCCTGGCCTCGGCGTTCGTGACGTCGAGCTCGGTGACCTTGCGGAACGCGGCGACGGCGTCGGCGAACCGCGTCCGCGCGCCGTTGAGCTTGCCCGTCGTCATCCACGCCTCGGTGTTCATCGGATCGAGTTCGAGCAATCGCTTCAGCGTGGCCTCCGCCTCGTCGTACCGCTCGAGCTTGATCAGGCACGCGGCCAGAGGCTCCATCGTTCGGGTCAGGCGCGGATTGAGCTCGATGGCCCGGCGGTAGACCTTCACGGCGTCCTCGAACCGATCGCGTTTCGCGTAACAGGTGCCGAGCCCGTGGTAGGCCCAGGGGAAGAACGGATCCTGCTTGATGGCGGTCTCGAACTGGACCTTCGCCTCCTCGAGGCGGTCCACGATCCCGAGCATGCGGCCGTAGAGGTAGAAAGCGACCGGCGTCTCCTGGACGCGGGCCCGATTCGCGAGCACCTCCAGGTGGTTTTGAACCTCGCTTCCGCCGGCAGCCACGACCTTCGCCTGGTCCGCGATTCCGGCCTCGATCTCCCGGTCGTACTGGGGCCAGCGGGCCCGCGACTTCGCCTCCGCCTCACCCGTCCCCACGTTCTCGCCTTGGAGTTCCCTGAGCGTGGATTCCCGCAGCTTTTCACGATCTCCCTGGGCGGGCAGGACGAGAACGACCACGGCGGCAGCGAATGCGAACCGCAGGCCACGGAGGCAGCAGTGGGACATGAGGACTTCTCCGATCGTCACAACCCGCAGGCGCAGACCGGGTTCGATGAACCCGCCGCAACGCGGAAAAACAGGCGGGCCAAAGTACCAGCCACGTGCATGTCGCTAAAGACATGCGCCCGCTCCCGTCGATAGGACGAAGGCGGCGACTGGGCAGCCGGAATCGGGTCCTCGATCGCGCGAACGCTCGCGCCTCGGCACGATCCCGCTCGTCTCCATTACGACGCGGAACGACTCATGATCCCTCAAGACCGACGGAGCACGTCGCGCCAGGAAACTGGCAACCTGGTGATCCATGCGAACGTGGGCACCAACAGCGGAACGCAGTGCCTCGGAATGGGCGTGACGCTCGACCTGAACGAGTTCGGCGTGCGCGTGCAGTACGTCGCCCCGTTCACCATCGGCGATCGCTACCGCTTCAGCATCGCGCTTGGCGACGAGCTGATCGAGGCCGTCGGGCGCGTCGTTCACGTCACACGCGCGCTGAATGGGACCTACGAGGCGGGGATCGAGTTCCTCGAGGTGACTGAGCACGCGGTGGACATGATCCGCCAGCACAGTAGGCGCCCCCGCTGACCTTCGTATAGTGCGCGCGTCGTCGACGGCCGCCGCGCACGCGTGAAGCACGGCGGAGTTCGTCCGTCGCGCGGATCACGAGCGAGGTCAAGAGAATGCGCGCCGTCCAAAGCACTTCCCTCTCCGGGCTCGAGTTCCTTCACCGAGGCAAGGTCCGCGACCTCTACAAGGTCGACGCCGATCACCTCCTCCTCATCGCCACCGACCGGATCTCGGCATTCGACCACGTCCTTCCCGACCCCATCCCGGGAAAGGGCATCGTGCTCACGCAGCTTTCGCTCTTCTGGTTCGGTCTCGTCGGCGGCAAGGTCGAGCACCACGTCGTCGAGAGCGACGTCATGAAGATGCCCGCGGCCGTCCGCGCGCACGCCGACGTCCTGCGCGGGCGCACACTGCTCGTGAAGAAGGCGGCCGTCTACCCGTTCGAGTGCATCGCGCGTGGCTACCTGCTCGGAAGCGGCTGGAAGGATTACCAGAAGACCGGAATGGTCTGCGGCATCAAGCTCGCACCCGGGCTGAAGAAGAACCACCGCTTCGACCCCGCGCTCTTCACTCCGTCGACGAAGGAGCAGACGGGCCACGACCAGAACATCTCCTTCGAAGTGATGGCGGAGAGCCTCGGACAGTCGACCGCTGCCGCGCTTCGCGATCGCACGCTGAACGTCTTCTCGACTTGCGGCGAGCACGCCCGCAGTCGCGGCGTGATCATCTGCGACACGAAATTCGAGTGGGGCCAGCGCGACGGCCGGATCGTGCTCGTCGACGAAGTGCTCACGCCGGACTCGAGCCGGTTCTGGAAGAAGGAGGAGGCGGACAAGGTCCTGCCGACCGGCGGCGACCCGCCCTCCTTCGACAAGCAGGTCGTTCGCGATTGGCTCGAGACGCAGCCGTGGGACAAGCAGTCGCCGCCACCGCGCCTGCCCGCCGAGGTCGCGAGCCTGGCTCGGAGCCGCTACATCGAGATCTACGAACGCATCACCGGGCGCCCGGTCCCCGATCTCGCCTGATGGACGCGAATCCGGACTCGAAGGTCGAGACGCTGGCGTGGCGTGGAGGGAGCGACGGCCACGTCGAAATCCTCGACCAGACAAGGCTCCCGGGCGAGGTCGCGGTGATCGCGACGGCCGACCCGGAGGTCGTCCGCGACGCGATCTGCCGCCTCGCGGTGCGCGGCGCGCCAGCCATCGGCGTGGCAGCGGCGTTCGGCTATTTCCTCACACTGCGCGCGGCCCCGAACGACCCCGCGGGTTTCGCGGCTGCGCGGCGCGCTGGCGCCGAGCGCCTGCGGAGCGCCCGCCCGACCGCCGTCAACCTCGCCTGGGCCATCGGCCGGGTCGATGCGGCCCTCGATCCCTCGACGGCCCCGGCCGAACAGCGCCGGGCCGCCTTCGACGCAGCGATGCGGATTCTCGGCGACGACAAGTCCGTCTGTCGCGCCCTGGCACGACACGGCTCGTCGTTGATCGACCCGGGCGACGGCGTCCTCACCTACTGCAATACCGGCGCGCTGGCGACGGCCGGCGAGGGCACGGCCCTCGCGGGGATCCTCGCCGCGCATGCCGATGGCAAGCGTCCCGTCGTCTACGCCTGTGAGACGCGGCCCTTGTTGCAGGGCGCGCGACTCACCATGTGGGAGCTCGTGCGTGCCGGGGTGGATGCGACCCTCGTGTGCGACAACACGGCAGCCGTCGTTCTCCGCTCGGGCCGGGCGACGAAAGTGTTCGTCGGCGCGGACCGCATCGCACGGAACGGCGATACCGCCAACAAGATCGGCACCTATTCGCTCGCCGTGAACGCCCGCGCACATGGCGCTCGCTTCTACGTCGTCGCACCCAAGTCGACGTTCGACCTGTCGCTGGCCGACGGGGCCGGAATCCCCATCGAGGAGCGTCCCGGCGACGAGGTCACCATGCTCGCCGGCCGTCGCGTGGCACCCGCCGGCGCCCGCGTGTTCTCGCCGGCCTTCGACGTGACGCCGGCCGATCTCATCGCGGGAATCGTGACCGAGTTCGGCGTGATTTCGCCCGTCACCGCCGCGAACGTTCTCACCGTCCTCGACCGTTCGGGCTGACGTTCGGCCGAGTTCCCAACACTCGCTGCCCCGCCTCGGCCGATACTGCGAGAGACCCCAGGTTTCGGGAGTGCGCCATCTCCGGACGCTCCCATGGGTTCCCCTGGAGAGATTGAATGGCGGCGAAGATGGCTGAGACAGGGAACGAACCACCCAAGACGAAGACCGAACGGATCACCCAGTTCAGCACGGCCGTCGACGACGAGGCACTGGAGTTCATCCGAGCGATCGAGAAATTCAAGTTCGACAAGGGACGGGCGTTTCCCTCGTGGACCGAGGTGCTCTCCATCGTGAAGGACCTGGGATACCGGAAGGTCGCTCCGCCCTCGGGAGCCCAGGATCACCCGATCTCCTGAACGGCCGTGGTGGCGGCGGCTCGGGGATTCGAGCGCGAGGCTTGACTCGCCTTCCCGCGACGGCGAACGTCGCAACGTGCCGACCGCGTCATCCATCGCCCTCGCGGCGCTCACCGTCGCGACCCTGACGCTCTCCGCCTGCTCGGAGAAGCCCCCGACCGCGCCCATCGGAGCACCCCCACAGCCCGAGTCGAAGCCATCGGCAGATGCCCCGGTCTTGAGGACCGTCGTCGTCCGCGATGGCGCCGGGTTGTTCGTGACCGTGGACGTCGAGCCCTCCACCCCCGAAGGCGCAATCGTGCGGACGCTGCGGCTCTCGACTCCGGCCGCCGCGGCGGACGCCTCTCCGGCTCCCATGGCGCCATGGAGCATCGCGCTGCGACTTCCGACACCCGTCGACTGGATCGACGCGGAAGGCACGCTCTCCGACGGACGGAGCTTCCGTGTGCGCTGCGATACGACGCTCGACGTGCCGCTCCGTCGCCCCTGACCCCCGCGCCCCGACACGCGCGGCGCCGCGTTATGATCGCCCATGCCGCAGGGCCCCGCAGCGTCGCCGCGAACCGAAGCACGTCCGTCGCCACTGGACCGGATCGGCTTCACCTCCTGGGTCTTCGCGGCGGCAGTCGTCGTCGAGGTGGTCGTCCTCATCGTCGTTCGGGCGCCGTTCCGTTGGATCGCGCTCGCCCACGTGGCTGCGTTCTCCCTCATCACGTTCGCGCTGTTCGGCTGGGACAAGTGGCGGGCCATCCGCAACCGCCGACGAGTGAGCGAGAGCAACCTGCTCGCCCTCATGATCACGGGAGGAGCCCTGGGTGGTCTCTGCGCCATGAGCATGTTCCGGCACAAGACACACCGCCTCGCGTTCAAGATCACCGCCATCGTGTCGCTCTTCATCCACGTCGCCGTCGTCGGTTTCGTCTTTCTGAAATCCTGAGGATTCCGGTGATCTCACGAGCCACGTCTGCCGTCCTCGTTGCGGTGCTCTGCGTCGCGTGCGGTCCGAACGACCAGGCCAAGCCCGACTCCGCCGCGCGCCCGTCGCCTGAGGAGTCCGCCTCACGAGGCCCATCGAAGCCGCCCGCCGAAACCGCCGTCGGTTCGATCCGCGTTCGAGTGACGTTCGACGGCGACGCGCCCGCGTCGCGTCCGATCACGCTTCCCGAAGACTGGAAGCTCCGGAATCCGGACGATGTGAGCTACTGCGCCAGCTGTGACGGCACGGTGAACTACGACGAGTCCCTCGTCGTCGATGCGGCCACGAAGGGCCTGCGCGACGTGGCCGTGTCCGTGAAGGACGTCTCCGCGGGAGCGCACGCTCCGCTCGCCCCGCTCGTCCTCGACAACCGTTGCTGCCGGTTTTCTCCCCACGTCGCGTTCGCTCCCGTCGGCAAGGCGATCACGATCACCAACTCGGACCGGATGTCTCACTCCGCGTCCGTCGCCACGCTGGCCGGAACGCCGCTCTTCAACACGCTCATCCCGACGCGCGATCGCGCCGTCAGCGGCGAAGTGATCGCGCCGGGCATTCTCGTCGTGACCTGCCCGCTGCACGACTGGATGAAGGCCTTCATCATCGCGACGAATCATCCCCACGTGGGCGTCACGGCTGCGAACGGAACGGTGTCGCTCGATGGCGTCCCGGCCGGCAAACGCACGCTCGCCTTGTGGCACGAGAAACTGGGATCGGCAACCGCGGAGGTGACGGTGATCGCGAATCAAACCGCCGACGTCACGCTCGACTCGGCGGCCTTTCGCAGACGCTGACCATGGCGGCGGAGCGTTCCGACGAGCGGGCCCCGTCCCCCGCAGCCAGCGGCGCCCGCTGGTGCTTCACCACGGCGGCGGTCTGGGTGGTCCTCGCGTGCGGCTTCGGATTGACGGCCGCGGTGAAACTCCTGGACCCGGGCTTCATGGCGCAGAGGGCCCATCACACGTACCCGGTGATCCGGACGGCGCACACGCACTCGATGCTGATCGGCGCGCTTTTGTGCGCCGCGCTGGGCGTCACGGCGACACTCGGTGACCCGAACCGCCGGCGGCCCGCACGCGTCATCGCCGCCGTCGTCCTCGCGAACGTCGGGCTGGTTGGCGGGTTGATCGCCGTCAGCCTGGGACATGCGAGCGGCGTGCTCTTCGTCGAAATGCCGGCTTGGGCCGAACTCCTCGTCGTCGGTGTTCCGATCGCCGGCGTCCTCACCGCATGGAGTGCGCGAGGTCCCGACGCCATTCGCGGCGCGCTCCTCGCGGGCCACGCCGTGATCGCCGCAGCGCACGTGGCGTCACTGGCGAGCCCAGTCATCCCGCGGATCCAGATCGCCGCGGCATTCACGATGATGAGCCCCCACGTGCTCGCCGCTGCCGGGCTGTTCCTCGTGGCGGCCGCCACGGCGGAGAGCGTCCATCGTGCGATCGCCGCCGACGTCCCCGGCCAGCGGTTCGCCGCGCTCGTCGTGTCGACGCTGGCGCTCGGACCGTTCTTGTCGATGCGCGTGTCGAACGCGCCCGGCAATTCCTGGATCGCCTGGATCGCCGGTGCGATCTGGTGCGTCGTCACCCTCGGGTGGGCGCTCCGGATGGTCTCGTCGGCGGTTCGCCACGCGTCGCTTGCCGTGACCGACGTAGCCTGGCGGCACGTGCTGTTGGGCCTGGCTTTCCTGAGTCTCCTGATCCTCCAGTCGACGGCCACCAACTTCCCTGCACTGCGCGACCTGCTCGCGTCGACGGACGTCCGCATTGCGCACGCCCACCTCGGGCTCGCTGGCGTGATCGTTCCCTGGCTTCTGGCCGGTGCATGGCATGCGCTCGATTCGAGCGGATCCGCATCGCCTCGCATCCGGCTGGCAGGCGAACTCGGATTCTGGTGCCTCGCCGCGGGAATCGGTGGGATGGTCTTTTCGCTTCTGGTCGCCGGCGTCGCCGAAGCTCAGGCGATGACGGCACTCGCGCCAGCGGCGACGGTTCTCGCGAGTGCACGCGATGCGTGGTGGATGCGCCTCGCGAGCGGAGCCGCGATGACGCTGGGCATCGGAAGCGAGATCTGGGCGCTGCATCGGCGGACGCGCGGTAGTCGCTGGGCGACTTCAGCACGAATCCGCGCCGAAACTCCGTCGTCCACGCCGTGACGCGCGCGGCGCGCGTGCTTGATCGCGAAAAACCGTGCCCGTACAGTGACCGACTCGCACGAGGACGAAACATGAGACAGAACTGGGTCGACAAGCGTCGAAACGATCGGTGCGTGACGCAGATGCACTATGCGCGCAACGGCGTTCTCACCGAGGAGATGACCCACGTCGCGCGGCGCGAGTCGATCGACCCCGAAGTCGTGCGTGCGGAGGTCGCGCGCGGCCGCCTGATCATCCCCGCCAACGTCAACCACCCCGAGCTCGAACCCATGGGCATCGGGATCGCGACGCGGTGCAAGATCAACGCCAACATCGGCAACTCGGCGGTCACATCTGACCTCGATGGCGAGCTGCGAAAACTCCAAGTCTGCATGAAGCTCGGCGCCGACACCGTGATGGACCTGTCGACGGGCGGCAACATCAACGGGATCCGCGAAGCGATCCTCCGCAAGAGCACCGTCCCCATCGGCACGGTGCCCATCTACCAGGCGCTCGAGATGGTGCGCCGCATCGAGGACCTGACTCCGGAACTGCTGCTCGAAGTCGTGGAGCAGCAGGCGAAGCAAGGCGTCGACTACATGACCATCCACTGCGGCATCCTTCTCGAGCACCTCGAGCTCGTGAAGGGTCGCATCACGGGGATCGTCTCTCGCGGCGGCGCGATCCTCGCCAAGTGGATGATCGCGCACAGGAAGCAGAACCCGTTCTACTCGCACTACTCGCAACTGCTGGAGATCTGCCGGCGGTACGACGTGTCCCTCTCCCTCGGCGATTCGCTCCGCCCGGGATGCCTCCACGACGCATCCGATCGCGCGCAGTTCGCCGAGCTCGACACGTTGGGAGAACTCACGGCGCGCGCCTGGGAGCGCGACGTCCAGGTGATGGTCGAGGGCCCTGGGCACGTCCCCATGGACCAGATCAAGATGAACATCGAACGGCAGATGACCGTTTGCCACGAGGCGCCCTTCTACGTCCTGGGCCCGCTCGTCACGGACATCGCGCCCGGCTACGACCACATCACTTCCGCCATCGGCGCCGCCCTCGCGGGCTGGGCCGGCGCGGCCATGCTCTGCTACGTCACGCCGAAGGAACACCTCGGCCTCCCCGACGTGCACGACGTCCATCAGGGGATCGTCGCCTACAAGATCGCCGCACACGCCGCGGACGTCGCCCGTCACCGAGCCGGTGCTCGCGACCGCGACGATGCGCTGTCGAAGGCGCGCTACGAGTTCAACTGGGAGAAGCAGTTCGAACTGAGCCTGGACCCGGACACCGCCCGCGCGATGCACGATCAGACCCTTCCCGAGGACTACTTCAAGTCGGCGGAGTTCTGCTCCATGTGCGGGCCGAAGTTCTGCTCGATGAAGACCTCCCAGGACGTCGAGACTTTCATCTCCGACCCTGCGGCCGCCAAGGCGACGGCCGCTGAAGGTCGAGCCACGACCGCTGCGCCCTGATGCGCTGACCCGGGCCGCCCTCGCGGTGCGCCCGACGACATGGAGCCTCCTTGAGCGCGACGACACCTCCGGCACCGGCCGCGACCGCCAACCCCGAATGCCCGCGGCGCGGAGGCCTCGCCTCGATGCCGAAGGGGCACATGACGCCCTGCCTCGCCCTGCTGACGCTCATCCTCGTCCTCGACGTGTTGCTGATCGTCGGGCCCTTCTACCTGTTCCGCTTCACGGATGATCCCTGGGGCTCGCCCGAGCGCATGGGCTTCATCGCGCGGGGAATGGCCTCGGCGCTCGCGTTCGGACTCGTGGCAGCAATCGCAGCCGAGCGGCGGAATCATTCGCCGTGGATGTTCCTGCTCGGGCACGCCGGGTTCATCGTGACCCTCGCAGCCGCCGCGCTCGGTCTCGACAGGGACTGGCCTCGCGCCGCCTCCATCGGGAGCGTCGTCACCGGCTTCGCGGGCGCGGTCGCCGCGCTCCTGCTCACATCGCGCCCCAAGCCCCGGCTCGAGCTGCCGGGCGCGCTCCTGCGGTCGATCTGCCGCACGATGCATGCGCTGGGAAACATCTGGTTCGGGATGGTCCTCATGACCGCCATCGCCGTGCTGCTCTGGCACGGGATCGACGTCGAGAACGAGTTCGGCACCAAGGCCGCCCAGTACCTCGTGTACCGCTCGTGGTGGTTCGGAACGATCTTCTTCACCGGCGGCGTCTCCATGCTTTGCGCGACGTTCCGCAAGTATCCGTTCCGTCTGGAGCAGGCGGGGTGGCTCACGGTCCACACCGGACTGGCACTCGTCGTCATCGGCTCGTTGATGTCGTTCATCTCGAGCAGCGAGGGCGAACTGCGCCTGAAGGAGGGCGAGTCGCGCGAGGAATTCACGCTCTCGACCCAGACGCGGGTCATCGTCGAGGAGTTCATCCGTCGTGCCAAGGGACAGCCGGTCCGCCAGACGGTCTTCCAGGCCGTCGCCGACTTCGACATCAACCCGACGGAGCGAGAACCGAACCGGAAATACCTGGTGGATCCCAAGAACGGCGACGCGCCGTTCACGTTGGTCGTCGATCGCTATTTCGCCAACTCGCGCGGTCGCGAGGTGTGGACGGACGATGGCTCCGAGCCGCTCCTCGGCGTGGAGCTCTCCCTCACCATGCGAGGCGGGGCGAAGGACCGGATCCGTCTCGACGAGTCGGAGAACAGCGAGGTCGAGCTGCCCTTCGGTGGTGGCAACGGTTTTCCGATCTCGCTTCGGAGCGGGACGTCCCAGGCCCTGGCAGCCCTCGCACGCAAGGACGCCCACGTCGGCCACGGGCAGATCCTGATCTACGACGATACGGACAAGCAGGTGCTCGCGATCCCGGTCGAGCCATCTGCCTCCCCGCGTGCGGACGGTCAACCCGCGCCGATCCGTGGCGGCGGGCGGATCTCGGGCACCGAAATCGACGTGCAGGTGCGGAACTATTTCGACAACTGGAGCCTGGGCGAGGACGGTCGGACGGAAGTGGACGTGACGCCCGGGCAGACGATCAACCCGACGGTGTCGATCGCGTTCAGCGGACCGAAGGGCGAGGACGCCCAGCGTGTGTTCGCGTTCTTCCCAGCGCCGCGGCCAGCGGAGCGCAACCCGGCCGTCCCCGACAAGCGGAAGTACGGCTACTACGCGCGCTACGACTTCACGCCCCAGCTTCCGATCGAGGGGCCGCACCTCTACCTCGTCGGAGTTCGCGACCGTGTTCACTGGGTGTACGTGCCGGCAGCCGGAGAGCGGAGCTCGGGTCCGCTCGTCGAAGGCGAACCCCTTCCCCTCCCCATGCCGGCCTTCCAGCTCACTCCCGCCGGAATCTTCCACAAGCTGAAGGTCGACCGCTTCTTCGAATTCCTCGACACGCACGTGGACGACCAGTCCGTGCGCATCCGCGTCGAGGGCGGCGCAGGATCGCCCGCCACCCCGCCCCAGGCGTGGCTTCGGCTCGGCCAGGCGGCGATCTTCGAGCACGGCGATCGTGAGTACATCCTCTCCTGGAAACCCACCTCGAAGAAGCTGGGGTTCTCCCTGAAGCTCAACGACTTTCACCGCGACTTCTATCCCGGGTCCACCGAGGAGCGGACGTTCGAGTCGTACTGCGAGCTCCGCCACCCCGAGAAGTTCAAGGACGGCGCGGACATCAAGATCGACATGAACCACCCCCTCCGACTCGACGGGTGGCGGCTCTTCCAGGCCAGGTTCGCCCGCGACGGCGAAACCACGTTCCTCCAGGTCAACCGAGATCCCGGCCTCGCGATCATCTACCCTGCGTGCGCCGTGGTTTTTCTTGGTTTGATCGTCGTCTTCTTCATGAAGCCCACCCTGCGGCTCATCCGTATCGACCTCGAGAGAAGAAACGCGGGTCATGCAGCCCACCTCTGGCAGGCAGCACGGGCGCTTGCAGCCGTGGCGGCCGGACCTGTGGTCTTCGGCACCTACGCGGCGCTTCAGGGGTTGAAGCCTGAGTGGAACCTCCCCCTCCACGGATGGCCCGCCTTCGTCTTCGGTATGACCCTCCTGATCGCCGCTCCGATCGCCGCCGTCTATTACTACCTCGGGCCGGTACGCCGCCGACTCGAGAAACCGTCGAACCATTCGGGAGTCGCGTGATGAAGCCCATGTCTCTGGTCGTCGTGGCCGCCTTGTGCGCGATCGCCGGTGCGCAGGACGCGACGCAGTCGGCCCACATGACGATCGACGTCACGCGGCTACGTGGCATCCCCGTTCTCTCCGACGGGCGCTACAAGCCGCTCGACGCGCACGCACGCCAGGCCGTCCGATCGATCTGCGGCACCGAGTCCCCGAAGCGCCTCACACCGGACCAGAAGGAGCAGGGCATCGACCCGCTCGTGCTCTTCCTCCAATGGGCGTTCGACCCGACGACCGAACGGACCGTTCGGCAGATCGCCGTGCCGGACGCCAAGATCCGCAAGCTCATCACGCCGGGTCGCAACGAAAAGGACACGCTGTACAGCTACGACGAGCTCTCGTTGAACGAGACGCTCGCGAAGGAGATGACTCGGATCGCAGGGCTCAGCCAGGAGGCGCGAAAGACGATCGACAACGACATCGCGCTGGTGATGTCCCGCGTGAACCAGTTCGGACTCCACTCCGGTGCTGCGCCGGATTGGGCCACGGTCGCGGAGGACTTGCGCGGCGGCGCCCCCATCGTCCCGAACCCCGAAGCCCCGAAGGAGAACATCGAGTACCGATGGGGTTACGTCGGGACGGCTGAGCGGTTCGGCTATCCACCGGAGAAGGCTGGCGCGGTCACGGACGCTTGGAGGGCAGTGAAGCGCGCGTTCCTCGTCAACGACCAGGCCGCTCTCGACGCCGCCGCCGACAAACTTTCGACGGCCCTCGGAGCGCTGAATGCCCCTCGGACGTACGACCCTGCAAAAATCTCGCTGGAAGTCACCTACTGGCTCGCGGGACGCCTCGCCAAGGCGCGTGGACTGCTCCTCGCCGCATTCTTCATCAGCGTCGTCTTTCTGTTCGTGAAGAACCGCTGGGTCGGCTTGCTGTCGGCGGCGCTCGCAGCGACGGGCCTCGTCTACCACGTCATCGATTCCGTGCAGCGAACCACGCTCTCAGGGCAGGCGCTCATCGGCAATCTCTACGAGTCGCTCGTGTTCATCGGAGGAATCGCCTCGGTGGCGGCACTCGTGTTCGAGATCAAGTTCCGATCCGGCTGGTTCCTCATGGTCGGGACGCTGCTGAGCGTCGTGGCGCTGTCGATCGCATTGGAATTCCCCCTCGATCTCGACCCCGGGATCCGTGGTCTGAAGCCGGTACTCATCAACAATTTCTGGATCCACATCCACGTCCCGACGATGATGGCGTCCTACGCGACGTTGCTCCTCGCCACGTTGATGGCGAACGCCTGGCTCGTCATGCGCTTGTTCCGGTCCGAGAACCACCCGGCGATGAAGGCGCTCGCCTCGTTCTGCTACTGGATCCTCCCCCCGGGCGTGATCCTGCTTTTCGCCGGCATCATTCTCGGTGGGATCTGGGCGGACGCGTCCTGGGGACGATTCTGGGGCTTCGACCCGAAGGAGAACGCCGCACTCGCGACGTGGCTCGTGTTCCTGGTCGTCGTCCACGCGCGATGGACCGGGTGGCTCCGCGACTTCGGCACGTCCATGGGCTGCGTCGCTGGCGGCCTCGCCATCGTCTACACCTACTACGGCGTCAACTTCTTGAAGAAGGGCTTGCACTCCTACGCGGGGGCCGCGAACGAATCCGCGGATCTCTCGAGCATCCCCAAGCCGCTCTGGATCTACCTCGGCGTGCAGCTGCTCATCGTGATCCTCGCCTCGATCAGGCGTGCGTCCACCCGCACGATGGTCGTCGGCACCGACCGCAGCCATGACGAGGACATCGAAACGACCGTCGCCGAATCGCCCAAAACCGTATCGGAGCGCCTGGCACGTCCGTCCTGATCCGCTTCGGACGTGCGGCTGACGGTTGTCGGAACCGCCGCATCCGACCATCCTTGACACGCGCGCGATCGCGCAGAGGATCGCGCTCGCTCCGCCACTGCGTTGGACCCGAGGAACCCCGATGAATCCGCCCGAAATCGATACCGAGCTCGCTGCGACCGTCGAGAGGCAGCTACGCCTCATCGGCGAAGACCCGACGCGAGAGGGCCTTCAGCGCACGCCGGCTCGTGTGGCACGCGCCCTCCAGTTCCTCACGTCAGGCTACAAGCTCGACATCGGCAAGCTCGTGAATCAGGCGGTGTTCCAGGAGGACACGCAGGAGATGATCCTCGTGCGGGACATCGAGCTCTACAGCCTTTGCGAGCATCACGTGCTGCCATTCTTCGGGAAGGCGCACGTCGCCTACATTCCGAACGGCCGCATCATCGGGTTGTCGAAGATCCCGCGCCTCGTCGACGCGTTCGCACGACGCCTCCAGGTCCAGGAGCGGCTGACCGAACAGATCGCCGCCGCGCTCGAGTGCGCGCTCCAACCCCGTGGCGTGGGCGTGATCGTCGAGGCACGCCACCTCTGCATGATGATGCGCGGTGTCGAGAAACAGAATTCGTCCGCAACCACGAGCGCCATGCTCGGTCTCTTTCGGACGGATTCGAAAACCCGCGCCGAGTTCCTCGACCTGGTACGCGGCCGTGGATGATCTCCCCGATCGCGCCATGGAGAAGTTCAACGTGACGACCGAGATCGTCACGCTGGAGGAAGCACGCCGCCGCCTGCCACGCGTCCGGGCGCATGCCCGCCAGATCATGGGCATCGTCGAGGAGGCGGCCTCGATCCAGCGATCGTTATCGGCGCTGGATGCGGCGGACGCGTCGCCAGATGCCCGCGCGGGTTACGAGTCACGGCTCAAGGAGCTCGAACGCGCGATGATCGACGCCGTGCGCAGCCTGAACGACCTCGGGGGCTACTTGAAGGACGCATCGACGGGGTTGCTCGACTTCTACGCGTGGCGGAACGACGAGCTCGTGTTCCTGTGCTGGCAACACGGTGAGGACGAGATCCGATACTGGCACGGACTCGACGAGGGCTATCAGTCCCGCAAACCGCTGGACGACGCATGAATCGAGCCCCCGCACGAAGCCACGAACGCCGCCAATCCAAGGCCGCTCCGGCGAAGACGTCGAAAGCCCCGGCCAATGGAGAGACCAGGGTGCGGAAACCGCCGCCTGCGACCGACCGGATGCCGGCAATCCTCGCCCGCCTCGGCGAGGCATACGGTGAAAGCACTTGCAGCCTGACGCACCGCAGCCCGTTCGAGCTTCTCGTCGCCACGATCCTGTCGGCGCAGTGCACGGACGCTCGCGTCAACATGGTGACCCCCGTACTGTTCGCCCGATGTCCGGATCCGGCCGCGCTCGACGCCATTCCGATCGAGGAATTGGAGTCGATCATCAAGTCCACGGGCTTCTTCCACAACAAGGCGAGATCCCTGAAGGGCGCCGCGCACACGCTCGTCACCGAGTTCGGCGGGAACGTCCCAAAGACGATGGAAGAGCTGCTGCGGCTTCCCGGCGTGGCAAGAAAAACGGCCAATGTGGTGCTCGGAACGGGCTTCGGAATCGCTTCGGGCGTGGTCGTCGACACGCACGTCGGGAGGATCTCGGGCCGGCTTGGATTCACGCGCCACGAGGACCCGAAGAAGATCGAACAGGATCTCCTCCGACTCGTTCCCAGGTCCCACTGGATCAGCTTCTCGCACCAACTGATCGACCACGGCCGCGCCGTGTGCATGGCGCGATCACCGGCCTGCGACCGATGCTTCCTCCTGGCGGACTGTCCCTACGGACGGGCGCGCACGAAGAAACCATGACGTAGGTTCCGGGTTTCGGAGAGAACCGGACCAAACGTTCATCCCAGGCGTCTCCCCTGACGGCAATGCCAGGAGACTCGGATGAACACTTTCAGCGTCGTGGTCGTGGCTTCTCTACTCTTCGCGTTCCCCGCGAGTGCGCCGGCTCAGGGGTCGGACGTCGACGTTTCGAAGGACGTCGCGCAGCGATTCGTCAAGACGAAGGGCGCCTCTCTCGTGGGCAGACACATCCACTGGCACGTCCCGGCAAGGGCCCTGTCTGACGCCAAGAAGGCCCGGGGCGGCCAGTTGCTTTTCGTGTCGCAGGGGATCGGGATCATCGTCGCGCAGTACTCATCGTCGCTCGAGGAAGTCCGGCGTCGGGGAGGCGCAGCCTGTGTGCGGGGTCAGGTGGTCATGGTCCCGCCCAAGGAACGCACTCCTGGCGACCCTGAACACGTCGTCGTCGTGACGACGCTGTCACATCGCAAACACTGAATCGCGGTGGCGTCGGCGCTGGACCGCCTGCTCCAGAAAAGGCGCGAGACCGCCCGCACCTTGCGGCGCGAGCGGCCTCGTCGTGGGCCCGGGGGCTACGCCCCTCCAACACGGAGGAGGATTGGCGCCGACGAACTCGATGGAGCGAACCTTGTATCGTCGGCGACCGGTCAACCGTCTCCCAACCGGACACGATCCCCTATTGCATGGGGCGTGCCAAACGCAGCACGGGCCGAACGACGGCGAAAAACGGGTGTTTTTCCGCGCGACCATCGCAGTGGACCGGCGCCGATCACGCCGAGGACGACGCGGTGAATGTCCCGTGAAGAGGACGCTCCACGTCCACGCCGAAGGTCGGATTCAGACCTCCCGATCGAGGGGCAACCGGTCGACTTCAGGAAACCGGGCAAGCGCGTCGGTCAGAACGTCGCGTGCCCGAAGCAGGGCCGCGCGGTCAGCGGCCTCGAACCTGACCGTGAGGTTGGGAGTCGTATTGCTGGCACGGACGAGGAACCAGCCCCCGTCCACGCGCACCCGCGCGCCGTCGATCGCTACGACGGGATATCGCGCGGCAAACTGGGACCTGAGTGCATCCACGACGGCGAACTTCCGTGCATCGGGGCACGGAACCTTGATCTCCGCCGTGGACACGAGGTCGGGGATCCCGGAGAGCAGCCCGCTCGCCGGGCCGCCCGACTCGTCCATGAGCTTCAGGAACGACAACGCCGCGTAGAGCGAGTCGTCGATGGGGACGTAACCGCGGTTGAAGACGAGGTGACCGGAAAGCTCACCACCGAAGATCGCGTCCTCGGTCTTGATGTCGCGCTTCAGTAGCGAGTGCCCCGTCACGCCCATCAGTGGCACGCCGCCGTGAGCCCGGATGTCGGACTCGAGGAAGTCGCTGCACTTCACGTCGTACCGGATCTTCCCCCCACCATGGCGTCGCAGGAGGTCGCGCGCGAACACGACGATGAGGTGATCGGCGGGAATCTTCCGGCCGCGCTCGTCGATCACCCCGACGCGGTCGCCGTCGCCGTCGAATCCGAGCCCGAGGTCGGCATGCTCCGTGAGGACTCGCTGCCGCATCACCTCCATGTAGGCCGGGACCTCGGGGTCCGGGATGTGGTTGGGGAAGTCTCCATCCGGCTCGCAGTAGAGCGCCGTGACGTCGACGCCGAGCTGCTTCATCGCCTCGAGCACGACGGGACCCATGACGCCGTTGCCGCAGTCGACGACGATGCGAAACCTCCGGCGGAACCGGAACCGCGGCAGAAGATCTGCGAAGTACTCGGCGAGGTACGCGCGCTGGCTGACGCGGCCCGGCCCGGACGCGAAGGCGCCACGCATGGCTTCGTCGCGCAACGATCGGATGCCGTCCCCCCAAACGCTGTCGGCACCCGCGCAGACCTTGAGCCCGTTGTCCGATTTCGGGTTGTGGCTCCCGGTCACCATGATCCCGCCGCCGAGCGCCAGTCGATGGAGCGCGTGATAGAGGACCGGCGTCGGAACGACTCCCAGGTCGTGCACGTGAAGCCCGGTCGCCCGGAGGCCCTCCATTGCGGCTGCCGCCAGCGCCGGCGACGAATGCCGGACATCCCGCCCGACGGCGACCGTGGAGCCTTGGGCGTTGCGGATCCGCGTGCCGAGCGCGGCGCCGACGCCGCGCGCGACCTCGGGACTCAGGACTTCGGGAGCGCGTCCGCGGATGTCGTATTCACGAAAGATGGCCGGGTCGTACATGCGGCCATGGTACGGAGGCAGCGTTCATCCGTCGATTGCCCATGCCGATCTCCCCCGGCTACACTCCGGCCCACCACGTCGAGCAACGGACGCGGTCACAACCCATGATGCAAGCCTGCTTGAACCTCCGATCGGGTGTGCGCCAGACCCGGCCGCTCGCCCGAGCTCTCGGCCGATTCACACAGGGGTTGGCGCTCGCGATGGGCCTCGCGCTCGCGCTCGTCGGGCAGGAGAGCCGCCCGGCCACCGTGTCCCTCGTGATCCTTCACACGAACGACGTCCATGGGCAGCTCCACTCCGTGCCCGACTCGAGGGGACGCGGGGCGGACCGAGGCCCCATGGGGGGGTACCAGGAGCTCGTCACCGCGATCGACGAGGAACGGTCCAAGGTCGCACACAGCGTGCTCGTGGACGCAGGTGATTGGTTCCAAGGCACTCCCGAGGGAACGCTCAGCCGGGGACGCTGCGCCGTCGAACTGATGAACGCGGCCGGGTATGACTTCGCGGCGATCGGAAACCACGACTTCGACTGCGGGCAGGACAACCTCGCCGACCTTCTCGAGCTGGCTCGTTTCCGGCCGTTCGCGCGCAACCTCTCGGTTGGGGGCGCTGCCGGCGACACGCCATCCCCCGCGACGCGACTGGGGGCGGTGCTCGACGGCAGAGTGCTCACTCCCCAACCGGTCGTGGTCGTCGACGGCTTCCGCGTCGCGTTCGACGGCCTGCTGTCGGAGGAGACGCCGCGCATCAGCTCGAAACGGGTGATGGAAGGACTCGGCGTCGGCGCTGAATCGGACGGCGCGACGCGCGCGGTGCTGATGACGAAGGGCGCCGGCAAGGCCGACGCCCTCGTCCTCGTCAATCACGTCGGCAAGGACAACAACGTCCAGATTGCGCGCGACCATCCCGAGATCGACGTCGTGATCGGCGGGCACAACCATCGAGACGTGCTCGAGTCGGGCGTCGTCGTCGAGAGCACGGGCGCACTCATCGCGCAGGCGGCAGCGAATTCGCAGGCCCTGGGCATCGTGACGCTCGAGATCGACCCCGTCGCGAAGAAGATCGTCTCGAAGAAGGCCCGTCTCCGACACATCGCGGCGAACCCGGCCGTGGTGGTCCCCCGGATCGCTCCGATCATCGAGCGACACGAAAAGGCCGTCGCAGCGCTCATGGACGTTCCCGTGGCGAACGTGCCGGTCGCGTTGACGCGCGAGTGGACGCTCGAGAAACCCTCCCCGCTGGCGAGTTGGATGACGCAGGTCATGATCGACCGCACTCACGCCGACGTCGCGATCCACAACGCCGGTGGCATCCGCGCCGCGATCCCAGCCGGCGCCGCCCGCGTCCGGGAGCTGTTCCAGGTTTCGCCGTTCGGCAACCGCCTCGTCGTGATCGACGTCACGGCGAAGGACGTCCGTGAGGTTTGCGAGCGGAGTGCCAGGAACCCGTCGCGAGGGTGCCACATCCGCGGCATCGAGGTTCACTGGACGCAGACCGGCGAGGGTCCCGTACAGGTCACGAAGCTCGTGAGCAAAGGGAAGGTGCTATCCGACGGAGATCGCCTCCGCGTCGCGACGACGGACTTCCTCGCTGGCGGCGCCGACAACTTCCCGAGCTTGCGGAGCGCGGCCCCGGTCGAAGACCTGGGGATCACGCTCCTCGACGCGACGCTCGAGGCGGCGCGCTCACAAAAGACCGTCACCGCCCCGGACGGAAACGCCTGGGTCCGCGATACGAACTGATCGGACGATTTCGCATGGAACGAGTTCAGAGCGCGTTCGGCGTGTTCGCGATGATGGGGTTCGCCTGGCTGCTTTGCCCCGCCGACCGCCGCAAGCACGTGAATTGGCGGATGGTCGGCACGGGACTCCTGATCCTGATCGGGGTCGCGCTTCTCGTGCTCAAGACGCCCGTGCGCAACGGCTTCAGCGGGGCCAGCGATGCCGTCGACACGTTGCTCCAATTCAGTGACGCGGGCGCCCAGTTCCTCTTCGGAAGCCTGGCGAAGATCCAGGAACCCTGGGGAATGGTCTTCGCGTTCCGGGTACTTCCCACGATCATCTTCTTCGCGGCGCTGATGTCCCTCCTCTACTACGTCGGGTTGATGCCGCTCATCATCCGCGTCCTGGGCCGCATCCTCGCGAAGGTCCTGGGGACCAGCGGCGCCGAGAGCTTCTCCACCGTGGCCGACATCTTCGTCGGTCAAACGGAGGCGCCCCTTGCGATCCGCCCCTACATCGCGACGCTCACGCAGTCCGAACTCCTCGCCTGCATGGTCGCTGGATTCGCGACCACGGCCGGGGGCGTGCTTGCGGCCTACGTGCAGATGCTCCACGACCTCGTCCCGGACGTCGCGGGGCACTTCATCGCGTGCAGCGTAATGTGCGCGCCCGCATCCCTCGTCGTGGCGAAACTCGCCATGCCGGAGACGGACAAGCCCAAGACGTCCGGAATGACCCAGATCACCGTCCCGCGCTCCGGCTCGAACGTCTTCGACGCGATCGCAGCCGGAACGACGGACGGCCTCCAGCTCGCGCTGAACGTCGGCGCGATGCTCATCGCGTTCGCGGCTCTCGTCGCCCTCCTCAACGCGCTCCTCGGCTGGATAGGCGGTCTGCTCACGACGTGGACGCATGGCGCGATCCCCTTCGGACCGGAACACCCCCTGGACCTCCAGACCGTGTTCGGTTGGATCTTCTACCCGATCGCATGGCTCCTCGGCGTCGACGGGAAGGACGCCTTCAAGGTCGCGGGGCTCCTCGGTGAAAAGACGGCCATGACGGAGTTCATGGCGTACCAGCGCATGAGTCTCGCGCTGAAGGCCGACCCCGCGTGGATCTCCGAGCGGTCGCGACTCGTGGCGTCCTATGCGCTGTGCGGGTTCGCGAATTTCGCCAGCATCGGCATCCAGATCGGCGGGTATGCCGCGCTGGCTCCCGAACGGCGAAGCGACCTTTCTCGCCTCGCGTTCCGCGCCATGATCGGCGGCTTCCTCGCCACGTGCATGGTGGCGTGTCTTGCCGGAGTCTTCCTGTGAACCCAGCCCTTCGCGCCGTCATCGCCGTCGCTCGCCAGCTCCACGAAGAGTCCCACGCTCCCGCTCCGCGCGTGGGGTTCATCCTCGGCTCGGGCCTCGGCGGCCTGGCGGATCGGATCGAATCCAAGACCGTCGTATCGACGAAGAAGCTCCCCGGGTTCCCACAAAGCACGACGCCTGGCCACGAGGGCAGTCTGATCTTCGGAATGCTGAACGGCGTTTCCGTCGCGGCGCTCAAAGGGCGAATCCACGTCTACGAGGGGCACTCTCTCGCAACCGCATCGCTCACGGCGCGAGCGCTGTGCGGTCTGGGCATCAGGACGCTCGTCGTCACCAACGCCGCGGGGGCCCTCCATGCCGACTGGCGTCCTGGCGAAGTCATGCTGATCCGGGACCATCTGAACCTGCTCGGCGGCTCGCCCCTCGAAGGCGCGAACGACGATGGCCTCGGCGCACGCTTCGTCGACATGTCGGCGTGTTACCCGCCGGCGCTCCGTGCGATCGCGAAGCAGCACGCGAGGGCCTGTGCGATCACGATGCACGAAGGTGTCTATGCCGCCGTGCGCGGACCGCAGTACGAGACACCGGCCGAGATCCGCATGCTCGGGCTGCTCGGTGCCGACACCGTCGGCATGTCGACCGTTCCGGAGGTCATCGTTGCCGCGCACATGGGTGTGCAGGTCCTGGGCCTCTCGGTCGTCACGAACGTCGCCGCCGGCCTCACGACAGCCAAGATCCACCACGAGGAAGTGATCGACACCGGCAACAAGGTGGCCTCGGGTCTCTCGGACCTCATGCATCGGATCGTGCCGGAACTCTGAGAGGCTCACGGCCTCGCGAAGGACCCGCCCCATGAACGTCGACGACCTGATCGCCCTGGCCCGCAAGGCGCGCGCGCGCGCCCACGCGCCCTACTCGAAGTACAAGGTCGGGGCCGCGCTGCTCGGTCGCGACGGCCGCGTCTTCCTGGGCTGCAACGTCGAAAACGCGTCCTACGGCCTCACGGTCTGCGCCGAACGGAACGCCTACTTCCAGGCCGTTGCCGCCGGCTGCACGCAGTTCACGGATCTCGCGGTCGTGACGCGGGACGGGGCCTCCCTCTGTGGCGCCTGCCGGCAGGTGGCGCGAGAGTTCGGGACCGAACTTGCGATCCACCTCGCTCGGCCCACGGGTCGGGCTCACGGAACGACCCTCGCAAAGCTCCTGCCGGATTCCTTCGGCCCGCGCTTCACGCGCTGGCGCTCGCCCTCGAAGACCCGCTGAGGCCATCGGAGGTCCGATCCGCCGGGTTCAGCCCTTGACCGCGTAGCCGATCAACGGGCTCGTGAGCCCCAGGCCCGTCCGCGCGCCGACGAGAGCGGGCGGCTCGATGCCGAGCTCTCGCTTCCACCATTCCGCGTCCGTGAACACGGCGACCACGGGTTCGCGATCGATGTCGTGAAGGAACACGCGTGTTCCGGGGGCGAGTGCGCCCCAAAGCGCGCGGATGCACGAGCGGAAGCTCTCCTGCAGATCGACGTCCCAGAACGCAGCGGCGATCGGCGTGGCAGAGAGCTGGGGGAGCGACTGATCGAACCAACCCTTCACGAAGCGCGTGCGGTCGATACGCCCGAACCGCTTCACGGTCGTCGTGACGAGGTCCAGACGCCCCTGGTACTCGCCCTTCTCGAAGTCCTTCTTCTTCTCCCAGTGATCCGAATCGGCGACGTCCGGAAGCCCCTCGAACGAATCGCACACGACGAGCTCACGCCCTGCAAAGGCGGCCGCGTGTCCGAGCTTGGCGCTGCTGCCGCCG
This sequence comes from Planctomycetota bacterium, assembly GCA_044222185.1. Classification (GTDB taxonomy): domain Bacteria; phylum Planctomycetota; family CAIWVZ01; genus JBGANV01. The sequence continues at coordinate 1,514,825 of JBGANV010000001.1, forward strand.
AGGAACGCGCCGCATTCGATCACGACGCCGGGTTGCGCGGGCGACAGCTCGATCACTGACTCCATCACGTGGAGCAGTTCGGCTGGATTGTGACCGCATTCGACGCGCAGGTGGATCCAGATCGCCCGGGCCGCGAGCGCGACCCGCGTGCCGACACCGGCGCGTCGTCCAACGAGACCACGAGCCACGAACGCGACGTGCGCCGGGAGCGCGACGAGGACCGCACCAAGCTGCCAGCGGAGGAAGTAGAGGGCACGGTGGAGAGGCGTACGGCTCATGCGTGCCGGCAGGCTAACGCGTCACGGCCAGGAAACTCCGCGAGGCCGGCGCCGCGCCAGTTCGCGAAGCGGCGGTGGGCCATAGGCGCGGAGTCTCAGATCACTGCGTGCGCACTGGCGTGAGATCTCAGGGCAGCGGCCATCCCTGCGGCTTGTTGCGGTACCGGACCGTGAGGTACGTCGACCGGTATGCGGCCATCGGGACGCCGGGCGCCGTGAGATAGGTAACGAGTACGAACATCTCGTCGTGAGGCGTCGCGCTCCCCGCGAGCGGGATCGTCAGGTTGTTGAACGTCGGCTGGCGCTGTCCGAGCGTGTAGCCATGGGGAAACGCCGCCGGGTCCAGTGCCACAGTGCCGATGATCGCCTCGTACCCGGGCGTGGCGAGGGCGTTCGAGACGAACGCAATCGGGCCATCGGTGGTGTACGTGCCGGGTGCGAACGGGACCGGGGTGTTGTACTGCCAGCTAGCGCTGTTGAATGTGGCGAGCCCACCTTGCGCTCGAAAGAGTCCCCAGCCGTTCGGGACGAATATGCCGTTCTGGTCGAGCTTGATGTGACAATTGAAGTTGGTGTTGGTGTACACGTCGACGACCGAGAAAACGCCACCGTCCAGCTCATTGATGGAGAGCGAGCGCTTCGAGACGTAGTTGTTCCCCCAAACCGTCCTGCGGAGCGGGATCGTCTCCGTGAGCTGCAGCGTCTCAGCCGGATCGTGAATGCGGATGTCGCCGCGGCGATCGGACGAATTCGGCGGTGGGTTGCCGCTGATCTGCGGCAGATTGATTTGGGCTGCGGTCGCCCATACGTTCAGTCCGTCGAAGTGGAACCCCGTCGGCGGGTTCGGAACCGATCCGAACAGGATCTGCGGAACGAAGCTGTACAGCGTGTTCGCGGTGATCTGCATCGGGTAGCCGCAGTTCGAGATGTCGTTGCCGCTGACGACGCACGGGGACCCCGCCGCAACACCGATGACGGCAGCGCCGTCCGATCGAACGGAGATTGCGTTCAGGACGTCACCATTGCCGAAGCCCCAGAACGAACCCGGGATGGCGATCATCACGTTCGACGGGCCGTTGCTCCAGAGCACGTCGCACGAGTTGAAACCGGCCAGCGCCCCCCCCATGCTTCGGATCGCCGACACGGACGTGGCGCTCACCGTGAACAACACCGGCAGAGCGGGTGACATCTCCCACGACAATCCCTCGAGGTCATCGGAAGTCGACGCCCCCAGAGCCGCAGTCACCTCGAACGGACCGACCGTTGTCATCTGTGCCACCGGCGTCATCCCCGCCGTCGCTGGATAGGCGGTGCCCGTACTCATTCCGGAGCTCCAGTCCCAGCCGTACACGCGGTGCTTCTTGTAGATGCTCGGGCTGGTCGTCATCGGGTCGACCGTCATCTCCAAGCGGTGATGCCTCCCGCCGACGCCGCTCTGAAGGACGCTCCATTCTCCGAAGACGTCGTTCGCATAGGAGATCGCCACGATCTCCACGCCCGACGGAAGTCCGAGCGCGGCCGGCGTGAGCTGGACCTGGGTCGCCGCCGACGCGGCCGCTCTCGCGAGCTTGCACGCGGTGTCCGGGGCGGTCACCGACGGTGAGCCGGCCTTCATCGTGCCCTGGAAGTAGAACCCGGTGTCGTCCGCCGGATCTGGCACGAACTGACCCACGGCAAGGGAGGATAGAGAGGCGATCAGCGCGCAAATGGCCGCAAAGTGATTTCGCATGCTCTGACTCACGTCGAACGGAAGATTGGCGGATTGACGGTCATGGGTGTGGCCCAGGCGAACCGCAGCGCAGGACCAGACCGGGACAGGAAGCAGGGTTTCACCATTACTTGGGAGCCCGTCAAAAATCCGGACTCGAAAACGCGGAGTCTACTCGAGGGGCCTCGCCGGACGGACACCCACGTCCCGAGCCGTGTCCGTTTCCATCTGGAAATTGCGGCAACTGCTCCGTGAATCGACCACGTCGGAATGCATGGACCCGCCCCGGACGATCCGCAACCGCTCGGAGACCGCGGGTGTCCGCAGGCCATCGCCGCGGCGGGGTGCAGCCGCGGCGTAGCTGCGGACGAGATCGTCCTCGCACCATTCCGCCACATTTCCGTGGCAATCGAACAAACCGATCGGGTTCGGTCGGAACGAGCCCACGGGTGCGTGGAGGTGACGGTGGTCGTCGAACGGCGCGGGGCGAATCACAGTCCAATAGGAGGGTCCCATCTCCACCCCCGCGATGTTGGCGAAGCCCTCGGTGTCCGCCGGCTGTCGGCCGCAAGACCACGGCGTCGACGTCCCACCGCGACACGCCATCTCCCATTGCGCCTCGGTCGGCAGCGCCATCCCGGCATGGGTGATCCGCGTCTTCGCCTCCGTCCATGCGATGAACTCCACCGGGTGCAAGAGCGTCACGGAACGGCCCTCGTCCGTTCCGGACCCATGCAGGGTTCCGGGCGGGTAGTAGGACGGGTTCCGCCCCTCGTCGAGACGGGCCCATTGATCCTGCGTCAGCTCGTACTTCGAGATGAAGTAGGGGTCCAACGTGACCTCCCCCCCGGGCGCCTCGAATGCCATGTCGGCCCATTGGTCATCCTCGGACGCGCCCAACTCGAAGTTCCCGCCTGGAAGCAGGACCAGAACGATGCCGGCCCCCAGGGCGGCGACTCCCCCGCGCTGAGGGTCGAACGGAGGTCGCGCGCCGCTCTCCACGTGCCAGAACTCGTACAGCCCCGTCGACTCGTTCAGACCCAATGGGATCAAACCCAACTGAGGCCGGACCTCGAGCCCGTGGTACTTCGGGGAGGTTCGGATTGCCTGGATGCATCGAGCCCAATCGCTCGCAGCGTCATGACGCAGCGTGCGCTCCTGTAGCGTGGACGCACGCTGCCGTCGCTCGGCGACCATCGCCCGTCGGTCGCGCAGCCGACCAAGTCCCGCCAGGAGCTCCGACAGGACGTCGTCGAAGTAGGCATCCGTTTCCAGAGCATAGTGCCGGGACTCGGGTCCGTCGGGGATCGCTCCGTCGCGCAAGCGGGAGCGGGCCGACTCGTGAAGCGTCTGGCGCGCGAGCTTGGCGTCCGCTTCACGAAGCCACTGATCGCAGGGCTCGACGAGCGCCGGCCCGACGGGCCACAGCCTCACCTCCCGATCGAGCAGGTCCCGAACGTGACGGATGTCCGCAACTTGATCGCGTTCCTCGATCGTTTGCGCCTGACGCGCGTTCATGTAGGCGAAGCTGCAGAGGCCGGCGGCGAGCACGACGATGAGGGCGGACGAGGCCGCGGCCATTCCCGGCTCCCGCCGGGCCCAGGAAAACAGCCGTACGAGGGGTCCCGCCGGCTTCGCGTGCACGGGCTCGAACTCGCACACGCGCCGGAGGTCGTCTGCGAGATCGAGCGCGGTGCGGTAGCGAAGACGGAGATCCGGGGCGAGCGCCGTCGCGATCACGACATCCAGAGACCGGCTCGTCGCCGGGTTCAGGCGCCGTGCGGAGGTTGGCGACGACATCGCCGATGCGCGCAGGGCCTCGAACGTCGGGCCCTCGCGCGGGAGCCGTCCCGTCACGAGCTGATAGAGGATCACGCCGAGGGCGTAGACGTCGACGCGGCGATCGATGCCGGGTTGCCCCAGGATCTGCTCCGGCGCCATGTAGGGCGGCGTTCCGAACACGGCTCCCGACGCGGTGAGCGTCGCGCCATCCGACACCTCGTCGCGTGCGAGCCCGAAGTCCAGCACGACGGGATGTCCGTCCCGCCCGACGATGATGTTGGACGGCTTGAGGTCCCGGTGGATCACGCCGGCCTCGTGCACGACGTGTACCGCCCGCGCAACCTCTTCGATGAACCGGGCGTGCCCGTGAAGGTCGGCCCGAGTCGCCCGCGGCAGGCCCGAATCAGCGAGTCGCGCCGACAGCGGCGCCCCTTCCACGTACCGCATCGCCATCCACGCCCGTCCGCGGTCTCGACCGACCTCGAACACGGTGCAGACACCGGGGTGATCCACGCGCGACGCAGTCTCGGCTTCACGTCGGAATCGCAGCAGCGCGTCGTCAGCGGACGCGAATCCGCGATGAAGGATCTTCAATGCGACCTGCCGCTTCAGCCGCGTGTCATCGGCGAGCCACACTTCGCCTTGCCCGCCGCGACCGATGGGGCGAAGCAGCCGATATGCGCCGACGCGCAAGGGATCGTCTGCCGGCGGTGGCGATTCAGCTGTCGTACCATCCGGGTGCTTCGACCCGCTGGTGACGGCATCCCGAGCCCGCTGCGCAGCCGCGGTCCGCGCCGGATCCCCGTCGCCGAACGTCGACAAGTCGTCCGTGCGGCCGTCAGCCTTGGCCGCGAGCAACCGCTCCAACGCCTCGATCTCCAGTCTCTCGTCCCGGTCCTTCGGATCCATCGCGCTTCCGCCCTCCCGACGGTTTCCCTTCGACGATCGCTCCCCGCTCACTCCCGCGGATCAGGTCCGTGCGTCGATCACGCGAAGAGGTCCGTGGGTGGACGCCAGTCCTGGATCTTCCGCACGAGCCTCTGCCATCGCTTTTCCACGGCATCCCGCGTGACGCCGAGAACTTCGGCGGTCTCCGAATGGCCGAGCCCCTCGAGCCCCCGATAGATGAGGAGCATTCGGTCGTCGTCATCCAATTCGTCGAGCTTCGTGACGAAACCTCGCAGGCCTTCGTCGCGGGCAAACCGGCGACTCACACTGGTGACGTCGTCTGGCAGTTGATCCAGCAGGTCACGACTCGACACGTCGAGGTGGGCGGGCTTGGCACCCGGCCGGGCGGCGCTGGCGAGAATCTCGCGCAGGACGTTGTTCGCGACTCCGAACACCCACCGCCGGAAGGCACCACGCGAAGGATCGAAGGTGTGGAACCTCTCGTAGGCGCGGCAGCAGACCTCCTGCACGAGGTCCTCCGGGTCGATGAAACCGCGTAGGGCGCGCCTCACGCGGAGCGAGGCCCAGGCCACGAGGGTCGGTGCGCACTCCGTGTAGAGCGCGGCAAAACTCGGCTGCTTCGTCGTCGGACCGGGTGACGATCCCGCGTCGGGTGGCGGCATGGGCGACAGACTATCAGAAGCGCCGCGTCCGCCGATACCTTCGCCAGAGCGCGGACTCGCCGCTGCCGATAGGATGCTCCGCCTATGGACCCCACCGAACGCGACATCGCACTCGACATCGAAGCCCTCGAGCTCGTGCTTTCAGCTCGGGCCCAAGGCAGGCACGAGGATCTCGTCGAGTTCGCCGCTCGCGACGAAGCCCATGCGGCCGCAGCCGCGCGGACGCGCGCGGCGCTCGCGAACGGCTCCACCAGACCCGAGCAATCGCCGACCTGGAGTGCGGACCCGCTCACGCTCGGCGCCGCTACGTTCGGGCCCTACAGGCCGATCCAATCACTCGGCCGGGGCGGCCAGGGCGAGGTCTGGCTGGCCGAGGACACCCGGCTCAAGCGCCACGTCGCGCTCAAGATCCTCCATCACGGGCTCGCCATGGCGGACGACGCACTCCTGCGGTTTCGCCGAGAAGCCGAGGTTGCGTCGCGACTGGATCACCCCGGGCTGTGTACGGTGTTCGAGGTGGGCCGCGAGGGCGGACGCGCGTGGATGGCCATGCGATACGTCGAAGGCGAATCCCTCGCCCGCCTCATCAGCGCACACCCGGAGCCACCGTCGAACCGTGCGGACATGAACGGCTGGCTCAAGCTCGTGGAGGAAATCGCACGGGCCATGCACGCCGCCCACGAAGGCGGGGTGATCCACCGCGACCTGAAGCCGTCCAACGTCATCGTCGGGCGCGACGGTCATCCCGTCGTCCTCGACTTCGGACTTGCGCGAGACGAGGTCTCCACCGGATCGACGCTGACCGCCACGGGCGCGGTGTTCGGCACGCCCTGGTTCATGGCTCCGGAGCAGCTCCTCGGCCAGTCGACCGTGGACCGGCGCGTCGACGTGTACGCCCTGGGCGCGATCCTTCATCTCGCGTTGACGGGCCATTATCCCCGCGAGGGGCCGACGTTCGAGGCCATTCGGGCGCTGGCCCACGCTCCCATCACGCCGCCGCGGAGCCTGAACGCGGCGATCGGACGCCCGCTGGAAATCGTCATCCAGACGGCACTCGCCGTGGATCTCGGACTGAGGTACCGCACGGCACTCGACCTCGCCGAGGATCTCCGTCGTGTCCGCGAACTCGAGCCGATCCTGGCGCGACCCGCCAGTGCACTGACCAGGCTCGCATTCTGGGCCCGGCGAAATCGCGCGCTTTCCACGTCGCTGGCTGCGCTGTTCCTCGTCCTCGTCGCGGGCCTCGCGGCCGTCACGTACTACGCGGTGTTGCAGCAGCGCACGCTGAACGAACGCGACCAGGTCTCCGACATCCGAAGCGTCAACGCGCTGCTGGAACGGGAGGGCGACCTCTTCCCCATCGGTCCCACCATCGTCGCAGCCGGCGAGACGTGGCTCCGCGACACGGACCGCTACCTCTCTCGCGAGGAGATGCACCGCGCGTCACGCGAGCGCCTGCGGACGCAGGCGCTCGGCACCGGACCCGACAACAGGCCCAGATACGCGGACGAGGTTCGCGCGTACACGGACGACGTGCTGTCGGACCTGATCACGTCGCTGGAGCGGCTCCGCGCACGCCGTACCGTGGTCGCGGAGCGCATCGATCGCTCGCGCACGCTCGAGGCGCGGACCATCGGCCCGGAAATTCAGGGCGCATGGAACGAGTGCATCGCAACCATTCGGTCATCACCGAAGTACGCCGGGCTGGAACTGAAACCGCAACTCGGACTGGTCCCCCTGGGTGTGAACCCTCAGTCCGGCCTCTACGAGTTCTGGCACGTGGAGACCGGGTCCCGGCCAGTGTTCGACGCTGCACGCGGAGGCGCCGTCCCAGGTCCCGGCATGGGCGTGACGATGGTCCTCCTGCCAGCCAGCACGTTCGTCATGGGCGCCTCGCCCGACGATGAGTTCGCCGACACACGTTTCGAGGTTCCGACGCAGAACGTCACGCTCGGTGCGTTCTTCATCTCGAAGTTCGAGTTGACGCAGGATCAGTGGTCGCGCGTCGACGGGGGGCGGAACCCGTCCTATTACTTCCCGGGAACGGACCGAGGCAGCAGCACCAAGGAGGGGTTGTCCGTGACTCTGCTCCACCCGGTCGAATCGGTGTCGTGGCTCGAGTCCGTGCGCGTCCTTGGTCGGGTCGGCCTCGCCCTGCCCACGGAATCCCAGTGGGAATACGCGGCGCGCGGAGGAACGACCACGCGGTGGACCCCCGGCGACCGTCCAGAGGAACTGGAGGGGTTTGCGAACGTCGCCGGGCTCGAGCGGGACCCGTCGTTCTGGGTCACGATCAAGCACCCCCCCTTCAACGATGGCCGCGTCCTTCATGCCCCTGTCGGGACCTACAAGCCGAATCCGTTCGGTCTCTTTGACTGCTGCGGGAACGTCTGCGAATGGTGTGCGGACATGCTCGTTCGAAGCTACCCGAGCGTGCGGCCGCGCTCGGTCGACGGCCTGCGCACACCGGAAAAGCCGGACCACAACCGGATGATGCGGGGCGGATCGGCCCAATTGGAGATCGCACTCACGCGTTCCTCGCAGCGCTTCTGGCAACTCGAAAACTCCACCGCCAGGGATCTGGGCCTGCGCCCCGCGCGCCCCGTCGACTGATCCCGCCATTTTTTTGTCCGACCTCGCGCGCGATCGCCAAGTAGCCAAATCGGCTCACGTGGATGTGTTGCGCAACGACGGTGCTGCGGACACGATTGGGCCGACCGCCTCCAACCACTACAGCAAGAACTTCATCATGACGCCCAAGCTTCCTCCGATCCTTCTCCTTCTCCTTCTCTCCAGCGGCGCGCTCGTCGCGCAAACGTTCGTGTCGGACCCGGCGGCCGATACGGGCTTCTATTTCCACGGCACGCTCAAGAACGGCTCGCCCACGTTCCCCGGATCCGACACGGCGGCGAAGCTGGTGCGGACGGGTGCGCCCACCACGCCGTCACAGGTACAGCTGTCACCCGCGGCGCTGGGTCTGCCCGTGACCGTCGAGATCCTGGCCGTCACACACGGCGATGACGAATTCGGCGAGTGGAACATCCGACAGGGCGGCGTCAACGGTCGCCACCACCGGATCGAGTACACGGTGAACCCGAGCGCGACGGGAAGCGGATACAAGAAGTACAAAGTCTACGGATACGACTACGTGATGGGCTGCAACGACCCGGCGGCGCCGGGCGTAGCCTCGGTCTGCCCGCCACCACCGCAAGGCGGCCTCAGCATCACGGGCCCGTTCGTCGTCGACGCGGCGACCGCCCCTTCGACGTCGGACGACTACGAGGGCCTCGCACACGACCAATGGGCGTTGCTTCCGGTCTATTACACCGTGAGGCCCTCATCCGTGACTGCGATCCGGAACATGGGCGGCGCGCTCGCGGGGTTCAACTCCTGCGACATCCTCACGTCGTACGTGGATTCGAACGGCCAGCTCGCCGTCGCCATCGCACTGGTGGGAAGCGCTCTCGGTTTGAATGCGAACGACTCGATCGATTCGCTCGCGGCCATGTGGAACGGCGCTGGAATCATCGGTCTCGCACCGGACTCCTATTCCGTCGTGAACGGGCTCCAGATCGGAGTCGCGCCTCACACGACGCTCGCGCTGGGGAATTACCTCTACAGCTTCGTGTCGAGCGGATCGCTCCCGTATTGCACCTCTCCCCCGCCCGGTGCTTACCACTTCGACACGCTCAACATCTGGGCGACGGCCGCGGATCTCGGCCTCCCGCCCATCGGCGTGGGCTCGAACCCGGTCAACTCCGACTGCCGTGGCGACGTGCGTGTAGCCGATCCGTCCGAAGCCTTGCAGGTGACGGAGTCCCTGCCTCTCCGCCAGTCCGCGCCATGGGGCAACGACTATGTCTCGAAGCGGTCGCTCTGCATGAACAACCTCGACGGCTCCGTGTTTGGTGCTGTTCAGGTCGCGCTCCAGTCCGCGGCAACGCTCCGCGTCAACCTCGCGGGGTCCACGACGTACCGATCGATCAGCTGGGCACTTTTCCGGGCACCGGGAGCGCTCGATGCTGTCCCACCCTCGATGTGGAACGCCACGGAGACGGTTCCGTTCGCGCCACCGCCGCACGCGAGCGCAACCCAGGTTGGCTGTCCGCTGCACCTCTCGGAGACGTACCTCGGCGCCCCGACCGGTACGAGCGCCATCATCGGCAACGTCACGCTCGACCCGATCAAGTTCCCGAGCGGTTACGCCCTGGGCCAGCTCTCATCGACGACGCAAGCTGCGGCGATTCCGTTCACTGCGCCCGCAGTCCGGTCGGATGAGATGTACGTGGTCGTCGCGTACGTGACGCCCCCGGGGAGCAACATCCCCGTGCCGAAGCGCACCATCGTGATGACCGTGAAGTACCGGAACCGGCCGGCAGGCGCCTGGCCGGCGCCGTGACTTCAGCGGTGACCCGCGACCCCGCCGACGTCACAACCCTATGGTTGCGGTCGTCGCCGGCGAGTTGGCCAGAAACGCACCGAACCCCGCGCCCGCCGTGAACGCGAGCGACACGACGTCGAAGGTGAGCGTCGGGCCGGTGCCAGTCGTCGGAAACGTGAGCGAGTAATTACCTCCGGCGTCCGCGAGCACGTGAAGCGGCGCCGTCCCGAGCGGGAGCGAGATCTGGCCCAGGATGTCGCCCGCTCCGGGCCCGACGGCGAGCCCGAAGAGTGGCCCGGTTCCCGTCGGCACCGCCGGAAGGAACGAGACGACGTTGAACAACTCGCTCCCTGGCGGCGCGTTCGTCACGGCGACGGTCACCGACTGACCCGGTCCGGCTTGAGTCACCGTGATCGCGTAGAGACACAGCGCGCGGATCTGCGCCGAGAACCCGGGATGGAGGATCGAGGTCCCCGCATTCGCGCCTCCTGTCGAAGTGCACCCACCATGCGTGTGGACGCCCACGACGGATTGCGTCGCCTCGTGAATCACGAGCGCGCCGGAACTCCCCCCGGTGGTGTCGACGGCGTGAAGGATCGAGTTGGGCCCGGCGCCATTCAAGGATGTGACGGTCGCCAGGTGCGTCTGGTTCGTTTGATTCAGCGCGCCGGTCGCAGTGCCGAAGCCCGTCACGCGCACGGCGCTCGCCAGTTGAGGCCCGGTCGTCGACAACGGATAGAAGCCCTGCACCTGCGCCGCGGAGAGCCCCGTGGTCGTGTTGGCGAACAGTCGGCCAACGGCCCAGTCGTCGCCCACGCCTGCGTCGGCGAACGACAGGCTCGACATATCCATCGGGTACTGGTCCTGCGGCGACGGATGGACGACGGAGCCATTGGCGTTGGAGGGCGGACAGTTGAACTCGACCGTCACCTGGGCGCCACCGCTCACGCAGTGCCCCGCGGTGGCGAAGCACGAGGAGATGCTGACGAGGCCGCCTGAACAGATCGCCGTGCCGCCGCCACCGCCGACCAGAAGCCTTCCGACGCGCGGCTCGGTGGACGGTACGCGGTCGTCAGTCGGACCGCAGATGGAATCGATCGCCGCTGGTGCGGGAAACCCCGCGTCATAGCCAGAGAGGTTGACTGAAGCCGTTGCAAACGGAGCGACGAGCAGTTCCACGCTCACCGTATCGCCGTTGAAGAACGCGGAGGCGTGGGCCCAGCGATCGAGGGTCTGGGAATCGAGGACCTGGCTCACGTCGTCGCGAAGGCCATGGATGCGGATCGCGCATCCGGCCGGAAGCGTGGGCTCGTCGAACCACACGCGCATCCACGCGGCACCAGGATGCGAGACGAAGATCGGCGGCGCGGACACCACCGCCGCACTCCCGTTCGTGACGTTCCCCGTGCCCGCGGTAGCCGGCACGAAGATGCCGGCGGGAACGGGGTCCGATTGGGATCGGCCGGTCCCGACGGCGGCGGCACACAGGAGTACGACGAGGCATGGACGGTTGATCATCGTGAGGACTCGAGGGCGTCGCGGGCTGAATGCGGCCCGCGTCCAAGGATACCCCAGCCGGTGCGCAGCCCGGTGTCACCACCCTTTCCAGCTTCCGAGCGCCGCTTCAGTCCTACCCTGCGAACGTCCCCGTTGCCGAGCGGACGTTGCGGTGTAGGGTCTCGGCCATGGAGGTCCAGAACGCGCCGAGGCCTGTCGCAGGAAGGGTGGTGGCGGCATTGGCCGTCGCCGTCTTGCGGATCGCAGCAGGACAGGCGGCATCGCGCCCCGCGGACGTCTCCTGCGAGATTCTCATCGTCGGCGGGAGCCTGGGCGGTGTCGCCGCGGCGATCGGCGCAACCGGTCATGACGTGCATGTCGTCGAGGATTCGGATTGGATCGGTGGCCAGGTCACGTCTCAGGGCGTCTCCGCGCTCGACGAGCACCGCACCATCGAGACCTTCGGTGGCACGAGGTCCTACTCGGATTTCCGTCGCGCGGTGCGCAGCGAGTCCGGCGGAGCCATGAATCCGGGCGGCGGCTGGGTCAGCCGGCTCTGCTTCGAACCGCGCGTCGGCTTGAAGGTCCTTCACGGCATGGTCGCGAAGTCGGGCGCGAAGGTCATGCTCGAGTCCCGGGTCACGGCGGCCGAGGTCGTCGCAGACCGCGTCACGTCCGTCACCGTCGCCCGGAAGGATGGATCGACGGTTCGCTTCGTGCCGCGCTTCGTCCTCGACGCGACCGACCTGGGAGACCTCCTGCCCGTCGCCGGAGTCGAACACCACGTCGGAACGGACGCGCGGAGCGATACCAACGAGCTGCACGCCGCGAAGGTCCGCGACGAACGGCGTCTGCAAAGCTGCACGTACACGTTTGCCGTCGAGTTCCGCAAGGGCGAGAGCCACGTCATCGAGAAGCCGGCGGGCTACGAACGCTTCCGCGACACGCAGCCGTTCACGCTCGCCATCGGTGGGATCGGGGAAAGCCGCCCGGCCTACCGGTTCTTCGAACATGCCAAGGGGACGAATGGCCCGTTCTGGACCTATCGACGGATCGCACCCAACGTCGCCATGATCAACTGGCCCGGGAACGACTACCGCGGCAGCTCGTCGCTGGCGCTCGACCACGACGAGGCGAAGCGTCTCAGCCTGTCGTTCCTCTATTGGCTCCAGACCGAGTGCCCGCGAGATGATGGCGGCCGCGGCTACCCCGAGCTTCTCCTGCGTCGCGACGTCATGGGTACCGACGACGGCCTGTCCAAGCGCCCCTACATCCGTGAGGGCCGGCGTCTCGCCGCGTTGCGCACGATCGTCGAGTCGGATCTGGTGACGCCAACCGCGCGCGGCGTCCAGTTCGAGGACTCCGTCGGTATCGGTTCATACATGATCGACCTCCATTCCTGCTCGGGCGACCCACCAGGCGAATTCGGCGCTGGAATCCCGACCAAGCCCTTCGGGATCCCGCTCGGCGCACTCGTCCCGCGTCGCGTGAAGAACGTCCTCGCCGCCGGGAAATGCCTCGGGGTCACGCACGTGACCAACGGCGCGTACCGGCTTCATCCCGTCGAGTGGAACGTCGGAGAGTCAGCGGGACACACGGCGGCCTTCTGCCTCGAGCACGGGATCGATCCTGGGCAGCTCGCCGCGAACCCGGCGCGCGTGCGGGAACTCCAGAAGCGATTGGTGCGCGCGGGCATCCCGATCTTCTGGGCGACGGACGTTCCCATCGGCGACCCGGCCTTCGAGGTCGTGCAGCTTGCGTGCGCATGGCGAGCCATCCCCGTCGATCCGGGCTCGTTGGCGTTCGGAGCGACGGCGGAGCGCGTCGAGGCAGCGCGCCGTGCGTGTGTCGAGGCTGAAGGTGCGTCGAATCGCTGACGCGCGGTCCGCTGGCGGCGTCACACCGTGAACCAGGGCTTCGAGCCGCGCGTCCGGTCCATCTCGGCGAGGACCTCCAGCGCGCCCATCCCCACGGCGATCACGTGCCGCTCCGCGAGGTGCTTGGACGTTTCGTCCACGAAGGCGTTTCGGGGCCGATTCGCGTAGGCGCCGCAGACGGCGCCCGCGCGCAGGCCGCGGAGCGACGCGAGGACGAAGAGCGTGCTCGCCTCCATCTCGAAGTTCTTCACGCCGATGGAGCGCAGCCGATCGGGCAGGTCGGGGTACCGCGGCTCGATCACCTGGGGCGTTCGTCCCTGCCATCCGTAGAACCCGGCCGCGGTTGCCGTCATTCCCACGTGGAACGGAACGCCAGCACGCGCTGCCGCCGTCGTGAGTGCGAGCACCATTTCGTGCGACGCGATCGCGGGGTACGACTCCTCGACGAATCCCGCGGACGTCGATTCGAGCCGCATCGCCCCCGTGGAAATCACCACGTCCCCCAGCTCGATTTCCGGTTGGAGCGCGCCGCAGGATCCCACGCGCACGAAGTCCGGCCGATCGACGATCGCCAGGAGCTCCATCACGGCGATCTCGGTGTTGTCGCACCCCATGCCCGTCGCCATCACCGTGACGTCCAGGGATTTCCAGCGACCGGTGTAGGTGATGTATTCCCGTGACCGCTTGGGGAATCCCGCGTTGATCGAGTCGAAACGGCCAGCGATGACCTCCGCACGCGCCAGGTCCCCGCACAGGATGATGGAACGAGCCACATCCCCACGCGCCAGACCGATGTGGTACTGGCGCCCCAACGAATCCTCGGGGCGATTGGCAGCTCGTGTCACGAGGTCACCCTCCGCGAACGATCTTCACTCCCGCGCTCGCGCCGATGCGCGTGGCGCCGGCAGCGACCATCTTGTCGAGCGTGGCTCGATCCTTGACCCCGCCCGACGCCTTCACGCCGACCGAAGGCCCGACCTCGGCGCGCATGAGGGCCACGTCGCCGACGGTGGCGCCGCCCGTCGAGAACCCGGTGGAGGTCTTCACGTAGTGCGCGCCGGCCCGCACCGCGAGGCGACATGCAACCCGCTTCTCGTCGTCCGTGAGCAGGCAGGTCTCCAGGATCACTTTGCAGACGACGCCGGGGTTCAACGCGCCGACGACCGCCGCGATGTCCTTCTCGACGTCGTCGTGACGCCCCGACTTCAGGAGGCCGACGGAGATCACCATGTCGATCTCCTCCGCGCCCAGGTCCTGAGCGATGCGTGTCTCGGCGCGCTTGACCTCCGAGAGCGTTGCGCCGAGCGGGAAACCCACGACGGTGCAGACCTTCACTCGGCTCCCCGCGAGCTGTTTCGCGCACCGCGGAACCCAGACCGGGTTGACGCACACGGACGCGAACTCGTGCTCCCGCGCTTCGGCGCAGAGCTGATCGATCTCCTTTTCCGTCGCGTCCGGCTTCAGGATCGTGTGGTCGATGAGACCGGCGACACCTTCCGCGGTCTTTTTCGTTCCCGGAGTGGCGGAGATCCGGCAGGCTCCGGCCTCCAGGAAGTCGCCCATCTTGAACGCACAGCGCTGAGCGCAGTTCCCCGTGCAGTCGCTGCAGGCCTGATCGCGGACGTTCCGCACCGGCTTGTTCAGTCGTTCGTAGATCTCGTCGGTGATCGACTCGATGAGGCGGTCCAGCTCCTGCGGTGCGATGCTCACGTCGCGTCCTCCGAGAGTTCCACGTTGTCGACCACTGCGATGATGACGGCCTGAACCGGCGTCTCCTCGTTGCCGTAGAGCAGGCGGGCGCCGCCGCCTTCCTTGTTGACGAGGACCAGATCGCCGATGCCGGCGTCGACGCGGTCGAGTGCGACGAGCGGCCGCCCCAGGAGCGAGCCATCGAGGCCGATGGCCTGGGTCAGGAGGAGGCGCTCGCCCTCGAGGGGCGCATCCTTCACGGTCGCGTGTATCGAACCGATGACGCGGGAGAGGATCATCGGCCGTTCCCTGCCGCGTCGATCCGATCGACGATTCCCACGATCGCGGCGTCCAGCCCGGCCATGACCATGCCTGAATGGCGTCGCTTCCAGGGAATCACCGCCTCGTACGCGGTCGTGTAGAACACGATCTCGCCCTCGCCCGCGCCGACGGTGTCGACGGCCGACAGCGGCATGCCCACGGCATTTCGCGCCGCGTCGATGGGCTGAACGAGGAGCATGCGGCCGCCGTCGAGGTTCGGGTCCTTCCGCGTGGCCCAGATCGTGCCGATGACGCGGCCAAGCTCCATCACGTCACCTCGATCTTCTGAACGCGACGGAGGTGGCGCCCTCCGCCGAATGCGGTGCCGAGGAAGACCCGCACGATCGCGCGCGCCGCATCCTCGCCCAGGTGTCGACCGCCGAGGCAGAGAACGTTGGCGTCGTTGTGCTCGCGAGTCGAGACCGCCTCGAGGATCGTCGAACAGGGGGCCGCGCGAACGCCGGCGTGGCGGTTCGCCGCCATGGCCGAGCCCAGACCGGCTGCGTCGACGATCACGGCACGGTCGACTTCGCCGCGCTCGATCATGCCTGCGGCGCGATGGGCGAAATCCGGGTAGTCCACCGCCTCCGTCGAGTTGGTTCCCAGATCGACGACGGAGTAGCCCAGCTCGCTCTGAAGCCACTTCTGCAGGGATTGCTTCAAGGGGAAGCCCCCGTGATCCGACGCGATCGCGAGGCGCAGCGGCTGCGAAACGCCCTGGGGCGCAGCGACCCGAGCCGCCGCGGGACTCGCCGGAGATTTCACCGACGGCGCCGGAGAGGCCCCGGGCCCCGCGGTCGTCGCAGGAGCCGGCGGACGCGTCGGTGTCGGCGCTTCTGCCGTCACCTCGACTCCGAAGCGCTGACACGCCTCCCGCGCGAGCGGCGTCATGATGGCGCCCGGTGGAACGACGAGCGGCCTGGCAGCGGCACGCGCGCGAAGGACGTCGTCTTCCGAGATCAGCGCGCGATTGCGGTAGTCGACTGCATCGTCGAACCGCTTCCAGGCTGGTGTCGCGACCGCCGGAACGGGGGCCTTCTCCGAGGGAACCGAAGCGCCCAGCGCCAGGCGCTTCAGGAGGACCTCCCTCACGTGGCTGCGGATCGCGTCACGTTCCATGGCGTGACACGACGTCCGAGACCGTCATGGCATCGAACGACTCCCAGTCGCGCTTGACCGCCTCCAGGTCGTCGACGATGGCGACGATGACGGCGTCCACGGGCTTGTTCGCCGTGAGCTCGGTCTGACGCGCGCTGCTGCCCTGCGTCACGAGCACCATCTCGCCGACACCGGCGCCCACCGCATCGACGGCGACGACGATCGCATCGGCAGGCGTCCGATCGAGTTTGATCGACCGGACGACGAGCCACTTCATGCCCGTGACCTTCGGGTCCTTGCGTGTCGCCCACACCGTGCCAACCACACGTCCGAGAAGCATCGAGTGCCTTTTTCCGGCGCCGGGGGGATCGTGGACGACCTCCGGTATGAGGTGCCGGAATCGCGATCCGCCGCTTGCGCGTCAATGAGGGTCAGGGTACAGCAACCGCCTTGTTCATCAAGCCTTCGGACGATTCACGGTCGACCTCCTGGACCGCGCGAGACTTCCATCGCGCGGCGTTCGTGTGCCTGTTCGGTGGCGTCCTCCTCGGCTGCATCCTCGTGCGGGGCGGCCGAGCGGCGACGGCCGCACTCCTCCACTGGGACGTGGCGCCGCTTCGCTGGCTCGAGTCCGCAGGAGGGAGGACGGAAGGAATCCTGGCTTCGGCCATCTCGCTCGCTGCGACGCTCACGGCCGCCAGCGGAGCGTGGCTCCTCGCGAGGTCGACGCTGATCCGGCGCGTCGCGGCCGTCGTGTGCCTCGCCACGTCCGTGGGTTTCGCCATCGCGTACCACCGGGCGCTGCTCGGTGATCGCGAACTCGCCCTGGTCGCGTACGCAGCCGCGTTGCCGCTCGTCCTGCGCCGACCGTCGCGCGACTGGCCCGTCGTCCTCGTCCCCCTCGCGCCGGCCCTCAACGCCGTCTGGTCCTGGCAGGTCGCGCGTGCCGGAGCCGCGGTGCCAGCGCTCGAGACCGCGTCCGAGGTGGCCTGGCTACTCGCGACGATCCTCGTCGCCGCGTCACGCTGGCGCGCAACCCGCTTCGGCCCGTGGCGCCTGGGGACGGCTGCGACCTTGGCCGTCGGGCTCCTCGTCGCCGGGCTCATCGACGGAAGGAGCGTCCGACACGTCAGCATCAGCGTGTTCGAGGTCGGGTACGGGAACCTTCCCGACACGGTGCTCGCAGCGGGGATCGGGCTCGTGCTCGCGGGCATGGTCCTGCTGTCCGCTTGCGGGCGACTCGGGGCCGGAGTGATCGCCGCGACGCTCTGCACCCCACAGCCGCTGGCACCCGGCGTCGCCGCGCTCTCGGCCGCGTTCATCGCGATCGCGGCCACGAACGACGAGCGGAACGGCGACGCAGTCTAGGGCTCCGACTCGTCGTCGTCCTCCTCGACCTCATCGTCTTCGTCCCCGAGGTCGGGCTCATCCGCCTCGCCGGCCTCCGGGAAGACCTCGGGTGCTGGTTGCGCTTCCTCGAGGGACTTGAGCCGATCCGTCGCATCCTCCGCCATCTCGAAGGCGCGGCGCGTCATGAGCAGCGGCACCTTCGCCTTGAGGTGGAGCACGATCGAATCGGACGCGCGGGCGTCGATGCGTACCTCGTGACTTGCCGCACTCCCGTCATCAGCGGGCCGCACGAGGATCACCGTTGCGCAGTAGACGTTGTTGACGATCGCCGAGATCACCACGCTCCGGACCTCGATGTCGAAGCCCTTCATCACGTAGTCCAGAAGGTCGTGGGTGGAGGGACGCTCGGCGCGGGCGTCCCGAAGTTCTCGATCGATCGCCGCGCCCTCGGCGGGCCCGACGAAGATCAGCATCTTCTTCTCGGGGTGCGAGACCACGACCCCGACGCCGGTGCCCTCGGGAACGGAAAATGCCCGTTCCACCGTCACTTCGAGCAGCTCGAGGCCCCGGTCTTTCGACATGAGGGTCCCATCCTTCCGCCCCGGGAGCGCGCCATCAACATGCGCGACCGCGAAGCGCCGTCACGAATCGCGGATGGTGACCGGGGTCCCCACCGGAACGGCATCGTAAAGCTCGTTCACGTCGGCGTTCGAGAGAGCCACGCTTCCGTCCGTGAAGTGACGATCGCGGAAGAAGAAGTAGTTTCCCTGGATCCCGAGCGCTCCGCCGAGATCCGTGTCTGCCGGCGGTGCCCTGCCGAGGTCGTGTGCGTCGAGGATCCGGCGGAACGCGGCATCGTCGATGGCGCCGCAGTTGCGAGCGGCCCTCGCATTGTCGCGATTCGGGAAGTCGAGAAGCATGAAGCGCGACCCGTGATCGAGCGGACCACGCCGCATGGCCTTCTCGATGATCTTGAACTCGCCAGTCGGAGTGCTCTGGTAGGCCTTCCCGATCCGACCGGCGACGGGAGACTTTCCGAACGCTGCCTCGTATCGGCGCACCAGCGTCTCACCGTCCCAGAGCTCGAGCGCCCCTCGACCGACGACGATCTCGATGTGAGGCTCGGCGAGCGGATAGGTGAGATTGAGCTCCCGCGCCTGCGCCGGAATCCCACGCGGTGCCCACTCCTGGAGGTAGGCCCCCATCACCAGAACGGCGATGGAACTCGAGAGCCAGAACGCTCGCTGAGCCCATTTCCAGAGTGCCATCATGTGAGACCGCCCGCGAGCGTCGTCCACCGGGACGAACGGCGCGCCTGCGTCCTGGATCGACGCACCGGCCGTCGCACCTCAACTCCCGCGACAAAAAAACCGACAGCCCCGACACAGCGAGCGACCGTGCGGAACGTCTACGCGCGGTGAGCTTTGGCGGGATCGAGGTCGCGCAGGTATCGCGCGCCAGCGCGAACGATCCGCAGCGCCTCGTCGACCTCGTCGATGGTGTTCGACTCGCAACACGAGAATCGAACGGCACCATGAAGCCACTCGTAGGTGAGCCCCATGGCTTCGAGAACGTGGCTACCTCCGAATTGCGCCGCGCTGCACGCCGACCCTGCGGACACACAAAGTCCGTCGCGCGCGACGGTGAGAACGACGGCCGAACCTTCGATGCCTCGGAACGAGACGTTCACGGTTCCGGGGATGCGCCCGTTCGGGGCGCCGTTCAATCGGGTGCCATCGATCGAAAGCAACCCCGCCTGAAGGTGGTCGCCAAGCCGCTGAAGGTGCGCGCGGCGGTCGGCGATCCCGTGCATGACGTGGCGCGCTGCAGCGGCCATTCCCAGGATCCCAGGCGTGTTCTCCGTCCCTGCGCGTCGCCCACCCTCGTGGGGCGCGCCGACGAGGAACTTGCGGAAGCGTGCGTTACGCCGGACGTAGAGCAGGCCGACGCCTTTGGGTCCATGAAACTTGTGCGCCGACAGCGAAAGGAAGTCGCAGTTGAGCGCATCGACGTCGATCTCCGCCTTTCCGATCGCCTGCGTCGCGTCGACGTGGAACGGGATGCCGCGTTCTCTGCAGAGCGCGCCGAGTTCGACCACAGGCAGGAGCACGCCCGTCTCGTTGTTCGAGAACATCGCCGAGCAGATCGTCACGCCCGGCGTGAGGACGCGCCTCGCCTGTTCCATGTCGAGTGCGCCATCGCCATCGACGCCGATCACGTCGACGCGCGCACCCAGAGACTTGAGGTGGGCCGCCACTTCGATCGTGGCCTCGTGCTCCACGGCCGTGGTGACGATTCGGGCCGGTGTTTCGCGCGCCGCCACGAACGCCCCGCGAAGCGCCGTGTTCGTGGCTTCCGTAGCACCTGCCGTGAAGACGATCTCGGTCGGACGCGCGTGGATGAGCTCGGCCATCACCGCTCGCGCCGCATCGACCTCGCGGCGTGCCGCCTCGCCCGGCCCGTGGTGGGACGATGGGTTTCCCCAGGCGTCCGTCAGCGCGCGCGTCACCGCCTCGACGACCGATGGAAGCGGTTTCGTCGTCGCGTTGTTGTCGAAGTAGAGCGTCCTCATCGGTCGCGTCCTTTCCGCGAAAACAGTCGCCAGAGGAAGCGCAACGGACCACGAGCGCGACGCGCGTCGCGCTCCTGCCTCATGATCACTTCGATGTCCGGAAGACATGACCGGCAGCCAGTCCCGGCGCGGCACGCGACGCCGATGTCGCGAGGGTCTCGCGGTGCAGTCGCGCGCACAACCTCCCGCACACGGCCGGCGGTGACGTTGTGACAGAAACAGAGCGTTTGATCGTCCTTGCGCCAATCGTTCATCGGCGGCGCTCCGCCTCCGCGACGGCGACGATCAGCATGGCGGCAAGCCTCGCGGCCATCGTCGCATTCGACGGCTCGACCATCACCGTACGCTCGGCCGTATCCAACGACGTTCCCGACACGGGGCAGCAGTCGAGGACCGGAGCTCCCGGGGCGGACTCCGTCGGTGTCTTGCGGGTGTCGCTCGGATTCGAGTCTGCGCCGCGACGGCATCGACCGAACCCGGAGCACAACAGCAGGCCCGTCCCGCGCGGGCTGTCGTCGAACCAGTTCGACTGGGGCTCGACGGCGAGTGTTTCGAACTCGGGCCAGAATCCGCGCCGGCCCCGGAAGCGAGACAAGAGCTTCGCGGCCACGGCGCCCGTCGGGGACTCGGTCGGGCCCGTGGCGCCGATCGCGTAGAGACATTCCCGTTGAGCGCCCAGACCAAGACGTCCGAATGCCAGCCGAAATCGCTTTCCCGCGGCAGGCGGTTCGTTCTGCGTCCGGGGAGACCAGCTTCCGCGAAACTCGAGCGTGAGCGCGATGGGCCACGGCTCCTTTGCGGCCACGAGGAGCCTCGCCACTTCGAGCAACGCGGCAACCCCCGCGGCGGACTCGTCGGCGCCAGGCCCGCCGGATTGCGTCGCGAGGCAAGCGATCAACCGGATCTCCGGTCGGCCGACGGCGTCGTTCATCGCCACGACGACGTCCTCGACCGCGGCGAGCCGCTTCTTCGTGCGGACCTCGGCGATCACACGCGGTGGCGGGTCGATCGCGAGCGCTGATTGCAGGCGCGCTGCGTCGTCGGCCGTCACGGTGATCACAGGTACGCGCGGAACGTCGCAAGGGAGCGGGTCCAGGACGACCGCATCGTGCGGCAGGCCTGGATCGCGCGCCGGTTCCAACACGAGGACGCATCCAGGGCGCGTCCGCGCTCGCGCGGACGAGCCCAACAACGCCCACGACCCGTCCGGCGGCGACGCCGCACCGGCATCCGACACGAGCGGCAACTCCGTCCGGGCCAGCGCCGTCGACCCAGGCCGCACGCCGACGCGTGCGAGCGGCGCCTCGCGCGCAGCACCGAGGCGCACCGCGACGTCCACACTCTCGACTTCCTCGGTCGCGATGGCTTCGCCGACGGCGACCAGGTTCGGTCTCAGCCCCAACGAGCTGAGCCGCGCTGCGACCAGGGCGGCCGCCTGCGCACATCCCTCCGAGGCCGCGCGCCGCGAACCGATACGGCAGATCTCGGCAGTCGTCGCGATGATGTTGCGCGGGGACACGGCGGCGGCGATTCCTCGAAGCACGCGCTCGTCCTCGTCGCGAGACTCCGCGCTCGTGTCCTGAGCACACGCCGTTGCGGCGCCGATTCCCGACAGGACGGTGATGGCGAGGATCGAGAGCTGCTGTCGCGTCAGCGCAACCATCCTCATCCGCCCCCCGTCGCCAGCCGCCACGCCGCCACCGTGCGTTCCATCTGAGCGATGTGCGTATCGATGTGAACGGCGTAGATCCCGAGCCAGATCTCGGGTGAGTAGGCCCCCACCTCCGAATGCCGACCGGGGCGCGTCCAGCGGTCCTCGGAAACGCGACGCAGCAGCGGGACGGTGACGACGCGCGTGGCGTCGATCATCGTGAATGCGCCGTCGAGCGACTGGCTGGCGTAGTCCAACGTCACCGCCCACTGATCCTGGTCGTACCCGAGGATCAACGGTTCCTTCTCGCAGATCGCGTAGCGGATCCGGCTCGCTGCGTTGAGCTCGGAATCGCCGCAATGGCACACGATCTCGTGGACCGACCATTTCCCTGTCCCCGGCCTCCAATCGACGGCGGGCGTCGGGACGCATGCGAACGCCGCGCGGAGACGTTGCGGCGCAGTCTCATACTGGTCGATCAACACGCGGCGCGCTTCCGGCGTCATGTTCGACTCCGTTTCACGGGAGAAAACTAACCGATTGCAGGGCGTGAACGCGCGTCAGGGGTCGACTGCGACCGTGAGAGCCCCCGTGACGGTGGTGCGTTCGGGGTCGAGGAGACGCCGCCATCCCGTCGGCGTCCGACCTCCCCGGCTCCGGGAGAATCCTCCAATCCGTCGAATCGCCGCCGTGCGAAACGTGGCGAACGGGAGCGGACAATCGGTTCCCGGCGGCCCGGCCAGCGGCGCGGGCCCTACCCAGCCCGACGCCAGGCTCGCCAACGCCTTCGGAGCGCGTTCGAGGGCGAGGCCGGCAAGCACGAGGTGATTGGGCGCGATCCGGACGGAGCCCGAGAAGAACGCCACGAAGGGGTTCGAGACGCCGCCCAGGGCGTCCTGCATGGCGGCGTCGGCGCCTCGGCCCTTCGTCGGGAAGAGCGCCACCCGGGTCGGCACTCCATCGGCGAGGCCGAAGAGGTTCGTGGGCAGTGGAGTCTCTCCATCTCGGGCATCGTCGAGGACGAAAACCTCGCTCGGCACGAAGGTCTGGCGACGCAGGACGTCGGCCAGAAGCTCCTCCGCGGCGCCTGGCTCGTTGCGCGAGTGGATGACGACGGTGATGGGGAGAGCGCCGCTGGCGTCCAGTTCCGAGTGCCTGGCTTCCATCGTGTGCCGCGTCCCGAGCATCGGCTCATCGCCGCGATCTTCGGACGGCAGCTCGACGACGGTCCCGCCGCATGACGCCGCGAGCAGGCGACGGAGACGAGTGCGGTCCGCCGGCGAACCGGCCGCACGAACGAGGACGCGCCCTCCGTCAGCAACGGCCGCCAGCACGGTTTCGGCGCGATCCACCACGTCCGGCCCGGCCAGGTCGAGAACGATCACGTTCGTGAAACGCACTTCCGCGAGAGCCGACTCCGTCACGCGCGCAACGGGGCCGGCACGTAGCGCTCCGAGGCGCCGGCGCACCCGGCTGCATGCCGAGGAATCACCGAGGACGCCGATCGCCGCCGCGTGCGCGCGGAGCCCCTCCAGGTAGGGGCCCGTGGGATCTCCCACGACGAGCGTCGATCCGAGCCAGTTCTCGAAAGCGAGTTCGCGGGCGACGGCCCAGTCGAACGGCGTCCAGTCTCGTGCATCGGGCTTCATGAGCAGCGCATCGGGCGGCGCTGCGACTGCGCATCGACGCCGGGCCGGCCGATACTACCGGCCACGACGACGACGAACCAAACGGCCGAAACTGCGTGATCCGCATCACGTGATAGGATCGCCGGCCTCGCCGGTGCCGCCATTCGATCCGCGGCCTGCGTCCTGGCGTCGCTGGAGTCGCACGCATGACCTGCCGCCGTCCTCTTCCACCGGTTTGCAACAACGTCCTCGAGTTGATCGGCAACACGCCGATGGTGCGCCTGGGTCCCGTCGCCGAGGGCATCCGAACGAAGGTCCTTGCCAAGTGCGAACAGATGAACCCGGGCGCGAGCGTGAAGGATCGCATCGGCGTCGCGATCATCGAGGCCGCCGAGCGCGCCGGGAAGCTCAAGCCCGGAGGGCTCGTCGTCGAAGCGACGTCCGGCAACACGGGCGTCGGCCTGGCACTCGCCGCCGCGCTGAAGGGCTACCGCTGCATCTTCACGATCCCGGACAAGATGTCGTCGGAGAAGATCAAGCTGCTGAAGGCGTTCGGTGCCGAGGTCATCGTCACTCCGACCGTGCCCGCGAATCATCCGGACTACTACGTGACCGTCGGGCGCGCGATCGCGGCGGAGACGGCCAACGCGATCTTCTCCGACCAGTTCTACAACCAGGTGAATCCCCAGGCGCACTACGAGAGCACCGGCCCCGAGATCTGGGCGCAGACCGAGGGGCGCATCACGGCGCTCGTCGGCGGCATGGGAACGGGCGGCACGATGACCGGATGCGCTCGCTTCCTGAAGGAGAAGAACCCCAGGGTGCGGATCATCGGCGCCGATCCGGAGGGCTCCGTGTTTCGCCACGCGCTCGAAACCGGATGCTGCGCCCCGGGGCAGCCGTACAAGATCGAGGGGATCGGCGGCGACAAGGTGCCCGGAACGCTCGACCTGAAGCTGATCGACGAGATCCGCACCGTCACGGACAAGGACGCATTCCACATGACGCGACGGCTCGCCCGCGAGGAAGGGCTGTTCGTCGGAGGGTCGAGCGGACTTGCGACCTACGTGGCGATTCAGCTCGCTCGGGAGATCGATGACCCGAACGCAGTCGTCGTGGTGATGCTCACCGATACGGGCGAGCGGTACCTCTCGAAGGTCCACAACGACGAATGGATGCAGGAGAACCGCTTCCTCGAACCACGCGACGTGCGCGTCACCGAACTCGTCGGAAAGAAGAAGTCCGATGCGCGCCTCGTGTCGACGACGCCGGAGAAGACGGTCAAGCAAGTGTTGTCCCTGATGAGCCAGAACAACATCTCGCAGGTGCCCATCATCGACGGCGGCGAGTCGCGAGGATCCGTGCGCGAAGGCAACCTGATGGCGAAGGTCATCGAGTCCACGGCCGCGTTCGACAAGGCCGTGATCCACTTCGCGGAACCGCCGTTCCCCGTGGTGAACGCGAACGATCCGGTTGATCACATCATCCGGCTGTTCACGAAGGACAATGAGGCGGTCCTCGTCCGCACGGGGGGCGCCATCAACGGAATCCTCACGCGGTATGACGTGATCCAGCACCTCTCGGGGCGCTGATCGCGGGCGTGGGCAGCGCCGCCGGATCCCGGTGGCGCAAGAGCGCGATCACGCGTTGTCGCGTGCGCGGGCGGCGAGGCGGATCGTCTTGATCCGCTCCTTCTCTTTGCGCCGACGGCGATCGCTCGGCTTCTCGTAATACGCCTTCGCCTTCATGCCGCGGTCAAGGCCTTCGGCATTGCACAGACGCTTCAAGCGACGGAGGGCCTTCTCGATCGGCTCGTTGTCACGAACTTGAACGCGGATACCCAATCCTCTACTCCAGGATGCGATCGACGAGGGAGGCCCGAAGTTGTCCATCCGCGCGCGCGGACCGGACTTGGGCCTCCCGGAGGGAGCGCCATTGTGGCTGGCGAATGGAAGACTTCAACTGCCGTTGTCGGCGGAGGCTTCCTTGGACGGCGGCGACACCGTCCCCGGCTTCGCGGAACCGTTGGACTGTGCGGCATTCGCGCGCTCGAGCGCGCGCTGCGCGAGTTCCTTCATCATCCGCCCGGCCTTGAAGTGCACGACGACCTTGCTGGGCACGTCCACCTTGACGCCGGTACGTGGGTTACGCGCCTTGCGAGCGGCGCGCGTCTTGATCTCAAACACGCCGAACTCACGGAATTCGAGGCGGTTGCCCTTCGCGAGTTCGCTGATGATCTCCTGGATGAACTGCTGGATCACCTTCTTGACGATCACCTTCTTGTAGCCCGACCTCAGCGCGATCCGGTAAGCCAGCTCTTTCTTCGTGATGGTTCCCATGACTCTCTCTCCGCACGTCGCTCGTCGAACCGAACTCCCTCGTCGACCTAACCCCTTGCGCCCCTTTGCACCGCCGCTCGATGCGCGGGATCGCACGAGGTCGCGCCGCCCAAATCACCGTCACCCACTCAAGCCTCCGGTGATTCGGAACGGCGAGTTGCTCGCAGGGGGCCGTAATCTTAGTGATGACATAGAAATAGAGCAACCGACCTGTGCGGAGAGGTTGTGGAGAATCGCCGGGAGGGCTCGTCGCCCCGGCGTTGGCCGGCTCGGAAACCTAAGTTCCTGAAGAGTTTATGGGCGAGCAGCCAGGCTGGCGCGGAGCAGGCTGGTGAACGCCTGCGTGTCGGGCGCGGCGAGGAGCCCGCGCCGCACCTCCTCGCGGCCAAGCGCGAGCGCGAGGCTCGACAGGAGCCGCAGGTGAGTTCCCCGCCCGGTGTCGGAGTCAGGCGCGACCAGAAGCACGATCAACCGCGTCGGCTCGCCGTCAAGCGCCTGGAAGTCGACGCCGGCGGCGGTCCGGGCGACGATCGCAACCGTTCCCGGGACCGTCGGTGTGAACCCGTGTGGGATCGCCAGCCCCGCCTCCAGGCCCGTCGCAAGCGACATCTCGCGCGCCACCACGGCGGCGCGCACGAGGTCCCGAGACGAAGCCGCGATCGCCCCGACGGCACAGGCCCGATCCAGCATGGCGTCGATGGCCTGCCAGCGGTCTGCGGCCACGAGATCCAGAACCACCAACTCCGGTCGAAACAGATCGCGGAATTCCGTCGGGGTGGCCAATCGGGTCGGACTGTAGGCGGCCGTCCGAGTTCCCTCAACGCGGATCGCCCTAAGGCCCGATC
Source organism: Planctomycetota bacterium (assembly GCA_044222185.1). GTDB lineage: Bacteria > Planctomycetota > CAIWVZ01 > JBGANV01. The sequence goes on from JBGANV010000001.1 coordinate 1,541,412, forward strand.
GGAATTCTGGAAGAGAATCACGCGTCGGACCGGTGTGACGCCCTCGACGGAATCGCAACCGGTTCGCACAATGCTCGGAACGAGCTCGGGGAAACGCGGTCCGCGTGACCAGGTCCGATGCGCGTGCACGCGCCGGAACCCGACGCGGTCGCTGGTCTAAGGAGAACGAGGCGGCAGATGGCTCTGATGAAGGAATTCCACGTGCGCGCGGCGCTGGCGATGGTGGTGCTGATCGTGGCGTCGGCGTCTCCAGCGTTTGCGCAGAACGAAACGCAGCCCGTCTTCGAGGGTGACTTCTACACCTTCAAGATCGCGGCAGACGGCATGCCGCTCGAAACGCTCGTGCAAGCCGCCGAGGCGGCGACGGGCCGTGCGTTCATCTACTCGGACGCGATCCAGCTGAAGGGCAAGATCGTGAAGATGCTCGGCACGGCTCGTGTGCCGAAGAGCCAGATCTTCTCCCTGTACCAGGCGATCTTCGTCAGCCAGGGATACGCGCTCACGCCGTTGGGAGACGAGAAGATCGGCGTCCTGCAGATCGAAAGCATCGAACAGGGCCGGTTCCTCAAGCAGCGCGCGCCGTTCGTCCACGTCGACAGCCTCGAGAAGTACAAGAACGACGTGGGCACGGTCATCATGACGTCGATCCCCCTTCGCTACATCAAGGTGGCGAACGTGCGCGGCGCCGTGTCGCAGATCCTCGGTGCGCGCAGCGCCGAATTCACTCAGGAGGTCGAGTCCGCCAACGCGTTGATCGTCGTCGCGTTCGCGCCGACGGTGTTCGCGATCAAGCAGATCGTCGACGCCATGGACGTGCCCCAGATCGAAGCGACACTCAAGTTCGAGATCATCCACCTGCAGCACGCCGTCGCCGACGAGCTCCAGCCGATCATCAAGGACCTCATCAGCACGGACACGAGCGGAGCGCAGCGCGCCAGACCCGTGCCGTCTCCCGAGGGCGGCGGCTTCGGCGGCGCCGAGAAACCCGAGCCGAAGCTCATCTCCGATCCGCGCACGAACAACCTCGTCATCTACGCGGTCGAGAGCGACGTCAACAAGATCAAGGTGCTCGTGAACGCACTCGACACCGAGATCCGCGAGCTCGACAGCAACATCCGCGTGTACATGCTCAAGAACCAGAACGCACCGGATCTCGTCGACGTGCTGAAGGAAGTCCTCGGCCAGAGCACGGGGCGCGGCAGCCGCCCGAGCAACATCCGCGGTGCCGGCGGCCAGGGTCCCACCTCGATCACGCCCCAAGGCCAGGAGGTGTCGATCGTCGCCGACCCCAACAACAACGCACTGTTGATCACGGCCTCGAAGACGCGCTACGCGGAGATCCTCCCGATCATCCAGGCGCTGGATCAGCGTCGGCCGCAGGTCCTCGTGCAGGCGGCCATCGCCGAGCTCTCGGACTCGGACACGCGCAACATCGGCGTCGAAATCACGGCGCTCCAAGGCGGCAACGACTCGAACAAGTTCGGCGCGGTGACGGGATTCGGCCTCTCGACGATCACGACCACGGGCACGGCTCCGAACATCAACCTCGTCCGCGTTCCGTTCCTCTCGGGCTCGGGCACGGCGCAGTCGATCGCGCTCGAAGGCGGCATCTTCGGCATCTTCAACAACGACCTGAACGTTCCGCTGCTCATCTCCATGTTGAAGCGAACGACGAAGAGCAACCTCGTCTCGGTTCCGAGCGTCCTCACGAACGACAACGAGGAGTCGCGCATCGAAGTCAGCCGTCAGGTCGCCACGTCGACGTTCCAGACGTCGCAGGCCGGAACGGACAGCCAGAACTTCGGTGGATACCAGGAAGCGAAGATCGAACTGATCATCTCGCCCCACATCAGCAACGACAATTACCTCCGCCTCGAGGTGGAACTGACGGTCGAAGCGTTCGTCGGGACCTCCGTCTCCCCCGTCATTCCGCCGGACAAGACGCGTCGCAAGCTCGTCGGGTCGGTCACGCTCCCGAGCGGCCGCACGGTCGTGATCGGCGGCCTCGTCCAGGACAACGACTCCGAGACGCTCAGCGCCGTTCCGTTCTTGAGCGACATCCCGCTGCTCGGCGAACTGTTCAAGAACACGAGCACGTTGAAGGAGAAGACGACGCTGTACGTCTTCATCACGCCCACGATCCTGAATGGCTTCGACAAGCTCGAGGAGATCTCCTACGAGCGCAAGGCCGAGATCGACAAGCTCGACGGCCAGATCAAGCTCGTCGATCCGCACTTCCGCCCGATCCTCCTGGACGACCGCGAGGTGAAGATCAACGACATCGAGAACTCGGGCTCGCTGGACCTGCCGCGCTACGCCCCGGTCGTTCCCCAGGGCACACCGGGCACGGAGGCGATCCCGGACGCGATTCCGGTCCGGCCGAAGCCGTTCCCGACGACGGGTTACGGCGACCAGCCGGTCGGCGCTCCGGCATCGCCGCCGAAGCCGAACGGGCCCTGACAACCGCCGCCCCGCCGCACACGCCGCGGGGCGACGCCATTTCGTAGGCAGCGATCAACCAGGTGAGCGCACGGAATCCATCCCAACAGGCGCCAGGCACCAGCCCGGCGTCGCCTGAACCACGACGCTCGCGCATCCGCGCGCTCGCGGCCCTGGCGATCATCGCCATGTTCGCGACTGCACAGGAGACGGCGCCCGCCGACGGTACGTTCACGCTCACGATTCCCGAGGAAGGGCTCGCGCTCGACGTGCTGCTGGCGCGGGCCGGGGCAGTCACGGGCCGGACGTTCCTGTTCGCAGATCAGTCTCAGACCAAGGGCAAGGTCGTTCGAATGCTGGGCACGGTCCGCGTGCCCCAGAACGAGGCGTTCGACCTCTACCAGTCCATCCTCGTGACGCAGGGCTTTGCGTTGAGCCCCCTCGGCCAGGACTCGCGCCGCGTGTACCTCGTCGAAAACATCGAGCAGGCGAAGTTCCTGAAACAACGCGCGCCGTTCGTCCACGAGAACAACCTGGTGAACTTCCGCAACCAGGTCGGCACCGTGATCATGACCACGCTCTCCATGCGGTGGATCAAGGTCGCGAACGTCCGTGGCGCCGTGACGCAGATCATGGGAGCCCGCTCGGCGGAGTTCGCGCAGGAGGTCGAGTCGGCGAACTCGCTGATCGTCGTCGGCTTCGCGCCGACGATCTTCGCCGTCGCCCAGATCGTCCACGCCATGGACGTCCCCGACGCCGATGCGATCCAAGGCGTCGACCTGGTTCCACTCCAATTCGCCGTAGCCGAGGAGTTGGAACCGATCCTGAAGGATCTCATCACGGGCGAAAGCAGCTCCGGTGGGGCATCAGGCGCGAGCGGCGCTCCGTCGCTCCTCAACAGGTCCCGCGGCCTGCCGGGGCAGCCCCCGGGGCAGGTGAACGCACGTCCTGCGCCCAAGATCATCGCCGAACCCCGGACGAATTCGATCGTGCTTTACGCGACGCCGCCCGACATCGCCGAGATCAAACGGCTCATCGCCCAGTTCGACGTGGAGGTCAAGGACCCCGTCAGCAACATCCACATCTACCGGCTGAAGAACTCGGATGCGGCCCGCACGGCAGACGTCCTACGCGAGCTCCTCGGACAGAGCGGTTCCGGCTCGCGTGGTGGCCGGTCCCTCGGGACGCAGGCCCGCGGCGGATCGCGAGGCAGTGCGGGTGGCGCATCCGGCGCAGGCGAGCAGCTCCAGGACGCGCGCGTCGTGGCCGAGCGCCACAACAATGCCCTGCTCGTCGTCGCCTCTCCCCTGCAGTGGGAACGTCTCGAGGCGCTCATCAAGCAACTCGATCAACGACGTCCGCAGGTCCTGATCCAGACGGCAATCGCGGACCTGAGCTCGAACGATCTGCGCAACATGGGGGTGGAGATCGAGGCGCTCCAGGGCGGCGACGGGCTGAGGTTCGGCGCCCTCACCGGATTCGGACTCTCCGCGACGACGATCTCGAACTCGGTGCTGGGCGGCGGGAATCCGGCGACGGGCCCCGGGAGCGGAACCGGAACGGGAGGCGGCGCGGGCTCGGGCGGCGGCACTGGCTCCGGTGGCGGAAGCGGTGGCGGTGGAACGTCGACGGGCCGACCGGGCCTGGTGCGAGTCCCGTTTGCCGCTGGCAACTCGATCAACCTCAACGGCGGCATCTTCGGGATCTTCAACGACAACCTGAACGTGCCGTTGCTGATCTCGCTGCTGAAGCAGACCAGCTCCGGCAACCTCATCTCCACGCCGGCCGTCCTGACGAACGACAACGAAGAGTCGCGCATCGAGAGCTCGCGATTCGTGGGAACCACGAGCCAGCAGACGACGCGGGGTGGCACCGACAACCAGAGCTTCGACGGATACCAGGAGGCGAAGATCGAGCTGATCGTTTCGCCGCACGTCAGCAACGACAGCTACGTGCGACTCGAGATCGAGGTGACCGTCGAGGCGTTCGTCACGTCCGCCGAATCCCGGCCGTCGACCGTGCCGCCCAACAAGACGCGACGCCACCTCGTCGGCTCGGTCACGTGTCCGAACGGTCGAACCGTCCTCATCGGCGGGCTCACGAAACTCGACGACGCGGAGCAGCAGCAGGCCGTTCCGTTCCTCGACCAGATCCCCATACTCGGCGAGCTCTTCAAGAACACGTCACACAGCATGGATCGCCAGACGTTGCACGTGTTCCTCACCCCGACGATCGTCGACGACTTCTCGAAGATCGAAGAGGTGTCGACGGAGAAGAAGCTCGAGATGCTGAAGCTCCAGGGCCAGCTTCGTCTCGTCGATCCCGAGTTCAGGCCGATCCTCCTGAACGACCCGGATCTGCCGATCGCGACCATCGAGGCCACGTCGGGGCTGGACGTACCGAGGTACGCGAGCCTCGGAGGCCCCGCACCCGCACCACCGGCACCACAGGACCCCAAGCCAACGGGACCGGAGTCGGAGGCGACGAAGCCGCCTTCCCCGAAACCGGGCGAGCGAAGAGAATGACCGGCTGCACCGGTGCCGACCACCGTGAGCCGCGATCGAACACAAAGGAACGACCGTGAAGGACAAACTGATCGACAAGCTTGGCGAGAAGCTCCCCCACGACAAACTGGCCGATTGCCTTCGAATCGAGGCCGAGTCCGGCCAGACCCTCGACAAGATCATCCTGCGCAAGGGACTCCTCGTCGAAGAGGATCTTCTTGCGCTCTTCGCCGACGCCTTCGGCTACCAGTTCAAGGCGACCATCGACGGGGTGAAGGTGCCTGAAGCGTTCACCACCCGCGTCCCGATGCAATTCGCCCGCAACTACACCCTTCTCGGGATCGACGAGAAGGACGGCGTGATGCACGTGGCGACGTGCAGTCCATTCGAGGTTTATCCCATGGATGAAGCGGCCTCCATGCTCCACATGGAGGTCGAGCCCGTCTTCGTCCCCCGCATGGCCATCACCGCCATGCTCAACAAGGCCTACCGTCACTCCGCCGACGTCGTCGACGAGGCCATCGAGACGATCCAGGAGGACACGCTCGACGACCTCTCGTCACTCGTCAGCGAATCGGAAGACCTGCTCGACGTCGCCAACAAGGCGCCGATCATCAAGCTGGTCAACATGGTGCTGTTCCAGGCGCTGAAGATGCGAGCGTCCGACATTCACCTCCAGCCCTTCGAGGATCGGCTCCAGATCCGGTACCGCATCGACGGCGTTCTCTACGACATGGAGGCCGTCCCGAAGAAGGTCCAGGACGCCGTGATCTCTCGCGTGAAGGTCATGGGCAAGATGGACATCGCCGAGCGCCGCGTCCCGCAGGACGGTCGCGCCACGATCAAGATCGGCGACTCGGAGGTCGACGTGCGCATCTCGTCGGTTCCGACGAACAACGGCGAGCGCATCGTCATGCGGCTCCTCGACAAGACGACGAACGTCTACCACCTGAACGAGATCGGGCTCAGTGCCGAGCACCTGGAGACCGTCCGTCGGTTCTCGAACATGGCGCACGGGATCGTGTTCGTCACTGGCCCGACGGGCTCGGGCAAGACGACGACTCTGTACGGCATGCTCGCCGAGATCAACTCGGCCGAGGTCAACATCATCACGATCGAGGATCCGATCGAGTACCACCTGGCCGGCATCAGCCAGATCCAGGTGTCGAACAAGAAGGGCCTCACGTTCGCGGCCGGCTTGCGATCGCTCCTGCGTCAGGACCCGGACATCATGATGGTCGGCGAGGTCCGCGACGAGGAAACGGCCCGCATCGCCATCCAGGCTGCACTCACGGGTCACCTCGTATTGTCCACGCTTCACACGAACGACTCGGCAGGCGCCGTTACCCGCATGCTCGACATCGGGATCGAGCCGTACCTCGTCGCCTCGTCGTTGATCGGCGTGATCGCACAGCGGCTCGTGCGACTCATCTGCCCGGAATGCCGCGAAGAATTCGAACCGGCTGGCGAGGAGCTGGCCGAGATGAAGGAAGTCAAGCTCAGCCGCTCGGACTTCCCCAACGGGCGGCTCTTCCGCGGTCGCGGCTGCGACAACTGCTTCAACACGGGGTACACCGGCCGAACGGCCATCTACGAAGTGCTGAAGATCAACGACACCATCCGCCAACTGGTCGTCGACCGCGCCAGCGCCACGGCCATCAAGCAGGCTGCGTTGAAGAACGGATTGATCACGTTGCGCGGCGACGGAATCGCCAAGGTCAAGGCCGGACAGACGACGCTGGGCGAAATCCTCCGCGTGACGCAGCTGGATATCGAGTAATTCACCGATGCCGATCTTCGAATACAAGGCCTTCGATCGCGGCGGTGCCCAGAAGAGCGGCATCGTCGACGCCGACTCGCCACGCGACGCGCGAGTCAAGCTTCGTGGCGACGGCATCCACGTCGTCGAGATCTGGCCGCTCGCCGACAAGAAGGATGCCAAGGCGACGGCGAAGGGCGGCCGCAAGCTGTTCATGCGCCGCGTCGACCCCAACGAGCTCTGCATCGTCACGCGCCAGCTCGGAACGCTGCTGCGCGCCGGCATCACGATCGTCGACGCGCTGAAGGCGCTCATCGATCAGGTCGACAACAAGGACTTCGAGAAGGTCTTTCGCGACATCCGCGAGAAGGTGACACAGGGCGACACCTTCGCTGACGCGCTGAAGCACCACCCCGGGTACTTCACGGATCTGTACGTGAACATGGTTCGCGCGGGTGAGGCGTCGGGACATCTGGACGAGATCCTCGCGCGCCTCGCGGCCTACCTCACGCGTCAGAACCGCCTTCGCAACCGCATCGTCTCCGCTCTCGTCTATCCGGTCATCATGATCGTCGTCGGCATCGGCGTCGTCATCCTCCTGATGACGGTCGTCGTCCCGAACCTGACGTCGCTGTTCAAGAAGGTGGGCAAGCAGCTGCCGGCCATCACCGAGGCGCTGATCGTCATCTCGGGCTTCTTCCAGAAGTACTGGTGGACGATCGTCCTCGGGATGTTCCTCGTGTGGCTCCTGCGCAAGGTCACGCTCGCGACCGAGGACGGCCGCCTCCGGTACGACCGGCTGATGATGCGCATGCCTGCGGTCGGCGACCTCATCCGCAAGAACGCGATCAACCGATTCGCCACGACGACGGCCATCCTCATCAAGTCCGGCATCCCGGTTCTCGAGGCCTTCCGGATCGTCCAGAACGTGGTCCAGAACGCCGTGATCGCCAAGGTCATCGGCGAGTGTCACGACGCCATCGTGGAAGGCTCGGACATCGCCACCCCACTCCTGGCGTCCAAGGCCTTCCCCTCCATGGTCGGGTACATGATCGCGACCGGCGAGCAGTCCGGGCAGCTGGAGGACATCCTGGAGAAGATCTCGGAGGCCTACGACGAGGAAGTCGAGGTGGCCACGCAGCGCATGACGGCGGTCCTCGAACCCGTTATCATCATTGCCCTTGCGGCGGTCGTACTCTTCGTCGTGCTCGCCATCGTGACACCGCTCCTGCAGATGGGTACGCTCACCCGCAAGTAGGCCGGCGCACCGTCAGGAAGCTTTCGGTCACGGCGATCGTCTCACATCCGTCCACAATGCAATGGCGCCCGTCCAGCGCGGCGGGCGCGGCAGTCGAACATTCGGAAACCAGCCATGTTTGAAGACACGCCTCGCAAGACTCGTTTGCACCGCCCGGATGGCGGCTTCTCCCTGCTCGAGATCCTCATCGCCGTCACGATCCTCGTGCTCATGGGCGGCGTCGTGGCCGTCAACCTGTTCCCCAACATCTTCAAGGCCCAGCGGGACAGGGCCCAGGTCGACGTCGACGTGATCAAGGAAGCGATCGGCACGTGGCGGCTCGGCCACAACGGCAAGCTGCCCGATGCCGGCGAATTCCCACAGTGCCTCACCGAGAAGGGCGAGGACGGCCGCGAGCCGTACCTCGACTCGGACAAGCTCGTCGAGGGCCGACTCCTCGATCCGTGGGGCCACGAGTACGTCTACACCAAGCACTCGTCGAGTTCGTTCGAGGTCATCTCGTACGGGGCCGACGGCGCGCCGGGCGGTGAGGGCGACAACGCCGACATCTCCTCGAAGCGCAACAAGGACAACTGAGCGGCGCCATGAGCCGCCCCCTCGCTGCCGGACCGCTGTCACGACGCACCTGCGCCGAGGGCTTCAGCCTCGTCGAGATCCTGATCGCCCTCGCCATCCTCGTGATGGCGAGCGGCCTCATCATCGTCGATCACACGGGGACGGCGAACCGCGAGCGCCTGAAGGCGGCGAGTCGGCGCATCGCGGGGTTCTGCGAGCGCGCGCGCTCCGAGGCGATCTCACGGCAGGTTGCGTGCCTGCTCGAACTCGACTTCACGAAGAGCGAGTTCCGCTTCGTTCCGGACCCGATCCGTGACGACTTCGGGTTCTTCGTCAACCCGGACACGGAGCAGCTCATGTCGGCCGAGGAGCTCGCCGACTGGGATGCGTCTTTCGAGTGGGAGCCTCTCCCCCGCGAGGTCTTCTTCGTCGACATCCAAGTCTCCGCCAAGATGATGTTCGACGGCCGCCACCAGCAGCCGATCCGCATTCGTTTCCCGACCGACGGCTCCGTCGACCCGTTCGTGGTTCATCTGAAGAACACTCAGAACGACGTGGCCAGCGTCGTGATGAACGGACTGACGGGCGTCGCCGAGGCCGTCCCCGAGATCGTCGCGTTCCTCGAGGCGGACGCCACCGATTTCACGTCCGTGATGGGCAACGCGGCTCCGACCGGAAGCGGCGGCGGATCCGACGGTGGAAACAAGAGCTCCAAGAGCGGTGGCTCCAACGCCAAGAAGTCCTCATCCTCCGACAAGTCGAGCAACTCGAAGTCGCGATAGCGAGCCCAACATGAAGCGCGCGAAGCGAACGGACCTGGGTTTCACGTTGATCGAAGTGATGGTGACGCTCGTCATCGTCGCGGCGGGCATGTCCAGTCTCCTCGCGACGCTCGGAGGGGCCGTCAACGACGCGCTCGAGACCAAGGTCAACCGTCAGCTGAAGCAGCTCGTCCAGTTTCAGATCGGGCAGGTCTCGATCGGGCAGCTCCACCCGGACGAGGAAGATCCGTTCCCGGACGGCCAGACGGGCGACTTCAGCGACGTCGGCGGCTACCCGGAGGAATACGCGCCATTCAGCTGGCAGATCTACCGCGAAGAGGTGGCGATCTGCGGCACGGATGACGAGGAAATGGAGAAGGCTGGCTTCAAGCAGGACGGAAGCGGCGCGTTCATCCGGCCCCAGACCGACGATTTCCTGAGCGGGCGGAAGTCCGGCGGCGGATCGGGCGGCCCGCTTGGGTCCGGGTCCGACGAGGAGGAAGAGCCCAAGGGACAGTTCAAGGTCCGGTTGACGCTCGTGGTCCGGTGGCACGCCGAGAGCCAGGACGAGGACAAGGAATTCTCGATCACGACCTTCCTGCCCGCGAAGGACGAAGAGCAACAGGACATGAGCGACGGCGCTGGCGGACCGGGTGGCCCCGGGGCTCCAGGCGGACCGGGCGCGGGCGGCACCCCGCTCGGCGGTCAGCAGGGCGCGATGGACCGCTCGGGCGGTTCGAAGGACAAGCGATGAAGCGCCAATCCGGGTTCACCTTGATCGAAGTCCTCCTTGCGATCGCCATCGGCGGCATCCTCATGACGATGATGTTCACCGGGCTCGACACCGCAGTCCGGACGCGCCAGAAGGTCGCCGACTACTCGACGCCCTACGCCATCGGCCCCGCGATCCTCGATCGCCTCGAGGCCGATCTCCAGAACGCCTACTGCTACGACATCAAGGACAACGACTACTTCTGGGGCGCCGACGCCGAGGTCTCCGGGAAGGAAGCCGACGGCATCTCATTCATCAGCGCCACGCCCGCGCAAGTTGGTGAAGAGTCGCTGAAGTCGTCGGTGCACACGGGACGTGAAGGCGTCGAGGCCGACGACCGATTCAACCAGTGGCGCCGGGGCTCCATGTCCGAAGTCCAATACGTGTGCCGGCCGAGCCGGCGCTTCCAGGACACGCTCGAGCTGTGGCGTCGCGAGGACTTCTACGTCGACGATTCGGTCCACGAGGGTGGCCTCTACCGGATGGTCTACGACCGCGTGTTCTCCCTGAGATTCGAGTATGTCCGCCGCAACACGACGGGCGGCGGCGGAATCGCGGGCGCGACCGAGCGTACGGCGGACCAGATGCGCCAGGACGGCTGGGCGTGCATGGAAGAGGACGGTCTCCCCCGCGCGGTGATCGTGACGCTCGCGATCTATGCGCGTGAGCCGGAAGACCGGATCGACGCGGAACCGGAGGTTTTCACGTTCCGCCGATGGATCCCGCTCCCGCAAGCCCAGGTGAGCACCGACTCCGAGAAACAGGTGATGGACTGGCCCGGCACACTCACGATGCCTTCAGACGGGGGCGGCGGCGGCGCCCGCAACCGCGGCGGCCGAAACGGACCCGGTGGCGGGCCGGATCAACCTGGCCAGCAGGTCCCAGGCGGCGGACGACGCGGCGGCGGTCGCGGCGGGCGCCCTGGAACTCCGTCGGCGGGCGGAGCGGCCGGCGGCAACAACCCGTTCCTCCAGGCCCTCCAAAACCGGGGCAACCGCGGCGGAGGCGGTGGCGGCGGGAACAACCCGTTCGCCAACCTGTTCCGGCCGGGCGGACGCTGAACGTCACGGCCGCGTCCGCGCGCCGGCCCTGCGCCCCGCGCGCCGATCAGCGCTTCTTCGGCCGGATGACGTCGCGCCCGTTCATGTACGGGCGCAGCGCTTCGGGGATGACGACGGTCCCGTCCTCCTGCTGGTAGTTCTCCAGCAGCGGAATCAGGATGCGCGGGCTCGCGATCACCGTGTTGTTCAGCGTGTGGCAGAACTGGACCTTCCCGGCCGCATCGCGGTAGCGAAGGTTCAGGCGCCGCGCCTGGAACTCGTGGAAGCGGCTGGCGGAATGCGTCTCGCCGTAACCATTGCGCGACGGCATCCACGTCTCGATGTCGAACTTCTGCACCTGCGGCCGCCCCAGGTCGCCGCCGCAGACGTTCACGACCCGGTACGGCAGGCCGAGCGCCGTCAGCACGTGCTCGGCGTGGCCCAGGATCTCGGCGTGGAATTGCTTCGACAGCGCCTCGTCACCCTGGCAGATGATGACCTGCTCGATCTTCTGGAACTGGTGGATGCGATAGATGCCGCGCGTGTCGCGGCCGTAGGTTCCGGCTTCGCGGCGATAGCAATTGCTGAGGCCCACGTACTTCAGCGGAAGCTCGGCCTCATCCAGGATCTCGCCCCCGCGGTAGGCCGTGAGCGGAACCTCGGCCGTGCCGATGAGCCACGTCCCGTCCCGATCCGTGCGATAGGCCTGCTCCTCGCCTCCCGGCAGGTACGCCGTTCCCGTCATGGCCTCGTCCCGGACGAGGTGCGGGACGAGCATCGGTGTGAACCCCTGACCAACCATGTAGTCGAGCGCGAGCCGCAGCACGGCCAACTCGAGGAGCGCGCCCTCGTTCTTCAGGAAGTAGGTCCTGCTTCCGGCGATGCGGGTCGCTCGCTCCACGTCCAGGATGTCGAGGGACGTCCCCAGGTCCACGTGATCCTTCGGCGTGAACGTGAAGGCGCGCGGCGAACCGACGCGCTTCACCTCGACGTTCTCCGTGTCGTCCTTGCCATCCGGCACCTCGGGGCTCGGGATGTTGGGGACCTTCAGCATGTGAAGCTGGAGTTCGTCTTCCTTCGTCTTCTGAAGCGTCTCGAGGTCGCGAATCTTCGACGAAAGGTCCTTCAAGAACGCGAGAAGCGCCTCCTTCTCCGCTCCAGCGAGCTTGGGGATCTCCTTGCTCTTCTGGTTCTGCTCGGCCTTCTGCGTCTCCACCTGGCGCTTCAGCTCGCGCACGTCGCGGTCGACGGCGAGGAGCCGGTCCACATCGACATCAATGCGCTTCTTCACGCACGCGGCGCGAACAGCGTCGCTGTTCTCGCGGATGAACCTGAGGTCCAGCATCGTCCGACGGTCTCCTCAACGTGTGAGCCGGGACGCCGCCAGATCCAGAAAGCGACGCAATCCCTGTTGCTCCAGAAGGCCGAGACCGTAACGAATCCTCCGCTCCAGGTAAACCCGCCAGATCTCCGCCGAAAGCCCCACCTCGCGCGCCGCGCGGTGCGCCAGCTCGGCGCGCGCCCCCTGGCCCAGGTCGCGCGCTTCGAGGAGCGCAGGAACCAGGTCCGGGAACTCGGCCAGGACTCCAGGACGCGCCGCCCAGACGGCGAACACGAACGGCAATCCATGGAGCTCGCTCCAGCATTCCGCCAGATCCAGGTGCGGGACACCTGCCACGACCTCACGCAGCGCGTCATCGCCGATGACGAGCGACGCATCGAACCGCGAATCCCGGCTCGCGCGGTCCGGCGGGCATTCCTCCACCTCGGGCCGAACACCGAACCGTTCTGCGAGGACCACCTGCGCGAGGAGTTGACTCGTCCGTGATGCCGGATCGAGCGCGAGGCGACGGATGAGATGGGGCGAGGTTCGAAGCGTGAGTACGACCGAGTCGACTCGGCCGAACGCGCCGATGGCGCAGCCGGGGATCACCTCGAGCGCGGGTTGGGCGAGAAGGGCCGCGACCGGCACCAGCCCGGCGTCGAAGCGGCTCTCCATCAACCCGTTCGCGATCTCGCTCGGGCGCGCGCAGGTCAGATCGACTCGCGAATCGCGATCGAGCCCGTGCGTCAGCGGCCAGGCATTGACGTATGCCACCGCTCCGAGCCTCGGACGCCGGGCGCCCGGTTCTCCCGTTCGCCCGGGCCGAGTCACGCGTCAGTTCAGAGGCGTGGGCGTCGAGGTGATCTTGCCCAGCTTCGGGTAGTCACACTCGAGTTGGAGGAACACTTCGCCCGCGACGGGTTTCTTGACGTCGAACGTCTTCGGGAAATAGACGACGTCGAGCGCGGGGTGCTTGTCATCGAGGTCTTCACGCGCTGGCGGCTTCATCTCCTTCGAGAACGCGTCCGGGCCTTCCTTCGCCGACTTGATGTGCACCGTCGGCTTGAACACGCCGGCGGAGAACCACCGGTATTCCTCGCCGCCGCAGCCGAACACCTTGATGTCCTTGCCGACGATCGTGATGTAGTCCTCACCCTTCTCACGGCGCGTGTCGGCCTTCCACACGAACGTGAACCCGGGATCCTTCGCGGCGCCCATGGCGATGGTGTTCAGCTTGCCTTCGGAGATGCCGAACTCGGCCGACTTGCCCTGCTCCACGAGGATCGTCTCCCGACGATCGCCCTCGCCGTACGCGAAGTAGCCGTTGCGGAAGCGATAGCGTCCCGGCGGCACCCACATGGGCTTGTCCTTCGCGTCCATGAGGTTGAAGCTGATGTTGGCTTGCTCCCCGACACCCTCGGCAATCATGAAGGCCGGGTTGGTCGTCGACTTGTAGTCGAACTTCAGGAGTGCGATCGGGCCGTCGTAGGGTTTGAAACGGATCCCGGCGCCGCTCGCTTCGAGCTTCATCTCGAACAGCAGGTCTCCGATGTAGATGTACTTGCTGAGCGGCTGGACCCTGGCGGTCTTGCCGGTGCCCACGACGACGCTGTCCTCGCCGTACCCGACGAAGTTGCCATCGCCGCTGTCGTCATAGACCGCGATGTCGACACCGTTGAACTTGGTCGTCACGGCGGTCGACCCGATCCACTTGAGCACGATGGGCTTCTCCGACGGCGCTCGACCGTCCTTCAAGTCGAAGCCCATGAGTTTGTACTGGCTCGGAAGCGACATCATCCGCAGGAACACGTCGCCCTCGGTGCCCTCGCTGTACTTGCGCCCCTTGAACGCCACGACGTCGGTCTTGCCTTCCGGCACCTTGAGCTTGTCTTCGGGTGCCTTGCCGCTGCCGTCGGGGTCGAAAAGGAGCTTGCCCTTCTCGTTCTTGATCTCGCTGTCACCGGGGATGCCCTTGAACTTCTCGGGCTTCCCAGGGTTCACTTCCTGCGTGTGCCAGAAGAGCCAGTGCGAATTGGCCTGGTAGTTCGGAGTGAGGAACGTCCGCGGGCCGATCTCCTTGTACTTGGGCTTGTCGCCGTCGACCCAGTCGATCTTCAACGTGTGCTTGTTGGCGAGCGGCGGCGCATTCGTGACGCCAGTCGGGATCGCCGTTCCACCTCCGCCGGCCCCACCGCCGGGTGAAGCGGCGGCCTTCTCCTCCGCCTCCTTGTACTGGGTCTTCGCCTTCTCGAGCGGCACCTTCACGTCGATGAGGTCCTCGCGGATCTTCGCGTTCTGCGCGAGCGTGCGCAGGAGGTTCATCAGGCCGTACTTCTCCACGATGTTCATCATCTTGGTGTCGCGACCCGACTCCACGGCTTTCTTGTAGTGGTAGCAGGCCTCGAAGTACTCGAGCTTGCCCTTGTGGCCCTCGCCGAGCCAGTAGTTCCCGTTGATCATCCAGAAGCCGTCGGTGATCTCCTCTGCGATCGGAACGAACTTGGAGAAGATGTCGATGGCCTTCTGGAACGCCTCGGGCGTCCGCAGGTTGTTCGCCTCCTTGATGGCCTTGTCGCCATCCGAGAGGTACTCCCACATCTTCGCCTTCTTGCCGCAGGCTTCCGGCGTGAGCGCCTTCGTCCAGGTGAGGCGCTCTGCCAGGTATTTGTCCTTGTTCTCGAGCTGATTGATCGTCGAGAGCTTCTCGAGGACGTTCATGCGCGTCTTCACGTCGGCCGTGGAGTTGTTCGCCACCGCCGAGCAGTACAGCGTCTCCCACATCATGAAGCCGTCGACGATGTGATCGCGGTTCTTCTTCACGAGCTCCTGCATTTGCACGAAGCTGTCGGCGCCCGCCGCGACCTCGAACTTGTTCATGAACGCTTCCGCGTTCGGTTCCTGCTGAGCCCGTGCGAACCCGGACGCCAGGAGCAAACCGCAGAGAGCCGAGAGCCAGGTTTTTCTGTACATGCGAGGTGTCTCGAACGTGGAACTGTCGGCAACGGCGCACAATTCGTGCCGGGGCGTGCAAGATGCGAGCGCCATCCTATACGCTCGCCCGGGAGGCTGCTCAAGCGCCAGGGACGGCCCACCGGACCCGTGACAGGATGGCCTCGGCAGCACGCATCCCGTCCACCGCAGCGGACACGATCCCACCCGCGTACCCGGCCCCTTCACCCACGGGATAGAGCCCGTCCCAGCCGGGCGCCATGAGCGTCTCCTCGTCCCGCAGAATTCGGACAGGACAGGAGGAACGGGCCTCTGGCCCCACCAACACGGCCTCAGGGTGACGCAGGAACCCTGGGAGCTGCCGGTCGAAGCGATGCAACGCCGCTGCGACCGCGTCGCTGATCTGTGATGGGGCCAGCCGCCGCAACGACGCCGCGACCATGCCCGTCCGGCAAGAGCCCGCAGGCAGCGAGTCCGAGGGGCGGTCCGCGAGGAAGTCCGCGAGGCGCTGTGCGGGAACGCGCGGTGTGAGGCTCACGGCTTCGGCGGCGGCCGCCTCGAAGCGTTCCTGCAACTCGACGCCCGCGAAGACGGAGTCGCCCTGGAGGCCCGCGGGCTCGACGGTCGTGACGATCCCCGAGTTCGCGAAGCCGGAGTCGCGGTTCGAATACGACATGCCGTTGGTGTTCATGTGTCCCAGATCGGAGATGGCTGGGATCACCTCGCCGCCCGGGCACATGCAGAACGAGAACACGCTGCAAGACCCCACGTCGGCGACGATCTGGTAGTCGGCGGCGCCGAGCTTCGGGTGGCCGGCATGCCTCCCCCAGACGACGTCGTCGATGAAGTCCTGGGGATGCTCGACACGAAACCCCATCTGGAACGCCTTCCGCTCCATGACGACGCCGTCCGCATGGATCCGCCGCAGGAAAGCCCGCGCCGAATGGCCGGGCGCGAGCACGACATGGCTCGCCGGAACGTCCCCGAGCGTCGTACGCACGGAGGAGATCGCACCATGCGCGGCGACGAGAGACTCGGCCCGACAGCGAAAGCGCACCTCGCCGCCGAGCCGCAGGATTTCCTGGCGCAGGCGCCCGGTCACGGTCCGTATGCGGTCGGATCCCAGGTGTGGCCGGTAGTAGTAGGAAACGGCCGCGATCCCGCTCATCGCGCGGAACTCGTCGAGCACGGTCTGAGCTCGTGGGTCCTTGCTCCGCGACGTCAGCTTCCCGTCACTCCACGTGCCCGCACCGCCTTCTCCGAAGAGGTAATTGCTTTCGGCGTCGAGCACCCCGTCGCGGTTGAGGTCGCGAATGCGCGTGGCGCGGTGATTCATGGCATCGCCGCGCTCCAGGACGATGGGTCGCAGGCCGTGGCGCGCGAGGACGAGGGCGGCGAACAGACCTGCGGGGCCCGACCCGATCACGACTGGCGGATGATCGAGGGCGATCGTCCCCGGGGTGAGGACCGCGACCGGCGGGGGTTCGACCCATCGCACGTCCGGATCCGTCCGGAGGCGACCCCGCGCGGGTGACGGGTCGTTCAGCGTGATGCTCACGGTGTACACGAAGGCCGCGCGCCGGTGCCGTTTGTCGAGGGACTTCCGGACGATCTCGAAGCTGCGGATCTCCGGCTCCGTGACCCCGGCCCGCAAAAGAGCCATGGGCAACACGTCGCTCTCGTCTCCATCGAGCGAGAGGTGGATGTTCGAGACCTGGATCGGCATCAGTCGCGTTTGGCGTTCTGATACTTCCCCGAGACGCGCTTGAGGAACTCGCGCTCCTTTTCGGTAAGCGCGGGCATCCCGTCCTTCGCGATCTTCTCGAGCAGTCGATCGAGCTCGCGTTCCTCGTCGAGGACCTGCTCGACCATCTGCTGGCGCTTGACTTCGGCTCGCTTCTCGCGGTGTTCCTCCCAGCGCGGCGCCATGAAGCGGGGCCACAAATACGCGACCCAAAGGCCCGTGGCGGCACCCAGGAGGTGGCAGAAGCTATCGGTCCCGGCCCCCTCGCGCCCGAGGACCTCGAGCAACTCGATGCCGACGAAGATGGCGACCGCGTACTTGATCTTCATGGGGATCAGCATGAAGAACAGGATCATCACGTTCGGCATCAGGAGAGCGAGCGCCACCATGACGCCGAAGATCGCGCCACTCGCGCCGATCGTCGGGATGACCTCACCATAGAAGGCGTGTCGCAGGATCGGCGACAACGACCCCACGAGCCCCGAGGCCACGTAGAGCCGAACGAACGGCCGCGTGCCGAACTGCGGCTCGAGCATCCAGCCTGCGAAACCGAGCGTCACCATGTTGAACAGGATGTGACGCGTGTCGCCATGAACGAGCTGATAGGTGACGACCCGCCACAGCTCGCCGTCGGCGAACCCCTGCCAGGACGTCCCCAGGTGAGCATCAACCCAGTTGCGCGCGCCCGGGTGGACGAGGTTGGCGACGAGCTTCGCAACGTGCGCCGCTACGGTGATCCCCACGATCGTCCAGGTCCCACGACTTCGCGTGAACCAGTGACCATCCTCGGGGCTCGCGTATGCGCGGTCTTGCCACATCTGGGTTTCAGTCCGGCTGCGCCTTGGCGTAGCACTCGGGTCGCAACACTCCGATATACGGGAGGTTTCGATAGCGGTCAGCGAAATCCAGTCCGTACCCGACGACGAAGACGTCCTCGACCTGGAAGCCCACGTAGTCCGCCTGGACGGCGACGGCCCGCCGAGCGGCCTTGTCGAGCAGCACGCACGTGACGACGTGCTTGGCCCCGAGGTCGGTCCGCAGCTTGTGGCACACCTGTTGGAGCGTACGCCCCGTGTCCAGGATGTCGTCCACCACGAGCACGGTCTTGCCCGACAGGTTCTCCAACGGGAACACGCGCAGATGGACCGTCCCGGACGACTCCGTCCCCTGGCCGTAGCTCGACGCCCATGCGAAATCGAGTTTCAGCGGGATGGTGATGGCGCGGATCAGGTCCGCGAGGAACACGACGCCACCCTTCAGGAGTGCGACGACGACCAGGTCGTCGTTCACGTGCCGCCTGCTGATCTCGGTGCCGAGCGTCCGGATCCGCTCGCGAATGCGATTCTCGTCGAACAGGACGCGCTCGATGTCTTTGTCCATGGTGGAGCTGCGCGAGTCGAGGTCGAACTCGCCTCGATCGGCCCGCCATCGTACAGGCATGGACGCCACGCAGGAAGTTGAGCGGTCGCCCTCGATCCGCGGGAGCCGGCGCCGCATAATCGCGCCATGGCGACCTTGCTGCTGGGTGCTCCCCTCGCGTCGACGATCGAGAACGACGTTCGTGCACGTGCGGCGTTGGCGGCGGAGAGGGGCTTCAAGCCCTACCTCGTGGCCGTTTCGGCCTCGGACGACCCCGCGAACGAGGTGTACTTGAAGCGTCAGGCCAAGGCCGCCGACCGCCTGGGATTCCGCTACGAGATCCGAAACATCGGCGGCACAGCCGCCGAGTCCGACGTGCTTGCGGCCATCGCCCGGCTCAACGCCGATCCGGAGGTCACGGGCATCATCGTGCAGATGCCGCTCCCCCCGGGCGTCGTCGTCGCGAACGTCCAGCGCGCGATCGCGCCCATGAAGGACGTGGAGGGTGTCCACCCTCTGAATCTCGGAGAGCTCTTGGACGGCGACGCCGTCCTCCGCCCATGCACGGCGGCGGCCATCCTGGAGGTGGCGAAGGCCTCGGGCGTCCAACTCGCTGGCCGGCACGCCGTCGTCATCGGACGCAGCCGGATCGTCGGGCGCCCGGCGGCCCTCATGTTCCTCGCCGAGAGCTGCACGGTCACCGTGTGTCACTCGCGAACGCCGGACATCGGCGCCCTGACGCGGACGGCCGACATCGTCGTGTGTGCCGTCGGCAAGGTGGGACTCCTGCAACCCGAGATGGTGAAGGCCGGTGCTCTGGTCCTCGACGTCGGGATCAACGAGGTCGAACGTGACGGCAAGCGCGGCATCGTCGGCGACGCGGACCCGCGCGTGGCGGAAGTCGCCGGCCAGTTCACGCCGACTCCGGGTGGGGTCGGACCCGTGACGGTCGCAATCCTGTGGCGGAACGCCATCGCGGCGCTCGAGCGCCAGATCCGAGATCGGCGCTGACGCGTATCAGCGCCGGCGCGCGAGAACGAAGTCGGCGATCGCCTCGAACTCGGTGATCGAGCCCGCCGGCAGGCTGCGACGGACTGCGGTCACGGCCTTCGTCGCGTGCTGACGGGCGCGCGTGAGCGCGGCCTCGATGGAGCCGGTGCGCGTGAGCGTCCGGCGCATGAAGGCCAGATCGTCCGCCTCCGTCGCTCCTCCAGAAATCACGCGCATCGCCCGCTCGCGCTCGGCACCCGTCGCATTCGCGAGCAGCATCAGGATCGGGAGCGTCATCTTGCCGTTGCGAAGATCGGTCCCGAGCGATTTGCCGACGACGGCTTCATCGCCGATGAGGTCGAGGCAGTCGTCCGTGATCTGGAACGCGGTACCGAGTTCCATGCCGTACAAACCACAGGCGGACGCGACGTCGGGTGACGCACCCGCGATGTGGGCCGCCAGCTCGCAGCCGGCGGAATACAGCGCAGCCGTCTTGTCCTGGATGATGCGGTAGTAGAGCGCCTCGTCCACGTCCGTCGACTGGCGATGGCGATTCTGCAGGATCTCGCCCTCGCACAGGGTGCTCACGGCCTTCGTGAGGAGTTCGAGGCAGCGGAAGTCACCGAGACGGGCCAGGAGGTTGATCGCGCGCGCGAAGATCACGTCGCCGAGGAGGACCGCGTCGAAGTTCGACCAGCGTGCATTCACGGTCGAGTCGCGCCGGCGCATCCCGGCTTCGTCGATGACGTCATCGTGGACCAGCGTCGCCAGGTGGATGAGCTCGACGATGGCGCCGAGGCGGTAGTGCCGGGGGCTCGGGCCGCCGAGCGACCGCGCGATGAGAAGCACGAGGGCCGGGCGCAGCTTCTTTCCGGAGTAGCGCGCGACATGTGACGTCATGGCCGAGACTTCCGGCCGGTCCGCCTTCATGGCATCGGAGATTTCCGCATCGACGCGAAGCAGCTCCGTGCCCAGACTCCTGTAAAGGCGGTCCAGTGCGGCCTCCGCCGGTTGGGAGACGGTCACGGTTGACGTCGCTGGTTGGCTCACGCGCAGCGCAGGCTAACTGAGGGTTTCAGGGCGATCAACGCGCGGCCAGAAGGCAACCTCGCGGCTCCTTTTCAGCCTCTACGTGACCGCGCCATCCGCTCGGCGATCGCAAGCGTTTCGGCGTCGTTGACGTTCATGAACGCCTCCACCGGGTCGACTCCCGGAAACGCCACGTCCATCGGAACGACGCATGCGCGAACGCGCTCGTGAAAGCAGTCGGCGCGGCGTTCACCGGACGAGAGGAGGTCCGCGATGACGGGGGCCAGATCCGCGGAAAGCAGCGCGGGAAAGGGCTCACGGTTCGCCCCATTGAGCAGGAGCACGGCATCGCTGCCCCGAACGTAGTGCAGGAGCCGGTCGCCTGTCTCGGCCGGCAGGTTGGGCAGATCACACGGTACGACGAGCAGGAACGGCGTCGTCGTCGCATCCAACAGCGCCGAGATCCCGGCAAGCGGTCCCAGCCCCGGCTCTCTGTCATCCACGCGCCTGGACCGCGCAGGCGGATCCGCGCCACCGGGACGCGTCGAAACGAGGATCGGCACGCCCTCGGGCGCCAGACGCGCGACGAGGTGTTCGATCATGGGACGGCCGAGAAACGGGACCTGGGCCTTGTCGCGTCCCATGCGCCGGCTCTCACCGCCCGAGAGGACGCCCAAGGACCATTGCGGAGCGATGCGTCGCATCACCGCCGGTCGATCTCGAGCTTGATCGAGCGCGGGTGATCGACGCCACGTAGGGCCTCGACGAGCCCGGCGACCGAGCCCCCGACCATGTCGTGGATGAACTCCTTCAGTTCGAGCCGCCGGCCGTCGACGTGCAACACGACGCGGAAGCGCTTGCCCGTTTCAGAAATCCGCCCGGAGGAGGATTCGCCAGCGTCACACCCGCTGCCGTCCATCAAGCGTGGCCTTCACGATCGCGGGTTGCGGTCTCGACCTTGCGCGCGTCCCGGTTCTCGATCTGGGTCGGCCGCGCCTGGGTGGGATCCTCCTCGCCGTCGCCTGATTCCTTGATCCCCTTCTTGAACTCCTTGATCGACATCCCGAAGCTCCGCGCGGCCTTCGGCAGTCGCGCTCCGAACAGCACGAGCGCCAGGATGCAGATGACGATGAGCTCCGTGTTGCCGAGGCCCAAGAGCCCGAGCAGCGGCAGTGTCGAGGATGGCATGTTGACCTTTCAGGCGATCGGCGGCGCGCCGACACGGCCGCGATTCTACCACTGGCGCGGCATCATCCCCGGGGTGGCGTGCGGTCGTCGGCACGGCGAGCGCGGAAGGTCGACCGAGCCTTGCCCCACCACCTAGCCCATTCCGTTTGATCCTGCCCGAAGCTCTTCCCGGTGACCTTTGCCAGGGCTTCGGCGGCGGATGCGCGCTTCTCCGCATCCTCGCTCGAAAGCGTTCGAATCAGTCCATCCACCAGGACCCGCTCCTCCTTGTAGGAGGGTCCATAGATCTGCTGATTCACGACGTCCATGATCCCGTCGAGGATGCGTGCGAGGCGGTTCTTGTCGGCGATCACGCCGCTGAGGAAGAGGAACGCAAAGGCGACGAAGAAGCGCGTGACGACCTCCGGGTCCTTCGCCGCGCGTTGCAGCGCCGCATACCCCGTCGCCTCCGGGAAGAAGAGACTCGCAAGAAGGTAGATCCCGAGAACGAGCGGGACGTTCTGCCACACGGAGCTGCGCGATCGCTTCAGGGGCGCGGCTCCGCCCTGTGGAGGGGTGCTCACGAGCCGCTCCGAGTGATGTGCGCGCCGAGTGAGCGCAGTCGCCCCTCGACGTCCTCGTACCCGCGATCGACCTGATGCGCGTTGCGGATGGTGGATTTGCCCGGGGCCGCCAGCGCCGCGGCAATGAGCGCCATGCCTGCACGGATGTCCGGGGAGGCCATGGCCGCGCCATGCAGGCGCGAGGGTCCGATGACAACGGCGCGGTGAGGATCGCACAGCACCACGCGCGCGCCCATGGCGATGAGTCGATCCACGAAGAAGAGTCGGCTCTCGAAGAGCTTCTCGTGAACGAGAACGGTGCCCTTGCATTGCGTCGCGAGGACGAGTGCCAGCGACGTCAGGTCCGCGGGGAACCCGGGCCATGGAGCGTCGTCCACCTTGGGCACGGCGCCGTCCACGTCGAATCGGACCTCCAGCTCCTGGTCACCCGGCACGACGAGTGAGGTGCCATCGAGACACGTCTCCACGCCGAGGCGCGAGTAGACGAGGCGGATCATCCGCAGGTCCTGGGGAACGACGTCACGAATCGTCAGCTGTCCGCGCGTCATGGCTGCGATGGCGATGAACGAGCCGATCTCGATGTGATCCGCCGAAAGGCGATGCGGCGTCGGTCGCAGCGAATCCACGCCGTCGATCTCGAGGCGATTGGTTCCGATGCCGCGAATGCGCGCGCCCATGGCGTTCAGTGCTCGGCAGAGGCCCTGCACGTGGGGCTCGCACGCGGCGTTCTGGATCGTCGATGCCCCGACGGCGACGGCGGCCGCCATCACGGCGTTCTCCGTCGCCATCACGCTCGCTTCGTCGAGGAAGACGTCGGCCCCTCGAAAGCGGCCGCCGCCGAGACTGAGCACGTAGTTCTCGCCCTCGACCTCGACGGTTGCTCCGAGTTCGCGCAACGCGAGCAGGTGCGTGTCGAGCCGGCGACGGCCAATCTTGTCGCCTCCAGGAGTGGGAAGCACGGCACGCCCGTTCCGGTGCAGCAGGCCCGGCGCCATGAGAAACGACCCGCGGATGGCGGACGCGAGCGTACGGTCGGGATCGCGACTGCCGAGCGTCGTGGAATCGAGCTGGATCTCGTGATCGCCGGTGACGCTCACGTCCACGCCGACGTCCGAGAGCACCTCCAGCAACGTCTCCACGTCGCGGATCATGGGGACGTTCGAGACGGCGAACGGCCCCGGACAGAGCAGCGATGCGGCGACGACCGGCAGCGCTTCGTTCTTGTTCCCTGACGGTGTGACGACCCCGGAAATGGGGTGGCCGCCCTCGACGATGAACACGTCGCCGCGAGGCAGCCCACGAAAGAATGCCACGGTGATCTCCCCTGCGCGTTGGCGCGGTTTCAGGATATCACGTGGCTGCGAGGCCGCCGCCGGCCGGCCCGCGGCGCCGGTCAGCGCATCAAGGCTTGTAGACCTGCGCGAGCGTCGCCCCCATCTCGGATGGGCTCCTGCAGACGGCGATCCCAGCGGCCTCCATGGCGCGCATCTTGTCGGCAGCCTTGCCAGACCCGCCGGAAATGATCGCGCCGGCGTGTCCCATGCGCTTCCCGGGCGGCGCCGTCTGACCCGCGATGAAGCCGACGACCGGCTTCTTCACGTTCGACTTCACGTACTCGGCGGCTTCCTCTTCGTTCGTCCCGCCGATCTCTCCGATCATGACGATGGCGCGGGTGTCGGGGTCCGCGTTGAACAGCTTCATCGCCTGGATGTGCGTGGTGCCGATCAGCGGGTCGCCGCCGATTCCGATGCACGTGCTCTGTCCGATGCCGCGCTGCGTGAGTTGCCAGACGGCCTCGTAGGTCAGCGTCCCGGACCGGGAGATCACGCCGACGTGTCCGCGCTTGTGGATGTAGCCCGGCATGATGCCGATCTTGCACTCATCGGGAGTGATGATTCCCGGACAATTCGGTCCGATGATCACCATCTGGCTGCCGCGGGACTTCAGCGTCGCGAACACCTTGGCCATGTCAGATGCCGGACACCCTTCGGTGATCGGAACGCAGACCTTGATGCCCGCATCGTCCGCCTCGAGGATCGAGTCGGCGAGGAACGGCGCCGGAACGTAGATGACGGACGCCGTGGCGCCCGTGGCCTCGACGGCTTCTTCGACGGTGTCGAAGACCGGGACGCCGTCCTGTGCCTGCCCGCCCTTGCCAGGCGTCACGCCGCCGACGATCTTCGTCCCGTACTGCACCATCTGCTGTGCATGGAACTTGCCGGCCGAGCCCGTGATGCCCTGGACGAGGACCTTCGTGTTCTTGTCGACGAGGATGCTCATGTGCGTGTTTCCGCTGTCGTCCGTTGGTTCAGCGCCCGGCGCCCGCCGCCTGCACGATCTTGCGCGCCGCATCCGCCATGTCCGTGGCGGCGATGATGTTCAGTCCCGACTTCTTCAGGATCTCGCGGCCTTGCTCCACCTCCGTCCCCTCGAGGCGGACGACGAGCGGAACCGGGATCGAGATCTCGCGCGCGGCAGCCACGATGCCGTCGGCCAGGGTCGTGCAGCGGAGGATTCCGCCGAAGATGTTGACGAGGATCCCCTTCACCTTGGGGTCACGGAGGATGATCTTGAACGCCGCCGCGACCTGTTCCTTCGTGGCGCCGCCGCCCACGTCGAGGAAGTTGGCCGGCTCGCCGCCGTAGTGCTTGATGATGTCCATCGTCGCCATGGCGAGGCCGGCACCGTTCACGAGGCACCCGATGTTGCCGTCCAGGCTGATGTAGGACAGCTTCCACTCGGAGGCCGCGACCTCTGCAGGGTCCTCCTCGTGGAGGTCACGCATCGCGACCACGTCCGTCTGGCGGAACAGGCCGTTGTCGTCGAAGTTCATCTTGGCGTCGAGGGCCATGAGGTCGCCGTCCTTCGTGACGACGAGCGGGTTGATCTCGGCGAGCGAGCAGTCCTTGTCGAGGTACGCGCGGCACAGGCCCTGGAGGAATGCCTGCGCCTTTCCGAGCAGCGCCGGGGGGACCCCGATCTTCTTCGCGGCGCGCCGCGCCTGATAGCCGAGGAGTCCCGCGGTGGGATCGACGATCTCACGGATGATCGCCTTGGGGTCGCGCGCAGCGACCTCTTCGATCTCCATGCCGCCGAACTTCGACGCCATGAGGACCGGCTTGCCGACCTTGCGGTCGAGGGCGATTCCGATGTAGAGCTCCTTGTCGATGGCGCAGCCCTTCTCCACCAGGAGCGTTCTCACCGGCTGACCCGCCGGTCCCGTTTGATGAGTGACGAGCGGCTTCGATTGGATGGCCGCGGCGGCATCACGGGCCTCGGCGGCGCTCTTCACGAGCTTGACTCCGCCGCCCTTGCCACGCCCGCCCGCGTGGATCTGCGCCTTCACGACGGCGACGGGCGAGCCGAGCTTCGTGAACGCCGCGGCCGCAGCGTCCGGACTCTCGGCGACGATCCCATCCGGCGTCTTGACGCCGAACTGCTTCAGGATGCTCTTGGCCTGGTACTCGTGGATCTTCATGCGTCGTTTCCAAGATGCGGCAAGCCGCCGCGCCGCCATTTCAGCGGGCGCGTAGGCTATCGCTCCGATGCGAGCGAAAGAAGGTTCGCTCCGCGGTCATTCCTCCGGGCCGGCGTAGCCAGCCGAAGGGTCGCCGGACGGATCGTCACGGCCATACTCGCCGATCAGCGCACGCAAGCGGCGGCGGGTTTCGGGGTCGTCGCTGAGGTCGGCGGTCCCGACCCGGTGGATCTTGATCGTGTTGGCCCCTGAGCCGCGAACGACGGACCCCGTCAGCACGACCACGACGTCGCCAGCCTCGACGAATCCCGCCGCCAGCAGGCGCTGGATCCCGATGACGTAGAGATCGTCGATGTCCCGCGCCCGGGGCATGAGAACCGGCGTCACGCCCCAGCACAACGCGAGGCGGTGGTAGGCGGAGAGGTTGTAGGTGCAGGCCACGACCGGTGTTCGCGGGCGCATTCCGGCCACGAGGAAGGCCGTCCACCCCGACGCCGTGAACGGGACGATGGCACGGGCGCCGACCTCCTCGGCCGCCACGCATGACGCGCGGACGGCGGCGTGGACGACGCCCTGTCCCTCTGGCAGGTGGAAGCGCGTCATCTCCCGCGAGAAGTGCTCGCTCTGCTCGGCGATGAGGGCGATCTCCGCCATGGTGCGGACGGTCTCCACCGGGAACTTCCCTGTCGCCGTCTCGGCGGAGAGCATCACGACATCGGAGCCGTCGAAGATCGCGTTGGCGACGTCGCTGGCTTCGGCGCGCGTGGGCCGGGGATTTCGCGTCATGCTCTCCAGCATCTGCGTCGCCGTGATGACGAGGCGGCTCTTGCGCCGTGCGGCCGCGATGACCTGTTTCTGGACGACGGGCACGCGCTCGGGCGACATCTCGACGCCCAGGTCTCCGCGCGCGACCATGATGCCGTCCGACACGTCCAGGATCTGTTCGATGTTGTCGACGGCGTCCGGTTTCTCGATCTTCGCGATGACGGGGATGCTGGCACCGCGCTCC
Organism: Planctomycetota bacterium; assembly: GCA_044222185.1. GTDB lineage: Bacteria > Planctomycetota > CAIWVZ01 > JBGANV01. The sequence continues at coordinate 1,568,133 of JBGANV010000001.1, forward strand.
GTGATGAGGCGCTTGAGGTCGACGACGTCGCTCGCGTCACGAACGAACGACAGGGCCACCATGTCGATGCCGTGCTCGACGATGAACTGGAGGTCGACGTGGTCCTTGGGGGTGATCGACGGGATGCTGAGTCGCACCTCGGGCAGGTTCAGCCCCTTGCGCGACAGCAATTGCCCTCCGAACTTCACGGTTGCATGGACGTCCCCACCCTCGATCCGCTCGACGACCAGTTCCAGGCTGCCGTCGTCGATCAACACCCGGTTTCCGGGCTGAACATCTTCGGCGAGATGCGTGTAGTCGACGGCGATCACGCCCGGTCGGCTGAACTCGGCGCGCGACGTGATGATGACGCTCTGCCCGGCGACGACCTCCACGGGGTTGCCGTCGAGGACGTCACGGGTGCGGAGCTTGGGACCGCAGAGGTCGCCGACGATCGTCAGCGGACGCTCGATCCGCCGGGAGACCTCGCGGACGCGCTCGACAAGTTCGTGCTTTGCTTCGTGCGCCCCGTGGGAGAAGTTGAGCCGAAACGCCGAGGCGCCCGCGCGAGCGAGCGCCTCGATCATCTCGACGGAAGATGAGGCTGGACCCAGCGTCGCAAGAATGCGCGTGCCAGGGCGGTCGAGGAGTCGACTCATTTCGCGGAGTAACGATCAGCCGAGCAGCGCGATGTCGTCGCGGACCTTCTTGGCCGAGTCGTGCAACGCCGCCTTTTCGCCGGCGTCGAGGGGGAGCTCGATGATCTGCTCGAGCCCGCCCTTGCCCAACTTGCACGGCACGCCGACCCAGTCGTCGTTCAGCCCGTACTGCCCCGTGAGGTGCACGCAGCACGGAAGGACGCGCTTCTCGTCCCAGAGGATCGACTGGATCATCGAAACGGAGGACGCCGACGGCGCGTAGTAGGCGGAGCCGGTCTTGAGCAGCGCGACGATCTCGGCGCCGCCGTCGCGCGTTCGCTTGACGAGCGCGTCGATCCGGTCCTGCTTCATCAGCGTCGTCAGCGAGATCCCCGACACCGTCGAGAAGCGCGGGAGCGGGACCATGCTGTCGCCGTGGCCGCCCAACACCATGGCATCGACGTCCTTCATCGACACGCCGAGTTCCATCGAGATGAAGCTGCGGAAGCGCGCCGAATCCAGCACACCGGCCATGCCGATGACGCGCTTGTCACCGAACTTGGAGATCTTGTGGGCGAGGTAGGTCATCACGTCCAGCGGGTTGCTGACCATGACGATGATGGCGTTCGGTGAGCGCTTGACGCACTCGGTGACGACGCCGCTGACGATGGCAGCGTTCGTCTTGAGGAGGTCGGAGCGCGACATGCCCGGTTTGCGCGCGATGCCGGCGGTGATGAGGATCACGTCCGAGCCCTCGGTCGCGTCGTAGGTGTTCGAACCGGTGATCTTGGCGTCGAAGTCGAGCACCGGCGCCGACTCCATCATGTCGAGAGCCTTGCCCTGCGGCATCCCGTCGACGATGTCGACGAGGACCACGTCCGCGAGGTTCTTCTCGACGATCCGCTGCGCGGAGGTCGCGCCGACGTTTCCACCGCCAACGACGGTGACTTTGTAATGTCCCAATCCCGACATCGCTGACTCCTCGGCGCCGTGTCCGAACGCTTGGCCGGCACGGCTGATTCAATGACGCCACGGATTTCCGTGGCGGGCCGATGGTAGCAGCGACCTCAACACGCCGAAGGGTGTGCGAGGTGCGGACGGGCAGGACTCGCGCGGGTCACTTGGGCTTCAGAAGCTTGTCCTTGTTCGACGCCCACCAGGCGTCCCACTCCTTGGCGCGAGCTTCCCGCTCGGGAGCGGATGCGCCCGGGTCGAACGCAACGTCGGCCGACGTGAGCGCCTTCAACGCTTCGCGCGCCGACGCACGCACGAAGTAGTCCTCGTCGCGAAGCGATTTCAGGAGGATGGGGATCGAGCTGTGCGACCCGAGCTTGCGCAGTTGCCGCACGACGGCGTCGCGCACGTAGCTCTCCGGGTCTGCAACCGCCGCTTCGAGGGCCGAGATGACGGTGTCACCCTTCAGGCGTCCGAGTTCGATCACGGCCTTGTAGCGCTCGGCGGCCTCCGGGTCCTTCAGCTTCCCGATGAGATCCCGCTGCTCCTTCTCCGCCGTCATGTCCGTCTCGGTCACCGGCGCCGACTCCGGAGTCGCGGGCGCGGTCTTCGGCATGGCGGCGAGCTCGGCGACCTTGGCCGCCAACTCCGAGACGCGGCGGTCGGATTGATCGAGACCAGCTCGCAGCGTGGCCATGGACTCGGTGCCTTCCGCGCCGAGCTTCTTCAACGCATCGAGCTCCTTCGCGACCGCCGCCCGATCGGCCTTCATCGATTCCAGGACGCGCTGCTCGACGGCGGCGACCTCCGTGCGGAGCGTGGCGGCGAGGACGTTCCATTTCTCCGTGGCGCCGGCCAGTTCCTTCTCGACGCGGCCCAGCGATTCCATGAGGTCCGCGCGCTGCGTCGCGGCGTCCTCGCGGGAGAGCGACTCGCGCCGATAGGCATCGGCGTCCGCCCGCAGACGCGTGACGTCCTTGTCCACGCCCGAGAGCTTGGTCTCGACCGCCTGCAGCTGCCGCCCCATGAGGAACGCGGCCGAGCCGACGAGCGTCGCGACGAGCAGCAGCAATGCCACGACGACGCCCGTCGACACCCTTGCCGCCTCGCGAGGCTTGCGCGGCGCGCACTTGGCGCAGTAGATTTTGCCTGCATCGATCGCGATGCGATTCGCGTTGATGTCCTTCAGCGGGATGCTTTCGTTGCACCCGTCGCAGAAATAGATCTTGAGCGACATGTTGTGGCTCGGGTTGGGCAGGACCGCCTCACTCTGCGTCGCCGTCATAGTCCGTTCCTCGTTCTGGTGTTCAGGCCCGGCCCAGGCTCGGTCCGCGGACCGGGTCCGAGAGCGCCGGCCCCGCTGTCATGGGGTCTCGACCAGTTTGAACGGCAGGACGTCTTGGCTGATTGAAGATTTCCCGCAAAGTGTGGTAACCGGGCCGCCCGGCTCCATCACCGGCGGCCGATAGTATGCCCAAACGCCCCCCAAAAGCGCTCATCGATCTTGGCCGGAACTTCCAGATCGACGTGTTTCGGGAGCACCTGTCCTCGCATCCGGACGATGCGTCGGTGCTCGAAGCCCTGGGCCATCTGCTCACGCGGTGCGGGCGATTCGACGAGGGCCTGGCGGCCGACCGCCGGCTCGTGGACCTGACGCCGGAAGCCCCCGTCGCGCACTACAACCTGTCCTGCTCCCTGGCCCTGACTGGCGATCTCGACGCGGCGCTCGCGAGCCTGCGTCGAGCGCTCGAACTGGGCTATCGCGAGTTCGGCTTCATCCGGAAGGACCGCGACCTGAGGGACCTTCGCGCGGATCCGCGCTTCGAAGCACTGCTTCGCGAGTTCGGCGACGCCGCGTGAGGCGGAACCGGGCGCTCACTTGTAGACGAGCTCGGCCCGGCGCCGCTGCCACCACTTCGACCACCGGCCGACGGCCGCTGCGCGCTCCTCGTCACTGCCGGCGAAGTCGTACCCCAGGTCCTCCTTCGTGAATTCCTTCAACGCCTGGAAGGCCTTGTATCGCATCCGGCGGTCCTGGTCGCCGAGGAAACCGATCAGCACCGGCACTCCACTCCAATCCCGGAACTGCAGGAGCGACGAGGCTGCCTCGTAGCGCACGACGGGATCCTTGTCGCGAAGCTGAGCACCGACGATGGCATGGGCCTCCGAGCCCCCGATCAGGCCGAGGACGTACACCAGGTTGGCACGCTGAGTGGCGTCGGTGTTCGGCAGGGTCTCCGCGATCGGCGAGAGGGCCAGCTCGCGATAGGCGGCGATTTCCTGCATGGTTCGGACGAGTTCCCCCCCCTGCTCGATCTTCATCTGCTCGATCTTCGAGCGGACGCGGGCCTCGACACGCTCGACGGGCGATGGACCGGTGGATGGCTGCTTCTCCTCCATGATCCCGCCGTCTGGGCGGAAGGTCTCGCTCACGCATCCCCCGCAGACCGCCAGAGCCGCCATTGCCAAACCTGCGACGCGCCAACCCATGCCGATTCTCCCTGGTCGGGCAGAAACCTCCGCCCGACTGAAGCTATCGGCCTGCGCGGGTCTCGGACCTGAATCGTCGGCCGTCCGATCGGAGCAACAGCCACACGGCCCAGGCTGCGGCCGACACGGCAAGCCAGGCGATTCGCGACCGTGGCTGGCCCGTCACCGGGTCGCTCGCGGCGTCGTCCCGCGCCTGGGGCGGCCACACGTACTCAGGGTCACCTGGATACGGCAGCGGGACCTCGACCCGGCCCATTGCAACCGACTCGACCGCGCCCCAGGGCGTCGTGGGACGGCCGTCAGGCGGGAACCGCCACTGGCCCGGCGCGACCTCGGCAAGTGACCAGGTCCGACCCCCTGCCTCGAAGCGGGCGGAGTCGGTGGGTGCCGTCGCCGGGTCCGGCCAGACCAGGACGAGGCGCCCCTCGATGACGCGGATCCGCGGTGCGTGCCGGCCGGCCGGCCGCGCGATGCGAGCCACCCACTGACCAACCTCGGGCTCGTCCGCCGAAAACGGCCATGCCGCGAACGCGGCGACGCGTCCCCGTCCCCGCAGGGTCTCGGCGACCAGGGGACGGCCGTCGGCGGTGGTCAAAGACACTTGGGCGTCGCGCCCGACCCGTACGCCGTTACGCCACGGGACGTCCGGACCCGGCCCGCCGTCCGACAGTCGCGTGGGGATCCGGCCGGCGACGAAAGCCTCTCGATCGACGGCGTCGAGCAGTACGCGGGGCGTCACCGCTTCGGCATCGACGCGCCTCGCGCCGAGCCTGTCGACGCGCGAACGCGTCTGGGACTTCGGGTCCAGGAGTACGAACACGGTCTCGACGCGCAACGTGGCGAGGCGTGACCGCGCCGCATCCAACGCCCCATCGACGTCGGCGGACTCGTCCTCGGCATCGCTGAGGACGACGAGGACGCGATCGCGCTCCCCCTTCGGCGGGCTCCGGAACACCTCGGCGAGCGCCGGCGCCAGGCGCGTCCCGCCGGACGCGACGAGTTTCCGCAGCCTGGGCGTCGCGCCGGAAACGAACGCGTCGCCTCCCACCGGCTCGGCAGGGATCGCATCCAGGGGCTCGTTCGCGAACGGGACCACGCTGATCCGGTCATCGGGGCCAAGGCTCGACGCCAGAAGCACGACCGCATCGACCGCGCGCTCCAGGCGCCCCGAGGCTTCCATGCTCCCCGACCGATCGAGCAACACCGTGATCTCACGCGCACGCTCGGGCGCTGACGACAGCGGCAGGGTCTTCTCCAGCGCAGATGCCGCGTAGGACCCTCCGCGAAAGGCTCTCGGGCCGCCGATCACGATCAAGCCGACTCCGGCTTCGTCGACGGCCGTCGAGAGTCGTGCGACCCCGTCAGCGTCACGGGCCCGCGCAACGGGAACGTCGGCGGCGATCACGACGTCGAATCGTGCGAGCGGTGAGCCGTCGATCAGACCCTCCCAGGAATCCACACGGGTCACGTCGAGGTCCACGCCGGCGAGTGCATGCTCGACGAGCTTCGTCGCGGCCGATTCACCGACGACGCAGGCCGCCCGTCGTCCCGCCCGCCGCAAGGGCAGCGTGATCGTGTCGTTTGCAGGGACGCCATCCGGTCCCGCCTCGCGCACCAGGTGAACGGAGATCGAGTTGGCGCGCGGGTCCACGCGGATGTCGCCGCCGCAGGGTGTGAGGACACCAGGACGCACGGTCACGGGAGGCCAACCGGTTGCGGCGCCGTCGATCTCGATCGACACGTCCTCCGGCCCGGCCATCGACCCCGTGAGCGTGACCAGGATGCGTGCGGAATCGGCGGCGACGTCGACGGGTTCGCAGGGGCCAAACCGGAGGTCCGTCGCCGCGACGTCGAGGGGCCCCTCCAATACGAGATGGATGCGACGCTGGCGCAGGGTTGCGCTCGGCGCGGCCAGATCTCCAGGATTCCACCGCCCGTCCGAGAACAGGTGCGCAACGCCGCCCCGGTCGTCCGTGGTCAGCGACTCGACAACGCGCAAGGCCGCAGCCACGTCCGATCGATCCACGAACCCCGGCTCGATCCCCGCGAGACTTGCGGGGATCTCCGGCAATTCGTTCCCGAGGGGACTGAGGACGACGGCGCCCCGGCCGAATGCGACGGCCGCGACGCGACGCGACCCCTCCGCGCGCGCACGCCACCAATCACGCGCCCGCGTGTAGATCTGGAGCGGGTCAGGCCCATGACTCCGCGACACGTCGATCAAGAGGATGACGTCCGGCGCGGTCGACGCCGAGCGCATGCCGACGGCTCCGATGACGGCGAGCAGGAGCGCCAGTCCGCCGAAGGCCCAGCGCATCGCGTTCACGCGCTCGCACCGACGGATTCGATCCACCCGCCGAGCAGCACGCAATCGCCGTCGTACGCGACCGCGGCCTGGCCTGGCGTGACGGCGGACGTGGGGTCGTCGAACGTCACTCGCGCCGAGCCATCGCCCGCGAGCGTGACGGTCGCCGGCGTCGCCGTGTGCTGGTGCCGGATCTTCACGTCCGCGCGGAATTCCGCGCCGCTACCCGGCGAGGCGGCGCCGAACACGACGTCCCGAATGCGGAACGTCCGCTCGAGAAGGTCGTCGCGAGCGCCGACGATCACGCGGTTCGCCGCAACGTCGATGCGCGTCACGTAGAGGGGATCCTTGCGTCCCCCGGGAAGCCCGCGGCGCTGTCCGATCGTGAATCCGGCCGTCCCGGCGTGTGCACCGATGACGACGCCGTCCGCATCCACGATCGGGCCGGGCACTCCCTCGCCGCCCGGCGCAGCGCGCACCACGTCGCGGTAGTCCCCCGTGGGAACGAAGCAGATCTCCATGCTCTCGGGCTTCTCGGCGACGCGGAGGTCCAACCGACGCGCGTGCTCGCGAACCTCCGACTTCGTCATCTCGCCCAATGGGAATCGCGCGCGGCGCAGGACGGCCTGGTCGAGTGGAAACAGCACGTAGGACTGATCCTTGCGGGCGTCCCTGCCGCGCGCGATCGCCAGTCGCGTCCCGCGATCGACGATCCGCGCGTAGTGTCCCGTCGCGACGGCCGACGCCCCGATCTCGTCCGCAAGGCGGAGGAGCCGGCCGAACTTGAACCTCCGGTTGCACTCGATGCACGGGTTCGGCGTCAGCCCGGCCCGATACGCGGCGACGAACTCGTCGATCAGTCCCGCGAAACCGTCCTCCAGGTCCACCGCGTAGAACGGAATGCCGAGCTGGTCGGCGACTCGACGCGCGTCGAACGCATCGTCGAGCCCGCAGCACCCCTGGTGCCCGCGACGCCCCTCGCCCGACTTCACGCCATTGCGCATGAACGCGCCGACGACCCTGAACCCGGACTCCTTCAGCAAGGCGGCGGCGACGCTGCTGTCAACTCCGCCGCTCATGGCGACGAGGATCGTCTGGGTGTCGTTCGACATCACGAATTCGGAGCCTCGATGGCGACCATGATAGCCCGCGACGCAGTCGCCGGAACGGCGCCCGCTGGTTCACCCCTGGAGCGCTGCTACGATCCCGCCCTTCGTTGGCGACGTCGGATCGCAAACCATCGGCTTAGGACTTCAGCGTGATGTCGTTTCACCTCTTGCAGGGTCAGGGTTCGGACGTTCTGTCGACGCCTCTCCTCTTCCTCGGCGTCTTCGCCATCTTCTACTTCATCGTGATCCGCCCGCAGGGCCGGGAGCGCAAGAAGCTGGAAGCCGCGCGCGAGAACCTGAAGAAGGGCGATCGCGTGCTGACCATCGGCGGCGTCCTCGCCAGCGTCCAGCAGGTGAAGGAGAAGGAGATCGTCCTCGATCTCGACGGCAGCTCGCGAATGACCATCACGAAGGCCGCGATCCAGACGATCTTCACCGACGAAGCCGAGGCCGCGGCCGCGGCGAAATCGGCCAAAGGGAAGTAGCCCGACCGGTCGACGGCTCGCTCCGCTGCGGCGGAGAGAGCCATGCCGCACGAGCCATTTTTTCTCGGACGCTGGGCTGAAGATCGCGCTGAAACCCTCCTGCGGGCGGCCGGGATCGAGATCCTGGGCCGGAACGTGCGCACCCGGTCCGGCGAGATCGACATCGTCGGACGCGAGGGGCGCGTCCTCGTGATGGTCGAGGTTCGACTTCGCCGCGCGAACATCGTCATGGCCTGGCGGAGCCTGGGAACGTCGAAGCGCACCATCCTCCTGCGCACGGCTCGAGAGGTCGCCGCACGGCTGGGGATTCCCCGCAGCGTGGCCATCCGCCACGACGTCGTGCTGGCGGACGGTGCAGGCCGCCTCGTTCATCTCCGCGGAGCACTGCGCCGGCCCGAGCCGTAGATCCACGGACGACGATGCGCACACTGAGCCGACGCCTGCGGCTATGATCCGCGCTCGGAGGAATCCATGTCACCGATCGACCGGCGTTCCATGCTCGCGATTGCATTGGCTCTCACGCTCGCCTCGGCGGGTTTGGTTCGCGCTCAGGACGCGGCGCCGGCCTCGCGCCCGACGGGCGGCACGGCCCTCGGTCAACCCAAGGCCTTCCCCTACCCCTACACCTTCCCCCGCACGCCCGTCGCCGAACTGGTGGCGCGCCGCGCCAAGCTTGCGGCGGCGATCCGTGACGGCGCCGCCGTCGTGGTTTCGCAGGAGCCCCCGAGCCTCTCCTCTGGGTCTCGCTACCGCCCCGGCCACAACATCCTCTACCTCACGGGCGTGGACACGGACCTGTGCGCGTACGTGATGGTCGTCCACTCGGGGAAGATCACGAAGGAGACCCTCTTCCTCCCGAAATTCGATCGCTCCTACGAGCTGTGGAACGGCAAGCGGATCGTTGCAAACGACGAAGCAACGCAGCTCACGGGGATCGAAGACGTGAAGGCCCTCGGTGCGAACGGACTGTCCGGAGGCGCCGTCAAGAGCCTGGAAACCATGCTCGAGGAGGTCGCGAACACGGTCACCGGGACCGTCTACATCGAGGCGGGATCGCGACCGCGCCGCGAGGGCACCGGCCTGAACCTCGCCACGTCGACGCGTGCCAGCCAGATCCTGGACTTCATGAAGTCGCGCAACGGGAAGCTCGAGACCAGCGGGCTCGACGGCTTGATGGGCGACCTCCGCGGCGTGAAGTCGCCGTGGGAGATCGCGCAGATCCGGGAGGCCGTCCGCGTGACCGGCGAGGGATTCGTCCGCGCGATGCGGCAGGCCCGGCCAGGCATGTGGGAATTCGAGTTCCAGGCGATCATGGATCACGCGTTCGACGATTTCGGCTGCACGGGCGTTCCCTACTACCCGATCACGGCTTCCGGGCCGAACGCGTGCACGCTCCACTACACCGAGAATCGCCGTCAGTTCCAGGACGGCGACCTCGTGCTGTGCGACATCGCCGCGGAGTACGGCTACTACGCCGCGGACATCACGCGCACGTTCCCCGCAAACGGGAAGTTCACCGAACGACAACGCATCGTCTACGAGGCGGTTCGCCGCGGCCAGGCCGCGGCAGGCGCCGCGCTCCGGCCTGGCATCGACCTGGGATCACTCGATCAGATCTGCCGGAAAGCGATGGCCGCCGCCGGCCTCAAGGATTCGGAGATGCACCCGCACGGGCTCAGTCACCACGTCGGGCTCGACGTGCACGACCTGGGAGGCTTCATGATGAAGCCCGGGATGCTCATCACGATCGAACCGGGGTCGTACCTGAAGCGCGAAGGCTTCGGCGTCCGCATCGAGGACGTCTACCTGGTGACGGAGACCGGCTCGGAGTGCATCTCATCGGCGATTCCGCGGGAGGTCGAGGAGATCGAGGCACTGGTTGGTGCCGCATGGCGCGCGAGCAAGTGACCGGCGTCACCACCGCGATCGTTTCAACCGCTCGCGAAACGTGCCCGTCCAGATTCCATACAGCAGGTCGAGGACGATGACGATCGCGAGCGTCACGACGACGCCCGCGGCGCCGATGAGACAGCTGAGGAACGTCACGAGATAGCCGACCGCGGCGATCGTCAGTTCAAGCCGACCCGGCGCGCGACGCGGCACGAGCGATCACCCTTCGCGGTGCTTCGTGACACGGCCCTCGATCACGAGATCCGATCCTGGGTTCCCGTCGTCCTTGTTGACGACGCGGACGTGAACGTCCGACAACCACGTGGCGTCCTCGAGCGTCGGGCACCCCACACCTGCGACCGGCCCTGGTGCCGTCATGCCGCCCACGAGCATGGGTGCGATGTAGATCCTCACCCAATCCGCGAGGTGGTGGCCGAGCAGGGTGCCGTGGACCGTCGGACCTCCCTCGCAAAGGATGCGGTGCAGCCCTTCCTTGCGCAGGTACTGCAACGCGATCACGGGATCGATGCGGCCTGCTTCGCCCTTCGGAATCTCGACGAGCCGGACACCCATGGCTTCGAGTGCGGGCTTGCGCGCCGAGTCCACGTCGGGAGCGTGCAAGACCCAGGTGGGAATCTGCGCGGCCGACAGGACGACCTTCGACGTGGGGTCGATGTGGAGCCCCGTGTCGAAGACGACCCGCACCGGATTTCGGCCTTCGACGCCCATCCGGACGGTGAGCTCCGGATCGTCCGTCTTGACCGTGGCCCGGCCGACGAGGATGCCGTCGGATCTGCGGCGCTCTTCGTGTCCTTCCCGGCGGCTCTCCTCGCTGGTGATCCACCGGCTGTCGCCCGTGATCGTGGCGACCTTGCCGTCGACGGTCATCGCCCACTTCAGGACGACCCACGGAAGCGAGCGCCGCAGGTAGCCCCCGAACTCCTTGATGAGCTCCGTCGCGGACGGGATCGGCTCCAACTGGACGACCTGGATCCCCGCCGACTCGAGTATGGCTCGCGCCCGCCCCCCGTTCTGGGGATTGGGATCGCTACACGCGATGAACACGCGACGAATCCCCGTGGCGATGATGGCCTGGGTGCACGGCGGGGTCTTCCCAGTCGTCGAACACGGTTCGAGGGTGACGTAGAGATCGGCGCCACGCGCGTGGTCGCCTGCGGCCGAGAGTGCGACGACCTCGGCGTGAGGTCCGCCGTATTCGCGGTGGAATCCCTCGCCGACGATCTGACCGTCCCGCACCACGACGGCGCCGCACCGAGGATTGGGCTCGACGTAACCAGAGCCCTTGCGGGCAAGCTTCACGGCACGCTCGATGATCTCGTGAGCGTTCATCTCGACTCTTTCTCCTCGCGAACCGTCAAACGAGCCCCATCACGCCAACTCCGCGATGAAGCAGACCGATGAGCATTCCGTCAACCGCACGGGGACGACCTGCCCGGTGAAGTCGCGACCGGCCTTGAAGTGAACGATGTGATTCTGGTGCGTCCGTCCCGTCCAACGATCCGCGTCGTTCTTGCTCGGGCCTTCGACGAGGACGTCGACGACGTTGCCGAGGCGACGCTGGTTCTTCGCGAGCGTGAGGTCGCGCTGGATCTCGAGAAGGGTCGTGTTGCGCTGTTCCTTGACGTCGATGGGCACGTCGTCCGCCCATTCCGACGCGCGCGTCCCTTCGCGGGGTGAATAGCGGAATACGAAGCTCGATTGGTAGTCGACCTCGCGCAGCAACGCGACGCTCTGATCGAATTCCGCGTCGGACTCGCCTGGGAAGCCGACGATCCAGTCGGTCGCGAGCGAGAGGTCCGGAACGTGGCGACGCATGCGCGCCACGGCGGCCCTGTACTCGTCGACCGTGTATCCGCGGTTCATGCGCCGCAGGACGGTGTCGCTCCCGGACTGGACCGGAAGGTGCAAGTAGCGGGAAACGCGCGGGTGATCGGCGATCGCTCGCGCGAGGTCCTCGGTCATGTGATTCGGGTGCGACGTGATGAACGTCAACCGAACGAGTTCCGGCACCTGCTCGTGGATCTCGGAGAGGAGGCGCGCGAGCGTGACGCCGTCGCCGAGGTCCAATCCGTAGGTGTCGACGCGCTGTCCCAGCAACGTCACCTCGATCACGCCGTCCTGGACCAGGCGCTTGATCTCGTCCAGGATGTCAGCGATCGGTCGACTCCGCTCGCGCCCCTGAGTGAACGGGACGATGCAGAAGGTGCAGAACTTGTTGCAGCCCCGCATCACGGTGACGAAGGCCTGGTGCTGCTTGGGACGGACCGAGATGTCGCGAGTGAAACTCAGCTCCTTCTCATCCACCGCGAGTACGCGTTGCCCGTGCTTCACTTCGTCCAGCAGGGCCACGACGTCCTCGAACCGGTAGGTGCCGACGACGAGGTCGACGTGGGGCGCCTTCTCGAAGATGAGGTCCTTGTGGTTTTGCGCCATGCAGCCCATGACACCGATGACGGTCGACGGACGCTCCTTCTTCAGCCGCTTCAGGGAGCCGAGCCGGGCGTACACCTTGTCCTCCGCGTGCTCGCGCACGCTGCAGGTGTAGTAGAGGATCACGTCGGCCTCGCCGGGGGCCGTGGCGCGGCGGAAGCCCGCTCCCTGAAGACGCCCCGTCACGAGCTCTGAATCCAGCCGGTTCATCTGGCACCCCATGTCCTCCAGGTAGAAGGACGGGGCTTGTTGCTGGCTCAAGTCGAACTGCGATAACGCCATGGAGCGATTGTCACCGGGGTGAAGGCGCCGAAGCGCGCCATGTTAGCGGCGGCCCCCGCACCGACAAGCGCGCGGACCAGGGCTCCGCCGGATGGCGCGGTTCCGTAAGCACAGCTTTACGCATGCAACGTCGCTTTGAGGGTTGGACCCCTCCGCGGCCATGGTGGAGCGGCTTCGCCGGCGGTTCCCACGTCCGCACGGACGGTCAGATCGCGGGCGGTTCACGCGAGATTCCCGCGCGTTCTTCATCGCGCTCGAAAAGCCGGCGCGACCGACACGCGGTGGCACACCCGTTGCAATACACCACATGTCGCGGGCGACCACGGTCGCGCGCAACGAACGAACAACGAGTCGCCGCCTTCGGTGGCTCAAACAGTTTGGCTTCCGCGAGGAAGTCAAAGCAAGTGTTGGGTGATAGTTCCAAGAGTGAGCCGGTACTCGGAGTGCCGGCTTGCTCTTTTTTTGTGCACCGAGCGCACGGTCCGTCGGCTGGAATTCCAGCCTCGATGGAGCACCGCCCGATTCGCCGAGGGACCTCGGCCCACCTTCCCGCGATCCCCCCGCGCACCGCATGGGCGCGACCGAGGGAAGCCGGGCACGTCGACGCGACGTCACTCTCGGCCGTGATTTCACGAGGTCGAGTCACGCAGCGGCCTGACGCGACGCTGTCTCCCTCCATGCGCCACGCGGACCTGGCGTGACCTTGTGGACTGACCGTCAGTCCGCGGTCGCGCTCGGGGCGTGGTCGCGCGAAAGGAGACGCCCATGAATCGCGTGATCGTGATGTCCCTGGCGACGCTCGTCGTCGCAAGCTTCTCACCGGGTCAAGCGGCCCCCCTTCCTGAGACGCTCGTGTCGTACCCGCTTTGGACCGGAACCCTCCAGAACGTCGTGGACGAACCCATCGCCGCCTACTCGACGACGATCTTCGTGCCCGGGGCGTCCGCGCTCCAGGTCCACTTGGACGAGGTCACCCTCGCGACGGACGAGGACGCCGTCGTGTTCCGAAGCCCCATCACGGGCGAAGTCCAACGGATGACACGCGGCGTTCTGAAGCAATGGAAGAACTCGTCGGCGTGGTTCCGGGGCGCGGCCGTCGAAATGACGGTGACCTTGGCGCCCACATCGGTAGCCGAAGTGTCGGTGGCATCCGTCAGCATCCTCCCCGGGATCACCGTCGACGGGACATCCGGGGTCTGCGGCGCCGAGGACCGCGTGGCAAGTTCGTCGAACGCCATCTGCCGATTGCGTGGGAACGGCTTCCTCTGTTCGGGGTCGCTCGCCGACAACGGAACCTACTGCGTGTCTGCCGGCCACTGCGTCTCCGACAGCGGCGGGCCGAGCTTCCCGGGCACGCTCGTGCTGGCCGAGTTCAACGTCCCATCGTCCACGTCATCCGGCACCCTCGTACCCGCGGCCGTTGCCGATCAATACCCGGTCGACGTCGGCTCGATCGACTTCGAGAACGGCGGCACCGGAGCGGACTGGTCGGTCTTCCGCCTGCATCCGAACTCGAGCGGAGAGACGGCATTCGCCCGCCAGGGCGCGGCCTTCGGGCTCGCCAGCGCCCTCCCCTTCCCGCTCGCGACCGTGCGCATGCGCGGGTTCGGCCAGCACGACACCGTGCCGACGCTGAACCGTGCGCCACACACGGCCGCCGGGACGTTCGTCGGGGTCGTGTTCGACCTCATCTCGCACCTCGTCGACCTCGACCACGGTGACTCCGGTGGACCGCTCACCGACGCCAACGGAGATCTGATCGGCGTCAACACGCACGCCGGGTGCAACCCCGTCGGCTCCAATGTCGCAACGAGCATCTTCCGACCTGCGTTCACTGCGGCCCGCAACGCGGCCCGGGCCTGCGGCACGACGACGCTCACGAACAGCAGCAGCGCGACGCAACTCTCGTGCGAGCCGCGGATCATCTCGATCACGCCCTCGACGACTGCGTGGAACATCGTCGCCGTCTCGGACGCGAACGACGACTACGACATCCAGATCGACAACACGATCTCGTCCCAGAACGGAAGCGCCTGCGACTTCCTCGTCTCCGACGGCAACGCAACTCCGACGCCCGATCCCGTCAATGCGTTCGTGTTCGGAATTGGATCCGTCGGCTTCGGCGACGTCCAGTTCCGGACGGCATCCACCATGAACGTGGGCTCGCTCGCCACGATCGCCTGGGGCTCCAACCAGCTGGTCGAAATCCGCGAGTTCCTGGTCACGACGACCGACACGTACGACATCACGGTCGCCGGCGCCTCCGGCTTCAACTGGCGTGTCTATCGCCCCAACGGCAGCTCGGCGTGGCGTACGCGCTCGAACGCCAACGTCAGCGGCGCCGTGAACGGTGGAACCCTGAACGGCGTCAGCCTCACGCCGGGCGTCCACGCTCTCGTGATCTTCAAGGACGGGAACCCGGGCGCTGCCAACCCCTCGACGTTCACGGCGATGGTGGCGCATTCGACGCCGAGCGTCGCACTTACGACGACGACCACGACGGTGACGGCCGACGGTCAGCCGTTCACGGTCAGCCCCATCGCCGGCAACTGGACCGCAGTGTCGGCCTCCTCGCCCTCTGACTGGAACATCGCGATCGGAACCGCGTTCGACACGCAAGGCGGAACCATCAGCGCTTTCGTACTCGCCGACGGGCACGCAGGGACGATCACGCCGACGGAAGGCGTCCTCGATCACGTATCGGGCTCAGACCCGGCCGAAGCCCAGGTCGCAACGGGGACGACGATCTCCGTGAACGACACGTTCGCGACGTCGTTGAGCGCGGGCAGCGTGATCCGGATCTATCAGTTCAACGTGACGGTCGCAGGAAACTACGACGTCGGCGTGACGGGTGGCGACGGATCGACTGGCCTCAACTGGCGCGTGTATGCACCGGACGGCAGCAGCGACTGGCGCGGGCGTTCGACGTTCATCACCGGCGGCGACGTCGGTGGAACGATCGCGACCGGGCTGTCGCTGTCGACGGGTTGGCACGCGCTCGTGGTGTTCCGAGACGGTGGATCCGTCGCGACCGCCACGAGCTATCAAGTCCACGTCTACGCCGCCTCGGCCGTCGACGACCTCACGCTCGGCGAGAACAACCTGGTGACCGCACAGAACCAGCTGTTCACCGTTCTGACCGGGCTCGGCCAATGGAACGCCGTCGGCGTGACGAGCACGGGGACGACTGAGTGTGATGCCTACATCGGGACCGCGTCTTCGACGGCCTCCGGCGGGGGGAACACGGACTTCGTGCTCTCCAACGGGCACCTGGGCGCCACGCCCGGCTTCGTCGGGATCGTCACGCGTGACACGGGCACGGACGCCTACGACGTCGAGCGGGCGGCCGTCGCGACGATGGCGATCGGGACGACACTCAACTCGACGTTCGCGTCCAACGGGGTCATCCGGCTGTTCGAGTTCCCGGTCACGGCGACGGGCTCGTTCGACGTGACGACCACGGGACTGTCGACGCTGGGATGGAGCATCTTCGCGCCCGGCTCGAGCGCAGCCTGGATCCGTCGCGCGGACGACGTCACTTCCGGAATCATCGGTGGCGGCGCCGGCATCCTGACGACGACGCAGACCGGGACTCACGTGCTCGCCGTCTATCGCACAGGCGCGACGGGCTCCACGGCGGCGTTCTCCGTGACGATCACGCCGCGCAACCCGGTCCCGACCGTCTCGACCGTGAGCCCGTCCTCGATCCTGTCGGGGGCCAGCGCCTTCACGCTCACCGTCAACGGGACTGGATTCGTGAACGGGTCCGTCGTGAGGTGGAACGGAGTGGGCCTCGCCACGACGTTCGTCTCGGCGACCCAGCTCACGGCATCCGTTCCCGCGGCGAACGTCGCGACCGCGGGCACCGCCTCCGTCACGGCCTTCAACGCTGCACCCGGCGGAGGTACTTCGGGCCCGGTCGTCGTGACGATCAACAACCCCGTCCCGATCGTCGCGTCGCTCTCGCCCGCGTCGGCGACTGCCGGCGGCGCCGCGTTCACGCTCACCGTCAACGGGTCGTCGTTCCGGACGGGCGCCATCGTCCGATGGAACGGCGCGAACCGCGCGACGACCTTCGTCAGCGCGACGCAGCTGACGGCGTCGATCACCGCGGCGGACATCGCAACGGCCGGTTCGGCGTCGGTGACCGTGGTCAACGCGGCGCCGGGCGGTGGGACATCGGGATCGCTGGCCTTCGCCGTGAACAACCCGTTGCCTGCACTCGCGGCGATCAGTCCCGCGTCCGCCACGTCGCTCGGCGCGGCGTTCACGCTGACTGCCACCGGGAGCAACTTTCGGAGCAACTCGATCGTGCGGTGGAATGGCGTCGACCTGGCGACGACCTTCGTGTCGGCAACGCAGCTCACGGCTGCCGTTCCCGCTGCGAACCTGACCGTCAACGGAACCGTGCCGGTCACCGTCTTCACACCGGCGCCAGGGGGCGGCACCACCGCCCCGCGGACGTTCACGATCAACGACCCGGTGCCGGCGATCTCCGCCATCAGCCCCACGAGCCGAACGGCTGGCGGCGCCGCGTTCACCCTGACCGTCACGGGTTCGAACTTCCGTTCGACGTCGTCGGTGCAGTGGAACGGAAGCGGCCGCACAACCACGTTCGTGAGCCCCACCCAGCTGACGGCCGCGATCCCGGCGTCGGACATCGCCACCGGCGGTTCCGCCTCCGTCACGGTCTCGAACCCGGTCCCCGGGGGTGGCACGTCGGGCGCGGCCACGCTCACGGTGAACAATCCGACCCCGGTGCTGGCCTCGGTGACCCCCGCGACGATCTTGGCCGGGGCGCCCTCCGCGACGCTCACGTTGAACGGCTCCAACTTCAACGCGCAGTCGCAGGTCCGATGGAACGGGTCGGCGGCCGGCATCACGACGCTCGTGGCGTCGGCGACGCAGCTGACGGCGACGATCCCCGGTTCACTCTTGAATGCCGTCGGTGCTGCGAGTGTGACGGTGTTCAACCCGGTGCCGAGTGGCGGCACGTCCGTCGCGCGCACCGTCACGACCGTGGGGCCGCGGCTGTTGGCGTTCTCCCCCACGTTCATCGCCGGACCGGTGACGGCAGGGAGCCCGCCGACGACCGTGACCTTCAGTCCCGTCGACGGCATCAGCGCCGCAGCGACGACGTTCTTCGTGAACGGTCATGCCGTGGCGGCCAACATGGTGGCAGCGCCGGTGGTCGTGACCATCACGATCCCGTCGACGATCGCCGAGATGCAGCGCCCCGGTGGGGTCACCATCACGGCGAGGAACTTCGGCACCTTCACGTCGAATGCCGTCGCACTCGAGATCGGCGACCACAACAACCGCGGAACGATCGAGCAGAACCCGGTGGCGCCGGCGCCGGGTCAGAACTTCACGCTCATGGTGGAGGACTGTCTCCCGAACGTGCCGTTCATGTTGTTCGCGGATCCGGCGAACATCACGCCGCTCGTCGGGTTTCCTGACCCCGTGACCGACCTGGTCCTGGGCGTCAACCTGCTTCCGCAGACGACGATCCTCGACGGCATCGGGGTCTTCATGCCGGCGCAGGCGTTCGCGGTCTTCTCGCCTGATCCAGTGCTGCCGGGACGGGGGCGGTTCGCGCTGCCGGGCCTCGTTCAGCCCAATCCGCCGCTGAACGCCACGATCACCCTCCAGGTGATCTATCCGGATCCGTCGCTGCCCGCGGGGTTCCGCCTCACGCACGCGCGCGGGGGCTTCGACATGTGATGGCTGGGCCGCACCCCGCGGCAGGGTCGCCCGTCGGGCACCGGCCGCGGGCCTCCGCGGTCTCGAGGGCCGCCGGGCGCCAATCCGCGTGACGCCGGGCGGGACGCCTGACGCGCTGCCGGGTCGATCAGCCGTCGAAGCCTGAGACGAGCCAGCGGAGCTTTTCGATCGAGGACTCGGGGCCGACGACCGGCAGGTTGTCGGCGAACCGCTCCGCGTCGATGAACTCCGTTGCGCCGTTCAAATACAGAACCATGATGCCCTTCCCGGCGTGAGGCAGGTTCTTGCGGCGTTCGTCCTCGCTCGTCATCTGCTGCGGATCCGGGCACTTGTTGCTGATGATCACGACTTCGGATGCGCCGGCCATGTGGGAGGTGAGGGCGTTGCGTCCGGCGCGCTGCGAGTGCTGGTCCGGGCCAGTGAAGTCGATTCCCTCGGGCGTGACGTTCGACAGGTCCTCCGTCGGCTGGCGTGCCGTCGAGGGGCAGAAGAACGTCTGAGCGTTTCGCACGCTCTTGTCCATGGGGTTGCCCCAGATCGAGAGGACGAACGCGCCGCCGCTCGCCGTCGGCATCGCCTTCCGATCCATCTCGTAGATCATGAGGTGCTTGTAGATGTCCTTCAGCTGCGATTCGCAGGCCAGCTTGTTCTTCTGGCGCAGGTAGGCCGGGACGCCGACGATCGCGAGGGAAGCGAGCGTCGCAATGATCGTCATGACGATCAGGAGTTCGATGAGCGTGAAACCGCGACGCGACGCGTGTTGAGCCATGGGACCTCGGCGAGAAACAGGGCTTCGTGAAGGCAGGCCATCATAGGGCAGGACGCGACAGCCGGCAAATGGTAACGGCCCGCACGGGCGGGCCGTCAACGAGAACACCCTGCGACGTCGCCGCGGATCAGCGCACAGGCTGCGGCGCCGCCTTGAGGTCGGCGCCAGCGGCTTTCGCCAGGGCCTCGGCCCTGTCGGTCTTCTCCCAGGTGAAGTTCGGAAGGGCCCGGCCGAAGTGGCCGCCGGACGCCGTCAACCGGTAGATGGGCCGGAGAAGGTTCAACGACTCGATGATCCCCTTCGGGCGTAGGTTGAAGTGCTCGCGCACGAGGGCTTCGATCCGCGCCTCGGGGATCCGGTTCGTGCCGTTGGTCATGACGCGGATCGAAAGCGGGTCCGCGACGCCGATGGCATAGGAAAGCTGGATCTCGCAGCGCCGGGCGAGGCCGGCCTTTACCACGTTCTTCGCGACCCAGCGCGCGGCGTAGGCGGCGGACCGGTCGACCTTGCTCGGGTCCTTACCCGAGAACGCGCCGCCGCCATGGCGCCCCATGCCGCCGTAGGTGTCGACGATGATCTTGCGGCCAGTGAGCCCGCAGTCCCCGTGGGGCCCGCCGATCACGAACCGTCCGGTCGGGTTCACGTAGTACTTGGTCTTCGCGTCGAGCAGGTTCTGGGGCAGCGTGCGCTTGACCAGGTCCTCCACGACGTAGTTCTTGATCGTCGCAGCCTGCGTCTCCGGCGCGTGCTGTGTCGAGACCAGCACCGTGTCGATGCGCACCGGGCGGTCGTTCTCGTATTCGACCGTGACCTGCGACTTGGCATCAGGACGCAGCCAATCGATCTTCTTCGACTTGCGGTCGTCCGCCAGCTGGTTGACCAGGCGGTGCGAAAGCATGATCGGCATGGGCATCAGCTCATCCGTCTCGTCGCAGGCATAGCCGAACATGATGCCCTGGTCGCCGGCACCCTGCTCCTTGTTCGACGCCTCGTCCACGCCCTGGGCGATGTCCGGTGACTGCTTGTCGAGTGCCACCATGATGTGGCAGGAGTTGCCGTCGATGCCGTGAACGGCGTCGGTGTAGCCCACGTCGCAGATCGTGTCGCGAACGGTCTTGATGACGTCGATGTTCGCCTTCGACGTGATCTCGCCGGCGACGACGCAGAGGTTCGTCGTCACGAGCGTCTCGCAAGCGACGCGGCTCTTCGGGTCCTGGCTCAGCATCGCGTCGAGGACCGCATCCGAGATCTGGTCCGCAAGCTTGTCCGGATGCCCCATGGACACGGACTCGGAAGTGAAGAGGACGCGCTCAGCCATGATGCAGGATCTCCAAAGACGACTTCAGTGTGTCAGTGATGCAACGACGCGTTCGGCGGTTCGCGCCGCCGCGCCGCGGTGATTCTCGAGAACGGATCGGATCGTCGACGCCCGCGCACGAACACGAACGGGGTCCATGAACAGGTCGCGCACACAGGCAGCCAACTGGTCCGGATCGTCGACGACGTGCAGCACTCCCGCTTCGGCAAAGAGCGCGGCGACGTCGTTCACGGTCCAATGATGCGGGCCGATGGCCATGGGAATACCAAAAACCGCCGGCTCCAGCAGGTTGTGTCCCCCGATCGGAACGAGCGACCCGCCCACGAACGCCACGTCAGCGACGGCGTAGAGCCGTGCAAGTTCTCCAACTGTATCGACGACCACGCACTCGGCGCCGAAGGGACGCCTGAGCGCGCTCCATCGCATGGCGGCGATCCCGGCCGATTCCAGAAGAAGAAGGATCGCGCCGGTTCTCTCCACATGGCGCGGCGCAAGCACCAGGCGGGCCCCCGGCACGTCTTTGCGGAGTCCACGAAATGCCGTGATTACGGCCTCGTCCTCGCCCGGATGGGTGCTGCCGGCGACGAGAACACGCGACTCGGGATCCCACCCGAAGGCGGCCAGGAGGCGCGTTCTTTCGGCCGCTGGGTCCTGCCAGATCACGTTGTCGAGCTTGAGATTCCCAGCGAGAACGAGTCGGTCCGCGCCGACCCCCAGACTTTCGAGTCGCCTCATGTGCTCGGCCGACTGGGCAAAAAAGACGCGAATCGGCGACAGAAACCCGGGCCATAGACGCGCCAGCAGCCGGTATCGCCCCCGACTCCGCTGGGAGATTCGCGCGTTGACGACGAGTACCGGGACACGGCGGCGACGTGCCTGCCGCAAGAGGTTCGGCCACAGTTCGAGCTCTGCCAGCAGGAGTGCCGCGGGGCGGATCCGGTCGAAGAAGCGGCGGACGGCGAACGAAAAGTCCAACGGACTCTCGCGCACGTCGAGGTCCGGGTACGTCTTCTTCGCAACCTCGAAACCGGCCACGGTCGTCACGGTCAGCACCAACCGGGCGTCCGGACGGCGCTGGCGCAACTCTGCGACGAGCGCGCGCAACGCCAGAGTCTCGCCCACCGAGACGGCGTGAAGCCAGAGAACGGGCCCCCCACCGTCACGAATCGCATCGATGGCGCCCAGCCTCCGCCGAAGCGGCAGCAAGCGCTTCTTCTTCAACCGGCGCGAGACGAAGTAGAACGGCCCGGCGACGAGGAGCACCAGCGCGTACGCCAGATCGACGACCAGTCCCATGGGGTTGCCGGGTCGTGCGATCAGCCGTCGCCGTCGACTCCGGCCCGGACGCCGTGGCAGCGCTTGTACTTCTGCCCCGAGCCACAGGGGCACGGATCGTTCCGGCCCACCTTCGGAAGCTGCCGCTTGAACGGCTTCGCAGGTTCGGGCGATTGGTTCTGGCCGGCAGCCTGATCCATGGCGTCACGCGTGTCACCCATTCCAGGCGCGGCCTCCTTGATCTCGCGGCCACCGCTCCAGACGTCGCGGCGCGGCAGACCCGGATCCTCCTTCTCCGCCACTTCGATGCGGAGGATGTAGTCCGTCACCTGCTCCTGGATGGTGCGCAGCATCTCTTCGAAGATCTGGTATCCCTCGCGCTTGTAGGCGACCTTCGGATCCTCGCTCGCGTAACCCCGAAGGCCGATGCCGGACTTCAACGCGTCCATGTTGTGGAGGTGGTCCTTCCACTTCGAGTCGAACGCATCGAGGAGGATGAACCTCTCGATCCGGCGGAAGAGGTCCGCGCCGACCTCGGCTTCACGCTCGTCGTAGCGCTTCCGGACGATCGCCATCACCGCGTCGCCGACCTTCTCCGGATCGCCGGGAACGTCGGCCATTTCGACACCGACCTTGCGCTTGACCCAGTCCTGGATCGGCTTGGCGGTCTCCGTGGTGAAGCGTCCCTTGGCCTCGTCGCCCAGCTCCTGCTTGATGACGAGTTCGATGACCTCCGAGAACATCCGCTCGACGAGCTCGCGGAGTCCCTCGTTGCGCAGGATCTGCTGCCGGTAGTCGTAGATGAGCGTGCGCTGCTCGTTCATCACCTCGTCGTACTCGAGCAGGCGCTTGCGGGTTTCGAAGTTGCGCTCCTCGACCTTCTTCTGCGCGCGCTCGACGGAGCGCGAGACCATGCGGTGCTCGATCGCCTCGCCGTCGCGCAGGCCGAGTTTCTGGAGGAAGTTCTTGATCGTCGGACTGGCGAATCGACGCATCAGGTCGTCGTCGAGCGAGAGGAAGAACCGGGACGAACCCGGGTCGCCCTGGCGACCGGCGCGGCCTCGCAGCTGGTTGTCGATGCGGCGTGCCTCGTGACGTTCGGTGCCGAGGACGTGAAGTCCGCCGAGACGGACCACTTCATCGTGTTCGGGACCCGTGTCGGCCTTCGCGTCCGCCAAGGCGCTCTGCCACTCCTCCGGCGTCGCCGTTTCCGGGTCGAGCTGCCGTTGCCTCAAGAGACTGCGTGCGAGGAACTCGGCGTTGCCTCCCAGCAGGATGTCCGTTCCACGTCCGGCCATGTTGGTGGCGATGGTGACCGCCCCGCGGCGTCCGGCCTGAGCGACGATCTCCGCCTCGCGCGCATGCTGTTTGGCATTGAGGACGTTGTGGGGAACGCCGCGGCGCGTCAGGACCTCGGAGAGCTTCTCCGATTTCTCGATGGACGTCGTGCCGACCAGGATCGGGCGGCCCTCCTTGTGCGTCTGGAGAATGTCGTCGACGATCGCCGTGAACTTCTCCTTCGGCGTCGCGTAGATCCGGTCTTCGCGATCCTGGCGGACCATCTTCTTCGCCGTCGGGATGGCGACGACGTCCAGGCCGTACACCTTCAAGAACTCGCCGGCCTCGGTCATGGCCGTACCCGTCATGCCCGCGAGCTTGTCGTAAAGCTTGAAGAAGTTCTGGAAGGTGATGGTGGCGAGGGTCTGTGTCTCGGCCCGGATCGAAATGCCTTCCTTCGCCTCGACGGCCTGGTGAAGGCCGTCACTCCACCGTCGGCCATGCATCAGTCGACCCGTGAACTCGTCGACGATCACGACGCCGCGCTTGCCGTCCTCCTCGGCCGCGACCACGTACTCCTGGTCGAGGTGGTAGAGGTGATGCGCGCGGAGGGCCTGTTCCATGAGGTGCGGCCACTCGAGCGTGTCACCGGTGTAGAACGACTCCACGCCGACGAGTCGCTGCGCCTGGATGATGCCCTCCTCCGTCAGGATGCACTGGTTCTCCTTCTCCTTGACCTCGAAGTGCTCGTCCTTGCGGAGCTGGCGTGCGACGCGATCGGCCTGGAAGTACTTGCGGGTATCACCCTCGGCGACGCCGGAGATGATCAACGGGGTGCGCGCCTCGTCGATCAGGATGTTGTCGACCTCGTCCAGGATCGCGTAGTGACGTCGCTGGACCTGATCCTCGAGCGAGCCACGCATGTTGTCGCGCAGGTAATCGAACCCGAACTCGTTGTTCGTTCCATAGGTGATGTCCGCGCCGTAGGCTTCGCGCCGGGCTGCCGGCTGCATGTCGGCCTGGATGACGCCGACGGACAGGCCGAGGAACTCGAAGATTCGTCCCATCCAATCGCGGTCGCGGCGAGCGAGGTAGTCGTTCACCGTGATCACGTGCACGCCCTTGCCAGACAGCGAATTCAGGAACGCGGGCGACGTCGCGACCAGGGTCTTCCCTTCGCCGGTCGCCATCTCCGCGATCTTGCCGCCGTGCAGAACCATGCCGCCGAGCAGTTGCACGTCGTAATGACGCAGGCCGATGGTGCGCCGCGCCGCCTCGCGAACGAGCGCGAAGGACATCGGGAGGACCTTGTCGAGCGACTCGCCGCCGCGGACGCGCTCACGCAGCTTGGCCGCGAGCTCGCGCATCTCCGCTGCGGTCTTCCGCTCGGCCTTCGTCGCGGGGTCGCAGAACTCCGCCTCCAATGCGTTCACGGAATGAACGATGGGCCAGAGGCGCTTCAGTTCCCGCTCGTTGCGGTTCCCGAACACGCCGAACAGCTTCTTCAACAGTGATTGCATGGGGCTCGCTTGCCGGTCGAGGGCGCCGGCTCAGCCTTTCTTGCGCTTGGCGAGATGCTCGGTGACGAATTTCAGCAGCACGGACGTCTCGAAGGGCTTCACGAGATACCCGTCGATCAGACTGAAGTACTGCGGTTGGATGAACGCCGCGGTGGCGAGGATGAACGGAACGGATTTGGCCCGTGGATCCGCGCGCACGGCGCGCGCCAGGTCCAAGCCTGTCATGCCAGGCATCTCGAGATCCGAGATGATGAGATCGGGCGGATCCGTTCGGATGGGCTCGAGCGCCTCCTCCGCACGTTTGAACTTCGTGATCCGATACCCGCGTCGCGTCAGGATCGTTTCGACGCCCGTCGCGATGTCCGTGTCGTCGTCGACGAGGAAGATCCGTGCGCCCTCGGCCGTCGTGACGATCGCCTGCGTCTTCGTCTCCTGTTCGATCTGGCTCACGACCGTGGCGAACGTCGGAATCTCGGCGGCCTGCCACTCGCGCTCGAGCTGCTCCTTGATCTCGGCGTTCGCCCGCTTGATCTCGAGCCACCCGTCGAAGTCGGCGAAGTGGGATTCGACCGCCAGATCATCGTGTGTGTCGACGGCGAAGAAGAACTTGTCGCGCACCAGCAGCTCTTGGAACACGAGCTTCATGTAGGGGTAGAAGCGGTTTCCGAGGCGCAGGGTGTACTTGCGCATCTTTCCCAGGCGCCGCTCGTCAGTGAACCCTTCGAGCGCCTCGTCGATCGTCCGGGCCTGGCGGAAATCGAACTTGGGCCAACGCTTCGATGAGTCACCGCCCCACGCGACCCGCAGGTAGACCTCGATGGCCCGGCAGACCATCGCCACATCCGTCTCCTCGAGCCTCATGAGTGCGTCGGCCGCGGAATCCGCAACGCCCCTCGGTGTTCTGGAAGCGTCGTGACGGATCCGTCAGCCACCCAATCCTCCAGGCGTTCGACGATGCTAACGGCGGCTCCCGGGTCGACAAAGTTCTGCGTACCGACCTGGACGGCCGTGGCCCCGGCGACGATGAACTCCATCACGTCGTCGGGACCGGCGATGCCGCCGATCCCGACGATCGGGATCTTCACGGCACGGAACACACGATGAACGGCGGCGAGGGCGAGAGGTTTGATCGCGGGTCCGCTCAGGCCGCCCATTCCCGAAGGTGAGCCGAGCCTGGGAAGGCGCCGGCGCCAATCGACGGCCATCCCAAGGAAGGTGTTCGTCAACGAGAGGGCATCGGCCCCCGCTCGCTCCGCCGCACGCGCGGGGACCGTGACGTCCGTGACGTTCGGCGTCAGCTTCACGATCAGCGGCTTCTCGACGACCGTGCGGCAGGCGCGGACCAGTTCCTCGAGCGGGCCTTCCTGGATTCCGAAATCGAGTCCGCCGGAAACGTTCGGACAGGAGACATTCAACTCGATGGCATCCACGGCGCGCTCGCCGGAAAACGCGCGGCACAGGGCGACGAAGTCGGCGACCGATTCCCCCGCCACGTTCACGATCCGGGCGGTGGGGAGCTCGGCGAACCGAGGCAGGACCTCGCGCCGGAATCCATCGACGCCGAGGTTCATGATCCCGATCGAGTTCAGCATGCCGGCGGCGGTCTCGGCGATGCGCGGCGGAGGGTTGCCCGAGCGCGGCTTCGTCGTGACGCTTTTCGTCACGATCCCGCCAATCCGTGACAGGTCGACGGAATCGACGACTTCCAGGCCCGCGCCGAACGTGCCCGACGCGACGAGGACGGGATTGCGCAGACTCAGCGCTCCGAGCTGAACGGCGAGCGCGCTCAAACCGGCTCCCCCAGTTGGGCGGCAGCACGCTTGCCTTCGTGGCGGGCAAAGTAGATCAGCAACGCGGGCGCGCCGCACGTGATGAGAGCGTCCGCCACGTTGAAGACCGGGAAGTCCCATTGACCGAACGTGAACAGGAGGAAGTCGCGCACGCGTCCCAGTTCGGCGAAACAGTTGTCGTAGAGGTTGCCGAGCGCGCCCCCGACGACCAGCCCGAATCCTGCGTTGGCCCACCACGGAGGCCGCATACGCGAGAAGTAGAAACCGATCAGGCCGGCGACGAGGACTCCCCGGACCGCGATCCACACGCGTCGATCGACGTGCTGGAAGAGGCTCCATGCCATGCCAGGGTTCCGCACGGGAACGAGTGAGAAGAACCCGTCGACGACGACGATCCGGCTGTTGGGCGATGGCAGATGTCGGAACGCTTCCGCCTTCGACCACAAATCGAGGCTGACTCCGGCCGCCACGAGAAGAATGAACACGAGGCGGGTGGTCACGGGTTGCCTTTGGGGGTGGGTGTCATGCGAACGTCGGTCGACCTGGCGATGTCGCGCAACGCGAGCATGTCCGCGCGCAGGCCTCGAACGATCTCCACGTCGATCCCGAGCCGCTCAGCTTCCCGCACGAGGTCGAGGTCCGCCGCCTCGCGGCCTGCGCCAGCCGTCGGTTCGGTGAAGAACCGACCGATGGCCGCGTCCAGCGCCCTCGCCAGGATGGCGGGCGTCGTCGATGCGGTGTTTCCGTGCGGGTCACGTGGATCCATGGAAGTCCTCGGCTGTGGCGGCTCCGAGGGAACGGGATGTTAGTGGCCACCGTGCGCACGATCAATTGCACGCGGGCGTTGCGTCATCCAGAGCGGGAGCATACGGTCTGGCCCGGAGTCGTCCGCGTGCTCGAAACCCTCGCCCGACTGTTCCTCGATGACCTGGCGCTCGCTCGGTCGATCTCGGCCCATACGCGGGATGCGTACCGGCGCGACCTGGCAATCCTCGGCAATTTCCTCGCGAAGAACGGCGTGACGCGGATCGAAGACGTCGCGACGGCCCACCTCGCGTCGTTCCAGGCGGCGCGCGCGAAGGCCGGCGACGCGAGCCGGACGGTCTCCCGCCGGACCGCCTGCCTGCGCTCGTTCTTCAAGTTCCTCGTCCGCGAGGGCCATCTGAAACGAAACCCCGCCGCGATCCTCCCGCAGCCGACTCAGCCGAAACTCCTGCCGCGGGCGCTTCCCGCCGCCGACGTCAAGAAGCTGATCGAGAGCCCCCCGACTTCCGACCCGATGGACCTGCGCGACCGCGCGGCGATGGAACTGCTGTATGGCGCCGGATTGCGTGCATCCGAGGTCTGCGGAATCCAATTGCGAGACCTGGACCTCGACCGCCGCGCAGCGCGCGTGCTGGGAAAGGGCCGCAAGGAGCGCGTCGTACAGATTGGCGAGCCGGCAGCCGACGCGTTGCGCGCCTGGATCGAAAGAGGCCGCAGGCACATGCGGACACCGACCTCTCCGGATCACGTCTTCCTCGGCCAACGGGGAAAGCCCCTGACGCGGCAGGCCCTCGCTGGCCTCGTGAAGCACCGCGTGATGGCTTCGGGCGTGGCCGTCGCGACCTCACCTCACACGCTTCGCCACAGCTTCGCGACCCATCTCGTGCAGGGCGGCGCGGACCTTCGCGCGGTGCAGGAGCTCCTGGGTCACGCGTCGATCGACACGACCCAGATCTACACGGGGCTCGAGCTGAAACACCTGAAGGACGTCTATCGCAAGGCTCACCCCCGTGCGTGAAGCCGCGCACAGGGCGTCGCCGATGCACACGACTCTCACCCGATTGGAGCCGTCCATCTCGACCTGCGAGGCCTGCCCGCGCCTCGCCCGTTACTGCGCGGGATTCCGACGTGAAGGTTATTGGGGGCGACCCGTGCCCGGATTTGGAGATCCGAAGGCACGGCTCGTGATCCTGGGACTCGCACCCGGTGCCCATGGTGCGAACCGGACCGGCCGGCCATTCACCGGCGACGCCGCTGGCAACCTCCTCTACGAGGCGCTTCATGCCTGCGGGCTCGCCACCCTGGCGAAGGCGCATTCTCGCGGGGACGGTCTCGAACTTGACGGAGTGTTCATCACGAATGCAGTGAAGTGCGCGCCGCCGCAGAACAAACCGAGCGGCGCCGAAGTGAAGGAGTGCGCACCGCACCTGCTCCGTGAGTACGAAGCTCTCCGCTCCGCTCGGGTCGTCCTCGCCTTGGGCCGCGTCGCGCACGATGCACACCTCTCCGCGCTTCGCGCGCGAGGCGTGCAGGCTCGCCGCGCAGACTTCCCCTTCGCGCATGGCGCGGTTCATCCGACGGGTGATCGGATCCAGACTCTCGTCGACTCGTTCCACCCGAGTCGATACAACGTCAACGTCGGCAAGCTCGATCTGCCGCGCTTCCTGCGAGTCGTCCAGGCCGCGTGGCGGCTCGCTTCGGAGTGATCGCCATGGGCCTCGTCTTCGCCTTCGACCGCGGGCAGGACCCGACGCGCACCGATGTCCTCGCCGTCGACGGCGTCTTCGGGTGCGGCCCGAACCTCTCGCACTGGCCCGGGAATCGCACGCCGTCGCGGTACCGCCACGACCTGTCGACGGGCATGGCTCTGCGCCTGGCGCGGGACCCCGACCGCGAGGAGTTCCTGCGCGGCGTGACGACGGTCTCGAACAACCACTACGACACCGACGGCTTCGGGTCCGTGCTTGCGGTGCTCCAACCGGACGCCGCCCTGGCAGTCGAAGACCGGCTGCTCGATGCGGCACTCGCTGGCGACTTCGAGGTGATCCGCAGCTGGCATGCCCTTGCGTTCGACGAGATCGTGCTGAACCTCGGGCATCACCCCCGATCACCGATCGTCGATCGCGTCGCTGGGCTTCCAGACGCTGACCGATACGAGGGCTGCTACCTCTGGCTCCTCGCTCACGGCCCCGACCTACTGCGTGACCCGTCCGCCCAGGAAGAGCTGTGGATCGATGCCTGGCGTGAATTCGAGCGGGACCTCCACCTCGCGCGCGCGGGAATCGCCGTGGTCGAGGCACATCCGCGCGAACACGTGGCCGTCATCCGCGCGCCACGACCGCTGGGAACGCGCGCCCTCACGACCCTTGCGGAAGGCACGCCGCGCGTCGTGCACGTCGTCAGGAATGCCGACGGGTGCTTCGTCCGGTGCTTTCACACGACGCATTCCTGGTTCGATTCCCTGACGCCCGTTCCCCGGCGGTTTCCGTGGAACGCGCTGGCCACGCGATTTCAGGCGGCGGAACGCGCGCCGGGCGGCGCGAGTTGGGTCCACCACCCGATGGAATCTCCATTCGCGGAACTCTCGTTCGGGATTCCGCATGCCGCGCCCGAGTTTCCGTTCGGCACGCTGTGCGCGCCGACGCCGACGTCACTCGATCCCGAGTGGGTCATCGATGCCGTGCTCGACGCCGCGCGAGGTGACCTCATCGTCTGAGTCCCCAACCGCGCCGGCATCCCGGTGCTCCGAGAAGAACCGAACGAGGTCCGCGGCGATGCGGAGGGTCATGCCGGGCGCTGCGGCCAACTCGACCTCGCCGGCGGCCTTCACCAGGTCCAGTGAACCGAAGTGGCGAAGCAGACTGCGGGCACGCGCGGTGCCGAGGCCCGGGACCAACTCGAGCACCGAGGTGGTCGCCTTCTTGCGCCTGAGTTTGCGATTGAACTGGATCGCAAAACGATGGGCCTCGTCGCGAACACGGGCGAGCAGGAGCAACTCGGGCCCGGACTGAGGCAGGACCACGGCCTCTTCAGAATCGGGCAGCACGACGCGCTCGAACACGCCGAGTTCACCCATGGCTCGTTCCCCGCTGCGAGCCTTGGCGAGTCCGATCACGTCGACCTCTGCGACGCGGAGCTCGCGAAACACGTCCACGATCCGGCGGAGCTGGGGCCGACCGCCGTCGATCACGATGAGGTCCGGCAGGTCACCCGCGAGGCGCCCACTGGCGATGCGGCGCCGGAGGACTTCCTCGAGTGCGGCGAAGTCGTCGTTCCGCTGCACCGTACGGAGTCGGTAGTGCCGGTAGAGGCTCTTCACGGGGACGCCCCGGTGGAACGTCACGCGGCTGCCCACCACTTCGTCGCCCCCGAAATGCGAGATGTCGTAGCACTCGATGCGTTCAGGGACGTGAACGAGTCCGAGCTGCCCACGCAGCCGCTCGAGTAGCTCCATCTTGGCGGCATCCTCCTGGTCGCCCTCCCGCGCCGCCATCTCGGCGTTTCGTTCGGCGAGCCGAACGAGCCGCAGGCCTTCTCCGCGCTCGGGAATCTGGAGCATCGTTCCCCGCTGGCTGCGTTCGGCGAGAACCTCTCGGTAGAGGTCCAGGTCGTCGCACTCCGCCGGAAGGAGGATCTCCTCGGGGATCGTCCTCTCGCGGGTGTAGTACTGCCCGAGGAATGCGCCCAGGAGCTCGCGCGATTCCACGTGACGCTTGAGTCTGAACGTATCGCTGTGCCGCAGCACGCCATCGCGGATCTGCAACACGACGACGACGGCCTCCCCGCCCGCCTCGGAGAGTCCGATCACGTCGCGCTCGCGTCCCGTGCTTCGCGCAACCATGGGCCGGTCGACGGTCGTCCGCACGTTGTTCAGTCGGTCTCGCAACTCGGCGGCACGCTCGAATTCGAGCCGCTCCGCAGCTCGATGCATCTCGCGCTCGATCTCGGCGAGCACGTCTCGGTCCTGGCCGGAGAGGAAGCGAATGATGCGATCGACGGACCTCATGTACTCTTCGCGGGTCACGAGCCCGACGCACGGCGCGGCACAGCGCCCGATTTCGTAGTGAAGGCAAGGCCGCGTCCGGTTGTACAGAACGGTGTCGGGGCACGTCCGGATCGGGAAGATGGAGTTCAGGAACTGGATCGTGCGGCGACACGCTTGCGCCGAGGTGTAGGGCCCGAAGTAGAGCACGTCGTCGGGTTTCCGCCGGCGCACGATCGTCAGGCGGGGCCACTCCTCCTTCAGGTCCAGACGCAAGCTGAAGTACGTCTTGTCGTCGCGCAGCCGGATGTTGTAGCGGGGCGCGTGCTGTTTGATCAGGTTGTTCTCGAGCAGAAGCGCATCCTTCACGGACCCCGTGAGGACGAACTCAACCGCCTTCGCCTGCCTCGCGATGTACTCGACGAAAGTCCGCCGGTCGGTCCCGTTCAGGTACGCCCGCACCCGCGAGCGAAGGCTGGCGGCCTTGCCGACGTAGAGCACTTTCTGTGACCCATCGACGAAGAGGTACACGCCCGCCTCGTCCGGGAGCGTGCCGACACCCTCGGCGTCGAATGGAACGCGGGACATCAAAAGCCCCGAGCGGCGCGCCCCTCGAGCGTTCGGAGCTGGTCCCGGAGGATCGCGGCGTCCTCGTAGCGCTGCTCCTTGGCCGCCACGAACATCTGATCCCGGACGCGGATGATCTGTGCATCGAGATCCGCTGGCGAGACCGGCTCCTCGGAAACGCGATCGTCGACCTCGACCGTCACGTAGTCCTGCTCGTAGATGGTCTCGAGCAGCTCGGCGATCCGCTTCGTCACGGTTTGAGGAGTGATCCCGTTTGCGACGTTGTAGGCCTCCTGGATCGTGCGCCTCCGCTGCGTCTCCTGGACGGCCGCCTTGATGGAGTCCGTTTCCTGGTCGGCGTAGAGGATGACCCGGCCGGCGACGTTCCGCGCCGCGCGCCCGATCGTCTGGATCAAGGATCGATGGCTTCGCAGGAAACCCTCCTTGTCGGCGTCGAGGACCGCGACGAGTGCAACCTCGGGAAGATCCAGGCCCTCTCGCAGAAGGTTCACGCCAACGAGCGTGTCGAACTCCCCGAGCCGGAGACTCCGCAGGATCGCCATGCGCTCGAGCGTGTCGATGTCCGAGTGCAGGTACTTCACCTTCAGTCCGAGGTCGCGGAAGTAGGTCGAGAGGTCTTCGGCGAGCCGCTTCGTCAGGCTCGTGACGAGCACGCGGAAGCCCGCCTCGACGGTCTTGCGGATCTCACCGAGAACGTCGTCGACCTGACCGCGCGCAGGGCGGATCTCGACGATCGGGTCGAGCAACCCCGTGGGACGTATGACCTGCTCCGCCGTCACCCCTTCGGACCGGGCCAGGTCCGAGTCGCTCGGAGTCGCCGACACGGCCACGACCTGCTGGATCCTCTTCTCGAATTCATCGGCGGTGAGAGGTCGGTTGTCGACGGCCGAGGGCAACCGGAACCCGTGCTCGACGAGCGTGTCCTTGCGAGCGCGATCCCCGCGGTACATGCCGCCCAGTTGCGGCAGCGTGACGTGGCTCTCGTCGACGAAGACGACGAAGTCATCGGGGAAGTAGTCGATCAACGTTGCGGGGGGTTCGCCCGGCCCCCGACCGTCCAGGTGGCGAGAGTAGTTCTCGATTCCGGGACAGTGGCCGACCTCCGTCAGCAACTCCAGATCCAACCGAGTCCGCATCTCGAGACGCTGCGCCTCCAGGAGCTTCCCGCGCGTACGAAACCACTCCAGGCGTTCCTCGAGTTCGACCTCGATGGACTCGATCGCCTTCTCGAGGCGGTCCTTCGGCGTGACGTAGTGCGAGGACGGGAAGATCGTCACGTCATCCGGCTCGGCGAGCACCTCGCCTTTCAGGGAGTCGACCTCGAGAATCGTCTCCACGGAGTCCCCGAAGAACTCGACGCGGATCAACCGGTCGTCCGCGTAGGCCGGGAAGATCTCCACCAGGTCGCCGCGCGCGCGAAACGTCCCACGCCGCGGCGAGATGTCGTTTCGGCTGTATTGAATCTGCACCAGACGCCGAAGGAGGTCGTCGCGGTCGAGGTCCTGGCCCTTCTTCACTTCCACGCGCATCTCGCCGTAGGCATCCGGCGAACCGAGTCCGTAGATGCAGGACACGGACGCGACGATGATCACGTCCTTTCGGGTGAGGAGCGAATGCGTAGCGGAGTGGCGCATCCGGTCGATGCGGTCGTTGATGCTCGAGTCCTTGGCGATGTAGGTGTCACTTGCCGGGACGTAGGCCTCGGGCTGGTAGTAGTCGTAGTAGGAGACGAAGTACTCGACCGCGTTGTCCGGGAAGAGGTCCTTCATCTCGGAGAACAGTTGGGCCGCCAGCGTCTTGTTCGGAGCCAGGATCAACGCCGATCGGTTGGTCGCGGCGATCGTCTTCGCAACCGTGAACGTCTTCCCTGAGCCCGTCACGCCGAGGAACGTCGAGTACCGCTTGCCCGAACCGAGCGCGGTCACGAGGTCCCCGATCGCCTTCGGCTGATCGCCGCACGGCTGGAACGCCGTCTCCAAACGGAACGGTCTGGTGAGGCCGGTCATGGTGGATCTGTCGCGCCGCATCGGATCGCCCGCGAAGGGAGGGCCCGGCGGCGGCAGGCCAGAAAATTAGCACGGCCGTCCGACAGGGATGCCGGACGGCCGTCGTGGTGCTCCATCAGGACGGAGCGGAGTTCCTCAGCGAGTTTCAGGCCCGCCGAGGAATCGACGCTCCGCGGCCTGGAGCAGGAGCTTGAGCTGCGGGTCGTCGCCGGCGACCTCTTTCAGCAACGCGAACTCGTTTCGCGCGCCGAAGTCATTCCCCGTCTTCAGGTAGATGAACCCGAGCACGAAGCGCGCCGAGCCCTCGTTGGGGTTCCGGACGATCAACCGCTCTATCCTAGATTGGGCCTCGCGGAACGCGCCGGCATCTCCGAACGTCGAGACGACGTCATCCGACGTCGTGGCGACGTCCGGATTGCGAACGAGCACCTCGTGGATCGCGACGCTCGCCAGGTCGAACCGCTCGGCAGCGAAGAGCGCAACCGCCAACGAGACGCCTGCGGTGCGGTCCGCCGGGCTGAGCAGCCACGCGCGCCGCCAGGCCTCCGCCGCTTCCAGGTACTGCCCGGATCGCATGGCAGAGGCACCGCGCGACCCGTATTCGGACGCTCCGAGCGTATCCGGGAATCCGCTCACGAGCGGGGCGCGGAGTTCCGCGGGAACCGCGACGGTTCGAAGTGGAATGATCTCCGGCCGCGCTGCCGAGTCGGACCCCGCAGGCTCCACGGCCGGTGCGGCCTTCGCCGGCACCTCGTCCTCGAACTCGACGTAAGGATCGCTGGTGTCCGCGTAGTCCGCGGAGACGACATCGGCGTGGTAGACGGTCGAGTAGACCGGGTAGTAGCTCACCGTCGAGTAGTAGTAGTAGGGGTAGTAGCGATAGGTCCGGTAGTAGGGGTACCAGCAGTCGCTGTAGTAGGTCGGGTAGTAGCTGTAGCCGAAGCCGAAGGAGAACCGCCAGCCGGAGGAGCGGTACCCGAACCCGAATCCCGGGTAGGCGTAACCGCAGTAGGTCGAGTAGGGCCAATGGAACGGCGCCCACAGCGCGTAACCGTACCAGTAGGGGTAGCAGCTGTAGGGGTAGTACCCGCCGAACGCGGAGTAGGTGTAGGGGTAGCAGCCGAACCCGCCGCCGAACCAGAACGACCCGTGGAACCGCCAGCGGTCGTGGTGACCGTGATGACCACCTCCGCCCCACCGCGCGTCGGCGCCGAAGCCGGACCCACCCGAATACACGCCTGCCGCGAAGGACGACCGCTCCAACGACGAATCGGTTCCCTGCGGAGTCAGGTTGAGCGCACGGGTGCCAACGGACTTGGTTCCAGCGGGGTTGTCGGCGGCCGCGCCTCCGCCCGCGACAGGCGTGAGCCGACCCGGGGCCGTGACACGTGCGCCGTCACTCCCGTGACCGAGGGCCACGCCCGGACGTCCCGAGAACTTGGAGGAGCCGCTCGCGGCAGGTTCCGTCGCCCCGGTGCCGCGACCCGGTCGCGCGAGGTTGGTCGGGAGCCGAGACACCGAAGTCGTCGGAGAGTTCGCTCCCGGATCGATCGTTGGGGTGACGCGCCCGGCGTTCCCATTCCCCGGATAGCGACCGGCCGGCGCAGTCAACCCAGGCTGGCTGCCCGTCCGCCCCACACCCGCCGATCCCCCGTCGGCTGGCGCGAGCTTCGGAATCCGGGACGAACCGGCGTTCCAGCCAGTCCCGTCATGGTTCCGTGGCACGGAGGGGGGCCGGCTTGCACCGGTTCCGCCATTCGTCCGGTTGTCGATCCCACCGCGTCCGCCGGCCACACCCGAGGGGCCGTCGATTCCGACGCTGCGACCGCTTCGGACTCCACCACCGCTCCCGCCAAAGGTCTCACCCCTCGGCTGGGCCGCACGCGAAGGTGGATCGAACGATGGCGCGGCGCTTCGGCTTCCGCCCCAACGGGGCGCCGCTCCACCGCTGTCCGGAGCCGCCGATCTCGCACCGCCGCCGGAAGTCGAGGGAACCGGTGATGGAGAGAACGTCCGTGGCGCGGGCGCCGAGGGCGCGATGGATGGGCCGGGGTTGGAGAAGCCGCGCGAGGGTGCGCCCCCGAACGAGCGCGGGCCGGAGACCGGCGGCGCCGAGGGCGCTGATGGCGCGGGCGCGGACCGAACGCCGCCGCCCCCCATGGACGGGCCCGGTTGCGAACCGCCGCCGAAGCTTGGCTTGGCCACTGGGGCTCCGCCGCCGCCGATCCCCTGCGGCATTCCGTTCCCCTTCTGCGCCGAGGCGAGTCCCATGCTGACGGCGACAACGGCGACGAGTCTCAGAAGCTGGTTGGACATGGTCTTGCCCTCAAACGCGGCTGCGACGGACGCCCGGATGATACAGGAGCGGGGCCGGCAGCCACCATTTGGCAGCAATCCTCACGCCGCTCGACGTCCCACGGGAAAAATCGAGCCGCCGGACGGCCGCGTGCGGGTCGGAGGATGGAATTCTCGATCCCGGCTGCGTTCAGGATGACGGCCTGCGGCCGAGCCTCCCCTGATTGCCGGCGCGCGTCAGATGCTCGTCGTCCTCATTCCGGTACCCCCGTGTCCAACGCCGTGGACAGGATCGCTGACCCTGGGTGTCCGGTCCGAGGAACAAAAAAAAACGGGCTGGCTCCGAGGAGCCAACCCGCTTTTCAGGACAGTTTTGCTGTCGCTAGATCAGAACCAGAGGCGCGCCTGGACGTAGCCCAGGAACTGGGTGCCGTCGTCGACGTTCCACATGAACTGGCCCTGGTCATCCGCCCAGAGGAGGGCAACGCCCGCGCCGAACGTGAGGTGCTCGCTGTAGCGGTACTCGCCCCACAGGTCGACTTCCCAACCGTAGTCGCTGTCGTCGCCGTTGGCGGAGACAACGTTGTTGGAGCCTTCCTCGTCCGCGCCGGCCCAGAGGCCGGTGAGTCCGAGGGTCCAGTTGTCGGCCGGATCGAAGTGCAGGCCGAGCTGAACGCTCCAAACGTTCGACATCGGGATCAGGTCGAACAGGCCGTAACGCGCGCGGAAAGCCGCCGTGTTGCTGTGCCGGTTCGGGAAGAGCGAGAGGTATCCGACGTCGTTGTCATCCGGGCCCTCGGCGAAGAGGAAGCGGCTGTAGACGCGGAACTTGCTCGACGAGCTGAAGGTCAGACCAACCTCGGCCTCAACCGCGAACGCATCGACGTCCGCGTTGCCACCGAAGAAGCCGTGAACGTCACCGAACTGGTACGACGCTTCGACGTTGTAGTCGAGGCCCGCCGCCACGTCGAACGTGCCGCCGATGCGGGCGCCGAGCGTGTGGAAGTAGGCCGACGAGCCCGGGTAGAGGAACCCGGTCACGCCACCGCCGCCGAGGTCGTTGTTGTTGCCAAAGCCAGCGTTGGCGCCGCTGTTGAGCGACGAGCCGCCGTGGCCGTTGACGTAGAGCCAGTAGAGGTCGATCGTGTGGTTCTTGATCGACTTCAGCGTGAAGTACAAGCCGTAAAGCTCGTCGTCATCGTGGCTGTTGTTGAACGCGGACGTCTGGTCGAAGTCGCCGCTGCCGTCGGAGCTCGAGAGCTTGAGGGCGAGACCCGTGAGGGAGAAGCCCGTGCACTCCCAGTCCCAACGCGCGCCGTCGAAGACGACGCCGTCGTACCAGTCGGCGTTGCCGAACTGGAACTGGTTGCCAAGAACGATCTCCTGGCGGCCGACCTTGCTGGAGAACTCGGAACGTCCGAAGAGGTTCCCGACCTTCAGCCAGCCCTGGTACAGGTTGACGTCGGTGTTGCCACCGAACTCGACGGCCGAGATCGGGCCTTCCGAGTTGTCACCCAACGCCCAAGCCGTCTGGAGCTCGGCGAACGCCGAAACGTCCTTGGTGAAGTTGTAGAGGAAGTTGATGCGCACCCGCGCGTCGGTGTAGGTCCCGTCGTGCTCGGTCGTGCCGTTGTTGGTGCCGTCGCCGCCATTGAAGCCCTCGCTGTCGCCGAGGGTGTACGTGTTCCGGAAACGGAACTCGCCGCCCATGGT
Source organism: Planctomycetota bacterium (assembly GCA_044222185.1). Lineage (GTDB taxonomy): Bacteria > Planctomycetota > CAIWVZ01 > JBGANV01. The sequence goes on from JBGANV010000001.1 coordinate 1,605,739, forward strand.
GATCTGGCTGGCCTTCGAGTTGACCGACGTCGCAGCCGCGAGGCGCTCGGTGAGGCGGTTGACCTCGGTCTCGAGCGTGTCGGACTGGACCGCATCCTGCTGCGACTTCAGCTCGGCGTTCTCCTTGATCACGGCATCCATCTTCTGGGTGAGTGCCGAGATCTGGGCCTTCTGCTGGTCGAGCTCCTTCTTCAACTGTTCCGGGGTCTGTCCGAAGGTCGCTGACGCCGTGAGGGCGAGCGCCATCAGCGCAAACGCTGGTTTCCAACGATTCATCTGTTTCCTAACCTCCTCCAAGTTTTCGACGCGAGAGAACTCACCCGATACCTTCTATTAACCAGATGAAGCTCTCGATCGCTGACGGCCAGGCTGGAGCGCGGCGACACACAGGTGCCACCATCGTCCTAAACCCAACCGCCCCGGCTCGATGGGCGGCACTATGTCCCATGGTCTCGGCGCAGTCAACGGGTGGACCCCAAAAAAACTCGCCGCCCGTATCACAAAAGGCACACGCTCCGGACGTCTCCGCCCGGAGGCTTGAGCTGCACGTCTCGAGGCTTTTTTCAGGCGAAACTCTTCGTTTCAGTGCCTGTTGGCGGCACGCCTCAGAAAACCACCGGGTATCTACAAAAAGTACGGAAATAACCCCGGCGGCGGGTCACGGACCGTCGTGGATCACCTCGACCTTGACCCGTTGAGAACGCAGGAACCCCACGGCCTTCTCGATCTCGTCGGCCTCGCCGTCGAGCTCGACAGCCATCATCCCCATCTGCTCGGTGATCGTCGCTCCCTTGATGTTCGGGATCACCTTGAAGTCACGACCGAGGACGTAGAGCAGCGGGTCGTTGAGAACCTGCTGGGGAAAAGTGAGGAACAGCTTCTGCTTCATGACGCGTTCCGTTTCGTGCGCGCACGCGTCGCGAACCACGCGAGCACGCTCGTCAACGATGCAACGAACAACACGATGCTGGGAATCGTGTACGCCTCCGACGCTGGAGGGTAAACGAAGTAGAGAGAACCGATGCGCGGGTAGAGCATCGGCCCGCGGATCCAGTCTATTCCGAGAGCCCCCGCGTACACGTGCGCAAGAGGATTCGCGGCAAGCGCAATGGCAGGCACGGAGTCAGCGTCTCGAGCAACACCCCAGAGGGTACCGAGCATCGCGAGAGTCGTGAGAGTCGCCGCGGCCGTCGCTCCACCTCGATGGCCTCGAATTGCGAGCGGCGCTGCAACCACGAGGCTCATCGCGGCCCCCCCTACGAGCGCCGCCGCGAGGTGGGCGAATCCGCCTCCGTCGCCGCCGACACCGGCACACCCGAGACATCCGGCGCCAATGATGATTGCGGCTCCCCCGAGCGCAGTCCGCAGCCGCCAGGTGAGAAACGTCGGGACCACGAGGAGACACGTGGCCACCGTGATCGCGTAGACATTTCCGGCAACGAGCCGCGGGGCACCGGCGCACGATCGGGCCCAGCCATTGGCGGCGCCGACGAGGCCGACCGCTGCAAGCACATGCGCGGCAGCGGGGTTCAACGAAGGCACGAATCCAGGGCCAGGAGCGCCATCGGTGTCGCGAGAACCGGCGCGTTTTCCCACCAACGCCCGTTGCGGTCGTTGGTCCAGCTTCCATCCGGACGCTGCAAAGCCACCACCTGCGTCGCGAGGTCCTTCTGCCAGGCGCGCGGCGCGCCCTTCTCGTCCGTGACGAAGTCGGCCCCCGTGGCGGGAAGCGCCCGAGCCATCGTGACGTAGTAGTAGAACAGCCCGGCGTAGCGGGATTCAGGCTTCTCGCCGAACTCCATGCCAGGGTTGAAATCGACCCGGTAGTTCTTCGAGAGCCACTCCCCCAGGGCGCGAACGCGTGGGTCCTTCCGGTCCAAGTTGCAGAAGATGTAGCTCTTCAACAGGCAGTAGGACATGCTCCCGTACGACCGCCGGACCTTGCGACCGTCGGGGGTCGTGACGAAGCCGGCCTTGGAGTCCTTCTCCGCCAGCGTCGGCGAGTAGAACCCGCCACCATCGTTCCCGATGCCGATCTCCGGGTCCTTCAAATCGTTGGACTCGCTGCGGTTCTGGCACCGCTGGAGATACACACTCACCTTCTTGAAGAACGGGTCGTCGGCGGGCATCCCAGCCTCGTGTGCAGCCTCGACGGCGAACTGGGTGTTGGACAGGTCGGCCGTGCCTCCGTCCTCGTAGCCGACGCCACCGTAGAACCGGTTGCTGGGATCGATGTTCTCGCCCTCATCCGATTGCACGACGCGAAGGAAGCCCAACGCCTTGTCGAGAACGGGTTTCCACTTGGGATTCCCGGTCTTCGCAAGGGCGAGCATGGATGTCGCGGTGTTGTAGGTCGCGAGCTGTCCGCCGTGAATCGAACCGTCCGGTTTCTGCATCGACGCGAGCCATTCGATGCCCTTGCTGATGAACTCGCCGTCCTTCTCGCGGTAGGCGGCCGGGGATTCCATGATCGCCAGCAGGCACAGGGCGGTGACGCCGACCTCTGGTTTTCCGGGCGCGACGGCCCACGTTCCGTCCTTGGACTGAACGCTGCGAAGGAAAGCCACCGCCTTCTCGGCTGACGCCTTTGCGGCGTCCTTCCAATTCGCGGCGGCCGATGCCGCGCGGGAATCCTGCGGCTTCGCGCCGTCGCCCGCCTGCGGTGTCGCGGCGGTGGTGGATCCCGCCTTCGAGCCGTCGCCGCATGCCGTGAGGGCAGCGCAAAAAAGAACTCCGAGGACGATCAAGCCGCTTGCTGCTCGAAGCATGTTTTCAAACCTCGTGTCTCGTCGCCCCCCGCCGCGATGCGTCGACCCGGCGTCGTCGCTCGGCTGGCGGGTGCTGTCACCGACTACACGATCCACTTTGTCACCTGATAGGCCGCCCACGCAAACAGGTAGGAGAAGACGGCCAGGTAGCCGACCAGAAACAGCGGCCAGCGCCACCCCCCGGTTTCACGGCGCACGACGGCGACCGTGGAGACGCATTGCGGCGCAACGACATAGAACGCGAGGAGGGAGACGATCGTGGGCCAGTCGAAGAGGCGGCGGCCCGTTCGGTCGTTCGTGGCGTTGCGGAACGCATCCTGGAGCCGCACTTCGTTCTGGGAGTCGGACGGATCGCCGACCGAGTAAACGACTCCCATCGTCGCGACGAAGACCTCGCGGGCCATGAACGACGAGACGAGTCCGACGCCGATCCGCCAGTCGAAGCCGAGCGGGCGGATCACCGGCTCGATGGTGTGGCCAAGCCGGCCGGCAACGCTTGCATTCAGCTGCGCCGTCTGGAACTGCTCGTCGGTCATCCCGGCGCGACGTTCGGCAACGGGAACGTGGGTCGCGACCCAAAGGAGCACCGAAACCGCAAAAATGACGGTCCCGGCTCGACCAAGGAACGCCCAGGCGCGCTGCTGGAGTCGCACCGCAATCGACCGCCAGTTGGGTACCCGGTAGGGCGGCATCTCGATGATCGGCGACACGCGCTTGCCGCGAAGCACCGTCTTCCCGATCACCCAGGCAGCGACCGACGCCGTCGCCACCCCGGCGACGTAGAGAGCGAGCATCGTCGCACCACGCGCACGGATCGGTCCGAACAGGGGCGTGTCGGGCACGAAAGCGCTCAGGATCAGCGCGTAGACCGGGAGGCGCGCGCTGCAGGTCATCAGGGGTGCGATGAGGATCGTGGCGAGGCGCTCCCGTCGGTCCTCGATCGTCCGTGTGGCCATGATTCCCGGCACGGCGCAGGCGAATGACGAAAGAAGCGGGATGAACGACCTGCCCGACAGCCCGAGCGCACGCAGCGGACGATCCACGATGAACGCCGCTCTGGTCATGTACCCGCTGTCCTCGAGCACCCCGAGGAATAGAAACAGGATCAGGATCTGTGGAAGAAACACGACGACCGACCCGACACCGGAAATGACGCCATCGGTCACGAGTTCACGCCAGAGCGAAGCGGGCAGAACGGTCGTGATCCAATCCCTGATCGCGCCGAAGACCGTATCGATCGCATCGGTGACAGGCTGCGCCCAGGAGAAGACTGCCTGGAAGATGCATCCCATCACGACGGCGAAGATCGCAAAGCCCAAGGCTGGGTGCATCACGACGCGATCGATCCGGTCGCTCACGACCCGGAGCGCGGGCCGAGCCGCGAAGCCTGCGGCACTCACGATCTCGTTGACGCGGCCGTAACGCCGCTGCGTTTCGGCAGTCTGATTCAGGTCGGCGCTCGCCTGAAGCTCGCGCCACCGGGTCGCCCTGTGCCCGTCTGCGTCCGAGAGCCGCGAGCCCTCAGCATCGGCGACGGTTGCTGAGACGTCAGCGATCGCCTGCCGGAGCTCAGCAATCCCGCGCCCGCCAGTCGCCACCGTCTCGACGACGGGAACTCCGCCCAGGGCACGGCTCAGCGCGACGCCAGAGACGTCGACACCGGCTCGGACAGCCTCGTCGACCATGTTCAGGCAAACGACCATGGGCAGCTCGAGGTCGGCGATCTGCGTGTACAGAAACAGACCTCTTCGAACGTTGGCCGCCTCGATCACGACGACGACGACATCCGGCTCCGCCTCCCCTGAAAGCGTGCCTGTCAACACTTCGCCAGCGACCCGCTCGTCTGGAGATCGACCGATCAGGCTGTACGTGCCCGGAAGATCGACGATGCGGTACTCGCGTCCACCGAATGGGTACACGCCTTCGTGGCGCTCGACGGTCACGCCGGGGTAGTTGGCGATCTTCTGACGAAGCCCGGTCAGCGCGTTGAACAGCGACGACTTTCCGACATTCGGGTTGCCAGCGAGCGCAACGGTCAGAATGCGCGAAGCCGAAGCGACGGATCCCGAGGCCGCGGTCATGGCGCCTCGATTCGAACCCGAACCGCCGCCGTCGTCTCGGTCCTCATCGTGTAGCGAGCGCCACCCACGTCGACCTCGACAGGACACCCGAATGGCGAACGCCGAACGACACGGACGACGACGCCCGGCAGGACCCCGAGCTCCAACAGGCGAGCGCTGGTCTCGCCCTCGTCGTCACGAAGATCCACGACGACCGCGGGCACACCGCAGTCGAGATCGGAGAGCGTGAGTTCAGGGTTCGGGGAAACGGCCATTGGGGCAAAGGACTCTCGGCCGGCTCTGGCGCGAGACTCAAAATGAGATTCAATCTCATCTCGTCCCGAAATGCTACTTGCGACCCGCGACAGAAGCAATGGCTGTGCCCCCGTGTTGCCCGCGGCTCAGCCGCGGTGGAGCGTCAGCTGGGCGCCGGACTTGTCCCCGACGGTCTGGCGGCACGGCTCGCACAGCCCGTACATCTTCAGCGTGTGCGCCATGAGTTCGAACCCGAGCGTCCCGGCGATGCGCTTCTGCAGTTCCTCGATCTGATCGTCGCGAAACTCGCGAATGGTCTTGCAGTTGACGCAGAACAAATGGTCGTGGTGCGCGTGACCGAACGTGTGCTCGTAGTACCGCGAGCCCTCGCCGAAGTCATGCAGCTCCAGCAGATCGCACGCCAGCATCACTGCAAGCGTTCGATAGACAGTCGCCTTGCTCGCAGCCACGCCGAGCTTCTTCAGCTTCTCGAGGAGCTGCTCGGCAGTGAAGTGCTCGTGGATCGAGAAGATCGCCCGCAACAGCTGGCGCCGTGCCGGCGTGAACTTCAATCCACGGCTTTTCAGATACTGCTCGAAGACGCGTTCCTCGCCATGCGAATCCGCATCCTTGCTCTTGTCGAAGTCGGGGCTCATTGCGGGAGGCCTTTCTGCGTCTTTCTCGATGCGTGTCAGCGGTCGCTGGCATCGTAGGGTGACTGCGATCCACCATCAACGAATACCGAGTGCGCACGAACCGGTACGCACATCGGCCAACCGAACCCGGTGGCACCCCCGACGGATCATCGTTTCGGGGCGGCGCGAGCACCGATGTCGCGCCGGACATGCCTCCCCTCGAAGCGAATCCTCTCGACGGCAGCATAGGCCCTTTCCCGGGCCTCCTGGACCGTGGTTCCCAGTGCCGTCACGTCGAGGACCCGCCCGCCCGACGTCACGAGGCGCCCGTCCCGAGTGGCGGTTCCCGCATGGAAGACGTGGACGCCGTCCATCCGTTCCGCCTCCTCGACGCCAGAGATGACGTCCCCACGCCGGAAGACCCCCGGGTATCCGCCAGCGGCGAGCACGACCGTGACCGCGGCCCGCGGATCGACCGACAGGCTCTCCGGGCGGATCTCGGCGAGTCGCCCGGTTGCCGCTGCGTGGAGAATCTCGAAGAGGTCGCCACCGAGCCGGGGAAGAACCACCTGCGTCTCCGGGTCGCCGAACCGTGCGTTGTATTCGAGCACCCGTGGCCCGGAGCGCGTCAGCATCAGTCCGGCGTACAGCAGCCCGCAAAAAGGCGTGCCGTCGACCCGCATCTGGTGAACGGTCGGCACGAGGACTTCCTGCTCGATCCTCTTCTGCAGGGCCTCGGTGTAGACCGGGACCGGGCTGTAGGCGCCCATGCCGCCCGTGTTCGGACCCTCGTCACCGTCGAGTGCGCGCTTGTGATCCTGTGCAGCAGGCAGCGGAAGGAGCGTCTTGCCGTCCGTGATGCAGAACTGCGACACCTCTTCGCCGGAGAGGAAGTCCTCCAGCACGACGGTCGTCGACGCTTCTCCATGGAGTCGGTCCTCCAGGAACGTTCGCAGTGTCGTCGCCGCCTCGTCACGACCGTGGCAGATCACGACACCCTTGCCGCCGGCCAGTCCGGAGGCCTTCACGACCACCGGGTAGCTCACGTCGCCCTCGAGGTACTGCAGTGCCGCGTCCGCGTTGGTGACCACCCGGTACCCTGCAGTCGGGACGCCGGCGCGGACCATCAAGGACTTCGCGAACGCCTTCGATCCCTCGAGTTGGGCTGCCGCTCGCGTCGGTCCAAACACGCAGAGGTCGCGCTTGTGGAAGACATCGACGATGCCGGCGCAGAGTGGGATCTCCGGGCCAACGACCGTGAGCCCGACGTTCTCGCTCTCTGCGAGGTCGGCGAGTCCGGTCAGATCCGTCGCCTGGACGGCCACGTTGCGGCCGACGGCCGCGGTACCGGGATTCCCAGGAGCCGTGATGACCTCCGTCACCTTGGGGCTCTGAGCGAGCTTCCACGCGAGCGCGTGCTCGCGACCACCGCTGCCGACGACGAGGACTCTCATGAAGCCACCTGCTCAGTCACAAGCCCCTCGAGCGCATAGAGGTCTTCGGGGCGCGCCACGCGCCAGGACGAGAATCCCAGCCTCACCGCCGGAACGAGGTCCGAGTCCGGACGATCTCCAACGGTGACGACAGCCGCCGCGGGCAACCCGAGGTCTGCCAGCACCCGCTGAAAAAAGCGCGGATCCGGCTTCGCAAACCCGACGTCCTCCGACGAAAGGATGATGCTGAAACACGCGAGCGGGACTCCGAGCGCGTCGAGAATCGCACGGGCGAGCCCTGGCGTATTGTTCGTTCCAAGCGCGAGACGGAAGCGCCGCGCCAGCGCACGCAGCATCGACACGAGGCGAGGATCGACACTGACGTGTCGCTCCGGTTCGACGTGTCGCTCGCGGAACCGGTTCATCTCGGCGATGCCAAGCTGGAACTGGTTCGTGAGGACCTCCGTTTTCGATTGCGCGCCCGGCGCCATCGTCACGCGGCCTTGCAGACTGGCATACGCCTGGAGCGGATCGGCGACGCCGACAAGGTGGCGAATCCGCAGCCCGGTCGCCCGCGCGATGGCGCATTCGAGGGCAGCGCCATCTCTCCCCCCGTACAGCGTGCCGTCGAGGTCGAACAGGATCGCGGACCTCCCGTCGAACGGTGAGAGGTCCGTGACTGCGGCGCGAGCTTCGGCTGAGGTTCTGTCCGACATGGAGGTCGACATTCTATGAGCGCACCGAGAGACACCAATCCTCGGGTCCCACGCCCATCAGGCGTCGAACTCGGCAATCACGGGGGCGTGGTCGCTGGGCTTCTCGCCCGTGCGCTCCTCCCGATCGATGGTGATCGATCGGCACCTGGCTCGAAGGGACGGCGTCATGAGGAAGTGGTCGATGCGGTAACCGAGGTTCCGCTTGAACATGTTCATGCGGTAATCCCAGAAGGTGTACTGCGCCGGTTCCTGGGTGAACTCTCGCAAGCCATCGATCAACCCCCACTCCAGCAGGTTGCGGTAACGCCGACGCTCGTCGTCGGAACAGAGGATCGTGCCCTTCAATTTCTCCGGGTCGTAGACGTCCCGGTCGTCCGGCGTCACGTTGAAGTCGCCGCAGATGACCATCGGCTGCGCCTTCACGTAGGCTTCGTCGAGCCAGGTACGGAGCCGGTCGAGCCATGCGAGCTTCATGACGTACTTGTCGCACCCGACCTCCTGGCCGTTGGGCACATAGACGTCGACGATCCGGATGCCGTTCCACGTTGCCGCCAACGCGCGGGCCCCGGACTCGGCTGGGGCGCCCGGGAGACCCTTCACGACATCCGTGACGGGAACGCGTGACACGATCGCGACGCCGTTGTAGGTCCGCTGACCGAAGATCTGGAGGTGCCAGCCCCGCTCGACGAACGGCTCGACCGGGAATGCGCTGTCCTCGCACTTGATCTCCTGCATGCAGACGAGATCCGGCGCTCGCTTGTCGAGCCACGCGAGGACGCGATCGAGGCGCGCGCGAAGGGAGTTCACGTTCCAGGTCACGAGGCGCATGGCGAGCAGGATACCGCGCACACGCGCGCATCAGCAGACGGAACGGTCGCGTGACGCTATGAATGTCGCGATGGAGCCACCTGGGAGATCACCCGCGATCGCGCCGGTCCTCTGGCTTTGCTTCGCAACCTGGACCTTCGACTTCCACCACCTCATCCTGGCGAGTTTCCTCTCCGACGTGGTGGCCCATGACCTGTGCCTGCGCCCGACCCACCTGGGCTGGATCCATGGGCTCACGCTCGCAGCTGCCGCCGGCGGTGCTTGGGTGACGGGACGGATGGCAGATCGGGGGCGCATCCGTTCGGCGCTGGGTGTTTGTCTCCTCGTTCCTGCCGCCGGTGCCGTTCTGACGGCGGGCGCCCACGGCCTCACGACTCTCGGGGTCGGCCGGATCATCACCGGATTCGGAGCTGGCGGCGGGTGGGGCATCGGCCACATTCTCGTTCAGGGGCTCGCGACGCGCGAGTCCCGCGATCGGCTCGCGGCGCTGCTCCAGTGCGCGAGCCCGGCGGGCGTCGTCACGGCGTCGCTGGTCTCCGGCTTCCTGGCGCCCGCGTTGGACTGGAGGTGGGCGACCACGGCGTCCGCGTTGCCTGGCGTCCTCGTCCTTCTGGTCCCCCGAGTGATTCCCGGCGAATGGCGCCCGCGATCCGCTCCGGTCGTCGCGGCGAACGACGCGCCGCGCTCGGGCGAGGTGCGCGCCGTCCTCGTGATTTCCGCCTTGCTCGCGCTGCAGATGACGACCTACTGGTGCAGTTTCGCGTGGCTCCCGAGCCAGCTCCGTGCCACGACGACGTTCGGTCCGTCACAGATCGCGCTCACGACCATCGTCGTCGCAACCCTTCAGGCCGTCGCAAACATGTTGTTTGCCCGGGTCGCCGCGCGCATTGGGACGCGCCGGGCGTTCGCCGCGGCGGGCGGGACGCTCGCCGCGTCGCTTGCGGCCCTCGCGGCTTTCGCGCAGTCCGTCGAGCGCAATCCATCCGTTCTGATCGCCACGCTCGGCGGGGCGTCGCTCGCGTGCGGACTGTGGAGTGCGTTCGCAGGGTTCTTCGCCGAGTCGGTCGCTGCGTGCCGGCGCACGAGCGTCGCGTCGGCGTCCTACAACCTCGCCCGCGCGACGAGCGTCCTGACGCAGCCGATCGTCGGCTGGATGTATGAGTTGCACGGAACACACCGTGGCGCGTTCCTCCTCGCCGCCGCATGTTCACTCGCATCGGCCGCCGTCGTGTCCCGACTTCCCCCGCCGTCGCCCAGCGCGGTTTCGGGCAACGGCGCCGAGCGACGCGCACGGCCACGATAGACTGCCCGCTCACCGCCCCCTTGCCGGCACCCAACGACCACTCGCCGAGTTCAGCCGATGTCCAAGATCGAGCCCGAGAAGACCCCGAGTTCAGCCGCTCCCGGCACCACGAGCGCCGTAACCTTCACGCACGCCGTCGCCGCGCCACCGGACCGAACGTACCGCCTGTGGACCGATGGCGAGCACCTGCGGCATTGGTTCGCGCCTCCTGGAGTGATCATCACGAAGTGCACCGTCGACCTTCGGGTCGGCGGAACATTTCATTACACGATGAAGACGCCAGACGGTTCCGTCGTTTCGGCCAAGTGGACCTACAGCAACCTGCAGGCGCCCGAGCGGCTGGAAGCCGTCGTCGCGTTCGCTGACGAGACGGGGCGAACGGTCCGCGCGCCGTGGGACCCGGGGTGGCCACTCGAATGGGACGCCGCCGCCACGTTCGAGCCACGACCAGGCCACGATGGCGAGACGCTCGTGAAGGTCGTCTGGACGGCCGGCCGAGCGACTGCCGCCGAACAGAAGCGGTTCGCAGACGCCCGCGAGGACATGACGCTCGGTTGGAACGCGACGTTCCAATCGCTGGACCGGTACGTCACGGAACGTTGACGCGAGGCGCCAGGGACGAGGCCCTGGGAGCGACGCCGCCTCACCGCAGCCGTAGCCGGGCCGCACGGCGTTCCAGGTACCTGCGCTCGGCCGGACTGGCCGTGGCCGACGCAGCGGCGAGAAACTGATCGATCGCGCCGACGATGTCGCCGGCGCGCTCGAGGAGGTGCGCTCGTACGCCCGCCAACCGATGATGACCGGCGATACGCTCGTCGCCCTCCAGCCGGTCGAGCAGCGCCAATCCGGCAACGGGGCCGTGCACCATGGCAACGGCGACGGCCCGGTTCAGGGTGATCATCGGGTTGTCGGTGATCCGTTCGAGCACGGAGTAGAGCGCGAGGATCTGGTTCCAATCCGTCGCGTCGGCCGAGTCGGCCCCATCGTGCAGCGCCGCGATGGCGGCCTGCAGCTGGTACGGACCGATGGCCCCACGCTTCCACGTGGTGTCGAGCAGCTCGCACCCTTCTCGGATCGCTGCTCGATCCCAAAGCGACCGATCTTGCTCGTCGAGCGGAATCGTATCGCCGGCGGAGTTCGTGCGCGCGCCCCGACGCGCGTGCGTGAGCAGCATCAGCGCGAGCAACCCAGCCGTCTCCGCGTCATCCGGCATGAGCCGGCGCAGCATCCGTGTGAGCCGGATCGCTTCTGCCGCCATCTCCACACGACTGATGGATTCATCTACGCTTCCGGCGTAGCCCTCGCTGAAGATCAGGTACAGGACGTGCCTCACGGCTTGGAGTCGCTCGGCGCGGTCCGCCGGCGTCGGCATGGTGAACGGGAGGCACGACTCCGCCAGGGTCTGCTTCGCTCGGCTGATCCTCTGGGCCATCGTCGCCTCCTGAACCATGAAAGCGCGAGCGATCTCGGACGTCGTGAGACCCCCGACCGCGCGAAGCGTCAACGCGATGGCAGAGGGCGGAGACAGCGCCGGATGGCAGCACATGAAGAGGAGGATGAGCGTGTCGTCCCCATCGGCGTCCATGGTGTCGGCCTCGAGTTCGCGACTGGCGTGCGCCCCATCGGCCTCACGCGCTGCGGCAGACTCCTCGCGTCGACGCCGACTGACGTCACGACTCGCGGCGTCGGCCATGCGGCGGCACGCCACGCGGAAGAGCCAACCCGCCGCATTCGCGGGAACGCCGCTCTGGCGCCACGCGACGATGGCGTCGAGAACGGCTTCCTGCACGGCATCCTCCGCGGCCGCGAAGTCGCCGAACCTGCGAATGACGGCAGCGAGGACCCGAGGCACGGACTCGCGCAGCAGGTCCTCGGGGCCGGGCCCAGGATCCACGGTCGTCAAGCAGGTACGTCCGGCGCCGACATGACCTGGCGTAGCTCGATCGGGATGCTCATCGGCACGCCCCCGAGGCCCGGCGCCGCAGAGGCGCGGGCGGCGATGGCGATCGCGCGCTCCTCAGACGGCACGCTCACGATCCAGAATCCGATCAAGAACTCCTTCGACTCGGCGAACGGCCCGTCAGTGATCGGTGGCCCGCCGCCCTTGCGGGCTCGGATCACCTTGGCCTCGTTTGGCCAGGCCAACCCTTCGGCCGCGACCAGCTCCCCTGACGCCTTGAGCTCCTTGTTCAGGTTGATCATGAACGCGATGTGGGCCTGAACGTCCTGCGGTGGCCACGTCGTGATCGCCGCCCCCTCGCCCGCGAGATGCATCATCAGCATGTACTTCATGGTTGGTCTCCTTTGGTGTTGCGTCGGTCGGGACGTTCACTTCCTGCGTGTGTAGTCGATGCGCAGGTGCCGCATCTCCCTGCCGTCGGGGCCCGGCCCGTACATCGACCACGATCGGTGATCGTCGTCGGCGTAGTGCGTCACGGTTCGGCACGTCTCCAACTTCCCGCTCATTCCGAGACACTCGCCTGTCAGCGTCAGTTCACGCCTGATGGCGTCGTAGTCACCGAAGAGCGTCATCGGTGACGCCGACATGGAATCGGTCCAGAACGTGAAGAACTGCTTCCGCACCGTGCAGTAGCCGTTGATCCCGTGCCCGGACATCGGCATGCCCATGACGTCTCCCTGGAAGCTGTCGATCGTGTGGAAGTCGGCGTGCTTCGAAGTCGTCAGCAGCCCTTTGGTTCTGACCTCGACGCCTTTCGGGTCCTGCATCACCACGATCGCGTCCCAGGTCCCAGCGAGCTTCTGCAACATGAGGTGTTGTTCGCCAGCGCCTGCTGCCTCGAAGGCTTGGGGCGCACGGCTCCGGTTCGCGCCAGCATCATGCACCACGTGCCCGAGGCCAGCTCCGGACGCCAGAACGACGAGTGTCGAGATGAGGATCTTCATTTGGTCGGGTCCTTGTTTTTCGGTTCGTTCGACGAGCGATCACGGCGATCGACGAACCGGAGTCGGAGCCGAGGGCGCGGGCTCGACATCTCCTCGAAAATAAACTTGCGCCACCGCTCAGGCGCCGGCCGGGATCAGCGGCTTGCCGTACCGGCGACCGGTGTGCTCGAGTCCGACACCCATGTAGAACGATTGCGCATCGGCCCGGTGCTCGTGCGTCGTCACGGAGAGACGCTCACAACCCGACCGCCGCGCGAAGTCCTCGACGGCGCGAACGAGAGCACGCCCCACGCCGGTCCGTCTGACGGCTTCTTCGACTACGAGCGTCGTGAGCCACGCGACGTCCCTGGGCCGCACCACGACGCTCAGGATGTGCGCGGTCGCGAACCCGACCACTCCTGCCGCCGTCTCGGCGACGAGTGCGACCGCCCGGCCATCGGCCGCCATCCTCTCGACGCGGCGCCACATGTCGACGCCGTCCGTCGGATAGCCGAGCTGATGAACGAGCCGCGCCACGGCGTCGGCGTCCGTCGCTGCGGCCAATCGGATGTGAAGACTCGTCATGGCTCCTCCGCGAGGCCGTCCCGGCGGCGACAGGCCTGGCGCTCGGCACTGTACCGGTGCGCAGGTCCGGTTCCGCTCATTCGGCCCAGACTCCCTGAGGACGAGCGGACCGACGGAACCAAGACCATTGATACCCTCGATCACGCGCAACCGAGCCCGACCCCGAGGCAACGCATCACGAGGAGGTCGCCATGTCCGAGCCTGCAAGCCACGCCGCAAGAGTCGCCACGCCGTCGGATCGTGAGACCTTGATCACCCGCACGATCCGCTCGCCGAAACGGGCCGTGTTCGACGCATGGACCGACCCGAAGAAGATTCCCCTGTGGTGTCTCGGGCCTCCGGGTTGGGCAATGCCCGTCTGCGAGGTCGACCTGCGCGCCGGTGGCAAGTGGCATTACATGTGGCGAAAGGGCGACGGCGCCGAGATGGACATGGTCGGCACGTTTCGCGAAGTCTCATCCCCGGATCGCCTCGTCTGGACCGAGTCCTGGGGCCCCGAGTGGCCGGAAACGACCAACACACTCCTGCTGACCGAGAAAGACGGCGTGACCGTCGCGGCGATCACCATGCTCTACCCCACGCGAGAAGCCCGCGACGCCGCACTGAAGACCGGGATGGCGGACGGCATGGAGCAGAGCTTCGTTCGCCTCGAGAAGCTCGTGCAGAAGACGACCTGACACGCCGAATTCGCGCCACCGCGGGGACCACCGCACCGGCCGGTCACGGTCCGATGGCGACCCGCCCGCCGATGTCGGCCACGAATGACGGGGCCTCAGCGGCGGCGGCGCCTCGCCGGCCACCAACCGACCATCACGTCACGCGGAGGGTGCGACCGTCCCGTCGCGCGGCCGTCGTGGCAGAACGAACGCGCATCGCGCGTCCGGCGCCGCCAGCTCGGACGGGCTGTAGACGTCCCCAAGCTCCCCATCTGGGTGATCGAGGAGCCGAGGCCAGCGGCGTTTGATCGCTTCGAACGTCGCCCCCGGGCCCAGCACCTCCAGCTTCTCCGCCAGCAGGCAGAGGTACGCCCAAGTCATCGTCGCGTGGTACAGCTGTGGCTTCCCGCGCGACGCCGCGAAGCGCTGCAGCGCGTCCTTGAAACGCTCGGCAGCCCGTCCCAGCGACTCGCGGCTGAGATACCAGAACGCGACCCGGAGATGCTGTTCGTGTGTGAAGGGTGACAGGCCAGGGTCACACGACTCGAAGGCGCGAACGAGAGCGTCGTCATCCATCCAAGACGTCTCCGTCCGGTGTGCGCCTGGCCTCGCGTCCACGCCGACCGCCGCGAGGGCCGGGCGCGCGAACGCGCTCCGTGAGCCGATGACTGTCCTCCGCGGTGAGGTCCAGGCCGAAGACCTCCCGGAGCGCAGCGACTTGCTTCAACGTCGTCGCGGAGAACGGCGACTTCCCGTCCAGGGCATGGAGGACGATGCCCTCGAGGAGGTCACCGAGCGTAATCTCCTTCGCGTCCGCCAGCGCACGAAGCACCATGAGGAGACGCTTCTCCAGTCGCACTCCCGTCTGAACGCGCTCGATCTGGGTCGAACGCGCCCCGCCCGCACCCCTGCCAGGGCGCCCGCGAACGGAGGATGTGGCCTTCTGCATGTACCACGGTACCAGTGTACCGGGTGAACCCCAGATCGCGACGCACGATGGCCCGGCGGATGCGCATGGACGACGCGGGCCGCGCAACCGCCGCTGCCCGAGCCATCGCATCGCCAACGCTCGCCGAACCCGGACCATGAACCGAGAGGCTCGGCTCACAGGCGCACGTCGTCCCGTGTGCCGGACGGCGCTCCTCGTATGCGAGCATCGTTGGATGGCGGAGCCAAACCATGGCGAATGGAGCACGCTCCCCCGAGGTCGGCCTCCGCGTAACCGGCTACTGCAAGCCCGACCGCGCAAACGGGTTTGCGATCCGGAACACTCCAATCCCCCGCCCCGTCGGGTCTGCGCGTGACGATCGACCCGGAAATGGCCTATAGGATGCGCACTCCCCTGATGGCCCTCCCGACGGAGCTCATCATGCGACAGTCCTGCCTTCCCATAGTGCTGTTCACGTCCGCGGCAATGTTGGTGCCGCCCGTACGCGCGCAACTCGAGCCGGCGCCGACGTTCACCACACCTCAAGCCGTGGGCATCCAATACGACATCGTCGCCTGTCGTATGCCGCTCCCTTCAACGCTTCCCGCGGATTACCGGGACTGGTTTCCCGACGTGTTCAACTTCTCGATATTCGTTGGACCGGGCTCGGACCTGGTCGCCATCCACCCGGATGGGACCGAGACCGTCCTCGTCTCCGCGGGGAGCGTGCCGATACAGTCGGTCCCGGGAGGTGTGACGCGCACGTCCGCCAACGCGTCGATCGTGGATCCGCTCGTGTCCTTCGACGCGAAGTCGATCTACTTCGCGTTGTTCGAGGACCCCATCGCTCGCCATTTCCAGCGGAAGCTGCCGATCAAGCCGGCCTTCATCTTCCGTTACAGCCTCACGACCGGGGCGGTGACCCAACTCACGTTCGACGATCAGGTCGACGTCTCCGACCAGTTTCGCCAGGTGGCGCCGCCGTACGCGAAACTCGACGTCGCTCCGGTGGAACTCGCGGATGGCCGCATCCTTTT
The DNA here is from genome assembly GCA_044222185.1 of Planctomycetota bacterium. Lineage (GTDB taxonomy): Bacteria > Planctomycetota > CAIWVZ01 > JBGANV01. Next base: position 1,621,826 of record JBGANV010000001.1, read on the forward strand.
CCTCTCCAACCGCGCGAACGTGATGGAGCCGGGGAACGAGAAGCCCGCGATGCGCTTCTACCGGATGCACGGTGACGGGTCGAACGTCGAGCCAGTCGAGAACTTCACCCTCGGGTCGTGCCAGCACCCGATCATCCTCCGGGACGGTCGCATTGCGTGGACGCATCACCACCCCGTCGGACGCCGGAACATCAACGGCAACTTTCCGCTATTGGTCGCGAACCCGGACATGAGCGACATCAAGACCATGGCGGGCGACCACTACTACAACACCGCGTTCCACTTCATCTCGCAGCTATCCAACGGCGACTTCGTCTCGAACAGCTACTACCAGCAGAACAACTTCGGCCACGGGATGATCGTCAGGTTTCCGCTGGTCAGCGGGCAAGGGTTCAACCCGGTCAGCGACATCGCGTCATCGAGCGCGCATTTCGAACGTGTATCGCAGACGACGGCGGTCCCGTGGCCGCTCGGCAATCTGAACGACGACCACGCCGCGCGCCTTCGCGGTGGAAGCCAGACGGAGCGCGTCGGCAAGGTGACGATGCCGTCCGGAGCACCAGGCGGCGACATGCTGATGGTCTGGAGCCCCGGTCCGGTCAACAACCTGAACCGCCCCGTCTCGGGCTTCCCGCACATGCACGTGGCCTATGCCCCGGGCGGGAGCACCCCGACGTGGTCGGCCATGTCCATCCTCAAATGGAGTGCCTCGTACCACTACATGTACCCGAAGGCGGTCGTGCCTTACGCGGCGATCCACGGCGTCGCAAAGCCGACGCTGATCCCAGACACGACGAACAGCGGATCGATTGCCGCCCTCCCGGCAGGATCCGCATTTGCAACGACCGGCACCTCGTCCGTGTACAACCGCGAGAGCCGGTGGCCCAATCCCTACGACGACGCGGTCGACCCCAACATCGTCAACAACCTCCTCTACTCGTCCACCTTGTTCGTCGTCGGTCAGGACACCATTCGGTTCCCGAACTCCCGCATCCACGCCGCGCAGGTCGTCGCCGACATGTCCCACGTCTTCGGGAACAACTCCTGGTATCAGCCGCTGGCCGGTCGATACCGATCGCACAACAACGGGACCCAGGTCTGGGGAATCCTCGGCGAGATCCCATTGCGGAAGTTCGCGCCGAACGGTTCGCCGATTCTCGACGCGCAGGGTAATCCCGACACGTCGTACGAGGTGCGGATCCCCGCGGATGTCCCCTTCCACAATCGCGTCATCGACGTCGACGGGATCACGCTGACCTCGGAGACGACCTGGCACAGTGCCCGTCCCGGCGAACGGAAGAACAACTGCGGCGGCTGTCACGCGCACTCGATCAACACGCAGCCATTGGACTTCGGCACGACCGCAGCCGGGCAGGCGGGTTACACGGTGACGGACTTCGCTCTGCAAACGCCGGTCGTGAGCCGCGATCCCCAGAACCAACCGTCCGTCCTGATCAAGCCTGGACGCGCCTGGGTCGTGGAGTATTGGCAGGACGTCCAACCGATCCTGACGGCGCGGTGCGTCGGCTGCCACAACTCGCCGGCGAGCCTCGACCTTCGCGCCAACGCGTCGCCGCCTCCGTGGGACAGCCTCGCGTTCACGAACACGAGCGGCTACCCGATCCTCTATGGCGCCCACCAACCGACGAAATACGTCCGCAAGAACGCCGCGAGCCAGAGCCTCCTCGTGTGGAAGGCCTATGGCTCGCGGCTCGACGGTCGCAGCGACGGCAACGGGCGCCCTGGCGACATCCCCTTCGGCCCGGCGCACGCACCGACGATCACTTTCGACGAGAAGCGAACGATCGCCGCATGGGTGGATCTCGGGTGTCAGGTCGACGTCAATCCCGCCTCGGCCGACGAGAGCGATCCCTTCGACGACCAGATGAAACCCTCGCTCGCAATCTCGGGGATCACGCGTGGCAAGGTGACGACGGCACCGACGTCGATCACCGTGAGTGGCTACGACCTCCACTCCGGAATCGCGCCCGCATCGCTCGAAATTCGCATCGGCAGCTGGACCGCGACGAACCTGGCGGCGGGAACCACGATTTCGAACGGCAGCGTGCACACGATCCCTTTGCCTGCGCTGGCGACCGGCCAGCTCCACAAGATCCACGTGCGCGTCGCGGACGTCGCCGGGAATCGATCCCGCGAGATCCTGGACGTCATGGTCCTGAGCCCTGCAGCTCTCGTCACCGTCGGCTCGGGAAGCCCTGGGACCGCCGGCCAGGTACCCACGCTCTCCGGAAGCACGCTCCCGCGTGTCGGCGAGCAGGCGTTCGAACTCGTCGTGGCCAACACGGTGCCGAATACCCCCACGATCATCTGGTCTTCGGCGGCTCTGGCGAACCCGCCATTCCAGCTCCTGCCCAATGCGTTCGTGTATCTGTCCTCGCTCGACACGTTCTCGTTCGGAGTCACGGATTCCACGGGCAACTACCGGGCGGGGCTGCCGATCCCCAACGACCCGGGCCTGAACGGGGTCACGCTGTACTTCCAGTCACTCGTCTTCGACCCGGGCGGGCAGCAGCTCATTCCCGGCGTCACCGGAGCACTCACGCCCGGGCTCGCCCTGACCGTCGGCGGGTGACCCGACCGGACCGACAGTGACGGCGGTCACGGTCTGCGAAATCCCAGCCGCGGGCCGCGACCGCAACGCCTGGTGAGGCGTCGATCGAAACCGTCCTCGTTCCGCGCACCGCACACGCCGTCGCGAGCCCGTCGGGTGCCACCGACGAGCAGCGGCCGATCGAGTACGATGCGCCCCTGCACTCGAACCCGAGGCGGGGTCGTACTCCGCCTGCCCGCGAATGCACAGCACCGTGAGCAAGCCGATGGTGATGCCGAAACCCAGGAGAGCGTCGCGAGTCAGCGAGCGGAGGGCCGAGTCGAAGCCAGCGCGAAACGCACGCGCGAAGTCGGCGTCGCCCGCCGCGGCGACGCCCGGCTCCGGCACCTCTGCCACGGCGCTCATCGACGCGCGGATCCGTTCACTGGGCGATTGGCGCGGCGAGACTCTCGCCGAAGTCCGGCGGATCATCCGCGGAGCGGACCCGCAGATCGTTGAGGAGTGGAAGTGGATGGGCACGCCCGTGTGGTCTCTCGATGGCAACATCTGCACGGGTGAGACGTACAAGGCGGTCGTCAAGCTCACCTTCGTTCGCGGCGCCGCCCTGAAGGACCCGAAGAAGCTCTTCAACTCCAGCCTGGAAGGAAACACGCGCCGCGCAATCGACATTCGCGAGGGCGAGGTCGTCGACGCAGAGGCGCTGACGCAGCTCATCCGCGCGGCCGTCGCTGCAAATCAGGAGGCGACGGTCGGCAAACCCACGGTGCGGAGGGCGAAGTCCCGCGCCGCGCCCGCGCGAGACCCCGTCGCCCGCAAGGGGTCACCCCGGCCGAAGGCGTCCGTCGTCCTGCTCGCGGGCGGCAACCCTCAAGTGGCAAAGGCAGACGGCGACGCTCCCGTACAGGCGTACATCGCCGCGATTCCAGGTTGGAAGCGCGGGATCGGTGAGCGCATCGACGCCCTCGTCACGAGCCAGGTGCCCGCAGTGCGAAAAGCCGTGAAGTGGAACTCGCCCTTCTACGGAGTCGAGGGTCAGGGGTGGTTCCTCTCGTTCCACGTCTTCACCCGCTACGTGAAAGCGACGTTCTTCCGAGGCACGTCGCTGAAGCCCGCGCCGCCGGGAGGCACCACGAAGGAAGCGCGCTGGATCGACATCCACGAGGATGACTTCGATGACGCGCAGATGAAGGCCTGGGTGAAGCAAGCCGCCCGAGTGCCCGGCTGGATGGCTTGATCCGTCGGCGGTCCATCCGGTGCCTCCTCCCGCGATGCACGTCGCGAGTCCCCATGCGTGACCTTGCGCCCACGGCACACCGAGCCTGGGCGCGGATCGTGCTCATCCTCCTCGCCGTGAGCGGCGTCGACGGCTGCTCGACCCTCGCCGCACGCCGTGAGAACTCGGACTCGCGGGTCGAGCCGTCAGGCAATCCGTCACCGCTCGGGCGAGAAGCGGCGGTCTTGGAACTCGTCATCGACAACCCGTTCCGCCTCGCGTTCGACGTCGTCGAGGTCTCCGGCGACGACGACGTCAGGATCGTCTCCCAGGAGTCGAGCCGACGCTGGCGCCAGCCGATGCGCGCAGGGCTGTACGAGGTCGTCGCCCACGGCGGCAGTCGCTCGTTCGGCCTGCCAGCGCCGCTTCTGAGGGGCGTCGTCCCTGACGGGCGCCTGACGATCACGATCCCCGCGGCCCAGCCGGAAGACGAGACGTGGGCGTGGATCCCCCGTGGCGTTTCGGTGATGGGAGACACGATCGGAGTCGGTCAGGAGGACGAACGGCCTGCCCACCTCGTCGAGCTGCCCGATTTCTGGATCGGACGAACCGAGGTCACCAACGCAGACTACGTCCGCTTCCTGAATGATCCCGCGGTGAGCGTCGACGAGCGCTGGCTGGCGTTCGACAGCCTCAAGTGCCTCGTGAGGCAGGACCAAGCGACCCGACGCTGGACGACCGACTCCCCCGCCTTCCCCGTCGTCACCGTGAGCCTCTCGGGCGCCGAGGCGTACTGCCGGTGGATGACGAGTCGGACGTCGGTACCCCACCGACTGCCGACCGAGGCCGAGTGGGAGAAGGCGGCTCGTGGTCCGCGATCGACGGTCTACGACTATGGGTCCACCTTCCGCCGCTTCGCCGCGAACCAGCAGAGCGGTCGCCTCCGCGAAGTGAACGCCTACGGGCTCCACGGGTTCGGTGTGGCGGACCTGACGGGCAACGCCTTCGAGTGGGTCGCCGACGACTACGATCCCGACGCCTACGCCGGGCGCGACTCCCGTTTCACGTCGAGTCCGTCGATCCGACACGCATCGAGCGCAGCCGACACCCGGTACCATGTCCTGCGCGGTGGATCGTTCGTTCTCGACGGCATGTACCTCAGAAACAGCTTCCGGATGAGGCAACGACCATCGGTCCGCACGGAGGATTTCGGCTTCCGTGTCGTTCGAGAGTCCAGACCCGACGCCGAGGTGATCACGTCATGCGAATCACGACCTGGCTGAGCGCGACGCTCCTGCTCGCCGCACTCCCTGCCACCGCACAGATGGAGAAGAGGAACGACGAGCTTTACGGGAAGGACTTCACGAAGACGAATCCAATGGTCGGCGCGCAGGTGCCCGACCTCGCCCTCTGCGATCTGGATGGACGACCCTGGGCCCTTTCGACGCTGAAGGGATCGACGGTCGTCATCATCAAGTGCGGCTTCACCTGACCGCCGTTCCGCCGCGCTGCCGCAGGTCTGCGCAGCCTTCACAAGCAGTACACGAACGTCGTGTTCCTCGCGATCGAACAGCGAGAGCCGCACGCCGGGCAGCTCGCATTTGCCGACGTCGAGCAGCCCTCCTCCTACGCCGAGCGTCAGGCACTCGCCGTTCGGTGCCGTGACGAATTCCAGATCCCGTTCCGGATCCTCGTCGACGGCATGGACGACGCGAGCCGCGCGCTGTTCGGCGACCTCCCGAGCCCGGCGTTCATCATCGAATCGACCGGACGGATCGCCGCCAAGCTTCCCTGGTCGGACCCGGAGCTGATCGCGGACGGACTCAACGCGGTCGAGCGTGCGGCCGAGTCCCGCTCCACCCAGCCGTCGGACATGAACGAGGTGATCGCGCTCGCGCGGAAACGCATGTCCGTGAAGGCGCACGCGGAGGCTCGCATCCTCCTGACGAACGCGATCCGCTCGATGCAGCACCTCTCACCGGCGACGCTCGCGGAGGCGCACCTCGCACTCGCATCCGCATGCCGGGGCGAGGGCAACACGGGTGACGCGACCACGTCGGCGACCGAGGCCGAGGTTCTGGCTCGCAAAGCCTGGTCGTCGAATCCGGCTCGGCTGGTTGCCGCACTGTGCGAGCTCGCAGCGCTGGAGCCGCCGGGCCCGTCCGCCGACGCTCGCTGGGCTGCGGCCGCCGCAGCGCTGGAATTCCGCGCGCCCATTTCCCAACGCACCTGGATCGAAGCTCACTCAGGCGGTGCGTCCACGCGAGCTGCGTCGCGACCGACCCGATGACCGCCCGCGCCGCAACGCTGCGGCCCGATGACACGTCCCGTTCGGCACGCTGATCGCACGATGCGCGGCACGCATCGGAGGCGCGATCGCCCGTTACGAGGGCCGTACGCCGCGCCGGCCGCTGATGGTCGCAGGCGCGAACGAGCGTCGACTCTCACGCGCGTCGACGTTCACTTCACATGGAAGTTCTTGTAGGCAAGAACGACGTGGACGATGGCTTGCAGCGAGATGAGCGCCCCTGCGATCGCACCGGCTACGGGCTTGTAGGAGTACAAGAGCCACGAGATGCCAATCTCCGCCCCGATGATGAGGGTTCCCTGGATGAAGACGCGGAGGCCCGATGGGTGTTTCCCGAACAGCGGGTTCCGCTCCTCGCCGCCCTTTCCGAGCGCGTAGATGGTGGAGATGCCATCGAACGTTGCGGCGACGCCCAGGGCGATCGAGGCGATGACAAGAAATACGAACATGAGTCCTCCGATGGTTCCCAGCGTCAGCCGCGTCGGCACCGATGCCGCGCCGACCGCGCTGAACGCAACGATTCCACGGCCGCAGGGAGTGCCTCACATGATGCACGAGTTCGGGACCGGGAGGGTGCCCACGCTGCCCCGACGCCGACTTTCTGGTCGCCCAACGAGTCCTCAGCATTCACGGCGAGAGATTGGGGCTGCGACGACGCCGTGTCCGAGACGTCGCCTTCTGGTGCCTCGACCGAGGATTCTCTCCCGACCTGCTGCCGTCACGCACGGCTGACGGTTCGGGCGCGGACGCGGCGGAAGACGCCGAAGTGCGCCAGGATGCGGTCAACCACCCCAACGGCCTCGAAGGCGGCGTCACGGCGAGCCTTGCGCCGGGCAAGGGAGAGCTTCGACCCCGACCTCGCAACCCGCCACGGCGCGCAGGGGACCTGACCGGACACCGCGCGTGGCGCGACCGACGTCGCTTGGCGAAGGATCGAGCCGACTCCGAAGGCGGTCGAGCCGCGTCTGGATGCCATGTCGTGCCCGAGGACGTCGCGCGCGACTCCCAGCGGTCATTCTGCGGCAGCGTTCAGGGTGCGGGACACAGCTGCGCGACATGGTTCCGGCCCTCCCTCGCTCAGAAACGCCTCGCCTCGACTCGCCGGTCGATCGGCGGTCAGGCAGCCGGAAGAGCTGAACAGGTTCACGATCGCCCGCCGCGATCGCGATCAACGTCAACCACCGATGTCTCGCTTATTCCTGCCAGATCGCGCAGACCGGCTCACGGCCGACGCCAGCGGTTAGGCTCTACACCCGCCGCATGGGACTACTGACCTTCAGCATCAACGTCACTCTGGACGGCTGCGTCGATCACCAGGAAGGCGTCGCCGACGACGAAACGCATGCCTTCTTCACCCGCCTCATGGACGAGAGCGGCGCCATGCTCTGGGGCCGCGTCACGTACGAGATGATGGAGAGCTACTGGCCGGCGGTCGCTCGCGGGGACGTCGAGGCACCGTCGACGATGCGTGATTGGGCAGTCAAGCTGGAGACGAAGCCGAAGTACGTGGTTTCGACGACGCGACGGAACTTCCCATGGACCAACAGCCACCACGTCGCCGGCAACCTGCACGCGGGCGTGCAGAGCCTGAAGGACGCGACTGCGTCCGGCGTGCTCCTCGGTAGCGGCAAGCTCGCGGCCGAGTTGGACCGGCTGGATCTGATCGACGAGTACAAGTTCCTCGTGCACCCCAGGATCGCCGGTCACGGCCCGACACTGTACGGCGGAGGGCTCCCCAGCACGCGACGGCTCGATCTGGTCTCGGCGAGACCCCTCCGCAACGGCGCGGTCGCCATGCACTACCGACGCGCGCGTTGACCTCGACCCGCAAGCAGCCGCCGCTGCGCCTCGTACCCGCTCCTGGAAGAAACGCATTCAAATTCCAGGGTGCGGAGGCGTGCGACATCGGGTTTCCGCCTGGTGGCCACCCGCTCAAGGCAGCGCGGTCAGTCCATCTTCATGCCAGACGAAACCGACGTCCGGTGTGCCGGTCGAACGAGCGGCACCAGATCGCGTGCTGCGCCGCTGGTCGCGCGCAGCATGCAGTTGACCCTCGCCCCAGAAGCTGGCAACGACCGTTCAAACTTGGGCTGACAAGTCGGGGCGGCGGGATTTGAACCCGCGACCTTCGGCTCCCAAAACCGACGCTCTAGCCAGGCTGAGCCACGCCCCGAGGCGAACAGAACGGGCGGATTCTCCTCCGCGGCGACCGGTCGTGCAAGGCAGACTCGGCGAGCCGGAGGCCGAACCCCATCCGTCGATCGTTCAGTAGTAGGTCGGGACGTAGCCGACGCCGAACTCGGACACCGGCATCCAGTCCTTGCCGCCGCTCGCGGTCTTTTCGAGGAGCGTGATACCAGGTCGCTCCGACTTGCGGAGACGGAAGCCGTTCATCGGGTTGACGCCCACGTACGAGACGAGGCGATCCTTCGTCGGAACCTTCGCGTCCTGCTGGAACGCGGTGACCGTCCACGTGCGTCCGCCGTCGGTCGTCTCGTAGAGGCTCTCCTTCTTGGGACCGGACGGCGACTCGGAGTAGCTGACGACGACCGATCCTTCGGTGTCGGACTTGAACGCAACCGAGTGGACGTCGGCGATGCGGACGCCATCCCCAGCTGGAAGAACATCCTCGACGAAGCGGTTGCCGCCGTCCTTCGTTCGGAAGATGACGGCACGGTGAACGCCTTCGGGCGTGATCCGGCGAGCCCCGATCCAGCCGCGGATCCGGTCGGCGAAGAACAGTGAGTGGAAGCTCACGTTCTCGAGTTCGTGGATCTCGGAGCCGGCGCGGCGCCAGCGACCGCCGCCGTCCTCGGTGTGCAGCAACAGCCCGTCGTGGGCGCCGTCCGCCGTTCCGAGCGTGCCGACCGCCCAGATGTCGGTCAACGAGACGGCGTGGACCGCCTGGAGATCGACCCCGGTGTAGCGCTCGTGCGCCGGTGTCGGGACCTCCAGCTGCGGGCCTGAAGACTCGCACCCTGCCACCAACACCAAACCCATCGCGACCCAGAGGCTCGTTCGTCCCACGCTCGCGTTCCTTTCCCTTCAGCGCCCGGCGGGCACCAGTCCCGTCGGTCCCGCTCATTATCGAGTGCGGAGCGACCGCCGCTGCAATGACAGCGGGCGTGCCGCGGATTCCCAGCCGCCCCGAGGCGGGCCGGGGACCACGATCCGCTCACCGAATGGCGGGGATGATATCCTCGGCGCGATATGGAATCCCGCCGCAAGCCCGACGCTGGTGCATCCGATGCCGATCGAGCGAACCTCCTGCGGCGCCTCCCATCGATCCAGCAGCTTCTGGAACGGCCCGAGATCGAAGCCCAGGCACAGGTGCCCGGAAAGCGCGGCCTCGTCGTGATGTCGGCCCGAGAGGAGGTGGAGGCGTGCCGCCGCGCGATCCTCTCCGGCCGAGCCACCGAGGACGACGTATCGCTCGCGTCCGTGAGTGGTCGGCTCCTCCAACGCCTGAACCGCGACGGCCGCCCGCTGCCACGGGTCCTGAACGCCACGGGAGTCATCCTCCATTCCGGTCTCGGCCGGGCGCCGCTCGCACCGAGCGTGCTCGACACCCTTCGGAGCCAGGGTCCCTACTCGCTGTTGGAAGTCGACCGGGAGAGGGGGGAACGGCGAGCGCGCGACACACGCTGCGTCACGATGCTCAAGGCCCTCACCGGGGCCGAAGACGGCCTCGTCGTGAACAACAACGCCGCCGCGACGGTTTGCATCCTCCATGCCCTCGCTCGCAAGCGTGAAGTGATCTGCTCACGCGGCGAGATGGTCGAGATCGGTGGATCGTTTCGGATTCCGGAGGTGATGGAGGCTTCCGGATGCGAACTCGTCTCCGTTGGCGCGACGAACAAGACACACATCGAGGACTACGCGCGCGCCATCGGGCCGAACACGGCGGCGTTGCTCGTCGTCCACACGAGCAACTACCGGATCGTCGGGTTCACCGAACGGCCCAGTTTGCGCGAGATCGCCGAGCTCGGGCACGCCCATGGACTCGTCGTCATCCACGACCTCGGATCGGGGTCGCTGCTTTCGCCGGAGGCGTTGGGGATCGGTGACGAGCCGCCAGTCTCCGCAAGTCTCGAGGCCGGCGCCGACGTCGTGTGCTTGAGTGGCGACAAGATGCTGGGCGGCCCGCAAGCCGGGATCATCCTCGGACGCAGTGCTCTCGTGAAGGAGTGTCGATCGAGCCCCCTCGCTCGCGCGTTCCGGATCGACAAGCTGCGCGTTGCGGCACTGGAAGCGACCCTCACGTTGTTTCTCGACCCGAAGACGCTCGACCTGACGCACCCGGTCACCGACATGCTCCGGCGCAAGCCCGCCGACCTGCGCACTCGGGCCGAGGCTCTCGTGCGCGCGGTCGCGGGGTGCTGCCCGCGCGATACCGTGGCGACCATCGTTCCGACGGACTCCGAGGCCGGCAGCGGTGCGCTCCCCGCCCTGCCCATTCCTTCGCTCGCCGTGGCGATCACCTCCCCGCGCATGAGCCCCGATGCGCTCGCGCGCGCCTTGCGCCTCGAGCCCACGCCGTTGTTCACGAAAACCCGGGACGGCCACGTGCTTCTCGACGTCCGCACGCTCGCCGACGACGAGGTGGAACTTGCAGCGACAGTCCTCGCGAGCGCCCTCCGCCGCGATTCGCGCGCGTCGGCGAATTGAATCTTCGGGAGCCGGCCGCGATACTGCGCCCTCCACCCGGGAGTGGATCGGTTCCTGGTGGACCGCCCGGTCTTCAAAACCGGTGTGACCGGCAAATAACCGGTCTGGTGGGTTCGATTCCCATGCACTCCCGTCCCGCCGCGGTGCCCGTGTACCGCAAGGAAGTCACGACATGCCGAGCGAAATGATCCTGGCGCCCTTCGACGCCATGTGGCGAGAGATCGGGTGCGCCTATCGCGGACTCGAGGTCATCCGGGCGGACCTGAAGAAGCTCCTCGACGGCGTCTCGCAGACCGAGCTGGATCGCGACCCCGGCCACGGCATCCCCACGATCGGCGGGACGCTCTGCCACATCGGGCTCGCCGAAGCGTGGTGGATCGTCGAGATCTGGAAGCGAGAGACGATCCCGTCGTCGTGGCGCACGCTCTACGAATGCGGTGTCCTCAAGCCGGGCGCCCTGAAGCCGCCCCAAGGCGTGCCTGCGGCGACGGTCTTCGCGTGGCTCGACGAGGTCCGGGAGTCCACGCGCCTTGCGCTGATGAAACAAACGGACAAGGACATCGACCGCCAGGTCATCGAGACGAAGAAGGGCAAGGCGTCGCTCCGCTGGGTGCTGCACCACGTCGCCGAACACGAGGCCCATCACCGCGGGCAGATCGCCCTCCTTCGCCGGCTGTTCGACAACCCCGCCGGAGGCCGCCGTGGCTGACTCCAAGGAGCGGACCGCGAAGCTCTCGGGCCACGACCTGTCCGTCTACACGGCAACGTGGTGTCCCGACTGCACCCGACTGAAGACGACTCTGCAACGCGAGGGCCTGAAGCACCGCGTCGTCGACATCGAGTCCGTGGAGGGTGCCGCGGACCGCCTCGTGAACGAGACCGGCAAGCGTGCGATCCCGTTCATCCTCGTGGACGACAAGGAATGGGTCCGGGGCTACCACAAGGAGCTACCGCAGCGCCTCGACTACGGATTGCTGCTGACGGAGCTCGAAGCCGCCGTCGCGAAGGTGGGGCCTCGGCCCTAGGCCGCCACGCACCGCGTCGCAGATGCGTGGCTGACGATGAGCCGCCCGTTTGCATCCCTGAACCGACCCTTGCAGATCGAAATGAGGTCGACGAGCGCCCAGACGAGGAAGCCGCCGGCCGTCAGCAGCTGGATGACGCCCGTGCCGATCCTTCCGGCGTAGAAGCGGTGGAGGCCGAATGCGCCCGTCGCGAAACCCAACGCCGCCAGGACGACGGCCACCGGGTACTCCCGCCAGCTGGGGATCTCGGTGGGACCTGCGGCGGCCACCGGGTCAGGCACCGGCGGCGGGGCTGGCACTCGGGGTGGCGACGGGCGCGGATCCCCGAACGTCGCCGGAGTACCGCAGTTCGGACAGAACGACACCGCCGACGGCACGCTCACCAGACATACCGGACATGACATAGGTCCGCTCCCGACAATGGGCTGGGATTCGACGCAACCGGGGTATTATTCTCCCCGTCGAACGAACGCAACGGAGCCCGAGCCTGCCCGAGTCGTAGACCCACCTACGCCGACTCCCGCAGGAGCGCGTGGCCGTCGATAACCTTCGTGAAGGGTTGGAAGCTTAGAATCGCGTCCGAAGCATGAACCGGCGTCTATCAAGTCTCGCTCTCGTGGTCATCGCGTCCCTGGTCGCGGGCTGCGACGTGGACTCCACCACGACCTTCCAGGCCCAGAGTCTCGCGACGTCGGTGGACGGGACGCAAGCACTCAACAGCCCCATCGAAGTCACGTTCAACGCTCCGATCGACCCGTCGTCGGTCTCCCCGGAAGCCGTACGCGTACTCGGCTCCGACGGCCGGCGGCTCGCTACGAGCCTGCGAGTGCGCCGCGAAGCGCTGCTCATCGAGGCGGGCGACGCCGACGGGTGGCCCGCGGACACGCGGCTTCGCGTGGAGATCCCGCATCCCTGGCTCGGACGTCCGATCACGTCGACGACCGGCCGGCTGAACGGCGCCCCATTCCGGAAGGACGTCACCACAGGTCACGCATTCGCGCCCCAGTCGGGGCCGCTTCGCCTGACCGGTGGACACGAGCTCAACGGCGCGACCGAGGTCACTGCCGAGGCCGAATTCTGGTTCGAGTTCGACGGCGTGATCGACGAGGCATCGCTCGATGCGGGCGTCAAGCTCTGGGACCTCACTCACGCCGAGGACGCCGGTCCGTTCGAAGCACGCGTGCGCCCACGTCGCGGGATCTCGGTCATCCCGTTCGGCCGCCAGATCTTCCGCGAAAACACTCAGTACAAGCTCACGCTCACGTCCGCGTTGCGCGCTCGCGACTCGAGGCGCCTCGCCGCGGACGTCGCCTTCACCTTCGCGACGACGGCGTCACCTTCGGGCCAGCACACGACGGACTTCCGCCCCGCGCACCTGCGCGACGCGTCGCTCAAGCCGGACGCCGGACCCCTGAAACCGATCATCGGTCCGCCGGTGCCGCTCACGCTGACAGCGAGCGATCGTGATGCGGTCGGCGCGCCCTTCGGCCGCGAGCCCAGCCGCGTGCAGATTCTGATCCCCGCCGACAGCCTCGGACCGGAGGATGCGCTCGTCACCGGCCTTTCGTTCCGTGTCCAGGGGTTCGATGCAACGCTCTTCGAGAGCTTGTCCATTCGTGTCGGATACGCCGCTCCCTCTCACCAGGACGGATTGAGCGAAACCTTCGACGACAACTGGAGCCTTCCCATGCCGGCACGGGGGCGGGAGCTCCTGAACGCCCATGGCCGGCGATGTCTCGTCGATCCCGGCCGCGAAGGGCTGATCACGTTCGAATTCGCGGAACCGTTCCTGTACGAGGCGCGCGAGGCGCGATCCGTCCTCGTGGAGGTCACGAACGACGGCGGAATCGCCGCGTCCGAATCGCTCGGATTCGCCTTGCTCGGCGAACGACGCGACGAACCTCCGTCCAAGGCGCGGTTCGTCATGTCGACACGGGACTGGGTCCGGTCCGGTGAACGAACCGGATTCGTGCCCATGATGTCGGTGGTCGTTCAGCGCGAGCAACCCATCGAGTTGAACCCGTGGTCGGCAACGTCCGTCCGCGTCCCGGAGTATTTCTTCCGTCCAGACCGCCTCGACGCGTCGGGACGCGAGTTCGCCGACTTCCGAATCGAATTCCGGGCGATCCGGTCGCCCGTCGACCTGAACAGCGCTGACAATCAACGGCAGTGGACCTCGGACGTGCGCACCCTGCGCGGCGAGCGCACGATCCAGGCCCGCGTCATCTTCCCGTTGCGGCCGCGCACATCCGGTCGCGAGGACCAGCATGAGGTCGAGATCCGCCGCCTGACGGTCCCGTACCGCGAAGCGCGGATCCCCCGTTGATGTCGAAGAACCACGAGGAGTGTGAGATGTCTACCTATCGTCGTTTGATCCTTCCGTTCGCGTTCGCCGGGCTCGCGCTCGCCGTCGCCGCCCAGAACACCGGGCAGCCGACGCTCGCGGCGAAGCCGGATCCCAACGCCAAGCCACAAGAGGCTCCGGCGTCGCGCCCCGGCCCACTGCCGCCGATCGTCTTCGCGCGTCCACTCCCGACGACGGCGGTGGCTACCATCGACGGCAAGCCCGTCAGCCAGGGCGAACTCCTGGAGTTCGTCCTGCGCGGCAACATCTCCACGGTCTCGCAAACGCTCGTGCTCGTGAACGTCCTCGCCATCGAGCTCCAGCGCGCAGGCGTCACCGTCACGGAAGAAGAGATCACGAACGAGCAGAAGAAGATCGTCGAGCGGCTCGCCCCGGGAAAAACTCCCGAAGAGGTCGCCAAGTCTGGCGCCTTCAGCGCTGCCGAGATGCGGCGTCAGGCATGGCTCGGTCGCGGCTGGGAGAAGCTCTTCCTGAAGGAGAAGAACCTCGACAGCACGCAGACGGCGAATGACCCGAACCAGATCCTGAAGCAGCTGTTCATGCGCCAGAAGCTCGAGGGGTACGAAGTCCGTCTGCGCGGGCAGAACCCGGGCCCGGAGGCGGGCCTGGTGGCAGAGATCCGAGCAAAGGCACCGGCCACGGAAGTCGCCAAGGTCACCGGCGACCAGGCGCTCGAGTTCCTCATGGGCCTCGTGAAGCCGGGCTCGCTCCGCGACGCGCTGAACGAGGTCATCGACGCGACGCTCATCAATCGCGAACTCGCGAAGACGCAGGCGACCGTGACGGAGGAGGACGTCGAGACGTGGGCGCTCTCGCAGCAGGAGAAGTACAAGCCGCCGTTCGATTGGCGCATGATCTGCCAGTTCAAGGGCACGACGCCAGACCAGGAGCGTGAGCGGTGGCGCCGCATCCAGGCATGGAAGCGCGCAACCAGCTACAAGCCAGCGGACGCCGAAATCGAGACCTACCTCAAGGACAACGAGGACTTCTTCAGCGGCCGCAACGTCTCCGTCTCGCACATCCTCGTGAACACGATCGACCTCGTGACGGGACTCGGCGCGACCGAAGAAGCCGACAAGGCGGCTCGCGCGAAGATCGACGCAATCCGCGAGAAATGCGAAGAAGGAATCGACTTCGGATGGCTCGCCGAGCGGTACTCGGACGACACCGGAACGGCCAAGAACAAGGGCGCGCTCGCCCAGCCCGTCAAGAAGTTCGGCGGCGGTCTCGATCCCGATTTCCAACACGTCGCCTGGGAGCTGAAGCCCGGTGACATCTCGAAGCCCGTCAAGTCCCGCTTCGGATATCACATCATCAAGTGCGACAAGGTCAGCGACGGCCGCAAGGGCATCGACTACAAGACCCCCACCTACTGGGACTGGATCGTCGACGAATTCGAGACGATGAAGATGAAGTCCTGGGCGAAGGGCCTCCACGATGCGGCGAAGATCACCACCGTGCCGGACGCCGAGCTCTTCAAGCTGAAGGACATCAAGTTCGCGCCCTGAGGAAATCAGGCAACCGAACCGATCGAACGACGCGCGGACGGGCCAACCGGACGCGCGTCGCGTCGTTTTCGGGGTGGATCGTGGCCGGTTACCGGTTCGACAGGTACCCCACCGCGGAAAGAACGAGCGCGGAGAACGCGACATTTCGACGAAGTCCCGACGAGCACGTGGTTCGAAGCGTCACTCTTGCGGCGTCCCGGATCGATGCCCAGGAGTGCGAAATGCAATCGAGTCTTCGTGTGTTCGCGGCCGCGGCCTGCGCTGCGGTCGCGGTTTGCGCCCAGTCCCCCATCTTCGCCTTCTCCGCTGCAACGGATCAGGCCGCAACGCCGCTGCCGGTGTACGACGAGGAGATCCACGCGTTCACCGGCGCGGGGCGCGCTCCCCTTCTCACGCGCGAGATGCTTGCGGTCCTTGCGGGTGACGCCAACGGGAATGGTGTCCTCGACGATGTGCCGGCGGACATCGACGCCATCCACGCGACGGCGCTCCCCGAGCCCTCCAACTGGCTCCTGTCCATCACTGCTGACACACCACTTGCCGGGGTGAACGTGAAGGATGGAGACATCTTCCGTTTCTCGTCGACGGGCGTCGACATCGTCCATCCGGAGTCGTTGTTCGAGGCCTCCACGGGAACCACGAACGTCGACATCGACGCGTTCGCGGTGAGCCCTGCCGGCGACCTGTACTTCTCGTTCGCAGACGACGAGGCCACGACGATCCCGGCCCTGATCACACAGAACGGGGGGGCATCGACGTTGAGCAAGCAGTGCGTGTTCCGCCTCGCGCCTGGGGCTTCGACGGCGACGATTCACCTCACCCCGCAAACCGCCGTCGCCGTCTTCAACCAGGCGTTCGCCGCGACCGCGACGACCGTCGTGAACGTCACGGACGTGGAGGTCGACCCGGCAAGCCCGGGTGACCTCCTGTTGACGTGCGCCAGCACGTCAGCGGCATTCCGAGGCAAGGTCGCGCGGACCACGGGCGGCGGCCAGCCCTTCGCCGTCGGGGGGCAGACGATCACGCCCGCCGTTCTCGGGTTGTCGTCCACGGCCTCGCTCGATGGGCTCGCGCTCGCGCCGACCACGATCCCCCCCAGTCTCAGGTCGATGCCCATGTCGCTGAGCGCCGCCACGCCGTCAGTTGCAAGCCTCCTGACGACAGGGTGGACGCCTGGAGAGGCGATCCAGCTCGTGGCGACCGACGCCGTGTTCCCCCGGGCTCTGATCACGCCGCTCTCGGGAACCATCGGCAGCCACGCGACTCCCCTGGACGTCGGGAGCCCGATGTTCGCGGCGTCGTTCGGCGTGCCCGCGTGGCGCGTCACGGCGGACGTTCTCGGGACAGCCAGCTACTCCTTCGATTCCACCGGAATCCCCGCTGGGATCACGGCGATCGTGCAGGCCTTCGGAGTCTCGAGCCTGGCCCTGTCGACCCCGGCGGTCGTCAGCTTCCGCCCTTGATCCTGGTCCGGCTCCGCGCGAAGGCCGCGCGGGGTCGGGTGGCGCATCATCGGCCGTCGCCATAGAATCCGTGGCACTCACGGCGGCGGTGTGCGTCCATGTCCCTCGGACGAAACCGGGTCACGGTACAGATGCCACGAAAACTCGCGGTCCTGGTCTTGGGTTGCGCTCTCCTCTGCGGCGGAGCCTGGTTCGGACTCCGCCTGCTGGCCGACGACGGTCATGCGATCGCGGACGGCGCGGGAAGGAAGGCCCGTGCTGCCATCGGTCCTGCGTTCCTCGGACCGGATTCGCGCCCCGAATCGCGCGCCGAAAGCCGGGGCCCGACCCAGCCGCTCACGCTGACCCCGAAGGACGGCGCGATTCGCGGCCGCGTCGTCGACCACGGCGAGATCCCGGTGAACCACGCCAAGGTCAAGGTCGAACTACGCGTCGCGCCCGGTGAACGGAACTTCGCGCTGGTGTCGAAGTTCTCGGAGACGGTGAGCGTCGACGACGAAGGAAGGTTCCAGCTCGTCGTTCCCGGTGGTGGTGTCTACCGCGTCGTCGCCGAGGCCTCTGGCTTCGCCCCCGCGATCAAATCAGGCGTCAAGCCCGGCGACGAGATCGAGCTCGTCGTCGACGTCGGTGCGATGATCCGCGGCACGGTCGTCGACAAACAGAACCAGCGCGTCGTGGCGGATACGGAGATCATCCTCTTCGTCGAGGGGAGCGAGCTGCGAAAGACGAAGTCGGACGCCCAAGGGGGGTTCGAGTTGACGGAGCTGCCGAGCGGCAAGGTGATCGTCTCGGCGTTCCACCCGGAATTCGTTCCACAGCCGTCGATCGAACGAACGCTCGAGCCCGGACAGAACCTTGCGCTCCCCATCGAGCTCGACGCCGGCAAGTCCATTCGCGGGCAGGTTCTCTCCGCCGACGAACAGCGTCCCATCGAGGGAGCGCAGATCACCGTTCGCCGCAAGAAGGTGAAGTCGGATTCCTCGGGCCGATTCCTCGTCCGTGGGCTCGAGGCGGAACAGCAGCAACTCGAGGTCGCGGCCGAGGGCTTTCAGGCCAACCAACGCGAGGTGAATCTCGCTGGCTCCCGGCAGGAGGCGCTGGCAGAAATCCTCCTTCAACGCGGCGCGACGATCCGCGGCAAGGTCACCAGCGACTCGGGAGAGCCGCTCGCCGGCGTCGAAATCAAGCTCTACCAATCGTGGGGCGGCGATTGGCTCGAGGAAGACTGGTCGATGCGCCACCTCGACCTGAAAACCGGCGAGGACGGCAGCTTCAAGATGACGGGCATCCCGCCCCGCGAATGGGCGCAGCTCGCCGTACGAGCCCGCAAGGAGGGCTACCCCGAGTCCTACGAGAAGGGCCTGAAGCTCCGGAAGGTCGACGACGAGGCGTTCGTCGTGATCACGATGAAGCGCGGCGCGCTCATCAGCGGTCGCGTCGTGGACCAGGAGAACCGCCCGGTCGTCGGAGCTCGAGTCGAGCTTCGGCAGCGCAACACCTACGACTACTGGTACTGGCAGGGAAACGGCGACGACCGCACGAAGATTGCGGGCACCAACTCCGACGGTGAGTTCCTCTTCGACACGCTCACTGCCGCCAAGTACAACATCACCGTCCAGGCGCGGGGATTCTCGACGGGCTACAAGAACGACATCGACGTCTCGACGGGCGGACAGTCGACGGGAAACATGATCACGGTCGAGGCCGGGAAGCCGCTGAAGGGCTACGTCGTCGATGCCGACGAGAAGCCCGTCCCCGGTGCGAACGTCCAGGTCTGGACGCAGAAGGGGTCCGGACACGCCGTCGCCGATCCCGAGGGCAAGTTCTCGATCGAATGCATGCCGACCGGTCCCTATGAAGTCTGGGCCTCGGCGCCGGGATACGCGGGGACGAACCTCCAGAAGCAAGTTGCCGACCCGGAACGGGGGTTGCGCATCCTGCTCAAGAAGCAGGCGACGCTCTCGGGCACGATCGTCGACGCCGTCACGAAGAAGCCGATCCCGACGGCGCGTGTCGTCCTCAGCACCGAAGACCCACGCCGCGGCGGCCAGCAGCGCGTCGCGTTCGACAACTACCAGCAAGAGAAGGACGGCAAGTTCCGCGCGCAGGCGGAGGCCGGCGTGTACCGACTGGAAGTCTTCGCGGCCGGCTACGTGCGATACCGGAAGGAAGGTGTCGCGCTCGAGGCAGGAAAGGACCCCGAGCCACTCGTCGTCGAAATGAAGAAGGGCGGAGCGATCGAAGGCACGGTCCGCAAATCGAATGGTCAGCCTGAATCCTGGGTGACGATCTATTCCGCCAAGGACGATGGCGTCGCTCCCTATGGCTCATCCGTACAGAGCGAGGCCGACGGCTACTTCTACGTCGGCGACCTCGACGCCGGGACGTACAAGCTCGCTTTCCAGCAGGGCGGGGCCTCGATCCTCGTCCAGTCCGGCGTGTACGTGAACGGAGACAAACCGACCTTCGTCGACGTGCAGCTCGAGACCGGGATCAACCTGTTGGTCGACATCGTCGCCGAGCGCCCGCGCGACGATCAGGAGGTCGTCGCGGGCGCGTCCACCAACGAAACGGACGGCAGCACCCCACCGCCGCCACAGCAACGCCCCTTCCGCCCCCGCATCCGCGCTTGGGTCGAGTCGGTCGACGGGGCGCTGCTCGGCTTCAACTGGGAGTGGACGGGGGTCGAAGAGACCTGCAAGCCACAGACACGGCGAGATCTCTGGGTCCCGCGGCAGCCACGCTCGACCGTCGTCGCACAGGACCTGAGCCCCGGACGCTACGTGCTGCGCGTGACGTGCCCGGGCTTCGAAGACTTCGCGCGCCCCCTCCAGCTCTCGAGCGGTGGACGTCCGCGCGTGAAAGCCGAGTTGGTACCGCTCCCGAAGGATCTCCGTCCGGCCGGCGTCTACGACAGCAATACGCGGCAGCGCATGCATCGGTGGACCGACGGAAACGGGGTTTCGCGCACCGTGTACTACGAAGACGACGGCTGATGGGCCGAGCGCGGTGGATCGTCTTCATCGTCGTCATCGCAGGTGGTGTCGCGCTCGCCGTGCACTACGTCGAAGGCGTTTTCGACCGGCGATCGAAGGAGATCGAGTCGATCAGCAAGGCGGGCTCGCCGCCACCGCCGCCACAACCTCCGCGGCAGGGACCGCCTCCGCTCGACAGGTCGACGTCTCGTGCGGATGACGTCCTGATCGTCACGCGGGCCGGTGGTAACTCAGGCGGACGCCGTCTCATGGTCGCCCGAGGCAACGGCGAGTTCTCCCGCATCGCGAGCGGCCCCGCGGAGCCGGGGCCGACTGTCCGCGGAGTCCTCGATCGTGCCGGGCTCGACGACCTGATCCGCCCGCTCCTCCAGGAGACCGCTGGCGATTCCCGTCCGGACGACCCCGTCGCCGTGCGCATCCGCCTGAACGGCAAGGTCATCGATCGCCGCGTCCGAGAGGAAGACGTAGCCGCGATGCTCCGCTCTCAGGGACGCAATGCCGAGGCCAACGCCGTGCCGGCGCAGGTCGTCGTGCAGGTCGAGCCGCTCGACGGTGCGGTGCCCGCCGACGCGCCAGCGTGGCCACTCCGACGGGTTCCACCCGAGTCCCTCCTCGAGCCGAAGCGCGTTGCGCTGGATGCAGACCGGGCGAAGGCCTCGGCAACACTGCGAGACCTCGCGCCTGGATCCGTGCTGAAGGCCGGGGCGACGTCCTGGCGGGTGCGAGCGCTCGAGCTATTGACGCTCGCGTCCGACGCGTAGGCTCCGGGGGCGAACACGCACCCGATGAACTGGTACGACCGTTTCCTCTGTGTCTTCTTCGGCACCGCGTCCGTCGCGATCCTCGTGACGGCGTGCAGCCTCACGCCCGACCCTCGCGGCGTGGGCACGCACGAGCAACTCGGGCTCCCCCCGTGCGCCTTCCTGCAGGACCACCGCATGCCCTGCATCTCGTGCGGAATGACGACGGCGTTCGCGGCCGCGGCGCATGGAGACCTTCCGGCGGCCTTTCGCGCGAACCCCTTCGGCATCGTGCTGTTCGTGTTGGCGGCGATTGCGCCGTTCCACTGCATCCGCTGTTGGCGCCGCGCTGACAGCCCGCTCGCGATCCTCTCGCACCGTCGTGCCGCGTTCTGGCTGCCGGTGTTCCTCGTGACCCTCCTCGTGAACTGGGGCGCGATGATTCTCGTTCATCGTCATGGCCACCCCAACTGACGGCGTACCCGCGGTCAACCCTCGACAGGGGCCGCAGGTTCTTCGTCGTTTTCTTCTTCGTCGTCCAGATCGTCGTCGAGCGACACGCCGGTGACGATCCGCAGATACGACTCGAAGCGACGGCGATCGATCGCGCCTTCGAGCGCGGCCCGCGCGACGGCGCATTCGGGCTCGTGCGTGTGCGTGCACGAACGGAAGCGACAGCTCTCGATGAACGGCTGGAATTCCCGAAAGAAGAGCGCGATGTCCGGCGCATCGAGGCCCGCGATGCCGAATGATTTCACGCCGGGTGTGTCCGCGAGAAATCCACCGCCGACGAAGGGGTAGAGCTCGACGCTCGTCGTCGTGTGCTGCCCTTTTCTCCACCGGTCGCTGATGGCTTGGGTCTTGAGGTTCAGCTCGGGCGCGAGCGCGGTCAGGAGCGACGACTTCCCGACGCCCGACTGACCGCAAGCCACCGTGATCCCGCCGACGACGCGCGCGCGCAACTCGTCCACCCCTTCGCCCGTAACCGTGCTGCACGAGATGACGCCGTATCCGATGGAGCGGTAGAGGCTCGCCCATCCCTCGATCTCAGACCGGTCAGCGACCAGGTCGACTTTCGTGATGACGAGGATGGCCGGAGCGCCCGATCGCTCCGCGGCGACGAGGATCCGATCGACGAGCCGTGGACGGAACACGGGATCGACCGCCGACACGACGATGAGGATCCTGTCGGGATTGGCGACGATGATCTGCTCCCGCTGGGAAGGACCGTGGATGCGCGAGAGGTGGTTCGTTCGCTTCATCACCTCGGAGAGGACCGGTTCGCTGCGCGGCGGGAACGACACCGTCACTCGGTCGCCAGCGGCGATCATCCGCGTGAACTCGCGGTCTCGATCGCGCATCTCGATTCCGTACCGGCATCGGACGAGCCGTTCGCCGCAGAGCACGCGCGCATGACGCACGCTGATGCCGCAGACGAGGCCCGGTTCGGTCTTGATCGCGTCGCGCCCCTTCGGTCGTCGCCCTTCGTGGTTCTTCATCGCGCCGTCACCGCGGACGATCAGTGAGCATGCTGATGACCGAGGTGGAGCGCGAGGACGACGCCGTAGCCAGCCATGAGTACCCCCGTGATGCGCATCAACGTCCCTTCGAAGCGCGCCGAGGTGAGTTTCTCGGTGAGCCGCATGCCGTGGCGGAAGAGTACGAGGAGCGCGATGGTCGTCACCCCGGCGGTAAGACCGTAGCAGCCGAGCACGATCGCCCCCTTCGCGGCCGATCCGGCCTCGACGGAGAAACTCACGCCCATCACGTTGCTCCAGCAGGGCAACGCCATGTTGGCGACGCCGAGCACGGCCGCGCCGAGGTCAGGCCCGAGTCGCATGAACCTCCCGGGATGGTGTCCCGCATGGCTGCAATGGGGCTCTTCCTTGCCATCCCCGCCGGGGGAGCACTCACCGTGCATGTGTCCGCCGTGCATCCACTGCGGGCGGACGAGAAGCACCAGGCCGAGCAGGGCGACGACGATTCCGATGATCGTCTCGAGGACGATCTCGAGATGTTCATCGACGACATCGCCGAGTCCGCCGAGCACGGCGCCGACGACGAGGCTCGAGCCGAGCATTCCGGCGCCGAAGAAGATCCCGGGGCGAACGCCGTTGCGGGTCCGTGCGACGATCGGCAGCAGGATCGGCCAGGAATGGGCGCACGGCGTCAGGGCGTGGACGACGCCGAAACCCAGCGCGCCGGCGACAGATTGAATGCTCGGGATGAGGTCCATGCCCAGTTGGAGGCGCGACGCGCCGAAGGACGGGAACCATATCCGCCGGGTCCGCTCGGGCCAACGGACGAGAGCCGCGAGCGCGTGGTGCTACGATCGCCGCGACCACGAGTCGGAGACATGTACCGATGCCCATGAGTCCGATCACGGAGCTGCTCGACGAACTCCGCGCAGGCCGAATGATCGTCCTCGTCGACGATGAGGATCGCGAGAACGAGGGCGACCTGGTATTCGCCGCAGAGTTCGCCACGCCCGCCCAGGTGAACTTCCTGCTGACGCACGCCCGCGGCGAGCTCTGCCTCGCCATGGCCCCGGACCTCTGCGAGCGCCTCGACCTGCCGCTCCAGACGACGCAACCCACGAACCGCTTCGGGACGGCATTCACGGTGACGATCGAGGCCGCCCGTGGCGTCACCACCGGAATCTCGGCGAAGGACCGTGCGACGACGATTCTTGCGGCCGTCGCGCCAGAGGCGCGGCCTGACGACCTGGCCCGCCCGGGCCACGTCCACCCGCTGCGCGCCCAGCCCGGTGGAGTCCTCGTCCGCGCCGGGCAGACCGAGGGCAGCGTGGACCTGTGTCGCCTCGCCGGCTTGCGGCCGGCCGCGGTCATCATGGAAGTGCTGAAACCGGACGGGACCCTGGCGCGAAGGCCCGAGCTGGATGCGTTCTGCACGACGCACGGCGTCAAGATGGGTTGCGTCGCCGACATCATCGCCTACCGCCGCCAGACCGAGAGACTCGTCCAGCGCGTCTCCACGGTCCGTCTGCCGACGCGATACGGCATCTTCGATCTGCACTGCTACCAGTCGCCACACGATCGCGAACTGCACCTGGCGATGACGCGGAACATCCGCGTTCCCGGGGTGGATTCCGCCGTGCCGCCCATCGAGCAGCCCGTGCTGGGCCGGATCCACTCCGAGTGCCTCACGGGTGATGTGTTCCATTCCGAACGCTGCGACTGCGGCGATCAGCTCGAGAACGCCATGAAGCTCATCGCCGCCGAGCCCGGCCCGGCATTCCTTCTGTACATGCGCCAGGAGGGGCGCGGCATCGGCCTCCTGAACAAGCTCCGCAGCTACGCGCTGCAGGACTCCAAGGGTCTGGACACGGTCGACGCCAACATCGCCCTGGGTTTCCGGCCGGACGAGCGCAACTACGGGACCGGCGCCTCGATCCTGGTCGATCTGGGCATCCGGAAGATCCGGCTCCTCACGAACAACCCGAGCAAACGCGCGGCGCTGGCGGCATTCGGCTTGGAGATCGTCTCGCGCGAGCCCATCCTCGTTCCGGCTAATGCCAACAACGAAAAGTACTTACACACGAAGCGCGACAAGATGGGGCACATGCTTTGAACCTTCGGATCGCGCCGTCGCGAACCGCCGCGCCCCGGGAATTCCCCATGCATGATGACCGTCCGACCGACCACAGGAGACGCACGTGGTCGTCGCCGTCATGCAAGCCCCACCCGTTCGGAGAGTGACGTTGGACCGGTCGACGTCGAAGGACGAGACGCTCGAGCGCGCCCGAACCGGCGACGCCCGCGCCTTCCAGGAACTCGTCCGCCAATACCTCCCGCGGGTTCTCGCCCTCGCCAAGGGCCTCGTCGGGGGCATGCTCGACGCCGAGGACGTGGCGCAGGAGGTCTTCTTCAAGGTCCACCAGAAGCTGGCGACCTTCCGCGAGGACTCGTCCTTCTACACATGGCTCTACCGCGTGACGGTCAACACGGCGACGGACCTGCGGAAGCGGCGCCGCTCCCAGGCGCTCCAGCAGACGGAGGATTTCGAGCGGCTGCCGATCGCCGACACCCGCGACGAACCCCTCGTCGCGTTGTCGCGAACGGACCTGGCGGCCGAAGTCCGCTCGGCCATGGCGGAGATCCCGACGAAGTTCCGGGCCGTGCTGGTCCTGCGTGAGATCGAACAACTGTCCTACGAGGAGATCGCAGCCACGATGAAGTGCTCGATCGGAACCGTGGAGAGCCGCCTGTTCCGGGCCCGCGCCCGGCTCAAGGCGATTCTCGAGCGGCGTCTCGAGGTCAAGCGAGGACACCCATGAACTGTGATGCCTTCCGAGTCCTGATCACCCGCGAAATCGACGGCGTTCTCGACGGCACCGGCCGCGGCGCCCTCGATTCCCACGTTGCAGCCTGCCCGGCGTGTGCCCGCGAGCGCACGGCGCAGGGCCGGATCCACGAAGCCTTCAGTCAGCTTCGAGACGTCGACGTCCCCGCCGGCCTCGCCGAGCGGATTGCCGAGCGGGCGGCGGCGGCACCCGCCCCCCTCCTGCGGTTTCCCCGGTGGCAGAGCCTCGCGCCGATTGCCGCGTCCATCCTCGCCCTGTGCATGCTTTCCGGGTGGCTGGGACACCGCCTCGCATCCGAGGGCCGCGAGGTCCTGGCCGGGCCCCGTCCGACCGCCGTGAGCGACGCCGAACTCCGCCAGCTCCTGATCGAGCGAATCGGCGTCCCGGCCGACCGAGCCGACAAGATCATCGACCTCCGCCACGGCGAGTTCGACCCCAAGCGCGAGGCGGCCAGGGCCCAGTTCGACGCGCGGATTCGCCAGCTCGTCCAGGACGAACTCGCCGCGATCTGGAACCAATTGACGCCGGATGAACAGAGGACCTACCGGCAGGTGGACCCCTCGTTCGAACCTCCGCCCAAGCTCGGTCGGTGAACCCCTGGATCGCAGGCGTTCTGCTACCATCCCGCCCCGTCGAAACCGGCCGGAAGCGGGATGAATCGTTTCCGGTGTTCGACGTTGCGTAACTGACGAGGAGACTCATGGCGAAGGGAACGGGGATCGAGATCGGCGAGACTGCCGTAACCGTCGTCGAGATCGATGGCTCTCCGAAGAAGTTCCGGATCACCGGAACGGGCCGGACTCCGATCGAAACGACCGAGCCCGGCGAGGACCGCATTCGTGCGGTCGCGCAGGCCGTCCGCGGCGCGATGAAGGGAGCCAGGGCGAGCCGCGATCAGGTGGTCGTCAGCCTGCCCGCTCGGGACGTCATCGTCCGGGAGATCCAACTCCCGTTCACGGACGAAGAGCAGATTCGGAAGGTCATCAAGTTCGAGTCGGAGAGCCATCTCCACTCGTGCGACATCGACGACGTCGTCGTCGGGTTCCAGAAGATCGGCGACAACGGCCAGAAGAGCCGCGTCCTCATCTTCGCCGTCCGCAAGGACCAGATCCGCGATGCGCTCGACTCGCTCGATCGCATCGGCGTCGATCCGCTCCACGTCACGATCGACGCCACGGCGCTCTTCGGGCTGTGGCGCGCTCTGCCATCGGGTCAGTCCGACGGCACGTTCGTGATCCTGGATGTGGGTGAGGTCACCACCACCGCCATGGTGACGCAGGGCGACAAGATCCGGCTGGTGCGAGGCATTCGCCTCGGCACCGAGACGATCACCCGCGTCATCGCAACGGACATGGGCATCGATCGCGAGGAAGCGCGCACCAAGACGCAGCAGTTCCGAGCGACGTCCACCGACGTTTTCGCGATCGCGGGGGACGTGGACGAACAGGCACCGTCGACGGCCACGTCGGCCCAGGGACTGCAGCGCGACATCATCCGCGACAGCCACGGCGGATTCGCCCGCCGTCTCGCGAACGAGGTCCGTCGCTCGCTGTCGTCGGTCCTCCTCGACGGCAAGGTCGAAGGCGTGTTCCTGACAGGCGTCGGCGGAATGGCTCCGGGCCTCGTCGAGGCCATGCAGGAGCAATTCCACGTCCCGATCCAGCGCCTCGACACGACCGAGGGAGTCGATCACAAGCTCACGGGTGACACGGCGTGGCACATCGGAGTCGGCGCCGGGCTGGGTTTGATCCCGCTCGGCCATGATCCGCTGAAGCTCGACTTCCGCCAGGAAGAGTTCAAGTTCGCGCGCAAGTTCGACCGCTTGAAGTGGATGCTCCTCACGGCGTTGAGCCTCGTGCTCTTCCTCGTCGGCTTCCTCATCATCGGCGAGATCAACGACACGCGCGCCTACCAGCGACGACTCGACGACATCGCAACCTACGCCCGAACGGACGCTCGCAGCTTCTACGTCCCGCTGCTCAAGGACCCGAAAACGGCCGCGGTCCTCGACGATTCCGCCGGCGAGACGAAATCGAAGCCGAAATCCGCCGAGGAGGTGGACAAGCAACTCGACGCCGCGGCGCCGGGGTTCATCCTCCAGGACATCGGCAAGCTCTTCACGAGCGCGGCATCGATCGTCGAGCGGAAGTACGGGATGTCCGTCACTCAAAAACCGGGCGAAAAGCCCAGCGAGAACATCGCAATCACGGTGTCTGCACTGTCGCGACTCTCGAAGTTCATGGGCGTCCTCAACAAGCACCCCGAGCTGCAAGGCAAGTTCGCCGTGAACAAGCTCCTCGTCTCGAGCGTGGAAATCACATGGGACATGGACCTCGAGGACGAATCCTCCTGGGACAGCATCGCGCGCGATCTGCGAGCTCTCGATGGAGTCCAGAAGGTCGAGCCCGGAACGATCAAGCCGCAAGGCCTCAACGGCTGGCGTCGCTACGAACAATGCAAGGTCACCTGGCCACGGGAGAACCAGTGACATGGCAACTTCCGTGAAAGCCCCTGTGGCCGAGAAGCCGAAGACGTCCGCGCCGACCGCCCCGCCGCTTCCGAGCGTCAACCAGCCCGCGGCACCAACCGGCGGTCGCGACTCCTTCTTCAAGGTCGTCGTGTGGCTCATGGTTCTCGCCGACCTCGCCGGAGCCGGCTTCTGGGCCTACATGCACTTCGGCAAGAACCGAGACCTCTCGAACCGCATCGCGGGTGACAGTCGTCAGGTCGTCCAGATGAAGACCAACCTGGTCAACCTGGAATCGACCGTCCGGAAGATCGCCCAGGAGAACATCAACGCCGTCGACGACCCCTCGACCGTCGTGGTCTCGATCTCGCGGCAGCCGCGGTTCGAAGCCATCTCCGAGTACATCCAGGTCGGGCGCCCATCCGGCGCGCCGTTCGGGAAGTCGAGTTACTACGAGACCGCGTTCCAGGTCGTCTTCCTCCTGAAGACGGGCTACAAGTTCGGCGACCTCATCGCCTTCCTCATGGAGATCGAGAAGGCGAACCCGACGATCCAGATCAAGGAGATGGATTTCGGGAAGCGCGACCTCGCCGTCGGTGCCGACAGCTGGCGCCCGACCCACGCGACCGTGCGCGTGATGACGCTCAAGTCGAACCGATAGGTGAGCGCCCGTGCCCCTGGGATTGGCGGTTGCGCTGCGCGCCGCCGACCCGACCGCGGCGTCAGAGATCCATCACGTCGTCGCGGTACCGCACGAAGTACGACAACGTCTCCCCCTGGCAGACGGAGCAGTATCCGAAGTCGTTCACCAGCCGGTCGAGCAGGTGACGCGCGGCCTGCCGACGTTCGGACGGGATCTGATCGGCGACGTTCGCCTTCTCCTCCAGCGCGTCCTCCGCAAGCCGCACGAGCTTCTGGTGCTGCTCCGCGAACACCTTCTGCTTCAGCGCCACGAAGATGTTCTCGAACAGCTCCTCGTAGACGATGGGCTTCGTCGGATTGTCGATGCGGAACGCCGCAATACGAGTCATGAGGTCGCGACGGAACCGATCGACGGGCTCCTTCAGATCGAGGTGACGCTCGACGTCGCCCATGAGGCGCTCGTCGGGGGGTTCGAGCTGGCCCGTCTGGGCGTTCACGACGCGTTGCTTCGTGTCGTACGACTTGACGTGACGGAAGTACTCCGTGAAGAGCCGCCCGTACTCGGCCTCGTCGACGATGTCGGAGGCCTGCTGGATCTCCCGTGCGAGCCGACGCACGTACTCCTTGCGAACCTCCTCGATGAACTCCTCCGGATCGTGGTACGGACCGTCCTTCTCGAGTCGTAGGAACGCGTGGAGAGTCTTGTCCTTGATGAGGTCCGGGAGCGCCTCGAAGATGTCGACGGGGCTGATGCACGCCCGGTTCCGCTCGATGGCGATATCCGAGAGCAGCGACATGATCTCCCGGGGGCTCGCGCCGTCGCGCCCCTCGTAGGCCGCGTCCATGTAGCCTTCGACCTCTTCCTCCATCCCGTCGAACTCGCCGCGCAGGTTCTTGACCTCGGCACGCAGGAGTTTCTGCTCCTCGTCCCCGAGATCCGAGGGAAGCTCGAGACGATCGTAGAGACGCGCCTTCCGCAGAGGGTTCAGGCGGCGTACGGCACCCTGGACGGCCTGCGGGTATCGGGTCGCGCTGGGCCGCTTCAGCCGCGTCAGGACGGCCCAGAGCGCGATGGCGGTCGCCGTGTGCGGCGCGACGTGGCGATCGCCCTTCAGGTGCGCGAGGTGGCGCGCGTAGATCTGAGCCTCCTTCTTGTACTCGAGGAGGTACGGAACGCGGACCAGTTCGAAACGCCCTTTGAACGCCGGGAACGCCGGGTCGCGCTTGAACGCCGCGAGGTACTTCTCGTTCGTCGTCCCGAACATGACGACGTCGAGCTGGACCGTGTACCCGGGCAGGTTCAACAACCCTCGCTCGGCCGTCGTGAGGAGATACTTGGAGGCCTCGATCGGGCGTTTGAACAGCTCGCTGAATTCCACGATCCCCGTATTCGCATCGATCAGGTCGCCGAAGGCCTCGGAGAACGTCTCGTGCTGGAGCACGGGAGGCAGGCCGCCCATGTTCGAGTGTCCGAGCATGCGCACCTGCGCGTCGATCGACGCCTGGGGTTCGATCATCACCGACGCCGTGCGGTAGCGACGCGAGACGTAGTAGCGCTCGACCCGCACGTGGCGGACGACCTTCCGCCAGTCGCCGTTGTACGCCTTCAGGAGGCAGTCGTAGATGACCTTCGACTTCGGCGAGAGGTCGCCCTCGACGACGGTTTCGTTCCACTGGAAGCGCGCGCGTTCTTCGGGGGACGTCGCCCCGAGCACGGTTTCGAGGAATCGCCGCCGGTGATCCTTCGGGATGAGGAGGTATGGCGGGTCCTTCATCTCGCACGGGATGCGCGACGAGATCAGGCGTTCGTCGACCTCGGCGAGGGATTCGAGTTCGGAGACGATGCGCTCGGGCTGGAACCCGAGGCGCTCCTGGTCTCCTGCCTCGCAGAAGATCCAGGAGAACCGGAACATCGCCCCCTGCTCGAGCTGCGAGTACCGCTCCAGCGTCCGGACCAACGACTCGACGATCGACGATTTGGCCGAGCCGTTGGGGCCGTGGAGGAGGATGAATCGGTCAGGATGCCCGCGGCGCGAGAACTCGCAGAGGATGTCGTAGATCCGCTGCTGGACCTCTTCCTGGCCGAAGACCTCGAGGCTCGCCTCCCCGGCCGCACCCGGATCGTCGAAGGCTCGCCAGCGCCGTGCCGTCCCGCCGATTCCCCGGACCTCGTAGGTGCCGAAGTGATCGAGCGCGTCGACCAGGTAGCGGGGCGAGGACCGGGTGAGGCTTGCCGGCTTGGTCCCGAGGAGCTGCAGGTACCGGTTGAAGGACATCACCGAGTTGCGGCGCGCAAACTCGTCGCGCGTCGCGGTCGCGATGTCGTGGATGATGCGGTCCAGATCCATGGCAGCCGTCCTTGGCTTCACATACGGCGCCTGAACGGCGACGCGGACCACGTGGAGGCGCAAAGCTGCCGCCTCGTCCCTGCGATGACCCCGACGGGATTTGAACCCGTGTTACCAGGATGAAAACCTGATGTCCTAGACCGGCCTAGACGACGGGGCCTCATGTCCCCACTCGAAGACCTTTCGGGCGCGATGGGGCCGCGGATTCTGCCACACGATCTGGGCTTCGCAAAGAGGCCCGAGCGGGCTCCGACCTCGCCCCCACGCGCGCTGAAGATGACGGTGTGCAGGCGCGGCAGCGGTAAGATCCGCCCCACATCGCCGCACCCCGGGTTGTGATACGTCGCGGCATCACGCTTCGAAGTTCCAGAGGACCCCAGCATGAAAGTCCTGCATCCGCTCCGCGCGGTCTTGGCGTTCGTCGTCGTCATCGCTCTCGCACCGCAGGCCAGCCTGCGCGCGCAGGAGCCCACGACCGAGAAGAAGCCCGCGGACAACCCCTTCACGATCGAGGCCGAACATCCCCGTCTCGGAGTCATCGACCAGGGGTCCACCGGGACTTGCTGGTCTTTTGCCACGTCTTCCTTCCTCGAGACGGAGGTCGAGCGGCTCCACAAGAAGAAGGTCGACCTTTCGGAGATCTACTTCGCGCGCATGGCGATCCTGGAGAAGGCTCGCCGCCTCGTCGCCCTCCAGGGGCACGCCCAGTTCGGCGAGGGCGGATTGGCCCACGACCTCCCCTACCTGATCCGCCAACACGGGGCCGTGCCGCAGAGCGTCTATTCGGGCCTCCGGAACGGGGACACCCGTCACAACCACGCCGAGATGTTCAAGTTCCTCGACGTGATTCTGAAGGAGCTCTCCAAGGAGGACGCCAAGCCGTCGGCGCACTGGGAAGACGCCATCATGGGCATCGTCGACGCCTACATCGGCACGCCTCCGGCGAGCTTCGAATACGAGGGCAAGCAATACACGCCGCGCACGTTCGCCGACGAGTTCCTGAAGCTCCCGGTCGACGACTACATCGAGGTGATGTCCTACGGTGCCACGCCGTTCCACCAACCGGCCGAGCTCCTGGTGCCGGACAACTGGCTGCGGTTCCAGGGGTACGTCAACCTGCCGATCGACGAGATGATGGAGGCCATCGACTCCGCGGTTCGCGGCGGATACACGGTCGCGCTCGACGCCGACGTCAGCGAGCCGGGGTTCCGCATGGATCGCGGGATCGCCAAGCTCCCCAAGGAGCTGGAGAAGGAAGGCGCCGTCACCCAGGAGATCCGCGACGCGATGTTCAAGAAGCGCGAAACGACCGACGACCACCTCATGCACGTCGTTGGCGTCGCGAAGCACAAGGACGGCGGCACCTACTACTTGACGAAGAACTCCTGGGGCCCGAAGACCGGGCCTTTCGAGGGTTACGTCTACATCTCGGCGAACTACCTGCGCGCCAAGGCCCTGTCCGTGATGGTCCACAAGGACGCGCTGAAGCGGAAGTCGTGATCGCGCCGGCGCCGCCCGGGGCGCCACCCGCTACTTTTCGAGGAGGATCCGCTCGCCGACGAGCGCATCCAGCGCCGACCCGAGTTCGCTCTCGTTGGCGGCCGGGAAAACCGACCACCCGTTCGCCTTCACGTCGTTGAACACGGCGGCATTCACATCGAACGCGACGATGTAGACGGCGGACCGTTGATCCTCGCGCAGCACTGCCATGGCGCGCGCCACCTCTCCTGGGGCCGCGCCGGTGGTGTTTTCACCGTCAGTGACGACGAGGACGTGGCGCCGATTCAGCCCGGACCTCGCCAGGTCGCGGTGGGCCTTCGCGACGGCATCACCGATGGGCGTTCCCCCATCGGGTTTCAACGTCCGCAGGAGACGCTCGGCCGCTGCCGCATTGGGCGGACCGAGTGGGCTGAGGAGCGCCGCATCGTTCCCGCTGAAGGCGTAGAGACTGAGTTCGAACACCCGCTTGGGATCCTCGGCGGCGTACCCTTCCATGCGCTCCACGATCTTCGCGAGGCACGACCGGGCGATCTCGATCTTCGGCCGCCGCTCACTCCCCGCACCGGCGACGCGTTCCTTCATGCTGCCCGAGGTGTCGACGAGCACGGCCACCGCGATGCCATCGCGGCTCGCCTTCGGATCGGGAACGGTCAGAGTGACTTCCGATCCGGATTCCCCCGCCGCCGTCGACGATCCATTGCCGGAGAACCCGGTCCGGACCCACGATCCGAGCCTAAACACGGCGAACACGATCAGCAGCGCGATGATCGGCTTGATCGAGGCGCGGCCGCGAACGCGATCTGACATCCAACGTCTCCCATGTCGCGCTCACCTCGGCGCGATGAGACGAAATACGTCGTTTCGCAGAAAACTCCCGTCCTCGGGGGCGGTGAGCGCCTTCGTCGTCTCACTCGCCGTGCCACCAGACGGACGGGCCCAGCTCGCGATCTTCGTCCGCGCGCTTCACTTTCAGGGTGATGCCAGCGAACCGCACGCGCTCGAAGAACTCCACCCGCACGCGGTGCAACCCCTTCAACAGCCGCAGGGATTGCTGGAATACGGCGCCCTCGTTCTCCTTCCAGTCGTCCACGAGCCGCACGTCGTCGACCCACAGGCGGATCCCATCGTTGACGACGCCGAGGAACGACCACGCGCCGTCGGACGGAAGGTCCACGTATCCCTCCCACCTCGCGCTGAAATCGTCCGCGGGAATTCCTGCAATGGGCGAGTCCCAACGCCACTCGAAGTCGACGGCGCGATCGATGCGGCGGCGCGGCTCGCCCGACAGGTCGGGGCGCGGGAAATACGTGGCGGCGAGGCCGCGCGCCAGCCGTCTGGTCTGGCGCAACGCCTCACCATCGCGCTGAACCTGCAGTTGATAGCGGCGCCAGGTCTCCGGGCGGAGAACCGTGGCCATCACCATCTCCCGTTGCGCTGCGGCCAGTGCCCCGGACGCGCGATTCAGCCCGTCCAGCTCGACCAGGGCGTCTCGGAATCGTTCGTCCTTGATCGCG
Organism: Planctomycetota bacterium; assembly: GCA_044222185.1. Taxonomy (GTDB): domain Bacteria; phylum Planctomycetota; family CAIWVZ01; genus JBGANV01. The sequence continues at coordinate 1,655,479 of JBGANV010000001.1, forward strand.
ACGAGGGAGCGGTTGATCCGCGTCGGCAGGTCGTCCGGCATGAACTTCAGGACGGCTCGAAAGCGCGCGTCGGCGCCGGCGCGGTCGCCGCGCTCGGCTGCGACGATGCCCGCGTTGATCGCCGCCTCGAGCAGGTCCGGGTGCAGCGCCAGGGCTTCATCGAATCGTCGCGACGCCAGTTCGCCTCGACCCGCGGTCCAGTTCACGTACCCATCGTTGTTGAGGAGCCATGCGACGACTTCCGCGTCCGTGAGGTTGCGCAGGTAGGCGCCGCCCTTCTCCGCATCCGGGCTGATGCCACGTGCACGGTAGAACTCGTCCGGCCGTTGACGTCCGTCCTCCGTCGTCTCGATGTTCAGCCGCGTCGTCCCGTCGTCCCACCGCACGAAGAAGTGACGGGGCGCGGCCACGCCGTGAAGCGGCAGCCCGAGTCGGCGGCCGACCGTGAGGATCACCGCGGAGAGTGAGAGGCAGTACCCCTGGCGCCCGGGCAGGACCTTGTGGAGGTAGAAGTTCCCAGGGTCGGCCAGGTCCGCGCTCGCGGTGAACTTCTGCTCCCGGAAGAAGTAGTCCGAGAGCACGCGCACGCGGTCGTGCGCGCTCCAACGCGCCGCGAGCCGCTCCCTCAGGTCGAGTTCGAACACGTCCAGCTGCGCCCGCACGGGCCCACGCGCGAACGATGGATCCGCTCGGCGCGCCAGCTCGATCATCGCGCCGAGGATGTCGCGAGGGACGGGGTCCTCGGCGGGCCTCGACTCCTGCCCAAATGAAGCGGCTCCCGCCAGTCCGATGACGAGGACCAGCAGGAGCCGCGAGTCAGAGATCCGGGCGATCAAAGCGACCGGGCGAGTTTGAGGACGTTGTCGATGTACTGGGCGTTGGTCCAGATGTCGTATCCGACCTCTTCGCTTCGATTGCGTTGACGTCCGCGGAACTTCTGGAACTGCTCCGAGTTGAGCACGCCGGCTGCGGCGGCGATGAACTCGTTCGCGTGATCCTCGTGATGCGAGCATCCGAGCGTGCGGTGCGTCTCGCTCCACTTCTTGTGGAACTCGTCGTCGAACGTCCGGATCGCATCTTGTTGAGCCTTCGTCAGGAGCATGCGGTCGAGTTGCTGCCGCGCCTGTTGGTACTGCCACGAGTGGCAGCGCCGCTCGGCCGGCATGAATGCCGTGCAGAGCAGGCAGGCGGGAATCACCAAGAGCAGAAGCGCGTTTTTCATGCGATCACCTCCCTTCGGTCATCCGTCACATCAGTTGCGTAACTTGTCGAGCATGTCCTGGAGCTGCGCCGTCTTCGCGGCGAGTTCCTTGTTCTTCTGAGCGAGCCGTTCGATCGTCGCCGCATCGCCGGCCTTCACGCCGTTGGCCGTGGCCTTCTTCCATGCGGCCGTCACGTCCGCCATGTCCTTCTTCACGGACTCGAGCGCGGCGATCAACGTCGCCTTGTCCTTCGCCTTGTCGCCAGTGAGCCTGGGCACGTCGGCGGCCGGTGCCGCCGGTTGCGACTGCGCAGGCTGCTGCTGCCGCGTCTCCGGCTTGCGCGCCGGCGCTTCCTGCGGCTCCGAGCCGAGCTGATCGAACGACGCCGACGCCGCACGGTTCTGCGCGATGCCGGCTTCGGGCCGGCCGCAGGCCATGGCAAGGAACGTGACGAGAGCCGTGAAGGTGGCGAGCTTCATGCGCGGATGAGACGAATGGCATTCGCGAATGTTCCGGGGAGCTTTTTTCACGGCGCACTATCATGGCCCCACCATGGGGTTTTTGGGAAGGCCGATCATGCACCGATGTTCCTCTGCCGCGCTCGCCCTCCTCGTCATCCTGCCGCTGGGCCTGCCCGCGCAGGACAGCCGCCCGACCGTCGTTCGCGGTCGGGTCGTGGCCGCAGGGTCCGATTCGCCCCCGCCCAACGTCACTCTCCAACTCCGCGAAGGCCGCCGGTCCCGCGAGGGCCGCGCCATCGCCGTCGGTGCAGACGGGACCTTCGAAGCCCCGACCTCCCGGCCGGGCAACTACGTGCTCGTAGCCCGCGCCTCGGGATTCGTGTCGCTCACAAAGCCCGTGGTCGTTCCGACTTCCGGCCCCGTCGACATGCTGCTCGAACGCGGTGCCACGGTCCGGGGGATCGTCCTCGATCGACGCGATCGCAAGCCGGTTCCGGGCGCCCAGATCACCCAGGGGATCGGGAGCGAGCCGGTCGGAACGGGCCCCGATGGGTCCTTCACCCTCGACGGTCTGCCGCCGGGCGACGAGACCGTGTCGTTCGGGGTCCGTGCCAAGGGGTATGCGTTCCTCGAAGCGACCGCCCGCCCCGACGGCTCGGAGCCGATGACGCTTCTCCTGGAACCGGGCTGGGTGGCGGCCGTCCGCGTCGTCGACGAGCACCTGTCGCCGATGTCGGATGCGGAGGTGCACGCCCGACTCCCCTTCGCCATCGCCTACTCGAGCCTCGATCGCCAGGACTTCCCCGCGAAGACCGATGCTGCCGGAATCGCCCGCGTGGAGGGGCTGCCGCCCGGGCAGCCGGTCGTGTTCGAAGTGACGACGGATGGCGTGTCGACCCAGTCGGCCGTCGTGCTTCCCGAGCGCCCCGAGCGCGACGGACCGCCAGTCGGACCGGCCGCGCAGATCGTCGCCGGCCTGGGGACCTGGACGACGTTCCGGATCGAGTCGCCAGACGACGAACCCGTGCCGGGCGCCGAGATCCACGTTCGCCCGGCGGTTGCGGGGCGACTGGACGTCCGCGGCCTGGTCACGGAGAGCCCGGAGCGTGGCTCCGTGCGCGACGCGAGTTCGGGCGCCGACGGCACTCTGACCTTGAATCAGCTCCCGCGGCAGGTCCTGACGGCGGAGATCCGCGCCAAGGGGTTCCTCACGCAGGTCGTCACCTTCGAACCGGGCACGGGGGTCACGGGGTCGGGCGCGGATGCCGATTCGCACGTCGTCCACGTCGAGCTGGCCCACGACTCCGATCCCCCTCCCGCATCCGTTCCCTGGCAGCCGTCGGCGGATGCCGCGTTCCGCCTCGCGCGCGAGGCGCAACGGCCGATCCTGTTCGCGCTCGCGATGGACGGCGAGACGGCGAACGACGCCATGGCCGAGCACCACTTCCGCGATCCGGCAGTCGTGCAGACGCTCCGCGCCATGCCCTGCGTCATCTCGAACGTGTTCGGCCCCGGGGGTCGAATCGCACCGGGCGTCGCGCACATGGAGGTCGATGGCGTCTGCTCGCGTTACGGGAGGATCCCCTGCCGCGCTCATCAGGAAGTCGAGCCGTGGATCCGCTCGACGTTGATCGGGAAGGCGCCGTTCCAGGTCCCCAAGCACATCTTCGTCTCGCCCGAGGGAGAGGTCCTGATCGATCGCGGCTACTACCTCGGCGAGCGCGACCTCATGAACCTCGCCATGCGCGCCATGCGTCGATGCAATCCCGAGATCGCCATGGCGATGGCGGCCGAGCGGCTGGCACCGCTGCGTGCACGACTGAATGACGACGATCCGGACGTCCGCCAATCCGCGGCACGCCACCTCACGACGCTCGTGAACGCGGGAGACGAATGGGCGACGGCTCTGCTCCTGGAACTCGGACAGCTCGGCCTGCGAGCGGACGAGCGCGTTTCGGTGCTCGACGCGTTGATCCTCGATGCCATCGCGATGCCGGCGTCCGCCCTCGGAGGCTTTGCCCACGATGCGGATCCGGCCGTGCGTCGCCGAGTCTTCGAACGGCTCGCCGACCGTGCCGGAGATCCCCCCGTTCTGGAACTCCTCACGGACTGTCTGATCGACGACGATCCGGAGGCCGGTGCCACGCTGCTGCGTGCCCTGCGCGTTCGCCAGGTGGAGGAACGGTGGGTCGTGGACGACCCGCTCGCGGCGGAGCGCTGGCGCATCGTCGTGAAGCTGATGACCGCGGTCGACCCGGAGGCGATCGGTGGCGCCACCGAGGTTCTCGGCGATCCCCGATGCCCGGGCCGAAATGCCGCACTGCGCGTCCTCGCCGCGCATCCTGACGTCGGTGCGGCCGTGCGCCGTCTGATCCCGCTCGCCGGCCAAGACGACTCCTCCGCCGTAGCCGCGCTTCGAGCCCTCGATCCGCTCCTCGCACTGGTCGACGAATCGGCGCCGGCCCTGAAGACCGTGTTCGCACAGAGTCGAAACGCATCCGCACTCGTACGCCAGGAGGCCGCGCGGCTGATCGGCCGCCACGCCCGCTCGCGTGACGGCCGCGCGCGTCTCGAGGAGATGCTCACCGACTCGGAGGTAGTCGTCCGCTGGACGGCCGCCATCGCGCTCTTCCGCGACGGTGGCGACGCCGGATCGAACCTCGTGATCGCCGCGTTGAACGACCCCGAACTGGGAGATCAGGCCCGCGACGGACTCCTGGAGCGCTACGTCAACGCCCACCCGACGACCGCCGCCGAGTGGAGCGCGTGGCTCGCATCGCACCCGGGCGCCAGCCACCGCGGACCGGAGTCGAAAGAGAAGTGAGGCGCGGCAGTCCGCCAGCCGCCGAGTCACCATTGGGCGCCACGCCGACGGCAGAGGTTCCCCCGCGCCGTATTCCGTGGGAGGCCGCCGGCCTCGCGCTGGTCGCGATCCTCTCGATCACCCCGGTCGTCTCGGACGACGTGTGGATCTACCTCAAGACGGGCGAGCTCACGCTCGCGAGCGGACGCATCCTGTCGACCGACGACTTCTCGTTCACGCTCACCGGCGCACGCTGGGTGAATCACGAGTGGCTCGCGAACCTCGTCTTCTTCGGCGCGCACCAGGTCGGAGGTCCCTGGGGCCTGATCGCGCTGCGCTGCGCGCTGCTCCTCGCCATGGCAGGCTTGCTCCTGCGCATGGCCCGCCGGGCGGGCACGCCGGCCCCGATCGCTGCGCTGCTTCTCGCGGCGACGGCGTTCGCCATGAGCGATCGCTTCATCGACCGCGCGCACCTCTTCAACTTCGTCGCCGTCGCGGCGTACGTCGATGCGCTACTCGGCATTCGGGACGGCGTCCGCACGCCGCGATGGCGGCTTCCGCTGATCCAGCTCGTCTGGGTGAACCTCCACTCGGGGGCCGTACTCGGACCGATCCTCGTCGGGCTCGCCCTGGCGGCGGCGGCCATGCGTGCGCTCGTCGGACGACGTCCGGTCCGCGCGGACCCGCAGGTGCGGCGGCTGGTCGTGGAACTCGCAGCCGTCGTCCTCGCATCGCTCGCGAACCCCTATTTCGCGGATTCGCTCCTCTATCCGCTCCAGCAGGCCGGGTTCGATCTCTACCGCAAGCACGTTTACGAGTGGATGCCGATCTCGGCGCCCGCCTACGCCGGGTCCTGGATGCAGATCCTCTTCTGGACGTGCGTCGTCGCCGTCGCGTTCGTGATCGCGCTCCCCAGGCGGTTCCGCGCGGAGGAGGTCCTCTTCGCCGGCCTGTTCTTCACCATGGCGCTGTCGGCCGCGCGCTTCACGGCGAAGTTCGAGCTCGTCGCATTCCCGCTCATCGCCGCGCGATTGCGCGACGCGGTCGTGAGTCGACTCGCGCGCATCGCGATCGGCGGCGTGATGCTTGCGGGAGCCTTCGGGTTGATCTTCGCCGGAAACCCGATCCGCGGCCCCATCCGTACGTTCGGCGGAGGCGTCGACATGCACGTCTACCCCGAGGGCGCGTGCAGGATCCTCGAAAACTCGCCCGCTCCGGTGCGCCTGTTCAACCAGTACGACATGGGGTCGTACCTCATCTGGCGGCTCCATCCCCGAGTGCGCGTGTTCATCGACGGAAGGAATCAGGTCTATCCGGAAGCGTTCTATGCACGCTATCTCGCCTCCAACGACGCGCCGCAGAACTTCGCGGCGCTCGAACGGGAGTTCGGCCTCGATGCCGTGCTCCTCTACAACGAGCCCGGCGCGAACATCCCCGCGTTCCTCACGGCCCGCCCGGACTGGAAGCTCGTGTGGTTCGACGACTCCTCGGTCCTGTTCTTGAAGGATCGGCCCGACCGCGAGGAGGTACTGGCGTCACATACCTACCGGTTGTATTCGCCCATCGTGGGCGCGCCGGGCAACAACGTCGCGAACGCCCTCGGTGCGGACCCGGCGCTGTTCATCCGCGAGCTCGAGCGCGCCGCGAGCGAAGCGCCCTTCGCCATCCGCCCGCGAAAGATCCTCGCCCACGCGTTGCGAGCCCGCGGCCGGGCCGAGGACGCGGCGCGAGTGGAAAACGAGATCCACGTGCTCGAAACCCGATTCCGCACGGGATGACGCCGACATGAAGTTCAAACACCAGGAGGACGGAGACACGACGAGCGTCAGCCTCGTGGGACTCATCGACGTCGAGGGCTGCACCTGCCTCGCGAACTTCTTCGAGGCTCGGGTCGCGGGAGCCACCCGGCTCGACCTCGATCTGGGACGCGCCGATCTCTCTGCACCCGGCGCCGTCGACGTCCTGGCGGACCTGCTCGCGCGGGCCGTCCACGAGGGGACGCGGGTCATCGTCAGGAACTCGCCACCAACCCTCACGCGCGAGCTCGGGCGCCGCGAAGTCGACCGGACCGGGTACCTCGCGTTCGGTGAAACGGCGCCGGACGGTTCGTCACGGGACGTGTGACCCGGCGACACGCCGAACGTCCGGTCGCCGACGCATGAAGCCCAAAGCACCGAGGTCGCACTCCATCCACTGGATCCGTTCCGTGGCCGCCTTCGCGGTGACGCTCGCCGTGTCGGCCCACCCGATTCCCGCTCAAACCGTGATCTTCTCCGACGCGTTCACGACGGGTGCGACCGGCTGGGCCATGCTCAACCAGAACAACGGACTTTGGCACTATGCGCCGACCGGGTCCTGCGGTGCCCTCACTCCACTCGTCGCCTACAACGCAGGAACGACGAGCTGCAACTACTCGACGGGCGCGGGGATCTCGAACTCCGGCGATCTCGTCTCGCCGTTCATCCCGCTCATCGGGACGCCCCCGTACACGCTCACCTACCTCTCGAAGCGCATGCTCGACTCGGCAGGCGGCGACTCGACGGTCGTCGCCGTGCGGCCCGCAGGCAGCACGGTCTGGACGAACGTCGGCACGCCAGCCGGCAACGTCGGTGCGACGCAACTGGAAACACACACGATTCCGCCGGGCTTCCAGGGCCAATCGATTCAGCTCGGATTCCGGTTCTCTGCCAACGGCACCGACAACTCCACGCTCGGATGGATGGTCGACTCGGTGAGCCTGACGAGCGCCGGGGCTCCGCCCCCGCCCACCGTCGCGACCATCGCACCCAATCACGGGCCGACGACGGGGCTCGGCGGCGTGACCATCTCAGGGACGAACTTCCTGGGGACCACATCGGTGGTCTTCGGGAGTGTCCCGGCGACCACGTTCACGGTCGTCAGCCAGACGTCCCTCGTCGTTACGGCTCCGCCCCAATCCGCGGGGTGGGTGAACGTGACCGTCAACTCCGTCGGCGGAACCGGTGCGCTCGCGCAGGCTTTCGATTACTTCGTCAGCCCCACGACCTTCGGAGCCTCGTGCAACGGCGCGAACCTCGTGGCGTTTGGATCACCGACGCTCGGATCGAGCCTGACGATCCAGATCCAGAGCGGGGCGAACTCCGGACACGCCCTTTGCGTGGGGTTCTCCAACACCGCGTACGGCGCGACGCCGCTGCCCTGGTCGCTCACGCCGTTCGGATTCGTCGGGTGCTTTCTCCGCGTGTCCCCGGACCTCCTCCTCGATCTGGGGCCGAACGCCTCCGTCCAATTCACCGTGCCGAACCTGCCGTCCCTCGTCGGGCTTCACCAGTACGTGCAGGGCGTGGCCCTCACCGCGATCACGAGCTTCACTCCCGGACTGGACGTTCTGATCGGCCCCTGAATCGCGCGCCGACCTCAGAACCAGAACGACAACGTGAGGAAGACGGAGTCGACGGCGAACGATTGGTGCGATCCGTCCAGATCGCTGGAGACGAGGCTCTGATCCACGTGGATCGATCGCTCGAACGTGTGCTGCCACGCCAGGTCGACGGACCAATCCTGCTCGCGATACCCGATGCCGGCAGCAGCCTGGAAACGTGAGTAGGCCGGAGCGTTCGGGTTGGCGCTCGCGTCGGTGACCGCGGCGGTCTGTGCGAGTCCCCCGATCCGCGCCGTCCAGCCGGGCTGGAACTCCCACTCCGCGCCCAGCGACACCGTCACCTGATCGCGCCAATCGAAGGCCTCGACCACGCGCAGGTGATCGGCACCGACGAACGCGTTGAAACCCGGGTTGTCGCCGTTGCGCAGGTCGAGGACGAAGGCGTCATGGGTCGCCGACCAGTTCGTCCATCGGACTTCGGCCGACAAGCGCACGTCCTCCGCAGGACGCCACGCGGCCCCGAAGGCGACGGATTGCGGGTAGCCAAAGCCCTGGACGTGACCGTCGTAATGGATGAGATACCCGTCGGGGAACGTGATGGGGTCCGGCTCTCCGAAGATCCGCGTGATGTCGACCGTGACTTCGCCCCGGTAGTCCTGCCTGAACGCGGGCGATCGCCAGGCGAGGCCGAAGCTCCAATCCGCGCTTGGCCGGTACATCCATCCGAGCGTGGTGCCCAATCCCAGTGCCGTTCCCGATTCGAAGTGCCCTTCGATCCGCACGTCGTCGATGCCGAACTGCTGGTGGAGCAACACGCCCCAGGGGGTTCCGAGCGGACTCGCGCCCTGGAATGTCAGGACGGGAATCTCCAGTGGCTCGAGATCGTCGAGCGTGGACTCGGTCACCGAGATCGTCGCCCCGAACGACATCTCACGCGACACCTGCCACGCCGCGCCAAAATGGACGCCAGTGTAGAGGTAGTCGACCATGCGATGCGTGGAGATGGGCTCCACGAAGTCCTGAGTGTGGAGTTCGAGGTCGCTGCGGAAGCCCGCGATGTGTTGCAGCCCCAGCCCGAAACGGATGTCGTCGGGTTCGCCGGCGTCGCCGGGTGACGGGTCCCACGCGAGGCTCACGTAGGGCGCGGCGACGAAGCGCTCGTCCTCAACCCCCTGGGGATTGAAGTCGTCTTCGTAGCCGGAGCGCAACCAGAAGCCGCGCCCAGTGATGTCGAAGCGCCACGCATTCGCGATGCGCGTGAGCCCGGCGGGGTTGCTCAACAGCGCCGAGAGGTCCTCCGCGATCGCGACGTCGACGCCCCCGCGACCGGCCGCGCGCGCATCGGTTGCAACGAAGTCAGCGGCGCGCTGGCCGTGGCAGGCGACGGCGACGAAGGCGAGCACGACCACGACATCGAGGGTTCGCCTCCCGCGCTCGGGCGCGCGTGCGCCGCCCACGGACGAGCGCGTCACGGCGTCGGGGTCCAGATCTCCGCATTCGTGAGCGCGGCACCCTGGTTCGCGGTCCCGCCGCCACCGATCAGGATCACACCCTCCGGCGTGTAGTCGGCCGTGTGCGCCTGTCGCGCCAACGGCATGGGGTTCAGAAGCGTGAATCCGGTGGCAGCCGTGTACCGGTATGCGTTGGCGACGGCAGTGAAATTCCCCACGGCACCCACGGCACCGCCGCTGATGTAGATCGAGCCGTCCGGCATCGTGACGGATGCCTGCAGGGCGAGCGTCACGCCCCCCGGCAACGCGGGGCCGGCCGTCCAGGTGTTGGACACCTCGTTGTAGATCTCCGTCGAGCCGGTGGTCGCAACCAGCGTCCCGCCCGCGCCGCCGACCGCCAAAACCGTGCCATCTGGCCGGAGGTTAAGGGTGTGGGCAATGCGCGAGACGGCCATGTTCGGGATCGAGATGAACGCGTTCGTGGCCGGGTCGTAGAGGTCGCACGTCGTCGCGTACTGCGGGATTCCGACTCCAAAGAGGCTGGTGCCGCCGCGGACGCCGCCGCACAAGAGGACGCGACCGCTGTTGAGCTTGATCGCCGCATGGCCGAAGCGCTTCGACGACATGATGTTCGCGACGTTCGTGAACGTGTTCGTCGCGGGGTCGAAGACCTGCGCCGTGTCCTGCGCGGCCTGGAAGATCGGAAGGTAGTTCGTCGATCCCGGCGGGTTCACGGTGAACGAGCTGGCACCGCCAGCGATCAGGATGCGGCCGTTGTTGAGCATCGTCGCCGTGTGACCGATGCGGGTCGTGTTCATCGTCGGGCCGGGATTCCACGTGCTCGTCGCCGCATCGTAGAGCTCGGTCGTCGCGAGGCCCGGCCCACCGGTGAGTGATCCGCCGGTCGTCAGCACACGCCCGTCCTGGAGCGTGGTGACCGTGTGGAGCGTTCGCGGGGTCGACATGGCCGTGTCGGGCGTGAACGTGCGCAGATAGGGGTTGTACCGCTCGCAGTTTGCCGAGGAGATCGGCCCGAGCAGAGCGCCGGAGCCGCCGCCCACGATGAGGTAGCCACCGTTGGGGAGTATGGCGGTCTTTTGGAAGGCTCGTGCCTCGGTCATCGCTCCGAACGCCCCGTGGTAGGAGTCCAGGGTGCCCAGTTGGATCGAGCGGGCGTTGCTCAGTGCGAAGCCTGCGCCGGCGGTGGCGACGACCTGCGAGTAGACGGTCAGCCCGTCCAGCCCAGGCACGCCGGGAATCGCCAGCGGAAACGAAGCCTGGCCACTGCCCGGCATCGGCGGAATTCCGGCCGCGAAGCCGTCGAGGAGGAAGAAGAGCCCGGGCGTGAGCCCGAGCCAAACCGTGCCGACGCCTGGCACGGGGACCTGCCCCGGCAGACCGTCGACGGCGACGGCATAGAGTGCGCCAGGGGTCGCGCCGATGGTCAACGTGAGCGTTCCACCGAGCTTCGCGGGTGTCGTAAGGAGTGTGGCCGGGCCCTGCGAACCGAGGCCCGCTTGAGCGAGAGCCGCCCCGCAGAGGACGACGAACGCGACCAGGTTGCGGATGCGTGAGTGGCAGATCATGGAATCACCTCAGGAAGGGCGCCGGTGCGGCGCGAAGGCGGCAGTATACAAGCGCCACCCCACGACGTCGCGTCGCGGACGATCGCAGCTACGATCCTCGCCATGTCAGCCAACGCACTCGCCCCGGTTTTTGCCCGCACGGTCGCGGTCGCCATCGTCTCGTTGGCGGCGATCGGACTCACCAGTTGTGGTCGGAATGACGTCCGCCAGACGCACTCTCTGCCGACGATCGATCTGGGCGGGCCGCCCGCCGGTGCGCACTACGACCTCACGCTCCTCTTCACCAACGACATCCATGCGCAGGTGGTGCCATTCGGCAACCCGTCGAAGGGCGGCCTCGCGCGTCACGCCAGATTGATGAGCTGGATCCGCGACGAGGCGGCCGCGCGGAACACGGGCATCCTCGCGCTGAACGCGGGGGACAATTTCGAAGGGTCATTGTTCTACGACGCGGACGGTGGTGCGTTCGTCTTCCGACTGCTGGATCGGCTGGGATACGACGTGTGCCAGGTGGGAAACCACGACCACCAGTTCGGCTCGCAGCGGTTGTACGACGTGCTCGCGACGGCGTTCCCCGGGTTCGATCAGCACATGCGAATCACCTTCGGCAACGTGAATCCGTCCACGCTCGACACGACCGGCACGCTGCCGCAGGTTCCGGTCGCACCGGAGGTGGTCGGGGCGTTCGAGAACGGATTCGCCGACGTCACGCCCGGCAACCTCGATCGCACCCGGATGGACGCACCATTCGCAAACGGCTTCGTCTTCAATCAGAGCCTGTTCTTCGAGCGCAACGGGATCCGCATCGGAGTCTTCGGCGTCGATACGGACGAGGTCCTCTACACCGGCGTCCCCGGGCCGGGGACGCTCTTCCCCGACCCGAGTCAGACCAGCGAGTTCCTCACGTTCTATGACGCACTCGCGGCTCCCTACGCGTCCCAGATGATCGCCTACCTCGACGACCCGGACGGCGATCCCCAGACCGACGACGGCGCGGACGTCATCGTCTGCGTCTCGCACCTGGGGACCGACGTCGAACTGCAACTTGCCGCGCAGGCGGTCGCACCCAACGGGCGGACGATCGACGTCGTCGTGGGCGGACACTCGCACACACGCCTGAACACCGCGGTTCCGGTGACGCACTCGAACGGCAAGACGACCTTCGTCGTCCAGTCCGGGTCGCGCGGCGAATACCTCGGTCGCATCGACCTCGCCGTGGATCCCCCGACGAACGGCGTCACGCTCGTGAATTGCAAGCTCATCGAAGTCGACGATCGGATCCCCGAGGATCAAGCCCTGAGCGACGCCATCGCCGCCGAGGCCGCACGTCCGGGCGGACTGAACGCGCAATTCGCGGATCCGCTCCACGCGACGCTGTGTGACTGCGACGTGCACCTCCCAGGCGACATCAGCGCGCCGAACGCGCTCGGCAACCTGGCGGCAGACGCGGCCCTCGCCGCCGCTCAACCGCAGGGCGCCGACATGGCGCTGATCGGGAGTTTCGTGTTCCGCGCCGACGTCGCCGCCGGCCCGGTCACCCGTGCCGCTGCGGCGGAGGTGTTCCCGCTGCACACGCTGGACCGGAGCGGCCTCAACCGCGACAGCCTTCACCTCGTCGACTTCGCGGGAGGGTTCGTCGTCGCACCGAATCTCGCGGCGCTCTTCGATCCCAACCAGACGCCTGCGACCTTCACGAACATCACGCGAATCGAGTACTTCCTCGAGATCGTCTACTCGCTCCAGGGGTTCCTCAACGTGCTCGCACCGGTGTTCGGCCCGAACATCGGGACGATCGAGCCGTTCATCAGCGGGCTCCAATGGAGCGGAATCGAGTTCGTCGTCGATCAGGAAGCACCGCTCTTCCAGCGCATCGACACGGCGTCCATCCGCATCGCTGGCGTTCCCCTCGTCGGGCACGAGACGCTTCCCCACCGCATCGCGATGAACTCCGTCCTTGCAGAGATCGCCATGCCATTCATCGGGTTCGCCGCGACCGTGGAGAGTCCTCCGGGGTCGGGACTCTCCGAGCCCCTGCTCGACTACGACCCCAACTCGGCCGAGACGGGGATCAGCCTGGCGAACGCCCTATCCACGCGACTCTCGGCCCTCGGACGGATCACCGCAGCGAACTCGGCGATCGGCGGCGATCGCGTTCGCCCCCGCGGACCGGACCTCTTCTTCGATCCGGGCGCCGCCGTTCTGACGCCGCCGTCGGTGCCGGCCGGTTACGCCGTTTCGGTGACGCTGCCGGTCCGCAACGCGGGAGACACCGGGGTCGCCGGGGCGACGCTGGAGCTTCTGCTCGACCTCACGCCCAACTCGGGTACCGACGATCCCGACGGTTACACCGATGGCATCACCGGCGTCAGCGAAAACGTCGTCGCATCGGTTCCGGTCGGTAGCGTTGCACCGTTCGCCGGTGGAATGGCGGGCACGACTCTCGTCACTGCCCGCATCGTCATCCCGTCGCTGATCCCCCCGGGCAGCTACCGGATCCGCCCACGGATCCGGGATGTGGTGTCGAGCGACGCCGCCCACCCGGAACGTGTCACGGCGAACAACTTTTCAAACAGCCTCTTCGTGACGCTCTGGGTCTCGCCGTAGCGCGCCACGGCGCAGGAGAACGACCAGCGCTGGAGACTCAGCCTCGTGCGCCGACGAGCGACCCACCCTCGGCGGGCGCGGTGGGACCAGCCGCCAGCCACGGATACGCCGACCGCCCGGAGCGCCACGCGACCTGTCCGTGCCGCCTGAGCGAAGTCGTCCGCAAGTCACGACGTCGCATTGCGAAGCTGCAGGCCACCATGGAAAAGGCGCGCTCGCGGACGCGCACCTCTCGCATGCGGAATGGTAGATTCCCGCCGCTCTCCGGGATGAGGTCCTACGACCCCGGGTTTGCCATTCGTGACCCTCGCGCCCCGAGAGCACTCAACACGGAGTCCTGAATGTCCATCCGATCATTGTTGATTCTCGCCGTCGCGTCGGTCTCGCTGGTCGCCCAGCAGGCCGGCACCGTCAACCGCAACTACACGGTCAACGCCAACGGTGCTCTGGCGATCGACACGACGACCTGCACGCAGACGGTCGCCTATGACTCGGTTGCTGCGCCCGGCACGATGGCGAACGTCTATTCGACCCAGGACGCGAACACGCCAGTCGCCTGGCTTGCGAGCCCGAACTTCAGCCTTCCGGGGCTGCCCTTCGGACCGAACGAGGTGAACCTCGGCACGCCGGGCCTCGGCTTCGCCGACGTCTCGATCCTCGCGGACGGCAGCGCGCCCGGGTTCATCAACTCGCTCTTCCGCACGGACAACCTCAGCGGCACGACGCACTCGTTCTCGATCTCGGTCCCGACGAACATCACGCTCGTCGGCCAGATCCAGAATTTCTGCATGCTGCACTTCGCGGCTTCGTCACCCGTGGGCGTCTGGGTCTCGCAAGTTCACAACGTGGGCTTCGGGATCCCGAACGCGGCGCCCCAGAACCCGAACCCGAATGCGATCGATCCATTCCTCCAGGCTGGAACCGCGACGCCGAACGGAGCCTCGACGGCGCTCGTCGGCCCGGGCGACGACACCTCGACGCTGCAGGCCCTCGGAATGAGCTTCACGTTCTACGGAACGACGTACACCCAGCTGTGGGCCGGGTCCAACGGCTACCTGACGGCGACGTCCTTCACGACGCTCACCGAATCGGCGGCCACGCTGGTCACCGCACCCGCCAAGATCGTCGCCTGGTGGGATGACCTGAACTTCAACGCGACCGGCGCGGCCGGCAACGCCTCCCTGCGCTTCTACACGGACGGCGTGTCGACGTGCGAGTTCTCCTGGGTGTCCGTGCCCGAGTTCGCCACGACCTGGTCCGCCACGAACCAGAACAACTTCAAGATCACGCTCACGCAGGGCGCCGGCGGCGGCACGATCACGATGGACTACGGCCTCATGGCTTCCGTCGACGGCCTGGCCGGTCTCAGCGCTGGTACGGCGGCGTACTCGGGTCTCGCGGTCAACCTCACGCGGGGTGTCCCAGCATCCGCGAACCCGGTGTGCGCCAACCGCGACCCGTACGAGCTGTTCACGTCCGGTGCGGCTGGCAACGACCTCGGCGGGAAGCAGATCACCTGGATCCTCGACGGAACGGGCACTCCGATCGCCTGGTTCTGATCCGTGATCGCGCGCTCTGCGCGCAACGGACGACCGCGCACGGGCACGGCAAGAGGCCGTGCCCGTGTTCGTTTGGGGCCGACGCCATCGATGAGAGCTGGCGAGCGCCACGATCGGCCGCGGGCTGCAGGCCGAATCAGCCGCAGCCAACGCCCCACGCAATCCCCTGCGTGACAGCGACTTGGGCCGACGAACCCCGCCGGTCCATCGACGCCGCGGACACGAGATCGTCCAAAAACTCCCCCGCCAGATTCCGCAGTGGCATCCCGCGCCGCGCAACTCCTGAGCTGGTAAGCTCCGCGCCCAATCGCGGCGATCGCCTGCAATTCACGGCGCCCGCGTCTCCATTCAACCGACGCGTGAGCGCGCGTCGATGCCCCCATTACTGGAGTGCCTGAACCATGTCCACGCGGCCCATCGTCCTCGCGGGCCTTCTTGCTGCGGTGCTCAACGCCCAGCAAGCCGGCGACGCCAACCGGAACTACACGATCAACGGCAATGGTGCGCTCGCGATCTCAGCGTGTCTTCCGACGATTGCCTACGACTCCGTCCCTATTCCCGGCTCGATGACGAACGTCTACACGACGTCAGATGCGGCCGCGCCGGTGATCTGGGCGACGAGTCCGACGTTCACCGTCCCAGGCCTCGGCTTCGGCCCGAACGAGGCGAACCTCGGTACGCCGCCGAGCTTCGCGAACGTGACCTTCATCGGCGACGGAACGCAACCCGGCTTCCTCAACTCCGTGTTTCGAACGGATTCGAACACCGGGCCGACGCACGCATTCACGCTCGCGGTGCCGACGAACCCGCTCATGCTGAACCTGGTGGAACGGTTCTGCATGATCCACTTCTCGCCGACCTCGTCGGTTGGAGCGTGGGTCTCGCAGACGCACAGCGTCGGATTCGGGTTCACTCACAACCCGCCACCCCCGCCAGGTTCGGTGGATCCGTTTCTCGCCATCGGCAACGCCGCTCCGGCGCCGAATGCCGCGCCGATTGCCGGCGCGGGTGACGACTCTTCGACTCCCGTCGCGCTGGGCTTCAGCTTCACGTTCTTCGGCGTGAACTACAGCACGCTCTACGTCGGGTCGAACGGCTACCTGACGTCGACGCCATTCCAGGCATTCACCGAATCGGTCGCGGCATTCACCGGTGGACCCGCGCCCAACAACGCGGCGAAGATCTGTGCGTTCTGGGACGACTTCAACCTGCTTGCTGCCGGCGCCGCGGGGAACGCGAGCCTGAAGTTCGCGACGGATGGAGCGTCGCAATGCGAGTTCAGTTGGGTGGCGGTTCCCGAGTTCGGCAGCATCTGGTCCGCGACGAACCAGAACAACTTCAAGGTCACGCTGACGCAGGGTGCCGGCGCGGGCACCGTGACGATCGACTTCGGCCTCATGGCCGCGCTGGACGGACTCGTCGGTCTGAGTCCCGGCGGGAACCCCGGCCTCGCGACCGCGCAATCCGTGAACTTCAGCTTCGGTCCGGCCGGATCGAACAACCCCATCTGCACGGGCCGCGCCGTGTACGAGATGTTCGTCGGCGGGTCGGCCCCGAACGACCTGGCCGGTCGCTCGATCACGTTCCTCTTGGACTCCACGGGAACGCCCATCTATTGGCAGTGACCCCGTCGACCGGTCCCAACCCGCTCAATATCCGAGGGCTGGATCCACGTTCAGGCGCGGCGTCCGTCCGGCGCGGATGTCCGCGAGGGAATCGAGGAAGCTCCCCGCCGCCTCGCTCACCTCGGTGAGCGCGGAGCAGTGCGGTGACACGATGATGCGAGGGTCGCGCCACAGTGGCGAGTCGGCGGGCAACGGCTCCGTCTCGAACACGTCCAGTGCTGCCCCGGTCAGGCAACCCGCGTCCAACGCCGCAACCATCGCGTCGTGGTCGACCACCGCGCCGCGAGCGACGTTGATCAGGAACGCGCCGCGACAGCCGCCGAGAACACGGGCATCGAACGACCGCCAGGTCTGCTCCGTCAGGGGCAGCGTGAGGATCACCCATCGCGCGGTCGAGAGCACGGCTGCCACATCGGTGAACGGGACGACCGTCTCGAATGCACCGGAAGCTCGGCCGGTGCGCGAAACCCCAACCGCGCGCGCCCCGGCGCCGCGGAACAGGCGCCCGACCGCGGCCCCGATGTCACCGGTCCCGACGACGACCGCCGTAGTTCCCTCGAAGTCGATGGGATCGAGCTTCTGCCACCGTGCGCCAGCCTGCTGCATGAGCAGTTCAGGCATGCGCTGCGAGACGAACAGCGCGCGCGCGAGGCAGTACTCGGCGATGCGCACGCCGAACCGGCCGCGTGTCCGGGTGAGGATGCGTCCCGTCGCCCATGGCTTGCGGAACAGGAATGCATCGACGCCCGCCCCGGTGGATTGAACCCAGCGAATCGATCCGAGCCCGCAGGACGGAGGCCGAAATCCGACGAACGTATCCGCCCAGCTCACGTCCTCGGGAGTGACGCTCTCGAGTGCACGCGCCCGGAAGGACAGCTCGGGGACGCGCGCCGCGACGAAGCGCGCCAGTTCCTCGCCGAGACGGTCCGCGACGAGGATCCGGTCCGGAGAGAACGCCGCAGGACCGGTCACGAGCCCCGGCCCTCCGCCGCCGGCGGCGAAGCGTCGTGCCTCCGGCGAGTCTCTTCGAGCCCGCCCGGCACGAAATCCCCGGAGCGTCGGACGCGATCGTCCCACGTCTCGGGGATCCTCGTCACCCGGTCCTCCACCATCGTGATGCATCCCGCCACCGGGCACACGAGCGCACACAGGTTGCAACCGATGCACTCGGATTCGTCGACGTGGGGAACGAAGCGTTCCGGAAACCCGGCAGGCGCGACGACAGGCCGCGCGGGCACGTCCTTTGGAACCCTCGTGTGACCGGCGGCACGTGCCTCCGCCTCCGTGCGACCCGGAAGATGGATGCACTGGTGCGCTCCGTCGAGGCACGACACGTAGCAGAGCTGGCACCCGATGCAGGTCTGTGCATCGATGCGGGCCACGACGCGGTAGTTCAGGTCGAGTGCGCCCCAATCGACGAACGCGCCGACGGCGCGGCCGCGCAGGGAAGCGACGGACGGAATCCCGTGATCGTCGAGGTAATCGCCGAGGCCGTCGATCATCTCGGAAACGATGCGGAAGCCATGGTGCATGACGGCCGTGCACACCTGCACGCAGCCAGCTCCCAGCGCGATGAATTCCGCAGCGTCGCGCCAGTTGGAGATTCCACCGATCCCCGACAACGGGACGCGCGTGTTCGGATTCCGCGCGAGCTGTCCCACCATGTGAAGGGCGATCGGCTTGATCGCAGGGCCGCAGTAGCCACCGTTCGTCGACGCCCGATCCACCCGCGGAAGCGGAACGAGTCGATCGAGATCGACTCCCATCAGGGATTTCACCGTGTTGACGAGGGCGATCGCGTGGGCACCGCCTTCGACTGCGGCCTCCCCCGGCTCGTTGATGTCCGCGACGTTCGGGCTCAGTTTCACGATGACGGGAAGCGAAGAGTGCTCCACGACCCAGTGCGTGATCTCGGCGAGGAGACGCGGATCCTGCCCGACGACCGACCCCATTCCGCGCTCGCACATGCCGTGGGGACAGCCGAAATTCAACTCCAACCCGTCGGCTCCCGTGTCGACGGCGCGTGCCACGAGCTCACGCCACTCGGCCTTCGTCTCCGTCATGAGGGACGCGACGACCGCGTGCTTCGGGAACCGCCGTTTGACCTCGGCGATCTCCCGCAGGTTGTCGGCCAGCGGGCGATCGGTGATGAGCTCGATGTTGTTGAGTCCCGCGACGCGCGCACCGCCGAAGTCGACGCTCGCCAGGCGACTCGACACGTTCACGATCGGGTTCCCGATGGTCTTCCAGACCGCGCCCCCCCAACCGGCGTCGAAGGCCCGCATCACCTGCCCAGCCGTGTTCGTCGGTGGCCCACTGGCGAGCCAGAACGGGTTCGGCGCCTTGATTCCGGCGAAGTCGACGCTGAGATCAGCCATGGGACACGCCTCCGAGAGTGCGCGAGATGTCTCGGGCAGCGACCTTCGCCTCCGCTACGGCGTTCACGACCTCACGCCCGCCGTTCACGCAATCGCCGGCGGCCCAGACGCGTGGGTTGCCCGTGCGATGCGTCGCCGGGTCGACGACGATTCGGCCGCGCGGGTCCAGAGCCACGCCGGAGAACGCCAGCGCGAGCGCCGCCGCCGAGCGGTCCTGCCCGACGGCGACGACGGCGAGATCGCAGGGAATCCGCTGAGGGACGGGAGCGCCGGGGCCGAATCCATCGGAGGGAAGCACGTCCACGCTGGTGATGGGCGACGACTCGGACGCGCCGTGTCGATTGAACGCCGACACGCGCCGGCGATCGAGGATGACCACGCCCGCGTGGCGTGCCGCGTCCACTTCGTGGCGGAAGGCGGGAAGCTCGGACTCCGATCGCCTGCAGATGAGCGACACGTCGGGGACCCCTACGCCTCGAAGCTGGCGGACGACGTCGACGGCCGTGTTGCCCCCTCCGATGACGACGGCTCTGCGCAGCCCGACGAATGCCGACCGCTCCGGTCCGCTCGTCTTCAACCGCTCGATGAACGCCGTCGCTCCGATCACGCCTGGCAGGTCCTCGCCCGGGACGCCGAGTCGGCCGTCGCCGCCGAGGCCGACTCCGAGGAACACGGCATCGAACTCTCGGACGAGGTCAGCCGCTCCAAGGCTCGGTTCCCCCGCCCGCATGGCCCCGACTTCCACGCCAAGCCGGAATTCCACACCCAGCGAGCGCACCCACTCGGCTTCGATGCGCGCATCCTCGGCAGGAAGCTTGTAGACGGCGATCCCGTGGGTGTTGAGTCCGCCCGGTTGCGCGCGCTTCTCGAAGATCACCACCTCGTGGCCATCGAAGCGGAGTTGCGCTGCGATCGCGAGTGACGCAGGTCCCGCGCCCACGCAGGCCACGCGGCGGCCGGTCGCGGGGCCAGGCGCCTTCGCGTGCCATCCGGCGCGGACGAAGGGCTCGGTCGCCCAGCGCTGGAGCCGACCGATCTCGATCGGTGGCTTCTCCCATGCCTGGTAGACGCACGCGCCCGCGCACAGGACTTCGACGGGACACGTCCGCCCGCACGACCATCCCAGCGGGTTCGCATCCAGGATCAGGCGTGCCGCACCCTTCCGATTGCCCGTGGCGATGCGTCGAATGAAACCGGGGACGTCGATCTCCGTCGGACAGGCCTTCACACATGGCGCATCGGCGCAGTAGAGACAGCGCAGGGCTTCGGCGACGGCGTGGCCATCGCCAAGCAGCGGTGCGTGGTCCGGAATCGGCGGCTCGGAGCGCGCGTCGGGCGTGCTGGCAGTCGTCATCGGCGGCGGATTCTACGCGTCGGCCGACGGAGCCCCGAGACCCGGAATGACGGCCGGAACTACCGCGTCGACCGTTTCACGAACGCTCCACGACCCGGCCGACCGATGAACCGGCCGCCCTCGACGATCACCTCGCCGCGCGAGAGCACCACGTCGGGCGACCCTTTGAGTTCGCGGCCTTCATAGGGGTTGTAGTCGACCCGCATGTGGTGCGTCCTCGCGCTGACGACCTGCTTGCGCTCCGGGTCGAACACGACGACGTCGGCATCGCTCCCCGGCGCCAGCGTGCCCTTTCTCGGGAACAGGCCGAAGATCTTCGCGGGCGACGTGGAAGTCAGCTCGACGAATCGGTTCAGCGAGATGTTCCCCCCGAGGACGCCGCCGTCGTGCATGAGCGCGAGGCGGGTCTCGATCCCGGGTGCACCGTTCGGGATCTTGCTGAAGTCGTCCTTCCCGAGGGTCTTCTGGTCCGCCATGCAGAAGGGGCAGTGGTCCGTCGCCACGACCTGCAGGTCGTTCAGCCGCAGGCCGCGCCACAGGTCCTTCTGCTTCGCGCGGTCGCGCAACGGCGGGCTCATGACGTACTTCGCTCCGTCGAAACCGGGCTCGTCGTAGTTCTCAGTCGACAGGAAGAGGTACTGCGGACAGGTCTCTGCGAAGGCCTCGATCCCGCGATCGCGAGCTTCCGCGACCTTCTCCAGCGCCTCGGCCGCCGAGAGGTGGACGATGTAGACCGGCGTTCCGGCGACCTCGGCGAGGCACAGAGCGCGGTGTGTCGCTTCCGCCTCCAGTCGTGGGGGACGCGTCAGCGCGTGCCACTTCGGCGCCCGGTGGCCTCTCCGCAGCGCCTGCTCGACGAGCACGTCGATCACGGGACCATTCTCCGCGTGCATGCAGATCATCGCGCCGAGTTCGCCCGCCCGCTGGAGCGTGCGGAAGATGGACGCGTCGTCCATGAGGAACACGCCGGGATAGGCCATGAACAGTTTGAACGACGTGATCCCCTCGCGAACCATGGCGCCCATCTCGGCGCGGAGCGCGTCCGTGGATTCGCGCATGATCATGTGGAAGCCGTAATCGATCACGGCCTTCCCCTCGGCCTTGCGCATCCACGTTTCGAACGCCTGGCGCAGACTTTGCCCGAACTCGGGAATGGCGAAGTCGACGATCGTCGTCGTTCCACCGAATGCAGCCGCCACGGTCCCCGTGTGGAAGTCGTCCGCCGAGTTCGTGCCCCCGAACGGCATGTCGAGGTGCGTGTGGACGTCGATGCCGCCGGGAAGCACGTAGCGCCCCGTCGCGTCGATGGTGCGGTCCACGGTGACGGTGTCGAACGAACGACCGATGGCCTCGATCGTCTCGCCGTCGATGAGCACGTCGGCCCGACACCGGTCGACGGCCGTGACGACCGTCCCGCCCTTGATCAGTGTGCGCATGTCGTCCCCTCGCTCATGGCAGTTGTTGGGTCAGCGGACCGTACGACTCCGGCCTCCGATCGCGGAAGAACTGCCACGTGCGGCGGACTTCCTCGATCATGCCCATGTCCATCTCGGCGACGACGAGTTCGTCGCGGTCCTCGGACCCCGTGGCGAGGAACTGGCCCCGTGGATCGCAGAAGTACGACGTGCCGTAGAACTTCCCGATGTTCCACGGTGGCTCCGTGCCGACGCGATTGAGTGCGCCGACGAAATATCCGTTGGCGACCGCGTGCGCCGGCTGCTCGAGTTTCCAGAGGTACTGCGACAGGCCCGCCACCGTCGCCGACGGGTTGAAGACGATCTCGGCGCCGTTCAGCCCGAGGATGCGCGCCCCTTCCGGGAAGTGGCGGTCGTAGCAGATGTAGACGCCGATCTTCGCGTACTTCGTCTGGAAGGTCGGGTAGCCCAGATTGCCCGGCTTGAAGAAGAACTTCTCCCAGAAGCCCGACGTGTGTGGAATGTGGCTCTTGCGGTACTTGCCCAGGTACGTGCCGTCGGCGTCGATCACCGCGGCGCAGTTGTAGTAGAGGCCGGCCATCTCGCGCTCGTAGACGGGCACGATCAGCACCATGCGGTGCTTGCGCGCCAGCTCGGCCATGCGCGCCGTCGTCGGGCCCGGGACCTCCTCCGCGAGGTCGCACCAGCGCGAGTCCTGGCTCGGGCAGAAGTACGGCGCATTGAAGACCTCCTGCAGGCAGAGGATCTGGACGCCTCGCTTCGCCGCCTCGTCGATGAAGGGCAACGTCTTCGCGACCATGGCGTCGCGAATCGCGTCGACGGCCCCCGTCGGATCGAACGACGGGACGCTGCACTGCACGAGACCACCAACGACCTTTCGCGGCATGAGAGACTCCGGATGAGCGGCGAGTCTAACGCCGCCCCGGTGAGCCTCCGACACGGGCGTGCCACGGGAGCCGCACGCCCGCGCAGGGCTCGCGGCCGCCGCTCACTTGGGCCGCGACGTGGGACGTGTGTCCGTCGTGTTCGCGAGCTGCCAACGCTGCGTGGGCCAGCGATCGCACACGAAAACCAGTGCGACGCCCTGTTCCGCGGCGTCGGCCGGCACCTCGATGCTCACGACGGGAGAGGTCTCCCCGGGCGCGATCGAGGCCACCGTGTGCACGACCTCGTACGCGGGCTCCGATTCCCCGAGCGCAAGCCCCGCCAGGATCCGCCCAGGACCCGTCGGTTGATCGCCGTCGTTCTGCAACGCGAACTGGATACGCGCATGGTGCGTTGCATCGGGCGGCAGAGCGACGAATCCGATCGGTGTGATCCGAGGCCGACGCGTCCGAACCCGGACCGACTTCAGCGTGACGCCCGCGTTCCTGGACTCGACGCGGATCTCCACCCTCTCGTCCGCAGGGCGCGACTCCGTCGACGGGGCGAGGATGCGCGTGATGCGGAGCCTCCGCTCGACGACTCCATCGATCACACCGATGGTGGGCACAGGCTCCACGAGTACACCAGGCGCCCCGTTCGTGACGGCGCTGACGTGGACCTCCAATGCAGGGTTGGCCGTCGTGTCGTGGATGAAGAGAGAAATCTCCGCACCATCCCGGTCGCAGTCGTCCAGTTCCACGTCCGTGGCGTCCACCGTGAGCGTCGTCGACCCGCCTGCCGGCGGCGCGGCGTACGTCACGGCACCCTCGGCGCCAGGCTGCGACGTCACGATGCGACTCCAGCCCGAGTGCGTCGCCTGGTCGCCACTCCGCAGCATCCAATGGCCGTCCCGCGTCACCGCGCCCGAGAGCGTCCTGGACGTGGCCTCGCGCGGCAGCACCCATTGCAACGTCCCGTCCTCGTGACCGCTGACGAACATGGCCAAGCCGCGCGAGCAGGCCGTCGTGGAGCCATGCCCGAGGAATGCCCGGCGTCGCGACGCGTCGTCCACCCACACGCTGCCATCGGCGGACACCGAGTCGAGGGCAGTCGCGCCAGCGAGGGCGACGTGGACGACGGCCGACGTGTGTCGCCGCTCCTGGAACGTCGTTCGGCGCATGGCCAGATCGCAGACGGCGACCGTACCGTCGACGCATCCGACCGCGAGACGCGCGCCGTCAGCGGAGAACGAGAGCGAGGAGACGGCGTCGCGCAGCGTGTCCGTCTGGAAGAGCAGCGCGCCGGTCGCGACCTCGATCACGACGGCGCTCCCCTCGCCACCCACGGCGAGCCGCGTGCCGTCGTCCGAACACGCGAGGACGTGCACGGCGCCGACGGGAACGGGCAGGTCCAGGAGACGAACGGCTGCGGAATCCACGTCGACGATTGCAACGCGGCCGCGCGAAAGGCCCACGGCCACGCCCGCCTTCGCGCCGACGCGTGCCAGCGCCGTGAGGCGATCCTGGATGACGAGCGACTTCCGCGGCATACCCGTCCTGGCGGCGAACGTTGCGAGCGTCCCGTCCGCCGTCGCGGCGACGACACGATCGTCAGCTTCGAGGTGAGCCAATCCGACGATCTCCGCGTCGTGGTCCATCGTGTGGATCCAGGCCAGCCGCTGGTGGGGCGGCCCGTCCCGCTGCTCGGTGAACCAGAAACACGAGAGCACTCCGTCCCCGCTCCCTGCGACGACGCTTCCCTGGTGACTGAGGACCTCGACGGCGGTGATCGGGCGGATGACCTCGGGCAGCGTGCGCAGGACTCGCCCCGTGAGGTTGTCCAACAGTTTGATGGTGCGATCCGACGAGCAGGTCGCGATGACGCGGCCGTCCGGGCGCGGAGACGCCGCGTAGGCGGTCAACAGATGCGGCCGCACGGTCCAAAGCGGCGTGCCGTCCTCGGAAGACCACGCGCGAATCGTGCGGTCGGCGGAGGCGGACGTGATGACGCGGCCGTCGGGGGAGATGCCAATTCCCTCCACGCTTCCCTCGTGCCCTTGCAGCGTGCGGACCAGTTCCCCGCCCGGCAGCGCCCAGACCTGGATGAGTCCGCTCAGCGACCCTCCGGCGATCCAGGAAGCATGGGGACCGAACGCGATCGTGTGCACGTGATCGAGGGCGGGCCCACGGTGGATCGTTCGCACGAGACGGCCGTCGTTGGGATCCCACAGGCGCACCGTGTTGTCGGCTGCGGCGCTGGCGAGCGTGGTGCCATCACGCGAGAAGACGAGTGCCTTCAGGTCGGAGCGATGGCCCTCGAGCGTGCGCAGGAGTTCGTGGCTTTCGACGTCCCAGATGCGAACGGTCCGGTCTGCCGACCCGGACACGATCCACCGACCGGTCGGATCGAACGCCACGGCGGAGACGGGAGCCTGGTGGCCAACGAGCGTCGCCACGCGGCGGCCGTCGTCGACGCGCCACAGGCCCACCGTGCCATCCGCCGAGCCCGTCGCGATGAACGTCGACCGGGGATGGAACGCCACCGACGTCACCGTCTGCGTGTGCCCGACACAGACGACCTTCACCAGGCCCGACTCGGCGTCCCAGATTCGCGCCGTCTGGTCGCCCGAAGCCGATGCGAGAAGGCGGCCGTCGGGACTCCAGCACACGGCGAATACGTCCGCCTGATGACCTCGATCGAGGTCGTAGGCTGGTGCGGGCTCCGACTCCCAGAGGCACGCCGTTCCGTCGACGCCGCAACTCACGAAGTGCTTGCCGGTCGGCGAAGCCGCGAGCGCCGTGACGCCGCCGTTGTGCGCGCGCCAGGCTGCGGTTCGCGTCCACGCCTCCCCGCTCGCGCCGTCGGACCGCATCCACGTCGCAACGAGGCCGTCGGCCGTGCCCGTCGCGGCATGGCGGCCATCGTCCCAGCCTGCCGCAGCACTCACCCAGCTCGTATGCCCGCCGAGCGGAGCGCCGCCCACGCCGTTTCGCCACGGGATCGCGCGCTTGTCCGAACCGCCCGTGAGATAGCCGGCGCCGCTGAGCGGCGCGATCGCGTTCACGGGCCCCTCGTGCGCCTTGCGTCGCACGGGCGCGGAAGCTCCGTCGAGCGCATGCTCGATCACGCTTCCATCCTCGCATCCAGCGACGAGACCCGCAGACGCGGAGCCGCTGCCGACGAACGCCAACGCCGTGCCGACGACCGGTGCCTTCGCCACGACCGTCTTCGCGGCCCCGGACGCGGCGTCCCACAACGCGATGCCCGAGGTCTCCGACGCCGTCGCCAGCCACGCTCCCGTCGAATCCACGGCAAGCTTCACCGGACCGTCCGTCGCAACCTGTATGACGACGGGATCGGCCTTCGCCGCCACGTCGATGATGCGCACGACGCCGTTCGAGAGCCCGACCGCAACGCGACCGGACGGCAACCGCGCGAGTGACGTCACGGCCCACTCGAATCGCACCTGCGGCTCCGCCTGCGATTCGGTCACCGTCCACACGACGATCCGCCGATCGACCGCGAGCGCGACGTGATCCGAATCCAGCCACACGGCGTCAACCACGGGCGCTTCGAAGGGCCCCACGGCCCTGATCCGCGCCATCTGCGGTGCCCGCTCCTCCACTGCGACCGCGACTGCGGGGAACTGCCCGACGACCGCGCACGTCAGCGAGAGGAATGCAGCGGCGACCTTCAGCGCAAGCCCTCCAGGCAGCGCTTGAGGAACCCGAGCCGCGCGTCCACCTCCCGGCTCACGATCGTGTCCGGGTGCGCCTTCTTCAGAGCTTCCAGGTCTTCGATCACGTGTTCCCCGTCGTGAAGCGTCTGGAATCCACGAGTGGCCACGGACCGGACGTCCTTCTGCGCCTGGATGAGCCGGCGCGTCGTTTCGCTCCCCGCCATGGCTTCCTGAACGTTCTTCACGCGCTCCGCGAGAGGACCGCCTGCGACGACACGGACGATGGACTCGCAGCGCTCCGTCGCACCGAGCCAGTCACCCGCACGATAGGTTGCCTCGGCCGCACGAACCCGATTCTCGATCAACTGCTCGACCCAGCGGGTCACGTCCTGCATCGAGACCGTGGACGACGTCGCGTCCGTCGTGCGCGACTCGGCTGGCCCGGACTCGGCCGTCGACGAACCCGCAGCGCGCGACTCGGCGCCTCGGCCTGCCAGCGTGCGTGCCGCCAGGAGATCGTCGGCCAGGATCGCCGTGCGAATCTCCTGTGTCTCCGC
This sequence comes from Planctomycetota bacterium, assembly GCA_044222185.1. GTDB lineage: Bacteria > Planctomycetota > CAIWVZ01 > JBGANV01. The sequence continues at coordinate 1,682,399 of JBGANV010000001.1, forward strand.
GGGCCAGTCGAACATCGGGACGGGCACCGCCCCCGGCAACGCCGCGCGGATCATCTCCTCGTTCAACCCCGATGGATGGCCCGCGTAGGCCACGTTGCCCGTCGCGTCCACCAGGACGGCGAACGGCAGGTCGAACACGTTGAATGGTCCCGCCAGTTCGAAGTCCGCGTCATAGGCGTAGGCGTAGCGCACCTTGCGCAGTTTCACCCACTGCTCCGTGTTCTCCTTGTAGCCGCCGGTCACGCCGACGATCGAGAGGCCCCGCCTGCCGTACTTGTCCTGCAAGGCGTTCAGCTTGGGAACCTCTTCACCGCAAGGCGGTCACCAATACATGAAGAACTCGAGGAGCAGGGTCCGGCCCCGGAACTCCGCGAGTGTCTTCGCGCGCGTGTTGGCCCAGTCGTGCAGCCGTGCCGGGGGCAATGGGCTGCCGACGAGTTGCGCGGGCATGGCACAGGTCACCGCGATCACCGCGGCGCAAACGGCCGCTCCCTTCCGAAAACCGATCATGCCGACGTCCTTCCGTGGTTCGAGCGCGACCGTGGAGGCAGTCCGGGTGCCGAGTCGACCCACAGGCGGGGATTGTAGGGAGGCAGCCGCGCTCCGATCAACGTAAGCTTGCCGCCATGCCGGAACTTCCGGACGTCGTCGTCTACGTCGAAGCGATCGAAGCACGGCTCGCCGGGCGCGTCATCGAACGCGTGCGCGTCCTGAGCCCGTTCGTCGTGCGGACGGTCGAACCGCCGATCCTCGCGCTGGAGTCGCGCCGGGTCCTCGGGGTGCGACGACTCGGGAAACGCATCGTGATCGCAGTGGAAGGGGACCTGTTCCTCGTCGTTCACCTGATGATCTCCGGGCGCTTCCGGTGGGAGCGACCCGACGCCAAGGTCAACCGCCGGCTATGGCTCGCGACGTTCACCTGCGAAACGGGGATGCTGGTGCTGACCGAGGCGAGCACGAAGCGACGCGCCTCGATCCACGTGGTCGACGGGGCGGCAGCACTCGCGCTGCACGACCCGGGCGGCCAGGATGTCCTCATCGCGACGCAGGATTCGTTCCGCGCGGCCCTCCGGCGCGAGAACCGGACACTCAAGCGAGCGCTCACCGATCCGCGCCTCTTCGACGGCATCGGGAACGCGTACTCCGACGAGATCCTCCACGCGGCGCGCCTTTCGCCACTCGCGCTCACGCGTTCGCTCGACGACGAAGAAGCCGAGCGGCTGCGCGTCGCGGCGACCGCGACGCTCACGCGCTGGACCCAGCGCCTGCGAACCGAAACCGGAGCCGACTTCCCGACGAAGGTCACGGCCTTCCGCCCGGACATGGCCGTCCACGGCCGGTACGGAAAGGCGTGCCCGGTCTGCGACACGCTCGTCCAGCGCATCGTCTACGCCGAGAACGAGGCGAACTACTGCCCCCGTTGTCAGACTCGAGGGAAGCTCCTCGCCGATCGTTCGCTCTCGCGGCTGCTCCACGAGGATTGGCCGAAGACGATCGACGAACTCGAATCGCAGATGCCGGCCGCGACGCCCCAGATGCGAAATCGGCCTACGGGCGACCGCTGACCTCGGCCGGATGCGCGCGCTCTCGGGCACGGCTATACTCGCGCCTTCACGTTTGCCGAGGCAGAACCCGATGCTCACGTCCGCTGCACGCCGCCACGCCGTCAGATTCGTACTTTCCTCGATCCTCGCGGTCGCCGCGGCGGCTCAGGCCCCCGAACTCCTCCCCCGCGCAGCGCTCCTGGCGACGACGGGCGGCGCCACACCCCGCCTCTCTCCCGACGGCCGCATGCTCGCGTACGTCACGCCGCAGGCCAACGCAGCGAGCCTGTTCATCCGCAAGATCAACGACCGCGAGCCGAAGATGATCGCCACCGATCGCCGGGGACACCTCGAGCTGATCGGATGGCAACACGATTCGCAGGCGGTCCTGTTCCGGCAGGATCGCGAAGGCGACGACGTGTGGCACATCTATCAATACCAGCTCGGCGCCCAGGTCGTGCGCGACCTCACGCCACTCGTCGGCATCACGGCGTCGCTTGCCGTGGCTCACTCGGTCACGCCGCACCAGCTCTTGGTGCAAATGGTCGTACCCGCACACGGGGTCCTCGACGTGTTCCGAGTGAGCCTCGTGACGGGAGAGCTGCTCCCCGACACGCTGAACCCTGGCGCTGCTACGGGCTTCGCCGTGGACAACGAGATGCAGATCCGCGGAATGATCGCGGCGTCAGCCACCGGCGGGGGCGAGATTCACGGCCGCGTCAACGCCCAATCGCCGTGGAAGCCGATGCTCGCCTGGACCGCGGCGGATGCAATCCCACGCATCGTCGGCTTCAACGCGATGAACACGTCCATGCGGATCCTGACGGACGTGAAAGCCCGCGCCGTGCGACTCCTCGAGGTCGACCTCGCGACGGGTGAGTCGCGAACGCTCGCCGAGGATCCGACCTACGACGTGAGCGATGTACTGATCCACCAGAAGACGCAAGCCGTTCAAGCCGTCCGCTTCCTGAAGGACCGGAGCGAGTGGAGCATCCTCGATCCCGAGGTGAAGGCCGACTTCGCCGCCCTGAAGCAGATACGTGATGGTGACTGGCGCATCGTCGCACGCGATGCGGCAGATGCCACGTGGGTCGCGGGCTGCGACGTGGACGACGGGCCGACGCAGTTCAGCGTCCTCGAGCGCCCCTCGCGCAAATCGCACCGTCTGATGTCCGACCGGCCATCGATCGAGCGATACAGGTTCGCGAAGACCTCCTCAGTCTCCTTCAAGGCTCGCGACGGGCTTTCGATCCCGGGTTACCTCACCATTCCCGCCGGGGTCGAAGCCAAGGCTCTGCCGACGGTGGTGAAAGTCCACGAGGGGCCATGGATCAGGGACACCTGGGGGTTCGATCCGGAGGTGCAATGGCTCGCGAACCGCGGATATGCAGTGCTCCAGGTGAACTTCCGCGGGTCCGCAGGACTGGGCCGTGACTTCCTCGACGCGGGCAACCGTGAGTGGGGCGGCAAGATGAACACGGACCTGGTCGACGCGAAGAACTGGGTCGTCGCGCAGGGGGTCGCCGATCCCAAGCGGATCGGAATCATGGGCGAGAACTACGGCGGTTACGCGTCGCTCGTGGCGATGACCGCCACCCCCGAAGAATTCACCTGCGCCGTCGCCGCGTTCGCGCCGACGAACCTCGTGGCTCTCGTTCGCAGCGTTCCGCCGACGATGACGGGTGTGCTCGATCTGTTCTCGCGACGCATCGGCAGCGCCGAGCGCGAGGAGCCGTTCCTCCGTTCGCGCTCCCCACTCTTCAGCGCACAGGCCACGAAACGACCGGTGCTCGTCGTCGCAGGTGCAAAAGACCCCCGCGCACTTGTCTCCGAGACAACTCAATTCGTCGACTCCGTACGCAAGGCCGGCAAGAGCGCCGACTTCCTCGTGTTCGAAGACGAATCGAGCGGGCTCACTCGAACGAGCAACCGCCTGAAGTACTACGCCGCGGTAGAAGCCTTCCTCGCGAAACACCTGGGAGGCCGCGCCGAGCCGCCGACCCAGCGCGAAGGCCTCGACGACCTTCGGAAGTGAGGCGACCACGGAGTCATCCTCACGGCCGGCCGTAACTCCGATCGCCACCCGCGCCCGGCGCGACGAGGATTCCATGACGCATTCACGACGCCGCTTCTTGAAGACATCGTTCGCCGCGCTCGCTGCCGCAAGCGCCGGCAGACTGGCATTCGGACAGGAGGCGCCGGCATCCAGGCCCTCGGCGCCGCGCGGACTGAAGATCCTCGTTCTCGGCGGCACTGGCTTTCTCGGGCCGCACGTGGTCGAGCGCGCCGTCGCGCGCGGACACACGATGACTCTCTTCAATCGCGGCAAGACCCACCCGGGACTCTTCCCCGATCTCGAGAAGCTCACGGGCGATCGCAACGGCAAACTCGATGCGTTGAAGGGCCGCGTGTTCGACGCGGTCGTCGACACGTCGGGCTACGTTCCGCGGCACGTGAAGCTCTCCGCGGAGCTGCTCCGCGAGTCCGGTCATTACGTCTTCGTGTCCACCTGCTCGGTCTATCCGAAGATGGACGAGGAAGACACGGACGAATCGACCCCCGTCGGGACCATCGAGGACGAGACGACGGAGAAAGTGACGAACGCGTCCTACGGACCGCTGAAGGCCCTCTGCGAAAAGGCCGCCGAAGCGGCGATGCCCGGAAAGGTCACCGCGCTTCGCCCAGGCCTGATCGTCGGCCCGGGCGACGAGACCGATCGCTTCACCTATTGGCCCGTTCGGGTCGCCGGTGGCGGCGAGGTTCTCGCGCCGGGTTCGCCGGACTTCACGACCCAGTTCGTCGACGTGCGCGATCTCGCCGAGCTCATTATCGGCGTGATCGAGCGGAAGACCTTCGGCACGATGAACGTGGTCTGCCCGCCCGTGAAGATGGGCGACGTTCTCGCTGCGTGCAAGAAGGCCTCCAAGAGCGACGCCACGTTCACCTGGTGCGACACCGAGTTCCTGGCAGCCCAGCGCGTGGCGCCGTGGTCGGACATGCCCGCGTGGTTCCCGCCCCCGAAGGGCAAGGACCGCGTCCCCGCACTCAGCCAGGCCCGTGCCGCCAAGGCCGGCCTGACCATCCGCTCCCTGGAAGAGACCTGCGCGGCCACTCTGAGCTGGTTCAACAAGCTCGAACCGAAGCGCGGCCTGAAGTCGGGCATCAAAGCCTCACGCGAGAAGGAAGTCCTCTCAGCGTGGCACGCGGCCAAGGGCAAGTAGGCCGCTCCCGTGACGCCAGTGGTCCAGCCGGGAGGCGCGACGACGCCGTCGCCGTCCCGGATGCGGCGCATCTTCCGTTGGGTCGTCGACGTCCGCGACGGCGAAGAAGGCGCGGCTCTGTGGGCCTTTGCGTTCTTCTTCTGCCTCATGGCGGGGTACTACGTCCTCCGTCCTCTCCGTGAGGAGATGGGAACGCGGGGTGGCACGAAGAACCTGCCTTGGCTGTTCCTCGGGACGTTCCTGACGTCGTTGGCACTCGTCCCGATCTACAGCGCCATCGTGGCCCGGTTCCCGCGGCGGGTGATGATCCCCATCGTCTACCGGTTCCTCGCTGCGAACCTGCTCCTGTTCTGGTGCCTGTTCCGGTTCGCGGGACCGGACCACCAGGTGGGAATCGCCAGAGCGTTCTTCATCTGGACGACGGTCTACGTCGTGTTCGTCGTCGCCGTGCTGTGGAGCTTCATGGCGGACATCTTCTCGCAGGAGCGGGGGAAGCGGCTGTTCGCCTTCATCGGCGCTGGCGGGACGGTGGGCGCGGTCGTCGGTTCGTCCGCGACGCGCATCCTCTCGGCGCACGTTCCGGTGGAAGCTCTCCTCTTCGTTCCGCTCGTGCTCCTGGAGGTCGGTGTGTTCTGCACCCGCCGCCTCCAGGTCGCGGCGTTGACGTTGTCGTCCGACGCGAAGACGTCCGCTGCGCGTACCGGCGAGCCCGTGGGCGGCACGATGCTGGACGGCTTTCTGACGATGATCGGCTCGCCCTACCTCGTGGGCATAGGGGCCTACATCCTCCTCACGACGATGATGGGGACCTACGGATACACGTTCCAGAACGCCCTCGTCAAAGCGGCTCACGGGACGAGCGAAGCGCGGGTCGCCGCATTCGCGGACATCAATCTCTACTCCAACTCGCTCTCGCTCATCCTGCAACTCATGACGACGTCGCGGCTCATCGCTCGCTTCGGCGTCGGCAGGATTCTGGCGATCCTCCCCGCGCTGAACGTCGTCGGGTTCACCGTGCTCGGCGTCCAGCCGACGCTCGACGTCCTGTTCTGGTTCGAGGTGCTGCGCCGCGCATTCGCGTTCGCGTTCACCTCTCCCTCGCGCGAAGTCCTGTTCACGATCACGTCGCGTGACGTGAAGTACAAATCGAAGAGCTTCATCGACGTCGTCATCTACCGAGGCGGCGATTACGTCAGCTCCCAGTGGACGGGCCTTCTGTTCGGCTTCGGCCTCGACATCGCGGCCATCTCCTGGACGGGCGTTCCATTGTCGATCGCGTGGATGTGGCTCGCGGGCTGGCTCGGCCGAAAGAAGGACCAGCTCGCGCCCGCGGCCGCACCGTCACGCGCCACATAGGCCCCGCAGATCGCCGACTCAGCGCTTCCTTCGTCCGAAGTCGGGCTCGCGAACGCAGAACGTCGTCGTCCGCGCCGCCAGGTTCAGCTTGAAGTAGAGGCCCTGCGTCGCGCGGATGTCGATCGTCGGCATGGCGACCAACGGCGTCCGGTCCTTCTCCTTCAGGTCCGACCAGTTCGTGACGGCGTATTGATCGACGCTCACGGGCGTCGCCGCCGAACCGTCGGGGCCGGGGCCGTCGGACGCCGTGCAGCAGCCGATCTGGTCGCCCTGCACGAGGACGTTGAAGACGCGCATGCGCGTCGAGTCCACTCCGTCCGCGTGTCGCAACGTGAGAAGCGGGGCGGGCACGCCAGCCGCGCCGAGACTCGTGACGAGGTCCGCGGGCAGGGGCCAGGCCGTCGCGGTCCAGCCGGCGGACGACCGGTCGGTGCCGGTCCACGTGGTGCCGCGCAGAGTGAAGGCATCACCGCCCAGTCGCAATTCGAGCGACACGGGGATGCCGCCGTCCTTCTGCGCCTTGCCCTGACTCCAGCGCGCGTCGAGCCGTGCGGCCCGAGTCGCCAGCGGTGCGCGGACGAGAGGAACCTGCACCTCGCTGCCCGGGAGGCTGCCACCGTCCAGATGCCGAGGAACGTTCGCGAGCTTCAGCGTCCAGGTGTTCGCATCGGCATGATCGAGGCTCGCGCCGTAGCGTCCCGGGGCGAGCATCCCGTCTTCGGTGCGCAGCGGAGCCTCGACCACCAGGACCGTGCTCGGGGATCCGAAGTTCCACGCGGAGCCCGTCGCGACGACGACCCCATCCGCGGGTTCAGGCACGGCCACGTACTCGAACCGCGAGCGCGCGCCCTCGATCTTCAGTTCTGCCGACTGTCGCTGGGGAGCCTTCGCGGACTGGCCGGACCCGACGCAGCACACGAGTGAGACGACGACCGGAGACCACCGGAACCAGTGCTTCATGACGATTCCCTTTCATCAGCGCGGGCCGTCGATGACGGCCTCACGCAAGCCCTTCGGTGACGCCGAAAGACCGACTGCCAGCCGGGTCTGAGCACCGGCCGTGGACTCGAACCGGAGCCATCGCGCGGGATGTCCTGCGACGGTGACGATGAGCGTGTGCTCGCCTTCCGCGACGTTGCGGATTCGTGCCGCGCCGTTCGTGATCGCGAAAGGCTCGCCATCGAGAATCGCGAGTCCCCGACCGCACGCCCGTCCCTCGCCGTCGGTGACATCCACACGGATCTCGCCATCGGGGAGGCACGCGTGATCGGGCGGCGTCGACGAGGTCCACAGGACGAGAGGCAAGCCCTCGCCATCCCGGATCGCCATCGGAGTCCCGGGCGGAACCCGTGTCGGCGCGATGCTCGCCACGCCCTCGGCGTCGGTACGCCGACTGACGACACCGCGCTCGGTTCCGAACTCGACGGAGGCGTCCGCGACCGGTGCGCCCCTCGAGTCGACGACGACGATCGCCCGCATGGGCGCCTCGCGGTGCGCCGGAACGGCAGGCCAACGCGCTGCGACGTCCAGGCATTCGCCAGGCCGCCGGAGGCCGCGCACGGCGTGGGTCACACGCTCGCTTCCGCAGCCGAGCGCGATCAGCGGCTCGCCGTCGAGAGGCAACGGGATCGGACGTTCGTGCAGGACGTCCTCCGTCACGTCGCGCTCCCGCGCGCCGACGACGAGACTGGCCCAGGCACCGTCCGGCGCGTCGTTCCCGCATCGCACCGTCACGCGAGGCCGCTCGAAGAGCTCCAGGGATACCATCCTCGGTCGAAGCCCTGGCTCCACGGAGAGTGCGTCAGGCGCGATCGCGAACGGCGTCTCCGCGACGTCGTCGTTTCGGATCTCGTAGGTTCCGACCGGCAGCCACGCGACCGCCGTGGCGTCGTCCTCCACCTGCGTTCGGACGACCGCGCCGTCCGGACACGCGATGAGAACGGTGAGCCCCCGGGTCAGCGGTGCGCCGGCGGACTTCGAGCGGAACTCGACCCGGGCCGAAGCGCCGTCGTTGGTCCCAGGTGAGCGCTCGCCCGCCTCCGCGGCCGGACGCCGCAGAACGACCTGGATGATCCCATCGTCGCCCATCGCGCCAGCGAAGCGCGTGACGCCGGGTGCGAACCCGGCGCCGCGGACGATCGCGGAGTCGGCCTCCGCATCCACGCCGGAGAGCCCGGCCAGCCCGTCGGAATTCGTCACGGCGGTCACGGATGTGAGGACCTCCATGGCGCCCGTGACGGCGTCGACTCGAACGTCCTGGACCGGACGTCCCAACGTGTCGGTGACGCGCAGGTGCACGAGTCCGGCCCGACGCATCCGGACCGGGAACGGAGCGATGGACCCCGAGCTGACCACGGTGGCGTACCCCGAAGCCTGGGCCATGCATGCGAGGGGGCCGGCCGGGACATCCGCGATCGACATCCGCAGCCACCCGTCGGCGCCCGAAACGGCCGTGCGCAGGACGTGTGGCGCATGCGCCCGCTCCGCCGGCTCCTCGATCACACTCAGCGCGGCGCCCGGAATCGCCACGCCGGTGACCGCGTCGACGACACGCGTGACGAGCGAGCGATGGCGACCGAGCTCATCCATGGGCCCGCTGCACGGGAACACGTCGTCGACGTCGCGCGCCTCGAGCACGCGCACCTCCGCCGCCCCGATGGGCTGGACGGAGATTGGAGGCTCGTCCTGCGTCGGCGTGGATCTCACGGGCTCGCCGGGTGAAACGACGCCTCGGCCGCTGGGCGAAGGTGTCCGATCCGTGCGTGCCGCGAGAATGGCACCACCAATCCCGAGGATGGCGAAGGTCATCAGCGCGACCCGAACGAGCCCCACTGCCGCCACACCGACGGGCAGCGGCCTCAGGAGCAGGAACGCCCCGCGACGCCGTCCCGGACCGAGCGTCGCGTCGAGTCGCGACCGCATGAGCGCCAATCCCCGCTTCAGGCGTGTGCGAACGGTTTCCGTGGGGATCCCCAGCGCCGCGGCGATTCGCCGCGGCGGAAGGTCGCGCTCGAACCGCAACAGGAGGACGTCTCGGTAGTGCGGGTCGAGTTGGAGCAGGGCCTCCACGACCTGACGGCGCACGGACTCACGCTCGGCGAGGTCCAGTGCCGATGGCACGCACTCGGGCCGTGCCGCGCTGCGCTCGACCTCCGCGCCGCGGCGGTGCCGGGCCGCCGCTCGCAGTGCAAAACGACCGGCCACGCGGGCAAGCCAGGCCTTCGCCGTCGCCGCGCGCAACGAGCCCTGGCGGATCAGGGCCAGCCAGGTGTCCTGCACGGCGTCGTCGCCGTCGCGATCCACCGCCATCCGCGCGGCGATGCGGCGCAGGAGTGCGTCGTGCGCGAGAAGCCCGTGGAGGTCGAGAAGCGGTTCGGTGGACATGAGGCGGAGAGCCCTGGCTCCCGCCTCGAATAGACTTGGCGTCGCGGATCCGGTTCAACGAAATCCGGACCCCTTCGCGTCTTTGGGATTCAGGCCGACGCGGCCGTGCTCCCGATCACGCAGATCGCCGCGACGACGAACAGGATGACGAACGCGGAGAGGATCGTCTCCGTCCGGTTCGGGCTGGTGGCAAAACGTGAGGCTGCGGCGCGAGGAAGGGATGACGGGCGGTTCATGGATCGGCTCGGTGGGAGTTCGTGGGCTGCGCCCGCGCTCGGCCGGCTTCGGTCGAGCTGCAGAGCGTGGAAATGCGTTCCGATTGAGATCGGACGTATCGCCGCGAATCCGTAGGCGAGCCGGAAAGAGATGCGCGAAACCCTGCGTGGGCGCCGAGGATTTGGTCCTGGCCCTTCCCTCTCCCGGAAATTGCGCAAACGTGTGGCCGTTTCGGATTCGGGCCGGCGGCTCCGACTTGGAGCGTCGCCCTCACGCGAGCAAGAGACGACCGACCCGATCCGCACGGAGGAAAAAGCAGCATGAAGCGCGCACTCTCATTGATCGCACTCGTCCTATTCACGCCCGTTCTTGCGCAGGACACGCGTCCCGCGGAGACCCGCAAGACGACGCAAGCGATGAGCGACGACGGCACGCTGATCATCCAGTACGGCAGCCCCGCGTGGAAGGACGCCTACACGGCCATGATCAAGCCGGGAGCCACGTGGCGTCTGGGGAACAACGACCCGACGTCGATCACGCTCGACTGCGGGATCATGACGGCGTCCGGGCCCGTCGTCCCCGGCTCGTACAAACTCGCCCTCGAATGCACCGACACGGACCAGATGAACCTGCTCGTCTACGAAGGCAATGGGCAGTTCCAGAAAGGTGTCCCCGCTCAGGCGATCAAGGCGACGGCGGTCAAACACGACCTGAACCCGGTCGCGCCCGCACTCGCGCTGAACGCCGACGGCAAGGCGAAGGCGCTCGTCGTCAACTTCGGGAACCACTCGGTGACGTTCCCCCTCCAGACGATCAAGCCGAACAAGGCGATCACGACCGAGTTCGCCATGATCGAGTGCACGATCGCGACGCTTGCGCTTCCGGTCACGGATGCGCCCATGAAGGACGTGCCGGTCGGCCGCGTGACGATCGTCCGCGACGGCCTCACGACGTCGTGGGTCATGAAGCTGACGACGGAAGGCGACAAGGGAACGCTGACCTTCGTCAACGGGCGCATGGAAGGGATCAAGAACGAGAAGGCCCAGGCCGAACAGCTCATCACGCGCATCAAGGGCATGCTCGAGAAGAGCCCGGACATGAAGGAACGGTTGACGTCCGTTCTCACCAAGACGGAGGAGAAGAAGAAGGAGCTGGATGAGGAGGCCGCGCAGGTCGGTCGCCTCCAGCCGTCGAAGAGCTTCGACGCAACCGCCACGGCCCGGAAGGCGCCGGCCGCGACCCTCGATTTCTCCATGGAACGCCCCGCCGGATCCGTCACGTTCAAGTTCGGCGTGGCTGGCAAGGACTACGCGTTCAGCGTCGTTCCGCGCCAGTTCATGAAGCCGCGGGAAGAGTGAGGAGCGCGCTCGGAGGGCGTCCCCCCTTTGACTTCCCGGGCGGGACGCACTAGCATCTGGGCGCCGTTTCGATGCAGCCCAGCCGCAAAGCTCCCGTCGCACTGATCATCGTCCTCGCTGTGTTCACCGTCTGGTGGTCGCAGCGAGACGCCGCGAACGCCACGCAGCCGTCCGCGGCCCCGCCGACGAGCCCGCACGTCGCACCGGCTCCCCCGACGACTCCGTCGACGACGGAGGACCAGGTCGGGATCGCGTTCCGCAAGAAGCAGTCCGACGTCCCCGTCGAGACCTCCGGCCTGGTCGAGCGCACGCTCGCCGACGACAGCGAGGGCGACCGCCATCAGCGGTTCATCGTCCGCCTCGCCAGCGGGCAGACCGTCCTGGTCGCGCACAACATCGACCTCGCCAAGCGAGTCCCCGTCCGCAATGGTTCACCCGTCACGCTTCGCGGCGAGTACGTGTGGAACGAGAGCGGGGGCGTGATTCACTGGACGCACCGCGACCCGCAGGCGCGGCATGCGGACGGCTGGATCGACTTCAACGGCATCCGCTACCAGTAGTCGCCCGCCGTCCGGGAACTCGCACCATGCAAGACTTCGAGAAGCTCGGCTCGTTCTATCTGGGCAAACGCCGTGACCTCGCGACGGATTCGACGACCGAAGACCTGATCCTCTACGACTCGCGTGACCTCGTGACCCACGCCGTGTGCGTCGGCATGACCGGCAGCGGCAAGACCGGCCTGTGCGTCACGCTGATCGAGGAGGCAGCGATCGACGGAATCCCGTCCATCGTCATCGATCCCAAGGGAGACCTGACGAACCTCGCACTCCAGTTTCCTGGGCTCGAGCCCAAGGACTTCCTCCCGTGGATCAACGAGGACGACGCACGCCGCAAGGGAATGACGCCGGATCAATTCGCCGAGGCGCAAGCGGATCTCTGGCAGAAGGGCCTCGCGCGGTGGGAACAGGACGGCGCCCGGATCGAGCGGCTCGTCGCATCCGCGGACGTGGCGATCTACACGCCCGGAAGCACCGCAGGCATCGGCGTCTCGATCCTGAAGTCGCTCTCCGCGCCCTCGGAGGCCGAGCAGGAGGACACGGAGCTCCTCCGTGAACGCATCGCGACGACTGCGAGCAGCATCCTCGCACTCATCGGCGTGGACGCCGACCCCGTCCGCAGCCGAGAGCACATGCTCCTCTCCGCGTTGATCGGCAAGTGCTGGGCCGACGGCCGCGACCTGGACCTCGCCGCGCTCATCCAGCAGATCCAGGCACCGCCCATCACGCGCATCGGCGTCCTCGAACTCGAGAGCTTCTACCCCGCCAAGGAGCGCTTCGAACTCGCCATGCGCATGAACGGGCTGCTCGCCGCGCCGGGATTCGCCAGTTGGATGGAAGGTGAGGCTCTCGACATCCAGTCGGTCCTCTACACGAAGTCCGGCAAACCTCGCGTCGCGATCTTCTCGATCGCCCACCTCGGCGACGCCGAGCGCATGTTCTTCGTTTCGCTGCTGTTCAACCAGATCCTCGGATGGGTCCGGCGACAGCCGGGCACTACGAGCCTCCGTGCCCTCGTCTACATGGACGAGATCGCCGGATACTTCCCGCCGGTTGCAAACCCGCCGTCGAAAGCCCCGATGCTCACGCTGATGAAACAGGCGCGGGCGTTCGGCGTCGGCATGGTCCTCGCGACGCAGAACCCGGTGGACTTGGATTACAAGGGCCTCGCCAACGCAGGGACGTGGTTCATCGGTCGACTCCAGACCGAGCGGGACAAGGCACGCGTGCTCGACGGCCTCGAAGGGGCTTCGGCGCAAGCCGGGGGTGGCTTCGATCGCGCGGGGTTTGACGCCACGCTCTCGAGACTCGGGAGTCGCGTGTTCCTCATGAACGACGTTCACGAGGACGCGCCGGTGGTGTTCGAAACGCGTTGGGCCCTCTCCTACCTGCGCGGTCCCCTCACGCGAAACCAGATCCGCAAGCTCGCGGAGGCGCGCGTGGCCAGCGCGCGGGATCCCATCGGCGTCGCAGCACCCGCGACGCCCGTCGCGCCGACGCCGGCAACAGGAAGCCGTTCCGCGTCCCCCGCCGCGCGGCCCGTCCTTCCCCCGGAAGTGCCGCAGTACTTCGTGCCCTACCGCGGGACGCGTCAGCCCGGTGTCGAGCTCCTCTATCGACCCGCCCTCATCGGATTCGCAAAGGTCGTTTTCGCCGACGCGAAGCTCGGCGTCGACCAGGAGCAGGTCGTGGCCCGAATGGCCACGTTGGGTTCGGGCCCGGTGCCGGTCGATTGGGACGCGTCAACGACGATCGAGATTGCCGAAGGAGATCTGGAAGGCGAGCCCCCCGAGGGCTCGGGCTTCGCGGCCCTCCCGCCGGACGCGGGCAAGCCCAAGTCCTACGACGCCTGGAAGAAGGCGTTCGCGGATGCAGTGTTCCGCGCCAGCGAGCTGACGCTCTGGCGCCAGGCAGCGCTGAAGGTCAGCTCCACGCCCGGCGAGTCGGAACGCGACTTCAAGGCGCGCGTCCAGCAACTGGCACGGGAGCAGCGCGACCTCGCGGCGGAGAAGCTGCGTCAGAAATACGCTCCGAAGGTGGCGGGCCTGCAGGATCGCATCCGTCGCGCCGAGCAGGCCGTCGAGGTCCAGGAGTCGCAGGCCCGGACGTCGAAGTGGAGCACGGCGCTGTCATTCGGAACGGCGGTGCTCGGCTCCTTTCTCGGCCGCAAGTCGTTCGGTGCTGGCGCCGTCAGCAAGGCCGCGACGGCGTTCCGCGGCGTCGGGCGGAGCATGAAGGAGTCGGGTGACGTCGCGCGGGCGACCGAGAACGTCGAAGCCCTGAAGCAACAGCTCGACCAGCTCAACGCCGATTTCACGGCCGAGGTCGACGCCCTCGCAGGCGGGGCCTCGCAGAACGCCGACGCCGTCGAGAGCTTCACGCTGCGTCCGAAGAAGGCTGGGATCGTCGTGCGCGCCGTCGTGCTCGCATGGCTGCCCCACTGGCAGACGAACGGCGGTTCGCCCACGCCCGCATGGAATTGAAGTTTCCCCGTTCGTTCGAATCCGGAGAGTGATCATGAACGAGTTCATCACGATCGCGGCCCAGCAACTGGGTCTGTCCGAAGCCGTGTCGACGCAAGCCGCAGGTGGGCTGATCAAGAACATCCAGCAGCACGTGCCCGCGGCGGATTTCACGCAACTCGCAGCCAAGGTCCCCGGCCTCACCGACCTCGTGGCGAAGTCGGCGACGGCAACGGGAGGAGGCGGCGGCCTGGGCGGGATGCTCGGAAGTGCTGGGTCGCTCCTCGGCGGGAAACTGGGATCACTTGCCGGGTTGGCCGGAACGCTCCAGAGCACGGGTCTTGGCGTCGACAAGATCGGCCCGTTCGCCGGCATGCTGGTCAACTACCTCAAGGGAAAGGCCGGCGGCGACCTCGTGTCCAAGATCCTCGCCCACGTTCCCGATCTGAAGAAACTCGTCGGTTGAGCACGCCTGCACTGGGAAACACCACGGAGGCCGACCATGCGCTGGGAAGGTGAACGTCAGAGCGACAACGTCGAAGATCTACGCGGCTCGCCCGCCATGGGCCGAGGCCCGGGGGGCATCCGAGTCGCGGGCATGGGAGGCCTGGGCGCGATCGTCATCGCCGTGATCGCGATGTTGATGGGCGTCGACCCGTCGAAGCTGCTCTCTGGTGGTGATCCGGGCGGGCCGTCGTCGATCACGGATCCGCCGTCGCGAACGTCGAGTGCGGATCAGGATCCACGGGCGACGGCGTTCGTGCGGACCGTCCTCGCATCGACGGAGGACACCTGGACCATGCTCTTCAGGAACATGGGTGCCCGGTATCAACTCCCCAAGCTGGTGCTGTTCTCCAATGCGGTCGACTCGGCATGCGGGAACGCGAGCGCATCCATGGGTCCCTTCTATTGTCCCGCGGACCGAAAGGTCTACCTGGATCTCACCTTCTTCGAGGAGTTGAGCCGGAAGTATCAGGCGCCTGGTGATTTCGCCCAGGCGTACGTCATCGGTCACGAAGTCGGCCACCACGTTCAGAACCTGATGGGGACGTCCGACAAGGTTCACGCGCAGCGGCGGTCACTCTCGGAGGCGCAGTACAACCAGCTCTCCGTGCGCCTGGAGCTGCAGGCGGACTTCTACGCGGGGGTCTGGGCTCACCACGCGAACAAGACGCGGCAGATCCTGGAGGCGGGAGACGTCGAGGAAGCGATGACGGCCGCGACGGCGATCGGCGACGACCGTCTTCAGAAGCAGGCGCGCGGTTACGTCGTCCCGGACTCCTTCACGCACGGGACATCCGCCCAGCGCGTGAGATGGTTCAAGAAGGGGCTGCTCACGGGCGACGTCGCGCAGGGCGACACGTTCTCCGCACGCGACCTCTGAGCGATTCAGGTCGAGCGCTGCGCGCGCTCAGCCAGATGTCCGAGCGCGAGTTCGAGGTGGCGCACGCGGCGGAGCAGCGTCGGCTCCAGCGACACGACGCGGCGTTCGGCCCGCAGCGCGGCTTCGTAGTTCGCCAGGTTTGCGGCGCAGTGGTCATCCCAACTGGTGAGGTCGGGGCCGCGTCCCTGCGCCAGGCTCGCGAGCCGACCGCGATCGCAGGCGAGAAGCCGCAGGGCCGCGCTCCATGCACCCAGGTCCCCGGCCGGCAGGACCCACCCGCGTTCGCCGAGGCGCTCGGGCATCGCGCCGCGGTCGGACACGAGCACCGGCAGACCCGCCCGCAGCGCCTCGTCGACCACGAGCGAATACGACTCGGCCGCCAGGCTCGGGAACACGGCCAGGTCGCACTCGGCGGCGATCGCCTGCAGCCGCGTGGCGTCGTACGGCCCGTATTGCCACACATCACCGAGGTCGAGCCCGGCATCCACCAGCCCACCAGCCAGCCGGAGCTCGATGAGATCAGACCCGGGGTCCGCCAGGCGAGCGGCGTCCATCAGGAAGGCGACTCCCTTCAGCCGGCAGAGGTTGCCGAAGTGCAGCACGCGGAGTCGCCCCTCGCGCGGAGTTCGCGGCCGCGGCCCAACGGCATCCGACCCAAGCGGGACGACCGTGATTTCCGGGCATCCTGGCATCAGCGACGTCAGCGCACGCGCGTGTGAACGGCTCGGCGCCATGACGACGGACGCCGCCTCCAGCTCCGCGCAGAATGATCGCAACCGCGTACCGACCCGGAACGCGACCTCCGCCCCGTCGGTTCCGAAGCGCGTGCCGATGCATGGAGTGCAGTTCGCCTCCGACTGGCCGCGGCGGCACGGCGCCGACTCGGCGTCGACTCGAAAGCAGAGCGCGCAGGTCGTGTAGAAGTCGTAGAGCGTGACGATCCCACGCGCGCCGAGACGGACGGCCCGCCGGACGAGGTCGTCGCCCAGGTTCAGCCAGTGGTGGACGTGAACGACGTGGGGCGCGAACGACGCGATCGCGCTTTCGTAGAGCGGAACCAGGTCTGCACGAAACGGATCGACGTGGTCGCGCAATCCCGGCCCGCGGAGGAGTCGGATGACGCGGATGCCTTCGTGCTCGGTGTACTCGGAATGCGCCTCGGTCGCAGTCCGCTCGGTGCCACAGAGGACGAGGACATCGTGGCCCGCGCGGCGCTGCCCCGCAGCACTCCGGCTCACCGTGAGCTCGATCCCCCCTCGAAACTCGGGGAGATAGTTGTGGACGACGTGAGCAATCCTCATGGGCGGTCGCTGACACTACGGAACACGCCCGGTGGCGGCTCCGCTGGCGGCGTAACGGATTCGTGGCGGGCCGACACGCGGATGAGCCCGGCCTCCCCGTCGCACGAACGATTCGCGGGACTATGATAGTCGCCACCACGTCATGCGCGCCACGCTGGTCTTCCCACCCTCGCTGTGCCTGCCCAATACGCTCTACTTCGCGCTTCCCGTGCTCGCCGGTGCGCTGAAAAGAGCCGGTCATCAGGCGCGACTGCTCGACCTCAACCTCGTCGCCGCCGACAGATTCCTCACTCCGGAACGCACGGAGTCGTTGATCTCGCGCGCCCGACGGTACGGGGCGTCGCTCTCGACGAGCGTCGGCCCTTTCGCTGCGCGGACGTTCGCCCGATCCCTGGCGGCCGCCGAAAAAACACTGGTGGCGGCCCCCACGTCCAAGGCGAATCTGCGCGACACCGCGACCTTCTTCGATGCCGCTGGATTCCACCGCGACTTTTGGACGATCGTCGACGCGCTCGGGTTCGTCTACCAGCTCGATCCGGTGCTGTCGCCGCACCGACCGGACTTTCTTTCCACACTGCTGAAAAACCAGCACGACGACCCGTGGACCCCGCTGACCGAGCTTCATGAAGAACTGGTCGACGACGTGATCCGGGGAGATCCTGGGCTCATCGGCATCTGCATCGCCTTCCCGGAACAGTCGGCCGAGGCGATCCGGCTCGCTCGACACGTCCGCCGACTCCGACCGGACGTGCACATCTGCGTCGGGGGTCCCTTGGTCTCGACGTACGCGAACGCGTGGCTCGGGTCGGGCGAGCTCTTCCGGTGGGTCGATTCGTTCTGCATGGGCGATGGTGAGGCGTGCATCGTCGAGCTGTGTGACGCCCTCGAAGGTCGCCGCCCGATGGAATCCGTCACGAACCTCGTGCGCGCAAACCGCGACGGCGGCGTCGTCATGCCGAGGAACGGCCGCGTCGTCACCCCCATGTCCGAGGTGCCGCTGCCGGACTTCGATTCGTTCGACTGGTCCCTGGAGTTCCTGCCCAAACCACTCTGGCCGCTGATGCTGGCGCGAGGCTGCTACTGGGGCCGTTGCACGTTCTGCTCCATCGGATGGCGAGAGAATTTCCAGAAGGCGCCGAACGACAACGTTCGCCGCGACGTCGTCGACCTGGTCCGCCGGCTGGGCGCTCGCTGGATCCAGGTTCAGGACTCGAGCATGCCGCCCGCAGCGGCCCTCTCGCTCGCGCGCATCATGAAGCAGGAGCGACTCGAAGCCTATTGGGTCGGAGGCATGAAACCGGACGTGTGCTTCCTGGACGAGTCCTATTGCCACGAGCTTGCGGCCGGAGGGTGTCGGTCACTGCTCATGGGGATCGAGTCGGTCAATCAGCGCGTGCTCGACCGGATGGACAAGGGTTACCGGGTCGCCGACCTCCCCAGAATGCTCACGAACCTCCGGACGGCTGGGATCTCGGTCGAGCCGCTGTGGTTCGTCGGTTTCCCGGGCGAGACGCGCACCGAGGCCCTGACCACCGTGCGCTGGCTCTACGAGAATCGCTCCCGCTATGGCCTCACGGCGTTCGTCGGCGAATACCTCCTGCACCCCGACACCGCCGTCTACGAAGACCCGAAGCGATTCGGACTGGAATTGCACGGCACGCACAACGACACGGTTCACTACACGGCTCGCGAAGGAATGCAGCCCGAGGAACTGCACCGTCTCGAAGTGATGCTGTCCGGGATGAACAACCGGACCCTGACGTGCAGCGGCTCGCACATGCCCCATCTCGCGGAGCGCGGTCTCGAGGTGCGAGGGATCGGTCGACCCGCGTCGCTGCCGGAGCCTGCCGTCGCGTTCTGCACCGAGCTCATGCCAGAGAGCGGCGCGCCGCCGGAGTGTTTCACACGCGCTGGCCGCCAGGCCCTCTTCGTTTCCGACTTCGGCTTCCGTCAGCGACTGGAAGCAGCGTTCCCGGCGATCCGCGACGAATGGGCGGCCGTGCCTCCCGCGCAGCGCGGCATCTGGACCGAAGAAGGCGCCGCGGACGGCTACTGGGGAACGATCCCCTTGTTCGCGGCTGGACATCGCGTCGCCGCCACCTGCGACCTCGCCCCGACGACGGCGGCGATCCTCGCGACGGTGCCTGAGCTCTACACGGCGGGATTCTCGGTCGTGGGTGCGCGCAGTCGGCTCCCGCGGCACTGTGGCGAAGACCGGACGCTCCTGCGCTGCCATCTCGCGATCAAGATCCCCGAAGGCTCGCGCTTCGACGTCGACGGCCTGGACGTCCGATGGGTCGAAGGCAAGACGGTGGTCTTCGACGACACTCTCCCCCACTGGGTGCGCAACGACTCCGATGAAGAGAAAGTCATCCTCCTCGTCGATTTCCGCACGCCGCCCGCCATCGCAGGCGACCGGACGCCGTCGCCCGAACAGGTGGCGCGAGATCGCCAGTACTACTCGCGCCTCTTCCCCGAGTGGAACGCCCAGGCGGCCCAGTGACGCGGCCGACCGGGCGCAGTCAGCTCACTGGAAGTCGATCATCAGCGTGAACTGTTCGGAGACGGACACCGTGTTCTGCTGCGGATTCGACAGCGCGATCAACCCGTAGAACGTCTGGACCGCCAGCTCGGGGAGGTTCAGCGGGATCGTGATCGTCGTACTGAGGATTCCGTTCGCGGGCACGACACCCGATTGGAGCACCACGTACGGGAGTCCGATCGGGTAGGAAACGCCGTCGATGATCGTCGGGCCGGGATTGAGCGAGGTGATGAAGCACCCGGACCACCCTGGAAGACCAGCCTGAACGACGGTGATCGTGCCGCCCGGCACCGGGTTGCCGACGACCCAGCCTGCGGGCGATCCACCGGCCGCGTTGCCGATGTAGCCGCCGGTGAGCTCGGCGCCGCCGCCCTGGAACCGGAAGGCCGCGTTCACGTACTGCGCGCCGGTCGGGTTGACGGACAAGGAGTGGGAGAACGCCTGGGCCCCGAGGTTCGTCGACGTCGTGACGACTGCGAAGGTGAAGGTCACGGGCCCGATCACCGCTGCCGCGGGATTCCCGGGGAATACGTTGGCGTTGGCGTTGGCGATGCCTCCTCCCAATCCGTTCGGCGTGCGGATGCGGAAGCCGAATGCACCGAAGCACGGTGTCGTGATCGGATTCGGCGGCGTCGTCAGCGACGTGTCGTGCTCGAAGATGAAGTTCGGATTGGCCCCACCCGAGCCCGTCTGCGTGAGGAGCGCCATCTCATTGATCGCGAGCTGCGGCATGTTGCCGACGATCGTCGTGATCAGCGGATTCGGCACTCCCGGCGTCACCGGCGACGTGTTGGTCACGGTGAGCGTGAGCACGCTCGTCGAATGGTCATAGGCGAAATCGAGCGTGCCCGTCGCGGGCACGCCGCCGGGCAACGTCGGCGGGTTGCCGCCTTGGCATCCCGGAGCACCTGGACCACCGATCTGCAACGACGCCGTCGTTTGTGCGTTGATCGACGTGGCGAGGAGCACGGCGAAACCGAGAGCAACGATGGACCCAGAAAACCGCTTCGTGAACTTCAAGCGTGGAAACACCGAGGTGACTCCGTACGTGGGGGCGCGGACGCAAGCGAGGCGGTCCGCTCGACTCGGGCCGCTGCCGCAAAGGACGCCATCATAGGCGGCCTTCGGCGAGACGGCACGAAATCACTGGTCGGATGCTTCGAGAAGTCGGACCGGACGGCAACCCACGTTTCCTGTCCGGGTGCCGGCGGCATTGTTGCTCCTGAACGAGCACCGAGCGTTGACCGCGCGAAAACTGAAACTTCCGCCTCGAATGACGTAGCCCTTCGACGACGCTTCATTGCGCAGACCGTCGCCCGCGCGCGGCTCCGCGTCGTAACCGCCCCACGCATCGCGGCACCACTCCCAAACGTTTCCGTGGACGTCGTGAAGGCCGAACGGGTTTGCGGAAAAGGAACCAACGGGCGCGTGTACGGTGTAGCCGTCGTCCCAGGCCTCGTAGGTCCAGTTCGGCAGTCCGCCGTGGTTCTTGCAGTAGTCGTCGGCCAGATTGGCAACCTGTTCGAGCTCGTCGGGCGAGTTGCCGCACCACCAACGCGTCGACGTCCCGCCGCGCGCGGCGTATTCCCACTGAGCCTCCGTCGGCAGGACGCCGCCGATTCGGGCGAGGGTCGCCATGCACTCATCCCAGCCGACCTGCTCGACAGGGTGCGCGAGGTCATGCTCCAGGTCGCCGATCTTCGAGCCCGGCCCGTACTGGCTCGGGCTCGCGCCGGTCAGCCGACCCCACTGGCCCTGAGTCATCTCCCACTTCGAGATCAGGAACGGAGACACCGTCACTGCGTGAACAGGTCCCTCGTCAGCGCGCGCATCGCCGTCGAAGTTCGGCTTCTCGTCGTCGGTCGACTGAGCGCCCATGTTGAACGTCCCGCCCGGAACGAGGACGAAAACCACGCCCGTCTCCTCGCCGCAACGTACGGATTCTCCGGCCTTGCGCTCAGGCGCGTCACCCGATTGGATGTCGACGAACTCCTGGAAGCCCGACTTCGGGTCCTTTCCGATCGGAACGAGCCCCATGAGCGGCGTCAACGCGAATCCCTTGAAGCGCGGGTCCGCCGCGACCGCGGCTATCGCCTCGGTCCATTTGGCGGCCGGGTCGGTGATGGATCGTTTCTCGATCGTGCGCGCTTCGTCGAGCCGCATCTCGACGTCGTGCATGGTGACGACGCCCGGCTTCGGTTCGCCCTGGAATACGGAGAGCTTGCCGACGAGGTCGGCGAGTTTGTCCAGCTTGAGGCGATCCTCCGCGTCGTCCGCTGCGACGTTCGCGTGCGCGCGCAGGGCTTCGAGCGCCCGCTTGTGGTCAGGGAGGCGACCGCGGAGGTCGCGTGCCCGCGCCATCCACGTCTCGATCGCGCGCGTGCGATCGGGCCAGGCGGGCCACAACGTCGTGTCGGCCTCCTTGATGAGGTCCTCGAGGCGCCTCCCGTCGGCGAGGCGCGTCCAGTCGAGCAGGCTGGCCTCCGCACGGGCCGCATTTTCGTCAGCGCGCGCCTTCTGCTGCAACGTCGTCACGAGGCCGATCGTGAGCGAGAGGAACACGGCGCAAAGCGCCGCTGCGATGGCCGGATTGCGACGGCCCCAACGGACCAGCCGACCGAACGCCGACACGGGTCTGGCGAGGATCGGTTCGTGCAGGCGCACGCGCCGGAGCTCGTCGGCGAAGGCCTCGCAGGTCTGGTATCGGCGGTCAGGGTCCTTGTCGAGCGCGGTGAGGATCACGACGGACAGATCGGGCGGAATCGCCGGGTTCAACGTCCGCGGGTCCGGCGGATCCTTCTCCATGATCGCGTTGTAGAGGCGTTCTCGGGTCGGAGCATCGAACGGTCGTTCGAGCGTCGCCGCTTCGAAGAGCGAGATCCCGAGCGACCAGATGTCGGTGCGTCGGTCCAGTCGTTCCCGCCCGGCGGCCACCTGCTCGGGTGACATGTACGCCGGCGTGCCGAAGAGGTCCCCCGTCATCGTGAGGTTGGCAGACACGTCCTCGTCGTCGCGTGCGAGGCCAAAGTCGAAGACGACAGGCTGACCGTCTCGCGTGATCATGATGTTGCCGGGTTTGATGTCGCGATGGACGACGCCGGCTTCGTGCGCGACGTGGAGGGCACGCGCGCATTGCTCGAAGGCAACCAGCATGTCGGCGAGCTGGCGGTTGTCCATCTGCGTCGCCGACCGCAGCTGGCCCTGCTTCCTCTCCTGCGCAGTCTTTGGCGCCGCGCTGCTCGTCGGCGAGCCTGCGACCTCCGCCGAAAGGCTCAGGTCGATGAACGTGACCGATGTGTCGTTCACCATCGCACCCCGAGTCTTGGCGATCCGCGCGGCGAGCGTCTCGCCCTCGACGAATCGCATGGCAATGAACGGCCGGGTTCCCTCGGTGCCGACGTCGAGCACGGCACAGATTCCCGGATGGTCCAGGCGCGATGTCACGGCCGCTTCGCGGCGGAATCGCTGAAGGTGCATCTCGGAGGCCTGGGACGACAGCACCTTCAGCGCGACCTTGCGCTTCAGCCGCTCGTCCTCAGCCAGGTACACGACGCCCTGCCCGCCCTGGCCCAGTTCTCGGATGACGCGGTAGTGCCCGATGTATGACCCGGCAGTACCCGAGCTCGGCGTGCCACCACGACCGTTGCGCGCGGCGACGAAGTGGCGCGCGACGAATTCCTCCTCCTTCGGAAACAGATCCAGATACTCGCGGAGCGTGCGCGCGCGGCCGGAGTCCCGGTCCCGCTGGAACATCTCGAGGAAATTCCCCTCCTGTTCGTGAATGGTGGCGTCGTCGTGGGTCATGCGGTGCGCGGTCCGCCCGCGTCCCATGGCGATGGGGGCGCGGAGAGGCGGCGCATTGTATGCGTTTCTGCGGATTCGACCTGTCGGAGGCGTGAGTGCTCAACCATCCGCGGATCTGCAGGTTTTACCGAGGCTCTCGGACGCGGCGTCGTGCGGTTGCCACCGATCGCGCCCCCGAATACTCTCCACCTTTCACGCCGCCTGCCGCGGCGAACCGAGGTCCATCCATGAGACACATGAAGTCGCTCGTCGCGGTCGCGCTCGCCACCGCGGCCATCCAGGCACAGATCGTTCTGCCCTCAGGGTTCTTCGTCGCGTCGGTAACCTCCAACACCTCGATTGGTGTCCCCGGGGCGCTGGGCGGAATCGAGTTCAGCGCCAACGGCTCCGTGCTCTACGTCGGCGGCGCCGCGAACACCGGCTCCGGCGCGGTGTACGCCGTTCCAGTCACGCGCGATCCCCTCACGCTGCACATCACCGGGCTCGGGACCGCAACGACGTTCGCTTCGGCGCCGGGTATCGACGGCGGCCTCGCCTTCGGCCCCACCGGCACGCTCTTCTTCACGGGCTATCCCGCAAACGTCCTCGGGGAGATCGTCGGAACGACGACGACCACGTTCCCGCTTCCGCCGGCGACCGGGTCCGTGGGCGGACTCGCGTTCGTCCCGCCGGGATTCCCGAACGCCGGTTCGCTGCTCGTCAGCTCGTACAACAACGGCGACATCTTCCGGATCCCGCTGACGGCGGGCGCGAACGGCACGTTCACGCCGGGTACCGAAACGCTCGTCGCCGCGCTCCCGTCGGGGAGCGAAGGCTTCCGCGTGATCCCGAGCGGCGGCAATGCCGGAGACATCATCATCACGAACTACGGCGTGGGGACGGTGGCGATCATCGACATGGATCCGTCGACCGGTCTACCGGTCGGTGGCGTTCAGACCCCCTCGATCTCGACGTTTGCGACGGGCATCGGCGGCGCTGAAGGCTTCGCGTTCGACCCGCTCACGAACGACCTCCTGATCTCGACGTTCAACGGTTCCCCGTCGAACTCGATCATCAGGATCGGTGGATTTCCTGCCCCACCGTTCCCCATGACGATCAGCAACGGCACGATCTCGGCCGCGACGGGCGGAGTCCGTACGCTGAACTTCAACGCCGGCACCTCCAACGCGAACCGCGGCTATGGAATCTTCGGCGGGACGTCCGGCTCGACGCCCGGCATCACGGTGAACTTCGTCAACTTCCCGCTGAACTACGACAGCTTCACGGACCTCATCTTCCCGTTCTATGGGACTTCGCTGTTCTCCAACTTCACCGGCATCAGCTCGGCGACGGGGACCGGCGTGGCGACGATGAACATCCCGCCGATTCCGCCGGTCGCGATCGGCGTCAACATCACGTTCGCCTGCGCGCTGATCCCGCCGTTCACGGCCGCATCGAACGCCGTCACCCTGCACATCTCGCCCTGACCCGGTCAGCGTTCGAAGGCCCCGATGTCCACGGGGCCTACGGGGCGGGGGGCGTTTCCGAAGTCCGTCGCGACCCCGTACTCGATCCCCGCGTCCCGGCCCGCCGAGCCGGGCGCGAGCGACCAATCTCCCGTCGACGCCGACGTGAACGACGGTTGCGCATGAAATGAATGCGCGTCGTACCCCAGTGCCTGCCACTGGGTGAGCGAATAGGCCGTGAACACCGCGTCGTCGCGGACGACGACCGGCCAGTTGTCCACGCTCCACACCACGTTCGCGTCGCTCACGAGTCCGGGTAGCGAGTCGGGAACCCATGCGAAGGCCCCGCGGCGCCCTCCGACCAGGACGTTGTTGCGCAGGACGTTCCCGGTGCTCCCGTTCAACATGGTCACGCAGTAACGCCCCTTCCCCGATGCGTAGACGATCGTGTTGTGTTCGATGAGGTTGTTCTTGCAGCCCCACACGGCGCCGGCCGCGTCGTCCCACATCGCAATGCCCGACGAGTTCAGGTAGAGGCCGTTGGTGATCACGTTGTTGCGGATCACCGACTCGCGGACCGAGGCCAGGTTGATCGCCGCCCCGCCCGCGTTCCCGTTGTTCGTGCACAGATTCCGCTCGACGAGGCAGTGCCGGCTGATTCCATCCGGAACGTACCCGCCGATCGGCGTGAGGAACGCGGGGTCCGCGTTGATCTGGATTCCGCTCGCGTTGTTGTCGTGACACCAATTGCCGGCGATCACGGCGCGGTCACCAGAGTTCGAGTGGTAGATGCCGTGCTCCGACACCGAACCAAAGCACTCGTTGCCAAGGAGAGCGAGGTCGTCGGCGTAGTCGGTGAAGATGCCCCACAACGGGTGGTTGCCGAGGACGCAGCCCTGGATGGTCACGTGGCTCGACAGCGAGACGCGAACCCCCGCTCGGTTCGACGCGAACGCCCTCAGTCCGTGGATCGTCACCCACGACGAGTTGCCGATGAACAGGGAATTCCGGTTGCTGTTGTTCGTCGTGCCGGCGCCGACGACGACCGCGTTTCCACCGCTCGCCCGGAAGATGACGGGGTTCGCCTGCGTTCCGATCACCGTGTCGATCATCACCGGCCCCGCGTAGGTGCCGTTCGCGATCTCGACGATCGCGCCGGCTCCCACGTGCGTCGCGGCCCAGGAGATCTGACGCCACGCCGTCTGAGGCGTCAGACCATCGTTGGCGTCACTGCCCTGCGGGGACACGTAGCGAGTCGCGCTGCCGACCGGGGGCGGCGGAACGAACGGCGCCGAGCTTCCCGCGGGAAGCGCCGCATCGGCTGAGACGAGCGTGACGTGCGTGGAGTTGCCGATCAGACCGATCCCGAACGGGGATGCGGGGGCCAACGTGACGAAGCACCCGTCGATGGAGGCGGCGATCAACGACGGGACGAGCGGGATGTGCAGACGTGCCGTTGCGTCACCCGCTGAGTCAGTCACACCGTCGAAGTTCTGACATACGCTCGCGTAGGCCGCGGACCCGCCCAGGATGCCGTGGAACACCAGCGGAACGTTGATGGGGACGACGGGTCCGAGCGGGCCCAGCGCGACACCGGGCGACGAGCCCGTCGTGGACACGTCGAAGAAGTATGGGACGCCGGCCTGCCCCGAACGGATGCGGAACGGCACGACCGAACCGATTGCCGCTGCGGGAGGAGCCCAGAGCGTGCCGGGTGTCCCCTGGCCGAACGCCACGGTGACCAACAGACCGAAAGCCGCCACCAGAAACCATCGCCGGACGTGAGGCATGAGCATCGCGCTCCGATGTCCCCGTCGACGCGGCAGCCGGGGGCGCGATATGCCGCGCGTCGGTGGGACGCGGACAGTGTAAGTCCCGAGGAGCGCCACCGCGACGTTCGAAGTCCGCCGTCGCTCGACCGGGACTCGCATCGCAGCACCGTCAGTGCGATGATGCTCGCTCCCCAGGACGTATCGATGAAGATCGTCATCCCCGGCGGCTCAGGTCAACTCGGGACTCTGGTCGCGCGGACCTTTCGGGGCGACGGACACGATGTCGTCGTCATCGCGCGTACGCAGCAACAGCGGCCGTGGCGCACGATTGCGTGGGACGGGTGCAGCCTCGGTCCATGGGCGGCGGAATTCGACGGCGCCGATGTCGTGATCAACCTCGCGGGCCGCTCGGTGAACTGCCGCTACACGGCGGAGAACCGCGCCGAGATCATGCGGTCGCGAATCCAGTCGACTGCAGTCGTGGGCGAGGCGATCGCGGCGGCGCGCCGCCCCCCGCCACTCTGGCTGCAGGCGAGCACGGCCACCATCTATGCCCACACGTTCACGACGCCGAACGATGAAACCACGGGTACGATCGGCGGAACGGAGTTGAACACGCCTGCGTCGTGGCGGTTCAGCATCGACGTGGCGACCGCGTGGGAGCGAACTCTGGACGAGGCCCGGACTCCGGCGACGCGCAAGGTCGCGATGCGGTCAGCCATGGTGATGACACCCGATGCGGGCGGGATCTTCGATACGCTGAAGCGACTGGCGCGTTTCGGCCTGGGCGGCAGCGCCGCCGGTGGCCATCAGTACGTCTCCTGGATCCACGGCGAGGACTTCACCCGCAGCCTTTACTGGATCATGCGCCACGAAGCGCTCGATGGTCCAATCAACCTCGCGGCACCGGAGCCGATCCCCTACTCGGCGTTCATGGCCGCGCTTCGGCATGCGGTCGGCGCACGCGTGGCCTTGCCGGCGACGCGGTGGATGGTCGAGATCGGCGCGTTCGCCCTGCGGACCGAGTCAGAGTTGGTCCTGAAGAGTCGGCGTGTCGTCCCAGGCAGGTTGTTGGAATCGGGGTTCGCGTTTCATTTCCCGTGCTGGCCGGATGCGGTGAGCGACCTCTGCGCGAATCGCGCGTCCGATCCACGCCCGACGACCGGGTCCACGCCAAAATGAAACGAGCCCGGCCCGCACGCATGCGGTACCGGGCTCGCTCTTCGCGCGGCCTCACGACGTGACGGTCACGCCGCGAGTCCGAGCGCCATCATCACGGAATGGTGTAGCTCGTCGCCGGCGAGTGGTTCGCCGGGACGGGGGAGCCGGCCGGGATGTGGTACGCGAGAGCGTAGAACGTGAGGCTCGACGGGAGCCCGGTGAACGGTCCGAGCGCGAACGAGCCCGAGCCATCGAGCGGTCCCTGGAACGGGAACGTGCCGATCTCGCTGAGGAGTTCCGGGAACGTGATGTCGATCCCGTTCAGCCAGCCGTTCGGGAACGCGCCCGCGTTGAACGTGAGCGGCATGAAGTACTGACCGAACGGCGAACCGCCACAGATGTTCATCTGGAGCGAGCCCGCGCCGAGCGGCGAGCTGAAGACGAGCGTGAACGGAGCCGCCTTCGTGAACGTGAGGACGGTGCCGTCCGGGATCGAGGCGGCCGTGTTGAAGCTGTACTGGGCGTTGTTCGTCGTCGCCGCGCCATCGATGTAACCAACGGTCGCGCTGGCGCCGTTGTCGTTCGCAGCCTGGGCGCCACCGAACGTGGCGTCCGGGTAGAGGACCTGGATCAGCGACGGGCTGCAGCCACCGCCCTGGAAGATCTGGACCTGGAACGTGATGCCGGGGCCGCCAGCGGCCGACGACGTCGCGAAGTGTCCGATGTTCTGGTACTGGATGTACAGAACACCGCTGATCTCCTGCCAGTAGATCGTCGCGTTCGGCGCGCCGACGGCGTAGAGATCATCCCAGAACGGGCAGAGGGCCTTCTCGCCAGCGGCGTAGCCGACGAGCGTGCCGGTGGACGTCCCGGTGATCGCGGAGTTGCCGAAGGTCGACGTGGTCCCAGCGGCTGCGACGATGTAGCCGTTGCTCGTGATCGTCACGGGACCGGCCGGGAACATGTCGTTCCCGACGGTCGTCGTGATTCCGTGAGCCGTGTCGTCGCCAGCGCCAGCGATCGCGGTACCGGTCGTGGAAATGTCGACGAACGAGCCGGGCAGTGCGTTCGTGATTGCAACCTGAGCGCTCGCGACCGTCGCGAAGACACAGGCCGCGACAACGCTGAGTGACCTCGATGAGAGCATTGACTAACTCCAGTGACGATGTGGATTGGGAAGGCGGGCTGTTCGAGCCCGTACCGCGAGCGAAGTAGGGTCTCTCGACCCTGTGCGACACTTCGAACCGGCGCCGCGAAGGATACACGACCGTACCCCACGAAGCGAAGCGCCTTTTTTTTCTGCCAGGGCCCGGGCCCCTCCGGGCGTGCCTGACGCCTCACGGCGGCGATTGACGCCGCGACAATCTCAGTGCACGTACGCGAGATACGCACGGCTCAGCAGGCGGACGGACGGGCCGCTCGATCCGACCGGCGCGTCCTCCGCATAACCCTGCAAGACGATCCCAAGCCCGCAAAGCGCCGCCGTCGGCACGATTACGCTGAACGTGGGCCCGGCGGCAGGTGCCGGCGCGGACGATGGAGTCAATGCGCCGATGGAAAGGACGCCGAAGGCATCCGTGGGATCGATCAGAAGCGCGCCGCCGATCCCCGGCACGTTCAACAGCTGGTTGTGCCGCAGCGCCTGGGTGATGAACACGTGGAACCCGCCGGAGAACACGGCCGGGTTTGCACGGATCCGCAGGTTCGTTGGCGTCGCGGCGCCGATCAGGAACGTGTCGGTGGCAGGGACCGTCAGGTTCTCGACCCAGGCGTCGACGGTTCCGGCGCCGGGGACCTGGAACATCGCGCCCCAGGTGATGCAGTCGATACAGGCGTGGCTGTTCACGAGGTTGTTGCCGCCATTCCAGCAGGCAAGGCTCAGATACGCGCCGCCGGAAGAAACGATCGCGCTCAACTCGGTCGACGTGAACAGGTGTGTCACGGTGTCGACGCCCGGCGCCCCGGTCTCGCGGCCCCCGCTGACGACGTCGATGCATGAGTTGTATGCGGAGAAGACGTCCCGATGGACGAGTGCCGCGATGGCCAGGTCGTTGGAGTTGCCGCAAATCGCCGCTGCGAATCCGTCGTTGAAGCCGCCGGCTGCTGGCCCCTGCGCGTTGAAGAACTCGAAGGCGAACGAAACGGACGGCGCGCCCGGAGGGACGGGCACGCGAATCTCTGCGACGTTCAGGGGGATTGGCCTGGCGACGGGTCCCCCGGCGGCGACGCTCATGGGCCCGGATGCCTGGATGCGCGCGTACTGGGCACCGGCCACCGGGAATCCGCACGTGACCGTGGCGTCGACTCGCGTGCCGACGTTGCCCGAGAGGAGAGTGGCGTTGGACTGGGCGTTCTCGCAGTCGTTGCAGCACTGCGTCGGAAACGGTCCGATCGGCTGACACTCGAACCCCTGCGCCGCCGCCCACGTGGCGGTGACGACGAACAACGGCCATGTGAGACTTCGCATGGAAACACCTTCCGAACCGAGCGCAGCCGCATCGGGTGCCTGATCAACCGTGCGTCGCACCGTCGGTTCCTCGCGCTGACGAGGTTCCCCATCGGAGGCGGCCTCGCGTTCCTGACGGGCAAACAGCTTCTCGTTCCTCGATCCTGGCCCAACGGCGCCCCGCAGGCCATCTCGGGTTCTCACGTTTCACGCACGCGTGGACACTATACACGAGCGGCGAAGCGCCGATCCCCGCGACTGTGCGGCTCAGGTGCGGGATTAAGGCCCGACGCGCGAGCCGATCGCGCCGTCGGCGAGCCCCGCGACGGAGAATGACTGCCGGCATCGTTGGCCCCCGATCCGTCACGCATTCAGACTCTTGTCGCCGCACCGGGACGTTCCCCGACCTCCGAGGGTGGCGCAGAGGAGCCCGCGATGTTCATCACGCAGCGTGCGGCGTGCGCTCTCATTCTCGTCACCGCAGGCGCCCTCGGACAGATCGAGCCGCTGACGAACGATTCCTGCACAACTCCATTGCCACTCGCCATCGGGATCAACCCCGCGCCCAGTGCATCCGGCCACACGTACACGAACAGCGGGGCGACGGACTCGCCCGGCTTCACGTCGTCGTGCCAGTCGAACGTGCACGCAGACGTCTTCTTCGCGTTCACGGCGCAGACGAGCGGGCCGCACGAGGTTCGGACGGACGCGCCCCCCGGGTTCGTGCCGGGCACGCTCTCGGACACGGTCCTCCAGGTCTTCAGCGGCTGCGGCGGATCCACGGAGCTCGCGTGCGACGACGACTCCGGTGCGGGACTGCTCTCCCGGATCGCCGCCGTGCCCCTCGTCGCGGGCATCACGTACACCATCCGCGTTTCGAGTTTCGGCGTGGGTCCGACGGGGACGTTCTACCTGCGCGTCAATCCCCCACCGGGGATCCCGGCTAACGACACGTGCGCCGGAGCGTTCGCGTTGACCGACGGGACGTCCGTCGGATCGAACGCCGCCGCCACGTCGGATGCTCCCTCTCTTCCGCCCTCGAGTTGCGCCGTCGGCGACCGTCACGTGTGGTACGCGTACACGAACCCCGGCTCATGCGGTCGGACCGTGACCGTCTCGACCTGCGGTCCACAGACGAACTTCGACACCGTCCTCGCGGTCTACGGCGGGACGTGCGGGGCGCTCGTCGGAGTCGCGTGCAACGACGACACGTGCGGCACCCGCTCGACGGTGACGTTCGTCATCCCGCCAGGCGCGACACGCAGGATCTCCGTGGCGTCGTATTTCGCCTCCGGCGGGACGTTCGCATTGAGCGTCGCCTCGACGATCGCGCAGGCCGAATCGATGGGCGCCGCCTGCGGTGTGATCGCCCCGACCCTCGCCGGGGACCTTCCCCAGTTCGGCACGCAAGGCTCGCTGTGGATCGGCGGCGCGGAGGCGAATGCGGCGGGGCTGCTGGGTCTCAGCGCCCTCGGTATCCCGTCACCGCTGCCCGGGGGATGCACGCTCCAACTCGACGTGGGATCGGCGATCGTCCTCGCACCGGTCACCATCGACGCATCCGGGAACTGGTCGTTGACCGCGACGATCCCCAATGACCCGGCGTTCGTGTGTTTCGAGGTCATGCTCCAGGCCGCCGTCAGCGGTCCGGCCGGCCTCTCGCTCACGAACGGCCTCCGACTCGTCCTGGGCCCCTGAACGACGTCGCCGGTAGAGTGTGAGCGTGACGACGACCGCACGCTTCGTGATCGCACTTTGTCTCGTGGAGGCTGGCGCCGCTGCGGCGCAGGATCGGGCCTTCTCCATCCCGCTCGTCGACCTCGACGGGGCGAAGGAACGACAGGTCGTCGTCGACCGGGAGCATGGCCAGTATCTCGGACACCCGACGACGGCGCTTCTCGAGGACGGTCGAACCATGTTCTGCGTGTACCCGAAGGGGCATGGCGCAGGCGCCATCGTCCTCAAGCGCAGCGGGGACGGCGGTCTGTCGTGGTCCTCGCGTCTGGAGACACCGGCGAGTTGGTCGACGTCGCGCGAGACTCCGACGATCTACCGAGTCACCGATGCGGCAGGACGCAAGAGGCTCGTCCTCTTCAGCGGCCTCCATCCCGTCCGCGAGTCCGTCAGCGAAGACGACGGTTCGACGTGGTCCGAGCTGAAGCCCGTCGGCGACTGGGGCGGCATCGTCGCCATGGCAAGTCTCGTCGAGCTCAGATCCGGTGCGGGCCACTACCTGGCGATGTTCCACGATGACGGCCGGTTCATCGCGAACGCAGGCAAGTCCACGGGCGAGTTCACGCTCTACGGCACGCGTTCCCTCGATGGCGGGCTCTCGTGGACCGCGCCCGTGGCGATCTTTCGCTCACGGGAGATCCACCTCTGCGAACCGGGAGCCGTCCGCTCGCCCGACGGCAAGCGCATCGCCGTCCTTCTGCGGGAGAACAGCCGACGGAAGAACTCCCACGTGATCGTCTCGGACGACGAAGGAACGACGTGGACCGCGCCGCGTGAGGTCTCGGCGGCGCTCACCGGTGATCGCCACGTCGCACGCTACGGGGGCGACGGCCGGATCTTCGTCGCGTTCCGCGACGTGCCCCGCAAAGGCGTGCTCAGTCCGACGGCCGGAGACTGGGTCGGCTGGGTAGGAACGTGGGACGACGTCGTGGCGGGCCGCGACGGCGCGTTGCGCGTTCGATTGAAGGACAACCACGACGCCTGGGACTGCGCCTACTCGGGGCTCGAGGTCCTTGGTGACGGGACCTTCGTGGCGACGACCTACGGTCATTGGACCGTGGGCGAAAAACCGTGGATCCTGGGCGTCCGATTCAGGCTGGAGGAGCTCGACGCGCTCGCGCGAACCGCGGATTCCCGGCCCACGTCGCGATAGTCAGGCTCACGTGCAAACGTTGCGCAGGGTCGGAACGAACCCCGGAAGCACCGTGGAGAGCGCCGGCGTTCCCAGCCGATCGAGCAGGACTTCGGCCAGGATGTCTCGGTAATCGATGGTGATCGCCAGGTCCTGCCCCTGGAAAAGCTGCGCGGGCGCCAGTCCGGGCCAGTTTGCCACGACCTGCCCGCCAGCGACGCTCGCGCCCAGCAGCATCATCACGCCTCCGTAACCGTGATCCGTTCCGTGGTTGCCATTCTCGGCGGCGACGCGCCCGAACTCGGACATCACCACGACCGTGACGCCTGGGTCGCCGGAGGCGAACAGGTCGGCATGGAACGCCCCCATCGACGTGGCGAAGTCCGTCACGAGCGACGCCATCGTCCCGCTGAAAACACCCTGCGTGCCGTGGGTGTCCCAGTCGCGGAAGTCGACGGTCGCCACCTCGATGCCGACCTGCGCCTTGAGCAGAGTCGCCAGATTCTTCAGGGAGACTCCGAGCGGAGTCGACGGGTAAATCGCACCACCAGCCGGCTGGTATCCGTTGAAGTCGATCTGCCCGATCAGGTCGATGGCCGCCAGGGTGTTGGCGCCCGCAGCCTGGACGAGCGGCTCCTGCATCGCATACAGCGCGCCGAGGATCTGGCGGCGCTGCGCCGCGCTGGCCGCACTGCCAGCAAGCCCGAACGTGGCGAGGTCGGCGATCGGCAGAGACTTGGGCGCGGCACCCATGGACCACGGCGGGATCACGCCGAGTGAGACTCCGCGAAGAGGTGCCGACGGATCGAGGGGGGCGATCGTCGAGAGGTGCCGCGCGAGCCACCCCGATCCGGCACTCGGGTTCGGGTCGGCCACCTCGACGAGGCGTTCCTTGTCGAAGTGCGAGCGCGACGGATTCGGCAGACCGGTGGCGTGAACGAATGCGAGGCGCCCGGCGTTCCACGCGGGCAAGAGCGGCGCGAGCAACGGGTGCATGCCGAAGAAGCCGGTGAGCGGGATCGCCGCATTGGGCGACCCTGGCGACGGCGGCGGCACGGCGAGCGTCGGACGCAGCGTGTAGTAGTGCGGATCCGCGAACGGGACACAGAGGTCCAGTCCGTCCGCCCCACCGCGAAGGAAGATCACGACGAGCCGATCCCGGTTTCCTCTTCGACGTCGCTCCGGACGCGACGGAGCTCCGGAGGCCGAAGGCGTGATCGCCGCGGCGGCCGCCAGGGCCGTCGCCGCAGTCGTACCGAGGAACTGGCGGCGGCTGAGTCGATGCGTTTCCATCGAGGTTCGGCGATCGGGACGATTGGAGTTCATGGGATGCACCTTCCGCGCGGCGATCGACTCGTCGCCGCGACCGTACCTGGAGTCAGATGTACTGAACGGACGGAAAGGCCGCGGCCAGACCCGCCGCGTCGACCTTCTTCTGCTGCGTGAGCGCGCCGGTGGCGAGGAAAGTCGTGAGCTGCGTCCGCTCGGCCGCCGGCATCTCGCTCCCGAACCAGGTCGCATCGATGCGATCGACGACTTGCACCACGGTCGACGTTCCGGCGAAGAAGGTCGTCAGGTTCGCCGTGGTGTCCCAGATCACCCCGGAGAACAACGTGGGCGCCGCGTTCCACCGGGGAAGTACCTGTCCCGCCCACTGCGCGATCCCATCGGGGTATCCGGTGGGTGGATGGCATTGATAGGGAACCTGTCCCGCGGCGGCGATGTAGCTGCGGATCCAGTTCGTCCCGGTGAACGTGAGGGAGAGCGGCCGCAGGATCGACATCCAATAGTGGAAAGGGCGTTTGTACTTGGGTCGCGCAGCCGCCAGATGCTCGGCCTTCAGGCAGGTGCGGATCATCGCGCGGATGTCGCCCCCCGTGTCCAGGTACGCGTCGCGGACCGCATCCACGACGCGCTGGGCGACCGTCTCCCCGTGGAAGAAGCGGGCGAGCTTCTTCGCGACGAACGCCGCGGTGTTCGGATGATCGGCGAGGATGTCCAGGACCTTGAACCCGTCCTGCATGCCGCCACCGGCGGCAATCACGTTCCCCAGAACGACCTTCTGCCCGTTGTCGTGCGCTGCGGGGTCGAAGTGGAACAACGCCGACGTCGGCGAACTCCCGAAGCCGTTCAATCCCCACCCGGTGAAGCAGCGGGCCACCTCGATGACGTCCTGCTGCGTGTAGCCGTTGTCGACGCCGAGCGTGTGAAGCTCCAGCAGCTCTCGCGCGTAGTTCTGGTTCGGCTGGATCGCCGTGCTGAGTTGGTTGTCGAGATAGAACATCATCGCCGGCGACGTCGCGACGGCACGAAGCAGGCTCGGAAACGTGCCCATCGCGTTCGGCCGGATCGTGAGTCGGTCGTAGACGGGCTGCGTGTTCCACACGTAGGGCTTGGTGATGTCGACGTTGAAGTGGTCCGTCCAGAACTCGACGACGCGTTCGAAGAGCTGGCGCGCCGAGTACAGGCTCCGCATCACCTGGGCTTCGTACATGAGCCCGACGACGGTGACGTCGGACCACGCCCAAAGCTGTGCCGACGTCATCGGCAGGATCTGGTTCGGCGCGAGGATCGCGTCGCACGCCGAGTCGTCGATCGCCGTGGGGTCGAGCTGCTGATCGAGCCAACCCTGGTACCCGAGCGACGTCACGGCCGTGACGTCCGCCGGCGTGATCCCCATGGTCCCCCGCCGCAAGAGCTTCTTCCTGAGATCAGCTGGCATGGTCTGCGAGCCTCGTTCGGGTGATCCGGGTCTCGGGACGGAGGGGATCCGCCGACGACACCGCCATCGCGCCTTCACGCCGCGACGTGAAGGCGACGGCCCGTCTGATGGAACAATGCACGAGGTGTGGAGATCCAACGCGGTTTTCGGATGGGCTCGCCCGTGCACCGTTCGGTGCGACCGCCGCGGCCCCGGCGCGACGAACACGGCCCGCCGCGGCGCCCCGTCGATCGCCGGCGCTCCAGTTGACATCTTCATGAGCCGGTTCATGATCTGGACGATCGCGCCCGACCCACACGCGCCGCGACTCCACGCGCCCGACGATGAGCTCAGCTCCAACGCAAATACACGACACGCTCGCGCGCTGGCAGGAGCACGGCGACGTCGACGCGCTCGACGTCATCCTGCGGACGGAGATCCGCGCCCTGCGCGACCTCGTCGCCACGCACGGGCAGACGATCCTCACGGGCTCGACGGGCCCTTCCGACATCGCGCAGCAAGCCGTCCTGAGACTGCTCCAGATGGAATCTCCGCCCGTGTTTCGCGACGTGTCGAGCATGCGGGCGTACTTGTGGCTCACCGCCTGGCGCCTCTTGCTTCAGCGGCTGCGCCGCCCGGTGCGGCGCCTGACGAGGATCGATGAGTCCGTCCTCGACAATCTGGAGGACCCGGCGCAGGCCGAAGACCTGGCTCTGCGCCTGAGTCAGAGCGAGCGTGATCTCGCGCTCCAAGTCGCCGTCAATCTCCTCCCCGATGCGGACCGCGAGATCATCGAGTGGGTCTACTTCGAGAAGACGAGCGTGCAGGAGGTGGCGGCCCGGATCGGCATGACCGAGTCGGCGACGTCGATGCGCCTCACGCGAGCGCGCCGCAAGCTCGCCGCCCGTCTCGAGGCATGGAAAGAAACGCTCCCGTGAGCGGGGGCGCCGGGGACTCATCCTCGGGTTCGACGGCAGACGAGCTACTCCATCGAATGCTCTCCGGTGATGCCGTGGACATCCCCGCGGAGCTCGCGCGTCGCCCGGAGGTCGCTGGCGACGACCGGCGGATGCTGGAGAACGTGGGCGCACTGCTCGGACACGCGCCGCGCGCCAACGCCGACGCGGCGGGCCTCCCGCTCGGGTTGACGATCGGCGGCTTCAAGCTCGTGAGGAAACTCGGCGCGGGCGGGATGGGGACCGTCTACCTCGCAGAAGACCCCGCCACCGCACGCCACGTCGCCGTGAAGGTCCTACGTCCGGCAGTCGTCTGGTCGGAGGAGGTCCTCGCACGTTTCGACCGCGAGGCCCGGGCGCTGAGCCGAATCAAACACCCCTCCATCGTGCGATCGATCGGCTTCGGCGACGAGCGCGGCATCCGGTTCCTCGCCATGGAGTACGTCGACGGGCACGACCTCTCCGAGCTCCTCGCCGACGCGGAGAAGGCGCGCGCGCCGATTCCGTTGTCGCGCGTCCTCCATTGGTTCGCCGAGCTCGCTCGCGCCCTCGACGCCGCGCACTCCGCGGGGGTCATCCACCGCGACATCAAGCCGTCGAACATCCGGATCGCCGAGGACGGGCACGCCGTCCTCATCGACTTCGGGCTGGTGAAGGCCGACGCCGACGCGAGCCTCACGATGACCGACGAGTTCCTGGGTTCGCCGCGCTATGCGTCCCCGGAACAGCTCGGGTTCGGCCGCGCTCCCGTCGACGCGCGCTCGGACGTGTATTCGCTCGGAGTCTCGCTCTACGAGGCCGTCACGGGTCTTCAGCCGTTCCGTGGCCGCACGCCCGATGCGGTCCTCCCGCAGATCCTCTCCGGCGACTTCGAAACGCCGCGGAGGATCCGGGGCGAGATCTCGCGGGACCTCGAAGCGGTGATCCTGAAGGCCATCGAGCTGGATCCGGCCAGCCGTTACCAGTCGGCGGCCGCGTTCGCGGCGGACCTGGAATCCGTCATCGAGCTACGCACGCCCATGGCGCAGGTCCTGGGGCCGTTGCGAAGGTTCAGGCGGTGGACACGCAGGCGTCCCACGCGCGCAGCTCTCCTCGGGGGTGTGGTCATCGCGATCGCGGCCGGGGCGGCGTGGTACGGCGCCGTGCGATGGCGCAGCAGCCGAATCGTCGCATCGCTCGTCTCGAGCTCGTTGGCTTCGATCGAATCGGGCGACGTCGATCGCGCGACGACGCTCCTG
This sequence comes from Planctomycetota bacterium, assembly GCA_044222185.1. Taxonomy (GTDB): domain Bacteria; phylum Planctomycetota; family CAIWVZ01; genus JBGANV01. Next base: position 1,720,113 of record JBGANV010000001.1, read on the forward strand.
GACGATGCCCTGCGGCTCGATCCGTACGACACCCGCGCTCTCGTCGCGCGTGATTCGGCACTGCAAGCCAAGCGGAAGGCCGCAGCCGCGACCTTGGTTTCGGCCGCGCGCGCGGCTCGATCGCGCTTTCTCGCACTTCGCGATGAGCTGGCGACGATCGAGGCGACGCTCGAGGCCCTCCGTATCGACATGGAACTCCGAAGCCTCACGCGCGAGGAACTCGACGTCGTCGAGCGGAGCGGCGGCAGCACTCGGAGTCAGCGCATCGAGGCGGAGGCCTCGTTCAACGAGGCGACGGCGCTGGCGACGCGCGCCCTGGGGCTCGATCCCGAGTGTGGAGATGCCCGCTCCCTGCTCGCCGACCTCTATTTCGAACGTTGGAGCGAGGCCACGCGGTCCGGTGACGCCTCCGCCGCGGCGCGATGGTCGGCCCAGGTTCGTGATTTCGATCGCGAGGGACGACACCGTGATCGAATGAACCGGCACGTCGACGTGCGGTTCACGTCTGACCCGCCGGGAGCCGTCGTCCACTTGTTCCGCTATCGGGAGCAACGCGAGATCCGGCCCGCCGGAACACGACGGCTCATCCCCGTGCCGTGGGTTCCAGGCGGCGCGGCCGTCCGGCCGCCGACCGTGGAGCCCGGCACGACCTGCCTGCGAGTCCTGAACACGACCCAGGGGCTTGCACGGGAAGACATCATCGTCGAGGTCGCGGGCATCCCGGTCGAAGGTGCCGTGTTCGCCGTGATCCACGACCGCTCGAGCCACGAGATTTCGCGAGTGAGGACGATCGACGGAGAGCCCGTGATCGACGCCTGGGATGCCCTGCTGCGGATCCAGAACCCGCGCCCCACGGGCGACGCCCACGTGATCGCGATCAGCGACGGCGCGGACGACCGGGAGATCAGCGCGACCGATGCCGATCACTGCCCCGTCGATTTCGGCAACGCGGAGGCGGCGGTTCTCGTGCCAGGCGTGTCCGCGAAGCTGTGGCGCGACGGCAGGCTCGAGGAGCGAACGCTGCCGGGGAACGTGCGCGCCGTTCGAACGGCAGCGCCGCTTCTCGTCTCGGATGATTGCCGCGTGGGAGCGACGCCGACGCCGATCGTCGCGCTCGACCCCGGAAGCTGGATCGCGGTGGTCAGCGCGCCGGGATTCGAGACGCAGCGCTACCCGTTCCTCGTGGACGACGAGTCGACGGAGATCCACGTCACGTTGCTCCCGTCAGGGTCGACTCCCGCGTGGATGCAGTGGATTCCTCCGGGACGCTCGCGGCTCGGCGCCCGCTCGGGGCTCGGGCGCGGTCAGCTCCCGGATCGCGTCCGCGACGTGCCGGGATTCTGGATGATGGTTCGAGAGCTCGTCGTGAGCGACGTCATCCCATTCCTGAACGATCCCTCCGTCTCCGGTGAATTGAAGGCAAAGCCGAGGGTGGTGCTCTCCTTCGGATCCAATGCGCCGACGATGTGGGATCGGTGGCTGCAGCAGGTCGACGGCGAATGGCGCGCGCGGCCCGGATCGGAAGCCCAACCCGTGAATGCCTTCGACCTGCGCCAGGCGCGAGCGTACGCGAACTGGTGCACCGAGCGGTACGCAGCCCCGAACCGTCGGCGCGCGTTCGGGGTCCCGACCGACGTGGAGTGGGAGCGCGCGGCTCGCGGCGTCGACGCGCGGGACTTTCCCTACGGCAACACGTTCTCGCCCCGATGGCAGAAGGGCGGCAGCTCCCGTGCGAACCAGATGATCGAGTCCTACGCGCAGTTCCCCGTCGATGAATCGGTCTTCGGGATCTACGACATGGCCGGGTCCATGCTCGAGCCCGTCATTCCGACGGAGAGCTGGGACCCGGCCGTCGCCGGCTTCGACGCGACGATCCTCCGCGGGACGCCGTGGTCCTACCGGATCCCCCGCAAGATCTGGCGCTCGACCTGGAGCGAGAAGGGTGTCCCGAGCGTCGACGCCGGCGTGCGCCTCGTCATTCGCCCGGGGTCGTGACGGAACCGCGCGACCAAACGGTACCCCGCAGCACGGGGCAGCGCGTTCGTCCGATCAGATCCCCATCAACAGTCGGAGCGCGTTCGAGAACTGCATGCCCTGGGACCCGAAGATCACGGCCTGCACATCCACGCCAACCCCGGCGAAACCCGGGTCGGTGGGGAACGGCACGACGAAGTTCCAGGTGCCGGCACCGTCCACCGACAGCGGGAAGAGGACGCCGGTTCCGAGGTTCGGAAGGTAGAGCGTGCACGAGCCGACCGACGAGTACACCGCGCCGAGGTTCGGAAGCGAGTAGAGCATGAGTCCCTGCCCGAGAGGCTGCGCCGTGAGCGTGATCGTCGCCACGCCCCCGAGGACCGGCGGTGCGCTCGCGGCGAGGACGGTCGTCGCGGGGCACCCGGCACCGATCTGCGCGAGTTGCGCAGGCGGCAGGATCGTCAGGTAGAACGATCCGGCGGGCGTCGCGGTCGTCGCAGACGCGACCCGGATCGTGTAGGTCGTCCCCGCCGTCGGCGTGAACGTCACCGCGGCGAGCTGTCCGCAGACGTCGTTGCTGCAACCCACGAGAACCGCCGAAGGCGCCCACACCTGGAGGGCCGAGTCCGAGAGCGTGCCTGGCGCGAAGCCCGCGGGCGTGCACGTCGACACGACGAGCGGCGAGTTCCCCGTCGCCGTGTAGCTGAAGAAGACGTCGCGGCGCGGCGTGGGTGCACAGGCGAAGCCCGGGAAGAGCGCCGTGTTGTTCAGTGCCGGTCCCGCGCCCTCGTTGCTGAAGGGCAGGCCGCTCAACCCCGACGGCGACGCCGGGTTGATTCCGTCGAACACCGAGACCGCTCCCGCGAAGACGTCATTCGCCGGATCGAACGCGAACGCGATCGAGTACGTGGCCGTTCCGCTCGGCGCGACGCGAAGGAAGTAGCGGGTACCTGCGGTGAGCGCGACTCCGGTGAAGGGTCCGGCGCCGCATACGGATCCGACGGCGGTGAGCGCCGAGCAATCAGCGCCCGAATACAACGCCATGGCAACCGCGCCAGTCTGCGTGAACGATGCGGTCCCGCTCACGACGGCCGTGTAGGTGAACCAGGTGTCGGGAGTCGACGCACCGAAACTCGAGCATCCCGTCGGATTCGGATTCGTTCCCGTTCCGATGCCGACCGGGGACAGGTTCGTCCCGATCGCAAGGGGGATCGCCTGCGAGCAGACGTCGTTCGGCGCGTCGTAGGTGAAACGGATCCGATGTGCGCGACCGTTCTCCCCCGCGACGCGCAGGAAGTACTGCGTCCCTGCCGCCAGTGCGACGTTCGTGAACGTCGCCGTCGTCCCGCACACCGTCCCGGTCTGCGTCAGCATCGAGCAGTCGCTGCCCGAGTAAAGTGCAAGCGCCGCTCCGCCGAAGCGCGAGAGGGTCCACAGGTGGGACTGCGTCGGCGTGAACGTGTACCAGACGTCCAGCGTCGTCGTCGTGAAATTGGCGCAGGTCACGGGCTGCGGGTCCGTCGGCGTCGCGCCCGAGTGAGATCCGTAGTTGTCCCCGAACTGCAGGGGCGAGGCCGACGCACACGTGTCGTTCGATGCCGGTCCGAAGATCGCGACGTTGTCGATGTTCCAGGAAGGGAAGTTCTGGAACGCCGAGCCGGTGCTCTGGTCGTACCCGAACCTCACCCGGAACGTGGGCCCGGAGTGCGCGGTCACGTCGAAGACCTGGTTCGTCCAGTTCGAGTCCGAGGTCGTGCCGGTTGGGGCCCAGACGGCCACCCAGCTCGTCCCGTTGAACGCGTCGATGCGAGCGCCGAGGAGTCCATTGACCGTGTTGAGCCACCGCCGGTAGTGCAGGGTCACGGTCGCGAGTCCGCTCGTATCGATCACCGGACTCGTCAGCCAGTAGAACCCATGTGAGCTGCCTCCGACGCTCCCCCCCACGTTGACGCCGGCCACGCCGCCGTGAAGAACGCCGTCCGCATCCGTGTCCGGGTCCGGGCCGAGGCCCGGGTACGGATTACCCGTGGACGCCTGTGCGGGGGCGATGTCCCAGTCCTGGCCCACGGTCCAGCCCGCGCCGTTGTCGTCGAAGCGCTCGTAGAAAACCACGTTCGACTGGGCCGACAGGATCGACGCACAAAAAACGACGACAGCAGTCAGTCTGATCGGATTCACCGCATGGCCTCCGTCCATTACCGACGCCCGGCTTCACGTCGACACGGTGCCGACTGCGGAGAACCGGACGATCAACTCCCCTCCAGAGAGGCGGCGAACGGTCGAATGACAGCGGGTCGAAAAATCCGGGAGCCGGCCGCGAACACGGACGCCGCGAACGCCCGCGCCGTCGGGCAAGAACGAGCGCGATGACCTGGTCGGACCGCGGGTTCCGCGCCGCAATCGCCCCTCGCCCGCAAGGTCGGCTCCGCGCGATCGGACGGTCACTGCCCCTTGGCTCGCTGCCGCTCCCGCATCCTTCGGCCGCCATAGCGTCCGCGGGTGCAGAAGTCGCACACGCAAAATGGGGGCGTTCCATTGGAGCCGGGGCGGTAGCGCCACCCGAGGACCTGGGGCAGCCGGCGAACACGGTGGATCTCTCGGGCTTCGATCCGCCGCGGCACGATCACTTCCCATCCGCGCGGATCCTGCGTCGTGAGGAAGGCGCGAGTCGCGTCCGCCGCCGTCATCCAGCCGTGGGCCTTGCCGTAGTGTCCCACGTAGACGAGTTCGTCGTCGGGAATGCGGAAGTACACGCCGGCGAAAGGCGCCGCGTGGCTGCGCTTCAACTCCCGAAGCCATTGGTGCGACACGTAGAAGTTCCGTGTGACGGGCACTGAGTGGACGCCGGCGACCGGGCGTCCGACGGCAGCGCGGCCGCGTCGAATGCCGTTGCGTCGGATCCGCGCGACGCGCGCCTCGGGGGTCAGGTGAACGAACATGGCCATGGTCGAGCTTTCAGCGGGGGCCGATCGTATCGCGAATACGCCGACGCGAACGCCGTGCTCCGTCTCGCGACCGTGCAAGACCCCCGCAGGACCGTGTAGGTTTCACCCTGTCTCGAGCGTCGGAGCGCGGGTGTCCTCCGTGATTCTCCTCCCTACGAACTTCACGGGATGAAGGACACAGAACCGCCGTCGCACGCACGGCCGTCATCCGATTTCTCGACGGAGTGGCGCCCGTAGACGATCTCGTCGCCACGGGAACCTTTGAGCGAACGGCTCGATCGCCGCGGGATTCACGCGATCGGAAGGCTCGGCGCGCATGTCCCCGCGTCCCAGTCGCGACCTGCGTGAACTCACGGCGGCGCCGGTCCGCAAACCTGCGCATGGCGACGACGTCCGGCGCTCGCGAGTGTCAGTCTGCACGCGGCATGGTCGGCTCGCGGTTTGCAATCGCTGGCTGCCCCTCCTGCGGCGCGCCCGTCATTCAGGACCGCGCTGCAGGACCCGACCACGTGCCTCGTGCACAGGAGCCTTCAATGAGAACCAAGACCATCACGTCGCTGCTCACCGTGGCGATTCTCATCGCGTCAGCGTCCGTGACGTCCGCCCAGGGCGCTCACGTTCGTCCGAGACTGGCGCCGGGTCAGACGACGAACTGGACCCCACACCCGACGACCGACGCGCCCCTCGCGCTCACGACGCAGGACCTGACGACCGGCCTGACGGCGGCAGGGCTGGTACAGGGCATGCTCGGAAGCGGCGTCGTGGTCACGAACGTCACCTACAACGGCGCGGCGCTCGCAGCCGGGCGGTTCCAGGGTGGCACGGGGATCATCGGCTTCGACTCCGGGATCGTGCTCAGCTCGGGAGACATGAACTCCGTCGTCGGGCCGAACCTCGGCGATGGGACGTCCACGATCAACAGCACGGGTAGCGACCCCGATCTCGCCTCGTTGATCCCGGGCTACACCGTCTACGACAGCGCGGCGTTGGAGTTCGACTTCTCCTGCCCCACGACGCAGGTGATCTCATTCCAGTTCGTGTTCTCCTCCGAGGAGTACAACGAGTGGGTCAACAGCCCATACAACGACGTGTTCGGGTTCTTCGTGAACGGCCAGAACATCGCCATCGTGCCAGGAACGTCGAATACGCCGGTGTCGATCAACAACGTCAACTGCAACAACCCGTACGCGCCGCCATCGGGCGCACACTGCGGCCAGTTCATCAACAACGACCTGAATGACGGCGGCGGGACGATCAACACGGAGATGGACGGGCTGACACTGGTCTTCACGGCCACGGCGTCGATCAATCCCGGGATGAACCACATCAAGTTCGCCATCGGCGATGCGGGCGACGAGGTTCTGGACTCGAACGTCTTCATCCGCGCGGGCAGCGTCACCTGCGGCCAGCCCGGGCCGGTCTGCGAACTCCCGATGCCTGCGCTCGAACTCGGCGCCGGCCAGCAGACGGTTTCCGTCGGCACGCCGTTCAGCCACGCCATCCGCGCCATCGCGACGAACGGTCTCGCGAATCAGCAGGTCACGATCACGAGCGTTTCCGTCTTGCGAGATGGCGTCCCCGCCGCCATGCCGGCCGGCGCCGTGATCACGCCTTCGCTTCCTCTCACGGGGCAGCCGGCGACGGGCACGTTCAGCTGGACCCCGACGTCGGCGCAGGTCGGCACGTGGGACTTCGTCTACCACCTGCTGGATCAGCTCGGCGGAACCGGAATCGGGACCGTGCGGTGCGTCTTCTCGCAGTTCGAAGACACCGACTGCTTCCTGTTCGGATCGCTCGCACCGGCTTCGATCGACCTCGGCACCGGTGACACGCTCCTGATCGACCTCAACCAGGCGATCTACGTCATCGCGCAGCCGAACGACGTTCCGGATTGGGGGATCCCGGACAATCCTCAGTTCCTCGGCGTGAACTTCTACTTCCAAGTCGGTCTCTACGACCCGGCGGTGTTCCCGGCCGATCCGGTGAAGTGCTCGAATGGCCTCCACATCGTGATCGGAGTGTCGAACATGGAGACCTACGGCCCATCGACCGGAATCACGCTCTGGTCGACGACTCCGCCGCTGCTCGATGCGGACTTCACGGTGAACTTCGCCATCAACTGATCACCCTGCCCGGGCACCGTGCATCCGGATGCGCGTGCGCCCATCGAGCCGTCGCGCCCTCGGCGACGGCTCGGTCGTTCGTGGTGGACGAAGCCGTCGCCCCGCCGTTGCGCCCATCAGTGATGGTGCGTCGAACACACGGGGCCGCCCGTTCGCTCGACGTAACAACCGCGACAGGTGACGCGCTCACCGCGCACGAAGCCCTGTCCGCAGTCGGTGCACCAGAACGTGCTCTGGTTCGTCACGTGGTCGCAGAGTGAGCATGCGCGGCCACCGTGGTGGTAATCGCGGTCGCCGTAGTGATCGTCGCCGTGACATCCTGAGGCACCACCAAGCGCCACGATCACGAACAGCAGCATTGCAACTGACTTCATGACTGATCCTCCGGCGAGCGGAATGCAACCGATGTGCCGGTGAGTCAGGTGCGCCGACCACGTCGCGTCGCGGAAGGCCTCGGCGCAGGCGGAGCCAACACGTCCGTCAGGCAGGGTCTCGCCGCTTTCCCGCTGAAAACTCTCGCGCGACGGCCGATCTGCCAGGCTCGTTTCGAGCCGGGGGAAAACCCAGAGGGGCACATTCCGATGGTGTGGCCCGAACCCTGAGGCACGAATTGCGAACCCCCGAGTCCCCGCCGATGGGCCGCGGCGACCGGTCAGGCTTGCCGCTTCCGGTCAGGCAAACCTGCGAAACCGCCGCGATGGCGCCCAGGGCTTGTTCGCAGCGTCGAATACCCAGAGGCCCGGCGCGGCCGCTGGTCACGAGGGCAAAGTGCACCCGAGCGCGCGCCGGCGTCCAGGCCGCGTGCCCCACATGGACGGATCGGAGCACTCGGCCCGCCGATTCCCCCGCGTTCACCGCGGCCGTCGCACGCGCCGCGCCGTCAGGGAATCAACACGAACGTGCGCGGCGGTGTCAGGGCGACGGCGACCCCGGGAGCGACGACGAGGCCTCCGCTCGGATCGACGATCGCCGCCTGACCGTGAAGGACGAGTCCAGCGAGGTAGGGGTAGCTCGGAATGGGAAGCGCAAGCACGGAGGCCCCCGCAGCATCCGTCATGGTCGAACCGACCGAGCCGTCCGGAAGCAGGAGGTCGCCCGGTGCGACGGATATGGCCACACCGCATCCAACGGCGCTGCTCCTGGAACGTGAAAGCGCGAACGTCACGGGTGCGTTCGGCGCAGCACCGGAGACCGAGAGGGCAAACGCGGCATTCCCGAGCGTCGCGCTCCCGCCAGAGAGGATAGGGACTCCACTCGAACCGGCGCAGCCGTGTCCGAAGCGGGACTCGTTGCGGAAGACGGTGCAGCCCCCGTTCGTCGTCGGCAGGCCGAAGAGATCGGGATCGCCGTCTGCGTCGATGTCCATCACAGAAACGGAGAGCACGTTGGCCGGTGGCGTGATCCCGAGAAATGCCTGCGACTGGAACTGTCGCGCACCGCGCCCTCGGAACACCGAGAGTGCCGTCTGATCGTAGTTGGCGGAGTTGCACGCAATCCCCGCCGTGCACCAGAGCTGTCGGACGACGATGTCCTGGATCCCGTCCTGATCGAGGTCCGCGACCGCGATCGGAATGCCGGGCGAAAACTGCAGCGGAAGGTAGACGACCGGTATCTCGAGCCCGAGCGTGGGATGACCGAAGAGGATGAAGATGCCGGCTCCCGTGGCGAAGAGGAGATCGGCGCGACCGTCGAGGTCGACGTCGGCGGTGATGAAGTTCGACGCGCCGTAGAACGTCCCGACGAAGCGGGTGCTGATCGGCGGCACGCCGCCTCCGATGGCGAAGTAGAGCCAGAGTAGCTGGGCGGACGTCTCGAAATGTGCCACGTCCAAGTGGCCGTCGCCGTCGAAGTCCGCGAGACCCGCGACCGGGCCGGCGGGCCCGCCCCATGACGCAACGACCCAATTCGGCCACGCGTTCCTGCACACGGTGAAGCGGTAACTCACGGACCCGGTCGACGTATGGGCGGCAACCACATCGTCGAGCCCGTCGCCGTCGACATCTCCGACGAACGGAGATCCAAGAACCCCGCTTCCTCCCGTGATGACGGACACCGCGCCGGGTGAGAATCCTCCAGCGTTGACCGTCCCGACCACGCGGTGGGTGAAGGCCAATCCATCGGCGACGACGAGATCCGGCAACGCGTCCCCGTCCAGATTGGCGAACGCGGGACTGCCGGTGACGCCATATGGGAGTGTCGAGTCCGTTCGCAGCCACGCGGCGGCGCCGGCGAGATTCGTGTCCGGATCGAGCATGAGGCTGAGTCGGCCAGCGTCCGTGAACGCCAGGTCCGGCGTTCCATTTCCGTCGACGTCTGCCGTCACACCCGGCGCCGGACAGGCGTGGTTTGTGAAGAGCGGAGTGACGAGCCCTCGTGACTCCTGCGTGAGTAGCTGCGCGTGTACCCACGGAACGCCAGCCCAGCACACCAATGCAACGCTTGCGAGTCTCATGCAGCGCCTCCGCGGAGAATCTACAGCGGATCGTTCGTGTTCGCATCAACCGACGCGTGCGGCGGCGCAGGCCTCACGCGCCCGCTCGGAACGGACATCGCGATCCCGTGCGCGGCACTCGCTCCCTCGCCGGATCACGCAGGCAATTCCGATGCGAGGCGAGAACGAACCGCGTGAAGTCGGCTGGGCCATCGACCCCCGGGTCGCTCCGTCGCGACGGACAACTTCAGTCGCAACCACGTCCGTGCGAACATCGCACCACGAGGAACCACATGAAGGTCGTCATCGGAGAGGCGATCGCACGCGCGACCCGACCGCAGAAGGTCTGGTTGCAGGCCAGCACGGCCACGATCTACGCCCACCGCCTCGACGCACCGAATGACGAGCTCACCGGGATCCTCGGAGGCGACGAGCCGGGCGCCCCCGAGACCTGGCGATTCAGCATCGGCATCCCGACGGCCTGGGAGGCCGCGCTCGACGCCGCAGTCACTCCGCACACGCGAAAAGTCGCCATGCGCTCGGCCATGGTAATGACGCCAGACCGCGGCGGCGTGTTCGACGTGCTCACGACGCTCGCCCGTCGCGGGCTGGGTGGCAACGTCGGCGGCGGTCGCCAATACGTCTCCTGGATCCACGGTGAGGACTTCGTCCGCAGCCTGTACTGGCTCGCCGAGCACGAAGAGCTCGCGGGCGCCGTCAACATCTCCTCGCCGAATCCACTCCCCTATTCCGACTTCATGCGCGAGATCCGGCGCGCGCTCGGCGTTCGCGTCGCACTGCCGGCGCCCGCCTGGATGGTGGAAGTCGCGGCCTGGTTCATGCGCACGGAGTCCGAACTCGTCCTGAAGAGCCGTCGCGTGATCCCCACGCGGCTGTTGCAGTCGGGGTTCACGCTCCGCTACCCGAGATGGTCGGATGCGGACGCGGACCGCTGCGCGAGGCTGCGGCCGGTCCCGGCGGGAGCGTGATTCCCACACGCCGCGGCCGAGAATCCCGCGCCTTCCGGCACGCGGCGGCGCCCGAGCCGCCGGGCTCGCACGGATCCGGATGCTGGACCGGGGTGATGCCGCCGTGTAGATTCGCGGTCGATTCTCGGCGCGCCGTCGTCTCCGACCGTGCCGCCGTCGGAGTGAAGCGTCGATGCCCAACCGCAGCACCGGCTCCCATCGGGGAGTCCTCGTCCTCGCAGCCCTTCTCGTCGGCGTTCCGCTCGCGATCGCCTGCGTCATCCCGCGAACCCTCGCCCAACAGATCGGAATGGCCGGCGACGAGATCCTCGTTGCACGGGTCGACTCCGTTCGCGAGATCGACGTCATGGAGCCCGACGGCTTCACGTTCACCTGGACGATCGCCGACCTGTCCGTCGAAGAGTCGTTGGTCACGGGTTCACGCGGCGGCACGACACGCGTAGCCATGAGAGGCGGAGTGCGGCCCGGTTCGCGCTCGACGTCCATCACGCCATCGCCAGAGGACATGAAGCCAGGCCGGAGACTCCTGCTCTTCCTCGCAAGCCACACGCCGGGCGCGGGTCTCCCGGCCGATGTGCCGTGGATCGTCCCGTCGTTCGCCGAGGTCTACCGAATCGAGTCCGTCGACACGCGAACGGGACCACGCGAGGTCCTGCTCGGACAGGGTGCGGGCGCCGCCTTCCCCGACAACCGATCGCTCGCCGAGGCGCGGGAAGAAGTGATCCAACTCGCCAGGACCTTGAGGAAGCGGTGAGCCCATGAAGCGACGCAACCCTGCCACTCCGCTCCTGATCATCGTCGTCGCGCTCACGCTCGCGCCAGGCCTGATCCTCGCATTCACGACGCTTGGAGGTGGCCAACTCCTCGGCATCGCCACGAGCGGAACGGGTTATCAACGCGACGTCCGCGTATGGAACAACGCCGTCGACCCGACCGCGAACCCCAACGGCGCAACGGACCCTTCCCTGCCTGGAGCGAGCGGCGCAGCGCTTGCCGGGTGGCGTGCATCGCGCGCCTGGAACTCCGACACCCCGACCGCCGGCGGCAACTTCGACTACGACTGGCAGGGCGCGGCCACGGCCTCGAATCCGAACCAGAACACCATCAGCTTCGGCGACACGGGGTGCAGCGGCTCCGTCCTCGCGTACACCGAGACGCCGGTCAACGACGGGTGGCGAATCCTCGTCTGCGAGTCCGCCTGGGTGTGGTACGCGGACAACGGAACGCCGACGGCCGGTCAGTACGACCTGCGCGGCGTTCTCACACACGAACTCGGGCATGCGCTGGGTCTCGGCCACAGCCAGACGGCCAATTGCGCCGGTTCGTCGTGCAGTTCGAACCCCTGCATGTGCGCGTTCATCTGCGGAACGGGCGCGCCGCAGCGCGTGATCACGGCCGACGATCAGGCCGGCGTGCAATCGATCTACGGCACCATTCCCGCGAACAAGCCCCTCATCACGAGCGTGAGTGGCTCGCTCGTGACGGGAGGAACGATCACGATCATGGGGCAGAACTTCGCGCCGACGGTCTCCGTGAAGTTCTCTGCACGAACGTCCACGAACACGGGGTCGATCCCCGGCGTCGTCACCAACGTGCCGTCGACCTTGGGCGGAACTCGGCTGACCGTGGTCGTCCCCTCGGCGGCCGTCTCGGGGAACGTCGTCGTCTGGGAGCCCGCGCTCGGCGTCATGTCGAATGCATTCCCCATCGGTCTGGGTCTGACCGCACCCGCCATCACGTCGGTGACGCCGCAATCCGTACCGGCATTCGGCGACCCCGTCGTCACGCTCACCGGGACGGCGTTCTCCCCGGCCACGCAGGTCGTGTTCGGAGGAGTGACGCTGTCCCTCCCCGGTGGGTTCACGATCGTCAACGACACGACGATCACGTTCCCCGCCCCGCCAGCGCAGGCCTTCGGGCCGGCAACGGTCACGGTGACCAATCCGACGGGCACGAGCGCACCGGCGAACTTCGCGTACGTGGAAGTGGATCCGCCGCTCCTCATCACGCCCGGACTCACCTCATCCGCGGTGCCGTACACGGCGACTTTTGCCGGCGGCGCCAACGACACGTACTTCCTGGTCGCGGCACTGGACCCGACGACGACATCGTTCCTCGGCTTCACGGTCCTGCAGAACTACTTCGTGGTGACGTCCGGCGCACTGAACCCGCTCGGTCAGGGATCGCACACGGTCCAGATCCCACCCGGCCTGACGGGGATCACGTTCCGCATGCAGGTCGCGACGGTGAGTGACACGACCGCGAGCTTCGTCGGAGCAAGCAACATCACGCTCTCGGCAATCATCTTCTGACGGCTTCGAGAAACGGCGTGGACTGCAGCTCCGTCCCGTCGTGCGCGGCATCATGCCGGGTGCTTCGGCGCCCGCGAACGGCCGGGTGATGCACGGCGGTTCGACGCCTCGTTCCGCGACGGCGCCGAGGCGGCGCCGGTCACGCAACGGTTCGAGGGCCGCCGGACGTGGGAACCCGGCGCCAACGGCGAAATCGAAGGCGAACCACTCGTGTGGAGGCATCTCGCAATCATCGCCGTGCGCGCGAGCGCGCCGGCCGCCTCCGGCTGATCGAACTCCTCGACGGCACGAAGCGCGGCGCGCAACCACTCGAGGCCGAGGCTCCGCTGACGCCGCCCCTGTGCGTGAACGAGGTCGTCCTTCGAGCGGCGCCCGATCGGCCCGAGGCATGGCGGCTTCGGGGCGTCATCCCGGTTCCCATGATGGACGCGCGTCCACGTTCAGGGCGGGGGCGAGAGATCAGCCAATCCGGCCCGTCAGGACCTGCGCCTCCGACGATCCGACCTTCGGACGCGGCCATCACCGCGGACGATCCCGCCGGTGACCTCGTTCGGATCACTGCCTTCGACGCAGGACGCTCGTGCGTGCCGCCGGACTCACGGGGTTGCCGATGGCGTGTCGGCCTCGTGCACGATCGACGGGCCACTCCGGAACCGCGCCGCTCGAATGGCCCGTAGTAGGATGACGCGCATGAATTCAACCACGCTCGGACGGCGGTGTGGCCCTCGGTGCAACCCACCGATCGGCGTCGTCGCGCGCTCTCTGGCGGCAGCCCTCGTCATCGCCGGGTTCTCCATCGCGCAGTCGACCCAGCAAGCCGCGGTCCTCGTGAGCGCCACCGTCTCGACGAGTCCGCCTTCCATCAGCTTCTCCTGGCCGGCGGATTCCTCGGCGTCGAGCTACGCAGTGTACCGGCGGCTGAGTGGCGCAACGGCGTGGGGAACACCGACGACGATCCCCGGCGGCGCGTCCGCAACGTCGTGGGTCGACACCAGCGTCGTCCCCGGCACGCGGTACGAGTACTGGTTCAACAAGTCGGGCTCGGTCGCGGGACGAAGCCTCGTCGCGTCTGGCATCGAAGTGCCTGCGGTGGACGCGCGTGGCAAGCTCGTCCTCATGGTGGACGCGACGAAGGTCTCGGCCCTGGGCCCACGGCTCGATCGACTGATGAACGACCTCGTCGGCGACGGGTGGACGGTGCTGCGGCACGACGTCCTTCCCACGCAATCCGTACCCAGCATCAAGGCTCTCATCGTCGCGGACTACAACGCGGATCCGGCGAACGTCCGCGCGGTGTTCTTGCTGGGCCGGATCCCGGTCCCCTATTCCGGCATCATCGCGCCCGACGGTCATCCAGATCACCAAGGTGCCTGGCCGGCCGACGTGTACTACGGCGAGATCAACGGAACCTGGACCGACGTCTCGGTAAATACCACGACGGCATCCCGCCAGGAGAACAAGAACGTCCCCGGCGACGGCAAGTTCGACCAGAGCCAGATCCCGAACGACGTGGACCTCATGGTCGGGCGCGTCGACCTCTCCAACATGCCGGCGTTCGGCACGACCGAGGACGTGCTGCTCCAGAACTACCTGGACAAGGACCACGACTATCGCCACGGGGTCTTCACCGCCGATCGACGCGCCGTCATCGACGACAACTTCGGATACTTCGCCGGCGAGGCCTTCGCGGCGACCGGGTGGCGCAACTTCTCCGCGCTGCTCGGAGTGTCGAACGTCGTGGCGGCGGACTATTTCACGACGCTGAACACGACCTTCGGCGGCGGTCATCTGTGGTCCTACGGCTGCGGTGGCGGCTCCTACACGAGCGCGGGCGGCATCGGCTCGACGACGGATTTCACGAGCAGCACCAACCGCAACGTGTTCACGATGTTGTTCGGCAGCTACTTCGGCGACTGGGATTCCCAGAACGACTTCCTGCGTGCGCCGCTCTGTACTGGATGGACGCTGTCGAGTTGCTGGGCAGGGCGACCCCACTGGTCGTTCCATTTGATGGGCATGGGTGACACGCTCGGGCACTGCGCGCGGTTCAGCCAGAACGACACGGTCGCGGGCGGTTTCGGCACGCGGTCGATCCACGTGGCGTTGATGGGTGATCCCACCCTGCGCGAGCATGTCCTCTCGCCGCCGGCGAACGTCGCGGCGCTCGCGGGAGGCGGGCAGGTCGCCGTCACGTGGGCCGCGTCGCCTGCGGTCGTTGCGGGCTACCACGTCTATCGCAGCTCATCGGCCTCGGGGCCGTTCACGCGCCTCACGACGGCGCCGGTCACGGGGCTGAGCTTCGTCGATCCGGCGCCGGTAGCGATGACCGACATCTACATGGTCCGGTCGATCGCTCTCGAGTCGGGATCGAGCGGCTCCTATTGGAACTCGAGTCAGGGTGTCACGGCGACCGCGTGTCCGGCGCCGACCGCCATCGCCCAGAGCATCGGGTCCTCGTGCGGCGTCGTGCCGCCATCGCTCCAAGGCACGCCTCCGATCATCGGCCAGGCGGTGACCCTCTCCGTCACCAATGGAACGCCGAACGCCGCCGGCGGGATCTACGTGGGCGTACTCGGGACTCCGACGGCAGTCGGGAACGGATGCACGTTGCAGCTCGATCTCCCGACCCTCGCGCTGTTCGCGCCAATCCAGCTCACGCCCCAAGGCGCGTGGTCGCTCTCGACGTCGCTCCCGAACGACCCGACCCTCCTGTGTCGCGGCGCCGACTTCCAAGCCGTCGTTTTCGAGTCAGGCGGCGTCGCGCTGACCAACGCCCTCCACGTGGTCGTCGGCAACTGAGCGCGGGTCCGACGCGAGGCGCCGGCGTGAACGTCGAGCCGGTCCCCCCGGATCGCAGCGCCGCGTCAACGAGGACGCTTGGGTCGCACGTCGAGGGCACGAAGGCGCGCGTCGCGCGTGACACCCAGCCGTGTCACGGCGACGCCGTCGATCGTCGCGAGGGGCTGCAGATCGCCCACGCGGCGGATGGATACCGACACCGTGCCCGGCAGGATGCCCACCAGCGTGAACATGCCGTTGCTGTCGACGGCCGCACCGAAGGTCTGCACGGCCGGGCGTTGATCCGACGTGGAGTCCGCCCGTTCGACGGCGACGACGAGGCGCGCCACGGGCGCGGCCTCGTCGGTGACGAGCGAACCTTCGATCGTGCCCGCCCCATGAAGAACGATCGTGCGATCCGTCGTGCCCGCTTCCAGATGGGGCGATGAGGGCACCTGGACGTAGCCCTCTGCCTGTGCCGTCAGCGAGAACGACGTGATGCGGACATCGTCGACCGACGGGGCCGCAGCGATCGTGAATCCCCCGTCTGAGGCCGTCCGCACGCGATGGCGGTGCGGCGCGGTATCACCGCCGCCGACGACGTCATGATCGCGGGAACTCTGGCCCCCACGCATGGACCGCGGCTCCAGGTCGAGTGTGACATCCGCCATGGGTCGTCCGAATTCATCGACGACTTTCCCAGACACGAGGGGAGTGGGCACCTGGAGCTCGACGTCGCCGAGGTCCCGCCTTTCGATGTTCCCAAACGGCGGAACGATCATCGCGTCTGAGCACGCGACGAGAACCGGCGACTGCATGGCCTCGACGAGAAGGGCGCAACCCTCGCCGTGGAACGCATACCTCTCGACGGGAATCGAAAAGCGCCCATCGCCATCCGTTACCACGACGAGATGCGGTTGCCGCGATGAGGCGCGCTCAGTCGGCACGAGATCGACGTGAATCTGTCGCCTCCCGAGCGGAGCGCGGTCGGGGCCGACGATGCGCCCCGAGAGGATCGGTTTGCGCCGGGCGAACCGAACGTCGACGTCGAACCCTCCTCCGGGGGCCGGTGTGAGCGATGCTGGATGGCAGACGTGTTCGAAAGCGTCGCATCGGGCGGCCACTGAGAACCCGCCGTCCGGCTCGACGGTCACGAACTGTGCAACGCCGTTCACGCCGTCGCGCATCGCCGCCCGCGACGGGACCAACGCGGCTTCCAATCCGCTTTCCTGCGGGCTGCGCTCCCTACCGAGCCATACTCTGACGTCGCCGGTGATCGGCGCCCCTTCAGGATCGCGTGCGTGCACGGTCACGCGCGCGGCGCGCGTCACGGTGATGGTGAGCGGACGTCTCGCGGCTTCGTCCACGGTTGCTGCCACGCTCTCCGCTCTTGCCGCGGTGCCGATCACCGTTGCGCGCACGGTGACGGTGCCCTCGAGCGTTCCCCGCAGACGCATCGTATGCCCGCCGAACGCCACACCATCCGGCGCGCGCGTCGCCGACATGAAGAAGGTCTGCGACGACCGCCCCTCGGTCCTTGCCGACAGGGAGAACCAGACATCCACCCCGGGAACCGGCTCGCCCCGCGCGTCGATGACGCGGGCCTGGATCACGGCGCCGGAAACGATCGCCAGTCGCACTTCTCCGTGAGGCGCCTCGGTGAAATGTCTCGACCCGAAAGCCTCACCGCGCATCGCGGCGATCGTCAGACTCGCGGAGGTCCTGACCTGGGCTCGACCCGAGGCGTCCGTTCGCGTCCGATTCGCCGGACGAGTCGTATCGAAGAGCGCGTACGCGACGGTCGCGTGGTACTGAAGGCTCCCCTCGGGCGGATCCTGATCTCCCCACACGACGTCCGCATCGGCGACGGGTTGGCCCGTTTCATGGTCGACGACGAAGACCGTCAAGACGTCCGGGTCAGTCGACGTCGGAGCCGTGACCGACGCGATGACGACCCCCAAGGCCACGGCCGCCGAGACGAACAGGTCCAGACAACGCATCGGTCATCCCCCGTCATGGGCAGCGTCCGCCGCCGAGCCTGGACGAGAGCATGCACCCGAGGTCGCCGGAGGTCAATGATGAGCCTGCGTCGATCTCCCGGACGCGTGCCAACACCTGCACCGCACTGACGACCGAGTCGCGCGCGCACGCGAGGTTTCGCTGCTCAGCCAGGAATCACAGGTAGAAGAAGATCATGCGCCCCGCCGTCAACGCGAGGTTCGTGCCGCCGGCGTTGAACGCGCCCGCGGGGTCGAGCACGGCTGCCTGCGCGTAGTAGACCGAGGCGATCGGGATCGGACCCGCGAGAGGAATCGTCGCAGTCCAGTTGCCTGACGCATCCGTCACTCCGAGGCCGAGGCCGCCTGAGGGCAGCACGAGATTCCCAGGCGCGAGACTGAGTTGGATGCCGCAGCCAGCGATAGGCGTGGCCTGAGTGGAGAGGGCAAGAACCACGGGGGTGGCCGGCGGCGCGACGACGGTGAATGCGAACGTGACGTTGCCGAGGAATGCCGACCCGACGCGAAGCTGAGGTACGACGGTGCCCGCGCACGCGGTTCCGAACTCCGAGAAGTTCTCGTAGATCGCGAGCCCGGTCGTGTCGTCGTTGCCGATCAGGTCGTCGTCGCCGTCGAGGTCGATGTCCACGAACCGCGTCGTCGGCGCCGGCGGGTGGGCCGACAGGTTGATGTCGGTCACGTTCGACGCGTACGCGTACGGGTACGTCGCCATGCGCGCGTCGAAGCCAGGGGCGGGCGCCGTGCAACCGAAGCCCGAGCAGTACGGATTCCGCCAGCACGCGAAGTCGCGGCTCGACGACTTGTCGAGGCGCGGAGTTTCGATCCGCAATGACTGCGGCGTCCCAGCCGGGATTGGGAGAACGATCTGCCCGGTCTGAAGCAGCGCGCCGGTCGTCGTCCCGTAGTTGGCGAGGACGAAGGCAAAGTTGAGTTGACCGGCCGAGCGATAGGTCAGGAAGTCGTGCCGCCCGTCACCGTCCATGTCCGCGACGAACGTCACGCCGAAGGTCGGCACGATCGAAGTGATCGGCTGCGACGTGGAATGGATGGCGCCGAAACCCGCCGCCGTGTTCACCGTCATCACGTCGACCGAGTGCAAGAGGTTCGCCGTCAACGGAGGCAGCCAAGCCAGATCCCACACTCCATCGCCATCGAAGTCCCCCGCCCGCACGGTCGGAGGTCGGCACGCGATGGTCGTCGCCGCTACGAACGGAAAGGCCGGCCATGCGTTGGCGCAGAGTTGACAGGTCGCGCTCGTCGGATTGGAAGCCGAGTCTTCCACGAGAAGCAGGTCGGCGTACGGGTCGGAATCGAAGGGTGCCGCGATGACGACGCGCGTGGAACCCGGCGTCTGAGCCGGCAAGGCCACGGTCGTCGGAGGCTGGAACGTCCCGTTGCCGTTGCCCAACAGCACGAAGACGGCCGTCGCTCCCAGGAAGTCCACGCCGGTGACGACGAGGTCGAGCGTCGCGTTCGCATCGATGCGGCCGGAAGCCACCGACGACACGTAGAGCCCGCCCGGCAGACCGCCGGACGGGACGATCGTCGGAAGCGCCGAAAGCTGCGCGGCGCCAGCGCTACCTGCGTCGAGTAGGATCTGCGCTCCCCCCACCGTCGTGCCGAAGACGATGTCGACCAACCCGTTGTTGTTGAAGTCTCCCGTCGTTTCGATCGACGAGGCAATGCTGCCGGGGGCACCGTGGGCCTTGAACCGGAGGACCTGACTCGGCGCGTCCATTCCGATGGCCGCGCAAACGAGGAGGGTCGTCAACGTCCAGTGGAATTTGGTCATGTCTTGGCTCGCGATGTCTCCGTGCTGTCGGATGCGCAGTCGCTTTCAGAACAACAAGATCGTGCGTGCATTCGTCAGCGCGAACGAGGCGCCGCCGAGGTGGAATGGGCCGGTGGGATCCAGCACCGCCGCTTGCGCGAAATACGCACCGGCCAAAGCGGGAACGCTTGGCAACGGAATGGACAGAGTGAAGAGACCACCGGGTCCTGTCGCACCGAATCCGAGCTGCCCGTGCGGCAGGATGAGGTTGGTCGACCCGAGATCGATCTGCGGCCCGCACGCGGCCGACGGCGCGAGCTGCGTTGACAGCCCGAGAACGACCGGAGCGTTCGGCGCTCCCGAGACCTGGATCACGAAACTCGCGCTCCCGAGTGCTCCAGGAGTGGACACGAGTCCCGCGGCCGTGGATCCGGAGCATCCTCCACCGAGTTCGGCGGTGTTGTCCAACCGGGTCATGAAGCCTGCCGTCGTGGTCCCAAGAAGGTCGGCATCGCCGTCCAGGTCGAGGTCGCGAAGCAGGTGTGCGACGGAGACTCCCGGGGACGGCTGGGTGAGGACCGTACCCGTCGCCGCATAGGTTCGGCCCGCCGTGGACATCCAACTGAGGTGATAAGGCGGCGACGGCGAGCAGCCGGGTGCGCCACAAATGGGGACCACCCAATAGAGCAGGTCCAGATCGCCCGCCCGATCGAGGTCGGCGATTTCGACCGCAGGTGGTGTCGACGGGTAGCCGTTCGCGTAGTTCGCGACGGACGCAGACGACGGCGACAGGAAGGTCCCGGTGCCCGTTCCGTAGCAGATGAAGACGCTGAACTGGGCGAACGATGAGGGCCCGACCTGGAAGGCCACGAGATCCGAGAACCCGTCGCCGTCCATGTCGGCAGTCGACAGCTGGATGTTCGTACCGCCTCCGGGCGTCGTGACCGTCTGGACGGTGCCGAAGCCGGTGCTCGTGCTCAGGTGTCTCGCGCGGGCCACGACGGTCCCGGCCGTAGTGCCGGCGGTGACCCAGGCCAGTTCGTCGATGCCGTCGCCGTCGAAGTCGCCCGTGGTGAACGAGAACGCAGGGATTGCCAGTGGCGCACCCGCGATCCAAACCGGCCATTGATTGTGGAAGATCTGGCACGTCGGCGCGCCGTTGGGTGGGTACGAGATGAGCAGGATGTCGGAGAGCCCGTCGGCATCCATGCGCGCCACGCGGGCGCGTCGGTATCCGCCAACGAACGCCATCGGAGGAAGCGGCACGGGAACGGCCGGCTGAAAGGTCCCATCCCCGTTGCCGAGAAGTATGAACGTGTCACCGAGCGCTGTCGCGACGGATGTGACGATGATCACGTCCAGGTTGATGTCTCCGTCGAAGTGGCCGACGCCGATCGCGCCACTGGTGAGCCCATTGGGAAGCGTCGTCGGCCCGATCAGAGGCAGAAGCGTGGCGAGACTCGACCCTGTGGCAACGCCGGGATCGAGGAGCAGGCCGTATCCGGACGGGTCGAGAAACACCACGTCGGGAAGCCCGTTGTTGTTGAAGTCGCCCACGGCTTCTGCGGAGAACACGAAGCCCAACGCAGGTCCCTGCGCACCCTGGCGGAAGATCTGCGCGGGGAGCACGCACGTCTGAAGCATGGCCGCCGCCATCACGATGACCGATGTCACACACGTCCTGATGCACATGGCGTTGATCCTGAAGCGGAGCGCCACGAGTCCGGGTCCATGCGTACGCCAGAGTGGACCGGGAGGTGACTCGCTCGCCCGGCATCATAAAGGACCCCCGCTCCCGGAACGTCACGGCAAGACGATGAGGAACGCACCCCGAGCCGTGAAAACGCGATCTCGCGGGTTGGTTCTCGCTGCCGCAGTCGGAGTCGGCGCCCGAAGGGCGCGACCGCCATCGATTCTCGGTCGCAATCCAGGAACGCCGGGCTTCGCCCGGCTGGTTGGGCAGGCTCCAGCCTGCCCGCGGTCATGCATCGCACGCCCGCCGAGGCCGGCGACCCCGAACCGACCGTGAGCGTGATCGCGCGGAGTCGGAGCCGCGCATGAGCGATCGAATCCGCTCCTTGGTTCCAGGCAGGGCGGAGCCCTGCCGTCCAGCCGGGCGAAGCCCGGCGCTCCGAAAAACGACGAACGCGTGTCCACGGTCAGGCGCGAGATGCAAAGGGGCGAACGGCCAAGGTCATCTGGCCTGCGAATCCCCCGGCGGCCCCGCGCCGCAATACCGGAGCACACTGCCATGCGTCTCGTCGATCGTCAGCGTTCCCGTCGTGGCTCGGCACAGTCCGCACTCCTCGTCGCCATGGTTGCGCTCGCCCTCGCGACCACGGGATCCGTTCGCGCCCAATCGTGCGTGCCGACGCCGCCTGGAACGTCGTTCTGGGCGCCGCTCGACGAAAACGCCGGCGCATCACTCCACAACATCGCCAAGCCGACCGGCGCGGGCTTCGACGTGGGCAATCCCCAGATCTACTCGGGCTACGTATCGCCCGGACAGGCGCGCCGATACAACGGCTCGTCGCAGTACAGCGAATTCCCCGACCACCCGTGGCTGAACCCCTGGGAGAACGGCGGCGCCGGGTTCTCCCTGTCATGCTGGGTCAACTGCCTGACGATCGACAACGTGAGCGGCGTCCGCGTCATCCTCGACAAGCGGACGTTCGTCGGTGGCGCGATTCGAGGCTTCACGTTGTTCCTCGATGGCGGATACCTCGGGTGCCAGATCGCCGATGGCACGTACTCGAACTACGTCGCCTACATCCCCTCGCACCAGATCGTCCCGAGCAACCAGTGGCGCTTCATCGCCATGAGCGTGAATCGTCCGCTCGGCCAGGGCTACCTCCGCGTCGACAACGCCGTGTGGAACTTCAACCCCTCCGCGCACCAGGGCTCGCTGGTGACGAACGCGCCCCTGCGCATCGGCGCGTCGAGCGATGCGATCCCCGGCTCACATTTCTCCGGCATCGTCGACGAGCTGATGCTCTCGCAGAAATGGCTGCCGTCCTCGACGTTCGACCCCGTCTACACGGCGACACCGTTTGGCGTCGCGGGAATGTGCAAGACGCAGGTCGCGATCTTCAGCGCACCGAGCTTCCCGACGCTCGCGCAATCCTGCGCGTGGGTCCAAGGACGCATCTGGAACAACAACGTCTGGCCCATGACGTACGCGTACTCGTTCCAATCGCTCGCCGCGAACTCGGTGCCTGGTTGCACGATCAACGGGCCCACGAGCATCCAGCCGGCCTCGGGGAACATCACGGTGCTCCCGTTCTCGTTCGCCGACGTCGGGGCGCTGATCAACCGGCCGCTGGGGCTCGGTTACGCGTGCGTCCGGCTGCAGGCTTCGAGCGGTGGCAACTCGGTCTCGCACACGGCGAGCTTCTGGGTGAACAACGGAACGCTCACCGCAGGCCCTCCATGCGTCTACATTCCATCGCCGATCGTCAACGCGGGGGTGAATCAGATCGGGACCGCAAGCCTCACGCTCGGCAACGACGGCCCGTCGCCGGTCGCCGCCACGTACCGGCTCGCCGTCGTCGCTCCCGACGGCACGGAGGACTTCGAGCACGTGAGCCTGAACGGCCTTCCACCTGGCACGGCGCACCTCGAATCCGTGATGCTCTCCCCGGGCACGTCGCAGGCGATCCCGGTGTCGGCCACCTTCGTCAAGACGGACCCGATGAGGGATTACGCGATCACGCTCCTGGCGGACGCGGGCGGCACGCCCGGCGGGCAATTCCAAACGATCGCGTGGGTCGGGCTTCGCGACGCGCGTGCCGACGGCGTCTGTTCCGAGGCGTTGACGCCCGAGGCGGGATCACTGCACTTCGGCGTCTCTGGAGCCCCCGCTGGCGCGACGGTCTACACGTTCCTGACGTTCGCGCCCGGTGCGTTCCCCTTCGGTTGGTTCTTCGGCCTGGACATCGGCTTCCCGGATCTCGTCAATCAATACAACCTCGCCGTTCTCGGCCTGCCGCCGTTCGCCGTCCAGGCTGGCGCGAACGGAACGGCGGATTGGTCGCTGGCGGGACTCCCCCCGGGAATCCCCGTGTTCGGCGTCAGCGTCACGACAGGCGCAGGTTCGGTCCCGCTTCTGCATTCGAACCCGTTCCAGTTCACGACGCAGTGAAACACACGTGGTGCGCGCCGCGGTCCATCGATCACGCGCGCACCACCCGCGATCCGGGAGCCCCGTAAGATCATCGCCATGACCCCGCCCGACGCAAACTCTGGAACCGACTCCGAAGCGGGGGCATCGGCGGAGCTGTTCGATTTCGTCCACCAGTACCTGGAGGACGAAGCCAACGCGTCGGTCGGAACGCTCGACGACTACCTGCGGCGTTTCCCAGGGCTGGAAGAGGAAGTGGCTCTGGAATTCGCGCGCCTCGCCGGCCGCGACGCATCGGACGGGTCGCCCGGCGCAATGGTCCCGGACGAACGACGCGTGGGCCCCTACCGGCTCTTGGGACTGATCGGGTGTGGAGGCCAGGCGGCCGTCTATGCCGCCGCCGACACGCGCGTCGATCGGAAGGTTGCGCTCAAGGTCTTCCACCCGGCGTTCGCCTCGCTGAGCGGCGAGCAGCTCAAGCGCTTCCATCGCGAGGTCGAGGTCGTCTCCAGGCTCAACCACCCAGGCATCTGCCCCGTGTTCGAGGCTGACACGGACGCCGGGGTGCCATTCCTCGCGATGCCGCTCATCACGGGTGCGACGCTGAAGGACATCCTCGCAGCCGAATCTGAAACGGCAGGCGAAACGCAGCGCGACGGATCGCGCGATCGTGCGAGGATCCATCGCGCCGTGAGCATCATCGAGCAGGTCGCCCGCGCGCTCCACGCGGCGCACGAAGCGGGCATCCTCCATCGCGACGTGAAGCCGGGCAACATCATGGTCGGCGCCGACGACCGGCCGATCATCCTCGACTTCGGCCTCGCCCGAGAGAGCGACGCGTCGGACGCCGGGACGACCGCGACAGGCGCCCTCGTGGGGACGCCGGCGTACCTCGCGCCCGAGATCGTGACGAGCGGGATCCGATCGTCGAGCGTGCAGTCGGACGTCTACGCGCTCGGAGTGACGCTCTACGAGTGGATCGCGTCGTCGCTCCCGTTCTCGGCCCCGACCCGTGCCGGGCTGCTCGCGGCGATCGTCCGTGGCGAGGCGGCGACCCTGCGGTCCATCGAACCCCACGTCGGACGGGATCTGGACGTGGCGGTGGCGACGGCGATGGAGCCCGATTGCAACCGCCGGTATCAGTCCGCGCAGGCGTTCGCGGACGAGCTCGCGCGCATCCGCGAGGGCCGCCCGATCCTCGCGCGACCCGTGAGTGCGTGGCGACGTCTCGTGCGATGGTCGCGACGCCGGCCGGCGCTCGCGGCAGCGGCGTTCTGCACGCTCGTCGGGTTCGCGACGAGCATCTTCTTCTGGCATCGCGCAGAGGTCGCCGTCGACGCCTACGAGATCGTCGCCGGCGCAACCGAGGTGGCGCGCCTGCGTGCCGAGGCCGATCGCCTGTGGCCGCTCGATCCGCAGCTCGCGCCAGCGATGCGCGACTGGAGCCGGCGGGCACGCGAGATCGCGACGCGACTTCCCGCCATCGACGGCATGCTCGACCGGCTCAGACGATCGGGCACGCGAAGAACGGGGTCGCACTCCGACGAGTTCGCGGCCGCGTCTCACCCCGTGGCTTCGGCCGCCGTACCGTTCGTCCCGAGCCCCGAATCCGACACCTGGGAATTCCCCGACGTTTCGCTGCAGTTCCAGCACGACGTGCTGACGGAATACTCGCGCGGGCTTCACCAGTTCGCCGACGGGGATCGCGGCCTGATCGCGCAGGTCGACGGACGGGCGACGTTCCTCGAGATGGTGGCGGCCCGCACGATCGAGCGACACCGCGACGCGTGGCGTGAGGCCATCGCGAGCATCGGCGACGTCGCGCGCTTCCCGCACTACCGAGGCATCAAGCTCGAACCGATCGCCGGGCTGATACCCATCGGCCCCGATCCCGCGTCGCAGCTCTACGAGTTCGTCGATCTCGGCACGACGGCGCTCGAGCTGCGAGACGACCCGGTACCGGTTCGATCCGCCGACGGCCGACTTCGCGTGACGTGGATGACTGGCGTCGTCTTCGTGCTTCTGCCTGGCGGCGCGACGAAGGTCGGGAGCGTGCCCTCGAAGAGTCCGAACGCGGGTTCCACCGATCAACTCGACGACGATGGCGAACCCCACGAGCGGCCAGTCCGAGACGTCGTGCTCGAACCGTTCCTCATGTCGAAGTACGAGATGACCCAGGGACAGTGGTCACGCGTGACCGGCCAGAACCCGAGCTTCTTCCAAGATCAACCGAAGACGATGCCGGACGTCGACCTGCGGCGCATGCCCGTGGAGTTCGTGAGTTGGGAAGAGTCGGACCTCTGGGCTCGACGGCTGGGCTGGGTTCTGCCGACCGAGGCGCAGTGGGAGTACGCGGCGCGTGGCCTCACCAAGACGGCCTGGTCGACGGGGCGCACGCGCGACTCGTTGATCGGCTTCGCGAACGTCGCCGGTGCGGAGTTCAACACCGCGTCGGGTTCGTCCCGCGTCCTTCACGAACCGTGGAACGACGGCTTCGAGCGCCCGTGGCCGGTCGGCACCGGACGCGCGAACCCCTTCGGCCTGCATGACGTCCACGGGAACGTCTGGGAATGGTGTCGGGACGGTTTCAGCGACTACGCCGGGAGTTCGTTCCGCGATGGCGACGGTTTCAAATCCGGCGGGCAGACTCTCGGTCCGGTGTACCGCGGAGGAAGCTGGCTGCGCGACGCCTATTGGGCGCGCTGCTCCGCACGCCTCTACAACCGGTCCGACTATCGAAGGAACGAGGTCGGGCTCCGCCCGGCGCGAACCATCCCGATACGAAATGAGTGATTCGAGCGCGGCTTCCACGAGATCGCGCGCCGCTCGAACGCGCGTCATTCGTCGTTCGGAATGAGGCCCGGCGGCAACCCGCCTTCGACGAGGCGGGCCTTCAGCCGCTGCCATCGTTTGTGGACGGCCTCCTTGGTGAGCCCGAGCAGCGGCGCCACGGCCGCGTGGCTCATGCCCTCGAGCCCGCAATGAACGACGAGCTCGCGGTCCTCGCGGTCGAGGCTCGCGAGCAGAAGTTTGATTCCGTCGAGCGCCTCGTCTCGTGCCAGGCGCCGACTCATGGTCGTGATGCTCGCCGGAAGTTCGTCCACGGCCCACAGTGCCGAACCCGATTCATCCAGCCGCCGAACGACGTCTGGGCGACGAAGTTGACGAACCGCTTGCAGCAGGACGTTCTTCGCGACGCGAAAGATCCACCCACGGAACGTACCCCGCGTCGGGTCGTAGGTCGGGAGTGATCGCGACGTCTGGAACCAGACTTCCTGAACCACGTCCTCCGGCGACAGATACCGGCGCAGATGCCTGGGTATCCGTACGGTCGCCCACACGAGCAGCGCCGGCGCGATCTTCTCGTACAGGCGCGGAAACGACTCGCGCCCGCGCGCGCCGAGCGCATCCGTCGTCGTTTCGCGCGCTTCCGGCGTCTCGTCGGGCCCGGTCGCCATGGGCGGTGATGTACCACGGCGCCGCCGGACGATGCAAATCGGAGCGCCGAGGGCCGTCGAGTCGCGGGTCGTCCGAACGCGATCTCATCTCACGACCCGTGGGATCGGTCCTGAGGACGGACTCGTACGAGCAACCGAGCCTGCCGAGCACCTCGCCGTTCTCCCCCACGTGCACGAGCGCCTACGTCACTGATCCGACATCCGCCTCCCTATCGCCAGGGTTCTCCAGGAGGCGGCAGAGATCGAACAGCCGCGCCGCCTGCATGCCACGGCCGAGGTCGGTAATCTCATCGTCGCTCGCGCTTTTCGCCCTAAGCTTGCCGAGGGCGTCGCCGACTCCCGCGAACGGCTCGCTCGGCATGCGCCTCGCCCGTTCGATCCGCGCGTCGATCCAGTCGGTGTCGCCGTCGCCGACGATCCTCCGCCAGCCTGCCGCAGAGACAGGCAGCGAGCGACCCGCGGTATGCCCTCCGCCGGCTGCGATCGAGCCCACCGGCCAGGATCACGTGCACCGAGGATTCCAGACAGCGGCGAGAGTTGCCCTTGGTTCACCGCGACATGTATCGAGTGGGCGGCGTCCGTTCGAGTGAACGATGGCCCGCGGTGACTCCTGGCAAGGGACCGCGTGGAGTCTCAGCGTGCACGGCACCTCGGGCGGAACTGCCGCGGTCGACGCCCCAGACGGATTACGCCGTCGGGGCGCGAGTGACGCACATCAAAGAGTCATCGAGAGCTCGTCGCACACCACAGGCCGGGTCTGCTCGCGGAATGCTCCCTGCCCTGAAGGCCCCCTCGTTGCTGGCCACTCCCGGTTCGTTCTCCCTCTTCGCCATCGGGCAGCTCCCTTTCCCGCTTTCGAACCCGACGACGGTGGGCCCTCCGGGCCCGTGCGCCACCCGGTCATCCGTCGGCGACCTGAACGGCGATGGAAGAGACGACTTCGTCGGCGGTGGAGCAGGGTTGTCCGTCATGTGCAGCCTCGCGGGCGGGGGCTACGGACCTCCAGTGCCATTCGGTCCAACGATCACCGCAGGTGCGTCGGTCAACGTGCACGCGGTCGCGGATATGAACGTCGACGGGATCGCGGACGTCCTCATGACCGTCGAGGCGCCGCTCACCGGCCTCTTCAGTCCGCCTTTGACACCGCCGGTAACGATGGTCCTGCCAGGCCTCGGCAATTGCCTGTTCGGCGCTGCGCTCCCAGTGCCTGATCCCACCGGGGCGACGAGTTGGAGACGTGCTTGTTTCCTGAACCCATACATCCCTGGACTCGTCGCACCCGGGATGCCACCAGCCATCGTCATGGTCTCTTGGCAAGGGTGCGCGAATGCCCAGCCACATTTCGTTCACACACTCACCTATGCAGCGGGCGCATACTCGGCGGTGGCATCCACACCGGCTCCGATCCCGCCCGCGTTCGCGACGTGGGGCCCGCTCGCGACGTTCTCGATTCAGCGAGCGGGAGACGTCGATGGCGACGGCCTTCTCGACCTCGTTGGCAACAGCCAGTGCTTCGCCTATCCACAGTTGGTGTTGGCCCGCGGCTCGGCGATCCCGCCCTACTTCGTCAACCCGACGTCGGTCGCGATGTCCTCGGGATTCGCGAACCTCGCGGTCGAGGTGAGCGACGTGAACAACGACGGCCTCGCAGACGTCGTCTACGTCGACGCTTACGGGACCGTCGTGGCGTTCTTCGGCCACCCAACGTCACCGTTGACCGCGTTCCAGGTCTCTTCGGTGGGCGCTCCGATCCAATCGTTCTTCGTGCAAGACCTCGACGGAGACGGCGCCGCGGACTTCTTCTTCCGGAGTTACGGCGCGACCTCCGTCGGATTCAGCCGCGGAAACGGCCTCGGCGCGTTTGGCCCGGCGATGACGGTGCCGGCCTCCGCGTCACATACAAGCAGTTGCGCGTGGCCGGCAGATGAGAACGGGGACGGTTCGATGGACTTCGTCGCGGCGCTCCTTCCTGGCATCACGGGTGCCAGGACGTTCGCCATGCACAATCTGTCGCGGTTCGGACCGGGCGTTCCCGGCAGCAATGCCGTCGTCCCGCAAGCCGTGTCCGGGATCGCGAACGCGGGAGCCGTCTCGTACTTCGTTGGCATCGTCGGCGCCGCGGGCAATGCACCCGCCATACTTGGAGTTTCACTCGGTGCGCTGACGACACCCGACACTGCCGGCAACATGCTCGACCTCAACCTGCTCGTTCTCCCGAGCGGGAATTTCGGCTCGTTCCAGACGGATGCGTCGGGAAACGCCACATGGACTCTGACCCTCCCGCCGCTCCCTGCACTCGTTGGGCAGACGATCTTCCTCGAGTGGTTCGTGCACGACACCGGGGCGACAGCAGGCTATGGCCTCTCGCCCGCTCGCAAGGTGGTGTTCTGGTAGCACTCTGCCTCGGTCTGCAGATCTGGGGTCGGTGGATCGACCGGGCGAAGGCTTGCGGTGCCATTCGCGCAACCATCGGACTCGGTGCGTGGTCGGTATCGCAGGCTCCGCGGGATGCGGAGGGACGGCAGGGAGGCGCTCACGCCGCGTGCTCTCGCGTCGAGGCTCGGGTCGAACCCAGTGCCATCCGATTCCGCCGGGGCCGCCGGGCCTCGTGCGGTGGGCGGAGCGGCGTTGAACGGCCGTGGATGAGACTCACGGCGAATGATTTCTTCGACGTCGCCTTCGAATTCTGGACGCCCGACGTGCAACGGCCGGGGGTGAGGCGGAAGAACCGACGGCTGGCGTCCATCTCCGCAGGACGTACTCGGACGAACCGATCCGAGACACCGTACCCTCGAATCGTCTCGCCGTGGCGCCCGCCGCGCTTGCTGAGCCGAAGGCTCGCAAGCGCGTCAGGCCGTCGTGTCAGCGACTTCGACACATGGAATGGCGCGTCCGGGATACGATCTCCAGTCGTCCGGCTCAGCCACCCACACACGCCGCTGCGCATCCTCCGAACTGTCCACTCCAACCTCGAGTCTCAACCATGTCACCTGCGTCATTGGTTTCGGTTCTGCTCGCCGCCACGCTGTTCGCGAACGGCCAGGACGTCATCCACTACAAGTTCGACGAAGGGGGTGGTAATCGCGTCGTCAACTTCGCGACCGGTTCCCCGGCGGTTCCACGAGAAGGAACAGTCGTGACATCCGGCGCCATGGCCGCGAGTCAGGCGTGGACCACCGGGCGCTTTGGCGGCGGGTTCCTTCAATCGGCGAACACGTCGCTCGGAGGCGCGGAGGTGGACACGGGCTGGAATGATGAGGTCCCCGCCGACGTCACCGTCGCGGCGTTCGTGCGCTTTCCCAATGGACCGACATCCGCGGTGATCGCGAATCGATGGGCGAGCACGAATGCCTACACCGGCATCTCGATACAGCTGACCGGGACCGGGCCCTTGGCGGGCCACACGCAGCTGAGATGGAGGTCGGGTTCGAGCACCCAGGTCTTCAATTCGTCGGGCACGTTCTTCCCGCCGAACACGACGAGCTGGGTCCACATCGCGGTCGTCGTCAGTCAAACCGCCCAGACGCCTTACGTCCGCTGGTACCTGAACGGGATCGCCGAATCGCCTCAGCCGACTGCGGGTCTGGCGCCAATCCCGCCTTCCTACTACCTGACGTCGACCAACCCCTACACCTTCGGGACGTTTGCCGTCGGCAACGACGGAGCCAGCGGGAGCACGGTCGTACCCGTCGTCCTCGACGAGTTTCGCGTCTCGCTGCGCGTGGTCCCAGATGCGGAGATCCTTCAGTGGGCGACCTCCCCTTCTGCCGCGCACGCGGCATTCGGCGCACCGTGCCATCCATTCGGTCTTCGAGTACTTCTCGACGGCACGGCCGGCGGACTCCCGACGATCGGAAACGCGAACTACCAACTCACCGTGTACGGGCTCCCTCAGTCCCAGGTGACGCTCGGGATCGGCACCTCCGTGCAAACGTTCGCGGGCATGGCCCTCCCGTTCGATCTCGGAGTCCTCGGCCCGCCGCTCGCTGGGTGTCTCCTGCGCATGAGCCCGGATGTCCTGCTCAATGGCTCGATCCCGGCCACAGGCAGCATCGCCTTCCCAACGATCATCCCCGCGGCACCCGCCCTCATGGGCACGACCGCTTATGCGCAGGCGCTTCTCTTCAACGGCGTCGTCAACTCGTCGAGCGTGACGAACGCATGGGCGTTGACGATCGGACCGTGATTGCGGAGGGCGCGATCCGTCGGCAGCCATGGGGCGGAGTTCCAGACACACGCCGCGCGTCCTTCGCGGGCCGCCATGAGGCGTGCTCCGCGATGCGCCGAATCGGCCGAGCTACCGATGGTCACTGAACCACGCGCCGCCCCACCGGTGAATGGCAGCCCGCCGGCGATCCCGTCACGTCGATGACGATTCCGTCGATCGTGATCCCGGGCGCGGTCGAATACGGCCCGAACGTGGCGGTAGTGGAAGTCGCGACGAACCGGAATGGAGGCGTCCCCGGCGGGAGGAGCACCTGCGCGACGAGTTCGGAAGGATCCGAGGCACACAGTCCAAGATAGGGTCCCGAGCCCGCAACCCCGCACGGCGCGAGACTGAACACGTTCGCATAGTCGTGCGTCGGAATGAGGTGAGCGTTGTCGACGGTCAACCCGAAACCTCCGCTGCCCATCTGCGAGAGCACGACCGTGGGTGCGCCCGTCCCCCATTTCGCAAGCGAGCCTGACGGAATGCCGCCGGCAGTGTCGAAACTCCCGCGGGCGAAGATCGCCGGGCCCGAGCCGTCGTCGGACAGAACGAGACCTTGGAATCGGGCCAGCCCCTGCACCTGACTCACCGAAGGAAGCGTCTCCCAAGTGGCGCCGCGGAGCCGATGAATCGTCGCGTTCGTTGCGCAGTACAACGCGGGCCCGGAGCCGTCGTCGAGGGTCTTCAAGACTTGCGGAATGAAATTCGAGACACCGGTCGGAGGTGCGACCGGACTCCAGGACTGCCCGTTCCACCGTGCCAACCCGATCACGGGCGTTCCGCCGGCGGCGGTGATGGGACCCCCGGCGTAGAGCGCGCGACCGGTTCCGTCGTCATAGACGGCGAGCAAGACGTAGGGCAGCAGTCCGCCTCCGGTGACGCCTCCTCCGACACTCGACCACGCGAAGCCGTCCCAGCGCGCGATCGCAGCCGCGGGGAGCCCTCCAGCCGAGGAGAAGTAACCAGAAGCGAACAAGGATGGTCCGGCCCCGTCGTCGAACGTAACGAGTGAGTTGACTCTCGGCAGAATGAACCCTTGCGGTGTCCCCGTGACGCCGCCGCCGACACCGTGCCATGAGGTGCCGTCCCATCGTGCGATGTTCGCACTCGCAACACCGTTCACGGTGGCGAAGTGGCCACCGACATAGAGACCCGATGTAACGCCATCATCGACCCGCTCGAGAATGTCGATCGTGGAAGAAAGGACTGCCCCTGGATCTGCCACGGCCCCCACCTGCGTCCAGACTCCACCGTCGAGGCGTCGGAGCTCGGAGCCGGCTCCGCAGTACAGGTGCGGACCGCTTCCTGCGTCGAACGTACCGAGCGCTCCAGCCACTGGCAGGCTCGGGCCAACGGGCAGCCACCCGGTACTCCCCCGCTCGAGGACCCCGTCCCACGTGAAGCCCTGGGTCACGAGATGTCCCGCAACGTGGAGCGCTGCTCCATTCCCGAGATCCAGGTTCTCCGCCGCTGCCACTGTAGATCCAAACCCGTTCGCGGACGTCGACGGGAGGCCCGACCATGCCGTTCCGTTCCAAGCTGCGATGTTGACGGCGGTAGCACTTCCGGAACCAGTGAACCGGCCTCCAACGCACAGCGTCGGGGGTGAGGTCCAGTCCATACCAGTAAGGGACGAGATGCTGTTGGCACCGGGAAGTCCGGCCGCCATGACCGACCAGGCCGCCCCGTTCCATCGGGCTACATTCGGCGCGGCCAGGCCTCCCGCGTGGTTGAAATTCCCCGCGACATGGAGCGCCGGGCCGTTGCCGTCATCGAACGCAAGAAGGCACGTGGCGAGCCCGTCGACCCCGCTCCCGAGTGCGCCGAACGCAGGGCCATCGATGCACGCAACGTTGCTCGCTGCAACTCCGCTCGCCGACGCGAACTGACCCGCAACATACACCGAAGGACCCAAACCCGGATCGAAGGCAGCGAGGGCATAGCCGGTACTGCCGAGAGTCGTGCCCGCCCACGCATGACCGTCCCATTGGGCGACGAACCCCGTCGCGAATCCCGTCGCGAGCGCGAACCGACCGGTCGCATAGAGACGCGGGAGACCCCAGACCGATGCGACGACGAGCGCACGAACTTCCATGAGCGCTGCGGTGATCCCAGGATGGCCGGGCAGGACCACCCACCCTGCGGCCGTGAGTCGAGCGACCCCTGACGGCAGGAACGAACCAGAGGCATACAGTTCTGGCCCGGATCCAGCATCGAACACCGCCAGTCCAGTGGGCGCCGCCGTCCCGGGTGGCGTCGGCACCGCAAACCACTGAGTCCCGTCCCACCGCGCGATGCGCGCCGACGGGACTCCGCCTGCGTTCGTGAAGTTGCCCGCAACGTAGAGCGACGCCCCTGCGCCGTCGACGGCGGTCGTCATCGCGGTCACGTCTCCGTTCAGACCCGAGCCGAGCGGCGACCAGACGGAGCCATTCCAGCGTGCAATCCTGGCGAGCGGTTGGCTGCCGATCGCCGTGAAACCGCCACCAACGATCAAAGAGGGGCCCGAGCCGTCGTCGAATGAAATCAGTTTCGTGACGTCGTAATTCGGGCCTGGGACGGCGTATCCGGCCTGCCACGAGCCGACGCATTGGCCGATCGATACGAGCGTGGACCCAACGGCTACGCAGACTCCGCATGCCCAACGATGGAAGTTCACCTGAGGCTCCTTGCCGGCCGCCCCTTCGTGGGTGCGTGCGCGACCGAGGGAAACACCGGCCCGTGCAATCCTACGAGCGGAGGTGAAACTGGGCGCACGAATGCACGTCACCGCCCTCGTTCTCGCTCGCGTGCCCGCGACGCCTCCCGCTGAGCCTGATCATCGGCCTCATAGCTCCGACGGGTGTCGGCCGACGAGGCCGAGCCTGATCGCGACGGGTCCCCATGTTGCCGCCCGGTACTCGTGTCTGATGCTTCCCCAGTTCAGTGGTTGCTTGCAGTCCGTTCTGACCATCCGCCCGAGTACCGATAGGCACTCGCTCCAACGACCGCCAGATCGCCTTCATCGCCCGCCATTGCCCGACCGCACCTCGCCCCGTCACCTTCGATCGTCGACCGGGCCACCCGTCGGGATCACGTCCCCATCGGTCGTGACGAGCACGCGTCCAGCCATGGCGAAGCAGCAGGCACGTGGCCTCCCGAGATCCCGCGCGAAGAGGACCTCCCCGTCCGATGCTCGGAGCCTCAGCAGACGCTTGGCTCCGTCGCTTTCGTACCGAAATTCGACCGCCACGATGTCGCCGTCAGACTCATCGTGCGCGAGGTTCAGGACGTGGCTATCCGGTGCCGAGGTATGACGCCACCGCTCACGTCCCGAGGAAACGTCGAGGCATCGGAGCGGGCCGCCACTCTCCGAGAGCAGGAGCAAACCTGGCGCGAATGCGACGCCGAGGAACGCGAACGTCGTCCGTTCGACGACGAAGCGTCGGACTCCACGTGAGTCGACGACACACGGATGCGTAGCATCGACGAAATGGACGGCGTCGTACGGGCTCTCGTGAAGCTCGCGTGCACCACGTAGCGAATACGTCGTCTCGCCGGTTCTCAGGTCGAGAGCTACCAGCGCGGAAGCAACGAACCCGCAGTACCCCGTCAAGCCATCCCGCGACAATGTGACGCATTGGATCTTCTTGAGGTCCTTGCGGCGCCACACCTCCCGCTGCAACGAGGCCGAGTAGAACGCCACGCCGCTGACGTGGTAAGCCGCCGCCAACACGCCATCGAGAGGGTCCGAGAGAGCGAGTCGGCGGCCACCGAAGTCGAACGTCGTCTCGAGGATGTCCGAGCGCGCACCGCTTGCGAGGTCTCGAATCTCGACGTGCTTCTCGAATGCGGCGAACAGGACTCTGTGACCCGCCGACGAAGCCACCACGGCCGTTGCCCTGAAGCGTGGCGCCGACGAAGCACCACTCGGGCCTTGCGTTCCCTCCACTGAACTCATGGACGCCTCCACGACACACGGGGCCGAGCGCGCGCGCAAAGCGACTTCAACCGAGCCACCGGCTGAGGACGCTCATCAGCTCACTGAACCCGTGATCCTCGTGTCTCTCGATGCACTCCGGCTCGCCGTCGCGACTCGCTTCGACCTCGCAGAAATATCGTCCCGGTGGCATTTGGAACGTCGACACATACGCGACTAGTCCCGGCCGCGACGTCGCGCCGATCCCGATTGCACACAGGTCGGCATCCCAATGGTCTACGGTCACCCATCCATGCTCTGCCAACGCGCACCGCTCGAGCAATTGCTCGATTGCTGGATCTTTCACCACGGCAAGAACTCCAAACACTGAGGCTCTGGGGATAGTGGCGCCGCCTGGGCGAATGCTGCGACGACTCGGGTCACACGCTGGCTCCGATGCCCCCTTGACCCGACTGATCGCCTACGCGCCAAGGTGCGTGCCATCGCTGGGGCGCCCATCGCCACGGTGGTTCCCTCAGCGTAGGCCGTTCCGTTCACCCGTCAACCGTCATCGACTCACGCTGTACGATCAGAACCCAAAGGAGTCCCACGATGAAAGGCTTTCTGGCGGGTGTTGGTGCCGCGACCGTGCTGTTCGCGCTGACGTCGTTCGCGTACTGGTCCGGCAAGGCGGAGAGAGTGGCGCAGCCACCGCCCACGGCGAGGCGAACCGGACCGCTCCGGATCGAGGATCTCACGCTGGACCGAGCGTTTCGCCAGCGTATCGACGTTCCGCTCGTTGGCTCGGCGCTCGCAGTCCCGTTTCCTCCGACCGTCGGGGTCGTCATTCGCTCCCTCACGACGACGCGGAGTGGAGACCCCGACAACGGCAGCCTTCAGGTTCACATGGCGATAAACGGCACTCCGGACGAGCGCGTGATGTTCGGTTTGATCTACGGGTACAACTCGGACGCCGATCGCGGCCAAACGGTGACGCTCGATCCGCCGCTTGTCGTGCGCCCCGGGGATGCATTGACAATGTGGTTCGAGGGGCTCTCTGCGTCGCAGACGTCGTTGAACCTCACGATCGGCGGCTATTTCGTTTACCC
Source organism: Planctomycetota bacterium (assembly GCA_044222185.1). Taxonomy (GTDB): domain Bacteria; phylum Planctomycetota; family CAIWVZ01; genus JBGANV01. The sequence continues at coordinate 1,756,249 of JBGANV010000001.1, forward strand.
CGGCGAGGTGTAGTCGTGATTCGGCGCTGCGTCGGAATGCGATTCGAGGAATGCGGTGGCATCGAAGCAATTGAGCTCGGGCAGCACCTCCTGGTCGCTGAGGCGTTCGCGTTGCGTTCACGATGACGTCTCAGCTACGTGACCCCGTCGGCGGCTGCCGCCTCCCCCGGAAGCCCCTCCACCCTGCCGCGCAGGAGGAAGATTCACGACGCACAACGCCAAGTCGATCGCGGCGAAGCGTGGGGGTGCGGGGAACACGTCGGTCGGGTCGAGCCGGGCGGTGGGTTCGACGCCGTTGTCCGGGCAGTCGGCGGCTGGAGAGTGAGCCTCCCCGATCAGGCTTGCCCACCGACCGCCCACACTCCGAGCGCCCGGAATGGCGTTCGGTGTCTCAGCGTGGCGAACCGCTCGACGCGGCGCGTCGTCCTCTCTTCGGCCTGAAACCGTTGCGACAGCCCGCGTCGTGACACCATGTCGCACGCTGTCTGAAATGGGAGCGCCGGGGGTCGAACCCGGGACCTACGGATTAAAAACGACCCCAGGCGACCGGACCGATCACGACGTCCCAAGCGGACAGAGTACGACAGAAGCCTTGCGAGACAACGACTTCCGACCATTCCCGTTCGAGTGAGTCGCACGGCCATCTGGACGCCAGCGGACCCGAAACGGTCGCGAAGTTGGCAGTATTCTGGCAATGTCATCGCTCCGAACGACGCCGTCAACGTTTCGCCCGTCGGGACGGATTTCGAACCAAGGGTCCAACTAACCCCTCATACCGCCTGAAGAGCTCCTCCATGCGTTCCCGCTCGGATGCGAATGCTCCACCTCGATAGCAGCGATCCACTGCCCGATCGAGCTGCTGGTGCGCGTCTACGAGATCGGGGGGCATCGAAAGAGGATCGTAGATGTCAGCGAAGGTCGCCTTCCCGTGTGGCGGCAGGTAGCGCTCGCGCACTTGCAAGACCAACTGTGCCGCAGACGTAACTTTCGATCGCCGCCGATCATCCACGCGAGGCCAGGGAAAGTTGTTGTAGATGAGCGTACTCGAGTAGCGATAATCCGATTTTAGTCGCCCGCCGATGGTGCGGACCCATGCCATGTGCATGGCTGACGTCACTATCCCAAATTCCCACAAGCCAGCTTGCTCAATAACGAACAACTCCGTGCTCGCTATGACGTTTGCATCGAGAAATCCGATCGGTATGTAGCGGCGCACCTCGGCGGATGTCTTTGGCACGGCCAGGTAGGAACCCGACGGTTGACGGATCTCGCCGAATAGACTCGGTTGCATAGCGAGGTGTTTTGTAGCTTCACGAGAGCTGCGACTCCTCACTTCGCGCACCGCCTCGACACGTTCTAAGAGGCGAGGCATGCCACGAAGCACCGACGGATCAACGCCGACGAGCCAGAGGCACCACCGATCAAGCCCGTTGATGAACTCCACTGAACCCCGGAATGGCCTGATAAACGGAGCCGTGCCCGGCTCCTCCGCGATTAGTGCGTTCCGTTCTGCGGAACTCAGCAGGAGGTAGCCCCCATCATTGGGCATACTCCCAAATGAAATGGGCCGTTGACCACTTAGTGGACGCTGGGTGAGAGAAACGACCACATCAGAGCCCGCGATGAGATAGGGACTGATGTTGGCAACCCTCGTCGCCGTCGCCGCTCCATCAGGACCGTACTCAAATATCATCTTCGGATCATAGTTGCGAGCGCCGAAGCCAACTATCACCACATGAACGCTAGCGCCGCCACGCGCCTCGCTCTGCCACCGAAATGTACGATGGGCTATGTGGATCTTGACGCCATGCTTCCCATAGAGGGTCGACCAGAGGATTTCGACTTGCTCGCCTTGCGCAATAGAGTTCGTTGAGACAAACGCAACGCGGCAATCCGTCCCTTCTATGAACTGAGCTGCCTTTCGATACCAGCAAGTCACATAGTCAAGCGTTAGGCCTCCAGCTGTGTCGCCCCAGACTCTTTCCATATCCGAAGTCTGGCTTGCCTTACGAAACCTTTTTCCGACGAAGGGTGGATTGCCGAGCACGTAGGTGCAATCCGCGGCCGGGATGAGGTCATTCCAGTCAAAATCCAATGCGTTGCGACAAAGCACATGCGGCGACTTCTCAAGTGGAAGTCTTTTGTAGCTCTCACCAAACGCCTCCGACACGGCGGTGTTCATCTGATGGTCCATGAGCCAAATCGCTACTTCTGCAATCCTGGCGGGCCATTCATCTATTTCGATCCCATAGAATTGGTCGACGTCAACCCACACGATCTGCCGAATGTCAAGCAGCTTCTCGTCGGGATTGTAGATTTCTTTGAGCACGTCCAATTCTAGCGAGCGCAGCTCTCTATAGGCGATGATGAGAAAGTTCCCGCAACCGCAGGCAGGATCAAGGATATTCACACTCCGGAGTTTTGCGTGAAACGCACGAAGGCGTGCGTCGCGTCCGGTCGATCGGTCGGCTTTCCTCAATTCAAATTCCGTGCGAAGCGAGTCGAGGAACAGTGAGCGTATCACCCGGAGAATGTCCCGCTCAGAGGTGTAATGTGCGCCTGCTTGGCGACGCTCGGTGTCCAGAAGCACCCCCTGGAACAGGCTGCCAAATACAGCAGGTGACACTTTCGCCCAGACGAAGTCGGTGGCTGCCAACAATGCGGCCCGCATTGCTCGAGTGAAGACCGGAAACGAAAGACGTTCGGCAAACAAGTCGCCATTGACATAGGGGAACAAGGCGACATCGTCCGGGAGAGCAGCCTGCCGTTTTTCCGAGGGCGTATTGAGAATGTCGAAGAGGTAGTTGAGTTGCGCCCCTACGTCCGCACCATCCTCGGACGTGCGCTCCCTCAAGAATGATTGGAACGCGTTGGGCTCAAATACGCCAGTGTCTTCAGCGAACAAACAGAACAGTATCCGAACGAGCAGGCGCTCCAGGTCCGGACCCGCAACGCCACCCCCCTTGAGGGCATCGTGGAGCTCGCACATCCGCGCATACGCCTTCTCATTTGCCGGATCTTGGGGGTCGACGCGCCGCAGAGACTCGCCCTTGATAAATGCGAAGTCCCTCACATGCTTATGGAGCTGTGATAGTGGAACTATTTTTGGAATGATCTCACTGGCACCACTTGGCTTCGGGCTATCCGACTCCAGGTCATAGAGCGCGATTCTCTGAAAGTCGGATACAATGATAAATCGTGGGACCGCGTCATCCCGGCCCTCTCGTATGAGGTCCGCAATGTAGGAGAAGGCCTGAGACTCTGCTCGATCCAGGCTCTCACCTCGGCTCTTGTGTTCGACCAGCAGTGTCCCGCTCCAAAGCAGGTCTATTCGATTATACCGCTTACGAATGTTCTTAACCGCTACTTGGAACGTCGCCAGATGACGACGGTTCCTTCCAAAAACCTGGAAGAACTCGTTCCAGAATGTCTGGCTCTCACCAGCTTCGCTAGCAACGTCTTCGAATGCTCGCGCAAATCTCATTGCGCGGTCGCGAACTTCATTCCAACTAAGGCTCATCGGTTATCGATGGATCGAACTTGCGCAACGCTGCCGGGGCCAACCATTGAGCCGCGAACGCCTTTATCGCCGTCGAGCACGACAGCCGTCTTCGCGATCATGCGTTTCCGCATCTCTGACTCCAGTTGGCCGCACGACCACCGTCGTGGAAGCGAGATTCCATCGAGTGACGGTACCACGGGCCCGACGGGCTTCGAGACTGCGAACCGTGGAAGATCGCTGCGGTTCGCCACGCGCTGCGGATCGCGTACCTTTCGTCGTCGAGCACGGGCCCGGCCTGATCACCGGCTCCGGGGCGCGTCTCCCGGCGCGCCCACGCTCGGCTACATCCCGGGAGCCGTCGAACCGGGAGACGGCCATGTCGGAGGAAGAGGACCGCGTCGAGAGGCTTCGCGCGAAGATGAAGGCTTGGGTCGAGGAACACGCGCTGCGACGAGTCTTCGGTGAGAGCTTCCAGTCGCTTCCTCCAGAGTCTCGCGCCCTCTTTGAGGGCCTCCTGAACGACTTTCGAAGCATCGTCACCGCGCGGCGTACCGCCATCGAGACCCTGCTCGATCGTTGGCGCAAGATGCCTGAGGAGAGTTACCGCGGCGATCTCGGGCTTGAGTCGTTCTGCACGTCCGTCCGCATGATCCGCGACGAAGCCGACTGGTACTCGCGCCTAAAGTGGATACCAGACTGCGACGAGTATTGGTCGTACTCCGGGAGCCTGATGCACCTTTGGGCTGGGACTGTTCACGTCGCGCGCTTCCTCGGATTGACCGACACACCGTTTGCGAAGGCCAACACGCTGGAACGGATGCGATTCGATCCACGCGTGCCGGGAACCATCCACGACATGCTTGCCAACGATCTGGCGATAAGGCGGTGGTTTGACGGAATCGAGGAGTATCTCCCGAAGCTCCGCTCGGGGCTCGGCAAGGCACGGGTCATCACCATCTCAAAGTTCATCGCTGGAGTCCAATCCCTCATCTCGAAGCTTGAGCGCGCCCAATTTGCCCGGGGTTTTCGGAGGGCAGCGAAACTGGAGGCACCGAGGTATGCAGCGCCAGCTGGATGCGGTGCACACTCCAGGTACCTACTCGACCGATTGATCGAGCTTTCGAAGCGTCAGAATCTGGACGTGCCTGCATTCGTCGTGGGCAAGTTGATCGAACTCGCGGAGGCGGACGTGCCACCGGCGTGGCCGAAGGCCCGCGGCACGACGAAAGGCACGAGCAAGCGGTCCAAGAAGCGGTCGAAGCGGTAGGCGTTCGCTTCCGCGCTCCCTGGTTCTCATGCCAGGTTGCGCGCATGAAACGCACCGATCCGCTCGACGGCTTCATGACTCCGGAAGCCTTTGCCAAAGCCGTAGGAGTTCCGACCTCGAACGTTCGCCGTTGGATATGCAATGGAGAGCTGCCCGCCCTCAAAGTCGGTCGGCTGCTCGTGATCCCGGAGAACGCGCTTCAGCTCGCGCTTGAGGACGCTCGGCGTCCAGGAGGGCGATGATGACCGCCCCGCTCGTCTCACTCCTGGGCCCCGAGGACATCCGCGCCATCTGCCGTGAGCAGGCAGACGCAGAACGCCCCCTCCTTGCGAGAGCCGTCGTCGATTTGCTCCGCGCCGAGTTGGATCGCGATGAAGACGACGATCCGCCGCCCGGCGATGCGGGTCTGATCCCAATCCGCGAGGTCGCGCGGCGGACCGGACTCCATCCTCGGTCGATCCGGAGGGCGATCTTGTCGGACGACTTCCCTCCGGGGATCCCGCTCGGCCGCAACGGTCGCGGGCTGCGGTGGCGCCCCTCGGACGTCGCCGCCTTCATCGCGAGTCGGCAGCCATGATCGCCTTCGCTGACCGAGTCGCGGAGCTGGCGCTTTCCGGCGCAGACGTCCTGAGCCTTCATGCGGTCGAGGCGCACCGAGCAGGCCCGAACCACGCCCTGATCCTGTGCCCCATCCACGACGAGTCTCGGCCGTCTTGCTCCGTCCGGTTGGCGACCGGGCAGGCGCGATGCCACGCATGCGGGTTTCGCGCGAGGGACGTCGTCTCCCTTCACCGAGCCCTTGGAAGATTCGCGTCGATGGGAGATGCGCTGCGCGACCTCCGCGCCCGCTCCGGCGCCTCGATACCTCGGCTCCAGCTTCGCCCCTCCGTGTATTCATCAGCGCGCTCGCCCGGCGCGCCGATCGGACAGCCCGAGATCGTGAAGACATGGAGGTACGACCGGGCTGACGGGTCCATCGCGTTCGAGGTGCGGCGGATCCAGTTCCGCCTCTCGGACGGGACGTGGGAGATCGATCCCGGCAAGGGCAAGCTCCGGAAGTCTTACCGGCCGTTTGATCCGGTCGCGAGAACGCTCGGAATGCCCCCCGGGTTCGATCGACCCGGCTCCCGGCCGCTGTTCGGACTGTCTGCAATCTTCTCCGCCGATCCAGCGATCGAGATCATCATCACCGAGGGGGAGCCGGCAGCGGATGCCGTGGCATCGATGGGGAGCATGGCCACGACGTCGAGCGGGGGCGCCGCATCGCCCGACCGGACAGATTGGTCGCCGCTCGCGGGTCGCGACGTCCTGGTCTGGCCCGACAACGACGAGGCTGGCCAGCGGTACGCGCGGTCTGTTACCGCCCTGCTCGGCGCACTCTCCCCCGCGCCTCGCGTCCGATGGGTCGACGTGGCGCAACTCGGATTGCCGGTGGGCGGGGATGCGGTTGATTGGGTCGCCCGCCAGAAGCGGAGCGCACCGTGAGCGACGAGCGACCTTCGATCGCTTTCAACGCTTCTATCGCGGGCGCACTCCCAACGTGCGAGCCGCCATCGGTCGCGGGCGCGGAGTCCGAAGATCGTCTCGACCTTCCTGCGCGGCCGGCTCCGTTGGGATCGGCGGCGCTTCACGGTCTCGTCGGGGACGTCGTCCGCATGATCGAGCCGCACTCCGAATCAGACCCGGCGGCGATCCTGTTCCAGTTCCTCGCGGCCTTTGGAAACGTGGTCGGCCGACGGCCCCACCGTCAAGTCGAGGCCGCGCGCCACACCGCCAACGTCTACGTCGTCCTCGTGGGCAGCACGTCGAAGGGCCGGAAGGGAACGGCGTGGGGCCGCGTGCTCCAGCTCTTCGAGACGGTCAACGAATCGTGGATCGAGAATGCCGTCGTGGACGGTCTGGGAAGCGGCGAGGGATTGATCGCAGCCGTCCGCGACCCCAGGGAAAAGAAGGAAGCGGTTCGGGTCGATGGCAAGGTCGTCGACTACCAGTCCGTGATCGAGGACCACGGAGTCAGCGACAAGCGGCGCATCGTCGCGGCCACGGAGTTCTCGTCGGTGCTGAGAGTCGCGACGCGTGAAGGGAACACTCTCTCCGCAGTCCTGCGGAACGCTTGGGATACCGGCGACCTGCGAATCCTCATCAAGAACAACCCGATGATCGCCAGCGACGCGCACATAAGCGTCGTCGGACACATCACACGGCAGGAGCTTCTATCGCAGCTCAAGGACGTCGAGGCCGCGAACGGTTTCGGAAACAGGTTTCTCTGGGTGTGGTGCCGGCGCTCGAAGGAGCTTCCCAATGGAGGGTCGATCGACGAGTCGCTGTTCCGAGAGACGACCGCCCGAATCCGAGATGCCGTCGATGCCGCTCGGGAGACAGGCGCCCTCGATTGGACGCCCGACGCCTCGCGACGGTGGTGCGAGTGCTACAGCGCCCTCTCGGCGGAGAGACCCGGGCTCCTCGGCGCGATCCTGGCGCGCTCGGAGGCTCAGGTGGTCCGCCTTGCGTTGATCTACGCGCTCCTCGATCGCTCCCAGGTCATCGGAATCGAGCACCTCGAAGCCGCGTTCGCCGTCTGGAAGTACGCGGAGAGTTCGGCGCGTTACATCTTCGGGGACAAGCTCGGGAACGCTGCCGCCGACAAGATCCTCGCGGCCCTTCGCGGCCGGCCCGAGGGCATGACGCGAACGGAGATCAACGCTCTATTCCAGAACCATCGGGCGGGCGACGTCAGGGAAGCGCTGCGGATCCTCGTCGAGTCGAATCTTGTGGAGGCGAAGGACGTCCCGACGGGCGGGCGGCCAGCCCAACGGTGGTTCGCACTCGGTACCCCTGCGATAGAAGCTACGAAAGCTATCGAAGGGAGGGATCTTTCATCGCTTCCGTCGCTTTCATCGCAAGCGCGTGCCATGCAACCGGCCGTCGAGCTGGCGAACGGCGAGTACGAAAGCACGCGATCGGGAGCGGAGCGGCCAGCGGAACATGACGGCGTTCTCTCGTGCGAGCGGCTTCGGGAGGAAGCGGACGAGCGAGCCGCGATCCAGGCCGCGGATGGTTGCCTCAAGGCCACGTCCGACGCGTTCGAGGGCGGGCCGTGGTGAACCGCGATCCTCGTCGAATGACGCTCGGGCTACCTTGGCGCGCTTTGCAGCGGCACTCGCTCACCGTTCGATTGCTTCGGGAGCGGTCTCGCACCACGAGGCTCGACGCAGATTCGATTCTTGCGTCGGTTCGCGTCGCTCGCAGTCAGATCGTGGGAAGCAACACGTGACGCTCTCGCAGATGAAAAGGAGGACAAATGGACAGTGCACTTCCCCAAGTTTCGATCGAAAAACGTGACGATGGAGGCGAAAACGGCTCCGATTCCGTCCGATTGAGTCCGAAACAAGTCGCCGTTCTGGCGGCGATTCTCGCCGGTGCGTCCCTGGCGGGAGCGGCGAAGGCGGCGAGCCTGCATCCCGAAACTGTCCGAAGATGGCGGCGCGAGGATGGCCCGTTCCGCGACGCCCTGGCCGCTGGCATCCGTGCAATCCACGTCCACGTCAACGCTCGCATCGTGGGACTCGTCGATCGCGCGCTCGATTCCCTCGTGGACGTCCTGGAGGAAGCGCCGGACAGCCGGAGCCGCGTCCTCGCGGCGCAGACGATCCTGCAACTGGCCGGAGATCGACTCCGTCCTCGTGACGCAGACGTCCAGCACGCGTACTTGCAGAATCCGAAGGTCGAGCCGCTCATGGCGTTCGACGTCAACGCGGCGCGGGAACACTGGCTGATCCCGGCGGAGGAAGAGGGCGAGGCTGGGAAATGACGCGGTTTACTTACCTCCGTCTTCGCCTCGATCTTCCCTGGCGTCGTGTCTGCTTCTGTCACGAGACACTTGACGTGGCGTCGCTCCGCGCTCTACATTCGGTGAGTCAGGAGCAGACACATGGCGACACGAGCAGTCGGCTACGTCAGAGTCAGCACGGAAGAGCAGGCGTCCGAGGGAGTCTCGCTCGCGGCACAACGGGACAGAATTACCCTCTACGCGAAGCTCAACGAACTCGACCTCGTCGCGATCGAGTCCGACGAGGGGCTGTCCGGGAAGCGAGCCGACAACCGTCCAGGGCTACAGGCGGCACTACGACGGCTCAGGATCGGCGACGCGACGGCGCTCGTCGTCGTGAAGCTGGACAGGTTGAGCCGCTCGACGCGGGACGTCCTGGACCTCGCGGACGGGTCGGGGCGGGAGGGCTGGAGCCTGCACTCCATCTCCGAGAAGCTCGACACCTCCACGGCATCGGGGCGCTTCGTGCTGACGATCATGGCAGCGCTGGCGCAGATGGAGCGCGAGCAGATCGGCGAAAGGACATCGGCCGCGATGTCCCACATGAAGGCTCAGAGGCTCCGCGTCGGCTCCGTGCCGTTCGGATTCGACCTCGATGGAGATGGCCGGACCTTGCGGCCGAACGCCGTGGAGCTGGCGACGATCGACAAGATGCGGGCCATGCGGCAGACTGGCACGACGCTCCGCGAGATTGCAGCACGGCTCAATGCAGACGGCGTGCGACCGAAGCGAGCCGCGAGATGGTCGCCGGAGACCATCCGGGCCTTGATCGCCTCGACGCACACGACGAACACGGTTTGTCAGGAGGGGACCCCTTGCTGACAGGAATGGGCAAGAAGTGGCGGCAGAATGGATCCCGATCGCTGCGGCAGCACGAACACTCCGCGTTGGACGCTCGACGGTCGCGACGTGGCTGTCTTCACTTCCTCAGGCCGACGTGCGGAGAGATGGCGTGCGATGGTTCCTCCGTGCGAGCCTCGTGGACCGGCTCAGGAAGGACCAGGACGCGAGGCGGGCTGTCGCGGAGAAGAGCTACAGCGTTCGGAACCGTGAGCTGGCGAGCCTGCGAATCGAAGTGGACGAGCTGCGACGTGCCGTCGAATGGCTGGGCTCACGAGCTGGCGGGTTCCCGCAGGACGTCGCTCCGAAGCATCGCGCTGCCCCGCCCACGGGGGTACGGCTTCGGGGGGGCCGCCCCCGTCGTGCCCGCGGGTGAGGGTACTTACCTGCTCATCTTCGTCGACACCGTGTTCGAGATGCCCCCAGGGTATACCCCCGAAGGGGGGACCGGCCCGCTCGCCAGTCCGCTGGAGACTAGTCACCTTGTCTCTGCGCCCTCGCTTCGCGCCATCTCACACGTCGCCGAGGCCGAGGGTCCAGCCGCCAAGACGAAGCGACGGGGGGTTGTTGCCGAACGTCGAGCAAATGATGGTCAACGTGCTACCCGGCCTGACGAGGATAGGTGGATCGAACTCGGTGCCGTCGAACCGCGCGACGGGCACGCCGTCGACGATGATCTGGCCGCTGCTACCTGCGAAGTTCACAGCCTGCGAGATCGCGATGCCGGACGTTGGGGGAAACGGGAGCGTGATTTCGAACGCGGATTGCCCCGGGATCGGCGAAAACGCAGTCGACGGGAGCGCTACCTGAAACGATCGATTCAGCGGCAGGTCCGCGAGCTTGATCGAGCCGACCTGTTGTCGATTAGGTGGCGCGGCTGCGGCGGCGTGGCCCGACCAGTACGCGAACGACGTCAACGCAAACAGCACGTTCGCGGCACCCACACCAGCAAGAAAGCCTTTCATCGTGGAACTCCTTTGGCTGAAGATCGTACACCCGAACTGCACGAAGGAAGCGAACGGAGCGTGACATGAGCGGACGGCAAAAGGGACGCGGCCGAGGACGGCTCATTCGGCAGAAGGGCGCGGACGGACGCCACGTCTACCTCGGGGACTGGATCGGCGCCGATGGCAAGCGACACCGTAGGTCGCTGTCGTCGGACAAGCTGGTAGCGGAGCGGATGCTCGCGAAGCTGATTCGAGAACGGGATCTCGCTGCATCCGGCCTCATCGTCGAGGAGGGCATGGAGCGGCGTCTCGTGGACCTGACGACGGCATACGTCGCGGATCTCCGGGCGATCCGCACGGAGTCCTACGCCGATCGCGTGGAGGCGGACCTGCGGCACCTGAGCGATTACCTCGGCAACGTGAAGATCCGGGAGGTGGTCCCCGAGCGAATGCTCGAACGCCGACGGAAGCGCATCACGGAGGGCGCGAGTCACGCGACGATCAACCTCGAAGTCGGCTCGTTACGCGGCTGCTTCAACTGGGCGATTCGGAGCGGGCTCCTGGGGGTCAATCCTCTGGCTCACGTCAAGCCGCTGTCACTGACGGAAGCGGACCAAGCTCGGCCCCGTCGAGCGCTCTCGGAGGAAGAGGTATCAGCATTCCTACGCGCCGCGATCGATCTTGACGTCGAACGTCACGAGTACGTCCTCGCGCTCCGCACCATCGCGAGCAAGCAACGAGGCGCCGCGTACGCCGCTCAGGACCGGCTCCCTCCAATCCCGCAGGCCGTCCTGTGGCAGACGATCCTGGCGACAGGCATGCGATGGGGAGAGACCGCCGCGCTGACCTGGGGCGACTTCGATCCCGACCGACGGAGCATGCTCATCCGGGCAGCCACGACGAAGGGAAAGCGCTCGCGCATGGTTCCCGTCCCCTCCTACCTCATCGTCGAGCTGGCGACGCTTCGATCAGCGCACGAGCGTCGTCTCGCGCGCGCTCCCTGGCCCGCGGACTTCATCTTCCTGACGCCGTTCGGAAAGCCGTGGACAGACACCGGCTGCCATTACCGGCTCGACCTCTTCAACGCGACGCTGGCGCGTGCGGAGATCGAGAAGGTGGACGAGCTGGGCCGATCGGTGGACGTGCACGCGTTGAGGCGCACGGCGAACACGAGGCTGCTCCGTCACGGCGTTCCAATCATGACGGCGGCGACAATCCTCGGTCACCAGGATCCGAAGATCACGGCGAAACACTACACCGAGTTGCATCTCGCGGACACGCTCGCCGCGGTCGCCTCGGTCCCTCCGGCCGCCGCGTCCGAGCCATCGAACACGGGCAAAGTCGCAGTCGAAGCTGGCAGTATTCTGGCAATCCGAAGAGGCGGTGGCGGATCCCGCAACAACCAACTTCCGCGCAACGTGTGCGCGCGCCACGACTTGAACGAGATGGGAGCGCCGGGGGTCGAACCCGGGACCTACGGATTAAAAATCCGGTGCTCTACCGACTGAGCTACGCTCCCGCTGAGCGGGCGCAGTGTATCGAGAGAGATGCGCGGCAACGAGGCGGGAGTTGGCGGCGAGGAGGCGGCTGCGAGGAGGGACCCGAAGCCGGACGTGGTTAGGCTGGCGCGGCGAATTCAGTGAGTGGCCCCTCGATGCGCATCGCGATCGTCTCCGACATTCATGGCAACAGGACGGCGTTCGATGCCGTCGTTTCCGACCTGCGGCAAACGGCCCCAGACGTCGTGCTGCATGGGGGCGATCTGGCTGACGTGGGCCCTCACCCCGCGGAGATCGTCGATCGGATTCGGGATCTGGGATGGCACGGGGTCAGGGGCAACACGGACGAGATGCTCTGCCGGCCCGAATCGTTGACGGAGTACGCGTCGCAGTTCCCGGCACTGGCCTCGTTGTTCACGGCCGTCGAGGAGATGGCCGTCGCGACGCGACTCGCGCTCGGCCGCGAGCGACTGGAGTGGCTGGGCAAGCTCCCGCGGATCCACCGGGAAGGACCGCTGGCGTTGGTGCACGCAAGCCCGGCGACGCCGTGGCGGTCGCCGGGTGCCGGATCGACCGACGCCGAACTCGAAGCCATCTTTGGTCCGCTGGGGTGTTCGGTCGCGGTGTTCGGCCACATCCACCATCCATTCATCCGGAGGATCGGCACGCTCACGGTCGCGAACTGCGGGAGCGTCGGGATGTCGTATGACGGCGACCGCCGCGCGGCCTACCTCCTCGTTGACGATGAAACGCCGTCGATCCGACGCGTGGAATACGACGTCGAGACGGAGGTCCAGGCGGTGCGCTGCTGCGGCTGGCCACATGCGGACTGGGTGGCGCGAGTGTTGGAGAGTGCGGGGCCGCAAATGCCTTGAGCGGCCCGACGGTGCGGGAGCCCCGACCTCGCGACGCGATCGCGCGCGGTCACCTCGCCCACACGAAACGGCGACCCGTCAAACGGTCATCACCTCGGCCTGCTTCTTCTTGAACAGGTCGTCGACCTTCGCTTCCTCGGCCTTCAACAGATCCGAGATCTGCTTGTCGAACTTCTTGTGATCGTCCTCGGTGATCCCGTGTTCCTTCTTCGCCTGCTCGGCCTTCTTCAGGATGTCGCGGCGTAGATTGCGGAGGGAGACGCGCTGCTGTTCGCAGAGATCCTTGACGTGGTGAACGAGCTGTTTGCGGCGCTCCTCGGACAGCGGCGGGAGGTTGATGCGGATGATCTTCCCGTCATTGTTCGGCGTGATGCCGAGATCGGACGCGGAGATCCCGCGCTCGATGTCCTTCAACGTCGTGCTGTCGAACGGTTTGATCTGAAGCGTGCGCGCGTCGGAGACCATGATCTGCGCGAGGTTTTTCAGGGGTTGCGTCGACCCGTAGGCCTCGACGCGGATGTTCTCGACGAGCGCCGGCGTCGCCCGCCCGGTGCGGATGCCCTTCAGTTCCTCCTCGAGGAACGTCACGGCCTTGTTCATCTTGTCCTTGGTTTCCTTCAGGCCCGCGTCCGTCGTGAACGTCATGACTCTCCCCTCTCGAAGAACGACTCAGCTGCTGATGATCGTGCCGACCTTCTCGCCGCTGAGGATCCGCGCGAGGTTCGCCGGATCCGCCATGTTGAACACGACGAGCGGCAGGTCGTTCTCCATGCACATCGTGATGGCCGTCTTGTCCATCACCTCCAGATGGCGATTGATCACGTCCAGGTACGTGAGCTCGTGGATCACCTCGGCGTCCGCGAACTTCCGCGGGTCCTTCGAGAACACGCCATCGACCTTCGTCGCCTTCAGCACGACCTCGCACCCGAGCTCGTTGGCGCGGAGCGCGGCCGCGGTGTCCGTCGTGAAGTAGGGCGTGCCCGTCCCGCATCCGACGATCACGACGCGCCCCTTCTCCAGGTGGCGGATCGCACGCCGGCGAATGAAGGGCTCGGCAACCTCGTGAATCTGGATGGCGGAAAGCACGCGGGTCGCGACGCCCTTCTTCTCGAGGGCATCCTGCAACGCCATGGCGTTGATGACGGTCGCCATCATGCCCATGTAGTCCGCCGTCGCACGATTGATGCCGAGGCCCGACAGCTGCGAGCCCCGCATGATGTTGCCGCCGCCGATGACGACCGCGGTCTGCACGCCGCGTCGATGCGACGTGATGATGAGGTCCGCCGCGCGGTTCACGGCCTCGATGTCGACGCCCTGGCCCCCGGGAGCACAGAGCGACTCACCAGACAACTTGAGAAGGACCCGCTTGAACGGGCCGAGTCCTTTGCGCCGGGGCGCCGCCACGGCCGTTTCAGCCGCCGATCTGGAATCGCTCAAACCGCACCACCTTGATCGTCGTTCCCAAGGCCTTCGCGGTCTGCTCGCACAGCTTCCCGACGGTGACGTCGGGGTTCTTGACGAAGGGCTGCTCGAGCAGCGCACGCTCGGCGATGAATTTGTCAACCTGACCGCCGATGATCTTATCCACAATCTGCTGCGGCTTGCCGGATTCCAAGGCGCGCTTGACGAAGATCTCCTTCTCGGCGGCGATGACGTTCGCCGGCACGCCCGAGCGATCGACGGCAAGCGGCGTCGGAACGAACGCGACCGAGTGCATGGCGACGTCGCGCAGGAGGGCGGCGACCTCCGGCGACTTCGCCTTGGCCGGATCGCCCACCTCGGCCTGCACGATCGCACAGGTCTTGCGATCGAAGTGCACGTAGCCGTTCACGGTGCCACCCAGTCTCACCACGGACTTGACGACCATGTTCTCGCCGACGGTCGCGATGGCGTTGGTGATCATGTCGCGGATCGTCCCGCCGCCCGGCACCGCGGCCGCGAGCAGCGCGTTCACGTCCGAGCACCCCTCGGGCAGCTTGCTGGCACACTCGAGCGCCGTGTTGAGCAGCGCCTGGAAGTGCTCGTTCTTGGCCGAGAAGTCCGTCTCGCAGGTGATGACGACGGCGGCGCCGCCCTGGCTGCCCTCACCGACCTTGATGGCGACGAGCCCCTGGCTCGTCTCGCGATCGGCGCGCTTCGCTGCCTTCGTCTTGCCTTTTTCCTTCAGGATGCGGATCGCCGCTTCGAGGTCACCCTTGGCTTCGATGAGCGCGTTCCGGCAGTCCATCATGGGGGCGTCGGTGCGGTCACGGAGCTTTTTGACATCTGCTGCGGAAACGTCGGCCATGGGAGTCTCGCCTTGCTCGAATGAATGTGGGAATGGTGCGGCGCCCGCAGAACGGGGTTCGCACCGCGGCTCACGTTCGAGCCGCAGGCGCGGGCGCCAGGACGACGATCACGTCGTCGGTTCGGGACCGGCCGGGCCGGGCTTCGTCTCGCCGGCGGGCGCGGGCTTGGCGGGGGCTGCGGGCTTGGGGGCCGCGCCCGTCGTCGGAGCGCTGACCACGTCGCCCTTGCCTTCCTTCTCGGCGCGGTACTTGGCGGCTGCCGCGCGAATCACCGCGTCCTGCTCGTGCTGAGCCTTGAGCTGCTGCTCGCGCTCGGCGGCACGCTTCTTCTGCACGTCGCGGAGCTTGCGGTCTTCCTCCGCCTTTCGGTTCGCCTCTTCCTGGCGGCGCTTCTCCTCTTCCTGGAGCCACTGCGCGTACGCCGTGAGGCCGCTGCCGATGGCGTCGGTGAGTCGGCCGAGGAGGATCTGCACCGAGCGCATCGAGTCGTCATTGCCCGGGATCGGGATGTCGATGCGCGACGGATCGCAGTCCGTGTCGAGGATCGCGACCACCGGGATGCCGAGCTTGGACGCTTCCTTCACCGCGTTGTGCTCGCGGTTCGAGTCGACGATGACGAGCGCGCCCGGCAGCTTCTCCATGTTTCGGATGCCGTCGAGGTTGCGGAAGATCTTGCGCTTCTCGCGCATGAGGCTCGCCATGGCCTTCTTGCTCATGCCGGGGACGATGCCCGCCTTCTCCGTCGCTTCGAGTTCGGTCAAGCGACCGAGGCGCATGCGGACCGTGGTGAAGTTCGTGAGCGTTCCACCCAGCCACCGCTCGTTCACGAACGGCATGCTGACCTTGCGCGCGCACTCGGCGATGACGGACTGGGCCTGACGCTTGGTGCCGACGAAGAGGATCTGGTGGCCCTCGGCGGAAAGGCGGTGGAGGAACGTGGTGGCCTTGATGAGGCCTCGCAGCGTCTCCTTCAGATCGATGATGTGGATCTGGTTCTTGCGGCCGAAGATGAACGGCTTCATCCTCGGGTTCCAACGCGACGCGCGACAGCCGAAATGGACGCCTGCCTCGAGCAGGTCTTTCACGGGAACCGTGAGCATGGTCTGACCCTTCGTCGTGCCCGCCTTGGTGGGTCCTTGCAAACGAGGATCCCGCGGACGCCGACCGGAACTTGTGGTGATGTGCCCGTCTCTGCCCCGCATGGGGCACCAGGAGCGAGCCGGGGAGTGTAACGGTCGATCCCCACCGGACAAGCGTCGGAAGGGGCCTCATCCTCGTGCGATCGCCGGGTATCGTGCCCGCCGAAGATGGGCCAATCCCCCGTGCTCCAGATCGTCGCCGGCGAACCGTCGGGCGACACCCATGCTGCCGCGGTGCTGCGGGAGCTTTCCGCCCGCCTGCCGGGGCTGCGCGCCTTCGGTTTCGGAGGGAAGCGGCTGGCCGAGGCCGGGATGCGGTTGGACGAGGACCTGGCCTCCCACGCCATCATGGGGATCTTCCCCGTCCTCAAGTCCCTGCCTTACATCAAGAAGCTGTTCGATCGGGCGGTTCGGGGTCTCCGCGAGGAGCGCCCGGACGCATTGCTCCTCGTGGACTACCCGGGGTTCAACATGCGGCTCGCGGCGAGGGCGAGGGATCTGGGCGTCCCGGTCATCTACTACATCAGCCCCCAAGTCTGGGCCTGGGCGCCGGGCCGCATCCGCAAGCTCGCGCGCCTCGTCGACCTGATGCTGGTGATCCTCCCGTTCGAGGCCGAGGTCTACCGCAAGACGGGAATGGAGACCGTGTTCACGGGCCATCCCGTGTTCGATCACGTGGGTGCATCGCCAGCCGACGGCGCGCTCATCGACGACCTCCGCAGTCGGCGGGGCGCGGGGCCGCTGATCGGCGTGTTCCCCGGAAGCCGCAAGCACGTCGTGGCGTCGCTTGCGCCGCAGTTCGCCGCCGTCGCGCGCCGGCTCCGGGCCGAGCCGAAGACGGCCGATTCACGGTTCGTCTTCGCGCTCGCTCAACCACGCTTCCGACCGATCGTCGAGAGGCATTGGCCCGCAAACGTCCCCCACGAGTTCGTCGACGGACATTCGCTCGACGTGATGCGGGCGGCGGATCTCTGTCTCACGACGTCTGGAACGACGACCCTCGAGATCGCGGCCGTCGGGACGCCGTTCGTGCTCGCGTACCACACGAGCCCCCTCTTCTACTTCGTCGCGCGCAAGCTGGTGACGATCGACCACATCGGTCTCGTGAACCTCGTGGCCGGGCGGACCGTCGTCCCCGAGCACGTCGGCTGGCGTGCGCTCGACGCGGGGATCGCGGCCGACCTCACGGCGTTGTGGACGGATCAAACGGTCCGCGACACGCAACTGGCCGGGCTCGCCGACGTGCGTCGCAGACTGGACGTCCGCGGCGCCTACGCGCGCGCCGCAGCGGAGATCGCGAAGAAGCTCGCGACGGTGATCGATCGCTGACGGGATCGCGGCGGCACGACTCCGCGCCGCTGAGTCGTCACACCTTGCCGGCGACGAGCCCCTTCTCGCCGTACTCGAGGCTCGTATTGACGCGCATCACGTCGGCGCGCGCGACCTCGCCCTTGATCGCCTGGGCCGTGAGCAGTCCCATCTCGATCGAGTGGTCGGCGTTGTTGTACCGGAACGTTCCGCCACGTCCGACGATCGCGAGGCGCTCGAGCGTCTCGATGTGGGCCTTCATCATCTCGAGCTTCTTCGAGTAGCCGAGCGAGTAGACGGGGTACGCCTCCTTCGCACGCAGGCAGAAGCCGCCCAGGACCTTCTCCTTGGTGATGAGCCCCAGGCTGGCGAGGTCGCCCACGGCCTCGTCGACGAGCTGCTGATCGGACTTGTTCCAGGTGGAATCGCCCGTCGTGCAGAAGTACTCGAGCACGACGCTCGTCTTGGACGGATCCGGCACCATGTCCGGACTCCAGTTCTTCGGCTCGTGAAGCCGCGCGAATCCCAGCCCCTCGTCGTGGCAGTAGATCCACGTGTCCTTCGTCATCTGCGGCATGTCGAGCATCAAGTTGACGCAGATGACGGAGCGGAATTCGAGCGATTGCGCGGCCTCGATGACTTCGGCCGGCGGCTTGGGCTCGAGGCCGTGCGCGAGAAGCCCCGTCAGGGCGATGGTCGAAACGACCCAGTCGCTCTCGACCGTGAGGAGGCGTCCGTCCTTCTGGTACGTGACCTTGGGCCGCAGTGGCTCGGTGATGTCCACCTTCTTCACGTCGGCCTCGAGGATGACGTGGTTGCCTTCGTGCGACTCGACGACCTGCGCCATCCGTTCGCTGATGACGGAGTATCCGAGCCGCGGATAGAGGAACGTCTCGATCAGGCTCTGCGCCTTCTCTTTCGGCTTCAGGAGGGCATTCGCGATCGTCGTCCAGATCGACAGCCCCTTGCTGCGCTGCGAGACCCAGTCGGCTGACATGAGTCCACACGACCGTCCCCACACCTTCTCGCTGTACCGGCGGAAGAACATGTCGTAGAGCTTGCGACCGAACTGTGCGACGAACGCATCCTCCATCGTCACGATCGGCTTGACGGAAAAGCGATTCAGCACGGCCGTCTTCGCGTAATCCACGACGCACTTCGCGGAGGTCCACAGCCCCGCAGTCCGGAGGACGTTCCCGATCGAGATCGGGTAGTCGAAGTACTTCCGGTTGAAGAGGATTCGGCTCGTGCGTTCGACGGACACGAGATGGCCCGCCATCAACCGCTTGAACCAGTTGTTCAGGGCGACGTTCTTCGTGAACCATCGGTGGCCACCGAGGTCGAAGCGGAAGCCGTCCTTGATCGTCGTGAGTGAAAGTCCGCCGACGTAGTCGTTACGGTCGAGGACCGTCACGCGGTAGCCCGACTCGGCGAGCTCGTGGGCGCACGCGAGACCGCCCGGTCCGGCTCCGAGAACGACGACGTGTTGTCGAGTGTCTTGGCTCAAGGCTTCAACTGCGAGGCGGGCAGCATCCGTGACCGCCGAAGTTCATTCATCCCGCAACATCGGCGCTCTGGTGGAACGCCGCAAAGATACCACCTCCCGCCGAGTCGTGGTGGCGCCTGATCCGCCCAACCATCGACCCGATGACCCTTCGCGCTGAATGGCCGGTCAGTCCTTCCGCAGGCCGGCGACCAGGTTGTAGAGGCGCGAGATGACGATCCCCGCGAAGAAACCGTAGGCAAAAGCCCACACGGCCCCGATGAAGCTGCCCAGCAACGTGACTTCGTAGAAAGGCAGGTAATACCGCAGGAGCGAGAGGTGCGCCCCGACGTTCGGTCCACCCTGCCAGACGAGGACGTTCGTGGCGACGAAGATCCCGATCGCGAAGACGAGCCCCAGCGTCAGCCCCAGCACCCGGGCGTTGAGGCGCCGAAGGATCGACTCAAGGAGGCGCTCGGCCTCGATCTGATCCTGAATGGTGTCGAGCGGTGATTTCATCGTCCCTCAGATCTCGTCGAGGAAGTGGCGCCGCCGCCAGCGGGCCTGGTCCCAGTTGAGTTTGGCGAGCACGACGTGGAGGGCGAGATTCCGGCAGTAGGCGATGACGAATCCGCCCACGAACCCCAGCCCGAAGAACCAGGCCACCCCCCAGGCGAGCCCGATCCAGCTGATGTCGAAGCCGCGCAGGAATTGCCCCAGGAGTCCCACGGAGTATTCGAGTGCGTCCTCGGTCCGGCTCACGAGGAGGCGGCCGGTGACCAGGGCGATCACGAGGGCCGCCGTCGTCCCGCAGGCCACGGCGAAGGCGAGCGGATCGATGCGCGTGAACGTCCGTCGGATCGCCTCCTGGCGACGACGTTCGAGCTCAGCAAGCACTTCAGTTGTCCCGCGGTCCATTGCCATCTTCCGAGTTCCCTTATCGGCAGGACATGTTCCGCGACCCGAGCCCGACCGGCAACGTGAGCCGAGAACTCAAAGCGCCCGGCGCGGGGGGACGACGACGCTCGCGACGAGCAGCCCCGTGACGAGCGCGACGGCCGACAAAAGCATCGAGAACGCCGTGTTGAGGCCCACGACGGTCGACTCCTCCAGGAGGAACGCCACGCTCCGGAACCCCACGCTTCCCGGAACCAGGAGCATGATCCCCGGGACGAGCATGACCGAGGACGGCCGGTTCCAGATGCGGGAGTAGGCGTAGCCGACGACCCCCACGAGGAAGGCGCCGACGGCCACGCCGAGCGCCGGCCCGAGCAGGACCACCCCGAGCCTGGAACCGATGTAGGCCACGGCGCAGGAGACGAGCATCGACAGCGCATCCCGCGGTCGGGCGGAGAAAATCACCAGGAAAGCCAGGGCGGCGGGAACCAACGCGAACACCGGCAGCCAGGGTGACTGCACCCCCGCGGCAATCGGCAGGTTCGGCTCCCACAGCGCGTGGCCGAGCCGGTTTCCGACGGCCGTACCGAACCCGATCGTCAGGAACAGGAGGATCGCGCCCATGAGGCGCGTCGTTCCCGCGACGAGCTGCCGGGTGGCGAGTTCCGTCATGGCGACCGTCAGCGTGAAGCCGGGCACGAGACCGATGAGGCCCGCGGTCGTCGCCAACTGGTAGTTCAGCCCGGGGACGAAGTGCGCGGCGGACACGGTCAAGAACGCCACCACCGTCGCGGCGAGCGGCTCGAACACCCGGTCGAGCTGCGCCCGCCGTTGCGTTGCGAGGGCGATCAGGCCGACGACGAACCCGGTCGCCGCCGCAGAGGCGAACTCCTCCCCTCCTCCACCCAGGAAGAGTGCACTCGCCGCGGACGCCAGCATGAAGGCGATGGCTCGAACGGGCGCGCTCCACCGGACCGGCGCCGCCATCACGCGCGCGATCGCCGCCGACCCATCCTGCGGCGTCACCGCCCCGTGGATGACGCTCTCGAAGATGTCGTCGAGGAGGATCAGGACTTCGAGATTGACGCGGCCTGGCTCGGTCCGCACCAACCAGACGTGCTGTGCGTCAGGCGGGCCGAAGCCGGCCGTGATCGACGTCGGAAGCGAGAAGAACTGCCCGCCGATGCCGAAGCGCGTGGCGCAGGCGTTCATCACGTCTTCGAGGCGGTGCGTCGGCACGCCGCTCGTGTGGAGGGCGCGCCCGAGATCCATGGTGAACCGTGCCGCGGCGGCGGAATGGGTGTCGTCCTGCGGCACGGTCAACGGCCGATCGATCGGGTCAGAGGATGAGGACGGGGAGCGCCTGGGCGATGCGGCGCACCACACACGGCGCGCTGAGGTCGAGAACGACGTAGTCGATGATGAGCGCCGTCCCGACGATCTGTGGCAGGTTCGGTGTGACGACCGTCGGGGACTGGGTCGCGCCGACACCGTTCAGGTTGCCGCTGAAGTTCAGGAAGATCGGGTTCGGGCTCGTCGACAGGGTGAAGACCGCATCGAGCTGCAGCGGGATCAAGCCCCCGCACGTGACGATCCCTCCGGCAAGCGGAGGGAATGACGCGGCCGCAACGTAAGGCCGGTTGGCGTCCGCGGGCGATTCGAAATCGAGCTGCCGCGTCGTGCCGATGCGGATCGGTCCCAAGGGCGCGATCGTCGCCCCGACGCCGTTGGTGATCGTCACGCTGACGGTGGTCAGACCACCGCCCGGCACGAGAACGTCCACCAGGTAGATCCCCGCCGGGACCTGTTGGTTCGCGTCATTCACCTGGTTCCAGTACGTCGTGAACACCGTCCCCGGGTTCACCGGGACGACGATGGCGATGCAGAACGGCGTGTAAACCGGCGTTCCCCCCTGCGTCCGCACGGTGAACGGGCAGACCCCCGTGAAGATCGTCGCCGCCGTATCGTTGGCGATGGTCACGGCGATGGGGTTTCCGACGGGCGCCTGTTGAGGAGCGACGGTCGCGGACACCTGTGCCGTCGCGGCGGCTGCCAACAGCGCGAAAAGGATCGCTGCGTTTCGGATGCGAGACATGACCAGACCTCCGTGCAAGTGGAACGGCGCGGACCCCGCGCGGCGTGCAGGTCGCGCCGCCGGGCACCGAGCCGTCATTTCCTGACCCGAGTGAAACGGAACTCCTGTTTGACGTGCTTCCCGCCTTCGTCGCCCTCGAGGGTCGCGACGAGGCCACCGTCAGGCGTCAGTGCGTAACGGATGACCTTCGGGTGATCGTGCGTCGGGTTCTCGAATTGTGCGGAGCGGGCGTCCGAGGCCGTCTGCCTGAATTCGGTGACGGGGCCGCCGTTCGGGCTCGCGACGTAGACGATGCCGTCCTTCCGCTGCTCGAGGCGCAGGAACTCGAACGACATCGTGCGGTCCTTCAGGACGGTTCGACCGAGCCCCAGCATCGTGCGACCCTTGGCCGAGATCCAGTGCTCTTCCAGTTCGGCACCGCGAAAGGTCCCTTCCCAGTCACCGACCATCCAGGAGAGATCCGCCAGTCCCGATGGCCGGGTGGCCGCGTCCTGAGGCAGAACCCGCATCCAAGGGATCACCGCAACGGCGCACGCGGCGACGGCGAGCCCGCCGCGGGACATCAAGCGTCGATTCATCCTGAGCCTCCGAGGCGTGAACGGTAGCGATCACGCGCCGCGGAAAGTAGAGCAAGCGCCGCGCTGCGCCGTGATAGAAACCTGCCGGCGCTGCGGTGCCGTCACACCATGAACACGCTCGAACCCGCCCTGCGTGCCGCTGAGAGGATTCGTCCTCACATCCGACGCACGCCTCTCCTCGATGCGTCGATCGCCCGCGTCCCGGGGAACCCGAGCGGGCCGCTCCACCTGAAGCTCGAAAACCTGCAAGTCACCGGGTCGTTCAAGGCACGTGGGGCGGTCAACCGCGTGTTGTCGCTGGATCGCGACCAACGCGCCCGAGGGATCATCACGGCGTCCGGCGGGAATCACGGACTCGGCGTCGCCTACGCCGGCTGGATCACGAAGTGCGCCGCGACCGTGGTCCTTCCCGAGAACGCGCCGCGCGCGAAGCAGGAGAAGCTCGAGTCGTGGGGCGCGCGAGTCATCCGCGCAGGCGCCGTCTGGGACGATGCCAACGTCGTCGCGCTCCAGATGGCTTCGGCGAGTGACCTGGCCTACGTTCATCCGTTCGCGGACGAAGACATCATCTCGGGGCAGGCGACGATCGCGCTCGAGATCCTCGGTGACCGTCCCGACGTGGACGTCGTGATCGCAGCCATCGGCGGCGGCGGGCTCATCGGTGGCGTCAGCCTGGGAGCGAAGCTCTCACGCCCCGGCATCCGTGTGATCGGAGTGGAACCCACCGGAGCCCCAACGCTCTACGAGAGCCGCAAGGCCGGCCAGGTCGTCTCCCTCACGGAGATCCGCACGGCGGCCAACACGCTCGCGCCGCGTCGCAGCCATGAGCGCAATTTCGCCATGATCGAGAGGTACGTCGACGACATCGTCCTCGTCACGGACGACGAGATGAGGTCCGCCGCGAAGTGGCTTTGGTTCGAGTTCGGAGTTGCTTCGGAGCTGAGCGGCGCCGCGGCCGTGGCTGCCCTGATGACCGGACGCATTCGCGTCGCCCCCGGCGCAGTCGTGTGCGCCATCGTCTGCGGCGCCGGCACCGACGGCATCGTCTGAGTGCGGCAGCACTGGCATGCCGGGCTCGCGCCGCCGTCGCCTCGACGAGCGCCGGCCGAGGCGATGAAAGCCACCACCTTCGCCGGGTTTTGGTGTGCCGCGCAGACGCAGCCTATACTGCCATCGCCGGGCCCCTCTGCCGTCGCGAGAACCTCACTCGTCGAGCCCCATTCACATCATCACCATGCACATCAAATCCCGAATCGCGATCGCGTCGCTGGCCTCGTTCCTCGTCGCCGCGACCGTTCGCGCACAGTCACTTCCAACCGGGTTCAGCGATGAGCTCATCGCTGGAGGATTCACCCTTCCCATCGGGCTCGGGTTCCTCCCGGACGGGAGGATGATCGTCTGCGAACAACAGTCCCACGTCATCAAGGTCGTCGCCAACGGCGTGACTGCCACGATGGGCACCGTCCCCGGGGTCGACAACGGAGTGATCGAGAACGAGCGCGGACTGCAGCACATCGCCGTGGACCCGCAATGGCCGGCGCGTCCGTACATCTACGTGTTCTTCACGCACGACTCCCCGCACAACTGCTGGCTGTCGATGTACACCGTGACCGGAACCCTCACGAGTCCGACGAGCACCAACCTGACGCTCGGCACGAAGTACGACATCATCACCGACATCCCCGACAACTCCGAGAACCACAACGGCTCGTCGCTCCGCTTCGGGCCGGATGGATTCCTCTACGTCAGCGTCGGTGAGGACTATCAGTTCTGCCCAGCGCAGGACGTGTCGAGCGGCCTGGGTTGCATCATGCGTCTGGACGTGTCGTCGCTCCCCGGCGCAGGCTCGGGCCCGCCGCCGAAGACCCAGATCGCCGCCGCCGGCAACCCCATCGCAACGGGAACCGGGTTCGAGCGACTCGTTTGGGCCTACGGCCTCCGCAACCCGTGGCGCTTCCACATCGATTCCCTGTCGGGTCAGCTCTTCATCGGCGACGTCGGTGAATCGACCTGGGAAGAGCTCGATTGGTGCTTCGCGGGCGGTCAGAACTTCGGATGGCCGTGGAAGGAAGCCAACTCGAATCACGGAAGCTGCGCGGGGAATCAACCTCCGCTCGTCTCCCCGGTCGTGGCGCACAACCACAACACGAGCTGGTTCTCCATCGAGTCAATGGTGACGTACCGCAACCGCCCCAACGGCATCTACAACTTCGGGGCGAGCTACGACGGCGACTGGTTCTACACGGATTACATCTCGGGCGCCGTTCGCCGCCTCCAATTCAACGGCCTTTCCTGGAGCGCGGCCCCGTCCGTGCCCGGCCAGCCCGATGCCTCGAACTGGGCGACGGGACTGTCGTTCGTGTCGGACTCGACCATCGGGCCCGACGGCGCGATCTACTACTTGAAGCATCTCGCGGGTCAGATCCGTCGCATCAAGTCCACCGCCAACGCGCCCACGTTCACCGTCCAGAGCGGCGCCGGCCAGCCGGTCAACGCGGGACAGTCGGCGCTCTCACCGCTGACCGTCCGGGTTGCGACGCCGGGCGGGGTCCCCTTCGCGAACACGACCGTGACGTTCGCCGTGACGACGGGTGGCGGATCGGTGTCGCCCACGACGGTCGTCACGGATTCGAACGGCATCGCGTCGACGACGTTCACGGCCTCCGCGACGACGGTCACGAACCCGATCGTGACGGCGTCCACGCCGGGTGCCACGTCGGTGACGATCCCCCTCGTCTGGCGCGGATTGAGCGTGGCCTACATCCCAGCCCTCTCGCAGATCACGATGACGGTCCGCCACAGTCAGACGAACTCGCCAGTGACGCTGGCAGCCGACATCCCGCCGCCGACGCCCTACCTCGTCACTCCCTACGGAAGCGTGTGGACCTCGATCCTCTCGGTGCCGTCCACCGCGACCGTTCTCGACGGGCTCGGGCTCGTCGGACCACCCATGCCTGGGTTCGTCACCGGTCCGGTGAACCCCACCTACACGAT
This sequence comes from Planctomycetota bacterium, assembly GCA_044222185.1. GTDB lineage: Bacteria > Planctomycetota > CAIWVZ01 > JBGANV01. The sequence continues at coordinate 1,781,790 of JBGANV010000001.1, forward strand.
CACGTTCCAGAATCTCCCAGCCCTCGGAGGCGTTCCCGTGCTCCTGCAGGCTTACGCGCTCGACACGGCGATACTCGCGCAACCGCAGGCGATCATGATCAGCCAGCCCGTCACCGTCACGCTCAACTGACCGTGCATCTGCTCGTCGACGGCGCGACCTGGGCGAACTGCCGGGGATTCGGACGGTTCACGCGCGAGTTGATCGCGGCGCTTCGGAAGGAGGCGCCGGCGACCGACCGCATCTCGCTCCTCGTCGACCCGGCGACCCGCACGCGCGGTGGATTCCCGGACGGGGTCGACGTGATCGAAGTCGGTGTGCAGGTGGCGCCATCGGAGGCCGCGTCGGCGGAAGGCGCGCGGAGCCTCCGCGACCTTCTGGCATTCCGCCGCGCCGCTGCCGGGGTTCGTGCGGACGTCCTCTACTTCCCCGCGGTGTACTCCTACTTCCCCGTCGCGGGACGCGTACCGGTCGCCGTGACGTTCCATGACGCCATCGCGGAGTCGCTCCCGAAGGCCATCTTCCCGACCTGGCGCGGACGCCTCTTCTGGAGGCTCAAGTGCTCGGCCGCGGCGCGCCGCTCCGATCTGATCGTCACCGTCTCGGAGGCGTCCCGCGCGGCGATCGCGAAGTACTACCCGGTCGCGCGAAAGCCGACGGTGGTCATTCCCGAGGGCTACGACGCGCGGGTGTTCCACGCCCGCCGCTCGACGGAAGAGGCCGCTGCCGAGCGCGCACGACTGGGGATCGGCCCGCAGACGCACGTGCTCCTCACGGTGGGCGGGCTGAGTCCACACAAGAACCTGGATCGACTCGTCGCCGCCGTGGGCGAACTGGGTGATCGCAGGAAGGACCTGGACATCCACGTCGTGATGTGCGGCGCCGACCGCGAAGACGTGTTCTTCTCCGCGCGCGAGAAGCTCGTGAACCAGGTGAACGCCCAGGGACTGGCGAAACGCGTCACGTTCACGGGATTCGTGAGCGACGAGCGCCTCGGGGCGCTCTACCGGCTTGCGGACGCGCTCGTCTTTCCGTCGCTCCTCGAGGGTTTCGGGTTGCCGGCATTGGAGGCCATGGCCAGCGCCACGCCGGTGATCACGTCGGGTCGTGGATCGCTCCAGGAAATCCTCGGCGACGCGGGCGCTTATTTCGACGCCGAGTCGTCCGCCGACCTCGCACGTGTCATCGAGGTGACGCTGAGCGACGCCGCCGCCCGGCGTCGCGCCGCCGACGTGGGGCTCGACCGGTCGCGGCGGTTCGGTTGGGACAAGGCCGCGCGCCTGCTGCTTCAGGAGTTCGGGAAGCTGTCCGGTCGATAGAACCGTCGGCGTGGAGGATCTCGACCCGCGCGCGGAGACTCCGTTCCGTCGGCGGCGCCGCTCGCGACGTCGTTCGCACCGGAGCGCATGCGCTCCCAGGACCGTTGCCCGCACCGGGCCTTGGGGCTAATCTCCGCATCGAAACTCGGTCTCACCTGCCCGAAAACATGTCGACCATCACGAACAGGATCTCCCGGCACATCCGGCTTTCCCGCGATGCCGCCAGTCGCAGCGCGCGGTTCACGCCGCCGTTCCTGATCGTGTTCATCAACTCGATCTGCAATCTGACCTGTGAGCACTGCTTTTACTGGACGAGCCTGAACAAGAAGGACGACCTGACCTTCGACGAGTTCGACAAGCTGACGTCCGAGCTGGGGCCGATCGAGAACCTGAACCTCTCCGGCGGCGAACCGTTCCTGCGCCCCGAGTTCGCCGAGATCTGTGAGATGTTCGTCCGCAAGAACGGCGCCAAGCAGATCTACGTCCCGACGAACGGGTACTTCACCGATCGGACGGAGACGGCACTTCGCAAGGTGCTCGCGGAGAAGTCGCTGCAGCTCTTCGTGTGCGAACTCTCGCTCGATGGAATGCCGGAGTACCACGACCGATTCCGCGGCAACCCCAAGTCGTTCGCGAAGGCGATGGAGACGTACGACATGCTCGCGCGCCTCCAGGCGGAGGATCCGAGGCTGCGGATCCACTCCATCAGCACCGCGACGCACGAGAACATGGAGGAGCTGCGAGCCCTGACGACGCACCTCCACGAACGGTGCCCGAAGATGGACCACCACAACCTGGCCATCATCCGCGGCGACCGGAAGAACAAATCGCTGCAGGGCCCCCAGCTCGCGGCCTACGACGAGTTGTACAAGCACCTGCGTTCGATCTGGAGCGATCGCGAGATGGGCCGGTTCGGCGCCATCGTCGACCCCATGCTCACCTGGGCGAAACGCAAGACGATCGACCGTCAGGAGCAGGTCATCCCGTGCAAGGCGGGACGGCTTTCGGGCGTCGTCTATGCCAACGGCGACGTCTCTTTCTGCGAAACCCACGAGCCCATCGGCAACCTCCGCAAGAACTCGTTCTTCGAAATCTGGGATTCACCGAAGGCCGAACAGCTCCGCGCGGACATCGCCGCGAAGAAGTGCTTCTGCACGAACGAAGTCTTCATGTGGTCGAGCATCGCGTTCCAGCCGGTTCACCTCATGCGCGCCATGATCGGCGCGCGCGTGTGGAGCGTCTGATGAGCGCCGCCGGACCGCAGTCGAACGCGGCGACGACCCTCGACGTCGTCATCCCGGTGCTGAACGAGGCGCACGTCCTCGAGAAGAGCGTGAGGACCGTCCGCGACTACCTCCGCGCGAACATGCCCTATCGGTGGCGGATCGTGGTCGCCAACAACGGCTCCACGGACGGCACCGACAAGGTCGCGGAGAAACTCGTGGCCGCGTTCCCCGGCGAAGTCGCGCACATGCTCTTCAATCAGCGGGGGCGCGGCCGTGCCCTGCGGATCGCCTGGACCGAGAGCCGTGCGGACATCTGCTGCTACACGGACGTCGATCTGTCGACCGACCTCGTCCACCTGCGGCCGCTCATCGACGCGATCGCCGTGGACGGCTTCGACCTGTCGACGGGCTCGCGTCTCATGCGCGAGTCGAACATCGAACGCGGCTTCAAGCGAGACGTCATCTCGCGCCTCTACAACATCTTCGTGAAGCTCGTCCTCAGAACGAACTTCAGTGACGCGCAGTGCGGCTTCAAGGCCGTCAGCCGGCGCGTCATCGACCAGGTCGTGCCGCTCGTGAAGGATCAGGGCTGGTTCTTCGACACGGAGCTCCTCACACTCTCTGAGAAGCTCGGATTCCGCATCAAGGACGTCCCCGTGCGCTGGATCGACGACGACGACAGCCGCGTCAAGATCGTCTCGACCGCATGGGAGGACATCAAAGGCGTCTTCCGCGTCCGGCGCGCGCTCGCGTCGATCCTTCGCGACGCCGGCAACGCGCGCCCAAAGGTCGAACAGCGAACCACATGAAGGTCCTCCTCGTCAACCCGTTCCAGGTCCGGCTCGTAGGCCGCAAGGGACGCATCTACAACCGCACGTGGACGCCGCTGGATCTGGCGAACACCGCCTCGATGCTGCGGGCACGTGGCATCGAGGTCGCCATCCTCGACGCGAACGCCGAGCAGATCGGCGCCGCCGACGTCGCGGCGCGATCGAAGGGGTTCGACCAGGCCTTCGTGACGTCGACGAGCCTGGATCGGTGGCAGTGCCCCTACCTGGACATCGACCCGTTCATCGAGGTCGTCCATGCGATCCGCGCCGTCGTACCCGACGTCTACATCATGGGGAGCCATGGCACCGTCAAGCCGGCGGAAATGCTCGAGGTGACGGGCGCGCGCGCCGTGATCCGCGGCGAGCCCGAACGCACCGTCTGTGAGCTCGCGGCGAAGAAGCCTCTCGACGAAGTCATGGGCATCACGTTCAAGCGTGGCGGCGAAGTCGTGAGCAATCCGGATGCGCCCCTCGTCAAGCTGGACGAGATTCCCATCCCCGCCTTCGACCTGCTCCCGATGCACCTCTACAGCTACGAGGTCATGGGCGATCACTTCACGCTCTTCGAGATGTCGCGAGGATGCGCGTCGGACTGCACGTTCTGCCTCTTGAAGACCTACGGTGACGGCGTCCGCAAGAAGTCGACGGCGCGCCTGTGCTCGGAGATCGAGACGGCCGTGACGAAGTTCGGGGTGAAGTGCGCGTACTTCATCGACCTGGAATTCACCGTCTTGAAGAAGCAGGTCTACGAGCTCTGCGACTGGCTGATCGAACGCAAGCTCGACTTCCAGTGGTGCTGCCAGACGCGCTTCGACCTCGTCGACGACGACATGCTCGCGAAGATGAAGCAGGCCGGATGCACGCTCATCCACTTCGGCGTCGAGGCCGGGAGCGACGAGATGCTCGCCCGCGTGGACAAGGGCATCACGATGGCCCAGATCCGCGAAGGCATGAAGCGCGTGAAGAAGTCCGGCATCCGGAGCGCGTGCTTCTTCATGATCGGGTTCCCCGAGTCCACCGAAAAAGACATGCGTGAGATCCAGGAGTTCGCCCGCGAGCTCGCGCCCGACTACCCGCTGTTCCACATCACGGCCCCGTACCCGGGGACGAAGCTCTACGACCAGGTGCGAAACGACCCGAAAGTCCGGTTCAGCGACAAGTCGCTCTTCCCCGAGGCCGTGGAGGCCAATTTCACGCTGTCGGATCTCAAGCGCATCACGCGATCGGCCTACCTGAAGTACTACACGCGGCCTTCCTACATCCTCGGACGCGTCGCCAAGGGTGATTGGCGGAATCTGGCGCACCAGGCCCGTCTCTTCTGGAACTTCGTCCGGGCCTGACCCAGGATCGCGCCACCCCGCCTCGTCTCGCACGCGATCCATCGCCGATACAATCCTCGTCCCATGGGAAAGGAAACGAGGACGCGTCTCTGGTTTGGGCTCGTGTGGCCCTGGCTCGCCGCCTGCGCGCTCGGGCAGATTCACGGCACCGATCCGGCGACGTCACGGCCCGAGCACCAGGTGCCGGGCGGAATCCACCACCAGGTGATCACGGCGGAGCCCTCGTTGGAGGAGTGGCTCGGACCGACGGCGATCGGCCGTTTCCTGCGCAACGTGGCCGTATCGCTCGAGCCCAACGACGGTGGTGCCCTCGCGATCGGTCTCGTGATCCTCCTCGTCGTCGCGTGCTCGTTCAGGCCGTTCCGGTTCGGATGGAACCTGCAGGCCCTCCTGCTGATCGGGGTGGCGATCTGCTTCGCCGACCTCGTGCCGAGACAATTCGCACTCGACCGCGACGGCCAGCGTGGGGCCTTCACGCTCGCGTTCACGATCATCTATGCCCTGACGGGGTTCTGGGCCCTGCGCGCGATCGCCGGAGCCTTCGGATCGGAGGCACGCGCGTGGTCGCCCACGCTGCCGACGGGCACGCTCGCGACGCTCGCGCTGCTCCTCGTCGGACTGAACGTCCTCATCGGCGTCGTGCGCGAGCCTGACGACTGCGGCGTCTACACGAACCTGGGGACGCAGCGCATGCTGGAAGCGGGGACGTTCCCGTACGGCGACGCCAGGCTGCGCGGCGGCGCGGCGGCGACGTACGGCCCCGTCCTCTACCTGTCCCACGCTCCACTGCGGATGCTCGGCGGCGCCATCAAGCAGTCGGCGGATGCCGATCCGAACTCCGCGTCCTATGAGCGGCCGCCCGTCTGGATCACGAAGGCCGTCTGCATCGCGTTCCACATCGCTGGATTGTTCGCACTCTTCTTTGCGGCGCGGCGACTGGCCGGCGCGCCGACCGCGCTCGCGATCGTCTGTCTCTACGCGGGAAGCGCCTACGTCCTCGGCGTCGGGGGCGGACCCACGCGCATCGGCGGCATGGGTTACATCTCGCACATCGCACCGGCCGCGCTGACGCTCCTCGGATTCGTCGCGCTACGCTCCCCCGTCGCATGCGGCGCGCTGCTCGCGCTCGCGGCTGGGACCGTCTACTACCCCGCGTTCTTCTTCCCGCTTTGGTGGAGCTACCACCGCACGCGTGGCCGCGCGTTGCGGTTCACGCTGGGTTTCGTCGCGACGGGCGCGTTGCTCGGCGGCGCGGTCGTCGCGTTCACGCATACCGAGCCGGGTCAGAACGCCGTGTCCCTCTTCTTCCAGAGCACCCTCGAGCACCAGGAAGCGCCCGACCAGTACGGGTCGAGCCCGTTCAGCTTCTTCGGCGTGCATCCCGACCTCCGCAAGTCGTGGAACTCGCCCATCGCGTCCATCGGAAGCTCGTCGTTGCTGAAGCCCACGTTCCTGCTCGTCACCGCCGTCTCGCTGCTTGGGTTCCTCTTCGGGCGTCGTCGCAGGCCGGCACAGCTCGCGCTGCTCACGGCCGCCGTGGCCGCCACCGTCCAGTTGTGGAAGACGCATGCGACGGGCAGTTACGTCGAGTGGTACTACCCGTTCCTCCTCCTCGGGCTCTTCGCCGACCGCGACGAGACGGCCGATCTCGCGCCGGGGAGCGATGCCGTCCCCGCCTGAGTCGCAGACGTCGCCTGCGTCCTCGAAGCCGCGCGCGGTGCACGCGTCCTGGCGGTCGGTCGTCGCCGTGAGCGCAGTGGCTCACGGGCTCTGGTGGATCGTGGCCGTGTTCGGCGCGCGCCTCTGTCCCGAGCTCTTTGCACTCCGCCGCGACGCCACGAGTCTCTCGTTCACCGCCCGCTACGTGGTGGCACCGCTCTTCACGTCCCTCACGACGCTCGTGTGGATCGGGCCGGGCTTCCTCCTGGAACGAAGCCTCTGGCGTACGCGCGAGGCGACGCCACTCTTGGCCTTGCGCTCCGCCGGGTGCTCCGCGGCGATCTTCATGCTCCTCGCGAGCCTGACGAAGTGGATTCTTGGTGCGCCCGCGCCGGCCTTCGCCGAGATGGGCCTCATCACCGCCGTCACCGCCGCGATGCTGCTCCTTGCCCGCCGATCGACCGTGATGGCGGAGAGCGTGACGACGGCGGATCGCCGCGCGTTCCTGATCGCGGCAGCGCTCCAGGTCCTCGCCGCCGCGTGGCTCGCGCCAGCCGTCTTCGTACGGGAGCTGTCCAGCGACGGCATCGAGTCCCTCGAGATGGGGCTGTCCCTCGCCGAGTTCCACCTCCCGAGGAATCCCTCGGAATCTGGCCTCGTCGGTGTGGGCGTCGGCATGATCGCACAGGCGTTCCCCGCCCACTTCTTCAGCTTGGTCCTCGGCCCGCTCGAGGCGGCGCCGAGGCTTCCGCTCCTCCTCTTCCTGCCGTTTCTTCACTTGGGCGTCGTGGGGTTGGCGGGGCGGGCGACGGCCGGGCGGCTGCCATCACTCGCGAATGCCGGAGTCGCTGCGGCACTCCTCTCGGTCGTCGCCGTGCTCGGGCTCAACGCGAGCTTCGATCCGTACTTCTCCGACCTCGCGTCTCCGGCCGCACTCGACGCCATGACGCTGACGATGATCCTCGGGATCCTCGCCGCGAACGAGGAGAGGGATTGGCCCAGGCTCCTCTCGTTCGGCGCGCTGGCTCACTTCTGCCGGCCGTCGGGGATGTTGATCCTGCTGTTCCTCACGGCCGCGACGTTCCTCACGGCGCGCGGAGCGCGCATCCGCTCCTGTCTGCGGCTCGTTCTGGCCATCGCCGCATGCGCGATCCTGACGTGGCTGTACGAGCGCGTATACGTGCCGCGCGTCGGCGGCGGCCTGGGCCTCCCCGCGGGTTCCGTGCTCTCGCGTCTTCGCTACGTCTGCTTCACCGATTGGCGCCGACTCGCGTTCGTCGTCCTGCCCGCCGGCGTCGTCACCATCCCGGCCTTGTTCCTCCATCGCCGGATGGACGCGCCGACACGCGCGCTGGCCTGGGTTTCGCTGGCGTGGGTCGCGTTCTTCTACTTCCCAGGCAACTACGCGCCGCACCACTTCGCTCCGGCGATGGTCCTGCCCGTGATCGTCTACTGGCGGCTCGCGGCCGGCGCGGCCACGGCTGCGGTCCGAGCCCGTCTCGCCGCCATCGGAGTGATGGGCGCGCTCGCGGGGCTGTGGCTCTGCCTTCCCGCGCACGACTCGGTGCCACAGCCGTTCCGCGATGCCGGAGCCGCCGTGAGCGTGCCTGCGGGCGGGCCGCGGCTGGGGTCCGACCTCGCGCCGTTCGCCGTGCTGTCGTCCGTCGTGTCACCGCCGTGGTCGGGCGCCGACCCGCATGCGACGCTCGTCGGCTCGCCGCTGCAGGTCGCGCATTACGCACGGCTCCTTGGGCCACGACCCGACGACCCGTCGTGGACGTATCGGGTCCAGCGCAGCGACGCAGCCCGCGCGCCGGGGGCCGTCGTGCTCGAAGAACGGCCGCCGTGGGTGCTCCTCGCGCGGGATGCATCGGTCGTCCGTCCCGGAGCGGTCGGTCACCTCGCGACGGACTTCCAGCGACCGTGGCTCGTCGTTCCGCCAGAACGGCTCGTCCGCGGAATCCTGGAGAAGCGGCACGCCTACGACGTCGACATACGGGCCCTCGTTGGACGACGCTGAACCATGACTCATCTGCGCGCTCCCCTGCTCTGGCCGGTTCTCGCTGGCGGCGTCGCTGCCGCTGCGGGGTCGGTCTGGGTCGCCTGCAGTTTCACGCACAAGGCGTATGCGCTGGGCTACCACGTGCCTCTCGCGTTCCTCACGACGGCCGTCCTCGTCGATTGCATCGTCCAGGCGCGATCGACGCGCCAACTCGGGATCTTCTGGGCGGGCGCCCTCGCCGCCGGACTGATCACGGGACGGATGATCCACGACTGGCCCTGGTCGGGGCACGGAATCCTGGGGGCGCTTTACGCCGCATCACCGCTGCGGCCGGGATGGCGGATCCTCGGGGCCGCGACGATCATTCAGTCGGCGATCACGAAGTCCGTCCGCGGAGAACGGCCGCTCGATGCCCTCTGGGGCGCATGCGTCGGCGTGGCGCTTCACCTCGTTGCGGTCGTCGTCGACCGTCGCCGCACGGCGATCATCCCGAAGACCGGCGCGAAGCCGTGAGCGCGAACTGGACGCGCACGATCACGAACGTCGCCGCGGAGTAGAAGTAATAGAGCCAATGCACGGGGATCGCTCGGAGCATGAACCACAGCCCCCGGCGCTTCAGGAAGAACGTGTAAAGGTCGGCATTCAACGCCAGGAGAAGGACCACGAGAGTCGCCAGCACGAGTCCCCCGGAACCGGCGGGCCACGCCCACCCGAGGGCGCACGTGATCGCCAGGCAGGCCGTGGCCGCGACGAGGAGCCCGACCAGTCCCGCCGAGATGCGGTGGTGCGGTCGCAGGTTCAAGTCCGGAGGAACGGACCCGCGCTCGAGCATCAGGCGCGTCCACGGTACGGCGCGCTTGAACACGTCGACGCGAATCATCTCCACGAGCGTCCAGGCCTTCAGGTGGCAGACCTGCAGCGATGGGTCGAGCTCGATGACCATGTCGCGATCCGTCATGCGGTATCCAAGATCGATGTCCTCGACCGACGGCACGTCGAACCGCCGGGTATCGAACCCGCCGACCGACAGGAACGACGACTTGCGAACCGCGCCGCAGCCCGCCCAGAACGTCATGGCCCGGCGGCGTGCGCCTTGGTGAATGAAGTGGTGGACGAGGTTCTTGTACTGCGCCGTGAACGTTCGCGCGTGGGGCTCCTCGTCGTACGAGCCGAAGAGCGCGTCGGGTGCGTCGGGCTGCGCGAATCGGGCCGCCACGCGGCCGATCGTGTCGCGATGGATCACGACGTCGCTGTCGATGAACAAGACGACGTCGTTGCGCGCCGTTGCCACGCCGTCGTTGCGGCCGGCGCCGGGACCGCCGCGCACGGTGCGGCGCAGGAACTCGAAGCCGTATTCCGCGACGATCGGTTCGAGGGAACGCGGCGACTCGTCATCGACGACGATGATCTGGTCCGCTCCGGGCTCGGCATCCCGTAGCGCGTCGAGCGACAACCGGAGCTGCCCCTCGTTTCCGCGTGCGGGTACGACGACCGTCACCGGAACCTTCATGAGGATGCTCCGTTGGCAAGTGCGGAGCGGACGGCCCGCCCCGCACGCCGCACGGCGAGCCAGGCGCGCACCCACGAAGCATCCAGATCACCGCGATCTGCGAGGAAACCCAGGTAGAAGGCATCCAGTCGCGGAAGGCGCGCCGGTTCCATCCCGGGCCGAACCTCGGCCAATTCCGTCGTGAAGCAGCCCTCGTAGACGCGGATCGCCTCGTTGGCGACGCGGACGTCCAACGCGCCGAACGGGTATGCAAACAGCGGCACCGGCGCGCCGATCTCCGCTTCGATTCGTTCGCGGGATCCGCGCAGCTCGGCGACGAGTTCGTCGTCGGCGCAGTGCCGCAGGTCGACGTGGTGGCAGGCATGGGATCCGATCTCGATCCCTCGACTTCGGAGCTGGCGGATCTCGTCCCAGGTCAGCGCCGCCTGGCGCGGGCACGCGGCGTCGCGCGGGAAGATCACCGGTCGCCCGACGAGATCCGTCGACACGAAGAGGATGGCGCCGAACCCGAGTTCGAAGAGGATCGGAGTCGCGTCCCGCAGCACGGACGCATACCCGTCGTCGAACGTGATCACGAACGACCGTTCCGGGATCGGTGTCTCCCCGCGAATGCAGCTCAGAAACGCGGCCACACTCAGCGTCGACCATCCGCGTGAAGCGAGGCGCCGCATGAGTCGTGCGAAGCGCTGAGCCGGGAACGCGACCGGTGACCGGTCGTCGGCCAACGCATGGAAGGTGAGGACGGGAACTCTCGGCTTCAGCGACATGCCCCAGGCCCGAGAATCGGGCGCCAGACTATAGACGTCGGCGAATCGGTCACGACGCCTTGACGCAGGTTTGCGCCAGCTGCGGCCCCACGGACGGGGACGCCGTCGCAACACCGCCCCGGGGCTCGATCGTCCCGGTCCGTGACGTCCATTCCTCGTGAACCACCTCGAACTGGAGCCCGCGAGATTCGTAGACTGCCGTCCCCATCAGCGCAGCTCTCCAAACAGGAGTTCCAACATGAGGTGGTCGAAGACACCCTTCTCGAACGGGATTCGGTGGTCGGTCGCGAGCGTGATTCTCTGCGGGGCGCTCGTCGCCCAGACCCCGGTCTTGTCGCGCGTACTCCCGGAGGCCGCCTCGCCGGGAGATCTCGTCATCCTCGTGGGAACCAATCTCGCGAACACGAACGACGTCACCTTCGTGGCGGCCGTCGGCGGGTTCGCCGGGGTTCACACCATCCACCAACCGGTCGTTTCCGTCAGCGCGACGCAGGTCCGCGTGCTCATGCCGACCGTCGGCAACTTCCTCCCGCCGAACGTCCAGGGGAGCAGCCCGATCGGGTCGATCGCCGTGCGAACCGTGGGCGGTGTGACGAGCGCGCCACTCACCTTCTATTTCATGGAGCAGACGGCGGGGCGCGTACACACGGCCGGAATCGGAACGACACAGGCGAACCCGGGCCAGGGGCGCCCGGTGATCTCGTTCCCGCCCACGTCCGCTCCCATCGCCGGAAACACGGCGTCCATCATCCGCGTCGCCAACGGCACCGTGGGGCTCCAGGCGGACCTCGTGATCGGGACGCCGATCGCGACGCCCTTCATCGCGGTCGGTGACGGGCTCGTGGCCATCGACGTGCTCGGCGCGCCATTCTTCGCCGTGACGGCACCCGTTCCCGTGGATGCGCTCGGGGACGCAAGCCTCACGTTCAACATCCCACCCAGCGCCTCGGGGCTGACCGTCGCCTTGCAGTGGGCGACCTCGACGACGGGGTTCCTGTTCATCTCCAACGGGCTCGTCGTCACTCTCTGAGGAGCGCCACGCCCGGCCTCGTTCCCCATGACCTCGGGTGAAGCACACAGGCTCAGTGCCCGCGAACGCCAGATGATGGACGTCGTCTGGCAGCGCGGTGAGGCCACGGCGCAGGAGATCCGCGACGCGATCCCCGAGCCACCGAGCTACTCCGCAGTCCGCGCCACGCTGGCGATCCTCGAGCGCAAGGGACACCTGCGTCACCGGATCGATGGCGCGCGCTACATCTACATTCCCGTCGAGTCGACGACGTCGGCCGGGCGCCAGGCCTTGATGCGCGTCGTCGACACTTTCTTCGAGGGTTCGCCCGAGCGGGCCGTCGCCGCGTTGCTGAAAAAGCAGTCTGGCGCACTGGACGCGCGGGACGTCGCGCGGTTGAAGAAGCTCATCGACCAGTCGCGCCGCAAGGGACGATGAACGTGGCGGCGGCCTGCGTCTTCCTGTTGGACTGGATCGCACGCTCCGCGGTCGTGGCGATTGCAGCGCTCGCTCTCAGGGCCGCCGCTCCGACACGCTCGGCGGCCTTGCGGCACGCGATCCTGCGCTGCGCCCTCATCCTCGTCGTCGCCCTCCCCTTCGTGCCGGTGCCGCCGACGGTCGTCGAGCTCGCGATCGACCCGGGGCCTTTCGCCGAAGACGGCCCACGCAATCCGACCCCGGACCGTGGCCTCGCGTCGTCGCTCGCGCTCGTCGTCTGGGCCGTCGGTGCGACGCTGTCGGTGATTCGCCTGGCGATGAGCGCGCGGCCGCCGCGCGCCGATCGATCCCAGGCCGTCGCACCGGCCGTCATCGGCGCATTCAAACTCGCGTGTTTCGACGCGGGGATCCGGCGGCACGTCACGCTGTCCATCTCGAACGAGACACGGACGCCGAGCACGCATGGGTGGCTCCGCCCCTGCGTCGTCGTCCCGCGGAGCGCGACGCACTGGCCAGGGCCGACGCTCGCAGCCGCCCTGCGACACGAAGCGGCGCACGTCAGGCGAGCCGATTGGCTCGTCTTCGTCCTGGCACGCCTCGTCGCATGCCTCCATTGGCCAAACCCGATCATGGGCCGACTGGCGAGAGACCTCGAGCGTGACGCGGAGGATGCCTGCGACGACGACGCCCTGTCCCAGGGTGCGGTCCCGAGCGAACTCGCCTCGGCGCTCCTCGCGACCGGGACGCGCCAGAACGTCTCGATGGCAGGATTGGGATCCAGCCTCGTCGCCCGCCGCATCGAGCGCGTGCTGGCCGACGTCCCCCGTGCCGGCGACGTGTCTCGCTTCGTGATGCTGCCGATCGTGCTGGCCCTGGCCAGCGTCGCCGTCAGCGTCCGGATCTCCGCTCCGGTCGAGCGCTCCGCCCTGGCCGAGGCCACGTCCGCAACGCCGGCGGCAGCCCTGTCCATCGCCCCGGCCGCACCGCCGGCCGCACCGTCGCCGCCGGCGCCACGAGCCGCCGAAGCGCCGGCGCCCCTGCCGAGTCGCGACACGTCCATCGTCGGCCCGGAGCAGCAACCCGCACCGCATTCGCAGGACGTCTCCGCGCCCCCCGCCCGGCGACCCGAGGTGCGACCGGCTTTGCCGTCGGGCCCCCGATCGTGGTCGGGAATGCTCTTCCCGGGCGTCTCCCTGCGCGTGATCTCCGTCCAGGTCCGGATTCCCGTCGGTTCGCCCCGACGCGAGCGCTGATCCTCCCCGTCGTGACGAATCGGACATCGGGCCTCAGTGCTAGAAATTTGGCAATGAACCGCGCGAACCCACGGGCGTCTATGCTAAGGAATTAGCATGACGCCGCGACCCAGGGAGCGGGGCACGGCGACGGAGGTCCCGCAATGACTCGCCCGATGATGATCACGGTTCTCGCCTTCGCCCTGGCGGCTCGTGCCCGCGCGGACGGCGTCTCCGCAGGCCCGATCCAGACGCTCGTCGCTCAGGTGGCCGCGGCCACCGGAATCGAACCGCGCGTCGCCTCGACGCGCGACGGCGCCACGCTCGTCGCTTGGATCGAAACCGTGAACGGGTCGTCGCAAATCCGCTACCGCGCATTCGATCGGAGCGGTGTGGCAGTCGGCGTGCCGCACACGATCAACGGCAGCGGGCTGCTCTCGCTCGATGCCGCCGGAGGTGGGTCGCGATTCATGGTCAGTTGGGAGGATTCGCCGGGTGCGGGTGCATCCCACCACGACCTGCGGTTCCGGATCCTCGATTGGTCCGGCGCGACGATCGCATCTGGGAACGGTGAGCCCGCGTCGCTCGCTCCGATCTGGACGTCGAGCGACTCGGCCTGCACCGCGACACCCTACGACGGCTTCGCATTGACCTGGATCCGCCGCGATGCCAACGGGATCGCGCAGCAAGTCGTCGTGCGGCGCTTCGACGCGTTCGGTGGTTCGCCAGACCCGGTTCCGCTGACGGTCGAGACGGCGAACCAGGGCTTCGGCGCCGAGCGGACGACTGCCTGCGCGCTGTGGCCCGACGGTCACATGCTGGTCGCCTGGGTCGACGGGCCCCAGGGTGCGGGCCCGAGCGTACCGTCGCCCGACGGCTACGGCGCCGCCGTCGTCGGGGTCTACTTCGCCACGGGACCCACTGTGATCTCGGGGATGCTGCTCATCGCCGGCGAAACGGCGGGTGACCAGACGTCCCCGCGGCTGGCCGCGAGCTATCGAGAAATCGCCGTACTGGGATTCACGAGCACGGCGACGGGCGTCTCGGAAGCGAGCGTCGCCCGCCTGACGAGTACTGGCCAGATCTACGATCCGTCGGGCCTCACACTGACTGCGACCCGTGCAGGCCCACAGGTCCTCACCGACGTGGCCGTCGCGGCGAGCGGCGAGTCCGCCATCGCGTTCGTCGACGCCGCGCCCACGGCCTCCGCGGCGCCGCGGGCGGGATTCGTTCGCTTGCGCTCCCCGATCGGCTACGCGGGGCCGGCGATCATCGAAACGGGACTCCTCGACGCATCGCCCGCTCCTCAGGGGCGAGCGTCCGTGGCGCTCGACTCGTTCGGAGGCGTGAAAGCGGCGTGGACCTCGAGCCCCGGCGCCGCGGACGAGCTACGGTTTCGCACGCTCGATCGCTCCCAGGTCGTGTTTCTCGCGACCCCGACGCGGGGAGCCGTGGTGCCCATCCTCCTCGACAGCCCTTCGGACCCTGCGTTCACCTACTTCCTGATCGCCTCCACGAACCTCGGCCCGACGGCGGTCGACGACCGCATCATTCGCCTGGGATACGACCCGCTCGCGCAATGGATCCTCTCCGGGCCGCAGCCGAACTTCCCGGGGTTCGCGGGCACGCTCGACTCGACGGGCCGGTCGGCGGCCCCGGCGCTCGTCATCCCGAACCTCACCTGGCTCGCCGGACAAACTCTTCATTTCGCGTTCGTCACGGTCGATCCTTTTGGATTGGCGCCCAGCGGTCTGAACACGATCTCGGAGTCCACGACGGTCGTCATCCAGTGAGTCGGACGCGGGCGCGGATAGACTCCGCCGATGCGTCCGCTCCGGTTTTGCATGATCACGACCTTCTACCCGCCACAGAACTTCGGCGGGGACGGGATCTTCATCCACCGGCTGAACAACGAGCTCGCGAAGGCGGGCCATCGCGTCGACGTCGTCCACTGCACGGACTCCTACCACATGCTCGGGGGCACCAACGACCGCCCGGTCGAGCATCACCCCAACGTGACGACGTTCCCGTTGGCGAGCCCGGCGGGAAGGCTCTCGCCTCTCCTGACGCAACAGACCGGCGCCCCATGGCTCAAGCGCCGCCGCATTTCCGAGGTGCTCGCGCGGGGCCACGACGTCGTCCACTTCCACAACGTCTCGCTCGTGGGTGGCCCCAAGGTCCTCCGCATGGGTTCGGGGATCAAGCTCTACACGACGCACGAGCACTGGCTCGTGTGTCCGACTCACGTCCTGTTCCGATACAACCGCGAGCCGTGTTTCGAGAAGGACTGCCTGCGATGCATCCTCGCACACAAGCGACCGCCGCAGCTGTGGCGCTACACGGGACTGATTCCCCGCATGCTGAAGCACGTCGACGGCTTCATCTCCCCGAGCGCGTTCACGATGCGCCGTCACGCGGAACTGAACCTGGACATGCAGGTCATCCCCTACTTTCTCCCCGAACTCGAACCCGCGGATGACGCGGCAACGGCGAAGGGACGCACGATCGTGGCCGAGCAGAAGGCCCGGCAGTTCTTCCTGTTCGTAGGCCGTCTCGAGAAGCTCAAGGGCCTGCAAGAGATCCTCCCCGTGTTCCGCAAGCGGACCGACCTGCGCCTCCTCGTCGCTGGCGAGGGCGCGTTCGGGGACGAGCTCCGCGCGCAGGCCGCGGGCCTCGACAACGTGGTCTTCCTCGGCTCACTGGATCGCCGCAACCTCCAGGTGCTCTACGAACACGCTCTCGCCGTGCTCGTTCCATCGATCTGCTTCGAGGTGCTCGGCCAGATCATCATCGAGGGATTCGCCGTGAAGACGCCCTCGATCGTCTGCCCGCTCGGCGCCCCGCCGGACATCATCCGCGAGAGCAACGGCGGGTTCGTCTACGAAGACCTCGAGGAATTCGAACGAGCGCTGGACGCCATCGCGCGGGACCCGGCCCTGAGGGCGCGGCTCGGCGAGAACGGCTTCAGGTACTTCCAGGAGCACTTCACGAGAGATGCTCACTTCAAGAAGTACTTCGGCCTCATCGATTCGATCGCGAAGCGCAAGGGGATCACGCTGTGACGGTCCTGCGAAGCCGGCTCCTCGCACCCCTGGCGTCGACCCGCGGACGCATCTTCGTGACGTGCTGGATCCTCTTCGCAGTGCACTTCGCGCCGAACGTCGTGCGTGAGCACTACCCCGCATTCGCCCTGGTCTCGAACGGGAACTACCGGCTCGACGAGTACGTCGGCTTCCACTCCGACATCTTCGTGCACCAGGGTGACGGCCACGCCTACATCAACAACAACGTCGGCGCCTCCGTCGTCGCCGCCATACCGTTGTTGATCTTCAGGCCCGTGCTCGACGCCCTCGAAGCCCACTCCAAGCGCCTCCTGAAGGACCATCCCGCCGCCGCCGACCCGCCGTTCGTGACCAAGTATCCCAATCGCGAGAAGTTCATGCGCATCGTGCGCGAGCACGGCCTGGACCTGCGATTCGGAGCCGCGGCCGCCATCACGGCGACGCTGGTCATGGCGCCGCTTTCGGCCTTGATGGCGCTCTTCATCTTCGACCAACTCAGGCGACGCGGCGTCTCCGTGAACCGCGCGACGATCCTCTCGTTCGTCTTCGCCTTCGGGACGCCGGTCTTCTTCCGCACGGCACACCTGAACCACAACATGATGGTCATGTACGGCACGTTCGGGGCGTTCTGTGCCCTTGCAACGGCTCTCGAAGGGACGACCCCGCTGACGGATCGGCGCGCGTTCGTCGCCGGGGTCCTGTGCGGCGCCGGAACCATGTGCGACTACAGCGGCACCATCCCGACAGCCGTGTTCGGCCTGGCCGTTCTGAAGCTCTCGTGGGCCGAGGGCCTTGGGACCGCAATCCGACGTGGAGCCGTGTACTCCCTGGGCGCACTCCTCCTGATCGCCATTCAGCTCCATTCCCAGTGGGCGTGCTTCGGTTCGTGGATCCATCCGCCCCAGACCTGGATGGCCGCGGCGAACTTCACGGACCTCGGATATCGGGGGTTCGCGCCGCCGGCCCCCGATCTTCTCCTCGACAACCTCTTCGAGCACCGCTGGGGGTTGTTCGCCTACGGTCCGATCCTCGTCCTCGGGCTGTGGCCGCCGCGTCGCGCCCCGGACGCCGCTCCCGGCCTCGCGAGGCGGACGTGGGTGTTCGCCATGTCGTTTGCACTGCCGTTCATGCTGTTCTGCGCGTCGAACCAATACGCGCGGATGCAATGGAACACGGGTGTGCGCTACCTGCTGCCGCTCGTGCCGTTCCTGTTCCTCGGCGCGGCGAACGTGCTCGCGCGCCTGCCGGGCTGGCTCCTCGCGGCCATCGCCGTACCCGCCGTCCTCCACGAATGGGTCCTCTGCCTTCGGCGCGACTGCGACATCCCGGGAGATTGGGCCCAGTTCCTTCAGGCAGGTCCCCGCCTGCCGTGGCTCGACGTCCTCTCGCGATCGCCGGCAGGTCGCACGTTCGCGCCGGAGGGCTCGATGCCCGCCATGGTCGTTCTCGCACTGACGCTGGCCGCGATCACCGGGCTGTGGTGGCTTGGCCGGAAGGCCGAGGCTCGCCGCGCCGCGACGGCTTCAACAGGAACCACAGCAGCGTGACCATGACCCAGTTGGTTGCTTCGGCGCCCACGAAGACGAGCGCCGCGCGCGGGGGATCGAGGTCACGGCCCGCGGCCGCGTAGCAGCAGATGCCGGCGGCCGTCGCCACGAGTGCGCCGACCATCTCGCCGCGCAGCTGTCCGCGAGCGACGAGTCCGAACCGCATGTTGCCGCTGAGGAACGCGATCGCCGGCACGAGACACATGACTTTCAGGTGACCGGCGGCAGCGGCGAAGTCCGGTCCGCCGAGGATCCCCGTAACCACTCCCGCCAGCGCGAGGACTCCGGCAATCAGTCCCACGGCGAATCCCCCCGTGATCAGGGTCGATCGCCAGACGGCGCGCGAGAGTCGTTCGCCGCCGTCGGTTTCGTCACCGTGGGCGAGCCGGGACCACGTGGGCAGGAGGTTGAAGAACCAAAGCCACACGACGGCATGCATGGCGACGACGAGGCGGTGCGCCGCACCGAACGCGCCGATGTCGGCCGACGGGTTCGCCAGTCCGAGAGCGACCGGAGGTGCGAAGAAACGCGCGGCCCAGGCGATCGTGCTCAACGACAACGGCCACGCCTCTGCGGCGATGGCTCGCGCACCGCGCGCGGCGCCCGAGAAATCCATGGGGCCGGTGCGCAGCCGGCCGGCGATCCGATGAAACGCGACGACGATTCCACAGGCCCCGGCCTGGATGAACGGTACGCGGAGTACGTCCTGTGGTGCTCGGACGAAGAGGTTCACGCCGAGGACCATCACCGCCTGCTCCAGAAGATTGCCCAGGACGACCGTCCCCATCTCACCGCGTCCTTGGAACAGCCATTCCGTGAGGGCCGCGCGCGCCACGAGGTAGAGGGGGTAGACGAGCAGCAGACTCGTCGCGGTTGGCGAGAGGCGACCGCTCGCGGCGATCACCAGGCACGTGCCGGCGGCGACCGCGACGAGGAGCCCGCGCAGGAGCGTGATGCGGGCCACGAGCCGCGCGGCATCCGCCGGCACCCTCGCGACGGCACGCGCCCCGAACGGGCCCAGACCCGATTCGATGACGAGGGCAGCCCCGAACGTCACGTTGAATGCCACCTCGAACTGCCCGTAAACCTGGCTGCCAAGAGCTGCCGTCAAGCTGTGCAGGATGGCGTAGAACCACACCAGCTTCCCCGCCACGTCGCCCGCCACGAGGAGGACGAAACCGCGCCGAAGCCTCCGGCCGGCTGCGTTTTCCGTGGGTTGCGACGATGGATCCTGCATGGGGCGGGAGGATAACCGGGACCGCGCGCACCGGCCCCGTCATGGCCCGGCCGGGTTGTTCCGCGGGGTCGTTCCCGATTACGCTCTTCGGGTCACCCGGGCACGCAGGTGAAGCGATGCTGCGCCGCAGCGTCACGTGCCCGCGACTCGATCCGAAACGGATTGGGCCCCGGACTTCCAGTTCCGCGAGCCCCCCGGAGATTCAGCATGAAGCGTCTGATCCTCCTTTGCGCCCTCGTCACGCCGATCACGTTCGGCCAGATCGTCTACGCGCCGAACACGTGCGCCGCGCCCTATCAGATCTTCGACGGCATCAATCCCCAGCCCGCCGTCAGCGGTTACGTGTTCTCGAACGCGGCCTCGCTCCCTGGCAACGAACCGGGCTTCAGCTCGGCGAGCTGCGGCTTCGGCGGCAACCCCGGGTCCCGTGACGTCTTCTTCACCTACACGGCGACGGCGTCGGGGACCATCGCGTTCCAGACCTGCACGCCGCCGGGCTTCACCGCGGGGACGTTGTCCAACACGCAAGTGACCGTCCACGACACGTCATGCCCGGGCACGCTCACGAACCTCGCCTGCAACGACGACTCCTGCGGACTCCTGTCGTCCGCGAGCCTGTCCGTCGTGTCGGGGACGACGTACTTCGTGCGCGTCGCGGGCTACGTCGGCGCCACGGGAACGTTCTACCTGACCGTCACGCCCGCCCAGCCGCCACCCGCGAACGACGCGTGTGCGAACGCGATTCCGATCACGGACGGTCTGACCACGAGCACCTGCGTGGGTGCCGCCACGGAAGCCGGGCTCCCCGCCGCCTGCGCGACGTTCACCTCGGACGTCTGGTTCTCGTACACGAACCCCTCGTCCACCTGCCCGGCGAGCGTGACGATCGACATGTGCACCGTCACGACGAATGCCTTCGACTCCGTGCTCGTCGTGTGGACCGGCACCTGTGGGAGCCTCACGCAGCTGGCCTGCAACGATGACTTCTGCGCAGCATCAGGGGCGCCGTCGCACGTCGTCTTCGCGCTCACGCCCGGCCAGACGGTGCTGATCTCGGTGGGGGCCTGGTCGAATTCCCAGGCGTACCCCTTCGCGATGAACGTGACGCACCACACCGCCGTGACCCAGGTCGTCGGAACGAGCTGCCCGAACTCGGGAATCTCGTTCTCGACCACGCTTCCCGTGCTGGGGCAGACGTCGACGATCTCGCTCACGGGGGCCACGCCGTCCGTGTTCGGGTCGATGTTCGTGAGCCTCCCGACGCCGGCCTACACGCCCATCGGAGCGTGCAACGTCTACGTCGACGTCTTCACCATGTTCGAGCTGCTGCAGTTCGCCACGGACACGGCCGGCGCGCTGACGCTGACGGTCCCGCTCCCGAACGACCCGCTCCTCGAGTGCGCGAGCGTCCACCTCCAGTGCGTCGATTTCGGCGGCAGCGCCGGGTTCGAGCTCTCGAACGGCGTGCTCGTGACCTTGGGCTTCTGAGCCGCGTGATGGAGAGTCGGGCGTGAACGCGCCCGACTCCGAGCACGACCTGCCCGCACTCTCGGTGATCCTCACCGTCGTCAGCGGGCTCCCGTCCGTGCGACGCACGCTTTCGGCGCTGGCACCGATCGCCGGCGACGTCGAAATCCTCGTCCCGGTCGAGTCGGAGCGGCGAGACGTGCTGGACCTCGCCGCCCAGTTCCCCGGGGTCCGATTCCTCGACCTGGGCGTCCTCCCGCTCGACGCCCGCAACCCGGGGCCCGAGCGCGAGCACGAGTGCTACGACCGCCGCCGCGCCGCGGGCGTCCTCGCCTCACGAGGCTCCGTGATCGCGATCCTCGAGGACCACGGGACGCCGGCACCAGGCTGGGCCGAAGCCGTGATCGCAGCCCATCGCCGCCTCCCGCACGCGGCCATCGGCGGCGTGGTCACCAACGCGATCCACAGGCCGCGACAGGACGCGCTGTGGCTTTGCGACTTCCACCGCTACGCCCCCCCAAGGCCGCCCGGGCCCACCAACGCGCTGACGGACGTGAACGTCTCGTACAAGCGCCCCCCGCTGTTCGCTCTGAAAGCGTGTTGGCATGACCGCTACCACGAACCCGTCGTCCACTCCGGCCTTCTGCAAGGCGGCGAAATCCTCTGGCTGGATCCGCAGCTCGTCATCGCCCAGGAACGACCGGAGCGGAGCCTCGGCGCACTCGTCGCCGAGCGGTACGCCTGGGGTCGCCTTTTCGGCGTCATCCGTGCGGGCATCCTCCCGAGATACGCGTCCAGACTGATGGGCGTGGCCGCGCTCGCGCTCCCACCGCTGCTTTTGTGGCGAATCCTGCGGTCGGCCCCCGGTCGGATCCCGTTCGGGCGTCTCCTTCGCGCGCTCCCGTGGCTGAGCCTGCTCGTCACCGCCTGGTCGGTCGGCGAGTCGGCGGGCTGCCTTCGCGGCCGGTCTCGGGACTCCCTCCCTTGAGCCCGCTACAATCCCCGGCCGATCAAAGAGATGCGATGAGTGCAGCGAAGTCGGAAGAGGGCCGGCCTCACCCGGAGGTCACCGTCGTGATCCCTGCCTACAACGAGCGGGACGGGATTGCGCGGACGGTCCGCGAGATCAACTCCGTCCTTTCGGGGGCGGGGATCGCGTTCGAGGTCATCGTCGTCGACGACGGCTCGACCGACGGCACCCCCGAGGCCGCGGAGGCCGAGGCCTGTCGCGTGATCCGCGCCCACCGGAACTCGGGGTACGGGGCGTCCCTGAAGCGTGGGATCGCGGCGGCGCATTCGGACCGCATCGCGATCATCGACGCCGACGGCACCTACCCGGCGACGGCGTTGCCCGAACTCGTGCGGCGCTCGCGCACCGTCGACATGGTCGTCGGCGCCCGGACGGGGCAGAACGTCAACATCCCGCTCCAGCGTCGACCCGCGAAGGCGTTCATCACGTGGCTCGCGGGCTACCTCTGCGGGCGGCACATCCCCGATCTGAACTCCGGGCTGCGCATCTTCCGTCGCAAGCACGCGCTGCGGTTCGCGCGCATCCTGCCCGCCGGCTTCTCCTTCACGACGACGATCACGCTCGCGCTGCTCTGCAACGACTACGCCGTCGACTACGTGAGCATCGATTATCACAAGCGGATCGGGACGTCGAAGATCCGCGCACGCCACGCCTACGACTTCACGCTCCTGATCCTCCGGTGCATCGTCCTCTTCAATCCGCTGAAGGTCTTCCTGCCCGTCGGCGCCGTGCTCGCGATCCTCGGGTTCGCGAAGTTCATCTACGACTGCATGAAGGAGAATCTCAGCGAGAGCGCCGTCATGTGCATCCTCGGCGCCATCATCGTCTGGTGCGTGGGCCTGCTCGCCGACCAGAACACGCGCCTCGGGCTGGACCCCCGCGCGTGGGACGAAGAGGACTGACGGGCCATGCCGAGTCGCCGCGCCCTGAAGGTCGGGATCAAGCTCGTGCTCACGGCCGTCGCCCTCGTCGTCGTGCTCCGATGGGTGGGTGCGGACAACGTGCGGCAACTGCTGCGGTCGGTTTCCGTCGTCGACTGGACGATCAGCCTGGCGCTCTTCTGCACGATCCACGCGGTCGCCAGCCTCAAATGGCGGCTGTTCATCGGACTGTGCGGAGGTCGACTCTCGGTCGGGGCCACGTTGCGCTGCTACGCCGCGGGGCTGTTCGCAAACCTCTGCCTGCCGTCCATGATCGGTGGTGACGTCATGCGCGCGGGTCTCGCGGCGAAGGCGAACAAGCGGAAGGAAGCCGTCGTCCTCGGAAGCCTCGTCGATCGATTCTCCGATTTCGTCGGTCTCGCGCTCATCGCGGTCTGGGGACTCCTCCTCGCGATCTCCGGCTCGACCGGAAGCCAGGGCTCCATCGACACGGGAAAGAACACCCTCGTCGCGTTCTTCGTCAGCGCGGCGGCCCTCGTCGTCGGGGTCGTCATCCTGACACGACTCCGCCCCAAGCCTTCGTGGCCCCCCAGGGTCCGGTTCGCCATGCTTCGCGGCGCGCTCGCGGTGAGGAAGCTGCGGCGTCGCGGCCTGACGGCGGCTCTCGGCCTCTGCGCATCGGCAGCGTTGCAGGTGGCACTGCTCCTCGTCCACCGGCGACTGGCCGTCACCATGGGGATGCCCGCGAGTCTCCCGGCATGGTTGTTCGTCTGGCCACTCGCGAAGATCGCAGCCATGCTGCCGCTCAGCCTGGGCGGTCTCGGTGTCCGCGAGGCGGCGTTTGCGTCGCTCGGAGCCGGCATGGGGTTCCCGAAGGATCTCGCGGTTGCGTGCTCACTCGCCTGGCAGTGCGTTCTGATCAGCGGAGGACTCGTCGGAGGTGCCATCTGGGGTCTCTACCGCGAGCCGTCGCGCCGCGCGCAGGCGGAGGTCGCGACACCATGAGCGAACCGCACGTCGTCATCCTCGGCAGCGGGCCCGCGGGACTCGGTGCCGCCTACCGCCTTCGGCGCGACCTCGGAGTCCGCGCAACGGTGCTCGAGCAGGCCCCGAGCGTCGGCGGATGCGCCGGCGGTTTCGAGTTCGAAGGCATCCACTGCGACTTCGGAAGCCATCGGCTCCACCCGAGCACGCCGCCGGACGTCATGGCCGACATCCGGTCCCTCCTGGGTCCGGACCTCCTCGATCGGCCGCGCCATGGACGGATCCGTCTCATGGGTCGCTGGATCCACTTCCCGTTGAAGCCCCTCGACCTGGCGCTCCGAGCGCATCCGCGATTCGGGCTGGGCGTCGTGAAGGACGGCCTCACGAAAGCCCTCGGCAGGCGCGCGAGCGCATCCCCGGAGACGTTCGCATCGATCCTCGAGTCGGGCCTCGGCTCCACGATCTGCCGCCAGTTCTACTTCCCCTACGCATGGAAGATGTGGGGGCAGGACCCGGTGACACTCTCTCCGATCCAGGCGCGCAAACGTGTCTCCGCAGGCTCACTCGGCCGCATGGTGAAACGGATCCTGGGCGCAGTGCCCGGGTTCAAGAAGCCAGGCTCGGGGCGATTCTTCTACCCGAAGCAGGGCTTCGGTCAGATCTGTCGTGCCTACCACGAAGCGGCGACGCGGCTTGGGGCCGAGTTCACGATGAAGGCTCGAGTCACCGCCATCGATCGCGACGCACGCGGCGTGACCGGAGTGCGCTACGAGTCCGAAGGCGTCGAGCGCAGGATCGACACCGGGCACGTCTGGTCGACGATCCCGATCACGCGGCTTGCGTCCATGCTTGCGCCTCCGCCGCCTGGCGAGATCGTGCGCGCCGCCAGCGCGATCACGTTCCGCTCCATGGTGCTCGCGTACCTGGTGGTGCCCGTGAGCCAGTTCACCGAGTTCGACGCCCATTATTTTCCGGAGACGGAGATCCCGTTCACGCGGCTGTCTGAACCGAAGAATTACTCGGTGAGCACGGAGCCGCCCAAGACCACCATCCTGTGCGCGGAGATCCCGTGCGCGCGAACCGACGCCGTGTGGACCATGTCGGATGAGGACCTGGGCCGGCTCGTCTCCGACGGACTGGCGAAGGCCGGACTTCGACTGCCGGCGCCTCCCATCCGCGTGGCATCACGCCGACTCGAGAACGCCTACCCGATCTACGGCATCGGCTACGAGCAGGCGTTCGACGCGCTCGATGCGTGGGTGGCGGAGATCCCAGGCCTGCTGAGCTTCGGTCGCCTCGGCTTGTTCGCACACGACAACACTCATCACGCTCTGCACATGGCGTACGCAGCGACGAGCTGCCTCGCCCGCGACGGACGATTCGATACAAAAGCGTGGGCCGGACACCGTGACGCATTCCGTGCGCACGTCGTCGAGGACTGACGCTGGAGACGCTCTCATGAAGATCCTGATCACCGGCGGTGCCGGATTCGTAGGCTCGCATCTCTGCGAAACGCTCGTCGCACGCGGGCACGAACTCGTGGTCATCGACGACCTCTCGACGGGTCGGATCGAGAACATCGCCCACCTGGAGAAGAGCGGGAAGGTCCGCATCGTCGTCGACAGCGTCGCCCGCGAATCGCTCGTCGAGGAACTGGTGCGCGCGACTGACAAGGTTTTCCACCTCGCCGCCGCCGTCGGCGTCAGACTGATCCTCGAACAGCCGACTCACACGATCGAGACGAACATCGCGGGAACGGAGGTCGTCCTCCGCTACGCGTCGCGCTATCGCCGGCCCGTGCTGATCACTTCCACGTCCGAGGTCTACGGAAAGAGCGAGCACGTCCCCTTCCGCGAGGAGGACGACGTGCTGCTCGGGCCGACGAACCGCCAACGCTGGGCGTATGCGGCATCGAAGATGGTCGACGAGTTTCTCGCGCTCGCGTACTGGCAGGAAAAGCGCCTCCCGGTCGTGATCGCACGGCTTTTCAACACCGTGGGCCCGCGCCAGACCGGCCGCTACGGCATGGTCATTCCGCGGCTCGCGGCCCAGGCCATCGCTGGCGAGCCCCTCACCGTTTACGGCGACGGCGAGCAGAGCCGCTGCTTTGGCTCCGTGCGCGACGTCGTCGAGGGTCTCGCTCGACTCATGGACTGCGAAGGCGCCATCGGCGAGGTCGTGAACCTGGGCAACCCCCAGGAAGTGACGATCAACGAGCTCGCACGGTTGATCATCGAGATCGCAGGCAGCCGCTCCGAAGTCCGGCACATCCCGTACGACCAGGCCTTCGCGGCCGGATTCGAGGACATGCGGCGGCGCATTCCCGACATCACCAAGGCCCGGCGACTGATCGGATTCGAGCCGAAGGACGACCTGCGAAGCATCATCACGGCCGTGGTCGCCGATCAGCGCAAGCGCGGTCGCAACCATGACGGCTGAGACGCCGCCCGCCGCGCCGGCCGCGAACGCTCACACGCCGTTGCGGGACGCGCGGGTCCGCGCGGTGCTCGCGGACGGGGGCTGGGCATTGGCCATCATCGTCGGCGCGGCGCTCGCGCTGAGGATCTTCCAGCTCGGCACGCAACTTTGGCTCGATGAAGTGCTCATGCTCGGCGAGCTCGTACGCAAGCCGTTCGGCGAGATGATCACGAGCTATCGCACGGACAACCAGCACCCGCTGTACACGGCCCTCGCCTGGGTTTCGGTCCGGATGTTCGGCGAAGCGGCGTGGGCTCTCCGCCTGCCTGCGGCCCTCTTTGGGACCGCAGCCGTCGCCGCGTCGTTCGTGTTCGTCAGGCGCGTCGCCGACCGAGGCATCGCGCTGCTGGTCGCCGCCGTGATGGCGGTCTGGTACCACCAGATCTGGTTCAGCCAGAACGCCCGCGCGTACACGGCGCTCCTCTTCTTCGCGCTGCTGTCGGTGGGCCGCTGGCGCGATCTCTGGCGTGGGGATCGGGGCGCCCTCCCCTGGTACGCGGCGTGGACGGCTCTCGCCGCGTACTCGCACCTGACGGGGGCGTTCCTGGCCGTCGGCGCCTTGCTCGCATGGGTCGTCGGCCGCGTGCGAGCGAGAACCGGGTGGCTGCCGCTGGCCGGCATCGTCCTCGCGGGCGCGGGCGCGCTCGCGCTGCACGGCCCCATGCTCGGCGAGATGTGGCATTTCTTCGCCGGGCGGCCGGACCGCGTCGCCAAGGCTTCCGAGTGGAAGAGCCCGCTGTGGACCCTCACGACCCTCGTGCAGGGACTCGGCGCGCGGTCACTCGCCCTGGCAGCCGTTCCCGGACTCATCGCGGTCGTGGCACTTCTGCACGGGATGCGCCGCGTGGCGCGGCGTGATCCCGGGACGGTGCTCGCCATGATCCTTCCCGGCGTCGTCGGCGCCGCCGTCACGCTCGGGCTCGGTCGGCACCTGTGGCCTCGGTTCTTCGTGTTCCAATCGACGTTCGTCCTCTGGCTGGGGCTCGAAGGCGTGAGGCCAGCATTCGAAGCGATCGTCGGGAGGATCGCGGGCGCCGGTGCCCGTGCGTCGTGGATCAAGACGACAGCGGCGACACTCGTCGTCGTCGCGGGCCTGGTCACCGCGCGGAACGTCTACGAGACCAAGCAGGACTTCGAGAGCCCGCGCGAGTACGTGCGCTCCCACCGTGCCCCCGACGAACCCGTGTTCACGGCGGGGCTCGCAACCTGGCCGTATCAGTACCTCTACGCGCCCGAGTTCGAGCCTGTCCAAGACGCCGCCGAGTTCGAACCCGCGCTCGGTCGGCCTTCACGCGCGTGGCTGATCTACGCCTCCGAGATCTTCATGAAGGCGAATCGGCCGGCCGTGTGGGAGGTCGTCGCATCCCGCTTCGAGGTCGTGCAGCGCTGGCCCAGCTCGCTTGGCGAAGTCGTGCTGTGCCGCGAGAAGTCCGAGCGATGACCCGCCGACTCACGACTCCTTCGCGAGAGTCCGGAGGATCGCTGCGGCGCACTGATCGAGCGGGACGACTTCTTCCGCGCCGCCAAGGGCGATCGCTTCCTTCGGCATCCCGAACACGACGCAGCTCGCCTCGTCCTGGGCGAAGGTGTGAGCCCCGGCCTTGCGCATCGCGAGTAGCCCCTTCGCGCCGTCGTTTCCCATCCCGGTGAGGATCGCGCCCACGGCGTTGCGCCCGAGGAACTGCGCGCACGAATCGAAGAGCACGTCCACGGACGGGCGGTGGTGATTCACTGGCGCGCCCTCGAAGACGCGCACCGAATAGTGGGCACCGCTGCGCTCGACGGCCATGTGGAAGTTGCCCGGCGCGATCAACGCCTGGCCGGGAATGATGCGATCCCCGTTCGCCGCCTCCCGGACACGGATCTTGCACAGCCCGTCCAGTCGTTCGGCAAACCACTTGGTGAACTTCTCGGGCATGTGCTGGACGATGACGATGCCGGGGCAGTCTGCCGGAACGCGCGTGAGGACCTCGCGGAGGGCTTCCGTCCCACCGGTCGAGGCGCCGATGGCGATGACCTTGTCGGTGCTTCGGATGAGCGCGCCCGACGGCGCCGGCGCGGACGGCGCCACATCACCGACGGTGCGAACGATCGACGGTCGCGAGCGCGGCCGAAGCCGAGCCGTCGCTGCACTCTTCACCTTGGCGACGATCTCTCCCGCCAGGTCCACGGTGCCGGCGCGAACGTCGATCTTCGGTTTCGTGACGAAGTCGACGGCGCCGAGCTCCAACGCGCGCAGCGTCGTCTCGCACGAGCGCTCCGTGAGCGAAGAAATCATGACGACCGGCATGGGATAGGCGCGCATGAGCTTCTCGA
Organism: Planctomycetota bacterium; assembly: GCA_044222185.1. Classification (GTDB taxonomy): domain Bacteria; phylum Planctomycetota; family CAIWVZ01; genus JBGANV01. Next base: position 1,810,122 of record JBGANV010000001.1, read on the forward strand.
GGAAGCTCAAACCGTCCATGCGTGGCATCTCCACGTCCAGCGTCAGCACGTCGGGCTTCAGCTGCCGGATCTTGTCGACGGCCGCCACCGGATCGGGGGCCGACCCCACGACTTCGAGATCCGAATCGCGCGCCAGGATGTCCGTCAGGAGCTGGCGAACCAGGGCCGAGTCGTCGATGACCAGAACTTTCGTCTTCGCCATGTTCGGGAATCCGTTCGGTTTCGACTCAAGGCAGATGGACTTCGGGGTCCCTCTGCCACTGGAATTCGGCCACGACCTCGTTGCCCGCACCACGGAAGGCCACGCTGCGGCAGATGGATGCCACGAGCGCGATCCCTCGCCCGCTGGGCGCCGTGAGCGAACACTCGGCGATCGCCTTCAGGGACGAGTAGTCGAATCCCTTGCCGCTGTCCTTGATGGAGATGGTGAGCAGGCCGCCGCCCTCGACCGTGACGTGATCGAGCTTGATCTTGACGCTCCCGGACTTGAGCTTGGCGAGCGCCGCCGCGCGAGCGGTGAAGTACTTCTCGAACCCATCGGGTTCGCCCTTCAGGTTCGAACTGAGCCCGAGGACCCCGTGATCGATCGCGTTGCTGACGAGCTCGGCGAGTACGAGGAACAGGGTCTCCTTCTGCCCCTCGAATCCCTGGAGGTCCGTCACGAGACGGCCCAGCAAAGGGAGAGGGTCCGTGGACTGGATCGCGTCTGCGTGGAGCTCGAGCTCCACGGTCCAGTGCGTTGACGGCCGCACACCCGGACCGAGCCCACGCGGCGAGCGACGCTTGCCTTGGATGGCCGCGTCTGCTCGAAGCTCGATCAGGGTCTGATCGTCCGCCTGGGCCTGGCTCTCGCCGAATGCCGTCACGGCTTCGATCAGGGCCTCGAAGGCCCGCTCCGGGTCCTCCTGCGCAGTGAGGATGGCAGCGATGCGATCCATCCCGAACATCTCTCCCGCGCGATTCGACGCCTCCGGAAGGCCGTCCGAGAAGAAGTAGATCCGATCACCGTCCTTGATGCTGACGGTTTCGGTTTCGAGGTTCAGCGCCGTGTCGTCCAGGATGCCGAGCGGCGGCTGGAGCGATCGGAAACTTGCGACGGCCCCCGCCCTCGGACGAACGATCATTCCGTCGGGCACACCGGCATTCAGCACGGTGAGCGCGCCGCCCACCGCGTCCAACTCGATCAGGCATGCAGCGAGGAACAGGCCGGCGGGCATGACCGCCTTCAGCCTGCGGTTGATCTCGCGCGCGATGTCGAGGATCGAGAAGCCGCGCTCCGTCATGCTGTAGAAGATCTCGGCGACTGACAGCGTGCCCGTCGCGGCCGGCAACCCGTGACCGGCGAAGTCCCCGATGAGAGCGTTCTGCGCACCGTTGGGACGCCAGGCTGCCAGGAGGAGGTCTCCGTGAAACACCTCCGCGGGCGCCAGCAGGTACTTGATGTTGGGGGCGTCCAGGTTCCCCGTGCGTACGAGTCGTTTGAACAGGTCGCGAGCAACCTCCTGCTCGCGGCGGACACGCGCGCCGTGTCGGTTGAGTTCGTCGTTCTGCGCGATGATCCGGTCGTTCAGCCGGCTGATCCGGACCATGGCAGCCATCTTCGCCTCGAGCACCGTCGGGCGGAGCGGCTTCGAGAGGAAGTCGTCTCCCCCGGCTTCGACGCACTTGGCGATGCGCGCATCGCTGAGCGTGTTCGTCACGAAGATGATCGGCACGAACCGAGCGCCGGAGATCGCCTTGATGCGCCGGGCGGACTCGAACCCGTCCATGACGGGCATTTCGCAATCCAGGATCACGCAGTCCGGCTGGTGGAGCTGGTAGAGGACCACCGCCTCCGCGCCGTTCTTGCTCTCCACGACGTCGCAGTTCTGCGAACGGAGCATGGCCACGAGGATCATGCGATCCGCGCGGTCATCCTCGGCGATGACGACCTTCAGGCGCTTGCGGGGCGCCGCCCTCACGAGGTCGCACGTCCCGGGAATCGTCGCAGTCCCGCTCATGGGAGCGTCGCCCTCAGGCGATCTTGAAGAGCTTCTGGAAGTTGGCGACGTTCAAGATCTTCGCCACGTTGGGCTTCGCCCGGGCGAGCGTGACGTCAGCACCGTCACCGCCCGCATCCTGCTTGAGAAGCAAGAGCATGCCGAGCGCTGAGCTGTCCATGTACTCGGTCCGTGACAGGTCGACGACGACCCGGCGCGGCTTCGGCTGAACGTCGGCGTACGCGTGGCGGAATTCGTTGTGGACGCTGAAATCGAATCGACCTTCGACTCCGATCGTGATCACGCCGCCGTCCGGCGACACCGTTGCACTGATAGCCATGGCCTTCTCTTCGTCCGATTCGGGGTTTGCGGATCAGAACAATGTGACGTTGTCCGCCGGCGCGGCCTCGGCAGGCTTGGCCGCCACGTGGCAGTACTCCGACTCCTGCGCGAGGACCGACGTGAGGTTGACCGCACCGCGAGCTGCGACCTGGGCGCGGCCCGTGTGCGTGTAGAAGCGCACTTCGAGGGGGAACGTTCCCCCGAGTTTCTCGCTGTGGATCGGGATCTTCTCGGTCGACAGGAACTGTTTGATGAACTCGGCGTTCTTCTCACCGACCTTCGAAGACATGACTTTTGCGTCGATGACGTGAGCGCCGCCGAACACCTTGGCGACGAAGCGGCGCCGATCGCCGCCGAGTTTCATGATCTCGTTGATGAGGACTTCCATCGCGTTGATCCCGAAACGCGTCGGCATGCCGTAGTCGTCGCCGCCATCCGGTAGGAGGAAGTGATTCATGCCTCCGACCTTCTTCTCGGGATCGAACAGGCACGCAGCGATGCAGGACCCCAGCAGCGTCTTCACGACTGCCGGCTCCCGACTCGCAAAGACGCCGCCAATCTCGATGCGCTTCTCGAGGATCTTCGGCTCGGTCGGCGTCGCCAAAGGACGGTTGGCCAGGCTCGCCAACGTGGGCAGCGGCGCCCCCGCTCGCGGGCTCGCCGGGACCGTGGGCGCCGGGCGGGACGCGGGCTTGTCCGCGCGGCGCTCCAGGCCTGGCGGGCGCTTCAACGCGGCCGGAGCCTGCGGAGCCACCTCCGGTCCCGCGCCGTCAGTCGGCGTCCGCGAGTAGATCGTCGGGCCCGCCGGCTTGTAGAGCTCCGGCATCCAGTGGAGCGTTTCCGAGTGCCCGATGATCAGGAACCCCGTGGGGTCGAGGAGCGTCGAGAACCGTTTGAAGAGGGTCTCCTGCGTGGGCCGGTCGAAATAGATGACGACGTTGCGGCAGAAGATCAGGTCGAACGGACCGCGGACGGGCCACGTCGGCGCGATCAGGTTTGCCTGGCGGAAGGTGATCAGGCGCTTCACCTCGGGGCGGATCTTGAACAGCCCGTCGGACTTGCCGGTCCCGCGAAGGAGGTACTTCGCCTGCAGCGCCTGCGGGATCTCGGCGATCGTCTCGGCCGGATAGACGCCGGCCTCGGCCTTCGCGAGCACCTCGGTGTCGATGTCCGTGGCGACGATGCTCACGTCCCAGCCACGCGTCGCGTTCGCCTGCTCGAGCAGCGTCATGGCGAGCGTGTAGGGCTCTTGTCCGGTGGAGCACGCCGCGCTCCAGATCTGCAAACGCTTCGGACCACCGCTTCGCGCCCGCTCCGCGATCGCCGGGATCACCGTGTCCGCGACGAACTTGAAGTGATGCGGCTCGCGGAAGAAGCCGGTCTTGTTCGTCGTGAGCGCGTTGATGAACTCGCGCATCTCCGCCGAGTCCGTCGCCTGCTTCTCGAGCAACCGGTGGTAGGCCCCGTAGGTATCCACGCCGTTCTCGCGGAGTCGCGAGCGAAGTCGCGACGCCACCAGCACCTGCTTGGCGTCGGGCAGAGAAATCCCGAAGACGCGGTAGGCCAACGCACGAAGGGCCACGAACTCCTCGTAGTGCAGGGCCGGCCCACCGCCGAACTCGACGGTCGCACCAGGCTGCGCACTCTGCTTGTCGTCGCCACTCACGTCCACGTCCTCCCCAGCGTCACGATCCCGGAGTCTCTTCGATCTGCCGATGCCGCCGACGCGTCACCACTCCCTCAGCCCTGCGTGTCGACCTTGAACTGGCCGACGAGCTGGTCGAGCTCCCGCGACTGCGTGGAGAGCGCCGATGCCGTGCCGGAGATCTCCTCCGCCTGGCTCGCGTTCGCCTGGGTGATCTTGTCGATGTCGGAAACGGCATGGTTGATCTGGCCGACGCCCGTCGCCTGCTCCTTCGACGCTGCGGCGATCTCGGCGACGATGGCCGTGACGCGTTTGACGGCGTCCACGATCTCCGTGAGGGTCGACCCCGAGCGGTTGACCAATTCCGTGCCGGCTCCGATCTTGGAGACCGAATCCTGGATGAGTCCCTTGATCTCGCGCGCCGCGCTCGCGCTTCGCTGCGCAAGACTGCGAACCTCGGCCGCCACAACGGCGAAACCCCGACCCTGCTCGCCGGCGCGCGCAGCTTCCACCGCCGCGTTCAACGCCAGGAGGTTCGTCTGGAACGCGATCTCGTCGATCGTCGTGATGATGTCGGCGATCTTCCGGGAGGACTGATTGATCTCGGACATGGCCGAGACCGCGCTGCCGACGACCGAGCCACCGGCTTCGGCGACCGTGCGGGCTCCGTCGGCGAGCTGGTTCGCCTGGCTGGCGCTGTCGGCATTCTTGCGAACGGTCTGCGTGAGCCGCTCGAGGTTCGCCGCGGTTTCCTCCAGTCCGGACGCCTGACGCTGGGCGCCGTCCGAGATCTGCGACGTTGCTGCCGAGAGTTCCGTTGCCGCGACGCCGACGCTTCTCGACGCGTTCCGCAGGTCGAGCATGATCTTGTGGAGGTGCGTCATGAAGACGTCGAACCACTTGCTCAACTCGCCGATCTCGTCGGTGCGTTGAAGCGCCAGGCGCTTCGTCAGATCCCCTTCGCCCTCGGCGATGTCTCGAAGCTGCTCGACGACGTGACTCAACGGACGGGTGATGCTGCGCGCCACGAAGTACGCGAGACCTGCGAGGATGGCAGCGGTTGCCGTCACGATGGTGAGCAGCAGGACGTTCGCATGATTCTGGACTTCGGCGGCGTGCTCGGACGCCTTCGTCGCGGACTTCTCGATCAGATCGCTGAGAGAACTCATCCGTCCCTCGAGGACTCCGAACGTCTCGAGGAACTTGGGAAGCTCCGCCTTGGCCGCATTGGCGTCGGAGACGGCGAGCTTGACGGTCTTCTCCGCGTGTGCGATGTAGGATTCGAGTTCGGGCTTGACCCCGTTCAGAGCCGAGTGGAGCTCGGCATCCAGCGGGAGTTTGGCGTTCTCCTCCAGCTCATCACGGAAGTGCCCGGCGTGCTCCGCGAGGTCCTTTGCCACGGCCTCGTGCTCCTCGGGAGACTGGGCGAGGATCGCGGCCAGCACGTCCGCGCGGAGCGCGTCGTGCATCATGTCGCTCTCCATGTGGTGCCGGATGGCCGATGTCGTCGTGTTCACGGCTTCCGTGCCATCGGCGACGGACTCGAGCCCCCACCACGAGGTGCCGCCCAGGACGAGCGCGAGCACCAGGCCGGACATCCCGATTCCGAATAGCTTCGTTCGAATCTTGAGCTGCATATCACCCTCGTATCGACCTGCGATCCCAAACCATGAGTCTCATCCTTTGCGAGCCGCCCGTCGCGTGGGGCGGCTCGGCGGTTCGACGGACTCGATGACCCTGCCCGCTCGACTCGACTCAGAAGTCCTCGAACGTCAGATCCGACGGGTTGCTCGTCGAATCGCCCTGCATGTCGCGTCCGAGAGCCGCGAGTCCGGATTCGACCTGCGCTGCGTTGTCCTGGAACCTCGGCTTCGACGCCGGCACCGAAGACGCGGCGGCACGAGGTGCCTGGCTCGGAGCCTTCGCCGCGGCGTCTCGAGCCTTGGGCGACGGATTCACCGGGCGCGCCCTCGGCGCCTCGTGAGCCGGCGGCGGCGTTGGGGCGGCGCCGTCCAGGTCCACTCGGAACCGGGCGACGATCCCGCGGAGTTGCTCCGATTGCTGGGCGAGCGACTCTGCCGTCCCGGACATCTCCTCCGTCTGCGACGCGTTCGACTGCGTGACGCTGTCCATCTGCGAGACCGCGCGGTTCACCTGCTCGACGCCCGTCGCCTGCTCGCGCGATGCGGAGGCGATCTCCGAGATGATGTCCGTGACCCGCTTGACGGCCGTCACGATCTCGTTCAGCGTCGCGCCCGACTTGTTGACGAGCTCGGATCCGCCCTCGACCTTCTGGACGGAATCCTGGATGAGGCCTTTGATCTCCTTGGCCGCGGTCGCGCTGCGCTGCGCCAGGTTGCGGACCTCGGAAGCGACGACGGCGAACCCACGTCCCTGTTCACCGGCGCGCGCCGCCTCGACGGCGGCATTCAGCGCCAGCAGGTTCGTCTGGAACGCGATCTCGTCGATCGTCGTGATGATCTCTGCGATCTTCTTCGATGCCGTGTTGATCTCGCCCATGGCCGTGACGGCCTCGTTGACGACGCGCCCGCCGTTCTCGGCGACGTCGCGTGCTGCGCCGGCGAGCTGGCTCGCTTGCTGCGCGTTGTCGGCGTTTGCCTTCACGGTCGAGGTCATCTCTTCGAGCGTGGCGGCCGTCTGTTCCAGGCTCGACGCCTGTTCCTGGGCGCCAGCCGAGATCTGCGTGCTGGCCGCCGAGAGTTCACGCGACGCGGTCGCCACACCCTCTGCAGTGGACCGCACCTGGCAAAGCGTCGTGCGCATGGACGAAATGGCGTCGTTCAGTGCGCTCGACATGCGACCGACCTCGTCCGTCGTCTTGATCTGAAGCGACGACGTGAAGTCGCCCTGTGCGACGTGCGACAGGACCTCCGCGGCGCGACCCAGAGGGCGGGCGATCTGCGTCGAGATCAGCGTCCCGAGAAGCAACCCGCCGATGATCATCAAGACGGTCGCGATGATGCTCGTCTGGATGGCGCCGCGTGCCTCGGCGCGGCCGTCCTCGTTCATGTCGCTCGCGACCGCACCGACGGTCGTGACCAGTTCCTCGAGACTCGAGGCGGCGACCTCCAGGGCCGCCCGCGTCGAGACGATGCCCTTGTGAACGCCGGCCTCGACGGCTTGATGCTCCTCGGGAGTCGTGGCCGTCCAACGCTGCGCGGTCTTCGCCGCGACGTTCGCCCCCTGCTCGAAGTAGCTGGCGACCGCCTTGCGAACGGACTCCAGGTCGTGTGTCTCGCTGCGGCCGGAACGCGAGACACGCAGAACGGTCGCGGCGTAGGCATCGAGCGACGCGGTCACCGCCTTGCGGATCTGCTCCTGGGCCGCGACCGCCTTGTCGCAGCCGGCGCGGTCCGTGGACTCGGCCACCACCTCCGTGGCGTCCACGAAATGCGCGAGGTTCGCGGCCGCCTTCGCCAGGTCGTTGCTCGCGACGGTGTAGTCTTCGTACACGACCCGGAGTGACTCCTGGACGTGAAGAATGTCGATGCACGTGACCGCACCGCCCACCGCGGCGATCACGCAGACCGACGCGAACGACAGCATCAACTTCGCTTTGGTGTTGAGATTCCAGAACCAGCTCATTGCATCCAACCCTCTCGTCCTGACCGTTCTCTCATCGCCTCGGCGGCGCCATCACTCCGCGGCCATTCCACTCGCCGGCAAGTCGATCCCGAGCCCCGCGACCTTGTCGATGTCGAGCAGCGCGATGAGACGATCGCCGGACTTGGCCAGTCCCCGCAGGAACGACACGTCAGCACCGCCCATCTCGGGCGCGGGGTCGATGTCGTTCGCCGGAACGTCCAGCACGTCGGACACCGCGTCGACGACCAACCCGGTGACCTTCGATCCGACGTTGACCACGATGATCACCGTGAATTGGTTGTAGTCCGCCTTCGCGAGCGCGAACTTCATTCGCAGGTCGAGGACCGGCACCACCGTCCCGCGGAGGTTCATCACCCCTTTGATGTGCGGCGGGGTATTGGGAATGGGGGTTATCGCGGAGAACCCTTTGATCTCCTGCACGCGCAGGATCTCGAGGCCGTATTCCTCGGACCCGAGCATGAAAGTGAGGTACTGGTTGATCGCCTCATGACGATCGGCCACCTGCGTCACCAATTCCGTTGTCTGCTTCACGTTTCCATCCCCCCTCACGCCACACCAACCGGGACATTCACCTCGGATTCGACGCCGCGCACGACTCCCGTGCCCGTCGATTGAGCGATACGTACCAGCCCACCCACGTCGAGGATGAGCGCCACACGCCCATCACCCATGATCGTCGCGCCCATCACGCCTTCGACGCGACGGAAGTTCGTGTCGAGTGTCTTGATCACGACCTGCTGCTGACCGAGAAGCTCGTCCACCAGGATCGCGACGCGGTCGCCCTGGTTCTCGACGATGACCACGATCCCGTCGGATGGATTCTCCGACCGCGGTGGAACACCGAGCACGCGGTGGAGCCGGACGAGGGCTCGCGCCTCGCCCCGGACCATCACGACCTGACCGCGTCCGAGCACGGACTTGATCTGCTCGGGCCGTGGCCGCAGCGATTCGACGATCGACACGAGCGGCAGTACGAACGACTGATCACCGACGGCCAGCGTCAATCCGTCGAGGATCGCCAGCGTCAGCGGGAGCTTGATCACGAATCGCGACCCTTCGCCCTTGCGCGTGACGATGCTCACGGTGCCGTTGAGGGCCTCCACGTTCTTCTTGACGACGTCCATGCCGACCCCGCGCCCCGACACGTCCGTGACTTTGTCCGCCGTCGAGAACGCCGGCTCGAAGATCATCTGGTGAATCTGCTCGTCGCTCACCTGGTCGTCGGGCCGCAACAGTCCGCGCTCGATGCCCTTCTTGCGGATGCGCTCCGTGTTCAGCCCACGGCCGTCGTCGGAGACCTCGATGACCACGGTGCCACCTTGCGTGGATGCCGCGAGCCGGATGGTTCCCTCTTCGCGCTTTCCAGACGCCAGCCGGTCCTCGGGCCCCTCGATGCCGTGATCCAGCGCGTTGCGGATCAAGTGCGTCAGTGGGTCGCCGATGCGTTCGACAACGCCCTTGTCGAGCTCCGTCTCCTCACCGGCCATCACCAGGTTGACCTTCTTGTTCAGCGTGCCGGCGAGATCCCGCACGACTCGGGGGAAGCGGCTGAAGATGCTGCCGATCGGCACCATCCGCACGGACATCACGCGCTCCTGCAGCTCGCGCGTGTTTCGCTCCATCTGGGCGACGGCCTCGTTCAGCCGCGCCAGCTTCTCCGTCGTGAAGTGAGTCACGACGTCGGACACCATGGACTGAGAGATCACGAGCTCGCCGACCAGGTTGATGAGCTTGTCGATCTTGTCGACCGCGACCCGGATGGATGCGCCGTCACCGGCGGGGGTTCGTGGAGTCGGCTCGCCCGTCTTCGCAGGCGGAGCCTTTTCGCTCCGCAGCACGAGTGACGCGTCATCCGCAGCCACCGGCTTCTTCGCTTCGGCCGCGGGTGCGGCGACGACGGGAATCTCCTGCGCCGGAGCCATTCCGCAGCATTCGATCTTGATCTCGGCCCCGTCTTCCACGAACGCGAAGGCGTCGCGAATGCGTTGCTCGTCGACCCGCCCCTCGAGCCGCAGGCTCCAGCTCAAATGGCAATCGAGCGGCTCCAGATCATCGAGGGCGGGGATGCGAGCGAGATCGAGGGTCACGTCGGACAACGTTCCGAGCTCTCCGATCTCGCGGAGCACCAGCAGGGGATCCATGCCCTGCGTGAAGATGTTTCGGGCAGGGCGAAAGGAGATCTTCCAGGTCGAAGCGCCCGTCGCCGTGGGCCTGGCGGCGCCGGCCACCGATGCCCCGTGCGTGGGCGCACCGTGCTTCGCCAGCACCCCGTCGATTTCGCCCAGCACCTGGTCGACGTTGGACGGCGGCGCGGTGCCTTCCTTCGCCGACACGAGGAGCTCCAGGAGAACGTCTCGCGAGCGCAGGACGAGGTCGATGAGCGGCTTCGTCGCCGCGATCTCGCCTTCACGCATCTTGTCGAGCAGGCTCTCCAGCGAGTGGGTGAATCGGGTGACGCCCTCGAGCCCGAACGTTCCGCTCCCGCCCTTGATGGAGTGGGCAGCGCGGAAGATCTCGTTCAGGAGCTCCCGGTCGTCGGGGCTGGTCTCGAGCTTGAGGAGCGCCGTCTCCATGTTGGCGACGTGCTCGTTCGCTTCTTCGAAGAACGCTTCTCGGAACCGATTGAGATCGATCTGCATGGGCGCACCTCAACGGTTCAGGGAACGACCTTCTTGATGACCTGGAGGAGCTGATCAGGGTTGAACGGCTTGACGATCCAACCGGTCGCGCCTGCCGCCTTCCCCTCCTGCTTCTTCGTGTCGTTCGTCTCAGTGGTCAGCATCAGCACTGGCGTGAACTTGCACGCCGCACGGGTCCTGACCTGCTTGATGAACTGGATCCCGTCCATGACGGGCATGTTCAGGTCCGTGATGATGAGATCGACCTTCTGCTGTTTCTCGAGCTGGTCGATCCCTTCCTGCCCGTTGCCGCCCTCGAAGACGGTGAAGCCCGCCTCCTTGAGGGTGAAGGCCACCATCTGTCGCATGGTTGTCGAATCGTCGACGATCAGCGCCGCTTTGCTCACGTCATGCTCTCCGCGCTCAGAACAGCTCGATGTCGCTCCCCGAATCGGCCGGCACTTCGCTGGTCGACCCGAGCGCCTGGGAAAGGATTTGCCGCTCCTGTTCCATCGTGTACCCGGCACGCAAACGGGCGACGAGTTCCTCCTGCCGGTTCTCGACCCAGATGGGGCGGGTCGGCAGGAGCGCCTCGAGGGGACCGTCGAGCGCCTGTTTCATCGAATCGAGTGCGCGCACGACGTGGTCGATGCGCTGATTGACTCGATCCTGGAATTGCATGGCCATGACGGCGCCCGCCACTTCGCCGGCGAGATCCTCGCCACGTTGCGAAGCCGTGCGGAGGGAGTCCTCCATGGCCTGGTGCGTCTCGCTGAGGATGCCGAAGGTGTTCTCCACTTCCGTCCGGCTCAGCAGAACTTCATTCATGTCTTCCGACGCGAGGACGCGAAGGTCCTCTACCGTCTCCTGAACCTCGTGCCCGACCTCGCCGATGATGTCGCGAATGAGGCGAGCGATGTCGTCCGACCGCCGTGCGAGGCTCGAGATCTCGTCCGCGACGACGGAGAATCCCTTCCCCATCTCGCCGACGTGGACGGCCTGGATCTTCGCGTTGATGGCGAGCACGCGAGTGACGTTGGCGATCTCGTTGACCTGGTCGAGCGTCTGAACGATCCGCTTCATTCCCGACGCGACGTCGTCCATGCGGTAGACGACCTTCATCGAGAGCTGGCTGCCCTTCAGGATCCGCTCCATCAGGTGTTCCAGCGTGCTGCGGGTCGTGTTGATCAGCTTGTCGACGCCGCGCTTGTCGCCTCCACCTGACGCGCTGGGTTCGGCGCTGAGGACCTTGCGAGCCTCGGAGACGGACTCGCGGGCCCGCTTTGCCATTCCCTGGAAGTTGTTGCAGACGCCGACGACGGCCTGCTCGATCTGGCCTGCGGTCTGGCGGAGTTGCTCCGCGAGCACACTGAGGATGGGGCTGTGGGCCGCGGCCTCGGCTTCCAGGCTCTGCAGAAGCTGGGCGCGATCCGTGCCGGACGTCGAGTCCGCCACCAGCGTCCCCCCTGCGTCGTCGATCGGGGCATGGCTCGCATCGCCATGGGTGCCCGGTTCCTGCCGAGATGTCATCCTCTCGCTCTCCTTCGATCGCCTGAATCGCACTTACGAGCTATCGCACTCCGTTCGTCGTATCCCGAACGGCGAACCCACCGCGCCGGACTACTCCAGATGCGAAAGGAAGCCGAGGCCGGCCATCCTCATCGCATCCGAAACCAGGCGGCTCGCCGGCCCCACGTGGAGCTTGCGTCCGTGCTTCTCGAGCGCCTGCTTGAGCGCGATCACCAGCTGGAATGCGCTGGCATCGAGCCGTTCGGCCTGCTCCCACTCCAGTTCCGTCTTGCCCTCGGAATCCAGCATTCCGATCGCTGCGCGCCGAAGCTCTTCGGCGTGGTCGAACGTCACCGATCCCGAAAGAACGAGCCGGATCCCTCCCGCGGGAAGGGGAACCACGCGCACGGGCGCATCCAGAGTTGCAGGTGTTGTCGGCTCCATGATCGCAGGGTCAGTATCGTCCGCACCTGCATGCTGGATTCAGTGCGGTCGACCCGGCCATTCCGCGAGTGGATATTCGATCGCCACCAAGTTCGGGCTTTTCACGGGGGTCCGAACCGATGATGATCCTGGCGATCCATCCGTGAAACGCGTGCCACCATCCCCTGAAACTCGTCGCGAACCGGAGCCCCTGCTGAAGCCGCGAACCGGCGTCCTCGTCGCCGTCGGCCTCCTCATCGCTCTGCGCGTCTGGCAGGCCTCGAACACCAGTCTCTGGCTCGATGAACTCCACTCGCTCGCCCATGCGGCGCCGGCCGACGTCTCCAGTGTCCTCGAACATACGCACTGGGACTTCCATCCCCCTCTCTTCTATCTCGCGCTCCACGCGCTCGGGGCGTTCGAACGCGCCGCGTGGCTCCGGATCGTCCCCATACTCGCGAACCTGCTCACGTTGCTGCCGCTGGCGATCTTCGCCCGCAGGACGCGCGGCAAGGACGACGGCTTCGTCCTCGCCGGCCTGGCCTTCGCCGCCATCCCGGCCTGCGTGCATTACGGGACCGAGTTGCGGCCCTACGCATGGCTCACGCTGTTCAGCTCGCTGGCAGCCGCGTGCGCGTTCTCGGATGCGGGCCCGAAGCCGCTCCGCTGGGTCGGTTTCTGCCTCGCCACTGCGGCCGGGGTCCTCACTCATTACCTGATGGCGCCCATCATCGCAGCGATCGGCGCCGCACGCGTCGTCGTTGGAGTGATCCTCCGCCGACGGGGTGACGACGGCCGCATCGAACTGGGACGACTGCTTTCGCTGCCCTGGCTGATCGCAGCCGGTGCGCTCGGGGCGTGCGCATTCATCCCCTGGCTCATGGCCTACGCGGATTGGATGGTGAACCGCCCGCAGGAACTCGTACCCCCGGCGTCCCAGGGACGCGACGCGGGAGGATCGATCTGGCGTGAAGCCCTCGAGGGCCCCCTGAAGACTCTCGTGCCCATGGTGAATTCGCTGGGCCGACCGTGGTCGATCCTCGCCCTGGTCGGCTGCGTCGGACTGGCGCTCGCGGTCGTGAGCCTCGTCGCGGCGCGCTGGGCGGAGCGTCGCAGTGCCGGGCGTGGCCGGGCATCACCATCCACGGTCTCGGCGTGCACGTTCGCCGTCATCCTCTTCCTCCTCACCATCGCGCTGTCGATCCTCGGCTGGCAACGCGTCCACGTGCGATATCTCGCGACGGCCTCGTGGGTCTGGCCCATCGTGTTCGCCGACGCCCTGGGCAGGCTTCGCGGCAGTCGGTGGTTCAGACCGATCGCCGGCACGTTCATCGGCGTCCTCCTCGCGCTGGGCGTGGCGCACGCTGGCGGCAACTCCCGCGAGAACGTGCGCGCGGCCGTCGAGGTCGCGCGCGCCGTCGGAGGTGCGGCGTCGGGAGACGCGATCTACACCGCACTCCTGCGTCAACCGTTGCGCTTCGAGAACGTCACGCCGTACTGGGCGTACGCCAAGGACATCTCGCCGGTCGAGCCGAGGGACCTCCCGCTCCCCACGACGCCCGAAGGACGACGTCCCGTCGTCGTCATCACCCGCTGGTACCGCGACCTGGATTCGGACCAGGCATTGGCCGCGGCGAAGGCCCAGGGTCCCACGGGATACTCCTACGTCCGTCTGCGCGACGGCCGACGCGTCGTCAAACGCATCGACGTCGACTCGACGATGACCGTGTGGCTCCTGGTCCCGCGATAGCTCGCAGGTCCGGTCAGGGGTTCTCGCTCGGCGCCAGGAGGATCGGCGTCACGCGGACGCGGTAGGGCGAGGGGACGGCATCGGGTGCCGTCACGTCGAGCGTGAACGCCGCCCCGTCTTCGAGCCCCGGAGCGCGGAAGCGGACCAGCTGCGTGTTGCCCTGCGTGGTCACGCTGTCGACCGCCACGCCTTCACCCGTCACGACGACGGTCGGCGCGTCTGCCGTCGGAGCCCCGCTCTCGCTCGTGACGACGACCCGCACTGCGGGCACGACGCTCCCCCGGCTCCTGACGGTCGCGTCGAGCTGCACGGACCTGCCCTCGGTCCCGGGCCAGAACAACGAACTCATCGTGGTGCCGTCGAGCCGCATCGCCTCGCGGCTGCCCGGCGGATCGGACGCGCAGCCGGTCGCCAGCATGAGGAGCGCCGCCAACGAGACGAGCGTGAGCTTGCAGGAGCTTCGTGCGTGCAGGGGGTATGCCTTCATGCGATTGTTCCTCAGGAGGAGGTCTTCGGCGCGCTGCCCGAGCGGCGGAGGCGCGAGCGGATCGACTCGACGACGCGTTCCGCCACGGCCATGGCCTGAACGCCGTGCTCGCCCGTGACGCTCGGGGCGCGCCCCTCGCGGATCGCCGTGACGAACTCCGTGTCCTCACGCTTCAGCGGCTCGAACTCCTGGATCTCGAGCTTCTCGATCCGAAGCATGTCTTTCAGCATGATGTCGAGCGGATTGATCTTCGACAGGTCGAGCGTTCGCGCAGCGATCCTGGATTTCAGGTCCTCGCCCGGCCGGATGATCTGACCGGTCTTCTTGTAGAAGTCGAGCGTGACGTAGCCCTCGGGGGCGAACATCCGCATCTTGCGCTCGGTCTTCAGCGCGAGCCGCGACGCGGTGACGTTGGCCACGGCCCCGTTCTCGAAGGTGATGCGCGCGTTCGCCAGGTCCTCGAGGTCGCCCACGACTCCCACCCCGACGGCATCCACCGTCTCGACCGGCGACTGGGCCAGGTAGAGGATGATGTCGATGTCGTGGATCATCATGTCGAGTACGACCGAGATGTCCTGCGAGCGGAAGCTGAACGGCGACACTCGCTGAGCCTCGATGAATCGCGGCACGATGCGCCGTTCGAGGATCGCGACGATCGCGGGGTTGAAGCGCTCGACGTGTCCCACCATCAAGACCGTCCCCGCGCGGCGCGCGCGGTCGACGAGGTCCGTGGCCTCCGCGAGCGTCGATGCGAGAGGTTTCTCGACCATGCAGGCGATGCCGCGATCGAGGAGCCGACCTGCGACTGCGTGGTGATGGATCGTTGGAGTGGCGACGACCGCGGCACGCACGCTCGGGGGGAGCTGATCCGGAGAGGTCAGCGCCGCGCACTTCGAGGCCTTGGCGATCTCCTGGGCACGCGCTCCGTCCTGGTCGACGACGGCCACGAGGCGGCACGTGGGGATCTCCGACAGGATTCGCGCATGGATCTTGCCCAGGTGTCCCACGCCGACGACGGCGACGTCGATGCGATCCCCCGAGGTCACGACGGGTCCCGCGCCCGTCCGAAGGCCCCGCGCTCCGTTCGTCTGAGGAACTCGACCAGGTCGCCGACCTCCGCCGTCACGTTCGGCTGCAAAGCCACCTCGTCCAGGATCTGGGTGCGAGGACGCTTGCTCCGGAACACCGTGCGGTGGGCCTCGCGCAGCGCCGCGATCTGGTCTTCCGAATAGCCGTTGCGCTGAAGCCCGACGACGTTGACCTTCCACACCTTCGCCGGGTTGCCCTCGACGATCATGTAGGGCGGTACGTCCTGCACGATTCGCGTGAGTCCGCCGACGTACGCGAGGCGGCCGATCGTCGTGAATTGCTGGACGCAGGCGGCGCCGTTAAGGATCGCGCCGTCGTCGATCATCACGTGACCAGCGATCAGGACGTTGTTCGCCATCACGACCTGGTCGCCGACGACGCAATCGTGCGCTACGTGGCAGCACGCCATGAGGAGGTTCCGGCTCCCGATGCGGGTGTAGCCGTCGCCTTTCATGGTGCCGCGGTTCAGAGTCACGAACTCGCGGATCTGGTTGTTGTCGCCGAGCGTGAGCCAGGTGATCTCGCCCTTGTACAGTCGATCCTGGGGATCGCCGCCGACGGCCGCGTGGTGGTGGATGACGTTGTCGGAACCCAAACGCGTGAACGGGCCGATGCTGCAGTTCGAACCGATGCGCGTGCGGTCTCCGATCTCGCACGCTTCGTTCACGACCGTGTACGGACCGATCGTCACTCCGGCGCCGATCACGGCAGTCGGGTGGATGACGGCGGTCGGATGGATCTCCACGGTTGCGCTCACGAGTGGAATCGCCTCACGCATCCATCAGCATGAACTTCATGATCGCCTCGCACGTCAGCTCGTCGTTGACGCTCGCGCGGCCGTAGACCTTCGCGGACTTCGCACGGATGGAGAGCGTTTCGCACTCCAGACGAAGCTGGTCGCCCGGCACCACGGGCCGGCGGAACTTGATGCGATCGATGGAAAGCAGCACGGCGACCTTGGCCGTGTTCAACAGTCTGCGCAGAAGCAGGACGCCTGAGAGCTGAGCCAAGGCCTCCACCTGCACGACTCCCGGAAGGATCGGCTGTCCCGGCCAGTGCCCTTCGAAGAACGGCTCGTTGATGGAGACGTTCTTCACTCCGACGGCGCGCTGGTATCCCTCGAGCGCCAGCACCCGGTCCACGAAGAGGAACGGGAACCGGTGCGGGATGATCTTCATGATCTCCTTGATGTCGAGGGCGGTCTCCGACGCCACCATCCCCTGCACCTCGAGCATCTTCAGCCGCGCAGCCAGGCGGGTGACGAGCTCGAGGTTCATCCGATGGCCGGTCTTCGTGGCGACGATGTGCGCCTCGAGGTCCGCATCGAGCATGGTCAGGTCACCGAGCAGGTCCAGCACCTTGTGCCGCGCGGGCTCGTTGTCGAGCCGGAAGGTGTTGTCGACGACGCCGGACTCGCCGATCACGAGCGTGTTCTTCGTGTTGGCTCCCAGGCCGAGCCCCATCTCCTGGAGCTTGCGCGCCTCGACCTCGAGGCAGAACGTGCGCGCCGGTGCGATCTGCGTGAGGAACTTCTCCTCGTTGACGTCGACGGTGACGAACTGTGGTTTGAGCCCCGGCGCGTTGCCGTAGTCGAGCGTGTAGGAGATGCGCAACGCGGCGGGGTGAGGGAAGGCCGTCAGCGTCGCGTCACCCTCGGCGACCGCGACCGGCTGATCGAGCTGGAAGACCTTGCGCGGCGCCTTCTGCTCCTGGCGCCCGGCGTCGCGGAGCCCCTCGGCGTACGGGAGTGCCGAGCCGTCCAGCCCCGGAAGCTCGGATCCGTCGATCTCCACCTGCACGTTGTCGATCCCGAGTACGTAGAGGCCGGCGGCGAGGTGCTCGACCGTCCCGATCTCGAGTTCGCCGTTGCTGATCGCCGACTGCCGATCGCGCTTGACCGCCAGGTCGCGCCGGAGCGGGATCCGCGGTTTGCCGGGCACGTCCGTGCGGATGAAGACGACGCCCGTGTCGGGCTCACCCGGCTTCACGACGACCGTGACCTCGCGCCCCGTGTGCAGCCCGATACCGCGGAAAGTGACGGAGTTGCGGACGGTGCGTTGATTTCTCACGTCTTGTCACGAGCGTCGGAACGGCGTCCGAGCTCCTCCTCGATTTGATCCAGTCTCTTCGAGACCTCGCGCAGCTTGTGGTGCATCTCAGGG
Source organism: Planctomycetota bacterium (assembly GCA_044222185.1). GTDB lineage: Bacteria > Planctomycetota > CAIWVZ01 > JBGANV01. The sequence continues at coordinate 1,827,753 of JBGANV010000001.1, forward strand.
AGCTTGGTCTGGAGGACGCGCGCCCGTTGGCCGGCTCCGTATGGGATCGCTGGAATCCCGAGGAACTGGCCCCCGGCCTCCAGGTCCTTGCTGACCCCGCTCATGGCCGAAACCTGCGCCCTGTCGCCGATGTGGACGTGGCCCGCGACACCGACCTTCGCCGCGAGCACCACGTGGTGGCCCAGCGACGACGAGCCGGCGATGCCGGCCTGCGCGACGATGATGCAGTGCGGTCCGATGATGACGTTGTGTGCGACCTGGACGAGGTTGTCGATCTTCGTCCCCTTGCCGATCCGCGTTTCGGCGAACCGCGCGCGATCGACGCAGACGTTGGCGCCGATCTCCACGTCGTCTTCGATGACGACGGTGCCGATCTGGGGAATCTTGTGGTGAGTGCCCCCATCGTCCGTTGCGTAGCCGAACCCGTCCGATCCGATGACCGTGCCGGCGTGGATGATGACGCGGTCGCCGAGACGGACCTGATCGAGCAGCGAGGCGTTGGGATGGACGAGGCAGTCGGACCCGATGACGACGTCGCTACCGATCACGGCGTTCGCCGAGATGATCGTGCGAGCGCCGATCCGGGACCGGGCGCCCACGACGGCGCCAGCGCGAATGGACGCCGTCACGTCGATGACCGCCGCCGGATCCACGATTGCGCGAGCGTGAACGCCACCCTCACCGCGCGCACGCGTACGCTGCCAGTAGTCCACGAGCTTCGCGAACGCGAGGTTGGCGTCCGGAACGACGATCTGTGTCGCGCGGCACCCCGCATGCTCTCGATCGACGACGACGACCGAAGCCAGCGTCGAAGGGAGCAATGCGAAGAACTTCTCCTGCGCTACGAAGGTGACGTCACCCGCAGCCGCAATCTCGACGCCATTCACGTTCGAGACGAGGGCGGACGGGTCGCCGACCACCCGCCCTTGAAGCAGTGTCGCCAGTTCGCTGGCCGCGATCTTCACGCGCGGATCACTTGTTCAGGCGTGCGACGACGTCGGAGGTGATGTCCCAGTCAGGCACGTAGAAGAGGACCGGGCGCACCATGATGTTGTTCATCACGTCGCGTTTGTTGTCGCCTTCGATGCTGCCCGAGACGTACATGAACACCGCCTTGCACCCCTTGGCTTCGGCGACGGCCTTCACCTCGCGACGCACGTCGTCGTAGAGCTTGGAAAGCTCGGTGGCGAGCGTCTTCGACGTCTTGTACGTGATCGACGCTTCCTCGAGGTCCGCCTCGGCTTCAGCGAGCCGGATCTTCTTCTGCTGCTCGATCCACGGCTCGGAGCCCTTGGTGTAGAGGTCCAGAGTCTCCTTCAGCGCCGCGATCTTGCGCCGATCTTCGGTGAGGCTGCGCACCTTCTCGTCGACCTGGGTCTTGATCTGGTCCGAGAGCGTGACGGCTTTCTTGTATTCCTTCAGGCAACGCTCGACGTCCACGAACGCGAGCATTTGCTGGCCAAAGGCCGGAACGATCAACGCCACGAAGGTTGCGAGAACGAGAGCAGCTCGCTTCATGAGGACTCCTCGATTGACAATTCCGCGGCTCGCCGCGGGCTCCATCAGAAATTCGAACCGAAGCTGAAGGAGAGCACCCTCTCCTCGTCGCCGTCCTGACTCACGAACGGGAAGCCGAAGTCGAATGCAAGCGGCCGCGAGCCGAGGAACGGTATCACGATGCGTAAGCCGAAGCCACCGCTGACCCGTACGTCCCCGATCGCCGAATCGCTCCAACTCAGCGCGAGCGACCCCGAGTCGACGAACACGACGCCACGCAGACTCGGCTCGCCAGGACGCGCGGTGCCCACGAGCGGGAACGAGTACTCGGCGTTCGCCAGCCACAGCGCCTTGCCACCGATCGGGTCGCCGTTGTCGCGAGGGCCGATGCCGCGGAATTGGAAACCGCGTAGCGAGTTGGCCCCGCCCGCGAAAAACCGTTCGTAGATCGGAATGTCGCGCGTGTCCCCGAACTCGTGGGCCCACCCGACGGTGCCCTTGAAGCGAAGCACGTGCCACCGCTCTTCTGCGTCCTCATGGAGCGGGACGTAGTACTCGCCCGTCGCGAGAACCTGGTTGAAGTCGATGTCGCCCCAAAGGCCGGCGTGCTCCCACGAGACGTTCAGGATGTAGCCGTCGGTCGGGTCGACGAAGTTGTCGACGCGCAGCAGACGCCAGTCGAGCTGAAGCGACGACAGCAGACGCTCGCCCTCGAAGTCGAACACGAGCTGCGGCGCATCGTGCGAGATGTCGTTGATCTCGATCAGCTCGTTCCGCATGGTGATCGACGCGAACATGTCCTCGCCGAGCTTGCGGCCGATCGTCGTGCGCTCGCCGATGCGGTCCTCGCGCCACGACTCGCGGAATGCGAACGACAGGTAGCCGTCCTGACGGAACGAGAAGTCCGAGTCCCACACTCGCGGGTTGTAGTACGAGCCCACGATGCGCGTCAGCCGCGTTCCGGGCTGCACCGACAACGTGAGCCTCTGCCCGCCACCGGTGAACGCGTCGAAGAAATCCCCGGGTGATTCCGGCAGATCCGTGGGATCGAAGTTGTCCTTCTCGTACGTGATGTCGCCGATCACGCCGTTGTTGGAGCCCACGCCGACGGCGAACCTGATGCTCCCGGTATCGCGCTCCTTCACCGAGAAGATGACGTCCTTCACGTTCTCGCGCTTCGTATCCCGAAGCGTGACGTAGGCCTCCCGGTAGTTCTGAAAGCGCGCGTTCGTGATGTCCGTGTAATCGCCGCTGAACCCGTCGGGGCCCTGAGCCCAGTACTGGAGGTTGAAGATCCGGCGCTTCGCCTTCTCGAACTTCTTCTCGTCCAGCGGCTCGCCCGTGAAGATCTCGATCTCGCGGCGGATGACGTTGTCCTTCGTCTCGATGTTCCCCTTGATCTCCACTTCGCCGACGTAGATCCGCTCGCCTTCGACGATTTTCAGGATGACGTCCACCTCGTTCTTCTCGAGGTCGATCACCGAGGAACCGGATTCGCGGATGTCGCAGTCGATGAACGCCCGCTCCTTGTAGCGGTCGAGGAGCTTCTTGATGTCGCGGCCCAGGTCGACGCCGGGGCGGTACCGGCCACCGACCTTCGTCTCCATCTCCTGCATCACCTCGTTGGGGTCGAAGAGTGTCATGCCTTCGATCGTCAAGCTGCGAACCATGTATGGCTCGCCTTCCTTCACGCCGATGCGCAGAGAGACTTCCGTGAAATCCTTGTTGGGCTCCCAGCCGAGAAGCGTCACCTCCGCGTCCAGGTAGCCCTCCTGGTGGTAGAAGCGCGTGAGCTGGACGACGTCGCGCTGCACCTCCGTGAGCACGAACGGTGCGTCCTTGAAGAGGCCGGATTCGTTCACCTTCGGCATGGCCTTGAGCAGATCGTCGTTCGAGAACGCGTGGTTGCCCTCGAACGCCACGTGCTCGATCTCGACCTCGGGGCCCTCGGTGATCTTGAAGACGATCACGAGCCCTTCCACGCCCTCGAGCTTGTCCTGCTCCACGGAAACCTGGACGAAGTGGAATCCCTTCTGACGGTACCAGTCGATGATCGCCTGCCGGTCGACGTCCAACGTGAACTGGTCGACGAGCCCGCCCGCGACCGTCTTGATGAGAGGCATGAGCTCTTCGCGTGTGCCGGTGACGAGGCCGAAGAAACTCACCTCGAGCACGCGGACGTTCTCTTCACCGAGGATGGAGACGGCGACGCCGTCTTCGAACGGCCGCACGCGGAAGCTCTGGATGTTGAAGAAGATCTTGTCGGCGACGAGGGACTTCACGTCCGCGCGCATGGCGTCCGCCTGGAACGGCTTCCCTTCCTTGATCGACATGCGAGCTCGCACGGCATCGGGCGTCAGACGGACGAGCCCGATGAACTCGATCTTCTTCACGACGCGCCCGTTGTACTGTTCGGCGTCCTGTGCGAGCGCCGGCATCGCGAGCGCGAGGATGGCGCACGAAAGCAGGATGCACTGAAGAGGACGCACGCGAGCGGCGGGGTTCCAAGAACGACTCCGGCCGCGCACTGGACTGGCGTTGGCAATCACTCGATTCCCTCGGCGTAGTTCTCGAACCTCAGCCGGTTTGGGAAGAACAGCAGTTCAACCTTCCCCGTCGGTCCGTTTCGCTGCTTCCCGATGATGACTTCCGTCTTGCGTCCCTGGTCCGGTGCCTGGGCTTCGCCTGAATAGTAGTCCTCGCGGTGGAGGAAGACGATGAGGTCCGCGTCCTGCTCGATGGCGCCCGACTCTCGGAGGTCGGAGAGCTGGGGACGATGATCCTTGCGGCTCTCGAGGGCCCGGTTGAGCTGCGACAGTGCGAGGACCGGGCACTCCAGCTCTCGGGCCAGCCCCTTCAGCGCCCGCGAGATCATGGCGATCTCCTGCTGGCGCGACTCGGCTGACGGAGTCCCCATCATCTGCAGGTAGTCGACGATGATGAGGTCGAGCTTCCCGCGGCGGGCCTTCACTCGGCGCGCCTTCGTGCGGATGGACATGGGGGTCACGCCCGAGGACGTGTCGATGAGGAACGGCGCGCCGTGCAGCCGCGTGGCGGCGTCGTGGAGCTTGTCCCAGTCGGGCTTCGAGAGCTGGCCGCGCCGCAAACGGCTCGCATCGACGCTCGCCGTCGCGCAGAGCATGTTCGTGAGGATCTGCTCGGCACCCATTTCGAGGCTGAAGAACAGGACCGTGGAGCCGTCTCCGAGACACGCGTTCAGCGCGCAGTTGATCGCGAACGTCGTCTTTCCCATGGACGGGCGCGCAGCGATGATCACGAGGTCCCCGCGCTGGAAGCCGCCCGTTCGGTCGTTCAGGCGGTAGTAGCCCGTGTCGATCCCGGTGATACCGCCTCGGGCGCCCTGCATGGCGCCGATCTTCTCCACGGTCTCCGCCAGGATGTCTCCGACCTCCACGGTCTCGTTCTTCCCGTCCTCGTTGGAGATCTCGAAGATCCGTTGTTCGGCCAGGTCCACGAGGTTTTCGCAGTCGAGGCGCCCGGTCATGCTCTCTGCGCGGATCTCGTCGCACGTGCGCATGAGGCGCCGACGGATTGCACATTCCTTGACGAGCTTCGCGTGCGCCAGCACGTGAGCCGTCGACGGCAGCGTCTGGAGGAGCGACGCCAGGTACGCCTTCCCGCCGACCTCGTCGACGATGGATTCGCGAACGAGTCGGGCGTGGAGCGTCACCGCGTCCACCTTGTCCTCCTCGTTGGCGAGTTGGAGGATCGTCCGGAAGAGGAGTTGGTGCGGACGCCGGTAGAAGTCCTCCGGCTTGAGAATGGTTCCCAGCTCGGGAACGATCTCGCTGTCGAGGAGGACGGCCCCGAGAACGCTCATCTCGGCGTCCAGATTGTGGGGCGGAACGAGCTCCTCGATTCCCTTCTCCACGTCCCTTCAGCTCCCGGAGCCGCGCGCCGTCCGCCACGCGAGGTGGCAGCGACGCGCGAACGAAATCACACCGGGCACTGGCGCCCAGCGATCACGTCTTCGGAGTCTCGGCCTCCGCCGTCTTCTTCAGCGTCTGGCCCGGCTCCCAATCCTCGAATCCCTCGGCGCGCACCTTGACCGGCATGTACAGCTCCACATCCGAGTGGAGGTGGATGCGCACGTCGTAGTTCCCGATGTCGCGGATCGGCGCATCGAGGCGCACGACGCGGGGATCGAGGTCGAAGCCCTTGCCCTTCAGTGCGGCGGCGACGACCTTGTCGTTCACCGACCCGTACAGGCGGCCTTCGTCCGATGCCTTCTCGACGATCATCAGGCTGATCGGCTTGAGCAGGTCCGCCAGGGCCTTCGCCTGGCTGACGATCTTGGCCTCTTCGGCGAGCCATTGCTTGCGGCTGGCTGCGACGCGCCGCTCGTTCGCGACGGTCGGCAGGATGGCGAAGCCGAGGGGCAGGAGAAAATTGCGCGCATAGCCGGGCTTGACGGCGACACGGTCACCGCGCTTGCCGAGCTTGTCGACGTCCTTGATGAGGAGAATGTCCATGATGATGACGGCCGGAGCATCCCGGCCATGATTTCAGCACGTTGTGTGGGATGGTACCGCGCTCACCCGACGTAGGGCATGAGCGCGAGGAAGCGGGCGTACTTGATGGCGAACTTCAACGCCCGCTGGTGACTGCCGCAGTTGCCCGACCGCTTTCGGGAGAAGATCTTCCCTTGCGGCGTGACGAAGCGCTGGAGGAGGTCGATGTTCTTGTAGTCGACCGGCGGATAGCTGGGAGGAGCGTTCGGGTCCTTCTCCTGCTTCTTGTCGTTGCGGCACCAGCGGCACGGTCCCCGCTCGGTGAGCTTCTTCAGGCGCTTCTTCTTTTCCTTCGCCTTCAACTTCGCTTGGCTGATCGATGCCATGGGTGTCTCCTTCAGACGAGCTCGTCCAGTGCCTCTTCGTCGCGATTGCGGCGACCGCGGTCGCCGTCATCACGCCGCCCGCCTTCGTCCGAGCGCTCGTCGTCCTCGCGCTTGGGCCGAAGGGCCTCGTACTGCGACGCCGTCATGAACGTCGGGAACTCCTCCTCGATGTGGAGGATGAGCGACCGGAGGATGTCCTCGTTCAGGCTGACGGCTGCGCGCAGATCCGTCATCGCCTTCGCGTCCATCTCGAAGTGGGTGAGCACGTAGCTGCCGCGCTTCTGGCCCTTGATCTCGTAGGCGAGCTTGCGCTCGTCCCAGCGGTCGATCTTGACGACCGACGCTCCGTGCTTCTTCAGCACCTCGTTGATGACACCCGTGCTCTCTGGCGCGTCGGGCTTGACCCGACTGTTGTCCAGAAGAAACAGACCTTCGTACTTCGCCACGGAAGACCCCCGAATGGGTTCAGTCCCCCCGCTCCCCGCGGTCAGGCGGGCCGTCGCAGCCCTCGCTGCGAACCCCGGCGTCGCCAGTCCCGGGATTGGGCACCCCGGGAGAGGAGCGGTTCGTTTCGGCCGCGATCCGCTGGACGGCCGTCCCCATCAGGAACTGCCGCACACCGTCCGCTGCCCGGAGCACGCTCGTATCGATCTCGAGTCGTTCCGCCGGAGAGAACGGCGAGAGCACATGCTCGCGCCAGCTCTCGGCTGGTACCGACCCGATTCCGATCCGAAGGCGTGGCACCGACTCGGTCTGCAGCGCGTCGATGACGGACCGCAGACCGTTGTGACCACCGTGGCTGCCGCCCGCTCGAAAGCGCACGCGACCGGGAGCCAGCGCCATGTCGTCGAGGACCACGAGGACGCCATCCGGCGTTGCCTGGCACTCGTCGAGCATGGCTCGCACGGCCGGACCCGTGAGATTCACGTAGGTGTCCGGCTTCAGCAGCACGAAGGGCTCGCCACCGAGCTGCCCTCGCGCCACCCATCCGCGGCCCGCCTCGTGTGTGAACACGAGACGGAGCAGCGTCGCCACCTTGTCCACCACTTCGAACCCGACGTTGTGTCGGGTCCCTTCGTATCTGGCACCCGGGTTTCCGATCCCGACGACCAGCCGTGGGTGGCCCAAGGGAGGCCCTCGAGAGAACTACTTCTTGTCCTTCTCCGCCTTCGCGTCGGCCGCGCCTTCCTCTGGCTTCTTCTCCTTGAGGACGACGGGCTCGGCGGCCGCAGCGTCCGCCGGTGTACCGGCCGGGGCTTCGGCTTCGACGTGGCGGTAGTGGTACGAGGCGAGGGTCTTCTTCGGGTCGTCCGAAAGGCTCACGCCTGCCGGGAGCTTCAGGTCCTTCGCATCGACGTGTTCGCCGATCTTCAGACCTTCGAGGTTGACCGTGATCGTCTTCGGAATCTCGGTCGGGAGGCACTCGACGAAAACGTCCTCGCTGACGTGATCGAGAACCGAACCGGCGACCATCTCAGGATGCCCTGAGAACGCCAGAGGAACGGAGACGCGAACGCGCGCGGTCAGGTCGATCCGGACGAAGTCGACGTGGATCATCTCCTTGCCGAACGTGTCCCACTGGACGTCCTTCAGCAGGGCAGCCTCCGTCTTGCCGGCGATCTCGAGCTTGAAGGTCTTGTTGCCTTCGTGGAACTCGTGATCGAAGACGTGATAGTCGACCGAGCAGGCGTGTGGGTCGCGGCCCAGGCCATAGACGACGGCCGGAACCTGCCCGCTGCGACGAACGCGACGTGACTCGGCGCTGCCCAGTTTCGGGCGCGGCTGCGTCTTCAGAATCGTGAGTTCCATCAGTGTCTTCCTGTCTTGTTCGATGAGTTCCTGGTCGATCGTGCGCGCGTCTTCCCACGTCGTTCGAGGCCCCGAGCCGGCACTCCGACGACCGTTCCGCCCGGCGGAACGTCGCGGCCTGCCGTCACGACGGCTCCGGCACCCGTCGTGGCACGATCACCCACGGTGATCGGTGCGACGAGGACAGTGCCCGAACCGATGAATGCCTCCGAACCGATCTGCGTCCGATGCTTCGTGCGGCCGTCGTAGTTGGCCGTGATCGTCCCGGCGCCGATGTTCGTGTCGGATCCGACGTCCGCGTCCCCGAGGTAGGTCAGGTGACGCGCGAGCGTGCGAGCGCCGATACGGGAGGCCTTCACCTCGACGAAATTGCCGACCTGCGATCCCTCCTCCATCACGGTCCCGGAACGGACGTGAGCGAAGGGTCCAACCCGACAATGGGCGGCGATGCTAACAGCCGTCCGAATCACCACAAAGGGTTCGACGATCGTGCCCGCCCCGATGGAACACCCCACTTCGATGTGGGTTAGGTGCGGTGCGACGATGCGTACGCCGTTCTCCATGTGCTCGGCCACGAGGCGATCGTGGAGCATGGTCTGGGCCCGAACGAGTTCGAGCGGTCGGTTGATCCCGGAGACCTCCTCGAGGGCCGCCGTCAGATGTGTCGCGACCTTCCCGCGGTCCCCGAGCTCGAGCCCCAGCACGTCCGTCAGGTAGTACTCACCCTGGGCGTTCGCTCGGCCGACCTTGGGAAGCTGGCGGCGGAGGACGGCGGACCGGAACACGTAGATCCCCGCGTTGATCTCCCGGATCGCCCGGATCTGGTCGGTGGCGTCCTTCTCCTCGACGATTCGCGAGAAGGCGCCGCGCGAGTCGCGAACGATGCGCCCGAGGCCCGTCGGGTCCGGCACGACCCCGGTCAGCGCCGTGATGCTCGCCTTGGCGCGCCGGTGCTCCGTCACGATCGCCGCGAGCGTCGCCGGTCGGATCAACGGGACATCCCCAGAGAGGACGAGCACGTCCGAGTCGCCCTTGGGCAGCGCCGCCAGTCCGAACTTCACCGCATGCGCCGTCCCGAGCGGCTTCGGTTGTTTCGCGAAGCTCAGGTCGGACGCCGGGCCCAGGGTCTTCCTGATGAGCGGCAGGTGGCGCCCGGCGATGACGACGAGGCTTCGCGGCTTCAGCGTCCGGGCCGCTTCGATGACATGGCCGAGGAGCGGTCGCCCGAGCAGATCCACGAGCACCTTCGGCAGCGGGCTCTTCATCCGCTTGCCCTCGCCAGCCGCGAGGATGAGCACGTCCAATGGGCGCTTCAGGGCGAGTCTCCGTGCCGGGTTCAAAGAAGAAGACCCGAGAGCACGCTCCCGGGTCTTCGACGCATCATTACCCTGCTAGGACTCGAACCTAGAATTGCAGGGCCAGAACCTGCCGTGTTACCAATTACACCACAGGGTAGTGGTGGCGCGGGAGACGAGCCCCCGCCCGCGATCGAGCGAGACTGTATCGGTGGCCGAACGTGATTCAACGGGACGCCATCGGGAGCGACCGCGCCGAAGTTACCCCGCCAGGACTCGAACCTGGAATAACAGGACCAAAACCTGCTGTGTTACCAATTACACCACGGGGTAGCGGGGCCACGTTGTACCACAGCAGGTGCGTGCGCAAACACCGCGCGGAGCGGCTGAAAATGAGGTCGACCCCGTGATCCGAGCACGCACCTTCTCGCTTGCCGCCCTCTCCCTCCTGGTGCTCTCCGGATGCGACACTTCGGCGCCGCTCGCGGTCTTCGCGCGGGACGAGGGCCTGGTCGCCCTGGCGACGGGTCAGCCCGGCGACGAGTTCGCGCTGTTCGCCGGTCCCGCGAACGGACCGCATCACCTGGGGAACGGTCGCGTGTGGACGACCGTCGGCAGCGAGCAGCCTGTACCGAAGGGGTCGGGCCGCGAACTGGGGCATGGCGTCTTTCCGGCGGCGGATGACCACGGGATCGCGGTCGTGACCCTCGTCGTTCCCTGGGACAAGCTCCCGGAGGACGTGGTCGTCGTCCAAGGCGTCGTCTTCGTCGGTGCCGACCGCCGGCAGGCCCCTCGCGGAGTGACAGCGGCGTACGCCGTGCGGGGCCCCCCCAATCCGCGTGAGGTCTGGCAGCACTGGCTCTTCACGCTCCTGTGGCCGCTGCGATGGCGGTGGCTGGTCCTTCCCGCGCTCGCGATCGTGGTTCTCGGGCTTCGTCGGGTACGGATCGCGCCAGCTCCCCGGATCTGGCGGATCGCGGCGCTGCTCGCCTGCGCGGTCTGGCTCCTCGGCGAGCGCGGCGACGTGCCCCGAGCGAAATTCGCTCAAACCGGTTCCGATCGGGCCATGCCGCTGATCTGGCCGCGGGGCGATCAACGGCAGGCCTCGCCCTCGAGCCCGGTCGACCGACTCATGCGACCGGGAGTCGAGGCGCTCATCACCGCCACACGTGAACTCGTGCCGCCCACCGCGTCGCTCGTGGTCGTCCCCAGATCCTCCGACGGACCGGCGCAGCGCGAGGCCATGGAGGCGAACTGGATGCTCTGGCCGCGCGTTCGGGCGGCGGCGCTGCCGAACGAATCGTGGCGCACGGCCGCCGAGTACGCGCTCGTGTTCACTCCTCCGACGCCTGCCGACTCGACGGCGACCGCGGTCTTCAAGAACGATGCCGGCGTGATCCTGCGACTGAAGACGGAGGAGCCGCGGTGATCAGCGATACCCACCTCTTCTCGTCCGCCGCCATGCTCCTCCTCGCGTGGCCTCTCGGCTGGCTCGCGTCGGCCTTCCTCCCGAGCCCCACGTCGCGCATCGCACGCGGTGGCACCACGCTCCTCGCTGGGCTTGCCGGTTCGGCCGCGATTCTCAACGCGCTCCTCTGCCTGGGATTCACCGCCGGGACGGGCGGCGTGATCTGTGCGACCGCGGGCGTGCTCGGCGCGAGCGCACGGGTCGTGTCGATGAGACGCACGAAGGGGATCGTCACGAGCGAGCCTGGACCGCCCGTTGCGACGCGTGTCTTCGCGGAGTTCGCCGCCGTCGTCACCGTGGGGCTGGTCTGCGCCACGCCGGCGTTTCACGTTCACGACGTGATCGTCCACGACCACGACGCCGTGTACATCTGGGCACCGAAGATCGCGCGTGCGTTGACGGAAGCGCCACCGCGTCTGAGCGACATCTCAGTGCAGTTCCATCCCGAGTATCCGCGCGGCCTGGCCGTCCTGACCGCCGCAGTCGGTGCCGCGTTCCAGCCCATCGACCCGAGACTCCCGCGCGCAGTGCCCCTCGTCATCTTCGCGGCGATGCTGCTCGCCGTGTTCGATGCCTTGGCCTGCCGCCGCAACGTCACAGGCGGAGCACTCGCGGTGCTGATCCTCGGCGCGCTTCCGCTCCTCGTCCACTACGGCATCTCGGGGTTGTGCGACGTGCCGCTGGCCGCGTGCATGGTCCTCGTCACGATGGGGCTCGCGCCCACGGCGACGGGCGCGCGCGCCTGGCCGCTCGCGCTCGCGGGCGCCCTCGGGGCCGCGTCTCTGAAGGACGAAGGAATGATCGCCGCCGTCGCGTCCGTGGCGGTGATGCTCGTCTGGGCACTTCGCCAGCGCCGCGTTGGAGTCACGCTGGGAGTCGTCGCGGCCTGCGTCGCCGTGCTCGGGCCGTGGCTCATGCTGAAGCGGCAACTCATGCAAGAGCTGCTGAAGGACGACCCGATCCGCGGCCTCAGTGGGTTCGCGAGCATGGGCCGCAGCTTCTTCATGCTCGACAGCGGCCGGCAGAACCTGGGAATGCTCCTGCTTCGCGTCGATCAACTCGTCCGCGAAGTGGCACACCTTCTCCTCGGCTTCCCCGACCCGTCGCCGGGCGGAGTCGCAATGCCCATGGTGACGCCGGGCGCGAACACGGCCGGGCACGTGGCCCTCGTCGCCATGGGAATCCTGGTCGTCGGACGGCAGCGCGTATTCCCGATATTGCCCGTGGGGATTCTCCTCGCAGCGCACTTCGTCGTCGTTGCGATCACTCCCGAGCCACTCGATTGGCAGGTGATGACCGCCTACGATCGGCTGCTGCTCCAGGCGACGCCCGCTCTGGTCCTGGCGGCCATCCACCGCCTGACGGCGCCGGTGTCTCAGCCGGCGACCGTAGGCACGAGCGGCAACCCGAGCACGTGACGTCGGATCAGATCCAACGCACGCTCGCGTGCGTAGAGTCGGATCGCTTGCCGGTCGCCGACGAATCCGTGCCGGATCGCGACGGTCCCGCGCGCATCGGCCAGAGCGAACCAGGTCGTACCGACGGGCTTCGCATCCGAGCCGCCGCTCGGGCCCGCGATGCCCGAGACAGACAGCGCGAGGTCCGCGCGTCCGCGTGTGCGCGCGCCCTCGGCCATGGCGCGGACGCACGCCTCCGACACGGCGCCCGATGTCGCCAGCGTCTCGGGCATGACACCCAGCAGGTCGACCTTCGCCTCGTTCGCATACGTCACGAACCCGGCCTTGAAGATCTGGGAGATCCCCGGGACCTCCACGAGCGCGTCGGCGATCATGCCGCCGGTGATGGACTCGGCCAGCGCAAGCGTGATGTTCCGTTTCAGCAGCAGCTCGCCGACGCAGACGTTCATGGGGACGTCTCCGTCCGCGACGACGGCATCACCCAGGCGGCGACGGATCTCGGCCACGTCGTCATCGAGCTTGCGCGACGCCCGCGCGCCGTCCGGGTCGCGTGACTCGAGGGCGAGGACCACGCGGCCGAGCTTGGGATAACTGCCGATTTGCGGATCGCGTCCGCGGGCCATGAGGTCGGCGACGAGTTGGCCGACCCGAACCTCGGGGACGCCCGCGATCGTCACCTGCCTCGCCGCGGGCGCGGGGCCGCGCGCGGCGCGGGCGCGGATGCGCGGGATGAGCTCCGTCTCCGCGATGACGCGGAACTCCGAGGGGACGCCGGGCAGGACGATCAGGAGCCCCTTCGCGTCGTCGAGCAGAATCGCGGGCGCGGTGCCGACGGGATTCGCGACCATCTTCGTCCCCAGGGGGAGATCCGCCTGGACGAGACTCCCTTCCGGCATGGGACGGTTGCGCCTCGCGTAGATGTCCTCGAGGAAGGCGACGGCGGCGGGGTCGCGACCCAGCGTCACGCCCATGGCGAGAGCCAGCCCCTCACGCGTCAGGTCGTCCCGCGTCGGTCCCAGCCCCCCGCCGACGACGACCACGTCCGCACGGGATCGCGCGTCGGTGATGGCGGCGGCGATGGCGCCGACGTCATCCTCCACGGTCGCGCGGAACGTCACGGGGAATCCGTTCGACCGAAGCAGGCTGCTCAACCAATGGGCATTCAGGTCGACGACCCGCCCAGCCAGGAGTTCGTCGCCCACGCTGATGATGGCCGCGCCGGACTTCATCGGGGGCTCCGCCGCGAATCGCCCGCGGTATCGGGTTGGATGAACGATTCGGCGCCATGCACGCCGACCCAATCCTGTGCGGCCTTCAGTGCGGCGTCGCGATCGTCCGGAAGCCGGGTGTGCATGAGGATCTCGAAGACGCGCCGGGCGAACGCCCGCGTGTCGGAGCCGCCGGATTCCAACGCCGTGAGGACGGCGCGGAGCGTTTGGGAAAGCGGGAGGTTCGCGGGGGTGGAGATGTCCCACACGGTGGCGCCGGCCTGAATGCTCATCGCGCGGTATCCACCGCTGCGGACTTCGACGGCCACGGCCTTCTCGTCCGACGGATTGAACTGCAGGCACGCGAGGCGATCGCCCGCCGTGATGAGCATCAGAGGTGAATTCACCGCCTCCCCCACCTGCATGGCGCCGTCGGCTCGAACACCGAACACGTTTCGTCCGAGTTCCCGCCACGGCAGATTCCCGTCCGTCGCCATCTCGACGCGGCGATCGGCCTGCATTCCCGCCCAGAACCGCTCGAGGCGGCTACGCAGCAGGATCAGGACGATGAGCACACCGGCGATGATGCGCGCCCGCTTGCGCCAGAGGTCCCACCGCACGGGCGGGCGATCCTGGCCCTGGGCAAGCCAGCACAGGAGGATCCCCATCTCGAAGAGGAAGCACAGCGGAAGTGCGACGAGCGACTGAGTGATCGGGTCCGGCGGCGTGATGACCCCCGAGACCACGAAGATGATGAGGATCGTGATGCGTCGCTTCTTGCGGAACGTCTCGGGCGTGAAGATCCCGGCCTTCACCAAGCCGATCATCACGACCGGAAACTGGAATGCGACTCCCACCAAGAGCGTGAGCGTGGAGAAGAACGAGAGGTACTCGCCGAGCTGGATCCAGCTCTGGATGATCGCGGGGTCGGCGAAGCGAAGGAGGTACCCGAGTCCGACGGGAAGCAGGGTCAGGTAACCGAACACGGTGCCGGCGATGAACAGGAACAGTGAAAGCGGCGCGAACCGATAGACCCAGCGCTTCTCGCGGTCGTAGAGGCCGGCGGCGATGAAAGCCCAAAGCTGGTAGAGCCAGACCGGCGCGGCCGTCGCGAGCCCGACGATGAGCCCGATCTTGAAGTAGGTGACGAAGGTCTCGGTCACCCCGGCGACCTTCAGCGTCGGGTCCGCGTGCAACGCCCGCATCGCCGACTGGTAGGGGGCGACGATCACCTCCATCAGCTCGGACGCGAAGCATGACGCGACGACCGTCGTGACGAGCGTCGCGAGCAGCGAACGGATCAGCCGAGTTCGAAGCTCGTCCAGATGCTCGCCAAACGTCATCCGGGATCGGTCGAGAGGGTCAGGCGTCGTGGCGTCACCCATGGGCGCGGCCAGCGTGGCACGAACTGCGCCGGCGCAGAAGAGGCGTCACCCCCAGGAACGAAAGCACCCCGTCTCCGGCGTGCGGAGGACGGGGTGTTCGGTGCGACGAGCGAGGTCAGTTCGAGAGGTACGTTTCGAGATCGCGCGAGCGGATGACCTCGATGCCCCACGCCTGCGCCTGCTTGTAGTCGGCCGACTCGGTCAGTTCCGGTGCATCCGGGGCTTCCTTGAGTCCGAGGACGACGAAGTCCGTCTCGACCGTGACCTTGTCATCGACCTTGGCGCCCGACTGCTCGAGCATGCGCTTGGCGACTTCCTTGTTGTATCGGCCCGTGAGCTCGCCGAGGAACACGAAGCGGGTCGCGCGGGTCGGGTCGAAGAAGGGATTGGTGATCCAATCGCCCTCGGCGATGCCAGCCATCGTGGCGTCGGAATCGACGCGGCACTCGGACTTGTCGGCCTCGACGCTCGTGACGGTGATGCGCCCCTTCAGGAGCTTCTCGCCGCCCTTGACCGTCTCGTAGACCTTGAAGGTCGTCCCGCGACGCAGGCGCTGCTTGCCGCCCACGTTGATCCACAGCGTGCCCATGGCGCGGTTGACGGCGAGAACCTTGCCGTCCGGCTTCTCGGTGTCGCGCTGCGTGCGGAGGTTCGCCTTCAGCGAATTCACGCTCGCCTCGAGGGTCTTCATCTGGCCCTTGGCGGTGGTGACTTCCTTGTTGGAGGTCTCCTTCGCCTTGCCGACCTCGTCGGTGAGCTCGCGATTCTTCGCCTGGGCGTCGTCACGCTGGGTGTTCGATTCGTTGAGCTGCTGCGACAGGCGCGCGGTCTGGTTCTCGCGCTCCGTGTTCAGCTCCTGCTGCTTGGCAGCGGCCGCGGCTTCGGCATCGCTCAACCGCTTGGTGAGGCTGGCGATCTCGGCGTCCTTGGTGTCGACGACGGCCGACACGGCGCCCTTGTCGTTCTTGACGGCCTTGTAGCGGCTGGACAGCTTGTCGAGCGCATCGACGAGGATGACCGGTGCAGCCGTCTCCTCCGTCTGCGTCGCCGCTTCCTTCATCCGCATGCGAACGGCGTCGAGGTGCTTGCCGAGGACTTCCGGGTCCTGGGGAAGGACTGCGCCGCGCTTGTCCCAGTTGTCAGGCTTGGGGAGTTCGGCCGGAACCGGCGCGCCGATGATCTTGGCGAGTTCCGCGTAGCAACCCTCGGCGAAGCCGAGCTTGTTCTCGCCCGCTTCAGCCTTGGCCTTCTCGGCTTCGAGCTTCTTGGCGAGGTCGCCGTTGTCCTGCATCTGTGTGAACCACAGGACGGCAAACACCAACATCACGATCACGACGACGATCAGGAAGACGACGTTGACGGCGCCGCGCTCCAACTTCGCAGATGACATCCGCTAATCTCCATCAGGGCGGCCGATTCGGGCGCCCCTGCCCCCAATTGGGCTGTCCAGTCCAATGTGCGTGACGTCCCCCATGACGCGACAGAACACGGGGTTACCCGTACCATCTTTTTCCTAGGTGAACGAAGCGGCGGGATTCTAAGCGCCTCGCGGAAGTCACGTCAAGCCGAGGTTTGCGACCGGAGCGGCTTCCCGGGTGCCCGGAGGACGACGTCACTTGCGGACTCCGGCACGTTCCGCGCAGGATCCGAGCCATGAATCCTCCGATCCTCCTCGGAATCACAGGCGGCATCGGCAGCGGAAAAACTGCCGTCGCCAGCGGTCTCGCGGCGCAGGGCGCGGCAGTCATCGAGGCGGATCGGCTCGTCCACGAGGCCCATGCCAGGCCTGCCATCCGAGACCGGATCGTCGCAGCCCTCGGAAAATCAGTCCTCGACGCCGCCGGAGGCCTCGATCGCCGTGCGATCGCAGCTCGGGTCTTCGGGCCGGGCGCGGATGCGGAGACGTCGCGCCGGGCCCTCGAGGCGATCCTCCACCCCGCCGTCCGGGAGATGATCGGCGAACGCCTCGCCGAGCTCGCCTCCGCAGCATCTCCACCGGCAGTCGTCGTGTTGGATGCCCCGCTCGTGGTCGAGGGCCCGCTCCGGCACGTGTGTGACGCCATCGTTTTCGTCGACGCCCCCGTCGAATTGCGCCGCGCCCGCACGGTCTCGACCCGGGGGTGGGGCCCGGGCGAGCTGGACGTTCGCGAACGGGCCCAGGCCTCCCTGGACGAGAAGCGCGCGGCGTCGCGGTACGTCATCCGCAACGACGGAGACCCCGCCGGACTTGCGACTCGGTGCGCAACCCTCTTCCGTCAGGTGGTCGCCGACTTCCCAGCCGGCGGTCGAGGCGCGCGCCACGGCACCTGATTGTCCGCCGATCCTCCACGGATAACCTCCTTCGCGCTCATCGAGGTTCGTTCAACCGACGAGCCCGTCAGCGTCATGCCGTGCCCGAGAGTCTGACCTCTCAAATTTCCGTCCCAGCACACCCCGAAGCGCGAGGAAACGCGCTGATCGGGTTGTCGATCGCCGCACTGGGCGTCGTCTACGGGGACATCGGCACGAGCCCTCTCTACGCGTTCCGCGAGTGCTTCAACGGCCCTCACGCCACGGCCGTCAGTGCGGAGAGCGTCCTCGGCGTCCTCTCGCTCATGGTGTGGTCGCTGATCACCGTCGTCTGCGCCAAGTACCTCACGCTGCTGATGCGCGCCGACAACCACGGTGAAGGCGGGATCTTCGCCCTGCTCGCGCTCCTGGGCCCGAGCCGAGATCCGTCGGTACGGCGGCGCGTGTTGTTCATGGCGGGGGTCTTCGGCGCGGCGCTCCTCTACGGGGACGGCATGATCACTCCGTCGATCACCGTGCTCGGTGCCGTCGAAGGACTTTCCGAGGCGACGCCGGCCCTGACGCCCTACGTGGTGCCGATCTCCGTCGTCATCCTCGTCGTTCTGTTCCTCGTTCAGCAGCGCGGCACCGCCAAGGTCGGCGCGATCTTCGGCCCCATCTGCATGGTCTGGTTCGCAGCGATCGCCGCCCTGGGCTTGCGCGGAATCGTCGGCGAGCCCAGGGTCCTCGCGGCGTTCAACCCGATCCTCGGGATCACGTTCGTCGTCCACCACGGCTTCCACGGATTCCTGCTCTTCGGATCCGTCGTCCTCACGGTCACGGGGGCCGAGGCCCTCTACGCCGACATGGGCCACTTCGGAAAGTCCCCGATCCGGTGGGCCTGGTACGTGGTGGTGCTCCCGTCGCTCCTGTGCAACTACTTCGGGCAGGGCGCGTGGCTCATCCAGCACCCGGACGCAGCGACGAACCCCTTCTACGCGCTCGTCCCGTCCTGGGGTCTCTACCCCATGGTCGGGATCGCAACGCTGGCTGCATGCGTGGCGTCACAGGCGCTCATCTCCGGGGCCTATTCGTTGACGCAACAAGCGCACCAGCTCGGGTATTCGCCGCGGGTGACGATCGTCCACACCTCGGACGCAAAGGCCGGGCAGATCTACATTCCCGAGGTCAACTACGCGCTGATGCTGGCCTGCGTGGGCTTGACCGTCGGCTTCGGAAGTTCGGCACGGCTCGCTGGCGCCTACGGCCTGGCGGTGACAGGAACCATGCTGATCACGACGGCACTCTTCTACACCGTCGCGCGACGACGCTGGATGTGGAGCCGGCCGCTCGCGATGTCCGTCGCCAGTCTCTTCATGGTCGTGGACGTGGTCTTCCTCGCCGCCAACGTGCCGAAGATCCCGGACGGGGGTTGGTTCCCGCTCGTGATGGGCGTGGGGATCTTCGTCGTGATGTTCACCTGGAAGCAGGGCCGCGACATGCTGGCGCAGTTCGCGCGCACGCACGGCATCGAGACGGAGGCGCTGGTGCGGGACGTCGCCAGCAAGAAGCCCTACCGGATCCCCGGCACGGCGATCTTCATGAGCTCGGACCCGGAGACCGTGCCGCCGGCGCTGCTTCACCACCTGAAACACAACAAGGTGCTCCACGAGCGGGTCCTGCTGCTCTCGTTCCTCACGGAGGACGTGCCTCGCGTCGCCGAGCACCGCCGCGTGGAATGCAAGGACCTCGGTGAGGGCTTCTACCAGGTGACCGGGCACTACGGGTTCGTCGAAACGCCCTACGTTCCCGCCGTGCTGCGCGCACTCAGCGAGTTCAACCTCCGCGTGAAACCAGGTGAGTCGACCTTCTACCTCGGTCGCCAGACGCTCTTGCCCGTGAAGAAGAAGGGCGGCATGGCGCTGTGGCGCAAGCGGCTCTTCGTGTTCCTGACGCGCAATGCGCCATCGGCGAGCACGTTCTTCAGCATCCCGCCCAATCGCGTCGTCGACATGGGGGCGCAAGTCGAAATCTGAAGTCGGCTGAGCTGGCGTTCGCGGTGGTTGATGATCGCGCGGTGAACGGGCGCACCGGTGCCGCTCGATCACTACCCGTCGAACGCGAGGGAGCGCCAGTCGTCCCGCCGCGAACGCGGCGGCGCGACTGGCAGGACCGCCGGACGACCGAGGCGAAGCCGAGGCGTCCGGTCCCACGGGCGTCGATCCGCCAAGGCCCGTTCGACGATCATGCCGATGTTGGTGAACGCGCACCGACCCGCGAACCGCGCACCTCGGCCCGCGCGAGACGCGCGGCGTTCCGGCCGGTCCCCGCCGAGACGGCGGAGAACCGGCACTCCGCTGGCTTGCGCCGCGAAGGCGACGTCACTTCGACGGCGAGGATTCGGGCAGCGACGTCGGGCGAGATTCCGGCGGCGCCGGCGGCGGGCCACCGAGCCCTCGGATGAGGCGCTCGTGATTCGTCTGCGCCCAATGCTCGAACGCATCGCGACGGTCGTTCGCGTCTTCGATCGGCGACGACATCGTCAACGGCGGGAGGCGCTCGTCGGTCAGCGCGCGCAGCCGGGCATCGACGGCCTCACGCAGAGCCGGGTTGCGCTCCGTGAGCACCTTGAGCAGCACGGCAAAGCCCTTCGCGTCGAGCTTCCCACCACCGAGCCATGACTCGAGGAAGACCGTGTCGAGCTTCAGCTCCCGCAGCGCGAGGCGGAACCACTCGCTCCGGTCGAGCTTGCCGAAATCATCGGAGAACTTCTGGTACTCGGCACGACGAAGCGCTGGTGCCTTGGCCGTCGAGACGAAGTACGTGAGCTGGTTGAACGCGCGCTCGGCGAACGGGTCCCCTTCGGGGTTCGCCAGCGCGCGCAAGAGGTGAGGCATCGCCTCCGGCGCACCGAGTCGCGCCAGCGTCAGGACGGCGACGCGGCGCAGGTCTGCGTCATCCGAGTTGAGCGACGGGAGAAGGTCGGGAACCGCGCCCTCCCCCTTCGACGACGCCAGAGCCTCGATCGCCTGCAACCGCACGTCACGTGACTTGCTTCGGGCGTACGCGTCGGCGATCTCGGCCGTCGCCTCCGAACCGCCGATTCGCGCGAGCGTCGACAGGGCTTCGCAGCAAACCTGCACGTCCGTGTGCTCCCGGACGATTCCACCGAGGGCGACGATGGCGCGCCGCCCACGCGAGGCCGAAAGTCCGCGGAGAACGGCGTAACGATCGTGCACGTCTCCGTCCCGGAAGATCTCCATGAGACGGGCGACGCCCTGCTCGCGCATGACGGTGCCGATCGCCTCGATGGCCCGCACGCGAAGCGGCTTGTCTGGCGAGTTGATCACCGCCTCGAGCATGGCGGGGACGCGATCGTCGTCGAACGACGCCAGGGTCCGCACGCAGGCATCGCGCACGCGTGGCTCGTAGTCTTTCAGCCCGTCGATGAGGATCGAAACGACGTCGCGGTCGCCGCGGAAACGTGCGAGTGCCTCCGCGGCCGCGGCGCGCATGTTCGCCTGCTCCGAACGAAGCGCGGCCATCACGTTGGTCCTGGGCTGTTTCGCGAGGAACTGGCGCAAGACTTCCGCCGTACGCGCTCCGGGCGAGCGGCCGAGGAACGCGAGCACTTCCTCTCGCACCGGCACCGTATCGACGACCGCAAGCACGTCGATGAGCCGCGCTGCCGCCTCGGACAGCGTCTTCTCCTCGCGCAGCAACGCGATCAGCCGATCCGCGTTCCGCGCGCGAAACTCGGGTGCGGACACGGACAGCAGGTCCACGGCGGCGAGCCGGGCGTCCTCGCCGAACAACGGGTAGTTGTCGAGCGCGAGTTGCAGCAGCTTGTCCCGCTGCGCCTCGACCGGTGCGGAATGGAAGAACTCGGCGTTGTCCGCGAAGTAGCGCGCCCTCCCCTGCGGATCCGTGGGCGCGAACCGCTGCCACGCCAGCGATCGCTTCAGATCGAACAGCGTCTTCTCGAGCGCGTCGATCTCCGGCGGGAACGGCGCGTAATGACGCCGTGTGAACTCGTCCGGACCCCGGCGCAGAGTGATCTCGATCACGGGATCGGTGCGCGACGGGTCTTTCGTGTCGCCGCGCACGGCGAAGAACCGCGCGGAGTCCAGAGCCTTCTTGATGGCGTCCCGATCCGGGGCGCCGAGGACGAGGGGCTGGCCCGGCAGGTTCCGGTCCAGGACCGTGACGTCGCCGGTGAGCAACGCGGCCCGCTCCCCGCCTTCCATCCCGCTCACGCGGATCGACACGGTGCACCTGGCGAGGTCGTCGACCGTCACCATGCGCAGCTGGCGCCGCGCGACGAATCCGTTCTCGGCACGCTTCCAGTAGGCGCGCCACCGAGATGACGTGGGCCCGTAGCTCTCGCCGCTGATCAGCTCCATCTTCCGGTAGCCCAGTTCCTCCACCGCGACGTAGTCGTTGAAGAAGCTTCCGCCAGCCACCGTGTCGATGAGGATCGGCATCAGGTACTTGTCCGCGATCGCGCGGAGCGTGGCGTCGTCCGTCCGAAACGACACGTTCGCGAGCGCGATGGCCGCGGCACCCCGGTAGAACGGGTCGTCGCCCTGCAGCATGCGCAGCGCGCGGTCGCGCACCGACTCGTTGTCGGGAATCAACACGACGCCCTTCACGTCCTCCGCCTCCGTCAGCGCGAGCAACGCGTACGCCGCCTGCCGCTGCGTGCCCGTGCGGGCGAGGGCCAGGAGTTTCTTGAACTCCGTCTCCGTGCCGTGCCGCGCGACGTGCCGCGCGGCGACCGCAGCCACGCCCACCTCCGGGTCGGCGAGTGCATCGATGAACTCGTCGCGCGACGCGGAGTCCGGCACCCGCGTCATGAGGTCCATGGCGACGGCGCGCGTCTGCGCCGTGCGTGATTTGAACAGCGTGATGAGGTCCGGCATGTACTGCGGATCGAGGACGGCCGGCAGCGCGTTCTGCGCCGCGAGCCGCACACGGCCGACCTGGTGCGTGAGGAACGGGAGGAGCTGACGGGGCCCCGCGATCGGATCGATGCGAATCAGCGCGGCCATCAAGTCGGCCAGCGCAGCGCCGTTCGTCGGCTCGCGGATCGCGGCGATCAACGAGGGCGTCGCGGCCTTGGCGCCCATCTCACCGAGCGCGAACGCGCTGGCGGCTTGGACGCGCCAGTCGTTGTTCCCGAGCCCGGCGATGAGCCGAGGCTCGACGCTCGCGCCCAGACCCGAGAGGGCGATGGCCGCGTCCTTCCCCGGTTTCGCCGGCCAGCGCGACAGCCGTCCGAAGAGCGTCTCCACGGGATCGCCGCTCGTCGGTGCCGGCGCGTCCTGGGGCGCGGTGGCGGGAGCGTCCGCCGGGCGAGAGTCGGCGGGCTTCGCCACGTCGTCCCCGGGCGAGAAGACGGGCCTCGCGCCGGGCTTCCCGGCGCGAGGCGGGTTGACGTGCGTCGGAGGGTTGTTCTGCGCCGTGAGGACGACCGCGGCGAGACTCCAAGCGAGGAGCGTGACGACAGACTTGAGCATGCTCGGACTCCGCCGATACGAACCGAGATTCAGGGCACGTCGGGCAGGGACAGGAAAGGCCCCGGTTCTACGGCCTCGGAGGGGGGTCGGTCAACGGGTCGTTGCGTCGGCGGGCACGCGGTGGCGCCCGTCCGCGAATCCGGCCTGGCGACCCATGGCGCTCAACCCCATGGGATACTGCACGCCTCGCCCGCGCGTGCGGGTTCGCATGGTTCGGGCACCGTGCCAGGCCGATGGAGGAACACGACATGCGGAGCATGCGGCTGATCTCGGTCGTGCTGGTCGTCGCACTCGTGGCGCGTTGGATCCGTTTGCTCGACTTTGGATCCTCCCCGAACCCGTCGTCGGCGGAGCGCCTGGCCTCCCGAGTCCGACGAGGAGGCCTGGCTGGATGGCGAGACCTCCGGGCTCGCCAGAGCGTTGAGGTGCCCTGATACTCAGACGGCTGTCGCGCGAGCGGCCCCGCGACTCGAGATCCGTTGCGAGTTCCCGGCGGGGCGGAGCCCCCGCCGTCCAGCCGCGTAGAACGCGGCGCTCCTGTCGCCGCGATTCCGACGCCGCATGGCACGCGATTCCGCAATCCGAGATTCGTTGCGAGTCCGCGGAGCGCCTGGCTTCCCGAGTTCGACGAGGAGGCCTGGCAGGGTGGCGAGAACGCCGGGGTCGCCGGAGTGTGGAGGGGCGTTGAGATTCAGACGGCTGCGGCGCGCGCCGTTCAGCGACGTCAGATCCGGTGCGAGTTCCCGGCGGGGCGGAGCCCCCACCGTCCAGCCGCGTGAAACGCGGCGCTTCGGCCATCGGCGCGAAGCGGACGTCAGACGCGCGTCACGGCATCCGCCGGCAACTCGGGGACCGAAAGCCGCAGCGAACATCGCACCAACGCGGCGTCTGGCGCACCGCCCACGAGCGTGAGGCTCGCACGGACCCAGGCCGTTGGAATTGATGTTGCATAGATCGACACGGTCCGTGCGACGTCCGTTCGTTCGACTGCGAGGGTTTGCCAAGTGACCCGATCATCGGACCCATCGATCGACACGTACAGCAGTGGCGTTCCATCGAGGCGCACGACATCCGCCATCACGGAGACGGCAGCGGGTGCTCGCGCGACCTCCGTGACGTGCAGCACCAAATCGTCGCGTACTGCGTGGCCGACGAGTTGCAGCATGACGTAGCCCGGAACGACGGCCGCCGGCCGCCCGGGCAGAATCTCGAACACTCGGAGTGAGCGCGCAGGAAGTTCGACATCGAGCCGGATCGCACCCGTATTCGTCACGTCGTGAACGTGAACGCGCCTCCCGCCCTCGTTCTCGACGAGAACGCCAAGCTCTGGCATGGGGTATCGGCCCGGCAGCATCCGAACGGCTGCCACGCGCGGTTCCGCTGCGGCATTCGTGAGCAGCACTCCAACGTCCGCACCAGACTGCCAGACGGACCCCTGCACCATGAGGTCGCCATCCCACCCCGTTCGCTCGAGTGCGTCCTCGAGCATCCCGGGAAGCGGTCGCAACTTCTCCCCGAGGAGCTGAAACCTCCGCGTGACTGGATTCGACCGCACGAGCGTCCGGATGAAGTCCCAGCTCTCGAAGTGTGGCGTCGACTCGAAGGGCCGCGACAGCAGGTACGCATCGTCGATAGGGTTGATCGGGGCGAGGAGCCGCCCTCCGTGATAGTGCGTGGCGATCTCCCAGGGCTCCGGCGTGAACGGGATCATCTCCTTGTTCATGAGTCGCTCGGCGACCATGCCGTAGTCGTGGTAGACGGTCGAGTACAGAGGTGCTGGGACGAAACTGTCGTAGACCTCGCCCTTCGCCTGGAAGCCGCTCGCGATCTCGATCAGGTCGATGACGCTCTCGTCGACGAACTCGGACGCGAACGCGAAATCGGGATCCTCGAATCGAACCCCGTTCCACCTCTTGAACTCGGCCTTGAACATCTCGCCCAGAAGCCGCTTTGATTGCTGCCAATCCGGGCCGCCCGTGCGCGGCAGCTCGGGATTGCCATCGATCTGCGGGGGAAGGCCGATCCAGTGGTCGGTGTAGAGCGCCCGGACGCCGCTCTCATCGACGAGCCTCCGCCACGTGGTGATGGCGAGTTCACGGCTCGAGGCGCGCGTCGGGTCGATCGTGACGATCACTTCGCCGTTGAACGGATTGATATCGAGCACCGGATGGCCGAAGGCGTCCTGCGCGGCTCGGTTTGCTCCGTCAAACGTGCGATACGCCTTTGACGCCGTCGACCACAGGCTGCGCCAGGTGTAGGGCGTCACCGTGATCCCCTCGTCGGCCAGCCGTTGCACCGCCGCGGGGAACGTCGGCTTCATGGTGTAGTCGGGAAAACTCGTCGCGAACGACTCATAGTTCCAGGCGCCCCACACCGACGCGATCTTCGCTACCCCCAGGAACTCCTTCACCCGCAGAAGATCCTCGACGAACGGTTCGAAACTCTCGTTCATTTCGTCGAACGTCCGGCCCCGCAGAGTCGTGAAGTCGGCGTCACGAATGAGGCTGGAGAAGTCGGGCGCCGTCGCGATCGGGCCGCGCTTTCCCCACGGCTGATTCAACGCCCAGGTTCTGTAGCGCTTCGCTGCGTCATACCAGCTCCCGCGCATGAGCGAGATGCGGAAGTCGTATGGCATCTCGAAGCTCCAGCCGGACTCCGGATCGCCGCCCGCACGCCCGTTGTTGATCGGGTAGTTCGTGAGGGCAAACAGCGTGTTCGTCTTCCCCGCGTACCACTCCATCTCCTTCCGTTGTCCGAGGCTGTCGGTCGTACGCAGGTATGCCATGGTTCCGCCCGGCGAGTAGTAGGCGAACCACTGCATGGCGACTGCGGTCGACGGGTGCGGAAAGTTGTGGCCTCTGGGCGGCTTCCCGAGGGTTTGCGCAGGGTTGCGGATCAGTCCGCCCTGCTGCCATGGCATCGTCAGAACGTCGGTCGTCACGTCCCCGATCGGGGCGAACCGCAGGCGTGGGAAGGTGACCTGAAGCAGGCTGTACGGATACCCCGTCATCCGCGCATCGACCTTCGATCTGAAGACGACTTCGTCGTCCTCGATCCAGATCTTGACGCGGACGAGGATGATCGACGGCGTGGGGAGCGGGAGAATCGAAATCGCGAAGGGGGTCCGGATGCCCCAGGTGATCTCGACTGCGGTACCAGACTGAACGACTGTTTCGGGCAACGTCTCGAGGTCTGCGGAGTCCAGGGCGATGGTCGTACCGAAGGGCACAGGAATGGAGGTGCCGGGAATCGTCGAGACAAGTGGTGAGATCACCACCTGGACCATGGGCTCGACGTCGAAGCGAATGGCCATGCCGTCCGACGTCAGGGAGACGATCTGAAGGCCCGCGCCGAGATCATCGAGGATGACCTCCGTGCCATTCTGTGCCAGCCGGATCATGGCACCGAGGCCGGCGGGCGACGGCCGAGTAGTCCGAATACCAGAGGTTCACCCCGCACGACCCGCGCACGAGCCGGAGGCAACGCCGTCGCGAACAATCGCACGATGACGTCGGTTCCAAGCTCCGCCGAAAGCGTCACGACGAAGCGAAACCAAAGAGCTCCGGGTGAGAGCAGGTCCGACACCACGGCGCCGGGATCGGACTCGCGAACTTTCAGAGGTTCGCCCACATCCACGAAGTTGACGTTGTCCCCGGAGTACTGGGCCTGGAACGCAAGTAGGGCGTCGACGCCAGTCGGGAACGTGTCCTTCACGACGGTGATGTGCAGGCCTGATGCCCCATCGCCCATCGCGCTGCCTGTACACATCGACGCTGTGAGCACGTCGTCCGTCGTCTTGAACGCTATGGTGCCTTCGATCGTTCCGTTCATGATGACCTCGCGACTGCGGCATGCTCAAGCCGATCACCGCCCTCCGCGGGCCCGAGCACCTCACCCCTCATGCCAGCTACCTGATCTGCGACATGAGAATCGACTCGATTCGTGCCGAAAAGCCCGCGGACGGCGCCGTGAGAAGGAACTGCAGGCGTGCCCAGTTCGAGGCCATCGCCGGCTGCGAAAGCGCCGCGTCTCCGAACCGCGCCTCCGTCACGCCGACGTCCGAGTGCATCACGAACTGCGCACCGAAGTCGGTCCAACGAACCGCGTCGAGCGACGACTGGATCTGCCCGAGCACGGTGGCACCGTCCATGATCGAGATGCAATTCGACGTCAGGGTCAGCCCCCGCGCGCGCGCGATACGGAAGGGCAACGACGCCGTCGCTTCGACCTTGTAAACGAGGACCCGGTTCGTCGCGACGAAAACCGGCAGCTCGAGTTCCTGAACAGGGAGTTTCGGGATGACAAGGATCGGCATCATGAACTCCGCGTCCCGGGTCGCCGCTTGAATGCATGGATCATCGCAGCCTCGCGATGAGCATCCGAAACCCGGGCACCGTGTCGACGATCGAATACTCAACGCCGGCCTGACCAAGCTCCTCTGCAAGCAGAGTCGCCTTGCCAAGCCGGTTGCCGTTGTACTCCTGGACATCGCCAACGACGACGATCGCGCCCGGGACGAATGTCGCCGCGCGATACTGTTCGAGTGTCTGCATCGGATCGTCCGACGAGTCGAGATACAGCATCGCGATCGGACCGGCAGATCGAATGGCGGCGACTCCGTCCGCGACTGCGGCCACCGGAACCAGGCCGCGCCGTCTCAGGATGCCGTTCGCAAGGTCGACCGCATCGGGATTTTGATCGAATGATGAGAACCGCCGCCCGGCCGTCGCGCACGCACGTGCGAGATGCAACGTGCTCCAGCCTTCGGTCGGGACCTCTTCAGCTGTCCGGATCGTCCCGATCTCAACGACGGGGCCGTCAGCCGCCTGGGCAAGCGCGCCGAGCAGCGTCGTCGCCTTGCGGTTTGTTTGTGTTGGAATCACAGCACGTGTCGCGGCTGCGATGCCAGGGCTCGCCTCGGCCTCGGCGCGGACCCGCGCGGAGAACCCATCGATCACGGGCTTCAGGTAGCGCTCCGTCACTGCGGCGACGTCGTACGCGAGTGCAGGCTCGCGCGCGCGAGTGATCCCCTCCGTGCTCCGCGGGCACGTGCGCTCGACCTGCCGCAGGCCCTCCACGATGGCGTCCACGCGCGGCGTGAACTGCCACGAGCCGACCTGAGTCCACGTCCGCTCCGCCTCCGCACGCGGAATCTTGAACCCCTCGAAGCACAGCTCGCCCATGCTCGTCCAGTCGCCCACGACGACTGGGCAGCCGCAAGCTTGGGCCTCGAGAATGGGGACCCCGAATCCCTCGCCCATGCTCGGGCTCAACAGGATGTCGAAGCTGTTGTAAAGAGCCACCATGTGCTGGTCACTCGCCCCGACAGTCACCGTGTATTCATCGGCGAGCCGCACGGCGTCGGATATCCCGAGTGCGCGTGCGACGGCCTCGATGTCAACGTGCATCTGATTCCCGGGGCGTGCCGTCAGGGTATGGAGGTACAAGAGAGCATCGCGCCGGTGCCGTCGACGGAATTCTGCGAATGCCTGAAGGCACTGCGGAAGCGCCTTCCGACTGGGGAAGGACGAGTTCATCGCAATCATGCCCACGATGAAGCGGTCTTGCGGGAGGGACACAAACTCTCGGGCCTCGACCCGATCGGCCGGGCGGAATGCCACCGTGTCGACGACATGCGGGACATAGTGGGCGTCCAACCCTGCCCCCTGGACGGCGCGAAGCCCGAATTGCGAGTAGACGACGCGGTCCCAGCACGGAGCGACGGCACGGCAGAGAATCGGGGCCATCGGTTCGGTGTCGATCGGGAACCATGGCACGAGCCGAGTCGTTTGCGAAAACCGCTCCGGAGCGAACGCCCAGGCGTCGTACAGTGTGACCGCAATATCGGCAGCGAACTGAGCGGCGTGCGCATCGAGGATGTCCTGGCCGCCCACGACATTCCCCTGCGGGTAGACCGTCACCCCGCGCCACCTGACGATCCCGCCTCCAAGCCCGAAGTTCGCATGAACGGCGACCTCGTGTCCGAACGATTGGATGGCAGCGACGAAGTGCCGCGTCTGGACGCCGTATCCGCTGCTTGTCCACGGGGGATTTGAGGCCCACAGAACCCTCATCGTTGGCTCATCTGAGGCACACGTCGAGACGCCCTACGGGGATGGACCCAGTTAGATGTCCCCGGGCACCAGGCTCCACCCGCCAACACAGAGCTGGGCCGGCTCGTTGCCGTCAGCCGTAGAGTTCGATTGATAATGGGGCGTCCAGTCGAGAGAAACCGTCGAGCCGGGCGGCATGATCACCGGCGGATCGAATAGGTACCGAGCACCCTGACCGTTCAAGGGAATCACGACAGACGCGGCAATCGCTCCGTCTACAGAAACCGTAAGCCGCCCGTAGGGGCTCGTAACCGAAACCTGACTTGGAGGGCTGCCGACTTCGGTAAGCGCGAGCCCGACGCTGGCGGGCAACTGGCAAGTCTGAGTACCGCCCCCTATCGCCACTGGAAGGACACCGCGGACCGCACGATTCAACGGAAGATCCGCGATGCGGATCGGCGCCGTTCGCGCAGGGCCGAGGGCCGGACCTGCCGATGCATCTCGTGTGAGTGACGTCGCAAGTAGTGCGGATGCGGTTGACGCGATGATCAAGGCGGTGTATTTCACGTTTTGCTCTCGTCGCAGGTCAGGTGTAGGCTCCGTCACGACCACCGGACAAGGCCGACAGTCAATCAATGGCCGTGTTTATGGAAAGCTGAAACACGCCTTGTTGGCCGGTAGCACCCGGCGAGATCCGGACCTTGGACCATGCCGACGTCAGCGGGAGTCCGCCGCTCGCAGACTTTCCGAATGACACCACGGTCCCAATCAGGAGCGCCGTTCCTGGGATCAGAGTTCCAACAGGCAGCGAGTTGCCTCTTACGACTGTTCCGACCTGATCATCACTTGCGATCAACGATGCCGTGAATGTCCCCGATCCGCTCATCCCAAGGATCGTCACAGACATCGCATTCTTGTCCGCCATCGCGATCCACGGCGTCTCGACATACGCGTCCGCCGTACCTAAGCGCAACAGCGGAAAGTTCGACACTGACATCTCTGCCTCCTGTGGGAGGCTCCGCGCTGCGGAGTCCCCGTGCGTGCTGCGCCTCGCCTGACATTTACCCGTCGCCCATGCGACGTCGCCGTGAGAGGCCTTGCAGCTTCGGCTGCAACGGTGAGCAGCATAGGGGCGAAAAAAAATGCAAGAGGCGTGCCTGGCAGAAATCCTGCACAGCCAGCCGTGTTGGGCAACGGGCTGAACGATCGGCGGTGAGAAGGGTGGCGCGAGCACCTCTCCTTGCCAGTGCAACGAAGCAGGATCGCGGCTGGATGGGCGATGGGAAGTTCAACCTCGCTCCGGAAGCTGGTCAAGTGATGCCATCGCACTGCAGGCGGTCGAGCGCCAAGAAAGGTGTGAGGCGGTGGCGTTGAGCGATGCAAGTTAGCCGCTTTCGTCGACGCGCGTGACCGCGGTCGGCGACGTGTGGTGTGGGCGCGAGTGGGTAGACGGCGCGGGAGCGCCTGGCCTCCCGAGTCCGACGAGGAGGCCTGGCTGGATGGCGAGACCTCCGGGCTCGCCGGAGCGTGGAGGGGCGTTGAGATTCAGACGGCTGGCGCGCACGCCGTTCAGCGACATCAGATCCGGTCCGAGTTCCCGGCGGGGCGGAGCCCCCGCCACCCAGCCGCGTGAAACGCGGCGCTCCGTCGGCGCGCCACGCCCGAGCACCCGTGACTCCGATCTATCCAAACAACCGTGCAGCAAGCTCGTCGCGGGACATGCCAAAGTGCGTCGCAATGTCACCAAGAATGGCGCCAAGCGTGCCAACCCGGAGCGGTCGGTGGTCGGGGACTGTCACGTGATGCTGCCCGCGCATCGTCGTCGTCAGTCGGATGTGGCTCCCCGTCTGGCGTGTGACCTCGTACCCAAGGGACTTCAGCGAGAGGACGAGGTCTCGGCCGGTCAGGTCGCGCGGCATTCTCACGCCGTGAACACCTCGTCACGGACGAAGTGGAGGCGGATCATGGCCGGGCCATCCCCTGACGAGTAGTGGCAGGAAACGGCGTCGCGAACGTTCGAGCGCAGTTCGTCGAGCGACTCCGCCTCGGTGAAGATCGATTCACCAAGCGCACGAGCAATGAACCCGCCCTCGGAAGCCTCCTCAACGAGGAAAATGATCTCGGTCGACTTCATGCGCAAGAGCATATCACCGCTTGCCGGAGCGCGAAGCCAGCCGAGTTCGACGAGGAGCCCTGGCTGGATGGCGAGACCTCCGGGCTCGCCCGGGAGCGTGGAGGGATGTTGAGATTCAGACATCCGCGTCGCCCGGGGTTTCAGAGACGTGAGATCCGATGCGAGTTCGCGGCAGGGCGGGAGCCCCCGCCGTCCGGCCGCGTGAAACGCGGCGCTCCTACGGATAGATGCGATACATCATCCGCGGGAACGGGATGCACTCGCGGACGTGCTCGCGGCCGGTGACCCAGGCGACGGTGCGCTCGAGGCCCAGGCCGAAGCCGGCGTGGGGGCAGGTGCCGTAGCGGCGCAGGTCCAGGTACCACTCGAACGCGGATTGGGGCAGCTCGTGGAGCTTGATCTGCTCCAGGAGGAAGTTCAGGTCTTCGGAGCGCTGGCCGCCGCCGACGACTTCGCCGTAGCCGTCGGGCGCGATGATGTCGACGCCGAGGGCGAGCTTGGGGTTGGCGGGATCGCGCTTCATGTAGAACGCTTTGATCTCGTAGGGCCAGCGGTGAATCATCACGGGCCGGCCGAAGTGTTCACCGATCACGGCCTCGTCGGGCGCACCGAGATCGCTGCCGTCGACCCAGGTGGTCGACTTCGCCTTGAGAATCTCGGACGCCTCCGCGTAGGTGATCCGCGGGAACGCACCACGCGCCACGTCTTCCAGCTTGGCGCGATCGCGCTCGAGGACGACGAGATCCTGCGAGCACTTCGCCAGCACGTCCTTGAAGATCTGCGTGAGGAGCCCCTCGGCCAGATCCATGATGTCTTCCAGACTCGCGTAGGCGACCTCGGGCTCGACCATCCAGAACTCGGTGAGGTGCTTGCGCGTCTTGCTCTTCTCGGCGCGGAACACGGGCCCGAAGCAGTACACCTTCCCCAGCGCCATGGCAGCAGCTTCCATGTAGAGCTGGCCGCTCTGCGTCAGGTACGCCTTGTCGTCATCGAAGTACTTCACTTCGAACAACGTCGTCGTGCCCTCGCACGCCGACGGCGTGAACTCGGGT
Organism: Planctomycetota bacterium; assembly: GCA_044222185.1. Classification (GTDB taxonomy): domain Bacteria; phylum Planctomycetota; family CAIWVZ01; genus JBGANV01. The sequence continues at coordinate 1,859,717 of JBGANV010000001.1, forward strand.
GCATCTACCAGCGTGAACCCGTTCCGATCGAAGAACTCGCGGATCGTCATCTCGATCCGGCTGCGGACGCGCATCACCGCGTGCTGCTTGCGACTGCGGAGCCACAAATGCCGGTTCTGGAGGAGGAAGTCCGGACCGTGCTCCTGGAGCGCGATCGGATAATCCTTCACGTCCTGGATCGGCGTGACCTGCGTGACGTCGAGCTCGAACCCGCCGGGCGCGCGACTGTCCTCGCGGACCATCCCCGTCACCGTGAGCGACGACTCCTGCCCCAGCTTGCCAATGAGCTCGAACTCCGCATCGGCGAAGTTCTGCTTGACGGCGACGCACTGGCAGATGCCCGTTCCGTCACGCACTTGCAGAAAGTGGATCTTCCCCTTCGACCGGCAGTTGTAGAGCCAGCCCTTGACCGTGACCGACTTGCCGACGTGATCCTTCAGGTTCTCGATGTAGGCCTGGCTCATCTCGATTCGCTTTCCGTCTTCGTCTCGTTTCAGGGAAACATCCGCATGCCGAGCTCGGCCTCGGACTCGACGGTGCTTCCGTTCACCACCACGCGGCCGTGCCAGAGGTCGGTGCCGCGAAAGGCGCGCGCCCGCACGACCTCGCGGCCGTCGGCGCGCACGGCCGTTCCGTCCACCTGGACGCGCGTCAACCCGAGTGATTCGAGGTGACGGCGCGCGAGATCCACGGCCGAGGGCGCGGCGGGCACCGCCTCGACCTCGGGCTCGACGGCCGACGCGATCGCCGCATCGGCAGCGCGCGCATCCGCCAGCTCTTCGACGCGCCGCAACGTCTCGACGCCGCGCTCGTCCGCCGCGCGGACTTCGATGCGCGCCTGCTCGATCGTCGCAGCCACCTCGCCGATCTCTCGCTGGACCTCGACGACCGTCGCGTTCAGGCTCGAGAGGGCGTCCCTCACCCGATCGCCGTCGGCCGCCCGAACCTCGTTTCGACGCCGCAACTCGTCGAGCGCGGCGTTGGCGGCGCCGAGGCTGCGCTCCATCTGCCTCAATTTGAGGAAGAAGAAGACGTACGCGGCCAACGTCATGACGAGGAGGATGGCGAAGAACAGCGGATTCATGGCGGGATTTCCGAGCGCGCATGGTAGCAGCCGATCGCGGCATCGGGAGCGCCGCGGCCCTGGCCGATCCGCCCGCGTCAGATGAGGACGGGCCACGCCCGCATGAACACGACGAACCCGGCGACCTGGGCGGCCAGACCCGCCGCGGCGAGCACCCACCCGACCTTCCCGCCCGGCAGCAATCGCGCCGTGCCCACGAAGAGCGGCGCCGTCGCGAAGAGGTAGCGCGGGAGCGAGATCACGTGGTTGCTCAAGGCACCGATGGCGATCAGCGCGAGCGCGGCGACGGCGAGCATCCGCGGGATGCGGCGCCCCGCCTTCGGCACGAGCAGTCCGATGAACCCGACGAACGCCAGCACGAGCGCCCCGATCTGCACGGAGTCGCGGATGACGTCGAGCTGCGTCGGTCCGCCGAGACGGAAGATGTGCGCGAGCCCGGCGAGCGACGGGAACGAGCCGTGCCCGTACCCCGCCTGCACGTCGAGCCACGCGCGCGGGTTGCCCAGCGTGATCTGATGCCAGACCGCGACGGCCAGCGGACCGAGCAGAACCAGGCCCGACGACGCCACCCCACGCACGATCCGACCGCGGAGCTCGCCGCGACGAACCGCCGCCAGCGCCAGCGGGAGCGCCAGGAGGAACCCGACCGGCCGGGTGAACGCCGCAAGCGCGCCCACGAGCCCCGCGAGCACGCCGCGTCGCTGCAGTGCGAGGTTGAGCGCCTCGATCGACAGCCACAGGAACATCGATTCCGAGAGGCACACCGATCCGAAGAACGCCGTGGGCCAGACGAGCATGGCGATCACCGCACGTTTCGCCGACATGGCGTCGAGCACGGAATTCGCAAGCCGCCACAACGCGCCCGCCGCGAAGAGCAGCGTGGCGTTCGACACGAGCACGGCGATCAACAAGAGGTCGGGCTGCGCGAGCGCGAGGACGTTCGTCCCGTTGCCGAGGACGAGCGCGACGACGGTCGCGACGGCGCGGCACGCCACCGGATACCCCGGATAGAACCCCGCCTCCTGCGGCGGCACCCCCGTCGGCGTCGGGTTGTAGCCCAGGAACGCGATCGTGAGGTAGAAGCTCGCATCCATCCGCACGAACGGGTCGAGGCGCGGCGCCGCGGGCACGTAGTAGAGCTCCCCGTTCTCCCCCGGCTGCCACGGGATCGTCTGCGTCCGCAGAACGCCTGTCGCGTCCGGCACCTCGTAGCTCATGCAACGGTCGAGCGGCCAGTCGACGAACGTCGCGAGAACGAGGACGAGGCGAGTGAGCACGAACACCCCGAGGATCATCCCCCAGGGCACGCGCGCGCGAACCGCTCCTCCGTTCGACTCCGAAACTGCGCCATCCACGAGGCCCGGATTATAGAAGCGATCCTCGCTCTCATCCTTGAAGCCTGGAAAAGCGTCGCGAAGATCGCCCATGCGCGCTGCCGCCCCGCTCGTGATGTGTCTCGCTCTGAGCGCCGGGATGATCCCATTCGGCGTGTCGCCCCAGGACTCGAAGCCGAGCGAGCCCAAGGTCCCCGACCCGACGAAATTGCCGGGTTTCGCCGCCTACACGAAGCACTGCGCGCCGTGTCACGGCGAACGCGGCGATGGCCAGGGCGTGGCCTGGCGGTTTCTCGATCCGCCGCCTCGGGACTTCAAGCGCGGGCTCCTCCGGCTCGTGTCGTCTCCCAACGGTGCTCCCAGCGGCAAGGACCTGTTCGAGACCATCGCCGGGGGGATCAGCGGGACCGCGATGATCCCGTTCGCGCACATCGGCGAAGAGGAGGTTTGGAAGCTCATCGACGTCGTGCTCGCGTTTCGCGCGCAGGGCATTCTGGAGCGGTTGAAGGCTGGCGGCTTGGAAGGCCAGGACCTCCAAAAACAATTCGATGCCCTCACCACGCCGATCCTCGAACCCAGCGAGCCCGGAGCACCCGTGGAGACGTTCGAGAGCGCCGCGCGCGGACTGCTCCTCTACCGAGCCCACTGTTCGTCGTGTCACGGCATCGACGGTCGCGGGCTCGTGAGTCAGCCCGAGCAGAAGACGACGACCGAGGGCTACGCGATCCGCCCCCGCGACTTCACGCGGGGCGTCCTCAAGCAGTTCCCCACTCCCGCCAACCTCTTCGATCGCATCCGGTACGGAATGCCGGGCACGCCCATGCCCGCGTTCCCGAAGACGCAGCTCGACGCGGAAGCGGTGTGGAACATCATCCACTACCTGCACACGCTCACTCCGCTCCACGCGCAGTCCATGGCGCAGCCACAGTCGCAGGACCTGAAGGCGGTGCGCCTCACGGGCGACGCGCCCACGTCGCTCGACGATCCGCGCTTCTCCGCGGCTCCGGCGCAGTGGATCCCCTTCGCACCGTTCCGCATCGACGAGGCCACGATCCCGGGCGCGTTCGTGCAGGCGCTCGTCGCCTCCGACGTCGTCGCGTTCCGGCTGACGATCCCCGATCCGACGCGCGACGTCCCTGGCGAGGGTCGCGAGACGCCGCCGGACGGCATCGCCGTTCGCATCACGGCCACGCGCAAGCCGCCCGTCCTCCCCTTCCCGAATCAACCAGCTCGCATCGATCGCGCCCTCGTGCTGACGGGCCCGCAGCCCGGCGGCACCGACAAGGTGTTCACGGCGACGCCACGCTTCGAGAACCCCGAGAGCGTCTGCCGCGCCGTCATCCCCCCCGATCGCGTCGGCAAGATCGAGTATCGCAACGGCTCGTGGCACGTGGTGATCGCCGTGCGCACGGAGCAGGCGGGCGATGCGCTGGGAACGTCGCCGCTCTCGGTGAGCTTCGCGCCATTCGACGGATCGCTTCGACGGGGCCCCATGCCCGTGGGGTTCTCGGCCTGGCTCGGGCTGCGGGTGCAGTAGGACAGCACCCCACGCCGGGTCAGGCGCGCACGCCGCGAGGTACGATCGCCCGCAGCAGCAGTACGCACATCGCGACCGCGGCGGTCCAGGCGAAGGCGGGCGTCAGGTCGGTCGTCACCGTCTCACGCGGTGCGGGCGCGGGCGCGATCACCTGAGGATCGCGAGCACGGGCGACGGTCGATTCCGTCGGCGCGAGTACGCCGGTCGCGAGCCGCGTGATCCGTCCATCGCTCGCGGTCAGCGTGCCGATCCCCGGCTGATCCGGTGCAACCGTGAAACGTCCATCAGCCCCCAAGGGGACGACGACCTCGTCCGTCGAACCAGACTCCCGCCAGGTGGCCCGCGTCGCGCCGAACGACGGGACGCTGCGCGCTACGCCGGCCTGGCCGCACACGAGCTCTCCAAGGGACGAGGACGCACCGGCGCGTTCGAGAATCCGCTTGATCGCCAGTGGAAACGAGGGCTTGGTCGACCAGCCCGTGCGATCGGGGTCGACGAGCAGGATGAACGTGGACCCTGACCGGACGAGGAGGGGTACTCCTTCGGCGAGCAGCAGCGACTCCGTCCCTGCGGGCCGGTCCACGAGCGCATGAACGGCCGGCCAATGGTCGTGCTGGAGGTCGAAGCCCTCCCAGGGACCCGCGCCCGCGCCATTCCCCGCGACGTCGCGAGCGGGGCCCAACGCGAAGCCCGCCACGCGAACCTCGGGCGCGACGAGCAGCGTCGTTCCGCGGCCGACGAAGCCGACGCAGAGATCGGCCGACGGATCCGGTGCCGCCGTGAGCCGCGCCGCAGGATGAGCGAGGATCGCCCGTTGGATCGACGCCAGGCTCGTTCCCTCGACGGCGACCGAAACCCCAGCGTCCGCCTCGACCAGGTCGACGACGTCGTCGGCGGCGAGCGCGTCCGGCGGAGCGAGTTCGATGTGCAGTTGCTTCACGCTCGGCGCGAGCGGCAGGAGCCGCCGCCAACCCGGGTCGCCCGGCGACGCGATCGCCTCGTCGAGGAGGACGGCGCCCCGGTCATCGACGATGCGGAGGTTGCGCGCGGCCGCGCCGGAGTCTCCTTCGACCCGGACGAGGAGCCCAGCACCCGCGCGCACGCCCGCTGCCGTGATGCCCGCATTCCGCGCGCCATCTCCGACCCCCGCGATTCCAACTCCCGCAGGCAGGCCGCCTGGTTCCAACACGCGATCCGTGACGACGACGACCCGGCTCGCTGCGTGCGCTCGAACCGCGTCGAGCAGGGCGTCCGTCGAGACCTCGGCTCCGGATGCGCGTGACGATTGTGCGTCGCTGGCCGGAGGGACTCCGACGATACGGGCCGAATCGCCCAGCATCCGCCGCGCCTCACGCAGCCCGCGCTCGATCCGTGACGTTCCGCCGTCCATGGTTCCCATGGACGCGGAGCGGTCGAGGATGATGATGCCGGGGGCGGCGTCGCGCCGCGTGCATCCGGGACCAGATAGCGCGCCCGTGAGCGCGACGAGCGGGACGATGAGGATCCAATCCCGCCACCTCGGGCGGAGCCTCGCGGCTGCGGGGGGCAACACTGCGGCGGCGCGACGCCACAGGAGGTGATCGGATGCCAGTCGAAGTCTCCGCGACTCGTTGCGGGCCCGAAGGAAGAGCAGTGCTGCCCAGGCAGGAATCAGGAGGAGCACGAGCGGCGTCGCGAAGCTCACCAGGGCCGCCCTCCCAGCAGCGCGGTCGCGACGACCGTCTCGAACGCGTCGTGGGCGACGACCGTCGTCGCGCGGATTCCATGCTCGACGGCGAGCGCGAGGACCGAATCGACGTGATCGGTCCGTGCTTTCGTCAGCGCGGCGCGCCAGGCCGCCGTCGACTCGACCACGACCTCGCGGCCCGACTCCGGGTCGACGAGACGCGCGGCGTCGCCCGCGGGAACGTCCAGAATCGCGTCGTCGTGCGCCATGACGAGGAAGAGGCAGGCAGCCTGGCCCGCCGCCGCGATGGCCGCAAATGATCGCGTCGCGATCGGCTCCACGAGCAGGTCCGTGACCCACGCGACGAAGCGCGGCGACCCGCGGCGGCGCTCCACGCGGTCGACAGCCGCCGGATCCGGGCTGCCCGCTGGCGGCGGCAGTCCGGCCACGGTCTCTACGGCGTTCCAGCTCTCGCGGAGTCCGCTCCACGCGCCGACCGGACGAAGGGCCGCCGCCTCGGGGACCAGGAGCCGCGCCGTACCACCCGCCGATGTCGCGAGGAACAGCAACGCGGCCGCGATCTCCCGCGAGCGCCCGTCCTGTGCCGAGCCGGCGGGCCCCATGGAGGCCGACCGATCGAGGATCACGAGGACTTCGGGCGCGTCTTCGCGGGTGAACGTCTTCACGGCGAGTTCGCCGCTCCGAAGGAAGACGTTCCAGTCGAGGTGCCGGACGTCGTCACCCGGCGCGTAGGGGCGATGGTCTCGAAACTCCACCTGCCCCGTCCGCGCCGACGACCACCCGCGCTCCGCTTCGCCGCGCGAGCGCCTCAGCAGCTCCTGCTTCAGGTGCAGCAGCCGAGCACGGAACTCCGGCGCGAACGAAAACGCCGGGCTCAGTTCAGCGCACCTCGAAGGCGCTCCGGCCTGGCTGCGCGGCGACGCGTCGCGTCGATGCCGAACCGATCACCGTCTCGCGCACGCGGGCCGCGATGCCGATGGGGTCGAAGCGAAGCTCGCGGAGCATCTCGGCGCGCGTTCCATGCGGGATGAACGCGTCGGGAAGAGCGATCGGGCGGATCTTGTCCGTGCGGCCGCCGACCAGTGCCAGCTCCTCCATCACGTGGGCGCCGAAGCCGCCGCGGATCGTGTGCTCTTCGATCGTGAACACGTGAGGGAAGCGCTCGGTCACGTCCTGGATCATCTCGAGGTCGAGCGGACGCACGAACCGCGCGTTGACCACCGTCGCCTGGATGCCGTCCCGAGCGAGGATCTCGGCGGCCTCCATCGCGTGATAGACCATGTGGCCCAACGCAACGAGCGCAACGTCCGACCCCGTGCGAAGCGTTTCCGACTTGCCCAGCGCCAGTTCGCGGCGAACCGGGTGCTCCTTCGCCGGATGCGCGGCGTAGGTACGCGGGTAGCGGATTGCTGCCGAGAGCGGCCCGTCGAGCGCGAGGTCGAGCATCGCCTTGAACTCGGACTCGTCACGGGCCGAGTACAGATGGATGTCCGGGAAGGCCCTCATGAACGCGATGTCGAAGCACCCGTTGTGCGTGGCACCATCGGGGCCGACGACGCCGGCGCGGTCGAGGCAGAACACCACCGGGACGTGGTTCAGCGCGATCTCCTGGAAGATCTCGTCGAACGCGCGCTGGAGGAACGTGGAGAAGATGGCGCAGACGGCCTTCTTCCCCGCCTTGCGCAGGCCCGAGGCGAAGGCGACGGCGTGCTGCTCGCAGATGCCCACGTCGTGCGTGCGCTCGGGGAACAGCTTCTGGAACTTCGACACGCCCGTGTTGTCCGGCATGGCCGCCGTGATCACGTGGAGGTCGGGGTCGCGTTTGCCGCGAGCGATCGCCGCCTCGGCGAAGATGTTGCTCCAGTTCTTCTCGCCCTGGGCGGTGAACTCGAGGTCCGGCCCCTGCTGCGGCTCGACCTTGGGCGAGACGCCGTGGAACGTGATCGGGTCGTGGGCGGCGCGCGTGTGGCCCTGCCCCTTCTTCGTGATCACGTGGAGCATGTGGAACCCGGGCTGACGCTTCAGATCCTGGAGGATCGAGATCAGGTGCGGGATGTCGTGGCCGTTCACCGGTCCGAAGTAGCGGCCGCCGAGGGCTTCGAAGAGCGAGCCGCCGGGCGACACGGTCTTCACCAGCACTTCGCGCGTCTCCTCCAATGCGCGATCGAGCCGCTCGCCCACGAGCGGAATCTTCTTCAACAGGCCGTGGAACGCGTCCTTCGCCTCGTTGTAGAAGGTGCCGGCCCGCACGCGCGCGAGGTACTCGGAGAACGCGCCCACCGACTTCGAGATGGACATCTCGTTGTCGTTGAGGATCACCGTGAGGTTGCGCTTCTTGAGCGTGCCTGCGTGGTTCAACGCTTCGAACGCGACGCCGGTGGCCATGGACGCGTCACCGATGACGGCGATGGCGCGCTTGTCGTTGTCGGCGTTCGCGACTGCGTAGCCGAGCGCCGTCGAGATGCTCGTGCCCGCGTGAGCGAAGAGGTAGTGGTCGTAGGGCGACTCGTCCGGGTTGGTGTATCCGGCAAGACCGTGCCGCTGGCGGATCGTGTGGAACCGATCGCGCCGTCCCGTGATGATCTTGTGCGGATACGCCTGGTGCGAGACGTCCCAGATCAGCACGTCGCGGAGGAAGTCGTGCACGTAGTGGAGCGCGAGCGTCAGGTCGATCACGCCCAGCCCCGAGGCCAGGTGTCCGCCGTTCTTCTCGAGGACGCGGGTGATGAGCTCGCCGATTTCACCTGCGACGATGGGAAGGTCGCTGATCGGGAGCTGGCGCAGATCCGCGGGGTCGTTGATGCGTTCGAGCAGGCCCATACCGAACTCTCCTAGGACGAGCGGTCCGTGACGAAGCGCGCAAGCGCACGGAGCTGACCTCCCCGGTCGAGTCCGTTCAGCGCGCGCAGCGCCTCGTCGATCATGTTGCGTGCAATCTCTTTCGAGCGGTCGAGGCCGACGGCGGCCGGATAGGTGATCTTTCCGCGTTCGCGGTCCTTCTTCGTGCCCTTGCCCAGCTGCTCCGGCGAGCTCGTCTCGTCCAGGATGTCGTCGACGACCTGGAACGCGTGCCCGAGCAGTTCGCCGAAGCGGCGGAGGGCCTCCACCTTCGCGGCACCGGCGCGGCCGGCGAGCGCGGGCATGGTGCACGATGCACGAAGCAGCGCCGCGGTCTTGCGCAGGTGGATGTCGGCGACGAGGCGCTCGTCGGGAACCTTGCCCTCGGCGGTGATGTCGAGGATCTGCCCGCCGATCATCCCTTCCGTACCCGTCGCCCGCGCCAGCTCGATGATGAGCTCGGGGACGACGGTCGGATCGGGCGTATGACGCGCGACGATCTCGAATGCCAGCGTGGAGAGGGCGTCGCCTGCGAGGATCGCCACGGCCTCACCGAAGACCTTGTGATTGGTCGGGCGACCGCGGCGCAGGTCGTCGTCGTCCATGGCGGGCAGATCGTCGTGGATGAGACTGAATGCGTGGATGAGCTCGAGGGCGCAGGCCGACGGGAGAACGGCGGCCTGGGGAAGCTCGAGCGCGTCGGCGACGGTGAGCGCGAGGGCGGGCCGTAGCCGCTTGCCGCCGGAGAAAACCGAGTACCGCATGGAGCGGTGGACGTCCGTCGGCTTGGCTGTCTCCGGCGGCATCCATCGATCCAATGCCTGATCGACGATGGCGGAGGCGCGCGCGAGGTGTTCGGCGACGTTGACTTCGGGCTCGGTCCGCATTCAGTCCTCGTCCTCGCTATCGAGACCCGGATCCAGGTGCGCCGCGGGTTCGATGCGGTCGGACCCGTCGGGGTTGCGCGTCAGCACGTCGATACGGCGTTCGAACTCGGCCAGGCGCCCCAGCAGATCTTGATGCAACTTCTTGCCGCGCTCGAACGTGGCGATGGCTTCCTCGAGTCCGAGACGTCCACCCTCCAATGAGGCGATGAGGCCGTTCAACTCCTCGAGCTTGGACTCGAAGGTTGGCTGGGGGGAGGGTTCGTTCGGGGTCGGGTCGGCCACGGATGAGGGCGAGTGTAGCAGCGGGTCCTGGCGGTCACAGGAGCTCGGGACCCACGTCCGAAGGTGCTCCGACGGCGTGGAAAGCCGCGTCCAAGCGCAGCCGGAACCGGTGGCCACGCGTGGTCGAACCGGCAGCCGGCGCTACGCCGACGTAACGCATCGGCGCACGGCGGACGCTTGGGTGCCGGGCGAAACCCGGCTCGCCCGGCCCGGGAACGGCGATTGCATGCCAGCGCCCGGGAAAACCATATGAAGTCACACGTCGCCTGGGCGGTCGCCGTCGCCCTCCTCGTCATCATCGCGCGACCCTCCGAGGGGCAGTTCCAGGTCGTCGTGGGGCCGTCGGTCGTGCCGTTCGCGAGCCCCGTCTGGATCGCCATCATGAACGAAGGGCCGACGACGCTCGGGTATGCGAGCGGATGCACCATCGCTCAGATCCGCAGCGCGTCCGGGCAGGTCGTCCACCAGCCGATCTACTGCGCTCCCGTCGTCATCACGATTCCCCCGGGCACCGTCTACGTCGATGCCTGGAGCCAGTTCGGGAACTACGGCGCGGCTCAGGGACCGACACAGGTGCCCCCGGGCACCTACACGATGGACGTCCTCAACCCGACGGGCACCGGGGTCACCTCCCGGACGTTCACCATCGGCGGGTCTGCCGCAGCCCTGATGCCGCTCGGGGTCCTGCGCCCCGGTTACACGCTCCCCGTGGCGATGAATGCACCTTCGGATGCCGGTTGGCCGTACCTGATCGCGGCGGCCGCCGGTGCGACGGGTATTCCGACGTGCGGGGGAACGATCCCGCTCGCACTCGATCCGCTCCTGCTCACCACGATCGCGCCCGGGAACGGCCTCCTGACCCAGGGATCGGGCACCCTCGGCTCGACCTTCTACCCGCAGCTCGCGAATCTGCCGACCGTCACGATCCCGAACGTACCCCAGCTCACGGGAGCGACGTTCGCGCTGGCGTTCGTGGCACTCGACCCCGCAGGGCCGTGTCTCATTCGACGGATCTCGGCGGCGGCGCTCGTGACGGTTCAATGAGGCACACCGCGCCACGGCCTCGCCGATGGCGGCAACACCACGTGGAGCGGGTCTCAGGAGGACGGTGACCGGGAATCCCTGACCGTCACGGCGCGAAGGTTGACTCGGGCAAGTGACTCCCCTACGCTCGGCGACGCAACGTTCGTTCGTCGTCGTCTGCCCTCCGTGAACCGTGCCGGACTCCCGGCACTGCTCCCTCTTCGCGCGAGTCTCCGCTCATGAACAAGATCGTTGTCTGCGCGTCTCTTCTGATCTCCGCTGCAGTTTCAGCCCAGGGGACCATTTTCGTTCCCGACAACGCAGCCGGCGTGGGCACCTGCAACGCCTTCCCATTCAACAACGCCGCGTTCACCTACGCAGCGCGCGTGCCCGCCAGCTTCCTCGATCCGCTGCAAACGCTCATCGACGACGTGGCCTTCGCGCCATGCTCGACCGGCTTCTTCCAAGCGACGGCGCTCCAGATGGGGATCGGCCACGTTCCCACGCCGCTTCCCGTGCCGTTCACGTTCCCCACGTTCGACGTCGCGGGCAACGTGACTGCGCTGGGCAGCTTCATCGACTTCCAGCCGATCTGGAACACGGTCTCGCAGGGCCCGTTCACCTGGAACTACACGCTGAACACGTGGTCGCCGCTCGGCTTCGCAGGCCTGGGTGGCACGGGCTTCGTGTGGAACGGCACGAGCGACATCGCGTTCTTCATCACGTTCTCCGGCGGAAGCGGTGGGCCCACGTGCCACCGTACGAGCACGGAGCCGTTCCGCGTCTACACGTCGGGCGTCTTCCAAGCGGGCGCGTCGACGGGCTCGGGCGCTTCGGGGTTCAAGATGGAACTGTTCACGCGGCCCGCCATCGCGGCGACGGTCACGCCCGTCGGCACGGGGTGCCCCGGAACCGGGTCGATCTCCCCCGCGCTCTCGAGTTCGGCCTTTCCCGTGATCGGCAACCTCCTGTTCCACGTCGACGTGTCACAAGGTCCGCCGGGGGCCACGGCGCTTCTCTACCTCTCGATCGGACTTGCACCTGCTCCGCTGAACGTGGGCTTCGGCTGCAATGCCTATCTCGATCTCAGCACCATGCTCGCGCTCGTCGGAGCCGGGTTGCTGCCGCTCGGGCCCGTCGTCCTCGACACGTCGGGCATCGGGATCTTCCCAGTGCCGGTCCCGCCGGATCCAACGCTCGCGGGTGTCCACGTGGGCTTCCAGGCCGTCATCCTCGATGCCGGCGCACCGCTGACGATCACGCTGACGAACGCCCTCGACGCGTTGCTGAACCCCTGAGTCGTTCGGACCGTCGGCACGAGCGCGTCGAGTCGGCGCGCTCAGCCGCGGTCCGCCCCATCGGGCGCCCCTGACTCACGCGGCGAAATCGCCCGTGGGAGCTGCTCGCGCACTTCGGAAATCAGGTCGTCGCCCGAAGCGACGGTGGATCGGATGCGAGCGCCCGGGGCGATGTCGCGACTGTCGCGCACGAGACGTCGTACGCCATTCGCCTCCACCCACGTGAGCGAGAACCCCCGCCCGAGGACGGCCACCGGATCGAGCGCTTTCAGGGCGCTGGCCTGCGCCAGGAGCTGACCGGCCGCGCGAACGAGTGGCGGACGGACCGCCGAACGCATGCGACCAAATGCGTCGTCCACGACCTTGCGCAAGGCGGCCAGGCGGGCCGTCGGCCGATTGGCACCCAGAACCCTCTCGGCGACGCGCAGCGCATCCGCGCAACGATCGACCTGTTTGCGAAGCGCCGCACGCAGCTCGTCGTCGAGCGCGTCCAGATGCTGGCGTTCTTCGTCGATGCGTCGGCGGAAATTCGCGAGCCCCGAGCTGCGACCGGCCGCGGCGAGCGCGGCTCGCGCCTCGCGCGCGATGACGCGCACGGCACGGCGTGAGCGAGACGCGAGGTCGCGCAGCCCGGCGTCGAGTTCGGCGAGCACGGGCACGACCAGTTCGCCGGCCTGTGACGGCGTCGCTGCGCGCACGTCGGCCACCTCGTCGGCCAGCGTCGTGTCGATTTCGTGTCCGACGGCCGAGATCACCGGGACGCGCGATCCGAAGATGGCGCGCGCGACCGGCTCCTCGTTGAACGCCCACAGATCCTCGGCGCTGCCCCCACCGCGGCCGACGATCGCGACGTCGACGTCGGCGACGAGGCTCGCTCGTCGAAGGCCGTCGGCGACGTCCGACGCCGCGCCGTCCCCCTGCACCTTCACGGGCACGAGCAGCAGGCGCGCCCGGGGAAAACGGCGCAGGATCACACGGATGAGGTCACGCACGGCTGCGCCGGTCGGCGACGTCACGAGAGCGATGCGGCGAGGAATCGGTGGAAGTGCGCGCTTGCGGGATGGATCCAGCAGGCCCTCCGCTCGCAGTCGCTCGCGAAGTTGCTTGAGGATCAGCTCACGGGCGCCGAGGCCCGCGGGCTCCATGTGGTTCACGACCAACTGGTACCGGCCGCCGGGAGGATAGAGCGTCACCTGCCCGCGGACCCGGACCTGCATTCCATCCGCCGGACGGAACGCCAGCGTTCGGACGCGCGCCGCCCACATCACTCCGTCGACGCGCGCCGTCTCGTCCTGGAGCCCGAAGTAGAAGTGCCCGGACGCGGCGTTCGTCGGGCGCGAGATCGCGCCTTCGACCCAGACGTCCGGGTACTCGGCTTCGAGCAGGCGCTTGACCCGAGTGTTCAGTTCAGCGACGGTGAGCGGCCGCTCGGCGGCGTCATGGGGACCAGAGAGGCGTGGGCGTCCGGCGAATGGCACGGCGCATGATACTCGTGCGGAGGATCCCCACAGGGAGGCCTCGCGGCGGTCTGGCGTCGGTCACTTCGCCGCCTTGGGATCGCCGATGATGCACTGCACCGGGCAGATCGGCAGGCAGTCGCCGCACTCCGTGCAGGCTTCGGAGTCGACGACGAACGTCTGGTCGTCCTCGTGGATGCAATGCACCGCGCACACCTCGGTGCACAGCGCACAACAGACGCATTCGTTCTCGACGATGTGGGCCATGGGACTGCTGTCATCATCGTCCACCGCCGTCGGCGAGTTCAGCGAATCCGAATCGACTCGGGAGCAGAGGTTTCCGCCGCCCCCCACGCGTCGCGGGTCGCCGCGAGCCTGCGACCGAAACCAGATGCCATCTCCAGTTGGTTCGTCGGTGAGACGCTCGACGACCTGCAGGGCCCGAGGTACGCCCGGAAAACGAACCGAATTCCCACGAGGCCGGGATCGAACGGCACGTTGGTAGTAGTCGCTGTCCCAGAGCAGGTCGGCCGCCGCTGAGCCCGGGGGTCGAACTTCCGAGCGTGGATTCGGGCCGAGGGGCGGCGTGATGCGTTCGACTGCCGAGCACGCTGCACCGTGATCCGCCGCCATCGGCGATGGCGCGATGCTCCAGACTGCTTCGAGCGCGCCGCGCAAGTCGACGCGAGACGTCGATGCGAAAGTCGCGACGCGCGGCGACCGCCCGGGGCGACTCCACGGTGCGCCACGCCGTCACTCTGCGGCCGCGAACCAGGACTCTGACGCAGCAGCGCTCAGCGAGACTTCACGAACGTGAAGTTCGACTTGATCCAGTCCTCGGCGTTCACGCCGAGCACCACGATCTGGTAGCGGTTGTTGAAGAAGGGACTCTTCGCGGGCCGCCCGCTGATGCCCTGGTGGAACGTGACCGTTCCACCCTCGAATTGCAGTTCGAGCAGGTCGGTGCGCGAGAGCGTGCACGCGAGCGAATCGGCTTCGATCACCTTGGCGAGGGATCCGTCCGTCGCGCGCACTTCCATGGTCACGCCCTGGAGCTTGCCGCTGGCGAGGCTCTCGGCCCGAGTGACGACGTAGCGATCGCTTCCGCGGTGATTCTTCAGGAGTTTGTTCAGCGCATCGAGCTGTGCCGGATCGACGGATTGCGGCTTGGCGGGAGTGGGGTCGGCCTTCGCTGCGGCATTCGCGGGCGCGTCGGCTGGCCCCGCCGGGTTCGTGGGCTTCGGATCCGGAGTCTCCTTGGGCCCTTCGACCGGGGCCTTGGGCTCGACCTTCGCGACCGGCGGCGCGCTCTCGGCCGTAGCACGGTCCTTCAGGCTCGCGATCAAGTTGTTCAGCTGCCCGATGAGTCGCTGGTCGGAGAGCGATTGCGCCGTCAGGCGAGCGTTGTCCTTCTCGAGCTCGGCGAGTCTCGTCTTCTGTTCGTTCGACGCCGTCTGGAGCGCGCCGAGGCTCGCCTTCGTGGCACCGTTCTCCTCACGCGCCGTGTCGCGCTCGCGGCGAAGCACGTCGCGTTCGGCCGTCAGCGAGTCGAGCCCCTTGCGGAGCTGGTCGACCTCCTGCCGATACGACTCGCGATCCTGGGTTTCGACGCTGCGCAGCCGGTTCTCGACCTTGTCCAGAGCGGTACGGACTTCGGCGTCACGTTTCGCCGGGTCGAGGGCTTCACGCAGGTCCGTCCGCAACGCGTCGTTTCCTTCGCGCATCGACATGGCGATGCCGACCCCGACCGCCGCGAGAATCAGCACGGCGACGAGAAGCAGGACGAATCGACCGCGGTTCAGGCCGTTCGATCGCGTCTCGGCCAGCTGTTCCGACAGTCGTTCCTGGACCTGCTGCAATCCCTTGAACGAATCGTTCAGTGCTCGCGCCGAGTTGATCACCAGTTCGTGGCGCTTGTTGTCCTTGACGGCGTCCTCCAGCGTCCGCTGGCGATCGTGCAGATCCTTGAGCAACTCGACCTGGACCTGCATGGCTCGCGCGATCTGGTCGATCGGCTGCCCGACCGCGCGGTTGTCGCCACGGTCGCCGGTGGTCGTCGGGAGGTTGTCGCCGCCCCGCGAGCCTGGGTCCTGCTGTGAACGCGGATTGGGTTGCGGGCTCATCGTCCGTTCTCGCTGGTCACCGTGGCGCGCGTCTGCGGCGAGCCCGAACTTCCGAGCAGCACGGCACGCACGTCCTGGGACGGATGTTCTACGAAACTCTCCAGGTGCGCCTCGGTGGTCGCGATCGGTGAGAGCTCCAGCCCCCCGGCGGCGGCGAGGTCGACGTCGTCGTACGCGGTGGATGCGGGCAGGGCATAGACGATCCGGCGGAGGCTTTCCTTCCCCAACGACCTGGATTCGGGGGCGCCGAGGGCCGCCAGGACCGGTGATCCGACGCGCGCGGAATCCGTCAGCGCGGAGAGCTCGGTCAGCGGCTGCCAGCGTCCGTCGCGCGTGCGGACCTTGGGGTCCAGTCCCGAGAGATCCTGGGGATCTGGCCCGCGGTTCTCGACCCACAGTTCGACGAAGCGGCGGTCGGCGGCGGCCGGCCCGAGAAGGCCTCGGAGTGCGGCGTCGCTGAACTCGGCCCGCGCGGGGGCCGCGAACCGTCGCCGCAGCAGGACGACGCGAACACCGTCCTCTCCGAGAAACACGGAGAGACCGGAAGGCGCATCGATTCCGTTGGGCGTCGCCGCAGCGGGTGGCGGGTTCCGCGCGCCCGATCGCAGCACGAGGGCGGCGACGATCGCCGCGGCCGCAGTCGCGAACGTGAGAAGCGTGACGAGCCGCCCCTTGGGCCAGCTCACGTGGTGCGATCCACGATCACCGCCGCGCGCCGGTCGCCAGCGTCACCGCGGCGAGCGATGCGGTCGGTCGAGCCCGACCCGATCACCACTTCGTGGCCTTCTTCCCAGTGTCGTTCCACCACTTC
This sequence comes from Planctomycetota bacterium, assembly GCA_044222185.1. GTDB lineage: Bacteria > Planctomycetota > CAIWVZ01 > JBGANV01. The sequence continues at coordinate 1,876,078 of JBGANV010000001.1, forward strand.
TGCCAGCTTTCGAAACCGGACTGGGTCTGGCCCGTGAGCGCCTTGATCGACTCCTCGATCGGTCCCTTGATCGTGTCGAGCTTCTTCTTCGCCGTCGTGTCGCGGGGCGCCTGCGCCTTGCTGTGGGCGCTGCCCCACATCTTCAGAAGCAGGTCGACGATGACCTTCTTCCCTTCGAGATCCAATTCCTTGTAGTTCCCCAGCGCATCGGCCGCCGCGGCCTGGCCCTCGTTCGTCTTGTAGTTGAGGAGCTTCTTCAGCTTCTCGAGCCCGGCCTTGGGATCCTTCGTCTTGCCGAGCGCACGCACGCAGGCCCCGAAGTAGTTCGTGTTGTCCTCGGTGGTCTTCTTGTCGATTTCCTTGATGAGCGCCTCGGAGGCCTTGGCGTCCATCTTGCTCAAGGACTCGACGGCCATGTCCTTCGTGTCCTGGTCCGGTTGGTTCAGCGCGGTGCCGACGAGCTTGGCGATCTTCACCTGCTGCTCGGCCTTCGCAGCGCCGTACTTCTCGCCGAGCAGCTTCACGAAGTGCTGGATGTCCGCCTTCGTTTTCTCTTTCAGGGCTTTTTCCAGCCCGGCGATCCCGTCATCGACCTCGTCCGCGAGGACGACGTTGCCGAGCAGCGCGAACACGAGGAGCAAGGAACCTGCACGTGCGATCATGGTTGTCTCTCCAGTGCACCAGGGGACGGGCCGTTCGACGGCTGCGCGCCCGGCGGCCATTGTGTAATTGCAAACACAGTGCCGCAAGCGGCCGGGGCGGTCAGCCTTCCGCGAGGCGACGGGCGTAAGCGATTGCCAAGCGGTTCGTTACGGGTCCGTTCACGGCAGCGAGAGTGCCATCCCCCACGGCCAGGACCGGTCTCAACCCGCGGACACTCGCCGAGATGAAGGCTTCACCGGCTCTTCGCAGCCGGTCGAGCCCAAAGCACTCCTCACGCACCGGAATCCCCCCGCGCCGGGCCTCGTCCAGGATGACTTCCCGCGTGACTCCGGGGAGGATCGGAGCGGTCAGCGGTGGCGTCACGAGGCTTTCGCCTTCGAGAATGAAGATCGACGAGCGCGTCCCCTCGAGGACGGTGCCGTCTGGCATCGTGAACAACACTTCGTCGAACCCGCGCCGGACGCCGTCCTGATGCGCCAGCCGCGACGCGAGGTAGTTGAGGGTCTTGTGTGCGGCCATGGGACGAGGCCCATTCAGCCAGTCGGCCGCGATGCCCAGGCGGACGGGTCGGCTGACGTCGACAGGAAGCGGCGAGGCCGTCGCGAGCAGCCGCGTGCGTCGCCCCTCGCGGAAGAGCACGAGGCGCAACGTGAAGTCCTGGTGGCCGGCGGCGTCGACGAGCCTGCGGATGATGTCCGCCGTCGCCTCCGCGTCCGGTGCGGGCCCAAGCCCGAGGACCTGCGCGCTGCCCTGGAGCCGGCGAAGGTGCGCGGCCAGGAAGCGCGGGCGGGCGCCGAGCACCGGGAGCGTCTCGAAGAGGCCGTCACCGTTCGAAAGCCCCTCGCACTGCGCGCTGATCGAGATCCGGCCGTCGGCCGCGAGTTCACCATCGATCACCGCCGGCCAGGTCGCGTCGTCGCTCATGTCTTCGGAACCTCCCAATCGAGCGCCTCGAAGAGCCCCCGCACCTTGTGAATCGTCTCGCGCCATTCCAGGTCAGGATCCGAGTCGACGACGATCCCACCTCCGCCGTGGAGCCAGGCCCGGCCGTCCTCGAGACGGAGAGTCCGAATGAGGATGTTCAGGTCGGCGCGGCCGTCGAACCCCAGGTATCCGAGCGAGCCCGTGTAGGGCCCGCGTCGGCAGGTTTCCAATTCGTCGATGATCTCCTGCGCCCGGATCTTCGGCACGCCGCTGATGGAGCCGCCGGGCCATGCGTCGCGCAGGAGGTCGAGGACGTCACGTCCCGGCGTGAGCGTGCCCTCGATGGTCGCGACGAGGTGATGCACCGTCGGATGTGACTCGAGGACGAGCCGCTCGCGGACGCGCACACTTCCCGGCTGGCAGTTGCGGGAGAGATCGTTGCGGAGCAGGTCGACGATCATGGCGAGTTCCGCCCGGTTCTTCTCCGACGCGAGGAGTTCCTCGGCCTGGGCCCGATCGCTCGCGTCATCCGGCCCGCGCGGCGCGGTGCCCTTGATCGGTCGGGTGACGACCCGTGCACCCTCGACTCGCAGAAACCGCTCGGGTGACGCCGAGAGGAGCCAGGAATCGGGAGCGAGCCGGACGAGTCCACCGAAGGGCGCCGGGTTCACCGTCATGAGACGCGTGAACAGCGACGAGGCGTCGGTGCGGACCGGTCCCTCGAACCGCTGGGAGAGGTTCACCTGGTAGACGTCGCCAGCACGGATGTAGAGGATGATGCGCTCGACTGAATCGAGATACCGGCAGCGGGACATGGACGCGGTGGCCGCTACGGGCGCTCGACGTGATGGTTCGCGAATCGGGGTGTGACGCTCGATCGCGTCGCGAAGCGCTGCGGCGTGCGCCGCGCTTTCGCGAGTGATCTCGGCGTCGGCCGGCGCTTCGAGCCGCGTCACGACCACCGAGCCCGATCGGCGATCGCAAACGACGAGCGAGTCGAAGAACCGTGCGAGCAACTCGGGACAACCGCGATCCGCACCGTGGCGATCGGGAAGCCGCTCGGTGGAAGTCCGCAAGTCGTAGCCGAGCATCACGAGCGCGCCCGCGGTGCAGGGCAGATCCGGCGGCGCCTCCCGAATGACGATCCGCCGGAGGTCGGGACGGAGCGCGGCGAATGGGTCGGTGCCATGGGCAGCCGCGCCGGCATCGACGCGCCGCTCGGCATAGGGCCAGGCCCCGAGGATCGAGAAACGCGAATCGTCCGAGGCGCCCGAACCGACGAGAGACATGAACCCCGGGGCGTCGGCGAGTCGCGCGGCGAGGACCGTGGGATCTGCGGGCGCCGACACGGGCTCGACGACGACGCGCACCTCGATCGGCTCTGTTCCCATCTCGTGCATTTGTCGTGGGGTCGATGGTAACCTGCGCGCCGCAAGCGACCGACGGCGGCGCGTGCGTTCGCCCGCATGGATCACCTCGCCGACTTCCTCTCACACCTCGAGACAGGCCGCAACGTGTCGCAGCACACGCGCCTCGCGTACGAGAGCGACTTGGGGCAGTTCACCGCCTGGCTCGCCGAGCGCGGTGCGACGCGCCCTGAACAGGTCGGGCCACCCGAGGTGAAGCGGTACATGGTCGACCTCATGGGGAAAGGCCTCGCCCGGACGTCGGTCGCGCGGAAGATCTCGGCGGTCAGGACTTTCTTCAAATACCTGCTGGCGCAGGGCCTCGTGGAGGTCGATCCGACGACCGGACTGCGGCTCGCCCGCGAGCGGCGTCGGCTGCCGCACGCACTGAAGGCGAAGGAGATCGGGCGGTTGCTCTCGGCGCCCACCGGGGCCACGTTCGTCGCGGCGCGCGACCGGGCGGCCCTCGAAGTGCTCTATTCGTCCGGGCTGCGCAACAGCGAGCTGTGCGGACTGAGACTGTCGGACGTGGACATGCAGGAGGGCGTCATCCGCGTCCTCGGCAAGGGCCGGCGCGAGCGGCTCGCGCTTCTCGGATCCCACGCTCGGGCAGCATTGGAGGAGTACCTCCCGCACCGAGCCTCGAAGGTGAAGCCGGAAGCCGCGCCGCTGGTGTTTCTGAACCACCTGGGCACGGGGCTCACGAGTCGATCGTTGTGTCGCGTCCTCGAGCGCTACCTCGTGCGCGCCGATCTCCCCGAGGGAACGACGCCGCACACGCTCCGACACACGTTCGCCACGCACCTGTTGGAGGGGGGCGCAGGCTTGCGCGACGTCCAGGAGATGCTCGGGCATCTGCACCTGAGTTCGACGCAGATCTACACGCACGTCTCCCCCGAACACCTGCGCAGGATCTACGAGGCCACGCACCCGCGGGCCCACCGCGTCGCCGGCGGCGCCCGAAGATCCCGCGCAGCCTCGGCGTCTGGCGAGTAGTCTCTTCCGCGGAGAATCCGAAGATGCGGTTCATCGAACGGCTCGTGGGTGCGTTTCTCGTCGTGCTCACCGGCACGCTGATCGGGCAGGATCCGGACGCGGCAACCGTCGCGCCGCAGAAGCTCGCTTCCATCCAAGAGCGCGTGGATGCGGTCTCGCGCCAGGAGATCGAGGACACGGTGCGGCGCCTCGCGGCCTTCGGCACGCGGCACACGCTTTCGGAAACCCAGTCGACGACGCGAGGGATCGGCGCCGCGCGCCAATGGCTCCTCGAGCGCATGACGAAGAACGCGACCGGTGGAGCCATGACGGCGGCGCTTCAGTCGTTCATCGCCGAGCCGGGTCAGCGCATCCCGCAGCCGACCGAACTCGTGAACGTCATCGCCACGCTGCCGGGCAGTGATCCGAAGCGCTTCGTGATCGTGTCGGGTCATTACGATTCGATGCCTTCGAACGTCATGGATCCCAAGTCCGATGCGCCGGGAAGCAATGACGACGCGTCCGGCACGGCCGTCGCGGTCGAATGCGCGCGCGTGCTCGCGGGTGTGAGGCCGCGAGCGACGATCCTGTTCGCCGCCGTCGCCGGAGAAGAGCAGGGCCTCGTGGGCGCCGGGTACATCGCGAAGGAGATGGCGCGGACCGAATCGACGGTGGTGATGATGATCACGAACGACATCGTCGGTGGCGCGACGGGGTCGAACGGCCGCAAGGATCCCATGGTGCTTCGCTGCTTCAGCGAAGGCGTGCCGTCGGGACCGAAGGACGACGCCGGCAAGCCCAAGAAGTCCGTGGTCGGGAGCGACAACGATGCGTCGTCGCGACAGGTGGCGCGGTACCTCGCCGCACGCGGGCCGCTCTACGTCCCAGGGTTCGACGTGCGCATGGTCTTCCGCCAGGATCGTTACCTCCGCGGCGGCGACCACCGGCCGTTCAACGATCTCGGGTTCGCCGCGATCCGGCTCACCGAGCCGAACGAGAACTACGACTGGCAGCATCAGAACGTGCGGGAGGAGAACGGCCGCGCATTCGGCGATCGACCGGACAACGTGGACTTCGACTACGTCAAGCGCGTCGCCCAGGTGAACGTGGCCGCCGTGCTCGAAGTCGCGCTGGCGCCCGCATCCCCGAAGAACGTGCGCATGGATACGACGAAGCTCATGCCGAGCACGTTGCTGAAGTGGACGGCGAACACGGAGGCCGATCTCGGGGGCTACGCCGTGCTCTATCGCCTCACGCACGAAGCGACGTGGACCCACCGTCGCCTCGTTCCGAAGGATCAGACGCAGGTGACGCTGGAGAACATCTCGAAAGACGATTGGCTCTTCGCCGTCGAGGCCGTGGATGCGGAGGGCCGGCGGTCGCTGCCCGTCTATCCGACGCCGGCGGGACGGTGAGAGCGACTCCTCCGCTTCAGGCGTCGCGCGGCGCGTGAATCCCGTGAGCATCACGGTTTCAGTCATGCAGCGAGGCCTCGGATCGGAATCTTCGCCGCCGTCCGGATCGTGGCCGCACGAAAGAACGTCGCATGGGGATCGCGAGTGGGGCCATGCCGCGACGGCGGTCGGAATCGCGAGCCGCTTTCAGGACCGCCGCTCGCGTCGGCGTCGACTCGCCATCACGGCTGAACCGCAGGGTCGTTGTGGCCGGCCCCTCACCGCGAACGCCAGGAATTGAGGCACGTCGCGGTCGGGCACACACCCGTTCCCCGGACCACGGCCCGGCAACGGCGCGCCGCTCCCGTGAAGCTCCCGGCCTCCACCGGAGATCAGGGTCGATGCCCGTCGAGAAACAGTGCATGCCTCGCAACTGTTCGAACGAACCCGGAATCGCCGGTGAACGAGCGAGTCTCCCTCGTGTACGCTCATGCGACGAAAGCCGGCCGCCTGGGCACCGAGAGCATGCCATGACAATCAGAACGCATGACGTCTCGGATGACGTGATCGCCGCACGCAAGCGAACCGGAGCCCACCGCTGGGACGAACGGTGGGATGGAGTCTGGCATCTCATGCCGTCGCCGACGCGTCGCCATCAGGACATCTGTGCCGCGCTCGTGATCGCACTGCGGAGCCTGTGCGGACATCCGACTCGATCGCACGTGCACATGCAATTGAACGTCGCGCGCCCAGGCCGATGGCCCAACGATTACCGAGAGGCCGACGTCGTCCTCCTGAAACCGGGGCGGTTCTCGATCGACAAGGATGTGTACCTCGAAGGCGGCCCGAACCTCGTCGTGGAAGTCCGAAGCCCAAACGACGAGTGCGAGGCGAAGATCCGCTTCTACGACGACATCGGCGTCGACGAGGTCTGGATCCTCGATTCCATCACCCTCGACCTGACGATCTTCGCCCGACGGGATCTGGGTGCGCCTTCGTCCCCGACGACCGCCAACGCCGAAGGTTGGCAATTCAGCGCGACGACCGGAGTCGAATTCCGCCGCGAGCGATCACGGAGCGGTGACGAGACCGCGCTTGGGATCCGCCATCGCGACCGACCCGAGAACGCGCTGCGCATTCCCTGACGGTCGCGCCGCCCGAGCTATCTCTGTGGTTCGACGCGTCGAAGCGCTCGGAGCTTCGCCACATCGATCAAATCCTGGGGGCGCCCCGTTTCCTTCGATTCGATGAGCGCGTCCAATCCCGCGAAAGGGATCGGAACCCCGTCGACGACGCGCTCGACGCGCGTCTGCCACGCCCGCTCGAAGTTGAGAGACCGAGCCACGGTCATCACGTGCATTCGCGGGATGTCACCCAGGATGGTCAAGGGCCGAGCGATGAACTCCGCAGGCTCGTGCTCGTCCGCCAAATGCAAGGGTAGGCGGGCGAGCGCCGCTTGGACCCGTCCCGCGTTCTCCAGGTCCTTCGGAATCAGGATGTCGACGTCCTTCGTTGCTCGGACGAGTCCATGTGCGAGGCAACCGAAACCGCCGATGACGACGTAGCGGGCACCCGCGTCGTTCAGCAGATGACAGACGTTCACGAACGACTCGCGGGCGGCCGTTCGCGTCACCCATGGCTCAGAAGAACCAGGGTTTCGGCTGGGCCAGCTTCCAGGCTTCATACTCCTCGAATGAATCGAAGGACTTGAAGTAGCCGACGGGGCGGTCCGGGTTCAGCTCGCGGAACAACGCCCACAGGCTCTCGGCCCAGTGGATCCGCTCCTCGAGCGACATCGCGAGCCCTTCCTTCAGGTCTCGGATGTCGTCCTCGGAAAGCGTCGGCTCGTCGTCGTTCACGGCAGGCAGCAGCATACACGCGGCGCACACAGGGTGATTCCTCACTCCACCGCGGCCGCTCCGACGCGGGCCGATTCGCTCGGCCCGGAAGACTGGTGATAGTCCTGCAGCGCGTGCACGGTCATCGTCCGACGCTTCTTCGCCTCGATGGCGGAGATCATGGCGGCGGCGCCGGCGAGCGTCGTGATGCAGGGGATTCCCTGGGCCACGGCGATCCCGCGGATCTTCGCTTCGTCCGTGCGCGGGCCCTTGCCCGACGGCGTGTTGATGACGAGCTGCACTTCGCGGTTCTTCAGGTAGTCCGCGATGTTGGGCCGGCCCTCGGCGATCTTGCGGACGCGGGTGGCGGGGATCCCCATGCGCTCGAGGATCTTCCACGTGCCCTGCGTCGAAAGAATCTTCAGGCCCAGGTTGTCGACCCGCTGTGCGATCGAAACGATCTCGCGCTTGTCGGCGTCCTTGACCGAGATGAACACATGGCCTTCGAGCGGCAGACGGTTGCTGCACGCCTCGTGAGCCTTGGCGAACGCGCGCCCGATGTTGGCATCGAGCCCCATGGCCTCGCCCGTCGACTTCATCTCCGGTCCGAGGATGATGTCGCACCCGGGGAACTTGCTGAACGGGAACACGGGCATCTTCACCGCCGAGTGCGCCGGCGTGATCTCGCGCGTGAAGCCCAGATGGAGGAGCGTCTCCCCCGCCATGACCCGCGCCGCGATCTTTGCGATGGGCGCACCGATCGCCTTCGAGACGAACGGCACCGTGCGCGAGGCCCGAGGGTTCACTTCGAGGATGTAGACCTGGTCACCCTTCACGGCGAACTGGACGTTCATGAGGCCGCGCACGTTCAGGGCCTTGGCGAGAGCGTGCGAGGCGTCGCGGATCTCGTCCACGATGCGATCCGAGAGCGTGTGCGGCGGCAGGACGCAGGTCGAGTCGCCCGAGTGAATGCCCGCTTCCTCGATGTGCTCCATGATCCCGGCGACGACGACCCGCTCGCCATCCGCGACCACGTCCACGTCGACTTCGATCGCCGACTCGAGATAGTGGTCGACGAGGATCGGCCGCTCCGCGGAGACGTGCTTCGCCGCCGCCATGTAGCGCGTGACGCCGGCGTCGTCGAAGACGATCTCCATGGCGCGCCCGCCGAGCACGTAGGACGGCCGCAGCAGCACGGGGAACCCGATGCGATGCGCGACCTCGACGGCCTGCTCGGCCGTCTGCGCCATGCCGCTCGCCGGCTGGTTCAGCTTGAGCTTCGTGACGAGCGCGTTGAAGCGCTCGCGATCCTCGGCGAGGTCGATGCTGTCCGGGCTCGTGCCGATGATCGGCACCCCGGCGGCCTCGAGCCCGCGCGCCAGATCGAGGGGCGTCTGCCCGCCGAACTGGACGATGACGCCCTTGGGCTTCTCCTTCTCGACGATGTTCAGCACGTCCTCGTGCGTGAGCGGTTCGAAGTAGAGCCGGTCGGACGTGTCGTAGTCGGTCGAGACGGTCTCCGGATTCGAGTTGACCATGATGGTCTCGTATCCGGCTTCCTTGAGTGCGTGCGCGGCATGAACGCAGCAGTAGTCGAACTCGATGCCCTGGCCGATCCGGTTGGGGCCCGAGCCCAGGATCATGATCGACGGGCGCGTCGCCGGCTTGACCTCGTCCTCGTCCTCGTACGTCGAGTAGTAGTACGGCGTGAACGCCTCGAACTCGGCGGCGCAGGTGTCGACGAGCTTGTAGACCGGGTTGACTTTCAGAGCCTTGCGGCGCGCGCGCACCTTGTCCGGCGTCGTCTTCCAGGCGCGGGCGAGTTGGGCGTCCGAGTACCCGAACTGCTTGAAGTACTTCAGATCGTCGGCGTCGGCCTTGTCGAGCGAGCCCACCTTCAGGATCTCGTACTCGAGGCGCACGAGCTGCTGGAGGTTCGAGACGAACCAGGGGTCGATGCCCGTGGTGCTCGTGATCTCGTCTGCCGTCGCGCCCGCGTGCAGCGCAAGTCGAAGGTCGGCGAGGCGATCCTCGTTCGGCGTGCTGATCTTCCCGAGGAGGGCGTCCTTGTCCAGTCGCGCACCGGCGAGGAACGGATCGTTGCGCGACAGGCCGTAGCCGTCACCACCGACCTCAAGGCTTCGACACGCCTTCTGGAACGCCTCCTTGAACGTGCGCCCGATCGCCATGACCTCGCCGACGGACTTCATCTGCGTCGTCAGCGTGCGATCGGCGTCGGGGAACTTCTGAAAGGCCCACTTGGGCACCTTCACCACGCAGTAGTCGATGACGGGCTCGAACGAGGCGGGAGTCATGCGCGTGATGTCGTTCTTGAGCTCGTCGAGCGTGTAGCCGACGGCGAGCTTCGCCGCGATCTTCGCGATGGGGAACCCCGTCGCCTTCGACGCGAGCGCGGACGAGCGCGAGACGCGCGGGTTCATCTCGATGACGACGAGCTTCCCGGTCTTGGGATCGACGGCGAACTGGATGTTGCTGCCGCCCGTCTCCACGCCGATCTCGCGGATGATCTTCAGCGCCGCATCGCGCATGCGCTGGTACTCGCGATCGGTGAGCGTCTGCGCCGGCGCGACCGTGATGCTGTCACCCGTGTGGACGCCCATGGGGTCCAGGTTCTCGATGGTGCAGATGATCGTGACGTTGTCGGCACGATCGCGCATCACTTCGAGTTCGTACTCCTTCCAACCGACGACGGACTCCTCGATCAGCACTTCGCTGACGGGTGAGAGCTCGATGCCGCGCGCCGCGATGGCCTCGAACTCCTCCGTGTTGTAGGCGATGCCGCCGCCACTGCCGCCGAGCGTGAACGCCGGACGGATGACGACGGGCAACCCGAGCTGGTCCTTCACGCGCCGCGCTTCGTCGATCGTGTGTGCCAGGCCCGACCGCGGGACGTCCAGGCCGACGCGGGCCATGGCCCGCTTGAACGCCTCGCGGCTCTCGGCCGTCTGGATGACGTCGGCCTTCGCGCCGATCATCTCGACGCCGTAGCGCTCGAGCACGCCCTTCGTCGCGAGCTCGAATCCCACGTTGAGGGCCGTCTGACCTCCGAGCGTCGGCAGGAGGGCGTCAGGCCGCTCCCTCTCGATGACCCGCTCCACGTACTCGGCGGTGATGGGCTCGACGTACGTCCGATCCGCGAGTTCGGGATCGGTCATGATCGTCGCCGGGTTCGAGTTCACGAGGATGACCCGGTAGCCCTCCTCCCGAAGCGCCTTCACGGCTTGCGTGCCGGAGTAATCGAACTCGCAGGCCTGTCCGATGATGATCGGTCCAGACCCGATGATGAGGATGGAACGGATGTCGGTGCGCTTGGGCATCCACGGTCCCTCGCGACGCACCGCGATCGGGGCGCCGCAGTTCAGACGGTCCGGCATCCGCCGGCAGGTTGGCACGATCGAGCGGGCGCATTATCCGCTCGCGACCCCGGGACGCAAGAATTCCCGCCGGCTACTTCTCCACCGACGCGAGCTCGGTCTCGACCTCGGCCTTTTCGTGGCGTTCCGCCTCGTCGGTGAGCGCGTCGCGAAGCCACTCGAGCACCATCCGGCGGTAGCGCGGGAAGTCGAGACGACCACGTGGACCGTCGCCGCGATCGTCGATGGACTCCGCCTTCAACGAGCGCGCCTCACGCAGCAAGGCGAGCCCGGCCTCCCGATTGCCCTGCAAAAGGTTGAGACGTCCCATCATCCCGAGTGCGGGCACCCGCCGGACACCGAAACTCAACGGGGATTTCAGGAGCTCGGTCAGATCCCTTGCGGCCTGAGGCACGAGCGCCGTATCCACGGACCGGGCTGCTTCGTAGCGCGCGAGCGCGATCTCCGCGACGACGTAGAAGTCGAACGACTCCGAATGGACGTTGTAGGACACGGACTGGACGCCCCCGGCCGCCAGTGCGTTCCAGGCCTGGCTGAGATCCCGCATCGCAGCGTCCGCGTCTCCGCGTCGCAACGACGTGACGCCGAACACGCCACGGCTGAGTTCGGCGACGACCGTGCCCTTCTTCGTTTTCGTCAGGGCCTGCGCGATGGCGGCCCGTCCCCCGTCCACGTCACCAGTGAAGACGCGGTGCATGCCGAGGACCGCGTCCGCCTCGGGATCCGGCGGGTTGAGGTGCTGCATCGCCTCCCGCAGCACGACGGACGTCTCGAAGTACCCCGCGCGCGACGCGACGGGGATCACGGATTCGGCGAGGCGGCGGAACTGCTGGAGCTTCTCCACCGTCTCCATCTCGCGGCCCCAGTTGTAGAACATGTCGAGGACGCGCGGGACGCTCTCGGCGAGCGCTGTCCCGGCCTGGGCAAAGTTGAGCCGGGTGTTGTCAGCAAGCAGCCGCTGAACGATCTCGAGGTCGCGCGTGACGTCCGCCACGAGCTTGTGGAACTCGGGTGAACGCTGGACGGACCTCCCGGCCATTCGTCCGCGATCCTCTGCGAGGGTTCGCAGGTGCTGCGGCTGGAGGGCGGGCTTCCCCTGGTCGAGCAGGCTCAACGCGCGGTCGATCACCGCTCCCGCATAAGGCTCGGTTCGCGGCGCCGTCACGGCGAACAACACGAGGCGCGCCGGATCCTCCTCGAGGTTCGGGGCGAAGACGTCGCCGCGGCTCAGCGGGTCGATCTGTCGTGGGAAGTCGACGACCGCTCCCATGGAGGAGAAATACGCCGCACGATTCCACGCGACGTTCACCGCGATCAGGATCAGCGCGAGGAGCAGGCCCTGTTGGATCGAAGTCGCGACACGGCCACGCAGGACGGAGAGCGTCACACCGACGAGCGGCAGGAGGTAGAGCGCGAGCGGAAGCAGCGTCAGGGCGTTGCCGGGCACCTGGCGACGAACGAGCACCGCCGTCGCCACCGCGCCGACGGCGATCACCGCGGCCGTCACTGCTCCCCGCCGGATGCCCGAGATCATCATGCCGGCGCCAAACACGATCGCGTGGACGAGGCCCCCGAGGATGAGGGGGACGGACGTCAGCAACGGATAAAACCCGGTCGGCACGTCGTACCGCCGCCAGGGCACGAGCACGTAGACCGGAAACGCGAGGAGGTCTTGGACCGCGTGGGAGACGCGCGCCCCGAGCGCCACCGGCGGTGGACCTCCCGAAGCCGGGCCGACGAGCGTCGACCACAGGCCGGCTGCGACCGCCACCGCCACCAATCCCGCGCAGACCCGGCCACGAATCTCGGGTTTTCCGCCGGTTCCCGGCACGAGGCAGGGAACGGCCAGAAGCATCCCGGCCCACACCGGGTGGAGTCCCGCGGCCACACCCGCGGCCAGGCCGCCGAGCGTCGCCCGGACGAGTCCAGGCCGCACGATGAGCAGGACGGCGCTCCCCGCGGCGACGGCTCCCGTGATCACGCCCTCGAACCGCGTGAACCGGAGCGCGCCCCCCCAGGCGGCCGACGACAGCACGGCAGCGACGGGGAGTGCGGCGGCGAACGGGTGAGCGTGTTCGAACGCTCGGCGGACGAGCGCTTCGACGGCGAGATAGATCAGCGCGAGGGCGAGTCCCATGAGAACGAGCGGTCCCGCGGAACCCGGCGCGAACGCAAAAGCGAGCGCGCGCGACGACGGCGTCTCGAACGTCGGGTCGAGGACGGGAGCCAGATCCAGCCGCGGTTGCGGCGCGCCGGGCCCGATCAGCCCCGCGTGGATCGCGCCGACGATCGCGCCCGCCGAGAAGAGGATGCCCGCGAGAATCCACGCTTCCACGGGCCGAGGAGGAATGACCGCGAGCCGTCTTTTGAGTTGCATGCCGACCAGGGATCGCAACAATGGTGCCATTGGTCAGCCAGAGGCTGCCCGACTTGTCGATCGAGCGCGGATGGTATCAAACGAGTCCATGAAGCCTAGGGGCGGCATCGTCGGCCGCATCCGTGCGAGCTGCGCACGGCGACCGGACCGGCTCGCCACCGTCGGAAACAGCCACTGTCGATTCCCGACCCTGACCGTCGGCGACCTGTTCCGACACGTCGATCTGGTCGCAGCCGGGTTCCTCGATCTCGGCGTGAGGCCCGGCGACAAGGTCGGCATGGTCAGCGAGAACCACGACCTGTGGCTCATCGTGGACCTGGCGCTCCTGTCCATCGGCGCCGTGACGGTGCCTCGCGGCGGTGATGCGTCCACGGCCGAGATCTGCTTCTGCCTCGCTCACGCCGAGTGCCGGCTGGCGATCTTCGACACGCAGGCCGTGCTCGACCGCGTCCGCACCGAGCTTCCCCGCCTCGAACACACGTTCGTGATGCGCGAGACGAATGCCGACTCCCCCCACTCACTCGACCGGCTGATGGAGCGTGGCCGCGAGTTCCTCCGGACCCGCGAGGGCGAGTTGCGCGCCCGACAGGACCTGCCGTCTGCGGCCGATCTGGCGACGATCGTCTACACGTCGGGAACGACCGGCAACCCCAAGGGCGTCATGCTCACCCACGGGAACATCCTCCACAACGTCGAGGCGGTCCCGCACATCCTCCAGTTCCACGAAGGGATGCGATTCGTGTCCTTCCTTCCCACGTGGCACACGTTCGAGCGCACCATCGAGTACATCGTCCTCGATGCCGGACTCGAGCTGCACTACTCGTCGAAGCGAACGCTGAAGGCAGACGTAGCGAAGGTGCGCCCGCACTTCCTCGTGGGCGTTCCGCGTGTCTGGGAGACGTTCTACCAGGGCGTCATGGGCGCGATGGAGAAGCTCCCGCCGGCCAAACGACGCTTCATCGACTGGGCGCTGTCGGGGAGCCGCGAGTTCCACCGGCTTGGCCGGCTCGCCAGGGGCGTGGCCTTGAAGCCCCCCGCACGGGTCCACCGCCCGCCGCTCGTCGAGCGGCTGGGCCTTCGACTCGCGCAGGCGATCGTGCTGCTCCCCGAGATCGTCGCGCGGCGGCTCGTCTACTCGAAGCTCGTGGCCGCATTGGGCGGTGAGCTGACGATCACGATCTCGGGAGGCGGCCCGCTGCCTAAGGACGTGGACGAGTTCTTCGTGCGGGCCGGGATCCCGTTCCTCAACGGGTACGGCCTGACCGAGACGGCGCCGGTCGTTTGCGTGCGCGTCCCCGAACGAAACGTGCTCGGCTCGATCGGACTCCCCCTGCCTGAGACGGAAGTCCGGATCGTGGACGAGCAGGGGCGGATCCAGCCTCCCGAGGCCCGCGGCGTCATACAGATCCGCGGCCCGCAGGTGATGCAGGGCTATTACCGCAACCCGCGCGCGACGAAGGACTGTCTCACGGCCGACGGCTGGTTCGACAGCGGCGACACGGGCATGCTCTCGACGGATGGCGACGTCGTCATCACGGGCCGCGCGAAGGAGACCATCGTCCTCACCGGCGGCGAGAACGTGGAACCGGAGAACATTGAGACGGCGCTCCTTGCATCGCCCCTCATCCAGGACGTGGTCGTCGTGGGGCACGCGCAGAAGGCCCTGGGAGCGCTGATCATCCCGAATTTCGAAGTGGTCCGGTCGCGCGTGTCGAACCTGAACGGCCAGCCCGAGCAACTCGTCGCGCACCCGGAAGTGGACCGCGTCCTTCGAGTCGAGGTCTCCCGGATCATCTGCGCGGAAAAGGGATTCCGGGTCTTCGAACGCGTCAGTCGGATCGCCTACCTCCCCCGTCCCTTCTCCGTCGAGGATGGAACGCTCACGGCCACGTTGAAGAAGAAGCGGCGCGTGATCGAAGAGCGCTACTCCGTGGCGATCGAAGCACTCTTCACGGCTGACTGATGGGGACTCTGCTCGACCGCCTTCGGGAGATCGCGCATCAGGCGCCCGCCCCCACGGTGTCTTCGTCGTCGTTCTTCCTTCGTTTCGCGCCCGTGATCCTGGGATGGCTCCTCATCCACGCCTACCTGGGCGTGCGTCTGATCCGGCCCGCCGGGTTCCACGGAGTCAGGCGCGCGGCCGCTTGGACCGCGTTGGTCGCCGCGACGCTCCTGCCACCGTTCGCCATGTTCGCCGAACGGACGCAGCTCGGCGTCGCATCGATCGAGCGGGCCCTCGATTGGTCCGCGTTCACGAGCATGGGGCTCTCGTCCCTCGTCACCCTCCTCGTCGTCGCGCGGGACGTCGCACTCGTCGGATCACGAACCGCCCGCCGGGCACTCTCGCGGGGACGGCCGGTGGCACCGGACCCTCGCCGGCGCGCGTTCCTCACGAATGGCGTGAACATGGGCATCCTGCTCGGCGCGGGGTCGGCTACGGGCGTGGGTGCCGCAACGGCTCAGGTCACACCGGAGGTCGTTCGCGTCGACATTCCGATCCCAGGCCTCGCACCCGACGCCGAGGGTTTCACGATCGCGCAGATCACCGATCTGCACGCGGGCCTCACCATCGGCCGAGACTTCGTCGATCGCGTCGTCGACGCGACCAACGGGCTCGGCGCGGACGTGATCGCGGTCACCGGGGACGTTGCAGACGGTTATCCGAAGGACGTCGTGGAGTCGGTCGCGCCGCTCGCACGCCTCTCCGCGCCAGACGGCGTGTTCTTCGTGACGGGGAACCACGAGTACTACTGGAGCACCCAGGCGTGGATCGACGTCCTCGGCGCCATGGGATTGACGCTGCTCGGCAACGAGCACCGGGTGTTGCAGCGTGGGCGCGCGCAAATCGTCCTCGCTGGTGTCTACGACTACCGCGCGGGGTCGTACATGGCAGCCCACCGTTCGGATCCTGTGAAAGCGGTCGCGGGTGCACCGGCTGGTGCGACGAAGATCCTCCTCGCGCATCAGCCGCGGAGCGTGTTCGATGCCGCGAGGGCCGGCTTCGACCTCCAGATCTCGGGTCACACGCATGGCGGGCAGTACTTCCCCCTCAGCCTGATCGTCCCGTTCTTCGAGCCCTACGTCCGTGGGCTTCATCGCCACGACGGACGCATGTGGATCTACGTGTCGCGGGGCACAGGGTACTGGGGCCCGCCGCAGCGGCTCGGGGTCGGCACCGAGATCACGCTGCTGCGCCTCGTCCGCGGTTGACCGTCGGCGCGGGATCAGCGAGGCGTCGTGACGACGCGCAGCACGACCTCGCCCACTCCGTCGGGCGCCGTGCGTTGCGTCGCCTTCCCGGTGACGGTCTCCGTCTCGGGAGCCTCGGTGACGACTTCGTGGACTCCCTCTCGGCAGTTCTCCACGACGAAGGACCCCTGCGCGTCGGTGACGGCAGACTCCTCGACGACGGCGATCGTGACCCCATCCAGATCGACCAGCGAGGTGACTGAAACCTTCCAACCGGCGAGGCCGCGATCGAGCTGATCGACCACTCGGCCGCTCACCCGCTGCCCCGATTTCAGCACGATCTCCACGTGTGACTGGCGGCTGGAATCCGCCGTCACCTTCGCCGAGCCCTGCTCGCGCGTCTTTGCGCGCGCGCCGACGGTGATCTCGCCGTCGGGGAGGCTCTCCACGCGGAACGCGCCGTGGGCGTCGCTGGTTGCGTTTCGCGCCGGCATCGCGTCCGCGGCCGTCAGCCAGACCGAGACGCCCGGCAGCGGCTTGCGCTGCGAATCCAGGACGACGCCGTCGACGACGGCACCCACGCGCAGGCGCGCTTCGACGGTCACGACCTGGCCGGGTCGCACCTGCACCGGTTCCGACCACGGCGCAAGTCGCCGCACCGTCACGATCACGGGGACGCGACGCGACGGCACACCCGTCGCGCGGAAGCGCCCCATCCGATCCGACTGCGCCGCGATCGGCGGCCGGGCCAGACCTCGCGTTCCGTCGGGGCGAGTCTCGACGCCGATGCCCTCGCCGCCGATGAGCACGGACGCGCCCGCGATGGGCTCGGAGTCGGGTCCCAGGACGCGCCCCTCGATCGTGCCGCCCTCTTCCTGCAAGACGATTCGCACCTTCGGCCGTTCCGTCCCACGCGGGATCTGGACGCCATCGCAAAGTGCGAAGCGCTCCGAGCGAGCGTAGACGAGATTGCTGAGGTTGACCGAGCGAAGGAGAAACGTGCCGTCTCCGCGGGTCACTGCGGCCGGTGTCGCCTCGAGTGCGCGGTAACCGAGCGTGAGAAACACGTCGGCGCCTGTGACGGGGTCGCCACGCCCGTCGACGACGATCCCCTCGAGATCGATCCCGTTGGGGATGATCATCTCCAACGCGGAACGGACGCCTGCGACGACCTTGGCAGAGGCGTGAAGGAACGACTCGGAGCAGCGGTCGACCATGGCCTCGTACTCACCGGGGGCGAGGTCGGGCACGTCGAGCGTGCCATCGGTACCGGTCACGAGCCGGATTCCGGTGGGAACGTCGGCCGACGTGACGACGACGGTGATCCCGGACGCTGGCGAAAGGTCGGAGGCCCATCGGACTGCGATTCCCAGGCTCCCGGTCGTCGGAACGCTCGTCGGACGAGGCTCCTGGTAGGGAACCGGGAGGATCGCCGCCACTGCCCCATCACCCGAAGGAGCGTCGCCGGACCTCGCCGGTGCTCCCAGTGGATCTGATTGCGCCGACGACGCCGCACCGGCATGCGACGCATCCCCGCGGCGGGACGTCGATCCGCTGGTGGACTCGGCCGCCGTTGCGACACCGCCGTGCGCCCGTCGATCGACCATCCAGGCACGCGCCTGAAGGAACAGGAGTGACGACGTCACGAGCGTGACGGCCAGAACGGCGAGCTTGGTCTTCGTGCCCACGACGACCCCTCCGAGGACTGCCGACGGAACCCCCAGTGCATGGCCCGCGGCGACGGCACCGCCTGCGGACGACCCGGCGAGACCGACCACCGCCGGATCGAGCCCGGCGAGCGGCACGAACGCGGCCATCCAGGCGGAACGACCACCATCGACGGTCGCATCGAGCGTCTCGCGCAGCCGCGCCAGACCACGCTTCAACCGGCTCTTCACCGTGTCGAGGGGCGTGTTGGTTCGGCGCGCGATCTGAGGCGGCGTCATCCCCTCGAAGTACCGCAGGAGCAACGTCGTCCCGAACGGCTCATCGAGATCGAGCACCGCCGCGAGAAGCCGCTTTCGCGTCTCCTCGCGCTCGAGGAGGCTCGTGCGCGACGGAACGCTCTCGTCTCGTGCGTGACGCCGGTCACGTTCGATTGCGCGCTTCAGTTGCCGACGGGCATTCGAGGCGAGGCGCCGCACCACCGTCGCCAACCAACCCCGCTCGGACTCGTGCGACTTCGGCGGGTTGCGCATGGCGGCGAGCCACGCGTCCTGGGTCAGATCCTGCGCTGCCGCGTCACCGCGAACGATCGAACGCGCCAGCTCTCGCACGAACCGTTCGTGCCGCAGCAGCGCCTCCATCTTGCCGGTGAGCGGATCCATGGCTGTCCGCATGATTCATCACCGCCGATGACGGCCGGGGTGCGTCGCACCGGGAATCTTTCAGGAGAAAACCGCCCCGCCGTTGACGTCGATGTTGGCACCCGTGATCTGGGCGGCGAGCGGCGACGCGAGGAAGGTGACGGCCGCCGCGACGTCGGCGGGGTGCGTCAGGCGGCCCGTCGGGATGCTGCGCTCGATCTCCGCGATCCTCTGGGGGGTCAGCGCCTCGGCCGTCATGTCGGTGAAGACCCAGCCGGGCGACACCACGTTCACCGTGATGCCCCGCGGGGACAACTCGCCGACGAGGCTCCGCGTGAACGCGAAGAGCGCGCCCTTCGTCGCGGCGTAGTGCGAATACTCCGGCTCGCCGCGGATCCCCGCCGTCGACGCGATGTTGATCACGCGGCCCCATTCGCGGGTCGCCATGTCCTTCACGCACTCGCGGGTCACGAGGAACAACCCCGAAAGGTTGATGCCGAGCATCTCGTCCAGATCGACTTTGGTCATTTCGACCAGAGGTGCCCGTTTCCAGATGCCTGCGTTGTTCACCAGGACGTCGATGCGACCGAACTGGGAGACGACCTCGTCGACGGCTGAAACGATCTCAGTCTCGTTCGCGATGTCGCAGCGAATCGCTTCCGCGGCAACTCCGGCGCCGCGCAGGGTCTGCACGGCCTCCTCGGCGGCATCCGCGTTCTGGCGGTAGACGAGCGCGATGGCGGCGCCCGCCTGACCGAGCGTCTCCGCGACGGCCCAACCGATGCCGCGGGTTCCACCCGTGATGAGCGCCACCCGTCCCTTGAGATCGAACATGGCTGTTTCCCTCGGAGCCGTGGAGCGCCGTTTCTGACCGCGAACACGACCTCGCGCCACGAACGTTCCGAACCGCGGAAGATCCCCGATTCGAGTGCGGGATTGTAGTCGAGTGGCGGCGACGATCGATACGGTCCGATGTGCTTCCACATCGAACGCGTGGTTGGTACGGTGCACCACCAATCGTCCGTGCGAGCGACCCGGTCGACTGATGCGGCGCAGCAGCGCCGGAAACGAGGCCTGACGTGGGATCCGAAACTGACACCGGAGTTCTCCCGCAGCTTTCGCCTGCGGACACGACGGCGCGGATTCGCGAGCTGAGATCCCGTCTCGGAAAACGGCTCGTGATCCTGGGCCACCATTACCAGGTCGACGAGGTCGTACAGTTCGCCGATTACACTGGCGACTCCTTCAAGCTCGCTCGGGACGGCGCAAAGCACCCGGAGGCCGACTTCATCGTGTTCCTCGGGGTGCATTTCATGGCCGAATCGGCCGACATCCTCGCGGCGCCGCACCAACAAGTCATCCTGCCGGACATGGCCGCCGGATGCTCGATGGCGGACATGGCCAACATCGACCAGGTGGAGACGGCTTGGAGCGAACTCGTCGCCCAGGGCGGCGACGACATCATGCCGCTGACGTACATGAACTCGTCGGCCGCGATCAAGGCGTTCTGTGGCCGCAACGGCGGCGCCGTGTGCACGTCGTCGAATGCAAAGACGCTGATCGCGTGGGCGTTGAAGGAACGGCGCCGCCTGCTCTTCATGCCCGACCAGCACCTCGGGAGGAACGTCTGCTACTTCCTCGGCATTCCGCTCACCGACATGGCGCTCTGGGATCCCCACGCGCTCCCCGAGGAGAACCTCGCCAAGGGCTGCGACCGCGCCAAGGTGATCCTTTGGAAGGGGCACTGTTCCGTCCACGCCAAGTTCCACCCCGAGCACGTCGATCGGGTTCGCGAAGCCGTGCCGGGGATTCGGGTGATCGCCCATCCCGAGTGCTCCTGGGAGGTCATCCAGAAGTGTGACGAGTGGGGCTCGACCGAACGGATCATCAAGGCGGTGGAAGCGTCGCCACCAGGTTCGAAATGGGCGATCGGCACCGAGATCAACCTGGTGTCGCGCCTCGCGAAGCGGCTCCCGGACCACCTGATCGTCTCGCTGTCCGGCATCAGCTGCCTCTGCGCGACGATGTACCGCATCGATCCGCCCCATCTGCTGTGGACGCTCGAGAACCTCGCGGAAGGCCGCGTCGTCAACCGCATCGCGGTCGACCCGATCACGAAGCGTGACGCGAGGCTCGCCCTCGATCGGATGCTCCGGCTGGCGTAGCCCCTGCGCTCACCGAACCGGGTGGACCTTCGCCCACATGACGCGGAAATGCCCGCGATCATGTACGAGTTCGCATTCGATGCGGAACGATGAGTGCGCGGCATTCCGTTGCTCCGCCGGATCGCCCTGGCATCGGACTCCGACCACGGCGACTCTCAGCCGCCCTTCGGTCGGGCTCGGGATCTCGTGAACGAGCGCGACGAACGGGTGCATGCGCCCATCCCTGGGTTCGGATCGAAGGAACGCGAGTACCGCCGAGCGATCCAGGCCGCCCGGCTCGAACGCGAATGTCGGATCGAGAGCGTCCGCGAACGCGGCGTAGTCGGCAGTCCGGATGAAGCCAGCCACACGCTCGACGAAGGCTTCGGGCGTGTCGGCCCCCGTCCGCTGCGCCAGGAAGAGCGACCAGGTGGCCCAGCAGAACGCCAGGGTCGCGACGACGCTGAGAAGGATGAGCGGGACGGGTTTCATCGCCGGCATGGACGCGAGGGTCACGCAGCCGTGTCTGCCGGATCAAAGTGAAGGAACGGGGTCTTGGCCGCAGCCGCGCGCGCGAACGCGCGCTGCAGTGCGCCGTGGGCTCGGGTCACCGTCGCGTGGAGGTCGACGCCGCGAGCGAGCAGCGCCGCACAGGAGGCCGCGAGCGCACCGCCGGCGCCGCGGAACGATCCCGCGTGCCGCGCGGCGCTCCACCGATGGATCGTGCCGCCGTCATGAAGCAGATCGACCGGCCCGGGCCCGTCTCCGTGTCCGCCCTTCGAGAGGACTGCCGGCGCACCGCGCCCGATCAACTCTTCCAAGTGACGGATCCGGCCAGCTTCGTCCCGAGCCTCGTCGCCGCCCGCCAGGATCGCGAGCTCGGACGTGTTCGGCAGCGTCAGGTCGGACCGAGGCAGGAGGAAATCCCTCACCACCTCGATCGCGTCGTCGTCGATCAGTGCTCGACCCGCGCTGGCATGGATCACGGGATCGAGGACCACACGCCCGTGGTACTTGTGGAGCCACAGGAGGACCTCACGCGCGACGGGCTCGTTCGCGAGCATCCCGACGAGGACCGCGTCGGGTTCGAAGGTCGCGCTGACGGCTTCGAGCATCGCCCGCACGTGATCCGGCGCAACGGGGTGGATCGCGTCGACCGTCGCCACCGTCTGAACGGTCAACGCCGTCGGCACGGCGGCACCATGCACGCCCCACGCGGCGAGGTGCCGCAGATCAGCCTGGATGCCTGCGGCTCCAATGGGATCGGAGCCCCCGATCACGACGACGACGGGTCGGCCCGCGGTTTGGTGTGTCACTTGACGCTCTCGTAGGGCGGCTCGAACAGGGGCGCGGGCTCGGCGAAACCGGGCCTGAAGCACTGGCGGCAACGGGCCTCGTAGGAATCGGCGCCGCCCACCAGGATCTGCCCGCCTCGGCCCGACGTCCGCTGGTTGCGAAGGGCTGGATTTCCGCAGACGACGCAGATCGCCAGGTTCTTCGTCACGTACTCGGCTTCGACGATCATGGCGGCCATCGTCTGAAACGGCTTGCCCAGGTAGTCCTGTTCGAGGCCGGCCACGATCACCCGTTTGCCCCGCCCCGCGAGCTCGCGGCAGACGTTCACGAGATCCACCTCGAAGAACTGGGCTTCGTCGATGCCGATGACCTGCACCTGGTCGGTCGTGAACTCGAGGATCTCCTCCGAACGAGAGACGACGCGCGACGGGATCCGCTGGGACGAGTGGGAGACGACGTCCTCGGCGTCATACCGGCGGTCGATGGCCGGCTTGAAGACGCGAACGGCCTGGCGGGCGATCAACGCGCGACGCAGGCGGCGGATCAGCTCCTCGGTCTTGCCCGAGAACATGCTGCCGCAGATCACCTCGATGAATCCCGAACCCTCGCGCCAGAGCGTGTTCATCCTGCGCGCCTTCGTCCCACGGCGTTCGAAGTGCAGCCGGAGGAGATCCGACCGACGGCCCCTCCGGTGGGGCCACGGCGGATCCGGCTGCCGTGCGGGCGGGATGGTATCAGCTTCGCCGCGCCCGTCGCCCCCCGGAACGTCTGCTCAGAGCGTGATCCGGTGGCACGGGATTTCCGTGCTCAACAGCGGCGCGCCGTCGGACGACTTCTCGCCGAGAGCATCGAGGAACCGACGCCAGAGCCGGCTGACGAGCGAAAGGTAGAGCTCCTTCGACTCCTCGCTCATGTCGACGCGCCCGGCTGCCATGGTGTTGTGGCCGCCGCCGACGCCGTCGTTCGCGAGAACGGTCCGGACGAGATCGCCGGCGTCCTTGTCACCCTGGTTGGTGCGCACTGAGAGGTAGATGCGCTTTTCGTGGTAGCCGAAGCATCCCGACCACTGGACGCCCTCGAGCCGAAGGAACCGGTCGGCCACGTCCGCCACCATGTCCGGGTAGGAGACGTGCCCGAGTTCGGTGAGGACGCAGCGGTTGTAGACCACGGCCCTGCCGATGGCCTTGCGGAATTCCTCGAAGTACGCCCGTTTCAGCGGCGGGTTTTGCACCCGCCCGAGCAGATCACGGTCCACGCGCCGCAAGAGCCACTCGTAGGCGAGGATGTCGTTCTCGAACGTGCGGCGGGTGAGGTCGATGGTGTCCGATTTGATGCCGATGAACAGGGCCGTCGCGACCCGCGGCTCGGGCTCGAGCCGGCACTCCTGCATGTACTCCGTCAGGATCGTGCACGTCGACCCGTAGCCCGTGCGGACGTCGTGGTACGGAAGGTCCTTCGTCGACTCGACGAACGGGTGGTGGTCGACGCAACCGACCAGAGGCAATCGATCGACGTCCGGCATGTAGCCGAAGTCGGGCTGGGCGTCGACGAGGAAGGCGGCATCGTAGCGCGACTGGTCGACTTTGCGCGCCGGCTGGAGCTCGGGCGCCACCAGGTCGGCGAGCTGGCGGTTCTCGGCCCGCCCGATGAGACCCCGGTAGCAGAGCCCCACTTCCTTGCCGAACTCATCCTGCAGGATCTGGCGCATGGCGAGCGCCGCGCCCAGGGAGTCGGGGTCCGGGTTCATGTGGCAGTAGACCAGGACCCGCGGCTTCTTGTCGAGCGCCTGCCTGAGCCTGGCCATGCGCGGCGTGAGGACGACCGCCTGCCCTGCGCTCCCACCACTCCTGTTGATCATCCCGTCGCGCCTCCAACCCAACCCAGTTGCCGTTCCGCGTCCTCGGCTCCGCCGATGACTTGCGCTGACGAAGCCCCGGGGGCTGGTCGCCAGGCAAACGGAAGACTCCTGCTGATGACATCGCGCAAAAAGCCCGTGTCACCGGAGCCCGAGTCACCGGGCCCTGTCGTTCGAGTCCGGAGATCGTGCTCCGAAATCAGGAGAAACCCAAGTTTCGCGCTGAACGCGTTGGTCCACATCGCAAGCGGCGCGCCAACTCCCGAGGCAGCGGCACGGCCCGTCCAGCCGGAGTCCAGCGCCAACCCGACGCGGCGGCCCGACAGCCCTTCGAGGAGCCACCCGGCCGTCTCTAAGTCCATGAAGGACAGCGGGTCAGCATCGGGCAGGAGCAAGACTCGGACGGGGTCGACCAGCCGGGCCACGTCGAACACGACTCGGCAGATGGCTTCTGCGTGGGCGGCGCGAGCGGCGGCACGTGCGGAGGTCGACGCGGTCGAAGTCGCTCCAACGTCCGGTACGTTCGACGCGAGGGCCGACGCCTCGTCGCCCGACACGGCGCGCCCCACGGGGACGATCAGGGTTCGCGTGCGCGTCACCGAGAGAAGGTCGAAGGAGCGAGTGAGCGCGGCGTGCGCGCGGTCACGCCAGGCCGGGTCGGCGGCCGCGATCGTCCACGTGGACTCGCCGTCGATCGCCGTGGGCGCCACGATCGCCGTCGTCGGCGGTCGCAACACGGACGCAGCGGCCAGGTCGGCGTCGAGCGCACCGTCCGGCGGCGCGCCCTCGAGTACGAGCGATGGCGCCCCGAGATCCAGCAGCCGCTTGGCAACCGGAAGGAGTCCATGGACACGGACGGCGTCGAGTCGGGTCGAGACCGGGATCATCCCTCAGACCCGGATTTCGTCCGCGATCGGCGCTTCGTTCCGATCGCGCAGGATCGGATCCACGCGCTCGGCGATGAAGGCGACGACCTGGTCGGGTGCACGTCCCACGTAGCGCTCGGGGACGAGGTCGCCGGCCATGCTGGTGACGGTCGCGGCGAGCGTCGGTTCCCTCCGGGCTCGTTCCAGGAAGTCGTTCGCCCCGCCCTCCTCCTTCACGTGCTCCTGCGCCGCGATCGACAACTTGCGGATGGTCTCGTGGAGGGCCTGACGGTCGCCGCCCGCGCGGACGGCATGCATGAGGATCTCCTCCGAGGCGATCAGCGGAAGCTGCTCCCGCGCGTGACGGGCGATCACCCGCTCGCGCACGATCAGCCCGCGGCAGACGTTGGAAAGCAACTCGAGGATGGAGTCCGCGGAGAGGAAGCCCTCGCTCAACGCGAGACGACGATTCGCCGAATCGTCGAGCGTCCGCTCGAGCCACTGCTGCGCCGCCGTGTGAGCCGGGTTCTGCGCGAGGATGATCAGATAGCGCGACAGGGAGCAGATTCGTTCGCTCCGCATCGGGTTGCGCTTGTACGCCATGGCGGACGAACCGATCTGGTTGCTCTCGAACGGCTCCTCGATCTCGTTTTCGTGGCAGAGCAGGCGGATGTCGCCAGCGAGCTTCTGCGCCGACTGCCCGAGGGACGCCAGGAGGTTCAGCACGCGGCTGTCCTGCTTGCGTGAGTAGGTCTGGCCCGTGACGGGCACGATCTCAGTGAATCCCAGTCGTGCGGCGAACCGGCGCTCGAGATCGAGCACCCGGTCGCGATCACCGTCGAAGAGTTTCAGGAACGAGTCCTGCGTCCCCGTGGCCCCCTTCAACCCACGGAACCGGAGGGTCGCCTGAACGAACTCGAGCTCCTCGTGATCGGAAACGAGGTCGTTCAGCCACAGCGCCGCACGTTTCCCGACGGTCGTGAACTGCGCCGGCTGATAATGCGTGAACGCGACGCACGCCCGGTCCTTTTCCCTCAGCGCGAAGTCCCGCAGGTGGCGGATCACCCCGCGGAGCTTCCGGCCGACGAGCTCCAGGGCCTCCCGCATGATGATCAGGTCGGCGTTGTCGGTGACGTCGCACGACGTCGCGCCCAGATGGAGGATCGGGCCGGCCTCGGGGCACTGCTCCTTCAGGAGGTGGACGTGTGCCATCACGTCGTGCCGGAGCTTGCGCTCGAATTCAGCCGCGCGCTCCAGATCGGCATCGTCCAGATGGTGGCCGATGGCATCCACCTGGGCCTGTGAAACGGGAAGCCCGAGCTCGCGCTGGGAGGCCGCGAGAGCCAGCCAGATCCGGCGCCAGACGCCGATGCGGCGGCGCTCGGAGAACAGAGCCGACATGGCTCGGCTCGCGTACCGGGTGGCGAGGTGGCTCTCGTACGTGGAACCCGCTGGCTGTGTCATGACGTGCTCTCAACCCGTCGCGCAGGCGGTGCACAGCGACGGCTGGCCGCTTGCGGAGGTGGTCAGACGATGACACGCGGGGCGGGAGCAGGGCAACACTCGCAACCGGAACGGTGTGCTCGCGGGGTAGACCGGATCGGCGCGACGGTGCTGGGCGTATCGCACGAGGTCGTACGCCGCGCGTTGGACGGTCCAGCGAATCCAGGCCGTTCCCAGGTTCATCCGGTCCGTGACGAGCGCCGGCCCGAGGTCGATGGGCGACGTCAGGCTCCCCCGCCCGCTCGGATCGGTGCGGATGACCGCCTTCAGCCGGATCGTCTCGAGGATCGGGTTCAGCTGGTCGAGGTCGAGCGGCTCTCCGTCCTCGATCGCCTGGAGGGCGCCGCGCATGGCAGCCACGTTGTTGTGGAGGTACGCCAGCGCCTTGAGACGCGACCAGTCCGGCTGGCTGACGAACTCCCTCGATCGGGCCGGGATCACGGCGAGCATCGATTCGTCGGTCGTCCATTCGACCTGCGCGTTCAAGAGCGCGACGAACGATTGGAATGCCGCTCCGTCCATGAGGCGGACGAGTGTAACCCCGCCGCGGAAGGCGGCGAGGTTGCTGGAGGGGTCACGCCGTCGGCGTCTCGGGACCGACCGGCGTGACGAAGAGCCTCAGGCGCAGGTCACCGATCCTCGTCGTCCTCGTCCTTCTCGCCCGCCTTCGCGGGAGCGGTGCGGACATGCGACCTCATCGCCTCCTGGCGAACCCCGACGGCAACGCCGGCGCCAAGCGCGATGGCGGGCAGCGTGATCGTCATCGGCGAGTAGTAATCGGTGTAGATCCCGCTGTCGAGGCTCTGCACCGTGGAGATCGTCCCGAACAGGTGCTTGCAGATCGCCTCGCTGCTCGGGAAGGCCGCCATGTTCAGCTCGAGGCCGTCCATCTCCGGGATCGAGCCCGGGACGACGGTCTGGAGGATCGGGATCACGGTCTCGACGAGCATGCTCGCGGCCGCGCCCGTGTCCAGATAGCCGACGCCCGAGTTCCCAGCGTCCTGATTCTCGGCCTTCAGACGCGCGAAGCCGCGCGCGAAGTCCTCGCGCGTCGGCAGTCCGCCTTCCTTGCGCGCCATCGCCGAGATCACGTTCTTCGCCGCCTGGGGCCAGAGCGTGACGAGAAGGTAGTCGCCGACGAAGGCGTACGAAGGACGGAAGTTCATCCAATCCTCGGGGAACACCCCCATCTCACCCGTCTCGATGTAGTTGATGGTCGTCTCGCCCCACTTAATCGAACCGTGGGCGCTCTTCGCCTTGGACTTCTTGATGGCCCGGTCGATCAGGCCCTCGATCTTCGCGCGGTCCTTCACACGGATCATCACACCCATGTCCGGGATCAGGCCGGACTTCGGCATCGCAGCGAACGCGGCGTATTCGGGGCCGAGGTTGGCGAGGACGTCCTCGCGAAGCTTGACGCTCATGGCCTTCTCGAATCCGGCGATCCCCTCGTGCATCTCCTTGGCGCCGTGTTCGTCCTGGGCCTCGATCATCGCCGTGAAGGAGTCGTAGTACTCGCCCATGTTCAGGCCGCTCGCCTGCGCCAGGAAGCTGCCCTTCGGCACCATGGCCAGAAGCTTGGCCGCGTCGATCTTCGCGAGGAGCTTGCGGTAGAAAGTGTCGGCTGGAGCGCCGAGGAAAAGGCGCTCTCGGAAGCCGGGGCCGTCGAGGTCGAGTCCGAAGGCGACGGACTCCAGCTTGTCGAAGCCCATCGCCGCCATGGGCTTCTTCGCCTCCGGCGATTCAGCAGCGATCATGGCCATGATCGGCTTCAGCCCGACGTAGACCGATCCGACCGTCTTGGGCCGCATGACCTGTTGCGCGGCCGTGGCGTACGTCGCATTGGTGACGAGCGAGCCGCCGGTCTCTCCCGACTTCACACGTCCCATGGCCTGTTCGAGGTGCGCATCGCTCGTTCCGGCGAGGAACCAGCCTTCGTGAACGAGCCACGACACCCCGCTGAACGGGCGCTTGGCGTCCGCCTCGCCGGGGACGGCGACGTGCTTGGCCGGGACGCCGCCGATCTTCACGTCCGTCGGCTGGACGCCGCCCATGGTCTCCAGCATCTGCTCGAACGACTTGAGGATGTTCTGGAACGCCTCCTGCCGGCCGCGGAGGTCCATGGCAAGCATCAGATCGATGCTGGGCGGGCCCATCCCGCCACGTGCCGGCGGCTCGAACCGGGTCACGCCAAAGAGGACGCGCGTGGTTCCCAGTGCCTCGAGGTCGGCCCGTGAGAGCCCCATCTGCTGGAGCTGGGCGTCCATCTGCTCCTGCCCGGCGTGGAACTTCTCCATCATCCCGCTTATGAACTCCTGCACCTCAGGCTCGTTGATGATCTTCCCGAGCGCCAGTTCCTTGCCGGACTCCTGCCACGGCGCGCCGTTGATCGAGACCATGCCGAGCGTTTCGGCGGGGAACAGCGCGGCCGGGTCGAGGCCGCCGATGGTCCCCGGACGAACCGCAACGCGGTCTGACCATGCAGCCGCCGCAACCAGCACGGCCGCAAGTGCCATCGGAGCCGCAATTCTCTTGCAGGCGCCGGCTCCGTGAAGAACGTTCATCATGTTCAATCTCCTCTTCGCTCCCGGCGGTCGTCGCCACCGCGACGTTGGCACATGACAGACCCCGGGAAGACAGTGCCTATTCGGCAAGACGCGCATGGCTTTTCGACAAAGACGGAAGACGTCCGGTCCGAGTCGATGCCTGTTCGGGTGCAAGGGTGCCGCGGCGCGGCCCCACGTTCAACCGGTGCGACAGCGATCGTCCGGACTAGTTCGGTCGCCCGAACCGGGCCCAGATCGCCGTCTCGATGCAGCGGTCCAGATCCGAGCGGTCCTTGCCGCCCGTCGCCAATGCGAGGACGACCGCCCCCCCGAGGATCAGGAAACCCAGCAGGGGCCCGCGCCGACGGCCGGGGGCTTTCGGCCAAGGGAGCATGAGGGCGACGGCCGCCCCGGCACCGTCGAGGACGAGGTCGAAAAGACTGCAGGTCCGGCCCGGGGTGAACGCCTGATGGATCTCGTCCGTGAATCCAAAGGCGGTCGTCACGCCCCAGGCGACCATGCCGGCGAGGGTTCCGAGGCCTGCGGCTCGTCCGTGCCGATCCGCGGCGATCGCCAGAAGCGCCGCGAGTCCGCCGAAGGCGGCGATGTGGCAGAGATTCCCGTAGGGCCCGGTGGGCCCGCGGTACCGAACGGATCCGATCTCGATGGAGTCGCGGTGCGACTCCCAGATGATCATTCCCATCAGTGCGAGGGCGGCCGCCAAGGCGATCGCCCTTCGCACGTCGATCCGACGGGTCAGGCCGGAACACCCACTTTGCGCGTCGCCTGGTCGCGGAGCCGCATCATGACGTTGCTGTGGATCTGGCAAACGCGTGATTCCGTGAGGTCGAGGATCCGGCCGATCTCCTTCATCGTGAGACCCTCGTAGTAGTACATGATCACGATGCGCTTTTCCTTGTGACTGAGGTTCTTGGTGAGGACCTCGATCACGTCGCGGCGGTGCAGTTCGTCCACCGGTGTACCCGTGCGACGGTCGGCGATGATCTCCGAGTTCTCGAGCCCGCCGTCTTCCTGCTGCTCATCGAACTTGTCCGAAAGCGAGAAGATCGTCGCGGCGTTCGATTCCTCGTTCATCTCGCGGTATTCCGTGAGCTTCACGCCGAGCTCTTCCGCCATCTCGTAGTCCGTCGGCTCCCGGCCAAGGCGCGCTTCGACCGCCTTGTAGGCGCGAGCGATCCGGTTGGCTTTCAGACGCACGAGGCGCGGCACCCAATCCTGGCTGCGCAGCTCGTCGAGAATCGAGCCGCGGATGCGCATCGTGCAGTAGGTCTTGAACTTGATCCCACGGGTCATGTCGAAGCCGTCGATGGCGTCCATGAGGCCGAAGAGGCCGGCGGAGGTCAGGTCATCGAGCTCGATGCTTCGCGGGAGCGTCGCGAGAAGTCTCTCGGAGATGTAGCGGACCAACGGGTAGTACGTCTCGATCAGGCGGTTGCGGAGCACCGGGTCGCTCGTCGCCTTGAACCGACCCCAGACCTCGTCGAGCTCTCGCGACTCCGTCACGGGCGGGTGGACGGGCGCCGGGGGCGCAACTTCTTTCCGAGCGGCGACGGCCTTCGGACGGACGACCTTCTTGTGCGCCTTGCGGGAACTCTTGACGTGACCCATGTCGGACTCCTGTTTCACGCTCTCGTCGGCGATGGAGTCCGAAGCGCGGAGGACTTCGTGGGACTGCGGTGCTTCTGGCGAGGAGGTTTCCTCGCAGGCCACCGCGGCCTCGGCTGTCACCCTTGCTTCGGTAACTGGCTGCCATTCCGCTCGCGCGAGCGGGGAAGGCCCTACAGCTTTGCGTCCCACTCTTTCGAGTGGTTTGCCTTTGTCGTGCAGCGCAACAGCGCTACGCGCTCACCGTTTCACATTCACATATCGGCCGGAGACCGGCCGTGTCGTCGGCACCGTTGCCGAGGACGCGCGGGAGTCTACCCGAGAGGTTTTGTAGGTGCCAACTCATTTTTTGGTTTTTTTCCACCGCGCAAAAAACCCCGGCTGAGCGGCGCGTGCCCCAGGTAACCGGCACGGGCAGATGCGCTTCAGGTGACGAAGACGACCAGGTAGCAACCAATGAGGAGGAGCGCCGCCACCACCGAGCTGACGACGAAGGCGAGGGGTACCGAATAATCCGTCGATCGCCGCGGGAGCCGGGCCCTCACGAACTGGAACACGTGGGGGCCGATCCGGATCAAGTCGCCGGGCCTGAGGGCGATCTGTGAGACCGCCTGCTCATTGACGAAGGTGCCGCCCGCACTGGCCATGTCCACGAGTTTGTAGCCGCGACCCCAGGCCTGAAACCGCGCGTGCAGACGCGACACCGTGGAATCCTCGATGCGGATGTCCGCGCTGGGAGCGCGACCGACCTCAACGACCTGTCCTTCGAGAAGAGCGACGCGCGCCCCTTCAGGCGTGACGAGGGCAAACGGTTTCCGTCGAGGACGAGACATCGTTGGGCCGGTAAGCAAGCTGCGCGCCGTTGCCGCGGGGTCGTCCAGAGTTGGCAAACGGCCGGAAAAAGCCCGTGCGCGGTGTTTCTCGCGAGGTCGGCATCCGGCGCGTGTAAGGGCGGACTTACGCCGCGTTACGTGAGGTTCTCGACGACCGCGGTGGCCTGCAAGATCATGTGGTAGACGAGCAACCCGCCATAGAACCAGACGAGCACTCGGATTGCCGGTCGAACGAAGTTGAACGTCTTGTGGACCGCAAGGAACAGAAGGCAGACCGAGACCAGGAACGACTTGGCGCCAACGAACCAATCGATTCCCGTCTCGAGGAGGTAGCGGGCGACCGGGTTCGCCTCCGACCCTCCGTACCCCAGGTAGAGCAGCGTCAGCCAGGCGTCCAGGATGTTCAGAACCAGGATCGCGATCACACCGGCCAGGTCGCGGGTTGCGTAGCGGTCGACGTAGATGTTCTGCCGTTCGCCGCTCCGGCGCCCGGCCATCCGGCCGCCCCCGATCAACGTGAACCAGGAAACGAGGGGGGTGGCTCGCAGACGGCGATCGCCGCCGCGCCGGCGCTCGACATACGGCCAGCTGCCGTAGGGCCCAAGCATCTGGGCCGCGTCGGACGGGCGGGACTCGGGGAACACCCGCCCCGGGTCCTGACCGTCAGCACCGTTCGTTTCTCCGAGCGTCATCCGTTCTTGTCCTCGTCCGGGTGTTCGGTCGATCTGAAGGTTGGTTTTCTCACCTGCGGGGTCGAAAACGTCCCCCCTCGAAGCCAGTATGTCGACCAGGAGCCTGACGGTCCCAGAACCGACTCCCGGAGGAATTGGACACCGATGAGCGAACAGCCCGCCGTCGTCATCGTGGATTTTGACCGCAAGCGCCTCGACCGCCACACCCAAGCCCTGGCCGCAGCCGGGTGGAAGGTGGTGAGAGCGTTGTCCGGCGCGACCGCGGTGACTCACTGCAAGAAGTCCAAGCCGCTCGCCGTCGTCGCCGAGACCATGATCCCAGATGGAAATGGCTTCGAGCTCGCGCGCGGGTTGAAGGCGGACCCGGCCACGTCGGCGATCCGAATCCTCCTCACCATGGACGAGGGCGACGACTACACGCTCGGTCGTGCCCAGCGCGAGCCGGTCGATGGAATCATGATCCGCCCTTTCACCCCCGAGGCGCTCGTGGCGCGAGTCCGCGCGCTCCAGGCGGATCAGCCACTGACGACGCCAGGTCGTCCGGTAGCCGGCGACATGGCGCCGATCCTCGACGCGCTCGAGACGCGCGCGAAGGCCGAGAACCCGCTCCTCCCCCAGTTGACCGACCCCGTCACGGGACTGTGGAACGCGCACTACACGAAGCTGAAGCTCGCGGAGGAATTCAAGAAGGCCCGGCGTTTCAACGTCCCGCTGTCGTTGGCCGTGATGGCGATCGACGACCTCGGTGCCGATGGCGGTGACGACGACATCGCACGCCGCCAGCTGCTGAACGAGGTGGCAGGGCTCCTTCTTTGCGAGTCCAGAGACATCGATCACCTGGCCCGAGTCGACGACGAGTTCCTTCTCCTCCTGCCCCACACGGACGAGCACGGAGCCATGGCCATGGCCACGCGGGTCGTCGCGGCCGTCGAAAAACGCCAGCTCACGCCGGGTGCCCGTACGCGGCCGCTGACCGCGTCCATCGGCATCGCCGGATTCGGACCTGACGGATTGAGCGGTCCCGATGACCTCGTGAGCCGCTCGCGCGATGCGCTCCAAAGAGCGCGCCGCTTCGGTGGAAACCGCGTGGAGACGTGGGCAAAAGACGCCGAGCGATCCGTTCGCGCCTGACACTTTTCAGCGTTTTCTCGCGCCAATCACGGGCTGACCTTTTACAGCCCCGCCAGGCCTCCGTTGTTTACGGTGGGCATGTTTCCGGAGGGTCTCGCCGCGGCGACCGCGAGTGAGACTTCTGCGCGCGCTCGCGAAGCGGGTCTGGTTGGAACGAGCCGCCGCAGCACGCGCAGGTCACCGGGGACTGATTGGGAACCGAGACATGATGAACCTCAAACTCGCGCCGGCAGCGCTTGCGTTGACGATGGGCATCTTCGTGTCCGCGGGTGCGGACACCAGTTCGGACCACGCCGGCAAACTCGTCGTTCACAACAAATCGCGGATCTACCTGCCCGCGGCGTTCAACGAGACGCAGAGCTACAAGAAACTGGCGATCGTGAACTCGCGAAAGGTGTTCGACACCACGGACGAGTACAAGGAGATCGCTCGCCGCAAGCTCTCGTCGAACACGGCCGAGTGGTGCCTGCTCGCAAAGGCCGCGTCGGACAAGTTCCGAGCCGCGGTGACGAAAGCCAGCCAGAGCGGCGGATACGATGTGGTCGCCGAAACGGGAGCCTTGACGATTGAAGGTGAAACTCTCCCTGACATCACGTCCGATGTCATCGCTCAGCTCCCCAGTGAATGACGCTTCGATCCGCGGACGCGGCGTCACACTCCTGGGCGCCCTCACGCTCGCGGTGGCGTTCTCGAGCTGCGGTCGCGACGCTCAGCAGACCTACGACGCCATCTTCTCGGAGCCCGTCAAACTCAACTCGATCGACCGACGTGAATTCCGACTGACGCAAGAGAGCGGTCGGTATCGGTACCCCGACGTCGACAACCCGGACGGAACGGTCACGCGCGTCCTCTGGCTCCAAAACGGCCAGAGCGCGGCGATCCTGGAGATGGCGAAGGGGCACCCGTCGCTCACGGCTCTGAAGCAGGCCACGCCGCGACCGAACTTCTTCACCGATCCGCTCGACGGCAACAACAAGCCGACCAACGAAGGCCTCGTGCTCGTGGGCACGCGCGAGGCCGTCGAAGACGCGACGAAGCTGATCACGCACCTCCTCACGAGCCTGCCGTTGATCGAAATCGAGGCACGCATCGTCGAAGTCCGAGAGTCCGACGAGTTCGGGCTTGGTACGGACCTGTTCCTGCTCGATCGGAAGGACCACACCTACGATCCCGCGCATCCCAACGCTCCCCTGAACCCGTCGACGTCGCTCCTCGATCGCGCTCGCACGACGCGAGGCCTGCCGGCCTTGCCTGGAAGCGGTGCGATTGCGCCCGGCGCCGCCCCCCTTCTCCTCGAGCTGGGCACGATCGAAGGGAACCTGCAGCTCGACTTCATGGTTCAGGCGCTGAAGATGTTCACGAAGACGGACGTCCTCAGCGCGCCGCGCATCGCCGTACTGAACGGGTTCAAGGCCGAGTTCAACGCCGGCGAGGACGTGCCGATCCTCGAGCAGAACATCTTCGGAACCGTCGTCACCGTCAGCACGAAGTACCGGGACGTGGGAATCAAGCTCGTGGTGATCCCGTCACTCGTCTCGGCCGACACGATCCGGATGTCGGTGAAAACGTCCGTGCAGAACGTCACGGGAACCGTCGCCGTCTTCGCCGGGAGCACGTCCGTGCAGACGCCCGTGATCTCGCGCCGCGACGCCACGACGACGGTAGACGTCCACGATGGGGCAGCGGTCGTCATCGGAGGACTCTTCACCACGTCCAAGGCCGAGGCCCGGGACCGCGTCCCCGTACTGGGCGAGATCCCCATCCTGAACGTGTTGTTCTCCAGCACCCACACGGAGGACACCCGCACGAACCTCCTGTTCTTCATCCGCCCCCGGGTCATCTCCTCCGCAGGAGAGAGCGGAACCGAGATCATCACACCGCCGCCTGAGACGCAGCCGAACGACGCGCGCTGACCCCGGGGAATACCTGCGGTATCCTGGTCGTCGTCCCAGGGGACGGAATTTCATCTCCGCCCCAAAGGCTCAAGCTGATGAATCACGCGCTGCTCGCCGCGCGCCCCGGCCCTCGCCAGGGCGAGCGCGGCTCGATGATGCTGATGGCACTGATCGTGCTCACGCTGATGATCGTGCTCGTCTCCGACGTCAAGAACGTGGCTCGGATCGAATACGAGGCCAGCCTGAACGCGGCCAACGAGGTGAAGCTCACGTACGCCCTGACGGGTGGCTACGAGATCGCCAAGGCCCACATCATTCAAGACAGCAAGGACACGGACATCGACAGCCTGTCCGACAGCTGGAATCAACCGATCAAGCAGCAGTTCGCGCCCGATGCAAGCTCGAACGCGATCGGCGGCGTCAACAACGCCTACACGAGCTCGAAAGCGCCAGGCACCGTCGACGTCACCATCGAGATCGAGGACGAGGACCGCAAATGGCCTCTCGGCTGGTTCGCACAGTCGGGGACGAACGATGCGGTGGTCAAGTTGCGCAAGCAGGGGCTGACGACGGTCATCGACAGCTTTCGGGAGAACAACGGGCCGTACGACGTCGACTCCGCGACCGCGGAACGCATCGCCGACGCCATCGTCGCCTTCATGGGCCGCAAGCCGAACGAGAGTGACGGCGTAGTCCCGCGGCCGAACACGAAGTCCGACCTTCACATCCTGAACGTCGCGGATCTCGCGCTGATCAAGGAGGTCGACGATCGGATCTTCTTCGACGAGGTCGACGACGAAGGCAACATCGTTCCCGGTCTCCTGCGGTACCTGACGATCAGCTCGGACCTCCAAGTGAACATCAACACGGCTCCGATCCCGGTCCTGCGCGGGATCTTCCGAAGCGAGGAAAAGGGCCGTGGGGACGACCTCTACAAGTACCGGACGGACGACCAGGACGAGAAGGCGAAGGACAAGAACGGCATCAGCGATCGTCTGCACAAGGACAAGCGCGGCACCGACAAGGAGGACGAGGACAGAACGGGTGGCGCGACGTTCCAGAAGGTGGACGACGTGCAGAAGATCCCCACGTTCGCGGGGCGCGTGCTGGCTGAAGCGAAGCCCTTGATGACGGTGAACTCGAAATCGTTCTCGATCTGGGTCACGGCGCAGATCGGGAACATCCGACGCGTCAGGCACTGGATCGTGCGCCGCGAAGGTGCCCGGATCGTCCTCGTGCTTTCCGAGGGCATCGATCCGGACATTCGCCCGCGCTACCGCGAGCCGTCGGAAGAGGAGCTCCAACACGATCCCACGTTGAAGCGGGATCGCCACAAGCGCTGACGATCAGCGCTCTCGGCGGCCGCGGGTCGGCGCGGACGACGA
This sequence comes from Planctomycetota bacterium, assembly GCA_044222185.1. GTDB lineage: Bacteria > Planctomycetota > CAIWVZ01 > JBGANV01. The sequence continues at coordinate 1,912,317 of JBGANV010000001.1, forward strand.
CGGGCCGCGCGAAGGGCCGCGCGACGGCCCGCCCTCGGGTCGGCGCGATGGGCCTCGGCCGACGCCGCGTCCCGCATCTCGTCCCGGCCCGGCCGTGCGGCCGCCTCGCTGCGCCGCCGGTTTCCGAGGTCCGGACTTCCGCGGCACCCCATCGAAGTCGCGCCCGATCGGCTTCGGCACGTCTCGGGACGACCGCAGCGGTGCCCGCCCACGGCGATCGGGTGGTCCGCTGCCGCGGTCTGCACGGTCGGCCTTCGCCTTGCGCCCCCAATCGGATGCCCGCGCCGATGGCTTCGGCGCCGCCTTGCGCTCGATCGGCGTCCGGATGAACCCCGGCGGGCCGTCCATCAATTGCTTGACCTCGTCGGGCGTCAGCGGCCGGGCATGAGCCTTCTTCAGCTTCTCGGTGCCGACGTCGCCGATCCGGATGAGCACCATGCGCTGAACCGGACATTCGAGCTTCGACCACAAGCGGCGGAGTTGGTGGTGCTGTCGCTCGACGAGCGTGCACTTGAGCGTCGTCACCTCGCGCCCTGCGCGGATGAGCTGCACTTCCATCGGTGCCGTTCGCCCGTCGACGAGCCACACGCCTTCACGGGCCTTGGCGATCGTTTCCTGCGATACCGTTCCGCGCAACTTGAGGAAGTAGGTGCGCGCGAGCCCACGCTTCCGCTCGAGAAGCCGGTTCGCGAAGGTCCCGTCGTTCGTGAGGATGACCAGGCCCTCCGCGTCCTGGTCCAGGCGCCCGACGGAAAAAAGACGTCGGTGGCGATGCTCGGGGACGAGGTCGAACACCGTCTTTCGGCCGAACTGATCCGCCGTCGTACAGAGGTATCGCCGAGGTTTGTAGACGAGCAGGTGTACCGGCTGCTGGGGGCGGATCCGCTCGCCGTCGACGCGCACGTCCTGCGTCGCGGCGTCGACCTTCACGCCCATCTCGGAGACGATGCGCCCGTCTACGCTCACCCGCCCCTCGCGAATGAGATCCTCGCACTTGCGGCGGCTTGCGATCCCCGCTTGCGCGAGCACTTTGTGCAGCCGTTCCTCTTGCGTGTTGTCGGTCATCGTCGGTTCTTTTCGCAGTGATGGTTCGGCGACTCAGCGACGCGGCCCCATGTGACGGGCGGGACGCGTCACGACGAGTTCGAGGCCATCGCCGTCGATCTCGATCATGGATGCGCCCCGGGGAACCACACAACTGAGGCCACGAACGAGCGGGACGGGCGATTCGCCCGGTGCGCCGAGGGTCCCCGCCCCTCCGACGCACGTGATGAGGAGCATGTCGCGGACGTGGATGATGGCGCGCTCCGTCGGTTGCCACCAGTCGACAAGGAAGTGCGGCGTCGACAACAGCGTCTTCATCCCCGCGGCACTCACCGGCGCGTCGCCCACGCGGATTCGAACGCCGTCCATCCCCGGACGGGCCACGGCCCGGGCTTTTTCCAGGTGAAGGACGCGTGGCTTGCCGTCGAGCCCCACGCGACCCCAATCGAAGATCCGATAGGTCAGATCGCTCGGCTGTTGCACCTCGTAGAGGACCAACCCGCCGCCGGGTGCATGGACGACGCCCGGCGGAATCTCGATTACGTCGCCCCGCTGGACGTCGTGCCTGCGGAGCATCGCCTCGATGGCCACGAGGTCGGCCGAAGCCGCAGCGGCGAAGAACTCGTCGACCGAGACTCCGTCGGCGAGGCCGGCGAACAGGTGCGCACCCGGCATCGCGTCCAGGATGACCCAGGCCTCGTGTTTGCCGAAGGCGTTCGGGCCTTCGAGGCGGCGCGCTTGTTCATCGCTCGGGTGCACCTGCACCGAGAGTCGCGAGGACGCCGCAAGGAGCTTGACGAGGAGCGGGAACTCGGCGCCGGGCTGGGCTTCGGGGCCGAGGAACCATCCTTCCGCCGCCGAGAATTCCTCGCGCAGGCTCGTCGGACTCCCCCGGGTGCCGCTCTCGCGCCCCGCGATGCACGAGATCTCCCAGGACTCGCCAAGCGAGACGTCCGGAGGTGCGAGCTTCCCGTACCGCTTCTGGAGATCGCGCCCCCCCCAGACGACGGGAGGCAGGAGCCACGGATCCATGGCGTAGACGGTGCGGCGGGCCATCAGGCTCGCGCCTCACGCGCACCGCGCGGCTGGGCGGGTTTCGGCACGCGGCGCGCCTCGTCGAGAAGCTCTCGGGCTTGCGCGGCCGCGTGCGGGTGATCTCCGGACCCGGCCAGCATCTCGGCAAGCTCGCGCAACCGGCCGGCGTCATCCAACGGCTTGCAGCTGGTCACCGTCCGGGCGCCTTCGACGCGCTTGCGAACGAGCAGGTGCTGGTCGGCGAAGGCCGCAACCTGGGCGAGGTGCGTCACGACGACGACCTGATGGTGTCGTGAGAGGCCCCGTATCCGACGCCCGAACGCCGTTCCGATGCGTCCGCCCGTTCCGGAGTCGATCTCGTCGAAGACCAGCATGGGGACCCCGTGGTGATCGGCAAGTGCACCCTTCAGCGCCAGCAGGATGCGCGCCAGCTCGCCACCCGACGTCACGCTCTCCATCGGCAGCAGCGCCTCCCCCACGTTCATGGAGACGACGAACCGCGGCCGACCGAATCCGTGTGATTGAAGCGGGCGCGGCCCCTTGGATCCCGCATCTGGATCCGACAGGTCCGTGGCGAAGCGCGCATGCGGGAGGCGGAGGTCCTTCAGCGCCGCCGTCACTTCGTCGGCGAGCGTGACGGCGGCGGCTGCGCGACGTTCGTCCAACGTCGATGCAGCGGTGCGAAGCTCCTGTTCCATCGCGGCATGCTCGCGCTTCAAGCCGTCGACAGAAAGGTCGCGATCCAGCGTCTGCCATTCGCCGCGCAGGCCTTCGAGGCGATCGATGAGGCCATCGCCGTGGGCCTGGTACTTCCTTCCGAGCCTGCGGATGTCGTCGAGCCGCTCGCCGATCGACTGGAACCGCGCCCCGTCCATTTCGAGCTGGTCGCGCAGCCGCGAACACGTGCGGGACAGGTCGTCCGCCTCGATACGGAACGACTCGAGTCGCGTGACGATCTCGCCGAGGCGCGCATCCAGCGTCGAAAACTCACCCAGGCGTCGGGCAGACTTCACGAGCCGGACCCCCATGGGAGCATCGCCGCCATCGATCGCCGCGGACACGTCGTCGAGCGTGCGCATCAACTCGGCGGCCTTCGACAGCAGTTTCCATTCGGTTTCGAGCGAGTCCGTCTCCCCGCGTTCGAGGTGGAGATCCTCGATCTCGCCGATCTGCTCCCGCAGCGAGTCGCGCCGCAGGTCGAGTTCCTGACGCCGGGCCTCGATCTCCTCGATCCTTCGCCCGAGCGCGACCCACTCGCGGTGCCGCACGGCGAAGGTCTCCACGTCGGCAGTGAGTCCTCCGAACCGATCGAGCGCCCTCCGCTGCTCGTCGACGGAGAGGAGCGCCTGCTGATCGCGTTGACCGTGGACGTCGCAAAGCCGTTCACCCACCGCCTTGAGGACGCCGGCCGGGCACAAGTGCCCGTTGAGGTAGGCGCGCGTGCGCCCATCCGCGAGTATCACTCGGCGGATGCAAAGCTCATCCGTGTCTGGTTCGACGAGGTCGCTGACGGCCGCGAGTGAGCGCACGGTCTCGGGTTTGAGCGCAAGCCGCCCCTCGACCGACGCCTCCTCTGCACCGGCCCGCACGAGGCCCCGGTCTCCGCGTGCGCCCAGCAGGAGGAGGATCGCAGAGAGGATCAGCGACTTCCCCTCGCCGGTCTCGCCGCTGATGACGTTCAGCCCCGCCTGAAACGGGACCACCAGGTCGTCGATCAGGACGAAGTTGCGGATGTGGAGCTCTTCGAGCATGTCACGTCACGCGCGTTCCGGGCAGGACGCCGCCGGCGACGCCGAGCGGGATCACCTTCTCGGTGCCGCGGACGGCGAGGAGCATCCCCTGGCTCTCCACTCCACGGAGCAGCGCGGGTTCCAGGTTCGCGACGACGATGATGGTCCTGTCGATGAGCTCTTCGCGCGGGCAATCCTTGCGGATTCCCGCGACGATCGTTCGCGGCGCAGGTTCACCGACGTCCACGGTCAACACCCACAGCCGATCGGCGTTCGGGTGTTCCTTCACGTCGAGGATCTTCGCTGCGCGGAGCTCGACGGACTTGAAATGATCGATCGTGATGCGGGCGGGCGCTTGCGGCGCGCCTTCCGGCACGGGCGGCGGAGTTGGAGTCGAGGACACGTGATTCCCCCGGTTGGGCCTGCGGGTGACGACGAGACAGAGCGTATCCGGCCCCCCTGGTCACTCAACGGCCGCACCGGGCTCGCCGCGCAGGAAGATCGCACGCTCGCGCGGGCGATCAGCGCTGGCGTCAGTCTTTCCGCGATGGCGGCGTCGGCGCAACCGGGCGGGAGTCCGGTCGCGCTGGACCGTTCTCACGTACGGCAACGGGCACGTCCTCCGGCGACCGCGCCGCAGCGGCGCGAATGTGAGCCAGCGCGACGGAGCTCGTGGGATCCTCCGGCGCGATCGCGAACGCGGCGAGGAGTCGCTTCTCTGCGGCCGCGGGACGTCCCGCCTCGAGGATCGCCAGGGCCTCCTCTCGGATGCAGAGCAATCGAACCTGTTTCGGCAGCGTCTCCGCGTCCGCCGCCTGAAACTCGCGCGCCGCCGATTCGAAGCGGCGCAGGTCGCGAAGGAGAAGCCCCTTCACCAGATGGACGAGGCTCGCCTCCGTCACCTGCCCGGGCACGTCTTCCACGGACGTCACTTCGATCCACGGCTGTCCCTTCAGGACGTGCGTGATCGTGCCGGAGATCCGGAAACGCTTGTAGGGCGTGGCCTGTGCGAACGCCCGAGCCTCCGGTGAACCACGCTTCACGAATAGCTGTCGAAAGTCCGACTCGTAGGCCTTCTTCTCCCAGAGCGGAGAGTCGTCCGGCCAGGCGACGAGGCTCTGCCAGTTCTCGGGGTCGAACTTGGTGAAGAACGCCTGTTCGTGTCGCCCGAGCTGGCGGAACTGGATCACGAACGAGAGCGGAGTGTCACGAAACCGGTCCGGCTGCGCGAGGACCCTCGACAGCTCCACGGCACGCTCCTGGAAGATGTCGTCCCACCACCCCGTGGGCGCCGACTGCTGCGCGAGCGCGCCCGCGGATGCCACGGATAGGAGGGCGAACCAAAGATGACGTGCCACGGAATCCCCTTTCCGGCCGCGTTCAGGCCGCCTCGGATCCATCGGCACGAAAAACCGCCGGACTTGAGAGGTTTCACGCCTCCTTGCGGTAGAGCACGATCACGCTCCGGCCTGCCTCGCGGCGGTCGAACTCGACGAACGCCGGTGGGGCGGACACGTTCTCGCACTCCTCCGGGAACCGCCACACGATCACTGCGCCGGGCACGACCCGATCGGTGCCGGCCAGCGAAGCCAGAAGCCGCTCCAGGCGCTCCCGCCCCTCGGCGAAGAGCGGGAACGGAGGATCGACGAAGACGACCTGCGCATCGTGAGGCAGCCTGGCGTAATCGAGCCGGAATGCGTCGACACGCACGATCTTCGCTCGATCCTCGAAACGACATCCCGCGACGTTGTGTTCGAGGCAGGAGGCGGCCTCACGGCCCCGCTCCACGAACACGCAGCGTTCGGCCCCGCGCGACAACGCTTCCAGTCCGAGGGCGCCTGAACCGGCGAAGATGTCGTAGACGCCGGGCACGACGGCCGACTCCCGAAGCACGTTGAACAGCATCTGCTTCTGAGCGTCGAGCATGGGCCGCGTTCCCAGGCCCGGCGGAGCCTTCAATGCGCGTCCACGCGCCGTGCCGGTGATGATCCGCATGGGCGCAAGAGTTACCACGCCGGCCGCAGTACCGCACCCGGGAGGCTCCACGCCATGCCACGCCTGTTCCTGAACGTCGATCACGTCGCCACCGTCCGCCAGGCGCGCCGCGCGAGCTACCCCGATCCGGTCGAGGCCGCGCTCCTCGCCGAATCGACGGGAACCGTCCACGGCATCACGGTGCATCTCCGCGAGGACCGCCGCCACATCCAGGATGCGGACGTGACCGCCATCCGCCGCCGTCTCGCGCTCCCACTGAACTTCGAGATGTCCTGCGCCCCCGAGATCGTCGCGTTCTGCGTTTCCGTGTCCCCTCCGCAGGCGACGCTCGTGCCCGAGCGGCGTGAGGAGGTCACGACCGAGGGCGGGCTCGACCTCGTAGGGAACTTCGAACGCGTCAGGACGGCAACCCGGACCCTCCAGGCGGCAGGGATCGCCGTGAGCCTGTTCATCGATCCCGACGCGGCCACCGTCGAACGCGCCCGAGACGTCGGCGCCACGCACGTCGAGCTGCACACGGGGCGATACTGCGACGCCGCGGGGCCCGCCCGCCGGCGCGAATGGGACGCCCTCGCCGCCTCCGCCGCCCACGCCCGGGCGCTCGGTCTCGAGGTCAACGCTGGCCACGGGCTGACTGCGGAAAATGTGGGCCCGGTCGCCGCCATTTCCGGGCTGACGGACCTCAACATCGGCCACAGCCTGGTCGCACGGGCCATTTTCGTCGGGTTGCCCCAGGCCCTCCGGGAGATGCGCGACGCGATGGACCACCCCTCGCCCCTGTGACCTGCGCACGCGCGGGCCGTCTTCGGTTGCGCGATGGTCTACACGTTCGACTAGAATGCTCCCGTGGCGCGCATGACACCTCCTCGCGATTCGGGCGGACGAGTCCCCGCCACGCCTCGACCACGACTCACCGTCGACGTGGGAGGCGTCACCTTCCGGGTCGTCATCGGCACGGACGTGTTCTCGATCGGAAGCTCTCCCCGCTCGTCCTTGACGATCGAACGGCCCGGCGTCGCGGAGCACCATGCGGTCATCCAACGGGGTGACCAGGGCTACGAGGTCTTCGACCTGTGCTCGCCGGGCGGAACGACGGTCAATGGAGTCCGCGTCGAAGCCGCGCTGCTTCGCGCCGGCGACGCCATCGGCATCGGCGACGCCAGGCTCGCGTTCCTCGATGGTGCGGCGGCCCCCGATCCGACGGACGTTCGATCCGGGCTGACGGCAGAGATCCTGCCCCTCCTCGGCCTGCGTGACGAACAGACTTCGGCATACCCGACGGCCGCGCCGGCTGCCCAGCCGCCGCCCACGGTCGTCGCCACGGAGGAGGCCATCACGCCTCGCGTGCCGATCGCCCTCGTTCGTGCCGCGCCGTTACGCTCGTTTCGCGCGTTCATCGCCGAGGAGCCGAGCGCACGGAACGCACACGAATGGCTCGTCGCACAGGCGAAGCGCATGCCGTACATCGCGGTCGCGATGATGCTCCACGTGGTCGCCGTGCTGCTCGTGTCGCTGGGACCGTGGGAGCGCAAGCGCGCGTTCGAAGACGCTCCGACGGAGGCCGTGATCTCGGCCGAGATCGTCTTCACTCCGGTCACGGATGTGCCCGTCGTGGAGCCGCACGACTCGGTCGCCGAGCTTCCGCGCGCTGACGACGAGGCCGTCGTCATTCCGAGCGGAACCCCGGAGGGCGAAGCCGCTGCGACGGACGCGTTGCCCACTTCAGGAAGCGACGGACCGGTACCCGACTTCGGTGTGCCGATGGCCGACGACGCGGGCACGGGGCTCCCCGCCGGGAATGGCACGGACGTCATCGGCGTCGGGCCGGGAGGATTCGGCGGCGGCGAAGGTGAGCACGGTGCGCGCGGTGCGGGGTTGGAGGACGGCGACGGACTCTTCCCTGGGAACGGTTCCGGCTCGGCGTCGTTCGGAGCGCTGCGCAAGTACGCCCACGGCCTGCGGGAGATCGGCCTCGACGTCATCTTCGTGGTCGACGCCACGGGATCGATGGGAAGCTCCATCGACGATGCGCGGCAGCGGATCAACGAGCTCATCGCGGTGATCGGCAGCCTCGTTCCGAGGTTCCGCCTCGCGATCGTCGGATACCGCGACAAGGGCGACGACTTCGTCACGAAGAAGACCCCGCTGACGGACAACCACTACCAGGCCGTGCAGTTCCTGGACGACCTCTCCGCCGGTGGCGGTGGGGACTTCCCAGAGGCCGTGTACGAAGGGTTGCGCGTCGGGATGCGGGACCTGCCGTGGTCCAAGACCGGAGGCAAGGCCGCGCGCCGGATCGTGATCCTCGTCGGAGATGCACCCCCGCACGTGTTCGACGACGAGAGGGTCAACAGCCTCGTCGCATCTTTCGCGTCACAGAGCGGAACGCTCCACACGATCTACTGCGGCGGGAACGGAACGCTCGAAGACCGCGACTCGACCCGAATGCTCTTCGCGCGCCTCGCGAAGAAGACGGGCGGCGTGGCGCTCGCACTCTCCGACGGCAAGCGAGTCGTCGACGGCCTGCTCCCGGTGATCTTCGGCAGGGAATACGAGCTGGGGATGAAGGAGGTGATCGAGAATGCGAGGGCAGGCACGCGCGCGCGGCGATGCCGCGACCTCGTGGCCTCGGCCTCGCCCGCAATGCTTCGGGACGAGATGCTGCGCCCCAATCCCTCGGTCGACCTGTTCAACGCGATCGCCGACAACCTGAAGGCGGAGAACTTCCCGGCGTTCCTGGACGTGCTCCGCCGTTCGGAGGCCTCGGCGCCGGCGCGGTGGGCGGCGTCCGTCTTCGTTCGCCGTATCGCGCGCTCGAAGACGCGTGCGCCTCAACTTTGGGCCGTGGCCTCCGCGCTCGCGGGCGATCTTCCGCAACCGCGCATGAAGCTCGTCACCGACGACATCAGCCGGAAAGCCAAGGCCGTCGGTCTGGCAACGGAGATGCCGAGCTCGAACGGCCGCTGAGGCCGTCGCCGCCTCAGGCCACGTGGCGCGCGACGACACGCGGAAGCATGGCGACGAGGGCCGAGACCGACACGGCTCGCTCTCCGTGCTTCTTCGCGATCGCGTCGGCAGCCGCACCGTGCAGGAAGACGCCAGCGCAGGCGGCGTCGAACGGATCGAGCCCACTCGCCAACAAGGCGCCGATCACGCCCGCAAGGACGTCACCGGTGCCGCCGGTGGCGAGCCCCGCATTGCCGGTGTCGTTCCTCACGATCCGCCGGCCATCGGTGACGAGCGTGCCCGCGCCTTTCAGCACGACGACGCTGAACCGTTCGGCCAATCTTCGCGCGCTTCCTTCCCGGTCGGCTTGGATTTCCGCGGCCGTGCAGCCGAGCAGGCGCGCTGCCTCTCCGGGGTGTGGGGTCGCGACGACGGCCTCACGACGAGGTATGCCGCCGGTCGCCATCCCGTTGAGCGCATCCGCATCGACGACGACGGGAACGGCGACCTGACGCACGACGCGCGCGACGAACGCGCGAGTCTCGTCGGAGTTCCCGATGCCGGGCCCGATGACGCAGCCATCCTGCGCGCCGCCGAGCGCGATCACGTCCTTGGCCCCGATGGCCGCACACGTCCCGTTCATCGTGGATCGGACGGCGCGGACCATGGCGGCGGGCACCAGCAGCGAGACCTCGCCCCGGATGTCTTCCGGAACCGCGACCGTCAGCAGGCCGACGCCGCTCGCCAACGCGCCACGCGCGGCGAGTGCAGGTGCGCCGGTCCAGCCGACGGCGCCGCCGATCACCAGGAGGCGGCCGCTGTCGCCCTTGTGTGCATCCAGCGCGCGAGCCGGAAGCCGGGGAGCTTGAATCGAACGCACGTCGCTCATGGGAGTGTCACCGTGATCCTGCCGACGGGGCGGCCCCGGGCATTCTTGATCGGTACGTCCTGAAATGCCTCTAACGACTTTCGCATCGCGTCGTCGATCGCGTCGAGACTGCGAAGAAGCAGGGTAGCGATCAAAGCCTCAGTCGCACGATGGGACCCATCGTCGAACTTCGTGGCGATCCCGATCCCCGAACCGGGAATGCCGAGAGCATAGAAGCCCTCGGCGCCGACTTTCGGCAGGATGCGGCCCGCGGTCGCCGTCAGGAAACGCGTGCAGATCCGTCCGTCGCCGCAGTACGCGACGGGTTCACGGGGCACCGCGGCGAGAAATCGCGACCATGCCAGGCGCGGAGCATCGACGGAACCCGGGCTCACCAGGTGTGCGAAGGCCCGCGCGGCCTGGCGCGTGGAGAGGACGAACGTCGGCGCGCTGCACCCGTCGATCTCGACGCCGACGCCGGACGGCTCGATCGCCGCGAACGTCGCGAGCATGCAACGGTTGCGGACCTGCACCGGGTGCGACGGGTCCAGGTAGTTCTCCGTGGGCTCGCCGGACAGTCTCGCGGCGAGCAGCATCCCCGCGTGCTTGCCGGAGCAGTTGTGGTGAAGCGGCCCCGGCTTCGTCCCGGCACGGGCGAGTTCCTCCGCCGTCGGGCCGTGGAATGGAGAGTGACTTCCGCATTGGAGGTCCGCTTCGGATAGCCCCGCCCGGCGGAGCATCTCGCGGACGGCGTCCACATGGAGCGGTTGCCCCCCGTGCGAGGCGCCGATCACCGCGATCTCGCGGTCGCTCAGCGCGAATCCAGCCGCGAGGATCCGGTCGATCGCCGCGATCGCCTGGAACGGTTTCGCCGAGGACCGAAGGAACTGGGGCTCGTCGATCGCGCCGGCGCTCGACAGGGTCGTGGCTTGGTCGACGACGGCGAAGGTCCCCCGGTGGATTGATTCGACGCGCTCACCGCGCCAGACGTGCGCGAGGATCGGATTGGGGGCGTCGTTCCGCATGGGCCCGGGAGGTTACGGGCGATCGCACGGAACGTCGAGGGAGTGCGCCGCTTGCCGCCTCGAAGTGCGCCAGTACAATCGGCCGCCTACCCGGAGGGCTGGCAGAGTGGTCGAATGCGGCGGTTTTGAAAACCGTTGACCGAAAGGTCCGGGGGTTCGAATCCCTCGCCCTCCACCAGTTTTCAGTGGGGCTCGTGCCTCGCCGGTCGGACCGGATCTCGAGTTCCTCTTCACCTTGGGAGAGGTGGCAGAGTGGTCGAATGCGGCGGTTTGCTAAACCGTTGTCCCGGGCCAAATCTGGGACCAGGGGTTCGAATCCCCTCCTCTCCGCTTGCGCGCCGGCGCTTGCCGGCGGCGGTTCTGTTTCTCGTGTGCCTCGGTGCGTGCGCTGAGAGATCCCTGGACATCAGCAGCAACCCGCCGGGCGCAGACGTCTTCGTCGACAACGCCTACGTCGGCCGGACGCCGGTTCGCGTCCCGTTCACACACGGCGGGATGCAGGAGATCATCATCCTCCCGCGGCCGGCCGACGGCGCCGAGTCCCGGTCGTACCGTCCAGCCGTCATCCGGTACGACTCGGAGCGGTTCGAGCACGACACGCCGGTCGTGGATCTCATCGCCGAGCTCCCACTGATCGCGGCGGACGACCGGCAGGCGGTAGACGTCGAGCTCAAGCCCGATGGCTGGCGCGAGCTGTACCGCGCCGACCCGCAGGCGTTTCGCGACTCGGTTCGCACGCGCGCCGAAGCTCTCCGCGTTCGGGTCCGCGACCTCCAGGCCATTGCCACGCCGACGGAGTCAGAACTTCCCGGGGTCGTCGACACGCGCCCGGCGCAGCGGGCGGATTCCGGCCCCGAGAGCCGATCGACGCTCCCCTGACGGCGGCCCCGACCATCGACCGCAGCTTCGTGGCCGGTCTGGTCGATCGGTTGGAAGCGCGGCGGAACGACGTGCGCACGGGGGCGCGCCGCCGTTGGCCCGGCATCCTCGACTGATAAAGTGCCCGGCTTCATTGTGTTTCGGGCCGTCGACTTGCAATCCCCAGGAGTCGGTGGCCGTGGGAGGCGGGGATGCTCTGTCAAGCGTGCGGCAAGACCGAAGCGATCGTGCGGTTCACCGACATGGTGGACGGCGAGAAGCGCCAGTTCTGGCTCTGCCCCGCGTGCGTCGTCGCCAAGGGTGTCGTCCTCGAGCCCGCCGTGTTCGCCACGGTCGCACCCCTGCCCCCGGCCGTCGAAAACCTCATCACCCCGGTGATCGAAGCCCTGAAGAGCTCCGTCCAGAAGGCCGCCCAGACGTCACGGGACCCGGACAAGACCTGCCCCGAGTGCTCCATCACCTTCGCCGAGTTCAAGAAGCGGGGGCGGCTCGGTTGCCCCCACGACTACGTCGCGTTCGAGGAGGAGCTTGGGGCGCTGCTCGAGAAGATTCACGGCCGCAGCGAACACCGCGGCAAGGTGCCCCAGACCGTGAAGAACCGGCGTGCGATCAGGCATCGCCTCGACGCCATACGCCGAGAACTCGAGCAGGCGGTACAGGAGGAGGACTACGAACGGGCGGCGAGCCTGCGAGATCGCCTGAGGGATCTGCAGAAGTCCGATGGGGACTCGGATGACTGAGATTCCCACGCGCGGAGTCTGGTTCCGAGCGATCGGCCCTGAAGCCGACGTCGCCATGTCGACCCGGATCCGGCTGGCGAGAAACGTCCACGGCTTCCCCTTCCCCGGCCATATCGCCGGCGACAAGAAGACGGAACTCGAAGTGCGCCTGCGCGATTGGATCAACCAGTCCCGTGTGGCCGAGAACTTCCAGTACCTGAACCTGAATGGACTGCCCCAACTCCAGCGCACGCTCCTCGTCGAGGAGCACATCATCTCGCGCGAGCTCGCGAACGGAAGCGGCGACCGCGGCGTGACCTATGCGCTCGGCGACATGGTCAGCGTCATGACGAACGAGGAGGACCACCTGCGGATCCAGGTTCTCCGCACGGGATTGGCGCTCCGCGCCGCGTTCGACGCGATCTCGGTCATCGACTCCAAGCTCGAGCGGGTGATCCCCTACGCGTACCACGACACGTTCGGGTACCTGACATCCTGTCCGACGAACTGTGGCACCGGCATGCGCATTTCGGTGATGCTCCACCTGCCTGCGCTGGTTCTCGCCAACCAGATCCAGAAAGTGTTTCAGGCCGCGACCAAGGTCGGTCTCACGGTCCGCGGCTTCTATGGCGAGGGCACCAACGCCTCCGGCGACTTTTTCCAGATCAGCAACCAACATACGCTCGGCAGGACCGAAGAAGATCTACTGACAGATGTCGAGCGGATCGTGACGAAGATCGTTGAGTACGAACGCGGAGTCCGCCGGCATCTCATGGACGCGAAGCGTGTGGTGCTGGAGGACAAGGTGTGGCGCTCGCTCGGTCTGCTGCGGTACGCCCGCAAGCTGACGTCCGACGAGGCGATGGAACTGCTGTCAGCGGTTCGCCTCGGCGTGACGTTGGAACTTGTGCCAGGGTTGAACGTAGCCGACGTCAACGAGCTCTTCGTCCTGACACAGCCGGCTCACCTCCAGGCGCTCAAGGGAAGAACGCTGGAGGCTGCCGACCGTGACGTCGCACGCGCATCGCTGGTGAGGGACCGTCTCAAGCCGGAACTGAACTGACGTTTGCAGGACGCCGCCCCGCGGTTGTCGTCCGCCGTTGGAGAATCTGATGTTCGATCGTTTCACGGACCGGGCACGCAAGGTGATGGGGCTCGCTCGGCAAGAGGCCCAGCGACTCAATCACGAGTACATCGGGACAGAGCACATCCTCCTGGGTCTCGTCCAGGAAGGGAGCGGTGTCGCCGCCAACGTGCTCAAGAACCTCGACATCGATCTGAAGAAGATCCGTCAAGAGGTGGAGAAGCTGGTCAAGGCCGGCCCCTCCATGGTCACGATGGGTCAGCTTCCCTTCACGCCGAGGGCGAAGAAGGTCCTCGAGCTCGCGCTCGAGGAGGCGTCGAACCTCGGACACAACTACATCGGGACCGAGCACATCCTCCTGGGCCTCATCCGCGAGCGCGACGGAAAGGCCGCCAAGGTGCTCACGAACCTCAGCGTCAAGCTCGAGACGGTCCGCGAAGAGGTCCTGGACTTCCTCGGCGCCGACGTCTCCAATGCCGAGGCGGCGGAGAAGGAACAACCGGCCGCGCCTGCGACGCCGCCCGCTCCGGGCAATGGCAACACGCAAAACAGCAAGTCGAAGACGCCGGCTCTCGATTCGTTCGGTCGTGACCTCACGGAGTTCGCCCGCGAAGGCAAGCTCGATCCGGTGATCGGTCGCGCGAAGGAGATCGAGCGCGTCATCCAGATCCTGTGCCGGCGCACGAAGAACAACCCGGTGCTGCTCGGCGAGGCGGGCGTCGGCAAGACCGCGATCGTCGAAGGGCTCGCCCAGAGCATCGTCCGCGGCGACGTGCCCGAGTTGCTGCTCGACAAGCGGATCGTCGTGCTCGACCTCGCCATGATGGTCGCTGGCACGAAGTACCGCGGACAGTTCGAAGAGCGCATCAAGGCTGTGATGACGGAGGTCCGTCGCGCACGCAACGTGATCCTCTTCATCGACGAATTGCACACGTTGGTCGGGGCCGGTGGCGCCGAAGGTGCCATCGACGCAAGCAACGTGCTGAAGCCCGCGCTGTCGCGTGGCGAGGTGCAGTGCATCGGCGCGACGACGCTGGACGAATACCGCAAGTACATCGAGAAGGACGGGGCCCTCGAGCGTCGCTTCCAGACGATCATCGTCGAGCCGCCGAGCAAGGAGGAGGCCGTCGAGATCCTCCGCGGGCTCCGCGACAAGTACGAAGCCCACCACCGCGTCCGGTACACCGACGAGGCGCTCAGCGCCGCAGTCGAGTACTCGTCGCGGTACATCTCGGGGCGGTTCCTGCCGGACAAGGCGCTGGACGTCGTCGACGAAGCGGGCGCCCGCCTTCGTCTGCGCGCCATGACGCAGCCGTCCGAGATCAAGGAGCTCGAGGGCGAGATCGCCCGGCTCGACAAGGACAAGGAGGAGTCCGTCGCGGGTCAGGACTTCGAGCGCGCCGCCCAGCTGCGCGACCAGGCCTACCGTCTTCGCAAGAAGAAGGAGCAGATGGTCACGGAGTGGAAGGAGCGAAGCCGCAGCGAGGATGGAGTCGTCGATGCGGATGCCATCGCCGAAACCGTCTCGAAAATGACGGGCGTCCCGCTCACGCGGCTCGACCAAGGCGAAGCGACCCGGTTGCTCAAGATGGAGGACGAGCTCAAGAAGGCCGTCGTCTCGCAGGACGAGGCCATCCACGCGATCGCGAAGGCCGTTCGCCGGTCGCGCTCGGGCATGAAGGATCCGCGCCGTCCCATCGGCTCGTTCATCTTCCTGGGCCCGACGGGCGTCGGAAAGACGCACCTCGCGAAGCAGCTCGCCAAGTTCATGTTCGGGAGCGAGGACGCGCTGATCCAGATCGACATGTCCGAGTACATGGAGAACTTCAACGCCTCGAAGCTCGTGGGGGCGCCCCCGGGCTACGTGGGCTACGAGGAGGGTGGCCAGCTCACCGAGAAGGTGCGTCGCCGCCCCTACAGCGTCGTCCTGCTCGACGAGATCGAAAAGGCACACGCCGACATCTTCAACATGCTCCTCCAGATCATGGAGGAGGGCCGTCTCACCGACTCGTTCGGCCGGCAGATCGACTTCAAGAACACGGTCTTGATCATGACGTCGAACATCGGCGCCAACGTGATCAAGAGCCGTACGGGGCTGGGATTCCACACGACCGCCGAGGAAGCGTCCGGCAACAAGATGCGGGACCTCCTGAAGGGCGAGGTGGACCGGTTCTTCCGTCCCGAGTTCCTGAACCGTGTCGACGAGATGATCTTCTTCCGTCCGCTGGACCGCGAGGACCTGAAGCACATCGTGAGCATCCAGCTCACCGACGTGCTGACGCGCATCGCGAAGAAGAACATCCACCTGAACATCACGGAGGAGGCGAAGGAGTTCCTGCTCGACAAGGGCTATTCGACCGAGTACGGCGCACGGCCCATGCGTCGTGCGATCGAGCGCTACGTCGAAGATCCGCTGTCCGAGGAGATCCTCCGCGGGAACATCAGCGAAGGCGCCACGCTCGACGTGCGCGTCGGGATGGATGCGCTCACGTTCCTCCCGGCGCCGGTGGCCGAGCCCAAGACGCCGCCGCCGCCCGTGGGTGCGACGCTCACGGGACCCTGATCGCGCCAGCTGATCGGGCGCGCGAGAGTGCGACGATGCGGGAGGCCGGGTTCACCCCGACCTCCCGTCTTCATTTCCAGGCGCCCAGGTTGCGCTGATCTCATCCACCGCGCCGTTGCGAGCCGGGACCGACGTGCATCTATCGTCCAACGTTCGCACCGTCGTGACGATCCCTCTCTTCAGAACGACGCGGGGCGAAACCAACCTCGACGCGGCCTCGAAGCGCGCATAAACGACGGTGCCGGGCCATCGGTTCAAATCCGTGGCGCGCTGCGTCGCCATTCTCGCCAATCGAGATTTCCCGGCCCGATCTGTGGTATCTGGGAGCACCATGAAAGCGCTGTTGCTGATCCTCGTCTGCGCGCTGATCCTCTCTGCGTCGGCCATCACGATCATCGACAAGTTCAAGGCGAAGCCGCCGGAACCGCAGTCGGCTTCGCGCATGCAGGCGGCCGCCGGCAAGACGGATCCAGCCCTGCTGGATCGCATGGACCGGATCGAGAAGCTCCTCGCGGACGTCACGGAGATGCTCCAGATCCCGCCGATCGACCCGGCGACGGCGAGCCGCCCGACGGAGCCTGGTGAAGACCCGCGCCCGCTCCCCGTCGGACTCGGACAACGGTTGCAATACGTGGAGTCGGCGCTCGTCGACCTGCAGCGGCAGTCGAACCTCGACATCATGCAGCTGTACTCGAAGCTCAACAAACATCTGAACGAGTTCGAGGTCGAGCTGGCCGCGGTGACGTCGCGCCCGTCGAAACACGCCCCGTCCACGGACGACCTGAAGAAGCTCGGCGTCAACTACAACGCCGCCGAGAAGCGCATCGACATCGAGGCGATGTTCACCCAGCCTACGCGCACGCTCGAGTTCTTCGGCGTCGCGTCCGGCGGGAACGCCTACGAATCCATGCTGGTTCTGAACGTGACACCGAGCGCGTTGAAACGAGCGATCGCCTCCATGGAGGTGAAGGAGGCGGATGACCCGGACCCCCGCTCGCAGTTGCCGCCGCGTGGCGACGGCGTCTACGTCTACGTGACGTGGGAAGGACGCGCCAAACCGTGCCGCATCGAGGACCTTGTGATCGGAGCCTCGGGTGGCGGGAAGCTTCCGCACACGAAGTTCGTGTTCACGGCCAGCCGTGAGTTCGTCGATCGCGTGACGTGGGAGGACCACTTTGCCGCCGACGTTTACAAGAACGTCGTCGCTCTCGCCTGGCGCTACGCCTCGGACTGCGTGCTCGCCTGCCCACTCATGGAGGCGCAATACGAGGATCGATGGGTCCCCGACATGGCGGCTGTCCCCGCGGCCGAGACGCACGCCACGCTGATCATCCTCCGCGAGCCGCGGAGCGACTGGGACACGTGAGCGCCACTGCGCGCGACGCACTCTTGCCGGAGACCTCGGCCCTCGCTCGCCGCGTCGTCGCCGAGGGGCGCCGCGACCGAGCGATCGCAGCGCTGGGCGCCGCCGCGCTCATCCTCGGTGTCGGCGCCGGCTTCGGCGAAGGCCTGGCACGAGCGGTCTTCGTCCCCGGGCTTCGAATCGCCGAGTGCTTCATCGGAGGCGCCGCACTTGCATTCGCATGGAGGGGCGCCCGCCGCGCCCGCCGAGCGGATCCGGGCTGGGCCGCGCGAGCCGACGAATCACCCCGTGCCGAAGGGACCTTCGCAGCGCTCTGCGCGGCAGGCACCACGGCGACGTTCCGCCCGCTGCTCGAGGCCCGCGCCGAAGTGCTCGCGCACGAGGCGCTCGCGGTCCCTCGCGCTCCGTCGACGGCGATGCCTGGTGCGCTGCGGTCCGCGGCCGCCCTCGGGCTCGCCGTCGTGATCGCTCTGCTTCCGGGACGTGTCCCATCGCCCGCAGCGCTCGATGACGCCCGACAACGTCAAGCCGCCGAGCAGGGCCGCCGGCTCGAGAGTGTGTCCGACCTGTCTCCCGACGACCGCCGTGCCGTCCGAGACGCAGGTCGAACGCTGGCCAGCGTGGATCTCACGCGGACCGAAGTCGCAGCCGCCCGCGCACGCGTCGACGCAGCGCGCGGCACGGCTCTGGCCGACGTTCGCCGCGTCGCCGAGGAACTCGGACGTTCGAAGGACCTCGCCGATGCCGCTCGCGCCATGGCACTCGACGATCCGGCGACCCTTCGTCGCCTCGTCGAGGAGCTCAAGCGTCGCCTCGCCGCGGGGGCAATCGGGCCCGAGGGAACGAACTCCATCTCCGAAGCGATCGCGGCGGCGGCGATCGCACTGCGTGGCGACGACCCGCTGCGCGAGGAACTCGGTGACGCCGCCCGCAGGGTGGCAAACGCCACGGGAGCCGGATCTGCTGCAGCCGTTGGCGACGCGTTCTCGGCCATCGAGAAGCGACGTCAGGCAGCGGCCACGCTCACGGACGCCGTCATCACCCTCACCGAGGGCGATCACCAGCGAGGTCGGGGAACGGGTGGCTCGGTGCTGAACCCGTCACCCTCGCCGCAGGTGGCTCAGGGCCGAGAGCCGCGAGGCCGGAGCCCACGCGCGAGCGCGGCACCATCGTCCGACGACATCGTCGTGCGGCGGTATTTCGGGCTCGAGTGACGTCGAACCCGAGGCCTGGCGATCCGTCAGCCGACGACGGCCGGACGGGGCGGCGCATCGACGATCGGGTGGCGCGCCAGACGGCCCTGAAACAGCGACAGCAGCGCGATGTACCAGAACCCGACGAAGAACAGGCAGAGGAACGGCAGGGTCCCCCAGAGCCTTTCGGAGCACGCGTATCCGAGCACGGCGGTGAAGTAGACGGCGAAGGCCAGCTCCACGAACGGAACCAGGTTCCGCACGCCGCGGTAGCGCTTCTTCACCCACGCGTTCGGGCCGTCGTTCGACGCGGCGTCGTACTTCGGCGTGCGGACGAAGCCGCTCTCGTGACCGAGCAGGGCCTCGAGGACCGCCTTGGCTTGATTGATCGTAAGGCCGATGCCCACGGCGAGCATCATGGGAACGGCGAGGATCCGCGACTTCCAGTCCTTGTACCCGAGCTTCTGCGCGAAGGTGTAGAAGATGATCACGGAAGCCGTTGCCATCAGGAACAGCCCGAGATCGATGAGGCCGCCGAGCGTGCTGCTCGCGACCCGGTTGCGCGCCACG
Source organism: Planctomycetota bacterium (assembly GCA_044222185.1). Taxonomy (GTDB): domain Bacteria; phylum Planctomycetota; family CAIWVZ01; genus JBGANV01. Next base: position 1,931,331 of record JBGANV010000001.1, read on the forward strand.
AGCATCGGCAGAGTCAATCCGCAGATCCCCAGCATGAGCAGGTACGCCATGTTGCCGGTCAAGTGGAAGAAGGCCTCCATCTTCACGGCGAACGGCTGATTGCTTCTCAGGATGTCCGGGAGGATCTTCTTCATCACCTGAACGCTGCCCTTCGCCCAGCGATGCTGCTGGCTCTTGAACGCGTTCATCTCGACCGGCAACTCGGCCGGACAGACGAGGGTGGAGTCGTAGACGAACTTCCACCCGCGAAGCTGGGCGCGATAGGACAGATCCATGTCCTCGGTGAGCGTCTCGCAGTGCCACCCGCCGGCATCGGCGATGGCTTCGCGGCGCCACAGCCCGGCGGTGCCGTTGAAGTTGAAGAACAGGCCGCTGCGGTTGCGCGCCGGGTGCTCGACGAGGAAGTGCCCGTCGAGCATGATCATCTGGACTTTCGTCAGCAGGCTTTCCTGGTCGTTGATGTGACCCCAGCGTCCCTGGACGACGGCGACGCGCGGATCCGAGAAGTAGTGCACCGCCCGCGTCAGGAAGTCGACGGGCGGCCGGAAGTCGGCGTCGAAGATCGCGACGATGGGGAACTTGGCGGTACGGAGGCCGTTTTCGAGAGCCCCGGCCTTGAAGCCACCCCGGTCCTCGCGGTGAACGAATTCCACGTCGATGCCGCGCGCGCGCCATGCTGCGCACGCCTGCGCGGCGATGAATCGTGTCTCGTCCGTGGAATCATCCAGCACCTGGATGTGGAGACGGTCGCGGGGGTAGTCGATCGCGCATACGGAGTCGAGCAGCCCTTCGACGACGTACTTCTCGTTGAACAGCGGCAGCTGGACCGTGACGCCTGGGAGATCGGCCCGGTCGAAGATCCGCAGGGGTTTCGGCTGGTTCTTCCGCGAGCGCCAGTAGTGGAACAGAAGCGTGTAGCGATGCCCCCCGTACAGCGAGAGAAGGACCAGGATGGCCACGTAGGTGACGGCCAGGATCGTGATCAGGACGGAGTCGTCGCCCGCGCCAGAGATGGCCTCGCGAAGCAGACGGTTGTTGAACACGGCAAAACTGTGCGCGAACATGGGCTCCTCGTGGATTCTGCCCGGGTGCGCTCGCCGCGATCCTCCCGCTGCCGCAGAGCGCCGCGGATCTTAGGTTTGCGCCGAAAGCCGATCAAGACCGCAGACCGCGCCGGAGGCCGTCATGGATGAATCACCCGACTCCGCTTCGCGCACTGCGAACGCCAACCCCTTCGACATCGAGCTTTACGATTTCCGCCTGCCCGATGAACTGATCGCGCAGACGCCGGCATTGGAGCGAGATCAGGCCCGCATGCTGGTGCTCGATCGCTCCAACCACTCGATGCTCGACCGTTCGGTGCGCGACCTGGTCGGATTCCTGAAGCCGAACGACCTGCTCGTCCTCAACGACACTCGCGTCGTGCCGGCGCGTGTCCTCGGCCGCCGGACCGACACCGGCGGAAGGATCGAGGTGTTCTTTCTTCGGTTTTCGGACGGCGAACAGGAAGTGCTGCTGAAGACCCGCGGCGCCATCGCGCCGGGGATCACGCTGACCGTGGACGGCGAGGGCGGATCACAGTCGCTGACGGTCCTCAAGCGTGCGCCGGTCGGGACGTGGACGGTCCGGACCGGGCTGAGGGGCGACGAACTGCTCGCATGGCTTGGGCGCGTGGGGCGCACGCCGTTGCCACCCTACATTCGCCGAAAGGCGGATGACGTGTCGTCCCGAGCCAGCGACGCAACGCGCTACCAGACCGTCTACGCTTCGGCGCCCGGCGCTGTCGCTGCGCCGACCGCCGGCCTCCACCTCACGGACTCGTTGCTGCGCGCACTCGGAGACGCCGGCGTTCGCCGAACGACCGTCACTCTTCACGTGGGTCTCGGGACCTTCCGAACCGTGTCGACGACCGACATCCGCGAGCACCAGATGCACTCCGAATGGTTCTCGGTTTCGGCGCAGGCTGCAGACGACGTCGCCCGCACGCGCCGAGACGGTGGAAGGATCGTGGCCGTCGGCACCACGAGCGTGCGTGCCCTCGAGAGCGCGGCGCGCGAGGACGGCGTGGTCGCCGCAACCTCGGGTGAGACGCGGATCTTCATCCATCCCCCGTACCGGTTCCGCGCCGTCGACGCGCTCATGACGAACTTCCACGTTCCGAAGAGCACGCTGCTCATGCTCGTGTCGGCGTTCGCCGGACGCGAGTTCGTGCTCGAAGCCTACAAGCACGCCGTCCGGCAGAAGTACCGGTTGTTGTCGTTCGGCGACGCCATGCTCATCGTCTGAGATCACTCCCCGCCTCCGCGCACACACATGGACGCCACGCGAGCCCGCCAGCGCATCGACGAGTTGCGCCGTACGATCGAGAAGCACGACCACGCCTACCACGTGCTCGATCGCCCCCAGGTTTCGGACGCCGAGTACGACACACTCTTCCGCGAACTCGTGGAGCTGGAGTCGGCGTTCCCCCAGTTCGCCGACCAGACGTCGCCGACCCAGCGCGTCGGTGGACGCCCACTCGACGCCTTCGCCAAGGCGCGACATCGCGTGCCCATGCTCTCGCTCGAGAACGCGATGGACGAAGCCGAATTCCACGACTGGGTCGGTCGAGTCCGCCGGCATCTCGGTGACTCCGCGCCAGCCGCGATCCCGTTCCACGTGGAGCCAAAGATCGACGGGATATCGATCTCGCTCACCTACGAAGGCGGAGAGCTCACGCGCGCCGCGACACGCGGCGACGGCGAGACCGGTGAGGACGTGACGGCCAACGTGCGGACGATCCGCACGCTTCCCCTGCGGCTGACGGCGGCATCAGCGAAGGCTCCGCCGCGGCTCGAGGTTCGAGGCGAGGTCTACGTGACCAAGCCAGACTTCGCCGATTTCAACGCCCGCTTGCCCGCGGGCGAGGAGCCGTACGCGAACCCACGGAACTTCGCGGGCGGATCGCTGCGCCAACTGGACCCGAGGATCTCGTCGCAGCGCCCGTTGCGGATCGCGCTCTACGCGCTCGCCGAGCGCGAGGGCATCGACGTGGCCACCCAGTCCGACATTCTGGACCTCCTCCGTGGACTCGGTCTACCCGTCGCCGACCCCTACAACACGAGGTGTTCGACGCCGGAGGCCGTCGTCGAGCAGTACCGGAAGCTGGAAGCCGGCCGCGACCGGATGCCGTTCGAGATCGACGGCGTGGTCGTGAAGGTCGACGCACTGGAGCTGCAGACCACGCTCGGCATGCGATCACGTACCCCCCGGTGGGCCGTCGCCTGGAAGTTCGTCGCACGCGCCGGCGAAACGCTGCTGCGCGCGATCGACGTGTCGATCGGGCGAACCGGCGTGCTCACGCCGGTCGCGGTGCTCGACCCCGTGGCCATCGGCGGTGTGACCGTGAGCTCGGCGACGCTCCACAACCAGGAGGAAATCGATCGGCTCGACGCGCGACCGGGCGACCGCGTCGTCGTCGCCCGTGCCGGCGACGTGATCCCGAAGGTGACACGCGTGATCCCCGCCGAGCCGCGCGGCGAGAAGTTCCGCTTGCCACAGGCGTGCCCCGCCTGCGGGACGGCCGTCGTGAGGGACGAGGAGGAAGTGGCGCTGCGTTGCCCCAACTCCGCGTGTGTCGAGCAGGTGAAGGGACGAGTTCGGCATTTCGCATCGAAGGACGCCATGGACATCGACGGGCTCGGTGAGAAACTCGTCGAGCAACTCGTCGATCGGCACGTCGTCCGCACCCCGGCCGACCTGTTCAGGCTCGACGCGTCCACGCTCGCGAGCCTCGATCGCATGGGCGAGAAGTCCGCCGCGAAGCTCGTCGCCGGAATCGACGAGTCGCGCACGCGCTCGCTGGGGCGGCTCATCTTCGCCCTTGGGATCCGCCACGTCGGCGAGGTCGTCGCCGGGATCATCGCCGAGCACGTGGAGACGTTCGAGGGATTCCGCCAGTGCACGGCTGAACGGCTCCAGGGGATTCCGGAAGTGGGAGCCGTCGTCGCGAAGAGCGTCCGCGATTGGCTGGACTCGCCCGAAAATCAGCAGATGCTCGACGGACTCGTCGACGGCGGCGTCCGGCCCGCGGCGCCGCCGAAGCGCACGACGCTCGGCCTCATGTCGGGGATGACGGCCGTCGTGACCGGAACCCTCCCGTCGCTCGATCGCAAGGAGGCCGAGAACCTCCTGAAGGAGAACGGGGCCAAGGTTGCGGGAAGCGTCAGTCGATCGACGACGTTCCTTCTGGCGGGCGAGAAGGCCGGCTCCAAGCTCACGAAGGCGCAGGAACTGGGGATCCCGATCCTGGATGAAGCCACAGTCCGCGCGTGGCTGTCATCCGGTTCGCGGCCGTTCTGATCCGCGTCATCGCCCGAGCGCGACGCGGATGGATCGCGCGACGGTGCGCGGTTCGTCGGCACCGCAGATGGCGCTCGACACCGCGACCCGGGTCACTCCGTGCTGGCGAAGCCAAACGGCCCGTTCAGGATCGATCCCGCCGATCGCGAAGGCCGGCACCGTGGCCGCACCGTACGCCGTTCGGATCAACGTCAGTCCGCGCCCGCAGAGCCCTTTCGTCGAGGTGTCGAAAACGGGTCCGACGCCGATGTAGTCGACGTCCAAATGGGCCGATCGCTCGACCTGCGCGCGATCGTGCGTGGACCAGCCCACGAGCAGCCGAGGCCCGATCCTCGTGCGGGCGTCGGCAATGGGCATGTCGTCCTGCCCGAGGTGAACGCCGTCCACGGTTCCATCCGCGACCGCAGCGACGTCGTCGTTGACGATGAGCAGGACGCCACGCGACCGCGTGCGTTCGGAGACGCGCCGCAACCAAGGGACGAGCTCGGCGGTGGGCAAACCCGGTTCGCGCACCTGCACGACGTCGACGCCGCCCTCGATGGCCTGCTCGAGGACCTCCAGGGGATCCCGCCTGCACAGTCTCCGCGTCAGGAGCAGGTACAAAGCGGCGTCGCCCAACCGCTTCCGCAGTTCCAATCGACCGGCGTCGCCCGCCGACCTCGCCGTTTGATCGTCAGTCATTCGCCTGATGGCCTCGATTCCGGTTGGTCCACGCGCCATCCGCCCCCGAGCGACTTGTAGAGCGCGATGAGGTCGGCCGTGACCTGAGTCTCGCTCTGAACGAGAGATGACTCCGCGCCGAGCAGTTGTCTCTGCGCATTCAACACGTTCAGGAAGTCGGTCTTCCCGGCGCCATAAAGCTGAAGCGCGAGGTCGACCGCCTGCGTGTTCGCGGCCGCGGATTCGGAAAGCGCGGCCCGGCGGTCCTGCTCTCGCAAGAATGCCGCGAGCGCGGTCTCCACGTCACGGAGCGCCGTCAGCACGCTGGCCTTGTAGGCGATCAGGACTTCCTCGGCCGACGCCCTCTGCAACTCGATGTTCGCGTCGATGCGCCCGCCTTCGAAGATCGGCCAGCTCACGGACGGCCCGATGGACCAGAAGCGGTGCGCGAACGAAACGAGGGACGCCGCCTCGCTGCCCTGCGTTCCGACGGAGCCCGTGAGCGAGAACCTTGGGAACCGGTCAGCCATCGCGACGCCGATTCGGGCCGTGGCGGCGTGCAAGTCGCTCTCGGCGCGCTGGATGTCAGGGCGGCGGAGAAGCAGTTCCGACGGCAGCCCCACGGGCACGTCGCCGGGCGGAACGGGAATCGGGCGCACGATCGCCAGCTCCGTCGCGAGCGCCGACGGCGGCTGCCCCAACAGGACGGACAACGCGTGAACGTCGGCTCGCTCCGCCGCTTCGAACGACGGAATCGTCGACGTCGTGGACGCGACCTGCGCCCTGGCGTTGGCAACGTCGAGCGCGCTGACGAACCCCACCTCGAAGCGCTCCTGGGTCAGGACGAGAGTCTGCTGCTGAGCCTCCAGATTGCGGCGCGCGATCGCGAGCTGCTGCTGGGTTCCGCGCAAGTCCGTGTAGGTCGCGGCCACTTCCGCGCAGAGCGAGACGAGGACTGAAGCACGATCGAACCGCGCCGACTCGAGCTGAGCCTCCGCAGCCTCGACTTCGCGACTGAGCCCACCGAAGATGTCGATCTCCCAGGAGGCGTCGAAGCCCTCGCGGAACGAGCTCCGAGTCGAACCGACGGTCCGACCACCGACGGTCGCGGCCGAGTACGACCGGTCGGCGGACGCCGACGCGTTCACCGTCGGGAGGAGCTCGCCGGCCGCGAGGCCGAGGCTCGCGCGCGCCTGGCGGATCCGCGCCGCCGCCTGTGCGAGACCGAGGTTGGACTTCACGGCACGCGTGATCAGATCCGAGAGCACCGGGTCCCCGAACTGGCTCCACCATTCCGTCAGGTCGGCCGCGGCCTCCCGTGGCAGACTCCGTCTCGACGATGCACGCGATTCCGCGCCGAGCTCGGCGAACGACGCAGGCACGTCCGAGTCCGGGCGCTGAAAGTCCGGGCCAGACGTGCAGCCCGAGACGACGACGGCGGCAATCAGCAACGCAGCTCGCCGCGCGAGATCCGTCGCCACGGCGCGCCGTGCTCGGCTCCATCGCTCGATCATCGGACGGCGCTCCTCACTCGTACCTCAGGGCATCGATCGGGTCGAGCCGCGACGCCTTCCAGGCCGGATAGAAACCGAAGACGATGCCAACGACGAGCGAGACCGCGACCGACGCAACGACGGCTTCGATCGAGCGCTCGACGGGCCAATGAAGCAGGTTCTTCACGAGGGTCGCCGCACCGCGCCCGAGCAGGAGGCCGATCACACCGCCGATGAGGCACAAGACCGTCGCCTCCGTGAGAAACTGACTGAGGATGTCGCGCGAGCGCGCACCGATCGCCATGCGCAGGCCGATCTCCCGCGTTCGCTCCGTCACGGACACGAGCATGATGTTCATGATGCCCACGCCGCCGACGAGCAGCGAGATCAAGGCGACCGCGAGGAGCAGGTTCGTCATCATCCCCGACGTCGCCGCGAGGGCGTTCGCGCTCTCCGTCTGATCGCGGATGCTGAAATCGTCGGGCTCACCCGCGCGGATCTTGTGACGCTCACGGAGCAGCTCCGTGATCTGCGCCATGGCGTTCTTGATCTGGCCGGCAGAGGTCGCAGCAACGATCAGTTGATCGACGTTCGCGAATCGCGCCGCGCGCGGCGCCTCTCCGAGCTGGGCCGACGCTGGCGGGTAGACGCTCGTCGCCGCGGGGAACACGCCGTTCGTCGTCGCCGTCGGGGCTGCCGCGCCGCTCCCGCCGGTCCCAGAGCCCGAACCCGCCACGCGGTATTTGATCGTCGTCCAGGGCGCCAGGATGATGTCGTCCTGATCCATGCCGAAGGCGTTCGCGCCCTTCGCCGTGAGCACGCCGATCACGCGAAAACTCGTGCTCTGGAGGCGGATCTCCTTCCCGAGCGGCTCGATCCCCTTGAACAACTCCCGCACGATCGTCTGTCCGACGAGGCAGACCTTCGACGAGTTGCGGATCTCCGATTCGCCGAACATCTCACCCTCTGCGAGCGTGCTCCAGTCGCGGACATCCAGGTACGCCGCGGAGGTGCCGTAGATGAACGTCGGCACCCAGTTCTTGTCCTGGAAGATGACCTGCGTTCGCGCGCGAACGATGGGCGCCGCGGCTCCCACCGCCGGGCACTCGCGCAGGATCGCCGCGCAGTCCTCGGCCGTCATGGTGATCACGCTCCCGGCGCCGTAGCTGATGCCGCCGCTCGCCGCAGTGCCCGGCATGACGAGGAGGTTGTTCGCTCCCATGCTCGCGATCGTCTTCGCGATCGAGCCCGACGACCCCTTCCCGATCTCCATCATCGTGATGACGGCTGCGATTCCGATCACGATGCCCAGGATCGTCAGAAGCGAGCGCGTGATGTTCCTGCGCAATGCGCGGATCGCCGTACTGAAGGTCCTTCCGCTCATGGCTGATTCCCTTCGACGTGCGTGGGTTGCGGTTCGACGACGGGGTGGTCGTTTTCCGTGTCCGATTCGATGACGCCGTCACGAAGTCGGATGTTGCGGCGCGCGTGCGCTGCGACGACGGGATCGTGCGTCACGATGACGATCGTGATCCCCTCGGCGCGATTGAGCTCCTGGAACATCGCGAGGATCTCGGTCGTCGTCTTCGAGTCCAGGTTCCCGGTCGGTTCGTCGGCGAACAGGACGGGGGGGCGATTCACGAGGGCCCGCGCGATCGCGACCCGTTGCTGCTGGCCTCCGGATAGCTGCGTCGGGGTGTGATCGAACCGCGCACCGAGGCCCACCAGCGTGAGGAGTTCGACGGCCCGTTTTCGCGCCTGCCGATCGCTGGGCGCGCCCGCGGCGTAGGTCAGGGGGAGCATCACCTGCTCCACAGCCGTGGTGCGCGGCAGGAGGTTGAAGCTCTGGAACACGAACCCGATCTTCTTGTTGCGGATGAGCGCTCGCCGGTCCGAGGAAAGTCGTCCCACCTCCTCGCCGTCCAACCAGTATTCACCGGACGACGGACGGTCGAGGCACCCCAGGATGTTCATCAACGTCGTCTTCCCCGAGCCGGATGAACCCGTGAGGGCCACGAGGTCGCCGCGACGAATCTCGAGAGAGATCCCCTTGAGCACGGGCAGATCCATCTCGCCCACGTGGAAGGTCCTGCGGATCTCCGAAAGCCGGATCAACGCCGGCGCTCCGTTCGGTCCCGAGTTCGTCGCCACCTCGTTCACCGCGACGACCTCAGCGCCGCCCACCGCGGAACATGGGTGGCGAGAAGGGATTCGTCGTCTGTGGTTGCGCAGCACCGCTGCCTTCACCCGTGTTCTCCCCCACCACCACGTCGTCACCTTCCTGGAGGTCGTCGGCCTCGACCTCGGTGACGCTGCCGTCGGACAGTCCGGTCTTGACGGCGACGGAGCGCAACGCGCCATCCAGGAAGACCCACACCGTCGACCGGGGTGCGCGCCGCGGTCGCGACGCCGCGCCGTCCTGACGCCTGCCCTCGCCGCGACCGTTTGCCGCGCCAGCCGAATCAGGCGCTCCCGTCGCCGGCGGCGACCAGCGCAGCGCGGCGTTGGGGACCGCCAGCACGTCCTGGCGGCGGTCGATCACGAACCTCACGTTCGCCGTCAGGTACGGCAACAGCCTCAAATTCGCGTTGTCCGTGACGATCTCGACGGTGTAGGTGACGACGTTCTGCGTCATCGTCGCGTTCAATCGGATCTTCCGGACCTCGCCGGTGAACGTCTCGTTCGGGAACGTGTCGGTAGTGAACGTGACCTTCGCCCCGGGCTGGACGTGGCCGATGTCCGCCTCGTTGACCTGCACCAGCACCTGCATGCGTCGCAGATCCTTGGCGATGAGGAAGAGGCTCGGTGCATTCAAGCTCGATACCACGGTCTGCCCCACGTCGACCTTCCTGTCGATGATCACGCCATCCACGGGCGAACGGATCGTGCAGTACGCGAGGTTGCGCCGCGACCGCATCAGCGAGGCGTCGGCCGTCGCGATCGCTGCGCGCGCCTGGGCGATGGACGCGTCGGCGACGGCGACACCCGCCTGGGCCTGCTCCCAGCCGGACTTGGCTGCGTCGAAATCAGCGGCCGAAAGCGCGCGTGACTGCCCGAGCTTCTGGGCGCGCTCCCAATCACGCAACGACTGATCGAGCCGGGCCTGCGCCTGGACGCGGTTCGCCTCTGCCACCTTGAGCTGGGCCTCGGCCTGCGCCATCTGCGCCACGCCGGCCGCAACGTCGGCCGCATAGACCGTCTCATCGAGTTTCGCGAGGACCGACCCGACCTCGACAATGGATCGGTAGTCGACCTGTTTCCCGTCGCGGTCGAGGCCCAGCGACGCGATGGGGCCGTTCACCTGGGCGCCGACGTCGACCACGTCCTCGGGGACGATCGTGCCAGTCGCGGTGATCGTCGGAACGATGTCCATCCGCTTGACCGCTACAGTCCGGTAGGTCGGTGCCTCGGGCCTTTCGTCCCGCTGCTTCCATTGCCAGGCGTAATACCCACCGGCCGCAAGGGCGCAGAGCACGAGGATCCGGATGAACCACCGCATGTCTGGGAGCTCCGTCGGTCCAATCGCCCACTCGATCCCCGGCCAAAGCTCCAGGCGTCTCGAACGGCGTCCGACGGAACACGTTACCGTTGCCCCGATTGGAACCCGACCGAGACACACCGCCGCGGGGCCGCCCGTCGAAGCCGTCCCTGCTCGCCGCCCTGCTCTCACCTGTGCCAGGGCTTGGCCACTGGGTCCTGGGTCGCGGAGGCCGCGGCTTCATCGCGTTCGCGGCGTTCACGTTCGGCCTGAACCAGATCCTGCTCTCGCGTCTCATCGAGACCCTGCGCGACGAGAACGAGGCCTGCGGATTCCTCGTCGCCGGAGCGGCGGTCCTGTTCAGCATGGTCGACGTGCTGCGTACGGGCGTCCTGCGTCGCAGGGCTGCCGTACGCGACGAGCGCAAACGCCTCCTGGACGCGGGCGTCGACCGGGTGCGCGCTGGCGACCTGCGCGGTGGCCGCAGCGCATTCGAGCGCGCGTTGGATCTGGACGAGGACGACGCGACCGCGCGACTGCACGTGGCCTGGGCGGAGCGGCTCACGGGACGCCACGTCGAGTGCCTGGGGCACGCGCGGGCCGGCCTCAGGGTCGCACGAGATCCCGACGTCCGGGCAGCGCTCTCGGCCGAAGTCGAGCATGCGCACGAGGCGCTGCACCGTCGCTGAGCACGTCGCGTATCAGCGGAGGACGCGGTCGAGGAGGTCCCGCGTCTCCTGATCCCGCGCGAGCGGGCGCAATGTCGCGAGCCGCGCACGATCGAGCGCGGTGCGATCACGCGCGATCAGCAGGATCTCCGACGACGACACCATCCCGCGGCGCGCCGTTCGCGCATAGATCACTTCCGTCAGATCTGGACCCTGGAATGCGGCGAGATGCTGGTCGACGAGCTTCACGAAGTCCGCGTCCACACCGGGCTGATCCGCCAGGTCGAGCAGCCGACGAGCGGAATCGACGTCGCCACGAAACATCACGCCCATGATGGCCGCGGAGCGCATGTCTGCAATTGGGTGGTCGGCGGCGAGCTGGCCCGAGAGCTTCACGGGCCGCGCCGACCCCGTGGCGATGCGCATCAGCAGATCGAGCGTCTCATGGCTCTGTCCCGTCTGCCCCAGGGCGACGAGCGCCTGGACGCGATCGATGTCCGGGCGCTTCGCATCCTCGGCGATGCCGGCGAAGAAGGGGTCCCGCCCGTCCCAGTCCACGTGTGAGATGGCCGAGTAGGCATGCCGGCGCAACTCGGGGTCTGATTGGTTCTCGGCGAGCCCCGAGATCCGCTCGATCGCCTTCGGCTTTCCGATCGCGGCCAACGCGTCGACCGCCTGGATCGGGTCGAGCGGGTAGACCTCCGAGAGCACGTCGACGAAGCGCTCGTCCGGAACCTGACGCACGATCCAGGGGAACCACTTGCGGAACGTGGGGTCGGAGGTCTGCTTGAACACGTCGATCATGTACGGCACGTCGTCCGCGGTCCACGAGTACTTCAGCTGGTGCAGGTACTCCTGCATCCGTTCCCGCGACACGGCCGTGGCCTCGGTCCCGATCGTCAGCTCCAGGATCCCCTTCATGGCCTGCCCGACGCGGCCATGGCGAGCATGCAGGCCTTCCAGCCCCGGCGCGGCGTCGATTCGGACCGGACCCGTCATGGTCGAGATCTGGGGCAGCACGGTCGGGAGCGGGGCAGCCGGCGCCTGAACCGGTGAGGCTTCCACGCCCAGTGGCCGGCCCAGGCGATCCATCCAGCTACTTCCACCGGACGTGGTCGCCGCCGATGCGACGACGAACGCCCCGATGACCAACGCGGCAGTGACGACCGTGAGGAGGATGCTTCGCATGACAAGTTGACAGCGAATCGCGTTCCAGGTCCCGACGGCTGCCAAACTGTCACGACGAGTCGTGCGTGCGCGACGGACGCGGAGGCGAAACGGCGGCAATCTTCCCACTTCCCGGGCAGTCTGCCCAGCGGGGACCCTAGGGAACGGGAGTTGCTGTCTGCGCGCGCATCGACGCGCTCCGTGCGCGTCTGCACACCGAACGCTCCGACGACCATCCACGCGACTGCCCGACGGCGGTCGCCCGCCAAGGAGAACAGCACATGGCAAGCCTGCGTCCGTTGAACGACAAGATCATCGTCCGCCGCCTCGATGCGGAGGATAAGACCAAGGGCGGCATCATCCTTCCTGAGAAGGCCAAGGAGAAACCGCGCGAGGGCATCGTGAAGTCCGTCGGCGACGGCAAGCTCCTCGAGAACGGCAAGCGCATGGCCATCCAGGTCAAGACCGGCGACCGGATCATCTTCTCCTCCTACGCTGGCAGCGAGATCAAGGTCGACGGCGACGAGCTCCTGATCCTCGGCGAAGACGACATCCTCGCCGTCGTCGAGTGATCGCGGTCACGCGTCGCGATTGATCGCCAACCAAACAACAAACAGCCATCCCAAGGAAGATCCACATGGGTGCCAAGAAGATCGCATTCGACCAGGAGGTCCATGAGCGGCTGCGCGCAGGAGTCCACAAGCTCGCGCGCGCCGTCAAAGTCACGCTCGGACCGCGAGGGCGGAACGTCGTGATCGAGAAATCCTTCGGCTCGCCCACCGTCACGAAGGACGGTGTCACCGTCGCCAAGGAGATCACGCTCGAGGACTCGTACGAGAACATGGGCGCGCAGATGGTGAAGGAGGTCGCGAGCAAGACCTCCGACGTTGCCGGTGACGGCACCACCACGGCGACCGTTCTCGCGGAGGCGATCTTCGACGAAGGTCTGAAGAACGTCATCGCCGGGGCCTCCCCCATCGGGATCAAGCGCGGCATCGACCTCGCCGTCGAGCAGGTCGTCGCCAAGCTGAAATCGATGTCGAAGCAGGTGGCGGGCAAGGCCGAGATCGCGCAGGTCGGAACCGTCGCGGCGAACAACGATCCGGAGATCGGCAACCAGATCGCAGACGCCATGGACAAGGTCGGCAAGGACGGCGTCATCACCGTCGAAGAGGGCAAATCCCTCCAGACGACCGTGGAACTCGTCGAAGGCATGCAGTTCGACAAGGGCTACCTCTCGCCCTACTTCGTCACCGATCCGCAGACGATGACGGTGACGCTCGACCGCCCGTACATCCTGGTCCACGAGAAGAAGATCTCGGCGGTCAAGGACATCATCCCGATTCTCGAGAAGGTATCGCAGGCCGGTCGCTCGCTCCTCATCATCGCGGAGGAGGTCGACGGCGAGGCTCTGGCGACGCTCGTCGTGAACAAGCTCCGTGGCACGCTGCAGGTCTGCGCCGTCAAGGCGCCGGGCTTCGGCGACCGCCGCAAGGCGATGCTCGAGGACATCGGGATCCTCACGGCGGCGAAGCCGGTCTTCGAGGACCTGGGCATCTCCCTCGAATCGATCGGCGTCGCCGATCTGGGCACGGCCGAGAAGATCGTCGTCGAGAAGGAAAACACGACGATCATCAACGGCGCGGGCAAGAAGGCCGACATCCAGGGACGCATCGCGCTCATCCGCCGTCAGATCGACGACACCACGTCGGACTACGACAAGGAGAAGCTGCAGGAGCGTCTCGCGAAGCTCGCCGGTGGCGTGGCGCAGATCAACGTCGGCGCCGCGACTGAAGTCGAGATGAAGGAGAAGAAGGCCCGAGTCGAGGACGCCTTGCACGCCACGCGTGCGGCCGTCGAGGAGGGCGTTCTGCCGGGCGGCGGCGTGGCTCTCGTGCGCGCCTCCGAGGTCCTGAACCCGGACAAGGCCGAGGGCGACCTCCGCATCGGCATGTCGATCATCAAGCGCGCGCTCTCGGCACCTCTGCGCCAGATCGCGGAGAACGCCGGCTTCGACGGCGGCGTGGTCCTCCAGAAGGTTCGTGACTCGAAGAACCAGAACGATGGCTTCAACGCCGCCACTGGCGAGCACGAAGACCTTGTGAAGAAGGGCGTCATCGACCCGACGAAGGTCGTGCGGTCGGCCCTCCAGCACGCCGCGTCCGTGTCGTCGCTCCTCCTCACGACGTCCGCGCTCATCTCCGAGATCCCGGAGAAGAAGAAGGCCCCGGCCGGGGGCGGCGGCGGCATGGGCGGGATGGGAGGCATGGGCGGAATGGGCGGAATGGGCGGCATGGACTTCTGAGTCCCAACTCCGTTCGCTCACGCATCGCGACGCGGCCGGTACCGAAGGGTGCCGGCCGTGTTCGTTTCCGGCAACGTCGCCGGCCGAACGGGTCGGTGCAGGTCGTGCCGAGGCGAGCGCCCGTGCGTGCCGCCGCGCCTCCGGACCGGGCGGAGCAGCGCCGTTCCGGGAGCCGAGGCCTCCGATGCCGCGGGTACGCCGCCCCGCCCCCGCGCGACCGGGATCCCGGGCCGGGAAGTCCCAGGGTGACACCGCTCGTCGCGGACCGCGTGTTCCGCGCGCGATCGCCGGGACCGCTCCGCGTCCTTCCCGCGGGCGACGGTCGGAACAGCATGGCTCGTCGGGAGTCGCCGGTGATTCCCGCCCCGGCGATGGCATCGCCTGCGGAACGCCGCGACGGATGGCCGACGCGCGTCTTCGCCGGCCGCCGCCCGGCCCCCTGAACGCCACGCCCACCGGGATCCCCGGCGGGGTCCGTGGCCTCGGAGTCCTCGGCCGCGGGCCGACAGTCATCGTCGCGCGCTCCGGCGCGCGGGGTCATCGGCTCACCGGCGACCGCAACCGCTGAGACACTTGATCAACGGCACCGCGAACCCTACTCTCGGCCCCGTGTCGACGCCGCGCCCCATTCAGATCCGCCGCCCGTTCGTCGAGTCGTCGGCGTTCCGGCTTCTTTGCGCGCTGGCCTACCTTCACGCGGCTTTCGTCGGGCCGCTGATCGTGATTTGCAGCGACGCCGACGGCGAGGTCCATGCGGAGTTCATCGGGGCTTCGTCGTGCGCGTTGTCACACGGCTCCGCGACCCAGTCCTGCGACGACAGGCTGATGGTGAACGATGGCTCGACGGAGCATGACGCCTGCGGCTCGTGCCACGACGTTTCCCTCGCGCCACCCGCGGGAATGAAGGCGTCCTCGCTCGCCGTGCTCGCGGCGCTCCCGCCACGGTTCGCCTCGCCATTTCCGCCGCCGCGGACGGAGACCCACGTCCTCCGTGAGTCCCGAACCCGGCCCGACGCCACGCCGACGCTCGAGGCCAACGTAGCGAGCGTGATGAACTGCTGAGCGCTCGACGCTCCTCCGGCACCGCCGGCATCCGCTCGAAACCTCCCTCCCACTGATCGACGCCTCCTGGCGCGATCACGTGGATTCCTCGTGCGTTCCGAGACTCCCCCATGTCCTCACGACCTCCACGTCGGCGAGTGGCGCGCGCCCACCGCTACATCCCGGTCGCGTGTCTCGCGGTCGCCGCGCTCGCCGGCTGCGGAACCGTCGACCCGTCCGCCGACTACGCCCGTACGTCGGACCTCGTTTCCCGTGCGACCGGCAGCTCGTCGCTCTGGCGGCCCGACGCCGCAGTCAGCGAGGACGAGATCCGTGCGCGCGCCGCTTCCGCCGCCGCCGACGGACTGACGCTCGCGGAAGCCGTCGACGTTGCGCTGATGAGCAACCGTGCCGTCCGCGCCGGGTTGTACGACGTCGCGATCGCGAGAGCGGACCTCGTGCAGGCGGGGCTGTGGTCGAACCCATCTTTCGGGATCTCGTTTCGCGCCGCCACCGCTGGAGGCCCCGGAACGCTGGACGTCTCGCTGCTGAAGTCCCTGACGGACCTCTGGCATGCGCCGATCCGAAGCCGTGAGGCGCGCGCGGCGCTCGACAAGACGATCCTCGGTGTCGCCGCATCGATTGCCGACACTGCTGCCGAAGTCCAACGGGCCTTCATCGAGGCCCGAACGGCGCACGAGCAGGCGACGCTCGCGGTCGAGGCCTGCACGCTCGTAGACCAGCTGCTCACCCTCGCCCGAGAGCGGGCTGCAGCCGGCGCGGGCACGGATCTGGACGTCAACTCGGCCGCGGCCGAGGCGTCGGACCTGAAAGTTCTCCAGCTTCGCGCACGACTCGACTTCGAGGAGGCGCGCCACGCGCTCGCCCGACTCCTCGCGAGCCGCATCGACTTGACGACCGTCGAACTCGCCGACCTCCCACGGTCACGCTTCGACCCGGGCGACGTTGGGGAACTCGTGACTCGCGCCCGTTCGCGCCGACTGGAGCTCCTCGCGGCGGACGCAGCGGTCGACGAGGCCCGCGCCGCTCTCGCACGAGAGGATGCGGACGCGTGGAAGGTCGTCGACGCGGGAGTCGACGTCGAACGGAGCGACGCCACCGAGGTGGGGCCTGCATTCGAGATCGAGATCCCGATCTTCGATCAGAACCAGGCGCGGATCGCGCGAGCGACGTTCGTGCTTCGTCAGGCCGAGGAACGTCTGGCCCACGGCCTCGACGCCGCCGCGTTGGAAATCCAGGACGGCATCTCCCGCCTCCGCGCCGCACGCGCGCTGCGGGCCCACTACGAATCTCAGGTGATCGCGGACCGCTCACGCGGTCTCGACCTCGCGCGCGAGTCGTTCCGCGCCGGGAAGACCGCGTTCCTCTCCGTGCTCGAGGCGGAACGCCGCCTCGTCGCCGCCCGCGCAGGCCTCGTGGACGCCGCGCGGATCGAGGCCCGCAGCCTCGTCGACCTCGAACACGCGATCGGTGAGCCCGTCGCAGCTCGCGCGGAGTCTCGCCCGTGACCGCGCCCGTGACCGCGCGTCACCGAAACCAGCTCAACCCGCTCGACGACCGGAGCTCGCAATGACCGCCATCCGATCCACCGCCGCCGTGACCATCGCCGTTCTGCTCGGTGCCGCACTCGGCGGAGTCGCCACGTGGTCGTTCCTGGGCCATGGTCATGACGAGTCTCACGCGCACGGGGAAACCGACGTCGAACATGACCTCGACGGCCACGACCACGGCGAACCGGGCACGGTCCGCATTCTCGCTCGAACCCTCGATGCTCTCGGCGTGAAGACGGCAGCGCCGCGAAAGGGACGCCTCCCCGACGGCTCCCGGTTGCCAGGCGAGGTGGCGTTCGCCCCATCCCGCGTCGCGCACGTGGCCCCGGTGATCACCGGCACGGCGCGCGAGGTCCTCGTCGGGCTCGGCGACCGGGTCGCGGCGGGACAGGCGCTCGCCGTGATCGAAAGCCCGGAGTTCGGACAGGCGAAGAGTGACTACCTGGACAAGTTCCAAAGCCGGCTTCTGGCGCAATCGGACGCGGAGCGCGCGGCGACGGTCCACGGAAACACCTCGAAGCTGCTCGCCGTGCTCGCGACCGATCCTGCGGCAGCGAACCTCGAGCGGGACACGCTCGACCTGAAGGTCGGCGAGAACAAGGCCAGACTCCTGCAAACGTACGGTGTGCGCGCCGCTGCCCGGACGTCGCGGGATCGGACGCGCGATCTCCTGGCGAAACGAATCGCGAGCGACCAGGATTACCTGGACGCGCAGCGAGCCCTGGAATCCGCCGAGGCCGATTACCGTGGCGCTGTCGAGAGCGTCACGTTCGCGTCCGAGTCGGCGCAGGTCGCGGCTCAAACCCGGCTCCACATCGCGGACGCCGCGCTCCGCGCCGCCGAGCGGCATCTGCACATCCTCGGTCTGAACGAGGAGCAGGTGCAGAAGCTCTCCACGGGAGGCGACCCCGCCCTCTCGCGGTACGAGCTGCGTGCGCCGATCGCGGGAACGGTCGTGGCGCAGCATCTGACGGTCGGCGAGCGGATCACGCCCGACCAACCTCCGATCACGGTTGCCGACGCGTCGATCGTCTGGATCACGGCGCGCGCGTTCGAGCACGATCTGCGTCTGGCCCGGAAGGACGCGGCCGTCGAAGCGACATTGACGGCGTTTCCAGGGCGCCGGTTCCGAGGAGTCGTGCGGGCCGTTGGCGGGATCCTGGATCCCCGGACCCGTACCGCCGAAGTGCAGGTCGAAGTGGAGAACGCCGACGCCGCGCTGCGTCCCGGAATGTTTGGAACGGTCATGCTGACGGCCTCCGAGGAAACGACCCCGGCCGACCTGCTGCCGGAAGCCGCCGTGCAAGACGTCGGTGGCCGCAAGGTCGTCTTCGTCTTGCGCAACGATGCGCCTCCGGACGGCGAGCGGGTGTTTGCGGCCGTGCCGGTCGTGGTGGGGCGTCGGTGGGGCGGTGACGTCGAGGTTCTGTCGGGCCTCGAGGGCGTCATGCAGGTCGCCGTGGCCGGGACCTTCGTGCTCAAGGCGGAGCTCGGCAAGGCCGAAGCCGCCGAATCTCACGATCACTGATCGCGTCCACGGAGTCCACCCATGCTCTCCAGCATCCTCGAAGTCTCGGTTCGTCGTCGCACGGTCGTCGTCGCCGTCGTCGCGGGCTTGGCCGTGATCGGAGCCGCGAGCCTTCGCAGTCTCTCGATCGACGCCGTCCCGGACATCACGAACAACCAGGTCCAGATCAACACGCTCGCCCCGTCGCTCTCGCCGAACGAGGTCGAGAAGCAGGTGACGTTCCCCGTCGAGACGGCGCTCGCCGGCATCCCGGGACTCGAGCACACCCGGTCGCTCTCCCGCAACGGCTTCTCGCAGGTGACCGCCGTCTTCACGGATTCGACGGACATCTACTTCGCGCGCCAGCAAGTCAACGAGCGATTGATCGAGGTACGCGAGTCGCTCCCCGCCGACGCGGAGCCCCACATGGGCGCGATCTCGACGGGACTCGGCGAGATCTACATGTGGACGGTCGGATTCGACCACCCCGACGGCGAGGGCGCGATGGTGGTGGACGGCAAGCCGGGCTGGCAGTCCGACGGGTCATACCTGACGCCGGAGCGCGAGTCGCTTCGAGGCGCGACGGCGCAGGCCGCGTACCTCCGCACCGTGCAGGACTGGATCATCCGCCCACAGCTGAAGGGATTGCCTGGAATCGCCGGCATCGACGCCATCGGAGGCTTCGCGAAGCAGTATCACGTCCAGCCGGATCCGCTGAAACTCATGTCGTTCGGCATCACCTTCGACGCGATCATTCATGCGCTCGAGCGGAACAACGTGAGCACAGGTGCGGGCTACGTGGAACATCACGGCGAGTCCTACGTCGTCCGCGCGGCAGGCCGGCTCACTCACCCAGAGGAGATCGGCGCGATCGTCGTGGGCGAGTCACACGGTGCGCCGATCCGGATCCGCGACGTGGCGTCGACGACGATCGGCCGCGAGCTGCGCACGGGAGCCGCTGGCGAGAACGGCCGCGAAGTGGTGGTCGGCACGGCCCTCATGCTGATCGGCGCGAACAGCCGCGAAGTCTCCGATCTCGTCGATCGGAAGTTCCCGGAGATCCGGCGGAGCCTTCCCCCCGACGTCCACGCGAAGACGGTCCTCAACCGGACGCGCCTGGTCGACACGACCATCGAAACCGTGAAGACGAACCTCTTCGAGGGCGCGGTGCTCGTCGTCGCCGTCCTCCTGGCGATGCTCGGGAATCTCCGCGCGGCACTCATCTGCGCTGCCGCAATCCCGCTCTCCATGCTCATCACCGCGACGTGCATGGTGAAGGCGCGACTGAGCGGAAACCTGATGTCGCTCGGCGCGCTCGATTTCGGCCTGATCGTGGACGGTGCCGTCATCATCGTCGAGAACTGCATCCGCCGGCTCGGCGAGGCGCAGCACCGCCTCGGGCGGCTCCTGACGCTGCGCGAGCGTCTCGGCGAGGTCACGTCGGCAGCGCGCGAGATGGCGCGCCCGTCGGCATTCGGCCAGGCGATCATCATCACCGTCTATCTGCCGATCCTCACGCTCTCCGGCATCGAGGGGAAGATGTTCCGCCCCATGGCCGAGACGGTGATCATCGCGCTCGTCGCCGCGTTCGCCCTGTCACTCACGTTCGTACCCGCGATGACTGCGATCCTCGTCCGTGGTCCCGTGTCCGAGCGCGAGAACGCCATCGTGCGCGGCGTGAAGGCGCTGTACCGGCCGACCCTCACGACGGCGCTTCGATTCCGCGGGCTGACGGTCGTCATGGCTGCAGCCGGGCTCCTCACGGCGGCGGGCCTCTTCACGCGTTTGGGATCCGAGTTCGTTCCGACGCTCGACGAAAGCGACATCGCCATGCACGCCATGCGCGTCCCGAGCACGTCGCTGACGCAGTCCGTCGCGATGCAGGCGAGCGTCGAACGTGCATTGGCCTCGCTGGAGGAAGTCGCGTTCGTCTTCTCGAAGACGGGAACGGCCGAGATGGCGTCCGACCCCATGCCCCAGAACGTCTCGGACACGTTCAT
Organism: Planctomycetota bacterium; assembly: GCA_044222185.1. GTDB lineage: Bacteria > Planctomycetota > CAIWVZ01 > JBGANV01. The sequence continues at coordinate 1,951,562 of JBGANV010000001.1, forward strand.
CATGCTGAAGCCGCGCGACCGCTGGCCCGACCCGAGGCTGCCGAAGGCGGAACTCATCGCTCGCATGGCGGAGACGATCGAGCTTCATGCGCCGGGGAACGCGCTGGAGTTCACGCAGCCGATCCAGATGCGATTCAACGAGCTGATCGCCGGCGTGCGCAGCGACGTGGCCGTGAGCGTGTTCGGCGACGAGTTCGAATCGATCGGCAACGCGGCAACCGCGATCGCCCGGGTGCTGCGCGGCGTCCCCGGGGCCGCCGACGTGAAGGTCGAGCAGTCGGAGGGCCTGCCCGCCGTGAGCATCGACGTCGACCGCGAGGCGGCAGGGCGGCTCGGTCTGAACGTCGCCGACGTCCACGACGCCGTCGCGATCGCCATCGGCGGGCGGACGGCGGGGCAGATCTTCGAGGGCGACCGTCGGTTCGACATCGTCGTGCGACTCGACGAGAGCCTCCGCACGGACGTCGACGAGATCCGCCGCATCCCCGTGCCGCTGCCGCGCGATGCGGACACGACGCCGGACTCCGAAGGCGACGCGCACGGAAACGGCGACGCCGCGCGATCGATTCCCCTGGGAACGGTCGCATCCATCGAGCCGTCGGTCGGACCGAATCAGATCAGCCGCGAGAACGGCAAACGCCGCGTCGTCGTCCAGGCCAACGTGCGCGGGCGCGACCTGGGCTCCTTCGTCGCCGAGGCGCAATCGCGCATCGAGGGGGCGGTCCGGCTTCCACCCGGGTCGTGGCTCGGATGGGGCGGCCAGTTCCAGAACCTGGTCGCCGCGCGCCAGCGCCTCGCGATCGTGGTGCCCCTTTGCCTGCTCGCGATCCTGGCGCTTCTCGCGGTGACTTTCGACTCGCTCCGTGACGCCATCATCGTCTTCACGGGGGTCCCCTTGGCGCTCACCGGGGGAATCGCGGCGTTGTGGCTTCGGGACATGCCCTTCTCGATCACGGCCGCAGTCGGATTCGTCGCGCTGTCGGGGGTCGCCGTCCTGAACGGCCTCGTCCTGGTGTCGATGTTCCGCTCTCTTCGCGGCGGTGGCCTCGATCTCTCCCTGGCGATCGTCGCCGGAAGCCTCACACGGCTGCGCCCCGTGCTGATGACGGCCCTCGTGGCGTCGTTGGGCTTCGTCCCCATGGCGCTCGCGACGGGCCCCGGGGCGGAGGTCCAACGGCCGCTCGCGACCGTCGTGATCGGGGGGCTCATCAGCAGCACGCTCCTCACCCTCGTGGTCCTGCCGGCGATCTACTCCCTATGCGCCCGAAGGAGCGCGGGTCCGACCGACCCTGCCGCAAGCCCGGCGTCCCCGCCCGCGTGAGCTCCGGGCCTCTCCCGTATGCGACCCCATGGCGTCGCCCGCCCAGTCCGGCGAAGCGGGGCCGAACCTGCCACCAGGCGGTTGAACGGGCGGGTGCTTGCTGCCAACGTACCGGCCCCCGTTTTTCGCCCGGGGGTCCGACCGATCCATGCGCCGCCCTCTCATTGCCGGAAACTGGAAGATGAACATGGGCCACCGCGACGCCATCCGCCTCGCGGAGGGCCTCCTCGCGGGGGTCGACGTCCCGCCCGATCGCGATTGCGCGATCTTCCCCCCGTTCACGAGCCTGGCACGCGTCGCCGAAATCCTCCGGGACACGGCAATTCGCGTCGGAGCCCAGAACTGCTGGTGCGACGAGGATGGCGCCTTCACCGGCGAGATCTCAGCGAACCTCGTTCGCGAGGCCGGCGGCACCATGGTGATCCTCGGCCACTCGGAACGACGCCACGTCGTGGGCGAGACGGACGAGCTGATCGCGAAGAAGGTCAAGGCCGCGTTGAGGCATCGGCTGCGCGTCGTGTTGTGCGTCGGAGAGACGCTGGCCGAACGCGACGGTGGACGGACGTTCGACGTCGTCCTGCGTCAGGTCCGCGATGACCTTCGCGGACTGAACGACGATGCCATGCGCAACGTCGTCCTCGCGTACGAACCCGTCTGGGCCATCGGCACCGGCAAGACGGCGTCCCCCTCACAGGCCCAGGAAGTGCACGCGAGGATCCGCGCCGAGTTGCGCACGCTCTTCGGCGCCCCCGTGTCGGAGGACTGCACGATCCTGTACGGCGGGAGCGTGAAACCGAACAACATCGACGGCTTGATGGCGATGCCCGACATCGACGGCGCGCTCGTCGGCGGTGCGAGCCTCGACGAGGCCGATTTCCATAGGCTCGTGTGGTTCGAGTCCACACCAGGTTGAGAGTCCAGATATGGCTATTCTGTCCCCCATCCTCTATGTGCTCTTCTCGCTGCTGTCGATCCTGCTCACGGCGATCGTGCTCGTGCAGGAAGGCAAGGGCGGCGGACTTGGTGGGGCGTTCGGCGGCGCGGGCGCAGACATGTTCGGCCACGGTGCCGGTGGCATCAACAAGGCGACGGGGGTCATCTTCGGCGTGCTGTTGGTGATCACCGTCGTCATCGGTGTGATCGAAAAGCACTGATTCCTGCCCATGTCCGACGACGTCCTCGACCTCTTCCGTGCTCAGCAGGCCCTGCTCGAGGGACACTTCCTCCTTTCGAGCGGGCTGCACTCGTCGCGCTACATCCAATGCGCGCGTGTCCTCATGGTCCCGTCCATCGCCGAGCGCCTCTGTCGCATGCTCCGCGAACGCTGGACGGGCGAGATGCCGGACGTGATCGTGGGACCGGCGCTCGGCGGCGTCGTCGTCGCATATGAGCTGGCTCGCGCCTTCGGTGTCCCCGGGATCTTCGCGGAGCGGGAGAACACGCGCTTTGCGATTCGCCGGGGCTTCCGCGTGGACGCGGGGCAGAAGGTGATCGTCGCCGAGGATGTTGTGACGACGGGAGGCTCCGCTGGGGAAGTGCTGGAGCTCCTGAAGGGGATCGGCGCCCACCCGATCGGCGTCATGAGCCTCATCGCCCGCACCGAGAAGAACCCGTTCACCGTCCCCTACGTCTCCCTGGCGACGGTCATTCCGCCCACGTGGACGCCGACGCAGTGCCCGCTTTGCCTCACCGGGAGCGCGGCCATCAAGCCCGGCTCACGCCCGGGGATGTGAGCCTGACGTGCCGCGGAGCATGACAGGCTTCGGCGCGGCCGTTCGCGACGGGGCCGGGCGACGCGTGACGGTCGAAGCCAAGTCTGTCAACCATCGCTTCCTGAAGTCCCAGTTCCGGCTTCCGCTCGCCCTGCAATCGTTGGAGCCCGACCTCGAGACCGAGGTCCGGACACGGCTGACCCGCGGGGCGATCACCGTCAGCGTTCACGTGTCCGCGCTGCCAGGGGACACGGGTGCCGCGATCGACGAAGCCCGCGTCCGAGCGAACCACGACGCACTCCTTGCGATCTACCGGTCGCTCTACCCGGACGCGGCGCCGCCCGAGCCCATGCGGGTCATCGAGGCCGCCCTCCGCCAGCCCGGCGGCACCTCGGCCGCCGACGAGGCCGAATCGACGACCGACGAGCTACGGGACGTGGCGCGGCGGGCGACGGTCGAGGCCCTGGATGCCCTCACGCGGAGCCGCGATGCGGAGGGCGCGAAGACGGCATCCGAACTCCGACTGCACGGTGCACGAGTCGCCACGTTGCGTGCGGCGATCGCCGAACGCTCCCCCCTCGTCACGCGGGAGAATCGGGACCGCTTCGCCACGCGCGTGAACGCCCTCTTATCCGAGGTGAGACCTGGACTTACGATCGACGACACGGTCTTGATGCGCGAGGCGGCGGCATTTGGAGAGCGGTGCGACGTCAGCGAGGAACTCCAGCGCCTCGCCGCACACCTGGATCTGTTCAACCGCCTCCTCGACGACGGCGCGGATGTGGGACGGCGTCTCGACTTCCTCCTGCAGGAGATGCTGCGCGAGGCGAACACGATCGGCTCCAAGGCGAGCGACCTGTCCATCGCCCACTCCGTGGTTGAGGCCAAGGCGGAAATCGACAAGATGAAAGAACAGGTCCAGAATCTTGAGTAGGCTTCCCGTCCTCGTCCTCAGCGGCCCCAGCGGCGTCGGCAAGAGCTCCGTCATTGCGGAGCTGTTGCGGCACGAGCGCTGCCGCCTCGCGGTGTCTGCCGCGACCCGCGCGCCGCGCCCGGGTGAGGTCGACGGGGTGCACTATCGGTTCATGACGCCATCCTCGTTCCATGACCTCGTTTCCAGAAATGCCCTCCTCGAACACGCCGAAGTCCACGGTCACTGCTATGGCACGCCCGTGGAGGAGGTCGATCCCTGGGTCGCCAGCGGATGGACCGTCCTCCTCGACATCGACGTCCAGGGATATCGAAGCGTCAAACGCCTGCGCCCCAGCACGGTCGGAGTCTTCATCAAGCCGCCGTCGTTCGAGTCCCTCCGGGATCGCCTGCAGCGCCGCAAGAGCGAGGATGCTGCGGCCATGGAACGGCGCCTCGACCACGCCCGCCGAGAGCTCGCCTTCGCTCACGAATACGAACACGTCGTCATCAACGACGACCTTGCCCGCGCGGTTCACGAGATCGAAGCCATCGTCGGCATCGAAGCCCCGTCGGACCCGAACCGCCTGACCTCAAACCGCAAGTAACCGAGACATGATCCACCAACACAAGCTCGACGACCTCTACGGACAAGTCGGCGGCGTCTACAAGACGACCGTCCTGATCCAGAAGCGCCTGCGCGAGCTCAACCGAGGTGCCCGCCGGCTCGTCCATGAAGAGGACAAGAGCCCCATCGCCACCGTGATGCGCGAGATCGAGGGCAAGAAGCTCGACCTGCTGGCCGACACCGAGGAGAACCGCGAGCTCATCCGGACCGAGATCGAGCGGATGACGACGGATCAGCCGCGCGCCATCGACGTCGAGCCCACCACGAGCGAGGACGAACTCGAGCGCCGGATCCTGACGGCCCTGAACAAGACCCGCTGAGGCGCGGCCTGAAATCCGCCCCGGGTCGCGGCCGTCGCGCCCGAGGGCCGGGAGCGTCCCGATGACCCGCCCCCACGTCCTGCTCGGCGTCACCGCCAGCATCGCCGCCCACCGGGCCCTGGACCTCACGTCCGAGCTCACGAAATCGGGCATGGACGTCAGCGTCGTGATGACGCGAAACGCCCAGGAATTCGTGCGACCGCTGGCCTTCGAAGCCCTTTCGCGCCGCCCCGTCCGGACCGATTTCTTCGGCCCGGATCGCGCGCCAGCCCATGAACACATCGACCTGGCCGCGACGGCGAACCTCTGCGTGATCGCCCCGGCGTCCGCGGACGTCATCGCCAAGCTGGCCCACGGCCTCTGCGACGACCTGCTGACGACCGTGACCTACGCGTATTCCGGCCCCCGCATCGTCTGTCCGGCCATGAACTGGCGCATGTGGCAGAACCCGCTGACGGCCAGGAATCTGGACACCCTGAAGGGGCTTGGCTTCGACGTCGTCGACCCCGATTCCGGCGACCTCGCCTGCGGCGAGCAGGGCCCGGGCCGCCTCGCGGCCCTGCCGAGGATTCTCGACCGCATCCGCCTGCACCTCGGGGTCGGCGGATGAACCTGCTGGTCACCGCCGGGCCGACCCACGAACCCATCGACGACGTCCGGTACGTGGGGAATTCGAGTAGCGGGCGACTGGGGTTCCTGATCGCCGAGGTTGCGCGCCACCGGGGTCACGCGGTGACGCTCGTCGCCGGTCCCTGTGCCCTGGCGGACCCGGCCGGGATCTCCGTGATCCGGGTGACGACGGCGACCGAAATGCTCGCGGCATGTCAGGCGGCGTTCCCGACGGCCGACGCACTGGTGATGGCGGCAGCCGTCGCCGACTATCGACCGCGCGACCGCATCGTCGGGAAGATGAAGAAGGGGGCGGACGACCTCGTCCTGCACCTCGTCAAAAATCCGGACGTCGTCGCCGAACTCGGTAAGATGTCGCGCGGTCAGGTCATCGTGGGGTTTGCCCTCGAGGCCGCTCCGCCTGCGGAGGCGGAAGCGCTCGCGCGCGGCAAGCTTCGCAACAAGCATCTCGATCTCGTCGTGTTGAACCACCCTGGGTCGCTCGGTGGGTCGGATGCTGTCGGGGTGACTCTCATCACCGAGCGGGAGGCGGTCTCGCTCGGCAACGTCGACAAGCGTCGACTCGGGGAACGGCTCGTTCGCTTCGTCGAAACGCGCCAGCTCTCCGAGGGTCGTTGAATGCGCTCACGCGGTTGAACGAGTGCGCAACGGGCACTTGCGGCGGCATCGTCCGTCAGTTCGAGATGGGGAGACGAAATGGACCAGCCGGTCTCGACGGCAAGCTGGCAGATCCGGGTCGGCGTCCGCCGTGACCCGTCCGCTGCCGATCTCCCCTACCCTCGATACATGACCGACGGGGCAGCGGGCGCCGACGTCTTCGCGGCCGTCGAGTCACCGATCACGGTCCGCATGGGCGAGATCCACCGGATCCCCACGGGCCTCTTCCTCGAGATTCCAGAAGGGTTCGAAGCCCAGGTACGAGCTCGATCGGGCCTCGCGCTCAAGAGCGGCATCGCGCTCGTGAACGCGCCGGGCACCATCGACTCCGACTATCGCGGCGAGTTGGGCGTGATCCTCACGTGCCTCAGCAACACGCCCTGCGTGATCGAGCGCGGCATGCGGATCGCACAGCTCGTCTTCACGCGCGTCGCCCGCGCCGAGTTCATCGCTACGGACGCCATCGGCACCACCGTTCGCGGCTCGGGGGGATTCGGACACACGGGCCTTGGTTCGGAAGCGAGTCGAAAGTGAACGAACGTGCAGTGACGACGCGTGCGACGACACCCCCGATCTCCCGCATCGTGTGGGCGTGGGCGTTGGTTCTCCTCGCCATCTACGTGGCGATCAGTTTCACCACCTACGTCCCGCCCGGGCTGGGGAACGGTGAACCGCTGACGAACGTCGGAGGCCGGCTCGGTCAGCGACTGGGCCAGGCGCTCGTCGAAGGCTTCGGGGTCGGAGCGTTCGGGCTCCCCTTCTTCCTCGTGTTCCTCGGTTGGCGGCTGCGCACGCGCCCCCGCGTGACCGAGCCACTGCTCAAAGTGCTCGGCGTGTTCATGCTCATGCTCGCGTTCGGGCTCGTCATGACGCTCGCAGCGCCGGGCCGCGTCTTCCCGCGGGGTTACGTCCCGATCGGCGGGATTCTCGGCGACTGGCTCGGGACGAAACTGGTGCTGCACTTCGGGAGGTGGTGGAGCGTGGCGATCGCCGGGCTCGGTGCCGGCGCGGCGCTGATCCTCTCGACCGACAGTTTCTTCCTCGAAGGCCTTGCGAGATGGTTGTCGCGCCACCCCACGCCGAAGACGGCGGAGGCCAAGGTCGCGGCCCGCAAACGGGCAGCGCGCGAGTTGGAGCGGACCGTGTCGCCGCTCGCGACGGATGAAGAACCGGTCGAAGACGAGACCCCGATCGAAGCTCGCGACGCGGCAATGGCGGAAGGCGCAGCCGATGGCGCCTCATCGACGGAAGATGGGGCTGCACCGCCGATCGAGGCCGCGCGGCCTCCGCGAGCCTCGCGCTCGAAGAAGGCCCCCGAGCGCCGGCTGCTCGAGACGCTGGCGAAGACCGAGTCGGCGGAGTCGGACACCTTCGACGTACCCAAGCCCAAGATCAAGGACGGGGTGGCGCCTGCAGTCGCCGCTGCGGCCGCCGCGCCGACGTTGTCGGAGGCCAGACCCAAGGCCGAGCAACGTGCCGAGGACGACGCCCCCGCCGGTGACGACGACGCGCCGGCGCCACGCGTACGACGGCCTCGCGCCTCGTCGCGCAAGAAGCCGGCCGATGCGCCCGTACCCGACCTCGGGCTCGACCTCGACGACGGCGACGATCACGAGGTCGATGCGCTCGACGGGTTCGACGACGTCGAAGCCGAGGGTGATGACGAAGACGACGCCGAGGCCCCGGCCGCCGCGCCGGCCGCGCGCGCCAAGCCGCCAGTGCCGCCAAGCCAGGTGCGGATCCGCGACGGCGTCCCCGCGGGCAAACCGGGCGACGCCACGGGCGTGACGGTGATCAACCTCTCCCGCGACCCCAAGCTCAAGGGCAAGGAGAAGTACGAGCTGCCGCCGTTGACGCTGCTCAACGCCGCCGTCTACTCGGGAGAACGCGAGAGCGACGAGGCGCTCCAGGAGAAGGCCCGCCAGCTGGTCCAGGCGCTTCAGGACTTCGGTGTCCAGGCGACGGTCGAGGAGATCGAGCGCGGTCCCGTCATCACGCGGTTCGACCTGAATCTCGCGCGCGGCACGAAGATCTCCCGGGTCACCGGGTTGGCCGAGGACCTCGGCATGACCCTCGGCGTGGGGCGAGTCCGCATCGCACAGGTGAAGGGGAAGGCCGCACTCGGAGTGGAGATCCCGAACCGTTCGCGCGAGACGGTGTTCCTGAAGGAACTGGCGCTCGCTGCCGCCACGGCCGCACCGAACAAGAAGATCGCGATCCCGCTGTTCCTCGGAAAGGACAGCGCCGGCAACCCGATCATCGAAGACCTGGCGTCGACGCCGCACCTCCTGATCGCCGGCCGCACCGGCGCGGGCAAGTCGGTGTTCGTCAACTCCCTCGTCCTGTCGATCCTGCTCACCCGCTACCCGGAAGAGGTGCGGCTGATCATGATCGATCCCAAGCGCGTCGAGCTCGAGGTCTACCAGGACATCCCACACCTCCTCACGCGCGTCGAAAGCGACCCCAAGAAGTCGTCCCTGATCCTCCAATGGGCGATCCAGCAGATGGAGGAGCGATACGAGCTCCTCTCGGCCGTCGGCGTGCGCCACATCACGAGCTTCAACAAGCTCGGCAAGGAAGCGCGCAAGGAGATGCTGAGCAAGCTCTACTCGGAGGGCGAGATCGAGAAGGTCCCGGAGACCATGCCCTACATCGTCATCATCGTCGACGAGCTCGCCGACCTCATGATGACGTCCGGCAAGGAAACCGAGCAGGCGATCGCGCGTCTCGCCCAGAAGGCGCGAGCCGTCGGCATCCACGTCGTCCTCGCGACCCAGCGTCCGAGCACCGACGTCATCACGGGCCTCATCAAGAGCAACCTGCCGTCGCGCATCGCGTTCCAGACCCGCACGGGGATCGACTCGCGCACGATCCTCGACCGGCAGGGCGCCGAGAAGCTTCTCGACAAGGGCGACATGCTCTTCCTCGCGGCTTCCGCAGGTGACGATCTGCGCCGCATCCAGGGTCCCTTCGTCTCGGACGAGGAAGTGACGCGAGTCGTCGACTACCTGAAGACGAGTGCGCTGCCGCAGTACACGCACTCCCTCATCCAGGTCGGCGCGGGCGAGATGAAGGAGAGCGACGCGGGCGAGCAGGACGAGCTGTTCGAACAAGCCGTCGAGATCGTCCTCCAGAGCAAGCAGGCCAGCACGTCGTGGCTGCAACGTCAGTTGAGCGTTGGTTACGCGCGCGCCGGACGCCTCGTCGACCTGATGACGCAGGCCGGATACATCTCGGGTCCGAACGGCAGCAAGCCGCGCGAGATCCTGATCACGATCGACCAGTGGAATGAACTGAAGGGGAAGACGGCCGCAGCGTCGGCTTCCGAAGGATCGGAAGGTGCGAGGTGACGACGATGATCGAGAACTCCCATCAGAACAGCTACCCGTCCGCGGTCCGCCTCGGCGTGCCGCTCCTCGTCTTCTTCGGAACGGTGTTCCTCATCGTCGCCGCCGTGAAGTTCCACGTCGTCGGCGCGATCCACAGTGACTTCGTGCTCGCGCGGCCCATGGGGATGCCCGTGACGTGCGCGTTGCTCGGCGTCGCCGCGTTCGTCGCAGCCCGGTGGTTCTTCGGCAAACCCACACAGGCGCTCTCGAAGAAGCTTCTCGCGACGCTCGTCGTCCTGCTGCCGCTCATGGGCCTCTTCGGCGTGATCGAGGGCGCGGCCAGCGACGCGGCGAAGCCGCTCGGCGGCACGCTCGGAGGTCTTCTCGCGCGGGCGTTCCTCGGAATGGGGCCGATGCTGGCGGGAGCGGTCTTCGCGCTCCTCGCGCTCTTCGGCGCGTTTCTCGCGCAGCGGATCCTCGTGCAGGCGCCGACTCTCGCCATCGATCCCTACACCCTTCTGCGCCGGGCGCAGGTCAAGAGCCCGGCGTCGACGGCTGCAGCGGCGCCGACGCACACCGGTGACGAAGGGATCTCGGAGGTCCGTACGGTTCCCGGCGGCGGCGAGCTGTTCTCCGAGGCGACGGAACTGGCGGCACCGCCGGAAGATCTCGTCACGGAAGCGGGCGACGTCGCCGTCGCAGAAGCGGACGTCGAATCGGACGCGGGCGAGATGGAAGCCGTCGAGCCTTTCCACGTCCCGGACGACGAGCCACCTCCGCCGCCGCGGCGGATCCCGATCCTCGCCGGAGTCGTCGACGAGCCGAGCGACGATCTCGTCGAAGAGGATGAAGAGATCGAGCCCCCGGCTCGGCGGCCGACGTCGGCCGACCTGTTCTCGTCCGTGATCGCGCACGAGGCCACGGAGGTTGCCGCCCAGTCGATCACGCTGGACGACGACGAAGACCTGGAGACGGTCGACGCGCCGGCGGCTTCCACGGAAGAGGAGGCCCACGCGGATGCGTCGGAACCCTTTCGCGCCGAGATTCCGATTGCACGCGAACTGACCGCAGAGCAAGCCGAGGCCACCAAGCCGATCGAACTCGCCGAGCTCATCGAGGCGGCGTCCGCTCCGTCGGAGGGCACCGTCGCAGTCCACCAGCCGGACCTCTTCGGAGCAGGCATCTGGTCGACGCCGACCGTGGCCGCCGACCCCCACGACGACGAGCCCCTCGGAACCGCGGTCGTCGAAACCACCGCGTCCGGCGCCGACGATTCGTCCGTCGCGGTGGCGACGAGCACGGCCGGTGCCGTCCTCGACTCCGCGCCGACGTTCCAGCCCGGCGCGGCGCACGGCGATCCGGAAGACGCGGTCGAGGAGATCGACGAGACGCCATCCGACGTCTGGTCCGAGTCGGAGCCAGAGCCCGAGTTCGTCGAGGTCGACCACGACGAGGCGCTCGTCGCAGAGTTGCTCGCCGACGACGAGCCGGCGACCGACGTCGCGGCGAACTCTGCCGTGGAGGACGAGCCGACCGAACAGTCCGCCGCCCGCGAGCCCGTGATCACGGCCGGCCACGCCGAGGCGGAGACGACCGTGTCGCCGACGGCTGCCGTCGACGCGCCGGCGCCGGCCGAAGACCTGTCGCCCGTGATGTCCGAAGGCGTCGCGATCGAGCCGGAGTCGTCGACGGCCGCGGCAGCGTCCTCGGAGGCGTCCGACCCGGGGCCGGACACCGCACCGAAGGCGGCCCGCCGCTCCCAGCCCCGCAAGCGCCGCGCGCACGTCGCCGACGAGGACACGACGCCACTGTTCGCCGAGCCGGAACTGCCCCCCGAGCCCGTGCAGGATGCGGAGCCGGCGGGGGGTGACGCCGCCCTCGCGCCCCAGCTCGTCGACGGCCCGGCAAGCACCGCGGCAGCTCCACCCCGTACGACGCGCAAGCGCCGGACGGAGACGGACGAGTGGGCGCAGTGGGACGAGGGCCGAGCGAAGCCCGCCAAGCGTGCGGCGAAAGCGCCCGCGCCCTCGCCGATCGAAACGCCCGCCAGCGCGGCCTCGACGGAGGCCGCCCGCCACCGAGCCGGTGAGCGCCCGCTCTTCGAAGGCGCCGACGACCCCAACCCCGATCTCCTGCAGCGGGCGATCGCCCTCGTCATCGAGGAGGATCGCTGCTCGGTCTCCATGCTCCAGCGGTCCCTCGGCGTCACGTTCGGCGAAGCCACGTCGCTGATCGACCGGATGTTCCAGCAGGGCGTCGTCGGGCCCTACCAACCCACCGGCCGGCGCGAGGTTCTCGCGCGCAAGACGCCGCAGGAACAGACAGCCGAATCCTGAACGCGGACGCTCGTCCGGTCCGACACGGGCGCAGGTCGATGATCTGCGCCCGCCGCCGTTTCGCGGGTCGCGGGCCCCGGTTATGTTCCCGCTTCAACTCTGCGAAGCCCTCGCGAGCTCAGCCGAACCAAACGTGACCCCGCGCCGCATCGTCTCCCTCGTCTCGCTCGGATGCCCGAAGAACCTCGTGGACAGCGAGGGTCTGGTCTCGGCGCTCCTGTCGAACGACTTCCGCCTGGTGACGGATCCGAAGGACTCGGAGGTCGTCATCGTGAACACCTGCGGCTTCCTCGACGCCTCGCGTCAGGAGTCTCTGGCGCAGATTCGCGACGTGTGCCAGCTGAAGAAGACCAACCAGGTGCGCGGCGTCCTCGTCGCCGGGTGCATGGTGGGCAACTACCGGGAGCTGCTCGCGACGGAGGCGCCGGACGTCGACGGACTCGTCGGGTTCGGAGACTATCCGCGCATCGCCCAGATCGTGGAAGGCCTGCTGCCGCGTTCGGAGGCACCCACGTTCACGATCGAGCGCCGACGCGTCGAGGCGTCTCTCACGCCGAGGCACTACGCCTACCTGAAGATCTCCGAGGGCTGTAATCACGTCTGCACCTTCTGCGTGATCCCGAGCATCCGTGGCCCCATGCGATCGCTGCCGATCGAGGACCTCGTGGGCCGCGCGCGGGCCCAGGCGGAGCGAGGGGTCCGCGAGCTGAACCTCATCGCGCAGGATTCGACGGTCTACGGGGGCGACATCTACGGTGAGGTGCGGCTCGAACGCCTCATTTCCCGGCTCGCGCAGATCGACGGAATCGCGTGGATCCGCCTCATGTACGCGTACCCGACGGAAGTGCGGGACGCCCTGATCGACCTCCTCGGGAGCGGAGGGGCGGTCCTCCCCTACCTCGACGTGCCCATCCAGCATGCGGCCACCGGCGTCCTCGCCCGCATGAAGCGAGGCTACGATCGTCGCACGCTCGATCGGATGGTCGACAAACTCCGAGCCAGGGGCGTCGCGATTCGCACGACCGTCATCGTGGGATTCCCGGGCGAGACTGCCGCGGACTTCGAGGAACTCCTGCAATTCCTGCGGGACGCGCGCTTCGATCGGCTGGGCGCATTCCGTTATTCCCGCGAGGAAGGGAGCGCCGCCGCCGACCTCGACGGCCAGGTGCCCGAGCCGGAGAAAGACGAGCGCTGGAACCGTCTGATGGCGCTTCAGCAGGAGATCGCGTTCGCGAACGCCCGAGCCCGGATCGGTACCGTCGAGGACGTCCTGATCGACGTCCCCGCGGCCGATGGACGACCGGCACGCGGCCGTACCCGCTGGGACGCCCCCGAGGTCGACGCGTCGGTCTTCGTCGAAGGCGACGGCCTCGCGGCCGGAAACATCGTCCCCGTGCACGTGGCCGAAGCGCGGGGCTATGATCTCGCCGGACGCGCCAACCCCACCTCCGCGCTTCGAGGAGGCGATGCAGGTGGAACGAGCGAACGGATCCGCCGCGCACGACCAGGAAGCTGATTGAACACGAACTGGTTCAACCTCCCCAACCGCATCACGCTCGCAAGGCTCCTTGCAAGCATCGTGCTCTTCGCGATCCTCGTTCAGCTCAACCGCCGCGGCACTGCGTCCTCGAGCCTGGCGCTCTGGGCCCTCATCCTCTTCATCCTCGTCGCCGCCACGGACTGGCTCGACGGGTATCTCGCACGAAGCCTGGGCCAGGTGACCGCTCTCGGCCGAATCCTCGACCCGTTCGTCGACAAGGTCACCGTCTGCGGGTCGTTCATCCTTCTGGGCGACGTCGCGCCGATCGATCACCTGCTCCAAGCGTGGATGATCGTCGTGATCGTCGGGCGGGAGTTCTTCGTGAACGACATCCGCGGATACATGGAATCGCGCGGGGTCTCGTTCGGTGCGGCGGCTCCGGGCAAGATCAAGATGCTCGTCCAATGCATCACCGTGGGCTTCCTCATCGGCCGCGTGGCGTTCGGGAACCTGCTCGGGATCCTGGACCAGGTGAACATCGGCCTCTTGTGGGCGACGCTCTTCGCGACCGTCGCGTCCGGCGTCTATTACCTCGGCAAGGGTGCAGCACTCCTGCGCGCGGCCGAGTCCTGAGCCGCTGGTGATCGCCCGCGCGCTCGCGACGTTCGGCGGTGTCGGACGCTTCCCCAGGGCGCCGGGAACGGCGGCGAGCGTCGTCGCGGCCGCCGTCCTCCTCGTCCCAGTGAGCCCGGGCGTCTACCCGTGGGCGGTCGGAATCGCCGCCGTCGTCTCCTTCGTTGCCTGCGTGATCGTCGCCCGCGTTCTCTTCCGCGGCGCCGTCCGGGAGGAGGACCCGGGGTGGTTCGTCCTGGACGAAGCCTGCGGCGTGTGGATCGCCGCGTGGCGGCCCGCCGGGATCAGCCCCTGGTCCCTCCTCCTCGCGACGGCCCTGTTCCGCCTCTTCGACATCTGGAAACCGTTCCCGATCCGCCAGCTCCAAGACCTGCCGTACGGGTTGGGGATCGTCGTCGACGACGCCGTCGCCGGCCTTTTTGCCCTGGGGATCAGCCTTTGCGTCGAGCGATGGCTCGTCTAAAACGGGCCACTCGCCGGTGAGGAGGGTCACGGACCGACCCGCCGTCGGCGCGCAACAGGGCCGGCACGACGCCCGCTCGCCTCGACGATCGACATGGCGGATCCGCGAAAGACAGGCCCGTTGGGCACCGCTCTCGAGCGCGAAATGTCCGACATTCGCGTTCGGCGGAAGGTCCAGTTCGGCCTGGCCCCGAAGTTCACGCTTCCCGTGGTCAGCGTGATCACCCTGGTGGTGATCCTGTTCGGAGTGGTCGTTTACGGCCACATGGCGAGGGCCCTCGACGACGAGCTGGACCGGACGGGCACGTTCGCCGCCGCACTCGCCGCGTCGCCCGAGCTCGACTCGTGGGAGGGGAACTACAACACGGTCGCGAACCTCCGTCGCCGTCTCGCGACGATCGAATCGGACCTTCAACTCGCGAGCGGGAACCTCACGGTCGACCCCAAGACGACTTCCTCCGACGCCGAGAAGGACATCCTGAAGAAGCTCCAGGAGTTCGACGACCAGCAGCGTCGGTTCAACCAGGATCGCCTGAACAGCCTGCGCGAGACACAAGGTGCGCTCGACGTCCTCATCACCGGGCAAGGGTCCACGCTGATCGCCAGCGCCTCCGGAATCAGCGAAGCCCGGTTCCAGCCGACGACGACCCGCACGGAAGCCGGAACGAGGGTCGAGTCGGGCCGTTTCACGCGAGCGAAGGAAGACCCGATCCGCGCCCGCGCGTTCTCCCACCCGATCCTGAACCTGCGGCGCCAGCGAGTTGGGACGGCCACGGTGATCTTCTCCGAGGAGTCGCTCGCGGCACAGCTCGACGAGCTCCGCCGATCGATCCTGCTGTTCTGCGGCGTCGCCATATTCGGCTGCGCCGCAGTGGCGTTCCTCACGAGCCGCATCATCACGCGGCCCCTGACGTTCCTCGTCAAGGACATCGAAGAGGTCGCCTCTGGGAACCTCCAGCACAAGACGCTGATTCGCAGCAGCGACGAACTCGGAGTCCTCGCGTCCAGCTTCGACGGGATGACGCGCAATCTGGCTGCAGCCGAGCGGATGCGGCAGGATTTGCGACAGAAGGACCACGAGGTCCGCGTCGCCCACGAGATCCAGGAGCGACTGTTCCGCGCCGAGCTCCCGAGCCCGAAGGGACTGCGCCTCGATGCTCGAAACCTTCTGGCGGGGGAACTCTCGGCCGACTTGTTCGACGCCGTCGAGTTGGAGGACGGCCGCGTCGCCGCGCTCGTGATGACGGCATCGGGCCGGGGAATCCCCGGAGCCATCGTGCTGTCCATGGCTCGATCGCTCGGACACGCGATCTTCCAGCAGACGTCCGACCCGGCCCAGTTCCTCATGCGCCTGAATGCACTGCTTACCCCGGATCTGAAGCGAGGGCTGTTCGTGTCGGCGATGGTCGCCGTCATCCACCCCCAGTCCGGCAAGGTGACGCTCGCGTCCGCAGGTCACCGCGTGCCCGCGCTCCACTTCGTCTCGCAGAAGTCCGGCCTCGCACGCATCCAACCGGACGGCATAGCGCTCGGTCTCGACCGCGGTCCCGTCTTCGATCGCTCCCTCGTTTGCGCGTCGCTCACGCTGGCGCCCCACGATGCATTGATCCTCGCCACCGACGGAGTCTGCGCCATCAAGGCGGACGACGGCTCGGAGATCGGCGAGACCGGCTTCATGAAGGCCGCGCTCGCGGCCGCCCGCGCCGGAACGGAAGATCTTCCATCGCGGATCGTCGACACCCTCGTCGATCGCAGTGGCGGTCAGCCGCGCGAGCAGGACATCGCCGTGATCTGTGCCGTCCACGAATCGCAAGACACGCCATGACCCACACGGACCGCGACTTCTCGGTGCGCAAGTTCCAAGACGTCATCGAAGCCACGTTCGGCGAGAAGGACCGCAAGCGCGGTCTCGCCGGAACCTTCATGTGGTTCACGGAGGAAGTGGGCGAGCTCGCCAGAGCTCTGAAGCGCGGCACGCCGGACCGCGCCAACCTCCTCGAGGAGTTCGGAGACGTCTTCGCCTGGCTCAGCACCCTCGCATCGATCGCCGGGATCGATCTGGCGGACGCCGCCTCGCGCTACATGCAGGGGTGCCCGCGCTGTCACGCCATCCCGTGCCGGTGCGGCGAGCACACGAGATTCTCTTCCACGTAGGCGTCCCGCCCGGGCGGTATCGTGCCGCGTCGGCATGAGCCCATCCGCCAATCAAGGTGAGCTGTTCGAGCGGCCCCCGATCGCCATCGCTGCCAAGGTCGCAGAGGTGGCGGTCGCCGCCCGCGTGCGCCGAACGCTCACCTACGTGGTCCCGGACGGCGTCCCGGTCGCCGAGGGCCACGGCGTCATCGTCCCACTCGGAACGCGCACGGTGGAGGGGTTCGTGCTTCGCGTGCGACCCGGCGAGGCCTCGGACGGCGAGTTGAAGAGCATCGTCCGCGTGAAGACGGCGGAGCCCGTCGTCTCGGCGTCCATGCTGAGCCTTGCCGTCTGGATGGCCGAGTACTACGGGGCCGACGTGAGCGAGTGCCTGCAGGCCGTCGTTCCCGCTCCGGTGCGCGGCGGTGTGCGCCTGCCCACGGCCCGCGTCGTCGAGCTTGCCATCCGCCGCGACGAGGCGGCAGCCCTCCTCCTGAAACTCCTGGAGAGCGCCCGCAACCGTGCCCAGACGGCGGTCCTGAACGCCCTTCTCGAGAGCTCGACACCGCTCCCCATCGCGGACCTGAAGCTCAAGACCTCCGTCGGTGACTCCCCGATCCGCACGCTCGCGCGACGCAATGTCCTGCGGATCACCGAGGTCGTCGTGCGCGACGATGGCGCCTCCGAGCCAAAGCCCGTGGCGAGCCAGCCGCGACCGCGACTGACCGACGATCAGGCGATCGCGGTCGACGCGATCCTCCCGGCGATCACGGCCCGCGAATCGCGAGTCTTCGCCCTGATCGGCGTCACCGGATCCGGCAAGACCGAGGTCTACCTGCGTGCATGCGAGGAGGCGCTGTCGCTCGGCCGGTCCGCCATCATGCTCGTTCCCGAGATCGCGCTCACGCCGCAGACGGTGGAACGCTTCCGTGCCCGCCTCGGTGACGTCGCGGTTCTCCACTCGAACCAATCGGACTCGGCGCGCGTCCGGCAGTGGGCGCAATTGAAGAGCGGCGTCACGCGCGTCGCTCTCGGCCCCCGATCGGCCCTCTTCGCGCCGCTCACCGACCTGGGCGTCATCATCATCGACGAGGAACACGAGACCACGTTCAAGCAGCAGAACGCCCCGCGCTATCAGACGAGGGACGTGGCCATGCGCCGCGCGCAGGCCGACGGGTCGGTCCTCATCCTCGGATCGGCGACGCCGTCACTCGAAACCGAGTGGTTGGGGCGCAGCGGGACGGCATCGAGGCTCGAACTGCCCCGCCGCGTCTCGGGCCGCCCCATGCCGGATATCCGGATCGTCGACATGCGGAACGAGAAGCCGCTCGGGCCGGGAGGACTCTTCTCGACCCCGCTCTACCACCAGGTGCGCGAGGCGATC
Source organism: Planctomycetota bacterium (assembly GCA_044222185.1). Taxonomy (GTDB): domain Bacteria; phylum Planctomycetota; family CAIWVZ01; genus JBGANV01. Next base: position 1,969,496 of record JBGANV010000001.1, read on the forward strand.
TCCCGCAAGGAGCAGGTGCTTCTGTTCCTGAATCGCCGGGGGTTCTCGACGCAGGTGCTGTGCAAGCGGTGTGGCTGGGCGGCAAAATGCGGCGGCTGTGCCGTGCACCTGACGTACTACTTCGGCGCCTCGACGCTCCTGTGTCACTACTGCGGGACCAAGCTGCCGCCACCCTCGAAGTGTCCCGACTGCGGCTCTCCGCAGGTGCGCTACCAGGGTTCCGGTACCGAGCGCGTCGAAACGGCGGCGAAGGCGCTGTTCCCCGGAGCACACGTCGCCAGGATGGATGGTGAAACGCTTCAGGCCCGGGGTTCGGCCGAGCGGATCTACGATCGACTTCGCGACGGGACCATCGACGTCCTCGTGGGCACGCAGGTGATCGCGAAGGGATTCGACATCCCCAACGTGACGACGGTGGGAGTCATCCACGCGGACACGGCGCTGCTCATCCCGGACTTCCGCGCGGCGGAACGGACGTTCCAGCTTCTGTGCCAGGTGGCAGGACGGGCCGGCCGCGGCGACCGGGCCGGACGGGTGTTCGTCCAGACCTACGAGCCGACGCATTACGCCGTGACGTGCGCCGCGCGCCACGACTGGATCCGGTTCTCCGAGCAGGAGCTCGAGTACCGCAAGGCCGCGGGGTATCCGCCGTTCGGGCAGCTCCTGCGCGTCGTGTGTCAGGGGCCGGACGACCTGGAGGTCCAAGGCTGCATCGAGTCGGTGCGGAGGGCGCTCGACGGCGAGTTGGCGAGGACCCCCGGAACCTTCACGATCCTTGGCCCGGCGCCTTGCCCGTTGCACCAGCTGCAGGGCGCGTTCCGGTGGCACGTCATCGTGCGCACGTCCGACACGGCCCGGTTGACCGCGCTCCTCGGGGCCGTTCCGGACTCGCCCAACCGGCGGGTCCGGACGATCGTCGACCGGGATCCGGTCGCGATGATGTAGGCCGCCCCGGGGCGGCCGTGCGATCAGCGCCCGGCGCTCTTCGAATCCGCGGGCAGGAGCTTCATCGACTTGGCGGCGTCCTCCCAGACCTTCGGATCGAGCGAGTCGATCTCCTTCGTTCCGAGGAGCTCACCGAGCGACTTGGCAGCGGCGCGCTGAACGTCGATCTTCTCCGACTTGTCCGCAAGCGTCGTGATGAGGTACGGCACCGCATCCGGATCGGCGAGTCGGCCGAGTGAGAGGGCCGCACGAACCCGGACGAGTTGCACCGGGTCGCGCAGGGCCTTCACGAGGTACGGGAAGACCTCCCGATCGCCCGTCGCGCCGAGGGCCGCGACGGCGTGCACGCGGGTCGCAGGGTCCTGGTCCTCGACCGCCGCGACGACGACGAGGATCAGCGACTTGGACGTCCCCGGCTTCAGCGTGTGGGCGAGTACGAGGGCGGCGTTGCTTCGAACCTCCGGGCGCGGGTGCCGCAGATACGGCACGACGATCTCCGGATTCACTTCCACGCGCGGCGCTGGCGGAGCCGACGACCCCTTGAGCGGGACGGGATCGGTCTTCGCCAGGTGGTACAGGGCGAGGAGCCCGTGGAGGACGACCTCGTAGTACTGGTCCTTCAGCGACTCCTCGATCACGGGCACTGCGTCCTGTCGCTGCGAGAACCCGAGCGCCATGACCATGGTGCGACGGTGACGCGGCGTTCCCGCGCGGAGGTCCGAGACGATCTCGGCGAAGTGATCGGTGACGTAGGTGTGGAGCAGGCTCTCCATGCTCGCCTGCTTCTCGTACTCCTGCGCGTTCGTGGCGGCCCACCACTGGTCGCAGGCCCATTCGAGGCGGAGGAGCCGCTCGTTGCGCTTCTCCGGCATTTCGGCGAGCGCCGAAGGGCCCGCCGCGGCGTTGTCCCCACTGGTCGGTTGCGTGGCGGTCACGGCAGCGGTCTCCGGACCTGTCGTCGATTCGGATGCGCAGCCGCCGCCAAGCACGAAAAGTCCGGCTGCGAGGGCGGCCGCGAGCCCGGACCTGCTTTCGAGTCGTTTCACGCGCGATGTTCCTTTGCCGTCTTCAGACGTGCGACCGAGCTGCCGGCTTCCCGACGTTTTCCACGGCGACCCATTTCGACAGCGCCAGGCGAACGTCGTCCGGAATCGCCCGGACCCGACCTGTCGCATCCACGCACCCCAGCCGGATGTACCCCTCGGCGAGCATGGACCCATCCGAGTCCCGCAGGATCCGGTGGTTCACGGTGAACTGAACCCGCCGGAAGTGGGTAAGCCAGCTTTCGATCCGCACCACGTCGTCGTACCGGGCCGGATGGCGATAGTCGAGGTGCGCCTCGACGACCTGGAGCAGGAGCCCCCGCTGGCGCTCGAACTCGCCGTAGGGGAATCCCGTGGTCCGCATCAGCTCGGTGCGACCGATCTCGAACCAGTAGAGGTAGGTGGCGTGATAGACCACTCCGCCCTGATCGGTTTCAGCATAGCGGACGCGCGCCGTCGTGGTGTGGATCATGAACTCCGCCGGGCGTTGCCGATCGCCGGCCGAACCCGGAGGGCGCGAGGTTATCAGTTTCAAAAGAACGCGGAAAGCGCGCGGATGCCGGCGTTGGCCGCTTCGAAGGCCGGTGGTAAGACTTCGCCTCGACCGGGCACCATGGGACTTCAACGCATCATTCTCTGGCTGGGCCCGCTCCTCTACGTGCTCGGGGCCCTGTACTTCGTCACGGTCTCGACGCCGGCCCAAAGACGCGCAGTCCTCCTCACCTGGCTGTGCCCGGGACTCGGCCACTGGAAGGCCGGCCACGCCCGACGGGGCGCCTTCTTCGCCGTGGCCCTCCTTGGGTTGTTCCTCGGCGGACTGTGCCTGTCGGACTTCCGCTGCATCTCTCCCCTGGACCGCCACCCGATCTGGGCGCTTCTTCAGATCCCGTGCCTCCTGCCGACGGCGTTGGCGACGGTGCTGACGTCGCATCTCACGATCGACAGCGACAACGCCTACTACCAGATCGGCTGCCTCTACGTCGGGCTGGGGTGCATGCTCAACCTGATCGTCATGTGCGACGTCTACGACCTGCTCGGGCCTGACGCTCCGGCGGAACCGAAAGCCGAGGCGTCATGATCGGGATCCTCCCCACGATCGCCCTCTTCATCCCGCTCCTGCTCGTGCTCGAACTGGTCTCCGCCGCTCCCGGGCGGCGCGACATGCGTGACGTGGTCCGCGTGGGCGTCAGGGCCTTCGGTCGGCACTTCGTCCCGATTGCCGCGATCGCGCTCCTTCTCCATTTCGTCGCCGATTTCCTTCGCAGTCACAACGCGTTCTGAGGCGTCGAGCGCACGCAGCGAACGGCCGTCTGGTTCCCGCACGATCAGCCCGCGCGACTCGAGCGACAGCGCCATGGCGAGCACGCGCGACGGAGGCTCGCCGGCCATGCGAACGAGGTCGTCGAGATCGACTGCCGTCGCCGAAAGAAGGCTCAGGAGTCGCGCCTCCGGCGGCGTGACGACGATCCCCGAGTCGGGCAACGGACACGCGGACCGGGCGGCAACGGTCACACCGAGTGATTCGAGCACGTGTTCCGGCGTGCCCACCGCCGTTGCCCCCTCGCGCAACAGCTGAGTGGGCGCCTCCGACAAAGGGCTGTCGATCGGTCCCGGGACCACGAGGACGTCACGCCCGAGGTCCGCAGCCCACCGCACGGACGTCAGGCTCCCGGACTTGATGCGGGCCTCGACGACGAGAAGCGCATCACACAGGGCCACGAGAAGGCGATTGCGCCGCGGGAAGTGGTGCGCAAGCGGGGGCGTCCCGGGGAGATACTCGGTCACGACGGCACCGCGCTCGCCAATCCGCGCCTGCAACGCCCGATGCTCGGGCGGATAGGCCTGGTCCGGGCCGCAACCGAGGACGGCGATGGTCACGCCGCCCGCATCCAGCGTCGCCTGATGGGCGGCCGCGTCGATGCCACGCGCGAGCCCGCTGACGATGGTGACGCCGGCGCGCGCCAGCGGATCGACCAGGCGCCGGACGGCACGCACTCCGTATGCGGACGCCCGCCGCGCCCCGACGACGGCCAGCGATGGCCGCGTCTCGTCGAACGCCCCGCGCACGAAGAGAACGACCGGTGGGTCAGGAAGACACGCGAACCGCGACGCGCGCGAGACCTCCACGGCTCGAAAGCCCGTCTGACGCAGCTGCGCGGAGAGATCCCGCGCTCGGCCATCCAGATCCGGTGCCGCGAGCGCCTCCAGCAGGACCGGTGGTGTCCGTGCTCCCGCGATCGCGTCGCGGCGAACGTGCCACCAGGATTCGATCGGTCCGGCGTGATCCTCCAGCGTTCGCAGGAGATCCAGCCCGGCTCGGTGCCTTGCGGCGGCGAGGAGGCCGACGAGAGCCTCGATCCTTTTCGGGTCATCGGTGTCGCGCACGAATCATCCCTCTGGGAATGACGCGCGGGACCGCCCGGTCGTTCGGAAAAAAAGTGCCGGCCCGGCAGGGGCACGCAGCCGCTCCGTCCGAGGCGGATTCAAGTGGCGGCGAAAGCGTCCGAAAACAACGACGCGGGCCGCGGTCGCCGAACGACGACCGGACCCGCGCGAAGTACCGAAGGCAGGCGTACGAGCCGATCGGGCCGCACGGTGGCGACCCCGATCAGGCGCCGCGGATCACCCTCGCAGGAGTGTGAGAGCCTGGGCCGGCTGCTGGTTCGCTTGAGCGAGAACCGAGAGCGCGGCCTGCTGCAGGATGTTGTTCTTGGTCAACTCTGCAGTCTCCTTCGCGATGTCGACGTCCGCGATGCGCGAATTCGCGGCCGACAGGTTCTCGATGCGGCTGTCCGTGTTCGCGATGGACGACGAGAGCCGGTTCTGAACCGCGCCGAGCGTTGCGCGCGCCGTCGTGACGGTGTCGAGCGCCGTGTCGAGCGCCGTGATCGCCGAGCTGGCGCTGCCCGTCGACCCGATGTTGAGCGAGCTGATGCTCAACGAGCTGGTGAGGCTCGAGGTCAGCGTCACGCTCAAGGTGTCCGTGCCGGCCGTCGTGTTGATGCCGACCTGGATCGACACCGTCGACGTCGAGCCGTCCAGCAGCTTCGTGCCGTTGAACTTCGTCGCGTTCGAGATCTGGTCGATGTTCGCGAGGATCTGCGCGAACTCCGTCTGGAGGTTGTCCTTGTCCGTGCCCGAGAGGGTTCCGTTCGCGGACTCGACCGCGAGCTCGCGAGCGCGAGTCAGCTGCTGCCCGATGTCCTCGAGGCCCGACTCGGCCGTCTGAACGAGCGAGATGCCGTCGTTCGCATTGCGGTTCGCCTGCTCGAGGCTTCGAACCTGGTTGCCCAAGCGGGCGGACACCGCGAGACCAGCGGCGTCGTCGGCGGCGCGGGCGATACGCTTGCCCGTCGACAAGTGTTCGAAGTTGCGGCCGAGCGCGCGGCCGACGTTGTTCAAATTGCGCTGCGCCGACAGAGACTCGACGTTCGTGTTGATCCGCAGACTCATGACATTCCTTTCACTTTCTCGTTCCCACGCATCACGTGAGAGTGTGCGTCGGGACCTCGGGGGCTTTGACGCCGACCCGATACGCCTGGCTTCATGGGCTGTCTATCGAGCAGGGACTGACGGATCTTGAAACACTGTGGAAGAATCCAACACTCGACGCCGACGCAAAACATGCTCGCGATTTCCATGTTCTCGCGTCGACCGGTTTCGTAGGTGGCGCGCATGGCGTGCGTTGCGCTGAACCCAGCCGCGTGGCGCCTCCGCAGCCCGTGCGCTGATCGGTGCCTGCCTCCGCGCGACACGCGCGTGTGCGCGAAGTGACGACCGCCGGAGCGCGCCCGAGCGGCAGGGTGGTTTCGAAGACGTGCGGGCCCGAGCAGGTTTCGCGGAGCTACCGCGCTTTGGCGGTGCACTGGCGACGCGGTGATGAAACCTGCGAACACGTACGAAAGAACGCCGGGGCACCCCTCGGTGCCACGGCGTTCTCGAACGATCACTCGTCAGCTTCGATCAGCCCTGACGGAGGAGGGCCAGGGCCGACGACGGCTGCTGGTTCGCCTGGGCGAGCACCGAGAGCGCGGCCTGCTGGAGGATGTTGTTCTTCGTCAGCTCCGCGGTCTCGAACGCGATGTCGACGTCGACGATGCGCGAGTTCGCGGCCGAGAGGTTCTCGATGCGATTCTCGATGGAGGCGATCGTGCCCGTGAGCGTGTTCTGTACGGCGCCGAAAGTCGACCGCAGTGTCGAAACCTGATCGAGCGCCTGGTCGAGCGCTTGGATCGCCGTCGTCGCGTTGCCCGTCGACCCGATGTCGAGCGTCGAGATGTTGAGCGCGGACGCGAGAGCCGACGTGAGCGTGATCGCGAGCGTGTCGACGCCAGCCGTCACTCCTTCACCGATGTGAAGCGTGATCGCGCTCGACGTGCCGTTCAGCAGGTGCAGCCCGTTGAAGCTGGGCGAGTTCGCGACCTGGTTCACCTGCGCGATGAGCTGTTGAAACTCGTTTTGGAGCGCGTCCTTGTCGGCGCCAGCGAGCGTACCGTTCGACGACTGGATCGCCAGCTCGCGACCGCGGATGATCGCTTGCGCGATGTCGTCGAGCCCGGCTTCACCTGTCTGGACGAGCGAGACACCGTCGCTGGCATTCCGCGACGCCTGCGAAAGGCTTCGCGTTTGTGCCGTGAGACGCGTCGAGATCGCGAGCCCTGCCGCATCGTCGGACGCGCGTGCGATGCGACGTCCCGTGGACAAGTGCTCGAAGTTCAACGACACGCGGTTCGTTGCAATGTTCAGGTTGCGTTGTGCGGAGAGTGACGCAACGTTCGTGTTGATCCGCAGACCCATGTGCTTGACCCCTTGGAATCGGTCTTCTTACACACCGCTGCGCGCGAGGCGAGATGCGCGCAGCCGGCTTCACGCACGTTGTCGGAACGGCGCGCGATCACTTGAGGCTTGACTCCTCGCGCAAATTGCAGGGAAATCGCGGAAGAAAGTTCCGCGTGACCCGACGCTGTCGCGAAACGCGACACGAGCGGCGAACGATCATGCGCGTGCGAAGGCGCGCGCGAGGTCGGCAAGCGGAGTGTCGCAAAACTCCACACTCCCGGGGGCGCGCACGACCGGGAGCCGAAGCACGTCGCGACGCCGCTTCTTGTCGGTCGCGAGCGCGTCCATCCACTCGGTCGCCGTGAGCGACGGTACGGTCGGCGCACTCATCCCGAGGGCGCTGAGCACGCGGGCCACGGACTCGCGGTCGGCCCCGTCCACGGCCTGAGCCTCCAGGCGCAAACCGGCTGCAACGGCGACGCCGTGCTCGACGGGCGCGCCGCGCCGGCGCGAGACGGTTTCGATGGCATGGCCGGCCGAGTGACCGGCGTTGAGCGTCGCACGCCAGCCACGGTCGAACGGGTCGCGCGAAACGACATCCGCCTTGTGCCGCAGACACCCCTCGACCACGCGGGCCATGATCGGCGCGCGTCGTTCGAGCAGGGATCGCGCCTCGTCGACCACGAGACGCCACAGGTCGCCGCCGGCGAGGAGCGCGGTCTTGGCCACCTCACCGAGCCCCGAGCGGAACGCCGCCTCCGGGAGCGTCGCGAGGAACGCCGGATCCGCATGCACGATCGCGGGCTGCCGGATCAGCCCGACCTGGTTCTTGGCGTCGTCGAGGTTGATCGCGGACTTCCCCCCGAGAGCGGCGTCGACCTGAGCGAGCATCGTCGTTGGGACCGCGCAGAACCGGACGCCACGCAGCCACGTCGCGGCCGCGAAGCCCACGGCATCGAGGAGAGCTCCGCCGCCGACCCCGATGACCACACCGCTTCGGTCGAGTCCCGCGGCTGCGCAAGCGGTCCAGAGGCTCGCGACCGATTGCAGGGACTTCAGCGATTCGCCCCCCGAGAGGACGATCGTGGTCGTTGGCCCGGGGCAAACTCCGCGCGCAAAGGCCGCGACGGCGTCGGCCCAGACCGTGTCGAGGACCTGCTCGACGAAGACGACGGTCCCGGTCGCACCCTCCAGACGCGCGGCCTCAGCCAGGGGGCCGACGACGACGAGCGTATGCGTGTCGAGTCCGGGCGCGTGATAGGTGAACGCCGTCACGCCGAGAACTTACCGTCGTGCGGGCTCACGTCCAGCGCACCGATCCTTGTCCACTCGCCGAGGACGACGAAGAGTCTCGGCACATCGCCATGTCCGCCGCGCTCGACTTCCTCCGCAGCTTCACCGACTACGAACAGAAGCAGCCCCCGGCCAACAGCCGCTCGGCCTTCGACCTGGGTCGCATGCGGCGGTTTCTCGCTCGCCTCGGGAACCCGCATGCGGGGCGTCCCTGCGTCCACATCACGGGAACGAAGGGCAAGGGGTCGGTCACCCACTTCACGGACGCGGTCTTGCGAGCTCACGGCCTGCGGACGTTCCGGTTCCTGTCCCCGCACGTCGAGCGCCTGAACGAAAGGGTCGCCATCGACGGCGCCGACGTCTCGGACGGCGAACTCGATGATCTCGTGGAGGAACTCCGCCCACACGTGGAGGCGCTCCTGCGATCGATGCCGGACGACGTGCCCACGTTCTTCGAGTCCATGACGGCGATCGGCTTCCTGGCGGCGCGTCGTGCCGCCGTCGACGCCGACGTGCTGGAGGTCGGCCTGGGCGGGCGCCTCGACGCCACCAACGTCGTCGATCCGACCGTGAGCGTCGTCACGAGCATCGACCTCGACCACACGAAGATCCTGGGCACGACTCACGACGCCATCGCGCGCGAAAAGGCGGGCATCATCAAGGCCGGCAGGTACGTCCTGCTGGGACTCACGCCGGACGAACCCGGGTTCGGGCCCCTCGCCGCGGCGGCGCGCGCGGCGAACGCCCCTGCCCATTGGTTCGGGAACGGGTTCGACGTCCTCGCATCTCGCCTGACCCGCGGCCCCCTGGGTTGCCCCGGAGTTGCATTCACGGGGCGGACACCGACCCGGTCGTACGGCGAGCTCTTCCTCGGGGGGGGCGGCGTTCATCAGGCCCGCAACGCGCTCCTGGCGCTCGCCGCGGCCGAGACCGTCGTGCAGACGTGCGGGCGGACGTTCACGCCGGAGCGCGCGACGGCCGCTCTCGAAGCCGTTCGCCTACCCGCCCGCGCCGAGCTGTTCGAGTGTCCGGGCCGAGCCGCCGTGTTGCTCGACGGCGCGCATACGGCGAGAAGCTGCGCCGCCGTGGCGGACCTCGTCGGAGCGACACTGTCCCAACGGCCCGTGATACTCCTCGGGGCACACACGGAGGACCGCGATCCGGCGTCGCTGTTCGCACCTCTTCGCCCCATGGCCGATCGCGCCGTCTTCACTCGGGCGCCTTCCCCGCGCTCGGCGGAACCGTCGGCGGCTGCCGGGGTCTGGAACCAGCTGGGGGGGACGGCAGATCCCATCCCAGACCCCAGGGCCGCTTTCTCCCGGGCGCTCGCGCTCGCGACTCCGCACGGGCTCGTCGTCGTGACGGGGTCGTTCTACCTCGCGGGCGCCATCCGCGCGCTCATGCGCGGGACGATCACGGACGGCCCGGACGCGACAACCCCATTGGTATGATCGTCGCTCACGCAGCCGTCCGGCATGACAGCACACCCGCTCCGCAACCACCTCCTCGCCACTCACTCCACGCTCGTCCACGGGCTCGTCTCCCCCATGGTCGGTCGGCTCGGTGATCATCTCCGAACCTACAGCCGGCCCTACCTCACCGTCGAGGACGCCCAGGTCCACGACCTGGAACAGGGCACGATCACCCGGGTCCCCTCGATGATGCTGCAACTGGAGGTCGTACTCTGGGCACACGAGTTCGTCGCGCTCGCGGGCGACGAACATCGCCGAAAGATCACTCAGCCGGAGGAACGCGGCCCCGTCCGCGTGCGGTTCGCCGATCCCCGCGGCCTGGAGTGCACGGGGCTCGTGGCCAACACGGTGCTCTCGAACATGTCCCGGTTCTTCGTCCTCCTGGACCCCGTGACCGGGGCTGCGGGCCCCCTCGCCGAAAAGCACGCCGACGCCATGCGAGGGCTTCACTACGTCCTGATCAATCGCGCCGCCCCCATGATCCTCGAGCTGTCGGCGCGCGAGCCCGTCGCCGAGAAGGAAGAAGCCGATGGCTGAATCAGTCGCCGCACTCGAGCAGAAGATCCAACGATTCCGAGACGGGCTGAACCGCCTCGAATCCGAACTCGGTCGGGTGATCGTCGGTCACAAGGACGTGGTGGAGGGGGTGGTCTGCTCGCTCGTCGCCGGTGGCCACATCCTGCTCGAAGGCGCACCTGGGCTGGGCAAGACGCTTCTCGTGCGGACGCTGGCGCACGCCATGGACTCGACGTTCTCGCGCATCCAGTTCACGCCCGACCTGATGCCGGCCGACATCACGGGTACGAACGTCGTCGTCGAGGACCCGCAGAAGGGCCGGACGTTCCGTTTCCAGCGGGGACCGATCTTCGCGAACCTGGTCCTCGCGGACGAGATCAATCGCACGACCCCGAAGACCCAGTCCGCGCTCCTCGAGGCGATGCAGGAGGGCAGCGTGACCGTCGCCGGCACGCCGTACCCCCTCCCCGAGCCCTTCATGGTGCTTGCGACCCAGAACCCCATCGAAATGGAGGGGACCTACCCCCTCCCCGAAGCCCAGCTCGATCGGTTCCTCCTGAAGGTCCTGGTGCCATTCCCCGGAGCCGCCGAACTCACGGAGGTCCTGGATCGGACGTGCGTGTCGACTTCGCCGGTCGTGGACAAGGTGCTCACCGGGAAGGACATCCTGGAGTTCCGGGCGCTCGCCCGGGAGGTGGTCGTTTCGCCGACGGTCAGGGACCTGACGGTGGCGATCGTGCTCGCAACGCACCCGGGAACCCCCAATGCCCCCGAAATCGTTCGCAAATACGTGCGATATGGCGCATCCCCCCGGGGTGCCCAGGCCCTCCTCGCGTGCGCCAAGATCCGCGCCCTTCGCGCCGGGCGGCCCCATGCCGACGTCTCGGACGTCCGAGCCCTGATTCCGACCGCCCTGCGTCACCGCCTGATCTTGAACTTCGAAGGCGAAGCGGAGGGACTGACCACGGACCGGGTCCTGGAGGCCGTGGCATCCCATGTGCGTTGATGCCGGGAGCCTTCGGCTTCGCTTCCGGGCGAGCCCTCACGTACAATCCCGGCCTCTCACCCAAACCGCGCACGCCCGGACAAGTCCCGGCCCCTCACACCCGGAATGACAACTCGGATGAACCTCGGCAAATGCGTGTCGTTCACGACACAGCGGCGTGCGACGGCGTTCGTCGGCCTCGCCCTGATCCTCACCCTCTTCGCGAGCAGTGTCGGCGCCCAGGACCCGGCGAATCGCCGCTGTTACGAGTGTAAAGGCGCGGGGGTGCTTCCATGCACCAACAAGGCGTGCAAGCCGGACAAGTGCGGGCTGAAGATGCCCCACGATTGCTCGCAGATCTACTCGCTCACGTGCTGCCGCGGGACCCAGAAGGTGCTCTGCCCCAAGTGCAAGGACCCCGTGGCCGAGGCCGAGCTGAACTCGGAGCTCGACCGCCGCAAGGGCTGGCTCGACCGCATGCGCGAGTTCGACACCAAGGTCGTCCCGGCGGCGCACGTGGAGACGATCCATTGGATCATGCACGACACGATCCCGACCTGGCGGGTCGGCGACCAGACGCTCACCCGCGACCGCATGGCGCACCTCTTCATCGAGCGTATCGAGATCGCGACAGTGCGGTTCCAACAGGTCACGGGCGTCCTTCCGGTGAACAAGCAGACGGCGATCCTGGTGGTCAGCTCCCAGGAGAACATGAAGGCCACCATCACGCAGGCCGGCGTCGGGCAGAAGATGCCCTACAAGCTGCTCTCGCATCAGGGGCTGTTCACCACGTACCCGCACGAGGACTTCCTGAAGGACGAGAACTTCCACCCCCACGTGATCCACAACGCGACGCACCTCCTCACCCACGCCTGCATCACGCAGCCGCCTGACCTGTGCCCGTGGTTTCACGAGGCGATGTCCCACTGGATCGAGATCGACCTGTTCGGACGCCAGACGACCTTCTGCAGCCAGGAAGTGAAGAACAAGAAGGACGCCTGGGAGCTGTCCAACTGGAAGAAGAACATCTACGAAGAGGTCTGCGGCACGAAGGACGAGGCCCTCGCAGCGATCATGACGCGTGACACCGACAAGCTCTCGTCGCGCGACAAGGCCCACGGCTGGTCGTTCCTCGAGTTCATGATCAGGACGCGCCCCGAAGAGTTCAAAAAGTTCTACGCTGCGCTGAAGAACACGAACGACACCAAGAAGGCCATGCAGACGGGGCTCGGTCTCTCGACCGCGGCATTCCAGGAGAAGTGGCGTGAATACGTGCGCAAGACCTATGCACCGTGAGTTGATCCTCGCCGCGATCGGCCTGGCCCTTCTCCTCCCCGGGTCCCCCGCGTTCGCGCAGAAGGCGACCAAGGACCCGCTCCCGCCCGAAGTCCAGGAGCGCCTGAAGGAATTCAAGAAGTTCGTCGGCAACCCCGAGCCTCGCGTGCGCTCCGAGCAGATGGAGCGACTCTCGGCCGTCGATTTCGTCGAGGGCGTCGACCTCCTGAAGCAGTACGGCCTGAAGGACGATTCGCGGATGGTGCAGGATCGCGCCATCTACGCGTTGTCGTGCCTGTCCAAGCCCGAGGCCGTCGCAGCCATCGTGGCCGGGTTGAAGGATGGCAACGACGCGATCCGTGCCGGGTGCGTCATGGCTCTCGCCAAGAGCAAGTCGCGACCCGATACGGCGCTTCCCGACATGTACGCGCTGGCCGCCGATCCTCGCGAGGACGTGAAGGTGGCCGCGTGCGAGGCGTTGGGCTTCGTCGGTCGGAAGGAAGCGACGCCGGCAATCCTCACTTGCTGCACGTCGGGCAACGAGCGCGTGGCGGTCGCCGCAGCGGACTCGTTGAGCCTCATCAAGGACCCGGCCGCCGCGCCGACCCTCATCGGCATGCTCAACACGGGTACGTGGCGCACGCAGGTTGCCGCGGTGAACGCGCTCGGACAGATCCGCGTCAAGGAATCGGTCGGCCCGCTCATCAAGTACCTGACGGAGGCCGAAGGTCGGCCCCGCGAAGACGCCAAGCGCGCTCTGGAGCTCATCACCACGCAAGAGTTCGGAATGAACACCTTCGCGTGGAACCAGTGGTGGAAGGGCGTCGAATCGAGCTGGACGGTCCCGCCGCCCGCGGTGAAGAAGGGCGCCGGGAAAGAGGAGCCCGACAACACGAAGGGCGACGCGTACGGACGGAAGCCGACGGGCTACCACCACATCAAGACCTACAGCCAGAAGTTGCTCTTCGTGATCGACGTGTCGTCGTCCATGCTGGACCCGATCCGCGTCAAGCGCGGCGTCGACAAGAATGCCGTCGGCACGAAGACGAGTCGCAAGATCGACATCGCCCGCGAGGAGCTGGCCGCAACGCTGCGTACCCTCGACGAGCAGACGAAGTTCAACGTCATCGCGTTCGAAACCGACGTCCGCTACTTCCGCAAGGAAGCCGTTTCGGCGACGAAGGCCACCATCGAGGAAGCGGTCCAGTGGGTCCAGAAGCAGGAACCACGATCGGCGGGCAGCAGCGGCGGCTTCAAGACGTCGTCCGGGACGGACGAGAACGGCTGGCTCATGGGCCGGACCAACACCTATGCGGCCCTGAAGGCCGCGTTCGGCCTCCCGATCAAGCCCGGCAAGCGCGGCATGACCGGCGGCACGACGGGCGGCGGGAACCCACCCAAGGTCACGAAGCCGGCAACGGATACAGTGTTCTTCCTCACGGACGGTGAACCGACCGAGGGTGAGACGACGAACATCGACGAGATTCTCGAAGACGTACGGTCATGGAACAAGTCGGGGCGCATGGTCATCAACACGATCGGGATGAGCGAGACCAACGCACTTCGCAAGCTCCTCGACGGTCTCGCCGAGGTCACGAACGGCAAGACCGTGTACCTGGGCGAGTGATCCTGCTGCGGTGGGCCGCGCGGCTCGCCGTGGTGCTCTCCGTCGCCGGCTGCGGCGACGGCTCCCCTTCCGCTGCGCCACCGCCCGGCGCGCCGTCGGACGCAGGCATTGGCCGGATGTCGTTCACGGACGTCACGCCGGCCTCGGGTCTCACGCTGAGGAACGTCAACGGGGACGTCACGGCGAAGCCGACGATCCTGGAAAGCCTCGGTCAGGGCGCTGCGGCGTTCGATTTCGACGGGGACGGTCTTCTCGACCTCTTCGTCTGCAACGGCGACACGTTTCACGACCAGCCCGCGGGTGCAACACCGCGGTGCGCGCTGTATCGCCAGGATCGTCCGTGGCACTTCACCGACGTCTCCGAGTCTGCCCACGTCGAGCTGCGAGGCTGGTATCAGGGCGCCTGGGCCGCGGACTATGACGGTGACGGCCGGACGGACCTGTTTCTGACGGCGTTCGGCACCTCGAAGCTTCTGCGGAACAAGGGAGACGGCACGTTCGAGGACGTCACGGATCGCACGGGCACCGGGTTGAAGGGCTGGTCGAGTGGCGCCGCCTTCTTCGACGCGGACGGCGATGGTGACCTCGATCTCTACGTGGGGCGCTACGTCGACTTCGATCTCGAACATCTGCCGAACGGCGGGAAGCCGTGCAGCTACCTCGGCATCAAGGTGGCCTGCGGCCCCCACGGCCTCACACCTTCGAGCGACGTGTTCCTCGAGAACGTCGGCGGGCGGTTCGTCGACGCGTCGGCCAGGTTCGGGTTCGACAAGGTGAAACCTGCCTACGCACTCGGAGTCGTCGCATTCGACTTCGACCTCGACGGCGACATGGACGTCTACGTCGCCAACGATTCCGTCGCCAACTACCTGTTCGAGAACCGAGGTGGCGGGCACTTCGCGGACGTCGCCCCCTCGCTGGGTTGCGACCTCGGCGAAGGCGGACGCCCGCAGGCAAGCATGGGGATCGATTGTGCCGACTACGACCTCGACGGCAGGCCCGACATCTTCATCACGAACTTCGCGAAGGACACGAGCACGCTGTACCGCAACGTGAACGACGGGAAGGTCGCGGGCTTCTTCGACTCGACGGTCGTGTCGGGACTGGGGCCGCCCTCGTTCAACATGCTCAAGTGGGGCACGCGGATCCTGGATTTCGACCGCGACGGGTGGCCCGACATCGTCGTGGCCAACGGCCACATCTATCCGCAGGTCGATGCGGCACCGCTCGACATGACCTTCCGCCAGCGCAACCAGATGTTCCGCAGCCAGGGCCGCAACGGGCGGGGCCAGGTCACCTTCGTGGACGAGAAACCGGCCGGCGGGTTCTTCGACAAGGTGTTGTCGAGTCGTGGCCTCCTCGCCGCAGATTTCGACGATGATGGCGATCAGGATCTCTTCATCGTCGAGATGGACGAACCGCCGTCGCTCGGGCGCAACGACACGTCGTCGACAGGCCACTGGCTCGGCGTGCGCCTGATGGGCGCGGGCATGAACCGGGATGCCATCGGTGCCGTCCTCGTCATCGAGGACTCGGGCGGACGCATGCGGCGGGTCGAGCGGACCTACGGCGCGGGGTTCTACTCCACCTCCGACGCGCGCCTGTGGACCGGTCTCGGTCCCTACACGATCAAGACGGCAAAGGTGATCTGGCCCGACCGCACCGAAACGCCGATCCCGCCCACGGCGATCGACGGCTACGTCACTGCCGACCAGGCCACCGGGACCGCGCGAGCCGGCAAGCGGCCATGAGAAGATCCCGGGATGACCTGGAGATCGCGATGCACGGCCGCATCGCGGACGTCACGCTGCATGAAGCGTGGCTCGCTTCCGACCTTCCGGCAGCGCGCCGTGCGGCCGCTGCGATCGTCGCCGCCAAGCCCGAGTCGGCGATCCTCCATCTTCCGCCTGGGCGCATCGAGACGCGTGCCGCAGTGTTGCTCGATGCCCTCGCCACCGAACTCGAGCGCCAGTCCCTGAAGATCCGGATCGTGCCCGGGTCGCCCGAGCAAGAGCGCTTCCTGACGTCGTTCCGAGCGGCCTCGCCTGGCCCGCGCCCTGCGCCGCGCAGAACCCTCATCGAGATCATCGCCGCACACCAGCAGCAGACGATCGACTCCGTCTTGCGCTACCTGGACATCTTCCGGCGCGCGCTCGCGCAGCTCGTCCTCGGGCTCTTGCTGAGGGTCCGATGGCGCGGGGATGACTTCCTCGCATCCACGCTCCGCATGGGGCGCGACGCCGTGCCGCTCGTCGGACTCATCTCCATGCTGATCGGCGCGATCCTCGCCCTGCAGGCAGGTCCGTTCTTCGCCAGATTCGGACAGGAGATCCTCGTCCCCCAACTCGTCGCCATGTCGATGCTCCGCGAAATCGGCCCTCTGCTGACCGCCGTGCTCGTGGCAGGGCGCAGCGGCTCGAGTCTTGCCGCCGAGATCGGCACGATGCGGGTCGCCGAGGAGATCGACGCGCTCGAAGTGATGGGCGCGGACCCCGTTCGCGTCCTCGTCACGCCGCGCCTCGTAGCCATGGGCGTCGCCCTTCCGTGCCTCGTCGTCATCGCGGACGTGGTCGGAGTCCTGGGCGGCATGATCGTGGGGTCCGTATTCTTGAACGTGCCTGCCGTCGCCTACCTCTCGGAGACGCAGAAGGCGCTGAAGCTCTCGGACGTCGTCGGAGGGCTGGCGAAGGCCGTGGCATTTGCGCTGGTGATCGTCACCGTGGCCGCACACCAGGGATTCGCGACGACTGGGGGCGCGACCGGCGTCGGACGGCGGACGACGAAGTCCGTGGTTCTCGCCATCCTGTGGATCATCATCGTAGACGGGTTCTTCACCTGGCTGCTGTACCGGATGGACCTCTGACGTGGCAACGAAGCCTACCGACGGTGATGCGGCAATCGTGATCCGAGGCCTCGTCTGCGGCTACGGCGACCGCGTGGTCCTGGACGTGCCCGAACTCCGCATCCGACGCGGGCGCATCACCTGCGTCCTCGGCCCCAGCGGCTGCGGCAAGAGCACGCTCCTACGCAACATCCTGCTCCTCGAGAGGCCGCGCGCGGGCACGGTGCTCGTCGATGGCGCGGACGTGACGGAGCCGGACGGCCGTTCGCTCGCGGCGTTCCGTGGCAGGGCCGGAGTCCTCTTCCAGGGCGCAGCCCTGTTCAACAGCCTCACCCTGCTCGAGAACGTCGCCTTCCCGATCCTCGAGAGAGGTGGCACGAGCCGGGAGCTCGCTCGCCGCGTCGCGGCCCAGAAGCTCGAACTCGTCGGGCTCACTGAGTTCGGCACGTTCCTCCCGGCCGAGCTTTCGGGCGGGATGCGCAAGCGCGCCGGAATCGCGCGTGCCATAGCACTCGACCCCGACTACCTGTTCCTCGATGAGCCTTCGGCGGGTCTCGATCCGATCACCGCCGC
Organism: Planctomycetota bacterium; assembly: GCA_044222185.1. Classification (GTDB taxonomy): domain Bacteria; phylum Planctomycetota; family CAIWVZ01; genus JBGANV01. Next base: position 1,986,846 of record JBGANV010000001.1, read on the forward strand.
AGAGATCGACGCGCTCGTCCAGTCCATCCGCGATCAGTTCGGAACGACGATCGTCTCGATCACGCACGAGCTGGCCTCGCTCCATCTCGTTGCCGAGGAACTCGTGGTGCTCGCCGACGGCAAGTTGCGCGCGACGGGCACCCTCGAGGCCGTGAAGGCCGTCGACGACCCCATGATCCGCGACTTCTTCGAGCGCCGCGCCCCGGAACGGAAGGACGCCTCACGACCTTTCGCCGGTCGGTTGGAGCCGGGCCGAAGTGCCACGTAGCATGCCGCCGTGAACACGCTGTCGCGCGGGCAACGAGTTCAGGCCGTCCTGTTTCTCATCGTCGGCATCACCGTCGTGGTGGCTGCCTGTTTCTTCCTCATTGGCGCGCCGCTCTTCACGGCGCCCAAGCCGCGCTTCATCGTCCGATTCGCCGAATCGATCGCTGGCGTCGAGCCGGGCACGGCCGTGAAGTACCGCGGCGTGAAGATGGGCAAGGTCGAGGCGATCTCCATCGACGACAAGCACGACGAGGTCGAGATCCTGCTCGAGGTCGACCCGGACCTGCGAGTCACGAAGACGACGATGGCGAAGATCGCCTCCCAAGGACTGCTCGGGCCGTACTTCATCGAGCTGTCGGGAAGCAGCGAGGGGTCTCCCGAGCTGCCGCCCATGAGTCGGATCCCGACCGACGACTCCACGATGCGGCGCATCATCGAGGCCGGAACCACGAGCATGGAGAAGCTCGGACCCGTTCTCCGCAACCTCGAACGCCTCACCGGTCCGGAGAACGAGAAGCGCCTCCAGGACCTGCTCGAAGCCACCACGCGCCTCGCCAACACGACCAACGCGACGATCGAGCGTCTGGATCCCGAGGCCCGGCGCGTCTTGAAGAGCTGGGCCGACCTGGGAACGGACGCGAGCCAGGTTCTCCACGACAACGTCGAGTCTCTCGACGCGATCGTGAAAGACACACGCGCGGTCGTCGCCAGCGTTCGTCGCTACCTGGAGGAAGGCCACCTCGAGCGGCTGACGGACGAGACGACGAAGACCATGCAGACCGGACGCGCCGAGATCAGTCGGGTGTCCAGCAGCATCACGAACTGGGTCAACGAAGACCGGATCGGAACACGGGTGTCCGATGCCGTCGCCGCGCTCGAACGCCTGGAGAAGCAACTGCACTCGGTGATCTCCGTGCTCGAGACGGAGGTCGTGACGGTGAGCCGCAGCGAGCTCAGTCCGACGTTGCGCGGATTCCGTGACGCGGTGCGCGATCTCGGAGACCTGGTGCGCGTCCTCCGAAACGACCCGTCGCTCGTCATCCTCTCGCAGCCGCGCGGCGAGGTGACGATTCCCGAACGCGCCCCTCCACCGGAACCCAAGAAATGAAGCGTCGCGCCGCGGTCACGTCCGCCTTGGCACTCGTGGTGCTCCTCGCCGCGTGCAGCATCGTCGCCGGAACTCGCCCGCCCGGCGAGGCCGAGACGTACGTCGTGAAAGCCCGATCGGCCGAGTCGCGCCCCGCGTCCGGCGGCCCCGTGATCCGGGTTGCGGACATCGAGGTGGCGTCCCACCTGCGCGGAGTGACCATCACGAGCGCGGGTGGCCGGGTCCAGACCCTGGTCAATACCCGCTTCGCGGCGCCGATTCACGAGATGGTGGAGGACGTGATCGTCGACCGGCTCCGCAGCTCCGGCCGCTTCTCGACCGTGTTGCCGTCGGGGGACCCTGGGAAGGCGGACCGCACGCTCCGACTCCAACTGCGAACCTTCGAGGTGGACGTCTCGGGCTCGCAGGATCTGGCGATAGCCGGCCTAGACGGAACGCTCACGCCGGAAGGTGAGCGAACCCTCCTCGCGACGCTTCACTGCCGCGGCGACTCGGCCGTGCGGTCGCGCGAGCCCGAGGACCTCGTGAGCGCCCTCGAGGCGGCGCTGAACGCGGCCGTCGATGCGCTCCTGGTCGAGCTCACCAAGGCGAATTGACGGCGGATCGACGCGGGCCCGTCGCCCACACGTCCTGGGTCCGGTTGATCGCCGCGATCTCCGCGCATAACGTCGTCGTCCCGTTCGGGGGCTCCTTCGTCTCCGAACCCCGTTCCTGCGCGCGAGCCCACGATGCCTTCGACCACATTGTTCGACATCTCGAATATCGACCTCACGCGGGAGGTCGTCCCGATCGACGAAGTGCGCTCGATGATCCCCCACCGCTTCGAGTTCGCGCTCCTGGACGGCATCGTCCACTTCGACCCGGAGTCGCTCGATGCCATGGGATTCCACGATGCGCGGCCGGATGCGTTCTGGGTCCGGGGACACATCCCCGGTGATCCGATCTTTCCTGGCGCCCTGATGGTCGAGACCGCGGCGCAATTGTCGTCGTACTGCTACGGCAAGCGCTTCGGCACGGACCCGAGTCGCTTCTTCGGCTTCGGCGGCATCGACAAGGTGAAGTTCCGCAGCATGGTCCGGCCCGGGCAGCGGCTCTACGTCCTCTGCAAGCAGATCACGCTGGACCGCCGCTACTCGCGCTTCGCCGTGCAGGGACTTTGCGAAGGCCGCAGCTGCTTCGAGGGCGAGATCATCGGCGTGACGATGCCCTCGGGTCGCGGCGGCTCGGCGAGCCGCTCGAATTCGACCACCTGACCGCGACCGGCACCCGAACGGGGCCCGGTCGAGAGTGTGCATTCGATTCGCCGACTGGAGGGCTCCGACATGTGCAGGCAGCTCCGTTTCGCGTTGGCGCTCGCGCTCGTCCCCTCGATCCAGACCCCCGCGCAGTCCTTCGACGACGTGTGGAAGGAGTCGGTGGCGACGCTCTGCCCCAAGTTGACCGAGCTCGCGCGATGGTGCGGAGCCAACGGGTTGGCGGGAACGCGTGACGACGTGTTCGAGCGCATCCTGATCCTGGATCCGAACCACGCGGAGGCCCGGCGTGTACTCCAGGACACGAAGCAGAAGGATGGCAGCTGGGCACGGTCGTCGAGCTACAAGCGCCCCAAGGACGGGCTGGCGGCGTCGGCCGAGACGTTCGCGGCGCGATGGAAGGAGACCGTCGGGCCGGTCACCGATCGTCTCCTGAGCCTGGCAGCGCCTCCGGAACGCGACACGCGGCCGGCGAGCGTGAGGTACTCGACGCTGACGCGGGTGGCGCGGCTGGATCCGGCGGATCCGCGCGCGCACAAGCTCCTGCGTGAAGTCGAGGTCGAAGGGCGATGGGTCCTGGAGGAGACGGCGGCGGCGCGACGCCAGCGGCCGAACGTGGCCAAGCAGGCCGCGGCCGCGAAGGCCGCCGTGCGGGTCGACGAGGGCGCACCGACGGCAGCCGAGCGCGACCTGGGTCCCAAGTGGAAGTCCGCGTTCGTGTCTCCCCGGGTCCGAGTCCTCGCCGCGACGACGAGCGCGGAGGCCAAGTCCATGGCCCAGGCGGCGACGGCCATCCTGGACGTGGCCGACGCCGTCATCGGCGACGGCAAGCCGCGCGGGAAGCCATTCACGATCTTCCACGTCGAGAAGGGCGAGGACGCCCACGCGCTCGTCGACAAGCACCCGCTCCCCGACGAGATGTCGCGGTACTTCCTCGCGTTGAAGGGCGGCGCCTGGCTTTCGGGCGACACGCTCGCCATGGCCGACGAGACGCCGACGGGACGCATCGAGTCCTCGACGCGTGCCGTCGTGAACGGGTATTTCGGCACCGCATTCGAGGCTGACATCTCGCTCGAGCCCACGCTGCAGGCGCTCTCGACCCTGATCGGCGCGCTGGTGAGCGGAAAGCGCCCTCTGCAGGTCGACGAAGCGAAGCTCGACGACGCGGCCGACATCAAGATGGTCTTCCGCTTGAACGACCCGAAAGTCGACTGGATGGTCGAGGCCCGGCAACTCTCTCGCGCAGGCCGATTCCTTCCGCTGAAGGACTGCTTCAAGGATTCGGCCGTGCGGATCGGCTCACGCGGTCAATTCGGAGCCGCGATCTTCGCCGAGTACATGCTCTACGGCCGGCATGCGGAGCTTCTGCCCCTGCTCGCGGAGATCGGCAAGAGCGGCGGCAGCCGGATGGCCGTGCCAAAGGCCCTCGGGTGCGAGCTCGACGAGCTCGACGTCCGAATCGCGCGGTGGCTCGAGGAGTACCCCTGAGCCACGCGCGCGGGTCCGAGAACGGCGTCGTCGTCGCCGGGTCGTGCGTGTCGACGACGGAGGCGGTCAGCTTGGCCGTGCAACGGCCGGCATCGGATGGTCGAGCTTCTCGGCCATCAGAAACGGCTCGTCGATGGCCGGGACCTCCACCGTTCCCTGCTCGGGAACGAGTCCGTCCGATGCGATGTCAGCGAAGGTCGCTCGGGACAGGTACTGGCTGAACATGCCGTAGCCGCGGCGCAGGACGCCGGCGAGCCGTGCCGTGTAGGCACCCGCCGCCTGTCCAGGCTTGAGCCCGTCCATGAGCTGCCCGTTGTCCTCCAACGCAGCGATGACCTCTCCGAGCGTGAGTGCCTTCGCATCACGCGCCAGGCGGACGCCGCCCTTGCGTCCGCGAACGGCCTTCATGAACCCCATGTTCTGCAGGCGGCGGATGACTCGACCGAGGTGAGCCGATGAGATCGCGTAGTGGTTCGCGATCTCGTCCGTCGTCGCAGGTGTGCCCTTCGCAGCCAGGAACGTGAGTGCGCGAAGTGCGTAGTCGGTTTGCAGTCTGAACTTCACGATTGATTGCCCTCTCGCGCTGACTCTTCGTCCCCTCGCGCGAGCGCGCTTGAGCAGAATGCGCGCGGCAACTCCCTGTGGGCACGGGCCTTGCTCCTCGGGGTCGAAACGATTCACGCGACGGTACGTCAGAGCGCGTCGACACGACCGATCGGCGGTCCGAGCGCGCGCATGAACTCGGTGAACGTCGAATGCAGTGGAGCGCTGACGACGACTCGTCCATCCCTGCGAGACGGGAGATCGAGCGCTGAAGCGTGAAGCATCAGCCGAGGCGCTGACGCGCCCTTTCGATTCTCGTCGTAGAGCGTGTCGCCGAGGATGGGCCAACCGGCTTTCGCAGCATGAACGCGAATCTGGTGCGTGCGTCCGGTCTCGGGCTGGAACTCGATGAGCGCGACTCCCGAGGGCCGCTCGTCGCGTGCAGCCCAGCACCATTTCACGTCGACGCGCGTGCGGGAGGCGAGCGCCCCCTGCTCGTTCGCCTCACCGACGCGCATGCGGCCACCACGACCGGGGGCGATGGGCCAGTCGAGTGTTCCCCTCCGACCGCGTGGAATGCCGGCGACGAGGGCCAGGTAGGTCTTCTGCACCTCCCGCTTCGCGAAGGCGTCGTTCAGCCGACGGTGCTCCTCCGCGTTGCGTGCGAACACGACGACACCTGAGGTGCCCGCGTCCAACCTGTGGACGACCCACAGCGGGGCGCCACGCGACGTCTCCAGGATTTCCTTCAGGCTCGCGCCGACCGGGCCGTCGCGCCCGGGGATCGTGCACAGGCCCGACGGTTTGTCGACGGCGAGCAGGCTTTCGTCTTCGAAGAGGATCTGGGGCGCGGTCACGTGCGAGAGTAGCAGGACGCTGCGGGCAGGGGCGCCTGTCGCCCCGGCCCTGGTTCCGGCCCTGCGACGCCCGAGGACGCCACCCAGCCTTGGGATGGGCTCATGTTGCCCGACGAGCCCCACAACCCAGGATCCGCCGTCATCGGCCTGGACGTCGATGCGGTGAAGGGGAAGTCCATCACAGAAGTCCGCCGCGTCGTGAACCGCCGCGACTGCGCGCTCGTCGTCGCCACCGAGGACGCGCCGCCGGCCCTCCCCGCCAAGCCGGCGCGCCGATGCCGAGGCAATCCCGAGAAACGGAATTCGCGATACGCAGGTTCTTGGCTCGCGAAATCGCCGCGTGCGGCGAACAAGGGGTGACCGACCGATCCCCCGAACCCCGGCATGGGCCGGGCTCACTTCGAGATCACCCGATGACTTCAACGTTTCAACTGCGAACCTGCACGCTTGCCGGACTGACGATGACGCTCCTGTTGCTTGCCTCGCGGTCCCCGGCGCAGGACGGGATGCCTGAGCCGCCGCGGCCGGGCTGGGTTCTCGTCGACGACATGTGGCTCCCGCCGGAGGCGCTTCTCGGGGACGGTTTCTACCACGGGACTCTCTGGAGCGCCGGAGTCGTTCCGTACGCGTTGGACGCAAGCCTATCCGCGGTTCAGCAGAGCGCGGTCCAGACCGCCATGGAATACCTGGAGGCGGTGTGCGGGGTCGACTTCGTTCCCCGCACCGTCGAGCCCAACTTCATCCTCGTCCGGCAGTACGCCGCCATGGGCAGTGCGGGCCAATGTCCCGTCGGAATGGTCGGCGGCGTGCAGGAGCTCGCCGTCGGCCCGTTCTTCACGGGCTCCACGGTGTTCATGCACGAACTCCTTCATGGACTCGGGTTCCAACACGAGCACCAACGTTCGGACCGAGACTCGTTCATCACCGTCAACTGGGGGAACGTCGCAAGCATCTGTGGGAGCACAGGCGATCAGCCCTGCACAGGGAACTTCCCCATCATCCCCGGTGGGACCCTTCACGGGACATACGACTTCCTCTCCGTCATGCATTACCGGCGGAACACCTTCGCCAACCCGGGCACGGATACGATCACGTGCAATGCACCGTTCGTTGCCATGCAGAACGTCATGGGAACGCTGAGGAGCATGTCCTATGGCGACGCTGCGGGATTGATCGCCCACTACGGCTCGACGCACGTCCATCCACTCCTATCCGGAGTCTGTCCCGCCATCGTCCCGCAGAATGCCGGCGATCGGACGATCTCCATCTTCGGCTCGAACTTCTATCAGGGGTCGCTCGACGGAACCGGCGTGCCAGGAACGCTGGTGCTGGTCAATGGCATCGCCGTCTCGACGCTGAGCGTGACGTTCGTCGACAGCCACCGCCTCGACGCTGTCATCCCGGGATTCTGGTTTGCAAATCAGGGGACGTTGCAGATCAGCGTCGAGAACCCTTACGGGGGCGCCTCGCCCGCCGTCCCCCTGCAAGTCGGACCTCAGGTCTCGTTCATCGGGAACTGGAACGGAAGCGGCGTGGGCTCTCAGATGGGCAAGGCTGTCGCCGGCATCGGCGACGTGAACGATGACGGATTCGATGACGTCGTCGTCGGCTCCCCCGGCGACTTCTACAACGGCCAGCAGTATGGCGGCCGGGTCACCTGCTACTCAGGCAGCGACGGCGCAACGATCTGGAGCGTGCTCGGGGTCGCTCCGCGCGGGCATGGAACGGCACTCGCCAACGCGGGGGATGTCGATGGCGACGGGATCAGCGACGTGCTGGAAGGAGCGCCCGCAACCTATGGGAGTAGCCCTTACATCGGCTACGCGATCCTTCGGAGCGGCGACACCGGCGGAATCATCCGAACGTACTCCACGGGCGTGATCAACGACGGCTTCGGAACGTCCGTCGCCAACGCGGGAGACATCGATCTCGACGGCGTGCCGGATCAGATCGTCGGAATCCCGTTGGCCCACATGGTGAAGGTGTACTCCGGCGCAACGGGCGGACTCATTCGAACGCACACCATCGGAGTCGGATCCTACTTCGGCGGGGCCGTTGCCGGAGGCTCTGACTTCAATCTCGACGGTGTTCCGGACTACGCCGTCGGCGCGCCGTGGTTCGGGGGTGATTTCCGTGGCCGCTTCCACATCTTCTCCGGATCGACCGGATCTCAACTGTCCGTGACGACCGGGCTCGTGGCGAACGACTACTATGGACAAACCCTCGCCATGGGGCCTTCACCCGACGGACGCGCGGGTGGCGCACTCTACGCCGGCATCCCGGGCTACAACTCGGATACAGGTCAGGTGCGGATTTATGGCGCGAATGCAACGACGCCCTACCCGCTCGTGGCGACGCGCAATGGCCTCTCGCAGCATGACAAGTTCGGTTGGTCCGTGAACCCCGTCGGCGACATCGACCAGGATGGGCTCGTCGAGATGGCCGTGGGGGCGCCGCAAGACGCGAGCGGCCCGGGCTACGTGCGGATCTTCGCATCGACGGGCGCGACTCTCGCTCACGTGGCTGGCACCGAGAACGGCGGCGCGTTCGGCTGGGCCGTCGCGCCTGCCGGCGACTTCGACCGCGACGGCGTCCCAGATGTGATCGTCGGTGCGGTCAATACCGGACTCTCCTGCATCAACAACGGCTCGGCACACATCCTCGAGGAGGTCCGCCCGCCGGCACGCAAGAAGGTCATGATCACGGAGGTCTACTGGGGCGAACCTCAGGGCCTGGAGGTCACGAATTTCGCAGACTTCCCGGTGTCGCTGGGAGGCATGCGAGTGATCTGGGACGACGGTACGCGATACGTGTCGAGCCCGTTCCCATCCTCGATCACGATTGCCGCCGGCGAGTCCATCATCGTTCGCGAGACTTGCGGGCCGTTCGGACAGGGATGCGGTCCTGTCGGGTCGTTCTATCCCGAGGCGCCGCCCAGCACGCGATCGTTCAGCTTGCTCCCGACGCTCTCGACGCAGAGCCAGGCGCTCCGTGTGGGGCTACTCACGACCGGTGGAGTGGTCCTGGATGAAGTCCGGATCCGCGCCGTCGCAGGGGCAACGAGTTCTCTTGCAGGCGTCGGCGGCCACTTCCGTGGCGTGGCACCGCGCCAGAGCAGCTCGATCTGCGCCGAGCGGATCTGGGGTCTCGACTCGAACAGCGGCGGGGACTGGACGTCCGAGACGGTCCGCAGCTTCGGGCTCGAGAACCGATCGAGCGGGCAGCGCGGCTCGGATCCGATACAGCTCGAGGAGGTCGTCGTCAACGAGTTGCTCGACCGACAGTCGGCTTTTCAGCAGAACTACGTCGAGCTGAAGAACGTGAGCCTCGCTCCGGTGAATCTCCGGAACTGGTTCATCTTGTGGAGTCCGGGCCAGGGCATGCCGCACCAGTTGATCACGCCGTGGTCGAACGATGACCTGAACCTCGGGGCCAATGCGTTCACGGTGATCGGCGATGTCCAGTCCCAGCCTGCGGAGCTTCCTCCGGGTGTCACCTACGTTCACGCGACCGTCGGCGGACAGGGCCTGCCGTTCCCCGTCAACGCCGAGGAGTTCGAGATCGCGCTCTACGACGATCACGGCCGCGTCGTCGATCTCGCGCGCGGGACCGGCAATGACGACGTTCGCGTGCACAATCACAAGCGGGCACCGTCTGCCGCGTTCGACTTCGCAGGCGCGGTTCCCCGGAGCCTGGACAGCGGATCCGGCGGCACTGGCCGCGATGCCGCGAGCACGGACACGAACGCGGGCTCGGACTGGCGCCCGATCTATACCCGCACGATGGGATCGGCGAATCTCCCCTCGACCTGGGGAGGGCCGCCCGGCCTCGGTGACAAGCTCGACGTTCGCCTGAATGCAACCGGCCTTGGCGGCGGGTTCACGTGCATCATCAATGCGGGTCCGCAGGCCGCCGGCAAACGCTGGAGCTTCTTCTTCAACGCCGGCCATCTCGATGGTCAAGGGCCATTCTTCGGGCTTGGCAGCGAAGCCCTTCCCAATTGGCTCATGCTCGGCAATACGCCTCCGTGGTTCGGCTTCCTCGATTCGAGGGGTTCGGCGCGGCTCGACCTTCCGCCGGCAACGTTCCCGTCCGGCCTTCAGACTGATGGCATGTTCATCCTTCAAGACGCGGCGGGCGGCCTCGTGCGCCGGACGACCGTGATCGAGTGGGACACGTGAGGCGCAATCCTTCGTTGGAGACAGACATGAACCGCTCGACACTTCTCATCGTCCTCGCATGCGCCGCGGGCATCGCAGGCGCTCAGGCCCCCGACTTCCGCCGGATCATGATCACGGAGGTCTCGTGGAGCGAACCTCAGGGGATCGAGATCACGAACTTCGCGGCATCCCCCATCGACCTGACGGCGTGGAGCGTGGTCTGGATCACCGGGTTGGGGATCCCCCCGTTTCCCAGCGTGACCCTGGACGGGGTCATCCAGTCGGGAGAGACCATCCTCGTCACCGAGATCAGCCCCGTTGCGATACCTGAAGCCCCGCCGACAACACGGATCCTCCCGCTACTTCCCACGATGAGCGCCTACACGACGGCGATCACGTTCGGGCTGCGCAATGCCGCCAACGCGTACGTCGACGAAGTGCGGGTCTCGGCGACGGGCGGTTCGAGTGGATTGTCCGGCTTCCCCGGCAGCGGGTTCCGAGGAGTCGCCGCACGGACCCTGCCGCTTGCCGTTTCCGTCGAGCGGATTTGGGGGCTCGACTCCGACGCGGGCCGTGACTGGACGGAAGAGGTCGTGCGGAGCTTCGGCCTCGAAAATCGATCGAGCGGCGCGCGCGGGACCGATACGCTCGCCGAGCCACAAATCCGCATCACGGAGATCGACGACAGCCCGGATTTCGTGGAACTCTACAACAACGGGAATACAGGCGTCGACCTTCGGGACTTCCTTCTCCTCGCGAGCTGGACCCAGGGTGCTCCGCCATCCCGCATCCTGCCGTTCCCATCGAGCGTCTCGCTCGCGGCGGGTTCCTCCATCGTCATCGGCGACACGGCAGCGGGTCCTGCGGAGCTTCCGGCCGGGGTTCCGTACGTGAACCTGTCCGCGATCGGCGGCTCGAATCTTCCGTTCGTCGGCACCGAGTTCTCACTCGGGCTCTACGACAACCTCGGGCGACTCCTCGATCTCGTGCGCGTCACCGGCGACGATGACGGCGTCGTTCACAATCACCCGCGTGCGCCCGCTCACTGGAGCGCGTTCACCGGGTCAGCACCGAGGCAGGGCTCGGTCGGCGCGGGTAGCCTCGGGCGAGCGAAGCTCGTCACGACGTTCAGCGACACCGACAAGGGATCGGACTGGCGGGCGCTGTTCACCCGCTCCATGGGCGCCTACGTCCCGGCCTGGGTCGGCTCGCCGGGCCTCGGCGACGTCCTCGACGTGCGGCTGAACGAAACCGGAATGGGCGACGGCATGACGATCATCATCAATGCCGGCGCCGCGACGTCCGGATTCCGCTACTCGTTCTTCTTCAGCCTCGGGCACCTCGAAGGTACGGGTCCGTTCTTCGGCCTCGGCCCGGAGGCTCTCGAGAACTGGATCGGCGTCCTCGCCTCACCGCCGTTCACCGGCACGCTCGATCTGCGTGGGTCCGCTCGCGTGGACCTGGCGTCGGGTTCGTTGCCACCGGGGATCCAGTTCGACTGCATCTTCATCCTTCAGACCCCGTCGGGCGCCTACGACCGCCGCACCGCAATCTTGGAGTACGATTCCTGACCTCGCTCGCGCCGGAGCGCACGGGCGCACAGGTGAATTCTCCATGCCGTCCGAAGACACACCCGAGCATCCCGCATCCGAGACTCCCGACGACATCGAGGCGCCTGAGGCAACCCTTCGCCATGCGTTCGGTCGCGACGACACGGGTTTCGATGACGAGCCCGAGCGCTTCGGACCATACGTGATCGAGCGCGAGATCGGGCGCGGAGGCCAGGCCGTCGTGTACGCGGCACGCGACGAACGCCTGGGCCGCCGCGTTGCCCTGAAGGTCCTCCACGCAGCATCGGGAATCACGGCCGCGGCGATGCAACGCTTCGTGCGCGAGGCGAAGCTGGCATCGCGGCTGGAGCATGGCGGGATCTGTCCCGTCTACGAGTCCGGCTTCCGCGAAGGCGTGCCCTATATCGTCCTTCCGTTCATCGAAGGGCGGACGCTCGCGGACCGGTTCAGGCGCGGCACGCAGTCTCCTCGTTTCGGCGAACTCGACGCTGCGGGTTCCACCAGGACGACGGCGGGGACCGCCAGAGACGTCGACGCGTCATCCGCTGCCGAGCGGACTGGCCGCGAGGCGACCGTCGAAGTGTTGAGCATCGTCGAGAAAATCGCACACGCCCTGCACGCGGCGCACGAGGCCGGCGTGACACATCGCGACATCAAGCCCGGCAACATCATGATCACCGTCGCGGGCGAACCGGTCATCCTCGACTTCGGTCTGGCCAGAGACGAGCGGACCGAGACATCGGCAATCACCGCCATGGGCGACGTACCGGGCACTCCGGCTTACATGAGTCCCGAGCAGCTCAGCCCCACGCCCCATCGAACCGATCGGCGGACTGACATCTGGTCGCTGGGCGTGACGCTCTATGAAGGACTGGCGGGACGCCGGCCGTTCGAAGGCCCGACGCGTCACAGACTCTGCGACGCCATCCTCGGCAGCGAACCGCCGTCGCTTCGCGAAGCGAACCCGACCGTGTCGCGCGATCTCGAGGCCGTCGTGCTGACGGCGCTCGAGAAGGACCCGAACCGTCGATATCAGACGGCGCTCGACTTCGCGGGTGACCTGGAACGCGTCCGCAAGCACGAACCGGTTCGCGCGCGCCCGGTCGGCGTCGTGCGACGTCTGGCACGTTGGGCTGCGCGGAATCGCGCGCTGGCGGCTGCGCTCGTCGCGCTCGTCGCCGCCCTCGCCGGCGGATTGATCATTTCACTCGTTCTTCTCGACCAGGCCGGAACGGCGCTCGCAAACGAACGCGTCGCGACCAAGACTGCCGTCGAGGAGTCCGAGCGTGCCGACAGGAATCTCGAGAGCTTCGAACTGCTCGCCGATGCACGACGGCTCGCAGACCTCGTTCAGAGAAGCCGAGTGGAGCTCTGGCCGGCCCGCGCGTCGATGGTTCCCGCGATGACGCGATGGCTCGATGAGGCACGCGACCTGATCGCACGGGCCGGGCTGCATCGCGCCGCGATCGCCGAGCTGGAGACGCGCGCGTGGAGATCAGAATCGCGTCCAAGAGGCGACCCAGTCGACGTCATGGACCTCGCGAATGCGATCGCGCGCGTCGCCGCGGGACGAAGTCGAGTCTCCGAGAAGCATGCGGCATCCGACGACGGCGACCAGGGTGAGGTCGCCAACTTGAGCTCTCTCCTGAAACACCTCGAGTCGCGCCGCGACGCGCTCGCCGCGGCGACCCCGAGGCCCGTCCTCCGTTTCGACGATCACCGCGACCAGTGGCGATACGACCTCGAGGTGGCGTTCCTCGCCGGGATCGACGCCCTGGAGGCGAAGGATGAACATGGTGACACGGTGGACGGGATGAAACGGCGGCTGGGTCTGGCGCAGACGTTGTGGATTCGCAGCGTCGCGGAGTACCGCGAGGGTTGGGGCCGCGCCGTCGATGCCATTCGCTCGGACGCGCGATTCGGCGGATTCCAGCTGACCCCGCAGGCCGGACTCGTACCACTTGGAGCCGATCCAGTTTCCAATCTGCAGGAATTCGCCGATCTCCAGACGGGTACCGTGCCGGTCCGCGACGCGCACACCCACCGCCTCGAGTACAAGGAGGATGCGGCGATCGTATTCGTACTTCTCCCAGGCGGAACGGCGCGCCTCGGCGCACAGGGCGAAGATCCTGACATGCCGAACCATGACCTTCTCGCCGAGCGATTCGAGTCTCCAATCAACGAAGTCCGGCTCGATCCGTTCTTCCTCGCAAAACACGAGATGACGCAGGCCCAATGGGTGTTCGTCACGGGGGGCAATCCGAGCGAGCACAAACCGCCGAAGGCGCCCGGAACGGGGCCCGCCTACACGCTGCGACATCCGGTCGAGTCGGTGACGTTCGATGGATTCCGCAGCCTGCTGGCGCGGCTCGGATTCAGGCTGCCGACGGAGGCCCAGTGGGAGTACGCGTGCCGTGCGGGGACCGCCACGCCGTGGTCGACGGGCAGCGACTTCCACACGCTGGAAGGCTCAGCGAACCTCGCGGACCAGTCGGCCCGACGCGCCGGTGCACGCTTCTCGGGCGGCGATGATTGGCCCGAGTTGGACGACGGCTTTCCTTATCACGCTCCCGTCGGCTCGTTCCGGCCGAACGCTTATGGCCTGCACGACATGCACGGAAACGTCTGGGAGTGGTGCGAGGACTGTGAGTGTCCGTATGCGGTTCCAGCACGTGAAGGCGACGGGTTGCGGATGACCGAGGGCTTCCTTCGTCGGACCTCGCGTGGCGGAGCATTTCACGTCCACATGCGGTACGTTCGCAGCTCCTATCGTCACGCCGTCGTCGGTACGACGGCGAACGCGTCGTTCGGAGTGCGTCCCGCGCGTCCCGTCGAGACGCCTTGATGCCAGCGGCCGCCCGCCGACCGGGAAAATTCCCGATGAGGCATCCGTGAATCGGCGCGCAGCGACTGCAAGCCGCGGGCTCACTCGAGGCAATCGAGGAGCCACTTGCATTCAACCTCGACTTCCTCGCCGCGCGCCTGAGGGTGATGGAACGACAGGACTGAGCGGAGGGCGCGCGTGAACTCCCGCCGGGCGCGCGCGTAGTCGCGATGAACGACAGCCGGATCCCGTCCGAGCCGCGCTGCGATTTCCCGGATCGGCAGGTCCTCTTGGAAGCGCAATTCCAGAATCTCGATCCGGCGGAGCGCGTCCGGGCCCTCGGCGCGAGCGCGCTCCCTTTGGACAGCCGCGGCCTCCCTCACGATGGCCTGCGCCCAGGCACGATCGAACTGGGCGGACAGACTGTTCTCGTCCCGAGGCAGCGCATCGAAGTCGATGCCGACCGCCTCGCCGCGCGCGAGGCGCTTTGCCTCCCGGCGCTCGAAGCGGAGGGCGACGTTTCGCGCGACGGAAAAGAAGTACGCTCGGAAGCCGCCGCGCCGATCAGGCTCCGCCTTCGCGAGTACACCGCGCGTGCGAAAGCACTCGAAGAAAACTTCCTGGATTGCGTCCTGAACCAGCTGCGTTCGTGCCGGACGCCGCCAGCGCGATCCGAAGAATGCCCGCAACACCTGCTCATAACGTCGGCAGAAACGCTCACGGTCGACCGGATCGCCGGCGGCCGCACCGCGAATCAGAGTCCAGCACGTGGTCGACTGCGATTCCATCGCGGCGAAGTTACACCCTCAGGCGACGCTTCGATACACCGATGTTCGGCGAGTGCAGTCGGCTGCGCGACGGCGGGGCGGGCTCGAGGCACGAGGGTCACCCGCCGGCTTCACGGAGGGGTCGAGGAGCGAACGCCAGATTGGAACAGCGCGTACACGACAACCGAGGAGGTCGTAGGTCATGCCACCTCGGAGCGTCACGACGACGGCCGGGCCACGCGACTTCCAGAAGCCGCGTTCGCAATGGCTTGGCGTTCGCGGTCTCGGGGACCTATGCGGGCACACACATGACGAAGAGAAGGCGCGCCGCGTGCCGGCTCAACGAAGAAGTCTGCTTCGCCGCCTCAGTGCGACGAGAGCGTCGACAAGTCGTCAACCCTCATGCCGTAGGATGCGCCCATGTTGCCCGAGCAACTCCACAATCCCGAGGTCGCCGCCCTCGGCCTCGACGTCGAGGCGCTCGTTGGAAAGTCCATCGCGGAGGTGCGGAGGCTCGTCGATCGGGGCGATCGCGCCCTCGTCCTCGCGAACGAGGACGCGCCACCGGGCGTGCCATCGGAAGTGATGCGGAAAGAGCCCAACGTCCACGACGGCAAGCCCGCGCTCACGTGGATGTATCAGACGACCGAAGGCGAGTGGCGGGGCTGGAGCAGCTACATCGTCGACGACGACTTCGTGAGACGCAGCGAGACTCTGCAGCCCGAGATCATCTTCGGTCAGATCTACACCGTCCGAGCGCGGGCGACGCCGGGAATCGGCGTACGTCCGATCGTCCAGGTGGACTTCGACGCGCGGGGCACCTGCCTTTTCGCGAGCGACGCGGCACCCCAGCTGACGCTCCTCATGATCGGAGCCGAGGGACGACGGAGGTCCGTGCACGCGTCCCCAGCGCAGACGTCCAGAGTCAGAACGACTTCGGACCCGCACCTCGACGCGCTCGTCGAGCCGTTCAACCTCACTCGGCCGGTCGAAGCCATCGTCCTGCGGGATTGGCAACCGGGTGGGGCGCCCACTTCCGGCTTCCTCTGGGGCTACGAGTGCGAGCTGCGAAGCCTCATTCTGTGGAATGCCCAGATGGACCAGCGCCTCGTGATCGGCCGGAACGACGCCGGCTCCTGGTGGCTGGTTGCCGTCGAAAGCGGGACGACGTGCCCGGCAATCAATCTCGACCAGCGCGGCCTGCGTGTTTCGTTCAGGAGCGCGACCGGCGATGTGGGCCCGGCCTTCGACGTCTACGCCGGCGCCCTCGGTGTTCACCTCTTGGACCTCGATGGCGACGGGTTCGCTGCGAGCGTGATCATCGCGCAGCGGAGTTCACCGACATCGACGGCCGGCGTCGAGTCCGTGATCCAGATCCTCGGCCACCACTCCAGCACGCCGGCGGCGACGACGGCAGTCATCGCCCGCTTCCTCGACGCGGATCAGCGTCTGGAAGTGTCGTCCGCGAGCAGAACGATGACACTCGACGTCGTCACCGTGAAGCGCGTCCCGGCGACGCAGTCCATCCTGGTCGTCGCGCGTCCCACGTAGGGAAACGATCTGCGGCTTCGGCGTCGGTCGTTCCCATGCGCAGAGCGCACCTCACCCACCGGCTTCGATCGAGCGGTCGAGGAGCCACCTCCAGATCGGGACGGCGCGAACACGGCAGCCCGGGAGCTCGTAGGTCGCGTCGTCCTGGAGCGTCACGATGACGGCCCGTGGCACTCCCGTCTCGGAAACAGCCTCGACGATCGCGCCGAGTTCGCGGTCGCGCGTCTTTGGCGCGGTCATGTCCGGGCAGGCCTGGCAGAGGGACGGCTCACCTCGTTCCGGCTCCACGAAGTAGTCCACCTCGGCACCCGACTCCACGATCAGGTACTCGACGGAATGGCGACGGCGACGCAGCTCCGGATACACGGTGTTCGCCTGCGTGGATCGGGCACGCTCGCTCGTCGGAAACAGCTTTGGGATCTGGCCCCCCGAGTGAGCCGAGGACTCGTTGAAACTGCAAGGAAGCAACCCTGTCGTCGGGGATCGTCGTCGAGGGCTCGTCGCAACTTCACCGAGGAGGCTGTGACGAGGGTTCTCACGTTCTCCGTGTCGACGCGGCGGCGGCCGAAGCGGCGTGAGGCTCGGAATCGACCGATCGTTCGAACCGGCGACCAGCGCGTCGAGAAGGGTCGAGAGTGCCGACGAGTCGTCCTCCGTTGAGGTACAACTTCGGCTGAAGTCGTACCTGATCCAAGGACACTTCCGGCAACCTGCGATGCGATCGAGATCCGACTGTCGTCGGATCCGCAGGGCTCGCCAGCCAAACTGCATCATCGGCCTGTCAGGCCGGGACGAGGCGACGGCCCGCGACCGGTGGCGGCGCGCACGCACGGATCCGCGGACGCAATCCTGGAACTCATCAAGCGCGTCCTGAACGATTGCGTCGAGCGCGCGGCAGGCACTCGGGCATACGGCCCCGTGGGTCCGATCGACGAGGATCTGGAGTGCGTGAGCCTCGCGATGAACTTCCGCGAGACGCGCCATGCCGTCCAATACAGCCGCGAGTACCGCATCCCGGGGTGCCTGCGCGCGCTCGAGGCGCTCATGCGATCACAGCTGCGATCCCCCGACGGTCAGAGTGTCTGGTGACCGCGCATCGACGCGGCAGGTGCGGGGTGCAGCCCGCCGCGTTCTACTGTGCGCGAGGACCGGCCGGCCTCGCGCTGCGCCTGGACGCATCACGATCCGCGCCGGCCTGGGTGATCCGAGCGAGGGACGGGATCAGCGACCACAGAACCCATGACCCCGACATGCAGACGACTCCAACGGCTTGATTGAACGTCCGGAGGTCCGGGTAGGACCATTGTTGCGGATGTGGCCACCCGTCTGGTGCCTTGGCAACGACGAAGAAGTCGGCGAACCAAGCCGTGAGGTAGATGATCTCCGCGGTCGCGTAGCCGATCCACGGGACGAACAGGCCGATCGCCAGACTGACGAAAACGCCAGCCTTGGCTTGCCGGGACCAGCGCCGACGAAGTGCGAGATCCCGCACGACGACGACCGCGGGAGGGATCATCGCCGCCACGAGCGCCGTCACGACGAGGATGGATTCGGTGAGCAGGCCCTCACGCCCCACGCCGGGGTCCGCGGGGTCGACCCGTCCCCCGCCGAGTTCACGCCGCCCGATGACGACGTGCAGGACCACAGCCGCGACGCCCACGATCCCACCAACGATGGCGCACCCGAGGATGAGCCCGGCGCGCACCGCGAGGCGCGCGGCCGTCGACGGAGGCGCTGCGCGATGGTGGAACTGCCGCGGATCGGCCACACTGACATCGGAGTCGATCATCGCGCTTTCTCGACCACGAACAGACGGTCAGCCCTTGTCGCGGACTCGCGTCTTGCGACGGCCGTGCAGGCAGACTCCACGATCGATCAACGCCTCCGTCACCGGCACGGCCGTCACGCGTTCGTCGAGGGGAAAGATCACGTCACCCGGATAGACCACGGCGATGTGCTCGAGCCCCAGGTCGGCCATCGCAACGCGCATCGACGGGGTCACCTTCGGCGCGTCTGCGCGCTTGATCTCGACCCCGTAGCGCTTGCCATCGACGAAGAGCAGAAGATCGATCTCCGCACCCGCATGCGTCGCCCAGAAGTACGCGCTATCTGGCTTCACGGACTGCAGGATCTCTTCGATCACGTAGCCCTCCCAGGATGCGCCCGCCTTGGGGTGAGAGAGAAGGTCGGCATGAGTGCCGATCCCGAGCAGCGTGTGCATCAGCCCGACGTCGCGAATGTAGATCTTGGGCGCCTTGACCTGCCTCTTCGCAACGTTCTCGTGCCAAGGCTGGAGTTGCCGAACCATGAACGTGTCAGTGAGCAGATCGAGGTACCGGCGAACCGTGGGTTCGGAGACCCCCATCGATCGCGCGAGGTCGGCCGCGTTCCAGACCTGCCCGTGAAAGTGCGCAAGCATCGTCCAGAACCGCCTCAACGCATGGCTGGGAACCTGAACGCCGAGCTGCGGCAGATCCTGCTCGAGGAACGCGCGGATGAACCCGGATCTCCACGCCAGGCTGTCCTCGTCCGATCGCGCGAGGAATGACCGCGGGAATCCACCACGGCACCAGTGCCGGTCGAGGTTCGCGACGCCGACCTCGGCAAGCCCGAACCCCGCAACGTCGATGATCTCGACTCGGCCGGCGAGGGATTCGGAGGCGCCGCGAGCCAACGAGGGCGACGCCGATCCGAGGATGAGGAATC
Source organism: Planctomycetota bacterium (assembly GCA_044222185.1). Classification (GTDB taxonomy): domain Bacteria; phylum Planctomycetota; family CAIWVZ01; genus JBGANV01. The sequence goes on from JBGANV010000001.1 coordinate 2,005,941, forward strand.
GAGCGGGCGTCCGTGGGCGATCTGCGAGCACGCGGAGCAGCGGAACCAGCTCTGGCTTCCGTTGGATCTCATCGATAACGACGATCTTCCTCAATGGCTCGAGTGCGGACTTTGGTTGATCGAGTCGACCGATGGCGACCGGGTCTTCCAAGTCGAAGTAGTTGGAAGTCGTCGAGCTCACGAACTCGCGTGCGAGCGTCGTCTTTCCGGACTGGCGAGGGCCGATGAGGGCCACGATCCGGCTGCGGCGCAGCGCCTTCTTGATCCGCGTCATCAATTGAGGGCGGTCGATCACGGGCCGGGTCTTACCTTGAAAATCGAACGGCCACCGTTCGATTTTCAAGGTCCATCGGATCCAGGCCGGGTGGCGCCGCCCGCGCGCCGGGCGCAAGTCCAACCCCTACGCGTCTCCGTCTTCGGAACGCTCGTTACGAGAGGTGTTTCTGCCACGTTCCATCCAACTCAGGAATGGGTGTGCCTCGCGTCATGCCGCGCGGCGGCAGGGTCCACCATGGCTCGAGTGATCCGCGCGATGGTCGGACTGAAGGACCATGCCGACCACGAGAGAATTCCCGCAGCGATCCCGGCCATGCGGTTGAACCAACTCAGGCTCGGGTAGGACCATCTCGGGAGATCGGTTCGCCCGTTCGGCCCCGTCGCGGTGACGCAGAAGTCGGCAACCCACGCGAGGTCGTAGATCACGGCTGCGATTGCGCACCCGGCACACGCGGCAAAAACACCGCTCGCGAGGATCGTCGCGACTCTCCGTCTCGTGATTTCGGCCCCACGGCGACGGAGCACGGCGTCGCGCAGCGTGCCCATCGCTGGCGCCACGGATGCGGCGGCGATTGCCGTGACGAAGATGATGGAGTCATCGAGGACGCCATCCTTCCCTTCGGTCCAGGGCCCCCAGTGCCTCACGAGGGTTCCGTGGAGCGCCTTCGATCAAAAGGCCGCATGCAACGACCAGGCGGTGAAACCGACGATCACTCCGATCCCGATGCAGAGGAGGACGAACGTGAACCGGTCGGCCGCGGCGAAGACCCGGCCCCGTCGCGCCACCTCATCGCGTCCCAGATCCTCATCGGCTCCGCCCATCGCGCGGAGCCCACCACGACGGGATCGCAGCGTGCGCGGGTGGCCGGGTCCGCCTCGGCGCCGCCCGTCAATCCAGCGTGTACGTCGTCTCCGACTTGGTCGCGCCGGCGAGCATGCGCGTGCGCTCCCAGCGCACGAAGTCCGAGTGGACGGCCATCACGTGGCTATAGCGGATCGAGTAGTGCGGCAGGCCCTTGGCGAGCAGTTCCTCGGAGAGCTCACGATCGCGCTCGTGGAGCGAGCCCTTCTCGCGGTTCCACGTCTCGCGGTCCCACGATTCGACCTCGCGCACGAGCTTCTGGTAGATGGGCGCCGTGGGCCAGTCGGACTCGGCATTCACCCACCAGTGGAACACCCGTCCCATCTTCTCGAAGAGGAGATCGAGCTCGGGGCCGAACTTGAGGCATGTGCCATCGAAGTAGTTCCCGAGCTGGTTCATCTTCTCGAAGTCGATGACGTTCATTTCCTGGGCGATGCGGTAACCCGCCGTGCCCGGGAACGGGAAGAAGAGCGCCCAGCGGAAGCGGCCCATCTTGATGCGGGCGATGAGCCGGGCCGTCTCCATCACGTCTTCGACGGTCTCGGTCGGCAGGCCGAACATCACGAACGCGGAGGTGTGCAGGTCGAATGCGTGCGCCGCAGCGAACGCCCGCTCGATGGCGCCGTTGCTCATGAAGCGCCACAGGATGTTGCGCCGGATGCGATCGCTGCCCGATTCGAGGCCGTACTTGCAGATCATGCAGCCCGATTCCTTGAGCTGCCGCGCGGTCTCCTCGGAGAACTGCTGGACGTGGGCGTTCACGACGTAGGGCAGGTTGATCCCCGCGGCCTTGTACGCCTCGGTGAATTTCGCCACGTACTCGCGACTCAGCGTGAAGAGATCGTCGTCGAAGATCAGCGTGGTGATGTGCGGGTGCTTCGCCTTGAGCTCTTGGATCTCACGGATGACCCGCTCGATGGGGAAATGGCGGAGGTATTCCTTGGCCTTCGACGCCGCGCCGTCCTCGATGTAGCGGTCGACGATCTCCTTGTTGAAGCAGTAGGTGCACTTGTAGGGGCACCCGCGGCTGGTCAGGAGACCGAACCAGCCCTTCTTCACCTTCGTGATGTAGTCGATCTCGAAGAGCTCGAAGTCCTGCTCGGGCAGCGTGTCGAGGTCGGGGAACGGAGCGACGGGGTTGGAGATGGCCGTGCCCGTCTTCGAGAACCGCGCCGGGATCCGCATGTTCGCGGCCGTCGACGTGTCCTCACCGCGTTCGATGCGATCGACGAGGTCGCGGAAGGCGTACTCGCCCTCCCCCACGCAAACGTAGTCGAAGTGCGCCTCGTTCGTGACGTCTTCCGGCACCATCGTGCAATGAACGCCCCCGATGACGAGCGGGATCTCGGGGAAGCGCGCCTTGATGGCGTCGGCCTTCTCGCAGGACCAGGCGTACTGCTGGCTCATCACCGAGAAGCCGATGACGCCTGGCCGGTACTCCTCGACCACGCGGAGGATCTCGTCCGTGGTCGGAATGGGCCAGAGAGCCTCGCACACGTGCACGAGCTTCGTCTCGTGCCCGTGCGTCTTGAGCACGCCAGACAGCGCCGTGATGCCGTGGTTGATCCCCGGCGGGCAGTCGATGCTCGGATAGATGAAAAGGACTCTCATGAGGTCTCCACCATGGAGGAACCGCTGCAAGGCCGGCGAACGAGGGCACAAGGTAGCTTCAACCCCAGTGGGCGTAAAGCGTTGAGCGTATCCGCGACCGGATCTCGTCCAACGTCCACGAGTTGGGGCGCCGTCGAGCCTCCGCGTAGAGTGCCCGCCATGATGCCGCCGCCAACCGTTCGCGTCGCCGTCCTGTTCGTTCTGCTCTCCCTCACATGCGCCGCCCAGGCCCCCTTCGCGTTCCGGATCGAGACGGGCGAGGAGGGTGTCTACTCGATACCCGCGGAGTCGCTCCGATCGCTGGTGCCGACGGACGGCATCCGCTCCGACGACCTCGTCCTCACGCGCGACGGGCGCCCCGTCGCCATCGAGGTGTTCGGCGGAGCCGACGGCCACATCGACCCGGGCGACGCGATCCTGTTCTTCGCTGAGCGCCCCGATCGCGCGACGCAGAAGACCTCCACCTACGTCCTCACCGACCGCGGAGGTTCCGTGCGGTTGTCCAAGGGCGATCCCGACACGGCAACCGGCGAAACCCTGACCGATGCGCAATTCACCGTCACGGACGAGGTCGATCGCGTGTTCGAGTCGTTCGCGACCGTGCAGCAGAGCATCATCCGCGGGCCCGCGCGCTCGCACTGGTACTGGGCCCGCCTCCACGCGCCTGGCGCGCCCACGAAGCGCGCCGCGCCTGCTGCGGAAAACGAGGACCCGACGACGGCGCAGGTCCCCCTCGTCCTCGAACCGCGCCCCCTGAAGACCGCGCCCGGACGCCTGCGGTTGGACCTCGTTGGAGCCCTCATCGACGGCATCGATCAGAAGCTGCGCATCGAATTCAACGGGACCGAGGTCGGAACGATCACCTGGAACACGAAGCTCGAGAAGACGATCGAGGTCACCATCCCGGGGAACCTGCTCGGCCGTGAAAACATGGTGCGCCTCATCGACCAATCACCGACGCCAACCTACAAGGATCCGGGGAACGAACTCGGCGGCCACCGCGCCAACTCCGTCCTGCTCGACAGCGTGTCCGTCTCCTACCTTGCGCAGATCGCCGGCCCCACGGTCTCTCGCGAGCAACGCGTCGTCCACATCGCCGCGGGCCGAGACGCGGCCCCGAGGCACTTCCGCATCGAGCACCGCCACGACGAGGGCTACCTGATCGTCGATGCCAAAGCGAAGCGGTTGTGGCGCAGCGCCGACATCGCCGTCGCCGGCGACAAGGACGTGACGCTCGGCATCACCTCCGTCGGTGGAGCCCGCCCGCCGCTCCTCGTGACGCGCCTCCGGTCGACGCAGGCGCACATGCCGGGTCCTGGCGCCGACTACGTCGTCGTCACGACGACGGACCTGCGACCAGTCCTGCAGCCGCTCATCGACCACCGCGAAGCCTCCGGGTTGAAGTCGCTGGTCGTCGAGGCCCGCGAGCTCTACGACACCTTCACGAACGGCGTCTACTCGCCCGTCGCCATCCAGAGCTTCATGGCCGCGGCCGCGAAGAACTGGAAGACGAAACCCCGGTACCTTCTCCTCGTTGGAGACGCGGACCTGGACTGCACGTTCGTCAACACGAAGGAGACGATTCCGGCGACTCTCGTGATGACCGACTACAACGGCGTCACGGGGACGGACGCGCTCTACGGTGATACGGACGGCGACGGCGTGCCCGAAATCGCCGTCGGCCGCCTCCCATTCCGCCGCCGCGACGACGTGCTCGACTTCATCCAGCGCGTGATCACCGAGGAGAAGCGTCCACCGGCCGGGGACTGGCGCCGCAAGATGACCTTCTTCGCCGGCGAGGGGCGATTCGGGCCGCTCGTCGACGGCATGATCGAGAAGGTCGTCGCGGGCGTGCTCGCCGACGACATCCCGCCGGAGTTCAACGTCGACATGACGTACGCGAACCCGAACTCCAACTGGTACTACCCCGCCCCGGAGTTCAATCAGCGCGTGATCGACTCGTTCAACGCCGGTGGACTCGTGTTCACCTACATCGGTCACGGCTCGCCGGAAGCGTTCGACCGGGTGTCGACGCCCGCGGGGAACTACCCGATTCTCCGCGTCGCGGACGTCGACAAGCTCAACAACGAGGGGCGCTCGCCCGTGATGACGATCATCGCGTGCTCGACCGGCCACTACGATGCACCGGAGCGGGATTGCATCGCCGAACAGATGCTCGCACGCCCGGGCGGCCCCATCGCAGTGATCGCCTCCTCGCGCATCAGCCACCCCTACCCCAACGCCCTGCTCGGCAAGAGCCTCGTGGCACCGTTCTTCGATCGGAAGAACCGCGTCGGCGACGTCCTCGTGGCCGGCAAGAAGAAGATGCTCGCCGAATCGTCGGGTGCACTCGCCATGATCGCCGAAGCGCAGCTCTCGAAGCAGGTGAAAGGGGCGACGCTCGTGCGCGACCACCTCTACCTCTACAACCTGCTCGGGGATCCGGCGCAGCTGATCCCGTTCCCGGCGGCGTTCGCCTCGATCGAGGCGCCGGAGAAGGCCGCCGCCGGCGAGACGGTGACCGTGAAGGCGTCACTCCCGGAGGGCGGTGACGGCGAGGCCGTCGTCACGATCGAGGCGCGGCGTGACCGCGGGTCGCCGCCGGCCGGCGAGTCGGCCCCGGTGAACGCGGGCGCGGACGAGATCAAGGCGCGCCACCTTCGCGCGAACGACGTCAGCATCGTGCGCCAGACCGTCCCCATGAAGGGCGGCGCCGTCGAAGCGTCGATCACCTTGCCCCCGACCCTGTCGAAGGGCCGTTATGCGGTGGTGATCGCCGTGGCGGGCTCCGACACGGCTCGGTGCGCGGCGGGCGCGAAGGTCTTCAAGGTCGAGTGAGCGCAGAAGCCCACCCGAGCCGAGGCTCGGGTGGGGCTCGATCGCGGCGGCGCAGGACTCACACGAGCGCGTAGCCGGTCATGACCAGCAGCGCGAGCCCGAGGACGATCGTCGTGGCGCCGAAGATCCGCGCGGCGATCCGCACTCCACGCGACGGCGGCGGCGTCACCATCTCCGCGAGGCGTCCTTCCTTGACGAGGAGTTCGTACTCCTCCGGTCGCTCCTCCTTGAGCTCGCCTTCCGGCACGACGCCGGTGTAGAAGCCCACGTCGAGCGGGAACTTGTCCGGACGGAGATTCGTCTGGAATGCCTGCACGGCGAAGTGGAATGCGACCGCCAGAAGCGCCTCGAGTCCATGGATGACGCCCGCCGCGTTCAGGAGCCACGGAGGCATGGCGCGCGAGAACCACTCGGGGAACCAGAGCATGGCACCCGTGAGTCCCATGATTCCCATGCCCCAGAACACCGCCCAGAAGTCGAACTTCTCCCAGTAGATCCATCGCCCGAACTGGGGCTTCGGACCGCGACCCAGGAACCAGCGGAAGTTCCCTGCGAGGTCCTGGAAGTCCTTCAGGCGCGGAACCATGGACCACGGCCCGCGGAACAGGCCACGTTCACGCTTGACGATGAACCGCCAGAGGACGTGCAGTACGAAGAAGGCGAACGTCAGGAGAAGCAGGACTGCGGCGAACCGATGCAACAGGGCGGCCGTCGTCGTCCCGCCGAACACCTTCATGACGGTGCGAGCCCATCGCTCCTGGCTGAAGTAGAGGGGCAGACCGGTGCCGGCGAGCATGAGGATCGCCGTCGTCGCGACGACGTTCACTCCGATGTGGACCTTCTTCATCCGCCGGATCCAGCGGACGTGCTCGCCGTGGCCCTCGTGGTTCAGCCGCCACTCCCGCGCGAGCAGGGAGCGTGCGAGCCACAGGAACACGTGGAGCCCTCCGAACGTCATCACCGTCAGGATGAGGCCCATCATCACGAGCCAGACCGCATTCAGGCCTGGGTACTCGCTGGATTTCTTCGGATCCGCGTGAACGAGATAGCCGGCGAAAGACGGGTTGGAGTTCTCGTGGCACTGGCCGCACGTGGCGACGCGCCGTGCCGGGTTGATGGACGAGGTCGGCTGGGATTCGGGAAGGATCTCGTGGTTTTCGTGGCACGTGTTGCACGTCGCGACGCGGCCGTCGTATCCGAGCGAAGTGACCTTGCCGTGGTAGGTGAGGCGGAACGACACGCCGCGCTCGTCGTGGCATCGCGAGCACGACGCGACCGAGTCGGAGATGAACTGGGGTTCCGCGGTCTTGATGCCGTGCGGCTGATGGCAGTCCGTGCAGGTCGCGCCCTTGTGCTCGGCCCCGTTCGACTTCAGGTGATGGACGCTGCGCCGGTACTCCTCGAAGGGCGTCACGTGGCACTTCCCGCACTTCTGATCTACGCGCTCCCTGGCCAACGGCGAGTCGGGGTCCTTCTTGGCGTGGATGTCGTGGCCGCCGTGGCACGCGACACAGGTGGCGGACACCGTCAGCCCCGCCACGATGATTCCGTGGGCGTGCACGTCGCTCGCGTACCTCTCGAACCGGAGAGGGCTGCCGATCGGTGCATCCGTGGCTCCGTTGGCATGGCACTTCGTGCACGTCACGTGAACGTTCAGCGGATACAGCGTCGACTCGCGGTCGGACGGCTTGAAGATGTCGTGCACGCCGTGGCACGACTGACAGGTCACGGAGACGGCGGGGCGGCTCTCCGGGGCGCTCGATGCGGCGCGTCCGTGAACGCTCTTCGCGAAGACCTTGGCGGCCTCGTCGTGGCAGTCGGCGCAACCCGCAGTCGTCCGCCCTTTCTCGTGCGGGTACGGGCCGAAATCCATGTGGCACTCGTCGCAGGATTTCGACTTGTGCACGGAGCGATCAAAACGGGTCTTGTCGACGAGAAGCCGCTCCACCGGCCTCGTCGGATCACCCAGGGCCTTCGCCAGCGCGTCCTTCGACGCGTGGCATTCGACGCACGATGGCTGTTGAGCCATTGCCGCGTCGACTGCAAGGAGAACGACGACGACCGCAAAGACTCGCGGACACATGTTCGTGTTCCTCAGCGCATCCCTGCCGTCACTTTCCGAGCTTCTTGTCGCATTCGTCGAGGAAGGAGCTCGCGGCTGTGAACAGCGAGGATGCTCCGTTCGTGTTGTGAGAGGGTCCTGCCAGCGCACCCGCCTCGAAACAGGCTTTCGCCTTCGCGAAAAGTGCGCGTGCTTCCGTGGTGGCGGCTCCTGGAGCCGCCGCGGAGATCTTGAGTTCCGTGGCCTTCAGTCGGTCCGACAGGGTCTTCGACTCATCGGCCATGGCTTCACGCCATTGATCCAGCATGGACCCGTAGCTCTCCTGCTTCTTGTGGCAGGCGATGCACTCTGCGCGGACCTCGGCGACGAGGTCCTTCGGGTCCTGGCGCTTGTGGCACTCCGTGCACGCCACCTTCGCCATGTCGTTCTTGAGATCCAGCGTCGCGCCCTCGATGCGGATGTTCCCCGTGAGGAGCGCCGCCTCCCGATCGTGGCACGTGGCGCAGTCGGGCTTCTTGTCGTTGCCGTGGTGGCAATCAGTGCAGTCCTTCGGCTTGAACGTCGTCACGCCGTGCTTGTCTTCGTCGTGACACGCGTTGCAGTCGAGGTCCGTCTTCGCCAGGTGGGCGCGGTGACGGAACTGGACTCCGCCGAACCGGACGTTGATTCGCGCCGCATCGACGTGGCACGTATCGGCGCAGTGCGTGTCGAGCTTCCGCGGAACGCCGATGTCGATGTCCAGGGGCTTGAACGCCGGATCGAGCCCTGGGCCGGCCTCGTTGATCGCGTCCTTCGTCTTGCGGAGCAATGCCAGCGTGTACGTGATGTTGTGGGCGCCGTTCGAGCCGTCGGAGTGCACCAGGTCCAGGTTCTTGCGCGCGATCTCGAGCGACTGCGACGACCTGGCCGCCGCCCCCGCCTTCTCCAGCCCGGCAACCGCCCCATCCAGGCTCGTGAGGGCGCCAGTCACTTCCGTCCGCCAGCCCGTGAGCATGTTCCCGAACGTAGGGCCGTGGCAGTGCATGCACGACGTGTCGCCGGCCACGGGCATCCCCCCGTTGCGCGTCTTGCGGCTCTCGGCGCCCGGCCAGCCACGATGACAACCTGCACAATCGACGCGCGTCTCGAACATCCGGTCCGGCCGGCCCTCGACGCCAGCGCCTCCCGTTCCCGAACGCATCAGGTGTTGCGTGTCGTGCAGTGCCGTGTGGCATTGCCCACAGTCCCCCGCCGTCGTCACGTGATCCCGCTCGGGAAGCTTGTGCTCCACTTCCTCGTGGCACTGATCGCATTCGATCTTGTGCTTCGTGATGTGGTTCTCGTGGATGAACGCCACGTCGTTGAATCGGTTCAGGTGCTCGGGGGCACCGTGGCAAGTCGTGCACCGGGACTTCTTCGCGAGTCCGCTCCCGCGCGTGACGTTCCGATGACACAGGACGCACTCCGCCCCGCGGCCCACCCATTCGGAGTGACGGAACGGACGCCCGGAGACGTTCAGGTCCTCGGCGGGCGGTCCGTGGCACGTGTTGCAGTCGGCGTGCGCCTCGCTCTGCTCCGACGGACGCAGGTGGCACAGGAAGCAGCTGGAGCCGGTCACGGACATGTGCTCGCCCTGAACGATCTGCGAGTGGCAGCTCGTGCATCGAAGCTGGCGGCCGCGGCGCGTCTCGAGCAGGTGGCGGCGATGGTCGAACTTCACTCGGCCGAACGCGATGGGTCCGGACAGGAGCCGCTCGCTGTGGCAGCCCGACCGCATGCAGCTCTGGTCGCTGACCTCGGCCCAGGGCTTCGTCCCCTCCGTGTTGGTCACGTACTTCGTGAGCTGGTTGATCGCCTTGAACTTCCCGTCGACGGTCTCGAGGAGCCCAGGTTCGAAGTGGCAATCCACGCACTCGACCTTGCTGTGCGCCGAGTGCTTCCACGATTCGAAGTAGGGCTCCATGATGTGACACGACTTGCAGAAATCGGAGCGCGAGGTGTAGGCGACCATGCCGGTCGTCCCCACGGCACCGACGCCGAAGAGGATCGTCATCACGATCAACGCCGTCACCGCGAGCGCACGCGCGCGGGTCCAGATTCGCTTGATCCTCTGCAGGATGCTCACGGCCGGCCCTCCGCCGGAGTGTCCGCCGCGACTCGCAGCCGGCTCAGCCGTCGCACGTGCACGTACAACGCGGCGACGAGGATGCCGATCGCGCTGAAGACGATCGCAGCGAGGATGCGGCGGTCGCGGATGTTCCGGAGCTTCACCGACAGGGATTCATCCACCTTCGTCACGACGCCGTCCGCCTTCGCGACGAGCGCCTTGAACTCATCGACGGACGCCGCGTGTCCCACGGGACCTGCCATCACGAGCGAGTGACGCGCATCGTTGATGTAGGTCTCTTCCGCGCGCACCACGATGCCCTTGCTGCGAGCGTCGGTGATGCGGTCCGTCGTCTCGGAGACGCGGTTGCGAAGCCCGGACATGAGATCGGCCATCGCGTGCGCGGCCATGGCTCCCTTGTCACTCTTGCCGTTGACTTCGTGGCACTGCGCGCAGGCCAGCGGCTTCCAGCCTTCCGTGACCACGTCCGACGTCTCCTCGATGTCGTGGTATCGATGGCAGCTGGTGCATTCCTGCATCTTCCCGGCGGTCGCGGCGGCAAAGTGCGGGGAACGCCTGAAGTAGTCCCGCGCGGCGACGTGGCATTGCCCGCAAACGTCCGCGACTTCCGTGACGCCTGCGGGCCGCGCCCCGTGCGCCGAGTGGCAGTCACTGCAGTTCGGAAGTCGCAGCTGCTTCCCGCTGAGCAGCCCCTTGCCGTGAACGCTCTTCGAGTACTTCTCGAAGACGTCGGCCGTGAGCTTGTACGGCTTCATCCGCTCGACGTCTGCATGGCAGCGCGAGCAGGTCACGGGCACCCGCGCCCGATACGTCGGCGACTCGGGATCAGTCTTGCTGCGGACGTCGTGGGCCCGGTGGCAGTCGATGCAGGTCGGGACGTTCTTGTCGCCCTTCTCCATCAGCGCCTTGCCGTGCGGGCTACGCTGGTAGTACGCCAGCTGTCCTGTCGGCAGTCCGTAGCGGAACATGGCATCGGGGTCGCTGTGGCAATTCCCGCACAGCTCCACGACGGCCTTGCCGCGCGGCACGCCCTTGAATGCGGGGTTGTCGATGCACGCGGCGCGCGTCCCGATCGAGGGATCGCCGCCATGGCAGGTGACGCAACCGACACCGGCGTCCGCGTGGACGCCCGTGACGTGCAGCGCCGCTTCCTTGCCGTGACACACGGCGCACGCCTTGTCCCCCGTGGGGCGGGTCGTCGTCTGTCCGGGGGCGAGGGCCGCTCCCCAGACGAGGGCGATCGACAGGGCGACGACCGAGCTGACCAGCGTGGTCCTCATGACAATCCCGCTCCGTGGATGGACAACGCCACCAACCCGAATAGGAGGGCGATCCCGATTGCCGGGGTCAGGTAGGGACGCTTGGGCCTGCCGTCGAAGTGCGTATCGAGCATCGGCCAGATCAAGGCGACGATCACGACGAGCCACAGGCCTGCCGTGACCAGGACCGACAGCGTCGGCGGCACCAGGTCCTCCAGTCCGTGGAACCACAGGACGTACCACGGGCGGGTGGTGGAGGCGATTCGGTGGAACTGGTCCGGTGCTCCATTGATCGGTGGCGGAAGCCACGCTGACAGGAGCACCAAGGCGCCAGCCATGACGAGGTTCGTGCCCAAGATCCTCAGGAAGTGATTGGGGAAGAACGTCCTTCCCGCAGGTCCCGGCGAGATGGCGACCACTTCCTTGACGCGTGGGTCACGGCTCAGTGTCGCGGCAAGCTCGGAACGGCAGCCCTCGATGTGGAACACGGCACGTCCCTCCAGCGCTTCCTGGCGGAGCTGGACGTTCTCGGCTTCGATCTGTGCGCGGAGCACGGCGACTTCCGCCTGCGTGGCGTCGACCCGGAGTACCGCGAGCATGGATTCGTTGGGCGGTTCGCCGCCTCGCGGCGGAACCGGTGGCGTCAAACCGTGGCGCCACACGAGTCGCAAGTGCGTCGAGAGGAGGAAGAACAGGGTCCACGGCAGGAGGATCACGTGAAGCGCGAACGCGCGCCCCAGCGCCGCGTTCGAGAGATCGGTCCCGTCGGCGAAACGTCCGAGGAACGCTCCGATGATCCCGATCCCGGTCCCCGGGCGGAGGGCGCGGGCACCGTTCCAGTAGGCGGCCTGATCCCACGGCAGGAGCGTGCCCGTGAAATGAAGGCTGAGGACCACCGGGAGAACCAGGAGGCCGACGACCCAGTTGGCCTGCCGCGGCGCTCGGAACGCCCGGCTGAAGAAGGCGCGCAGGACATGCACGGCGACGAGGACCACGAGCAGTTCGGCGGCCCAATGATGGGTACCCCGGACGAGCCAGCCGGCGGGTAGCTCGGCCGTGATCTCCAGCACGCTCGTGTGCGCCGTCTCCGGATGGGCCTCGTAATGGAAACTGAGGAGGATTCCGGTACCGGCGAGAACGAACACGAGGAACAGGGCCGCAGGTCCGAAGACGTGCATCCAGCCGACGCCTCGGTAGATGGGCCGACGCCACGCACGCGCGATGGCTTCACCGGGCCGAAGCCTGTCGTCCAGCGGGTGATACAGGAACCCGACCCACCGCAACAGCGCACCGACGGTGCGGCTGTCGACACTGGACCCGAGCCAAGCCCGCAAGCCTTTGAAGAATGCCATCGCGCTACTCCGTCGTCGTCAGGGCGGCGAACGATCCCGCACACCGATTCCGCTCCCCATGCGCACAAAGCCGCGGAGGCATCACCGCACTCCGCCACCCCGCGGCCGGCGCGGGACTCGATCGTGGTTCGATTCCATCCCTGCCAGCCTGGCGCCTCGAAAAACGATCACGCGTGCGTCTTCACGTACACGCGGCCATCGATCACGGCGACGGGGAACGTCCTCAGCGGCCTCGGCGGCGGACCATGGAGGACGTTCCCGAACACGTCGTAGGCCGCGCGATGACAGGGGCACACGACCTGGTCGCGCCGGGCGTCCCACTCGACCTGGCACACCTCGGAGTGAGTGCAGATGCTCGCGAGCGCACGATAGTCCTTGGCAGCCGTGCGGACGACGAGAACCGGAGTGCCCTCCGCTTCGACCGTCCGCCATGGACGCTTGTCGAAGTCGTCGACCGTGCCGGCCGGGATGACGTCGCGGCGCGCCCGTCGAGCGCCCTTACCGAGGAAGAACCCCCCGGCAATCGCGGCGGCAGCGGCGGCGAGCACCGTCGTCAGGACGCCGATCACGACGCCGAGGAAGCTCCGTCTCGCTGAGAGCTGCCTCGAAGTCCCAGGCGCCGGCATGGAGACGAATCGCTCGACCGCTGGGTGATCCGCGAGCGCGGCCTCGACGGCGCCCTCGTCACGGCCGGCAGCCACGAGGAGCAGCGCGTTCGAGTTGCCGGTCACGAGTTGCGCGGTGCAACCGAGCCCGGCGATCCGTTCTTCGAGGTCGCGCCGCGCGTCCACCGCGATGCCGGGTCGAATGATGATGATCATGTCCAGTCTCTTCGTTTTCAGATCCGCGCCAGGGGCGCCGCGGGCGGCGCTGGCGCCGCCACCGGTCCGGTCTACCCGGCCTTCGCCGCCGATGCCTCGACCGGCAGCGGCATGCGACGAATGACGACGACCAGCACTCCGATCACGACCAGGATCAGCGCGAGCGACCAGACGAGCCACACGCGCCGCGCCGTGTACTCGTCCATGGCGGCGTTCGCCTGGAGCTTCACCTTGTCGGTCACGGCACGACCGACGGCGACGGCCTCGTCGACCGGCTTCGCGGAGAACGTATGCACCAGCGAACGTGCATTGGTCAGGGCTCCCCGGGCCTTCACGAGTTCGAACCTGGAGGTCCGAACTTCCATTCCACGGCGCTCGGCGTCCGCGATCATTCCCTCGGCCACGGCGATCTCGGACTTCAGACCTTCGATCTTCCCGCGGATTCCCTCGGCAACCTTCGCCCCCGACGCGGGAGCGCCGAATCGGCTGTCGTTGTGACACTTGGCACAAACGGCAGCCGAATCCGTACCGATCATCTCGTCGGACGGCTTGTGGATGTCGTGGTAACCGTGGCACGTGGCGCACCCGGGGAGCTTGACCTCCTCGAACTGGTGCTTCATGCGCGTGCCGGAAAACAGCTCGGCGATCTTGCCGTGGCAGGTGCCGCAAGCGTTGGCGACCGATCCGACTTCAGGCGGAACGGCGCCGTGGTTGCCGTGGCAGTCGTTGCACGTCGGCGCGCTCACGTCGCCTTTCTTCAACATCGCGACGCCATGCACGCTCTTCTGCCAGAGATCCAGCTGATTCGTCGGCAGCGGTGCGTCGTGGTGCTTCACGCCCGCCATGCGCTGCGTATCGGCGTGACACTTCCCGCAGGTCGTCGCCACGTTCGTCGCGTACACGGGCGACGCGAGGTCCTCGACTGCCTTGATCCCGTGGCTGCCGTGGCAGGACACGCACGTCGCGACCTTCTTGTCGGCGGACTCCTTCAGGCGCTTCCCGTGGCCGCTCGTCCAGTACTCGGCGACCTGATCCGTGCGCGGCGACGGCTTGTACTTGCGCATGAACTCGATGTCGGAGTGGCATCGGCCGCAGAAGCCGGGCACGTCCGCCGGCGACTTGATCGCGCGGAAGCCATCTTTCTGGCTGTGCGCGTCGGCGTACTCCTCGCCTTTGGGATTGCCACCGTGGCAGTCCTCGCAGCGAAGGCCGCGCTGCCAGTGATAGTCGGCGGCGAAGTCCTTCTCCGAGACCATGAAGTGGCGGTCCTTCTCCTCGAACCGCTCGGGATCCGCATGGCACGAAAGACATCCGGACGTGGCCGGCTTGCTCTCGGCCGCTGCAGGCTTGTCCTGGGCCACGAGCATGACGCCGCAAACCGCGATGCACGCGAGGAGCCATGGGACGCGGATTCGTGTTGGTGTGCTCATTCCATCAGCCCCCACACGGTCATGCCGCAGAAGAACAGCGCGGAAATCCAGGCGAGCGCCACGAGGATGCGACGTCCGAGCCCGGGTCTCTCACTGCGGTCGATGAACGGCACCAACAGCAGCGCCAGTCCGCACAGCCCGAAGAAGAGGATCCCGAGCACCTCACCCTCCATGCCGAGGATGTGTGCCGGCAGCTTCTTCAGCGCCTGGAACATGAAGAGGAAGTACCACTCGGGGCGGATGCCCTCGGGCGCGCTTCCGAACGGGTCGGCCTTCTCCCCGAGCTCCCAGGGAAACAGTGCGGCGAAGGCTGCAAGCACCGCGAGGGCGATGTACCAGCCGATCATGTCGCGCAGGAGGAAATGGGGGATGAACCCCATCGACGGGACCTTCGCTTCGCCGCCGTGCTTCTTTGCGACGTGCTCGGGCACGCTCATCCCGTGTTTCTGCACGAGGTAGAGGTGGAATCCGAGCAGCGCGAGCGTCGTCAGCGGGAGGATTGCGATGTGCAGTGCGTGGAATCGGGCGAGCGTGTCGCCCGTCACGTTGTCCCCCGCACGCGTGAAGACGAGCAGATCGTGGCCGATGATCGGCACCACGCCGACGATCGCCGTGCCGACGCGCGTCGCGAAGAACGCCAACTGGTTCCACGGCAGCAGGTATCCGCTGAACCCGAAGGCGAGGAAGATCATGAGCAGCAGGAAGCCGGTCACCCACGTGATCTCACGGGGACGCCGGTACGCCCGCATGATGAACGCCGTCAGCATGTGGATGAACAGCACGCCGATCAGCAGGTTGGCCGCCCAGGAGTGGATCGAGCGGATGAGCCACCCGAAATCCACCTCCGTCATGATGCGCTGAACGCTCTCGAACGCGCCGTCAGGAGTCGGCTTGTAGAAGAGGCTCAGGAGAATTCCCGTGATGAACTGGATCGCCACGAGGAACAGCGCCATTCCACCGAGGAAGTAGAAGGCGGACGTCTTGTGGATCGGGACGCGCTTGTGCGCCGCGAGCTCGCGCGCAGCGTCCAGCCCCAGTCGTTCATCGAGGAAGGCCGACAGCTTGCCCTGCGGAGCCGGCGCGGCCTTCGCGTCCTCAACTCTTGCGGGAGACAAGGATCTCCTCCTGTCCGGGCTTCCCCCGCAACGTGACCTTGTACATCTCCAGCGGCCGCGGCGGCGGCCCGGACACGTTCCGTCCCATGAGGTCGTACACCCCGTTGTGGCAGTTGCAGAAGATGTCGCCGCGATCCTGCCGGTGTTGCACCGTGCAATCGACGTGCGAGCAGACGGCGTTCAGCGCACGGACCTCGCCATCCTTCGTCTTGATGACGAGGCACGGCTTGCCACCGAAGTTGAACGGCGCGGGCCAGTGGCCGTCGGCGTCCGGCTTGAGTTCGTTGACCTTGTAGGGCGCGACGGCTTCGAGGTTGCCACCGCTGATCTCGCTGGACTTGGGCCGCAGGAACCGCGCAACCGGATAGAAGAGCATGCCAACGGTGGCGACGACCCCGGACCCGAGCATCCGGAGCAGGCCGCGACGTGGGATCGGAATCTGTTCGGGCTGGCTCATCAGTTCTCCTAGTCTCTGCGCGGTGGGAGGGACACCCGAGCCTGAACAGGCCCGGGTGTGGCGGCGTCACGAGGGAACGCCGCAGCGAGAGAGTCGTTCCGTACGGCTCAGTGCTTGTTCTTCAGCTCGACGTGTTGATGGAGCTTCGTCGCGTCTTTGATCGACGTCGCGTAGTCGAACTTCCGGTCCTTGTCGAACGTCGCGCCCTTGTCGTTGTGGCACGTCTTGCAGTTCTCTTCGGTCGGCTCGATCATGCCGAGTTTGAGGACGTCCGCCTTCGCGAACTTCTCGTTGTCCTTCTTGAACGGACCCGTGAGGCTGCCCGGTCCGTGGCACGATTCGCACTGCACGCCTTCCATCGTCGGCGCGCGCTTGGTCTCTTCCTCCGTCCAGGCCTTGCCCTCGACGACCGCCGGGTAGCCGCCCGCCAGACCGTAGCCCGTCGTGTGGCACGCGAGGCACTTGGCGTCCTTGGTGTAGTCCTTCTTGGGGTCGAGTTTGTACTTGGTCTTCGCCTCGACCGCCTGGTCAGGCTTCAGCAGGTCGAAGGACTTGGCCATCGGCGTCTTCTTCCAGCTGGTGAACTGCTTGAAGTGACACTTCTTGCAGCTCTCGGCCCCGACGTACTGCGGCTTGTCGTCACGCAGGCAGCTGCCCGTCGAGTCGTCGGACGTGACCGGAGAGAGCGTGCCGGCTCCAAGGAACACGGCACACAGGAGAATTGCGGGAATCGTGAACCTCATGATCATTGCTCCTTCGGACTGGTCGTTTCGTGCGCTCCATGGACGCCAGGCCCAAGTTCGGACTTCGCAACGGCGACACCCCCGGGGGTGGTCGCACGCCGCATCGGAATGCAAAGGCCGCGCCTGCCCGTTCGATCCCATGCGGCCAACCCACCGACACCGCGCGCCCCGGGATCCCTTGTGTGACTCATTCGCAGCCTCCGCCGCGCCAGTGAGCCGGTGGCTCGAGGACTCGCGTCCCCGCCATGGCGCAGCTGAGCTCAGGAAATCGCGTCATTCGGTGTCCCACAACGGCTTCGGCGCAATGTAGATCTGCCCCCAACCCGCTCATAGCCCGGCCGGCCTCCCTGCGTCGCTTTTGCGAGCGCACTACGCACTGGGCTGTAGCGGAAGTTTCGCACTGCGGTATAGCGGCACGGTTTCATCGGTGGCAAAGGAGACACGACTGTCCATTGTCGGGGTGCCTCATCACGACGTGACACTCGCGGCAGTTTGCCGGGTTCGTCGTGAGGTGCGGCGCGTTCCCCGGCTTCATGGGCGCCGACGCGTGGCCCGGCGAACCCTTGTGACACACGGCACACCCTTGATCGTCGAAGCCCTCGACGGGCAGATGGCACGAGTTGCAGTGACGATCGAACGGGCTCCCCCAGGTCGCGGTGTGATTGCGCGGCTTGGTGTTTTCGTGGCACTGGAAGCACGAGTCGGTCGTGTGACAGACGCGGCAGCCTTCTCGGTCGAGCGACGCCGCGGCCGCATGCCCGTGAAGTCGCCAGAGATTCGTGTGGTTCTGCGGGGCCTCAGCGCGATGGCACGTGTCGCAGTCGGACTTCTTGTGGCAGACGGAGCAGTCGACGGGAAGCGGCTCCATGTCGCCCTCCGAGAACTTGCGCCCATGCTCGCGCTTCCAGCCGAGTCGGTGGGACTTGGGCGCCACGTCACGACGGATCTGCGTGTGGCAGACCGCACAGTCGTTCTTGCCCGGCGCCTTCTGCTCGTGGCACGACATGCAGGCGCCCATCGTCAACGGTGCGAAGCCCGTGCTCGTCTTCGACTCCGCGACGTCTCCGTGGCACGCCGTGCAGTCCTTCCCGAGCGCAGTCACGTGCTGCGCGTGCGGGAACACGAGCTCGCGATCCAGCTTGGATGCGTGGGTCCACTTCCCCTTCTTGTCGGCATCGTAGAAGGCCGCGGCGCGCTTCTCAGGCGGCTTTTCGCCGTCGATGTCGTTGTGACACTCGGTGCACGAGTCGAGCTCGGGCATCCGATTGAACTGCTCGGGTTCGGCACCGTGGCAGTCGGCGCACTCCACCCCGCGTGAGATGTGTGCGGCGTGGTCGAACTGGGGTCCCGTCGCGCGGCTCTCCGCACCCGGCGAGACATCCAGAACGGACGCGCAGGCCAGGACGCCGAGCATCGTCACGAACACACCCGTCGCGATGATCCAGTACCGCATGCGAGTTCCTCAGAAGGTCCAGGTCAATCCGATCGTACCGGTGTGAAAGTCGCCCTCGTCGCCCGTCTCGAATTCGTATCGGGCGTCGCAGCGGAAGTCGTCAGCGAACAGCCATCGCACCTTCAGGAAGAAGGTGGTGACGTCTTCTCGTTCGGCCACGATGAACAGGTCGTGCTTGAACAGGCTGTAGTAGCTGCCCAGGCCGAACCGGAGCTTGTCGGTCGGGTGCCAGGTGATCTCGCCGCCGAGGGATGCGGTGTCGTCCCCCGACGACTCCCAGATCTCGCCGGTCAGCGCCAGGTCGATCTCGTCGACCGGCCAGCGGAACGAATTCAGCGTGAGCCACCCGCGGACGAACTCGTGGTTGAACGGGCCCTCGCGGTCGTCGTCGTTCAGGAAACGGCCCGAGACTCCCCCATCGATGCCGAAGTGCGTGTCGAAAAGCTTGGAGCCGTCCAACTGGAATTGGTGATAGGCGAAGGACGTTCCCAGAACGCCGAAGTACGGGTCGTAGGTCGTGGTGTACTCGGACGTGATCGTCGCCTCGTACCGGTAGGTGGCGCGGATCGAGAGATCGTCGGCCGTGTCGTCCCAATAGAGCCGGCAGTTGACGTCCCGCGTCGCGCCATCGACCGTGTCCCATGTGGCCGCGGCGCGCAGGTCCTTCGTGAGTTGCTGCCGCAGGCCCAACGACGCGAAGTCGTTCACCTCGTGATCGACCCACTCGTTCTTGTCTTCGACGTGAGCGTACCGGATGTCGACGCGCCCGTCGGTCCACGGCTGGAACGACGCGTCCGCCCCCACGATCCAATCCTCGGAGCGTGAGGACTCGTAGAGGTACTCGGGAACGCCGCCGTAAACGTCGATCCGCATGCGCCCCAGCGATTCGATGGGTTGGAAATCGACGCGAGCACCGTCCATCAGGTAGGTGAATCCGGCGAAGACGTTCTGTCGCCCCAGGCGGACCCTGCGCATCCCGAGAGAGTCGGGCGCAAGAGACCCGGACAGGTCGACGTAGGCCTCGTAGAGCTTCACGTCCACCGAATCGCCGCCGACGTCGTTGAGGGACCCGAAAGGATTCCCTTTGTTCGAGGCGTCGCCGTCCAGATCCCACGTCAGCCGGCCGAGCATGTGAAAGGCGATCTCGTCGAGCTCAGCCTTTCCACCGTCGAGGGACAGGTATCCATACAGGTCCTCGTCGTTCCCGTCGTCCGTCTTGCGACCTCGGTAGCTCAGCGAGAGCGACCCGCTGACTGAGTACGGCTGCTCCGTACCCACCTTCGCCCCCGCGGCCGCCTTCCCATCCGGCTGTGACTCAGCCGTGCCTGGGGATTTCGTCGGACGGGAAGCGGGCGCGGAGTCTTGCTTGTTCCCCTCGGACGACGTCGGGCGGCTGTCGCCAGCCGCCCGATCGCCCGCAGCCGTATCCTGTGCGCGGGTCGTTGCCACGCAGCAGAGGTAGATCGCGGCCCCGAGCGCCACCGATCGCACCATCGCACTTGAAAGAAGAGTCATGCTCTCGCTCCCGGGATTCCACGCGGGCGGACGCACACCGGCGACTTCGAGACGGATCGACCGCCGGGACGCACACTGAGATGCGCGCTGATTATGGGGACCAATTGCGGCAGGCGAATACGACGCACCACGCAAGGGGATCATACGCTCCTGTCCGTAGCGCGCAGTTCGTATGCGGAGCGGGAATCAGACCCACTGCAAGTCGTACTCGGACCCGCGTACATTCGGCCCGCTCGCAGATTTTGTCGATCACCGACTCGGAACGCAGTCTCCGGAGGATGGGATCATGAGAGACCTCAGCATGAAGAAGCGGCTCGCTGGTGTGGCACTGATCACGTTGGCCCTCGTCACAGGACTGGCGTCCTGCAGTGGCGGCGGGGGTGGTGGTGGCGGCGGTGGTGGTGGAGGTGGTGGCGGCGGAACCCCGCCGGTCAATCCGCCCCCGCCGGTCACGCCAGTCCTGACCGTCTACGACAACATGCCGGGCGTGAACTTCGAGATCCTCGGCCTCACCGGAGGCTCGGGCGCCGGCGGGAACTTCCGCCCAGGCGACTTCATCACGGTCAACTTCACCGTGAAGAAGAAGAACGGGACGGCCATCACGGTCCCGGACTTGAACACGGGCAGCATCTACGTGTCCGGTCCAACGTCGAACTACCAGGTCGTCATTGCCCGCCAGACCGACGTTCGCGCGGTCTCGACGCAGAACACCGACGGTTCCTGGAAGTACACGTTCCTCGTTCCGATCCCGGCGACCTACCAGGCGCCGCTGAACGACTCGGCGTCCTTCGGACCGGAGGACGGCGAGATGACGGGCGACGCCCTCGCCTCCGGCACCTACACGGTCGGCATGGAAGGCTACAAGCTCTACTCCTTCGAAGGCACGGACTACCGCGACGCCGGCAACGCCACGAAGGACTTCCTCCTGGGCACGGCGACGACGATCGAACCGCGTGAGGTCGTCAAGCAGGAGAACTGCGACCAGTGCCACGTCGATCTCCGCGTTCACGGCGGCGGCCGCAAGGACGTGAAGAACTGCCTGCTCTGCCACACCTCGGGCTCGGAAGACCGGAACGTCGCGACCGTCGAAGGCGGGACGCCCGGCGCATCCATCGATTTCCGCGTGATGATCCACAAGATCCACTCGGGCGAGCACCTCCCATCGGTGAACGGCGTGGCGACGAACCCGGACGGCACGCGCAACTACTCCGCGACGCCGACTCCGTACAAGCTCGTCGGCTTCAACAACTCGGTGATCGACTTCTCGACGGTGGCCTTCCCCGTCTGGCCGAACCTCACGTTCCCCATGCCGCGTGACTACGGCTACACCGCACTCAACGCCACGCAGAAGGCCCTCGAAGACACGATGCGCTCGGCGCCCACGAAGTGCGACAAGTGCCACGGCGATCCAGACGGCACAGGTCCGCTCACCGCGCCCGCGCAGGGCACGAATGCCTACGATCACCCGACGCGCCGTGCGTGCGGCTCGTGCCACGACGACTGGGATCCGACGAAGCCCTACGGTGCAAACCTCCTCGAGATGCCGCCCCAATCGAACGACCAGTCGTGCAGCTTCTGCCACGGCGGCTCGAGCTCGCTTCTGTCGACGCAAGAAGTGCACACGCACCCCATGCTCGACCCCGTCACGAATCCGGGAGTGAAGGTGAACATGATCGCCGTCGCCGAGTCGGGCACGAACAATGCCGACGGCAGGATCCAGACGGGCGAGAAGGTCGCCATCGCGTTCTCGCTGACGGATGACGCCGGTGCGACGATCGCAGCGTCGTCGCTCGGCAGCATCAACGTGGCGATCACGGGTCCGACGACCAACCGCAACCTGCTCCTGAATGGCGCCGTCCCGCTGGCCGGAATCGGCGCGGGCCCCGTCTACACGATCAACGTTCCGGAACTGGTCCAGCTCGATCGTGCGGGCGTATCCACCGCGGGTATCGACACCTTCACGACGTCCCGCACGCCGCACTGGAACGTCACCGGCGGTTTGACGTCGGTCCTGGTTCGAACGGCAAGCGGAGTGCAGAGCACGTCCACGGCGGCGATCCGGATCGCCCAGAATTACATCGACCTCGCGGACGCCACCGGGTTCGCCCGCAACTCCTACGTCGTCGTCGAGGACGGCGTGGCGGGCAAGGAGGAATACCTCCGCATCCAGTTCGTGGATGGGAACCGGATCTGGTTCGGGTCCCAGGCCTCCACGAGCTTCCAGCCCGCGACCCGCTTCTCGCACGTCACCGGCTCGCCGGTGCGCGTCGTGACGCTGACGTCGAAGACGGCAGGTACGGACTTCACCGTGAACGCCGCCCTCGGGCAGATCACGGAAGTCAACGAGTTCGGCGCGAACAACGTCGTCCTCGTCAACTACGTCTCCGACTTCGTCATGCCGGCGACCTACGGCGCGCCGATCAACGACTCGCCGGACATCGACGAGACGTGGGGCGACTGGGGTGGCCTCGCAGTCCAGAGCGGCACGTACACGGTCGGTCTCTGGGCTTCGCGCACATTCAGCTACGTCCAGCTGACGGAGACCAACTCGTACCGCGCGACCTCCGAGAACGCGAACCTCGACTTCCTCGTCGGCACGGCGACGACGCTCACGCCGTCGACCGTGATCTCGTCGGCCGCGAACTGTGACTCGTGTCACGACACGGTCTACGCCCACGGCGGCGGTCGCCGCGGCTACGACACGTGCGTCCTCTGCCACGGCTCGGCCGGCGGCGAGGATCGCTCGCGCTACGTGGCGGCGAATGCGCCCGCGACCCCGGGAGTGAGCATCGAATTCCGCCAGATGCTCCACAAGATCCACCGCGGTGAAGAGCTCGCGAACGCGACCACCTACACCATCGTCGGGTTCGGTTCCGGTGCCTACCCGGCGAACTTCGGCCTGAACATGTACCCCGAAGTGGTGTTCCCGGCCTTGCCGGACGGCGTGAAGAACTGCGAGAAGTGCCACGGCACCGGCAACAACGCGTGGAAGACGCCGATCGACCGCACGCATCCGTCGCAGGCTCACGAGACCAAGAAGTACACGACGGTCTGTGGCTCGTGTCACGACGGCACCGACGTCGAAGGTCACATGAAGTCGCAGACGAGCGCGAGCGGCATCGAGGCCTGCGGCGTCTGCCACTCGACTGGTGACCAATACGGCGTCGATCTACGCCACAAGATCCGCTGAGCGCCGACGCTCCGACTGACGAACCGCTTCTGAGTGCGCCGCCCGGGCCCGGTCCTCACGGATCGGGCCCGGGTCTTTTCATGGCCGGCGCCTCCACACCCCGCGCTCAGCGCTTCGAACAGTGCGGGTCTGCGTCGTCAGGCGCAACCTCGGCCGCCTCCCTGGCGGCATCCCGACTCCCTTTGCCGCGAGCCGCGGCTCATGCGGGCCGCAGCCGCCTCGAACGTCGGCTCACCAGATCAGGATCCGCCGCGAGATGCTGGACGAGTAGCTGGCACCGGCGAGCGTGATGGGTCCGGAAGCGTCCGCCACGAGCCACTGGGCGAAGTAGCTCGAGAACATCAGCCCGGGCGTGGTCGGAATGGAGAGCGTCGCCGTCGCTGCGCCGGTCGCGTCGGTCGTCATCAGGCCCAGCGAGCCGACCGGGAGCAAGAGTTGATTCGCAGCCGTGTCGATCCACAGCGTGCACCCCGGCACCGCCAGCGGCGCGCCGCCGAGCGAGAGGCCGAGGATGGCCGCGCTCCCCGGCGACGCTCCGGAGATGCCGAGGGTGAACGCCGCATTGCCGAGCGCCGGAGTTCCTATCGGGACATAGAGCCCGGGACCTGCCCCAGCAACGCAGCCCGCGTGGTCGATGGTCCGATTGAAGCACACGCCGAGTTTCACCAGCCAACCAAAGTTCGGTGGTGGTTGCGAGCCGTTGGGAATTGGCGCCGCAACCACGACGTCGATGTCACCGTCGCCGTCGACGTCACCTGCGTCTTCTTGAACCAAGCTCGACACATTCGCGATGGGATACGGATATCCCGCCGCGACGGGGAGATGCATGACCCCGACCGGCGACGTCGCTGGCGCGAACCGGACGATCGTATTGAACAGCAAGTACTCCGGATAGCCGTCCCCGTCGATGTCGCCGGCGAGTCGGTCAAATAGCCCCGTCGAAATCGCGGTCGAGCCGCCGAGTGCCCGGGGCGGCAGCGGCACAACTGCTCCTGTAGCGGAACCCAAGAATGTCCAGAGCGTGTACTGTCCGGCTGAGCCGAAGCCGACAACATCGTCGACACCGTCAAGATTCACATCTCCTGTTCGCAAGTAGTAAGGCACGGGCGATTGACATGTCGGGCACCACGGCGGTGTTGGAACAGCCACGGACACCGGCTGCGCGAACGTCAGGGCAGAGGTGTTGGTAAACACGCGCACGCTCGTCGGCCCAGCCGGATCGAAGGTGCTGACAACGATGTCGTAAAGGCCGTCATGGTTGATGTCGGCGATCGTCACAGCTCCCAACTGTTCGGTCGGCCCGAGCACCAAGTTCGTGGACGGGACGAACGTACCCGCCGACGTCGAATACGAGTAGATCGCGACGACGCCTGGATACGTGCCCGCAAAATAAGACCCGCCGATAACAAGCTCCGCGCGGCCGTCGCCATCCAGGTCTGTGAGTAGGACTGTGCTCCACCGTACCGACGCAAGCCCTGTGAAGAAGTTCGAACTTTGCAGAACACCGTTGCCCTGGTTCAGGTGGAACTTCACAAGCTGCCCCGTGACGGTTACGACGTCAGCGAGCCCGTCTCCGTTGATGTCACCCGTGTCGGCAAGATAGTTCAGGTCGCCGGGAGGGTTTGGCCCGACAGATGGGATCAGGTTGACCGTTGCTGTCCCAAACCCACCAGCACCGTCCCCGAAAGCAATCTCGATGAACGGGTCCGCCTCGCTGACGATGGCATCGAGCTTCCCGTCGTTATTCATGTCGCGGAGGAGAATGCCGCCGTTTGTGGCGTGTTGCCAGATTGGGAAAGGAAGGTTCGCCGGCGACATGACGTAGGCGTAGTTGGGATCGGAAAACACCGACTGTGCCCGGCCCCCGCTCACCAAGATCGTGAATGCAAGGGTCGCTCCCAGGAGAAACGACGGCGGACGAACGAGAGGAGTCGGCGCGTTCATGGCTCGCAACCCCTAGAACTTGACCTCGTTCACTCCGGTCGCGACCGAGATGCCGACCGGCGGACGGTTTGGTGGACTCACTGGCGGAATGGCCGGTAACTCCCGGACAGCAAAGCGGACCGTCCTCGCGCCCGAAGAACCGACCAAAGCCGGAAGCGAGTAGGTCCACGTCGTCGTGTCCGGTGGTCCGGTCACCGTTGAGGTTGGTGTCCCGGCGGGAATCGGCGGCGACCCGACGACCTCCCACACCGCCGACGCCGTGTCCAGCAGGTAGTCGTGGGCAACTGTCGCGGTGATCACAGAACCAGCAAACGGGACAGGTCGACCCGCGCGTTGATCGAGCGCAACAATCGGACGTGTGACGGACTCGGGAGTTGTTCCCAGGTCAAGAAAGATGTCGGCTTGAACGACCGATCCGGGAACGACATACAGGCTCCCGAAGCTGTTGCCGAAGCCCAAGTGCGGTTGCAATGTTGCTGCATAGAGCCCGTCGAGACCCGCTTGCCACATCCGGTTCAGGTTCGCCCCGTTGTATACGGGATCGTAGAACCACTCGGCGAATGGGAAGTTCGTACCGGGACCCGTTGCAAGGCTGAAGCCAAGGGCCTGCGTCGACTCGCAGCGAAGGCTGTAGGCCTGCCCAACGACGAGCGGGACCGGCTGCGGCGGCACACCCTCGATCTGGAACTGTGCCGAGGACGCGCCACCCGTCGGCGTGTTGCTTCGCCCGACGACGCTCGTCGGCGAAAGCCGTGCGGTTCCAGACAGCTTGCCGACGAGCGGGGCGGGACTCGTACCGGTGGCCAGCGGGATCACATTCAGTCCGAATGGGACCGGCGGCGGCGGCGTGTCTGCTGCAAAACGCACCGTCCCTTCGACGCGGCCGAAGTCGTTGATGATGGGGAGCACCGTTGCCGTCGGATCTGCCGGTGACGGCCCCGGAGATGAGATAGGGTAGATCTCTGCCATGCCGGAAACTTCGTCTGGATGCAGCGGAATCGTTGGATTGCAACGCCAATAGGGAACCGCTGTAACGCTCGGAACCATCTCGGGGAGCTATGTGTAGGACGTGAACACGAACGGCGTGGTCAGTCCGGGAACGGTCGAGGGCACATTCCCGGCTGGATTCGGCACGCATGGCGTTCCAAACGCGCCCGGACCGAGCCCCGGGTGGAGATTCGTATGGTCGAGCCCAAAGAGATGGCCAATCTCATGCGTGATCGCGGTGGTCCAGCCGGGGCCGCCTGGGCATGTCGTTGGGACCCCGCTGGGGCAGCCGAGGCTCTGGCGTAGCGGCCACGTGGCATACCTCGCACTCAACAGCACGTCGCACTCGATGATCACCCCGGACGTCGGCCGCATGAGCATGCTTGTCAACCCAATGAAATTGTTCATTGGATTCGGAAAGAAGATGATCTCATTGATGCCGTCTCCCGTCGGCCCCGTGCTGTTCGGCGTTGCAGCGTTGAATGGGAAGATGTTGCCAAGCGGCGTGAACGCCGCACTCGCGTACGATCGCGTGACCGCATTGATGCCCGGCGCCCCCGCGGGACCTGACACGCCGCCGAAACGCATGTACATCGCCGAGTACTTGGTCCCGATCGTCGCTGGTGTGTTCTGAAGACACGGATGAACTTGGGTGAACCCCGGATTGGCCGCGAGGTATGCGGCGCTTGGAAGGCTCGGGTGCGTCGGCCAGTTGGCGATCGCTCCATACCGGGCCATGGCAAAACAGACGTCCCATGCGAACTCGCCGTACGTGTAGGCCTGTGTCAGTGATGGGGTGAAGATGTCCACTCCCGCACTCGCAGTTCCATTGGGCATGTTGACGTAGAAGGTCTGCGGGCTCGTCCACCGCCGTGTCACATTGGCGTGACCGGATGTGGTTCGCTGGTTCGGATTGGGGTAGGTGGGCCCCAGTGGCAACGGCGGCGTCTGGTACGGCGCGAACGAACACGTGTTGCACTGGCCGAGGCTGTCCATACAGAACCAGAGTACGCTCGGTTCCGACGGCGCGTCGCTGCCGCACGGTTCGACGATTCGCACGATTCCGTCGCCCACCCCCTCGACCATCGCGCCTGCGCGGGCAGCAAAGTGGACAAGCCGCTTGTGTTCAAGACTTGCGGACGTGTGCTCGCACGGCGGATGTGCGTCCAGCACACCGGCGTCGGTTTCACCGGCGGGTGTTCCTGAGTTTCCGTGTGGATCCGCCGGGAAGGGCGGCAGCGAATCACGCTGCGCGGGTGCAAAGTCCCGCGGCGCGGAACCTATCCCTGTCGACACCGGCCCGTAGGCCTGACCTCGGAGCGCGACGTCGGCGAGGGCCTGGGCTTCCGCACTATGAGTCACGCCGGCCGCGGCCAGAGTGAAAACTAGAGAAAGAGAGAGATTAGAACACGCGTTCAGATGGAAGATGCTTCAACCTCCTCTTCGGATGTGCCCGCCAGGGACCGCCAAGTGCACCCGAGACAGAGGGGATCTCACCCACCGGGCCGTCGAATGTCAAGCAGCGATTGTGTCCGATGATGCATGTTTGCTCACCGGGGTCGCCGTCTGCTGCGTCGTCGCATGCCCGCCATCCAGCGGCGCGGCAAAGCGACGCATCGGCGGTCGCCGCTGTAACCATCGTGCTCCGACGAACATCCAGGGGCCACCGCTCCGGGTGGAAGTCCGAGCCGGCGCGCGCGCACGCGCCGTCGAGCGCGCACTGGAACGTCTGATCAAAGGGTGTGCTCTGCCGCTCCACCTGCGCCGGGCGAGACGGGACGGACGCGTTCCTTCCCCACGAGTCTGTAATCCTGAGCCACATCGGTCCGGCAGGCAGCGCCGATCGCGCCTACGCACTACGACTGAGACGGAGGGCAGGGCGTACGCGCATCAGCCTCCGTGGAGCGGTCGACACCGTATGGGGCGATGTCGTGCGGCGCCCTATTCTCATCACGCCTACGACGAAGTCCGCTGGCGGACGCGGCCCAGTAACGTGCGCCCGCCAACGACAGATCCAGTCGGACGAACCGCCGGTCGAACACCGCCGTCTCGCCCGCCACTCACGCCGGAGATTCGCGTGCTCACACCGCAGCCGAATTCGCAAGTCGCACAGTTGGCGGACGCCGACCCGCGGAACCGCCGGGCAGCCGGACTCGCGCTCGCTCCGAAGGGGCACATGACTCCCTGCTTCGGCCTGCTCACGTTCTTCCTCATGGTCGACGTCGCGTGCCTCGTCGTCCCCTTCTACTCCGCGCGCTTCTCCGACAGCCCGTGGGGCTCGGCTGAACGGATGGCCTTCCTCGCGCGGGCGATGGCCGCGAGCCTCGCTTTCGGGCTCGTGACGGCGATCGCCGCAGAGCGCCGCAATCATTCGACGTGGCACTTCCTCCTCGGGCACCTCGGCTTCCCCGTCGCCCTCGTTCTCGCCACCTTGGGGTTCGACCAGGCCAAGGCCGGAGTGACGCTGCC
Organism: Planctomycetota bacterium; assembly: GCA_044222185.1. Lineage (GTDB taxonomy): Bacteria > Planctomycetota > CAIWVZ01 > JBGANV01. The sequence continues at coordinate 2,034,432 of JBGANV010000001.1, forward strand.
GATCTGGAATCCCACCGGTCCTGCGGGCGCCAACCTCCTCGTCGTGATCTCGGCGTTCGCTGGCGCCCTCGTCAGCCTCGGGCTCACGCGCTTCGCACGCTCCGAAATGCCGCCCATGGGACGGGGGCTGAAGGCCGTTTGCCGACTCATGTTCCAGATCGGCAACCTGTGGTTCGGCATCGCGCTGATGCTCGTGATCGGGTCGACCGTCGCAGCCGGCACCTTCGTCGAGAACAGCTACGGAACGAAGGCGGCGCAGTACCTGATCTACCGCTCGCCCTGGTTCGGAGCGGTGTTCTTCACCGGTGGAATGTCGATGCTCTGCGCCACGTTCCGCAAGTACCCGTTCCGCCTCGAGCAGGCGGGATGGCTCACGGTCCATTCCGGCCTCGCCATGACCGTCATCGGCGCGATGATGTCGTTCCTCTCCAGCGTCGAGGGCGACGTTTCGATCCGCGAAGGAGAGACCGCGGCCACGTTCCAGCTCTCCACGCAGACGCGAATCGCCGTCGACGAAGTGATGAAGGACGCAAGCGGTCGCCGCGCGACGCGCCCCGTGCTGCGCGAGATCGCGGACTTCGACGTGAATCCGACGAACATGGAACCGAACCGGGCGTTTTCCGCTCCGTCCGGGGAGGACGGAGTCGGGCTCCAACTCGTCGTCGATCGCTATTACGGCATCGGCGAACCATCGTCCGAATGGACCGACGATGCCGACCACGAGCATCTCGGCGTGGAAATCGAGATGACGATGGCGAAGGCGAAGCGATCGGAAACGCTTCGACTCGAGGAAGAACGGGATAGCGAGGCACGTCTCCCCTTCGGAGACGGCGGTTTCACCGTTTCGCTCTTCAGGGCCCCGGCTCGGCAGCTGCAGGCGTTCGTCCGAAAGGACCAGCCCGCGGGTCACGGCCACGCAATCGTTCGCAACGCGGCGGGCGACGTCGTGGCGGACATCCCCGTCGAGCCGACGACGGCACCCCGCACGGATGGACAGGCTGCGCCGCTCACCTCGGTGACACGGATCCCGGGAACGGAAGTCGACGTCCGACTCCTGGGATACTTCGACGACATGCGGGTGACGCAATCGAACTCCGTCACCGACTCGGCGCCCGGGAACCCGATCAATCCCGCGATCAAGCTCGAGATCACCGGGCCCGTGGGACTCGACACCCACCACGTCATGGCATATCTGCCTGGAAAGCACCCGACGGAAGGCGGGCGCAGCGACGACCGAAAGAACCCTTACTGGGTCAACTTCGAGTACGCGCCGCGCATCGAACTGAACGGGCCTCAGCTGCTGCTGGTCGACGTCGACGGCGCGATGAGCTGGATCTACGTGTCGGCGAGCGGCGAGCGCTCGATGGGTCCGATCAAGGTGGGTGAGGACATCCCGCTTCCCATGCCGGCGTTCAAGCTGAGGCCAACGAAGCTCTACTCGAAGCTCCGCATCGACGACGGCTACGTGTTCAAGGGATACCGCGCCGACAACCAGGTGATCCGCGTGACTGCGCGAGCCACCGACGGAACGCCGCCCGCCTCGACGTGGGTCCCCCTCGGAACGCGGCGTCCGCTCGAGCTCGGGGATCGGATGTTCACCGTGTCGTGGACGCCATCGACGCGCCCTCTCGGGTTCGCACTCACGTTGAATGACTTCCACCGGGACTTCTATCCTGGCTCGGCCGAGGAGTCGTCGTTCGAGTCGTACTGCCTCATGCGACACCCGACGAAATTCCCCAACGGCGCGGACATCAAGATCGACATGAATCACCCGCTTCGCATCGACGGCTGGCGTCTCTTCCAATCGCGTTTCGGCCGCGACGGGAAGACGACCACTCTGCAGGTGAACCGCGACCCCGGTCTCTCGATCACCTACCCCGCGTGCGCGGTCGTCCTCCTCGGCATGATCGTCGTCTTCTTCATGAAGAAGACGCTCAAGCTGAAGCGCACCGACCTCGAGAAGAAGGGAGCGTCCGCCGCGAGCCACCTCGCGTGGGCCGTCGGATCCGTCCTCGCCGTAGGCGTGGGACCGCTCCTCTTCGGGCTCTACGCCGCGACGCACACGGCCCTCGGCCTCCCGCTTTCCGGCTGGCCATCCTTCGTGTTCGGTGTCAGTCTCCTGATCGTCTTCCCCATTCTCGTCGTCTGGTACTTCGTCCGCCCCATGCAGCGTCGCCTCGAGATGGCGGTCGCTCCTGCGGCACAGTCTGGAGCCTCGGCATGATTTCGCGAACTCTCATCGTCGCGCTCGGCCTCGCAGCCGCCGTCTTCGCGCAAGATGTGCGGTCCGTCGATCGCTCGCAGCTCGATCTGTCGGAAATCCGCCGCCTTCCCGTGCTTGCCAGTGGACGCTTCAAGCCGTTCGACTCGTACGCGCGCGAAATCGTCACGGCCGTCACGGGAGCGGAGAAACCCAAGCGCGTGATGGACGGCGGCGCAGAGAAGCGCATGGACCCCGTGCTCGTCTACCTCGAGTGGGTCTTCGATGCGGCGCGCGCGCGCGCGATTCCCCAGCTCGCCGCGCCGAACGCGGCGTCGCGCAAGCTCATTGCGGCCGCGCGCGGCGAGAAGGACACGAACTTCTCCTATGACGAGCTCATGAGCAACCCGGCGTTCGTCGAAGCCGTCAACGCGGCGCTCGCAAAAGACTCCGAGACCTGGGGCGAGGTCGAGCGCGAGATCATGGCGCTGCGTCATCGCTCGGACGAATTCGCCGACGCGGCGGGCCTGACGTCGGCGTGGTCGTCCTTCCCCGCCGAACTCCGCGGAGGCCCGCCCATGGTGCCGCCCAAGGAGGCCCGAGTCCCGGGCATCGAATACAAGTGGGGCTGGCTCCCGAGCCTGGCGACGTTCGGATACACGGACGTGCAGCGCTCGCCCGTCGTCGACGCGTGGACCAGACTTCGCTCCGCGTGGACCGCGTCGGATTCCAACGCCTTCCTCGAAGCGTCCAAGGCACTGCGGGCGGCGATCACGGCACTCGGTGCTCCCGAATTCCCGCCGCAGGCCAAGCTCGATCGCGAGGTCCGGTTCAACCTCGTGAACCCGTTCACGGTCGCTGCGTGGTTGTACTTCGCTACGTTCTGGCTCGCGGTCGTCTGGCTCGTCTGGTCGCGAAAGTGGTTCGGCTTCGTGGCAGCGGTGCCAGCGCTGATCGGGCTGGGTTACCACGTGTGGGGTTCCATCGAGCGAACGGCGCTGTCCGAGCAGGCGCTCATCGGGAACCTCTACGAGTCGCTGCTCTTCGTCGCCGGCGTCGCCATGCTGGCCGGGTTGGCGTTCGAGGGGATCTTCCGCTCGCGATGGTGCCTGCTCGCGGGATCGCTGCTCGCCTGGGTTGCCACACTCGCGGCCCTCGACAATCCCCTGTTCATGCCGCCCTCGATCGCGCGGCTGAAGCCGGTCCTGATCAACAACTTCTGGATCCACATCCACGTTCCCACGATCATGGCGTCCTACGCCACGCTGGGGCTTGCGGCCGTGATGTCGCACGTGTGGCTGGTGCTCCGGCTGTTCCGGCCCGAGACGCATCCCGAGCTGAGGTCCATCTCGAAGTTCACTTACTGGATCACGGCGCCGGGAGTCATCCTCCTCTTCGCCGGCATGATCCTCGGTGGCATCTGGGCCGATGCGTCGTGGGGACGGTTCTGGGGCTGGGATCCCAAGGAGACGTGGGCATTCATCACGTGGCTCGTGTTCATCGTCGTGATCCATGGGCGATGGTCCGGATGGCTCCGCGACTTCGGAACGGCCATGGGCGGAGTGGTCGGAGGGCTCTCGCTGTTGTTCACCTACTACGGCGTGAACTTCTTCCTCTCGGGGCTGCACTCGTACGCGGGCGCAGGCAGCGGCGGAGTGACGTTCCCGGGCTGGCTCATCGCCTGGCTCACGTTCGAGGTCCTGCTCGTCGCGGCGTCGATTCTCAAGCATTCGGGGAGTCGGACCGTCGCGACGAAGGTCACCGACGCGGAGACGGGACCGACGGCGCATGGCGCGACGTCGAAGCCGGCACTGCGAGGGTAGGGGCGACCGGGATCGAGCGGGCTTGCGCACGTGGGGCCGCGGCGAGGTGGAACCTCGCCCGACCGGCCGCGCGGGAGCGCGGCGCTCCTATCCGTTCGCGCTGGCGGTTCGGGACTTGGAGGTCTTCGTCGCCTTCGGGGCGGGCTCGCCGCATCGGCGGATGTACTCGCGTGCCAGCTGTCGGTAGTCCTCGGCGCCATTGCTTTCGCCGGCATAGGCGAGGACGCTCTTCCCGTGCGACGGGGCCTCCGCGAGCTTCACGTTGATGCGGATCTGCGTCTCGAACAGCTTGTCGGGCAAGTGCGTGCGGATCTCGTCCAGCACCTCCTGCGTGAGCCGCGGACGCTTGTCCACCTTGCAGGCGACGATGCCGGCAAGCTCGAGCCGTGGGTTCAGCCACTTCCGCACCATGTCGACGACCTCGATCAGCTTGGCCATCCCCTGGAGCGCGAAGAACTCGGTCTGCATGGCGATGAGGACCTGGTCGGCCGCCGCCAGCGCGTTGATGGAGAGCAGCCCCAGTGACGGTGGCGAATCGATGACGACGACGTCGAACCGCGACGGGGCGAGCTTTGCCAGTCCGTCGTGAAGGACCGTCTCACGACCGGCCTTCCCACCGAGTTCCAGCTCTGCCGCCGCCAGATCGATGTGCGACTGGATGCACCACAGGTTCTTCTCGCCGAGGGGCCGGATCACGGCGTCGATCTCGGTGTCCCCCACGAGGAGGTCGTAGACGGTCTTCTCGGCGCTGTTGGCGTCGAGTCCCGCGTGCTCCGTGAGGTTCGCCTGGGGGTCCAGATCGATGAGGAGGACCCGCAGCCCGGTCTCCGCGAGCGCGGCGCCCAGGTTCATGGCGGTCGTCGTCTTGCCGACGCCGCCCTTCTGGTTGATCACGGCGATCACTTTCATGAGTCGATCTCGGGGTCGCGGAAGCGGGGCTCGACACGCGGCTGAACCCGCCGCGCACGTTCGCGACGACAGTTGTCGGCGCAGGGGCCGCGCGTGTCAAGCACGAGGTGGAATCGCCACCGGGACGCTCTACAATCCCGCCGCCCACGCCATGGAAAAAGCCCTGCTCCTGCTTTCCGGCGGCCTGGACTCGACCGTCGCGGCGTGGCTCGCACGCGAATCCACGCAGCCGGTCCTGGCCCTGACCGTCGACTACGGCCAGAAGGCCGCGCGGCGAGAACTCGCCGCCAGCTACCTGCTCACGCAGCGGCTCGGCATCCCGTACCGGACGATCTTCATCCCTTTCCTTCGTGAGGCGGGCGCCGGAGCCCTCGTCGACCGCACGGCCGAGGTCCCGAAACCCGGCGCGGCCGACCTGGACGACGTCGGAGGCAAGGCCCGGGAGTCGGCTCGGGCGGTCTGGGTCCCCAATCGAAACGGGGCCATGCTCGCCATGGCCGCAACCTACGCCGAGTGGATGGACGTGAAGCACGTGGTGGTGGGCTTCAACAAGGAGGAAGCGGCAACGTTTCCCGACAACACCGAAGCCTTTCTGGAAGCGACCAACCACGCCCTGTCGTTCTCCACGTCGAACCACGTGACCGTGCTCTCTCCGACGATCCGCATGACGAAGGCCGAGATCGTCCGCGAAGCCATCCGGACGGATTGTCCGATCGAACTCTGCTGGTCGTGTTACTTGGGAGGCGACCAGCCGTGTGGAACCTGCGAGTCCTGCCGCCGTTTCGACCGGGCTGTCGAAGCAGCCGGGGCCCGCGCCTGGATCGAATCACGCAGACAGAAGAGGGACGCTCGATGAAGCCTTGGACCATTCTCACGCTCGCGGCGGTTCTCGCACTCGCCTCCGGCTGCGAGATGACGCGCAAAGAGAACTCTCGCGACACCTTCCTGGACCCTGAAATCGCCTCCGTCGCCCTCATCGACGTGGCCGTCGTCCAGCCCGCGGTGGAAGCGCTCGACGCGCCGACCCTCGTGCCGGTCATCCGCCAGGCCGCCCGCGCATACCTGGTCGGGCAGAAGGACTACTCCGTCGTGGGCGACCCACAGGTCGACAGCGCCGTCGGCGGGATGAATGGAGCCTCCGACGCATCGGCGCTCGCCCGCGCGGCCGACGCCGATTGCGCCGTGGCGATCCAGATCACGGTGTGGGACACGTCGGCGCTCGTTCCCCGGGGCCGGATCTACGCGTCGGGAACGGTCCGAATCGCGGCCCACTCGGACGGTCGCCGCCTCTACGAGCAGGCGTTCGAGAACGAGCTCCTCCTCGCACCGTCCAGCCTGTCGTCGACGAGCCGCATCGAGCTCCAGAAAGCCATGGCGACGGAGCTGGTGCACAAGATCCTCGCCGGCTTCCCGCGCAAGAAGGCCTGAGCCCCGCCGCACCGCGAACGCGGTTTACGCCGCCGCCGTAGACCGCGTTCAAGGTTGCCGATACGCTGGCCGGATCCTGCGGATCCACCGCCGTCGGACCGCGAGTGCAACGCGATGCGGCACCTCCTGACGCTCCTTCCCTTCGTCGTCCTTCCGGTCCTGGGTCAGGATTCCGCGCCCTCGTCTGCGGCAGAGGTCAGGGCCGTCACGGAATTCGCGAGGCAGTGGTGCGTGCGATGTCACGGTGGCGCCAGGCCCGCGGGCGAACTCGACCTCGTCGCCGCCGTCCCGACGCTGCCGTCAGACCGCACCCTCCTCGCGCGGATCCGCGACCGCGTCGCCCGCGGGGAAATGCCCCCGGACGGCGAACCGCGCCCAGAACGTCCGGCGCGACGAGCCTTCCTCGACGCCACCGCAGCCTGGATCGGTCGTGGCGATCTTGCGTCGCGCCCCTCGCAGGCCGACCCGCCCGCCGCACGCCGGCTGAGTCGGACCGAATACGAGAACACGATCCGTGACCTGTGCGGAGTTTCCGTGGACGCGATCCACAAGCTTCCGCCGGAGGACGCGGGCTACGGATTCGACAACGTCGCCGGCGGTCTCACGCTTGCCCCGGTCGTCTTCGAGCGCTACGCGCAGGTGGCCGAGCTGATCGCCGAGCAGGCCATCGACGCCGAAGACGTCTCGCACCCGGTGGTCCGGCGGTTCGACGCGGCCGGCATGGCCTGCTCGCTGACGCCGAGCGTACGCGGCAAGACGTTCCGCGTTCTGTACAGCAACGCCGACCTCACGCAGAAGGTCGTGTTGCCGCGCGACGGTGAGTACATCGTCCGAGCTCACGCGTTCGGCGATCAAGCGGGGCCCGAACCCGCGCGCATGACCATCGAGATCGACGAGAAGGTCGTTGCGACGTTCGACGTGCCGGAATCGCGCCCGACCGCCCCGCCGCGCGAGGCCCGCGCCGTGCTGAAGGGCGGGCCGCGATCCGTTTCCGTCGCGTTCATCAACGACTACTACATGGAGAAGGCTCCGAACCCGAAGGACCGCGACCGCAACCTGCTCGTCGAATGGGTGGAGGTCGTCGGCCCCGTGGACCGTCGCGAGCAGCCGGAGTTCCACACCCACCTTCTCGCCTCCGACGAACCTGCGGCGGCCGTTCGCACGCGCGCCCGGCGGGCCCTCGCGCCGTTCGTCACGCGTGCGTGGCGGCGGCCGCCGCCGCCGCGCGAGCTCGACCGTCTCGCCGACCTCGTGGAGCAGGCGGTCGGCCGCGGGGCGCGCTTCGAGCAGGGCATCCAGCTCGCGCTCCAGGCCGTGCTCTTGTCGCCCCGCTTCATCTTTCGCATCGAGGGCGGACCGACGGTTGGAGATCCGGCCACCGGGCGCGGCGTCGATGGGTGGGCCCTGGCGTCTCGGCTTTCGTACTTCCTTTGGAGCACGCTTCCCGACGCGCGGCTTTTCGCTCTGGCGGAGTCGGGCCGGATCTCCGAGACCGAGACGCTGCGCGCCGAGGTCCGCCGGATGCTCGCCGACGCCCGCGCCACCGCTCTCGCGACCAACTTCGCACCCCAGTGGCTCGAGATCCGCAACCTCGCTGACGTCACGCCGGATGCGCGTCGCTTTCCGGGATTCGACGACGAATTGCGCGACGCCATGGCGCAGGAGGCCCAGCTCTTCTTCGAGGCCGTGCTGCGGGAGAAACGCAGCGCATGGGACCTGGTGGACGCGGATTTCACGTTCGTCAACGAACGCCTGGCGCGGCACTACGGCATCCCGGGCGTGCGCGGTCCCCATTTCCGCCGGGTGAAGCTCACCGGAGAACAGCGGGGCGGGATCATCACGCAGGCGGGCGTTCAGACGATCACGTCCAACCCGACGCGCACGTCGCCGGTCAAGCGGGGCAAATGGCTCCTCGACAACATCCTCGGTGCATCGCCGCCGCCGCCACCGCCCGGCGCGGGCGCGCTCGACGAATCAGCGGCAGCGGTCAAATCCGCGACCATGCGCGAACGCCTCGATCGCCACCGCCGCGACCCGTCGTGCGCGTCGTGCCACGTTCGAATGGACGCGCTCGGTTTCGCCTTGGAGAACTACGACCCCATCGGTCGATGGCGAACGACGGACGAAGGCCGCACGCTGGACGTCGGTGGCAAGCTCCCGGACGGCCGGCAGGTCGCGGGCCCCGCCGAGTTGCGGCGCGTCCTCCGCTCGGACGACTCCTTCTTGCGGTGCCTCGCGTCGAAGCTGTTCACCTATGCGCTCGGCCGTCCGCCCACCGACGACGAATCCCTCGCCATCGAGGACCTCGTGGCAGGGCTTCCGGCGGAGTCCCCGACGATGGAAGACCTCATTTCGGACCTGGTTCTGTTGGAGGCTTTCCGCGGAAGCGAAGCCCGTTGAGGGAGTGAGGATACCGATGGCCAACTTCATCTCGAGGCGCGCCTTGTCTCGCCGGACGTTCCTGCGCGGGATCGGTGCGGCCATCTCTCTCCCGTGGTTGGACGCCATGACGCCCGCCCTCGCTCCGTTCGGTGCCCGAAGGCATCGAGGGTCACCTGCGCGGGCCATGTTCGTGTTCCACCCGAACGGCCAGAGTCTCCCCGACTTCTTCCCTGCCACCGAGGGGACCGATGTCCGGCTTCCGTTCATCCTCGAACCCCTCGAACCCGTGAAGCGGCATCTGACCGTCGTCTCGGGGCTGGGCCTCGACGCAGCGCTCGCCCACGGCGACGGCCCGGGCGACCATGCCCGTGCTGCAGCGAGCTTCCTCACGTGCGTGCATCCCAAGAAGACGGGGGGCGCCGACATCCGCGCGGGCGTCTCCGTCGATCAGCTCATCGCAGCGAAGGTTGGAGGCGCGACGCGCCTCCCGTCGATCGAGATTGGATGCGAGGGAGGCCGCCTCGCCGGGAACTGCGATTCGGGCTACGCCTGCGCGTACGTGAACAACATCTCCTGGCGCTCGCCCTCGGCGCCGATGACGAAGGAGTCGAGCCCCCGCCGCATCTTCGAACGGCTCTTCGGAATCGACGCGTCCGCAGCGGATGGCGAGGCACGAGATCGCCGCATGCGCAACCGCCTGTCGATCCTCGATTTCGTGAGGGATGACGCCGCGGCCCTGCGCTCATCGCTCGGCTCGGAGGATCGCCCCCGGCTCGACGAGTTCCTCACGTCACTCCGCGAAATCGAGCGGCGCGTCGCAGATCACGACGCGGCGGGCAAGCCGCCGCCGGCGCCGGAGTTTCCCGCGGAGATGGACTACCCCACGCATCTGAAGCTGCTCTACGACCTCGCGGCGATGGCGCTGCAGTCGGATGCGACACGGGTCATCACGCTGATGGTCGCCAACGGCGGAAGCAACCGCAGCTATCCCTTCGCCGGAGCCCGAGACGGGCATCACGATCTGTCTCACCACGGCGGCGATCCGAAGAAGATCGACGGCGTGAGGCGGATCAATCGCTTCCACGCCGAGAACTTGGCCCGCTTCCTCGCGAAGCTCGACACGACGAAGGAAGGCGACGGCACCTTGCTCGAGCGATCGACCGTGCTCTACGGTTGTGGAATCGCCGACGGCGATCGCCACGACCACAAGAACCTCCCGATTCTCGTCGCGGGCGGCGGCACCGCCACGCCGCTGGGCGCCCGCCACTTGCGCGCACCCCTCGGGACGCCCCTCGCGAACCTGCACCTCGCCGTCATGGATCGCATGAACGTGCGTCAGGCGAGCTTCGCCGACAGCACGGGCCGCATCGAACTCTGACGCGGGTCAGAACACGACGTACGAGTTGGCGAGGCCGGGACCGAAGACCGCGGGAACGAACGTCACGGTCGATCCGGACAGGTCCCATCCGGCGAGGTAGACGGCGTTCACGCCTTCGAGGCCGATCGCGCTGTATCCGGCGAAACTCCCGCCGAACGCCACGGGTCGCAGGCTCGGGACGACGTGCGGCGGCGCGGCCGATCCACCCTTCGTGATGCCCACGAGCCCGTCACCGCCGATCTGCGTTTGAAGTCCGGCCGGGTAGTTGAGCGTGATCGCCCCCGTCGCCACGTCGTACTGCGCGGAAAACGTGTTCGACCCGCCGAGCGTGTACTCACCGACCGAGTTGTAGCGGACGATCCAACCGGTGGGCCCTTCCGTGTAGACGCACGACCCACCGCTCGAGATCAGGAAGTTGTAGTCGTCCCAGTTCGGGGCGATTCGCGGCGCGCCCGTGTTCATGGCGGCCTGCGTCTCCAGGTACGTGGTCGCGTCGCCGGCGCCGAACGTGATGTTCCCGTTCGAGTTCACGAACATCGACGTGTACGTCGTGTCGTAGAACGTCGTCGACGAGACGTACGGACCGTGCGTCACGCTGACCGTGGTGTCGTCACCCTGCCCGAGGATCGTGTTGACGCCGCACAGCCCCGTGAAGGTCGTCGCAGCGCTGAGCGTCAAACCGAACGGCGACGCGGGCGACGCCACGGCGACCTGGAACGTGTTCGTGGACTGCATGTAGGCGTTGCAGATCGGGAACGTGAACGAGGCCGTGCCCGTGCCCGTGTTCGCGAGGAGGTCCATGAGCCCGCCTGTCGAGAACGAAAGGCCGTCGGCCCAGATGTGCAGCGGGTTGGCGAGGTTCAGGTCGACCTGTCCGCCGAATACCGGGATGCCGACGGGCGAGGCGGCACCACTGGTCGCGGCCAGGAGAAAGCCGGCGCTCGGAGCCCCCGTGACGCTGAAGCTCACCGTCGTCCCGACCGTGTTGGTGATGATCGGCCCGGTGCCCGCGGCCGGGTGGTTGTGGTTGTCGAACACCGCCGTTGCGGCGGCCGAGTTCGGCTGCTGGGCGACGAGCACACAGGACAGAATTGACACGGCGACGAGGGCGCGATTCATGGGGAACTCCTTCGTGCGCGAGGTCGTGGCGACGACTCGCGCCAGGCGGCAGGGCGAACGATCGACGAAATGCGCGGCGAGAAAACGACCGTCGGTGCCCGCCGCGCCGGCGGAGTCTACAGCCGCCTGTCGGGTGAATTCCACGTTTCGCGCCGCGGTGCGGCTACTTCCCAGGCCTGTACAGCTGCACCGGTCCGTTGATGTCGAAGGAGTTTTCGGGGCCCGGGAAACGCCCGTTGCGGACGTCATCCGCGTAACGACGAGCGCCTTCGCGAACGACCTGCGAGACGTTGCCGTAACGGCGCGCGTGCTTGGGGAGGAAGTCCTCGTACATCCCCATGATGTCGTGGAAGACCTGGACCTGGCCGTCGCAGCCGGGTCCCGCGCCGATGCCGATCGTGGGGATCGTGAGCATCTTCGAGATCTGGTCTGCGAGTGGAGCCGGCACGAGTTCGAGAACGATGGCGAAGGCGCCAGCCTTCTCCAGCGCCTGGGCGGCGGCCATCAGGCGGTCCGCGGCTTCCTGCGTCCGGCCCTGGACGCGATATCCGCCGATCATGTGGATCGACTGCGGCGTGAGACCGATGTGCCCCATCACGGGAATGCCGGAGGCGACCAGTGTGCCCACCACGGGCGCCATGCGACGCCCACCCTCCACCTTCACGGCCTGCGCGCCACCTTCACTCATCGCGCGTCCCGCCGTGCGAAGGCTCAGCGGAAGATCGGAAGCCGAATACGTCGCGAAGGGCAGGTCGATGACGATCATGGCGTTCTTCGTGCCGCGCGCGACGGCCGCCGAATGGTGGATCACCATGTCGAGCGTGACGCGGAGCGTCGAGTCGTGCCCGAGAACCACCATGCCCAACGAGTCGCCCACGAGCATGATGGGCACGCCCACCTCGTCCAGGATCTTCGCCGACGTGTAGTCGTAGCACGTGACCATGGGGATCTTGGCGCCCTGTTCCTTCATCGTCCGCAGGTCGTGGATCGTCGTGCGATGCGTCATGTGTGAGCCTTGGGACCGCGCGTCGCACGGCCCGGACGCGCAGGCTATGCGGGCCGCGCTCCCATGTAAAGCCCGATCGCGTCCACCGAGAACGAAGCGACGCTCCCACGAAACGAAGTTCGCGAGGGAGCGTCGAGGACGATCGGTCGAGGAGATGGCCTCAGATCGGCTGCGCGCGATAGAGGTGAGCCCCCGCCCAGCAGGACTGGTGGCACCACAGGTAGGAATCGTTCAGGTGATCGACGAGACAGGTCAGGCCCTGAAACGAGTACCCGGCAGGAAGGCCCGAGCCCGCGAGCGCCGCGTTCGCGACGTCGAGGATCTGGCGAACGGTCAGTCCGTTCAGTGAATCGCCCGGCTTGACGAACACGAGGTCGCCGAATCCGGGCGCGAGTCCGATCTGCCCGGTGTCGCTGTACCGGACGTTCAGGGTGAGCCCCGCGACCTCGCGCCCGAGGGTGCCGCCTCCCGAGCTGTAGGACGAGTTCACCGTGTCGGCGCAGAAGGCGCCCGAGGTGCTGCCGCAACCGCACAAGTAGGCTCGCAGCGCGTACAGGCCGCACCAGTTCGGAGTGAATTTCTTTCCGTTCGGCGGGCACGACCCGGTCGAGAGATCGTAGTCACCGACCTCGAGTCCGTTGGGAAAGCGCGACGCGTAGGTGCAGTTGAGGAGTTGCGAAAGGCTGCACGAGCTGCCCCATTGACACCGCGTGTAGGTGCAGAACGGTGGCGACGACGGCGGAACGCCGTTGGGGGGACCGGGAGGATCGAATCCCATCACGAGCGAGATGCCGTTGGAGACGAAGCCCGAGAGCGAGTCGATCTGAACCGAGCCGGGGCCGGTGCCGGCTATGAAGCACTGGGCGTAACAGACGGCGCCAGGTGTGAAACCAACGAGGTAGACGGTGGGGATCGTGACCAGGAACTCGCCTTTCGGGCCCGTCACCCCTGTGAACACGTAGCCCGTGGTGTCCGCCCACTGGAGGCAGTCACCGCCCAGGCTGCGCGGCGCCCACGAAGGCGGAGGACTGACCCACAACGCGATCGACGCATTCGGATGATCGCTCGTCACGAACATCGTCATGTCGCTGGTGAGGAGCGGTAGCGTCGAGTTGAGGTTCGGGAATGGTGATCCGCACGCACCACCAAGCTGCAGGACCTGCGCATCCTGAGCACACAACGTCGCGGAGAGGAGCGCAGCGATCAGGACGTGACGGCGAACGGGGTGGACGGCGAGCTTGGACATCGAGTGGTTGGCTCCGTTGGTGAATGACCTGCGAGTGTCGGGGCCGACGCCTCGAATTGCGGCCCCGTCGAGCGGAGACCGAGGCCTCCGGTCGGACGTATGCGGCTCGATCGAGCCGGCGATCGTCGCGAACACGGGAGCATACCCCGCAAGCAACCTCGACGCGGCCGCTCGGCGTGGTCCTTCTCGGCTGGGGAGATGAGTGACCGCGCGAGCTACAGTGCGCCCATCGAATCGCGTGGGAATCTTCCGGCACGTCGCCGTTGCGGGTCATCCACGCAGGGATTCAAGGAGCCTGTCGATGTCGAAAGTGGTGAACCTCGAGAGCGCGCGGCGCGTGATCGTCGCCGCCGAGAAGCGCGCGAAGAAAATCAAACAGCCGATGAACATTGCCGTGGTCGACGCCGGTGGAAATCTCGTCGCGCACGTTCGCATGGACGGGGCCTGGATCGGCTCGATCGACATCTCGATCACGAAGGCCTTCACCTCGCGCGCGTTCGACATCTCGACGAAGGACCTGGCCCCGCACTGCCAGCCCGGCGCGCAGTTCTATGGCATCCAGGGCAGCAACGGCGGCAAGATCCGAATCTTCGCCGGTGGGCTTCCGCTGAAGGATGAGACGGGCGCCGTCGTCGGCGCCGTGGGAGTCAGCGGCGGCAGCGGTGACCAGGACCAGGACGTCGCCGAGGCCGGAGCCGCGGCGTTCTGATGCGAGTCGCCCGGCCGCGCGGGCGGCCGGGGCTCGTCGCGGCGCCCCGCGATCTCGCGCCGGGTTCGAACACCCTTCGCCGCGAGGACCGTCGCGCGGCGCCGCGATGCAGGCATCGCGCGACCCAAGCCGTGCGGGTGCACCGGGTCCCCACTGCGCGTCGGTCCATCCAGGCGCGGCGTCGCCGGGCCATCGCTCGACTGACGGAGCAACGACGCACGAGCGTTTCCGATGAAGCACCTGGCGCGTCACCACACGAAGGCGAGGTGCGCGCCGCGGATGCGCTGCTTCCATGGAACGGAGCGTCCATCCGTAGGCGTTCGCCTCGGAGTCTTCGACGTGAGAAGGCACACACCGTGCGTGAGGCTGCTTCTGGCCCTCGTCGTCCTGAGTCTCTCGTTTGCCGGATGCGGGCGCACGCAACCGTCGCCCTCCGAGAGGCTCCTCGGTGAATGGACGAACTCGGAGCGTCTGATCGCCGCCACCCCGGGAGAGGTCCGCATCACCTTCGAAGCCGGCGGAACCGCCCGCATCGCCTTCGATCGACACAGGTACGTGTTTCCGTTCGACACGTTCCGCTGGTCCGTCGTCGGGCCGGAGCTGGTGATCAAGTTCGGAAACCCTCCGTGGCCCACTCCCAAGGCGGAGGAGGACTTGACGTTCCGCATGACGCTCGCGTTCGAGGGCGATCACCTCGTTGCGCGAGGGTCGAAGCCGTCGATCTTCCAGCGAGTCGCGCTGCGACGAGTTCCCTCGGGAACGCCGCGACCTGCGGACCGTTGAGCACCAACGCGACGGTGGGGCGGGGCCAGGCCCCCGGGAAATCCACCGGGCCGCGCGGCGCGGCCCGACGGCCCGGGCGCCCCGCGGCCATTGGCTTGGAGACGTCACCGCTTGGCGGAAGCTGGCGAAACCGATGGCGTCCGAGCGCGGGGTCCGCTCACCTGGCCGGCGTCTACTTCCCTGAGTTCTTCTTCGCTTCGCTCAGCCCGTCGAGCGAGACGCGACGCTTGGGATCCTGGGCGAGCACCTTCTCGAAGAGCGGAATCGCCTCTTCGTACTTCCCGAGCTTGTTCATGCACTTGCCCAGGTTTTCGAGGGCGTCGATCCACGTGGGATTGAGGGCAAGCGCCTTGCGGTAGAACTCGATCCCCTTCTCCATGTTGCCCAGGTTGTAGTGGTGGATGACGCCCAGGTCATTCACGACTCCTGCCTTCTCCGACGGCGAGGCGTTGGGGTCGGCCTGCACGAGCTTGGCGGCCTTCTCGTAGTAGCCGAGAGACTTCTCGTTCTTCGCACGCGCTTCGTCCCTCTTGCCGCGCATGGAGTCGGCCCAGTCTCGATAGGCGAGCCCCAGGTTGTTCATCGTGTGCCAGTCGGATTCACCCGCGGGCAGGGCGTACTTCTCGAGGAACTCCGTCCCCTTCGCGAACTCGTTGTTCTGGAGGAAGCCCTCGAAGGCGACGCGGTTCAGTTGCGAGAGGGGGCTCGTCGCGGGATCCGGCCACTCGGCCTGGAGCTTCATCGCCGTCGCGAACCACTCCCCCGCCTTGGCGGGTTCGTTCTTGCGGCCGTGGGCCATGCCGAGTTCGAGGGCCGCGCCCGCGTGGTTCTTGCCTGAGAGCTCGAAGCACTTCGTGTAGTTCGTGATGGCTTCGTCGTCGTTCTTTTCGATGCCGCGCACGTAGCCCATCCAGAGGTACGCGAGCGGGTCGTTGGCATGAGCCGTCGCCCACGCCTTCGCGAGTTCGTAGGTCTCCGCGAACTTGCCAGCCGAGAGGAGCTTGTCGCTCACGAGCGCCATGAGGTCCCCGCCGAAGCCGGCGGCGAGGTTCTTGGCCATGAGGCCTTTCTTCACGGTCTCCACGGCTTTGCCCTGGTTCTCGGCCGCCACGTGCGACCGCGCGAGCGCGAAGAAGTACTCGCTGTTGTCAGGCTTCAGCGCGACGAGCTTCTCGAGAACGGCGATCGACTCCGCCGCCTTGCTCTGCCCGTACAGGGCGTAGCCCTTCCACTCGAGCGCCTCGGGATCGTCGGCCTTCAGAGCGAGGGCCTTGTCGAATGCCGCGACGGCCTGCTCGAAGAACGCGTTCACCTTCCCGCCGCTCGCCAGCTTGTCGGACTTGGCGCCTTCCGCTTCCTGGCAGTGAGCCTTCCCCACCAGGAAATGAGCGTCGTAGTTCTTCGGGTCGAGGTCCGTCGCGCGCGCCGCGAACGTCCCGCACTTGCCGAACTCGCCCATGCCGAAGTTGGCCTTGGCCCGCAGCAACACGGCTTCCGCATTCTCGTGGACGAGCTTGGCGACGCCGGCCAGTGCGTTCTCGGCGTCCTCGTACTTCTCGGCGGCGATGGCTGCCTTCGCGGCGGCGACGGCGTCTGCGAGCTTCTTCTTGTCGTCATCCTGCGCTCGCGCTTGCGGGACGACTGACAGAACGAGGAGGGCGGCGAACAAGAGCTTCTTCATCGACGATCTCTCCGTGGGTGGATCGCGCGGATCCGCCATCGTCCCCTGTCGCGTCGCCATCTGACTGGCGCGCCCGGCCGGGATCGCGTGTGATCCGCCGCCTGCATCGGCCGGGCTCGAGCGCGGTTCGCTCATCACTCGACTGCGACGGTGGACGAATCTGGCGGCACGCGCGGCGGCATGGTATCACCCCGGGCCCCGGCCGGAAAACACCTCAAACGGGGTCGGGCGTCACAGAAGGAGCCTGTTTCATGGCCGCCGAACAGTCCGGCGATCAACGCGAGGTTCGTGTCGCCAAGCTCTCGCGCCTGCGTGCGCTCGGCATCAACCCCTACCCCGAACGTTTCGAGCGGACCCACAAACTCGCCGAGGCCCGTGCGCTCCCCGCCGGCACGGCGCCCGTGCGGGTCGCGGGGCGCGTGATGATGTTCCGCGTGCTCGGCAAGCTGTCCTTCGCGACGCTCCAGGACGAGACCGGCCGCTGCCAGGTCTCCGTTTCCCAGGACGATCTCGGCGAGGAGTTCTACAAGGAGAACTGGAAGAAGCTCGTCGACAACGGCGACTTCGTCGGCATCGAGGGCGAGGCGTACATCACGAAGACGAACGAGCCGACGATCCGTGCTCGGACGGTCACGTTCCTCGGGAAGACCCTCAGGCCGCTGCCCGAGAAGTGGCACGGGCTCACCGATCGCGAGTCGTGCTATCGCCAGCGGTACCTCGACCTCGTCATGAACCGCGAGACGATGGATCGGTTCCTCTTCCGGGCCCGTCTCGTGCGATCCATGCGGACGTTCCTCGAGAACGACGGGTTCATCGAGATCGACACCCCCATCCTCTCGACGAAGGCGTCAGGCGCCGCTGCCCGCCCGTTCAAGTCGAAGCACAACGCGCTCGGCATCGACGTCTTCCTGCGCATCGCGCCGGAGACCTACCTGAAGCGCGCCGTCGTCGGCGGGTTCGACAAGGTGTTCGAGTTCGCGCGCTGCTTCCGCAACGAAGGCATGGACCCGTCCCACCTGCAGGACTTCACCATGCTCGAGTGGTACGCGGCGTACTGGAACTACGTCGACAACATGAAGTTCACCGAGCGGATGGTGCAGCACGTGCTGCAGGAGACGCTCGGCACCCAGGTCGTGGAGATCCGAGGCCAGAAGATCGACTTCTCGGGGTCGTGGCCCCGGGTCACGTTCCGCGACCTGATCCGGCAGGACTGCGGAATCGACATCGAGGACTACCAGGACGTCGTGGCCCTGCGCGCGGAGATCAAGCGCCGCGCCATCCACCTGGACGAGGACATCGAGAAGCTCGGCCGCGGAAACCTCATCGACACGCTCTACAAGAAGGTGTCGCGCCCGAAGCTCACCGGCCCGCTCTTCCTCTGCGAGCACCCCATCGACCTGTCGCCGCTCGCGCGGCGCAACGACCACGTGGCGCATCTCACGGATCGCTTCCAGGTCGTCGTCTGCGGATGGGAGATCGTCAACGCCTATTCGGAACTCGTCGACCCCATCGATCAGCGGCAACGGTTCGAGGAGCAGGCCGCGTTGAAGGCCGGCGGCGACGAAGACGCCATGGACATGGACGAGGACTACCTCCTCGCCATGGAGCACGGGATGCCGCCCATCTCGGGGTTCGGCATGGGCATCGATCGATTCTGCGCGCTTCTCACGAACTCGGACAACCTGCGGGACGTTGTGCTGTTCCCGCTGATGAAGCCGACCTGATGCGGCTCCGCGAGGTGCGCCCGGGAGCGCGACGACGCCGCGCTCCCGTGGCCTCGTTCACTTCACCAGGCGCATGATCTTCTCGACCGTCGAGGCCGTCGCGTTCGGATGGTCGAGTTCGAGGGCGCGATCGCGCATGAACCGGACGCGGCGCCGGTTGCGGACCATGTCCAGAATCTCGGATTCCAGCCCGCCTTCGTCGCGAACGGCGACGGCGACGCCCGCGGCGAGCAGACGATCCGCCACGCGCTCCTCCACGCCGGGCGTCGGGCGGATGAGCAGCATGGGCAGCCCGCAAGCGATCGCCTCCGCGACCGTGTGAGGCGTGGCTCGGGTGACGAGCATGTCCGACGCGGTCATGAGCTCGTGGATGTTGTCCACGAACCCGAACGACTTGAGCAGACACTTGTCGTCGACCGGGACCTGCTCCAGTTCCTCACGCAGCCGGTCGTTCTTGCCGGCGACCACGAGCACGTTCATGGCGAACGTCGACGCCATGAGGCGGCGCACCAACGCGACGATGCGATCGGTCTGACCGATGCCGCCCGGGCGAATCATCACCGTCGGGACGTCCTTCCGCAGACCGAGCTCGCGCGCGATCGGCTCACGTGCGAGATCGAGCGAGAAGGCTTGATTCACGGGAACGCCAACGACCTGGATGTTCTCGGGCGGAACCCCTCGCGCCACGAGGCGACGCTCGAAGTCCGCGTTGGAGACGAGCCAGAACTTCACGAGCGGAGACCACCAGTAGTCGTGGTAATCCGGATCCGACGCCACGGCGACGATCTTCGGGACGGTGACGCCTGCCGCGTTCTGCTGTTCGAGCCAGCGGAACGGGAGCCAGTGGCTGCAGACGATCCACTCGGGACGTCGGTCGAGCAGCGACTGCTGCAGCTTCTCGGCGAAGAGCGCCGTGAGGAAGTCGTCGAAGTCCGCAGGCATCATCTCCGCCGCGGTCAGGGGCGAGGTCTCGAAGGGCGCGCCGAACAATGCCGGACGGCGCTGGATGTCCTCGAGCACCGAGCGCACGTAGGGCGCGCGGTACGGGGCCGCCAGGTGATCGAGGAGATCGACCTCGCGCAACGTCAGGTTGCGATCGAGGATCTTCAGGCCCTCGGTGACCGCATGGGCGACTCGCAGGTGCCCGCTCCCCGTGCTGGCGCCGCAGATGACGACTTGTTTTGGGGGACGCAGGAACGGGATCAGGTCACGGAGGGTGACCCCCGGCTCGAGGCCACGCCGCCGACGCTCTTCGCGAGGGCTGTCGAGGGCATCGATGCCGCTGGACGACGCGCCCAGCTCCTCGACGTCGCGGCCTCCGCGATCGCGCCGGCCGCGGCGGCGCGTGCGGTCCTCGTTCTCGAGTTCTTCGACGAGCGTCCACTCGCGGCCGTCGTCTTCGGCTTCGACGGGCTTCGGCGCCGCCTCTTCGTCGGGCGGCAGGATCTCGTCCGGCGTCGGCTCATGGCGACCGGCGCGCTTGATGTCGCGGAAGATGTCGCCCTGGGAGCCCTCCCGCCCTGGATCCGTGATGGACACGTCGTGGCGAGATTCCGCGGCGACGTCGCGGCGTGGATCCTGATCCGGATCCCGGCGACCGTCGCGGCGCTCGTCCCGGCCGCCCTCGCGGCCGCCGCGGTCACGGTCGCGGTCGCGATCACGCCCGCCGTCCCGCTCGCGTCCTGAGTCCCGTTCCCGGTCGCGCGACGCGTCGCGATCACGGCCGCCGTCCCGCTCCCGGCCCGGCTCACGGGCGGCGTCGCGGTTGGGCTCGCGACCGCCCTCGCGACCGCCCTCGCGATCGCGGCCACCATCCCGTTCGCGGCCGCCGTCCCGACGTTCGTCCCGTCCACCGCGACGATCCTGACGAACGCGATCACCGCGATCGTTCCGCCCGCCACGGTTGTTGCCGCCACGGTCTCCCTGCGGGCGATCGCCGGCAGGTCGGTCGCCACCACGCTCGGGTCCGCGATCGCCGCGGTCCTGTCGCTCGCCGCGCTCGCTGCCCCGGTCACCACCGCGGTCGCCCCGGTCGCCGCGTCCGACTCGCTCGCCGGTGCGATGCCGCTCGATCCGCTCCGGAGGCTCCGAAGGCGCGGGCGGAGGGGGCGGTGCACGGTGAAGCTCGTCGATCTCCTCCAACTCGTCGGCACCACCGAGACCACCGATCTCGACGACCTCGGGCTCGTCGTGTGATTCACGGCGCGCGGAGTCGGAATCCGACTCGGACTCGAGCCTCTCGTCGCGGGTCGATCCCAGCTCCTTCTCGTCGTCCCCTTCGATCTCGTCGCGATTCTCGCCCATGTCGGTTCCTTCGGCGCTCGAGGGAGCGCCGTGTTGATCCTTCTGTGATTCTGACGACGTCGATCGATCGAGGCCGCGAACGTCGACACCGGCGTTGGCCGGGCTCTGCCGCAGTGTGCGGGCCACGATCTCTTCGACACGCTCGACCGCCGTTCGCAAGTCGAAGGGCTGCGACGCCCGCAGCGCTTCATCCTGGATTCCCTGCAAACGGGGCGCGTCTTCTAACAAGCGGACGAGAGCCGCTCCCGCGGCCACCGGGTCGTTTTCGTCGAGGAACAAGGCCGTTTCGCCGTCGATGAGATAGGAGGGCGCCATCTGGGCGACGGACAGCGGGATCGCCGGTGCAACGTGCATCGCCATGGCGTCGAGGCAGGCCCCCTCCTGCACCCGACGGCCGTCCGCAACCAGCAGGACTTCCGCCGCCGTGTAGGCGGCGAAGGAGTCACGTGGGTCCAGGGAATGGCCGACCACGACCGCGTCCGTGCCCCCAGCGTCGGTGATCATCCGCTGAAATGCCGGCGCCGCCTCGGCCTCGGTCAGGAGGTAGAGCATGACCGCCGGCAGCCGGCCGTGGACCTCGCGCAGGACGGTGAGCAGCCGGGACGCCTCGGAGGGCTCGCAGGTGTCGAGTCGCGCCAGGAGCAGTCGGCGTCCAACGGCGCCCACTCGGACGAGGAAGCCTTCCAGGTCGCGGCGAGTCGTACGTCCGAACCGGAAGGCGTTGAGGTCCACGCCGTCGGGCACCAGGGTGGAATCCGCGCCGAACGTCTCGCGCAGGAGCATTCGACACGTCGGGCCGGCCGCAGCCAGGACATCTGCTCGAGCGAGCATGGCCTCGATCCGACGTCTGAGGTCCCGGCCCGGGACGTCGCCGAAGTCATGACAGATCCCCGAGGTGTCGCACCGCGCCCGGACGATCAGGGGGAGATCGGAATCGTTGGCCGCCCGGGCCACGACTTCGGTCAGCCGCGAGAGGCCGTCCGCGAACACCCATTCGGCAGCCGTCTCACGCAGATATTGAGCCAGGCGCTCCCGTACGGCCGCCTCCGCCTGGGGCGAGGGATCGTCCGTCGGACCGTCGAACGGCAGGCGCAGGACCACCAGGTCCTCCGGCGCCTTTTCGACGGCGGCCGGCGTCGAGACGACGCTGACCTGGTGCTCGCGGAACTGCATCCGGCGAATGAGCGACTCGACCTGCCGCCCGCTGCGAGCCGCAGCCCTGAAGAGACGCGGATGTGAGAAACAGATCCTCATCGTCGAACGGTTCCAGACCCGGCGCGGCGGCCGGAATCAGCATGGTGTGTCGCGAGACCACGGCGCCGGGCACCATCCCCACATCCCGCACGCGATTGATGCTCCGCGAGATGCCGCCTAAGCTCTCGGCTCGTCATGGGAAGGTGCCTTCGATCCTGCGTGCTGCTTTCCCTCCTTTGGGTAATGACCCTGGGCGGTGCTGCACAGGATACACGGCCGACCTCCCGCCCGGCGCCCTCCGATGCCGAGATTGCCGCCGCCATCGGGGACCTCGACGCCGAGAGTTTCGCGCGACGCGAAGCGGCGACGGCCGTCCTGCTGAACGCCGGCGAAGCCGCGCGCATGCGCCTCCGCGAGGCCGCAGAAAGCGATTCCCTCGAACGGAGCACCCGGGCCCAGAACATCCTGGCCCAGATAGGCGTTCGCGCCGAGTCTCGTCGCGCCCACGCCGACGCCACGCTGGTCACGTTCCAGGCTGAAAGCCGGCCCCTCTCCGAAGTCGCCGCGAAGCTTGCGTCCGAGGCTCGGTATCCGGTCCGCGTCTCGGCGGGAGGCTCGGGCGACCGGCCGGTCAGCGTCACCTGGCGCGACACGCCGTTCTTCGAGGCGCTGGATCAGTTGGCCCGAGCCGCGGGACTGGGCGTGAACCGGGACCCTCGCGACAACACGTTCATCCTCGAGCCGGCGGTCGAGAAGCCGCCGCCTACGGCCTACGCCGGCCCCGTCCGCGTCTCCCTGACGATGATGTCCGTGACCCGTCAGATCCGCTTCGGCGGACAGGCCTTCGTCTCCGCGACGCTCCAGCTCCGAGTGGACGCGGAGGATCGCGTCGACACGCTCGGCATGCTCTCGCCGCTGACGCCGGCGGAGATCACGGACGACCGCGACCGATCCCTGATGCTCGCCGGTCAGCAGGCGAGTCAATCGACGTACGTCGTCCGTTCCGATTCCCGCCGACAGATCCAGACGTTCATCCAGATGCAGTCGCCCGAGCCCGATGCCAAGGCGATCAAGAAGCTGCGGTTCAACGTCCCGCTGATCCTCCCGGAAGAGCTCTTCGAGGCGAAACTCACCGAGCTCACGCCGTCCCCGAACCCGGCCGCGAGCCAGGGCAACTTCCGCGTGTGGATCGAGGATTGGACGGAAACGGCGGAGAAGCGTTCGGTCCGCATCAGCCTGGACCGCCCAGCAGCCGACGGCCCGCTCCCGCAGGCCTACCCCCTCTACGACGACGTCATCACGTTCCTCTCGCCGGATGGGACGGTGATCCACCCCAGAACGTCGCAGACGGCGCTCGGTGGCCGCAAGTACACGCTGACTGCCGAGCTGCCCGTAGGACCCGTCGGTTCGGTGAACGTCACGTCGCTGAAGCGGGCGCGCGTTCTCGACCTCATGTGCACGTTCGAGAACGTCCCGCTGCCCTGAACAAATGATCACCCTCCGCGTGAAGGACCCGAGTCAGTCGGCACGGTTCTACCGGGACGTCCTCGGGTTCCAGGTCGAGATCGCAGACCAGTCACTGGCCCACGTCGTCCTGCCGCAGGGAATTCTTCGGCTGGTTCACGACGATCGGATGGACGAGTTGCACGGGCCCGGCTCGGGGAGGCACCGCCTTGGAGTCGGTGTCGAGATCCACGTGTCGACGCCGTCACCCGCCGAGGTCGCCGAGCGCATCCGGACCCGCGGCGGCTTTCTCGTTCGGGAATCGGAGGATTCGGTGACCGCCCGGGATGGCGACGGCTACGTCGTGACGTTCGAGCGCGCCGTCTGAGGATCAGCCCGACCAGGCCGTGGCGACGGTACCGGCAAGCGGGCGGCGGCGATCGTGCGTCTCGCCGACCGGGTACCACTCGCTGAATCCCGGCTGCCCCGGCCGCCAGGTGATGAAGGCGTCATGGCCCTCGACCTCCGACCGGCAGCAGACCAGGCCCAGATCGTGGTCGAGCAGCACGCAGCCCAGGCGATCGAGCTCCGAGATGCACCGGTCGAACTCGGCACGGCAGAACGCCAGGTCGATCCCGTGACGCGTCATGGGCGTCTTCGGCGACGGCGCACCCGCGGCCGTCGCCCGACGGATGAGGCGGTGATGCGCACGCGCCGTCGCGACGATTCGACGAAGGAGAGGAACCATGCGATCGGCTTCGCGGATGGTGAGATGACCCATGGAGGACCGGACTCCCGCCCCAACGACCGGCTCGCAGGTCAAAGGGACGCGCGGACTGTACATGTTTCGGGCGTGCTCGTCCAACGACGGCCTCGAGTGAACGCTCGCGACCGTCGGGAGATTCCGCGCCAAGTCGCCGCGGATCCCTTGCGGTCTGTACGGTCTGCGGTCTCCGGACGTGAGATCCGGGCTTCGGCCTGAGCAGCCCACTCCCTCCACGCGTCAGCGCGACGTCGGGCCGACGTCGATCCCGTCCGCCGTCAACTGCTCCGGTGTCGCGGCGCTCGCCGTTTCGCCGTCCGGGCTTGGGTACCACCCTGGGTCGACGTCGCCGGCGATCCGGTCGCGCACCTTCAAGATCGTGAACATGCCGCCCATGGTGATGTAGCCCTTCGGACCGCGACCGCCGATCATCGGCAGGCTGTTCTTCGGGACCTCCATGCCCATCTCCCCCATGTCGCCCATTCCGGTCTGCCCCATCGTCATGTAGTCCGGCAGGAACCGACGAATCCTCTCGTCGAGGCCCGCGGGGTCGACGCCGATCATGTTGGGAACGCCATGGCCCATCTGGGTCATGACGTGGTGGGTCATGTGGCAGTGCATGGCCCAGTCGCCAGCTACGTCGGCGACGAACTCCACGGTCCTGGTCGTCCCCGTCGGGACGAGGACGGTCGTTTCCGGTTGGCGCGCCGACTCGGGCACGTCACCACCGTCCGTCGCCGTCACGTGAAACCGGAAGCCGTGCAAGTGGATCGGATGATGATCCATGGCGCTTAGATTCCCGAATCGGATGCGGACTCGTTCACCGACGGCAGCCACGATGGACCGCGTTCCCGGGAAGACGCGTCCGTTCAACGTGAGCACGTTGAACTCGGTCATCTCGTTCGGGTCCGGGCGACTGGTGCCCGGCGCGACTTTCCACTCGCCGAGCATGTAGACGTAATCGCGGTCCGGTGGCGGAGCGGCCTGGTCGCGGGGGTGGACGACGATCATCCCCATCAAGCCCATGGCCATCTGCGTCATCTCGTCGTGATGCGAGTGGTACATGAACGTTCCGTGCTGGCGCAGCGTGAACTCGTAGCGGTAGGTCTCGCCCGGCTCGATCGCCTTCTGGCTCAGGCCTCCGACGCCATCCATTCCGCTCGGCACGAAGACACCGTGCCAGTGCACGGTCGTGGCCTCGGGCAGTCGGTTCGTGACGTAGATCCGCACGTGGTCGCCTTCCACGACCTCGATCGTGGGACCGTGGACTCGCCCGCAGTAGCCCCAGCACTGGGCCGTGAGCCCGGGCGCGAATTCATGGTCCACCGGCCCCGCCACGAGGTGGAACACCTTGACTCCGTCCACGAGGCGAAACGGCAACGTCGCGCCGTCAGGGGTGACGACGGGGCGGTACGGACCCGACGACGCGACGGTCCCGCGCGGCGCGGTCGCCTCCTCGTTGCGCGTCGCCCGATCCGGACGCGTCACGGCCGCGACCGCCGCGGCTCCTGCGAGGATCGCTCCCCGGCGTGAGACCTTCTTCTCCAACATGGCGCAGCCCTCGCTTCGTCAGAAGTGTTCCGGTACCGGGGTCGTCATGGACTCGCGGGCACGCCCCGAACCGTGATCGGCCGGGCGCACTCCGCTCGTGAGCCGGGAGACGTCACCGCGCGCGAGCCAGTAGTCACGTCGAGCCTCGAACACCTGCAGCGATGCCTCGATCTCAGCCGCCTTGCCCTCGATCAACTGAAACGCCCCCGTCAACATGCCGTTGTACTGGAGCTGCAAGTCGGCGGTGCTGTCGCGGCGCAACGGCAACACGGAGTCACGGAGGAACAGCGCGCGGTTGCGCGCAGCGACGAGGCGCGCGCGAGCCACACGCGCAGCGGAACGGATCTCCACGGCCAGTTCGACGTGGCGGGAAAGCCCTCGCCGCAACCGGGCCTGGGCCGCCGCGACCCTCCCCTGACCTTGGTCGAAGATCGGCAGCGGGACCGTCAATGCGGGCCCCAGCCCCCAGGTGCCATCGACCTCCTTCTTGACCGCGACACCTGCCTCGGCGTCCGGGATCAGGGACGACCATTCGGTGAGGCCGGCGGCGTTGGCCTCCGCCTGCAGGCGGCGCCGTCCCGCAGCCAACTCGAGGCTCGCCGCGATGGCTCGCGATTCCAGATCGGTCAGGTCCGATTCCGCTGGTGGAACCTCATCGAGAGTCTCCCCAACCCGCCACGCGGCGTCGGGCCCCCACAGGCCGAGCAGCACCGTCAGCGCCTCGCGGTTCTCGAGGGCGGCGACTTCCGCGTCGGCGAGATCGAGGCGGGCCTGGGCGTGAAGCACGCGCAAGCTCGCTGCGTCCACTTCGCGAATGTTGCCCGCCGCTCGCAAGCGAAGCGCCAGGTCGGCGGCCGCGCCCCGTGCTTC
This sequence comes from Planctomycetota bacterium, assembly GCA_044222185.1. Taxonomy (GTDB): domain Bacteria; phylum Planctomycetota; family CAIWVZ01; genus JBGANV01. The sequence continues at coordinate 2,060,945 of JBGANV010000001.1, forward strand.
GACCTCGCTGCGACGCAGCTTTAGGAGAGACTCGTCCGCCACGACGTGGGCGAATCGCTCGCGCACGCGCGCGGCGAGATCCACCGCCTTGGCGGTGACGACGAGCTGCACCTCGGCCAGATGCTCGGCCGCGACGGCACGCGCCAACGGAATGAACGCGACGTCGAGGAAGCTGCGGGTGACGCCGAACTCGATCTCCGTCGCCCCACTGAAGGAGAACTTGGTGTTGCCGGAGAACACGGGATTTTGCAGCAAGCCCGCCTGCACCAGCTCGGCCTGCGCGATGCCCAGTTCCTCGAACGTCGCACGCAGGTCACGGTTGTTCAGCAGTGCGATCTGGACGGCGGCATCCGCGGTGAGCCCTCCATCGAGCAACGCACGCGCGGCGGCTGCGACCGCGCCATCTTCCGGTGAGTCGTGGCTCCATTCGACCTGCGCGCCCGTGCGAGCCACCACGGCGCCGCGCACGTCGTCGAACGTGGACTCCACCGACGGCGCCGAACACGCCGCAAAGGCACACCACGCGAGCGCTGCGCAGGAGAGGCGGAACGTCCCGGACGGTCGACCCGCGGGGCTCATCGGTCGGAGCCCTCCTTGCGCAGAGCCATGCCGCAGATCGGACACGCGCCCGGCTCATTGCGTCGGATCTGCGCGTGCATGGGGCACACGTAGGGACCGGCCGGCGAGGCCGACTCCTCCCTCCGACTCGTGGGTGCGGACTCTGCGGCGAGACCCTCGCCCGGCTGCCAGGAAGGCCCGGAAGACGCGTCGGGGCTCGCTGGGTGCGTCGCAGGGAAGGGCGGCATCGGCGGCGCCGGGGTGCAACCCGAAGCCGTCAACCAGAGCAGCAGGGCGACGCCGGCCGCGAGGGCGACCGAAGGCGGGCGCCCGTTCACTTCTCGTGCTTCTCTTCCGTCGGCTCTGCCATCTTCGGTGCGGACGCCTTCGCCTTCTCCAGGTACTTCGCGGGGTCCTTCTTGATCTCGTCGACCGAATCCTTGGACGCGAGGTGGATCAATCGGTCGCCGACGACGACGAACGTGTTGTCCATCACGGTCTTGTCACTGACCGGATCCTTGGTGTTCTTGAGATCCTTGACCTTCGGGTTCGTCAGCAGCGTCAAGACGATGTCGCCGTTGTCGCGAACGGGTTTCGAGCAGTCGGCGCAGCACACGCGAATCTCCCGTCCCTGGTAGATGACGGCGACCCCCTCACCGCTCTTGATCGCCTCGCCGCTCACGGGGCAGATCGTGTTGCCGAGCTTCTCCAACTTGGGGTAGGCCTTGGCGTATGCGGCCGCCGGGTCCTTCTTCACCTTCTCGACACACATCTTGCAGCAGAGAAACACGCGTCCCTGATCCGTGTCGACGAACACATCGGCCTTCGTCGCCTTCCCCATGATCGGGCAGGTGGGGTTCATGAACGTTGGGACGGAAACGGCCGGTGTCACCTTCGGGTCGACGGGTCGCGATTCCTGCGCGTCCATTGGGAACGCGACGAGCACGGCAGAGACGACGAGAATGGAAACAGGTCGAAGCATGACGACACTCCCTTTTCGACGATCGACGCCCGTGCGTCGCACCCTGGCGGACCACGCCCTACCGTGCGATGGGTCGACTTTGATGTTGGTTTCGAGGCGTGACGTGGGGACCTCGAGTATCGGACCAGGACGCGGCAGGGTCAACTCGGCGTCGAACAAACGCGTGGCCCCCGACGAGCACGCGGGCGCATCGTCGTCGAGGACGTGCCGCCCGCGCGACCGCGAAGCGCTGCCGATTCGGCTGCAATCACCGTCGCGCCGCGTGGGGTCTGTCACGGAAACACGAAGGTTGCGACGTTCGTCAGCGTGACGATCATCCCACCACCGCAGTTGATCGTGCTTCCTGAGCCTGGGCCACTCATGCCGCCCGAGCCCATGCCGCCCGAGCCCATGCCGCCCGAGCCCATGCCGCCAGTGCCCATCGTCCCGGACATGCTCACGACTCCGCCTTGCACGTAGGCCATCGTCCCCGAGAGCGGCGGCGGTATGGAGCCCGGAAGGATGTTGACCGTGAGCGAGAGCGCCCCGCTCGCGTTGGTGGTCCCCATATCCATGAGGATCCATGGCGGCGCGATTCCGAGCGTGACGCCGCCCATGGTCCCGGGTCCCAGTTGGAGTGAACCGGCGAGGATCACGTGCGCATTCGCTGCCGCCCCCGACACGCTGATCGTGACCGCTGGCGGCGACGTCGTGCCCGTCGCGGCAAGGGTCGGCCCCTGGGCGGCCAGAACACCTGCAAGCAAGAACGCGGCGATCGAAACGGACCAGCTGCAGTGTGAACCACGCATGATGATCGTCTCCGTGAGGAACGTCCGAGGCGGCGTTCCCGCGACCGTGCGGGGACGCTCGCCGACCTGGATGCTGTCGCCGATCTCTCCCGGCAGTACGGGCTGAAGTGCGACGCCATCGCGCGCGAGTCTGGACCTCACCGGCGCCTGAGTGCCTGCCTTGGAGAACCTCTGGCCGCGGACGTCAGGCGGCGCTCGGACGGTCCGTCGGTATGGCCCAGGGTCGCCATGCAGCCGGCGGCTCCACCGCAAGGAGGTTGCGCGCGGATCGAGGACGAGGATCTGGGTCACGGGGTCGCCCGGACGCAGGAGCAGCGCTGGCAATCGACCGCGCAGGGTTCTTCGCGGCCGAGCGCGCGTCGGCCCGAACGGCTAGGCGACGCGCGCCGGATCGATGAGGCGGCTGAGCAGGGCGATCTGTCCCTGGCCGCGAGCGTCGGCGGCGATCAGATTGGCGACGACGGCGACGGCCGCGACGGGGTCCGCATCGTCCTCGATCATGCCGCGCACGATCGAGAGCGTCGCCTCGCGGACGGCGCGGAGCGAAGACGTGGCCTGCAGAGGGCTCGCCGTCTCGCGGACCGGGCGCGCGATCGGACGCAGGCTCTCACGAGAACCTGCGAAGAGTTTCTGGGCTTGTTTCCACTCCTCGTCGAGGAGTGCCGCTGCGATCGATTTCGCGCTCGGGATGCCGTCGTCCGGAGCCCAATCCCACTCGTCGCGGCTGATGCGCGCGACGACCGTCATGAGCGAAGTCCGAACGGACTCAGCCTGCGCGAGCAGTTGATCGACTGATGAGCTGGGGGTCATGCGAAGGTGCAGAGAGAGGGAACGAACCGCCGGGTGAGGAACCGGTTGGGGTCCGCCGCGGACACGCGCGGTGGAACGCCTGAAAACGCAACAACCGTCTTTTCGACCAACGGAGCCGGTGGGTTGAGACGCGTGCCGGGTGATCAAAGCGACGGCAGCACGTGCGGCACTCCATGACCGTCGATCCGGAACCGCTCGACGGCGACGTCGAACGGCGATCGGCTCGATCGCTTGGAGGCTTGGAGGACTTCGTCCACGATCCATCCGCACAATCGCTGCGTGCGCGCAGCCGCGGCTCGGCCGTCAAAAGCGTCCTTCATGCGAGCCTCGAGCACCGCATGGATCGCCGCCCCCGCGCCCGTGAGCCAGTCCGGAATGAAGAGGATGCCTCGCTTGAAAAGCTGCGCCGCAAGCCGCCCTTCCTCCTCGATCCCATCCGCCACGAGTATGGCGTCGGCAACGCCGACGATGGCCCGGCACTTCAAGGCCTGAACCATGTCGGCCGCGATGACGTTGGCCATCGCATTCGGACAGAAGATGTCGCTCTCGACCTCCAGAATCTGATACGGAGCCATCACGCTCACGAGCTTGCGCTCGAGCACGGGCAGTGCTTCGAGGAAACGATCGATGGCCTTCAAATCGCGATCGGTGACGACGAGTTTTGCGCCGTCCGCGGCAAGCAGGCGCGCGATCTCCGCCCCGGCATGGCCGAGCCCCTGGATCGCCACCGTCGTCTCGTTGGGGGCCTTGCCGAGCGCAGCCGCCGTCGCGCGGATCGCGGCGTGCACGCCCACGGCCGCCGTCGCTCCCGAGCCGCCCCCGCGGACCCCGACCACGTTCCCCACCCGCGCCGAAAGCTTCTTCGCAAGGTCGACGGTGAACCCGGAGTCGACCGTGAGACTGGCGCCGCCCAGTTCGATTTCCTGCGCGATGGCATCGACCCAGGGCGCCACGTTGTACTCAGGCACGGCCGGCCCGTGCATGAGGAGCGCCGAGCCTCCGCATTGGGCGCCGGACAACCACGCACGCGTCGTCGCGAGCCGGGCGAGGCGAACCGCGAGATCGAAGAGGGTCTTCTCCGGCGTCGCGAATTCCATCCGTCGGATCGCCCCCAACGTGCGTCCGGAGACAGGCTGGTGCTGGACCCAGACGAGTCGCAACCCGAGATCCGACCGGTTGACGAGTTCGATGCGCTGGGGCGGCGACACACGGAGGGAGCGAGCGAACTCGTGCAGGTGCCAATCCAGTTGCGGAGCCAGTTCGCCGAGGGGACTCCACTCGCCGTCGGGCACGGCTCCGACCCGTCGCCAGTCGCCATCGACCGGGCGGAGCCAGACGCGCTCGAGGCCCTTGTCGCGCATCGTGTCGAAGACGGTCCAGTCGGTCATTCGGCGGGATCCCTCATGTCGCGAACGGGTTCGCCGTCCTCACGCACGCGAACACCGTCCAGATCGCGACGCCGCCCATCACCGCGACGTAGAGCGTCCCCGGCCAGCCGAGCAACGCGCCGGACCGGTGGCGCCGCGCCGCCGCGAGCGCTGCCAGTGCCGCCGCAGCGATGGCGCCGATCGAGTGAAACGCACCTCTGACCGGCCGGTTGGAGAACGCCTTCACCATGCGGAACCAGGGACTGCCATCCGCGCCGACGATGCGATCCGCGTCGCCGACCTGCGCCGTCGCATGCACGACGCCGACGGCATCGATCGCTGGACCGGTCGCCTGCGCCACGAAACGATGCGGCAGGCCCACGCTGCCCGCGTGCACGATCCCGAACACCACCGTGCATCCCAGGAGCGACGCCGCGACGAGGTTCCGATGCCCGCCGCGGTTGCGGCGGCGGAGGACGTCGACGAGGAGGATGGCGACCGGGATCCCGACACAGGCGACGCCCAGAACGAAACGCGGCGTCATCCCCGCGGCAGCCGCAAGCGCAACTCGATCGTAGGTGGTCTGGCCGCGGACGAACGCCATCTCGAGCCCCAGGTGTGCTGCGATGAAGGCGCCCAGCACCCAGGCCGCCCATCGTGCCAACTGCGCCGGGCGCATCGACTCGTCCGTCATCTTCGGTTCCATCGCGATCGCCGTGCGCGGGTCGAGGATGATCTCACGCCGGCGAGGCGCGATGCTACCCCGGGTTGATTGGAGGCCCAACGCGCCGACGGCTTCAGTCGCCGCCGAACAGCTTGCGAAGAAGGCCGCGAATTCCCGCTTCTTCCTCGGCGGAGCAGCCTGCTTTGAGCGCGTTGCGAACGCGTTCGATCTCGGCGCAGACCTCCTCGCACGTCGACGGCCGGCGCGCGGGATTCTTCTTGATCATGCGTTCGAGCAGGTTGGCGACCGGCACCGTCACCGATTGGTTGAGCTTGGTGATGGCGATGGGCTCGCGCTTCAGCGTGCTTTGAAGCACCTCGTTCGTGTGCCGCCCCTGGAAGGCCACCTTCCCCGTGAGCATCTCGTAGAGGATCACGCCCAGCGAGAAGATGTCGGCCCGCGCGTCGATGGGGTCACCCCGGATCTGCTCGGGCGCCGAGTACGCGGGCGTTCCGATGTACGTGCCCGGTCGCGTCAACTGGACGGACTGGTTCATGTCCTTCGCGATACCGAAGTCGAGGACCTTCACGACCCCGTCCGCGGTCCGAACCATGATGTTCTCGGGTTTCAGGTCGCGGTGGACGACCGCCTGGCGGTGGGCCTCCCCGAGGCCGAGCGCGGCGTCGCTGATCGTCGCAAGAGCCCGATCGACGGGGAACGCGCCATCCTTCACGAGGATCTGGTAGAGGTTCAATCCGTCGACGAACTCGGAGGCGATGTAGAAACAGCTCTCCTCGCGACCGAGAGCGTAGATGCGCACGAGATTCGGGTGCCGGAGCGCTCCGAAGCGCTTGCCCTCGTTCTTGAAGCGCGTGATCGCCTCCGCGTCGACTGGACCGTCGGTTCGCAGGAATTTCAGCGCGACGGTCCGGTCGTGCTTGAGGTCGTGGGCCCGGAACACGACACCCATGCCGCCCTCGCCCAACTTCTTGTCGATGCGGTACTGGCCGTCAGGTCCGAAGGTTCGTCCGACGAGTTCGTCGGAGAGATTCATCAGGGGGTCCTCGTCGCTCCAGCCTTCGTCGAGCGCAACTCCATGGATTGAAGAAGCTCAGTCCTCGCCGTCATCGCCGATCGCTTCCACGGGGCACTGTTCCAGTGCATCGCGGCAAGCCTTGATCTCTTCCTCGTTCTGAGGCTGCTTGTAGACGATGTCGTGGTCGCCCTCGCCGCTCTCCTTGAAGTTGTTCGGAGCAAGGTCGGAGCAAAGAGAGCACAGGATGCACTCCTTGTCGACATAGAACTTGCCGGAGACGTTGTCGTCCCACTTCTCGTTTCTGTTGGCCATATTCGACTCGCGGAGACGCAGTCTGCGGCCCTGCGGCCGCACAGCATACCCCCGTGGTTTCGCATGGCCAAGACAGCGCGACCCGCGCACGACGGCGTTGCGCGGGTCGCATTCAGGCGTCCGCTCGACGAAAAGCGCCCGCCGAGGCCGGGAATCCTCAGCGTTCGGCGACGGCAACCCGGTCGGCGAGTTCAGCGACCGCGGTCACGGCGCCATCGCCCGCGTTGCTGATGAGCAGCATGCCGCGTTCGTCGGTCGAGCCAGCGAACCAGACCTTTCCGTTGGCGCCAACCGTGATCCGGGCCCCACGCACGGGCTGGTCCTTCCCGTCGACGAGCCAGGCGCGAAGGCCGGTTTCGTCGCGTTGGAGCCGCAGCGTCCACTCCGTCGCCAGGAGCACCGTCGTCACGCTGCGTTCGCCGTCGGAGACGACGACGAGATAGGCCCCCGCGCCCAGGTCGGGCAGCGGCAGCTTCACCGTTCCCGACTTGTATGCGGCGAGGCCCGTCTCGTGCGTCACCGTGTGTTGCGGAGCGATGCCCGAAAGGTCCGCCTGGTTCAGCTTCGAGAAGCTCTTGCGAACCGCGAAAAGGACCGTGAGGTCGACGGGAAACACCTGCGCGGTGAGCTTCGTCACGTTCTTGGCCCGCACGTCGAGCGTGCGGCCCGCGCCGGGGACGAGCGTCGTCACGGATGCCACGTCGAGCTCGTGCTCCGTGAAGAACTTCCACGACTGCATGGCGTCGGGCACGGCATTGCGCGCCTCGCCGTACCACTTGACCGCCTCGTCGAGCTGCCCCTCGATGTGCGCGATCTTGCCCAGGAGGTACGCCATGGCGGGTCTCTCCGAGCTCTCGCGAGCGTCGCCGTTGGGATCGGCGGGCGTCCGCCACTTCTCGTCGATCACGCGGCGAGCGAGGGGCTTGACGTCACCGTACTTGCCCAGTTCGAAGAGCGCGCGGGCCTCGTCCGCGAGGACCTGGTCGAGGAGCAGCGACTTCTGGAACCGCTCGCGGAACGCAGCCGTCTCGAGGACTACGCGTTGCGACGCGCCCAACGCCGTGAAGACGCCGATGCGATTGAAGTGCGCCGCCTCGGCCAGCGACCCGAGCGGATGCCACGCCATGAGCCGCGAGTACGCGGTGACGGCGTTCTTCCACTGGCTCCGTTGAACGTCCTTCGCCACCGGCCCCTTCACTGCAGGATCGATCAAACCGGCGTAGAGCCCGGCGATCTCCCGCTCGACGGCGGGCACGGACCCCGCGGCCGGATATCGCGCAACGGCCTGCTCGAGCCAGGCCACGGCGTCATCCCCGCGACCGATCTCCGAGAGGAACCGGGCGGGCTTGCACTCGTGCGTGAAGGCCGCCTCGAACACGCGGAGGAACTGCTCCCGTGCTCTCTCCGGATCCCCGACCGCGATGTACGAGCGCCCGAGGCGAAGCGTATCCGCGACGCTCAGGTCGGTCTTGGTCGGGTTCCGCATGAGGAGCGTGTCCCGCACGCGGATCGCCTGCTGGCTCTGATCGAGACGGAGGTAGGCGATCTGGAGCATGCGGAGTACGTCGTCGTGCGCCGCGTCCGTGAGCGCGTACTTCGACGGAAGCTCGGCGAGCAACGCGACGACGTCCTCGAAGCGGGACTTGTCGAACGCGCTGGCGGCCGCGGCGATCCGCGCGTCCGGCGTCTTCTCGGCCGGCGGCGGCGTCGCCATCGACGACGCATCGACCAGGACCTCGAGGCGCATGGAATCGGATCGGCCCCAGACTTCCGGTGCGTACATCTCGGACGCACCCGTTGGCAACGCGGAGAAGCGCCCCGCGAACACGGCGAAGCAGGGGTACGTGATCGTGATCTCCGAGCCCTTCTTCAGGTGATCGAAGAAGAACACCAGCGCACTCCCCCGGCGCTCGAACCGATCGAACGGACCGCGCACGCCCGTCTCGATGACGTCCAGCCCCGCCAGCTGCGGCTCCTCGACGACGAGATAGTTCACGTCCTCGCGGACTTTCATGACGACGCGGACGGTGACCTTGCGACCGACCACGGTCTGCGCCAGCGACGGCGGGGGAACGAAGACCGGCCGCTTGCTTTCCTCGACGCAATTGAACCCGTCGCGCCACTTGGGTTCGACTCGATCCGGGTCCTGGTACGCCACGACGCGCCGCTCGACGGCGACGACGTTGCCGGCAGCCGCAACCGTGTCCGCCGGCTTGACGCCCGTCACGACGACGCGGCAGTCGGCCTCGCCGCCGCCGGTACGTTGGACGACGAAGGTGTGCTTGCCCGGCGTGAGGCGTTCCTGCGGGATCGAGATCACGGCCCGGGGATTCTTGCCGTCGATCGTGACGGGGTCACCGACCGGCCGACCGTCCAGCTGCACCGACACCTCGCCCTGCAACGCGGCCGCGCCCTCACCCTGGACGAAGCGCACGAGCGCCAGCACCGAGGTCGCGGTCGCACGCGTGTGGAAACACCCTCGGACGGCGATTTCGCGGCGCAGGCGGCGGACGAGCCCCTCGATCTCGTCGGGACGGCCGCCGGACGCTTGCAGCGCCAGGAGACAAAGAGCCGTCGTCTCCTGATCGCTGCCAAGCCATGGATCTCGGGCGATTCCACCGAACGGCCAGAAGTCGACTTGATCGGCGCCAGGGTTGCGGCGCCGGCCGCGCAGCGTCTCGAGCAGCGTCGGAACGATAGCCTCGCGTCGATCCGCCACCGCCGCAAGCAGCAGGCGTGCGAGGCTCGGCGTGCTCAGGCTTTCACGATCCCGATACAGCGCGTTGATCTCTGCCGACGGTGCGGCGCCGATCGAGGCGAGCGCGTACACGAGCCACGTCCGCTGATCGCGAGTGAAACGACCTTGCGCGAGCAGCGACTGGGCTCCGGCGGCCGACGAGCTGACCAGCTCGGTCGGCGGGGCGAACCCGGCACCGCGCAGGCGGGCGAAGGCATCGAGAGCGATGGCCGTCGGCTCGGGCTCGCTGGGGCGGCCCGGCCAGAATCCGAACCCGCCGTCGTCGTTCTGGAATCCACGCATCTCCTGGAGGCTGCTCTTGGCGAGCTGCGCGACGGCGTCCGCGTCCAACGGCGACGGTTGCGACGCGGCCGCGAACGCCTGGTTCAAGAGGTACGCAGGGACGAAGCGGTTGACGGTCTGTTCCAGCCCGCCATGGGAGACGGAGCGCAGGAACGCGAGCCCATCCAAGAGCTCGAGCGCCAGACCGCCCTGCACCACGACCGATCCGCCGACCGACCCGGTGACCGGATCGAACGGGATCTCCACGGGGACCGTGACCTTGTCGCCGAGGATGCGATGTTCGACCGTGCGCCACGGCTCGCCGAACGGAACGACGTCGAGGGTGTGGACGAGCGCGTCGCTGGCGCGACTCGACAGCGCCTGGACCTCGAGCCTCGTGCTTCCGGAGCCCCGTGCCTTCACGCGAACGTCCATCGACGTCGCGGTTCGCGCGAGGACGTCCTTCTCCAGTTCCGCGGCGCCCTCCAAGCTCACGACCCCAGGCGCGTCGGCCTTGAGCGTGAGCGTCATGCGGACGGATTCGCCCAGCGTGTTCTGCCCGATGACCGGAAGCACCGCCTCGTCCGTGTGGAACAAGAAACGCGGCTCGGCGAGCCGAACCACGACGTCCTTGCGGACCTTCACGTTCGCCGACGTCCGCCCCACGGCGACTTGCCGGTTCGTGCCCGTGACGTTGACGCTCCAGACGGTCAGGTTGTCTGGGACCTTGACGTCGACCGAGCTCTCCCCCGCTTCGTTCGTGATCACGTTTGGATGCCACGCGGCCACGTCGACGAGCACCTCCCGAACCTCTGGCGGTGCGGTCGCCAGGCCGCCACGGAGCAGCCCCTCGCCCGCGCCCCCGAGGAAGCCGAAGCTGCCACCGCTCTGCATGGGCTGGAGGCTCGGAGCGGGGAACTTCCACGAGTGGGCGATCTTCGGGTCGGCCCTCACGAACAGCTGGGGCACTGCGATCGTGTTTCCGACAGGGAGCTGTTCGAGCCCGCGATACGCCAGGCCGTACGTCGCGGATTGGAAGAGGACCGCTCCGTCGCCCCATTCGCCGAGGCCGGCGCGCTCTTCGGCATCGTGGGCCTCCTCGCCGCGCTCCAGGTCGTCCTTCCCGCCCAGGCGCTGCGCGACTCTTGCGGCTTCGCCTGGCTTCGCATCCGACTTGGACTTCTCTGCGTCGGAGGATCGACGCTTCGAACGACTCCCGCCGAACGCGCTCCCCTTGCCACCGCCGGCGCCGCCACCGGTGGGGGGGTCGGCAGCCGCGGGCGCTCCTGGGGCGTTCGCGGCGAGGCTGTCCTCGAGTCCCGCCTTCAGAGCGACGCTCTCCCTTTCCTTGAGCGCGTAGGCCTTGTCCGCGTTCTTCCGCAGCTCCTCGCCTGCCGCGAGCAACGTCAGCGATCGATCGAGTCCGACCACGTCGGAGTCGATGGCCCGCGCCACCGCGTCGACGCGGAACGCGTGCGACGCGCCGGTCTTCACGAGGTGCGGTCGCACGTCGCGATTGAAGATGAATCGGGGGTCCTGCGTGCCGACGCCACCGAGCGCATCCAGTGCGCCGTCGCTCATGGCGAGCGTGAGTGCCGCAGCCACGGGCTTGCCAGCCTGGTCCGTCGCTCGCATGGCGAGCTTGACGGTTTCGCCGGGCCGAGCCACGTCCGCGGACGGCTTGAGCGTCACGTCGAGGTAGCGCAGGACGACGACCGGGTCGTCACACATGAGGAGGGCATGATCGTGTGGAACCGCCCAGCTCGCGACCACGTTCGGCGCGAGCAGTTCGGGCATCTCGATCTCCACGACGGACGCCTTCTCGCTCACCGTGATCACGCGGTGCATCAACACCGTTTCACCCTCGAACGTGAGGAGGCCGGTCACGGGAGCCGACGGCACCTCGATGAACAAGCGGGCCTTCTCTCCCGCCCTGTAGACCTCGCGTTCGAAGAGGATCCGGGTCTCCTTGGCGAGATCCGGCCGATCGCCCGAGACCTCCGCGCCGGCCTCCCCGACGACCTTCATGCCCTTGCCATCCTCCCCGGCGAACCGGACGAGATGTGTGCCGGCCTTCGGCGCGTCGAGCTTGACCTCGGCTTCCCCGGACGCTCCCAGATCGACCGGCGCATCCGCGACGACGACCTCCACCATGCGACCGCCTTCGCTCCGGAGCGCGATCAGCTGGGCCTTGCCCTTGGCCGGAAGGGGCTGACTCGCCCAGTCGACCCCGATCACGCGCGCAGTGATGCGATCGCCGGCACGGTACGTGCGTCGATCGGGCAGCACGATGACGTTCCCCGGCGTCCAGCACGCGTACGCCGACGCCGAGCCGCTGACGACCTGATGGGTGAGATCCTGAACGGTGACGACCGCGATGTACCGCCATGCGCCGGCCGCACTCGCCGTCGTGAACGAGAACTCGGCCTCGCCCTTCTCGTCGGTGCCACCACTCCCGTTGGCGACGAACGTCCAGTCCGGCTCAGGTGTCGGATCCTTCGTCTTCTCGACGGCGTGATAGAACCACGACGCCTCGCGGTAGCGCGTCGCATCGAAGGTCGTCGGCACGCGCCAAACGCGCCAGTCGTACGGTGAGCCACCGATGACGCCGCCCACGAGCGATTCCACGGCGACCTTCACGGGCACCGAGTCGCCGGGTCGAACGACGGCATTCGCCACCTTGGCGGTGACGCGAAGTTCGGGTTTCACGAACGCCTTGCACGTCACGGCTTCGTTGAAGACCTGGGATGCGAATTCGACGCGGAGCGAGTAATCGCCCACGGCGCCATCACTCGGCATCCGGAACTGTCCGTCGATCGTGCCGAATGCGCCCGTCGTGTGCTTCGACTGGTAGAGCGTCCGGCCGCGCGGATCGATCCAGGACACCTGGACCTCCTGCTTCTCCGGCGTGACGAACGACCCGTCGGCGACCGCGCGCAGGATCATCGACCAGCGGACGGCGTCACCGGGACGGTAGATCGGTCGGTCGAACGCGAAGTGGACTCGCGGCGTCAACGCCGTCTTCCCCCCGGCTGCCGGGTTGGCGGCGAGACCGGGCGCGACCGACGCGCCGAGCGCACCGATCACCTCGCAGGGTCCCTGTCCTTCCTTCACGGCGAAGCGGACGGTGCCATCGGCGCCGGTCTTGCGCGAGTCCTTCAGGGCCTTCCCCCGAACGATGACTTCCACGTCCGCGATCGGAGCGCCGCTCACCGTGTCCGTCGCCCACGCGAACACCTCGGTCGGAGCCTGCTTCACGACGAGCATGACGCGCGAGACGACGACGAGCACGACGGCGCGACGTTGTTCGGCTTCCGCGGTGACGACGTAGGTCCCCTCGGGCAGAGCCTTGTCGCCGATCTTCAGCGCGACCGACGTGCGGTCGCGCCGGTAACGAACGTAGTCGGTCACCGGATGAGTGAACGTCAGATCGGCCTTCACCAGCGCCACGTCCAGGGCGTCCGTGCCCGTGAGCGTGCCCTTGCGTTCGAAGTAGGTGCGAGCATCGAGCTTGTAGAGCCGAACGGTCGCCTCGCGCACGTTCCGTGTGGCGAGATCGATCGTGGCAGCTTCCGTGGGAGCGAAGATCCGCGGACTCGTGAGCTCGAGCTCGATCCCGGTGAGGCGTGCGAGGCGGGCGTTGGCGTCTGACGCCGGACGCGTGTTGGAGAACGACATCACGACGACGCGGTAGGCCTCCGCCGCCGCTTCGAGCTCTCGCCGATCGTCCTCCTCGATGATCCCCACCTGCAGCCCGGCGCGTGCGGCCCATTCCGGCTGGGCGGTCCGGTAGCGCTCGCGCGCATCGCGGAACGCATCACGCGCCGCATCGAAGTTCTTCAGCTGGCGGTACTCGTTGCCGATCTCGAGAGAGATGGCCGGCGCCTGCTCGGACAGCGGATAGACCTCGACGAACTCGCGGTAGACCTTGATCGCCTCCTCGCGCTTCTTGTCCGTGAGGAGCAGCTTCGCCTTGCCGAGGAGGCACTCGGGCAGCGCGCGCTGGACGTTGGGCACTTCGGGATGCGCGGCATGCTGCGCGAGGAACTGCTGGTAGGCGGCGCGGGCCTCGTCGAACCGGTTGAGCTGGAAAAACGCGCGGCCCGTCTGGACGCGGGCCCAGGCCAGGTCGTCGCCCGACGTCTTCGGCGCGTCGACGATGTCCTTCAACGCCGAGATCGCTTGTTCGAGCGCACCCTGCGCGAGGCACGCCTCCGCGATCGCTCGACGAACGGGTCCGGCCTCGGGGCGATCGGGCCACGTCTTCAGGAACTTCCCGTAGGCGTCCTTCGCGAGCGCCAGTCCTTCCGCGCCGCCGTCGGCGACGTGACTGCGCCCGAGCAGGATCAGGGCTCGCGGCCCCCACGCGGTCTCGTCCGGCGCACGACTCCGGAGGAGCTCGAGCAACTCCGTACGTGCGTCCACCGTGCGGCCGAGCAGGAGCTGCGCCTCGGCCCGGTAGGCGTGGGCCGCGAACATGCGCTCCTCGGTGAGCGACTTGGGATTGTTGATCCCGATCTCCAGCGCCCGTCGTCCGGCCGCGTCCGCCTCGTTCGCCTGCTTCAGCACGAGGTGGAGGCGCGCGACCTCGACCCAGTGAGGTGCCGACGCCGTGTCGCGGTCGAGGGCATCGATCCCGAGCCGATAGGCCTGGATCGCGCGAGCGGGATCGGGCGGAATCTCAGGACGGACGGCGTCCGGTGACTTCTCGCCCTTGGCGAACCGGTCGGCCCACGCGAAGAACGTGGCGGCCACTCGCGCCCGGTGCTCGTCCGAGAGCACGACCTTCGCCCGCTCGAGCTCGATCGTCGCGGCCTCGGCGACCTTGCCCTGAACCTCCGTGGCCTTCGCGAGGAGGCTGTTCGTACGACCGCGCCAGGGCTCGTCCTCGGGCCAGCCCGCGAGCGCCTTCACCGCCAGGCTTGCCGCTTCGTCGCCCTTCTTCGCGAGGACGAGGGCGTGGATCCTCAGGACGAGTGCCTCCTTGGCGACGGGGTCGCGCCCCACGTCGCCGGGAACCGTCTCGAGGGTCCGTGCCGCCTCGAGGAACGTTCCCGCCGCGATCTGATCGCGTCCCCGGGCCAGGATGGCGTCCGGGTCGTCCGTCCCGTGACGGGCGAGCACGAACGGAACACAGACGACGAGAATCAGAGCTGGCGCGAACGCGAGGCGTCGGTTCATTTCAGTCTTCCTGTTTGACGAGGCGCGCGCCCAGGAGGGCGGCGAGCCGGGCCACAGACGCAGACCCTTGGAAAAAGTTCACCGCAGGAACGACGTGACCGCGGTCGGGATGTCGGTGATGAGACCGCAAACGCCCACGGACAGCAGAGGGCGCACCTGCCGCAAGTCCTTGACCGTCCACGTCCAGACACGCCGACCGTTGCGGGACCACGCAGCGACACGATCGCCCGTCACCAGGTCGACGTCGACCCCGAACCCAAGGAGAGGCAGGTCGGAGAACACCTGCGAGTCCGTCTCGGAGTCGATGAGCGCGAGGAGCGGAAGGTCGGGCACCGCGCGGTGCGCCGCGCGCAGGACGGCCCCCGAGAACGAGGCGATCACGGCGTGCTCCCGATGCGCCGACGCCGCGACGGCGCGGGCCGAAACGGCGCCCAGCCGGGAATCGTCCGCGGTCGGCTTGACCTCGACCATCAGCACCGTCCTCCCCCATGGGAAGCTCAGGACTTCTTCGAGCGTCGGGACCGTCTCCCCTTCGGCTCCCGGCCCATGGCTCCAACCGAGGTCGACCCGACCCAGCTCGGCGGCGGTCTGGTGGTCGATCGCCACCCGCGTCCCCCGGGTGTCCACGACGACCTCCGCGTCGTGAATGACGACGGGGACGCCGTCAGCCGAGAGCCGTACGTCCCATTCCACGCCAGGATGGCCGCGGGCGATCACGTCGTGGAAGGCCCTGCGCGTGTTCTCCGGGCTTTCGGCCGCTCCACCGCGATGTGCGATGACGAGCGGGCGGGCGGAATCGTGCGGGACCAGGAACGTCATGTCGTCAGCCTCGACGACGCACGTCGAACGTCCTCGGAGATCCAGTGCCCGCCGGCCGGAAACACTTCGAAGAATGTGGGGAACGACTTCGAGACGACCTGGGCGTTCCGAACGATCACGGGACGGGCGAGTCCGAACAACGCGGCCGTCATGGCGAGCCGGTGATCGCCCCGCGGGTCGACCGGGATCGCGAGCTTCGCCGTTTCCTCCGTCATGGCGATGGGACCACGAACGACGAACCCGTCGTCGCGTGCCTCCGCCTGAACACCCGCCTCCGTGAGTACGGCGACGAGGTGGTCGATCCGGTTGCTCTCCTTCAAGCGCAGGTGCGGTGCGCCGAGAACGGTGACACCGTCGGCGGTGAGCGCGCCCAGCGCCGCGACCACCGGAGCGAGGTCCGGCGTCCGATTCAGATCGAAGACGCCGCCCCGGATGACGCGCCCCGAGCACCGGACGCCGCCGTCGTCTTCTTCGACCAGCAGCCCGAGTTCACGTGCGAGCTCCGCAAATGCCGCGTCCGGGTGGGGCGATGCGAGCCGCAGCCCGGGAACGCGAACCGGCACGCCCAAGAACGCGGCCGCAGCCAGCATCGTCGCCGCCCCGGACCAGTCGACGTCCGCATGGAGGTCCCGCGGCGCCGGACCGAACCCCGGTTCCACGCGCCAGCAGGAACCGTCGGCATGGACTCGTCCGCCTGCGCGTCGGATCACGTCGAGCGTGAGGTCGATGTACGGCGCCGAGACGACGGCCCCGGTCGCCCGGACCTCGACCGCTTCGGCGCAGGACGGCGCCACGAGCAGCAGCGCCGAAACGAATTGACTGGATTCGGCCGCGAGGTCCGCCTCGACGATGCCCCCATGAAGCGGCCCGCGGATCGTCACCGGGAGCCCGGGCCCTCCCGCGACCTCGGCCCCGAGCGACCGCAGAGCCTCGATCAGAGGCGCGAACGGACGGGCGCTGAGGCGCGGTCCGCCGGTCACGGTCACCGAACGTCGCCCGATCGCGGCGAGCGCGATGAGGAATCTCGCCGGTGCGCCACCCTCCTCGACGTGGATCGCGACGGCGCCGCTCGCGCGCCGATCGATCGTTCGAACGACGACGACGCGATCGGACGCGGGCACGAGTTCCACGCCGAGCCGGCCCAGCGCCGACAGGAACTGCCCCACGTCCTCCCCGCGAGGTGGAGTGTCGAGGACCGCGCCTCGGCCACGCTGCGCGAGAAGCGCGAGCGCCCGAAGGATCTCGCTCTTCCCCGACGGCACGGGGCACGAGATGTCGGCGCCGGTCGACGGGGCTGGAAGTACGAGTCGGTCCACGGCCGCATCGTATCGGCGGATACAATCCGCCCCATGGCTCGACGCCGAGGTTGCCGCGTGCTCGACTCGCTCGCCGTCGCCCGCACGTTCGCGGACGACTTCGGTGAGGATTGGGTCGTTCCGCGCGCGGCGATCCGCTACGTCGTCGTGCGCGAGAGCGGACCGGAGGCGATCCTCACGGCGTTCGGGCCCCAGGCCCAGATCGTCGGCGAACGACATTTCCCGGACGGTGCCCAGGCCATGCGGGCCATCGAGCGGCTCGCCAGCGACGGCTCCGCCGAGCCGGTCCGTGACCTGCCGGAGCCGCCGGCGAGCGCGACCCGGTTCCTCGACGAGAGACTCCCATGAGCATCGACTTCAGCCAGTTCCTCCCGGCCGGCCCGGTCCCGCCCGACTTCCACTCGACGCACGACGAGGGGCCGTTCTCACGGTGCAGCGATTGCGGCGCGCCGCTCGGCGGCCAGGATGCGCTTCACCTGATCGGCAAGGTCTGGCGCGACGGCGACGTGATCTTCGAGTACGCCCTTTGCTCCGGATGCGTGATCGGTCTCTACGAGCAGTACAGCGAGGAGTCCAAGCGCAACCTCTCCGAGTACTTTGCCCAGGTGGCACCACCCCGTGACGATGGTGCGCCGCAGTGTCACCGCTGCGGACAGTCCGGGGAGGTCCTCGCGAACGAACACTCGGCCGAGGCCATGGCCATGGGTTCGACCCTGCTCGGGACGCCGATCCGCGTGTGCGCGGCCTGCACGGAAGGCGCGGAAAAGGTGCTTTCCAAGCAGACACGGAAGGTCTTCGACGACTTCGTGCGCCGCGTGGCTCCGCTCCTCCCGGAGGACGTGGGCATTCCGTCGCCCGTGCTGGCGCTGCCGTAACGTCGACCCGTTCTCCGCCGCCGCGCTGGATGGACGGCATGCGACCGCGCACAATCGCGCCATTCGACGGCCGCGCGCCGTCCCTGGAGCCGCATGCAGAACCGCATCTTCTTCCGCGGGCCGACTCTCGTCAGCCTGAACCCGCTTCGCGTCGAGTACGCCGACGTCCTCGTCGGTGACGGCCGCATCCTGAAGAAGGGCTGGCGGCTCAACGTGCCGCACGGAGTCGACGTCGTGGACGCCCGCGGCAAGATCCTCATGCCGGGCCTCGTCGACGCGCACTTCGACCTGGCGCGGACGTTCGCGCGGTTCATTCCACCGCCACCGTCCGGTGCCACGCACGGCCGCCAGCTCACGGAGGAGATGCTCATCTGCGCGGCCTTCGGCGCCACGCTCGAGGCGCTGCGCAACGGAACGACGACGTTCATCTGCCATCACGGCGCATCCGGGTTCGTACGGGGCTCGCTCTTCCGGATCCGCGACGTCCTGCTCTCCGTGGGCGTGCGGGTGTGCGCGTCGTTCGCGGCCGGCGGACACGACGCCGCCGCGGACGTCGAGGCCGCGCTCGCCGAATCGCGTGACGCGGCGGCATTCGGACTCAGCAGCCGCTGCCGGTTCATGCTCGGCGCCGCGGCGTGTGATCAGGTGGCGCAATCGACTCTCGAGAGTCTCGCGGAACTCGGTGCGCGGTACGACTGCGGGCTCCACACGACGGTCGGATTCGGTTCGTCGTCCGTGGATGACGACATCGAACGACTGCTGCGTTCGAAGGCCCTGCGTCCCGGCTCGCTCGTGATGCTCGGAGGTCGCCCCAAGCCGGCGCACATCGACGCGCTACGCGAAGCGAAGGTCACCCTCATCCACGCACCCTCCGGCCAGATGCTCTCCGGGCGCGCCATGCTGCCCGTCGACACGTTCGCCAACGGTGGGACGCTGGGGTCTGCCGGAACCCGGCCCGACCTCTTCGAGGAGGCGCGCCTCGCCTACACGCAGGCCATCGCGAAGGGCGAGGCGGCGACGCCCGCCGACGTCGTGGCTCTGCTCGCCCGGGGCCAGGAGGTCGCGAGCGGGCTGTTCCACACGTCGCTCGGCAACTTCGAGCCTGGCTCGGCGGCGGATCTGCTCGTTCTCGACTATCGCCCCATGACCCCGCTGAATGCGGCCACGCTGCCGTGGCACGTGCTCTTCGGGTTCAGCTCGGCCCACGTCCAGCACGTGATGATCGATGGCCAGACGATCATCCGCGATCGCAGCTTCAACCGTTTCGACGTGCGGAACCTCTTCCGCCAGACGCAGCGAGCCGCCCTCGACCTGTGGGCGCAATCGTCCACGGAGGAGTACCCCGGCCTGAATCTCCCCCTGCGAGAGGATGTGGTGGCCTCGGCGCCGGAGAGAGAAGAACAAGCGAGCGTGTTTGCTGCCGACGAATCCGACCTCGAGTTCGAGCCGCTGGAGGTCGGGGCCGACGTCGCGCGTCCGTGGCTCGTGGCGAACCCTGACGCGAATGCCCGCGGCAACGGCGAGACGGGGCTCGAGCTCGCGGTCGAACCGCCGAAGCTCCCCCGGCAGCCCGCCGAACGTCCGGCCGCCCCCCCGCCGCCGCCACGACGAACGCGGCCGACGGCAGCTCCGGCCGCCGAGGCTCCCCCTGCACCGGCTCCAGCTCCGACACCGCCCCCGATGCCACCGCCGGAACCCCCAATCGAGCCACCGGCGGATCCCTTCGGCTTCGGGATCATCTGACGTCTGTTCCGAGTGACGCACCGGTCGCGCCCTGATGCCGCCGACCCCCAGGCGCGCCCGCGACCAGCGAACCCCCGCGGCCGCCTTGGTCACCACGCCAACCGGACGCCGTCGCGCGGGTCGGCGCCGCACGCGCGACGCTGACCCGGGGATCGAGGCCCGACGTCGTGCCGTCACCGCCGTGTGACACCTGCGTGCGAGGTCCCGCTTCCAAGACAGGGCCCCGGCGAGCGACGCCAACGCGCGCCGGCCGAAGGCCGCACTCAGGGAGTATTTGCTTCGACGCACGCGAGACTT
This sequence comes from Planctomycetota bacterium, assembly GCA_044222185.1. Lineage (GTDB taxonomy): Bacteria > Planctomycetota > CAIWVZ01 > JBGANV01. The sequence continues at coordinate 2,080,712 of JBGANV010000001.1, forward strand.
CGGTCGAAGATGTGTAAGTCTTGCACGCCCTGCAGGGGGGGGGGGGGCCGACGACACATGAAGGACCTCGACCTGGCCGCTCGGATGAAAACTCGAAAGCGAATCGTCCGGGCAGGCACGTTCCTGGCCGTCCTCGCGCTCGCACCGGTTCTCGGCGGCTGCGGCGGCAGCCCTGCCCCCCAGGGAACCGACGTTGCGGATGGAGCCGATCCCCCCGAAGTCCAACTGGGTGAACGGTTGTTCGTCGAGACGCGCTTCGCGCAAGTCTTCGCGGCAAACGCTTCGGGCGACGTGAACGCGCCGCTCCAGACCGGAGACCCGACGCTCGACGTCCTGGTTACGTCGGGCGCGCCGCTCCCCGGTCCCTTCTCGGGCGCGACGATCAACTGCCGTCAGTGTCATCTGGTCGACGAGGCGGACGGCGTCCAGGGAGGTGGGATCAGGACCTACGGTGACTTCGCGCCCCGCTCAGCCATCCCGGCACGGCTCGACGGCCTGGTCACCGCACCGCGGAATTCGCCGCCCCTGGTGAACGCGTCCCTCGATCGGACCGGGCCTTTCGTCCTTCACTTCGACGGCGAGTTCGAGTCGATCGAAGCGCTCGTCGTCGGGACGCTCACGGGCAGGAACTACGGATGGCTGGCCAACGAACGCAGCGCCGCACGTGCGCACATCGCGCGCATCATCCGGGAGGACGATGGCAGGGGGCCGATCGCCGCGGACTTCGGCGGACTCTCGTACGCCGAGGTCCTGAAGTCGTCGCCGACGGTCCGTGCGCCGTGGCGCCTTCCCGCCGACCTGCGCCTCGACGTGGAGGTGGCATCCGACGACTCCATCATCGAGGTCGTCGCGCGCTTGATCGCGATCTACGTCAAGCAGCTCGAGTTCGCCCGGAACGAAGCCGGCGAGTTCGTGGGCAGCCCGTTCGACCTCTTCCTCGCACGCAATGGGCTTCCCAGGCAACCGGACGCTGGCGAAACGCCGCTCGCCTATGCGCGTCGACTTCGTGCGTCTCTCGGGCACCTCTCCCCGCCGCAGTTCATCACGCCGGCGGATGGCACCTTCATCCACCACGCGCAGCCATTCGTATTCGGGGCCACCGAGCTCGCCGGCCTGACGACCTTCCTCGCGGAACCCTCCACGATGCCCCCGTCGCCGGCCGAGATCGCACAAGGCACGATCGGAAACTGCATCGCCTGCCATCAGCCGCCGGTGTTCACGGACTTCGCGTTCCACAACGTCGGCGTCTCCCAGGCCGCATTCGACTCGCTCCACGGGCCGGGCGCCTTCTCGAACCTGCCCATCCCCGACCTCGCGGCGCGGTCACTCGCCCCGTCACAGTGGCTGCCGCCGACGGCAGAGAACCCGATCGCGGCGAGCGTCTTTCGGAGCGTGCCGAGCCTGTCGGACCCCGCAGCGACGGACCTGGGGTTGTGGAACGTCTTCGCCAACCCCGCGCTCCCGGGCCCGCAAGCGGCGTTGACGTCGATCGTGCAGGAAGTGTTCTCCCTCCCGGCGACGACCACCGACCCGGCTCGGCTCCTGCCGATGACCGTGGCGTTGTTCAAGACGCCGAACCTGCGGGACCTGGGCCATGGCGCGCCCTATTTCCACGACGGATCGAAGGAAACGCTCGACGACGTCGTTCAGCATTACAGGGTGTTCTCGCCCCTCGCCCGGGCAAAGCAGGTACGGAACGCGGACCCGCGGCTTCAGGGCATCGCACTGAACGCGGGCGACGTCGCGCCGCTCATCGCATTCCTTCAGTCGTTGAACGAGGACTACGAGTGAACCAACCGGATGCCCCAACCGTGGCTCGAACGCGTCCGATCGACCTCCGCCTCTCGCACCAGGTGCGGCGGGCTCGGCGGCCGATCCTGATCGCCATCTTGCCGAACTGCGCGATCCTCGGCGCCTTCGCGGCCTGGGGCCTCGCGAGCCATCAACGCCTCGACCATTTCACCGGCGATCCCGTGGCACTGCTCCATGGGTCCGCATCCACCGGCGCGGTCTCCATGCTCGGAGCCATCCTGTGGGCCGCGGCGACGGCGCTCGCGGTCTTCGGGATGCTGTTCCGGTTGCCGGACTCCGACCTCACGCGCAGGTTCCTCGGGTGGACGGCCGCGTTCAGCGCATGGCTGATGCTCGACGACGTCTTCCTCCTGCACGAACGGGTGTTTCCCAAGTACATGAACATCCCGGAACCGGCGGTGTTCGTGGCGTACGTGGGTTCCTGCGTCGGATGGCTCGGCGCGTTCTGGCGCCGAATCCTCGCGACTGACTGGCTTCTGATGGTGACCGCCTTCGCCTTGCTCGGGGCATCGATGGGCATCGATGCCTGCATTCATTGGGACTCGCACGTGGTGACCTTCATCGAGGACTCGCTGAAGTACCTCGGGATCGCGGTCTGGGTCGCCTACACCGGCAGCGTCGCGCGGCAGGCCGTCGGCCGCGCGGGGACGTAGCGCGCGAAGGTCGAGGCCGCGCGCTCGGACCCGACGAGCAAGGACGCGGCGGGCACCCGCCCCGGTTCGCGCGATCCCCCATCCGAGAACCCGCCGGCTGAGACGGCGGCGTCGCCCCGGCCCCGCGTCACACGGAACCCGTCGTCCCCCGGCGTGCGGTTTCCCGGGCACGAGTCTCGACAGGTGCGCAACGGTCGGTCGCTCGGCGCCGTCTGACGTCGAAACGCCCCGGAACGTCCCGCGAGTTCCCGGGGCGCACGGTCAGACTCGCGCCGCCCGGGGCGTCGCGCTGCGGTGCGGTCGGCGCCGTTCATTACAATCCCCGCCATGCACGGCGTGACATCGGCGGCGCGGGCGCTCCTCGGACTGGCTCTCCTCGGGCTTTCAGCGTTCGGACAGGACCCCACGGGCGCAGCGGCCGCGCGCGTGACGCTCGAGTCGCTGATCCCCAAAGGCACGAAGGACATCACCGCCGTACTCGACAAGCGCGGCAACGACGTCTTCGACGTGCTCGTGACCGCCGTCGGAACCGACCCCGCGCCGCTGGCCAACGCGAAGAAGGTCGCCGAGTTGCTCGCCGGTCCGGAACGGGATGGCGTGAAACAGATGCTCTCGGCGATGGAGGCGGCAAAGCCCGAGGAGCGGGAGGCGTTCGCGCGGGGCGTCGCGGGCCTGGGCGCTCTGGAGTCCGCACTGATCGACCCGAAGGGGATCGTCAAGGCGGTCGCGGAGGCACAGTCCGCGCTGAAGGAGAAGCTCGGGGCGACACCGCACCCCTGGCTCAAGGCGCGAGCCGCCGTCGCCGACGCACTCGCCGGGATCACGAACGATTCAGCGTCCGCCGAGCCGGCCCTGAAGGAAGCCGTGACGGCGTTCGCCGCGGTGAGCGATCGCTACCATCTCGCGCTCGCGTCAGCCCTGTGGTCGAAGGCGTTGCTCGATGCAAACCAGGGATTCGATTCGATCCGTGCCCGTGAGAACGCCCAGGCTCTCGTCGCCGAGCTGAAGGTCCAGCTCGACCGCCCGGGGCTCGTCACGACGGTGCTTGCGCGCGTGGACCTCGTCCTCGCCCGACGCATGTTCGACGAAGGCTGGGACGAGCCCGCACTCACCGCTGCGCAGCGTGCGCGGTCGACCTTCAAGACCTACGATCCCACGCGTGATCTCGACGCGGCCGTCGTCTTCGCGTGGTTGATGATCGAGCGCCGGAGCTTCGCCGCCGCCCTGGAAGCCCTGAAGCCCTACCAGGCGAAGATGATGGCGATCGAGCGTCGCGAGTTGCTCCTGCGCTACTCGAACTGCCTCGCGACGGCGCTTCGACTGTCCGGCAAGCCACAAGTCGGGGCGGACATCCTGAAGAAGGTCCTCGTTCAAACGAAGCAGATGAACGCCGACCCGAAGGACGAGGTCGTTCCGCGCTTCGCGCTCGCTCTGTGCCTCGCTCAGAGCAACCAGACCGAGGCTGCTGCCGTGGCGTTCGAGGGCGTGGCCAGGCAGGCGGACGATGCCGGCGTGCCGGCCATCGGGCGGGCCGCCATCATGAACCGCGCCCTCCTCCAGCTGTCGCAGAAGCGTGACGTCGACGGCACGAAGACGATGGAACGCGCCATCGCGCTCTCCGCAGGCGGGCCGACGCTCGACCGCATCCAGGGATCCAGCGCGATGATGGCGTACGCGGAACTCCTGGTGGACATGGAGAAGCTGCCGGAGGCCATGAAGTGGTTCAAGCTGGCCTCGGGTGTCGCGGAGGAGCTGGGCGTCTCGCCCGACGACCTGCGCAGCGCCTCGGGAATGGTCGTCGCGCCGACGGGCGTCCCCATGGCGACGCGCCTGGCCTCGACGATCACGACCGCGGAGGTCCGCCTCGACTGGGCGTCGCTCGAGCCCGCATTCCTCGCAGCAGAGCGCCCCGGGTTCGACATCATCGCGAAGCTTGCGAGCGACGACACGGCCACGCCCGAGATGATCGAGCAGGCGCAGAACTCGCGCCGCCAGATCACGCGGATCCTGCGCGGACTCGCCGGCCTGCGCCCTGCGATCTCCGAGGATGAGACGGCGCGGATCGTGCGCGAGCGAAAGGGCCTCATGGACGGCGTCTGGACCGCGAATCCTGCGTTTGCCACGAAGGCGTTCCCGCGGATTGCATCGATCGCCCGAACCAGGACGCATTACTGCGGAATCGACGGCGCCGTCTTCCACGCCGTCATCACATCCGGTGGTTCCTACGTGATGGGGTTCTCGCGCCACCAGATGTCGCTCCGCGCCTTGAACACGGCGCAACCGGCGACGATGGATCTCGTGGCCGCCTACCGAGCGGTGATGAAGAACCCCAAGTCGTCGATCCCCGAGTTCCTCGCGGCCGCGGGTCCGCTCTACGACCGAATCATCGAGCCCGTGAAGAACACCTTCGAAGGCAAGAAGTGGATCGCGGTCTACGTCGACAAGGAGCTGGACGACGTCCCGATCGAGTGCCTGGTGCCGCCGGGGACGACGGCCACGAGCTGGAAGTCCATGCCGTTCCTCATGAACTCGATCGCGATCGCGCGCGTCCCGACGGCGAGTCGCGCCCTCATGCCACGGGAGCGGCGCACCACGAACTGGCTGTCGACGCCGTGGCTCGGCGCCGTCGTCACGGGCGCGCCGGACGAGGTCCTCGCCGGGGCGCGCTACTTCGACCCGAGCCTGTCGGCGACGCAGCTGAAGGGAGATCGCGCGAACATCCTGACGCTCCCCGACTACAAGTCGCTGTTCGTCAAGTCGGACCCGCCGCCCGAGGGCCGGTTCCCCAACGGAGGCGTGCTCTGGTTCGGCCCCGGTTACACGCAGAAGTTCTGCGACTGGCCCCACGGCAGCACCCCCGAGGTCGTCGTTTCCTCCGATCTGCTCACGCCGCAGTACAACGGCGACGATCTGCCCATGCGCCTCCTCGGCAAGGGCCCGCGGGCGGTCGTCCACCCGCGGGCGAAGATGGACAAGGCTCTCGCGCTTGCGCTCGTGCAGGCGACGCTCCAGGGAATGGGGCAGCAAGGGCTGAGCCCCGCGGAGGCCGTCACCGAAGCGAAGAAATCACTCGTGCAGGGCACGCTGAAGGTCGCGGGCGCGCCGCCCAAGGACGAGATGCTTCATCCGGCCTCCTGGTGCCCCATGGAAGCCTGGGTCGTGCAGCCCTGACGCCGCAGTGCGCGCCGACGAACTCATCGCGCGGCTCTCCACGTCGCGCCCGACGGAGCTCCCGCTCGAGCCCGGCGACGTTCACGCCGCCGTCGCCGTGATCCTCAGCGACCGTCCCGGCGCGGGAACGGCGGTCCTGTTGATCCAGCGCGCGATCCGCGAGGGGGATCCCTGGTCGGGCCACACGGCGTTTCCCGGCGGCCGTGTGGAACCGCAAGACCGCTCGCTCGCCGACACGGCGCGACGAGAGACGTGGGAGGAAGTCGGCCTCGAACTGGATGCTGAGGAGATCCGCGGCACCGGCAGCGACATCCGTGCGTGGCGACAGGGGCGTCCAGCGCCCGTGATCGTCCGGCCGATCCTCTTCCAGGTCGCCCGGCCGCCGTCGCTGACCCTCTCGAACGAAGTCCAGAAGGCGTGCTGGACGCCCATCGACGAGCTCACCGCGGAGCGGAACCGCACCACGCACAGCGTCCACGATCGGACACACCCGGCGATTCGCACGAACGAGCTGTTCGTGTGGGGCCTCACCTACCGCGTGCTTTCCCAACTGTTCTCCCGCGCTGGCGTCTGCTCGCTTCCCTGACGGCGACAACGCGGCACAATCGTCCCATGTCGCACCCCCGCCCTTCCGTCGCGTCCCGACTCGGCCCCGCCGCACTGCTGCTGGGCGTCCTCACCCTCCCGCTCGCAGGACTCCTCGCCCAGGAGACCGCGTCGAAGCCCGCGAAGCGGATCCACTGGAGCATCCAGGCGCCGATCGCCGGGGTGCCGTGTCCGTCGCACGTCCAGAAGCTCGATGCGCCCGAATCCTGCGTGTTCGGGACCTTCCCGCTGGCGACGTCGCGCAAGCCCGTCGTCGACGGCGACACCATCCGCGTGGAGGGCAAACAAGAGTCGCTCCGCCTCATCGGCCTCGATTGCGAGGAGACGTTCAAGGACGAGGGGAAGCGTCAGCTCGCGCGAGCCGATTGGAACGAGTACGTGAAGACGGAGCTCGCGGGCCACGACCCGGCGCGTCCTCCCAAGTACGCCACGTGGATGGGTGAAGCCGCCAAGGACTTCGCCGAACAGTTCTTTGCCGGCAAGAAGACCGTGCGGCTGGAGTGGGACGAACCGTCGCGCAAGATCGACACCTACGGCCGCCACCTCGTGCTGATTCTCGTCGAGGACGCGGGCCACTGGGTCAACTTCAACGTCGAAGTCGTCCGGCAGGGACTCTCGCCGTACTTCGTGAAGTACGGTCGCAGCGTCCGCTACCACGACGCCTTCGTGGCGGCGCAGAAGGAGGCGCAGACGGCGGGACGAGGCATCTGGGCGACCCCGGGACCGTTCCAGCACTACCCCGACTACGCCGTGCGCCTCGCGTGGTGGAACGAGCGTGATGCCGCCATCGCCGAGGCGGAGGCCTTCCGCAAGACCCACGAGGATCTGTTCATCCTCGGCGTCGACGCGGAATGGCAACGGCTGCTGAAGGCCGAGGGGAAGCCCGTCACGGTGTTCGGATCGACCGGCGACGTGAAGACGGCGGGCGAGCACGTGATCCAGCACTTCAACCACGCGAAGGGCGTGGACTTCGCCGTGGTCGGGTCCAGGGCCGAGATCGACGCGCTCGCGTTCACGGCCCAGGAGGGCAACCTCCTCTACCTCCACGGGACCCTCGAGCTGTACCAGGGCAAGCCGCAGTTCCGCGCCGCCACGGTCAAGGTGACGCGAAAGCCCCCGGAGGCCGCAGCGAAGTAGCCGCCCCTCATGGCGCGCGGCGCGCCGTCTTTCCCCGATGCCCGCCGCTGCTACGGTTCGCCTCGTTTCGCTCGATCCATTCGCGATCCGCAGCATGGGCCTCACGCAGCCGATCCGTCGCCGCGCGGCGAAGTTCTTCCGTGAACGTGAAGACGAGATCTTCTTCGCGTTCTGTGGATTCATCGGCGTTCTCGCGAGTCTCGTCGCCGCTGGCTTCCGAATCGGTACGGATTGGCTGCGAAGCCACCTCGTCGGGCCGCAAACGAACGTGCTCGACGCCATGGCGGCGCTCGATCCGCTGCAACGCGTGTTGATCCCCGCGGCGGGCGGCCTGGTCGTCGGGTTGATCCTTCTCGTCCTGCGACAGGATGACGGCTCGGGCCACGGCGTCCCCGAGGTCATGGAGATCTTCGTCCTCGGCAAGCGGTCGCTGCGACTGCTGTCGGTCCTGAAGAAGTCGTTCGCGTCGATGGTCGGCATCGTCACGGGGAGCTCGGTCGGACGCGAGGGTCCGATCATCCAACTCGCAAGCGCGATTGCAGCGCGGGCGGGAATCCGCGCGCGCCTCAGCGACGAGAGTTACCGGATCCTCACGGCAGCGGGCGTCGCCGCCGGCGTGGCGGCCGCCTATCACACGCCACTGGCTGGGACGCTGTTCGTCGCGGAGATCATCGTCGGGACGTTGAACGTGCGCGTCCTCGGTGCGGCCGTGGTCGCCGCCGTCTCCGCGTCGGTCACGTCGGACGCGATCCTCGGAATGGAACCGCCCCTCTACGCGCTGCCGCCCTTCCACGTGGCGTCCGTCGCGGAGTACGGCGCGTACGTCGTCCTCGGTGGGCTCGCCGGAGTCGTCGGGGTGGCGTTTCTCGCGACGATCCGCGGCGGGTCGTGGGTCTTCGCCCGCGTCCGCCTTCCCATTCCCGTCCGCACGGCCCTCGGCGGTGCCATCGTCGGTGCGATCGGCCTGAGGTTTCCCGAGGTCTATGGAAACGGTTACGAAGCCACGCGCGCCATGCTTCAGGACGCGTTTCCGCTTGGCGTCCTCGTGGCCCTCGGCGTGCTGAAGATGATCGCCACGGGGACGAGCGTCTCGAGCGGCGTGCCCGGCGGGATCTTCACGCCGACCCTCTTCGGCGGAGCGGCACTCGGCGCCGCATTCGGCCACGTGGTCGCCAAGTACGTTCCGATCGCATCGACCCAGGTGCCGTCGTACGCGCTGCTGGGAATGGCCGGAGCCCTCGCCGCGACCATGCACGCTCCGCTGCTCTCGACCGTGATGATCATCGAGCTCACGAACAACTACAGCATGGCGCTCCCTCTCCTCGTCGTCAGTTTCGTCGGACGCACGGTGGCGAAGGGGCTCCACAAATCCTCCGTCTACACGGAAGTCCTCGAGAAGAAGGGGCTCCCGACGGAAGGGTCCATGGAATCCCGGATGATGGGCTCGCTGAAGGTGAAGGACCTGGTCCGCACGGACGTGGAGCTCCTGCCGCAAGCGACGCCGCTCACGGAGATCGTGCGGCGGTTCTCCGAGTCCAGGGCCCTGTACCTCTACGTGGGTGACGACGACCGCAGGCTCGTCGGCGCGATCGACCTGCACGACCTGAAGGGCGCGCTGGGCGAACACGACATCAGCGCGGTGATCATCGCCCGCGATCTCGCCAAGCCCGTGCCCGTGGGATATCCGCACGAGTCCATCACGGAGGTGAATCACCGCCTGTGGCTCCAGGACGTGGGCCATCTCCCCATCGTCAAATCCGAGGAGGATCACACGTGGCTCGGCGTTCTGACGCGTCGCGACGTGCTCGGCGCCGTGGACCGCGAGATCCTCAAGCGCAACCTCATGATGGCGCCGATCCGAGCAGCCGGTGCCGAAGAGACCGACTGGTTCGAGTTGCCGCCCGGCGGGCGGCTGGAGGCGATCCGCGTTCCCGCCGACCTGATCGGGAAGACCATTGCCGAGGCGGGCCTGGGCCAGCGGCTCGGGGTCACGATCCTGGCGATCCGGCGGCGCGGCAAGAACGGCGAGGAGTCGAGGTACCTCCCGCGACCGGACATCCGCCTCGAGGGGGCGGACCTCATCGTCGTCCTGGGTCCGAACGACGTCGTCGGGGCCCTCCTCGAGGGAAAGACGCCCGACGGCCTGGGCTGAAACGACTCGAGTGGGCGCTACTGGGGTCGAACCAGTGACCTCTGCGGTGTGAACACAGCGCTCTAACCAACTGAGCTAAGCGCCCCGAGAAGGCCCCGGTTCTACTGACGCCGGGAGCCTCGTTCAACCGCCGAGGTTCACGTCACCAGCCGCCCTCGTATGCGACGCGGGCTGCCTGGTAGGCGTTTCCCCACCGGAGCGCGTTGCCGATCACCTTCGACTCGGACGATGGGTACTGGTACGGCCGGCACGTGATCGACGACCAGGTGCCCGGGTTCAGGACGTTCTGCGGCCCCATGGTCGGGTATCCCTGCGGGTACCGGGTGAGCGTGTCGAAGAACATCTGCCCCCACAGCAGGTCGATGGGATCCTGCGAGATCACGTAGGTGTACGCGAACGACTCGACGAACGGCCACGCGAGGTGGATCGACGTTCCGCCCGGGTTCGTCGGCGACCACTGGTCGTGGACGGAGGGAAGCGTCATCGCGGTCAGCGGGCCGGACGGGAGCGACGTCACCGCCGTCTTGAACCAGTTGCGCATGCGCCCGAGGAGCGGCAGGTACGTGGGATCGCCGCTGTTCAGGTAGTACTTGCACGCGGCGATGTAGAAGATCGCCTCGCCCCACGATGCCGTGAGCCCGTTCGCCGGATTGATGACGTACCCGTTGGCGCCGCCACCCACCTCGATCTGCTCGTAGCGTTGGATGCCGAGCCGCGCTTCGTTCAGGTAGACCGGGTCGCCGAGGTAGTTCGACGCCGACACGAGCGAGTCGATGGACCAGCCCGGACCGCGCGAACCCCAGTGCCCCGACCAGTTCTTCGGTGCTGCGGCGCGGATGATGTACCCCAGGTTCTCGACGGCCGCCTCGCGAGTGCCCTCGTCGCCGGTCATCGCGTAATGGACGAGGAGCCCCTCGACCCAGTTATGCGTGTCTCGGCCCGTGGTCGCGTTCCCGTGCCACCAGCCCTTCTCGTAGAACTGCGCCCCTCGCCACGTCTCCGCCGGGTTCGTCGAGTGGTTCTGGTTGTAGTCGCGCCGCGACGCCGCCATGTCGCGACCGAAGTCGTAGAAGCGATAGTCGCCCGTCCGCCAGAACGCATAGAGGATCGACGCGGTCCAGTCGTAATGCTGGGAGCAGAAACCGTCGGCCCACCAGATGTCGCCGTAGTGATCCCACCCGAACGTCTGGTTGCCTCCGTAGGTGCCCCCGCGACGGAGGAATTTCTTCAGTCCGATGCGCTCCTGCCCCGTGAGGTCCGCCTGATTGTCGTCGACGAGCATCATCGACATGCGGTCGAAGCGCTGGAAGCCCGGATCGGTCCAATTGCGGTGCTCCATGAACAGGGTGCCCGTGGCGCCGGAGCGACGAACCCACGAACCGTTGGGCATTCCGAAGAGCGGTGCGTTGGCGCGCGCCGACGCGGCCGCGACGTTCGCCTGGCTTCGGGGCCCGCCGCCGTGGAAATCGAACACGACGCGGTGAGTCTTCCAGCGGCCGCCCTCGAAGCGGTAGTTCGTGAGCGACATCGGATCCGGAAGCGTCGGCGAGCTCGGGTTCTCGTATGGGCCTTTGTACTCGGGCCCGTTCCCCCACTCGGGGAAGATCCCGACCTCGACGGCACCGTCCCGCGCCCGGATCGCCTTGGGGAACTGTTGCCAGAAACGATCGATCGTCACGGTCGCACCTGCGCTCGAGTTGGCGAGGTCGACGGCCCCGCAGGATCGCGACCCTGACGCCATCTGGACGCCGTCGATGCCCTCCGTGAATTGGAATCCCGTGTACAGGTCCAGGTTGTTCGTCGGGGTGACGAAGCGCTGGCGAAGGTCGTAGAGCTGCCCGACGGCGAGCGGCTGCACGAGACTCTCGCTCGCGACCGTCATGCCGGCTGCCGGGCCGATGGGCTGCACGAGGTAGATGCGATCGAAGTACTGCTGGCCGTCAGCGACGTTCTGGTCGAACAGGCCGTACGCCGCGCGATTCTCCAGGCGAAACTCGAACGCCACGTCGGATCGGCCCCAGTAGAAGAACCACCGGCACGTGAAGCGAAGCTGCGCGACGATTCCCGTTTGCTTGACGACGGCGCGCACCGACGGCCAACCGGCGTACTCCTCGAGCTCCGTCGACGTCACTTGCACCTGGGGGAAATCCCCCGCACCGCCCACGAAGTCCATGTGGCCGGGCGACGCCATGGTGACGCCGTCGACGATGGCCGAATCGAACAGAGTGAATGCATTACGGCGGATCGTGAACCAGGTGCTCGGGCCCGTGTGGACCTGGATCGTCTGCGCGTCTTGTTGCGCCCAGAGGCCGGATGTCGGCTGCGGCGTCCCGATTGCGAGGTGGTACGTCGCGTTCCCATTGGCGGGCGCGTCGGCGAGGAACGAGACGAGCACCCACCGGATCGGCTTCGTCGCATCCGTTCGGGTGCCGCCCCAGCGCGTGAGCACCTTGAACTGACAGGGCACGGAGTGAAGCGATGGGTCGAGCACGCCGATGCCCGCCATCGAGAACGTCGCCGGCTGTGCCGGGAGCGGGATGCCGAAACTCGTCGGCTCCTGCACGCGAGGCTGGCTCGTGCCGTTCATGACGGTGAGATCGAGAACCGGAGTCCCCTGGCCCAGGGCGCTCAACGCACAGGAAACGACGGCGGCGAGACACACGACGGCACGGCGAGTTCGTGACCACATGACGGCTCCAGTCACCCGGCATGTTTGCCGGAGATCTACCGTCCGTATCGTCGTGTGCATGCGCCCGGCTTGGGCGCGAGATCACGTGCCCTGGTAACGAGTCCCGGTATCGAGCTGGCGCACCGACAGAGCCCCTGCGACGACGGCGAGAGCGATCAGACCCGCGGCCTTGAGCGGCGCGCCGAAGATGATTTCGCCAGTCGCTCCAAGTACGGAATAGACAGCGACCACCGAAAGGAGCGTTCGCGCGAAGCTCACGAAGACGAAGCGGAACTGTCCCGCGTGCGCACCGGAGAAGGGACGCCAGCCCGGACCTTCGGGCCGTATTTTTGCGTAGAAGCGATCGAGCACGCCGCGGTCGGTCGCAGGCATGATGAACGTCAACCCGACCCACGCGATCGTCGTCACGCCCGCGATCACGAGGAACCGCACGCTCACGTCGTCGAGTCTGTCGCCCGCGAGACCGGGAATGCGATTCACGACGATGGCCATGATCAACGCGACGACCATCGCCGAGATCTCCGACCACGCGCTCACCCGCCACCAGTACCACCGCAACGCATACACGGCGCCCGTGCCGGCGCCCACGGCGAGGAGCCACTCCCACGCCGTCTTGATGGACTCCATCTGCGGCGTGACGAGGCACGATGCCAGCAACACGATCGCGGTCGCGATGCGTCCGGCATTCGCCTGTTGCCGCGGCGTGGCGTCGCGCTTCATGAACCGCAGGTAGACGTCACCGACGAGGTACGACGCGCCCCAGTTCAACTGAGTCGACAGCGTCGACATGTACGCCGCAGCGAAGCTCGCGAGCATCACGCCACGCCACGCCGGCGGAAGGTGGTCGATGAGCACTTGCACGTAGAGCTTGCCCGGGTCCTTCGCATAGACCCCGCCGCCCGGATAGAGGACGAGGGCGCACAGCCCCACGATGATCCAGGGCCACGGCCGTAGCGCGTAGTGCGCGATGTTGAACCACAGCGTCGCGAGTACGGAGTCACGCTCGCTGCGCGTGGCGAGGAGTCGCTGCACGATGTAACCGCCGCCGCCGGGTTCCGCGCCCGGGTACCAGCTCGCCCACCACTGCGCGCCGAGGTAGACGAGGAACGTCATCAGGGGAACGGCCCACGGCTGTCCGTGCGGCAGGAGCGAAAGTACGGCATCGGCACTCCCGAACGGCACCAGGCTGCCGGCGGGCGTGGCCTGACCGAGCTTCTGTACGAGCGCGTCCACACCGCCTACGGCGGAGAGCGAGTACAGCGCCAGAACGACGGCACCGACCATGGCGATCACGAACTGGATCGCATCCGTGAGCACCACGCCCCACAGCCCCGACAACAGGGAGTACGCCCCGGTGACCACGACACACGCAGCCAGCGACTGGAACATGTTCCAGCCGAGCGTGAGTTCGAGGATCTTCGCCATGGCGAGGTTGACCCATCCGATGATGAGGCAGTTGGCGAAGAGCCCGAGGTAGACGGCGCGGAACCCGCGCAGGAAGGCCGCAGGCCTTCCCGAGTACCGCAGCTCCGCGAACTCCTGATCCGTCATCACCTCCGACCGTCGCCACAACTTCGCGAACGCGAAGACCGTCAACATCCCCGAGAGCGCGAACGACCACCAGAACCAGTTGCCCGCGACACCGTACTTCGTCACGAGTTCGGTCACGGCGAGGGGCGTGTCGGCGGCGAACGTCGTCGCCACCATGCTCGTCCCCGCCAACCACCACGGAAGCGTGCGCCCCGAGAGGAAGAACTCGCTGCTGCTCGTCCCGGCGCGTTTGGAGTATCGAAGGCCGATCCAGAGCGAGAGCGCGAAGTAGGCCGCGATGACGACGCCGTCCAGGATCCCGAGTTGCATGGGGGCAGATGACACACGCAGCGGCGCGCGGCGTCAAGCTCGGAAACACGGCGCCTGAAGCGGGGACGGTCCGCGCGAAACCCGATCCGCGCGCGGCGCCGAGGGCGGACGGCGACCCGTCCCTGCGCCGGGGCTGCGCGAATCCCGAGGCGTCCTCCTCGGCCGTTAGGATCCCGGCCGACGTGAGCGGCCCCTCAACACCTGGTCGCGGAGCCGGATTCAACCCCGCCAATCGCTTCGGCGCGAATCACCTCGAGCCGTTCGACGTGGACGTTCCGTGTGAAGACGACGTGCCGCGGACTTTGAAGACGACGTTCTTCGCCGACCGTTCGAAGTCGATCCTCACGCGGAACGACAGTCCCGACGTCCCGTTCACGTGGAGCATCAACCCGTACCGCGGCTGCGAGCACGGATGCATCTACTGCTACGCGCGGCCGAGTCACGAGTACCTGGGCTTTTCGGCAGGGCTCGACTTCGAATCGAAGATCGTCGTGAAGCCGGACGCACCCGAGCTCCTGCGGGACGCGCTCCAATCGCGGAAATGGGAGCCTCAGGTCGTTTGCATCTCCGGGAACACCGACGGCTACCAGCCCGTCGAGCGGGCACTGGGGATCACCCGCAAGTGCCTGGAGGTCTTCCGAGACTTCCGCAACCCCGTCGCCGTCATCACGAAGAACGCGCTCGTCTCCCGCGACACCGACATCCTCGCGGACCTCGCTCGGTTCGACGCCGTGAACGTGACCTTCAGCGTGACGACGTTGGACACCGACGTCGCGCGGTCGATGGAGCCGCGCGCGTCAGCTCCCATGCGCCGCCTCGCTGCCATGCGAACGCTCGCGGATGCGGGGGTGCCCGTGGCCGTCAACATCGGCCCGGTCGTGCCCGGGCTGACGGACGACGAGATTCCCGCGATCCTGGCGGCTGCGAAAGCGCACGGCGCCACGGGCGCGGGCTTCTTGATGATGCGCCTCCCCGGGCTCGTCGAACCGCTGTTCGTCGAGTGGGTGCAGCGGGTCTTCCCGGCCCGTGCCCAGAGGGTCCTCGCCCGCATCCGCGACGTCCGCCAGGGCGATCTCCACGACACACGCTTCGGCACCCGCATGCGGGGCGAGGGCGCGATAGCCGACGCCGTCGCGCGCCTCTTCGAGATCCACGCCGCGAGACTCGGTCTTGGAACGCGGCGATTCGACCTCTCGGCCGCACACTTCATCCGACCCGGCGGGCGACAGGGGGAGCTCTTCCACGGCGGAGACTGATGGCACGTCCGGCCCCTCCTCCCGTGACGGATCCCCGTCGTCTTGGACCTTTCTGGCGGCGACGGTCGCAAGTACGCTCGGGCGCCGCGCGGATCGGCACCGACCATGGACCCCGACGACGATCGGCCCGTTGACCACACGCGGCGCGCACCTGCTGCGTGGTGGCTCGCTGCCCTGGCATGCCTCGCATGCGACGTCGCGCTCCTCGCACCGGCACTGTTCACGGATCGAGTCCGCGCCCCCGGTGACATCCTGGACGCCACGCGCCCGTTCACGCCACGTGAACGGCCCACCTCGACACCGGCGAACCCGCTGCTTGGCGACTGGCCGTCCCAGTTCCTTCCGTGGCAGCGGCTCGTGCGGCGCTCGTGGCTGTCCGGACGCGTGCCCCTGTGGAACGACCTCTCCGGGAACGGGGCCCCACTGCTCGCGAACGTTCAATGCGAAGCGCTGTCCCCCTACCTGCCTCTCATGCTCGCAGGCGGCGATCAGTTCGCCGACCTGAAACAGCTGGCCCAGCTCCTCATCGCGCAGCTCGGATGCCTCGTTCTCGCCCATCACCTCCGGCTGCGCGCGACGGCGGCCTGCCTCGTCGCGCTGGCGTTCTCGTTCTCTTCGTACATGCAGGCGTGGGCCATGCACCCGCACTCCGGGGCGGCCGCCTTCGCGCCTCTCGTGGCATGGACGCTCCTCCGCCTGCGCGAGTCTCCGTCCCTCTCCCGCGTGCTGTGGGCGGCGGTCCCGATCGCGGCGTCGATCCTGGCCGGCCACGTGGAAACGGCGTTCACGTTCACGGCCGGTGCGTGCCTCGTCGCCTGGCTCGCCGTTTCACCACCGAGGCACGCGGTGGCGCGCGCGGTCGCCTTCCCCGTGCTCGCGCTCGGAAGCGGCGCAGTGGCTGGCGCCCTGTGCGCCGGGCTGATCGCGCCATTCTTCGAGTACGTCGCGCTGTCGCCCGTCGTCCAGCTTCGGACCTTCACGACACCCACGCCGCTCCCTGCATCACAGTTGCTGTCGTTGCTCGACCCGTTCGCGTTTGGAAGCCCGGTCGCAGGAGCGCGTCCCTACGCTGGCGACGGGAACGTGGCCGAATCCACGATCTTCGTCGGGCGCATCGCCCTCGCGTTCGCGGGCATCGGGTTCGTGAACGGCATGCGGTCGCGACGGGCGGCGACGCTCGCCCTCGCGTGTACGATCGCCGTGGGGTTCCTCCTCGCGTGCATGCCGGCGGGACTGGCTCCCCTCCTCACGCAGCTGCCGCCCCTGGACCGCATGCCGCTCGGCCGGATGACGTCCATGGGAATCCTCCCGATGGCGCTGCTCGCGGGTCTGGGCTGGGATGCCCTCGGCGATGCCGCGATGTCGATCCGCGCCCGCCGGGTGGACGCAGTCGTCGGGTTCGCATCCGTGGGCCTCGCGATCGCCATGCTCCGTGTCGCGGCGGCGCCCGCGCCGGATTCGTTCGTGCTCCGCTCGGCGACACTCGGGTTCGCCGGAGCGGCCCTGACCCTCGGAGCCTCGCGGGTCGTCGTCCCGAATCGGCCGGCATTCGTCCGCTGTGTGTCGCTCGTGTTCGTGGCAGCGGTCGGCCTCGAATGCGTCTCCACGTGGCGGGATTGGGTGCCGACCGTCGAGCCCGGCGTGCTCGGTCGCCGACCGTCGATCGTCGAGGCCTGCCCGCCCACGATGCTCGAGACGGGGCGCTGCCTCCCCATGGACACGTTGTTCCACCCGGAGACCGGCATCCTCGCCGAGGTCCCGAATCTGCGCTCCGGCGACGCACTCGGTTTCCTGCGCCGCTGGCAACTGATGTTCGCGTGGCAGGCGTTCACCCTCGCGTGGGGTTCGCAACCGACGGCGTCCGCAGACCCGAGGCTGCTCGACATGATCTCGGCGCGTTGGATCGTCGCTGATTGGCCGGTGAGCCAGACGGTGACGGCCGACACCGCCCTCGTGACTTCCGCGGAACCTCACGACCTCGTGGCGAGCGCTCCGCGTTGCATCGAGTTCCTGCTGCACCGCGGCCCAGGCGCGTCGGTGCGCGATGGAACCATCACCATCGAAGCGTCACGGGACGTGGCGGAGCCCGAGCAGCGACTCCTCACCGAGTCCGCCGGCGCGGAGGTCCGCGGTTCGCGCATCACGTTCCCCGTGCCCGACCGAGCGCTCGCGTCCCTGATCGCCGCGGGGCTCCCGGGCATCCGCCCCGCGTTCGTGCGGATCCCGACCGACGCCGTCCATTCGGTGGCGTCGGTGCGAGTCCGCGTCGCGAACGGGGCTGCGCCGGTCCAGATCGTGCGGATTTCGCGCGATGGGCTCGGCCCGACGCGCGTTCTGGCCACGCGGGACGGGTACGAGCTGGCGGAGCGAGTCACGGCCCTCCCCCGCGCCTACCTGACACCGGCCGTCGTTTCCGCCGCCGACGCGGAGGGCGCCACGCTCGCGACGCGCGCGCCGGGATTCGATCCCCATCGAGCGACGATCGTCGAGGGAATCGCCCCAGATGACGCGACGCGGCGCCGCCTCGATCGAACCGTTCCGCTCGCCGTCGAGTCACCGTCGCCGCAGGAGTTGCGAATCGCCGTGGACGCGCCCGGAGATTGCGTGCTGGTCGTCACCGACGCCTACTGCCCTGGCTGGGTCGCCTCGATCGACGGCAACGAGACTCCGATCCGCGCCGCCAACGTCGCCGGCCGCGCAATCCTCGTCCCGGCCGGTCGCCACGACGTCCGATTCGAATATCGACCGCGGACGTTCACCGTGGGAATGGCGGTCTCCGGATTCACGGCACTCGCGATGGCCGGGTGCCTGCTGCGCGGACGCAGGCGCGCCCGAGCTACTTGAGCCCGGACTTCAGGACCTTCTCCAGCACCTCGCTGAACAGGTCGACCTCGCGCAGCTGCGTGTACACGTTCGGGGAGATCCGCAGACCTTTGAACTGCGTGTGGTTGATGCCCACGGTGAAGATGCCGTGCTTTTCCATGAGGTGCGACACGATCGCCGTCGGATCGACGTCATGGATCTCGACGAAGCCCAGGCCGCACGACTGCTGGGGGTCGTCCGGCGTCAGCACCTTCGCGTTGGAGACGTTCACGATCCGGTCCGCCCAGCGCTTGCGCAGAAAGCGGAGCCGCTCCGCCTTGCGCGCGATGCCGATCGCGTGGTTGAAGGCGATCGCTTCGCCGATGGCGTAGGGAATGGCGGACGGGTGGGTGCCGATCTCCTCGAACTTGCGGATGTCGTCCTTCTTTTCGTCCGGCGCGGCCATCAACGGCCACACGGATCCGATCTTCGACTTCCGCACGTAGAGGAACCCCGTGCCGATGGGCGCGCCCAGCCACTTGTGCAGACTCGTCGCGTAGTAGTCGCAGTCGAGCTCGTCGCGAGTGAACGGAAAGTGGGCGAATGCGTGGGCGCCATCGACGATGACCTCGATCCCCTTCTTGCGCGCCATGTCGACGATCTCACGCACGGGATAGATCTGGCCCGTGAGGTTCGTGATGTGACACACCTCGATGACGCGTGTCTTCGGAGTGATCGCCTTCTCGAATGCCTTCGTGAGGTCGGACCACCGGTCCGGCGGCGCGGGCATCGGCAGCGGGTTGAAGAGGATGCCCTCGCGGGCGCGCCGCTGGCGCCAGCTCTGGGCCATGCGGGGATAGTTCTGATCGGTCGCCAGGACCTCGTCGCCGGGTTTCAGGTCGAGGCCGAAGATCAGCGCCTCCAACCCTTCGCTCGCGTTGCGAGTGATCGCCAGCTCTTCCGGGTCGCAGCCGAACATGCGCGCCAGATCCCGCCGCGTGCTCTCGAGCTTCGGATCCATCTGCCGCCACATGTAGTACGACGGGATCAGATTCTGGATGTCGATCCCACGCTTCTCCGTGTCGATGACCCCGCGGGGGGCCGGTGCCACGCCACCGTTGTTGAGATTGATGATCTGGGGATCGACGGTGTACGCCTGCCGGATCGTGCCCCAATAGTCCTCGTCCCCCGCCAGCTCCGCCGGTGACTTGCCCTCCACGCTCCGGTTCTTGGCGAGGACGTCCGCGAGTGCCTCGGGACGCCGCATGGCGAGGGCCGCACCGGAACCGAGAATCTTCATGACGTCGCGACGGTTCAGCATGGCGGTCTCCCCGTGGTTCGGCCGATCATCGCCCCGTCGCCCGGCGTTGGCAACGACGAAGTAGCCTCGGGGATTTCGTGAGTTAGCCTTGCCGCGCGAACCAGGACTCGAAAGGAGCCCCAAGTGTCACGATCCGTCCTTCTCGCTCTCGCCTTCGTCGTCTGCGTGCCGGCCCAGACCGACACGAAACCCGTCACCGGCGGAGACCCGGTCATGCCGGCCGACACCGAAATCAAGACGACTCCGTCCGGACTCAAGTACTCCGTGCTGAAGGCAGGCAAGGCCGACGGCCGTACGCCTGGGCCGGGCGACAAGGTCCGCGTCCACTACAGCGGCTGGCTGACGGACGGCAAGCTCTTCGACTCGTCGGTGAAGCGCGGGCAGCCGTTCGACTTCAGCGTCGGGTCCGGCGTCATCCAGGGATGGAGCGAAGCCGCCCAGCTCATGACCGAAGGGCAACGCATCAAGGTCACGATCCCGCCGAACCTCGGCTACGGCGAGCGCGGGTCGCCGCCGGTCATTCCGGCGAACGCGACGCTCGTGTTCGAGATCGAGTTGCTCGACATCCTGGCGATCGCGCCCAAGCTCCCGGAGTCGCACGCCGACAAGCAGAAGACGACGGCCTCCGGTCTGAAGTACGAGGTGATCCAGGAAGGAAGCGGCGACTCGCCCAAGGAAGAGGACACCTGGGAGCTGAAGTACGCCTTCTGGAACGGCACGGGCAAACTGATCGACTCGTCGGAGGCGAACGGTCGTCCGTTCAAGGGATCCGCGAAGACGATGCGCTTCAAGTTCCTGCAGGAGGCGCCGGCACTGATGAAGGTGGGCTCGAAGGTCCGCTTCGACGTCCCGCCCGAGCTTCTGTTCGGCGCGCAGGCGCGCGGCCCGGACCTCCCCGCCAACTCGGCGACGGTGTGGTTGCTCGAGCTCGTCCAGATCGTGAAGCCGCTGCCCATTCCCGAGTTCGCCAAGAGCGATCCGGCGAAGCTCCAGAAGACCGCGAGCGGCCTCCAGTACGAGGTGATCAAGGAAGGCACGGGCAAGACGCCCACGATGGGTCAGAAGGTGACGGTCCACTACGCCGGCTGGCTCATGGACGGCAAGCTCTTCGACTCGTCCTTCGGCCGCGGTGAGCCCATGTCCTTCACCCTCGGCGCCGTCATCAAGGGCTGGAACGAAGGCCTGCAGATGATGAAGGAAGGTTCGATCTACAAGCTCACGATCCCGCCCGAGCTGGCGTACGGATCGCAGGGCGCGCCGCCGACCATCCCGGCCGAGGCGACGCTCCTCTTCTACGTCGAGCTGATCAAAGTCGGCGAGTGATCGAACGGCTGCACTCCCGCAGCCCACGTTGCGGCGCGTCACTGCGCCGCCAAGCAACTCCACGAGCGGCAGCCGTCCCCACGGCGGGCCGCTCGCTTCGTCGATGGGGCGCGGTTCAGCGGGATTCTCGGCGCCGCTCTCCGTGTTCGAACCGAACGGCGCGCCCTGGGCGAAGGTCGCACCGAATGGCCCCGGCAACATTCCCGTGCCGCCGTTCGGTCACATCCTGATCGATCCGTCCTCGTCCATCGTGCTTGCACCCGGCACGATCACACCACCGTCGGGCACCACCGTCACCGTCAACGTCCCGCCGAACCCCGCGCTCGCGGGGTTCTCGGTCTGGTGGCAGGCCCTCATCGTCGAACCGGCCGGACCCCGGCTCACGGGCGCCGTCGTGACGACCGTGCTCTGGATTTGAAACCCGCGCCTTTGCGTCGACGCGTCGGCGCATGCTGACCAGGAACGCGCCACGACGCCGCGTGTCGCGGTCCCCGACCGCGCGCGCAGGCCGCGTAAAACGCCGGTCGCGCGGCGCTCATGGTGGATCGAAAGGTCACAACCATGCACCACAGGCTCCTGCTCGTCGTCGCCTCGCTCGCCTTCCCGGCGGCGAGCCAGATGACTC
Source organism: Planctomycetota bacterium (assembly GCA_044222185.1). GTDB lineage: Bacteria > Planctomycetota > CAIWVZ01 > JBGANV01. Next base: position 2,102,119 of record JBGANV010000001.1, read on the forward strand.
TCGTTTCCATCTCCCCGCCCTCCGCGATCGTCGGAGGTCCCGGCTTCACGCTCTCGCTCACCGGAAGCGGATTCGCGTCGACGAACGTCGTGCTGTGGGACGGTGGCACGCTCGCCACGACGTTCTCCAACTCGACGCACCTGACGGCCGCGGTCCCGGCGGCGTTGATCGCGACGGCCGGCACCGCCACCGTCCGCGTCAGGCAACTCCTTCCGACGCCCACCTTCTCCAACTCCCTCGTCTTCTCCATCAACAACCCCGCGCCGGTCCTCGCGACCGTGACGCCATCGACGTTGCAGGTCGGCGCCGCATCGACGACGCTGACGATCACGGGGTCGGCCTTCAGCCCCGCGACCGTCGCGCGCATCGGATCCACGGACCTGTCGACGACCTTCGTCAGCTCGACGGTGATCCAGGCCGTGGTCCCGGGCAGCCTCACGAGCGTCACGGGGAACGTCCAGTTCTCGATCTTCAATCCAGCTCCGGGCGGTGGCACCTCGTCGGTCGTGAGCTTGAGCGTGCAGAATCCGCTGCCGGTCCTCTCATCCATCAGTCCGAATCAGGTCGGCGTCGGGAACGTCGCGGTCACGATCGTCGCGTCCGGCAGCGGGTTCGTCCCGGGATCCACCGTTCGACTGGGCGCCGGTGCCTTGTCGACGACGTTCGTCAGCTCCACGCAGCTCTCGGCCATCCTGCCCGCGTCGGCCCTCGGGAACGCAGGAACGAGCCAGATCTCCGTCACGTCGCCGACGCCCGGTGGCGGCACGAGCCTGGGGCAGCCGTTCACGGTGACGAATCCGGCTCCGACGCTCTCGAGCGCGACGCCCACGGTCGTGCCCGCCGGCACGGCCACGACGCTCACGCTCGTCGGGACGGGATTCAACGCACAGACCGCGGTGCAGGCCGACGGCGGCGTGTTGCAGACGTTCCTCGTGAGCTCCACGCAGCTCACGGCGATATTCGTCCCGTCGATCGCGGGAGTCGGCAACCTCGTGGCGATCACGGTCGTGAATCCGTCCCCGGGCGGCGGCACGACCGCGGCTCAGACGCTGGCGATCGGCAACCCGATCCCATTGCTGTCGATCGTGACACCGCCCACCGTCACGGCGACGACGACCGGCTTTGGGATCGCCGTGATCGGTTCGAGATTCGTGCCGACGAGCACCGTCCAGTGGGACTCCACCACACTCTCGACGACGTTCGTCAATTCGCAGCAGCTGCTGGCGACGGTCCCACCCGGCTTCGCGACGATCGCCGCCGCGCACACCATCGCGGTCTTCAGCCCGGCGCCGGCCGGCGGCGTCTCGTCGACGAGGACGCTGACCGTCGAGAATCCGGTTCCGACGCTCACGTCGATCGAACCTGCGGCCGTTGCGGTCGGGACTCCGGCCCTCACCATGTCCATCGTCGGCGCGGACTTCGTTCCGTCGAGCTCTGCGTTGGTGGACGGCGTCCCGGTCACCACCACGTTCATCGACTCGTCGTCCCTGATCGCGACCGTTCCCGCGTCGGCGCTTCTCGATCCAGCGGTGCGCCTCATCGCCGTCTCGAATCCAACGCCCGGCGGCGGCGTCACGGCCGCGCTCAGTCTCACCGCGGTGAACGCGATCCCGAGCATCACCTCCGTGAGTGCGGTGCAACCACCCCTCGTGGTCGACGGCCCGGAGACGCTTTCCATCGCCGGCTCGGGGTTCCACGACTTCTCCGTGGCGAAGCTCGATGGCGCCGCGTTGGCCACGACATTCGCCGGATCGTTGACGGGCCCTGCGACCTTGACGGCAACCGTTCCGGCCAACTTCCTCGGTGTGGGTGGGCCGCACCAGCTCACGGTGTTCAACTCCGGTAACGGCGAAGGAGAGTCGGCGCCCGTCACGATCGTCTTCGAGAACCCCCACCCCGTGATCGCATCCCTGTCCCAGGCGTCGATCCCGGGAGGCAGCACCGACACGACCGTCGTCGTGAACGGCTCGGGGTTCGTCACATCGACGGTCGCGACGCTTTCGGGATCGCCGGTGGCGTCGCTCTACTTCGGCCCGGGGACCATACACGTCGTCGTCCCCGCGGCGTTGGAGCGGGCGTCACGGCAGTTCTCGCTGGGACTGACCAACTCGGGGCCCGGCGGAGGCAGCACATCGACCCCGCTCCTCGTCACGGGTCCCGTCGTCGCGTCCGTGGTTCCCGCAGCGGTCCCCGTTCTCGCGCCCGGCTCGACGCCGGTCTCCCTGACCGTGACCGGCGGGCCGTTCCAGCCCTCGGACACGATCCACCTGAACGGCGCAGCGTTCGCGACGAACCACCTGACGGCACCCACGCTGACGTGCACGCTCGATCCGAACGTGCTCGTGGTGCAATCGCCCGGCGGATTCGCGCTCACGGTCGTCCGTTCCGGCACCGCGGGGCTCGTCGCGTCGAATGCGGTTGGCGTCGCCGTCGGTTCGCCCGACAACGCCGGGACCGTCACGCTCGCGCCGCGGGCGCCTCCGCCCGGACAGGGGTTCAACGTTCGCGCCGAGTTCCCCGTCGGCTCCGTGCCGTTCACGCTTCTCGCGGAGATTCCGGCGCCGACGGCGCTCCTGCTCTCGATCACTCCGTCGTTCGAGCTGGCGCTCGGGCCGGGCCTCGCGTCGCCCATCGTGCTCGTGGACGGGCTCGGTCTCTTCGGCCCCGCGTCGGGTGCGGTCACCGCACCCGACGACCTGTCGGTCCTCGGCGGACCCGCCGCCCGCAGCCTCTTCGAGATCCCGGGACTCGTTGCGCCGTCGCCACCGCTCGGCACCACGTTCTCGCTCGCGGCGATCTTCGCGGACCCCTCGTCGCCGATCGGGCTGAACGTCACCCACATCGGTGGACCGCACGGAATGTGACGTCGGAGTCGAGGCCGCGGTGGCCGAGTGACCGCCGCGGTCGCTCGGCTCCGGCACTCCCGCGCACGACGTGCTACCGCCGTCGGCTCGGTGTTCCTGCGACTCATGTCCGCCTTCGCCTCGACGACGCGCCTGGGCCGAATCAGAAGCCGGACCGCTCGGCCTCGCACCCCGGCTAAGATCGCGACCGTCTCGATCGCAGGGAGGTGCCCCGTGAAAGTCGCCATCATGATCGCCGTCGTCGCGCTCGGCCTCGCGGGCTGCGGAGCCCCCGACTCCCGCCCCACGGCTGGCGCCTCGCCCGATGCGGCCGCATTCGCCCAGCTCCCCATCGAACTGACGGTGAACCAGCGGACGACGACGCCCCTTCCCGGATCCGTGGGCCCGATCAGGCTCACGATCGACGACGTCACGCGCGGTCAGGTGATGACGAGCCTGGCGGCGCACGAGGGGACGACGCTGCTCGCTCCGACGTCATTGCGCGAGGGCGATACCGCCCCGTTCCAGGCCGGATCGCGTACGTATTCACTGCGCCTGAAGACGCTCACCAACAACCTGATCGGAAACGACTCGGCCACGTTCGTCGTCGAGCCCGATGGCGCCGTGAGGCCCGCGAGCGCGACGATCGAGACGCTGATCACCGCCGTCGCGAACATGGACGGAGCGGTGTTCATCCGGAATGGAGCCGAGTACTCGGCCGGGGACGCCGCAGATCACCTCCGTGCCAAATGGCAGGCTGCTGGCGAGGCCGTGACCACCGTCGACGAGTTCCTGCGGCAGGTCGCCGGTGGTTCCTGGTTGACGGGAAAGCCGTATCGCGTGCGCTTCGCAGACGGTTCGACGCGCCTGCTCGTCGACGTTCTGCGTGAGCGCCGCGCGGAGATCGAACGCCACGACTGAATCGTCGCCATCGCCGACGGAACCGGCGTGCGATCGTCACCTCTGTCGGGACCCCGCGCTCTAGAAGAACGACGCCGCCAGGCCGTTCGACATCTGGAAGCTGCTGCAGAGGCAGAACGTGTCGAAGTGCCGTGCCGCGCCCTGAACGTAGACCACGATGCCGGCCAACGGTGGGCCGGACGGGAGTTGGAGCATCAACGTGTCACCCGACGACGACGGCCACTCGAGCACCGCGATGTCGGGATTGACGAGCAAGGAGCACCCCGTCCCGATCGTCGGGAGCGGAACGTTCGCAGGTGAGGTCCCCAGGGCGAACACACGCCCCACGAGATAGACGTTGCAGCAGACGGGCGACGCCTGAACGCGCAGACTGACGGCGCAGGCGTTGGGGTCATACGACCCCGAAAGGATTGGCACGACTCCGAACGGGGCGCATCCCGCGCCATAGGACGAGAACGAGACGCCCGAGAGGTTGTTGCACTGCCCGAGTGCTGCTGCGCACACGATGACGGCGAGGATTGCTGACTTCATGGGCGCCGATCGTACTGCGCAGGTTCCGGCTGATGAAAGCTGCGCCCTTCGGCCGGCGACGGGGATCACGCGACGACGCACAGGTCGTTCATCCACGATCCGCGTTCGACAGTCCGCACTGGCGCAAACCCCGTGAGTGGTCTATGTTCCGGCACCGACCGGAGGTCGCAAATGAGGTTGAAGCGCGCCGCTTTGGCGTTCACACGAACGCCGAAGCGCTGGATCGACGGCTGGAGCCCGTGCCTCGACGCACGACGGCGCGGGCCCACGCCCGTGCTTCGAGCCATCGTTGCGACCTTGTGCTTCGCCACGGCGTCGGCCGGAGAGCTGTCCGCCCAAGCCCACACGCGCGGAAGCGGTCAGATCATCCTCGCGTCGCGCTGGAACGACGAACCGGTCGTGGAAGTCGCCGCCGGAAAGGACCACGCGTTGGCGCGCCGCGGCGACGGCACCGTCGTCGCCTGGGGGCGCAACGTCGAAGGCCAATGCAACGTGCCAACCCTTCCGCCGGGCGTCGTCTTCGTCGCCATCGCCGCGGGCGGCAACAACTCGCTCGCGAAACGAAGCGATGGATTGGTCGTCGAGTGGGGCGACAACACGTTCAATCAGAACACGGTACCGGCACCGCCAGCCGGAACGTCCTACGTCGAGTTCTCCATGGGCCTGAGCTTCACGCTCGCGCGCCGGAGCGACGGAGTGGTCAGGGGCTGGGGTGCAACGACGTTCGGACAGGCCAACGTCCCCGCTCCAGCGGCGGGGGTGACGTACACGAGGTTCAAGGCCGGCGCCTACCACGGGATCGGCCTGCGCAGCAACGGAACGGTCGCGACGTGGGGGCTGTGCCTCGGCGGCGCATGCGCCGTCCCGTCACTGCCCGGTGGCGTCGTGTGGGTGGACGTCGCCGCTGGCGAAGGCTGGTCCACGGGACTGCGCAGTGACGGCTCCGTCGTGGGCTGGGGAAGCGGGACGACGTCGTCGATCGCGGCATCGCTGGTGCCCGCTCTTCCACCAGGCGTGTTCTATGACGCCGTCCTGACGGGCTGGGGATTCCCGGTGGCACGCCTCACCGATGGAACCTACGTGGGTTGGGGTTACCTGGGAGCCAATGCTCCCGCTCCGCCTCCCCCGCCTGTTGGGATGTCATACACGAGCGTGGGCAGCGGGCGGCTCGCCGGCGTTGCTGCGCGATCCGACGGACTTCTCGTCCCCTTCGGTGACAACGCAGCCGGGCAGATGAACGTGCCGGCGCTCCCGCCCGGGATCTCGTACTTCGATGTGAAGACGACCTCGACCCACACCCTCGCATTGCGAAGCGACGGCATCGTGGTCGCCTGGGGGACCAACGCGAACGGCGAGCTCTTCGTCCCCGCCTTCCCGCCAGGCGTCCTCGGCACCAAGATCGCCGCGGGTGCCACGCACAGTGCGGCCCTGCTGAGCGACGGGTCGATCACGGCCTGGGGCAATACGCAGAACAACCTCACGTTCACTCCGCCGCTCCCGCCGGGGGTCACGTACACGGACGTCGCCGCGGGAGACCTGCACGACTTCGCGCAGCGCAGCGACGGAACGGTGGTGGCCTGGGGTGACAACACCTACGGGCAGTTGAACATCCCCGCTCCGCCCAGCGGTCAGACCTACAACGTGATCGCCGCGGGACCGCGCAGCAGCTTCGCGGCGCGCAGCGACGGCGTGATGCTCGCGGCCGGGCAGAACCTCTACAACAACCTGAACGTGCCCGCGCTTCCGCCGGGCGTGTTCTACGTGCAGGTCGCGGCCTCGCTCGAGCACACGCTCGCGCGGCTGAGCAACGGCACGGCCATCGCGTGGGGTTGGAATGCCTACGGCCAATGCAACGTGCCCGCGCTCCCGCCGGGAGTGAGCTACACCGACATCGCGGTCGGGAGCCAGTTCAGCCTGGCGCTACGCAGTGACGGCGTACTCGTGACCTGGGGGAACAACGGCGCGCACCAGCTCGACATCCCCCCGCTGCCGGCAGGCCTCGTGTACACGGGCATCGCCGCACGCGATGCGGAGGTCATCACGCTCGACAGTCCATCCGTGCCCGGCGTCCTCGAGCTCCACTTCTCACAGCCATCGGGGCCCGGGACCGGCCTCGCCATCGCCGAGTTCGGCCTCACGGCGGGTCGCGAGTACCGCACGATCTTCAGCCTGGATCTCTGCCCCGCGGGTCCCGGGACGGGCCCGCTCGGCGGGTTGTGTTTCAACAACCTCTCGTTCCTCGGACTGCAGGTCCTCTACCCCGTCAACGCATTGCCGTTCCACTTCGCGCCGTTCGGGCCCGTCAACGTCTTCGGACCCTATCGGCTCCAACCGGGGCTCACGTTCGAAGCCATCACCGTGGACGTGACGAACGGGGTCCCGGGGCTGATATCACCAGCCGTGCGGTATTCGGTGCTCTGACGTCCGCGGCGCGTCCGCGTTGCGAACGTCCTCGGCCGGGCGGTGCCGCCGCGTGCGACGACATCGCGGCGGGCACACGCCGCGCCGTCACTTCTTCGCCGGAGCCATCCACTCCTCGAGCAGCTTGCGGAGCCCGGCGATGTACTCCTTCGGCGCCTTTCCCTCCGCGATCTCAGCGGCCTTCTCCACGCAGGGCACGGCTTCGTCGCCACGGCCGAGTTGTTTGAGGATCCGCCCCTTCCACTCCCACGCCCAGAAGCTGTTGCTCGCGACGCGAGCCTCTTCGGCCCAGCCGAGCGCCTCCGTGAGCCGCGTGCCCTTGTTGCTGTAGTACTTGGCCGCCTGCAACAGCGGCGCCACGTCCTCTTTCTTGCGAGTCGCGAGCGCAGTCGCGAGCTTGCGGTCGACGATGGCGCTCACGTCGACGTGCACGCGGAACGACCAGCGGATCCGATCCCAGCGGAACGACACCTCGGCGTTCTCGTCGTCGACGGGATCGATCGCGAGAGTCATCCATTCGCAGACGTCGGCTCGGGACTCCGCCTTCACGTCGAAGCGAAGCACGTCCGCTTTCTCGTCGTAGAAGTACGAACCCCACTGTTTGGCCTGCCGATTGAGGATGATCGTCCACGCATCGTCCTTGACCGTCGCGAAGAGGGCGTACGTACCGGCCGCCAGCTCCTTCCCGGCGATCGTGCACGGGTCTCCAACCTCGAACGTCGTGGCTTCGTTCGCACCGAGACGCCAGACCACGCCCGCGTTCGCGATCTCCTTGCGCAGGTCGCGTCCCTTCACGGCGGGCCGGTGATAGCGAACCTCGATCTTCGTGGTGCCGACCACGAGGCTCGAAGATGCCGCCGGGCTCGGCCATGGCGTGAGGGGCTCCTGTGAGATCAGGTCGACCGAACAGACCATCGCCAGGATCAACGCAGCGGAACGAATCATGAGAACTCCTCAGGTAGGGGCCGTGTCACGATGTCTCAGGTCGGAAAAAGCTTACGAGGTCGACCGAAAACCCGTCCACCGTGTTCCTCTTAACCGAGTGTGTCGGATTCGTTGGACGGACGAGACCAAACAGCCGGTTTGACTCTCCTTCGCGAAATGCTGATGATCCGGCCGCAACCTTTCCGGGACGGCCTCGACGTCCCCCGCATGCAGCCGCGAATCGACGCGAAGGTCGCCGCGGGCAGGCGCAATGGCACGTACTTGCCGTCACGCTGACGGACTCGTCCCTACCCGCGAACCACGCAACCCAGGAGTGATCGAATGTCCAGGATCGCCAACGTCCGGCGCGCGCTCGGCGCCGTTCTCGTCACCCTCTGCATCTCCCTCGGATCGACGGCCTCTGCGCAGTCACCCATCGGAACCGGGAACCTGGTCGCCGTCCGCATCGGCGACGGCGTGGCCGCGCTCAGCGGTTCGTCCCAGGCGACGTTCCTGGACGAATTCACGACGGCAGGAACTGCCGTGCAGTCCGTCGCCATGCCGACGGCGGTGAGCGGAACCAACTACCGGCTCACGAACTCGGGCACGGCGACGTCCGAAGGCAACCTGAACCTGTCGACCGATGGCCGCTACTTGATCCTGTGCGGGTACGACGCGGCGCCCGGAACGACCGGCATCGCAGCCACGACCACCAGCGGCGCCACCGCCGTCCTCCGCGTGATCGGCCGCGTCGATCGCAACCTCGGCATCGACACGACGACGGGTCTCACGGCGTACTCCGCCACGAACATCCGCTCGGCGACGAGCGTCACGGGCAACGATTTCTGGGTCGGTGGACCGACGAACGGCGTCAGCTACGTGCCCAGCGTCGGCGCGACGACCTCCACCCAACTCGTGACGAACCCGAACAACATCCGCGTCGTTCGGATCTTCGGCGGCCAGCTCTTCACCGGTTCCGCCACGGGTGCGTACCAGGGCGTGAGCGCCGTGGGCGTCGGGACTCCGACCACGTCGGGACAGACTCTCTCGCTCCTCCCGGGATTCCCCACGGCGACCGGTCCATCGGCCTATGACTTCTTCTTCGCGGACGCGAACACGCTCTACGTGGCCGACGACCGCACGAACGGGTCGGGCGGGATCCAGAAGTGGGTTCTCACGGCCGGGACGTGGACGCTCCAGTACACGCTCGCCATCGCGCCGACGGTCGGCTGCCGCGGCCTCACCGGCGTCGTCTCGCTCGGCACGACCACGCTCTATGCCACCACGACGGAATCGAGCGCGAATCGCATCGTGACGGTGACGGATGCGGGCGCGGGATCGCCCTTCACCGTTCTCGCCACGGCCGCCGTGAACACGGTGTACCGCGGCCTCCGCTTCATGACGCCTCTCGCGAGCGTGAGCGTCGTCGGAACCGGCTGCCCGGGTACGGGCTCGCTCGTTCCCACGCTCTCCACGTCGCAGCTGCCGTTCCTCGGCAACCTCGGTTTCTCGGTCGACGTCGCGCAGGGTGCGTCCGGCTCGGCGGCCTTCCTCTACGTGTCGCTCGGGACGGATCCGAACGGCGTGGCCGTCGGTGGCGGCTGCACCGTCTACCTCGATTTCCCGAGCCTCCTGATCCTGCTCCAGGCGAACATCACGCCTACGGGCCCGGTGCCCACGGGCATCGCCGGTGACGCCGTGATTCCGTTCCCGATCCCGGATCTGGCGCAGCTCGCCGGTCTGCACGTCGGGTTCCAGTCGGCGATCGTGGATGCCGGCTCACCGCTCGGGCTCACGCTCACCAACGCGCTCGACTGCGTCCTGAACTGACGCGCGGAATGCGCTCGCACCGGCGTCGGCCCGTCGCGGGCCGGCCCGGTGATCAATCGAGCAGTGTCACACCGAGGATCACGTCTCCCGGGACGAGAGCGTCGACGACGTCCATCCCGGACTCGACGTCACCGAAGTTCGTGTAGCGGCCGTCGAGGTGCGGTGTTGCGCGGTGGCAGATGAAGAACTGGCTGCCACCCGTGTCCTTGCCGGCGAGCGCCATTCCCACGGACCCGCGAACGTAGGGGCGGGCATTCAGCTCGCAGCGAATCGTGTAGCCGGGGCCGCCCCAGCCATCGCCGCGCGGGCATCCCGCCTGGGCGACGAACGCGGGCACGACGCGGTGCCACAGGATGCCGTCGTAGAAGCCCGACTTCGCGAGGCGCACGAAGTTCGAGACGGTGATCGGCGCCTCCGACGTCACGAGGCGCAGAGTCACGTCGCCCCGGTTGGTGCGGAGTTTCGCGCGCACCACGGCATGAGCGTGCGTGAAGTCCACGCGCTCCCAGGCGGCGGCGTAGAGGCGGCGCAGGTCGTCGACGCGCAGGCGCACACCCGAGGTCTTCAGGCCCAGTGCTTCGCGGGCCTTCGCCGAGGTGTCGATCTCGGGACTCGCTGCGAGGCGTTCGAGAGCCCGCGTGCCCGTCTCGCCGCCGACGGTCTTCGCGTAGTCGATGACCGACTGCAGGCATTCGACCTCACAGGCAGGGACAGCCTTCACGAAGTCCATGGGGTCCGGGCCGTCGAACGCGCCGCGGGTCGTCGCGCTGATCCCCGCGAGGAGCTTGGCGAGAAGCGAGACCTCGACCGTGTCGGTCGTGACGACGGTGAGGGTCTTGCGCTTGCCCTCGGCGGACGGCGTCACGCGAAGCATCGATTCGGGGATCAGTCCGAGCTTCTCGCGCTCGACGCCCTGGGCGGCCTGATCTCCGGGCTTGCCGCTCGTGCCCACGGGCTCGGCGAGCTTCTCGAGCACGGCCGAACGCACGCGTCGGTCAGGGTCTTCGAGGAAGGTGCGCACGCGCCCGACGAGGTCGGGCCGACCGGCGCAGGCCTCGCCGGCCGCCGAGCGCACGGACCACGGATCGGCGAGACGCAGCCGCGGAAGCTCGGCGATGAACCGCTCCTCGTCCAAAGCCAACAGCGCGAGCACGGCGGCGCGCCGCACGTCGGCGACGGGATCGTCGGCGATCGACGCGAGGGCCCGCTCCGTCAGCATCGTCTTGGCCGGCGACGCGACGCGCACGGCGAAGCCCGCGGTCGTCTCGAAGGCCGTGCGGCGCAGATGGGGATCCGTCGAGTCGAGGGCGGACGTGAGGCAGCGAATTGCCGGCGTTGGCGCGAGATAGCCGAGCGCCCGGAGCCGATCGATCTGCGCGACCCGATCCCCGCCGGCGACGTAAGCCGCCGCGATCACCCGCGCGCTCGCGTCCACGTCGCCGCCGGCTCGCGCGAGAGCGCGCGCCGAGAGGCCCGCAATCTCTGGGTCCTCGGACGGGAGGCGAGCCATGATGTCGTCGACCTGCGACGCCGTCGCACGCTTCCCGCGCACGAAGTAGTGCAGGGCTCCACGAACGAGTTCGGGCGGTGCGTCAGTCCGCCCGAGGATGGCGTCGGCGCGCGCGGCGTCGGCTTCGTTGGCGCCGTCCCCCGTTGCGAGTGCGCGTTCCTGCGAAAGGGTGACGGGAGCACCAGGTTCGAACATGATGGCGGACGCGAGGAAGTCGCTCGCAGCCGCAACCGGTGCGGGCGGCATCACGCCTCCAGCAAGCAGCCGCGAGTCGTACGCAGCAGGCAAACACGCGCGGGCCGCCGCGAGCACGACGGCGCGCCGCTCGTTCATGAGCGATGCCTCGTAGAGCGCGCGCCAGATCGCGGGGTCGGTCACCCGTGCATCCTCGAGAAACGCCCGTGCCACTTCCCGGGAAATGGGCGAAGCGGTGAAGCCGCGCTGCACGCCGTCGAAGAACGCCTTCACTTCCCCCGCCGGATCGACCTGCTGCGCGATCGCACCGGAGATTGCAACGCCGAACGCGATCGCTGCCGTGATGCCGTGAATGAAATTCCGATTCATGATTTCACCTCCGCGCGGGGGCGGTTGAGCGCGAGCAACATCAGGGCGACGACCACCGTGAGCGTCCCGACGACGGACGTCCACTTGGGCCACTTGTCGAAGAACATCACGTCGAACGCGAGGCCGAAGATGGGCCCGGTCATGGTGACCGCCGTCGCGCGCGCGGCCCCGGCGCGAGCGAGGCCTTCGGTCAGCGCGAACTGACCGACGAGACCTGCCGTGGCGACGGCGACGTGAGCAATCCAGTCGTGCAGATTGGTCGGAAGCGCCGGCGCCCCGGCTCGGATCGACATGATCAATGCGCCGGGAATCATCACCCCCGAGAACCAGACGAGCACGGTGAGCGGGTGCTCGGTCTTCGCCAGGTCACGCACCGTGAGGTAGGCGAACCCCGACAGCACGGAGCCGAACAGCCCCACGCTCGCCTCGCGGTTGATGGTCCCGCTGGGTCCGACGATGAACGCCACACCGGCCAGCGCGACGACCACGAGCGGCCAATGCCAACGCCCCGTGCGTTCGTGAAGGAGGAGGGGCGCGAGTACGGCGACGAAGACCGGATGGCTGTATTGCAGCAGCACGGCGTCGCCGAGCGGAATGTGCTGGACGGAGTAGAAGTAGCAGGACACCGCGAGGTAGCCGAGCAGCCCGCGAAGCATGAGTTTGTGAGGCCGCACGCCGACGACGGACACGCGCTTCGCGAGCGCCATCCCGAGGAACACGATCGTCATGATCACGGCACGTGAGAGCACGACCGACTGCGTGGGAACGTGCGGGAGCATGGCCTTGGCGATGGCCGCCATGAGCGCGAAACACGCGGCCGACAACACCATCAACGCGAGACCGCGCAGGTCCGCCGTCGCACGACCCGCGGCTCGCACGTTGCCCCAGATGTCGGCGACGCCCGTCAACAGGAGCGACAATCCACCGCGTCGCGGCGACGGCGTCTCAGGGGAATCTGCGGCCCTTGCGGATCGTGGGTCGATGGGCGCGGCCATGGGGCAAAGGATGCCCGTCAAGGCGGTGCCGGACAAGAAGATGCGGCCGAACCCGCTCAGGTGTAGAGTCGCGACCAGACTCGGGCTTCCGGCGTCGGCATCGCGATTCTGCGGACACCGCCAACACTCCCCGCGGCTGCGGCAACGACTCCTGCAGAAGCCATGAACACGACGCCTCCCATGCTCGATCAACTCCTCCACCACGCAGGTTGGGCCCATCGGCTCGCTCGACGGCTCGTGCGCGACGCCGCCGCGGCGGACGACGTCGTCCAGTCGACGTGGTGCTCGGTGGTGCGTCGAGGCGCGGAGATTCGCGTCGCGCCGAGAGCGTGGCTGACGGGTGCGATCCGGAACGCCGCCGCCGAGTGGCGCCGTGCGGCGCAACGCCGTGCGCGCCGCGAGGAGCGCGCCGCGACTCGCGAAGGAGTGACGCTCGACCCGGCAGAGATCGCGCAGAGAGCCGAAGGGCAGCGCATCCTCGCCGACGCCGTGACGACCCTCGACGAGCCGTACCGATCCACCGTCATGCTTCGCTACTTCGACGACCTGTCCGCCGCCGACATCGGACGCCGACTTGGTGTCCCGGCGGCGACCGTCCGGTGGCGCCTGATGAAGGGATTGGATCTGCTGCGCGAACGCCTCGACGAGCGTCATCATGGCGATCGTCGCGCGTGGTGTCTGATCTTCATCCCTCTCGCGGGGCGTCCTCTGCTCCTGGCTTCGCTGAAGGCCGGCCTGATCCAGGCCGGCAAAGGAGCCATGGTCATGAAACCCGCGACGAAGGTCTCGGCTGCCGCAGTCCTGCTCATCGCAACGCTCGGCACGGCGTTCCTGCTCACCCGCGACGGAGGCGACGATCTCCCGCGCTCACGACCCGCGACGGATGCCGGCGCGGGCAGAATCGTCCCCGTCGCTCGCAGCGAGCTGCGCGCGCCAGCGGATCCAGTGGTGCCGTCGCCATTCCGTGAGACCGACCCCAAGCCCGCCGCCACGGGTGCCGTTGCGTCCGCGGCAGCGGGGGCGTCGGTCCACGTCGTGGGGCGGTGTCTGGACTCCGACGGTCGTCCGATCGCCGGCGCCCTGGCCTTCGAAGCGCGCTTCCCGGAAACGCTCCGAGCGATGACGACTGCCGACGGGCGGTTCGACTTCCGGCTCGAAGACGCGGCGCTCATCCGATCGCTCGGTCTCGATACCCAGGAGCAGGATGGGCGGTTCGTCATCACGGCGGCCGGTCATGCGCGTGCGGTCCGCGGTGGTCGCGTTCGCGTGGGGACGCTGACCGACGTCGGCGACGTGGTGTTGAAGCCGGGCGGGTCGCTCCAAGGGCGCGTCGTCGGCGACGCTGGCCAGCCGATCGCCGGGGTGCTCGTGGTGCCCTGCACAGCCGATTCCCGCACCGGGCCCGACACTCCGACTCCCCACGTGGGATTCGAGGAGGATCGCATCGAGGCGCGCGCCGTTCGCTCTCTCATCGGCCACCTCGCCGGCTCGATGACGAACAGCGAGTCAGAACAGGCCGCCGTGCGCTCGGCGCTGGGCGACGACCAGGAGTTTGGCGTGAGTCGCCCGTGGGAGGTCGCGTCCGCAATCACGCGCGCCGACGGCACGTTCCAGGTAGACGGGCTGCCGGAAGGACCGACGCGAATTCACGCCACGAAGCCCGGATGGCTCGGTACGACCAGCGAGCCCGTCACCATCACCGCGGGGCGCACGGCCGAGATGCCCGAGATCGAGATGCCCCCCGAGGGTGGAAAGAAACACGTACTCCGGGGCCGCGTCGTCGACTCGGGTGGCCAGCCGGTCTCCCGACCGTGGGTCGACGTCGGGTTCAAGTCCACGTCGCCGCACGACGGCTCATCGAGGTTCGCGCAGCATGCGACGAACGAGGGCCATTTCGCCGTCTCGACGAACCTCGACGGCGCGTGGACGTTCCGCGTGCGGGACAAGTCGGGGCGGCTGGGATCCGCGTGCGTGCCGAACGTCGGGTGCGAGACCGAGACGCTCACGATCACGCTCCCGCAACCGCGCTCGTTCCGGGTGCGAGCGACCCACGCGGGCAAGCCGATCGACGGGTTCGCCGCGACCCTCGTGGCGAAGGACTCTCCCGAAGACGCGACCGCCGCGTCTTCGGACGCGCTCGGTCATTTCGAGGCCAGCGCAATCCGCGACGGCTGGCTGTCGGTCACGATCCCGGCCGAACCGTTCGCCGTCGAAGTGGAGGCGCCGGGGTTCAAGCGTCGCCGTTCGCCGGTGCTGACGCCCGAGACCGTCGGTGATGAACTGACGCTCGATCTGCTCCGCCTCGGCTCGTTGCACGGGCGGATCTCCAGCGCCGGCGTGGCCGTAGGCAACGCGTCCGTCGTCGTGCATCAGGCGCACGACGAAACGACGAGCGCGATGATCAACGGGTTTCTCTCGTGGGTGGAGACGCCGTCCGTCGCCGAGGGACGAACCGACGCGAACGGCGCCTACGACCTCCCCGTGCGAACGGCGGGCACGTACGTCGTCGAAGTGGTCGCGCCAGGCTTCCCGCGGACATACTCCGAGCCCGTCGCGGTAGATCCCGCGATCGGCGCGACTCACGACGTGAGAATCGCGCACGGTGGGGTCATCCGCGGGCGAGTGATCACGGCGCCTGGCCGGAGCCCGGCCGGAACGATCGTGGGCGTATCGCAGGGTGGGCCCGACGCTGAAACACGCCGAGTCCAAGCCGACGGCTCGTTCGCATTCGAGAACCTCGCCGAGGGACCGTGGATGGTTCGGGTTGTTCGTCGTGAGGTCACGCCGGACCGGACGTGGAGCGTCACGCTGAAGAAGCGCCCGCCACCGTTCGCATGGGACTGCCGGGTTCGCGCAGGCGAGACGACCACATTCGACGTCGACTTGAGTGCATCCGGCACCCCGTGCGTCGTCGAAGGTGTCGTGCCGACGCAGCTCGCGCCGAAGGCCGAGTGGACGGCTGCGCTGGTGACGACGGAAGACCCGCTCGGATACAGCACCCGCACCGTCAAGGGCACCGTCGCCTTGGACGGCACGTTCAGGATCGACGCCGAGGGCGCGGGAACGGCCACCCTGCTGCTCACCGCTGGCGGCGGCTCGGCGCCGCGTGTCAAGATCCGCGACGAGGTCTTGCTGCGCCCGGGGGCGATCCGTTGGACGGGGATCACGCACTTCGGGACGCTGCGGGTGGGGGGCCGGTCGGGCGGCGACGTGCGCCACGTCCTGCGGCGCGATCCGGGCCTGACGGTCGAGACGATGGTGGTCAGGGATCCGACCGGGAATTTCTTACCAGCCATCGTCCCCGCCGGAGCCGCGGAACTCACGCGAAAAACGGCCGATGGCGAGGGGCCGTCGGCGGTGCCCGTCGTCATCGCGACGGAGGGCACCCTCGACTTCCAGATCCAGTGAAGCCGCCCGGGTCGGTGCCGACGTCGGCTTCCGCGTCGCCTCTCACAAACGACCGCGGCATGACCCTGGTTCATCGTCGAGACCACGTATCATGCCGCCCACCGAGAGGCCCCACGGAATGCCCGAAAAGGAATCCATCACCGTCTATCTCGTCGATGACCAGGCCATGATCCGGGCCGCATTCGCGAGCTGGATCCGCCAGTCAGATGGGATGACGGTGGTCGGAGAACAGGGCGATCCCCGTATCGCCATCACCGAGATCGCGCGTATCCGACCGGACGTCGTGATCCTCGACATCGCCATGCCGGGGCTTTCGGGTCTCGACGCCATCCCTTCGATCCGCGAGAAGAACCCCCACGGTCGCGTGCTCATGATGAGCAACCACGAGGGCGAGACGTTCGTTCAGCAGGCGCTCACGCAGGGGGCTGACGGCTACCTCTCGAAGGATTCGAAGCCCGAGGAGCTGGTACTCGCGATCAAGTCCGTGCGACGCGGGATGCCGTACATCTCGCCCAAGGTTGCCGGCGGCCTGCTGCCGCGCGCCAAACCGCGCGAAGACGCGCCCGCGACGAGCAGTGGCGTTCAGTCGCTGACGGGTCGTGAGCGGGAGGTGTTCCTCCTCCTCGCCGTCGGCAAGAGCAACAAGGAGATCGCGCGCGAACTCGGCATGTCCATCGGGACTGCCAAGAAGCATCGCGAGAACCTCCAGCGCAAGCTCGACTGCCACTCGCCCGCCGACCTCGCCCGCCTCGCGATTCGCGAAGGCCTCCTGGGCGCCTGATCCGCGGGGCCGACCAGAGCGCCAGGCTCTGCATGGCCGGACGGCAGGGCTCCAGCCCTGCCGAGAATGCCCACCGGGCTTCATCGGCTGCACGCAGCACGCCGCACCGGCCGACGACACTCATCGGGCGCAGGACTCCTCGTCGATCCTCCCGGCAGGGCTGGAGCCCTGCCAGCCAGCCACGCGCAGCGTGGCGTTCCGGCGCGGCAACACTCACGTGGATCCGCTGCAAGCAGCGCCAGGCTCTGCATGGCCGGACGGCAGGGCTCCAGCCCTGCCCGGAGCGGCGACACTGATCGAGGCCGCGCCTCTGCATCGGTCCGGCCGACGACACGCACGCACGGATTGAACGGTCACCTTCAAACCCGGCAGGGCTGGAGCCCTGCCAGCCAGCCACGCGCAGCGTGGCGTTCCGGGCGCGACAGCCAAAGTGGAAAAACGCGGCGGGGGTGGCTGGGGCGTTCGGGTATTCGCCAATTGGCGCGAGGGCGGAGTGACGAACGCGGACCTGCGACTGAGGCGGCGGCGGCGAGCGCTGAATCCAATCCGGCACCCTGGTGCAGTCGATCGACGCCGACTATTCTCCTGCCTCGAAGCGTCGGCACGGTCGCCCGCCACGCTTCTCGACGGCGCCCCACCCGCCGATTTCGCGCGCGACGTCCCGCTCGCCATGCCAACAAGAAGAAGGTGCACGGTCCCGGTTGGGGTCGTGTTTCTCTGTCTCGTTTCGGTACTGAAGGCGCAGACGACCGTCACGTTCCAAGCAGGCGGTGCTGCCGGAACGACGAACACGCTCTGCAGGTCCTGCTACATCAACCAGACTGCGGCCATCACCGGCGGCAGTGCTTGGGTGGCCGAGTCGAACACGCTCGTCATCCAGAACCAGGGTGGCGTCGGACTCGTCGACTTCCCGGACGTCATCGGCACCGGAAGCGGCCGCATCCCACCAGGCTCGACGATCACGAGTGCCGTGCTGCAGCTCTACTGCCTCTCGGCAAACGGGACGCTTTCGTCTGCGCGCACCATCACGTGCACCCCGATCAAGGACATGGACCGCCTCGGCACCTGGCGTGAGCCCGAGATTCCGACGACCGTCGCGACGGGCGTCGAACAGGGCGTGATGTGGCGCCGCCGCAACCGTTATCGCGACGCAAGCGGGCAACTGACCGACGACGTGCCGTGGGACCTCGGAACGAGCACCGGGCCGTCACTCGCGAACGACCCGTCGATCGTCGCCGCGTTCCCCACGATCGTGTCGTCGTTCACGTCGACGCCCTCGTCCGGCACGACCGGGATCAACTTGTTTCACACGTGGAACGTCACGACGGCCGTGAGTTTCTGGGCACAAGGGCTTCCGAATCAGGGGTTCCACTTGTCCTCGAGCTCGACGCAGGCGTTGAACTACGCCTCGGACGATCACGCGACCGTCGCACAACGTCCCAAACTCGTCGTCACGTACGTCCCACCCGGCCCCGGAGTGCAGCCATTCAATCACGTACCCGTTCTCGGCAACGTGGGCGCGCTCAGCACCACCGTCGGCGTCGACATCCCGATCATCCTCGCGGCCGCCGACCCCGATCCCACGCCACTCGAGTTCCTCATCACGACGAACCCGCTGAAGGGCACGATCGTCGGGACACCTCCGTACATCACCTACCGGCCGAATCCCGGCGCGACGGGAGCGGACTCGTTCGCATGGACCGCTCGCGACCAGGTGACGACGGCCTACCCGCAGACCGTCGCGATCAACATCGCCACGAGCGCCTCGACGGTGACGGCGACCTTCCAGGAGGGCGTCGCGCCAGCGGCGAACCTCGCAGTCGGTGCGACGAAGAACTGCTCGACGGATTTCGTCGCGGCGCCGGGCCCGCAGCGTTGCATCAACGACATCGAGGTCCGCATCATCCCCGACTATCGCCAGGGCTTCCTCCAGTTCCCCCAACTGATCGGGAGCGGCGTGGGCCAGGTTCCCGCGGGCTCCAACGTCCTGTCGGCGCGGCTCGAGCTCAAGACGAAAGACATCTGGACGGCCGGTAGCCCGGAGCGCGTCATCCAGCTCCGCCGGATACTCGACCCGCTGGCCCGCGGAACGTCGTGGACCGAGCCACCGACGCTCACGCCGATCGAGCCCACGGGCTGTACGTCGTGCGCCGTCTCGTTCAGCTACCCGGACTCCACGCAAACGTCGCAGCCGTGGCACATCCCGGGCGGCGACGTCCACCCCTACGAAGGTTCGAGCTTCACCATCACACCGACGGAAAGCGGCCAGATCTGGAAATCGATCGACGTCACGAACGCCGTGCGCGCGTGGGCTTCTGGTGAGCCGAACTTCGGTTGGCAGATCCGGATGCCGAATCTGAACGCGAGCGCGAGCGGCATCGTCCTGTGGACCGACGACGCGACGGCGCCCGCCGATCGCCCGCGGTTGAGCGTGAGCTATCGCCCTGCAGGCCCCCTGGCCGGCGCACCGCCGCACGTGATCGCCGGGCCGGCACAGCTCGTGTTCTCCGACCAGACGGTGACTCTGGACGGGCAAGGAACGACGTACCCCGGTGGGACGCTCGCCTCGACGATCTGGCTGCAAGTCGCCGGACCTGCCGTCCAGCTCTCTTCCACCTCGTCGATGACGACGACGTTCACGGCGCCCCACGTCGCGGGCACGAGCAACGTCGAGCTGCGCTTCGTGCTCGGCGTCATCGACAACACGGGTCACTACGCAGCAGACACGGTGCGGATCATCGTGCAACCCCAGCCCGGCTCGGGGTCGATCCCCTCGCCCACCGTCAGCGCCGGCGCAAATCGAACGGACCCCGAGCTCACGACCGTCACCCTGAACGGCACGGCGTCGGGCGGCACCGGCGCGCAGAACCTCAGCGTTCGCTGGACGCAGTTGTCGGGCCCGCACGTCATCATGACCGGGGCGCAGACCCTCACGCCCAGTTTCATCACGCCTCCGCTCGCCGTTCCGAGCACGCCGCTCGTCTTCGACCTCGCGGTGACGGACGACGGCGTGACACCGCCCCTCGTCTCGGTCGTTCACGACACGATCACCGTGACCGTGACCAACGCTTTCAATTCGCCGCCCAACCCATCCACCGCCGGCACGCCGTCCACCGTCGAGTCGGGATCGTGGATGGTGCTCGACGGCTCGTCCAGCACCGACCCGCAAGGTCAAGTGCTTTCCTTCGCCTGGTCGCAGGTGTCGCCGTCCTCGCCGGCTATCCCGCTTTCGGCCTACGTCACTCACCCGTCAGTCACCGCGGCGCACACTCCGCTGCTCGCGCCGCAGGTGGCAGCGCCGACGGTGTTCACGTTCCACCTCGTGGTGAGCGACGGCGAGCTCTCGGCCTCGACGAACGTCTCCGTCACGGTGACGCCGTCGCCTCAGCCGTTCCAAGGCACGAACTCCATGACGCCCTACAGGGACCAGCTCTCACGGGAGGAAGCGCAGCATCTGCTCCGCCGGATGGGAACCGGGTGGCACCCCGACGACGTGGCCCAGGTCCGGAGTGCGGGCCTCGCGGCGACCGTAGCCTCCGCGGTCGTGCCGGCCCCGCGTCTTGTCGGCGGGCAACTGTCGCCAGCGCTCCAGGAAGCACTGTTCTATGCGTCCACGGTCTCGTTCCCGTTCCTGGGGCCGCCCCCGATCTTCAACCCCAGCTTCGATCCCTACGCCCAGTATCTGCCAGAACACGTCACGGCGCAGTGGCTGATCCACGCGTTCCGCACGACGAGCCCGTTGCATGAGCGCATGTGCCAGTTCTGGCACGATCGGCTCGCAGTCAGCATCGGCAACCTCGTGGACCAGAAGCGGCACTGGGGCCCGATCCACCAGGACATGATCCGGTTCGGCGCGACCCCCGGTGGCGGCGCGCTGGGCAACTTTCGGACGCTGCTCGTGGACTTCGTTCGCGACCCCGCCTGCCTGGCGTTCATCGATGGTTTCGAGAACTTCAGCTTCGCGCCCAACGAGAACTTCGCTCGCGAGTTCATGGAGCTGCACACGCTCGGGATCCTCGACATCGCCACGGGACAACCGAACTACACGGAGACCGACGTCCGTGAGTGCGCACGCGCGTTCACGGGCTATCGACCGACGTGCTACCCGGCGAGCTCGCCGACGCCCACGTGCTACCCGAGCTTCGTGCCGTTCTTCCACGACACGGGCGTGAAGACGATCCTGGGACAGGTCGGCAACTTCGACGACGCCGGCGTCGTCGACGTCGTTCTCGGTTATGCATCCAACGGGATCCCGGGCCAGAAGGCGTCGCGATATCTCGCAAAGAACCTCCTCCGCGCGTTCGTCATGGACGCGCCGTCGCTCTCGCTCATCGACGAACTCGCCACGATCATCCGCTCCAACAACTGGGAGCTGACGCCGGTGATGAGCGCACTGCTCCGTTCCAACGCCATGTTCTCGCCGGCCGCGCGACGGTCGATCGTGAAGAGCCCGGTGGAGGTGGCACTCGGCATCGTGAAGACGCTGAAGGTGCCGGTGCAGACGCACGACATCGTGGCGCCCTCCTACGAAGGCATCCGGTACAACCTCGCGTTCATGGGACAGGTCCTCGGTCAGCCCATCGACGTGAACGGATGGCCGTCCGGTCTGGACTGGCTCACCGAGTACTCGATGATCCGGTACATGGAACTCGTCCGGAGCATGCTGAACCTCGCGCGAGCGCCGACGAATCCGGCGACGCTCACGGGTGCATTCCCCGGCATCCCGCCCACTCCGACGGACATCACGAAGTTCCTTCCGCCCATCAGCGCGCGCACCGGGACGAACACCGTCGCCTACCTCGCGAAGACGCTCGACGTCGACCTCGCGACCTCACCAGCCAGCGGGGCGTCGTCCTCCGAGTTCCAGCTCTTCGTCGATTACATCGATCATCAGGCTCTCTACTCGGCGACGGTGCCCTACGTCCTCGGCGGCACGCCCTTCAACGGAGACAACCCCAATCACCTCGACAAGCTCTGGAGTACGGTGATGCTCTTCCTCCTCCACCCGGACTTCCAGAAGCTGTAGGAGCCAACGTCATGACTCTCTCCCGTCGAAAGTTCCTCGGTCGAGTCGCCGCCGGCGTCGGCGCTGCGGCCCTGCACCCGATCTTCGCGTCCGCCGCCGCTGCCGCTCCGGCCGTGCGCCGGCCCGGGCTCAACAATCTCGTTCTGCTCAACCTGGAAGGCGGGCTGGATGGTTTGTCGCTGCTGATCCCGCAGCCGTCGCTCCCGGCCTACGCCACCTACGCAAGCCGGCGCTCACGGATCATCCCGGATCTGGCTGGGGCACCACGAACGTTGAACGGTGTTCCGGATTACAAGCTGCACCCGTCCCTGAACGTCATCCAGTCCGAGTTCAACCTGGGCAAGTGCGCCATCGTCCGGAAGGTGGGGAACCCGATCCCCAACTTCTCGCACTTCTCGTCGAAGGACCTGATGTCGCTCGGTCGCAACGACCTGAACCACCCGGATCACCGGGGATGGCTCGGGCGGGTTGCCGACGTGCACTTCACATCGGGGCCGCCGACGACGAATGCGCTTCGCATCGTCGGACTCGGGGTTCCCCGGCTGTTGGATTTCAACTCGAACGTCGTGCGGCCGGTCGTCATCAACAACCTCAGCAACCTCGTCTCGTTCAACTACGTTTCCGCGATGGAGAGCGCCTATCGGAAGGACACGATCCAGCAGATGCTGCCGCAGACGTTCGCGTCTCGAGGCCCCGCCGACGCATCGATCCGTCAACTGATGGCGCAGGCGACCGCGATGCAGTCACTGCTGGCCCCCGCCCTGAACGTCACGCTGCCGAACGCGGCCTCCTACCCGACGAACGACCTCTTCGCCGGCGCGCTGAAGGACATCGCGCGGATGATCGCGCTGAACGTCGGAACGCGCATCTACTACGCCGGGACGTCGCAGTTCGACACGCACATCGGCGAAGAGAATGCGAGCTTGAGCGCCGGCAGCAAGCCCACGCTCACGATGCGTTTGAATGCCGTCATGCAGGCCCTCTCGGCCTTCGTGGCGGATCTGAAGTCGGCATCGATCGGCGCCTGGAACCAGACGGCGATCGTGCTCTTCTCCGAGTTCGGCCGTCGCAACTACGACAACGAAGCGGGCGGGACGGACCACGGGTACGGCAGCCACTGCTTCGTGCTCGGTGGAAGTGTGCTCGGCGGTCTGAAGGGCAACGGCCTCGTCACCGCCGATCTCACGTCGGACAACCTGCCCGTCGAGATCGACATCCGCGCCGTGTACAAGGCGTGCCTGGGGAACTGGCTCGGCTTGGACCCCGTGCCGATCTTCGACGACTTCGTCGCCTCACCGCAGCAGCCTGCGTTCCAGTTGTTCTGAGCGTCGCGGCTGCCGCCGCATTCTCGCCGTCTCCCGC
Source organism: Planctomycetota bacterium (assembly GCA_044222185.1). Taxonomy (GTDB): domain Bacteria; phylum Planctomycetota; family CAIWVZ01; genus JBGANV01. The sequence goes on from JBGANV010000001.1 coordinate 2,125,235, forward strand.
CGCAGTTCAGGTCGGTGGCGGCGGCTGCTGCGACCGGCTCTTCTCGTACGCCGCGACGGCTGCGGCGGTGAGCGGGGCCATCTTCGACGTCGCGTTCACGGTCTGGAGCACGAGCAGGAGTCCGATCCTGTGAGGCATCACGTCCTTCACGGCGATCAGGGCCTCTGCGATGGCGTGGGCGGCGGCCCGAATCCGCGCCTTGAGGTCTGCCCCCACCGGCTCGAGCGCGAGATCCACGGTCGCACGCAGATCGTAGGCGATGGCCATCGAGTGGACCGTTGGATGGCCCTCCGGCGGGATCGAAAGCGGAGCCCGATTGCGGAGTTCTTTCCTGCCGCAGTTCGCCGCGAAGAACTCGAACACTTCCCTCTTCAGGTCCGGGAACTCGGCGAGCGAATAGCCGATTGGACTGAGCCGGTCACGGAGGATGCCGACGACGGAGTCCGCTGGGGCCTTGGAAACGTCGAGGACATCCCCGCAGATCGTGGCGTTCGCGTGGTCGCCAAGGATCAGCGTGCCGGGATTGACCGAGAGTTGCCGGAGCGAGGTCTTCATCAGGGAGTCGAGGCAGAGCTCGCCCGTGACGCTGGCGAGGGCCGTGAGGAGGTCCTCGGCGCGGATGCGCCCCGCCGGATCGCGCATCTTCCCGCAAACCGCATTGAACAGGGCCTTCCCGGCCGCGCTTTCCTTGTCGCCCGCCTTCTTCCAGAACATGGACCTCTCCGTCGGTGCGGAGATTACCACGCCGATTGCCGCGCGGCCCTCACTGGCGATGGCCGGCGCTGATGAGGGCTCGCCCGCGAACTACTTCGCCAGCAGCACGGGGCACGGTGCCAGTTGCAGGAGCTTCTCGCTCACGCTGCCGACGAGGAGTCCCTCGAGGAGTCCCAATCCCCGACGCCCCATGACGATCATGTGATGGCCCCCGCGCTTCAGCTCGGCCATGAGCTCCATCGCCGGGTCGCCCGCGACGTCGCGCGTCGTGACGTTCAGCCCGGCGAGGCCCGCCGCGCCCACGGCGTCTCGGAGGATCGGCTCGGCGGACGGCGCTCCGGGCGACCGCACGTGCATCGCCACGATCTCCGCCTTGGGGAAGAACGTGTGGGCCGAGCGCAGGGCCCGAACGCTGTGGGACGACCCATCGACGGCCACCAGCACTTTCCGCATGGGTCCCAGCGGCGGGTGATTCCCCGTCACCAGCACGGAGCACGGCGCCAGCCGCACGACTTCCGTGCTGACGGTGCCGATGAGGAGCCGCTTCAGCTTCCCGGCGCCCCGTTGGCCGATCACGATCAGCTCGGCACCGACCTCCAGCGCCTTGTCCAGGATCGTCTCCACGGGGAGCCAGTTGCGGACGTGCTCGAACGCGACCAGGCCCCGGGCCCGAAGCGCGTCGGCCGCGTTCTTCAGCATCGCTGACGCCTCTCGGGACGAGGTCGCGATGAGCTGCTCGACCACCTGGGCACTGGCGTGGGATGGCACGGCCTGCAGGTGGACGGAGTTGACGAGGTGGACCTCGGCCGGAACGGTCAGCGCGATCTCACTCGCCCAGCCGAGCGCGCATTCAGCATCCGACGTCTGGTTGTATGCAACGACAATCTTCACGTGGCCGCTCCTTTGCATCGCATCGCTGTCCGACTCGCGCGGACTGTATTCGCTCGCCGAACGCGGTGACACAACCGACGCGCCGCCTACGCAAAATGTCGGGAACGTCGGAGACGGCCGACGGCAGCGCGGAAGCGGGCCGTCGCGTGCACCGCCTGAGCCTCATGACGCGGTGATTCGACGGTGGATCGGCGGCGCGCCGCTCGATCGGCCGCCCCAGCGCTCAGCCACGAGCCGCACGACGCCGCCGCGCGGGCCGATCGGACGGCGCGCCACGCGGTACGCACTGTTCCGTAGCTCCTGGCAACACCATGTATAAGAGCGGCCCTCGCACTGGAACAATGACGCGGGAGCCACTTCATGCAGCACAGCCACGAGCCCAAGCCGAGCCAAGATCCAAGCACTGCTGACCGGCGCACGTTCCTCTCGACGGCCTCGTCCGTCGTCATGGCCGGCGGCCTTCTCGCGGGTTACGGCACGTTCGCAGGGTTCGCCGCGCGCTACCTCTATCCGGCGAAGCCGACTCCGAAGGGCTGGATGTTCGTGGCGACGACGACGTCGCTGAAGCCGGGAGAATCGCTGGCCTACAAGACTCCCGCCGGTGCCGCCGTGGCGATCGCTCGCCAGGGCGCGGGCGAAACCGCCGCGGATTTCATCGCGCTCTCGAGCACGTGTCCTCACCTGGGCTGCCAGGTGCATTGGGAGTCGAAGGACAGCCGCTTCTTCTGCCCGTGCCACAACGGTGCGTTCGACGGGAACGGCGTCGCCATCGGTGGTCCCCCGAAGGAGGCCGGCCAATCCCTGCCGCGATACCCGCTCAAGGTCGAACACGGGCTCCTGTTCATCGAAGTGCCGACGGGTCGAGAGATCGCGTCCGCCGATCGACCCGCACGCGAGGCCCCGTGCCGTCCCCGTCGGGACATCCAAGCGTTCGACGGGCCCCTCGGCGACACGACGGAAATGCGAGTCTGACCCATGGCGACGATCAAGGCATGGCTTCGTGAGCGCATTCCGCTCGACCCCGCGCAGCTGCGCGAGATCACGAATGAACCCGTCCCCTATCACCTGAAACGTTGGTGGTTCTGCCTGGGCGGAACCCCCATGTATCTCTTCGTCGTCCAGATCGTGACGGGGATCCTCCTGGCGTTCTACTACGAGGCGTCACCGGGTCGCGCCTACGACTCCGTCCGCTTCATCACGGACCACGCGGCCTACGGATGGTTCCTGCGCAGCATGCACAAGTGGGCGGCGACGCTGATGGTGGCGGCCGTCATCCTCCACCAGATGCGGATCTTCTTCACGGGCGCCTACCGGAAGCCGCGCGAACTCAACTGGATGATCGGCATGTGCCTGCTCTTGTGCACGCTCGTCGCCGGGTTCACGGGCTACAGCCTCGTGTTCGAGCAGTTGAGTTTCTGGGGCGCGACGGTCGCGGCGAACATCACGGACACGATCCCGGTCGTCGGTGGGTTGTTGAAGCGCATGCTGCTTGCCGGCGATGCCTACAACGAGCAGACGGTTCCCCGGTTCTTCATCCTTCACGCCGCCGTCCTGCCGGTGACGATGACGCTGCTCCTCGCCATTCACATCGGCCTGATCCGGCTCCAGGGAATCACCGAGTTCAAGTTCCGCGACGAACCGGAAGGCAAGCCGCGCATCTTCGCCTTCTTCCCGGATCACTTCTTCACGGAGCTCATGATCGGGCTCTTCCTGATGATCCTGCTCGGCGCGCTCTCGGTCGTCCTCCCCGCGGACATGGGCCCCAAGGCCAACCCGCTCGCGACGCCCGAGATCATCAAACCCGAGTGGTACTTCTACGTCGCATTCAGGTGGCTGAAGCTGTTCTCGGGCGTCTTCGCCGTGCTGAGCATGGGGCTCGTGGTGTTCACGATGTTCCTCTGGCCCTTCATCGACGGCTGGTTCCGCAAGCGTGCGAGATTCGCCGAAGCGAGCGTGTGGATCGGGATCGTCGCCGTGTCGCTGATCGTCAGCCTCACGGTCTGGGAAGCCGCGGTCGCGCACTGAACCCCAAACGAATACCGGAGATCGTGAATGTCCCTGGAAACCAAGCGCTTCGTGATCGGGATCCTCGGCGTCGTGTTCCTCGCGTCGCTGATCTTCGTCCAGTACATGGAGGTGACGCGACGACGCGCGGAGGCCGGCCTCGATCCCGCCACGATCTCGGTGCCATCGAATTCCAAGCAATGCGTCGATTGCCACAGGCAGTCGAATCCGGCGATCGTGGAACACTGGACTGGCAGCACGCACGCAGCCAAGGGCGTGGGTTGTTTCGAATGCCACCAGGCCCAGCAAGGCGAAGCGGACGCGTTCGAGCACTACGGCCAGACGATCGCCACCGTCGTGACGCCGCGGGACTGCTCCCGCTGCCACGACGAGGAGACGAAGCAATTCGCCGCGAGCCATCACTCGAAGGCCGGCGACATCCTGGCGTCCCTCGACAACTTCCTCGCCGAGAACGTGGAAGGCATGCGCGGCCGCTTCAACCCGCACTCGCCCACACCGGGCAAGCCGAACGACATGGTCAACGGCATGGCCAGCGTGAACACGGGCTGCAAGCAATGCCACGGCGGCAAGGTCGGGATGCAGACCGATGATGGCGGCATGGTGACGGTCGACGACCTCAAGCCCGACGAGACCGGCAAGCCCACGAACAAGGAAGCCGTCGCGAAGATCTTCAAGGATCAAAACGGCAAGCCGCGCCTGCACGCGAGCACGTGGCCCAACACGGGGATCGGCCGCATCAACCTGGACGGGTCCCGAGGATCGTGCTCCGCGTGCCACAGCCGTCACGACTTCTCGCCGCGACGCGCACGGCAGCCCGAAAACTGCGGCAAGTGCCACCTCGGACCGGACCACCCGCAGGAGGAGATCTACAACGAATCCAAGCACGGCGTCGCCTATCGCGACCTGCGCGACAAGATGAACCTGGACTCGAAGACGTGGGTCCTCGGCAAGGATTACTCGGCAGCCCCCACCTGCGCCACGTGCCACATGTCCGGGAACACGCGCAACGGGGGCAAGAGCACGCACGACCCGGGTGAGCGCATCTCGTGGACGAACCGCCCGCCGATCAGTCTCGTGATGGACACGGACGCGAACCACAAAGTCATCACCGAGGCGGATCCGGCCAAACGAGCCGCGCAGACGGCGGACAACGCGGAAAACAAGCGCACGCGCATGAAGGAGGTCTGCTCGCACTGCCACACGCCCGACTACATCAACGGGTTCTACAAGCAGTACGACGACTTCGTGATCCTCTTCAACGAGAAGTTCGCGAAGCCCGGCAAGCAGATCATCGACCTCCTCCGCGCCCAGAACCTCATCACGAAGCCCGACTTCGATGAGGAGATCGAGTGGACGTGGTACTTCCTCTGGCACCACGAGGGTCGCCGTGCGCGCCACGGTGCATCCATGATGGCGCCGGACTACGCGCACTGGCACGGCATGTACGAGGTCGCGGACCGCTTCTACATGCAGCTCCTCCCTCAAGCGCGTGAGATCGCCAAGCACGCGGCAGAGTCGGGCAAGACGGAACAAGCCGCGGCGGTGAACGGGCTACTGGATTCGATCCTCGCCCGCCCCGAGCACAAGTGGCTCCCCGACCAGCTCGCGACCCTCAAGCCGACGGCGCCGCCGAAGTGAGGAATTCACCCGCGATTCACCGCGCGGGTGCTCCGGGCTCCGCCCGAATCGACGCCTCGGGTACGCACCGCTGACGCACGCCGATCTGCCGTTGTGCGTAGAGATCCAATCGCGTCATCGGACGAAACTAAAGACACGTTCGGGCCCCGCAGAGCCCCTTGTGGCGGTGCGATGACCGGGCACCAACGTGTGGTCATGATCGAAATGGCGAAGACGACCGTTTACCTGCTGGATGATCAGGCGATGATCCGGGCAGCGTTCCGGCATTGGCTGAGCCAGGCCGACTGGCTCACGATCGTTGGAGAGCAGGGCAACCCGAGGACCGCGATTCACGAGATCGCGGACATCAAGCCCGACATCGTCCTCCTCGACATCGCCATGCCCGAACTCTCGGGCCTCGACGCCATCCCGTTGATCCGGGACGTCGCGCCACAGGCGCGCATCGTGATGATGACCAATCACGAGGGCGAGTGCTTCGTTCGCCAGGCCATCGACCGCGGCGCGAGTGGCTATCTGTGCAAGGACTCCGATCCCGACGAACTCGTGACGGCGCTTCGGGCCGTGCGCGGCGGGACGAGATACGTGTCACCGAAGGCCGGCGCGCAGAACCCGACGGCTCCGCCAACCACGCATCCCGAGACCCAAGCGGCGAACGGACTCGACGCCCTCACGCCCCGCGAGCGCGAGGTGTTCCTTCTCCTCGCCATGGGGCGGTCGAACAAGGAAGTCGCGCGCGAGTTCCACATCAGCCTCGGGACGGCCAAGAAGCACCGCGAGAACCTGCAGCGCAAACTGGACTGCCATTCGCCCGCGGATCTGGCGCGGCTCGCGATTCGCGAGGGGCTGCTCCCCGCGAAGTGACGCTCACCGCACGGTGAAGCGTGCGACGACGGGGCGGTGATCGGAGACGGTCGTCGCGACGACGCGCGTCTCCAGGTGCTCCCAGGAACCGGGCGCCAGGACGAAGTCGATGCGCTCCTTCGGATCGTCCGCCGGGAAGGTGAACGCGCGACCGTCGAAGTCGCCGCTGAACGCATGGGTCTCGCGGAACGCCGCCATCGACGGGCTGGGCGGATCCGCATTGAAGTCGCCCGCGACGATCGCGGGCGCGCCCCCGAGCCACGCCACGATCTGCGCGGCCTGGCGCGCGTTGTTCGTCCGGCTGAAGGAGTCGGTGTGCATGGCCCCGAGAAGCACGGGGCCCGAGGGCAGGCTCAAGCGCGCGCGTAGGAACCTCCGATTGTTCGTCGTCACCCAGAACGGGCGGCGGCCGGCCAGATCCTGGTTGTCCACGGGTTCGATCGGATAGCGCGAGAGGATGGCGTTCCCGCCGACGATGCGAAGGAACGGGACCCCGAAGTTGTAGTTCTCGCCGAAAACCCAATGGCGCAGCCCCGCCGCCTCTGCGATGCCGATCACCTGATCCGTCGCGCAGGGCGTGCACTCCTTCACGGCTTCGGAGAGGAACACGATGTCCGGTCGCTCACGACGAACCACGTCGGCGAGGTCATCCAGTCGCCTGCGAGCTTCCGCCCGCGACGCGAACCGCACGCCTCCCCTGTGAACGAATCCCTTCGCCACGTTGTAGGCAAGCACGGTGACGGTCGTGCCCACGGCCGGCGGCGGTGCGGCCACGGCGGTCGTGACTCCGGCCGTCGGTGTCGTGCCGGCAGCGAGCACCAGCCCGTTGACGACGAACAGCAGCGGCGGTGCGACGAGAAGCACCAGAACCGACACGATGATTCGGCGTCGGCGGGTTCGAGACCGAGGGGAAAGGCTCTCATCGACCATCGGTGAACTATACCCCGCCCCATCTCAGCCTGCCCGATCCGGCGCGCAGGCAGGAGGTTGGAGCAGCTACCCACGTCGCCCCCGCACGGGGTGCCCAGGTTCGTAGCGTCGTCCGAGGACCGCCGAGCGATGATGAAGCCATGGAGCCGCCCCGACGTGCCCGGCTCCGGAAAGGTTCGGCCATGTTCGCGATCAAGAAGATCCTCGTGCCAACCGATTTCTCGCCCAGTGCACGCGATGCAGTCCTCTACGCCGTGGACCTGGCGAAGACGTTCGGAGCCGACCTCGTGGTGATGCATGCCCTCGAGCCTGTCCTCGCCTATCCGGTGTACGGCATCGAGACGCCCATCACGATTCCCCAGCAGGACGAGGTGCGAAAGAGCATCGACGTCCAGATGAAGAAGCTGCTGGAGAACGACATCAAGGGAGCCGTGCGCACGAAGACGCTGGTTCGTGAGGGTCGCGCACCGGTCGAGATCGTCCGCGCCGCCAAGGAAGAGCACGTGGACCTGATCGTGATCGGGAGCGCGGGCTACTCCGCGTTCACCTACGCGCTCCTGGGCAGCACGGCCGAAAAGGTCGCGCGCAAGGCGAGCTGCCCCGTCCTGCTGTACCGCGAGAAGGGTCGGGAGGAGCCTCGGTAGCCCCACGGCGGCGGGAGTCCGGATCGACCTGACGCGCACGCCGGCTTCGATCGGAGGCTCGCACCAAAGAAATTCGGCCTCTCGCCGTGTCCATGGGTGTGGTGCCTCGTCTCACGACTCGCGGTGCACTCACGGCGACGGTCGCTCTCGCAGCCTGGGTGCTCGCCGCCGCGATCCTGCTGGCTCCCCCGCCGCATGACGGGTCGTTCCCGGTCGGCCGTGGCGATCCGCCGGCAACCGTCGTCGCGGCGTCGTCGCCGGATCCGCAGCCGCCGATTGCCGCCTGCCGGTTCGCTCCGGCCGCAGAGAGCGTGGAAATCGCCGGCTCCGAAACGGGCGTGGACGCGCCTCCGCCGAGCGGTGGCGCGGTCATCGTCACCGTGACCGCCGTCGGCGTCCCGATCGCCGGCGCGAGCGTGCGCGTGTTCAGCGATGGCGCCGTGCCATTCCGTGCGGGCGAAACGGACGCGCAGGGCCTGGTCCGCTTCGAGAACCTCGAGGAGGGCGACTACTTCGCGACCGCGGCGCCACCCAACGCGATCGCGCCCGGTGCTCGAAGCGAGGAGTCCTTCCACGTCGGCAAAGGCGAGACGGCGCATGGCGTCGATCTCGGCCGGCCGACGACCGTCACGTTCCAGTTCGTCTGCGAAGGACCCGCGTGCACGCCAGCGGACCTGGAGGTCGCACCGGGATGGGACGTCGTCGGAACCTGGAGTCTGGGCCTCGCGACCACGTCGGACTGGGTCCTCGACGCGCCCGCCTGCAACGCGACGCTCCGCTGGTGGGCGCCGCCGGGCGCCGACGGTTTCGTGGTGCAGTTCCAAGCTCCGAGCCTCGCGAAAACGCGAACGGAGGTCCGCCTCACGGGCCGGGCTATCGATGGCCCGATCCTGGTGACGCTCACGCGCGCGCCCGCGCAACTCGGCGTGCGGGTGATGCGCCCGCTCGGTGGCCTCCGGGCCGTCGACCTCTGCCTCGACCGCCTGGACGAGGGCGGAGATTCCCTCCTCGGTACGGAGGTCTTCTGCCCGCCGCGGGACCCGGAGGCCCGGCTCGTGGGCGGCCCGCCGGATGGCAGCGTGCGCCTCCGCCGCGCTGCCCTGCCGCCCGGCGTCTATTCCGTGCGCCACACGCCGTCGGGGCTGCGCACACGCCCTGTCGACCTCCGGCTCGGCGGGTCCGCCGCCGAGGTGAGCTTGGACCTGTCGTCGCTCGACCGCTGAGGTTCCGCTCGGCGGCCGCATGCCGGTCGAGCGCGATTTCTTGCGCCTGAGCAAAAGTCGAGACCGTATCTCGCCCGATACTCATCCGGTCCCGATGTGTGGGACGCGCCACCGTCCTGGAGCGCATGTCCGAAGCGATCGACTCGACCGCACGCGGACGACCCGACATCCCGTGAAGTCCCGAACCCTCCCGGCGAGGGGCGTTCGCCGTCCACCACGACCGAGGTTTCAACATGTCACGCAAGGCGGTTTTCACTCCACTGGCGCTCGTCTCATGTCTCGTCATCGCGGGCACCTCCGTCGCGCAAATCGGTGTGCCGGTGATCGTTCACCCGACGCTGTCGGCAACGGTCGGCGCGACCGTCGTCTTCAGCGGCTCGAATGATCCCTCGGCCCTCGCCGTCGACGTGCGCATCGACGGGAGCCTGAACACGGCGACGGTGAACGGCACCTCGTGGGCGTTCCGCACGACGCTCACCGACGGTGTCCACACGGTCGACGTGCGGGCGGGCGACGGCTCCACCTACAGTGCATTCTCGACGGCACAGTCCATCACCGTGGACAGCGTCAGCGTGCCGGCGACCACCAGCCCGCCGTCTGGAGTCTCCCCGACGGCCGCCGTGATCGCCATGGAGTGGAGCTCGGCACCGACGGCGGTGTCGTACAACGTCTACCGCAACGACGAGCTGGTCGTGAACGTCGCCGTGACGTCGTTCACGGAAAGCGCCGTCCTCGCCGACGGGACGTACAGCTACAGCGTCGCCGCGATCGACCAGTTCGGGTTCGAGGGATCGGTGAGCTTCCCCCGCGACTTCCAGCAGAATGCCACCTGGCCTTCCAATGTGATGACCGTGGGGTCCCAATCCGGTGACGGCTTCGGAGAGATCGACGCCGCCGTGAACTGGATCGCGAGCCATTCGCTCACGAATCAGACCATCCTCGTTCACGACGGCTTCTACCAGCCGTTCGCGGCATACAACGGCGTCCGCATCCACGCCGTTCCCGGATCGTCGGTCGTGGTCGACACGTCGACGGCAGGCGCCATCGTCTCCGGCGGGGCAGCCTCCGAGAGCTTCGAGGTCGTCGGGATCTCGTTCGTCGGATCGGCGACGCCGCAATTCGACGTGAGTGGATGCTCCGTTCCCGTCGTCCTCGAGAGTTGCGGCTTCAGCGGCTCTGCCGGGACGGCCGTCAACGTCTCGGGCTCGCGCAGCGTTTCGATCCAACGTTGCACGATCTCCGGCAACGCTCCCCTCGTGCTCGGAGGTTACTCGCTCGCGTCCATGATCGCCGGCAGTCTGACCACGACGGGTACGGATGCCGTCACGCTCTCCCAGGCGTCGCAGCTGTTCAGCCAGGGTGCGACCGTCAGCGGCAACGCCTCGGTATCGCCGAACTCGCAGTTCGTGACGCTCGGCGGCACGCCGATGGAGATCGACGCCCCGTGCACGGTGACGGCTGGAGTCACCTTCCAGCTCACGTTCCGTGGTCCGGCCTCGCAGGTCTGGGGGCTGTTCGCGCACGGTACGACGAGCCTCGGCTACGCGTACAACCCGTGGGCTTCGATCGACGGTGCATTGCTGCTCGACTCGACGTCCGTCGTACTCGCATACGCGGGCATGACCGACGTGGCGGGCCAGGAACAGGTGAACGTGAGCATTCCGAACGACTCGTATTTCCGCGGGTACCCGTTGCAGGTGCAGGCCGTTGGCTTCGAGCCGACCGCGAGCGCGTGGAGCCTCAGCAACGAACTGACGGTCGTCGCAATTCCTTGAGCACGAGCCTCGGCGCTCGTTGCAGATCCACGGCGCGGACGTAGCCTTGCGGCTCATCCGCGTCGCGGAGCTTCCTCGCAGGTGCGCGGCTCGACGCCTCGCGCTGGGCGACGGCGATCTCCGGCGGGTGCGCCGGAGATCCGCATGAACACCCGCCTCACCCTCGGCACGATCGTCGCGCTCTGCGCACTTCTCACGAGCTGCGCCCACACGGATGCGGAGAAGGCGCCGCTCGCCGCCGAGCCGGCCGGCTTCCATCGCGCCGTGACGACGAAGTCCCCGTCAGCGCAGGACGCGTTCGATCGAGGGCTGCTCGCCTGCTTCGCGTTCAACCACGAGCAGGCGATCGCGGCGTTCCAGGAGGCCGTCTCGCACGATCCATCGTGCGGAATGGCGTGGTGGGGCCAGGCCCTCGCGGCCGGACCGAACATCAACAATGCGGAGATGACGCCCGACAGTCTGCGCATGGCGGTCGACGCCGTCGGACGGGCGCGCATCCTCGCGCCGGCTCAAAGCCCGGTGGAACGCGAGCTGATCGAGGCCCTCTCGAAGCGCTACACGGACCCGCCGCCGGCCGACCGGGCCGCCCTCGATCGCGCCTACGCCGATGCCATGCGCGAGGTGTGGAGGCGCCATCCTGATGACGCCGACGTCGCCGCGCTCTTCGCCGAATCCATGATGGACCTGCGTCCGTGGGACCTGTGGACGCCCGCCGGCGAACCCCAGCCAGGCACGCTCGAGATCGTCTCCACGTTGGAGGCCGCGCGACGTCTCGCTCCCGACCACCCCGGAGCCCTGCACTACACCATCCATACGCTCGAAGCGTCCCCCGAGCCCGGCCGTGCGCTTCCCGCAGCCGATCGCCTGCGCGACCTCGTCCCCGATGCCGGCCACCTCGTGCACATGCCGTCGCACATCGACATCCGCATCGGGCACTACGAAGAGGCCATGAAGGCGAATCGACGCGGCATCGCCGCCGACCTCCGCCTCGTGGAGCGCGTGGGTCGCGGACACTTCTACGACCTGTACCGCGCGCACAACTACCACTTCCTCGTGTACGCAGCGATGTTCGACGGGCAGAGCCGCGTGGCGATCGAAGCCGCGCGCGAGCTGCAACGAGAGCTCGCTCCCATGCTCGCGACCGACGCGAAGCGATACGTCGACGGGTTCGTGGCGACCCCGTACTCGGTGCTCGTCCGCTTCGGCCACTGGCAGGAGATGCTGAACGAGCCGGCGCCGGACCCGGAGCTGAAGTACACCGTCGCCATGTGGCACCACGCTCGCGGAATGGCGTTCGCCTCGCTCGGGCATCCGGAACAAGCCTCGGCCGAGCTGGCCGCCTTCAACGCCGCAGCCAAGGAGATCGCACCCAGCGTTCACATCGGCAACAACGCGGCGCAGACGGTGCTCGACGTCGGACGTCCACTCCTCGAGGGAGAGATCGCGTACCGCCTCGGCCACTTCGACGAGGCGTTCGAACGGCTGCGCGAGGGCGTGGCGCGGGACGACGCGCTGAAATACGACGAACCCTGGGGCTGGATGCAGCCGGTCCGGCATGCGCTCGGCGCGTTGTTGCTCGAGCAGGGGCGGGCCGAGGAGGCACTCGCGGTCTACGAAGCCGACCTCCGCGCCCACCCCGAGAACGGCTGGTCGCTGACGGGGCTCGCGGACGCGCTCACGCGCATGGGTCGCCTCGAGGAGGCGAAGGTGGTCGAGGCGCGGTTCGCGAAGGCCTGGGAGCGCTCCGACACGCGGCTTCCCGGCTCGTGCTTCTGCAAACGGCCCCGCTGACTCGCCCGCTCAGCCCGACAACGCGCGGAGCAGATCGAGTGCGGTCGCGATGCCGATGGGGTGACGATCCTCGTCGACGACGATCACCCGGTGGATCCGCCCCTCGACCATCTGGCGCGCGACGGACTTGACGGACGCGCTCTCCTTCGCACAGACCGGCGTCGTCGACATCAGGTCCTCGGCGACTCCGAGATCGTCCGGGTTGAACGCCGCCTCGGACGGCCCCGTCCGGAGGCTCTCCCAGAAGTCGGTGCTGCCTGGACCGCCGGCTGGCCCTTCCACGCATCGGCGGATGATGTCGGTCTTCGAGATGACGCCGACGACACAGTCCATCTCGTCGACCACGGGCACGCCCGAGATGTCGTTCTCGGTGAACACCTCGGCGATCCGCTGCAGCGACGCGGAGCGCAGCACGCAGATCGGGTCCTTGGTCATGACCTCGCCGACGGTCATCACTTGGCTCTTGGACTTCGTTGTCATGGACGTGTCTCCGGTGCCGGCGAAAGCCGGGTTGTGTTCCACGCGAACGATTGTCCGAGCGACACGACGACGCGTCCCTCCGTTGAAGTTCGTAATGGTGCCGGAGATGGGACGAGTGCGAACGGTTCGATGAGACCGGTCGCGAGACGCAGTGCGCGCTCGGTGCCCGCCCCGCGTGCCGCTTGCGAGCCCGCCCCGAGCAGGCACCATCGTGCCCATGGACTGGAAGCTCATCGCCACGACGTTCGTCACCATCTTCCTGGCGGAGCTCGGCGACAAGACGCAGCTCGCGACGCTTTCGCTCGCGGCCGACGGGACGTCGAAGCGCAGCGTGTTCGTCGGGTCAGCCGCAGCCCTCATCGCCACGTCCGCCATCGCCGTCCTCGGCGGCGAGATGATCGCCCGCGTGATCCCGCCGATCTGGATCAAACGGGTGGCGGGCGCGTTGTTCGTCGTGCTCGGCGCGCTGATGCTCTTGCGCAGCGGCAACGACTGAGGCGCGGCGCGGAGCCGCGCCGCTCCGAAACTGCGGGCGCCTGCGTGCAGGCGCTCGAGCGAATCAGGTCTTCTTCGCGGCCGTCAGACGGGCCACCGCGAGCTTCAGCAGCGCCTCGTTGCCATCGCCGGAACCGACGACGACGATCACGACCTTGCCCTCCTTGTCGACCAGCGCCAGCGTCGGGATTCCCGGCACCTTGTAGTTGTCGAAATCGGACTTCTGCGCGATCACGAACGGATAGGCGATCTCGGTCACTTTCTTGAACGCCTCGACGTGCTTGGGGAACGCCGCCTCGTCCATGCCCTTCACGGATTCGCCGCCCACGTCCATCTGGGACTTGTTCGCCGGCATGTAGCCGTTGTCGTAGAAGCGGGTGACGCCGATGACCTCCAGGCCGTCCTTCTGATGCGCGGTGAACATCTCGCTCAGCTTCGGCATGACGTGGCGGCACGGTGGGCACCAGGTCGCCCAGAAGTCGACGAGCACCACCTTGCCCTTCATGGCGCTGAGGGCCTTCGCGTCGCCACCGATCCATTGCTTCGAATCGATGTCGGGGGCCTGCTTTCCGACGAGCGCGATCCGCAGATCCGTGTAGCGCTTCTGCTTCTCGTCGACCTTCGCTGCCTCCTCGAACTTCGCGATGGCGGCTTTCGTATCGCCGTCGATGGCCGCGAGGTCGCCCAGCGTGACCATGGCACGGAACTTCTCGGCGGCGGCCCCATTCTTCACCACCTCGTCGAGCGCCTTGCGCGCGTCGTCGACTCGACCGGCCGAGAGGAGCGCCGTCGGATAGGTGTTGTTCCGGATCATCTTCGCCGACTCGTGCTCGCCGAAGTTCTTCAGGATCGCTTCGCAGGCAGCGACCTTCGTCTCCGGCGCACTCTCACCGTTCGCGAGGCCGACGAGCCCATCGCGCATCATGTCGCCGTCGGTCTTCGGATCCATCTTCTTCCAGTCCGCGGTCGCGAACTGTTTGTGGAACGACTCGCGCGCGGTGTTCATCGCCTTGCGAAGCGGGTCGATCTCGGCGGTCAGTTTCTTCCGTTCGTCGGCGGGCAGGCTGCGATCCTGCATCTTCGGCGACGCTTCCTTCATCGCGGTGGTGAACTTGTCGGAAGCGGCCTTGTACTCCGAGTAGGACTTCGACAACGGCGACGCTGGAGCGGGCGCGGCGCCAGGCTCCTGCGCGACGACGAACGCACAACAGAGCAGCGCGACCGAGATCGGAAGCAGACGCATGATCGAGTCTCCTGGGGTTCTTCGGCGGGTGACGTTCGACGGCCTCTGGCCAGGCGCGAATCCCATGCCCTGAGGGCAGACTGCGCGACGAGGGGCCAAAGACTGAGGACGCAATCCGCGACGCGGTTATTCACGGCGACCGGTGCGAGCCGCGCCTCGCCGCCACGGCGAGTGAGTCGCACCGGAGACTGGGTGGATTCTCAGACCTCGAGCGGCGCCCGGATCCGGACGTCCGTCGCCTCGATTCCTGAGAATGGGAGGTCGGAGGTGTAGAGGCCGGGCGTCTCCTGGCGAGCGTGGTAGGTCGCCATGCCGAGGTAGTTCCCGAACGCCTCCCACAGCACGTTCGCGACCCGCCCCTGCGTGATCGCCACGTGGTGCGGGAAATGGCGCAGCAGCACGTTGCGGTAGAGCCGCTGGAGGTCTGGGAGTCGACACCAGCCGTAGCACCCGAAGGTGACGGCCGGGTTCTCCTCGATCCGCCCCTCGGCAACCATGGCCTTCATGGTGCCGTCGGCGTCCTGCGTGACCCGGCACAGCGTCAGCGGCGTCTCGCGGGCGACGAACTCGATGGTGCCCTCCGAGTCCTCGTAGCGCGCCGCTCCGCTGGAAGCGATGATTTCCTGAACGCCCAACTTCACAGGCGTGCGGGCGAACGCCGCGGGGAACACGCCGCAGTGCCAGACGTTCACCAGTTCGTCGTCGTCGTTGTGGACGTTGTTCCAGTCAGCGAGCCCCGCTGGCGAATCGCTCGCGAGCATCGCGGCGTGCATGGAGAGCGTTCCCATGATGTCCGCCTCGCAGGCACTCGGCATCCCCTCGTCGCCGAACCGGCTCATCGTCGTACACGAGCACACGCCGTAATTCGCCTGCAGACTCGTCCAGCACTGGATCGCGAACGCATCCAGGGCGTTGGCCTTGGCCCAGCGCCGCAGGAACAGTTCGAGCTTGGCGCTGCGCAGGATCGACGCGTCCTTCACCGCAGACGTGTCGGCGTATCCGCGGATCGAGGTCGCGACCTGAATCACCGCCGGATCGTCGTCCGCGAGCTTGCCGGCTCCTCCGATCACCTCGCTCAGGTCGAGGGTGACGACGGTCGGTCCCATCCGCTGAAGCCGTTTCTCGTCGTAGCGGCAAGTCCAGAATGCGTCGGGGCGGGCGCCCACCTGTCCGTACCGGGCGCCGCGAATCCCGCGGACGACGCGACACAGCCTGATGAAGAAGTCGATGTCCTCGGCGAACGAAGGATCCGTCGGGAAGCAGATCGGCCGCTGCGCCACCGTGTACTTCGCACCGATCTGGCGGAGCACCTCGCCGATGCTGAGGAGGCCGCAGAAACTGTCGCGACGACGTGTCGTCATCGTGAGCCGTTCCTCCTCCTGGCAGCCGTAGATGAGGATCGGAACGTCGAGGCGGGCGCGCCGCACGCACCACGCCACTCCCTGCTCCTCGCCGAAGTTCACGGCACCGATGAGGATCCCATGGACGTCTTCGCGCCGGAACATCTCGGCGGTGAGTTCGGCCTCCTCACGGGTCTCGACGCAGCCGACCTTCGTCTGCCCGGGTGACGGGACGACGACGTCGACGCCGAGCTTCGCGAGAACCTCGAGCGTCTCGTTCCGCATCTTCGCGGCCAGTTCGCTCGAGAAGAACCCGCGATTCGCCGGGATGTAGCCGATCTTCACTCTCTTCGATGAATGCATGGCGTTCCTGTGGTTCAGCGACCCTGGCCGTAATAGGCGCCGGGTCCGTGCTTGCGATCGTGGTGTCGTTCGAACAGCGGTTGTCTGGACGACGCGCCAGCGGGCGCGACGAGGAGCGACAGGGTCCCGAACGCCATCTGGGCGACGGCCTCGAGGGCGACGGCGTTCTCCAGGCTCTTCGTCGCCGTCTCCCCAAAGCAGAATGGAGCGTGCTGGCGGACGAGAACGGCCGGCATGCGGAGCGGGTCGCGCGAGCCAAGCACGTCGAGGATCGTGCGCCCCGTGGCCTCCTCGAAGCTGCCCTCGACCTCTGCGCGTTCGAGGGGACGCGTGACTGGGATGTCGCCTTCGAAGTGGTCCGCGTGCGTGGTGCCGAGACAGGGGATCCACCGCTCGGCCTGCGCGAACATGCAGGCGTACGCACTGTGCGTGTGGGTGATGCCGCCGACGGACGGCAGCGCGCGGTACAGCATCCGGTGAATCGGCGTGTCGGTGGATGGCCGCGCCGAGCCTGCGCAGTGGCCGCTTGCCGCGTCCACGACGCACATGTCTTCGGGTCGCAGCGCGGCGTACGGCACGCCGCTCGGCTTGATGACGAGTGTGGAGCGGTCACGCGTGATCCCGCTGACGTTCCCCCACGTCAGTGCGACGAGGCGATGGCGTTCCAACCCCCGATTCGCCTCGCAGACCTCGGCGCGCAGATCGTCGATCTCGCTCACGACGAACCTCCGTGTCCGCGCCGGGCCTCCGTGCGGATCGAGATGAGCTCCTTCATGACGTCGTGGAGCGCGCCCGACGCGCCGACGACGCCGAAGGCATCGTGGACGCGCCGGTACAGCGCGTAGAGCCGGCGGTAGACCGCGACCCGCTCCGCCTGTGGCTCGTGAACGCGCGGCTTCCACCCGGTCATGGCTCTCTGCGCAGCGGCGAAGTCCGCGTGCGCCCCGCCGACGATCGCCCCGCAGATCGCGGCCCCCAGGGCGCAGGTCTGCGCCGAGCGAGACGTCACCATGGGTCGGTTGCACACGTCCGCGTAGATCTGCATCAGCACCGGGTTCTTCTCCGCGACGCCGCCGCAGTTGACGACGCGATCGACCTTCACACCGTACTCCTCCACGCGCTCGAGGATGCGCAGAGCTCCGAACGCCGTCGCCTCGATCAACGCGCGGTAGATTTCGGCCGGCGTCGTGGAGAGGGTCTCGCCGACGATGAGCCCGGTCAGCAGCGGATCCACGAGAATCGTGCGATTCCCGTTGTGCCAATCGAGTGCGAGGAGGCCCGACTCCCCTGGGCGCAGGCGACCCGCAGCGTCCGACAGCGCGGCGTGCGCGGCGTCGCCAGTCCCGAATCCAGCCGGCGCGATCTTCGCGACGAACCAGTGGAAGATGTCGCCGACGGCGGACTGCCCTGCCTCGATGCCCCAGGCGTTGGAGACGACCGATTCGGGCACGATGCCGCAGACGCCGGGGATGTCCGGAAGCGCGACATCGAGTGGCGCCACGAGGATGTCGCACGTGCTCGTGCCGATGATCTTCACCAGGGTGCCTGGCGCGATTCCCGCCCCGACCGCGCCCAGGTGCGCATCGAACGCTCCGACGGCGACGGGAATGCCGGCGGGAAGTCCCACCTCCGATGCGATCGGGGAAGACAGTCCGCCGGCGCGACGGTCGGCAGGCAGGCACGGCTGTCCGAACGAGCGACGGTGTCGGGAGAGCCCGGGCGCGAGGCGGTCGAGGAAGTCGGCCTGCGGCGGACCGTCCCATGCCGCGGCGTACAGCGCCTTGTGGCCGGCGGCGCAAACGCTTCGGTTCAGACGGAACGGGTCGAGCCGGCCCGTGAGCCACGCGGGCACGAAATCGCAGCACTCGACCCAGCTCGCCGCGGCCGCCGCGACCTTCGGAGCCGCGCGCTCGCAGCGCAGGACTTTCGACCAGTACCACTCGGACGAGTACGTCCCTCCGCAGCGCGCCAGGTAGGGTCGATCTTCACGGCGGGCGCGGTCCGTGATCTCGGCGGCTTCGGCGAACGACGTGTGGTCCTTCCAAAGCCATGCCATGGCGGACGGGTTGCCTCGAAACTCGGATTTCCAGGCGAGAGGCTCGCCATCGGCGGCGACGGGCATGGGGGTCGAGCCGGTCGTGTCCACTCCGATGCCGACGACGCGCGCGGGATCGAACCCGGGAACGGCGCGGGCGGCGCGGATCGCGATCCTGACGGACTCGAGGAAGCCCGTCGTGTATTCGCGTGGGTCCTGCCGCGCCACGTTGGGGTCGGCCGAATCGCCGATCACGCCGGCGTCACCGCAGGCGTACGGATGGACTCCGGTCGCGATCTCCTCGCCGGAGTGCGTCTCGACGACGAGCGCACGAACGGCCGAGGTGCCGTAGTCGATGCCGATCGCGAAGGTGCGGGAATCGGACGTCATGGGACTGCTCCGGGAGGGCAACAGTGTACGCGCTGATCCGGCTGGCGCTTCTCCTCCGGAACGCCGCGTTCCAACGCGGCTGGATCGGCAGGGCTCCAGCCCTGCCGCGATTGGCGGACGGCAGCGCGCAAACGCCGTCGCCGGGCTTCCGTCTTGCCACGCGCGCGCGAGTCCGGAGGCCTCGCGGTCCGGCCAGGCTGGTGCCTGGCGCTCCGGCTCCGGAACGCCGCGTTCCAACGCGGCTGGATCGGCAGGGCTCCAGCCCTGCCGCGATTGGCGGACGGCAGCGCGCAAACGCCGTCGCGCGGCTTTCGTCTTGCCACGTGCTCGCGAGTCCGGAGGCCTCGCGGGCCGGCCAGGCTGGTGCCTGGCGCTCCGGCTCCGGAACGCCGCGTTCCAACGCGGCTGGATCGGCAGGGCTCCAGCCCTGCCGCGATCGACGGACGGCAGCACGCAAACGCCGTCGCCGGGCTTTCGTCTTGCCACGTGCTCGCGAGTCCGGAGGCCTCGCGGTCCGGCCAGGCTGGTGCCTGGCGCTCCGGCTCCGGAACGCCGCGTTCCAACGCGGCTGGATCGGCAGGGCTCCAGCCCTGCCGCGATCGGCGGACGGCATCGGGTATCCTCCGCGGCTGTGAACGAAGGCGAGATCCAAGCGAGCGCGGTGTGGCTCAGGGCGTCGGGCGCGGATCGCGCCCGGCGGACGACCTTGCGGCCTACGGCGATCGCCCGCCGCGGCAGCGTGCTCGCGCTCGTCGCCATCGTGACGGCGGCAGGGGGACAGACCACGAGCCGGCCGGCGTCGGTGCTGACGGCGTTCGCACCGCAGGACGTGACGATCACCGGCGGCCCGGCGCTCGCCGCCTTCGACACGAACCTGCGGTACCTGAGATCGCTGGACCCCGACCGCCTGCTCTGGACGTTCCGCAAGAACGCCGGTCTGCCGACGCCGGGCACGCCCTACGGCGGCTGGGAAGCCCCGGACTGCGAGCTGCGGGGCCACTTCGTCGGGCACTACCTCTCGGCCTGTGCCCGCGTCATGGCGTCGACGGCGGATCCCGAGATCGCGCGCAACGCGCGACGGGTCGTCGCCGGCCTCGCGGAATGCCAGCGCGCGCTCGGCGGCGGCTACCTCTCGGCCTTCCCGTCCGAGTTCCTCGACCGCGTCGAACGACGCCAGGCCGTCTGGGCGCCCTATTACACCATCCACAAGATCCTCGCCGGCCTGGTCGACATGCGACGGCTCGTCGGCGACGAAGAGGCCCTTCGCGTCGCCGCGGGCCTCGCCGCAGGGATCGCCGCCCGCAGCGTTCACCTCGACGACGACGCATTCCAAGCCATGCTCGGAAACGAGTTCGGCGGCATGCACGAGGCGCTGCTCGATCTCTTCGAGTTCACGCATCAGCCCGGTCACCGCATCCTCGCGGAACGGTTCCAAAAGCGTGCATTCCTCGATCCGCTCGCACGCGGAGAGGATCCGCTCGCCGGGCTCCACGCGAACACGCACCTACCCCAGATCCTCGGTCAGTGCCGCGCGTACGAACTCTTCGGCACTCCGGCCTGCGGCGACCTGATCCAGCACTTCTGGGCGACGCTCGCGCTGCGGCACAGCTACGTCACCGGCGGATCCAACGAGGGCGAGTCCTGGGGCCCGGCCGACAAGCTCGCGAACACCCTCTCCGACGCCAATCAGGAGTTCTGCACGAGCTGGAATTGGCGCCGCATCAACCGCAGCCTCCTCCTCGCCACCGGCGACGTGAAATACGCCGACATGCTGGAGCGAGTCCTCTTCAATGGACTGTTCGTGAGCCAGCATCCGGAGAGCGGCCAGTTCATCTACTTCCTCGGACTCCGCGCCGGCAGCACCAAGGTCCACGGTACGCCCACGGAGACCTTCACGTGCTGCTACGGCACGGGACTCGAGGCTTGCACGGCGTGGGCCGAAGACGTCTTCGCCCACGAGGGCGATGCCGCCCTGCGAGTCGTCCTTCCCATCGACGCACGCGTGTCGTGGCGGCGCGCCGGCGGCGTCGTGCAGATCGCCCAGGCGACTGACCCGGTGGATGTGGGACACGTGGTGATCTCCGTGACACCACCTGCGCGCGACACGAACTTCGTGCTGATGCTCCGCAGGCCCGCGTGGGCGAAGACCGGCGGTGCCATCCGCGTGGGCGCCGATCCGCTCGCCGTCGAGACGAAGGCCGGAAGCTGGATCAGGATCGACCGCGCCTGGAATCCGGGCGACGTCGTGGACGTCCGATGGGATGCGCCACTGTCCGTCGTCCCGATCAACGACGATCCGAATCTCTGCGCCGTGATGGCCGGGCCGCTCGTCCTCGCCGGCGTACTCGACGACGGCGACCTTCCCTTCGCCGACGTCCCGCCGCCCCCGCTCACGGGTGACAAGCTCACGCCCAAGCACTGGCTGAAACCGATGGAAGGGTCTCCGCGCCGCTGGCGGACGCGCAATCAACCGAAGGATCTGACCTTCATCCCGCTCATGGACGTCGTCGAGCAACGCTACGGCGTCTACTGGCGATTCGGCGTGATGGGTGGCTCCAATCAAAAGGCCTACGAGACGGCACTCGCGACGGCCAGGGACCGCGAAGCCCGCACGATCGACCGCGTCCTGATCGGCGACGAAGCGAGCGAGGCTGCGCACGTCTTCGTGGGGCGGAACTCGCGAACCGGGCGGCACGAGGGCGCACGGTGGCGCGACGCCGGCCCGGGCGGGGACTTCAGGTTCCGCCTCTCCGTCTCCCCCGATGCGCCGAACTCGCTCGCCGTGAGCTATTGGGGAAGCGACGGGGGCGCCCGGGTCTTCGACATCGAGGTCGAGGAACGTCGCATCGCGACCGAGAAGCTCGCGAACTCCGCGCCCGGCCGGTTCTTCACGGTCGAGTACCCGATTCCCCCGGGCCTCACGCAGGGCAAGACTCACGTGACCGTGCGGTTTGCCCCGGCGCCGAACGGCGAGATCGCAGGCGGCGTCTTCGGCCTCGCCTCTCTGCGCCGCAAGTAAGATCGCGGCCGGCCGACGACCTCGCGTCGGCGGACTTCATCACGATGCTCAACCCTCTCATCCGCTGCGTCTTCGTCGTCGTCCTGTGTGCCTCGGCCCTCGTGGCGCAGTCGACGGAGTCGCGGCCCTCGCGCCTGGACCCCGTTCCGTTCACTCACGTCTCCGTCGCCGACGCGTTCTGGTCCCCGCGACTCACGACGAACCGGACGGTCACCATCCCCTACGCCATGAAGATGTGCGAGGAGACGGGGCGCGTGGCGAACTTCGAGGCGGCGGCGAAGCACGCGGGCACGATGCGGGGGCTCTACTTCAACGATTCAGACGTGTACAAGGTGCTCGAGGGCGCAGCCTACGCGCTCGCCGTCGAACGCGACGCCGCGCTCGAATCTCGCTGCGACGAGATCATCGCGAAGATCGCCGCGGCCCAAGAACCCGACGGCTACCTCTACACGCCCCGGCAGATCCTCGACCGCAAGAACATGCCGCCGGGCGGCAAGGAGCGCTGGTCCGACATGGGCGGCGGCCACGAGCTGTACTGCCTGGGCCACCTGTACGAAGCGGCCGTCGCGTACTCGGATGCCACGGGCAAGAACGCCCTCCTCGACGTCGCGACGAAAAGCGCGAACCTCATCGTCGGCGTGTTCGGACCGGGCCGGAACACCCACCCCTGCGGCCATCCGGAGATCGAGATCGGCCTCGTCAAGCTGTTCCGCAAGACCCGCGATCAGCGCTACCTCGACCTCGCGAAGTTCTTCATCGACGCCCGAGGGCACGCCGACGGACGCGAGCTCTACGGCGAGTACGCGCAGGACCACCTGCCGTTGCTCGAACAAAAAACCGCCGTCGGCCATGCCGTCCGCGCCGCATACCTCTTCGCCGGCATCGCCGACGTGGCGGGGCTCACGGGCGAGCCGTCCTACCTCGTGGCCATCGATCGTCTGTGGCGCGACGTCGTGGGAACCAAGCTCTACCTCACCGGCGGGATCGGCAGTCAGGGCAACAACGAGGGATTCGGTGCACCGTTCGACCTCCCGAACTCGAGTGCTTACGCGGAGACGTGCGCGGCCATCGCCAACGCCCTGTGGAATCACCGCCTCTTCCTCGCGTTCGGGGATGCGCGCTACGTCGACGTGCTCGAGCGCGTGATCTACAACGGATTCCTCTCCGGCTGGTCGTCGAAGGGCGATCGCTTCTTCTATCCCAACCCGCTGGAATCGGCGCACGGGCGGGAGCGATCACCGTGGTTCGACTGCTCGTGCTGTCCTTCGAACGTCGTGCGCTTCGTGCCCTCGATCCCGGGTTTCGCCTACGCCACGTCGGGCGACGGCGTTCACGTCAACCTGTACCTGGGCGGGGCGGCCCGCGTCCGCGTCGCGGATCACCCGGTGACGCTGACGCAGGAGACCAACTACCCGTGGGATGGGCGCGTGAAGATCCGCGTCGACCCGAAGGAGCCAACCGCATTCAAGCTCCGGCTTCGCATCCCTGGGTGGGCGCGCGGTGAAGTCTTCGCGAGCGACCTCTACACGTTCGCCGATGTGACGGACGCGCGCGCGACGATCGCCGTCGATGGTGTGGCCGAGCCGATCACGCTCGATCGCGGCTACGCGGTGCTCGAACGCCAGTGGAAGGCCGGCGACGTCGTGGAGTTGGATCTGCCCATGCCGGTCCGTCGCGTGATCGCCAACGCATCCGTCCGCGCCGATCAGGAACGAACGGCCTTCATGCGAGGGCCGATCGTCTACTGTTTCGAGGGGCATGACCAGCCCGATGGCCGCGTGCTCGATCGCGTCGCGACGGACACGGCATTCAAACCGGTGGCGCGTCCAGGGCTGCTCGGGGGCGTCACCGTCCTCGAAGGTCGCCTCACGAGGTCACGGCGAACGCTCGCTGGCTCGATCGAGGGTGGCGAATCCGTCGAGGCCACGGCCATCCCCTATTTCGCGTGGGCCAACCGGGGCCGATCGCCCATGAGCGTCTGGGTCGCGCGTGCGCCCGCAGCCGCGCGCCCAGACGGCGCCCCCACGCTCGCGAAGCGCTCGAGGGCGACATCCTCCTTCGGCGGTGAGTTGGCCGCACTCGCAGATCAGTTCGAGCCGGCGTCGTCCGGCGACCACGCCAACCCGTTCCTCCACTGGTGGCCCCGGCTCGGGACGAAAGAGTGGATCCAATACGACTTTCCCGGACCGACGCGCGTGCACGGCGTCGAGGTGTATTGGTTCGACGACACGGGCCGTGGCGCCTGCCGGCTGCCCAAGTCGTGGCGCCTGCTCGCCAACGTGGCCGGTACGTGGCGCGAGGTCGACCACCCGTCGGCCTTCGACACGCGGGGTGACACGTACAACCGCTGCACGTTCGACCCGTTGACGACGCTCGGCCTCCGGATCGAAGTCCAATCTGTCGCCGAATTCGCTGGCGGCGTCCACGAGTGGCGGGTCCTGGAAGCTCCTCTCGCCGAGCCCCCATCCGCGCCGCAGGACGCCGGGGAGAATCTCCTTCCAAACGGATCCTTCGAGCGCGCCAGCGGCGGCCGGGCCGATGCATGGGCGACGGCTTCGTGGAACGGTCAAGCCACGTTCACGGCCGATGAGCCGGGTCGGAACGGCGGTCGGAGCGTCGCCATCACATCCGACGCCGGGGCCGACGTCGCGTGGGGCTGCACCGTGCCCGTGTCTCCCGGCTCGCGGTATCGACTCTCGGGGTGGATTCGCACAGAAGACGTGACGACGAAACGCGGAGGTCGCGGCGCGCTCTTCAACCTTCACGACCTGCAACCGATCCAGACCGCACCGGTCCTCGGGACGACCGATTGGACCCGCGTCGAAGTCGAGTTCGAAACGGAAGACGTGGACGCAGTGACGGTGAACGCGCTGTTTGGCGGCTGGGGCCAGGCGACCGGCAAGGCCTGGTTCGACGACGTGTCGCTGACACTCGTTCGGAGGGCCGCGCCGCAGCCGCCGTCGATCACGATCCACGCCGACCAGCGCCTCGAACCGCTCTCGAAGTACGTCTACGGACAGTTCATCGAACACCTGGGCCGTTGCATCTATGGCGGAATCTGGGCCGAGATGCTCCAGGACCGCAAGTTCTTCGACGCCATCGGATCGCCGGGATCGGCATGGCGCATCGTGGGCCCGCCTGGCGCCGTACGCATGACGACGGACCGCCCGTTCGTGGGCGAGCACTCCCCAGAGGTCGTGCTGACGCATGGCATCGGCGTCGGGATCGAACAGACGGGCCTCACGACGGAGGAGCGAGCGCGATACGTCGGCCACGTGTGGCTCGCAGGCGACGCGGCCGCCGGCCCCGTGGAGATCACGCTCGTCACGGCGGATTCCGGCTCGGTGCAGGCACGAGCCCTCATCCCGACGGTCGGGCCCGAGTTCCTACGCACGGACTTCGAGTTCGAAGCCACGTCGTCCGGGTCCGCAAGCCTCCGGATCGTCGGCCGCGGGAAGGGCTCGTTCCGGATCGGCACCGCGAGCCTCATGCCAGCCTCCAACGTGAAGGGCATGCGACGCGATACGTTGCGCCTCCTTCGGGACCTCGACGCGCCCGTCTACCGCTGGCCGGGCGGCAACTTCGTTTCGGGTTACGACTGGCGCGACGGCGTCGGCGATCGAGACCGGCGTCCGCCGCGCAAGAATCCCGCGTGGTCGGGGATCGAGCACGACGACTTCGGGATCGACGAGTTCATGATCCTCTGCCAGGAGCTCGGAACCGAGCCCTACGTCGTCGTGAACACCGGGCTCGGGTCCATCGAGAGCGCCGTCGCCGAGCTCGAGTACATGAATGGCTCCGCCGACTCGCCGCACGGGAAGCTGCGCGCACGAAACGGACATCCGACACCCTACGCCGTCAAGTGGATCGGGGTCGGCAACGAGATGTTCGGCTCCTGGCAACTGGGCAACATCCCGCTCGCGGAATACACGAAACGTCACAACGCCTTCGTCGATGCCCTGCGTGCGAAGGATCCGTCGATCAAGGTCATCGGCGTCGGCGCCGCGGGCGAATGGAGCGAGCGGATGCTGACCGACTGTCAGGATCGACTCGACCTCCTCTCCGAGCACGTCTACTGGCAGGAACGCGCCGGGCTGCGCGCACACGTGGGGCAGCCCGCTCGCACGCTCGGTGAGATCGCGGCAGCCCACCGCGACTACCGCCGTCGCGTGCCGGGCCTCGCCGCCCGTGACATCCGCCTCGTTCAGGATGAATGGAACTACTGGTACGGGCCGCACGTCTTCGGTGAACTCGGCACGCGCTACTTCCAGAAGGACGCTCTCGGCTGCGCCGCCGCGCTCAACACGTTCGCGAGGAACTCGGACCTGTTCTTCATGGCGAACTACGCGCAGACGGTGAACGTGATCGGTGCGGTGAAGACGAGCGCTACGCGCGCCGCGATGGAGACGACCGGGCTCGTCCTCCAGATGTACCGCGAGCGGTTCGGCGTGGTTCCGTGCGCGACGGACGCGACCGTGGGACTCGACGCCGTGGCGGCGTTCACGGCCGACGGCCGCGCCCTCACGATCGCCATGGTGAACGCATCGAATGCTGCGGTGGTCGTTCCGTTCGTGCTGAAGGGAACCTCGATCGACCCGGTCGGCGACACGTGGTTCATCGCTGCCTCTCCGGATGCGTACAACGACCCGGATCAGGCGGCCCCATCCGTCCGGATCCAGACGGCGAAAACCGGCGACGTGCTCGCAGAACACGGCCTCCGCCTCGCGCCTTGCAGCGTTACGATGGCCCGCTTCACGGTCCGATGATGCCGACCTCCCGCGCAACGGAGAAACTCATGCCCGACAGCCACCGCACGGCGTCCGCCCTTCCCTGGATCCTGCTCGTCCTCTGCATGGGGCTGACCGCATGCTCGAAGGATCCGGGAACGAAAGAGGGCGGCGGAGGCGGTGCCCCGTTCCGCGTCGGGTTCGCCCAGATCGGGGCCGAGAGCGACTGGCGCCGCGCCAACACGGAGTCGATCCAGGCGGAAGCTTCGAAACGCGGGATCAAGCTCGAGTTCTCCGACGCACAGCAGAAGCAGGAGAACCAGATCAAGGCGCTTCGGAGCTTCATCGCGAACGGCGTCGACGTGATCGCATTCTCGCCGTGCAAAGAGACGGGGTTCGAGCCCGTGCTCCGCGAGATCAAGCAGGCCGGCATTCCGGTGATCCTGACTGATCGCGCCGTCGACGTGTCGGATCCGTCCCTGTTCGTGACTTTCATCGGTGCGGACTTCGTCGAAGAAGGACGACAGGCCGCGCGTTGGCTGATCCAGGCCACGGGTGGCAAGGCCACGATCGCCGAGCTTCAGGGAAGCCCCGGGTCGGCACCGGCCATCGATCGGAAGAAGGGGTTCGAGGAAGCCATCGCCAAGGCCCCGGGGATGAAGATCGTCAAATCACAATCCGGCGAATTCACGCGGAGCAAGGGCAAGGAAGTGATGGAGTCCTTCCTGAAGTCCGACGGCGGGCGCGACATCACGGCGTTGTTCGCGCACAACGACGACATGGCGATCGGTGCCATCCAGGCGATCGAAGAAGCCGGACGCAAGCCGGGGCAGGACATCCGCATCGTGTCGATCGACGCTGTCCGCGCGGCGTTCGACGCGATGATCGCCGGGAAGCTCGACTGCACCGTCGAGTGCAATCCGCTCCTTGGGCCAGCGCTCTTCGACGCGGTCGAAGCCGTGCGGGCGAAGAAGCCCGTCTCGCGGCGCGTCGTCACGCCGGCGGTCGTCTTCGAGAAGGCGGGCGCCGCCGAGGCGATCAAGTCGCGCAAGTACTGACTCAGCGCAGCGTCGCGCGGCTCGCTTCGTCCACGGGGCGGAAGTGGTCCAGAACGGGCCTCCAGAGCGTCGCCGCCACCGCCGATGCGGACGCGATCGCCCAACCAAGCCCGTCCAACGGCGCCACGTGCAGCGCCGCCGCCATCGAGGGGACGTAGAAGACGGCGGGAAGGGTCAGTCCCGCGATCGACCAGGTGACCCAGGCGAGCCAGCGGGCTGCGAGGAAGGGCACGTCCGTCCCCTTCAACGCGTGACGCTCGATCCACACGGCGAGCTGGCAGCCGAGGAGCACCGTCGCGAAGGCCGTCCCCCGCGCGAGCGCCTCCCCCGCTGGGAGGCGGGCTCGAAACACCCCGAACGCCGCGGCGGTGACCGCCGCCCCAAGCAGCGCGGCGCGGATGACGGCCGCCCTGGGGAGCAACGGCGCGTTCGGTGGTCGCGGTCTGCGGCGCATCAGTCCCGCGTCCGGCTTGTCGCCCTGGAAGACGAGCGCCGACACCGGATGGATGATCAGCTCGAGCCAGATCAGGTGGATCGGCATCAGCACCAACGGCGACCCGGTGAGTGGAGACAGGAGCGACAGTCCGACGATCGGCACGTGGAATGCGATGACGTAGAGGAACGCCGCGCGCAAGTTCGAGAAGAGGTGGCGCCCGTCGCGCACTGCGGTGGAAATCGACCCCAGGTCGTCGCCGAGGAGGACGAGGTCCGCCGCGCCGCGCGCCGTGGCGGTTCCGCGCTTCCCCATGGCGACCCCGACGTCGGCCCGCCGCATGGCCGGCGCGTCGTTGATGCCGTCGCCGGTCATCGCGACGATTTCTCCGCTGCGGCGCAACGAATCGACGATCGCATGTTTCTGCGCCGGCGTCGTCCGCGCGAAGACGACGGCATGCGAGATCGTCGCGTCGAGCGCCGCCCCGCTCATCGTCTCCAGCGTCGCACCACTGACGACGGTGCTGGGATCGGTCGTCAGGCCCGCAGCCTCGGCGATGGCATAGGCCGTCAGCGCGTGATCACCCGTGATCATCTTGACGGTGATCCCGGCACCGTGCAGCTCGGCGGCCGCGGCCTTCGCCTCCGGGCGGAGCGGATCCTGGAACCCCAGGAGGCCGAGGAATCGAAGACCGCTCTCGTGCGACTCGCGGTCTCCCTCGGCGGTCGGAAGGTCCCTGGCCGCAACGCCGAGGACGCGCATTCCCCCGCCTGCGAGCCCCGCGTTGGCCTCGTCGGCGCCCCTCCGCGTCGCCTCGTCGACGGCACAGTGAGCGAGGATTCCCTCGAGCGCGCCCTTTGCCGCGATGCGCGCTGCGCCCGCACCTGGTGCACCCCAGACGTGCGACATGTGCTTGCCGACCGGGTCGAAGTCGTAGTCCAAGAGCAGCTGCCAGCCAGGCCCGGGCGCGGCCTCCCTGGCCCCGTGCTCAGCGGCAAACGCGACGATGGCCTTCTCCATGGCATCCGCGGGACTCAGCTCGCACGCCGCGAGTGCGGCGTCGAGAAGCGCGCGCTCGGTCACACCGGCGGCGGGGACGCACTCCTTCAGGTCGAACCTCCCCCACGTCAACGTTCCCGTCTTGTCCGTGCAGATCACCGTGACGGAGCCCAACGTCTCGACGGCTGCAAGGCGTCGCACGAGGATCCCGTGCCGCGACAGCCCCCAGGCGCCCATGGTCAGGAACAGCGTGAAGACGATGGCGAACTCCTCGGGGATGGCTGCCATCGCGAGGCTGATGGACCCGAGCAGCGCGGTCGTCCAATTCTGGCCGCCGAACCACGAGATCAGGAACACGATCACGGCTACGGCGGTGGCGACGACCGAAAGGCGTCTGACCAGACGGCCGGTCTTTCGCTGAAGCGGAGTCGGAGCCGCATCCACCTGCGAAAGCAGCGACGCCACGGCGCCAAAGCGGGTCTCGCGCCCCGTCGCCACCACTTCGCCGAGCCCCTGTCCCGAGGACATGGTCGAGCCCGCGAAGAACCGCGCGTCCTCGGGAGCGACCTCCGGCGCGCCAGAAAATGCTTGCTTGGTGACGGGGGCGGATTCGCCGGTGAGCGGCGACTCGTCCGCCGAGAGGTTGGCGGCCGTGCGAATCACTCCGTCGGCATGAAGGGCGAGACCTTCGCGCAGGACCAGGACGTCGCCGGGCACGATGTCCCGCGGCGCGACGGTCTGCTCGACTCCGTCGCGAACGACGACCGCCAGGGGAGCCGTCGCCTCCGCAAGTCTCTTCAACGCGGATCGCGATCGCGCCTCGAGAATGACGTCCACCCCGAGCACGGGGACGAGGGCCGCGAGCATGAGCCAGCCATCCCGAGTCTCGCCCACGATGAAGTACACCGTTGCGACGGCCGCGAGCATCACGGCCATCGGGTCGGCGAGCAATCGCAACGAATCGCGAAGCCAGCCGAGGCGTTCACGCTCCACGAGTTCGTTCGCGCCATGCGCACGCAGACGCGCCCGGGCCTCGGCCGCGGAGAGTCCGGCCAGCGGCGCCCTGCCCGCCGGATCCCTCATTTGGATGCCACATCGGCGCCGGAGAGGGCGAACGCCTCGTGGAGATCCCGCAGGATGTCCTCCGGCGGTTCCAAGCCGATCGAGAGTCGCACGAGCCCAGGCTCGATCCCGGCCTCCAACTGCCGTTCGACCGGAATCGGCGCGTGCGTCATCGACGATGGGTGCTCGATGAGCGTGCGAATCTGACCGAGGGAAACGGCGAGCGTGATCGAGAGCGAGTTGTCGGCGAGGAAATTCATGGCCGCGCGCGCCTTCCGCTGAGCGGCCTCCGGCGCTCCGCGAACGACGAACGAGATCACGATCCCCGGGGCGAAGTTGCCATCGGGATCGCGCATCTGCCGCCTGGCGACCTCGTACTCCGGGTGACTCTCGAGCCCCGGGTAGATCACACGCTCGACGAAGGCATGTCGTTGGAGGTCGCGTGCGACGATCATCGCCGTTTCCATCTGGCGACGCGAACGGACCGCGAGCGTCGGCAGCCCGTGAACGAGCGGCGGCCACGCCGACTTCGGTGCCAACGGTGCCCCGAAGTCCTTGCGGAACAGAAGCAGGTCCGGCTCGAGCAATCGCGGACCGACCACGACTCCGCCCATGTCCGTGCCGAATCCACCGATGTTCTTCGTGAGCGAGTGGCAGACGAGGTCGACCCCGAACTCGATGGGGCGCTGACAGAACGGAGTGGCGAACGTGTTGTCGACGACGATGAACACCTTGCGCCGCTTTCCCCGCTTCGCGTTGACGTCGTCGACGAGACGCCGGAGCGCCGCGAGGTCCACGATCTCCAGCGTCGGATTGGCGGGTGTCTCCAGGTAGACGGCCATCACGTCGTCCGTGATCGCGTTTCGGAGCGCCGCCAGGTCCCGGAAGTCGAGCATGGCGGATTCGACGCCGAACCGGGGGAGCCAGTTGGTCAGCAGCGACCACGTGCAGCCGTAGAGCGACCGATGCGCGAGGATCCGATCGCCGGAGCGGACGAGAACGCCGAGGGCAGCGCTGATCGCGGCCATTCCGGTGGAGAAGCACACGCCGCACTCGGCACCCTCGGCGTGGGCGAGCGCCTCCTCCAGCATGGAGCGCGTCGGTTCATCCAGGCGGTCGTAGATGTAGATCGGTGGATGCTCCTCGCGGTTGAACTCGGGGTTCGCGAACTCGAGGAACCCCGTCGCGCCTCGCTCGGCGCTCTCGAGCCGGTATGCCGCGGACGAGGAGATCGGCGGCACGATGTGGTCGCGATAATCCCAGTGCACGCTGTGGAACGTGCCATGGATCATGCGGGTCTCGGGGTGGTAGACGCGTTTGGGATCCTTGGCGGAAGTCATGTGATCCTCGATGCGGCGCGACGGCCGCCGATCGAATCTGACGCCGATAAACCCGTGCGCAAGGAGCGGCCGGGCCCGAAGGCCCCCCCAAGTCCGTAGACCGCGCCTCAGCCGTTCGGCGGAGCCCTCGACGTCGCGCGGTCTCGACGATCGACGCCGATGGATCGTGTGCGGCCCCACCATGCTCGATGAGCCGGACACGCCACGCTTTTCGATCGCGCGCTGGATCGACTACCCACGCGCGTTCATGCACACCGGGCTCGGGTTCTTCCTGTCCGCTTTCGTGGCCGTCGCCGCGGTCGTTGGAGTCGTTCGCTGGGGCCGCGCAAGACCCGTCCCCAGCGCTCATCGAGGGGGCCCTTCGAACCCCGGATGGCTGCTCGCCGCGGATGCGATCGTCGCCGACACCCTGACGCCGATCGGACAGGTCGCGGGCCACAGCCAGTACGTGATGAACCTCGTGCCCGGCGCCGCCATCCTCGCGGCAGCCGCCGTTCGGTGGCCCGCGCGACACGCCGTCAGGATCGAACTTCGAATCGGGCTCGGCGTGATCGCCGTGTGGAACGTGACGGTCGCGACGCGTCCGTTCGACCACGATCTCGCCACGACGGAATGGAACGGCATCGAATTGGTCCCTGGCGTCGACCACTACATCACCACCCGGGCCCGCGAATGGCGCCTTCCGGCGTCCTCGGACTGCGAAGACGGGCACGTCCGTGAGATCGTCGACACGATCGCGCGTGCTCCTGCCGAGCCCGGGCCGATGGTCCGCGCGCCGCATCCCTACGTTTCCGACGCTGGCGCTCAAGGCGGATCGAATGAAACGGACGTCGGCATCGGCTCCGTCGGCGGCGGAATCGGACGACTGCATCGCCGACGCGTACCACTTCTCGGCGGACCAGATCCTCGGCGCCCTGCGGCGCGTCGGCGGAAGCCCATCCATCCTGCTCGACCGACCGGTGACGCCTCGCTTTCGGATCCTCGTGATCCGGACCGGCGCGAGGTGAGGTGGCAGAGCCGCGCGGCCCTCGGCGTCAGAGGAGTCAGTGCACACCCACCGCGGCGCACCGTCATGCCGCGAGCGCTACACCGTCGGCGCTCAGTGCCACGCGGACGAAAAGAACGGAAGGATCAGGGAGATCAGGATCAGGATGATGACGATCCACTCGAGCGCCTCCAGGCGACGCGCAGCCTGCTCATCGGCGGTCTTCTCGTAGAGCCGCTGGAGGATGTCGAGCTTGCGACGGATCGTCTTGTCCCAGTCGTCGAGGTGGAGACGGCGTGCGGCGAGGCGGTAGAGGCGGCAAAGGAAGTTGTCGCCGAGGAGCTTCAGCGCGTTGTTGACTCCTTCGAAGAGAAGCGCGCTGTCCATTTGGAGGATCGCGAGCCGCCGGCGTTCCGCTCGGACAGAGGCGCCGGGCGTCACGCGGAACGCATGACGCGCGTCGCCACGGGCGATCGACCGGTAGGCGCGATCCAGCACGGCGTCCAATCGGTCGTCGAGGAACCGCATCTCCAGGAGCTGAACGTTCGCGAATTCGAGGACGGCGAGGACGTCCGCGGCGCTCGATGGGTCCGACTCGAAGGTGATCGTGGCGTTCCAGTCGATCACCGTGAGATCGCGCAGGCCGTAGGCGATCGCACATCCGAGGGCGTCGGCGACCTCGTCCGCCGAGAGTGGCTCCGTCGCAGCCCGCAGGCTTGCAGCGATCTCGGAGCCGATCGTGTGCACGTCGAGGGCCTGGCACTGGGATCCCTCACCCGGTTCTGCACCGTCCGACGACCAACGCGCAACGTGAAAGACGCGGTAGTCCTCCACCAGGTCCGTGACGCACGGGCGAACCACCGCGGACCCGAGCTCCGAGACGAACGCGTGCACGCGATGACGAGCATCGGCGAGCAGGGCCTCGCATTCGAAGACAGCGTCCGCGAAGGTGGCTAGGCCGTCGAGGCGGGCGCCGTCGAGCGTGATGCCATAGGCGATGGAAATCGCCCCGAAGTCGTAGAGCGTGAACTGCACGCTGGGGACGGTGCACCACGACTCCGAACCGGCCCCGGGCGCAGAGATCGGAATCGACTCGGCCGCCCGGGTCGTGCGGACGGGGCTCGGCCGGAACTGGAACGACGAAGCCGTGCCGCGCGTCGTCGACAGCGTCTCCCGCTCGGCCCCGGCGCTCGCACGCAGGGTACGCTCGGCGGCGTCCAGGTCGATGGAGACCCCCACGTCGAACGCGTAGTGACTCCAGCAGGTTGCCGACGTCAGCTCCATCGGCACCAAGCCGCGTCCACCCGGGCGTTTCATCAGGCCTTCCGCGCTCGCGTCCATCACGGCATAGGATCGCACCGCCCCGCGGCGAATGGAAATACGAAGCAGCGCCCAGCGACGTCGGTTGAACCTGGCGTCGACGGTATCGAGATCGCGAACGCCATCCGCGCCGGCATCGTGTGGCCCGTCGCGAGGATGTCGACGGCGAAACCGTCGGGCCCCCCTGGGCCGAGGCCGGCGAGCAGGCCTGCACGCAGACACGGGTGGAACGAAGCTGCGAGGGGGTTCGGACTGCGCTCGTGCATCGAGGGTCAAGGGACGTGCGACCGGCCTCGGGTCGACGGCGTTCGGACATCGCCCCGGTCGGCGCGGCTGCCCGGCGTCGGGAACGACGCCGTGAGGCCACCGGATCGATGGACGGCGACCGAGGTGCGCGGGCCGAGTTCCCAGCCGAATCGGGAAACGTCCCCCCAGGGCTCGTGCCCATTCGCGTTGCCGTCGTGAGCAGGATGCACGCGGCGACGGCCACCCGCGCAACCGCTGCCGTTGCGCCATGCGAGGTCACGCCGCGCGCTGACGTGGATCGCGCCTCGGGCGAGCCGCGGTCGTTCGCGACGACTCTCGGAGGCTACACACGAGGGATTCGATCGCCCGGGGGCGAGTCGTGCTCGGGCGCTCGACGCGGTCGTCGGGTCCGTTTGGACGGGCCGGGCGCTCGCCTTGGGGCTCAGGCAGAAAAAAACCCCTCGCGGTTCACGCAGGGGGTTTCGGTCCGATGGAGCTGATGGGGGTCGAACCCACGACCTCTTCGTTGCGAACGAAGCGCTCTCCCAATTGAGCTACAGCCCCAGGAAGGAGCCGGATGCTATGGGGCCGCGATCGACCCTTCAAGGATGACCACGCGCCCGATGGCCGGGGAGTCGACGAACGAGGAGGTGTCCGACGACCGGGCGCGTGATCCCTGATGATTCAGAAGTCGAGCTGCGTGTAGAAATTCAGCCGGACCGCGTTCCCGAGGGCGACGTCCTTGTACTGAGTCTCCCAGTAGATCGCGTCGAGGCCGAGCTTCAGCCCGCCGCCGGCGTCGTAACGCGTGCCCAGGTACATCGACCAGTTCAGGTCGGCGTTCCCCGTGGAGAGATCGTTGGCGTCCGGGTTGTCGACCGTTCCACCGACGACCACGGTGAAGCTGTCGGTGAGCGCGCATTGGAGCTCGCCCCAGCCGCCGATGGCTGCGATCTCATCACCGAGGGCCGTGTTGATCGCCTGGCCGATCCCGCCGCGGAAGTCGCCGAGCGCCTTCCCGATCCAGAACTCGCCCTTCGCGGTGATGGGTCCGAACAACGGCAGGGTCGCGTCCAGACCGCCGAGCCATGACGTGAACGAGTCCTGGCCCTGGAACTTCGTGTCGGTTTCGAGGCCGGCGAGTGCCCCCCACACCCCGACGGTCGCGGTCTTGCCCTCGACCCAGGACTTGAACGTCACGCCCGCGCGCGTTTGTCCATGCGGATGCCCTGCGTCGAAACCGTCGCGCTCGGTCGTCGACAGCAGCGGCGGTGCGCCGGTCGTATCGAGGTCCTGATTGTTGATCGCGCCGGTGAGGCCCGCGGACAGGACCCACTGGAACGCGAATTCCTTGGGATCGCCACTGTCGTAGCGGAGCTCGATCTGCGGGCGGCGGTCGCCAAGGTTACCGGCGTTCCACATCAGCAATTCGGCGTTCACCCAGGGGAAGATCGGCGAGATGACGTCCCAGTCCTGGCCCATGCGCACGGCGAGCGCCCCGAAATCGATGTCGATGTAGGCCAGGCGGATGCGCGGCGTCTCGCGTGACTCGGCGATGCCCGCCGGGAAGTTCGCGAAGTCCGTCTCCAACTTGCCCATGACGTCCGCGCTCCCGATCTTGCCGGCGTTGACGTCGAATCCGAAACGCGTGAGGCGCGCGTCGAGCGCGAATTGATCGTCGTTGTCGCGCGCGGCAACGCCGTTCTCCGGCTGTACCTTCGACGGAACGATCACGCTGTCGAAGCGGGCCGAGTTGTAATACGCGTCGAGTCGGATGAACCCGTAGAACTTCAGGGGATTACCCGAGCGAACGAGGTTCTTCCACGTCACGCCTTCCTGGAGGGATGACGATACGCGATTGACCTGCGTCTCGAGCGTCGCGTCGTACACGGCCGAGTTGTCCTCGTGAAGGCGCGACACCTCCGCTTCGAGGGCCGCGTTGCGCGATTCCGCGGACTGCAATCGATCGAGGATCGCCCGGTTCTGCTCCTCGAGCTGGCGGATTCGCTCCTCATGACTCTGCGGGGTGGTCGTCTGCGCCGTCAGGAGCGTCGAGACCAGGGAGACCACTACGAATGTCCAACGAGCACGCATCACGGAAACTCCTTCTCCAGAAAGTGCGGCGGGCGATCGAACGGTGCTGGGCGTCGCGACACTCAGAGGTCGCGGTACTTGAAGTCGTGCTTCTCGGCGAGCGGTTTCCCGTCCGCCTCGACGAGTGGGTAGATGAAGAAGTTCTGGCGGCCGGACGCGGGCGCCGGAACGAGGTCGAGGTCGCGCCCCTTGGTGAACGCCACGCGGTCCTCGGTGAGCGCACCGAAGTAGTACTGGGCGAGTTCGGGGTGCTTGTCGGCCTCCGAGATGTCGACGGGGACCCATCCCATCTCCGGAACGAAGAACTCGGCCCAGCAGTGGTAACCGCCGATGGCGCCGGCGCCGCGCTCGGGCGGGAGCGGGATTCCCATGTGGAATCGCGCCGGCACGCCGCGGGCACGGGCGAAGCTCATGAACATGCTGTGGAAGTCGGTGCAGTTTCCGTAGCCGTTGTCGCAGGCCCAAAGCGTGTCGCCACGCCCCCAGCCGGTGCCCGTCTTCTTGTATTCCATGCGACCGAGGACGCAGTCGTAGAGGCTCCGCGCGACGTTCACGGAGTTCTTCTCGTCCTTGGCGACGGCCCCGGCGAGTTCCTCGACGCGACCCGTCGTCGGCACGAGGGAGTCGGCCTGCAGGTATTCCGCCATCTGCTGGCGCTGCTCGGGCGTGAGGGGCTTCGTGCCCGCGCCGCGGAAGTAGTTGTTCACCTGCTCACGGCGGTTCACGACGTGCGTCGCCGTGAGGGTCACGCTCGCCGGAGGATTGGGGATCGTCACGAACCAGAAGTGGTTCTCCCCCTTCTTGTCCGTTCCCTCGGTGACCATGGCGCCGGACACCGGAGCGAGCGTGGACTGGATCACCTCCTGCTGGCCATCGACGGTCACCGGCCGCGGCATCCAGACGCGGAGTTCCTTCGTCCCGGCGGGGATGTCCGCGATCGTCGATGCGTACGTCAACTCGAACTTGCGTGAACGCGCCGCCGACCACCCGCTGGCCGACGCCGCGGATTGTGGTGCAGCCTGCGCGGACGAGGCGACTGCGAGCTCAGACTGGGTCGAGGTGTTGGAACACGCTACGAGGGCAACACCGACGAGCGTGATGAGGGAACGCCGAGGCATCGAGCTTCTCCTGGGCGGCTCGTGCGACGACGGGGGTATGGCCTTCTGGGCCTCTCAGGATCCGGACCGGACCCACCCGCCGGGCGCAAGCCGGCGGGCCATTCAGGTCGGGTGAAGTGGGCGGGTCATGTTCATCGGGATCCGAAGGCGCACAGGTTAGGGGCGAGGTATCGCTCCAGTCAAGAGGGAGCGTCCCGATTGCCCGATCACCCGTCGGACGGTGTCTTCGGATGCTCGGGGGCCTCGGCCGCCGACATGCCC
The DNA here is from genome assembly GCA_044222185.1 of Planctomycetota bacterium. GTDB lineage: Bacteria > Planctomycetota > CAIWVZ01 > JBGANV01. The sequence goes on from JBGANV010000001.1 coordinate 2,162,735, forward strand.
TCAGCGGACCGCGAGCCGTGCGCTTTCGATTTCGAGGAGGACCTCCTCGCTGACGTCACCCGTCGGGTACTTGCCCGTGAAGCACGCGTTGCAGAAGTGCTCGAACGTGGCCTGACCCTCACGAACCGCGGCATTCATGTCCGAAACGGTCTGGTAGAAGACCGCGTCCGCCCCAAGGGCCTTCGCGATCTCCTCGTTGTTGCGTTCACGCGCCATGAGCTCCTGGCGGGTCGACATGTCGATGCCGTACACGCACGGGAACTTGATCGGCGCCGAATAGGACGCGAGGTAGATGCGCCGCGCGCCAGACTTGCGGGCCATGGAGACGAGCTCGCGCGACGTGTTCCCTCGCACGATGGAGTCGTCGAGGATCAGGACGTCCTTGCCCTCGAACTCGAGCTTGATGGCGTTCAGCTTGTGCCGAAGGCTCCGCTTGCGCTCGAGCTGCCCGGGCATGATGAACGTGCGACCGATGTAGCGGTTCTTGACGAATCCCTCGCGGTAGGGAACGCCGAGTTTCGCCGCGAGACCCGTGGCCGCGGCGCGCGCCGAGTCGGGAACGGGGATCACCGCGTCGATTCTCAGCCCGCTGGCCACGATCTGGTTCGCGAGGGCCTCGCCCAGTCGGACGTGCGTGCGATAGACGCTCACCTTGTCGATCAGGGAGTCGGGCCGCGCGAAGTAGATCCACTCGAAGACGCACGGGTGGTGGTTGGGAGTCGCCATCATGCGGCTGTGCACTTCTCCCGCATCCGTGATGTAGACCACCTCGCCCGGCTGGATGTCGCGCGTGACCGTGTAGCCCATGAGGTCCAGGGAGACGCTCTCGGATGCGACGCACCACGACGCCTTGCCTGACGGCTCGACCCGCGTGCCCATGATCGCCGGCTTGATGCCGAAGGGGTCGCGGAAGGCGACGAGGCCCTGGCCCGCGATGTAGCCGACTGCGGAGTACGCACCCTTGATGTCCCGAAACACGCGGGCCACCGAGTTGAAGATGACCTCCGGCGACAGCGCCTGCCCCATCCCGCCCTTGCCGATCTGGAGCTCGAGCTCGTCGGCGAACACGTTCAGGATGACTTCGCAGTCGCATTCGCTGTCGATGTAGCGCCGGTGGGTCCGGGCGAGCTGCTCCTTCACCTGGCGGAAGTTCGTGATGTTCCCGTTGTGGGCCATCGCGATTCCCAGCGGCGCGGTGACGATGAACGGCTGCGCGTCCTCGGCAGTCCCGTTGCCAACCGTCGGATAGCGGACGTGCCCCACGCCGACGGTTCCACGAAGTCGGTCCATGTTCTTCTGGCGGAACACGTCCCGGACGAGGCCGTCACCCTTCTTCAGGTGGAAGCGCTGATCGAAGGTGGCGATTCCGGCCGCGTCCTGACCGCGATGCTGGAGCGCCAGAAGACCGTCATAGAGTGCTGAAACCGCCGGGTCGTCCCGGCCGATGATGCCGATGAATCCGCACATTCTTTGAGCCTCGCCGCCGACTGGAGGTCGCGCGGCGGAACGTAGCACCCTGAACCTGGAACCGGAAGAAGTCCGAGGGCGTCAGCCATCGAGCTTCTTCAGCACGATCTGCCGTTGCTCGGCCGCATCGATCTCCTTCAGATTCCGTGCGAGCTTCGGAAAGTCGGATGCGGGGATGTTCGCGGGCTCGAGCGCAACGATCCGCTGCAGCGTGATCTTGCGTCCATCCAACGACCTGCGCAGCGAGAAAGAGCCGAGCGGTCCCCGCGTGACGAATCCCTCGGGGAACTCGCCCACGGTCCACGACGGCGCGAGCGTCACGTGCGCCGTCTGATCGAGGACCTCGTAGTTGTGGAACCACAGCGGGTGCTTGCGTTCCGAGCGGTCCACGAACGACTTCGACAGGTTCATGGGGATGAGCGGCGACTGGAGCGCCACCTGGTCTCCCTTCTTGCGCAGAAGCTTCGAGAGCTGGAGCTCGACGCTGAACTCCAACGGTTCGTTGCGGTCGGCGCCATTGCGCACCTCGACGGGGGACGTGGGTTTGGCGCTGAAACGGCCGAGCTCGCGCACCATCAGCATGAGGGCCACCTCTTCCACCTTCTTCTTCTCCATCCGCTCGAGCATGTCCTTCAGCTGAGAGGCCTCGACGCCGTGGAGCTTCATCGAGATCCGGCCACGCGCGATCCCGGCGTCGTCGAGCTCGAGGTCGAGCGTGGACTCAACGCCCCCGGCCTCGCGGATCGGAGCGGCCGGTGTCCGGTCGATCCACCCACCCTCTCGGGAGCAGACGAACACCGGAGCATCGGTGAGCGCAAACGGAATGCTTCCGAACGGGGCCCAGCGAAGTGCCGTGATGACGTAGATCGGTTGACCCATCGCCGGCTGGATCCTGACGAGAGGCGAATCGAACAGGGCCTGACTGACGGCCGACCAATCGATGGGTGCCGACATGCGCTCCTGCGTCCTCCCCATGGCGAGTTGGTACGGCACGTCGACGGCGCGGAGCATCGCCATGTACAGGCCGAAGCGATCCCCGCTCTTCTCGATCAGCGTCTCCGTCGGGCGACCGCGCCCCTCCTCGGACGGGATCGTGTCCATGATCCAGTCGTAGAGCTTGCGGGCACACTTCACGGGATCCTGCTCGTCGCCGACGACCTTGCGGGCAGCGTCCACGATGGGTGGCGTCGGGCGCGAGACCGACTCCCATTCGTCGAGCCAGCGTCGGTTGATGCGATCCCAGGCGTCGGGCCGCCGGAACTCCACGTACGGCGCGATCTCGCTCGGGTCGGGCATCAACGGCTCCTGGACGAGGCGCGGCACCCGCTCGAGTGAGAAGTCGTAGACGATGTCGTCCCCGCGCTCCTCGCGCTTCCACTTCCCCGGGAACCGCAGCACGCGGGGTTCGAGGCCCAGCTTCTTCGGCACGATCACCACGTAGCGCGTGTAGTGGTACGGCTCGACGAGCTGGGTGTCCTGGAAGTAGAAGCCTCCAAAATCTTCCGGACGCCCGGGCTGGCGCTCGTGGAACGTGCGCACGTGTTTCTCGACGACGACACCGGGCTCGAGCCCGGCCATCTCGAATGCACCGCGGTTCACCGAGTTCGGAACGAGGCGCGTTCCATCGGGCTTGATGGTCTGGACGGCGATGATCTCGCCCGTGGCTTCGATGGTTCCGAGCTGGTCCTTGCCGCGCGGGTCCTGAAGCCGGCGGAGCTGGTGGACCTCCTGCACGAAGGTTCCATCTTCGCGCACGCGGACGATCATCTGATCCAGGAGCAGGGCGACCGCCGAGTCGGAATAGGCGTCGATGCCCGGCACGGTCTTCAGGAACTCCTTGGTGTCGACGCCGTACTCCTTGAACCAATCGGGCTCAGTCCGTTTCGCGAGCTCGATCTCAGCACGCACATGGCGGAGGTTGGGGTCGCGGGCCAGTTCCTGCTTCCAGAAGCCGAGCGCCTCGTCGAGCCTCCCTGCGAGCTTCGCCCGCTGCGCGAGGAGGTCCAGCGCGGAGGTCTCGAAGGGAAAGTCGGCGACGATGCCTTCGAGGACCTGGCGGGAACCCGGTCGGTCCGATTGCTCGAGGCGAAGTGTGGCCAGATCGTGTCTGAAGGTCGCCGTCCGGGGGAACGCACGGATCAGGAATGAAAGCTCGCGCTCGGCACCGGCGAAGTCCCGCCTGGCGATGAGACGGCGAGCGAGCCGCGTCCGCACGTCGGCGTTCGACGCGTCGAGCGCGAGCACGCGCCGCATGAGCGCCACCGCGCCGTCGACGTCGCCGCGACTCTCGAGGATCCGCATGCGGCTCTCGATGGCGGCAATCGCGCCCGGGTAGTGCGCGAGCATGGCGTCGACCGACCGCTCATGATCGACGTCGAAGCCGAGCCGGCGCAGGATCGCAGCCTCGGCCGTGCGGAGGAGCGCCGACTTGGGCGCGACCTTCAATGCCGCCGCGATGAGCTCGAGGCCAGCCTCTCCCCGGTCGTTCTCGGCCTCCTGATCCGCGAGCACGGCGGTCGCGAAGGGCCATGTGTTCTCCGGCGCCAGCACGCTCTGGGCCACCTTGAGCGTCCGCGCTCGCCGCGCCGTCTCCGGGAGCTCGTCCGCATTGGAGAGGACGTCGAGCGCGAGGAACGCCTCGGCAGGCGTGAGGTCGGTGGCATCGACCGCGGAATCGACGCGCGCCAGGGCTTGCATGGGCAGCCCGCGTCGGGAAAGCAGCGCCGCATGGAGCAGCGCCCGCAGGCGATTCTGCGAGGGTGGAAATCGGCGCCGCGCGTCCGTGAGCTCGTACGAGCCGCCGGACTTCGGAGGGGCAAGCGGCGCCTCGGGCTCGTGCAGCACGCCACCCGTCTCCACGAGGATGCCATCCCTCGCGGACGACGGAGCCAGCGCGAGCGGCCCGTCGTTCTGGTCGCGCAACTCGAGCGAGAACCCGTCCGCGTCGCGACTCGCGAGCTTGACGAGAATCCGGTGCCAGCCACGTGCCAGCGGCAAGGCGGTCTCCACGCCGTTGCCACGGAACTCCCGTGCGCGATCCAGGACGATCACCGAGCGGCCATCGACGAAGACCTCCGCGCTTCCCGGCGTGTGAAACGAGAGGCTCACGGCCCGGTCCTCCGGGATGCGGATCTGTGCCAGGGCGTAGGTGACGCCGGGAGCGGACTTCAGCACGTCGAGCGGCCGAATTTGCGAGTCGAGGGGCGCCTCGGTGTACGGCGTCCAGTGAACCTTGCCGTCCGTTCCATCGAGGACCTCGTCGAAGGCGATGCGCCGCTCGGGCGGAAACGGAATGCCGAGGAAGTTGTCTCCCTCGAAACCAAGAGGCCCGACCACCATCCAATCGCGGACGACGCCGTCGCGGCCTGCGGTGCGCTCGAGCCCGACGAGGTCCCCCGCCCGGCGCAGAGACTCGCGGCGATAGCTCGCTGCCAGTCCGCGTCGCCAGGCCGGCGGCTCGCCCTGCCCCGAGGCTTCGGAGTCCAGTCGGTCGAGCCAGGCGTCCGTCGGCGGAACGACGTTCGTGAGCCCGAGCCACGTATCACCGGCGAAGACTCCGAGCGACGGATCCGTGGTCGTCGTCATGATCTCGAACGTCAGCGCGGCGACGCGCTCCGTGTCGGTCGATTCGGCGATCATCCGGTCGAGCGCGGCCTTCAACGCCGCGTCGGCATCGAGCGAGGTCTGCGCGACGGCGCCGGCCGTGATCCAACCGCAGATCGCGAACACGAGGTGGTGGCGTTTCATCAGCGGGACTCCTCGATCGTGGCGGTCTCCAGATCGGCGGCGGCCACCTGGGCGACGAATTGCTTGAACGCGCCGTAGTCGGAGGCCTTGACGCGGGATTGCTTCAGGATCAGCAGGCGGTGGAAGACGATCTTCCCGTCGGTCGCCTCACGCTTGAGCTCGTACCGCGCGAACGGCTGGTCGAGAACGACGTCCGCCGGGACCTCGGCCGCCCGCATCTTCGGGGGAAGCGTCACCGTGCAGGTCGTGGCCACCTTGCTCGGCGCGCCGAGAAGGATGTCGAAGCGACGCGTCTCGGTGACGGTGATGCTCGTCCAATCCAGGGGCGGCCACAGAGGCTTCAAGCGCGCACGCGCGCCGTCGCGCGTCAGAGCGTCTGCGACTTCGAACCGATACGCCATCGAGACCGGCACGGAGAGGTCGTCGAGCTTCGAGAACGCGATCTTGCCGAACTCGCCCTGCCCGAAGCGACGATTGACGCCCGCGGTCAACTGTTCCTTGCGGTCTGCCTCGTTCACGTACGTCGCCCGGATCTGCACGGCATGGTGTCCGCGAGCGGTCGCCGAATAGTCGACGGATCCCGCGCCGTCCTTGCGCAGCGCGACGTCGACGGTTTCGTCCTGACCGTTCTCCTCCGGCGTCGCCGTGGGGATCTGCTGGGGGTCGGCGTGTCCGTCGCGCACGACGATGACCTTCGCGCCGCGGTCGCCGTCGGGGCAATCATCCGCCGAGTGGTACTCGGCCGTCCCGTCGAGGAACTGGTAGGACTTCCCGTCCTCGCTGGGCACGGCCGCGATGCAGTGGTTGAAGTGCTCCACGAGGGGAAGCGTGAGGTCTTCCTCCGGACGCTGATCGTCGAGGCGGATCAGCACGGGGTACGCCGCGATGCCGGCGTCCTCGAGCAGGGCGCTGATCAGCAGGGCCTTGTCCTTGCAGTCGCCGAAGCGCCGATCGAAGATCGCCGACGTGCGATAAGGCTTGTAACCGTGCACGCCGAACTCCCAGGCGACGTACCGCACGTCGCTGACGACGAAGTCGTAGATCGCGCGGATCTTCTCCTGGCGCGAGCCCGCGGCCGCGAGCTTCTCCCGGAAGTGGGCGCGCATGGCGTCGGTGACGTCGTACTGCTCCTTCACGAGGTTCCACCACCAGCCCGCCAGTTCGTCCCACGTGCCATACGTCGACACCTGCACTTCCGGCAGGATCTCGCGAGGGTCCGGCATGGCCACCTCGGGAGTGATCGGTTTCAAGTTCGCGAGAACGTAGCGGCGCCCCTCGAACCCATCGAGGAACGCCGGGAGGGTGACGAGCTCTGGCTCGATCGTCGTGTTGCGGACGTGCGTGTGGAACGTGCGCGCTTTCGGCAGGATCAACAGGAGCTCGGAGCGAAGCACTTCCTCGAGCTTCGCGTCCTGGAAGTCGTGAACGTACCCGAAGTAGTTCCCGAAGAAGCTCTGCCGGAGGTCGTCCACGCGCCAGGCCCACTCGACCACGTCTCCGGGTTGCAACGTCGGGAACTTCGCACCGAACCCACCGAGGCGGTCGGCTTCGACGGGCGCGGCTCCACCCCGGAACAGGCGCGCGACCTTGAAGCGCGCGCGCTGCTCGCTGCGGTCGAACCGAGCGCGCGCGACGCCGAGGGCTTCTGCGCCGTTCTGGTTCAGGACCTGGGCGATGACGTGGCGGTATTCGCCGGACGTGCCGTCGGCATTGACGCGCACGATCACCCGTTGCTGGAGCACCCGGTACGACCGGTTGTCGGGATTCGCCTTCCAATCCGGCGCCGCCCGGACGACCGCATCCGCGTCCACGGCCCACGCGTCCTCGAACGACTTCTCGTGGCCCGACATCCAACCCTCGAGTCGCCGAAGCTTCGCGTTGCCCGGCTCGATCTGCAGCGCGTGCTCCACGGACTCGAGCGCCTTCGCCCGATCCCCCAGCCTGTCAGCGACGAGCGTCAGGCGGCGAAGCGCCTCAACGTTGTCCGGATTCAGTTCGAGCTGCGCCTCCAGTTCCGCGCGCGCACCCGCGGTGTCGCCCCGGCCGTCGAGCACGGATGCCACGGCCTGGCGGAACTCCGGATTCGTGGGATCGAGCACCTGTCGCGCTCGCGCGAGCTTCAACGCTCCATCATGATCTCCCGCGTCGATGCGCAGACGGATCGCCGCCGCCAGCAGCGAGGGATCGCCCGGGTGGTGCGCCCGTGCCGCATCCAGGACCGCCTGCGCCTCGCCGATTCGGTGACGGCGGATGAGGAAGTCGGCAAACAGGCTCGCCTCGCGCGTCGCGCCCACCTCGACGGCGTGGCGCAGCGTCGCTTCCACGTCCGCGACGAACCCACGCGACTCGAGCACCTGGGCCTTCAGTGCGAGGGCCGATGGCGCATCCGGATTTGCCGCGAGCGCTGCGTCCAAGTGCGACTCCGCGACCGCCACGTGGCGCAGCTCTTCGAAGAACGTGCGCGCGAGCTCCACGCGGACCGGGACCCGCCCCGGGTCCGCTGCGGCGGCGGCCTCCAGCGCCGCGATCCGTTCGTTGTCTTCCTTCTCGGCCGCGACGAGCACGGTGCGGCGCAGGGCCTGGGCGTGCAGCTCGCGGGTGCGCGCGTCGTCCGGCTCGAGGGCGAGCGCCCGGGCGGTGAACGACTTGGTCATGGGGTGCGCCTGGTCATCGAGCCGCAGGAGGAGGCGCAGCGAAGCCCAGCGCAACAGATCATCGTGAGTGGCCTTTTCGCTTTCGGCTGCTGCGCGAGCGCGATGCAGCGCGTCGGTCGCGGCTGCCGGCGACGTGGGGCGTTGAACCGGACGCGAGGCTCGGGAATCGGCCCCTGGGTTCGCGGATGGGAACGCCGACGCATCCGACTCGATGCGCGCCCAATCGGGGCACGGGCCGCCGTCCTCGGCAGCGACGCGGATCGCAAGCTGAAGCGCCCCGTTCGTCACGCCGGTCTTCACGAGGAGGATGTTCGGACCCGCCACGAGGTCGCAGGAAACGTGCTCCTGGTCCGCGACGGCGTCGCGGCGGAACTCGCCCGCATACAAGAGGCTGCCGTTCATCCAAACCTTCGTGGCGCCACTCGCCCCCAGTCCGATCGCCGCGCGTCCCGCGCGCTCGGCTCGGATGACGCACGCCAAATAGGCGAGACACTGCTCGCGCGGCGTCAGGGCATCCGCCACGTCCACGATCCCCGTCGGTGACGATGCGCGGAACGAGCGCCACGCGACGGAGCGGTCCTTGCCCTTGAAGGTCTGGTCGAGTTTCGGCGGTCCGTCCTCGGGCGGCAACGCGGGAGCGAACCCCGCACCGCGCTCGTTGTCGAACGGACCGACGAGAAGGAACCGGTCGATGAACCCGTTGCGGCGCGACAGCTCCAGGGCTTCCTGCACGCGGCCCAGATTCGCGAGGGCGCGCTGGCGCTCGACGGCGATCCTCGCGGCCAGCCAGCCGTTCGCATGCGCGCCGTCCAGCACCGCGAGGAACGCGGGAATGTCGTAGGCCGCGTACTGCGCAGTCCGCAGGAGCGCGATCTCGGCAGCGATCTCCTCGTCGCCTTCCGGGGCACGTTTGCACCGCCGGGTGAGCTCCGCGCAACCGGCCATGAGTGCACCGCGAAGATCGCCGCGGGCTGACGCAGCATCCAACGTCGAGGCGGGCGCTGACGCCGGCTGCTGCGCGGGAACGAGTACGGAAAGAGCCACTGCAACGGCGCCGCAGCGCGCCGACCATCGTCGCATGAGCATAAGGCGGGGATTGTATGAAAACCCCGACGCCATTCCGCGGCGGCGCCAGAAGACGGCGCGCCGAGAGTCACTGGGCGATGAGGTCGATGACGCTCTGCAGGGCGAGAGCGTCGACGAATCCGCCGTTTCCGCCCGTCATCCGCGCCGATCCGGTGACGGTGCGGTTGCGGGCCACCGCCGGTGACGCGAGCGCTGATGCGACTTCCGCCGCATCCGGCGACCGCTCGCGGAAGCGATCGATCAGGCGCAGCACGTCGGGTGCGACGGAGCGCTTCGAACGGCCCAGGAGGCCGAGCGCGAGCATTGCGTAGGCCGGGTCGCCGGTGTCGCTCTCGAAGTTGCGATCGATGAGGTCCAGGCTGCGTGGGTCGGCGCGGCCCGCGAGCGAGATGAGGCTCATCACTCGCGTCGTGGCGTCACGCCCGTCCCGCGCCGCATCGGACAACGCTGGACCGATGGGGTCGTCGGGCTCCGGTGCCACGAGCCAGGCCGAACCCGCGACGCCGCGCCCCGCGCCTTTCGGGTCCGTCGCGAGGAGCGCTGCGAACGTCTGGCGCCCGTCGCGGAGCCCGCCGATCACTCGCCCCATGCCCACGGCCGCCGCCTCTCGCGCCGCGGTGCCTCCGCGCCCGTCGCGCAGATAGCGGAGGAAGAGCGGTGCATCGCGATCCTGCGTGGACAGGCCGAGCGAAAGGAGGAGTGCCGCTTCCACGGCATCCTCCCGCGCGGTTCCGTCGGTGAGCGCTCCGCGAACCGCGCCAGCAGCCGTCGCGTGCGTGACGAGACCGAGACCGAGCGACGCCGCGATGCGCTTTTGGATCGTGATCGGCGATTCGGCGGTGACCTTCCGCCCCGCGATGTCGTCCGCGACGACCGATTCGAGGATCGCGACCACGGATGGCTGGTTCGTCATGCCGAGCGCGACGATGGCCGCCGCCCCGTGCTCGCCGGGAAGTGCCACGCGCGGAAGGAGGTCCCCGGCCGTCATGCCGGCTTCCACGTCGTTCGCACACGCGATGGCGAACGACTCGGCGCTCATGCCGAGCCAGGTTGCGCGCATGGCGATCGCGCTGAAGCGGGAGTCTAGCCGGGGCGCAAGCGTGCGCGACCTGACCGGTTCACGAAGGTCGATCAGGCGACGGTTGCGCCTCCACCACGTCTTCCACGAAGTGGTGGCTGGACGCTGCACCACCGTGGGCCGATCTTCGGGGCTGTTGCGCATCGACGCCGGCGTCGACAACGCGACCGACGAGGCGACCATCGCTTGAAGCGCGCCCGCATCCTGCGCCGAAGCGCACCAGGCGAGCGCCAGGGCGGCAAACGAAGCTCTGAGGATTTGTGGTCCCAATCCGGGCATGCGGCCCCTCTACGGGAGCCTTTCGGTCGAGCGCGTCGGGCGCCAGCAGGGATTTCGTGCGCACATAGCTCGGAAGTATGGGAGCAACTGGCGGACCCAAGTATTCCCGGCGAGCGACGCCGTTGTTTCGCAGGCATTTGCGACGGGTTCGCCGTCACGGCGTCGTCCAGGCATCGCGTGTCCGCACGACGAGCGAGCACAAACGAACACCGGCGGGGACACCAGGCCCTCAGAGCAGGAACAGGACGTCGCGCAGCTCGGGCGTGTCTTCGTGGAAGAGGTTGCTCGCGCGCAGCCGCTGGAAGAGCGGGACGCCGTCGTGGTCGCAAAGAAGTCCGAGCGCGCAGGCGGCGGCAGCGCGTGCATCCGCAGGGACGTCGACGCGCGTCGCGATGTCCATCAGCGCGTGCGCGGCGTCGCGGTTGCCGATGAAGCCGAGCGCGAGCGAGCATGCACCGCGGACGAAAGCAGAGCCGTCCTGGAGCGTCGCCACCAGCTCGGCGACCGCTGCGCCACGCATCCCGCAAGATCCGACTGCGAGCGCGGCCGCGTGGCGCAATCGCGGGTTGTGTTCGTCGTGGAGGAGGCGAACCAGGGCCCGGACGTCCGGGCACTCGCCGATCATCGCGATTCCTTCGAGGGCGTAGCTCCGAAGCTCGGGATCGGACCCGCTCTGCGCGAGCCGCAGCAGCTCGGCCGCCTTGCTCCGATCGTGGACGAGGCCGAACGCGATGCAGTGTGCGCCGCGCGCGTCGTTGCTCGACGCGGCGATGTAGGACGCCGAGAGAGCCTCCCGCGCGGCCGCAACCTCTTCGTCGGTCCGGGCGGAGAGCGCAAGCGCAATCGGCCCGAATCCCGTCAGCGCTCCCTTGCGACCGAGCTTTTCCCGGCATGCGGCGGCGGCGGTATCACCGCCGATACGCCCGAGCGCCACGAGAGCGAGGGCCCGTACGACCTGGTCCTGGTGCGTGTCGACGAGCGAGATGAGCGCCTTCAGCACGCCGTCGTCCGTCGGTTTCGCGGTGATCCCGAGGGCGATGGTGGCGGCGCGCACGATCTCGTGCGATCGCTCACCGAGCGCCCGAGCCAGGATCGATTGCACGGAGGCGCCGCCGTCGCGGATCCGGCCGAGTGCGATGGCACAGCTGGCGCGGACGCGCGTCTCTTCGGCATCGTCCGCCAGGTGGCGGCACAGCGCCGGCACCACGGCACCGTCTCCGAGGATGCCGAGCGCCTGGGCGACGAAGACGCGGATCGCGGGCGCCGCGTCACCATCCAGCGAACGCACGAGGATCGGTGCCGCCCGATGATCGCCCATGAATCCGAGCCCGAGTGCCGCGCCCTGCCGGACCCATTCGGAAACAGGTGCATCGGAGGTCGTGGCCATGGCGCGACCGGCCCGCGTGTCTTCGAGGATGTCGGCGAGGATCTGCAGCCCCTCTGGCCTGCCGAGAAGCCCGATCGAGAGCGCAGCGGCGCGCGCCACGTTCAGGTCGTCATCGTGCAGCGCGGGGACGAGGTGCCCGAAGGCCTCCTTCTCGCCCGATTTCCCGAGCGCGATCGCTGCAGCCACGCGCGGGAGCGGGTTGCGGTCGCAACGCAGCACGCGACCGAGCGTGGGGACCGCGAGCCATCGGCGAAGGTCCGTGTCGACGACCTCCTCGCCGTCGAGTCCGGCCGTGGTCCCGGTGCGGTGCCCGGCGTCGTCGAGCATCCTCCGCACGTTCATCAACTCGTACTTGTTGAAGTTCCACCACGTGACCCAGTTCTCGATGCCGTCCGAATTTCGTTTCGTCTTGCCGGGAGCCGCGCCGCCAAGCCCGCGACCGCCGGCACTCGGGGCCGCGATCGCGGCGCCGCCGCGCGTGACGCCTCCGACGGAATTCGACGTTCCAGTGCCCGTTGGCGTCGGGTGGGTCGGCTTGGGCCCTGAGCCGTTTCCGCCGCCGGTGCGTCCGGGGTCGCCGCCACCCATGACACCGCCGTTGTTGCTGGCGCCGCCGCCGGAGGTGCCGGAACCCGGCTGACCGCCGCCCGCCGACGCCGAGTGGGTCGAATTCCCGCCGCCGTTTGCACCGCCGTAGGAGCCTCCCGTCGACGTCCCGTTCGAGCCGGATCCTGGGGGTTGTGTTGGCGAATACGACGGCGAGTCCGGACAGATCTGGGCCGACGCCGTAGCGCCACTCGCGAGCGCGAGCACGGCGAGCGCCGCCCACGAGAGGGAGACCAGGTTCGTCGGTGCGAGGGCCCTGCGACCGACGTTTCGAATTCGAATGATCCCGGCGAACGCACCCGACATCAGCGCATCTCGCAGCTGGGCGAGCCTCCGACTCGATCGGATCACGAACAGGCTGGAGTTCGTCACCCGAAGGATGCGGCGGAGTCTACAGAGATGAACCATGGCAGGTGAAGAGGTCTTTGGACCGACGGCCGTGTGGGCGCGCTCCCGGACCGGCCCCGGACCGTGGGAAGGATCGGCCTCAGCACGCAACATGCCGGATCATGCCGACCCTCGACCTGCCGTTCGGGACGATCTTCTACCGGGAGAAGGGTTCGGGGCCCGCCCTCGTCATGCTGATGGGAACGGGCGCGGATCACACGAGTTGGGCCCGCCAGCTCCCCGCGCTGTCCGCTGCATTCCGGGTCGTGACGCCGGACAATCGCGGGTCAGGACGGAGCATTCCGCCGCCTCCACGCACGTTCGAGACGAGCGACTTCGCACGGGAAGCGATCCAGTTCCTCGATGGCATCGGCATTCGGAGTTTCCACCTCAGCGGGTTCTCGTTCGGCTCGGCGGTGGCACTCGCGGTCGCCCTTGCGGCGCCGTCTCGCATCCTCGCACTGTCGGTTCATGCCGGCTGGGCGGGTCCCAATCCCATCACGACGCCTGCCCTCGAACGTTCCGTCGAGCGGATCGAGACGGAGGGCGTGCAGTCGTTCCTCCAAGCCGCGTGCGAGCGGAACTTCAGCCCCACGTTCCGACAGGCCGACCCGGCGGTGTGGGAGTCGTTCCTGAAGAACGTCACCAACAGCGTGACGCGTCCGAGCGCCGAGGGGGTCATCGCCCAGGCCAACGCGGGGCTCCGGCATGACGTACGCGCCCGGCTCGGCGAGTTGACGATGCCCGTCCTCGTCACGACGGGCGAGCACGACCCCGTGGCCCCGCCAGCCGTCGCGGAGGAACTGGCGGCGCGAATTCCCAGCGCGGCGCTCCATGTCTTCCGGGGGCCGCGCGCGTGGCACGCCATCCCCCTCGAGATGGCGGAGGAGTTCAACGGCGTCATGCTCGACTTCCACGGACGCCACCCGGCGCCGTGATTCAGTCCAGACGGCGTGCCGGGCGGACGCCCAGGTCGTCGTTGTGGTAGTTCGGCGCGAGACCGTAGCGAAACGAGACTCGCGCATAATTCGCGTTGAACGTGAAGCTGCCGCCTCGCGCGATGAACCCGTCCGACTGATCACCGGCACGAAGCCCTTCCGGACCCGACGCCGCCAGTTCCTTGTATTGCGCGTAGGGCTCGCGGGTCATCTCGAAGACGTTGCCGTGGACCTCGTGCAGCCCGAAGGGATTCGCGCGCGTCGATCCGACGGGGGCATGCAGCACGAAACCATCATCGAGTTCGGGCCAGTCGCCGATCGCGGGCCACTGAGCACCACCTCGCAGTGCGGCCTGATCCGCCAGGTTCGCCGCGACTCCGTGCTGGCGCAGGGACTCGCGGTCTGGTCCGCTCCACCACGGGGTCGCCGTGCCCGCGCGCGCCGCGTATTCCCACTGAGCCTCGGTCGGCACCGTGAGACCGAGCTGCCACGACACACGGATCGCGTCCGCGTGTCCGATGGACTCGACCGGATGCGTCAACGTGAACACCGTCCCCCCGGCGCGCAGTCCCGCAGCATAGGACGCCGGGTTTCGACCCGTCGCACGGAGCCACTGCCCCTGGGTCATCTCGTATTTCGAGATGAAGAACGGAGCGAGAGTCACACGGTTCACCGGGCTCTCGTCGGCGACGGCCGCGGCGTCCACGTTGGGTTCGCCGGACGTCTGCGCGTCGTCGGGTCGAGCCGCGCCCATGGCGAACGTCCCACCGGGCACGAGGACGAGCACCACGCCGTCCTCCGGCACGAGGGCATATCGTCCATCGGGCCCGACCTTGGGCTGCGGCCCATGACCCGGGGCGACGGTCGCCACGTGGATGAACTCCCAGAGCCCCGAGTCGGGATCGCGGCGAATCGGGACGAGCCCCAACTGCGGTCGGATCCGCAGCCCACCGTACTTCGGACAGGCGGCCGCATCGCCGATCGATGCGACGGCCTCGTTCCATTGCGCCGCGAAGCGCCCGACCGTCCGCTCGGTGACCGTGCGTGAGGTCTGCAATCGCGCGTCGACGTCGGCGATCAGACCGATGGCCGGATCGGGATCCGAGAGCCGTGCGAGGTCATCCACGAGCCCCGTCAGGTAATCGTGCTTCCACTGGTCTTCCGTTCGCGAGAAGCGCCACTCGGTCCGTTTTGCACGCGTGTCCGCTGGAGCCGATGCAGGGCGCTCGTTGGCGCCGGCGCGGAGGTTCGCCAGCGCGACCCGGTGCGCCTCGAGGTTCGACGCGAGCTGCCGCGCCCGGCGCAACCAGTCCTCGAGGCGCGCGGTCATCTCCGGCATCGCCGGGAAGAGGTCGGCCGCCTCGCGCGCGAGATCCGCCAGCCGCTTTCCGTCGGCGAGTCGCTCGTAATCCGCCAGCGCGACGGCGCGAGTCCGCGCGTTCTCGTCGGCGCGATCGCGCTCACGCTCGGTGGCGTGAAGGAGACTCTGGCTGACGATGAGCGCCGCCCCGAGGATCACGAAGATCGCGACGAGGGCCGTTGCGAGCGATGGATTCCGGCGACTCCAGCTCACCGCCCGCGACAACGCCGTCGCGGGTTTGGCCAGGATCGGTTCGTGGTTCCGCACGCGATGCAGGTCTTCCGCGAACGCCAGTGCGCTCTGGTAGCGACGGTCGCGATCCTTGCTCAGCGCCGTTGCGATGACGACGCCCAGGTCCCGCGAGATCGACAGGTTCAGCACGCGAGGATCGGCCGGTTCGTCCCGGAGGATTCGCTGCCAGAGCGCGGCGCGCGTCGGCGCTTCGAACGGTGGACGCAGCGTCACGCACTCGTACAGCGTGGCTCCGAGCGAGTAGACGTCCGTCCGGCGATCGAGGACTCCCGTCGCAGCGACCTGCTCGGGTGACATGTAGGCCGGCGTCCCGAAGAGGTCGCCCGCCTGGGTCAGACCGACGTCGTCAGCCCAGAGGTCGCGCGCGAGTCCGAAGTCGAGAACCACGGGGTTTCCGTCCTCGCCCACCATGATGTTCCCCGGCTTGATGTCGCGGTGGATCACCCCCGCCTCGTGTGCGGCGTGAAGTGCGCGCGCGGCCTTCTCGACGAGCTCGATGGCGGCGAGCAGGTCCGGGCGGATCGGAACGGTGGCCTGGTCGACGCGGCGGACCGCCGTCGCCTCCCGCGCCGTCCGGTGCGTCACGCCGAGGTCGACGTAGGTGCTGTCGGTGGCGGTGCCGGTCCGAAGCGATTGGATGCGGCGCGCGAGCGTCTCGCCGCGGACGTAGCGCATGGCGATGTATGGGGTCTCGCCCACCACGCCGGAGTCGTACACCGTGCAGATACCCGCGTGGTCCAACCGCGAGGCGACCTCGGCCTCGCGCTGGAAGCGGCGAACGGTCTCCGAGCCTGGGGCCGCCGTGGACGACAGCAGCTTCAGCGCCACGCGTCGGTGCAGCCGGGTGTCCGTCGCGAGATACACCGCACCCTGGCCGCCACGCCCCAGTTCGTCCTCGATCTGGTATTGCGCCAGCCTGTCGCCCGGACGCCAATCAGTGGCTTGCTTGCGGGTTTCACGGCCGACGCGGACGGTCTCGTCCGACGCCGAGACGCGGGAGTGCTCACGGGCGATGAGGCTCTCATGACCCGGCCACAAAGCCTGATAATCGGCCAGGCTACGGATCCGGCCCGCCGCACGATCGGCGCGGTAGAGGTCCTGGAATTCCTGGGTCGGGTCGACGTCAGCCATGCGTGGTATCGGCGCGGTTGCCGAGGCCATGGATACCACGCGGGGTGGCGCGCTGCCGGCAGCTCCCGACCCCAGCGGGATTTTTTCCTTGGGCCTCGCCGTCTCCGTCGACGAAGATCGGCCCCACTGCGAGGGCCGCGCGACAGGACTGCGGCCCCCCAAGACGAGGACCGAACCATGCCGAGATCCGGACGATGGCTCCAGTTGACGGCCGCCAGCCTGCTCGGGCTCGCGTTCGTGCTGGCGAGTGGGACCGCGCACGCCCAGGCCGAGGATGACGACGCATTCGACCACGCCGGGACGTTGCGCCAGATCCGACGGAACATGGCGAAGATCGAGGAGGAGCTGGGACGGCTCGGCCCTCACGACCCCAAGACCGGTGAGAAGGTCATCGAGGACATCGACAGGGTCCTCGATCAGGCGAAGAAGCGTGGCGACCAGATCGTGAGCGACATCGACACGTTCCTCGATCATCTGAAGTGTTGAAGCGGCGGGGCCGGTTCCAGCCCGGGTGGCGGGAATCCCAAGGGATCGTCGAAGCCGAACGGCAAGGGTTCGCAGGCGCGCGGCGCGGCGCGAGACCGCAACAAGTCCGACAAGCCGGATGACTCGGCCAGGCGTCCGGGCAAGAAGAAACCCGGTGAGTCGGCGGGCGGCAAGAAGGGCGGCGGCCCCGAAGACGGCACCGCTCGTGAGAAGGCCGGCGGCCAGAACGTCGACGGGCCCGAGAAGGAGCCAGGGCCGAAGCAGAAGGTTCCGATGGACCTCGTGAACGAGCTGTGGGGCAACCTCCCGCGCGAGCTCCGCCAGAAGCTCGTGGACCGCAACTTCGACGAGGTGACGCCCGAGTACGAGGCGGAGGTCGTCGAGTACTTCAAGAAGACGAACGTGCCGGTGAAGAAGCACTGATTCCGACCCGGCGCGTGCGAAGGCCCCGATCGGTCGAGGTCCCCTCCAAACGGAACGGCTGCAGGAACTGCGCGCGATGACCGCCGACGACCGTCCGACGAACCGAGCGGTCCTCGAGCATCAGCCATAGGTGTGGAGCGTCGATCACACCTCGGCCGGGTCCGCCGCGGAGACAGGCACGAACTTCGACATCGTCCTCGTCGATCGTCAGATGCCCGACGAAGACGGGTCGTCGTTCGTTCGGTGGCTCCGCGCCACGACGGACGGAACGATCGTGCGTGTCGTGATGATGACCTCCGCGGACGCGGTGTCAGGCCTGGCGGGCGTGCCACACGCCATGAACGGAGCCGGTCCCTGCAAGCGGCCGGTCTTGAATCGCTCCGAGCGCGGGCCCGCGGACGGCGTCAGAACGCGTCGGCGACGGTGCCGGGAAGACTCCGCCCGTCGCTCGACGGAAGGTCGTCGTCGTCATCGAATTCGCCGAAGTCCATGGCGTCGGCGCCAGGCTTGATCTCGTCGAGGATCTCGCGGGCGCGCGCGAGGTCGCGCGCCGGCACCGATATCTCGCAGCCCAGCGCGCCGATGATCGTCTGCCACGTCGCCCAGCCATCCGCGAGGAAACGACCGGGAATGACCGCATGGATTCCCTCACGCTCGAGCGCCTCCGCCCACATACCAGCGATCACCGGGTTCGGCGCACGGCCGACGACGACATGGGGACCGGGGCCTTCCATGGGAAACTCCTTGCCCGGCAGCGCCCCGCCGGATCGAAGGACCGCAGTCTATCCGGTGTGCTAACCTCGCGCCCGCCCCGTCGCGGCCGATCACCATGACACTCGACCGAGCCACTCTCCGAGCCCTTCGAAGCCAGGCCCACCACCTCACGCCGACCGTCCGCATCGGACCCAACGGCGTCACCCCCGGAGTCGTGCAGGCGCTCGACGTCGAGTTCAAGAAAACCGAGCTCGTGAAGGTCCAATGCACCAAGGCGACGGCCGAGACCACGGCCGCCGCGGCGACCGAGCTGGCGGCGGCAGCCAGGGCCGACGTCGTTCAGGTCATCGGACACACGTTCACGCTGCACCGCGCGCGACGCGATACACCGCCGGACGACGACGTCGACCTCGGCGACTGAGGACGACGCGGTCGCGAGCCTCAGGCTTTGACCTTCACGGTGGCGCGCAGTCGGATGTCAGCGGACGAGGCGCCGAACCGGATCTCGTAGGAGCCCGCGGGCACGACCCAACGCTGCCCGACCGGGTCCCAGGACCCGAAGTCCCGCACGCGAAGCTCGAGCTCGACGGACGCCGTGGCCTTCGGCTCCAGTTGGATCCGCTTGAACGCCACGAGCCGCTGCTCGGGTTGGACTGCGAACGGCTGGACCGCGTGGACATAGGCCTGCACGACCTCGGCGCCGGCACGTGAGCCCGAGTTCGTCAGGCGCACCACGCAGGTCACGGTGCCATCCGCAGGGACCTCTTCCGGGCTCGCGGTCGCGTTGCCGTACTCGAACGTCGTGTAGCTCAGCCCGTGACCGAACGCGAAGAGCGGCCGCGTCGGCAGATACTGGTAGGTGCGCCCTCGCGAGATTTCGTAATCGCCGATCCGCGGGAGCTGCTCCGTGGACGCGACGACGGTCACGGGCAGTCGTCCCGACGGGTTCGTCGCGCCAAAGAGCATCTCGCCGAGCGCCGTCCCACCTTCCTCACCCGGGTACCAGATCTCCAAGATGGCCGGCACGTGCTCCGCCGCCCACGGCACCGACAGCGGCCCGCCATTCATGAGAACCAGGACCGTGTTCGGATTCGCGGCCATCAGGGCTTGCAGATAGCTCTCCTGATCCTTCGGTAGTCCCAACTCGCGCCGGTCGCGATCTTCGTCTTCGAACTCCGGCCCCAGGCCCATCACGGCGACGACGACGTCGCAGGACTTCGCGAGCTCGTATTCGGGCGCGAGGCGATCGACCTGACGCTTCTCCGGCGTCACCCAATCGAGGCGCGCGCTCGCATCGCCCTGCTTGTCGAAGTACTCGAGCACGATGCGGTACGCCTTGCCGCCTTCGAGGGTGACGGTGATCGAATCGTGAACCGGACCCCGCTCGTGCCATGCGTCGATCACGAGCTTGTCGTCCAGGAAGAGTCGCGCGCCGTCGTCCGTCTTGGCGCCGATGTCGTAGTCACCGGACGTGGGCGGCGTCAGCACGCCGCTCCACCTGACGCTGAAACTCTCCGTGGGCATGGATGGATCCGGGGCCTTCTTGCCCCAGTCGAAATCCACCGTGGCATCGAGGCGCGTGAGCACTTCGCCGTCGAGGTTGCGGTTGCGGAAATACACTCCGCGCAAACCGTGGGCGTTGGGAGGCGCATCCGCAGCGGGACGCAGGACCGCCGTCGGGATCGTCTCGAACCAGGTCTCCTTCTCGGCGAGCGCCCACTTCTGGGTCTTCACCTCGACTCCCGGCCCTGCCGCCTTCTTCACGCCTTCGACGGGCGACAGGACCTCGCGGGCCGCTTCGCCGCTGTAACCGCCGAACAGGATCCGATGGGCGTTGGGGCCGAGGACCGCGATGCTCCTGATCTTGGACGCGTCGATCGGGAGTAGCGCGGCGTTCGTCTTCGCGCTCGGGGCGTTCTTCAGCAGCACGAACGACTGCCGCGCCGACTCCAATGCGAGTGCGATGTGCTCGTCACAGCCGACGACGCTCGCAGGAATCTTCGACCACGGAACCCGGTCCACGGGGTCGAACATCCCGAGTCGGAATCGCGTGGAGAGACTGCGGAACAGCGCGCGATCGAGCGTGGCCTCGTCCAGCAGCCCCGTGCGAACGGCCTCCACGATGTACTTGGAGAAGTCCGGAAGCCACGGTGACATCACGTCGGCACCAGCCTTGAACGAAGCGGCGGCGGCCTGCGGATAGGAGTCGACCTTGCCGTGGCTGTCCTTCATCCGCTCGGGCGCGGAGACATCCGTGACGACCGTCCCCCGGAAGCCCCACTCGCTGCGGAGCACGTCCGTCAGCAACCACGGGTTCATGGAGTTCGGAACGTCGTTGATGCCGTTGTACGAGCTCATGATGGACTCGCATCCGGCCTCCACGATCGCCGTGCGGAATGCCGGCAGGTAGTACTCGCGCAACGCGCGCTCGGAGATCATCGGACGCGTGGTGTATCGGGCGTCCTCTTCGTTGTTCGCGGCGAAGTGCTTCACCGTCGCCGCAATCTTCAGGTAGCGCGGATCATCGCCCTGAAGGCCGCGCACGAAGGCGGCGGCGAACTTCCCACAGAGGTACGGATCCTCGCCGTAGGTCTCCTCCGTGCGGCCCCACCGCGGGTCGCGCGCCATGTTGATCGTGGGGCTCCAGTACGTGAGCCCGCCGTACTGATCGCTGAACTTCCCGTGCTGGTGTTTGGCGCGAGCCTCGTCCGAGATCGCGCTCGCGATGGCGAAGTGCAGGTTCGTGTTCCACGTCGCCGCGAGGCCGATCGCCTGCGGGAACACCGTCGCCTTGCCGGCCCGTGCGACGCCGTGGAGGCACTCGCTCCACCAGTGGTATCGCGGGATGCCCAAACGAGGGATCGCCGCGCAGTTCATCACTCCCTGGCTCGCCTTCTCCTCGAGAGTGAGACGGCCGATTAGGTCGCGGACGCGCGCGTCGAGTGGAAGGTCCGGGTCCTGGAACGGGAGCCTGGCGTCAGGCGGCTGCTGCGCACCGGCGACGAGAGCGAGCACCAACCAACCACAAAGCAGGGCACTGACGTTCCACCGGCGACCCATCGGCTGACTCCGATCCCCCATTCCCGAGGGCGCGGCGATCATACGCGCGGTGTCAACCCCGAGGGCGCCGAGGTCCCAACCTCACGTCGCCGGCTTGCGTCGCGCCAGTTCCTCCATCAGCTCGACCTGGATCTTCTGAATCTCCAGGAGGTGGCTCCACTGGTGAGTGAGGAGCTGGTCCATCTTCAGATTCAGGTGTCGAATCTCGAGCTCGGCCTTCAAGTTCACACGGTAATCGTGCTCGGCGCGCAGACGATCTTTCGCCTCCTGGCGGTTCTGGCTCATCATGATGATCGGAGCCTGGATCGCGGCGAGGCAGGAGAGGATGAGATTCAGAAGGATGAACGGATAGGGGTCGAATGCCCGCGTCGACCCTGCGACCACGTTGATGACGATCCAGACCAGGAGGACGGCGCCGAACGCGAGGATGAACCGCCAGCTGCCGCCGAACGAGGCGACTCGATCCGCGAGGCGCGCCCCCAACGACACGTCCTTCTCGAACTCGGCGTTGAGGTTCCTCGCGAGGACCTCGTGCTCCCGGAGGCTCTGGATGACGTCGTGTTCGAGGCGCGTGAGTTCCCCGCGTTCCACTTTCAGCACGTGCTCGACGTACTGCGCCCGGTATCGGCGCAGGCAGGCCGTGCACAACGGGCCTGACGCCGGCCATCGAGGGTGATCGCGGCGGATCAAGGTGATGACGCGGGACCGCACGGCCTGCGCCAGAATCAGATCCGCGACCGGGTGGGCCTCGTTGCAGATCGGGCACGTGAAGGTGTCGGCGGGCTCGCTCATGGGCCGATTATCGCAGCCCTGCCGCGGCCGGTTGGGATGTCGTCGACCCGGGGCCGGGCGGCACCTGCGGGGTCCGAGCCGGGTAAAAATGACACGAGACTGAGATCTGGTCGCTCAGACTTCTATGACGTGAGAGTTCGACGGCTCGCCGAGGGCGACCGCCGCCGACGCGTCGGCCCGCGTCGGTGGTCGCGCGCCTCCTCACTCGTCATGCGCGCCGTCTCGCCGTTCACGGCGAGTTCATTGGCCACGGTACGTCACGCACATCTCTTCGTGTCACGCGGCGCGGGCTGACGTTGGAGCAGGCGCGTCGGGAACAGGACCACCATGTCGAATCGCAACTGGATCGCCGTCTGCCTCCTCGTCGTCGGGCTCGTCGCCGCATCGGCCGAGGCCCAGCAGGTCCACTTCCGCGGCAAAGTCGAGAACGGCGAAGCGGTCTGCTACTACTGCCCGGGCACGGGATTCGTCGTGGATTGCACGAAGGTCCGGATCTCGAGCACGGCCTACAACCTCCAGGCGCTCGTGGGCCAGCACATCGAAGCGGACGGCGTCTGGAACGGCTCGACCACCCTGCCCATGGTGAACATCACCTACCTCCAGGTGACGAACGAGACCTTCTCCATCGGCGGTGGCGCAAACATCGGACAGCACGCCGATTTCACGGCCTTCGGCAACCCGGGTGATTCGGCCGTCGTTGCGCTCGCCCTGAACGTGAGCGTGCTGAACTTTGGACCCCCAGGCCTCGCGTTCCTCCACCCGAGCTCCGCCGTCGTCCTCGGGTCCGGCACCATGGACAGCTCCGGGGAATTCAGCGTCACGGTGCAGATCCCGAACCTGCCGCAGCTCAGCGGACTGAACGTGTTCGGACAGGGATTCGTGGTTCCGCTCAACGGGGCTCCGTACGTCACGAATCCCGATTGGAAGCAGCTCTGAGCTGACGTGACGATGCGCGTCGCCCTGGGACGCGCTCCTCGATCGTGTTGGGGACCGCCGGACGGCGGGATCCGGGCTCGCGTCGACCTCGCCGCCACCCGCCGCCCGTCTACGGAGGCGCCCCGCACGGAGGACGGCGAGCGCCCCTCCGTCGCGCGCGGCGCCGGAAGACGCTGCACCAAGGCCTGCCCCTCCCCGGGAACGGCACTCTGACACCTCGCCGCGTCAGCATGCGAACGTGCCCGGGCGGACGACGCAACCGGGGGCCGCGAGCGCACGGCCATCGCCGCGGTGGATCCCCCCGCTCCCCGCATCGGCCGCACGAACGCCCGGCCCCGTCGCTTGTCCGCGCCGAGCCCGCGTCCTAAAACCCCACGTCCGCGCAGCACGTGGCGACGCCTTCCATGGACCCCGGCATCCGCAGAAAACCCGAGTGGCTGAAAGTGCGCCCGCCGTCCGGCGAGAACTACCTCCGGATCAAGGGCCTGCGACAGGAGTTGGGCCTGTCGACAGTCTGCGAAGAGGCCCGGTGCCCGAACATCGGTGAGTGTTGGGGCGCTGGCACCGCGACGTTCATGGTGATGGGTGACACCTGCACCCGTGCGTGCCGCTTCTGCAACGTGAAGACCGGCAACCCGCGAGGGTGGCTCGACGCAGACGAACCGAACAAGGTCGGTCACGCCGTCGCGACGATGCGCCTGGGCTACGTCGTCCTCACGATGGTCGACCGGGACGATCTGCCCGACGGGGGCGCGGCCCACGTCATCCGCTGCGTCGACGGCATCAAGGCCGCCTCGCCGACCACGCTCGTGGAGGCCCTCCTGGGCGATTTCCGCGCGCGTGAACGGGACCTGGAGCCCCTCGCGAAGTCGTCCATAGACGTGCTGGCGCACAACTTGGAGACCGTCGAACGCATCACGAAGAAGGTCCGGGACGGAAAGAGCAGTTACCGGCAATCGCTGGCCGCGCTCGAGCTGTTGAAGCGCCATGGACCGCCGCGTCTCGTCAAATCCTCGATCATGCTCGGCCTCGGTGAGACGGAGGACGAGGTCCGCCAGACGCTGAAGGACCTGCGCCACGTCGGGGTCGACGTCGTCACGCTTGGTCAGTACCTCCAGCCCACTCCCGATCACCTCCCCGTCGCCGACTTCATCCCTCCGGCCCGATTCGATGCCTGGCGGGACGAGGCCCTCGGTCTCGGGTTCCTCTTCTGCGCGTCCGGGCCGCTCGTCCGTTCGTCCTACAAGGCCGGCGAGCTGTTCGTCGAGCGGTACCTGCGCGAGCGAACGGAGGTTTGATGCGGTCCGGCCGCCGCGGACGCCGCGATCGGCGCCGACCGGGCCGCCCCGACCCGCGCCGCCGCCAGCGCCATCGCGCCAGCCGCGCCTCCCCCGTCTCGATAACTTCGCCCGATCCGCTACCCTCTCCGTCCCCGCAACCGGACGAGGGAGAGACATCGCCGGCGCGGTCGCAAACGCTGCCCCCATCGCCCGTCATGACCACCCAGACCGTCCTCCAAGCGATCCAATCGGCCCTCCGGGAGGAGATGGCCCGCGACGAGCGCGTGGTCGTCCTGGGCGAGGACATCGCGAAGAACGGCGGCGTGTTCCGGGCGACGGAGGGGCTCCTCGACGCGTTCGGCGAGGCGCGCGTGATCGACACCCCGCTCGCCGAGTCGGGGATCGTCGGGACGGCCATCGGGATGGCGATGTACGGGCTCAAGCCGGTCGTCGAGATCCAGTTCGCCGATTTCATCTACCCGGCATTCGACCAGATCACGTCCGAACTCGCGAAGATGCGCTACCGCTCGGGCGGCGAGTTCACGTGCCCGCTGGTCATCAGGACGCCCGCCGGCGGCGGCATCCGCGGCGGTGGGTACCACTCCCAGTCGCCGGAGGCGTACTTCGTCCACACGGCCGGGTTGCACGTCTACTACCCCTCGACGCCGGCCGATGCCAAGGGCCTGCTGAAGGCCGCGATCCGCGGGGACGACCCCGTGATCTTCTTCGAACCGAAGAAGATCTACCGGACGGTGAAGGACGAGGTCTCCGACGACCCGACCCTCGTGGTGGAGCCGGGACGGGCCCGCACCGCGCGCGAGGGGTCGCACGTCGCGCTGATTTCCTACGGATCCTGCGTTCACCTGTGCCTGGACGCTGCCGCCACGCTCGCATCCCGGGGGATCGAGGCGCTCGTGCTCGACCTGCGCACCCTGGTCCCCATGGACGTGGATGCCATCCTGTCCGCAGCGCGTGCCACGGGTCGCGTCGTCATCGTCGCGGAAGCGCCGCGCACCTGCAGCGTCGCCGCGGAGATCGCCGCCCTCGTCGCCGAGGGCGCCATCGAATCACTCGAAGCCCCGGTCCTGCGCGTGACCGGATTCGACACACCGTTCCCATACGCGCTCGAACACGTGTACATGCCGAGCGCGGAGCGCATCCTCGCGGCCGTCGACAAGGTCATGAACTTCTGAACCGGCCCGTGGCATCCGCCACCGCCGGGGAGACGAACCCATGCCGTACGAATTCAAACTGCCGGACATCGGTGAAGGCGTCGCCGAGGGCGAGATCACGAAGTGGCTCGTGAAGGAAGGCGACTCGGTCAAGGAAGACCAGCCCATGGTCGAGGTGATGACCGACAAGGCGACGGTCGAGATCACGTCCCCGGTCGGGGGCCGCGTCCAGAAGATCCTCGTGAAGGAAGGCGGCGTGGCGCCGGTGCACTCGGTGATCGTCGTGATCGAACAGATCGCCGGCGGGGCCGCGGCCCCGGCGGTGGCGACGCCCCCGGCGCCCGCGGCAAAGCCCGCGCCTGCGCCGGCTCCCAAACCGGCGGCGCCGGTTACGCCCCCCGCGCCCGCCCCAAGAGCCGCAGCGCCAACGCCGCAACCCGCGGCGAAGCCCGCGCCCGTCGCTGCGCCTGCAGCCGCCGCGCCGGCACAGCCCGCCGTCGTGGCCCCTGCTGCTCCCGCAACCCCGCGCGACAAGGTCCTGGCGACGCCGGCGACCCGAAAACTCGCGCGCGAACTGGGCGTCGACCTCGCGCAGGTCGCCGGAAGCGGACCGCGCGGGCGCGTGCTGAAGGACGACGTCCGCTCGGTGCTGGCGCCCGTCGCCGAGCCGGCCCAGCCGAACGGCGGCGAGCCCGTCATCTCCCGCGCCGTCGAGAGCTACGCGCCGACACCCGCCGGCGGAGCCGAGGAACGCATCCCCTACCGCGGACTGCGCAAGGCCATCGGCGACCAGATGGTGCGGTCGCTCTACACCGCCCCACACTTCACGCTCGTCGACGAGATCGACTTCTCGGCGATCGACGGGCTGCGCCAGGCCTCGAAGGACGAAGCCTCGGCGGCTGGGACCAAGCTCACGTACCTGCCCTTCGTCATGAAGGCGCTCTTCCAGACGATCCGCAAGTTCCCGTCGATCAACGCGACTCTGGACGAAGCCCGTGGCGAATTCGTCATCAAGCACGACGTGCACGTGGGATTTGCCCTCGACACGGACCGCGGCTTGATGGTGCCCGTCGTGAAGAACGTGGCCCGTCGTGGCGTCCTCTCGATCGCCAAGGAGATCTCGCGCCTCTCCGAGCTCGGTCGCGCCGGCAAGGCGTCGCGGGAAGACCTCATCGGATCCACGATCACGATCACCTCGGCCGGGTCGATCGGCGGGTTGTTCGCGACGCCGATCATCAATTACCCGGAGGTGGCGATCCTCGGCCTCTATCAGATCGCCGACCGCCCCGTCGTCCGTGACGGCCAGATCGTCATCCGCAAGATGGGCTACGTCTCCATCACCCTCGACCACCGCGTCGTCGACGGCGCCACGGCCTCACGCGTCCTCCTCGAGCTCAAGCGTCTGCTCGGCAACCCGGGCCTCCTGCTCCTGGGCGACTGACGTGCAGCCCATGCTGCGAGTCATGCCCGTCGCGGGCGAGCCCGCGACGATCCCGGCACCCGAGTTGTCGCCGACGGAGCTCCTGTCGCTGCTTCGCTGGATGCTTCTGATCCGGGCGCTCGACGAGAAGATGTTGCTCCTGCAACGGCAAGGGCGCATCGCCTTCTTCGGGCCCAGCGCCGGACAGGAGGCGTCGATCGCGGGCTCCGGCTTCGTCGCGCGCGCGACCGACTGGATCTACCCGGCCCTCCGGGAGGGCGGCATCCTGCTCATGCGCGGTTTCCCCATCGCTCGCTACTTCGGGCAGATGTTCGGGAACGTGCTCGACACGCAGAAGGGCCGCCAGATGCCCATGCATTTTTCGAGCGGCGAGCACCGGTTCGTGTCGCTCTCGTCCGTGATCGCGACGCAGCTTCCGCAGGCCGTGGGCACGGCCTGGGCCGCGAAGATCCGCAAGGACGACGTGGTGACCTACGGTTACATCGGCGACGGCGGAACCTCCGAAGGCGACTTCCACTGCGCGCTGAACTTCGCGGCGGTCGGTCGCGTGCCCTGCGTGATCATCTGTCAGAACAACCAATGGGCGATCTCAGTGCCGTTCGCGAAGCAGACGGCGTCCGACGGCATCGCGATCAAGGCGACGGCCTATGGCATGCCGGGTGTCCGCGTCGACGGCAACGACGTGCTCGCCGTCGTCTCGGCCGTCCGCGAGGCGCACGAGCGCGCGCGTCGCGGGGATGGCCCCACGCTCGTCGAATGCGTCACGTATCGCCGCGGCGGCCACTCGTCGTCCGACGATCCCACGCGGTATCGCGACGAATCCAAGATGCAGCCGTGGCTGCTGGTGGATCCAATCGAGCGGTTCAAGGAACACCTCACCGCCCGCAGTGTTCTCGACCAGGCGGAACTCGACCGCATGCTCGGCGAGATCCGCAGTGAGATCGACGCGGGACTGAAGACGGCCGAGCCGGCGATCCAGCCCGCCGTCGACACCCTGTTCACCGACGTGTACAGCAAGCTGCCGCAGACGCTCGCCGCCCAACGCGCGGAAGTCGTCGGGGATGGCAGCGGTACCGCCGAAGGAGCGTTCCCACTCTGATGAAAACGACCAAAGCCTGCGTCATCGGTTCGGGTCCCGGCGGATACGTCGCCGCGATCCGCCTCGCCCAGCTCGGCATCGAGACGATCGTCGTCGAGCGCGAAGCCCTCGGCGGAGTCTGCCTCAACTGGGGCTGCATTCCCTCGAAGGCGTACATCGGCGCAGCCAAGCTCTACGAGAAGGTGAAGACCGCCGACGAGTGCGGGATCTCCGTCAAGGACATCCACGTCGACCTCCCGAAGATGCGCGAGTGGAAGAACTCGGTCGTCACGCGGATGAAGAACGGGATCGGCGAGCTGTTCAAGCGCAACACGATCACGACGGTCTGGGGGAACGCGAAGTTCACGGGCCCCGACACCATCGAGGTCACGAGCAAGGACGGAGCGACCGAGACGATCAAGGCCGAGAAGTTCCTCATCGCCACGGGCTCGCGGCCGTTCGATCTGCCCACCTTCCCGGTGGATGGACGCAAGATCATCACGTCGACCGAAGCGCTCGACCTCGACCACGTTCCCAAGAGCCTGCTCGTGCTCGGGGGCGGCGTCATCGGCCTCGAGATCGGCATGTACCTGATGAAGTTCGGCACGGAGCTCACGGTCGTCGAGATGATGGACCAGCTCCTCCCGGGCACGGATCCCGATCTCGTCGCCGTCGTCGCCCGCAACCTCAAGAAGAAGAAGGCCACGGTCCACCTCCAGACGAAGGCCCTGGGCGCGACCGTGAAGGGCGACGTCGTCGAGACGCGGATCCAGACCCCCAAGGGCGAGCAGGTGATCACGACCGAGCACGTCCTCGTCTCCATCGGGCGCAAGCCGAACACGGAGAACCTGGGCCTCGACAAGGCGGGGGTCAAGACGACGCAGCGCGGATACATCGAGGTCGATGCGCACATGCGCACGTCCAATCCGCGGTGCTGGGCCATCGGCGACGTCGTCGGGGGCGCACTGCTCGCACACAAGGCGTCCAAGGAAGGTCTGGTCGCCGCCGCCGTGATGGCCGGCAAGTCGGAGGCCTACGACGTGGTCGCCATGCCTGGGGCCATCTTCACGGATCCGGAAATCGCGCAGACGGGACTCACGGAAGCGGAAGCGAAGAAGCGCGGCTACGAAGTGAAGGTCGGCACGTTCCCGTTCGCGGCACTGGGTCGCGCCGTCGCCGGCCGCGAGACCGACGGGCTCATCAAGATGGTGACGGACGCCAAGGACGACCGGATCCTCGGCGTCGGCATCGCCGGCGCGAATGCGTCGGACCTCATCGCCGAATCGACGCTGGCCATCGAAGCAGGCCTCACGGCCGAAGACGTGGCGCTGACCGTTCACGCACATCCGACGCTCGCCGAGAGTCTGATGGAGGTGTCCGAAGCCGTTCACGGCGACGCCATCCACATCTACCAGCCGAAGAAGTGAGCGGAGCGCGATGCGCGTCGTCCACTGGGGGATCACCGAGTACGACGACGCGTTGCGCCGCCAGCACGAGTTGGTGGCGGCGCGCTTGCGGGGCGAGGTCCCGGATACGCTCGTCCTCACCGAGCACTCGCCCGTCATCACGCTCGGCCGAGGAACGAGGCGAACCAACGTGCTCGACCCGCGCTTCCCGGTGGTCGAGGTCGAGCGTGGCGGCGACGTGACGTTCCACGGGCCGGGTCAACTCGTCGGATACGTCGTCAGACTTCTCCCTCCCGGTCGACGAGACCTCCACGCGTGGATGCGCGCCGTCGAGCAACTTTTGATCGACGCGCTGAGCCTCTTCGGAATCAGGGGCGAACGCATCGCCGGCAAGACCGGCGTCTGGGTCGGACCGAGCGATGCGACTGGGGCGCGGAAGATCGCGAGTCTCGGTATCGCAGCCCGCAACTGGTGCACGTTCCATGGCTTCGCCTTGAACGTGACGACGAACCTGGCGGATTTCCGAGCGATCAACCCGTGCGGATTCGACGCATCCGTCATGACGTCGGTCGCACGCGAGCTGGGCCGCGACGTTCGAATGAGCGAGGTCGCAGTGGCGATCGAGCAGCTCGCCTCGCGTTGAGCACGCGCGCCGACTCGCGTACGATCCGGCCCCGCCGCGCACACTCACTCTGCGGCGAAGGGAGCCATGCGGTATGTCGCGCGGGATCTACACCGAAGAGAACCTCCACTGGCGGGCCAAGGCCCATGAAGTCGCAGAGAAGTTCGTCCGCCCGGTCGCACGCAAGTACGACCTGAGCCAGGAATACCCGTGGGAGATCCGCGACGCGCTGGCGAAGGCCGGCTTGATGTCCGTGTGGATCCCGAAGGAGTACGGCGGCGCGGGCGGCGGGGTCATGAACCTCTGCCTCGTCGTCGAGGAGCTGTCGCGTGCGTGCCCCGGCGTCGGCGTGCTCTTCGCCGTGAACGCGCTGGGCTCGTTCCCGATCATCCTGGCGGGCACCGAGGACCAGAAGAAGAAGTACCTGCCGAAGATCGCGACCGGTGAGACGCTCATCGCGTTCTGCCTCTCGGAGAAGACTGCCGGATCCGACGCTGGCAGCCTGAAGGTACGGGCCGTGCCGCAGGGATCGAGCTGGCGCATCCACGGCGAGAAGAAGTGGACGACGAACGGCGGTGCCGCGAACCTCTACAGCGTGTTCGCCGTGACGGAGAAGGACCGCGGCTCGCGCGGCATGTCGGCGTTCCTCGTGGAGAAGGGCGATCCCGGGTTCACCATCGGGAAGGTCGAGGACAAGATGGGCATCCGCTGCGTGCCCGTCGTCGAGACCGTGTTCGATGGCGTCGAGGTCGGACCTGAGCGGCTCCTCGGCGGGAAGCCCGGGTTGGGGTTCAAGCACGCCATGCAGACGCTCGACCGCGCTCGCCCGGGCGTGGCGGCACAAGGCGTCGGATGTGCCCAGGGCGCGCTCGAACTCGCGACGCGATACACCATGCGCCGTCACCAGTTCGGCCAGTCGGTCTCCTCGTTCCAGATGGTCCAGCAGATGCTCGCCGACATGGCGATGCAGACCGAAGCCGCCCGCCAGCTCGTCTACGCCTCCGCACGCGTGATCGACGCCGGCGACGGCAATGGCACGAAGATCGCCGCCATGGCCAAGTGCTTCGCGACCGACGTCGCCATGAAGGTCACGACGGATGCCGTCCAGCTCTTCGGTGGCTACGGCTTCATGCGCGACTACCCCATCGAGAAGTACATGCGTGACGCCAAGATCACGCAGATCTACGAAGGCACGAACCAGGTTCAGCGCCTCGTCGTCGCGCGCAACGTGCTGAACGAGGCGAACGAGCTGTCGTTCCTCGACACGTACATCCCGACCGAGGCACAGAACATCTTCGACGGCTGAGCGGGTCGTCCTTGCGCGGGCCGTCGCCCGCGCCGACGCGCCGCACCACCGACCGAGGCACACGGCGCGATGGGCCTGCGGCGTCAGGCGACGCTGGCCCGGTATCCGCACCGACAGGCCGCTCCCGAAGCGCGGCGACGACGCCCGCGTCGCGCCACGCACCGGATCGATCCGATCGAGCCCGGTGCGAGCGTCGAGTTTCCGCGGCCTCGCGCTGAGGTGACGTCGGTCGGAGCGCCTCGCAGACTGGTGCCGGAGGTGGTGCCGAAGGCCAGTGCCGCCCTCAGAACTGGAAATACAGGAACGGGCTGTATTCCTGGAAGAGCATGTGCGCGACCGCCGCCATGAACGAGAGACTCAATGCGAACGCGATGATCGGCTCGCGGATGGTGCCGCGGATCTCGACCAACTTGTCCGATTGAATGCCGACGTAGACGAGCACGAGCGCGATCGTCGAGAGTCCGAGGTACAGCGGGTTGATGAGCATCACCTGGGAGAGGCCCGCATCCCAGCCCGACAAGCCGGCCATTCCCTTCAGCATGACGCCAGCCTTCCCGAACGTCTCGGCACGGAAAAAGACCCAGCCGATCATCACGAGCACGAGGGTGAACGCCGTCTGCAGCGGGCCAGGCAGGAACGACCACGGCGCCTTCTTGCCGATGGCGCGCTCGATCGCAAGCCACAGCCCGTGGAATGCACCCCACGCGAGGAACGTCCATTGGGCCCCGTGCCACAGGCCGCCGAGGAGCATCGTGAGCGCCAGGTTCACGTAGGTGCGGACCGGCCCCTTCCGGTTGCCGCCGAGCGGCACGTAGAGGTAGTCACGAAGCCAGTTGCTCAACGAGATGTGCCAGCGGCGCCAGAACTCCGTGATGGACTTGGACCGATAGGGCGACGCGAAATTGATGATGAACTCGAACCCGAACATCTTGCCGAGGCCGATGGCGATGTCGGAGTACCCGCTGAAGTCGAAGTAGATCTGGAGCGTGTAGCCGATAATGCCGAGCCACGCGGCCGCAGCGCCTGGAGCGGCCTGCCCGAAGACTTCGTCGGCGAGGCGCGCGGCCGAATCGGCGAGGAGGATCTTCTTCGAGAAGCCACACATGACGAGAAGCACGCCGCGACCGAACTTCTCGATCGTGTGCGTTCTTTCGTCCAACTGCTTCGCGATGTCGTGGTAGCGGACGATCGGGCCAGCCACGAGGCGTGGGAAGAACGCGACGAAGCCACTCATCTCCAGGAGACTCTTCGCCGGCGTGGCCTCCCGACGGTAGATGTCGATGGAGTAACTCATCGTCTCGAACGTGTAGAACGAGATGCCGGCGGGCAGCGCGACACGCGCGAACTCGATGGCATGGCCGCCGAACACCCCGATGAGCGAGTTCGTCGTGTCCATCGCCAGGTTGAAGTACTTGAAGTACAGCAACAGGCCCATGTTCACGCAGATGGAGATGGCGAGCGCCACCTTGCGCTTTGAGCCTTCGCGAGTCGAGATGAACTTCCCGCACCAGTAGTCCATGATCGTGCTGATCACGAGGAGCGCCGCGAAGTCGACGCGCGCCCAGCCGTAAAAGACGAGCGTCATCCCCGTGAGCCACACCGTGCGGGCGGTGCGGCTGACGGAGTTCAGCACGTAATAGACCGCGAGCACGACGGGCAAGAACAGGAACAGGAAGTGGTAGGTCGTGAAAACCATGCGGCGTGCCGGACGTTCCCGTGGCGAACCCACGCGTGCACGGGCGCTGCGAGCGCTGGCCCCGGGAATGAGCCGGGATCCTACTGACGACCGTGCCGGCTTGACAGGCCGAGGCGACGGCCGCGCCGGCCCGGGCGAACGGACCGCGCGTCCCCGGATCCCTCCGGGGCATTATCGGCCGGGAGGAAGCTCGAACCGCAGCGTCGCGCGATCCCCCGCGTCACGGCCCGGTGAACCAGGGCGGCCACTCGTCGTAGTGGGGCCGATTGAGGTCGAACCAAGCCACGAGGGCGCGCCAGCGGCCCCAGCGCGCGTAGTAACGCTGGAGGCCCTTCATCGTCGCGGCCCGTCCCGGAACGCGATTCGTCCGAGCCTGGGCGATGGCCCAGGAGTCGATCACCGGGTCGGCCTCCCGTGCCATGACGTGAAGCATGGACCGCACGGCGTAAGGCCCGAAACCGTACCAGCCGCGAATCGCATCGCGCAGCACGGCCGTCTCCGTCGCGTCGATGTCCCGCAGCTCCCCGGCGATGGCCCGCTCCGCCAGTTCGATCGCGCCTCGGGCCCGATAGCCGACGCGGATGTCGTCCACGAGGACGCGAATCCCCGCGTCGCGCACGGCCTCCGGCGTCGGAAATGCGCGCTCGCCCGTGACGCGCTCCACCTCGCCCAACGTCTCGACGAGACGTCCGACCATGCCGATGGTCTGCGTCCAGGTGCAATTCGTCGTGAGGAGCGTCTTCAGCGCGTCTTCGAAGAAAGTCGGTGCGCGAAGGACGCGCCCGAGACGGCGATCGGCGATCCAGGTGAGCTCCGGCGCCTCTCGGCAAAGCGCGTGGAACGGCGCGATCTCGACGTCGAGTGCGAGCATCCGGCGGACACGTGCCTCGATGCATGCGCGCGCAGCGCGTGACAACCGGCGCGATGGACGACAGAGCAGATGGCCCCGCTCGGCCTCCCGAATCGTGACCGCAACCGGAGAGGCGTCGTCGTCAGGGACGACGCAACCGAGAGCGCGGTGCGCGTCGTCGTAGCGGAACGGCGGAAGCTGGTACCAGCCGTGAGAGGCCACCACCGCGAGGAGGGAGAAGTCCTCCGGTACATCAACGAAAAACGCCGCGGGGGCGCCGCGGCGTGTTCCGGATCGGACCTTCCGGAGATCAGAAGTCGTCGTCGGATTCGAAGAGATCTTGCGCGTCGTCCTCGGGGACCTCGGCTTCCGCTTCGTCATCATCGTCCTCGTCGGCGCGGGCCGGCTCTTCGTGCGGTGCGGTGAACGCGTTGTCTTCCTCGAAGTCAGCGCCGCCGCCGATGCGATCCTCTTCCTCTTCGACGACCATGGGCTTGGGCTTGCGCGGTGCCGGCGAGGTCGTCGCGCCCGCAGCTGCCGCCTTCTTCCGCCCCTTCTTCGGCTCGCTACTGGCAGACTCCGACCCGGCGGCTTCTGCAGCGGCCGCGACGGCGACGAGCGGTGCCGCGGCTGGCGCCGCAGCGGGCGCTGCGGCCGGCGCGGCCTTGACGGCGACCTGCTTGGCGGGAGCAGGCTTGGCGGGAGCAGGCTTCACCGCTGCGGGTTTGGCGGGTGCGGCCTTCACCGGTGCAGGCTTCGCAGCCATGGGCTTCGCGGGCATCGGCTTCACCGCAGCGGGCTTGGCGGCCTTCATGGCCTTGGCAGGTGCGGCCTTCTTCGGGGCGGCCTTCATCGCCGGCTTGGCTGCGGGCTTGGCCTTCTTCGCAGGCGCGGCCTTCGCGACCTTCTTGGCCTTGGCCGGAGCGGCCATCTTCTTCTTCGCAGACTTGGGCGCTGACTTCGCCGCCTTGACCTTTGCCGCGGGTTTGGCTTTGGCCTTCGCCTTGCCCGCCTTCTTTGCGCTCGCCATGGATGCTCTCCTCTTGGGTCCGATGCGTTGACGGCGCAGAGCGTACGACGTTTCGCAAGGTCGTCAACGAACTTTCACCGGCTGAAAAGCCGGGTTTTCCGCGCGTTGCGTCACAGCTCCAGAAAGTCGGAGAACGCGTCGCGCAGGTCCCTCGGGATCGGCAACTTCGTGAACCGATCCATGTCGACGCACACGACCGTCGTCCGGGCCTCGGCACGGGGCTCATCCTCCCCGACTGCGCGGACCTGGTAGCGAAGCGACAGACTCGTCGTCCCGACCGCCCGCACGCTGAGGCCGATCGAAAGTCGAAGGCCGTAGGGCATCGGATCGTGGTAGTCGGCCTCGGTGTGGACGGTCGGGAAGCCGAGTTTCCTTTCGCTCAGCACCTTGGCGTAGGGCATCCCGACGACCGAGTCGAAGAACCCCTCCATCACCACGTGGCAGTAATGGAACAGCCTCGGGTAGTAGAGGATGCGCGCGTAGTCGACGTCGCCGAAGGAAACCTGGATCTCATGGACGTAGATGCGGCCGGGCATGTGGGCACCCTACTGGCGCAAGCGAGCCCTGGGAAGCCAGCCGTGCGCGACGCTCAATTCCTCGTGGACCGCCCGCACCCCGGGACCTACTTGAGCAGCCCCTGGACCTGCCGGAAGGCGTCCGACCCCGCGGCCTCGAGCCACTCGAACAGCACGGATTCAGCGCAGGTCACCTGAACTCCGGCCCGTGCGAGCCTGGCGAGCGCCGCCGCCCGGTTCATGGGGCTGCGCGAGGACACCGCGTCGGCCACCACGTGGACGCTGAACCCGCGGGCCTGGAAGTCGAGCGCCGTCTGGAGGACGCAGATGTGGGCCTCGATCCCTGCGATCACCAACGTGTCGCGGTCGAAGCGGCGAACGGCCTCGACGATGGCGGGATCGCCGCCGCAGGAGAACGCCGTCTTTTCGAGCACCGTCGCGCTCCTCGCAGCATCGCGAATCGGCGCGATCGTCATCCCAAGTCCTTTGGGGTACTGCTCCGAGACGAGGACCGGCACGTCGAGGATCCGCGCACCTCCCAGGAGTCGGAGGACGTTCGCCTGCACGGCCTCCCGTTCGTGGATCACGGGAAAGAGTCGCTCCTGCATGTCGATCACGACGAGTAAGCTCTGCGCGCGCCGCGCCAGCGCCGGATGTCTCGAGTCCATGGCGTGCATCCTACGAGCCCAAACGACCCATGGCGATCCTCAAGAACGAGCTCTCGTGGTCACGCACGCGCGCGACCACGTTCAACGAATGTCGTCGGCGCTACTTCTTCCAGTACTACCTCAAGTGGAACGGCTGGGACTCGGACGCTCCTGCGGAACGACGCATCGCGTATCGCCTCTCCCAGATGACCTGCCTGCCCCTGCTGGCCGGGCTCGCAGCTCACGAGGCGATCCGGCTGCTCCTGGAAACGGTCCGCGGCCGCGCGACCCTGGAGGGGCCGCCCGAAGAGTACGCCGCGAACTACATGCGCAGGGTCTGGACGGACGCGCGAGCCCAGCGCTGGCTCACCCGGCCCAAGCAGTACCCGCCCGTCTTCGAGCTCTACTACCAGGATGGCGTCGCCCGGGAGGAACTGGTGCGGTTCGGCGAGATTTCGCGCCGCGCCGTCCGCAACTTCGCCGCCTCGCCGCTCTTTGCCGAGTTGCGCGAGAGCGACACGAAGGCCTGGCTCGCGGTCGACGACCCCATCGACTTCAACTCGCCGGACGTGTTCACGATCGACGGCTGCCGCGTCTGGGCGAGGCCGGATTTCGCGCGCCAGGCCGGGGACCGCTGCGTGATCTTCGACTGGAAGACCGGCTCGCAGAAACCGGAAGACCGTACCCAGATCCTCTCCTACGCGCTCCACGCCCGTGATCGCTGGAAGTTCCCTGCCGACCGGATCGACGCGGTCGCGGTCTACCTGGGCGACGGCGTCGAGCAGGTGCGCTTCGACGTCGACGACGAAGCTCTCGCCGAGGTCACGGACCTCATCCGATCCGATCTCGGGCACCTCAAGACACTCGAGGCCCGAAGCAACGATGAGACGGCGTTCCCCACGGTCGACGATCCCCGGGCCTGCGCGCAGTGCTTCTTCCAGGAGATCTGCCCGGCCGTCAAGGCTGTGCCCATGCACCTCCGAGGGTCGACGACATCCTCATAGACGTTGGCTCGCCCTACGGCCGACGTCACAATCGCCCGCCGAGGATTCATGCCGTGAAACTGAAGGACTTCGTCACACCTGAGAACATCACCCTGAACGTGAAGGGCCGCGAGCACCTCGCGGTCTGGGAGTCGGAACTCTCCGAGGACGACCTGGCGAAGCTTCGCGACCCGGCCTACATCGCGAAGATCCAGCACGAGCACAAGGAGATCCAGGCCTATCACCTGGCCCGGTACGCCAACGCGAAGTACGAACCGGCAGCGCTGGCGAAGCGGATGAAGGTCCCCGAGTCGCACATCTGGGCGTTCTGGGCCCTCCATGGCTCCCGGGGCACCGGGCTCTATTCCTGAATCGGCGCCGCGTCGACCGCGCGCGGCTTCAGGGTTTTTGTTGCGGCTGCGAACGGCGCGCCAGTGACGGGTGCCGGATGATCTGGCCATCGACGGTGTAGACCACGTCCTCGGCGATGTTCGTGGCCAGGTCGGCGCAGCGCTCGAGGTTCTTCAAGACGGCGACCATGTCCAGTCCGGCGGACACGTCCTGCGGGCTCGCCTGGATGTGCTTCTCGATCCGCTCGCACGCGCTCCGATAGAGCGCATCGACCTCGGCATCCGACCGACACACCTCCAACGCCCGCTCCTTGTCCATGGCGATGAGGGCGTCGAGGGACTTCTGCACCATGGCGACCGCGCGCTCACCGACCTCGTGGAGTCCTACGCGAATCCCCGGGCTCGACCGGTTCAGGAGGCGCACGGCACGCTCGGCGATGTTCACCGCCTGATCGGCGATGCGCTCCAGATCGTTGTTGATCTTGAGCACGGCGGTCACGAAGCGGAGATCGAGCGCCACGGGCTGATGAAGAGCGAGTGCCTTCAGGCACTCCTCCTCGGTTTCGACCTCGTAGGCGTCGATCGTGGCGTCGCGCGCGATGACCCACTTCGCCGCGTCACCATCTCCGTTTTCGACGGATCGGACGGCTTCCCGAAGCATCTCCTCCACCATGTCTCCGGTGGCGAGGATCCGCTGCTTCAACGCCGCCATCTCACGCTCGAAGTGTCGACTCATCGGGCCCTCGGTCTGGTCGAATCGGGAAGAGCCATGCCGCTCGCGACGTACGGCCTGTCGCTCCTCGATCCCGTCGATGGGATCGGATCAGAATATCAGCTGAAGTTGCAGACGCAGGCGCCACTCGTCGAAGTCGGACGACGACGTCGCTCGGTCGAAGCGGTGATCCTCGACGCGGCCGAAGTCGAGTTGGAGCTTGTCGGCGTGTCCGTGCCAGTAGTAGCCGACGACGAGGAGGTACTCGCGGAGAGCCGTCGGGAGATTGGACGTGTTGCTGCCCGCGGCCGAAAGCGCCGCCAGTCCCGCCGTCTCGTAGTCCCAGTCGGCGACGCTGTAGCGAATGCCGACGTCGAGTTTCTCGGGGATCACGCAGTAGCCGAGCTGCGAGAACCAACCCGTCGTCTCGCGCTCCGTGACGTCGTGGTCGCGGCGATAGTGGAATTCGGTCTGTGAGTAGAAGCCCTCCCAGATCATCGTGAGGTCGAGTCCCAGGCGATAGTTGTCCTCGTAGGTCGACAGGCCAGCGTCGGGCGCCGGGAACGACGTGTTGTTCTCCTGGTCGTAGAGCGCATTCAGGGCGAACGTCGCCTTGAAGTCGTGGCGCTCCTCTGCCGGACGGAGATCAGCCTCCGAGTACGGGACCATGCCCCACGGGCTGATGGCGACGCGTCCCATGTACTCCAGACCGTCGTCGTTGTTGAAGGTGTTCTGCGGCTCGCCGTCGTAGACGCCGAGGCCGTACTCGATGAAGTCCGACTTCTCGCCGCCAAACTTGCCGAAGATGTACAGCCCCGTCTCGTAGGCCGGCTCGAACACCCCGGCGATGATCGAGCGATCGACGAATTCGAGGACGCCCGACCCGGTCATCTCCGATGAACGACCGTACGGCGCCTTGAGCTGACCGGCGCCGACGTTGAAGGCGGGATCGAAGTCGTACTCGATGAACGCCGTCCGCAGGTTCGTGAAGCGGTTCGACGAGGTCGAGCTCCCGGCCGTCACGGGGTCGCCGGCGGCGTCGATTTGAAGCTCGTACTTCAGCTTCGGGTCGAATGCGAACCCGCGGAGCATGAAGCGGGCCCGCTGGACGGCGAAGTTCTGGAGATCCTGCCCCTGCGGATTGTTGGGCGTCTCCCGCTCGCGGAACTCGTACGTGAAGCGCGTCTGGATTCGTCCCGTGACGTTGAGGGAGAAGTTCCCGTCTGCCGTCGCGAACGTGAACCCGTTGCCCGGCTTGTACGACGTCTTGGGCGCGTCCTGCACGAGCCGCGACACCATGGAGTCGACCTGTCCCTCCACACGCGTCTCGAGGTCGGACTGGGCGCGGATCTCGGCGAAGTCCTTCTTCAGATCCGCGTACTCGGCGTCGGTGATGATCCCGCGCCGCTTGAGTATGTCGAGCAGTTTGCCGTCCGCGTCCGCGGGCTCGCCCTGGGCGACGGCCCAGGACGTCACTCCCACGAACGATGCCACCAAGGCCAGGACGGCGATCCGAGTCTTGAACATGAAGCGTCTCCTCGTGACCAACGACGACCGATTCTTCAGTCACCCCCCACGGGCGCGAACCGGCGAGAAGCAGACTAGAGGGCGCCGATGAAGATCCGGTAAACGTCCCGTGAACCCGGCGGCAGTTCGCGCGTGAAGATCCGGGGTGGTCAGGCGGCGGCCGTCGTCGCGACGGGGAGCGAGAGCGTGAACGTCGACCCGACGGCCTCCTGGCTCACGACTCTGATGGATCCGCCATGGCGCTCCGCGACGTGCTTCACGATGGCGAGGCCGAGCCCGGTACCGCCGAGGGCACGCGAGCGCGCCTTGTCGACGCGGTAGAAGCGCTCGAATACGCGCTCGAGTTCCAGGGCGGGAATGCCGATCCCCGTGTCCTTCACCGAGATCTCGACCCGACCCGCGGCGAGCGCGCAGTCCACCGATATCGATCCGCCCGGCTTCGTGTAATGGATGGCGTTCTCGAGGAGGTTCACGAGCGCGCGGACCAACAGGTCGTGGTCCCCACGCACGAGCCACTCCCGCGGCGGAACGTCCACGCGAACGTGCAGCCCCTTCTCGCGCGCCTTGTCACCGCAGACGGCACCGGCCTCGCCGATGACGGCTGCGACGGGGAACGGCTCGGCATCGACCTGGATCCCGCCGGCTTCCACGCGAGAGAGCACGAGCAGATCCGTGACGAGGTGGCCGAGGTTCCGGGCGTTGCGCTCGATTTTCGCCAGGAATTCCTGGGCAACCTCGGCGTCCCCGATGGCACCCGCCTGGAGAGTCTCGACGTACCCCTGGATGCTGGTCAGCGGCGTCTTCATCTCGTGGGAGACGTTGGCGACGAAGTCTCGGCGGATGCCCTCGAGTTTGTGGAGCCGCGTCACGTCGCGGAACGACATCACGGTTCCGGCGTAGCCGCCGTCTGCCCCCCGAATGGGTGTGAGGCGGATCTCGAGGTCTCGGCTCGGAGGCGGGTGACTCAACGACAGGCTGCCTTCGATCGCGCGCATGTCACGCCGCACCTGCGCCACGAGGTCGGGCACGCTCGCATCGCGCACCACTTCCCAGAACGGCCTGCCGACGGCACGGCGGTCCGCGTCGAACAGGCGCGCGGCCTCCGTGTTCAGGTGCGTGATCGAGTCGTCGGGCTTGACCGCGATGATGGCGTCCGCCACGGCGTCCAGAACGCTCGAGAGCTCGCGGCTGCCCGCGTGAAGATCGTCGATCTGTGTTCGAAGTCGTTCAGCCATGCGGTTCATCGCGCGGCCGAGCCGCGCCATCTCGTCCGAGCCTGTCGCGTCGATCCGCGCCGAGAAGTCTCCGTCCGCGATCCGATCCGCGATCGCCAGCTGTGCATCTACGCGTCGAGTGAGCCGTGACGCAACGAAATATCCCAGGACGAGCGCCAGGATGAGCTCGGCGCCCAGGCCGCCGGCGAAGAGACGGTCGAGCATGTCGACCTTGCGCGCGACGCCATCGGCCCGCGCCGCGGCTCGAACCCACCCATCCCCCGTGCGCGAAACGACGGCGACGTAGAGCAAGTCGTCGCCGACGGACCCCGAATGCCGGAGGCTCCAGCCCGGTGCGCCGGCGCGCGCCTCCTGGATCTCGGGGCGGTTCGCATGATTCTCGAGGAGGCTCGGATCGCGCTCCGTGTCCGCGATGACGGTGCCATCCGCCGTGAGGATCGTGATGCGACACTGGGCGACACGACCGAGCTCGCCGACGCGTGCCTGGAGCGAGGCGCGAGACTCGAGGCCTCGGGCGCCGCCTGTGAACGCGTCGACGCTCTCCGCCGTCGCCGCCAACCGGTCGCGCTGCGAATCCAGCTCGACACGGCGCACCGCCGGCACGAGGACGAACCAGTTGGCCAGCGTGAACACCAGCACGAGACCCAGATAGGTGATGAGTAGGCGGGTGCGCAGCACGAGTCCGAGCTCACGACGGCGTCCATGCGGTGAGTGCGCGCGCGGCCGTCACGCCGCGACACGCGTCAGAGCGAAGACTCGAACTTATATCCGACGCCGCGGACGGTGACGAGATGTTCCGCGCGACGTTCGCCGAGCTTCTTGCGCACGTTCCTCACGTGGACGTCGATGTTGCGGTCGACGACGATGACGCCGTCTCCGACGACGTGCGGCAGCAATTCCGTTCGAGTGAAGACGCGCCCTTCGTTGCGCATGAGGAAGTGGAGCAGGCGGAACTCCGCCAACGTGAACTGGACGGACTCGCCATCGACGTTCACGACGTGGCGAACGGGATCCACTTCGATGCCGCCGCGGGCCACCGGCCGGCGGTCGCTGCGCGCCCCACCGTCAGGGCGCGACCTCCGGAGCACGACCTTCACGCGTGCGAGCAGCTCCTTCACCGAGAACGGCTTCGTGACGTAGTCGTCGGCCCCCATCCCGAGACCGACGAGCACGTCGGACTCCTCGCCCTTGCTCGTGACCATGATGACGGGGAGATGCTCCGTCCGGGATTCCGTCCGCAAGCGGCGGCAGACGTCGAGACCATCGATGCCCGGGAGCATCAGGTCGAGGAGCACGAGGTCGTAGGCCTTGGATCGCGCCAGATCCAACCCTCTCTCGCCGTCGGATGCCACGTCGACGTCGTAGCCGTCCTTCTTGAGGTTGTAGCGGACGAGATCGGAGATGTCCGTCTCGTCTTCGATGACGAGGATCCGCTCGCGCTTCATCGTTCGCCTTTCCACCGGGTGCGCGGGTCCGTGGGACGATGGCGAGATCGGCGACGGCCGGTGGACCACACCGATGGGCGCATCCGCACGTCTGCCGGAGTCATCACGCTGGCTGCTCGTTCGAGGGTTCATCCGGAGGCGAGACTAGCCCCCGCAAATCAAGGAATGGTAAAGACGAGTTCGGTCGCGCATCAAACGTCGGGCTGAAAACGGAGCAGCCTGCGCGGCATTCCGAGAACCGCTGGCAGGCGCGCTGCCACCGTGCGCCGCGGCGCGCAGGGCTCGCACGCCGACGTGGTGAGTCCGAATCACGGACTTCGGCGGCTCGCCGCACCCCGCGAATCCGGGGCCGCAGAGTGAGCCCACGCGAGGTCGGACTCGAAGCCCGCCGGAAGCTCGCCCCGCGCCGCCAGGTCGTCGAGAACGGTGCGTGCCGTGCCGGGCGACTTCAGCAGGCGCCAGCTCAGGACGAGGGCGTGAAGCACGTCGGCCGACCCGGGCGCCTCCTCCCATGCCCGCTCGAGCATGGGCTCTGCGATCTCGGGCTGGGCCGCCACGAGGTGCGCCAGGCCCTGGTGGTAGGTGAGGCGTGGCAGGCTCGGGTCGAGTCGCCGGGCCCGGTTGAACATGGATGCGGCGACGAGCGCCTGTCCGCGTCCCTTGCGTCCGAGCGCCTGCGCCAGCATCAGCGCCGTCCGGCCGAGGAGGTCGGCGGAGGCCCCGGATCCGAAGTCGTAGCGCAGCGCCTGGGACATGGCCGCCTCCGCAGTCTCCAGGTCCCCGAGAGCGATGGATGCGCGCGCCACGCCGATCCAGGCGAGGAACGGCCGCTCCTCCCCCCGCATCGCCTCGTAGAAGAGGGCCCGGGCCTCGTCGGCTCGGCCTTCGTTCAGCGATCGCTCGCCGTTGGCTGCGAGGCCGGACGGGTCGGGCAAGCCCTTGGGTGCCGACGCGCACCCGCAACAGAGGAAGATCGCGACCGCCGCCAACAGGCGCACCGGCCCGGGAATGCCCCTCCGTTCCGGCGAGGGGTCGTCAAGGACGGTCGGAGGATTCATCGAGAGATCGTTAGACTCCCCGACCTCGACGAAAGATGGAGCGGCATGGAGACTCATGATCACGGCTGCGCTCGCCATTGGCAAGCGCGCGGACCCTTCGCACTCAATGGAACGACCCAACGTCACGCGCGCAGCCGCGTGCTCGACGTCACGCACATCCGGCTCGAAATTGCAGTCGACCTGGAGGAGCGGACGATCTCGGGTTCCGTCGAGCACACCGCGGAGGTCCTGCCCGATCAGCTCGAGGCATTCTCCCTCGACGCCGTCGGACTGACGATCGAGGACGTCACCATCGACGGGAAGACCACCGCGTTCGCCCATGACGGAGAGAACGTGCTGATCCGGCTCGCGTCAACGCTGACGCGCGGAACGAAGACGAAGATCGGGATTCGGTATCGCGGCTCACCGCAGCGCGGTCTCTACTTCGTGGGCCCCGACGAGGCCTACCCCTCGAAACCCAAGCAGGCCTGGACCCAGGGCCAGGACGAGGACGCCCGATACTGGTTCCCCTGCTACGACTACCCGAACCAGAAGTCGACGTCGGAGCTGCGGGTCACGGTGGCGCGTGGCCTGGACGCCGTCTCGAACGGGAAGCTGCTCGAGCGCGCCGAAGGCCCATCGACGATCACGTTCCACTGGCTGCAGGAGGTGCCGCACGTCACGTACCTCGTGTCGTTGGTGGTCGGCCGCTTC
The DNA here is from genome assembly GCA_044222185.1 of Planctomycetota bacterium. Classification (GTDB taxonomy): domain Bacteria; phylum Planctomycetota; family CAIWVZ01; genus JBGANV01. The sequence continues at coordinate 2,206,564 of JBGANV010000001.1, forward strand.
GACGTGGTCGAAGACGCCTCTGGGCCAGTCCCCCTGCGCTATCTCGTGCCAGAAGGTCGGCGCGGCGATGCCGTCCGGACGTTCGGTCGAACGGCCGCGATGATGCGCCGTTTCGCCGAGCTGGTCGGGCACCCGTACCCGTTCGTGAAGTACGACCAGACCGTCGTCAGCGACTTCATCTTCGGAGGGATGGAGAACAGCTCGGCGACGACGCTCTTCGAGTACACGATGCTCGATGCGAGCGTCGAGGGCATCATCGACCGCGACGACCTCGTCGCACACGAGCTCGCACACCAGTGGTTCGGCGACCTGGTCACGTGCCGTGACTGGTCCGAGGCGTGGCTCAACGAAGGCTTCGCGACGTATTTCGAGTGCCTCTGGTACGAACACGGCGACTCGCCTGAGCGCGGGCGCTACCACCTCTTAGAGGCGGCGCGCCGTTACTTCCAGGAGGACACCCAGGACTACCGCCGGCCCATCGTCTGCCGGACCTACGACGCGCCCACGGACCTCTTCGATCGCCATCTCTACGAGAAGGGCGCCTGCGTCCTTCACCATCTCCGACTCGAGCTCGGAAACGACGTCTTCTTCCGCGCTCTGCGCCGGTACGTGGCGTCTCACGCGCGCGGTCACGCACAGACCGTGGACCTGCGACGCGCGATCGAGCAGGAGACCGGCCGGAACCTCGACGCGTTCTTCGACCAGTGGGTCCAGAAGGGCGGCCATCCCGACTTGGAGATCACGTCCGAATACGAACCGGCGTCGCGGCGGCTGACGCTCCGCGTGAAACAGCGACAGAAGGTCGACGCCGAGACCCCCCTGTTCGAATTCGACCTGCCGTGCCGCGTCTGGCACGCGGGTGGCCGCGGAAAGTTCGTCGATCGCACGTTCCGGGTCACGGGCGCCGAGCACAAATTCGACTGGGAGCTACCGGGCGATCCGCGCGGGGTCCGGGTCAATCACGGCGGAGGTCCCCTCGTCCGAACGGATTTCGATCGGACGGACGGGTGGCTCACCACGCAGCTCAACGAGGACGACGATCTGGTGGGGCGGATCGAGGCGGCAGATGCGCTTGCACGGTCGGCCTCGACGACCGCCGTGACGGCGCTCACACGAGCGCTGGCGAAGGAATCGCTCTGGATGGTCCGCTGCGAGATCGCCCGGGCTCTCGGCGTCATCGGGTCGCCGGCGGCGCGCGATGCGCTGATCGCCGCACTCACGCAACGTGACGCACGCGTACGTAGCGCGGTCGCGCACGCGCTCGGGATCCGCCACGACGCGGACGCAGCGCAGGCGCTCCGTCGCCAACTTCAGTCCGAGAAGACGACCTGGGTACGCGCCGCCGCCTACCGCGCACTGGGGCGGACACGCGCGGCGTTCGCGCGCGAGTTCCTCGCACAGGGGCTCGACGAGCGTGGGACCTGGAACGACATCGTTCCGAGGGCCGCGCTCGACGGCATGGTCGCGCTGCGCGACCCGGCGCTGGAATCCGTTTTCAGGGCCGAGGCTCGCCATGGCGTTCACGAGCTTCGTCGCACGGCAGCGATCGCCGGTCTCGGCGAGCTCGGCGCGCGGACTCAGACGCGCGGAGCGCTGCGCGAGACGCTCACGGACCTCCTGAACGACAAGAGCTTTCGGGCGGTCGTCTCTGCGATCCAGGCGCTGCGGACCCTCGGGGACCCGGACGCCGCGGGAGCCCTGGACGCCCTCGCCCACCGCAAGCACGTCGACGGGCGGATCCGCCGTCAGGCGCGAATCGTAGCCTCGGCGCTTCGGGCGGATTCGGGGCCGAAGGAGGCCATCAAGTCGCTCAACGACCGGGTGGACAAGCTGGACGAGGAGCGCCGCAAGCTGTTGGCGCGCATCGAGAAGCTCGAAGGCAGGTCAGGATCGCCCGTGCGGTCGGGCGCGGCATCGAAGCGATCGAAGGCCGGGCCGAAGCGGCGGACGGGCGGAGATCGGCGGCGAGGAAAGAAGCGCAGGTAATATCGCGGCGACCCCGACGAATGGCGCGGGCACCACACCCGCGCCGCGACCGAGGAGCGAAGCCATGATCACGCGCCTGCTGAGCTACGAGATCCCGTTCTGGAATGCCGTCGTCCTCATCGTCGCGACGGCCATCGCCGGCTGGACCGTGGTCTCCATCGTGGGCGCGATCGTCGGGGCCCGGACACGCCAGGCCGAGGCGCGACTCGAACTCGAGCGCGACTACCTCCGCCACGTGCTGACGAAGCTCGACGAGATCAATGCCGCGCTCGGCGCCCGCCGCGACGAGTACTCCGCGCGCTGAGCGACGCCCGCGCCCGTGACCGCGGCTATCATGGCCGCCATGATGACTCCGTTACGCGTCCCGCCGCGCACGCTCTTGGGCCCCGGTCCGAGCCCCTGTCCGCCCGAGGTACTGCGGGCCATGGCCACACCGCTCCTCGGCCACCTCGACCCGGCGTTCCTGTCCATCATGGACGAGACCATGCGGCGGCTGCGCGCGGTCTTCCGCACGACGAACAAGCTCACGGTCCCGCTTCCCGGCACGGGCTCGGCGGGAATGGAAGCCGTGATCGTCAACATGCTCGAGCCGGGCGATCGGGCGATCATCGGCGTGAACGGCGTCTTCGGCGCGCGGTTGAAGGATCAGGCCGAGCGAATCGGCGTCCGCGTCGAGGCACTGGATGCGCCATTTGGCGAGATCATCGATCCTTCGCGAGTCGAGGCCGCATTGAAACGCGAGCCCGCCCAGGCAGTGGTGATGGTCCACGCGGAGACGTCGACGGGCGCGCTCCAACCCGTCGAGGAGATCGGCGCGACCTGTCGACGCCACGGCGCGCTGTTCATCCTCGACTGCGTGACGTCACTCGGAGGAACGGACGTGCGCCTCGACGACTGGGGCGTCGACGCGTGCTACTCCGGTTCGCAGAAATGCCTTTCCGTTCCGCCCGGGCTCTCGCCCGTCTCGTTGAGCGAGAACGCGCTCTCACGCCTGAAGAATCGGCGCACGAAGGTCCCGTCCTGGTACCTGGACCTGGGGATGATCGCCTCGTACTGGGGGACCGATCGCGTCTATCACCACACGGCGCCGATCTCGATGATCTACGCGTTGCACGAGGGCCTCGGCCTCGTGCTCGACGAGGGGCTCGAAGCGGCGTTCGCACGCCACCGACGGGTCCAGGACTTCCTGCTCGCCGGACTCGAGCGCCTGGGACTCACGCCCTTCGTGCCCGCGCCTCGCCGGTTGCCGATGCTGACGGCGATCCACGTGCCCGACGGGATCGACGAGGCGAACGTGCGGCGCCAGCTCTACTCGCGGTTCAACATCGAGATCGGAGGCGGTCTCGGCCCGCTCAGGGGCAAGGTCTGGCGCATCGGTCACATGGGCTTCGGAGCCCGGGAGGACACGATCGCGACCCTCCTCGCCGCGTTCGACACGCTGCTTTCGCGCTGATCAGGACGTCGAATCTCACCCGAACCGGCCCGAGAGGTAATCCTCCGTCTCCTTGCGATGCGGGGTGAGGAACATGTCGTTCGTCGGGCCGTACTCGACGAGGCGCCCGAGGTACATGAACGCCGTGTAGTCGCTGCTGCGGGCCGCCTGCTGCATGTTGTGGGTGACGATGAGGATCGTGTACTCCCCCTTCAGGTCCGCGATCAGATCTTCGATGCGCGACGTGGCGATCGGATCGAGAGCGGAGCACGGCTCGTCCATCAGGAGCACTTCCGGCTCGGCCGCGATGGCGCGCGCGATGCACAGTCGCTGCTGCTGTCCGCCTGAGAGGCTCAGGCCGCTCGTCTCGAGCCGGTCTTTCACTTCGTCCCACAACGCGGCGCCGCGCAGGCTGCGCTCGCAGACTTCGTCGAGAGCGCGTCGGTCCTTCACGCCGTCGATGCGCAGCGGATAGACGACGTTTTCGTAGATGCTCATGGGGAAAGGGTTCGACTTCTGGAACACCATGCCCATGCGCTTGCGCAGCTCGATGACGTCGATCGATCGCGTGTAGATCGGGTCGCCGTTGAGTCGCATGTCGCCCTGGTGCTGAATGCCGTCCACCAGGTCGTTCAGGCGGTTCACGGACCGCAGCAGCGTGGACTTGCCGCACCCCGACGGCCCGATGAGCGCCGTGACCTTGCCCTTGGGGATGCGCATGGAGATGTCCCAGAGCGCACGTGTCTTCCCGTACCAGAGGCTGAAGCGTTCGATTTCGAGAACAGCTGGCTCGGCCGCGACGCCGGCATGGGTCTCGGTCTCCACGGGCTCACCGCGGGCGATGGCCTCCAGTGCTGGGATCTGCCGGCGCTCGGTGGCCGGACCTGCCGGCGGCACCGGTGCCGCGCCGGATCGCTCGTCTTCCTTCGACATGAGGTTTCGTGCCGTCTTCATGGGTGTCTTGATCTGTGTGGCGAGTCGCATCGGTATCAGAAGTGCCCCGTCAGGAATCTCCGGCGCAATCGCGTCCGCACCGCGACCGCCGCCACGTTCAGCGTCACGATGATCGCGATCAACAGGAGCGTCGTCGTGTAGACCATGGGCTTTGCTGCCTCGCTGTTCTGGCTCTGGAAACCCAGGTCGAAGATGTGGAAGCCGAGGTGCATGAACCCGCGCTGCAGGTGGATGAACGGGGCAGTCCCGTCGATCGGCAGATCGGGCGCGAGCTTCGCGGCGCCGACGAGCATCAGCGGGGCCACTTCTCCAGCACCCCGAGCCATCGCGAGAACGAACCCCGTCATGATGCCCGGCATCGCGCGCGGCAGGACGATTCGGCGGATGGTCTGCCACTTGCTCGCACCGCAGGCGTATGAGCCCTCGCGCATCGACCTGGGAACGGCGGCCAGAGCTTCCTCCGTGGCGACGACCACCACCGGGAGCGTGAGCAAGGCCAGCGTCAACGCCGACCACAACACGCCGCCCGTTCCGAAGGTCGGGCTCGGGAGTTTCTCGGCGAAGAAGATCCGATCGACGCCGCCACCGAGCGTGTAGCAGAAGAAACCGAGGCCGAAGACCCCGAAGACGATGCTGGGTACGCCCGCGAGGTTGTTCACGGCGATGCGCACGGCGCTGACGATCGGCCCGGCCTTGGCGTACTCGCGCAGGTAGAGCGCCGCGAGCACACCGAGCGGGACGACCGCGAGCGACATCAGGAGCGTCATGACGACGGTCCCGAAGATCGCGGGGAAGACTCCCCCTTCGCTGTTGGCTTCGCGAGGTTCGGCCGTGAGGAACTCCCACCAGCGCGCGCCGTAGATCCGGAGCTTCTCGCTGAACGAGAGGCGGTTCGCCGGGTATGCGCGCACGACGTCGGCCACGGTGAGAGAAACATCCGGCCCCGTCGCCGTCTCCAGCACGAGCTTGAAGCGCTCGTTCTCCGCGCGGATCGCACGAATCTTCGCCTGGATCGTCTCGCCCTTCGCCGTCAAGCGCGCCTGGGCATCGGCGACGGCACGCTCCCGAGCCGCGAATTCCGGCGAACCGCGCCCGTGCTGGAGCTCGAACCGGCGAAGCGAGAGGCGTTCCATTTCCAGTTCGTGATTCACGACCCCGAGCTCGTCCGACCCGAGTCTCGATGCCGTTTCGGCACGCGCGCGCGACGGTGCGTGGTGTTCGTTGAAGAGGCGCCAGGCCTCGTCGGGCGTCGCCGCCGCCGGCTTGCCGTCTACTGTGAAACCCTCGAGTTTCCCGTAGAAGCGTCCCCAGGTCATGCGCTCGATCACGAGCGCCCACTCGGGCTCGAACTCGGCCTGCACTTCGTATTGGGGCACCCAGTGGTAATGCTCGCCAGTGATCTCGAAGTTGCCGACGCGAAACTGCCGCCGGGTTTGCGGAGCTCCTGCTGCGGCCGTCGATGCGGCCCGCGAATCGGCGGCGCTCCCGGAGGTCACGGTTCCCGGTGACGGGCGGAACTCTTCGTCGTGAGTGACCTCCCCCAGGAATGTCCCCGACGCCGTCTTCACCTCCACGGCAGGAACGGGCCAGAACGTGCCGGCTCCCTGACGGATCACGAGGGCCAGAAGGCCCACGATCATCGCGATGCAAATGACGAGCGCCCCGCCCGTGAGCCAGACCCACGGTTCGCCCTCGGCCGCGAGCGACGACCCGCGCTTGCGCGGCTGGCGGGCGCGCGCACCTCGTGCCGCCGAGGTCGCTGCATGAGCCGCCTCGGCTCCTCGTGTGGCAGTCGTCACAGTTGATAAGCCCTCTTCCTGAAACGAAGGCGCACGACCTCGGCGATCGTGTTGAACACGAACGTGATGACGAACAACGCGAGGGCGGCAAGGAACAGCAGCCGGTAGTGCGTGCTCTCGCGGACGGCCTCGGGCAGCTCGACGGCGATGTTCGCCGACAGCGTCCTGAAGCCGTTGAACATGCTGAAGTCGAGCACGGCGGTGTTGCCCGCGGCCATCACGACGACCATCGTCTCTCCGACCGCACGCCCGAGCCCCACCATGATCGCCGAGAAGACGCCGCTGAGCGCCGTCGGCAGGACGACGCGCGTCGCCGTCTGCCAGGCCGTCGCGCCACAGCCCAGCGACGCCGACCGCAGGTGGGCGGGCACACTGGCGAGCGCATCCTCCGCGAGCGTGTAGATGATCGGGATGACCGCAAACCCCATGACGAATCCGACGATGAGAGCGTTGCGTTGCACGTACGTTCCGAGGAAGCAGTCCCTGGGATCGATCCGCGATGCGCAGAGGATCAGTCCGAGGAGCCACGCGACGGCGACCGTCGCCACCGCAGCCAGGAGGAACTTCGCGAGGAACGCCACTCCGGCACGCGTGCGTGAGACGCCCGACAACCGCCGCGTGAGCCACGGCGTGACGATTCGCGTCATGGCGAGCCCGACCAGGACGGCGGCGACCGGAAGCAGGAGAAAGACCCAACCTCCGACTCCGGAACCCGTCCGCGTGTTCAACCACGACCGGATGTCGCCCGCGAACAGCAGACGCTCGATCCAAGGCGACGCCGCGCAGGCAACCAGAACACCCAGGGGAAGCGTGAGCGCCATCGCGGCCCGGCGCGGCGCTCCGTCGAGGCGGATCGCCACAGGCCGTGGCAGGAGCTGCCAGAGGGTGGCGCCGAAGAGCAGCGAGGTCGGCACCGCGACGAGCACGGTCAGGACCGTGGCGATACTCCGCTCGACGAAGGGGGCGATCACGAGGGCGGCGAGGAACCCGAGCACGACGCTCGGCAGGCTCGCCATCATCTCGATCATCGGTTTGACACGGGCACGGGTCTTCGGATGCATGAACTCACTCGTGAAGATCGCCGCGAGCAACGCGATCGGCACCGAGAACAGCATCGAGTAGAAGGTCGCCTTGATCGTCCCGAAGATCAGCGGGATGAGACCGAGCTTGGGCTCGAAGTCGTCGGTACCGCTGGACGACTGCCAGACGTGGCACGGGCGTTCGTACGTTTCGTACCAGACCGGCGTGAATATGGATCGGAACGAGGCCTCGGCGTGGGCCAGGTCGAGGGAGAACCGGGAGAACTGACCTTCGGACCACGCTCCGACCGCGTCGTTCTTCGCGGCCATCGTGATCGCGTCGATCGATCCGGTGGGCAGCCTCGACTCGGCGATCACGTCGGCCGTCGTGACGTGGAGCACGCGAACGAGGCCATCGGCGTATCCGGCCGTCGCCATGCGCGACCGCTGCGACGACGCAAAGCACGTGACGGCCGCGCTTGCCGACGGGAAGACGTGCGCCTGCGTGAGCAGCGCCCCGTCGATCGTGCCCGCATCCGCGGGCTTGGTGCGGAACCAGGCCGACGCGCGACCGGTGGAGTCGCCCACGAGGAGCGTCGACGTTCCGAGCATGAACTCGAAAGCGGTGAGGCGTGCGAGCGGGTCGGGCACCACGTCCACGACCTCGACCCGGCGTGCCCTGGCCAGGTCGAACGTGTCGAACCGCGTGACGGTTCCATCGCGCAATGCGAGGAACACGGCGTCGCCCTGCTCGGAAAGGCGCAAGGCGATGGCAGGCGATTCACTGCGCCCCGGCGTCGGTAGGACGAACTCCGCGACGGTGGAGGTCGTCTCCCCCGTCATCATGTTCTCCTTCCTCGTGACTTCCCCGGCCGCGAGCCCTCCGTCGGCGTGGAGGGCCACGACGACGGTGCGCGCGTCGCTCACCGATGCATCCACGAGAACGACGGGCGAGCCGTTGGCGCCGGCAACGGGCGGTTGCACCGCGACGACGAAGAGCTGACGGCGCAGCGATCCGTCAGGAAGAACGGTCACCACTCCACCATCCAGGACCCGCTGCGATCCCGGTGGCAGGGCGCGAATCTCGGCTGGCGCGGTCGCGGCGTCGAGTTCCGACGCCTCGAAGCGAATCGTCGCAAGTTGAATGGTGCCGTCGTCGAAACCGAACGCGGCGCGATGGCCGGAGACGGAGAAGGCACGCGCCGTCGGTTTGCGATCCCCGAACGGGCGCACGACGGAGAACACCTCGCCCGTGGAGATCAACGCCGCGCGAAATGCCCCGTCTTCGTGCAATCCCCAGACGACGGCGCTGTAGTCGTCCAGACCGAGCGCGATCGCGCGCGAGATGTCGCCGGCCGTTCGCGGCATGGCGCGCGGCGAATCCAGGTGCGCGTCCCGCAGCAGGGGGACGACGACCCAGACGAGGAACACGCAGATCGTCGCCACGGCGACCACGGTCCCGATCCCTCCGATGGTGATGACCCACCGCCAGAAGCGATCGAAGAAGCGCACGCTCCAGGTCGTCGCGCGCTTGCGCGCGTACCCGGTGAACGAGGCGTTCCTGTCCGTGTCGTCGTGTCGTGTCACGTCAGGCGGCTCGCCGTGTTCGCAAGCCTCGGGATCACCGCGCGGCGGCCGCCGTCGTCGTCGAGCTCCGGACCCCGGGGGCCGGCTTCGCAGCGCCCGTCTCCTTGCCGTCACCCAATCCGACCGCCTTCAAGGACTTGTCCACGACGGCCTTCATCAGCGGGAAGTAGCCGTCCTTCACGACGGCTTCCTGGCCCTGCTTGCTCAACACGTACTTGATGAACTCGGCTCGGATCGGATCGAGCGGCGTCCCCACCTTGTGGTTCACGTAGAGGAGCAGGAAGCGGGACAGCGGGTAGGTCCCGGCGTAGGCGTTGTCGATCGTGGCTTCGACGGCGGCCGCGCCAGCCTTCGACGAGAGCGGTACCGCGCGAACGTCCGCCGTCTTGTAGCCGATGCCGCCGTAGCCGATTCCATGGAGGTCGCTGGCGACGGCCTGCACGACCGACGACGTGCCAGGCTGCTCCTTCACCGTGTCCTTGAAGTCGCCTTTGTAGAGGGCGTGCTCCTTGAAGTACCCGTAGGTGCCCGACGCCGAGTTGCGGCCGTAGAGGCTGATCGGCTTCGTCGCCCACTCGCCGGTGAGTCCCAGGTCACCCCAGGTGGTCAGATCCTTCTCGAAGCCGCCCTTGCGCGACTTGGAGAAGATGGCGTCGATCTGCTGGAGCGAGAGCGTCTTGAGCGGGTTGTCCTTGTGGACGTAGACCGCCAGCATGTCGATGCTGGTGGGGATTCCCGTGGGCTTGTAGCCGTACTTCTTCTCGAACGCGTCGATCTCCTCGGATTTCATCGAGCGGCTCATGGGCGCGAAGTGCGACGTGCCCTGGATGAGCGCGGGCGGCGCGGTGGCCGACCCCTTGCCTTCGATCTCGATCTTCACGTTGGGATAGAAGCCGCGGAACCCTTCCGCCCACAGCGTCATCTCGTTGTTCATCGTGTCGGAGCCGATGCTCTTGAGATTCCCGCTGACTCCCTGCACCGGGGCGTATGCCGGGATCGTCGCGTCGACTTTCACCGCCTGCGCGGAAACGGGAGCCGACACGAGCGACAGAAGCATGACGGCGGACGCTGAGACTGCGGCGCGGATGGATTTCACGGGTTGCCTCCTGCGGAGAACGTGGACTCTCGGTTGCTCCGCACGAGTTCTCCCACCCGATCGTGAATCGCTCCGCACGGAATGATGAAGATCCCGTAAAGCCGACCTCGCCCTTCGCGGCCTTGCCAACGCGGAATCAGCGCCTTAACCTCCGCCCAACCATTTCTTTGCCGGGCTTTGATGCGAGGTGACCGGTGTTTGGATTGATGCCCAAGGACGATGCGTTCTTCGATTTCTTCGAGCGAGCGGCTTCCAACCTGCTTGAGTGCGCCAAGCTCGTCGACGACTTCATGACGAATTACACGGAGCTCGAGGATCGGGCCAACCAGATCCACAACCTCGAGCACAACGGCGACCACCTCACGCGTGAGGCGATCGAGAAACTCAATCGGACGTTCATCACGCCGTTCGACCGCGAGGAGATCCACGAGCTCGTCTGCCGTCTCGACGACGTCATCGATCGCATGGACGAAGCCGTCGACCGCATGGTCGTCTACCGGATCAAGGCGCCGACGGAGGACGCGAAGAAACTCGCGAAAGTGCTCGTGAAGGCGACGACCACCATCTGCGAGATGATGCCGCTGATGCGGACGCTCGCGCGCCAGCCGCAGGTGATCCTGAACAAGTGCCTGGAGATGCACGCCCACGAGTCCGAGGGTGACCGCATCGAACGCCACGGCCTCGCGGCGTTGTTCAACGGCGGTCACGACCCGGTGGACATCATCAAGTGGAAGGACGTGTACACGGACCTGGAAGAGGCGACCGATCGCTGCGCCGACGTGGCGAACGTCGTCGAGTCCATCGTGCTCCAGCACTCGTGACGCTGGCCCGAACCGTCATCCCGCTTCGGGGCGAATCCTCATGACATCCATGGTCCTGGTCTGCGCCGTCGTCGCGCTCGCGCTCATATTCGACTTCGTCAACGGCATGCACGACGCCGCGAACTCCGTCGCGACGATCGTCTCGACGCGCGTCATGCGTCCGATGTGGGCCGTCATCTGGGCGGCGTTCTTCAACTTCGTCGCCTTCATGCTGTTCGAGACGCACGTGGCGGCGACGATCGGCAAGGGCGTCGTCAACACCGACGCCATCACGCTTCCCGTCGTCACGGCAGGGTTGGTGGGCGCGATCGCGTGGAACCTGATCACCTGGTACTACGGCATCCCCTCCAGCTCGTCGCACGCGCTCGTCGGGGGTTACGCCGGAGCCGCGTTCGCGCACGCCGGGATCGGCGCGCTGGTCCTGCCGGGGCTGGGGAAGATCGGCATCTTCATCATCCTCGCCCCCGTGCTCGGCATGGCCATAGGCTTCGTGTTCATGCTGATCACGTACTGGGTCTTCCGGAACGCGGTTCTGAGTCGCGTGACAGGACTGTTCCGCAAGCTCCAATTCGTGTCAGCCGCGGCCTACAGCCTGGGACACGGCGGCAACGACGCCCAGAAGACCATGGGCATCATCCTCGCGATCCTGATCGCCTCCGGGAAGATCGAGAAGTCGGCGGCGGTCCCCCTCTGGGTCGTGCTCTCGTGCCACCTCGCCATGGGGTTGGGGACGCTCGCCGGCGGATGGCGCATCGTGAAGACCATGGGCCAGAAGCTCTGCGCCCTGCAGCCGGTCCAGGGTTTTGCCGCGGAGACCGCCGGCGCCCTCTGTCTCTACGGCGCGACGTGGCTCGGGATCCCCGTGAGTACGACTCACACGATCACGGGCGCCATCGTCGGTGTGGGCTCGACTCGCGGGAAGCAAGCGGTCCGCTGGGGCATTGCTGGCCGCGTCGTCTGGGCGTGGATCCTCACGATCCCCGCTTCGGCGGGCATCGCCGCCGCGTTCCTGTGGGCGTTTCACATGGTCGGCTGGTACTGAGGCCCGTCGCCGGAGCTCGGATCAAAGCCCCATCTCGACGGGGCTCGGATTCAGCCCATCTGCGTAGACGGCTGACGCTTGCGCCGACCTGACGACGCCGCGACGACCCACACTGTTTTCGGATTCACGGCCCGGTACGATCGAGGCCGTTCAGCTGACCCACGGAGAGCCCACCATGTCGTTTGAACACCACGCACCACCGGTTCCACCGCGCATGCCGCCCGAAATGGAACTCGAAGTCCGCAAGGAGGCCTACGCCCTCTACGTCGCGCGTAACGGCGCGCCCGGCGACCCCGAGCAGGATTGGCACGACGCCGAGCGACGCGTGCGGGCACGTCACGCCGCGGACCCCGAGGGGATCCCCGCGTCACCGAAGGCGTTCGAGACCGCCGTCGCCGTCCTTCACCGCAAGGAGCTCGAAGCGACGGCCGTTCCGCCGACGCCCGCGGCCGTGAAAGCCGCGCAGGCCGTGAAGAAGGCGAAGACGGATGCCGCCATCGCTGCCGCGCTCGAAGGCAACGGGGCCAAGGGCGACCAGAACGGCAAGGGCAAGAAGAAGAAATGATCGGTCCCGGGCGCGGAGTCGATCCGCGCCCGCGAGCCCGCCGCGCCCTCGGTCAGGGCAGGAACTCGGACGGGCGCTTGAGCTTCTCGGGCAGGTAGACCTCGTGGACGTAGTTCAGCCCGTGCTTCGCGAACGCCTGCTGCTCGGCGCGAACGCCCATGGAGAGGAGCTTCTCCATCGCCTTCATCCACACCTTGTGTGACTGGAAGAAGGGGTCGTTCCTCATGGCGTCCTTCGCGCGTTGGATGTCCACGTCCTTCAGCGGGTGCGTCGGAAGCTTGTACTTCACGATGTCGTCCGGCGTCACGCCGAGCATCCGCGCCTCCGGTACGCAGAAGAACCGGTTGACGTGGGCGGCATTGCCCGAGCCCACCTTCAGCGACCGGTAGATGTTTGCGATGCCGTAAGGGTCGCAGTCGACGAAGGCATAGACGGGAATGTGCGCTTCCTCGGACAGGCGTCGGATGAAGCGGCGGCAGGCCCGCGTAGGAACGCCACCCATGGAGATGATGATGCACTTCGCCTTCGTGGGATAGGCGTGGCCTTGGAGCCGCTGGAACATGCCCTGCGTTTCGATGGCCAGGATGAACTTGGCGTCCGTCTTGAACTTCAGGTGTTCGACGGACGACGGGATCGTGTATGCGCCCGATCCGAACTTCGTGCAGTCGACTTCGATCGTCCCGCCCGTGATTGGATTGTGGTCGACGACGATCAACTCGCCGGCGACGGCGCCGCCGTGCTCGTCCGGGACGAAGCGAAGCTGCTCGCGCGTCACTCCTTCCGTGGAGAACATCGCTTCGATGTCGTCCATCACGGCGTCCGACTCGGGCTGATCGTCGAAGCGCGCCTCCTCCCAGTTCTTGCTCTGATAGTAGGCGTCTCGCTTCGTGGCGAAGTCGTCCGTCGCGACCATCTCCTTCGAGAGACTCATCATGCGCAGCGTCTGGGCGAACGTCTTCACCGTGTTGACGGTGAGCGTGCGCACCTTCTTCTGACGCCCGAGCTCGAAGTAACCGACGCTCTCCTTGTACTTCACGTTCGAGAGCGCGCGCAGAGGCATCTTCAGGTCCGGCTTCTGCTCGGCGAGGATCGTCTCGTAGACGCCCCGCGCGGTCGAGTCGATGCAGGAGAGCGTCTTCTGATCACGCGCCGTGAGCTTCTTCTGCCCGGGCTGCCGCTCGCGATCACCCTTCTTCTTCTTCTTGGGGTCGATTCCCGGCGGTGGCCCCTCGTCCATCGGCAGTTCGGGCGTCGCCGCCACCTCGTCCTTCTCGAACGCGCGCTGGCGGTAGGAGAACGATGGCTCGCCGGACTTGGGGGCCTCGGGCTTTCCCTTGCGACCCTTCTTGCCCTTGCCGCCGTCGTCGTCCCCGCCCGCGTCACCGTCGACGAAGTCGTCCGAGTTCTTTCCCTTGCTGCTCATGGCTTGCGGCTCTTCTCGAGAACGACGCGCAGACTGGCGACGGCCTCGTCACGTTTCTGATCGTTGAGTTCCAGGATCTCCTGCAGGGCGATGCCGATCTGCGGGATGTAGGTGTCGATGTAGTTGCGCTTCTTCAGCTCGTCGGCCTCGCGACGGCGCCGATTCAGGAACGTGCCGAGCTTGCGCCCGCATTCCATGAGCCCCAGCCGGATCTCGTTGATGATCTCGTCGTACCCGGCGATGGCCTCCTTGCTCTCGGAGGTGAACGGCACCCAGACCGACGCGATGTGCACGAGGATCACCAGCGGAGCCGTGGGCAGCGCGCCCTTGCTCTGCGAGATGCCGTAGTTCTTCCAGTCGACGCTGACGACGGCCTTGTTGATCGCGCAGGCGCCAGCCTGGTACTGGAGCGGCACGCGGTTGGCGAAACGCATCACGCGGGCCAGCTCGTCCGCAGGCAGGTTGCCGCCCAGCGCCAGCCCCACCTCCATCAGGAACGGATTGCCGCGGTACACCTTGGGCGGTCGGGTGATCGACACGAAGAAGTCGGCGTCGACCTCCTTCTTCATGCCCTCGAGGATCAGTTCCTGGCCGATGGGCGCCAGGCAGTCCGTCGGCGGAGCCATGATCTTCACGCTCTGCATCGCCTTGTAGAGCGAGTCCGCCTCGCGGTTGGCGATCTGCGCCGGACGCGCGTTGGGATTCAGCTTCGCGGCGTCGCAGATGTCTTCCGCGACCTTGTCGGAGACACGCGAGAAGCTGTCCTTCAGGGCGCCCTTCAGCGTGCGCTGTTCGGCGACCTTCAGGATCTTCATCAACACGCCCAGCTCGACGCCGTGCGGGTGCGGCTTGATCTCCTTCGGCAGCTCGGGGAGCCTCGTCGTCGCTCGCTTGAAGACGACGACGTCCTCGCCCGGCGCCTTGAACGCGATCTCCACGTGCGGGTTGGCGACGGCCGTGAGCGACAGGTACTCGTCGACGGACTGGCGTCCCTTGAAGTACTTGCCGACGAGTTCGATCTCGACCCGCGTGCCGTGGTCCTTCTCCCAGTCGATCTCCTGCTCCTTGTGGACCTCGGGCTGGTTCTTCGTCGTGTCGATGCGCATCTCCATCCAGTGGGCTGGCTGCTTCTTGCCCACCCTGGAGGTGATGGTCATCGGCTTGCCCGTCGTGAGCTGGCCGTACATGCCGGCGGCCGAGATGCCGATGCCCTGCTGGCCGCGTGACTGCCGCAGGCTGTGGAACTTCGACCCGTAGAGCAGCTTGCCGAAGATCTTCCCGATCTGCGCCTTCACGATGCCCGGACCGTTGTCCTCGATGATGACGCGGAAGCGCTCCTCCTCGTCCTTCACCGGCGCGATCTCGACGTAGATGTCCGGAAGGATGCCGGCCTCCTCGCAGGCGTCGAGCGAATTGTCGACGGCTTCCTTGACCGTCGTGAGCAGCGCCTTGCGGGGGTTGTCGAACCCGAGAAGGTGCCGGTTCTTCGCGAAGAACTCCGAGACGGAGATCTCGCGCTGCTTCGTCGCCATCTGCTCGGCGGTCGCGCGACGCGCCGCCTTCGCCGTGCCCTTCTGGTCCACGGCGTCTTCGTCGGGCGGCGCGACCGCAGCCGCACCGTCTCCCGGATTCATCTGACTCATGTTGTTCACCGCCGGTCCGCACCGGCGTCCGCAGGACCGGCGACACGCGCCAGCCCGCTCCCCTGTCGAAATGGTGCTTCCAACCGCCCCCGGCGGAAGCGTGCGGATTATATGAGGCCGCACCCCGGACGCACGGACGAGGGTGACCGGTTCTTGGCGTCGCCCGTCACTCGTAGCCGATCGCATCGAGCACGTTCACCCCGGCCGCCCGCCGGGCGGGGATCACGGCAGCCGTGGCGGCGATGAGGACGGCGGCGACGAACGCCCCGAGGAGATGCCACCAGGGAATCACGATGGGCGTCAGGTATCCGGTCATCGCGAACGTGAACATCCGCAGCGGTCCCAGCCCGCCGGATAGCCCCGTCACGATCCCGATGGCGCCGCCGATGACCCCCACGATGACGGCCTCGATCAGCACTGCCCGCGCGACCTGCCGGCGGAGCATCCCCACGGCCCGCAGCAACCCGATCTCCCGGCTTCGCTGGAGGACGCTGATCAGCAGCGTGTTGACGATCCCCAGAAAGCCGATGGTGATCGCGATGAGGACCTGCACGTTGGCGAACACCATCACGGAGCTCAACGCGTCCTCCGCTCCACGCTTCAGCATGGCAACCGTGAAGACGAACAGCTGCCGGCTGCCGGCGGACGTCTCCGCGATCCGCGCCCTGACGGCTTCCGGGTCGGCGCCTGGAAGGAGTTTCAGATCCACGTAGTTGATCGAATCGTCGTGGAACGCCGCCCGGTAGACGGACAGGTCCAGATAGATGACGCCCTGAGGCCACGAGTAGTCCTCGAGTTGGGCGAGCACTCGCATGCGGCGGGTGCCGTCCGGCGTGTCGACGGGGATCTCATCTCCGACCCTCACGCCGAACCTGAACGCGAAGTTCTCCGAGACCGCGACCCCGCGCCCGGCGCGGAAATCGGCGGCGAACGCGGCGTTCGTCAGGAGCCCGAGCCACGGGCCGTCCCGCCGCGACTGCTGCGCGCGCAGGAACGGGTCGAACTCGACGGCGATCGCCAGGATGTCCTTGTCCCGGAAGGTCAGGAACGCGGCCCGCACACCGTAGGCGAAGTCCACGCCCTCGACGGCGGCGACCTGGCCCTCGACGGACGCGTCGAACGAGTCCTGGCTGTAGACGGTCGCGCTCAGATCCGTGGCGTTCACCGACAGGTCGAATGGGAACGCCGCGTCCATCCACCGCTTCGTCGCGAGACCGAACCCCTCGACGAGCGTCGCCGTGGCCACGAACATGGCCAGCGTGCCCGCCAGCGCGGTCGCGGTCAACGCCGTGCGCTCGGGAAACTTCGCGACGGCGTCGGCGCCCAGGTATCCCTCGATTCGCAGCCACTTGCGGAGGTGGGGCCGAAGCCACTCGGAGACGACGCGCGTCAGAAGCGGGAGAGCCAACGCGACTCCGACGAACAGAAGCCCCGTGCAGGCGAGGCCCGTCACGGAGTAGGACTCGAGCAGCCAGAACGCCAGGATGCCGGTGACGATGATGGCGACGCCGACGACGAACGCCTTCCGCCCTCCCCGCGTGAGGCGATAGGTGTAGGGGCGCAGGATTCGGATCGGAGCGAAGCTCATGGCTTCACGCGCCGGCCACCACGCGGCCACCACGGCCACGGAGACCCCGAGAACCATCGCGGCCGCCGCGGTGCGCGCGGGAAGCGCGACCTCACGCACGTCGACGGAAAGCATGAGCGTGTTGATCGTCCCAGCCGCGAACTGGACGAGGATGCGCGCGAGAATCCACCCGAGCGCAACGCCCGCGGCAGCGCCGAGGGCGCCGAGAACCAACCACTCCAGGAGGAGGACGTTGCGGATCTGCGCCTTCGTTGCGCCGAGTGCGCGCAGCGTCCCGATGGTCTTCACCCGCTCGACGACCGAGACGGCGACGGTGTTGTAGATGATGAACACGCCCACGAGCAGCGCGACGACGGCGACGGCCACCAGGGATTCGAGCCGCGCCACGGCATCCTGAATGAACGAGGACACTCGCTGAACGGGGCGCACGTTCGAACCGGGGCACGCGGCGAGGATCGCCTCGCGGGAGGCGTGCGCGACCTCGATGCGGTCGACGAGCCCCTTGCGGCCGAAGATCCGTTGCGCCGCCCGCAGGTCGAGCACGGCGAAGTTTCCGTCGAAGACCCGGGCCGGCCCCTCGTCCTCGATGATCCCCGTCACGCGGAGGATCTTGAGTCCCTGCGGGGTACTCACTTTCACCGCGCTCCCGACGCGCATCCCGTGCCGCTCCGTGAACCTTCGGGTCAGCATCACGCCGTCCGGGACGAGCATGGTGGCGACGATCGTCTTCGGATCCGCGGCGCCTTGGGTCTTGTACATCCGCAGCATCGCGTCGCTGAGGAAGTCCACTCCGAGGACGATCAGACTGCCGGCGCGTGGTTCGACGAGCGTGGCGGTGACCTGCACGAGCGGTGCCGCGACGGCACCCGGGATCTTGCGGATCGCGTCGGCCAGCGCCGGATCTATGCCCGTACCGCCAGGCCCGACCACCTGCCATTCCGCGGCTCCGCCCAGATCGCGGACGGTCCGTTCCGCCGACGCGACGATCGCCTGGTTGGCCGTATCCGCGGAGACGAAGAGGGCCACTCCGAGCGCGATCGAGACGAAGCCGAGGAACGTCCGGACCTTGTGGCGGTGGATGAACCGCCAGCTCAGCATGCGCAGGAGCTCGATCACTGAAGCCGCCCGTCGCGGAGTCGGATCTGGCGCGGCGCCGAGGCGGCGGCGACCGGGTCATGCGTCACCATGACGATGGTCCGCCGGCCCGCGAGCCGGTGGAGGATCGCCAGGATCTCCCGGCCGGTCTCACTGTCCAGGTTTCCCGTGGGCTCGTCGGCCAGCAGGACCTCGGGCTCGCTGATGAGAGCGCGCGCGATCGCCACGCGTTGCATCTCGCCGCCGGAGAGCTCTTCGGGCCGGTGGTCCGCACGGTGGGCAACGCCGACATCGGTGAGCAACTCGTCCACGCGCGCACGCACGTCCCGCAGCCGCCGTCCCGCGATTAGCCGTGGCAGCGCGACGTTCTCGACGACGCTCAAGGTGGGCACCAGGTTGAAGAACTGGAACACGAACCCAATGCGATCGCGTCGCAGACGCGTGAGCGCATCATCGTCCATGCCGGACGTCGACACCCCGTCGATCGCGACCTCGCCCTCGGACGGGAGGTCCAGCCCCCCGGCGAGGTGGAGGAACGTCGACTTGCCCGACCCGCTGGGGCCGGTCACGGAGACGAACTGTCCCCGCTCGACCATGACCGTGAGGTCGGACAGCGCCGCAACGTCCCGAGTGCCCTGGCGGTAGTGCTTGCTGACGTTGCGGAACTGGATCATGAAGGTGGACTCGCGGGGATGAGCGCCGCGCTCACTCTCCGCCGCGCAGGGTCGAATTCCAGGCCTTGGTGGTCCCCGTGGCGACCGTCAAACTCTGCGTTCCGCCCGCGGCAGACTCGCCGCCGGCCGGGTGCGACCGGGGCCTCCACCTGACCAGGCTCCCAGCCTCGGGGCGATGCCGTCCCAGCGCCGCGAAACGCCGCAGCACAACTCACAGGGAGTTGCCGGGACGCGTCAACGCGGCAAACCCGTTCGCACTCGTGCGAAGAGAGTTCCGCACGGCGATCCCGCGAGTTGTCGACAAACCACGACCACGCTGACCTTTACGAACGCCGGCTGCCGGCGGAGGTGCAAGGCCGTTTTCACGGAATTCGACGCTCCGGTGTGAATGGCCCGGCCCTTCCGCGCCGATGGGATCTCCGCACGCGTTTGTTCGGAAGTGACTCATGGGGAGGGGCGCATGCCACAGCTGACAGAACAGTTCAGGATCACCGAAGCCAACCTGGCACTTCGGCGGACGTTCATCCGGATCGGCAACGACGACAAGCGGATCCTCGCGAAGCTCGCGCCATGGGCCCGAAAGGTCGCGCCGGCCATCGCGCGGGAGTTCTACGACTTCCAGTTCGCGTTCCCGCCGACGCGCCGCTTCTTCGACAAGTATGCCGCGATGAAGGGGCTCGGGATCGGCACCCTCCGCGACGCCCTCGAACGGGCGCAGGCCGGCTACTTCATCCAGATCTTCGAGGAATCCGAGCAGGGCGGCGAGTACGGCACCGCGTACTTCGAGAAACGACTCCACGTCGGGTCGGTCCACAACATCATCGACCTGCCGATGAAGTGGTACATCGGGAGCTACTCCCTCTACACGGAGCTCGCTCGCAAGCACCTGCGTCGCAGCTTCCGGTTCCGCGCGCGATTCCGCGCCGCTGCGGAGGCGTCCATCGCCAAGATCATGAACCTGGACACCCAGGCGGTCGCCGATGCGTTTTTCCTCCAGCTTCTGAGCAGCCTCGGCTTCGACCTTTCCTCGGTGGAGCTCGAAGATCCGTCCATGGACATCTCCGAGTCCTTCCGCATGTTCAAGAAGGCCGCCGGCGACGCCCTCCGCGGGATGATCGTCGCGAGCGAAGAGCTGACGGGAGTCGGACAACAGATCGCCGCTGCGTCGCAGCACGTGTCGACCAACGTGCAGCACCAGGCCGCGTCCCTCGAGGAGACGGCCGCGAGCCTCGGGACGATCACGGCATCGGTCAAGCAGAACGCCGCCGACGCCCGTCGCGCCAACGACCTCGCCAGCAGCGCGAGCACCGAATCCGGCTCCAAGGTCCAGAGCGTCGCCGTGCAGATGAAGGAGATCTCGGCGTCCTCGCGCCAGATCGAGTCGATCATCACGTTGATCAACGAGATCGCGTTCCAGACGAACCTCCTCGCCCTGAACGCCGCCGTCGAAGCCGCGCGAGCTGGAGAACACGGGCGCGGATTCGCCGTCGTCGCTTCGGAAGTCGGCAACCTCGCCAAGCGCTCGGCATCTGCGGCCAAGGAGATCTCGACGCTCATCAAGGACTCCGCGCAGAAGGTCGACGCCGGGGCGAAGTCCGTCGCCGCCGTGACGGAACTGATCAAGAACATCAGCTCGTCGACGGTCGAGCAGTCGAAGCAGATCGACCAGGTGTCCGCCGTCGTCAGCCAGATGGACCAGGGGACGCAGTCGAACGCCGCGCAGGCGGAACAGCTGAATGCCACCGCTGAACAGCTGGCGAGCCGCGCATCCGAACTGCGCGACCTGATGCGGTACTTCAAACTCGACGTCGGAAGCGGCTTCGGCGGCTGATCCGCTGGCGTCCGATCCGTGGGCGGGCCCCTCGGCCCGCCCCTCATTCCTCCACCGGGGCGGGCAGAGGGATCGCCGTCGCGATCGGCAGCCCGTGACGCCGACGCCGCCAGGCGCTCGCCGAGATCCACGAAAGGCGACTCCCGTCTCACCCGAGGCCGCGAGGTCGCGCCCGCACCGCTTCCCCGACCGCGCGTCGCCTCGACGGATCCGCAGTCGACACGATCGCCTTCGACGGCGCCGCGCCCCAAATCACTGGACCGGCCTCGACTCGATCTGTACTCTCGCCTCCGAACTCCCCGACCCGAGGCCTCGATGCGGTGATCACTCCTCCCAGGCCTCGCCGTAACCCACGAAGCCGTAGGCGACCCTCTCAACGATGAATTCCATCCGAACCACTCTGTGTCTCTGTCTTGCCGCCGCCCTCACGATGGCGCAGGCCCCGTCGAACGACGAATGCGTCTCGGCGATTCCCGTCACCAATGGGCAGACGATCGCCACGAACGTCGGCGCGACGAACTCGGTCGGATTCGCTGGGAGTTGCATCCCAGGCGAGTCGGACGTCTTCTTCAGCTATCTGGCGACGGCTCCCGGCCTCGTCCACGCATCGCTGTGCCAGACTCCAGGCAACCCGTCGGACATCAACGACAGCGTCATCAACGTGTACTCGGGAGGCTGCGCCGGCGCCGAGGTCTCCTGCAACGACGACAACTGCGGGCTGCTCTCGAGTACGAGCTTCAATGCCGTCGCGGGCACCACGTACATCATCCGCGTCGCCGGCTATTCGTTCTTCGACACGGGCACGTTCATCCTGGACGTTCAGCCCGCCGGACCGCCGCCCGCCAACGACACCTGCCTGAACGCGACGATCGTCGGCGACGGCACCGTGAACGGCGACAACACGAACGCGACGACCGAGCCGGGACTTCCGCTCGAACAGTGCGGCTTCAATCCGACGAACGACGTCTGGTACCAGTACTACAACACGAGCAACTGCTACTGGAACGTCACGGCGAGCCTGTGCCCGACCACCGCGCCCGCGATCGACAGCATGCTGCGGGTGTTCACGGGCACCTGTGGCAACTTCACCGAAATCGCCTGTAACGACGACTTCTGTGGGCTCATCTCCGAAACTTCGTTCATCCTGGGCCCGGGCCAGAGCGCGTTCATCGCCGTGGCGATCTACAACGACTCGGGCGGTGGCCCGTTCGGCCTCACGCTCTCCCATGGGACGGCCGTGGCGCAACCGGTCGGCGCGTCTTGCCCCATCGGCGGGCCGTCGCTGTCGTCGGACGCACCGATCCTCGGTGGGACCGTGACGATCACCGTCGCGAACGGGACACCGGGCGCAGCGGGAACGATGTTCTACGGAGTCGGCGCGCCCTCGCCGTTCGTGTTCCTCGGTTGCTCGGTCTACATCGACCTCGCGACGCTCCAGCCGCTCCTGAACTACGTCACCGATGCCGGCGGCGGTTTCCAGCTCGTCGCTCCGCTGCCGAACATCCCGGCGCTCGACTGCGTCCGCGTGATGCTGCAGTCGGCCCACTTCGGGACGCTCACGCCGAACGGGTTCGAACTCACCAACGGCCTCGACGCTCAGCTCGGATACTGACGGTCCCGCCGCCGGTCCCTCGGGCGACGGCGGCTCTCCGACCGAGCTTGTCTGGGGGCTCGGAGCGAATTACGCTCCCGCCCCATGAGGGCCGATCAGACGACCTCGCAGCCGACGGCGGAAGCGCACCTGCGCAAGGTCGTCATCCTGGTCGTCGCCGCACTCGCGGTGACCTCGAGCGTCCGCAACTTCGTCCCGCGGCTCATCCACCCCTGGGACTTCGAGGACGACGCCGCCCAGCACGTCTGGTGGACCTATCGCTTCGCGGACGCCTCCCTCTTCCCGAGCGACATCGCGGCGGACTACTTCTCGCTGCCGACGTTCGCACCGGTCGGATACCAGGCGGTCTACCGCACGCTGGTCCCGCTCGCCGACGCACAACGCGTCTCCGAAGTGATCCCGATCGTGCTCACGGCGATCACAGCCGTCCTCGGGGTTCTGCTTGGCCGAGCCGTCGGCCGGGGCTCCTGGGTGGGCGGGCTCGTGGGTGGGGTCATGGCCACCTCGGCGTTGATCGTCAACAAGATCGACGGCGGTCTACCCCGGGCGTTCGCGGAGCCGCTCCTCTTGTTCGCGCTTTGGGCACTGGTTCAGCGACGGATCGTGTTCCTCGGCGTCGCCTTCGTCCTGACCGCGCTGTTCTACCCCCCGTTGATCGTCAACCTCGGGCTCGTGACCGTGTTCGTCCTCGGGATCGACTGGTGGCGGAGCCGCCGATTGCCGAAGGGCTGGATCGCTCTGCTCGTTGGAATCGCGATCGCAGCCGGCGTCGTTGCATACGCCTACGCGCGACCGATGCGTCCCGATTTCGCACCGAAGATCACCGCGGCAGACGCGCGCGCCATGCCGGAGTTCTGGCAGGGCGGTCGATCCGCATTCTTCTCGAAGGACCTCGTGCGCTTCTATTTCGAGGGCCCACGCCCGGGGATGGGGCTGTCGCCCGCGTCGCTCGCGCTGTCGATCGTGGGCCTGATCCTGCTCGCGCGTTCGTTCCGAGGCGCGATCGGCATGGAGATCACCGGCCTGTTCGTCACGTCGCTCGGCGCATTCATCGTCGCTCACGCAGTGCTCTTCGCCCTCCATCTCCCGAGCCGATACACCCGATACACGTTCCCGGTCTGCGCCCTCATGGTGATCTCGTCCGTCGTCCCGCGGTTGGCCGAGATCCGTCCCCTGGCGCGATTCGCCAGACGCTTGCATGAACCGCGCATCCTGGCTGTGATCGGCGCGGTGATCGCGCTCTGCGCGGCGACCGACGCCATCGTCAAGGTCAGGAGAGACCTCGGCAGGTCTCCCGAGCCGGGGCTCATGGAAGTCCTGGAATTCGTGAGTCAGCTCCCCAAGGAATCCGTGATCGCCGCCCATCCGTCGGACGCGAGCGTCATCCCGCTGCTCACCCGTCGCAGCACGGTCGCGAACGAGGAGATCTCGCTGGCGTACCACATGGGTTACTATCGCCAGGTGAAGGCTCGTCTCACGGATGAGTTGCGCGCCTGCTTCGCGCACGACTGGTCCGACGTCGACGCGCTGTGGTCGCGCTACGGCGCCCGCGCCTTCGTCGTGAACACGGGACGCTACGCGGACGTGTCACGACCCATCTACCGCCAACCGTTCGAGTCGGACCTCCGTCCCGAGATCGAGGCCCATGCGAAGGTCGGGTTCGTACTCGCCCGTCCTCCCGCCGACCGCATCCTGTTCGCAGCCGGGAACTACGTCGTCGTTCGCGTCGGCCCGGACGTCTGAAACATGCCGGAAAACTACGGATCTGATTCGAGCCTCGACCTGACCGTGCTGCTCCCCGCCTACAACGAGGAGGAGGCGATCGAACCGGTCGTCGCCGAGGTGCGTGCGGCCCTGGCCGCGTGGCCGGGAAGCTACGAGATCCTCGTCGTCGACGACGCATCGGTGGATTCAACGGCGGCGCGGGCCGAGAAGGCCGGCGTCCGCGTCGTTCGTCGCGTGGAGAACGGCGGATCGGGAGCCTCGCGCAAGACGGGCACCCGCGAGGCACGCGGCCGGCTGATCGCCATGCTGGACGCCGACGGGACGTACGTCGCATCGCACCTGCCCGAGCTTCTCTCGTACTTCCCCGCCTGGGACCAGGTCAACGGCGCACGCACGACGGAGCAGGGCACCATGCGCCCGCTTCGCGTTCCGGCGAAGTGGGCGATCCGCAAGCTCGCGGAGTGGATCAGCCGTCGCAAGATCCCGGACCTGAACACGGGAATGAAGATCTACAAACGCGACGTGATGCTCCGCTACCTGTGGGTGATGCCCGAGGGATTCTCCTGCGTCACGTCCATGACGCTGGCGTTCCTCTGCAACGGTCACCCCGTGAAGTACGTCCCCGTGGGATACCGCAAGCGCATCGGTCACTCGAAGTTTCACCCCGTGAAGGACACGGCGCGTTACGCCATGACCGTCCTGCGGATGATCATGTATTTCCGCCCGCTCCGCGTGTTCCTCCCGCTCGCGATCCTCATCGCCGGCTTTGCCGGCGCGAAGATGTCCTACGACTTCTTCATCTCGCCCAAGCACACGCTGCAGGAATCGGACATCATCGTCGCCGTCGCCGGGATCATGACGCTGGTCATCGGATTGCTCGCCGACCTCGTCGTCGCCCAGCGGAGGGAAGCGCGTTGAACGACGGACGCGCCGGAGACGATGTCGACGCCGCACGGTGGTACCTCGACGAGGTGCTCGCGCAGATCCCGCGAATCCTCACGCTGATCGATCGCGATCCGACGTCGCCGACGTACGGCTGCTTCGACCGGAACTACTGGCATTACCGCACGCAGGATTTTCCGAGCGGGATGTATCAGGAGCTCGCGCTGCCGCTCGCGCAGGTCTGGGCGCTGGACGTTCCTGGGAATCCGTGGCGCGGCGAGGCGCGCATCCGCGAACTCGCACTCGCTGCCATTCGGTACGCCGCCAGGTCTGCCCATCCGGACGCCTCCTGCGACGACTACTACCCCTTCGAACGCGCGCTGGGAGCGACCGCATTCGTCGCGAACGCGAGCGCGGAGGCCATGCGTGTCCTCGACGCTACGGATGCCGACATCCTGGCGTTCGCCAGAAAACGCTGCACGTGGTTGGTGAATCGACACGAGACGGGCCGGCTGTCGAACCACCAGGCACTGGTCGCGCTGGCCGCCGCGCGGACGGCGCGGCTCTGCAACGACGAATCTCTACTCGCAGCCGCCCGATCCCGGTTGGACGCGTGCCTCGATTGGCAGCACGCCGAAGGGTGGTTCCCCGAATACGAAGGCGCCGATCCGGGGTATCAGACGCTCACGATCGCGTTCCTCTCGGCGCTACGGCCGTACCTCCCGTCGCCGCGGCTGGACGATGCCCTGCGACGCGCCGCCGATTTCGCCGCGCATTTCCTCCATCCCGATGGATCCTTCGCCGGTGAAACCGGGAGTCGGAACACCTGCCAGGTTCTCCCCTCCGGCTTCGAGCGTCTGGCGGCGAACGTCCCCGCGGCCGCGTGGCTCGCAGATGGCTGGCTTCGCGGGGCGCGGGCCCGGCTCCGCGGCTTTCCGGACGACGATCGCATCGTGTGCCACTGGCTCGGGGACTACCTCCAGGCCTGGGAGGCCCGTCGGAGTCGCTCGATGGCCGTCGCCCCTTGGTCTCCGCCCAGCGGAACGACGGCGTTTCCGGCCGCGCACCTCGTCGTCGTCCGCGAGGCGCCGCTCCATCTCGTGGTCGCCACGAGCAAGGGCGGAGTGTTCCGCGCCTATTCGGGGCCGCGTCTCCTCGCGAACGACACGGGACTCGTCGGCGTGACGACCGACGGGCGACGCGTCGTCTCGCACCTCGTCGACCCGACGCCAACCGTTTCCGCCGACCGCCGTTCCATCACGGTCCGCGGCCGGATGCACGTGGCGTCCCGCAAGCTCGCGGCGCCCATGAAGCAGGTGGTCTTCCGCATCATCAATGCCACGATCGGTCGAGTCGCTCCCAATCTCTTGCGCCTGCTGCTCCAAAAAGTCCTCATCACCGGGCGCAAGTCCGCGCCCTATTCCTTCGAGCGCACGCTCACCTGGAACGACGCCGGAGAGCTCACGGTCCGCGACCGCGTCGAGGCCGACTCCGGAGCCCCGCCGCTCGAGCGCGTGCTCGCCTCGACGGACGCCACGTCGATCTACGTCGCCACGTCGAATCTCTGGCAGAACGCCTCGCTCCTGCCGTGGTCCGCGCTGCCGTCGCTGGCGAGCGGACTGCGCGAGACGGGTGCTGGCGAGTCGCTGCGGAGCTTTCGGTGACGAAACGTCTGCTCCTGCTGCTGCTTTCCCTCGTTGCGCTGGGAATCCTCTGGTGGAAGACGGGCTGGGCCGACCTCGTCGACGCCGTGAAATCGCTCGACGGGGCCTGGTTCGTCGCGGCGCTCCTCATGTTCGTCCCGCAAACCTGGCTCAGCGGCGTTCGGTGGTCGTGGATCGTGGGCGCCTACCAGCCGCTTGGGGCCTGGAAGGCCACGGAACTCGTGCTCGCGTCCTCGACGCTGAACATCGTCCTTCCTTCCAAGATGGGTGACGTGGCCAAGGGCGCGTTCCTCGCGCGCGGCCAGGCGGGAGGCGACCTCGCGACGGGCCTCACGCTGGGGCTCTTCGAGAAGGGGCTGGACACCGCCGCGCTCGCCGCGGTCATGCTCGTCGCCACCGCGTTCGCCCCGCCGGTCAACCCCCTCGAGTGGTTCCTCGTCGCCAGTGCGCTCGCAGGCACCCTCGCGTTCCTCGCGATTCTGACGCGGCCGGTGGCGGCGAGACTCGCACCGTGGGCGACCACCGAGGGTCGCGGCTTGCGGCGCAAGCTCACGAGGATCCTCGGAGTGATCGGCGCCGTCGTCCTGAAGCTGCGCGCCGAACCGGCCCGCTTCGCGACGATCCTGGTGAGTGCCGTCGTGCTGTGGACGCTCCACCTGATCCAGTTCTCCTTCGCCCTTCGCGCCGCCGGCGGCGATACGTCGACGGTGATGCTCTGGAGCCGCGTCCCCATGGCGATCTTCCTGGGACTCCTGCCGTTCACGTTCGCGGGCGTCGGCACGCGCGACGCCGCCATGCGTTACCTCCTCGCGCCGACGATCGGCGTGGGTCCCGCGCTCGCATTGGGCCTCTTCGCGACGCTTCGCTACGTGATCGTCGCCGTTGCAGGCGCGCCTTTCGTCGTGCGTCTCCCCGTCGACCGGGCGGCGCTGCTGCGCGGACGCTCACCGGCGAAGACCTCCGATCCGTGAACGTCGCGCTTGCCGGATCCGAGCTTCGCCCGGAAGATCCGCGCTCTCGCCGACGTCAGGCCGTTGACGCTCGTCGTCGCAAGGAAGCCATGCGCCATCGAATCCTCCCCGGCATCTGCCTTCTCGCCGTCCTCGCCTGCAGCGGCGCGGAGACCACGTCCCCCACGTCTCGACCGGAGAGCCGCACGTCCGCCGCCGCCTCGCGACCGTCCGGCTCGCCGACGTCGATGCGCGTCCTGGATCGCGCGGCAGGGTTCATCGAACGTACGATCTCGACCGACGCCATCTCGGAGAACCTGAAGCAGCTCGTGGCGAAACCGCACGTCGCCGGATCACCGGCCAACCGGCAGACGGCGGAGCTGGTCGCGTCGGCCTTCCGCGCCGCCGGCCTGGATGTCCGGATCGACGAGTACGACGTGCTCCTCCCCTATCCCGCGGAGATGACGGTCGAACTGGTGAAGCCCGTCGCCTACCGCTGCCCCATGATGGAGGAGCCCGTCGACGCCGACTACGACACGCACACGACCGCAGCGATCCCGCCCTTCCTCGCCTACGCGGCCGACGGCGACGTCACCGGACGCCTCGTCTACGTGAATCACGGTACGGTGGCTGATTATCAGCGCCTGGCATCACTGGGCGTCGACCTGCGCGGTGCGATCGGCATCGCACGCTACGGAAAGATCTACCGCGGGACGAAGGTCGTCGAGGCGCGCAAGCGCGGCCTGGCGGCGCTCCTCATCTACTCCGATCCCGCCGACGATGGCTTCGTGCGCGGGCCGGTGTACCCGCAGGGCCCCTGGCGTCCGAAGTCAGCGGTCCAGCGCGGCTCGATCCTCGACATCGCGCAGCGGCCGGGCGACCCACTCACACCCGACGGCGCCGCGAAGCCGGACGCCATGCGCCTCGCCGGCGAAGCCGTCGAGAACCTGCCCGGACTTCCCGCGGCCGCGTTGTCGTGGGGCGACGCCGAGCCCATGTTGAAGCTGCTCGAAGGCCCGGCCGTCCCAGACGGCTGGCAGGGAGGGTTGCCGTTCACGTACCGGGTCGGCGCCACGAACGCCGTGATCGCGCACGTGCGTACGCAATCGGATTGGTCCTCACGCCGGATCGCGAACGTGATCGGCACGCTCCGAGGTGCCGTCGCACCCGATGACTGGGTGATGATGGGCAGCCATCGAGACGCGTGGGTCCACGGAGCCGTCGACCCCGGCTCGGGGACGGCGATCATGATGGACGTCGCGCGGACGCTCGGCGCCATGTCCAAGGACGGCCTGGCGCCCGACCGATCGATCGTGCTGTGCTCCTGGGATGCGGAGGAGTTCGGGCTCATCGGCTCGACGGAGTTCATCGACGAGTTCGGGCAGGATGTGGCCGACCGATGCGTCCTCTACCTCAACTGCGACGCTCCGATCACCGGCAGCGAGCTGTCCGCCGAAGGCTCACCCGCCCTCGGTGAGATCTTCCGCGAAGCGCTCGGCCGCGTACGAGACGATCGCCTGAGCGGGCCCACGCTTCTCGACGACCTCACGGCGCGCAAGGCGCTCGAGCTGACTCCGCCCGGTGGCGGAAGCGACTTCGTCGGCTTCCTCGCCAAGGCCGCCGTACCGTGCGGCTCCATCTCCTCCGGTGGCCCTTACGGCGTCTACCACTCCCTCTTCGACACCTACGGATGGATGAAGAAGTACGGCGATCCTTCGTTCCGTGCCCACGCGCGAGTGGGTCGGGCCGCCGCGATGGTGCTCTTCGTGGCGGCCACGTCCGCCTTGCTCCCGCTGGACGAGGCCGCGGAGATCCGGTGGGTTCGCAAGGCGGTCGAGTCGCTGGCGCTCAAGCACCCCGCTGTCGATCCGACGAGACTCCAAACCTCGCTCGCACAGGCCGCGATCGCCGCCGCCGAGTGTGACGCCGCCCGCGACGCACTCCTCGCGACCGATCCGGATCCGTCGAGGCTCGTGGCGATCAATCACGCCACGCTGCTGGCGCCCCGGGCGTTCGTGTCGGACGGCCCCGCAGTCGCCGATCGGCCGTTCTATCGGAACCTGCTCGTGGCGACGGACCCCGGCAACGGTTACGGCGCCATCCCATTGCCCGGCCTCGCGCAGGCCTCGGATGCGGGCGCGTCCGGCGAGATCACGCGTCAATCCGAGCGCCTGCGGTCCGCGATCGACGACTACGCCGCGCGCCTCACACGGATCGCACGCCTCATGCAGGCGGCGGCTCAGCCGGCGGCACGGTGACGAGTCCGACGACGTCGCGCTCGGCGTCGTAGACGAGAAGTTCGGCCCACTGTCCCCACCGGACGATCGTTTCGAGGAGGGGGCGCGGTGGCTCCGTCGGCAACACGAGCGCGAAGTCGTCCTCGAGCAGCTCGCCCTTGGCCGTCCGCTCTTCCTGTTTCTCGAGCAGGGCCACGACGCGCTTGAACGTCGTGATGCTCATGAGGCGGTTCTTGAATCGCCGCTTGCGGGCATTCATGTCCTCGGCGACGAACGAACGTCCCTCGGCCGACAGCATCACGGAGTCACCGGGAGTCTCCACGAACCCGAGGAGTTCAGCGGCCTTGACGACGCCGATCGTGTGGCCGAAGTCCTCCTGCGTGACTTCGTTCACCTCGAACAGGTCCATCCGGTCGCCCTGATCGTGGACGACCTCCAGGAGACCGACGATCTCCGACACGCCGATGCGCGGCAGTGGGATCGGTCGCGTGGCTGCCACCTTCTTCTCGTGTGCCGTGAGGTCCGGCAGGTGGATGCCCGTGAGGATCCCGTGCAGGTGATCGACCATCTCGATGAACTGGCGCGTCCGGGCCTCGCGCGGATGGCGGACGGTGTTCGCGACGACTTCGCGCACGCGCCCCGGGTTCTGCGCGAGGATGACGATGCGGTCGCCGAAGTTCACGGCCTCGTCGATCTGGTGCGTGACGAGGACGATGGATTTGAGGCCCGTCTCCTGGTCTCGCCACAAGCGGTAGAGCTCGGAGCGCATGGCCTCGGCGGTGAGGACGTCCAGCCCGGCGAACGGCTCATCCAGGAACAGGATCTCGGGCCGGCCCACGAGCGCGCGGGCCAGCGAGACGCGCTGCTTCATCCCGCGGGACAGTTCGCGAGGCCGGCTCTGCTCGTAGCCTTCGAGGCCAACGAGGTCGAGAACGCGCCGGACGCGTCCGATCTCTTCCTCCGCGGACATGCGGCGGCCGTTCAGCCCGACGCGGATGTTGTCGAACACCGTGAGCCACGGAAACAGCGCGAAGTTCTGGAACACGACGGCAGCATTCGGGCACAGCCCCGACAGTGGCCGGCCGCGATATCGCACCTCGCCGAGCGTTGGCGAATCGAGTCCGAGCAGCGTCCGCAGCAGCGTCGACTTGCCGCATCCCGACGGGCCGAGGACGCAAACGGCCTCGCCGGCCATCACGGGAAACGAAACGTCCTGGAGCGCCAGCCGCTCGGTTCCACGCTCGTCGCGAAACGACTTGTTGATCCCGACCGCCTCGATGAGCGGCTCCCGAACGCTCGTCGCCGGGCCAGGCGGAACCTCGTTCGGGGTCGTTGCGGGATCGGTCGGCATGCGGGTCGACGACGATCCCGGAGGCCTTCCACCGTTTCAAGTGGACGGTTCGCGGGCCGTCAGACTTGCAGCGAGTACCGCTCCTCCGCGATGCGGAAGAGGCGCTTCCACACGCTTCGGTTCAGGACGATCAAGACGGCCGAGATCACGGCGATACCTGCGGCGAGCTTGGGGAAATCCGCTCCGATCGTCGCGTCGTTCAGGAGCTTGCCGACACCCTCGGCCGTGAGGGTGCGTCCCTGGTATCGCTGGTACTCGGTCACGATGCACGCATTCCATGCACCGCCGACTGCCGTGATGAGTCCGGTGACCAGGTTCGGGAAGATCGCGGGCAACTCGAGCTTCGTCCAGCGGCGCCAGCCCTTCAGCCCGTAGGCCGTCGCAATCTGATCCAGGTCGTTGGGTATGGCGGAAGCCCCGGCGATCACGTTGAACAAGAGGTACCACTGTGCACCGAGCACCATCAGCAGCGTGCAGCCGAGGGAGAAATTCACGCCGGATGCGAGCACGAGCCCGGTCACGAGCGGAAACACCATCGGTGCGGGGAACGACGCGACGATCTGCACGAGGGGGCTGAGCACGCGGGCGAGCCCGGGCTTGCGCCCGATCCAGATGCCGGCCGGCAACGTCCACGCCGCCGAGATCACGACCGCCAGCAGGATCCGCAGGAACGTCAGCCCGAGCGACGCCCACACGTGGAGCCAGCCGGCCAGGTCCACGCGGGACAACAGCTCGACCATGCCGAACGCGCCCCACGCGAGAACTCCAACCGAGATCGCGCTCACGAGTCGGACGAGCCACGTGCGCAAGTGCCCGCTGAACGCCGAGGTTCCGGCCGTTTCCGCGGGGGCCGGAGTGAGCGGTCGCGGCAGTGGCGTCGCGAGTGCCGTGGTCGGGTCCGGCCTGCGTCGCATGCGCTCCTCGCGGCGCTTGCGAAGCCACCCGGCGAAGACGGAGTGATCGAACAGGTCGAGCACCCAGGAGCGCGGAACGTCCCCCGAATCGCCTTCCTCGAGTTTGAAGCGGGCCGACCATGCCAGGAGCGGGCGCCAGATGAGCTGATCCGTGGCGACGATCATCGCGATCATGGCGACGATGGCCCAGGTCACGGCCTGCATGTCCCCCAGGTCGAACGCCACGCTCATGTACGCGCCGATGCCCGGCAATCGGAAGTCGCGGCCTCCGAGGGTGAACGCCTCGTTCACCATCAGGAAGAACCAGCCCCCTGCCATGGAGATCATCGAATTCCACACGAGCGGGATCATCGCCGAGCTCAGCTCGACGCGGCCGAACCACTGAGGCGCGGAGAAGCGGTGGACGCGGGCGACGTCACGCAGCTCCATGGAAACGCTTCGCAGGGATCCGAAGTAGGCGAACACCATGTTCCACGCCTGCCCCGTGAAGATCATGAGGATGCACGCGAGCTCGAGCCCCAGGTTGCTGTCGGGGAACAGGCTCACCATTCCCAGGACGAGACCGGGGAGGAACGCGAGCACGGGGAGCCCCTGCAGCACGTCGATCACGGGCAGGAGCAGTCGCTCAGCGCGTCGGCTGCGGGCCGTCACCGTGCCGACGACCAGCGTGAAGATCAGAGACACCGCGTACGACGCGACACCGCGCCCGAAGGAGCGGAACGCGTATCCCGGGAGTGCGAACGGCGAGAGGTCGATCTCGACGCGGTCCCGAAACGGCGCCGTCCACTCACGCGCCTGTGCGATCACGATCCCCGCGAGCCCGACGATGAACGCGAACAGCAGCATGTCGACGACGATCGACGAGCGGGGCTCGGATTTCGTCGTCTGCGTGCGTGCAGGTGCATCGGCCATGGCGCGCGGCGAGGATAACCGCGCTGCGCATCACGGGAAGCCATTCACACGTCGCGCCGCAACGCGCGATTGCCGCTGGGTCCGCCCACGTCGCCGCGCAGTCGCGGGGCGCGCTGACCGCGGACCACGCTCATTGTGCGGAGACGATCAGGGCCGCCGTCATCGCGCCGAGGGCGCCGCTCGGGTTCTGGATGAACGCCTGGACTCCCACGGCAAAGCCGTAGAGGTTCGGATCGATTGGAATGGGCACGGGAAGCACTGCGGTTCCGACACCGCCGGCACCGGCATGCGTCGCGGACGGCACGAGCAGGTCCGGCGAGATGATCAGTTGACATCCGCTCAGGCCGTAGACACCGAGATCGAGCGGCAAGGACGAGCCTTGCCAGTTCGTCGTCGATGTACCGAGCAGCCACGCCATCGGCTGGCCGGCCACCGCCGAGCCGACGACGAGCCCGAACCGTGGGTTCCCCGACAGCACGGATGGCGGCCCCCCGATCGTGAGGAGTCGTGGAACGCGACCGTTCACGGCGGGGCAACCGGTGCCGAACTCCGCCGTACCCGAAGCGAACCCCGGGGCCGACAGCAGGACGACACGTCCGGCGCTCGATGGGAATCCCGTTCCGGCTGGGATCACGAGGCCTGGGGCGCCGACGGCCACTTCGACGAATCCGTCTGAATCGACGTCCCCCGCCGATGCGACGGCGAATCCCATGTCGGCGGCGGAGCCCGTCGGCACGAACGCGTCGATCAGAAGGCCGGTTGCACCCGAGTAGGCATGAACGCTGGACTGCTGCGGGGTGCCGAGGAACCCTGGATTCCCGGCGACGACGTCGCCCACGCCATCTCCATTCCAGTCCCCGACGGCCGCGTGGGAGGCGCCGAACCCCAGCGGTCCCACGATCTGTCGGAGGATCGCTCCCGTGGCTCCCGAGAAGAACACCAGGGCACCCTGGGACGGCGACGTCGACGCCAGGCCCGCTGCGAGGTCCGTGATCCCGTCGCCGTCGACGTCACCGGGCGCCGCCAACGCGATGCCGAGGATCGAAGACTGCGCCGACGGAGGCGCGATCAGCGTGCGGATGAGGGAACCACCGTTCGATGAGTAGAGCCGGATGACCGTCCCCGTCGTCGTGGGCGAAGGCGCGCCCAGGCTCACGGCGATGTCCTCCTTCCCATCGCCGTCCACGTCGCCGGCCGACGCCAACGTCATCACGTCGAAAAGAGGCACGGACGCCGCAGCGACGTTGATCGTGAACAGCAACACCCCCGTGAGTCCGGAGTGGACCTCGGTACGAGCGGGCAGGGTGGTGCGCGCGACGGCGCCCGCGACACCGATCACGAGTTCGCGATGCCCGTCGCCGTCGAGGTCCGAGATCGTCGCCAGGGCAGCGCCGAATCCGTCGCCGCTCGTCGATCCCAAGATGGAGTACACGAGGGCTCGCGTCGCGCCGTCGAAAACACTCACGGCGCCCGGCCCGTCGATGGGAGCGCCGGCACGCGGCGCACTCGCCGCGAATTCAGGAATGCCGTCGCCCGTCACGTCGCCGATAGACGTCAGAGCGAAACCGAAGGTCTCCGATGCGGTGGTCCCTGCGATCTCGGCGGCGATTGCGCCGTTTGCGCCGGAGAGGATGGAAACGCGGCCCGCGTTCCCGAGTTCGGAGGGGTTTCGGAATGGACTGCCGATCAAGAGGTCCGGAATGCCGTCACCTGTCAGATCGCCGCCGAGTGCGACGGTGTGGCCGAACGCGTCCTGGCCCTGGTCCGCCGAGAGGTCGAAGCGAACGACGGGGCTCGGCCCGCCACGAACACAAACGAGTCGCCCATCGTTCAGGCCGGTCTGTGTTCCGATTCCCGCGACGACGAATTCACCGATCCCGTCGCCCGTGAGATCCGTGGTGCCGAGCGCCGTGACGCCGACGGCCGCGGCCCCCGGCACGACGATCGACCGGATCCGAGCACCGGATGCGCCCGAGTGCACGTGGATCGTCTGCGTCGTTGGCGCCGTCGCGATCCAATCGGGCACGAGGTCGCCATTCTGGTCGCCGACGGCCGCGAGCCCGAGGCCGAATCCATCACCAGGTGTCGGGTTGACGATGGACTGGATCAGCGTTCCGGTACGGCCGCTGATCACGTCGACGGAAGTCGTCGGTGTGGCACCGACCACGTTCACGCGCAGCGCGATGAAGTCGCGTGCGCCATCGGAGTTCCGGTCGTCGATGGCGGCGAACGACGGAGGCACGAACGGCGCCGCGATGGCGGAGAGCGACGCGGTGTGGAGCAACGCCCCCGTCGCACCCGAGATCGCGTCGATCCGCTGATCGACGCCGTAGAGGATGTCCGGGAAGCCATCGGTGTTGACGTCGCCGGGACACTGGAGCGAGACCGTGAAATTCGGCCCCGCAACGGATCCCAGAAACTGCCGGATCAACGCACCGCTGGTGCCCGACAGCAAGTAGGCTCGCGGGGTGATCGGGGTCGGCGCGTTCGGAACGCCGCCGCTCCCACTCAGCGTGAAGTACCGGCCGGGATCCGCAACGACGAAATCGTCCTTCCCGTCGGCATTGACGTCGCCCACGTTGCGAACGACCGCACCAAACGCGGTCGTCGCGGTGGCGACGGTGGGTTGGCTCAAGACGGCGCCGGTTGCGCTCGAGTGGATCGTGCAGCGACCGAAGCCGGCGCCGGTCGGTTGCGGTGCCCCCACGACGATGTCGCGCTTGCCGTCGCCGTCGAGGTCCGAGATCACGGCTACGGACGCACCAAAGCACGCGCCGGCGAGCGTAGCGGGTGGGAGAAGCGATCGAATCAAGTGCCCATCGAGACCTGAACGGATCTGCACGCGCGACGGCACGGCCGACGCAATGAAGTCCGGTGCCGGGCAGCCGATGACGAGGTCGGCGACGCCATCGCCGTCAAGGTCGGGGATCGACGCCACGTCGGCACCGATGTCCGTGAGGACGGACCCCGCCGGATTCACGTCGCGAATGACCGACAGTTGGGAGATGCCGAACGTCGAGTGGGCGATTGCGACGAGGAGGGTCGCAAGGGCCTTGGCTCCTGGACCGGCCGCCGAGCGTCGTTGGGGTTTCATCCCATCCGCCCTTGCGATCATCGCGCCGGCGTTGCGGACCAGTCGGTTCACCCCCGCGCCGCCGCGATCGTGTGCCGCCGCTCGCGGCGACCGTGCCAAATCGAGCCATTCCCCGGGCGGATTCGCTCCTTCGCACGGTGCCACGAGTCAGCCACGGTCGGCCCTCTGCCCCGGCCCCGCGTTCATCGAGAGCGGGGTCGGCCGCCAGAATTGGACGACGCGCCACGAGTCGGAGACCCGGTCGCGATCGTCCTCGAATCCTGCGAGTGCCGTTCGATGGCGCGGCGCCGAGGCCTCCGCGGCCCGCGTCCAGGCTGGACGGAGCGGCTCCCGGACGCGCCCCCTCCGCCCACGCGCCGCGTGCACGCGTCAAGCGGCGCAGTGTGCAGGCTCAGGCGACGCACGCTCCGGTGAGGTTCGCGTCGCCAGCGGCCGCCGGCATTCGCGAACTACTGCGCGATCACCGTCATCCCGCCCGTCATCGCGCCCACGGGTCCCGTCGAGTTGGCTACGAATGCCTGCGCAAGCACCGCGAACCCATAGAGCTGGGGATCGAGGGGAATCGGAATGGGGAACGCAGCGATGCCAACTCCCCCGGCGCCACTTCGCGTCGTCGTCTCGACCACGATGTCGGGAGAGACGAGGAGCTGGCACGACCCCATCCCGTACGCACCGAGGTCGAGCGGAAGTGCGAGCCCCTGCCAGCTGGTGAAGGACGCGCCCAGCAACAACGCCGCAGGTCGATTCGCCTCGGCGGCACCGATGACGAGACCGAACGCCGGGTTGCCCGTGAGCACGGATGGCTCGCCGCCGATGGCGCGGAGCGTCGGCACGCGACCGTTGGAGGCAACGCACCCGGCGCCAAACGGCGGGGTCCCCACGCCGTTCCCGGCGGACGACAGGACTACGACCCGGCCCGCAGTCGGGCTCAGCGCGCCACTCAAACCCAGGACGATCCACGGTGCCCCCACGGCGAGTTCCGGGAAGCCGTCACGATCCAGGTCGCCGCAGGGCGCGAGCGTCAGGCCCAGATCGGAGAGGCCCACGGCGCCGTGGAATCCGCTGAGCGCGCTTCCATCCGCGCCGGAGAAGACGGTGACTCCAGGATTGACCATCGTGTTCGTGATCGCGATCGTCCCGACGCCGACGTCGGTCACGCCGTCGCCGTTCCAGTCGCCGACGGCCGCGACCGCAGCACCGAAGCCTGCCGGGCCCGACAGCGTGCGGATCAGCGCGCCCGTCGCGATGGAGATGAGCGCAACGGTGCCGGGAGCGCTCGTGATGTACCCCGAGAGGCCGACGGCGAGGTCCGCGAGCCCGTCCCCGTCGACGTCGCCCACGTTGGCGAGCGGCACGCCGAGCGCCGCCCAAACTCCCTGGTTCGAGGCGCTGAGGGTGCGGATCAGGCCTCCGCTGATGGGCGATCGAACGTCGATCGTGGCCGACGTGCCGGGGGATGCGACGCCACCGCACACGGCGATGTCCTCCTTGGCGTCACCGTCCTGATCTCCGACGACGGCGAGCGTCAGCGCTTGGGCCGATCCCGGGCCAGTCGTCACGGTGAACGGCGGCGACAAGACGGCGCCCGTGGACCCGGAACGGACCTCGACGAGGGCGGCACCTCCAGACGTCGCTGGAACGGAGCGGCTTCCGATCACGAGATCCTGGAGACCGTCGCCGTCGACGTCACCGATGGCCGCGAGCGTCGCACCGAATCCGCCGCCCGCGTTCGAACCGACGACCGTGTAACGGGGCACCCGCGTCCCGCCGTCGAAGACGATGACCTCTCCAACCGGCCCTGCGGCCGTTCGGAAGTTCGGGGCGCCCGCGGCGAACTCCGGAATGCCGTCGCCGCTGACGTCGCCGATCGACACGACCGAGTGGCCCAGGTTCCCACCGACCTGTGTTCCGGTCACTTCCGCGACGACGAGTCCGGTTGCGCCCGAGACGAGAGCCACGGCCCCGGCATCGGCGCGCTCGGAGGGGTTCGCGCCCGGGCTTCCCGCGAGAAGGTCCGGGATCCCATCGCCCGTGAGATCGCCCGCGCTCGCAAGCGAACGCGCGAACGCATCCTGGCCGCGGTTCGATGCGACGTCGAATCGGACGGCCGGCGCGGAGCCGCCACGAATGGCGACGAAACGCGGCTCGACGACGCCGCTCGCGATGCCGTATCCACCGACGGCGAAGTCGGCAACGCCGTCGCCGCTCAGATCACCGGTTCCCAGCGCCACGACGCCCGCGACGCCGGCGCCCGGCACCTGGATCGTGCGGATCCGCGAGCTGGTCGCTCCCGAGTACACGTGAATGGATCCGGTGCCGGGCGCCGTCGCGATCCAGTCGGGAATCCCGTCACCGTTCTGGTCGCCCACTGCGGCGAGCCCGAAGCCTGCCTCGTCTCCGGGCGTCACGTTCGCAATCGAGTTGAGCACGACGCCCGTGCGACCACTCAGGATGTCGATGACTTCGATGGAACCCGTGGGCGTCGACGTGGACCTTCGCCGCACGAACTCACGCGCGCCGTCGCCGTTCCGGTCGTCGATGACGGCGAAGGACGAATAAGAGAATGGAGCGTACACGCTGGTGGCCTGCGTCGAGTACAGGTTCGCGCCCGTGGCTCCCGAGATGGCGTCGATCCTGTGGTCGATCGCATAGAGGATGTCCGGGAACCCATCGCCGTCGAGGTCGCCGGGGCACTGCAGCGCCGACGTGAAATTCGATCCCGGCACGGTCTGCACCTGACGCAGAAGTCCTCCCGTGAAGCCCGATGCGAGAAAGGCGCGCGGCGTGATCGGCGCGGAGTAACCGGGCGTTCCACCACCGCCGGACAGAGTGAAGTAGCGGCCCGGATCTGCGATCACGATGTCCAGGCGACCGTCGCCGTTCACGTCACCGATCGTGCGCACGACGGCGCCAAACGCCGAGGTCGCGCCTGGGAACGCCAGAGTGAAGAGGACGGACCCGGTGGCGCTCGAGTGCATCGTGCAATGTCCGGCGACGGATCCGTTCGGGCGCGGGCTCCCGACGGCGATGTCAGGCTTGCCGTCGAAGTCGATGTCGGAGATGACGCTGACGGAGGCCCCGAAGCACGCACCGTTCAGATTCGCGGGCGGGAGGATCGTCCGAATGAGCGCACCGGTCGCGCCCGATCGAAGCTGGACCTGGCTCACGCCCAGGATTGGAGTCGTCGCGAGGTCGGGGCAACCAAGAACGAGATCGGCCACACCGTCGCCATCGAGGTCGGAGATGACGGCCGCGTCGGCGCCCACGTTGGGCGTCAGCGCGACGGTGCGGACGAGGTCATGAACCACGGTGGCTTGGGAGCGACAGAGCGTCGACACGATGGCACACGCGAGCAGCGCGCCGACACGACGGCCGAACGACCGAGACACCGACGTTGGGGTTGGATTCATGGCGTGCCGGGTTTGCAACGCCCGTGCCGTGCCGTGTCGGCGGAGGACTCAACCATTGGGCCCGTGGCGAGTTCCGCACGGGCGGGTTGCCCGATCGCGTCGCCCTGCGGATCGCCAACGCGCAAGGCCCGAGTCGGCGGTGTGCGATCCAGCACGATCACGGACGCGGAGTCGCCTGCCGGCGCTACGCGAACGCACCGCGCGCGACGACGGTCACCACGAGAATCTTCCCGCCGCCTGGCGTACTTCGCGCGTCTCAGTTCGCGAGGACGACGGTCTGCGCATTCGAGATCGTCGCGATCCCGAGCGACGCTCCTGGCGAGAGCGTCACTCCGGCGAATGCGATCGACAGGCCGACGATCGAGGGGAGGTTGGGCACGTTGACGGTCGCGGTCGCACGGCCCTGATTCGACAGCAGCCCCTGGAACCCGGAGAAGACCCCGAGCCCGCCCGGCGTCGTCGAGATGGTGAACACCGGATCGACCACTCCGGGAGCGACCTCGATCACCAACGGAATCACGCGCGCATCCGGAAGCGTCGTGCCCGGCGTCGCGGACGACGCCGCCGCGAGCACAAACCCAAGCGTCGCGTCGGCGGGAACGTCGAACATGAGGGTGAAGGTCGTCCCGATCCGTGGCAATCCCTGTCGCGCGAGCGTCGCCGTCGTGAGTGCGATGCCGAACCGTGAACCGGCGGCGTCGATCGCGACGACGTCGTGATCGAGGTCGGCGTCCGCATCCACCGCGAGCAGACGATCGGTGGCGAACCCCACGGGAATCACGACCTGCTGGGGTGCGAGCCCGGCGGGCGCACCGAGGAACACCTCGAACTGGTTCGCGCCACCCGTGCCGAGGACCAGATCCTGCGACCCGTCGCGATCGACGTCGATCACGGCGACGCTCTTGAGCGCACCGCCTGGCGTGCCGCTGTAGAGTCCGACCCCGGTCGGCGTGAACGTGCCGGCGCCGTCGCCGGAATAGAGCAGCATGGCGCTTGGACTGAACGTGGAACTGGCGAGGACGACCACGATGTCGGGGTTGGGATCGCCGTCGACGTATCCGACGCGGACGTCCTCGAACGCGGCTCCCGTCAGAGCGAGCGTCGCCGGCGCGGAGAACCCCCCGATGTGATCGTTGGCGTGAAGGAAGAGTCCCTGGCCATTTCGACCCACGAGGATGTCGAGCCAGCCGTCGCCGTCGAGGTCCGCCACCGCGATCTGGCCCGGGACGTTGATGGCATTGGCGGCGGTCCAAAGTACGGTCGTCGCGTAGCTGCCTGCCGGGCTCGCCATCGAGACACGCACGCTTCCTCCGGTCGGCGTCACGCTCGCGAGGGCGAGGTCGGGCCGACCATCCTGGTCGAAATCGGCGGTGACCATGCGCCGGACGGACACACCCACCGCAATCGCCGTGGCCGCCGTCCAGACTCCCGGAGCGAGGGACACGAAGGGTTGGATCAGGCCGGTCGTCGCACCGACGAACACGTCGGGAATGGGATCGGCGTTGACGTAGTCGATGGCGATGCAGGTGGCGGCGGGTGTCCCCGCGAGCACGACGTAGGGCACGAACCCGCCATTTCCGTTCCCGATCCGCAGATCCACGTTCCCCGACTGCGCGAGGAGGATCGCCACGTCGGCGATTCCGTCCTGGTTGAAATCCGCGCTTGCGACGTCGATCGGTTGACCTGCCGTTGCGCTCGTGCCGTTGACCGACAGGAGTGGTGACTGGGCCGACGCGTCGGCGTGTCCCAAGGCCAAGCTCAGAAGAACGACCAGCCCCCGCGCACCGCACACCGCAAGACTCCGGATCATGAAGCGCCTCCGTGCGCGAGTGTATCCGAGGCCGATGGCTCTGCCGGCGAGTCGGCCTCCGATCGGACATGCTCGGCCGCTCTGTCGGACAGGTCGCGCGGCGGCCGGTCGGCGGAGGCCGGCCGCGTTGATGCAAGCGGAGTGGTGGGGTGCGCGGCGGCGAACGACTTGCAGCTCGGTTGGAGCTGGACGCTGTGGGAGGCCCCGTGTGGAATGCAGCGCAGGAGTCGCGAGCAAAAAAAGAGAGGGATGCCTTTCGACATCCCTCTCACCCCCATTCGTCGGCAGCGCGAGTGCTGCCGGCGTCTTGTCTGATCGCGATGCGCCGCCGTGAAGTTGGTTGGAAGCGGCGCCTGTGAAAGTCAGCCGGCACGCGGGGATGTGCCGGCCGAGCCGTCCTTGGAGCGAAGGTTCAGCGGATCGTTCCGACGAGCGCGCTGGTGAAGTTGTGCGTCGTTCGGGTCGCGTTCGTCACGTAGGCCTGGACGACGAACTGCACACCGAGGAGCGACGGGTCATTCGGGAAGGTGTATTGCATCACCACCGACTGTCCCGGGAAGAGCCCACCCGTCAGCGGGCCGCCCTCGGAGAAGATCTGGAACGACCGGTTCTGGTTGATCAGCAGCGTGCCGCCGATCCCCGCCATGGTGTGGGGAACGTTGTCCCACGGCGCGTACTCCTGCCACACGGTGCAGAAGTAGCCTTCCACACCCACGGCTCCGGCCTGGATCTGGAAGATCGAGGTGGTCCCAAGCGAGAAGCTGTCGGTCGGCGTCAGGTCGACCAGCCGGCAGTTCTGGACTCCACCCATCTCCACGCTCTGGGCGACGGCGGGCAGGGTGACGAGGACGAGCAGGGCGGACACGACGATCAGGGGGTTGCGACGCATGGCTCTTCTCCTTGTTTCATCGAGGCGCTCGCGACATTCGCGGTCGTCTCACACGAACACCGTGTGGCGGAGAGGAGGTCCATTACCGGGCGGGAAAAAAAATCCGGGAGAGCGAGGATCGGCCGGTAGAACGCCCCCGGGGAACGGGCGCAACCTCGGGTCCAGGCGAGCCGGAGGTCTCGCCGGCCGGCCAGCCGCAGGCTGGCGCTCCGGTTACAGGCGGGCCGCCTGGTCGGGTCGGGACATGGCGATCAGGAACGGATCTTCGGCCTGAAGTGCGGCGAAATCCGCTTTCGACCGCATCCCCCGCCAGGATTCGCGGATCAGGACCTGCGCCGTGGCGCCCCCGAGGGTGTCCCCCGGCCCGAGCAGCACGAGGTGGTCCGGGGCGAACTCTCGAAGGGCCACGCGCACGGCCGCCGAGTAGTCGAACGTCTCCACGATCTGGGTGCCGAGCGTGTAGTCGAAGATCGCGCCGCCGGAGGCGATCCGCGGACGCCAGATGACCCCGCGACCGTCGATCAGGGGGACGGCGGGCGCACCCCACGGCAGGGACGACAGCTCGGCCTGGGCGCGCGTCGCCACGCTCTCGAGCAACGGCGAATGGAACGCCGCGTGCCCCTGGAGCTGGAACGGGTACTCGCGCTCGCCCAGTTTCACCTTGGGGAGGCGCGCCAGGAGGAACCGCACGCCCTCGGCGTCGCCCCACAGCACGGCGAGTCCCCCGAGCCGGATCGACCAGCCCGCGCGATGCCCCGCCGCGTTCGCGGCGGCGAGGGTCGACTCCACGTCGGTGAGGCGCGCGGCATCGTGGCGCCAGTCGCCATCGACGATGGGGTGAATGACCTGCCCGCCGATGGGCCCCCCGCGCTGCATGCCCCCCATGGTGTCCGCGATCCGGAACCCCGCCTCGAAGTCGAACACGCCACCCACGTGGAGCGCCGTGTACCAGCCCATGCTGTTGCCGATCACGGCGACGACGTCGACCTTCGAGCGGTCGAGCCTCGCGGCGTCGGCGGCCGTGCACGTGAAGATCAACGCGCCCGCGTTCTCGCCGATCATGTGGCGCGCGCCGAATTGCGGGGCGTCGTCCAGCTCGCGCAGCGAGACGTCGCCGTTCTGGCTGCGCACGCCGTCGGCATACGCCACCATCTCGTCGATGCGACGCATCACGTCGGCGGATGCGGGCCGCCGGAGATATCCCAGCTCGGTCTTCGTGTAGGTGCCGCGGCCGGGGCATATGAGGACGACTCGTTTCACCGCGCGCCTCCGCTGGGCTCACCCTCGCGCATGAGCGCGAGGCTCGCCTCGACGATGCCCGACTCGGAGGGCAGCACGTGCGTCCACGCCGTACCGAGCGGGACGTAGGTGTCCTCGCCCGCATAGCGCGCGATGCGCGGCAGGTCCGGTGAGAGGCGCTCGACGAGCGCCGTGATCACGCCCTCGGAGAGTCCACCGGTGCGCCGTCCCTCGTCCACCACGAGCACGGAGCCGGCGGCCCGAGCCTCGGCGCAGATCGTCCCCTCGTCGAGCGGGTTGAGCCAGCGCAGGTCGACGACGCGCACCCGCAGCCCGTGCTTCTGCTCGAGCGTGCGCGCCGCCCGCAGCGACAGCCACACGCCGTTGCCGAACGTGATGATCGCCAGATCGGCCTTCGTCGCATCCCCGAGGACTCGCGCCTTCCCGAAGGGGACGGCCCAGCCCGGAGCCGGGAACCGCGACATCCACAGACCGTCGTCCTGGTCGTAGAGGTCCTTCGTCATGAACAGGGCGATGGGCTCGAGGAAGAGGACGACGCGGCCGTCGACCTTCGCGAGCGCCATGGCGGTCCGCATCATGCCCACGGCTTCGTCGCCGCGGCACGGAGCGCAGATCACCACGCCAGGCACGTCGCGCAGGGCGGCAATGCTGTTGTCGTTGTGGAAGTGTCCGCCAAAGCCCTTCTGGTATCCGAAGGCGTTGATGCGGACGACCATCGGGTTCCGGTACTGCCCGTTCGAGAAGTACTGGAGCGACGCCGCTTCGCCGCGGATCTGATCCTCGGCGTTGTGGTAGTAGG
The DNA here is from genome assembly GCA_044222185.1 of Planctomycetota bacterium. Taxonomy (GTDB): domain Bacteria; phylum Planctomycetota; family CAIWVZ01; genus JBGANV01. Next base: position 2,250,628 of record JBGANV010000001.1, read on the forward strand.
CGAGGTATTGGATCTCGGGCACGGGCAACATGCCGAGGTGCGCCGCGCCGATGGCGATCCCGAGGATCGACTGCTCGTCGAGGAGCGTGTCGAACACCCGCTCGGCGCCGGCGGACGCCTGCAGCCCGTCGGTCGCGTGGTAGACGCCGCCCTTCTTCGCCACGTCCTCGCCGAAGACGATCATCTCGGGGTACTTGGCGAGCATGTCGCGCATCCCGAGGCTCGTCATCACGGCGAAGTGGCGCGGGCGAGTGGAGGCTTCCGGGAGCTTGGTGGCATCGCCGCCGAAGAGGGGCAGACGCGCGTCGTCGTAGTCGGCGCGCTCGGCCTCAGCCTTCACGCGCTCCGGCGAATGGGGCGCGAGCGGGGCCATGACTTGCGCCGCCGACGTCAGCATGGGACGCCGCACGACCTCGCGCGCCGCCGCCGCCACGCGGGCGCGAACGCTCTCGTAGGTGTTCAAGAGATCGGCACGCGTCGCGATGCCGGCCTCCAGTGCGAGCCGGCAGGATTGGATCAGGGGATCGCGGGCCTCGACGACCTCGATCTCCTCGCGCGAGTGGTACTCCGTCTCCACGTCGCTTCCCGCGTGCCCGAGCATGCGCACCGTGCGCACGTGGAGGAACGTCGGCTGCCGCTTCTCGCGGCACCATCGCACGGCGTCCAGCGACGCGTCGTAGGCGTCCGAGAGATCGAGACCGTCCGCTTGCACGTAGGCGAGCCCGTTGCGGTCGCCGTACGCATGCTCGATCCAGCCGGGAGGTGTGTCGACGGAGATTCCGATGCCGTTGTCTTCGCACACGAAGAGGATCGGCACGGGCGTTCCCTGGAACCACCACCACAACGCCATGTTGATCGCGCCCACGGCGGTCGAGTGATTGGCGCTCGCGTCGCCGAACGAGCACACGATGACGGAGTCGTCGGGAATCGGCAGCGGGAGCCCGAGCCGCGCGGCCTTCTCGAGGGCGAGGGCAGCGCCCACGGCTTTCGGCACCTGGGACGCGATCGTGCTCGTCTGCGGCGGGATCCACAGCGGGACGCTTCCGAACACCTTGTGACGACCGCCCGCGATCGGGTCGTCGGCGGACGCCACGAGGCCGAGGAGCACGTCGAAGATCGGCGTCTGTCCCGGCACCTGCTTGGCGCGCTCGCAGAAGAACGCGCCCGAGCGGTAGTGCAGGAACGCCATGTCGGTCGGGCGGAGCGCCGCGGCGACGGCAGCGTTCCCCTCGTGGCCCGTGCTGCCGATCGTGTACCAGCCCTCGTTGCGCGCTTTGAGGTTTCGGGCCTCGAAGTCCAGGTGCCGCGACTGGAACTGCGAATCGATGAGGTCGAGGAGGCGGCGTCCCGTGAGGTGGGTCGAGCCTCCCACGGGCTCGTCCAGGTCTCCGTCGCGCGCATCGCGACCGGTCCATTCCTCGATGAATTTGGCGAGATTCCGGTCGACGATCGTGGCGCGGTTGACGGCGGACATGGGCGGAAGTGTACGTGCGCAAATCTCGGTTTCCGAGCCGCGCTCGGCGGACGGACAGCCCTTACGCCCCGCGGCTGTCGCCGAAACGCGGCCGAGCGTGTAAAACGGGCGCCGCGATTGGCGGACGCCGCTTCGCACGACGCTCCTTATGACACATGAGGCCACGACCGACGGTTCGCCCGCGAGCGCTGCCACACCGCGCACTCTGTTCCTGGTTCGCCACGCGGATGCCGCCGCCATCACGGGCGGCGGGTCCGATTTCGACCGCACGCTGACCGACGTCGGGGAGCGGCAGGCCGTGGCCATCGCCAGCCTCCTCGGATCGCGCCCCATCGACTACGTCGTCTGTTCCTCGTCCAATCGCACACGCGGGACCGTGGCCCCGCTTCTCGCGCGCCTCTCTGCCCCGCTCCCGACGATCGCCTACGACAAGCGTGTCTACGACGCCGCCCTGAGTTCGCTGCTGCGCGTGATCGAGTCCATTCCCCCGTCGTCGAAGATGGCCGTTCTCGTGGGCCACAACCCCGGCATGCTCGAAGTCCTCGCAACGCTCGTCGGCGACCCCTCGCCCCGCAACGGTTTCCCCAAGGCCGCCGTCGCCGAGCTCTCGGTGCCCGGGGATTGGTCGGCGATCCAGACGTTCCGCTGCCAGCTCGTGAAGTTCACCGAGCCAGCGTAGGAGCGCAAGGCGCCGCCTGGCCGGAAGGGCGAGGTTCTACCTCGCCCTGAACGTCGACGGGCGTCGATGACTCCCGCCGCTCTGCGCGGCTGCTCTCCCAACGCAACGCGCGCAAGGCTCGCACTCCGACATCGGTCCATCTGACCGTGCCGATCGCGGGTCGGTAGCGAAATTCATCGTCAGCCACGTTCCAGGCAGGGCTGGTGCCCTGCCGTCCAGCCGCGTGAAACGCGGCGCTCCGACGCAAGCGGCGATGCCGAATCCGGAGCGCCGGGCTCCAGCCTGGCCGGTCGGCGAGGTTCCACCTCGCCTGGACCTCCAACGGCCTCATCCTCGTTGAACGTGACCCACGTTCCAGGCAGGGCCGGTGCCCTGCCGTCCAGCCGCGTGAAACGCGGCGCTCCGGGCGAGTACCATCGAGCCGCCGTGCCGGAGATCGTCCTCGCAACGCTGAACGCGCGCTTCGCCCACGCCTCGCTCGGGCTGCGGTATCTGCACGCGAACCTCGGAGAGCTGGCGGCGAGGGCCGAGATCGTCGAGATGGACATCGGCCGCGAGCCGCTCGCCGCGGCGGAGATCATCCTCGGGCGCAACCCGACGATCGTCGCGTTCGGCGTGTACATCTGGAACGTGGCGGAGACGACGGCCGTCATCGCGCTCCTCCGCCGCCTGCGCCCGGACATCCGCGTGATCGTCGGCGGACCGGAGGTCAGCTACGAGGTCGAAGAGCAGGAGATCTGCCGCCTCGCCGATCACGTCGTCACGGGCGAGGCCGACCTGACGTTCGCCGCGCTCTGCCGGACGTTGCTCGGCGGCGGCGAGGCGCCGCACCTGATCCAGTCGCCCGTGCCGGATCTCGCACAGATCGCCCTCCCCTACGACCGCTACGACGCGCGTGACATCGCCCACCGCATCCTCTACGTCGAAGCGTCGCGCGGATGCCCATACGAATGCGAGTTCTGCCTGTCGGCGCTCGACATCCCCGTGCGACAGTTCCCCCTCGATCGCTTCCTCGCCGGCATGCAGTCGCTCCTCGACCGCGGCGCGCGCAAGTTCAAGTTCGTCGACCGCACGTTCAACCTGAACATCCGCGTCGCGGAAGCCATCCTGCGCTTCTTCCGCGAACGCTGGTCACCCGACCTCTTCCTCCATTTCGAGCTGATCCCCGACCGGCTGCCCGAGCCTCTCCGCGAACTCGTCGCGTCGTTTCCGCCGGGCGCGCTCCAGTTCGAGATCGGCATCCAGACGTTCGACCCGACCGTCGGGCGACTGATCAGCCGCCGTCAGGACGATGGGGCCGTGACCGAGAACTTCCGGTTCCTGCGCGACGACACGGGCGTCCACATCCACGCCGATCTCATCTTCGGGCTGCCGGGGCAGACGCTGGCGATGATCGAAGCGGACTTCGATCACCTGCTCGCACTCCGCCCCCAGGAGATCCAGGTGGGCATCCTGAAACGCCTGCGCGGGACGCCGATCATCCGCCACGACGAAGCGTGCGGCATGGTCTACAGCCCTCACCCGCCTTACGAGATCCTGCAGACGAAGCTCATCGACTTCGCACTGATGCAGCGGCTGAAACGGTTCGCCAAGGCCTGGGACCTCGTCGCCAACAGCGGCAACTTCGTCGAGACGACGCCGCGGATCCTCGAAGGCGCGTCGGCGTTCCGTCGCTTCCTCGATTTCGCCGACGACCTTTTCGCGCGCGAGGGCCGGACGTTCGGGATCACGCTGACGCGGCTGGCGGAGATCGTGTTCGATCACTCGACCACGCGGCGGGGCGGCGATCCGAAGACGACCGCGCAGATCCTCTGGCGTGATTACCAGCGCGGCGGGCGCAGCGATCGCCCGCCGTTCCTGCGTCCGTGGATCACCACGGACGCGCCGCACACGCGACCCGGCCATGCGGCAGGCCTCGAACGACAGGCGCGGCATCGCCAGGAGTGACGCCGCGGCCTCGAGTCACTCCAGGCCGACGACGTTGCCGTCGGCGTCGATGTCGATGTGCTCGCCGGCCGGAACCGAACCCAGGCCCGGCATGAGGCGCATCTCGCCGAGCACGGCCGTCACGAAACCCGCGCCCGCGAGCAACCGCGCCTCGCGCACCGGCACGCGGAACCCGCGCGGACGGCCGCGCAACGCCGGATCGTGACTCAGCGACAACTGCGTCTTCGCCATGCACACGGGCAGCTTGCCGTATCCCCGCTTCTCGAATTCGGCGAGCTGCTTCTTCGCCTCGGCGGAGAAGTCGACGCCGTCCGCGCCGTAGATGCGCGTCGCGATCGTCTCGATCTTCGCCGCGAGCGGCATCTCGTCCGAATAGAGCGGCGCGAAACGCGAGGCCGACGACGTCCACGCGGCGCGCACGGCGCGAGCCACGTCCTCCGCGCCAGCGCCGCCGTTGGCGAAGTGCGTCGCGGGCACGCAAGCCTGGGCGCCCGCACGCAGGGCGACCTCGCGCACGGCGGCGATCTCGGCGGGAGTGTCCTGCGGGAAGCCGTTGATCGCGACGACGCACGGCACGCCGAACTGCACCATGTTCTCCACGTGCTTCGCCAGATTCTCGGCGCCGCGTTGAACGGCCGGCACGTTCTCCGTCGTCAACGCCGGATCGAGCGCCTTGCCGATGGCGACCTTGCCCACGCCCCCGTGCATCTTGAGCGCGCGAATCGTCGCCACGAGGACGACGACGTCGGGGCGCAGCTCACCCTGGCGGCACTTGATGTCGAAGAACTTCTCCGCGCCCATGTCGGCACCGAATCCGCCTTCGGTCAAGACCACGTCGGCGAGCTTGAGCGCGATGCGATCGCCGATGACGGAGCTGTTGCCGTGCGCGATGTTGGCGAACGGTCCCGCGTGGAGGAACGCCGGTCCGCCCTCCATCGTCTGCACGAGGTTGGGCTTGATGGACTCGCGCATGATGGCCGCCATGGCGCCGGCGACCTTCAGGTCCTCGAGCGTCACGGGCGTGCCGTCGTGTTTCGCGCCGATGATGATGCGGCCGAGGCGGTGACGGAGGTCGCGGAGATCCGTCGCCAGCGCGAGGATCGCCATCACTTCGGAGGCGGCCGTGATCTGCCACTGCTCCTCGCGAGGCACGCCGTTCTCGTCGCCGCCGAGCCCGACGACGGCGTGGCGCAACGCGCGGTCGTTCGTATCGACGACGCGGGGCCAGCTGATCGAATGGGGGTCGATGCCCAGCTTGTTGCCGTGGTGGAGATGGTTGTCGATGAACGCCGACGCGAGGTTGTGCGCGGCGGTGATGGCGTGAAGGTCGCCCGTCAGTCCGAGGTTGATGAGGTCGATGGGAAGGAGCTGGCTCTTGCCTCCGCCCGAGCCGCCGCCCTTCACGCCGAAGACGGGGCCGAGCGACGGCTGGCGGAGCGCCGCCACGCACTTGACGCCGAGGCGGCAGAACGCTTGCGCGAGCCCGATCGACGTGGTGGTCTTGCCTTCGCCGAGCGGCGTCGGCGTCACCGCCGTCACGAGGACGTGCTTGCCGTTGGGGCGATCGGCGAGGCGCGAGAGGACGTCGAGGCGGACCTTCGCGGCCCACGGTCCATAGGTCTCGATCTCATCGGGAAGGAGACCCAGTTCGCGCGCCACGTCGACGATGGGGCGCATGGGTGATTTTCCTGGCGAACGTGACGACGGGGACTCTGCCATGACCTGACCTCCGCGCGGCTGGGTGAGGCATTCTCAACGGCTCCGCGCTCGCCACAAGCGCGCCATTCGGCGGGTTGGAGGTACGGAGCTGTGCGCAGACCGTGAAACGCAGCGCCCGCTGGCCGCCAGATGACGGCACGGCGATCATCGGAACGCCGCGCTTCGCGCGGCTGGACGGCAGGGCACCAACCCTGCCTGGAACGTGGGTCACGTTCAACGAGGATGAGGCAGTTGGAGGTCCAGGCGAGGTGGAACCTCGCCGACCGGCCAGGCTGGAGCCCGGCGCTCCGGATTCGGCATCGCCGCTTGCGTCGGAACGCCGCGCTTCGCGCGGCTGGACGGCAGGGCACCAGCCCTGCCTGGAACGTGGCTGACGATGGTTTTCGCGACCGACCCGCGATCGGCATTCGAGGTTTCATCCGGCGGTCAGATGGACCGATGTCGGAGTGCGAGCCTTGCGCGCGTTGCGTTGGGAGAGCAGCCGCGCAGAGCGGCGGGAGTCATCGACGCCCGTCGACGTTCAGGGCG
>JBGANV010000007.1:0-307021 GCA_044222185.1 Planctomycetota bacterium
TTTTTTTGCCCCCCCGCGGGGGGGCAAACGAGCACGCCTTGAGGGCGTGCTCGAGCAGGGCCGCGCCCTGCCCGGCTCGGAGCCGGGCAGGGAACCCCGCGGCCCTCGACCGAGGCGGCAACTACCCTGACACTGGGGGGTCCTGGTTGGCGTCAACAGCGACAAGGATCGATCCGCGATCGTTGCCGTCGCGAAGGCACAGGAGCTGACGTGGAGGTCGTTCTGGGATGGCGGCGGGACGGGTGGTCCGATCGCTCGCGCGTGGAACGTCCATTCCTGGCCCACGATCTACGTCATCGATCACAAGGGCCTGATCCGCTTCGTGAACGTTCGGGGCGCCGAGTTGGATGCCGCCGTCGAGAAACTCGTCGTGGAGGCGGAGGCGGATCCAACGGTGTCGCGCGGCAAGTAGGGCGCGGCCCGACGTGAGCGATCGGAGCGATCAACGCCCGAGGTGAATCTCGATCGCCTGCGTCAGGATGAACCCGTTCTGGTTCGTGTTCGTGAACTGGATCGCCTGCAAGGCGAACGCGGTGCACTCGAGACCGGGGAGGTTCGGGATCGGGACGGACGTCTGCGCGTTTCCGCTGCCATTGGTCGTGAACGAGACCAATGGCTGGATCGACGAGAGGTCCAGGTAGACGAGGCAGCCGGCCACCGTGAGCGGTGACGCCGCGAGATTCCCGAAGTAGACCGTTCCTCCGGCGTTCGCCGCACCGCTGATGATCGAGATCGTAGCGGCCGACCCGAGCACGGGCGATTGGGCCGCGAGGTAGGTCCCCGTGTTGGGGCACGACGTTCCAACCCATTGCGCGTCCGCCGATTGGTGGCTCAGCGAGAGGATGAACGGTCCGGCGCCCAATCCGAGATGCGCACTCACCGCGATCAACACGGACTCGGACGGCCCGAGCTGCAGAGTCACGTACGAGAGGACGCCGTTGCACGAATCGTCATCGCAGGCGCGCGGGATCAACGATCCGCAGACCCCGGAGTACACACGGAGCACCGTGTCCATGATGAATGGCGGTCCTCCGGCGCAGGTCCCGGCCGTGAGAGTGATCGGACAGGGCTGCGTGTTCACGTAGCGGTACCAGACATCTCGCACAGGTGTGAGTCCGCACGGGCTCGGCGGCAAGCCGGGCTCCGTCGTCGCGGCAGTGCACGTGCCGATGTTGCTGCCGTCCGTGACGAGAGCCGCGTTGGAGCACAGGTCGTTCGCTGGCGCCTGGGCATGGGACCAGGTGACGATCGCGGCCGCAATGACCAGTGGTGCGTGCCTCATGGGTTCCTCGACGCGTGCCATCGTAGTGGTTCGTGTGGCGCGGCGCGGAGGATGTGAAAAAAACGCCCGGGTCGTCTTCCGACTCCCGGGCGTTTCGTTCGATCGGTCGCGCGGCTCCGTCGCGCCGCTCAGCCGAGGGACGGCATCACATGTTGAAGCTCCACACGTTGTCCGAGGCGAAGAGGGCGCCGAGGCCTGGCGTGAACGGCGCGCCGCCCGGAGGAGCGACGATCAGCATGTTCACCAGGTCGAGGAACTGGGGCAGAACGCCCGCGATCGCAGGCGCACCGAACAGCTGGTAGGGGTACCCACCCGTCGTTCCGACACCCGTCACGGCGTGGATCGGCGTTGCGATCGGCGAGCACAGGGGCTGGTAGTTCAGCACGCCCATGTAGACCGTGAGGCACTCGTTGCCGGGGTAGGTGAGCGCGCCAGCCGGGTTGAACCAGCTTCCGATGATCGTGGCGCGCAGGCCCGTCGGGAGGACGCCGGGGATCGGGACCGACCCGCCGCCCGAGGCCACGCCGTTGCAGCCGGCACCGAATTGGAGCGTCTGGTGAACGTTGCGGTTCGGCGGAACGACACCACCCGGAGTGAAGCAATCACAGTTCGTGCCGGCGGTCGAGAGCGCGCCGCCCTGGATCGGCGTCTCGTTCAAGCACGTGTAGGGCACGCCGCCGAGGAAGCGCGAGTTGCGCGTCGCATCCGCGAAGATCGCGCCCTGCGGAGCCGGGCAGAGGAGGTTGAAGTTGAAGTTCGCCGGGGCGACGAGGTGGTACGTCCGGCGCGGCCAGGCCATGGCGGCCGGGAGCGGCCGAGCGCTGAACGGCGCGTGCATGTCCGTCTCGCAGAGGTGCGTGAGCGAGTAGGAGCACGTCCATTGGTTCGTCGCGCAGTTCAACACGTAGTCGATGTGACCGACCATGTGGACGGGGAGGTTGAAGGGCGCGACGGCCGAGAACGGGACGGGGCATCCGACGGCGCCGGCCGCAACGTTGGAGTATTGGACGTCACCGTTCACGATGAAGCGCCAGACCTGGCTCGGATTCGCGGCCGTGGGAAATTCCATCCACGTGCGCGAGTACTTGGCCACGAGGAGCTGATTGTTGAGTGAGAACGCGGCGGTGTTCACCGAGATCTGCATGAACCAGTAATCGCAGAGGACCTGCTGCGGGATGATGAGGTTCCCGGTGTTGAACTGGAGCTCGACGCCGCAGTCCTTGATGCAGGCGCCGGTGCCGGCGATCTGACACGGTGGGAAGACGGGGAGCGTGGGGTTGGCGATGACGCAGCAGGGGCCGTTGCGGAAGCCGTCATCGGTGCCGCATTGTGCCCTGAGGCTGGCTGGCAGAACGAGAAGGCTGCAAAGAAGCAAAGCGACCAAGTTCGTGGGGTTTTTCATGGCGGATCTCCGGTGCGCTGACTCGGGGCCGGCCTCACGACGCGCTGAGTTGCGCTCGGGCTTCGCCAGCCGCTGACACGGGAGCATCCGCCGGCGAACCGGATGCGGAAATCTATTTCTCGCCCCGGAACGCCAGGCTCCAGCCTGGCCGGATCGGCGGGGCTCGGCCCCGCCGCGAAGACTGACGGCCGCGCGCACGCGACGATCCGCGCCGCAAAGCCGTTGGCTGAGCTGACGACTTCGGACGTTCTACGGGCACGCCGAGCGTGCCCGGTCCAGCCAGGCCGGAGCCTGGCGCTCCCGCCGCATGCCGATCGCGGGAACGCCAGGCTCCAGCCTGGCCGGATCGGCGGGGCTCGGCCCCGCCGCGAAGACTGACGGCCGCGCGCACGCGACGATCCGCGCCGCGAAGCCGTCGGCTGAGCTGACGACTTCGGACGTTCCACGGGCACGCCGAGCGTGCCCGGTCCAGCCAGGCCGGAGCCTGGCGCTCCCGCTGAATGTTGCACCCGGCGCCGTTTCCGCTGCCGCGGTGTATGCTCCTCACATGACCTCGTTCCGACGCGCGTCCTCCGCGTTGCTCCTCACATGGCTCGTGGTCGGGTCCGTTCCCGCGCAGTCGACGCCGCCGGGTCTTTGCTTCGCACTCAACGACGTGACCGGTGTGTCCGTGGCGAACCTGCCCCTGGTCGCGGGCGGCGAGGTCTACCTCGCATTCACCGCACCCGTCGGCGGCGTCATCGAGCGCGTCGACATCGGCATGTCGTTCCCGGCAAGCCCGACGTACACGCTCGACGTCTTTCAGGCACCCGGCGGTTCGCTCGGGCCGTTGATCGCCACGGCCACCGGCACCTGGCTCGGACTGGCCATCTTCAACCTGACGTCGCCGGTGACGTTCGCGGCCGGGCAGCAGTACGCGCTGCGACTCACGACGCCCGCCGGGTCGCCGGTGTCCTACATCCAGGGGCCCGCGGTTCCGCCGACGCCGCTCTCCTACGCGTTGTCTTGCGGCGCGAGCCCTCCCGTCATGTTCCCGCCCTGCTCGACATACGCGACGCTCGGGACGTTCGGCGCGACGATCCGCTTCCGAGCCGTGGCCTGCGGACAGTCGCCGCTCGCGACGGCGATTCAGGTCGGGACGCCCTGCGGAGGCGGGTCGTTCGGGCCATCGATGTCCCTCACCACACCGCCGGTTCTCGGAACGACGACGGCGATCGCGATCTACGGCGCCTCCGGCATCAACATGGTGTTCGGAGCCGGCGGCCCCGCGACCGGCGGTGTTCCGCTCGGTGGCGGCTGCAACCTCTACCTCGACCCGATTTCGCTGCAGACACTCGCGGCGGCTGGGCTCGAACCGCTCGTCGCGGCGCCCACGTCTGGATTCCCCACGTACATTTCGATCGCCATTCCGGCGACGCCGGCGCTCGCCGGCAGCATCTTCACGCTGCAGACCGCAATCCTCGGCGTGGCCACCGGAGTCGTGATCGCGGGCTACACGACGCAGATGTCGAACGCCGTCCAGGTGACGCTCGGCTACTGAAGCGGCGCGTGGAAATGAAATCGACCGGACGCCCTGAAGCGCCCGGTCGACTTGCCGGCGTGAATCACGTCGGAGATCGAGAGTCGACACCCACGTCATCCGTTCGCATCACATGTTGAAGCTCCAGACGTTGTCGGAGGCGAAGAGAGCGCCGAGGCCCGGGCTGAACGGCGCGCCACCCGGAGGCGCGACGATCAGCATGTTCACGAGGTCGAGGAACTGCGGCAGGGTGCCGGCGATCGCAGGTCCACCGAACAGCTGGTAGGGGTAGCCGCCCGTGGTCCCGATACCCGTCACGGCGTGGATCGGGGTGGCGATCGGCGAGCAGATCGGCTGATAGTTGAGCACGCCCATGTAGATCGTGAGGCACTCGTTTCCGGGATAGGTGAGCGCGCCGGTCGGGTTGATCCAGCTTCCGACGATCGTGGCGCGGAGGCCCGTCGGAAGGACGCCGGGGATCGGGATCGATCCGCCGCCCGAGGCCACGCCGTTGCAGCCCGCGCCGAACTGGAGGGTCTGGTGAACGTTGCGGTTCGGCGGAACGAAGCCGCCTGGGGTGAAGCAGTCACAGTTCGTTCCTGCGGTCGAGAGGAACCCGGCCTGGATGGGAGTCTCGTTCAAGCAGGTGTACGGCACGCCGCCGAGGAAGCGCGAGTTGCGGGTCGCATCCGCGACGATCGGGCCCTGGGGCGCCGGGCAAAGAGCGTTGAAGTTGAAGTTGGCGGGCGCGACCAGGTGGTACGTGCGGCGCGGCCAGGTCATGGCCGCCGGAAGCGGACGAGCGCTGAATGAGGCGTGCATGTCGGTCTCGCACAGGTGCGTGAGCGAGTAGGAGCACGTCCATTGGTTCGTCGCGCAGTTCAACACGTAGTCGATGTGACCGATCATGTGGACGGGAAGATTGAACGGCGCGACGGCTGAGAACGGCACGGGGCATCCGACAGCGCCGGCGGCCACGCTCGAATATTGGACATCACCGTTCACGATGAAGCGCCAGACCTGGCTTGGGCTGGCGGTCGTGGGGAATTCCATCCAGGTTCTGGAGTACTTGGCGACGAGTAACTGGTTGGCGAGCGTGAACGCCGCGGTGTTCACCGAGATCTGCATGAACCAGTAATCGCAGAGGACCTGTTGCGGGATGATCAGGTTTCCCGTGTTGAACTGCAGCTCCACGCCGCAGTCCCTGATGCACGCGCCGGTGCCAGCGATCTGACACGGCGGGAAGACGGGGAGCGTGGGGTTGGCGAGGACGCAACACGGGCCGTTGCGGAAGCCGTCATCGGTCCCGCATTGCGCCCAGACGCTCGTCGGCAGAACGAGAAGGCTGGAGAAAAGCAAGGCGACGAGGTTCGTGCGAGTCTTCATGGCAGGTCTCCGTTGCGCTGTGTTTGGGCCGGCTCCCCGACGCGCTTGGTTGCGGTCGGGATTCGCCAGCCATTGACGCAAGAGCATCCGCCGGCCGCGTCGAAGCGGAAATCCGTCTACGCTCGGAACGCCAGGCGCCAGCCTGGCTGGACCGGCGGGGCTCTGCCCCGCTGCGGGGACTGACGGGCCGCGAGCCTGCGACGGTGCGTGCCGCGAAGCCGTCGGTTGGGGTGACGGCGTCGGGGGAAGTCGGGCACGCGGAGCGTGCCCGGTCCGGCCAGGCTGGAGCCTGGCGCTCCCGCGGCGAAGTCGTCGATCGAGCAGACGACGTCGGCCGTCTCGGGCACGCGAAGCGTGCCCGGTCAGGGATCGCTGAGGGTGAGCGTGTCGTCCGCGCCCGGGGGGTTTCCGAACAGCCCGCGGGTGATGAAGCTCGACCCCTCCACCCGGAGGATCTCGAACGCGGAGACGACCTTTCCGTCGTGCACCACCTGAAGTTGCTGGCCGACCTTGGCACCCCGCAGTTCGGCACGATCACGGACGTCGAAGATCGCGATGCGCCCCTCGAAGACGACGGTCTTGGCGTCGGGGTTCACCGGTTCTGGCGGCTTGATCGAGAAGCTGGCCAGGACTTCGATGGTCTCGGGCTTCTCGTCAGGGTTCTTCGGTGCGATGGGGACCCGCATGCGAACGCACGGTCGATCTGCGGTCAGTGACAGGTCGCCGCTCGGCAGCTGTCGCGTGACGACCTCGGGAAGTTGGATGGTGTAGCTCTCCGACGACGCCAACGTCGTCGTGAACGTGCGAATGGGACGGCTGACCGTCGAGATCGAGACCGTCACGTTGGCCGAGATCGTCTGCCCATCCGGTTCGACGAGCGCGCTCGTTTCGACCTGGATCCCGTCGAACACGGAGTCGACGACCGGCACGAAGAGCTTCTTGCCGTCGACGATCTCCTCGGTGAAGTCCTTGACGTACTTCGTCGACTCGCCGACGGAGACCGTGCCCGTATCACCGTTGCGCAGCAGCAGCCGTGGCGCGGTGAGGACTTCCGACTCGGGTGCCGCCGAGTGCTCGAATGCCAAGAGGCGCCGTGCCCGCTCGATTTCCCCTTGCGTGAGCAACTCCGGGTCGAACCTCGCGGCAGGGCCGTCGCCGATCGCCGGATCACCCTTCGCCGCCTGCCGCCGCACGATCGTGAAGGTGGCGAGGATCTGCGAGTCCTTCTGGCGCGCGAACTTGTCGAGGACGTCCTGGATCGGCTGCCGCGCTTCCGGCGTCGCGTCGACGATCATCCGACGTGTCCGCTGGATCATCGGCGTCGAGAGGCCGTAGGTACGTCGCTCGATGGACTCGAACGACACGGCGGTGATTCCCGGCGCGCGCTTGGGAAGCTCCGTCCTGAGCCACTGTTCCACGCGATCCAAGGTGAATTCCGAGCGCTTCCGGGCCGCATCGCCGAAGCCATCGAGGGGCGCCGAGACCTCTCGTTGGCGATCGTTCAGCTCGAGCGAGAACTCGAATCGCCGCGGCCGCTCGACGGCGAACGAGTTGAGTTGGCCGGGCCGATCCTGCGCCGCGCCGCTCATCGCCAGGCATGCGCAGGCGACGAACCACTCCATGCGAACTTTCATCACCAGTTCCTCCTGCTCACCTGCGGATTTCCATCCGGACGACTTCCTGCACCTCGCGAGCGATGCGCCCGCCGGGGAGCGCGCGCTCGACGATGATCTGTTCACGAACGGCGACGGGATGGGGCTGGCCCGTTCGAGTCGTGGCCGCGCGGGGCGGCGGTGCCGGCGCTTCGACCTGGACCCTGACGACGTCTTCGCGAGGTCCGTCCGTCGCCACGCACCACGGCCTCACGACGAGGACGCCCGCAACGATCGATGCGGCGACAAGCCCGGCGACCCGTCGCCACGACGGGGTCGGGCGCGCCGGCCGCAGGGGCGGTGCGACGATGGGCGCAGGCTCCTCGCCAATCGACGCGATCACCGCCATCTCGCCGGCCCACCGCTCCGCGCACCGCGCGCAGCGCGTCACGTGATCGCCGATCTCGTGCAGCCGCGCCGCCGTCGGGTTCGCGTGCACGTCCTCCAACCCGAGCAGCGCGTCGACCTCCGCGCACGAAACTGACGCCGCCCATGGATCGTGCGTCATGAGATCTCCTTCGCGACGCGCGAGCGCAGCCGCGCCCGCCCGCGGAAAAGCCACGTCTTGATCGTCCCCTCCGGCACGGCGAGTTGGACGGCGATCTCCGCCACCGAACGACCCTCGAGGTAGTGCAGGAGCAGGGCCGCGCGCTCGTGGATCGGGAGCGCAGCCAGATCGTCGGCCAGTTCGAGCCCATCGGGCGGCTGCGCCGCCGCCGTGTCGGGCGGCTCGTCCGCAGACCGAAGCGTCGCGCGCACGCCCTGCTGCCGAACGTGATCGATCACCCGGTTGATGACGAGCGTGCGCATCCAAGGAAGTGGATCTCGGTCGGGGTCGAGCATGGAGAATGACCGCCAGGCCGACCACAGCACGTCCTGCCACAAGTCCTCCGCGACGACGCGGTTCTTGACGTACCGCAAGACGAGCCCGAAGAGACGTGGCCCGAACTCGGCGCACAGATGTTCAAAGCGCTCGGTGCGGTTCAACGGGACGCGTCCGATCGACCTTTCACAACTCGGTACGGGCCGTGGTCGCGGTCGGTTTCGCCGGCTTTTTCCTGCCGAGCGAGCGATCGACCCTAGCTCGGAGAAGATTCTGCCTCCCGGCGCACGCAGGACGCGGCCGGATCGGGCCGATGACACTTCCGTACCCCGGGGAATTTGACGCGATGACTGTACGAGCCGAGCCGGGCGCGAGGCGAGCTAAGATGCGGGCCGCCATGCGCTTCGTGAGTTTCATCCTGGCCCTCTCGTGCGTCGCCCTCACCTCGTCCGCCCAGATGAAGATCCCGGATGTCCGGGACAACCTCATCAACGACTTCGGCAATCTCATCCCCGACACGGCGGAGCGGGAGATCAAGCAGATCACCAGGCCGCTGTCGGATGCCAAGGTGTCGCCGATCGTGATCGTCACGGTGACGCGCCTTCGCGATTACCGGGTGCAGGCGGACCAGGTCCCGAAGTTCGCGCGGTTGATCTTCGACTCGTGGGGCGTGGGCAGCGCCGCCACGGGGAACAAGGGCATCCTGATGCTCATCGCGAAGGAGGATCGCAAGATCCACATCGAGCTGGGCAAGGGCTACGACACGTCGTTCCACGACGTGGCGACGCGCATCTGCCAGAACGTGATCGCGCCCGAGTTCCGTCGCAACGACTACGGCAAGGGCGTGCTCGACGGCGTGAACGCCGTCCGCGAGCGCATCATCAACGGGGGCGAGATCGCGGATCCGAGCCTTCCGGTGGAAGCACCGGGCAAGACGGGGACCGACGATCTCGGGCCGGAAGGGACACCATCCACGGGCGACGCGCCGTCGGAATCGTCATCGACACCAGCCGTGCGCACGCCGCCTTCCGAGTCCTACACCCTCGGATTCCCCAGGCCGGACCTGGTGCCGCAGGTGCCTTTCACACGCACCGGGCCGGCGCACTCGTTCGATTGTGGAAGCTGGCTCTGCTTCGGGTTTGGTGTGCTGTTCGTCCTGAGCCTGCTCGGGAAGATCTTCCGGCGGCGGCCCAGCTACACCTACGGGTATCCCCCGTACGGCGGTGGCGGCATGCCTCCGGGAATGCCCATGCCGCCCATGGGTCGCGGAGGTCCGGGTTGGGGAGGCGTTCTCGGCGGCCTGCTCGGTGGACTCCTCCTCGGGCGCAGCCTGAATCGAGGGCGCGATTCCGGAGGAATGTTCTCGAGCATGGGCTCGAGCGGGGGTTTCCTTGGGTCGAGCAGCAGCAGCGATTGGGGTTCCGGTGGCGGCTTCGGAAGCGATTCAGGCGGTTCGTCGTTCGGCGGTGGCGAATCCGGTGGCGGCGGCGGCTCGAGCTGGTGAACCATGACGAAAGCCTCCAGACCCTCGGTCCTGCGCCCACCGCAGATTGCGCGAATCGACTCGGCGATCGCCGACGCCGAATCGCAAACGTCCGCCGAACTCGTGCCCGTCATCGCATTGCGCAGTGGTGAATACTGGCATGCTCCGTATCAATCCGGGTTGTGGGGGATGGGCGCGGCGCTGTTCCTGACGACCGTGGTGTCGATGGTGATCGACCACACGTGGCCCGTGCTGCATGTGGGGTGGTATCTGGCCATCAGCATCGTGGGTTTCCTCTCGGGCGCGCTGCTCGCGCGCATCGACGGAGTCGAGCGCGTGTTCGCCGGCGACGACGTGATGGTCACGCAGTGCCAGGCTCGGGCGCGTCAGTTGTTCGCGGCCCAGGGCGTGTTCGGAACCAAGAACCGCACGGGAGTGCTCCTCTACATCTCGCTCTTCGAGCGCGTGGCCCTGGTGATCGGCGATTCGACCATCAGTCGGAAGCTCGACCCGAGCGCCTACGGGAGCGTGGTTGCTGCGGTCACGACGCGTATGCACGAAGATCGGCTCGAGGACGCGGTCATCGACGGACTGAGCCACCTCGGTGCGCTTCTCGCCGAGCACTTCCCCAAGGCTGCGGACGACGAAAACGAGCTTCCGAACAAGCTCGTCCTCGTGACGTGAACCTCACCGGCGTCCTGGCCGGCCCCGATCGCCGATCAGGACCCGGACGGCGCCGGCTTCTTCGCGACCGTCTTGTCGAGGAACCCCTGGATCGCCCGGCTCGTGGCTGGCTCGCACCAGATCGACATCGCCGCGCCGTCGATCTCGCGGCGCCAGCGTTCATGGGCGTCGAGGATGGGTCCGTTCATCTGGCGCTTGGCGAGGGCGAACGTGTGCCTGGGGACCTCGCTCCAGGAGCGACAAACCTCGGCGGCGCGCTCGATCACCATCTCCGGCGCCACCACCTCGTTCACGAGTCCGCGCATCCGCGCGTCTTCCACCGTGAAGTTGGCACCTGAATAGGCCACTTCGCGCAGAAACGAAACGGGGACCATCGCGCGGAGGATCTCGATCACCAGCGCTGGGAACGTCACGCCGACGCGCAGCTCGGGTACGCCGACCCGACCCGTTCCTGCCGACATCACGCGGTGATCGCAGGCGAGCGCGAGGATGCAGCCTCCCGCGATCGCGTGTCCGTTGACGGCGGCCACGAGCGGCTTCTCGAAGGAGAGGACGCGGATGAACGCGCGCGTGAGAGCGGGAAGGAAATCGCGGACGTAGTCGGATCCGCTGTCGACGATCCGTTTCAGGTCGACGCCGGCGGAGAACGCGCCGCCCGTCCCGGTCAGGACGACGCCGCGGGCCTCATCGCCGGCGGCGCATTCGAGCGCGGCCTCCAAGTCGCGCAGGAGCTCGAGGTCGAGCGCCTGCACCTTGCCGTGTTCCATGCGCAGGACGAGTACGGCGCCGCGCCGCTCCATGTGAATCATCACCCAGTCTCCATCGAGGAATCGGGCGTGATCCTACGAAACCCGGCCGGCCGCCGGGCTGACGCTCACCAGGCGCCGGTGAGGTCGGGGCGTTGCACGCCCGAGGCCAATTCGATGATGCCGATCAGTCCGTCCGTCTGGGATCGCGTGAACTCTTCTCGGATCCACTCGCTGTAGGTCGGCTGGGTCGGGTCGATCCCCTTCTTGCCCTCGACGATCTTGTCGAGCCGGATGATCTCCCAGCCGGCGTTCGTCCGGATCGGGGCGGAGAAGTCTCCCGGCTTGGCCAGCTTCCACGCGGCATCTCGCAGGACGGGATCGCGGTTGCGGTCGAGCTGCTTGACGGGCTGCGCGAGCGCCCCACCGGTCGTCGCCGTGGCGGGGTCCTCGCTGTACGACTTTGCGAGCGTCGCGAAGTCGGCACCCTCCGACAGCCTGGTCCATGCCGTCTTGGCCAATGCCCCCTTCGCTTCCGCTCCGGGCAGCGTCGCGCCGGTCACCGCGTGATTGGTCCGGAAGAGGATGTGGCTCACGAAGCGGTGCTCCCCGTCGAAGTACGCGCGGTTCTCCTCGTAGAAGTCCTTCAGGTCCTTCGGTGTCGGGTCGAAGCCCGACAGTTTCGTCATGGCTCGCGCCTGGCGGAACCGCACGCACTCGGCTCCGATCGAGGTGCCCTTGAGCTGGCAGATCATGCGCCAATCGAACGGCGCCTTGTACTTCGCGTTCATCCCCGCGGCGTACTCGGAGACCTCGGCAGCGGTGACGGACTTCGAGCTTCCGCCCAGGGCATTCCCGAGGAGCACACAGCCGATGAGCATCTCCCGGGCCTCGTTGATCACGGGCGCCGTCGTGAGGGATTGAAGTGCGCGGACCACGTCGTCGGTCGTGACGTCGACGATGCCTTCGGCCTCGGTCCCGGTCCGGGCCCAGACGCCTTCGGGAAGGCTCACGGAACCATCCCCGCGCACGCGGACGTCGTATCGCGAGGTGACCTCGCGGATGTAGAGCTGCTTTCGGATCTGGTCCGGGTCGCCTCCGCGGCTCGTAGCCGGCGACGCGGCCCCGGTACCACCCTTCGGCTGGATTCCAGCGCGCGCGGCGAGTTTCGTCCAGAGGAGCATGGTCTCGGCCTGTGTCCGGACGCCGTCCGAGATCGGCTCCGCCGGGAGGTCGGCCCCGCGCAGGATCTCGCGCGCGGCCGCGTCGATCTCCGCATCGGTCACGACGACGTCCGCGTTCGCGGCCTCGGAACGGGCGACGCTCAGCATGGCGAGCTCGCGCGCGAGGATGGGGCCGTTCAGCTCGATCAGGACGCGCATCAGGTCAATGGACCTGGCCGCGACGCCGTCGATCACGGCCACGGTCTTGTCGCTGGGAACGGCCGTCCGAGGCACCTTCGGCAGAGCCAACGCATCGAGCGCACGCTCGATCACCGCGGACTGGGCCGGTTTCTCCTGAGGCGCCTGCGGCTGAGCCGTCGACTGCCCCGGCGTCGGCGTGAACGCGAGGGCTGCGACGGCGAGTGCTCCCAGCATGGCACGCGCGGACCAGGGCAGTGATCTGCCGGTTTCGACTTGCAAGATCATCGTCAATCTCCTTTTCAAAGCATGAAAGTGGCCGATGCCGCTCGCGGCAGCGGGTACGACCGCTGGACCGGCGGCAAGCCAGTCGAGAGTTTTGAGCAAGGCGTTGGCGCAGGGTTCGCCGTCGCCAGACAGGGCCCATTTCGCCCAGCTGTCACAGCATTCCTCTTCGGCGAGGCGGAGCTCGTGTCGCGCCCACCACGCGAGAGGGAACCACCACCAGAGCGTGACGACGCCGAGTTCGAACCAGCGAACCCAGTGATCACGGCGGCGGTAGTGCGCCAGCTCGTGAGCGAGGACGGCACGGAGTTCATCGGCGTCGAGAGTCCACTCGAACGACGCAGGGATGAGGACGCGTGCGCGCCCGAAGGCCCACAACAGCGGCGGAACGCGGGCGGGGACGGCGAGTACTGCCGGGCGGACGCGCAGCCCCAGCCGCGCGGCGACCTCGTCGGCGACGGCCTGCACTCGCGTCGTCGCGGGACGTGCGATGCCGAGAGATCGCGAGAACGACCAGGAGCGCCGCAACGCGACGAGTGCCAGAACGGCGACTCCCGTGACCCAGACGGCGACGGCAGCGTCCCGCGGATCGATCCCAGGGAGCGATCCGGTGCGTACGGACGCCGGCGCCTCGGTGGCGATCACCGGCGGAGCCACGGATGCGGGCTCGACCGCCGCGGAGGCGCCCGACGAGCCGCCGTCCGCGAGGGTCGACCCCTGCGGGGTTGCGCCGGACGGAGGCGCGACGCCGAGAAGCCCTGCTCCCGACCCGCGGATCGCGACGTGCGGGGTCGTCGTTCGCCGCGTCACGGAGAGCTGCTCCGGCAGGACCGGTGCATCCCAGATGGGCGGCGTCACGAGCTTGACCAGCACGAGCAACCACAGCAGGTGCGCGATGACGGGCTGCCGAGCGATGCGCGAGACCCCGATGGCGATCAGCGCCAGGAGGGCCGCGGTGGCGGCGTTGCCGAGCACGAATTGCTCGAAGCTCACGACTGGGCGTCCTTCCGCGACTTGCGGGGTGCGCCCGTGCCGCTGAGTAGTTGTTCGGCCAGCTTCTTCAGCGCCGCTCGCTGGGCTGCATTCGTGCCATGCTTCTTCACGAGGTGCGTCAGCAGTGGCGTGAGCGAGCCGTCGCAGAGCTTGTCCGCGACGTCCGCGAGGCGGAGTCCGATGAGTTCCTCGCGATCGATGGCCGGCGTGAACACGTGGACGGACTCCGTCCGCCTCCGGTTCACGCACTCCTTGCCCTCCAGCCTCTCGAGCAGTTTCTGCACCGTCGCATACTCGGAGGATCCGCCCTTCGGGTAGAGGACGTCCGTGATCTGGCGGATGGTTCGCTCGCCCTCGCTCCACAAGACTTGGAGCACAGCCAGTTCAGCGTCGGTCACGTCGCGCCCGCTCTTGCCCATGATCGGTCTCCGAGTTGGATCAGACGATGTGTCTGATCGGCAGAATAAGACGTCGTGTCTTAGGGGTCAATGGGACTTTCCTGAGGAGATCCAGGCCGAGGTCGGTTTTCGACGGCCTCGGGCGGCGGATCCGGCCTGCGGGCGGAGGTGGCGGCGGAAACTCCGGAATGCCCGGGCTTTCCGGGGGCATCCGCCCGCGGCGCCGAGGCACCTGCCCGGGGCGAAGTGCGGCTTGCAGGTTTCGTTCGCCCCCGTCTATGATCGCCGCCCGCGGCGGAGCCACCCGCCGCATCTCCACACACCTGACCCGGAGTGACTCCGACGGCTGGCCCAGATGCACGCCGTGCGGTCGGTGTCAGCGAGGGCTCGTCGTGACCGTGACCCTTCTGGATCCAGTGCAGCGCACCGGATTTCGATCGTGTCGCAAGACTCGTGTGGAAGACGTTCGAGCTTTTTCAGGAGTTTCCAACACATGCCTTCCTCTGCAGATCGTCGAGTCCGGAACCCGCGCATTGCGGGCTTCATGATCCTCGTCGTCGCGCTCGCGGCCTCCTTCGCGCCGGCGCAATTGAAGATCAGTCAGTTCTCGGGAGCCGGAGCGAACGGCTCCGCGCAGTACCTCTCGGACTACATCGAGCTGTACAACCCGACGGCGGCGCCGGTCGTCATGACCAACTGGTCCATCCAGTACGCGGCGGCCACCGGTACGACCTGGTCGAAGGTCACGCTGAATGCGACGATCCAGCCGAACCGCTACTTCCTGATCCAGCAGGCGAGCGGAACGACGGGTTCGGCGCCGGCGCTGCCGACGCCGGATGTGAGTTCGACGACGATCAACCTCTCGGTTCTCGGCGGGAAGATCGCGCTCTGCAACGACAACACGACGTTGACGGGCGGACAGCCGACGGCGGCGAGCATCGTCGACTTCGTCGGATACGGCCAGGGCACGACGTTGGCTGACTGGCGTGAGCCGTTCGTCGGCGGAACCACGGCCAACAACGCGCCCGGCGGAGGCAACGTGAATGCCACGTTCCGCCTCAACTGCGGCGCCCAGGACACGAACAACAACGCCGCCGATTTCGCCGTCGGCTGGCCCAACCCGCGAAATAGCGCCACGCCGCCCGCCATCGGCATGATGGGCACGGCGACGGCGAGCCCGTTCTACGCGATCGCCGGCACGCCCGTGGTCATCCGCTGCACCCCGCAGCTCTGCGGCGGCGGAACGAGCGCCACCACCGTGGCGTTCGTGGACCTCACGAACATCGGCGGCGCGGCTGGTACGCCGCTCGTCGATGACGGCACGGGTGCGGACGAGTACGCGTTGGACGGCATCTTCACGGCCGCCGCGACGGTCGGCGCCGTGGCTGCCGGCACGAAGTCGTTGCCGATCACGTTCAACGACGGCATCAACTCCGGCGGTTGTTACGCCGCGGTGCTCGTCAACGCGGCGACCGCGCCCGCCAACGACGCGTGCACCGGCGCGACGGTGCTGTCGGGACCGTTCACCGGCCCCGGCGTCACGGTGTCGGGCACGTTCACGGGCGCGACGCCCGAGTGGAACGGGATCGGCTCGATCACCAACCCTCCCGGCCCCAGCGCCGGAATGGCCAACAGCCCGGGCATCTGGTACTCGGTCAACGGAACGGGCACGACGCTCACGGCGTCCCTCTGCGCGACGACTCCGGCGATCGATACGCGCATGGTGATCATGTGCGGCCCGTGCGATGCCCCCGTGATCGTCGCCAGTGGCGACGACAACGGCCCGTCATGCACGGGAACGGCCGCGTCCGCGCGGTGGTGTGCGGCTGCCGGAACGACGTACCGGATCTTCATCTCGCCGTTCTCCACCACGTTCCCCTCGACCGCCGCGTACTCGCTGCTCGTGACGGACGATGGCGTCCCGTGCTCGACGGCGGCACCGTGCACCACGTGCACCTTCGTGCCGCCGGCAAGCTTCATCGCCGAGCAGGAGTCCGTCTTCGGTCCCGCGACGAACGACGGCGGCGACAGCCAGCCGCTCCTTCAGCAGACCATTCCGGGCGCGTTCCCCGTGACGATCGTCGGCACGGCTCGTGGCTACGGCACCGCGCGTGACTCCGACTGGTACCGGTTCCAGGCGTCGGCGACGCAGACGTTCCAGGCCACGCTCTCGGCACCGTTCGCGGGGGTCGTGAGCGTCCATCCGCTCGACGCCCTCGGCAATCCGACGGCAACGAGCCTCGCGAGCGGCGTCTTCTCTCCGGTTTCCGGGCGCTGTGGCTCCACCGTCGTGTCGACGGTCGTGAGCGCCGGCAGCTGGTACGCGATCCGCGTGCTGCACGCGCCGAACTTCCTGAGCGGAACGATCACGGCGAGCGTCTTCGGTGGACTGCCGCCGCATCCGTCTCAGTGTCGCTACCAGATCGACGTCGCCACCGGGCTTCCACCGACGAACGACGCCTGCGCGTCGGCAATCGCTCTCGCGACCACCAACACCTACGTGACGGGGATCACGAGCGGGGCGACGCCCGACGGCACGTCCAGCTGTGACTCCGTCGGCAACGACGTGTGGTACTCGGTCGTCGTGCCTGCGCCGAACGTCGGACTCGCCATCGACACCTGTGGGTCGTCGATGGACACGGTCGTGTCGGTCTACTCCGGAACCTGCGGCGCGCTCGTTCCCGTGAACTGCAACGATGACTGCGGTGGCGCACCGTGCGCGGCCACGTCGTCCTGCCTCACGCTGACCGGGTTGGCTCCAGGCACCTACATCATCCGCGTCTCGGACAAGGGGACGCCGGGCCTGTTCCAGATCCGCGCCTCGTTGACGATCCCGGTGAACGACGCGTGCTCGGGCGCGCTCCCGATGAATTGCGGCGACACGATCGCCGGGACGACGATCGGTGCGACGACGGATACGCTGACGGCGTGCCCGGGACCGGGCTCGCCGACCGGCGTCACGATCGCCGCGACCGGCGGCGTGTGGTACACGATCACGCCCGCGACGAGCCAAACGCTGATCCTCAGCACCCTGGGCACGTCGTTCGACACCAAGATCCACGTCTACACCGGAAGTTGCGCCGCGCTGACGTGCGTCATGGCGAACGACGACGCGTTCCCATCGGGGCTTCAATCGCGCGTTGCGTTCCCGGCGATCGGCGGCACCCAGTACTTCGTGATGGTGCAACCGTTCTCCGGAACCGGTGGCGTCTTCACGCTTGCTGCGTCCTGCCAGACGCCGCCGGTGAACGATGACTGTGCGGCTCCTTCGATCCTGGCACCGGTCACGGGCGGGTCCGTCTCTGGCACGACGGTCGGATCGTCCGCAGCGAACGTCGCTGACCCGAGCTGTTCGGCGAAGGCGGACTCGGACGTGTGGTATTCGTACACGGCGTGTGCGAACGGCACCGTCGTCTTCGACACCTGCGGCACCTACAACACGGTCGTTTCGATCCACACGGCTTGCCCGGGTGCGTCGAACAACCAGGTTTCGGGCGCGTGCAACGACGACGGCCCGACGGGCTGCCTGCCCGGCTCCCAGGTGACCCTCACGGTGACCGGCGGAACGACCTACCTCATCCGCGTCGCGTCGAACGACACGACGAACGCAGGTGGCGCGTTCACGCTGCGGTGGACGGTGACGGCGGGTCTCGTGACCCTGTACCAGGACCTCGATGGAGACGGCTTCGGCAACCTGGCGGCGCCGCTCCTGAATGCGTGCCCGACGACGCCTGGCTACGTCGCCAACTCGCTCGACTGTGACGACATGAACCAGGCAGTCAATCCCACCGCCACGGAAGTGTGCGACGGGATCGACAACAACTGCAACGGCTTGACCGACGATGCGGATCCGGGAGTCACGGGCCAGCCGACCTGGTACCAGGACTCGGATCTCGACGGCTTCGGCAACTCCGCCGTGTTCGTCGTCGCCTGCACGGCGCCGAGCGGTTACGTCGCGAACGCGTTGGACTGCAACGACGGTTGCTCCTCCTGTTACCCGGGCGCGCCTGAGGTCTGTGACGGCCTCGACAACAACTGCAATGGTCAGACGGACGAAGGCGTGCTCACGACCTGGTATCAGGACGGTGACGCCGACGGATACGGGAACCCTGCGGTCTTCGTCACGGCTTGCACGCAGCCTTCGGGCTATGTGGCGAATTCGCTGGACTGCAACGACGGCGATTTTGCGATCAATCCGGGGGCAACCGAGGTCTGCGACGGCTTCGACAACGATTGCGATGGTCTGACTGACGACGCCGACCCGTCGGTGATCGGTCAGTCGACCTGGTACGCGGACACGGACAACGACGGGTTCGGGAATCCGAGCGCGTCGGTGCTCGCCTGCGTGCAGCCAGTCGGCTACGTCGCTGACAACACGGACTGCAACGACACGTGTGCGGCGTGCCACCCCGGCGCGGTGGAGATCTGCGACGGCCTCGACAACGACTGCAACGGTCAGACGGACGAGATCTGCCCGTCGAACGATTTCTGCGCGAACGCCACGCCGATCGGTGATGGCACGTTCAGCGGAGATTGCTCGAACGCGGCGACGCAAGTCGGCATGCCGGCCCTGTGCTTCACGGCGGCCAACGACCTGTGGTACTCGTACGCGAATCCGGGCAGCTGCCCGAAGACGGTGACCGTTTCGCTGTGCCCGACGGACGGCGGATCGGCATCGTTCAACGCCGGCCTCGCGGCGTTCAGCGGTGCGTGTGGTGGCCTGACGACCGAAGCCTGCAACGACGACACCTGCGGCACGAATCCCAAGGTGACCTTCACGGTCCCCGGCGGATCGACGCGGTTGATCATGGTCGCGGCGTCGGGCGGGCCTGGCGGCGCGTTCACGATGGTCGTGAGCCATACGTCGGCATCGACGACGGCGGTCGGCTCGAGCTGCCCGCTCGCGGCGATGTCGTTGTCGACGACGATTCCGGTGATCGGTCAGCCGGCGTCCATCAACCTGACGGGTGGGCCGTCAGGTGCGATCGGCCTGTTGCTGTTCAGCGCGAACGCCGCCGCCGTACCGGCGGCCGTCCCGCCGAGCGGCTGCCTCCTTTACACCGACCCGATGGGATTGGGGATCTTCACGGTCTTCAGCACCGACGCGTTGGGGAACTGGAGCATCGGTGGGCCGGTCCCGAACGATCCGGGTCTCGAGTGCGTGACTGCCACGTTCCAGGCGCTGGTCTCGGCGCCGGTCGCCGGCGGCTTCGCCTTCTCGAACGGCGTTTCGATCGTGTTCGGGTACTGAGCTGATCGTGTCGCGGGCGCTCGCGTGACTGCGGGCGTCCGCGACGATCTCATTCGTCGAGTAGCGCGCGGAGCAGCCCCGCCTGATAGGTCTGGGGGGAGTTGTTCTCGGACATCAGCTCCAGCGCGCGGCGCGCCGAGCGGCGCGCGCCTTCGACGTCCTTCAACCGCTTGCGAATGATCGCCGATGCCGTGTGCGCGGCGATTTCCTCCGCAGCGTCCAGCGTCACCTCGCCGCGAGACGCGTCCACGACGATGCGGTCGAGGGACGCGACCACGCCAGGCCCGCCGGTTTCGAGTGGCACCGTCTCGCGAGCCTCCGCGCTTTCGTCGATCACGAGCGCGTCGTCCCATTGTTCGGGCGGAAGGTCCGCGAAGATCACGCGAGCGGCGAGCACGTTCGCGATGTGGATGTCGATCTTCGGATTGGTCGGGTCGGCGTGTCGCGCGGCCTGCGCGGCATTCCACGCGTCGGCACGTCGACCGAGCAGCCGGAGCGCGCGCGCCTCGATCAACCGACAGTCGGCTTCGAGCGGGCGATCTCCGCAGGCCCGTGCGGTGCGTGCGAGCGCTTGGGCCCGCGCGGCGATCTCGGTGAACGTCGATGCCGCGGCGCCGGACTCCCGCATCGGCATGAGCTCGCCCGCGCCCGGCGCGGCCGCGAAGTCCGCCTGCAGTTGCATGCCGTCGATGCGGCGTCGCTGTGCGGGAAGGCGAGCGCACTCGCGGGCTCGATCGAACTCGCGTCGCGCGTCGGCCGTCCGGCCCTCCGCGCACGCGAGTGCCCCGGAGAGCATTCGCAGCCAGGGTGCGTCGGGCCACGTCGCCAGGTCCTTCGCGAGACGCGTGCGGAGCTCGTCGGCGCTACGCGTCCGGCGCATGAGTTCGAGCCGCTGCTGTTCCAGGGCGAACCAGGGCCCGGCCAGCGAGGTCTTCCGGAACGCTTCATCGGCCTTGTCGAGACAGATCGCCGCGTTCGCGAGATTGCCCATGAGCATCTCGCAGTGAGCCACACGCTGCCAGGCGACGTGCCGATGTCGAGCATGCTCGGTGAGGCCTTGCGCCCAGGCCCGGGCCACGCCGATTGCACCGGCCGCCTCCGCCATGACGCTCGATGCGTACCGCGCGCGGTAGTCCTCGGGGCGGATCAGGAGCGCGGCGTCGATCTCGGCACGCTGGTGCTCCAGCGGGAGACCCGCCAAGCGCATGGCGCACGCCGCGAGCACGTGGTCCGTGGCCGGATCTTCGGCGTCGACCCCTTCTGCCGGGCGTGATGTGGCCGACGCGGCGAGCCCCGGGCGTGGCCCCCTGGAGGCCGGTCCGATGTCGTCGACGATCGGGGCGATCACGCTCCGCGTTCGCGGGAACCGACCCGTGCTGGCCAACCGGTCGAGCATCGGACGCGCCGTCGAGGCGTCGAACGTGGCGACGGCCGCCACCAGGCGCCCGAGAAGCGCAGGTGGGGACTCGGCGAAACGCGCGTCCGCCATGGCGAGCTCGGCGCCGAGCTCTTTCAGTTCGTCCGCGTTGATGGCGTCCGCCGATCCCTGCACGACGTCGAGCATCGCGTCGAAAGCCTCGCGCGCCCGCGCCGCGCGCTCGAGCTCCGTGATGGCCGGCGACGCAGGATCGAGAGCCCGCAGGCTCTCGATGTCGCGCCGGCCTTGCACGTAATCGCCGCCGTCGATCGTGGCGGCCGCGAGCGCCGTGGCCGACGAGACCATGGCTCCATGTCGCCTGTTGGCGCTCCAGGAAAGCGCCCCGAGTGTCGTGATGGCGATCAACGACGCGGCGGCGATCGTCGACGTCAGTGCGTGGCGGCGAACCTTGCGCCACGCTCTTGCGGCCAGTCCAAGCGGGCGGGAGTGGATGGGACTTCCGGCCAGATATCGATCGAGGTCGTCGGCCAGGTCCAGGGCCGTCGCGAACCGTCGCTCGGGGTCCTTGTCGAGGGCGCGCGCGATGATCGTCTCGAGGTCGCGGTCCGATGGAGCCAGGCCGAGCCGGGGCGGCTCCTCCACGAGGATCCTGCGAATCAAGGTGTCGACCGAGTCCTCGTCGAATGGCGGAGATCCGGTCAGGGCGTCGTGGAGCGTGGCGCCGATCGAATAGACGTCCGTTCGCGGGTCGAGCACCGCCGAGCGCTTGCGGAGACGCTCGGGCGCCATGTAGGCGAGCGTGCCCGCTGCCGATCCTTCACCCGTGATCGTGACGTCGCCGGCCGCGCGCGCGAGACCGAAGTCCGCGAGGTAGGGATGATCTCCGTCGAGAATCACGTTCGCGGGTTTGATGTCGCGGTGGAGGACGCCGATGTCGTGCGCGGCCGCGGCCGCCTGAGCGACCGCGACGCCGATCCGTGCGGCTTCCCGGGGCGCGAGCGGTGTCTCCAACTCGGCGAGGCTCGGGCCCGACAAGAGCTTCATCGCGATGAACATCGCGCCGACGTCCTCGCCGATCGCGTAGATCGGGACGATGTGCGGGTGGTCGAGCGCCGCCGTGATCTCGGCCTCCCGCCGGAATCGCAGCCGATCCGAGGTCGTGAGCGGATCACCGCCGCGCAGGACCTTCAGCGCGACGTGGCGCCCGAGGGATTCCTGCCGGGCGATGAAGACGCGCCCCATGCCGCCGGACCCGATGACCCGGAGCAACGTGAAGTCCCCGAGGCGCGACGTCAGGAGCTTCTCGTCGGGAACGATCTCGGGAGCCGTGATTCGCGCGAGTGAGCCCGTGACCTCCGCCTCGCGGCGGACGAGCCGGGAGAACCGCGTGAGGAGATGCGCGGCCCCCGCGCAGTGCTCCTCGATCTGCGGATTCTCGCCCGCTTCGTGGCGGGCATACCAGGACGCGAGCAGGTCTTGGAGCGTCTCGTCGTCTGACATTCAGGCCGGCTTCTCGCTCACGGGAAGACGAGCTGCACCGGTTCTTGCATCGCCGTGAAGAGCGCGAACGGGATCGGGTAGCCCGGGATGGCGACCGCGCACTCGGACCACGGCGCGATCATGTAGGGGGAGGTGCCCGGCCCGACCGCGGAGTGACCGAGCGCCACGATTCCGGTCACCGCCGTGCTCGGTACCACGACATCGACGTGACTGTCCATGACCCCCACCACGGTCCCATCGACCCAGGTGCCGGAGGCCGTCACGAACGACGCCGTGTCGACGTTGAATGCACCCCCGTCGACGCGGAAGCGCATCAGCTGGCCCGGAACGCCCCCAATGCTGTAGGTCGGCAGCCACCACTGCTCGGGCGGCGTGGGCAGTCGGACCATGAGACCATCGTCGGTGGAGGTCGCCGGAGGCCGAACGGTCACCGTCACAGGCTCGGTGATCCGCACCTTCGGCTTGTTCGCCGCCACGTCGACGATGCCACTGGCCTGCGCCGGGTCGCCCGAGATCGCTGCGGCGTCGGACCAGATCGTCACGGCCTGGACGTCCAGGCGGAGGCCCAGCGCCACAGCCGATTCGTACCACTGCGTCACTTCATCCGAGTCGTAGGTCACGCTGGCGCCGAACCGTTCGTTGTACTGGCTCGCCAGCGCGACCTTCGCGAGGCTCGCCGTGACGACGGCGTTCGTGATGGGAGTCACGGGCATCTTCGTCGATGCCCAAAGTTCGCCGATGTTGTAGGGTGCGGCCGTCGCGATGTCCCACGTGGGGTAGCTCGTCGCCCACGCGCAGGTGGCCGGGCTTCCGATCGCAGTGAGCTGCGCGACCTTGCGCACGAGGTTTGGATCACCACCAGTTCCGCCCGATGAGTACCCGGTCGCCAGCATCAACATGGACTTGACGTACGTCGGACGGACGCGGATCGGCCCGCCATTCCCCGAGGTGATCGCGGCGATCGACGTCTTCGACGTCGAGTCCATGAGCAATTCGGCGATGGCGGTCACTGCGGTCCCGTTGAGGTTCAGTCGGCCGAGCCATGGGTTCGCCTGAACGAACGTCGCGGCGTTGTAGATCTGACGCTGCGTGGCGCCGACCCCGGCGTCCACGTACACGTGCGGCAGAAGCATGACCCATGCCTGCTCCGTCGCCGTCGTCGTCGTCCGGAAGAAGACGTTCTCCGACAGACTCGGGTCCGTGATCGACGAGACATAGGAAGGCGAAGAGCCCGCCGTCGCGACGCGGAACGTCGTCGTCTGCGAGTCGGCGGTCGTGGAAACGAACACGGTGGCAAGAATGCCGAGGACTGTGCGGGTGATCAGGCGCATGGGTGGTCTGCTGCGTTGGCGAAAGGCAAGGGCGGGGTCGATCGTCCCCGTGGGACGCGCGCTCGAACCCCGTGTCGTTCGCAAGAGGCCCAATCATGGGGTGATGTCACGCTTCGTGGCAAGCCGATCCTGCGAATCAGCGCGAGGTTGGGGTTGACGGCGCCCCGTCGCTTCGCCGTAATACGCCCTGCCGGCCGCGGCGGCCGCTGGCGCTGATCTTTGCCCGGAGGTGACTTATGCCCAGAGCGGAACCCGAACGCGGGTTCGCTGCCGATCTTGCGGCCGCGCGCACCGGCGACCGTGTAGCCCTCGAACGGATCCTCAAGACCGTCGAAACAGCCCTCGAGCGCGTGGCCGCCCGACGCCTCGGCGTCCGGCTGAAGGCGAGGACGCGGGTTTCGGACGTCGTCCAGAGCGTCCTCCTCGAGATCATCCAGAGCCTGGACAGTTTCGACGGCCCCGATTCGAGCGCCTTCGAGGCCTGGTCGGTGACCGTCCTCGAGAACCACATCCGCCGCCAGGACCGGTTCTTTCGGGCCAAGAAGCGCGCCGCGCCCTCCCGGACGAGCCAGAAGCAGGTGATGGAGAAGGCCCGCGCCCGCCCCGTCGCGACCCCGAGCGCGGAGGTCGCCCGGGCGGAGGACATGGCGCTCGTCACCGAGGCCGTGAAGCTCCTGTCCGAGGACCACCGGGCCGTCATCCGTCACTCGGTGATCGAGGGCCGTTCTCATCGAGACGTCGCCACGATCATCGGCCGGAGCGAACAGGCGACCCGCATGCTCTTGTGCCGGGCGCGGGCGGCCCTGAGCCTCGCCATCGAGGAGGTCGAGTCCGGACGCAAGAGCCGGGGTCGAGGGGCGGCGCGCTGACCGACCCCGCGCGACGCTCAATCGAAGTCCGCAAGCCGCCTTCGTAGAGTGCACGGACCTTCGCGACTCAGGGGAGGCGCGTGGTCGCAAGGCCGACGAAATCCGGTGGAAACTCCGATTTCGCGGCTCCGTTTCGTTCGTTGGGAATGCGGGAAAGGACGGCGGATGCGAGCGACGGACACCACGGCCCTGGTGGTGGGCTGCGGCGCGGCGGGAGTCACGGCCGCGATCGGTCTTGCGCGGCGTGGAGTTTCGGTCGTCGTCGTCGAAGGTGCGCCCTATCCGGGAGCCGAGAACTGGTCCGGGGCGGTCTACTTCTGCGAGAACCTCGTACGACCGGAGATCCTCGGGCCCCGCCTTTTGGACCAGACGGCCATCGAACGTCGAGTCGTCAAGCGCGGCCTCCTGGCCACCGACGGACGGGTTGCCGTCGGCGCGGCCATTCACTCGCGGGCGACGTTCGAGCACTGTTACACCGTCCTGCGACCCGTGTTCGACCACGATCTCGCGCAGCGGGCGCGGCAGCTCGGGGCCGAGATCCTCTCCAACACGACGGCCCTGGCGCTCATCCGTGACCAGGACCGAGTGCTCGGCGTCCTCACCGATCGCGGCCCCATCTACGCCGACGTCGTGTTTCTGGCCGAAGGAGACGCCAGCCACCTCGTCGCGCGCGAAGGTCTCGAGTCGAAGCCGGCGTCCGAGCGCGGCCTTGCCGAGCCCGAGTTCCTCCAGGGAATCAAGGAAGTCCTCGCTCTGCCGCCGCAAGTCATCGAGAAGCGATTCGGCGTCGGCGCGGGCGACGGCGCCTGCTACGAGATCCTGCTCCGGAACGGATCCTTCGGCGGGCGTCCCGTGCCCCTGAATGCGGGCGCGTTCCTCTACACGAATCGTGAGAGCCTGAGCCTCGGCCTGGTGGCGCCGCTCGAGAACCTGAAGCAGTTCGAGGGCGAGCACAACCGGCTCATGGAGTGGTTGAAGCAGCTTCCGGCGCTCCGGCCCCTGCTCGAAGGTGCCGTCCAGCAGTCGTTCGGCACGAAGCTCATCCGCGGCGGTGGATATCGGGAGATGCCCCGCGTCGTTCTCGACGGGCTCGTGGTCGGCGGAGCCGCCGCCGGGCTCGGCGTGGATTTTCCCTGCCCGAACTACACGGGACCCGCCACGTTCTGCGGCTGGCAATTCTCCGAGGCCGTCAGCCGGATCGTCACCGAGAAGCGCTCATTCGACGCAGCCACGCTCACCGAGCTGTATCAGAAGCCGGTCGAGGCGAGCCACTACTTCGCGGATGTCCGCCACCTCCAGGACTGGCCGCACTTCGTCACGAGCACCCGCGAGTTCTTCGGCCGTCAGGTCGACCTCGTAGCCGCATCCGCCCACATCCTCACGGATCCCGAGGCCGGTCGCATCGGGCGGCACTTCCTCTTCCCGCGCAACCTCGTCGAGACGTTGCCGTGGGGCAAGGTCGGAGCGTTCCAGGCAGACGTGCGGCGAGCGGGCGATGCACTGGGCATCTCGCGTGGTGCCGTCGGCGCGGCACTCGCGTCGCTACCGCGGTGGATCCTGAACGTCGTCCTCCAATTCCTGCCCTCGCGGTCTCACTCCGGGGCCGCGTTCGAACCCATCTTCGTCGCAGATCCGGCGACGAAACGCCTCGCACCGCCCCTCAGTGTGCGGTTCATGCGCTGGCGTTTTGCCGGTGCCATGGCGGATGCGCTCCACCATCTCTATCGCAACGACCCCGTCCCGGTGTCCGAGAAGCTCGTCGCCGCCCGCGGGGCGATCCTGCGCCGCGTGTCGTTGCTCGACGTCGTCGTGCTTCCCCTCGTGCTGCTGTTCAACTACCTCGTGGGTTGGGTCCACCAGCTCGGGTTCAAGCTCTGGGTCGGGCTGACCAAGCCGTCCCTCGCGCGCATCCTCGCCACTCCGTTCTTCAAGGTTCGGGAGTCGGCGCGGGCACTCGGTGACTACGGACGCACGCGCGAACTCGTCGCCCACGACGACAAGCTCGCGATGATCACGTATCGCAGCGACGAGCGGAGTCACATCGCGTTTCACGTCGGATACGACAAGGTCGGTCTGCCCGACGTCGCGTCCAGCGTCTTCCACGTCTGTCCGGCACACGTCTACCGGCGCGAGCAGGACCAGTCTCTCGCCAGCTCGGTGACGGTCCTCCACGAGAACTGCATCAAGTGCGAGACGTGCTGGCGGGCGGATCCCGTGCGTGTGGACTGGGGTCGTACGCGGGGCCAGCGGCTCGTCTTCGAGGCGTATTCGTCGGCGGACTCCTGGCTCGGCGAATCGCTGGAGGCCGCGGCCGTCAGCGACATCGAACGAGGGGACCAGCCGCAGGGGACGCCGTCGCCAAATCGTGCGAACGAGCCCATCGTCCCGGTCACCATCGACGACGCGCGCCGCGAGCGCGTGGTCGCGAGGCTCGGGCGGCTGCGGGCGGCCGTGGCCACGTTCCGTCCGCTCCACGAACGGCTGCCCGCCGTCATGCTCGGCGCGGATCAGGAACTCCTCGACGGGATCCTGGGGGAGATCTTCGGAGCTCTCCAGGAAGTCGAGGACGACCTGCGGCCGCTTCCAGACGAAGGCCTGAAGCTCCGGCTCGATGCGATCACCGCGTGGCGTCATCTGGCGGCCACCCGGCGCAAGACGCGGAGGTTCTTCCAGGTCGAGGCCGATCTGGAGCTCCTGCGCATCCACCACCTGCCGGATCTGGAGGCTCGACTCGGGATCGAAGCGCCGGCTGCGCCGAAGAACCCACCAGATTGGGGCCACGTCCGTGCGTCGCTGCGCGCGGAACTCGAGCGGCGCCTGGACAAGCACGTCATCACGGCGACCGAGAAGGGCCGCGCTCCGACGACGGAGGCTCTCGACGTGCTCCGCTGGGGAATCGGCGGCCTCATCGCCGCGGGCGCGAGCCAATTGCCGCCGCTGCCGGGTACGACCGCGCGTGACATCTTCGTCGAGGAACTCGCGCGCGTATCGCCGTCGCTCGCGATCACGGCCGTCCAGCACCTTCTCGCCGTCGACTGCCTCACACGATTCGTCGTCGACTCCGACGCGGAGGATCTGGCCGAGATCCAGGACGCCGTGACGCGTGTGAAGGCGCTGGCAACCGTCGTGATCGGCGATTTCGATCTGGACGCGGATGGCGCACTCCGCGGCGAGGCCCAGGTAGCTTCGCTCGGCGGCGCGAAGATCGTGTTGATCGAGGTCGACGGAAACCTGGCGCTCGTCGCTCCGGGAGATCCGGGCCTGACGATCGAAGCGCCGGGATCACTCGGCCTCTGTGGTGCCGGACTCGCGCGCGTTCGCGCGGACGGCGCACGACCCAGGGCCGTGTTCGGGCCGATCTCCGCAACTCGCTGGAAGAACACGCGCGGGGATCTGGACCTCGTCGCGGTCGTCCGCGGCATGACGGATTACTTCGCGTCGCGGGCCCTCGATCACGCCACGAGTCGCGTCCAGTTCCCGGGACTGTTCCGCGACGTGCGCGGGCGCGACGGGATCGCCAAGTTCGGTGCCGTGCAGGCGATGCTCGCCGGGATCACCTCGACGCGCGCGCTGCTCGAGAGTCTCCGGGGAGCGCAAGTGCATGCGGCAGCAGCGGCCGCCCTGGCGACCGAGCTGCTGGGACCCGGGCCGCGCAGCGTCAGCTATCTCGCCGGCCAGGTCCTCGGTGGTACGGCGTTTTCCGAGGAGGATCCGGTCTGTCGCCACTTCCGCGACGCGGCCACGCTCACGCGGTACCCGCGCGACGCCGAGACGTCGGCCCGCCGTCACGGACGCCGGCAGTCGCGCCTCGTCCGCGTTCCGGCTGCGAGCGACGCGGGCGTCATCATGGGGCTCGATCGCCGCGCCATCGACCTGAAGCGGCGTCCGACCGACCCCGACGACCTGGCGACGCATCTCGATGCGGTCTGGAGCGGGTGGCGCGTCCTCGTGGACGCGATGATCGCCGCGGACGACGCGTCACTCGATGCCGCCGCTGGCGACTTGGGACGACTCACGCTCGTGACGGGCGCGTTCCGCATCTTCGCCGACCGCGTTCGCGAAGCACGGTTGCGGGGTGACGTCGATCCCATCGACGACGCAGCCCTGTCGAGCTGGGCGCGTCGCCTCGCGGCGAGTGCCCGCAAGCTTGCTCGCCGCCTGCCGGACGTCACGGACCTGGTCGAACTCGGGCGCCGGCTCCTTCGCGACGGAGCCGCGGAAGGCCCGACGGGCGCGGTCGGTGCGAGCTACGCGGACTACCTGGACGCCAAGCAGGAGTTCACCTCAGGCGATCTCGTCACGCGGCCGGGGATCCCCGGCGACCTCTGCTACACGCCGGAGTTGCTCGAGGCCGACCCGTCCCTCGCCAAGGCGCATTCGGATGCGTACGCGGCGTTCCACGGCCGTTGGCGCGAGCATCTCTTCGACGGGCTCTCCTATCCACGCTACGTGGAGCGCCAGCACCACGTACCGCTCGTCGACGTGCAGTGGCTCCTCGACATGGGCTGCTTCCGCATGGTCATCCCCGAGCGCTACCTCGGGCAAGGCAAGAAGAAGGCCTACTACTACGTCACCTGCACCAACCTGATGCGTCACGGCGATCCGGCGCATGCACTGATCGTGATGGGGAGCACGAGCATCGGGACGACGCCGATCCTCATCGGCCTCGATCAGGACCTGCCGGCGGCGCGCGGTGCCATCGAAGAGGCGTTGAAACACCCCGAGCGGGTACGCGACGTCTCGGCGCGGATCGATCGACTCCTCCGCATGGCCGACGGGGCCGACGCACTGAAGATCAAGGAACCCTTCCAGGAACTGGCCGGCGT
Organism: Planctomycetota bacterium; assembly: GCA_044222185.1. Taxonomy (GTDB): domain Bacteria; phylum Planctomycetota; family CAIWVZ01; genus JBGANV01. The sequence goes on from JBGANV010000007.1 coordinate 29,170, forward strand.
CGTGAAGAAGTCGCTGCAGGGCGAGAAGGTCCTGCGGCTCGTCTTCCAGGGGTTCCTCGACGCGTTCATGGATGCGGGCCGGGCTGGGTTGAAGCGAGATCTCGCCGGGTTCCGTGACGGGCTCGTCCGCGCGCAGGCGGCCCTGGCCGGGTTCGAAGAGCGGTTGCGTGCCGAGCTCGACTCGATTCCGCACCGCGAAGCCATGCACGGCTTCTACCTGAAGAGCATCTCGTCCGGTCGCATCAGCGCATTCGCGTTGACCGAGCCGAGCGCCGGTTCGGACACGGCGCGCATCCGCACACGCGCCGAACCCGTCGAGGTCGATGCGTGGCCCGATCCGCGCGGGTTCTACAGCTTCGTTCCCGCCGGCGGGAAGGAGACGCGCAACCTGTTCACCGTGGACCGCCTCGAATTCTCCGAGAGCGGCCTGCGGTTCGTCACGCCCGACGGAACGCGCGTGCCCGTCGAGGTCCGCGACTTCCGCTCAGCCGACGGCGACGGCGAAGCCCGATACCGCTACGTGATGCTCGACGGGCAACGCGTCGACGTTCACGACATCGGGCGGGTCACGCACGCGGATGGAAAGGTCAAGTTCCCGTACTTCCGCGTGAACGGCGCAAAGATGTGGATCACCAACGGCTCATGCGCAGGCGTGATGTCGTTGTATGCGCGCACGGATCGCGGTCCCACGGGCTTCATGCTCGACTGTCACCAGGAAGGTCTGAGCATCGGCAAGGACGAGGAGAAGATGGGCCAGCGAGGCTCGTCCACGAACGAGCTGGCGCTGAAAGACGTCCGCATCCCGGTCGATGCCGTCATCGGCATCGAGGGACGTGGGCAGGAGAACGCGCTCGAGACTTTGAACGTGGGCCGCGCCGGGCTCTCGATCACTGCCGTCGGTCTCATGCACGAAGTGGTGCACGACGTCCAGGATCTCTTCGCCCGAAACGCACGCGAGGCGACGAACGCGGACCTCTACCAGCTGGGCAAGATGGCGCTGGATCTGGCGGGCTCAGAGTCGCTGGCCTACCAGTTGGTCGGGCGCTTCGATCACCACGGGACGAAGTCGATCCGCGTGGAGTCGGCCATCGCGAAAGCCGAGACGTCCGAAGCTCTGCATCGCGTGCTGCGTCGGGCCGAACGCATTGCGGGCCCGACGGCCGTGCTCGCGGAGAGTGAACTCGAGAAGCGTCGTCGCGACGCGCGCGTGCTCACGATCTATGAGGGCACGAACGAGGTGCAGCGCTTCCTCATCCTGAAGGACCTGATCGACGTGCTCCCGGTCGAGCTCCCGCCCATCGAGCGCGGCGGAGTGTCGACGGCCGGCGTCGCCGCGGCCATGGATTCCCTTGCCGTCGCCCGCGAGAGCGTGGCGAAGCAGGCGGCCGCAGTTCGGGCGAACCTCGGGTCGCGCGCCTGGCAGAACGTCCACCTCCAACCGTGGTTGTTCCCGCTGGTCGAGACGTACATGGCGACCGCCGTGCTCTCTGCGTCCATGCGCAGACTCGCGCTCGCCCAGAAGCTCATCACGAGCGAACAAGGTCGGGCTCGCGTCGAGTACCTCGACCGTGCGGTTGCGCTCTTGTCGCGGTCCGTCGCGGCGCAGGACAAGCTCGCCGAGTTCCAAGCCGAAGCCGAGCGCATCAAGCGTGGCGGCGATACGTCCGCCCAATCGTTGGCCGATCGAGCGATCCTCGCCCACGAAGCGCGGCACGTGCGCAGGGCTCCTCCGCCGCCGTCCGTGCTGCGGCGCCCGGTCCGTGTACTCGTCGTCATCGACCCTGAACCGGCGGTCGCGCCGCACCCGCGCATCCGCGGGCGACATCTGAGCGAATCGCTCATCGAATTGGGACGAGCGGACCGCGGCGTCCTCGCCGCCGCATTCGCGCTGCGCAAGGCTGGTGACGTGGACGTCACCGTTCTCGGTGCCGGTGGAGCAGCCGCCGTCGGCGTCATGGAAGAGTGCCTCGCGCTCGGGGCCGACCGGGCGTTCCTCGTGAGCCTCGGTACCCGCTCGCTGCTCGCGCCCGACCTCGCGGAGTTCGGCGCGGAGATCATCCGCACGCAGGAGGAGCTCCGCGGGACGTTCGACGTGGTCCTCGGCGCGGATCGCAGCTCGGAGCTTCTGCTGCCCCTCGCGCGACGGCTCGATCTGGACGTCGTCCGCGTGGCCGAGACGGTCGCTCTCGAGGTCGACACGGACGACGTCGTCGTGCGCGCGCGACTGGCGAAGCCGGCGACGCTGGTTGCGGTCCCGGGCCCGGCCCTCGTGCTCATGGCCGCCGAGGTCTCGGCGGACGAGCTGCGCTTCGGGACCGAAGGGTGGCGCCGTGCGCGCGGCGAGGCGGTGCACGTCATCGACTTCGTCCCCCGCGACGCGATCGACGGCTCGTTGATCCTCGCGAGCGCGGCAACCTCCGAGGGAACGCGCGAGGTCGCGGGAGGTCAACTCACTGCGGCCGACGCGGCCGCATCGTTCGCACGCGAGGCTCAGCTCGGTGGCGGTGCGGGCGAGCGCGCTCGGCCTCACGCTGGCGCGTTCGAAGAGAAGACCGTGCCCGCGTTCGTCGCGCGCAATGGCGTGCTGGCGATCGTGATGATGAGCGGCACCGATGGCCTGCGATCCGACGCGGTGTCGGTCGCGCGGGCCGGGCAGTGGTACGCCGATCACGTGCAGCGTCCTTTCGGCGTCATCGTGCTGACATCGGCCGCGGATGACGTCGCCGTGCGCGAAGCCGTGGGCGCGCTCGGCGCGGCGGTTCCGCGCGGAGACATCGGCGTGCTCGTCGAGCCGCTCCTGCCGTCGCTTCCCGATGGAGCGCTCGGCAAGTATCTCGAGTCCCTCACGTCGGAGGCGACCGGCTCGCTGTTCTTCGGCGCCGAGTTGCGGGCCGCGGCCCTGCTCGCGTCCGAAGGCCGCACGTTGAACGTGGGCGGGCTGCCCGTCGTGAACGGCATCGATCGCATCGAGACGATCGGCGGCAGGGTGGTCCTCTCGGGTGCGCGGCACGACGGTCGCGCGCGCTACGTGGTCGAGTGGGACAGCCTGCGGATCTTCCAACTCATCGCGCGCGGGGAGATGGAAACAGGTGGTGACGTGCCGGCCGCATTCGAGAGGGGAGAGCGTCTGGTCGCGCGGGTGAGCATCGCATCGCCCATCGTCGACGACGCCGACGACCTCGTCCGTGCGCTGCGCGAGGCCCAGGGTGAGCTCGGAGTCGGTTCCCTCGCCGACGCGGAGTTCATCATCGACGTGGGATACGGCGTCGGTAGTCGAGACGGCATCGAGGAGGTGATCGACCCACTGAAGGCAGCCCTCGAGCGCATGGGCGTCCCCAAGGTGACGATCGGCGCGTCGCGCAAGGTGACGCAGGACCTGGGGCTCCTGCCCGACTCGTTCCAGATCGGACAGACCGGCGTGCCCGTCAACCCGAAGATCATGCTCGCCATCGGGATCTCGGGAGCGCCCCAACACCTGAACTACATCGGAGAGCGGGCGGCCATCTTCGCATTCAACCGCGATCCCGAGGCACCGCTGATGGTCCTGAACCGCAGCCGGCCGAAGCCGCGCGTTTTTCCGATCCACGGCGACCTCTTCGCCGAGGTACCCAAGTTCGTCCGAGCACTCGAGTCCGAGATCGCAGTGGGCGCCCGCGGTTGAACGGGATTCGTCGCGGCGCGGCCCAGTCCCCGCGTCGCGACGTGTCTTTTGACGTGCGGAGCCGCGAGGACGCGTTCGTCAGGTAAGCTCCTCCCGAGCTTCCGAACCATGGCCGCGCGCAACGCTTCATCCTCGTCCCGACCCTCGTCCGCCGATCCTTCGGCCGATCTCCTCCACCGCTGGCAGGACGAAGCGGACCTGGATGCTCTCGACGATCTTCTGCGGCGAGAGGTTTCGATCCTCAAGGAGCTGATCCAGCGCAAGGCGCGTGGAATGCTTCGGCCCTCGGCCGGTGCCACGGACGTCGCTCATGAGTCGGTGTTGGCCTTGCTGAAGGTGAAGGAGCCGCCCGCCTTCGACGACCCGCGGGCACTGCGCGCCTACCTGTGGAAATCCGCCTGGCGGCTGCTCATGCAGCGCATGCGACGTCCGCGCGCGGCCGCCCTTCTGCGTCCCGAGGCCGTCGCCTCGTTGTCGGAGAATGCGACCGTGCTCCGGTTGGGGGGCATGGGGCGGCTCGATCATGAGGAGCGGATGGTCGCGACCCGCGTCGCCATGACGCTCCTGAAGGACGAGGAGCGTCGTCTCCTCGAGCACTTCTACTTCGACGAGTGGCCCATCGCGAAAGCCGCCACCGAGCTCGGGATTTCCGAGGAGGCGGCGGCCATGCGACTGAGCCGCGCGCGGCGTCGCCTGGCGCAGCGGCTCGTGGCGTGGCACGACGCCGTGGCCTGATCCCGCACGTTTCAGGGGTCGTTCCCGAAGGAACCGAAGCCCCACGGCTTCCGGGCCCGAATTCTTTCAGACGCGCCGACTCGCGGCCAATATCGGGCAGACGACCGCCTCTTCGGCGGCCTGGGCGTTCACCGCTTCTTCATTCCCAGAGAGACCTCCCATGTTGGATTCGTTCAGTCGACCCACATCGCAGCGCCACGGACGGCGCTGTTCCGTCAGCATGCTGTCGATCGCCACGTTCCTCGTCGCCGCAACGCTGGCTCGAGGGCAAGCGTTCACGCCGATTTCCGGAACGCTGTTCGACGGCTCAGGCGGACCCCTCCTCGCCAACACCACGTACGTCGTCACGGGAACCATCACGGTGCCCGTCGGGCAGACGTTGACGATCAACTCGGGCGCCGGAGTGAAGTTCAACAGCGGTCTCGAGATGGTCGTGAACGGGACGCTCAACGTGAACGGGACGGCACCTGCGCCGGTTCGTTTCACCTCATTTCGCGACGACTCGGTCGGAGGAGACACGAACGGCAACGGGGCCTCGTCGGGCGGTGCGGCGGACTGGCGCGGCCTGACCTTCAACTCGACCGCCACGGTCACGATGACTCAGGCGTCGGTGCGTTACGGCGGCTCGGCATTCTTCCCCGGGATCGGGAACCTCGGCGCCAACATGACGCTGTCGAACGTCACCGTCGGCAACTGCTACGACGCCGGCCTGAGCCTCAACGGCCAGGCGGCCACGGTCTCCGTCTCGAACTGCACGTTCACGGCCAACGGTGGCTACGCCGTCCAGGCGGCCCGACTCGACCAGTTGAACGGGTTCACGAACAACTCGGCGAGCGGAAACGGCGTGAACACGATCCGGATCAGTGTCGGCACCCTCGCCGTGAATCGCACGATCACGGCTGCCAACTGCATGAACGGCGCCGTCTTCGTCGACACCTCGATCCAGGTGAGCACGGGTGTGACGCTGACTTTGCAGGCGGGAACCGCGTTCAAGATGAACGGCGGCACCGGCGTGACCGTGGACGGCACGCTCATCACGAACGGCACGGCGGGCTCGCCCGTCTACTTCACGTCGTTCCCCGATGACTCGGTCGGAGGCGACACGAACAACAACGGCGTGAGCTCTGGTTCCCCGACACAGTGGCTCGGGGTCACGCTCAACTCGACGGCGTCCGCGAGCAGCCTGACGCGGCTCGTCACGCGATACGGCGGTGGGTCCTTCTTCCCTGGCATCCGTCTTTCAGCCTGCAACGCAACCCTGAACGCGTGCCGCATCGAGAACTTCTACGACCACGGCCTGAACTGCTCGAACAACAGCCTTCCGACGGTCACCGGTTGCACGTTCACCGGCAACGGCAACGTGGCCGTCACCGGCGTTCAGCTGCAGGCGATCCCCGGCTTCACGAACAACTCGGCGAGCGGAAATGGAGGGAGCTTCATCCAGATCACCGATTCGACGATGACGGGCAGCAAGACGATCATTCCCGCGAACTGCATGAACGGCGCGCTCGTGGTGAACACGCCGCTCTCCGTACCGGCGGGTGCGACTCTCACGATGGCCGCCGGGACCTGCATGAAGTACCAGTCGAACTACCGGTTCCAGATCGACGGGACGCTGCTGGTGAACGGATCGAGTGGCACCCCCGTGATCATGACCTCCATCCAGGACGACTCCGCGTTCGGTGACACGAACAACAACGGCCCGTCTGCGGGCTCGCCGACCCAATGGGCCGGCGTCCTCTTCATGTCGACGTCGGATGCCAGCGTGATCCACGGACTCGAAGTCCGCTACACGGGCGCGTCCTTTCTGGCGGGCATCGAACTTCGCGACGCCGACATCGTTCTGGAGAGCAGCAAGGTCACGTCGACCTACGCCGACGGAATCAACCTCAACGCCGGCGGTGCGAACGCCACGATCAACGCGTCCATCAGCAACTGCACCCTCACGTCGTGCAACGGGTATGCGATCAACAACGTGGCGCTCGACGCGGTGCCGCATCTGCTGAACAACACGGGGAGCGCGAACGGCTCGACCTCTGTCCACGTGACCGTGGGCACGCTTGCGGCCTCGACGCTCACGGTTGGTCCGGCGAACGGGATGAGCGGCGTTTTGTTCTTCTCCGACAGCCTCACGGTGCCGGCGGGGCGTACGCTCGCGATGCAGGCGGGTCTGATCTGCAAGTTCTCCGGCGGTTTGAACGCCAGCATCACCGGGACGCTGCTTGCTGCGGGTACCGCGGCGAGCCCGATCTACTTCACCTCGGCTCAGGACGACTCCGTCGGCGGCGACACGAACGGCAACGGCCCGTCGAGCGGGAGCCCCACGAACTGGCAGGGCATCTACTTCAACACGGGATCGTCCGGAAGCCTCCTGACCCAGGTGACGACCCGATTCGTGGGGGCCAGCTTCGTCGCGGGTGCGGTATTCGCCGGGGGATCGCCGACGCTGTACACCTGCACGTTCAGTGACGGATTCGCCGCCGGCCTGAACTTCACCGACTCGTCGTCGCGGCCGACTGTCGTCGAGTGCCATCTCGTCAACAACGGTGGCTATGCCGTCGACAACGTGCCCGTGGATGCGCTCCAGGGCTTCGCGAACAACTACGCGACCGGCAACCACACGGACGTGATTCGCGTGACGAACAGCACGCCGGTCGGAGATCTCTTCATCGGGCCGCAGGCCGGAATCGCCATCTTCATGGCGGCGGGCCTGTCGATCCCAGGGGGACGCAGCGTCGACGTCCTGCCCGGGACGATCATCAAGATGGGCGGTGGCACGGGCGTCGACGTCACCGGCTCGCTCGACGTCCGCGGCACCGGATACGAGCCCGTGGTCTTCACCTCCTACGGCGACGACAGCTACGGCGGTGACTCGAACGGGAACGGCCCGAGCACCGGCAGCCCGACCGATTGGCGCGGCCTGACGTACACGGCGGGTGCGACGGCATCGTCGGTCGAGAACGTGATCATCCGCAACACCGGAAGCGGGTTCTTCGCTGCGCTCAGCCTCCAGTCGCCGAACGTCTCGGCTCGCGCGGTGCGCGTCGAGCGCTGCTTCGACCACGGCATCACGGCGTCGGCGCTCTCGGGTGCGGGCATGAACTGGGTTGCGAACGCCTGCAACAACGCGGGCATCCGCCTCACCGGTGGTGGATTCGACGTCGTGCACGCGACCGTGACGGCGTGCGGCACGGGTGTGAACGGAACCGGTTGGACGGGCAACGTGCGCAACTCGATCGCGTGGGGCAACACGACGAACTTCGCGGCCATTCCCCAGGCCCGCGTCTTCAACTCGGACGGCGCCTTCGCCGGCATCAACGGCAACCTGAACGTGGATCCCCAGTTCGTCGCACCTGCGACGGGGGACTACCACCTCCAGGGCAGCTCGCCCTGCATTGGCAACGGTGACGTCGCCGTCGCCATCGCCACCGAGAAGGACTGGGACGAGCAGCCTCGCCTGATCGACTCCACGTTGAGCGGGACGGCAGCACCGGAGATGGGTGCCTTCGAGCGCCCGATCTGGCAGATGACCGTGAACGGCGTGTCGCGGCTCGGCGCGACCGTCACGTTCCAGGTGAACGGCGCACCGGGAACGTCGTTCTACGTGCTCGGAGCTCTGGATGGGTCGTTCTACCTCGGCAACTACGGGATGGGCCTCGCGGGGTTGAGCCCGCTGATCCTCGTCGCCCTTCCGGTCGGGACGCCGTTCTCCGTGACGATCCCGCAGGATCTCAACCTCCTCGGCCTCATGGCGGGCATCCAGACGCTGACGGCGCTCGGCAGCAACCCGGCGCTCGGCAGCACGACGAACCTCTACCGCGCCGTCGTCCGGCCGTGATCGGCGACCGCGCGCGTCGCGCGCGACGTGTTCACGCGAACACGTCCGCGCGCGCCGCGGCGAAGATCGTGGCGACCGCGGGGTTCTTGATGCGGCGCTCGACCGAAATCCCGAAGAAGCGCTCCACGAGCTCGTCGCTCCGGCCGATGACCTTCAGCTTGTAGTGCTCCCGGACCTCGTCTTCCACGGCCGATGGCGCCGGGAAGACGCCCAGCCCGTCCTGGCCGAACGCCTTGATCAGCGCGCTGTCCTCGAACTCCGCGACGATCCGCGGGCGGATGCGATGTTCGACGAACCAGGGCTCGAGTGCTCGACGAAGCGCCGTGTTCTCCGTCGGTAGGAGGACGGGCGCGCCGTCGAGCGATCGCGGGAAGCGGTGGTCGAGCGATCGCGCCAAGGCCGCCGTCGCGAACCAGCTCACCCCGCATTCGCCGATCGCGTGGCTGAAGGCCTTCACCCGCGATCCCGCGGGCACCGGCGCGTCGCTGATCACCACGTCGAGCGTGTGCTGGGAGAGTTGCGCGAGCAGTGCGTCGGCTCGCGCCTCGTGGCAGATCACGCGAACCGACTCGGGCATCTTGAACACGGGCGCGAGCAGGCGACGCACGACCAGTTTCGGGACCACGTCGTCGATGCCGACGCGCAGCCGGATCGGCCGCCCCGTCGGGCGCGAGGTCACCGTGTCGACGAGTTCACGACCGAGGGCGAAGATCTCGTCGGCGTACTGGAAGACGACCTGACCGACCTCGGTGAGCTGGAGGTGGCGGCCGACGCGGTTCACGAGTCGCTCACCGAAGCTCGTCTCCAGCTCGCGCACCTGCCCACTGATCGTGGGGTGGGTGAGGTGGAGCCGCTTCGCGGCCTTGGCGATCGAGCCCTCGCGAGCGACGGTCCAGAAGTAGAGGAGGTGGTGATAGTTCAACCAGTCGGCGGCAGTTGGCATGTAGGTTTTCCCGTCAGTATGCGACGAAAGTATCAGATTGCCTAGGCCATGCCGACGGCCGATACTTCCGCCATCAACTGGAGCCTGTCATGTCTGACGCGATCGATTCGATTGGTTCTCCGCTCGGCTGGGCCGGATTCATCGGCTTCGTCCTGCTTCTCCTCCTGCTCGATCTGGGCGTCTTCCATCGCAAGGCCCACGTCGTCGGGCTGAGGGAGGCTGCCGTCTGGAGCGGCATCTGGATCGCGCTCGCGGCGGTCTTCAACGTCGGAGTCTGGGCGTTGTTCGGGCCGGCGCGCGCCCTGGAGTTCGCCACGGGCTACGTCATCGAGAAGGCGTTGTCCGTGGACAACATCTTCGTGTTCGTGGTGATCTTCTCGTACTTCGCCGTGCCCGCGATCTATCAGCACCGCGTCCTGTTCTGGGGCATCCTCGGGGCGCTCATCACGAGGGCGATCTTCATCCTCGTGGGTGGTGCGATCCTCGCGAAGTTCCACTGGATGATCTACGTGTTCGGGGGAATCCTCGCGGTCACCGGGATCAAGTTGCTGCTGCAGCGCGACGCGCACGTCGATCCGGCGAAGAACCCCGTGGTGCGGATCTTCAAGCGGTTCTTCCCCGTCTCGAACGACTACGACGGCGACCGGTTCATCACGAAGACATCCGGCCGTCGCGTGGCGACTCCGCTCCTGCTCGCGCTTCTGGTCGTCGAGTTCACGGATCTCGTCTTCGCGGTCGACTCGATTCCGGCGATCTTCGCCATCACGCGCGATCCGTTCATCGTGTTCACGTCCAACATCTTCGCGATCCTCGGGCTGCGCTCGCTGTACTTCCTGCTCGCGGGCGTCGTCCACAAGTTCGTCTACCTGAAGGTGGGCCTTTCGGCCGTGCTCCTCTTCGTCGGCGTCAAGATGATGCTCCCCGAGACCTACAAGGTCCCGCCTGGGTGGTCGCTCCTCATCATCGCGCTGCTGCTCGGTTCGTCGATCGCGGCGTCGCTCCTCCGGACTCGCCGGATCGCGCCGCCGCAGATCGCCACGGCGCGCGACGGGTGACGTGCACCCCACACGTCTCAGAGCTCGAGCAGCCAGATCGAGTCGGGCGCGTAACGGCTGAGCGTCGGTAGACGGCGAGCGGTCTCGGCGCGATCCAGACGCCGGAGGTGCCCGAACTTCCCGAGGCCGCCGGCATCCGGCGCGCGCGCCGGCGCGACGATGAGGAAGACCACGCGCTGGCGCAGGCTCCCGACCTTCTTCAGATCGAAGACGTGCTGCACGTGGGCACACGGGTCGATCGAGGTCACCTCAGGCGCCATGTGGTGGCGCATGGCGAACGCCACCTGGCAGAAACGGACGTCTGTGACGAGGACGTCGTCCTCGCTCTCGAGCAGGGCGTCGAACTCGCGCGCCAAATCGCGAAGGTCGGCTGTCTCACCGTTGGCAAGTTCGCGGCAGATGGCCGGCGTGCAGAATGCCGTCACGAGGAGCAGGAACGCGGCCGGGGCGTACCGCGAGATGAGATCCGCGAGATGAGATCCCCTGTGATCAGCACCGCGCCCGGGAGGAGGTACCAGGTCCAATAATCGTGCTGCGCGGCGTGGCTGCGAAACACGACGATGTTCAGGATCCCCGGAACGAGGATGGCGAGTCCGACGGCGAGGCTGGTCGTCATGCGTCCGGCCGCAAAGAGGATCCCGACTGCTGTCGCGATCACCACAGGCCAGCTGAAGAAGCGGACGAGCATCTCGACCTGGCCCCCAAACCAGGCGCTCGCCGTCGACGACACGGCGGCGCCCGACGCGTCCCGCGCCGTCGTCGATGCGACGTCGAATCCTCGGACGAGGTACTCGCCGACGTGCGCCAGGGAGAACGATCGCACCGCCTCGTGGCTCCCGTAGGCGGAGGCGACGGCCCGCTCGTCGATGTCGACGAAGAAGCCGTGGATGACGAGGACGACGGCGACCGAGACCACGCTGACGATGGCCATCGCGAACACGCGCCCCCACCTGCGATCGGGCCGGGGCCGGAGGCATTCGAGGAGACACAAGGCGGGTACGGTGAAATGTCCCTCCCAATCCATCTGGCCCGCGAGGAAGTGCGCGGCCAGCACCACCGAGTACAGCCGCGGGGGCCGGTCCCGCAGCGTCAGGTGCAGGAGGACCGTGAGGAGAATGAAGAAGAGCGTCGCCACCTCCGGGTTGCACATCCATCCGAAGACGAAACTCATCGGGAGGACGAGCCAGAGCGCCCCGACGACGGTCACGCCGACACGCGTCATCGACCGTCCCGCGATGAGGACGAGGAGGCCGCCGGACAACGCGGAGAGCAAGATGGGCAGGACGCGGAAGCCCCGCTCGGTGAAGCCCACCCGCGCGACGACGGGGTAGGTCATCCAGAGGAACGCCGGGGGATGGTGTGCCCACACCACGCCGATCGGCGGATCCGTCGGCAGCGCGGCGAGGAGCGGCGTGCCGTGCGTCGCATCGAATCCGAAGCGGAGCCAATGCTTGATCGGCAACCCGGAGTAGTACAGGCCGTTTCCGGACGCGTGGTCTCGGCCGAACGGCCTGTCGATCACCGGGAGGTAGCGTGCGATGGCGAGGAGCGCCGTTGCGAGCGCGATCCATCGGACGAAGCCTCTGTGCCGCATGATCGGATCGAGAGCCAGTGAAGACCTCCAGTCGCCTGATGCCGGGTGCGGCGTCGGTACGGCGTGAGTATACGCGCGACTCGACGTTCCGGATGGACGAGTGCGGACTGCCGTCGGGGACCGAGCAGGCCCAGCGTCTCTCGGCACTGTTACAACGCGCCCCGTGAACGACGGAACGAACGACACTCCGGCCTGGGCGCCGCCTGCGGCGTTTGCCATCTGCAGCCTCGTGTGGGGGAGCACGTTCCTCGCGATCAGCTTCGGCAACGACGCCATCCCTCCGTTCTGGGGCGCGGCGCTGCGGCTGGGTGTGGCGGCGGTGCTGCTCGGCGTCTTGATGGTGATGACACGCCAGCCGTATCCGCGGGGCCGCGCCCTCGTCGCTGCGTGCGGGTTCGGGTTCCTGAACTTCGGTGCGAGTTTCTGCCTGCTCTACTGGGCGGAGCAGACCGTGCCGTCGAGCCTCGCCGCCGTCGTGTACGCGACGTTGCCCCTCACGACCGCTCTGCTGGCGCGGGCCGTCGGCCTGGAGAAGCTCGTTCCGAGGAAGATCCTGGGCGCGCTGGTCGCGATCGGCGGTGTCGTCGTCATCTTCCGCTCGCGGCTCAGCGGGTCACATCCGCTCGGGCCCATGCTCGCCGTGATCGGCGGGTCCGTCGCGGCGGCGTCCTCCGGCGTCGCTCTGAAACTCGGGCCGAGGCAGCATCCACTCGGTGCAAACGCGGCGGGTGCCTGCGTGGGGTTCGTCGTTTGCGCCCTCGCGAGCGTGCTTGCCGGTGAGGCGCACCCGATTCCCTCGACCTGGCGCGCGGCGTTTCCGATCCTCTACCTGGCGACGGTCGGTTCCATCGGCGCGTTCGTGGTCTACGCCTGGCTCGTGAACCACTGGGAACTGACGAAGGTGAGCTTCATCTCCGTCGTCGTTCCCGTCGTGGCGACGACCCTCGGCGTGCTCTTTCGTGACGAGGCCCTCACACCCACGAGCCAGGCCGGCGCCGCCATCGTGCTCAGCGGCGTCGTCATCGCACTGTGGACTCCGCGACCGATGCGATAGCCGGCAGCGATGAGGCCTGCGGCAACCTTCGCCGCGCGACGTGGTCTCGGAACTGGAACGCGATGATCAGCCCGGCGCTCGCCGCGAGCCACCAGAACCCAGGTTCGGATCGCACGAGAGCATCGATCGCGTCCTCGCCAAGCGTCGAAAGCCGGCTCAAGAGCGGCGTGATCATCATCCACCCGGCAGACCACGCAGACGTCGCCAAGTGAACGAGCACGCGCGGAATCCGCGCCTGCCGTCGACTCGGATCACGGAAGAAGACCAGCGTCGCCAACGCGCTGATCGCGACGATGACGCCGCCGAGGACACGCCACGGACCGGGAGGTCCCGACAGGAAGTCGAAGGTGAACGAACCGACGAGCGCGGCACCGCCGAGAATCGCCGTGGCCAGGGCCGACTTCAGCGCAGCCTCGGCCCGCGTGAATCGCGACGATGCAACCCAGGCCTCCCGGACGGCGACGATCACGGGCGTGAGCGCCATGCAAGTGATCGTCATCGCGTGACCGTGGCCCGGGTGGAGGCCGGCGTGAGCTCGATAGGCGAACACACCCCCGCAGCCGGCGGACCAGGCAAGCCACGGAAGCCTGCGTAGCCACAGAACACGCACGAGCGTCCGGCGTGAGACTCCCTGCAGGGCGCCGGCCTGCGATGCCTGTCCGACCGCTCGCCCGACGGCGACCCACTGGGACCAGAGGAGCGCGGCCAGGAGTACGGTCCCGACCCACTCGACGAGTGACGCAGGAATCCGGCCCGGCGAAGGGACGACGATCGGGAGAACGGGCATTCCCCAAAGGAAGATGCGATCGGCGGCAACGCAGACGAGGGCCCATGAGCGGTGTTCCGGCGTCGTTCGCCCGTTCAGCATCACATTCCCGTCGTCGCTGCGCCGCGCGCGTCTCGCGTGACGTCACCGGATGTCTGCCATGGCGGCGGGATCGTGGTCATGCTGGAACGCGCCCTGGAGGAGACACCGCTTCCGATGCCGCGCCGTCGATCCGGTTGCCGAACTGCGCCTCGATCCGTCGCAACTCGGGGGCGAGCAGCGCAACCGGGTGCTTCGCTACGGAATCACGTGCTGACGTACAGGCTTCGGCCGCAGCGGCGTGCGACTCGAACGCTACGGCGAAACGGGCGCGTGCCAGCGCCACCCACACGTCGCCCGGGATCGTCCTCTCTGCGTCTTCGAGCAGGTCGCGAGCTCGCGGCCGGTCGCCCGAATCGGACGCGAGGCAGGATTCGAAGGCCGTCAACGCGCCGAACCGCGGATGCAGCGGACGCACGCGGCGGAGGATCGCGAGGGCCTCCGCCGGCTGTCCGAGGTTGCGATGCGCTCGGGCGCGCAGGAGAGCCACGACCGGCGAGTTCGGGAACCGGGCTTGAAGCGGCGCGGTGATCTCCAGAGCCATCGCTGGATCGGTGTCGAGGCGGAGGATCCCCTCGATCACGACCGGTGCGTGGAACTTGGGGAACTCCTCGCGCAGCGCGGCCATCTCGGTGATCGCCGGCCCTGTTTCGCCGAGCACGGCGCGGGAAGCGGCGACGGTGTAGCGAACGCCCGGATCCCGACAGACGCGTTTCTTGCGGTGTTGCGCCTCGCGGACGACGCCCTCGAAGTCCGACGCGGTGAAGGACGCCAGGAGACGTTGGCGGCATCGAACGATCGGACGCGAGACGGCGCCGCCGACGAAACCGACGAGCAGGCAGATGAGCCCGATCAAGGAGAGGGCGAACCCGTCGAGCGACGGGCCATTGACGATGGTCAGCGCGGTCACGATCACTCCGCCGAAGCCGAGCAGCGCTTCGATCCGCCCAGCCGGGTTCGGTGCGGAGAACAACCGGCGTGTCTCCTTCGTGAGGCTTCGGCCTGCGATGAGCAGCAGCGCGAGGCGCGCCATGGCCACGACACAGAAGAGCGCAACGGCCGTCGACGGAAACGGTCTGGCGAGCGCGACCGCCACGAAGAAGAGGGTCGTATGAACTCCGATTCCCCACCGCGCGAAGACCGTCTGTCGCCGTGCGACGTGGCTGCAATCCTCCATCGTCGCTCGCTCCGCGTCGGGCGCCGCCGCGCGGAGCCTCTCGTGACGAATGGCCGGATGAGGGTGCGTGGAGATGGTGTGGATCAACCGGATGGCCCAGGAGCCGCTCTCCGGCAGACCGATCGTGTGCGTCTTGTCCAGCGCCAGCGACATGCTGCGGTATCCGGCGACGCTGCCCGCCAGGAGGTCGCAGGCCACCTCGTCATGGCGGGACACGAACGTTCGCATCAGCGTCATGGCTGCCAGCATCGCGGCGATCCCACAAATCACATTCGACGCCACGGCGACGCCGAGACCGATGGCTGCGGCGGCCCCCGTCATCCACGCGAACGCGCGGAGAGTCCCGCGCGCGATGTGCGCCGTCTCGTGGGCAAGCATTGCATCGCGTTCGTCAGCGGTCAGACGATGAACGATCCCGTCCGTGACGAGGATGGCCGGTGACTGCAGAGCGCAGGCGAAGGCCGCCACCGTCAGGGACGCGGACGGGCTGTTGCTCTGCAGCACGCGGGGCGTCGCGATCCCCATCGCCGTCGCCGTCCGCGCGACGGTCGCGAGAACGGCTGGCTCCTGGCACGGCGGGAGTGGTCGGTTGCGGTCGCCGGCGTGGCGCGGAAGGCGCAGCGCCATCGGCGCCAGCACCATGGTGACTGGCAGAATGGCGCCAATTTCCACCAGCGGGAAGCGTCCCAAGCTCCATGCGATGCCGGCGGCGACGAGCGGAACGAGCGCGCAAACCGTAGCGATCTCTGCTGCCACCAGCAGCAGGCGCGCCGTCGTGCCGCCGCACTGCTTCGTCGCCTGGCGTCCCGTAAGCCAGGCGATGACGAATTCGGCGGCCCACGTGATGGCCACGAGCGCGCTCCAGAATTCGAGACCTGCTCGCATCCGCACCCTCCGCTCCCCTGGACAGCGCCCGACGCCGACCGGGAGCCGGGGATCATACCGTGCGGTCACCGGCTCCGACTGTGCGGCTCGGCTTGGGCACTTGGGGCTCAATGATGATCGAGAGTCCCGTGGCCCGGTCTTCGACGACGGCGGAGCGCCGCGTCCACCGCCGTCTCGGCCGGCGTGGCATGGGGCCCGGTGCGAGATCA
Source organism: Planctomycetota bacterium (assembly GCA_044222185.1). Lineage (GTDB taxonomy): Bacteria > Planctomycetota > CAIWVZ01 > JBGANV01. The sequence goes on from JBGANV010000007.1 coordinate 45,186, forward strand.
CTGAGGGCTGCATGATCATCGAACGTCCCGCAGCGGATCGACACCAGCGGGACCGGACGCCTCGGCTGCGCCTCGGTCGTCCGGCGATCCTGCCGCGCGCGCCGCCGCTGGCGCGGCGGGTCGCCCGGCGCTCCTCTGGGCAGACGGCGTTCCGCTGCGAGATCTCCTTCGGACCTCCGCGTTCGCTGGCGTGTCGTCGGAGCGCTGCGTCCACCGCCGTCTCGGCGGGGACCGGCAGGATCGCCGCGCGTCTCGCGCGGTCCGGCCGGCGTGGCATGGGGGTCGGTGCGGGATCACTGACATCGACGTGATCATCGCGGGGCCCCTTGCGAATCGACGCCCGTTGGCCCGGGCGCCCTCGCTTCGCTCGGGTCGCCCGGCGATCCTGCCACTCGTCCTCGCTGACGCTCGGTTCGAGTGGCGCTCCGTCGCGCCGCTCGCGCGACGCGATTCGGAGGGCGACGCGTTTCGAGAGGCGACGGCGCGCGCAACCGCGCGACGACGTTCGCGATCGGCCGCGGCTTGCGCGGAGAGCGCCGCGCGACTCGCGCGGCGCACCCGGCGAGGATCGGGGCCCGGTGCGAGATCAGCGAGTCGTGCGGGACGACCGCCTCCCGCGACCCGACGGGCACGAGTCGGTCACTGCACGGAAATCCGGGCGACGCGGCTCCAGCAGCCCAACGTGCCGCCCGTCCAGTCGAAGCACACGGCGTCGAGCGAGAGTCCGGGTGGCAGCAGAATCCCACCGAAGGTCCGCGCGCCCACCGGTGAAAGGAAGTGGATCGGGACCGCTCCGACGGGAAGGCTGAATTGAAACAGGAGCAACGATGGATCGGGCGCACACAGCCCGAGGTACGGGCCCCCGCCGGGAAGTCCACCGCAAGGCGTGTCGCTGAAGATGTTGTAGTACTCGTGCGACTTCACCAGCGACGTGTTCTGCACCGTGACCGGCCCGCCAGGGCTCCCTTGCGTCATGCTGATCGTCGGCCGGAGGGGACCCCACTTGGCGATCCCTCTCGATGGCACTCCACCGACACCTCCGAACGTCCCGCCGACGAACAACGCCGACCCGGATCCGTCATCGTGTGCGACCAACGCCTGGCCGCCGACGCTCGACGTGTTCTGGAAGGTGCCTCCGAGCGGAGTCCAGATTCCGGGCCCCAGCATCTTCAGGACGCCGGTCGCAGAAGTCGCAAACAGCGCCGGACCACTTCCATCGTCCCAGATCGTCAACGCGGCGACGGAGGTCGGAGACGCGGGACCAACCGACGACCACGACGTTCCATTCCACTTCATGACCCCCGTCGCGGATGAGCCGTTGAGGCTCCCGATCGCGCCACCGAGGAAGAGAGCCGGGCCGCTGCCGTCGTCGAAGATGCGGAGCGCGCTCCTCGCGTTCGAAACGCCACCCGTGGTCGCGATCACCTGCCACGACGTCCCGACGCGCTCGAATACCGAATTCGGGGTCGTGATGCCGCCGCCCCAAGGCCGCACGACTCCGAACAGTCGTGGACCGGTGCCGATGTCGCCGAACGCAAGCGCCTTCACCTCGATCCCGGTAGGCGCGCCCAGGTCCGACCACGCCGTACCGTTCCAAGCCGCCATCGAGTTGGCGGGTACGCCGCCCGCCGACGTGAAGATGCCGCCGACCACGAGCTTCGGACCACTGCCGTCGTTCATGACGGTGAAGGCGTGCGCCACTGGGAGTGGCGGCAACGGGAGCGGCGGGCCGCCGGTGAGGCCTCCGAGCACGCTACCCCACGACGATCCGTTCCACCGCGCGACGGTTCCGGGCACTCCACCGCCGGCGTAGAGCTCTGGGCCGTTGCCGGAATCGAAGATCGCGAGCGCCTCCACGGATCCCAACGCTGCCGATCCAAGCGGCAACCACTGGCCGTTCAGGAACGCCGCGACGCCGCTCGCCGCGACGCCGCCGATGCGAAGGAACGAGCCGCCGGCGAACAGTGCATGCGCGCCCAAGAGGTCACCGGATACGAGAGCCGACAGCGATCCCGTCGGCGCGACGCCGTTCCCGGGAAGGGAAGACCAGGCCGTTCCGTCCCAACGCAAGATTTCAGAATGCGTCGTGCTGCCGGGCGTGGACATGGCCGCATGGAGCGCGGGCCCCGTCCCATCATCGAAGACCAGGCCGCTGTAGCCCTGCGCCGCGCCGAACCCCGAGCCGGCCGGCGACCACGCTCCACCGCGATACCGGGCCACGCCGCCCGTCGACGTTCCGCCCGCCGAGGTCACCTGCCCGAATGCGAACAACGCGGACCCGCCTCCGTCATCCCACGCGGTGAGCGCCGACAACCCCGTGGAACCCAGACCCGAGCCGGGCGTCGACCACGCGGAACCATTCCACTTCGCGATGTGGTTCGCCGGCATCCCTCCGGCCACGCTGAAGAATCCTCCGACGAACAGCGCAGGGCCGAAACCATCGTCGTAGACGACGGCATCTCGAGCGACGGACGACGGTCCCGAGATGCCCGCTCCCAAGGCGGTCCATGCCGTCCCGTTCCACCGTGCCACGTTCGATGCGATTCCCATCCCCGTGAAGGTGAATCTTCCGACGGCATAGAGACCCGGGCCCGAGCCATTGGTCCAGGATCGAAGCGCATGGATGTCGCCGAAGGCTCCCTGTCCCACGTCCACCCACGCCGTGCCGGTCCATCGTGCGAGGCTGTTGAGCACCACGGAGCCGGACGCGCCGAACGTGCCACCGGCATGGAGCGCCGGACCCGCTCCGTCATCGAAGACGCACAGCGTGCGCACCGCGCCATTCAACCCGGCTCCGACCGGCGCCCAGTTCGTTCCGTTCCACCGTCCGATGTTCGCGAGCGCAATCCCGTTCGTCGTGCTGAAGGCCCCCGAGAACCCGACGTAGAGCGCCGGTCCCGATCCGTCGTCGAACGCCGCGAGCGCGAGCGGCACCGGAGGCATCGTTCCGGATTGCCACGTGGGGAGAAACGGCACGGCGGACCACGCAACCCCGTTCCATTGCATCAAGCTGCCGTGGTCCGAAGCGGCGTTGGCGCCAGCGAAGAGCCGCGGTCCCGATCCATCGTCGAAGGTGCCCAGTGCCCCGGAGAATCCGGATGGCTGGAGATAGGGCGATCCGAATCCCTCGGACCACCCGGCGACGCACTGCGCCACGGCCGCCGAACCGGTGAAAAGCAAAATGCCCGCGAAGACGGCGTGAGTCACGAACTTTGAGCTGGGCAATGGCGAGCTCGATCTGGTCATGCGACGATCCTCGGGAGTCTTGTCCCCGACGGTGGTGGTGAGGCTATCCTCATGATCATGGCGTGTCCACGCGCTCGCGTCGCTGAAAGCCTGCAATTCACGGGAACTTCGTGCGCAGGCCGAGACGTCGATGCGCGAGCGCCAAAGCGATTTCGGCCGAGGTCTCTCCGATGAATGACGTCCGCGCGATCGTCTTCGCCTGCGGTTTTGCTGCCCTCGCCTGCCAGTTTTCCGCCGGGCAGGGCGTGCCGCTGTTCGAGCCTCGCGTGATCTCGCTGCAGGTCTCGATTCCGGGCTCCGCGATCGTGAATCCAACGCACGGCATGCTGGTCGATCTCGACGGAGACGGCGACGCGGACTTCGTCACGTTCGACGTGCAGGGGTACGTCGTCGTCTGCCTCGCCAGCAACGGGACCCTCGGGCCCGCCGCGGCGTATCCCATCGGTCAGAGCGTCGCGTGTGCGACGGCCGGCGACATCGATGGTGACGGGGACGTCGACCTGGTCATCGTCGGAACCTACGTGTCCTCGGCGCTGTGGGTGTATCGCAACGACGGGGCTGGCGGATTCGGCGCTCCTCCACTCATTCAACTCCTTCCCGCCGGGAGGTCGTACTGGACCGTGACGATCGCGCGGATGAACGCCGACGCGATACCGGATCTCTTCACGAGCGGCGGAGCGACTCCCTCGACGGTGCTCATCGGAAGCGGGAACGGGACGTTCACGGCGACGACCGGGCCGATCTTGCCGTCGTTGCTGTTCGACGTCGCAGACGACGACGGAGACGGTGACGACGACATTCACGTGATTTCAGTGCCCAACGTCGTCACCTACCGCAACACCGGGCAAGGCAGCTTCGCGCCGCCGATTCCCCGGTTTCCCGTGGCGTCCAGCGCGACCAATGTCTGGGTGAGGGACATCGACCTGGACACGAATCGCGACTTCGTCGTCTTCTCGTCATCGGGCGGCGGCTCGACGTCCATGCAGGTCGCTCTCGGAAACGGGTCGGGGTCCTACTCCGTTGGCGCTCCGCAAATCGTCGCGACGACGCTCTGCACGAACCCGATACTCACGGACGCCGATGGTGACGGCGACCTCGATCTCTTCGTGGTCACGCAGTCCGGGAGCCTCGGGCTCGCACGGAACGCGGGCGCCGCAACGTTCAGTCCGGTGTCGGTCTTCGACCCGTCGCTCGGCACCACGGTGTTGACCGGCGACTTGGACGGCGACGGCGTCAGCGACGTACTTCAGCTCTACACGAGCTTTGCGACGCTCCGCAGAGGCGTCGCGCCGAATGCCGTCCAGCCGTTGATCGAGGTGCCCATCGGGTCCACGTTCGGTTTCGGCCTCCTCCTCACCGACCTGAACTCCGACGGCTTGCCGGACCTGGTCGTGAGCGCCTTCTCGGGACTCACGCTGCTGATGGGGCTCGAGCAGTCGCCGACGCCGCAGTTCATCTCCGGGTCCGCTCCGTCGTCGCCGGGCATCGTGGCGGCGGACTTCAATCGCGACGGATTCCTCGACGTGATGTCGCTCACTTCGCTCGGCACGCTCGAACTCAGGCTCGGCGACGGGCAGGGAGGCCTGGCGCCGCCGTCCGTCGTCTCCGTGGGTGCTGGCGGGCGGACCGTCGTTGCGGCGGACGTGAACGGCGACGGCAATCCGGACGCCGTCGTGCTCTTCACTGGTTCCCTCGCGGTGCGGCTCGGTGATGGGGCTGGGGGCTTCGGTGCGCCGATCGTGACCCCGTCTCCCGTCACGTCGGCCACCAGCAGCGTGGGCGACGAGCGGCTGTTCCTCGCGGACCTGAACGGCGATGGCTTCCTCGATGCCGTGGTCTACCCAGGAGCCGCGGCCTCGACCCCCGGCTTCGGCATCCTGTTGGGGAATGGCACCGGAGCGTTCCCGTCCTCGTCGGTCCTGCCCGGCTCCGCTTCGGGACGATGGCCAGCACTCCACGACGTCAACGATGATGGTGTTCCCGACCTGCTGTTCACGATCGTCTCGACGAGCCAGTTCGCCGTGAGGTTCGGTGTCGGTGACGGCACGTTCCTCCCGTTCGTGCTGACGCCGATCGCGGGCCCGGGCGACATCGCCGTGGCCGATTTCGACGGCGATGGATTCCCGGACGTGATGACGAGCACGGGTTGGCTGATCCGCAACGATGGAACAGGCGCGTTTCCACAGACGGAGAGGATCGGCCCGATCTCCGGAACTCTTCGGACGGCGGACGTCAATGCGGACCTTCAGGTCGATGCCGTATTCGTTCACTCGAGCTCCCAGTCCGCCTCGGTGTCGATTCTGCACGACCTTCGACGCTGCCCGTGCACCGGGTTTCGATATGGGATTGGTTGCCCCGGCGCGGCGGGGGTCGTGCCGGCACTTTCCGCTCGCGGATGCGCGTCGCCGGGCGCGACGCTTTCGCTCGACGTTCGCGGCGGACTCGGCGGAGCATCCGGAGGACTGGTGATCGATCAAGCCGCCGTGAATACGCCCGTGGGCTACGGCTGTGCGGCGTTGGTTCCCTTCAGCATGCCGACGGTTCTTCCTTTCGTTCTCGGCGGCCCGCCGGTCGCAGGCCTCGGACGGACGACGTTCAGCGTGACGCTCCCGCCGACGTTTCCGACGGGAGTGACGGCGGCACTGCAGGCCGTCGTCTTCGATGCGGCGTCACCGCTTCAGGTGTCGGCGACGAACGGGGTCTCACTGGTCATCCGGTAGGGCCTCGTGCCGCAGAGCGCCGCGTTCACCGCCGTCTCGGTGGGGACCGGCCGGATCGCTGCGCTTCCCGCGCGTCCCGCGCGGTCCGGCGGGCGTGGAGTGGGGGCCGGTTCGAGATGACTGCGGCGCGCGCGACGATCCCGCAACCCGCCGCGCCGCGCGATCGGCCCCACCATTGGTCCCCGCTGCCCCCCGGTTCGAATCGCGCGCCGCTTTCGTGCGCGGGCTGGTCAGTCCGGCAAGCGCGCCCGCGCCTCCCGAATGCGTTGGAACAACCGATCCCACTTTGCCGCCTCGTCGGCGGGCATGCCGTCGCGGAACGCGGCGTCGCGAACGAATCGAAGCGGCGCGCCGCGAAGCCACCAGTCGAGCAGATCGACGGTGCCGGTTCGGCGGCTCTCGGCCGCCGTCGGGTTGGCGACGGTCCAGTCGAACGACTGCTCGAGCCAACGCATCGCCTCCGCACGCAACTCGGGCCGGTTCTGCTTGCGCGACAGCGCCAGGGCCGCGTGGATTGCGGTCCACAACTTCGCTGGATCCGGCTTCGACTCGGAGCGCTCGATGACGAGGCGTGCGGCGAGCAGGGACGTCTCCGGATCGTTGCGGTCGCAGTAGTACTGCGCCAGGTCGCCGAGCGTCTCCGTGTCCGGCACTTCGTCCGGGTCGGAAATCGACCGGATGGGGATCGACGCCAGCCGTCGCTCGTGGGCGCGCAGCTGAACGATCGCCTTGTCGGTCAGCGGGAGCTTCGCCAGCTCCGCGGGCGTGGCAAGAGCGCGGAAGCGCTCGTAGGCGTCCGCGGCGCCCTTGTAGCGGTGGCGCAGCGAGAGCGCCTGGCCGTAGGCGAGCCATCCGAACGATGACGTCGGCGCATCGCGCACGACACCGCCCAGGAATGCGATCGCCTCATCCAAGACCCCGCGCGCGGTCAGAAGTCGCCCGAGCCCGATTCGACCTTCGATCAGACGCGGCGCGGTGTTCAGCAGGCCACGGAAGATCCGCTCCGCTCGACGTGGATCCGAGCCAGCGCTGAGGATCGTCGCGAGGTTGCAGAGGGTCTCGGGAATCGACGACCCGAGTGAAACGGCGCGCTCGTATTCCGCGACCGCTTCGGGATAGCGCTCCTGCTCGTGCAGGCACAGCCCGAGGAAGTGCGCCACCATCAGGTTGGTCGGATGTGCGACCTTCAGTCGCCGGAGCAGGGCTTCGCCTTCCTCCACGTGTCCCGCGCGCCGCAAGCACGTGGCGACGACGCAGAGCATGTGTGGATCGCCGGGTACCAGCGCCGCGCCCGCGGAGGCGCAGCGCGCGGCTTCGGCGAAATCCTCGGGGCGCCCCCGCATCTCGAGCGCGCGCTCGAGCGTCATTTGTGCGTCGGGTGAGCCCGGGTGCGCTTCCTGGATCCGCCGCGAGACGTCGATGACGTCGCCGACCGGGGCCGTCTGCAAGAGCCACTCGCAGTGAAACGCGAGGGCCTGCGGCTCGAGCCGGCTGAGTTCCGCGGAGCGCAGCGCGGTGAGAAGCTCGTCGGGCTTGCCGGACAACCGGAGCTCGATCCAGCGCTTCGGTTCGGGTCGGTCCTCCGCGTCCCTCGCGATCTCGAAAAGCCGCCGGGCCGATGAGTCGGGTCCGAGGGCGGCCTCCGAGGCTCGCGCGTAGTCGAGGAGCGCGCGGACGAGCCGCCGCCTGATGCGCGATGTCTGCAGCCGGCCGCGGATCGATTCCGCATCGCCCGCCGTGATCGGCATGCCGTACGCCGCGAATGCCTCCTCGTACGCGCGCACGTCGGCGGGCCAGTCCCGGTAAGTGGGAGCCCAGGCCGAGATCGCATCCAGGCGCCGAACCATCGCGTCGTCGGCGGCGAGGGTCGCGGCCTCCTTCTCGGCGCGTGTCAGCCCGGCGAGCGCCGCGGCGCGCACCTTCGTCGCGTGCGCGATGACGTCCGCGACCGACGCCGCCTCCGCACGCTCTGCGGCGATGCCTGCGAGCGTGCGGGCCTCGCGCCACGGGCCCACGTCCTGCAGCGGCCCGCCCTCCGCTTTGGCGACTGCGACTTCGGCAGCCGTGATGGCGGTGATCGCTTCGGCGTCCAGCGTCTTCTGTCGAGTGGCCCGCTCGTCCGCAGCCTGCAACATCACCAATCCGATCAGGACGGCTGCGAGGAGGCACACGAGCACGACGGCAACGACGAGCCTCCGCCGGCGGCGGTCGGCGTCGAGGCGGGCACTGGCGAGCGCGGCGAGTTCCCGGGCTTCGGCCGCACGCTGCTCCTGCCGCGCAGACCACGAGACGATCTCCTCGGCGACGACCGCCGCGGACGATGGCCGAGCCTTCGGATCCGTCGCCAGGCATAGGACGATGAGGTTGGCGAGACCGGGATCGCACCCGCCGGTGGCCAGCGCGTTCCGGATGGCATCCGTCTCGACGGGCCGGTCCGGTGCGAAGAGCTCGAACAACATGGCCCCGATCGCATAGACGTCCGCTTGCGGTCCCACCTCGGCGGATCGGCCCGCCTCCTGTTCGGGGGACATGTACGCCGGCGTTCCCAGGATCGCGCCCGTGTGCGTCATGCCTGGCGCGGCGGCTGATGGCGGAGCCGCCGCGTGAGTCGAGTCGATCGGGAGGTCATCCGCGCCCTGCCGCGCGAGCCCGAAGTCCATCACGAGCACTTCACCGAATTGCCCCAGCATCACGTTCGACGGCTTCAGGTCGCGGTGAATGACGGACACCGCGTGTGCCGCGGCAACGGCTTGCGCCACGCGCTCGATCACGGAGACGAGCTTGCGGCGTTCATTGGGATCGTCACCGAGTTCCAGCAACCGCTGTTTGAGCGTGCGACCGTGGACCAGCCGCATGGCGATGTAGGGGCGCCCGTCCGCCGTGACGCCGCGATCGTAGATGGGCACGACTCCCGGGTGCACGACGCGCGCGGCGAGGCGCGCCTCGCTGATGAACCGGCGGATCTGGGCCGCGGTACCCCCGTGATCGGCGCGCAGGAACTTCACCGCGACCTCGCGTTCGAGCAACCGATCGGTGGCGCGGTGGACGACGCCCATGCCACCCTCGCCGATGACTTCGTGGATCGCGTATCGCTCCTCGAATGCTGCGACGTCCGGCGGAGGTTCGTCGGGTTCGTGATCGCGGGCCGTGCTGCCCCGGAATGCGCGCCGCAACGCGTCGTCGAGCCGTCCGTCGTCGTTCACCCGAGCAGCTCCAGCAGCGTCCGGCATTCGGTGTCGACGTCCGCGTCGCTTCCTGGCTCGTGGAACGCCACCGTCTCCCGAAGAGCCTCGGTGAATTCCTTGCGGGCGAGCGCGTACTCACGGTGCGCACGTTCGACGGAGATTCCGAGCCGCGGCGCGATGTCGCGAATCGGCAGCGAGTCGTCGAACCGCAGGCGCAGGATCTCGACGCGCGCCAAGGCGTCGCGACCGAGGAGTCGCGCGCGTTCGCGCATGCGCTCGGCGGCTTCCTCGACGACGCTTCCAGCCCAGGCCTTCGTGAACGCCTCGTCCGCGCCCGTCGCGACCCCTCCCACGCCGCCATCGATGTGCGATGGGGTCAGTTCGACGGCGCCCCTTCGCCGCTCTTCGATGCGCGACGCCACGTTGCGCGTGACGCCGTGAAGGAACGCGCGAAAGCTGCCCGGCCTGCGCTGTTCGACGCGCTCGATGGCGCCGCCAGGCTTCAGGCACTCGAGGAACACCTCCTGCACGGCGTCGTCGATCTCGTTCTGCATCGGCGGAGCGGTCCAGCGGGCGCGGACGTAGGCGCGTACAACGGGCAGATACCGCGTGACGAACCGCTCACGATCCGCCGCGCTGCCGAGGGCGGCGGCGCGGACGTCGGTCCAGCACGTGGAGGCGAACTCGCGATCGGACGACATGGGGACCGCATCATATCGACGCGGTCCACGACGACCCCCTCAGGAGTCGTACTCGAGGATCGGGCTAAGCGCCGTGATCGCGAACGTTTGCGGGTCCTGCAGGAAGAAGATGGCGTCTGCGGTGAAACCCGGCGGCAACGTTCCCGCCGGGAGGTCCAACCGGGCCGACCCGCGCGAGTCCAGCACTCCGAAGATCCCGGGTATGGAGTTCAGGAGCTGGTAGTTGGCGAGCGCGTCAGCGCCGAGGCCGAGCACCGGCCCGTTGCCCTGGAGGTGCGGCGACGAGAACGCGAAGCTCCAGCGCGATCCTGCGTTGTCCCCGCCGGCGTTCACGATGCACGTGAACCCCGTGCCCGTACGACCCGAGTGCCACCGGACGTCCAGCGGCGGTGCGGCCGGCGGACCTCCGATCAGCGCCAGGTTGTCCGAGCCCATCGTTCGCACGCTCCGCCCCGAGAGGTCGCGGGCGTTGTTCGTGTCCGGGAACGTGGCCTGGCGCGCGAGAACGTGGGTTCCGGACGCCGTCCGCCGGCTGCCTCCCGCGAATTCCGCCCAATGCGCGGGGGCACGCGGGTGGTTGTGCACGACGTTGTCGTCGTGCCCCGTGGCGCGGACGAGGTCCACGAGTCGGCCGTAGCTGTCGTAGAGCGCGGCCTCGTATTCGGCGGTCGAGAACGGGAAGCCCGAGGGCGACGTCGTGAGGACGTTGATGTACGGGACCGCCGCAGGCTTCTCCGCGGGCGCCGTGGAGCCCTCGCCGAGCACGCAGTAATCGCCGGCCGGGAGAAGCCCCAACGGCAGGCTCGAACCGAACGTTGGAGCGACGAGCGCGTGAGCCTGGTTCTGGAACCCGCTGCACAGCAGGTACCAGTTGCGCAGGTCGACCTGGAGGTAGCTCGCGTTTCGGAGCTCGACGAGGTCTGGAGAGTCGTCGATCTCGTTGAGGTAGACGAACGACCGCGGGAGCGGGTCGTAGCCGCGAACGCCGCTGTTGCCGTTCTCGAGGCCGAACGACCTGGGGCCGTGCGTCGTCCAATCGCCACCCGAGTTGCTGTCCAGCGCTCCGATGCGCTCCGCGTGAATGGAGCCGATGATGGGCCCGTCGGATTGGTTCGTGGCGCGGCCACGGAACTTGCCGCCGAGCGATCCCTGCCCGTACAGCCCGTCGCTTCCGGCGACGTGAACCTCATCGATGACGAGTCCGTTGCCGTTGACGAGACCCACGGCGAAGTCCCCGGTCGTCGTGGGGACGTTCGGGAGGATCGACAGGACCTGCGTGCCGGCCGGCACCTCGCCGAGTGTCCCGACCAGCTCGCGGATCACGGCGATCTCACCGGGCTGCAGAGTGATGGTGAATGGCGGCGTTTCGTAGATCCCGCCGTCCTTCCAGCGAATGCGGGCGTCGACCAGCGTTTGCGCGGCAGGCCCGAAGTTCGTGATCTCGACGGCGTCCGGCGTCGCCGCCGTGACCTCCGAGATCAGGATGCGACCGACCGCTGGCGGAATCGGCGGGAAGCACAGATCCCAGTCGCCGTGGTTGGTGCAAGGCGTGTCGGCGTAGGGCTGGCCGATCACGTAATCGAGGCGCGCGTCACCGTTGATGTCGCCGAGGCAGGCGACGGACCAGCCGAAGCGCGAGCCCGTCTCCGAGGGTCCGAAGAAGCTGATGGGGAACTCCATGTGGAGGAGAGCCCCCGTTTCGCCGGAGCGGAACTCGACTTCGCCGGCGCCGGTCGGAGTTCCGGATGAAACGCCCTCTTCGCTGGAGGTGACGATGACGTCCGCCCGGCCGTCGTCGTCCATGTCGCCGGCGAAACCCACGAACCAGCCGAATCGCTTGCCCGCCGCCGAGCCGGCCCACGTGGTGACCGTGCCATAGGCGCCGAGAGTCTGGTTGCCGCGGTAGATCCGGACATAGCCGCTGTTCGTGCCATTGACGTCGCCGAACGGAGCGCCCGCGACCGTGTGTGCCGGTCCCGACTGCGACGTCGTCGACGGCAAGATGGCGACGGAGCGTCCCAGGTTGTCGCCCGCGGCATCGCCCTCCTTCGTGAACAGCAGGCCACCGGTCAACCCGCTGTAGGCCGAGATCCGACCGGTGGCCGATCCTGCCGCACCGTCGTAACCGGGCGTGCCCACCACGTAGTCGGGTCGGCCGTCGTCGTTGATGTCACGTCCGGCGGCGACCGCCGTGCCGAACAGGTCGACGACGTTCACGCCGTTGTGCGCGCGCATCAGTCCACCGTTCGTCGACCAGATCTCGACGCGTCCGCGGTTGCCGTTGTATCCGGGGATACCGACGACGAAGTCCCGGTCTCCGTCGCCGTCCAGGTCACCGGCGTCCGCGACGGCCGAACCGAACTGGTCGTTGACGTTCGATCCGATGAGGTCCGTCAGCAGTGCGAACGACGGCATGGCCCGGATCTGGATCCGGCCCGCGCTCGTCGAGTAGCCCGGTGCTCCGATGATCAGCTCCATCTTCCCGTCGCCGTTGATGTCCTCCATGGCGGCGAGTGACGTGCCGAACTCGGAGTTGCCGGCTGTGAAATTGAGTGAGCTGATCAGCGCGCCGGTGGCCCCAGAATAGACCTCGACGCGTCCCGCCTGGTTCAGGTTGCCGTTGTCCGCGCCCGGGATTCCGATGGCGTAATCGGGCACTGCATCGCCGTTGACGTCGCCGACGGCCGCCACGGCCCAGCCGGTCTTGCGCAGCGTCGATCCGCAGGGAGGCGGCGTGATCGTGAACGTGACCGAGCCGACCCCCGCGCCGCCCGCGCTCGCGTGATTGCGAACGGTGATCGAGTGCGTGCCCTGGCTGTTCAGCAGTGACTCCGGAATGCGGATCTCCCCGAGCGTTGACGAGAACAGCGTCGATTCGAGGACGGTGGTGTCCCACAGGAACTGGGTTCCTGAGACACCATCCGTCGTGTCGCCGCCGTTGTGAAAGCCGGTTCCCCCGACGGTGAGGGTGAGCGGACCGGACCCCGCGACGGCGATGCTCGGAGACACGCCCGTGATCGTCGGGTGACTCGCGCTGCCGAAGAGCGCGGCCAGCGTTTGTGCATCACGCAGCGACAGCCACGAGCGATTGCCGATGCGATCCTGGAACGACTCGTAGCCGGGGCGGCAGACGATCGTCGGCTCGCCCTCCACCGTGGTGAAGGCGAACGCGCCGTAGTGCATGATCGAGAGGAAGTCGTAGGTCCCGTTCACGATGGCCGCGTTGACGATGCTGAAGTTGTTCGTGCACGAGTTGCCACCACATGCCGTCTGCGAGATGTACTGGGTGCGGATCTGCACGTAGGTGTTTCGATCCGCCCGAGACTGCTCGTGGATGAAGCCCAAGGCGTGCATGACCTCGTGGGCCATGACGAACGGCGCGTCCCAGTGGTTGTCGCCGATGTTGATGAACTGCTGTCCGCCCTGCATCCCGACGGATGAGTTCGAGACGTTCGTGTTGGCGGCGTTGCGCCGGACGGTGAAGTAGTTCGTGCTGGCGCCTTCGACGAAGTTCAGTCCCGACACGGCTTCGAGCTCGGCGAGTGCGAGCCGGAAGTCAGCTCGATGGGCGGTCGAGACCTGCGAATCGAACGTGTAGTGGACCGTCGAGCTCGGCCAGAAGTTGAAGACGAACGCGCCGTCTCCGTAGACGACCGATTCGGGCAGCGCCATGTCGTCGACGAGGACGAAGCCGGGCGGCGGCCATGGCTCCTGGGCTTCGGACTGTGCACGGCCAGGGTTGAACGCTGCGGCCATCAAGAACAGGACGACGGCGAACCGGCGGGCGCCGATCGCGCCTGGAAGCGTGTTGGAATGATTCATGAAGGGTCTCTTTTGGCGTGGCTCGGGGCGAGCCTTGCCTCGGACACCCTTCCGGCGAGGTGGCGGTTTCGCAGGAATCCGTCTCAACGGACCGATCGGCCCTCGCGCGGGGGCCGCCGCTCAGGTCGAATTCCGGAGATTTCTCGGGTTTGCCCCGTTCGCGCCCACCGACCAGGGCCGCCGACGCGTTGTCGAGGCCACGGAGGGGAGTGCGTCAGTACGCCAGCCCGGCCATCGAGCAGAGTGAACTCATCGCCGAGTCGGCGTCAGGCCCCGTGTAGGTCGCACCGGTGATCTTCGCCACCGTCGCCTGGCCGATCGCCCGCACGTTCTCGTTCTTCTCGTTCGCGAGCGCCTTCGTGATGAGCGGGACCGCCTCCTGGACCTTGTGGGCTCCGAGCGCCCAATAGGCGACTCCGCGGATGGCCGTGTTCGAGTCCTTCGCCGACGCGATGAGGGCCTTCGAGAGCTCGTCATCCAGTTCGAGCCTGGCGCAGGCGCGGAGCGCGCTGAGCCTGTCCGTCTGCGCCGTGCTCTTGATCATCCCGATGAGGACCTTGCGATGCGCCGCGGTCACGGGATCGCACGTGACGAGCGCCCGGATCAGCAGCGAGCGGACCTGGGCCTTGTTCTCCTTCTTGATCGCGCCGAGGAGCGCCGGGGCGCTGTCGGGCATTCCCAGGCTTTCGAGTGCGCGCGCCACGGCGAGCTTCACCTGGAATGACCCGGATCCGAGGAGCTTGTGGAGGACCGGCAGCACTCGCCCGTTCCCGCGCTGGCCCATGGCTTCGACGGCCTCGATCCGGCGCGCGTCGTCGACGGTCTCGGCGGTTTGCTTGATGAGGAAGTCCACGACGCGCGGATCATCCGATTTCGCCAGGGCCTTCAGGCCCTCTTGCCGCTTGTTGACGTTGTTGCTGTTGGCCTGCTTCAGCACCTCGTCGGTGACGGCGCGCATCTGCTTGACGACTTCGGTCTCCTTCGCCGGGTCTTGAAGTCCCAGCGCGATCCGGAGCTTCGACGCCAGTTCTGACACGGAGAGCGTGTACACGTGGTGGAGAAGGACCGTCTTGCCATCCGGCGCCAGGATCAGGAACTGCGGCGCAGCGACCCGCGCGGCATCGTCCATGAAGTCGGCGCGGATCTTGGCCTCGAGGCGCTGGTGGTGGGCACACGTGATGATGCCGAACTTCGAGCAGCACGTCGTCTCTGCGCCGTTCGCGTCCTTGCCGACGGTCTCCGCGTGCGAGCATCCGTTCGCGATCATGCAGACGAAGCTCTTCGACAGCGTGACGATCTCGGGATTGTGCAGGTGGCCCGTGGCGACCTCGTCGTTCGCGCTCTCGTTGTCCATGAGGAGGACGATCAGGACGGGCTTCTTGTCGGCCTGCGCCTGCTTCAGCGCCGCGTCATGCTCCGGCTGCCACGCGATCTGTGCATCCTGAGCGCGGGCCCCGATCAGCACGGCGAACGACAACAGGAACGCGCATCGCCAGCTCACCATGTCTCCACTCCCTTCGAGCGACCCGCGGCGGGTCCTGACCGCCGCGGCGCCGCGGCTCCTCAGGTGGGGAACGTGCTGCACCGGCGATTCGCAACGAGGCTCATTTCTTTCTCGTGTACGTGATCGTCATCATCGGGAACTCGCGGCCGTCCGGGCCAGGGCCATACATCGTGAAGACGCGCGTGTTCGAGTCCCTGAACTCGGTCGTCATCTTCAGCGGGATCTTCTGGCCGGACTCCGCGTGTACCGTTTCACCCGTCATCGTGATGACGCGGCTCGCGGCATCGAAATTCCCCGATACCTGGGCCATGACGGGGGTCATGCCATCGGCCCAGAACTGGACGTAGGCCTTCCTCGTCGGGTCGTAACCCGTGACGCCGTGACCGACGTAGGGAATGCCGTCCTTGGTCTGCATGTTCAGATCGGTCGTGAGCCACAGCCCCCCGCAGCCGACGGAATTCACCTCCATCCCGCTCATTGGCGGCATGGGCGCGCCCGGCGGGAACGACGACTCGGCGCTCCAGCTACCGGCCCAGCGCTGGAGGTTCTCGTGCTGCGGAAGGGGTCCGACCGGCCCCTGATCGCATCCGCCTGCATTCTCGCTCGACTGCCCCATGGTTCGACTCCTCGATGTGTAAGGGAACGGGCGTGATATCCTCGGCCCCGCGCGCGCGGCGCACACTCGTGACGACCGGCGTGTCGTTCCGTTACACCCTCCCGGCGAATCCATTGGTCGACGACACCGGAATCGGCGGAAGCTCGGACTTCCCGCGGACGCGCCGTTCGGCCATCGTCGCCGCGGGAAGTTCCGACCCGATCGAACGCACCCGGGCGTTCGATGCCCTGATCAGCGCCTACTGGAAACCCTCCTTTCGGCACCTGCGGCTCAAATGGCGCAAGAATCACGAGGACGCCAAGGACCTGACACAGGCGTTCTTCGGGCGAGCCATGGAGAAGGGGTGGTTCGATTCGTTCGATCCATCGAAGGCCCGATTTCGCACCTTTCTGCGGACGTGCCTGGACGGCTTCGTGCAGAACGAGGCGAAGGCGCAGGGACGGATCAAACGCGGTGGCGGCGAGCGCATCCTGTCGCTCGACTTCGAACGCGCCGAGGGCGAACTCGCGCACGTCGATCCGGCAGCTCCCGATTCGGTCGATCGGGAATTCGATGAAGCCTGGGTGCGTGGTCTGTTCGCCTCCGCCATCGATCAACTGCGGAACGAGCTTGCGGCGGCCGGCCGTGTCGTGAACTACCAGCTCCTCGTGCGATACGACCTGGAGCGTCGCGACGACCAGCGAATCACGTACGACGACCTCGCGCGCGAGCACGGGATCTCCGTGACCGACGTGACGAACCGCCTCGCGTTCGCGCGGCGCGAGCTGCGACGCGTCGTCCTGGATCGCCTCCGCGCGATCACGTCGACGGATCGGGAATTCCGGGAAGAGGCACGGCTCGTACTCGGGCTCGACCCGCCATGACGTCACTCGATCGCGACCAGATCCGCCGCCTCCAGAGCGCGGCAGACGAGCCGGACCTCACGGGCACGCGCTACGCCCTCGTCGAACGCGTGGGGCGAGGGGGGATGGGCACCGTCTACCGGGTTCGCGATCGAGAGCTGGATCGCGACGTCGCGCTGAAGGTGTTGAGTGATCCCGATCCCGATCGCGATCTGGCCCGGAGGATGTTCCGCGAGGCACGCCTGCTCGCGCGACTCGAACACCCGAACATCGTGCCTGTTCATGACGTCGGCGTCCTTCCCGACGGGCGGGTCTTCTACGTGATGAAGCTGGTGCAGGGCACGCGGCTGGACGCATGGGCGCAAGCGGGTGCATCCCAGCTCGACGTCGTGCGGTTGTTCCAGACGATCGCGGACGCCGTCGCGTTCGCGCACGCGCGCGGGGTCATCCACCGGGATCTGAAGCCCGCGAACATCATGGTCGGGGAATTCGGCGAGGCCCTCGTGATGGACTGGGGCGTGGCCCGCCTCGCAGCGTCGGGCCCGCGTCGTTCTGCGGCCGATCCCGACTCCGCGCCGCCAGCCGCCGACGGCCCACTCGAAGACACGGGGCACGGCACGATCGTGGGAACCGCCGGCTTCATGGCTCCCGAGCAGGCTCGCGGCGACGACGCGAACCTCGACGGGCGCGCCGACGTCTACGCGCTCGGTGCGACGCTTCGCGTGGTGTTGCGACCGCCCGTCCCCAAGCGCCTTGCGGCCATCGCGGCGCGGGCCGGTGCGACGGATCCGGGTGCGCGCTATGCGACGGCGTCCGAACTCGCGGCGGACCTCCGCGCGTTCGCCGATGGCCTTCCCGTGAGCGCGTGGCGCGACACGGCCATCGACCTGGTCTGGCGGTGGGTCGTCCGCAACCGGATTCTCCTATCTCTCATCGGGGCGTACGTTCTGATGCGCCTGGTCCTGCTCCTCGGATGGAAGCGGTGACGTGGGCTCGCTCGACCGCGAGGATCCGCACATGAGACGGGCCGTCATCGCTTTCACGTTCGCTGCGTTGGTGCTTGGCTCCTGCTCGGACGGCGAGTCGAACCCAGCGCCGGTGGCCGAGTCGGCCATCGATTTGAAGGTGCAGACGTTCGCCGAGCTGGAGGCGACGCTCCAATCCCTCCGCGGCAAGCCGGCGATCGTCAACATCTGGGCAACGTGGTGTCCGCCGTGTGTCGCAGAGCTGCCGGACCTGGTCGCCACGGCGCGAGAGTACCGCCCGAAGGGCATCGCGTTCGTCGGAATTTCGTACGACCTGCTGGGGCGGCAGAAGGAGCGTTCCGGCGTCACCGCGGCGGTGCGGCGGTTCATGGCATCGCGCGGGGTCGACATTCCCGTGGTCATCCTCGATGAGGACGACTCGGATGCCGTCACCCGCAAGTTCGGACTGTCAGAGTTCGTTCCGTACACGCTGGCGTTCGACTGGAATGGAGCCATCGTCGACCGTCAGGAGGGCAGCACCAACCGCGAACGGTTCTCCGCCATGGCGGACCGCCTGCTCTCGCGCTGACTGCCACGATCGTGTCGGGGATGGTGCCGTCCTCGGCGCCGCATAACATTCGCCGCTCATGTTGCGGGGATTTCCATCGAGCGCGGTCGTGGCTCTCTCGGCTTGGGTCGCGCTCACGTCGTGCGGTTCCGTCCATACGGTCTACGCGCCGGAGGGGCCCTTCGAAGGGATCGAGAGCCGTCTCGACCGCGCGCGCGCCGCCGATGCGAAGCTCCGCCTCGTCGTCGTCCACGGGATGGGCAAGCACACCTGGGGGTTCTCCGATTACATGATGGAGTGCCTCCTCGAACGCCTGGGCTTCCCCCTCGCGAAGGGGATCACGGAGCAGCCGCACACGCTCGCCGGAACGACCGCGACGGAACGGATCATCCATCACTTCGATGCGGACGGCCGCGAGCGCCTGGTGATCCACGAACTCGCATGGGGACCGATCGTGGCCGGCGTGAAGGCCCAGCAACTCGACTTCGATCAGGAAGAGCCGTTCTGCAACTTTCGCGAGTGCCTGAACGCGAGGATCAAGACCGAGATGATCGCGGATCGCCTCGCGGACCCGGTCATCTACCTGGGCAACAGCGGGGGGGCCATTCGCGCGGCGACGCGGGCGGTTCTCCAAGGCGCGCTTGCGAGCGATGCGCGGGATGAGCTGTGTTTCGTCACGCACAGCATGGGTGGCGTCGTCGTGTTCGACACGATCACGGAGATGGCGAGAAGAGGCGAGGTGCCCGGGGGCCGGCGCATCGTTCATTACATGCTCGCCAACCAACTGGCTCTCCTCGAACTGGGCAAGAGCGACGCGGTCCAGACGCTCGCTGGCACGCCCGGCCTCGCGGCGACCTGCACCGACGCCGACACGCTCGTCGAGGCCGTGCTGTTCAGTGACCCGAACGACATGCTCACGTTCGGCGTGCCAGAGGTGTTCAAGCAGACGCATGCCCGCTATCGGAACCTGCTCTACACCTACACGAACGTCGCCGTCACCGTCGCCGACACGTCGTACTTCGGCCTCCTGGCCAACCCTCTCGAGGCACACGCCGGCTATGCACGCTGCAACCGGGTCTTGGACGCGCTGATCGCCGGGAACGCACCGAAGTCCGAGTCGACCGAGGAAGGCACAACCGGCTCCGCGGCTCCCTGAGACGGCGGCATCTCCATACGCACTCGCGCGGCGGCGCCTTCGCCGGACGGAGTATGGCCCCGCGATCTGAAGCACGGAGGATGGGTGCGGTTCCTCCGCCCTGCGTCTGCCCCGTCGCTTTCCTCCCGACACCCTGCGGCGGACGCGGGGTCTTTGTTTCCCAGGTAGCCGCGCCATGCTCGACTCACTTCGCCGGCGTCCGGTCGGACTCGTGTCAGTCGCTCTCCTCCTCGCATTCCAACTCGCCCCGGCCCAGGCCCCGAACCTGGACCCTGCGCAGCCGCTGCCGGGGAGCCCCATCGTCGGCCCCGCTCCGGGAAGCCAGAAGGCGGCCGTGGTGGCCCTCGGCCTGGGCTCGTCGCTGATGGTCTTCGAAGACGACCGCGCTGGCGACAGCGACCTCTTCGCGGTGCGACTCGGACCGGGCGCGGTCCCGCTCGACTCGGTGCCGTTCCCCGTGACGAAGGCGCCGGGCAATCAGACGGTCCCCAAGGTCGTCTGGAATGGCGCCAACTGGCTCGTCGTCTATCTGAACCAGGTCGACCCCGGCAGCGGGTACTTCGCCTACCAGTTCGCGGCCCAGCGCGTGTCGCCGGCGGGACAGGTGCTCGACGCCACGCCGATCGTCCTCGGATCCGATGACACCGGCGGGAACTTCGGCGTCGCGAGCGACGGCAACAACTGGGTCGTCTCCTACACGGGATACTCCAGCGGCTCGAACGGGATCACCGCGAAGCGCATCAGTCCGGCGGGAGTGATCCTCGACCCGGCTGGCGTCACCGTCTTTCCGGCGACCTACTACATCATCTTCGGCGTCTCGACGACGTTCGGGCAGAACGAGTACGTCTTCACCTGGATCGACAACGGCCTGAAGGCCCGACGGTTCACGCCCCAGATGCAGCCCATCGACGCAGCGCCGATCTCCACCGTGTTCGCGGACGGCACCCTCACGTCGAATGGCTCACAGTTCTTCATCGTTCGGACGCGGCAGACGTCGCTCTACACGTCGGAGGTCGTGGCGAACCGCCTGAACGCGTCGCTCGCACCGCTCGAGGCGAATCCGATCAGCGTCTCGGGCTTCGGCGCGAACGTCAACTACACCGAACCGCAGGCCGCGTGGGACGGCTCGCAATGGATCGTTTCGTGGCTCACCCTCGCGACACAGACTCCGAAGGCCGCGCGCGTGACGACGTCTGGTGTGGTGCTCGATCCGGCGGGCGTGACGATTCCCGAGAACGATCCGAGCTACCTCTACGGATTCACGCTCGGCGGGCTGCCGGGAGGCGGAGCGCTCCTGGCCTGGCACGACGTGCGGTTCAACGGGACGAACGACGTCTTCGGCACTGCGGTCAGCGGTACGGGTGCTCCGGGAACCGAGCAGTGCTTCAGCATCGGCGCCGAAGCGCTGCGCAACCCGCGCGTGACCGCCGGCTTGGACCAGCTTCTCGTCACCTATCGCGCGGAGCTCGCGGCGACGTCGCGCGTGCTGGTCCAGCGACTGGATGCGGTCGGTGCGGCAATCGACGGCGAAGGCATCGAGGTGGCGTCCGCCGTGCACACGGGCCTCTATGCGGGTGGGGTGGCCTGGAACGGGAGCGTCTATCTCGTGACCTGGTCCGATGCCCAACAGGGAAAGGTGTTCGCGCGGCGATTCCTGCCGAGCGGTGGCTGGCTCGACGCAGCTCCGATATTCGTGATGAACGGATGGGGGAGTGATGCGGCCGCGCTCGGGTCGGACTTCCTCGTGACGGGTCTGCGATCGCCCGGATACCCGCAGTACGTCTCGTCGTACGCGGCTCGGGTTCGCGGCTCGGACGGGTTGGTTCTCGACAATCCCGCGCCAGCGGTGGCGGGGACGTACGCGACTCGTGCGCGCGTCGTCACGCTCGGGGGGCGATACCTCATCGCCACCGAGTCGCACGTTTCTCACGACTCGAACCAGGCGGGCATCGTCCTCAATTTCGTCGACACGGCAGGCGTCGTCACCGCTCCGCTCAACGTCGGACCGCTCAACATCCAGGACTGGGGGAGCATCGACATCGCGAGCGCGGGCACGAGCGCGCTCGTGATCGGCCAGACTGGCAGCAACTGGACGAACACGGACGTCTACGCGCGGCGCGTTCTGCCCGACGGGTCCATGCCAGCGCCGATGTTCAACGTGACGGCCACGGCGCCCTTCGGCCAGTCGCGCGCGTCGGTGATGTGGACCGGCACCGAGTACGCGGTGAGCCATCTCACGTTCCAGAACAACGTGTGGAGCTACGACCTGGAGCCGGATGTGTACGTCAGCCGGATCACCGAGGCCGGAGTCCTGGTGGGGTCGGCGGCCGCGCCGCTGTGGAATGGCGAGGACTACGAGGTGTCGGTCGACGGCGACGGCACCGGCGGCGGGCGCGGCGTGTTCGCCGCGTCGACGTACGTGGATGGCTCGTACGCGGCGTTTCGCATCAGTCTCCGGACCTTGCGCGCGGCCGGTGTGACGCCATTTGGCGTGGGCACGCCGGGTTGCACCGGTCCCGAGCAGCTCGACGCAATCTCGCGGCCGTTCATCGGCAACGCCGCGTTCGGGTTCGTCTGCACGCATGCGCCGGCAGGCGCGAGCGGGTTGCTCGTGGCGAGCACGGTGGCAGTTCCAGGCGGGGCGGATCCGTTCGGGGTCGGCGTGGTCCTGCACGTCGGCATGGCGTCGCCGACGGCCTACCTGACGCTTCCGATGAATGCGGATGCGGCCGGTGTGGGTCGCACGCCCGTCGCGCTGCCCGCGTCGCCTTCCCTCGTCGGCAGCACGTTCCACTTCCAGGCGGCGTTCGTCTGGAACGGACCGTGCACGCCGTCACCCCTCGGGATCAGCACGTCGAGCGGATTGAGCCTGCAGATCCAGGCGCCGTGAGGCTGCTGCGCTTCAGGCCGGCGTCGCTGCGGCGACGGCCGGCCGCCGGGCGCGAAACGCGATGGCCCAGGCGATGAACCACACCAGTGCGGCGAACGCCACGTGGATCAGCGCCGGCATCACCCAGTTGAACACGAGCACCAGCCAGGGTGACGCATCCTCGGGCATCTTGAACTCGCGAAGCTGCACCTCGTAGCGCGTCGGCCCGCCCGACGGCGTCTTCCACCGATAGGCCCAGGCCAGCGCGTAGGCCGCCGCGATGGCGCCGCGGTAGATGAACGCGAACACCGCCGCCGTCTTGATCATGGACCAGAGCGAATGTCCGGCCCGCAACATCAGGATCGACGACAGGATGATCCAGAGCGCTCCGAGGGCGAAGACGCTGAGGACCTTCATCGCTGCCGCATCGGGGTGATTCACCTCGAGCCACGCGCGCAGCACGGTGAGCGGGAGGAGGATCAAACCCGGAACGAGGCCAAAGCGGACGATGGGAGTTGGGCGGGTCATGGGGCGAAGGGTATTTCATCGGGGGGACGTTCACACGGGCGGCGGCCGAGCGCATCGTCGTCGATTGCTTGCTGCGAACGAAGCGAGCCGCCGATCTCTGCAGGGCTGGAGCCCTGCCAACCGGCCGCGTGGAACGCGGCGTTCCGTGCGCAGGACGGTGAGTTCGAGCGAACAGGAGCGCCAAGCTCCGCTTGGCCGGACCGGCAAGGCTCCAGCCTTGCCGCGAACGTCGACGGACGATCACGCGCCCCGACGCGTTGCGGCATCGTCGTCGATTGCTTGCTGCGAACGAAGCCAGCCGCCGATCTCTGCAGGGCCGGAGCCCTGCCAACCGGCCACGTGGAACGCGGCGTTCCGTGTTGCCGCCCGCAGCACGGCACTCGGCCCGGTATAGTCCTGCCTCGAACGTCGAGGAGGTCCGCGCCATGTTCATGTCGTCGCGCCGGGGCATGCCCGGGTTGGTGTCGCTGGTCGCGTGGTTGGTGACGGTTTCGGGCGCGGCCCAGACCGACGTGGGCGAAACGCTGTTGCTCCAGCAGCCGACGATCTCCGCAGATCACGTCGTGTTCGTCTACGCGCAGGACCTGTGGATCGTGGGGCGCGACGGCGGCGTGGCGCGGCGTCTGACCAGCCACGTGGAGAGCGAGCGCGCGCCGGCGCTGAGTCCCGACGCGAAGCTCGTCGCGTTCACGGGTCAGTACGACGGCAACGACGACGTGTACGTCATTCCGATCGAGGGCGGGATCCCGCGGCGGCTGACGTTCCACCCGGGCCGTGACGTGGTGCAGGGGTGGCATCCCGATGGCAAGCGCATCCTCTTCACGAGTGATCGGGATGGCGGCGCGCCGGTCGAGCGGGCGTTCCTCGTCAGCGCGGATGGCGGCAACCCGGAACCGCTGCCCATGCCGAAGGTGGCGCGGGCCCGCCTGAGCGGCGATGGAACGCACGTGGCCTACACCCCGATCCGCGACGCGTTCCGCACGTGGAAGCGCTACCGCGGCGGACAGACGACGCCGATCTGGATCTTCGACCTTTCGACGTTCGCGACGGAGCAGATCCCGCACGAAAACGCCAGCGACACCTTCCCGTGCTGGGTCGGCGCGGACGTCTACTTCATGAGCGATCGCGACGGTCACATGAATCTCTGGCGATTCACGCCCGGCGGAAGCGCGCCGCAGCAACTGACGCGGTTCACCGATTTCGACGTGAGGTCCGTGTCGTCGGGCGCGGGCGTCGTCGTCTTCGAGCAGGCCGGTGCCATTCACGTCTGGGATCCGGCGAAGGGCAGTGACACGCGACTGCGCGTCACCGTTCCCGCGGATGGTCTGGGCGCCCGGCCCCGGTGGTCCGAGGCGAAGGGGTTCGTTCGCGGGGCGGCGATCGCCCCCAACGGCAAGCGCGTGGCGGCCGAGGTCCGCGGCGACATCGTGACGTTCCCGAGAGAGTTCGGTGATCCGCGCGCCGTCACCGATTCGCCGAGTGCGCACGACCAGAGCCCGGCGTGGTCGCCCGACGGAACCCAGCTGGCGTGGCTGTCGGACGAGAGCGGCGAATACCGCCTCTTGATGCGTGACGAGCGTGGCGTGGAGTCGCCGCGAGCTTTCGACCTCGGGCCCGGCGGGTTCTTCTTCGAGCTCACCTGGAGCCCCGACGGAAAACACATCTCGTTCCACGACCGTTCTGGCCGCATCGCGTTCGTGACGCTCGAGACGGGCGTCGTCACGACCATTGGCTCCTGGCCCGCGGCATTCGGCGGGTCGCGTGGGACGGCGTCGTGGTCGCGGGACAGTCGCACGATCGCGCTCGCGACGCGTGATCCGGCCACGCTGTACGACTCGATCCAGCTCTACGATCTGCAGACCGGCAAGCTCACCGCGATCACGGACGGGTTCGGGTCGGCCGACCAGCCTGCGTTCTCGATGGACGGCAAGTACCTGTTCTTCCGCGCCACGGTTGACGGCGGCATGCGCCGCTTCGGCCTCGACATGAGCTCGCGTGCGAGCCGCGATCCGACGATGAGCCTCTACGCCGTCGTGCTCCAACGTTCGCAGAAGAACCCGCTGGCGCCGAAAAGCGACGAGGCGAGCGACGACAAGAAGGCCGCGGCGGAATCCAAGCCGACGGCGGAGAGCCGACCCGCTGTCGAGCTCGACGGCATCGACCAGCGCATCGTGGCGTTGCCGCTGCCTCCGCGAACCTACAGCGGGCTTGCGTGCACGAAGACCCGGCTCCTGTTCCTCGAAGCCAGCGAGCCCGGCGCCTCCGATGCGACGCTGCGCAGCTTCGACTTCGAGTCACGCAAGGCGGAGGACGTGGTGGCGAAGCTGTCGTCATTCGCCGTGTCCGCGAGCGGCGAGCATCTGCTCGTGCGCATGGGCGACGAGATCTCGATCGCGAGCGCCGAGGGCAAGGACAAGAAGGTCGTCGGGTTCGACAAGGTAAAGGTGCGGGTGGAACCCACCGTCGAATGGAGGCAGATGCTCCGCGAGGTGTGGCGGATCCATCGCGACTACTTCTACGACCCGAAGATGCACGGCGTCGATTGGAATGCCATGTGGGAGCGGTGGCAGGCATTCCTCCCGCACGTGCGGCAGCGGGACGATCTCAACCTCGTCATCGCCGAGATGATCGGCGAGCTGGCGTGCGGTCACGAGAACGTCAACGGCGGCGACAGGCCCACGGCGCCGGAGAGCCCGGGCACCGGTCTGCTCGGCGCCGACTTCTCCGTGGAAGAAGGGCGCCACCGGATTCGCACGATCTACCGCGGACAGAACTGGAACCCGACGTTGCGGGCGCCGCTCACCGAGCCCGGGGTCGATGCGAAGGTTGGCGACTACCTGCTTGCCGTCGATGGGCGCCCGCTCGCGGGGACGCAGGATCTGTATGCCGCGTTCGTCGGCACGGCGAATCGTCAAACGGTGCTGACCTTGTCGTCGACGCCTGACGGAGCCGGCGCGCGGAAAGTCACCGTGGTTCCCATCGCGAGCGACACCATGCTGCGTCGCCGCGCGTGGGTCGAGGCCAACCGACGCCGTGTGGATGCGCTCTCGAACGGGCGCCTCGCGTACGTTCACATGCCGGACACCGGCTCATCGGGCAAGGAGGCGTTCGATCGCGACTTCTACTCCGAGCTCGGCCGCGACGGCGTGATCCTCGACGAGCGATACAACACCGGCGGCATGGCGGCCGATTACGTCATCGCCACGTTGTCGCGGCAGGTCATCGGTCATTGGATGACGCGCGAAGGCTGGGCGGCGCGCACGCCGTTCGCGACGATCCCGGGTCCCAAGGTGATGATCGCCAATGAGAACGCTGGCTCGGGCGGCGATTGGATGCCGTGGGCGTTCCAGCGGCTGAAGGTGGGGCCCGTCGTCGGCATGCGCACGTGGGGCGGTGCCGTGGGCATCGGTCCCGGCATCGTGTTGATGGACGGCGGCACGGTCACGCCACCAGCGTTCGGAGCCATGGACGCGGACGGGCATTGGGCCATCGAGAACGAGGGCGTGGCTCCGGATTACGAAGTGGTGGAATGGCCGAAGGACGTCATCGCGGGTCACGATCCGCAGCTCGAGAAGGCCGTCGCGCTCGCTCTCGCCGAGTTGGAGAAGAATCCGCCGAAGCCCCGGCCTTCGTTCACATCACCCAAGCCTCGCTGAGTGACGAGGCCGGCGCGACCGGGGCTCAGCCTCACCGTTCGACGGAATCCGAGTGGCCGTCGCGGTCGCCCCTGAGGCTCGCGGCCGTGTGCACCTACGATCCTTCGCCATCCGAAAGGGGCGCCCCATGTCACCGAGCATCATCGAGCCGTTCAAGATCAAGGTCGTCGAGCCGATTCCGCTTCTCACGCGAGAGGAGCGCGAGCGGCGACTCGCCGCGGCGCACTTCAACCTCTTCGGGCTGAAGGCCGAGTCGGTGACGTTCGACTTCCTGACGGACTCGGGGATCTCGGCGATGTCGGTTCAACAATGGGCCGCCATGATGCTCGCGGACGAATCGTATGCCGGGTCGCGGTCGTTCTTCCGCTTCGAGAAGGCCGTGCGCGACCTCACGGGGTTCAAGCACATCATCCCCACGCACCAGGGCCGCGCCGCCGAGCGGATCCTCTTCGCCATCACGGTGAAGCCTGGGATGCGCGTGCCGTCCAATTGCCACTTCGACACCACGCGCGCCAACATCGAGTTCGACGGGGGCGAGGCGGCGGACCTCGTGATCGAGGAGGGGAAGGACCCGAAGTCCGAGCACCCGTTCAAAGGCAACGTGAACCTCGACCGTCTGGATGCGTTCTGCCGCGAGCACGCCGGCACGATTCCGCTCGGCATGACGACCATCACGAACAACACGGCAGGCGGGCAGCCCGTCAGCCTGGAGAACCTCCGCGGTGTCGCGAAGATCCTGCGCTCGCACGGAATCCCGTTCATCCTCGATGCGTGCCGCTTCGCCGAGAACTCCTGGTTCATCAAGACGCGAGAGCCGGGCCAGTCGCATCGATCCGTGCCGGACATCGCACACGAGATCTTCCGGCTCGCGGATGGCTGCACGTTCTCGGGCAAGAAGGACGGCCTCGTGAACATGGGCGGGTTCCTCGCGCTCAACGACGACGCGTGGGCGGAGCAGGCCCGCAATCTCCTCATCCTCACCGAGGGGTTCCCGACCTACGGCGGATGCGCCGCGCGCGATCTGGAGGCGCTCGCCGTCGGCATCGGCGAGTCCATGAGCGAGGAGTACCTCGAGTATCGCCAGGCGAGCATCAAGTACCTGGCGAAGGGGCTGAACGCGCGCGGCATTCCCACCGTTCAGCCGCCAGGCGGACACGCCGTCTACATCGACGCCAAGTCGTTCCTCTCGCACATTCCGCCCGAGCAGTTCCCGGGGCAGGCCCTCGCGTGCGAGCTCTACCTCGAGGGCGGCATTCGCTCGTGCGAGATCGGGTCGGTGATGTTCGGAAAGGTCTCGGCGGACGGGAAGTTCACGCCCTCAGCCATGGAACTCGTTCGCCTCGCGATTCCTCGCCGCTGCTACACCCAAAGCCACATCGACCGCGTGGTCGAGATCTGCGGTGACGTGGCGAGGCGGTCCCGCGAGCTTCGCGGCATGAAGATGACCTTCCGCCCGCCGTTCCTCACGCACTTCACGGCGCGGTTCGCGCGGATGTAGCTCGGCGTCGCCGTCCTGGCGGACGGACGTTCGTTCCTGACGTCTCGGCCTGGATGACGACCTCCGTCGTCGGGGATGGTCGCCCGTTGCGACCGGCGGACGCGTCTGGTGACGTCCGCGAGACTCTCGAACGACCGCGCGCTCGGCTCGAGCCCGTCCATCGCCGGTGGACGCGAGACGTGAATCGCGTTTCCAGGCGACGATGCCTGGTCGTCGAACGCCGGGAGGCGCGATGTACGCTCGAATGGCGGGGCTTGTGCAGCGTCGAGCTGCCGCGACATTCGCACGGTGGCTGATTGGCCTGAACCGGTGCGCAATGAACGATGGAGCGACGATCCTTCGGAGGCTCCACCATGAGGACGAGACCCTCGGTGCTCGTGGCCTTGGCGTTCGCGATGCTCGGGTCGGTCGAATCGGCCGCACAATGTCCACCGGCGCAGTGGTCGGGAATGGCGCTGCCTGGGGGACTGGGCGCAACGGCCATCTATGCGACGTTCCGCTGGGATCCCGACGGTGGTGGACCGGCGTCGCCGCTGCTCGTCGCGGGCGGCGACATCACGATGGCCAGCGGCGCGCTGGCGTCGCGCGTGGCGGCGTGGAACGGTTCCACGTGGGTTCCGATGGGCGCGAACCTCGTTGGTGGCCGAGTCTGGAGCTTCGCGGAGTACCAGGGAAGCCTATATGCCGGTGGCAATCAGACGAGCCTGAGTACGGCGACCAGCCCCAATATCGGCCGATGGGGCGGCACCGCTTGGCAACCGGTCGGCAGCGGACTGAACGGCAACGTCCGCGCCCTCGCCGTGTTTGGTGGAGAGCTCATCGCCGGCGGCGATTTCACGACGGCAGGTGGAGTCGCGGCGCCCTACCTCGCCCGGTGGAATGGGACGGCATGGGCGGCGTTCGGTCCACCCGTGAACGGAGAGGTGGACGCGCTGCGGGTTGCGAACGGCGAACTCGTCGCTGGCGGGAACTTCACGACGGCGGGCGGGCTCACGGTAAACCGGATCGCGCGGTGGAACGGCGTGTCGTGGCAGCCTTATGGTGTCGGATTGGGCGCGACGGTCTACGCGCTTGCCGAATTCGGTGGTCAGCTCGTCGCGGCGGGCCAGTTCAATTCCTCGGGCAGCGCGTCGATTGGCACCGTCGCCCGGTGGGACGGCACGTCGTGGCTGCAGCTCGGCGCCGGTGTCTGGAGCGCCGTTCGCTCACTCGAGGTGCTCGGGAGCGAACTCGTCGCCGGTGGGGATTTCGTTGCGGCCGGCGGCGTCTCCGCGGGCCACATCGCCGCATGGGACGGCTCGTGGGCGTGGCGCTCGCTCGGCCTGGGACTGTCTGCGACGGTGCGGGCGCTGATCGTCGATGGGGGCACCCTCGTGGCGGCCGGCGACTTCGACGCAGCAGGCACGGTCGGATTGAACCGGATCGCGCGCTGGAGCGGCACGACCTGGTCAGCGCTCACCCCTGAGGGTTTCAACGGGACCATCGCGAGTTTCAGCGAGTTCCAGGGCGATCTGGTTGTGGGCGGGGGGTTCACGATTGCCGGCGGTCCGTCGGCGAGGCGCGTGGCCCGGCGTATCGGAACGGGATGGCAGCCGTTGGGCGAAGGGATGACCGGATCTGGCCAGGTATTCGTACCGCCGCCCGCGGTGACGTCGCTCACGATCCACGGTGGGGATCTGATCGCCGGCGGGAACTTCGAGTTCGCGGACTCGAACCCGGCGCTGAACGTTGCCGCGTGGAATGGGACGTCGTGGCGCGCACTCGGCGGCGGCGTCGGCGCGGGGATCATTCCGGCGATTCCCGTGAATGCCGTGACGACCTACTTGGGCGAGGTCATCGCAGCCGGTCAGTTCACGGCGGCAAGCGGAGTTCCCGCATCGAACATCGCAGCCTGGAATGGAACCTCATGGCGGGCGCTCGGTTCGGGGCTCAATGGCCCCGTGCGATCGATGCGTGTCGTCGGGGGACTGCTCGTCGTGGGGGGGAACTTCAGTGCGGCCGGAGGGCTCTCATGCCGGGGGATCGCCACTTGGGACGGCGCGAGCTGGCAGCCGTTCGGGTATTGGACTGCATGCTCGACGGAGACTTCCGTAGCCGTTTACGCCGTCGGTGAGTATCAGGGGAACGTGGTTGCCGGGCACGTGTTCTCCTGTGGACCGTTCGGTCCCACGCAGTTCTGGACCGTCCTACGGTGGACGGGTTCGGCATGGGTTCCGCTGGGTGGAGCATTCACGAATTTCGTTGGGGCGGCATGGCTGACCACCATCGAGGAGTTCGGTGGCGATCTGGTGGTCGCTGGTGATTTCACCAGTGCCGGTGGCGTCGCCGTCGAACGGATCGCCGCCTGGAACGGAACCAGTTGGCGCGCACTCGGCACGGGATTGGACGGGACCGCGGGCAGGCTCCATGCCTGGCGTGATCAACTCCTGGTTGCGGGTACGTTCCGCATGGCGGGAGGGATCACCTCGCCGTACTTCGCGCAGTGGTCCGTGGCGCGACCTTACCTCCGTCTTCTGCCGAGCACGGCGTCGTCGTCCGTGACGGTGATCGACGAAGACCTCATCGCGGGGCACGAGTACTTCAATCTCTACAGCACGGAGCTCTGCGGGGGCGGTGTCGGAACAGGCCCATGGATTGGACTATGCGCGACCGATCTGACGTCGCTCCTCGATCAGATCGCGTTGCCGATTGGCGCGCAGCCGTTCCATTTCGTCGCAGTGGGTCCTGAGATCGGATTCGGACCCTATGCCGTTCCGCCGGGATTCGCATTCGACGGTGTCTGCATCGACGTGACGCCAGCCGTCTTCGGATGTCACTCGGGTGTGCAGCGGTTCCTCGCTCCGTGACGTGAGGTCGATCCGACTCCGTTCGCGACGGAGCCACGTGCAGACGGAGCGGGCCGTGGCTCGATGATCGGCGCGGCGGAATGATGTCCGTCGCGCGCGGTCGGACGACCCCGAGGCTATTTCCCGGTGCTCCGGTCGGCTGGCAGCTCGTGTCGCGTGGCGATCGGCACGTACCCCGCCTCCAGCCCCTTGGGCGGCTGGACGATCTGCGCCGGATCGAGTTCGGCGAGCGTGCCCGTGGTCGGCGGGGCGAGATAATCGCGATCCTTCGTCCAAGCGCGGTGCAGTTTCTCGACGCGCGCTTGCATCGACTCGCGTTCCGCGAGAGTGAGATCAGCATTGAGCAGCGCGGGCTGATCGGCGAAGCGATACCAGCAATAAGTGACGACGCTTCCGTCGCCGAGTCTCGCCTTGAACGGGCCGGCGGCGGGGCCGGGCGTCCTCCACGATGAGTCCTTCGATTGCGGCGTGTCGTAGGCCTCGGGGGCATCCTCGCGCGGACGGTCGAAGTGGGCACCCTTCAGGCCGGTTTCCGAAGGGACGTCGGCAGGGGCTGCGACGACCCACTGCGACTTCTTGGCTTCCGTCCGGAGTCGGTAGTACTCCGGGAGCATCACCATGTCGCCACCAGGCGAGGTGACCTTCGTGACGAAGCGGGAGTTCCACTCGAACCCGTAGGTGGTCGGGTCCGGCGCAATCGGCGTGGCGAACGACTTCCAGGCCATCGGCATCTTCTGATCCTTTGGAGTGTCGTCCGCGTAGATCTTCCACGTCGAACCACCGTCGGACCGGAAGTGCTGCACGAATTCGCCCTGGGGGTTGATGGCGCCGCTCACGGGATTGCCGCCATCGAACCAACTGCGGACGCCATCCCAGAGCGCGGCTTTCGTGTAGGACGTCAGGCGGTGGAGGGCGATCGTCTTGCCCCCGGCGCCGACGGGAAATCGCGTCGGCGCGATGCGGGCGAAGGGTTCACCCCACGAGCTCGTCCCCAAGGCAGCCGGAACGTATTGCGTCTCCATCTGGAATGCCTTGTTTGGCGTCGACGGCCGCGCGTCGAGGAGCAGGCCCGCATAACGGGGATCGACGACCGCGGAATGCGACCAGAAGTACGGCGTGAAGAAGCAGACCGGCCCTTTGAAGGTCCGCGTGTTGAGGAAGAGCGTCCAGCAGTTGTCGCCGGTCGGGATCTTTCGGCCCGCCGTCGTCGCTTTGGGTGCCGTAAGCGGCAGCGGGAGGTACCCGTAACCAAGAAGGTCTCCGCAGGTGCCCTGCTTGAGGTTCAAGCCGTCGATCGGGAACAGCAGCCACGGGCTGAGTTGGGCGACGCCATAGAGACCCGCGGGCTTGTCCCACGTGCCGCGACCGTGAGCGGGGCCGTTCGCGATTTCGTTGAAGTTCACGGCGACGCCCCCCATGATGAACTTCGGCGTTTCGCTGGGGAACCGAGTGTCTCTCCACCAACCCAGGCCGCCTTCGATGTCGGAATACAGGTCGACGGGCGGCTTGGTGTCGTGTTGCGCGTGCATCCACGTACCGAACAATCCCGTCTGGAAGCGGTGGCCGGGATACTGCTGAAGGAGCGGCCACGCGGCGGCATACAGCGAGAACCCCGCATTGAACTGGTCGGGCACGTTCTCGGTCGAAACGAGTAGATATCCGGCCATTTCGCCCTTTTGGATCTCGGTTCGACTTCGCGCATCGAGACCTCGAGGTTCCGCGTTTGGGGATCGCGCCAAGTGGAGCGAGCCACCTCGTTCGTCCTGCGACACGATGGCTGGGGTCGTCAACAGGCAGGCGAGCGACGCCCACACGATCGCGGTTCTGCGCTGCTGCATCACATCCGTCTCCGTCGAATGCAGATCGCCGCCGGTTGCGGGATCGCTCACCGAGTTCCGTGCGATTCCGGAGGACGCAGGCATTGCAACACTCGCGGACGCGCTTCGCAACGAGGACTCGTTCGGACTGGGTACGGGAGGCAGTGAATCGGGTGGCGCGCGGCCCAACAAACGCTGAGCGAGCTGGGTGGGTCCGGGCATGATCGCCTCCCATCGCGATGCCGCGGGCGGGAAGCTGCGGCAGGTAGCCGTTCCGCACGACTTGTCGCCGGCCGCGCTCGTCAACAGGCCTGCATGTCGGGCGACGAACTCGTCCGCCTCAGGAAACAACGCGGCCTGAACCATCCGGTGGGATCCATCGCGTGCGATCCCGTCCAGCGAACCACGAAAACACTCATCGCCTTTCGCTGCGACGGCGGGCCGCGGTACGGTCGACGCGTTCAATCTCACGGCCCATCCTTCTGCCTCACTTCGAGGAGCCGGCGGTCAAAGCGCCGACGGGAGGCGCCGCGGTTTTCATTCTGGCTGAACACGACAGTTGGTCAGGCCGCTGTTGGTCGATCTCGACTGGAGATCGCGGATCGGTCAGCCGAGCGGATTCATCGTCACCGTCAGCCCATCGCGGAGGATGTTCGGGACAGCGTCGACGGAAGTCCCAAACTCCTTCATCATGGCGGCTTGGCCCGGGAGAAACCCGGAGATGCATCGCGCGAAGGCGATCGTCGACAGGATCCCTCGGAACAGCAGGCCGTCGAACCCCAGGGGCGCTCCGGTGATCTTCGACGCGTGACAGGCCATGAAGTCTTGCGCGGCGCTTCCCCCCGTGGCAGGTCGCCATTCAACAGCCTGGTGCATACACGGGCGGCGCCGTGCGTTCATTCACCCGCGTCGCTCACCGAGCGACATTCGCACGTAGGCGCCAGCGTTCGGCTTCGGGTGAGGCGTCAGCCGAGCCCGAGGTGTGGACGAGCCTCACGAGCGCCGAGACTCGTCCCTCGGCCGGCCGCCATTTTTCTTGAAAATCATGCCGTGATTTTCCACGCAACCGACACGGCCGTCGCATTTGCCCCAATGCCGACGGGATGCTGTAGGATGCCCGCGCCCGTATCCTCACGGGAACGTTCGGGCCACCTATCGGAGGGATGCCAATGACTTCGTCTTCGTCTGATGCTGAAGCAGCTCGGGGTGTTCGGCTGTTGTTCGCGGTGAGTCTGCTCGTCGTCGGAGTTCGCGCACAGTACGTGTGCTCTGCCGCCGAGTTCGGACCAAGCTCTCAGGATCCGATGGTCATCTCTGGCGCATGGACGATCGGACCAGGGTGCACTCTGAATTTCGGTCCGCGACACGTCATTCTGAGCCCGACCGCAAACCTTGCGATCAGCAACGCGACGATTTCATGCGCGAAATTCACGGCGCAGCCTGGAAGTCAAATCGTCGGGCTCGGCGCGACGCTGAATCTGTCGACGACATCGTCGGGCCCGAACAATGGTGACGTCCGGCTGGATGGAACCGTCGACGTCCATGGACTTGCGGCGGGAGGATCCGTGGCCATCAATGCGTCCGGCGCACTCACATCGAGTGGAAATGGGAACATCGACGCAAGCGCCACGGCAGCTGGTGGAAGCGGTGGAACGGTGTCATTGACGGCGGCGTCTGCAATATCGATAGCCGGTGCCGCGACATCGATTGATGTTGGGTGCACCGGTTCGCCATCAACGGGTGGAAGCCTCGCTATTCAATCGACTGGCGGTTCCGTCACTGTTTCTCGCGATCTGTCCGCAGCCGCAGTCGGTTTCAGTGGTGGTGCCGTGACGATCACCGCGTTCGGGGACATCTCGGTGGGCCCGGGTGCGATCACCACGTCCAGCACTGCGTTCCAAACTAACCCGAGTTATTACACTGGAGTCGGTGGGCCTGTGGTACTCACCGCAGGTGGCCAGATCACGGTTGGTGGGTCGATAAGTGCGAGCGCATCCACCACCATATGGCCGTCGCCCTATTATCTTGCCGGGGCAGGTGGGAGCGTCACTCTGATCGCCGGAACCCACGTGCTAATTACCCAGCCTGTCGAATCTCAGAACTTCAGTGCGATCGGACCCCCAGTTCCGCCGAGCACACTGAACATCACGGCGGGAGGAAACGTTACGATCGCGCACAACTTGGATTTCTCGAGTCTGTGGGAATACGGACGCGGTGGGGCGATCGCGATCGCGGCAGGTGGCAACCTCGTCTTGATGACGGGAACCATCAGTGCCGCCGGAGGCGACTATCCTGGACAGAACGGGCCGGTGGGTTCCGCAAGCCTGTCGGGGAGCCAAGGGATCATTCTGCACGGGTCAATCGTGCTTCCCGGTGGCTACCTCCCGATGACCTCAGCGTTCGGATCAGTCACGCTGTTTGGGGGGATCAGTCTTCACCGCGCCGTAAGCGGACCGTCTCAGACGACCATCAATCAGAGCGGAACTCTGGAGGTGACTGCACATGGAGACATCACGCTATCGACCTACCTCGATCTTTCCGGAATTTTTGGTGGCCACCTTTACCTCACATCCGATCGTGACGTGATCCTTACGCCGTCAGCGCACGTCAACGGCAATACGTTCTTCAGCTCCTACGACGGTGGAGGCTCGGGCGTTCGTGTGGGGCTGAGAGGGTGCCGTGTGACCGTACAGCCGGGTGCGACGCTCGTCGCAACGATCAATCCTACATATTACAGCTACTACTATTCGGAGATCGTGATGACTGCGGGAGATCTGCTCACGATGGGCGGCGCCATCACCACGAACTCTCTCGCACCGGTGTTCACGACGAGGTTGGCGTCAGCCTCGATCACGGGGACGATTTCAAGCGGGCCCGTCGTGCCTATCGTTGACCCAACTCTTGCCCCCTGCCTTGCCTCGGACCTCGCAACACTCACGGCTCCGGCGACGGTGTCGTTGGGCGGCGGTCTCACCGTGTCGGCCACCGGCCCCCCTTCGCGCCCACTCATCGTTGCGGTCGACACGCAGATCACGCACCTGTCGCTCGGAGGCTTGCTCGGGTGGACCCAGGTGAGCTTTTTGAATCCCACGCACTTCTTTCTTGCGGATCTCGGTGCATTCGGATCACCGATTGCGGGATCGACGACGGATGGCAATGGCGCATGGTCGTACTCGACCACGATTCCGAACGTTCCCTCACTCCACGGGCTGGACGTCTTCATCGAGGCGTACATCCTCGATGCATCAGCACGCAACGGTGTGTTCCACCAACCTCCGTACAAGTCCGTGCATCTGAACTGATTTGCCGAGAGCGGGGGTGTCTCCGCTGACGGTGACAATCCAAAGGTGCGGGCCTCGAGCCTCAGAGGGTGCCGACGAGCGGCCCGTTCGGGGCGCTCGAACAGCAACGCTGGTGGATTGTCGTGCAACGCCCTGCGTTGGGGTCGCAGGCTGCCTCAGGAACGACGGGATTCGGGTCGGAAAGCCCAGCGATGTTGCGAAGGCGGGACGTTCGCCGGACGGCATGCTCGATGACGCGCCGGAAGAGGTGGACGCACTTCGACAGCGTCGAAGCGCCGAATCTTCTTCCTGCCAACGTCCCGGTCACCGACGCCCTCCTCCGGTCCGCCAACGTAGGTTTCGTCTCCCTGCATGAAGCCCTTCAGCGGCTCGAGGTCCTTCCGCACGAGGACGTCGCGGATCTTCTGCAGCCACATCCGGCCCGTTGCGTAGGTCGACTCGCGCAGGCGGGGGATGTCATTCGCGTTGCGCCCGTCCTTTCTGCGCGCGAACTCAAACACGGCGCGGAACCACCTTCGCAGAGGCTCCCGGGCGCCGTGGAACAACGTCCCAGCGGTGACCGATGCTTGGTGCGTGCAGCCAGAGCACTCCTCGGGCTGGAGTGCGTCGTGTGGCTGTCCTACGCATCCGCCTTCGAGTTCTACGCTGCTCTCGTGTCGATCGTCCCCGGCAATGCGTATCCCGAAACGTCTGCCGACCGAGCGTTGGGGGCTTTGGCCGCGCGCCCACTATCGATCAAGGCGTCTGATCCTCGCTCCGAACCTTCACATCACCACCACCCCGCGCGCCAGATCGCCTGTCAGCAGATCGGCGTAGGCGCGGTTGATGTCGCCGAGGGCGTAGCGGCGCGTGACGAGGCGATCGAGAGGAAGGCGACCGGCGATGAAATGAGCGGCATAGGCCGGGAAGTCGCGGTCGGCCTGGACGCTGCCGTAATAAGACCCGAGGATGCTCTTCTCCTCGCGAACGATCAGGGATGACGGGAAACTCGTGTTGCTTCCCATGGGCGACAATCCCACGAGCACGAGCCGTCCACCGGGTCGCACGGCCTGAAACGATTGCTCCTGAACGGCGGGCGAGCCCACGGCCTCGAACACGACGTCGGCGCCGCGACCATCGGTCAACCGGCGAATCGCCGTTGCAGCGTCGGGCCCCGCGGGAACCGCGTCGGTTGCACCGAAATCGCGGACCATGGCGAGCTTCGCCGGGGACTTGTCGACGACGATGACCTGCCGCGCATCGGAGAGTCGCGCGCCGAGGACGACGCTCAACCCCACGCCGCCCGCGCCGAAGACGGCGACGCTCTCGCCGGGAGAGACTCGCGCGGTGTTGAGGGCTGCGCCCACACCCGTCGCGACGGCACACCCGAGAAGCGCCGCGACCTCGAACGGAATCTCCGTGCGAATGGGAATGCAGCACAACTCGGGAACGACCGTCCGCTCGGCGAAACACCCAAGTCCGCAG
The DNA here is from genome assembly GCA_044222185.1 of Planctomycetota bacterium. Taxonomy (GTDB): domain Bacteria; phylum Planctomycetota; family CAIWVZ01; genus JBGANV01. Next base: position 82,491 of record JBGANV010000007.1, read on the forward strand.
TAGGTGAACACGGGATGACCATCGCGGGAGAATCGCGCGGTGCCGTCGAGCATCGTTCCGGCCCAGAGCGGACCGACGTAGGTCGAGCACAGCGCCGGGCGTCCCCGCTCGCAGTAGAAGCACTCACCGCACGCCGGAGCCCAGTTCAAGACGACGTGGTCGCCGACCTGGACGCGCGTGACGTCAGCGCCGACGGCCTCGACGACGCCTGCTCCCTCGTGCCCAAGGACGGCAGGCAATACGTGCTGAGTATCCCCCGTCACGAGGTGCCAGTCGGAGTGGCAGACGCCGGTCGCATGCACGCGCACGAGCACTTCGCCCCGCTTCGGAGGTCCCAGTTCCAGTGTTTCCACCGAAATCAGCGTTCCGACCCGGTTCAGAACGGCAGCTTGGGTTTTCATGGGAGGTGCGCGCCATCGTACAGGGACATCGCGCGGCTGAAACACCTTCCTTCGTCTCGCGCTCCGTCCTGCACACGGATATCCTCCGGCCCATGGAAATGATCGACTGGGTCGTGCTCTTCGGATACGCAGCGATGATCATCGCGATCGGGCTGCGCGCATCGCGGGGAGTCACGACGGCTGAGGGCCACCTCCGCGCCAACCGGAGCCTGCCGGCGTGGGCCGTGGTCTTCTCCGTGCTCGCCACAGAGATCTCGGCCGCCACCTACATCGGCGTCCCTGAGACGGGCTTCAAGTCCAACTGGAATTACATGCAGTTCGCCATTGGCGCGCTGCTGGGCAAGGCCGTGCTTTCCAAGTGGTTCATCCGGCTGTATTGGCGGTTGAACTTGACCACGGTCTACGGGCTGCTGGGTCAGAGGATCGGGCCCGGAATACAGAAGGCGTCAGCTTGGGCCTTCCTCGCGGGGCGACTGGTTGCTTCGGGCGTACGGCTCTTCATCGCGGCCCTCGCATTCAACGTCGTGACGGGAATCGACCTGACCGTCGCCATCGTCTGTGTCGCAGCGATCGCCACGCTCTACACATTCATCGGCGGCCTCAAGGCCGTCGTCTGGACGGACGTCTGTCAGGGAATCGTGTTCTCGATCGGTGCGGCGACAGCCATCGGTGTCGGTCTTTGGAAGTTGAACACGCCGATAGGCGATCTCGTGCGCGCCGCGTCGGAAGCCGGCAAATTCCAGTTCATCACGTTCGACTCCGGCGAAGCGAGCTGGCTGACATCGTTGAAGCCACTTCCCGTCGCCATCCTCGGTGGGTTCTTCCTCGTCTTGGCGACTCACGGGACGGATCAGGAGAACGTTCAGCAACTGCTCGGAACGAAGAGTGAGAAGGCGTCGGGCCGCAGCATCCTGGCGTCGGGGCTCGTGACGTTCCCCATCGTGGCGCTGTTCCTCTCCGTCGGGACGATGTTGTGGGCCTTCCACCGCAAGTTCCCGCCGACGGCCTATTCCGCCTCCGACACCGCGCGGATCTTCCCCAACTTCATCTATCACGAGTTGCCCATGGGGATACGCGGCGTGGTCTTCGCCGGGCTCTTCGCGGCCGCGATCTCGAGCCTCGGCGCCACCGTCAACGCGGCGACGACGGCCTGGATGAGCGACGTCAATCCCAAGTCCGAGGCCGAATCCGCCAAGTTCCGGCGGATCCGCCTCCTGACCTGCGTGTTCGGGGCGCTTCTCGCGCTCATCGCATTGTTCTTCGCGTGGTACGCCAAGGACTCACGCGATGACCTCGTGCAGATCGCCCTCGGTGCGATGACGATCCTCTATGGCGGAATCCTGGGCGTCTTCCTTTCGGCGCTCCTCTTCCGCACGCGCGGCAGCGACGCGTCGACGCTTGCCGGACTCTGTGCCGGCGTCGCCTGCGGAGCGCTCCTCTTCTTCCACCGCCAGATACTCAACGGCGTCGGACCGAAGTTCCTCCCGTCGTTCCAGGAGCTGAAGGATCCGCTGCTGGTCTGGCCCTATTTCATTCCGATCTCGGCGACCGTCACGCTCGCCGTCGCCGCACTGGGAACGCGTAACCCCTCGATCGGCCAGGAGCCCCCACGTGTCGCAGCTTGATCTCGTCGCGCTTGCCGGTCGTCGGATCTGGCTCGGCATCCCAGGACTCACGCTCGACGACGCGACCAAGCGCGTCCTCGACGACGTCCGCCCGGGCGGTGTCGTGCTGTTCCGTCGCAACGTGCAGTCGATCGATCAGGTGACGGCGCTCTGTCGTGCGTTGAAGGCGCAGCTCGGCCCGCAGCTTCTGATCTCCGTCGATCAGGAGCATGGCCTCGTTCTTCGCCTCGATCGCGAACTCACGGTGTTCCCCGGCAACATGGCGCTCGGTGCCGCCGGCGTCCGGGAGCCCTCGCTTGCCGAGCACCTCGCGCAAGAACAGGGCAGGCGCTCGGCTGCCGAACTGCGGGCCGTCGGCATCGACATCAACCTCGCGCCGGTTTGCGATCTCGCGACCCGAGGTGACAACCCGGGGTTGGGAGTCCGGTCCGTCTCCGGGTTCGCCACGCTCGCATCGAGAGTGGTGGCCGCGATCGTGCGCGGCCAGAGCGAAGGCGGAGTGTTGTCGACCCTGAAGCATTTCCCCGGCCTCGGCGACGCCGCGATCGACTCCCACCTGGATCTGCCTGCGGCCATCGCAGGCGACCTCGACGTCGTCCTGGCACCCTTCGTCGCAGGAATCGCCGCGGGAGCCGAGATCGCGATGACGACCCACGTCTACTTCCGCGACCTGGACGACGGCGTGCCGGCCACGTTCTCGCGCGTCATCGCTCGCGACCTCCTGCGAGGGCGGCTCGGGTTCCGTGGAGCGCTCATGACCGACGATCTGGAAATGGGCGCGATGACTCGGCGCTTCGGGTACGACGAAGTGATCCGGCGGGCGTGCGCCGCGGGCCACGACGTGCTCTCCATCTGCCATGACGCGGAGAAGCAGCGTCGTGCGCACGAGCTGCTTCGTCAGGCGTACGCCGCCGGTGAAGCGTGGGCCGGTGATCCCGTGGAGACGACAGAGCACCTGGATGCGTTGCGCGTGCCCGCGACCGCGCCGGTTCCTGACCGCCGCGCCGCGGCCGATCTCGCGCGCGCGATCGCGGGGCGCGCCGTCACGGTCGTTCGCGACCCGTGCGGCCTCATCCCTCTCGACGCCACGCAGCCCGTCTACTTCGTCGGCACGATCGTGCGAGGCGAGACCCAGGCCGAGGATCCGCTCCGGGGCGAACCCCTGGACGTACTCCTCGGCGGGTTGCCGGCCGGATCCAAGGTCGAGATCCTTCCGGCGCCGCCGACGCCGGCTGACCGGGCGCGCATCGTCGCGGCCGCGACCACCTTCGGGCGGGTCCTGATCGGGACGACACTTGCCCGGTTCAACGCCCTCGAGCGCGATCTGGTGCTGGATCTCGCTGGGGCGCATCGCGGCGCCGTCGTACTTGCCCTCCGCAACCCCTTCGATCTGGACGTCGTCCCGGCGAATCTCCCCGCCGCGCTGGTGACGGCCTTCGGGTTCCGACCCGTCCATCAGGAAGCGCTTCTTTCCGTCCTGTTCGGCCGGGTTCAGCCCTACGGTCGCCTCCCGGTCGAGTCCAGGCCGATCCCGCGCGCTTGATTCTCCGGAGGGTTGCCGCGCATCATCACGGCTCGGAGGCGAGAATGACCATGCGAGTCGTGTCCCTGATCGCGTTCGTGTTGTTTGCGGGCGTGACCGTCGTCGCGCAAGAGAGCAAGCCCGCCACCGATCCCAACCTCTTCGTGGCCGGCACGGTCTACGACGGCCAGGGGAACGGCGTCAACCGCGCGAAGATCATCGTGAAGGTGAAGGCCCAGGGTGGCGGCGACAACGCATGGGACGAGCTGGATTTCCACCAGGAGATCTACTCGGACTTCATCGGCCGCTTCGCCATCCACGCGCGCATGCCCAGCGATGAGTACGCGATCGTCGCCCAGAAGGAGGACTACACGTCGGACGACCTCGTGCCGTTCAAGGCCGGGGCCGCCAACGTCCGCGTCACGGTCTACGCCGCGGGAGCGCTCGGCGGGAACGTCCTCGTCGATCCCAGCGTCTTCCCGTCGTCGATCACGGTCGAGGTCCGACCCGACGTCCCGACGAACAAGCTCCCGACGGACGACCGAGACGAAGTGACCATCGGGCATCCCGGGAGCGACGGCAAGTTCAAGATCACGCCGCTGAAGGCGGGGAAGTACGAGGTCACCATCTACGTCGGCGATCGCGAGGTCCTCGCCCATGCCGTGCCCGTGAGCGTGCGAACGGGCGAGACTTGCGTCGACGTGCGACTGAAGGACCTCGACCTGCGGGCCAAGCTCCGCAACGTGCGCGTGACGGTCACGGACACGAAGGGCGAGCCGATCAAGACGGCCAAGTGCATCGTCCTTCCTCCGTTCGGCACCCACACGACGTCCAACGAGGTCTTCACGGCATCCAATGGCGTGATTTCCGTGATGCTGAAGGCGCCGGGATGCACGTTGATGGTGGCGGCCGCCGGCTACGCGCCGATGAAGTTCAAGGATCCGAAGGCCGACCTCACGTTGAAGTTGAAGCCCGGCATCGGCGTCAGGCTGAAGCTCGGGAACGGCGTCAGGGTCCCGGGTGAGCCGAAGCGCGTCACGGCCGCGTTGCTCACGGACCAGGAGATGAAGGATCCCGAAACCGAGGCCCGCCGCGCGCTCGGCATCCAGACGAGCCCCGATCCTGCGACGTTCGACGAGAACGGCGAAACGACGGTGTGGGTGGCCGATCCCGGCCGCTACACGATCCTCATCACCGCCGGCATCAAGAAGGAGAAGGTGATCTCGGCTGTGACCGTCCCCCTGAAGGACGCCGAGATCTCCATCAGCAAGGACGAACCGAAGCCGTTCGTCGTGGCACTCTCCGGCGACGCGCTCGCCGACGCGTTCAAGCGTCTCGAGTAGCGGCCGCGCGGGCGGCGCCGATCAGCCCCACGAGCAGCAACGCGCCGCCGACGGGCACCAGCACGATCCCGAGGGACGGGTCGCCCTCCGTGTTCAGGATCCCGCCCAACAGGAACCCCAGCGGCATGAGCGCGGCACCGGCGACGATCCATCGCGCGATGCGCCCGCGTCGTCCCGCGTCGGCCGTGATTTTTTCGCCGAGCGCCGCGAACACGAGGCACAAGAGCCCCAGCAGATTCCCGTGTGCGTGAGCGAGCGTCCACATCTCGCGGCGCATGGTGCTGCCGAGATAGACGGGGACTTTCATGGCGTGCAGGGCTTCGAGCGTGAGGCCGAGGGGCAGAAAGACGGCCAGGAGAACCCAGCCCGCAACGAGGACACGTCGAATCGATGGGTCTTTCATTCGCCGATGGAGATGGGGTTCTGGCCCTGGAGGTTGGTGAGGTTCACGATTTGACGGAGGTCGACGCGGAAATCCTGGCCCACGAACGTGCCCGGGGCGGGACGCGCGAGGCGGCCGGGCGCCCGTTCGGCGATGGCGTCGAGCACCGAGAATACGGCCCGGCGGCGTGCCTCCGGTCCCTCCGTGTGGTCGATGCGTGAAAGGACGTCGCGCAGTCCGATGGGAACCCGCTCCTCCAGCGATTGGAGGCTGCGTTGAGCGATCCACCGGATGCTCGGGTATCCATCGCCCATGGTGATCGCGAGCCATGCGCGGAGCCCCGCGCCGAACGCCGGATCGAAGCTCGCGCCACTGCGCCCGAGTGCGGCCGCGTAGACCGCGCGCTGGACGGCGTCACCCGACAGGAGCGAGGCCGCAGCGTCTGGCAGAGCCGAGGGCGCGCGATCGCGTCGAGACGTCGGGAGCTCGTAGTGATTGCCCCAGAACGCATTCATCCGTTCGGCGACCCAGGTCAGCGGGCGGTCGAGGTGACACAGCGTGCATGCATGCGGGCGGCCCGCGTCGGCGTCGCGTTTGGGTTCGGGGGATTCGATGCGGTGGCTGCGGTGGATTTCGACGATGCCATACACCATGCGCGGCATGTGGCACTCGACGCACGAGGAACCGCTGCTCTGTGGTGCGTGGTGCGTGTGGGCCGTGACGTCGGCCGCGTAGCGTTCGTGGCATTGCGTGCAGATCTGGTTTCCCGGCAGGTCCGGGCGCAGTTGCCCGTGAGGATCGCCAGCGTGCATGGCGTGACATGACTGGCAGGTCATGGGGCCGCGCAGGTAGCAGGGCGACGACGTCACGCCCTGGAACTCGTAGGCGGTGAGCCGCGGCGTTCCGTCGGGCCAGAATCGGACGCGGAACAGGTCCTGGTCCGATGATCCGCGCACGGGCGTCGACTGCGTGATGGGAGACACGTGATCCGTCAGCTTGTCGCCGGCGCGAAAGGTGGGCCCCGTCGTCATCCACGCCGAGATGCGCTCGATGGGTTCGGGGAGGCGCTGGCCGTGGCATTGGCCGCAGGACGACACGGCCCGTTCCTTGTCGAGGCGCGCCGGGTTCACGATCGTCGGGTCGACGGGCTTGGAGGCGTGCAAGGCGTATCGCGCCACGGGATCGCGTCGTGCGTCGGAGTGAGCGGCACCCGGCCCGTGGCACGCTTCACAGGCGATGCCGAACTCGCCCACCCGGGAGTCGAACTTGTTTCCCGCAAGCCGCGAGGCGTCCGCGTAGTTGAGCATGCGCGGCTCGGGCCCCGTGTTGTGACAGAAGATGCAGTTCTCGTTCCACGTGGATTTGTGTCCGTCCCAATTCGGATCGTCGGGATGGAGGAAGACGGTGTTCAGGTGCAGCCAGCGCCGTGCGCCCCGGTGCCAGAGGATCGGCAGCCGAACGAAGGCATCCGTGTCGCCGCGGTGCTCGACCTCGAAGTACTGCTGGTAACGGCGTGAACCCACGAGCAGCGCGACCTCGGCCCGTCGCCGGCCGCCCTGGGCGGTCGGCAGGTCCATGAAGAAGCGATCACCCTCGCGGAACGGGCGGGCCTCCGCACCTTCGTACCGGACGGAACGTCCGTCGAAGATGCCTTGGATCGCGGCGGGCGAGGGACGCTGGGTCATCGTCGAATGGAACGTCGCGCGCCACGAGTCGAAGTGGTCGGGGTGACAGGCGCGGCAGGTGCTCGAACCCACGTAGCCGCCGTCGCGATGGATGAAACTCGCGGCGGCCTCGTGCGCGACGGGATCGTGCCCGAACCGCAGAGCTCCTGCGACGAACAGGGGAGCCGCGACGAACGCGAGCACCGAGAGAGCTTTGACGTTGGCTGATGACATCGTGTCGGCGCAGAGCGCGAGGTTCGTATCTTACGCGCCGCGATGAGTGATGACCTCGGGATCGATGACCGGTTCGACGTCGCCGTCGTGGGCGCCGGGTTCGGGGGCATGGGTGCCGCGCTCGCATGTGCGGAGACGGGCCTCCGGGTCGTGATCTTCGAGGCGCTGAACTATCCCGGCGGATGCGCGGCCACCTTCGCGCGTGACGGGTATCGGTTCGAAGCGGGCGCCACGCTCTTCTCCGGACTCGGGGCCGATCAACTGTTCGGGCGGTGGATCACCCGGCACGGACTCCCGGTCACGGTCGATTGGATCGACCCCGTCGTCACGTTTCGAACGGAGGACCTCGAGCTCGAGATCGGCCGCGACCGGGACGCGTTCATCACGCGGCTCTGTGCACTCGATGGCGCTCCGGCGGTAGCCATCAGGAAGTTCTTCGCATGGCAGGCGCGACTCGCCGACGATTTGTGGGACGTCATCCTCGACCCGACGTCGCTCCCACCGTTCTCGCTGCGTGCGGTCATCCGGCATGCCCTCCAGGTGAGGAGGAACCTCTCGCTGACGCGCCTCGCGGGGCGATCGCTCGCCCAGATCCTCGATCGGTTCGGACTCGCCGGGTTCGTTCCCCTTCGCCGGTACCTGGACGGCCTCTGCCAGATCACGGTCCAGTGCCCGGCGGCCGAGGCGGAGGCGCCGTTCGCGCTCGCGGTGATGGATTACTACTGGCGGGGCACGGGGCACGTGCGAGGTGGGATCGGCGAACTGGCGCGCGGGCTGACGGATGCCATCGGCAGGCTTGGTGGAGTCGTGCGGATGCCCGATCGCGTCACGGGGATTCGACCGCATGGCGACGGCTGGCGGGTCGAGGGACGTGGTCACGCGGTCGTCGCCCGAAACGTGATCGCGAACGTCCTGCCCGGCAGCCTCCTGAATCTCGCCCCCTCGGATGCGCTGGACCGACGTCGGCTCGACAGGCTCGATCGAGACGTGAGGCAGGGATGGGGCGCCGTCATGCTCTATCTCGTGGCGAAGGCACCCGCGGATGCGGCACGAGAGCCGCGCCATCTGGAACTCGTGGCGACCGCCGATGCCCCGTACACGGAGGGCAACCACGTGTTCGTGTCGATCAGCGGTGCGGACGACGTCGGGCGGTGTCCGCCGGGATTCCGCACCCTGACGGTCTCGACGCACGCCCCGCTTCGGCCAGACGGCTCGACGGAGGCGGATTGGGCCGATGCAGTCGCGCGGATCCAGGCTCGCATGCGAGCGACGCTCGCGCTGCGAGCCCCGGAATGGGACGTGGGGATCGTTCACTCCATGACGGCGTCGCCCCGAACCTTCGAGCGGTTCACCGGCCGAGGGGGCGGTGCCGTTGGAGGGATTCCGAGGCGCGTGGGACTGCGGCAGTACCTGGCGCTGGGACCCGTGTCGGTGGCCAAGGGCTTGTGGCTCGTTGGCGACTCGACCTTTCTTGGTCAGAGCATCCTCGCCGCGGCGACGAGCGGCGTCCGCGTGGCCCACGCGCTCCGTCCGCGCTGAGCGGTCCGTCCGCGCTCTGCTACCGTGGCGGCCCACGCAAGCAGAGCACCATGCCCGACACCTTCACCACGACCATCACCGGGATCGGCGCTTCCGGCGAGGGAATCACGCGCCATGACGGCAAGGTCGTGTTCGTTCCGGGCGCGTTGCCTGGCGAGACCGTGCAGGTCGAGATCATCCGCCGTGGCGCGAGTTTCGATCGCGCGCGACTCGCTGGCGTGACCGATCCCAGGGGCCGGCGCCCGACGCCGTGTGCGCACGATCACGCGGGTGGCTGCGGCGGATGCGGGCTCCTGCATGCGACCCGCGAGACACAGGCCTTGATCAAGGCCGGGATCGTTCGCGATGCACTGACGCGCATCGCGGGGATCGACGGTGCGCGGGTCAAGCCGACGCTCACGCCGGGGCCCGAGTTCGGCTACCGCAATCACGCCCGGTTCGGCGTGAACGGCGATGGTCGCCTGACGTACGTCACGCGCGCCGACAGCGCGCCCTCGCGTGATCGCCCGTCCATCCCGATCGACGCATGCGCCGTGCTTCATCCCCAGCTCGACAAGCTGCGCGGAATGCTCGATGGGCGCGTCGCCGGCGCGAGCGAAGTCGAGCTGCGCATCGGAACGGCCACGGGCGAGAGCCTGGCGATCCTCCACGGCATGACGGCGCTCCCGAGGACGATCGCCGCCGAGCAATTCCCCGGAGCCCTCGCAGTCTCGCGCGGAGAGCAGGTGCTACCAGTCAAAGGGCTTCCGCAGACTCGTGAAGTCGTGCGCGGCGCGACGTTCCGCGTCTCTGCCAGATCGTTCTTCCAGGTGAATGCTGCGGGCGCCGAGTGCCTCGTCGACTGCGTGCGGGAGGCTGCCGCCGTTCCGAAGGGCGGTCGCGTGCTCGAACTGTTCGCCGGTGTCGGACTCTTCGCCGTGGCCGCGTTCGACTCCGACACCGAGGTCATCGCCGCGGAGATCGATCACTCGGCCGCCGGGGATTTTCGCGTCAACGCGGCGGGGCGCCCCCGCGTGAAGCTCCGCGAGCTGGACGTGGCCGAGCTGCTGCAGGACTTCCGATCCGGCGTCGATCGTTTCGATGCCGCGGTCATCGATCCGCCGCGGGCCGGTGTCGGTCCCGGGCCCCTCGGACGCCTCGCGCAGCTCCGGATCCCTCGGCTCGTGATGGTCTCGTGTGATCCGGGGAGCCTCGCCCGCGACGTGAAGACTCTCGTCGCGAACGGCTACGAACTCGTCGAGGCGACTCCCGTGGATCAGTTCCCGGGCACGGCGCACGTCGAGACCGTCGCGCTGCTCGTGCCGAAGGGGCGCGCTTCCGACGCTCAGTAGTCGAGCTTCATCGGAAGTCCGGAGAGCACGGACTTTCGCGCGAGCGACGTGAACACGTCGAGGCCGAACCGTGCGGCCGTCTTCAGCGCCGTGCCTGCGTCCGGCAGATCCGCGGACGGCTTGCCGAGTTCGGCCGGCGCAGTCGAATAGGCCTCGGCACCGATCTGCTCCAGTTGGCGCAGCAACTCGTACGAGGACCCGAAATGGCACTCGTCGTTCGACGGCTCGATCGCCGCGAACACGAAGTCGAAGTCGACGGGAAGCCAGATCTTCGGCATGAAGACCTGCTGGAAGCGGTTTTCGGCGAAGCCCGCAGCTTGGGCCTCCTTCCACACGGCATCCGTCGACCAGTCCTCGACGGCGGTCTCGGGCAGGTCCCGCCCGGGCGCATCCAGGTAGACGGAGAGCAGAAGCAGGCTGCCATAGCCGAGCCAGTTCGGCCGGTCGGTGAAGTACTCGCCCGAGTCGGATTCGCTCCAGTTCAGCTCGACGGGGCTCACTTCGCCGAGCGCGACCTGAAGCGCGTCGCGCCACACGAGGACGGCGGAACGTACGGCATCCTCGGCAGGTGCGGGCTCGTCCTCCGTGTGGGCGGGGCGGGGTTTTCGCGACGTGAGCCCGGTCGAACGCGCCACCCGGTCCGCGACGTTGTCCCAGTCACCGCAGTAGTAGCGGGTGAACGCACCAACGTAGACGTCCAATGGCATCGCGGCGCATCGTAGACGAATGCCGGGCCGTCGTCAGCCCAAAGAGCGGGGCGACGTCACTTGAGGGTCGTGCGTGACGGAACCGTCGCGCGCCGCAGCGTCAGGAGCGCGAACGAGGTCTGGATCGTGTCGTTTCGGTTCTGCGCACCCGGCGTGTCCCAACCGCCGCTTCGGCGCTGGATGTCGACCAGGAACTCTCCGGCCTCTCGGTACCAGTCGTGGCGACCGACGAACCGCGCGTCCGTCAGCACCATCGACCGCTCGAGAGTGTAGAGCCAGTAGTAGTCGGGGAAGAACTCGCCCGCTGCGGGCTGGATGTCGACGCGGAAGATCGAGTCCAGGTGGTTGACGGCCATATCGACGGCTGCGGCGACCTTCGGCTTGCGCTGGTCTCCGGGGCCGTCGCCCGAGATCCCGTCGAGACCGAGCATCAGCACGGCGATACCGATGCAGTCCGTCGTCCCGCGCCCCACGGATTCGCGGTGGAGCGGGTTGTAGTTCCACCAACCGTAAGGCATCGCGCGCATTTCGAACTTCGGCCATGCATGGGGATCGACCGCGCCGAGGGGCTGGGCATACGGGCGCGTGCCGTTCGCCTTCGATTGGAACGAGAGGTATGTGTCGACGAGCTTCTCGAAGGCTTCGCGGGGGACGGTGATTCCGCATCGCTTCGCCGAGAGAAGTCCGAGCGCGCCGTACTGCGTGTTCGAGGCGTCGGCCGTCTTCGGGTACGCGAGGTAGCTCCAGACGCCCCGGTAGCGGGCCTTGACGAGCCAGTCGGCGGCCCGTTCCATCGCCTCGCGATCCTTCGGCGCCAACGTGCGCTTGAACGTGAAGTTCACGCGCTCGGCTGGGGGGAGGCGCAGGAATTCGATTCGCTCGCCGGACGGCGAGGCTTTGTGTTCGAGCGCACTGAGGAAGAGGCCGTTCTCGTAGGTGGACGATGGCGTGTTCGCGAGCAGGAAGTCGAATGCCTTCTGGATCACGGCCTCGTGCTTCGAGACGCCGGAGGCGAGCAGCGCCATGACGGCGAGGGAGGTTGGGCCCGTCACCCATTTCTCGGCGCCGAAATTGGTGTTGAAGCCGCCGAAGGAGCCGTCCTCCTTCTGGCGCTTCTTCAGCCATTCGACGCCTCGATCGACGGCGCTGTCGACGCGCGCTTCGAAGGCCTTCCAATCCTCGGCGTCGGTGACGACCTCCGGCGAGGTCGTCGGCATTTCCTTGAACGTGGGTTCGAACTTCTCGGCGGACTTCTCGCGAACCCTTCGGGCACGATCGAAGGCATTCTCGAGCAGATCGCCCAGGAGCGTTCGAGACTCCTCGTTCGAGTCGGACTTCACGCGATCCACCGCGCCCGCGCAGAGGATGGCGAGGCCTCGACCGATCGAGACTTCCTGGAGCCAGGGGAATGCGAGCTTGTAGCGGTGGCCCAGGATGATGCGCGAGCCTGGGGCACCAACGGGCGTGTCCACGCCCGCTGCCCAACAACCGTTCCACTTGCCGATGCGGTCGGGGAGGATCGTCTTCGGCTGTGAGAGGAGCGGATGGTGCGAATGCACCATCACGACCGAGTCGTAATGCTGCGGCGAGTAGTCGAGCTTGAACTCGGGTTCGAGGAAGCCGAAGGTGCGTCGCTCCTGGGGCTGCTTCAGGTCGGGAAGCAGCTTCTCGGCAGCCACGTTCCGGGACCAGAACTGGGCGAACATCACGACGACGCCGCCGCCGTTGATGAAGGCCCGGATCGTCTCGCGCGACAGGACGAGCGTCTTCTGGACCGGGTCCTCGTAGTTCGACCATGAACCGAGGACGAGGACGTCCGTCGATGACAGGGTGAGCTTCCCGGCCCTGGCATCGGCGAGCAGCGGGCGGGCCTGGACGCCGAGCGAGCCGATCACCGACGCCATGTGGTCGGGGACCATCCCGGACTCGTCGGGCCGCGGAGGCAGCGCCAGGTAGGCGACGCGAAGGGGTTGCTGGCCGTGAGCGGGATGAGCGGCCAGGAGGAGCGCGCCGAGCGCGATCAGGAGGAAAGCGCGAGGTCGGAGTGGCATGGCAGGAATGAAAACGCCGTCGCGAGGCTCGTTGCCTTCGCGACGGCGTCAGGGCCGAAGCGGGTCAGTCGTCGACCATGTCCTTCAGGACCGTTCCGTCAGGTCCGCGGCGCAGGCGCTCGAAGGCCGACGCTTCGATCTGTCGGATGCGTTCGGCGGAGACCCCGAGCATCTTGCCGATCTCGGCCAGAGTGTGCGGCCGGTTGCAGTCGATTCCGAAGCGGAGTCGCAGCACGAGCCGATGACGATCCGGAAGGATCTTCAGGCTGTCGCGGACGAGCGTTCGGATGTCGTCTCGGATGACTTCGGCGTCCGGGCGCGGCGAGCTGCTGTCTCCGACGAGGTCACCGAGGCGGCTTTCGTCCTCGGGCCCGTAGTCGAGCGAGAGCACGGGCCGCGACACCGACGGGTTGGCGAGCATGTCGCTCAGCCGGTTCCGGCGGTGCTCGTCCTCGATCATCCGCGGATCATCGAACCCTTCCGGATCCTCCTTGGCGGCCTTGCGGAGGCTCTGCGTGACGTTCACCGGAAGACGGATCGTCCGGCTCTTGTCTTCGAGGGCCCGAAGGATGGCCTGGCGGATCCACAGGTACGCGTAGGTCGAGAATCGGACGCCGAACCGGGCCGAGAATGACTCGGTCGCGCGGATCAGGCCCAGGTTGCCTTCCTGGATCAGTTCGCTGTAGGCCAACGGGCCGCCATCGAACTTGCGCGCCACCGACAGCACGAGTCGGAGGTTGCGCTCGATGAGCGGACGGCGAGCCGCGACGAAGAGATCGCGAACCTGCTGGATGTGCTGTTTCAGCGGACGGCCGCACGTGTCGATGGCCGCGTCCCGGTACCGCTTGAGCGGGCCTGGACGGAGACCGACGAACAACAGGGCGCCGACGAGTCGGCCAGTGTTGTTGTTGCGGACGGACGCGAACGGCTTGCGCGGATGCTTGTCCACGTGCCGCTTGAAGATGTCGAACAGGCGGGCGACGTGGTTGTCGCCGTCCTCGCGGCCCGGCTTGGGCTTGGGAGGTCCGGGGACGAGGCTGCGCGCAGCCATCTCGTTGCGCTTCCAACGCTCGAGGTCGGCCCAGACCGCTTCCAGGCCCGGCTCGGTGCCGAGGAAGGACGCGATCCACCGATTGCGGGCAAGGATGAGATCCCCGAGGAGGAGATGCTCTTCTTCCGGCTCGAGCAGGTCGTGGGCCCCGACGTCCTTCAGGTAGATCCCGAGCGGATCGTCAGGCGCCGTGTGGTGCACGGGTTCAAGGCGTGACCCGGTCTTCGGCGCGAGGAGTGGCGCTTCGACGGCCTGCTCGTCGCGGTCTCCGAAGGTGGTCCACTCTTCCTCCTGAACCGGGGTGAGTGGTGCTGGTTCTGGTTTTTCCTTGAGTTTCACGGCACTGGCTTTCGCGTTTGACTGGCCGGGCGGCCTCGCTCCGTCAGATGGACGTTTCATTTCCCGAAATTTTTGACGAAAACCCGATCCCCGCCGAACCGACGATCAACGGTACGGACGCTGCACAGGTGAAGCGGCGTGCAGGTTCTTTGGAGTCCGGACTTTCGCCTCCTGTCCCGCGGTCCCTCGGGAATCCCCAACCAGACCACGACGACGAACGCGCGGAACGACCATCTGACCGCTGCAGGATGCGGACTCCGCTTGCTCGACGCAGGGGGATCCTAAGGCCCAAAACCAGCTTTGTCCACTTTCGGGCCTAATCTTTGAGCCAGGACTCGGGGCGCCTCCCTCGAGGTCGCATAACGACCGCCGCAGGCATGATTTGAACGGAATTCAGTGCTCAGGTTTCGTGACGGCGGCGGCTATCTTCGGACGCCTCGCGGTGACCCCCCGGGCACGCTTCTCACCCGGTCCGTTCGATGCTCGCCATGAACGACGTGATCCTGATTCAATACGACGAGATCGGCTTGAAGGGCGGCCGAAGCACGTTCTGCGAGAAGCAGTTGGTCCGTGCGGTTCAGAACGCTTTGCGCGATTTTGGGTCGGTGGCCGTCGAGGGGGTCCGAAACCGGTTCCTGATTCGCCTCGCGGAGAAGCCCTTCACAGCAGGGGTTGCGATGGATCGCCTCTCCCGTGTGTTTGGCGTCCGGTATCTCCTGCACGCCATCGAGACGGAGCCGTCACTGGCGGCCGTTGCGGCGGCCGCGATCGAGCTGGTTACACGTGAGACCGGGGCGCGCTCGTTCGGAGTGCGGGTGCGACGGGTGGACTGGCCCGCCGACCAGTCGTCACCTCAGATCGAGCGGTGGCTCGGCGACGAGGTCGGCCGGGCCAGCGGCCTGCCTGTCTCGCTCGAGAACCCGGACGTCTGGATCCGAGTCATGCTCGTGTCGCGCAGGGGCCTCGTGGGAGTACGCCGGGTGGATGGTCCGGGCGGACTCCCCAGCGGGTCGTCCGGCCACGGGGTCGTGCTCCTTTCCGGGGGCATCGACTCGCCGGTCGCCGCCTGGATGATGATGGGGCGCGGGCTGAAGGTCTCCGCCGTCCACTTCCATTCCGCGCCGTTCACGAGCGCGGAGAGTCAGCGGAAGGTGAAGGATCTCCTCGCGGCCCTCTCGCGCTGGCAACCCACCGTCCCCGCCGCCTTCATTCCCTTCGCGACGACGGTTCAGCAGGCGATCATCCAGAACACGCCACCGAAGTTCCGGGTCCTGCTCTACCGTCGTTTCATGCTCCGCATCGCAGAGAAACTCGCGCGGGCGGTCGACGCGACAGCCCTCATCACCGGCGACGCACTGGGACAGGTCGCGAGTCAGACGATCGAGAACCTGGCGACGACGGAAGCCGTGGCCGTACTGCCGGTCTTTCGTCCGCTCGTCGGCATGGGGAAGGAGCAGATCATCACCACGGCACGGAGGATCGGGACCTATGAAATCTCGATCCGTCCTCATGACGATTGCTGCTCGTATCTCGCGCCCCGCAACCCGGCGACCTCGAGTACCGCTGCCGAGCTGGACGAAGTCGAGCGCAGCCTGCCGGTTCAGGATCTGGTGGACGCGGCGGTCCGTGCGCGCGAGGTCTTCTCCGTGCGCTTCGAGCGCGACGTCTTCGGATCGTGATCTCGGGCCGGAGCGGCCAGTGCGAGGAGGCCGTGAGCGAGCCACCCGACGACTTCGGCGATCGCCGCCGCCTCGCCGCCCTCGCCCGAGCCAAGCGCCTGCGCGCGCCGAACGGCCAGTGATTCGAGCCGGAATCGCGACTTTCCGCGCGCCGCGCGCACCTGACGCCAGGCGGGGGCATCGAGTTCCACGATGCGGGGCAGGAGCGACTCCGGGTCGCGCGTCAATGCGAGGTACTCATCCGCGCGCCGGACCGACTGGTGCACGGTGCGCAGCTCACGCCTTCGATCGCGCACCAGCGTGACGAGCTCCTTCACGTTGTGCCGCATGCGGAAGAACTGCACGTGTCGCGGGACCACGACGGTCGTCTGGAGGAGGTCGTCGACGGTGCCCTGGGCGATCCGCTCGATCACCGCTCGCGTCGCGGGAATCTCGGACCCGTCGAGTGCGTACTCGACGTCGAGCCGCGCGCATTCGATCGCCGCAAGCTCGCCAAGGACGGGAACACGCTCGAAAGCCGCACCGAACGTCTTGCGCAGGAACGCGCGGAAGCGGTCCGCGAGTTCGCGAAGGCTGTGGGTGCTCGCAGGGCCATCGAGGAGGAACGCTTCGATCATCGCACGAAACGTCATCGGCTTCGTCGCGCGCGGACCCGACTTCTGCGCGAGACCGAGGACGGCGAGCGTGGTTGCAAACGTCCACCCGAGCATGGACTGGTGGCCGCCGACGACCAGGTCGTGGTAGACGGCGAGGCGCTCCCTGGGGATGCGTGCCAGGGCGTCGCGCTCGCGGGCGCGCAAGCCGGGTGTCGTTGTGACGATGCGGTGCGCCGAGCGGGCACCCGACGAGAACTCGGTCGTCGAGTGCAGGACCATGTCGCGGAACGCAGCTTGGACGTGACGTAGCGGCATGTTCACTCTCAGGCCGAGCGGGCCGGTTTCCGTTCGGCAGCGAAACCTGTTCGGGAGACGATGCGGGCGGCGCGAGCCGCCTCCTGGAGCAATCGCTCCCAGGTGGGAATGTCGTTGTCCCACTCGATCATCACGGAGCAGGGCGGCAGGAGCGGGAGCACCCGCTCGAACAGCCGCCAGACCGGCGGCGGCACCGGCGCACCGTGAGTGTCGACGAGGATCTCTCCCGAGTCGTCGTGCCCCGCGAGATGCACCTGGACCACGCGTTCCAGCGGCAGGCGCGCGATCATCGCCTCGGCGTCGTAGCCGTGATTGCACGCGTTGACGTAGACGTTGTTCACGTCCAGGAGCAGTCCGCAGTCCGCTTCTTCGCAGACTGCGCGGATGAACGTCGCTTCGTCCATCTCGCTGTCGTCGACGACGGCGTAGTACGACGCGTTCTCGACCAGGTAGGGCACTCCGACTGCGTCCCGCACACGGGTCACGTTCTTCGCGATCCGTCGGACGGCTTCTTCCGTGAACGGCATGGGGATGAGCTCGTTCATCGAGATCGGGCCTGCGGTGGAGTACGAGAGGTGATCGCTCGCCCAGAGCGCGTTCGCCGATCTCACCGTGTCACGAAGGTGACGGAGGAACGTGCGATCGACCGGGCGATCGGACCCGAGCGAGGCGCCAACGCCGTGCGCGACCATGGGGAATCTCTCGGCGACGGCCAGGAGGTTCCGCCGGTGGAGCCCGCCGCGGTTCATGTAGTTCTCGGGAGTGAACTCGAACCAGTCGACGCCCGGCGCGGTCTCCAGGATCCGTGCCACGTGTGGCCTGCGCAGGCCCACACCGATCCCGAGCGGGCGGGTAGCGGATGTCATCGAGCGTTGGGGTGCCATCGAGGGGGTGCTTCGGAACGAAACCGCGCGGGCATCGCCGCTCGACGGAGCGGGATGCACGCGCGCGGGTCGAGCCGGGCCGTCGCGGCCTGACTCACGGGGTGATCGGCATCACTTCGCGGAGCCGCAGGACTTCGTCCCGCCGCAGCTCTTGTTCGAGCCGCAAGACTTGTTGCCACCACAGCTCTTGTTCGCGCCGCAGGACTTGTTCGCGCCACAGGATTTGTTGGCGCCACACGATTTGTTGCCGCCACAGCTCTTCTGGTCGGCTGACGTGCCCGTCGATCCCGTCTCATCGCTCGAGCACGCGGGCAGCATCAAGCCACCGAGCCCGAGGAGGGCGCTGGCGACGATCACCTTGCGGAACTTCGTGAACGGCTTCTTCGAGGACATTCCTGATTCTCCCTTGATCTTCATCGAACTCTCCCATCGAGCCTCCGGCGCACGTGCGCCGACGCAAGATGGCCTATCGATGATGAGATAGATGCGCGCAGCGAGGTCTGCGTTTCCTTCGCCCCGAAAAATCGGGTCCGGACAGGCTACAAGCAAGTTCGTCCGGTGTGAAGCGCAGTCGGCCGTCGCCGCCTTGGCAACGGAAGTACGACCTGAGCGGTCGCTCGGATTTCAGCGCGGCCTGATCCGCGAGCCGAGGAGCAGATAGGACGGCTCGCCGTCGACGGCGGCGGCCGTCGCGCGAATCGGGAAATCGCGCAGCGATGTCGGAACCTCTGCCGCCGTGCCCTCGAAGAGCAGCAGGGCCCCCGGCGTCCCGTCCAGAAATGATGCGGCACCGTCGGGCGGGATGATGCGCAGGTCCGGTCGTCCCAACGCGAACGCGACCGCCGGGTTGGCGTCCAGGGACGCGAACGGGGCGTCGCCGACTTGCGGGGCCAGCGCTCGCATGATCGGGGCGACGGAGCGGTAGGGCGCGACGGCCGAGGCCACTCCGGCGTCAGCGAACAGACAGTCACTGACGAGCGGCAGCCCGAGCACGATCAGGCCGGCGGCCGTCAACTCGGTGCGCCGCCCGATCCTGTGGAGGATCACGACGGCGGCGACGGCGAGAGTCAGGGAGGTGACGGCCGATGGGACCAATGGCGCCGCAGGATCCGCTCCAGGTGCCATGGCGGAGATGCCCCAGGTGACGGCTGCTACGGCGACGCCCAGCCCGGCCACGAACACGGCGGCCGTGCGCAACCGGCCCGCGAGCACTCGTACCGCGGTCGTGCCGCCCCAGACTGCGAAGAGGGGATAGAACGGCAGCAGGTAGTGCGACTGCTTGCTGCGGCTGACGGAGAAGACGATCAACCCGAGGATCCCCGTCAACGCGGCGGCGCGAACGGGCGGCAGCAATCGCCGCCAACCGAGGATCATCCATGGCAGGAGAAGACCCGCGGGCAGCAGCCCCTCCGGCAGTTTCTCCAGGTAGTACAGCGGCCCGCGACGATGCTCGACGTTCGCCATCGTCAGGCGGTCGATCAATGCGCCCCACGAGCCCAGCGCACGTGCGACGGGCCAGGCCCAAAGGAGCGCGAACGCCACCGCGGTCACGACCAGCGCCACGGTCCCACGCCAGTGGGTCCACGGAGCGCGACGACGCGCGACGCTGCATCCGAGCATGAACGAGATGGGAAACAGGAGCGCGAGCACGGGGCCCTTCGTCCACGTCATCAGGCCGACGGAGAGGGAGGCCACGACCCACGGCCCGGCGCCGCGCACGTCGAAGAGAAACGGACCCGACAGCGCGAGGTAGCCAGCCGTCGCCAGCGTCGTCAGCAGGATCTCGAGCTCGGTCGAGCGCGCCTGCGTGAAGAAGCGGAAGCTCGCCAGGAGGAAGAGCCCGGATGCGAGACCCGCCAGCGGCCCCCCGAGGCGCCGGCCCAGGCGGGCCGTGAGCCACACGCAGACGGTCGCGGTGAGGACCGACGCCAGCCGCATCAGCCACAGGTCCGTCCGTCCGGTGATCCCCGCGAGCGCTGCCGAGAGTGAATGCGCCAACGGTGGCTTGTTCACGTAGGGCTCGCCGAGCATGTAGGTCGGGAACAAACGTCCGTGGGTCGCGATGTCCCAGGCGACCAGCGGAACGCGGCCCTCCGATCGTTCGTCCATGTCCCGCGCTGCCAGCCAGGGGATGAGGGTCGCCACGGTCACGAGTCCGAGGACGAGCCCCGTCGCAAGTCCTGACGGTCCCGGTGCTGCTTGCGTTTCGGTCGTTTCGATCGGGTCTGACACCTCAGAGCGGCTCGCATCCGCGCGTTTCGGCGGTCTTTGGCGGTTTCTGGTCGTGGATTCTCACCGAAGCCGACGCCCGGGCAAGACCGACCGCTCACGGTGAAGTTGCGAAGCCGTAATGAGGTCAGTGCGCAACTGCCGATGAATTCCTGTAAGCTGACGACCCTCATGTCCGACCGACGCGACAACTCCGGCTCCGAGCCCGCATCTCGTGAGAGACCCGGCTTCCCCGCACGCCTCCCTGACGTCATCGAGAGCGTGAAGCGTGCCTGGGCAGCGCTGCGCGAACGGCTCGGCATCGCCGAGGAGCGCATCCCGGTGCCCGTCCGCGTGCCCGCACAGCGGTCAGCCCCCCGTCGTCCGCGCTGACGTACGAACGAGCGTTTCCGGATCCAGCCGGCGCGCTTCGTGGCCTCTGACGCGCGACACCTCGCGCGACACGACCTCCTCGGTCGAGGACAGGTCTCCGATCGCCGCCTCGCGGGCGTAGCGTGCGAGGAACCTCGACGCGTGCTCCGTGCCGAGGATCAACTCGCATGCGAGGGCGATGGGCGCGAGGTCTCGCGCATGACGGCGCGATACCGTGCCTCGCCAACGCGAGCGTGCGCCGCGGCCCGCGTCGATGGCGCGGAACTCGGGCGTCACCATCTCCGGTGCTCGCACGAGGACGTTTCGCGCGTTCAGGTCACCGTGTACGAAGCCGGCGCGATGGACGCGCGCGACCCACCCCGCGAGCGCATCCACGGCCTCCGCAGCGCCATGCGCGCTCCATCGGCTTGCAGCCGCGAGCCATCGATCGAGACGGATGGCGCCGTGAAACTCCTCCGTCACGAGGAGCGCCGAGCGAAGCAGCCCGAACTGGCGTCGCTCGCCGAGGGCGAGCCGGCCGACGGTTGGAATGCCGAGCTCCTCCTGAATGCGCAGACTGCGCCACTCCCGCTCCGCGCGATGCCACCACATGCGCCGCGAGACGATCCGCAGGACGAGATCCAGGGGCGTCGGGTAGTAGAAGCACTTCGCGAACACGGCGCGACCGCCGTCGATCTGGAGGCGCCGCACCCAGCTCGTCCGCGACCCCGCCACGAGCTCTCCTCTCGCGAAGGCGTCGATGCCCTCGAGCGAGGTGATCGCCAGCGCCGCGACCGCGCGTTCTCCACCGGCGTGGAACCGCCAGCGGTCGCCGTGCCAGCGGGCCGAAGGAATGCGGCGCTTCCCGTTCATCGCTCAGGAAACTATCAGCCGGCGTTCGACCCAACGGCTGAGGCGAGCCTGGAATCCCCGCGCCGGCGAGGCTCGGCCGCGTGGCGGTTTCGGGCCGCGAGGAAAATCCGGCGGTTCATTTCGGACGTTCTTCGGGCGGGTCGCGCCAAGGGATTCGGACGCGGTGATCGACCGCGATGGAGGCCGAACCCAGATGACGACCGACATGATCCTGAACGGCAATGTGGATTTCGCGGACGAGCGGAACCTCGTTCTGGCCCTGCGACGGGGCGACGACGCGGCGTTCGAATTCGTCGTACGAACGTTCTCTCCCCGCCTGTTGCCGGTCGCGAGGCGTCTCCTGAAGAACGACACGGACGCGGAGGACGCCCTTCAAGATGCGTTTCTGTCTGCGTTTCGTGGACTCGATGCATTCTGCGAGGGTGCGCGGCTGTCCACCTGGCTTCATCGGATCGTCGTCAACGCGGCGCTGATGAAGCTCCGCCGGCAGCGCCGGAAGCCCGAGTGTTCAATCGACGAGCTCCTGCCGCGCTTCGACGCCGAGGGGCATCACGCCATCCCGATTGCAGCCGCCAGCGCCACGGCCGAGTCCTCGATCACGCGCGACGAACTGCATGCCCTCGTGCGGTCTCGCATCGCCGAGCTTCCGGACGACTATCGGAACGTGCTCGTCCTTCGCGACATCGAGGAACTCGACACGGAGGAAACCGCCGAGGTTCTCGGGATCAGCATCGCGGCCGTGAAGACCCGCCTGCATCGCGCGCGCCAGGCGCTGCGGACGCTGATCGCTCCGAGCCTCTTCGGCGCCGATGAGGCGAAGGACGCCGCGCCCGGACGGACGGCGCGGCGCCGCGACGTGGCGGCGCTCCTCGTGTGACGTTCAGGGCAAGAGGAGGCCGCGGGCTCTCAGGATGTCGCGCAGGGCGGCAACCGCCGACGGCTCGGCGGTATCGATGGCTCGCAGCCCATCGGATCGGATGCGTCCCCGGATCATGCGGCGCCATGACTGGGGCGTCGTCGGGGCGAACGCGATCCGGGTTCCGGCGACCGTGCTCACGGTGAGCGGGCGACCCATTCTGTCGAACCATCTCTGGGCGAACGCCACGCGCGCGTCGTCGGAGGGCAGATTTGCCGCCACATCGGCGACGGCCCGCAACGTCTCGACCGTGTCGTCGAGCGAGGCGACGAAGGCCACCAGGTCGCGAGGCTCGATCGGAGCCGGCGCCGAGTCCGTGCCGGTGGCCGCGGCCGCCAGTTGCTCGAAGGCCTGGGGCTGAACCGGGCCAAGCACGGCGAACAGGGCGACGCGATCACGCGCCGTGCGTCCGACGGACCAGCGGCGCCACAAGTCCAGGAGTTCCGGCCCCAGCGCCTTCTTCGCCGACGCAGGGAGGAGTCGGACGACGTCGATGACGGAACCTCGCTCCGGTCCCTCGGGCGCCGATGGATCCGGGCACGCCTCGGGCGACCCGAGGTAGTGCTTCAGGTCTTCCTTCGTCCATTGCGCCGCTCGTGCGGTCAGCGGCGATCCGTCGGGCAATCGTCCGAATCGTTGCACGTCCTGCGGCGTTGCCTGATTCGAAAGGTCGCTCCACCAGGCGTTGACGTCCGCGTCGCTGGCGTTCTGGCTTCGGGTGAGCGCCGCCTCGAGCCAGCCGCGCACGATCGTGCCGGCGTCGGGCTCGCCGGCGCGCGCGCGCAGTCGCGTGTCGGTCCGCGTGTTCTCCGGATCGTCGAGGCTCCAAGGCACGGCGATGAAGTGCGCGTCGCCGAGAGCCCTGATGAGGATCGAGACGATGGGCCCCTCGCGGGTTTGCGACAGCGCTGCCGCCACGGTTTCCGGATCGAACTCGACCCTCCGCCTGACCTCCGCCTCGAGCATCTGGAGCCGCGACTCGGAGAGGTTTTGAAGCGCAACGAGCCGCGCGATCGGCAGGTCCTCGAATGGATTCGCTTCGATCCGAGCCAGGGCGGAGACGACTTCGTCGGCCACGTCCCGGGGGACGTCCTGCCGGAGTGCCTCGCGGAGGATCGCGACGGCGTCCGGCCGATCGAGAATCAGCTCCAGCGCTCTCTGCGCCGTCTCGCGGGACCTGAGTCGGGCGACGAACACGGGGACGGGAAGCGCGGCGCGGTCTCGCTTGTCGATCGCCTCGAGCGCCGGCATGGCCCATTCCGCGGAGCCCGTCGACGCCAGGCCCATGAGCATCAGTCCGAGAGTCGACTGGATCGGGACGCGTCCGCGCATGCGCGCGAGTACGGTCGTCGTCACGTCCTGCGCACGGGCGCTCGTGGCCGGATCGCCGCGCGCCCAGGCCACGATCACGCGGACGCGTTCCTGGATTGCCGCTGCGTCCGTGTCCGTCGTCACGGCCTCCGTTGGCAACGCTCCCGGGTCGAGGTCTCCGTTCACGAGGCTCGCGACGAGTGCGTCGGCGGCCGCGCGGTGCAACGCGGCGGCCTCGTCGAGCAACGTGGAAAACGATGCGTCGACGCGTGCCCCGAACGGCGGGCGGACGACTGCCGCGCCGAACTCCAAGCCAAGCCGGGCCCATCGCACGTCGCCACGGTCCGTGGCGAGACGGCCGCGCACGAGGCGAATCAGCTCGAGCCAGCTGGCGAGCACGGCTTCGCTCCCGGTTGCGTCGCCGGTGACGATGCCATCGACGGTCGCGACCGCGTGAGCCGAGCCCGCGAAGGCGTCATTCAACCGCAGGTCGAGGATCGCATCCAGTCGCTCGCCGCGAGCGTCGGCCGAAGAGTCGTCGCCCCGTCGATCTCCCAGGGCCCTCACGAGCATTCCCGGGTCGAACGAGCGTCGGATCGCGATCAACGCGGCGAGCCGCGCTTGCAGCGGCGTCATGGCCGGATCGCCGAGTTTCCAGCGGTCACCGAAGGCGCGCCCCTCGGTGGTCTGGCCGATGGCTGCGGCCAGCGCGGCGAGGGCCTCGATCGCGGGCGGATCGCCGAGGATCTCGGCGATCACGGGGCCGTTCAGGAGCTCCGTTCGATTCGCGCCCAGGGCCAGTACGAGCGGTACAAGCACCTCGGGCGTGCGAAGGAGCGGCGCGAGAGACCTCACCGCAGAGGCGAGCGTGGGACATGCGTCCGCGAGCGGAAGCCCGGCGAGCATGTCGAGGCGCGCGCGAAGAACGGCAGCGTCCGTGATGGACGGCAACGCCGCAATTGTCTCGTCGCGGATCTTCCCGATCGTCGCGGTCGAGAGCGCGTTCACGGTCGTCCGCGGCGCAACGGGCGCGCCCTCGTCCACGGCCCTGACGGCCATCCACGCGCCAGCGCCGACCAGCGCCGGGTTCTGAACCGCCCAGGCCGAATCCGGCGGCCAGGAGGCCTCGGTCGCGGACGTCACGACGAGTCGCATCCGGACCGTTCGCCGGCCGTCGTCTCCCGCGTCGTCGAAACCGATGAGGATCCGGTCATCGCGCAGGTCACCGGATGGCGTCGCCGTCAGGATCTGGCAGCCGGGCGGCAGCGGGCACTCGACGAGGAGCGGACCCGAGTCCTTCGGCGCCGTCACGCTCGTCTGGACGTCGAGCATCTCGCCGACGCGAAACGACAGCCGATCGGGCGCGCTGGCGGGCAGCGGCGAATCGGCACCGGCTCGTCGTACCTCGCGGACGACCGAGAGCAGGCCTGTCGAGGTGCGCGCCGCGTCCGGCCGCGGATGCCACGGGCGACGAATGAACGCGAAGACGGGACCGCTCGTCGCACGAACGGTGAAGGGGCGATCCTGCGCGCTCAAGTCGATCGTCTTCCGTGCGCCGCGACCAGCGACGAGATCCACCGTCGAGACGGAGGGAACGCCCTCGACGTGCACGGTGACCGGAGGCAGCTCGGTGGGAAGCGGTGTCGTCCGAGTGCGCGCGAGCGCCGCGATGGCCAGCGCTCGCGAAAGCGGATCGCTCTCCGGGTTCGCTGCAAGCGCCGTCGTCACGGCCTCCGCCAATCGCTTGCGAACGGGCGGCGAGGCCTCGACCAGCGCCGCGAGCTCGAGCCTGTGCGCGGCCCGGGCGACGGCACTCTCGAGCCACGCCGGGCGAGTCACGTCGGCCACGGTGTCGCCGGCTTCGATCCGCGAGAAGGCAAGCTGGGCGCCCTCCGCGTCACCGGCGCGAGCGAGGACTGCTGCCGCCCAGGCGAGCAGCCCTGGAGGCTGGCGCGTCGATTGGCGGACGAACGCCGCCACGGCATCGCGCGCGAACGCATGCGTCGCGTCGTACTCGAACGCGGCAATGGCCGTCGTCGTGACGATGGTCGGACGCTGCGCCACCGGCACGCGGTTGTTCCACGGCGCGAACTCCTGGATCTCCTCACCTTGGACGGCGACGGCGCCGTTTCCCCGCGCATCACTGAAGATCCTCCCGGCGAGGCGGGGGAACCCATCGCGGAAGTCGGGGAGGACGTTCAGCGCGTCGACGTCCAGGCCGAACGATCGAGCTACGGCGAACAGGTGAACGAGTCCCGGCGTCAGCTCGAAGTCCGTCGCCACGCCCTGGAGGCGCGCGAGGCCGTCCGCGGTACGGAACGTCCGCAGTCGGGCCGCGCGTTCGCCCGCGGCGCGGCGGGTGAGCTCGTCGCCGCCACTTGGCACCGGGTCTCCGAGGAGCTGCGCGAGCATGGTCGCAGCGAGGGCGTCGGCGGTGGGTGTACCGTCGACGAGGAGCTCCTCGCGGACCTGGCGCACGAGTGCTGCTTCGCCGTACGCGAGGATGAGGGCCGTACCCGGCACTGTTTCCGCCGCCACGCTCGTGGCTTGACCGGCCGTCACGGGTTCCGTTCGCCACGTGCGTCCGACGGGCGTTGCGCCGACGGGGAAACGGGCCGAGTTCGTCGCGGCGACCCGGCCGTCCGCGCCCGCGGCCAGCACGCGGAATTCGACGGAACCCGCGTTCGTGCGCGCCTGGATCCCGTAACGCCGCACGGCGACCTCGCCGGGCGTGAGCGTGATCGACTCGTGGGCGTCGATGAGCGGCGGATCGGTGACCGCGCCCGCGGCGATCGCCGTCGCGCGCAGTTCCAGGGTTCGTGGGGCGGCTTCGTCGGGGCCGATCCTCACCACGACCGTGGTCTGGTCACCTGGCCGCATGAACGACGGGGCGACGACGGCGATCGGCACGGCCCCGGTCGAGTCGATGGACGCCATGCCGAGACCCGGTGCACCGCCATCGTCGAACGCGATCGCCGTGACACGCATGCGGCCAGGGCGATCCGGCATCGTCACGCGCGCCGCCACGCGCCCATCTGCGTCCGTCTCGAGGTCCGCGGCGAAGAAGACCGTCCCCAGGGTGCTCGGCAACGTCCCCGACTCTCCGCGAAACGGGTTGAGCGGGGCCGACGGCGCGCTCACGCCGACCGAGCGGAACACGACGGAGTCATCGGACTCGCTCAGCACCGCGCCGACGGATCCGCCGGAGATCAGCTGGCCGACGACGCGCAGCGGCCTGTTGAGCGGAGCCGTGGCGAGCGTGTGGACGTAGCTCGGTCGCAGCTGCGGTCGCATCAGTTCCGCGAGGTCCGAAGCGCGCAGATTGAACAGCGCTTGATCCTCGTCGACGACGGACAGGGCCACGCGGGCCTGTCTCGGGTTGCCGTTCCGGCTCGTCACGCGGACGGCGATCGAGGCTTCGGCGCCGGGTTGCACGCGCCGCGGAGCATCGCAGGCGACGACGAGGTTGCCGCCGGGTGGCGCCACGTCGACGACCAACGCCGCGTCGGCAGGGCGTTCGCGACGGGCTCGGAGTTCAGTCGCGACCGCCGCTCCCTCGCAAGGGCCGCTGGCGCGGCTGGCCGCGAGTTGAACGCGCGGCCACCACCTGCCGTCGGTCGCGAACGTCGCGGTGCCCTCCCCCCGATCGTCGAGCAGGACGCTCTGGACGGCGATGGGGCCGATGCGCACCGCCGACACGAGGAAGCGCGTCCCGGGATCGCCGCGGAGCCGGACGGTGAGCGGTTCGCCCACGGCGGGGGCTGGTGTTTCGAGGTCCAGGGTCGCCACGGCGTCGGCCGTGCGCGCCGATCCTTCCGAGGGCACCCGGATGTCCCCGTTCCACGCGACGGTGGCCTGGTCGGATCCGCGGACGAGAATGCTGAGCTTGACCACGCCTTCGCGGACCAACGCCGCGGCGTCGAGTCCGGAAAGGCCCAACGACAGCTGTGTCCGTCCCGAGTCGTCCACCGTGAACTCGTGGGATTCGCGATGGGCTCCGAGGGTGCAGGTGAGAGTTCCAGTCAGAGGCCCCGGCGACGTACCGTTCGACAGCCGCGCCGTGACGTCGATCTGCGGGTCGGGGTCGCCGGGGCGGTAGGTCGACGTCGTTCGTGCGTGGATCGTCAGCGGCGATCGCGCGGAGTCGCGCACGGAGAAGACCGGGACGTCGGCCGCGACGTCGGCGTCGTCTTCGGGCTTGTCATCCGCCGGGACCTGCACGCGGATGCGCGCCACGCCCGGCCCCACGCCCGCGGGGAGCGTGAACGTGACGTCGAATCCGCCGTGTTCGTCCGTGGCCCCGTGGAACGCGAGCGTCTGCGGTTGACGCGGAAACGCCGTGACGACGACCCTCGTTCTTGCTGCGCGGGTGAGACCCCAGGGGCGGTCGGGCAGCATGCCGGCGGCCGGCTCCTGACCGATCCCTGCCAGCTTCCAAAGCGAGACGCGCATGCGGACGACGTCGCCCGGGTCGTGGAAGGCCCGGTCCACGTCGACGTGCGCGACGTGTCCGGGGATCGTCGCCGGCTGGACCGCATCGGCTGTGAACGCGGCGACGGCGAGGTGTCGGCCGTACGACGCCTGGATGAGGGTGTGACGCGGTGCGAGCGCTCCCACCCAGGTGCCATCGTCGCGAGTCACGCCCGTGATCACCGCCGGCCATGCGCCGCCGTCGGTGCGATTGAACCCGGCCTGGGCTCTGGGATCGGTCGAGAACCGGAGTTTCACGCCAGGTGCGGGTTTGCCGGCGAGCGTCGCGAGGAGCGTCGCGCCGCCCGTCGTGCCGTGAGCGACGATCTCCAGGTCGGAGACGATGAGCGCGCGTACGCGACGTGCGCCCGTGACGGGGGAGGCGACCTCCACGCGATACGCGCCGGGCTCGAAGCCGGGAAGCGGGTCGAGGGTGACGTCGCGGGGAAGGATGCGGTTGATCACGGGAGCCGAGGTCGGCGCGACGAACGACTCCGGCTCGAGCTCCTGCGTGTCGACGTCGATTCGGTGGACCTGCAGCGCGACGGATTCGGCGAGCGGCCACGGAAGGGGAATGGGCGTGCCGGAGGGGATCCGGATGGACGAGGGCCGCTGGCTCGCGAATTCGAGCAGGTAGCGCCGGGCCTGATCGAGGGCGAGGTGATCGGACGTCGGGATTCGCGCGCGCCGTGCGACGACGTCGGCGAAGCCGGGCAGGAGCGCGGCGACCTCCGCGGACGAGGGGGCCTCGACGCGATGACGGCCGTCCCCCTCGGGGCGTTCGACGAATGGCTCGAAGAGGTCGGCACAGGACTGGGATTCGATGAGCATCGCCGCGAGGCCGGCGACGATCGCCGTGTCGGCGGCGGCGTCGTCGACGTAGGCGCGAGCGACGCCGAGCATCGCCCGCGGTCGCCGGCTCGGCGGCTCGGCCGCCGCGCGCAGGAGTGCGATCCGCGGAGCCATCTCCGTGGCGACAGCGGGATCGAGCGTGAACGTGAGGTCGTCGAGCGCGGTGCGTGCGAGGACGGAGTCGTCGCGCAGCAGGGCTTCCTGGATCGGCGCCAGCGGCGACGAGGCGGGGAGCAGGACCTGGGCCGAAGCATGGCCCGCGAGGAGCGCGGACCCGACGGCAGCGAGCACCCGGATGATGAGAGTGCGCATGAGCCCGAGGGAGGTAGGACCGGTGGCGGGGGTCCGCGGCGGAGTCTACCACGCAGCCCCGCGACGGCGGCTATGCGTTTCGTGCGCGGTCGCGCAGCGGTTCTTGGCGCACGAGACAGTCCCGGCACGGCGAAGGGACCTCACCCGTGGCCATGGCGCGGCGAAGGCTGCGCGCCGGCGCGCCATTCCAGACGGCGTCGAATCCTTCGCGGTAGACGTTCCCGAGTCGGAGTTCGCGGGGTCCGCGACAACACGGAAAGGCCTCGCCGTCGGGCTCGACCTTCAGGTAATGACCGACCTGGGGGCAATACCCCGCCGCTTCGAGTGCCAGCTTGTCCTGCAGCGAGTCGACGACCAATGCCTCGGTGATCCGCAGGCCCTCCTCGCGGACCTTCCAGCGGCCTCCATGCGGACCGGCGATCCGGAGCGTGAGGTTGACCCCGCGGCGATGCGCCCGTTCCCGGGACGTTCGCAGGATCTCCTCCACTCGCTCGGCGCCGAGCCGGGCGACCGAGTGCTCCGCCGCATCGCTGGTGTTGTAGAGCTGCTCGAGAACCGTCACCTCGAACCCACCGTGATCCGCCACGAAGTCGATGAGCTCGGGGAGATGCGGAGCCGTTTCCGCCATGAACACCGAGTGGACGACGCAAGCGATCTGCTCCGCCACGGCCCGCTGGAGCGCGTAGGTGATGTTGGGCAGGGCCTTCGCCCATTTTGCGGGCCACCGAACGGCCTCGAAGACGTGTGGAACGCTGGAATCGAGGGAGAGAGTGAGGCGGTAGAGGTGCGGCACCAGGCGGTCGAGCACCTCGGGCGTGAGCAGCGTCACGTTCGTGATGAGGTCGATGAACACGCGGTGCTCGCGGCACATGGCGATCATCGTGTCCACGTCGTTCAAGAGCGGCTCGCTCGTCGCCGACGGCACCCAAACGGTGACGCTCGGCAGGACGGAGCCGAGAAACGTGACCGCCTCAGCTTTCGGGGCGCGAATGACGGGCGGGTTCTCGGCCTGGCTGCACATGGGGCATCGCAGGTTGCACGCGGACGTGAAGGCATATTCCAGGATCGAAGGCCCGTGCTCGAACTGCTCGTCTCCTCGCGTGACGGACCGAGCTTCGCGTACGAACGCGCGGAGCACGGCGTCGACTTTTGCAGTGGTCGGATCGGGCATGCGGACGCCATGGTAGCCGACCGCGGGCCGTGCGTATCATCGCCGCTCAACTGGAGGTTCAACGATGTCGAACAAGCCGCTGGTGGCCGTGTTGATGGGCAGCAAGTCGGACTGGGAGACGATGCGCCACTGCGACGAGACGCTCACGAGCTTCGAAGTCGCACACGAGTGCCGCGTCATCTCCGCCCATCGTGCACCCGCTGCGCTGACGGAGTTCGTGAGTGGCGCCGAGGCTCGCGGGGTGGAGGTCCTCATCTGCGCCGCGGGCGGAGCGGCCCATCTCGCCGGGGTGACGGCCGCACAGACCGTCCTCCCGGTCCTCGGCATTCCCATGGAAGGCTCGGCGCTGAACGGGCTCGATGCGCTGCTCTCAACCGTTCAGATGCCCGGCGGAATTCCCGTCGGAACACTGGCGATCGGCAAGGCTGGCGCCGTGAACGCCGCGCTGCTCGCCGTCGCGATCCTGGCCAACAAGCGGCCGGAGTTGCGGGACCGGCTGCGCCGATTCCGCGAGGATCAGACGAAGAAGGTCCTCGCGACGACCGTTCCCTGATCGGCGCGCGATCGCGGTCAGTACATGCGCTTCTTGCCGGCTGCGAGGCGCGCGATGGCCGCCGTGACGCGCTTCCTGCGTGTCTCCGGCTTCGCCGCCTGCTCGACGAGTTCGACCCAGTCGGCTTTCATGCGCGGCGTCAGCGTCTGCCACGTCGCAGTGGCCTTCGGCGAGGCTTTCAGCGCCTTGGCAAGATCGGCCGGCGGTCGCGTCGCGGTCGCGGCCGTCGATCGCTCGCGCTCCTCGTTTCCCAGTTCATAGGCGGCGCGCAGCCATTTGCCGACGAATGCGTCGATCTGCCCCACATCCGTGATGCGTATCCGATGGGTGATGCGGTTGCCGGCGGCGCGGCTCGACAGACGTTCGAGGCGGCCCGACGGAGTCTCGGTGCCCAGCGCCAACCCCAGGTCGATGCTCGTGTTCGTCGTCGGCTTGATCTCGGCGAAGGCGTATCTGCGATAGAGCGGCACCATGGTTTGACAGGGGCACGCCTTCACGTCGTCCGCGAGCGCGAGGCCTGCGGCGAGCAACGCGTCGTAGACCGGCCGAAGCCCCGCCCGTTTCCCGGCGAACAGGGCGTCGACCATCGACGCCGGGTCGTAGCTCTCGGCGGACCAGTCCTCACCGCCAGCGACCCAGGTTGCATAGTTGATCGAGAGCCCGTGGTCATTGCGGAGCCAGTCGCGGCGTGCGTTGACCTCCGCGGGGCCGTTCTTCCGTGCGAACTCGACCCACGACTCGAATGACCGCCCGGTCTTCTTTTCGAGCGACTTCCGGTAGCCATCCATCAACCGATAGGACGGATGGAGCGAATAGGGAGACGTCTTGGAAGCCTTCTTCCTGCGTGCGGGGGTCACCATCGCGTCGATCTCTCAGCCAAGGAGCGGGTAGTTGGTGCGGGCTCGGTGACCACCCGTTCGGAAACGCAGAGGGGCGAAGAACGTGGCGTCGAAGGCCGACGGCCGGCCGGCGGTGATCCACTCGGCGACGCCGCGCCCGACGGACGGTGCGAGCTTGAAGCCGTGGCCGCTGAACCCGGCGACGAGCCAGAGTCCACCGACTTCGGGCACGGGACCGATGATCGCCTGCGAGTCGGGCGTCACGGCATAGATCGCACCGCACCCGCCCCAGGAGACGGCGTTTTCGTACCGCGGAAGGCGCTTCATGATCTGGCCGCGGGTCCAAGCGACGAACCGCCCCGAGCAACCCTCGTCGAAACTTTCCGGGTCTATTCGCTCGTCGTCCTCGTAACCGAGCTTCCCGACGCGCGTGCCCCGTCCGCCCTCGCACTTGTAGTAGACGTCCAATTCCAGGTCCGCCACGATCGGCGTGACATGCTCGCCGCCCGTCGGAGTTTCGAAGTACGCCTGCTCGGGGCGGACCGCGACGATGGGCGCCGTGACGCCGACGCCTTCGAGAATGCGGTCACTCCAGGCGCCGGTCGCCAGGACCACGGCGTCAGCGGGTTCGATTCCTTGATCGGTCTTCACGCCCGCGACTCGCCCTCCATCGAGAACCAGTCCGCGTGCCGGTGTGTGTTCGCGGATCGTCACGCCGACCCGCCGAGCGGCCTCGGCGAAACCGGCGACCGTCCGCACGGGATCCACGTACGCGGCCTCCGGCTCCCACCCGGCGACGTGCGTCGCGTCGACGGCCATGTCCGGGGCGACCGACAGGATTTCCAGTCCGACGAGCACCGACGCGGCGACTCCGTGCGCCTGCTGGACAGCCACGGTGTCGCGGATGACCTGCGCCTCCGCGGGTCCCCCGATCACCATCATTCCCGGCTGGCGGAAGCCGATGTCGATTCCGGTCCGGGCCGCGAACGTGCGATACGCCGCACGGCTGTCACGGGCCATCTGCACGAGGACCGGTTGGGGATAGAAGGTGCGGAGGATCGCTCCGGACTTGCCGCTCGACCCGGCGCCGAGGAACCGTCGTTCGAGAAGGGTGACGGCACCGCAGCCGTGCTCGCGGAGCTCGCGCGCCGTGGCGAGTCCCATGACCCCGCCGCCGATGACGATGACTTGTCCCATGGGCACCCGGTGCGGTGCGCGCCCGCGTAGCTCAGCCGGACTGTGAGGCCGTCGCAGCCGCGCCCGCGCTCTTTGGCTGGCACGAGCTCAGCGGAAGGAGGTGGTGAAGCTGAACCGGACGGCCCTCACGGCCGAAGCTCGGGAGGCGTCGCTTCTTCAGCCGGAGTTCACTGCGCGTCTGGCCACTGGGGCGACGTTCGCGAGATCCATCCTGGCTCATGCTGCGTTCCCGACTTTCTCGTCCGACGACGTGATCGCGTTCGCGCTCGCCGGTCTCCGACACCCTGGCGGGGGCGTCCCCAGAGCACGTCGGGGTCGGCGAGCGACCGCGATGGTAATGGGGCCAGTGAGCGGGCATCAAGTGGCGACCGCCGACGGCTGATCGGAGGGAGGGGCCTTGACAACGGATCGTTGGTTCCTTTTGTGTCGCTATCATGCACGCCTTCGCACGCCGGCGTGCGAGGTTCACCGACCAGATTTCCTCGGAGTCACATTCATGCGAACGATCATCTCCGTTTCCGCCATGGCTCTCGTGTTTGCACTGGCGAGTTGCGACGAAACCACCGCGAAGCCCAAGACCCAGGACGCCAATGCGTCGCGCGCCACGTCCGCGGCGTCACGCAAGACGGAAGAGCCGATCAAGGCTCCCGACGGCAAGGCGGATTTCGCCGTCGTGAAATTGACCACTTCCGAAGGTGACATCCTTCTCGAGCTGAACCGCAAGCGCGCACCGAACACGGTCCAGAACTTCATCGACTACGTGAAGGCCGGGTTCTACGACGACACGATCTTCCACCGCGTGATCAGCAATTTCATGATCCAGGGCGGCGGCATGGCGCCGAATGGCGTCCAGAAGAACACGCGCAAACCGATCCAGAACGAGGCGGACAACGGCCTCACCAATCAGCGCGGGACGATCGCCATGGCACGAACGGGGGACCCGCACTCGGCCACGTCGCAGTTCTTCATCAACGTCGTGAACAACACCATGCTCGACCATCGCAGCAAGGCCAACGGGCAGACCTGGGGCTACTGCGTGTTCGGAAAGGTCAAGGACGACGCGAGCCAGGCCGTCGTCGACAAGATCAAGGCGACGCCGGTCACCATGAACGCCATGGGCGAGAACTCCTCGCCGGTGAAGCCGCCGAAGATCGTGAAGGCCGAGATCGTCAGCGAGTGATCGCGACCCTCGCTCGGGCGGGCGCCGTCTTCTGCGGTGCGGCGGACGACGGAGCGCCGAGCCGGGCGGTCCTCGAACGCCTCACAGCGATGGTCGCGTGCCTGCCGGCGGACCAGCGTGCACTCCTGCGTGCCGGCGTCTTCATCCTCGACTGGATCGCGGTGCCGCGGTACATGAAGCGGTTTCGACGGTTGGATGCGGGACGCGCCGAGCATGTGTTGCGCTGGCTCGCGCGCGCGCCGATCGCTCCGCTGCGCCGCCTTCACGCGAGCCTCAAGATGATCACCCAGATGGCCTGGTATGCGGATCCGGCCCGCTGGCCGGAGATCGGATACGACGGCCCCTGGCTGGGGACACGAGCGGTCGACGTGGGCCCGGGGCCCAAGCTCGCGCCATGATCGCCGCGGCCGATCGGCGGCAGGACCAGGGCGAGCTGGCGTGTCAGGTCGCCGTCGTCGGATCCGGTGCCGGCGGAGCCGTCGTGGCTCACGTGCTGGCGCAGGCCGGCCGCGACACCGTTCTGATCGAGAGCGGTGCACACCATGATCCCGCGACCTTCGATCAACGCGAAGCGACGATGATGCCCCGCCTCTATCACGACGGCGGGCAGCAGATGACGGCCGACCAGGCCATGGTCGTGCTGACCGGCCAGGGGCTCGGCGGCTCGACGGTCCACAACACGGGAATGTGCGTGCCGACGCCACCCGCGATTCTGGATCGGTTCGAGCGGGAAGCCGGGCTTCCAGCGACGCGCGCCGAGCTCGAATCCACGACGGCCTGGGTGCTGGATCGGCTGCGCGCTCGACCCATGCGGGAGGAGGACACGAACCGCAGCAACCGGTTGCTTCGACTCGGCGCCGAGCGCCTCGGCCTCGCGACGGTGGCGCCGTTGCACAACCGCGAGATCTGTGACGGATGCGGCTTCTGCATCCTCGGCTGTGCGTACAACCGCAAACGTCACGTCGTCTTTGCGTTTCTCGAGGATGCGGTCGCCTCGGGGCTGCGGATCGTCACCGAGCGGGCGGTGACGCGGATCGATCGGCGTGCGAGCCGTTGGGTCGTCAGCGGGCCGGGCCTTCGGGTCGTGGCCGAGAAGGTCGTGCTCGCCGCGGGCGCGCTTCGCACCCCCGGGTTGATCCTCTCGAATCGCCTCGCCGATCCGTCGAGCGTGGGGCGCTCGTTGCGGCTTCACCCGTTTGCGCCGGTCGCGGGCGTTTTCGACGAACCGGTGGACGCCTACCGGGGAATCCCACAATCGACGCTCGTGACCGGTGACGCGCGATTCCTGCAGGGTGAGCGTGGGGGGTGGGTCCTGATGGCGGCCCCGGCGCACCCGGCGACCGCCGCGGTTTTCGTTCCCGGAGTCGGGTTCGAAGTGCGGGAGCGGATGCGGCGGTTCCGCCACCTCGCCAGCGGAGGTGTGCTCCTTCACGATGAAGTTCCCTCGCGGGTCGGCGTGCGGCGCGACGGGCGGCCGTCGATCCGCTCGTGGCCGTCCGGGCCCGACGAGGTCGACCTTAGGGCGGGGATTGCAGCGTTGTGTCGTGTCTGGCTCGCGGCAGGTGCGCGTGAGGTGCTCGTGCCCTTCGGGCGCCGACCGGTCGTGCGGAACGAGGACGACATCCGCCGCTTGGCCGAGCTGGCATTCCGTCCGTACGACGTGGCGCTGACGTCCGTTCATCCGCATGCGTCCGTGCCTCTCGGTCGAGAGAGTCGCGCTCCGGTTCGACCGGACGGCGGACTGCGCGGCGCGCCCGGAGTTTTCGTCGCCGATGCCTCGATCCTTCCGTCCTCGGTCGGGGTTCCGCCCCAGGTGACGATCATGACCTGGGCCGCATGCATCGCGGGTCATGTGCTGGCCGAGGCCGTCGCGTGAGCGACGTGACCTGGCGGCGAGGGCTTCTCGAGGCACGCATTCCGGGGCTCGTCGCCGTCGCGCCGCGCCTGTCGCTCGCCGACCTCCCTACGCCAGTGACGGTGATCGAATCCCTCGCCCGAGAGTGGGGGTTGGCGTCTCTCGCGGTCAAACGTGACGACCTGACCTCCCGTGTCTATGGCGGCTGCAAGGTCCGGGCGCTGGAATTCCTGCTCGGGGACGTGCTTCGGCGCGGGGGCCGGTGCGTCGCGACCATGGGACCGGTCGGGAGCCACCACGTCCTCGCGACGTCGCTGTTCGCGCGGGAATTGGGTCTTGGCGTTCGCGCGGTCGTGTTCCCTCAACCCGCGAGCGAGGCTGCTGAATCGACCCTCCGCCGGGTCCGCGGCCTGGGTACGGAAGTCCTGAGGGCCTCGACGCTCCTGACCGTGCCGCCGTTGGTCTGGCGCGTTCGGCGTCGGGACGCCACCGGCATCTCGCCAGCCTGGATCCCGCCCGGCGCAACGAACGCGCTCGGCGTGCTCGGCAACGCGGAGTCGGCCCTGGAAGTCGCAGCGGCGATCACGCGTGGCGACGTCGACCCGGTCGATGACGTCGTGGTCCCGGCGGGATCATGCGGCACCGCCGCCGGCGTCGCCTTGGGTTTCGGGCTCGCGGGGCTCGATGTGCGGGTCGTCGCGGTCCGCGTCGTCCCCTGGATCGTGGCGACGCGATTGCGTGTCCGTCGCCTTGCCCGCCGGGCCGCCGGGCTGCTCGAAGCTGCCGGCGGACCGGAGGCCATCGAGCTTCCCAGGATCCATGTCATCGGCAGCGAGCTCGGCCGGGGATACGCCCATCCAACGGAGGCGGGGGAGCGCGCCGCCCGGCGGGTGGAGGATGTCGCCGGTTTCCCCTGCGACCCGACGTACACGGGGAAGACCTGGGGCTTCGTTGCCGGCGGAGCATTGGCCCACCGCCGGGTCCTCGTGTGGCAGACCTTGAGCGGCGTTTGATCCCCACGGCCGCCGCAGCGATTGAATTTCATCGGGGCCAGCGCGGTTCCGACAAACCGGTGGGCTGGGGCGGATTTCGCGAAAGCGATCGCGGTCGGCCAGAAAACCGAATTCCAGGAACGATCGCTCTTATCCGGTTCTCAGGTTGAGACTTAAGGCCATCTCGGTGCACGGGTCGGGTTCTCGGTTTGGGCACGAATTCTGAACAGTCTGCCGGAGCCGGCTCACGATTTTCGGGCTATGGCTCTGTGATCCGGAAAAGTCTGGAACGCAAAAATCTATTATGTGCTTGTTTCCGGTTTTGCCGAAATCGGGCATACTGTCGCCCTCACGCGTTCGATTCGGAGCGCTGGTCGTGCAAGCGCCCGCATCGGACACAGACCTTCGGATGCCTCGAGGAGCAGCGTCGTGCAGCAACGGTTGATGACAACGAACGAGATCGGTCGACTCGTCGGAGTGAGCGAGCGAACCGTCGCCAACTGGATCGACCGAGGCTACCTGCCGGCGTTCCGCACTCCCGGTGGTCACCGGCGAGTCGATCCGAAGGTCCTCACCAACTTCCTGATCCAGCGCGGAATCCCGATTCCCGAGTCGCTGGATACCCGGACCGTAGTCTTGATCGTCGAGGACGACGTTCAGGTCGCAGAGACGCTCCGCTCATTCCTCGACAGCGGCGGTGGCCGCTACAACGTCCAGGTCATCCACGACGGAGTCTCGGCGCTCATCTACATCGGCAACAAGAAGCCCGACCTCGTTCTGCTCGACGTCGGGATGCCCGGGATGGACGGCCTCGAGGTCTGCCGGAAGATCCGAGGCAACCCCGAACTCGCAGACTGCCGAGTGATGTTCGTCACGGCCCGCCACGACCTGAACAGCGCCGACGTGATCAAGGAGACGGGGGCTGCGGGTTGGATCACCAAGCCGTTCCGCAAGCAGGAGCTGGTCGACGCGGTCAACTCCGTCTTGTTCAAGCCGTCGCCCGCCATGGCGAACCGGGCCTGATCCTTCGCCCGGCGCGCTGGGACGGCGTCATTTCGGCGGATCGTCGCGGTACAGACGCAGGATGCGCTGGCCGATCTGCTGCATGCGCGTCACGACCTGATTGAAGTCTGTCGTCGCGCGCTTCACGCTCTCGTCAGCGGCGGGCGACGCCTGGATCGTCTGCAGCGTCTCCTGAAGCCCATACATCACGGTCAGGACGTTGAAGAGATCGTGAGAAACCGACTTCAGCTCCGTGATCAACCGCGCGTGATTGGATTGACTCGGGTCGTTGTCGGCAGCCATCGTTTCCTCGTGTTCGATCCTTGGGTTGTCGGGGAGTGAACCGAACGACTTTGGGTCACCGCGCAAGAACGTACCAGATTCTCTCTGGACCGGGCGCGAGGACAACGCCGTAGGCACTCGCTCAGGCGGTGGCCGCGCGTTCAGACCGGCTCAGACGGCGAGCCATCGGCCCAGAGCGTCGAGATCGTCGAACTGCCGCGCGCCGACGGGAAGCGTGTCGGACGCCGGCCCGGGCGGGCGGCCGTGCGGAATCCACACGGCGCGAAGGCCGGCAGCGTGCGCTCCGGCGACGTCCTCGCTGAGTGAGTCGCCAACGTGGATCGCCTCGGCGGCCCTCACGTTCATCTGCGCCAAACCCGCTTCGAACATGGCGGTATGGGGCTTTCGCCAGCCCACCTCAGCGGACGAGAGGGCTCCGTTCAGGATCGGTAGGAGATCGAGGGCCGCGAGGACGCCGCGAAGCGCGCTATGCCAGTTGCTCAGGACTCCAACGCGAATTTGGTGAAACCGCAGGTCTTCGATGAGGCGCCGTGCCTGGGGCGCGACGACCCAGGCTTCAGCGGAGTCGAAATGGCGAATCAGTCGATCGAGCCAATCATCGTGCCGCCGCACGAGGTCCGGGATCGGTTCGGCGATCGAGCGCGTCAGTCTCCACCAGGCCGAGCGCTCGAGAGCATCCGACGAACGCAGGTCCGTTCCGCGATGACGGCTGTGAGCCCCGCCCCAGACCGATGCAAAGGATGCGCGGATCTCGGCATCGTGCGTCACGACGCCGCAGTCGTGGGCGCACGCCAGGTACGACTCGACGACGGGGACCCTGGGAAACACGAGAGTGAAACCGGCGTCGAAGAACACGGCTCGGACGTCGGTCGGCCTCGGCCCGAAGGGCCGGGCCTCACGTCCCGGGGCGGTCACGCGTACTCGCTCCATTCCGCCTCGAGCGCCGTGAGCTCCGCGTTCAGCCGCTCGATCTCATCCTGCACCTCACGAACCCTCCGCCCATCCGTGTAGATGCTCGCGTCCTCGAGGTCCTTCAACAGCGCTGCGCGCTTCTCCTCCACGCGCATGATGTCCGCCTCGATGGCCGATAGCGGGCGTTTTTTTCTCCCAGTCGGCTTGGCCACGGGCTTCGGCGGTTGGCGCGACTTCGTGTCGCGCGCCTCCTGCGCCTTGCGGGCCGCCGCATCTCGGTCGGCGCGACGTCGTGCTGCGGCCTCGGAGTAGCTCGAGTGGAACAGTCTGGATCCCGCGTCGTCCAACCACAGGATCTTGCTGACGACTCGATCGAGAAACCACCGGTCGTGACTCACGACGACGAGCGTGCCCGGGTAGCTCTGGAGCGTCTCCTCGAGTGCCTGCCGCGACGAGATGTCGAGGTGATTCGTCGGCTCGTCGAGGAAGAGCATGTTCGGTTGGTCGAGAAGCAGGCGCGCGATCGCCAGGCGGCCCCGTTCGCCGCCAGAGAGCGTCGACACCTGTCGTGCCGCATCCTCCGAGAAGAGGAGGAAGCGAGCGAGCCAGGAGCGCACCATGAAGTCGGTCCACTTCGGCCGGTAGTCGTGGATCGTCGAGTACACCGTCGCGTTCGGATTCAGGATTGCGTGTTCCTGATCGAAGAACCCCAGGTCGACGTTGTATCCGAGTCGGACGCGCCCCGCGGCTGCGGTCATGCGTCCCGCGAGGATCTTCAGCAGCGTCGATTTGCCACCGCCGTTGCGCCCGACGATTCCCAGACGATCTCCCGGAAGGAGGTCGAAGGACAGATCGAGGAAGAGCGTGCGTTCGCCCGCGCGTGCGCTGAGGCCCTCGACGGTCATGGGCGCGTTGCCGAGACTTCGTGCGGGCGTCATGTCGAGCTTCATCGCGTCCTGCGCCGACGGTGGCGGCGCGAGCAACTCGACGCGTTCGAGGCGCTTCAGTCGCCCCTGGGCCTCGCGCGATCGCTGCGACCCGAGATGTCGGCGGATGAAGTTGCGCTCCTTCTCGATGAAGTCCTGCTGCTTCTGGACCTCGCGCACGAGCGTCTTGATCTCGTCGGCCTTGAGTTGCTCGAAGCCGCCGTAGGGCTGCGGATACAACTTGGCGGAGCCGTTGTCGACTTCGAGCGTGCTTCGTGTGACGCGATCGAGAAACAGGCGGTCGTGACTGATGACGAGGAAGGCGTGTCCTGAACCCTGGAGGAATTCTTCGAGCCACTCGACACCGGCGAGATCGAGGTGATTCGTCGGTTCGTCGAGGAGCATGAGGTCGGGCGCCTGGATGAGCAGCTTGGCGAGCGCGACCCGGCTCTTTTCGCCACCCGAGAGTACTCCGCACGGACGCGCGAACAGTTCGGGCGCGACTCCAAGTCCCGCGAGCACCGTGTGGACCTGTGACTCCATGCGGTACCCGCCCAGGTGTTCGAACCGCTCGTGGACGTGGCCGTGCTCTTCGGCAAGCCTGGCGAGTCCGTCGCCATCGGTCGTGGACGACATCTCGTGCTCGATTTCGCGAAGCCGACGCTCGAGTGAACGCACGGCGTCGAGCGACGACATCACTTCCTCGAGGACGGGTCGTTCGGGAACGAGTTCCGGCACCTGCGGGAGGTAGCCCGTCGTCACGTCGCGGGCGCGGCTGATCAACCCCCCGTCCGGCTCCTCGTCGCCGACGAGCATGCGGAACAGCGTGGTCTTGCCGGCGCCGTTGCGTCCGACCACGCCGATCCGGTCGCCCTCGTGGACGCTCAGCGTGACGGCCTCGAGGATGACGTCCGCGCCATACGCCTTGCGGACGTCGCTGAGGGTCAGAAGCGACATCGCCGACTCACAGGCCGCGCATGTGCGCGAGCGCCTCGCGCAGGACGCGCTTCAGGTCTTCATGACCGAAGAGGGCGATGGCTTCCTCCGGACTGACCCACCCCCCGGCATCGTGCTCGCGGCTCCGCCAAAAATCCGGCGCATCGACGGACCCGAGAAAATAGACAACACGCTTGGTGGGCCTCTCCTCGCCGTCGTCATCGTCGTCGTCCGCACCCGTACCCGGCAATTTGTACACGGACTCGATCTGGATGCCGTCGATCGCCTGAATCGACTCAATGCCAGTCTCCTCCGCGAGTTCCCTTCGCGCCGCCCCTTCCGCGGACTCGCCCGGCTCGAGGTGCCCCTTTGGAAACCCCCAGGTTCGGTGCCGCGCGTTGCGCAGGAGGAGGAAGCGGGGGCCGTCAGGGGTCTCCCGGAACACGATGAAGCCCGCCGCTTCTTTCATCGGCGCATCATAGGCCGATCAAGGGGGCGGCCAAGGCGTGCCGAATGTGTGTGGAGCTGGAAGTTTCCGGGCACGTCACCCGGTGCGGTTTCTCTGGTATGGTGGCCGCACGATTCCGGACCGCAGGCACGCGAACGTGGCGAACGGCGGCGCCATCGCTCGCGCGCGCTGACATCGAGAGGGTTCATCCGTCGCGTGAGGTATCGATACGTGGACGAGACGACAGAGGGTGAGCGGCAGGACGTTCCGCGGCTGAAGACCAAACGGCCCGCCCCCACGGCCGAAGCGGTACTCGATGCGATGTACGCACTTTCGATCGCGCCGAACGACTCCGATGCAGCGTCGGCGGCGATTCACCTGGTCCAGCTCTGCTGCGGGCGATGCAGTGGGCTCCTGAAGCTGAACCGTGAGGGATCTCTCGAGGTCGCTTTCTCGAAAGACGGCAGCATCATCGAGTCGCACGCGATCCATCCAAAACAGGTCGCGCTGGATGGGATCATGAATCCCATCTTGAGGCACAACGCGACGTTCATCCGCCCCTTGCTCTGGGAGGGCCGGTGCGTTGGGGTTCTCCGCATCACGCTTCATGACGGCCGGACGGATGAGCCGTGCCTCTTCGCTCGTTGCTGCACCCAGATCGGTGGCGCATTCGGTACGGCACGTGGGGGACGGTGGCGTCGACTGTGGTCGGCGCTGTTCCGTGCCCGCGACTCCCTGCGCGACGCAAAGCTCGAGTTCGAGCGTTTGATGATCGAGGACCGCATCGAGGAGACCGGCGGGAACATCGCTGCAGCGGCCCGCGAGCTGAGGGTCGACCGCGGGCAGCTGTCGCGGCTCATCAAGCGCCACAAGATCCGGCTCCCCGAGGCGAGATCACCCGATGGCTCGGGAACTCCGGACTCCGAGGCTCAGCCTGGTGGGTGATCGTAAGATATTGATCAACAATGACTTGAGTCATTGTCGCTGGCTCCGTGGAGGCGCCGGCCCGATCCTGGGGAAGGCCGAAAGAACCCCCGCGGTGCGGCGTTCAATTCCACGGTAGAGGTGCCCGCTGCTTCCGCATGGCGCGGTCGTGCGGCCCGGCACCAATGGATTCGTCACTGAAGGACTGCCATGAAAAAGATCGCTTGGGGTGTGATGGCGTTTGCGCTCGCAGGACTCGTCGCGGCGCAGGACGGGGCTCCGGCCGGGTCAGGCGCAAAGAAACAGGACGCGAAACCGGCCCCAGCGGCTGAGAAGCCGCAGGATGCAAAGAAGCCCGGCGAAGCGGCCGCCCTCGATCCGGAGGCGGAGGCCTGGGTCGACACCCTTGCGAAGCGCATTGCCAGCACGAACACCGTCGTGCGCGACAGCGCCAGCGCGGGCATCGAGAAGGTCGGCAAGCCCGCCCTCCCGATCCTGAACAAGTACGCCACGGGCACCGACAAGGCCCTCGCGGACGCCGCCAAGAAGCTCGCCGAGAAGATCCAGAAGGGCCCGCAAGGCCCGCAGGGTGGCGGGTTCGCGCAGCGCGGCGCGGAGCAGATCGACAAGCTCGCGAAGGACATGAACCTGGACGAGGCCAAGACCCAGAAGCTCAAGGACCTGCAGAAGAAGGCCTCGGACAAGATGCGCGAGAACATGGACGCCATGCGCAACGGCGACATGACCCGCGAAGAGATGATGGCCGAGATGCAGACGTTCCAGACCGAGATGAAATCCGAGCTTCGCAAGTTCCTCAGCGAGGACGAGGCGAAGAAGGTCGAGGAGTCGGTCCGCGGCATGTTCGGTGGCGGACGGATGGGCGGCGGCGGCGGTCGCCGCGGTGGTGGCGGCGGCGGCTGATCCGCACCCCCAAGCGTCCTGATCGCGTGTTCGGTCGCGCACGGGCGGTCGGTAGCATCCGACCCTGATGACCCGGCGCGGCCGAATCGGTCTTTTGGGACTCGGTCCCTGGGGCAAGAACCAGTTCCGAGTCCTGTCCGAGCTCGAAGAACTTCGGCTCGCATTCGACGTAGATCCAGCCGCACTCGCCGCGGCCCCCGAGGCCCTGCGGGCG
Organism: Planctomycetota bacterium; assembly: GCA_044222185.1. Classification (GTDB taxonomy): domain Bacteria; phylum Planctomycetota; family CAIWVZ01; genus JBGANV01. Next base: position 125,841 of record JBGANV010000007.1, read on the forward strand.
GCGTCATTCGACGCGATGCTGGAGGATCCACGGGTCGAGGCGATCGTGATCGCCACCCCGGCGTCGACCCATTTCGCTCTGGCCCGGCGCGCGCTTGCGGCCGGCAAGGACGTCTTCGTCGAGAAGCCCCTCACCCTGGACCCCGAAGAAGGCCAGGAACTGGTGGAGCTCTCCGACCGGCTTGGTCGGGTGCTCATGGTGGGGCACGTCACGGTCTACCACCCCGGGATCCTCGCGCTGCGCGAGCTCCTCGTTCGTGGCCACCTGGGCCAGCCGCGGTACGTCTACTCGAACCGGCTCAACCTGGGCACGGTGCGCGAGACCGAGAACATCCTGTGGTCGTTCGCTCCGCACGATTTCGCCGTCCTGCTCCACCTCCTCGGCAAGTCGCCCACGCGAATCGTCGCCGTCGGGTCGACCTACGTCCGCGAGGGCCGACCGGACGTCACCGTGACCCACCTGGAATTCCCACTCGGCGTGCGTGCCCACATCTTCGTCTCCTGGCTGCACCCGATGAGAGAGCACCGGCTCGTCGTCAGCGGCGATCGCCGCATGGCCGTCTTCTCCGACGACGGGAAGGGCGGGAATCTCACGGTGTTCGACGTGGGCGTGGACCTCGTTGGTGACAAGGCGGTTCACCGGCGCGGCGGCGGGGAGGCGGTCCCGCTTCCACCACAGGAGCCGCTGCGCCTCGAGATGGCGCACTTCCTCGAGTGCATCGACCGGAGGGAGGAGCCGCTCACGGGCGGACGCCACGGTCTCGAAGTCGTCCGGCTCCTCTCTGCGTCGGACGGAAGCCTGAAGCGCGGAGGTCTTCCGGTGACGTTCGCTCCTGGCGTGGGGTACGGTCCGTGACGACCTCCGGGATTCACGTGACGGCCGTCGTCGATCCCGGTGCCGTGATCGGGGACGGGACGCGCGTCTGGCACTTCTGTCACGTGATGCCCGGGGCCCGCGTCGGACGCGACTGCAGCCTCGGGCAGAACGGTTATGTCGGAGGCCGCGTCGTCATCGGTGATCGTTGCCGGATCCAGAACAACGTCTCGCTCTATGACGGAGTCGTCCTCGAAGACGACGTCTTCGTGGGGCCGTCGGCGGTCTTCACCAACGTGGATCGCCCGCGCGCGGCGTTTCCTCGGAAGGACCGATATGGCGAGACCCGCATCCGCAGCGGCGCGACGATCGGCGCGAACGCGACGATCGTCTGCGGCGTCACGGTCGGTCGCGGCGCGTTCGTCGCCGCCGGTGCCGTCGTCACGCACGACGTTCCTGATTTCGTGCTCGTCGCCGGCGTGCCCGCGCGTCCGCGTGGGCTCGTCTGCCTTTGTGGCGAGGCCGTGGACGCCACTTCCCTGAATTGCACGGCCTGCGACCGGCGCTACATCCGAGCCGGGACGGGGCTGAAGGAGTCGCCATCGTGACCGTTCCCTTCATCGATCTGCGGCGCGCAAACGCTTCGTTCGAAGCGGTCGCACGCGACGCCGTCCTTCGCGTTCTCGAGCACAAGCAGTTCATCCTCGGCAAGGAAGTGGAGGCGTTCGAGTCCTCCATGTCGGCGGCCCTCGACGGCCTGCGCGTCGTCGGCATGTCGAGCGGGACGGACGCACTCCTTGCCGGCATGATGGCGCTGGGAGTGAAGGCGGGAGACCGGGTACTCACGTCGCCGTTCTCCTTCTTTGCCACTGCGGGGACGATCACGCGGCTCGGAGCCGTGCCCGTGTTCGTCGACATCGAGCCCGGCCATTTCGACCTCGACGTCCGTCAGCTCGGCCGGATCGACCGCACGCGGCTTTCGGCGATCATTCCCGTGCACTTGTTCGGGCACGTGGCTGATCTCGACCCGCTACTGGACTGGGCGCGCGAGATTCCCGTGCTCGAAGACGCCTGCCAGGCCATCGGCGGGAAGGACTCACGCGGACGTCACGCGGGCTCCATCGGCCGCATGGGCGCGTTCTCGTTCTTCCCGACCAAGAACCTGGGAGCCGCAGGCGATGCGGGCATGGCGACCACGCGGGACCCCGAGCTCGAGAAGTCGCTCCGCATGATCCGGGCCCACGGCCAGGTGACGCAGTACGTTCACCGCGTCATCGGCGGCAACTTCCGGATCGACGCCATGCAGGCGGCGATCCTGGCCGCGGGGCTTCCGCAGCTCGACTCGATGAATCGCGTGCGGCGGGAGAACGCCGCCCGATACGCCGCGTTGTTCCAATCCGCCGGGCTCCTCGACGGCCGAGTCGCGCTTCCCGTGATCGACGCGGGACACACCGTGCACCAATACGTGGTCCGCATCGGCGGCGGGCGTCGTGACGCGTTGCAGGCGGCCCTGAAGGCTCGTGGCATCGCGACGATGGTCTACTATCCCGTCCCGTTCCACCTGCAGGAGTGCTTCAAGGATCTGGGCTACCGCCAGGGGGAATTCCCCGAGGCCGAGCGCGCCGCGCGCGAAGTCCTTGCGCTGCCGATCTTCCCTGGCCTGACGGCTGCGGAGCAGGAGGAGGTCGTGCACGGGATCGCAGACGCGATGTGATGCCCGCATCCCGTCGGGTGGCTGGCCCCCGATGCTGGATGCAGCGACGCGAGCCTGTTGGCCGCAGGCATGCGGCGGATGCGCAGGAGACGTCATGCGCCGAGCCCTGAAACGGCGATCCGAACTCTCACTCGTCCGCCTCGTCTCGTTCCGCTTTCAGGTGGCGACGTACGATCCGGCGACCGGGACGTATGCACTCGGACAATCGGTCGCGACCGTCCTGCGTCCTTGACCGCGACGACGCTCCGGCGACCGCGGGCCTGATCGTCGAACGCCGGACACGGCGAATCCGGCCACGCCGACGTCAGCCGCCGCGGATGTCCGTGGGCAGCCCCGTGTGCGCGTCCAGCTCCTTCGTCGTGCGCTCGAACCGGTGCTGCGGACCCAGGAGATCGCGCTGAGGTTGATAGCCCTCGAGTGGCTGGGCGCCGAATCCCATGAGGTGCGGCGTCACGAAGATCAGGAGCTCGATCCGCTCCTCCGCGTCGTCCTCGCGCGTGAAGAAGATGTCTCCGATGATGGGGATGTCTCCCAGGACCGGGGCCTTCTGTTCCTTGAAGCGCTTTGCCGTGCGATAGAGGCCGCCGATCACCAGCGTCTCGTTGTTCTGCACGAGGACGTTCGACGTGACCTTGCGGTCGTCGATCACGGGCACTCCGAGCCTGAAGTCGACGAGCTCGCGCGTTTCGGGCTCGACCTTCATCTTCACGACGCGGTCGGCGCCGACCTCGGGGGTCACCTTGAGCTTGATCCCGATCTCCTCGTACTCGATCTCGCTCGACGAGCTCGTCGCCGCGTTTCCGCCGCCGACGTCGATCGTGTTCTGCGACTTGATGTAGGGGATCCGCTGAACGACGTCGATCTTGGCCTCTTCGCCCGAGATCGTCGCGACGATGGGGTTGCTCAAGACGTTCAGCTTCGTCTTGCCCTTGTACCCGGAGAGCAGGACCGAGAGCAGGTTGTTCGCGTTCGTGATGCCGAACTTGAAGGGCGCCGGGCCGTCGGGAGAGATCGATGGCAAGGTCGACTGCACGATGCCGTCGTACGAGCCCAGATCGATCTGGCCAGAGTCGCTGACGGCGCCGTGGCCGGAGTTCCGCTCGCGACGCACCTCGACGACGATGGCCTCGATGAGCACCTGCGGCGCGCGCGAGTCCGCCGTCTGCATGAACTCCTCGACGCGGGAGAGCGCGTCCGTCGTGTCGGTCACCGTGAAGCGGTGCCCGGCCTCGTCGTTGACGATCACGGCGCCAGCCGAGAGCAGCGGCTTGATGAGCTTCTCCGGATCGAAAACCCGGTTGGAGCGTACGACCCACGTCCGGGTCTCCGTCTGACGGTCCACGTCCACGACGGTGAGCACGTCGTTCTCGAAGGAGAGACGGTGTCCGTGCTGGCGCAGGACGGTATCGAGACCGAACATGGGATCGACGTCGGGGAAGTTCACGGTCACGGGCTCCGTGAGCCCGGTCGGAACGATCACGTTCGCCTTCATTTCCGCCGCCACCGATGCCACCACTTCCCGAAGGGGCGTCTCCTGGAAGACGATCGCGAGACGCGGTCCGGTCCACGCAGGGAGCGGTTTCGATGGACGCGAGGCCGGGCGGCTCGCAGGCCGATCGCCTTCCTGCACGTACGGCTTGCCCGCCAGCATCGGCATCACCTTCGCCCGGGCCGTCTGGAGCTCGTCGGCGATCGCTGCGCGACCCGCTTCGGTGGTCGTGTCGACCTCGAGCCATCCGTCCGTGTGGTTGCGGCGCACGAGCCGCTCGTCCACGTCGTTCGACGCCGTCGATCCGCAGCCGCCGAGGACGGCGCACGCGATCGCGAGCCGGACGAGCGCGCTCGTCCAGGAGCGTGACTGCTGGGCGGCATGCCGGAGCCTGCTCGCGGACCGCGGGCAGGGTGTGTTCGTCACCATCGGAACGTCTCCTTCTTCTCGTTCCTTCATCGGCTCGCGGGTCGCGGCGCCCTTGAGCCGGGCCCTCACCCGCCCGTCCAGCCGTCGGCGTTCGGATTCGCCCCGTTCCCGCTGCTGAGTCCCGTTTCATTCTTCGGGCGCACGTAGGAGACCGGTGTTCCTCCCGGGATCAGGGCTCGCCCCCAGGCGTCCTTCGTCCAATCCACGTCCGAGGAGAGGAGGTTCTTGGACTTCAGGGTGTTGACGACCGTCGTGATGTTCGAGGAAAGGCCCGTCTTCGGCTTGTAGTTCGCGTAGTAGCTGCTGATCGCCTGAGTCACGGTTGCGGCGACGAACGCCGACCGCTCGCGCATCTGGGCCATGATCGAGACCGTGAGGACGAGGTCGTCCGTATCGCCCGACTTGCGATTCTCGCCCAGACATCGCAGGCGCACCGTGTTCACGTCGACCTTCGTCAACGCAAAGGCCGTGCTCCAGGCATCCGTGAGGCCCGAGCCCTGCGTCGGCACCTGGACGTACGGGCCGAGCCAGTGTGCGGCGACGCCGTAGGTCTTGGGCGGATTCGAGTTGGCGGCAGTGAGCAGGAGCAGCTCGTCCAGGTTGCGTGGCACGCGGCCCATGTCCGCGGCGAACCGTCTGATCCCGCCCGCGATGAGCTCCATGTCGGAACGCGTTCGCTCGTATTTCTGCCCGGCTTCGATCGACGTGAACGCTGGCGACAGCGCCCCGGCCAGGATGATCAGGATGGCGACGGCGATCACGATTTCGATCAACGTGAATCCGTGGTTCTTCACCGTCCACCTCCGCGGACCGCCGTGAGCACGGCGAGGATCGGCGAGATCACCGTGTAAACCGCGAACCCGACGGCCGCGCCCGAGACGATCGTCATGATGGGGCCGAGCATGGAAATCAGGCGGTTGACGATGCGAGGGATCTCGCGATCGAGGTACGTCTGCACGCGGCCCAGCGCTTCGTCGAGCGATCCGGACCGCTCTCCCACCGAGACCATCTGCACCACGATCGCGGGGAAGCGTCCCGCACGCTTGACGGCCGCACTGAGCGCGTCTCCGTGGGTCACGGCTTCGAGGATGGATGCGACCGCTGCGCGCATCCGCTCCGTGCGGAGCGCCTGTCCCGTCGTCGAGAGCGCCTTCGAGATCATCACGCCGCTGCGTGACAGCAGCGAGAGGAGTGACACGAAACTCGCCGTCTCCGCCAGTTGGAGGAGCGTCCCGATGACGGGTACCCGGAACAGGATCTCCTGGATCAGATGCCGGGTTCGTCGGAATCGGAGCGAGAGCTTGAGCGCGATGGCGGCGCCGACCAGGCCGCCGACGAGCAGCGGCCATTTCGCCAGGATGACGTCTTTCGTCGCCAGCAGGAACACCGTGCTCGGCGGAGGAGCGATGCGCGCTCGCTCGAAAATCCCGGACACGCGCGGGATCAAGTAGAGGATCACGAGCAGCAGAAGTCCGACCAGCATCACGAGCACGATGCACGGGTAGCGGAACGCGGACTTGATTTGCTGGTTGACCTGCGTGCGCCAGGTGAGTTTCTGCGCCAGTGATCCCAGCACCGTGTCCAGTGCACCCGACTGCTCTCCGGCCTCCACCACGGTCCGGTACGCTTCGTCGAAGACCTGTGGGTGATGGCTCAGGGCCTCGGAGAACGTGACGCCGTGGCTCACTCGTTCCTGGAGGTCGCGCAGGATCGCGCGGGTCTGCGAGTGGACGGTGTCCGCCGAGATCTGCGCCAGGGCCTCGGCGATGGGGAATCCCGCTTTCGTGAGGATCTCCAGTCGTTCGGTGAGGTCGGCGAGCACGAGGGGAGGGATGCGCGCGCTCGTCGCCTTGGGGCCGTGCGCCGAGGACACGCTCGCCTTGACGAGGAACTGACCGGACTGCCGGAGGAGCTTCGTCAGATCGTCGATCGATGCGGCCGCGGAGCGACCGTTGCACCGAACTCCGTCTGCCTGGACGGCCACGTAGTCGAACGTGGGCATCGTCGTCCTCCTTCCCGCCTCTGCTCGGTCTGACCTGACTACGCCATCGTCACGCGATCGACTTCCGCTTGCGTCGTCTTGCCGTCGAGGACCTTTTCGCGGCCGTCGAACGACATGGGGCGGAAGTCTCCGCTCAATGCCAGCTCCAGGAGCTCATTTTCGGTGGGACGGTTGAGGATCGCCTTTCGCATCGGATCGTCGATGACGAACAGCTCGTGGAGCCCGATGCGCCCTTTGAAGCCCGAGCGCGCGCAGTTGGAGCACCCAACCGGATCGCGACGTTGGTCGGCGCGGGCCTGGAGTTCCGCGGAGAACTCGATGCGCTTCTTGACTTTCGTCTCCGTCGGCACGGAGCACTCCTTGCAGAGACGGCGCGTGAGCCGCTGACCCACGATTCCCAGGAGCGTCGACGAGACCAGGAACGGCTCGATGCCCATGTCGATGAGGCGCGGGACGGCGCCTGCGGCGGAATTCGTGTGCAGCGTCGACATCACGAGGTGTCCCGTGAGCGCGGCCCGCGTGGCGATCTCGGCGGTCTCCTTGTCCCGGATCTCGCCGATGAGGACGACTTCCGGGTCGTGCCGGAGGATCGCTCGCAGCGCGCTCGCGAACGTGAAGCCGATGGACGACTTCACCTGGCACTGGCGAACCATCGGGATCGTGTACTCCACGGGATCCTCGACGGTGATGACCTTCTTCTCCATCGCGTCGATGGTGGACAGCAGGGAATAGAGCGTCGTCGTCTTGCCCGAGCCCGTCGGTCCGGTGACCAGGATCAGTCCGTGGGGGCGCTGTGCCATCGCGAGCAGCGGATCGAGCACGCGCGGCGCCATCTCGAGGGACGACGGCGGCTCGACGCCGCGCGCCGTGTCCAGCAGCCGGATGACGCAACCTTCGCCGTGCACGGTCGGCAGGATCGAGATTCGCATGTCGACCTTGCCCGTCGGCGTCGTGAACTGCGAGCGTCCGTCCTGTGGAAGTCTGTGCTCGCAGATGTCCAGGTCCGCGAGGACCTTCACGCGCGCGATGAACAGCGCCGCCGTTTCCTTGGGCCAGGTGCGCCCCTGCCGCAGCACGCCGTCGACGCGGTAGCGGACTCGGAACACCCGCTCGTCCGGCTCGAAATGGATGTCCGTCGCACGCGAGTGGACGGCGTCCTGGAACACTTCGTCCAGAAGCGGGTTGACGTCCGTCTCGCTCGCCGGGCCCGCGAGCTTCGCCGGAGCGTCCGCGTCGGGCCGCGGCTCGAGGCGCGCCACGCGTTCGATCTCGCGCGCGATCTCGGCCTTCAGTGCGACGACCGTCTCCACGGGCACGTGGAGGAGCGCCTGCACGCCGTCGACGGCCTCCACGTCCAGCGGATCGTTCGTCGCGATCCGGATGCGGCGCGCGGACGGCTTCAGCGGGATCATGTTCCGCGCCCGCAGCCGCTCGACACCGATTCGATGCGCCGTCTCGAGGTCCACATCCTTCGAGTCGATCGAGACGAAGGCGAGGTGGAACTGCGCGGCGAGCGCTTGACAGATCTGTTGTTCGGTGCAGAAGCCCGCATCCACGAGAACCGCGCCCAGGCGCCCCCCGCGTGTCGCCTGCTCGGAGAGCGCCATCTCGAGCCGGCCAGGCGTGAGGACGCCCTGGCGCACGAGGGTCTCGCCGAGAATCCCCAGGCGGGGCGTCGTTCCGGTGGTCATGCAGGCGCTCGCGGTGATTCGCGCCTGGTCGCGAAGTGCCGAGACACGCGCAGATTGGCCTGGGCGGAGAGGTCGAGCCACGGCACGCTCGTGTCCCATCCGTGAAGCTGCGCGAGCGACAGGAGGCGTCGTGCACTCTCCGTGCGGATCACCTTGAGCGGCTCCGACGGAGGAGGCTTGCGCTGCCCGAGCACGTGGGCGCGGATCCAGTCCATGCAGACGTCCGCGATGCCGTCACCGGTCGAGTGATGCGCATCGAGGGGCGGAGCGCTCAGCCACACGGCGAGGTCGTATCCCTCCACGATGGAGCCGAGCAACTCGGCCAGCACGTGGGTGTTGGAGGCGACGGCGTCCGCATTGCCGACGAGGATCACCGGCGCTTCGGCGAGTTGCACACCCGTGAGCGTCGATTCGACCGGGCCGCGGTCCTCCAGGCTGCGGTGCACGCGCAGAAGCGGCAGCCTGCGGATGAACGACTCGGCGGCTGCGCGCGTTCCGTCGCAGCTGTTGTCGTCCACGACGAGGACCTCGACCGGCAGGTGCGTCGACCGGACCCACCGGGCGATGACGTCCAGGCTCGATGGCAACGTGGACGCTTCGTCTCGCACAGGAATGACGAGCGTGAGCGCCGGGCTGCGCGGCCCGTCCTCGACCGCGGCCACCGTGCGATTCGGAATGACTGCGATGTCGGCGGCGAGCACGATGATGATCCCTCAGGCGCCAGGCGTCACGAGGATGACGATGTCGTCGCCACTCGCGTCGCCGTGGGCCAGATTCGCGTCGGACGTTTCGAGGACGCCGTTGGGGCCGACCGAGAACACGGCGACGGAGCATTCCATGGAATCTGCGGCGGCAGCTGCCGTGTAGCTGACCCGGTATGCGTGCCCCCACGGGTCGAACACGCCCTCCTGAGCCGTCTCGCCGGCCACTCGGGTCGCACCTTGCGGCGGCGTGTATCCGATCGAGAGGTACGGTCCCTTCCAGTTCGGGTGATTGTGAGTGTTCTGATAGAGACACTCGAACTGCCGCAGCTCGATGACGGCGTTGCCGAGTGCTCCCGGGGCGAGGTTGTAGTCGTGGGGCCAGAACCCCGTGTGGGCTCTGTACTGAGCGAAGGCGTGGGCGAACGTCTCGATGTCGGTCGTGGCTCGCGCGCGCCGCGAGTTGTCCATCTCCGATCCGATGACCGGGATCAGGACTCCGGAGAGTAGAGCGAGGATCGACACGACGACGACCAGCTCCACGAGGGTGAAGCCCGGCGTCAACCGGTGCCGAGGGGGGAACGCGCACGGTGAACGCATGCAACGACTCCGACAGGCGAATGCGAGGTTTGGCCATCCCCGTTTTCGACCGGAATCGCGGTGGACCCTTTAGGGTTCTCGACGCCGTCTGCGGCCGTGACTCAAACGATATGCGCGATGCGCAGGTCGGCGGGAACGACCGACGGCGGTGCGTCCGCGAGGAGGAGTCGGAAGCCCCGCCCGGTGACCCACCGCTCGAAGCGGCGCGCCCTCTGGAAGGCTGGATGTTCGCGCTCCATTCGGCGGAACTCGGGAGGGTGGACGAGGAGCCGCCCGCGACCGGGACGCGCCGGGATCACCCCGTGCAGCAGCTCGTGGTACAGGAGGAACTCCAGGTACCAGGCGGGCACCAGGGCCGCATCGAGCGCGCGGTTGATGATGATCACGGGCCGGGGGTCCCCGCGCTCGAAGCGCCCGAGGAGGCGTCGTGTGGGCGTCACCGACCAGCCCACGTCGGCTTCGAACGGCCGCGAGAGCCGGGTCGCCGCGGCGAGGACGAGCGGAGTGAGGTCGTGGTGGCGGCCGGTCGGAGGAAGGAAGCGCGGCCGGCGGGTCGTCGGCGCCGCGTCCGATCCGAACCAGTCACGGATCTTCGTCGCCAACGCGCGGCGAAGCCGGACGGGGATCTGGCGGACGACGACGACCTGCACCAACGCCGCCGCGATCGGTTCGGGGGCCGTTCTGAACACCTCGTTGGCGGCCACGTCGACGGATCCGTCGGGGCGGTGCATAAAGCGGAACAGCTGGCGCCTTTGGCGGCGGTAGGTCACGCGAACGACCACGCCGGGGTAGAGCGCTGCCGCCGCCGACGCGATGGCGTCGGGGGCGTGGCCCGCGTGCGGCGCTCCTGCCCGCGGCGTTGCCGCCGCGAGCTCGTCAGGGAGCGCGTCCTCGCGAAACAGCGGCAGCTGGCGGGTCATGCGCGACGATCCTACCGCCTGCGCACCGATACCCCTGGCGCCACGTGCGCGGTAGGATCGGCGCCGAGCATCGGAGGACCCGTCATGTCGCACAAACCCGTGATCAGCGTGAAGTGCCCGTGCTGCGGCGAAGTCCTCGAAGTCGACGTGGCGAAGGAGCGGGTCCTTTCCCACCGGCGCGGACCCCACCTGGCCGACGACCGCCGCGCCGGCGAAGACGTCCTCGACGTGGCGATCCGCAACGCGCGAGCCGCCGAGGAGCGCCTCAAGACCGAGTTCCTCGCGGCCCAGGACAAGGTGAGGAACCAGTCGGACCATCTCGACAAGCTGTTCCGCGAGGCTCAGAAGAAGGTCCGCGAGACGCCGCCGGACCCGAACGATCCGGGGCACGGACCCAAATGGGATTGAGTGGGTCTGGGTCCCCTCGGCGCCGCGCCCCGGCGGCTATTCCAACGGCACGCCGCTCCGGTTAACTTCCCGGCCGATTGAGCGCGACCATGACGACCGAACCAGCCATCAAGTACACGCAGACGTTCAAGAAGTACCGCGCCGAGTTCCGCGCCGAGGTCGTCCAGTTCGCGCGCGACTGGGCGAAGGGGCAGACGCTCCTCGCGAAGCACGAGGACGCGAGCATCTTCAAGGTCACGGGCACGAAGGAGCAGATCGACGGCCTGCTCGCCCAGATCAAAGAGAAGTTCAACTGGGTTCCGCCGACGCCCGACGACTCGAAGTGAGCGGTGCGCAAGCCGCGGGGCTTCCGCCGTGCCGTCCTCGCCCCGTGCGCTGACCGTGACGGGGCGGTGCCGTCGTTCGACGCAGGATCTCGCCGGGAGCAGGCCATGCGAATTCGCACCAGCGTCCTTCTCGTCGCTCTTCTCGCGCTGGTCGGGCGAGGGCTCGCCCAGTCGGATCCCGCCGTCGCGGCGATCGTCGAGCAGGGGCTGCGCCATTCGGAGGTGATGGAGCACCTCGATCACCTGACCAACCGGATCGGGCCGCGCCTCACCAGCTCCGATCGACTCACGCAGGCCTGCGAATGGGCCACGGACCGCTTCAAGTCCATGGGGCTCGACGCGCGGATGGAGGAGTGGGGCACCTTCCCCGTGGGGTTCAACCGGGGGCCGTGGTCGGGTCGGATGATCGCCCCCCGCGAGATGACGCTCGTCTGCGTGACGCCCGCGTGGAGCGCCGGCACCAAGGGGCGGCAGCGCGGTGACGCGGTCCTCGCGCCGACGACCCTCGACGATCTCGCGAAGCAGAAGGACCAGCTGAAGGGGCGCTGGGTGCTCGAGCCCGCGGACGATTCGCGGAGCACGCGCGCGGGCGCGGACACGCGCCCGGCCGCGATCTCGAAGGACGTGCGCGACGCGCTCGATCGCGCCTACGACGAGATGCGCCCGCTCGGGATCATCCGATCCAGCGGGGCCGAGCTCGTCTGGGTGAGCGGCAACTGGCACGTCGACTGGGAGAAACTCCCCACTCGCACCGTGATCTCGGTCATCGACGAGCAGTGGAAGGCCATGGCGAACGAACTCGTCGCCGGCCGACGGGTCGAGCTCGAGTTCGACATCCGGAACAACTTCAAGAAGGGGCCCATCCCGCTCTACGACGTCATCGCCGACCTGAAGGGCACGGAGAAGCCGGACGAGATGGTGATCGTCGGCGGTCACATCGACTCCTGGGACGGGGCCACCGGAACCACGGACAACGGCACCGGCGCGTCGTCGACGATCGAGGCAGCGCGGATCCTCGCCGCCGCTGGCGTCAAGCCGCGGCGCACGATCCGCTTCATGTTGTGGAGCGGGGAAGAGCAGGGGCTTCTCGGTTCGGCGGCGTGGTGCAAGAAGCATCAGGCCGAGCTGGACAAGATCTCCGCCGTGTTCGTCCACGACGGCGGGACCAACTACGTCTCCGGTGTGGCGGGGACGAAATCACACCAGGCGGACTTCAAGGCGGTGTTCGCGCCCGCGTTGCAGCTCGAGCCCGAAATGCCGTTCGACGTTCGCGAGGTCGACGGCCTGTCCGGCGGCGGCAGCGACCACGGGTCGTTCCTCGCCATGGGTGTGCCGGGGTTCTACTGGGACCAGAAGGGCCGCGCGGTCTACCGCTACGGCTGGCACACGCAGAACGACACGTACGACATCGCGATCCCCGAGTATCAGCGTCACACGGCCACGGTGATTGCACTCGGCGCCTACGGCGTCGCCAACCTGGACCACCTGCTCAGTCGCGAGGGCCTGCGCAGCCCCCGCGGCGCCATCCCGACCTCACGCGTGCTCGGTGTGGAGTTCGAGAAGGACACGCTCGTCGTCAGTCGAATCGAGGCGGACTCGGTCGCTGCCAAGGTCGGATTGAAGGTCGGCGACACGCTCCTCGAACTGGATGGCGTGAAGCTGAAGGACCGCTTCGCGCTCCGCGCGACCCTGAATGGGGGCGAGCCGAACAAGACGCTGGTGCTCGAGCGCGGCGGTTCGCGCCTGACGATTCCGATCGCGTTCAAGTGATGCGACGATCGAGGCGCCATCGCCGCCACGGTCGTTGGCTCGCGTGGTCGGCGGCGTTGGCGTGTCTGGCCGCCGGTTGCGGGGACGATGGACTTCCATCGCCTCGTCGCGTTCCGAGTGCGATGGTCGTCGACGATCCATCGCACCGAGAGGCTGCGGAATGGCTCCGCTCCCAGCCGAACTTGCTCCACATCGTGCGCGCCGGTGAGCCCATGGCGGTGCCCGGGGCGGCGGGATGGGCGTTCGCGCTCAGTGTGCAGAACGGGCGGAAGATCCCCGTGATCGAGCTGAGCCACGAGGGTGCGCCCTGCGCCGTCGTGTGGAGCAAGCTGCGTTACGCCCCGACGAGTCCGCCCGGAGGAATCGCGTTGAGCTCGCCCGAGCCCGGACGGGTCCGGTTGTTCCTGCTCGATCCCACGCGCCTCATGCCGTTGACCGATGCGACGTATGCGCACGAGCGTTTCGACGGCGGCGAACGGCTCGTCACGGAGACGGACACGGACGCCGCCTGCATCGAGCTCGACGACGATCTCCCGCCGGGCCGCCACGAGACCACGTTCCCCGAGACGTTCGAGCGGGTGACGGAAATCACGCTGCTCTATCACCCGCGAACGGCATCGTTCGGTTTGATGTTCGTTCGGCCCAGCCGCGGTGAGGTGATCGTCGAGATCCCGAAGGAAGGGACCTTCCTCGAGGCCGACGGAGCCCATTGGCCCTATCGGATCCTCCGGCATCCGGCGTCGGGACTGCTCGTGGGCGACGGACTCGAGTATCGCACGTTCTTCATGGACGCCGCGGGGCGCGAGATCGTTGCCTGGGAGTGAGGCCCGCGGGCGAGCCGCGCGCGGCGTCGCGTCAGCAGGCAAGGTCGCGCGGCAGGCGTTTCGCTCGCGATTCACGACAAGCAACGTCGTTTCGCGCTCGGATCAAGAAAGGCCGCCTCACGGCAGCCCCAGCGATGCAACCACGATGCGGCCGACGTAGGGCGCCGCGGCGGGAGTGAGCATCCCCGTCTTCGGCGCGACGAACGTGATCGTGACGTCCGCACGGCACGCGACGCCGAGCACCGCGCCCGTGTCGCCGTCGAGGCCGCTCGGGATGTCGACGGCGAGCTTGGGGCCACGGGCGGAGTTGAACGATGAGACCCAGAGCGAAGCGGAGCCGTCGAGGGGGCGAGTGAGGCCGGTGCCGAAGAGTGCATCGATCCACACGAGTCCGGCGAGCGCTTCGACGTCAGGCGGGGTGCCCGCTCGAATCTCGCGCCCGGCGTTTCGGAGGATGCGGAGCTGGAGCGCCGCATCCGGCGAACGATGTGGATCGGGTTCCGCGAGGAGGTGAACGATCGCCCGCGGCCCGAGGTGGCGCGCGCACGCGAGCCCATCGCCGCCGTTGTTGCCGGGGCCGCAGAGAACGACCCAACGCGGCCCCAGGGCGCGCGCTTCGTCAGCCACCGCCCGCGCCGCGTTCTCCATCAAGAGGAGCGACGGCATGCCGAGCCGAGTGACGGCGTCCACGTCGATCGCGCGGGCCTGGGCGACGGTGAGCGTGTGCGTCACGGACTCACTTGGAAGGCTTGGAGTCGGTCGCAGGGCGGGAGTCTGCCGCGGGACGGGAGGCGGGCTTCGCCACCGGCGCATCCTCGCCCTCGTCGTCATCCTCGTCGCCGCCGGCCGAAGTCTTGATCTGGATCATCACGCCAGGGAACTCCTTGGCGATGATCTTCTTCACCTCGGATATCGAGGAGCCTTCGGAGAGGAGTTCCGACACGCGGGCGCTGATCTTCTGAGGATCGACATGGCCCGGGTTCGGGCGGTCGTCATCATCCCCGGACGGCTCGTGCGCGGGCTTCGCCGCCGGGGCCTTGGACGTCTCGTGGGACTGGAGCTTCTCGACGATCGCTTTCAGCTTCTCGATCTCGGCCTTGGCCTCGGCGAGCTGCTCCTTCGTGGGCTTTCCCTCGAAGATCCTCGTCAAGCGCGCGAGGCACGCCTTCGGGTCGCCGTCCTCTCGGGGCGGGAAGGTCACCTTCAGCGGGACTTCCTTGCCGTCACGCAGGACGGTGACGTCCACCGTCGAGCCGAACTTCAACTGGTCGAGAACCCCGACGAGATCCCCGTCGGTCCCGACCTTCTTCCCGTTGACGGCGACGAGGACGTCCCCGGCCTTGATCCCCGCCTTCTCGGCCGGGCTACCCGCGCGCACGCCGTCGACGCGGAGGCCTTCGTCCGAATCCAACGCGACGGTGACGCCGAGACGTGGCCGGTCGGCGTCGTCCTGCGCGACGGCGATCAGCGACGAGGAGCAGAGGACCAGGGCCGTCAGGAGACACGCGGGCAGTTTCATGTTCATGAGAGGGTTCTCGCAGCCCTTCGCGGGCAGTTGATCGAGGTCGACGGGGCCCATGCGGTTCCCCGGGGGGCCCGACAGTTCCGAGTACGCTGGTACGACCGGTGAGGCGTCAGCCTCCGCAACTCAGATGGATTCGGGCAGCGCGTCCGGAACTTGCGGCTCACGCAATAGAACCAGGATCGCGCCATGGGGGACGACGAGCAGCTTCTCTCCGTCGAATGCGATCTCCACGGCGGCCTTGCGGAAGAACACGGCGTAATCGCCGAGTTCGGCCTGGAGCGGGAGGTAGCGGGGCTCGGTCTTCGGGCGCTTCCACGGCTCACTGTCATCATCGGGCGGCGTCGTTGGAGTGCCGGGCCCGAGGGCCACGATCGTCCCGCCCTGGACCGCTTCCTTGTCGACGGCCCCCGGCGGAAGGAACAGCCCGACGCTCGTGCGACTCTCGCCCGCATCGGGCCGCACCAGGACCCGATCTCCGACGATCACGATCTCCTTGTTTCCGCGCCGCATGGGTTTCATTCGAGGCTCGGAGTCTACTTCCGCGATTCGGGCTGCGCACCCGAGAGGCGGCCGCGCTCGGCCGATGCCCACTCCGCGAGGCGGGCCTTGGCGGCCGGGTCCAGCTTCGCGGACGCGTGAAGGAGCGTGTAGGACGTGAGCGGCATTTCCCCTTCGTTGACCAACTCGACGACTTCCCCGAGCTTGTCGAGCTGACGCTTGGGCGCGTACTCGCCCCACTTGGAGAAGTTCAGGTGGCGCCGTCCCGAATCCACGTGGCGGATGATGAACCAGCTCACCGGCGCCACGTAGGTGTACCAGGGCCATGCCGTGTTGTTCGTGTGGCAGTCGTCGCACGAGCGCGCGAGAATCGCCGTGACGTCCGCCGGCACGGCCGTGGCGGCCTGGAGCGTCTTCGATGCGTCGACGCTCGGGTTCGTGCGCTTCGGGCCGAAGAACTGGATCGCGACGAGCAATACGAGTACGAGGACGCCGAGCCGTTTCAGGGCGCTGCGGATTGTCATGGCGCGGCAAGTTTGGTGAGCCGGCGGCGGGCTCACAAGCCGGCGGCGCGCCGGCCCGCGTCAGAAGGTTTGAGAACAGGTATTGCCGGTCACGTCCTTCACCGTCAGCGTGAAGTAGAGGTCCTTCGAAGCCGGGATGAACCGCATGACGTGCGTGTGAACGGTCGCGGGCGCCGTCACGTTCTCGATCTCGTACATGCGGCAGGCAGGGATCACGCCATCGGGGCTCAAAGTGACGGTGCCGACCGTCGGTTCGTCCGTCCACCAGGAGACCGTGACGCGATCGAAGCCGGGTGCCGTAGGCTCGGCGTCGCGGTTCACGACGAGGCGCCGGACCTCGGGCATCCGGGCATCCGGTGGAACGTCGGGGATGGCGAACGTGTTCGTCGCAGCGTACAGCGAGTTGCGTAGCACGAAGTAGACGTAGCTTCGCATGTCCCGGCCCGTGAGTTCGGGGCGCAGTACGTTTCCGCCGAAGCCGCCACGGATCGCATTCGCGAGGTTGTCGTAGGCGACCTGCATGCCCTGGCTCGCCGTGTCGGCGAGGTACTGGGCCGCGTAGTCGTCGAAGTTCAGGATCGTTCCCAACCGCGTGTATCCCTGGGGGCCGTGCGTCGCGACGAATGACGGCCGTGAGTTCATGGGGAACGCCGGCACCGTCCCGAGCCAGTGGATCGTCTCACCGTTGAGGAAGGTCAGACGGTCGTTCTGCTCGGGGTCGATGCTGGGTCGATTTCGCCGGATGAGGAGCGGCCCGGTCGAGCCCATGCCCGTCGTCAGGATCTGTGCGTCGTGGTCGTCGATCACGATGGCCCACGGGTAATGGCGCCCGAGATCGGGTTGGCATTGAACGCCGTTGCCGAGGGGGAACACGCCGCGGAAGTTCAGGAACTCACCGCTGAAGAGACCGTCAGCCGACATGCGCCAGATGAACGAGTTCCCGAGCCCGCCGACGAGAGGGACGAAGATGTCGTCGACCGGACCCACGAGCCCATGACGATCGACCTCGACCCACGTCCAGTCGTTGAGCGACGTCGTCTCGAGGAGGTGGCTTCGGACGATCTTCACGATGCCGGTGACGAGGTCGATCTCCTTGACGACCTTCGTGAGGTTCTCGGAGACGATGAGTCGCCCCTGGGAGTTCACGCGGACGCACTGCGGATAGTGGATCCAGTCGGCGACGGTCTGCGTCGCATTGCCACCCGGCACGTTCGGCGGGTACAGGAGCGGGTTGACGCTCGCCTCGGCGGGCGGGACGGGCCCGGCGAGCGAACCTCCCGCGAGCGTGACGACCGTGCCCGCGCCCGGGCCGTTCATGATGATCTTGCGGATGGCGCAGTTGTCGCGGTCCGAGACGATCATGTCGCCGTTGTCGTCGAAGATGAGGCTCGTCGGGCGATTGAACCGTGCTTGGGCGATGGGCCCGTCCACGTAGTGCTGCGACGACGTGGGTGAGCCCGCGAACGTGGTGATGTTGGGCTGGCCGTTTCCCGGGTTCACGAGCGCCGTGGTGGAACCCGTGAGATCGATCTTCGCGATCCGGTCGTTCATCATGTCGGCGACGTAGATCACGTTGGGATCGCCGGGCGAAACGGCGAGGTCGTCGGCCACCGAGAAGGGCACCCCGTTGAAGTTGCCGATCACGTCCTTGTCCGCCGCGATGACCGTCGACATCGGGATCGACGCGTCCGTGAACAGGTAGGGCGGGCGGATCTGCAGTCCCGGCTGCGCGCGCCGGTTCACCATGCCGGCGAGCGTCGTCATCTGGCCGTCGCCCGCGATCTTGAAGAAGCGACCGCTGACGTCGATGCCGAGGAAGCCCGTCGTGACCGGGTTCGGAACGAACGACGAGAATGGGCTGACGGTGGCGCTGCCGCGCGTGCCGCACCACCAGTCGATGCGGTCGTTGTCGGGGGCGGCGGCTTCGCTCGACGTGGCACCGCGAGCGTAGTGCGGGTGCACGACGAGCTTGTCCCGATTCGGGTTCGTCGAGGAGAGCGAGCTCTTCACCCGGTAGAGACGGGGCTCGGGTTCGTAGAGCCCCGAGACGGCGTGGAGGATGGGGACCCCGAACCACATGCCCTCGCTTCGAAGCGAGAGCGCCTCCGCCGCCGAGGAGGGCGGAACGGATGGGACGACCGGACAAGGGTGGCTCGGGATCGGTGCGAGCTCGCCCGTGTAGGTCAAGCGATCGATCCGCTGCGAGCTGAACACCTGCCGATAGGTCGGCCCGAAGGTCGGCACAACCTGCGCCTGGTCGACGCGAGGCGGGCTCGCCGTGTTCTCGACGCCGAACGGGATGACGCGCGTCTGAAGCCGGTTGACGAACGTGTCCGCATCCACGAGCTCGACGTTCAATGCATGCGTGCCGTCGGGCACCGTCGTGCTGTCCCAGCTGAACGTCGTCGACGGCGACAGCGGCGGGCTCACGACGACGTCGTCGATCCGGTATACGACCTTCAAATTGCCGGGCTGCGGAACGATGGCGACGCCACCCTTGTCGGCGGCGACGGAGCGGAATTGGACCGTGCCCGCCACCGACTTCATGGGAAGCAGGAAGAGTGGGTCCACCGGGTTCTGCTGGGCGGCGCCGTTGATGGTCGGCAGGAGGAACCACTGCTCCTGTGCCTGGACCACGTCGCGTACGAGCAGCGAGAAACGGAACTTGCCGAGGCGCCCGGATGCGTCGCGCGAGATGAGGCTGACTTCGTACGTGCCCGCGCTCGATCCGGTGGGGTATCCGGAGATGTATCCCACGCTCTGCGTCGTGCTCGGCATCCATTGGAGGCCCGGCGGGAGGCCGGCCGCGAGGACGCTGACGGGCCCGAAGCCGCCGGCGGACGGCGTGAGGTCGACGCGCATCACGACCTGAGGCGACCCTTCACGGACCTCGTACGTCGATCCGGGGGCGAAGTAGGTGCTCTGCGGCGCATTCGACGTGGCGCGCACGCGCAGGATCGGCCCGTGGAACGGTTGCCGCGGCTGGATCACGAACGTGACGTCGCGGTCAGCGGTCGCACCCGCCGTGTCCTGCGCGTGGAACCGAACCACGTGGGTACCGGCCTGTCCCAAGGTGGTCCACCAATGGAAGACGCGTGTGTCGGCGTTCAACGACTGGTTGTAGAGGAGCGGCGATGGCACTCCGTTCACGATCGACTGGGCGGTGATCGTGTTCAGGGCGTTGTTCGGGTTGTCGAGGATGACCGGGAACGCAACGACTTCACCTTCGATGGAGGAGACGTAGACCGGCGGCGAGACGAACTGTTGCGTCGCGACCGGCGGGTTGGCGGGGACGTTGATCGTCGCCGACGCGTTGTCGATGACCACGGCGGATTGAGCGCGGTAGATCTCCCCGTGCGGCCCCTGCGCCTGGACGGAGAGGACGTGGGCGCCATTCGAGTAGGTGCTCGTGTTCAACGTTGCGCCGAAGGGTGCCAGCGCGTCGGTCGCGAACGGAACCCCGTCGATCCGGAACTCGGCGGAAGCGATGCGGATGCTGTTCCCGACGCAGACGCGGACGATGACGGCGTTGGCGACCTTCGCACCGTCGGCCGGTGTGGCGATGGCGATCCCGGCGAGCGGTGCCATTGCAGCCGACTGCCCGATTGCGGCATCGGCGAGGGCCAGTGCGGCGAGGAACGCGACGGGGATGAGAGTTGAGCGGAACGACAGGGGTGACGATGAATCAGCCCCGAGGACGCCTCGGGGGACGGCAACGAACTTCATCAAATTGGCTCGGGGGGCGACCGCGAATGAATCGGGTCCGGGCAGCTTCGCGGTTCCAACTCGGGGCCGAACGGAACGCGCATCACCCGGACGGGGTCGCAACATCCTATAGAGATCTCGCGGTTTGTCTTCCCCGCGGGAGGAATGTGTCCATCGGGCTCGCCACAGGTGGAAACGCGCAGCCCGAGTTCGGGTCCGCAACATCCGAAAAACGACCTCTCGCGAGCGCATTCGACGCGGTATTGCGGGACGTGATGGCCCGTTCCGCAACGTGCGACCACGTCTCCGCCCGGAGCTCGGGAGCGTGGCGGCGATCTCACGCGTCGACGTGACCTGCGGCGGCGGACTCCGACCCTCGGGGCCGGCGACCGAAGTGCGCGATGCTGCGTCGAACGGCAGCGAGCCCTCGCCGATTCGCCTGTCCCGCGGCTCGGTTTGCGAGCGCGGCGTCGTTCGGTTCGTGTCGGCGAAGCGCGCAGTCGCGATGCAGCGATCAGGACGCTCGCGCCGCCGAGCGTGAACTTCCTTCACGGTTCATGCGCACGTCGACCACCGCGGCTCGCGACGTGGATCGACGGAGTCGCGACCCGTTTTCCGGGCCTCCCCACTTCGTGCCATTCGAACGTCCTGCATCCGGGCGTACGGTTCGGACGGAGGAAGGGAGTGCGGCCCGGAACGCGGCCTCCTGCGCGCAATCGACGCGCCCAAATGCACCGGTCGGCTCCACGATCGGACGCCTCGACGCGACGGGAGACTCGCTCGCCGGACGGCTCTCAGCTCCACGGAGGTCTGTCATGAAACGCGCAGCCCTGATTTCACTCGTGCTCGTGCTCGCGCTCTGTGCCGCAGCCAGCGCACAGGTCGTCAACGGCAGCTTCGAGGTGGGAGCCCCGGGGTTCATGCCTGCTGGGTGGGCGCTGACCGGAGGATCCGCGATGATCTGGAACGCGCCGGACGAACTCTTCCCGACCCAGGGCAACCAGTATCTGCGGATGAGCTCCGGCAATACCGGTCCGACGACCGCGGGTTGGGGGCCCCACGCGCCGGGGACCGTGGGGCAGGTGACCCAGACCGTGCAACGGCCGAACGGTGCGTACTGCGGGTTGTTCATCGATTGGGAGTGGCTGCCGGTCGAAGCGCTGACGGGTGGCATCTACAACGACTTCATCTCGATCGACGTCGTGGACGCCAACACGAATAGCCTGATCCAGAACGTGTTGTTCCTGGATACCGGACGCCTGGCAGGCGTGCCCCCGTACACGAACGTTCCGGGCGCCGCCGCGGGCGTTCCGACGTGGGTTGCGCCGCTGGCGAGCTTCCTGGCGAGTGGCGTCCATGCACCGGCGGGGTACAAGCGGGCGTTCGCCGACCTGTCGGCGGTGCCCGTCGGGACTTCGATGCGCATCGAGATCACACTGGGGAATGGGGGCGACCCGGCGGCCCCGTGCAGTGCCTACATCGACAACGTCCGACTGACCGTAGGTGAGCGCAACGGCCACGGGTCGAACACCGGCAGCCTGCGTGTTCTCGAATCCAGCCACACGGACGGCCTGTTCACCGCATTGGACGGTTCCGGCGACTTCCGCAACGAGACGCCGTACACGTTCCGCGCGGCGCCCGGGCAGCGCATCGTCTTCCGCGCGAGCGGCTCGCCGAATACGCCTTGGGCACTCGTGATGGGCGCTCCGGCGGACGTGGGAATGATCGTCGGCGGTTACGGGATCGTGAACCTGGACCTGACGTTCCCGCTCCTCATCGCGGTGAACGGATTCGACCCGGTCAACCCGATCAACGTGATCCTCGGAACGATGAACTCCAGCGGGTACGGCTTCCTCGAGGGGCAGGTTCCCGAGACGGTGCCGCTGGGAGTCACGTTCGCGGTCCAGGGGATCGTTCGTGACACCGGATCCGCATCGAGCTACGCGCTCACGGCCGCGACGACCATCACGATTGCGTCGCCTCAAATCCCAGTGGGGGATGTCGTGGCTGGCGGTGCGAGCGTCGACGATGGTATCGAGGCGATTCTCTTCAACTCCTTCGGCCTCTGGCCCTTCTACGGCTCGCTGAAGTCCGGGATCTTCGTCAGCTCGAACGGCAACTGCACCTTCGATGCGGCGGACCCGACGGCGGTAGGGAGCGAGGCGTCCATGGTCATGGGACCGCCGCGCATCGCGCTGTTGTGGGATGACTTGAACAACCAACCGGCTCTCGGAGGCACGGTCCGGACTTCCGAATCGACCACGACGTTCACGGTTTCCTACGAGCACACGGTGGAGGCGGGGAGTGAGAACAATGGCAACACGTTCGCGCTCCTGCTCTACAAGGGCCTGGGCTCGACCCCGAGCGGAGTCTTCACGCTGTACTTCGGGTCGACGACCATGTCCGCCGGTCTCGTGGGGATCACTCCGGGAGGGCTCTCGGCGCCGACGCCGGGCACCAGCCAGAGCGTGGACCTGAGCAGCACGGGGCTCCAGTTCGGACAGCGGGTCTCGATCCCTGCAGGGACGTCGCTCCTGGAACTCTTCGGGGCGGCGGCGAACGGCCTGTACCGAGACTCGTTCGACCTCCTCGGGATGAGCTCCAACACCGCGCGCATCACGTTCGTGCCCAATGGCAGCGGCGGCTACACGGCCTTCGCCGGCACCCGTTGATGCGATGCCCAGCGAAATAGACCAGGGGGCGCGGATCGCCGGACGCCCACGCCCGGCGTAGACTGTCGCCCGTCTGGTCGAAGTCATCGGTGCGCGTTTTCGTTGGAGCGATCCGCGTGAGGCGAACCTCGAGCGTGGCGGTGTCGTGGGTGGGAGTCGCCGGTTTGATCCTGGGCCTCGCGTGCATGGGCCTGGGCGCACAGGACCCCAAGCAGGAACGCATGGCGTGGTGGCGCGAGGCGCGTTTCGGCCTGTTCATCCACTGGGGGCTCTACGCCATCCCGGCCGGTGAATGGAAGAGCGCCACCAATCACGGCGAGTGGATCCGCGAGACCGCGCACATCCCGGTGGACGAGTACGAGAAGTTCCGCGAGAAGTGGAACCCGACGAAGTTCGACGCCGAGGCCTGGGTCAAGCTCGCGAAGGACGCGGGCATGAAGTACGTCGTGATCACCTCCAAGCACCACGACGGCTTCTGTCTCTTCGACTCGGCGCAGACGGACTGGGACGTGATGTCGACGCCCTCGAAGCGCGACGTCATGAAGGAACTGGCCGCCGCCTGCGCCAAGTACGACATGAAGATGTGCTGGTACCACTCGATCATGGACTGGCATCACCCCGACTACCTCCCACGGCGCAAGTGGGAGAATAGACCGGCGGACAAGGCCAGCTTCGACCGATACACCGAGTACCTCTTCAAGCAGGTGGAGGAACTGCTCACGAACTACGGCCCCATCGGGGTCATGTGGTTCGACGGTGAATGGGAGTCGACCTGGAACAATGAACTGGGCAAGAAGCTCTATGCCCTCTGCCGCAAGCTCCAGCCCACGGTGATCGTGAACAACCGCGTGAGCACGGGCCGCGGTGGCATGGCGGGGATGACGGAGTCCGGCGACTTCCCCGGTGATTTCGGCACCCCCGAGCAGGAGATTCCGGCGCAGGGGCTCCCCGGCGTCGATTGGGAAACCTGCATGACGCTGAACGACCACTGGGGCTACAACCGCAAGGACGAGCACTGGAAGTCGACCACCGAGGTGATTCGCATGCTCGCGGACATCGCATCGAAGGGCGGCAACTACCTGCTGAACGTCGGACCCACGGCCGAGGGCGAATTCCCGCAGGCGTGTGTCGAGCGATTGAAGCAGGTGGGCGGATGGATGGCAGTGAACGGCGAGTCGATCCACGGGACCACCGCCAGCCCGATCGACGCGGGAGCCTGGGGACGCGTCACGGCGAAGGCTCGGGAAGGGGGCACGACGCTCTACCTCCACGTCTTCGACTGGCCCTCGAAGGCCACGATCGTCCTCGATGGGCTCGGCAACACGATCACGGGCGCCAGGCTTCTCGCAGCTCCGGATGCCAGCATCGGGATCACCGAGGGCGACGGTCGCGTCGAGCTCTCGTTGCCGCCGCGTTCGCCCGATCCCTACGACAGCGTCATCGCGCTGGAGCTGAAGGGAGCGCCCATCGTCTTCCGCCGGCCGGAGATCGTCGCGCCCGCGCGCCGGTTCGTGACGGAGCGCACGATCGCACTCCGCGCGTCCAATCCGGGAGTGGACGTCCGCTACACCCTCGACGGCGAGGATCCGACGGCGACGTCGCCTCTGTACACGGGCCCGTTCACGGTTCGCGATACGACGGAGGTCCGCGCTCGTTCCTTCGTCTCCACCAAGCCGGTGAACGCGGTGGTTCGCGAGACGTTCGAGAAGGTGAAGCCCCGGCCCGCCGTCGCCGTGGCCGACGCCCGTTCGGGCCTCCTTGCAGGCCGATTCCTCGGCGACTGGAAGAAGCTTCCCGACTGGACGAAGACGAAACCAGGAACCACGACGACCGCTCCCGCGATCTCCATCCCCGGCGGTGAGCCGCGGGAGGGGGTCGGCTGGCGCTTCTCCGGGTTCATCACCGTTCCGAGCGAGGAGGTCTGGGAGTTCGCGCTCAGCTCCGATGACGGCTCGCGCCTTTGGATCGACGAGGAACTCGTCGTCGACAACGACGGGCTGCACCAGGCGGAGACACGCCGAGGCACCATCGCATTGGCCGCCGGCGCTCACGTCATCCGCGTCGACTACTTCAACCGCACGGGCGGTGCCGAGCTCTCGCTGTCGGCCGGCGTCGCCGGTTCGAAGCTCGATCCCGTCGCTCCATCGGCCCTGAGTCATCTACCCTGAACCGTCGGACACGAGGAACCTCCGGATGCAATCCAGAACGTCGCCGCTCACGCGCCGTGAGCTGATCACGTCAGCCGCCGTCGTCGCCATGGGCGCCGCCCTCGATCGTCGCGAGAGTCTCGTGCGGCTCGCCGGGCGGTGCGCTCCCGCGGACATCGCCCGTGCCGTCCGCGAGACGAAGACGAAGTTCGCCATCAACGCCGAGATCTGGTGGGGGAACCTGCCGTTCCTCGACCGGATCAAGAAGGCCAAGCAGTTCGGGTTCTCGGGCGTCGAGTTCTGGCCGTTCGAAGACAAGCCACTCGACGACACGATCAAGCTGTGCGGAGACCTCGGCGTGGAGATCGCCCAATTCACCGCCTGGGGGTTCTCGCCGGGCATGAACGACCCTGCCAACCACAAGAAGCTCGTGGAGCAGATCACGAAGGCGTGCGAAGTCGCGAACCGGCTCAAGTGCCGCAAGATGACCGTCGTCGGCGGCAACGACCAGAAGGGCATGACGCAGGAGCAGATGCACGCGAACATCACGGAGGGGCTCCGCCTCGTCGCGCCGATTGCGGAGGCGCACAAGGTCATGCTGATCCTCGAGCCCATGAACGTCCGCGTCGATCACAAGGGCCACTGCCTCTACGGGAGCCCTGCGGCAGTGAAGATCTGCCGCGACGTGAAGTCGCCCATGGTGAAGATCAACTGGGACCTCTACCACATGCAGCTGAGCGAGGGCGATCTCTGCGGGCGTCTGAAGGACGGCATCGATCAGCTCGGTTACGCGCAGGTCGCGGACACTCCCGGGCGGCACGAGCCGGGAACGGGCGAGGTGCATTACAACCGTGTCCTCAAGCAGTTGGATGCCCTCGGGTATCGGGACTTCGTCGGACTCGAGAACTGGCCCATCGCCGGTGAGGAAGTGGCGATCAAGCGCGTCCTCGCCTGCGACGTCTGGTGACGCGGGCGGCTCGTCGACCTCTCCGTCGTCCCCGAAACACCGTAGGGAGACGGCGTCCCGCGTGCGATGATCGCCGCCGCTCGCCGTGCGCGAGGCTGGCCTCCATGCCCGATCCAGAGATCAAACGGCAGTTCTCGTTCTGGTTGCTGATCCCGATCACCGTGTTCGGGGTGATCGTCTTTGGGGCGCCGGCTTGGGACTGGGCGGACGGCAAGCGACCCTGGCGCGGCGTCCAGTTCAGCTTGAGCGGCCTGCTCGACGGCTCGGTGACGCGCTCCATCGAGAAGCGCATGACGTCGGACTCGGCGGTCGCCGACACCGTTCGGCCCCGGTACAACGAGTTCCTCGGAGTCGCCGCGGGCGTCATCACCGCCCAGCTCGTGGAGGGGAAGGACCATTGGCTTTTCCTGCGCTCGACGGCCGTCGACTACCCGCCGCCGGGCGCGGACGCGATGCTGGATGAGCACGTGCGGAACATGGCGGCGCTCATCGGGTGGCTGAAGGCCCAGGGGACCGAGGTCCTCGTTCTCCCGCTTCCCAACAAGGAGACGATGGCCCCGGAGAAACTCCCGAAGTCGGCCCGCGGCGTGAGATCGATGTACGGCGCGATCGTGACGGAACTGCGTCGCGCCGGGCTGTGGGTTCTCGACGCACGGCCTGCGCTCGACCTGCGTGAAGGCGTGTTCTTCATCAACAACGACACGCACTGGACACCGGCGGGAGCGCGGCGCGTGGCGCTGGCGGTCGGTGCGGCCGCGCGAGAACGCTTCGGCGATGCCGTCCCCGGGCGACCCGTGAAGGCGATCTTCCACCAGTTGCCGGACGAGCCGCGTCGCGGGGACCTCCAGCGCATGCTCGGGTTCGTTCCCGGTTCCGCTGCAGATTCGAAGTACACGTGCATGACGTCGAGCGTCTACGCCGCGCGGGACGATTCGGGGCCCGTCGTCGACGACTCCGATCTGACGGTCGTCGTCTGCGGAACGAGCTTCACGGCACACTTCGGGTTCGCGTCGATGGTGGCCGGCGGACTTCAGCGGTACGTGGCGGACCGCTCAGTCCCCGCGCGAGGTCCCCTGGTGATGCTGGCCGACCTCGTCGACACCATGCGTGCCGGGCGCGCGGCCCCGCGCTTCATCGTCTGGGAGATTCCCGAGCCGAGCTTCTTCTTCACTCCGGGCGAGTTCATCGAGCCGCTCCGAGCGCTCGTGACCAGGCTCGCGACGGAGGACTCGCTGCTCGGTTCTCGCCGTGCCTTGACGTGGACCTCGTCGACGTCGTCCGGTCTCCTTCTCGCTCCGACGGAGAGCAAGTCGGTGCTGGGCTCGACCGATCGCGACGAGGCCTGGGTCGAGGTGACTCTGGATCGACCGGCACCCGCGGGAACGATCGCGGCGCTCACGTTCCGCGCCCGGGCGGACCGGGTCTGCGCATTTCGCGCACGGGCGTTCGCCGGCACGTCGGGGGCGGCGACGGTGGACCGCCGCGAGATCCGCGGCGACCAGAGCTTCGACCGCGTCACGTTGGCGCTGGATCAGGCCGCGGCGATCGAGCGGATTCGCCTCGAGGTCTTGGGTGGTCCAGTCCACTTCGAACTCGCGGACCTCGAGTTGACGCAGCGGCGACGATGATCCCGCGGCCGCCCGCGTCATGGACGCGGCTCAGTTCGTGACCTGCCACGCCATGGCGCGCGTACTCACGACCATGGGAGTGAATGGCGGCAGCGAGCCCGCGTCGTAGGTCGAGTCGAACGACCAGTTGCGGGTCGGCGCGTCGTAGTAGGAGCCGCCGTACACCCAGGCGCCGCGGGCGTGGGTGCTGCGCCAGAGGTTCACGAACGACCCGTTGATCGTCGCCGTCTTGCTGCTCCAGTTCTCGTGGAAGCGCGGCAGGTTCTCGAACCCGCCGTTGTAGTGGCCGACCGTCGTGTTGTCGTTGCCGCAGATGATCGCCATGTTGTAGGTCGTGTTGGTCGCGGTCTTCGACTGGTTCGGTCCCTTGGTGTAGTCCCAGGCGTTGCTCAACAGATTGAGTGCGTCGGTGATCACCGAGCACGGCTTCGTGCCGACGGTGTTGAAGTCCCCGTGGACGTAGATCGGGCATGGCGTCACGACCGAGACGCCCATCACGTCGGCATTCGTGAACGCGTAGGCACCGGTCGGAGGCGAGCCCGTGAACATCCGCCCACCTCCATAGTTGGCAGTGTTCCACTTCGGCGGCGTGTTCACCGTGGCACCGTTCGTGATGACGATGCCGTTCGGTGTGCCGACGACGCCATCCGTGCGCGTGGCGTAGATGAGCCCGTTGGCCGGAAACTTGGTGCAGCGGTCGAGCGTGTTCGCGTTTCCGTCCATGTCGCCGAGCTTGCCGACGTTGATCACGGAGACGTTGTTGTATCGGCCCTCTCGCTGGTCCCAGATCGTGCGAACCGTCACGAAGCCCGACGGCATTTGCGACGTGATGTCGGTGCCGGCCTTGTTGTAGACCTTGTCGTTGATGACGACGAGATCGGCGTTCCGGTGGTAGTAGCCCTTGCGATGAGTACCCGTGCCGGCCGCGACCGACACGAACGTACCAGCGGTGTTTCCCGCGACGTAATCGCCGCCCGTTCCACCCGGCATGGCTTCGTAGGGCTGGATCGAGCCCACGTTCGGCGCGGCGAGCGGACGGACTCCATGTTCGCCGGTCTGCAGGGTTCCGTGGAAAAGCTCCGTGGCGCGATCGCGGAACGGAGCCATCTCACCCGGCAGCGTGAAGCGGCTGTCGCCGTTGATGTCCCAGCCCGTGAAGCTCGAGTCGAGGCCGTAGAGCGAAGTGATCCCGAGGCCCAAGAGGTCAGCCCTCGACGGAAGCGTCACGAGCGCGCCGGCCGGAGACGTCAGATCACGGATCTTGATCCAGCCTGCCGGCGTGCTGGAGTCGTCTTTCCGGTGATGGATGAGGTTGCCGGCGGCCCGAACGTACGGCGAGTTGCATGTCAGACTCGTCCCGGGACCCAGATGCAGGTTCGAGTTGGTGTGGATGCGGCCTGCGAGCGTCATGGCCGGTCCCGGTTGGATCTCCAGGTCGTCGCCGTAGTACGCGAGGAACTGGAAGATCGGGACCTTGATCATCTCGATGTGTTTGCGCATCGACGTCGCGCTCATGCCGACGCGGACCGTCGACGTGATCACGTAAGGCTCGATCGTCTGGCGGAGTCCCGTGGGAGCATCCGTGCGGTTGAACGGCGGAATGGCGACGGGAGTGCCGCTGGAGGAGTTCGTCGAGCGCTCGATGGTCCACGTCGCGTCCTTGCCGGCGAGGGTATAGGTGCCGGCGAGCACCTGGAAGGGCGCGTTGTTCGGCGGAGTCGCGACCGGAACGAAGTTCGCGGTGTTCGTGATCAGCTGATCCTCGGCCACCTGCAGGGCGCCCTCCGCGAGCTTCATCGCCTGTGCGCGGTCGCCTTGGAGGGACACGCCATCCTTCTCGGCATTCACGGCGCCGAGCATCGTCACCATGAGCCCGGCGACGACGACCAGTGAGACGAGGGCGACGACGAGCACCACGCCGCGGTCACGATGAGCGCGGCGCCGGTTCATGCGTTCGGCGGCGAGGTGGAGATTCTGGGGGTTCTGCGGGGAGGTGCGGGTTTCAGGCGAAGCGCTCATTGCGAGTTCCTCATCGCGACGGTCGTTGCGAGGTGGAGACGTTGGACCTGACCACGGCCGTTGCGGCGGACGAGGTGGAGGTGGATCTCGACGGCGTCGAGGGGCAGCGTCGGCTTGGTGGCCGTGGTGTCGAAGGTCATGGCCTCGACGAAACGGCAGATGACCGAGTCGACCACCTGGCCCGTCGCCGTCACCCGACGACGGACGAGGTTGCAGCTCATCCCATCGGAGTTCGGCACTTGGATGTAGGCGATGAGCTCTTCGCTCCACTCGATCGTGTCGGTGGCTGCCGCAAGGATGCGGCCGTCGCCGTCACGATCGGCGGGCTGGCGGATCACGATCTCACGGAAGGCCATGGGCTCGTTCTCGTTGCCCGGTGCGACATAGGGCGGCGGGTTCGCCGGAGTCGTCCACGATACGGCCGGTGGGAAATGACTCGCGCGCGCCGTGAGGACCGTCGTGTCGTGCCGCAGCGTGGACTGCAGCGCGGATACCGGAGTCCCGTTCACGAACGTGCTCGGCATGGGAATGGCGTAAACGGGGTCGGTGATTCGCCCGCCCATGGCCACGTCGCGACGGACCTGTTCGAGGACGATGCGCCCTTGATCCTGCAGGTTGGCGGATCCCAGGTTGGTCGCGCTGAAGTCGGCGGCATCGTTCACGGCCATGGAGAACACGCCGAACATCATCGTGGTCAGACCCATGACGATGATGCCTTCGATCAGGGTGAAGCCGCGGTCGGATCGACGATTCGGTCGGTGCATCAGCGAGCCCTCACCCCGTTGAGAACGTAACGGCCAGGGCGGCCTCCGGATCCGGTCCACGTGACGACCACCTGGTAGCGAAGCGGGCGGGCCGTCGCGTCGCCGTTGGCGTAGACGACGCGGACGCGTTCATTGTTCACGTGGAGGTTGGTGAACTCGGCGATGTCCTGGTTGTTCGGAAACGTCGTCGCGATGTTGCCGATGGGCATGATCGCCATCTGCTCGGCGAGCGACGTCGCATCCATGAGCGCACGGTGGCGCTCCCGATTCACCCGGCTCAGTTCGCTCGCCGAGAGGAACGTGCTGAAGAGCATCAGCATCACGAGCGCGAGCGTCGTCATGGCCATCATCAACTCGACCATGGAGATCCCGGCCTCGGCCGAAAATCGGGGCATTCGGCGGTGGATTCGTGGGGCTCTCGTTGACGTCATGGGATGGCTCGGCGGTCCGAGGCGCGGGGGTGCGCGTCGTCGGACCTTGCTTTTCATATCGGAAGCATCCGCCCGTGAGATGAGTCCGGCTCCCGTCGGGGGGAGATTCGCAAAGCGACGCGGCGACGGCTGCTTTCAGCCACGCGCGATCGATGACGCCTGTCGATGAGCCGCCTCTGACTACGCGAGGCGCGTGGAAGGTTCCGTCATTTTCGAAGCTTCGCAGGGCGTGCCGTTTTCACCATGAATCCCACGAGCTTGTAGAGGATTCGCGCCCCGACGTTGGCGTCCCATTCGCCGTCCTGGCCCGGCGTGACCTCGCAGAGATCGAAGCCGACGATCGTTCGGCCAGACCGCACGACGGCATCGAGCAGGAACACCGCCTCCTGGAACG
Source organism: Planctomycetota bacterium (assembly GCA_044222185.1). Classification (GTDB taxonomy): domain Bacteria; phylum Planctomycetota; family CAIWVZ01; genus JBGANV01. The sequence continues at coordinate 156,802 of JBGANV010000007.1, forward strand.
AAAGCCCGCCGGGGACGGGCGTGCCCGTACTGGGGCAGAGCGTGGGATCGAGACCGTCGATGTCGAACGAGACGTAGACGAGCCGCGGCAATTCGCGAACGATGCGTCGCACCACGGACGAGAACGCCTCGCCGCCGAAGCGGCTGTGCGCGACGTCGCGGTCGAAGAACGTCTTCACTCGGCTCGCCCGCGCGCGGATGAACTCGAACTCCTGCTCGCAGAAGTCCCGAATGCCGACTTGGACGATGCGCTTGACGCCGTCGATCCGCTCGTGAACGTTGTGCATGATCGACGCGTGCGACCACGTGAAGCCTTCGTAGGCCACGCGCAGGTCCGCGTGAGCGTCGACGTGGAGGATGCCCATGCCTGGGTGACGTTCGGCGAACGCGCGGATGGCACCGAACGGCACGGAGTGATCGCCGCCGACGACGCCGACGAGGCGGCCTTCGTCCAAGGCGCGCACGGTCTCTTCGTAGACGATCTCGTTGATCTGGTCGCCCGCCGCGTTGACGGCAGCGAGCGCTCGTCTCGCTGCAGCATCGTCGTCGACGACACCGCCCGTGGCGATGATCGTCTGTGCCGCCTTCTTCGCCGACTTGTTCAGGCGCGCGACCGCAGGCACGGCGTCGAGCATCACGATGCCCGCCTCGTACGGTTTGCCCGTGTCGACGTCCAACAGGTCGACCTGCGCACTCGCCGCCAGGATCGCCGCCGGGCCTCCGGCTGTGCCGCCGCCATAGGACGTCGTCGCCTCGAAGGGGACGGGGATCAGATGCACTCGGGCTTCGTCCTGCGTGAAGGGGAGGCCGAAGATGCCCGCACCTTCGGGTGCCGCCGCATTGGGATCGAACGGGCGCGTGGTCATGGCGCGAGTGTTAGCGCCACCACTCCGCGGACCAAGTCGAGCCGATCCACCCGTCGCGCGCTCCTGTAGAATCCCGCCGCCGTGGTGAATCCAGCCGAAGCTTCCGTCCGCTCCGTGGCATTCCGCTCGCGCGCTCTCGACGTGTTTCGCGGGGGCACGATCGCCGCCATGACGCTCGTCAACAACCCGGGAAGCTGGAGCGCGGGCCATCAGTACGCACCGTTGACCCACGCCGAATGGCACGGGTGGACTCCGACGGATCTCGTGTTCCCGTTCTTCGTGTTCATCGTGGGCGTCGCCATGGCGTTCTCGCTGGCCCCGCGCGATGGAGCGAGCGGGTCGGCTGGTGTCGGCGCGAAGATCGCTCGGCGCGCGATCGTGATCTTCGCGCTCGGGTTGTGGCTCTCGTTCTTCCTCAAGTGGGACTTCACGACGATCCGCATACCCGGCGTCCTTCAGCGGATCGCGCTCTGCTACCTCTGTGCGGCTCCGTTCGCGCTGCGCGCGTCGTCCCGTGTCGTCGCCCTGTCGGCGGCTGGATTGTTGGTCGCGCACACGCTCCTCCTCACGCTCGTCCCCGTGCCCGGCTTCGGCGAGGCGAGCCTCGAACCCGAGAGGAACCTGGGAGCGTGGATCGACCGGCTGGTGTTTCATCGCCACCTGTACAAGGGGACGTGGGATCCCGAAGGTCTGCTCGGCACGCTCACGGGGACGGCCACGGCGCTCACGGGGTTGCTCGCGGGGCGATGGATCCGGTCGGGCGCGACGCTCGAGCGCAAGATGGGCGCGCTGTTCGTCACGGGAGTGATCGGGTTCGCCGCCGGCCTCGCTGCCGATCGTGTGATCCCCATCAACAAGCCGCTGTGGACCGGCAGCTACGTGCTGGTCACGAGCGGGCTCGCCGCGACTGCACTCGCGTTCACGATCGCACTTTGCGATTGGCGTCCCCTCCCGTCGTGGATGACCGAGCCATTCGTGGCATTCGGGCGCAATGCGATCCTCCTCTTCGTGCTCGAAGGGATGATCGGCCGGCTCCTTGGAACCCTGAAGGTGAGCGGCGCAAGCGGCCCCGTCACGATCAAGTCGTGGATCTACGGGCATTGGTTCACGCCGTTCGCGATTCCGATCAACGCATCGCTTCTCTATGCGCTCGCGAACGTCGTGCTGTTTGGAGTCGTGGCGGTGACATTGCACCGGCGCCGGCTCTATCTGAAGGTCTGAGGGCCCGACGCACGGGCCCACCGATCACGCGACGGCGCGGCGGATGCGGCGGGGTGAAAGACGACCGACCGCAGAGCAGTGCTTGCGCATCGGCCTGCGGTCGGTCGGTGCTGCCGGCAAGGGCGCGGCGGCAGTCATCTTCGATTGGGGGTCGGTCGGGAGCTTTCTTCCAAACCGGCCGCATTCCACGGATTGCCCCCCAGGCAAGTCAACGTCATTTCTGCGTTCGTGTCCGACTGCATCGGGATGCGACCGAGAGAGCGACGAGGCCGGCGAAATCGATCGTCCGCGGCAGGTTCGACGGCTGTTTGGGTTTTCGCGTTTTGGTCCGCGTTCGCGGCCGCCGTTCGGGGGATCAGGCCCGATCGGGGTCGTACGGCGTCCCGCGGAGATCGCCGGGGTCGAACTCGCTGCCGGTGACGAGCGCCGCCGCGGTGAGCACGTCGGCGCCGGTATCCGTCACCAGGATCGTGTGTTCGAACTGGGCGGACAGACTTCCGTCAGCCGTCACGGCCGTCCACCGGTCCTTCATGAGTTTCGTCTTCCAACCTCCGGCGTTGATCATGGGTTCGACCGTGAACGTCATGCCGGGGCGCATCTTCGCTCCCGCACCACGGGTGCCGTAATGCGGAACGTTGGGCGCGCAATGGAAGATCCGGTGGATTCCGTGACCGCAGTACTCCCGAACGACTGAGAATCCGAGCGGCTCGACGAACTCCTGGATCGCGGCCCCGATGTCTCCGATGTGCTTGCCGGGCCCGACTTCGGCCAATCCGCGATCGAGCGCCAGCCGAGTGGTCTCGACGAGCTTCCGCACCTCCGGCCGGACCTTCGTTCCGACGATGAACGTTGCCGAGGTGTCGCCATGGAAGCCATCCAGCTTGGGCGTGACGTCGAGGTTGACGATGTCCCCCTCACGCAGGACTTCCTTGGCGCTCGGGATGCCATGGCAGACCACCTCGTTGATGCTCGTGCACATGCTCTTCGGGAATCCGCGGTAGCCGAGCGGCGCGGAGATGCCACCGTGGTCGCGCGTCCATTTTTCCGCCACCTGGTTGATCTGGAGGGTGGAGATTCCGGGGCGCACCCACTTGCCGACGACCTGGAGAAGCGCCGCCGCCATGATGCCAGCGCGGCGCATTCCCGCTATTGCGGCGGGGCTGTTGATCTCGATCGGTTCGTCGTCCCGGCTCATCGTCGTCGTCTGCGAGGGACGGGACTTTATGCGAGTCGCGGTTCGAGGCGCAAGGTGCGACCGGATCCTCATCGGCATGGCGCGCCCTCGATGTGAGGTGCCCGGCCGGGAAGAATGACCGCCATGAAGACCCGAGCGAGAGCCGTCCGCGCCTCGAAACGCCCTCCGACGATCCTCTGTGCGGTGGATTTCGGGCCCGTTTCACGGGATGTGATCCGCGAAGGCGCGCGGGTGGCCGCTCAGCAAGGGCTCGCCATCCGCGTGGTGCACGTTCAGGAGCCCGTTTCGGCGTTGGTCCGGAATGGCCTGGGTGCGAAGGGCGCGCGGGAATTCGACCGGGTCCGCATGGAGTCCAGCATGTCGCACCTGGCCGACCTGATCGAGCCGCTCCGCTCAGCGGGTGTCGCGGTCAGCGTCACGGTGCGCGATGGCAACGCGGCGGAGCAGATCGTGGAGGAGGCCGCAGAGCGCCGCGCACGGATGATCGTCTGCGGAAGCTCGCGGCCGGCCCGCCGCGCGCTGTTCGTGGTCGGCACGACACCGGCGCGGCTGGTCCGGCACAGTGCGGTGCCCGTGTTCGTCGTCGTCCCTTCGCTCGTGAATCGCTTTCGCCGCGTCCTGGTCCCGACCGACCTCGACGTGAGCGACCGGACGGCGCTTCGTCTGGGGTGCGAGCTGGCACGTTCCGACGGCGCGCGCGTGACCGTCATGCACGCCTACGAACGGCCGTCGCTCCTGCACTCGTATCTGGGCGACACCCACGAGCTGCGGAGCAGGCTCCAGGACACGGCCCGTGACGGTCTCGAGGCGTTCGTCCGAAAGGCCGGGCTCCCGAAGGGTGGTGTCGCGCCCCACCGCCTCGTTCTCTCCAACGACGACGAACTGCACGTGGCGGATTCCATCGTCCGCACGGCGCGTGCACTCAAAGTCGACCTGATCGTGATGGCGCTCGGCCGCCTCGGATTCCTCAAGCGCGAGATCATCGGCGACGTCGCCGAGCGCGTGCTCTGCGACCTTCCCTGCAGCCTTCTCGCCTTGCCCACCGCCTGGGCCGAGGCGCACTGAGCCAATCGATGACTTCACGAGTCCTGATCCCGTTCGAGAAGTACCGGTTGGACAACGGCCTCACCGTGATCCTCCACGAGGACCATCGGTTGCCGCTCTGCGCCGTGAACCTGTGGTACCACGTCGGTGCCAAGGACGAGCCGCGGGGGCGATCGGGCTTCGCGCACCTGTTCGAGCACCTGATGTTCATGGGGACGCATCGTGCGCCGCGGGGTGAGTTCGACCGGATCATGGAGTCGGGAGGCGGCGCGAACAACGCGACGACGAGCGCCGATCGAACGAACTACTTCTCGTGGGGGCCGCAGTCGCTTCTGCCCACGTTGCTCTGGCTCGAGGCCGATCGCCTCGAACATCTGGGGCACGCCATGACCCAGGAGAAGCTCGATCTCCAACGGGCCGTCGTTCGCAACGAGCGTCGCCAGTCCTACGAGAACGAGCCCTACGGAATGGCCGATCTCGCCGTCGACGGCCTGATGTATCCCGACGGGCACCCCTACCAGATCCCCGTCATCGGCACGCACGAAGATCTCGTCGCCGCCACGGTGCAGGACGTGAAGGACTTCTTCGCGACCTATTACTGCCCGAACAACGGCACTCTCGTGGTCGCGGGTGACTTCGATCCCGCGTCGACGAAGAAGATGATCGCCGACTGGTTCGGAACTCTTCCGAGACGCGCCGATCCGACTCATCGCACGGCATCACCGGTGAGGTTGCCGGCGCCGAAGTTCCAGGTGATGCACGACCCGCACGTGGAGTTCTCCCGCGTGTCGTTCATCTGGCACAGTCCGCCGGGCTTCGCACCCGGCGACGCCGAGTGCGACCTCCTCGCGAAGATCCTGACCGACGGGCTGACGAGCCGCTTGCACAAGCGCTTGATCTACGACGAAACGCTGGCGCAGTCCGTGTCGGCGTACCAACAGTCCCAGCAACTCGGGTCCATGTTCCGCATCGACGTCGTCGCGCAGGATGACGTGGCCCTCGAGCGGATCGAGGCTGCCGTCGACGCCGAGCTCGACCGGATCCGGACCGACGGGCCGACGGAGCCCGAGCTCACCCGAGTCCAGAACCAACTGGAGACCGAGGCCGTCGTCGCCTTGCAGCGCCTGCTCGAGCGCGCGGATCGCCTGAACTTCTACGACGCTCAGCTCGGCGATCCGAACGGGTTCGACCGCGATTTCCAGCGATATCGCGACGCGACGCCCGCGACCGTGCGCGATTGGGCTCGGCAGGTCCTCGACCCGAGCTTGCGGCTGCGGCTGCACGTCCACCCCCGCGACGAAATCTCCTCGAACGGCGACGCCGACGTCACGGAGACCGAGGCGATGGAGGCGGCGATCGCCGAGCCCGAGTGGACTCCGGCGATCGCGACGCCGCGCGACCGCCGCCCATCGGATCTCCCAGCGGCGCCGTTCGCACCGGCGACGCCGACGGGCTTCCGGATCGCCACGGGCGTCTGGTGTCTCCTCCACGAGCGTCATGATCTGCCCCTCGTGCGCATCCTCTTCCGGTTCGATGGGGGGGCGCTGCACGATCCCCCGGAGAAGGCGGGACTGGCCGACCTCACGGCACAACTCCTCCGCGAGGGAGCAAAGGACCTGCGGGCCCTGGATTTCAGCTTTGCCGTCGACCGTCTCGGTGCGTCGTTCGACACGGGCGCCGATCACGACTCCGTCCTCGCGCAGCTCATCGTTCTCAGCAGCAATCTGAAGCCCGCCCTCGCGCTCGCGCTCGACGCGCTCGAGAGTCCGCGGTTCGACGAGGACGCGTTCCGCCGCATCAAGACCCAGGCGCTCGGCGCGCTGAAGCAGCGGTCCGAGCAGCCCGGGCTCGTCGCGCGGGTCGTCTCGAATGCCGCCGTTTGTGGTGAGGGCCATCCGATCGGCCGACCCACGGACGGACATCCGTCGACTCTCGCCGCGTTGACCCTCGACGACGTCAAGGCGTTCTGGAAGGCGCAGGTCTGTCGGCGCATCCAGGTGCTCGTGGCGGGGGAGATCACGAAGGGCGACGTGCTGGACTTGATGAAAGTCCGCATGAGCGCGTTTCCGGCCGTCGACGACGACGAGAACTCGGCCGGCACGGCGCCGGTCGCGCGCGCGGAGTCCATGCGGGTGCTGCTCGTGGATCGGCCCGGTGCGCCGCAAACCGTGATCCGCTTCGTCTGGCCGGGGATCGCACATCGGGACGAGGATCGGCTCGCGCTCGCTCTCGCGACGACCGTGTTCGGCGGGAGCTTCACGTCGCGGCTCAATCAGAACCTGCGAGAGGCCCACGGTTACACCTACGGGGCCCGGGCGGGCATCGAGTATCACCCGGGTGCGGAGGATCCGCGGAACGGGCCGTCGCTTCTTTCGTCGTCGTCATCCGTGCACGCGCAGGTCACGGGAGCGAGCGTGCGCGAGTTCCTGGCCGAGTTCGCGCGGATGCGCCTGGGAGACATCAGCGGCGACGAAGTGGAGAAGGCGCGGTCGACGCTTCGCAACATCCGCGTTCACGCGAGCGAGTCGCTCGACGGCCTCGTGTCGGAGCTGGATGGCCTCGTGACGTTCGACCTTCCGCTCGATCACCAGGTGCACGATCTGGCGCGACTCGAGGGCGTCACCGTCGAGCAGGTGAACGCCGTCGCGCGCCGGGTCCTGCATCCGTCTGGCGGCGTCCTGGTCCTCGTGGGGGACGCCGCGCAGATCGAGCCACAGCTCGCAGGAATGGACCTGCCGAAACCGCAGCGTGCCGAGCTGCCCTGAATCCGCGCTTCGGTGGCGCCGGCACTCACCGCCGTGGCGGGGGCCGGCGCCCGCCGGCGGATCTCACAACCCGTACCAGACGTAGTTGTTGCCGACGGGCACGAAGTCCAGTCGGACCAGACCCGTCGCCAGCGTGCCCTGCGTCCCCACGCGGTAGATCATGTCCGTGGCATTCGGCGGCGCGAACGGCCCACCGAGGGCGAAGGCCGCCTGGCCGGGATCCGTGGCCGGCCCGAGGACGCCCGGGCTCATGCCGAGGAACTGCTGTCCCGTGCCAGTCGGAATCGTGTTGAGCCCGTCGATGGACACGGTGCCCAGGATGCCGTCGAACTGCACCGCGAACGTCACCGGGTTCGTCGTGCCGAAGTACGGCACGGCGTTGTAGGACACGCGCACGATTCCGGGCGTCGGCGTCGAGATCGTGATGTTGCCGCTCGTCGCCGGGTTGAGGTCGCACCACGCACCGGCGAACGCGTAGCTCGTGAGCGCAGCTGCGGCCGACGGCGTGAACGACGTGTTCGGCGTAGGTGCTCCGAACATCACGCGGCCGTTCGAGATCACGTCGAACTGCGTGTAGTTCACGCCGTAGAACGGGATCGTCGTCGGCGCGCCGCACAGCGCAGGATTCGACAACTGGACCGTGACGGCCGTGTCGTCACCCGTCGGGCCGGCGATCGTGGTGGCGCCAGCGGCGACGTGCAACTCGTTGACGCCACTGAGCACGATCCCGTCGAGTGACGATGGGGCGACGACGAACATCTGCGCCGTGACGTCGAAGTTCGCGGGGATCGAGAGCGGGATCGTCAGCGGTACGAACGGCGTCGTCAGCGTCAGTCCGTTGAGGAAGCTCACGGTCGGATCGCTCAAGTTGATGTTCACCGCCTGGCCGGCGGCCGTGTAGAAGCCGCCGTTGATCGCGGAGACGGACGGGCCGGCCGTGACGGCCATGTCCCAAGGGAAGCCGACGTTCGTGCTGCTCGTGCTCACCGTGGCCGCTGCGGCCGTGCACGCGGTGTAGGTCTTGTTCACGATCGCAGCCGAGAAGCCGTCGCCTTGGACGCCATCGACGTCCATGCTTGCGACTGGCGAGTTCGTCTGGAAGGGCGGCGCGCCCGTGCTGAGCGGTACGGCCGAAGGTCCGAAGGAGACGGAGCCGACCTGGGCGCCGTGGTTGCCTCCGGTCGTATCGGCGAAGTTGCCGTTCAGGTGCCAGCACGACACGAGGTTCGGCTGGCCGTCCATCTCCCAGGTCATGCCGCCCAGGATCTGGGTCGCGGTGCGCTCCGTCGACCAGATACGGAGCTCGTCGATGCTGCCGTTCCACTCCTCGCCGCCTCCGGTGATCGCGTCGCCTTCGCCGACGCGGACGTCACCGCCGTTGTCGGTGAGGGCGCCGTTGCCCGTCGCCGTCGCGACCTGGACGCCGTTGATGTACAGGCGCGAGGTCGTTCCGTTCCACGTTCCTGCGACGTGCGTCCACACGCCCGTCGGGAACGCCGCGGGTGCGGTCGCAGTCACCGACGCGCCGCCCGGCAACCGCACCTTCCATGCGAGACGGCCGTTCCCCTGTGACACGCGCAGGAAGTACACCTCCTGACCGGCGAGCACGTTCTTGCGGATGATCGTCGGGTAGACGCCGGCGGGCGCGAGGTTCATCGCGTTGAAGAAGACCCACGCCTCGATCGTTATGTTCGCAGGGGCGAGCGACGCGTTCGTCGTCACGTTCATATACCCGGTCGTCGGGTTCACGGTGTTGATGCACTGGTTCTGCCCGAAGGCGGTCGGAAGAAGCGCCAGGGCGACTGCGGCAACTGTGGTCTTTCTCATGGAGACTCCCGTCGGGCCGACGCGATGTCGGCGGTGGTGAGATACGGCGGAGAGTCTACACAGGAGCCGCAGGATTTCGCGCGGACCCCGGGGGAGGCGCTGGCGGCGGGAAAATCCGCGGTGCGAAGCGGTGATAGGCCCAGGCGCCGGTCATCAGCACGAGTCCGAGCGCGATGAACGAGATGATTCGCGCCAAGCGGTCCAGATGAGAGAGGTCGCTGAGGACGACCTTGGTCGAGGTCACGGCGAGTAGCAACAGTGCCGAGAGGCGTAGCTTGCTGTGCCGAAGGAAGATGCCGAGCGCGAGCAGTCCCGCGGCGTATGCCGTCCACGTCACCGAGATGGCGGCGGAACCGGCCGAAACTGTCGAGGGTCCGGGGGCGGCGCGCATCTCGAAGTATCGCCACGCTTCGACGGATAGGGCCACGAGGGGCAGGAACAGGCCGAGCCCCCCGACGAGGCGGGAGCTCGTCGCAGCCATGGGAATGGCCGCCCGGCGGAGCAGTACCGACATGCCGATCAGGCCGAAGGGGACCGCGAGCGCGCCGAGGCATGCCGGATTGAGTAGGAACAGTTGGGAAGGCGCTTGCAGGCGATCCAGAAGCAGCAGGAAGCCGAGCGTCGCGAGCGTGGCGTGCAAGAACGAGAGCACCAGGAGCGTCGTTCTGCGAGATTCACGCGCGGCGTTGGCGAACCCGACTGCGATGCCTGCGATCGACGTGGAACGTGCCACGAGTCCGAGCGTCGTGCGGCGGAGCGGATCCACGACACCGGACGTGACGAGGAGGGTCAACTCGCCGCTCACGACGATGCCGCCGAGGACGCCGGCCGCGGTGAGGCCCATCCATCGCAGCCGGCGGTCGCCGATCATCGCGGCGGCCACGAGGTAGACGACCACCGCTGCGGCGGCCGCGAAGTCCGAGTTGAGGAACGCGCGGATGTCGACTGCCGGGCCATCGCCATGAAGGTGGAACGCGATCACGCGTCCGCTGGCGAGCGCAAACCCGACGGCGGATGCGCTGCGCCACGCGATCGAGTCTCGCGTCCTGGCGGCGGCGATCAGGGCGAGCGCCGTGAGCGCGATCGCCTGGGTCGTGCCGATCATGCCGAAGGGGCAGGCTGCGGCCGCGAGGAGGAGCCCCGCAGCGCACGCACGCACGACCTCCCGGCCTGCGGAGTCCGCGGCACATCGACGCTCCGCCCATTCGGCGAACGCGGCGTGGATGCCGGCGACGATCACAAGCATGCCACCAAGCATCACGGCGTGGTCGGCGCCGAGGTGCGCCCATCCCACGAGCGCGACGGCCGCGGCAGCCGTGGAGACGGCGGCTCGGAAGAGACGAGACGTCCGCTCGCCGCGCAGCAGATGCGGCAGCCCGAGTCCGCAGAGGAACAGCACGTCGAAACCGATCATCCACGCCGGAAGGGGAATCGATCCCATCGTGCGCGAGCTGCCGTCGATCACCACGATGAAGATGCCCGTCACGATTGCGGCGACGGCCTTCGGGGTCGTCCATCGCTTCAGACCCGCAGCGATGAGCACGCCCGCATTCACGACGAAGAGGTCCAGAAGGGCGAGGTTCGGGTCGGCTTGCAGGTCCGAGACGACGATGGGCGTCAAGTAGGCGCCGATCTGCGCCAGGAGGAGGAGGGGCATCGCCGACCATCGGTAGGCGACGATGACGGTCGCCGTCGTGACCGCCGTCATCGCGAAGAATGCGAGAGGTGCGTTCACGATGTCGTAGACGCGGTGTGCGACGAACGCGTCGAGGAGGAGGAGGCTCGATCCGCAACCGACGAATCCTTGTGCCAGGGCGGCGTAGCCCCGGCGGTTGAACCGGATGCCGAGCCCGAAGACGAGGATTCCTCCGATCGCGCCCGAGATCGTTCGCTGAGTCTCGGAGACCCAGCCCTGCTGGACGGCGTGGACGTACAGCAACGCCACGCCGACGATGAGCACCAGCGCGCCCACACGCACGAGCCAGCGCTGGCCGATGGCGCTCTCGAGTCCCGCTTCGTCGTGACGTCGCACGCGGGGGGCGGGTCGTGCGATCGCGCCGCCGGCGGGGATCGGACCCGCTGCCGGTGGAGATACCTCGCGGACCGCGATCCGGGGAGCGGGTACGACGGACTCGGGTGCCGCTGCCACCGCCGCGTGCGCCACGGGTTGGGCCGGGAGTTCCGCAAAGAGCGGCGTCACCGGCGGCGCCTCTTCTCGCGGCTTGCGGAGGGCGTCGGCGGCGACGGCGGACTCCGGCCTCACGGCGGCGGCGAGGTGGCTTCGCAGCCAGCTCACGTCTTCACGGAGTCTCTGCATCTCGCGGTGGATCCATCCGACGCGGAACGACGTCACGAGGACGACGCCGAAGAAGGACACGGTGACGAGGACGATGAACTCGAGCATGGCCGAACCTCCGGGCGACGGGGGTCACCCGCCGGATGTGCCGCCATTTTCGGCGCCGCGGTCACTTCCACCATGTGAGTCCTCAAGATCGCTGCGATAAGCTGCGCTTCATGATGCAAGCCATTCAGATCGCCCGGCTCGAGGGCTTCTTCCACGTGGCGCGAACGGGCGGTTACGCGAAGGCCGCGCGGGCCTTTCCCTACCCGATCACCCAACCGGCGGTGCACCAGCAGGTTCGAAAGCTCGAGGGTGAATTGGGAGTGAAACTCTTCCAGCGCACGGCGCGGGATCGCATGGAGCTCACGCCCGCGGGGCGGGCGCTGCACGCGTGCGTGGCGCCCTTCATGGAGTCCCTGCCGGACGTCGTGCGATCCGTTCGCGACGGCACGTTCGGCGGAAGGCTCACGATCCACGCCGCGAGCCTCGTGATCCGCCGCCTCCTTCCCGGGTGGTTCCAGCGACTGAAGCTCGCGCGCCCCGACATCGCCGTCGACCTGCACGAGGCGGAGGAGCCTGCGCTTTCGCTGCTTCGCTCGGGAGGCACGGACATCGTGGTGGACTTCGTCCCGCAGGTGCCGTCCGACGTGACCGTCACGCGTGTGGCCACCACGTTCGGATTCGCCGTCGCGCCCGCGGGGCATCCGGTGGCGGCTCGTCGCCGCTGGAGACTCGAGGACCTTCGCGGCGAGACCTTCATTTCCTACTCGCGCGCCCTCGCCCCGCACGAGCTCCAGATGAGCGTGCTGCGTGAGCATGGGATCGTACCCCCGCGCGTGATCTCGCTGGGCTCGGCCGAGTCGATCCTGGGATTCGTCGAGGCGGGGCTCGGTTGGTCGCTCGTTCCCTGGCTCGATCCCAAGGGACCGTCGAGCCCGCACATCACGACGTGTCCGCTGCGCGGCGCGCGGAGTCGGTTCCCCGTCCACGCGGCGTTCCGCCGACACGACGCGAACAATCCGTTGATCGTCGCCGCGCTCGCCGCCGCGCGGCCGTGACGTCAGGCCCGCACGAGGTGGGTGCCGACGAGTGCGTCGTGCGGCCCCCGGGCCGGCCGGCGGATGCACCACGCGTAGCCGGCGACGTAGACGGCGAGGTAGAGCCCGAAGGCCGCGAAGCCGGGCCACTCCGCGTCCACGAGCGGCATCGCCGCGACGCCGGCCAGGGGAATCAGCCCTGGCGACAAGGCCGTCAGTGAACGCAGCGTGCAGAGCCAGCGGCCAGCCGGGCGGCCGTCGGCGCGCGCGACGCGCAGTCCGGAGAGGGTGAGGCTCAGGCCTCCGCGGAGGATGAGGGCGAGGAGGATGCGAGGGACCTGGATGATCCCCAGGACCGCCGCGATGACCGTCCACATCTCGTCTTTGGTCGGCGCATCGGCCGCCCCGGTCGTGACTTCCGTGATCATGACGGGGAACAGGGTCGAGACGATTGCGGCGGTCATGCCCAGCCCTGGAAGCGTCTGCACGATCCGGCGACGCCGAGAGATCGCCGTGGGGACGTCGATGCACGGAGCGAGTGCCGCGCGGGCCTCCGCCGGGGTTGGAAACGGCGGCGCCCAGCCGAGGAGACGCTCGACGACGGGCCAGGCCCGCGCCGGCATGTCGTCAGGGAGCACGGGGCGACCGCGCCCGGGCCGCGTCAGGATGGCGGCGGCGGCGAGGGCGACGCTCCTCATGGAGTCGCTGCCCGGATCCGGGACGACGCCGGCCGCCCGGACCGAGAACTCGAGGATGCGAAGTCGACCAGAACGATCGACCCACAAGCGGTCCTTGGACACGGGACCCACTCGCTCGACCTCCTCGAGCAGGGTTTCTATGAGCGGCGCGACGAGCGGCCAGGACGGAGCGCGCGCCGCCTCCCATTCCGCGAGGCTCGCCCCGCCCACCGACTCGTACACGTCGAACGTCGTTCCGTCGACCACCGTCTCGATGAGGCGGATGGCGTTCTTCGATGGCGGTTGAGATTCACGGCGGGGCATCGCGGGGGCGGTTCCCCGGGCGAGGATCCACACGCTGCGATCGAGCCTGGGATCGCGGCCGAGCCAGAGCGGGCCGTCTTCCGTCGACGTGATCCAACCCGTGACGTCGTAATTCCCCACGCGGATCGGCTGTGAATCCTGCCGGGAGCGCTCCGGATCCAGCGTGTCGCGCACGATCCTCCGCGGGGCCGTGGAAGGCACCTCGACCACGCGCGAGCGTGAGGCCAGCTCATGCAGGCCGCGCCAACCGTTGCGACGCCGCATGGACAGGCACAGGACGATCGAGAGCGGGGCGGTGAGTTGGATGTTCCGGTTGGTCGCCCGTCGCACGGCGATGGGGACCCAGTAGATCGCCGCGACGATCACGAGCGTCCGCAGGAGGACTTGCTTGCGGGACGGTGGCCGGCCTTCCAGGTCGACCACTCGCAGGCCGAGCACGCGCTTGCCGAGGGTGGTTCCGAAACGGCCTTCGAGCAGCGTGAAGTACAGGAAGCCGACGATCGAGATGCCGACCTGTGTGCGCGTCGGGCCGTCGAGTGCGACGGGAATCGCCTTGACGTTGTTGCCGAGGATGTAAGCCACGGCGACGACCGCGCCCGTCACCGCTCCGGCGATCAGCGTGATGGCAATCCAATCGGCGCAATAGGCTGCGAACCGGCGGATCCGCCCGCCAGGCTCGAGCAGTGCCGGGGCGAACGTCGCCAGCGCGTGACGGAGCGCGTTCGCGTCCGCAAATCGCCTCGTCGGGTCTTTCTCGAGCGTGCGGAGGATCACCCGTTCGAGGCCCCTCGGAACATCCCGCCGCAGCGAGCGGGGTGCCGGCGGCGCCTCCGTGGTGATCTGGGCGACGACATCGCCCAGCGTCGACCCCTGAAACGGCGCGCGGCCCGTCAACACGGCGAAGAGGGTCGCGCCAAGCGAGTAGATGTCGCTGCGCTGGTCGACGGTGCGCCCACGGATCTGCTCGGGCGACGCGTAGAACGGAGTGCCGATGAACGCTCCGCTCTGGGTGAGTCCCAGGTCGGCGGTGAGCGTGCGCGAGAGCCCGAAGTCTCCCACCTTCACGTGATCGTCGGACGTCAGGAAGCAGTTCGACGGCTTGATGTCGCGATGGACGATTCCGACGGAGTGCGCCGCGGCGAGGCCGTCGCAGGCCTCGATCACCCAGCGGACGGCGGTGTCGATGGAGACCGGTTTGCCCGCCTTGATCACGTCGTCCAGGCTGCGGCCGCTCATCAGCTCCATTGCGATCGCGCTCTGTCCGCCGAGCTGATGGGCGCCGAACACGAACACGCAGTTGGGGTGAGAGATGGACGCCGCGAGCCTGGCCTCGCGCTCGAATCGCTCACGGGCTTCCTCGCTGACGCCGAGACGCTGCGCGACGACCTTCAGTGCGACCCGGCGCCCGTGCGCGACCTCCTCAGCTTCGTAAACCACGCCCATGCCACCGCGACCGAGTTCGCGGACGAGGCGAAATGCGCCAGTGTCGGAAGGCAGCGGTCCGCCCATGGACGAAGCGGGGCCCATCCCGTCCGTGATGGACAGCCCGTGAAGTGAGAACCCGGACTGCGCCGCGCCGAGCGTGGCGCCGCTTTGCGTCGGTGAATCGGGCTTCGTCTGGTCTGGGCGCGCGTCGCTCATGGGGCCCGTCGGCGTGCGACGGAGGGGCCCATCATAGTCGGTCGCGCGGCCCATGGGACGGCGGCCCGTCACCCGTTCCCGGACTTCGGGGAGCCACGTAGCATCTCGACCACATGCGAGGTCAGTCCATGCAACGCGATGCCGTCGCCCGTATCGTTTCCGTCCTACTCATCGCCGTGGCCGTGTGCAGCGGGCAGCAGGGCAGTCGCCCGGCTCGCGCCGAAGAGCGCGCCGCTCCACCGCCGCCGAAGGATTGGGCGACGCCCGAGGAGGCGCTCCTCAAGAACGTCCGCCAGGTGACCTTCGTCGGCGAGCGCAGCGGGGAGTCCTACTTCTCGCCGGACATGAGCATGGTCTCCTACCAGTCCGTCCGCGGGACGTGCCCTCACTACCAGATCTTCGTCGAGCGCCTGGACGGAACGGCGCTCTGGCGCGTGTCTCCGGGAGTGGGCCTCACGACCTGTTCGTTCTGGCGACCGGACGGCAAACGACTCATCTGGGCGTCGACGCACCTCGATCCGGCGACCTATGGACCTCCGCCCGCGGAGGGCGGTGCCTACGCGTGGAATCGCCATCCATCGTTCGACATCTTCGAGTCCGATCCCGACGGCACGAACGTCAAGCGCCTGACGGATACGGCGGGGTACGACGCCGAGGGGTCCTACTCGTTCGACGGCAAGCGCATCGTCTTCGCCTCGGAACGTGACGGGGACGTCGACATCTACACCATGGCGTCGGACGGCAGCGACGTGCGCCGCGTGACGACGACCAAGGGATATGACGGCGGGCCGTTCTACTCGCCCGATGCGAAGCAGATCTGCTATCGCGGCTTCCGCAATCCCAAGAACCCGCGCTTTGCGAACCTCTACGTCATCGACGCGGACGGCAAGAACGAGAAACAACTCACGTTCGACGACACGGTGAACTGGGCACCCTACTGGCACCCGAAGGGCGACCTGCTCGTCTACTCGAAGGGCGTAGGCGGCCACCGCAACTTCGAGCTCTACCTCGTGAAACCGACCGGCGGCCCGAGCTTCCGCCTCACGCGCAGCCCGGCCGCGGACGTCCTGCCGGTCTTCTCTCCCGACGGGAAGAAGCTGATCTGGACGTCGACCCGCGCGGACGGTCGATCGCAGCTCTTCATCGCTGACTTCGTCCTGCCGACGGAGGAGGAATGGAAGAAGGGCTGCGCCGAGGAGGAGGATCGCCAGGCGAAGGAGCGCGAGGCCGCGTCGCAGGGCGGTGGCGTCGAGCACGGCGCGCCGGCCAAGCCCACGGGTGCTCCCGGCAGCGGAGGGGGTGGCGACGCGCAGTCGGATGCTGGTGGCGACGGCAAGGCGCTTGCGACGGCCGTGCTCGCCCACGCCAAGTACCTTGCGGACGACGCCCTCGAGGGTCGTCGTGCGGGGACGGAGGGCGCCGCGAAGGCCGCCGACTACGTGGAGAAGGCGTTCCGCGGACTGAACCTGGCACCGGCCGGTGAGAAGGGCACGTTCCGCCAGCCGTTCAACCTGCTCGTCGACACTCAGCCCGGGAAGGTGAACGAGCTGACGGTCGGCACCCGCGATCGCGCCTTCGTCGCGCCATCCTTCGGGCCGCTGGCGTTCTCCGGCGCCAAGGACGCGGAGTCGGCGACGGCGAACGGAGCGTTGGCATTCCGGGGCTACGGCGTGTCGATGGCGGGGGCCTACGACGATTACGCAGGCCTCGCCGACGTCGCCGGAAAGATCGTCGTTCTGTTCCTGCGCGGCCTGCCGGACGAAGCGATCCAGCAGAAGTCCAACCCCCACGCCAATCCGCAGGCGTTCCAATCCACGTACGCCAAGGCCATGTTCGCCAAGGGGCGCGGCGCGGCGGGCGTTCTGTTCGTGGCGGACTCCAAGCAGCGATCAGGCGCGCTCGAGCCGCTCGTGGGAGACATCAGCGGATCGCACATCGGAATCCCCGTCGCACAGATCACGCGGGACGCGCTGAAGGTGCTCCTGGAGCCCTACAAGAAGACGCTCGAGGATCTCGAGAAGCCGTCGTCGGAGGCCAAGGGCAGCGGCTTCGATCTGGACGTCACCGCACAGATGACGACGTCGGTGCGCGAGATCCGCGGAACGACGGACAACGTCCTCGGCTTGCTGAAGGGTGCGACGAAGCCGGACGAGATCGTGGTCGTGAGCGCGCACTACGATCACCTGGGCTACGGCGGGCAGGGGAGTCTGAGCGACGCCGCGGGCCCGCAGATCCACAACGGCGCCGACGACAACGCCTCGGGAACTGCGGGACTGATCGAGATCGCCCGCCGCCTGGCGGCGAATCCGCCCGCTCGATCCATCCTCTTCGTGGGGTGGAGCGGTGAGGAGGAAGGCCTCCTGGGCTCGGAGCATTGGATGGCGGCCCCCACCGTCGACCTCGCCCGGGTCGTCGCGAACGTGAACCTCGACATGATCGGGCGCCTGGGTGCGGATGGTGTGGCGCTGGACGGCGTCGGCAGTGGCGAAGGATTTTCCCAGCTCGTGGACGAGGCGAACGCGGCCACGGGCCTCAAGCTGTCGAAGACCGCCGGCAGCATGAGCGGCCGCTCGGATCACGCGGCGTTCATCCAGAAGGGCATTCCCGCACTGCACCTCTTCACCGGCGCGCACGCCGATTACCACAAACCGTCCGATGACTGGGATCGCCTGAACGCCGACGGGATGGCGACGGTCAGCCGGTACGCCACGACGCTCACGCGGATGATCGCCGACCGCGAGGGGAAGATCGCCTACGTCAAACCGAAGACCCCGGAAAAGACGATGTCTGGCGGCGGATACGGCGCGTCTCTCGGAACCATCCCTTCGTACGGCGAAGACTCGGGCGGCGTGAGGCTGTCCGGCGTGCGGGCCGGCGGCCCGGCCGAGAAGGCGGGCATGAAGGGCGGCGACGTCCTGATCCGCCTCGGCGCGTTCCCCATCGACAACATCCAGGATTTCACGGCCGCACTCGCCCAGTGCCGACCAGGCCAGGAGGTCGAGGTCGTCGTGAAGCGCGACGGCCAGGACGTGAAGCTGAAGGTCACCCTGGGTCGGATGTAGATGGCGACGTCCGCCGCGCAGCGGTTCACATGGATGCGCCCGCCGGTTACTCTGGCGGACGAAAGGTTCGTGACGTGAGCGCGCGCTTTGCCCTCATCTCCGACATCCACAGCAACGTCGAGGCGTTGACGGCCGTCTTCGCCGACATCGACACGCGGGGGATTCCCGTCGTCTACTGTCTGGGCGACGTGATCGGCTATGGCCCCGAGCCCGAGCCGACGTGCGACATGGTGCGCGAGCGCTGCGCCGAGACGATCCGCGGCAACCACGACGACGCGCTCTTCAACGATGCTCGCCGTTTCAATCCGCTGGCGCGCGACGCCTTGCGGTTCACGCGAGAGCGGCTGAAGCCGGGGTTTCTGAGCGGTCGCGCCGTCACGGCGCGATGGGAGTGGCTCCGAAATCTCAAACGCCATTTCCGCGACGGTGACGCGCTCTTCGTGCACGGGTCGCCGAACGATCCGGTGAACGAGTACGTCTACCAGGAGGACGTGTTCTTCAACGCGGACAACAAGCTCCGGCCCATCTTCGAGGCGACGGACCACGTCACATTCTGCGGACACACGCACCTGCCGGTGATCATCTCCTCCGAGCTGAAGACGTTCGTTCCGAAGGCGGACGACCTGGAGTTCCGGCTGAAGTCCGACGTGAAGTACATCGTCAACATCGGCTCCGTGGGGCAGCCGCGCGACCGGGACAACCGGGCCTGCTACGTCGAGGTGGACGGCGACGTCATCCGGTACCACCGGATCCCCTACAACATCGCGGCGACACAGGCCAAGATCCGCGCCATCCCCATGCTGAACGAACTGCTCGCCCGACGTCTGGAAGAAGGGGTCTGACGAGCGGATCCGCACGCGCGGGGGCGGTGCCGTGGCCGGCACGCTCCGCATCGCAGGCGGATGTGATGCACTTGCCGTGGCAAGGGGTTTGCTTCGTATGATGTCGACCCCTGGCGTGCGAATCGGGCTTCATCCGTGAAACAGACCATCGTCTTCATCGGCATCCTCGTGGCGGCGTTCGTCGTCACGCTGCTCCTCCTCGGAACGGACATGAAGGATCTCTGGGCTGCCGTGTCCACGGATTCGCCGCCAGCCCCGCCGCCGATCTCCAGCGAGGATCAGGCGGCCCAGCGACGCCAGCGCGACATCATGCGGTCCATGGCGAGCGAGCAGGATTCCGCGATCGCGGTCAAGTCGAAGGACGGGCCCGACGCATCCGCCACGGTCGGGTTGATCACCGGAGTCATCAGCCCCGACGACGGATCCAATCCGAGCGGTGCGCAGGTGACGATCCAGCCGTCGGCAGGTCGCCTTCGTTGGATCGACGGCGGCCACTTCGAGATCACCGACGTGCCACCCGGCTACTACATCGTGGGGGCGACGCTCGCGGGGTTCGCTCCCCAGCGGCCGGTCGACCTGCACGTGGAGGCGGGCAAGCAGTACTCCGTCGACATCCCGTTCGAGAAGGGCGTCTACTTCCGAGGCCGCGTCGTCGACGACGTCTATCAGCGCGGGATCGAAGGCGCCTCGGTCGATTTCAACGGGCTCGCGCGTGTGCGCTCGGGACCCAATGGTTCCTTCGAGGTGACCGCTGCGGTGTCTCAGAAGGGGCTCGAGCTCATCACGCTGAGCCATGACGACTTCGATCGGCACACCTACGTCCGCCATCCGTTTCCCGAGCCCAACAACCTCGTGCTCGCCATGTCGCGCGGACCGGCGAACATCTCGGGCCGACTCGTCTTCGCGGACGGCGCCGAGATGCCTCAGGAATTCCGGGTGCGCGTCTGGCGCGTTCCATCGACGGACTTCGAGGAATTGCGGCGCGAGCGCGTCTTCCGCGACACACGATCGTTCGAGATCAAGGGCGTGTTCGGCGGTCCCATGCTGTTGGAGGTCGATTTTCCCGGAACGGCGCGCGCGTCCCGCCGCGTCGCCTTCGATCTCGGCCGCGACACGACGAAGGACTTCGAGCTGTTCTTCGACCGCGCAGCCTCCATCGACGGGGTCTTCGTCGGGCGCGGGGGGAACATCGCGCGAATTCCCCTGGTGTTACTCGATGGGACCAACCACGTCTGTGGCCAGGTGCAGACGGACGACAAAGGCAACTTCCACTTCCACAGCGTCGCTGCCGGCGAGTATCACGTGCGCATCGACTCGGGGAACCCCGTCCTTCACACGGACGCGTTCGTCGTTCCCGAACTCGGAACCGTGAACATCGTCGTCGATGGTGACCTCGGCCGCATCAAGAAGTGACGCGGGTGGCCGCATGCCGCGCCTTCATCGCGCTCGTCTTGACCTCGCTCCTGGCCGCGGCTCAGGATTCCAAGCCAGCGAAGGGGGAGCGCGTCCGCCTGGACGATGGCCGCGAGCTTGCCGGGCCGATCGCCGCGAATGACGGTCTCACGATCCGGGTTGGTGACGCCGTCGTCGACAAGTGGCAGGTGCGCGAGATCGAAGGCGGACCGACGCCCGTTCAGGCCGAGATCCTCCTCCAGCGTTTCCTCGACGAGCCGGACGAGGGACGCGCCATGCGGTTGTCGAGTCGGATCCTCGCGCTGCGAGACCTCGACTTCAGTACGCTCGTCGACCTGATGCGGCGAACGGGGATCCGGCCCCCGGTCGACCCGGGCCTCAGCACTCACAAACTCCTCGTGAAGGAAACCAAGGAGACGTTCGAGGTCACGCGGTACGTGCCCAGAGGCTTCGATGCCACGTCGGCCCGCCCCGTCTGGGTCACGATCCATGGGACCGGCGGACACGCGACGGACCCCGTTTCCATGATGCAGTCGCTCGCCGACCGGTGGGGGTTTGCCGTCGCCGGGCTCACCGAGATTCCGCCGCGACAGGGGAAGGGCTGGGGCTCGCTTCCCGCGGAACGCATCTGCGAAGCGGCGCTCGTCCACGAACTCGTCCGGCAGCTGCGAGTCGACACGAACCGTGTCTACATCAACGGGTGGTCTCGCGGTGGACACGCCACCTGGGACATGGCGATGCACCATCCCGATCTGTTCGCGGGCGCCGGGCCAGTGATCGGGTCCGTGCTGTCGCGCGATCGACACCTCCTGCCGAACGTGCGTCCCGTGCGCATCGACGCCACGAACGGTGCGAAAGACCAGCCTGGACTCGAGCGGGCCGCGAAGGCGGTCGCCGACGCGTTGTCCGCACCCGGATACGACTTCCGCTGGTACGAGGACCCGAACGGCGGGCACGATCCGTTCCCGGAGCGGCTGCCGATCGTCGTCGAGCACCTCCTCGAGAAGGTTCGTGAACCCGATCCGAGGAAGGTCGAGTTCACCAGCTACGACGAGGAGGCGCGGCGCTGCTTCTGGCTGAAGATCGAGGCCGTCTCGGCGGATTCCTACGTGCGCGGCCGCAGCATTCCCGTTCTCGGAGCATCCAAGATGACGCCCGAGGAGGCGCACGCCGCGCTCGAGTCGGCGATCGCCCGCAACACCCCGCGCATCAGCGGCGAGGTCGACGGCGAGAATCGCGTGTCGATCACGACGCACCTCGTCACGCGGTTGAAGGTCGGGCTGTCGCCCAAGCTCATCGACTTCCGCAAGCCCGTGACGTTGATCGTGAATGGCGACAAGCGCTGGACGAAGACGATCTCACCGTCGAAGGCCGTGCTGCTCGAGACCGCGCGCCGTAATCAGGATCGATTCTTCGGTTGGGGCGAAGTCCTCGACGTGGCCGTGCGTTGAGGGGGCGGCGGCGAGATGCCGCAGGACCAGCCATGGCTGCTACATTGCCGCCTCAACCATGGACACGGCATCGCACGCTGAACCGACGCTCACGTTGCGGGAAACACGCGACCGACTGAAGGACCTCTTCACCCCGCGGGCGCTCGTGTACTGGACCGACCTTCTCGCGTCGGCGACGGTCGGGTGGGGCGGCTTCGCCGTCGCGATGCAGCAGGCTCCGTGGAGCGCCGCGCACGTCGTCGCCACCGTCGTCAGCGCGCTTGCGCTCTATCGCTCCGCCATGTTCATCCACGAGCTGACGCACCTTCCGAAGGGTTCGCTGCCGGGGTTCCACACGGTGTGGGACCTGCTCGTCGGCGTGCCGCTTCTCCTTCCGTCGTTCATGTATCTCGGCGTGCACCTCGATCATCACCGTCGCAACGTCTACGGCACGGCCGGCGATCCCGAGTATCTGCCGCTGGCCCGCAGCTCGCGTGTGAAGACGGTGTTGTTCCTCGTGCAGCCTGTGGTGATCCCGCTTCTGCTGCTCGCGCGGTTCGCCGTGCTCGCGCCGCTGTCGGTGTTGCTCGGGTCCAAGGTGCGCGAGCTCATCGTCACGCGGGCTTCGGCACTCGTGATCAACCCGGCCTACCGGCGGGATCTCCCGACGGGTGCTCTGCGGGGACGCTGGGTCGTGACGGAGCTGTTGGCGTCGGCGCTCGTGCTCGGACTTCTCGGCGCGATCGTCGCGGGGCTCGTGAGCTGGCGCGTGGCAGGCCAGTGGTATCTCGTGTCCGTCCTGGCGGCTTTCGTCAACCAGCTTCGCACCGTGGGCGCTCATCGCTGGCGGAATGCGGGCGGAGAACTGGACGTCATCGCCCAACTCGTCGATTCGGTCAACACGCCAGGCGGCGCATTGACGGAGATCTGGGCGCCTGTCGGGTTGCGCTGGCACGGGCTCCACCACTTCGTTCCCGACATGCCCTATCACTCGCTCGGCGCGGCGCACCGCCGTCTCGTCTCGAGCCTTCCTTCCGATTCGCCGTACTTTCAGACGGTATCACCCGGCATCTTCGCGAGCCTCGCCACGTTGTGGCGAGAGGCGGGCGAGGCCGGTGGTCGCGCCGTCGCGGAGCCGGGGCGCTGATGGCGGACGCGCTCAGTCGGTTGCTGCTCCGAAGCGTTCCGCCGTTCGACCTGCGCGATCTCGGCTCCGCGTCGCGACTGCTCGTGCCGAACGGCGCGGCGTTCGGAACCCCGCAACTCTGGCGCGGCGATGTGGCCTGGGATTGGGTGCGTCAGAAGCCTGATCACTACTGGCTGAAGGGTGATCGCGGCAGCGCGCACTCGGGCGTCGACTTCGGGTTCTTCATCCGGCGCGGGCACGTCTACCCGCTCCCCGTCGGCTTGCCGGTGCGCGCGCCCGTTCGCGCGATCGTCGAGAACACGGGTCGCGATGCGGATCCAGAACGCGGCCCCGGCGGCGTCGTCCTCGGACTCGGGGACGAAGACGCGCCGCGCTTCTACGTTCACCTGACCGATTTCTGCGCCACGGTGCCTCACGGTGCTCACGTGCGTCCTGGCCAGATCCTCGGCCACACCGTTCCCTACTCGCGGCGCTTCCCCGTCGTCGTGATGCACATGGGGGTCGGCATCCTCCAGCCCGACGAACCACCCAATCCCATCGACCCTTCACCGCTCCTCCGCCGCTGGCGCGTCCGTCATCCGGTGACGCCCGGATCCACGTGCGATGCCTCGACGTTGAACCGGACGAGGTCCGGCACCTGGATGGCGCCCGGGAAGATCGCCGACCTCACCGCCTGCGCCACGTGGGATGTTGGTCAATCGGGAGCGCGTCACGTTCAGGGCCTGGGCGTGTACCGACGCGCCCGCCAGGCCGGGCACGTAGGGGATTGGAAAGGCGATCGTGCTCGATCCCGGGTTTGCCGATCCGCTCGCACCGAGCACGCCTAAGGCACACCCGCCCTTGTGTATTCCGTATGCGGCTTGAGGTCTAGAATCACGGCGGGGCCGCGGTCTCGTCAGCCGGTCCGCCCTGCCAGTCGGCGGCGATCTCCGACCAGTCGATATCCCGCTCGACTGGCTGTCCCTTGTCATCCCTGCCAACCCAGACTTCCCAGAAGTCCGGATCGTCGGAGCGCGGCTGTTGCGACTTGGGCAGGTCGTTCATCTTTACCAGAACCGGCAGTTCCGATGCCCACCCGAGCAGAATGGCGCTCTGGGAGGGCAGCGAGGGTAGCTCGCGAAGAAGCCCGCGAAGATTGTCCGGGACAAGCCGGTGGACGAGTTCCTGATCGCGGTCGTTGCTGATCCGGTGAAGCAAGAAGGTGTTGCATTGCGAAAGCACCGTAGGTGAAAGCTCGGACGGGCGCTGAGACGAAAGCACCAGTCCAAGCCCGAACTTTCGCCCTTCACGAGCGATGCGCTCAAAGACCTGGCAGCAGATGCCTGCGGCGTCCTGATTCTCGACATCCTCCTTGTAGCGCTTGATGAACGTGTGTGCCTCCTCCATCACGAGCACCGTGGGCAGCGCAGCGCCATTCGATTTCAAGTAGCGCTGCAGGGCCTCGAATACGATGCGAGCGATGACAGCGGCGACGACATGGACAATTTCGGTCGGAACAAGTGAGAGGTCTATTATCGATATGCAATCGTGCTCGGCGCCATCCACTCCGATGTAGTTGTTGAGCCACTTATGGAGCGTGACGTCCCCCGTATCCGCGATTATCGCGCTCATCTTCGGGTCAGATAGAAAGGCTCGAATGCGAGCAACCAGGAAATCGAGGAACGGGCTGACGTTCTCTTGCTCTGCGAGAACCTCAAGGTGATCAGCGAGGTCGGTGCCGATGAACGCCAGTGGAACGTCGTCGTCGGGGCCTTGTTGGTACACAATCCCACCCAGCGTAGTCAGGACGGCGTCAATCGCCACGTCGATCCTCTGGATCTCGTCGTTCGTGAATGCCACGAAATAGACGAAGCTCAGTTGTTTCTGCTTGTCGAAACCATCCTTGCGCTTGGCGTTGAGCGCGCTTCGGATTGCGCCTGCGACGTGGTCGAGCGAGCAATTGGGGCACTCCGACTTCCACCGATCCAGGTCCGAGACCACAGCCTCTAACTGGAAGCCGAACTTTGTCGGCTCCGCCTTTACAGCGTTCGAACGCAAGTCTCGCCGGATCGAAATCAGTGTGGACGATAGATATCGGCGAAGGGCGAGCTTCTTCTCCTGGTCTGTGGGATCGGCAGCTGCAGTCCTCCCGGCTTTGACCTCGCGCAACGCCCGCCGAAGTAGCGGTCGTTGCGTTCTCGCACTCGCCTGCGTGAAGGAGCACCACTCCGCGCTGTTCCAGAACCACAGCGGCACCTTCAGTGCCTGTTCACCCTCGGCGGGGCTCACCTTGAATATCCGTGCTTTGATCGGGTCGTCGCTGCTAAAGGCGCGTGAGTATTCGCCGTTAGGGTCCAGCACGACGAACCGAGCGTTGGGTCGCCCTCCTGGCCGTGCCCTTGCTGCCTGTTCGAGGCTCCAGCGGATCAGCCCGGCCACGGAGCATGACTTTCCGCTGCCAGTGTTCCCCAAAACGGCGAGGTGGCGCCCGAACAATCGGTTGGGGTCGACGGTGACCTCCGCATCGCCGGCGAGCGGGCTCGTGCCGATTTTGACCCTGCGTCGGTCGCCCGACTCAACGATCGATCGGAGCTGATTCGCTGTAGGTAGGACCACCGCAGCGCCGACCGATGGCAATGCAACGGCGCCTCTCTTGAAGGCATAATTCCCCCCTGGAGCGAGCCGGAGAAGCGTACCGAGCGGGTTGATCCGCAGTCGGCGGAGCGGATACGGCAGATCGACTAATCCGAAATCCTGCACCCCTCGTCGCTTCGGGAATGGCGATCGTTCGACAGTGAGCCACTCGACCTGCCCCACCAGGAAGGCTTCGTCCACCGCGACTAGGAGGTAACCGTTGACCCTGGGGAACGGTCGCGGTCCACCGGCAATTAGGGCAACGGAGTCAGGCGCCTCAATGTCGAGGGTGACCTTGATCTCGTCCGGGGAGACGAAATCCACGGCGCCGATGCGCAGGCTGCCCGCTTGCTCGAATGGGGACTCGCTCACGATGTCGTGCCCGCCTGATCCGCCGGGAGAGAATCGGCGTTGCCGGCATCATTCGGCGCGGTGCCCCAGCGCGCCTTGAGCAGCTCCGCCATGCGCACGGTCGTCCGGTCGATCGCAGGCTTCGGCAAGTACTGGTCGACGAGGGTGCATAGATCGCCGAGGTGGTCTCCAATCAAGAGCGTGATTTGTGCTTGTCGGCCCAGGCGCTCGTACGTGCGCACGATGCGTCCAAGAGGATCGCCATGCGAAATGACGACCAGGTGCGTGGACGGGATCGTCAGCATGTCCTCGATCACTCGGTTGATGTGCTCGTCGCCGAAGCTGTAGCCGTAGCAGACGGCTGTGCTGTTCGGTCGGCAGATCGAGGCCGCGAAGTCCCGGAACAATTCAACGTAGGGGTAAGCGGTCGTTTCGCGGTCCTTGGCGGCGTTGGGATAGATCATCAGGTGCGTCGCATCGACGCCACTCAGACCCGGAGCAGCCAGATAGGGTGCTGCGTCCCTGGCGCCAAATGGCAGGCCAATCCGCCGGATCGCCCCATCACAGTCCAGCCAATCGACAGATCCGTGGAGCTTGGTGAATCGCGCGACGCCTTCGAGGTAGCGCGGCTCTCCACGGATGCCGGGGGGATTGTAGTGGAGGTCAACATCCAAGCGCGACGCACGGAATACCGGTGCCAACGTGCCGACGAAGCGGTCAATGAGGCGCAGCCCCGCCGCATCAGCGCCCGCCTCGATGAGGCGGTCGTAGTTGGTTGTGAAGAGCTGTAAGCGCTCGCGTGTACCAGTACGGCTGGCGAAGCTCATCAGGAAGCTGACGACGTAGTTGAACGCTTTCTCGCGTCTGTCAACGTTTGCTGTCGCGATGTCGTGTTCACCTCGCAAGATGGAGCTGGCGAACGTTTGAAGGACCTTATTCAGGCTCTCTCGCAATGCATCAACCCGCTTGCGCTCCGATGGTCGATCCGGCGTCGACGCTGCAAGGATCTCGAGGCCGCGAAGCAGTTCGTTGGCCACTCGGATCTGATCCTCGAGGTTTCCGGCCCTGCGCCCACTCCTCTCAGCCGTGCGCTTTGCCTCTTGTTTGATCTCGTCGGTCAGAACCGCGAACGGGACGGTCTCCAATCCGGGCAACGCCGCATTCCTCGCTATTTGGTGAACGGCGTGCGTCAGTCCCGAACCGACGAGTAAGGAGAGGTTCTCGGACTGGACCAGGGCCGTCAGCCATGGCTCGATCCGAGGGCGCAACTTCTCGGGGCCGAAGGCCTCTGCAGGCTTGGCCCAAGAACACGTCGCGTCGACGGTCAATCGAAACGTGGCGGTTCCTGGCGCCGCTGATTCACGATTCAGAAGGACAGGAGCGTGGTCGTCGCGCGCCTTAAGTATTTGCCCACCGGCATCCAGGTGCTTCCTCTGAAGTTCGACGGTCATTGCTTCTCTCCGCCGATGACGCCCGTGGGCGAACCCGCAGTCTTCTTCGCGGTCGCGAGGAGGTTGGCGACCCGCTCGGCTTCGTTGGCATTCATTTCTTCGACCGCTGGGACAGACCGATCGCTCGTGGAATTCGGCGGCTCGGGTGGCTGCTGATCAGACTATGCGACCGCCTCCATTTTGTCGAGGTTCCGAACAGGTTCGACCAGTGCCGGCATGTACTCGTGGCAGATGACGCGACGGAGCCTCGCCCTGGCGTGGGGGCGGATCGCGGTGGCTCCCCTCATCGCCATCTTGGCACTCGACCACCGCATCACACTCCGGCACAGGTCGCGCGTCCCGGCGAAGATGCTCTCGATCGCGTGCGTGCTCAGGAGGACGTGGCGGAGTTCATCGGCAACCTGGAGCCGGTGATTCGCGACCGATAATTCGAGGCACTCCTTGAGGCTTCCAGGCGCGCCGGGGCTCATGTCGTTGAGCTTCGACGCGCGCTGCGCGAGCGCCTTCCCGGCGGCGCCGCACGGCTTCATGCCCGAGGCGGCACGGAGGGCCCGGCGGATCGTTCCCTGGTCGTTCTCGAGACGGCGCGAGCGTGCGTTCGGCATTCTCCAACCCGACGAACCGCCCAATCCCATCGACCCGTCACCGCTCTTGCGTCGCTGGCGCGTGCGCCATCCGGTGACGCCCGGATCCACGTGCGATGCCTCGACGTTGAATCGGACGAGGTCCGGCACCTGGATGGCGCCCGGGAAGATCGCTGACCTCACCGCATGTGCCACGTGGGATGCGCGGTGGGTCGACGTCTTCGACTGACGGTGGGCCCGCTCTCGCGCGGATCTCCTCGATTGACGCAGCGGCGGGGGGCGATGCGACGGGGACGGCTGGTGAGCAGGCGGCGAGCGGCGCGTGCACGGATGGGGCACCGACCCACCAGCGGGCGCGCCCTTCGACGCAACGCTCGCCGGAGCGTGCGGTCGCAACCCCCTTGACCGATCCGACGAGGCCCGCGCAGCACCGCACAGCAGATCCTCGCTCGGCTACCTGCCCGGGAGGCTCGTGGCTGGAGCGAGGGCCGGCTCGGTCGCGGCGAGGCGTCGCGAGCGCGCCGGGGGTGCCGCTCAAAGCACGAGGAAGAGGACCTCTTGTGGCTGAAGTGTCGTGTTTTGAAGCGCCCCGTACGTGGTCGCGACGCCGTTCGAGATGGCGTTGCGGTACACCGTGACGGCCGTCCCTGGCGCGATCGTGACGCCACCAATCTGTGTCGGCAGCGTCACCGCGACCGATTGGTTGCTGTTCCAGGCATTTGCGACGAGGAGTCCCGTGGATGTCGAGAGCTTCCACGCCGAATGCCACGCGACGGGGACCGTGACCAAGAATGGCGGCCCACCTACCTCCTTGTAGGTGGCACTTGTCACGCACGAGAACCCGTTAGTCGTCTGCATGACGCCGTCATTCAGGAAGTTCCGCGCGGGTCCCTGTCCGGTCCGCACACAGTTGATGAGAAACGCCAGGGGTACGGGATCCGAGCGCTGCGGCGTCGGGAGCATCGCCAGGGTTGTGACGCCGAGCGCGCACGCTCCACCCTGGCCGCCCTGCGATGTCGGAGCGAGGTACTCCGCAGCGAGCATCCATTCGATGAGACCGTATGCCTCCCACGCCCCCGACGTGAGCGTCTTCGCCAACGCGACGAGCCAGCTCTGCACCTGGCGATCGCGCTCTGATTGGCCCATGCCGGGATATGTCGTCGGCACTCTGATGTCCCAGACCATGGAGCGCACGATTTCGGAGTACACGAACTGAAAGGCCGGCACGACCTCGCTCCCCGGAACTCCCGGCGCCGGCCACCCGCTGACGGCGCTGGACCTGATCCCCTGGACGGCGACGGTTCCGATCGACAGCTCGCACGGGTCCTCGATGGCCATCTCGAAGTTCGGGTTGCCGGCCTTTCCTGCCGCCAGCGTCGAGTTGAACAGGTTCTTGAGCGCGTCGGCTTTCCAACGACCGTTGCCGATCGGATGCCCCGAGGTCGGATCGAAGTTGTCGTAGACCGTCCCGCCATTCATCTGATCGAACAGGTAGAGATCGACCGCCGATGCCTGGTTGTTGTCCGCTGCCATGCGGGCCGCCGCCTCCTGGTGACGCGCGACGGTGAACGGCTTGGACGGGTCCATCAGGTAGTGGTTGGAGGTCCACGGGATGAGATCGAGGTCCTGATCCCGATGGAAGTAGTTCCCGAACCGGTCTACGCAGGCGATGCCCTGCCACGGAGGCGGATCGCTGGTCACGCCTGCATACCCTGGAACCCAGAAGTCGTAGTTTCCTGGTGGGCAGCCCGGAGTGATTTCGGTTCGGGTCACGGCCCAGTTCAGACCGGCGATCATGGCTGCCGCGCGGTTGCCCGTTCCGTGGAGTCCGCTCCAGCACGACAGGATCGCCTGCTCGGAGTGGATCGCGGGGTAAGGACCGCCGGGCGAGCTCGGCGTGCCAATCACGTTCAGCGGCACGTAGTACGGGCCGATGTACGTCCCGTTCTTCTCGAACCCCCGGAACATCCCCATCATTTCGCCGTTCACCCCGCCCGGGGAGGCGAGTGCCTGTTGCCAGGCGGACAGTACCGTCGCCCACGATTCAATGGGCGCAATCTCGCCTCCGAAGCCCCGCGGCTGGAGGTCCGCCTCGAATATGGTCGGACGGGTCCGCGTCCAGGCGGCCGGCGTCCGGGCCGCCGCAGCGCTCCACCACGGCTGTTGCCGTGCCCACGATCGGTACGTCTCTGCGGCGGCCATCCAGCTCCCGACGCAGGGGTGAATGACCGTCTTGTACGCCGGAACGGCGACGTTCGCCTCGCTGGGAACGTTCTGCGAGATGCTCAACCGCACGACCTGGTTCGCGGCGTCCCAGTTCGTCGCGACTGTTTTCGCCTCACCAAACGGGTCGTGGGCCGCGATTCCCAGCCCGCGAACGCCATCGTAGACCGCAGCGAACTGCATGGCTGCCAGGCCTGGGTATTCGACCGTGCCTTCCCAGTCCCCGTAGGGATGGCCCGCGTCGATGTTCCTGGGGTTCACGACGTACCCCCCGCCCCGCGGGTTGAAGATGCGGAGTTCGCGCGCCGCGTCGGAGAGCGGCGCGTTGACCTGGAGATCCGGGCAAGTGATCCGTTCGAGGATCACGGCCGGCGATGGCGTCACCGACGGTTTGAAAGCGATCTCCGTGTTCGATGGCCCCGGAACCGTCGGTTCGGAGGAGATTTCCACCATCATCCCGAGCGTGGGCGGCAGTCCAGACTTGGCGGTTGCTCGGATTCCCTCCACGGTGCCCTCGACGAAAGGCGTCACGTCGAAGGCTGCGCCGTCGCTGGTCGAGGACGAAGGGTTTTGGTCGCTCACCGCGTTGCGGCGCGAGAGTGTGTAGAGGGGCGACCCACCGGCCTTGAGCAGGTTCTCGCCGACGGGGGTCCTGTTTCCATCGACGTTGCGAACTTCCATGAGCCGGCCGCGGGACGCATCGAACATCACGGAGAGCGCCGTGCTCTTGACCTCGTAGCAGATGGGCGTCTCGAGGGTGCCGAATTCGGCGTCCGTTCCCGTGAAGTCCACGTTGTCGACATAGAGCCGGACGCCGGGCGCGTTGGCGCATTCGACGAGCAGTCGCACCCTCTCGGCCTCCGGGCCGACGGTGTAGGACACGGTGAATTCCTGCCAGTTTTCCGCGCGTGGGACCTGAGTCGACGTCGAACCGCTGGCGATGCTCCAGGTGGGTTTGAACCCCGCCGCATGGAGAGTCACGACGGCGTTCGGCGATGCCGCCTGCGGCAGGTAGAGGATGCGGACCTTCGCCCGAAGGGTTTTGTTCATCATCGCCGCCGTCACCTTCCACTCCTTGGCCAAGTGGTAAAGCGTGTTTCCCGCGGCGACGTCGATGCGACACGACGTGCTTCCACAGTTGACGAGGCCTGCCGCCGGCTCCGGCTCGACCATGTCGGATGGCCAGTTCACCGTCCAGTTCTCGGGGACCATGCTCGACCCTTGCTGGTACCAGCGCTCGAAGTTCGAGTTGAGGAGATTCTGCGCATTGAGGCTGCCGAGGACGGCGAGGAGAACGACTGCGCATCGGCGTTTCATGGTGGTCCTTCCCGTGGCTCTTGTGGCGGGTCGACCATGAAGAGTCCATTTCGACGCGCGATGTCACGCGCGCACTCGAAAATTCGAGCGCACGGGCACTCACGGTCGCTTCTCGCGGCGGCAAGAGGAGAGGCGGCCGACCGCGGGGCGTCGCCGGCGGCGGGGCTCGCACACCGCCCGCTCGCCAGCGAGCCGTCAGGGTCTCAGGGTCGCCCGATAGAGATTCGTGGTACTTCCCACAGCCGGGTTCGACGTGGACACCGTGAGTGTCTGGATCCCTGCGGCGAATCCGAGGAGCCCCGGGTTCTGCGGGATCGTGATGGGGAGCGCCGTGCCGGTTGGCAGCGTCGCCACGCGATGGGCGAGAGCCCGACGAGCGCCACGCCGAAGTTCCCGATCGGGATCGAGCCGTCGAGGGCGCCGATCACGTAGACGGACATCCCCGGCACACCGTTGATGACGTCGAACGTCAGCGTCGCGCCGAGACGCGGTGCGCCCGTCACGCTCATGAACCAGATCGGCCGCTCGAACGCACCCATCTCGGCGGAAGCGGTTCCGCTCAACGTGGAATCGATGATGCGAGGCTACTCGTCCCAATCCTTCGCGACGAGCGTCGCGAGCGACGCATCCGCTGTCCCGATGCACGGCGACGTCGCCGCGAGGTGAAGGTGACCCAGCGACGCCGCAATGACCTGTGGATCGACGTCGATGTTTCCGCGGAAGCCCGGATACGCGCCATCGGAGTTGAAGACGCGGATGCCAGGAACGGCACCCAGGTTGGTCACGTTGCCCCACAGGATCGAGTTGCGGATCGAGCCCGACCAGCCCGTGCCCGACAGCCCGACGTGGCACCCCGTGACGGTCGCGTGAACGATGTCGAAGCTGCCACTGGTGAGCCGGATGCCGTCCCTGGCGCACGCTCCTCCGCCGCTGGCGCGTCCGTCATCCGGTGACGCCCGGATCCACGTGCGATGCCTCGACGTTGAACCGGACGAGGTCCGGCACCTGGATGGCGCCCGGGAAGATCGCCGACCTCACCGCCTGCGCCACGTGGGATCCTGCGCGTGAACGAAGATGCCCGCGATTCCCGGCACGTAGGGAACCGGGAACGTGATCGTGCTCGCTCCCGGGTTTGCCGATCCGCTCGCACCGAGCACGCCCGAGCCGGCGAGCGCCGCGGTCGTCGGATCGATGAACACGGTGCCGAACGGTGGGGCCTGGATCTGGGCCGCCCCGAGGGAGAAGTAGAGGTTCCACTGGTCGCCCGGCGCGCCGAGCACGTCGAGTTTGAGTGACCCTCCCGGCCTGGGGAACGTGTTGACCGCCAGCTGCCGCGTGCAGTTCGTGATGAACATCGGGCCTGGCGAGATGATGTCGATGTCCTGGTCTCGATCGAAGTCGGCGAAGGCCGAGTATTCGGTCCAGCCGATGCTGTAAGGCGACGCCGACATGGGAGCACCGGCCGTGAAGGTGCCGGCCCCGTTGTTGATGAAGATCGTCGCGCCGTCGAGGATCAGATCCAGGTCGCCGTCGTTGTCGAGGTCGCAGAGCTGCGGGGTCTGGCCCTGGTAGAGCTGGCCGATCGGCAAGGGCGGGCCGGGCGTGAATTGGCCCGCTCCGTTCCCGAAATACACGACGGCATCGACGATCACGTCTGCGAGCCCGTCGCCGTTCAAGTCACCTGCGACGGCCGTGTAGCCCGTGATCGGCGTCGCCACCGCATTGAACGTCGCCGGACCCGTCCGGAGGTACACGTAGCTCTGCGCCGGGAAGTTGACCGGAGCGACGGCGAGAAACGAGTTGAGCTGCCAGATGTCCATGAGGCCGTCGCCGTTCACGTCGGTGATACACAGCGCTGTGGTGTTCCCTGGGGGGCCGAGCCGTTGTGGGACGCCGAAACCAGCCGAGCCGTTGTTCAGCATGATCTCCGTCGAGAACGAGCGCAGATTCGGAAACGCGATTGGCGACGCGATGATGTCCACGTCTCCATCCCCATCGACGTCGGTGGTCGCGACCAACGCACGACCCAGCGCCGCGGGGTTGATGACGGTGGAGGTGAAGGACGTTCCATTGTTGATCATGAGCACGTCTGGCCCCGTGAGCCATGGGAACGTCGGCTGGTAGGGAACGAGTACGTCCGAGTCTCCGTCGCCGTCTGCGTCGAAGACGCCGACGCTGATGAAGCTCATCTGAATTGGCTGGGGAAGGGCGATACTCGGACCGGGAGTGAAGTAGCCGTCACCGTCGTTGCGACCGGTGACGAGTAGCTGGGGCGCGATGAAACGGAGTCCGAACAAATCCGGAATTCCGTCTTGATCGACGTTTCCGACGAACACGTTCGTCAAGTCTCCCAGCCCACCGAGCGGCTGCGGGAACGGTGCTATCTGGCCCGTTCCGGAATTGAACAGCACCGCGGGGGTGTAGTCGGGCGCAAGGGCACATACGACGTCCTTGTCGCCGTCACCGTCGACGTCGGACTTGAACGCCCGCGGTGCCCCGCTCAGGAGGCTCGCGCTGAGGAAGCCCGTGAGCACTTGGGCTACGGCTGCGAAATTCCCGTTGGGCAGCATCGGATGCACTTCGATGCTCGGAGTGACGTAGCGGTCGCCGAAGACGAGGATGTCATCTCGCTGGTCCGAGTTGACATCGAGAGCGACGATGTGTTCCGCAGGGCCCAGCTCGATCGATGGGCCATACACAGGGCTGGTCAACGGCCCGTAGATCAACGTGGCCGGGCCTCCCGCCTGGGACCAGGAATTCACGCGCTCCGCGATGATGAGGTCGGGAAACACGTCGTTATTGAAATTGCCCAGGGTCGCGGACCAGATGGGCGCAGCCCCTGTCCCAGGGATGGGAGTCA
The DNA here is from genome assembly GCA_044222185.1 of Planctomycetota bacterium. Lineage (GTDB taxonomy): Bacteria > Planctomycetota > CAIWVZ01 > JBGANV01. The sequence goes on from JBGANV010000007.1 coordinate 191,032, forward strand.
GCGAGAACGAACCCGCCGTGTTGATCGCGATCACTGCCGCAGTGCCGCCTTGGACGTCGCGGGGCGAGAATAGGATGTCGAGGTCGCCGTCGTTGTCGAGATCGCTGAGCGCGATCCGGCCCGTGGGGAGTCCCGTTTGCGGCAGCCCGGTCGGGCTCGCGACGAACGTCGTTGGCCCGACGTTCAGCCAGACGGCGCCTCGCCCCGGCACCGGGCCGACGGCTGGGAGGTATTGCTCCGTCGTCATCACCAGGTCTGGGCGGCCGTCACCGTTGACGTCGCCGGCGGCCAACGTCACTGCCCCGGCTCCGAAGCTGGGGTAGAGCGCCGGCAACGGCGGGGTGGTCGCCGATGTCGTGTCGTAGGCGAACCCGGGCGACGCATACGCGACGACGACTCCGTTGCCGAGTTGCGGAATCGCGGCGAGATCCATGAGCCCGTCGCCGTTGAAGTCGGCAGCAACCACCGATTTGGGTCGTAGGAACGGTGGCGCGATGCAGGGACGCCTGAAATGCCCCGTGCCGTCTCCGAGGAGGATCTCCGTTTCCGTCACGAGGTCGATCGTTCCGTTGCCGTCGAGGTCCGCCGCGCAATAGACCCCCTCCGCGATGGCCGGCATCGGCCGCTCCACGATGCGGTAGATCGGCGCCTGTCCCATGCCCATCGCCGTCGCCAGCGATCCCACCCCCCACACGATCCCTGCGAACCAGTTTCGAGTCGCCATGTGCCCTCCGTCGTTCTCGTCGCGAAACCCTCCGAGCGATCGAGCCTTCATCGAATCGAGGAATGCCAGCGCGGTGCCCGCGCGTGCGCTCGCATCCCATCGGGCCGCAGCTCCGAGTTGAAGGCGCCCGCGAGGCAGGCGTCGTTCGTCGTGAGTACGCGTGAGGACTGCGCGACGTTCAGGCCGAATTGCCGAGCAAATTCGCACTCTCGATCGTGCGACTCTGCGCGCGCTGCTCGCGATGTTCGTGGCGGTCTCACGAGAGTCGCGGGCTCATGAGACTGCCACGCGACTCCCCCGAAGTGGCGTCGTTCGAGGCGGCCTCAAGGCCGGATGATCGCCCGATAGAGATTCGTGGTGCTGCCGAGAGTCGGGTTCGATGCAGTGACCGTCAGCGTCTGGATTCCTGCTGCGAACCCGAGCAGCGCGGGGTTCTGTGGAATCGTGATCGCGAGCGGTGTCCCAGTCGGCAGCACCGCGAGCGCGATGGGAGAGAGTCCGACGAGCGCCATGCCGAACGTCGAGATCGGAAACTCTCCGTCGAGCGCACCGAGCACGTACACGGACGTGCCAGGAACACCGTTGATGACGTTGAACGTCAGCGTTGCGCCCGGGCGCGGCGCTCCCGTGACGGTCATGAACCAGATGGGACGCTCGAACGCGCCCATCTCCGGCGAAGCAGTCCCACCGAGAGTCGAGTCGATCATGCGCGACTGTTCGTCCCAGTCCTTTGCGACGACCGACGCGACGGCGAAGTCCGCGGTGCCGATGCACGGCGACGTGGCGTCGAGGTGCAGATTGCCGAGCGATGCCGCGAGGAACTGCGGGTCCGAGTCGATGTTCCCGTTGACGCCAGGATAGGCGCCATCGGAATGGAACACTCGATTGCCCGGAACGCTGTCGAGATTCGTGACGTTGCCCCAGACGATCGAGTTTCGAACGGAGCCCGACCAACCGTTGCCCGCCAGGCCGACGTGGCACCCCGTGACGGTCGCGTGCGCGACGTCGAAGGTCCCGGCAGAGAGCCGGATGCCGTGGCTCGCGCAGGCCCGCGCGACCCAGTTCACCCCGGCGCCGGCCAATGCCGTGGCGCCGATGCCTCCAGCGAACGAGCGCTCCACGCGGACCGCTCGGGCGGAGACCTGTGGCGATTGGATCGAAAGCCCGTCCACGAGGCCGCCGCCGCAGTTTCGGACGATGACGTTCTCGATCGACGAAGCCGCCGCGCCGGCGTGGTAGACGATTCCGCTCCATTGACCGGCGATGCCGGTCGTCGGCCCACCACCTTCGGAGTCGCCCCCGAACGTGTCGTCGTCGTGCGACGTGAACACGACGGGCTCGTATCCCGTCCCGCGGATGTCGAGGGAGCCGTCGACGGTCACGCTCTGCGACCAGTCCCTGAACTTGATCACCGTGCCGGGGAGGATGTCGACGCTTCGCCCCGCCGGCACGACGAACGACGTGAAGAACGTGATCGCCATCCCGGCCTGGGGGCCGATGACGAGGTCCGTCGACGCCGTCCCCGCGACCACGCGAATCGTGTCTGAGTGATTCCCCGAGGCGTAGGTGTTTGCGATGCCTGGCAGGGCGTCGACGGGCACTTCGTCGACTGCGTATCCGCCGTTGTCGGTGATGTGGCACTCGACGACCTGGGGCCGCGAGTTCGGGTTCGTGAACTTCAGTCCCGCGGAGTAGCCGTCGCGAAAGGTGCTCGCATACAACGTCGGGTTGCTTCCGTCGAAGGCGACGCACGGCTCGAGGCCGTAGCCGGTGAAACGCACCGTCGTCTCCGTGATCAGGCTCGCGGATGCGCCGGCTCCGAGGACGAGACCGCGCCAGTCGCCGGATTGCCCGACCGTGGGGCCATTGCCGTTCGTATCGCCGCCGACGGAGTCGTCCCGGTACGACGTGAAGCACACCGGGGCGGCACCAGTCCCCTGAGACATCAGCGTCCCTGAGACCTGAACGCTCGAGGCGCTCCCGAGCTTGACGACCGTTCCCGCGTGGAGTGTGAGGGTCTTGCCGGTTGGAACCGTGAGCGTGCCGTTCACGAGGATCGCACCACTGATCCCGTTGGCGGGATCGAGCGTGAGGGCCGTCGCCGCGACGGTGCCGTTCGTGACGCGGACGGCGTTGAAGCCGCAACCGGACGCAATGTTGCCGTTCAGCGACGCACAGGCATCGATGCTCGCGTTGTTGATCGCCGTGCCCCCGCAACCCACGATCTGGCACCCGGTGATCGTCGCGCCGCTCGTCGGAGACAGGCCGGTGGCGTTGAGGTTGATCCCGTCATAGGCGGCGCTGACGACTCGGCACCCATCGAGCGTGATGTTCGCCGCTTGGAGATCGAGCGCCGCGAGGCCGGTTCCGCCCGCGAATCGGATCTCGAGTCCGTGGACGACGCTCGCCGCGGAAGTCGGCAGGAAGGTGACGCCGCTCCAACGACCTTGCGCACCGGTCGACGGCCCGTTGTTGTTGGTGTCCCCAAAGGCCGAGTCGTCCTGGATGCTCGTGAGAATCGCAGGCGATCCGCTCGAGCCGTTGACCAGCAGCGTCCCGAAGCACTGGAACGCGCTTCCCGGTTGGAACTTGATGCACGTTCCCGCAGCGAGCGTGAGCGCCACGCCCGCGGGAATGGCGAGGTTCGTCGCGGCGACGAGCGCGCCGTTGAGGCAGTTCGCCGGTGTGATCACCCTGCTGGCGGGCAGCGTGTTCGTCGTGATCCGGACGTAGTTGCCCGTGTTCCCCGTGGCCGTGTTGTTCGAGAGCCCGCTTACGGCACCGAGCGCCACGCCATGGATGGCCGTCCCACCGCAACTCGTGATCGTGCACCCCGTGATGGTCGGGAAGCTCGTCCCCGAGAGGTCGATGCCGTTGCTGTACGAGGATTCGACGCGGCAGGAGGAGAGTGTGGGATTGCAGCCGGAGAGCGAGATCCCCGCCGTGAGCGAACCTCCCGAGTATCGGACGACGAGCCCGGTGAGACTGCTCGCCGACGCGTTGGTGCTCAGGTTGACGCCCACCCATTGACCCGGTGTCCCGCTCGACGGGCCGTTGTTGTTCGTGTCTCCGGCGACGGCGTCGTCGGTGAGCGACGTGAATACGACCGGGGCTGCGGTCGTTCCGTTGGTGACGAGTGCGCCATCGACGTTGACGGCAGAGCTGGGTGCCATCTTCAGGATCGTGCCGGCTTGCAACGTGAGGGAACGGGCCGCGGGGACCGTCATGGTGCCAGCGACGACGAGCGCGCCGCCCATGCAGTTCGCCGGTGCGATGATGCGGTTCGCCGCGAGGGTCCCGCTCACGACCTGGATCGCGTTGAATCCGTTGCCCGTCGCCGTGTTGCCGCTGAACGTCGGGATCTGGTCGAGTGCCGCGCCCGTCACGGCCCAGTTCCCGTTGTTGGTGAACGCGCTGTTCGCGACCGTGACGGCGGAGCCGCCGCCATTCAGATGAAGTCCGACGTGGAGCGCATTCGCGATCGACACGTTCGAGAGCGTGACGGTCGCGCCATTGACGCTGAAGGCCGGGGCGAACCCGCCGCCGGCGAATCGGACGGAGGCCTGGGTCATCGAGACGGTCGCGGAGACGGCGGCGTTGATTCCGGCCCATTGCCCCGGCGCGCCGTTCGACGGGCCGTTGTTGTTCGTGTCACCGCCGACCGAATCGTCGCTCGACGACGTGAATCGGACCGGAGCTGCCCCGGTGCCCGTGACGTTCAGCGTTCCGCCAACCGTCAGCCCAGCGCCTGCGCTGAATTTGATCGCGGCGCCTGCCGGGATCGTGAGCGTCTGCCCCGCGGGCACGATCACGGACCCCGTCGCGACGTAGACGGTGTTCGCGAGAAGCGGGCCGCCGCTCCCGTCGAAGATGTTCCCAGAGATCGGCGTGAAGGCCTGCGCGTGAGCTCGCGTCGCGAGCAGCGTCATCGCACTCGCGATGAATGCGAGCGAGACGATGGCGGACCGGTAGCGGACGACATCGGACGTCGAGTGTTGGGTCGACAAGGTGTTTCCCTCGGTGAAAGTGGGGCGAGCGTCCATATCGGGGTGGAAGCGTCGCCCGCCGAGGGGAAGTGACACGGGTCATCCGCCAGCACGCGGATTCTGCGCGACTACACCAAGTCTCGGTTGCGGCGAGAGTTGCAGCAGCGCGCCGAGCCAGGCCAAGCCCGCGCGAACCCCCACATCACATCTTCAGGTGCGCCCGCCACCGCGCCAGGTCGCTGCCGAAGTCCTGGTGGGTGATCCGGCGCAGCGCGCCCCAGTACACGTGGCGCTCGATGTTGATCGCGACGACGGCGACGTCGAGGATCGTGCCGTCTTGAACGACGTCCACGATCGGATCGGCGATCACGGCGCCCTGGGCGACCTGGACGTCGAAGTCCTTCACGTACGCGGTCTGGGTGGTCACGGCGATGTTGTTGCGCGGCGCCACGGGCGGATCGCCGGCGAGTGCTCGCAGGAGCGGCGCAGCGCCTTCGGGCATCTCGAGCTCGCCGAGTGCCTCAGCTGCCGTCATGCGGAGCGCCTGCTGGCCGTTGGCGAGGTTGATGGCATAGAGCCGGGCGAACACCGGGTCGTTCGTGACCTTCAACGCCCGAACACATTCGCGGCGCACGACCGCGCTCTGATCGAGGAGCCCGCGGCGGAACAGCGGCTTGATGCGCTCGGGCTCGTCGCGGCGGATCGACAGCACGCGCGCGGCGCACCAGCGCGCCGACGACTTCTCGCTCTTCAACGCCTTGAGCGCCGGGTGGAGGATCTCGCCCGTGAGCAGCGGCCTGGCTTTCTCCTCGACCATGACGGCGCCGACCCAATCCGCCGCGCCACGCTCGAACCAGTCCTTCACTGCCCGATTGACGTTGGGCGACGATCCCAGCTCGGCCGGAGTCACGGCGAACTGGTGTGCCAGGGCTCTGGCCAGCGTCAGTGCATCGGCGTTGTCAGGGTCGATCTCGAGCACCCGGTTGAGGTGGCGGCGCGCCGCGCTCCACACTCCGCGACCGGCCGCGAGCCGGGCAACGGCCAGGTGTCCCGCCGCATTGTCCTTGTGCAGGCCGTCCTCGGCCTCACCGATGAGCTCGAGCTCGGCGCGAAGGTTGCCCGGCTCGACGAAGGTTGCGGTCGGGATGGCCATGCTTCCCATGGCCGTCGTCAGCCGCTTCTGACCTTCGCTGACCTCGATCGAGCCTTCGTGAGATTGACCGGATCCCAGGCGCAGGTACGCCTGGGCGCCCGCGGCCGACGACAACGTGACGATCGAGACGGTGAGGAGGATGGACGCGCGCATCGAGGTCTCCGGGGGGGCGACGGGGGTGGTCAGTTCCCCATCGCGTCTGAGGTAGTGGAGTTCGGATGGTCGGAGAAGCTATCACAGGCCCTGCCACGGAGTCTGCAGTCTCCGGCACACCTGAGATGGGCTCGACAGACAATGACGGCCACGACGCGCGCGAGGTAACACCACCGAATTCCGGCGGAGTTCGGCGGCGGGGCGCAGGGCAGCGCGCCGCGCCGGGCCGCTCAGCCGGGAAACCCGACGCCTTGACGCGGATTCGTGTCGTTCTGGTCCAACCTACGGGTCCCCGCAACGTCGGCTCGACGGCGCGGGCCATGAAGAACTTCGGCCTGAACCGCCTCGTCCTCGTCGACCCGCCGCCCCTCGACCATCCCGAGTGCCTCGAGATGGGGGTGAACGCGCACGACGTTCTGCGGGATGCCAAGATCGTCGATTCCGTCGAGGAGGCGGTGCGCGACGTGAGCCTCGTCGTCGGCACCACGGCGCGGCGGCGCCACCGCCTCGCGACGCTCACCCCCGCCGAGATCGCTCCGCGCATCCTCGAGGTCGCCGAGCGCGAGGAGGTCGCGATCCTCTTCGGCACCGAGCGAACCGGTCTCACCGAGGCGCAGATGGCGGCGTGCCAGGTCGTGATCTCGGCGCGCACGCACGACGAGCACGTGGCGCTGAACTTGGGACAGGCCGTGCTCCTCGTCGCGCACCACCTCTTCGAGGCGTCCGGGGCGAGCGGCGCCACGGCTGCAGGCGACACGGGTCGCCTCCTCACGACGCATACGCGCCACATCCTCGAGGACGAACTCTTTCTCGCGCTGGAGAAGACCGGCGTCGTGAAGGACGAGACGCGCGTCACGTATCGCGCGAGCCTGCGGCGCATCCTCGCCGCGGGGCCGATCCAGACACGCGACGCCCGAGTGTTGTTCGCGCTGGCGCGCCACGCACAGAAGCTCGCCGATCCCAAGAACCCCGGCCGCCGGCCTCCACGATCACCGCGTCCGAGGGACACCTGACGGCCTGCGCCACGCCGAAACGTCGGGCGTCCCGCGACGCACGCAATAGAATTCCGCGCGAGAACCAACATGAGCGAACGCCGCATCCCGACGTACGGCACGTACCTTCAGCTGCAGAAACTCCTCTCGGCGCAGCGTCCGCCAGACTACGCCAGGCTCGCCCCGGGCGACCCGGCCGACACGGCGACACGTGACCTGCTCCACCACGACGAGCACCTGTTCATCGTCGTCCACCAGGTCTTCGAGCTGTGGTTCAACCTGATCCTCCACGAGCTCGACTTCGCGCGTGACCTTCTGGGACGTACGCAGGTCGCGAGCCGCACGGAGACCGTCGCGGAGCGCGACATCCCCAACATCGTCGCGACCGTCGAACGTGTGAACGAGATCCTCCGCATCGGAGCCACGAACTTCCGGGTGATCGAGACCATGCACCCGATCAACTTCCTCCACTTCCGCGATGCCATCAGCCCGGCCAGCGGATTCCAGTCGTTCCAGTTCCGTGAACTGGAGATCCTCGCAGGGTTGCCCGAGGCCCACCGGGAGCGAGCAGGCGGCGGGTCGTACTCGCTCTACCTCAACGCGGAGGATCGCGCTCGTCTCGAGCGCCGCCTGAAGGAGATGACGCTGAAGGACGCCCTCCTCGATTGGCTGCGGCGCACCCCGATCGAAAAGGCCTATCCGAACTTCGCACCGGACTTCATCGCCGCGTTCGATCGCTATGCGGACGAGCAGATCGCCGTCCAGGAGGGCAATCCGCACCTGACCCCCGGCGAGCACGCGCTCGCGACCCGTCGCTCGGAAGAGCTCAAGAAATCCGTTCGCGAGTACTTCAACGGCCACGACGACGGGCTGAACAGTGCCCATCGTGCCTTCGTGTTCATCGCAACCTACCGCGACGAGCCGCTGCTGCGCTGGCCGAGCGTGTTGCTCGACCGCCTCGTCGAGTTCGAGCAGAGCTTCCGCGAATTTCGCTTCCGCCACGCGCGGATGGTCGAGCGCATGATCGGCCTCCGCGTGGGCACCGGCGGATCCCCCGGCCTCTCGTATCTCGAACAGACGGCCAACTATCGGATCTTCGGTCAGCTTCTCGAGGCGCGAAACTTCCTCATCGCGCGCCGCTACCTGAAGGATGTGCCTCGCCCGGAGGTCCTGCGCTTCCGCTTCGGCGAGTGAGGCGGGACGCGACGCTCGACCGTCGCACGATCGCACGCTGCGTCGAGCGCGTTCGCGCGATGACCATGCGCGTTCGTGCGATGTTGCAACGTCGCGACCTCCTTCTCGCAGCCGGCTGAAAGATCGATAGTCGACCCACGTTCGACGAGAGCACCTGCTGCAACCGGAGGAGGCATTCATGACCTCGCGCATTCGCATCGTGTTCGTCGTCGTTCTCAGCGTCGTGGTGTTCGTGTCCTGCGGAGGTGGGGGAGGCGGGTCGTCCGGAAATGCGGGCACGATCGGTTTCGGAAGCGCGTCGTTCGCCGCGCGTGAAAACGGGGACGTGGTGACGCCGATCACGCTTCGACGAACCGGCGGTTCCAAGGGGCGCGTCTCGGTGGTCGTCACGTCCCACGACGGTTCCGCGTCGAGTGACCCAAGCTCGCTCGTGGAGCCCGTCGACTACGCGGCGGTGACGACGATCGTGACGTTCGAGGATGGCGACTCGGCGGACAAAGTCGTCGAGTTCCCGGCGATCGTCCATGACGGGCTCCCCGAACAGGACGAAGGCTTCGAAGTCCAGCTCTCGGACGCCACGGGGGGTGCAGCGATCGATGGTGCGAGAGCCACGGCGGCGGTTGCGCTGCTCGATGACGACGACGTGTTGTGCCTCACGGCACAGACACCGGCTGGGGGCGAGCTCTTCGGCAGGGTCGTCGTCAGGGCCGGGCAACGCCTCGCTGTGACGGCGCCGGCGCGCGGATCGGGAACGGGCGCTGTCGACGTCTTCGACCTGACCAGCGGAGCCCGCGTCGCCGAGTTGACCAATCCCACCCCGGTCGCCCCCGGGCCATGGCCGTTCGGCGCGGCGTTGGCCGCCGATGGGAACAGCCTCGCCGTCTCCTCCGTCGGCGCGGTGCACCTCTTCGACGTCACGAACATCGCCCTCGTTGCCACGCTGCCCGGTGCCCCCGCGACAGGGCGTGCGATCGGGTTGCTCGCGGACGGCGTCGTTTCGCCGGACTTGAGCCCGACGGTCCTGAAGCTCATCGATCGCGCGACTGGGGCCGTCAGTCAGTCCCTTCCGGTCGTCGGGAACGTGATCTCGGCGCTGACCTGCAGCCTCGCGACGAACGGTTCCACCATGCTGCTCGGGTTGCCGCATGGCGGCGCCCAGGTGACTTCGCCTGGACTCGTTCGAGTCCTTGCTGCGACGCCCATCGCCGTGACGATGCAGATCGATGACCCGGCGCAGCAGCCCGGAAGCCGTTTCGGCTGGACCGTCGCCTACTACGGCGAATTCCTCGTCGTCGGCGCGAACGGTGACTCGGGGGTCGCGCCGCAGGCGGGAGCCATCCACGTGTTCGATGCCACGACGGGAGCCCTCGTCCGCACGGTGACATCGCCGGCGCCGGTGACGGACGGGAAGTTCGGGAACGCCCTCGCGACCGTGGGCCCCTACCTGGCCGTTCAGGAGGCGGGCGGTGGCCCGTCGGCTACGGGCCGCGTCTACGTCTTCGACGGGTCGTTCGACGTCGTGAAGACGATCGACGATCCGGCTCCGGCTTCGACGGTTGCATCGCCGGGCTCGTTCGGGAAGGCCCTGGCAGAGTTGGACGGCACGCTGTGCATCGGCGCCATGGCGACCACGGTCGATGGCCACGCCGACGCTGGCGCCGTCTACCTGGTCCGCCCCAACTGACGTCGGCGCGGTGACCCGGCGCGGGAAGCGTGCTCGTCACCCGCGCGGGATCAGCACCGTTGCGGGCACTTCGATGTACTTCACGAGGATGGCGACCTTCGCGTGTTCGCCCTCGACGACGGCGGTGAAGACGATGCGCCACACCTGCTTCGATTTGTCGAGCACGCGGGCGACGTACTTGTCGACGGGGTGCCAGGGGCCATCCGGCGTGTCCCCGTGCTGCATCTGCTCGATCTCGATGATCTTCGGGTAGCCCTGATCCGCGAGGGCCTTCTGGATCGCCGGGCTCGGGTGGATCGGGATCGACGTGCACCCGACGCGTTGGTTGTTGGCGTCGTAGTACTCGGTGAACGGGCGGAAGCCGGATCGCGAGTACGTGATGCGCCACGAGCCGGGCCCGCAGCCGGGCGCGCTCTCGCAAGTGAAGTTCCAGCCCGGGTGCTTGTCCCGCGCGATCTCCGCCAGCTTCTCCGGGCAGTCGCTCACGGGATCGACGATGCCGCTGATTCGTCCCATGGAGTCGGCCCAGATCTCGGTCCGCATGGCCTCGCGGTCACCGGAGCCATGTCCGCCCTGGTGGGACCCATCGGCGCAGCACCCACCAAGCACCAGGAGCCCGATGACGCAACAGATTGTCTTCACGACGAGTCCTCCGAGCGGGATTCCACGTTCGAACCACTCCATTCCCGGCCCGCATGATCGCGGTCAGGGAGATCGCCTTCAACGCCTCTCGTGCCGTCCGGACCGAGCTACTCCTCGAGACCGAACTGCTGACGTTCGTCCGGGCGGAGCGCGCGGGGCAGTGCCTTCGTGGCCGCGGAGACCGCGTCCAACGGCCAGCTTCTCACGCGTCCGGAGGCATCGAGCACGAACGCCCGCGCGTCATCCGGTGCGATGGCGACGCGGATCGGACGCGCCGCCGAGTCGAGTCGGATGCTCCCGACCACCGCACCGGTCTCCGCCATCCACAGGCGAAGCGTCATGTCCTCGCCGACGGTGACGAGGATTCGGCCGTCCGACGTGAAAGCGGCGGCTGTCGCCGTTCGGGCGTGCCCCAGGTAGGACCGCAGGGACTGGTATGGCGGGCGCGTGGAGAACAGCTCGGCTGCGCCGTCTCCGCAAAGCACCAGGATCGCCGCTCCGTCCGGCGTGAAGACCGCATCGACCGCTGGCGCCGCCGACCTGGGTACGAGCTCCGCGAGGAGGGCGCCCGTGTGTCCGTCGTGCAGGAGTGCGGAGCCCCGGTGTTGCGGGAGTGCGAGCGTGGCCGCGTGTCGCCCACGAGGGCCGACGGCGACGAAGAACCGCTGCGCCCTCGGATCGAGCAGCTGCACCACCTGTCCCGTGTCCAGGTGGAGGACCCGTTTTCCGTGAGGCGGCGCGTCGAAGCCCACTGCGGTCGCGTCGTCGGAGAACGTCAGGAACGGCACGTCCGGGTGTTCCACGTTCGCAGAGGCGAGCCGCGTCCCGGACCGGATGTCGTCGACCACCACGTGCTGCTCGCCGTCGAAGTACCCGACGAGGCCTTCCTTCGGGCCATGGACTGCGTTGCCGGATTCGAAGAGGGTGCCGAGCGGGTGGGTCGACCGCGCGTCGATCTCCCGCGCACGGCGTTTGAACCACGCTGGTGTGTCGACCGGCGAGTCCACGGGTCTGCCGTCGTGTACGGTGACGCGTGCGCCGCCCCTGGGGTCGAGGTCGGGGCACAGCCGATGAGCCGTGACGGGATCGGGGGGCGTCTGGTCCGGGCGACCGACGAGGCTCCATAGACGGACGGTGTGGTCCTTCGACGACGAGGTGGCGAGGACGTCGCCGCGTGCGCTGAAGGCGGCGCCGTCCACCAGGTCGACGTGACCAAGGAGCTCGGTGCGCGTCACCGCGGGCGGCGGCCCCGTGACGACCGGTCTCGAGCCGTTGAGACTCAACGTGAATCGTCCGTCTCGAGAGTGGGTGGCGACGCGATCCGCTTGGATGTCGACGCTCCCCGTGGGCGGCGGCACGACCTCCCAGGTCGAAGGGTCATAGACCGTGACGTTGTTCCCGTTTCGCCGAACGACGAGGCGGTCCGGTCCCTGAATCATCCCGATGGCACCGTCGAAGTCGGGACGCGATCCTTCGGGGACGAGGATCGTCGTCCGGGTGCCATCGACCGGGTTCCAGATCTCCACGCCTCCGCGCGCGAGGACCACGCCGACCTGCGTGTCGGACCCGGCGAAGAGCACTTGCCTCAGGGAGGACTCCCGGGTGATGACTGTCGTCTTGATCTGACGACCGTCGGCGGCGGACCACAGGCCGATGCCGTGTCCCGTCGACGTGAGGATCAGTCCGTCCTTCGGCCGAACGACGACGTCGGTCACGAGCTCGGCATGTTCGAGCCGCTTGATGAGCGTGGCCGACTCCAGATCCCACAAGGCGGCATTCGCGGTTCGCCCCATGGCGAAGATGACGAGGCGCTTCGTTCGACCGTCGACTGCCAGCTTCGATGGATCGACGACGCCCGTCTCGATGGTGCGCCGCACGATGCCGTCGAACCCGAGGACGCGGACGATTCCCCGCGGGTTGGCCACGGCGATCGTCTCGCCATCGGCATCCCAGGCGGCGACCGCGACGTCTTCGAGCGTCGCGATCTCGTGCAGCGAATCGAGCGCGCGGTAGATCGCCTCGGTCGCGAACACGTCGTGGCCCATGCGTGCGCTCTCGAGCGCGAGGTGAAGCGCCCGCGCCGGGTCGTGAGCGACTTCCGAATCCGACTGGAGGCGGAACAGCAGCGCCTTCTGTTTTCGGAACGCCAGCTCCTGGCTGCGCAGCATGGCGAGCGTCGTCCCGAGGGCGATCACGAGCAGCACGAAGACGAGCGATGCAAGCGTGGCCGTGAGCGGGTTCCGGCGCGCCCACCGGGCGGCACGGACCGCGGGCGTGATGGGGCGTGCGAGGATCGGCTCGTGCACCCGCACGCGGCGGAGATCCTCGGCAAACGCAGCCGCCGACCGGTACCGCCGCTCGCGGTCCTTCTGCAGCGCCGTCTCGATGACCGTCCGCAGATCGTGTGAGATCACGGGGTTCAATCGACGCGGATCCGCCGGCTCTCGGGCACGGATTTCGTCGAAGAGGGCTTCATCGGTCTGGCCCTCGAACGGTCGATGCAGCGTCAGGGCCTCGTACAGCGTCACGCCGAGCGACCAGACGTCGGTTCTGTGATCGACGGGGGGGCCGGATTTCGCCAGCTGCTCCGGCGACATGTAGTGGAAGGTCCCGAGCAGGCAACCCTCGGAGAGGCTGCTCGCCTCTGCCGAGAGACTGCGCGCGAGCCCGAAATCCACGATCACCGGCTGGCCCTGCGGCGTGACGATGATGTTGCCCGGCTTCACGTCGCGGTGGATGACCGCGGCTTCGTGCGCGGCCTGGAGGGCGCGAGCGCATTGCTCGATCATCTCGAGAGTCTGGGCGATCTCGGTCCGGGTAGGGAGAGCCGACCGCGGCGGCTCGGGCACGGCCGACGGCGTCGCGCGGCGGGGTGTGCTCGGGTGAACGTCGACGAAGGTCGAGGCCAGGCCAGCCTCGCGTGCGTCACGAATGCGCGACGCGAGGGTCGTGCCCTCCACGTAGCGCATCGCGATGAACGGGCGACCGTCGTCGACGCCCACGTCGTAGACGGTACAGATGCCCGGATGATCGAGGCAGGACGCCAGCTCTCCTTCGCGCTGGAACCGCTTGAACACGTCGTCGCTCTGCAGGCTCCGCCACCGGAGCACCTTCAACGCCACGAAGCGATGGAGAACGGTGTCGCGCGCAAGGTAGACCACCCCCTGCCCGCCGGAACCGAGTGCGCGGATGACCTCGTAGTGGCCAATGGTCTCCGGCTGTGGAGCCGCGACGTGCGCGCGCGGCGCGGAAGGGTCCACGTCGCAGGACGTGGGACTCAGTCGCTCGAACGCCGCGAACTCCTCGTGGATCTGCTGCTCGAGCTCCGGGAATCTGCGGACGTAGTGCGATGCAGGGAACACGCGCCCGTGATCCCGGTCATCGAAAAACTCGGCCAGAAAGAGGTCCAGGCCGGTCGGCTGATAAGGGGTGGAATGCGACATGGGCCGACGGAGGTTGAAGCGTCGTCGGCGGCAGAAAAGTGACAGGGCGCCGAGGCCTGGCCCGGCGGCGGCAAATCACGCGGGGGGCGAAGGTTCGGAAGGCGGGCCAGGTGGCCTGTCGTGGATCTCGTACCGAAGGAGCCTGCACTCGATCGGGCCGACCATCACCGGGAATCTGCGAGCCGCTTTCATGCCCAGATGCCGGGTGACTTCCGAGTTGCCCGACAGCACGCAAGCGTTCGCGCCGGGGGCGTGACGCTTCAGGAATGCGCCGAGCGCGCGCCAGGAGATGATGAGGTCGTCTCCCTCGCCCAGGCGCTCGCCCCAAGGCGGGTTCGTGTAGACCCAGGCGGGCTTGGACGGGGGCACCCAGTCGTCCAGGTCGGCGTTCGTGAAGGTGACGATGTCGGCGACACCGGCGGCGACGGCGCCGCGCTGAGCGAGAGCGAGGGCGCCGGGGTGACGATCGGCACCGGCGATCATGAACGGCAACGTCGATCGCGCGCGGGAGCGGGCGTCCGCCACGAGGCCAGCCCAGCCGACTGCGTCGAAATCGGGCCAGCGGTGGAACGCGAACGTGCGATCGATGCCCGGCGCCCGATCGGCGGCCATCATCGCCGCTTCGATGACGAACGTCCCCGAGCCGCACATGGGATCGATGAGCGGCGACTTCCGATCCCACCCGCCGACCATGAGGAGGCCCGCGGCCGTCGCCTCGTTGAGCGGGCTCTTGACCTGGATCGGGCGCCAGCCGCGCTTGTGCAAGCTGTCGCCGGAAAGATCCCGGTACACCGTGGCCACGTCGCGGTTCAGGACGAGCTTCAGGGGAACGTGCGGGTTCTCGGTGTCGACGCTCGGGCGTCGGCCTGCGACCTTGCGGAACCTGTCGACGACGGCGTCTTTCACCGTCAGCGCGGCGAAGCCCGAGTGCGTCACCTCGGAGTCGCGCACCGACGCGTCGACGGCGAGCGTCTGGTCGACGCTCATCATCTGCTCCCACGGCAGCTCGGTGACGAGGGCATGCAGCGCCTCGCGGCCACGTGCCTTTCCGCGGACGAGCATCTCCTGCAACCGGACGGCAGTTCGGAGCCACAACGCGGCGCGATATCCGCCCAGGCGATCGGTCGTGAACGACACGCCGCCCCGTTTGGGCTCGATCTGCGTGGCGCCCAGTGCTTCGAGTTCGGACTGGAGGGCGGTTTCGAGGCCGAGGGAACAGGCTGCGAAGTACTCGGATGACATCGTGGATGCTGCGGCGGGTCGAGGCCCCGCGCGCGCCAAGACCATTCCGAGGTGCCCGGCTTCGCAGGGAGGCGCGGGATTCTGCCGATCAACACCGGGGGAGGGAAGCGCGGGCCGATTCCGGGGTTCCGGATTGCCGTTGCGCTTGCAGGCCGCTCGATGCTGATTGCCACATGGATTTGCTGCGTTGCCGCCGTGGCCGTCGTCTGTGCCGAATGGGGCGCACGACTGTGGCTGCGTCATCGCGACGCCTGGTTCGTCTGGCGGCCCGGTTCCCGGATCCACATGAAGACCGACCCGACGGTCCTGCCCGACATGGAACGCCTGGTGCGGTTCGAGGTGAACTCGCAGGGGGAACGGGGGAGCGAGCCGCCAGCGGATCCGGCGGGGACGTACCGCATCCTCGTAGCCGGTGGGAGCGCGGCCGAGTGCTACTTCCTCGATCAGCCGTCGACGTGGCCCGAGGTCATGCGGGCGGCGCTGGAACGCGCGCTGCCGCGGCGTGACGCATCCATCCGACACGTGCACGTGGGCAACATCGGCAAGTCGCTCGTCTCGACGGAGCACGTGGATGAGGTGCTTCGTCGGATCCGTCGTGATCGCCCCAAGCTCGACCTGCTGATCCTCATGACGGGCGCGAGCAACGTGGCGAACTGGCTGGGCAAGGGAGCGCCGACCGAGATCGCCGAGCTCAGCGCCGTTCCGCACGGTGTGTTCGAGGTGCGGCCCGACGGACCCTTCGGCTGGCGGCGTGAGACCTGTGCTCTGGCGGAGGTGTGGCGGAGTTGGCGCGCCGCGCACCTGCGGCCGATCGCCGTCCGCGAGCGCGCCGGCGAGCGCCTGGGCCGTGCCCGCGCGATGCGCCGCCGCGCTCGTGACATCCGCACCGATGTGCCCTCGCCGGAGGTGATGGTCGCCCATTTCGAGCGTCGGTTTCGCGACCTCCTCCGCCAAAGCCGCGAGGTTGCCGAGCGCGTACTCGTCGTGCGCCAGCCGTGGTTCAAGAAGGATGCGTACTCGGCCGAGGAGATCGCCGCGTTCTGGCACGGCGCTGCCGGCAATCCCTACGTCGGCGACGTCACCACCTACTACTCCGTCGAGCGCGTCGAACAGCTCGTGTCGATGGTCGATGCCCGCGTCGAGGCCGTGAGTCGCGAGCAGGGCGTCGAGCAGGTGGATCTCATGCCGCACCTCTCCCACACCCTCGAGACCTTCTACGACTTCTGGCACTTCACCCCGCAGGGCGCCGCCGTCGTCGGTCAGGTCGTGGCAGATGCGGTGGTGTCGCGTGTGCCGAGCCCGGCTCCACCGCGCGAGCCACGCGATCGGCCGGTGGAAGTCGCGAGTCGATAGGCACTCGGAAGCATTGGCGGCCGGGCGACCGCTCCCCTGCCCGTGGTGAATCACGTCGTTCTTGCGTCACTCGATCTGATCGCGACCACGCATCCACTCGACTCTCGCACCCAGCACATTGTCTCCGTACGACGAATTCGTCGGCGCGCAGGCGCAGAACAGATGCGGCTGGATCCTCGCAGTCGAGGGAAGTCCGAGGATCGCCCTCGAGATGCAGCCACCCTTCCACGAGCTCCACTTCATCGACCTGAACGAGGACAAGACCGAGGCGCTCGAGAAGCTCTGCGAGGGGAAGCCGGCGAGCGTGTATGCCGACGATGCGAATCACGTCCTGCCCAACGTGATCTTCCCCACGTGTCGTTTCGATCAGTTCGTTCGCGCTCTCTGCCTTCTTGATCCATGCGGACTACACGTCAACTGGAACGTGCTCATGGCGGCTGCTGCGACCAAGGTCGTCGAGGTCGTCTACCACCTCTCGATCGTGGACATCAGCCGGAACGTCCGTAGAGGATCATCGGATTCGATCGCTCCCGATGACGCCGCGCGAATGACCGCCGCGTGGGGGGATGAGTCTTGGAAGACAGGAGTCTTCGAGACCACACCGGGCCTCTTCGGCGAAGTGGAGGAACGGCGTGAGTACAACGAGGTCGCGAAGGCGTTCAAGAAACGACTCGAGAGCGTTGCGGGGTTCCCGCACGTCGTCGAACCGCTTCTGCTGAGGAATCGCCAAAACGCACCCCTCTATTGGCTCTTCTTCGCGGGCCCGAACGAAACCGGCGCGAAGATCGTGCGGGACATCTTCAACACATACAGATGAAGTAGACTCGGCAGGACGAACATGTCGCAGCAATCATCGATCGAGTGGACGGACGCCACGTGGAATCCCGTTCGTGGATGCACGAAGATCAGCCCCGGCTGTGCGCACTGCTACGCCGAGACGTTCGCCGAGCGATTTCGCGGCGTGCCTGGGCACCCCTACGAGCAGGGTTTCGACCTCCGGCTCGTGCCCGAGCTGCTTTCGTACCCTCTTCGGTGGCCACGTTCATCGATGATCTTCGTCAACTCGATGAGTGACCTCTTCCATGAAGTGGTCCCCACGCCGTACATCCGGGAGGTCGCAACCGTGATGCAGCGTGCCGACTGGCATGTCTATCAGGTCTTGACGAAACGCTCCGAGCGAATGCTCGAACTCCTGAACGGCGAGCTCGCGTTTGCGGCGGCGCTTCCGCACATCTGGTGGGGAGTCAGCGTCGAGGATCGCAAGCACGGCATCCCGAGGATCGAGCACTTGCTGCGGTCACCTGCACAGGTGAAGTTCCTGTCTATCGAGCCACTGATCGAGGACCTCGGGTCGATCGCACTTCGAGGGATCGACTGGGTCATCGCTGGAGGCGAGAGCGGGCCCCGAGCGAGGCCGATGCATGTCGAGTGGGTGCGGGGGATCCGGGACCAATGCCGGGAAGCGGGCGTGCCCTTCTTCTTCAAGCAATGGGGTGGTGTCCGAAAGGTCCGGGCCGGGCGGGTCCTTGATGGGCGCACTCACGATGAATTCCCGCCGATCGTGCGCCGGCCGGCGCCGCAGTCCGGTGGGCGACGGGGACTCCTCGCGGATCTCTCGATCGGCTGAGTCACCCGTGGTCGTCCAGCCGCGGACGATCCTGCCGAGTGGCGGACGTGTCGAGCGCGGGAACCCGGCCAGGTTTCGTGCGCGGCGTCCGGGCACGCGACGTTCACCTTCGCGTCGACGTGCAACTTTCACGTTGCGCGTGAAAGTTGCACGAGATGGCGCAGGTTGAATGCCGGCGAGCTCTTATGCAGTCGCGCGCGGCATGCCGGCTGCGCTAAGTCGTGTTTCGGGGGTTCAGGCCAGATCCCGAGGCTTGCCGTTTCGTCGGGCGGGGGCGGCTCGCCAGATGCCCGACGGCCGCCCAGTTCCGCTTCGCGCCGCCGCCCGAATCACGACCCCACGTACTGCCGTGCCATCTGGCGCACGTCCTGATGCGAGTCGCTCCTGGCGATCACTCGACGCGGCGCGCGCCTGGGGAAGACGGCCAACGCCGTGAACCTCATCCTGTTCAAGGCGCGGCAGGCCCTGCGGGCCCAACTCGGCGAGTCGTTCCTGGACGACCTTGCCGACGTGTCGCCGTGACCAATCCTGCGGGCGCCGCGAGCTGACGCGGATCCCGCCCCCTCACCCTCCCGCCGCCTCGAAGCGGTCGAGGACGCGTTCTTCGAGGCTGAAGGGGACGCGCACGCGGGAGGCGCGGTTGTCGAGCATGTCGCGGAGGGCGTCCTTCGGGAGGTGGCTCGGAACCGCCGCCAGTGCGCGGTCGGCGGCGGCGAGCGCGTGATCGACGGGGACCTCGAGGGCGTGGGCGAGGTCGGAGGGTTCGAGATCCATGGCGAGGCCGAGGATGATCGCGATGCGATCACTCGCGGGCAGTTTGCCCAGGTCGAATCGACGCGGGTCGTTCGGCGGGCAGTTGGCGAAGGCCATGTCGTCAGGCTCGAGACCCGAGGCGAACGGCTCGGACTTCGCGGCACGGGCGGCGCGGACGACGGCGCGACCGGTGAAGCGGAGCGTGTCTCCGCCGCGGAACGCCCCGCTCTTCACGGCTTGGAGCAGCTCGAAGAGCGACTCTTCCGTGACACGCGCGGCCGCATCCGCATCGCCGAGGATGAGCCAGGCTGCATCGAACGTCGGCGCGATCGTCGCGGAGACGATCTCTTCGTAGGCCTCCCAGTCGCCCGAGCGCGCGCGCTCGAAGGGCGAGGGACGTGGGTAGTCGGACATCAACGCGCTTTCTTGAACAGGTCGGCGTACTCGGGAACCACGTCGGCGACGAAGGCCTTCATGCCTTCGACCGTCTTGTGATGTTCGAGCATGAGTTGGAGGACCTCGAACGGGATCGTGGAGACGTCGGCGCCGGCGATGGCGCACTCGCGTGCCTGCCGCGGGTTGCGGATGCTGGCCGCGAGGACTTCGCACTCGAAGTGATGGTTGGCGAAGAGTGCCACGATCTCCTCGATGAGCTGCACGCCGGAGACGATGCCGTTGTCGTCGACGACCCGCCCGTCCTTCTCGAGCCCGGTGACGGGGAAGTAGTCGAGCTTGCCCGCGGTGACGCCCGCGCGCTTGCGCATGTCGTCATCGATTCGGCCGGCAAAGGGGGAGACGTAGGCGGCCCCGGCCTTCGCCGCGAGCATCGCCTGCTCGGGCGTGAAGATGAGCGTCGTGTTGATCGGGATCCCGCCGGACGCGAGGGCGCGAATCGTCTTCAATCCGTCGTAGCGGCGGGCCGAGTTGGCCTCGACACCCGGATTGACGGGCACCTTCACGACGACGTTGTGGGCCACGGGATTGAACCGCTGATACAGCCAGTGCCCCTGGGCGGTCATCTCCTCTTCGGTCGTGCCGATGACTTCCAGGCTGACGGGCGAATCGCCCGCCGTCTCGAGCATCTTCGAGATGTAGTCCTCGAGCGAAACGCGCTCGCCCTTCGACTTGACCTTCTCCACCGCCTTCTTGATGAGTGACGGGTTGGTCGTGATGCCGTCGACGATGCCCCACGTGTAGGCTTCGCGAATCTGGTCGATGTCCGCCGAGTCGATGAAGATCTTCATGGCTACCCCACTCGGCCGAGGCGGCTCGCGCGCGATCGCGCGCCAAAGCGGCCGGCCGAGGCGCGGACCTTATACCGCGATTTCCACCCGACCCGCATGGACGCGTGCCGCATGCATGTGGAGCCCGGACTGGGGCGCGCCGGCCACGCACCGCCCGTCGCGGCAATCGAATCCCCAACCGTGGGCTCGACACCACAGCGTGCCGTCGCGGAACGCGCCGAAGGAGAGGGGCTCACCCTTGTGAGGACAGCGGTCGACGGCCGCGATGGCCGAATCGCCCGATCTCACGACGACGAACGCGCGCCCGGCACAGGTCACGCCGCGCGGAATTCCCTCGGGAAAAGCGTCCCGTTCCCCGGCGTCCACCCACTGCGCGCCGTCGCCGGGCGCCGTCATGTCACACGCACGACGAGGCTTCGGTCCAGCAAGCCGAGCAGGGTGTCGACGGCCTGATCGACCACGGCGCGATCCTTGGCCTCGAGGGTGATGTGGACGGCGTGATCCGGGTTCGCATACGTCGGATAGCTCCCGATGGTCACGGCGGGAAGCAATGCGTGCAGGCGATCGAGGGCGGGCGCCAGCAGTCCTTCTTCCTGATGCGTGTCGATGCTCCGCAGATGGAACGGCGTCGAGCGGAACGTCTCGCGGATCGCCAGGAACTTCTTCTGCAGGATCTCGGGAGACCCTGGCAGGACGTAGACGTTGCGCACGCGCACCACGGGGAAGACGAGGTTGGGACTGAAGACGAGTTCGCTCTCGCCGGGGAGGTCCGCCATCCGCAGGTGCGCCGGGGTCGCCTGACCGTGGAAGTACTGCTGGATCACGCGAGTCATCTCGGGGAACGGGCGGAGCGGGCACCCGAATCCAGCGGCGATTCCCGCGAACGTCAGGTCGTCGAGCGTCGGCCCCACACCGCCGGTGGTGATGACGAACGCCGCGCGCTCGGAGGCCTCCACGACGATCTTCGCGATCACGTCGATCTGGTCGTGAATCGTGGTCACCCGATCGACGGTGACGCCCAGCTCGCGAAGCTGGCCGATGAGCCAGGGACTGTTGGTGTCGCGGATCTTGGCGCTCAAGATCTCGCTGCCGACGACGACGATTTCCGCGCCGCGATTCATGGCTGCACTGTAGCGGAGGCCAGCGTCCCCGTCGCGTCTCAGCGGGCGTCGGTGATCACGGCCTGACGGACTGCGACGTAGAGGGCGGCCGACGCCGGCACGAGCAGGAGCGCCTGGACGGCGAACCAACCACCGATGTCATTCGACGCGACGAACCAGAGCAACGTCACGGCGGCCGTTCCCGCCCACGCAAGGACGAGCCGCAGCGACCGCGACACGGCGAGCCGGCTCCGGGTCAGGATTCCGCGAATGAGCCGCAGCGGAGTGATCAGCTGCGTCCAAGCGCCCCAGGCGAACAGGCCGAAGATCACGGCGCCGCTCAACGCGGGACGCGGGAAGAACGCGCGGCGCATCTCGTCGGAGAATGCGATCGTGCCCCAGAAGGCCGAGCACCCGAGGACGACCAGACCAAGCGTCACGATCGCGAGTCGGAGCGCTCCGGCTGGATGGTCGGGCACGGGCTGTGGACGAACGATCTCGCGCGGCGCCGACACTCCCCGTCGTTCTCGTGGGAAGACGTGATGAAGTTCGACTGACGGGCGGGTCCGAAGCGGGGCGTGTGGCACGTGAGGTCGCAATCCTGAGGCGGCATCCTACACGAAGGGAGGACGCGGCGACGAATCGCGCCGCGACGGCGTCAGCGGGCGAGCGCGTCGCCGAGCACCGGATGGTCGCACGCCGCCGGTGGAGTGATCCCCAACGCTTCCGCCAGGGTGACCACGCCCGAGCCCGGCCCGGCGACGATCGGGCTCGAGTAGCCGCGGCGGATCCCCGGTCCCATGAGCATCAGCGGAACGCGGCGGTCGTAGGCGTAGGGCGTGCCGTGCGACGCCACCGTCGAGGTCCCGATGAGGTGGTGCGGCTTGGGCACGAGGTACACGTCCGGTCGGCGCGGGGTCCAGCGCGCCAGTCGGATCGCACGCAGCATGGGATCGGTCGACGCACCGGCCTCGACTCGATGCCATGGAAACGCCGCGTACATCCCCGAGACGGTCGACGCTGCGGCGGCAGCGACGTCGGCAGCCGCGTCGACGGAGATGTTGCGGGGCTCCAACGTGGACTTGTCGAGAAAGACATCGGTGCCGTCGAGCGCCGCGAGCCACTTGTTTGGCGCTGGCGATCCGAAGGCTTTCGTCAACGAGTCGTCGATCGCCGCGCGGAGCTTCTCGATGCGGACACGGCCCGCCGGCAGGCCCTGCTGGGCTGCGAACTCCGGTGCGAGACCGACGCCGTGATCCGAGGACAGCTCGACGACGTAACGATCCGGACCGACGAGTTCATCGAGGGTCTTCAGGAGCTCGGCGATGTGTCGATCGACGCGGATCAACATGTCGCGGACCTCCTGGCTCGCCGGCCCGCAGGCGTGGCCCACCAGGTCGTTGGATGAGAAGCTGACGGCGAACAGGTCGGGCACGTCGTCTCGTCCGAGATTCAGTTCGGCCAGGGCCTTCCTTGCCGCCGACATCACCATCTCGTTGCCCGCCGGCGACGTGACGATCGCTTCGATCATGATCTTCGGATCGACGAGGGTGGCATCCGGGAGGCGATGAGGGAACTTGCGTGACCCACCGAGCGAGCGCTCGACCGCGTTGTTGTCGTCCAGTTCGGCGTAGAGCGACTTGGGACCCACGCGTTCCCAGACCCAGTTCGAATACCGGGCGGCGCCAGCCGTGGCGTTCAGCTCCTGGACGAATGGCGGCTCCGTCGCCGCGAACGCCGTGCTCGTCGTGAAGCGGCCGTTGATCAAGTCGATCCAGACCGCGAGGTCGGCGCCGACACCGGAGAGAAAGATGGCCGATCGGTCCTTCACCGAGACCGCCACGACCTTGGCCCGCGCGCCGAATGCGGCCTTCAGCGCGTTGCCGAACGTCGGCGCCATGAGACGTGCCGCGCTCGAACCCGCCGGGCGCGATTCGGCGCCGAAGGTGCGGACGTTCGTGTCCTCGCAGCAGTTCACGTATCGACGCGACTCGGGCTCGAACCAATCGTTCGCCGTGATGCCATGCCGGATCGGGGAGGCGCCGGTCGAGATGGTCGCGTGTCCGGGGCCGGTGAGCGTGGATGCGTGCTCGTAGGTCGCGAGCGGGTACGACGACCCGTCACGCTCGATGCGCTTGATCCCGTCGTCTCCGAGCGCGGCCCATCCGGAACGGAGCACGTCCGTCGAGAGCTGGTCGACGACGATCAGGACGGCGAGCCGTGCGCCGTTCTTCGCGACCGAGAAGGGGCCTTTGATCGACGTCTTGCGCGACGTGGGCTGGGAGGCGGGCTCGTCGCCTTGCGTGCCGGCGCGGAGGAGTGGTGTGCTGAGGGCGAGGGCGACGGCCACGGCGAGGAAGGCGAGGCGCTTACGTCGGGGTCGGAGCGCTCGCGGCTCGGCATTGGCTGCGAACTGGCAGGGAGGGAGCCCTGCCGGCCGGTCAGGCGGAGCCTGGCGCTCCTGCGCTGCGAACATTCAGTGCTTCGCGGCCGCGTGCTCGTCGGCCGTCGCGAGGAGTTTCTTCAACGTGGCTTCGTTGACGCCGTCCCGACGGTTCACCGGAATGAGGCGGTCGGAGCAACGCTCGTCCGCGAGGCGCAGGAGGTCGGAGGGCGCCGGATCGTCGTCGATCCAGTAGAAGCTCTCCTTGAAGTCGATGGCGGAGGCCTTGCCGAGGGCCCGCCGGTAGGCGACGTAACGGACGTCCACACCAAAGCCCTTGGCGACGGCGTGGGCGTGATGCTCCTCGAGCGAGGTGAGGAAGCGGATGTCGAAGCGGCCACGGACGGCTTCGATGAATCGCGACGCGTAGTCGGCGCGGATGAGCTCACCGTTGCGATCGATGAGAAGCGTGCCGACGATGTCCAGGTACAGGGCGGGCTTTTGCATGCTCGGACCGCGTTTCGGGTCCGATTCTAATGCACGGGGGCGCGAGGGGAAGGAGCTTCCGCCGGCGTCCTCGTCACACGGTCCGCACGGCGGGCATCGTCTTGCCGTAGATCGGGAGCAACGCTCCGGTGATCGCCCGCGCGCTTGGCGATGCCAGGAAAACCACCGCGTCGGCGACTTCGTCCGCGAGCAGCGGCCGGGAGGGTGGCCATTCGTTCGCCGTGGCCTCGGCCTTCTTCGGGTCCTTTTCCACGGCACCCGGGCAGACGGCGTTGACCCGGATCCGGTGGTCCTTCAGGTCCTGGGCGAGCGCGAGGGTGAGCCCGTTCAGGCCGAATTTCGTAGCCACGTGCGGGGCCACGTTCCGGTCGCCCACCATTCCGTGGATCGAGGAGACGTTGACGATCGACCCGCCCCCGCGCGCGTGCATGGGGTCGATGACCGCACGGCAGCCGTACATGGCCGAAAGCAGGTTGCTTCGCAACACGTCTTCGAACGCGTTGGGATCCCAGTCGCGGAATGCCCGCCAGACGAATCGGGCGGCGTTGTTGACGAGGATCGAGACCGGCGCGCCGGCGCGGCGGTGCACCTCCTCGACGAGACGTTCCCACTCCTCGACCTTCGTCACGTCGGCCGCGACGAGATCCGCGTTGCCGCCGCGCTTGGAGATCTCGGCAACGGTCTGCTCGAGGGTCGCTTTCGTGCGGCCGCAGACGATGACCGTGGCACCTGAGTCGGCGAGTTTTCGGGCGATCGCCGAGCCGATCGTGCCGCCGCCGCCGGTCACGAGAGCCACTTCGTTATTGAGCATCGAGCGTCTCCAGGAGCGCGTTCATGAGCGAGGCGCCATGTTTGCTCCGGGCGCCGGAAACCGCAAGCGGCGTCTGCGCAAGGTCCCGGACGAAACCAGCCTCTTCGTGCCGCGTTGCGCTGCATCCGAGTGCGACACGAGATTTGACCCGGGCGAAAACGCGGGGTAGTCTCCCGGTGTCCTGCTCGCGTGGTGCGAGTCGCACGAGCGGACGAGCAAGCTTCGGCGCGCGAAAGCCTCCCGGCTCCAGACGGTCGACTTCGCGCCAGTGAGAACTCGGGTTCTCACGACACCCGGGTGGGATGGTGACGCATCCCACGCGGGTGTGCTCATTTTCGCGGCGCCCGTCCTGATCCGACGGCGAACCGCCCCTTCACCGCGCCAGCCGTTCGGCGAGCGCCGCGTGGATGTCTACGAGATCTTCCGTGTCGCGCGCGTACCCGCCCGCGAGCGTGGCGACGAGCGGTACCCCCAGTCGCTCGGCCGTGCCGACGAGCAACTCGTCTCGGCGCTGGAATCCCGCCTTGCTCAGCGCGAGACCGCCGAGCTGATCCTCCTTCCACGGGTCACCTCCGGCGACGTAGTGGATGAAGTCGGGCCGATGGGCGCTGACGGCCTTCGCGAGCGCGGGTTCGAGCGCCGCCAGGTAGCCATCGTCATCGCACCCCGTCTCCAGGCCCACGTTCAGCGACGCGGCTTCCTTCGGCGGGTAGTTGTCGTGCTGATGGATGTCGAGCGTGTAGACGCGCACGTCGTTTCGGAAGATGTGACACGTCCCGTTGCCTTGGTGCACGTCCGTGTCGACGACGAGTGGCCTCTCGATGCGGCCGTCGTCGAGGGCGAGGCGGATCGACAGCGCGATGTCGTTGAAGAGGCAGAACCCGGCCCCGCGGTGCGCGAACGCGTGATGGAATCCGCCGCCGACGTTCATGGCACGCCGCGCAACGCCGCGTTCCGCGAGTGCCCAGTCGGTCAGCAGGACCGTGCCGCGCGCCATGATTGCCTGCGCCCGCACGACGCCGGGCAGGCAGGGCACTTCGAACTCCGCGAGTCCCGCCAGGGGGTCTTCGTCGGACAGTTCGTGGACGCGGGCGATGTAGTCGGCGCGGTGCACGACGGCGAGCGTCTCGTCGTCGAGCGGTGCCGATGGTTCGATCAAGGTCACGCGGTCGAGGACTCCGAGCTCGCGGCAGCGGCGGAAGGTCCGCTCGTACTTGTCCGCCGGGAACACGTGCACGCCGAGCGGCATCTTGTACGAGGCGTGGAACGCGAGCGCGGTCGTGGCGGACGTCACGGCGCCGGCTTGTCGTGGGAGAGGCTCGCCGTTGCGTCCGTCGGCGTCGGCTTCGCCATCCGCTTCCTCAGGTGCGGCCACGCCTTCCAGATCACGATCGCGGCAATCACCCCCGCGAGGACCCAGGCCACCCAGCCGGAAATGCGGTCGTGGATGGCCTTCCAGTTCTCCGACGCGGCGTAGCCGATCCAGATCCACAGGGGCACGCTGATGAAGGCCGCGAGTCCGTCCCAGAAGAAGAACTTCCCGAAGCCGATCCGGCTGACCCCCGCGAGGAGGAACGTGGGAAATCGGATCCCGGCCACGTGGCGGGCGAGGAAGACCGTGAGGGCGCCGTACTTGGCGTAGTACCCCTTGACCCTCTCGACGCGGGCGGGCGTCATCAAGCGGGCGATGAAGCGCCGCTTCAGGACGGCCTCGCCGTAATGCGAGCCCAGGTAATAGACGATCGAGTCGCCGACCATCACGCCTGAGTAGAGAACGGCGAACGTGAACAGCACGGAGCCCTGGCCCCGGTGCGTGATCACGCCGCCCGTGATCAGGAATACGTCCTCGGGGATCGGAAGCCCCAGGCCCGCGACGAAGAGCCCACACCAAAGGACGGGCAGACCATAGACGGTCGCCAGTTCGAGCACGTGATTGATGACGCTTTCCACTGGTTGTTCCGTTGCGCGTCGGCGCCGCGCGCACCGTCGCGGACGACGGGCACCGGGGCCGAAAGGTCGCGGACTGTAACAGAACGTCTCAGACGACGATCTTCATCGAGTCCGTCCGCGGTGTGGTGAGTTTTCGTCACGCGCGTGAGTCCGCGCGGGATCGGGCGATCGCGCGACAAGCTGAGATCGTGCGCGCGCCAGTTGTCGCGGAATTGTGAATTCCGTGTCAACCGTGAAACGGGAACAGGAGATCGACCGTAGGCGTCGAATAGATCTCGCATCAGTTTCGATCCGAGGAGGAACGTATGAGGAACGTGACGCTCGCGTGTTGTCTGCTCGCGCTGTTCGCGTCCGCTCTTCGCGGTCAATCCCAAGGGATTCACTGGGAAGCGGACTGGGGCAGCGGGCTGAAGCGCGCTCAGGCGGAGGGGAAGCCTCTCATGGTCGCGTTCATCATGGACGCCGAGCCGGCAAATGACGAGGTCGCGCGCCTGCACTTCCACGACGAGAAGGTGGTGGCGGCGTCGAAGGACTTCGTGTGCATGATCGCGGCGCTCGGCACGCACGACCCGGTCACTGGCGGATCGGAGATCTGCTCACGGTTCGGATGCGTGAAGTGCACCGAACACCGTGCAATGCACATCAGGGCGCAGGAGGCCCTCCTGCGTAGCGATCAGGTTTCGGCGCCCCAGTTCGTCTTCGTGAAGCCGGACGGCAAGAGCGTGATCCTGCGCCACGTCTGGATGCTGGCGCCGCAACAGCTCGTGAAGAAGATGAACGTTGCGCTTGCCCTCCACGATCCGTCGAAGGGTGGCGAGCTCCTGAAGGAGATGCGCGCCGACGTCGAATCCAAGATCGCCGCGGCGGCTGACAACAATGCGTCCAAGCGTCAGGCGGCACTCGACGAGCTGCTCGCGCTCGATGACCCGCGAATCGACGAGTTCCTCGTCCGCCAGACGGCCGAGACGGTCGACGAGCAGAAGCGCCTCGAGGCCATCGATGCCATGGGCGGTGCTCGCTCGAATGGCACCATCGCCGCCGTGCTGCACAAGTTGCTCGAGTCCAAATCCAGCCAGGTTCGGGCGCACGCCGCCGTCGCGGTCGAGCGTCTGGGACAGGCGGAGAGTGGCCCCGCGCTTGCCGCCGCACTCAAGCGTGAATCGAAGGAGCGCGTGCGCTCCGACCTGATCCGCGCCCTCGCCGTGTGCGACCCGATCACGCCGGCGTACCGCAAGGCGGTCATCTCGGCCATCGGTCAGGGCTCTCAGTCGGAGCGGATCGCGGCGATCCGCGCCGTGATCCCGTTCCGCGGGGACGATGGCGTCAACAAGGCGCTCCTGGCGGCTGCCAAGGACTCGGCGGCGCAGGTCCGCGCCGCAGCCTATTCCGCGCTCGCTCGGCGGGACGTACGGGATGCCGTCGGGCTCCTTCGCTCCGCGGTGAAGACCGAGAAGCTCCTGGATGTCCGGAACCTGGCGAATGCGTCGCTGGCCCGGATCACGGGAGAGAGCTGGCCCGGCCCCGATGGCGAGTCTGCCGTCAGCGTGAACCTGATCGACGAGGATCTTCGCTCGAAGAAGTGAGCGCCGCAGGTCAGCGCACGGGCGCGTAGGCGTCGCGCAGCACGGCTTCGGCCTCGCGACCCTGCGGACTGTAGTCCCACTCGGGCACGGACGCGGCGTCGGTGTAGAAGCGCCACATACAGAGGCCGCGCCACCAGTCCTCACCGGCGAACGCGCGGATGAGGGCCCGGTAGCAGAGTGCCTGCTGGCGTGCGTTCAACGGGCGGGCCTGCTTGGGTGGAGGGGCCGGCGCCGCGGGCGCGGAGGCCGTCGCACCGGGAACGGGGGGGCCGAAGTCGGCCGCCGCGGGCGCATCGAGTACCGGTTGCCATCGCCACGGGTAGTACCCGCAGTCGGCGAACGGCGCGTAACCGACTTCGGTGAAGAACACGGGCCGTCCGTACTGCATGGAGAGTTCCCGCAGGCGCTGGCGGATCGGCTCCCAACCCTCCAACAGCGTTCCGAGGGTGGCGGGCGGAAGCTCTCGCTTCGGATCGAACGAGTCCTTCGGCAGGCCATCGTCGAGAAGCTCGAAATAGGCGCCGATCCCGATGTAGTCGACGGCATCCCACCACGTGATCTGGTCGAAGTCGTCCCAGTTCGCCGAGTACGTCACCGGGCCACCGAAGGCCGCGCGTGCCTTGCGTGCGACCTCGCGCCACTTGTCCGGGTCGCGTTTGACCGCGGTCCGGTACTCGAGGCCGAGGCCGAGCACGGCGACTCCCTCTTCGCGGGCCAGCGTCGCGAACTGGACGAGGACCTCCGTGAATCGTTCGAAGAACCGACTCCAATCCTCTTCGGACTTCATGGCGATGTCGGCGCGCCATGGAAATGGAGGCTGAAAGAAGGCGGGACTCTCGATGCGCGGCAACAGGAACACGCGGAGCCCGGCGGCCCGCGCCGAGCGCAGGAACGCCCTCAGTTTCGCCTCGTCGCCGTCGATGTGCATCTGTGGCGCGTTGATGTCCGGCATGACGATCTCGGGGCCGATCGCCACGGTGTCGCAGCCCAGTTCGCGCAAATGGCGAAGCGCCGCCAGCCCCTGCGGGGAATCCAACGTCGCGGCCCCGACCGGCGCGAGCCATGCCCCTTTCATCTGCCCGGCCGAGAACGTCGGCCGCTCATGGGGCCACGCGGCGAGGATGGCCATCGCGAGCGCGGCGAGCGTGAAGGCGAGGAGAGGACGCATGGCAGCTGGTTTCGGATCGGCGGCAGGCGGACCCGCGTCACGAGGGCCGTGAGTCTACACCCGGCGTTCCCGTCACGCCCAGTTGTGCAGGTCCTGCACGACGACCGAACGCCCCCCATCGACCACGAGCGTGGCGCCCGTGATGAAGGACGAGTCGGGCGATGCGAGGAACACCGCCGCCTTCGCCGCTTCCATCGGGGTTCCAACCCGACCCAAGGGGTGCACGGAGAGGATCCTGCGGAAGTCCTCCTCCGGGTCCGCCGAGCCCTGAAGGCGCCGTTCCTTGTGATCGGCCTGGATGTAGCCCAGCAGAAGCGTGTTCACGCGGATGTTGTGGGGCCCGAAGTCGATCGCGAGGCTTCTCCCCATGGCCGCGACGGCGGCGCGCGAGGTCGAGTGGAGGAATCGCTTGGGCATGGTCCGCTCGGCGTGCGTCGACGAGATGTTCACGATCGCCCCGGACTTGGCCGCCTTCATGAACGGGATCGAGTAGCGCGCGCACAGCCATGCGGCTTCCAGGTTGATGGCGATGACGTTGCGCCAATCGTCGCGCGTGACCGTGAGGGCGTCGCCTGGCACGCGCAAGGTGGCTGCGTTGACGAGAACGTCGATGGCGCCGAACGCCATGATCGCATCGCCCACCATCGCCTGGATCTGCTCTTCGTCAGCGAGGTCGCAGACCGCGAAGTGGACGTCGCCGCCTGCGGCGCGGATGGTCTCCGAGAGCTCGTTGCCCGTGTTCTCATCCCGGTCCGTCGCGACGATGCGTGCCCCGTCGCGGGCCAGTTCGAGGCAGATCGCGCGCCCGACCGTCGACGTCGCCCCGGTCACGATGGCGACCTTGTCCTTCAACCGCATGCCTATCCTTTCTTGCGGCGCACGGGGAGCTGGAGCTGCGTGATGTCCGCGGACCACAACACGATCCGGCACGGCCCGGCGATCTCGACGCCATCGGCTTTCGCCTTCTCCGTGAGACGTTTTCGTGCGGCCGCTCGCTTGGATTCATCGCGTCCCAGCACCGCAGTCGTGTACACGTCCTGCTCCGTGAACGTCGAGATCCGCGGGTCGTCGCTGCCGCGGGTCGTCGGGCGAGTTTCGGCCGGCGGCGGGATGATGGGAACGGCTACCGCTGGAACGTGGCCCTCGGCCACCGGTTCGAGGTAGAAGACGGGCCCGTTTCTCTTCAGGGAGTAGCGGTCGATCCACTTCTGGAGGTCGTGCTCGGCGCGCTCGAGCGCGCTCGTACCGGAGTCCACGTGCTCGAGTAGCGCCACGGTCAGTGCGGCCGCGGTGCGGGTCCGGATCGGCGGGTCGGTCTTGGGATCCGGTTCTTGGAAGCACGAGTCCTCGATGGGCGAGTTGAACGTGATCGCATCGACGCGGTCCTCGGCGATGAACTGGCCGTCGAGGAGGAAGCGGGAGCGTGTCGTCACGAGGAGGCCGTCGATCGTCTTGTGGTCGAGGAGGTCCAGGCGGAGCACGTGCGTGCCGCGCTCCCCGTAGATCTCGGCCGTCCATTCCACGCGGCGCGGCCAATACGACTTCGAATCGAACCAGACCTTGAACGGACCCCTGGGTTCGTCGGGGAACGTCACTTCGAGGACTTCCAGCTCGCCGTCGCGGCCGGATTCTCGGATCGTGACGTCCTTCGTCGTCTCGAGGGGGACGAGGAGAGAGAGGTGCAGCAGCCGCCAGTTCTGGCGGAGTGGCTTCAGCTCCTCGGGTTTCACCGGGTAGGAGAGGTCCTCGAACATCTCCCAGGCCTTTGGTCCGGCCTGCGCCATGACGAGGTCGGCGTCCGAGGCTTCCTTGTCGATCCGGATGTGGTCCGGGAGCTTCACTCGGACCCGTGCCCGGTACGGGCGCTCGTCCTCGTCACCGTGAGTGCGGATCTCGATCGACCGGATCGAGGAGAGCCGCGTCCGACCGCCCAATGCGGCGATGGCGCGCTCGAACGTGCCGGGTGTCGGGGGAGGCGGGGGCGGCTTGTCGCCGCCTCCGCATCCGGCTGCGACCACGGACACTGCGATCAGGGCAAGGATCGAGGCAGATCTTTTCGACACCACCGACTCGGAAAGTGAGGCCGGACGGTACTAAGAACTGCGGGGCTGCCACAGTGGCGCACGGGCGGCGCCGTTTCACCGCCCGAGCTTCGTCCTCGCGAACTGCCACGCCTCTGCGGGCGCGATCACGGAACATTCCGACCGGGAACCCTCGGGCGGCGTGGTGAAAGCGCTGCCGTGCCGATGCGCGACGAACGCGTCGATGCGATCCAGGATGACGCGGGCACTGGTCTTCAGCTCGCCACCGCGGGTGAGCGCCATCAGAGTCACGTCCGCGGACGCGTAATCGCGAAACGAATTGCCCTCGGCCACCAGCGTGGATCCGGGCGGGACCTGCCTCAGAGCCGCGTTCAGGCCGGCGGGGAGCGCCCGAGGGCTCACGACCAGCCAGATGACGTCGTGGGCACCGGCGGCGTAGTACCGGCCCGTGTCCTTCCGTGGCACGTCCAGACTTGCTCGATCGGTGATCACCCGGAAGTCGCCGGAGAGGGAATCGCACGTGTGACAGGTGTCGACGCCTCGTGGGCAATCTCCCGAGTGTGTCCGCGTGACCTTCAGCGCGCAGACGGCCCGGCCGAGACCTGCAAGCCCCCGGATGATCGTCTCGCACAGCCAGGTCTTGCCCGTGTTGCTCGCTCCGCCGGTCACGGAGACGGTCGCGGCGATCCCAGGGAACGCAGCCCTCACGTCCAACCGCTCTCGGACCGTGGACGGAATGGGCTCCGCGAACGGCGACCCGCGTGATGTCGCCGTGCCCGGGCGGCTTGGGGCGGCGCGGCCGAGTCGGGTGTCGTCGCCGGACACGGGGACCGCTACTTCCCGTCCTTGAAGGCTTCAGGGTCCATCGTGAGGCGGATGGCACAGCCCTGCGAGCAGACCCTGCGGACCTTTCCGTCGATCCGGACTTCCACCCCGCGATCGGCGGGGAAGCGCGTGCCCTCCACCGGGCATGCGATCGTCGCCGCTGGAGCCGGCGCTGGTGCAGGCGGGGGTGGCTTCGGCTCGTCGCCGCAACCGCCGAGGGTCAGGCCGACGGTGAACACGAGCCCGATGATGAAGCGGCGCGTCATGGAAGTGTCGCGATGATAGATCGCGCCGAGGGTGCTCGCTACCATCGCCGCTCGATCCGCGACGACGTCTTCCGTCGCGTTCGACCTGAGCGACATGCCCGATCACCTCGACGGCCTCAACCCGCAGCAGTTCGATGCCGTAGATCACACCGAAGGCCCGCTCCTGGTGCTCGCCGGCGCCGGGACGGGCAAGACGCGAGTGGTCACCGCGCGCATTGCGGAGATCATCCGCCGTGGGGCCGATCCCGCTTCGGTGTGTGCCGTCACGTTCACGAACAAGGCTGCTCGCGAGATGCGCGAGCGCGTCGGCAAGCTCGTTTCCGGCCGCGCGAAGGACGGCCTCGTCGTCAGCACGTTCCACAGCCTGGGGGCGCGGATCCTGCGGGACGAGGGTCTCGCCATCGGCATCCCCCGCAACTTCACGATCGCCGACTCCTCCGACCAGGAA
Source organism: Planctomycetota bacterium (assembly GCA_044222185.1). GTDB lineage: Bacteria > Planctomycetota > CAIWVZ01 > JBGANV01. Next base: position 224,305 of record JBGANV010000007.1, read on the forward strand.
GGCCTCGTCGCGGACGCGCTCCGCGATTTCGGCATGGGTCGCGACCAGATCCAGCCGAAGGACGCGCACCATCGGATCTCCATGTGGAAGAACGCGGGGCTGACGCCCGAGCAGGCCCTGACGCGAACGAACTCGGTCGAGGAGGAGAAGCTCGCGCACGTGTTCGCACGCTACGAGGAGGCGCTCGCACATCGCGGGTTGGTCGACTTCGACGACCTGATCCAGAAGGCGCTCCTCCTGCTGGAGAAGCACCGCCACGTGGCCGAGAGGCTTCAGGATCGATGGCGGTATCACCTCGTCGACGAGTATCAGGACACGAACGACGCGCAGTACCGGTTGATGCAACTTCTGTGCGGAGAGCGCGCGAACGTCTGTGTCGTGGGCGATGACGACCAGTCGATCTACGGCTGGCGCGGAGCCGACCCCAGTCGCATCCTCCGCTTCACCCGCGATTTCCACCGGGCGAAGGTCGTGACGCTCGTGCAGAACTATCGGTCCACGATGAACATCCTTCGGGCGGCCAATCGCGTCATCGTCAACAACGGGTCGCGCCGCGAGAAGGAGCTGTGGTCCGCGCTGGGCGACGGGGATCCTGTCAAGCTCTACGTCGCGACCGACGAGAAGGACGAGATGGACTGGGTCGGCCGCAACGTCGAACGCCTCGTGCGCGGCGGGACGCCGCTGAAGGAGATCTCGATCCTCTTTCGGACGAACCGCCAATGCCGCCCGCTCGAGCAGACGCTGCGCGCGCGCCAGGTGCCGTATCGCGTGCTCGGCACGTTCTCGTTCTTCGATCGACGCGAGGTCCGCGATCTGCTTGCGTTCCTGCGCGTGACGCACAACCCCCGCGACGACGCCGCCTTCCTGCGGATCGTCAACACGCCGCCGCGGGGCATCGGCAAGGGGACGGTCGACGTCCTGAAGAAGCGAAGCGGCGAACTGCGCGACGGACTGAAGAGGGCGTGCGACGTCACGGTGGAATCCGGTGTGGCGAGCGGCATCCAGGCGAAGGCCCAGGACGGCATCAAGGTCCTGCTCGATACGTTCACGCTCCTCGAGAACGAGTCGAAGACCGTGGGCGTCGCTCAGGCGATCGAGAATCTCGTCGAGCGAATCCAATACCGCGACTTTCTCAAGATGGACGTGAAGGAGCCCCTGGACCTCACCATGCGTCTCGCGACGGTCGACGAACTGATCCAGACGGCTCGCGAGTGGGAGCAGCGCGCGCCCGCCAAGGGAATCGGTCCGTTCATCGAGAGTCTCTCGCTTCGCGAGGAGGATCGCCGCGACGACGAGAAGGAGAAGCCCGCGGTGTCACTCCTGACGGTGCACGCGGCCAAGGGGCTCGAATTCAACCACGTCTACGTCGTCGGCGTCGAAGAGGGGATCCTCCCTCACAAGGGGAGCGTGACGGACGAGGAGGACGGCGAGGCCGCCGCGACCGATCACGGACTCGAAGAGGAGCGCCGGCTCTTCTACGTCGCCGTGACACGAGCCCGCCGGAAGCTGGCGATCTCGTACACGACCAAGCGCATGAAGTATGGCAAGGAAGAGCTCCGAGTGCCGTCGCGGTTCCTCGACGAGATGGGACGCCAGGGTGTCGAGGTCGAGGACGGCGCGAGCCAGGAGCCCGTCACCGCCGAGGAAGGCAAGCAGGCCATGAACGACCTGCTGGCGAGGCTCCGGAGCGCCAAGCCACGCACGCCCTGAATCAGGGCCGTCCGCGCGTCGCGAACGCGGCCCCGACGGCGGGACGACTGCGGGCCCCCGTGACGACGAGCGTCACCGGGTGCGGCTCCTGTCGCAACGTCGCGCACGCGACGGCCTCGAAGCGATACACGCTCACGGGCGGCTCCGGCGCTCGGCCGACGGCCCGGACCGAGATTTCCTCGCGGGATGCATCACCGGCGAGGAGGAATGCGACCCAGATGCGGTCGGTCGCCGCTTCCGCGTGCGCACCCGCCGGCACCTGGATGGAGATGTCGAATCTCCCGGACGATCCCAGCACGACCTCGCTCGCCGTCACGACGGGCGCGCCCGCGCGCTTCGTTCCGTCGGGAGCGACCCAGCGTTTGAACAGCTCGAATGCCGCCACGGCACCGGCCGGGTCGTCGTAACCCGCGTGCTTCTGAAGCTGCTCGTCGCTGGGCATGCCCGGTGTCCGTATCAGCGCGCGGATCATCTCGCGACAAACGGCGCGATCGCTCTCGGCGTCGAGGGCGTGCGCCAAGGGTTCTGCCGGCCAGGCCGTGCGCCATTCGGCCATGGCGGCGGCGGCGGCGAGTCGGACGCGCGCTTGTCGTGACTGGAGATCCTCGATGCGCGGCCGCCGGTTCACGACGCGCAGCGCCCGCTGCCGCTCGTCTTCCGTGGCGGGGCCGTCCTCCGCCGCGAACAGGCGCAGGAGGGCCTCGCGTTGCGGCTCGTCGACTCGGCTGAGGGCGTCGACGGCTGCACCGCGCACGGCACTGGAGGAATCGGAGAGAAACGGCCACCAGATCTCGTACGCCGTCGTTTCGGACGCGCACGCAGTGCGAACGGCGTCGAGCCTCGACGCCACGGCGGATGCATCCGGTCGGGGAGCGGAAAGCGCGAGTTCCAGGAGTTCGCGCCGAAGATCGGCGTGCTCGTCCGCCCGGTTCGTCCGCTCGCCAGGGTCCGCGGCGAGGTCGAAGAGCTCGATCGTTCCCGCGGTCGCGTTGCGGATGAGCTTCCACGGCCAGCGGATCACCGCGCGCAGCGAAATCTCGTGGTCAGGGCGCTCCTGGATCGTGAGGACGATTCGATCCCGGCCGATCCTCGGATCGAAACAGAGCGGCAGTACGGAGCGTCCGCTGGTCCCCGGTTCGGGAGCCACCGCGACCATGTGCGCGACCGTCGGCCGCAGGTCCAGGAGGGTCACGGGCGCGTCGACCCTCGCCACCGGCACCCCCGGTCCGTGGATCACGAGCGGCACGTGCGTGGCCGCCTCGTAGACGGTGGAGCCGTGGAAGAAGCTCCCGTGTTCACCCAGATCCTCGCCGTGATCCGCCGTGACGATGACGATCGTGTTCTTGTCGACCTTCGCCTCTGCGAGGATCTCGAGGATCCGGCCCACGTCGCGGTCGGCGTCACGGACCTCGCCGTCGTATCGCGCCTCGGCGTCGCCACAGGCGTCGGCCGCATCCCGAGGCTCGTAGGGTGCATGGGGGGCCATCAGGTGCAGCCATGCGACGAAGGGCCGATCGGCGTGCGCTCGCGCGAACTCGCCGAAGCGGGTGACGCGTTCCTGATCCGTCGCGGGCTCCTGGTCGACGTGTTCGAACCCGAGGTCCCAGCGCGTGAACACGACGTCGGCGGGCAGCGTGGCCTTGATTCCCCACAGTGGGAAGCCGGCGTAAGTCGTGTAGTTCGCCGACCGCGCCATGTCGGCGAGCGTATGGACGGTGTCGGGCGCCGGATGCCGCGCGAACCGGTCGGGACGGCGCGCCGTCATCATCGCCGTCAGCGCCTGGAACGTGCTGGTCGCCGGCGCATGGGCTTGCGTGAAGACGGCCCCGCGTTCACCCAATCGATCGATGGTGGGCGTGAGTCCCGGCTTGCCGCCCGCGCAGCCCACGCGGTCGGCGCGCAGCGCATCGATGGTCACGACGACGACGTTCGGGCGGGCCGGGAGGCCGGCGGCGACGAGGCGACCCCGCGTGGTTGCGAGGACCTCATCCGGCCACTCCGCGGTCGGGAGCGACGGGAAGTCGCCGGGTTGGAGCTGGAGGGTGGCGACCCGGAGCCAGGGGCGGGTCACCACGCCGAGAGTGGGGAACGAACTCGTCGCCGCGACCCGCACGTCCTCGCGGGTGGCGAGGAGCATCGCCGAAGGGACCGCGGCAACCGCCGCGGCGATCACCCCGAAGCGGACGCGGGCGCCCGAGCACGGGCCGATCGCGAGCGCAGCATGCAGCGCCCCCAAAGCGGCGAGGGCGACGAGGACCTCGTGCGCCGCCGGGTAGAGGTTGGGGAACGCGATCGCGTTCGTGGTCGCGCACGCGGCCATGAAGCCCAGCCCTTCGAGGGCGCGGCGCCTGCGGGGACTGCCCGAGAATCGGCTCAGCATCACGACGGCGACGCCGACGCCCACCGCGGTGACGACGCTCCCGGCGATCCAGGGCAAGGCGCCCGCCAGAGGGAGGGCGGACGCTCGCGGCCCGTCGAACAACGTCCGCCCGCAGCGGATCGCGAGCCAGAGGAAGCCGGCGAGCGCAACGCCGACGAAGCGCGCCCCCGGTCGCGACGTCCGCGCCCCGACGACGGCGGCGACGCCTGCGGCGATGAGGCCTGCGCCGAGCCACGCACCCGATGCGGCCAGAAGCGTCATTCCGGGCGGGGTGCCGCCCGTCGCTCCGACGACGAGTCGCAGGGCCCAGTCACAGCACCAAAGGACGGATGCGCCGACGATGGCGCACGTGGCGGGGGACGGGTTGGTGGATTCCCGAGTCGCCGACACGTGCTTCGGCATTTCGAATTCGGACATCTCTCGCTCGCGCGACGCTTCTCTTGGCCCGGCCCGGGGAGGCGGGCGACCGGCGGCGCAGGCGCTCGCCGGTGCAGGGCAAGTGGGGTGGGGTCGAGTCTACGCGAGGTGGCGCGCGTTGCGAGTGCCGGTCCGTGGCCGGGGCCCCGGGGCGAGGGGGTCAGCCGCGCCGCTTCGAGCCGTCGGCGGAGGGCGCGTCGCCCTTCCGCCGGCGGACGGCGTCGCGGAGGAGGAACTCGATGTGGGCATTCAGGCTGCGCAGATCCTGCGCGGCCCAGCCGCGCAGCTCGGTCATCAGGTCGGGCGAAATGCGGAGCAGGAACGCCTTGCGGTCGGCCGGCTCCTCCCCTGATCCTTCCGTGGCGCGTCGAGACATGAGCGTTTCAGCTGTAGAGGGTTCCCGTGTTCAGCACAGGGGTTGGGGCTCCGTGTCCGCAAAGGACGACGAGGAGGTTGCCGACGAGCGTCGCACGTCGTTCGTCATCGAGCTCGACGACGCGCTTGTCTCCCAGGTGGTGCAGTGCCATCTCGACCATCCCGACGGCACCTTCGACCATCAGTTTGCGGGCCGCGATGATGGCCGAGGCCTGCTGCCTCTGGAGCATGGCGGCGGCGATCTCCGGCGCGTACGCCAGGTGGCTCAGTCGCGCCTCGACCACGTCGATACCAGCACGGGCGAGCCGAGACTGCAGTTCCTCACGAAGTTCGTTGGCGACGATGTCCGCCGAGCCCCGAAGCGTCGTGTGAACCTCCGTCGTCTGTCCGTCGTCGTACGGGTGGCGGCTGGCGACGAGCCGCAAGGCCGACTCGCTTTGGACGGTGACGTAGTGCTGGAAGTCCTGCACGTCGAATGCGGCCTGCGCCGTGTCCTCGACCTGCCACACGACGACCGCAGCGATCTCGATGGGATTGCCGAGGAGGTCGTTCACCTTCAGCCGATCACCGTTCAAGTTGTGGGCGCGAAGCGAGATCTTCCGCTTGGTCATGAACGGGTTCGTCCAGTGGAATCCGGCGGCACGAACGGTGCCCCGGTATCGCCCGAACAGGATCAGCACGCGCGCCAGGTTGGGGTCGACGACGAAGAAGCCGGGCATCATTAGAACGGACGTGAGGATCCCGAGCACCGCGAGGAACACGAGGAGGCCATTCCGCATGACGCCCCCGCCGATCGCGCAGGCGATCGAGACGGCGATGGTGAAGATCAGGTACGTCAGCATCGTCGCTCCGGGCATGGTGCTGACGGTGTGCTCTTTCGATTGGGCTTGAGTTGTCACGGTGAGATCCCCTTGAGGTTCATCGACATCACTTCGATGTCAATGTGATATCACCGAGCTATACGGGCCTCAACCACCGGGATTCCCGAGGCCTGGCGCCCCGCAAAGTTGCCGTCAGAGGGTGAAAAGGTCCCCCGCGACGCGGGGACCCGGTGGGCCGAGTCGGAATCCTGCGGCCGCCTCCGTCGCCTCGAATCCCAGTCGCATGATCGTGCGCAGCGCACGCGGCGCCGGCCCCGTGGATTCGAGGATCAGTTCCTTCGCGCCCGCGTCTGCCGCGCGCTGCGTCAGGCGGGCGAGCGCGTGTTCCGCGTGGCCATGATCGCGCACCGACGGTCCCGAAAAGAGGTGGGTGATGTTCCAACGCCGGCCGGCCGCGTGCCCGGCGGCGACGACCTTGGCGTCGTTGCCTGCGAATCCCACGAGGACCGCGCCGTCGCGGTGCGACGTCAGAGCCTCGAGGGCCGGCAGGACGTTCGTGTCCGCGGGATTCGCGGCGGCGGCCGGCGCGAGGAGCCGGGGGATGCGATCGGCGCTTTCGCCCTCGATCCACAGCCATCGGAGATTCGGCGCGGGAAGCTCGGTCGTGAGCGGGTCCGTCTTGCGGACGAAGCGCACGACTCCGCGGGATGGATCCAGTCCGGCCCGGAGGATGAGGCCCGCGCCGCCCTTCACGCCATGCCAGACGGAGGCCGTCACGCGGTTGTTCGAGCTCGCTGCCACGTGCGGTCGGACGAGGGCCTGGAGCAGCTTCTGCCCCAGTCCCTGACCGCGGGCGGCGAACTGAACCGTCACGACGAACACCTCGCGCTCGATCCCGCGGTCGAACGCGATCGCCAGTCCGCGGACCCGTTCGCCGTCGGCGACGCGGGCGACGACACACGACGGGGAGAGACACGCCGCCGCAAACGGCAGATGCCCGAGCTGCTCCCCCGTCGAGAGGGCCAGGTCGCGGCAGTGATCCACGACGAATGCGAGGTCCTGGGGCGAAAGCCCGCGCGTGATGGCCGGTTCGTTCATCGCGCGAAATCCTAACCCTGCGGCCGTCAAAGCCGAGCCTTGCCCCCACCCATCTTGCGCCATCGCTGTTCTTCTTCGGCCGCTACGGACGAAGAACACGAGCGCGACGCATGAAGGTCCGAGAGTCCCAAATCCCGCTCCGTCCCGAGGACGCCACCGAGCTGTTGAAGCTCGTGAGCGAGCGGGTCGAGCAACGCCTCGTCGGCCGCAAGGCCGCCGCGGACGGAGTCCTGGCCGAGATCATCGAGCCTCTGGGGACGTCGCTCGACGATGCGGGATGGCACGTCGTCCACGTTGCACACCTCGTGCGTGCACGGTGCTACCTGGCGAGCCGCACCGGCGCGGTCCTCGACGCGGCGGCGGCCTACCTGGCCGCGGCGGACGCGGCGGCGAACCTGTCGGAGCGCCTTCACGCCAACGACGACCTCGTCGCCATCGGCGCCGACCTCGTTGCCGCCCTCGTCAAGCTCGAGTCGCGGCGACGGGCCATCCGCGTCTTCTCGGTCTACGTGCGGGCCCTGAGCATGATCGGCGCGACCGCGGAGGCCCTCGATGGGGCTTTCGCAGCCGCACCGAACATGGCCCGCAAGGCCGTCCTCGGCGGGCTCCTGCCGGAGCTCCGGCAGATCGGAGCGGCGCTCGCGCGGCTTCACGACTCCTGCGTGACGCTCGACCAGGACGTTCGCGACAAGCGTCGGGACATACTCTTCCGCATCGGCGTTCTCGGCGCGGACGACGAAGCGACGCTGCGATTCCGGCCGTCGCTCTCGGCGATCTCGCCAGAGGACGGCGAGGCTCTCGCGTCGGCCATCATTCGCACGCGTGCGGCGGATTCGGAGTCCGTGGAGTTCCTCGTCCGACTCGCCGACGCGCAGCCGAGCGCATTTGCGGCGCTCGGCGACAGCACACGACGATGGCTTCGCCCCCGATCGCGCACGCATTCTTCCGAACTTCCGTGCCTCGAGCGCGGCAACCTGTGGGCGCGTGGCGTCTGGCCGGGGGAGGGCTGGCCCGTCCAGCACCTCATTCGCATCGCCGCACGGCAGCGTCAGCCCGTGGCCGCGGTTGCGTGGTTCGCCGGACTCGCGGACCGCAACATGCCGACGGGCGGCAGCCCCTACCTCGTCGGACCGCTCCTGTTTCGCCTGGGCTTCGACCGGACGGCAGCGCGAATCGGCGGTCCGACGCTGAAGCTGCTCGTTCGCGCCGAGGATCTCCTGTCGAGCGGCGCCGGCATCCGAGTCCTCGAGGACTTCGTAGGCGGGGTCCAGCGCGTGCTGGACGAGCGCAGCATTCCCGACTCGCTTCGCGCGGCGGCCCTCCGCATCGAGGGGCGACTGCTGGCGGCGACGGGTCGCTTCGACGAGGCCGCGCGCGTTCTCGAGTGCGCCATGGCGCGTGACGACCAGTCGTCCGCGGTCGCCGTCGACCTCGCCGAGGTTCTCGTGGCGAAGGGTGACAGGCGTCGCGCGCGAGCGTTCGTCGACGTCGCGGAGGCCGGCCGCCGTTCCATCCGCCTCGGCGAGATCAAAGCTGCATTGCTCGAGCAGGACGGGAATTTCGTGGAGGCGGCCGCGGCGCTCCTCGAGGTCCTCGACCGTCACGGGAAGCCCAGGGGCGAGCCCGATGCCTGGGTTGCGGCGCAACTCGAGAAAGTCGAGGAGAGCTTCCGCGCACTGTGGGGCGCCGCGCCCGAATCGTCGCTCTTCCTCGCCGAGCTTCGGGGCGAACTCGAAGAGTGTCAGGGCAACGAAGAGCGGCCGCTGTCTACCCCCGACGTCATCCGAAGACGCGCGTTGATCCTCGCGGATCGCGGCGGAGACGGACCTCTCGCACTTCGCCTCGCCGAGCCGTGGATCGACCGGATCCTTCACGAACCGACCTTGGCCTCGATCGTCGCCCGCGCGCGGCTCCGGTGCGGCGACGCGTCGGCGGCCCTCGCCACTCTCGATCCTCACGGCGCGGACGCGGAAGGAGCGACGGGGGTCCGAGCGCTCGCCCTCTGGCAGCTCGAACGGCAGGAGGATGCGTTGGCGTTGCTGCGGGCGTCCGATTGCGCATCCGTCGGGGCGATGCTTGCCCACGCCGCCATGCTCGCCGCCTACGATCGAGTCCCCGAGGCCATGTCGGTCCTCGAGCGCGCCGTCGACGAGGGTCTGGGAACCCAAGAGGCCCAGGCGCGCCTTCTGTCGCTGCTCGGCCTTCTGCAGGAGCGCAGCGGAGAGGATCTGGCCGCGATCGATTCGTACGCGCGCTCGCTGGAACTCTGCGAGCGGATCGCCACGCGCCGCGACTACGTCCGCATGACGGCCGTCCTCGGATTGCGCGAGCCGCCGCGGTCCGCGTTGGCGCGCGAACTCTTCGAGAATACGCACGCGGCGATCGAGGCGGCGCCCGAGGGGCAGGACGACGTCTGGGGCGCCATCGCGCTGACGGCGTTGGGGCGCACGGGCCCGTTCTCGCCCGAGGATCTCGAGAAGGCGATCCTCGCATCGGCACACGAAGCGTCGGAGACCGACGTCGAACGGCGGCGCCTGGGGTTGTGGATCGCGCACCTGGAGGCCGCGGGCGACTGGCGCCGCGCAGCCCGCGTGGCGCGTGCGGCGGAATCGTTGCTCGGACGGGCGGTCCACGCCGGGATCAGCTGGCGAGCCATGCTGCGCATCGCGGCGGACGACGAGTCCCCGCCCGATGCGAGGGGACGGTTCGATCCCGGCGGTGTGGCGGCCGCCGGAGCCAACGGGCGCGCGCTCGTCGCCATCAACGGTGTCCTTTCGGGAGTGCCGGTCCCGTTCCCCGAACCGGATGATGCCCTCTCCATCGAGTTGCAGCGGGGACTGGCCTGGGCCAGCGTACTCGGTACCGACCCGGCCCCGGTTCACGTCCACGTTGCGGCCCTCGCAGCGCGGGGGCACGAGATCGAGGCGTCGCTTGCCGAGCGAACGCACGCCAGAGATTTCGCACAGGATCTCACCGTCCTGATCGCACAGCTCCGCGAGGCCGGGAACCCGCTTCCGTTCGAGTTCGCGACCTGCCGCCTGGCGGCGCTGCGACTGGCAGCGCTCGAGGGCGAGGGCCGCGAGGTCACGATCCACGACGATGATCGCGGTCACGTCGTGACGCGTCTTGCCGAGGGACTCGCCGAGCTCAGGCGGGCGCGGGCGGCCACGACGCCGGAGGACCTGCGATCGCTCGCCGAGCGGGCCTGCGACCACTTGGAAGGCTTCCCCGACCTGAAGGCCGAGCTCATTTCCGCCGTCGATGCCGCAACCGCGCCCGCCGTGGAGTCCCCACCATGAAGTCGAAGTCCGATGACAGCGTCGCGACCTCGAAGCGCCGTCCGTCGGTTCGTCCGGCACCGGCGCCCGTGACGCCGTTCAGCGATCGCGTCGCGGACGTCCACAAAAAAGCGGCAGGCGGCCGGATCCGCACGGCACGCGAGCGCCTCGAGTCGCTCTACCGCGAGGCCCTGGCGAACGGGCGGACGACGGACGTCCGGCAGGTCGTCGATGCGCTCGACGAGATGAATCGCAACGAGGACGTCGCGCGCCTCTCCCGCGTGCGACAGGCAGTCGAGGACCACCTGGCACGGGGCGAAGTCCGGCTCGCGCTCCAGCTCCTCGGCGGACATGCCGATCCAACCGTCAGCGCCGAGCCCGAGCTGCTCCTCGTCCGACTTCTCACGCACGTGACGCTCGGACGGTACGAGGACGCGGATCGGGACTACGTGCTCCTGCGGGGCCCGCTGGATCGCGGCGAAGTCACGGTTCCCGACCGTGCGGCGCTCGAAGCCAAGCTCGCGGAGGAGCGCGCGAAGAGGCTTGCGTTGGAGATTCCGCCGTCCGGGCAGACCATCCAGGAGACGCCGCCGCCGTTCTCGCCAGCGGCCCTGGACTCGGTCATCGCGGCGACGGAGGCCCATCTGCGGGCCGAGGATCCCCTCGCTCCCGCGATCCGCGCCGCCATTCGTGGCGCACTCCGCCGTCAGCTCGCGCGCGATTGCGAGGTCGCGCGCGCCGAAGCCGTTCCGCTCCCGATGGCGTTCGACGCGAGACCGTGGCTTGACGAGGCTCTGCGTCTCGATTCGCCATGACGGGTGACTTCGGGTTGCGCGTCGCGCCGGTATCATCCGCGCCTCATGCGGATCTCCACCCTCGTTCTCGCCAGCGTTGCGGTCGCTCTCGCGATGTCCGGTTGTGCCGTGGATGACTCGGGGCGCGCAGCGGACGGGGACGGCGGCACGAAGGTCCGCACGACCGGTGGTCGCGAAGGGCCGAGCGTCGGGGTCAGGCGCGCGACTTCGGTCGAGGGCCGGCCGATCGAGGCCCGGATCGTCGGGACCGGAGCCCAGACCGTGCTTCTGATCGGCGTGATTCACGGAAACGAGGCCATCGGGAGCGGTCTCATCGCGCGCCTGCTGGAGGACATCGATCTCGATCCGTCCCTGGCCGAAGGGCTGAGGATCGTCGCCGTTCCCGTCGCCAATCCGGATGGGTATGCGAAGGGCACGCGGACGAACGCCCGCAACGTCGACCTGAACCGCAACTTCCCGGCTGCAAACTTCGTGGCGTCGGACCGGCGCGGCGCCGAGCCCGTCTCCGAGCCGGAGTCGCGTTTCCTCGCCGATCTCATCCTCGAGGAGAAGCCGGTCCGGATCCTCTCGATCCACCAGCCGTTGCAGTGCGTCAACTACGACGGACCCGCGGCGGACCTCGCGGCACGGATGGCCGAGGCGAACACGTACGAGGTGAAGGCCGACATCGGGTACGCCACGCCTGGTTCGCTGGGGTCCTGGGCCGGTCGCGACCTCGGGATACCGATCGTGACTTTGGAGACCGGGCGGTCGGGGGACGTGTCGACGTCATACCTCCGCCACCGCGAGGCATTGCTCGTGTTCCTCCGCGGGAGCTGAGGCCGTCGATTCCTTACGGCGGACCCCTGAGTCGGGCCGATAAGTTCCTCAGAAGTGCAGCCTGGCGGCGCCGCTTTGTCGGGTGTCGTCGGAAGCGCGCTTCGTGTCGACCCCTGATGAACATGCAGAAGGCAGCCGCATGAGGGTTCTGGTCGCGGAGGACGTTCCGGCGCAGCGCATGATCCTCGCCCGCCTCATCAAGAGTGCGGGCCACGAGGTCGCGCAGGCCGAGAACGGCGAAGTCGCACTTCGGCTCTTCTCCGAGTCGGAGTTCGAGTGCGTCGTCACCGACTGGCAGATGCCCGTGATCGACGGCATCGAACTATGCCGGCGCATCCGCGAGATCCCCAAGAACCATCACGTCCACCTCATGATGGTCACCGGCGCCGACGGAAACGAAGACGTGCTCCAGGCGCTCGCCGCTGGGGCGGACGACTTCATCCGCAAACCGATCAACTACGCCGAGATCGCCGCGCGTCTGAAGAACGCCCAGCGCCAGCAGGAGATCTACGCGACCCTGGCGCGCAACTTCGCCGAACAGCTCGCACTGAAAGAGAGCCTGGGTTCGAAGGACGCCGTCTACCGCGACCTGTTCGCCAAGACCCCCGATCCCATGTTGAGCCTGGACGATGCCTGGCAGATCCAGGAGGCGAACGAGGCGTGGTGCCGCTCGTTCGGCTGGAGGCCGGACGACGTCCGAGGGCGTGCGCTCGATCAGTTCGTCGTCGAGGCGTCGAAGAAAGACCTCTCGATCTTCCAGCAGCGCATGACGGCCGGACCCGATGCGCCCGAAGTGGCGCTCAACCTGAAACACCGGCAAAGCGAGGTGCGCGAAGTCCAGGTCAGCGGTTCCCGCATGATCGGGACGGCCGACGTTCCGACGCGCGTGATCCTCCGCATGCTCGACGTGACCGAGTCGCGTCGCGTCCAGGCGCAGGTTCTCGAGCACGAGAAGATGGCCATGGTGGGCGGGCTCGTGAACGGCGTGGTGCAGGAGGTCAACGGGCCGTTGTCCATGGTCTGGTCCACGCTCGGCGCGCTCGACAAGTACGGCGCCCGGCTCATCGAGACGTTGAACGGCTATCAGCCGCTCGAGGAGATCGTGGCGCAGGCGGACGTCGAGGGTGCGGCCGACGCGCTCGAGGCCGTGCGCCGTCGCCACCGCTCCCTGAAGATCGACTTCATCGCGACGGACTTTTCCCACCTCATCAGTCGGGGGCGCGAGCTCACCGATCGTGCCCGCAGGATCATCTCCGACATCGGGACCGTGACCCGGTCGGACGACGAGATGGCGGAAACGGATCTCGTGGACGCGATCCAATCTGCCGTGGGCCTGTCGCAAGCGATCCTGCGCGACCGGATCGAACTGGTGCGGGAGCTTCCAGCTTCGGCGAAGATTCGCGGCAACCACGCCCGTCTCACGCAGGTCTTCACGAATCTCATCAAGAACGCGGTCGATGCCATCCCGGCCGGCCGTGCGGGACGCGTGAAGGTCGCCGTCACGATCGACGACACCCGAGCCCACGCAACCGTTGCCGACGACGGCGCCGGCATCGCGCCGGAGAACATGAGCCGCATCTTCGACCCGTTCTTCACGACGAAGAAGTCGGGCGAAGGCGTCGGCCTGGGACTCACGGTCGCCTTCAGCATCGTGAAGTCGCACAACGGAACGATCTTCGCTGAAAGCCCGCCGGGCCTCGGCACCACGTTCCACGTGGAGTTCCCCGCGCTCGCTCCCGTTCCGGCGGTCGCGGCGACGTAGAGACGGCGCTTCACACCTTCCGCGACACGTCGAAGCGCGCGACGGCGACTCCGCCGGCGAAGAGAAGGCCCAGATCCAGGGCGGCGAATGCGGCCAGGCTCGCGGCGGTCGCCACGGCCCGGGCGAACGACACCGACGCGTCGGGATTCGACGGCTTCGCCAGGTGGAAGGTCAGGTAGTAGGTCGACGCCACGACGCCGGCGGCGATGCCGATGGCGATCACGCGCAGGAACAACAGCAGCAACGATCGCCCCGCGACGTTCAATCCAGCTTCGGATCCGGGAGTGATGCGGATCGGCATGAACAAGAAGACGATGTTGTCGACGGCCATGACGCAGAACGTGAATGCAGGGACCGCGAGGGCGATGGGGATTCCCTGATCGAGCGGCAGGTTGCCGAGAAGCAGCAGGCCCACCAGTCCCACGAGGAGGATCCCGGAGATCACGATCCACTCCGGAGCCAGGATCGCTGCGAAGACGGTTCGCGCCGTCACGGGCCACGTCTTGATCCGCTCCATGCGGTCCAGCTCTTCGCGGAAATCGAACCGCATTCCGAACGAGAGGTAGAGCGTCCCGAGCAGGACGAAGATCAACGCGCGGGCGAGGGAGCTTTGCTCCTTGTGGGAATCGAGTCCGTTCGTGATCAGCGTGATCACGACCATGATCATGCAGGTGAACACGAGCGTTCGACGGGACTTCCGCACGAGAGACGCGATCTTCGTCCATGCGATCGCGCCGAAGGGGCCGCGCCCCGCGAGCCACGGCACGCGCCAGCGCGCGCTTCCGGCGGATGCCTGAGCACCGGCCGCGCCGCCACCGGACTTCTGTGCGCGGCGGATCCGTTCGGCGATGTTCGCTGCCGTTTCCAGCGAGAGCTCCCGATAGTCGATCGGAAGGCGCGCGGTCAGCTCCGCGAGCGCCACGCCGATCGCGATCGCGATGGCGAACCACACGCCGAATTCCGCCAGGGTCGTGGCGGTCATGGCTCGGATCCACGGCTCGAAGGGGAGCGTCAGCGCGCGGATCACCGGGTGGTCCGCGTATTGGAACACGTCCGGCGCCGGCGCGGCGCCCGGATCGGCGACGGGAGCGATTGGGCGACCCGTGAACGACTGGAAGGCCAGGCGCAGCAACGCCAGGATCGCGAGGAGCGACACGATCTGCAGGACCCGCTTGGTCCACCCTTCGAATCGCTTCTTCTCGAGGGATCCGAGGACGATGGCCAGCGTCTGGCCGAAGATGCCGAGCGTCTGCATCGCGGCGAAGGCACCCAGGAATCCGAAGGCGACGACCGGTGCCCGTTGCGCGGCCATCATGCCGAAGATCAGCCCGCCGACGATCCCGCGGCCGAACGCGGCCATGAGGCGATAGCGGACGATGTCGCTGCGGTCGACGGGCGCCGCGAACAACACCTCGATCTCCTCCTTCGGCAGGTAGAGACCACGAAACCCGGTGGCACCGATCACGCTGAGCACCGTGAGTGCGAGGCCGCCGATGCGGGCCATCGCAGAAAGATCGTTGGGGCTGTATTGGAACTTGCCCCGAACGCAGGATCCGACGGCGACGGACGTCACCCAGAGACCGAATGCGATCAGACCCAGAATCGTGAACGCCGCGCCCGACGGCGTCTTGGCGCGGCGCCATTGCCGGCGAAATCGACCGCGGAGCTTCAGGCGTGCGAGTCGGCGGAGTGCGGGCGTCGGGAGGATCACGAGCCTGGAGCTCCATCGCTCGGGGGCACTGCGGCCGCGGGCTGCGGCGGCGCCACATCGGCCCGGTTCCCGTTGGACGTTGCCGCGAAGAAGATCTCGTTCAGGCTGGACCCCGGAGCGGCCGTGATCGTGCGGCGGGCGTCGTCGAGCGTACCCGCGAACACCTTGCGGCCTCGATCGAGGATCACGATCTCGTGGCAGAGCTCCTGGACCAGATCCAGGAGGTGTGACGAGAGGATGATCGCCGCGCCCGTGGCGCAGAGAGCTCGCAGGGCGTCCTTTGCCCGCACGATGCCGAGCGGATCGAGGCCCGTGAGCGGCTCGTCGAGCAGCACGAGCTTGGGGTGCGTGATGAAGGCGCAGCACAACGCGAGCTTCTGGCGCATGCCTCGGCTCAGTTCTCCGCCGAGTGCATCCTTCTTCTCGACGAGCTCGAACGTTCGCAGGAGTTCGTCGGCGCGCGTCCTCCAATCCGCTACGCCGTAGAGGTGCGCGGTGAACTCCATGTGCTCGAGGACCGTCAACGTGTCGAACGGTTGGGGGTCGTCGGGAACCCAGGCCAGGCACGATTTCGCCTGACGATCCTGGTGGGCGATGTCGAAGCCGCCGACGAGGATCCGGCCTTGCTTGATCGGGAGGATGCCGCAGATGGACCGCAGGGTCGTCGTCTTGCCGGCGCCGTTCGGGCCGACCAGGCCGACGATCGTGCCCGGTCTGACGACGAACGAGAGGTCCCGGACGGCCTCCGCGTTGTCGTAGGCCTTCGAGAATGCCTCGACGACGAGGACCGGCGCCGCGCCCGGTGGAACTCCTGGGGACACTGGATCCATGATGGTGCCTCTGTGAGCGGGCAGTCTATCGAGTCTCGCGTATGAGACCGCCCCGTCGATCTCACCGAACGGCTTTCAGCCTCGGATCCACTTCGTGACCGGCTGGGCGAGGAATTGATCGAGCGGAACCCCCTCGCTTCCGACCTGGAGGGCGCGCGTGGTCTTGAACGCTGCGCGGAATGCCGCGGTTCCACGGTGCGAACGCAGGGGGCGGCGGCTCTTCACTTCGATGGCGACCACCCGCGGCCCGGCCTTCGCGATGAAGTCGACTTCGTCGTTGCCGTCGCGCCAGTAGAAGAGTTCGATGTCGCCCGAGGCTGCGGCATTCGCGAGATGGGCTCCTACGGCCGATTCCACGAGGTGACCCCAGAACTCGTGATCAGCGCGCGCCTCCTGAAATTGCAGGTGCGAGGCGGCCGTCACGAGGGCTGTGTTGTACACCTGAAGCTTGGGGCTCGAGGCCCGCTGCCGGGCCGCATCGCCGGCGTACTTGTGCAGACCACAGACCATCCCGGCGGCGGAGAGCAGCTCCAGGTAATGGGCGAGGGTCGTGGTGTTGCCGGCGTCGACGAGTTGGCCCAGCATCTTCGTGTACGAGAGGATCTGGCCCGAATATCGACAGGCAAGGTCGAGCAGGCGCCGCAGCAAGGCCGGCTTGTCCACGCGAGTCAGAAGCAGGACGTCGCGCGCGACGGAGGTCTCGATCAGCGAATCGGCGATGTACCGCGCCCAGCGCGCCGGTTCGCGAATGAGCGGGGCGGCCCCCGGGTAGCCGCCGAAGAACACGTACTCATCCAAGGACCACCCGAAAGCTGCGGCCATCTCACTGAACGACCAGTGCGGGAAATGGACGAGTTCGAACCGGCCCGCCAGGCTCTCGCTGAGTCCGCTCGCGATGAGGAGGGGCGCCGAACCGAGCAGGACGACCTTGATCCGTCGCCCCTCGCGCGTGTCTTCATCCCAAAGGCGCTTCGTCGTCTCGGACCAACCGGGCACTTTCTGGATCTCATCGAGGACGAGGATCGACATCTTGCGGGGGGCATCGGCGGCTTGCGCTCTTGCGGCCTCCCATTGCGTCGAAATCCAATCCGCACCGCGGAGTGTCGGTTCATCGGCGCTGGCGAACCGGGCTGGGAGGCGGCTTGCACGGACGACGGACTGCACCGCGGTCGTCTTGCCGACCTGTCGCGGCCCGACGACGGCCTGGATGAACCGACGGGGTTCGCGGAGGCGTTTCGCCAGAATGCTGGCGTACGGTCGCTGGAAATCGGCGGATCGTTTACTCATTGCGTTGAGTAATTTTACTCAACGTCTTGAGTTGTTGGAAGGGACCGGTCTCGAGGCCGCCGGTGCGGACCGGCGGCCGTTCGGATGTCGCCGCGCTCTCTACGGCCTGCGGCGCGCCAGGATGTCGGGGCGCTTGCAGACGGTCGGCCAGTCGGGGATCGCCGTCAGCACCTCACCCGTCGAGAGGATCGTGTCTTCCGACTTGGTCCCCGCGATCGACGGGTTCCACGCCACGAGCTGGTTCTCGACGACGACGCCCTGCGTCGACGGCGTGACGCAGAAGTCGCGGCACTCGTACCCCAGCGGACCCCCCTGGTGGTGGAGACGCCACTCGGCGCCGAATCCCTCGGTGCGATAGATGCGCATGCCGACGGAGAGGATCTCGGACCACTTGGCGCCGGGCTTCGTCGCACCGATGAGCGTGGAGTCGACGGCGCACACGGCCTCGTGCTTGCGCTTCAGCGCGGCCGGCAGCTTGCCGAAGAACACGAGCCGTGTCATCGCCACGATCAACCCATGACGCTGGGCGCAGACGACCAGCATCAGCATGCGGTCCACCTTGTTCTGGGTGGGAATCGGATGGCGGAACTTCACGATGCGATCGTCGGCGGCGACGAGCAAGACGGGCGCGTGGATGGCACGCGCGCGGAGCTTGGCGGAGAAGCTGGCCGCGACTTCGTGCTCGGTCAGTCCAGGCTTCAGCTCCTTGAGCTCTTTCTCCATCAGCTCGGCGCAGTCCCGGCCGAGTGCGCGCGCCCGTTCGATCTCCAGCGGCGTCAACGAAGCGCGGAGCGCGGTGATGGCGGCAGAGTCGTCGAGCCCGGGTCGGGTCTTGCTGGGCTTGCGGTCGACGTCCGGAAAGTCCGTCGCGTACTCGTGCGGCTGTGGCTTTCGGTCGTGCCACCATTCGGCGGCTTCGAACGTCCAGCCGTCCTTGAACTCCTCCGCTTCGAGCCGCGGCGCCTCGATCACGTTGGTGATGACGACGCGCTTGCGTGGAGTCCACAACACGGACGCGATTCCGGTCGCCTGGGTCGTGTCGCAGTGGACGTCGGCTCCGTCCGCGATCCACGCGATGTTCGACCGTCGCCGCAGGAGAACGCCGTCGACACCGAGGTCTCGGCACAACTTGCGAAGTCTCTTCTCCTTCTCGACGTCCATGCTCACCTCAGACGAGCGACCGCGCGGCGGAATAGAGCCGGCGAAAGCGCTCGTATTCCGCATCGTAGCTGCGCCGAGGCTGCGTGACTTCGGTCTCCTTCACGAGCCGGTCCGTCGCTTCCTCGATGGAAGGGAAGATTCCGGCCCCGACCGCGGCCAGGATCGCCGACCCGAAAGCGGCACCTTCGTCACTCGTGTTGACGGAAATCACGGGGACTCCCAGCACATCCGCCACGATCTGGCGCCACTGCGGGTTCTTCATGCCGCCGCCGGTCACGCGCACCGAATCACCCCCGGCGATCTGGTGCGCGTCGCGGAGGGCGAACGCCGTCCCTTCGAGAACGGCTCGGATGAAGTGCGATCGGTCGTGGTCCGTGGAAATCCCGGCGAACATCCCCCGGACCGCCGTGTCGGCGTGGGGCGTTCGTTCACCGACGAGGTAGGGCGCAAACAGGAGCCCCTTGGATGACTCGGCGATCGGCGCATCTGCGACGGCGACGCCGAAGAGTCGGGCCACCCAGTCGAACGCCCGGGTGCCCGTCAGCATGCAACCGATCTGGTAGAAGCGATTCGGAACGGCGTGACTGAACGTGTGGACGCGCATGTCGAAGTCGACGACGGGTCGGTCGTGCACGACGACGAGGACGTTCGAGGTGCCCATGCTCACCATGGCTTGCCCGTTGCGCACGACACCGATGCCGACGGCCGCGGCGGCGTTGTCGGCGGCACCGCCGACGATGGGGATGCCCTTCCATCGTCCCGCGACCTCGATCGACGTGCAGGGGGGAGGAAAGAGGTCCCGGGCCAGTCCGACCTTCGCGATGACCGTGTCGGACCAGGCGCCCCGCCCGACGTCCCAGCAGAGCGTGCTCGCGGCGTCGCTGATCTCCTGGCGCATCTCACCCGTCAGACGCCAGCGGACGTAGTCCTTGCAGATGAGGATCGGGCCGAGTGACTTCCGCCACAGGAGGTGGGGTAGCGTGAAACCGGCGAACGGTCGATTCGCGACGGTCGTACGCAACGTGTCGAGGCCCACGCGCTGGACGATCTCATCGCACTCGGCCTCGGCTCGACCGTCACACCAAAGGATGGCGCGATCACCCGTGCCGACGCACACCTCCGAGTGCATCATTCCGTCGAGCCCGATGGCGTCCGCTGGCCCGAGTTCCTCCAGGATCGCGAGCGTCGCCGCAACCCAGTCCTCCGGGTCCTGTTCGGCATGGACGCCCTCGCCGTACAGCGGATAGGAGCGCCGCGCCGATTTCAGGATCCGCCCGTCGGGGAACGAGACGAGCACGCCCTTCGCACCGGAAGTTCCCAGATCGATGCCGATCGTCTTCGACATGCGAGCACTTTCTCAGAGCTCGTGGATCACGCCAGAGCAGCGGGGGACGTCGACGTGAATCACGCGGTGGTCGACTTCGATCTTCGCGGTGACCGGTGCGCCGGGATTCGTCACGATCAGCGCGGTGCCCCGCCGGCTCACCTGGACGCCGGCCGTGAGCGAGAGCGCAGGGATCGTCATGCGATGAAATCGGTGGACCGCGAGGATCGCATCCCGGTTCGGGCGGCATCCCAGCACGAGCAATGAGCCTTGGCCCCGTCGCTCGAAGTAGCCCGTGACGTACCGCCGCCCCACGGCGACGTGCATGAGTCGCTCCATGTCGGCGTCGGTTCTCCACGCGAGCTGCGTGGCGACGACGGGGGACCCGGGGGGCGAGCGATGGTCGAAGACGGGGCCGTTCGCGATGAACGCCTCGGTCGAGCCGGGTAGCACGACCTTCAGGTTCTCGGCGCCCGGGTGGCTCGTTCCATCCGGCGTCGCGCACCCGGCCGGAAGTCGTTGGAACGCGACGACGTGCCCGCCAGCTTCCGCGTACCGCCAGAGGTGGGACGCGTCCGCGAGCTCTCCAGCGACGAACAGCAACGGTGGCGCGCTGCCACCGATCGGTTCATCCACATCCACGAAGTCGTATTCGACGCCCATCTCCTGGAGCGTTTCGAAGAGGGGGTCGTCCGCGGGGCGCTTCTCGATCTGCGCGACCTGGTGCCAGTGCCAGGACCACGTCACACCAAACGAGACTTGGGGCGGCGGCGCGTCGCGGAGTTCGCGGAACGCTGCCGAGGCCTCGCGGAACGCGTCACCGAGTTCGGGGTGGATCACGCCGCGCTCGTTGATCGGCGCGCCGGTCCAGTTGTCGCGGTTCGCGAGCATGTACCAGTTCCACCCGCGCACGCCGCTCTGCAGCGCCGTCATCGCCGTCAAGCGGTAATGGTCAGGCGAATACTCGGGGGGCGCGCCGTGCCACACTCCCGCGCCGAACTCGGCGATGTAGGGGAAGTCGGTGACGCACCGGAGCAGCCGGAGGCGCTCGCGGAAGTAGCGCAGGTCCGTGCGACACTCGTTCGAGGGGTACGGGTCGATGCCGTAGAAGTCGGCGATCGATGCGAGGTCCCGCCAGTGCTGTGCGTCGACGCCCGGCCACGTGTTCAGGAGGATGGGCACCGTGCAGCCATTCGCGCGGAATGCCTCGACGACCCAGCGCGCATAGTCCGTGGCGAGGTCGTAGCGGTACCGGCAACCGTCGCGCAGGCGTGGATCGTCGCGAAGCGGTCCGATGGGAGCGAGCGCGGGGATCGCCTCGGCGAACGCGGCGTAGTTCGTGTTCCATGCGGCGTTCATCGCTGCCGGTGTCCCGTACCTCCGCTCGAGCCATGCGGCGAACCCCTGGTCTTCGCCGTAGATGTACGGCATGGGGTCGATCTCGTTGTCGGCCTGGACGGCGACGATGAGCGAGCCGAGGTGTGGCCGCAGGACTTCCATGACGGCGTCGATCCACGCGGCGGCCTTGCGGCGGAACTCGGGATGGTGCTTGCCGAACGGGACCGCGTGATCGGGGATGCCCAGGTTGCGCCACTCGGCGTAGAAGAACGGCCCCGGGCGCGCGAGCACGCGAAGTCGTCTCGCACGGATCTCGGCCAGGAACGCCTGGAGGAGCGCGAAGTCGAAGACGCCTTCACGAACCTCGTGCAGGTCCCACATGACGTACATCCCGATGACCTCGGCACCGAGCGTCCGTGCCGAATCGAGGATTGCGCCCCAGTGCTTCGCCTGAACGCGACCGTAGTGGATCTCGCCGCCGACCATGGGCGGGAGCGACGCGACGTTGGCTTTCTTCATGGGGTTTCCGCGCGGCGCGTTCTACGCGAGGGGCACGGAAGCGAAAGCGGGGTGCCGGAGAAGACGGGGCGTGAAAAAAGTCGCGCCTGGCCGTCGGTCGCATGATCTGCACGACATCATGGTCGTGCTGCGAGACGTCGGATGCGCCGGGTGCCGGAGCTGCTTCACGGTCGTCGCGGGCGTGTTGGACGGGCCAGGAGGGCGCGTCGCGCAAATCGGGGCAAGGGCTCCGACCGTCCGCGGATCGAACGGTGACGTGTCATACGTGTCAGGCTCGGACCGGGCGCATGGTCGACGTCACTTCGCGTGATCGGCCACCGGCAAGGCCGGCAGTCGCGGCGACGGCCAAGCGCACGGCAGGATTCTAATCGCGTTCATCGCGTGACGCGAAAAAAAACTCGGGTGGATCTGTGCGAAGGCGAGGCGAACGAGGCTCAGCTCGAACTGGCGTCGGCAAACTACGCATCGCGCGGTCGACAACGTGCGCACCTGTGCGGAGAATGCCGCCATGCTCAAGACCTTCACGGCATCGATGGTTGCGTTCCTGTGCCTCGTCGGCGATCTGCTCGGGCAGCAAGAACGCCCGACTGACGCACTTCTTACACGCGAGATGATCGCGGCGCCGCTGCGGTTCCTCTCCCACGATCTGCTCGAAGGCCGAGGCGTCGCCAGCCGCGGCGACGAGTTGGCGCGGCTCTACATCGCGACGCAGCTCGAGTCGTGGGGCTATCAGCCAGGCGCGGGCTCGGATTTCGTCGTGGCCGCCAGCGGCGCGCAGGCGGACCTCGGATACGTGCAGCCCGTGCCGATCATCGGGATCACGTCCGTGATCGATGCCGGCCTCACGGCGAATGGTCCCAACGGCAAGCTCGAGTTCGCCGCGCCCTCGGACTACACGGGGTACGCGTGGCAGCCGAAGGCGGTCACTTCCTGGAGTGACGCCGAACTCGTTTTCGTCGGGTACGGCATCACCGCGCCCGAGCAGAAATGGGACGATTTCAAGGACGTGGACGTGAAGGGGAAGGTCCTGGTCGTGATGAACAACGACCCGTCGTCGGACCCCGCGCTCTTCGCGGGCAAGACGCGCCTCTACTACGGTCGCTGGTCGTATAAATACGAGGAAGCGTCCCGCCGCGGCGCCCTCGGCGCGATCATCATCCACACGGAGCCCTCCGCGGGGTATCCGTTCCAGGTGATCCAGTCGAAGCACGGCACGGAGTACTTCTGGCTGCCGTTCGAGAAGGACGAGTCGCTCCAGATCGCGGCGTGGATGGCGGACGATGCCGTCAAACGCATGGTGCAGCTCGCGGGTCACGATCTGGACGCCCTGCGCGCGAAGGCCGAGTCGCGCGACTTCCGTCCCGTGCCGCTCGGGATCAAGGCGACGTTGGGACTCAAGAACGCCGTGCGTGAACTGCGATCCGGGAACGTCGTCGCACAGATGACGGGGAGCGATCCCAAGCTCAAGGACGAATACGTCGTCGTCACTGCGCACCACGACCATCTGGGGCTCGGGCCGAAGAAGAACAACGACGCGATCTACAACGGCGCGCTCGACAACGCGTCGGGGTGCTCCATGATGCTCGCCCTGGCGCGAGCCATGACCACACCGACGCTGCGTCCCAAGCGGTCGATCATTTTCGCGTCGGTGACGGGGGAGGAGTCCGGCCTCCTCGGTTCGGATTACTTCGCGCGGCATCCCACGGTTCCCGTCAAGCAGATCGTCGCCAATCTGAACATCGACGGGATCAACATCTGGGGGCGGACGAAGGATCTTCAACTCGTCGGGTACGGGAAGAGCAGCCTCGCGAAGGTCGCGGCCGAGGTGGCAGCAGCCCGAGGGCGCACGGTCGTCCCCGACAGCGAGCCCGAGAAGGGGCTCTTCTATCGGTCCGACCATTTCTCGTTGGCGAAGGTCGGGATCCCCTCCGTGTACTTCAAGGCGGGGCAGGACTTCCTCGAAGATGCGGACGTGAAGCGGCGGGTGCAGCTCGCTTACACGGCAACGCACTATCACCAACCGAGCGATGAGTTCGATCGGAGGTGGCGATTGGACGGCGCCGTCGAGGACGCGCGACTGATGCTCGATCTGCTCGTCCGCATGGCGAACGATGCGACGGCGCCGGCGTGGACTCCCGGTGACGAGTTCGAGAAAGCCCGTTGAGAAAGGTGCCGAGCGCGGCGATCCCTAAGTCGCTGGCCGATGGGGGGCTGTGCCGTCGGTCGCGGGAAGTCGCCGATCCGCGCATGGACAACTCCGCTAATTCGAAACGCGTTCGACCGCCCAGCTTTCTCGAGGTTCGCCGGCAGAACTTTGACAAACACGTAGGCCGTCCCTAACTTGCTGGGACTTCCGGGCCGCCGAGAGTTCGGTCCGGCTGCTCATCTCCCAGTCAAGGAATCAAGAAAAGGAGTGCCGAGTGAAGACCTTCCGTCTCATGTTCTGCATGGCCGCCTTCGTTGGCGCCATGCTCGCGCAAGGCCCGACGATCGCGACGCACGTCGTGATCAACGAGTTCTCATACGACGATGAGGGCACGGACGATCGCGAGTTCGTCGAGCTCTACAACCCGCTTGCGACGCCGGTCGACATCTCGGGGTGGGTGCTCCAATCGGTCGATGAGGCGTACCCGACCGACAACAACGCCGACTACACCGTTCCGGGCGCACCAGGCAGCAACACCACGGTGATTCCGCCGTTCGGCTACTACACCTTCGGCTCCGGCACGGTCACGCCGGCCGTGAACCAGGTCGTCGGCGCGACGAACCTCTGGGAGAACGACGCCGAGGCGATGATCCTCCGCGACGGCGCGAACAACATCGTCGACACGGTCACCTACGAAGGGAACAAGATCGGCCAGGGTCAGTGGGCCACGTTCCCGACGCAGTTCATCGAAGGCCAGGCGATCTGGGGGAACAGCACGTTCAACATCACCCCCACGCCCCAATCCTGGTCGCGGTGGAACGATGGCTACGACACCGACAACAACGGGAACGACTTCGGCGGCATGGCGATGACGCCGGGTACCTCGAACCACCTCGCCATTCCGAATGCTCTGCCGTTCTTCAACAACTTCGATGCGCTCGCACCCGAGACGGCCGTCCCAGGCTTCATCGACTCGTTCGTGAACGCGCGCGCGATCGATCCGACCGTGACGTCGGCGACGAACCCGAACGTCATCGCGGCCTCGCCGGCTGGCGGCTACGCCATGACGGTTTACGACCCGACAGGCGGCGGCAACACGGCGACGTTGAACACGACGCCGGCCCTCGACTTCCGGCTCGAGTGCTACGTCTACGTCTACGCGACGGGCACGGCGCGCATCGCGACCGACCAGGAGTATTGGGGCATCGGAGTCCGCGGCACGGTCGACCCGACGTTCTACAACTTCCCGATCATCGGGCAGACGGGCCAGAACAACGCCAGCAGCAACACGGGCATCGCGTGGGAGTACGCGTACGTGAATAGCCAGGCGACCATGCGCCTCGTCGACGAGAACGACGGTGGTGACGACGAGACCGTGCTCCTCACGATCCCGATCACGGCCGGCGTGAACGACGGCTGGCAGCGCCTGCGCCTCGAAGTGACCGGCAACCAGATCGACGCGGTCTTCGGCGGCACCTACGGGTCGATCCTCGACGGCACGCGCTTCACGGGCTTCACGTCGACGAACGGTCTGGGCATGGCGTACCTCGGCTACCGCGAGGCCATCGCGACGAATGCGTTCAACCGCGCCGTCACCGTCGACAACCTCAGCGTCATCGTTTCGCCGCTCACGACGGACGTCGATTTCATCAGCGTCGCGACCGGCGGCACGGTGAACTTCGGCCTCCACGGCGGGGCGGCGAATGCGGGTCTCGCGTACATCCTCCTCGCCTCGGCGACGGGCGGCACGCCGGGCTTCGTCCTCGATGCGTCCCAGAACTTCACGGTCGTCCCGGTCGTTCCGGACGCCGTGACGGACCTGGGCCTCCAGCTTGCGAACGTCAGCCCGCTCTTCGGCAACTTCATCTCGAACCTGGATGCGTCGGGTGAAGGCTCGGCGTTCAGCGCGCTGCCGCCGCTGCCGAGTGGCCTCGCCGGCCTCACGATTCACTTCGGCTACGTGGTGCTCAGCACGTTCTCGCCGTTCCAGTTGAATGGCTTCTCGAGCAACTCGCGCGCGATCACGCTCACGCCTTGATCGTCGCGTGATGCGACACCTTCTCGGGGTGTCGTGACTGCATGAAAGGCCCGTTGCGGAAACGCAGCGGGCCTTTCGGCTTTGATGGGGACCGGAGTTCGGCGCGATCCGCCCGTGCCCCAATGGCGAAAAGAAAAACGGCGCACCGGAGGTGTCGCCCGTGCGCAGCATTTCTCTTCCATCGCTGCCTCACGCCTGCGATCGCGCGCAGGCCGACCACGTCAGCCGCGCGCGCATTCGACGCGACCACAGAACTTCTCATGCGCTCTCCCGTCGGCGCACCGCGTGCGAGCTTGCCGCGCCCGCGTTTCCCTCCATGATGCCGCGCGACGCCCAGGGTCATGTGGTCGATCACGAACGTGGTCGGCCGTGGGAGGATGATCATGAGAAGCAGTTGGAGCGTGTTGGTGACCGTGGCCATGCTGACGTTGCTCACGACGAGTGGGCGATCGCAGTGGATCCTCGAGTACGAGTACATGTCCGCGGCACCCGCGTCGAAGATGACGAGCTACTGCGGTCTCGAGCTGAGCGAGGCGTCGGCGCGCGCGCTGCCGTCGTCGATCTATGGATTCGGGCACGCGTTCGACGACACGCTGATGTGCAGCGGCCAGGCCGCGGCCGCTCACGAGGTCGTCCAGGTCGGGCAGAGTCGGTACGTGGGCGTCGAGCGGCCGACCATCGAGGTGACCGTGCACGCCCAGATGCAGGGTGAGGTCGACCTGCTGAATGCGCCGTGTGGTGCTGCTGCCGTCGGATTCGCGTCGTACACCTCGAACCTGTCGGCGAGTGGCGTGGTGGCGCGGCTCACTGAGTCGGCCGCTCAGACGGATGGCGTCCAGATCGGGGCCATCAACCTGAATCTCCCGGGAATGGGAGCGAGCATCGCCGTGCGGTCCGGGGTGGGAGAGGGCGTCTACCCCGACTTCGCCCTGGATTCCGGCTACTACGAAACCTGCGGAGTCGGAGTCTACGGCTACCGGCTTCGGGGCCGGGCGTACGTGAAGGTGATGGCCAACGGCGGCTGGTTCACGTTCGACGTCGCCGAGTGCTGCGCGCGCATCTTCGCGAACGCGAGCTACGTCGCGCACTTTGCGTATCTCGCCCAGGTTCCGATCTGTCCGTGATGAGGTGAGGGAGGCTCTCCATGCGCGCATGGCACATCTGCCTGGTGGCACTCATCGTCTTCGTGGTTGCGTGGTGGCCCGGTGCACGACCGGACGATCACGCGCGTGTACCACGTGAGGTATTGGCGCGCGTGGAGGGCCAGGCCCCACTCGATTCGCGGCCAGGACGCGCCCGCACGGGCGTCGAGGCGGCGCTCCGCATACGTGATGAAGACGGCGCGCCGATCTCGGACGCGTCAGTCGTCGCGCGGTCCGAGTACCTCGAGTTTGCGCGGGCTCGTTCGGATCCTGATGGTCGCGCCCGCCTGCCCTGGGGCGGACTTGCGTTGATCCGCGTCGAGCGGGAAGGCTTCGTTCCCTGGACCGGCATCGTCAAGAACGACGATGACAGCGCAGTCGTCGCGTTGCGCCGACCGGCGTCGCTGCAGATCGATTTCGTGAGCGAAGCGGGAGAGCCCGTGGGCGGCATCGGCACCGAGCTCCTCGTCGACGGACAGGAGCATCCAGGGCCCGAAGCTCCTTCGTTGCCGCGGTCGTTCGCCCCGCTCGTTCAGACCCTGCTGGACCCCGCGCCCGTTCCGCCGTCGGATGAGGGCAGCGCTGTCGTGCGGCTCGCTCGCATCCTGTGCCGGAGGGAGAACGCCGACGCGCGGGTCGTCGAGATCTCGCCGTTCCTGGCGATCGACCCGGCTCAGATCTCCACGACGAACGGGTCCGTGAGCTGGAGCGTGCTGCCGTCGCGCTCGTCCATGCGGTGGGGCGTCACGTCTGGCCACGGAGTCGAGGTCGAGCCGCGCGCTCCGGCCGATGCACGCGGCGGGACCGAGACCGGACGATTCATGAGTGGGGCGCCGGGAACCGTGTCAGCGGCCTTCACGCTCGAACCGGGGGAACGGCGCCGCTACCTCTGCCTTGCCCATACCGCCACGCGCGTCCTTGGGCGGGTTCTCAGCCATGGGCAACCGCCGAGCCGCGCGTGTGTCGTGAAGCTGTTCGACGTGGAGAAACAGACGGCTCCCGATGGCACCTGGATCTTGGACGTACGCCAGGAAGCCGAGCGCGGAACGGATGCTGACGGCTCTTTCGTCTTCGTAGGCGTGCGGCCCGGGCGCAAGGTCCTCCGCGGATGGTGGCGCGACGGTGACGATCTGAACTTCGTCGGCACGGGCTTCACGCTCGAGCCGACCGAAACCAAGGACCTGGGCGTGCTCGAGGTCGGAGAGAGCGCCGTCGTGGAGTGTGAGGTCCGGCTGCGCGATCTTGCTGGTGGTGATGTACCGCGGGCGCTCGTCGCCAACTCGGATGTCGGCGCTCTCGTGGCGTTGAGTGGGATGGGCGACGACGTGAGCCCCGTGGGCGCGGCGTTCCATGTGGAGGTCGAACGCGTCGTTCGACTTCACGGCCTTTCGCCTGGGAAGTGGCGTCTCAGTGCCGGCCCGCCCGTCACGTGGCCCGATCTCAAAGACACATGGCGTGGCGTCGAGCGCGACTCCGAGTCCACGTTCGTGACTCCCGGGGCGGGTACGCAGCGACTCGTGCTCACGGTGTGCAAGGCGGGGTGGCTCAAGCTGCGTTGTCACTTCCCGGTGGATACTCGTTTCGCCGCGACGGCGACACTGATCCCGTCGACCGGAGGCCTGTCGAGCCGTTTCAACATCCCGCGGCGAGACGCCGCGGAGGCCGTGATCGAGCAAGAGGTGTTCGCGGGTCCATACACGATCCTGATTTCTCCGGCGCAGATCGACCCGGCGACGGCCGATGTGAACTGGTTCGCGCTGCGTGACGTCGTCGTGGCACCGGGCGGGCGGACGGAGTGTGACACGGTCTTCGAGCGTGGCGTCGAGGTGACGGGCGTCGTGCGGACGACGGACGATCGGCCGGCTGCGCGATCGATCGTCGCACTTTCGGCAGTCGGCTTCGACGAAGCGGCGCGGCCGACGTGGCCTTATCAGGTGTTGACCGACGGCGAGGGTCGCTATCGGATCGCGGGGTTGATCCCGCACGCCACGTTCCGCGTGCGCACGAGCGAGCAGGTGATCTCCACGGGTGCGGCGGGAGGCGCGCAATCGATCGATCTGCGGCTCCGCCCACGGGGAATCGTCCCGGTGGGGAACCGGCGATGACCTACCGAGTGGCGGTCGGGGCCGACTCGACGACGTCGGTGTACTCGGCGCCGTCCACATCCTTGCGGAAGATCATGAACATCGCGGTGAAAGCGCCGGAAATCCACGAGAGGACGGCGCCGTCGACGACGACGTTCAGGATCCAGTACATGGCCGAGTGGAGCTTTGCGCAGAGCCAGGCGAAGCCTGACAGGTCGGACCCGTCGCCGCGGACGATCTTCTCGAGCGTCGCGCTGGCCCAGGGTGGCGTCACGAGCCGCGCAACGTGCTGACGGAGCGCGTCCGCGTCGAACACGATGTTCTCGACGATGTGGACGAAGGCCGCAAGCAACAGCAGGTAGAAGATCACGACGAATGGCCGTGCGAAGAAGTAGTTGTAGGCCTTGCCGATCGCGTCGTAGGTCCCACGACGCTCGGTGGCGATGGCGGCCGGTGTCAGTCCCAGGCTCAGGATGCCCGTGATGCCGATGAGCTTGAAAACGATCGTGAACAGGAACGTGACGGGAAGGAGGAGGAAGCTCGCGATCCATCCGATCCAGGGGACCGACGCGACGAGCCCGATGATCGCGACCACCAACCAGATCACGGCCATCGGCGCGATCACGCACGGGGCGTGAAGCAGGCTCGTGAAGCGCGTCCCCCAGGCGAAGGTGAACGCTTCGCGCAGGGAGATGTACTGGTCGCGGGCGATGCGCACGGCCATGATCCGCGCGAGCGCGACGGAGCTGATCGACCAGATGAGGTAGGCGCCCACGCACTGAAGCGAAAAGACCAGCGCGTAGTGGTCACGGAGCGCGACCTGGGCGTCTGCGGGCACGGCGGGAGCGACGTCCGCCCAGGCGCCGGTCAGGACCCAGCGGACGATGGATGTCTGGAAACCTCGCACGCAGGCTTCGGCGACCGTGAGGTCGCCGGCGCCGGTCAGCAGGGCGACGATCCACGTCCAGGCGTGGAACGTGGCCACGGCGGCCGCTCCGATGCCGATGGCGTAGACCGACACCGGAAACCAGAGCACGCGGCTGAACTTGAAGACCTGATTCGCGTCGCTTTCCACGCAGAGTCTCGGGTGACCGTCGCCTTCGGTCAGGATGGCACGAGTGAAGATCGGGTCACGCGGTCAGTGGGGCCGCCGCGTACGGGGCCCATCGTATGGACCGCGACTTTGGCGAACAAGCCGCACCGCACTGGTATAAGCAGGCCATGAATGACGATCGGGCCCGTGCACCGCGATACGCGCGCCAGACCGCGTTCCCCCCAATCGGAATCGAAGGTCAGCGCCGGCTCCTGGAATCGCGCGTGGTCGTCGTCGGAGCGGGTGCGCTCGGGGCGTCGATCGGTGAGCAGCTCGCGCGTAGCGGAATCGGGTTCATCCGCATTCTCGATCGAGACATCCTCGAGGAGTCGAATCTCGGGCGCCAGTCGCTCTACACGGCGGACGACGTGCGTCGCCGCATGCCGAAGGCCGCCGCGCTCGCGTCTCATTTGAAGGAGTTCAACCCGCAGATCGAGATCGAGGCGCGGGTCGCCGATCTCGCGCCGGACAACGTGACCGACCATTTCGCCGACGCTCACCTGATCATCGACGGTGCGGACAACCTGGAGACGCGGTACCTCATCAACGATTTCGCGGTGCGTGGCGGAACACCGTGGATCTACGGCGGGTGCGTCGGGAGTCGCGGGTTGACGGCGACGGTCCTTCCGGGCGTAACCCCCTGCCTGCGCTGCCTCTTTCCCGAGGCGCCACCTGCGGGCACGGTCGAGACCTGCGAGACATCGGGGATCATCGCGCCGGCAGCGACCTTGATCGCGAGCCTCGAGGTCGCCGAGGCTCTGAAAGTCCTCGTCGGCACCACAGACCGCGTGCGTCGCGGCTGGCTCTCCGTGGACCTCTGGTCTTTCCGGATCGTCGAGCTGGGAGCCGACACGACACCCGATCCCGAGTGCCCCTGTTGTGGTCGGCGCGAGTTCCCTCATCTCGACGGAGTCAACCGGTCGCGCGCGGTCACGTTCTGCGGGCGGGACTCCGTGCAGATCGTCCCGGCAAAGCGGGCACCCGTCGAACTCGCCCAGTTCGAGATGCGCTGGCGCGCACTCGGTGCCGTCGACCGCAACGAGTTCCTCGTCGTCCTGACGCTCCCCGAACATGCCATCACGCTTTTCGCCGACGGTCGCGCCCTGATCCGCGGCACCCGCGATCCCGGGATCGCACGCTCGATCTTCGACCGCTACGTCGGTTCCTGAACCCGCCGAAGCGTTCGTGTTCACGTCGCCGGGCTTGGAGCGACAGGCTCGGCCTGGCCGGAGCGCTCGGGCTTTGCGCGACGCCGCGAACGTCGACCAGCGGTTCTGCCCGAGGCACGCGTCGACGGCCATCGCCGGCAGCACCGCGGGCCTGAGAGCGGCGGGAGGAACCGGCACGGCAGAGCCCTCCCGTTCACCCATGCAGCGAGCGCCGCACGCTGCCGTTTTCGGTGACCTCCTCTACCGCGCTCGATCGCCGCGCTCTGCGGGTTTCACTGCCCGCGCTCCTTCGCTTTCGACCCCCGCGCCGTTTCGTTTTCGGTGATGCGTTCACGGCCGCAAGCGTCGAGCGACCGGTTACCACTCCTGCGACGCCGCGGACACGCCGACGCTCCGGACACGCCGACGCCGTGGACACGCCGACGCCGTGGACACGCCGACGCCGTGGACACGCCGACGCCGTGGACACGCCGACGCCGCGAACATGCCGGCGTCGCGTCGTAGTTGTTCCTGATGTCGCTCACGCCCGGCAGGATCGCCGCCCGCAGGGTCGCCGTCGGCCGTGTCGCCGTCGGCGGCGCGTAGCTCACGTGGCTGCGGAAGCGCACGAACGGAAGGCCCTGGACCTCGTGGGTGTA
The DNA here is from genome assembly GCA_044222185.1 of Planctomycetota bacterium. Lineage (GTDB taxonomy): Bacteria > Planctomycetota > CAIWVZ01 > JBGANV01. The sequence continues at coordinate 256,260 of JBGANV010000007.1, forward strand.
CGCCGCGAGGATCGGTCGCCTGTCGGTTGTCGTCACTTTCGGGACCGTGAGGTCGGAAGCAGGGGGCTACGGCGCGCTGTCGACGGTCCCGAGCGCACCCACGCCGGGGACCTCGAGCGTGTCGCCAGGCGTGTTGCCGAGGGATGCAGACTCGAGGACCGAGGTGTAGTCCGGGGCGCCAGAACCCGAGTCGCGCGAGCTCGAGACCGGGTCCGCGGTCGCGCTGTTGGCGTAGGGGAAGGCCACGGTGCTGACAACGGCCCCCGTCCCCGGGAGGTTGATGAACCCGGTCGGCACCGTCCCCTCGCGGCCTCGGTCGGGGCGAGCCCCGTGCCTCCGGCCTCGGAGGCCTGCTCTGAGCAGCCCTGCTGCTCGATGACGGCGCCACGGCGCGGTGCACCGTCGACAGGCATGACGACCGCCGCCGCGACCGCGACCATGACGCACGGCTGGATCCAGCTACCGCCACCGGAACCGGTGCCGCCTTGGCCGGAGAGCGGCGAACCGAGTGCGCCGTCCGGCGTTCCCTGCATGGCGGCGCCGCGCCGTCCAGAGCCTGATCGAAGCCCGGCGCACCGCATCGAGCCGATCCGCGTTTCCAGGAGTTCGCCCGATTGCCGCCCTCGAGCCGAGGCGCCTGTGACGGCGATCCGGCATCCGCGAGACACGGCCGCGTGACGGAGATCACGCGGCCTCGTTCATGAGGCGTCGCCGACGCCCGTCATCCGCTCAAGGACAGCCCGGCGCCGTGTCGTAGTTGATCGTGATGTCGTTCACGCTCGGGAGGATCGCGCTCGGCGACGTCGTCGGTGGCGGCGGGAAGGTCACGCGGACCCGGAACCGGATCAGGGGATAGCCGTCGAGCTCGCTGATGTTCGCGGCGAGGATCGGTCCGCCGCCGGTCGCAGTCACCTTCAGCGTGGCAAGGTCGGGTGCGGGGTTCTGAGGTGTACTGTTGACGGCTTCGAAGGCGCCTTCATAGCTGATCTGGAGGGTCGCACCGGGTGCGTTGCCGAGGGAGGAACTCTCGACGACGGACGTGTAGTCCGGAGCACCGGGGCCGGAGTAGCGGAACTTCGAGATCGCGTCCCCCGATACGGCGTTGGCATACGGGAAGCTCGGTGTGCTGAGCACGGCACCGGACGGAGGCACGATCGTGAAACCGGTCGGAACGGCACCGGAGCCCGCTTCGATCTGGATGAGTCCTTTGCCGCCTCCGCCCGCAGCCTGGTTCGAGCAGCCTTGCTGGTTGACGACAGCGCCGACGCGCGCCGGACCGTCGACGTTCATCGTCGCCGTCGTCGCAATCGAAACGGTGGCGAACGCCTGGATCCAGATCTCGCCGCCGGAGCCCGAGCCCCCGGCGCCGGACAACACGGCTCCGATCGCACCAGGCGCGCCTGCGCATCGGATCTGGCTGCCTGCGCCCTGCGTGTAGCTGCCCACACACGTGATGCGAATGGAGCCGCCACCTCCGCCGCCACCACCGCCTTGGTCGTCGGTCTGAACGGAGGCCCCGGCGCCGTCGATGTGGTCGCCACCACCGCCACCGCCAGAGCCGGCCGATGGTTCCGCGATCGGGGGAACCATGAGTGGCGATACCGGTGAAGCCGCGGAGACCGGCGGAGTGATCGGGCTGACGAGCCCGCAGAGCGTCGTGTTGGCGCGCGGACGCCCGCTCTCACCGGTCGTGCCCGCGGTGCCCCCGGCACCGCCGATACCGCCGAGGTCGCCGGCCGAGCATCCGCTGATCACGGGGAAACATCCCGACCGGCCGCCGGCACCGCCCGCGTACAGCAGGTTTGCCGCGCCCGGAAGTCCGGGTGCACCGGTTGCGAGGCGCGGGCCGTATCCCGATTCACCGGCGACTGCTCGCACGGCGCATGCCCCCGGGGAACCATCTCCTCCGTCACCGGCACCCGCGTTCCCAACTCCGCCCTTGGCGATGCACGAAATCCCGCCGCCGTTGTTCAGCGCCCCGGCACGCGCGCCCTGATCGGGCGTGCCGAGAACTGCGGCAGAGGACGTTCCCGCGGATGCATCGAGTGTTCCGTTGATGACGACGTTGCCGGTGCAACGGATGTGCGCCTTGTACGGCCCGACCACGCGCAACGTGACACCAGCCGGAATGGCCACGCTCGGGAAATTGAAGAAGCCATGTCGAGTCGCCGGCGAAGCCGTGTCCAGGTTCGCGCTCGCCACGGGCGTCAACGGCGGATCCGATCCGTCGCCCGTGAGCAGCGTCGGAAACGTCGTGGTGAGCTGCCCCGTTCCATCCCACTCGCATTCCCCCGACGTCACCGCGCGGTTGGCGATGTCGTCGAAGCTCTCGGTGATCGGCGCCTGCGGAGCGGCCGCCGTCGCTGTAGTTGCGAGGAACCGCCTCGCCGAGGGGTCGCCAGCCGCCAGCGTGACGCCATTGCCGCCGAAGTCCACGATCAGGCTGCTGACCACGATCTCGTAGGTGCGCCCGGCGACGAAGGGACGGGCCGCCCTGTAGTTGATCCGCGCTCCCGGCGTGGGGGTCGGCCCGGCGTTGGCCTGGAAGAACTCGAGGTAGCCAGGGACCTGTGCACCCGTCGCAGCGTCGAGGATCTTCACATGCTCGAGGTCGACGCCTGCGGGATTGATGGGCTCGTTGAAGAGCAGGGTGACCGTGTTGTCCGCGATCGCGCAGGGGTCGATCGGGCCCGTCGCGGGGTTCGCCGTCGTGGGGATCGTGCCTGCTACGAACGGGGCGCCCGGCACGGGGTCCACGAATGTGGAGCATTGCGGCGACGCGGTCGGGCAGCCACAGGTCGTGAAGCAGGCGAGGGCGAAGTTCGAGATCGGCTTCGCATCGATGAAGAGGACGTCCGGCGAGTTGCCACCCTGCGGGACGAAGATCTGGTAGGTGGCATTGGAATACAGCCCGGCGCCGCACAGCTGGCCAATCGTGGCGGGCGAACTCGGAACGAAGGTGACGCGGCGATTGTTGCCCGCGGGCATGGTTGGATCGTCTTGAACCAAGAATTGCCCGATGGCCGCGACCGACGTCTGCGTCGTGACGTCGACGGTCGTGATCGAGATCGACCCGAGCGCGAGCCCGCTCTGCGGGACGTGGTTGGGGTCGACGGTACCGTCGAAGTCGAACGCGATGGGAGCGTTGAGTGCGATGCCCGTCTGACACGTTTGCGGGTCCGTGGGCGCACCGCCGGGCGCGACCCAAAGCGGCGTGTTCGTTCCGACGATCGAGATCTTGATGATCGACTTGGCTGTGGCATGGGAGCCCTTTCCGCCGGAACAGCTCGCGAGCATCACCGCGACGAAAAGGATCGTGAATCGAGCGCACAGCGTTGGGTAACGCAGCATCACCAGACCCTCGTTCGGGTCACGACATTCTGGCCGACGAAGGCAGCACGGCGTCGACGCGATCGTAAGACCCGCTTTCTCTGCGGTTCCGGTATCGCAAGGTCTGTGCCGCGGGCTGGCGCGCGCAATCGCACGTGAAAGGTGGCTGCAACGCGAGGACCTGCTCCGTCTGCGTCGATCAGGAAGGCCCTCGATGCCCGCAAGACGAGCGGAACAGAACGAGCGTTCCGAGCAAATCCGCGCGCTGGCGGCACGGGTGCGCCACGCTCCACGTGGACGGCCCGCGGGGGCTTCGAGTCGGGCGCGCCCTCCGGCGCGCATCCCTCGCCACACGACGAAACGTGTCTCGTGATTCGTCGGCGTTGAACGCACAGCCCCGCACGCCGGCCACCCTCGAGCCGGCGTGGCCTAAGCGGAACGCCACGATTCGCGTGGCCGTCCCGCCAGATTTCGAGCCTCGATGGCCATCGAGCCCGGATGGCTCGCTGCTGCGCCACGTGCGGCCCGACTGCGAACGCACGACGGCACGGTGACGGACGTCGCGCCGCCGCGTCACTGCGCGTCATCGGCGCCCCTCACGGGTCAGGCGCAGCACGTTGCGCCGCCTCGATCGATCGTCGTGCGTTGGTCGAGCCACCGTGCCTCGCACGCCCGCCATGCGGTGCCGTGGGTCGGGTCCGCAGGCTACTGACCCCGAAGTCGTCAGGCCGCCGGCGCGCCGTGCGAGCACGCGGGCGGCGATCGGTTGCCGGTGACGCAGGGCCTCGGGAATCCACCACTCCTTCCAGCCGCGCGGTTCGAGGGGCGTGCCGTCCGCGCCCGTCCTCACTCGCCGGCGCCCGTCCTGCGGCTACGTCCTCGTACCGTCGCCGACTTCTCGAGCGCTGATGACGAGCGTGGGCGTCGCCGGCGCCCCTTCCCGCAGACGTCGCTTCCGAGAACGTCCAGCTTCGTCGCCCAACTGCGACGGCGCGCGTTCGGCGGCACCGTCGTCGATCTCGAAGTGACCGACGTCGACGCAGCGATCGAGAGCCACCCGGTTCTCCCGCGGGTCCGAGGTCCCCATGCCGATCGGCGCACGCACGAGCACTTTCGGGCGACCCGCCGTCATCCTGTCTTCGATTCTCTTCAAGCGAGGAACCGGTTCACGCTGCCGCGATGCGCACGTCGTCTGGTGACCGCATCGATCGACGCCTGGATCTCCGCGTGACCTTCGAGGCCGGGACCGCGGATGGGACCTCCGCCGTCACCGTGGCTCGGATCGTCCGCTGCCGGTTGGACTCCTGTTGCCTCGAAGTGGCCGTCACGGCGGCGTGAGGCGACCGAGGACTGCGTGATGGATGGAACCACGACCACGGAAACCAGTGACGGCATTGCGATCGGCCACCCGACGACGCGCATGCGGTCGCAGGAACTGCCGATTGCACGAGCCGTCCCTCCGTCGGCGACCGTCAACGGCGTGCGACCCGCTCCGTCGAGATCACTGATGCCGCCGGTCGTACGGCCGGCGATGAAAGTCCCAGGCGTCCCCTCGACCTTCGCGAGCGGTCAACGAGTCGGAGCGATCGCGTCCGGGCGTGCCAGGGAATTCGCAGGTACTTCAACCGGCTGCCAGGGGGGACACCCGGGCGATTCCATGCCCGCTGCCATGCGAACGTCCAATGCGCAGTTCTCCGCGAGGCGACGGCGACGTCGGCACCCGCCACGGGGGCGTGCAAGCCGAGAACGGTTGCGAGCGACCGGCCCTCGACGAAAAACGGCCGCGTGACGGAGGTCACGCGGCCGCATTCATGAGGCGTCGTCGACGCCCGTCACACGATCAGGGGCAGTTCGGTGCCGTGTCGTAGTTGATCGTGATGTCGTTCACGCTCGGCAGCGTCGCATTCGACGGGGTCGCGGGCGGAGCCGGGTAGCTCACGTGCACGCGGAAGCGGATGAACGGATACCCGTCGAGCTCGTTGATGCTCGCTGCGAGGATCGGTCCACCACCGGTCGCCGTCGACTTGATCGTGCCCGAGTCGAAGATGCGGTTCTGCGGCGTGCTGTTGACGGCCTCGAAAGCACCTTCATAGGAGATCTGCAGCGCGGCGTTCGGCGCGTTGCCGACGCTGAAGGTCTCGACGACCGAGGTGAAGTCCGGCGCGCCGTAGCCCGTGTAGAAGAAGTTCGACAACGCGTCACCGTTGACGCCGTTGGCGTACTGGAAGGTCGGCGTGCTGATGACGCCGCCGGTCGCCGGGACGACGAGGAATCCCGTCGGAATCGGGCCGCTCGCGGCCTCGATCTGCAACAGCCCCTTGCCGCCGCCGCCAGACGCCTGGTTCGAGCATCCCTGCTGGTTGATGCCTGCACCCACTCGGCCCGGCCCGTCGATGTTCATCGTGGCGGTCGCCGCGATGGTGACGGTCGAGAACGACTGGATCCAGATCTCGCCGCCAGAGCCGGAGCCGCCGGCACCCGAGAGCGTCGAGCCGAGTGCGCCCTGCACACCCGAGCAACGGATGAGGCTGCCAGCGCCCTGCGTGTAGCTTCCGACGCAGGAGATGCGAATGCCGCCACCGCCACCACCGCCGCCACCGCCCTGGTCGTCGGTCTGCGGGATCGTGCCGGTCGTCTCGAGGTGGTCACCACCACCGCCGCCACCAGAGCCGGCCGACGGCGTGTTGATGGGCGGAACCATGATCGCGGGTACCGCCGACGCGATGGCGACGGGCGGGATCACGGGGCTGACGGTGCCGCAGATGGCGCTGTTGGCGCGCGGGCGGCCGTCTTCGCCTGCCGTGCCCGCGGTGCCACCGGCGCCACCGAGGCCGCCGATGTCACCAGCCGTGCATCCGGCGACGACCGGGAAGCAGCCGCCACGGCCACCGGGACCGCCCGCATAGAACGCGTTGCCCGGCGTGCCTGTATTGGATGCGCCCGTCAGGAGGCGGGGTCCGTAACCGTTCTCGCCCGAGGTCGCGCGAGCGTTGCACGCGCCGGGCGAACCGTCACCGCCGTCACCGGCACCGGCGTTTCCGACGCCACCCTTGGCGACGCATGTCAGACCACCGCCGTTGTTCTGGGCGCCTGCGCGCGGGCCCTGATTCGGATCGCCGATCGGCGTCGGAGCCTGGAGGGTTCCGCCCTGCGCATCCAGCGTCCCGTTGATCACGATGTTGCCCGTGCACCGGATGTGGGCGCGGTACGGGCCGACGACGCGGAGGGTCACGCCGGCCGGGATGTTCACGTTCGTGTAGTTGAAGAAGCCCTGGCGCGTCGTGGGCGAGTTCGTGTCCAGGTTGGCGTTGGCCGCGGGCGTCAACGGCGGATCCGAACCGTCACCCGTGAGGGCGAGGGGGAACGTCGTCGAGAGCTGGCCGGTGCCGTCCCAGTGGAGTTCGCCCGTCGCGGTCGTGCGGTTGGCGAAGGTGTCGAAGTTCTCGACGATGGGCGCGTGCGGCGCGAACGTCACGGGGTTCGTGGCGAAGAACAGCTGGGCCGTCGGGTTCCCCGCCGCGAGCTGGACCGGATTCCCGCCGAAGTCCTTCACCGCGCTCGTCACGACGAGCTGGTAGGTCCGGCTGCCGAGCAGCGGGCTCGACGCGATGTAGTCGACGCGCGACTGCGTCGCGAGCGAGGGGATGCTGCCTGCCTGAAAGAACTGGATGGCGCCCGGCACCTGCGCGCCGGTGGCCGCGTCCACGATCTTGATGTTCGAAAGGCTGATGCCCGTCGGGTTCAGCGGCTCGCTGAACAGGATCGTGACGGTGTTGCCGCTGACGGAGCACGGGTCGATCGCCGCGGGCGCCGGGTTGCCCATGGAAGGCGACGTGAAGGCGACGAACGGTGCCCCCGCGACCGGGTCGACGAAGGACGGGCACGAAGCCGTGCTCGTCGGGCAGTCGCACGTCGTGAAGCACGTGATGGCCTCGTTCGCGATCGACTGGCCGTTCACGACGAGGACGTTCTGGGACGTACCACCGCGCGGGATCGAGATCTGATAGGTCGACACGGACGTCATGCCGGCGACGCACGGGGCCGCAGGGCTGGCCGGCGGCGTGGGCGTGAACGTGACGCGCCGGCGGTTGCCCACCGGGAGCGTCGGATCATCGACCACCGAGAACGCGCCGACGGCGGGCACCGTGATGTTGTTGCCGCCTGAGGATGTGACCGTCGTGATGTTGATCGAGCCGATGGCGGTCCCCGTCTGTGGGAGGCTGCCTGCATCGACGGAGCCGGCGAAGTCGAAGATGATCGTCGAGTTGACCGCCACGCCCGTCGGGCAAACCGGCGGGGGAGTTGGACTGGCGTTGACGGCCGTCCAGATCGGAGTCCCCACGCCCTGTACCGAGATCTGGCTGATCGATGCCGCTGCCGGGGCGCTGTCTCCGCCGCCCCCTCCACCGCCACAACCGGAGAGGGTCAACGTTGCGCACACCACGGTCGCGAGCGTCAGCCCGCAAAGATCACGAAGCAACCTCATTGGCCCATCACTCCTTTGCTCGTCCCGGAGGAACTGGCGAGCTCGAATCCAGGCGCCGGTTCCCTGCAGGTTGGAAACCCGTCGGTCGCGCTGGACACGATCTGTTGCAAACCCAGTGCCGTCATTGTCTGAAATGCCATGACGTCCCAAGCCGCGCAGCTGCATCACCTTCTGAACTTGTCCACACCGAACACACGGTGCGATTCCGCGAACTGTGCGAGCTTGCAACGTCCCGCCGGTCTCGAGACAGACCGGCGACCTATTCCAGCCACCGCGACACACATCCCTGACGCGAGGGCGGGGCGGATCATAAGGCGGCGACCGAAATTGATCAACGTTCGTTGAGGGGGTTGGGCGAGCCGGGTCGCCCCTCTGGACGCCTGGCCGACCCGGCGGTGTCAACGCAGTTCCGGGAATGTGGCGAGCGAACACGGTCGGCGGCGGCGCCTCGCGGGCGGCCGAGCTTGGCGAGCCGTTCTCCCCGCCGTAGCCTTCCGGCTCAGTCGAGCCATGGATTCTCCTCACGTCATCGAACCGGAGTCGGGCCAGCCTTGCTGCGGCCAGGAGGCCCCCCTCCTCATCGCCGTTCAGGTGTTTTCCACCGAGATTGAGCCCACTCTTCGACGTTGTGTGGAGGCCAGCGGGTGCCGCCTGTTCGCGGCCGTCGGGGGGGAGGCGGGTGCGTTCGTGGTCCAGGGAGTCCTGGCCCAGCTTCGGGGACTTCGGGATCGCCTCGCGCCGGTCCCCGCCCTGAAGCACGTCCGGGAGGCCGTCGCATGGGCGCTCGGCGACTCCGTCGCCTCGGATTCCATCGCCCAGGTCGGGGAGGAGCTCTACAAGCGGGGAGCCGTCGCCGAGGAGATGCGGGTCGAGCCGGGGACGACCATGGTCGTCTCGAAGGACTTCACCTTCGATGCTGCCCACAACCTGCCGCGCTACGTCGGGAAGTGCGAGCGGCTGCACGGCCATACCTTCCGCCTTCGAGTGAGCGTGAACGCGCCGTTGGACGGTTGGTCAGGGCTTGCGTTCGACTTCCACGCGTTGAAGCGGACCGTCTCCGAGCGGGTCGTGGCCGTCCTCGATCACTCCTACTTGAACGAGATCGTCCCCAACCCCAGCGCCGAGTTCCTCGCCATCTGGATCTGGAGGCGCCTCGCCGACCTCCCGCTGCATGAGATCACGGTGTGGGAAACCCCCACGTCCTTCGTCGTCTACCACGGCCCGCCCAAGTCCGTCGCGACCTGACCCGAGCGCGCGTTGCCGAACTGGCGGACGCCGCGCACACTGTGGCGCGAATTCGGCCGAAGACGGAGAAACCCATGCCCCGGAAACCCTTCCGGATGTTCGCGTCGTGCTTGTCCCTCGCCCTGGCGCTCGCATGCAGCAGCGACCACCCCGAGGATCGCAACCCGTCGACTCCAACACCCCAGGACGCGAGTGCCCGTTCCATGACCGACGACCGCAAGTACCTGGTGGATCGCGTCGAGGACGTGGGGATCGTCCAGGTCTACGCCGATGGATTCGAGCGGCTGACGACGAACGACCGGCTTCTGTGCTGGCACCTCTACGAGGCCGCGCTGGCCGGACGACCGATCTTCATCCAGCAGAAGTGCGCCGAGGGCCCGGCGATCCAGACCCTGTGCGAGGAGATCCTCACCCACGCCTCCGGCCTGGACCCGCAGTCGGTCGAGCACGTCCGCCATTACATGAAGCTCTTCTGGGTGAACAACGGGCCATACAACGCGGTCACCGCGCGCAAGAACCTCATGCCGGGCACGCCCGAGCGACTGCTGGCCGCAGCCCAGGGCGCTGAGAAGAACGGCGCCAATCTGGGGAAGGCCGAAGGCGAGACCACCGAGGATCTCGTGCTTCGTCTGCGTCCCATGCTGTTCGACGCGGGCTACAAGCCCATGGTGACGGCGAAGAACCCCGAGGGTGGACAGGACATCATCCAGGCGTCGGCGGTGAACTTCTACGGCCCGGGCGTGACGTTGAAGGATCTGGAGGGGCTGAAGGAGGAGTACGCGCTGAACTCGACGGTCGTGAAACAGCCGACTGCCGCCGGTGCGGCGCTGCGCGAGATTCCCTGGCGCTCGGGCGACCCCTCGGCGGGCAAGGCCCCGGGCCTGTACGCGGAGGAGATCGGTCGGATCGTGAGTCACCTGGAGGCCGCGCGGCCCTACGCCACGCCCGCCACCCGCAAGGCGCTCGACGCGCTCATCCGCTGGTACCGCACCGGTGAGGACAAGGATCGCGAGGCCTACGACATCGCGTGGGTCGCCGACAAGGATTCGACGGTCGATACCGTGAACGGCTTCATCGAGGTCTACCTCGATCCACGCGGCAAGAAGGGCGCCTGGGAAGGCATCGTTTCCTACGAAGACCCGAAGAAGGCCGAGCTGATCAAGAAGATCGCCGAGAACGCCAAGTGGTTCGAAGATCACATGCCCTACGACGCGGCGTTCAAGAAGGAGAACGTCACGGGCATCTCGGCGCGGTCCATCGACGTCGTGATCGAGACCGGTGACTCGGGCCCGGTGACCCCCATCGGCATCAACCTCCCGAACGATCAGTCGGTGCGGGAGACGTACGGGTCCAAGAGCGTGAGCCTCGCCAACATCGTCGAGGCGTACGACAAGTCGGCCTCGCCGGCGGCGCGCTCGGAGTTCTGCTGGGACGAGGCCGAGGTCGAGCGCCAGGTCCGTCTCGGGTCGCTCACGGCCGACCTCACGACGAACATGCACGAGGTGATCGGCCACGCCTCGGGCCGGCAGGCGCCCGACAAGCAGGGCGACCCCGCGACCTGGATCCGCGAGTACTACTCGGCGCTGGAGGAGGCCCGCGCGGACCTCGTCGCGTTGTGGTTCATCGCCGATCCCAAGCTGAAGGAGCTGGGGCTCGTCGACGATCCGCAGGAAGCCGCGCGCACCGAGTACGAGTCCTACACGCGCAACGGCGCCATGACGCAGCTGCGGCGGATGAAGCAGGGTGATCAGCTCGAAGAGGATCACATGCGCAACCGCCAGATGGTCGTCGGCTGGATCATGGCGAACAGCAACGCCATCGAGAAACGCACGCGTGACGGCAAGACGTATCTCGTGGTCTCGGACGTGAACGCGTGGCGCGAGGCTGCCGGCAGGCTTCTCGCCCTCGTCCAGCGGCTGAAGAGCACGGGCGACTACGACGGCACGAAGAAGCTCTTCGATGCGTTCGGCGTCAAGTTCGATCCCAAACTGCGCGACGAGGTCATTGCACGCTATGCACAGCTCGACGTGCCGGCGTACACGGGATTCCTCATGCCGCGCCTTCAGCCCATGAAGGATGCGGCGGGCAAGACGGTCGACGTCAAGATCTCGTACCCGCTCTCGATCGAGCAGCAGATGCTCGAGTGGTCCGGACGCCGCAAGCCGCCGGAGTGATTCGAACCGCCCATGCCCACGCCCGTCATGCAGCAGTATCTGAGCGTCAAGGCTCAGCACAAAGACGGGCTTCTGCTCTTCCGCATGGGCGACTTCTTCGAGTTGTTCATGGAGGACGCGGAGAAGGCCTCACGCATCCTCGGCCTCACGCTCACCTCGCGCGACAAGGGTGAGAACCCGATCCCCATGGCGGGGATCCCGGCTCGCACGCTGGACAACTACGTGAGTCGCCTCGTGCGTCTGGGTGAGAAGGTCGTCATCTGCGATCAGGTGCAGAGCGCGAAGGAGGCGGACGGCATCATCGACCGCGCCGTCGTTCGGGTCGTGACGGCCGGGACGCTCACGGAGGACTCGGCGCTTTCGGGGCGCGACAACAACTTCCTCTGCGGCGTCGTCATCGGGAAGACGACGTGCGGGGTCTCGTGGGTCGATCTCTCGACGGGGGCGTTCTTCGCAACGGAGGTCGGTCGCGACGCCCTGATCGACCTCCTGGAACGCGTCGACCCGGCGGAGCTCCTCCTTCCCGACAGCTCCCGCGACGCGGGCTCGCCGTATGAATCCGTGCGGTCGCACTTCGGACGCCCCACGTCCACGATGTCCGACTGGATGTTCGACGCTGACGACGGCGCGCGCATTCTGCGGGAGCACTTCAAGGTCCGAACGCTCGAGGGCTACGGCGTCGGCGAACTGACCGTCGCGATCGGCGCCGCAGGTGGCGTGCTGCGGTATCTCCAGGACACGCAGAAGAGCAAGGTCGAGCACGTCAACGCGATCCGGCGTCCCGACTTCGGCCGCCAGATGGTGCTGGATCGGGTCACGCGTGCGTCCCTCGAACTCGTTCGGACGTTGCGAGATGCCACGCGCGAGGGCAGTCTCCTCGGCGTGATCGATCGGACCCGCACGGCGGCGGGCGCGCGCCTCCTGAAGAACTGGGTGCTGGAGCCGCTCGCGGTCGTGGACGAGATCCGACACCGCCAGAACGGCGTCGCCGAGCTCGTGGGTGATGCTCAGCGCCTGCGTGGCGTCCGCGATCTCCTCGAGCGCGTGCACGACATCGAGCGGCTGATCGCGCGCCTTTCCTGCGGCCGCGGGACGGCGCGCGAGCTGGTGAGCCTCCGGCAGACGCTGGCGCTCCTGCCCGAGCTTCGTGCGAGCCTCGCCGGAGCGTCGTCCGAGATCGTGCGCCGGGCTGCTGCCGACCTGCCCGATCTCGCAGCGCTCGACGATCTGCTCCAGCGCTCGCTCGTGGACGAGCCGCCGGTCACCGTGAAAGAGGGCGGAATGATCCGCACGGGCTTCAGCACGGAGGTCGACGAGCTCCAATCGCTGCGACGCGATGGGCAGTCGTGGATCGCGCGCTATCAGGCGGAGCAGATCGAGAAGACCGGGATCCCGACCCTGAAGGTCGCCTACAACCGGGTTTTCGGCTGGTACATCGAGATCACCAACGCACAGTCCGGGAAGGCTCCGCCGGAATACGCGCGCCGCCAGACCGTGAAGAACGCCGAGCGGTACACGACGCCGGCACTGAAGGAGTTCGAGAACAAGGTCCTGCACGCCGAGGAGCGGATCGGCGAGATCGAGTACGAGATCTTCCTCGATCTGCGCAAGGCGGTCCTCGCCCGAGTTCCCGAGCTTCAGACGACGTCGGACACGCTCGCCCTCCTCGATTCGCTCCAAAGCCTCGCGACCATCGCACGCGAGTGGAATGGATGCCGCCCCGAGGTCCACGAGGGCATCGAGATCGACATCCGTGAAGGCCGGCATCCCGTGCTCGCGTCCCAGGTGGGCGGACCGGCGTTCGTCCCCAACGATCTGCTCTTCGGGCCCGACCGCAGGCTCATCGTGATCACGGGTCCGAACATGGCCGGAAAGAGCACCTACATCCGCCAGTCCGCGCTGCTCGTGTTGCTGGCGCAGATGGGGTCGTTCGTGCCGGCCGCCTCGGCGTCGATCGGAGTCGTCGACCGGATCTTCACGCGGGTTGGGGCCAGCGACGAACTGGCGCGCGGCAATTCGACGTTCATGGTGGAGATGATCGAGACGGCGAACATCCTCCACCACGCCACCGAGAGAAGTCTGGTGATCCTGGACGAGGTGGGGCGCGGCACGTCGACGTTCGACGGGCTCGCGCTTGCGTGGGCCATCACCGAGCACCTGGGGCGGCGCGTGCGGTGTCGCGCGCTATTCGCGACGCATTATCACCAGCTGGTGGATCTGGGCGCCTCGCTTCCCGGTGCCGTCAACGCCAGCGTCGCCGTGCGCGAATGGGGCGAAGAGATCGTATTCCTCCATAAGATCATCGAGGGGGGCACGGATCGCTCCTACGGCCTCCACGTGGCGCGCCTGGCCGGCCTTCCGCGCGATGTGATCGAGCGCGCCAAGGACGTTCTCGCGACGATCGAGGCGACGCCGGTCGCGCGTCCTGCCCCTGCCGCGCCCGGGGAAAAGAAGACCAAGGCGGTCGAACAGCTCTCGCTCTTCGACGCGCCCGAGGATCCCATCGTCACGGCGCTGCGTGGCACGGACCCCGATCGCCTCACGCCATTCGATGCCCTCTGCCTGTTGCGGGAGTGGAAGAAGCGGCTCGATTGAGCGGCGCAGCGACTCGGGTGCAACGTCTCGCAGCCGGGCGCAGGCCGCACGCGGGTGTTCCGGCAACATTTGTCGTCGCCTGCGAATGCCCGCCCCAGTAGGATCTGGTCTCGGTTCGAACACCAGACCACGCAGCGTTGGATCGACACCTTCGAGGAGTCTCAAGCCGATGAACTATCCCCCCTATCCTCCGGGTCAACAGCCGCCGGTGCCGCCGGGTTATCCGCCGCCGCCCCCGGGGTACCCGCCCTACGGGATGATGGAGCCGGCGCGGGGTGGCTTGATACTCGCGCTCGGGATTCTCGGGTTCATCCTGTGCCCGCTGTTCGGTCTCGCAGCGTGGCTGATGGGCAACACGGATCTGGACAAGATGAACCAGGGGCGGATGGACCCGAACGGTCGGTCGCTGACCGAGGCCGGGAAGGTCTGCGGAGTCGTCAGCACCCTGCTGATGGGACTCGGCCTCCTCGTGGTCCTCGTCTTCTTCGTCTTCGCCGCCGGCTCGGTCGCAACGCTACCCCGCTGACGCCGGGCCGGAGCGCCGGGCCACCGCCGTATCGGCGGTGGCCGGCCGGTTCGCCGCGCGTCCCGCGCGGTCCAACCGGTGCGGAACGAGGCTCGGTGCAAGATCACTGATGCGCGTCCAGTGATCGAAGGTTGCCCCGCCGATCGACCCCGGCCGGCCCGGTCGTCCTCGCTTCGCTGCGGTAGACCGGCGATCCGGCCACTCGTCCTCGCTATCGCTGCGGTCGAGTGGCGCTCCTTCCGCTTCGCCGCGGTCGCCGAATCATCGGTTAGAGGTCCTGGAACGTGAGTGCTCCCGCGGTTCCGAACACGACCACGGGGATCCACGCGGCGAGGCCCGGGCTCAAGAGTCCGTCGCGCTCGGCGAGCCCATGAATCAGGTTCTCGGCGCCGAAGTAGAGGACGGACACGAGCAGGCATACTCCGCATGCCGCGTAGACGTTCTGCTGGTCGCGCTTCAGCACGATCGGCAAGCCGAGCAGCAACAAGACGACGGTCACGAACGGGTAGGTGACGCGCGTCTGGCGAATGAGCTGCAAGTCCAGCCGATCCGGCATGCGACGAAGCAGGTCCGAGAGCTCGGCCGCGCCCAGGAAGCGCAATCCCCGGGACTCGATCTCGATGTCGAACGGACGCAGGTTCGTCCCTCCCGGGAGCGACAGCGAGCCGCGCACGGGGCTTTGCGGATACCAACCTGGCCCCTGCGCTCCGTCATCTCGGTACTGCAACGTCTCCACGTCCGTGATGTCGTTGAGGTCGTCGGAGCGGAACTCCACGTCGTGGGCGGTTCGACTCGACGGCTCGTAACTCCGGATGGAGATGCGCAGGCCGCGATCGTCCCGAACGAGGAACGGCCCATCCATGACGTCTTCCGTCTTGCCGCGCACCAGGCGATCCATCTGGTGGGCTTGGACGGAGATCCGTGGCAGGACCTCGGTGCGGATGAGCGTCAGGCCGAGTGACACGAGTGCGCCGCAGGCGAGGATCGGCAGCATGATGCGGTGGAGCGAGACTCCGGCCACCTGCGCCGCGGTGATCTCCACGTCCTTCGTCATCCGCTGGACGGTCCACATCCCGGCCAGGAGCGCGCCGAACGGCCCGAGCTTCGTGAGGATGAACGGCATCATCAGCGCATAGAACCGGCAGAGTCCCGTGAACAGGTTCATGCCGCGTTGAGAGAGCACGCGCGACGCATCGCCCAGCTCGCCCAGGTGCGCGAACAGATGCACGGACATGTAGACGCACAGGAGGAAGCAGTACGCGACCCCGATCGACACGATGAAATGCCGGGCGATGTAGCGGTCGAGGATCTTCACGTGCGAAACGCCTTCCGCAGCACCGACGCAGCGACGATGGTCAGGAGGATGTTGGGAATCTGGAGCGAGATCCATGCGGGGATCGCGCCCTTCTCGGCGAAGTTCTTGAACATCGCCAGGAGCGGCCAATAGCACAGGGCGACGATCAAGAGCCCGGTGAGGAACACCAGGGCCCGGTTGCGCAATCGCAGCGTCACCCCGAGCGGAGCCCCGAGCAGCCCGAAAAGGAGCGGCGAGATCGACATCGCCAGGCGAAAGTTGTACTCCGCCAGCGCCCGATGTCGTCGGTTGGCGCGATCCGTCAGGTGCGCATCGGTGAGGAGATTCTCATAGGAGAGGTCCTCCACGGCGCGGCGTGGGGGCGTTGCGGCCAGGATGCGCAGGTCGACGGGAACCGCGAGCCGATCGACGGAGCTGAAGTGGCCGTTCTCGTGCCGCGTCACCTCCTCGAGTTCGAGGACCATGCGTGGACTGTCGGGATCGACGACGGGCCGGGCGTGCGACGCGCGCGTCCAGCTGATCGGCTTGCCCTTGCGGTATTGCACGTACTCGATCTCGCGCAGGATCATGTTGCCGTCACGGTCCGACGCCACGCTCCGCCACGTGAAGATGAAGTTGCCGAAGTTGATCTGGCGATCGTTGCGCTTCAACAGTTGGGCCGCGTTCGAGAGGACCGACTCGTCGACGCGACGTGACAGATAATGCGCTTCGGGCATCAACCGATCCTGGCAGGCCGCGAGCAGAAGTCCCACGACCGCGCCGACGAGCACCCCCGGGACGAGCGGCTGCCATGGATGCACCCCGCCCGTCGTGGCCGCGGCGATCTCTCCGTCCTGCGACGCCCGTCCGTAGGTGAAGATGCACGTGGTGAGGACGGTCAGCGGCAGCGTGAGGTACGACGTGTACGCCAGGAGCAGCGACACGTATCGCAGCACGGCGATCATCGGCATGTTCTCGTAGTTCGCCTTGTCGACCTGGAGCGACACCGCGCCCAGGAAGAAGATCGAGAACACCGTGATGAGGCTCACGACGGCGTTGAGCAGCAACTCGCGGAGAAGATAGCGGTGGATGAGCTTCAATGTGGGAACGCCGGCCGGGCGCAGCGACGGTAACCGCCGTCGTCGCTGCGGACGACCCGAGCGAGATCTGCCTCAGGGAGTGATCGCGACGGTCGAGCGACCGCGTTTGGGTTGGTCCGAGTCGAGGACCGTGGCGTTGTCGGACTCCGTCGTGCCGGCGCGCCGACGCGTGCGGACCGCGAACGTGAGCCCATCCCTGCGCGGGTCCTCGGAGCGCGCCGCGGTCGAGATCACGAGGACGGAGCCCGCGGGCGGGGGCACCAGGTCCTCCGAGTTCCCGTCGAGGCGCGTCGAGCCGCGAAACAGGACGACCGAGGCCTGCTGTCCGGGCGTGGCCCGAGCGTCACATTCCCAGAACGACTCCATCGCCACGACGTCCCCGGGATGCGTGGAAGTCCTGACACCCACGAGCCGCCATCCGTTGTCCCAGGAGACCTTCACCCGACGCACGGAAGGCTCGTCCACCACGCGCCGTGGTTGGATGGCCAGTTGCTCCCACGGACGCCAGATGGCGACGAGCGACACCTTCGACACCGGCGTCACGGCGTCCTCGGACAGGACCGCGTGGGGGATTCGGAGCGCAGTCAGCGCAGCGACCGCGGTCTGGAGCGCGAAGCGCCGCTCATCCAGGATGAGGTAATCGACGTCCGCGAGTGCCGCGAGGACCTTCGCCGGGTCGACACCACGTACGTCGGGCAAGGTCCGCCAATCGAGACGCCGGCCCTCGCGCATGGCGGCGAACTCGACGTTCGGCTGAAACACGTACGGGTGCGGGTCGGTGCGACTGGATTCTGCGACGTGCGGCACGGGGCGTCGCGCCGTCGCGAGGATCTTGTGGGCGTATTCGGCGACGGGCCAGGCCTCCGGCACCCTCGTTCCGCGGCCTCCGACCTCACGGGCGAATTCGCCGACCCAGATGTCGAGCTCGGGGATCAACGCGAGGTCGCCGATCCGCCCCAGCGGCCGGTCATCCTCGAGGGGCCGGTAGATCATCACGGCGTTGACGATCGCCGTGGCCAGGAGCGCGCCGATCACCGAGCGGCGCGCGGCGGATGGCCGCATCGCTGCCACGGCGCAGCCGAGGAGGGTCATGGCGAGGGGGGCCAGGTTCACCACGTAGGCGCTCTTGGCCGCGACCTGCCCGAGCGTCAGCACGACGTCGATCGACACCACGGTCGTGACGAACAGTCCCGCGTTCGCCGCCGATCCGCCGCGGCGCAGCCTCCAGACCAAGGCCGCCATCACCGCGGCCGAGAGGATGAACCCCAGCCCGGACTGAGCGAAATGCATGGGGTAGTAGGCCCATCGCTCGAAGGAATCGAACGACACCCCCTTCGAGAACTGGGTCTGGCCCTCGGCTCCGACGACCTGCGAGGCGTAGGCCATCGCCTTGCCGAAGTGCGCGAGGTACCAGGGCGAGACGACGGCTCCCGCGGCGAGCAGGCCGATGAGCGCATTGCGCAGCACCGCTGACCTCGACGGAGCCGTGCGCAGCCCGATCACGAGCGCGGCGATGGTCGCGCCGCCGAGATAGATCGGGGCGATCTGCTTGGCCAGCGTCGCGAGTCCCGCCAGCAGCCCGAACGCCAGCGTCCACGTGAACGACGCGAGGAACCGGGACCGGACGAGGGCATCCAGCGCCCACACGACGAGGGCTGCCATGGGGGCGTGCGGGTAGAACGCGCGGAACGTGAGGGCCGCGACGGGGCAGCACGCCGTCAGCGCCGCGACGCCGACCGCGGGGCCGCCTTGGAGGAAGTTGCGCGCGAATCGGAACGTCCCGACCACGAACAACCCGCTGAAGAGGGCCAGGGTCACCGCGATCGATTCGGGCGTCACGTCGCCAAAGGGCAGCGCGCACAGCGCGGCCGTCATGTGCATCAGGGGCGGATGCGCGTGGTCGTGGGCCAGTCCCGCGCGGATCCAGCCGCCGACCCCGTCCGTCGCCAGGGCGTCGAAAATCGGAGCGGTGTTCAACCGGTGCCACGCCGCATCCGTCGTCAGCGGGCGCTCGAAGAACCCGTTCGTGCGCATCCACCAAAGCTGGATGCCCACGTGGGCGAAGACGAGCAGTCCGAGCAACCCCGCGGTGCGGCGGGCGGATGCGGCGGACGTCCCGATCACCGCGCTTGGGGTTCCCGGACTTCGGTGTCGATCAGGTCGATGGGTTGGAACTCGGGGTTCCAATACTGCTGCGCCGCGATCGCAGCGACGGCTGGCGTGTCGTACTCACCGCGACCGTAGCGAAGCCGGATCTTCACCAGGCTCCAGAACATGTCCCACGCGTGGGCCACGCGCACCGTGCTCGCCCCCTGGTTCTGGAGACGGACTGGGATCCGTTTGATCTCCAGCTTGTTCTTCATGCTCACGTAGAGCAGCTCCACGTCGCCTGCGAAACCCTTCTCCTTGATCACGTCGAAGAGCGCATCGGCCACGTCACCGCGGAACGCTTTCAAGCCGCACTGCGTGTCCTCGAGGTCGCCGGTGACGATGTGTCGGACGAATTGCGTGAAGAGCCATGTTGCGGCGTAGCGGACGGCGCCGAGCTTGCTGCGGTAGACGCTCTCCTTCATGGTCCGGTCACCGATCACCACGTGGATGCCGCGCCGGTTCACGAGCCAGCAGATGTATGGGATCGCCGTCAGCTCGAACGGGACGTCGGCGTCCGTGAACATGCGACAGCGCCCCCGGGCGTGCCGCATGCCGGCGGTGATCGCCCCGAACTTCCCCTGATGTGGGACGCCGAGGATCGGCCGGTAGCGGGGAAGGCTCAGCGAGCTCAGGACCGCGGCAGTGTCGTCGTCGGATCCGTCATCGACGGCGAGGATCTCGTAGCTGAGATCCGTCGTCGCGAGGTACGACGAAAGGTAGGTGAGGCGGTCCGCGATGAACCGCCCACCCCGATACACCGGGATGACGATCGATAGTTCCATGGCACAGGCAGGGGAATGCCTTCGCTCACAAGTTGGGCCTGGAGTCTATCGTCCAGCCGATCTCCGTGCCAATGACGCGGCATTGAGCGGAACCTGACGTCCCGTGGGAGATCGCGCGCAGGTTTTTTCGAGACTCCCGCGACCGTCGGGCGCGCCGCACCACCGTGGGATTCGGCGGGTAGTGTTGTAGAGTCCGCGCCCGCTGCGGGATCCGCACCGTGAACCCCACCACATCCCACGCCATGAAACTCGTCGTCCACGCGGACGATCTCGGACTGAACTCCGTCGTGAACCGGGGGATTCTCCGGGGGCACCGCGAGGGAATCGTCTCGTCGACGTCGTTCCTGGCGAACTTCCCCACGAGTCCTGAGGGCGCGGAGATGGCCCGGGCCACGCCGACGCTGGAGGTGGGGCTCCATCTGAACTTCACCGAGGGCGTTCCATTGACGGCCGGGCGCTCGCTCGTGGGCGCCGATGGGCAGTTCCGCCGCCGGACGGCTCAGATGATCGCCCTGATCTTCGGGCGGCTGAATGAGGCTGAGGTCGTCGCCGAGGGAGAAGCTCAGTTTGCCCGAGCACGTGCGCTGGGACTTTCCCTGACCCACGTCGATGGCCACGAGCACATCCACCTGTTCGGCGTGGTCCGGAAGTTCGCCGCTGCTCTCGCGCGTCGCGAAGGCCTCGTATTGCGTCGGCCTCAGGAACCGGGATTGCGGGGCCTGGACGGCAACGGGACCTACTTCGTGCGTCGCTCGATCCTGAACCTGCTCTCGAGCGGGAGCACCTGGAGCGGGCTCCCCCACGCGACGACGATGGTCGACCTCACGGGACCGTGCCGCGGCCGTTCCGCCGACTGGGTGCTCGCCCGCCTCGCCGGCGAGTCCGGCGTCGTCGAAATGATGTGTCACCCGGGAGAGGCTGGGGGGCCCGCCCACGACCCGCTCCGCGTCCGGCGAGCGGAGGAACTCGCGATACTCACCACTCCCGGCATGCGCGAGCGGCTCACCGCTGCTGGAATCGAACTCACGACGCTGCGCGCGTCGCTGCTCTCCGATCGAAGGACATCCGCATGAGTCACCCGGCCCTGGTGCGCGCCGTCCGCCAATTCGAGAACGCGTCGCCGGACGTGCGCCGTCACGTGAAGATCCGCAACGCGCTCTCGCGGCTCGAAGCCGTAGAGGAGCATGTCGCGAAGTCCGGTGACGTACTCGAAATCGGGTGCGGGCACGGCCTCTTCTCCTACTTCCTCGCATTTGCGTCGCCCGATCGGCGCGTGCTCGGCGTCGACATTGATCCCCGCAAGATCGAGGCTGCCAAGGCCGTCGTCGACGGTGTGCCGAACGTCCGCTTCGAGATGGGCGATGCGTTGAAGCCGCCGGCAGGCCCCTTCGACGGAGCCGTCGTCGTCGACGTGCTCTATCTCCTCGATGAAGCGGGACAGGCCGCGGCCGTTGCCGCCACGCGCAAGGTGATGAAGCCGGGTGCCTGGTTCGTGTGGAAGTCGCAGGAAAACAAGCCGGCGTGGAAGTACGCACTCACCAAGGGCCAGGAGTGGCTCGCCACGCGCCTCGGCCTCACGGCCGGCAGCTCGCTCACGTTCCTCTCACGCGAGCGGGCCACCGACATCATGAAGGCCGCAGGCTTCCAGGAGATCCGCGCCATTCCCATGACCGGACGCCTGTACACCGACGTCACCTACCTCGCCCGGGCGTAGCCATCACAGACTCAGCGGGAATCGCGCCCACGTGAGTCGCACGCCGAGCGGCGACGTGGGGTCGAGGAACACGCCTTGCAGCGTCACGTCGAGTCCGATGGGTGGATTCGGGCGAGTGAAGATCGGCGGGAGGATGAACTCGCCGCCGTTCGTCAGCGTCGCCCCGCTCGGCGGCCCAAAGAACCCAAAGCCTTCGACCAGCGGGATGAATGGCGCCCCGGTCCCTACGAGCGGGCCGACGGACAGGACCATGTTCGTCGTCGCATCGGGGAACGGAGCGAGCGGCGGGTAATTCCCGGCGTCGGCGTAGAGCGAGAAGAGCCCATCGATGCAGTTCTCGAGCGCGATGCCGAACGTTTCGCCCGGGGCCGGCACGAGAGGCGTGAGCCGGATGGTGCCTCGGTTCGCCGTCGCCGTCCCGACGGTCAACGCCCAGGCGCTCGACACGGCGAGCGGTGTCGCGGCGCCGTTCTGGACCGAGAGCGCGATCCCGCCCGGCCGCAACGTGGCCGGCACCCCCGGTCCGAGCGTGCACGTGAGCCGCGACGGATCGACGAAGGTCGTCGACAACGGCGTGCCGTCCGCGACGACGAAGGACGTGGCGCTGAAGCTCGAGCCCGCGGCGTCGATGGTCAGCGCGATCGCGGGTGATGCGGGCGTCTGGATCGGGATCGACGTCGGTGTCACCGCGACGATGCGTGCCCGCACCACCGCGAAAGTGATCGGGGGCGACGTCTGGCTGCCCTGCGAATCGAAGACCGTGACGACGTGAGTGCCCGGCGCATCCACGAGGTTGGCTGCGATGGTCGTCGTGAGGGACGCTGGCGTTCCTGGCGATCCCGCGACGAACGTCGTCGGGAGCGGAGTTCCGTCCCATTGGACGATCGACACGGCCGTGAACGCGGACCCCAACACGGAGAGGGCGAAACCTGAGAGACCGGCTACGACCGATGGCGGCACGAGTGCGGTCACGACCGGACCGGAAGGCGTCACGACGAACCCCGCAGTGTTGGAGTCGCCCCCACCGGGAGCCGGCGTGTGGATGGTGACGAGTGCCGGTCCGCTCGAGACGAAGTGGCTGGCGGGGATCGTCGCGGTGAGCGCCGATGCGGAGACGTAGATCGTCGGGAGCGCGACACCGTTCCACTGCACGAGCGATCCGGGGACGAACCCTGCGCCGGACACTCCGAGCGCGGTTGCGGCGGAGCCGACCGGCGCGGAGCCCGGTGTGATCGCCGTCAGCACAGGGCTCGGATTCGCCGAAGTGAAGGTGACCGGCGCCGAGAGGCCGCCGCCGGGACTCGGGTTGAACACCGTCACCTGATGAATCCCCACCCCAGCGAGGGCTGAGGCCGGCGGAACGAACGTCAGGACTCCGTTCGCGCCGAACGTGGACGGCACCGTCACCCCGTCGAAACGGACGCTCGCGTTCGGCGAGAGCCCGGTTCCCGCAACCATGACGGTCGGCGCCGCCGACCCGACCACGGCGCTGTCCGGCGTCAGCGACTCGATCACGGGAGTCGGGAACTCGACGGCGACCGCGAGCGTCGCGGATGTTCCGCCGCCGGGCCCGGGCGTCGTGACACGGACCGTGGAGCTCGCTGCGGCGGCGTTGATGACCGACTCGTCGAGAGTGGCGACCAGCGTCGCTCCATCCACGTACGTCGTCGGCAAACTCGTGCTGTTGTTCCACAGCACGGTGGAATTCGGGAGGAAGCCCGTGCCGCCGACCGTCAGACTCCATGCCGACGAATACCGCACGACCAGGGCCGGGTTGACGGATGCGACGGTGGGGGCCGGCGCGGCGACCGTGACGGGCACGAACGCCGTCTGTCCGCCGCCTGGTGCCGGGTTGAAGACGCTCACCAGGCGCGAGCCCTGAGGCGTGAGGCTCGCGGCCGGAATCGTTGCCGTCAGGGTGGTCGCGTTCACGAAGGTCGTGGGAACCGCGGCTCCCTGCCATCGCACCACCGACGTGTCGAAGAAGCCCGTACCCGTTGCCGTGATGATCGACTGTCCCGCTCCGGCGACGACGCTCGACGGCGAGACTGATGCGAGCGTCGGCGCCGGGTACAGGACTGCAACGCCGAACGTGCCCTGGTTCGTGCCGCCGCCTGGCGCCGGATTGAACACGGTGATGATGGCGCTTCCCGGCGTTGCCAGGAGCGCCGCGGGAAGAACGGCCGTGAGCGAAGTCGCGCTGACGTACGTCGTCGCGAGGTCAACTCCATTCCATCGCACGACGCTCGCGGGATAGAAGCCGCCCAGGCCCGACACGGTGAGGGTCGTCTGCGGAGCCCCCGCCAGGACGGATGCCGGCGAGAGGCTCGTCGGCACGGGAAGCGGGTAGCTGACGGTGAACGTCGACGGAGTCGACGTACCGCCACCGGGCGTCGGGTTGAAGATCGAGACGGCGACGGCGCCAGGTGTCGTCGTGTTGGCGGCTGCGATGGATGCCGTGAGCGTCGTCGCGTTGACGAAAGTCGTCGGCATGGCGACGCCGTTCCATCGGACGATCGACGTGGTGACGAAGCCCGATCCGGTCGCTGTGAGCGTGAACGCAGCCGAGCCCGCGCTGCGCACGGCGGGCGAGAGCGTCTGGAGTGTCGGGGCGGGTGCGGAGACGTCGAACGACATCGGCGCCGACAGGCCGCCGCCGGGGGTCGGGTTGAGCGCCGTCAGGGCGGCCGTCCCGGGGTTCACCAGGTTCGCCGCGGGGATCGTCGCTGTCAGCGCGGTGGAGCTCACGAACGTCGTAGCGAGATCCGTTCCGTTCCAGCGGACGACCGTCGCTGGGAAGAACCCGCCTCCCGTCAGCGTGATGGTCGTCGCCGGGCTTGCCGCGAGCACCGTGGTCGGCGCAACCGACGAGAGCGTGGCGACGGGATAGGCAATCGTCAACGTGACCGCCGACGATGTGCCGCCGCCGGGGGTGGGGTTGAGGATCGTGATCTGCGCCGTGCCCGGAGTGGCGAGGCTGGCGGCGGGGACCACCGCCGTGATCGTCGTCGCGTTCACGTAGGTGGTGGCGAGGGCGCCGCCGTTCCAACGGACGACGGACGTGTTGACGAATCCCGAGCCGGTGACCGTGATCGTGCTCGGTGCGGAGCCGGCGGTGACCGTCGACGGGGAGACGGATGACGCGGTTGGCATCGGCGCCATCAGGTCGAAGGTCTTCGCACCCGAGGTCCCACCACCGGGCGTCGGAGTGAAGACCGTCACGGATTGGGAACCAGCCAACGTCAGCGTCGCGGCCGGCACCACGGCCGTGAGGGTGGTCGCGTTGACGAACGTGGTCGACAGCGCGGCGCCGTTCCAACGCACCGAAGAGGTGCCGACGAAGCCGCTCCCGGTGGCAGTCAACGTGAGCTGCGATGCGCCGCTGTTCGCGCTCGTGGGCGAGATCGTCGCGAGCGTCGGCGCGGATGCGCGCGCCTCGAACGCAAGCGGCGCCGTGAGTCCGCCGCCCGGTGTCGGGTTGAACACCGTCAACTGGCCGACCGTGGGAAGCGTCAGATTGGCGGCCGGGATCGTGGCCGAGAGCGCCGTCGGCGTGATGTAGCTCGTCGCGAGATCGACTCCGTTCCATCGAACGACGGACGTGCTGAAGAAACCGCTCCCGCTGACCCACAGGGTGGTCTGGCCCGATCCGGCGGCGACCCAGGCCGGCGTCGATGCCACGAGCGTCGGCGTCGGATGGTTCACCGTGAAGGCCTGCTGTGCGGACGTGCCGCCACCAGGTGGCGGATTCACGACCGTCACCTGGGCGATGCCAGGATTCGCCACGAGGACTGCCGGCACGGTCACCGTGAGCGAGCCCACACCGATCGCCGTCGTCACCAACACGTTCCCGTTCCACTTCACCGAAGATGTGGCGTAGAGCCCCGTGCCAGTCACCGTCAGGGTGATCGGTTGCGCGGGCGCCGTCGCCGTCGACGGTGACAGGCTCGAGATCGTCGGGACGGGGTGATTCACCGTGAATCCCAGGGAGGGCGAGACTCCCGCCGCGGGATCGAACACGGTGACGCTGGCCGGCCCCGGGACCGAGAGGTTCACCGCCGGGATCGTGGCCGTCAGTGTGGAGATGCTGACGAAGGTCGTCGTGAGGTTGGCGCCGTTCCAACGGACGATCGATGATGCCGTGAAGCCGCTGCCGTTGACGGTCAACGACGTGGCGGCCGCGCCGGCCGTAGCCGCCGCGGGCACGAGCGACGTGATGATCGGCGACGCGCTGCTGATCGTGAACACCGACGCGAGTGAAGTGCCGCCGCCCGGCGTCGGATTGAACACCGTCACGTTGGCCGTGCCCATCGACGCGAGATTCGTCGCGGGTACGACTGCGGCCAACTGGGTCGGGCTCATGTACGTCGTCGCGAGGTTGACGCCGTTCCAGCGGACGACTGACGTGGCGAAGAGCCCCGTTCCGACGGCTGTGAGAATCGTGGCGGGAGAGCCCGCCGCGACGTTCGTCGGGGCGATCGACGCGAGTGTCGGCACTGGGTGGTTGACGCTGAAGCTGGCGCCAGGAGATGTCCCGCCGCCGGGAGCGGGGTTGAACACCGTCAGAGTGACCGTGCCAGGCGTCGTCAGGTTTTGCGCCGAGACGGTCGCCGTGAGGGACGTCGGGCTGACGTACGTCGTCGGCAGATCCGCACCGTTCCAGCGCGCGACGGACGCGGCGAAGAACCCCGTTCCGGTGATGGCCAGCGTCAGCGGACCCGTGCCGGCGTTCGCAGCCGCGGGGGTCAGGACGCCGACGCTCGCGATCGGATGATTGACGGTGAAGGTGAGTGCGCTCGAGATTCCTCCGCCCGGGAGCGGAGTGAACACGGCCACCAACGCGGGCCCCGGAATCATGAGATTTGCTGCGGGCAGCACGGCCGTCAACGACGTGCTCGTGACGAACGTCGTCGCGAGCGCGCTGCCGTTCCAGCGCACGACGGACGTGGGCGCGAATCCCGACCCCGAGATCGTCAGGTTGCCTTGGGGAGCACCTGCCGTCGCCGATGTCGGTGAGATCGACGCCAGCACCGGCAGGCCGGCCGTGACGTCGAAGGGCGTGTTCGCCGACGTGCCGCCCCCAGGCGTTGGATTGACGACGCTCACCTGGGCCGTGGTCTGCGCGGCCAGCAGGTTGGCGGGGACGGAGGCCGTGAGGATGCCGCTCGAGGAATAGGTCGTCGACAAGGCAGCGCCGTTCCAGCGCACCGTCGACGACGCGTTGAGACCGCTCCCAGCGACCGTGATCGTGACGCCCGCCGTACCGGCGACGGCACTCGGGGGCGCGAGTGAAGCGATGGTTGGCGACGGGTTGTTGACCGTGAACGCGAGGGTGGATGAGGAACCTCCGCCGGGGGCCGGAGTGAACAGCCCGACGGACGCGGTCGTTCCCGTGGCGAGCGACGAACTCGGGACGATCGCCGTGAGTGTTCCGCCGGCTGGCTGTTGGGTCGGGAGATCGACGCCGTTCCAGCGGACGACTGTGCTCGGGTCGACGTTCGCCGCACCGACGGTGAGGGTTTGGTTGGGCGAGCCCGCCAAGGCGCTCGAGGGTGTGAGGGATTGGATGACGGGGACGGGACGGCCAAGCGTGAACGTCACCGGCGTCGAGGTGCCGCCGCCGGGCGTGGGGTTCGTGACGGTGACGTCGTAGTTGCCGGCGATCAGGGCCGCGGACGGAGCAACCGTCGCCGTCAATTGGCTCGTGCTGACGAAAGTCGTCGGCACGTTCGCCCCGCCGAAACGCACGACGCTGCTCGTGGTGAACGCACTCCCGTTGACGGTCAACGCGACCGTAGTGCCGGCGAGCGCGGACGTCGGCGTGACGCTCGACGCCGTGGGCATGGGGTTGTTCACCGTGAACGTGAGCGATGACGACGTCCCACCGTTCGGGCCGGTCGTCACCACTGACACGGGCACCGTCATGGCGGTCGTCAGGTAAATGGATGGGACCGTCGCCGTGAGCGACGTGGGCCCGACGTAGGTCGTGGTGAAGTTCAGCCCGTCCCATTTCACGATGGAGGTCGGCAGGAACGACGACCCCGTGACGGTGAGCGCGATCGCGGGAGATCCGGCGGTGGCACTCGAAGGCGTAATCGCCGTGAGCGCAGGAGGCACTGCCGTCGCCGTGAACGTCAGCGGGCCGGTGAGACCGCCGCCTGGTAGCGGGTTGAAGACCGCGACGTCCGAGGTGCCAGCGCTCGCGATGGCGCCCGCTGGCACGGAGGCACTGAGTTGTGACGGGCTCACGAACGTCGTCGGGATGTCCGTTCCGTTCCACCGAACGACGCTCGTCGGAATGAACCCGGAGCCGTCGACCGTCAGCGTGAACCCGGCCGAAGACGTGCTCAGCACGCTCGGTGAGATGGCCGCGATGGAGGGGGTCGGATTGGAGAAGGAGTCGATGCGGAAGTTCAGAGTGCCGTCGATTCCGCCGCAGTCATCGTTGGAGATGACGACGCAATGCGTCCCCGGACTCAGATTGAGCGTCGTCGTTTGTGGGGCAGCGGTGACGGCGCCGCTGTAGACCGCCGTATTCCGGCCGATCCACTGACCGGCCGACGCTTGGCCGGCGCCGAACAACGCCCAGTGTCTCGTACCGCTGAATCCCGTGATCGTGAACGAGTAGTTGCCGACGCTGGGGATGTGGAATTCGAAGGCTCTGACGACGGTCGGAGGCTGGAACGGCTGAAGCGGCCACTGACCGAGCGTGCAAGTGATGGCTGTGGTGTGCTCCGCCCATCCGTGGCCCGATGCGATGCCCACTGGAACGGGGATGGGACCGGCGTGCCCGTCAGCGACGACGTACGCCGCGGCGCCAGTCGACTGGCTTTCGGCGGCGCCGATTCCGATCTCGGCCTTGCAGATCCCGAAGAAGAAGTCCGGATACGGTCGTATCGCGGCGACGGCATAGTGCCCGGGCGACGGGAGGAAATCGAAAGCCGTGCAGCCCGTCACCTGAGTTGCCGAGCTCGAGAGCGTCGCCGTGATGACGTCACCGCAGTTGAAGTGCATGCAGAACGGAGCGGATCCCGAGATCGGGCCGCCGTCGCGGTAGACGACGAGTACGTGGTCGCCTGCGCCGATAGGAATCTGTTGCACCGGGCCGCCGCCCACGCCGTGATACGGCGACGACCCGCGGGTCCTCCAGCCGGATGATGGCGTCAATCCGAGGAACAGCTCCCAGCCCAGCCCGGGGCCGCCGGTCATGCTGACCGCGTGGGGAGTTGCGGCACCGCTCTGGTGGAGCCTGTAGATCTGGATGATCGAACCCGACGGGAACGTGTCGGTGATCGTTCCCCAGGACTGGCTTGTGGTCGAAGCCTTCGCTGCTTGTGCCGTGGCTGTAGCGCTTCCCAGAGTCTGGACGAACGTGCCATCGAAGGCGTCCGACGCACTGGCGAAGGATCGAACGACGAAATCGCAGGCCGAGCCAGGCTGCGTGGATGTGGGGCCACCCTGATACAGGTTCCAGTCGGCGCCCGACGAGCTGACACCAACGGCGACCGATTTGACCAGGGCGCCGCCCTGGTATCCCGCGGAGCCATGGAATCCCGTGCACGCCTCGCTGATCGTAGTTTTCGGGGTCTGATTGAAGTCGACAGTCGTCGCGGGCGTGCACGGTGTGATCGTGAGTATGGCCTCGTTGGAAGGGCCGCCCCCCGCCAGGAACGGGGTCGGGGTCTGCATCGGGCTCGGGATGGGATTCTCGACGACGATCGACGCTCCGCCGGGCGTGCTGATGAGAGACTGCGGCACGGCGATGTCGATTTGCCCCGGCGCAGCGTGGGTGAACTGAATCGGCGTGCCGTTCCACAGCACGCGGCTTCCCTCGACGCCACTGGCGTCCTGCCGTCCCCGGTGGAACCGCTGGCCATGGATGCTCAGCGTGAAGGCGGCGGAACCAACGGGGACGGACGGCGTGCTCAAGCTCACGATCTGCGGGGGCAGAGCCGGTCCGTACATCGCGGCCATGGTCTGCGCGTCGCCGTTGCTCATGTGGGATCCCTGACCCATCGAGTTCTGGTGGGAGAGGGACTTGTCCGTGATCGTCTTCAGCGGGAACGGGCAGGGCCCCCCCGACGGGCAGATGGAGAACGCGAACTGGTCGTAGTGCATGATCGAGTCGAAGTCGTAGGGAGTGGGATTGAACGACGAGTCGAGCCTCATGAAGTTCAGCGAGTTCCCGCCGGTCGGGCCCGGGTCGATGTTGTTGAAGTGGATCAGGACCTTCTGATCGCGATCCGACCGCATGTGCTCGTGGATCATCCCGAGGCAGTGGCCGATCTCGTGGACGAGCGTTGGCCAGTTCCACGAGTTGATGAAGATGTTCTGGATCGGGAGAGGCGAGACACCGACGAAGGACGCGTACCCGCCCGAATTCGGCGGCGGGTTGATCCAGTTCTCGAATCGGACGTGGTGCGGTTCGATCGTCCACGGGACGAACTTGACGTTGGCTACGGCTTCCCATTCGGCCATGGCATCGCGTGCGAGGTCTCGATTCGCCTGGGTTACGTTGGGGTCGAACGCGTAGGGAACGAAGCCCAGTGGCCAAAGCACGGCCTGCCAGCTGCCATCGCCGTACACGGCGTC
Source organism: Planctomycetota bacterium (assembly GCA_044222185.1). Taxonomy (GTDB): domain Bacteria; phylum Planctomycetota; family CAIWVZ01; genus JBGANV01. Next base: position 286,249 of record JBGANV010000007.1, read on the forward strand.
GGTCGGCAGAACCATGTCGTCGATGAGGATCATGCCCTCCGGGACCTCCGGTGACTGCGCGCGCACCGGCAGGGCGACCGCCAGGAGGATGAGCGTGGCTATCAGGGCCCGGTGGAGCGAGATGCGTGAAGCCGAGACAGTGCAGATCGGGCGGGGTCGTGTCATGGATGGGTCTCCGGCAAACGCGCGTGGTCGCCACAGGGTAGTGCGACGCTGGGAGCCGGATCGGCTCGAATTTCCTGGGATTGGCTCTCGACTGGCTGGCGCTCTGCGACGAGCCGGTCCTCAGCCGTTCCTTCAGCCCCCATCGCGGGCGGGCGCCGTCCGGCATCCGCGAGCGGTCGGCCGCGCGTGGCGCGGGGGTTCGTCACGACCTTCTGGTTCCAATTCCGGCCGCGCCGCCTATAGTCGCGGCGGAATGGGAGACACCGGATCGGAGCCTGCGACCCCTACGGATCGCGATCCAAAGACCCGACCGACCGACGGAGCTGCCGGCTCGGCCTTCGCTGGGGGTGCCGGCCGGACGGGGCGCGACCTCTTCTCGGACGAGCCGGCGGTCGGCGATCTCTTCGCCGAGCGGTATGAGCTTCGCGATGAGTTGGGGCGCGGTGGTCAGGGCGCGGTCTTCTCGGCGTGGGACGTCCGGCTCAAGCGGGCCGTTGCGGTCAAGATCCTCCGCGATGGCGCGGGCGCGAGTGGTGCGGCGCTGGGGCGGTTCCGCCGCGAGGCCGAGATTGCCATGCGCCTCGACCACCCTGGCATATGCCCCGTGTTCGACGTGGGGCGCCACGAAGGCTCCGCGTTCATCGTCATGCGACTCGTCGACGGCCAGACCTTGGCCGATCGCATCCTGGCACTGAGGCCCGAGTCCAGCGCTTCGCGGAACCCGACGGCCGCTTCGGCGAAACCCATCGCGGTCGACGAGGCCGATTCCGAGCCCCCGTCCGAAGCGCCGAAGGTCGACCGCGCGACGGTGATCGACTTCATCCGCATCATCGAGAGCGTGGCGCGCACGTTGCACGTGGCGCACGAGGCCGGGATCGTTCACCGCGACATCAAGCCGGGGAACATCATGATCCCGAAGGATGGCGAGCCGGTGATCCTCGACTTCGGGCTTGCGCGCGATCAGACGGAGACCGGTGCGGCGTTGACGCTTTCCGGTGACATCCTCGGCACGCCGGCCTATATGTCGCCGGAGCAGCTTCTCGATCCCAGCGCCAAGCTCGATCGGCGCACGGACGTCTACTCGCTCGGAGTGACGCTCTTCGAGTGCATCACGCTTCGCAAACCGTTCCGCGCGCCGACGCGCGATGGTCTCTATCGCGAGATCCTCGAGGAGCCGCCGCCCAACATCCGGCGGTTGAACCCCCAGACCCCGCGCGACCTGAAGACCGTGCTCGAAGTTGCGCTCGAGAAGAACCGCAACGCCCGCTACCAGACGGCCCTCGATTTCGCCGCGGATCTGCGCCGCGTCTGCGAGAACGAACCCATTCACGCCCGCCCCATCGGCACGACGCGCCTCCTGCGCCGCTGGGCCCGCCGCCATCCCCGCATCGCGACGGGCACGATCGTGCTGTTCGTGTCGATGGCGGTGGCGTTGGTGGTCGCATTCCAATTGCTCAGCGCAACGGAGGCGGAGAGGTCGGACAAGGCACGAGTCGTGGTCGAGCTGACGCAGCTGGCAGATGTGAAGCGGATCCGGGATCTTCGAGCTGAGGCGACGAGGCTCTGGCCTCCGTATCCGCAACACGTCCCAGCCATGCAGGCGTGGATCGCGAAAGCGGAGGCCCTCGAAGCGAAGCTCCCGCTCCATCGAAGCGCGCTGGACGCGGTGCGTGCGCGCGTGGCGTCCGCGTCGGTGGGGGTCGATCACGAGAGAGACGCGCTTCAATGGCAATGCGAGTGCGTGACGGAGATCGTCACGCAGCTCGAACGCTTCGTCGCACCGGAACCGGAGAAGGGCGATCTGGCGGAGATGCGGTCGAGACTTTCCTTCGCGGAAACCGTCGAGAGGCGCACGCTCATCGACGCCGGTGAAGCATGGGACGAGGCGATCCGTTCGATCGCGTCGGTGACGGACTGCCCCGCCTACAAAGGCCTCCGAATCCAGCCGCAGCTCGGGTTGATCCCAACCGGACGTAATCGGAATTCGGGACTGTGGGAGTTTGCCATTCTCCAGACCGGTACGGTCCCGTCGATTGGAGCGGATGGGGAGCCGGTGCTTCGCCCAGATTCAGCCGTCCTGCTCGTCCTCTTGCCCGGCGGGGAGATGTTGCTTGGGTCTCCGGACACCGAGGACGGACGGGGAGACGACGAACCCATTCATGCGGGTTCCTTCCCGCCGTTCTTCGCTGGGAAGTACGAGCTGAGTCAAGCCGCATGGAGTCGCGTCATGCGTGGACTCCCACCTTCCACGAAACGCTGGGTCGAACCGTATGACCCGATGTTGCCCGTCAGCGACATCGCGTGGGACGACGCGGCCGAGTTTTGCACACGAGTCGGTTGCCAATTACCGACCGAGGATCAATGGGAGTACGTCTGTCGATCGCACGCGCGGACCGCCTATTGGTTTGGAGACGATCCCAGCGGACTGCAGCGTTACGGAAACATCGGCGATCAGCTTCACGCACTGACGCTGAAGGGATCGAACCAGGCCCTTACGTTTGCGCCATGGCAGGACGGATTCTCTGCTGCATCACCCATTGACGCATTCCCGCCGAATCGTTTCGCGATATTCGGAGTGAATGGGAACGTGTCCGAGTGGTGCGCCGGGTCCGAGGCGGACGACCCGGCGGTGCGATTGGCGGAAACCATGCCGTCGACTCTTCTGCCAAGAAGGGCATACAGAGACGGCAACTGGTTGTTGCCGCCGGTTCACGCGAGATGCGCCGCGCGTCGCGAATTCCCGCTGGGAGTCCACTCGCCGATACTCGGGATGCGTGTCGTTCGGGGTCTCAGCGACGGATGACCCTTCGCCGCTCCGGTCGGTCACCGAGCCGCATCAATTGCTCAGGCTCAGGGAGATCAAGGCCGTGGTGTCATACTGCGGCTTCGGATGCGGCACGCCGCCGCTCGTGGGGGAGATCTGGATCACCGATCCCGAGATCGTGATCGACAAGGCCGACACGTAGTCACCGCTGCCGGACGTCTGGATGTTGCTGAAGCCGACGCGCAGCAGCGCGGCCTTCAGGTCGGCGTAGGTGGGACCGCCACCGAGCGGGAAGTAGGCGATGTCGGGAAGCGCTGCGGTCGCAACGCACGAACGAGTCGAAGTCGGCACTGGGGATCTCCGCACCATCCGCAGGATGAGATGGCCAGGACCTCCATCGGCCGCGATGCGCCTCGGGGAAAAGCGTCAATGGTGCCGCGAAACCCGCGGCATTCCGGCGAGTGCAAGCCGGTTCGCGATGTCGACGGTCACTTCAAGAGCCGCTCGAGCGCGCGGGATGCGTCCTCACTGAATGGCGCGACGCCGACGGCTTCGATCTCCTCGTAGATCTTCAACGCGCCGGCCGAGTCCTTTTTCTGGATCCGGGTGAACGCTTCCTGGAGGCGGCCCTTCGCGTAATCGGAATAGGCGGCATCGAGCTTCTTTCGCAGGTCGGTGATGCCCGAACCGCCGACCTTCCACAGCGCGTCGCTCTTGTCGGCGATCCGCATCACTCGATAGGCGTCGGCGAACGACTTGGACGAGATGTCCGCGGCGACTCGCCGCGTGATCTGGTCCCACGTCGCTTTCGGATCCGCCGAATTGAGGATCTGGTTCCTCTCGTTTTCCTCGGCGAGGGCCCGCTGTCCTTGCGCGATACGGCGGCGTAACGCGGCGACCTCGGCGGCCTCGACGATCTCGGTGTCCAACTGCTCGAGCTCGGAGGCCGCGAGGCGAAACTCCTTGTCCGTCCGTGCCGTGCGCACGAGTTCGCGCACGTGGGTGAGGTGCTCCATGTTCTCCGTCTGCTTGCTCGCGCGCGACAGCAGCCATGCGACGAACACACCCGCCCCGATGAGCACCAACGAGATGACGACGATGCCCGATGGCGAGCCGTGCCTGCCACCTCCGCGACCGCCTTCGTGGCGATAGAACCGCCGGGGTTCGCCGTGCTCGTCCTTGGGGATCGTCGTGAGTACCTGCGGACCCGACAGCGGCACCGGCGGCTCCGTCGCGGACTCTCCGCTGAACGTGATCACGGTCTTGCCGATCGTGATCTCGTCGCCGTGACGCAGCATCTCCTGGTTGACGAAGCGCCCGTTCAGGCGCGTCCCTGTCCGCGATTCGAGGTCGACGACCTTGAAGCCGTTGGGCGTCAGCCGGATCTCGCAGTGGAGCGCCGACGCCTCCGGGTCCCGCACGTGGAGATGCGCCGCCGAGCCGCGTCCGATCACCGTGATGGATTCGAGGATTTCGTGAATCCGCTCGCGGTTGCCTTCAGTAACGATGAGCTTGCCGTCCATGGTTGCGCCGGACGGTACGGAATCGCGGCCCGCGGGTCAGCGGGTCTCGGCTTTCTCCGCCTCTTTTTTCTTGCCGTCGGCAACGGCGAAGTTCTGGCACCACAGGCCACCCGTGTTGCCGACGCCGAAGATCCGCCATTCGGGGGACAGGAGGTTGCGGTGGTGGCCCGACGAGTGGCACCAGCCGCTGTGGGCGCCGCTGGGCCCGCCGGCCTGGGCGATGTTCTCGCTCGCGCCCACGGGATCCATGCCCTCGCGCTTCATCCGCTCCCAGGGCGTCTTCTTGCCTTCGACGGGTGACTCGTGCGCGAAGAACCCCAGTCGGGACATGTCCTCGGTGTGGCCGCGGGCGGCGCGAACGAGCGGCGCGTACACCCGGAGCGCCCAGCGCCCGAGCATCACGCGGTAGTCGTTCGTGATCTTCGCCTCGTCCTGTTCGCCCTTCGACGACCCGCCCGGGTCCGAGACGTTGTCGGCCATGATCTTGGCGGATTGGTCGATGCGCGTCCGGTCGTCGATCGAAGTGGCGATCGTCTTGAGGGTCACCTCCTCCGTCGCCGGCAGCGAGGTGAGCCATTGGGGCCCGGGATCGACCGGCGCGACAGCCAGTTCGGCCAACCACTTCGCCACCTCGTCCAGCTCGGCGATCTTCTGGCGGAACTGCGGCGGAATGTGAACGACGGTCTTGCTCTCCCAGGCCTTCTTGACCTCGGGGATCATGCCGTCGATCTCCTTCTGGGCCGCCGCATACGCCGCGAACTGCTCGGGCGTCGCCTCGGGCGGACGATAGGGATAGGGGTACTTCACCGGATCGTCGATGATCTTCAGCACGGCGGCGCGTAGATCGTCGAGGCGGGCGCGCTCCGTCGCCAGCTCGACGAGCTTTGCGTAGATCGGGCTCTTCTTCTGGAGCTCCTCCATCAGTGAAGCCCGGCGCAACAGGAGCGAGCGGTGAAGGGGCGCCTTGGCTGCGTCCCCGAGTTTCAACATCTCGTCGAACGCCGCGCGGCGCGTGGCGGCGTCGGGGGATTGCAGCGCTTTCGTCGATCGCTCGACGGTGGCCGCGGCCACATGGCGCGCCCATTCCTGCGGCGACAACCATTGATCGTCCACGCGGTGGAATCCGTCCTTCGGAACGGTGAGCATCCCGCGTGCATCGGCCAGCGTCTGGTTGATCGACGACGTCATCTCGGGAGTGCCGGCGGATTCGGCCTTCGTCAGCAGGGCGTCGGCCTCGACGGCGCGATCCCGCCGATAGAGCGCAGCCGCCGCATCCACGAGCTCGGTCCCCTCCAGGTCGAGCATGGGCAGCAGCGCCACGAGCGTGTGCGCTGGGACGACTTTCCAACGCAGGGTCACCTGCCCCTGCTGACCCCCGAGCGTGAGGCCATCGGCCGTGGCGGCGATCAGCTTGCCGTGCTCGCCGGGCAGGTGCGGCAGGTCGCGGCCCATGGGAAATCCAGCGCCCGCGCGACGGACGACACCGGCTCGGAACCGACCTTCCGCCTCGGCGATGCGGATCATGCGCGCGGCACCGAGCTCGATGCTCTTGACGCCGGCAACCTTGGCCGCCGCGGCGACCTTCTGGATGCCGGCGAGTCCCGTGGCGAGATCCGTCTGGTCCAGCGCCTGGGCCGCCTCGGTCAACGACTGCGCCAGTTCCCGGGCTGCGGCCGTGGCCTGGGGCGATTTCTCGGTCGGGTCCGGCTTCGTGCCGGGGTCGGACTTCGCGCCGGCGACGGCCGTCGACGGTTCAGGTGCCTGGGTCGGGTCCGGTTTCTTGGGCGCGGTCTTTCGCGACACCGCGGTGTACTCGACGGCCGGGTCGCTGCCCGGATCGCCCGGAAGGTGGTCCGCGCGGACGATGGCGTCCAGCGCCTCGCGCACCGTCCACCCTGCCGGGATCGTCTCGACCACGCCGCGCAGCCAGGTCTTGGCGGCGTCGGCGCCGTCGGTCCGCCGGATCTCCTTGAAGCGCGCGATGCTGTTGATCTGCGTCCCGTGCAGTCGGTCGGAGAGACGCGCCACGGCGGCCGGGGGGCGTCCCTGCTTCTCGATCAGCGAGGCGGCGAGGATCCAATCTTCGCGCGTCAGTGCGGCATCGAGGGCGCGGGCAGCGTCGTCGACCGGCGCGGGCGTCGGCGTGGGCGTGGGCGCCGACGTGGGGGCATCCGTCGGCGTCTCGCTGACCAGGTGCTCGGGCGTTTCCCTCGTGATCGGGCGTTGGGTCTTCTGCCAGTAGAAGAATCCTCCCGCACCCAGCGCGACGAGGATGACTCCGAAGGCGAGCGAGCGGGCGCTGGACGACGAATGGGACCGGGAGCGGCTCTGCGCCGGCACGCGAGTGGATGCGCTCGATGGCTCGGCAGTCGCCGCCACGGCCTGGCGCGGGGTCGGCGCGCGCTGCGGGATCGGTCGGACGGGAGACGCGGGCGCCGTCTCGACGTCACCCAGAAGCTCCAGCCGGCATTCGCCCAGCGTCACCACGTCGCCCGCGCGCAGCGAGCAGTGGTGGACGCGGTTGCCGTTGACGAACGTCCCGTTCGTGCTGCCGAGATCCCGCAGGACGACCTCGTCGTCGTCGATCCTCAGCTCGCAGTGGCGCTTGGAGATCTGCGTGTCGGCCAGGATGAGGTCGCACGTATCCCCGCGCCCGACGATCACGGGTTCGTCGGGAATGAAGAAGTCTGTCGTTCGTCCGGTGTCCTCGACGTGGATTCGTCGTGGGAGGCTCTGCGAACTCATGCTCGGGCGACTCCGATGACCGATCGCGGGGGCCGGGCGCTGTTCCGGAGCATGGCGGCCCTGCCTGCTCGCGTGCAGGCGTGGTGTGTTGGACGCGGCAGGATACCCGAACCCGCCGGCGTGGTCGAGAGGGGCAATGGGCTGAAACCGGCGCGATTGGCGGCGTTTGGCGGAGCCGCCGCGGACCTGGTCGCCTAGCTCCGCCGCCCGCGGTCGATGTAGGGCGCGAGCGCGAACTGCTTGATCTTCTGGTCGAGAGTCGGCCGCGAGATCCCGAGCTTCCGGGCGGCCGCCGACTTTCGCCAGTTGCACTGCTCGAGGGCCTGCAGCACCAGCTCCCGCTCCTTCTGCGAAGATGCGAGTTTCGCCAGCTCTTTCAGGCCTCCGGCGCTTCCGCCGGTATCGGGAACGGACGATCGGCCCGCGGTGATCTCGTCCGAGAGGTCATCGGCCGTGATCACGTCACCCGACAACGCCACGGCCCGCTGGATCTCGTTCTGCAGCTCGCGGATGTTGCCCGGCCAGTGGTGGTGCATCAGGCACCGCATGGCACCGGCGTCGATGGATTTCTGGGGCTGACCTGTCCGTTCGGCGGCGGCGGCGAGGAATGTGCTGACGAGCAGCGGAAGGTCCTCGATGCGCTCCCGCAGAGGCGGAAGGTGGATCGACACGACGTTCAGGCGGAAGAAGAGGTCTTCACGGAACTTGCCCTCGGCCGCCATGCGGCGGAGGTCGCGGTTCGTCGCCGAGATCAGGCGGACGTTCACGCGCTGGCTGGAACGGGCACCGACCGAGCGGATCTCTCCGTCTTGCAGGACCCGCATGAGCTTGGCCTGCATGTTGAACGACATCTCGCCGATCTCGTCCAGGAAGATCGTGCCGCCGTCGGCTTCCTCGAACAGGCCCTTCTTGTCGTTGTTCGCCCCCGTGAACGCCCCTTTGCGGTAGCCGAAGAGCTCGCTCTCCAGCAGGTTCTCGGGAATCGCAGCGCAGTTCTCGCGGACGAAGTGGTTCTTCGCGCGGAGGCTGTTCTCGTGGATCGCGCGCGCAATCAGCTCCTTGCCGGTGCCCGATTCGCCCGTGATCAGCACGGGGAGGTCCGATCCGATCACGCGATCGAGCATCTGGAGCACGGAGAGCATCGCCGGGCTCGTGCCGACGATGCGGTCGTAGTTGTACTTGAGGCCCGTTCGGGACTGCGGTTTGAAGTCCGCCGGCTCCGCGTCGCGGCTTTCTTCCAGGCGCGTCACGAGGTCCTTAGCAACCGCCTCCAACTCCTTCGTTCGGCTGGCGAGGTTGCTCGCGGCCTCGAACAGCCGGGCGTTCTCGATCGCGATCGCCGCCTGGTCGGCGAACGACGACAACAGGCTGCGCTCCCGTTCTCCGTACAGCCCGTTCTTGAAGCGGTTGTCGAGGTAGAGCGTGCCGATGACGTCACCGCGGAGACTGAGTGGCAGGCAGATGATCGAGCGGAGCTTCAGCGCAAGCACGGAGGCGTTCGCACGGAATCGTTCATCGTCGAGGGCGTCGACGGTCATGACCGGCTGGCCGGACTTCGCGACCTGCTCGGCGATGCCGTGGGAGATCTTCCCTTCCGCAGCCTTCACGGCTTCGTGATCGAAGTTGCGTGATGCGCGCACCTTCCACTCGCCGTTCTCCGAGCGCAGGAGGATGAACCCGCGCTCCGAGTCCGTGAGCTCGACGGCCGCATCGAGGATCAGTGCGAGCAGCTTGGGCGTCTCGATCGTGGACGTCATGGCGCGCGTGATGTCCGCCAGCCGGTAGGCCTCGATCAGGCGCGCGAACGCGGGCTTGGAGAAGATCTTCGAGCTGAGCTCGTTGACCGCCGACTCGACCTCCAGGAGTCCTCGCTCGTCGCCGAACACGCGCCGGAAGTCGGCGAGCACCGCCTGGAGCCGTTCGCGTAGCGCGGCGGCGTTGATCGGATTCGCCTGCGTCGTGACGAGGACGATCTCGGCGCCCGCGTTCGCCTCTTCCGCGGGGTGAGGCGGCACCGCCTCGAACCAGATGGTCACCGGGCCCACGTCCAGGCGGTCGCCGAGATTCAGCCGGCATTGGCTGGCGAACGATCCGTTGACGCGCGTCCCCGTGGCCGACTTCAGGTCGACGAGCTTGTGTCCGTTGGGAAGCGCCTCGATCCGGCAGTGCTGCGGAGAGACGGCCTGCGACGCGATTCGCAGGTCGCATGCTTCGTCGCGGCCGATGAGCACGTCCTCGGAATCGAACGTGAACGTCTGCCGCGCACCACCCTGTTCGACGATGAGAGTCAGCATCCGGGAGGCTGAGACGGTATCACTGCGAGGGCATGGGGACAGGCGCCGGGCCCGGGTGGTGCGTGGGGTTCCAGGCGGACCTGGCCGCCACGACGGGCCGGGCCGGTCGTCGACGCCGTGCCGTTGGGGCGCCCGGCGGCCGGGGCTCGCACGGCGTGCGAACCCCGAGGGCAGGGCGCGCCGCAATGCACCTGGTCAGGGAGCCGGATCGCTCCCCACCACCCATTCGGGGATTGGGCGCCCTCGGTCCCGGGCTTCCTTCAGCAGCCGCAGCATGATGCTGCGGAACAGCGCGATGTTGGAGTCCAGCCAGACGAGGTGGCGAAAAGCGCCGTCGTATTTCTCCTCGACTGCCCTTCGCGTCGCTTCCGGACTCTCGCCGTCGACTGCGCGCGTCACGACGGTCTGCACCATGTGATTCGCTGCCATGTGCATCTCGACGAGGCCCGCGTGGCGCACGAACGCCGAAACCTCCTGTGGGGTCGAGAACTGATTGCGGTGGAGCGGCCGAGCCTCCTTCGTCGCGTACATCGCTCGCTCGTATTCCCACCGAAGCCACCCGTTCGGGTCCGCGATGTTCCAGGTGTCGAAATAGAACAGGCCGTGCGGACGCAGAACTCGCCTGATCTCGCACAGGTAGGAGTAGAAGTCCTCCTTGTCCATGTGGAGGAACACGGCGTGGCAGTATCCCTTCGTGACCGTCGAGTCGGCGACCAGGCGCATGTCACTTCCGTCCGCGACGACGAATTCGGCGTTGGGGATGCGTTTCATTCGTTCCCTGGCGATCGCGAGCATGTGGTCGGACACGTCGACTCCGATCCACCGTCCGACGAGCGGAGCGACCTCGCGTCCGATGCGCGCGACGCCGCACCCCAGATCGAGCACCGTGTCCGTCTGGTCGAACCTCATCCCCAGGCTCAGCGCCGAGGCGAGGATCTCGCCGTGTCGCACGAGTTGCTCCTCCGACTGGCCTTCGTCCACCATTCGATAGGCGTGGTCCGTCACGGCAGCGATCTCGTTCCAGAGAGCCTTGTAGGACGTGAAACCAACGCCGTTCGGGAGCTCCGTCACTCGTCGTCCTCCGCGCGCCGTCGTGACACGGGGACGGCGGCGAGCCTCATAGCACCGCGCAATGTGTGACACTCATGGCCGATGGTGCGACGGCGCGTGACGCGCGGTCTCGGCGAGCCATCCAGGCGAGACTCTCGGGATGTGACGCTCTCGAATCGAGCGCGATCGGGCGGTGATCGGTGATCGAGAGCGAGACGCCGAGCCAGCGTGTCGTCGCGACCCCTGCGCAAAACCGTACGCACACGATGCCAGACTCCTACGACCCACGGCTGCCGCCGCCAGGCGCCGCAGCAGCTACCCTCTTTCACGAAGGCTGCGCGAGGGAATTGGAACCGTCGGTCGCGTGGCCGCCATCGAACGCGTCAGTCGCGAATCCGACCAGATGGAGCACGATCATGGCGACAGCAGCGCTGTTCAGCGGCTTCTCCGACTTCGCGTCGTCCGGGACGACGGCTCTGGCACCATCTGCGGTTGGCGACGCGGCGTCGGGCGGGTGTTCGGCTCCCATCGGGGTCTACCTCGTCGATGACCAGGCGATGATCCGCGCCGCGTTCCGGAGCTGGATCGAGCAGGCCGGTGGGATGAGCGTCGTCGGTGATTGCGGCACGGCGGTCGACGCGATCCGCGAGATCGGCCGGTTGCATCCGGACGTCGCGTTGCTCGACATCACCATGCCGGGGCTCTCGGGGATCGATGCCCTATCGTCGATCCGTGGCGCGTCTCCGAGCACGCGCGTGATCATCGTCTCCGACCACGAAGGAGAGAGCTTCGTTCACGCCGCCCTCGCGAACGGAGCGAACGGGTACCTCGCGAAGAGCGCCGAGCCGGACGAGTTGGCGACCGCCATCGCCGCCGTGATGAGAGGCGAGACGTTCATCTCGCCGGGTCTCGTGAAGGACGGCGTGGATGCCGCGCGGAACGGCGACTCGCGCGGCACTTGCGGACTCGATGGACTGACCCCGCGAGAGCTTGAGGTCTTCCTGCTCCTCGCCAAGGGCTGGAGCAACAAGCAGATCGCGCGCGAGCTGGGTGTCAGCCTCGGCACGGCCAAGAAGCACCGCGAGAACCTCCAGCGCAAACTCGACTGTCACTCGAGCGCCGAACTCGCGCGCCTGGCGATCCGCGAGGGGTTGTTGGCGGAGTGAAGAAGCGCCGCGCCACGTCAGCGCCACGTTGCTGGGCGAACGTGCGCAGCCTTCGCCCTGCGGGCCGGGTTCGACCAAACGGTGGAAGGCACCACGCGCGTGAGGCCACACGCAACTCGGCGGCGAGCGACTGCGGCCGCAGCGCCGACTCAGATGCTCGCCCAGACGTATCCGTTTCCCACAGGGATGAAGAAGATGCTGGTGCAACCACCAGTCTGCGGCGCCTGACCGAAGCGATAGATCTCGTCGAAGCTGTTGCCCGGTATGCCGGAGGCACCTGGGGCGAACGACGTGGGGCCTGCATTGAATGCACTGCCGCCAACACCAGGCGAGATTCCGGTCCACATGGAGTACGGCGCCAACCCCGTTTGAAGCGCCAATCCATTGAGATTGTTCAGCGTCACGAAACCGGTCGTCGTGTCGAAGACGATCGCGAAGGTGGAGGACGTGGTCGGCTGCCCGGAATAGCTGACCCCGACGTAATTCACCGCGACGACTCCGGGCACGGTGAAATCCACGTTGATCGAGCCGCTGGGGATCGTGCTGAAATCCGCCCAGCATCCCACGCTCGCGCGTTCGGTCGCCGCGGCCGTCGGGGAGGGGGTGTACGCGAAGTTCCCGCCTCCGAACATCACCCGGCCGTTCGTCATCACGACCATCGTCGTGTACACGACGTTGTAGAACGTGATCGAGCCAGGTCCGCATCCCGGCGGACCGCCGAGCGCAACCGTGCCGATGGCGTTGTCGCCGACGGGTCCGGGGACCGTCCCTCCCGTGCTCGTCGTGAGGCGTGTGGGCTGACTCAGCCAGACTCCGTCCGGCGATCCGGGCGAGACCACGGCCATCTGAATGCTCATCCCTGCAGGCGGCGGCGCGATGACCGGGATCGTCGCCGGGGCGAACGAAGTCTGGAACCCGCCGAACAGGAAGGCTGACGATGCAAGGTCGAGGTTCACGACCTGACCACCGGGGAGCGCGACCCCGCCTCCGCTCGCGGCGACGAGCGGCTGCGACGAATACGCCATGTCCCACGCGTTGCCGGGTGCATTCGAATTGATTGAAACGCTGAAGGGCGCGCCGGTGCAGCGCGTGATCACCACGGGAGAGAGGGCCGTTCCGTTCAGCCCGTCGATCGAGCAAGAGGCGCCCGCGTGGTTGACCTGGTATGGCGGCATGAACGTCCCGGCGAAAACTGCGGAGTAGTCCTCGGTGTTCCCATAGGTCGAGCCGGTGCATGCGAGAGAGCCCGCGGTGTAGATCGGCGGTCCGAAGAACAGGAGAAAACGAAGCCGCGTCGTCAGGCCCGGCATCACGCCCGACGGAACCTGCACGCTGCCTGTCAACACCTGCGAACCCGTCCCGCTGCCATTGGCTGTCGTCGTGAGGACGGTCAGGAGCTCTGACGCGAGGAACGTCCCGTCGGCATCCGCGTCGAGGTAGATGAAGATGTGGTCCGAGCTCCAGAACGACCCAACCGTCACGGCGATGGGCATCGTCGCGCCCGGCACGAGGATGACCGGTGCGACGGTCGTCGTGAAGTTCTCGTACCCCGGCGGTGGGATGCACGAAGACGTGTTGTTGATCGAACCGAAGGTGACGTTCTGGATGTACTCGTCACCGGCGGAGCAGCTGTAGCCCGACATGAAGGGCACGCAGTACGTCTGCGCATCGGCCACCGCCGCGAGGCTCAGCAACGCGAGGCACGTACCGGGCCAGACCCCTCGAGTCATCGGTCACTCCTGACTCGCGCGATGCTGCACGAGCGACGACGAACAGTTCGGTTGCGACAGCCATCGTCGATTGGCGGTGCGCTGCCTGCATCCGAAGTGGCGGACGGCGGATTCTACACCCAGGCTCCGCCCGTGCCGCGCGTGGGGAGTGCCGTGCGACCCGGCCATGGGACCTGCACCGGGCGCCGCCTGAGAGTCCGCGGTGGGCGCGAACGAAGTCCGGGCCGCTGTGTTGATTGCAACGGCCCGGCGACCACGGCGAACGGCCTCGTCGTCAGACCATCGAGAGATAGAACGCGGCCGTCAGGACGATCGGTGTCGGCACGAGCGGGCAGACGGATGAGGGCTGCACGATCCCGCTCTGGAAGTTTCCAATCGGGCCGCTCGGAAGCGGTGGGAGCGGGCGCGTCAGGATCAATTGACCGGACGCATCGAGAGTGAAGGACGTCAGGAGCTGGAGGTCGAGGAATAACGGCGGTGTGCCGATGTCCAGGATCCCAAAACACCCGAGCGACGGATTGAGCGGACTCCGAGGACCCGCCATCACGAACACCTGGGCATTGGGTGGTCCGCTCCAAATGAACTGCGATGCGCCAGGTGCGAGTGACATGCAGAACGGGCCGGCGATCCCAGGTGCGCCGACTCCGTTGATCGTCATCGACCCGATCGACGAATTGGCCTGCCCGACGCCCAACCCAACGGCGTCGGGCAGAGCCTGCCACGAGCCGGATTGGAGGCGAACCACGTTATTGACCGTCGGTCCATTCGGCGCCACTGCGCCGGCCGTGACGAACTCGCCGCCGGCGTAGATCTCAGGCCCCGCACCCAGCCCGAGGTCCATGGACGCGAAGCAGAGGACGTACGCCGCGTTGACGGAATTGCTCGGCAGGAGAGGCTGGCCGACCGGCGCCCAGGTGAGGTTGCATTGGGATTGTCCCGTGACTTTGGAGGCGAGTGCCGTGTTCAATGTCTGGGGCGTCGTGCCCGTCGACCCTCCGACGTAAAGCTCGGCGCCCGCCGCCCCCGGAAGTTCGGCCAGCACGTGGGTTTCATTGGATGGTTGCGGGGGCGTCCAGGCATTGGGTTCCAAGGTCCAGGACGTGGCCGTCGCCGTGAGTCGATACACGTTGTTTGCGCCCGGTTGATAAGTCATGGCCGCGTAGAGCCTGGTCGAACACCCTGCTGCGGCGCCGTCCGGGTCGTGTGTGGCGAGTGACAGGACCGCGCTGATCGAACTCGGAAGCCCGGCGCTGACCTGCGTCCACACGAACGTGGTCAGATCCAGCCGCCAGATTGCCGCGTGGAGTGAGATGTCGTCTCCGCCGGCATAGAGCGCGCGGCCCAGACTGTCCGTGAAGACCGCCAGGGCGCGAACTCGGGTTCCGCTGGGTGGGGCGGCTCCCGTGCCGATCGGCAGCCACGCGGTCCCGTTCCAGCGAAGCACGCGATCGGTCACGAAATCGCCGCCTGCATAAAGCGCCGGGAGAAGGGGGCCGGCGCCGTCCTCGTCCACATCCAGAAGGCTGAATCCGCCCACCCCGGCACCCACCTGAAAGCCCGGCCCGACTTGCGCCCACGTCGAGCCGTTCCAGGCGGCGATGGTGCCGATCGTTCCGTTCCCGGCAGGGAAGCTCCCGCAAGCGTAGAGCCTCGTCGTCGTGCCGTCCGTGTGGGCTGCCAACGCCTCGATGGGGCCGCTCAAGCCCGTGCCGACAGGCTGCCATTGGATGCCGTTCCAACGTGCCACGTTCGACGCGGCGGCGGCGCCGGCAGAAGCGAAGGCTCCGCCAACATGAAGCGCCATTCCGGTTCCGTCGTCATAGCCGACCATGGCGGAAACCGTCGGACGCGACGTTCCGAGAACCCCCGGTGCCGAACATGGAGTCTGCGCCTGGATGGGAAGTGATGTGAGTCGCGCCACCGCTGCCGTGATTGCCATCGCGTACCAAGCCAGCCTTCGCATGATGGTCTCCCTCATGAGTATCGAGCAAGCCGAGCGCGGGAGCTCCATGGCGATGTGCAATGGACGATCTCCGCTCTATCGGCGCTCTCGCTCCTGATCGTGCGGCTGGTCCGGGCTTCGGGTAACGCCGTCAAGCGGCGCTGCACCCGGACTCGGTCGGTTCAGGCAGCGGACCCGCCCATCACCGTCCAGCCTCGCACTGGCCACTCGAACGGCTGACCTGGAAAAAAGTGAATGTGCGCCGCTTACTCGATCCGCTTGATGATGTGCCAGCCGAAGCGGCAGTCCTTGATGTCATAGGTGGCGAGGCCGAACTCGCCGACCTTGAGCTTGAACGCGATGTCGCCGAAGGACTTCGCCATGCGGATGCGGTCGGTGTAATCGGGGTAGCTGCCCTGGCCGCGGTTGATCATGCCGTAGGTGCCCGGGCCCGTGTCGTCGGAGAGATCGCGCATCAACGCTTCGAAGTCGTCGCCCTTGCGCGCTCGTTCCAGCGTCTCGAGGGCGAGCTTCTCCGCTTCATCGCGCTGCCGGTGGGAAGCCTTCGCAGGAATGTCGCCGCGCTCGACCAGCCCGACCGCGTCGCGGAATCCGATGAGCACGTGCTGAACGCGCACGGCGACGGGTTCTCCGGACTCCGTCATCGCCCCCGGCGGCGGGACGCGCTTGGCGCAGCCGGAAGCGAGCGTCAGGAGACCGAGAGCAAGAAGCGCGAGGGATGAGGTGATGCGGTTCATGGCGGCGTCCGATGGGTGAACGAGGTGGTGCGGACCGTACGGGCGCCCCGTGTCCGTTGTCAAGCGTGGCACCGACCCCCGGGGCGACGTCATTCGGGCGGGTATTTGGCCGCCAGCTTCGCGATGGTCGATGCGCCTCGGATCGTCGACCGACGCCCGAGCGTCCGCTCGAGGACGGCGTTCGAGAACCTGGAGTCGCTCTGTCTGGTCCGGCACAGCCAGTAGACCTCCCGTCCATGGACCCGGAAGCTGTCGATGTCGGTCTCGAGAGCCATCACCTTTCGCGTTGCGACGGCATCGAGGGGATCTCCGAGAAACGCGACGTTGAAGGCGAGGGCTGCGGCGACCGCGGACTTGGGAAACGGCGCGTACCCCGCGATCGCCGTCAATTCCCGATCGCTACGGAGGAAGGTGTCCACGTCGTAGCCCAGCTCATCTCTCAGCCGTGCGGCGATTCGCACCTCGAGAGCCTTGGCGGACTTGGACGCGGCCTGAAAGATCACGTTCCCGCTCGCGATGAACGTCGTGACGTCCTGGAATTCCAGGGACGCGAAGATGGACCTCAGACGCTCCATGGTGACGGTGTGTCCGCCCACGTTGATCGCGCGCAGCAAGGCAATGAATCGGGGCATGGCCTCAGACTTTCCGGACGACCCTTCGCCGATGCGGCGCGGGGTGGCATGGTACGCGCACGGGGGACCTCAGGGTTGCACCACGTTCGTGCGGTCCGTCGCCGGCAGCTACGCCGATGTGCGGATGGCCGCACCAACAACGTCGAAGCCGCGACTTAACCTCTACTGCTGCAACGCAAACCGCCCCTATCATCCCGCCGATCTTCGGAGTCAATCCATGAGTCACCTCCAACGGCGCGTCCGCGGGCTCTTGATGCCCGTCTCGTTCACCTTGCTCGCGATCGGGCTTCTCGGCCTTGCTGGTTGTGGTGGGGGAGGCGGAGGAGGTGGTGGGGGCGGCGGTGGCGGTGGAGGCGGCCCCACGTCCGCGGTCTTCCACGTCACCGATGGCTCGGGCGCAGCCGTCGTCGGCGCGACCGTATATCTGGTCCCCAACACGGAGGTGGACGGCTCGGCGATCACGGGTGCCGACGTGCTCTCCGGCGCGGCTGAGAATCGGGATGAACCGCTCGAGGATCCCGTCCGCCTTCACGGCTCGACGTATCCCCAGGCCGTGACGGACGCGGCTGGATTCGCCACCGTTCCGTCGATCCCCGACGGTGACTACTTCTGGTTCGTGTCCCCCGCGAGCGGCGATACGGAGCATCTGCCGGGCGGATCGGATTGCCGGCGCTCGCGCCCCGCAACGACGTTCCTCGGGACGACCGTCGAGGTGACCGTGAGCTCCAAGCCTTCCGCCGCGGCGACCTATCGCGGCTCGTCCACCTGTCTCGTCTGCCACTCGAGCTTCGTGACGCAGAGCCAGCACGCGCACCGATTGAGCTTCTCCCGACCAGGGAACTTCGGCGCGCTCCAGGACGCCTCCCGCTACCCGACCTTCACGGGTGGATGGGCGAAGTTCCTACCCGCCGCCACCTTCAACGGCGGTACGCGGATCTACTGCTCCGACTACGACCCGACGCGCGGCTTCGACAAGTTCAAGACGAGTTTGGCGAACCCTGCGCCGGCGGGCACGGTGTACCTGAACGTCTGGCTGTGGAAGGACACGGCCGACAACAAGTTCAAGATCACGCTGCAGAACGTCATCAACCCGGGCGACCCGTCGAGCCCGCGAACGCTCGAGGTCCCGCTCACCTACGGCGGTGCCGTCTACAAACAACGCAACCTCGTGAAGGTGCCAGGACGCAAGGGCCTCTATCCCGTTCTGCAATGGCAGCCTGACGGTGATGAGACTCGCTTTGATCGAACCCGCAAGGTGTTCCGCGATTATCACCTCGATTGGTTCTGGAATGCCGGAACGAACACGCTCACCGATCCGCCGCTGAACAAGAACTTCGAAGCGACGTGCACGGGCTGTCACTCGACGGGCTTCACGCGCTTCCAGGATTCGATGACCAACGAGTGGTTGTCGGACGCCGTCGACGACGTCTCCGGCGAGTACGACATCGACCAGAGTGGGTCGCCGGACGAGATCAATACGGGTTGCGAGGCGTGCCACGGCCCCGGGTCGGAGCACGAGAACTGGGCCGCCAATCCGGCGAACGCCGGACATCAGCGGCGCTACATCGTCCAGCCGAACCGGCTGAGCCCCGAACGCGAGATGATGATCTGTGGACGCTGCCACGATCGTCCGCTGGGCAAGGGCACGATCATCACCGAGGAGCCGCTCAACGCGCAGAACCAGATGGCGCCGGTCGGTATCAGCCGCCAGGACTTCCTCGCGAATTACACGTCGACGAAGGGCCCCGTGGCCGGCGACCTGTGGGCTGACGGCCTGCACAGCAAATCGCATCACCAGCAGTACGCCGACCTCCTCAAGTCGACGATGCACCGCAACGGCCGCATCATCACGGTGTGCAGCGATTGCCACGACGCGCACGGCCAGGGCGGCAACTTCGAGCATCACCTCACGGCGGACCCCGATGATTCGAACAGCAACCTCTGCTTGCGGTGTCACGCCGTCAATTTGATCCCGCACCTCGTCGACAAGACCGGTGCGACGCACGCCGGGTTCTCGACCCACTGCGTCGATTGCCACATGCCGCCCACGGCGAAGTCGGGCTCGGGTCGCTATGGAATCCTGCTGGCGCCGCCCACGGGAACGGCGACGGACAACGGCAACATCTACTTCAAGAACGACATTGGAAGCCACCTGTTCAAGGTGCCGCGCAAGGTGAATCCGTCCGTCGCGGGCGTGCTGCCGTCGAACGCCATGCCGATCCCCTACACGGGAACGTGCGGAGCGCCGTGTCACGACGCGGGGCCGCTCCAGTTCCTGGTGCCGTTCACGGGACCGGGTGGATCCACGGGTGCGTGGAACGAACCGGACGGGTCGGGGCCGGGCGAGAAGTAGTCGAGTTTCTGGCGGGGCGGCGGCGCAAGGTGCCGTCCCCAACTTGAACGGACCAGGCGTCGGCGGGTTCGCGCGACGCATGCTTCATGTTTCTGCGGGCGTGCGGGGGGTCCCGTCGTGCCTTGGGACTGCGTGAGGTCCCATTTGATGTCCGGACTTTCAGCCGGGCCTCAAGTGGCCGCATGCTTTCGCCACAGTGGCGAAGCTGCGGAGATCCATCATGCAATCCGACCGATGCGTCATCAGACACGCCTTGCTCTGTACGTTTCTCGCGGCCGTTACCGGACTCGCGGCAGGTCAGGGCGCCTGTGCTCCTGCTGACCTTCTGGAGTGGGTCCCCCGTGTATCCCTGCCGCCGCCCTTCCAGTTCAACGGTCAAGCGGGGAGCTACGACAAGACGCTCTGCTTCCCAGAACCAGTCGTCATTCGTGCGTTTCCCATCGACATCGACGAGGCGTCGTTTTGGGCGACCTACAACGGCCTGACCACGTTCCTCTCCGTGTTCCCGCATCGCGATTCCACACAGGTGAGCTGGGTGCTGCGGGATACGTCCGGGAGTGGGTCGACACTCATCGACCGGCAGTGCCGGGAGGCCATCACGGCTGACGGCGACACCGCGATCTTCTATCCGGGCTGGAGAATCGTTCGTGGGTCGACGGTCACGTTCACGCTCGCCGTGCGGGTCGATGACGGATTCTTCACGACATCGACGGGACCGTCGCCTGCAGGCGGGTTCGACGACCCAGCCGTGCAGCGCGCGGATTGCACGGCCAACTTGCCGGAGTTGACCGTGATGATCACGCACAACATGGACGGAACGTATCGCGTCCAGATCTCGCCCCCACCCGGCTACTGCAACCAGGTGCCGCCGCTGCCCCCTCCCGTTGGTCCGACCGGTGCGCTTTGCGGGTGCAACCTTCTTTCTCCCCAACCGGCCAACTCCCAGTCTGGGTATCGCTTGACCGCGTTAGCCAGCGGCCCGAGCGACGGATTCATTTGCGCCGAGACGCCGAGCCCCATCTGGGGCGACGTGAAGGACTTTGACCGAAAACGCTGGGATTGCGGCGGCGCCAACGCAATCGAATATGACTGTCGCGATTCCGTCCGGTACGCATGGACCCTCACGGCCCAGTCGGGCGGGTTCGTGAGCGAGGCCGGAACCAGTTTTGGCAGCGGGACGACGACCGCAACGGCGCAACAGCCGGTCTGCTGGGTTCCGACGATCTCGACCACCATGACATTGCGCGCGAACCTCGGGGGCGACGATGGGATGCCGCCTTGGTACGGCGGAACCGGGACGTGGCCGAACTTCGATGACCCGACCGCCGCGGCACCGCAGGTGGTGCTGGACGTCCTCCCGTGTGTCGATATTCGTGTGGACTCGAACAATGACGGCAGCATAACGCAGGCCGACGACGGCATGGAGGAGTGCAGTCCAGGCAACCTCGTTGCGCTGAACGACAACGACGAGAACGTGAACGGCGTCAGCGATCTGGATGACGTGAACAACCTTGTGGGTTCCGGAAATTCTGGCGGTCGTTTTCCGGATATTTTGGCGGTGTGAGAGGCGGGCTCGATGCTCGGAGACTTGACGATGTGCCGAGTCCGGTAGGACTGGCCGCGTAGTTCTATCAGACGACCGCGAGCGAGG
>JBGANV010000013.1:0-74479 GCA_044222185.1 Planctomycetota bacterium
CGCAGGCGCGCGAGAAGCGGCTCGCGGAGACGCTCCGGACGAGGGAGACGAAGATCGAAGAGCTGGTCGGCTGTCTCAGCCCCGCGCTCGCGCCGATGCTCGAACCAAAGATCTTGGCGCTGCGCGACGAGGTCGAAGCCGTTCGACTCGAGATGGACGCCCTCCGCACGAAGCGCCTCGACGTGGAAAAGGCCCGCGACGACGTGAAGCGCATGGTTCAGGGCCTCGAAGGCGTCGCCGCGGTCCTGGGATCGGGCACGCTCCTCGAACGCCGCGAGATCCTGCGCGGGCTGGTCCAGGGCATCGTGCTGGACCCCGCCAGCGGCGCCGCCACGATCACGTTTTTCGAGGTGCCGAGGACGCCTCGCAGGCCCGCAGAAGACGGCTGCGCGACCTCGGAGGGGCGAGATGTGGTGCCCGGAAATGGAAAGAGCACGAGTCATTGCGACCCGTGCTCTTCCTACTCGATGGCGGGGGCAGGACCGTCAGGCTCCGAGAGAACGGCGGCGCCCTCGCGGCACCGCGGCCGGCTCACGATGGCGCTGGTTTGGGTCGCGGTGACCTCGCAATGATCGATCAAAGACAACCGCCGACCGCGGGGCGCAACTCGCCAGCGCCGCCAGTTCCTCGCGTACAACTTGCCTGCGCAGGACACTCACGATTCGCTCCGACGGCGTCGATGACCAGCTCCCATCAACTTGCGCAGGGCGCTGTTGACGGCGGCATCACCGCGGAAGGCCTTCGCGACGTCCGGTTCCAGAAGAACGACGTTCGTTCCGGCAGCGTACCGCGAGGCATACTTGCCCCGCACACCCCCCCTGAAGTCGACCGCGCTCGGAAGAGCATCCCCACCGCTCTGCTTTCGCTTACGTGTCTTCATACTGTTCGGCCTCCCGGCGTGAAGCCCGGCGCGCGCTGATGATCCTGATGACGTCCTCGATCTCCGTGTGCGCAACCGCCAACAGCCGTCCCCGCGACGATCGACCCAGGGTGAAATACCTGGGCTCCTCGAAGGAGTGACCGGGATCGTCGACGGTGAGCGAACGAGGGTCCCCGAACACGGTTGCCGCTTCGTGAAAGTCGATGCGATGCTTGCGTCGATTCGACGTTGCCTTTCGTTCGTCCCACGTGAATTCGAGTCCCAAGTCTCAGGTCCTCAGAGTGCTCTCGTCTCCCGGTGTCCATGACGGCCAACATCGTAGCGGAGATCCCTGGCTCGCTCCCATCGAGGACTCCGATCTTCCCGATTCGCACCCGACGAATCCTCGGGACATCGAGGTGTTGAGCATCGAAGGCAGCGTCAAACTGCGCGGACTCTCGGCGCGCTACTTTTCCCCGATGAAACCTCCCCGCCGTCCCGCGTTCTCGCTTGCCGTCGCGATCCTCGCCGGCTTCCTGAACCGAAGCCAGCACGACGCGATCGAGTACCTGCGCGAGGAGAACCGAGTGCTGCGGGAGATGCTCGGCACCGGCCGCGTTCGGTTCACGGATGACCAGCGACGCCGCCTCGCGATCCGGGGTCGGGAGCTCGGACGCGCCATCCTCGAGGGCATCGCGACACTCGTGACACCCGATACGATCCTGGCGTGGCATCGTCGTCTCGTGGCCCGGAGTTGGACGTACAACCGCTCGGGTCGCGGGAACGCCGAAACCAGGAAAGAGATCACTCGGCTCGTCGTGCGGATGGCCAAGGAGAATCCGACCTGGGGCTACGATCGGATCCAGGGGGCGCTCAAGAACATCGGCCACGCCGTTGCGCCGAATACGGTGAAGAGCATCCTGAAGCGGAACGGGATCCAACCCGCCCCTGACCGTGGGAAGACGACGCCGTGGAAGAAGTTTTTGAAGGCGCACGCCAAGTCGATCTTCGCGGCCGACTTCTTCACGACCGAGGTGTGGACCGCGAAGGGGCTCGTTACGCATTACACACTGTTCGTGATCCACCACGCAACACGCGCGGTCCGGATCGTCGGCACTACGGCGAATCCTGGCGCGGTCTTCGTCGAGCAGTGCGCGAAGCTCCTGACCGATCCCGTCTACGGATTCCTTCGTGCGGCGCGCTTCCTCATCATCGATCGGGACACGAAGTTCACCGAGGCATTCCGGGCGATCCTGAAGGACGCTGGCGTCCGAACTGTGCTCTGCCCCGCGCGGGCACCGAATTGCAACGCGATCGCCGAGAGATTCGTGAAGTCCATCAAAGACGAGTGCCTCGAGCGAATGATCTTCTTCGGCACGGCGTCGCTCGATCGCGCCTGCGCCGCATACGTCCCTCATTACAATTCGGAGCGGAACCATCAGGGCCGCGAGAATACTCTGATCGAGCCCCAGGCGCCAGTCGGATCGCAGGCCGGCGTCGTCCGGCGGCGCGAGCGGCTCGGCGGATTGCTGAGCTTCTATCATCGTCGCGCCGCGTGAGCGGCAGCTTCCGGCAAGAGAGGCCATCGAGTGTCGTCATCGCCGGGGCGACGCTATCCCGTCGCGGTATCCGGTTGCTCGTGGACAGTGAATTCTATGCGCCAATTCGTCCCGGTTTTCGGCGCGATCGACGGTTGCACCACGCGGCGATCGACGTTTGCACCACGCGCGTTTTCACCACGCGAGCACGCAACTCAGCGCTCATATCGACACTCCCGAAGTACAACCCAGGATCGAACTCCCTCGCTTAGTAGATTTCCGTGCGCAACGTCGAATATGCCCTGAAACTGGATCGGGCGACCGGGCAGCATCGCAAGCACCTCGGACACTGGGCCACCCCATTCACAGCTGATCGATTGATGCAGCACGCCTCCGATCGCCTGCGTCGCTGTCACCCTTATCGATACGGCTCGTCGCTCCACGTCGACCGACTGAATGACACCAGTACACCGAACCCAGCGTCCAACGACTCCGGTCATATCGTCCACCGGGTCTTGAAACGGATACCATATGGGGTTAGAATATTGACCCTCAGAGCTCGGAGTTGATTGCGTCGAGTCGCGCCGAGGTCGGTTCACATTGCCGGCCAGAAACAACCCTATCGCGATTGTCAAAGCGATCGCGAGCACGGGCCCAAAGACAGGGCCCGCCCGCCTTACGATAGTGCTACTCAAAAGGGGCATACCACGGCATCCTCGGCTTTTTCTTAGGGTGCTGCCAACCACAGCATTCTGCACTTTCTGTTCGAGAACTCGTCACTGGCATTAGCACGGATCCCCCGACGTTGAGTGACTCTCATCGGCGCATCATCGAGAGGGAAAGGCCATGGCAAGCCGCGGCCCACAAGAACGTTACGATCACCGGCTTCGTGATCTGGTGCGAGAGACGGGCGATAGAGCTGTCGCGGTGAGGCTCGGCGTGCCTCGCTCGACGGCTGCTGGTTGGGCACGATCCTCGAGACGGCCGGTCCTCACGATGAACGGTTCGGAGCCGATTGCTGAGCTTCCCCTGCGCGATGAGGTCGCGCGCCTTCGACGCCGAGTCTCCCGACTGACCGCGCTTCTTCGGGTTCTCTTTGCTGTCCTGCAGGCCTTCGACTTCAGGCTTCCGAACCGACGCCTCGCTTCCGGCGCCGGCAAGCAGCGTGTGGTTCGTGCCATCGAGGGCGCCGTCGACGCCGTGCCGCTCCGCACGGTCCTCCATGTGATCGGTCTGTCGGCGTCCCGATTCCATGCCTGGAAACGCGGCATCGCCGGCTGCCCTCTCGACGACCGAAGGTCTTGTCCGAAGACGACGCCCCAGCGCCTCACGATGGAGGAGGTCAGAGTCGTGCGCGAGATGGTCGTCTCCGAGGAGTATCGCCACGTCCCGACGGGGAGACTCGCGGTCCTTGCCCAGCGGCTCGGCCGCGTCTTCGCCTCGGCGACCACCTGGCATCGTCTCGTTCGAGAGAACGGTTGGCGCCGTCCGCGCACACGGGTCCATCCCGCCAAGCCGACCGTCGGCATCCGAGCCGCCGCTCCCGACGAGATCTGGCACGTCGACACGACGGTGATCCGGTTCGTCAACGGGGTGCACGCCTACCTGCATGCCGTGATCGACAACTTCTCCCGACGAATCCTTGCATGGAAGGTGGCCGAGAACTTCGATCCGAGGAGTACGGTCGAGATCCTTGCTCGCGCTGCCAAAGCACGAAACGGCCGCGAAGGTTCGCCGATGCTGATGGCCGATGCGGGAGGCGAGAACTGCAATCACCACGTGGACGACTTCCTCGCCCCTGGCGTACTACGTCGCGTGATCGCAAGAACGCAGCTCTTGTTCTCGAACTCCATGATCGAAGCCTTCTGGAGGACATTGAAGCACCAGTGGCTGTTCCTGCATAGCCTCGAGAATTCTCGGCAGGTCGAGAGGCTCGTCGCGTTCTACGTAACCGAGCACAACTCCGTTCTGCCGCACGCCGCGTTCGGAGGTGAGACGCCGGACGAGATGTACCTCGGCACCGCTGGCAACGTCCAGAAGACCCTGAGCACCCAGCGCGCGGCTGCCCGTGCCGCGCGCCTGGCCGCGAACCGATCTGCGCGCTGTGAGAGCTGTACGAGTCCCCAGGCGGGAGCCGAGCCCGATGCGGCCTGACGGGCCAACCATTCCACGAGCGGCACGACCGAGTACCTGGCTTCGACTGCCGACGCGGCCGGGCGTCCGCAACCTGTCCCCGCGTCCGGACCACCTCGCCCGTGTCGAGTTCTCGAACAGAAAGTGCAGAATGCTGTGGCACTCAGCACCGCAGGCGGCCGAGGCGCAGGCGCGCGAGAAGCGGCTCGCGGAGACGCTCCGGATGCGGGAGACGAAGATCGAAGAGCTGGTCGGCTGTCTCAGCCCCGCGCTCGCGCCGATGCTCGAACCGAAGATCCTGGCGCTGCGTGACGAGGTCGAAGCCGTTCGACTCGAGATGGACGCCCTCCGCACGAAGCGCCTCGACGTGGAGAAGGCCCGCGACGACGTGAAGCGCATGGTTCAGGGCCTCGAAGGCGTCCCCGCGGTCCTGGGATCGGGCACGCTCCTCGAACGCCGCGAGATCCTGCGGGGGCTGATCCAGGGCATCGTGCTGGACCCCGCGACCGGCGCCGCCACGATCACGTTCTTCGAGGTGCCGAGGACGCCTTGCAGGCCCGGAGAAGGCGGCGGCGCGACCTCGGAGGGGCGAGATGTGGTGCCCGGAAATGGAAAGAGCACGAGTCATTGCGACCCGTGCTCTTCCTACTCGATGGCGGGGGCAAGCTCGTCAGACCCCAAGAAAACCGAGGCCGAACGCCGGCTGCGCGCTTGCCTCACGATGGCGCTCATCTGGGTCGCTGTGAGCTCGCAATGAGCGGACAAAGAGAACCGGCGCACGTTCGATCGACTGAGGTCGAGGAGTTGGATCTCGGCCTCCCTGGACGCCAGTCCTCGAACAGCGGCTCCTCGATGACGTCAGCGCCCACGACGAATAGCGATGCTGCCGTGTGGCGATTGTCCGCGCGGCATGATCAAAGGATCCGTAGCCGGAGGAAGGTTGAGACTCGAAATCCCGGTGCGAGCGTCGAGCCGCACACAGCCTGCGTGCCAAACGAGACGCCATGCAGCAACGGGTCGTTCGGCAGCACGTATGGAAGCGTCGCCGTGCCGTTCGCACTCGTCACTCCCGAACCCGTCTCGAAGACGGGCCAGAGGTGGAGCGTGCCCGGCAACCCGAGGTCGACCGCGGGGGAAAGCTCATTCAGACCGGCGAAGAATGTAACCGGGCTGCCAGCAGGCCACTGAACGGCTACGAACCCGCTTCCGCCGATCTGGTAGGCCGACGCCAATTCGGAAGTTGTCAGCGCCGGGTAGGCGCTCAGGGGATCGATGTCGGCGGAGTCGACGAGGCCGTCCCCATCGCTGTCGGCGCCATACTGGAAAAGCGTCATCATGCCGAGGCTCATGTGCATGACGTCGTGGCAGTGGATCACCCAGCGGCCCGGGTTGTCGGCCAGAAACTGGACGGTCTGCGTGCTCGCGCCAGCGCCCACGGGCCTGATGAGGATCGTGTCCTTGATCGGCGGAGATGTGACACCGCCCGCCGCGTTCAGGAGGCGCATGCGGTGCCCGTGGAGGTGGATCGGGTGCCACATCTCCCCGTTCATCATCATCATCGACGTGTTCGTCAGCGTCACCTGCACTTCGTCGTTGGGCGACAACGCCATGGGCGTCACGTTGGGCCAGGCTTGGCCGTTGAACGTGAAAGCCATCGTCCCCGCGATCATGTTCATGGCTACGCCGAGCGTCAGCGAATAGCTGCGGTTCGGCGCGGCCGTGATCGGTGGGACGGGATCGGCCGCAGCCAAGTCCGTGTAGGCGAGGAGGGTCCCAGTGGCGAGATTCGCCGGGACGTACGTGGCGGACGGCACTGGGTTCGTCGAACCCGCGTATGCGACGATTGCGCGGACGAGCGTAACGCCGCGATTCGTAATGGCGGAAGCCGCCAAGCTCCACACGCCTGGGTTATTCAGATCGACGATGACGTCGTACCGTTCACCAATGCCGATAGGGATCGCCTGCCGCACGACTGGGGTGATCCGCCGACCGTCGGCGTGCGTGACCGTCATGGGGTGCCCGTCGAGCGCGACCACATAGTGAGAGCGCGCCGCCGCGTTGATGAATCGCAGACGAAGACGCTGGCCGGCGTTTACGGTCATGGGCGTCTGCCCCGCGCTCGTCTTCCCGTTCATGAGGTGACCCGCGAAGGTGCTCGTCCCCGGGAACGCCGGCATGCTCATCGAGCCCATCATCGAGCTCATGCTGATCGCCCCGATGGAGTCGTCGAGGATGATCGTCCGCTCCACGTCGAAGGGCGGGTCAACTGCGGGATTGGCCGGGTCGACGATGAGCGCCGCATGCAGTCCTGTGTTCATCTGGTTCTCCGCATGCGGATGGAACCAGAAGGTCCCCGACTCACTTGGGACGAACTCGTAGGTGAATTCCTGGCCCGGTGCGACGGCGGGGCGCGACACGCCCGGCACTCCGTCCATGCCCGCCGGGATCTCGAGGCCGTGCCAATGGAGGGAACTCGGCTCGGAGAGGTTATTGACGAAACGGACCCGGAGCGTCTGCCCCTCTGTCACGCGGATCTCGGGGCCCGGCATCATCCCGTTGTAGGCGCCGACGGTCAGCGTCGTGCCCGGCTGTGGCTGCACAGTCGCCAGACCGGCGGTAATCGTGTAGCCGACGGTCTGGCTCGTCAGTGGCCCGGTCAACGAACAAGCAAGCAACAGTGCGAGAGTGTATTGGTGCAGAAGACGGTTGATCATGCAATCCTCGGCTATTTGTGGGCAATGGGCGCGCGCGCGCCCGGGAAGATCTTACACGCCGTCGGAATGTGTGGAGTTGTGAATTCCGAACCCCACCGCACCGAACTGGGGCAGTTCGAAAATGCGCTCGCATCGCATTCTCACGACGCCGCCGCGTCGTTCGTCGCGGACCGAGGTCCTGCGCACGCGGCCGAGCCATCTTCGGCGTGCGGTCCCTCGATCGCCCCCCCCCGAAGTGGAAGATCATCCGCCCTTGCAATGTCCGGGGTCGGCATGTCCAGATCCGGCGCGATGGCGTCGAACACTGCCGCTGACCATCCTCCTACGCTCGAAGCACGCCACTGCGTCCGCCCGCGGTCAGTGGCGAGCGAAATCTACGTCGTCGCCTTCACGGCGCGCGACAGTCAGCGATCGCACTGCGACGCGCCGCGATCGATCTAATACCCCGTCACGGGAAGATGAAGCTCGCAACGTTTGACAAGGTGATCGTCATTCCGTTGCAGTTGATGGTGCCACCGCCGCTCATGCTGCCGCTTCCCATTCCACCTCCGCCCATCGTACCGCCGCCGGTCATGCCACCACCGTTCATCCCGCCGCCAGTCATGCCTCCGCCACCCATGGTGGTCTGCATCGTGACGACACCAGCCTGCGTGTAGGCCGTCGTTCCAGACAACGGATTCGGCAGCGACGCCGGATTGACGTTCACGACCAACGTCAACGCACCGTTGCTGTTCGTGGTTCCCATGTCCATGAAGAACCAAGGTGTAGCGATACCGAGGGTGATGCCGCCCATCGTGCCCGGACCCTGGTTGAGCGACCCGGCGAGGATGACGTGCGAGTTGGCCGCTGCGTTCGTCACGCTGAGTGTGATGGTCGGCGGAGCCGGCGTGGTCGTCGCAACTGCGGACAGAGCCGGAACCTGCGCACTGACGATTCCGACCATGGCGACAAGCACGATGAAGATCACGGCGAGTTTTGAATTAGGCATATGAAATCTCCCGAACGAGGACGGCGATTGAAGGCAATTCTAGGGGAGCACTGCCAAGAGAATGCCAACGCGTCGCGGACTGAACGATTGCCCCTTGTTCGTACGACGGCCATGAAACCAAGCGCATCCGAGCGACGCCCAAGAACGCCACTTGGATTCAATCGCAGTCCATGCACCAGCGGCTCTATGTCACGACCTCGAACCTCCACGCCCCGCTCAACTTCCCGAACCTCCTCCAGAATAGTCAGCGATCTTGACGCGCGGTCTCACTCGGATCGAAGCTGCGTGAGACGGGACAACGCCGTTGGAGACCAACTCATCCTGAGCAGTGCGGCGCCGCGGTCGCTCATCCGGGCAACGGCTCTCCCTCCGCAGGTATGAGTATCGCGAAACCCCTGTTGGTGGGTTCCAGATAGACTCATCGGCCCATCACAGCACTTCCAGTCGGCGGCGGACCACTCATTCCACCGCGTCCCCCCGTCGGCCCCCCAGACCGTTGCGTCGGCATGGTACCGCGAACCGCCATCCGCCCAGGGGTCAATGTTTCGACGTCTAACGCCGACCACGTCTCGATTGCAGCAAGCGCCTTTTCGCGCTCCGCTTTCACCTGCGACAGAGTGAGCCGCGCGTCGAGGAGTGTGCGCTGGGCATCAAGTATCTCCAGAAAACCCGTGCGATTCGCGGCGTACGACGTAAGCGCAATCGACACGGTTTGCTCTGACCGTGGAACGACCGTTCCCTCGAACAGCGTGATCTGGCGCTCGTCGTTCCGCAGGACCGCGAGGTTGAGAACAAAGCTCGCCGCCAAGTCGTACGCGTATTGTCGGCGCGCCAATTCCGCCGCATTCAGATTCGCTCGTGCTTGGTCGACAGCGCCCTGAATGGCCGCGAGGCGCGTCGGGAGGATAATCATGCCGCCGAGGGTCTGTGTGACCGTCCCGAGCAGGTTGAACGACAAGGAGAAGTCTGGAAGGTCACCCTGCTGCGCGAGATCGACCGAACGCACGCGACCTGCGACATCGCGCGCAAGGGCCGAGAGTTCGGGACTGCGCTCAGACCCAAGTCGGATGAGCTCCGCGTCTTCGACGGATAGCAGCCGAGGCTTAGGCATCGCCGAGGGCAGCGCCACGGGCGCGTCTGGCGACCTCCCCAGGAGGGCATTCATCTTGGCGATAAGCCCCGCCGCCTGCGCACGCTGGGTCGCAAGCGTGTTCTGGGCGAGATCCAAATCGGTCTGCGCGCGGAGCAGTTCCTGTTGGCCCGCACTGCCGTTCTGCACGCGAGCGGAAGTCTGGGCGACGATTTGCCGCATCAGCGCGACGCCCTCTGCACCGATTCGGATCGTTTCGCCGAGGAGTGCAAGATCCACGTATGTCGCGAGCACCCGTCCTTGCAACTGGAACTTCGCAGCCTCGAATCGCAGCCCTGCGGCGCGGGCCGCCTCAAGCGCGATTTCGCCCGCCGCCGCGACCTTCGACGGGAACGGAATGTTGGTCATCGGGTCGTTCGTGATCCCGAGAGTCGTCCGGTCCCACGCCTTCACGTTTTCCGAACTGAACATGTAGGAGAACGGCACGGCGGCATTCGGAAAGCTCGATGACTGCGGGACCTGCTCAATGGCCGAGCGCCACTCCCAGTAGCGGGACTGGAGTTCAGCGTTCGAGAGAAGCGCATATCGGAGGTAGACATCCGGCTCCGGGTCTCCAGATAGGTCCGGCAGCGCGGCTTCTTCCATCAGCGTCCTGCCGGCCTCTTCCGCGCGGGCACGCTCATCGTCCTCTCCCATCGGCCGGATCGCACAGCCGGCGAACTGGGCAAGCAGCGTGATGGCGAGCGACGCGAAAAAGCGCGTGCGGCCGCCGCACTGGGTCATGACACTCATCGCATGCATGAGATCGCCTCCGGGTCAATGTCCCCTCAGCACGGGGATCGCAAGCTGCGCCGGCTCGACAGTCCCCCTCTTCATCTCGAAGCGCCACTTCCAAACGGCGTAGATCGCTGGATACACCATGAGTTCGAGCAAGAAGCTCGTGATGAGCCCGCCCATGAGAGGTGCGGCTACGCGCTTCATCATGTCGGCGCCGGTCTCTTGCGACCACATGATCGGAAGCAGGCCGATGAATGCGCACGCAACCGTCATCAGCTTGGGGCGGACGCGCTTCACGGCGCCGTGGACGATGGCTTCCGTGAGATCCTTGAAACTCCGCATCTTCCCTTCTCTGACGGCCTCTGCATACGCCAGGTCGAGGAACAGAAGCATGAACACGCCGGTCTCGGCGTCGAGCCCCATCAGCGCGATGATTCCCACTCCGACCGCGATGGACATCTGGTAGCCGAGGATCTTCAGGAGCCAGAGTGCTCCAATCGCCGAAAATGGAACCGCAAGCATCACGATCCCAGCCTTCACGAGTGACTTCGTGTTCATGTAGAGGATGACGAAGATCAGAAAGAGGGTGATAGGCACGACGATCGTCATCCGCTCCTTGACTCGCAGCATGTTCTCGTATTGGCCGCTCCAGGCGAGTGAGTAGCCGCTGGGAACATCGAGACTGCGGTTGACGGATTCCTTCGCCCGCGCGACGTAGCCACCGATGTCGCTCGCCGCCGTGTCCACGTACACGTAGCCGACGAGAAGGCCGTTCTCGTCGCGAAGCATCGCCGGCCCTTCGACGAGCTTGATGTCCGCGAGTTCGCCGAGTGGAATCTGTGCTCCTGACATGGTTGGGACGAGGACCCGGTTCAACTCTGGGATGTCGTCCCGGAGCTCGCGCGCATAGCGAACGCTGACCGTGTACCGCTCGCGTCCCTCCACCGTCGTCGTGACCGGCTCGCCGCCGATCGAAGACATGATGACCATCTCCGCCTCTTGCACGGTGATTCCGTACCGCGCAAGTCGATCTCGCTTCAGTTCGAAGTCAAGGAAGTACCCGCCCCCTGTCCGCTCAGCGAAAACGCTACGGGTCCCTGGAACATCCTTGAGGATCGTCTCGATCCGGATCCCAATATCCTCGATCGTCTTGACATCGGCACCAAAGACCTTGATGCCAATTGGGGTCCGGACTCCGGTCGTGAGCATGTCGATCCGTGTCTTGATCGGCATCGTCCATGCGTTTGTCACGCCGGGAAATTGCATCTTCGAATTGATCTCGGCGATCAACTCGTCCTTGTCAATGTGCTCCGGCCAGATGTGCCCAAGGGGCGCACGAACCCAGGCAGGTAGCTCCGAATGCCACCGGCGCTTGCTGCGCCACTCCGAGGGTGGCCGCAGCAAGATCGTCGTTTCCATCATCGAGAACGGAGCAGGGTCGGTTGACGTCTCGGCTCGTCCGGCCTTGCCGAACACCCGCTTGACCTCAGGTACCGTCATCAAGACCTGGTCCATCCGAGCCATGAGATCCTGCGCGGCCGTCACCGAGAGCCCCGGAAAGGTCGTGGGCATGTAGAGCATGTCGCCCTCCCACAAGGGAGGCATGAACTCGGAGCCGAGCTTTTCGAACGCACTCGATCGCGAAGAAAGGAACGGCAGGTCGACGACGAGCGGCACCGCCGTGAGTGTGAGGATCACTGCAATTCCGATCGTCAGGGCCCGATGCTTGATGACGAATCGGCACGGCTTTTCATAGAGCGCAAAGAGCAGGCGGCTGATCGGATGCCGTTCCTCCGCGTAGTACCGGCCCGCCGTGACCTGGTTGTAGATCCATGCAAGCGGTCGCGGTCTGAAGCGCAACCAATCCATGCGCGTGAAGAGCATTCGAATCGCCGGATCCAGCGTGATCGCAAGGATCGCGGCCATCGCCATCGTCAGGTTCTTCGTCAGCGCAAGCGGTTTGAAGAGCCGGCCCTCCTGCTCTTCGAGCGCGAAGATGGGCATGAACCCAACGGCAATCACCAAGAGCGAGAAGAAGACAGAAGGCCCAACCTCCTTGAGCGCGCGCAGACGGACCTCGTGGTAGTCGCCGATGCGCCCCCCCGCATCCCAAAGCTGGAGCTTCTTGTAGGCGTTTTCAACCTCCACGATCGCGCCGTCGACGAGGATCCCGATCGAGATTGTGATCCCCGAGATGGACATGATGTTTGAGGAGACGCCCATCAGGTACATCGGGATGAACGCCAGGATCACCGAGATCGGGATCGTGATGATCGGAACGATGGCTGACGGTATGTGCCAGAGGAAGATCAAGATCACGATGCTGACGACGATGAGGGCCTGAATCAGTTCGCTTGTAAGTGTGTCGATGGAGCTTCGAATGAGCTCCGAGCGGTCGTATGTCGTGACGAGTTCGACCCCCGGCGGAAGCGAACCCTTCACGGATTCGAGTTTCTCCCGGATGCGGTCAATGACAGCCAGCGCGTTCTCCCCGTGGCGCATCACGACGATCCCGCCGACGGTGTCGCCGATGCCGTCGAGGTCGGCAATCCCACGCCGGATCTCCGGGCCGAGGGTCACGCGAGCGATGTTGCGGACGAGAATCGGTGTCCCGTTCGAGTCCGTCGCGACGGCGATGCCCTCAATGTCCCCAACAGACTTGGCGTAACCGCGGCCGCGCACCATGTACTCTGCGCCGCTGAACTCGACGAGGCGGCCGCCGACATCGTTGTTGCCCTTGCGGATCGCATCTACGACTGCCGGGAGCGAAACGTTGTGAGCGAGGAGGGCCGTCGGGTCGACGCTGATCTGATACTGCTTCTGGAATCCGCCAATCGATGCGACCTCTGCAACGCCCGGCACGGACTGAATCCAGTAGCGAAGGTACCAGTCCTGGAACGTGCGGAGCTCCGCGAGACTCTGCCGGCCGGTCCGATCTACAAGTGCGTATTGGTAGACCCACCCAACCGCACTTGCATCGGGTCCAAGCTCAGTCTTCACTCCCTCCGGAAGTCGCGGCGTGATCTTGCTCAAGTACTCGAGCGTGCGGCTGCGCGCCCAGTAGAGGTCCGTCCCGTCCTGGAAGATCACGTAGACGTACGAGAACCCGAAGTCCGAAAACCCCCGGATCGCTTTCACCCTCGGCGCACCCAACAGCGCGGTCACGATTGGGTAGGTGACCTGATCTTCGATGATGTCCGGGCTGCGGTCCCACCTCGAGTAGATGATCACCTGCGTGTCGGACAGATCGGGGATCGCGTCGAGCGGAACGTGGGCCACACAGTAGATCCCGATTGCGACACCGACGGCCGCGAGAATGAGCACGAGGAACTTGTTGTGCGCGCAAAATCCGATGATCCGTTCGATCATGCCATCGCTCCGCGGTCCGGCTCTACCCGTCGAGTCGTCATCGACCTTGTCCTCCGTGCCCCTCGTGCCCGCCCGCTTCCTTCGCTCCCGAGCCTCCTCCCGATATGAGCGCCGCCTTCAGTCTGCTCTCGGAATCAATCAGGAACGTCGCGGTCGTCACAACGCTCTCGCCCTCGACAAGCCCAGATTTCACGACCCGACGTCCGCCGATGGCTGCCCCGAGCGTCAGCTCTCTGGGTTCGAAGCGGCCATTCCCTGTGTCGACGAATGCAATCTGGCGCGTGCCGCTGTCGAGAATGGCGCCGTCGTCGACGATGAGCTGTTCACCAAGGTCGACGGCGATCATTACGTTTCCGTAGGTACCGGGACGCAAGACGCCACCCGGGTTTGGGACTTCGATCCTCGCTCGCACCGTCCGCGTGGATTCGTTCAGGTAGGGGTACACGTAGCTCACCGTTCCCGAGAATTGATTCTCAGGTGACGTCGCAAGTGTCACGACAGCGGATTGCCCTACCGCAACTTCCGCCACCTCGTTCTGGTAGATGTCCGCGAGCACCCAGACCGTCGAGAGTTCCGCAGTCTCAAAGAGATTCGTGCCAGGCTGTATGGCGGCACCCTTCACCACGTTTCGGCGCGTAACGACTCCGTCGACTTTCGACGTGATCGTGACCCTCGTTTCGGGCTTCTTTGTGGCTGAGAGCGCGTCAATTTGTTCGGGCGTGAAGTCCCAAAGCAGGAGACGCTCACGTGCACTCTGTAGACTCTCTCGCGCGAACGACGTGTCACGCTCGCCACCCGACGCTCCCGCAAGCGCGACGATGAAGCTCCGCTCGGCCTCGAGAACTTCGGGGCTATAAACGATCATCACTGGATCGCCCTTTCGAACCGACTGACCCGTCGACTTGACGTACAAGTCTTCGACCCATCCTCCGAACTTGAGGTTTACGGCCGCGAGTCGCGTTTCGTCGTAATCGATTCGCCCGACGACGCGCAGCGATTTCGACACTCGCGTCCGTTCAACCCTGCCGAACCTGACACCGATGAGCTGCTGGCGATCAGGATGGATTGTCGTGATGGCGTGGCCTGGCACTGAGGATGGCGCGGGTACCTCGCCCTCCTGCATCGGCACGAGTGTCATGTTGCAGATGGGACACTCACCCGGACGATCGGACTGGTAGCTCGGGTGCATGGGGCAGTAGTAGCGGATCGGGTGGCCTACGCCCGGACGCGTTTCCTGCGCGCTGTGACCCGCTGCTTGGGACGCCGCTGGCACGTCGTGCCCGGCATGGCTCGCTCCCGTCTCCATCGGCAGACTCCGGGAAGCCGGAACAAGATCCATTCCACACTTGGGACATCGGCCGGGGCGGTCGGATTGCACCTCAGCATCCTCCGGCATGGGGCATACGTAGATCGTGCTTGTGTGTGTCCACGGCGGGAGCCGCACGAGTCCTCCCGGCACGATGAAGTGTGCGCCGATCGCGAGGACGAAGATGATGCCAAGCAGCTTGAGAAGGGCGGACAGGATCTTCATGGCGTTCCTTCGTGTGACTCGCACTCGACCGCTCCGGGGCGTTGTCGGGCCTCGGCGATCATGACGACTCCTCAGCCCCGGATGGATGTGGGCTCTTCATGAGCCCAAGCATGGATTCCGCGTTGCATCCGTCTGCATACGACGGACCGTTGACGACGAATGACGAGTGATCTGGGTTGAATCCGATCTGCGCGCCCTCACCGCGTCCCTTC
This sequence comes from Planctomycetota bacterium, assembly GCA_044222185.1. Classification (GTDB taxonomy): domain Bacteria; phylum Planctomycetota; family CAIWVZ01; genus JBGANV01. Next base: position 15,212 of record JBGANV010000013.1, read on the forward strand.
GAGATTGCGATCCGAGTGATCGCCCCATACGGCACGAGATCTTTTCGCACCGCCCGCGTCGTCGTGCCGCCGGGGTCATCGTATATGGCAAGCGCCAGCCACGTGGACGCAAGCCCGATGACGTGGCACACGTCCAGGACCTCGCCATTGGAAAGATAGACCCGTACAATCGGCATCGCATCCTTCGGTTCCGGACACCGGTCACGAATGAGGCCGCGCGGCTGCGTGCTGAAGAATGCGGGACCGAATGACATCCCGCGTTCGACCGCGGCACTTCGATGCGCCCCTCGACGTAAGGCGGGGGCGCGCCTCGTCCGCGCGTACTTGCCGCAGTCTGTGGACATTCGCCGTTTCGATTTCGCCTTGTTTCGGTTCATGACTCTGGCTTGATGACTGCGAACAGGTGGCGCGTCCTTCTTCGGACCTGCAAGAGGAGCGCGTGATGGCCGCGCAGAAACGGCTCCGACGCCGACTTAAAGTCTTCAAGCGTCGCCACGATCCGGCCGTCGGTCTCGACGATGACGTCACCCGGTTCGAGCTTCGCCCGCTCCGCGGCTCCGCCGGGCTCCACATCGAGGATCACGGCGCCCGGACGCGCATCGACCGTTTCGCCAACGCTCATGCCCAGGGGGGAGGTGAGGTTGGAATGGGAGGCGGCCTTCATCCGCTCGCGCGGAACAACCGCGATCGCCACGTCCCGCGCTCCCTTGGCGTTCGCCACGCGAGCGACGACATCCAAGCCGGGCCGAAGCCGCGCGATTATCGCGCGATCCGTTCCGTCGGATGGGACATCGTCGCCGCCGAGCGCGATGAGCACATCACGCGGCCGTAGCCCGGCTGCGGCCGCCGGACCTCCGTCGCGAACGTCGGTGATCAGCGCCCCGATCGAAATCGGTAGACCGAGAGCCTGGGCGAGATCTGCCTCCAACGGCTGCGTCTCCACTCCGATCGAGCCCCGCACGACGTGGCCGGCGGCGCGGAGGGACCTCACGATGTCGAGCGCAAGGTCGATCGGAATCGCGAATCCGAGTCCCTCCGAGTGGACGATGGCCGACGTCACGCCAACGACCCGACCTTCCGAATCGAGCAGTGCTCCGCCGCTGTTGCCCGGATGAAGTCCGGCATTCGTTTGGATGAACGGCACGTCCACCTCCCCGGGAAAGGTCCGCCCAAGGTATGTCACGATTCCCTGCGCCAGCGTTCCCCCGAGCCCAAGCGGAGATCCGATTGCGGACACGGGATCGCCCACGCGAAGGTTTCGCGTGCTTCCAAGGGGCGCGCACGGAACACGCGGCGCATCGAGGACTCGAACGAGCGCGATGTCTGTATCGGGGTCGCTGCCGCGCAACTCCACCGGACGCCGCTTACCGTCTCCAAAGTCAGCCTCGATCAGTACGCCGTCTTCGACGACATGGTGATTCGTGAGAGAGAATCCATCGTCGTCGATGAGGAACCCAGATCCCAAGACGCGAATCTTGCATCCATGGCCGGGAAGCGGCCCAAAGAGATCGTCCCGCGTTGTGGGGTGGAACGGACACGGGTGGCGCTGAGCCACAACGTGCAGCGTGAAGGACGCCCGTCGCGCCAATTCGAGCCGGTCACCGCCGGCCAGGGGTCCAGCGACTGTCTCCGACGCCGGCTGAAACGCGCTGCAGCCGAGCACGACGCATGTGGCGAACGTCCAGAGTGGGAGGCCCAACCCCGAGAAGACCCCGTAGCCGTTGGCGGGTTTCATCGCGTCCGAGCCTTCCCGTACCCGCGCGAGATCTTCGCATCGAGGATCAACCGGTGGAGTGTGTGGTTGTCCTTGTTCTCGGGATCGAGTTCACACGCCTTTTCGCAGTACTCATCTGCGTTAGGAAGCGCGCGTCGCTCAACGAAGAGCGTGCCGATGGCGAGGTAGGCGTTCACGAGCGTTTGGCGGATGCTCTCCCGCTGCTTCTGGAATCGATCCGTGAGTTCAGTGTCCCCGGTGGCCCCCGCCAGGTCCTTGATCACCTTCCATGCCGACTCGAGTTGGACGATCTGGTTCTCGATCCGACGTTGGGCGCGAAGGCCGCCGTGTGGCGAAGGCTCGCCCCCGACTCTCTCGGCACTCTGCAGATGCTCGGCGGCCTTCTTCATCGCTGCCTCGAGATCCTTGGAAGCGATGACCTTCGTTCCCGGATGAGCCGATGCTTCCTTCGCCGCAATCTCGACCACGAGGGCCTGGGCGTCCCGCGCCGCAGGAGTGTCGGAGTACTTCGAGCCGATCGTGTGCAACAGAAGCCGCGCGGCGGCCAGGCGCCCGTCCCCCACCGCGTCCTTCGCGTCGTCGAGGAGATCGGCGGCAAGTCCGTTCCTCACCTCACGGGTTCCGGCGTCCATCTGCGGCTTGAGCGTTGGGTCGAGCCGCGCAGCTTCGGCGTATTCCGCGATGGCCTGTGCAGGAAGCCCGATCTCGCGAGCGAAGACCGCGAGCTTGGCGTGTGCCTTCGCATCGGCGGCATCAGACCTCGCTGCCATGATCGTGTAATGCGAGAGTGGTGCGAGATCTGATCTCGCGACGCTTCGCGTCGTCGGATCCAGGGAGTTGGATTCGATCGTGACGTCTCGATCCGAGACGTTCGTGACCCGACCTATCACGACTTCACCCGAGCGAAGTTCGATCGACTGGATTTGGCCGAGCGATCCAGTCGAGAGGGCCGCGCCCATCACGACGATGAGTAATGCAGACTTCATGAAATGCCTCCTGGAACATGCAGTTCCGGAATGCCACGCGAACCCGAGATGTTCGTGCCCTTCGATTGCCTCGATCCAGAGACCCGGATCGGAATCCGCGCGTGCTTGTGTTCAAGAGCACGCTGCCACAACGCCGGCCGAAGGTCGGAGCCGGCGTTTCCTGTCGATCACGATCACGCGGATCGAAGCACGATCATCAGTGGTGGTGGGAGTCGTGTCCCTGCGGGTCGTGCCCGTCGTGCCCGGGCTTCTTCTCGTCCGCCGGCAGCGGCGGAACGATTTTTCCTGCGGCGAGGTCCCTGGCTCTCTCAAGCATCTGCTTGGGGGCCTTGCGCACGTCATCGACCGCCTTCAGCGACGAGAGGCACACGAGCTCATCGCCGATCAGAACCATGCAGTTTGCATCTACCGGCTTCCCGGTGACCGGGCAGGTCTTGTTGTCTACGAACTTCGCCTTCGGATTCAGCAGCCTCGCGAGAACGAGCTGCGAATTCGCGCGCGCTTCCTTGACGCACTCTTTGCTTCCGACCTTGAACTCGTAGCCCTGAAGTTTGATCGTCTGCGCCTTGGCGTCGATTGCGGCACCCGTGACCGGGCAGGTCTTGTTTTCGATCTCCCTCGACTTCGGGTACGCGGACTTGTAGGCGCGCTCCGGATCGGCCTGGATCTTCTTCGCGCAACCGCCGCAGCAGTAGTAGATGCGGCCGTAGTCGGTGTCCACGAAGTTGGCGGAAACGGGGTTGCCCATGATCGGGCACTTCGCGTTCGGGTACGCAGGGACCGAAACGCTCGGGGCCGCGTCCGCTGGACCCGGTTTGGCCTTGCCGTCCTGTGCGACTGCGAACGCGATGGAGATCATGGACACGAGAACGACGTTGGTGAATCTGCTGAAGGACATGTGAGAACTCCGTCTTCGAGACCTTGGAAAGCGAGCTCGGGTCGATGTGACCCGGCACCAGGAATCGGACCACCCGACAAACGCCGGGTGGGACGGAGCTGATCAGATCTGCAAGGGCAGAGTGCGGCTACGCGAGGGTAGCGACAGCATCGCGAGTCCCGGCCGTGCCGGTGACCCCGATGCAGATTCTCGCGCGTGGACGATCAGCGATTCGACGGCGGGAGCGATAGCCGTGGCATCGAGCACTTTCGCGAGGCGAACAACCCCTGTCGCGCGGTCACTCGCTGGTCGGTCCGGCAACGAAATCCGGAAGCAGTGGCACGAACTCCCGTGCTCGTGATTCGCCAAGTGGGACTCGGTACCGGACCCGCGCTTCCGCTGACTCTCACGCTGCGCGGGTTGCACACCGGCTTCCTGACCCACGCAGCACCTACGTTCCGTGTGGCCGCGAAAAGCTCCGCAGAAGCAGAGCTGGAACGCCAGAGATCCCGGAAGCACGAGTCCAGGGATGACGGCCAGGATGACGATTCGGCGAAGTGCCATGACGCGCTCTGTGTCTCCTACGATCGGAGCGTCGGATCGCTTCGTTGGATTCTACTGGCGACGCGATTCTCGGCCCATCCCTCGCACTGGTTTTCGGCGTCTCGGACTCCGATGTGACTCCGCGTACGACGCTGTCCGTACAGTGCCCCTACGCACGCGTTCGAAGCCGGTCGATCGGAATCGTTGGCTGCTCGGGTCCTCGAACGCGACGTGCTCGCCGAGCCGAACTGCGAAAACGGCGCGACGTCAGACGGCGTCCATCCAGCGCTCCTGAATCATCGATGCTCGTGTGTGTGCTCGTGGTGATCGCTCGGTTTCGACTGCGGTGACCCGCCGCGCAGGGAGCGCGATGTCGTTTCGAACCAAGCAGCGAGCTTCTGACGATCGGCGTTCGAGAGGCGCGCAGGCGGGTGCATGAGCTTGTACCTCGGGAGCGGCATCTCCTCCGACCGGACTTGCTCCGCGGCGTCATCGAGCACCGCCGCCTGATCCTCGACGACCTCCACTCCGAACCGCGAGAGATTCATGTGCTCGCGAGCGTGGTGCACGTCGTAGGCGATCAACCAGGAGGCAGGAGCGACCCACGAGTAGGCCGGCCAACGCGTGGAGTCCGAGTGACAGTCGTCGCAAGCGTCCGACATGAGCTTCGCGACATCAGCCGGAGGGTGGAGGACGGAGTTGATGGTGCGCGCCGAATCGACCGGGGCGTTCGTGCGTTCGACGGGCACGAACTGGATTCCGACGAACGCAACGAGGGTCACGATCAGCGTTCGCCGCACCCATCGACGCCCTTTCGTTGGCGGCGAGTTCATGGCTTGATCCCATCCGCGTCAAGCTCTTCCTGCTTGGCGACGTCCGCGGCCGTTCCCACTGGATGCTCGTACCAACCAGGGTCCCCTTCGCCGGAGAGTCTCTCGCGAACCTTCAGCACGGTCACCATGCCGCCCATGTTGATGTATCCGAACGGACCCGGGCCGCCGAACATCGGAATGCTGTTCGGAGGAATCTCCTGCATCTCGTGGTCGTGCCCCTCCATCGGCGTCTGACCCATCGTCATGTACTCCGGCAGGACCGCTCCGAGCTTCTCGTCGACGATCGAGGGATCGATGCCGATCAGATTCGGAATCCCGTGGCCCATCTGGTTCATCATGTGATGCGTCATGTGGCAGTGAAGGGTCCAGTCGCCCGGGTTGTTGGCCTCGAACTCGACGGCTCGTGTGCTCCCGACTGGAACGAGTACGGTCGTCTCCGGCCATCGCGCGGAGTCCGGGATCGCACCGCCGTCAGTTTCAGCGATCCAGAAGTTCGTGCCGTGGAGGTGTATGGGGTGGTGGTCGGTGGCGCTCAGGTTGCCAATCCGGATTCGAACTCGCTCGCCGCGCTGCGCGATGATTGGCGACGTTCCGGGGAATGCCTTGCCGTTGAACGTGAAGATGTTGAAGTCCGTCATCTCGTTCGGATCGGGACGTCTCGTTCCCGGTTTGATCGCCCACTCGTTCAACAGATAGACGTAGTCCCGCTGCGTGCGTCGCTCCGGTGGCTTGCGCGGATGGACGACGAACATCCCCATGAGCCCCATCGCCATCTGCACCATCTCGTCATGGTGCGGGTGATACATGAACGTCCCGTGCTGCTCGAGCCGGAACTCGTACTTGAACGTCTCGCCCGGCTCGATCGGCCGCTGGGTGAGACCGGCGACGCCGTCCATGCCGTTCGGGACGAAGATGCCGTGCCAGTGAACCGTGGTCGGTGACGGAAGCTTGTTCGTGACGTAGATTCGGATCCTGTCGCCTTCCACGGCTTCGAGGGTGGGGCCGTGGACGCGCCCGTTGTATCCCCAGCAATTCGCCTTGAGGCCAGGTGCGAACTCGTGCTCGACCGGGCCAGGGATCAGGTGAAAGATCTTGACACCGCTCACGATCTTGAATGGAAGTGCGGCCCCATCAGGCGTGACGACGGGAACGTAGTCCTCGTTCGGAATGCCCGGTCGGATCTCGCTCCGAAGGTCCTCGTCCCCGAGCGTGCGGCTACGCGCAAATCCCTTGCTTCCGGACGCGATGCCGGCGGCCACCGCCATCGCGGATCTCTGCATGAAGGCGCGGCGATCAACGGTCATGGTAACGGCCCTCCGTCATGTCGGACTCGCTGAGCTTCGAGTGATCTTGGCTCGGAGAACCGAGACGCTCATGGTTCAGGCTGCCGGCGAGCAGCTCAGAGAGATCCAGCCTCGCCCTCCAAGCATCACGGAGCGACTCGACGTAGTCCCGACCCGCGTCGAGTTCTTCCCGGCGCGCCATCAGGACGTCGAAGACGCCGATTTGCATCGCGTTAAAGAATTGGAGCGTCTCGTGCGTGAGTCGTCCCCGAAGCGGGATGACAACTGATCGCAAGTAGACAGCGCGATCACGCAGCGCGAGGCTCCGTTCCCGCAGAGTGCGCGCCGCCGTCCGAACTTCGATGGCGGTGGCAGCGTAGTCGGCAAGGGCGTGCTGCAATGCGGCCGCCGCAGCGGCACTCTTTGCCGTTCCGAGATCGAAGAGCGGGATCGCAACCTCGAGCGACGGGCCGAAGCCCCAGCCGCCGACGGCCTCCTGCTTGACCGCCACTCCGGCGTCCGCGGACGGAAACACGGTCTCCCACGATCTCACGCCGGCCTGCTGGGCGGCCTCGTCGACGAGGCTTCGCGACCGCGCGAGATCGAGGCTGATACGAACCGCGCGGGACTCGAGCGCCTCGATGTCGAAGCTCACCGCGGGGTCCTCGCCAAGATGTCCGCTGATCCGCCACGCTGTCTTCCGTCCCCATAGGCCGAGCAGCGTGTTCAGAGGCTCCCGCGCCTCGTGTTCGTGCGCTTCGGCGTCCGCGAGAGCCAGCCGTGCCGTCGCGGCACTCGACTCTTCGAGAGTCCGTTCGCGATCGATGACGTTGCCAGCATCGTGGAGGCGACGCATCAACTCCTTGCCCGCATCCGCCGCCTCGACGGCGCGGCGCCGCATCTCGGTGACCTGCTGAGCCGCTCGGATTTCGACGAACTGCCGGCGGACGTCGAACGCAAGGCGCACGAGATCCCGCGTCACCTCGGCGCGCCGGGCTTCGAACGCTGTTTCGGCAACGCGCCGCCGGAGCGGCATCAGGAACACGTCCAGGAAGGACTGCGCGAGCCCGAGCTCGATCTCCGTTCCCTCGCCGAAGAATTTGGCGTTCCCGCTGAAGACCGGGTTCTTGAGAAGGCCGGCCTGGAGAAGCTCGGCTCGCGCGATTCCGAGAGTCTCGTAGAGGGCGGCCACGCGCGGGTTGTTCAGCAGAGCGATCTGGACTGCCCGATCCTCGGTGAGGTCCTCATCCAACCACTGTGGATCAAACGTCTGTGTCGACTCGCTCCACGTTCGGCCGAGATGCGCTTCGGCTCCGATTCGGGACGAGAGGTCCGACTCGACATCCGCCCTTCGCGTCGAAGAAGTCGAGCACCCCCCCAGGGCAGCAACCAGTGCGATGACGGCTGCAAGAATCAAGAACAACCTTCCGACCGTCAGGCCTCGACGGCGATGAGGTGACGGCGGCGAACAGCAGCTCATTTTTCTTCTCCGTCGTGATGGTGCTCGTGATGCTCGTGGGCTGGGCGAGACTCGGGTGGCCGCGTCTCGGCGTTCCCGGCCTCGCGCCGCGATTCGGCAGCACGCGGAGCTGCTCCGTGCGCATGATGCGCGCCCACGCCAGGCGCTGATTCGGGATGCGAGATCATCGCGGGTACAGCCTCGATCGCGAGTGTTGCGGACCGCGCCGGACGGGGAGCCTCGTCGGCATCGACGGATGCGGGGTGATCGCGACCGGGATCCGGCATCGGCGGAGCGATCGAGCATCCAAACGACAAGACGAGTGCCCCCGTGAGGGCGACGTAGTTCTTGCGAGTCATGCCCTTCTCCTTCCGTAGCGACGCCGCCCGCGGGGAACGCCGGCGGCGCTGTGGACTCACCGATCACTTCTTCGTGTCGGACTGGTCGTGGTGCTCTTGATGGTGGCCGTGATCGCCGTGGCCATCGCCGGAATGGTGATCGGCCGACCGGCTCTCGGGCTTCGACTCCGCGGCCTTCGAGACCGACTCCTTCGCCTTCTTCAGGGTTTCAGCCGGCACCTTCTCGGCATCCTGAACGCACGTCGACGCCGAGAGATGGACGATCTCGTCTCCGATCACGATGAAGGCATTCTTGACGACCGGCTTCCCGGAGATCGGGCACGTGGTGTTTCCCACATCCTTCAGCTTTGGGTTCAGCGCCTTCGCAAGAACGACCTGGGCGTCATCCTGCGCCGGCTTCACGCAGTCCTTGCAGCAGAGGTTGATCTCATACCCCTGGAGCTTGACCGTCGGCGAGCCTGCTTCGATCGCATCTCCGCTGACGGGGCACACCGTGTTCTTCGCCTGCGTCGTCTTCGGGTACGCGGCCTTGTAGGTGCCTTCGGGATCCTGCCGGACCTTCTTGTTGCAGGAGGCACAGCAGAGGTAGACGCGCCCGTAGATCGTGTCGACGAAGACCTTCGTTGAGGCTGGTTTGCCCATGACCGGGCAGTTGACGTTCGGATACGTCGGAACGCTCGTCTTCGGATTCGAAGCCGAGTCTTGCGCGAAGGCGATCGTTCCGATCACCACGAGCACACCGAGTGAGGCATTGAAACGGATCATGTTGGTCCTTTGTCTTGGTGATGAAGAGTGAATTTCTGCGGCTCCGCGCCGGAAGAGGTCGCACGCGGAATTGAGGATGTCGGCCATGGCGGCGTCCAACGACGGACGTCGAGACCACGACAGAGATCGAAATCGACGGGCCGGATCAGTCCAGGGCTGCGCCTTGCGACGCAACCAGACCGGCCGTCTTTCGCCGCAAGGTCTAAATCACCAACGGACCCGAACGTTGCTTCGGTGGTGAGAAGTGGGGTGTCGGAGCAAGCGCATCGCCGACGTCGATGGTCTTGGAACGCGCCAGGAAGTCCATCATCGCCACAGGAATCACTGCGGGCGAGACGGGATGGTCAAGTCCTGCGGCCGGCGGTGTGGAGTCAGTTTCGTGCGCAGTGTTGAACGTGATGCACCGACCGCCGGCGACGGAGAGCATGTTCGCGAGCTGCCTTCCGACTGGGTTTGGCGCCGCCGGTTTGGTCTCGTGCTCGCGATTCGACGATTTCGTATGGCGGCAGAAGCAGATCGTGAGGGAAACTCCGTCTGGAACCACGAGAAGTGGCATCAACGCGACGAGGAAGGCCTTCAGCCGGGGCAGTCCCATGACTCGCAGCTTAATACGATTCTCGTGAGCGGGTCAACGAGGAGAGCTTGCAGTCTTCAGCGCTCTGTCCCGCGTCGGTGTCCGGCCATCACCTCGACGTTCGCCAACCCTGTTGCTCGCTTCGACTTGGCTCGATCGAAGCAACTGGGGAGGCCAGCAGGGCCCACCGCGGACGCGCACACCACGAACGACAGTGGCTCGGAGCGATGTAGGTTGAATCTTGAACCTCCGATGTGAACCTCATCGCGTCGCAGAATTCCTCGTCGCGGCCCGGAGGACTCGGCCATGAATCGCCAACCCACGCGCTCCCTGGTACCTCGCCTGCTTGCCGTCGCGGCGCTCGCGATGGTCACGGGCTTTGTGACAAGTTGTCGCTCCGATGACGTCGGAGATCACGGCGACCATGGCCCACCATCAGTCATCGCGTGCTCCAAGTGCTACGAGCAGGTCGTCGTCCAGCGCTCCCGGATCGGGGGCCGAAACCCCCGCGGACGAGGGTCGCAGGTGGTCTTCAAGCATCACTGCGCCGACTGCAACGCCGAGATGACGATCACGGACGAAGACGGCGTCGCGACGATGAGATGTCCGACGTGCGCCCCAGAAGGTGTCGCGTGTGATCGCTGCGTCGGGCCGCGTTAATTCCCTCAATTCTGGTGCGGAGTCAGCGCGATGGGTCCGATTTGGGGCCGCCTCGGACCCATCCGGATGACCCGTCCGGCACTTTCACCGGCGGTATTTCACACCGTCCGCGGATCGGTCACCCGCAACACTCGTCGCCTCTCCACGCCTCTCGTCCTTCGCGGACGATGAGCACGGCGACGAGGATCGCCGTCACGGGATCAGCCCACCACCAACCGAAGATGCCGTTGAGCGCCACTCCGAGCAGGGTCGCCAGGGAAAGCCACCAACACGCGGTCGTCTGCCCCGCGTCGGCTTGCATTGCACGGCTTCCAAGCTCTCGACCGACTTGACGCTTCGCGCGAGCGAGCCGAACCATGACGACCAGCGAAACCGCCGTGAGCGCGATACCAACCGGGCTGAACTCCGGACGCTCTCTGAGACGGAGCGTGTTGACGGCGTCGAACACGACGTATGCGGCGAGGAGAAAGAGCGAGAGCGCAACCAAGCGACGCGCGCGATGCTCGATGGCTTCGACGTGCGCTGCCGAGCCCACACCTGATCGCTCGGTTCGCAATCGCCAGATCATGATCAGCCCCGACGCGGACTCGACGAAGCTGTCGACGCCGAATCCGAAGAGCACGATCGATCGCGCAAGGACGGCCGCCGTGATGGCCACTCCACCTTCAACGAGGTTCCAACCGACTGTCAGGTACTCGAGACGGATTGCGCGACGGAGAATGTCCCGCCGTCCACCGGCCAGAGCAGAATCACGATTGGAGTCCATCGGCAACGAAGTGGGGTGGGGCCGGAGTCACGAAGCACCGGCTACTAACGGATACAGGCGAAGGTTCGGGGACAGCTCATCGACCACCGCGAACGTTATCAGGCGCGGGATTCCAGACACCGCGTACGCACGGGCATCCCGCTGTCGGAGAGATAGAGAGGTCCCACGCCCCGCCGCCGCGTCCCACCATCTTCCCTCGACACGAGTGTCGCAGGCAGCGGTTCACGCGCGAGCGGCGCAGCCCAGGCCCGCTCTCGGGGTTCATCGAATGCACCGGCTTCCGCTCTGCTTCACCGATACATCACCGATTTCAAGCGATCGAGAGCGAGGCTGTGGTCGCGCGCTGACCGGAACGGCCGACCACGCTTTGAGATGCGACCGCCGCGGCGGTGAGCGAGCCTCGCATCGCCTCCTCGGTCGGTGAAGTTCGCGACTCCCGCCGCGACGGCGCGAACCCCGCCTGTTCCTCGGCGAATCGGGGCAAGATCCTCCGCTCGACGCCGACGCCGTGAACTTGCCCGCTTGCGACCGCCGGTGAAGCATCGGTGAACATCATCTGCGCTCTGAGGGCGCTCCGACTTCACCGCCAGACCTCACCGGGTATGATCTGCGTCGCTCCGGGCAACCTCCAAGGCGACGTGTGTCGCACATCTCCAAGCCGCGCCCGGCCACCACTGTCTTGGAGACTCTCCATGTCGACTCCCGCGACTCTCGCGATCCGTCGCCGTCCGATTGCGTCCCTCGCCCCCGACCCGGCCAATGCCCGCAAGCACGGCGAGCAGAACCTCGATGCCATCACGGCGTCGCTTCGCCGCTTCGGACAGGCCGAACCACTCGTCATCCAGGCCGGCACGGGCCGTGTGATCGCCGGCCACGGGCGGCTTCTGGCCATGAAGCAGCTCGGCTGGACCGACTGCGACGTCGTCGAACTGGACGTGGACGATCTGAAGGCGACCGCCCTCGGCATTGCCCTCAACCGCACGGCGGAGCTGGCCGAGTGGGATGAATCAGTCCTCGCGAAGCTCCTCGACGAGCTGCGCGACCAGGACGCACTCGACGGCGTCGGCTTCGCGCCCGGAGACATCGACGCCCTGCTCGCCGAACTTGACGCCCAGGCCGGGCCAGCGGAGCTGTCCGACGAGGGCCCCGATGAACCGCCTGAGGACCCCGTATCGCGCCGCGGCGACCTGTGGGTGCTCGGTGATCATCGCCTGCTCTGCGGCGACTCCACCAATGCCGACGACGTCGCGCGCCTGATGGCCGGCGACAAGGCGGCCCTCATCGCGACCGACCCGCCCTACCTCGTCGACTACACCGGCGAACGGCCGAACGACTCCGGGAAGGATTGGAGCGCCACCTACCGCGAGATCGACATCAAGGACGCGGACGCGTTCTTCCGATCCGTGTTCACGAACGTGAAGGCGGTCGGCGCACCGAACGCCGCGATCTACTGCTGGCACGCCCACAAACGCTCCGGCGACATCCAGCGCATCTGGCGCGACCTCGGCATCCTCGACCACCAGCAGATCGTGTGGGTGAAGCCGACCGCGGTGTTCGGCCGGGTCTATTGGCACTTCCGCCACGAGCCGTGCATGATGGGTTGGATCCAGGGATCGAAACCCGAGCATGACGGCGTTCACGAACACGACTCCGTCTGGGAGGTCGACTGGGACGGGAAGGCTCGCCTCGTGGGGTCCGAGCACCCTACTTCGAAGCCCGTCGAGCTGTTCGCCCGCCCCATGCGCAAGCACACGAAGCCGGGCCAAATCGTGTTCGAGCCGTTCTCGGGCTCCGGCTCCCAGATCATCGCGGCCGAGCGTGAGCGCCGTCGATGCCGCGCGATGGAGATCAGCCCCGCGTTCGTCGACGTGGCGATTCGTCGCTGGGAGAAGGCAACGGGCAAGTCCGCCACGCTCGAGGACACGGGGCAGTCGTTCGCGGTCGTGTCCGAGATCCGGGAGGCGTCCCATGCATAGATGTCTCCTGCGTCGTCCTGACCCGCTCGCTCCATGGTTCATGTTCTGGTTCCTCATCGCGGCGCTATGCCTCGCCTACGGGATCGCGAAGCGGTGAAGCGGAAGCTCCCATCGAGCGCGTTCGACGCGTACGTCAGCCTGGGCGCGGCCCGCAGCTACGAGGCCGTCGCCCGGCAGTTCGGCGTCACGAAGCGCGCCGTGACGGCGTGCGCTGAACGCGAGGACTGGCAGGGTCGACTCGCGGACGCCCACGAGAAGGCCCGGGTCGAGAGCGATCGCAAGGCCGCGGACGAACTCGTCGCCATGAACGCGCGGCACGATGGGATCGCTGGCGCGATCGAGACCGCCGTCGTGAAGTTGATGCGGGAGCTGGGCAACGAAGCCACGATGGCCGACCTGCGAATGGCCGCCCTAACGATCGAGGCGACACAGCGGGTGAGACGGACTTCGCGCGGGCTCGATGACGCGGCACGTCTCGCGCAGGCGGCGGAGCCGGCCGCTCCCCTTCCGCCCCGGATCATCGAGTGGCGGCTGATGACGCCCGAGCGGATCGCGGAGGAGCGTGCCAAGCACCGGGTGCCCGCCGAACGGTCCGGGTAGGCCAACCGCCTCAGTCAGTTCGCGGCCGGAACTTCTTCGTCGTCGCCTCCCCCCTACAGGAGACGCCTAACGGCGAAGAAGCCCCCCTCCGGGCGTCCTCAACTCACCGCCGCCCTGACCCGCTCCCGATCCACCCGCGCAACGACCAGCGTCGAGGTGATCGATCGGTGGTGAATCGCGGCGTCTACGCGCCCTTCTCAAAGCACTCCCACCCGTCCGTTTCATCAACTACGTCGTCGATCAGCTTGTAGGTGTACTCGTTCGGCGTGCCTGGAGCACTGGAAAAGGCCGCCTCGATGCTTGGAACGGAGAACCGTTGCGCGTCCAGGAGCCTCGCCTGACACATCCCGACCGCGCGGTCACGATGCTCGACGAGGTGGAACTCAACCGCGGTGGTGACGAACTCATTCCACACATCAGACTTGGTCAATCGGATCGTGGAGATGGCCCGCGCGAGATACCCGCTGAGTTGTGCCGTCGTGATCCTTCCGACCGCCGCCAGCGTCGCGAGCGTACGAAGACAGACTGCGCGCGATGCGCCGCGAAGGCCCTCCTGCTCGGCAAACGCCATCAGGCCGTCTGCGTCGCCGTCAAAGGTCGAGGCGAGCACGGAATGCAGGGAATAGTCGCCCAGCCGGTCGGTGAGGCAGTAGAGCGTCTCCGGGTCGAACCGAAGGAAGTCGAGAGCCATGGTGTGCGCGCGCACCTCCCGGAACTTGGCGAGGAGGACCAGCGCGAGGCCGGCGCCCTGGAACTCCCCGTCCGAGACGAACGGACGCCAATCCGCAAGGACGGCGCGGAGGGTCGCGAGGAGGGAACGAACAAGCTGCTCGCCCATCGCTTCCGCCCGTCGAAGCTGCGCGACTGGGCGAACACCCCCGCACCACGCGATCTCCTTCCAGAGCGCGGTGGCCGCGCGCTGTGGGATGACGGGCAGGTTTCGAGACGAGGTGGACGATCGGCGTGCCAATGGCCTCTCCGGTGGCCGGCGATCATACTCCGACTCACCGAAGCCGAATGACGGCTGAGTTCTTCTTCGTCGCTTCCCCCTATAGGAGAGGGGCGACGGCGAAGAAGTCCCCCCACAGACTTCAGGCGCGGGAACCTCAGCTGACCGCCGCCCTGACCCGCTCCCGATCGACCCGCGCGTAGACGAGCGTGCTCGTGATCGACCGATGCCGAAGGGCAGCCTGGACGACCGCGATGTCCCCCGTCCGGCGAAGCAACGCGGTCGCGAACGTGTGGCGACAGCTGTGCGGCGAGGCCGGTCGGTTGACTCCGGCCTTCGCGAGCCACTCGCAGAACCGACGGTGCACGTGGCGCGTCGTGATCCGCTCGCTGCCGCGACCTGCAAACAGCGGCCCGGTCGTGCGGTTCCCGAGGTACTCGCGGAGCAGGTCCCGAGTCGCGGCCGGCATGAACACGACCTCGGGCCTGCTGCCCTTGGCCGACCGGATCTGGATCTCGCAACGGTCCAGGTCGAGGTCCTCGACGTCGAGCGCGACGGCGGATCCGACCCGTATCCCGGTCGTGAGGAGGACCGTGACGAGGACGCGGTCCCGCCGCCCCTCGGGGTTGGTGTCAGCTGCCAGCGCGGCAAGGATGCGCTGCTGGTCGTCCTCCGCGATCGTCTTCGGCGGCGCCACTCCGCACAGTGCCCGTCGGACCAGCCGCGCTGGGTTCTGCGCGATCGCCCCTGCCTCGTGCAGGTAGCGGAAGAACACGCGGAGCGAGGTCCGCATGGCGTTCATGGAGAGCGGACACTTGCTCCCGCCACCCGCTCTCGCCCGCGCCTCGGGGGCGGCCAGGAAGCGCGCGACGGACTCGTGGCCGATCGTCGCAATGTCGTCCGGCTGGTCGGTGGATGCGAGCCACCGCCGGAACGCACCAACGTGGCGGCGGTACTGGCCGATCGTGTGCGGCGATCGGCCATCGGCATCGAGTTGGACAAGGAACCGATCGAGGGCGTCTTGGAGGTTCATCTTGGAGGTGCCCTGAACGAGAACGGGCGGGCCTCGCGGACCCGCCCAGGGATCGAATCACCCCGCTGTCGCGTACGGCAGCGACACGATCACCCCGGCCTTCTGAGCCCATGCCAGCGCGAGCCGAAGTGCGCGGCAGGTCTTCAAGACCGTGGGCATGGCCTTGCCCTTGCCGCTTTTGGTCTTCGTGACGATCTCGGATGCCTCGTAGGCGGCGATCTCCTCACTCGTGATCGCGCCTGCGACCCGCGAGGCGTCGAAGAACTTCATGGCGAGCGCGAGGTCGCCCTCGTAGCTCTTCACGGTCGCGGGCGTCTTGCCGCGAGCACGCATGTCCGAGAGCCAGCCATCGGCGATGGCCTTCAGCGTGGCGGGGCCGTCCACCCCAATCGCCGCGTGCGGCAGCTCAGGCGGCGTGCCGAATGCGGCCTCAGGCGCGTGGTTCTCCTCAAGCGTGGCGTTCGCGAGCGGGCCGGCCTCGGCGCCCTTGACCCATGCCGGGGCTTCTGCGACCGGCGTCGCGGCCTTCTTCGCTCGCGGCTTCAACAGCTTCTGGACAACCGCACCGTCGACCGGCGTGGCATCTGTCGGGGGCGCTTTCTTGGCCTTCGTGGTGCGGGCAGAACTCGATCCGTTTGCGTTCTTCATCGGGGTCTCCATCGCGGCGCAGAATCGCGTCCGCGTGCGACACATGGAGCCGCCTTTCGCCGATCAGATCCAGCAGATTCTGGGCGCTGAAAGTGCGTAGCTACCCGGTGGTAGCGGTCCCTCCGAATTTGGGTGGCATCCAGGGCGAAAGCTCGGCACGTCGCTGTTCCGCCGCGATCCGCGCGTCCTCAGCATCCGCCTCCTCCATGAGGCGCGCGATCGTGGAGATGGTGACCTGTCCGTCGGGCCCCTTGCGCAGCGTCCGCTCCGACTCCATGACGACGGTCAACGCCCGCATCAGCGGGGCCGCAGCGGAGGTCGGCGCGGTCCGCAACGCATCGAGCGCCTTGCGCTGGAGCGCCTGCAGGACCTTCAGGTGGCGCTCGTTCATCTGGTCGAGCGTCTCGACGGCGCGCTTGTCGGCATTCTCGCGGGCCTGCCGTTCGCGGTCAGCGATGCGCTCCTGCCAACGTTCCTTCGCGGCGCGGGCAGCCACGGCCTTCTTCGACGTCGCGTACTGCTGCGAGACCCGGGTGTAGCTGCGACCGACGCCGAGGCTGAAGTAATACTCGAACGCGTCCGACGGGAGGCGGCGGGTCATGGAAGGCCCTCCGCGAGGGATGGCGCGCGGCGGCGGGGCCGGTGATGCGCAGGCTGAGCGGGCATGGGATCTCCAAGTCGTGGGGGTCGCCCGGGTCGTTAACTTGGAGGTGTGCGCGACGGTCGCGCCTTGGAGGTGACCCGAATGGGCTGGCGCGCATGATACGTCGCCGGGGTACGGAAGGTGTACGCGAGGTTACCGCATTGAACTGGCGGCGGGACTGTGAGTTACGACGGGGGCCCGTCCACGTCGGAGTCGACCGCCGCGCCTCCGCTCGGGCGCGACCCCCTCGAAACGCCGGGGAATCCGATCGGGTGGGGGCAGGCCCCTGCGCGTCGACGGACTCCGGCGACCGTTCGGACGCTCGAGCCGCGAGCTGTAACCCGTGGTGGGGACGAGCCCTCCAGCGGTTGGACGATCCGCCGCTCGTCCAAATCACGGCCGAGAATCGTACACCCTCCGGTCACCTCGCGTATCCCATGCGTCCGCGACTCTGGGAAATGGGACACGGCGACCGCGCCGTCAGATTCTGCTGCCGACAGACGGTCGCCTCGCGCGGCACGGAAGGCACCGGCCGCCGCTCGCTCTCGCGGTCGGTTGCTTCGGCCGCGTACCCACCTCCGGTCACTCGCGAGAATCCGCGCGAGATGTCGCGGCAGTTCCTCGCGCGATAGTGACGGGTGATCGCGAGGCGCTTACGCCGATGGCGATTGCGGTTGCGCGGATGACTCCGGACGCTCGGCAATGACCAGCCGAACGATGCGGGACGCCGCAGGCATCGCGGCCAGGTTCGGCGTCGCCTCCGCGCTCGACGGGACATCCGCGTCCGCTGCCGTTCGCCGGATTCGTTGAGCCGACTCGACCGCGAGCGCCAGGGCTCGGATGTCACGTGCGCTCAGCCCGCGACCACCGCCCGACGACGCGCTCCGCAGGTAGCGCAGGATCATGGCTTCGATGGTCTCACCGAGTTGGTCGTGCCGGGCGTTCAGCTTCGCAACGTGCCCCCGGCTGCGCTCCCGATCCGCGAACTCCACCTTCGCGTCGATCAGGCGCTTCAGGTCCTCCCATGCGCCCTCGCGGCGCCACTCTCGGACCGTGTTCGTCCTCGTCACGCCACACGCCTGCGCGATCGCCTCGTCCGTCATCTTGCCGTCAAGCCATAGGTCCCGTGCACGATCGCGCACGGTTGCGGGATAGGGCTCAGTCATGGTTGTTCCCCGCTCCTTGCGGGTGACCCCGATCGTAGGAGGGGGGTGTCGCGATCTGCGCTTCCCGCCCACGGCAGTTGCGCGGCGGCCGGCGTCGCACCCCAGGCCGTGGAACCTGTGCGCGGCGGCCCAACCCTCAGGTGGGCAGCGCCGGGACCCCGAGTGGCGGGGGCACGGTCGCTCGCATCTGCGCGAGTGCTTCCCTCACCGACTGCGCGAACTCCTGAGGGTCCTGACGCTCGACCGGCTCGATACGGACCTTCCGCCCCCATCGGTCCGGGCACTTCCGCTCAAGCCGCCAGGCTGCAGCCTGCCACTGCGTCTGTGCGGCCTTCCCGATGATGAGCAGGTCGCGCAGCTCAGCTTGCGCCAGCGCCCTTTCTACTGCGTCCGAGAACTCGCGAAACCGTGTCCCGTCACCCCGCGCGCCGCGACGCAGCCATGCGTAGAGCGTGTCTTTCGAGATGCCGGCCGCAGCTGCCGCGGTCTCGATGTAGGCGCCAGCGTGGATGTACTCGACGATCTTCGACTGGATCGCGGGTGTGAGCTTGCAGGGACGGCCGGTCAACATTCGGGTGCTCCGCGTTGAAATGTACTCGTAGGCCGAACGCTTGGTGGCGGCACCAAGCAGACCACGCCTCACGCCGTCTATCGGGGCCGCCGGACGGCCAGAACGAGACAGGTTCGGCGCGGCTGCAACCGTTACGTCTGTTTGGTGTACGATCCGCCGGCCCAAGGAGAACCCGGCGTGGGGCACAGCAGGCTCTCGAATCTTCCGAGAACGCGGTGGTGGAATGAAGTCGTCGAGCTAATCGCTCAGGGCGGCTCCGTTGCTGACGTGGCTGAGAAGACCCTCGATGCTGCACTCGACGGCTTCTCAGCCGCGGCAAACGATCGAGGCGTCATCCAGGCGTGCTGGCTTCTCATGCAAGTTCCCCTGATTGCGCAGGGAGAGGACGGGCTTGAGCGGCTTGCTGAGATCGGGATCCGCCTCCCAACGGACGCGAGCCCGACGGACCTCGCTGCTGCCCTCACGGACGCTGCCGACGAATACCATCACGTCAGCCGTTCGCGGTCAGACCTTGGGGAGATGGCCGAACTCGCCCTCGTTGAGTCGTTCCATTCCGCTCTCTGGGAGGAGAATGCCACTCTTTTTGGCCCGAGTGCGGCTGACCTGCGCGTTGCGTTGAAGAGGCTCGGCTCTCAGCGGTCATTCCAATCGTTGACTCGAACCTTCTTCGCCAATCTCACCAAACGATTCCTCTCATACTTCCTCAGCCGGACCCTCTCGAATCATGTAGGCCCAGAGAAGCGATTCCATTCGATTAATGAGAGGCTCGCGTTCGACGAGGCCCTCGGCATTCACTGCTGGGAAGCCTCACGGATCGTCGAATCGTACGCGAGCGAATGGCGCGCCAAGATGGCGTACCACGTAGGGCACCTGAACCCCGAAGACGTGGTCGGGTTCCTGAAGAAATCGACGAAGAAGCTGGCGGCGGAGCTTGTGCGCCGCGGTGCCCCATGACCGCGCGTCACCGAATCGTCTGCGGGGCGGTGCCATCAATCGCGGCACATGCGAGTTCCAAGCGCCTGCGCTTCGTCATGGAGGGTCGAAATGCCAACATTCGCCTCGAGATCGACGCGATTAGCGACCGTCTGGTCAAGTGCATCCCGACGAGGTTCTTAGACCTACTGGAGGTCGCATCATACGTGTTTGCCGCAGACCAAGCGTGTACGAGAGGTGGAGCCGGTGTCGACAACGTCGGCGCTCGTTGGCGACGCGACTTCGAGTTCCACATCGCTGTTCGCGACGCGGACTTCTGGAAAAGCGACGAGACATGCCGGGCACTTGAGGAGACGCTCGGCTTTCTCTCAGACGACAACTACAGTTTCGCGTTCTACCCGCTGACAGGTGAGCGGGTGGAACCAGGCTATTTTCAACTGGATGACGCAGGTCTCAGGCCTGGTGTTCCGGACTGCGTGATGCTGTTCTCCGGCGGTCTCGACTCACTCGCGGGCGCAGTCCAAGAGTCCCTCGTCGATAAGCGTCGGGCGGTGATGGTCAGCCACGTTTCAAATCCTGTCTATCGGTTGCAGCAGCGTAGGTTGATCGACGGCCTTCGCGGCCGGGGCGCCGTTCCATTCCACGTTCCGGTCGAATTGAATACAGCGTATGCACAAGAGGACTCGCAACGGACCCGAGCATTCCTGTACGTGTCCCTTGCGGCGGCGGTGGCAAGGGGCCTCAACATCGACACGGTGCGCTTCTACGAGAATGGCGTGACGAGCCTGAATCTACCATTCTCCGCCCAACTCATAGGCGCCAGGGCCAGCCGGACGACTCATCCGAAGGCGCTGCGTGGATTCACGCTCCTCCTGGGCCTCGTCTCCGGGCAAAAAATGTCCGTCGAGAACCCGTTCATATGGGAAACGAAGACGGACATCGTTCGCCGCATTGACATGGGGTCCTGTCGCGAGCTGATCGAGCATGCGATCAGTTGTAGCCACCCGCGCTTGCGCAGCAACAGCAAAACGCACTGTGGAGTATGCATGCAATGCATCGAACGGCGGTTCGCCATTTTGGCGGCTGGCCTCGATGAGGCTGATCCAGAAAGCAAGTACCGAGTCGCGCTCCTTCTCGGACCGCGGAAGGAAGGCAAAGACCGGACAATGGCGGAATCCATCGTCGCCAGAGCGCAACGCGTTGCAACAAGCTCCCGGGAGAGTTTCGTTGCGGCATTCCCCGAGGTCGCCCGGGCGCTCCGCGCCTTCGTCGGCCGGACCGAGGAAATTGTCGACCGGATCTGGGATCTCTACCGGCGAAACGCGCAAGACATCATGGGAGTCCTCTCGGATGGGCTGAAAGCGCACGCGGACGAGTTCGTTGCGAAGCAGATCGACCGCACGTGTCTGTTGATGCTCGCTGGCGGGTTCGGCGAAGATGCGAGCTTACGCGGCCGGGTGAGCAGCGCCGCGAAACTGGCAACCGCGGTGGTCGCGATAGCGGCACCGGAGAACCAAGGCGTCCCCGTCGCGGAGTTGGCGCGGCGCACGAAGATCCCGCGATCGTTCTTCTACGAGAACCCCGCAATCAATCGGTTGAGGCAGGAGCAGAAGGGGCGTGCGTTTCAGTTCCGCGCTGAGCGTTCGGAGAGCCCGTCGCGCCCGTCGCGGAACCATGGACAATCAGTCCAAGGCGACGACGCACCCGACAGCGACGATTCCTAAGTTCAAGCGAGCCAACGGCCGCCGTATTCGTCGACCCGACAGGTAGTCAACAAGTTCGGGTCCGGTCCAGAGCCTTGGGCGTTGATGCCCAGCTCCAAGGACCCGAGATGCTCGATCCTCTGCACCTTGTCGAACTCCATCGTTCTGGCCTTTCCGACGACGCTATCGCTCGCTCCCGCATTCACTCCGCCGACGCCGACACAGCCGCCGCCCTCGTTGGCATCCCGTGTGGCTCCGCGATGGTGATCCCATACCCGGACGCGAGGCTCGGAAACGGGTCACCTTTCTGCCGTGTGAAGCCAGACGCGCCCAAGCCGGATCGCAACGGGAAGACGGCGAAGTACCTCTCGCCGACCCGCGCGTTGAATCCCGAGGGCAATCGGCTCTACTTCCCCCCGAATCTCGACTCCGACGTTCTCGCGGACGCGTCGACCCCGATCCTGATCACAGAGGGTGAGAAGAAGGCTCTCAAGGCGACGCAAGAGGGCGTGCCGTGCCTCGGACTCGCCGGCGTCTACGCCTGGAAGAAGCGCGACGAGGACGACCAGTCCCAACCGATCGCCGACCTCTACAAGGTGCAGTGGCGCGGACGCCTTGTCGGCATCGTCTTCGACTCCGACGCGGCGTTCAACGACCTCGTGAAGGCCGCCGAGAAGGCCCTCCGAGATGAGTTGCGCCGCCGCGGCGCCCGGGTCTACATCATTCGGCTCCCCGAGCCGACCTTCGAGGAAGCCAAGGTCTACGGCTCGAAACTCGGCCTTGACGACTTCCTGTGTGCCCGCGGGGCGGATGCGTTCGGCGAACTCATGGTGGCGTCGGCTGAGACGCTCCCGCTGGGCGCGAAGTCTGCTCGAGTCCTCATGGCGGAGGCCGACCCTGAGGAACCGGAGCTGATCCAGGGGCTTTGGCCCGAGGCCGGCTGCGGCTTCTTCGCTGGCGAGCCGAAGACGAAGAAGTCGTTCCTTTCCCTGGCCCTCGCGTACTGCGTCGCGACCGGCACGCCGTTTCTTGGACGAGCCGTACGCAAGGGCACAGTCGTCATCGTTGACGAAGAGAACGACCGACGCGAGCTGAAGAAGCGCATGCGGCGCGTCGCCGCGGGCCTGGGGGTTCCTGCCGACCTGGACGCGATCATCGTGGCAGCACCATCCGTCCTCAAGCTCGACAACCCAGACGCGATGAAGGAGCTTAGGGCGCTCCTCGATGAAGTGAAGCCCGCCCTGGTCGTTCTCGACCCACTCGTCCGCCTGCACCAGGGTGACGAGAACGAGGCGATGACCGTTGCGCCGATGCTCGCCGACGTGCGACGGGCGTCACGACACTTTCGGTGCTCCGTCATCGTTGTGCACCACCTGAGGAAGAAGGCCGAGGGGACGAAGGCCAGCCATGGGCAACGGATGCGCGGCAGCAGCGACCTGCACGGTTGGCTCGACGCCGCGGTCTACTTCGAGAAAGGGTCCGACGATCTCATCAAGTTGACGTTCGAGACCCGCTACTGCGTTCCGCCCGACCCGATGTACGTGCAGCTCACGGACGGGGCGGACTCCGTGCGCTGGGAGCGAGTCGAGAAGTCGGACGAGGCGGGCGAGGAAGCTGAGCCGCTCGGGGCGATCCGACGGGTCCTTGAGGTGGCGGAGGTGCCGATCACTCGCGAGGAGCTTCGGATTGCGACCGGGCTCAGCGACAAGAGGCTCAAGGCTGGGATCACGAGCCTCGTGGCGGCCAATCTCGCACTCATCGGGTCGCGCCCCACAGGCGGCAAGCCCGCGACGACCTTCTGGTTGAGGAGCCGCGGAGCGCCGGCCACTTATTCGCCTTCCGGCTCCCCCTTAGAGGGGGGAACGACGGCGAAGAAGTCAGATGCATCGCCGGCAGATCCGTCGGAGGCCGGCGAACTTCTTCGCCGTCCTTCACCCCCTAAGGACGATCGCGGCGACGAAGAAGGGGTGCCCCCCGCAGACGCGACCGCGGACGAGGCGATGGGGGGTGATCCATGATCGCCATCGAGATCGTCCCCTGCGTGGCAACGGGCTGCGACGGACTCATGCGCCCTGCCGAGGGGCAGTTGCTCGTCTGTTCGTGGTGCGGCTGCACGGTCGTCACCGCCGTCCCGGGAGGTACGCGATGACTGCGCCGTGCCCGCGATGTGGGGCACAGGCGGCGGCGCTTCCCATCCACGATGTCGAGATCCTGCCGGCCTTCGATCCAAACCATCGGACGACGGGGCTCATCGGTTGGGCGCGGATCCTCATCGGCCCGTTCCGGATCGATGGACTCGCCGTAAGGCGGCGCCTCGACGGGCGGTGGATCGTGACGTGGCCGGCGCGGCGAGATGCAGCGGGGCGCATGCATCCGTCGGTCATCCCCATCGACGACGAGGTTCGGCGCCGGGTCGAGGATGTGGTGCTCACCGCCGCACGAAAGGCGGTCCCATGATCGCACCTCGACATGAGGACTCGCAGAGAACCGAGCAGCGGAAAGGCCTCGTCGAGGTCCAGATCGTCCGGGGCTTGAGTACCCCGCATCCCTGCGCCTGGGACGCGCTCCGAATGTTCGCGCGCATCGCGGTTCGGGGTGCGCTCGAATCCTCGATTCGACTGGATCCATCGGCCGCGTCACGGCTCAGTGTGTCGAGCAGCGACACGCTGACGGAGAAGACATCATGATCACGAAGGCCCTCGGCGCGGCGGCATATCTCCGCCGAAGTACCGACCGACAAGAGCAGAGCATCGATGACCAGCGGCGCGCCGTCGAGCGGTATGCCCAGGAGCGTGGCGTCACGATCGTCCGCACGTACACGGACGACGCCATCTCGGGTGCGGACACCGACGCGCGGAAGGCGTTCCTCCGCATGATCGCGGACGCGAAACAGAAGGACCGGCCGTTCGATCGGATCCTCGTCTACGACGTCTCGCGGTTCGGGCGCGTCGGCGCGGACGAGGCGGGCTATTACCGCCACACGCTCGCGCAGGCCGGTGTCGAGGTCGTCTACGTCGCCGAGGGGCTCAGGGGAGACCAGACCGACGATCTTCTTTTGGGCGTCAAACAATTCGTCGCGCACCAGACCGTCGTCGACCTCTCGAAGGTCACGATCCGCGGACAGGTTTCCCGCGTCGAGAAGGGCCGCTGGTGCGGCGGGCGACCGCCGTATGGGTTCGACCTCCAGTACGTCGACCAGATCGGGGTGCCCTACCAGACGGTTCGGTTCCTCGAATCCGGCGAACGCGAGCAGCGCGCGATCGACGGCACGCTCATCCGCGTCGTGCCGCGCGGCTCTCCCCTGCCGGTCACGAAGAAGGACGCGGCGCACCTGATCCCCGGTGACCCCGTGCGCGTCGGTGTCGTCCGCCGCATCTTCGAGGAGTACGTGTTGCAAGAGGCCGGCTACGCCTCGATCGCGGCGCGCCTGAACCGTGACGGGATCCCGACTGCCGTCGGTGCCCGCGAGGGCAGCCGCTGGAAGGGAACGTGGAGCCAGGGAACGGTCCGCGAGATCCTCCGCAACCCGGCCTACCGCGGCGCGACGGCGTGGAACCGGATCAGCTACGCGAAGTTCCACAGGGTCGAGAAGCGGGTCGCGACGGCGCGCGCGAAGTTCGACCTCGGCAAGGTGAAGCGGAACCGCGAGGAGGACTGGATCGTCACGGAGGGCACGCACGAGCCGCTGGTGACGCCGGCGCTCTTCGCCCGTGCCCAGCAGATGATGAAGTCGCGAAGCGGCGTCGTGCGAGATGCCATGCGCGCCGCGCCGGGCTGCTCGCCGTACCTCCTGTCGGGCCTCGTGACGTGCGCCCGATGCGGCGGGCGGTGGCAGGGCTACAAGACCGCCAAGGGCCGAAAGAAGCCCGGCGAGAAACGCATCGAGACGTTCTATTACGCCTGCGCGTCCTACGTGACGAAGGGCAACGCGGTCTGCAACCGGGCACTCGTCCGGCAGGACGCGTTCGAGGCCGCCGTCACCGAGGAGGTCGCGCGGCAGGTCCACGGGTTCGTGGAGACGGGCGGCGCGGATCGGCTTGAGGCGCTCCTCGACGAGGCCACGCAGGCGGCCGAGGCGCAGGCGCGCGAGAAGCAGCTCGCGGAGACGCTCCGGATGAGGGAGACGAAGATCGAAGAGCTGGTCGGCTGTCTCAGCCCCGCGCTCGCGCCGATGCTCGAACCAAAGATCCTGGCGCTGCGCGACGAGGTCGAAGCCGTTCGACTCGAGATGGATGGTCTCCGGACGAAGCGCCTCGACGTGGAGCAGGCCCGCGACGACGTGAAGCGCATGGTTCAGGGCCTCGAGGGCGTCGCCCAGGTCCTGCAATCGGGCACGCTCCTCGAACGCCGCGAGATCCTGCGCGGGCTGATCCAGGGCATCGTGCTGGACCCCACGACCGGCGCCGCGACGATCACGTTCTTCGAGGTGCCGAGGACGCCTTGCATGCCCGCAGAAGACGGCGGCGCGACCTCGGAGGGGCGAGATGTGGTGCCCGGAAATGGAAAGAGCACGAGTCATTGCGACCCGTGCTCTCAGTACTTGATGGCGGGGGCAGGATTCGAACCTGCGACCTCCGGGTTATGAGCCCGACGAGCTACCAGCTGCTCCACCCCGCGGTGAAGGTGTGGATGATAGGTGACCGTTGGGGTGATTCAACAGGCACGGGCGAAGTCGGCAGGCTGCGGATGCGTCGACCGAGAGCGTCCGGAGGCGGGCGCGAGCGAGGGAACGGCGGCGTCGGCTCGGCGAGTCTGGGCCCGTGTGGCGCTGGCGGAGCCCGGCGGCGACGCGGTTCACCAACCGCGCGAGGTCCAGGCGTTCACGAGGCGCTCGGCGCATTCCGCCCAGGACTCGCGCGGGGAGCCCACCTCGGGAATGGTCACGGAACGAAGTGCGGGATCGTCCTTCAGAATCCCGCGCAGGGCGAGGATTCGGCGCTCGGCCGCTCCAGCTGGGCCCATGCGCGCCACTCCGACGAGCCCATCGACGAGCCAGGGCGCGAGCGATGGACCCGCCCGTACGACTTCATTGACCTTCTCCTGAACCCCATCGCCACCGATGTCGTCCAGCGACCGGGCGAGCGCGCGCATCCGGTCGTCCTCGAGAATCAATGTGTCGAGAGCGCCCAGGTCGTTCTCGGGCAACGCCTTTTCTTGGCGCAGTTCGACGGCCAGCGAGCGGGCACGCGCGCGGTCCGTCGCGTGCGGCGAACGCAGCAGTGCCTCCGCCAGCCGCTGGCGGATGATCGGCAACTCGACCTTTCCCGGCAGGTCGAGCGCCTGGCGCATGTGTGCCACCCCGTCCTGCACCTTCCCGGTCGCAACCTCCGCCCTCGCAAGCAGGAAGCTCAAGTCGCGGTCCGTCGCGCGGGCCGGCAGACCTTCGACGAACGTCCGAGCCGCCGCCGCGTCCCCGGCCTCGATCAGGTTCAGCGCGAGACGCCTCTCGACGTCGCGCCGCTCGTCCGGCGTCATGACGGCACCGTCGCTGGAGAGCGCGAGTCTCAAGTCCGCCGCAGCCTCCCGACGTCGGTTGAGCACTTCACGAATTCCAGCGCGGAGCACCAGCAGTCGTCCGTCCTGCGGTTTCGCGGCGAGTTCTGCGCTGACGATCTCGTGCGCCTGTTTGAGCGACTCCGGCGTCCGATCGGAGAACAGCGCCCTTGCCAGCAGCGTCCGGCATTCCGGCAGCCGTGCGCGCTGGCTGGGACTCGCGCTGGCGCCCGAAAGGAACTCGATGACCGCCCGCAACAACACGACCGCCGGCGCGGGACGATTGGCGGCAACGAGTGCGGCCGCCCGGGTCTCGAGAACCTCGGGCGTCGCCGACGCAAGCTTCGTGAGCAATTCCGCCAGCTCGCGTGACGTCTCCACACTCGCCTCGAGATCGAGCCACCTGGCGACGATGTCGCCGACGATCGGGCGCTTGATGGCCTGAAGGTCCGCGACGAGGCTCGCCCTCGCCTCGGTCGAGGTGGCGACGACGGGCAACGCAGCTCCGACCGCCGCGACGACCTCCGCCGCACGTGCCGGTGCGAGGTCGACGGCGCCGACGGCCTGGATCAATCCGCGCACGGCCGGCTCACGCGCAGCGCCCGGCTTTGCCGCGACCTCGAGGAGGGCGCCGAGCGCGTCATCCGCGGTGCTCTGCAACGCGACGAGCGCGCGCACCATCGCAAGCTGGGGATCTGCCTTCTGCTCGGCCCTGAGGGCCCTCGCGAGTGCAGCCGCCGCGCTGGCCTGTCGTCCGTACTGGAGCACGCGGGCCGCGTTGCTCCGCACGTCCGGCGACGGGTCCGAGAGCGCGGCGATGATCGTCCCGAGCCCGCAGTTCAGGCGGTAGAGCGACGTCACGACTTGTGCGCGGACTCCGACGGCCTCGAGCTCGTTCCCGACGGGCGATCTGAATACGGCCTCGATCGCTTCGCAGTCCTTCTCCGATCCGACCTGCGCCAGCGCCTTCAACGCCGCAGTGACGACCGTGGCGCTGGTGTCCGTCAACCGCGCCACGAGTACGGGAGCAACCTCGGGCTTCATCTCCGGCTTCGCTTGCGCCAGCTCGCCCAGACTCTCGATCATCACTCCGAGCGTTTCGAAGTCCTTCTCGTCCTTCAGCGCTTCGACGAGCACCTTGATCGCGGACTTGACGACCTCGAGGTCGGCATCGCGCAGCTCGCGGCATTGCCGCGCTGCATAACGCCGAACCTCCGGCTCCGGATACCGCCCGACGTCGAAGTAGTCCTTGGGGACCTGCTTCGCGACGATGGCCGCGTTGACGTTCTTCTTGACCTCGCGGACGAACCGCTGGTCGCGCTCGGCAATCGCGGATCCGTACAGGTCGCGCTCCGTGAATCCGTCCGGGTGTTCCTGGACGAGTCGGTCGTACCACTGCTGCCAGGACTGCTGCTGAACGAAATCCTGGAAGGTGATTCGCTGCAGCGTCTGGAGGATGTCGCTCGCGACGCCAGCGTGGGGCTTGCTCTGCAAAAGGCGGATCAACGACTTGCTCGCCTGCATGCGCTCGGCAGGCGTGTCGACCACCTCGGCGAGGAGCCGGAGCGAAACCGCACTCGGTGCCCCACCCGGGGGATTCTCGATGGCGTTCACCATCACCTCGAGCATGGAGTCCTGTTGGTCGAACGCCTTGAAGCGTTCGGTCAGGTACCGGTCGCGCGCGGAGTCGGTCGCGCGGTACATCGGGATCAAGACTGGCAGGATCGAGCGATCACGCTCGAACTCGAACGTCTCGACGATCCCGGCAAACGTGTGCTCGGGCAGGCTCTTCTCGGCGACCACTTCCAACAGCTTCGCGCGCGCGGCGGGCCCGACAGAATAGAGGTCTTTCGCCTGGAGCGCGGCGCTGGCGGAGGTAGGAGCTGCGCGCAGGCTCTTCAGCCCGCGGGCGAGGGCCTCGTTCGCGCGAGTGGTGAGCTCACGGGACTCGGGGCGAGTCGTCGGAGCGGAGGTAGTCGATGAGACCGGCCCGGGGAGTTGGACGGATACCGCAGCGGCAAGCCGCACGCTGGCGCCCGCCCAGACGAGCAGGACAACGATGAGTATCCGAGGGTATCCCCGCACGATGGCCTCAAGCTCAGATGCGCTCCACCGACATCGAGTGTCAGACGGGCCGCATGGTACCACGCTCCAACAACCGGTCGCGGCGTGTTGATTACGCAACGACGTGCGGAACGCTCCCCAACCGATCCACGATCGACCGTGCGACCTGCTCGACTTCACCCGACCCGTCGACCAGGACGTGGCACGTCGCGCGGTACAGCGCGTCTCGATCGGCGAATTGGATGAACGCCTCGGTGCACGGATCCCCACCGACGAGAATCGGGCGGTCGGACTCACCGGTCATCTCGGCCCGGTGCGCGAGCGTCCACGGATCGCACCGCAGGTAGACGACCTGAGTGCATCGGCGCAGCCACTCGGCATTCGCGGGCAACAGGATCGTGCCGCCGCCCGTCGCGATGATCTGGGACGGGCCCGTCAGAACGCTGCGAAGCGCGCGCCCTTCGGCTGCGCGAAACGCGTCGATGCCACGGGCGCCGATCCACTCCGCCGGCGTCGACCCCGTCTCGTTCGCGATGGCCACGTCCAGGTCCGCGAAGCTCCGCCCCAGGATCGCGGCCAGCCTCTGGCCGACCGTCGTCTTGCCCGCCCGCCGCGGTCCGATCAGGGCGATGCGATCCGCTGGTACGCCCATGAGAGCGCTCCCGTCAGGCGATTCTCCACCTCAGCGAGCCCGCCCCAGAAAAAGTGCAGCTGCGCCGCCGCCTGCGCGAGGTACATCTCGTCCCCGCCGATGACGGTGAGGCCGGCGGCGGCGGCCTCCCGCATGAGGGGCGTTTCCCGCGGCCGGTAGTTCGTTTCGAAGACGATGCCATCAGGCTTCACCCAGGAGATGTCCACGGCACGACCCGAGGGATCGCGGAGGCTGCCGGCCGGTGTGGCGTTCAGCACGAGATCGAACGCCCGCCCGCCGACGACGGGCCGCGCGACGGCCGGCACCCCCACGAGCTGCGCCGCAGCCTCGGCCTTCGCCGGGGTTCGGCCAAAAAAGGCCACATCCATTCCGACGGAACGGAGGCCGATGGCAGCTGCCCGACCGGCGCCACCCACGCCGACGACGAGCGCCTTCATCTTCGATGGGTCACGTCCGCCGGCGTGGAGTCGCTTGCGGACCGGAACCGTGACGCCGTCCACGTCCGTGTTGTAGGCCGTCCATTTCCCATTCTCGAATACGAGCGTGTTCGCGGCGCCAGCCGACCGCACCCGGGGGTGGATCGCCTCCGCGAACGGCAGGATCGCTTCCTTGAACGGCGTCGTGACCGACAACCCTCGGATTCCGAGGATGCGGATCACCTCGCGAAGTCCGACGAGCGTCGGCGTGGTGAGCGGGATGTAGGTCGCCGGCAGGCCCAGGCCTCGGAAGACGCGGTTGAAGACGAGCGGACCCAGGCTCGACGCAGCTTGATCACCCAGCACGCCGAACGTGGCGACGGGCGGCGGGACGTCCGGACCGCCTCGGTACAGATCGACCAGGTCCTCGAGCGTCGGCACGTTGGCGGCCAGGAGCTCCGGCGCGGCCTTGCCGCCCGGCGGGGCGTATGCCGCGAAGATCCAAGGACTCCCGAAGCGGTCGAACAGCCATCGCGACGGGATGCCGACCGATCCGAGCCCGATCGCGGTCACACGACCCGCCTCGATGCGCGTCACGCCGGAGAGCGCCACGAGATCCAGCAGCGTCCGCGCCCGTGCCGCGATCTTGACCATGGCGATCTCCGGCGCCAGCAGTTGCCGCACCAGCCCAGGAAGGTCCGACGGAACGGCCTCGAAGTCGTGCAACGAGACGATCCGCCGTACGTGCGGCGGCGTAGTCACCGAATGGCGGCACTCGAGCTCGGTATCGACCCAGGTCGCCCCCGCCTCCGCCGCTTTTCGCAGCAGCTCGAAGCGCTCGTCCTCGGTTCCGCGGTAGCGGCCACCGTCCCGCGGACGTCTGCAGGTTGCGATGGTCTCGATCGGGGCGTGCGCAAAGACGCTGACGTCTGGCGGAGTCATGAAGTCCAGACGAATCTCCGCCGCAACGGCGCCGCGGCGGAATCCCGGCCTGGCCGCCAGGGCTGCGAGGTCGCGGCGGACGTCGTCCGCCGTCCCGCCGGGCAAGACGGCGACGATCATCGAAGGTGCTCCCGGAGGTAGGCCGCAACGGCGGCCGAACGATCGCCGTCGGGCCGGGTCGCGGCGAGCCGCGCCAGGGCCTCCGACACGACGGAATACAGGCGGACGTCATCCAGCGAAAGGCGCGCGAACGCCTCGACGTGCCGGCGCACGACGGCTTCATCTCCGCGGACGACCGGCCCCGTCAGCGCACTCGCCGCGCCATCCCGCGCCGCATTGCCCAAGGCTCCCTGTGCCAACGCCACCAACGCGCCCCGCGCGACGGAGGATGGAACTCCTGCCCCGAGCAACGCACGCTCGGCCGCGTCGATCACGGCCAGGATCCCGTTGCCGGCAAGGGCGGCGCCGGCGTGATAAAGGTCTCGATGTTCGGCGCCCAACTCGAAGGGAGCGCCGCCCACGCTGCGCACGAGGCGAAACAGCCTGTCGCGGTCCGCCGCATCGCACTCGATCGCACACGCGGCACCGGCGAGATCGGTCAACCCTGGGTCGCGTGCCGGGAATGACCGCATGGGATGGAGGGCAGCCGTGTGGCACCCCCGGACGCGGAGTGGGTCGAGCGCGTTCCTCCCCCGGCTCCCACAAAGGTGGACGACGAGCGGCGCAGGATCGCCGCCATGCGGGGCCGCCGAGCATTCCGCCACGACTGAGTCGAGACGGTCATCGGGGACGGCGATGATGGCGAGCGTCGCGCCGACGCATGCCCGATCGTGGGGCCTCGACTCGATGGGGCCAAGCACGAGCTGAGCGGCCCTCCGACTCGCCTCCGACCCTCCTACGAGCGTCAAGGCCACGTGCCCCAGCCGCTGCCAGAGCCGGACCATGGAACATCCGGCCCGGCCCGGTCCGACGAGCGCGATGGTCTCAGCTGGCGGGTGCTTCATGGAAACGAGCGGTTGCGGTCAATGCGCCCCCGACTGGCGGTAGGAGGCCGTGCGTCGGACTTCCAGCGTCGGGTCGGCGGTGACGAGCGTGTCGTGCAGGCGACGGGCATCGTATTGCGACGAGCACAGGAAGTAGAAGGACCCACCACTCCCCGAAAGCACGGGAGGCCGGCCGGCGAGCGTCGTCAGGCGTTGACGGCGCTCCGCGAGAGGCGGATAGGCCCTCTCCGCCGCGGCGGCAAGCCGGTTGAAAGGGCGATGCTCGACCCCCCCGACGGCGAGCGTCGCGCCGGTTTCCAGGGCGCGCAGGAGCGGCGTGACGTCGCGAGGGGAGGTCACCGGTTCGAGGACGCGGTAGACGGCCCCGGTGTTGCACGCCACGTTCGGCAGGACGAGGACGACGTGTCGCACGCCCTTGTGGGGCAGCGCCTCGACGATTTCCCCCCGCCCGGAGCATCTGGCCAGTCCGCCGGCCACGAAGAATGCCGTGTCGCTGCCCACCGTGGCCGCGATGCGGATCCTCGTGGCCAGGTCGATCCTCAGCCCGTGGAGCTGGAGGACGAGATCCAACGCGCAGGCGGCGTCGCTGCTTCCGGCGCCGAGTCCGGACCCGGGGGGCAGCTCCTTCTCGATGTGGATTCGAGCCGGAAGCGGCCGTCCCAGTTCGATCTCGGCTGCGCGGACGATCCGCCACGCCAGGTTGTCCGGCCCGTTCGGGACGTCGGGCCGATCCGCCGTCACGACGAGGTCGGGCGACGGGCTCGCGACGAGGCGATCCCCGATCGCAATCGTCTCCATCACCGTGACGAGTTCATGGAATCCGTCCGGCCGCTTCCCAAGGATTTCGAGGAAGAGGTTGATCTTCGCGGGCGCGAAACCGGTGAGGGTCGTCTCCACGTCCGATGAATAACCGCACGTTCAATGGCCGACCAGACAGAGTGCGGCGACGGAAGCCGGCCAACGGTTCGCGGTTAGACTCTCCGAGCGGTCATGGTGACGAGTCAGAAGATCATCGCGGTGATCCCCGCGTTCAACGAGGAACGGGCCATCGGACCGGTGATTGCCGGCCTTCGCGGGCATGTTTCCGAGGTGATCGTCGTCGACGATGGATCACGGGACGGAACGGCAGCCGCCGCGCGTGCAGCCGGGGCGACGACACTGGCCCACGCGATCAACCGCGGGCAGGGTGCGGGTCTGGCGACCGGCATCCGGGCCGCGCTCGAATCGGGCGCGGACCTGATCGTCACGTTCGACGCCGACGGCCAGCATCAGCCCTCCGACATCGCGAGGCTCGTCGCACCGGTGGTCGCCGGAGACGCCGACGTGGCGCTCGGCTCCCGGTTCCTCGAGCCGGGGTCGAACGTGCCGCCCCTCCGGCGGCTCGTGCTCAAGCTCGCCATCTGGTTCACGTTCCTCACGACCGGGTTGCGGCTCACTGATGCCCACAACGGCATGAGAGCCCTCTCCCGCACCGCGGCATCGAAGATCCGCATCCGGCAGGATCGCATGGCGCACGCATCGGAGATCATCGGAGAGATCAAACGGCACGGCTTGCGGGTGCGCGAGGTGCCCATCACCGTCCGCTACACCGAGTACTCCCGCGCCAAGGGCCAAAGCGCATTCGGCGCCCTGCGAATCCTCATGGACCTCTGGGTCGGAAGGGGCGTGCGATGAACTCCCAGTTCCTCGTTCAGATGATCCTCACGCTCGTCATCACGGCCGTGATGATCTACGTGGCGATGCGGTGGCGCAGGGGTGAGATCACGGCGTTCCAACTGGCGGTCTGGGAGCTGTTCTGGGGTGCGGGAGTCCTCTTCGTCCTCTTCCCCGATTCCGCCACGAAGATCGCGAACCAGGTCGGTGTGGGCCGCGGTGCGGACCTCATCCTGTACGTATCGATCGTCACGCTCTTCTATGGCCTCTTCCGACTGATCGTGAAGATCGAACGCCTGAACCGGGACCTGACCGAACTGGTGCGGCAGAAGGCTCTCGAGGATCATCGCCGCGAGCGAAATCGAAGTTCATGACCGACCTCTTGCCCCTCTCGCGCGAGCCCGGCGATCCGTCGCCGGCCGCAATGCCCACGCCACCGGAGCCCCCTGGTTCAGCCACGGCCACGACATCGCCCGCGGCTCGACCCGCAATCGACGCGAGACCGCTCGTTGGGCCCGCGCTTCCCCGCAAGTGGCTACTCATCGCACTCGTGACGGCGGCGGCGGTTCGCATTCCCGGCGTCTTCTGGGGCGACAACTTCCCCGGTGCGTTCCGCGGTCACCACGTCGACGAATGGACGCACGTGGTCAACTCGGAGTTGCTCGTCGATCCGCAGACGCCACCGCGCTGGCATCCGAACCCCTATCCGAAGGGCATGGCCGCCCACGTTGCCATCCCCGTACTGATCGGACGCGTGGTCACGGGGCAGCCGCTGACGAAACCCACCTCGATGGAACTGCGCGACCGTTACGCGCCATCGGAGCGCACGCTGCTCTTCATCGGGCGCGGCGTGAACGTCGTTTATGGGACGCTGACCGTTCTGATCGTGTGGCTGCTCGCGCGACGCCTCCTCCGACGCGAGGATGTGGCTCTCGTGGCCGCATGGTTCGCAGCACTCGGCGGGTTGCACGTCTCCCAGAGCCACTTCTTCCTCGCCGACGTGGGAGCGATTTTCTGGTTTCTCTTGGCCACATGGCTCCTGCTGCGAGATCTCGACGAGGCTGGTCGCCATCCCCTCGCATATGCGTTGGCGGCGGCTGCCATGGGGGCATCGGTCGGGATGAAGCTCTACGTCGTCGGGTTGCCTGCGCTCGGACTCGCCGCGCTGATGCGGGGCCCGCGCTTGACCAGACTCGTGCAAGGGGCGGCGTTCTTCCTCGCGGCCTTCGTCGGGGTCAACCTCCTCTCCTATACACCGGCGGACATCCTCAAGACGATGACGGCCGGCATCACGGGCAAGGACCTGCTGGATCCGTCAGGATTCCCGCGGATCTACGGGCTCGAGCTCCTCGCGTCCATCGGTGCTCCCGTCGCGTTGCTCGCGCTCGGTGGGGTCGGCATCGCGCTGATCACGGCGTTGCGCTCTCTGACGTCGCGCCTCGCCGTCAACGTGCTCCTGTGCATCGCGCTGCCCGCGTGCCTTCATGCCGGGATGTTGTTCTTCAAATTGCCCGGTCTGGGTCGATTCGACCCGTTCCCGCGTCACCTGCTGCCGCTGTTTCCGTGGCTTTGGATCCTCGCGGCCTGGGCGATCGGCGTGATCGCGCGGCAGGCGAAGGCCGAGGGGAGAGGAATCCTCTGGCTCGCCGTGCCTGTCCTGCTCTGGCAGGCTGGGCTCGTCGTCGACGGCGAGAAGGGATACGTGATAGAGCCTCGGAACGAAGCCATGCGCTGGTTGAGCGCCAACGCGGTCAAGGGGTCGACGCTCTATTGGCCCGCATATGAGAAGGACGAGACCACGCGCCTCGGGCTCGTCGCGGGGAAGTTCTTCCACGAGGGCGGCAAGCCGGACACGATCGTCGCCGAGATGTACCGCGTGAACCACTTCCTCTCGGGTACGGGGCCGCGCGAGAGCTACCCGCGCGACTACCGGCGCGTGTTCGACGGGCAGTCGCAACAACTCCTCGACGCGTGGCAGGCGCTCTTCCGCGGGCAGGCGGGCTATCGACGCGTGACGACGTTCAGCGAGAACTACTGGATGCCGGAGTTTCGGCTTGCGGACCGCCTGCTCGGCAATCGGTCGCGGAATTACCTGACCGAGCTCGTGATCTTCAAGTCCGGCTGACGGGGGCCTCGGTGATCAGTCGCGGAACTTCGCGTGGCAGTCCTTGCAGCTCGCGCTGAGCTTCTTGAACTGACCCGTCAAAGTCGCGGCGTCGGCCCCCTCCGCCAGCATCTTGCGCAGTTCGTCGGCGCGGTCTCGCGACGCCTTCATCGCCTGCGCGAAGGCCACGGGCTTGGCGAGTGACGCATCCGTCAGGGCGAGCGTGTCGAGCACGGCGACGATGCGCGCGGCCTGGTCCACCGGCACGAGATCGGGGTGATCGGAGGGAACCTTCCACCCGGCCTTCTCGATCTCCTTCAGGTGGTCGTTCATCTCGTCGACTTCGACCATCCCTTTCACGAGGCCCTTCGGAAGTTCGAGCGGCGGGAAGTCGGCCGGCACTTCATCGAGCGCATCGGCGGACACGGGTGTCGCCCCAAGCGCACACTCGTAGAGGCCCTTGTAGTTCGGCGCCGTGCCCGAGACCTTCATGCGATCGACGGCCTGTGCTGGCGGCATGAATCCGAGGGAGACCGCGACGGCGCCTGCTGCGCCGGCGCTCCGGTGCTTCCCATGGTGACAGTGGATGAACACCGGGCCGTCCTTCAGTGCGTCGGCCGTTGCGCGCGTCAGCTGCAGCCGCCGCGCATCGTCGAAGCCGTTGTAGCCGATGGGCAGGTGGATGTAGCGCATGCCGTGCTTGCGGGCGAGTTCGACGTCGGGCGCCGCGCCGTCGACGGAGATGATCGTCTTCACGCCCATGCCGGCGACGCTGTCAAAACCCGAATCACCCTCGGGGACGCTCCCGGAGTAGAGCCGATCGCCATACGCGACGACGTTGTGCACACCCGCGAGGTCCTTTGGCTGGGAGTCGGCCAGCGTGGGAGCGACGACGATGCCCGCCGAATGCTGCGTCGCCGAATCCGTGGCGAGCGGCTTCTCTGCGTCGGAGGCGTGCGTGCAGGCCAGCATCGCGCTGAGGGCAGCGACGACCCCTGTGACGAACCAGATCCCCCAGATTCTGCGGTGAGTCATGGTGTATCTCGCGGCCGGACCTGCTCGCCCGTCCGACCCCAGATCGGGCCGGGCCAGCCGGACCAGGGCCGGTTTCGATGGAGGACGTTTGCAAAGAGGGTGCCTGCGGCGCGGTCACGACGGGTTCCCAGGGGAAATGGCCTCGCGAAGCGCCCTGGTGGGCCAGCGGCCCCCTCAGGGAGGGAGCCCGGATGCGGGACATCGTTACGGAACCGTGACGCCCGTCACCCTGCCAACACGCCGCGTGGCCCCCCGGAATGCGTGTCCCGCCTCCGTCTGCCAGGGATACAACCGCTCGACGGCATTTCCGGCGCGGGCGTCAGGGCAGAAGGACGTTGTCGATCAGGCGTGTGCGCCCCAGGTACGCGGCGACGGCCACGAGGTCGCCCGCGTGAACCGCGTCGGCTCGCGGCTCGAGGGACTGCGGGTCCGCGATGGTCAGATACTGGACGTCGAATCCGCCACTCCCGACGAGGAGATCGCGCGCCTCCCCGGTGAGCGTGTGCGCGCGGAACTCGCCGCGACGGAAGCGAGCGACGACGTGGTCCAGGCTCCGCTTGAGCATGGGTGCCCTCGAACGCTCATCCGGCGTCAGGTAGGCGTTGCGGCTCGACATCGCGAGTCCGTCGGGCTCGCGCACCGTCGGGCAGACGCGAATCGACATGTCCAAGTCGAAGTCGAGGTCGCGCAGCATGCGCCGCAGCACGACCGTCTGCTGGTAGTCCTTCTGTCCGAACAACGCGACGTCGGGACGGACTTGATTGAACAGCTTGGCGACGATCGTGAGCACGCCCTCGAAGTGTCCGGGACGGAACCCTCCGCACAGGTATTGCGGCAGCTTGAGCTGGGTGATGCGGGTTTCGTTCCCCGGTGGATACATCGTGTCGACGTCCGGGAGGAAGAGGGTGTCGGCCCCGGCCTTCCCCAAAAGCTCGGTGTCCCGCTCGATTGGCCGCGGGTAGCGCGAGAAGTCCTCGTTGGGCCCGAACTGCGTCGGGTTCACGAAGATGCTCGCGACGACTCGGTCTGCCACCGATCGGGCCTCGCGCACGAGCGCAAGATGTCCTTCGTGGAGAGCTCCCATCGTGGGAACGAACGCGACCCTTGCTCCGCCGCCACGCCACGCCCGAACCATGGCGTGGACCGCCTCGCGCGTACGGACCACCTCGATCACGACCAGTCCTCCGCACCCGCGACGCGAACGATCCGCGCCGAGCCCACCCGGAGCGCCTGGGCGCCGATGGTCCCGAGCCCGCCGGGGATTTCCCGGTCTGCCGCGATCGCGCTCGCCGGCACGAGCACGAAGGCGCGGTCGCAGAGGCGTGGATGCGGCACGTTCAACCGCGGCGTGTCGATGATCCGCGTCCCGAAGACGAGGATGTCGAGGTCCAGGCTGCGAGGGCCATTCAGTTCGCGCCGGAAGCGGCCCGCATCGCGCTCGATCGCGAGAAGGCGGTCGAGGAATGCCTCGGGCTCGCACCGCGTCGTGAGTCTGAGGGCTGCATTCAGGTAGGGGCCCTGCGGCGGCCCTCCCACCGGGTCCGTCTCGAAGACGGGGCTCGCGGCGCGGATCTCCGTGTCTGCGCCTGAGAGCCGGCGACGGGCGAATCGCAGCCAGCTCAGGCGATCACCCAGATTGGACCCGAGTGCCACGAGGACGTCCTCGTCATCGCTCATCGACGGGTCCAACGGCCGGAGGGCGTTCGCTCGCGGCGTTCGGGCTGGATCACAGGAGATCCTCTTCTTCGTCGTCGCCGGCGGCCGGTCGCGCATCGGGCGCCGGCACCCCATCGGCCGCCGGCTGGGTGTGCCGGCGACGCACGCGCTGCCTGAGCCACGACAACGGCCCGGTCAGCACATAGGCGGCGACACCCAATGGAACCATGATTTCGGGATTCCACAGGACGAACGCGCCCACGAAGATCAACGCGACCAGGAAGCGGAACGGTTTGCGGCCGCGGAACAGCGTGTTCGTGACGTGGACGTAGGGGAACCGGCTCACCATGAGGAACCCGATGAGCGGCACGAGCACCGGCATGGCGTAGAGGACCCAGGAGTGCGCCGACGTCGGATCCAGGTGGATGTTGAGGAAGGACAAGGCGCAGACGGTGCCCGCCGCCGCGGGACTCGGAAGCCCCTTGAACCGCAGGTGCGCGTCCTCGTCCGGCGTCGTCTCCACGTTGAATCGTGCGAGGCGGAGGGCCGCACACGCGAGATAGAGGACGGCGAGGACGACCGCGAGCTTGGGCGAAATCACCCCCGGACTGGCCTCGACCATCACCTTGAACAGGAGCGCGGGCGCCGCGCCGAATGAAACTACGTCGCTGAGCGAGTCGATCTGGGAGCCGAAGTCCGACGCCGCCCCCGTCATCCGGGCAATCTTCCCGTCGACGGCGTCGAAGATCATGGCGAAGAAGATGCACCAAACGGCGTTCGTGTAGAGGTGCATGCGGGCGGCGTTTGCCTCGGCGACCGACCACGCTGGATCGGTGTGGAGAGAATCCGTCAGGTATGCGATCGCGAGGAATCCGCTGAAGAGGTTTCCGAGCGTGACGAGCGTCGGAAGCATCTCGATGGGGTTCATCCGCTTCATGACTTGCCCCCGCCACGGCGCAGGGTCCCGAGGACCGTGAGCCCGCCCTTGACCTTGTCGCCGACCTTCACCGTGAAGGCATCCAGGGCCGTTTCGGGGACGTAGACCTCCGTGCGTGATCCGAACCGGATCATCCCGTAGCGCTCGCCGCGGGAAAGCCGGGTGCCCACGGGAGTCGCGCAGATGATCCGCCGAGCGATGAGCCCGGCGACCTGGCGCACGAGGATCCGGAGCGGCCGGCCTTCATGCACCACGTCCAATCCCAGGTCCACGGCCTCGTTCTCGACGGCGCACCTGGGGTCCCGGGCATCCAGGAATGCGCCGGGGCGATGCTCCACGTGCGCGACGGTCCCCCCCAGCGGCACCCGGTTCACATGCACGTCGAAGACCGACAGGAAGATCCCGATGCGGTGCGCCGGTCCGTCGATGAACGGGGCGCGCGGTACCCGGACGATGTCCGCCACGGTTCCGTCCGCCGGGCTGATCAGGGTCGCGTCGTCGCCCGTGAGAGGGCGGTCGGGATCCCGGAAGAAGTTCAGAGTGAAGACGAGCAACCCGAGCGGAATCGGCAGCGCGAGCGGAAATGCCACCCAGGCTGCGACGGTCGCCCCAGCGAAGAGCGACACGAAGAGCAGGATCTCGGGAACTGCGTATCGGGTGAGCGGGATTCGCATCGGACGAGAGCCGGACGCCGGGCGCAAAGCGGAGGACTGTACGGAGCGCCCCGAGTCGGAGCAACGGGAACCCGACGTTGCCAAAGCCTTGTCCCTGCCATAAAACTCGCGAGTCCTCCCGGGAGCACCCACATGACGCGGATCCGTGAAATCAAGGCGCGCGAAGTCCTGGACTCGCGCGGCAACCCGACGGTCGAAGTGGAGATGAGGCTCCAATGCGGCGCCATCGGGCGCGCAATCGTCCCGTCGGGCGCATCCACGGGCTCGCACGAAGCCGTCGAGCTGCGTGATGGCGGCACCCGTTACATGGGGAAGGGCGTCGAGCGCGCCGTCGAGAACGTCGCGGAGAAGATCGCGCCGGCACTCGTCGACCACGACGCTTCCGATCAAGGTCGCATCGATCGCATCCTCTGCGAACTCGACGGAACGGCGAACAAGGGCCGCCTCGGTGCCAACGCCATCCTCGCGTGCTCAGCGGCGGCGGCGCATGCCGCGGCCCGCGCGCTGGAGATTCCGCTGTACCGCCACCTCGGAGGCGCCAACGGCCGCATCCTTCCGTTCCCGATGATGAACATCGTCAACGGAGGCGCGCACGCCGACAACAACGTCGACCTCCAGGAGTTCATGATCATGCCCACGGGGGCGAGCAGCTTCCGCGAGGCGTTGCAGTGGGGCACGGAGATCTTCCACAACCTGAAGAAGATCCTGAAGGAC
Organism: Planctomycetota bacterium; assembly: GCA_044222185.1. Lineage (GTDB taxonomy): Bacteria > Planctomycetota > CAIWVZ01 > JBGANV01. The sequence goes on from JBGANV010000013.1 coordinate 55,618, forward strand.
AAGAAGCTCTCCACCGCGGTGGGTGACGAAGGCGGTTTTGCCCCGGATTTGCGCAGCAATCAGGAGGCGCTCGACCTGTTGATGCTCGCCATCGAGAAGGCCGGGCGAAAGCCGGGCGACGAGGTCGAGATCGCGCTCGACTGTGCCGCAAGCGAGTTCTTCGACAACGGCAGCTACGTGCTCGAGGCCGAGCCGAAACCACGCAAGTCCGTCGACGAGATGATCGAGATCTACTCGTCCTGGGTCGCCAGGTACCCGATCCGCTCCATCGAAGACCCGCTCCACGAGGACGATTGGAGCGGGTGGAAGAAGCTCACCGAGGCGCTCGGCAAGAAGGTGCAACTCGTCGGTGACGACCTCTTCGTGACGAACCCGGTCCGTCTGAAGCAGGGCATCGACAAAGGCATCGGGAACGCGATCCTCATCAAGATCAACCAGATCGGCACGCTCACCGAGACGTTCGAGGCGGTCGAGATGGCACGTCGCGCCGGGTACGGCACGATCATCTCGCATCGAAGCGGCGAGACCGAGGACACGACCATCGCCGACATCGCGGTCGCCCTGAATGCGGGCCAGATCAAGACGGGTTCCCTGTGCCGGACCGATCGGGTCGCGAAGTACAACCAGTTGCTGCGGATCGAAGAGGACCTGGGGGACGGAGCCAAGTACGGATGGTGAGCCCGGCCCCTCAGCCAGACCGTGACGGATCGGTGGTGCTGCTGATGTTCGGCATCGCCGTCCTGGGGGTCGCCGCGTTCATCGGGGTCGTCGAACCGGCAAGCCGCGAACTCCGTGCGACCGAGTTGAACGAGGAGAGGCTGAAGGCCGACATCCAGTCCGCGGAACGGGAACGGGCTCGCCTCGAGATGTGGAAGAAGGGGCTCGTGGACGACCCGGAGATCATCGAGCGCCAGGAGCGCGCGCAGGGGCGGGGCGGGAAGGACGAGGTCCGCTACGTTCGCCCCGATTCGGCTCCCGTCGCCACCGACAAGAAGCCGCGCTGAGGGTCAAACAGGGCAGTTTTCGCCCACGATCCGGCCCCACCCCGCGATTCCTCCGGGGAATTCCGCGGCACCCTCACATCTCCACATCCTCACAACGCAACAGGCGTCCCTCGTCCGACCCCGGATGCGACGCGTTCTCAGGATCTTAATCCGTTACGCAGCAAGGACTTGATATGCACTTGGGACCCTCGTCGACGGGTCACCCCTAAAGCCGCTTTCCCCAGCTTGAAAATGAGATTCTTCACAACTGTTGAGTTCGGGCGTATAAACCCACGACTTCAATCAGTTGATTGCAGCACCGAAGTTGGCCGATAGGTCGCTTCAACGAAAGGAATGGTTCGCTCATGTCGATAACTGAGATCGAGGTCAGAGGGACCTCGTCCAACAACTATGAAGACGCTCTCTCCCGCGCGACCGAGTCGGCTCGGCACGTGTGCGAGACCTTCGTCGACATCGACGAGGTCTCGCGCTTCGTCGAGATCGACGGGATGTCTCGCCGGTTTGGCGTCACCCTCAAGGTGACCTGCATGCGCGGTGACTGACCACTGAGTCAGGCCGCCGCACCCTGCGGCACCTCAGAATCCGGCCGTTCGCGACAAAAGCGCGAGCGGCCGACTTCGTTTCCGGGCGTCTGTTTCACCACGCATCGAGTTCCTCGACGCCGTCGCGACGGAGTTTTCACGCCCGGCGCAAGTAGTGGTTCAGGGAACACGCCAGGTGGGCACGCGCCTGCCGCCACCCTTTCGACGAGTTACCATGTCGGCCCGTTTGGCGCTGTTTCGGCACCCTGCGGTGTGGAGAACGAGAAGCACATGACGAACGCGACGGATTCGAACGGCGATCTGGCGGCGGTCAAGCGCCTCACGGAGGCGTTCCAAGCCCTCAAGTCCGAGATGGCGAAGGTGATCGTCGGGCAGGAAGCCGTGGTCGACCAGTTGCTCACGGCGATCTTCGCCCGCGGTCACTGCCTGCTCGTCGGGGTCCCGGGGCTCGCGAAGACCCTCATGATCTCGACGCTCTCGAAGACCATGTCGCTTTCGTTCAACCGCATCCAGTTCACGCCAGACCTCATGCCGTCCGACATCACCGGCACCGAGGTCATCCAGGAAGACCGCGCGACCGGGACGCGCCAGTTCAAGTTCATCAAGGGTCCGGTCTTCGCCAACGTAATCCTCGCGGACGAGATCAACCGCACGCCCCCGAAGACGCAGGCCGCACTCCTCGAAGCGATGCAGGAACATCAGGTGACGGCGGGCGGCAACCGTCACGCCCTCCCCGAGCCGTTCTTCGTTCTCGCGACGCAGAACCCCATCGAGCAGGAAGGCACGTACCCCCTCCCCGAGGCCCAACTCGACCGCTTCATGTACATGGTGCGCGTCGAGTACCCGACGGCCGACGAGGAGTTCCAGATCGTCCAGAACACGACGACGGTCCAGTCGTCGGCGATCAAGCAGGTGTTGTCCGCCGCCGACATCCTGTCGCTCCAGGACATGGTCCGTCGCGTGCCGATCTCCGACCACGTGCTGCGCTACGCGCTCGAGTACGCGCGGCGCACGCGCGTCACCACGCCCGACGCCCCACCATTCATCAAGCAGTTCGTCGCCTGGGGTGCAGGCCCGCGAGCCAGCCAGTACATCGTCCTCGCCGCGAAAGCGCGGGCCGTCCTCAAGGGCCGGACGTACGTCTCGGGTGACGACATCCGCGCCGTCGTCCACCCGGTGCTCCGCCACCGCATCATCTGCAACTTCAGCGCGGAAGCCGAGGGGATGACGTCCGACAAGATCATCGATCAGCTCGTCGAGCAGATTCCGCGCACCGAGAACGACCCCGCTCTGGCGCGCGTCTGATGGCCGACCACGCAAGCCGCCTGCTGAGCCCGGAGACGCTGAATCGCGTTTCCGGCCTCGAGATGAAAGCCCGCCTGATCGTCGAGGGCTTCATGACCGGACTCCACGATTCGCCCTACAAGGGGGCATCCGTCGAGTTCGCCGAGCATCGCGAGTACGTCCCTGGCGACGACCTCCGCCGCCTCGACTGGAAGGTCTACGCAAAGAGCGACCGCTTCTACATCAAGGAGTACGAGGAGGAGACGAACCTCAAGTGCTACGTCGTGCTCGACGTCAGCAAGAGCATGTCGTTCGCCTCCGGCGAGATGTCGAAGATCGAGTACGGCCGTCAGCTCTCGGCTGCTCTCACGCACCTCGTGTCGAGGCAGCAGGACCAGGTCGCTCTCGTCCTGTTCGCCGACAAGGTTCGCACGTTCCTTCCACCGCAGAACAACCAGTCACACCTGCGCGCCATCTACCAGGCGCTCGTCGAAGCGACGACCGAGGAGAAGACGAACGTCGGCGCGATCTTCCACGAAATCGCCGAGCGCCTGCGTCATCGCAGCCTCGTCATCATCATCAGCGACCTCTTCGATGACCCGGACCGCGTCGTCTCCGGCCTGAACCACATGGCGCACCGCGGGCACGACGTCGTCGTCTTTCAGGTGCTGGATCCGGCGGAGCTCACGTTCCCCTACGACCGCATGACGCGCTTCGAAGGCCTCGAGGTCGACGAAAAGCTCCTGGCGGATCCGCGCGCCCTTCGCGCCGCCTATCTGGAGGAGATGCAGAGCTTCCAGCACCGCATCAAGAAAGCCTGCCTCGGAGGGCGGATGGACTACGTAGTCCTCGATACGTCGCGGCCGCTCGCGGCTCCGTTGTCGTCGTACCTCGCCATGCGAGCGAAGTCGAGGTAATCGCGGATGTTCGGCGAAGTCTCCATGCTCTGGTGGGCCGCCGCGGCGGCGATCCCCATCCTGATCCACCTGTTCACGCGGCAACGGTTCCGTCGCGTGCCGTGGGCGGCCATGGACTTCCTGCGCCGGGCCTTCCAGAAGACACGCCGGCGGCTGCGGCTCGAGAACCTGCTGCTCCTCCTCCTCCGCGTCCTTGCGCTGATCCTCCTCGCCTTGGCGCTGGCCGAGCCCAAGATCAAGTCGTCGATCCTGGATGCGGGCAAGGACACCCGCCGCGAAGTCGTCCTGATCGTCGACAACTCGTTCAGCATGGCGCTGCGCGAGTCGTCGGGTGACACGCCGTTTCGCCGCGCCCATGACCAGGCCCTGCGCCTCGTTCGTGGCCTCGAGCGCGAGCGAGGCGATACCGCGACGCTGATCACCGCGGGTCGTTCCGCGTCCCTGCTCCTGCGCCGCGCGACCGACCTCGACCGCGTCGCCGCGGAAGTCGATCGCCTCGAAGTCTCCGATTCGGCGACCGACCTCCTCGGAGCTCTCCGCACGGCCGTCGCCGTCGTCGACGAGAAGATGCCAAAGGGCGTGGAGGTCTACCTCTTCACCGATCTGCAGAAGTCGGCATTCGTGCAAGACACGGAGTCGGGGGTGAAGCCGGCGCAGAGAAACGCGCCCGGATCGCTGCCCGCGCAGCCGAGCCAGCTGCTCGCGTCGCAGGTGACCGAGCTCAAGACGCGCGGCGCGCACGTCACCATCGTCGCCGGCTTCGGCCAGGAGGCCGACAACCTCGCCGTCACGAACCTCGAGTTGGGCAGCAAGGTTGCCAGCGTCGGGCAGCCTCTTCGCTTCGTCGCGACCGTGAAGAACTTCGGCCGCCGGCCCGCGAGCGGCGTGGTCAACCTTTTCGTGGATGGAGCCGAGACAGGCGTCGACTCGCAACCCATCGACCTCGTCCAACCTGGCAGCACGCAGGTCGTGGACTTCCGTTACACCTTCCGCGAGCCCGGGCCCCATCAGGTCGAAGCCCGCTTCACGACGGACGCCCTCGAGGTCGACAACCGCCGCGCCCTCGCGGTCACCGTGCAGGACCACGTGCGCGCCATCGTCGTCGACGGCTCGCCGAGCACGGAAGCGGACGAGGAGGCCTCGTTCTTCCTGCGGACGGCCCTCGAACTCGGAGGGTCACCGACGCGTCCCTCGCTGTTCGAAGTGAAACCCGTCACGGAGGTGGCGTTCGATCGGGAATCGCTCACAGAAGTGGATCTGGTCGTTCTCGTCAACGTCGCCAACGTCTCCGAGCGCCGCGTGCGGGAACTCGAGGACTTCGTGACCCGTGGCGGCGGACTCGCGATCTTCGTCGGCCCTCGAACGCAAGCCGCAGCGATCAACGACCAGCTGTACCGGGATGGCGCAGGGCTCCTGCCGGCGAAACTCGGAACGGTCACGGGCGAAGTGGGGTCGCGCACGGTCGCCTTCGAACTCAAACCCGTCGTCACCGATCGCCCCCCGTTGTCGTACTTCAACGACGAGCGCGTTCGCGCCATGCTCGTCGGCGCGCCGTTCTACCGCTACTACGCCGCGACGGTGAAGGCCGACGATCCGAGCGTGCGCGTCCTCGCCCAATTCGAATCGCCGACGGCCGCGCTGACGTCACCGTCACCGGCCGTCATCGAGAAGACCTTCGGCGCCGGTCGCGTGATCCTCGTCACGTCGTCGGCTGATCGCGAGTGGAATGAACTCGCCGTCCTCCCGACGTACGTGCCGTTCGTCAAGGAGATCGCCTACCACCTGGTGCGCCGCTCGTCGGCCATCGAGAACCTGACCGTCGGCGACTCCTACCGTCGCGAGATCGATCGCTTCGTGCGTGACGTCACCGTTCAACGCGGCGGAACCCAGGTCAAGGTCGTCAAGCCGCTCGCGCTTCAGGGCCGGACGGGATACGAGATCCGCGTGGACGACCTGACCAAGTCCGGCGTCTACCGGCTGGACTACGCCGAAGACAACGAGCCGGGCCGCAAGCCCATGCCGTCGAATTTCGTCGCGGTGAACGTGGATCCGCGCGAGTCCGACCTCACCCGGCTGACGTCGGAAGCCGTCGCCCAGATGTTCCCATCCGACGCACTCCGACTCGTGGACGCCGTGGAGGCCGAGAACGCCGGCGAGATGCAGGGAAACGATCGGGCGTGGTGGTGGGTGGTGTGGGTCGTGCTCGGTCTGCTCACGGCCGAGACGATCCTCTCACAGTGGTTCGGCCGACCGGGCCGCGGAGGCGATTCGTGAACCTGCACCTCCTCCAAGCGAACGCCCTGCGCGAAGGCCTCGTCTTCCGGAGTGCTCCGGCAGCGTGGGTGATCTGGCTCGTGATCGTTCCCGCCGTGATCCTCTTCGCATGGTTCTTCTACAGGATGAGCGGCGATGCCTCGTCACTGGTGCGGCGCATCCTCACGGGCCTTCGCGTGCTCGTGATGGCCTTCGTGATCGCTCTCCTCATGAACCCGTCGACGGAGACGCAGCTCGTCGACCGACAGAAGACGCTGGCCATCGTCATGTTCGACGTTTCCGCGTCGATGGATCATCACGACGATTACGAGACGTCCGCCGAACTCGCCCAGCAGACCCGCACGGCGGCTGCTCTCCCGACCGACGCCCCGCTCGCGCTGAAGTCACGCCTCGATCTCGTGAAAGCCGTGCTCGACCGGCAGGACCGCAAGTTCCTCGACAAACTCGCCCAGGACCACGAGGTTCGGGTGTACGCCTTCAGTGAAGCGCTCCAGGGATTGCCGACGGGGGTGTCGGAGCTCGAAGCCCGCGGACGCTCGACGGCGCTCGGCTCGGCCCTCGAACGCGTTCTGGAAGAGCCGGAAGTGAAGAGCCGACCCGTCGGCGGGATCGTCGTCATCACGGACGGCAAGAACACCTCTGGCCCGCCGCCGGACTCCGCGGCCGAGATCGCCGGTCGCCGGAAGATCCCGATCCACACCGTGGGCGTCGGTGACCCGCGCGCCATGCGCGACATCGAACTCGTGACCTTGCGCGCCGACTCGGTCGTCCTCGTCGACGACGAGATGGTGCTCGACTTGAAGGTTCGCAATCACGGGTTTCCCACCTCTCCCGTGGAAGTGCGCCTCAGCGACACCAAGGACAACACGGTCTTCTTCCGCGAGATGAAGACGCTGGCCGAATCCGACGAGGACCAACTCCTCCAGATCCGCTACCGGCCGACGAAGGTCGGCGACCAGCAGTGGCGCGTCGAGGTGAAGCCGCTCCCCGGCGAACACAGCACGGACAACAACTCGAAGATCCACGAAGTCCGCGTCCGCAGCAGCAAGCTCACGGTCCTGTACGTCGATGGGTATCCGCGCTGGGAGTACCGCAAGCTCAAGAACTTCCTGAAGCGCGCGGACGAGGCCTTCGACGCCTACTGCCTCTTGCAGTCGGCCGAACCGCAGTTCATACAGGAGGCGTCCGAGAAGCTCCACCCGCTCACGGAGTTCCCCCAGACCGAGGCGGAGTTGATGAAGTTCGACGTCGTCCTCTTCGGCGACGTCGACCCCAACGACCGCGAGTACCTCGCGGCCGACACCGAGAAGCGCAAGAAGATCTTCGAGAACATCAAGAAGTTCGTCGAGAACGGCGGCGGGTTCGGGATGATCGCCGGTGCCAACTCGGCGCCACGAGCATTCAAGGACACGCCCATCGAGGACATCCTCCCGGTCGTCGTCGACCCGACGGAGGAGGCGCGTGGCCCGCGGGAGTACGTCACGACGTTCAAGCCCAAGCTCACGGTGCTCGGACGCCAGCACCCCATCATGCAGATCGAGGGTGACCCAGAGCGCAACGTCGCCTTGTGGGAACGCGAGGACACGGAGGTCCCGGGCTTCTATTGGTTCTCACGCATCAAGAAGGAGAAGCCGGGTGCGCGGGTTCTTGCGGTCCACCCGACGGAGCGCAACGAGCACGGCGCCTACCCGATCTTCGTGAGCGGCACCTACGGCAAGGGCCCCGTGCTCTTCTGCGGCGTCGACGAGATGTGGCGCTGGTTCTATCTGAACGGCCCCATCTACGCGCATCGCTTCTGGGGCAACATGGTCCGCTACCTCGGTCGTGCGCGGCTCTATTCCGGCGACAAGCGTTTCCAGCTCACCGCGAACCGCTCGCGCTACGAGGTGGGCGATCGAATCACGCTCACGGCGTACATCAAGGAGAACGACTACCGGCCTTCGGGCAAACCCGAACAGGAGATCACGCTTCGCTCGCCGGCCGGCGGGGGCAGCGACCAGCGGTTGTTCCTGAAGCAGCTCGAGCCCGGGGTCTTCCAGCGCTCACTCGCTGCGACGGACATCGGCGACTACCAAGCGTGGATCCTTCCCGAAGACAGCGTCTCGGACGACAAGATCTCCCCGGTCAGCTTCACGGTTTCGCTCTCGGACGTGGAACGGCGCGAGCCGATCCTGGATGAAGCCGCTCTCCGCGCGATCTCGAAGAAGTCGGGTGGGCGCTACGTGCCGCTTTCCCAGATCGATTCGGTTCTCGATGCAGTGGGCGCGGAAACCGTGGAAATCCCCCGCCGCCGCGAGTTCCGGGACCTGCGCAAGGAGCCGTGGCTCCCGGCTCTGTTCCTGATCCTCATCACGTGCGAGTGGCTGATCCGGAAACGGTTCCGCTATCTCTGAGGGAGGCCGGGCGCTCGTCGCACGGCCGTTCATGCCACCACCGCGCGTCGGTTGGCTCGGGGCGATGGTTCCAATGGGTCCGTATACTGGGCCGGCCCGGGATCGGCCCGGTCTTTCAGCGGGATTCGTCGGATGCTGCAGCGTTTCAGCTCGTGCGTCGTCCTGGTCGGGCTCGTCACCCTCAGCGGAGTGGTTCCGGCCCAGCGCGGGTTCCGTCAAACGACCCTCCAAAGCAGCAAGGTCACGGTCGCGGACGAGCTCGGCCGTGAACCTCTCGAAGTCGCCAGGCGCGCCGTCGAGGGCGGAGACCCTGAGCACGCCGTAACCGTCTACCAGGAGATCCTGGACAAGCTGGCCGACAAGGTCGCGCCCGTGTTCCTCGCCCCGCGCCTGGGCACCGAGACGGACCACATCCTCCCACTCGATCGCTTCGCCGGCCTCCGCGACCACGTCCAGTCGCTCCTGCGGGCGCTCCCTGCGGATGCTTTGGCGAAATACCACGAGCTGTCCGACCGCCGCGCCGCCGAGGCGCTGGACCGGGCCCTCGTCGCGAGGGACCCACTCGCGCTCCGCCAGATCGTGACGCGTTACTTCCTCACGCCCAGCGGACCCATCGCGCTGAACGCCCTCGCCGACATCTTCTTCGAAGACGGTCGCGTCGACGAAGCACTCGATCACGTGGATCGCCTCCTGGCGACGGTCGTGGCCACACCCGAGACCATGCCGGTCCGTGCGCGTGCGGCTCTCCGCAAGGGGCTCTGCATCTGCGCAAACGGGAACCGCGCGGCGCTCGAAGCGTTTCGCAAGTCCCTCGACGAGGGCCTCGCCTCCGCTCAACTCACGTTCGCGGACAAATCGCAGGCTCTCGGCGCCGCGATCGACGGGCTCATCGCGTCGACGGCATGGCCACCGGCACCGACGCCGATCGAGAAGTCCCTCACCTCATTCACGAGTCATGCATGGGAGCCCCGCAACTTCGCCGTCCAGGAGGACGACGACGACATGGGGTTCGGGTACCGGATGCAGCCCGCGTACGCGCGCCACAACCTGGGCTACTACCCGGTCATCCCGGCGGTCTCGGACACGGCGATCTACATGTGCGACGGCCTGCGGATCGAGGGCATCAGCCTGACGACCCGCCAGCAGCTCTGGCCGGCGATCGAGGGCCAGCTCAGTCAATTCCAGGGGCTGCGTAACTGGAACGCGCAGCATGAAGTCGTCTTCGACCGAGGGCTGATCTTCGCGAGCCTCGAAGACGAGCCCGAGATGAAGGGCGAGGCTCGCAATCTCACACTGGGATTCCGCCCGAGGGAGACGATCGCCGTCCGCAAGCTCTACGCCGTCGATGCGCAGACCGGCGAGGTGAAGTGGACGCATGCACGCTTCACGAACGCGAAGAACGAGGACGAGCGTGCCTTCATCGATCGGATCAGCGTCAACACCCCGCCCCTCGTCCAGGGCGACCGGGTCTACGTCGCGGCGACCTACTACCAGGGCGGCTTCCGAAACTGGCTCTGCTGCTTCGATCGCGACACGGGCGGAGTGATCTGGCGAACCTACATCGCCCAGGGGCAGGCCGAGCTCAACATGTTCGGCAATCCCATCAAGGAAATCGTGCCGGGCCACGTAGGAGCTGCGAACGGGCTGGTCGTCTACGCAACGAATCTGGGCGTCGCCGCGGCGGTCGACGCCACGACGGGAACGCCTCGATGGGTCACGGCCTACGACCAGGTGCCCGTGCCGTCGAGCGACGGGACCCGGTCCGTCGAGCGCACGCCAACGTGGGCCGGAAGCCGCCCCCAGTTTTTCGGGAAGCGCGTCTACATCGCTCCGTCCGACGCCTATCACGTGTTCGCCTTCGACGTCGAGAGCGGCGAACCCTCGATCGTTCCAGGGGCGAGCTGCACGTCCGCCAACGCATTCCGGCACATGGTCGGTGTCTTCGACGGAACGCTGATCGTCGCCGGCCGCGAGGTCCACGCGTTCGACCTCACGACGCCCGCGCCGACCCTCAAATGGAACACGGCCGCGACGGATGGCGCCGGCGGCGGATACGGCGACATCCTGGGCCGCCCCGGCGTCGCCGGGGAAGAGATCTTCTACTTCCGCCCGTCTTCCGGGGGGAATCGCGGAGGACGTTCCGAGCTGCGCCAGTACAACATCCGCTCCGGCCGACTGATCGGGCGCAAGGTGTTCGAGGGGCCGGACATCGTCACGGGCAACATCGTCTTCTCGCAGGATGCGACCGTCGTCGCAGGCGAACGGCGGCTCGGCGCCTATTTCGACATCAACGAGATGGCGACGAAGCTGAAGGCCGGCATCGCGGCCCACCCGGATGACGCAGGCCTGCAACTCCGCCTCGGACAGCTCCTCCTCCAATCGCGGGAGGTGAATGGCGCCGTCGCCGCCTTCGAGCGCGCACGCACGCTCGCAACCTCGCGTGGTCCGCAGGCCGAGGTGATCCGCAGTGCGGCGACGCAGGCGCTGTTCAACATCCTCTTGGACGTGGCCCGCGACCCGACGCAGGGGTCGAACCTGCCGGGGACGACACCCGAGCGGTTCGCGAAGGCGTTCGAGTTCGCGACGGGGTCGCGCCAGCAGGTGCTCACGCTCTACCGCCAGATGATCTGGGGGATGGAGACCGGAAAACTGGACCTGTTCCGCGACACGGCGAACCGCATCCTCGCCGACTTCCCCGACGAGATCATCACGATCGACACGGAGATCTCCCGGTCCTTGCCGCAGTTCGCGCCGGGGTCCGTGCAGCGCGCGGGGCTGCTCGCGTCCGTGCTCGGCGCCGTCGTCCTCGACGAAGCGCACCGCGGGGCCGACGCCGTCGCGTTCTACCAGCAGGCCCTGCACCGCTACGCGGACGAGACCATCGGGCAGACGTTCGGCAACGCGACGACGATCTGGCGCTTCGCCTTCGATCACATCCAGGCTCTCGTGGCATCCGCCGGTCCGAAGGCCTACGAAGCCCAGGAACGCGCCGCCAAGGACCTCCTCGCCGACGGCAAGACGGGGAACCTCGACGCGCTGCGAGCCGTCCTCGATCGCTACCCGAACTCCGGCGCCGTCGACGAGGCGTACCTGGAGCTCTCGCGCCGACTGCGTGAATCGAAGCGTGACCGCGAGGCCCTCGCCGCGGTACAGAAACAGCTGTCGCGTTTCGGTGCGGCGTCCATCGCGTTGCTGATCGAGCTCTCGCGTTCGCTGGAATCCGCGCAGTGTCTCGAATCGGCTCGAGACATCCTGCGTGCCATGCGGGACGTCCGTGGCTCGGACCCCGTCACGATCGACGGCCAGGTGACGACCGCCGGCGCGTACGCCCAGGCGCAGCTGGCTCGTCCCGAATTCGCAGCCTTCGACCGCCCCATGCCGATCCCCGAGGTTCCGCTCGGCTTGCCACAAAGATGGGTGGAACAACCGTCGGCGCCGGGCGATGCCGTCGATCTGATCGTCCCTCAGGGGCGTCGCCCGACGGCGGCGGATTCCATCGTCCTCGTCCACCGCGATGCCGAGCTGCGTGGACTCGATCTGGATTCGGCCAGCATCCGCTGGCGCCGGCCGGTCAGGGACACCGATGCCCTTTCCACGCTCTGGCACGACGGTCGCTTGATCTGCGTCCTCGACGGAGAGCTCGCGTGCCTCGATCCCGTTCGCGGCACCGAGCTCTGGCGCTCGCCGCTCGGCCGGGCGCGCGTCATCGGAATGCACGCCGCGCACGGCAAGGTGTACATGCTCGTCCGGGACGCGAGCATCGCTCGGGGGATCCTCGTGCGGTCATTCGACATCGTCTCCGGTGACAAGGTCCGCGACGTCCAGCTTCCCACATCCGGCAGTCCGGGCATGGCGGATCCCCTCGGCGCCACGTCCTTCGAGTCGAGTGCTGCCTGGCTCCTCGTTCGCCTGGACCAGAGCGCCGGCGCATGCGCCGTCCTCGATGGAATCACGGGCGACATCGTCACGACGCAACCAGCCAACTCCGCGCCAGCACTTCCGCCGCTCCTTTCCGCCAACAACCTGCTCGTCACCTCCGCGCGCCTGCCGGCGCAGGGAACGTCGGCCGACTTCGTACTTCAGGGACGAGATCCGCGAACCAAATCGGTGGTTTGGACGGCCAAGCTCGAGAAGTTGACGAAGTGCGATGCCGTGTACGCCGACGGCCGCACGGTCGTGTTGAGCACGCGAACCGGTGGCGACCGCGATCGGTCGATCGTGAAGCGCGACCTCGTCGCGTTCGACATCACGGCGGGCACATCGCGCCTGAACCTGTCCCTTCGCGCCACGGACATCCCCTACCAGGCGCTCGTCGCCGGGGACATCCTCTACGCCATCATCGGTCTGCCGGACGGCAAACGGTTCGTCCGCGCCTATGACACGGCGAAGAACGAGCACCTGTGGGATTCGGTCACCTACAGCGGTCAGTACCTGTCGGTCCATGTGGTTCCGACGAAGGAGTTTGCGGTCGTCCGCACGGGCTCGCGAGATACGGCGACCGACCGCCGGACCGACACCGTCCAGTTCTTCGACGTCCGTACGGGACTCCTCAAGGACGCCTTCAAGATCGAGAACACGCACTTCCCGGCCGGCGAGATCGACATGGAGGCTCGCGACCACGCGCTCGTTATTCACGGGGGCGCACAAGTCCTGGTCCGCCGCTGATCGAAAGGAAACGAGGCCATGAGTGATCGTCTCGCGAACGTCTCCCCACGCATGTGGCTTGCCACCCTCGGGATCACGGCCATCGTGACCTCCGTCGCCGTTTTCCGGCCAGACCGTTCGCCCGAGGTCGTGCCGAGCGCCGGCTGGACGGCCGGGCAGCCGGCAACGGCCGAAGCCTCGCCTCGCGTCGTGCCGGCCGCACAGCCGCTCCCGACCCCTCAGCCGACCCCCATCCACCCCGTGGTGAACGGCGATGTCGTGATGCTCGGCGAAGCGCCAGAGCCACGCCGCGGGGCCGTCGAGCCGGTCGAGCCAGCGCCGCCGTATGCCGAAGACGAGGCGGTCCGGATCGCCATCGAAAAATCGCTCCGCTACCTCGCCAAGTCGCAGTCGGCGTCTGGCGCCTGGGTCCAGAACATCGGATACAAGTTCAACGAGCAGTACGTGGTGACGGCCGCGGACAAGCCGGACGTGGGCGTGAGCTCGCTCGCACTCATGGCGTTCCTCTCGGGCGGATACATGCCCGGGCGTGGCCAATACGGCAAGGTCGTCGAACGGGGCACGGACTTCGTCCTCGCCTGTGTCGACGGCGACAACGGGTACATCAACGCCAACGGTTCGCGCATGTACTCGCACGCGTTCGCCACGCTCTTCCTCGCCGAGATCTACGGGATGACGCACCGGGCGGACGTGAAGACCAAGCTCCAGCTCGCCGTCAACCTCACGGTCGAGTCGCAGAACACCCAGGGAAGCTGGCGCTACGAGCCCAACTCCCCCGAGTCGGACATGTCGATCACCGTGTGCCAGATCATGGCCCTGCGCGCGGCCCGCAACATCGGGATCAAGGTGTCGAAGAGCACCATCGACCGCGCGTACGACTACGTGATCCGTTCAGCGATCACGAGCGGGTCGGACCGTGGCGGGTTCAAGTACCAGGAGAAGGACAGCACGCGCACCTCGTTCTCCCTCACGGCCGCTGGCGTCGCGACCCTGCACAACACGGGAACGTACGACCACGCGCTCATCCGCGCCGGCATCGAGTACCTGAAGGGCGAGTTCGACGACCTGGTCAAGTTCCACGACGAGCACTACTTCTTCTGGTACGGGAACTACTACGCCTCGCAGGTGTTCTTCACGGCAGCCGACACGGGCCAGAACAACTGGGACAACTTCTATTGGCCCAGGATCCGGGCCCACCTCCTCCGGCGCCAGGTCGAAAATGGCTCGTGGCGCAACAACGTGGGTCCGGGCAACGTCTTCTCGACTGCCGTCGCCGCGATCATCCTGCAGATTCCCTACCAGTATCTGCCGATCTTCCAGCGGTAGGCCCGGGGTGCTCGGCCGGTCGGGGTCGGAGGGACCCCGGCGCCCCCCCAGGTCGCGCTGCCAGGGGGTTGCCCGGCGAAAGCGTCCGTATAATCCCAGGCCTCACGTGACCGGGACGTCGAAGCGTCCGGCGCCGTGATGGACGGGCGCTCCTCACCGACCGCAGCCCTCGATGGGCGACGATGACGAACTGATGACATTCGACTCCCTCCTCGGACGCTTGGACGCCCTCGGGCGCCGCCGTCGCCTCCTCTTCGGCGCCATCGGTGCGGCCAAGACCGCCCAGGTTGCCGTCGGCCTCGCCCTCCTGACGTTCGTTCTCGACTGGCTGTTCAAGCTCCCGGTTGGCGTGCGCGTCGTCATGGCGGCCTTCGCCGTCGCCGCCGGACTCCTCTACGTCGTCCGCGGGTTCATCCGCCCCGTGACGAGGCCCGTCTCGGCCGACGAGCTCGCGCTCCTCGTCGAGAAGTCGGATCCCGCGCTCAACGACAGCTTGATCTCGGCGCTGCAATTCCAACGGGCGGCCGCAGCGGGCACCGCGTCCGAGTCGCCGGCACTCATCCAGCTCACGGTCGACGAGGCGGTGAAGGCGCTCGGGCAGCGGAGCTTCTCCAACGCCGTCAGCCTGACGCCCGCATTCAAGCCGGCGCTCGCCGCCGCGGCGATCGTCCTCACGGCCACTTGCGGGTGGCTCAGCTACCCCGAGATGGGCCGGCTCTGGCTCGACCGGTTCGTTCTCTTCCGCAACACTCCGTGGCCCAAGCGGACCAACCTCAAGATCGTCATCGTCGACCAGGACAAGTTCACGGTCTCCGAGGAGGCGGGACGCACCGTCATCCACGTGCCCGAGCGGTCGCCGCTGCACGTGCAAGTGAACTCGGAAGGTGTCGTTCCCTCGGACGTGGAGCTCGTCACTTCCGGCCTCGACGACCGCAGTGAGGAGCAACGGTTCTCCATGGGGCGTCCCGCGGGCAAGGACTTCTTCCAGCACATCTTCCCGCCGCTCACTCAGTCGATCGTCATGCACGCCGTCGGCGGCGACGACCAGGACGACGATCCGACCGTGGAGATTCGCGTGGCACGCGCTCCGCGCGTGCAGAAGTTCTGGGTCGATTACGAGTACCCGAGCTACACGGGGCTCACGCCACGCACGCTGCCGGACGCGAACATCTCGGCCCCCGAAGGCACCCGTCTCACGTTCCACTTCCAGGTGAACATGCCGCTCCAGGGCTTCGACCTCGCCTTCGAGAAGGCCGGGTCCCAACCCATGTCGCCGGGAGCCGACGGGAGCTTCACGCGAACCCTGATCGTCGAGCAGAGCGACTTCTACACCTACAGGCTGACGGGCGAGAACGGGATCGCCTCCGTCGACGTCCCGCGCTACGTCATCACGGCGGAACCCGACCAGACACCGCGCGTACAAGTGGACCTGCCGGGATCCGACTCGCTCATCTGCACGCCGGACGCGGTCATCCCCCTGCGCGGAACGGCGACCGATGACTACGGCATCGCCAAGCTGGCCCTTCGGTGGGGCGCGACGGACGACACGCTCCCGCTCGCCGTCGACATCGCCGGCGACGCGTTGCTCTCGCCCATGGGTGGACGCTCCGTGTCGTTCTATCGGGACCTGACGCTTCGCGACCTGTCGCCGCCCGCCGGCCCGGAGTCGCGCCCTGCCGGAACTGCCGCAGGACTCGCCGTGGGTGACCAGTTCCGGTTCAAGTTCCTCGCGACGGACAACCGGGTCACGCCGACCCAGCCCGAGCCACACCGCCAGTTCGGCGATCACACCTACATGGTGCAGGTGCTCGCCCCGACCGAAGTCGAGCGCGAGCTCGCTCAGCGGCAGTCGCGTCTGCGTGAGCGGGTCAACGAAATCCTCGTGCTCGCCCAGGCGCGCAAGCAGGAGACCGACGACGTCCGTGACTCCCTGTCGAGGAAGGAGATGGACGCGAAGGTCGCAGCCGACAAACTCATCGCCATCGAGTCGGGACAGACTCGTGTCTCCACGGAGCTGGCGGGGGCGACTCGGCAATTCATGCGCGTCTTCGACGGTTATCTGTACAACCGGCTCGATCCCGGGAACCTGACCGAGAAGCTCCTCACCGTTCTTGGAGGCCTCTACAGGACGTCCGGCGAAGCCGATCCGTTCAAGCTCTACGGGCAGGCGGTCGCCACGGTCCGCCCGCAGGCCAGCGAGGCGGAGGTCATGGGGCGCCTCACCGTGATCGTCGAGATCTTCCTCCGCAGCGCGGCGGAACGATCTCCCGAAGCCGCGCGTCGATTGGGGCAGGCGGGGCTCGTCTCCGCCAAGCCTGAGTGCGTCGACATGCTCCGCAGCGCCGGTGAAATGCAACAACTCCTCATCGAGGACCTGAAATTGCTCGAAGAGAAGCTGGAAGCCTGGGAGGACTACCTCGACGTCGTCCAAGGCGTGCGCGATCTGATCGAAGCGCAGCAAGGGATCAAGAAGAAGGCAGAACAGCTCACCAAGTGAGAGGGTCGCACATGATTTCGAACAAGGTTCCGCTGATCTGCCTGGTTCTGGGACTCGCCGTGTTTCCCATGATCGCCCAGGTCGACGTTGCGGATGCGGATCGCGACCTGCAGGGCGTCGTACGCGACCAGGAGAACGCCCTCACCCGACTCAAGTCCCTCCGGACCCGCATGGAGCGACTCAAGGGACGCATGCAGAAGGACGGCCGCGAGCACTCCGCCGAACTCCTGCAGAAGGCGCTCGACGAGCTGACCTCGTCGAACATCGAGCAGCGCATGTCGGACGTGGCGACGAAGCTGAAGGCCAACGAGCGCCTCGCCAGCCTCGCCGAGGCCGAGCAGGTCCTCCAGAAACTCCAATCCGTCCTGAACCTGCTCCTCGAAAAACCCGATCGCACCGAGCTCGAGAAGAAGCGCGAGGAGTTGGAGAAAGCGCTCGAGACACTCGCATCGATCAAGGACGAGCAGCAGCAGGTCCGCAAGGACACGGCCGACGTCCGCAACGCGCTCACGCCGGAGCAGCGCGCCGCCCTGGAGGCCGCTCGCAAGAAGCTGGACGACCTGCGGCAGAAGTACGCCGAGCAGCGCAAGGAGACGAACAAGCAGATCGACATGGATCCGGAGGCGCTTGCCCAGGCCATGCGCGAGATCGATGCCCTGAAGGAAAGGGTCGAACAGGCCGAGAAGGCCGCCAACGACGTCGCGGGGCAGAAGGCGCGAAGCGCCGTCCGCAAGACACGCGACCAGCTCCGCGCCATGGAGCGCCAGGCCGACGCAGCGCAGGCGAGTGCCGCATCGCGAAACGCCGCCGAGCGCGCCGCCGAGAAGGCCCGCGCGGCGCAGAAGAGCCTGTCGGCAGCAAAGGCCTCCATCGATTCCGTCCAGGGTGACGTGGACGCGATGAAGGAGGCCGCAAGCGAAGCCTCCGAAGCTGCCGCCAAGGCTCGCGAAGCCTTGGATGCCGTCAAGAAGGCGAACGACGAGGCCAAGGCGGGCGGTCAGGTCGGAGGCGATCCGGCCGCCGAGGCCGAGCGCGAGCAGGCGACCGCCGCGGCAGCGAAGGCCGCGGAAATGGCTCAAGCGGCCGCCGAGCGCGCGCGCCAGAAGGCGGCGAAGGCCGCAGACACGCTGAAGCAGGCCCGCGAAGCCGAGAGGAGTGGTGCCTCCGCGGAGGCGGCGCAGCAATCCATGAAGGCCGCGGCGGCAGCGGCGAAGGAGGCGGCGGACGAACTCTCGAAGGCGGCCGAGCAGGCCAATGACGCCGCGGGCCAGGACCAGGCGTCCACCGGGAAACCGTCGCCAGACAAGGCCTCGGGCGACCTCGCCAAGAACCTGGCCAAGCAGGCGTCGGAGGCGGTCGACGCGCTGAAGCCCGCGACCGAAGCCGACGGCGACCGCTCGCTCCAGAAGGGCGCCAAGGCGGCGAGCGAGAAGCTCCGGAATGCTGCACAGCGCATGGCCGACTCCGCCCAGCAAAGCGCCGAGGCGAAGAGCGGGCTCGCGCGTGAGTCCGCCGCACAAGGACGCCGTGAGTTGGAGCAGGCTCGCCAGGCACTCGACGACGCGCTCGGCGAGGAGGAAGCGGGTAGCGACACCCCGGGGGAAGCCGAGAGTTCCGCCGCTGAGAAGGCCGACGACCTCGCCGACCGCCTCGACCCGAACGGCAAACCAGCCGACAGCGCCGCCGGTGGAAAGCAGCCCAACGGCAATCAGCCGCAGGGCAATCAGCCGCAGGGCAATCAGCCGCAGGGCAATCAGCCGCAGGGCAATCAGCCGCAGGGCAATCAGCCGCAGGGCAATCAGCCGCAGGGCAATCAGCCGCAGGGCAATCAGCCGCAAGGCAATCAGCCGCAAGGCAATCAGCCGCAAGGCAATCAGCCGCAAGGCAATCAGCCGCAAGGCAATCAGCCGCAGGGCAATCAGCCGCAAGGCAATCAGCCGCAAGGCAATCAGCCGCAAGG
>JBGANV010000008.1:0-305874 GCA_044222185.1 Planctomycetota bacterium
TCGAAGAAGATGCGCGTGATCCCCCTCATCCAGCCCGTCGTCGCCGACCTGCTCTGCCTCAAGGCCGCGCGGGGCCGCCCCTCACCGGGCGACCCGATCTTCTTCGGACCCGCAGGGAAGCCGCTCGCCGGGAACGAGACGCGGAGCCGCTGGCGATTCCGCCAGATCCTGAAGCGCGCCGGCATCCCCGAGGTCGACGAGCTCGGCCGCCACGTCGTCATCCATTCGACGCGCCACACGTTCGGGACGGAGCTCGCGCGCGCGGGCGTCCCGCTCGCCGACACGCAAGCGTTGCTCGGCCACTCCGATCCGAAGCTCACGGCGAACATCTACACCCACCTGAGAACGGAAGACCTCCGCGGCGCGGTCGAGAAGCTCGCGCCCCCGGGGCCGAAGCCGAGCGTGCGGAGAGCGTGAGCGCCCGTCCGAACCCCGCGGCCAAGCATTCGAAAGGAGTCATCCGCGAAGGCATGCCGCAACCGCCTCGCACAGCTATGTCAAGCCCCTCCCAATAGCCGAAAGGTCCATGCCTTAGCAATACTCGACTACTGCGGTTTAGAAGCGCGAAAGCGATCGATATCCGATAAGAGATCGGCAAAATCGCGTGGGATCTCATCGGGGCGAAACGCGTCAACAATTCGCGCATCCGTTAGCACCACGCCGCATTCGCTTCGGACTCGCTCTCTGAGCTGCGCGAGAACGATTTTGCCCGGCACTATGTGCAGGCGCGTGTCAATCGCCCCCCAAATGCCCTGAAACCGCGTGAGCGTCTCTCGGGTTATGTCTGCGACGTCCCGCCCGCTGCGCCGCAAGAAGTTCGTTCGATGCGCTATGATCTGAGCCTGCACATCATCCCGAAGCGGCTCCGTGATTTCCATCAACAGCTGCGCAGTTGGCGGAGCCGAGCGCGGATCCTCACCGCGACGAGTCGCGCGATCATTTGCTTCGCGTGAGATGGCTCGATCGAGGACAGCAGGCACCAACAGATAGTTCTCCAATTCTTTGCGCTGGTGAATACGCGCAACTCGGAGCGACTGCGACAGTATTCCGAGCACGTGGGCTATCTCCTCGTCACTGTGATAATCATGATCATAGACCGCACCAATCATGATTGGAACTCCCAATGCCTCTTCAATTCCCTTCGCAAGCGTTGTCACTCGCTCCCAAGAGCCGAACCCGCCCGACTCCAATGCAGTAATTCCCGCACCCGCTGATAGCTCAACAAGCCCGAGGCGCCGCGAAAACCTACGCATCAGCCGAAAGTCGTCACCTTCCACGAAGAGTACGCGGCGGTTTCGAGCCAAAGCCGTAAGGGAAAGATTCTGAATCGATCCAACCACGTCCAGGGCATGCTGAACCCCTGCGACGTCTTGCAACCTCGCCGC
Organism: Planctomycetota bacterium; assembly: GCA_044222185.1. Lineage (GTDB taxonomy): Bacteria > Planctomycetota > CAIWVZ01 > JBGANV01. The sequence goes on from JBGANV010000008.1 coordinate 1,386, forward strand.
ACTGCTCGCTTTCTTGTCGACGAGGATTATGTCCGCGGGCTCTGCCTCCGCCATAATTTCCGTCGAATGGGTAGCTATGAGTGCGTCGGGACCAAGCTCGCGTAGAATCCCAATCAGCTGACGCTGCACATCGGGGTGAAGATACGTTTCTGGCTCATCGATGATAACAACTGTGCTATGGCTCGCGCGCGACAAGTGGGTAAGGAGCTGGCACCACACTTGGAAGCCAAAACCCGACCAGTAGAGCTCACGCGTAACCCGATCCTCCTGGCAGAACATCGATAGTACCGGACTCATGATGTCCGTGCGCTCGGGGGCGGATATTGTCAGTCCAGGCCAGGTCGTCGACACCAGAAGCGCGAAGTCCGAGAATCCGTCCGGAAAGTAGTGCCAGTAGTTTCGAAAGTGACGAGAGGCTCGGTGGGTTGCAAGCCCCCTAATCACTGTATCTCTCTCCACAATCTGCTCCCGGGGCTCGAGAGGTCCAAGGACTGGCACGACTACCAGATCAATCGGGAAGAACCGCTTGAATGCAGCAGTGGTCGTCACGGTCTCATTCACGACCTCTGGAACCAAAAAGCACCCGCTATTTGCCTGAAACAGCAGCTCTATGCGTCGCCTATTCGTTACGTTGAATATGACTTTTGTTTCGCCGGCTTGGTAGTCCGTGCTCACATTTTCGAGTGATATCGGAAGTGCGTCGCCTCCTATCCAATAACCATAGAACTGGCGTTGCCCTATTCGATGATATGCCGGCTTTGCGCTGCGTGCGATGCGGAGTCCCGCAGCCAGTGCGCGAAATGCCCCGATTATGGTGGACTTGCCAGAATTGTTAGGCCCGACAAGGATATTGAGTCGGTCCAACGATAGCGAGTAGGACCTAAATGCCTTGAACTGCGAGAACTGCACGCTTGAAATGCGAATGCTGTTACTCATCGGTCACTGTAGCTCAAACGGCGCGCCGCTCGGAATTCAATTGCCCACGAGTGGAGCTGCCCGGACATCACCTGCATCGCGCGCCATCGTCGTCGCGTCTAATACTTTATGATCCAGTTCACCGCCGCGTTCTTCGGGCGGGTTTCCTTGGAGTCGGCCTCCCTTGGCGCGTCACCTTTGTCCGCTCCGAAGACGACGACCGTCTTCACCCCCTCACTTTGCGCACGAATAGACACAAGCGCCTCGCTCGACGAAGGGGGTCGCCTGGGTGTATCCGTCGTCCCGAACGCATCTCGCTCCACGCTTCCAACAACGAATCCAGCCGGATCGCGGGGCCCGAGATCCTTGAACTCGAGCCTCGACTGAGCATCCCCATCCGCTCCCCGCAGGAACATGCCACGGAGGTCGGGGAGCAATGAGCCGCCGCCTGGCCACGCACCTTCCTTCAGCTTGGCACGGAGTGAGTCATAGGTCGAATCAGTCGGCACGGGTTTACCGTCACATAGAAGCCAACCATCTGGGGCGAGATGAGCGTCGTCAATGAGACCGCCATAGGCGGCGATCGTTCCGGTTGGGATGCTGCTCTGCAGCTTCTTGGCAGCGGCAATGGCGTCAGTCATCTTCTCCAAGAGTGTCTTCAGATCAGCAGCGCTCGCGGGGAGCCTCTCAGCCAGCGTCTTGAGCCGCGTTTGGACTTCCGCGGCCCGACTCTCAGCCGTCGCAGCGCTGCCGCTCGCGAGTTCGGCGTCCAGTCTTGCCCGAACGAGGGCCGACTGCGTTGATGTCGATGCGGCCATGCTCGAAGTCACAAATGAATCGAAGGTCGTCTTCATCGACTGTTCGAAGGTCCGCGCCATGGCGTCAGACTTGGCCACCTTCTCGGCCTCGGCTTTCGCCTCGTCGACGGCAGCTGTCTTCACGGCGTTGTAGAATTCTGCGCCCCCCGCCCAAATTGCGCCAACTGCCGCGAGCACGGCGACGAACGCCGCGATCCGCTTCGCGGTGGTCAAGCCGAACCAGCCTGCGAGCACGTCCAACGAGTTCGGCTTCCAGTCCTCGGCCACGGTCGTCCCTCCCGTCAGATCAGCCGATCAAGCACATTCCGTGACTCCGACACGATCGTTCGCGTCGAGACGCAGAATCCCCGGGAATTGCGCTGGTTTCTGAGTCATGGGTCGGCGGTCTCCGCCCCGCCCGCATCTTGCCACCCCGACATTCTCGCAACCCCAATCCAGCGCGATTCTTCAAGCGATCCCGGCGCGACTCGAACGCGCGACCTGCGGTTTAGGAAACCGCCGCTCTATCCAGCTGAGCTACGGGACCGTGGGCACGGGCGAGGGCCCGGCACACGTGGGGGTGTTTTTATCAGGGCTGGGCAGGGATGCGAGCGGGCACGATCGGGAATGGGGCGGGCGAGCTTCGGCGGCCGGGCGGATGCGGGTTGGGACGCCGGAGATCAAGGGGGCTCGAGCCTCTCGGCAAGGCTGAGCAGGGGCGACGCTCGAGCTTGACGGAGGGAGGGAACGCGCAGCGACGGGTGGGCAAAGCGGGTCCGGCGGAATCGAAGGACGCTCGCGGCTGCGGTCGTGGTGACGCAAGACGAGACGGCGGGCGGGACTGAGGAGAAACGGGCTTCGGAGAATCTGTCGCGGCGTGGGGATCCGGGGTCGGGAGGTGGGGCTGACTGGCGGCGCGATTCACGGGCCGCGGTGGAGGCGGTAGCTTGGGCCCGACCACGTGGCACCTCGTGAGGTTTGCGAGGGCTGCGGGGACATGGATCGGAGAATGGAATGAAGACGAAGGCACCGTCCTCGAAGGACAACCTGGCGGCGGCGGACGCGTTGCGGGGCACGTTCGAGGGACTGTTGAAGGAATGGGTCGAGATCCCCAGCGTCAGCATGGACCCCGACCGCAAGGGCGACATTCAACGCATGGCGGACGCGGCGGTGAGAACGCTCACGCAATACGGCTGGGCTGCCCAGCTGCTGCCCACGGCGGGCAATCCGATCGTCTTTGGCCGCCGTGAAGTGGACAAGGCGGCGCCGACGATCACGATCTACAACCACTTGGACGTGCAACCAGGCGGCGCGAAGGAGGAGTGGAAGACCGACCCGTTCACCTTCACGACGATTGGCGACACCTGGTATGGGCGAGGCACGACCGACGACAAGGGACCGGCACTCTCGGCATTGTTCGGCGCGCAGAAGGCACTGGGCGACGGCGCGCGCGTCAACGTCAACTTCCTTTGGGAATTGGAGGAGGAAATCGGCAGCCCGAGCTTCGCGGCGGGCATCAAGCAACACGCGGAATTGCTGAAGACGGACTTCGTGGTCGTCAGCGACACCATATGGGTCTCGCGCAAACGGCCCGCAGCCCCGGCGGGACTGCGAGGATTGCAGGGCGTCCGCCTCGTGCTCGAAACCGGCACGACGGATCAGCACAGCGGCGTCACGGGCGGTGCGGCGCGCAATCCCGTCACCGAGTTGTGCGATCTCGTCGGCAAGATCGTCGACGGCAAGACGGGCAACGTGAAGATCCCCGGCTTCTACAAGAACTGGCGCAAACCCACGAAGGCCGAGCTCGCGGACTTCAAGAGCTGTGGCTTCACCGTCGCGCAGTTCATGAAGGACCATCAGTTCAAGAGCCTGCGCACGCGCGACGCACTGGACGTGATGACGCGAATCTGGGCCAAACCCACCTTCGAAGTCCATGGCATCGCGGGCGGATATCAAGGCCCCGGAGTGAAGACCGTCGTCCCACCGCGCGCCGAGGCGAAAATCTCCATGCGCCTCGTCCCACGCATGCGCCCCGCGGAAGTCCTGAAGCTGCTCACGACGTTCGTCAAGAAGCACAACAAGGACGTGCAGGTCGTCGCCGAATCGGGCCTCGAGCCCTACGAGGGAACGACGACGGGTCCGCTCGCCGACCTCGTCCGAAGCAGCATGAAATTCGCCTTCGGCAAGGAGCCCGTCTTCATCCGCGAAGGTGGCTCGATCGGCGCGGTGAAGACCATGGAAGACGTCCTCTCTGCGCCCGTGATCTTCCTCGGCCTCTCATTGCCCGAGCACGGCTATCACGCGCCCAACGAGAACTACGATTGGTCGCAGGCGCGAGGCGGCATGGTGGCGTTCGCGAAGCTCTTCGAAGACGCCGCCAACCTCCCGCGCTCGGCTGCGAAGGACGCCCTGAAAGCCAAACGCGGCTGACCGTCCGCCCGAGAAACGCCACGCGCCCGGGCGCGTGGCGGGTCGGCATCGGCGTTCAGAATGCGACGCGGACCGACGGCGTCGCGCGGATCGTAAACGACGGATCGAGTGAGATCCCGATCATGTCGAGCGTGATCCCCGTGAGAGTCCCCGGCGGCAGGGCGAACGAAGCCGCCGGATAGAGGGGCGCCGAAACGGGCCAGTGCCAATGAATGAGATCGCCGGGCACCGCCACGGGGAATGCAGTGAGGAGCGCGAACGTCAGCGCGTCCGGCGTGAACCCGAGCACGGGCCCCGACCCGACGGGTGAACTCGTATCGAAACTGGCGAGCGTATATCCCTCGGACGTCGCGGCCGGGACCGACGTCATCGAGATCTCCGCGCCGCCACCGGCCGGATTGACGAATAGCCGGAACGCGTCGTTCACGACCGAAAGCCCCGTGATCAGGGTACTGGTCGGTCCCGTGACCGTGCCCAGCACGGTGGGCACTCCACCGAGGTTCGGGATGCGCGACACCGTGCTGCCACCGGCCACGATGAAGTCCCCGTTTGCGTCCGCCTCGATGCCGTTCGGGCCGACGATGGTGCCCGGCGGAACGATGTCCGTGAGGACGCCGAATGCCGAGATGCGGACGATGCGGTTGACCGAGAGCAATCCCGCGACGACTTCGTGCGTGAGCGGATCGAAACCGATCCACCCAACGAACGACGTCCCGGCGGCCCACGCCGAAGCGAACGCCACTGCCGAGCTCGTTCCGGCTGGGATCCGATAGATGTTGTTGTTCCCGCCGACGTAGATGTCGCCCGTGATGGGATCGACGGCCCCCGCGTTCAGGCTCGTCCCCCACGGCTGCCCGCCGCTCGTGATGTTGGTGACGACACCACTGACCGGGTCGACCCGCCGCACCTGGTCGACGCCCGCATCGAACACGATGATGGACCCATTGGTGTCGAAGCTCATCTGCGCGGCGGTCGAGATCCCCGTCGTCAGCGGCGCATACACCGCCGTCGGCCCGTTGATCGTGACCCTCCCGACGAACCCGAACCCACCGACGATCGCCGAACCGGGATGGAATGGGTCCCAGAGAATCGACTGGGCCGTGCCCGGCGAGGTCGTGCCTCCGAAGCTGCCGATCGGAAAATGGGTGACCCCACCCGCGGCGCCCACCAACGAGAACTCGGACGTCACCGCATTGACCACGAACACGCTGTTCGTCGTCACTTGGCCCAAACTCGCCATCGTCAGCGCCGCCATGGACACGAACACGGACGAACGTCGCAGCAGCGTCATGGAGGAACTCCGTTTCCGAGGTGATGGTCCCTGGCTTCGCCGACGGTGTGCCGACAAAGAGGGCGCGATTGTCGACGTCCCGAGAACCGAAGTCAACAGGCAGGTGGGCGACGACCCCGCGCGCGCACTCGCTCCGGCTACACCCCGTTCGCTATGCTGCCCGCGGATGCAGCGACCTACCTCGCTCCGCAGCCAAACAATGAACGACGTCAGGCCAGGACGATGAAACATCGCACCGAACGAGGACACCCAGGAAACTCCGACGCGCAGTTCCCCAGGCTGACGCGCCGAACCCTCTTGAAGGCCGCGGCGGCGTGGCCACTCGTACACGTGCTGAGCGCGTGCGGCGACACGAAACCGCCAGCCACGACGAACTCCACCGCGGGACGAACGGCCATCGTCGTCGGAGGCGGCCTCTGCGGACTGCTCGTCCTGGACCGGTTGGTGAAGGCGGGCTGGAACGTTCGCCTGCTCGAGGCCTCGACCCGTCTGGGCGGACGGATCCGCACCGTTCGCGACGGATTGTCCAGCGGTCTTCGTGCTGAGATGGGTGCCGAGCGCGTCCCCAAATCCGACACTCGCCTGCGCGGGCTCCTCGAGGACTTGGGCATCGAGACCACCCCATACCCCGCACCGACTCGTCCTCCCCTGCTCATCATGGGCGGAAACGTCATGAAGTTCGGCATGGACTCGACGCCGCTTCCGGAGACCTTCCTCGCCGGTCTCAGCGAGGTCGAGCGCGAGCAGGCGCCGCTTGCGTGCCACCTCGGCGTTGCGCGCGTGTCGCAGGAGCCCGCGCCCGACGACCCGCGAACGGCGGTCGCCTGGCTGCGTGCCGCAGGCCTCACGAAGCGGGGCGAAGAACTCAGCCGTCTGTGGTGCGTTCACGACCTCGACGCCGTCCCGGCCGCCGCGTACTTCCGCGCGGCATTCCGCGAATTCCAGGCTCGCGACTCGGAGTCCGTCGTCGGCGGCACCGAACGGATCATCGAACGCGTCGCCGCCTCGTTGCAAAGCCGCATCACCACGGCCACGCCCATCGTCCGCGTCGAGCAGGACGGCAACGGGGTGAAACTGACCGACGCCAAAGGAGCGCTGCATCAGGCCGACTACGCGGCGTTCTGCCTGCCGCTGAAGCCGATGCGCGCATTGACCTTCGCCGGCGCGCCTCCCGCAGCGCTCACGGCACGACTCGACGCGTTTTCCACGGACGATGAGATCAAGGTCTGCGCCGAGGTCCCGGCTTCGACCTTCGCAGCCGAAGGCCGCGCGGAGTACACGTTCCGCGAGCGATTTCCGCGCGTGAGCTGGCGGCTTCCGGAGGAAACCGCCGACGGCCGGTTCGTGTATTCGACGATGGCATTTCGCTCGGACGTCGCCGAATTGCGTCGCGCAGCGGCTTATGGACCCGACGGCGTCGCGAATCTCCTCGCGTCGCGCGCGCCTGAAATCGCGGCGGTCAAACCCAAGGTGCTCACGTACGACTTCGCGTCCGACCCTCACATCGGCGCAGCCGTGTCCTACGTGCGCGCGAAGGCCGGGCTGGAGGGGACTCCGATCAAGGATGGCCGCATCGTCTTCGCCGGCGGTGACATCTCCGATGCCCCGGGCTGGATGGACGGTGCCGTCGGCATCGCCGACGCTGCCGCCGACATGCTCATCGGGTGACGGGCTGATCGATCACGGGCAGCGGAAATGACGCGGCCGGCGTGTGCTCCGCGCGGAGGACTTGCTCGGCACGCTCGACGACGTCGGGATTCTCACGCGCGACGTCAGTCGTCTCGCGCGGGTCGGCGGAAAGGTCGTACAGCTCGAGCGTCGTGTTGCCCTTCGCCATGTCGCGCCGCAGAGCCTTCCATCGACCCATGCGCACCGCCTGCTGACCGGAATATCCGGCGGCCGGGAACTCCCAGTAGATCGACTCCCGATCGAGCGTGCTGCGCTCGCCTCGGATCAGCGGCATCAACGAGCGTCCATCCGTCGTCGGCGCGGCGGCGCGCGTCGCATCGGCGATCGTCGCAAACACGTCGTAGAGCACGGCTGGTTCGTCGATCGTCTGCGCAGTCCGCGCAGACTCAGGCCAACTGACGATCATGGGTACGCGGAGGCCACCCTCGTAGACGCTTCCCTTGCGACCGCGCAGTCCCCCGCTGCTCGCGAAGTACCCGGTATCGACGCCGCCGACGTCGTGCGTGGGGCCGTTGTCGCTCGTGAAGATCACGATGGTTCGGCGCGAGAGGCCGTTACGTTCGAGCGCCGAGAGCAGCCGACCCACGTCGCGGTCGAGACGTGTGATCATGGCGGCATAGGCGGCGTGCGGCGTCGGGTGCGGCAGGTAACCCGTCTTGCCGTCGTAGGGCCGGTCGTCGAGCTCGGAGCGATACTCCCGCACGGCGTCGTCCGGCACTTGCAGCGCAGCGTGTGGAATCGTCGACGGATAGTAGAGGAAGAACGGCCTCGTGCGGTTGGCGTCGATGAATCGCTCGGCCTCGGTGACGAAGAGATCGGGCGCATACGTCGCGCCTGTCACGTTTCCCCAGGTGTTACCCGGCAAGTTTTCGCGGACGCCGTTACGCCACAGGTGCGTCGGGTAGTGGTTGTGCGCGACGCGCTGACAGAGGAACCCGTAGAAGAGGTCGAACCCGTGCAGGTCCGGTGCGCCCTCGGATCCCGGTCCTCCCAAACCCCATTTCCCGATTGCGGCGGTCGCGTAACCGCGATCGCGAAGCACGTCGGCAATCGTGACTGCGCCGCGAGGCAGCGGCATCTGGCCCTCGCGCTCGTTGGGCCCGAATCCGCCCACCTCCCTGTTGTCGCGGATCGGCGCATGTCCGGAGTGAAGCCCGGTCAGCAACGTGCAGCGCGCGGGCGCGCAGACGGGCGCACCCGAGTAGAAGTTCGTGAAACGAACGCCGGATGCGGCGAGGCGATCGAGGTTCGGCGTGTGGATCTTCGTCTGACCGAAGCAGCCGAGTTCGCCGTAGCCCAGGTCGTCCGCGAGGATGAGGACGACGTTGGGGCGATCGATCGCGGCGGAATCCGCCGCCAGATCGGTGTGCGAGGCGCAGCCGGCGCCGACGAGCATCGTCACGAGGACCGATAGCGCGCTCGTCGAGAGGACGCGACGCGTCACGGGCGTGCCTGACCTCCGCTCACCCGTGCCCGTAACCGCGATCGAATGCAGAGAGATCTCGCGAATACGCCTCATACACCGAGCGGAACGTGTCGGCGTCGATCGACCAGCGCGGAGCCTCGTCCGTGTGGCGATGGCAGTGCTCTTCGATCAGGCGATAGAGGAACTTGAACAGGTGCCGCGGCGTCCGCAGGTTCCCCAGCGAATCACGCAAGGCATCGTCGGAGACCGCACCATCCACGAGCTCACGCAAACGGGGTGACTTCCCCGCTGCCGCGCACGCACGCAGGCGATCGCCTGCCAGGTCGTAGAGCGACGAACCGGTCCACCGCAACGGCTTGATCAGGTTCAACTTGTCCGGCCGCGCGCGGTCGTAGAACTCCTTGTCTTCCTTCTCGAGGTAATAGGACAGCTCGATGGGAAGCAGGAGCTTCAGACCGACGCCTTCGCTGCGCAGGAATTTGTGGTCGAGCAGCGGCCACACGAACGATCGCATGCGGCGCGGCTCGCCCTTGATCATCTGAGGCTCGTCGACGCGATCGACGACGACGACGATGCCCACGTAGCCGAATGATGCCAGCAACGTGCGCAGCTTGCGCATGAGCTCGAAGCGCTCTTCCCCCTGGCTCGTCGATTGGGGGAGCGGCTGTCCGCCAAGATCGATTCCGCGGAACCACTTCAGCTCGCCGCGCAACGCCGAAGGGTCGCGCTTCAGGACGCGGAGGCTCTTTCGCACGGAGCGAGCGAGGGCCGCGACGCGGAAGGTCCGCCAGGCCCACGTCGCCCACCCGAGTGCGACTCCACCGGCGAGAGCCCAGGTCCACGGCGACGTTCGCGCTTCGGGCCAGAGCACGGCCGCAGCGATCGCCGCTGCGGTCGCGAGGAATCCGAGCGCGAGGTCGCCCCGCGACGCCAGTGAGCGGAACCGCGTCCCGCGACGAAGCCGTTCCCAGCGCTGGGCCAGGGGCTCGCCCGTCGACTGGTCGTAGAGAGCCGCCAGAAGCAGGAGGTCGCGCTTCTGCTCCTGCGGCAGCTTGGACAGATCGGTCTTGCCTGCGGTCAGGTCGTCCACGAGCTTCGTGACGCCGAGCGCGAGGATCGCGTCCATGTGATCCTCGAGCCGGAATCGCTGGAGCGCTTCATCCGCATCGCGCCCGCGCACGGCGGCGCGGAAGTGATCGAGGAACGGATTGAAGTCGTCGTAAGTGACGACGAAGACGCGCTGCGTGGGGTTCGCCTGGTTGTGGCGCTCGATCTCCGAGACCACCTGGAGTCGCAGGGCCGTCTTGCCGCTCCCCTTCTCGCCGAAGACGAGCGCGGTCGACGGATCGGACGGGCTCCCCAGGACCTTCTGCCAGGCTGGGTGATGCACCGAATCGATGCAGGTCGTCTTGAAGACGGCGTCGGTCTGCGCGTCTTCTTCGCTGAACGGGCTTTGTGCGATGCCGTGGTGGAGGAGGAATTGTTCGATCTTCATGGCGGAAAAGTCGGGGATTGTAGCCGGGGATCGGGGGGACTCGAATCGAAGCCGAACGTCCCTATTTTCCCGGCTGAGCCGCACCGGACGCGGCGAGTCCGACAGCAACTGGCAGAGCGCTCGCGGCCGTCGTGAGGTCGGCGCAACCCACGGCGCGGATCGTCACGAGCGCGTCGTCGCGCGGCGGCAGATACACGGGAAACGGCATGTCGATGGGACCAGTGACCAGGAGCGCGTGGTCGATCGGATCAGCCTGCGTGCAGGCGATCGAAACGGTCACGGTGCCTGAACCATCGACGTTCGGCGGAACCGTCACGCGGAGCATCCGAAGGTCCCAAGCCTGATCGCGGACGCGCAACGCTTCGTGCGGAAACGGTTCAGACCAGGCGAGCGGGTCCATAGGGTGGAACCGACGCAGGACATGCGGCTGACCAAATGGCTCGCACGCCACGATCTCGAAGCTGCCCGGTCGGTCGACGGTGAACTCGAATTCCCTTCCGCTCCGCTCCAAGACCGCGCCCGAGTCGCCGCCAGCGAGCCACACCCGAGTCGCGTCGCTGATCAACGAGCTTCGACCCCAAAGGGTTCCCCGCGCCGTTGCGCGGATCCGGAGTGGAATTCGAGCGTCAGCCGTGCCGGCGTCGAGCCAGTCGCTCTGGCCCGCGAGCGCCGACCCCACGTCGACATCGATCTTCACGCGCGAGACCTTGGCGAACGACCGCACCTCGACGAGGCCTCGGAGAACGTCGATGCCGCCAACGTCCATGGACGTGATGCGTCCCCCGGCCGGGTCCTCGACGCATACGCCAACGTGCGTTTCGGCAGCCCGCCAAGCAACGCCCGGCGGCGGGATCAGGCGAGCCCTCAGAAGCAGAGGGATCTGGGTTGGCTCGATGGTGCCGAGGTTGAACACCTCCCCGGATGCGAGGTCGATCCGTCGCGCCGTGGATTCGTCCAGGTAGTCCTCCTCCGTGATCGTGGACGGCGCGTCTGCGAACACGCGCAGGCGCACCAGCCCGTGCAAAGGCAGATGCCAGACCGGACGGCCGCCGACCCACAGCGATCGCACGACGCCGCCGACCGTCGTACACACGGCCCCCTGCCGCGGCACCACGTATGCGAGGTAGAGGTCGCGCCCGGCCGCCTCCCGCTGCGCGCCACCCGCGACGGTCGCGGTGAGCGTCGCCATCTCGACGGCGCCATCGGGCACATCGACGTCGATCGTGGTTTCGGAAGTCGTGGGAACGGTGATCCGGCGGATGACGGAGCCGTGGTCCGAAACCACCACGAGCACGTCGATCGCCTCGCCGGGCCGCCCGTCGATGGCCTCCGAGACACCGTCGACCACGAGGCTCGTGATGAGCCGTTCGGGATCCGTGGGATCTCGCGTCTGCACGGACCGCGCCCCCGTGACCGGTCCGCGCTCAGGCACGAAGCGAAGGCGAAACGAGACGAGGGGCCGCGGGGGCGCAGGCGTGGCGTCCGGCGACCGGAAGTCGTCGCTGCACGCATCCACGACGCAGGCGACCAGGGTCAACGTCACGGCGACCGCAGCCATCTCCATCGACGTGCGCAGGCTCACGGGTCCTCCTACGCAGAACCACGGATCAGTCGCCGGTTTCTTGGAGAGACGCGCGGGGCGCGGGTCGCGCCCGGCGCCACCAGCCGCGGCACATTCGGGGATCGGGCCGGTCCCCGCCGAGACGGCGGTGGACTCGGCGCTCGTTCGCGTGCGAGACGCGACGGGAGCGCCGATCGTCACGCCGCGTCAGCGGCAGCGCGATCGGCGGGACCGCCGGACGACCGCGGCGAAGCCGAGGCGTCCGGGCCCACGGGGCAACACCGCGCCGCGGCGCGTTCGAGGATCAGAGCGACGTGGGTGATCTCGCACGGACCTGCAACCCACGCCCGTCGCCCCGCGCGGGTCGCGCGGCGATCGGGCCGGTCCCCGCCGAGACGGCGGTGGACTCGGCGCTCCTTCGCGGCGAGACTTACTTCACCTTCGAGTGGCAGTCGCCGCAGCTTTGAGAGACGGCCTCGGCGGAGGACTTGAGCTCGGCGTTGTCCTTCTTCAGCGCGGCCTCGGCGAACTTGCGCGTGGCCGTCTCGAACCCGGTCACCGCCTCATCGAACCCCTTCGGGTCCTTGTTGCGCTTCTTGGACTTCTTCCAATCGATCGCCTTGGCGAGCGCCGCGAGCTTCACGCCCGTCTTCTTCGCCGCGTCGAACTCCGTCGCTCCATCCTTCGCCCAGCCGCGGAGCTTCTGGTCGAGCTTTTCGGACTCGAAGGCGTGCATGGCCGATCCGAGGTTCTGGGGCTTCAGCGCCAGCGCCTTGATCTCGTCGTCGAGCTTCGGCGTCTTCTCGGGTTTGCCCGACGGTTTGGTCGTCGGTTGCGTCTCGGACTTCGGCTTGGCGCCGGGAGCGGGCTTGGCGTCCTGCATCATGTCCATCGCGAGCCCATCGGCCGCCTGCAACGACGCACCCAGATCCGGACGGAAGGCAAACCCGAAGAAGACGGCAGTGAGGAGGAGGAGGGAGAGGACGCGCATCGCAATGAGACTCCTGTGATCGAGCGGAAGAACAGTCCATGGACCCGAGTCCGAGGGGGGCGCCAGGGCGGCGCCGCGCACCGGTCGTGTCGGACGTGAATAACGCTTGTCCGAGCGGAATCCTTCGCACCCCGCGCTCGGGGCGCGTGGAAAATCGCCCCCGTCGGCCACGGCCACGCACTCCTGGGCATGCGGCAGGTAGGAAATTCACGCGCCACCGCCATTCTGAGGCGGACCGGAGTCAAGACGGCCTGGCGACCGGCCCGTTATCCGCAGGCGGCGTGTTGACGCCCCACCGTCGCGCCCCGTTCTCACAGGGTCGCGGCCCCCCCCGGGGCCGCGCGTCGTTGCCGTCCATGCCTCGCATCCTGCCGTTCCTGGTCCTGGCCACGCTCCCAATCCTCGGGGCCCGGGTTCCGGCGCAGGGGGCCAGCGACCCGGCCTTCTTCGAATCGAGGATTCGGCCCCTCCTGCTCGCGAACTGCGTGGCCTGCCACTCCGACGGTGCGAAGGAAGCGAGCGGCGGGCTCCGCCTGGATTCACCGGACCACATCCGTGCCGGCGGCGAAAGCGGCCCGATCCTCGTCCCCACGGACCCGGACGCCAGCCGACTCGTCCGTGCGATCCGCTACGCGGACCCCGAACTCCAGATGCCGCCCGACGGCAAGCTCGGCGACGCGGACATCGCCGCCGTCGTCGCCTGGGTTCGCGGGGGTGCCCAGCTCCCCGCCGCCGAATCGGCACCCGCCTCGCGACCGACTTCGCGCCCCTTCGACCCCCTGGTCGCCGCGCGCGCGCACTGGGCCTTCATTCCGCCCGCGGATGCCGCGCCGCCTCCCGCGAAGCACCTCGACGATGGAGACAACCCCATCGACCGGTTCGTCGCGGCCCGCCTCGACGCCGCCGGCCTGTCGCTCGCCCCGATGGCCGATCGTCAGACGCTCATCCGCCGTGCCACGTTCGACCTCACGGGGCTGCCGCCCACCCCGGCGGATGTCGACGCGTTCGTCACCGACGAGAGCCCCGACGCCTACGATCGACTCGTCGATCGCCTGCTCGCATCGCCTCACTATGGCGAGCGCCAGGCGCGGCGCTGGCTGGACCTCGTACGCTACGCCGACTCGAACGGCGTGGACGAGAACCTCGCCATGGCGAACGCCTGGCGGTATCGCGATTGGGTCGTGCGCGCGTTCAATCGCGACCTTCCCTACGACGCCTTCGTCACGTGGCAGCTCGCCGGCGACCTCTTGCCCGAGCCCGCCGACGAAGCCGAGCTTGCCGACCACCTGACCGCCACCGGGTTCCTCGTCCTGGGACCCAAGATGCTGGCCGAGCAGGACAAGACCAAGCTCGTCATGGACACGGTCGACGAACAGATCGACGTCACGAGCAAGACGTTCCTCGGGCTCACCGTCGCCTGCGCCCGCTGCCACGACCACAAGTTCGATCCCATCCGTGCGCGCGACTACTACGCCCTCGCCGGCATCCTCCGCAGCACGAGCACGTTCGCGAACACGGCCTTCGTCTCGCGATGGAATCAGCGCGAGCTGGCCCGCGGCGACCGCATCGCCGCGCGTGACCGGCACGCTCACGCCCTGAAGGACGCCGAAGCGGCGTGCAAGGACGTGAGTCGTCGGGTCGAGCTCGAATCCTCGCGGCGCGATCCCATGCCGCGCGCCAAGATGCCTCTCCGCCGCGACTGGGCGCTCTCGGGGGTCGCCACCGGCGCCGAGCTCGACGCGTTCCGCGAGCTCGACGAAGCCGAGGCACGCATGGACGGTCTGAAGCGCAGCGCGCCGCCACCGATCCCCGTCGCTCTTGGCGTTCGCGACGGTGACTCCGTCGACGTCCCCGTGCACATCCGCGGGAGCCATCTGAATCTCGCCGCAGACCCGGTCCCTCGAGCCGTCCCTGCCGTGCTTTCGTGTTTCGTGACGCCGGACGAGATCCCCCGCGGCCAGAGCGGGCGCCTCCAGCTCGCACGATGGCTCACCCGTGCGGACCACCCGCTCACGGCCCGCGTGATGGTCAATCGCATCTGGCAGGGACACTTCGGCGCTGGCCTCGTTCGCACGTCCTCGAATTTCGGGCTCCGTGGCGAGCCTCCCACCCACCCCGAACTCCTGGACTGGCTCGCCCTCCGCTTCGTGAGCGAGGGCTGGTCGATGAAAGCGATGCACCGGTTGGTGATGACGTCGCGAACGTACAGGCAATCGACCCGCCTGCACCAAGAAGCAGCCGCGATCGATCCGGAGAACCGCCTCCTGTGGCGACAGGCGCGCCGACGTCTCGATGCGGAGGAGATCCGCGACGGGATTCTCGCCATCGCAGGCACTCTCGATCGCCGGCTTGGCGGCACGCTGCTCCCCACACGCGACGGAGACTACGTGACGAACGACCAGTCGGGGAACGCGGCCCGCTACGACGCGCCTCGCCGGACGATCTACCTCCCCGTCGTGCGCAACGCGTTGAACGATCTGCTCACGACGTTCGACTACGCGGACGCGGGCATGACGATCGAGCGGCGGCCGACGACGACGGACCCGAGCCAGGCGCTCCTCCTCATGAACAGTCCCCTCGCCATCGACCAGAGCCAGGCGTTCGCGAGGTCGCTGCTCGCGGCGACCGTTCCCGACGACCGAGCACGCGTGGCGCGCGCATGGCTTTCGGTCCATGGACGATCTCCGACGACGCCCGAGGTCGATCGTGCCCTTGCATTCTGCGAAGCCGCCGTCGGTCGCGCGCGTGCCGCGAACGCCCCCGCGCCGCGCGAGTCCGCGTGGCAGGCGTTGTGCCAGGTGCTCTTTGCGAGCAACGAGTTCCTCTACGTGGATTGAACGATGAGCGGACCCCGCGTGAACGATCGCCCCATCGACCGGCGCCTGTTCCTGAAGGAGCTCGGCGCGGGTCTGGGAATGGTGGCCCTGTCGGGCCTCGCAACCGCGCCCCCTCGGGCGGCGCTCGTGCGCACGATTCGACCTCCACGGGCGAAGCGCGTCATCTTCCTCTTCATGCATGGCGGGCCGTCAGCCATCGACACGTTCGACTGGAAGCCGCTCCTTCACAGAGACGACGGCAAGCCGCTTCCGTTCAAGAAGCCGCGCATCCAGTTCGCGCAGACGGGCAACCTGCTGCGCTCGCCCTGGAAGTTCTCGCAGCACGGCGAATGCGGGGCGTGGGTCAGCGATCTGTTCCCCCACGTCGCCCGTCAGGTCGATCGCATCTGCTTCCTCAAGTCGGTGCATGGGACGAACGAAGCCCATGGGGGCGCGCTGCTCGCGCTGCACACGGGCTCGGACACGTTCGTACGACCGAGCCTCGGATCGTGGGTCGTCTACGGTCTCGGCACGGAGAACGCGAACCTCCCCGGGTTCATCACGATCTGTCCCACGCTCGGCCACGGCGGCGTGAACAACTGGTCGAGCGCGTTCCTCCCCGGCGTCCATCAAGGAACTCCGATAGGGAACGCGGGCATCCCCGCGAAAGACGCGACGATCCGCCACCTTCGCAACGCGCGGTGGAGTCAGGACGAGCAGCGAGCCGAGCTCGACCTGCTGCACGCCATGAACGCCGATCACGAACGCGAGCGCGGGCCCGACGATGCGTTGCACGCGCGAACCGAGTCGTACGAGCTGGCGTTTCGCATGCAGCATGACGCCGCGACGGTCCTCGACATCGCCAAGGAATCGAAGGCGACGAAGGAGCTGTACGGCATCGACGATCCGGTCACGGACGACTTCGGCCGCCAGTGCCTGATGGCGCGACGGCTGTCCGAGGCGGGCGTCCGATTCGTGCAGTGTTCACACAGCTACAAGTGGGACCAGCACGAGCGCCTGAAGGAACTGCACGGCAAGAACGCGCTGGAGGTCGACCGGCCGATCGCGGGGTTGCTCACGGACCTCGCCGCACGCGGCCTGCTGGAGGACACGCTCGTCTTGTGGGGCGGAGAGTTCGGACGCACGCCGACGGCGCAGGGCACGGACGGCCGCGATCACAACCCGCACGGGTTCACCATGTGGATGGCGGGCGGTGGCGTGAAGGGAGGCATGTCCTACGGCGCAACCGACGACTACGGCTTCTACGCGCAAGACGACAAGGTCCACGTCCACGACCTCCACGCGACGATCCTCGCGCTTCTCGGTCTCAACCACGAGAAACTCACCTACCGCTTCGCCGGACGCGACTTCCGCCTGACGGACGTCGCCGGGCGCGTCGTCACCGACATCTTCGCGTGAACGGCGCCTCGGCGCGTGACGACGGACGCGCCCTCAGGGCTGATAGACTCGGCCCTCTTTCGCGAGGTATCTCATGCTCTCATCCGCATCTTTGCGTCTCGGCGTGTTCGCTTCGATCCTGTGCTTGTCGTCCGTGGCATCCGCGCAGACTGCCGTCAACGACCTCTTCAATCGCGCGAACTCGACGAACCTGGGTCCCGACTGGTCCGAGCAGAACTCAGACGGCCAGATCGTGAGCAACCGGCTCCAAGGCAACAGCCCGTTCGACCTCGGCTGGGCGATTCACACCCGATACAACGCGCCCTACGCATCGACCGTCGTGAAGGCCGACTGGTCCATGAACGGCGGCGGCGGAGATCGCGTGTCGGTCGTGATCGGCGCCGACGTGAACTGGGGCGGCATCGAGATCCGCATCGGCGACAACAACGGTGACGGAACGGCCGATCGCATCTTCTTCAACGCGGCGATCAACGCGGGGAACTGGCCGGGCGGACCGGGGTTCGCGAACCTGGCCACGCCGATCATCACCGGCACGGTCACCGTCTGGTTCACCAACGGCGGCAACACGGTGAACGTGGCGATCGGCAACCCGGCGACGAACACCGTCGAGACGTTCACGAACGGCGGTGTGCTCGGATTTGCGCCCACCGGCACGGGCGTCGCCGTCGGCTACTTCGGGAACGGCTGGATCGACAACTTCCGCGCGTACACCGGCTCGCCCGCAGGTCCGGATCTCTCACTCACGCCGCCCCGGCAGAACACCACGCCCACGTTGCTCGTCGGCGACGCGGTTCCGAACGGCAGCGTCCTCATCGCGTTCAGCCTGACGGGCGCCGGGCCCCAGCCCACGCCGCTCGGCAACGTCTACCTGACGGATCCGATCTACATCCTCGGCACGCTGCCGACGGACGGACAAGGACGCGGATCGGTTCCCATCGGCCCGTTGACGTCGGCACTCGTCGGCGTGACGTTCACGACCCAGGCCGTCGATCTGACGTCGTTCGCGCTGTCGAACTACGTGACGTCGACCGTGTTCTGACGAACGAGGCGGCGTGCGCAGCGCGGGCTGCGCACCGCCCGCCGCATTCACCGCGCCGGACGCGAGTCGCCGGACGGGCGCGACTCCGGATTCGCGCGCGGCGGGAACTCGACGGTGACGTCGACGTTCTTGCCGCCACGGCTGACGGTGATCGTCTTCTTCGCGGCGCCGCCTCCGTTCAATGCCTCGCGCAGTTCGTCGAGCGAGCCGACGGCGGTTCCGTCCACCTTCGTGATCTTGTCGCCGACCTGCATGCCGGCCTTCTTGGCGAGCGATTCCTCGGAGAAGCTTCCGATCTCCAGCGAGCCGTCATCCTTCGGAGTGAATCCGAGACGGCGGCCGCCCCGCGCCATGCGCGCGCCACCGCCGCCGGTCGCGACCATGTCCTTCGGGCGCGGGATCATCTCGGGGAGGTTCGCGATGCCGAGGGCCCCGACGGCGACGATCACGGACGTGTGCCGCTGGTACTCGGGGATCGCCGCATCGTAGGTGTCGAACTGCGTGTGGTGGGTGTGCGTGTAGTTGGCGCGGCCCTTCTGGTTCCAGAAGAAGCCCGGAACGCCCTTGGCCGTGTACGAATCCTGGTCGCTGCCGATGAACGGCGGCAGTCCCTTCACCTCACGCACCTCGAAGGGCATGTCCTTGCTCAGACTCTTGACCGGAGTGAACACAGTCTCGAAGAACGGGATCATCTCCTTCGTTCCGCCGATGCCGGAAACGTAGTTCGTTCCGCCGTCATGAACGAGGACGGCGGACACCCGCGGAAGCTCCTCCGGGTGGTCCTTGATGTAGGCGCGTGAGCCCAGCAGTCCCTGCTCCTCGCCGCTCCACAGCATGAAGCGGATCGTGCGCTTCGGCTTGGCGCCGGCCTTCGTGAGGATGCGCGCGGCCTCGATGGTCGTGGCCGTCCCCGTGCCATTGTCGGTGGTGCCCGTGGCGCCATCCCAGGAGTCGATGTGACCGCCGACGATCACCATCTCCTCCGGCTTCTCCGTACCCTTCAGCTCGGCGATCACGTTGTAGACGGGGATCGGACCCTGCTTGAAGCGGTTCTGGATGTCGAAGCCGAGTTCGACCTTCTCCCCGGCCTTCAGGCGGGACTTCAGCGCGTCGTAGGCCGCGCCGAGGAGGTTCACGCGGGGCAGCTTGGGAAGCTCCTCCCAATTCGTCTCGTGGTTTCCGCTGGTCAGAAGCAGGTCGGCGCCGAGCATTCCCGCCCCGCTCGAGACGACGCCGAGAGCGCCCTCGGATTCGCACAGCTCCGTCAGGTCCTTGCCGCGAAGCTTCGCGCCCGACTGCGTGACGATCCACGCGCCCTTGACCTTCGCCTTGAATGCGCCAGCGTCCGCATCATCGTCGTAGACGAGGACGGCGGGACCGCGCAGGAGGCCGTTCGTGCCCGGGGTCCAGGCGTTGGTGTTGAACACGACCGGGTCTGATTTCGTCGCCCCGTCGGCGGAGTAGTAGATGAACCCCTGGTGGACGCCTCGGTCGAACCCGACCTTGATCTCGCCCCACTGGACGAGCTTCGCCTCGAGACCGTAGCTCGCGAAGGTGTCGCGCGCCCATTCGCAAGCCTGGGTGAGGCGCTCGGATCCGGTCAGCCGCGGACCGATCTTGTTCACGAGGTGGTCGAGCGTCTCCATCACCTTGCTGTTCCTCTCTCCCTCCTCGACGATCTTCTCGATCATCTCGGGCGGTGCCTGGGCGAGGGTCCAGGTCACGAGGCACGCGGACAGGAGCAACGTGCGGAAAAGACGCGATGGCAACGTGCTTGGCATGAGTGGGGCTCCGGCTCGATTGGGCGAGCAGACTATCACCTAACGCTCGAGTTGGCGGTTTTCCTCCCCGCATCCCGCCTTGGAGCGGCGGACCCGGTCCGTAACATCGCCCTTCCCGATGGATCCCGTCATTGCACGCGAGGTCGATCGCCGGCGAACCTTCGCGATCATCTCGCACCCGGACGCCGGCAAGACGACCCTGACCGAGAAGTTCCTCCTCTACGGCGGAGCCATCGAAACGGCCGGGTCGGTCAAGGCCCGCCGGACCCGCCAGTTCGCCCGATCGGACTGGATGGAGATGGAGCGCGAGCGCGGCATCTCGATCACGTCCACGGTCCTCGTGTTCGAGTACCGGGGGCTCAGGGTCAACCTCCTCGACACACCGGGTCACCAGGACTTCTCTGAGGACACGTACCGCGTGCTCTCGGCGGTGGATGCGGCCGTCATGCTCCTGGACGGCGGTCGCGGCGTGCAGGCACAGACCGAGAAGCTGTTCCACGTGTGCCGCCAGCGCGGCATCCCCATCTTCACGTTCATCAACAAGATGGACCGGCCCGCGCGGGAACCCATCGACCTCCTGGACGAGTTGGAGAAGGTGCTCGGGATCGCCCCCACGCCGTTCGTCTGGCCCATCGGCAACGGCGCGTCGTTCGAGGGCGTCTATGACCGCCGCTCGAAGAAGATCCACCTGTTCGAGCGCAGCCGGAAGGGCGCGGTCCAAGCCGGGCTCACCGTGGTCGACGTCGACGATCCGGTGCTGGCGGCAGCCATCGATCCTCCGCTCCTGACGCAGCTGCGTGACGACATCGGGCTCCTCGAGGGCGCCATGCCGGAGATCGACACGGCGAAGATCCTCGCCGGCAAGCTCACGCCCGTGTTCTTCGGGTCCGCGATGACGAACTTCGGCGTCGAGCTCTTCCTGAACGCCGTGCTCGACCTGGCGCCGCCGCCCACGGCACGCAACGTGGTCGAGGGGTCGGCCGATCCGCGCGGCGTCGACTTCTCCGGCTTCGTGTTCAAGATCCAGGCGAACATGAACCGGGCGCACCGCGATCGCGTGGCGTTCATGCGCGTGTGCTCGGGCCGCTTCGAACGCGGGATGGTCGTCAAACACTCGCGGCTCGGACGCGAGGTGCGGCTCTCGCACCCGAACGCTCTGTTCGGCCAGGAGCGAACGACGATCGACGATGCATTCGCGGGCGACGTCGTCGGTCTCGTCAACTCGGGGAACTTCCAGATCGGCGACACGGTGTTCACGGGCAAGTCCGTGCGATTCGAGGACATCCCCCGATTTTCGCCCGAGCACTTCTCGTCCTGCCGGCCCGCGTCGCCATCGAAACAGAAGGGATTCCGCAAGGGGTTGGAGGCGCTCGAGGCCGAAGGCGTGATCCAGATGCTATTCCCCCGCGATGGGCGTCGCGAGCCCGTCCTCGCCGCGGTCGGCCCCCTTCAATTCGAGGTCACGGCCGCGCGCATGGAGGACGAGTACGACACGCCGATCATCCTCGAGAAGATGAACTACGTGGCGGCGCGATGGGTCGACAAGAAGGACCTCCCCACCTTCGAGCTGCGCGAAATGAAGCTGCTCGAGGATTCGCACGGCCACCTCGTGACGCTCTTCGACTCCGACTGGCGTCTGCGCTATTTCGAGCAGCAGCACCCGGACGTGAAGCTCCGCTTCATCTCGCCGGGGCCGACCGAGGGGTAGCTCGCCCGCTTCGCGACGCGGTCGCGACGAAGTCGTGACGACGCGTCGACTCGGGGAGGAGCGCCGCGTCCTCCGCCGTCTCCGCGGGGAACGGCCGGATCACCGCGCCTCTCGCGCGGGCCAACGGGACGTCGCGTGCGGTCCGGCGCGCGATCACACACGCCGGCATGATCGTCGCGGGCGCCCCGGCGCATCGCCCCCCGCCCGACCGCAGGCCCCGGCATCGCCACGGTCGTCCGGACGCGGTGCTCAAGGCACTGCGATCCAGTGGTGCTCCCGGAGAACGGCCGGAGCCGTCTCCAGCCTCGCGACTGTTGACGACTCACGCAACGTACAGGCGACCCGGCCGGTCGAGAACCCCGGCTGGCGCCGCGGTCGTGCCCAGATCTCTCGCCGCCACCCCCGCGGAACACGGCTCACGCGGGAGGTTTCTCCGCGGGGCCGCCGCGTGGGCGTCCTTCGGTGACACCCCATCCAATGACGATCACGTGAGGGGATCCGACCTGCGTTGGAGGGGAGCTTCGCGAAGCGCGCTCCGCACGGTGATCGCGCCTTGGGGCGCATCAACGTCCCCCGCAACCGGTGATAAGCTGCGCCCCTCCCTTGCTGTTCAATTCGCTGACGTTCATCGCCTTCTTCGTGGTCGTCCTCGGCGTCCAGCGAACCCGGATCCCCTGGGCGCTGAAGAAGGCACTGCTTCTCGCCGCAAGCTGGCTGTTCTACTCAGCCGCCCGGCCCGAGCTCCTCGTCCTGCTGATCGCCTCGACGGTCGGCAACTGGGGCGCGGGCCGCGCGATCGCGGCCGCGTCCACGAATCGCGCCCGTCGCGCCTGGCTCGTGCTCGCCATCCTCCTGAATGCCGGGACGCTCGCCACGTTCAAGTACAGCCACTTTCTCGTGGACAATCTGGCGATCGCGGCACAGGCCCTCGGCATCCACTGGACGCCGCCCGAGTTCTCGCTCCCGCTTCCCGTAGGTGTCTCGTTCTACACGTTCCAGGCACTGAGCTACGTCATCGACATCTATCGCGGGCAGCTCGCGCCCAGTCGCTCGCTCCTCGATTTCTCGCTCTACGCGGCGTTCTTCCCACACCTCGTCGCGGGACCGATCGTGCGGGCGTCGCTGTTCCTTCCCCAGCTCGAAGTGGAGCATCGGCCCACGGCCGCCGAGTTCGAGCGCGGCGCGTTCCTCTTCGTGTTCGGCTTGTTCCAGAAAGTCGTACTCGCGGATGCGCTGCTCGCTCCCGTCGCAGACGCCGTGTTCGCCACGGGCGCGCAGCCGGACTTCGTCGCGTCCTGGTGTGGCACCTTTGCGTTCACGGGCCAGATCTTCTGCGACTTCGCCGGGTACACGACCGCCGCCATCGGCGCCGCGGCCATGCTCGGCTTCACGCTGAACGAGAACTTCCGCCGCCCCTACGGCGCGTCCACGTTCTCCGACTTCTGGCACCGCTGGCACATCAGCCTCTCGTCGTGGTTGCGCGACTACCTCTACTTCCCGCTGGGCGGCAGCCGCCTCGGCCGCGTCCGCACCTACGTCAACATCATGGTCGTGATGCTGATCGGCGGACTCTGGCACGGCGCGTCGTGGACGTTCGTCGTGTGGGGGGGATTGAACGGCCTCTTCATCACGCTCGAACGGATGTTCGATGCGCAGCACGCGCCCAAATCGGCCGCGGCCCGCACGGCGCGATGGATCCTCACGATCTTCGGCGTCGCCGTCGCCCGCGTGTTCTTCCGTTCGCGCGACTTCGGTGCCGCCATGACCGTCTTCAATGGACTTCTCGGACGCACGCCGTCCGCGGGCGCGCTTCACCTGGATTCGGCGTCGATCCTCAGCGCCGTCACCGTCACGTCCGGCGTGATCCTCGCGCACCGGCTCGCACCGGACCTCTCACTCGACCGCCTGACCGAGCGACTCCCCCGTCCGTGTCTCGCGGCGGCACTGTCGATCTGCTTCATCTCGTTCGTCGTCCTCGCCAGACCCGATCGCGCATTCATCTACTTCCAATTCTGACGTGAACACCTCCGCTCGCACTCGCATCGGGACCTGGATCGCCGCGGCGACCTTCGCCGCCCTGTCGCTCGCCGCCTACGAGTTCTTCCTGCGCTCCCGCGGAGTCAGGCCGTCCGTGACCGACGACAAGGAGCTGTGGTGCTCAGAGCGTTCGCGGGCGTGCGACAACCCGAGGGTGCTCGCGCTCTGCGGCGCGTCGCGCATCCAGCTCGGTTTCTCGCTGGACGAGGCACGCGACGTAGCGCCCGACCTCGACGTCGTGCAACTCGCCATCGACGGCACCAACGGAGTCGCGAGTTTCCGCGAACTCGCGAACGACGAGACGTTCCGCGGCACGGCACTCTTCTCCGTCCTTCCGGCCGTGTTCTCCCGTCGCGTCTGGAACGACCAGATGCCGTGGGTCGCGCGACGCGCCGCGGGCTGGACGTCGAACGACGACCTGAATCGCCGCTGGAGATCGAACCTCCAGGAGACCTTCTCGGTCCTCGCCCCGGAAGCCGAACTCTCACGAGTCGTGGGCCGGCTGTGGCAGCGCGGCGAGTTCCCCGAACAGCACACGGTCCTTCACGCCGACCGCTTCCGGATCGCCGACTACTCCGAACTTCCGCTCCAGGCCTACGCCGCATTCCGCCTGGAGCGCGATCGACGCGGACTCACGGGTTCACCCAAGGGCGCGGACTATGGCCAGTGGCTTCGAGACGTCGATGGCGTCGAAGAGATGACGCGCAAGATCCGCGCACGAGGGGGATCGGTCGTGATCTTCCACGACCACCTCTCCGGCGAATACCGGCGCGTCTACGAGGAGGCCTACCCGCGCGACAGGTTCTGGAACGTCATCGTGCAACGGTCCTCCGCCATCTGCATCGACGCCAAGGACGTTCCGGAGATCGACGCCCTCGAATGTCCGGACGGGTCGCACATCGACGTCCAGGATGCGCCCCGCTTCACCCGCGCGCTGCTGCGCGAGATGCGGCAGCGCGGGGCCGTTCAGTGGACGGCGGTCGTTCGGCGATGAGCCGTCCGCGTAGCAACGCGAGCGCACGCTTGACGCGGGTCCTGACGGTTTCCGGCGGAATGCCGAGGGTCGCCGCGACGTGGCGAACGGGAAGGTCGCGGTAGTAGCGCAGGAGGATCACGGTCCGATAGGGCTCGTCGAGCCCGAGGACCGCATCGAGCATCGCGCGGCGCGCCAGGTCCGCGGCGACGTCGTCGGCCGCCGACGGCACGGCCTCGGGACGCGCGACGCCTGCCTCCCGAGCGGCCCGCCGCGCTCCCGCACGTAGAAACACGGTTGCGAGGTTGCGCGTGACGACGGCGAGCCAGGAGACGGCCGCCTCCGCCGCATCCGGCGGATGCAGAAGCGAACGGAGCCACGTCTCCTGAGCGACGTCGTCCGCCAGGTGCTCGTCCGCGAGCATGGAACGCGCCAGCCGCCGCACGGCGGCGTCGTGCACCAGCAGGTCGCGGATCCTTGGTTTTCGAGGAGCAGGGTCGGACGCCATCGAGTTCAAAGACGCCGCGGACGCGGGGAGCGGTTCATGGAATTCGCGATTCCGCCGTCGCAACCACGGATCTCGAAGGGTACCGAACCGATTTCGCCATCGGTGGCGTCCTCCGTTCCGACGCCCCGATGCGGGTGTCCAGGGAGCCCTCCGCATGCATTCCGTCTCGATCGCCGACGTTGGATTCGCACTCCAGGCCGCCACTTCGCAGCCGACTTCGCGCCCCACTGGGAGGATCGTCCGGGGTTTCCTCGACTTCCTCCCCACGACCGGCTGGGTCGGGCTCGTCTTGCTCGCGCTCCTGCTCGCCGGCATCGTTCTCACGGTCCGGCGACGATTGGCGTTGAGCAAGGCACGCCTCGCGCCACCGGAGTCGATCCGCCGCCTTCAGCAGGCCGTGCAGAAGCGCGATCTCGCCACGATCCAGGATCTCGGGAGCGGCGGAGGTGACGTCCTCTTGCGACTCGTCCGAGCCGCAGTCGCCCGCAGCAGCGGCGAGACCGCCGACCGACTGGAGGCACTCGACGATGCCGTCCAGCGCGAGACCTCCTCGCTCCAAGACGGCGCGAGGAGCCTCCTCCGCCTGGCCATCATCTCGACGCTGCTGGGAGCGTTCGGGACCACCGCGAGCCTGATCGCAGGCTTCCAGATGCTGGCGATCCTGAAGGCGCCGAACCCGTCGGACTACGCCACCGTCGTCGCGGAAGGGCTGGCGAGCCTCGCCTTCGGCCTGCTCTTCGGCGTCCTGCTCGTCGTCGCGTTCTTCTGGATCCGCGGCCGCGCCGTCGCCGTGATGTCGACCGTCGCCATGGAGGCCGAGACCATCGTCCGCCTCGTGCCCGAGCCCCCGAATCCCGCATGAAATGAGATAGGATCTCACGCCGCCAGCGGCGGATGAAAGAAAGCATGCCCGCGAGCATTGGAAGCTCATGGCCTGCGATCCCTCGTTCCGCTCCTGCGTGAAGGTCCGTGCATGAGAATCTGGTTCCCTGCGTTCGTCGCTCTTTCGTCGATCCTCGTCCACGGCCAGGAGTCCCGCCCTTCCGAGTTCCGGTTCGCGCTCGAGAACGTGCTCGGGACCAGCATGGAACTTGCGATCATCGCGCCCGATGAACCGACCGCGAAGTCGCTCGAAGGCCAGGTGCGCGGCGAGATCGACCGCCTCGCGGCGATCCTCAGCTCTCACGATCCCGCAAGCGAATGGCGAAAGCTCCTGGCGTCAGGTGGGACGCAGCCCGTTTCCGCCGACCTGAAGTCCGTCCTGGAAGCCTGCGACCGCTGGCGTGAATCCTCTCATGGCGCGTTCCACCCGGGCGTCGGGCGCGTGACCGCGCTGTGGTCCGCCGCGCAGAAGACCGGAACGCTCCCGGCCGACGCCGATCTCGTCGCCGCCAGGTCCGCCCTCGAGGCGGCGCCCTGGACCCTCGACACAGCGGCGTCCACGGCCACCGTGTCGGCCGGCGCCAACCTGACACTCGATGCCCTCGCGAAGGGCTACATCATCGACAAGGCGTCCATGAAGCGCGGTCGCGGAGCGACGGTCTCCATGCTCGAGATCGGGGGCGATCTGCGTCTTCGGGGCCGCACGCAGCGACTGATCGCGGTGCGCGATCCGCGCAAGCCTGCGGACAACTCCACGCCGCTCGCGACGGTGCGGCTGAAGGCGCGCGGCCTCGCGACGAGCGGCGGTTACCAGCGCTTCTTCGACGTCGGCGGAAGGAAGTACTCCCACATCATCGACCCGCGAACTGCGCGCCCGACGGAGAAGGTCCTCGGTGCCACCGTCATCGCGAAGGACGCCACGACGGCGGACGCGCTCGCGACGGCATTGTGCGTGCTCGATCCCGCCGAAGGGCTTGCGCTCGTGGCTGCCACGGAGGAATCCGACTGCATCATCGTCGCCGCCGATGGGACCGCGCACACGAGCCCGCATTGGAACTCCTACGTCGTTCCTGATGACACGGCGAAGCGGATGAAGGACGGCGTCGCGTGGCTTGCGGGCGGCACGTTCGTCGTCCGCTTCGAGATCCGCGCGCCCGAGGATGCGGGCGGGGGCGAGCGACGAGGCGGGTACCGGCGCCCGTACGTGGCCGTCTGGGTCGAGACCAAGGAACAGCATCCCGTCCGCACGCTCTGCCTTTGGATGCAGGAGGCGAAGTGGCTGAACGATCTCCGCCGCTGGAGTCGCCTCCACAAGGAGCGCCGCAGCTTCGCCGACGAGATCTCACAGGCGACGCGAAAGCCTGGCGCCTACGAGCTCGAGTGGGATGGGCGCGACGACGACGGCGTGCCGCTTCCCGCCGGGGATTACGTGATCCACATCGAAGCGGTGCGGGAACACGGCACCTACCAGCACATGTCGCAGCCGGTGACCGTCGGCGGCGAGTCGTTCGAGAAGACACTGGGGGGCAACGCGGAGATCAAATCGGCGACGATCACGTACCAGACCAGGAGCCGTTGATCCCGTGGAGCTGAACCGCGCGATCCACAAGGCCATCCGCTGGATCCACGTCTACCTGTCCCTGCTCGGGTTCTTCGCCCTGTTCTTCTTCGCCGTCACGGGGCTCACCTTGAATCACGCCGCGTGGTTCGAGGGCGACGAGTCGAAAGCCTCGGAGTTCTCGGGGACGATCGACGCGGGACTCGTCGCACCGGAGTTGTCGAAGACCGCGATCGATCGCCTGAAGGTCGCCGAATGGCTACGCAGTCGACACGCGTTGCGGGGAATCGTTCACGACTTCCTCGTCGACGAGGATGCGTGCACCGTGGTCTTCAAGGGCCCGGGCTACACGGCCGATGCGAGCATCGATCGCTCCAACGGAACCTACAAGGTCTTCGTCACCGCCCGCGGTGCCATGTCGATCCTCGACGACCTCCACAAAGGCCGCGACTCGGGCCCGGTCTGGTCCTGGGTCGTCGACGTCTCGGCCGTCGTGATGACGATCGCGGCGGTGACGGGCCTGTGGCTCGTGTTCTACGTGCGGCGGTGGCGAACGGCCGGGCTCTGGCTCACGCTGCTCGGCACGCTCGCCGTGTGCGCGGCATACGTCCTCGGTGTGCGCTGAGGGCGCTCACCGGCGAAAACTCCCGCCCGCGCAGCGAAACCATCGTCGTTTGACGTCGGTCGCGACGTCGGCCAAGATCTGCCCTCGATGGACCCGGCGGCGGAGTTCCTCGAACGATGGCAGCGGGACGGAGATCCGGAAGCGCTGGATTCGTTGCTGCGCATCGAGGTCATGGCCCTGAAGGAGCAGCTGCGCAACCGCGGCCGTACCATGCTCGGAACGTCGGTCGCGCCGAGCGACGTCGCGCAGGAGGCGGTCCTTCGCCTCCTCAGTCTCGAGAACCCGCCCGAGTTCGACGATCCCAAGGCCTTCCGTGGATACCTGTGGACTGCGGCCTGGCGACTCCTGCTTCAGCGCCTCCGCAAGCCCGCTCGGCAAGTGTTCCGTGTCGACACGACGACGTCGCACGCCGCCGACGAGTTCGTCGCGGACGCGACGCGCGCGGGCGCTGACGGCGAACCGACCGACGACGCCGCTGCGGTCACTCTCGCCATGAACCTCATGAGCGACGACGAGCAGCACGTTCTCCGCCTCGTCTACTTCGATGGCCTCAACCTGGACGACGCTGCGGGCCGTCTGGGGCTCTCGAAGGAGGCCGTCAACATGCGGCTCGTGCGCGCTCGGCGGAAGCTGGCGCGCAAGCTGACGGAGTGGACGCGGCTCGTCGGGTGAGCGTCACCGAGATTCGGAAGCGGCGTCCCTCACGACGAGACGGAACCCGAAGGTCGGATCCGCGGCATCGCTTTCGAACGACGTCAACGACGTGAGCGGAGCGACGGAGAACTGTGTGAAGGCTCCACCGAAGATGCACTGGCGCGCGTCGTTGCCGCCCGCGGCGCCGCCGCTGCGACACCACTCCGAGACCGAACCCGTGAGATCGAACACGCCGAACGGCGATTCGTCCGTGGGGAACGACGTCGGCGGTTCGGAGAAGATGAACGACCGCGAGCCGGCGGTCTTCTGCCAGCCCGGACTGAACCACGAGCCGTATGCGTACGCGCGACCGTCCGATCCCATGGCGGCGCGCATGAGCTCGCCAGCGGTCGGTACGTCGAACACGAGTTTCCGGCCCGCTTCCCTCGCGCGATCGGTCCGCCACGCGGCATAAGCCACGGCATCGACGAACGACACGCCGTTCACGGGGAGGATCTGCTCGATCGGCCCCGCCTTGAGCCGGCCGTCGGGCGCGCGCGACACACGCGACCAGATGCTGCCGGCATGGGTTCCGTGCTTCGTGGTGCGGAAGGTCGCTCGTTCGCGCGTGACCTCGGGAGTCTTCGGGTCGTTCAGGAACTGGAGGAACTCCCCGACGAGCACCTCCCGCTCCATGATCGAGAATCCCCCAACCGACTCGCCGGCGCGGTCGATCGTACCGCCGGCCGACGGCCCGGCCCGCCGGCGATATTCGCCTGCCGGCACGTGCACGAACCCGGCCGGCGTGGCGCCGCGGAGCCGCAGGCTCACCGATCGGACGACGGGGTCCGGTCTGGAGACGACGAACGGGATGCGCTCCGTCTCGCGGCCCGGAGCCCGGACGATCGCGAGCCACGAGCCGTCGGCAAGCCCCACGGAATCACCCGACTCGACGCGGGATGCGGCGCTCGAGAACGCGGGCGTCGCGGTGATCCGGTAGCCGGCGCCAGCCGGGAGCCGAACGTCGCGCACCGATCCGTCGTGCCAGACGCGTGCGTGCTGTCCACCGTCCGAGGCGATCACGTCAGGGCGCGCCACCGCGAGTTGCGCCTGCGCAAAGTCGAGGATCTGCAACTCATTCCTGCCGCCGTCCCGGTCGACGACCACCGCATGCGCCCCCTTCGCCCCCCGCACGACGAGGATCTGGTACTCGGCGGGATCTCGGATGACGCTGCCATCGATGGATACGAGGACGTCGCGGTGCTGCAGCGGCGGCCGGGCGTCATCGACGAAGCACGTGCCTTCGATCGGATGGCCGTCCAGGTCGAGCACCAGGTCGTCGATCACCAGTTCACCCTTGGGCTCGACGACCCGAAGGCACCAATGCCCGAGTGCGACGGGGAGCGGCGTCTGGCACCGGGGTTCCAGCACGAAGCGGCGCGATCCCCCAGGCGTCAGCTCGCCATCCTCGCGCCATCGGAAGAATTCGATCCGAGCTCCGGGGGCATCGACGACGAACACGACGGGGGTCACCCCCTCGAGTTCGTGACGAAACCGCCCCGCGCCGTCGTAGGCGCGAACGCGTGATTCCCAGAACACGACACCGCGAGAATCTCCGGAATGGCGGGCTTCGCACCAACGTTCGAAGCCGAGGGACGCCAGCAGGTCCCGTGCGGGCGTGAACCCAGGATTCGCATCGAGGACCGCCTCGGCCCTGTCGAACGCGGCCTGGAACTGCCGCTCGGCTTCGAGCCGCGTCGCGCGTGCCGCGATGTCACCTGCGGAATGCTGAGCGCGTTCCTCGGCGTTCAGGGCCCGCAGCCCCGCCTGTTCGTCGAGCCGGGCCGCCTCCAGTTCGAGGGTCACGGCACGGTCACGGATCTGGCGGTAGCTCGCAAGACGGTCGCGAGCCTCCGCGAGCCCGGCATCGCGATCGGTCACGGCGCGCACGTGGGACGTGAACGCGACGACGGTCCAGAGAACGACCAGGCCAGATGCCGCGAGCCACGTCGCGGGTCGGCGCCGGACGGCACGCGCGAGACGGTGCCGCAGGCTGGGCGGTCGCGCGAGAATGTCGCGAAGCTGCAGGAGTGCATCCAGATCGTCGGCGAAGGCCTCCGCCGTCGGATAGCGGCGCGAGGGATCGCGATCCATCGCCGTCAGGATCACCGTCTCCAGCTCCCGCGGGATGTCGCCTCGGACGCGCCGCGGAGGCTCGGGATCGCCGGCGAGGATCCGTGCGAAGAGCTGCTCGGGCGTGTCGCCCGAATATGGCGCACGACCGGTGACGATCTCGTAGAGAGTGACGCCCAGCGAGTAGACGTCGGCACGGCCGTCGATGCGCGCGCCCTTGCTCGAGACCTGCTCGGGCGCGGCGTAGCGGGGCGTTCCGCGGAACCAGCCAGTGTCCGTCAGGGTTTCGGCGCCGGCGACCCAGGCCAGGCCGAAGTCGACGAGCACGGCGCGGCCTTCGTAGGTGATCCGGATGTTCGACGGTTTCACGTCACGGTGGAGGATCCCGGCCTCGTGCGCGCACGCGAGGGCGCGCGCGACGTCACGGCACCAGCCCACCGCCTGGATGATCGTCGGACGCGTCGCGTCATCGCTCGCAGGTACGTGAATCTCGTCGAGTCCGTCGCCCGCGACGTACTCCATGGCGATCCAGGGGACGCCCCGTTCGGAGCCGCTGTCGATGACCGCGACGATTCCCGGGTGACGGAGCTGCGCCAGCACGCGCCCCTCCCGCTCGAAGCGCGCCGCGGCCTCTCGGGACGACAGGAGGCCAGGTCGCAGGAGCTTCAGCGCCACGCTTCGATCGAGGCCGCTCTGGCGAGCGAGCCAGACGACGCCAGCCCCGCCGCCACCGAGCCTTCGCAGCAGCCGGAATCCACCCACGTTGCGGAATGGCGGCTCGTCGGGATCCGGCTCTGCGGACCGCGTTCCCCGCCGGAACGCCCGCCCCAGGGCGCGCAGCTCGTCACGCTGTTCCGGGGTGAGGCCGGCGGTCGCGGCGATGACTTCGTCGACGTCGTCGACCGTTCCGGCCAGCACCCGATCCAGGATCGAGTCGAACACGGCCTCGCCAGTGACGTCGTCCGCCGCCATGCGCCGGGGATCGTACACGTGGGGTACGGCGCGGTGGGACGGCGCGACCGGTCCTGCACCTGAGCGCGGGCCGGGGCAGCGGGCGATGCGCCTTGGGGTCGCGGCCGCCGCGGGCGCGGACTGGACGAGCCCAATCCGTTTTTTTCCCACCTGGCGTTCATCCGCGCGGACTCGTGCATTCCTCCCGCATGTCCAGGCAATTCCGCCTGGTGAAGCACTCACGGAGGACTCCCATGCTCATCTCGAATCGGCTCGCGTGCGTCGCGGCCGTTCTTCTCGCGTGCACGCTGGCCAACGCCCAGTTCCAGGCAACCGGCCACGCGGCCACGACCCTCGCGATCCCCCCGACAGGAAGCGGCGGCAGCCCGGGCGGATGTTCGTTCGTCGTTCCTGGGCCGAACACGACGTCCTTCTCGGTCACCGTGAACGACACGTTCGTCGTCAACCGCGTGCGGGTCTCGATCGATCTGGTCCACTCCTACGTCGGCGACCTGAGGATCGCTCTCCACCACTACGCAACGGAAGTCGTCCTCTACGACCGCACGCCCGGCTCGTCGAAGGACCTGAACGGCGTCTACACGTTCGATGACCAGGGCATCCTGTTCTTCGCGAATGCGTTGGCGGCGCCCGGCACCGTCGTCACCCCGAACACGTACATCCCGATCAATCCCCTCTCGCCATTCATCGGCACGAACTCGGGCGGACTCTGGACGCTCACGATCTGCGACAACGCGCCCGGTGACGTGGGGATCCTCCATGGTTTCGGGGTGGAGCTGTTCGGCGACGATCAGTTCGGAGGAACGGTGTCGCCCCCGTTGCAGATCCCGGACGGCACGACGACGTGCGTCGCCCCCGTGACGCGGGCGATCAACGTCGTGAGCCCGGGCACGGTCGACACTCTCGACGTCGTTCTCGGTCTCACCCATCCCTTCCTCCGCGACCTCGACATCGCGGTGGCGCACGACGGAGTCGTCGTCCACCTGTCCAACGCTGGCACGATGTTCGGGGGCGCGGGCGGCAATTCCCTGTTCACGTTCTCCGACGACGCGGGGCAGACCTGGGATGGAGCCGCGGCCGTCGCGGGGTTCGGCACGATTCCCCAGGGCGCGTACCGCCCCGACGAACCGCTCGCGGCGTTCCGAGGCCACCCACTCGCCGGAGTCTGGCTCATCACCGTCTGCGATTCGCAGTTCTCCGACACGGGCTCGCTCACGCACGCGGGGCTCGTCGCCTCCCGATCCCCCTACGCCGTGGCGTTCGCGCAGAGCGGCCCCGGTCAAAGCGTCACCGTCATCAACTCCGGTGCGGCGCCCTACGATCACTACGTCAACCTCATCACGCTCGTTCCGGGGACCTTCCCGAACGGCTGGCTCAACGGTCTCGACATCTCGTTCGCCGACGTCGTCACGCAAGTGAATCTCGGGCCGCCGTTCTTCGGCATCGTGGACATCAACGGCGTCGTCACGACCTCGATCCCGGGGCCGATCCCCAGCGGCATCGCCGTCCAGATCACGAGTTTCGAACTGAACGCGCAGAACTCTCCGGTCGCGTCGGTCCGGGCATTCCAGTACGTCACCCAGTGAATTCAGGCATCCGCTCACACACCAACCAAGAGAAAGGCTCACGCACCATGAAACCCTCCATCTTTGCCGCCGTGACGATCGCCCTCGGCGTCGCGCTGTCGAGCGCCCCGGCACAGTTCGTCTCGCCGTATACGAACTCGACGACCCAACCGATTCCCACATCGGGAACGGGCGGCGCACCCGGCGGTGCGTTGAACCCCGCGAACCAGACGTCGTTGAGCGTCGTCGTTCCGCGTGCGACGACGGTCGCCGAGGTCCGCCTCGACCTCGACATCACTCACACGGCGGTGGGCAACCTCCGCCTGGAACTCGAGCACTGCGGCACGATCGTTCCCCTGTACGCCCGGTCACCGAACACGACGGGCAACCTGAACGGCGTCTATCGGTTCCAGGACAACGCACCGACGACGTTCGCGTCGGCCGTCACTGCGGCGGGGAACGGAGGCGTCGTCGTCCCGAACGCCTACGCTCCGGCGTCGCCTCTCGCGGCTTTCAGCGGGATGAACGCGGCCGGCACCTGGACGGTGACCGTCTTCGACCTCGCCGCCGGCGACTCGGGCGTGCTCGCGGGCATGACTCTGACGCTGATCGAGGGGGCGCTGTATCCGGCCGCCGGCGGTCCGAGCGTGAACATTCCCGACGGTCTCAACGGTGACTGCGTCGCGCCGGTGACGAAGGCCATCGCGGTGCCGACGCACGGGACCATCGACGACGTCGTGGTCCGCGTGACGATGGCGCATACGTTCGTCTCCGATCTCGACATCACGATCCAGCACGGAAGCACCACCGTCTTCCTGTCGCAGTGGTCTGCGCCGACTTCGGGCGCGAACGTCTTCGGCGCCTATGCCTTCTGGGACGGTGCTTCGACGGCCTGGACTGCCATCGAAACCGCGACGCCGACCTCCGCCTTCATCCCGAGCGGCACGTATCGGCCGAACCAGCCTCTGTCGGCGTTCAAGGGCGCCGATCAGTTCGGGCCCTGGTATCTGACGGTCTGTGACCGCGGAACCAACGACGTCGGCGCACTGGACGTGGTGTCGGTCGAGATCGGACACAGTCAGTACGCGCTCACGATGACGCAGCCGAACGGCGCCGCGTCGGTCACCCTCGTCAACTCCGGCGGAGTCCCGGGCGATACGTTCATCAACCTCTTCACGCTCGCGCCGGGCAGCTACCCGTTCGGGTGGCTCGACGGCCTCGACATCACGATCAGCGACCTCGTCGCACAGGTTCAGTTCGGGTCACCCTTCACGGGAACGCTGGATCCCTGTGGGAGCGCGTCGGTGACGGTGGGCGGGCCCATTCCTTCGGGTCTGACGGTTTGGGGTGTGAGTTACGACATCGACGCGACCGGATCGCCTCGGATGATCAAGCGGGCGTTCACTTACACGACACAGTGACCGCGCGGGACGAGCGCGCCCCCAGTGGGCCGTGGGCGGGGCGGCGACGGCAACCAAACGAGACTGAGTCTCATCATTTGCCGCCACCCCAACCGCGCCAGACAGATCGCGCGTGCCAGCAAAAATGTGCGCGAGATCCGCGACCAGCCGTCCATTTCGGTGTAGATGTAGCGCGGTCGATGGCCTCGGCGACGAGGCCTTCGCCGTTTTCCGTTCACAGAGTTGGAGGCAGAACAATGCGGCTAACCACCGTCCGGTCACTCGTTGCAGCGACGTTACTCCTCGCTTCGACTGCGTTTGCGCAGTTGAACGGCACCTACACGATCGACAGCTCGCTCGCCCCCGGCGGCGGCAACTACGTCACGTTCGCCGCGGCGGTAACCGACGTGACCACGCTCGGCGTCTCCGGCCCCGTCCAGTTCATCGTCTACAACGGGACCGGTCCCTACGTGGGCTTCGCGATCGCTGGCGCCATCACGGGCTCGTCCACGGCGAACACGGTCACGTTCGCCGCCGCGCCGGGTCACACTCCCGTCGTCAGCGGACCGTTCGGGACGAACGTGCAGACGATCAAGCTCGGCACCGCCGGCACGGTGAACAGCGGCCCACAGCACGTGCGGCTCACGGGCCTCACGGTCCAGGGCGCAGCCTCGGGCGCGGCGATCATCTGTGCCGGTTGCTCGGACATCGTGATCAGCTCCTGCATCACCCAGAACTGCGGCACGGGCATCAACTTCTACTTCACGCAGAACTCGACGATCCAGGACTGCGAGGTGATCAACTGCGGCATGACGGCAGGGTCGCCGGGCATCGCCACCTACCTCGGAGGCATCGGCCTCGCCGACAGCTCGAGCCTGAACGTCGTGCAGCGGAACAAGATCCACGACTGCATCGGCAACGGGTTCTTCATGGGCGGCGGTGGGAGCAACACGGCCCAGGTTTGGAACAACGTCGTCATCAACAACATGATCTGGAACTGCCCGGGCAGCGGCACCTACCCGGGTGGACTCTGCCTGCGCCGCGTGACGGGTTCGACCGTGTCGAACAACAGCATCCTCATGCCTGCGGCGAGCGCGAACCCCGGCCTTCACATCATGGCGGCGGTGCTCGCGGTCACTCCCCCGGTCGGGGCGGCCGCCGAAGTGTCGAACAACATGGTGAAGCACCTGGGCTCCGGCGGTTGCGTCGCGTTCGACGTGACCTCGGCCGTCGTCCCGACCATCTTCGACTACAACCTCTATGAGGCCGCAGGCGTGGGGCCTGTCGGCAAGGTCGGGACGACGAGCTACGCGACGCTGGCAGCGTGGCAGGCGCTCGCCGCGCCGAGCCTCGCGGGCAAGGAGCTCAACTCGATCGCCGGCACGACGGGCTACCTGTCGGGCACGGACCTTCACATCACTCCGGCGTCCGGCGGATTCCTGAACGGGTCGCCGGTGGCCTTGGTGACGGACGACATCGACCTCCAGGGTCGCCCCGGAACTCCGTGCCGCGGCGCGGACGAAACGACCGGCATCGGGCTCTTCTGCAGCTTCCAGGCCTCGCCCGTCACGGGTCCGGCCGCGCTGATCGTCAACTTCACCGACACGACGTTCACCAGCGATCCAGGCGGGGTCACGAGCTGGTCGTGGGACTTCGAGAACGACGGCATCGTCGACTCGACGGCCCAGCATCCCTCGCACGTGTATCTCGTCCCGGGCCTCTACTCGGTGCGCCTCACCGTGACCGACGCGGCGAATCCGTCGTCGACGCTGGTGCGGCCCAACATGATCAACGTCGGCACCTACGACCTGGTCGTCCAGACCTCCGGAGGCGGAGTCGGCAACCTGTCGATCTACCCGATCCCGCCGCAGTTCCAGAACCCCACGGCGGCCACTGGCTACCTGCTCATCTCGTTCGCGACGACGTCGCCGGTCAACACGGGGCCGCTCCTCCACCTCGTCCCGGACGCCACCACCTGGAGCATCCTTGCGTCGCCCGCGTCGACAGGGGACATCCTCCACTGGAACGTCACCCCGGGCCTGTTCCCGACGGTGCCGCTGATCATTCCGGCCGGAAGCTTGAGCTTCCTGGCCGGCGTGAGCGCTGACTTCGTCCAGTTGGATCTTTCGCCGAGCATGGGTTTCCTGTCGCTCTCGACCGCGCGCCGCGTGACCTTCTGAGAGCGAGACCTTTCCTGGGAGGGACGCCGCGCCTGAAACTCGTGGCGACCTCCCCCCCGCCGGGCGGCAATCCATGTCGCCCGGCCCCGCGCCTCGGACCCGAGGCCGTCGCCGCAAGCCGGAGCCACCGCCCGCGCTGAACGTGCGCCGGGCCGCGCAAAGCCGCGGGGCTCGACCGGAATTTCCGCGGCATCGACTGCCGCTGCTGCCCCCGGGCACGGAGGGGGAAGTTCCGCACTGCGGCCTTCAAGAAAAGCGGGAGCCCCACTTACACAACCGGGGTCCGAAGGTGTACATAAGGGCAGTACGCGTCCCGATCGGCGGGCGCGAATTTGCCGTTCCCCCCTCCAGCCTGAATCGGAAGTCCAGACATGCGGTCCCGATCTGTCCTCCCCCTCCTCTCATCGTTCGTCTTGACGTGTGCCATCGCAGCCGCACAGCTGAATGGCACCTACACCATCGACAGCTCGCTCCCTGCGGGAAGCGGGAACTACACCACGTTCGCCGCTGCTGTCACCGACCTCACCACGCTTGGTGTTTCCGGCGCGGTGACGTTCGTCGTCTACCCCGGTGTCGGTGCGTACACGGGATTCGCGCTTGCCACGCCGGTGACCGGCGCCTCGGCCGCGAACACCATCACGTTCGTCGCGGCTCCGAGCACAACGCCGCTCGTGAGCGGGCTCGCCTCGGGCGTCGTTCAGACGATCCGGCTCGGTGGCACCGCCAGCACGGCGAACCTCGGTCCGTCGTTCGTGACGCTCCAGGGTCTCACGGTGACGGCCGCAGCAGCGGGAGCAGGCATCATCGTGGTTGGCGCCAACAGCTGCCAGGTCCTGAACTGCACCGTCTACGGCACGGTCACGCCGGCCCTCGCCTCGGGCAGCGGCATCCAGATCGTGAACTCCAACAACTGCCGCATCGCTGACTGCGAGGTCTACAACACCGGCGCGACGCCGGGAACCCCGGGCAGCAACGCCTACTCCGGCGGCGTCGGCATCTATCTCGGACCGTGCACCGGGAACGTCCTCGAGCGCAATCGCGTCCACGACGTCTATGGCCAAGGCGTGTTCGTCGGAACGAGCGGCAGCACGACCATGCCGTCCAATGTCACCGTCGTCAACAACATGGTTTGGAACTGCCCGGGCACCGGGACCTACGTCGGCGGCATCGCGCTCCGTCGCACCCCCGGCCTGATCTGCGCCAACAACTCGGTGCTCATGCCGGCCGGAACGATCCAGCCCGGCATCCACCAGATGACGGCCGACGGCATTCCGGCCGTCATGGCGAACAACGTCGTGCGCCACGACGGATCCGGCGCCTGCTTCCGCCTGGAGTCGACGACGGCCGGCGTCCCGACCCTCTTCGACTACAACGCCTATGAGCCGGGCCCGACAGCCTTCGTCGGCCAGGTGAGCACGACCACGAACTATGCGACGCTCGCCGCGTGGCAGGGCGTCGCGTCGCCGAGCATGGCTGGCAAGGAACTCAACACCCTGACCGGCTCGGTCGCGTTCCTCACCGGAACCGATCTGCACATCACCGCAGCCTCCATCGGATTCAACAACGGAACGCCGGTCGCGGCCGTGACCGTCGACATCGACGGACAGCTGCGCAACGCCGGAACTCCGTGCCGCGGCGCGGACGAGACGACGGGCGTGGGTCTGTTCCCGAGCTTCACCGCATCTCCGACGACTGGCGCCGCTGCGTTGAACGTGAACTTCACGGAT
Source organism: Planctomycetota bacterium (assembly GCA_044222185.1). GTDB lineage: Bacteria > Planctomycetota > CAIWVZ01 > JBGANV01. Next base: position 39,934 of record JBGANV010000008.1, read on the forward strand.
ACGACGTTCACGAGCGATCCAGGCGGGGTCACGAGCTGGGCCTGGGACTTCGAGAACGACGGCATCGTGGATTCGACCGTGCAGAACCCGTCGCACACGTACCTCGTGCCCGGCACGTACTCGGTTCGCCTGGCCGTGACGGATGCGTCCAATCCGGCGAACTTCCTGCTGCGCTCGAACCTGATCACCGTGAACCCGTACGACCTCGTCGTCACGACGACGGGCGGCGGCGTCGGTGACCTGACGATCTCCCCGATCCCGCCCCAGTACCAGAACCCGACGGCCGCCACGGGCTTCCTGCTGATCTCGTTCGCCACGACGCAAGCGGTGAACACGGGTCCGTTCCTCCACCTCATCCCGGACGCGACCACGTTCAGCATCCTGACGACGCCGGCCAGCGTCGGAGACATCCTCCACTGGGTCGTGACGCCGGGCCTGTTCCCGACCGTCCCGCTCAGCTTCCCCGCGGGAAGTCTGACGGTGCTGACGGGTGTGAGCGTGGACTTCGTCCAGGTCGACCTGTCGCCGACGCAGTCGCTGCTCTCGCTCTCGAGCGCGCGCCGCGTCACGTTCTGATGCGACAGCCACACTGCGCCGCGCGGTGAAGCCGCGCGGACAGCCGTGAATCGAAGCCGATGCCTGTCAAAGGGCGTCGGCTTCGTTCGTTTCGGGGCCCGTTCGCGGATGCTTGCGCCGAAATCGCGTTTGCGAGTACGCTTCCCGGCTACGCCGCCGGTCCGAGTCGATGCCTCCCCCGATCCGGAGGAGTCGAAGAAAAAGGAGTCAGACAGAGATGTTGAGAAGCACCACGATCTTCGTCCTCGGGTTCGCGATCGTGTCCGCGATCGTGCCGGCGCAGGCCGGGAACGGTGGAAACGGCGACCTGGAGCCATCACCGATGGCGGTGGGGGCCAACTTCAACCTCAAGATCACGGGCGGCGCCGGGCAGTCCTGGGCGCTCTTCCTCTCGGACAACCCGGGCGTGTTCCCGATCCCCGGCGTTGGCACGGTCTGGATCGACGTCCTCTCACCGGCATTCGGCCAGCTCGCGAGCGGTGTGCTCCCGGCGCCGGGCAACTTCACCCTGACGGCAGCGATTCCAAACAACCCGGCCTTCCTGAACCTCGTGCTTTACACGCAGGCCGTCGTCACGGACCCGACGCATCCGTCGGGCATCGCGCTGACGCGGGCCGTCCGGCTGGACTTCGAGAATCCGGACTCGTTCACCCCGCTCCCGCCCCTGGGTGGAGCGCGCGTCCTCGCGACGGCGGAGCTCCTCAAGGACGGTCGCGTGATCGTTTGCGGCGGCGGTGGCGGGACGATCACCAACCCGACAGGCGGCAACTCGACCGAGATCTACGAGCCGTACTCGCGAAGCTGGAGCGCAGGCCCGAACATGACGACGGCGCGCGGCTTCCACACGAGCGTGGCGCTGAATGACGGCCGCGTCCTCATCTGCGGTGGCGGGACGGCTTCCGGCGTGACCACGTCGTGCGAGATCTATGACCCGGCGACGAACACGTTCTCGATCGCGGCGTCCATGGGCACGCCACGCGGCGCTCACGCAGCCACGTTGCTGAACGACGGCCGCGTGCTGGTGACCGGCGGCACGACGAACTTCACGCAGGCCCCAGGGTCGACCACTCCCCTCGGCGACATCCTGAACGCGTCCGTGAACACGGGCGAGGTCTACGACCCGGTCGCGAACACCTGGACGCCGGTTTCCAACACCATGGCGTCCAAGCGGTGGGGTCACACCCAGACGCTGCTGAACGACGGCCGTGTCGTCTGCATCTCCGGGTTGAACGGGACCGGCACGCTGCTCGGCGTCGAAGTGCCGGCGTGGACGAACACGTCGAGCATCTACAACCCGGCGACGAACGCATTCACCGCCGGACCGACGATCGCGACCATGCGGACGCTGCATCGTGCGACACGCATGCCGAACGGTGAGGTGTTCGTCAGCGGTGGATTCTCGCCCACTCTGCTCTTCGGCGTCGTGATCGGTGTCGTGTCGACGAACAGCTGCGTGAAGCTCAATTCGACGGCGACGACGTTCACCAATGCGGGGACGATGGCGGCAGGAGCCCTCGCTCACGGGCAGGTCCTGTTGAAGAACGGCAACTGCCATCTGAGCGGTGGTTCGACGATCGCGCTCGCAGGCACGACGTTGTCGATCAGCGCCGTCGATGGGTGCGCGGTTCGTGCGGGCGGCGCCACGGCGCTGACACCGACGGCATCACTCCCCGCGGCCCGCGGAACGCACTTCGCCGTGCGTCTGTGGGACGGCAGTGTCCTCATCGGCGGCGGAGCCGACGCGGCCTCGAACGGCGACCCGAGCGTCCTTCTCTACACGCCCTGATCGACGAAGCAGCGCCGCGCCGCGCGAGACGCGCGGCGATCTGGCCGGGCCCCGCCGAGACGGCGGTGGCCACGGCGCTCCTCCCCGGCCCTCTCGAACGGCCACGGAGCGACGCACGACCCGAGCGCAGCGAGGGCGTGCGGCAGGTTCGCCGGTCGACCGCAGCACAGCGAGGACGACCGGACCGGCTGATCTCGAACGGCCGCGGGCTTGGGATCACCACGAACCCGACGGTGATCTACGGCCGCACAGCGAGCGATGTACGCCGGACCGCGCGAGACGCGCGGCGATCTGGCCGGGCCCCGCCGAGACGGCGGTGGCCCGGCGCTCCTCCGGCGGGCGGCTATCGCGATGGGCGCGTTTCGACGGGAGCGCTTGCGGGAGTTTCGCGCTCGTAGGCCGGAAGCTGAAGCAACTTCGGATCGAGCTTGCGCAACTCGGCGTCCAGCTTGGTGACGAGTTCGTCCCGCTTCGCCTCCCGCGCGCGGGCGAGGAGCATCTTGGCCGTATCCACCGGCGAGATGTTCAGTCCATCCAGCGTTGCCGCCGCCTCGGGTTTGCGGGCGAACGCTTTCAGCAACTCGTTCAACGCGCCGTCGAAGTCCTTCCGCTCGAGAGCGATCCGCGCCCGGCCACCGAACGCCAGAACGATCGACTCGTCGGCAGTGGGCCGCGCGTCGGGATTCGCCTCGATGTTCTTCTCGTAATGCGCGACGGCTCGCTCGTAGGCCGCGAGCGCCTGGTCCGTCTTCCCGGACCGGCGGTAGTACTCGGCCGCAAGAATCGACGCGTAGCCTGCGAACCACTCCGTGTTCAACGGAGCATCGGGCTGCTTCAGCATCGCCTCGTAGGTCGGCTCCAATCCATCGACGCCCTTCTCGGCCAGAACCCGACAGCGCAGCCGATTGTGAAGGACGCCCGAGTCTGGGAATCGTGCGAGGCCGTCGTCGAGGACGCGAGCCGCGGGGCCGTCGGCGCCGAGTGCCCTCAGGAAGTCGTAATGCGCGATCGTGGTGGCGTCGGTGGCGAACGGATGGCGCGCGATCACGGCGTAGGTCGCGTTCACGTCCGTCAACCATTGACCGGGCCACGTGGCCTTCTCCGCGACGGCCTTCTCGATGGCGCGCTGCCGCCCCTCGGCAAACAGCATGAGCACGGCGAGTGCCTGCGGGCTCTGGGAGTCGGCCGGCAGCGTGCCCATGGCCGCCTCGGCGCGCCTGTACGCATCGTTCCGGCGCATCGTCCGCGAAAGCGCCACGGCCATGGCGCCGTTCACGCGCCACCCCGACGCGCCACGCTTCTCCGCCTCGAGCGCCAGCTTCTCGGCGTCCAGGTAGAAGGCCTTCGCCGCCGGCCGATCCGTACCCGGCCGCTGGGCCTTGGAGATGCACGCTTCCGCCACGTCGAGCATGGCGTTGGTGTCGGTTCCGGCGAGCGCCGCATCGCGCGTCGCGACGCGCGCATCGACGGCGGCGTCCTCCATCTCGGCCGACACCGCGTCGCCTTCGCGAGGCCACCACGCCGGCAGCGCGCTGCGGGATGGGCGCGGAGGTGGGAGCGCCGCCGTCGCGGACGCCTCGTAGGCCTTCGACCACGCTTGCGTGTCGACGACCGTCGAGTTGTTGTCGAGCCCACGATGCACGACCGCGAGCGTCCGCGCCCGAGCCGACGTCTCACCGATGCGCTCCAGTGCCTTCACGAGGCCTTCGCGCTCGCCCGCATCCATGGGCACGCGCAACGCCTCCCGAATGAGTTCCACGGCTTCCTCGGAACCCGCCTTCGCCAGCGTCGCGCGGGCCGACTTGCTCGAATCCGCATCGAATCCCGAGATCGCCATGCGCAGCAGTCCCACGGGCGCGTTCGCGCCCTGGGTCGCCGCCGCGTCGAGCAGCGCCTTCCGCTGCGCTTGATCGCCCTGCTCGAACGCCACCTCGACGGCCGTGCGGTCCTGATTGTCCGGGCTCGCGACGCGCTCGACGATCGAGCGGTCACCTTTCACGACGGGAGGCGGCGGCGCCGGCCGATCCGCGATCCCCTTCTTCAGTGAATTGAAGATCGTGTCCGTGTCCCAGGCGTAGAAGACGTCGTACATCTCCTTGCCGTCGAGTTCGACGCCGATGTGTCGCGGCGCCACGCGCCGGCCGTCGAAGAACTTCTCGAAGAGGAACGGCTCGATGGCGATGTGCTCGCCGCACGTCACGCTCCCGAATCGCGGACACAACACGCGACGGCCCTGCTCGTCATGATCGCGCGGGGAGTGGCGATACACGGATGCGATGACGCACACGTACGGGTCGTACAGCCTGGCGATCTCCGGCTGGCGATACCTCACGCCGGCGTAGTGCTCACTGGCGATCTCGCCGTCCATGTTCACGCAGATGAGAATCGCCCGCCCCGTCTCCTTCGAAAGGGCGACGGCGTCGTCCCAGGTCCGCTGGAATTTCACGAGGCACGGCTTCTTCCAGTCCTCGGCTGTGGGCGCGAACCACATGGTTTCGCGGTTGACCCGGGTCGCGGGCGCATCCTGCGCGATACCGAACGCCGAGGCGAGCGAAATCGCCAGCGGAAGAAGCACCGTGCATGCGCGTAGACGAAGTGAAGTCATGGCCAGAAGTGTCCGGAGTTCGATGACGTGACGGATTGCCAAAGCCGGGCCCAGCGTATCGTGCGCGAAGGGGACCGGTAAAGTGGCAGAGTCGCCACCGGCGAACGGGTTTTCCGCCCGCAACGACGCCGAAGGGCCGTACGAAGCCGGTAAGATCCCGCTCCCCAACCACCAGGAGATCGAACATCGTGACCGACGCCCACGCCGTCGCCGACCGAATCAAACAGGAGAGCGCCTTCCTCAGGGAAGTCACCCGGGAAGTGGAAGGGGTGATCGTCGGCCAGAAACACCTGCTCGATGGCCTCCTGATGGGCCTGCTTGCCGACGGCCACGTCCTCCTGGAAGGCGTACCCGGTCTGGCCAAGTCCCTCGCCGTGCAATGCCTCGCGACGGCCCTCGGCGGGAGCTTCCGCCGGATCCAGTTCACACCGGACATCCTGCCGTCGGACCTGCTGGGTACGCACGTGTACAACCCGAAGACGGGCGATTGGACCGTTCGCGAGGGCCCCGTGTTCGCGAACTTCGTCCTGGCGGACGAGATCAACCGCGCGCCCGCGAAAGTGCAGTCCGCGCTCCTCGAAGCCATGCAGGAGCGCCAGGTGACGCTCGCGGGAGAGACGAGGGCCCTTCCCGAGCCGTTCCTCGTGCTCGCGACCCAGAATCCGGTCGAGCAGGAGGGCACCTACGCGCTGCCCGAGGCCCAGGTCGACCGATTCATGCTGAAGGTCGTCGTCGAGTATCCGGACAGGGCGGATGAGCGCAGGATCGTGGAACGCATGGCGACGAACACGGGGAAACCGCTGGCCCGCCGCGTGGCCTCGCCACAACAGATCGTCGCGGCGCGCAAGCTCATGGACTCGGTCTACGTGGACGAGAAGATCGTGAGCTACGTCGTCGATCTCGTCTTCGCGACGCGACGTCCCGACGAGGCGGGATTGAAGGACCTGAAGCCCCTGATCCTCTACGGGGCGTCGCCGCGGGCGTCGATCGCGCTCACGCAAGTCTCACGGGCCCGCGCATTCCTCGATGGACGGGAGTTCGTGACGCCGCAGGACGTGAAGGCCGTCGCCATGGACGTTCTGCGCCACCGCGTCATCACCACCTACGAAGCGGAGGCCGAGGGGTTGACGTCGGTGCAGGTGATTCAACGCGTGCTCGACACGGTGCGCGTTCCCTGATCGATCATGACGGTCGAGGATCGCGAAGCCGAGCTGGCGGAGCTTCTGAAGGAGGTCCGCCGCATCGAGGTGCAGAGCCGCAGGCTCGTCGCCGACGTCATGGCGGGCGGCTACAGCTCCGTGTTTCGCGGCTCCGGCATCGAGTTCGACGACGTGCGCGAGTACGTCGAAGGCGACGATCCCCGATCCGTCGACTGGAACGTCACGGCGCGGGTCGGAAGACCTTACGTCAAGAAGTACGTGGACGAGCGCGAGCTCACGGTGATGTTTCTCCTCGACGTGTCCGCGTCGATGACCGGCGGATTCGGGCTCTGGTCGGCACGCCAGATGGCGGCCCGCATCTGCGCATGCCTCGCCCTGTCGGCCTTGCGCAACAACGACAAGGTGGGACTGATCGCCTTCAGCCGGCAGGTCGATCGATTCATCCCCGCGAAGAAAGGTCTGGGACACGTCCTGCGCATCGTCCGCGACTGCCTCGTGCTCCCGGGAAGCGATCTGCAGACCGACCTGGGACCGGCGCTCGAAGCGGCCGCGCGATCGCTGCGGCGGCGCTCGGTCCTCTTCCTCGTGTCGGATTTCTTCGCCGCGAACTGGCGCGAGCCGCTGAGCGTCTGCGCACGCAAGCACGACGTCATCGCCGTGCGCCTGCTTCCCCGTGAGCTGGCACCGCCGGAGGCGGGCCTCATGCGGCTGCGCGATCCGGAGACGGGACGCGTGCGATTGGTGGACTGGAGCGATGCGGCCACGAAGACGAACTACCTGGCCCGCGTCGCGAAGTGGCGCGCGGAGACGACGGACGCCATGCGGCGAGCGGGTGTCGACGTGATGGACGTCCCACTCCCCCGCACGCACGATCGCGACTCCGTCGCCCGCCCGATCCTGCGTTTCTTCCGCATGCGCGAGCAACGCGGAGCCAAGCGATGAGTTGGCGCTCACTCCTCGCGATCGCGGCTTTGACCCTCGCGGCATGCGGCGGCGGCACACCGATCGCGACCGACGATCTGTCCGTCCGCATCGTCACCGGCCAGACCGACGTGGAGTTCGGGGTGGGCTTCCCCCTCACCGTCGTTCGGTCGTGGCGGACGACGCTCGAACCCGCGCCGTGGGACGACGCCACGCTCGACCCGCTGACGACGCGCCTCGTGGAAGTCTCGCACCGCGAATCGGGCGACCACGCCGAGGAGACGCGACGCTACGAATGCCATGCGTTCGTCCGCGATCTCGTGGTTCTGAAGCCTCGCTCGTTTTCCGCACGGTCGAAGTCGGGGTCGCAGACCCGCGAAACCACGTCCAACGAGATCCGGCTGAACGTCCGGTCGTCACTCCCACCCGGCGCGCCGGGTGAGATCGAGCTTCCGTCGGGCCTGATGGCGGAGCGCTCACCGTGGACTCGCGGACTGCTCGCCGGCATCGCCGGCGTTTGCGCTCTGGGATTCGTGGCGTGGACGGTCCGGCGCCGCCAGAAACCACCGCCCGCGGCCGTCGCGCCCGTCGGGCCTACGCCGGAGGATCGGGCCCGCTCCCGGCTCCTCCAGCTGCGGACGCACGTGACCGCGACGCGCGAGGACGTACAGGCATTCACCATCGAGGTGTCATCCCTCGTTCGGGACTTCGTGGAAGAACGCTTCCACGTCCGCGCCCTCGAGATGACGACGCAGGAGTTCCTCTCCTCGCCCGCGACGGCCCGGGTGCTCGGCGCGCCGCAACGAACCCTCCTCGGCGAGTTCCTCGCGCTCTGCGACCGCATCAAGTTCGGCCGTCACCTTCCGGGAGACACCGAGCGCAGTCGGCTCCTCGATTCGGCGGAGACGTTCCTGAACGACGCGGCCTCGGCGGCGGGGACGGAGGGCCCACGCGCGTGAACGCCTTCCTCGAATCCCACACGGGTTTGTTCCTGCTGGATCCGTGGCTGCTCGCCACGCTCGCGGGGCTCGTCGTCGTGTGGCTCGTGCGGCGACGGCGTCCCCCGCCAAGCATGATCTTCGGGCCGTTCGATCGGATCGACGCATCGGCCCATGGTGGTTGGCGCGTGCGGCTCGCGGGATTGCCCATGGTTCTGCGAGTGCTGGGCCTCGGCGCCCTCGGCATCGCCCTCGCACGCCCCGTGCACCGCGATCGGCTCCCTCTCGAAACCCGCGGCATCGACATCGCGCTGTGCCTCGACCTGTCGTCGTCCATGACGGCGACGGACATGGACGCTCAGCGCTCGCGCCTTTCGGTCGCGAAGGACGCGGCGGCCGAGTTCATCGCCGGCCGTCCGAACGATCGCATCGCACTCGTGGGGTTTGCGCGGTTCCCAGACGTGCGCTGCCCGTTCACCCTGGATCACGTGGCCTTGGGGAGGATCCTGGGGCAACTCGACACCGTCGCCAGCGATGGCCCGGAGGACGCGACCGGGATCGGCACGGCCGTGGCGCTTGCCGCGCGCATTCTCCGCCCGAGTACGGCGCGCTCGAAGATCGTCATCGTCTTCACGGACGGCGAGGAGAACGTGGCGACGGCGCAGACTCCCGACGAGATCGCGCCGCTCCACGCCGGCCAGCTCTGCAAGGACTTGGGCATCCGCGTCTACTCGATCGCCGCCGGCATCGGCGCCCGTGACGCCGCAGGCGCCATCCGCAAGCTCGACGTCAGTCAGATCCGATCGCTCTCGGCGATCACGAACGGGCACTTCTACGAGGCGCGCGACGCGGGGGCGCTCGCCGCCGTCTACGCCGAGATCGACCAGCTCGAAAAGGACGAGGTCCAGGAGCCGCGATATCGGATCCGGGAGACGTTCGTGCCGTTCGTCGCGATCGGCATCCTGCTCCTCGTGCTCGGGCGTCTGCTCGGCTCCACGATCCTCGAGGTGATCCCGTGAGCCTCGGCGACGTGTTCGCGTGGCCGGAGGCGCTGCCGATCCTCTTGGCGCCGCCTGCCACATGGTTGCTCTTCGCATGGCTCGATCGCCGCTCCGCCGCACGGTTTGGCGACGTGGCGGGAGCTCGAGGCCCGGCGCTCGCGCGGGAACTCGATCGCGATCGGCGACGGGGACGCAACGTCGTCTTCGCAGCAGGCCTCGCGTTCGCGGGGATCGCCCTGTTGCAGCCGCTCTTCGGAGTCGGCGGGCATCCCGTCGAACAGCGCGGTGTGGACATCCTCGTGTGTCTCGACGTGTCCAGGTCCATGCTCGCGCGCGATCTCGCGCCCAGCCGGCTTGCGGCCGCGCAGCGAGAGATCCGCGCGCTCGCCGAACGTGCCCGCGGCGATCGCCTCGGCCTCGTCGCCTTCGCGGGTGCCGCGCGAGTCCTCGTCCCGCTGACCCAGGACGGCGACTCGTTCGCCGCGCTCGCGGATCTCGCCGATCCCCTCTCCGTACCGCGGGGCGGCACGGATCTCGGCGCCGCGCTGCGCCTCGCGAGCGACGTCTTCTCCGACACGTCGGGAGAACACGAGGCCGTCATCCTCATCACGGACGGCGATGATCCGGATCAGCGCGGACTCCGCATGGCGGAGACGCTCCGGGGGCGCGGGATCACAGTGCACTGCGTGGGCGTGGGCTCGCCCGCAGGCAGCAAGATCACGATCGACGGACCGTCGGGCGAAGCGTTCTTGAAGGACGCCGCGGGCAACGACGTGGTTTCCGCCATGGATCCGGCGGCGCTCCGCAGGATCGCCGAGACGACGCAGGGGAGTTTCGTCGACGCGAACACCCTCCCCAGGCCCCTCGTCAGCCTCTACGAAGACCGCATCGTGCCCATGGCACGCAAGGCGTTCGCCGGGGGCCCGGGCCACGAGCGCGACAATCGCTTCCAGTGGCCCTTGCTCCTGGCGTTGCTCCTCTGGATGTTGGAGACGGCATGGACCGACCGACGCACGTCTTGAGCGCCCTCGCTTTCGTCTTGCTCGCCGCGAACGGCGGTGACGGGGCCGATGCAGCGCGTCGCGCCTACGCCGACGGTCGCTTCGCCGACGCGGCAAAGGCGTTCGCCGCTGCGGAATCAGCGGCCGGCGATGGGGCGTCGCCCGAACTGCTGTTCAACCACGCGCTCGCAGCACTGCGTGCCGAGCACCTGACGGAAGCGGAGGCCGCGGCAGAGAAGGCGGCCGCCCGCGGCGGGCCAGAGTTCGCGGGCCTCTCGGACTTCATCGCGGGCAGCACGGCGTTCGCACGCTGCTTGAAGGCCGAGTACGGCGCGGACATGCCGGAAGCGGGGCCCTCCGAGATGGACACGGCGATCGCCTACGCTGATTCGGCACGCAAGAGCTGGGAGCGCGCCGCCACGAGCCGCACCGACTGGCCCGAAGCGCGACGCAACGCCGAGCGCGCCCAGCGGAAACTCGAGTTGCTCCGGATGAAGAAATCGGAGGCCGACAAGAAGCGCGGCCCCGACAAGAAGCTCGGACAGAAACAGGTGAACCCACGCCCCGTGCCGACGCAACCCGACCCCAACACGCCACGCGAAGACAAATCGGATCTCATGAAGCCTCCGACGCCGAAGGGCGACGGCTCGCGCAACGACGCGAAGACCGAGGCGCAGACGACGGCGCTCTCGCCCATCCAGGTGAAGTCGCTCCTCGAACGTCTCGAAGCGAAGGAAAAGCAGAAGGTCGTCCTGCGTCGCGCCGAGCGTGACGCCCGCGCGACGTCCACGGAGCGCGACTGGTGAGACTGCTCGCGATCACGCTCGCCTGCTGCATGCTCCTCCGTGCGCAGGGCACCGGGACGGCACCCTCGGACGCCGCCGCACGCAGCGCGTTCGTCGAGACGATCGTCGAGCGCGACACGGTGTTCGTGCACGAGGTCGTGACGTTTCGGTTCCGCGTGGGAGTCGAACGGCGATTCCTCGACGAGAACCTGATCCAGACGTTCCAACGACGGCTCGACGTCCCCGTTCGACTCGAGGTCGATGGGCTGGACCGGCTCGCGGGAACCGTGGCACCGAAGGCGGCGGCCGAGCCAACGAACGGCGCACGCCAGACCTTGGCGTTCAACGGAGCCATCATCGAAGCGCTGCGAGAGGCCGACACGGCGATCGAAGGCCGCGCGTTCGTCGTGCTCTCGGTCCACCACCGAATCATCCCCACCGAACCCGGCGAGATCTCCGTTCCGGCGCCACGGTTGGCGTTCACGTCCGCGACGGCGTTCCGCGACGACTTCGTGAACGGCCGCACGCCGATCGATCAGAAGGAGAGCGTCGTCCACGGGCGCGCGGTCACCCTCCGGGCGCAGGCGTTGCCGATCGATGGGCGCCCGCGGGGATTCGGGGGCGCCGTGGGGCAATTCACGCTCGATGCGAGCGCCGAGCCGAGCTCCGTGCGCGTGGGCGAGAGCGTGAGGCTTCGCGTCACGATTCACGGCGAGGGCAACCTGGGGTTCTTCGCGCCACCGGATCCGGCCGGTATCGCGGGCTTCCGGGCACTGGGACGGATCGACCACGACCTGGCGGGGCGCTCGATGACGTTCGACCTCGCGCCGCTCTCGACCAGCGTGCACGAGATCCCGCCCTTGACCCTGCCGTTCTTCGAACCACGCGCGGCGGCGTATCGGACGGCGGCGACGTCGCCCATCCCGATCTCCGTTCTCCCCGGTGACGGTGGTGCGTCGGAGGTCGTGCGCACCGTCGACCCGTCGTCCCGCGCGATCCCCGGAGAGAGCGACATCTACGACATCAAGCCCGAGGGGCCTGCGGCGACCGACGGCGCGCGCCTCGTGACGCCGGTCAGCGTATCCGTCGTGTTCTGCGCACCCTGGCTCGCGATGCTCGGCGCGACGCTCGTCCGTCGTCGGCGCGCCGCCCTCGCCGCGGATCCCGTGGGCGCCGCGGCCCGCACCGCCGCCGTGCGATTCGAGGAGACCATGGCGGACGCGAGTGCGGATGCGACGCTGGCGTTCACCGTGTTTCTCGGGGCTCACCTGCGGTGCACGCCGTCGGCAGTGGTGTCTCCCGACCTTGCCGCACGTCTGCGCGAGGCGGGTGCCGACGCCGGACTGGCGACGGAGACCGCGTCGTTCCTCGATCGTGCGATCGCCGCAGGATACGGAGGCCGTGCGGTGCCCGACGCCGCAGCCCAGGCGCGCCGTCTCGTGGCGCGGCTCCAGCCCGCGCTCTCGCGCCGGGAGGATTCGGCATGATCCTGCTTCCTCTGGCCCTCGTGCTCGCGCTCGCGGGACCCGGTGACGCGGAACGCGCCTGGGAGGCCGGTCGCTTCGAAGAGGCGTTCGCGTTGTTTCACGCGAGGCTGGACGCGGGCCAATCCGAGCCGGGCCCGACCCTCTTCAACCTGGGCAACTGCGCCTACCGCCTCGGGCGCCACGCGGAGGCCGTGTTGTGGTTTCGCCGCGCGGCGCTCCGGCTGCCTGACGATCCGCAGGTCGCATTCAATCTGCGGCTCGCGCAGCGCCACCTGGGGCTGAAGGGCGACGACGTGGCGCCGGAGACGGGATTCGCACGCGAACTCCGTCGCGTCACGGCATTCCAATGGCTCGTGATCCTCGGCTCTGCGCACGCCGTGGGCGTGGTCGGGCTGTTTCTGTCCGGCCGACGGCGGGGCCTTCGGATCGCCGCTGGACTGTTGCTCGCGTCCGCACTCGCGGGCGCCGTGCCCTGGGCGCGCTCCCATTTCGATCCCGACCCGCCGGGCGGCGTCGTGCTCGCAGGTGAGGCGGTGCTGCGACGCGAGCCGCACCCCGACCAACCCGTGGTGACCCGTGTCAGGGCAGGCGACAGCGTCCGGGTCCTCGAACGATCCGCTCGCTGGCTTCGCGTCGCGCACTCATCCGGCGAGGGCTGGACGGAACAGAACGGGATCGGATTGGTGGAATGACTCGAACAGAATCCGCCGACCTCTCGGTCGTCGTCGTCAACTACAACTCGTCGCGCTTCCTCCTGGGGCTGATCGACTCGCTGCTTGCGCATCCGATCACGTACCGCGGCACCGCGCTGGACGTCGAGATGATCGTCGTCGACAACGCGTCCCGGGCCGACGATCGACTGGTCCTCGAGTCGCTGGCGAATCCGAGGGTCCGCGTGATCTTCAACGACGAGAACGTGGGCTACGCTCGCGCCAACAACCAGGGCTTCGAGGCGGCGTCGGGGCGCTGGCACGTGGTGTCGAATCCCGACGTTCTCGTGCGGGCCGGCTGCATCCAAGCGCTGATCGACACCATCGAGACGATCGATGGGGCGGCACTCGTCGGACCCATGGCGTCACCGGATCCAGGCATGACGCTGCTCATGCCGCCGAACGAGATGCCCGATCCGTTCCTCGAGGCCGCCGACGCAGTCGCCACGGGATCCCTCGCCGTCGCTCGTTGGCGCGCGCGTCATCGATCGCTGCGGGCGTTTCGATATTGGAGTGCGACCGAGCCCATTCCCTGGGTCGCGCTCAGTGGGTGCTTCTTCCTCGGACGCCGGACGACGATCCTCGAGCACGGCCTCTTCGACCCCGACTACCCGCTCTACTACGAAGACATGGATCTGTTCCGCCGCTACGGCGAATCCGGTCTGGGTCTGTGGCACGTACCCTCGGCGCGCATCGTCCACTTCTGGTCGCGTTCGGCCGATACGGATCCCGCCGTCGCGCAGGAGCGCAATCGTCGTGGTGCCGAGCGCTACTTCGAGAAGTTCTTCGGCCCTCCGGGGCTGAGGGTCCACCGCACGGCTCGCGCCGCGACGGCCGCAGCCGCCGGTGACACGCGTTGTCCGTTCGACGTCGTCGAACTCGGCCCCCAGTCCGCTCCGCCGACGCTCCAACTGCCCGTTGGCGAGACCGTCTTCCTCGAACTGGCATCGAACTCCCGCTTCTTCTTCTCCGTTGGGGTGATTCCCAGCGGCCCCACGTGGACACCCGACCGCGCGTTCTGGGATTTCCTCCCCGGCCTGGCGCTGTGGTGCCGCGCGATCTCGCCCGTGACCGGCGACACGCTCATCGCGTGGCGTTTCACGAAGGCGTGACGGGACGGCGAGTCCGGTCGACTGCTCGAGTTGCGGCGCCCGGGGTTTTGCACACCGACCCAGCCGTCAGGCGACGAACATTTCCACCCCTACCGCGCGATGGTGGCTACTCGTCAGCAACGTTCCGCAGGCTTTGGCGCGACGGCCACCGGACTCAGCAAGAGCGTCGCACGAGCATGTCCTGGCGCCTAGTCGTAGCCGATGACGGCCACCGTGATCTCCGCCGCGGATCGGTTCAGCGACATGCACTCCCAGAACAACACCCAGACGTAGGCCCACTCGACGAAGGCGTCCGCGTCTTCAGGAGCGTCGAGTACGAACAGCTGTGTCGCTCCGCCGGACAGCGATTCGAGCCATCCATCGATCGGGCTTCGCTGATGAGCCGGGAGCTCGGTGACGAACCTCGGATCGGCCAGAACCACCTCGACGCGGGACCGCAATTGCGGCAGGTCGACTGCGACGAGCCACTTCGAGTCCATCCGCGACTTCCGGAACGGACCGTGTTCGTTCGGGGCGTCTCCCCAGTCGTCCGGCCGGCAGAACGACACTCCATAGATCGAGCTCTGCAAGAACTCACGCAGGATCGTGTCGCAGGGAATGTCGCGAGGATCGGCGCCCTCGATGGCGAACACCGATCGGTCGAACCAACCGAAGTCCCACAGCTTGGACGTCTGTCGATCGATGAGTCGGAAGTTCATCAGCATCGTGCTCCTGACACTCTCACGTGATCGGGGTCACGTCCGAGGGCGTCGCCGGGCGGACGATCACCCCCGAATCAACCCCACGGCCATCCGCAGGAGGCCGCGCGAGTGATTCCACCACGCGGAGACCGTGGGCAGGTTCTTCCGAGCGCGGAGGCACTCGCGGACGGTGACGTGAAGGAGGGCCGCACCCGTGAAGAGGCGACCGAGGAATCCGTGGTGCTTGCGGAAGTACCAGATGCGGTTCTTGTGCCACTCCAGGGCCATCATCCGGAATTTGCCGACGGAGCTGCTTTCGCGGTGGAACACACCGGGCGCCTCCACGTGCCAGATGGAGAAGCCAGCCTGGCGGATGCGGAGCGCCCAATCCACGTCGTTGAAGAACAGCCAGAGCTTCTCGTCCATCGGACCGACGCGGTCGATGACCTCGCGACGAACGAGGAAGCAGGTGCCGGGAGGCTGGTCGACCTCCCGCGTGCCCATGTGATCCCAGTCCTTCATCTCGTAACGACGAAGCACGCCCGCATCGGGGAACCAACGGTGCGGCGGCAGGTCCCAGAACGCCACGAGCCCGAGCGTCGGAAACCGCTTGCAGCCGCACTGGCGGGACCCGTCGGGATTCAACAGCGGCGGCGCGACGGCGCCCGCCGTCGGATGAGCATCGAGAAATGCACAGAGCGCCTCGAACGTCCCGGGGCGAACGCGCGTATCCGACCCGAGGAGGCAGACACGCCGACCCGTGGAGCGCGCGATACCCTGGTTGACGCCCGGCGCATATCCGCGGTTTTCGGCGTTGCGCACCAGGACGACCTCGGGGAACTCCGCCGCGATCAGATCCGGGCTCCCGTCCTCGGACGCGTTGTCGATGACGACGATCTCGGTGCGCAAGCCGTCGGACGCGCCCCGCAGCGCCGTGAGGCATTCACGCACCAACTCCTTCGTGTTCCACGACAGGATCACGATCGAGAGATCGGCCGCGGATCCGCCGGAAGCCGGCGACGGTGAATCAGCCATGGGCGAGCACCCGCTCGTACATGCGTTCGATGTCGGCCGAATGGGTCTCGAGCGCGTACTGCCGCGGCGCCGGTGCCGCGCGCAACCTCGCCAGGATCGTGGGATCGTCCATCATCCCCTGGATCACGTCAGCCCATGCCCTCACGTCGCCCGCCGGCACGACCACCCCGCGTCCCAAGACGCGCTCCGGCGGGGCGCCGCGATCGGAGACGAGGACGGGAAGGCCGAGCTGGATCGCCTCGTCGACGACGAGTCCATGAGTCTCCATGTAGTACGACGGGAAGGCCGCCACGTCGTGATTCCAGAACGTGCGCACGAGATCGTCGCGGTTGAAACGACCGTGAAAGACGGGCGCGGATCGCGTCGCGCTGGCGATCAGCGCGTCGCGATACCCGGGGTCGTGGATCGTTCCGAAATGATGCAGTTCGACGCGCTCGGCGTCGCGCACTCGCTGGCATGCGTCGACGAGCAGCGCGAACCCCTTGCCTGGATCGAGACCGCCCCACGAGACGATGCGAAACTTCGTGTCGTTTCGAGGTGATGGGTTTCGGGGCTCGACCCCAAGGGAGGGCGCCGGGTACGGGACGACGTCCAGCGCGACGTCGTGGAAGAGCGGAATCTCGCGCATGTAACGGGCCTGCGCATTCGAGAGGACGATCACGGCGCGCGCCGCCGCGAGTTCCGCGCGCATGGCCGCTCGCCGACGGATGAACGCGGGCCGCACCATGGCCTCCGGCGCACCGAAGGCCTCCACGAGGCACTGCACGCAGACGTCGGTTTCCACCGAGGGAGCGCACGGCGTCCGCAGATCGGGGAGCCGGAAGAAGCGCGGGCAGGTGACGTGGAAGTCGGACAGCGTGGCGACGACGGGAACGCCCCTCGCCGCGAGCGTCCGAACGAGGTCCGTCGAGAGGTTGTGCCAATGGTGGACGTGCGCGACGTCCCACGAACTCTCGTCGAGGATCTTGGCGATGGCCGCCAGGGTCGGTGCGCACGATTGATCGGCGTCACGGACGCGCCAGTTCGCGGGAAGCCGGATGACGGTGAGCCCGTCGCCGGACTCGACGACGGGGTCGCGGGTCTCCGTCTCGCGTTCGGACCCGCACACGACGACGGCGCGCCATCCCGCGGCGCACTGCGCGCGAGCGAGGTCGCGAACGTAGAGCTCGGTCCCCCCGTGTGACTCCGGGGGAAACACGTGCACGAAGTGCAGCACCGAGCGCCGTGGGACCGACATGCGGGCCCGGTTTTACCAGATCGCATCGGCCAGCATCGGGGGACACCAGGGGTGGCGGGCTCGCGGTCGAGCAAGCGGCGGAGGCACGCGATTGGGAGGATCGACGCGTTCAGCGGAAGTCGGGGGCAGGTGCGAGCCGGCCCTGGAAGCCGCGCGGGAGGACGTTCATTCGACGGATCGGTGGGAGGGTCAGGGACTCGTCCCGGCTCCAGGCAGGCCGGCGCCTGCCGATCCAGCCGCGCGGAGCGCGGTGCTCCGCGCTGCAGCGCTCCGACTCAGGCCCCCGGCACCAGAGCGAATGCCTGCAAATCGTCGAACGACGTCGTGGCGTCGGCCTTCGACCACAGACCCACCTTGCCCGCGCCGATGAAGGTGCTGTCGGTGACGTCCAGCGCGACCGCGCCGTCGAAGCCGACGAGAATCCGCGTGCCTTGGTGCGTCACCGTGATCTCGTGCCACGTGCCGGAATGGGCCTTCACCTCGGCCGTCTGAAAGAACGTGCGGATTCCCGCTTCGACCTTGTAGACACGCAGGTTCGACTCCAGAGGATTCCACCGTGCGACGTAGTAGTTGTTCGCGTCCTTCGCGCGCCAGACGACTCCGCCGCCGCGATCCTCCGTTCCGCCGTCGGCTCGGATGCGCACGCGCAGGCGCACGTCCGCGGGGCACGCGGTGTCACACAAGAGGAGATTGAACGTGCTGCCGGCGTTGCGGCTCTCGGCGATCCGAACGATGTGATGCCCCTCGGGCGCGTCCGCCGCGGCGTCCACGCGCCAGGTCGCGGGGGTGCCCTTCCCCGCCGTCTCCGCGATCGTCCACCCGCTCGGCGCGCCGCCGGGCGCGGACGACTCGAAACCGTCCGTCACGACGACCTTGCCCAGGGGCGTCTGACTCGACGGCGCGGCGCCGGCGACGGGCGCTGAGCTCTTCGCTGGCGGCGTCGCGGCGAGGGGTGGCTGCGGGTCGGGATCCGCCGCCACGTCCGCGAGTCCGTAGCCAGGAGTGCGAGCCACCATGAACACGTGGAAGCTGAACCCGCCGCCGACGAGTTCGTCGGTCGAATTGCGTCCATCGAGCTCGACGGCGGCGAGCCAGTGTCCGCCGCCAAAATCGGTGTGAATCGTCTCGACGTGCCACGGCTCGCCCGGGCGCGCGGTGAGGAGCTGCACCTTCTTCGAATAGCCGAACACGGCCACCGTCTCCGTGCGCGGATCCGAATCGAAATTGCCGGCCGCGAGCCCGCGCGGTCCCGTGGGGCCGGCGTAGATCATGTCGCGCATCCACGTGCCATCGGGCCGCTCGGCGAAACGCAGGATGAGGCCGTCCGTGCGTGCGACGTAGACGACCTCGGGCTCCGCGCCACCGCCTTCGACGCCACCGGGGCCCGTTCGCTTCGCCGTCGGCTTCCGCGCGATCCGCGCGATCGACATGGGCTCGGAGCACAGCGGCTTGCGATCGAATCCCTTCTCGGTCCGGGTGACGAGCGCCACCTCGCCCGTCTGCAAGAGCGCCGCGACGCGCGGGGGCTTGCGCGAATCCCCAGGCAGAAGGACGGCGTCACGACAGCGCGAGCCCAGGTCTCCGATCTGCTCGAACACGAAACCCTGGTCCTTCGCGTCCACGCGAATCTCGTAGATCGGCCCGTTGTTCGTGAGCGCGATCATCTCGTTGCCGGGGTGAGCACCATTCACGTCGCCGACGATGAACTTGGAGAGCGAGGCGTCGGGAATCGTCCCGACCATCACCGTGGACCAGCCTTTGCGGCCCTGGTGGACGACCTGGTAGACGTTGCCGCTCCCGCCGCCCACGTAGACCTCCGTCCCCTCGACGCGCGGATCGACGTCGCCGTGCGCCCACGCGCTGCACGAGCGGCCGTCCTCGACGACGACCGTCGAGCTCCACTTCCCGCTATCCGATTGCAGGATGATGCACCGCCCCTTCTCGTCGAGGACCACGACCTGCGGCGAACCGTAGTAATTCGTCAGCATGCCGCCGCCGAGCGCATGAAGCCGCCAGCAGTCCGTCGTGAAGAGGTGGAACGCGTCCCAGCCGGGCGCGCTGCCGGACAGCCGGATCTCGCCCTTGCTCGGATCGTCCTGCGGCAGCAGCGAGGGATCGCTCGAGCATGCCCAGCGTTCGGGCGATGTTCGAGGCGCCTTGGTTTCGGGATCGCTCCCCGAGTTCTGCGCCATGGCCATGGTCGACGCTGCCGCAAGGCACGCGAGAAGAGGGATCCAGGATCGCTTGCACATGTTTGCGAATCTCCCGTCGCGGGGGCGACGATCGAGCGAGTGGTCGAGTGGAGGGAATGCTTGGAGTCGCGGACCGAGGTCCGATGGTCGTCACCTGGAGCGGTGGTGTGTGAAACACCTGATTCTCAGGCGCGCTTCGCGCGGACACGCGCGTCGCGTGACGTGGGAGACCCGATCGGCACGAGCCATGTGGCAAGCAAGACTCGCGCCGCCGCGACACTGCGCGCGGGACGCGCTCGCAACGCGCCGCATCGCTGCGCGGATCCGACGGGAGTTTCACCATCACTGGCGATGCGCGCGCCGCTCGCCTCCGCTCTCGTTCGACGGCGCTCTTCCGCCCCGGGCGTAGCGGCGTTCTCGTCATCGACGCGCGCCCGGATCGAACGTTGGTTACCGCCGAGTAACCGGCAGCGCGGCACCGTGACGGGGCATGGCGCCGTCGTTCTGCGAGCGACACGAGTTTGGCGCGAGATACAACCGAATCCGCCGGCGGTGCAGCGCGGCATCAAGAGCGAGACGCAGCTCCCGTGTGCACGCCTCGCGATCCGCGCTCCGAGCCTGAGCGGATTGCCGGAACCGCCGTCGCGGCCTCGCAGATCCCTCGGCGATCAGCGACCGTTCGTGACGGGAACCTTGATGACTGCGGGCACGATGCGGAGCACCTCGACCGCAGCACCCCGCGTCACGCGCACGCGGAGGATGTCGCCATCCACGTTCTTCTTCACGTGGAATTCCGGTTCGCCGATCGCCTGCGGCCCCCAGACACGCTCGACGGAGACGATCACGCCGCTCGGGACGGCGCCGTGTGCGCAAGCCAGCACTCCGGCGGGCGCGTCCTCGGGGCGAATCTGCTCCTCTTCGCCGACCACCTCGCCGTCGGCCGTCGTGAGGATCTCCTTCGCGAGTGCATCGCGAACGACGTCCACCTCGAAGTAGGGAACGCCGCGGATCACCTGCACGCGCGCGCCGGTCACCTCGCTTCCTGGGGCCGAGTTCCTCGCGGTGACCAGGCAGACGGCAGGCACGTCTTCGATCCGGACGCTTCGAGTCGCCACGGCAACGGCGCCGGAGCCCACGTACTCGAGCTCGACCTTCCCGCCCGGTTGCGATGCGCGCGCCAGATCCATCGGCGAGGATCGCAGGGCATCCGCCCCCTGGCGTCCGGCGACGACCCCGAGGGCAAATGCGAAGCAGAGTGCCGCCAGCGCCATGAGCCCGCGGCGCGCGAAGCGCCGCCTGGCTCGCGGCAGAACTCTTGGTTCAGGCGATGGTCTCTCGCGCTCGCTCCGCCTGGGTCGCGCCGACGGTGCCGAGACCCTCCGGGTCGAGACGCCACCCGAGACCACCTGCGAGCCGCTGCCTGCGTCCTTGGATGACACGTGAAACTCCTCGTGCGCCGCTGCGACCGATCGCTCTCGGCGTGTTTGGTTCGGCGCGTTGCGGCCACCGCCCGGGTGACCGAAGGCCGGCGTCACCGGCCCTGCTTGCTCAGGCACCATGTCGATCGAAAGCCTCGTAGAGGTCGTCCAGAAGCGCCGACCCGCGCGCGAGCCGCGCCTCATCTTCTTTCTGCGTGAGTGCGATTCCGTTGATCATGCGCTCGAAGCCCGCCGTCTCCGGGCGACCATACTTCGAATCCTTCAGATCGATGTCGTGGATGATCTCGGCGATCGTCCGTAGCGCCGCATCGTCGAGCGCGAAGTCCCGAACGAGAACCTCGAACGTGCAGAGGTCTCCGTCATGCGTGAACTCGCCATCGAACATGTCGAAGCGCAGCTCACCCGCCTCGGGGGCGTGAGCCTTTCCTGGGACGAAGCGGAACCGCGCATCGGCGTCGATGAACCGCTTGATGAGCCAGGCGCTCGCGATCCGGTCGACGTGGATGCCTCTTCGCGTGACCCAGATACGCCCCACGAACTGGTCCCGCCGCTCGGCGACGGATCGGGCGGCCGCCGGGACCTCGGGGTCGCGAAGTCGAGCCTCGAGGCGATCGATGGCCTGCGCCGTCGCGGCACGGCGCTCGGTCTGGAAGAAGTCGAGCTTCTCGACCTCGCCAAGCCGGCGGCGCAACCGCAGCACGTCAGTCTCGACGTTCGATCGCAGGCGTGACTCGTGCACTGGCCCCGGCGGCAGCGTCGACGCAAGCTGCGTGGCTTCGTCCGCGAGTGCCGCGTAATCCGCTTCGCGCGCCGCGATGAAGAGCTGCTCGACCTGCTCGTCCGTGAGTCCGTCGACGAACCGTGCCTCACAGATCATGGCGTCACCGCCACTGCGCGTGATCTCCTGGTAGACCCACTGGAAGTCCTCGAGCGACTGCTCGCTCTTCGGGAGGACATAGACCGAGTTCTTGACCGGGACGGCGCCGACGCCCTGGAGCCGCCGCCAGATCTTCACCCGGAAGTAGGCAGGCTTGGGCGGGATCCGATGGATGAGGAGGAGCCACCGCGGTGAATTCACGTCCTGCACGGGAACTCCCGGGACGTGGCGCGCACCGTGCCTTCGAGCATGAAACTCAACGTTGCCTCCGCTCCCCGACGGTCACGACGTGGCGGCTTCCGAGCGGAAGGCCGCGCCCGACGGTGGGGCGATCATCCACGGCGCGTCACCGCATGCAAGCGCCGCACCGAAGGCCACTCGGCAGCGCCGGCGCGCCGCGGATGGCCCGGCGGCGCCTTGCACCGGGACGAAACCGCCCGCGGATACAACTGTGTCGGCGGATCGACTTTCTCTCGCAGGTCCGGCCTGGAACACCCGAATCACGTCGCCGCGCAGGCGACGAACTCGCGGGGCGGATCGCGCGCCGGCGAGCCGCCGCAACCCGTTCGCAACGACACGGCTGCGGGACTCGGCCTCGCGTTTCCCGTCACGCGGCGGTGACGGATTCGTCAGACCGCCGCGGTCCTGCACCGGCGGCCAGATCAGACCGACAAGAACTCGCTCGTGGTCGTCCAGCCGGTCGGAAGGAGCAACGTGAGCGCGCCAGCCGCCGGCGTGAGGCCGGTGAGCGACGTCACGTTGAATCCCGTGGGCTGGATCACGATCCGATTGCCGACGGCAGCCGTCATCACCACGCCACTGAGTCCGAAACCCGGCACGAGGTTGAACGTCGTGCGCCGCGCGCCGAAGGACGGCGGGATCGCGACGGCCGAACCGCCCGCATCGTGGAACGTCGCCGGGAGCAGTGCCGGGAAGTCCGGAACGAACACGGACTGCTGGTAGGGCGTCGGCGCGGGCGTCACCTGCCCCAGTTCACCCAGCGGCGCGACGAGGATCGACGCTGCGCCGAAGGGGAACACGTTGCCCGCGAACGCCAGGCTGCCCAGGAACGCCGCCGGCGCCGCCTCGCGCGGCTTCCACACGGACGGCAGGATGATGGACTGATTCGGCGCGACCGGGTTTGCGACGACCGTGTGCGGGCTGTCGAACTCGTTCAGCAGCACGCCCGCGGGCACGTCCAACACCTCGATGCCAGGGACGCCGGGATTGCCCACTCCCCCGAAATGGCTCGTGGCCGCGATCACGCGGGTTCCGTCGGGTGTCCACAGAGGTCGGTCCATGCCGCGTGTGCTGACTCGTCCCCCGAGCGGGCCCGGTGTCACGAGGATGCCCGCCGGAGTTCCCGCGCCCAACGGATCGAGCGGCGAGTAGATGATGTTGATGCGCTCCGACCCGTCCGGAGGCGTGGAGATGAAGGGAGGGCCCATGCTGCTCTCGAACGCGATGCGATGACCGCGGATCTCCGGAATCCCGAACGGCTCGCCGCAGAGGTTCCCACATGGGAGGTTCACGATGCTCGGCAGCGCGTTGCCGAGGAACCGAATCACGCCGACCGCCGCCGGTCGAATGAAGAACGCCGACAGCGAGGGATCGCGGAGCAGGTAGTAGACGTACGAATCGGTTCCGTTCGAGCTGACGGCCAGTTCCTCGCAGCCCGTCGCGGGAACGTACGACCGAGGCGGCGTCAAGATGGGAATGGTGCCGAACGTGCCGTTGCCGACGGGGCCAGCGGCGGTCCAGGCCTGGTACCCGGCCGCCACCGTCACGCCTGCGGCCGTGAACGTGGACGTTCCCACGATCCACGTGCGGACGCCGCCGCGCATGAACGACGCCGGGTTCGTCGTCGCAGTGCCGGTCGTCCCGATGAACGTCGCGACCGTCATCTGCGGCGGCGCGGCAGCCAGTTGAATCACGTGGATTCCGGTTTCCGTGGCCACGTGCAGTTGCGCCGCGCTCACGTCGACGCCGATCCGATTCACGTGGGCGGCGGGGATCCCAGCGAGCGTCACGCTTCCGGGCGCGAGCGGGAGCAGCTGGCCCGGTGTCGCGTAGGACCAGCCGCGGACGGTCGTCCCGCCCGATCCGTTGTCCTCCGCCGTGAAGACGAATTGCAGTGAGTCGACGACGGCCGCGTCGTAACCCGGCGGATTGCCACCGGCCACGGTGAATGCGGTACCCGTACGCGCGTCGAAGACGTGAAGTCCCCCGTTTCCGAGGGCGTTGCCCATGGGAGTGAACGTGCAGATCGCGGACGGCGCGTATGCGATCTGGGTCTCGAGTGCTCCGAGGGTGCGGCGACGATGAGCCCATCGTGACGGCACGTTGTTGAACGACGCGCCGATCGGGATCGGGGTCGCGGACGCAGCGAGAGCCACACCGTAGAGCTGGGACGTTCCCGCCGGCGACGTGGCGTAGAAGACGTCGAACCCGCGGACGCCCGTGGGTTCGAGCTGCTGGCCGTGCGCCAGAAGCGTCAGCACGGTCCAAAGGACTGCAAAGCGGACGGAACCTTTCGGCTTACGGAACATCGAGAGAGACTCCTCGTTTGGCAGACGCTTGGTCTGCCGGCGGGCATGGGCTCGTGGTCGCATCCCGACAGCAACGCGTGTGCCCGCGACTCGCGCCCTGCGGCTCGCCACCAGCTCCGCGCCCTGCGACCGTTCCCAACCGGCCGATCGCCTGTCCTGAGCGCGATTTCCAGCGGCGGTCGAGGCTCGCTCCTCCGCCGAGAGAAGCTGCTCCGCGGGCCCCTTCCGCGGGTTGCGCGGACGTAACTGTCAACCCGCAGGGCCGACTGTGCGATTGCTTGACAGCGCGCAGAGCTCGCGGGCGTTGATACAGGTGCACTTGGCGAAGCGCGTCCGTTTCGGGGTTCTGCGACAGTGGACAAGGCCGGCTGCGTCGATGAGAATCCGTCACCCACCGGTGACGCATTGGACCTCGTCGACACCGAGCGACCCGCGGAATGGAGGTCGCCAGACCACGGAATCGCCGCGGAACCGATGAGGCCGCAGAGGCGCGGCGCGGCAGGAACGGACTTTGCGAGCGGCACGGCGCGGTCTTCGGTGGACGTGACGGTCACGAGCCGAGCATCGCGCGCCCGAGCCGATGGCCGGCCGCGTGACGACCGATCCGGACTGGAAATGGAGATAGGAATGAAGAAGGCGCATTGGTTGGGAATCGCGGCGGTCGGCCTGTTCCTCGGAGCGGCGACGGCGTCGGCACAGGAGACCGAGAAGTCGGTCGAAGGGCGACTGCTCGACATCCTGAAATCGCGAGGCGTCATCTCGGAGACCGAGTACGGAGAGCTCCGCGGCCTCGAAGCCGACATGCGTCGTCGCGACGACGTCGAGCAGGCGGTCGATTCGCGCGTCAACGAGCTCGTCTCACGCATGGCGCAAGACGCGCCGAAGACGTCCTACAAGCCCGGCATGGGCATGAGCTGGGCGACCGCGGACGGCAAGTTCCTCCTCACGCTCGGCGGCCGAATCCAGGTGCGCTACACGCACGACTTCTTCGAAGACGAGAACGGCAATCAGAACGACCGTGATCGCCAGGACTTCAACGCCCAACGTGTGCGGATCTACATGAAGGGCTTCGCGTACGACCCGCATCTGAAGTACGAGATCCAGTTCGACGTGGCGGGTGACACGTCACGCCCGTTCGACTCGGCAGGCACGGGCGTTTCCAGCGGGAACACGTCGAGCAACCGCCTGACGGAACTGAAGGACGCCTACGTCGACTGGCAGGTCACGGAGGACACGCTCCTCAACGTGAAGGCCGGACATTACAAGGTCCCCTACTCGCGGCAGCAGCTCACGTCCGCGTTCAAGCAGGAGTTCGTCGACCGCGCACCGACGGATGCCGTCTTCGCGCCCGGCCGCTCCTACGGACTGAGCTTTTGGGGCAAGCTCGGCGGCGAGAAGAAGGACATGTTCGAGTACAACCTGGGCCTGTTCGACGGCCCGGGGGTCGTGGGCATCGTCGAGGGTGAGAACGTCAACAACAACGACGACGGACTCCTCTACGTGGGCCGGATGGCGATCAACCCGTTCGGCGCCGTGCCGTACGCCGAAGGCGACCTCCGCCCGGCCGAGGCGCGCCATGCGTTCCTCCTCGCCCTCGGCGTGAACGCCTGGTACCACCAGGACAACAACCGCAGCGCGACGCTGAACAACTTCGACGACTGGTCCATCGGCGCCGACCTCACCATGATGTGGGAGGGCTTCTTCGCGACGGCCGAGCTGCATTACCGCGACGACTCGCAGCCGACGTCGCGCGACGATGCGAGCGTCCTCGGTTGGACCGCGCAGCTCGGGTACATGATCGTGCCCGAGCGATTCGAAGTGGGACTCCGCTACTCCGAAGTCGATTGGGATGACACGACGACCGTGGCTCCGGCGACCATTCCGACGGATGCCGCACGTCGCGAGTACCTGATCGTCCTCGGGTACTTCTGGTTCGAGCACAGCATGAAGATGCAGATGGATTTCGGCCGCGCGGAGAACCACATCCTCGCCGGTTCGGCGTCCAACGTGGACGAATGGCGTCTGCGCCTGCAATTCACGCTGCAGTTCTGAGTCGAGGCCGGCGCGTTCGTGCTCCAGAACTCGAAGAGCGATCCCGTCATGACCATGCCCAAGCGCGCGACGTTCGCCCTCGCGGTCTGTGTTGCAGCCACGTTCGCCTGGTTCGCGTGCTCGTCGGCCGAGTCGGCGCATCAGGATCCCGGCGAGCTGCGCGCGTTCGCGTTCGCGCCGGGCTACGTCGGGTCGGACGCGTGCGCGTCCTGCCACGAAGACGCCTATCGGGCATGGAAGGGTTCTCTTCACTCGAGGATGGAGCAGCAGGCCTCGCCGCAGACCGTGCGCGGAAACTTCACGACTGAAGGCGTCGTCGTGAACGCCGAGGTGCCTGGCCGCCGCATCGTGATGAAGCGGAGCGGGGATCGGTTCCTCGTGGAGGCGCCCGATTCCGACGGCAGGCAGCAGACCTTCGTCGTCGACCGCACCGTCGGCAATCGCTACAAGCAGCGCTATCTGACCAAGCGGCCGGACGGGTCCTGGGCGGCCCTTCCGATCCAGTGGCTCGAGAAGGACCACAAGTTCGTCGAGTGGATGAAGAAGGCGTCGACAGAACCCGGCAAGGGCGACTTCTGGCTCGACGCGCCGTGGGGCTGGCAGGTGAAGTGCGCCGGCTGCCACACGACGGGTCTCGATCTCGGATTCGATGCGACGACGAAGACGTGGAACACACAGTGGCGCGAACTCGCCATCGGTTGCGAATCGTGCCACGGCCCGGGCCTGGTCCACGCGACGGCGAAGGGCGGCAAGGACAACATCCTCTGCCCGAGTCGCATGTCGCGCGACCAGCAGCTCGACACCTGCGGCAGGTGCCACTCCCGCGGAACGGCGACCCCCGAGCAGGGCTCACCCGCCGGCCTCCCCGGCAAGATCGCCTACCCCTACGACATGCTCCCCGGCGACCCGCTCGATGCGCACTTCACGCAGGTGACGCTCGAGAAGAACCCCGTCGAGTTCCACAAGGACGGAGCGTCGTTCAATCATCACCAGCAGCTCACCGACTACCGCAAATCCGGCATGTTCCTGCACGGAGGAGAGAAGGCCCCGCACTGCACGACCTGCCACGATCCGCATCGCGCGGATGCGTTGAAGCAGCCCGTCGAGAACAACGCCCTGTGCATCTCGTGCCACGAGGATCTCGCGGGTGCGGCCGAGCTCACGAAGCACACGGGGCACGGCGGTGACCCGATCGCGAACCCTGGTGCACGTTGCGTCGAGTGCCACATGCCGCGGATCGTCAATCACGCCGGGAGCGAGAAGCTCCGCTCCCACACCTTCTGGTCGCCCAATCCGCGCAAGGCCAGGGACACGGACACCCCGGACACCTGCGTCCTGTGCCACGAGGATCGCGATCGTGCGTGGGCGATCGAGACGGCAGCGAAAATCTGGCCGCCCAAGTGACCCTGACTGGCGTCGCGCCTGCCGTCAACGAACGGGTGGCGCCGGAACCATCTCGGAGAGTGCAATCTCCGACACGGTGACGAAGCCCCACCGGTCGGCCGACGCGTCGACGACGAACAGCCGCAGCGCCTGCCCGCGAAACCGCGCCGTGTTCCAGCGCACACGAACGTCGACGTCGTTGTTCGACGGCCCGCTGACCGCCTCGATCACCCGCCCGAACGCTCCGGCCTTCAGCGCCGAGTGGAACCCACCGAGATCGTTCGGAGCTGGGGCCGGTGGGTGATCCGCCAGCGTGAGCACGACCTCCCCGGTACCTCCGTGCAGTGTGAACTCGACGGCACCATCGTCGCCCGGGGTGAACGTCGTCCACATCGCAACTCGATCCTTGTCGCCGCCGCCGAAGGTCGAGACGTGGGGCACGCCCGCGCGCTCGAACCGCCGCGGTTTGTCGCCCACGGTCGTCCAGCCCTCCGCACCCGGGATCGTCCGGCGGACCTTCACCGTGCGCGGTGCGAGACGCGACGGATACCCGATGTCGGAGTGCATGACGACGACCTGATAGGGATTCCAGGTCGACAGCGTGTAGTGCAGCGTGCAGCGGTTGGCGTCTCCGCGCGTGAAACGGTCCACGAGGAACGGGCCATATTCACCGCCCCAGGTGTCCTCGCGGCCCGGGTCACTGAATCCGTCACGCCGACTCGCCTTCCACGACACATGGAGGAAGTTCGCGTAGCCCGCATCGGTCCACGGATCGAAGAGGATGCGCGCGGGTGACCACGGCCCCCACGCCTCCTTCGCCGTCCGCATGACGATGCCTCGCGGCGCGGACGAGTTGTAGAGCATCACCCACCGTGCGAGGGGCTCGACCCACGTCACGCTGATCTCACCGACGACGGGATGATCGAACAGGACCGAGGACTCGGACTCGTTTCGTCCCCACACGGGGTGCCCGTCCTCCATCCCGTTGAAGTACCGCGTCGACTGCCCCTGGGCGAAGTCGCCAGCCGAGATCACGGCCAGCCGGGGGCTCGACGCCCTGTATTTCCCGCTTCCGAACACGAAGACCGGATCCGGGATCGGAACGTGCTTCGAAGGCGGACCCGTCCGCCTCACGAGTGCGACGTTGACGAAGTGGCGCGCGCTGAACTCGCGGCAGCGAGCGAAAGTCCGCCCGTCGTCGTCCGACACGGCAAGCACCGAACGCCCCATGGTGACCGCCGGCGTGTGACCCGTGGTGAACACGACGTACATGCGCGACCCCAACGAGATCCCGTGTGAGGGAACCTCGAACTCGCCCAGCGAAACGCCGGGGACCGATAGCGGAACGAACTGCCGCTGCCCGTCGACGTGAAACGACAGCTCGAGCGACGCGGGATCCCGGCCCTGAGTCCACGCCAGTACGTCAGCTCCGGGCACGCCGCCCACGCTGTCGCCGAAGAGGAACACGAGCCTGCCGTTGTGCTCGAACGAGCTCCCGAGGTCGGTGGCACGGAGACCCGCACGACTGGCCGTCCGGCCCAAGACCGGGATCCGCCGGGTTGCGTCCACGTCGCCCGTCAGCTGCACGAGCTTGCCCGTCGATCCGACGATCGGCACTGGCTCGTCGTCGCCTGCCTGCGCGCGCACGCCCGCGCAACCGAGGACGGCGACGAGCGTGATCGAAACGACGCGAGCGATCATCAGGCACGCAGCATACCCGCTGCAGTCAGGCGCCAGCGCTCCCGTCGCGCCGGAGGACGCGAGCTGGCCACCCGCGCCGCCGCGGTCGTGGTCCAACACCGACACCTTGGACGCCCGCCACCACATCCCTGCGCCAGGCGCCGTCGCCACCCGCGGCACCCCGAAATCCCGCGGGGTCGCCGAGCGCGCCGTCGCATCGCGTGGCTCGAAGCGCTCCTGGCGGAGTCGGCGCGCAACGGGGTTCGAATGCTCGATCGAAGATTCCCTCGTCATATGTAGGGGGACCTATGCGGCGATCCGTCGACGATCTGCCCGTCGAGTCCCACGCTCGCCGCTCGACCTCCGCCACGGCTGCGACCGATCGGCCCGATCCGTCGCGGTTGACGCACCCGGCCGCGTCACCTTCCCTCTGGCGCAGCCCACTCCGCGAGTAGCGCCTGCGCGGCAGCCTTCGCCGATCCGCTCCGCGTGCCGATCCGCGGGTCCATCAGATCGACCTCGGCCCCCGCCTCCCTCGCGTCGAGCTTGGGAACGATCTCCGCGAGTGCGGAAGCGAGTTCGCGCGCCTTCTGTCTCCGGAGCCCGGCGATCGCCTGAACCCCGATCGACGGCTCTCCCGGCTCGGTCAGGAGAGCGAGCATGCGCTTCTTCGCTGCGGGCGTGTCGATGCGCGACAGAGCGCGAACGGCGGAGATCCGAACGTACTCGTCCTTGGACGCGAGGAATGGCTCGAGCAACGGGAGGTCGGAGGCCGAGCCGAGATAGTAGAACGTCTCGAGGGCTGCGTGCTGGTTGAAGAACACGAGCGACGCGGGGCTGAGCGGGTCATCCTCGACGACCTTCGGCGGACCGTGCAAGTTGGCGCTCACGAGTTCGGCCATGAGAGCGGCATCGATGGCGCCGCCGTGGAGATTGCGGAAGATCGCCGCCTGCGTCCGCTCGTAGAGATCCCTGCCGACGAGCGCAAGCCCGGAGGAGTGCCGATAGCAGGCCCGGACGCGGCCTCCGTCGATGAGCGCGAAGCCGGTCGTCGGAGTCGCGATTTCGTACGAGCGACCGTCGGCGGAAAGTCTCACGAAGAGGTAGATCTCGACGCCCGGGCGGAATGCGATCGGGAGCCGCGGTTCGGCGTTCGACGAATAGGACATCAGGCTCAGGAGGCAGAAGCCGTCGACGCTGAACACGGGCGGGACGTCTGCTCCGGCGATCGGACGGACGACGCGGAACACGGCGCTTCGCCGGCCGTCCTCCACCGACAGAACCCGCGCGAGGACGAACGCGTCCGCGTTCCTCACGACCTCTTCGTGCGTCGGCTCATTCCACGTCGTTCGGAGCGCCGGCGGCGGAGTCGAGAGCAGGAGAAGCATGAACCCGACCGCGATCATCGCTGGCCTCCTTCGTCGGCGGCCACGAGGAGCGGATTCACGACCGCGAACACTCCCGTGAGCAATTCCGCGCCGCACCGGAGGGTGAAACGGCCGCCCAGTCGTTGCGCAGTCGCCCACGTGGACGCGTTCGGCTGCGTGATCTCGATCTCGGCGTCGTCGACGGCCAGCGCGATCGCGGCCACCGCGCCGCCGGACGTGAATCGCCTGGCCGAGACCTGCCAGACCGGGCTCCCCGCGGGCCCCACGTCCGTGTGGAATTCGAGCCACGTCACGGCATCGTCTCCGCCGTCGTCGATCACGAAGCGACGTGATCCGTCGGGAAAGCGACCAGGCCGAGGTTCGGCGCGAGGTTTCGCCGTCGCACCACTGCCCCACGTCGTTTGGGTCGGAATCGCCGCATCGGTGACGATCAGGCGCGCCTCGCGACGCGCCGGCGCGGTCGTGACGTCGAGCACGCGCGCCGCCCACTTCGCGTTCCCACCATCCTTCACGATCGCAGCGTGCAACGCCTGGGCGGCCTTGGCGGACACGGGCCCGAAGCGCGCGATCGCCAGCCTCGTGGCCACGAGGAGATCGCCATCCCACGGTGATCGAGCGTCGTCGCCCCGACCCGACAGCGGCGTCGGTGGCCGCCCGGCGATGAACGCGGGAAGCCGGTCCGCGACGACACCCGCGCGCGTGGCGTTGCGGCCTGCCGCGTCGAGGATCATCAGCGCCAGATTCGGGTCCTTCCACTCGAGCCAGGGCGCGGCGACCTCGAAGTACGCCGCCGGGACCGGTGTCTCGAGGGCTGATGCGCTCCACGCCGCGAGCAGCTTGTCGTCGCGCGTCGCTGCGGTCTTTGCGAACGCGACGAGGTCGGCAAGTGCGGGCGCTCGGAGCGGGCGCCGTCGCGCGAACGACGCGCGCGCCGCGTCGTAGAACCACGGTTCCTCGACACCCAGCAGCGCGAGGCGCGACGGTTCGAACGCGGGTGGCGGCACCTCCATCCGCTCGAAGTGCGGGAGCACCTCGACGATGCTCCGCGAGAATGGGGACTCGAGGGCGGCGAGTCGGGCCTTGCCGATGGCAGGCGACCTCGGCGCGATCACTTCGAGGATCTGGCAGGCACGCGTCGCCTCATCTCCGCCCCGTTCCACGATCTCCTCGAGCGTTTCGACCCGCCGCGGA
Organism: Planctomycetota bacterium; assembly: GCA_044222185.1. Taxonomy (GTDB): domain Bacteria; phylum Planctomycetota; family CAIWVZ01; genus JBGANV01. The sequence goes on from JBGANV010000008.1 coordinate 71,719, forward strand.
AACGACGGCATGGAGTCGAGCCTGGACACCGCCGTGGAACGGTCATCGGCGTCCTGGCTCGCAAGGAGCGTGCGCGTTTCCACCACGGTCGCTTCGCCTGCGGGGTCCAGCCGTGAGACGACCTGGAAGAGCTCCCGGCGCGCCTGCCCGACCGCGCGCGCGATCTCCACGTGCAGCCGCGGGACCATGTCGCGGCCCGCGATCTGTTCGATGGCTTGGAGCGCCCGAGTCCCCGAGATGCGCGATGCGGACTCACGCGAGTCAGCCGCTGAGGGGGCCAGCAACGCAAGCTGCACGTCCCAGAGTGCGGGGACGGCGCTCATCGCCTTCCGGCCGAGCTCGCCCAGGACGTCGACGGTGGCTTCGTAGACGTTCTCGTTCGTCGTGCGCAGGTGAGCCGTGTAGAAGCGGATCAGCTCTTCGCCTTCGAGTCCCGCGCGGGGCGCCTTCCGCAGCGACTCGAGCGCGTCCGAGGAGATGAACGGCTCCTTCAGTGACTCTTCGAGGACTTCGACCAGTGTCGCCTTCGGGACCCCCGTCGCGCGCAAGACGGGGATCCAGTCCGGATCCGGTCCATGTTTGCTGGTTCGCGCCAGCGCGAGGAACCCCTCCGCGAGCCTGGTCGACGGCTTCAGACCGTCGGTCACGTCGACGAGCACACGCGCGCAGAATCCCGCTCCCCACTGCTCCGCGACGTCGCGCGCCGCCGCGAGGATCGCGTCTTCGAGCGATGCGTCGATCCGACCGCTCGCGACGAGCGCTCGCAAGGCCGTCCGCCGATCCCAGATGTCCGGCGCCGACAGAAGGCGCTTCATCAGTCCGACGTCGTCGAGGCGGGTCGGATCGATCGACACCAGCGCATCGAGGACGGGGAGCTTCGAGCTGTCGCGGCCGGGTGCGTGAAGGATGTCGGCGATCGCCTGCGCGTACGGCTTTGCCGCAATTCCCATCGCGCCGAGTGCCGCGAGCGTGGCCCCCGCCACCTCCGGATCCGGGCTCGCGGCGTGTCGCGCCAGGAGTTCAGCCGCGGACGCGATGTCGACCTTCCCCTCGCCCCGCGCCATGCGCGACAGGAGAGAGGCGGCGTGACGCCGCGCTCCATCGGGCCCCATCTCGAGGGCGCGTTTCATGACTCCGACGGCGGACGCGGGAGGGTCGACCCATCGGAACTGCATCAGGGCCCAGAGCACGTTCACCAACGGCTCGCCCTCCTGCGCCGCCGCGGCAGCCACGAGAGCCGGCACGGCCCGCGAGGCATCGTCGCCAAGCCACCCGATCGCGACCGCCGCGTTCCAGCACGCGCCGGGATCCCGGCCCCGCACGATCTGCGAGAGCTTGCCGAGAACCGATGGCACGACCTCCCGGCGGACCTTCTGCCAGTCGTCCTCCGTGATCGCGACCTTCGTCGTGGACTTCTCGCCCCCATCTTCGGAGGCCGACAGCGCAAGCCCGTTCAAGATGTCGGCGATCGCACCCGTGACCTCCTCCGCGAAGGCGCCTCCGTTGGGTTCGAGCGCGAGCGCGAGTGCGTCGAGCGCGCCGCGCCCGATGCCACGCAGTCGTCGCAGGGCGATCGCCGCGTTGGTACGCGTCGTCAAGTCCTCGCCTGGGTTCGAGACGATGGCCGCAAGCATCGGGACGAGCCCGCCGGCTTCACGGCCGAAGGAGCCGACGTCCCGCACCGCCTCCGCCCTCACCGGTCCGCTCGGATCGGAGAGCGCATCGCGGATCCGCGGGAGAAGCGCCTCCGTCACCACGGTGCGCGCTCGCTCCAGCGGGGCGCCGTTTTCGTCGCTCGCCGTGCCGCCGGTCGCCACATGAGCGTCGAGGCGCTCACGCGTGCCGAGCACGAGCGCACTTGCACCGCGGGCCCGCCACGGCCAGGCCTCGTCCCGCGGTGGCGCGAGGACTGCCGCGAGCTGCCGAGCGGCCTCGATCGCGAGATCCTGGCGCGCATGCAGCGCGCGGCAACCCGCCTCGCGCGTTGCCGGATCCGCCGAATCGACGTCCGCCAGGATGCGATCGAGAGAAACGGGCTTCGTGTCCTGAGCGCGGATGGCCCACGCGCAGCACGCGAACATGAGTATCGCCAACGACGACCTGGGCCATGCAGGGTTCGTGCTCACGTGCGCGATCCTATCAGGCGCGGCCGGTCGCGGCTTCGGCGGCCTGCGGGTCGGTGCGAGCTCACCAACGTCGGTCTGATCCTCGAATGCGCTGCGGCGGTTCGGCGCCGGCAGGACCGGATGCCTCGGCGTCGCCTCGGTCGTCCGGCGGTCCGGCCGGTCGCGCCGTCGCTCGCGCGACGGGTCGACCGGCACGGAGCGCCGAGTCCACCGCCGTCTCGGCGGGGACTGGCGGAACCGCCGCGCGTCCGCGCGCGGGCCCACTCGCTTGCCTCGCGCTGCGGTGCGAGATCACCAGCAGCGGAAGCTCCGGCTGCGCCCTCATGGCACCAGCTTGTACCCGACGCCGTGCACCGTCATCAGGTGGCGCGGCTCGTCGGGCACGGGCTCGATCTTCTTGCGGAGGTTGAAGACGTGCGTGTCGACGGTGCGGGTCGTGGGAGTGCTGTCGTAGCCCCAGACGCTGCGCAGGAGATCCTCGCGGCGAAACGCCTTGCCCGGCGCCCGAAGAAGGAACGCCAGCAACTCGGCCTCCTTCTGCGCGAGCTTGAACGTCTCTCCGCCGCGCACGACGTGGAACGCATTCAGGTCGATCTCGGCGTCGCCGATACGAATCGCCGACGGCGACGGTGACGAGGAGCGGCGGAGCACGGCCCGAATGCGAGCCACCAACTCATAGACGCTGAAGGGCTTCACGACGTAGTCGTCGGCGCCGAGTTCGAGCCCGCGGATCCGGTGGACCTCGCTCCCCCGCGCCGTGAGGATGATCACGGGGGTCGTCGTTCCGCTGCGTCGCAGCTCACGCAGGACGTCCAGCCCATCACCATCGGGCAGCGACAGGTCGAGGAGGATCACGGAGAACGTCTCCTTCGAGAGCTTGCTCCGCGCATCGGCCACCGTCCGCACGGCGACGGTATGGAACTCGCGAGAGTGCAAGAAGTCCGCGAGGGTCTCGCGGATCCCGGCCTCGTCCTCCACGATGAGGAGGCGGTCCATCAGCGGGTCTCGTCGTGCACGGGAATCTCGATCGAGAATTCGGCGCCGCCGCCGGAGCGATTGCGCGCGCGGGCGTCGCCACCGTGAAGGCGCGCTGCCTGTTGGACGAGGAAGAGCCCCAATCCGCTTCCCGGCACCGAGGCGGAATTCACGCCGCGGCGGAACGGCTCGAACAACCCGGGCAGGTCGGCGGGCGCGACGCCCGGGCCGCGATCGGCGACGACGAAGGTGATCCGCCCGTTGCCGTTCGACGCCGACAGGTCGACCACGGATGCACGGGGGGCGTACTTCCCCGCATTCTCCACCAGGTTGCGGAGCGCGCGGCCGAGGAGTTCAGGGTCTCCCTCGAATGCGGGGAGCTCCCGTCGCGCGTCGATCGTGAGACGCTGGCCTGCGGCGCGGACGACGGGCCGCAGATCCCAGATCACCCGGGCGAGGAACGCGCGCGTCTCGAGACGCTGCTTCTCGATGGTCGCGCGACCCTTCTCGAGCCGCGCAAAATCCAGGAGGCGGTTCACCAGTTCGCCGAGGCGGCGCACTTCGCCGTGCATGCCTCGGGCGTAGTCGTCGACACGGTCCTTGGGGACGTCGCCGTGCGCGAGCATCTCGGTCTTCAGGCTCAACGCGGTGAGCGGCGTGCGGAGCTCGTGGGAGACCACGTCGACGAAGTCCTGTTTGAGTTTCGACAGCGTGAGTTCGCGCCGCGCCATGCGGACCGCGAACACGCCGCCGATGGCGCTGGAGAGGCCCGCGAGGAACAGAAGCAGATTGGCGATCGAGCCCACGCGCGCACTCGCGCGGCCGCCGGGAGTGCTGACGGAGAGCGAGAGGCCGAGCCGTTCCACGGGACGCGTGACGTCGGCGCCGGCGACGGCGCCGAGTCGCACGTCCCGCATGGTTTCGGCGGAGAGGGCGGCGAGCGTGGTGTGCGCGCACAGCTCAGCGGCCTGCGCGCTGACGACTGCGAGCCCGGACGGGCACGGCACGATGACGGCATCGCCTGTACGCGTTGGATTCGTGGGGACGGCGAGCGTGCCCTCGCGCAACGCGGTGAACGTTCGCGCCTTGACGGGGAGGAGATCGACGAGCGACGCGTCCTCGAGCACGGCTGCCGCGCGGATCTCGTCGACGACGGCGTCGGCGCACGACGCACCCATGGGAGTCCTCGCCGATGCGAGATCGGCGGCGATGGCGGCGGCCGGCTCCGTTCGCCCGGCGGCGACGAGCACGTTGAGGCGAAGAAGCGCGAGCAACGCGGCCGCGCCCAATTCGCCGCTCACGGGGGCGAGGGCGTCGGCCGGCGCTTCGTCCAGTCGCGCCAGCGCATCGTCCGTCCGGTTGGCCGCCACGAGGGCGCGGATTTCGGAGAGTCGGGCGCGGGCGTCGAGTGGCAGGTTCTCTCGGCGGGCCCGTTCGAAGAGGCCGATCGCCGCGTCCGGCCTTCGACCTGCTTCGAAGCGTGTGGCGAGATCCACGACGAGGTGTCGGGTCGGACGACTGGCTGGGAGCCTCTGGATGTCCGGGCTGACCACGAGGAACGGCCCCGTCGGAACTCCTTCCCTTCCGAGCGTCATGGGTGCCGGGTCGGATGGCGCCGCTCGTTTCAGAAGGCCGTCGTCGATCCTCGCGATCGCCCGGTCGATGAGTTCGTCTCCGGCGCGGTGCTCCTGCTCGGCGAGCGTCGAGCGGTAGTCGCCGAACACCAAGACGGCCCAGCCGCAGAGCAGCATCACCGGCACGGCGAAGACGATGGCCAGCCAGCGTGTGGTCGGTTGAAGGCTCGGGCGCACGAGGACCAGATGATAGGACCCCTGGCCGCGCTGGAGTCAAGAAGTTGTCAAGACCGGGCGGGAACGCGGCGATTCACGCGGCGGACGAAAGCGCGGTCACGCGCGCGCGAGGCTGGAGCCTCGCGGGCCGGCCAGGTGGAACCTGGCGCTCCGGAACGCCGCGTTTTACGCGGCTGGTTGGGCCGGGCTCCAGCCCGGACCGGGAGGGGTGATGGATGTGGCATGCGGCGGACGAGCGTGCAGCCACGCGCGCGCGAGGCTGGAGCCTCGCGGGCCGGCCAGGTGGAACCTGGCGCTCCGGAACGCCGCGTTTTACGCGGCTGGATGGGCCGGGCTCCAGCCCGGACCGGGAGGGGTGATGGATGTGGCATGCGGCGGACGAACGCGCAGTCACGCGCGCGCGAGGCTGGAGCCTCGCGGGCCGGCCAGGTGGAAGCGGGCGCTCCGGGTTGGCCATTGGGCGACGCGGCGAAACACGTCACAACGGCGGCCGGCTTGGCCGATGAAACCAGAATGAACGATCCGCGACCGCACGACATGCGCTCCGGCCTCGCGCTCGCGGTGATCCTCGCCGTGGCGCTCGGCGTCCGCCTGTGGGAACTGGAGCGGCGCGGGTTCTGCCACCCGGAGAACTTCGTCTCGGGAATCGCCGTGCCGGACTGGGTTCACCACCCGCCGCAGCGGCTGACCCTCGACGACATCGTCCGAACGACGCCCAAGGACGGGCATCCGCCCTTCTACTTCCTCGCGCTCCACCCGTGGATCAAGGCGTTTGGGACGAGCCTGTTCTCGCTTCGACTTCCGTCGGCGCTGCTCGGGACCGCATCCGTCCTCCTCCTTTGGATGCTCGCGCGGCGCGAGTGCGGCCGGGGAACCGCGCTCCTCGCCGCCGCGCTACTGGCCCTGTCCGGGTTCCACGCGTTCTGGAGCCAGATGGCGCGCATGTACGCCCTCGCCACGTTCCTCATTCTTCTATCGACCTGGCTTCTGATCCGTGTAGTCGAAGACGGAGGCCGGCGGTGGCGCGTCGCCTACACGCTGACGACCGTCGCCGCCCTATGGACCCACGTTTACTGCTGGCCCATGCTCCTCGGCCAGATCATCTGGTCGACGGCCCGCGCGATCGCACGACGCGAACGGGCCCTGGCGCTGCCAGCCCAACTCACGGCGCTGATCGTCTCGTTCCCGGTGATCGCTCTCGCCGTCCATCAAAGTCCCAAGACCGAGTGGGCCGAGCCCATGCTCGAGTTCTTCGAGTTCGGCTACTTGTTCAACTCGGGGTCGTTCCGCTTCGGCGAAGCACCCACACCCCCGATCCCCCACCTGGCACTCCTGGCCCTCGGGCTCGGGTTCACGGTTGCAGGGATGCTGGCGCGACCGAAACCGCAACGCCCCATCACTCCGCTGACGGACGCCCCTCCGTCCTCGCGCGGAATCCGCTGGGCCATGACCGGACTCGGTGCCGTGGTCGCATCGTTGATCGTGGCGGCAGCGTTCTCGTGGTTCACCGCCGGACAGAAGCGGCGCCTGGTGTGCCTCGCGATCTCGGCCCTGCCCCTCGCGACGGCACTCGCCTTCCCGCTGGTCGACCGTCTGATCCAATCCGCGGCGAGCTCCGCACCTGGCGGGATGCGGGCACTCGCAGCACGGCTCTCGCGCGTCACGCCGATCCTCACACTCACGCCGATCGCGTGCCTCGGCATCGTCTCGTTGGGCCGCGCCGCGTTCACGGCCCGCGGGATGCTGGTCGCCGTTCCGTTCCTCACGCTGCTTTGCGCCCAGGCCGTCGAGCTGCGACTTCCGCGCCTCGTCCGCTGGGGGATCCTGGCGCCGCTCCTGCTCGCCCTCCACGCGACCTCGACGCTGTGGTTTCAGAAGAACGAGGCCAGCCCCCGCGATTACGCCGGCTTTGCGCACGCGCTGGAGCACCGCCTCGAACCCACGGACCGCATCTTCGTAGGCAACAACTACGCCGACCCCCCGCTCCTCTACTACCTGCCCACGCGACACGGACAGTTCGTCCCGGCCGAATCCGCGAGCGCGATCGCGTCCGCGCCGAACGCGCGGGTCTGGGTGATCCTCTACGAAGACCAGGTCCTGACTCCGGAAATGACGCAAGTCCTCGCCGGCCGTGCCCGAGGCGATACCGTCCAAGCATTCGGATGTCGCGCCGACCTCTACGCCCCGCGGCGCTGACGGACGATCGAGTTCCGCCCGACCATCGCCCATGAAACCCGTCATCGTCCTCAAGTTCGGCGGATCTCTCCTCACGGACGAGGCCTCCTACGCGCGCGTCGCGGCGGAGATCGCGCGCGTGGCCGGGCAGCACTGCGAGTCCGCGATCGTCGCGGTCGTGTCCGCGAGGTCGGGCGAGACGGATCGGTTGATCGAGGAGGCGCGCATGCGCCCCGCACTCTCTGCGTCGCAGGTCGTCGAACACATCGCAAGCGGCGAGGTGATGTCCTCGTACATCCTGGGGCTCGCCCTCTCGCAGCGCCGACTACGATCCAACCTGATCGGATCTTCGGCGATCGGAATCCGCACACGCGGCGACGCCCACGAGGCGGTCCCGACGACTTTGCTGCGCGAGAGCCTCGATGAGGCGCTGTCGGCGTCCTCCATCGTCGTGCACCCGGGCTTCCTCGCCTACGACGAGCAGACCGGCGCGCCCACGTTGCTTGGTCGAAGCGGCTCGGACTTCACGGCGATCTTCCTCGCCGACGCGCTCGGCGCGGCGCGCTGCCGACTCTACAAGGCCACGCCGGGTTGTGTGGACCCGACGACGGCCGCGCAGCTCACCTGGGAGCAGGTTCTCGCATCCGACGCCAGCCGCGCGCTGATCCAGCCCGCCGCCGCGCGCTATGCCGCGGCCCGAGGCATGGTCGTCGAATTCGGCCCGCTCGGGGCCGCGGCCGACGCCTATCCGCGCATCGCGCCTCGACGTTGATCGGGCGTGCGGGCCGTTCCCCAGTCGCTGCACGGAATCCCGGCGCCCGGACTTCCCGCGCGATGCCGCGCGCGAAGCGCCCGCAGTTCGCGGGCGAGGAGCTCGCGAACCGGTCGGCGCGGCGAGCCACCACGCAGTCCAGGGATCCCGCGCCAGGAAACGCGCACTCGCCTCGGATGCCCGCCGCCCGCTATTTCACGAGCTCGCGCCAGCCCTTCTCCAACGCGTCGCCGAAGTCGTCGATCGCCGCCCGCGCATCCCCTTTGAAGCGCTGCCACGAATCGTCCGTCGCACTCGACACGTCGCGGAGCTTTTCCTCCGCTCGGCGCCGTCGCGTCTTCAAGTCGTCGACGAGCTCATTCCACCGCGGCCGCAGGTCGTCGGTCGCCTGCTTCGCCTTCTCCTCGAGCTGAGCGAGCTTCGCGTCCATTCGATCGAGCCGGACCTGGAGGTCGTGACGAACCTCCTCGCGGGTCGCTCGATCCCCGCACGCGCCGATCGTCGAGAGGCCGAGACAGAAGACGACGGCAAGCAGTCGTGTGTCGTTCACCGATGATCTCCGTTGGAAAGCGGCTTGGGCCGCGGTTCATGGATGCAACGCCGATCTCAGATGCGCCCCATCAACACCAGGATGAGGACGATGAGCAGCACGAGCCCGAGCCCGCCACTCGGGCCGTATCCCCAGCCACGACTGTGGGGCCACCGAGGCAACGCGCCGACGAGAAGCATCACCAACAGGATCAAGAGGATCGTTCCAAGCATGATCGACTCCTTGCGCCGGCGCCGGTCGCCGGCGGTGCTTTCCGTTCCATAGATGGCGTCCACGCGGCTCGCGGGCACCCAGGAGGCAGCGGTCCGTGCGTCCGTGCGCCGACGGATCGCGGTGCAGTAAGGATTGCCATCCGTGGACGAAAATGCCGAGCGGGACCGTCCAGTCCCGTTCACGCGAGCCCTTCATCCCGGTCCGCGACCGGTCGGACTCGCACATCGACAGGAGAAGCAAGCTGCGAGCCGTGACCGCGAGCCGTGCCCACGAATTTCCTCGACGGGGCGTCGAGAACGCCGCACTCGCGACCCCCGGAAACCCGTGACCTGCGCGGGCGACGACGCCCGCTCGCGGATCACGGCCCGAACGTGATCCAGGCCGGGAACGTCCCGTGGACTCCGGTGACGGTGACGATTCCGATGTCCGAGGCTTCGAGTCGCGGCATGCCGGACAACGGCCGGGTCTCGCGCATCGACAGAGTCGTCGTTCCCGGTCCCTGGATGAGCCACTCGCCGCATGCATGACGGGCGAAGGGCATCCACAGCTCGACGCGCACCGCCGTGGGCGTCGTCACGTGGAAGCGCGCGTCCTGGAGCGCCCGCACCGGTCCGAGCGTTTCGGTCGACCCCGCGGCGAAAACCCCGCCGGCGCCGCCCAGGAATCCACGCCCGATGGCCTCGGCCGCGGCCGCATCCACCGCGATCCCGCGACCTCGCATGGGGTGGAACGCCTCGGCGACGAGCCCCTCCCACCGCGTCCGTTGTTCTGCCGATGCACGCTCGGTGATCCACCGATCGAGCGCTTCGATGAGGGCGATCTCTTGCGGGATCATGGGAATTCCTTCACGGGCGCACCACGTGAGTCCGGAGCTGGTTGAACCTGCCGCCCGGCACCGCGACGCGGAACCGCGCCGCGCTCTGCCACGCGAACCCCACGCCCTCGACGGCAGCGCGCAACGCATCCTCCGTGTAGAACCGCAGCTCGAACGTGTCGTCGGGCCCGGGCTCGATGGGCACGAGACTCGCTGCCTCGGGGACCTGGAACACGAACGATCCTCCAGGTCGCAGGACGCGATACACCTCGTGGAAGTAGGACTGCACGACCTCCCGAGGAAGGTGTTGGAACACGATGTGGGAGAACACGACTCCGACGGATCCGGTCGCGATCGGCGCGAGCGAGATCCCGTCCCCTTCGACGAAGCGCGTGTTTCCGAGATGGGCGAGCCGCTCGCGGGCCTTCGCCACCATCTCGGGGGCGACGTCGATTCCGATGAGCTGCTTCACTCGGGGCGCGACCCATTGATCCATGCGCCCGATTCCGCAACCGATGTCGAGCACGGTCTCGTCTGCGTGCAGAAGGTGCTCGAGCCACCTGAACACGTAGTAGACGTCTCGACGGCCGGACTCTTCGAAGTCCTGGGGATCGGTCGAGTTGATGGTCGCTATGAAGTAGGCCGCTTCGGAGCGGGCACGGTCGCTCCAGTCCGACTTCATCTTCTTCAGGAGGCGCAGACCTTCGGGGCTGAGCGTCATCGCATGAACTCTCCGGCGTCCAGGTAGTCCGTTCGTCGCGTGGCTTTCGGTCCGTGCGTGGGATGCACGCGCTCGGATGCGCTCGCGACGCCCAGCTCTCACTCCAAGATGAAGACGGGAACCGCAGAGCCGCCGCCGGCCGTGACGTTCAAGAGCTCGCCGCTCGCGAGCCGCCCGCCAAACCCGATCGATTCGCGCCCACCCCAGATGTAGGGGCTGATGTCCGCGAAGAAGGACTCGTACTCGACCTTCCCGCCGTGGTCGACGGGGAACGTCTCGTGCGGGATCTCCACGCGATCCTGCACCAGGTGCGGGGCGCGCTGCGCGGCGGCGATCGCCGTCTCCCACTCGGATTGCGAGACGTGCCACCCGAGCACCACGCCGGCGCCGCCGTAGGCGTCCGTCGGCTTGAGCACGAGCTGCTCGCGGCGACGGCGGATGACGTCGAGCAAGCTCGCGGTCCGTCCGCCGCCCGCATCCACGGACACGTCCTCGACGATGCGCGACCACGGCACGCAGCGACGGATCGCCGCGCGCTCGCGCTCGTCGAACGACGGCCAGAGGCGATCGTCCCAGAAGAACGCGAACAGCTCCTTGCGAAACAAGAGGTGGACGCGAAACCCGCTCGCGCACGCGATGGCTCCGTCCTTCAGCGCACGAACGAGGGGGTGTGACGCCCCGCCGGACTTGACGAGATCACCCACGAGCACGCGCTTGTAGACGACGTCGATGGCGAAGTCCCCGGCCGTGAGCCTCCCGTTCTCGTATCGCAGTTCGTTCGGCTCGATCACGCGCGACGGACAACCCTGCGACGTGAAGAACTCGGCGCAGATCTCGAACTCGCGGCGGGTGGGCGCGGACTTCCAGTCGACGACGGCGATCGTCGGGTTGGGATGAGCGCGAGCGCCGAGCCGTTGGCGGTGGACCTCGAGCAACTGCCGCAGGGTCAGCGCGAGCCCCGAGACGGTGGACGTCCGGTACTCCTTCGTGAACGCCTCCATGACCGGCAGCTCGCGGAAGAACTTCACGAGCATCTCGCCGAACGCGATGCCGCCCGGGCTCTCGGCGTTGTATTCGATGACCTTGAACGCGCCGTCCCGCACGAGGAATCCGTCGATGCGCGCGATCTGGTCAGGCTCGATCCCCTGGCGATCGGCGGCGAGGGTCTCCTCCTCGGCCGCCGTCAGGCGCAAGAGGCCGCGATAGCGGGGATCGGTTTCGAGCACGCGCAGGAGCTTGCGGAACGCGCTCGCCAGCGCGTTCACGTCCGAGTTCAACCGGTCGGCCTCGCACCGCGTGAGGAAGAACGGGCGCAAGACCCGGCAGATGGGGCGGTCGCCGAAGACGAGGTTCGTGCGGCGCAGCTCGCTCTCGAGGCGGCGCGCGCTCTCGACACCGCGAGGGCCATCGAGCAGCGCGTGGTAGCGCGTGATCGCATCGCCGATCACGCGCGCATCGGACTTCACTTCCATCGTTGCCCCCGCAGGCCGGCGATCACTTGAAGATGAGTTTGTCCCAAGCCGGATTGGACTTGGGCTTCTTCTTCCCGTTGGCGACGCCGATCAGGTAGTCCGCCATGTTCGTCACGGCCCACTTGAAGGCGTCCGGGGTGAGGCTCTTCGCGTCCAGGTCGGGCGCCGCGTTCATGAAGTCGATGGCATACGGCACGCCGTCGCGGATGGCGAACTCGACCGTGTTCATGTCGTAGCCGAGCGCCTGGCACAGCGTCTTCGCCAGGCCGACCATCTTGGTCATGAGCGCTTCGTCGATGTCGAAGTTGGCGCTCGTGTAGCGCTCGTGGTGGGGCTTGCTCGGATCCCACTTGTGGGGATAGACGTGCTCGCCGCCGATGACGATGCACCGGACGTAGGCCGACCACTCGATGCCTTCCTGGACGATCATCGAGAGCTGTCCGCTTTCATCGAAGGCGCGGAGGAGGTCGCCCAGGTTCTTCACCTTCGAGACGTTCTTCCAACCGCCGCCGTACGCCGGTTTGATGAACGCCGGAAGTCCCGTGTAGGCGAGCACGCCCTCCCAGTCCACCAGCGACATGTTGCGCAGGCTCTGGGCGTTGATGTCGGCGATGTATTCCTTGTTCGGGAGCGCCACCGTCTTGGGAATGGGAACGCCGAGCTTCTCCGCCAGGCCGGTCCCGAAGAACTTGTCGTCCGCCAGTTTCCAGAACGGGTTGTTGATCACGTGCACGCCGTGCAGCGCCGCGTGTTTCAGGAACAGCTGGTAGTAGGGCACCTCGTGCGAGATGCGGTCGAGGATGACCGCGTAGTCGGGCACCTCGCCGACCTTCCATCCACCCGTGCGAACGTACTCCGCGCTGACCCCGGTCTTCGCCGAGCGGCTGTTGACTTCCGCGATGAACGCCTCCGGGAACGAGTTCTCCCGGCCGACCATGACTCCGATCTTCTTCATATCCACCCCTTGTGTCCGGGGTGGCGTCGGGGCTGGGACCGCGGTCTGCGGGCAGCGCCGAAATCCCCGGCGAAACGTGTCGACGAGCGTAGGCGAAGCCCTGCCGGGGCTCAACACCGTGGACGGGAAGTCACGGGTCGGATCGGCGGGGTCGGAAACCCGCACGACGCGCTGAACCCTTTGGGCGACGACCGGTGCTTGGTGAGATGACGACCATGGACCCGCTGGCCCTCCACATCGAAGACCTGCTTACGCACGACGGTTTCGTCCGGAGGCTCGCCCTCCGGCTGATCCGCGACGAGGCCGGTGCGGAGGACGTTGTCCAGGACACATGGCTCGAAGCCGTGCGGCGACCGCCGAAAGCGACGGGTTCGGCCCGCGGCTGGTTGGCGAAAGTCGTCCAGCATCTCGCCGCCAATCGGCACCGTGCCGCGGGGCGGCGCGCACGTAGGGAGTTCATGGCGGCCCGCTCCGAGTCGACGAGCCCAGAGCACGGCCTCCTCGAACGGGAGGAGACCCGCCGCCAGGTCGTCGCCGCCGTCCTCGACCTGGGCCCGCCGTACTCGACGGTCCTGATCCTGCGGTTTCACCAAGGGCTCTCCGCGGCCGAGATCGCAATGCGGCAGGCCGTACCCGTCGACACCGTGAAGACGCAGTTGCGGCGCGGTCTCGGAAGGCTGAGGGAGCAACTCGAGCGGGTCGCCCCCCATGGCGACTGGCGCTTCCTGCTCACACCGCTGGTCGGACTCCCCGCCGTTTCGGGGGTCGGTGCCGGCTCCACCACGACGCTCACCAGCCTGGGAGTCCTCCTCATGAGTCTGAAGCTTCAGTTCGCGATCCTGCTGGTCGTCGGGGCGATCGCCGGCGCCGCGTGGTGGGCCTGGCTCAAACCGGTTGAGAACACTCCGGCCGCCCCGCGCATCGATGCTGGCCCGGTCGACGGGCCTTCTGACCTTGCGTCTCGGCCGAGGAAGCCCGCCGAACCCATTCAACCGATCCCGTTCACCGCATCGGCGGACGGAGGCGCCGCAACGGAGAGCGCGCCGGCTTCGCGAGAGGCACAGGTGCCAGCGAACCGTGAGCTCCGCGGCGTGGTGCTGGATCGGACCGGGTCGACCGTCGCGGGAGCCCTCGTCATCGCGGGCGACGCGACGCGCGTGCCCTGGCTCGAGGATGACACCGCATTCCTGATTCACGTGCGGCGGACCGGCGAACCCGCGCCGGACGCGAGCCCGCAACGCGACGTGGTGGTGGTGCGGAGCTCTGCCGCTGGGACGTTCTCGCTCGGCCCGCTCACGGTGCCGGCGACGTTGACACTCGCGGCCTGGCACCCCGCCCATGGAGTGACGCTCCTCGAGCGCCTACCCATCCCGACTCCTCCACCGGCCAGCGTCACGCTCCGCTTCGGCGCGGCCGTGAGGCTCGTCGGACGGGTGACGGACGAGTCCGATCATCCGATCAAGGGAGTCCGGGTCGACATCATGCGATCCCGTGACGCCAACACGTACACCTCCGCTGGCGACACGGTGACGGACGCAGACGGACGGTTCTCGACGGCTCCGATGGCCGGGGTCGCGTTCATGGTCTCCGCATCCGCCGATGGGTTCGAGCAGGGCCATCAGCGCGTCAAGGACATCGACCCGACGGACCAGGAGCGCATCGTCGATTTCCGTCTCGCTCGCCTCACGCGAGTCCGCGGCCGGATCCTCTTTCCGAGCGGCGAGCCGGCGCGGCTCGACGCAGAGGCCGCGCGCCTGCTGGGCGAGGCGACGCCATTCGAAACGCGGAGCCAGCGCAAGCCGCACATCTTCACGTCCGGCGACGACCCGAGCCGGGATCCCAATTTCACGCGCATCGGAAGGGCGGAAGCGACGCTCGTCGACGAAGGGAGCGCCTACGAACTCCAATGCGACCGCCGCCCGGTCGGCTACGTCTCGCTCTGGCTTGGTGGAGTGATGATTGCAGTCGCGCATACGACCGAGCCGAAGTTCGCACCCGACCTGATCCTGGACCCATCGCGCGCGCCGAACTCTCGGATCCTGGGGGCGCTCTCGATCAAGGCCGTGAGCGATGCCACGAACGCGCCGATCGCCGAATTCTCGGCGCGGATCGAAGACATCGGCCCCGGCTCGGGCGGCGAAGGTCCCCGTGGATCGAGGACGGTGAGAACGACGACGACGGATGGCACGCTGACGCTGCAGCCGCTGCCGACGTCGACCCTGCTCGTCACTGTCGTCGCGGCTGGCATGGCACCGACGAATCTGACGATCGCCGTACTGCCGCGCCCGGCGGTGACGGAGGTCACGGCGCGTCTGCGGCCAGCCACGGGGTCGATCGCGGGGCGTGTCGTCGATGCGGACGGCACTCCCGTGAACGGCGCCAGGCTCGACGTCATCGAGCATGGCGCCGGTCGCTTCGTTCGATCCACATCGAGCCGGCTGACGACGGACGCGGAGGGCCGCTTCATGGTGAAGGACCTCGCCTGCGGGGCTTGCGTCGTGACGACATCCGCGGATGGTTTTGCGCTGGCGTCGATCGAGGCCGTGGCCGAACCGACGCCGAAAGAGGTGACGATCCGCCTCGCGAAACCCATCGTCGTCAAGATCGACCCGAAGGGCTCGTCCGGTCCCCTGTCGTTCCGAATCCTGGACGCCGCCGGGATTCCCCTGCGGGACGACTGGGCGTCGCAGACGGAGAGCTTCGGGAGCGGGTTCGAGATGCCTCTCGCACCGGGTCGCTACACCGTCGAGGTCGAGTGCCCCAACTTCGAAACGGGTCGCGAGACGTTCACGGCGGCCGAGGGACTCGTCGTGCCGGTGACGCTGACACCGTCGAAGCGTTGACGGAGTCGACTCACTTCGGCAGGTCGACGAGCACGCCGATCACCAGGCCCTCGCGCCGCAGCAGCTTCACGCCCGGAGGCTCCGGCAGCCGGTCGAGTTCGTCGGCATATTGATTCAGGTGATGGAGCGTGTGCGGCATCCCGTCGATCACGAACCGGTCGGTGAGGACGAGTGTCCGCTCGGGTCGCTTCGCGAGCTCGCGCGTGAGGGCCGCGAGGGCGTCGGGCCCGGCGCCGGGGAGTTGCTCCCAGTGGAGGTCGAGCAGTGCGCAGGCGGCGGGCGCGATCCAGCCCTGCGTCATGAGCCGATAGGGCTTCGGGGTCGAGCGCGTGGCGGCCGCGATCGCCTCGACGCCACGCTCCTGCCGAAGCTCCATCGACGACGACACGTGGCCCGCGACGACGGCGAGGGGCAGCACCGCAAGCACGGCCAGGCCCAGGTTGCGTGTCCGCCCCACGACCGGCTCGCCGCGCGCGAACACGGCAACGGTTGCGGCGACGCACGCGATCGGCGCCAGTTGCCACTCGGGGTTGTGAGGCTCGAACCACGCGAACAGTCCCGTGCGAATCACGACGACCGCGGCCGCGGCCCACGCAAAGCGGTAGGGGGCCTCGTCTCCGCGCGCGAGCCAGCCGGCGGCGAGGCCAGCGACGAGCGCCAGGATCCCGAGCCAGACGTGGGTCTCCGTGAGCGGCCAATGGCGGCCGATCCACGCGATCGAAAGCGCGTTCGCGATGGCGCCGATGGGCGACTCCCTCCCCTCGAGCGACGGCCACGCGCCATGCACGGCGAAACGACGCACGTAGTCCACGAACGACTCGTGCTGCGTGCGGTCGAGGGCCCAGGCGCCGAAGTATCCGAGGATCGTGAGGGCCCCGGCCACCGCGAGCCACGTCGCGATGCGCCGGGCGCGGGTGCCCGCGGGGAAGTTCATCCACGCGAGGACGGCGACGACCGGCACGGCGAGCACGTTGTCCTGGCGGAGCAGGAGCGCGAGCACGGTGATCGTCACGAGGCGACGCACGGTGAGCCCTGGCGCCAGTGCGCACGAAAGCAGAGCGAGCAGTGATGCCAATCCCAGCGGCACCGTCTCGCCGCCGGCGACCTCGATCCAGAACATGCGCGTCGACGCCAGGAGCGCCGCGGCCATCAGCCCGATCCACCAGCGTCGCCCCGCCAGCAACGTGATCAGCGCCACGCACCACGCACCGCCGGCCGCCGACAGCAGCCTGACGGCCACGTGACCGGGGCGGCTCACGTGCAGTGCCTCGAGCCCGTAGGTCGCCGCGGCAGCGAGCACGTGGAAGAGCGGGTGGTGCGGGTGAATCTCGCGGAAGTGCTGCGTCTCCGCATCGTGTCCGTACCAGACGCCGTCCTGGAGGGCGAGCGCGCCGTCGGACGTGGGCGGCAGGAACCACAGACCGAAGGCGAACGCGCATGCCGCTGCGAGCAGCGCCGCCAACCGCGAAGGTCCCAGGGTCATCGCGATTCCGCTCCCGCGGCCCCGAACAGGATGGCGTACACGAGACCGTCACGCCGGAAGATCCGCGTGCCCGGTGCCGCGGCGAACGCCGGGTCGTCGACCGGGAGTCTCGGGAGGTTCTCGACCGTCCACGGCATGCCGTCGATGACGAACCGGTCTGTCATGAACAGCGTGGGCGCCGCGTTCTGCTGCGCCTTCGCCACGGCGTTCGCGAGCATGGCGCCGTCGAGCGACCCCTCGAGGACGTCTCGCTTGACGTGGAGCATGCTGAAGCCTGCCGCGAGCGCGTGACCGTGGGCGATGAAGCGCCAGCGCCCGCGGCCCTCGCTGACGACCGATTCCACGGCGGACATCAGGCGTCGCTCCCGAAGCTGCCACGTCGCCGATCCGTGAAACGTGAGCAGCGTGCCCGCCGCGGCGAGGACGAGGGCTGCACCGGTCGCGCGTGCGGGCAGCGACGTCGCCGGCATCCCGCGGGAGACGGCGGCGACGGCTGCCAGGATCGACGCGAGCGTGAAGACGTGCCACTCGGGGTTGTGCGCTTCGAACCACACGTAGAACGGCACGCGCACGAGCAGGGTGATCGCCAGGCCCACGAGCAGACGGCGCCACGGGTCCGATCCGCGAAAGAGAAATCCCAGCGTGACGGTGGGGATCAAGACGGCGAGGCTCGACGCGGGGACCATCGCATCCGGGTCCCAGCTCCAGTGCCTGCCGACGGCCGCGATCGTGAGCGCCTCCGCGTGGTGCGACAACGCGGCTCCGAGTGATCGCATGGAGTCAGGCGCGCTCCAGTTCACCGCGCCGAGCCGAAACAGCCAATCGAACAACCCGGTCTTCGGCAACGTGCCGAGCCACCAGATCGTGACGTAGGCCGCAGCCGTGACGATTCCCACGCCGAGCGTCCAGACGACGAGTCGGCCGAGAGCGTCGCCCTTCGCCGCGCGCGGCGCGAGCATCACGAGAAGTCCAGGCAAGAGAAGGATGTTGTCCTGGCGCAAGAGGAGCGCGAGGACGAACGTCACGCCTACGGATTTCCAGCGAGGGCCGTCCTTCGCCGCGAGCGTCAGGCACCACAAGGCCGCCGCGCATGCCGGCAGGACGTTCTCGCCGACGGCGGCCTCGACGATGAAGCTCCGCGAGCACGCGAGCACGAGCGCGAGCCCCAGGCCGATCCACGGGCGCGGCCCCGCGATCCGGAACAGGCCCCAAAGGAGCGCCGCCCCGCCCGCGCCCGCGAGGATGCGGATCGCCACGTGGCCCGGCGCGTCCACGTGACCCATGCGCAAGAGCGCCACCAACCCCAACGCCGCCACGTGGAAGAGCGGGTGATGGCCGATGATCGCCTCTTTCGGCTTCGATTCGGCGTTGATCCCGTACCAGATCCCATCGTGCATCGAGAACGGCCCATCCGCGTCGAACGGATAGAGCCAGATCGCACCCACCACGGTGATGAGCGCCAGCAGCACCATGAGGAGTCGTGGCATGCAGGGTCCTTGGCCGGGGATCATATCGACCCTGTCCCACGAGTGCCCGGAGTTCGCGCCGGGACCGGCATTGGCCGCGGCTACTTCGTGTGGTCGCTCCCCACCTCGACGATCGCTTCGGCCGCGGTGTCTGGCACAGGATCGAACGTGAGGACGCGGACGACTTCCCCGCCATGGCGACGGACCCGCAACTCGACGGTCGGGAACGGAGTCTCGCACGCCCAGGCGAAAGTTCCGGCGTCCTTCGGAACAACCATGGTCGAGACGGGCGCCGGCCGGCCACGCGCCAAACGTGAATTGGCGAATCCGCTCCGCGGCACGACCTCGATGACGAGGTCGCACGGCCGCGCGGAATCAGCGGACTCGGCGCCGTCCCGAGTCAAGCGACCGGACACGCGGAACGGCCGACTGACGTCCACACGAAGATCGCCCAATTGGACAAATCGGCCCGCACGCGCAAGGTCCAGCCGACGGAGGGGCGCGAAGTCGACCAGTCGATTGCCGGCAAGCTCACGGCCGCCCACGTATCCCTCGGGCTCGACCTGAACGATGACCTCCGCATCGGGCATTTCCGCAAGGGTGAACGTGCCGTCTTCGGCCGTGACGGCTCGCTGCAGCTCCGAGTTCCAGTTGTGGGGCGTCACGTTGGATCCGACCGGCGTGGCGACGTACGCGATCACGACACCGTTGCCGTAGCCGTGATCGTCCTGGTCGAGCACGCGTCCGCGCACGGTGACGCGTCCACCAAGGACGAGATTGGGCACGACCGACGAGCCACAGCCATCAACGATCGCCACGTCGATCGGGACGGGGCGTGATAGGGACTGGCACGCGGGATCGTCACCCGTCGAAAGTGCGATCGCACGATAGAGCCCGGGAGCGATATCGGAGAGAACGTACTTCCCGGATTCGTCGGTCCGACCGTCATAGTGCACGGATTCCAGGCCGGGGCGGATCGCCTGCAGCCGCACGTCCGCGCCAGCGACGGCCCTGCCGGACTGCGTCACGACGAACCCGCTCACCTGGATCGACTTCCAGACCCGGACCACGACGTTCGCCCGCGTTCCGGGCGACGGTACGTCCACGCTTGCTGCGAAGTAGCCCTTCGTCGCTGGGCCGCGGGCGCGATCGCTGCACGACTGATCGAAGGGTGCGAGGATGCCTGGAGGAAGCGAGTCCGCGACAACGACGACCGCGTACTGCCCCACGGGTACGTCCCGGAATCGGAACCGCCCGACGGGATCCACGGCCAACTTCGGGCCCACGCAGTCGTTCGGCGCGCGGATCTGGGACTCGGCGACGAGCTTCACGACTCCGCAGGAGACCGGTACGTCGGCCCCATCGACGACGGATCCTTCTACGATCGACTCCGAGTCATCGGCGCCCGGGCCGTTCACGACGGCAGTTACGCCGTTGACGAAACCGACCGGGTCCGGCCGCACGGTGTCCGGGCGGCATTGCGCGTAGTCGTGAGACCGCTGCCCGGCGTCATCATCGACACCGCGCGCAAGCAGCCATCCAAAGAACCCTGCAGCGATCGCGACCACTGCACACGCGAACCACCGCGCCCTGCTTTTTGGAGTCTTCATGACATTGCCTCGCGCCGACTGCGTGGCCGGAATCATCCGACCACGCAGCAGCCTGCGGATCGTTCAGCGCCGTGAACTCAGATCACGATTCCGACCACGAAACCGCCGATCGAGAGGATCACCTCCAGGATCTGCCAGCCGCTGACCGGCGGCCCCGATCCGTCGTGTCCGGCGCCTCCTTGCCCCCCGTTCGGCAGACCGATGCCGCCCGGCCCGCCACGCGCTCCATCGCCGGGGTGGCTTCCGTTGCCGCCATTGCCGCCGGTCCCGCCATCACCGCCGGGGCCGAAATAGGGCGGGCCGGCGGCCGGGAACTGGTTGCCGCGGCCACCAGCACCACCGATGCCACCATTCCCGCCGAGACCCGTACCCGCGGAGTGGCCACCATGGCCGGCGTTACCGCCACGACCACCCGCGCTCACGCCGTTGCTGTCGCCGCCCGGACCGCCCGGTCCGCCGAGCCCGCCATTGCCGTTGCCCTGCCCGCTGCCACCGCAGCCACCGTCGGCACCGGGCCCGCCTGGACTGTTGCCCCAGGTCGAAGCGCTCCCTCCGGCGCCTCCCCATCCACCGTGCCCGCCGTCTCCGTTGCCGCCGACGTAGACGGATCCACCCCGACCGCCCTTTCCGCCGCGTCCCTGGCCAGGCGTGCCCGGAGGATTGACACCCGATTTCGGGCCGCCCCATCCGCCGTCGCCACCGCGACCGCCGCCGTTGAATCCAGAGCCGCCGTCTCCGGCATCACCGCCACAGCCCGTTCCTGTCGCGCTGCCGTTGGCGCCGCGACCGCCGTCGCCACCGCGACCGCCAACTCCGCCAGTGTTGCCGCTGTTGCCTCCGTTGCCGCCGCGCCCACCTGGCCGCTCCGGTCCGTTCAACGCGTCACCACCGCGACCGCCGTTGCCGCCGCTGCCGATGCCAGCGCCGTTCCCGCCGTGGCCGCCGTTGCCGCCGTTCACTCCGGGGCCGCCATTGCCGCCATTGGGCGGACACCCCGCGGGAGCGCCGGGTGTTCCAGCCGGCGTGTCCCCGGGAAATCCGTCGTAGCCATTCGGGTGACTCGGCGTCCCCGGCGCTCCGAACGGATACCCCGGCGGGTAACTCGAGAACGGGCCTTGCGCGTCGAGCATCGACGCGACGAGAAACATGACAAGGACGAACCCGACCACTTTCGAATGAGACATCGGAAACGACTCCTCACATCACGTGCTGCGCATGCAGCCACGACCTTCGCAAACCACTGAATCGATGACGCCACCGACCGACGCCTGCGCGCACGGGAGGACCTCGCGTCCAGGGTCGCGTGACGTTCGACGCGTGGGTCGTGTTTCCACACGCGCGGAAATTCGAACGCTCGCAACCTGACGCCTGGCGGCTCCGACGTTCGAAGCGCGACGGCGCTGATCTGCACCGCGCGCGCGGCGACGGATCCGTCACTGCGCGCAGGAGCTACGCCGACTTGGGGACGAGCGTCGCCCCCGGACAGGTTTTTCTGCGAATCGTGCGCGAGGGCTTCGGGGCTGGTTTTCCGCTGCCAGCCGCGCATTCGCGGGCGTTCGACGCCCGAACGCGACCCGCGCGACGAACGTCGGCGTCACTCCCATCGGAGTCTTGTTCCCGGGTTCATCGCCCTTCCACGCCTCCGCGCTTTCTTGTGCGTGCGCCGGAGTGGCCGGCGCTCGATCTGGACACGGTCACACAGGAGAAGATCATGCAGGCCAGCTTCCGCGAGCGTTGCACTTGGGTCGTTGCGTTGGTGATGTGTGGAGTTCTCTCGGCGAACGGTGCGGCGCAGGGTGGTGCCGTTTCCTTCCACGGCCCGTCGAGCTCGGACTCGCCGTACCTCGTCGGGATGCAGAAGGGGATGATCGTCGCGTCGATCCTCACGACGGGTGATGCGATCACGGCGCCGACGGGCGGCGCGCCCTATCGCCTCGCCGGAATCCCCGACGGATGTGGCCTCTTCGGCAACGGCGATGGCACGTTCACCCTGCTCGTGAACCACGAGCTGAGCGCCGGGGTCGGCGTTCCGCACGCGCACAGCACGACGGGTGGCGGCGCGTTCATCTCCAAGTGGGTCATCCGCCAGCTCTACGGCAGCAGCTGTGGTTTCGACGTCGTGAGTGGCGAGGACCTCGTTCAACAGGTCGCGATGTGGAACGCGGCGACGTCGACCTACGACCCGCCGGCCCTCGGCGCGGTGTTCGATCGCTTCTGCTCCGCGGACCTGCCGGCGAAGAGCGCATTCAAGTTCGGCGCGTTCGGGTTCGACGGTCGCATCTTCATGAACGGAGAAGAGGCGAACGGCGGCCATGCGTGGGCTCACGTCGTCACGGGCGCCCCGGCGGGCACCTCGTACGAACTCCCGCGCCTCGGTCGCATGGCCTTCGAGAACGTCGTCGCCAACCCGGCCACGGGTCTGCGAACGGTCGTCGTCGCGCTCGATGACACGACGCCGGGCCAGGTCTACGTGTACGTCGGCACGAAGCAGAACTCGGGAAACCCGGTGCAGCGCGCCGGCCTCACCAATGGTTCGCTGTACGGCGTCGTGATCCCGGGCCAGCCGATCGAACCACGCGATCCGACGCCAGCTCTCACGAGCCCGTTCTCGCTGGCACCCCTCGGCGACGTCACGGGTCAAACCTCGGCCCAGCTCGACGCCACGAGCGACGCGGCGGGCGTCACGCGCTTCCTGCGGCCGGAGGACGGCGCATGGGATCCGGAGAATCCCAACGACTTCTATTTCGTGACGACGGACCGCATCGATCAGGTGAAGGATGGGCTCGGCTCGCAGATCGCTCGCAGCCGCTTGCGCCGCCTCCGATTCTTCGATCGCACGCAGCCCGAACTGGGCGGGACGATGGAGATCCTGCTGGACGGCACGGAAGCCCAGAACATGCTCGACAACATCACGATCGATCGCAGCGGACACGTGCTGATGCAGGAGGACACGGGCGGCTCGGCGCACAACGCCAAGGTCTGGCAGTACGACATCGCGACCGACACACTGAAGTTGCTGGCGATGCACGATCCGCTTCGCTTCGGCGACGTTTCGCTCGCCGCGAAGGCCCCGTTCAATCTGGACGAAGAGTCCTCCGGGATCATCGACGCGGGCGACGTCCTCGGCCGTGGCTGGTTCATCGCCGTGGTGCAGGCGCACTATCCCAAGAGCGATCCCTACGTGGTGGAAGGCGGGCAGATCCTCGCGATCTACGACCCCGACAGCGATTCGCGTCACCGCTCGGGCTTCAATCCTGACCTCTGCGACGGGAATTGAACGACAACTCCCCACGGCACGCATTCGGCACCCGGCGATTCGTCCCGGGTGCGCCGAGCGTCACCCGGACGATCGTCCACATCCCATCCGAGGTTCGGGCGGGAGAAAGCCGACCCGCACGCGCCGACAACGCCTGAGTGGCGCTTGACCGAGGCGCTGATCGTTCACTAAGCTCACCCCCTCCCGACGTGCGCCCCTCGTTGGGCGCCGTGCCGTGGGCCGCTTCCGGTCGTCGCGTCGGTCATCGTTCGTTTCGATGTCCCCTGCATGCCATCGCCCGGAAGCGCTGCGCCGATTCGTGCGTTTTTTTGCAACACCCGTAGTGGCAGGGCCGTCGTCACGGACGACGCAGCCCCAGGAGCAACTCATGTCGCGTAGTTTCTTTGCGTCAGCACTTGCGCTGTGCGTGCTCGGCGGAACGGTCGCCGCGCAGTCCCAGAGCCTCCCGAACAACCTGCTCACCGTGGAGGCGTCGAGTTCGTCCTCCTTCCCGTTCAACACGGCGGCCGCGAGCCACAAGTGGCAATGGGTCTACGACTCCAGCCAGTTCGTCCTTCAGGCCCCGCAACTGATCACGCAGATCTACGTCCGCTCGAACGCGAATGCAGCGGTCGCCGCGTTCAACTTCCCGAGCGTCCGCATCGTGATGGCATCGAGCCCGAACAACTATGGCGTCGGCACGCCGCCGGCCGGACAGGACACGATCTTCGCCAACAACCTGTTCACGGATCAGCTCGAAGTTCGCGCAGCCACCCCCTGGACGGGCGGACCGGTTCCGCCAGCGGCCGTGGGTCCTGCGACCTTCTTCTCGCTCGGCATCACGACGCCGTTCCTCTATGACCCGACGCAGGGTCGAGACCTCGTCATCCAGCTCGAGGTCTGCGGCGCGACGACGACCTGGGGTGCGGCCATCGACGGGCAGACCGGCGCAGCCGGCGCCGTCGGCGGCAACCGCTACGGCAACACGACGGCAGGCACGGGATGCTCGGCCGCGTCACGCAACTTCAACAACAACGAGTTCGTCCCGGTCGTGAAGATCGATTACGCGCCCGCCAACGTGCCGCCGCAATATCAGGTGAACCAGGCGGGCTCGAGCCTGGACCTCGACGGTTCGACGAGCGCCGCGTTCAATCCGATGACCGCCAGCCGGTGCGTGGGCGCCAACGCGACGCTCAACCTCGGCAGCAGCAGCTCGCTCCCGTGGGACCTGGGCCTCACCATCGGTGCTTCGCTGGTCCCGGTCAGCGGCGGTGCGATCACCACGGGATCAGGGCAGATCGTGAACCTGAACCTCGTGCATCCGAGCCTCACGTTCCTGAACGGCCTCGCGTTCGCGTTCCCGTTCGCGCCACTGAGCCTGCCGTTCTCCGTGCCGGCTCTCCCGTCGATCCAGGCGCAGATGGTGAACCTCAGCGCGAGCAACCCTGATGGGTTCACGCTCAGCGCCGGTCTGGATCTGAGCGCAACGGGAGGTACGGGGATCGCGTTCCCGGTTGCGGGACCGACGACCGATGACAGCGCCGTCTCGATCACCGTCGGCGGAAACACGCCGCCGAGCTGCGCCAACCTCGGCATCCCGTTCTACGGCGTCGTTCGCTCGACCATCCACGTGATCTCGAATGGCCGCGTCTGCTTCGACACCGCCGACACCGACTTCTCGCCGACCGCGGCAGAAGCCCAGACTCGCACCTTCATCGGCGCCTGGATGGACCTGAACCCGGGCACGGCCGGCAGCGGCCAGATCGACGTCACGAACCCGGCACCCGGGATCGTGTCCGTCAATTACAACGGCGTCTGGCATTTCGGCGCGACGTCCGCGGCCAACTCCGTGACGTATCAGATCGTCTTCGACACGATCTCGGGCGCCATCGCCATGAACGGGCTCAGCGGCATCCTGCCTGGAACCGCGAGCGCCGAGTTCCTCGGCATGTCCCCCGGTGGAGCGGCGACGGACCTGGGCGCGACTCCGTTCACCATCGGTGGCACGATTCTCGGCACGGGCAATCAGATGATCTACGAGCTCAACGCCGCGATCGCGACTCCGGCGGTGAACACGCTCACCTGCATCCCGAACATGAACGGGAACTACGACGTCATCGGCTCGTGATGACGATCGGTGCTTGAGGCGACGGCCGGCCGGCAGCATGCTGGACCGGCCGTCGTCGTTTCGAACCCCTTCGATCGGCGAGGCTCGCCCCTCTCGGGACGTCTGAGTCGGGCCGGCGACGTGCCAGCAGACGCCGGCATCCGCGGAATTCGAACCCATGACGGTCGATCGATGAGCCCGGTCTTTGCGCTGGTCGTCGCTGCGCTCGGCGTTCAGCGGCTCATCGAGCTGCGAATCAGTGCCACCCACGTGCGCGCCCTCGTGGCGCGCGGCGGGCGCGAACACGCGCCCTCGCACTTCGCATGGATGCGGGCGATGCACGTGTCGTGGTTCGCCGGCATGATCGCCGAGGTGGTCTTCGGTCGACGCCCGTTCATCCCTGCGCTCGCGTGGCCCATGGTGGGGGTTCTCCTCGTGGGCCAGGGCCTGCGAATGACGGCCATGCGAACCCTCGGTGCCCGCTGGTGCGTACGCGTCGTCACCCTCCCCGGCGAATCACCGGTTCGCCGCGGGATCTACCGTTACATCCGCCACCCCAACTACCTGGGTGTGATCCTGGAAATCACCGCCGTGCCGCTGATCCAAACGGCCTGGGTGACGTCGGTCGTCTTCACCCTCATGAACGCTCTGATCCTGGTGTGGAGAATCCGAATCGAGGAGGCATCGCTCGAGTCGGACAACGCCTACTGCGCGGCATTTGCGGGCGTCCCGCGGCTCCTGCCGCTGGGCCGGCGCGATCCGCCGTCGGGGTGACCCGACGACCGGCTCCGACGGGTTCCGAGGCATCGGACGCCGGCGACGACCGAGCTTGCACTTCCCGCGGTTCGGGACTACGTTTGCCCCAAGCCGTTTTCCGACCGATCGTGTGAAATCCAGGAGTTGCCTCATGAAAGCCTGCCGCCTCAAGGTCGCCGCACTCGTTCTCGCACTCTCGACCGTGTCGTTCTCACAGTTCTCGCTAACGACGACATTCGCTGGCGGCAACGGCCAGAACGGCGTCATGTTCGACATCGTCGCGCTCTCGACGGTGCTCATCACGTCATTCGACTGCAGCATCGCGGCCGGGACGACGCAGACGATCGAGATCTGGACACACTCCGGAACGTGGGTCGGGACGGAGAACAGCTCGGTCGGCTGGACGCAACTCGGAGTCGTCCCTGGCGTCGTCTCTGCTGGGACGAACCTGCCGACGCCGATTCCGCTGCCGCTCTCCCAACTGATCTCCGGCGGGCAGACCCAGGCCTTCTACATCACGAACACCAGCGGAACGATGGCCTACACCAACGGAACGGCCGTTGGAGCGGTCTATGCCCAGGACACGTTCATCCAATTCCTCCAGGGCTGCGGAAAGGTGTACCCGTTCGGCGGAACGTTCACTCCCCGCGTCTTCAACGGAGTGATCCATTACCAGCCGGGCACGGGGTTGTTCGCGAACTTCAGCGCCACCGGCGCCTCCGGACCGGCGCCCCGGACGGTGAACTTCACGGACCTTTCCTACTCGAGTGATCCCGCGGGCGTTCAATCCTGGGCATGGGACTTCGAGAACGACGGCATCATCGATTCGTTCCAACAGAACCCGTCGTTCGTCTACGTCACGCCGGGCACCTACACCGTGGCGCTCACGGTCACGGACGCGTCGTTCCCGGCCAGCACGATCGTCAAGACGAACTTCGTCACCGTCGGCCAATACGTGTTCGACGTGCAGACGACCGGCAGCGGAGTCGGCGATCTCGTGATCAACGGCATACCCTCGATCGGCGCCCCGACGGCGGCTCAAGGGTTCACCCTGCTGAGCTTCGTGCATGCCAATCCCGTCGGTATCGGACCGTTCTTCGGGCTCATCCCCGACCCCACGACGATCTCGATCCTGCAGGCTCCGCCCGCCGTCGGGAACCCACTCCACTACTTCAACGCGCCTGGGCTCTACCCCGAAGTGCCGTTGACCGCTCCGGCCGGCGCGCTTTCGTTCCTTGCGGGCGTGACCGTCGACTTCGTCCAGGTCGGGCTCACGGCGGGCTACAACCTGGTCTTCGTGAGCAACGCCGACTCGGTCACGTTCTGATCGCACCGCGGAGGTTCGGCCGCCGCGCAGCGAGCGCGGCGGTGAACGCCGTCACTTCGTCTCGCGCTCGATGACGAGACGGCCACGCAGGCCGTCGTTCTCGAACGTCAGTCCCGCACGCGCACGCCGCAGTCCTTCGAGGGCCTTGGGCCTGGCGGGCCCCGGTCGCGTGTCGGTCGGGTGGCCATAGAACTCCGACACGATCCCGTGCGCAGCGTCGACGACGTACCGGCCGCCCGCCGGGTCCGAGAGGCGAAGCTTGAAGAGCTTCTCGTGAACGGCGACCGGGTCCTCATCCGGGAACAGGCGGCGCCACTCGGAGAGGATCGGGAGCGCGGACCACGCGAGATCAGCCTGCCGGCGTGACTCACGCTCGCCGTCCAACCGCATCAGGAGATCGACCAGGTTGCGATCGACGTGGATCGCCGCGTGGTCGCCGAGCCACGGAGTCGCTGGCTTGGAGTCCGGCGCGCGGCGGTCCAGCACGCGGTCGAGGGCGCGGTGGAGGACGTCCTTGCGGAGTGCGACGAACAACGTGTGATCGGCGATCGCGTAATGCAGCGCGCTGGGTTCTCGGCCGATGAAGCCCTCGGAAGCCTCGAGCGTCATGGTTTCGAAGTCCCCATGGCGATCCTTCGTCCAGCGGACGGTTCCGAGCCCCATTTCGTTCGTCACCGCTCGAATGCCGGTGAGGAACGCGACGAGGGCGACCGGGTCCTTGACCTCGGCCGTGAGGAGCAGCGGTAGCTGCATCAACTGCTCGGACTGTGGGTCCGCGGTGCCGTGAGCGAAGATCTTGTCGAGGATCGGATCCGTGTCGAGCGCCACCGAGATTCCGCCCTTCAGCCAGGAGAGCGCGACGGACTCGAGGCCGGGCAGGAGCCGCTCGGCGCGTCTCGGCCAGTCGCTGAACGCCCCGGCGGCGGGATCGAGCGCGACGACGAACTGCACGACGGCCGAGTCATGTGGGTCGCAGCCCGTGGGACTGATGCGCGCGCCGCGGCAGAACTCCATGAGGTCTCGATAATCGCTGATCGCGACGAGCGGCATCACGGTCACGTCGAGGCTCATCCGCCCCGCCTCGAAGCCGAGCCGCATGGCGATGGGATCGAAGTACTGCGCCCAGCGACGTTGATAGGCGTCCCGGAACTGGGCGTAGGCGTCCACCTCGGACTGCGTCGCCTTCTCGATCTCGAGTTCGAGGATCGGGCGCAGGAACCGCAGGTTGCCGTAGGTGCCGGAATGGACACCCTCGGCCGTGAACGACAGCGCTCCCAATCCCTCCGGCATGCCTTCGGCGGGCACGGGACCCGCCGACACGCGAACGATGGCTTGCGCCGCGCGCGCAGTGATCTCCGCGAGCTGCGCCGCCGCACGCGTGCGCCGCGAATCGCCGATGCGCCAGCGCGGGCTGCACCATCGGCGGATCGTCGCATCCGTGAGGAGGATGAACGCCGACTCGTCGGCGGCGCCGCGCGCATAACGATCACGGAAGAAGGTGTACTCGAGGGAGGCCGCGAGCGACGACTCCGGGGTCGCCGACGTGCGGACGACGCGATCGAGCTGCGCCGTCGAATTCGTCACGACGACGGCGTGACCGAAGACGGCGACGAACGAGGAGAGTCCCCGATCCTTCGTCGCGACGCCGAAGTACTTCTTGCCTGCGAGTTCCCCTTCGACCGGGGCTGCATCCGGTCGCCCCTTCGCGGCGGCCGCGTGACGCGCCGTGAACTCGGCGGCGAGGAGGTCGGGACGCGCGCATTCGAACAGGACGGCCACGTCGGTCCCCGTGCTGAAATACGGGTCGGAGCCGGTGATCGCCACGCTCGTCACCGTCGCGCCTGCCGGGGACCCGGCGAGGTTCGCGACCGACACCGCGAGCTGACGCTCGTAGAAACTCCGGGCGCCCGAGTCCTCGCAGCGCTCCTCGTAGCCCCAAAGGATCGGACGGCCCGCGCCCTCGAGCTCATCCAGCGTCACCGAGAGAGCCTGCAGGCTCGGGAAGAACGCCGCGTGCTGATCTTCGGGGATGAGGCTCGCGAGCGCGTCCTTCGCGGGTTTCAGCGTGGCCGTCAGCGGTTTCCAATCGAAGCTGGCCGTCGTGATTCCCGGCATCGACCAGACCATGACCGACGGTGTCCCCCCGTCGATCGGCGCGAGGGCGCGATCGAGACGGAGGTTCTCCGCGACGGCGCGGCCGCCGGAGAAGAAGTCGTAGGTGTCGTAGGCGTCATCGCCCGAATCAGCGCGCCCGGTCATCAACATGCGACGGGACCGCGCATCCGGAGTCGCCGGTTGCGGCGGGAGTTCGCGCGCGATTTCCGCGAGCCGGTGGCGGAACCAGGCCGAGCCAGGAACTCGGGCGTCCAGGAGCGCTCGGAAGCGCGTCCGCGCGGCCTCGAGGAACTGTGCGCGCGTCGCATTCCCGAGCCGGGCGGCGGGGACTCGGGACTGGATTTGCTGCGCGGTCGTGCCCGGCCGGCGTCCCGGCAACGTCAGCGTCACCGGGACGTCGCGTCCGGGTTCGGAGCGGAGGAACAGCGTCGCCGTGATGCGCGTTTCACCTTCCCACTCGGGCCACACGAGCGCGGCCTCTGCGGGTGCCATCACGTCGGCACGCACGATGACCATCCGCTCTCCCGATGACATCCAGCGGTCGTCGTATTCACCCCACTTGTCGCTCACGTGCTCCACGTCCGTGAGACGAATCGCCGTGTAGACCTCGGCCGGCCTCGAGTCCTGCGGCAGCGCCGCAGCACAGAGTGCCAAGACCCACACGCTCACGCTGATGACGCTGCGCATTCGCTCGACTCCTCGCTGATCGGATCCGGACATCCCCGCTGCCTGACGCGGATCGCCTGTGTGACCGTCGACCGCGCGCCCGCGCCCGACGCGTAGGCTACCCGCGCCCGCCAGCGGCCGCACGATTCGACCCACCCGGAGCGCCGGTCCTCGGCCGTCTCGGCCGGGACCGGCCGGATCGCCGCGCGTCTCGCGCGGGCCAACCGGCGTTGATCGTGGTTCGGTGCGAGATCAACTACGTCGGCATGATCCTCGAACGGAACGCGGCACGGCGACGCCCGCGGGACCGGACGCCTCGGCTTCGCCTCGGTCGTCCGGCGATCCGGCCGGTCGCGCCGTCGCTGTCGCGACGGGTCGACCGGCGCTCCCCCCTGCGGACTTTCGATCCGCAACACGCGTCCGCCGCCGCCGACGACGTTCGTTCCTCTTCAACCTGGATCGGGCCGAGGAGCGCCAGTCCTCCGCCGCCTCGGCGGGGACTGGCCGGTTCGCCGCGCGTCTCGCGCGGTCCGGCGTGCGTCAATCCGCGGGCGACCCGATGATGACCGTCACCCGTGCGCTCCGTCGAAACGCCCGTTCCGACGCCCGGCTCGTTCGGCCTCTCAACCTTCGAGTGATTCCTCACACCTCGCGCCCCATCGGGTCGGTCTCGAGGACCGATTCATGTAGTCCCCCGATCGGCTCGATCGGTTTGCCATCAGCATCGACGGTGAACAGTCGCCACGCGACGTCGGCCGCGTCGGGCTCGAGGGTCCCAGGATCTTCGAGCAAGTAGCAGAGGTCGAACAGCGCTCGCGCTTGAACCCAACGAACGAGCGTCGACAGCTCCGCATCCGTCGCGCCTCGATCGCGCAGTGACTTCGCCGCATGGCCCACACCAGCAAACGGCGCCGTCGGCGCCGCGGCCGCGGTCTCGATCTGACGATCGATCCACGCAGCGTCGTTCTCGGCGACGACTCCACGCCACGCCTGGCGCAAGAACAGATATCGAGCCATTTGGTTGATCCCCTCAGTCACCTGCGAGCGCGCCCACTGCTCCGGGTCCCGCGCGCCGAGCGCACGGAAGCGGGAGGCAAGATCCCGAATGTCAACGTCGTCGCTCATCCTGCCCTCCGTCCCGCCTCGATGTGCGAGGGTCGAACTGCGTTACTCGCTCCGATGATCCGATCGGGCACTGCTGCCACGATACTCCGCGCGACGGCTCGATCACCCATGCGACCGTCGACCGCGCTCCCGCAGTCGACGCCGAGGCTACCCGCGCCCGCCATGGCCGGGCAATCGAGTCTCTTAGTCAGAGCTCATCCGCAACGTCAGGCGTTCGACATCCCCGCAACGGCCGTCGACGCGATCGCCATCGCTGCGAGGCCTGAGACTGCGCTCCCGGTCAGCAACCGAGCAATGCGCAGCGAAGGCAAAGAAGTCGTCCATCGAGGGAGCATCGGTGGAATCACGAGCGTCACCGCGAGCACAGCGGCGCTCGTCCCTGCCGTCAGCACACCGAACGCGTCGCTCCATCGCCCGGGGTGGTAGTAGATCACCACGTACCAGGCAGCGGTCATCATCGAGGATGCGCACAGAACGACGCAAACGGTGAGGTCGCGGTGCCGAGGGGCCTTCCGTTCAGGAGTCGGCCGAGTGCGCGCAACGGCGATGGCGGCGAGAACTGAAGCGACGAGACTGACCAGGGCCACGCCGGCACCGATCGTGAGCAGGCTGATGACGACGCTCATGTCCGCTTGAGTCTATCCGTCGGGGACGCCAATCCGGCGATCGAAAGCGTGCCGGCGGAGTGCGGCCATCGGGGGGGCGTGGATCAGAGGATCGTGCTGACGGGACGCCCATCACAGCCCACGTGGGTTCGGTGATACGCTGCCCACCTGACATGAACTGGTCACGAAAAAGGGCGACAGGCAAGAAGCCGAAGACGGTACTGCAGGAGCACTCTGCAAGCCCGATCGCGGCGGTCGCGGAGTTCGCCAAGTACTTCTGGCCGACCTTCGTGGAATGCGGGGGCTGCATCTTCGTCGCGCTCGACGGTCGGCGACCGCACATGACGCTTGGAGGGAGAGGACGGCTTGCCACGGCCGTCAAGGCGCGGCTTCGCGAGCGGGGAACAGACCGCACAGGCCTGGAATCGAGCGACCACCACCACATCCTCGACTTCTTCGGTCAATTCGGGTCAGTGTTCGATGCTCGCCGCACGCGCGTGCGAATGCGACATCCGCACTTCCGCGCTGCCGAGACGATCGGACGGATCATGGCTCAGTGCTGGGCTGCGAAGCTCCACCAGGACTTTCCCCGGTCCCGGTTTCGGGTCTACTTCACGCTGCGTGACAACCCGATCGTCCGGTTCCATCGCGTCTACGCCGGGGAGCACTTCTACCTCGACGAGAAAACGTGGAGCCAGGAGATCGCTCGGGGCGATGTCGTGATCATCGACGTCGCTCCGACCCGCTCGCGTCGCCGTCGGAAGAAGTGATCGCTCGGGCGCACTCGCGGTCATGGCCGAGCCGCGCCGATCCAAGAAACGAATACGCTGCGGATAGGCTCGGTGGCGGTCGCCTCTCTACGCGCTGAAGCGGTCGGGCCGAGGAGCGCCGGTCCTCGGCCGTCTCGGCGGGGACTGGCCGGATCGCCGCGGGTCTCGCGCGGTCCGGCGTGCGTCAATCCGCGGGCGACCCGATGATGACCGTCACCCGTGCCGTGCATTCGCGGCGACTCGCCCGCGTTCACACGGACCGCATGATCGTCTCGAGTTCCGACGCGCGATCACGTCGGCCGGACCGGTCCCCCTCGCTATCGCTCGGGTGGACCGGCGATCCGGCCACTCGTCCTCGCTATCGCTCGGGTCGAGTGGCGCTCCGCCGAGGGCCGGACTCAGTGCCCCGTCGGCTGCGCGTGGGCGGCGCTCAACATGGCGCTCAGGCACAGCGAGGCAGCGAGGAGCGTGCAGACCACGAGCGCGTTGAGGAAGATCGAGAGGCGGTTGCTGTGATCGAACCGCTCGCGGATGAAGGGGTTCTCGTCGGTGCCGGCGCTGCTTTGAAGGCGCTCGCGCAGACCGAGCGAGCGCGGCTGCACGACGATGCCCGCGTAGAGCGAGATGGCCTCACCGACGGCGGTGAAGACCATGAACGCGATCGTGTTCGGCCGCATGTCCGCATTGCTCAACGCGCCGAGCGAGCCGAAGAGCATGAGGAACCCGCACGCGTAGCTCAAAAGGTAATAGAAGCGCCCGATGGAGTTCAGGTTCTCCGCGACCTTGCCGCCGACGAGTCCCTTGCTGAAGACCGGGATCACGACCCACCAGAAGAACACCACGGACCCGAGCCAAAGGGCGAGGCCGGTGACGACGGCAAAGAGGCCGAGGAGGGTCATGACGCGGAGAGTGTATGCGCGTCAGGGCTTGGAGCCCACGGCGGCCTTGGCAAATCCAAACAGCCCCTCGACGCCCACGCCGAAGATCGTGGGCCCGAACCCAAGCCAGAGCACCAATGCCGCCAGTCCCATCACGGCCGCGGTGTAGGCTGGGCTGAACTTGGGACGGACGGGCTCGGGACCCGTCGGGTGCTTCATGTACATCTCCACGATGACGCGGAGGTAGAAGCCCAGCGAGATCAACGACGTGATGACGGCGATCGTGACGAGAAGCCAGCACATCGTGGAGTCGCCCACGGAGGCGCGATCGATGACGGCCCCGAACAGACGGAACTTCGCCAGGAACCCCGCAGTCGGCGGCGCGCCGGAGAGCGAGAGCATGGCGATGCAGAGGCAGACCGCCATGACCGGCTGGCGCCAGCGCAGCCCGGTGATGTCCTGCCACTCGACGCCCTTGCCCTCGGCCGTCTCGAGGAACCCGATCACGCCGAAGGCCAGGATGTTCGTGAGCGTGTACGCCACGAGATAGAAGACGACCGATTCCAGCGCCGGCGATCCGCCCCCATTCCACGCGACGGGGCCCAGCATGAGGTAGCCGGCGTGCCCGATGCTCGAGAACGCGAGCATGCGCTTGATCGACTTCTGCATCAGCGCGCCCACGTTGCCGACGATCATGGTGATGCCCGCGAGCCAGCCCATGGCGTGCTCACCGAACTCGTGGACAGCCGGGTTCGCGACGAAGCGGAAGAACGCGGTGAACCCCGCGACCTTCACCGCCGTCGACATGAAACCCGTGACCGGCGTCGCCGCTCCCTCGTACACGTCGGCCGCCCACTGGTGGAACGGCACGAGCGAGAGTTTGAACGCGAAGCCTGCCAGCAGGAGCGCGAAGCCCGTGCTCGCCAGTCCGTTCTTGCCGATGAGCGCCGCGGCGGTGGCGACATCCAGGTGCCCCGTCGCGCCGTAGAGGAGCGCGATGCCCATGATGAACAGGCCCGAGGCGAACGACCCCGCGAGGAAGTACTTGGCACCAGCCTCGATGGCGGCCTCGCGCCGCCGCACGAATGCCGAAAGCACGTAGAGCGCGAGCGACATGATCTCCAGGCCGAGGAACAGCGTGACGAGGTGGTCGGTCGTGACCATCACCACCATGCCGGCGGCGCAGAAGAGGAGCAGCGCATAGAACTCGGCGAAGTTGGCCTCGGCCTTCTTCAGATAATCACCGGCGAGGATGATCGTGGCGAAGGTCGCAACCAGGAGTACCTGGCCGACGGCGAAGCCGAGCGAGTCCGCGAGGGCGAAGTCCTGGAAGTGGCGGCCCTTCCCCCCAGGCTGAAGCGCCATCATGGAAATCAGTGCACACAACGTGGCGAGAGCCGCGAGCCCCGGCGCGAGCGGCGACGGGCCCGTCGGCGACGCCTTCTTCGTGCCCGCGAACATGACGGCGATGGCGCCGCCGCACAGGAACAAGAGAGGCAGGGAGAATTGGAAGTCGCTCATGATCAGCGCCCTGTCGTCTCGGTGTGATTCGCGGGGACGATCGTCCGGTGCACGGCAGCGTCGAGGCGCGCCACGTCGTCACGGATGAAGTCGAGCATGGGTTTGGGTTTGACGCCCGTGAGCAGGATCACGATGGCGAACGGCAGGACCAGGAGCAGCTCGCGGCGAGTCAGGTCGCGCAGGCCCTCGTTGGCAGCGTGGACGATCTTGCCGAAGAACACGCGCTTCACGGCGAGCAGCATGTACCAGGCACCGAGGATCGCGCCCGTGACCGCGAAGGCGGTGACGGCAGGCCAGGCGCTGTAGGCCCCGAAGAGGATGAGGATCTCCCCCACGAACCCGTTCGTGCCCGGCAGCGCGATGCTCGAGAACGTCACGAGCAGGAACGCGACGGTGTAGAGCGGCATGACCTTGGCGATCCCGCCGAAGTCCGCGATGAGGCGCGTATGCCGCCGCTCGTAGATGAAGCCGACGAGGAGGAACAGCGCGCCGGTCGAGATGCCGTGGGCCACCATCTGCACGACGCCGCCGGAGATGCCCGTCTGCGTCAGAGAGAAGATTCCCAGCGTCACCATGCCCATGTGTGACACCGACGAGTACGCCACGAGGCGCTTCAGGTCGGGTTGGACCATGGCGACGAGCGCGCCGTAGATCACCCCGATGACGGAGATGACCATCACCGTCGGCGCCAGCGCGCGCGCGGCATCGGGGAAGAGCGGCATGGCGAGCGCGAGGAATCCGTAGCCACCCATCTTCAGGAGCACGCCGGCCAGCGCGATGGAGCCCGGCGTCGGCGCTTCCGTGTGCGCGTCCGGCAGCCACGTGTGCACGGGGAACAGCGGCAGCTTGATCGCGAACGACAAGCCCATGCCCACGAAGCACCAGGTCTGCTCGCGCAACGTGAGGTGGAGCGTCTGCCAGTCCTCGATGAGGAAGCTCGGCGAACTGGGATGCTCGGCGCGATAGCGGAGGTAGACGTACGTCAGGCTCACGAGCATCGGCAGCGAGCCGACCATCGTGTAGATGAAGAACTTGACCGCGGCGTAGATGCGGCGATGTCCGCCCCATCGCCCGACGATGAACAGCATCGGCAGCAGGAGGAGCTCCCAGAACACGAAGAACTGGAAGACGTCGCGCGCGGTGAGCACGCCGATCATGAAGGACTCGAGCAGCAGGAACCAGAAGCAGAAGTCCCGCAGGCGATCCTCGATCGAGGACCACGAAGCCTTCAGCGTCAGCGGCGCCAGGAAGGTGGCGAGAACGATCAGGACGAGCGAGATCGCGTTGACGCCGACGGCGTAGCGGATGCCGAACGTGGGCACCCACTCGCCGGCCGTGAAGTAGCCGATGCCGTTGGACGCCGGCTGGAAGTTGGCCACGAGGAGGAGCGAAAGGACGAACGTGAGCCCCGTGCCTGCAAGGGCGAGCCGACGAACCTTCGCGACCTCGTCCTTCTTGACGAACAAGAGGGCGATCGCCACGAGCAGCGGGAGGTATGTCACCAGGTGAAGCATGGATTCTCCGCCGTCGTCAGGCCAGGAGGGTCAGAAGCATGACGAGCACGCCCAGGACCATCCACGTGAGGTAATTCTGGATCGACCCGTCCTGCACGAGCGAGACGACCGAACCCATCCGTTTCGCGACCGTTCCGCACCCGTTCACGATCGCTTCGATGATGCGAACGTCGATTCGCTGATGCAGCGTCTTGTCCGCCGCGTTCCGGAGCGGGTCCACGACCTTCTGCACGTACATCTCGTCGACGCCCCAGAGCTTCACGAGCCGCGCGTACAGGTTGGGGAACCGCGCGACCATGGCCTCCGGAAGCGCCGGCTTGGCGATGTAGTAGCGGTGCGCCATGCCGATGCCGAGGATGGCCAGCATGATCGAGAGCAGCATGAGCGCTTGCTCGATCACGGTCGTCGCTGGCGAGTGCTCGACGGCATGCGCATGGCCGATCTTCGCGATCACCGGCTCGAGGTAGTGCTCGAAGCGGTTGTGCCCCCCGAGGACCTCGGGAACGGCGAGGAACCCGATCACAGTTCCGCCGAGCGCCAGCACCATCAACGGGATCACCATGGCGCGCGGAGATTCCTTGATCTCGTGGAACGCAAGCGCGTGGTGTTCGCCGTGATCGTCATGGCCGTGCCCGTGGTCGCCGTGCGCGTGAGCGCGCTTCATGCCGCGGTACTGGCCGCCGAACGTCATGAAGATGAGGCGGAAGGCGTAGAAGGCCGTGCACGCGGCGCCAACGCTGCCGAGGGCCCACGCGAAGAACCCGACCCCACCCCGCTCGTAGGCACGCCAGAGGATCTCGTCCTTCGAGAAGAACCCGGAAAGCGGCGGGATGCCGGCCATGGCGGCGGCGCAGATCATCATCGTCGCGCAGGTGATGGGCATGCGGTCCTTCAACCCGCCCATGCGGCGCATGTCCTGCTCGTGGTGCATCGCGTGGATCACCGAGCCAGCGCCGAGGAACAGGCACGCCTTGAAGAAGGCGTGTGTCACGAGGTGGAACACGCCCGAACCGATGGATCCGGTCCCAACGCCGATGAACATGTAACCGAGCTGCGACACCGTCGAGTACGCGAGGACTTTCTTGATGTCGAACTGGACGAGCGCCATCGAGCCCGCGAAGACGCACGTCAGCGCGCCGACCGCCATCACGACCGCCTGGGCCGTCGCGCTCATGGCGAAGAGGGCATTCAGGCGGGCGATCATGTAGACGCCTGCGGTCACCATGGTCGCCGCGTGGATCAGCGCCGACACCGGCGTCGGGCCGGCCATGGCGTCCGGGAGCCACACGTAGAGCGGAATCTGCGCCGACTTGCCCGTGGCGCCGATGAAGAGGAGGATCGCGATCGTCGTCGCGACGGAGAATCCGAGCACGCCCGAGGAGGCCTCAAGGGCCGTCGTCAGCGCGCCCGACTCGATCTGCTGATGGATGCGAGCGAGGTCGAGAGTCCCGGCCGTCTTCCACAAGAGGAAGCCGCCGAGGAGGAACGCCGCGTCACCGATGCGATTGACGACGAATGCCTTCAGGCCGGCCTGCGCCTTCTCGGCGTCCGTCCACCAGAAGCCGATCAGCAGGTACGAGCAAAGCCCGACGCCTTCCCATCCGATGAACAGGACGAAGAGGTCGCCGCCGAGCACGAGCACGGTCATGAAGAACGTGAACAGGTTCAGGCACGCGAAGTAGCGGGCAAAGCCGCCATCGCCGTGCATGT
The DNA here is from genome assembly GCA_044222185.1 of Planctomycetota bacterium. Taxonomy (GTDB): domain Bacteria; phylum Planctomycetota; family CAIWVZ01; genus JBGANV01. The sequence goes on from JBGANV010000008.1 coordinate 110,055, forward strand.
AGGCGACCGAGTACAGATGGATCAGCGAGCCGATCCCCGTGATCACGAGGAGCATCACGGCGGTCAGATGATCGACGCGGAACGTCAGGTCGATCGACACGTTGCCGGCGGCGATCCAGTTCCACAGGTGGGCCTCGATGCGCCCGGCGTGCTGGCCGGGAGAGTCCAGGCCGAGGAACAGGGCGACGGCGCACAGGAAGGCGACGGCCGGCGCCGCGACTCCCGCGATGCCCAGACGTTTCTCGCACCACGGGCCCTTGGTGGTCGAGCGCGCGGCGAAGAACGCCTGGAACGCCGCGCCCAAGAGGAGCACCGACGGGATCAAGACGATGAGCGTTTCCACGATCAGCCCTTCAGGTCCGAGATGCTCTGCGCATCGACCGCGTGCTTGTGTCGATAAATCGCGATCACGAGGCTCAGTCCGACGGCCGATTCAGCAGCCGCGAGAGCGAGCACGAGGAAGAACAGGACGTGTCCCGATACCGAGGCCCACACGCGGGCGAACGTGATCAGCGCGAGCGCCGCCGCGTTCAGCATGAGCTCGATCGAGAGGAAGATGACGAGGAGGTTCCGCCGCGTCAGGAATCCCAGGACTCCCGTGGAGAACATGATCGCGGCGACGATGAGGAATGCGCGAGGTTCCAAGTGGATCTCCTCAGTTCAGCCGCTTCTTGGCGATGACGACGGCGCCGACGACGGCCACCAGGAGAAGCACCGACACGAGCTCGAACGGGTAGACGAACGTCTCGAACAGCTCGTGCCCCGTGGATGCGACCGAGCCGAAGTCGGCGGGAAGCGTGTGGGCCTCCTCGATCTCCACCTTCGATGCGAGTCCGATGAGGACTGCCGCCAGGGGGATGACGAGGAAGGTGGGCCAGAAGCGGTCTTCGCGGACGTCGGGTCGATGATCGAGCTGATCCTCGGGCATGTTCAGGAACATGATCACGAAGATCACGAGCACCATGATGGCGCCCGCGTACAGCATGATCTGCAGCGCCGCAGGGAACGGCGCCGATTGCAGCGCGTACAGGCCCGCCAGGCCGACGAACGAGACGACGAGACTCAGCGCGCACGACATGGGGCGCTTGCGCGTGACGGCGAACGCGCCGGCGCAGGTCGCGACGAGCGCAAACACCCAGAAGAGGATCTTCTCCATCACTTGCCCCCGATGCCGGGCCGGTACCCGCCCGGGGTCGCTGGCTCGTGCGACAGAAGCCGGGCCTTGTCGTAGATGAACGTCGACCGCTCGTAGGCGGGCATGGGGAACATGCCGGTGTCCATGCGGATCGCGTCGCACGGGCACGCCTCGACGCACAGGCCGCACTCGACGCACTTCAGCAGGTCGATGTCGAAGCTCGCCGGGTACTTCTCGATCTTCCGATCGGGATACTCGGCGGCGACGATGTGGATGCAGCCCGCCGGGCACGACGTCGCGCAGCACATGCAGGCGGTGCACTTGGGCGCCCCGTCGGCGTGCTTCGTCAGCCGGTGAACGGCGCGAAACCGCGTGGGGAACGGGTTCTTGATCTCGGGGTAGCCGTGGGTCGGCATGCCCGACGGCTTGCGCAGGTTCCGCCACAGATGGCGGAACGTGATCCCGAGCCCCTTCAGGATCTCGACGAGGTAGACGCGCTCGCTGAACGGGCCGCGCTTCCGAATGTCTTCCATCAAGCCCATGCAGTGGCTCCCATCACGAGAACGCCTTCACGAGAAGTCCGGTGACGAACAGGTTGGCGATGCCGAGCGGGAGGAGGATCTTCCACCCGAGCGCCATCAACTGGTCGTAGCGGAAGCGCGGGGTCGTCCACCGCACCCAGACGAACAGCCAGCAGAAGAACAACGCCTTCGTGGCGAGCACGAGGAACTGGATGACGGCCGTCCAGACGCCGGCGGCGCTGACGCCGAGGCCGCCCGACCAGAAGATGATTCCGGCGAGGGCGGCGAGCGCGGGGCCGAATCCCAGGAGGACCGACAGGACCTTGCCTTCGCGCGCGCGCGCGTCTGTCCAGCGCTTCTTGTTGCGCTTGTCCCAGGAGAGGAGCTTCCAGCCGATGAAGGCACCGCCGAGGAGCACGAACCACAGGATCACCTTCAGAACGGCCGAGGCGTGATCGGGCTGAACGAGCCACTCGTGCGACACGTACGGGATCTGCCAGCCGCCGAGGAAGATCGTCGCGATGATCAACGACTGCACGACGATGTTCACGTACTCGGCCATGAAGAAGAGCGCGAACTTGAACGAGCCGTACTCCGTGTGGAAGCCGGCGACGAGCTCGGACTCGCCTTCCGCCAGGTCGAACGGGTTGCGGTTCGTCTCCGCGAACGCCGACACGAGGTAGAGGACGAAGGCGACCGGCTGGAGGAAGAGGCCCCAGCGCGGGAGCACCAGGAGGAACGTGTCCCCCTGCGCCTTCACCATGTCGTTCAGATTGGTCGAGTTGTAGACGAGGAGCGCGCCGACGATCGCCAGCCCCATGGAGATCTCGTAGGAGATCATGGATGCGGACGCGCGCAGTCCGCCGAGCTGCGCAAACTTGTTGTTCGACGCCCACCCGGCCAACGCCACGGCGTACACGCCGACCGAACTCACGGCGAGCGTCAGGAGAATGCCGATGTTGGCGTCGATCGCCTGCACCGTGAAGATCGACCCGTCGTCGAATCGGATCGAGTGCGCGTAGGGGATGACGGCGCCCACGAGCAACGAGCAGAACATCGCGAGCCCGGGAGCCAGCACGTAATAGAACCGGCTCACGTGGTACGGGATGATGTCCTCCTTGCGGAGGAGCTTGATCATGTCGGCGAAGTTCTGGACGACGCCGGCGAGGCGCAGCCCGATGCCGGGGATGAACGCGCGATTCGGCCCCGTGCGGTCCTGGATGAACGCCGAGCCCTTGCGCTCGAGGTAGATCATCACGGGCAACATCTGGAGTACGAAGAGCGCCGGGATGAGTGCCTTGAGCAGGATGGCGAGGATGCCGAATTCCATCAGACCACCACTCCCTGCTTCCGCGCTCCAGCCATCACGCCCTGATCACCGACGTCGTCGAAGGTGATGCCCTGGAACTTGTCGCACTGGGCCCCGAGTGCGTCGAAATGCGAGGCGGCGCGCTCGGAGATCTTGCCGCCCGAGAGCGCAGCGATGTGCACGAGGTCGTCCTTGGTTCCCTTGCGTGGCCGGTACGCCCGTCGGACGCGCTGAATGCGACCGTCCTCGTTGACCCACGAGCCCTCACGCTCGATGAACGACGCTCCGGGGAGAATGTGCGTCGCCGAGGCGACCGTGGCGGAATCGTTCGCCGCGATGACCACGCGCGTCGCGACGCGCTCGAGCGCCCCCCGAACCTTGCCATCGCCATCGAGCGCGAGAACGTCGGCACGGTGGATGAGCACGGCGGCCTTGCCCGCGAGAAGCCCGGGAAGATCCGAGACCTTCTTGGCGATGCCGAGCCACTCCGCGCCCTTGCGGTTGGGATGCTTGTCGGCCCGGATCAGGAACTTGTCCGCCGTGCCGTCGGCGCGCACGGGGATCGCGACCAACGTCGCACCCGCCAGGGACTCGGCGGCCAGGCGCCGGAGCGCTTCCATCTCCTCGAGCGTGGCATCGAACGACGTGATGACGACGGCGTTGCGGCCCGCGCGCTGCAGTGCCGAGCGCGCCTCGCGAGTCACGTCCTCGAGGGGCTTGGGAGCTCCGTTCAGCCGCGCATCGAGCAGCCGGCTCTCGTTGATCGGGTTGTATTCCTCGCGGCCGAAGTCGCACATCCAGGCCTGGTTCACGGCATCGTTGACACGCGGCTTCAACCGATAGGCCGTGCCGTTGTGATCGGCGACGATGGTGTGCTCGTAGTAGTCGACGGTGACGTTGCAGCCCTTGGCGCAGCCAGGGCACACCGTCGGGTTCGACTTCAAGAACCACACGCGGGCCTGGAAGCGGAAGTCCGTCTGCGTCAGTGCGCCGACGGGGCAGATGTCAGCCGTGTTGACCGAGTACGCGTTGTCGAGAGCCGTGCCCGGGAACGTGGAGATCACGTTGTGGTCCCCCCGGTTCACCATGCGCAGTTCGCTCGTCTTCGTGACCTCGTCGCAGAAGCGGATGCAGCGCGTGCACTCGACGCAGCGCTCCTGGTCGAGGGTGACGCGGGGTCCCACGGGGATGCGCTTGCCGTAATGCACCTTGTCGACCTCGAGGCGCGACGGCTTCAGGTCGTGCTGCATGTAGTAGACCTGCAGCTTGCACTCCCCCGCCTGGTCGCAGATCGGGCAGTCGATGGGGTGATTGACCAGCAGGAATTCCATCACGCTCTGGCGGGCGGCCTTCACGCGATCGGATTCCGTGTTGACCTTCATGCCCTCCGTGCAGTTCGTGTTGCACGAGATCGGAAGGCCGCGTTGCCCTTCGACCTCCACGGCGCACATGCGGCAGTTGCCCGCGACGGAGAGGTGCGAGTGGTAGCAGAAGCGCGGAATGTCGATGCCGTGGTCCATGGCCGCGTCGATGAGACGACGCCCGGCCGGAACCTGCACGGTCTGTCCGTTCAGGACGATGTTCACCATCTGGGGCTGGTCGCTCACACCAACACTCCTTTGCTGACCTTCGCCTCGAACTCCTCCGGATACTGCTTGAGGAACGAGGCGATCGGCATGGCGAGCGCATCCGCCAATGCACAGATCGTGGCGCCCGACATCTGCAGGCCGATGGTCCGCAGCGTGTCCAGGTCCTTCTTGGTTCCGTTGCCCGAGTCGATCTTCTTCAGGATGCGGTAGGCCCAGCCCGTGCCTTCACGGCACGGCGTGCATTGGCCGCAGGACTCGTGGGAGTAGAAGCGCGCGAGCACGGTCAACAAGTGGACCATGTCCTGCGTGTGATCGATGACGATGCACCCGGCGGATCCGAGCAGCGTGCCGTTGGCCGCGCACGACTCGTAATCCAGGTTGACCTTGTCGAGGGCGTCGGCTTTCACCAGGGGAACGGATGACCCGCCGGGAATCACGGCCTTCAGGCGGTAGCCATCCTGCATGCCGCCGCAGTCTTCGAAGAGGAGCTTCTTCAGGGGATATCCCAGGACGACCTCGTAGTTGCCGGGGCGCCGCACGCGGCCGGAAACCGAGATCAGCTTGGTGCCCTTGCTCTTCTCCGTGCCCATCGCTGCGTAGGCGGCACCACCGTTGTTGATGATCCACGGGACGGCGGCCACGCTCTCCACGTTGTTCACGATGGTCGGGCAGCCGAACGCGCCCTTCACGGCGGGGAACGGCGGCTTCAACTTGGGCTCGCCGCGGCCGCCCTCGATGGACGAGATCAGCCCCGTCTCCTCGCCGCAGATGTAGGCGCCGGCACCGCGGTGGACGAGGAACTCGAGGTCGAACCCCGAGCCCATGATGTTCTTGCCGAGCATCCCCGCCTTGAACGCCTCGTCGACGGCCTCGAGCATGCGCCTGTGCGAGAGGTCGAACTCGCCTCGCACGTAGAAGAACGCCGTCCTCGCGTTGATGGCGTAGGCTGCGATGATCGCGCCCTCGATGACGAGGTGCGGGTCACGCTCCATGAGCTCGCGGTCCTTGTTCGTGCCCGGCTCGGACTCGTCGGCGTTGATGCAGAGGTAGATCGGTTTGCCCGTGTTCTGCGGGACGAACGTCCACTTCATCCCCGTGGGGAAGCCGGCGCCGCCACGGCCGCGGAGGCCCGAGGCCTTCACCTCGTCGGTAACCTGGGCCGGCGTCATCTTGCCCGTGAGCACCTTCTTCAGCGCCGTGTAGCCGCCGTTCTTCTGGTAGACGGACAACCGGTGCGAATCCGGCGTGCCCCAGTTCTTCGTGAGGACCTTCGTCACGGCATTACTCCAGCGAGTCGAGGAGCTTGATGAGCTTCTCGGGCGTCATGTTCTCGTGATAGGTCCGGTTGATCTGGACGACGGGCGCCCAGCTGCATCCCGCGAGGCACTCCACTTCCTCCAGCGAGAACTTGCCGTCGGGCGTGCGCTCACCGTTCTCGATCCCGAGCTTCTTCTTCGTGCAGGCGAGGAGTTCCTCCGCGCCGAGCATGGTGCACGTGATGTTGCGGCAGACCTGGACGTGATGTCGCCCCGGCGGCTGCTGATGGAACATCGTGTAGAACGACACGACGCCCAACACCTTGGAGAGGGCGACGTCGCAGCGCGCGGCGGCGTACTCCATCCAAGGCCTCGAGATCCACGTTTCCTGGTCCTGGATCGCCCAGAGCACGTGCAGGAGCGTGGCCGCCTTCGTGGGGTAGCGCTTCTGTAAGTCGTCGATGTGCGCCTCGACGGCCGGTTTCAGCTTCAGTGTGGGCGCCGCTCCGGTTTGAGGGCTCATCGATCCAACTCTCCGGCGATGATGTTGAGCGTGCCCAGGATCGCGACGGCATCCGCGACCATCGCTCCCTCGATCAGTCGCGTGAAGCTCGCGAAAAGGGGCAGGCACGGCGGACGGACGCGGACGCGATACGGCCGGCCGGTGCCGTCGCTCACGAGGTAGAAGCCGAGTTCGCCATTGGCTCCCTCGACGCACGAATAGGCCTCACCCCGCGGAACCTTGATGCCTTCGTAGATGAGCACGAAGTGGTTCATCAGGGCTTCGATGTTGTTGTAGACGTCAGGCTTCGCCGGGGCGACCACACGGCGATCGGCGCTGAAGACCGGCCCCTCCGGGATCCGATCGAGCGCCTGCTCGAGGATCCGCAACGACTGAGAGATCTCTTCGAAGCGGATGAAGAACCGGTCCGCCGAATCGCCCACGGAACCCGTGGGGATGTCGAAGTTCATCTGGTCGTACACGTCGTACGGCTCGGCCTTGCGAATGTCGTAGGCGATGCCGCTCGCACGGAGGCAGGGCCCGGTGTAGCCCCACGACAAGGCCTCCGACTTGGGCATCACGCCGACTCCGACCAGACGATCGAGGAGGATGCGGTTCTTCTTCACCAATCCCAGGACGTCGTTGACGGCGTTGGGCAATTCCTTGATGAAGTCGCGGATCTGGGCGATGAACGTCGGGTTCAGGTCGTCGGAGACGCCGCCGATGCGGACGTATGACGACGTGAGCCGCGCCCCGCACAGGCCTTCGAGGGCCTCATAGGCCTTCTCACGCAACGCGAAGCAGTACCAGAAGTTCGTCAGTGCCCCGACGTCGACGAGGTTCGCACCGATGCACACGAGGTGGTCGATGATGCGGCTCACCTCCGCGATGATCACGCGGATGAACTTCGTCCGCTCGGGCACTTCGATGGAGAGAAGCTTCTCGGCGGCCCGGCAGTACGCGATGTTGTTGAGCATCGCGGAGCAGTAATTCAGACGGTCGGTGTACGGGATCACCTGCGTCCACGTGCCGACCTCCGAGTGCTTCTCGAAGGCGCGGTGCAGGTAACCCATCTCGGCGACGCCCTTGACGATCGTCTCGCCGTCGAGCTTCACGAGAACCCGGAGCGTCCCGTGCGTGGCCGGGTGTGCCGGGCCGATGTTCACGGGGATCAGCTCGCTGAAGCCACCATCCGCCGGGTTCTCGCCGACCTCACCCAACTCGTCGAGGAGCGAATCCTCCTCGTCGTCGAGCCACTGCTGGTCCTTGACGAAGTAGTCCTTCCGAAGCGCGTGCCCGACGAAGCGGTGGTGCGTGAGCAGGCGCTTCAGGTTCGGATGTCCGGTGAACTTCACGCCGAACATGTCCCAGACCTCGCGCTCGAACCAGTTGGCGCACTTCCAAAGGTCGGAGACGGTCGGAACCTCGGGATTCACTGCCGGGCAGGCCGCCTTGATCCGCAGCCGCCGTCCGCTCGCCATGGAGCGGAGCTGATAGACCACCTCGAACCGGTGGGATTTCCAGCCCAGGTTCATGCCGTCGACCCCAGCCAGGTCGGCGAGGAAGTCGAACCCGCCACCGGCAGGCGTCCGAAGGTGCTCCATCACCGGACGCAGCGCCGTCGGACGGATGGTGACGGCGACCTGCCCGTGCTGTTCAGCCGTCGCGAGGACGTCGTTTGGGAACCGGGTCCGGAGCTCCTGAAGGATCTCGTTCACTTCGCGTCTCCGGGCTCAGCGGTTGTGTGCCATCTGGGGCACGCGCTCTTTGCTGTAGACGTCCCCGCGGTCCTTCTCGATCTTCCTCTGGAGCATCATGAGGGCTTCGAAGAAGGCTTCCGGACGGGGCGGGCACCCGGGCAGGTACACGTCGACGGGGATGACGTGGTCGATGCCCTGGACGACGGAATAGTTGTCGTAGAACCCACCGCTCGCAGCACACACGCCGAAGGCGATGACCCACTTCGGCTCGAGCATCTGGTCGTAGATCCGCTTCAAGACCGGCGCCATCTTGTGCGTGATCGTGCCGGCGACGATGAGCAGGTCAGCCTGACGCGGCGAGAATCGGACGAGTTCGGCGCCAAACCGCGAGATGTCGTGGACGTTGGACGCCACACCCATGAACTCGATGCCGCAGCACGCGGTCGCGAAGGGATAGGGCCACAGCGAATTCAGCCGCCCCCAGTTCGTCACGCCGTTGACGAGCGTGTCCAGGCTCGTCGCGAAGAACCCCGTCTTGTTCGCGAAGAACGAGTCTACTCCCATTGGAGCGCGCCTTTCTTGATCACGTACACGAGCCCGACGACGAGCACGCCGATGAAGAGCGCCATCTCGAAGAGGACCGAGATCCCGGGGAGACTGCGGAACACCACCGCCCAAGGAATGAGGAACGCGACCTCGATGTCGAAGAGCACGAAGAGGATCGCCACGAGGTAGAACTTGGCCGAGAAGCGGTGCCGCGCGTCGGTCTGCGGCGGGATGCCGCACTCGTACACGGACGACTTCGTTGCGTTCTCCCGCCGCGGCGCGATCCGCCCCGTCAACAGCAGCACGACTCCCGGCACGAGGAGGGCCAGGAGTCCGGCGACGAGGGCGGACCAGTAGATCGAGTCGTTCACGCGCAGCCCCTTTGAGGCCAAAGACTTACAACGAGCGGGTGCCCGGGCGCAATGAGCCGCGCGATTCTACGCGTGGGTCGGGGGCCCAACAATGGACGCCGTGCGGCGGCGGGACGCCCGAACCCACCTCCTGGGGCAGCGTCGCGGCGACGTCCCGCCCCGATCGCCGGCCTCGTCGGCGCTCGACCGTGACGACGGCGTCGGAACACCCTGACTCGCGCTGATCCAGGCCGGGAACGCAGGACCGCGTCGGCCCCAGAGTCCTCCAACCCAGAACCGCATTCCACCTGAGCGCATGGCCCGGAGCGCGCCGCGCGATCGAAGGTGCGCGGCGCGTGGTTGCACGGCGGGACGGCGTGGCCCTGCCGGCGGACCCGAGCCCGGGCGTCGTCGCGGTCTGCGGCGAACGCCGCGCCGAGGCGGGCCGTTCCCGTTCCCAGCTCCGCTCGCCGTTGCAACAGGGTCGCGTCTCCGGAGGACCGGCGACGGAGCCTGTCCGCGGCCCGCCGCTTCAGGTCCGGCCAGACGACGGCCGCCGCGCCGCCCCCGTCACGCGCGCCGTCAGCCGTCGCCTCAAAGATCGAGCGCCCGCCCAAGCGCGGACGCCGGCCTCCATGAAACCCGACACGATCCTGGAACAAACCCGCGTTCTCCGCACGCTGGCCCGAACCATCACGGGAAACGTGCACGACGCGGACGACGTCGTCCAAAACACCTGGCTCAGCCTCCTTCAACATCCCCCGAGGGACCGCTCCCGTCCGCATGCCTGGCTGTCGACCGTCGTCGCAAACCACGCGCGGCAGCACTGGCGGTCGGAGGGTCGACGCGCGCGGCGCGAATGCCGCGTCGCGCGGGAAGTGCCACGGGTCGCGGCCGCCTCGAAGGCGCGCGCTGCGGACGCCCACGACACGGTGATGGCAGCGCTGCTCCAACTCCCCGAAATCCACAGAACCGCCATCCAGATGCGGTACCTCGAGGGGCTTCGACCGGGCGAGATCGCGCGCCGACTGCGGATCCCCGCGGAGACGATCCGCTCGCGGGTTCACCGTGGCCTGCAGCAGATGCGCGGCGTGCTGCGTTGCGCGGGGTGCGTCGACCTTCCGGCCCGGCCGCCTGAGGCGGTTCCGCCGGACGATCACTGACCCGACCTGCGACCGCGAGAGATCCCGGTCATGGCCGAGCCGTCCTGGGATCGGCGGCCGGCGGTGGCCCGGTCTCAACGCGCCACTAGCGCGGGGGCCGAGGGTTTCAGCGCAACCCCATCACCGTGCGACCTACGGTGATCGCGGGGCCATCGCGCCCTCGCAGGAGTCGCCCATGAACCGAGTCTGGTCGAGCGTCTTCACGATCACCGTGGCCGCGGTCGCGACGGTGCAGCGGATCCCCGCGCAGGATGAACCGGGGCCGCTGCAGGACGCCCTCGAATCCCTGGTCGGCGAATCACTCTCGCGGGTTCGGATCCACGGCCACGCGCAGGCCGGCTACACCTTCAACGCGCACCAGCCAACGGACCGCATGAACTTCGGCCGGCTGTTCGACGACCGCGCCAACGACTTTCGCCTGAACGGCGTGGGGATCACCGTCGAGCAATCGTTCCGTTCGGATCCATCCGCGTTCGATTGGAGCTTCAAGCTGCAGGCATCCGCCGGCACGGATGCCCGCTTCACGCACGGGATCGGCCTTCTCGAGGACGTCACCGATGGAAGCATCCAGCCCGACGTCGTGGAGTCGTGGGTCGCGCTCCATCTCCCCTGGCTCACGGAGCGTGGCCTCGACCTGAAGATAGGTACGTTCGCCACCCTCTGCGGGCTCGAAACGATGGACCCGGAGTCCAATCTCCTCGACTCCCACGGGTACATCTTCAACTTCGGGGTCCCGTTGAAGCACACGGGCGCCCTCGTCACGACGCACGCGACGCGCTGGCTCGAAATCCACACGGGCGCCGTCGTCGGCATCAACACGGCGATCGAGGACAACAACGACGCCTGGTCGTTCCATGGCGGCGTGACGGCGCGATTCCTCGACGACAGGCTGACCGCCGCGCTCGGCGCTCACGTCGGGCCCGAGAACGACTCGGTCTACCACCGCCTCGCCGGCGTCCATCCGTCCTCGGATGCACGTGCGATTCTGGACCTGGTCATCACGATGAAACCGGTCGACTGGCTCACCGCCTACGTCGATCTGAACCACGGTCAGGACGACGCGCCGCTCGGCTTGGATGGAACCCGGCCCGAGTGGTACGGCGCTGCCGCAACCCTGGCATTCCACGTGAGCGAAGTCGTCGACCTCCTGGTCCGAGGCGAGGTCTTTCGCGACGACGATGGCTTCGCCGTCGCCCAGTTCGCCGAAGACGACGACTACCTGGACTTGCAGGAAGGGCGGCTCGGAGGACTCGACGCCCGGACCGTCGGCGGCGGCGCCACGACCTACCGTGCGATCACGGTCGGCGCGCGGATCGCCGCCACCTCCCGCCTCGTCATCCAATGCGAGATCCGGGCAGATTTCGCCGACGGCAGCACACCGTTTCGCGATTCGACGGATGACTCCCAGTTCACCGCGGCCGTGGGGTTTCTCTGGACATTCTGAGACCCAGGACGAACCGATCCTGGAGGGCCTCGTCTCCGCAGGCGACGTCACCTTCGCGCTTGCAGGCCTCGCGATCGTCGGGTTCCTGGTCCATGCGCTCGTTCGACAGGAGACGCGCCGACTGACGTCGGCCAGAGGTCAGGGATGGATCGGCCGCGGGGACCAGGCCACCACGTCGATGGAGTCCACGAAGAGGGCGTGGGGTGGCAGGGACGGCAGATCGATGCCGTGGGCCCGCGCCATGGTGTCCTCCTCGATGAGCACGCGCGCGGGCTGGAGCGGCCACGGTGCGTGGTGGATCTCGCCGCGCAAGACGCGGCCACTGCGATCGGCGGAGTAGAGGCAATAACGGGACGTGAGGAAATCCTCGAGCGAACCCGGCGTCCCTCGAAAGACGTCTCCGCACGGCGCGTAGCGCGCTCTCAGGGCGGCTGGCGGCGCGCCTCCATGGGTCCGGTTGGAAACGTATCGAACCTCACCGGCAGCCGCCGTGCATTCCATGCGTGCGCGAAAGTACGGCAGGTGGAACCACGACCTGGCGATCGCCACCGCGACCGGGCTCGCGGCGTCGAGCGAGAGGAACCACACGCCTCGCTTCGTGCCGTCCGTCACGTACGTCCGCACGTTCAATTCGGCGAAGCGGCGAGCCACGGGGATTGGCGGGAGCCAGCGAAGGCCCGACTCCTGCATTTCGAATGGCACGACCCCGAGCCAGGCGGAGCCGTCGAACGTCTCCAGTCGGAGAGGAGACGGGATCCGTCCCTCGAACACCCGGGCCGGCACGGGCCAGTGGAGGAACGCGAGAGACGCCCACCTCATGTGCATGACCCAGGGCCGAGCGGGCGGCGGCCACGGTCGGTGGTCCAGGCAGCGCAGCGTGTCCTGAAAAGCCGCGGCGTTCATCGCGTGCGGACACCCTATCCGATCGGCGGGGACTTCCACCTTGACAAAGTCCCCTCGTCCTGAGTCGATACGCGGAACCGACCGATCCCCTTCCCGACGAGGTGCCATGAATCGCACGCCCACGAGCTCGCAGAAACTCCTCCGCCCGCTGATCGCCGCATCGGCGCTGCTCCTGTGCGCCTGCACGACGTCCGCGCCCGTGGAGGTCGACTCGCGCCCCGTGGGCGCCGTGGACGCGGACATGGGTGCACGGCGCATCACGACCGCTCAGTGGGTCAGACCTGCAGGTCCCACCTCCGTGTTCCGAGGACGCCCCCTCGACATGGTGATGGCACCGGACCGCAGCGCGCTGTTCGTGAAGAGTTCCCGCGATCTCATCGTCCTCGATCCGGTGACGCTCGACGTCCGGCAGAAACTGCCCATCGAGAACGACGGCGGGTCCATGCACGGCATCGCCGTCTCGCCCGACGGGCGTCAGGTGATCCTCACGACGTCCAAGTCGTCGCTCCTGTTCGCCACGGCCGAGGGCGGGGGGCCGCTGAAGTGGACCCGTCGCATCGACGTCCCGACGCCGAAGAAGACCGGCTCGAATCCCACGGGGCTCGCGTTGTCGCGCGACGGTTCCCGAATGTGGGTCTGCCGCACGGTGTTGAACGAGCTGACGGAAATCGACCTGGGCACGGGCCGGGTGACGCATTCGATCCCCGTGGGAATCTGCCCGTTCGACGTCGTGGTCTCACCCGACGAGACGACGGCCTGGGTCTCCAACTTCGGCGGCCGGCGCGCAGCCGAGGGGGACGCGACGGCCAACACCGCCGGGTCCAAGCTCGTCGTGGACGAGCGCGGCATCGGAATGACGGGAACGGTTTCGCGGATCGATCTCGCGAAGCGCGCGGTCGTGGCGACGGTGGCGGTGGGGCTGCATCCATCGGACCTCCTCCTCGACGCGCCGAGGTCACGCCTGTTCGTTGCCAACGCCAACTCCGATTCGATCTCGATCGTCGACACGGCACGCGACGTCACCACCGCGACGATCGCCGTCACGCCCGATCCGGCGCTTCCGTTCGGAAGTCTCGTGAACGCCCTGGCTCAGTCGCCCGACGGCGGCACGCTCTACGCCGCCTGCGGCGGCAACAATGCGGTGGCAGTACTGGACGTGCGAAACGGGGAATCGGCCCAGGTGCGCGGGTTCATCCCCGCAGGGTGGTTTCCCGGCTCACTCGTCGTCGACGGCGAGGCGCTGCTCATCGGCAACGTCCGCGGCGATGGATCCCAGGATCCGCGGCCCGAGGACGACGCGCGGACCTCGACGCGATACCGCGGCAGCGTGACGCGCGCGACGGTGGGCGACGAGGCGGCGCTCGCGGCGTGGACGGCGCAGGTCCACCGCGATGCGCGCATCCCGCAGGCGCTCGCGGCGATGGCTCGCGGCGACGAATCCGCGCGTCCAACACCCGTGCCCGCGCGCCACGGCGAGCCGTCCGTGTTCGAGCACGTCGTGTACGTCATCAAGGAGAACCGCACGTATGACCAGGTCTTCGGCGACCTGCCGCAAGGCAACGCGGCGCCCGCGCTTTGCACCTACGGGCGGGAGGTGACTCCGAACCAGCACGCGCTCGCGGAGGAGTTCGCCCTCCTCGACAACTACTACTGCAACGGCGTGGTCTCCGCCGACGGTCACCAATGGGCGACGCAGGGCATCGTCACGGACTACAACGAGAAGAACTACGGAGGATGGACGCGGGGCTACGACCTCGGCACGGACGCACTCACCTACGCCGGATGCGACTTCATCTGGGACAACGCACTGCTTCACGGCCGGACGTTTCGGAACTTCGGCGAGTTCGACTTCCCGGCGACGGAGCCCGCCAACGCGTCGTGGTTCGACATCTGGCGCGACCGTGAATCCGCCGCGGGAAGGATCGGCTTCAAACACTCGATCCAACTCGCCCCGCTCGCGCGATACTCGTCGCCGGACTATCCGGGGTGGAATCTGAGAATCCCCGATCAACTGAGGATCGACCGCTGGCTCGCCGAGTTCCGCGAAGCCGAGCGCACCGGTGAGTGGCACGACCTGTCGATCGTGTACCTGCCCCAGGATCACACCTCGGGCGTGAAGAAGACCGTCCCCTCACCCCGCGCCTACGTCGCCGACAACGACCTCGCCGTGGGGCGCCTCGTCGAGGCCATCTCGCACAGTCGGTTCTGGGAGAAGACGTGCATCTTCATCATCGAGGACGATCCGCAGGACGGTTGGGATCACGTCGATGGGCACCGGTCCACGTGCCTCGTCATCAGTCCGTACACCCGCCGGCGCGCAGTCATCCACGACTTCTACAACCAGACGGCCGTGCTCCACACGATCGAGCGGATTCTGGGGCTGCCGCCCATGAACCAACTGAACGCGGCGGCCCCCGTCATGGCGTCGTGCTTCACCGAGACGCCGGACCTGACGGCGTTCGACCTGCGGCAGAACCTGATTCCCCTCAACGAGACGAACGCGACCGCATCCGCGGCCAATCCGAACGCAGCGCGTCTCGAAGAGATCACGTCGGCCATGGACCTCTCGGTCCCGGACCGCATCGACGACGATGATCTGAACCGCATCCTGTGGGAGATGGCGAAGGGACCGGCCATCCCCTACCCGCGAGACCTCGCCGGCGCTCATGGCCGCGGGCTCGGCACGCTCCGGCTCACGCTCGACCGGAACGCCGTCCGCGACGATGACGACGACGATGATGACGACGGGCCGAAGAAGTGACCGGCGTTCCAGAGGTCACTTGCCGGCGCCCTTCAAGTAGTTGGTCGTGAGCGTCCTGGCCCAGTAGCGCGGGACGTCGTGCTCCTTCTGGAGGAAGGCGACGACGTCGTTCGACTTCTTCGAGGCCGCGCCGAAGGCGTCCAGGATCTTCTTCCACACGACGAGCGACTTGCCCGTCTTCTCGATCACCTGCTCGTCGTCCACGTCCCAATAGTCGGCTCGCACCATCTGATTCTCTCCGTGAGTTGAACCGGCTGACGCGCGTCAGGGTTTGCGATCCACGAGCCCCGTTGGCCCTCTCGTCGCGAGCACTTCGAGGGCTGCGGGCAGCTCGACCTTGAACTTCTTCTTCCAACCGCTGGCCATCATGATCCTCCCGAAGAAGTCGCCAAATCCCTGGAAGCCGTCGTGTTCGAGGAGCAACCGCGTTCCGTCGCCCTTCGCTTCCAGCGTCCAGCGCACGGTCTGGGGCGACTTCTTCTCGTCGCCCTTCCACGAATACACGAGGCGATGCGGCGGAGCGATCTCCAGGACCTCGCACTCGACGTACCCGCGCCAGCCCGGGACCTTCTTCCAGCGCAACTGAAAGCGGTGGCCCAGACGCGGCTCGAAGTCGTTGGGCATGAGCCACGCGCCGATGCCCTTGGACGTAGCGATCGCGGTCCAGACGCGTTCGATCGGATGTGGATAGAAGCGTTCCAGGCGAATGTCCTTCATCGTGAGTTCTCCAGGTGCCGACCCAGGGCATCGAGACGCTCCTCCCAGAAACGACGGAAGGGAGAGATCCACGTGTCGATCATCTGAAGCGGCGACGGGTCGAGGGAGTAGAGCTGTTGGCGGCCCGCGCGCTCGACGCGCACGAGGCCCGCGTCACGGAGCACGCGCAGGTGCTTGGAGAATGCCGGCTGGCTTGCGGGAAAACCCCGCCCCAGATCCAACGCCGGAGTCGCGCCCTGGCTCGCCAGGCGATTCAGGATCGTGCGGCGTGCCGGGTCCGAGATCGCTCGAAACACCAGCTTCTCTCTGACGGCTCGTGCAACCATGGCGCCGATCATATAACCGTAAGGTTATACAATCAAGAGACGCGCGCACGATCCCTGAACCGGTCGAACCCAGGCACGAGGCGCTCGACGGAACTCCCGCGCTTGCGCGGTCACGACCCCCCTGCCAGTGTGGCCGCGCCAGAACGACGATCGTCATGAACCAACGAATCCCCGTCGCGATCCTCGGCGCCACCGGAATGGTCGGACAGCGCTTCGTCCGCCGCCTCGCGCGCCATCCTCGGTTCGAGATCCGCTGGCTGGCGGCATCCGAGCGAAACGCGGGACGGACGTACCGCGAGGCGTGTGTCTGGCGGCTCGGCGGCGACCCGTACGAAGGACTGGGCGATCTCGTCCTGGTCGACGCAACGCCCACGGCGGCTGCCGCCCGCTGCGTCTTCAGCGCCCTCGACAGCATCCCAGCCCAGGAGATCGAGCCCGCATTCGCACGGGCCGGCGCGTTCGTCTTCTCGAACGCCTCGGCATTCCGCATGGCGCCGGACGTGCCGCTCCTCGTGCCGGAGGTGAACGCGGACCATCTCGGTCTCGTCGCGAGGCAACGCCGCGTGCGAGGGTGGAGCGGCGCCATCGTCACGAACCCCAACTGCACCGCCACGGTCCTCGTCATGGCGCTCGCCCCGCTCCACCGCGCGTTCGGCGTCGACACCGTGATGATGACATCCATGCAAGCCGTGAGCGGCGCCGGCTATCCGGGCGTCCCCAGCTTCGACATCCTCGGGAACGTGATCCCCCACATCCGCGGCGAGGAAGCAAAGGTCGAAGAGGAAACTCCCAAACTGCTCGGTCGGTTCGCGGACGGCGAAGTCACACCGGCGCCCATGGCGATCTCCGCCCTGTGCCACCGCGTTCCCGTGCTCGAAGGGCATTCCGAAGCCGTCTCGGTCCGGTTGCGCGGCGATCCCGGCGAGGCGGAGGTCTGCGACGTGCTTCGCTCGTTCCGCGGTCCGCCCCAGGAACTGGGCCTGCACTCGGCCCCGCCGGTCCCGATCCGCCTGCACCTGGCGGAGGACCGCCCGCAGGTCCGACTGGACGTGGAAGCGGACGCGGGCATGTCGGTGCACGTCGGGCGAGTCCGCTCCTGTCCCGTCCTCGGGATCAAGTTCGCGCTGCTCGGGCACAACACGGAGCGCGGCGCCGCGGGCGCCAGCGTTCTCAATGCCGAGCTGGCGCTGGCGCGCGGGATGTTGTGACGCCGCGGCCTCGCGGCAGGCGCGTCACTTCTTCGGAGCAGCCGCGAGTCGGTAGGTCTCGGGCGTGGCGATCACGTCTCCCGTGAGCGACTTGAGCGTCAGCAGCGCCTCGCCGGCGCCGCCCGACTTGAGTCGGATCCTGCCGGGGAATTTCACGCCGAGCGCGTCCTGGTACCGATCGAACCGCGCGTCCAGCTCTTCGTTCGTGCCGGAAGCGTCCTTCACGTTCGCGATCAGGCGAAGCGTGAGTCCCGTCGCGACGTCGAGCCAAAGCGTCACCGGCTCGTCATCCTTGACGTATCCCGTCACGACGACCGCAGGGCTCCCGTCGATCACGTCCTCCTTCGTGACCTCGAGCCGGTCGAACAGGGCGCGCAGGTCACCGAAGAACGGGGCGCATCCGCTCATGCGCTTCGAGCGCGCCGCGACCCCCGTCGTCTCCGTGACGTCGTCGGTGAGCGCGCGCTCGAAGGCCGACGTGCCATCGAAGGCGCTTTCGATCCGCCCGTACACCCCCAGGTCGACGAGCTGGGCGAACTTTTCATCGCGGAACGTGAAGCTCACGGATCCGCCCACGCCCTGGTTGACGAACTCGACGGTGCCATCCAGGCGCGCGTCGCCGAGCGCGGCCACTGCATCGCGCCCGAACGATTTCGAACGTTTCCGCAGGATCTCGTCGATCGAGGGCATCGGACGGGACTCCGGTGCCGCCGTCTTCTTGACGACGTACGTCTTCCCGGCCTGGACGAAATCGATCGCGTCGACCTGCCCGGCGGCGTCCTTCCGGAACGTGAGCGACATCCCGCCCGTGAGCTCGTCGATCCAGCGCCCCTGGTCGTCGGGCCACTTGAGGACGAAGAACATCTGCCGTGGGACATCGAAGCCCAACCGGCCGTCACGAACCTCGACCTTCCACGTCTCTTTGCGCGGCTCGAACAGGTACGTGCCCTCGAGCGCGCGAAGTTCGGACATGCTCAGCGGCGGAGGCGGCTGGGGCGGCTGCGGCACACCTTGCTTCGGCATGCGGAACGTCGCGCCGCCCTGATGAAGGCGCATGGCGATGACGCGTCCGCCAGCCTCGGGCCGCGGGTCGCGCTCGAACTCGAGCTTGATCGTGTTCGTGATCTTGAAGAACCAGAACCCCGCCTGGTCCGGCCACCTCAACTCGTAGACCGTCTGGCCAGGGACGTCCAGGTGGAGGTGCCCGTCCTTCACGAGCACCTTGCAGTCCATCTTCATCTCCTTGGATGGATAGGTGCCCACCATCTCCTGGAGCTTGGACGCGGGCAGGACACCGACGCCGGCGTCCTTCGGCGGGAACAAGGCGTCCCACACCATGGGCGCGACCGTCGCCTGGAGCATCGCGTGCTCCGCGTTCGTCAACAGCACGACGCCGGCATGACGATCGGGGAGCATGGCGACCTCGGCCGAGAACCCGTCGATGTTGCCGCCGTGCTCGACGTACCGCTGTCCACCCCAGTCGCGAATCATCCAGCCGAGCCCGTAGCCGGCGCCGCCGCCAGGCATGTCGATCTGGGTCTTCCACGTCTCCTCGATCCGCGCGGCGCTGACCAGCTTCTTCCCGCCGAGGGTCCCGCGTCCCAGCTGGAACCGCAGCCACTGCGCCATGTCGAGCGCACTGGCATTGATCGCGCCCGCCGGTGCGATGGCACTGAGATCCCTCATGGGCCGGACACGCTGGATCTTCTTGTCCTCGATCCAGGCGTATCCCGTGGCGTGATCCTTGGCCGCCAGCATGTCCCGGATCGAGGTGTTCGCCGTCGTCATCCCGAGGGGAACGAACAGGCGCTCCTTCATCAGCGTGTGCCAGTCGGAGCCGCCGATCGTCGCGGCCGCAAGACCTGCCGCGAGGAACATCGGGTTGTTGTAGTTCCACGCCTTGCGGAACTCGCCGACGGCCTCCGCGCGCGCCACCGCCGCCAGGACGTCATCGGCGGTCGCCTTGCCCCCGTACCAACAGAGGTCCGTCCGCATGAGACCGCACCGATGGCAGAGGAGGTCGCGAACGGTGATCTCCTCGTTCGCCTTCGGGTCCTTCAACCGAAGGGACGGGACGAAGTTCCTCGCGCGCTCATCCCAGCCCGCAAGCCTGCCGTCGTCGATCTGCATGGCGAGCAAGGTGCTCGTGAATGCCTTGCTGGACGACCCGATGGCGAAGAGCGTGTTCTCGGTCACCGGCGTCTGGGCGTCGACGTTCCGAAGGCCGAACCCCCGGGCCAGCACCACGGCGTCGTCCACGACGATCGCGACGGCCATTCCGGCGACGTGCCCCTCGATCCGCGCGGCTTCGAGTTTCCGCTCGAGGTCGGCGAGCCGTTCGTCACGACTCTCGGGGCGCGACTCGGGCGCCGGCGGCGCGGCCGGCTGCTGAGCCAACGACGGTACGACGACGCACAGCAGCCAGAACGACGCGAGAAGCTGTGATTGCATGTTTGATCCTTCGATCGAACGGCCGGAGTTTCATCTTCGGGCGGCGCGTCGGCCTCGGCGCACACGAAGACCCTGCCGGCACTGGTTGGTGGCGCGATCTGCGATTTCCTTCGGTGATCCGGCCAATCGGCCGGAGGAGCCCCGCCGCTCACGCTCTCGGCGAGAGGTCGGAGGCGAGGCGGATCGCCAGTGCACGCTCCGCCGCTCGCGCTCCACCCGGATCGGTGTAGCTGTTGTATCCGCTGCCGAGCGGATACGAACGCTGGATGTTGTCCCACAACTCGTGAGCAATCTCCCCGAGGTGTGGACTCCCGATGTAGTACCGGGGCGACGAGATCTCCGAGTCTGCGATGTTCAGATGCCACGCGAGGTAGTCGACACCGATCTCCTTCGCCATGCGTCTTGCGAGATCCATTTCCTCGGGCGAGTCGTTCCACTTGAAGAGGATGTATCGCCACGCGGTCAGCGGACGCGTCCGGCCCTGGGCGCGGCGCATCCGCAGGATCGCGCGCAGGCTTTCGATCACGTGATCGAAATCGCCGCCGACGCGGTACTTGGCATAACTCGTGGGCGTCGCACCGTCGATCGAGAAGATCACGCCGTCGATGCCGCAATCCAGCAGCTCCTGGCGCTCCTTCTCCGTCCGGAAGTAGTGCCCGTTCGTGCTCGTGAGGATGAAAACGCCCGGGTTGTGTTCCTTCGCGTAGCGGAGCATGCGGCCCCATTGCTTGTGCATGAAGTTCTCACCGCCCAGGTGGAATTCCATGTACTCGAGCGTGGGGGATAGCCCGTCGATGATCTTGCAGTACGAGTCCCAATCGAGGACGAGCCGACCATCCCGATTCCCTTCGATCGCCTCGCGATCGCAACCGGGGCATTTGAGGTTGCAGGCCGCGACCGACTCGATGTAGAGCGCGCGCGGCCTGGGAAGTCCCCGCAAACTCTCCGTGTCCGCCGGTGGCTGGGCGATCCGATTTGGGCAGCCGCGACAAATGGGGACGTCGTCGATGTCGTTGAGGATCGCACCCCGCAGCCCGGCGTAGGCATCGCCGTTCCAGATCTGCTCGACGCTCTGATCCCGGATGTTGCCCAGGGGGTTGGTGCGTGCGGCGTCGATGCATGCGCAGACGGCCGTGCCGTCCGAGAGGAACGTCATGGCCTGCCACGGGTACGCACAGTAGCGGTTCAGTTTGGGGTCGACGCGAGTATCCATGAGTCCGTCCCTGCCGAAGTCGCAACCGCCAGCCTACGCGGCACGTCGCGGCGGTCAACCGCGCGCCGCTCAAAGCCTGTAAAGTCATCGGCCATGCCAACACCCATGACTCAGACTTCGAACGCCGTGCCCTCGCCCGAGCGAATCATGCAGCTCGCCTGGGGCTTCGGTCCGACGCACGTCCTGTCGACCGCATTGGAGCTGGACGTGTTCACGCTCGTCGCGTCCGGGCGTGCGAGCCTCTCCGAGATCGCGGCGGCCAACGGCGCATCCGCACGCGGTCTCCGCAACTTGCTGAATGCTCTCGTGGGCTTCGGACTCCTGACCCGCAGCGGTGACGGAGATGCAGCACGCTTCGCCAATTCGCCTGACGCCGAAGCGTTCCTCGTGAAGGGCCGCCCCGCCTATCGCGGCGACTTCATCACGTTCCACTCGGAGCTTCACCTGAGACACTGGTCCAGGTTGACCGAGTCGGTCCGGTCGGGAAAGCCCGTCCTCGCCGTGGACGATCCCGCCCAGGGGCTCCCGTTCTGGGAGAAACTCGTCGGAGGGTTGTTCGGCACGAACTACCCGGCGGCTCGCGCGGTCGGCGAGGAGCTCCGGCGGGTGCACGGGGACGGTCCTCTGCGCGTACTCGACGTCGCCGCCGGTTCGGGCGTGTGGGGCATCGGCGTCGCGCACGTGGCTCCGAACGCACGCGTGACCGCGTTCGACCTGGCCGGCACGCTCGAGCTCACACGCCCCATCGCTGCGAGGGAACAGGTCCAGGATCGCGTCGAGCTGATGCCCGGAGACATCCGCCAGGATGATTTCGGCTCGGGGTACGACGCCGTGATCCTGGGCCACATCTGTCACTCGGAAGGCGCCGCCCAGACACGGGCACTCCTGGCAAAGTGTGCACGCGCCATTCGGCCCGGCGGAACGCTCGCGATCGCCGAGTTCCTCGTCGACGACGATCGCCGCGGGACGCCTCAGGGGTTGCTCTTCGCGCTGAACATGCTCCTGCTCACGACGGACGGTGATACGTTCAGCCTCGCCGAATTCCGGCAGTGGCTCGCGCAGGCGGGGT
Source organism: Planctomycetota bacterium (assembly GCA_044222185.1). Taxonomy (GTDB): domain Bacteria; phylum Planctomycetota; family CAIWVZ01; genus JBGANV01. The sequence continues at coordinate 132,218 of JBGANV010000008.1, forward strand.
TCCGCGACGTTCGCACGCTTGCAGCGCCGGCCCCGTCGCCCATCATCCTGGCCACACGAAACTGAACATGGATTGGAGGAGAACCCGAATGACGCTCCGGTCGCTGTCCATCCGGCTCGCGTGCATGCTGGCGCTTGCGGCCATCGCCGTCGCACAGTCGATGAACCCCCAGATCTTCGACGTGAAGGCGCACTACACGAAACAGGAGCACAGCATCGCCATGCGGGACGGCGTGAAGCTGTTCACCTCGATCTACGCTCCGAGGGACACGTCGAAGCCCTACCCCATCATGCTCAACCGCACGCCGTACGGGGTCGGGCCCTATGGAGCGGACGCCTATCGCACGAGCGTCGGCCCGTCGAACGAGATGGCCGCGGACGGATACATCTTCGTGTACCAGGACGTGCGCGGGAAGTTCATGTCCGAGGGCACGTTCGCCATGATGCGTCCCTTCATCGAGGACAAGAAGACTCCGCAGGACGTCGACGAGAACAGCGACACGTTCGACACGATCGAGTGGCTGCTCAAGAACGTCCCGAACGACAACGGACGCGTCGGCATGTGGGGGATCTCCTACCCGGGGTTCTACACCTCCATGGGCGTGATCGATTCACACCCCGCGCTGAAGGCGGCCTCACCCCAGGCGCCGATCGCCGACATGTTCACGGGGGACGATTTCCACCACCACGGCGCGTTCTTCCTCGCGCACGCGTTCAGGTTTCTCGCGACGAACACACGAGCGCGCACGGGCCCGACGACGCAGCCGTCGCCGCCGCTCCGCTACCCGACGCCTGACGGCTACCGCTTCTTCCTCGAACTCGGCGCCCTCTCGAACGTCAACCGCCTGTACTTCCACGGCGAGAATCCCGTATGGAACGACTACATGGCCCACCCGGACTATGACGGGTATTGGAAGGCCCAGAACATCCTCCCACACCTCCACGGCGTGAAGGCCGCGGTGATGACGGTGGGAGGGTGGTTCGATTCGGAGGACCTCCACGGTCCGATGAAGACGTATCGAACGATCGAGAAGAACAGCCCGGGGACGACGAACGTCCTCGTGGCTGGGCCCTGGTTCCACGGCGGATGGGCGCGATCCGACGGCGATCAGCTGGGCGTCGTGCCCTTCGGCTCGAAGACGTCGCTCCACTACCGGGCCGAGATCGAGCTGCGCTTCTTCCGCAAGCACCTCAAGGACTCGGCGGACCCCGACCTGCCCGAGGCGTCGGTGTTCGAGACCGGCAGCAACACCTGGCGCGCATTCGACCACTGGCCGCCCACCCACGTGAAGCCGAAGTCCCTCTACTTCCGCGCCGACGGGGGCCTGTCGTTCGAGCCTCCCACGGAGGACGGCCCGGATGCCGCGGACACCTACATGAGCGATCCGCGCCGACCCGTGCCATTCACGTCGGAGGTTCGCAACACGATGGGGCACGAGTTCATGATCGAGGACCAGCGATTCGCATGGATGCGGCCGGATGTCCTCTCCTACGAAACCCCTCCGCTCGAGAACGACGTGACGATCGTCGGCCCGCTCGTCGCCAACCTCCACGTGACGACGACTGGGACGGATTGTGATTGGGTCGTGAAGCTCATCGACGTCCTGCCGGGTGACGCACCGGACACCAGGCCGGACGCCGGGGCCCCACGCTTCGGGCATTTCCAGATGCTCGTCCGCGGCGAGGTCTTCCGCTCGCGATACCGCACGGGCTACGACAAGCCGACGGCCATGGTCCCGGGAGCGACGACGCCCATCTCCTTCGAGCTCCAGGACGTCTGCCACGCGTTCAAGAAGGGCCACCGGATCATGGTGCAGGTGCAGAGCTCCTGGTTCCCGCTCGTCGACTGCAATCCGCAAACGTTCGTGAACGTCTACGATGCGAAGCCGTCCGACTTCCGCGCGGCAACCCAGCGAGTCATCCGTTCGAGCCGCATGCCGTCCTCGCTCGAAGTGACGGTGTTGGAGTAAGTCGGGCTTGAAGCCGCACCGCCGCGGCCAACGGCGAACTGGCTCCGCGCACGGGCGCGGAGCCAGGACGGGACGTCACTCGTCTCGATGAAGAAGTCCTACTTCCTCTCGACCACGGCCTTCGCGCCGAACACCTTCGGGTAGCGGACGTACACCTCGTAGCAGAGGGTCATGAGCGCGGTCGAATACACGCGGCCACCCTCATCCGACCACGGGTCGATCGGGTCGTAGCTGCCCGCGGCGCAGCCGGCCTTCACCTGGTGCTCGATCACGATCGACTCGAGGTTCTTGTTCCACCGCGCCCAGTTGTCGCCGCCGAGCTGATACATGGCGAGCGTGCCGTAGTACCAGTAGTACATGTCGATGGAGCCCGACGCCTCGTCCCACACGGGCAGCTTCTTCGAGAGCAGCGCGGCTCCGGCCTTCACCATGGGGTTCTGGTCGGCCTTGCCCGTGAAGATCCTCGAGCAGAGTCCCACGGCCGTGAGCGATTCCGACTGCGCCGCCGGCCACTTCGCCGTCCCGCCTTCCGGGCGAACGGGGAGCTCGCCCTTCTTCGTGTAGCCGGTGCGGCCGGTGTCTTCGTCCGTCATCGAATCGATGAAGGCGAGGCCGTCCAGGATCGTGCGTTCGTTGATGGTGAGGCCGGCATCCTTCGCGGCCTTCAGCGCCATGATCATCCACCCCGTGACGGACGCGTCGTTGTCTCCTGGCTTCTCGCCGTAGCGCCAAGCCTTGTACGGGTTCTGGCACGCGGCGATGTAGTCGGCCCCGCGCTGGGCCGAGCGACGCCAGATCGGGTTCTTCGTGAAGGACGCCGCTTCGCACATGGCGATGGTGGCGCAGGCGTGCGAGTAGGTGTATCGCGGATCGCCGCGCGGCCCGAAGCAGCCCTGGGCATCCTGGCTGTCCCGCAGCCACTTCAGTCCGCGCCGCACGGCCAGATCGTTGAGCGATTCCGTGCTGCCGTCGTAGCCGGCGCCAAGCAGCGCCAACAGCGCGAGGCCCGTCACGCCCGAATCGAACGTCGCCTGGCCGCGACCGGTGCATGCCGGTCCGCCCTTGCCGTCACAGCATGCGGTGAAACCGTCGCAGTCCCACGATCCATCCGGGGACTGGTGGCGGGCGAGCCATCCCAAGCCGGCGTCGATGCGCGGCGTGCGCGGGTCGCCCTTCTGCCGGAGGTAGAAGTCGCGACGGATGTTCCCGGCGAACGGACGCCCCTTGGGAGCGCCGCCCCCGGCGTGCCCGCCGTTGCTCCCGAGGCCGATGGCCGTCGCGCGTCCCCATCCGCCGCGGCTCATGCTGAAGTCCTCGTTGTGGTTGTCCTCGTCACCCTCGGTCACGCCGAACTTCCCGGCCTCGTTCGCATGCTCGCGGATGCGGTCGTCGGTGTTGTAGAAGAAGGCATCGGGATCCGCCGAGGCGAGCGCAGCATCCGAGACTTCCGGGATCGCCGAGCGCTCGATCTCCTTGGGGGGCTCCGCCAGGTTCTCCTCGATCTTCGGGGCGTCGACCTCGCTGATGTGGCCGATGGTCGGTGCGTCGCGCTCTTCGCGCTTCGCATCCTTGTGTAAATAGACCATGCCGAGGATCGCCGCGAGGATCGCGTGCACGGCGAGCGCCGTGACGAGGAACGGCGCGCGCTGGGCGGCCGTCTTCACCCTCTCTTCCGCCGTCAGGTGCGGTCGCACCAGGATCTCGCTCAACGAGTGATGATTCGCGCTGCCGTTGACCGTGCTCATGGAAGTCCTCCTCGGGTTCTTCCGGGGCGAATCGGCAATCGGGCGGGGTTGACGGCTCAGGTTCGCTCCATCGGCGATCACGGGCGGCCGGCGGGTTTCTTAGAAGTTCGTACTCGGCCCGCCGCGGCTGGCAGCGGAACCGCCCCACTGTTAGCCCTTTGCGCCCCATCGGAGATAACCGTGAAGGTTTCGGATCTGCTGCGTGCGTTGCCGGGAGCGCGGTTCGCCGGATCGGGAGATCCGGATGTCGTCGCAGTCACACACGATTCTCGTCGCGTCACGAAGGGAGCGCTGTTTTGTGCGCTGTCGGGCGAACGTGCCGATGGCCGCACGTTCATCGGCGACGCAATCGCGCGCGGTGCCGTGGCCATCCTCACGGACACGGAGACTCGCCTCACCCCGAACGCTCCTCAGATCCTCGTGACGAACCCACGCGCGGCCATGGCCCACGTTGCCGCCTTGGTGAACGGGAATCCATCCGCCCGTCTGTGCCTCGTCGGCGTCACTGGAACGAGCGGCAAGACGACGACGGCCACGCTGATCGACAACGTCCTCGGCGTCGTCCACCCCGTTCGTGGCCTGTTCGGTACGCTCGTGTATCGGTTCGGAACGGATGCGAACGCAGCGATCGACGCCACGCGTACGACGCCCGAGTCCACCGAGCTCCAACCCATGCTCGCGGCCCTGCTCCGATCCGGTGGAACGGCCGCCGTGATGGAGTGCTCGTCGCATGCGTTGGCGCTCGAGCGCCTCGTCGGATGCAACTTCGACGTCGCCGTATTCACAAACCTCTCGCACGAGCACCTGGATTTCCACCACGATCTGGACGCCTACTTCGAGGCGAAGGCGCGGCTGTTCGACATGCTGAAACCCACGGGCACGGCCGTCGTCAACGTGGACGACGCGTTTGGCCGTCGGCTCGCCGATCGCATCCCGGCGGCACGCCGATCGACCTTCAGCCTCGATCCGCGATCGGGAGCCGACGTGGTCGCCGCGGCACACACGTCCATAGACCACACCCGACTGGACGTGGATATCCCCCGCCGCGGCACGCGATTCACCATCCGGTCGCCGCTCCTCGGCCGCCCCAACGCCGAGAACCTCCTGGCGGCGACGGCCACGGGGTTGGCGCTGGGCATTCCGCCTGCCCGGCTCACGACGGCCCTCGCTGCCGTCGCGACCGTCCCGGGCCGGCTCGAGCGGATCGAGAACGACGCGGGCCTCACGGTCCTCGTGGACTACGCGCACAAGCCGGCAGCGCTCGAAGGCGTGCTCCGGACGACGCGCGCCCTCGCCACGTCGACCGGGGGCCACCTCATCACGGTCTTCGGATGCGGCGGCGACCGCGATCGGGCCAAGCGTCCGGAGATGGGGCGGATCGCCGCGCGCCTCTCGGACGAGGTCGTCGTCACCTCCGACAACCCGCGCACCGAGGACCCCCACGCGATCCTCGACGAGATCTGCGCTGGCATCACCGACCGCGCCGTGCTGCGCATCGTCGACCGCCGCGCCGCCATCGGCACTGCGATCCGCATGGCGAGGGCAGGCGACGTGGTCCTGCTCGCGGGAAAGGGCCACGAGACCTACCAGGAATTCGCCGACCGGAAGGAGCCGTTCGACGACCGGATCGTCGCGAAGGAAGTCCTGGACTCGCTCTCGCAGGGACGAGCCGCGGAGGTGACCGCGTCGTGAACAACCCGCTCATCGACGACCTGCGTCCGGGCGCCCGCGCCGCCGTGTTCGGCATCGCTCGATCGGGACTGGCGACGATCGCCGCACTCCTCGAACGCGGGTACGAAGTGGTCGCGTCGGACCAGCGCCCGGCGGAGGAGATCGGCGCGCTGCCGAGTCACCCGCGGCTGTGGCTCGACCTCGGTGGACACCGCGAAGCGATCCTCGAAGGCGTCGACCTCGCCGTCGTCTCGCCGGGAGTTCCGCTCTCGCTCCCGATCTTCGATGCGGCTCGCGCTCGTGGAATCTTGGTGATCGCCGAGATCGAGCTCGCGTCGCGGCTCCTCCCCGGACACGTGATCGCGATCACCGGCACGAACGGCAAGTCGACGACGACGGCGCTGACGGCGGCGATCCTCCAGGCCGCGGGACTTCCGGCCATCGCGTGCGGGAACATCGGGAAGCCGTGGATCTCGTTCGCTTCGGAGGCGCAGAGAACGGCATGGCGCGGACTCGGCGCCGAGCCGATCTGGGTCGTCGAGCTCTCGTCGTTCCAGCTGGAAGGGATCACTCGGTTCGCGCCGCAGGTGGCGCTTCACCTGAACCTCACGCCCGACCACCTCGATCGCTACCACTCCATGGACGCCTACGGCGCGGCCAAGGCCCGCGTCTTCGAGAACCAGCGTGTCGACCACCGCGCCGTGATCAACGCCGACGACCCGCTCGTCGCGCGCGTCCGCACCAAGGCGGAGCGATTCGAGTTCTCGCGACGCCGTCCGGTGGCCCGCGGCGCGTGGTTCGCGAACGACCAATTCCTCCTGCGACTCGGTTCCGGCGAGGCGCGCATGGTGGCCTCGCGGGCGGATCTGGCGATCGCGGGCATGCACAACGTGGAGAACGCGCTCGCGGCACTGGTCGCGGCGGCGCTCTCGGGCGCACCGGACGATGCGATCCGCGCGGCATTCCGCACCTTCGAGCCGCTTCCGCACCGCACGGAACTCGTGCGCTCACGCGGCGGCGTCGGCTGGTTCGACGACTCCAAGGGCACCAACGTGGACGCGACGCTGAAGAGCCTGGAGGGGTTCCCCGACGACCGGGTGTGGCTGATTCTCGGTGGGAAGGACAAGGGCGACGACTTCGGGCGATTGGCCGACCTCGTGCGGGCGAAGGCTCATCGGATCCTTACGATCGGTGCGGCCGCTCCGGCGATCCACGTGGCGCTCGAGCCGGCCGGCCTCGCCGGGCGAATCCTCCACACCGAGACGCTCGCACGCGCCGTCGCGGAAGCCGCCGCGCAGGCGCGCGCGGGCGACGTCGTGTTGCTGAGCCCAGCGTGCGCCTCGTTCGACCAGTTCCGCAACTTCGAGCACCGGGGCGAGGTCTTCAAGACGCTCGTGAAGGCGCTTCCGGAAGCTGACGGCAGCGAGGCAGCCGGGTCGATTGCCTCATGAGCATTCCGTCGGGGCGCGTGCATTTCGTCGGGATTGGCGGAGCAGGCATGTCGGTCCTGGCCGAGCTCCTCCGACGGCGAGGATGCTCCGTCACCGGCTCGGACACGAACGAGAGCGCGGTCGTCGGGCACCTGCGCTCGCTCGGCATCCCCGTCCACGTGGGGCCCCATCGCGCCGAGTCGCTCGGCGGGGCCGACGTGGTCGTCACCACGGCCGCGGTGACCGGCGCGAATCCCGAGCTGACGGCGGCACGGACGCAGGGGATCCCCGTCGTTCGGCGAGCCGACCTCCTCGCCCGCGTCGTCTCCGAGGGTCGCTCGATCTGCGTGGCTGGCGCACACGGCAAGACGACGACGACGGCCATGTGCGGAGCCATCCTCGCGGAAGCCGGTCTGGACCCGACCGTGCTCGTCGGAGGCGCGCCCGTCGGTGGGACGTCGGGGCTGCGCCACGGCGGATCCTCGTGGTTCGTCACCGAGGCCGACGAGTTCGACCGGGCGTTCCTGTCGCTGACGCCGACGATCGCGCTGATCACCAACGTCGACCGAGAGCATCTGGACACCTACGGAACCGAGGACGCGATCGCCGATGCGTTCCTCGCCTTCGCTGGGGCCATACCGGATGACGGCGTCTGCGTCGCGGGAATCGACGACCCCCGATCCGCCGCCGTGGCGGCGCGACTGCGCGGACGCCGCCTCACGTTCGGCACCTCGGTCGACGCGAACGTTCGAGCGAGGGGCGTGCAGTTGAACCTCGGTGGGTCACGCTTCGACGTGGTCTGGGCTGACCAGGTCACGCCGGTTGCCCTTCGCGTCCCGGGGCTCCACAACGTCCGCAATGCGCTGGCAGCGTTCGCCGCAGGCGTCGCGGCCGGTGTCGAGGCGGCGACGGCCGCCCGTGGACTCGCCTCGTTCAAGGGCATGTCGAGGCGGTGCGAAGTGGTGGCGGAGCGTGGTGGGGTCACTTTCGTCGACGACTACGCCCACCATCCCACCGAGGTCGCCGCCACGATCGCAGCCCTGCAGGCTGGCCGCCCAGGGCGGCGGATCGTCGTGCTCTTCCAACCTCACCTGTTCACGCGAACGCGTGACCAGGCAGGCGGCTTTGCGCAGGCGCTGTCGGCCGCGGACGTCGTCATCCTCGCACCGGTCTATGCATCGCGCGAGGAACCGATCGCGAACGTCACGTCAGCGCTCATCCAGCGGGCCGCGAGTCCGGCGGACGCGCGGAGGATGACCGTGCTCGCGTCCGAGGGTGAGGTCGGCGCCGCCGTCCGCAGCACGCTGCGGTCCGGCGACGTCTTCGTCACGATGGGCGCGGGCGACGTTCGGAAGTTCGCCGCGCCGGCCCTCGCTCACTTCGCGGCGACGGCCGACAGGATCGGGTCCGGCGACTCGACGTAGCCCCGCTCGACGAAGAGCACGAGTCGGTCATACACGTCAGGCGGAGCGTCCTCGGCGTTGATGATCTCCGAGAGCACCTTGCCCTCGTGGGTGATCTGCCGCAGGAGCTTGATGTCGACCTCATCGCAGTCGAAGGCCTCGCCGCTTTGTGCGACGAAGATCCGGAACTGCCGCAGGCCGTTCTTCACCTCGCCCGTGTCGAGGTAGCCGTTCTCGCGGGGCACGACGGCGAGACGTTCAGCCATGGGCGGATCCTCCCACGAGACCGGCCCGACGGCGTTCTGCCCGCGCAACTGGTAGAGCAGTTCAGGGTGGTTCGATGCGTAGAGCAGCGCCGCGCCGGAGACGGCGATCGGGATGTCGCTGCGCACGTGGTAGCCCTTGTGCAGTTTCTGGTGATCCCAGTCCGCGCCGTCGTTTCGGATGTACCCGGGATTTCCCTCGGCATCGAACTGGAGCTTGATGTCGTACTCCTCGGGGTGCTGAAAGACCGGAACGTCGTGTCCCAGGCCGAAGGTCCCCGTGTAGAGCGACAGGTGCATCTCGTTCCAGTGCCGGCGGAGATAGCGATAGGTCTCGCGCGCGTCCTCCTCGCTCTCCGTCGGGAAGCCGATGAACCAGGTCACCGCCACGTTGATGCGGTTGTCCTTCAGGTTGTCCAGCATGATCTCGATCTGGTCGAGCTTGTTGCCCTTCTTCATGCCGTCGAGCACGCGCTGGACGCCCGATTCGAAGCCGAACTGGAGCAGCTTGCAGCCGCCGCCGGCGAGATTGCGGACGTATTCCCGGCTCGTGTAGATCTTTTCGAACTTCACTTCGGCGTGCCAGTTCAGCCCCAGCTTCTCTCGCGCGACCTCACGCGAGAGGTGCGCCAGGGTCCGCGGCGGTGTCAGCGGATCGAAGAAGTGGATGTAACGCACGCCCTGGTTCTGGACGATGTCGCGGATGTCCGCGTAGACGTTCTCGGGCGACCGCATGCGGAAGCCGACGCGGAAGCTCTCGGGGCAGAACGTGCATTTGCCGTAGTAGCAGCCCCGCGACGTGGTGTAGAACCCGGCCGCTTCGGGGAGCATGTAGTGACTGAAGTCGATCCCGCGATAGTCCGGGATGGGCGACTGATCCATGTCGACGTTCTTGAAGAGCGCCGGCCGGACGATCTGGCCGGACTCGAACCGCCAAAGCCCGGCGACCTCGTCGAAGGGCTTCTTGCCCTCGACGGCGGCGACGAGATCGGGCAGCGCCTCTTCGCCGTCACCCACGATGGCGTAATCGATGTACTCGTAGAAGCGCGGGTCCGTGAGGATGACGTGCTGCGCGTCCGAGATACCGGTCCCGCCGATCAGGAACTTCACGTCGGGCATGACCGAGCGCACCATTCGCGCGAGCCGCATCGCGGGCGCGACCTGGCGCGAGAACGGGCAGGTCAGCGCGATCACGCGAGTCCCGAACGCCTTCAGGCGCGGGATCGTGTGGTTCGCATAGACGTCGACGTAGGGGTCGGGGGTCTCGTCCGCCAGGTGGGCGTAGAGCTGGGTCGTGTAGTTGGTGTTGCGCGGATCCAGGCTCGGCGTCAGGGCGTGGAGGAACCCGTGCGTCGTCCGAACCACTCGGTTGGCGTGGCGGAACTTCACGGGGTCGTAGAAGTAGTCCGCGTCCCGGAGGTTCTCCGCGGCCTGCCGGGCCGTCTTCATCATCTCCCGTGGGAAGAGATGGAGGCGCCGGTAGACCTGGAGCGTCTGCTCCTGTTCGGGTGTGCGCGCCGGGATCGCCGCGAGTGAGTCCGTGTAGCGATCGAGAAGTCCGAAGTAGCGGAACAGGTTCGCTTCCTCGAGCATCACGGTGAACGCCTCGGCGTTCAGGTCCATGACCATCGTTTCGTTGCCAGCCCGCTTCAGGCAGGCGTCGAGCAGCGGAAGCGTCCCGAACGGCATCGTCGGAGGTGTGAAGTCCGGTGGATAAATCAGTGAGACTCGCACTCAACCACTCCTGCGATAGTTCGGTCGTTGGTTTCGGTGGGCCGCGGCGGCGGCGGAAGCCCCGGGGAGGCACCCGGCGGACACGGTGCAGAGCTTCCGAAGTGCCGGGAGTCTAAGCCCCTGTCAGAACGCGGTCAAGGAACCATCGGCCATCGGTCACACCCGCGTTGATCACGCGTGGAGCGCGGTCAACCCGGGCGGGCGCCGCGCCGAGGCCCTCCTTCGGGCGGCGCGTTGCCCGCAAACGACTTGTGGACCACGGTCCGCTCCGACGGCGGTGCATTCCGCCTCGCCTGACGAGCTTTTCCTGCCCCGATGTGAGGCATACCATCGCCCGTGACCCTGCCCGGCGACCTTCGATACGGCGATCCCTCGGTCGCTCGCGCTTACCGACACAAGTTCGAGAAGTCGCCTGCGCGCCGTTGGTCCCACCTGATGGAGCTGGGGATGCTGGCGCGCGCCCTGAAGCGAGTCGGGGCGTTCGGGACGATCCTGGATCTGCCGTGCGGCGCTGGGCGCCTGACCCCCACGCTCGCGCGCGTCGCCGATCGGGTCGTCTGCGCCGATCTCGCCGGTCCCATGATCGACGAGGCGCGCGACGCCACGGCCGGCATCGCCCGTCCGCGCGACGGCCTTCAGTTCGTCCGGTCCTCGGCGCTTCGCATGCCGTTCGCGGACAAGAGTTTCGACGTGGTGGTCTGCTGGCGACTCCTCCAGCACCTGAGGAACGCGGCGGACCGCGCGGCGCTCTTCCGTGAGATGGCCCGCGTGGCGCGGCACGCGGTGATCCTGTCGTTCTCGGATTCCGGAACCTGGCGCGCGCGCTTCCGCCGGCTGTGTGGTCGCGGCAGCGATTCCGCGCGGAGCCGCGTGGTGATCTCGCGCCAGGCGCTCTCGGAGGAGGCCCGTCAGGGCGGACTCGTCCCCGTCGCGTTCTTCAGGCTGTCGTCGGCGTTCTCCGTCGTGGCGGCCTCCGCGATGCACGTGGCCCCCGACGCGAACGGGAGCGCCTCGTAGATGCTCGTGTCCCCGCCCTCGAATGAAGCACCGGCGAGTGAAGCGCAGCCCGCGCCCGATCACGCGATCGTGGGCGGACCGACCCTCGCGCTGTTGATCACGGTCCTGTTCGTCGTCGGCTGGGTGTTGCCCTCGGCGCTCCTGAACCTCGTCAACCCGGACGAGGGCCGATACACGGAGATCTCCCGGGAAATGGCCGCGACGGGCGACTGGCTCGTTCCGCGACTGCACGGAGTGCCCCACTGGGCGAAGCCGCCCCTCACCTATTGGGCGTGCGGGCTGAGCCAGCGCATCCTCGGTCCGACCCACCTCGCGACGCGGCTTCCGTCGGTCTTCGCCTCGCTTCTCGTCATCGTGACGATGGCCCTGCTCGGGCGACGGATGTCCGGCCCGCGCGTCGGGTGGTGCGCCGCGATCATCCTGGCTTCGATCGGTCACTTCTTCGCCGTCGGTCATTCGATCACGACCGACATGCTCACCTGCCTCTGCACGACGTCAGCGCTCGCCGCATGGTGGGCCGGCTACCGAGCAGCGCCGGGGAGCGACGCGCCGTCGCCGCACCGGTTCGCCTGGAACCTCCTCGCGTTCCTCGCCCTCGGCGTCGGCTTTCTTGCAAAAGGCCCGGTCTCGCTCGCCTTGTTCTTCGCGACCATCGGGGCGTTCGGTCTCCTGCGAAGGGACTTCCGCCTGGTACCGCTCGGTCACCTCGCGCTCGGGATCGCTCTGGTGCTCGCCATCGGCTTGCCCTGGTTCTTCGCGGTCGCGAATCGAAACCCCGATCTCTTCGACTTCTTCCTCTTGCGGGAGGTGCGCGACCGCTATCTGACGGAGCGACATGGACGGGGGAAGCCGTTCTGGTTCTGCACCGCGGTCTTCCTCGCGGGGCTGGCTCCGTGGACGCCGCTTTTCGTGGCGACGTTCTGGGCCCGCGTCCGATCCCTGGGACGCGCCCTCGTGTCGCGCATGGCACCAGCCGATGTCGCGTGTGAGCAGTTCCTCCTCGCCTGGACGCTTGGCCCGCTCGTCTTCTTCTCCTTCTCGGGCTCGCAGCTTTGGACGTACGTGCTCCCGGTGTTTCCCCCGGCGGCACTGCTCCTCGCGCGCTGCGTCGCAAGGTTCGCCGGCCGACCGACCGAAGGCGCAGACCGCCACGTTCGGGTTGCCGCGCGCATCACGTGCGGCCTCGCGATCGTGATGGCGATCGCGCCGACGATCTTCATGACGGCGTGGATGCACCGGGACTGGGCGCGCGGTGCGTCCTGCCTGGCGCCCGGTGCGCTGTGCGCCGTCGCGTGGTGGAGGATCGGCCGTCGGTCGAGATCGGCGGCCTCGCGCCTGTGGTTGCACGCTTCAGCGGTTCTGGCATTCATCGCCTATGCGGCGTTCGCGGCCCAGCTGCCGCTCGTTGAGGATGGCCTCGGCGATCGCGCGTCGTTCGCATGGGTGAGAGACCACCTGCCCCCCGACATCTGCGGCGCGAAGATCCCTCTCACGCTGCATCCCGACGACAATCCGATGGAGTTTCCCGCCGGACGCCCCCGCCTCGTGACGTGGCGGATCACCCGCAATTCACTCAGCTTCTACACGCTGGGGCTGAAGCCCGAGGTCGTACGCTCGTTCGGCCAGGACACCATCTACGAGCTGCGCAAGGACAAGGACGCGGACAAGCCTCCCGGCCTCGTGGAACTCCGTCGCGCCATCTCCCTCCCCGGCGATACCTACGCCGTGGTGCCCCGCGCGTACGTCCAGGACCTCACGTCCGCCGGCTTGAGCATCGAACCCATCGCGTCACGCGGCGAGGGGAAACACGAGATCGCGCTCGTGCGACTCGGCACACAGCCGCGGTGAGGTGAGTTCAGGCGTCGAAGAACGCCCGGAACCGCGGTGTGAGCCAGTCGAACTCCTTCAAGAACGCGTCGTGTCCGTAGATCGAGGACAGCACCTCGTACTTCACGTCCCGGCCGGCATCCTTCAGGACTTTGTAGACGAGCTCCTGCTCGTCGGGCGGCACGAGGGCGTCGCGATCGACGGCGATCACGTATCCGCGCGCCGTGATCTGGCGGATCCCCGCTTCGAGCGACGGGTGCCCGCGTCCCAGGTCAGTCAGATCCATGCACTTCGAAAGCAGCACGTAGCAATTGGCGTCGAAGCGCTCGGCGAAGCGCTCGCCTTGCGCCGCGAGGAACGACTCCACTTCGAACGTGACGTCGCCTGGCCGAAGGGGCCCGATCGGCGCATGGTCGAAGCGTTGGTTGAACTCGTCACGCGAGCGATAGAGGATCGTGCCGATCTCGCGCGCGAGCCTCAGGCCGAGCTTCGGACCGCGTCCCGGCTCGTAACGACCGGCGCGGTACTCGGGATCGTTGAAGATTGCGTGTCGCCCCAGCCGGCGCAGGGCCACGGTGTGCGGCATCGTTCGCGACGTCATGCTGAGCGCGATGAATCGATCCACGAAGCGCGGGAACGCCGCGGCGAATTGAAGGACCTGCATCCCACCCAGGCTCGCGCCGGCGATCGCGTGGATCCGCTTGAGGCCGAGTGCGTCGAAGAGCGCCTTGTGAACCCGGGCCTGATCCAGCGGCGTGATCGGCGGGAAATCAGGCCCGAAAGGGCGCCCCGTTCGTGTATCGATGCTCAGAGGGCTCGTCGATCCGTAGGGCGAACCCAGGATGCTCGCGCAGATGATGTGCCACCGATCCGTGTCGAACGCGCGGCCCGGGCCGACCATCTCCTCCCACCACCCCTCGCTCGAGTCGCTCGGACTGCTGCGAAGGTGGCTGTGCGCGGAGAGGGCTGGGAACACGGCGATGGTGTTTGCGCCGTCTCCCTGACGAGTGCCCCACTCCTCGTACCGGATCCGAAGCTCGGGGATCGCCCCACCGAGTTCCAGTCGGAACGGTCCCGGCAGGTTGACGGATGCGGGGTTCGCCATGGTCCGACGTGTTAACGCGAAGCGCGAGCGGGTCTCAACGCGGGCCGAGGACCAGGTTGACGCTGATTCCAGCGCCTCCGCGGCCGTGCGCCGCGCCTGCACCATGGCGACAGCGCCGCATGGGCGATGCGCGTGCGCGTTGGAGTTCGCCGCGTCCCACGCGCCCGCGGCCTCGCCCGCGCGGGCCGTCCTGAGGACGAGTCAGCCGATGGACCGAGTGCCTCGCCGCCGACACGTGATCCGATCGCCTCGATGACGCTGAGGATTGGATGGGCCGACCGCGGGTTCGCGAAGTCGACCGCGGCCGGCATGATTCCTGAACGACCACCTTGCAGCACTTCGACGGTCCGAAGTGCCGGAACCGACGGAGGTGGCGATCACAGCGAAGTCATCGACGGCACCCGCGGAGGCGAACGCCCGACAGCGCGTGATTCGACGCCGTCCACGTGCGCGAATTCTCGTACCGAGGATTGTCAAGAGAAAACACGGTCTGGCCCGAGCCGGGGGGCTGGTTGTCTCGTCGGCGGTCCTGCGTACTCTTCCTGCCCTGGAGGTCTGGTCTGCGCATGTCTCGCATGATCTCGAGCCTCGTTCGACCTGTGACGACGAGCCTCCTTGTCAACCTCGAACCAGTTGTCCGCGGTGGGATCCCGCCCGAAACCAATCCCATGACACCTCCAGCTCAAGCGCCCATGGACTCGACTGAAACACTCCACGCCTCCGCGGTCGACGCGAACTTCCTCACCACCATGGATGAGATCTGTGCAGGGACCGCGGTAGCAGTCCCCGAACTCATCGAGTCGGCCGACGAGGATGAAACAGGCCTCGCCTTCGCGCGGATCACATCGCCCCTCGGCGCCCGCGCCCCGAAGAAGAAGGACGAAGAGGAAGACGACGACGCGGACGAGGATGCAGACGAGGAGTCGGACGACGAAGCGGGCGACGACGACGAAGCGGGCGACGACGAGGAAGAGGGCGTCGACGAAGAGGACGACGACTGGGACGAGGACGAGGAAGAAGAAGACGAAGACGACGACGAGGATGACGACGAAGACGAAGACCTCGACGACGATGACGATTGGGACGAGGACGACGAAGACGAAGACGAGGATGAGGACGAGGACGAAGACGACGACGAGGATGATGACGACGACGATGACGATGATGAGGAGGAGGACGACGAGGACGAGGACTGGGACGACTGAGGTCGCCACCGTCATGCCCGCCTCTCGCACCTGACCGACTTTCAGCGAGCGCCCGCGGCGCGCCGTGATGGAGCGCCGCCGCCTCAGCGCCCGCAGCGGGCAGCTCCAGCCCGTGCCTGGCTCCCCGCCTTGGTCGTCGTGATGACCCCGACGACCCGCCGGCAGCTCCCGCCGCCCCACCGACTGACGCCGTCGCGCCCCGCAAAATGAGCGAGGGCGCGAACCCGGCAGGGTTCACGCCCTCGTCATGAGGCCCCTCGAGTGGGGGCCACTCGCACCTGGCTCACTTGCCCGAGGTCGCTCGAGGCGCCGGCGCGGCGACCGGTGTGGCCTTCACCGCGGGAGTCAGCAACTGCTTCTCCTCCGAGAGGAGCTTCGTCTTCTCGGTCTTGGCCGTGGTGAGATCCGTCTCGGTTTCCTTGATGGCCCTTCGGCCATTCTCGCAGTCGTGCTTCGCGACGTGGTCCTTGTGCTCCTGAAGCTCGGTCTCCAGGTTCTCGACCGATGCCGAGACCTTGTCCAGCTTCTTCAGGAACGAGGAGTAGCGACTCACGAGGGTCGCGAGCGCATCACGGAACTGCGTCGCGGCGACCTGCTGCTGGGCGAGGAACACGGAGCTCGCGGTGATCCCGGAGCCCGCCAGGCGCGTCACCTCGTTGCCCTTCGAATCGAGGAAGATCACCGCGGGCACCGTCTTCGCGTATTGCTCGCGCGCGGCGTTGTCCCGGATGTCCTCGACGTAGACCTTGGCGTTGTTGAACCACCGCGAAGCGATGATGACGTTGTCGTCGTCGAACATGCGCTTCTCCGCCTTGGGATCGGGGGTGAGGCTGAGGAACCACACCATCCCAGGGCGAACGGCAGCCTTGCCCATGATCTCGGCGAACTCGCCGTCGAAAATCGCGTGGAGAGGCGCGGTCGCGCCGCTATACCCCGCGCGCTCGACGGTGATGAGGTGCTTCGTTTCCCACTCGATCGCAAGACGCTCCGCAGCAACGCTGCTCATCGTCTTGCCGGCGGCACCGCTCGCCGGTCCGCCCCCCGCACTGCGCGACCCACCCGGGGCCGCTTTGCGTGCGCCTCAATGTGCGCACTGCGCGTTCATCGTCGAGGCGACGACCGCCAGGAGCAGCGGTACGATCGCCAGGCCGATCCTGGCTCGTGACAGTTTCATGGATCTCCTCCGAGGTTGTCGTCCGCGCGAACCCGAGCAGTTCTCACGCGCACGTCGTTCGAAAGGCGCACCGAAGCATTGGGTTGAGGCCGTAGCATACAGTTCAGTCGACACTCAGGCCACCGGACTTTTGCCGGTTCCCATCAGAAGTCACCCCGCGTGCGTGAACGCGAGAAGCCCCGCCCCCGCGACACCGGCTCGGTTGCCGAGCTTCGCCCGGACGATCCGGACGCCTTTGTGCACGAACTCGAGCGAATGCGCACGAAACGCGTCCGCGACAGGCCTCAGCAACAGGGGGCCGAGGACGCTGATCCCGCCGCCAACGACCACGATCTCCGGCGCGATCACCGAGGCGATGGAAGCGAGTCCGATCCCCAGGTTCCGCCCAACCTGTCCGACGACCCGCAGAGCTCGCTCCTCGCCCGCCCGGGCCCGCTCGATGATCAACCGAACCTCGATCTCACTCTCCCCGCCCGCTTCCCGGTAGTACCGCCGCAAGGCGTGGGTTGCGGTGTATTGCTCGAGACATCCCCGCGCGCCGCAGCCGCAGGGCTCGCCATCGGGCTGAAAGATCGCGTGGCCGATCTCCCCGCCGGTGCCGTAGCGGCCGCGGACCAGGTGCCCCTCGACGACGACGCCGCCCCCGAGGCCG
The DNA here is from genome assembly GCA_044222185.1 of Planctomycetota bacterium. Lineage (GTDB taxonomy): Bacteria > Planctomycetota > CAIWVZ01 > JBGANV01. The sequence goes on from JBGANV010000008.1 coordinate 149,413, forward strand.
GTCCCGACCGTCGCCATCAGGACGTTCCGCACGCCCCGTGCGGAACCGATCATCGACTCGCCGAAACAGGCAACCGTTGCGTCGTTCTCCGCGACGACCGGCAATCCGGATTCCGCCCGCAGGAAGTCCGCGACCGCGAGACCCCGTGTACCCAGGAGGTTCGGTGACGCCGTCACCAGCAGGCCCCGGCGCCCGGTCACCGTGCCGGGAACCCCCACGCCCACGCCACGTGGCTTGTGCTTGTGTGCCCGCGCCGTGGCCCGAAGCCGCGCGATGGCGTCGCGGAACGCACGCTTCACGCCGGCGCGCCCCTCGTGCGCGTTCGACGGGACTTCGTCCGCGTCGAGCACACGCCCCGCGCAGTCGACGATCCCAAACTTCAGCGCCGTGCCGCCGAGGTCGAGGCCAAATGCCACGTCTGTCATGAATGTCCTTCCGCGGAAGATCGACGCATCAGCCGTCCTTCATTCCGGGGCTCGCGCCCAGGATGAAATTCCGGACCGGAGACAGCGGACGCAACCCGCCTGCATTCAGATCGAGGAAGGTTTCTGCACTCTTCGGAACGGGCATCGTTCCGACCTTCGCCAGCTTGGCGCGGATCTCTTCCGCGCGGGCGTGCTCGCCCGTGGCGTCGAGCACCTCGAGAAGCTCGTCGATGGCCGGCTTCCAAAGCACGATCGGCGGCCCCGAACCCGGGTTCGGGTCGTCCTGCTCGGCACGTTCCTTCTCCTCACGACGGAGGTCCTGGTCCCTGCGGACGGCCTCCAAGAGGCGCGCCTTCGCTTCGTCCAGTCGTGCGGCCCTGCGCAGGATCTGCGCGGCAAGGACGCGCGGCATGATCTCGTCGTGCCACGTCGCGTCCTCACGTGACCACCAGGCTTTCAAGAGACCCAGGGCATCGTCGACCTGGCCCCCTGCCGCACGAATCAACGCGAGTCGCCCGGTGAGACAGCGGGACGCGGGGTGCGACTTCGGTAATTCGCGGGCCACACCGTCGAGGAGCGTGCGCGCGCGATCGATGTGCCCGGCCTTCTGCTCGACGACGCCCAGCAGGTAGCGCGCGCCGACGGCACGGGGCTGCGCGGTCACGACGAACTCCAGGTCGCTTCGCGCCGCTTCCCACTGGCGGTCGATGAAGGAGAGTTCCGCCTGGATGAATCGCGCCGGCGCTTCCGTCTCGCCAGAGAGGCAGGCGCGCAAGTGCTCTCGCACTGCGGTGCGGCGCCGCATCTGGTTCTCGGACTGGAATTCGGCCGGGTCGTTCGACACGCACCCCCAGAGCATGACCGCAGCGACGATGTGATCGCGGGAGTCGCCGGCGACGACGCGGGGCTCCAGGCCGCCCGGCTTCATGAGGATCGCGTCGACCTCCTGCGGCGCGAGCGGCTGCTCGCGTGTTTCGTCCGTTGGAACCAGCGCCTGTCGCGATTCGTTGTCCGGGAACGCCATCTCGGCATCGGCGTGCGTGACCCCGGCACCGCGTTTCCCGCGCGTCCACACGTCGCGCAGCACGAGTGCGGCGAAACCGTCGCCGCTTCCGACCTCACCCAACGACGCGCGAGCGTCCCCTGGTCGGCCCGCGAGGTAGTTGACCCACGCGGCAAGGCGCCGCCGCTCGAGCGTCGCCGCGGGCGCGAGGTCATCGGACCCCAGCTCGAGCGTCAGCGCGCGCGGTGGGAGTCCAATGCCGTCGGCGAATGCCTCCGGCGGAAACCACGCGAAGGGGCGGAGCTCCGCTTCGATCGCCCGCGCCCGAAGCTCCGGCCGGATCTGGGTCGTGCCGATCCACGCGGCGACCGCGAGGATCGCGACGAACAGAGCGGCCGCGACGAGGAGTCCGCGCTTGTGGCGGTGGAGCAGGCGAGACAACGGGCGAGCCCGTTTCAGCGTGATGCGGTCCGGAGATTCCCCGCGCGCCACGCGCTCCAGGTCACCCGCGAACGCCGCCATGTCGGCGTACCGCCGCAAGGGGTCGATCTCGATCGAGCGCAGGATCACCGCTTCGAGGTCCGGTGGGACTCGTGACTCCACCTTGCGTGGTGGCGTCGGGCCGAGAGACCGGATGTGGTCGAAGAGCTCGCCGCGCGTGCGCTGCGAGAACGCCTCCGTCCCCACGCAGAGCTCGTAGAGCGACAACCCCAGCCCGTAGATGTCCGTCCGGTTGGAGACGACGCTGTTTCCGCCCTCGATCAGCTCCGGTGCCAGGTAGCGCGGTGTCCCCATCACCTGGTCGTCGGTGACCGTCAGTTCGGGAAGGTTGGGAGCCTGCGCAATCCCGAAATCGATGATCATGGGCTCGCCCGTGCGGTCGACGAGCAGATTGGACGGCTTCACGTCCCGATGCAGGATGCCGAACCCGTGTATGGCAGCGAACGTTCGAGCGATCCGCGCGACGAAGCGGGCGCGCTCCTGCATTCCGTGAAGGCGATGGTCGGACTGCTTCACCGTCTCGCGCAGCTTCGCGACGGTCTCGCCCTCGACCCACTTCATGGCGATCCAGAAGCGGCCGCGCTCCTCCCCCGAGTCGAGCACCGGTACGACGTTCACGAGGTCGAGCTTGCGCAGCATGTCCGCTTCGCGCTTGAAGCGTTCGACGTCCCGCGCGTCGCCGGCGCCGCGCGCGTCCATCACCTTCAGCGCGACGATCTGACCGGAACCCGCGTGACGGGCCCGGTACACCGTGCCGCCTCCAGCCGTCGAGACATGCTCGAGACCGGTGTAGGGGCCGAGCCGAACCTCGTCGGGAGCACCGGTGGGCGCGACCTCCGTCGCCGTGATGCGCGCCGTACGAATCGGTGTCGCGTCCGGTTCCTTCCGGGTCGGAGGCGGCACGGTGTCCCAGGCGAGAATCCGCGCCAGCTCCTCGGCGTACTTCGGATAGCGCGCGAGGTACTCGTCGAGGCTCGGGTTCAGGCCCTCCTCACGCTTGAGGATGAAGTCCGCCGCCACGTCCTCGACCGGAGGAAGGCGGCCGCCCGTCGTCACTCCGAACGGGTCGTCGTCAGGAACGGCCGGCATCGCGCCTGCCCTCGATCGCGGCAGTCATGCGGATCCTCAACCGCGCATCCGTCCGTGCGAACCGCAATCTGACGGCGCGGTCGGTGAGCCCGACCATGTCCGCGATCGCCAGCGACGAGAACCCACGGGCGCGCAGTCGGTAGATCCGCCGATCCATGCGATCGAACTCGCGCAGGATCCGGTAGCGGACCTGGACGAGTTCCTCGATGGAGATGCGAGTCATCGGAGTGAGGTCGGGCGACAGGACGGCCATGTCGTCCTCGAGCGCCGTGCGGCGCTTGATGTGCTGACCGCCGGCCTTCTGGAGGACGACGCGTGTGATGATCCCCCGCAGCCATCGCGCAAAAGACCGGCTGTCCTCCATGTGGAAGAGCCCGATCTTGCGCATCACGACCTGGTAGGCGTCGTGGAGGACGTCGCGCGTCTCCTCAAGCGTGCGCAGGGGCATCCCCAATCGACGACGCGCCCAGCGCGTCATCATGGGCTCGTGCATCTCGAAAAGTTGTCCCAAGGCGTCCCGATCTCCGTTGCGAGCCTTTTCGATCAGCGCACGGAGGGACCCCCCGCCTGTCGTGTCGGTCGCATCTGACACGGGCCGATCGGTCGGGGGATGAGACATAAACCAATGCGTCGCAAGCCGTAGAGCGGCGACGCATGAGCCGCTGATTCTATGGGCGCCCCTTCGGACTGTGCAAGCGCCGCGTCTCGAACTCTCTGAAATCTTTTGCACGGTGCGCAAGCGTGCGGCTACAGTCCCGCAGTCCCCCATTTGCCGGAGTCGTATGCCATGCCGAGAGGCGGAAGGTTCCTCGCCATCGGTGTTTTCGCCGTCGCAGCGTCGTTCGTTGCCTACCCCCAGCTAACGGCCACAGGAAACATCGGAGTCGTCATCAGCGAGATTGGGCACGGGCCCAGCCTCACCCAGCAGTTCGGCGTGCCGTGGCCGTCGTACATCGAGCTGGTCAACGTCCGCGCGGCCGCCGGATCAATGATCCCGCCGCCCGTCGTCCTCCCGCCCGTCACGCCGCAGAATCCCAATGGGACCACGATCCTCGCGCGCGTGCGCGGCGCGCCACCGACGCAGCTGCCGTTCCCACAGGCGGTGACTCTCGGAAGCAACCCACAACCGTCACCGGCGCCACCGGTGGTGACGCCGATCCCCGACGCGCCGGTCGTCGTGATCGCAAGCGGGCCGTTCCCGCCGAACGCCCTGCCGTCGACGTTCACCAACGTCTTCTTCGCGCCAGCATTCTTCTCCGGTGCGTCCGCGCAGCTTGGCGCGCCCGGCGTTCCGTTCGAGATCTGTGTGAGCATCCCCGGCGTCAACAACGACCGGGTTTTCTTCGTCACCCCGCCGGTGAGCCCCATGTGCCCCTCGACGCCATTCGCCCTGCGAAACAACGGCATCGTGTCGGCGGGCCTCATCACGCGTTGGCTCTACATCGACTCGGACACGGACTTCGACTTCGACACCCAGTTCCTCCCATCGCCGGGACGGTCGAACCCGGAGATGACTCACGCCAATGGCTTCATCTTCGGCAACGCCCAGGCGCCGACGGCGATCGGAGCGCCCTTCCAGGTCATCGGCTCGGCTGCCGGCGGGACGCTGCTGCAGACCTCGAACTCGATCGTCCGCGGGGTGAACTTCCTCCACCTGGTGCCGGGCCAGGGCCTCATCAACCGAACGATCGGGCTCGGCGTCCCGGGCGGTTCGTTCTTCGATCCCATCGTCGGGACGTCGATCACGTTCGGACTGGGCTTCGTCGCGCAGACAGGCACGTCGACCGGAACGAACCTTCCGAACTTCCTTCCAGGCCTGCAGATCACCGGCGCGAACGTGATCCTCTCCGCGGTCACGGGTCCGGGAACGACGGGAACCCTGTTCCTTCCCAGCGGCGCCGAGGCGAACGTGGGCGTGACCGTGCAGCCCGGCACGGCCGGCAACTTCCGGATCGAACGCCTGTTCTCCGACCAGGTGTCGGACACGGCGCCGAGCGGCACCGGCGCGCTCTCCGTCGCGCAGGCGGACGTCCTTCCACCCTCGACCGGCGGTGGAAACACGTGGTGCGAGGTCATCGCGTACGACTACGCCGGCAACCAGTACCGAGCGAAGGTTCGCAACTGGCCACAAGGCGGCGGGTGCGGCACGCCCCCTACGCCGCTTCTCGCACTCGGCACTGACGGCCTGGGAACCGGCACGCTGATCGACGTGTGCTTCGATGGCAACTCCAAGGTGTTCAACCTGTTCTCCACCACGCCCGCGGCCACGTGCGGCGGCCCGCTCTTTCCCCCCGGCGGAATCTGCCCCGATCTGACGACCACGCTGTGCCTCTCGCTCGTGGGGATTCCCCCCATCGACGTGGTGACCGATGCGGCCGGCATTTTCGCGTGGCAGAGCGCGCCCGGTCAGTTCGCGAGCCTGATCGGCATCACGTTCGAGGCGATCGGCATCGAGTACACGCTCGTCGGGCCGACGATCATCAAGCAGTCGCCCGTCAACTCGATCACGTTCTGAGCGCCGACCGGCGCGTCAGGTACCGGCGGGCGGCGCGTCCGAAGCCGGTGGCGGTGCATCGCCGCCCTCCTCCGGTGCCGCGGGCGGCGCGTCCGTCGGCGGCGTGCCGGGCGGCGTGAACCCCGGTGGCATGCCCGGCATCTGCCCAGGTTGGATGTTCAGCTTCGCGACGCGGAAGCTGCGCACGGTGAGGAGTTCGCCGCCCACCTGGAGCTCGATCGAGTAGGTTCCGGGCGCTTTGAACTGCACCATCGGCATGGGGAACGCCGCTTCGAACATGGCCTGCGGGAGGGCGGGCAGCGGGGCCCGCAGACTCATGACGGGCTCCTGGTTCGGGTCCCGGATCGCCACGTCGATGTTCGTATCGCCATGGAAGTCCGACAGGCTCACGAACACGATGAGCGGAGCGTGCATCGCCGGGAAGTTGGCCGCCCAGATCGCGGAGAACGTTCCGATGATGCACCACTTGCCCGTGCCCGCCTGCTGGAATGCCTGGTCGCACAACAGAAGCGCATTGACCTGTGGGAGTGGGCGCGGCATCGCGAGAGTCTATCCGGCAGACCCACGAGGACCACAGAAAGCGCGCCTCCGCGCCGCCGTACCGATGCGCTTCCACATACAATCGCCACGCTCCACGACGGAGCACGGAGCCCTCATGCCTGCCTTCCGCAACGCAGCGATCGTCGTTCTCATCCTCGTGACGTCCCAGCTCTCGATCGCGCAGCGCGATCATGGGCCGCGCCCCGGTGCGCTGGCCGAGACCTGCGGCTCGGCGATCCCGTGGAAGGAGTCCATGACCGCCGCGCTCGCGGCAGCGAAAGAGTCGAAGCGCCCGATCTTCTGGTACATCCCCACGGTTCCCGGATCCCCCATGGACCGGAAACCCGAGGTCGATTTCTACATGCGCGCGGGCGCCCTCTCGATGCCGGACGTGGTGTCGCTCATCAGCCGCCGATGCGTCGCGGTGAAGGGCAAGCCCTCGCGTGACGAAGCGACCAAGTACGGGCTGAAGGCGTTGAAGTTCATCGAGCCCGGCTTCCTCATCCTCGCGCCGGACGGCAACGAGATCGCGCGGCTCGACAAGATCTCCACGTACCACGAGCTGTGGCTGACGACGGTCCTGGATCGCATGCTCTCTGGGGGCGGCAACTTCGGCCGGCCCTCGGACGCGACGCTCGCTGCGAAGGAGCCGCTCGATCAGGCCGAGCAGCACCTGCTCGATGGGGCCTGGGGACGGGCGCAGGAAGCGTTGGGCCGTGTTCCCGCGGATGCCGATCCGAAGCGCCTCGCCTGGATCAAGGGCCGCGTTCTCGCCCGCCTGCAAGACGCCAGCGGCGCCGAGGCTGCGTTGACGACCGTCGGGACTTCCGATGCACAGGTCGAGTTGGGCCTGCTCGCGCTGCGGCGCGAGGACTGGGCGAAGGCAGAGACGATCCTCTCGGCCGTGACCACGGGCAATCGCGCCGACGAAGCCGCCTACCTGCGCGGCGTCGCGCAGCACCGCCAGGGCCGACAACCCGACGCCCGGACCACCTGGTTGAAGCTCGCCGAGGCGTCCCCCACCTCGCGCTGGGCCGCACGGGCCGCCGCCGAAGCGGAGCATCACGCACCGTTCAGCCGCGGCTTCGAGGAGTACGGCTACCTCCCCGCCGATGCCCTCGTGGAGAACCCCGCCGGCACGCAACGAGAGCGCAAGCCGGCGGACTCCAAGCTGCTCGTGAGTCGCTCGGTGAAGTACCTGCTCGAGCTTCAGAATCCGGATGGGAGCTACGACGACAGCAACTACGACTTCGGCGGACGCGACAGCCTCCCCGACGTCTATGTGGCGTGCACGGCACTCTGCGCCGACGCGTTGCTCGCATGGCGCGACGTCGACCCGGTCCGGATCGACGCGGCAGTGAAGCGCGCATTCGACTACGTCTCCGACGAGTCCCACATCGCTACGGAAAACCGTCAGGAGCGCGTCTGGGCCCACGGCTACCGACTGCTTTTCTACTCGCACCTCCTGGCGACGAAACCCGCCTACGCAGACCGCGTCAAGGCCAAACTTGATGAGGTCGCGCACTTGTGCGAATCGCTCCAGCTGAAGAAGGGGATCTTCGCTCACGAGTACCCCAACCCCTTTGCGAGCGCGACGGCGCTCCACGCCCTCGTCACGGCGCGCAAGAGCGGTGCGAAGGTGACTCAGCAGGTGATCGACTCGGGTGCCGAGGCGCTCGCGTCGACCCGCGGCAACGACGGCGCGTTCTCCTACGGATTCCCCGGCAAGGGCGATCGCGATGCCGCGTTCGCTGGCGGTCGCGGCCCGATCTGCGAGCTCGCGTTGCTGATGGCCGGCAAGTCGGACCAGGCCGCCCTCGGTCACGCCATCGACGTGAGCTTCAAGGAGCACGCGGCTCTCGAAGCGCCACGCAAGTACGACGACCACTCGCCGCCGCACCGGATCGGCGGGTTCTTCTTCTGGTACGACATGCACGCACGCTGCCTCGCCATCGACGCACTGACGGACGCAGCGAAGAAGCGCCAGATGTTCGCGAAGCAGCTGGCGATCGTGACGTCGATCTCCGAGATCGACGGCCGGTTCATCGACTCACACGAGCTCGGGAAACCCTACGGCACGGCCATGGGGCTCATGTGCTTGAAGATGTGCGCGGCAACGGAGCCGTGAGCTCCGCGAATCAAAGGCCGTAAAGCAGGGGGATCAGCGCCGTCGCCACGATGGCGAGGAGCACGTCGAGCGGCAGCCCGACGGCCACGTAGTCACGAAGGCGATACCCGCCGGACCCGTAGACGAACAGGTGGGTCTGGTAGCCCATCGGCATGGCGAACGCAGCCGATGCGGCGAACGTCACCGCCAGGACGAAGGGCTCGGGCCTCATGTTCCCATGGTGCGCCGCCTCGACGGCGATCGGCACCATCAGCGCCGCGGCCGTTCCGTTGCTCAGGAACTCCGTCACGAGCAACGTGATGAGGTAGAGGCTCCCGATCGTCACCCACGCCGGACCGCCCGCCGTTCGCTCGGCGAGCCATTGCGCCACGTCGCGGGCGAGCCCTGTCGACTGGAGCGCGGCCCCAAGGCACAGCGAACCGGCGAGAAGCAGCAGGACGTTCCAATCGAGCGCGTTGACCGCGTCCTGGAACGTCACGCAGCGGAACAGCACGAGTACGGCGGCCGTCGCGAGCGCCGGCACGGCCAGCGAGTCGGTGACCGCCGCGGCCACGACGAAGGCGAGCAGTCCCACCAGCGCGATCGGCGCCTTCGACCGCAACGGGACGCGCTTCTCCACTCCCTCGACCAGAAGGACGTCCTCTGCCGAACGCAGCCGGCGCAGTCCATCAGGCGTTCCCTGCACGAGCAGCGTGTCACCAAGCTCGATCTCGTGCTCGCCGACCGACCGGCGGATGTGCCGGCCGTGTCGCTGGATCGCGATCACCGAAACTCCAAACAACCCGCGGATTCCGATGGAGTCCACGCGGCGGCCGATCCACTTCGACCGGGGGGTGACGATCAGCTCGGCAAGCGTGAAGGCCACCTGCCTCAACCGACCCGCCGCCTGGGCGTCGCCGTCGTTGCCGAGCGGCGCGAGGCCGCTTCGCTCCACGTACAGCCGCATGATCGCGTCCTGCGAGCCCTTGAGGATGAGCACGTCTCCCGCGTGCATCTCCAGATCCGGCAGGGGCATCTGGACGACGTCAGCCCGTACGAACTGGAGCAGGCGCAGGTCCTTGCGTTCCGCTCCGAAGATCTCGCCGACGCGACGGCCGACGAAGCCGGAACCAGCTTCGACTTCCACCTCCGTGACGAAATCGTCCGAGCCTTCGCGCGGAAGGCTCATCGACAGCGCCGTGCGGTCCGGGAGGAGCCTCCGGCCGATGGTCACCATGTAGATCGTCCCCACGATGACGAAGGCGATGCCCAGGGGCGTGAACGTGAAAAACCCGATGTCGAGGTGAGCCCCCGGGCCGTAGACCCGCGCGACGACGTCGTGCGCCTCGGCGAGCGCCACGACGTTCGTGGACGTTCCCACGAGCGTCGTGGTTCCTCCGAGGATAGCCGCGTAGGAGAGCGGAATCAGGTACCGGCTCGGGGATTCGTCGAGCCGCTCGCACATGGCGAGAACGATCGGAAGGAACACCAGCACGACGGACGTGTTGTTGATCCAAGCCGACGTGAAGGCTGCGATCAGCACGAGCCACAGGAGCAACCACGCCCCCTTCCGGCGGCCGTGTCGGACGCCGAAGTCCGCGAGGAAGCTCAAGGCCCCTGTGCGCGTGACGGCGGCGGACACGATGAACATGGCCGCCACGCTCACGACGCCGTCGTGGGAGAGGGACTGGAAGATCCTGTCGCCGGGAATCACGCCCGTCATCGCGAGCGCCAGGGCGGCGAGGATCCCCACGAGTCCGGGCGGGAGCCACTCGAGCACGAGCAGCGCGATCGTGAGGCTCAGAATGACTGCGGTGACGGCTGCTCCTGTCGACATTGGCCGCTAATATAGCCGCGCCGATTTGACGGGTGCGCGTGAACTGGGAAGCCGCGAGGACTGGTCTCGACTCTCAGAACCAGCAACCGTGACAGGAGAGAGATGTCCCCGACCCGTGACCTCAGAGGTGGCCGGATGAGCCTGGAGTTCCTCAGTCGCTATCGCGAAACCGGTCTTTTCCTGCTCCGCCTCGGCATCGGGACATGTTTCGTGATCCACGGCTGGCCGAAGATCGCCGCCGGCCCGGAGGGATGGGAAGGCCTCGGTGCCCAGGCACGTGACGCAGGAATTTCATTCAGTCCGAAGGCGCTCGATGCCGTCCTGGGATTCCTTTCCGCGGTCGCCGAGTTCGGCGGTGGAATCTGTTTCGCCCTCGGAATCCTCTTCCGGCCCGCGTGCCTGCTCATGGCCGCGAACATGGCGGTGGCGCTCTCGTGGCACCTTCACAAAGACCAGAGCTTCGAGCAGTACTCGCACGCGCTCGAATGCCTGATCCTGTTCGTGGGATTTGCCCTGATCGGTCCGGGAAAGATCGGCGTCGAGCGCGGATAAGCGCGGCTTCACACATGGGCGCCGTCGTTCGTATGAAACGACACGTGCATGAGCCGACGACGCCGCGAGTGGCGCGGGAGTTTTCGACCGGACACTTCACGAGCGGGGTAGGCTCCTGCATAATCGGCGCTCGTCGACGTGCGGATCCACCGCGCGCTGGCACCGCCGAAACGAGCCTGCCATGTGGAGAAACCAGCTCCTCCATCATCTCGCCGACTACGCGTCGGTGCTCGGCGACTGCCTCGGCAGCTGCGCACGGCCTGAAGACCGGCAGGCATTCCTCCGCGCCCTCGCCTTCGTGGGAATCCTCCTCGGCAAGATCAACGACGAGGAGCCCTACGCCGAGCTGCGCGAGTGCATCGACGCCGAGGATCGCAAGTTCGGATGGAACCTGCTCTCCCGCGACGATGGCAAGGTCGCCGAAGTCGCGTGGACGAACTTCCGTGACGCGTTCAACGAGTTGTTCGAGCAGGAACGCGCGCTGAAGCGACGGTGACCGCGCGGCTCACCGTTCGAGCCGCCCGCCCTTCTCGGCGTCGAAGCGCAGCCCGAACTCGGGCTTTCCAGACGGGCACGAGACGAGCCAGGCGACCTTCACGCTCCCATTGCCAGGGATTCCGCCGTCGAGCAGGAGGCGCTCCGGGTGCTCCTTCACCAGCGCCGTCTTCTCGCGCCGATAAGGCCCGCTCACGGTGCCACCGGAGATCACGCGGCCGTTGCGCATCGAGAACGTGATGCGATCGGGCGTGCCGATCCCCTTCTGGTCGGCGATCGCCGCGCGCGTGGGGATCGATGCGCGATTGCGGATCTCCACCTGGATGCGCCACAGGCCCGTCGATACTTCCGTGACTTCGGGTGCGTCCCAGTCGATCCGCGGCATCTCTCCCGCATGGTAGAGCGAGAACGCCATGTTGCGGTGACACAGCTCCTCCAGCATGAACGTGGGCGGGACGCGCGAGGCGTCCTTCTTCCATCCGCCGATCTCGATGTCCCCGTAGAGCGGATGCTTGTACGGTTTCCACTCGGCGAACCGGGCGCCGAGTTCGACGCGGTCGTCCCATTTCATCCGGGCGAGGTCGTCACGCGCTTCGATGCCGAGGCCGTCGCCGTCCTTGCGTCCGTAGTACTGCGGCGCGCTCCACAGCTCGTTCGTGATGGAGAAGATCCCGAGCCCCTCGTAGGTCCAGTTCACGAACCCGCCGTGAACCGTGTAGAGATCCCGCCAGATGATCATGTACCGGTAGAACGGAAGCATCTCCTCGCCGACCTTCCCGATGCGATCGTAGACGGCCGCGTCCGAGCCTGGATAGTCGCCGAAGGACTGCGCACCCGGTCCGCGAAGGATCATGCCGCCCGCGTTGTGGTACGACTGCACAGCCGCGATGTTCGGGTGCGCGAGGATGAAGTCGGCGATGCAGCGGCACTCGGGATTCGACAACGGATAGGCGCCCGCGCCGAACTGCACGTGGTCGGGCTGCCAATCGCTGGGCCAGTTGCGGTTCATGTCGTAGCCGCCGGGCCCGTCCTCGTTGATCTGGCCGTCGCCGTCGTCGTCGATGCCTTCGGATCCAAGCAGGATGTAGTGCCCATCCTCGCCAGGCTTCACGCGCTTCATGATGCGCGGATCGTCGGGGTCGGGGTTGAACGTGCCCCCGTGGTCGACGCGCTTGCGCATCTGCGTGATCGACCCGTCGCCATCCAGATCGTTCGGCGGGTCCTCGTCGGCGACGCCGTCCCGATCGTCGTCGATGGGCATCTTGCCCGAACGCGACGAGCTCGACGTGTTGGGATTGTGGAACCAGTAGTCGCGGCCGTCAGGATTCTGCGACGGGAGGATGTAGAACGCCTTCGTCGCCAGGAGGTCCTTCACCTTGGCGTTCCGCTCGGAGTTCTCCGTGAGGAACCACAGGGTGTAAAGGCAGACCTCGCCGCCTTGGATCTCGTTGCCATGCACGTTGGCGTCGACCCACATGGCGGGGCGTCGCTCGATGGGCGTGCCCCCTCGGTTCGCGACGGTGGCGACCCACATGTCGCGGCCTTCGAAGCTCTTGCCGATGGACTCGAGCGTCACCAGATCGGGCCACGCCTTGGCGATCTTGCGCATCTCGTCGACGAGTTCCTCGTAGTCGTAGAAGCGGTTGAAGGCGATCTCGACGCGGGGCTTGGGCGTGACGGGATTTTGCGAGCGGACGGCAGGGGCGCCGACGAGGACGAGACATGCGACCGCGAGCGCGAGGGTCCGGGACGTCTTCGGGTGATTCACTTGGGATCCTCCGCCGCGACGAGCGTCGCTTGCGCCGCGCCAGCCTTCTCCGACCAAAGGGCGATGCGAATCTCCTCGCCCGCGCGAGCGCGCACGACCCAACGCAGCTTGCGACCGCCGCCCGAACCCGCAAGCGGCTCGAGCATGGTCCGCGGATCGCCGGCCTCGAATCGATCCGGCGGCAGATCGAGGGTCAAGCGCGAAGGCAGCACCGTCCGGGTCCGCGTCGCGATGCGAAAGACCGTGGGCCATCGCCCGTCGTTGCGCACGACGACCGTGACTTCGTGCAATCCGGCTCCCAGCGCGCGGATCTTGGGCTCGAGGAGCACGACGCGGGGGAACTGCGCGGCGAGATCCAGGATGAACGACGCGTGTCGCTTCGCCAGGTCGTCCAACCGATCGGCCGTGGGGTTCACGTCCGAGAGCGGCACGAATCCCCCGATCTCCACGTCGCCGAGGGTTGGATGCTTGAACGGCTTCCACGCCACGAACCCCTTGCCCGACAGGCGCACGTCCGAATCGACGAGGCGGCGCGTCTCGTCCGACTCGGGTTTCTTGCCGCTGGGGAGCGAGGCCGCCTGCTCGGGCTTCGGCGCCTCGAACACCTTGGCGGCGAAGGCGGGCACTCCGAACTGGAAGTAGGCCCACTGGTGGAGCGCGCCGTCGGGTTTGTCGTCCTGCTTCTTCTCGAAGCCCAAAAGCTTCTTGAACGACGCGGACGCCTCTTCGAACACGGGGCGATCGTCTTCCTCGATTCCGTTCGGCACTTGACCGCCGCCCTTCGCGGCGGGCGGGGTCTCGACGAGGTTGTCGCGATGACCGAGCACCAGCACGGCGACGATCTCGTGATGGTCGAGCACGTGGCGGATCAGCGCGCGCGTCTCCGGCTCGGAGATGGGCGTGATGCCGGCCGCGCGATCGAACTCCTTCCAGCCGTGGGGGAAGTTGCGATCGAAGTCCACACCGCCGGGGCCGTCTTCGTTGAGGACGCCGTCGCCGTCGTCATCCTGGCCTTCGCTCTCGAGGCGGAACTCGCCGATCTCGCCTTTCTTGCGGTCGGCGCGCACGAGGAGGCGCGGATCGTCCGGCGACGTGCGCCACTCGCCCAGCGGGTCGCGCACGCGCATCTGCGTGATGATGCCGTCGCCATCCAGGTCGTCCGGGCCATCTTCGTCCGTCACGCCGTCGCGGTCGTCGTCCACGGGGCGGAGGTTCCCGCGGCGCTCGCGCAACGAGCCCTTCGCGGCTTCCGTCACGGCGTCGACGGCGACGCACGGGATCACCTCGATGGCGACACGGGTGAGCAACTCCTTCAGCTTCGCGTCCGTCGATGCGTGATCGAGGAATGCTGCCGGAAGCCGTGACGCGACGAGCATGGAGCCTGCCGCGTCCGGGTTCAGCCCCGCGACGACGAGCAGACGGGGACGCTTCTGCGGCTCGACGGCCCCCGGGAGCGCGACGAGCACCGAGCGCAGCGGCGTGCCGGCTGCGGACTTGCCGAATTCACCGATCCGCACGTCGGTCGATGGCCGCGTCTCCGCCGAAGCGAAGAGGCGGGACGGTTCGACGTCTCGCGGTGTCACCTGCGCGCGCAGGCATCCGATCAGAGAGAGGACGACGAGCCCCACGCGCACCGGGCCGATGATTCGCTGCATGCTCACTCCCGCGCCCGTGGTGGGCGCGAACGGGCGGGAGTGTACCAGCGAGCCGAACGCGCGCGCCGACTTCCGCGCGCGCCGATCAGGTACCCGTCGCTCCGGCCCTGGGGATGAGGTGGACGGCCGAGGCCTTCACGGCAGCGGTGATCGATGCGCCGACGGCGATTTCCAGATCCTCGATCGCCTGCCGCGTGACGAGGGCCGCGAGCGGCACGCCGCAGTCCACGTCGACACGGAAAAGCGGCCCCTCAGCCGTCACGGCCGTCACGCGACCACCGAAGGTGTTGCGTGCGCTCGTGGGCGCGACCCCGCGCGCCAGCGTCACCGCATCGGCTCGGATGCAGACGTGCACGTCTTTCGTCGCCACGTCGGGGGCGGCCGCGAGGAATCGGACGTCGGCGGCGCGCACGCCCGCCAGTCCGTCGACGACCTCTTCGATGTGACCTGCGAGCACCGTTTCCGTGCCGACGATCCGCGCGACGGAGACGTGGGAGGGGCGCGAGAACACGTCTTCCACCGATCCGCTCTGGACGACGCGCCCATCCGCGATCACGGCAATCGCGTCGCCGAGGGCGATGGCGTCGGTCGGATCGTGCGTGACGAGGATCGACGGGATTCCGAACGCCGCCAGTTGCCGGCGCAGCTCGGAACGGGCCGATTGCCGGGCCACGCCGTCGAGCGCCGAGAGCGGCTCGTCCAGCAGCAACATGCGCGGACGCCGCGCCACCGCGCGCGCGAGAGCGACACGCTGCTGCTGGCCGCCGGAGAGTTCCCGCGGGAGGCGCCGCTCCAGGCCCTCGAGACCGAAGGCGCCGAGGAGCTCATCGAGACGCGCGCGTCGTTCCGCGGCGGGACGGTCGCGGAGTCCGAAGGCGATGTTGTCCGCCGCGCCGAGATGCGGAAACAGCGCGTAATCCTGGAACGACATGCCGACGTCACGGGCCTGAGGCGGTTGGTGAATTCCCGCGGACGCGTCGGCCCAGACCACTCCGTCGACGACGATCCGCCCCGACTCGATGCGCTCGAGGCCGGCCATCGCTCGAAGGATGGTCGACTTCCCGCCGCCCGAGGGTCCAAACAAGACGGTGCTGTGCGCGGCCCCCATGGGCCCGCTGAGCGCTGCGGTGATCTGCGGTCCGCGTGGCCAGCGAACCGCGAGATCAGCCTCCCAAGCGGCGCTCATCGTCGCCTCCGTCGCGTCGCGATCTGAACGACGAACAGGCTCGCGATGGCGAACGCGACGAGTACCGCTGCAGACCGGCCGGCGGCGGCGTAGTCGAGGGCCTGCACGTCGTCGTAGATCGCGATCGACAGCGTCCGCGTGGCGCCGGGCACGGAGCCGCCGAGCATCAGCACGACGCCGAACTCGCCGAGCGCATGGGCGAAGGCGAGGGTCGCGCCGGCGACGAGGCCGGAACCGGCGAGCGGCATGACGACGCGGCGCAGCGTCGATGTCCGCGACACGCCCAGACACCACGCCGCCTCCACGAGCCGGCGGTCGACGCCGTCGAACGCGGCCGTCCACGTGCGGACGGCGACGGGGAGATTGGCGATGACGGATCCCACGAGCACGCCGGTGAACGTGAACGGCAGGCGGCCGAACGCGCGCCCGATCGCCCCATCCGGCGCGAGGAGCAGGAGGAGGTAGAACCCGACGACCGTCGGCGGCAGGACGAGCGGGAGCGACACGATCGCCTCGATGACGTCGCGCCAGCGCGAGCGCATGCATGCGAGCGCGTACGCGAGCGGGCCCGCGACGATGGCCA
Organism: Planctomycetota bacterium; assembly: GCA_044222185.1. Lineage (GTDB taxonomy): Bacteria > Planctomycetota > CAIWVZ01 > JBGANV01. The sequence goes on from JBGANV010000008.1 coordinate 165,669, forward strand.
GAACCGCGACCGTCGCGACGGCGAGCTTCAACGAGACGGCGAGTGCGGTCCAGTCCATGGTCGTCAGTCCGGCGCGTGCTCGAATCCGAAGCGCAAGAGGACGGTGCGAGCGGCGGCGGACCGAAGGAATTGGACGAAGGTGGCTGCGGCGCTGCGGTCCGTCGCGTCCTTCAGGATGCAACCTCCCTGGACGATGGGCGGGTGCAGTTCCGCGGGGACGAGGACGCTCCGGCCCGCGGCGACCATCGTCGGCGCAAGCCCGAGCGAGTACGCGATGAGGCCCACGTCCGCCGCGCCGCTCTCGATGAACTGGGCCGCTTGCGCCACGTTGTCGCCGAGGACGAGGCGCGGCGCGACCGCGTCGTGGAGTCCGCGGGCCTTCAGAGCGGCGATGGCCGCTCGGCCGTAAGGAGCGTGCGCGGGGTTGGCGATGGCGACGTGCGCGACCGTCGGATCCGTGAGCACGCTCAGACCGCGGCTCGCCAGGTCGAGGGTCGAAGTCTTGCGCGTCCACAGGGCGAGACGTCCGACGGCGTAGGTGAAGACGGAACGGGGCTCGGCTCGACCGCGTGCAGCCAGCGCTTCCGGATACGAGACGTCGGCGGACAGGAAGACGTCGAAGGGCGCCGACTGCGCCAACTGCGTCGCGAAGGCTCCCGAGGACCCGAACGTGGGCACGAGTTCGATGTCGCGGTGCTCGGCCGCGAACGCGGCGATGAGCTCCGGGAACGCGAATCGCAGATCCGCCGCCGCCGCCACGCGGACCGATCGCACCGCCTTCGGCGCATCCGCCGGGCCGCAGCCGACGAGGAGCGCCGAGAGACAGAGGATCCCGATCGACCGGTTCACGCTCCGGCGCGGATGCGGGCACGAGCCTCGTTCGTGGCGTGACGACATGATGCCGACGGTACTCCACGAGGCCGAAGCCTTCGACCTCGGCAAGGAAAGGTTGCTCGGCGGCCGGTGGCCGTCGAGGTAACCTGCCGCCATGCCGACACTCATCGAGAAGGCCACGCGCATCACGGCCGCGGGCAACAAGCCGAAGCTCATCGACGAATACGTGGGCCGAGTGAACTCGAAGACCGCCGACGTGAGCGTCGCGCACATGCGCTCGCCGGGCGGTTGGGTCGAGCCAGGCCAACGCCCCGAGTTCGACGAGTACACGCTCGTGCTGAAGGGCGCGCTGCAAGTCGACTTCGAAGGCGGCTCGCTGACGGTCCGGCCCGGGCAAGCCGTCATCACTCACCGCGGCGAGTGGGTTCGCTACTCGACGCCGGAGGCCGACGGCGCCGAGTACGTCGCCATTTGCCTGCCGGCGTTCGCGCCGTCGACCGTGCACCGCGATCCGGCGTAGTCGGCGCGGAGCGCCGCACGACCCGAGCGTTCGCGAGGGCGTGCGGCAGGACCGCCGGACGACCGAGGCGCAGCCGAGGCGTCCGGTCCGGCCGACGTCGATGCGCTGACAGGCTCCCGATCATCATGCCGGCATCAGTGATCTCGCACCGGGCCCAGTTCCACGCCAGTTGGCCCGCGCGGGACGCGCGGCGATCCCGCCAGTCCCCGCCGAGACGGCGGTGGACTGGGCGCTCCGCGAAACCCCGACGAAGCGCGGCGTCGCAAACTCTCGTCTCTCCCGCCTCTCTCTCGAGCGAAGCGGAGCGCCGCACGACCCGAGCGTTCGCGAGGGCATGCGGCAGGACCGCCGGACGACCGAGGCGCAGCCGAGGCGTCCGGTCCGGCCGACGTCGATGCGCTGACAGGCTCCCGATCATCATGCCGGCATCAGTGATCTCGCACCGGGCCCCATCCCACCCCCATCGGCCCGCGTGAGCCGCGCCGCGATCCCGCCAGTCCCCGCCGAGACGCCACGACGGTCGATCGGGACCTCGTCGATCGGCATCGCATCGCGTGCGACGGAGGGAGCAACCTGAATCGGCGCAGCTCGCGGCTCGATCCCCACGGGGCTTGCCGACCCCGCCATCGAGCGATCAGACCGCCTTGGTCCTTCGCGCGGGCATCGTGCGCCCGACCTCCGCGCTGAGGTTCGCGGCGCGCATCGTCCAGGCGGCGAGCTTGCCGTCCTTGTCGAGGAGAAGGTGCAGCGGACCCTCGGCCAGACCGAAGCGTGCCCGCGGGATCGACTTCTCGAAGCCACCGTCGTCGACGATGACCGGCCAGACGTAGCCCCGTGCCGTGAGACCCGCGCGCGCCACGGCGGCGTCCGCTGATCCGTCGATGGTCACGACGGTGACCAGCGATAGTCCCTGAGGTGCCCAACGTTCGACGAGCCCGTGGAGCGCGGCGGTCTCGCGCCGGTCCGTATCGGAAACGTAGTCGCCGACGTTCGATTCGAACGTGATGATCCAAGGCCGACCCTGGGGCGTGAGGGGCTGCCCCACGGCGGGATCGGCGGCAGCACCTGGAGATGGCAAGTCGAACTTGGTCCCGACGGCATCACAGAGCCGACGCAATCGCGTGGCCTCGCGGGAGATCTCGCGGGAGCGCTTCGCGATCGGCTCGAGAAGGTCGAGCCACGCCTTCTGGCGCGCCGATGACGCCGTGGCGTATTTCACGAGGCGCAGGATCGCTCCTTCGACCTCGAAGTCCCGCGGCGCGACCGAGAACGATGCGCGAACGATCGCCTCGCGCTCATCGAGGGGAGCCGTGAGCACGGTCGTCGCCGCCAGCGCCCGCGCGCCTGCCGCAGCCGCCTGGAGATCGGAACCCGACGTCGCATCCACGGCCGCGGTCTCGACGAAGACCGGCGCCGCGTCTTTCTGGACGGTGCAGAACAGCGTCCACCGTCGTCGCATCACCTCCGCGATGCGTTCATGACGCGGCGCCACCTGCATTAGCTCCTGCGCGAGACGTTGCTGGCTCTCAGCGGCCTCACGGACCTGTCGGTCGAACCGTGCCAGGGACTCCGCATCCGTGCCGTCGGACATCGACGGGAAGACGACGGCGTCGTAGTCGCGCAGGATTGCCGTCGCGTCGCGCACCTGCGCCGGGAGGCAAACCCCGCAAACGGCGAACACACACGCGAACACACCGAGGCGCAAGACGGCGAGGTGCATGGCGCGAGCCTACCACGGCGAGTGTAGGCCGGCGGGCCTGGGCCAGACGGCGAGCCCGATGCCGGTCCGCGCCAGCTCGTCCCGAAGGACGTCGGTGAGGTCGAAGAGCTTGCGCTCGCGGAGCAAGCGGCGGATGTCGTGGACGACCTGCATGACGGGGCCGCGATTGCCGGCGGTCGCCTTCTTCGCGTCCGTCCCGTCGGGCAACACGCCGAGCACATCGCCACCGGCCAGCGACCCGTCCACGCGGATGTCCTCATCACCTCCCGGCCACGAGATGCCGATCCCCCGCCCAATCAACCGCCAACGCGAACGGACCGCCTTCGTCGCGTTCACCGGTTGCGGAACCGAGACGAGGGGCGCGGCGACAGGCCTGACGTCCGAGCACCGGGCTCTCTTTGCGCGCGCCCGCTGACGGTCCCACCGCGAGCCGGCGTGATCGTCGTTCGCGAAAACGCGGGCGATCGCGACATCGCAAGTCCTCGCACCTCGCAAGTGCGACGGAGCGCCGCACGACCCGAGCGTCAGCGAGGGCGTGCGGCAGGACCGCCGGTCGACCGCAGCGAAGCGAGGACGACCGGTCCGGCCGATCTCGACGCGCTGACAGACTCTCGATGATCACGCAGCCATCAGTGATCTCGCACCCGGCCCCATTCCACGCCCGTCGGACCGCGCGAGACGCGCGGCGATCCCGCCGGTCCCCGCCGAGACGGCGGAGGACTGGCGCTCCTACGCGCCGCTCGATCGCAGCCGGCGCACGGTTCGACCGGAAGCGTTCACGAGATCCCTACCGCTTGACCCACGTCGGGCCGTCCTTCGTGTCCTTCACTTCGATGCCGGCCTGCGCCAGCTTGTCGCGGAGGACGTCCGTGAGATCGAAGAGCTTGCGCTCGCGAAGCACGCGCCGGATGTCGAGGACGACCTGCATCACGGGACCGAGGTCGCCGGCCGTGGCCTTCTTCGCGTCCGTCATGTCGGGCAGGATCCCCAGCACGTCGCCGGCCGTCGACTTCAGCGCCTCGTGGGCCGCGGCCCACGCAGGCTTGCCGACGGCCGGCGCCGCGGACAGAAGACCATTGACGCGACGTGAGAACTCGAACACCGAGGCCTGCGCCACCGGCGTGTTGAAGTCGTCGTCCATGGCCGCGTGGAAATCGCGGTCGAGGTCGGCGATGGCAGCGCGCAGCTTCGCGTCGTCCGTGCCCGCCGCGTCGCCGGGCTGATTCGCCTTTTCCGCGAGCACGGCCCACGCCTGGTGCACGCGACTCAAACCGGCCTCGGCGGCGCGAACCCCTTCGTCCGTGTAGTTCGCCGGCGACCGATAGTGCGTGCCGAGCAGGAACGAGCGGACGGTGGGCCCGGCCACCTGCCGCACGAGATCCTTCAGCAGGATCCCGTTGCCGAGCGACTTGCTCATCTTCTGCCCGTCGCGGTTGATCATGTTGTTGTGCAGCCAGACGCGGGCGAAGTTCTTGCCCGTGGCGGCGCAACTCTGGGCGATCTCGCATTCGTGGTGCGGGAACTGGTTCTCGAGCCCGCCGCCATGGATGTCGAACTCCTCGCCCAGGTACTTCATCGACATGGCCGAGCACTCGATGTGCCAGCCGGGGAATCCGATCCCCCACGGGCTGCGCCACTGCTGGATGTGACCGCCATCGGCGCGCTTCCAGAGGGCGAAGTCTCGCGGATCGCGCTTGTCGCTGCGAACCTGGACGCGCGTGCCCTCCATCTGATCCTCGGTCTGCCGCCCCGAGAGCTGCCCGTACTTGGGCCACGACTGCACGGAGAAGTAGACGTTCCCATCGACGGCGTACGCGTGACCGCGCTCGATGAGCCGCTCCGTGAGCTCGATCTGCTCGGGAACGTGCTGCGTCGCACGCGGATAGAGGTTGGCGTGCTGAACGCCCAGGCCCTCCATGTCCTTGAAGTAGCCGCGCGTGATCGCCTCCGCGATTTCGAGAGGATGAATCTTCGAAACGCGCGCCATGCGATCCAGCTTGTCCTCGCCCTCCTCGGCGTTGTCGACGAGATGGCCGACGTCCGTGATGTTCTGCACGTACTTCACGGCATAGCCGAGATGGCGCAGGTACCGGACGATCACGTCGAACGAGACGTACGACTTCCCGTGACCGAGGTGCGCGTCGCTGTAGACGGTCGGCCCGCAGACGTAGATGCCGACGGCGCCGGGAGTGATCGGCTGAAACTTCTCCTTCTGACGGGAGAGCGAGTTGGTGAGGTGAAGCTGGTGGTCGCGGATTGCCATCACTTGGTGAAGACCGAGTCGTCGATCCCCTTGTTGACCTTGTAGTTCGCGAACTGCATGACCGTCTCCGGTCCGGCCTTGCCGCCCTGCGTGCCGATGATCGTCGTCTTCGAGACGAGGGTGATGCCGTCGACGTCGGCGTACTCGAACTTCATCGTGTTGGTGGTGCCCGACGCGGCGTCACCGAACTTCGTCGCGACCTCGGAGAGGAAGAACTTGCCCTTCCGCTCGGTGTAGGTCATGTCGATGTCCTGCGTGCCGCCGGCCGGCGACGTCACGTGCGCCGACTTCACGAGGCCGCGCTCGTCGAACGTGAGCAGCTCTTCGCGGAACTGCTGCTTCGACGCCTCGGACTTCGCCGTGACCTTCACCTTGTTCTCGCCGTCCATCACGATCTCGTCGCCCGTGCGCTTGCCGAGTTCGGACTGGCCGACGACGACGCGGACCATCATCGGCGCATTCACCTTGGCCTGGGTCTTGACGGTGGGCAGCAGGAGCTCGAGCTGAGTCTTCTTGTCCGCGGGAGTGTTCGCCGGAACGACGACGTCGGTCGCGACCTTCTCGGGAGCCTTCCACTGCACCTGCATGGTCAGGAGCATGGTGCGTTCAGGGTTGATCGGGAGGTCGATGTCGAAAGCGACGTCCTTCAGTCCGTTCTCCTGAGGGACATACATGAGGGAGTCGTGTTTCTGGAGCAGCTTGACCGCTGCCGGATCCTGTTTGGGAGCTGCGGTCGCAGGCGGTGTGGCCGGATTCTGGGCGAGGACGATCGAGCCGATGAAAAACGCCGCGATTCCGAAGGGCAGGCACTTCATGACGATTTGACTCCAAGGGGTCGATGAGACCCGTGCATCCCGTCGATGCACCCCCCGTGCCAGGACGGGAAGTCCGCCGGAGGCCGCACATTCTGGGCGTGGGACGCGGGATGTACAACGAGCGCCCCGCCAACACCGGGAAATTGACCTGCCCCGTGGACATGGACGTCCTCAGCCGGGCGCAGATCGCAGTCGACTCGACACCGAGGAGCAGCCATGGCCTGGATCCGACTCATCCAAGACGGGGAAGCGACCGGACTGCTGAAGCGATTGTTCGACGAGGCGATCGCGCGAGCCGGCCGCATCTGGAACATCGTCCGTGTGATGAGTCGGCGACCGAAGCAACTGGACGCGTCGATGGCGCTGTACCGAGAGGTGATGTTCGGTGAGTCCGCACTCACGCGTGCCGAGCGCGAGATGGTCGCGGTCGTCGTGTCCGCCACCAACGGTTGCTTTTATTGAACCGTCGCACACGGATTTGATCTCCGGTCGGAGATCGACAAGACCGAACGAGTCGACGCGATCGTTCGGGAATGGCGAAATGCAGAGCTGTCGAAACGCGAGCGCGCGCTGTGCACGTTCGCCGAAGCGCTGACGAAGAACCCGGGTCACTCGCGAGAGAACGATCTCGCTCCGCTGCGCGAGGTCGGACTCGACGATGACGCGATCACCGATCTCGTTCAGGTGATCGCATACTTCAACTACATCAACCGCGTCGCTGATGGACTCGGTGTCGACCCGGAGCCGTTTTTCCCGTCGCGCGCTGAACATTCAGAGCATCGAACGACGTGATGCGTTTTCTTCCATCTCGCGATCGTGCGAAGTAGCATGTCGCGGACAACGGAAACGCATCACATGGTCACGAAGGAAATCTCAGCACTGTTGATGTTGCTCGACGATGAAAGCCCGGACGTCGTCGCCGCGGTTCGCGAACGCCTGCTCGCTCTCGGCGAAGATGCTCTCGCCGCCGTGCGTGACGCAGCGCAGTCGGACGACGCGCGACGCCGCCTCGCTGCACGCGCGACCGAACGCGCGATCCTCGCGAAGCGGTGCGAGCGCGCGCTCGCCGACTACCTCGCGCAGGACGAGATCGACCTCGAGACCGCCGTCATCATGCTCGCGAAGGTGAACGACCCGTTCATCGACGGCGATGCGATCCGTGGCCGGCTCGACGAGCTCGGCAAGCGCGTGCGTGAACTCCTCCCGCAAGCGTCGACACCGAGCGAGCGCGCCGCGCTCCTCGGTCAGGTGATCCACGGACAGGAAGGCATCACCGGCGACGAGCAGGACTACTATCACCCCGCCAACTCGTACATCGACCTGGTTCTGGATCGGAGGAAGGGAATCCCGATCACCCTCGCGGTGATCTACGTGCTCGTCGGGCAGCGCGCAGGCCTGAACGTGTTCGGGATCGGCTTTCCGCGCCATTTCGTGGCGGGCTTCATCGATGGCGCGTTCAGCGTTCAGATCGACGCCTACCACGGTGGAAAGCTCCTGGACCGTCAGGCCTGCGCGGACATGCTCTTCGCGCAGAACCTCCCCTACCACGAGTCGTTCTTCGCCCGCGCGACGCCCAAGGACATCCTGCGGCGCATGCTCGGCAACCTGGCCTTCGTCTACCGCGACCGCAACGACTCGCCGCGTCTCGCACGAAGCGAAGCTCTCCTGTCCAAGCTCGACCGGCGGCTCGCCCGCAAGGTCTGAACCTGCGCGGCGGACCTCCGCCCGCGCACCCGGCCGCTGTTAACCTCGCCCACCGCCGAAGTCCGGCGGTGCGAGCAACGACAGCATGGCCGACGACCTCCTTAAATGGCGCCCTGAGTTCCCGATCCTCCAGAAGTCCGTCTACATGATCTCGAACTCGCTCGGCGCCATGCCGCGCGGCGTCTTCGACGAGATGAAGAACTTCGCGGAGATGTGGGCGACGCGCGGAGTGCGCGCGTGGCACGAGGGCTGGTGGGAGATGCCGATCACCGTCGGCAACATCCTGTGCGACATCCTGGGCGCACCGCACGGCACCATCACCATGCACCAGAACGTGTCGATCGCCGAGAGCATCCTGCTCTCGTGCTTCGACTTCTCCGGTCGGCGCAACAAGGTCGTGTACACGGACATGAACTTCCCGTCCGTGATGTACGTCTTCGAGGCGCAGAAGCGACGCGGTGCTCGCATCGTCATGGTGAAGAGCGACGACGGCATCGGGGTCGACACGCAGAAGCTGCTCGACGCCATTGACGAGGAAACGCTCCTCGTTCCGATCTCACACGTCCTCTTCCGCTCGGCATTCATCCAGGATGCCAAGGCGATCATCGAGAAGGCGCATCGCGTCGGGGCGAAGGTGATCCTCGACGTGTACCAGTCGGCCGGCACGGTGCCGCTGAACCTCACGGAACTGAAGACGGACTTCGCCGTGGGCGGCTCGGTCAAATGGCTCTGCGGCGGGCCCGGCGCGGGTTACCTCTACGTGCGACCCGATCTGGCGGCGACGCTCGAGCCGGCCTACACGGGCTGGCAGGCGCACGAGCGGCCGTTCGAGTTCGAGATCGGCCCGATCCATTACGCGAAGGATCAGTTCCGCTTCCTCAACGGAACACCGCACGTGCCGGCGCTCTATGCAGCGCAGTCCGGCTACAAGATCATTCGCGAGATCGGCGTGCCCCGCATCCGTGAGAAGTCGAAGCGCCTCGTGAAGATGATCATGGAGCGCGCGCTCGGGCACGGCATCAAGATCACCTGCCCGGCCAACGAGCATCAGCGCGGCGGGACGGTGGCGCTCGACGTCCCCGAAGGCAAGCAGGTCTGCGACGAGCTCATCCGCCGCGAGTTCGTCGTGGACTACCGCCCCAAGTCGGGCATCCGCGTCTCGCCGCACTTCTACTCGACGGAGGAGGAGTGTCTCGCCGTCGTCGACGAGGCCAAGAAGATTCTGCGGGAGAAGAACCTTGGGTGAGCGACGGATCTGGGACATCTCGCGCACCGTCGACGAATCGACGGCCGTCTGGCCCGGTGACACGGCGTTCTCCCGCAAGTGGGTGATGCGGATCGACGGCGGTTGCTCGTGCAACGTGTCGACGGTCACGCACACGGTCCACTGCGGGACTCACGCCGACGCACCGCTCCACTTCGTCGATGGCGCCGCGGGAATCGACGCCGTGGACCTGCGGAAGTACCTGGGACCGTGCCGCGTGCTGACGGCGAAGAGCGCCGATTGCCTTCGCGTCACCGACCTCGCCGGCCTCGATCTCGCGAAGGAAGAGCGGCTGCTCGTCCGCGGTCCGGACGCGCTGCGCGACGACGAGTGGCGCGACGAGTTCTTTCATTGCTCCGTCGACGCCGCGCGTCACGCCGCGACTCACGGGCTTCGACTGCTCGGGCTCGACACGCCCTCGATGGACTTCATGACGTCGAGAGAGCTCGAGGCTCACAAGGCGTTGATCGCCGGCGGGGTCGCGATCCTCGAAAACCTGGACCTCTCGGCCGTGCCCGACGGTCGCTACGAGCTCATCGCGCTCCCGCTGCGCATCCGCGGCGCCGACGCGTCGCTCGTCCGCGCCGTGCTCCGCGAGATCTGACGCCGCGCCGCGCGTGGCGCGCGGCTCAGCGACGCATCCGCGGGACGGATTTCAATCGATCGACGTCGGCGAGTGCCGCCGCGAACGCGGCGCGGAGCTCGTCACCGCCGACGTCCGCATCCAGACCCTCGTCGCGCAGGCGCCAGGAGTTCGCCGTTCGAGAGCGCGAAAGCCACGCGGGTTTGCCGATCGCGCCGAAGTCGTACCGGGCTCGCGTGACAGGCGAGGACTCGGGCAACGGGGTCTGATCGCAGACCGAGAGGAAGTAGGCGCAGCTGCGAACGTCGCTCAGAGGCCAGATCGCGCCGTCGTGCCAGGAGTCGTTTGCATCCGTGCGCCATCGAAACTGGACCTGGTACCACGTCGACAGTCCTTCGCAGACGCGGCCCACCTGGAACGAGATCACGCGGCTCGCGTGGGATCGGTCGCGGATCTGCACGTCGGACGTCGGCAGCCACTCCTCGATCTGCGCGTATGTCGTGAGATCCGAACCCGAGGTGGGCGAACCGACCGCGGAATCGCGCCCCGCCACCAGCAGCATCACGCCAGCTCCCACTGCCGCCATCTTCGCGAGCATCGGGCCTCCTCCGTCAGGCGTCGCGAGCGAAGTGCTCCGATTCCGCGGGCGATGGCCTGGATCGCGAAGAGCCTACAGCGGGTGGGCGACGATGGGCAGGTGGGCTCTTGAAGAACACGCGGGCATCAGTGATCTCGCACCGGGCCACAATCCACGCCCGTTGGCCCGCGCGAGACGCGCGGCGGTCCGGAGCGCCGCTCGAACCGCAGCGATAGCGAGGACGAGCGGCAGGATCGCCGGTCGACCGCAGCACAGCGAGGACGACCGGACCGGCCGATTTCGACGCGCTGACAGGCTCTCGATCATCACGCGGGCGTCAGTGATCCCGCACCGGGCTCCGCCGAGACGGCGGAAGACCGGCGCTCCGGCGGCGCGATCAAACCGCGGCGGGCTCGGCGGGCGCGGGCCGCTCCGAATCGGCGGCGCGGAACTCGCGTTGCTTGACGATCTCGAGGGCGGCGGCGCGGTAGCCCTCGGCGAGCGTCGGGAAGTTGAAGATGTGATCGATGAACACATCCACGTCGTCGCCGGCGAGAAGCGCCATCTGCGCGACGTGAATGATCTCGGTGGCGCCGTCGCCGATGATCTGGGCACCAAGGAGCTTCTTGCCCGCGGCGTCGGCGACGAGCGTCAACATGCCGTGCCGGATCGCACTGATCTGACCGCGCGCGAGCTCGCTCAGCGACACGCGACCGAGGATGATCTCACCGTGCACCTTGCGCGCATCCGTCTCCGACAACCCCACGCTGGAGATCTCCGGGACGGTGTAGATGCCGATGGGTATCATCTCCGGCGCATGCCCCAGATCGAGGCCGAGCGAGTGGCGAACGGCGCGACGGCCCTGCTCCATCGACGACGACGCGAGCGACGGTGGCCCGATCACGTCACCGACTGCGTAGATACCGGGCACGCACGTCTGACAGAACTCGTCGACGACGATCAAACCGCGATCGCTGAGCTTCACGCCCGTGGCGGGGATGTTCAGTCCTTCGACGTTGGACACGCGTCCGAGTGCACACAGCAGCTTGTCGCTCTTGACCACCGTCCCATCGTCGAGAGTCGTGACGACGGCCGAGAGCCCGTCCCATTCGACGGACGTGGGCGACCGACCTCCGAGGAACGTCCCGCCCTGCTCTTCGAACGAGCGCACGAACCGCTCGCTCAACGTGGAGTCGACGCACGTCAGCGGCAGTTGTGCCTTGTCGATCATCGTGACCTTCACGCCGAGGACCTGGAAGATCGAGGCATATTCGCTGGCGATGACGCCGCCGCCCAACACGGTGAGCGACGCCGGGAGGTAGATCATCGAGAGCACGGAGTCGCTGTCGAGGATGAACTCGTGGTCGATCGGCACGTTGGCTGGCGCTCGTGGACGCGACCCGACGGCGATCACGATGACGTCCGCCGAGATGTCGCGGGTCTTGCCCGACGGAGCCATCACGCGCAGCGACTTCGGCCCCGTGAACGACGCGCGTCCGTGCCACAGTTCCACGCCGGCACGACGCAGTTGATGATCCATCACGCGAACGTGACCGCGCACGACCGTCTCGAGACGCGACATGAGCGTCTCGACCTTGATCTCGGGCGGGATGTTGACGTCCAGCGTGCCGCCGGTCCGCTCGCGAAGGCTGGCGAGATTCACGGCGGTCTCGCGCAGCGTCTTGCTCGGAATCGTGCCGCGATGAACGCACGCTCCGCCGACGCCGAGCTCTCGCTCGATCATGACGACGCGTTTCCCCGCCTTGGTGCCTTGGATCGCGGCTGTCTGTCCCGCAGGTCCGCTCCCGATCACCACGATGTCGACGTGCGCCATCTCGCTCATGAAACCGCATCCATGGAACTGAGCACCCTCTGGCTCGTGGCGACGAGCGCCGCCACGTCGTCGGGGTAGAGATTCAGCGCTTGCACGACCGCGAGGTTGCGCAGGTCCTCGACGTCCAGGCTGCCTCCCAGCAACATCCGGTCGGACAACTCGTCGGCGAGCGCGGTCATGGCGGCGAGTTCCTGGTAGGTCGGAGCCTGCTCCCATGCGTGGTGGAACTCGATGGCCTCGGCGACCTGCTTCGAGAGGTTCCACTTCGTCGCGAACTGCGCGCCCACGCCGGCGTGCATCTCGTCGATGACGGGAAGCACGGCCTCACGCGACGGCATCACGACGCTCTTCGCCACCGCGGCAGCGGCGCCGAAGATCACCGACTTGCCCATGTCGTGCAGCAGGCCGCAGATGAACGCACCTTCCACGTTGCGACGCCGCGCCCGCGCGATCTCCTTCGCGAACAGCCCGCTTGCAAACGAGTGCCGCCAGAGATCGCGGGCCTCCGCCTCGAACGGTTTCACGGTGACCATCCGCGACCGGACGGAGACGGCGAACGCCATGTCGCACAACGCCGCGAACCCGATCCGGCTGATGGCTTGCTGCAGCGACACGATCGGCTCCCGGCCTGCGTAGAGCGGGGAATTCGAGATGCGGAGCACGTTCGAAGCGAGCGCCTGATCGCGATGAATGAGCTCGGCGAGCTTCTTGGCGTCCGTGTCTGCGGACTGCGAGAGCGACAAGACCTGGTTGGCGACCTCGGGCAGGGGCGGAATCTCCAGCGTGCCTGATGCCAACGACTTGGCGAGGTGCTCGCGCACCTTCGCCGTCCACTCACCCGTGTCGATGATCACTTCCGTTTCAGCCATTGCCCCCGCCTTGCTTAGGTGATTTCGGCAAGGCAGGGGTTTCGCCCCAAGGGCTGCGCGGGAAGCCGGATCCGTCAGGCGGCGTGCCGCAGTGCGACGGTCTCAGTCACCTTTGACCGCGACCCGTACGCCGTCGCACCACGACTTCGCCTCGTCGGAGTAGTAGAGGTAGGCGCGGGAGGCGGCGCCAACGTAGGTTCCAGCGACGGCAGCGACGAGATTCAAACGGATGTTGACCACCTCGGACGGCTTCAGGCATCGCTTGTAGAACACGACGTCGCCGTCGCGGACCTCGTAGAAATCGGCCAATCCTGCCTTCACGAGTTCCTTCAATTGATCATGCCGAGGCTCGAGGCCGCCGGGGATGCCGACGATCGCGACGGCCATGGGCTGCCCCTCGGCGGTCGCGTTCGAGAACGTGACTTCGAGGTCGGTCGTTTCGCCCTGGCGCACGCTCGGCGATGCGAGCTTCGTCGCCAGCTTCACCTTGCAGTCGCCGGCCGACGGCGGCTTCTGCGTGTGGTAGCGAACCGTGATCGCGTAGGGCATCTCCGATCCGCCATCCATCGCCAGCTCGATGCGATGGTTGCCGGCCGTCAACGTGTTCGTGAACGCCGGCATCTCGAGCGCACCTTTGTCGTCCGTCGTGAACGGGACCGTGCCGATCGCCTTGCCGTCGACGAGGAGCGTCACCTTCCCCGGAGCCTTCGGGCGCGCATTCGCCGCGTCGTATCCGAGGATCGCCTTCAGCGCGAGGATCGTGCTCTGCGTCGCGCCGAAGCGACCCCCCTGGCACTGCTGGAACAGCCAGATTGCAGCACGATCGCACGAAGGCATGTGACCGCCCGCGCGCAACCACGCCATGATGGCGAGGGATGTGGTCTCGACCTCGAGGCTCGTTCCGCTCGACCGCGTGATGCTCGTCGTTGCGCCCCGCACGGCGCCGTCCGTCCCCTGCTTGCCGTTGAGCCTGTCGAGGATCGCAGGCGCCTGCGGGTGCTTGCCCAGGTACATCACGTTGGCTGCGAGGGCGAGGAAGTAGGCATCATCCGACTCCTTCGCCCGCGCCGCGACCCACTCGATTTCCTTCTCGAGTCCACGCTCGCCGGCCTCCAGCAGCGCCCACACGATGTAGGCATTCGTGATGTCGTCGGGCGCACCACCGAACGAGTCGAGCGCCTGCGGATTCCGCGTGAAGCCACCCTTCCCATCGCGGCGATCGCGCAGCCAGGAGCGCGTGCGCTCCAGCATCGAGCGGTCGACGCCGTAGACGCGGCTCATGTCGACGAACTCCATCACGCCATAAGCGGTCAACGCTTCGTGTCCCGGATTGCCGCCAAACCACTCGTAGCCTCTCTCCTTGCACTCATACCCGGTCAAGCGCTTGTATCCCGAGTCGAGGAGCTGTTTGGCGCGCGCGAGCGTAGCGCCGTCGTCGACGTGATGCGTCGACAGGTACTCCATGACCAGCACGTTGGGGTATGCCGTCGAGCTCGTCTGCTCGAAACAGCCACACGGCTCGGTGAGCAACCCCTTCAGCGCATCCGTCAGCGTCGCGAGAGGCGAAGGGTAGATCCGCGCCTCCGCCACAAGGCTCGACGCGTCGAGCTGGTCGGGAATCACCAGGTCATGCGCGATGCGCTGCGTCAACCGGCCGCCGAACGCGACCATCACGGGGAAGCCCGCGGGCACCACGCGGATGCGGCGCTTCACCTCATCGGTGAGCACCCCGGACTGCGCACGCACGACGACGTCGACCCACCCGTTGAGCTTCCCTGCCACGAGGGTGAGGCGGCCCCGAGCCGAACCATTCGCGGGGACCTGGATCTCCGGATCGTTCCCCTCCTTGGTGACCCCGGCACCGGCGTCGGCCGTCAACGTCGCCGCCATCGCCGCGTCCGTGGCGTTGTTGATCGCGACCGGTATCTCCAGCACGTCGCCCGCGGTCACGACGAGCGGAAGCTTGGGTTCGACGAAGAACGGCTTGCGGGACTCGATGACGGCATCCGCCGATCCCAGCGCTCCGTCCTTGCCGACGGCGTCGGCCATCACGCGGAAACTCGTGATGGAATCGGAGAGGTCGAACGAGACCGCGGCGCGCCCCGTCGCGTCCGTCGATACACCGCAGTTCCAGTAGAGCACTTCGGTGAAGTCAGTTCGTTCCGAGGTCCGCCGATCGGGACGGCTCGCGTGGGCGTATTCGCGAACGACCACGCGCTTCTTGAATTCACCGATGTCGAGGGCCCGCGCGCGGTCATCGTCGCCCAAGAGAGCATCCCGCGCTTCCCCCGCCGGGGCTTCGAACTTGGGCTCGTTCTTCGGAGCGGCGGCCTTTCCCGCCGGAGCCGCGCCGAGGCGTGCGGCCCCGTCACGCGGCCCCGCGCCCATCCGCAATTCCTCCACGACGGCATCGACCATGGCGGCGCCGGGACCGCCGCCACCCGCGAGCCTTCCGAACTTGGTCACTTCGGGTTCTTCGACGACCGCGAAGGCGCGGCGCGCCGCATCGCCGTGCCTGGCGACGAACGCGCCCACGTCGACCCACGCGAATCGCCTCCAGCCCTGCGTGCCGAGCAGGAGGTCGATGGCGACGTCGGCCGCGGGCCCCGTCTCGAAGAACCGCTCCGAGTCCATGAGCTCCTTCACGTCGGAACCGATCAGGGCCTGCGCAGGCAGTCGCGGCGCTCGCTCACGACGCTCGATCTGGTTGAGCACGGCGTCATCCGTCACACGCAAGCCGACGAGAGCCGGAACGGGCTTGCCGTCCTGGTCCGTCGTCGTGACGTCGACCGTCACCTTCTGCCCAGGCACGCCGCGTGTCGTCGAGGGTTTGACGGCGACGATCACGGCACGCGCTGGCTTGCGATAGATCAGCCGCTCGGCGCGAGGCGTTCCCTTGGAGTCAAGTACCGTCACCCGGAGGATGCCGTCGAACTCGGGCGCGATCTCGATGTCGCGCGTGACGCTCGTGCCCGCTTGCGCGGCGGCCGACTCCCGCTTGATCTCCTTGGCGAATCGAGCGACGACGACGGACACGGACTCATCGGAGGTGGCGCCGATCGACAGGCGCAGCGGTTCCGTGGGGCCGATCACGCGCCGCGCCGCATGCAGCGTGAATCCGCGGGGCAGCACTTCGGGCAGTTCGATCACCTGCGTGTTGCCCACGGGCTTGTCGATGGCAAGCCTGTAGCGCGTCCCGGCTGCAGGAACGAAGCCGAAGCGCCCCCTCCCCTCGTGTCCCACTTCGAACGTGGCGACTTGCGACCCGCTCGGGTCGAGAACGCGGCCGGACAGATCAACGGGCTTGCCGCGGACGTCACGAGCCTCGAAGTAGACGTGGTTCTCCACGCCTGCGACGAGATCGCCGCCTTCCGGATGGATCGCCACGTCGACCTTGTTCAGGACGATCGGGATCGTCTTCGCTGCCGTCTCCTGAACGCCGCCATCCTCGATCACGCAGGCAAGCGAGCCGTCGCCCGTCTCGACTTTCGAGGGGAGGACGAACTCGACGTGCCCCCGGCCGAGCCCGTCGAGGCGCGTCTCGCTCCGGTGGATTTCCCCACCATCGACGCGGGCGACGATCGTGACCTTGGCACCGGCCGGGATTCCGCCCTGGGCGCGCGTGACCGTGAGCGACGCCGCGACCGTCTCGCCGGCGCCGTAGCCCTTTCGCTCGAACTCCAGATCCGTGCGGAGGCGGGGCACGCGGTACGCACGCACGTCGAACTTGAGCTCGGCCGGCGGACAGCCGATCGACGGAAACGACGCCACCGCGGTGTACTCACCCCCGGCGACACCCTCGGGGATGGTCCATTCTGCGCCACCGCACCCGTTGGAGATCGACGCGCCGAGCTGCGCCACCGGATCGCCCTTCGGAGACTTGATCACGAGGCGTGCGGGACGGACTCCGCTGACGGGCACGCGCGTCGATGCGTCGAGGTGGAATGCCGTGAGCCGCACCGTTTCGCCCACGCGGTAGATCGGTTTGTCGCTTTGGATGAACGTCCGCGCACCCGGCGATGCGCTCGGCGTCAGGTCGACATCGGGCGTCGGCATGAGCGAAACGGCGACGAGGGCGACGACGAACGCGAGGCGAGCGCCGAGAGGCCGGATTGCGGCGGAGACTTCGGGAACCATGTGGAACTCCGTTCCAGGTTGACTGCGGGCTGGCGGTCCGTGCACGCCCTCTGACGCGGCGCCGCGTCCGGAAGTTCCGCGGGGCCAACGCGGCCCGGATCGGGCGCCGATCGTCCCGTACTCGCATCTGCATCCCGCGCGGGTCCCTCAAAGGCGCGTTCGGCCCTATAATGGCCGCCCTTTGGGTTCCGCCTCAGCCTCCCCCGAGGCGTGTTCTGTCCGACACGAGAGACTCTCGAGATTCCTCCATGACCAAACCACTTCCGCGACTGCGTCTCGCAGCCCTGCTGTGCATGCTCGCCACGACCGTGTTCGCCCAGGGCACGGCGAGTCAGCCGACGACGTCGGGACCGAAGACGGACTCGCAGCCGACCGACAAACGCGCGTCGAAGGATGTGGACTTGCGGAAGGAGTGCGGTGTTCTCGGCGACGTCTTCCGCCATCGGACGGCGCTTCACTTCCTGCGAAACGACAAGGAGGCGCGGGACGCAATCCTGAAGACGATCGATCCCGAGTCGGCGAACTCGGTCCGCAGCTTCGTGGAGAAGGACGAGCGATTCACCGAGCTCGACTATCACTTCGTCGAGAAGATGCGGAACTGCGAGCAACGCATCCTGAACCGTCTCCGCGCCGATCGCTTCCAGGGGCTGGCCGACTTCCTCGAGGCGGTGAAGGAGAAGGCCTACCCGCAATCGGTCCCCTTCGCCAACCTGGTCGAGACGGTCGAGCTCAATGCGCGGTGGGCGGCGCGCTCGGGGCGGCTCGACAAGGACGATGACACGCTGAAGGACAGCCTCAAGAAGCTCGCCTCCGAAGCGGTGCGCATCGAAGGCACGTCCGGTCATTCCATGGACGAGATCGCGAAACTGGCATGGAAGGAGACGAAGCCGGACGACTTCCCCGCGAGCTGGTTCGATCAGAGCTCGGAGATCGTGTCGTACGAATTCGGCGTGATCCCCGAGGCGAAGGACTTCCCCCAGTTGGATCTGGCGACGGCGACGCGCGAGCAGTTCCTGACGTTGCCCGGCGTCGACGACGACATGGCGGACGGGTTCATCAAGTATCGGAAGCGCAACGGCATCCAGGGACCCGAGGAGCTGCGCTTCGTCGAGCAGATTCCGGCGCACATGGCCGAACCACTGCAATCCCTCTGCAGCGTGAGCCGGAGCGAGGTTGCCAAGCGCCCGAAGAAGAAGTGGACCGTCATGGTCTACCTCAATGCCGCCAACAACCTGGAGCCGTTCGGCATCGGCGACATGAACGAAATGGAGCGCGTGGGCTCGACGTCAGAAGTGAACGTGGTCGTCGAGTGCGCACGCTTCCGCGGCAAGCAGGCGCTGAAACCCAACTCCCAGTACCTCTCGAATCCGTACTCGGATTTCAGCGGCGCGTTCTACTTCGGTCTCGACAACTCGCCGGGGACCCGCCGCTATTACATGCTGAAGGACGACGACAAGGTCCGCCTGCGCTCCGTCCTCGTGGAGAACATCGGTGAGACCGATGCCGGGCGCCCCGAGCCTCTCGCGAATTTCGGCAGATGGGCCGTGGAGAACTATCCGGCCGAGCACTATTGCCTCGTGATCTGGAACCACGGCGCCGGCTGGGCCGGTGTTTCCATGGACGAGAACACCCATCACGGCATGGATCTGCCGGAGGTGCGCAGTGCGCTGGAATCGATCACGGCGGCGCTCGACAAGCAGGGAAAGAAGAAGATCGACATCGTCGACTTCGACGCCTGCCTCATGGCGACGGTCGAGGTGGCGTACGAGCTGCGCGACCACGCCGATTTCCTCGTCGCGTCGCAAGAGACGGAACCCGGCGACGGGATCCCGTACACGGACTCCCTCGGCTGGCTCGCGCGCTTCCCCGAGGCTCCGGCCGCGTCGTTCGCCAAGGCGCTCGTCGAGACCTACGTGAAGTCGTACGCACCCGAGGGCTCGCAAGTCGGCAGCGGCGACTTCTGGTCCGGCGGCGAAACGAAGTCGGTGATCCGACTGTCGCGCGTCGCCGAGGTGCGAGACGCGATCGAGGCCGTGGGCAAGCTCCTCCAAAAGAAGAACGACCTTCTCGGCGACGTGGCGGACGACCTCGTGAAGGAGTCCCGCAAATACATGGGTCGCCTCGTCGACATGCAGGACTTCCTGACGCGCGTCTCGAAACACGAGAAGAGTGACCAGGAGCTGAAGGCCGCGGTCGAGCGCGTCACCGACCTCATCGGTTACCCGAACGACGGCAAGGACAAGCTCGTGAACGAGGTGGTGATCACCCGACGCACGGCAGGCGCCGTCGTGTGGGGTTTCAACGGCTGGGCGACCCCACCGCGCAGCCTCGCGCCGTTCGTCTCGGGCTCGCGTTACGCCAAAACGCCCCTCACGGGTCCTGATGAGAAGGGCAATTACACGGCGAACATCAAGTTCCCACCCATGCTCCGCAACACGAAGAGCGGCAAGATGGAGTTCGTGAAGGAGATCAATTACCGCTTCGAAGACGATGGCGAGAAACGCACGGTGAAAGACTTCGCGAACACGTTCTTCACGACGGATTTCCCGTCCGACAGCGCGGTCGTCGCCGAGGGACACAACATCGGCAACAACCGATCGCACGGGATCTCGCTCTACTTCCCCGCTTATCTCGGCTTCGACAAGAACTATCGGCGGCTCCAGTTCTCGCAGGACTCGGCCTGGGCAGCGTTGTGCGAGAAGTTCCCCATCAAGAAGATCGAGAAGCGGGCCCCCATCGCGCTGCTCGGACTGAATCACGTGACGAAGGCCGACCGCGAGACCTTCGGCGCGCTCGCCGTGCGCGAAGCCCTCGAGAAGAAGGTCCGCGCGCACGATTGGAACACGACGTACGTGTCCGATCTCGGCACGATGAAGCGGACGGCCGACGGCATCCGAGATCCCCGTCCCTATGGCGAGGACTGGGCGGAGACGCTCGCGCATTACACGGACGGCACCGTGATCCTCGACAACCACAGCGGCGGCGAGCTTGGCGGCGGTGGAGCCGACATGTCGGAGATGTTCGCCATGATGATGGGCGGAGGTTCGGCGCCGCGGTTGCCCCGGGCCGTCGGCCCCGAGGGGCGCCAGGTGCTGCGCTATCTGCAGGCTGGCGGGCGGCTCCTCCTCGGCACGTCGGCTGCGACGCAGACCGTCTGGGACACACCGCTCTATCGCGACGCGCTGGGCCTCGAATACGTCCGCACCTGGAACCGCGGATACGCCTTCAAGCTCGCGCGGCCGGCGACGGCGAAGCCAGACACGACTTTCGAAGTCGAGCCGGCCCGGAAGGGCGAGGCGGTCACGGTGTTCGCCGCGCGCGACGGCGTCGAAGGCATCGAGCCGTTCGCACTGCTGCCCGACGGCCAGATGATCGGCGCCAAGATCGCCCGCGTGGATTCGACCACGCGCAAGCCCTACCGCGCCGTGATCCTCGGCTTCTACCTCACCGACGTGAAGGGTGACGACAATCGCCGCGCGATCCTGAAGGAAGCCCTGGAGTTCCTAACGCCGTCGGCGGCTCCGGCACCGTCCCTCCCGATCGCCGCCGACTCACGACCGGCGCCGGCGGGCGAAGTCCTGATCGGCACGAAGTCGACGGGGACCGGCGGCGGCTGATTCCACGCAGGTCGCGCGAAGAAGCCCAGGACGGTCGAGGCCGTCGATGTCCGGAACCGCATGAACCCTCGCGGTTCCGGTACCTGGAGATCAATCCACGCGACCACGACCGTCTCCTCGAAGCTCCGAACGACTCCGACGGCGGGACGAATGCGCGCGGAACGCGCTGATGCGACCCGAGCCCAGCGACCGCAACTCGGAGCCGACGGCGCGACCGAAGACGGGTCAGGCGTCGTTACGGAACACCGTCGCGACCGAAGCGCGGGGACCTCGTCGACCGGCCCGTCGCGCCTCGCCCGACACGGCCGGTCGAAGCTCCGCAGGCCGCCGCGGTCGAGAGAGAATCAGGAGGAGCGACTGCATACGGGTCAGCACACGCGGCCCCGGGTCGCCATGAGTCCGCCGTGTGCGCTCGGGACGCCGGAACTCATTCCCAAGGTCTTTGAGACACGCGCGCTCGCGCCCACCATCCGGAGGCGCGTGCACGACTGTCGGCTCCTCCGATTTGACGGGTGGGCCGCGGTGGCCCGCCCGGCTCCGATCCGGTGGCAATCCGGCTCCGTCGGGCAGCCGCTCAAATTCCCGTGCGGTAGCGCGGCCACGTGAACCGGAAACCCACGGGGCTCGCGGGATCCAGGTAATAAGCCTGCATCGTGAACATCAGGTTCGCCGCTGGGTTCGGCGCCAGGATCCCGTTGACCTCGAAATGGCCTCCCGGCGCCGTCCTTGCACCCGACCCGAACACTGCGAAGGGCTGCGCTGGACCATGTACGCCGAGACCGTCAAACACCACGACTTCAGTCGGGCTCGAGAGTCCATAGACCATGTTGTAGGCCGCACTCGGCCAGGGAACGACCTCGAGCGGGTTGAGGAGGTCGAGTTCCAGCGTGAACGCCTGGTTCGGCGCACAGCCCTCGAGAACGATGTCGAAGGGCGCGCCCGGCACGAGCGGATCGGCGAGCGGATGGTGGCCGATCGTCCCGAGGTTGTTTGCGGTCGCGCCGAGGCCGACACGCAGCGCGAGCGCATTGGAGACGTTTCCGTTGCAGTACTTGATCGCAATCGCGAGGCCTCCGTGGTGCTGGGCGAGGAGGAATCCGCTTGGAATCGTTGCGACGAAGTGCGGCAGCGGAAAGCTGGCCAACTGCGTGTTGAGCGCGACTCCGTCGGCATGAACCTGCCATCCAAGGAGGTTCGGGCTGCCCTGGAGCGATTGCGCGGACACGAGCACGGCGACATTGACCGACGGCGACAGCGCGGTCATCAGCGGAATCGAGCCGGGAGAAAGCCCAGTGAGCTCGACCCCGTGAACCGTGAAAGTGGCGGGTGCCGTTGCGCCACCGTAACCCGGCGGGTTCACAACGGTCACGGAGTGCGATCCGAGAGTCAGCCCCATGGTCTCGAGGCCCGACGCCGTCAGCTCCGTCGAGCTCACGAACGCTGTCGTCGGGACGACGACGCCGTCGATTGCGACGGTGCTCGTCGGCAGGAAGTCGACGCCGGTCACAGTCAGTGGCGATAGGGGACCACAGATATGACGGCTCGAGGGCGACAACGCGCTGATGGAGGGATTCGGCTGAACGACGCTGAATGGCAGTGAGGAGGACGTGCCTCCGCCAGGCCCGAAGTTGACGACCGTGATCTGTCGAGTCTGAGGTGTCGACGTCATGGCAGACGTGATCGTCGCCGTGAGCCGAGTGTCGGAGACGAACGCCGTCGAGAGGCTGACGCCCTGACGCCTCACGACCGACGTGGCGACGAAGTTGGTCCCGTCGACGGTCAGCGTGACTGGACCGACGCCCGCAAGCACGGACGTGGGTGCGATGCTCACCAACGTCGGTACCGGATTCGTGATCGTGAACGTGACGCTGTTGCTGGTCCCGCCGGCGGGAAGGGGGTTGAAAACCGTCACCGACGCGGTCCCCGCCTGCGCGACATGCGTGGATCCAACGCTGATCGTGAGTGTCGTCGAGTCGACGTAGGTGGTCGGTCCGATCTGAGCTCCGTTCCATCTCACGCGACTGGATGTGTTGAATCCCGTCCCCGTCACGGTGAGGGTGAACGTGGGGCTTCCAGCCAGCTGCGATGAGGGCGAGATAGACGTGATCATCGGCACCGGATTGGGCGTGAGTGACACCAAACTCGTGATGCTGCCGAATGGGGTTCCCACGCCGCCGTCTTCCTGTTGAGTGACGACGATCGCGTGCCAGCCAGGCTGGAGCGCCATGCCCGTAACCTGGGTTCCCGTGACCGCGCGATCGCTGATGAGGGCCGCCGACGCGCCGCGCCAGCCACTGTTGGGTGCCGGTCCAAAGAGGTGCCAGGAGAGCATGCTGGAAACACCAGTGACGCTGATGCTGTAGTTCGCGGCCGCCGGGACGTTGAATTCCTGAACTCGGATCGCGCGATTCAGGCCCCAGGCCACTGTGAGCGGCGTGCCCACCGTGAGCGTCGTGACTCCCGCATGCTCGACCTTGCCCGGCCATCCCAGAAGACAGGGCTCCGCGCACCAGCCGGTGACGGGACTCACGCTCCCAGTTGACCCGTCCGCGATGAGAAACTCGGGCCACGCCGCTGCCACGTCTTCGCTCAGCACGCCGGCCATCGCCACTGAGCAGTTGCCGAGGCTCGAAACGCCGACGACTTCGAAGTGAGACCCGCCCGGCGCGATCGTGATGATCGAGGACGTTCCGATGTTCGAGCGCGGCGCGCCGCTCGTCAGCGCGAGCGAACCCGTCGCCGAACTCGTCCCGGAAAGCCCTGCGAATCCAAAGGCGTAATCGACCGCCGGCATGGCCGGACCCGGTGTGCTCCTGACGATCGCAAGCGCGTGCCAGCCGGCGGCCAGCGTAATGGGCCACGTTTGGCCGGTCGATGTGAAGCCGGATGCGACTGGTGTTGGAGTCGACCACGATTCGGGGCCAGCATCCGGGTCGTAGATCGCCCAGTACAGCCCGCCCGATGCAGAGAGAAGGAAGTCGGTCCCGAAGTTGACGAACCCGCCCCCGGCCCCCGGCACGTCGAACTCGTAGAGGTCGAGTTGACGATTGGCGTCGAGCGTTGCGGACACGCGAGACATGCATGTGATCGGCGTCGCCACACGATGTTCGAGAACCCGGATTCCCGAAACAGGGAAGCAGGACTGCGCGTGGACGACTCCCGTCGTATTTCCGAGTGGATGGTTGCGGCCGTCCGCGAGGACGATGTCGACGGGGCTTTGCCACGCGGCTGCGCCACCGAGGAAGAAGCCGGCGCAGTCCGTCGAGGCGACGCCATTCCACACGCCTGCGCTCGGTTGCACCGTGAACTGCGTGAAGGGAACGCCACTGACCTGATACGGAACGTTCGGGGACAACGTCACGTTCGGTGGTGCCGAGGCGAGGAGAGCGCCGAACCTGAACGTCTGCGCTGTAAAGGACGACGAGGTGCGAAATATGGCGAACACGTAGGTGCCCGCGGTCGAGATCGCGAGTGACGCGGCGGTCTGGCTCAGGTTCGTCCCCGAGAGCAGTGGGGTAGTCCCAGAGCGCGTCACGACCGTCGTCGGAGAACTCGGTCCGTAGAGTCGCCAGGCCGCCGTGTTCGGTCCATCGAGATAGACCGCGAGCGTGGCGTTGCCAGCCGACGCGGGCGAGACCGTGAGTTCGATCAAACGGATGACATCGCCGGCGCCGAATGCGATCTCCTCGTAGCCGTCGCTGAGATTGCCTGCAGCGACTGCCGATTGGAGCGTGGCGGGCGACGACCCGGCATTGCGGCTGGCGCTCCCGGTCTGGACCGGTGCCGTCCCACCGTTGGGGGGAAACAACACGAACTCGCACGCTCCCCCCGCCGCGTCCGAAACCGAGTTGTTCTGGACGAGCCGCCAATCGGATGTGGACGACAACGCGACCCCCGACCAGTGATTGTCATCAGGGTCGAACGCCCCGAGCGCCGTCGGGCTCGCGCTGATCGTGACTGGTGTCGTCGACGGCACGACCTGGGCCACCGCAACCGCCGGAATGAGAAGAGCCAGAAAGAGGGTGCGTGGATTCATGGTCGGGTCCTCCGGGACTTCGCTCAGCGGGCCCCACGGATGGGCCGCAGCGAACTCATGTCCGTATCAACGGAATCCGAAGCCGTGGGCGTCGCGGAATCCCCCGGGCGGCCTGATTGCAGCCAGACCGGAAGCGGCGCGCGCCAACGGTGCGGAGTCCGCCCACGGCCTGGCCGTCCACGGCTCTGCGTTGATCCAGCGACGCGGGATTCTCGGTGCGGAGGCAACAGGCCGCGTCCGAAAGGACGGGACTTGGTTCGGAAACTCCAGCGAGGCGGCGACGTACGGCCTGCGCCGGACGCGCGTGGTGCAAACTTCGATCGTTTGAAACGGTCCGTTCCGGTCCGCGCCCGACGACGTTCCTCAGGGGATCACGCTGGCGGTCGTCGAGACGCTCCGCGCGTCCGCCAGTCCAGGAGTCCCATGGGAAGGAACTTGCCGTCCGTTCGATGACTGCGCCGGGCCGTTGCCGCTGCAAAGTCCGGTACTGCGCGGGGGACGCAGACTTCGCGGGCTTCTGCAACGACATGCGGGATCGAGCCGTCGCCGCCCTCGAAGAAGCTCGTCAGCGCGATCGGCCGCCCGTCGGGTAGTCTGACTTCATGGCCGACCGCGAAGTTCATCGCACGCTCACGATCGACTGCGGTCCGCGCGCGGCGTGGGCGGGGTCGACGTTCGGAGTCGGCTGAGGCGTCGCATGGAACCGCACGAATCCGCTTCGACGCTGAACGAGTTCCTGCATCGCTTCCTCGACGACCGCGACCGCGGCCGGATCGCCTCGCTCGAGGAGTATCAGGCGACCTTTCCCGAAGCGGCGGACGCGATCGCCACGGAGTACGAGCGACTGACCTCCACGGGCGACGCCGAAGCGGCGAGCCCGGATGCGATGGCTGAACGCCAGAGTTCCCTCGGCGGCGGCTCGCGCATCGGCCCCTATCGCATCGTCCGTCGTCTGGGACGCGGCTCGTTCGGGCTCGTCTTTCTCGCCGAGGACGTCCGCCTCGCGCGCCAGGTCGCGCTGAAACTACTGGCTCGCGCGGGCCTCGAGTCCGACCGGGAACGCGCCCTCTTCGAACGCGAAGCCGGTATCGCCTCGCGCCTCGACCACCCGGGAATCTGCACGGTGTTCGACGTGGGACGGCACGGAATCTGGACGTGGATCGCCATGCGCTACATCCCCGGCGAAACGCTCGCAGAGCGCCTCACGGCGCCGAGTGATCGCCTGACGCTGCGCGAGATCCTCACGATGATCGAGAAGGTCGCGCGCGCACTGGACGTCGCGCACGAGACCGGCGTCGTTCATCGCGACGTGAAGCCGGGGAACATCATGGTGACGCCCGACGGCGAGCCGATCGTCGTCGACTTCGGACTCGCGCGCGATCGGTCGATCGGGGCACCGACGCTGACGTTGAGCGGCGAGGCCACGGGAACGCCCGCGTACATGTCGCCCGAGCAGATCGATTCCGCGCGGGGGGTCGTCGACCATCGCACGGACGTGTGGTCGCTGGGGGTGACGCTCTACGAAGCGGTCACGGGCGAGCGCCCCTTCGACTCCCCCACTCAGGCCGGGTTGTTTCGGGCCATCCTCGACTCCGAGCCGCCGGCACCCGTCCGGGATCGAAAGCGCGTGGGCCGAGACCTCGCGATCATCATCCAGACCGCGCTCGCGAAAGACCGCGAACGCCGCTACGAGTCGGCGGCAGGGTTCGCCGACGACCTGCGCCGATTGATGACCCACGAGCCCATCCGCGCACGGCCCATGGGCCTCGCGAGCCGAACGTTCCGCTGGGCCAGGCGCAACCGCCTCGTGGCAGCCCTCCTCGTCGTCGTCACGGGCCTTTTCATCGGCGGCATCGCGACGACGGCTGCGCTGCTGGCGCGCGCCCGGACCAACCTCGAGGACTGGGAGCGACTCGCCGACGGTCGGAAACTCGAGGAACTCGAGCGGATCGCGCGCGATGAACTGGTACCGATCGTTCCGGAGAAGGCGGACGCAATGGAGCCGTGGCTTGCCGCCGCGCGGGCACTCGTCGCTCGACTCGACGATCATCGCCAGGCTCTCGAGTCGATGCGACGTAGAGCTCGCCCCGAGACCGAATCGACGCGACTTCGCGAAGAGCGGCGCCGCGAGCAGCCGCGCGCCGACCTGAAGATCCTCGATCTCGCCATCGAAAACCTCCGCCTGCATCGGGCGAACGTCGAACGGGTGTTCGGGACGCCGGAATCGCGCCGGAGTGCGGATCAGCTGCTGAAGAACCGGCTCCGCGTGCTGGCTCAGCGCCGCGCGGCGGCGGCGGCCAACATCGCCGCGCGAACGGTCTTCGATTTCGACGACGACCGGGATCAGCTCCAGCACGACAGACTGGCGGATCTGATCGCCGGACTCGAGCGGTTTGCATTCGGAGGCCCAGGGGTCCCCTCGCTCCTCGCCAACGTGGAGGATCGCCTCGCGACCGCGCGGGGGCTTCGGGCTCGAACGATCGATTCGCACCGCGAGGCCTGGAACGCCGCCATCGACCGCGTCAGCCGCAATCCGCTCTACCGTGGCCTCATCCTTCGCGAGCAGGTGGGGCTGATTCCGATCGGATGCGATCCCTCGACGACCCTCGAAGAGTTCGTCGACGGCCGCATGGGAGCGATCCCGACGCGTGATGAGCGGCGCCAGTTCCGCGTGGAGTCCGAGACGGCGATCGTGTTCGTGCTTCTGCCCGGCGGCACGCTCACCCAGGGGGCTCAGCGCGACCGTCCCACGTCACCGCAGTTCGATCCCGCGTCGACCGCCGACGAGATCCCCCTGACGACGGTGCCGCTGGACCCGTTCTTCATCGGGAAGTTCGAGGTGACCCAGGGGCAGTGGATGCGCTGGCTCGACGACCTCCCGAGCGGGTACGAAGTCGGCGCGTCGGAGGGCGGTGAGGTCGTCGATCTCCGGCACCCGGTGGAATCGGTGAGCTGGCACGACTGCACGTACATCCTGCGCGCCTATGGGTTCTCGTTGCCTACGGAGGCCCAGTGGGAGTACGCGTGCCGCGCGGGAACCGGGACCCCCTACTTCTGCCGCGAGGACGAGCTGTTCCGATTCGCCAACCTCGCCGACATGACGTTCGACCGCGTCGTCCAGTCGCGCGGGTACAAGACGGAGGCCTGGGACGACGGCCGTTATCTGCACGCGCCGGTGGGCGTGTTCCGCGCCAACGGCTTCGGGCTGCACGACATCCTCGGGAACGTCTCCGAGTGGTGTCTGGACTGCTACGGGAACTATGCCGAGCCGGCTCGCCGCGGCGACGGATTGCGTGACGGAGCGGACAAGCGGTATCGGGCCGTGCGTGGCAGCTCGTGGATCGGGAGTGCGGCACACGCGCGCTCCGCCTCCCGCAATCGCACCGAGCCGGGAAGTCGCGGTGTGAGCATCGGGCTTCGCGTCGCACGCGCCCTCTCCACGCCGTGATCCGCGCAGCGCGGGGGGAGTCGCAGACCGCCGCCCAGCTCAATCGAGACCTCGCTCCGCCTCCGCCTCGCGGGCCACGTCATCGAACGCCGATTCCGGGAGCTGCTCGCGCAGGCGCGCCAACGCGCGGTGGAGCCTGACGTTCACCGCGTTGGCCGCGAGGCCGAGGCGGGCGGCGACCTCGGCAGCCGGCTGTTGCTCCACCAGCCTGAGCACGATCACTTCCCGATCCTGCGGGTCCATTGCCGACAGGGTCCGAGCGACCAGGCCATCACGCTCTCGGCGGATGATCTCGCTCCAGACGCCGGGCGCGCGATCGGCCACGCCATCGAGTCCCGGGCCGCCGTCCGTCGACGCAGCGCCTCGCGCCGTCGGCCTGCGCGCCTCGCTCCGAAGCAGCTCGTTCACCCGAAGCAGCACCGCCCGGGACAGGAATCGAAACAACACCGGCGTGTATCGTCCGTCGCGCGCCACGAGATCCGCAAGCCGCGGCAGCGCGACCTGCCACGCATACTCGACGACATCCTCGGGGTCGCACACGTGCCGAAGCCGATCGCGCATGCGATAGCGGGCCTGCTGGACGAGGATCGGCGAGATCCGCGCGACAGTCCAATCGAGATCGCCGGCATCCCCGTCGATCGCCCCGCGAATCCGGCGCGACGTGCCAGTGAACGAGCGTCGGTCGTCGGCGCGCTCCGTCATGGCCCAGAGAGTACTCTCGCGGGGCGCAGCCGGCACCACGGGATCCCGGCTCGATTCCGCGCAAGCTCCTCATCGGGCCGCGAGAGCCACGGGATCGATCACGGCCCGAACCGCACCTCGACCGCGTTCGAGAGCGCGACGCCCGTCGACGGATGGATCACCGCGGCCTGCAAACCGAGCGTGAGTCCCGCGAGCGGCGGCGGCGCCAGGACAGGCAGGTCGAGCACGCCCAGAAGGCCTGTGTTCGAGAACCCGAACGCGGGATCCAACCCGTTGACGAGGATCGAGAACGGGTCGAGATCCAGCTGCCCGATGCCTGGAAACAGCGTCGTCCCCGGAAGCGTGAACCCTCCGAGCATCACGATCGGCTGGAGCGGCGCGCCCAGGATCCCGATCGTGAACGGAGAGTCGATCGTGACGTCGACGAAGTAGGGTCCCGGTTGGTTCGTCGCGACGGACTCGCCGTTGGCGTTCGTGGCGCCTGCGATGTCGAGGATCGCCCTTCCCGGCTGAGGTGCCTGGCCGACCGTGTCCGCGGTAGCGCCCGTCACGGCGATGGCGTCCAGGATCCAGGAGCTGGAACCGGTTCCCATGTACGTGAAGCGAACTCCGAAGTCCGACGCGGGCGCGAGGAAGGAGGTGAGATCGACGGTCACAGGGTCACCCGCCACCGTGCCAGACGAGTTGGCGTAGACAGGGAACGCCACGTTGTTGACGAGAACCTCGACCAGGCACGAGCTCGCGCAGCCGGGGCACGTCCGGTGCCACTGCAGGAACGAGAGCACGATCGGCCCCGCGACCGGCGGCGCGGCGAGGCCGGGGGTCGTCATCGTGGTCGACAACGCCGCCGGGGCGCTCGCGTTCGAGTCCGCGATCGCCGCGTTGCACCCGAACACCGGAGGAAGACTCACCGCTGGCGGTCGATCGAACCGGAATCCAGGGAAGCCCGAGAGGGTCTGCACGGACCACCCGGCCGGCGCGAACGCGGAGACCTCGTCGTCGAAGTCGGAGCGTTCGAGGATCGGAGTGCCACGACTTGCGGCACAGTTCGCGCCGACGTGCACGGGCGCACCGCCGCAGAGCATGGCGAGCGTCATCCCCGGGGGAAGCATCGGGATGCCGGCAACGCAGACCTCGGCAGCCTGGAACACGGGAGTGCCCGGCGCCACGCCCTGGATCAGCAGGGGCTGGCCATGTATGTCGACACGGATCGAGCCCGCCGTGGCCGTGAACACGCCCGACTGAGGTGCGTTGACGTTGATGGGCGCGGGCGAGCTGACGCAGACCTCGGAGCCGCGGAGCCGGTCCGCAGGCTGAAAGTTCACGGGCCCCATGCTGTACACGGCGCCGTCGCGACCCCTGCGTCCGAAGTGGAGTCCGCCGTTGGGCGAGTAGTTCCCACCCGTCCCGCCTTTCAGATCGCCACGGCGTCCGCCGGGCGTGGTCGTCGTGGCCTGCGCGCGGCCGCCGCTTCCACCGTCACGCCCCTCGCACCCTCCTGGCGCGCCAGTCTTGTCGCCCCCGTTTCCGCCACGAACGACGCCATCGTTGCCGAGAGCAACGCCGTGAAGCGTCACGGAACCACCGGTGCCCGCTCCCTTGCCATCACCACCTGCGCCTCCATTCCCACCGCGGATCGTTCCGCCAGCCGCGACCGTGATCGGTCCCTGCGCGGTGACGGTCACACCGCCACCGGATCGTCCATCCGAGGTCGCCGTGCTGTTCGCGCCATCGGCTCCCTGGATCGTCGCCCCGGTACCGACGTGCACGCCGCCCGCGCCCGCCGTCACGCGGATTCCCGGCGTCCCGCGGAGGCGGGTGTCGTCCCCCGCGTTCCCGTTCGCCGAGGGTTGGAGGACCAGTTCGTGGACCCTGACCGCCGCGGCCTCGATGATCCCCGAGTCGCCTGGGACGACGGCCTTGTCGAGCGGCCCAGGAGTTCCCGCCGGGTTCCAGTTCGCCGGGTCGGTCCATTGGGCGTTCCCCCCGGCACCCGTCCAGGTTCGCACCGCTCCACCGGGTGCCTGCGCGGCACACCGGTCGAACGACCCGATCGCGAGGACCAACGAGCCGATGATGATGGAACCACGGACACCGGATGCTGAGATCGTGCGCTTCATGACTTGCCTGTTCTGGGGGATCGCGCCGCGCGGCGAGCGCCAGGCCCGATCGGGCCGCCGTGCGTCGCGCGACGTGAAGCCAAGACGGCGCCCGTCGACCGATTGCTACGGAATCGCGAACTTCGCGGATTCCGTAGCGAAATCAGGGCGGCGTCGTCCTACCGGGGAGCGTGAGCGAGCCCATTGCCATCGAGCAGGTCCCCGGCCACGATGGCCTCGTGGCTGACGCGCCGACAGATCCCGCATCGGCATCGGAAGAAATTCATCGCCGCCACGGGCGATGGATTCGCGCCGTCGTCCGACGCTGGTTTCCGCAGGCGTGCGACGATCTCGCGCAGGAGGTCATGCTGAAGATCCAACAGGGCGTCGGCGCCCTCCGCGCGAGCGACGACGCGCAGACGCGAGCGTGGATCGCGCAGACGATCCGGTCCGTCTGCATCGACGAAGTGCGCCGCCGCAAGCGCGTTCCGGGCTTCGTCGCGCTCGACGAGACCGTTCCCGCGTCGACCGATCGCGTCGTCGCGGACGCGGAGACGCGCGACCGGGTCGAACACTTGAAGAACCGCGCATGGGCCGTGTTGTCCGCGCGCGAGCGCCAGGTCCTTTCGCTTCGCTTTCACGAAGGTCTCTCGTTTCGGCAGATTGCCGAGCTGCTGGACGTTCCTCAGGGCTCGGTGACGGGCTGGTATTCACGCGCACTTCTGCGCTTGCGGGAGGCGATCCAATGAGCTGCATCGATCCCAGCGTTCGCAACCGACTGCTCACGGAAGCCGCCGAGCCCGACGCCTGGCGATCGCACGTTGCCGCGTGTCCGGAATGCCGTGCGATGCTCGCGGACTCCGAACCCGAGGTCGTGCATCCGAGCGGCGCGGCACTCGTCCGATTCACGCAGTCGCCATCCGAGATGGACCCGGTCGTTCGGCGGCACGTCGCATCGCACCTCGAACGCTGTGGCCACTGCGCGGAGGCTCTCGCGACGGTGCCGAGGATCGACGCGCCATCCGGTTCGCACCGCTTCGCCCTCGCCGGTTTCGCGGCCGCGGCAACCGTGGCGCTCGCGTTCTTCGTCGTCCGCATGTCCACGGGAGGCGGCCCCGACGGCGGCTCGTCGCGGCCCGCTGATGTCGCCGTGATCATCCTGGCGAGCCAGCGCGGCGCCGCCGCCGAATCGCTGCCGGCGACGGCCACGCTCCTCCACTTCCAGCCCGTGCTCGCCGAGCCCGTGGCGATCGGTGACTCGATCCGTCTCGAGATCGAGGACGAAGCGGGCCATGTCGTCGTCTCCGAGACGGTCACGATCGCGTCCCTGGACCCCGACTGGGGCCGTCCGGTGATCCCGGTCGTCCGCGCGCGGCTCCCGGGCGGCGCCCTGAAGATCCGGCTTTCGCTCGCCTCCGGAACCCGAGCCGAATTCTCGTGGACCCTTCCGGCGCCGCCCAGGTGATGCCGTCGGGTCTCACCGATCGCGTACGGCGCCCAAGTCTCGTCCGAAGAGCGCGATGGGCGCCCAGAGTGCCGGGTGCGACGTGGCCTTCGTGGCGATCATGGAGCGCTGCGCCGTCCGTACTCCCCCGGGAATGCTCTCGCCGGACTTCAGCGCGATCGTGAACGCCTCGAAGAACCGCGGCGCCGCGCGATCGTCCACGGGTGCGACCGATGCCAGCACGAATCGCGCTCCGGCGACGAGAAAGCAGCGCGCGAGTCCGCGGACGCTCTCGCCGGCGATCGGCGTGCCGAATGCGCTCGAGCAGGCGAGAACGCTCACGAGCCGGGCCCGTGTCTCGAGTCCCAGGATCTCGGGAAGCGTGAGGAAGCCATCGTCTCCCCTGGCCGCATCCGGCGAAAGCAGCAGGGCCGTGCGGGCCCCGTTCGTCCGATCGACGACGGCGTGGCACGCGAAATGGACGTGACTCGCGCCGGGCATCGCGCGCCGCACACTCGCCTCCGTGGCCGCAGCGTCCGTGAGAGTGTGACCTCCGAGGGTCTTCGTGAACGCGGTCGCCTCGCGTGTCGCGAATGCCAACGGTGCGAGTCGACCGATCCCGAAGTGTGCAGCGAGCCCCGCGTCGTAGCCCGCGCCGCCCGGGAAGCCGACCGCCATGGGTTCGCCGGACTCGGCCTCTGGCTGCGTCGCAAGCAGGCACCCGAGCGTCGGGACGAACACCAGCTCCCGCAACGCGCCGAGGTAGCGTTCGTTCGTCGTTCCCTCTCCCGGGACGACGAGCGCGGCGAGCGGGACCTCGTTCCACCTGCCGAAGCCGGCGATGACGAGGCGGCGACTGCCGCGGCAGCTCTCCCACACCGGTCCGATCAGGGCGTCGAACACTGCGCGACCGCCCGCGTCCAGCTCCGCCCGCGACGATGCCAGGCTCCCGATCGCACGCACGAACGGAGCCGCGATCGAATCGATGCGATCGAGCGCGCCGAGGTCCGCGAACGTGACACCGCGTGACCCGATGGAGATCACTCCGCCGCGATGGGAACCCGCCACGAACACGAGGATCGTCGCGTCGCTCGACCTGGCGGCGTCGGCCACGCGCTGCACGTCCACCGGGTTCCCGACCCAAACGGGCTGGGCACGCCCGCGGATCCGGAACAGCTCGGTGAGGACTCCCGCGCGGCCCACCTCGGTCACGGCCAGCGCCTGTACCACGTCCGGCGCCCTTCCGGCTCCGCCGCGTGCGAGGAACAACCCGAAGTCCTCGTAGATGTGGTGGACTTCGCCGTCGAAGCTTCTCAGCGCCATGTCGAGAGGGTCGTCGGACGCGCTCCGCGCGCCTGCGATTCCCGATCGACTCTTCGATACGAGGCTGAACTCCTCCCGGTAGTGCGGCTCCGCCTGGGCGAGATCGCCTCGCGCGTCATGCACGTGTGCCAGCAGGCAGTGGTCGCGGACGATCTCGCGATCGGGGCGGCTCGTGGCGGCCGAGTGTCCGGTGCACGCCGCCGTGGCGTGAGCGAGCGCCTCGTCGAGAAGGGCGCTTCGCGCGGGCCCCGCATCGAGCCGGAGCGCGGTCTCGACGGCGAACCGCCCGCACGCGTTCTCGTCGTTCGCGACGAGGTTCGCGGGAAGCCCGAGCTTTTTGTCCAGCTCGAGCACCCGTCGACACGCGTCCAGCGCCTCACGCAGCTCGGCGACATCCGACGATCCGTCGAAGCTCAGGCTGAGCGACAGAAGCGCGCTCCGTTCGGCGCCGGAATCGCTTTGCGCGCGTGCTTCTGACGCGAGCTTGCGGGACTTCTCCCGAATCGCCGCCGGCGTGAGGTCGCGGGCATCTCGGGCGGGTTGGAGAAGCCGGTCGACGGCGTCCGTGGTCTTTCCAGCCTTCACCCGCACGGCTCGGTAGTTTTCGAGCGCCGTGACTGCGGCGCCGACAGCTCCCGCGCGACGATGCAGCTCGAAGAGGCACTTGTGAGCCTGCCACGCAGCCGGCCAGTCCGACGCGGCCTCGGCGAGCGCGGCCGACCTTCCCCACGCCCGCACGCCCAGCGGGTAGTCGCCGTCCCGCAACGCCAGGCCGCCGAGGGTCTCCCAACCAGCGCGACAACCGTCATGTTTCGCCAGGACACGTTGGGCGATCGACATCGCCGCACGCAGGTCGGCCATCTTGGCGACCTGCGACCAGCGTGCTGCGTCGCCCGGCTCGTCCATCAGCGAGTTGGCGACGTCCTGGCCGACGGCCGCCAGCACGAGGCAGGCGACCAGCCCCACGGCGCGAATGAAGATAGAAGGCAGTCCCATGAATCGGTTTGCCGGGATACTCGCGGCGGCCCGAGCGGCGCCGTCCCCCGAACATGCGCGCCAGCATACCCGCGAGCGAGCCGCGGGACGGCCGCGCAAGCCCAGCCTGGGCCTGATCGATGACTCTCGCGAGGCTGGCAGCCGGCCGCGGCGGAAATTCGAGCTCGCCATGTGACGGACGCGCCATTGGTCCGATGGGGAGGTCCGCGCGGATCCGCGCCCCCGAGGCCGCAGCCAAGGAGTCACGTCATGGAAGTCACGACAGCGATTCGACTGACCGTTGCAGGCGTCGCCCTCGGTCTTTGCTGCGTTGCAACCCGCGCGCAGGCATCTCCCCCCGTCGAAGGCGACCGTCCGGGGACGACTTCGGCGGCTCGCATCATCCCGTTTCCAGGCCTGGGGTTGGACGTCACCCGCACGAAGACGGTCGACGCCCGATCGGGTGAGGTACGCGTCGTCTGGCGCGACCAGCTCGGGCGCGTGTGGCGATACGCGGACCTGGTCCAAGGTGAGCGCGACGCCCGCGCGGCCCAGCCCCGATTGAAGTTGCATGCCGATCTACGCGCGGAGATCGACCGCGACCCGCGCACCGTGCGGAACGTGATCGCCTGGCTCGCGTGCGACACGCAGCGGCTCGACGCGTACGCGGCGCAAGCCCACGCGACGAGCGATCCTCCGGACGGTGACGCCCGCATACTCGAAGCGATCGAGAAGCGCATCGAAGACGATCTCCGCGACGAGATGTCGCGCACGACGGCCCCGTTCGCCGCGCGCCTCGAGGCCGCGGGGCTCCGCGTCCGGAGCGTCGCCAGCACGGCCCCCGTCGTGTTCTTCGACGCGACGGGACCGGCCGTCCTGTCCATCGCCGCCATGCCGGAGGTCGACGCCCTCTATCTCGAGACCGCTGCACGCGCCGACGCGGACGAGAGCTCGAACGCAACGCACCGGGTCGCGCGCGTGCACCGCCACGGAGTTCGCGGCGGCGCGCTCCGCGTTGCGGTTCTCGAAGACAACGGCATCTCGCAAGCCTGCCCGTACCTCACCGTCGATCAGTGGTCCGACCCGTTCAACATCGTGCCGGACCAACACGTCCATGCGACGGCGGGCTGCCTCGCGTCGCGCCTTCCGCAACGGATCGGCGTGGCGCCGGACGTGACGCTCTTCTGCGCGAACGCCGCGAGCTACTCGGACTCGGACCTGGCGGTGGCCAACGGATGGGCCGTCACGTACGGCGCCCAGGTCATCAACATGTCGTTCGCCGGAACCAACCCCACGGGGACGCTGAACTACCTCGACCGGTACTTCGACTTCCAAGCGCGCTACGCCAACGACTCCTACGTCGCCGCCGCGGGGAACGACGGCATCGGCCACCATGTGAGCTGGCCCGGTTGGAACGTCATCTCCGTGGGCAGCCATTCGGACGGCAACACGGCCGACTGGTCCGACGACGCCATGAGTTCGTTCTCCAACACGGGTGACAGCGCCACCGGGTGTCGCAAGCCGACTCTCGTCGCCGTGGGGAGCGACGTCGACACTCTCGGACTCGGACCCACGTGGCTGGCCGACGGACTCAACGGGACGAGTTTCTCCGCGCCGGCGTGCTCGGGAACCATGGCCGATGCCCTGATGGTGAATGGCTGGCTCGCCGCGTATTCGCCGGCGGCGCTGGCGCTGGTGATGGCGACCGCGTGGCACAACGTCGAAGGTGTCGGTCGGTACTCGGACCTGGATGGGGCCGGCGGAATGAACACGTTCGCGGCCTATCGTTGCGCCGCCACCAACTCGATCGCCTACGGGCAGCTCACGGCTGCGAACTTCAACAGCCCGGCGGCGACCTACATCCGCAACATCATGCTTCGTGGCGGCGACAAGACGCGCATCGCGATCGCGTGGTACTCCGACGGGGACTCGAGCTACACGACGACGGCACTCCAGACCGACCTGGACCTTCGCGTGTTCGCCGGCCAGAACCAGTCCGCTGGCGTCGCCCTCGCCTCGTCGTCCTCCTTCGACGACAACTTCGAGATCGTCGAGTTCACGCCGCCCGTGACGGGCTGGTACTCGGTGAACATCAGCGCACCCACGCTCCTCGCCGGCCACGAGGTCTACGGCCTCGCCTACTCGCAAAAGACGCGCGACACGTCGTCGTTCACGCTCCGTGCGCGAACGGTCGAGAACTCGCCGCTTGCGGGTCCGACGGTCGGCAACGGCTCCTACTTCATGGATTTCCAGGCCCCGGGAAGCCCGTCGGCCAGCTGGTTCTCCGTCCCCAGCGGAACCCTCGGCGACGGCTTTCCGATCTCGCCCGAGACCTGGTGCCCCGTGGCATTCGACGGTGTGACGTCGGTGTTCTTCAACCAGATCGGCATCCCCGGCGGAATTTGGAGCGGATACTCGGGCACGCTCGACGCCGCGGGCGTGGGAACGACCAACCAGGTCTCGATCCCGGCGATCCCGGGAATCGCGGGGCTGACGATCTACCACGTGGGTTTCACGCTGGCGCCAGGCTCGCCGGACGGGATCAAGGAGATCTCCGAGGTACACGCCGCCAAGCTGTGGCCCGCAGGCGTCGACCACCCGCTGGCGGACGACGGATCGTTCCAGCAGGTGCTTCCCTTCCCGTTCCGGTTCTTCGGTGTGAACTACACCTCCGTCTTCGTGAACGCCAACGGCAACCTCACGTTTGGCGTCGCGGACGCGAGCGCGTCACAGAGCCCGGCTGCGCTCCTCGCCGGCCGGCCGCGAATCGCGGCGCTCTGGCGCGACCTCGATCCGTCGACTGCAGGCGCGGAAGGTGCGCCGGCCATTCGCGTGCGCGTCGTCGCACCCGCCGATCCCGAGGTCGTCATCGAGTGGACGTCGGTGCCCCGCTTCGGCGTCACGGATGCGAACACCTTCCGGGTGACGCTGCGACCCGACAACTCGATCAAGATCGAGTACCTCGACTGCGGAGCGACGGACGGCATCGTGGGTGTGGCGCCGGGGTACGGGATTGCGGCGACGGCGCCCATCGACCTGACGCTCCACGGAAACGGCACCTGGTACGCGGGGCCGAACGAGGCGTATTTCGAGTCGTTCACCGCCGCGAACCCATTGGACCTCGCCAGCACGAACGGCTACTGGAACGAGATCCGCTTCGTCCCCTACGACGCCCTCGCCAACAACTACCACGTGTACTTGGACGTGACCCGGTGAGTCGCGTGCCCGGCTGAAGCAGCCATCGAACGGACGAGGAGTAGACTCCGGCCATGGAACGCGGCGAAACGTCACACGAGCCACGAATCGGCGGAGCCTCGCCTCCTCCCGGCGAGGAGGCGGTTCTCGCCGAGTTCCTCGACGTCTACGCGACGGACGCCGCGCGCGGCGCGACGCGTACGCTCGAGGAGTACCAGGGCATGTTCCGCGGCTTCGAGGACGCCGTGGCGCGCAGCTTCGAACGACTCCGCGCGCCGTCGGCGGAACGGCACGAGGAGCCGGAGCGGATCGGCCGCTTCCGCCTGCTGTCCGAGCTGGGCCGCGGAGGCCAAGGCGTCGTCTACCTCGCGGAGGACGAGCGTCTCGGCCGGCGCGTGGCGCTCAAGGTCATTCGCGGGATCGGCGCGTTCCGCCCCGAAGTCCTCGCGCGGTTCGAGCGCGAGGCCGCGATCGCGTCGCGTCTGGACCACCCGGGGATCTGCACGGTGCACGAGGCCGGCCAGTCCGGGTCGACCGCGTGGATCGCCATGCGGTACGTGCCCGGGACGACGCTCGCATCGGTTCTGCGTTCCCAGGCCGGCCGCCCGGACGCCGGGCGGATCGACGCGTTCACAGAGATCGTCGAACGTGCTGCACGCGCACTCCATGCGGCACACGAAGCTGGAATCATCCATCGCGACATCAAACCGGCGAACGTCATGCTCGCGCCCGACGGCGCGCCCGTGCTTCTCGACTTCGGCGTCGCACACGAGTTGCGCGAGGACGCCCACGAGGGGCTGACCGTGACTGGAGACCTGCTCGGAACGCCGGCCTACCTGTCGCCCGAGCAGATCGACCCGGCGCGCGGCCCCATCGACCGCCGGTCGGACGTGTGGGCGCTCGGCGTCACGTTGTTCGAGGCGACGACAGGCGCTCGGCCGTTCGACTCCCCGACGCGCGATGGAATGGTGCGAGCGATCCTCGATCGGGAGATTCCCGATCCCAGGCGCGTGAACCCGGCAATCTCGCGGGATCTTCGCGCCGTGCTCGCGACCGCGATCGAGAAAGATCCGCGGCGCCGGTACGCGACGGCGGCCGATCTCGCCGACGACCTCGCGCGGTTGCGCGCGCGGCAGCCCGTGCGGGCGCGACCCGCGGGCGTGCTCGTCCGGACGCGGCGCTTCTGCCAGCGCGAGCCGCTGGTCGCATGGAGCCTCGCCGTGGCGTTCGTCGGGTTGGCAGTAGGGCTCGTCATCGCGCTGGGTTCGCTCGCGAACGCGCAGCGGCAGCGTGATGCGACGGAGACTGCGCTGCGCGCCTACGACCAGTTGGCGGACGTCGTCGTCGTCGCCGATCTGCTCGCGACCGTGGACGATCTCTGGCCACGGCGCCCGGAGAAGCTCGTCGCCATCCGGGAATGGGTCGCCTCGGCGCGCGAGGTCCTCGCTCGCCGCGAGATGCATCGGCAGGCATTGTCCCTGCTCGGTGCTCGCCGCGACGGCGATGCCGTTGACGCACGCGTGCGGTGGCGCCGCTCGATCCTCGAAACGTTGATGTCCGATCTGGGGCGCCTGGAGACGGCGGTTGCCGACGTGGCGAAGAGGGAGGCGATCGCGTCCGACGTCGTCCGTCGCACCATCACCGAGCACGAAGCGCGATGGCGCGAGTGCATCGACCAGCTCGGCGGCGATCCCCGGTTCGCTCACGTCCATCTGGAGCCACGGCCCGGATTGATTCCGCTTGGTCGCAACCAGGACTCGGGGAACTGGGAATTCTGGCTCGCGGAGAGCGGTGATGCGCCAGCCGTCAACACGTCGGATTCCGTGAAGCGCGCGGTCGTCGGCGACGCGACGGGGCTCGTCTTCGTCCTCCTTCCCGGTGGATCGTTCACCATGGGCGCACAGGCCGTGGATCCGGACGCACCGACGTTCGACCCCGCCGCCCGATCGGACGAAGCGGTCGCGACCGTGATGCTCGATCCATTCTTCATCTCGAAGTTCGAGATGACGCAGGGACAGTGGCTCACGATCGCGGGCACGAACCCCTCGACCTACTCGCCGGAGCGCGTGCTCTACGGCGCACCGGCCACGCTCGCTCACCCGGTCGAACAGGTGGACTTCAACACCGCGCGGAAGGTCCTCCGCAGGCTCGACCTCGACCTCCCGACGGAAGCACAGTGGGAATACGCCTGCCGCGCGGGCACGAACACGGCCTGGTCGACGGGCCACGACGTCCATGCGCTCGCGGGCGCGGCGAACCTGGCCGACTCGGCGTTCAAGCGTGCGCAATCAGGCGATCCCGCCACGGGCGTGGAGCTCTGGTTGGATGACCGATATCCATGTCACGCGCCGGTCGGCACGTTCGCGCCCAATCCGCTCGGCCTTCACGACATGCACGGCAACGTCCTCGAGTGGTGTCTCGACGCGTACGTTCCGGCGCCGCACGCACCGAGGCCCGGCGACGGTCTTCGAGAGGCCGGCGAGGGTCCCACGGGTGTTGCTCGCGGCGGCAGTTTCTACACCGACGCCGCCGTCGCACGGTCCGCGGCCCGGTTCGCGCCGCGCCGGTCGAATGCCGCGATCTATCTGGGAGTCCGGCCCGTCATGGCGGCTCGCCTCACGCGCTGACGCAGGAAGCGCGCCCCGGCTTCGTCACGCGTCCGACAGCTCGTCGATGAACGACGGCGGCAGACAGTCGCGCAGCTCCGCGAGGGCGCGCGCGTACCGCATGCGCAGGGTGCCTTCATCGACGCCGAGCTTGCTCGCGGCGACGGCGTAGGGCATCTCTTCGATGGCCCGCAGGATGAGGATCTCGCGATGAGCCGGGGTGAGCGCCAGCAGCATCGCGTCGATCCGACCGACGGACTCGCGCCGCATGCACTGCGTGACGACGCCAGCGACATCGGCCGTGATCTCGCGGCTGTCGCCCCTCTCCTCCGCGTTCGAACCTCCCAATTCCACCACGCCCGGTTTCCCAGCCACGTGCTTCTCGATGAGGTGCTGATAGCTGCGCAGGAGTATGGTTCCGAGGAAGCGGAGCAGCACCGGCGTGAAGCGGCCCTCGCGCGCGACGATGTTGCCGAGCTTCGGCAACGCGGCCGCCCACACCTTCTGCACGAGGTCTTCGGGGTCGTAGAGACCCTGCAGATGTCGGCTCAGTCGGTATCGTGCCTGCGTCATGAGGAGCGGCGTGAAGTGTTCGACGATCCACTCGAGACTGACGCGCTCGCCCTCGATCGCACGCCGGACGTGCAGGCTCGTCACGTCGGAACCACTCACGGGCGGTCGGTTCCGCGTTCGGTCGGAATCGGGAGGAACTGTGGGCATCGCGCATCAGCCTACTCTGACGGATCGGTCGGATTGGCAGTGGCTGCACAAGTTCCGCGAAGCGATCCACCGCCGCGACCACGCACCCCTGACGGGGGACGTCGAGATCGACGAGGCGTACGTGGGCGGGCCCGAGCCGGGCGTTCAAGGGCGCGACCTCCGTGAGAACAAGTGTACTTCAGCTTCGGTCCGGTGCCCTCATACCTGATTGGGTCCACGCTCTACGTGCAGGCCGTCGCACTCCACAACTCACTCCCCGGAGGCGTGGGGCTCAGCACGCACGGAAACCCCGCGCTGCCGACACCGGCCCGCCGGCTCGACTTCGTGCCCTAGGCAGAACCGGTCGGCGATGCCGTCAGCGGCTGTCACCGGCACGAC
Organism: Planctomycetota bacterium; assembly: GCA_044222185.1. Taxonomy (GTDB): domain Bacteria; phylum Planctomycetota; family CAIWVZ01; genus JBGANV01. The sequence continues at coordinate 207,332 of JBGANV010000008.1, forward strand.
GCCAGAAAAAGCCTGTCCGGACTGCACGGCGCTCGCCAAGTGACGGAATCGGCGATTCCTCGGACACAGGAGCTAAGCACATGCGATCGACGAGCGGCCTTGTGGCTTGCGTTGCAGCCATCCTCACCATCCTGACTGACGGCATCGCAGGCGCTCAAACGCCGCGGCTACAGGAGGTTGAAGCTGAGTTTCCCAGCGGCATCCACCCGTTCTGGAACGGGTTCACGGACATCGACGGCGACGGGGACATGGACTGCATCGCCGCGTCGTTGTTCCCCCCGACTTCCGGCGTTTGGCTGAACGACGGATCAGGGCGGTTCTCCCCTGGCCCCTTGTTCGGGGGTCATGTCGCGACGGTCATCGCCACGGGAGATCTCGACGGCGACGGACTCCCCGAAGTGGCGTTCGATATCCTCGCGAACGTCTACGTCAGCAAATTTCTCGGAGCATCGTTCGCCCCTGTCGTGACGACACTTCCATCCCAGACCGGCACGGTTCCGAAAGCCATTTCGATCGTCGACGTCGACAACGACGGCCGCGCCGACATCGTTGCGAGCTTTGGCCCGTCCCCCACGGCCCCTGCCGTACCGACGAACCCCCAGGTCGTCTTTCACAACAATGGCAATCTCCAATTCACTGTGACCCCAGGCGCAATCCACCCTTCCATGGGCCCGCACACGCTCGTCGGGCCCGCAAACCTGAACAACGACAATTTCCCCGATCTGGTCTATGTTTCAGTCGCGAACGGTCCGCCCAGCCGAACGATTTATTGGCTGGCCAACAACGGAGCCGGCGTTTTTCAGTCTGTCACGGGCGGCATCTCCACGGGTGCATACTTCGGTGACGAAGTCCTCCCGATGGGTGACTTCAACGGCGACGGCCTCACGGACATCGCCACAGCGGTCGGGAGCACCACGACGTCAACCGTCGTTCAACTTCGTTCGCTCACTCCGACGACATCGACATTGATCGCCACACTGACGTGGAGCAACGGCGGGTACCCACGAGGCGTCATCGACGTCGACGGGAACGGCGTCGACGAAATCGTCCAGGGCTTCAGTGCGACGGCCCCCGGCTGCCGCATCTTCGACGTCAGCACAGGCTCCGTCGTCACCACGATGGCTGATCTGAATGCCTTCTCTGTTGCCGACTTGGACGGAGACGGTCTTCGTGACGTGCTCGCCTACAGATACTTCGACGACGCGACGTGGCGTGTGTTGATCAACCGTGGCAATGGTCAGTTCGCAGACCTCGCGAATGGGAAGACGAGCAGGCTCCCACCTCTGATCAGGCCCGGGCCTGGCAACCCGATCAGCCTGTATGACGCCGAGGGTGATGGCGACATGGACGTCATCCAAGTCCTCGGCGCGCCGTACCTCGCGACCACTGCAGCGACGCTTCTGATCGGCCGGAACGATGGAGCCGGCAACTTCACCGTCATTTCGCCACTGCCGTCCGTCACGTCTCCGCAGAATCTATACCCCGGGATGAAGCCGGGCGACTTCAACGGGGACGGACTCGTGGACATGGGGATCATTCGGACATCGTCACCCACGACTGTGATATGGCAGTCGAACTTCGCAGGCGCCTTTACGCTCGTACCCGCATCGACCGTCGCGTCGAACCCTGCCGCTCAAGCCGTCGCAGACTTCAACAACGACGGCCTCTCCGACTTCGCAATCCTCGAGACCGCCTCGCCGCCCTTTCTCAAGATCCTGACGAACGCCGGTGGAGGGGTGTTCGTGCCGGCCAGTTACACGTCGCCCTCGATCACGAACGCCGGCGCGGATGCCGTGCTGACGGCAGATTTCAACGGCGATGGGTTCCACGATGTCCTCGTCAGCACCTACGGTGGCTCCGGTACCCGTCAGGTCGTCATCTTCGTGAACAATGCAGGGACGGGGTTCACGCCGACGGCCACGCTCGCTCCTCCCTCGTACGGGGCCTACTATTCGGTGGCCATCGGAGATGTCGACGGAGACGGAGACTTGGACGTCCGTGTCCTCGACAACATCTATCTGAACAACGGGCAAGCGTCGTTCGTTGCTGGTCCGACGATCACCTTCAGCACGCAGTCGATCCCGGATTGGCAACTCGCCGATCTGAACGGTGACGGGCTGGCCGACATCTACTCTCGTCGCGTCTGGCACCCGGCGACTGGAGGTGGGACTTTCGGATCGAGTCAGCCGATTCGCCCCGCGGCCGGATTCGGGTACCAGGGTTCCCAGACCGACATCTTCCTGGCGGCCGACCTCGACCGCGACGGCGACGTCGATCTGGTCGCCTCCGAAACCGGAGCGGTGATCACCAACATGTCGCGTCATCTTGGACGAGGGGCGATGCCGCGGCTCGGCCGTACCGCGACGCTCGAGCTTGCGGGTCCGCCGTCCACAGCCTGGCAGCTCTTCGCCGCCGCATCCTTGCTGCCGGCGCCGGTGACGGTCGCACCGTGGGGCGCAGTGGGCATCGACCTCGCATCCGTGATCGCGGTGATTCCGGGCTCGTTCGACGCATCGGGCCATGCGACGGTCTACGTGCCCGTCCCGCAGAACCCGTCCCTGATCGGGATTGCCGTTCATTGGCAGGCAGCGATCCCGTCGATCCAACGTGTCACACCTCGCGAGACGACGAGCGTGCTTCCGTTCTGATCGTCGGTCCGCCCTGCGAAGCCAGGGTGGACGGCTTCACGACCTGAGTGACCCGTGCGGCGCATCGGGTTCGATGAAACGACGCGACCGCACGAGTCCGCGCTCCGGACGTGCCGGCTCCCCGCCAGAGAAACCCCCATGCTCCCCATGAGCACAGGTCATGCACGCTTGGAGCGAGGACTCCTGCGGTCGCCTCGCTGTCGAATCAATCGCACCAGCCCAGCACCAGCACCCCCATCGAGAACCGATCGAAGGAGAACCCGCGCGCCGGCCGCGTGAACCACGAACTCGCTGCCTGGTCGGCCAGGATCGGCAGCGGATTCACTGTCCGCGCAGCCGACGCGCTTGTTGAATCATCCGGAGCACTTCGGCCCGAGGACCCGTGAGATCGCCCGTCGCACCTTCGCGAACGAGCTTCTCGAGCGTGTCCCACGGCGGCGCCGTGCTCTCACGCAACCCGCAAAGCTCCAGGCCGAACATCGCGATGGCCGAAGCCAGCCGGAAGTCGGACGACGTCTGCGACACGTCACGCCCTGCGTCACTCGCGGATGCCTCCACGGGAGGCGCCGTCCGCGATTCGTTCGGCTTCTGGTACCGCACGGTCACGGTCAACACGTCGTTGCTGTGACTGCGATCCTTCGCCGCGCGATCGGGCTGATAGCGCAGCGGCGACTTGCCATCGGGCCTCGCCACGTTCGGCGACGTCGACGGGATGATCTCGTAGAGCGCCACCACGTCGTCGCCGGACCCGAGCTGACCGATGGGGCCACGGTCGTCGCGTGCCGCTCCATCGCTCACGCGGCGGTTCGTGTAACCCACCAGTCTGTACGAAGCCACCATGTTCGGATTGAACTCGACCTGGAGCCGAACGTCGCGAGCGACGACGAAGAGCCGAGACCCGATCTGATCGGCCAGCGAGCGACCCGCATCCCGTTCGTCGGCGAGCACGCCACTCGTTCCCTCGACGCGCGTCGCGAGCGCCTTCATGGCATCACGACCCGTACGGTTCTGGCCCACGGTCATGACCGTGAACTGGACGCCGGGCCGGGCCTTGCCGATGACCACGTCGGCCCATGCCGGTTCGGCCTGACGATCGGACTCGAACGCCGCGTCCGTGATCAGCACGACGCGATTCGTGCCGTTCGACACCAGGTTCTCGGTGGCCGCGGCATACGCGAGCTCGAGGGCGTCGCCGCCGGACTTCCGCGCCGAGGACGACGCGACCAGCGCATTCACCGCATCCCGAAGCTTCGCGGCGTCGCTCTTGCGGCAGAAGATCGAGGGCGCAACGACGTGCGATCCGCCGTTCGTGGCCGCGACGATCGCGACGCGATCGTTGTCCGTGAGGTGAGCGATCACGTCGCCGAGCGCCCGCCGGACCAGGGCCAGCTTGCCGCTCTCGCCCATGCTTCGCGAGAGATCGACGACGAACACCAGGTTCGCCCGTTGACGGACGCCCTTCCACGGAACCTGCCGCCCCTTGATGCCGACGAAGGCGAGGCGGTGTTTCAGATCCCAGGGGCACTGCCCGACTTCGAGCGTCACCGACAACGCCCTCTCGCCATCCGCATTCGGCAGATTCCACGAGAGGAAGTTGACCATCTCCTCGATGCGCACGGCGGCCGGGTTCGGCAGAAATCCTTCCGTGAGGCGATCACGCACCTCCACGAATCCGCTTCCGCCAACCTCGACGGAGAACGTGGATCGGGCGTCTTCGCCGTCCGTCGTCCGATAGGACGCATCGGGGACGAAATCGAGAGGTTCGATCGTGGCCGGATCGGGCGCGTCGGCGATGGGAATCCGTGGTGCCGTGACGGCGGTCGGCTTCATCGGCGCGGATGCCGTGGGCGGTCGAGGATTCCGTGGTGGCGGTTCGGTGTGTCCCTTGGTGACCGCCATGCTCGGGCCCGGCTCGTTCGGCACGGTCGGGCGATCGTCGTCGGTCGGCGTGACGCCGTCGCGGTTGGCGAACTCCCCGCCGTGCGGCGAGATCGGAGGCACGACGACTCCGTCCGACGGAACGCCTGGGATGGAGCTCACGTTCGGGCGGTCGACGTCGTCTCCGAGCTTCGGATCCGACATGCGCGGAGTGATCGTGAACGTCAGGTTCGTTTCGTTCTCCGGCTCGGGCACCGCAGTCGGCGGCACGCCCCGGTTCACCACGAAGAACGCTCCGATGAGGATTGCCGCGGCCGCCGTCGCCCACGCGGGGCGCGAGTGCCACAAACGCCGGCGTTGATTCCACGAAGCCGCGACCGGCGCATCCTCATTCGCATCGACCGGATCGGTCTCGTCGGCCGTGAGGGCCTCGGCGATCGCCAGCTTCGCGTCGGCGCTGAGGCCGGCCGTCAGCGCCACTTCCTGTTGCAGTTCCTCGCCCAGGAACCCGGCAGCCGACCGGATCTGCTCGACTTCGAAGCGGGCCGCCGGGTTTCGTGAGAGGAATGCCTCGACTTCGGCCGCCTCGGACGAGTTCAACTCGCCGAGCGCGTACGCCGTCAGTCTGGGATCATCGAACTCGAACTCCATGTGTCTCTCCAGGTGCTCGGAGCGTCAGCTCCGGTCTCCCGCGACCTCTCGCCGAACGGCCTTGAGGCCGATGTGAATCAAATAGCCCACGTTGGACACGCTCAACTTCGTGATCCGACTGATCTCCTTGTAGGAGAGTCCGTGTTGGAACTTCAGCCGGATCACCTCCTGCTGGTTCTCGGGCAGGTGGGCCAGCGCGCGCAGCATGCGGAATCCCTCTTCTCGCTCCTCGAGGGTCTCGACCGCGGGTGCTTCCGCGCTCCGCATGCGTGCGACGTCCTCGTCCGTGAGCGGAGTGAGCCGTCTGTCTTTGCGCCGGGTGTCCAATGCCAGATTCCTGCAGACCGTGTAGAGCCACTCGGCGAGCTTGTGCTCGACCGACTGGCGGTCCTGGCGACAGAGCTTCAAGAACGTCTCTTGCACCAGGTCTCGGGCCGCTTCGAGATTCCCGACCAGCCGCGCTGCGTAAGACGTGAGCCCGCTCTCGAACCGCTCCACGGCGGTCATCACCCAGTCCGAGCCTGGGTCTGGTTTGGCGGGTTCATCGCTCGTCATGCGCGTCTGCCGGAGATTCCAACCGGTCCGAACACCTCTACCACGGGCGGACCGCGAACTTCTTAGAGACGAGGGCGGAAGGCGCAGCACGCCCCGGCCACCCGGATGCGCAGCGCGAGGTGCATAGGTGCATGGTCTACAACGACTTGCACCCCATCGAACGTATGAAACGGCCCCCGCCCAGGCCGACTAAGATCGCCGCCATGACTCACGAAACGGGACCCGGCCTGCTCGTCCTCATGTCCATCGTGTTCGCGGCCGGGTTGGGCGCCCCCGCCCAGCAGCCGACCGAGATCACCGCAGACGTCACGCTCGACCCGGCGAAGACCTACGGCCCCCTCCTGATCAAGGCGTCCCGGGTCACGATCGACGGCCGCGGCGCCTGGGTCGTCGGCGCGACGACGGGTCCGGCGAAGGGTTTCAAGGGCGACGGCATCCAGGCCAAGGGCGTGAGCGGGGTGACCTTGAGGAACGTGAACGTGAAAGGGTTCGAGACGGGTCTGCACCTCGAGGACTGCACGGGTTGGACGGTCGAGGGCTGCAACCTGTCGAACAACTTCCACGACCCGGATTTCGACTGGGGCGAGAACGGCCGGCGCGGCGGCATCGTCCTCGAGCGCGTCACGAATTCCACGTTCAGGAACAACAAGGCCAACGACGTCTGGGACGCGTGCGTCCTCGTGCGGTCACACAAGATCACGCTCGAGGGCAACGACTTCTCTCACACGTCGAACACATGCCTGAAGCTCTGGAACGCGTGCGACAACGTCATCTCGCGGAACAACCTCAGCTACGGGATCCGCATCAAGCCTGGGGAGGTCCACGCGCGCGACTCCACGTCGGTGCTCATCGAGAGCGGCTCGGACCGCAACGAGATGACCGACAACGATTGCACTCACGGCGGCGACGGGATCTTCGTCCGCGTGCTGAACGGGTGGGTCAGCAAGCACAACCGGTTCGTCGGCAACGACACGTCCTACGCCCACAACAACTGCATCGAGGCGTGGTCGCCGGAGAACACCTGGATCCGCAACAAGGCGAACCACGGGAGCTATGGCTTCTGGCTCGGCGCCTCGGACAAGAACGTCTTGATCGAGAACGAGGCCGCCTGGAACGGACTCGCGAACGGCAACCACAACTCTCCGCACCTGCCCGATTCATGCCATGCGGGCATCGTCTTCATGTTCGGCCCGTCGAGTCACACGGTGCTTCGCAAGAACGACTGCCACGACAACAACGGCGCCGGGATCGCGGGGATCGGTGACATCGACTCGAAAGGCGAGAAATGGAAGGCCTTCCACTGGGTCGTCGACGAAAACCGCCTCTCGAACAACCGGTGGGGCATCTACCTGCAACACGCAGACTGGATCGACGTCGGACCGAACGTCTTCGTCGGAAACCGCGACGGGGAGATCAAGGACGCGGGCGGCGTGACCAATCTCTTCCGCCGCGAGGGCACGTTGCCCGTGATGGAGCCGCCGAAGTTCAACATGGTCGTCACCGGTCACGGCCGCGTGGGCAAGTCCATGGCATTCGCGGCGAAGAGCGTCCGCGACCCGGGTCGCGGGCAACTCACGTATCGATGGGACTTCGGCGAGGGCCAGCCATCGACGCTCGCTGAAACCGGGCACACGTTCACGAAGCCTGGTTTCTTCCGGGTCGGCGTCACCGTCTCGAACGGCGTTCTCTCGTCGCTCGGGTGGAGCGACGTCTACGTCACCGAAGACATCCCCGAGCTGGCGACGGAACATGCAGCCGGCGGTTGGACCTGGACCGACGCGAGCTCCAAGGTCGAGTTCACGGATGACGCCGCGGAGGTGATCGCAGGCAAGTCCTCGGTCCACGCGCACGCCGAGCCCTACGGAGGAGGCCGCCTGTGGATCTCCTGGCCCAAGGGCCGGGACGCGAGGATCTCCCTCGCGGGCAAGTCCTCGGCGGTGTTCTGGCTGAAGGTGCGCAACGAGAACGTCCCCGCGTGGCAGGACATGAACCCGCTGGTGACGCTCCACCAGGACGGCAAGACGTCGGCGACGTTCACGCCGACGCGTGACTTTCTCAGTGCTCCGCCGTGCAACGAGGCTCGTGACGGCTGGGCCTACTTCGTCGTTCCGCTCGCCGGCGGAGGCGAGTGGAAACGAACAGGCGGCGCGATCACGACCGTGAACTCGATTTCACTCGGGTTCGATTCGTGGGGCGCGCCGCCGCTCGACGTCTGGATCGACGGCCTCGCGTTCAAGTGAGGCCGTCGATTCCCGTCACGGAAGGATCGTCAGTTCGTTCGCGTCGCTGAGCACGATTCCCGACGGATTCGAGGGATCGTTCACGGCCCACTGCGAGTAGCCCTTGAAGCACGCGAGGGCCGGGATCGCCGGAACGGCGACCGGCACTTCCGCGCAGCCCGTGAGGTCCGTCGCCGTGGGGATGAAGAAGTTCAGGCTCGCGTCGATCCACAGGTTGCCGATCGCCCCGAACGACAGCGGGAGCGGGGCGCCGAAGGCCGCCGACGTTGCCGTGCCGGTCGCGATGAAGAGCAACGCGCCCTGGTTCGGAGCGCCATTCACGAGCGAGAGGACGGCGTTCGTTCCGATCGTGTGGCCGTAGCCGGTCGTCACGGCGCGCGGGCGGCCGCTGATGCCGACGCCGCCGTAGCCGAACGCGTACCCTTCCTGCCGGACCTGGCCTCGGATCTCGCCACTCGGGTTCGCCGCCGTGTGGATGTTCACGTAGAAGTTGCCCTTGTTGAGCGTGATGGCCTGAGCGGCGGTCAACGTCGCCGTGCCGGTGATCGGCGACGGTCCTGCGACGAAGCCGATCGTCACGCCGCCGTTCTGACCGACCACACCCGTGTGGATGTGCGCGGCCGACGGGGCACCCGAGAGTCCTGCGTAGCTGACGCTGTAGGTCAGCACGTTCGTCGCCGGGTTGAACTCGAGGTAGGCGCAGCCCGACCCGGTGGTCGTCGTCGGCGGATTCTCCTGCCCGCCGTCGAGCGTCGCCGAGAACGACGTGAGCTCGGGCACGATCTGCCCGCGGATCTCGCCACCCGGGTTCGCCGCCGTGTGAATGTTGAAGTAGAGGCCGCCGGCCTTCAGGGTCGTGATCTGCGCCGCCGTGAGGGACGCCGTGCCGCAGAAGTGCGTCGACGTGCCGTTGAGCGCGAAGAGGACCGGGCCCGCGACGCCGACGGCGCCGCCGTGGACGTGCGCGGCCGTCGAAACCGGAACGGTGGACTTCACGTCGTAATAGATCGTGCCTTCCGGCTCGTTCAGCCGGACCCAGGCCGTGCCGGCGAACGGACTGCCCGTGGGGGGCGTTTCCTGCGCGCCGTTCAGCGTCGCCTTGAAGTAGGCCTTCTGGGCCGGAACGATCTGACCCCGGATCTCACCACCCGGATTCGCAGCCGTGTGGATGTTGCAATAGAAGCCCTCGGTGAACAGCGAGAGCTGTTGAGCCGCGGTCAGCGCTGCGGTCTGGCCCTCGAACGTGCCGGGCCCCGTCTGAACGAGGGGGAAAACAACCGGTCCATTCACGCCCACCGCAGCCGAGTGGATGTGCGCAGCCGTCGGCGCACCGGTGAGGCCGGTGAACCCGACCAGGTAGGAGATCGTGTTGCTCGGCCGGTTCAGGGTGATCGAGGCAATCCCCGTCCCCTGAGTGACCACCGCCGGGACTTCGTTCGCGCCATTCAGGACCGCTTCGAATTGGAACTGTGCTGAAAGCGGCAACGCCGCCGCTGCGAACAGAGCCGCAGCCAGGAAGATTCGCTTCATCTCATCGACTCCTATTGCTTCAGGGATCTGGCCGACCGGAGGGACACCTCGTAGCCCGCACGGAAGACCTGAAGGTCAACCGCGGCAGGCAGGCAAGAATTTCACGGTGCCGGGTCGGGGGCGCGATTGTAGGGGTTCGTGGATTACGGCCCGCCTCGTTCTCCGGATTGTCTGGCGGCCGTGGCGCTCGGTTTTTTCGGGGCTCGCCCGCAGCGCCTCCGTGTCCGAGGCACCGCTCCGGCTACGATGCGCGCCATCATGGAACGACAGATCGTTCGTGTCGCCGGATTCGTCGAGCCAAGGGGTTACGAAGATGCGCTCGTGCTGAAGGGCGCATCGGAATGGCTCGTCCTCGGGGGCCACGTCGCCTTCGACGCAAGTCGCCGTATCCTCCACCCCAATGACCTCCTCGGGCAGTTTCGCGTCGCGTTGCGGAACCTCCGCGCGACCCTTCGTGCGGCCGGTTTCGAGCCCCGCCACGTGGTGAAGCTCACGATCCACGTCACCAGCGTCGACGACTACCGCGCGAACCTGAAAGCCCTGGGCGCCATCTGGAAGGAGGAGTTCGGCCGCGAGTACCCGGCCATGACGCTCCTGGGGGTGTCAGGGCTGATGGAGGTCGGCTCCGTCGTGGAGATCGACGGCCTGGCCGCGAAGTAGCAGGCCGGGGCGAGTCCCGCTCCGTGGGGCATGGGCGAGGACGACCGGGAACGCGTGACGGTTGGGGTTCGGTGCCGGGTCGGGTGGGCGCGAGTGAGCTCGTGCGGCGCCGCTCGCCGTGCACGCCGTCCCGCGCGGGGCGCGCGGCGATCCGCCCCGGCCTCGCCGGGTCGGCGGTGGACCCGGAGCTCCGGCTCTACTCTCGCCGGCCGAAGCCGACGTCGACGTACTGCCCGCCGCGGGTCTGGGTGCAGTGCACGGCGATGACGTTCCGGCCGGTGACGAAGGCGGTACGAGCGGACTCGGCCAACGGCCGCGTGACGTATCCCGTCGTGTAGCCCTTGCGCTCGAAGACGCGTTGGCCGTTGGCGAAGACCTCGACGTCCTCGTCGTGGTGGATCAGGACGTGGGTCGGCCGCTCGCCGTCCTTCAGCTCGATGACGCGACGGAGCCAGATGCCAGGAGTCGCCCAACGCGTCCGCGCCACGGCGCCGGGTGTGCCCTCGGTGCCGAATCCGGCAGGGCCCTCCTTCCACCCGGCGTCGTCGAATGCAGTCCCCTCCCAACCCGCTGGCGGCGCCGCGTCGAGCAGGTATCGCCACGAGACCGGCGTCTCCCGCGACGTCGGCGTGATCGTCACGACCTTGGGCGGTGGAACGAAGAGCCGCTCGTTCGCCGCACGCACCCGCGCCTCGTCGAGCTTGGGCTCGCGGTCATAGGTCATCAGGCCGTTGACCTCGACCTCCACGTCCGTCGTCTGCGTGTAGATCGCCGCCGACAACCCGCTCGCAGCCAGATCGCGCAACTCGTCGGCAAGCCCCAGGTACGCGTCCGTGAGCGCGGCAGTGGTCGGATAGGCGACGTATCCCCAATTCCCATCCTTCTTCCACGTGTGGCCGGGCACGGGATGCCCGAGCCCCCCGAACTCGCCGAGGACGAGCGCGCGGGCGGGATCGTTCGCCGGCATCGCTGGACCCGGATAGGCGTGGATGTCGAGAACGTCGCCGCACCGCTGGTCCGTCCACCCGCTCGCGTTGTCGATGAGACGCGTCGGGTCCAGGGCGCGCACCCGCTCGACGTATTTCGCCGTGTCGTGCTGCCCCCACCCCTCGTTGAACACGACCCACATCACGATCGACGGGTGTGCCCGCCGCCCGTTGATGAGCGCCCGCAACTCGCCATCGAACTGCAAGGCGGCGTCGGCCGACCGTGCCGTCTGATCCTCCTTCGCCGCGTCCCCGCTCGGCATGTCCTGGAACACCGCGAGTCCGAGCTTGTCGCACCAGAAATACCAGCGCTCCGGCTCGACCTTGACGTGCTTGCGTGCGCAGTTGAACCCGAGCGCCTTCGTGCGCTCGATGTCGAACCGCAACGCCGCATCGGTCGGCGCGGTGTAGAGGCCATCCGGCCAGAACCCCTGATCCAGAGGGCCCACGAAGAAGTAGGGTTTCCCGTTCAGGCACATGCGCGCGCGACCCGAGTCGTCCTTCGTGAGCGTGACGCGGCGCAGGGCCGCGTAGCTCTCGACCTCGTCGAGGACGACCTCGCCTCGCAGCAGCCGCACGCGAACGCCGTAAAGCGTTGGCGTTTCGGGCGACCAGGCCATCGGTGCCGCGAGTTCCACGCGCAGGTTCCGGAACGGCCGCACGCTCGAGCGCGCGGATGTCTGCGGATCCTTCTCGTGCGACACCGTGACCTCGACCGAAAGCTGCGCCGCCGGATCGTTGACGGACACGTCGAAGAGCAGGGCCTTCATCGCGTCATCCGCCGACGCAGACACGGCTGTGATCCGCGACGCCGGCACCGACTCGAGCCACACGGTCTGCCAGATCCCGGTCGTGGGCGTGTACCAGATCCCCTCGGGCTTGCGGACCTGCTTGCCTCGGGGCTGCGTGCCTCCGTCGGTCGGGTCGTCGACTGCGACTGTGATCTCGTGCTCCTTCACGTCGGCAGCCAGTGCCGCCGTGATGTCGAGGCTGAAACCGTCGTAGCCGCCGCGGTGGCGGCCCACCTCGTGCCCGTCGACTCCGACGACGCACTCCCAGTCGACGGCTCCGAAGTGCAGCAGGACTCGACTCGACGCTGGCCACGCCGCCGGAACGGTGAAGGTCCGGCGATACCACAGGCGTTGATCGGGACCGACGGCCCGCATCACGCCCGAGAGGGCCGACTCCACGGGGAACGGCACGAGGATCCGCCCGTCCCATTTCGACGCGGACGCCTCGGCGCGCGGCGCGATCGCGTAGTCCCAGAGCCCGTTCAGGCTCACCCAGTGGGGTCGCGTCAGCGTGGGCCGCGGATGCTCAGGGAGCGGTGCCGCTGGGTCCACGTCCTTCGCAAAACGCGTCATCAGCGGCCCGGCAGCAGGCTTCCACGCCTGCTGCGCGCCGCCGGCCGCGGCGAGCAGTCCCAAGAAGAGGATCGATGCAGGGACCGTGCTTCGACGAAAGGGACTGCTGCGCGTCATGCTCCATCTCCGTTCTCGAGAACGGACGGAGCCTACTGAACGGTGATCTGAATGCCACCGCTCAACGCGAAACCATCGACGTTCGACGGATCGACGACCACGAGCTGGGCGGAGACGACGAGCGGCACGCCGGAAGCGAACGGCGCCGTGAAGTTCCCGGGGAATGGCGGAAACGCCAGACCGTTGATGAACGTGAGGCCCGGCGACAGCAGATTCACGTTCGCGATCTGGCCCGAGCCGGGGAGCTGGAGGGCGCCGCCACCCAGCGGCACGAGCACGTCGGGAATCGTGACGGCGATGTCGAAGCCCTGCCCGATGCTTGCGCTCGACACGCTGACGTTCGAGGGAACGGTCAATCCGCGCGTGACCAGCGCCGGCAGGCACGGGAAGGACTCGACGAGGTCGACCGACATCCCGGCGTTCGGCTGGTTCGCTTGATAGAAGCCGTTGCCCCCGGTGAACGTCAGGCGGACCTTCATGGCGAAGAGGCCGTTGGACGTCGGAAGCTGGGTCGTCGGATTGAAGAACGCTCCAGCGTGGCGGAGGTTCGTCGCCGTGCGGTGAGCGTTGAATCCGCCGGTGACGCCTGCCGACGACGTGTAGAAGATCGCGATGTCCGTGACGCCATCCCACACGAACCCAGCGGCCCCGAATCCCGGGAGCGGCGTCCAGGTGTTGAGCGTCCACGGGAACGTGTAGGGCCCGGACGTCAGGTCGTGGACGACCGTCGGACTCGCGATGTTCGCCTCCCATTGGCCGGCGACGGGCGGGTTGGCCGCCAGATGTCCGATGGACATGCGCGCTTGCGGCGCGTTGTAGGTGCCGGCCGTTCCCGAGGACGGCGCGATGGCGGCGTCGGTGAGAACGGCACCGGGGCAGACGCCACCCGCGGTGAGCTGGGCGGCGGTGTACACGTGAAGCGTGGCGAACCCGTTGACCTGCGCGAACGGAAACGCATTCGACGTCCCCGTCGTCGGGTTGTTGTTCTCGATGTAGACGAGCTGCGCCGGCACCATCGCTGCGACCAGCGACAGCACCATTGAAAGTCCGGCAAATGAACGCATGGAATTCCTCACTCTCGGCAACGGTACGGTGGGCGATCCACGAACGCCTCCGCCACGCGGCGAAGGCCGGAACCGCGAACTGTTGCGAAGCTTACCTCACGGCGCCGAAGGCGTTGCGCTCCATCGCCGAGGGGCCGCACGGAATTTCCCGACTACCGGCGGTCAGGGACGCCCGCTGAGGGCGGCACGACGCGACGGGCGGGTGTAAGCTTCTCGCGCTGGCAGAAAATCCCAGGAACTGCCGGCAGGAGCCGCCCATGGCGTCACTCACGCTCCGCAAGCACCTCGCAGCACCGCGTGACCGTGTCTTCGATGCTGCGGTGGATATCCGCAACTCCGCCGGCCGGATCAGCGGCATCAAGAGAGTCCACATGCTCACCGAGGGGCCGACGCGCGTCGGCACCCGTTGCGAACGGACTCGTACACACCAGGCGCGGGAAATGACCGAAGCCCTGGAGGTCGTTGCACTCGATCGGCCTGCGCGCGCGGCCTTCCTCTGCCGCAGTGCGACCGCGTCCTGCACGGCCGCCTACACGTTCCTCGCGGTCGGCGAGGAAACGGAAGTGGAGATCACGCTCGACGTGCGCCCCATCACACTCGTCGCGCGGATGACCACGTTCGTGACCAACGCTGCCCTCCACGCATGCCAGCGCGTGATCGAGCAGGACCTGGAGGATCTGCGGCACTTCGTCGAAGGCAAGCCCGCGGTGGCGCTTGCCTGACGCCGCGCGGACGGATCGTCACTTCGGCCGCGAGTCGGCGACCGGCGTCACGGGCTCGAACCTGACGTCGGCGAAATCCGTCGTGCTGTCGGACTTGGTCCAGAGCCCCGCGCGACCGTTGAGGAAGTAGCTGTCGACGGCGGTCGTCGTCGCCGCACCGTCGACCGTCGCGACGAGCTGCGTCCCGCGGGCGGAGAACTCCAGCGTGTGCCATCGGTCGTCGTCCGTGGGACACTTCACGACTCCGCCGGGAAGCGTCTTCCGGATCCCGTTCGCGACCCGAAAGATCCGCAGATCGGCCTCGGCAGCGTTCGCGCGTGCGACGAGGTAGTTGCCCGGATCCTGGAATCGCAGCACGACTCCGGCTGCGCGGTCGATCAGCCCCGCAGCGAAGCGGAAGCGCACGCGCCCGACGACGTCGGCGGCGAAGAAGCGCTTCATGATCGCCATGGGGAAGCGAATCCCCGTGCGATCGGCTTCCGCCTGGCGGAGGAAGCGCTGGCCGCCCTCTGCACCGATGACCCATCGCCCGAGCAGGCCATGTCCGCCGACGACCGAGTCGATGGACCCAGGCACCTCGTTCACCCCCCCGTCGAGCGCGAGCGTCACGGGTTCGGTGCTGAACACGAAACGGGGCGGAAGGTCCGGGAACTGCTCCTCCTCGTCCTCGTCCTCTTCCGGTCGCGGGCCCAGGGTGACCGTGATCGTCAGCGCTTCGTCCCCGCGCTTGACGGCAAGAGTGGTGCGCTCGCCGACGCGACGCGATCGAACTGCCTGGGCGAGCGTCGCCTTCGATGTCGTCGGGTCTCCGCCCAGGAGCTTGATGACGTCACCCGGTCGCAGCCCCGCGTCCGCCGCCCCGGTCAACGGGTAGACGTTCGTCACGCGAACGCCGCCTTCGACGGGCTCCGCGTCCACTCCGAGATAGGGCACGGGGATCACGTCATCGAGCGCCAGCCTGGCGTCCAGGTGCGCCTGCGCCATCTGAATCGAGATCCTCGCATCGAGCTTCATCAGCAATTCACGGCGCAGCAGGGCTGGATCATTGGTCGATCCGTGGACACGCGCTTCAGTTCCCGCGGCAACGGGACGCTCGGCCGGCTCGATGGCCGGCGCAGTGGACGGCCGGAACCCACTCACGGACAACGCCAGAACCGCCGCCACGACGCTACAGACCCAGGACTTCATCGTCATTCTCCGGGGAGGCGCCGATGGCATGCGAGCCCGCCGTTCGTGCGCGCGCGATGCGCCCCCCCACATCGGGCCGATGATAGCGATCGCCGAGGCGCCACAGACGGCGCGCCGGGCGGCCGGCGAACGCGCAACAGGTGTTTCAGCGAACGACGCTCCGAGGTCGAGACCCCAACGTGATAGCGTGTCCGCCGCCAGATGATCGTCACCGGACTGAAGAGATACACCAGCGAGCCTGGTGCGGCCTTCTATCGACGGAAGTACGAGCGCTCGATCGCGCGACGGATTTCCAACCGACTGGAGCTCCGCACCGTGCGACGTGCGCTTGCGGCCGCCGGGCCCGCCGAGACGATCCTCGACATCCCCTGCGGCGCGGGCCGTCTCGTTCCGACGTTGCTCACGCATGCGCGACGCGTCGTCTGCGCGGACATCTCCGCGCCCATGCTGCGGCAGGCGTCGGATGCGCTGGCTCCCGTGCGGGAATCCGGTCGCCTCGCGTTCACGAAGGCGTCAGTCTTCCACCTGCCGTTCCCCCAGAAGGCCTTCGATGCGGCGGTGTGCTGGAGACTCACGCATCACCTCCCCGACGAGACCGATCGACGCCGCCTCTTCGCGGAGCTGGCGCGCGTGAGCCGGCGGTTCGTCGTCGTTTCGTTCTCCGACGGAGAGAACCCCAAGGGCATCCGCCGGGCGAAGAGCCGCAAGCGCGCCGGCCGCCAGACCAAGCACGTCACCTTGACGCAGGCTCAGGTGATCGCCGAGGCGAAGACCGCGGGGCTGGAACTGGCGGGGATCTTCCCCCTTTCGCGCTGGTTCTCCGTGGTGACGGCCGCGTTGTTCGTCGTGCGCTGACGCGATCGCGGCGCGCTCTTTCCACGCGCGAGACTCCGAGCGTATGCTGCGGACCCGGAGGTCCTCGTCCATGTTCGACATCAGCTCGCGCGCCGCGTTCGCCGCGGCAATGACGTTCGTCGCCGCGACGTGCGGAGCCCAGACCACGATCTTCACGTTCAGCGGCGCCACACCCGGTGAGACGTACGGAGCCTCCGTGCGCGGAGTGACCGACCTGAACCTCGACGGGTTTCCGGATCTCGTCGTCGGAGCACCGGGAGCGCCGCCCAACGGCCGCGTTTCCGTGATCTCGGGATTCGACGGAGCCGTCCTGTACGAAGTCCTCGGAACCGTGACGAGTGGATTCGGCGTATCCGTCTCCGATGCCGGTGACGTCAACGCGGACGGCGCGCCGGACCTGATCCTCGGCGGCATGAACGGCTCGACGGGATACGCGCAGGTGGTCTCCGGTCTCACGGGCACGGTCATCTACACCTTCCAGACCGGTGGCAGCTTCGACGGGTTCGGCATCAGCGTGAGCGGAGCGGGCGACGTCGACAACGACGGGTACGACGACGTGATCGTGGGCGGTTTCTCGTCCGCAACCGTGTTCAGCGGACTCACGGGTCAAACGCTGTTCACCGTCACTCTGGGCGGGTTCACGATCCAGGGTCTGGCCGTCGCGGCGGCGGGCGACGTCGACAACGATGGGTTCGACGACGTGCTCGTCGGAGACGAAAGCGCGGCCACGGGGCCCGGTGTGTTCAGCGGCGGCGTCGTTCGGCTCTACGCCGGGCCGTCGGGTGCCACGCTTCGCACGGTCGGCGGCGCCACGTTCGAATTCCTCGGACATTCCGTTGCGGGGCTGGGTGACGTGAATGGCGACGGGGTCAGGGACTTCATCGCCGGCGGACCGCAGGCCGCATCGAGCACCGGGCTCGCGCGGATCTACTCGGGGCAGACCGGAGGCGTCATCCGCACGTCGTCGAGCCCTCTCGCGAGCCTCCAGTTCGGATCGGCCGTGGCGAACGCGCGCGACGCGAACGGCGACGGGGTCGATGACGTGATCGTCTCCGGCATCGGTGGTGGACCGAATGCGAATTTCCCTGGGGTGGTCGTCGTCCAATCGGGCCTGACCGGGGCGACCCTCGCGACGGTGACCGGGAACCCCTTCGACCGGCTCGGGTACGGGGTGTCATCCGCTGGCGATCTCACCGCCGATGGTGCGCCGGAGATCATCCTCGGCGCGCCGTCGTCGGGATTCGGCGGTCCGCCGGGCTACGCGCGCGTCGTCTCGCTGGGATCGATCCCAGCCGCTGCGGCGACACCCGTGGGATCGGGATGCGGAGCCGGCGCGATTCCACCGGTCCTCACCGTGTCGCCAGCGCCCATCCTCGGGCAGACGGCCACGCTCGCGGTGACGCTGGCGACGGCGCAGCGGAACGGGCTCGTCTTCGCGGCGCTTCCGCCTGCAACCGCCCAGCCGATCGGCGGCGGATGCGTGGTCTACCTTCCGCTCGGCACCATCGCGAGCTGGCTCTCGATTCCGATCACGACGGACGCGTCCGGGTCGTCGGCGCTCTCCATCCCCCTCGCCGGCGTTCCCACACTGGCTGGAACGCAGGTGGCATTGCAGGCCGTCGTCCTCCCCACGAGCGGTCCGCTCGGCTTCGATCTCACGAATGCGGTGGTCGTGACCCTCGGGTTCTGACCCGGGCGCCCGCTCCTCGCTCAACCGAGCGCGCGACGAATGTCGTCGAGCGCGCCCCGGCCCTTCGCAGCCTGCTCGGCGGTGATCTCAGCGGCACCGTAGAGCGCGTCGTTCACCATGGGGACGACCGATCCGAAGGAGTCGTGCGCGGGCGCCGCCGGCGTCGGCGAGACCCGTGCTGCATGCTCGCGCGGCGTCTCGTGCTCGCGACGCTCGCGGCCCGAACCGGTCAGGTCCTTCTGGAGGAACGCGTACGCCAGCAGCAGCCGCTCGGACTCGGTGCGCGGTCGGTAGCCCTCCCAGGCAGGCGGGAGCATCGGCTGCGGTGCGGGCTCGGAAGGCTCCTGCGGTTCCTCCTCCTTGGGCCCGGACTTCCGCTGCCGCAATCGCAGCACGAGGAAGATGAGGAACGCGCCGAGCGCCAGCGCGCCGAGAAACGCGGCGGCGGCACGGCTCAACCGCGGAGGCGCCACCGAGTCGCTCGCGGGATCGGCGCCGTCATCGCCGGGACCGCCGCGATCACCGCGGTCACGGCCGAGCCCCGGATCCTTCACCTCGGCACCGCCCACGCCGCTCACGTCGTCGAACTCGGCCGAACCGTTCGGGCCGACGGGATCGGGGTCGCGAGCCACGTTCTCGGTGAGGTCCACGGGGGTCCACCCGAGATCGTTCGTCTCGACCTCGACCCAGGCGTGCGCCGTACGCCGCTTCACCAGCCACTCGTCCGGGCGCTCGCCTGGCTCAGCCCCCAGGAAGCCCACGGCGATTCGCGTGGGAATTCCCCGAGCGCGAAGAAGCAGGGCCCCGAGCGTCGCGAAGTGGCGGCAATCGCCCACGCGTTTGCGCGTGACGAAGTCGACGAGCGTCTCTGGCAGATGGCGGCGAGTCGTTTCGCGTCCGTAGGTGAAATACCCACGTGCGTAGTCGTGAAGTGCCTCCAGGTTCGCTCTCAAACCCGTTGCGTCGCCGAAGACGGCCCGAGCCAGGCTGCCCAGATCCAGACCGAGCGCGCTTCGGTCGGGCACCTCCAGGAACATCTCGGGATCCTTGCGTCCCCGCGCAAATCCCGACTCCTCGGAGTTTCTCCCCACGAAAGGACGCACCGTGACCCGGTAACTGCTGTCCCTCTCGAGGCCGGCTCCTTTGAAGTAGTAGTCGCCATGGGGCGTCGATCGGATCTCCGGAAGCGCCGCGCGGGCGGGACGGACCGTGAAGCCCGTGGGGAAGTACGGCATGAAGAGCGAACCGACTTCCGGCACGACGACCGTGACGACCAACTCCTGTGGCGCGACTCCGGTCACTGGCGCGTCGAAGCGGAATCCTTCGGGTTCCTGTTCGAGGGGCAACGGGTCGGTGAAGCGGGTCGACCAGTCCTGAAGCCTCGGATCGAACCGCTCGAACACGCGGCCGCGCCAATAGGTGTCGGAGTTCGGACTCCAGGTCTCATCCGCGGGCGTCGATGGGGCGTTCGGGCGCGTGATGCGCAGGACGATCGTCTCGTCGAACGCGGCGTTCAGAGACGAACGCCGCGAAAGGCGCATGCCCATGGCACCGGCCCTGCCGCCCTCGCGCGCCGTGAGCAGCGAGTTCTCGACGCGCGAGTGCTCCTCCTCGGCCCGGCTGCGGTCGCGCTTCTCGGCCGCCCGTCTCTCGAGGATCTTCTCGACGCGGTCCACCAGCGGATCTGCGGCGATGAAGAGCCCGGCGACGATTCCGATGAAGGCCACGATCACGAGGAAGGCCGCGACCCGCGCGTTCTGGACGTTCACGCGCCCGCGGCCTCCGCGCGCAGCCGCCACGGCGGCCGCGGCCGACAGCTGTCGCCGCACGGCATTCGACACGCACATGCTGCAGAACGCGACCACCGTCAGCGGCATGGAAAACCGGAACCCCCCGATCACTCCGGCCGCCATGGCGCCGAAGGAGAACGGCTCGTACCAGGCGTAGGCCGCCGGATCGAAGAGCATGAACCCCGACATCAGGAACGCGCCGACGATCCCGAGCATCTGCAGGTCACCCGGATGACTGGATCGCGCGAGGACGAAGAAGAAGAGCAGCGATCCCAGGAGCAGCGCCGCGACGCCGCTTCCCACGATCCGCGTTCGGGCGTGAGGACCGCGGGCTCGGGCGAGAGACGGCTCGATCCCGGCGGCGAGGAGCCGCGGATAGGCACCCCATGCGAGGAGCGCGATCCAGCGAACGGCGTCGGGACCGTGATCGAACGCGCCCGTCCCTCCCAACGCGACGGCCGCGGCGGCGACGACGTCGGCGGCGACCACGATCTGGCGGGCGTCGTCCACGTCCGTGAGGCGGTTGCGAAAGAGGGTGACGAATCTCATGCCGCCACCAGCCTTCCCCGACGCGCCACCATGCCGTCGTGGTCGAGGAGGGACACGCCCATGGCCGAGAGCCGCGCCAGCATCCGCGTGCGTTCGCCGACGACGCGCTCCGTCGCCGCCTCCGGACGAATGGGATAGACGACGCAGACCACGCGCAGCCCACGCGCGACGAGCCGCCGGACGGCCGCGCTGAACGCCTCGTCACCGGCCAGGTAGGGATGCAGGACGATCACGGCCGTGCCCTCCGTCGGCAGGCGATCCAATCGCCGAGAGAGCGTGTCCGGATACGAGTCGGTGCGCCGCGTCCGCACGCGGATCAGTGCCTCCAGGATCCGGAGCGTCTGCGATGGTCCCTGGCGGGGATCGACGTCGAACGTCCCCTGACTTCCGCATCGCAACTGGACGCGCATGCTCGAGCGCACGGCGCGAGCCGCGAGCGACGCCACGAGCCGGACGCTCGCCTCGAAGTTGCCCAGCCGCGCGCCGGAGAAGTGGACCGCCACGGAGACGTCCGGGTAGATCACGAGATCGTCAGGAATGGACGGAATGAACTCTCGCACCACGGGGAAGTCGCGCCGCGCGGTCAGCGCCCAGTGAACGCGTTTCAGCGGATCGCCCGCGACGTAGTCGCGCACGGAGAAGAACTCGTCGGACTCAGAAAGCCGCATCGCCTGACGCACGGGATCCCCGCGCGTGATGACGGAGAACAGCCGGTCCGGAAGCGACACATTCCGCATCCGCGGATACACCTTGAACTCGTCGATGAGATCGATGCGACGCCGCGCGGTGAACCAACCCAGCGGGTCGGACACCTCGAGTTCGATGGGTCCGTGGGGATAGATGCCGCGCGAGCGGCGGCACGTCGCGACGTAGGACTCGTCCACGCGGGCGC
This sequence comes from Planctomycetota bacterium, assembly GCA_044222185.1. Lineage (GTDB taxonomy): Bacteria > Planctomycetota > CAIWVZ01 > JBGANV01. Next base: position 228,711 of record JBGANV010000008.1, read on the forward strand.
CGGGGTCGACGCGCAGCACGAGCGGAACGTCGCGCGCCGCGACGGTCTCGGGTCCGAACACGTTGCGCAGCCGCGGGAAGAACAGCGGCACCGAGGATCGGTTCTCGAGCGCGAGCGTGATCGTCACCTGATCGCCCTCGGACGCACGTCGTTCGGCGACGCGCGTGACGACGGCGGCGGCGAGCGCCCTTCGGACGACGTGGCGGACGATGAGTGGGAGCGCGACCAACGTGGCGCCGAGGGCGATCGCCGCCGAATTCGCGGTGACGATTCCCGCGAGGAGCGCCAGTCCGCCGACGGTCACGAGCCCCCGGCCCGGCTGCGGCGCAAGGCCGCGACTACCGGGCGTTGGCGGCATGCGGGAGGATCGGAACGGGTGCGGCCTTCAGGATCTCGTCCACGATCGTCGCTCGGTCCGACCCCACGGCTTCCCGCTCGGCATCGAGCGACAGGCGATGTCCGATGACGGCAGACGCGACGGCCTTCACGTCGTCGGGCGCGACGAAGCGGGCTCCGCCGAGGAAGGCATGGGCCTGGGCGGCACGCATCATCGCGAGGCTCCCACGGGGGCTGAGCCCCAACCGCACGGCCGGGTTCTCGCGGCTCGCGCGCGCGATCGCGACGATGTACTCCTGGATCTCGGGTGCGACGCGGACCTTGCGCACCGCATCCTGCATGCGGATCAGGTCCTCGAGGGTGATGCAGGGACGGATCGTGGCGATCGGCTCGTCCTCGATCTGCATGGCGAGAATCCGGATCTCATCCTCGGCGGCCGGGTATCCGATCGAAAGCCGCATGAGGAAGCGATCGAGTTGCGCCTCGGGCAGCGGGAACGTCCCCGACAACTCGATGGGGTTGAGCGTCGCGATGACGAAGAACGGCGCCGAGAGCGGATACGTACGCCCCTCGACGGTCACCTGCCGCTCTTCCATGGCCTCGAGGAGACTCGATTGCGTGCGGGGTGAGGTGCGATTGATCTCGTCGGCGAGCAGTACGTTGGCGAAGACGGGGCCGTGGCGGAACTCGAACACGCGATCCTGCGTGTTGTAGACGGAGACTCCGGTGACGTCCGCCGGGAGGAGGTCCGGCGTGAACTGGATGCGCTTGAAGCTCGCGGCCACGGACTGCGCGAGAGCCCGCGCGAGCAGCGTCTTGCCGAGGCCAGGGGCGTCCTCGATGAGGACGTGGCCGCGGGCGAGCAGCCCCGCCACGACCATCCGGATCACGTCATCCTTCCCGACGATCACGCTCGCGATGTTGTCGCAGAGCCGCCGTAGCGTGGGTTCCAAAACTCGTCTCCTCGGATGCGTGTACCGGTTCGACCCGGCGGGCGTCAGGCAGGGGGCCAAGTCTAAGGCCCGGCGCGGCGTCGTGCCAAGTTTTCCTGGGCGAGGTCGGCGGGATGAGCATGGGCCCCAAGCACGGCGAGCTACGTCCATCACCGGGGCTGCACTCCGAAGCGGCGCCCGTATCTCCGCGAGGGATGACTCCGGCGTTCGCGTGCGACTCATCGCACATGCGCAGCTGGCACGACAGCGAGCCGCACACGCCGGACGTTCACAAGGAGTTGCCATGTCACTTGCAAACATCCGGCCAGTCGTCGTTCCGTTGCTCCTCCTGTCATGCGCCCTGCCCATCGCCGCGCAGGGCCCTGGGAGCTGCGGATTCCACCTGGACGTCCTCGCCGATCGCACGTCGACTCACGCTGCGATTGCCGACATGCCCGGCGCCCCGGGCTCCGGCGGCGCAGGCTATCCTGCCGGCGCTCCCGGCAATCCGTACACGGCGTACGTGACGCCGGGAACGGTGTTCAAACTCCAGCTCTCCGTGCCGCCGAGCACACTCGGCCCGAGGATCGGCACCGGAAGCCTGGTCACCATCCTGTGGTCGCTGGGCACTCCGAACGTCGCGGTGCCGACCCCCGCTGGCGGCCTCGCGCCGTGTCAGCCGGGCCAGCCTTGGATCATCTCCGTACTACCGGTGATCCAGGGCGCGATCCTCGACGGGATCGGGTGGATCAACGTGCCCGTTCCTCCGACACGACCCGCCGACCCCGGCCATCCGTACAAGCTCGAAGTGACGCTTCTGTACCCACCGCAGGTCGGTGGCGTTCCGGTGATGTTCCAGGCCGCCGCGATCACGCCGCAAGGCCTCCTCGCGGTCTCGAACGGCGTGTCCCTGATCGCTGGCGTCAACGGAAGCGAGCAGAGCGTGCTGGGCGCCATGGGTGGATGCCCCGGCGGCGTGAGTCCGTTCGATGAAGGCGAGGCGGCTCTGCCGACGCCACCGGCCTTCACCTTCTATGGGTTCCCTGCCGGCGTCACGTTCATGAACGTGAACGGGTATCTGTCCTTCACGCCCGCGAGCTGCGACCGAACCGGCTCGTCGGGAGACCTCGGCTGCGCGCCAGCGACGGTGAATGCCTCGCCCCGCATCGCCGCCAATCACTTCGACGCCGACTTCGCGCTCGGCGCCACACCACCGCGGATCGACGACGTGACGTTCGAGATCGCCCCTCCGGGACCGAACTGGCCGCAACGGCACATCTATCGCTGGAAGAACGCCGTTCCGCGCCTGTCGCCGTCGGCCCCGCCTGCAATCGACACCGACTACGCATCGATGGTGTGCGAGCTGTGGGCCGGCGCGTCCGTGCCGGGCGGCGCGGGTCCGTCGACGATCGTCGTCGTTCGACAGGACACCCATCCGGTGTCGCGCATGGATCACCACGACATGATCGGCATCGGACCCGGTGTCGCAGGCCAGGGGTTCGGCGGTCCGCCGCCCAACTGCTGGGCGACGGCACTCTGGTCCCTCTATGCCACGCCGGGTTTCGCCGGCGGCCCGGGCCACGCGATCTACCAGGATGCGATTTACGACAGCTCGATCCTCGGCAACCTCGCGGTGGTCTTCACACCGCAGGTCCAGATCCCAGTCCTGCCGCTCCCCTATCGGGTGACGACGTACTGAATCCCGCGGCGTGTCAGTTGACGACGTGAGTGATCGCGTTCGACACCTGGCTGGCCGGCGTCGCGCCCGCCGGCCCGACGAACCCGAGAGCCACCGCATCGAAGGTGAACCCGAGCGGGACGCCGCCGACGGGGCCGAGCGTGATCCCGCCGCAGGAGCTCAGCGGCCCCACGAACGGGAAACCGGAGATGAACTGTCCGACGATCTCGGAGATCGCCGGCGCGATCCCGTAGAAGTAGCCCGTGGGAGCTGCGCCGGTGTTCACCGTGCTCACGGCGAGGAAGTAGGTGCCGCTCGCGGGGCCATCGGCGATGTAGAGCTGCAGCGAGCCCGAGCCGAGAGGCTGGGTTGCCGCCAGCGTCATCGGGCCCGTGGCGAGGTCGAGCGTGAACTGGCTCCCGAATCCGGATCCTGCCGACACGCGGATGTAGTACGTCGCGCCGGCCTGCGACGGGAAGCTGACGCTCGAGCCCACGAAGCACCCGGGCGAGTTGTCGTTGCAGGCGATCTGCAGGCCGCCGCAACCGGTGTAGACGCTGATGACGGAGTCGTAGAAGTAGCAGTCGGTGTTCACCGTCAGCACGGTGCTGCATGGCGTCGTATATCGGAACCACAGATCGTGCGTGGCCGCGCCGCAGCTCGGCGGAGGACCGGCGCTCGGCGTCGCCCCGACGTTCAGGAACGGGCCGTTGTGCCCCTTCGTGATCGGAATGGCTCCGGAGCACTCGTCGTTGGCCGGCGGCGGGATGGGCGGGCTGATGTTCACGGGGAAGGTCCCCGTCTGTGCCGAGAGGACGTAGCTCCCCACGCGGATGTAGTACGGCGTGCCGGCGGTGAGGTTCACGTAGACGAGTGACCGGTTGCCGCACCATCGATCGTTGCACCCGATGTAGAAGGCATTGCCGATCGGGCACACGGCAAAGACGGCGAGCACGGTCTGAACGAGCGTGCCGCCGCCGCAGGTGTCGATCGCGTACGGCGCCGTCGCCGGAGGAATGAACCGGAACCACACGTCGTTGATGATCCCCGCGCAGGAGATCGTCGACGACGTGGTCGACCCCGTGTTCGTGAAGAGGCCGTTGGATCCGATGAACACGGGAATGGCCGTCGTGCAGTCGTCGTTGGTCACCTGGGCGCCGACGTGAACGACGACGGCGAGGACGAGCAACGCGCACCGAGCGAGGTTCGGGAGAGTCATGAAAGTTCTTTCTGAGCCGATGGATTCGACCGGGTGACCGCCGTTCCGCCGTCGCGATCCACTCACTGGACGGTGTAGGTCATGGATGTCGACGCGGAGGCGGGGACGAGCGACCCACCCGCGTTGAAGCCCACGGCCACGCTGTCGAACCGCAACCCCGGCGGAAGTCCGACGTAGGGGCCGACGACTGCGGTTCCGCATGGCGTCAGCGGTCCGAAGAACGGCGACCCGGGCTGCACTTCGGAGACGAGCTCGAGCAACGTGAGGTCGATCCCGAAGAACGGCCCCGCGGGAGCGACGCCCGTGTGCTGCAGGGCGATGGCGAGCAGGAACCCTCCGTTCGGAGCTCCATTCACGATGTCGGTGCGTAGCGACCCCGACCCTGCCGGCTGCCAGAGGATCTGTCGGAGGGGTGCGTTCGTGACCGGTGCGATCGTCAGGTTGAAGATGCCCGGGCCGATGTTGTTCGGGGCGACCCGGATCCAATACGTCCGTCCGACGAGCGCCGTCAGTGCGACGGTGGCTCCTCCAGGCCCGCAGAAAGGATCGTCATCGGCGCAGTCGATGAGGTTCCCACCGCAACCCTCGTACACGTCGAGCACGGTGTCGTACCCGCCGCATCCGCTGCTGATGGTGATGTCCTGGCTGCAACCCGTGTTCAGGTAGGAGAACCAGACGTCTGGGGAGGCCCCGCCGAGACAGCCCGTGAAAGTCGCGCTCGGTGTGGCAATCCCGTTGGAGAACGGGCCATTCACTCCCATGACGACAGGCGTCGCCGTGGAGCAGTCGTCTCCGACCCCGCGTGCGATCTCCAGGTTGAATACTCCAGGCTGAGCCGCCTTCGCGGCCACGCGGATGAAGTACACCGCGCCCTGACCCGCGTTGAAACCGAGCGAGGACCCGCCCGACGGGCAGGACGGGGTGTCGTCGTTGCACGCAATGGCGGCTCCCCCGCAAGCGCCGTAAACGCTGAGCACCGTGTCGTACTGACCGCACCCCGTGGAAACGACGACGGGACCCGTGGCGAGCGAATGCACGTATCGAAACCACAGGTCGTAAAGGCCATTCCCAGCACAGTTCACGGCTCCGGCCGTCGGCGTCGCCGCGATGTTGTTGAACGGACCCGACGCCCCCAGCGGCACGGTGAGCGCCTGTGCGCACGTGTCGTTCGTCGCCGCAGGCACCGCCGCCTCCACCGTCAGGTAGAACGTCCCGCCGGGGCCGTCGTTCGCCGAACCCACCCCGACGATGTACGACGCGCCCCACAGCAAATACGCCGTGACCGACGACCGCGACCCGCAGGAGTTGTCATCGCAGCCGAGCGAGTTGGCTCCGCAATAATCGAAAACGTCGACGACGCTGTCGGTCAGCGAGCCCGCCGCGAAACCCGCCGGCGTACAGGTCTTGAACGTGTAGGGCGCAGTGAACGCCGGCGTGAAGACGAACCAGACATCCTTGCCCGCGCCGCCGCAGGTCATCCAACCGGATTGAGTCGCCCCCACGTTCGTGAAGCGGAATCCGGACGCTGCCGGTGTCGGGTTCACGCCAGCAACGATGTTGATGGGGGTCGTGCACTCGTCGTTCGAAACCTGTGCGGACGCTGCCGTTGCAAGAACGAGGCACGCAACGCCGAGGGCGAGGAACTTCATCACCATGTCTCCGGAAGGGCGAGCGTGGCACTCGAGGGTGAGGAGTGCGCGGCTGGGAATCGACGTGGCCGAAGAGCAGTCAACCGAGGCATAGACGGCCGAGGCGGCAGTTTGCGGGGCGCGACGGATCGGATCAACCGCTTGCGCCACCTCGCCGGCGCGCGCCTCAGGTTGGGAAACTTCTGGTTCCCTCAGGCGGGACGCCGCGCGTCACCTCAGTAAAAAAAACCGCCAGGTTCTGTTTGCCGGGTCGACGCAGCCGGGTGTACCGTCGCCGCCCTGTTGCACGCGCCGCCGGATCGTTTTGCACGATCACAGTTCGAAGGTGTGCTCCCCGGAACCCGCGAACGAGTTCGCCCCCGGCTGCCGCGCAGTCCAGGCATCGTCGTTACTCGGCCCCTCGATCTGAAGACAGGAGTCCTTGCCATGGGAAGGTCCGTAGTCTGCGTCCGCACCGCCTCGCTTTCGATCGCCGTTCTCGTGATCTCCGCGATGACGGCGAACGCGCAGTTCGCGCTGGAACTGACCGGAACGTTCGGCTCGCCGAACACCTCGTCCGGCACCTGGTCCATCGCCGGCGACATGTATGGAGTTGGAAACTACACGAGCACGATCACGGGTGCGGCTCCGGCCGTCGGCCAGCCTCCGACGAGGGTGCAGATCGACACGGTGCTCACCTGCGGAACCGGCGTCATCAACCTGCACTCGAATCTGTTCGCGTCCGCGCCCTCCGCAGGGACGCGCATCTTCACTGGAACGACGAAGATCGTCTCCGCGTCCGGCTCATACCTCGGGCTGAAGGGCGACGGCACCACGAGCATCGTCGCCAACGTCGGCGTCGTCCCTGCGATCGAAGCCTGGACGGTGAACGGTCTCATCCGACACCTGCCGCCATTGCTTTCGTCCTCGAATTCACTGCGCAAGTGGAACCAGATCGCCATCGACGCCAGCGGACGTGACCACACGCCGGCGGGCGCGCACCAGCAGCTCGGTCCGTGCCGCGCAGCCCGTGCCGAGGCCATCGTTCACCTCGCGATGTTCGAAGCCGTCAACGCGATCATTCCCCGCTTCGACAGCTACGTTGGACTTCCGACCAACTACCCGACGACGTCCCTCGACGCGGCCATCGCGCAAGCAGCCTTCGACACGCTGAGCGCTCTCTTCTCCGCGCAGACGAACACGATCTTCACGCCCGCACTCAATGCGGCGCTCGCCGAAGTTCCCGATGGTCTGCGCAAGACGCGCGGCATCGCACTCGGACACGCGGCTGCGGCGGCGATCCTCGCTCTCCGCGCGAACGACCTCTCGTCGATGCCTGAGCCCCGCATCGGAATCGAGTACCTCCCCGGCCCGCTTCCGGGCGAATGGCGCCCGGATCCGTTCACGAACCACCCGCTGGCACTGGGCGGCAACTGGCCGTTCGTGACGCCGTTCGTCATGCTCGCGGGAAGCCAGTTCCGCGCGCCGCCCCCGCCGGCGCTCGATAGCGCGGCGTATGCGACGGCATTCGACGAGGTCAAGGCCCTCGGCGGCGATGCCATCGTGACGCCGACGGTCCGCACGCCGGATCAAACCGAGGCCGGCATCTACTGGGCCTATGACGGGACGCCGAGCCTCTGCGCGCCGCCACGCCTGTACAACCAGATCGTCGTCCAGATCGGACGGCAGCAATGCTCCGACGTCGCAGATTTCGCCCGCCTGCTGGCGCTCGCGAACGTCGCGATGGCGGACGCGGGCATCGCGATCTGGGATTCCAAGTACTTCTACAAGTTGTGGCGGCCGGTGACCGGAATCCGCGAGTCGGACCCGGGGACGGGACCCACGGGACTCGGTGACGGGAACCCGGCGACGATCGGCGACGTCACCTACTCGCCGCTCGGTGCCCCCGCCAGCAATATCAACGGCGGGCTCAACTTCACCCCGCCGTTCCCGGCGTACCCGTCAGGGCACGCAGGCTTCGGCGGTGCGATCTTCCAGGTCCTGCGCCGCTTCTATGGGACCGACAACATCCGGTTCAAGTTCGTCTCGGACGAGCTGAACGGTGTCACACTCGGCAACAACGGCCTTCCCCGCCCACTGTCGGCACGGGTCTTCCAGAATCTGACGCAGGCGGAAGAGGAGAACGGTCCCCCCCCCCCCCCGCCGATCACTGCAAGACGAGGTCGTGGGCGTCGGTCATGGCGAAGAGGCCGTTGGCGGCCCCCAGCGATGCGACCGCGCCCTGGACGCGCAGCGTCAGGCCCGCAAGTCCCGGCGGAACGACGAAGCCCACACCTACGCCGAGGGCGGAAAGCGCCGAGCCCCCGAGCGCCGCCGGCTGGGATCCATCGACCAACAAGAAGAAGCTCGCCAGGTCGATGTGCACCTGCGGCAAGCCGGGAGTCGCCGCCGGCGGCGACGCGTTCGCGTAGCCCGTCGCGGCGATGAACGGCGTGGCACCGATGAAGCTCCAGTTCGGCGTCGTCATGGAGATGCCGACCGTCGACCCGCCCGGGGCGAGCTTCGTGCCCACGTTGGCGAGCGTCAGGTCGACGGACGTCGCGAGCACCAGGTCCTCACCTGATCCCACGAGCGGCGCCACGTACTCGTCCACTCCGAGGTCGACCGTACCTGCGACGATGCGCGGGTTGCCGTCGAAATCCGTAGGCGCGAGCGACGGCGCGGCGTTCGTCCCGATGTTGCGGCATGCCGACGTGGACGAGAGATGGAAGTCGAAATTCGCCGGGTCGACGAACCCTGGGGCCAGGCTCACGTTGCCCGCGCCGGGTGCCCCGCCCTGGACGTTGCTGAACGTGATGGAGATCGCCGGCGGCACGGTCGTTCCCGCGATCTGGTTCGGAGAATTGCCCGTCACGATCGAGTTGACGACGGTCGGCGCATTGCCCCCCACGACGAAGATCCCGCCGCAGCACGCGGACGCGACGTTCGACGCGATGCTGGCGTTCGTGATCGTGACGGAGGGGCCGTCGGTCGAGATCGCGCCGCCGTTCACCGCAGTGTTGGCGGCGAAAATGCAGTTCGCGAAGTCGACGGTGGAAAGCGATGCACTCACCGCTCCGCCGTTCTGGAGCGCGTGGTTCTGGATGAACCGGCAATCGGTTCCACGCAGCGTGCCGAAGGTGCTCTTGGCCGCGCCACCCGACGTGGCGGCGTTGGAGTGGAGCGAACAGCGCACGAGAGTCGCGTTGCCGAACGAGACGTTGATCGCTCCACCGTCGTTCACTGCGGTGTTGCTCGTGAACGTGCAGCCCTCGAAGGTCGCCGACGCGTTGTTCAGGGACACCGCCGCGCCCTGATTGCTGGCATTGGCCGTGAAGCTGCAGTTCACGATCGTCGGAAACGAGTTGAACAGCACGGCGATCGCGCCGCCTTCGACGGTCGCCGAGTTGCCGAGGAACGTGCAACCCGAGATCGACGGCGATGCCGCGAACAGGCAGATGCCGCCGCCCGTGTTGCTGACGCTGCCGTTCGCGATCACGCAGTCCTCCACTCGCGGCGAGGCGCCGACGATGAGGAAGATGCCGCCATCGACGATGGGGCCTCCGTTGCGAAGCGTGAACCCGCGAATCATCGCCGCCGGCGTCTCGCCTGAGGTGAATTGCACGACCCGGTTCAGGTGCGCCGCATCGATCACCGTCGCGGCTGAACCCGCCGTGCTCCGCACGGTGATGTTCTTGCCGCCGAAGTTCAGGCTCTCGGAGTAGACGCCGGGCCCGACGAGCACCGTGTCGCCGTTGATCGCGGCGTTGATGCCGGCCTGAACGCTCGGAAACGGCGTCGCAAGCGTGCCGTTGCCCGGAGGTGCGGCGCCGGCCTGCACCCGCCACGTGGTCTGCGAGGTGACGGCGGAAGCGATCAACACGAACGCGACGAGGAATCTGCTTTTCGGCATGGGTTGCACCTGTGGTCCGACTGTCCGAAGGGACGCGCGCAATCCGCGCGCGGGACGCATGAGGGAAGGGAGCCTACAACCGATCCGGGCGAGCGGTCAACGGCTGAATCATGCACGATCGAGCATCATTGCATCCCCATGGAGGGCGCGGTGACGAGGCTCCGCATGCGGCGCCAGCCTCGCGTGCTCGCGATCGGCCCGCGCCGACGTCGGCGCGATGGCGCACTGCCCGGCCGACCGGAGCCCGGTCCCCGCAAGACACGCGTCGATGCGCCTCGACGCGCGGAGACGTCGAAACGCCGCACCTGCGTCAGCGCTCGGAGCGCGTCGCGATGGCGACGGTCTCCGGCTGCTTCTGCGCGGCGTCGTAGAGCGCCACGAACGTGCGTGGTTCCGCGGCGTCGACCGAGCGTAGCGCCGCGACCCACGCCGGCGGGATGGACTGATACTCGAGCCACACGATGGCCTGCAGCCCCTTCGGCGTCCCCTCGGCGATTGGGACCCGGACGGTGACGGTGTCCGCCCCGCCGGTGAAATTCGAGTCGTCGCCGATCGCCACCGGCGCGATGTCGCCGATTCCGGTCGCGTCTGGGCGCCAGCCCTTCGGCAGGAGTCGCGTGTCCTTGGCCCGCTTCGCCATCTTCGAGAGGTATGTCGTCGGTTTTCCGGACGGATCGACCGCCACCATCTCGTAGACGACCACGTCCTCGGGTTTCTCCACCGTGTCCTTGTGCGGGATCGACAGCTCGTCACCGACCTTCACGAGGGAGCCATCCTTGTCGACGGCGCCGGACTCGAAGAGGACCTCCCTCCCGCTCCGCACCTGCACGTGGAGCCACGCACGGCGCGCCGGGTAGCCCGTGGGGAACTTGTGTCCCGTGAGGTTCGTCACCGTGATCGAGAACTCCGCTCGACCGTCCTTGCGCGTGATGTCCCCCACGTCGAGCCGCACCGTGTCGTTCTGCAACTGGCGTCGAGTCGCCGCCGCCGCGCGCTCCAGCGCCGACTCGGGCGCCGTCACGCCCAGTTGCGTGCGGTTCGCCCGGAGCAGGTCGAGCATGAACGCGTTGCCCCCCACGAACAGATGAGGCGCGAAGTCGGGACGCGGCGCGATGACGAAGTCGCGACCCATGGGATTGCGCGCGATGCGCGTCGGTCCCTGCGACGGCATGTGGCACTGCTGGCACGTGCGCGAGTCCTTCCCCGCGTCGTGCTCGTTCTGGAACGCGCTGTTGCGCCATTCGAGATAAGGCGACTGCTCGGGAAACGCCGACCCCGTATGGCCTGTGAAGAGCGTATGGCAGCTCCCGCACAGTCCTGAGGACCGCACGTGCTCCGCATGCGTAGGGGCGTAGCCGGAGTGCATCCGCATGGGACCCGGCGCCGGATCGGGATACGGCCCGTAGATCTCGCGCCCCCGCTTCAAGCTGAACATCCCCCCGAACGTCGAGGAGTCGCCCAGTCCCTCGGGCTGGATCTGGTGGCACACCGTGCACGAGACGCCGTCAGCCGCGAGCGGATCGTCGGCGATCGCCGCCATCGTCAGAGCGGGCTGACCACCAAGCCTCGCCGTGTGGTGGGCCATGGGAGCGTGGCACCGGATGCAGAGCGCCTGCGTCGCCGGCGCGTGCTCAGGATCGGCCGCCGACTCCTTGGCGACCTGCGCGCGCCAATAGGGATCGCGGAACGCGTTCGCCATGAGCGACGCCTGCCACAGCCCGTGCGGCGAGATGTCGTCACCGGTCGGCGAGCGCATGGCGGTCGCCGCGGGCGCCGCGGAATGGCACATCGAGCACCCATTTCCCGTGGCGAAGACCTCGTTGGCAGCCGTGGGGCGCACGGGGCCCCGCCACGGCGGGCCCGCGCCGAGCGGCTCGGGGCGAGTCTCCTGGGCCATCGCTCCGACGACGATCACGAACGAAACCACGACAAACGACGCGACACGGGGGGGCTTGGATCGACGCATGGGCGCAGACTACCGCGAAGGCCGAGGCTTGCCCCTACGCGCATGGACGGACGTCAGCAGGCGCCCCCTGCCTTGACCCCCGGCCGGTTCGGCCGCAAGCTTGCGCCCATCGCGTTGGGGGTAGCGTCGACTCGCGACGCGTTCGCCACGCACAGCCATCGAGGAACACCTGCCATGTCACGCACGCTTCCGTCGCTCCTTCTCGCGGCCGCTCTCGCGACCGTGCTCGGAGCCCAGGTCAAGGTCGGGGACCGCGCACCGCGCGTCGCGCCGGAGAAGCTGGGCAACACCACGATCACGTCGCTGGGCCAGCTCCGCGGCAAAGCGATCCTCTACGAGTACTTCGCGTATTGGTGAGGCCCCTGCAAGGCGGCCACGCCGCACGTCAACCAGTTGGTTGACAAGTACGGTTCGCAGGGGTTCTTCGTCGTCGGCGTCACGGGTGAGGCCGAGGAGCCGACTCTCGGATACATCAGCGAGACGAAGACGAAGGCGATCATCGCCTACGAGTCGAAGGAACTGCCCAGCATGAAGGCCTACGGGTTCTCGGGATTCCCTTCGGCTGCGCTCGTTGGGGCGGACGGCAAGGTCGTCTGGACCGGCCACCCGTCGGCGCTGAACGACAAGCTCATCGAGAAGGCGCTCGCGGGAGTCAAGCCTGGCCCCCTCTCGGACGGCCTCATGATGGACGTCGAGCTCCCGAAGAAGTACGCCGCCATCGAGAAACAACTCAACGGCGGCAAGATCGGCGATGGCTACAAGGCACTCGCGGCCGCTCTCGCGGCGCCCGGCGTCAACGACTCGGACCGCAGCGCTCTGGAAGCCGCGAAGAAGCAGGTCGACGAACTCGGCACGGCGGAACTGAAGAAGGCCGAGCTCGCGAACATGGAGAAGCGGCTCTTCGACGCGCAGGTCGGGTGGAAGCGCATCAGCACCCAGATGCCCGGAACCGATGCGGGACGCATCGCGGACGGGCTTCTCGCCGAGCTGGCGAAGAACGCGGAAGCCAAGCGCGAACTCGAAGTCGGGCAACGGATCGCAGACGCCCAGAAACTCGCCGCTGCCGGCAAGGCCGCCGCGGCCGCATCCGCGCTCTCGTCGATCCTCGAGGGACCGATGAAGGACACGGTGGAGGCCGAACGCGCGAAGAAACTGCTCGCAGAGATCAAGGCGAAGAAGGGCTGATCGCTCCGGTCACGGCCAACCGAACGTGATCGACGTCTCCGCGTTGGCCGTCAGGATCGCCTGCTTCGTCTCCGGCGCCGTGTCGGGCTTCTTCAGCGTGACCGAGTAGTTCCCGGGCGGGAGCGGAATCGAATACTGCGGCTTGATGAGCGACGTGATCGCCCAGATGCGCTCGCCCGTCGGATCCACCACTTCGAGAGTCGAGGGGCCGCGCCCGCCGTGCGTAGCCGCCGCCGGCCCCGGGCTCAGGTTGATCAAGAGCACGCCCGCCGTCACCACGGGAATCGTCGCCTCGACGTCGCCGCCGGCAGCGGGAGTGGCCAGAGGCTTTCCGATCGGAGTCGCATACGGGATGCGCTCTCGCCCGTTCACGTCGAGCACGCAGACGCGATACCGCTTGCCAGCACCGAGACCAGCCATCACGAACGTGCCGTCCGACGACAGACGCACGTACTCGCCGACGCTGACTCCCACCTCGTAGAACGCCACCACGGCCGAGTGGAACGGGACTGCCGTATCGACGGTGACCGTCCCATGAAGCGTCACTCCGCGTCGAGCGAGGATCCGGCGCGTCACGACCTTCCCAGCGAGAACCTCGATCGACATCGGAGGCGGCGGCGTGTAGCCGGCAATCTGGATCCGCACGGTGTAGGTGCCGGCCGTCAGGTCCGCGAGGTGATACACCCCGAGACTCCGAGACGTCGGCTCGACCCCGTCGCCATCGCCGGCCACCGCGACGAACGCATTCGACACGGGGCGACCCGAGTCGGCGTCGGTGATGACGAGTTGCAGCGCGCCGAGCGACGGCGCCGCGCGGGGTCGCGGCACGGTGATCGTGACCTCGCCCCCGTCGGTCTGGACGCCGCGAACGTCGGCGGCGCCCCACCGGAACCCGTCCACGGGTCGGGCACCGACGTAGTACGGCCCTGGCGGCAGTCCGCCGATTCGAAACCGCCCGTCCGGCGCCGTGCCGATTCCCCAATATTGCGGCGGGGGATTCGAGTGATCTCCGCCGCGCTCCCAGACCGCGTCGAAGGCGGAGGCCTCGGGCAGGCGTCCGTCGACGACGAGCACGCGGGCGTCAGGTACGAGCGCCCCGTCCTCGTCCACCACGCGCCCGAAGACCGCGTGCGCGCGCGCAAGCTTGACGACGACTTCCGCCTGAGGTTCCTCGTCCGTCATGATCGGCTCGGACTCACCGAGCGCGAAGCCCGGAGCATCCGCATAGATCGTCGCGGGACTCGGCGTTCGGTCAGGCCAACCATACGCGTAGCCCAGCCGCGCGCACCCGTCCATCCCCGTGTGCGTGAGTGAGTCCGCAACCGCGCCAGCCAAGATGAAGCGGTTGAACGAGACGGTCGCCCCGGCGATCGGCCGACCCTGCTCGTCCACGACGCGCACGGGCACCGGCATGACCGGGAACAGCCGGATGTCGGGCGCCTGGGTCGTCGTGCCACGCCTCACCGCGACGGTGACCGTCGATTGGACGCCGGCCATCAGCCCACTGGAGAATCCGCCCACCGCCACGTCGACGGAATCGGCGGAGCCCACCCGGACGCCGTCGAACACGTAGCGGCCGTCGCGATCGGACGTCACGCGGCCGTGGTTTTCGGCAAATGCTGGGGGAAGTTGCGAGTTGCGGTCGATCCCGTCGCTGCGTGAGACGCGCGCGAAGCGTGCCGGCGACCCGTCAGCCTCGAGCACGCGCCCCTCGATGCGCGCGCAGCGGAAGAGCTGTATGTCGAGCGTGGCCGTGGACTCGTTGCCCGCCAACTCCGGCAGCCGGAGCTCGGTCGAGTATCCCGGAGCCGACGCAGCGAGAGCGGGCGCTCCCGAACCAACCGGACCACGAGGCCTGATCGAGGAGAACGTGTCGTCGCACGAAATCCCCGAGAGCACGAACGTGCCGTCGTTCCCCGCATCCGTTTCGATGAGGCCACGGATGGGGAGCGCGTCTTGGATCCAGTTGTGGCGCGTGCCCGCATGACCGAACCGCACCGTCTCGGACCAGCACGCGACGTGCGCGGAAGGTATCGGCTTGCCCGTCTCGCCGTCGACGACACGCCCGCGGACCGTGGCACCACGCCCCAGAGTGATCGGCAGCTGCACCTCTCGCGTGGGTGAGGGAAACGGGCTGCGCAGCGTCGTGGTCGCGAAGCCCTCCGCGCGCACCTCGACGCCGTCGAACGGAGGCTCCCACACCATCACGCGCAGGTCGTCGTCGATGATGTCGGTCACGACGTAGCTTCCGTCGGGGGCCGATCGGCCGTCGCGCTCGACGATCACCCCCGAAAGGACGCACTGCCAACGGACCAGGGCCCCGCCGATCGCATGTCCTTCGGCATCGCGCACCGTCCCCCGGATGGTGGCGGGCCTTCCGAGGGTGACGGTCACGTCATCGCCGAGGTGATGTGTTTCACCGACGACCGGGCCGAAGCCTTGTGCCTCCGCGAAGACGTAGAGCGACGGACTCGCCTGCCCGGGTTGGAGCCGGAAGCGGCCCTGGGCGTCCGTGACGCAGACGCGAACGCGGCCCTTGGGGTCGTCCACCGTACGCGCCGTCACCAGCGTCCTCGTGTCGCTCCCGTACATGACGACGCGTGCACCGGGCACGGGCTTGCCGTCGGGGTCGACCACGCGCCCGGAGAGCGACGTCGGATCTGGATCGGGCACCAGTGGAACGGCTGCGATGCGTCCGCCAGCGGACGTCGGGTCGGCCGCGACCTCGCCCACGCGCGAGTCCTCCTCGCCGGCGGGCCGCGCCCCGGGGGGCCCGGACGTTGTCTCGATCGTCGGGTTTCGCAGATGCCAGAGCGCGACCCCACCGAGGATGAGCAGGACCAGCCCCGTCAGCGCGGCCTTCGTCCCCGCGGCGCCCGCCGCGCCACCGGTCAGCGTGTGCCCCGCAGTCCCCCGAGGTCCCATGAGCGTCACGAGGGGGCCGAGCGTCGCCTTCCACGCAGCGCCACGATCACGCTCGAGGCGCTCACGGAGTCTGTCCAACCCGCGAGCGAGGCGACTGCGAATGGTCGCGGGCGGCTCGCCCAGGTGTTCCCCGATCTGCATGGGAGTCAGTTCGCCGAAGAACCGCAGGAGGATCGTCGACCGATAGGGCTCCTCGAGCTCGAGGACGAGGCTCGTGAGCCGGCGATGCTGGTCCGCGCGCTCGGCGAGTTCCGCGGTCGACGGAACGATGTCAGCGCGCCGGGCAGCGTCCTCGCGGCGGTCCCGTCGGACTCGGGTGCGATGGGCCATGCGGGCCAGATTCCGGATCACCGCGGCGAACCAGGATCGGAACGCCAGTCCCTGAGGTGGAGCACCCCCGAGGGTCGCCAGCGCAGCCGTCTGGACGATGTCCTCAGCCAGTTGCTCGTCACCGACGAGGCTTCGCGCCAGGGCATAGGCCCACGATCCATTGGACAAGAGAGCTTGCAGGTCAGGTGTGCGAGGTGCGCCGCCCATGGTTGGCCCTAGGGTTGCCGTCCGTGACCTGAACGTTGCAGGGTTTCCCCCGATGTCCGCCGTGACGCACCGGACCTCGGACGACGCCCCTGAGCCGCGATCCTCCGCGTGGGGAGGGCGGGCTCGCGTCGTAGGCTGCGCGCATGGTGATCAAACACTCCATCGGCTTGACGGCAGCGAGTTTACTCATCCTCGTGGTCGCTTGTTCGGTGTCGGCGTCGCATGAACCGGCGGCCCCGGCGGACGACGCGTCAGAGACGTCGTTCGCGGCACCCGACGGCCCGCTGGGCTCACAGGCGCACCTCGATCGCGTGATGACGAGTGCCTGGTGCGGCAAGTGCCACCCGACGTTCGAGGCGGAGAACGCCCAGAACACGCATGGCCGCGCCTTTTTCGACCCCGAGGCACGCGCGGCGACGCATGGCTTCCGTCGCGAGGATTGCCTCCGCTGTCACACGCCGCGTCCCGTGTTCGAGACGGGCATCGGCCTGACGCCCATGCAGCGCTGGACCGACCTCGAGGAGGGCAACAACTGCATGTCTTGCCACTGGAAACCGGACTACGACTACTCCCGGTTTGCCGGCGGCGCGCAATGCAAGACGGCATTCGATCCGCGCGTCGGCACCGTCCAGGCGTGCGCATCGTGCCACCGGATCGGCGGGACGCCCGATCAATGGTCCCGCGCCGAGCATGGCCAGGTCGCAGGCAACCTGTGCATCGATTGTCACATGCCGCTCGTCGATCGCCCCGTCGCCGTCGGCGAGCCGGCGCGCCCCGTCCGTGCGCACGTCTTCCCCGCATCCCATTCCGATGCGCAGCTCCACCGAGCCGCCGGCTACTCGGCGACGATCGAGGGGAACGAGGTCGTGGTCCGCGTCACCAATCGAGGCGCGGGGCACAACTTTCCCACGGCATCGCGGCAGCGGGCCGTGGAGTCGGTCGTCACGGTCCGTGACCTGGACGGCAAGGTGATCGGCACGTCACGCCTCGTCTCCCGCTACCCATACGCGCAGGAGCTGGAACCGGGGCAGATGACCATGCCCGTCTCCACGCAGATCCCGTCGGGGAAATCCCGTGAACAACGCGTCCCCCTCACGGTCGCGCGAGGCACGATCGAATGCGAGTTGTTCTTCAAGCTCTATCGACCCGTCGACGATCACCATCCAACCCTCTCGCGCCGGCTGGAGACCATCAGACTCCCGTTTTCCATCGAGAACCCGTCGAACGAGCAGATCAAGGACGCGCCGAACACCGGGTTCCCGGCGCCGGCAGCCAGCCTCGAGGACTATTTCAGCCCCACGGGCTTCGCGAACGTCGCCCGTCCGGCGCCGGGCAGCCGACCGGTCGTGATCCCCGAGGGGCGCACGCCAGCCGACCTCGCGCGCCTCGTCTCGCTGCTCGAGTTCCACATGCCAGAGGCCCGCGCTCGGGCACGCGAGCAGCTCGAACGCCTGGGGCCGACGGCGTACCCCGCCCTCATCTCGGCCATGGGCGACTGGAGCAACGAGACCTACAACCAGGCCATGGAGCTGCTGGTCAAAGCCGGCGAGCCGGCCGTCCCGGCGCTGCGCGAGGCCTTGGCGAGCCCAGAGCTCTACATCCGCTGCCA
The DNA here is from genome assembly GCA_044222185.1 of Planctomycetota bacterium. GTDB lineage: Bacteria > Planctomycetota > CAIWVZ01 > JBGANV01. The sequence goes on from JBGANV010000008.1 coordinate 246,639, forward strand.
CGCCCGTTTCGTGCTCGCGCGAATCCTCCGAACGGGTGATCGTGCGGGGATCCGACCCAGGCTCGAGGCGGATCTGTCGGCACGCGAGCCTCTCGATCGGCGGTCTGCAGCCGAAGCCCTCACCATGCTCGGCGACCCGGCGTGCGCTCCCTCGCTGCGGCCGCTCCTGGGCGACCGCGATTGGGACGTGGTCAGCGCGGCTGCCACGGCCCTCGCGCGCTTCGACGATCGGGCATCGGTCGCGGCGATCCGCGCCGCGCTCGATCGCGCGAGCTACCCGGAATCGCGCCGCGACCTCGCCCGCGCGCTTTGCGAGCTGGGTGATCCCACGGGCGCACCGGTCCTCCTCGACGGACTCAGCGGCGCCGATGACCTCACGCGCTCGCTCTCGTTCGACGCGTTCTTCGCCGTGACGGGGATGCACGAATCGTTCGATCCGGGTCTCCCCGATCCCGTGCGGCTCGAATCGCTCGCGCACCTGCGCGGCACGTGGGAGGAGCTGGGCGGCGCGGCCATGCTCCGCCGACCGCACCGGCCCGACCCCATCGCCCACACCCATGCGGACGAACTCGTCGCACATCTGGGCGGTGGCTCCGACACCGAACCCGGCGGCGATGACGAGCGAATCATGAACGAACTCGTTCAGATGGGAGCCGACGCGGTGCCCGCACTCGTCGACGGTCTCGCGTATCCGACGGGTTGGGCGGAGAAGCGGGCCCGCATTTGCGAGGTGCTCGGACGGATCGGTTCCAAGGACGCCGCCCCCGGGTTGATCGCGGTGCTCCGAGATCCCGTGCTGCCGGTCGCCGACTGGGCGTGTTGGGCCCTGGAGCAATGTGGAGATCCCGCCGCCATGCCCGCGCTCTCACGGTTCCAGGCGCGGGTCGTCGGCCTGAAGTCCGACGAGGAACATGCCGCCGCCTCGGACCGCATGCTCGCGCGGCTCGCTCGGGCCCGGCTCGCGCTGGGTGATGCCTCCGCACGGTCCACTCTCGTGAATCTGCTGCTCTCGGACAGTGAACCCGCGCGCGAGATCGCCATCCGGGCGCTCTCGGATCGCGAGGGCGATTCGCGCGGTTACGACCCGGCGGCCAGCGCCTCCAATCGTCTGGAGGCGGTGCAGCGCTGGATGAAGTGAGGCGATCGGACCCCGAACCGATCGTCGGCATCACACGGTCGCCGGCTGGGGATTGCGACGATCAGGCGACCGTTCCGCACCTCGCGGCCCGCTGGTATCTTCGCGGCCACGGCGCTCGGGGCGCCTGCAATCCGCGCAAAGGGCCAAGCCCACCCGAAGTGCTCTCGTCTGGCGACTCGTTCCTCCTTTCGGCCGGTGATGCGGATGCCGGACCCAGTCCGAGAGGAGTCCCTCATGCCCGTTCGAAAGCTCCCGTCCGCACCCAGCCTCGAGCACCTCAAGAACCAGGCAAAGGATCTGCAGCGCCGAGTGGAGGCCGCCGATCCAGACGCCCTTGCCGACGCGCGAGAGTTCGACCCGCGGTTCGCTTCCGCGACCGCCACCACGACCTTCACCCGCACGCGGGCACAGCTCGTCGTCGCGCGCCGCTTCGGCTTTGCGAGCTGGAACGCGCTGCGGCGCCACGTGGAGTTCGTCAGGGAGAACACCCGCACCCCGCACGTCGAGCCGCAAACGCCTGACCGGGATCCAGCGGATCGATTCCTTCGCCTCGCATGCCTGCGTTACGGCGGCGATCGACCCGAACGCAGGAACGAGGCGAGGCTCATGTTGGATCGCACGCCGTCGCTCGCGGCCGCATCGATCCACGCGAGTGCGGCGGCGGGGGACGTCGCAGCCTCGCGCGCGATCCTCGGCGCCGACCCGTCGCTGGCGAATCGACAGGGCGGCCCTTTCGGTTGGCCCCCGATTCTCTACCTGGCGTACTCGCGCCTGCCGTCCGAGGACGGCGGCCGATCGACGCTCGATGTGGCGCGACTCCTGCTGGATCACGGTGCGGATCCAAACGCGGGGTTCCTCTGGGACGGGCTCCCTTCGCCTTTCACCGCGCTTGCCGGTGTCTTGGGCGGCGGCGAACGGGATGAACCACCCCATCCGCAGGCGCAGGCCCTCGCCCGAATGCTGCTCTCGGCGGGCGCGGACCCGAACGACGGCCAGGCTCTCTACAATCGCCAGTTCGGCGCGGCGAACGATCATCTCGAGCTGCTGTTCGAATTCGGGCTGGGCGGCAAGCCCAAGGGACGCTGGCACGCCCAGCTCGGACCGGCGCTCGCGTCGCCGCAGCAGATGCTCGAGGATCAGATGCTCTGGGCCGCGTCACGAAACATGCCGGCAAGGGTGGGACTTCTCCTGCGGCAGGGTGTGAGTCCTGACGGCCTCGGAACGAGCCACCCGGTGCATCACGGGCGCACCGCGCGGCAACTCGCCGTGCTCAACGGCCACACGCAGATCGCCGTGATGTTCGCCGAGGCAAGGCCCGCGGCACCCATGGATCCGCTGATCGTTTTCACGGGCGCGTGCATGCAGGCCGATGCGACGCAGGTCGACGCCCTGCTGCACGACGATCCGACGCTGCTGGATCGTCTCCGGTCCGTCGCGCCTCACCTCGTGATCCGCGCGGCGGAGGCCGGACGGCCCGCCGTGGTCCGCTTCCTCGTGGGTCTGGGATTCGACGTGAATGCGTTCGTCGGGCAGACGGCGCTGCACGCCGCGGCTGGTTCGGGTCATCTCGAGACCGTTCGAACGCTGGTCGAGCTCGGGGGCGATCCCAACCGCCGTGACGTGCGCTTCCACGCGACGCCGCTGGGATGGGCGCAGCACCTCGGTCGCGCCGACGTCGCCGCGTGGCTCGCCGGCCGGACGAAGGACGACCTCGATCCCAACCGCGGAACGCCCGACTGAAATCAGCCGCCCGATGACGCGCCCTGTTGGCGGCGCCACGTGAGCGCCACGAGCCAGAACGCGAAGAGCTGGATCAGCTCCGGCACCTCGGGCGCGCAGTCGACCATCGCGCGCCGGGTGAACGCGTGCGCAGGTCGGATCACCCCGAGCTGCCGCCCGTTCGAGTGGAGCCGGTAGGAGCGCGTGAACGCGCTCTCGGCATCGAGGTCCAACGCGATCCCGGACGCCTGGATCTCGAACTTCCGGTAGAACGCGCTCGGCTTCACGGCCTCCGCATAGCGCTCGCCATTCCGTTCGACGGCCCACCGCGCGGTGAACAGGCCCGCCTTGCGCACGTCGAACTCGGCCCCGGCGCAACTGAGGCTCCCCTGCTCGCTGACCCATCGATACCGGAGATAAGCGGGACCGGACGTGGCGCCATCCGCGCGGAAGTCCCAACTGCAGACGGATACCGGGATCAAGGTCAGAGTCATGATCTTCGGGACGAGCGCAAGAGGTGGAGCTTGTTTCCCTGCCGTGTGTCGAGCGGACGCTTCAAACCGGTCGCGAACATCTCCATCGAGCGCGGAAGCTCGGGAACACGCAGGCCCGCGGAGGCCAGGTAGGTTGCCGTCATGTTGTTGCAGTTGCAGCGCGCGACACCGATCGAGAGGTCGATGGTCCCACTTCCGAAGAGCGCGCGCTCCGCGCCTCCGGCGTCCATGATCTCATTCCAGAAGTCGAAGGCGGCAGCAATCGCTTCGGCGGCCGAGAGCGCGTCGTCCGCCGGTACCGGCAGGTAGGCAAACGGAGGATCGGGCGCGGCGGCATCCATGAGATTCACCATGCGGGCCCAGGTGCGGAACGCGGTTGCGGGCTCCATCGGTCTGCCGTCGGATGTGACGAAGGCGCCGAAGCGGCTCACGGCCCCATCGGCCGGACGAAACGCGTCGAGGGAAATCCAAGCGAGCCCGTTCCCGAACGTGATCGCGACGGACGTGTGGACGGCGATCTTGCCGAACATCTGGTACGTCGCCGCGCGCCCCGTCTCGTCGAGTCCGCCGAACAGCCGATCCCAGTCGCTCTTCTTGAAGACGAGTTGCGTCGCGCCGACGTAGATCGTCGACGGCGGCCCGAACTGCTTCGTGAGGTCGCGTACGGCATCCGCTGCCGTGCGTGGAGGAACGGCGGCGACCGGCCGCTCGGGAACCAAGTCCCCGCCGGCCCCGAAACAGGCGAGCAGGAGAACGCAGATCGAGCCGGTCGCGTATGCCATCGATGCCTCGTGAACGGGGGTGATCATACGCGCAACCGGAGATCCCGCCCGGTTCAACCGGCCTGTTTGAAGAGATCGAGGAAGCGATCCTCGTACGTGCGGAACAGGTCGTGGCGATCGAGCTCGGCCTTCAGCTCCAGTGCCTTCGCGCGGTCCGTTCTGGCCGCTTCGAACAGGACCTCGATTCGATCGAGGACTGCCTTCGGAACGCGCGGGCGCGTTGCCGTCTTGTCCGCGGGCCGCACCACCTGCTGCTCGGCCGTCTCGGGCGCAGGTCGCGTCGCCGCGTCGCTCGCCGTCTCGAGACTCTCGAGATGACTCACGAGCTGCCCCTCGATCCGCGAGGCGTCGCCGCGCAGGCTCTCCAAGTCGATCGGAGTCCCGAGCATCCGACCGAAGACCTCCAGCACGGCGGCCGATGCCTTCGGGTTCGGGAGCTGCGCTGCGAAGAACGGGAACTCGCCCAAGAGGCAGCATCCCGGAAGTCCACGGGCCGCGGCGGCGGCGATCAGGAAACCGTTCAGCCCATTGATCTCCCCATCCTCCAGCGGCGTCACGCCATGCTGGCGCAACTCGTCGAGCAACGCGGGCTGCGTCGCGATCCCAAAGACGTGTGGCTGCGCCGTCGGATGCGTGGGGGTCGCCATGGCGGCGAACGTGACGACGCGTTCGATCCCGAAGCGGGCGGCCATTTCGAGGAGCGCGGCCGCGTATTGCGACGTCGCCGTCGCGGGCTGGCGATCCGCGACGAAGATCACCAGATCGTGGCCGCCAGCGGGGTTGCGCCAGCCGAAAAGCGGTGTGCTCGGCGGCGGTGCGGCCTGAACGAGGCCGTCGCGAACGAGCACGGATTGGGGCTCGACGAACGGTGACGCGTCAAAGACCCCGAGTGGCGTCGCGCCGAGTTGATTCACGAGGACCGCACCGGCGATGTGGGCCACGCCCCCCATCCCGGGCCAGGTGGCCACGAGCCACGGTGACTTCAGCTCATTTCCCATTTGCAACTTCCATCATCGCCCGGATGTCGCTGGCGAGCACCCTGGCGACCACGTCCCACGCACCCATTTCGACGACGAATCGCAGTCAGTCGCCGGAAGCAGCCTCACTCATGATTCATCTACGTGGCACGGACGCTGGACGTCGATTCCGGAGCGGGATCGCGGGGAGGCCCGGTCCACCAATCAGCCAGTGCCGGCTGCAACGCAGGCTCACCCGCATTCCAAACCAACACGCGGGCGCCGGCTCGTGTATGCTCCGCCCCCGACGGCGCGCAGGCGGCGGCGATCCGTCGAGGCGAATAGGACGATGGTTCACCGATGACCCCGAACAGGTGCGATTCTCTTTCCCTCGTCCGGCTGGTGCTCGACAAGGCCCAAATCGGCGGAGCAATCCTCGACGTCGAGGCTCTCGACCGCGCGCTCGCCGGCCGCAACGACGGACTGCAGATCCATCACATCTACCTGACCATCGACGGCCGAGACGAACCCGTCGAGAGGATCGGGCGAAGCCGGATCATCCGCCACCCAATCCCCTACCGCGAAGACCGACTGATGGCCGACGGCCCCGTCCTCATCGCCACGTTGCGTCGCACGTTCCTCGACGTGGTCCAGGACCACCGGCCGTCGCTGTTCGTGAACCACGTCCCCGAGCTTCCGAGCGGCGTCTTCTTGAGCCAGCTCGCGAAGAGCCTCTCCATGCCCGTCGTGGCGCTCTACCATGGCGGCAGTCGCCCCGCGGTGATGTTGGATCAGGAACACGTCCGGTCCGCGGACGTCGCCATCGCCAACGTCCGCGCCACGGCTGGTCTCGCCGACGTCATGGCCGCGGTGTCCGATTCGGCCGCTGCCCTGCTACCGATGAAGCGCGTGCTGAACGTCTGGACTGGCGCCGATGCCGCGTTCTTCGATCCGGCACGGGTGCTCGGCGCCGCGTCGGTCGACGCGCGACCGCGGGTCCCGACGTTCCTCCTCGCGGCGCGGATCGTTCCCGAGAAGGGCCACAAGCTCCTGCTCGACGCGTCGCAGATCCTCTTCGAGCGGCGCGTCGACCACCGGATCCTCTTCGTCGGATCGGGCCGGACTCCCGTCTGCGCCGCGTTCGAGCGGTACCTCGTCGACAACGGCTTCCGCGAGCTCGCCCGGGTCGTCTACGACGCCACGCAGGAACAGATGGTTGGGCTCTACGCCGCGTGTGACGTTGCGGTCTTGCCGGGGTACCACCTGGAAGGCTGCCCGCGATGTCTCATCGAGGCCGCCCTCATGGAACGACCGGTGATCGCGACGGATTCAGGCGGGACGCGCGAAGCGTTCATTCCCGGAACGACCGGTTTGCTGGTTCCTCCGGGCGATGCCGTGGCCCTCGCCGACGCCATGCATGCGCTCGCGACCGACCCGGAACGCCGGGCAGCCATGGGACGCGCAGGACGGCAGTTTGCGGCGGCCCGGTTCGATCTCGATGCGCTCGCCGCGCGCCACGAGGCGATCTACGCTCAGTTCCAGCGCCATTCGCCGGCGACGTCACCGAAACACCAGGACGAGGAACAGCACGCCCATGCCGGCTGACCGGTTCGAGTCCACGACGCCTGATGCCGAGATCGAGCGCCTCCGGATCGCGCTCGGTCAAGCTGACCTTGAGCTCGCGCTGCGCTCCGCGCGCATCGATGGTCTCGAGCGTCTTGTCGCACAAGGCGAGCAGGTCGGGAACGACGCTGTCTCGCGGATCGTCACACTCCTCCGCGAGCTCGGATTCGACGCACCATCGGAGATCCCAGGATGGCAGTTGCCCGACCTCGTCACGCAACTCAGCAACCACCTCGTCGCGGCGCGCAACCAGTTCGGCGAGCTGGTGAAGGAAGTGCACCGGCTGGCAGGGTCGACCCACTCGCTCGAGACCGAGCGCGATGACCTGCTGGAGCGCGTCCGGCAACTGAACGCCGACGCGGCGCGTGTACGCGGCTCGGCGGCGGGGCCGACCGACCCCGAGCTGTCGGCGCGGCGCCCCCTGCGAATTCTGATGGTCGTGCACGACTTCCTGCCGCGTCACGCGGCGGGTGCGGAGATCTGCGCGTGGCGCCTCGCGAAGGCGCTCCGCGAACATCATCGCGTCCACCTGCTCTTCACGGAGGCCCACCCCGGCGTTCACTCCTATCGACTCCGCGAGGGTGAGTACGACGGCCTGCCGTTCACCGAGATCTCGCACCAACACGTCGCGCGGTCGCTCGAGCAGTCGTATTCGGACGAACGGATCGACGCGTTGTTTCGCCAGACCCTCGGGAAGGTGCAGCCCGATGTGGTGCACATCCAGCACCTCCATCATCTGTCGCTGGGCGTCGTCCCCGTGGCGAAGCAGGCGGGCATCCCCATCGTCTACACGCTTCACGACTACGCGCTGGTGTGTCCCAACGGTGGACGCATGCTGCGCGCAAACCACGAGCGCTGCACGGCGCCCGATCCCGTGACCTGTGCCGGATGCATCGAGGGCATCGAGTTGCGCGAGGTGACGAGCGACGACAGCCCCATCGAGCGAACGCTGCGCCGGCTGCTGCCGGACGGCGTGCGCGAGCTGATCGAGGGGTTCGCGCCGCGCGCGGCCACGCCGTCGAAGCCCCAGATCACGATCGCGGATCGCGAGGATGCGATCCGCCGGCGCCTCGAAGTCGTCCGCGCCGCGGCCGCTGACGTGGACCGGTTCCTCGCAACGAGCCGGTTCGTCCAGGACACGCTCGTCAACAGCGGGATCGTCTCCGGGGATCGCATCGCGGTCTCGGAGAATGGCCAGGACCCCTCGTCGTTCCGCGGGTTCATCCGTCGCGCGTCGAGCGACCTCCGCGTCGGTTACATCGGGACGCTCGTCCCTCACAAGGGAGTTCACGTCCTCGTCGAGGCGCTGAACGAACTCGCGGACCTCTCCGACCTGACGGGTGCGATCCATGGTGGGCTCGACGTCGATCCGACGTATGCACGGCGCCTCGTCGAGGCGAACCGGAACTCGCGCGTCGCGTTCGGAGGCCGATACGATCCGCATCAGGTCCGCGACGTGCTCGCGAACCTGGACGTCATCGTCGTTCCGAGCCTGTGGTGGGAGTGCGCGCCGCTCACGATCCAGGAGGCTTTCCTCGGGGGCGTCGTCCCCATCGTCTCAGGCATCGGAGGCATGGCGGAGTTCGTGAAAGACGAGGTGGACGGCCTCCACGTCCCACCGGGCGACGCGAAGGCGATCGCACGGCAGATCCGTCGGCTTCATGCGGATCGCGCGCTCCTGACCCGTCTCGCCGCAGCGCGCCCGCTGGTGCGGTCGATCCAGGATGCAGCCGCCGACGTCGAGGCCGTCTATCGCACGGTGATCGCGGCGCGGGCGCGGCCGCTCGCATCGACGCCGCTCGCGGACCCCGCCGGCCCGCGCGTACGCACCTCGCCTCAAGAGCCTCGACGAATGCGGAGGAAGTCATGACCATGGACGGATCGCTCGGGCTCGACGCGTTCGTGATGGTGGGTGCGGAGACTCGCGCCGACGCAGTCGATCTCGCGACGAGCGGGCCCTCTGAGCGTGGCGTTCGGGCGTAACGACGATCCAGTGCGCGAGTCGTTCAGGATCCGGCCCATGGCGGGTCGAGGGCAGGCTGGAGCCTGCCCATCCGGCCAGGCAGAAGCCTGGCGCTCCGCGCTCCGTTGATGGGCCCGGCCGTCACTCCGAATCCGACCACGATCCATGATGCCGCCTCGCCGCGCTCGAGTCCGTTGGTGGACGGCGGGAGACATAGCGCTTTCGCCAACGCCGCGATGGCGTCGTCCGTGAACCCGATCAGAGGAAGCGTCGTCGGTCGCCCGAAGATGCGGAGCATGCAAAGGTCGCCGTCCCTTCGCAGGAACCGGACTTGCGACCACGGAGTCACGGATGACGCGCCCAACGCCTGAAGCGTCAGCGCCTCCGGCGTGAGCTGGATCACGGAGTGACGATCGGGGTCCGGCCCCCAGGACTCGAGCGTGCGACGCCAGGCCCCGAGCCCGTTCGAGATCAGGAGTGCAAGAAAGCTCAACACCACTCCGAAGAGGAAGCCGAAGAACGCCGAGCCGCGGTCAACGGAACTCGTCGCGATCGGCGTGGCGATCAGCAGGCACCCCAGCACGATCGCCGCCGGGCCGGCCGAGGCCCACCACACCTGCCATGCCATCCGCTTCGCCTGCCCCATCGTGATGCGCTGCTCGATCCGGATCATCGCGAGACCACTCCTTCTCCTCGGTGGGAGCGCCGATCCTATGGCCGATCGCCGTCCAGGTCTACCGACGCACGGACCGCGCGCGTCGAGTCGCATCGGTCGGCGATTCCGACACCCAATCGCTGACATGCGCCCAAGGGCCCTTCGCACTTCCACAAATGGCCAGTCGATCCGCCTCCGTGCACTATTGACTTGAAAAAAGGGCCTCTCGCCATGAGACGGCCCCCGAATCGCAGCCGGGTCGCGCAGTCGCGCGACCGAGGCGCGTATTGGTCACCACTGCCGGAGTCCGATCCATGTCACGCTCAACCACCGTGCTGTTCGTGGCTTTCGTTCTGGCGGCCCTGACCATGGGCCAAGGCGATCCGCTTCCCATGACGCGCGTTCCCGTGGAACTGGCCAGCGGCCAGTTGACCAACGGGACGACGGACGCGCGGACGGTCTGGGCCGAAGTCCTCACCATTCCCACGGCGAGCTCCGTCCAACTCGTGTTCGAGGTCGCCGACCTCGGCAACGACGATGACGTCCTCATCGTGCGCGGTGCCGAGAACGACGAGATGCAGCGACTCACGCGTCTCGTCCTCAAGCAATGGCGCAACCACTCGGCCTGGTTCAACGGATCGACGGTGACGCTGGAACTCCAACTCAGTCCGGGGTCATCGGCCCAGGTCGCGGTCGGTGCGGCCTTCGCCTTCCTCGCGCCCATGGCGCCCCCGGCTGGCCTGGACTCCCTCTGCGGCGCCGATGACCGCGTGCTCAGTACCGATGCGAGGGTGAACCGACTCGTCATCACGTCGACGCAGACCGGTGGCGGATGCACGGGGTGGCTCATCAACAGCCGCAACGTCATCCTCAGCGCCGGTCACTGCGCGAGCCCGCTCCCCGACTACTTCGTGATCGCCGAGTTCAACTACCCGCTGTCGAATGCGCTGGGTGAGATCCAGCATCCGGGTGTCGCCGATCAGTTCCCCGTGGACCAGACCACGATCCAGGCCAACAACGGCGGAGTCGGAAACGACTGGGCCGTGGCGCGGCTCCACCCGAACTCATCGGGAGAAACGGCCTCACAGCGCCAGGGTGGTTGGTTCACGCTCGTGACGACGCTTCCGATCTATGCTCCTCCGCTCCTCATTCCCACGTTCCGTGTCACGGGTAACGGATCGGACAGCACGCCGAACTACACCTACAACTACGTGCAGCAGACGTCCACGGGTCCGTCGCACGGCTACAGCGGCGACGTCGTCCAACATCGCGTGGACACGACGGATGGTGGATCGGGCAGTCCGATCATCGACGTGGCGTCAGGTGCCGTCGTGGGCATCCACACCAACGCGGGATGCGATGCCACCCCGACCAGCTACAACACCGGCACGAGCGTATTGAACGCCGGATTGCAGGCCGCGATTGCCAACGCGTCGGGCTGCGCCAGTCTCACGCTCACGAACGACGCTCCGGCCTCGGTGACCTGCACGCCGGTCATCTTCAACACGTCGGCGCCGACCTTCGACTGGGCCGTCGTCGGCGTGTCGAGCACGAACGATTGGGACATCCAGATCGAGAGCACGGGATCGACGTACGGCGGTTCCGCGTGCGACTACTTGATCGCCAACGGGAACCTCGGCGGTGTCGCGCCCGTCAGCGGCAGCCTGTTTCGCTTCGCGGGTCTCGCCACCGCGACGGCCGAGTTCCAGATCGCGACGACCATCACCGTCGGCCAGCAGAACTTCGGCTCGTTGGCGTCGACGGAGATCGTGGACTTGTTCCAGTTCCTCATCCCGAGTGCGGGGAGCTACGACATCACCGTGAACGGCGATCCGGCCTTCGGCTTCGATCTCTACGCCCCCGGAGTGAACGACGCGTGGCGGCCGCGCGGTGGCGCGGGAATCCTCGCCTCCGGCACCGTCGGTGGCCAGCCGCACGCGGCATTCGTCCTCAGCCCGGGTTGGCACGCACTCCTCGTCGGTCGCAACGGCGGTCCCGGCGTGGTCGATCCGACGGCGCTGACCGTGACCGTGTGCACGAGCCTGCCGACGCTCGCTCTCTCTCAGGACGCGGCCGTGGCCGTCGCCTCTGACTGCCGCCGCTTCGCCGTCGTGCCCGAGGCCGGTTGGTGGAACGTCGTCGGCATCACCTCCGCCAGTGACTGGGACATCGACCTGGGGCCGGCGCAGTCGCAGAACGGAGGAGCGATCTGCGACTTCGTCGTCGCCAACGGAACCCTGGGTGGCATTGGCCCGTCGCTCGGAGTCGTGGCGCGCTACAACGGCACCGAAGGGGCGACCGTCGAGCACGGCTCGCGAGCGACCGGCGCCCTTGGAGTTCCCCACGACACGGTGCTCGCGGCCGGTGACGTCGTCGACATCGTCCAATACACGATCGCCGCCAGCGGAAACTACGACCTGACGGTGACGGGCGACGGGTCGCTGTCGTTCTCGTTGTTCGTGCCGGGCACGAGCGCTGAATGGAGGCCGCGCAACGCGCGACTCTGGGGCGGGACGGTGGGCGATGCGTCGCAGACATTCGCGCTCGGCACCGGGTCCCATGCCGTCGTCATCTCGCGCAATGGCGGGACGTCGGCTGCCGCACTCCCCTATACGATTCACTTCGCGCCCACCGTGGCGCCGCTGACACTGGCGCCGTCGACGATCTCGACGACCGTGACCACGATCTCGCAGCCGTTCACGATCTCGCCCTCGGCAGGTTCGTGGAACGCCGTCGGTGTCACGAGCACCTCCGACTGGGACATCGCCATCGGAACGGCGGAGTCTCAACTCGGCCTATCGTTCTGTGACTTCCTCGTCGCCAACGGCAACCTGGGATCCATCGCGCCGACGGCCGGGATCATCACGCGCTTCAGCGGGGCGTCGACCGCAAGCGCCAACCAGGCGACGCGTGTCACTGTCACCCCGGGCACGACCTACGGCGCGGCCTGGGGTGCCTCGCAGGCGTTGCGCGTCTTCGAGTTCACGATTCCGACGGCCAACGATTACGACATCGGACTCACGGGGCTGTCGGGTCTCGACTGGTTCCTGTTCGAACCCGGTCCCGACTCCGCGTGGCGAAGGCGTGGCGACGCCGACTTCGTGGGAACCGTGGGCGGTGCTGGAATCACTCGCGCACTCGGCGCAGGTGTTCATGCCATCGTCGTGTGTGTGGACGGTGGCGTGGGCATCTCGGGCTCGTTCACCGTGGACGTGCACCAGACGCCGTACCCGGTTCCCGTGTTGACGTCGATGACACCGACGGTCGCCACGGCGGGAGCGGGCGCGGTTTCGCTCGCATGCAGCGGCTCCGCATTCGTGCCGGCGAGCGTCGTCCGGTGGGACGGCACCAGTTTGCCGACGACGTACCTGAACTCCGGATCGCTCTCCGCGACTCTCGCCGCTGGCTTCTTGACCAGCGCAGGCACGCACTCGATCACGGTGTTCACACCGACGCCCGGAGGCGGCACGAGCGCCGGGCTGACGTTCACGATCAACAACCCGGTGCCGACACTCGCGTCCATGAGTCCCACGTCCGCCACGGCGGGCGGGGCCGCGTTCACGCTCACGGTGAACGGGACGAACTACAACACGCAGAGCCGCGTCCAGTGGAACGGCGTCAACCTGACGACGACGCTCGTCAGCGCCACGCAGCTCACGGTCGCGGTTCCTGCCGCGAACATCGCGACGGCGGGAACGGCCACCGTTCGCATCAACAACCCGGCGCCCGGTGGAGGCGTCAGCTCGAGCCTCACGTTCACGATCAACAACCCGGTGCCGACGCTCGCCTCGCTCAGTCCGGCGTCAGCCATCGCGGGCGGCGCGGCCTTCACGCTCACGGCCAACGGCACGAACTGCAACACGCAGACCCGCGTGATGTGGAACGGCGTCGCGCTCACGACGACGTTCGTGTCGACGACCCAGGTCACGGCCGCCGTGCCGGCCGCGAACATCGCGACGGCGGGTTCGATCATCGTGAGACTCAACAACCCGACGCCGGGTGGTGGAAGCAGTGGGAGCCTCACGTTCACGGTCAACAATCCGGTGCCCACGCTCGCGTCGCTGTCGCCGACCTCCCAGTTCGCGGGCGGGGCAGCGTTCACGCTCACCGTCAATGGGACTAACTTCAACGCTCAGAGCCAGGTGCGATGGAACTCGGCCGCGCTCACGACGACGCTCGTGAGTGGGACGCAGCTCACGGCGGCCGTGCCCGCCGCGAACATCGCCTTCTCGGGCACGGCGAGCGTGGACGTTCGCAACCCGACGCCGGGTGGCGGTGTGACCGCAGCGCTCACCTTCACGATCGTGGGACCGGCGGTGACGTCCATCTCGCCGGCCGCGATCGCCGTGATGACGCCGGTCTCGCCGCCGGTCGTCGTCACCGTGAACGGCAGCGGGTTCATGTCGACGTCGAAGGTGTTCGCCAACGGGATCCAGCTCACGACGACGTACATCAGCGGGACGCAGCTCACGGCTCAGCTCCCGCCGGCGGTTCCGCAAACGCAGTTTGCGGGCGGCCTCGCCGTCGCCGTGCAGAACTTCCCGACGGTGGCGTCGAACCTCGCGGAGATCGTAGTGGGCACGGGTTCCAACCACGGCGTCATCGGGCATGTGCCACTCGTCGAACCGATCGTCGCCGGCAGCACGTTCTCGCTGAACATGGAAGGGTGCACGCCCAGTGCGCCGTTCCTACTCGTCGGCGACCTGGGGATGCCTCCGCCGGTCACCAACTGGCCGACGCCGGCCGCCAACTTCGTGCTGTCGGTCGGAACGCCGGGGTTGTTCGTCGTGCTGGATGGCATCGGCGTCTTCGGTCCGCCGCAAGCCGGTGTCGTGATGAGCCCGAACCAGCCGGGGAACACGCCGCCGGGTGGTGAGTTCATCCTGTCGGGTCTGGTGGCGCCGCTGCCATCGCTCGGTGCGAGTTTCACGCTCCAGGTCGCGTACCTGGATGCGGCGAGCCCCACCGGGTTCCGTCTGACGTGGGCGCTCGTCGACACGGGAATCTGACGCTCACGCGTCACGCGCCGGCGAGCGTCATCCTGCGGGCCCCGGTGATCTCGCACCGCCCCGCATGCGACGCCCGTTGGCCCGCGCGGGACGCGCGGCGATCCTGCCAGTCCCCGCCGAGACGGCGGAGGACGTGGCGCTCCGCGGAAGCCCGGCGAGAAGTCGCGTCGTGCCCGTTCGCCGTTCCTCGTTCCTCGTTCCTCGTTCCTCGTTCCTCGTTCCTCGTTCCTCGTTCCTCGTTCCTCGTTCCTCGTTCCTCGTTCCTCGTTCCTCGTTCGTCGTTCGTCGTTCGTCGTTCGTCCCCGGCCTCTCGCTTCGCGCGAACCCGAGCGCCCCGGAGCGCCGCGCGACCCGAGCGTTAGCGAGGGCGTGCGGCAGGATCGCCGGTCGACCGCAGCGTCAGCGAGGACGACCGGTCCGGCCGATATCCACGCGCTGGCGGCCTCGCGATCATCATGTATCCCTCAGTGATCCGGAGCCACGATCGATCAGTCGACCCATCTGGGGAATACGCCCGGAAACATCGAGTCCATCCCCAAACCCCAATGTGCACGCCCAGCGTCAGAACCATGGCCGCGACCGCGCCCTGGCCGCGACTCGCCGCATTGGCGATGCTCCTCGCGATGAGTGCATCGATCGCTGCCGGCGAGGTCGCACAGAGCAAGCAAGCCGACTCGCGCGCATGGCTACCACGTCATCAATCATCCGATGGGCGATGGCGTTCCGATGGGTTCAGCGAATGCTGCGATGCCGGCGGAAGCCGGTGCGGTGACCCGGGAATCGGCGGCATGGACGTGGCGGCCACGGGGCTCGTGCTCCTGGCTTTCATGGGATCCGGGTTCGACGATGAACGCCCGAGCCCGTACCGGGAGGTCGTCGGCAACGGCATGCGATGGCTCGCGAGCGTCCAGACCGAGGCGGGCTGGTTCGGGTCCCGCTACGCGGCACGCGCCAGGTTCTCCCACGTCGTTGCGACGCTGGCTGTCACGGAGAGCTACGAGTCCACGAGACGACCGGTGTGGCGCGATCGCGGCCGGCGGGGCATCGCCGCGATCTTCTCGAAGAGCGTGGTTCGCTGGCCGTGGGAACGGGGTGTGGAGCGCGCGGACGATGATGCGCTCGTGACGGCATGGACGCTCCGCGCTCTCTCGGAGGCCAACTGCGAGTGGTCGGAGTCGGTCGACTTGTCGATCGTGCGCCCGATGATCGGCCTCCTCGACCGAGCCGCGATGGCCGACGGCGGAGTGTCCGTCGACTCGCGCTCGTCGGATTCGCGGCGGACTCGCGGAGGCCCACCGCGCGGCTCGAGCCTCACGACCCCCGAGTTCGCCGCCTCCGCGGCGCTGTGGGCGCGCCACCGTTTCGCCGTGATGCGCTCGCAGGAGGATGAACCCATCATGGCTCTTCACCAGCAGCGCGTCGCGGCGCGACCGCCCGCACTCGATCCGGCGAAAGGCTCGATCGATCCGCTGGACTGGTGTTTCGAGTTCAGTGTCGTCCCGCGCGACGCCGCGGACGAATGGGCCAGTGATCTGCGGCCGTTGCTGAACGAGATGCAGCGGAAGACGGGCTGCGCCGATCTCAGTTTCGATCCACGTGGCGGGTTGTCGAGACTCGGCGGCCGCGTCATCGCGACGGCGATCGCGTATCTCGCATTGGAGGTGAGCGACCAGGAGTTCGGGACGCGCCCAACCTGGCTGTTGAGGTAGCGGGTACGGCGCGTCGAGCGTGCCCGGCGCCCGGCGAAAGCGCAACGGCGGGAGGCCTTCTTCCTGTATGCTGCCGCGCGTCCCCGCCGGACAAGGACTCGGGTGCACATTCAATTGCAGGAGCGGAACCACGTTCGTGTGATCGTCCGTGCGATCGCGGCGAGTGCGCGACTCGCTGGGCTTGCGTTAATCGTTGCGAGCATGGCCGCGAGTGCCGATCGCGGAATTGCACAGGACGCGCCGACGGTGTCGCAACCCGCATCCCAGCCGACCTCGCGACCGCCCGAATCGCGCGAGTGGCTCCCCCGGCATCAGTCACCGGATGGCCGATGGAGCTCGGATGGCTTCTCCGTCCATTGCGACGCTGGCGGGCCACGATGCACAGACCCTGGAATCGGCGGCATGGACGTGGCGGCCACGGGACTCGTGCTCCTGGCCTTCATGGGCGCCGGTTACGACGAAGAGCGTCCGGGACCGTACCGGGAGGTCGTGAGCAAAGGCATGCGTTGGCTCGCGAGCGTCCAGGACGACGCCGGCTGGTTCGGATCGCGCTACGCAGCGCGGGCCAGATTCTCCCACGTGATCGCGACGCTCGCCGTGGCAGAGAGCTTTGGTTCCACGGGACGGCGCGTATGGCGCGACCGGGCTGAGAAGGGACAGAGAGCCCTCCGCACGGATGGCCCGGTGCGCTGGCCATGGGACGTCCGCGCCGAGCCGGCGGACGACGACGCATTGGTCACGGCATGGGCGCTCCTCGCAATGTCGGAGGGGCGAGGGGAATGGTCCGCGTCGACCGACCCGGCGACAGTCCGAACGATGGTCGGGTTGCTGGACCGCGCCGCAAGGCAAGGCGATGAGCCCGCAGCCAGTTCACGATCAGTCGGATCGCGAGGTGCGACCGAAAGCCGGTCCGCTCGAACGAGCCTGACGACGCCGGAGTTCGCCGCAGCCGCGGCGTTGCTCGCGCGTCGCCGGTTCGCTCTCAGGAACGCACCCGACGACGAAGCGATCATCGCGCACCACCAGCGGCGCCTCGCGGCGCGGCCTCCGTCGATAGACGAGGCGAGGGGTTCGGTCGATCCGCTGGATTGGTGCTTTGGGATCCGTGCCGTCGAAGACGACAGTTGGCCAATGTGGGCCGGCCAGATTCGATTGATCGCTGTCGACTTGCAGATCAAGGACGGCTGCGCCCGAGGGAGCTTCGATCCGCACGGAGGACTTGGCCGACTCGGCGGCCGCACGATCGCGACGGCTCTGTCGTTGATCGCCATCGAGCTGCGTTATTTCCGCGGGCCCCAATGCTTCGGGCGTTGAACGCCATCAGCGATGACGTGAGCTCTTGATGAGTCCGTACGACATCTCGACCGTGCGAGTCCGACCAGCACACAGTGGGGGTCGAATTCCCATCCCGGCGATACCGGTGATCGTGATCGTCGACCTCGCTTCCGAGCTACCCCGGCTCGCTTTCGATGATCACGCGGGTCGCCAGTGATCTCGCACCGGGCCGCAATCCGCGCCGGTCGGTCCGCGCGGGACGCGCGGCGATCCGGCCGGTCCCGGCCGAGACGGCGGTGTACTTGGCGCCCGCGGAAGAGAGGCCGCGTAGACTCAGGCCCCCATGAGGAGCAGTCGACGCGAGATCGCACGTGCGCTGCGAGCCTTCTTCGGAAGCCGCGTTGCGCGGCTTGCGCGCCCCCACGAATCGGGCCCTGCGATCGTGGCGGGGCGGATTGCCGCACGACTCGCGCTGTCGAGCGCTGCGCCCCGGTACTTCGACATCGCGACCTCCGCCGTCGATGCGGCCGCCGCGGCGAGCGGACTTACCTTCGATGCCTGCCCGCTCATCGACGACGAGGCCGATCCGGCTCTCGACGTGGGCGCCCAGCGCGACCGCTGGGATCGCTTCGTCGCGCACCTTCCGGCCGCGATGCCGCGCCCGCGACTCCGATTCCCACAATCGGAACTGAGGTTGAGCCGAGGGCTGGCCACCCTCACGACCTTGAGCCTCATCTCGTTCGGAGGCTCCGGCCCCCTACGCGCGGTCGGGATCCTGGCGTGGCCGGTCGCGGCGGGCGCGTATCTCGCGCTCCGGCGTCGTCATCGCACGGCCGTCACTCCGGCGATCGGCGACGCGCGAGAACTCGCGGAGTGGATGTCGACGACCGCGATTCGGGATGCGATCGACCGACACGAACCCATCAGTCGCGACGACGTCGAACAGGCCGTCGCGATCGCATTCGACTCGACGCCGGAAGAGACTGGGGCCGCCGCCGACGGCGATCCCATCGACGGCTGAGCGCCCCGCAGCCATCACGGCAGGAACACGATCTCCCGGCCGTCGCTCGCGGCGAACGAACCGTTGTGCGCGGTCACGGTGGTCGCGACGACTTGGAAGCGGCCGACAAGTCCCGAGAGGCCCGGCGGAACGGGGAAATCGAGAGTGTTCGCGGGCGTGGAATTCAGGGGCACGGCCGACAGGACGATCCCACTCGGATAGCCGACGTAGATCGGCGACAGACCCGACGGAGGCAGCACGGGGTCACTGCCACTCGGATAGGCGTCGGCGACGAGGAGCGACGGAACTCCCACGATGCTCCCGAGCGGGCAACGCCACCGCATCGTGAGAAGCTGGCCCGGCGCGATGGACTTGCGGCCTTCGTTCCCGAAGACGCCATCGATGCCGGACTCGAGGGTGAGGTCGTCGTTCGTGCCCGTGAGCCCCACGAACGCGTCGCTCTCGCAAGCGATGGCGACGGGCGTGTACGGGAACGAATATGCCCGGATGACGGCTCGGGACTCGCCGAACACCACGTAGAGGCCCGCGTCGACCGTCGCCAGGAGGTTGTATCCGTTTGCGAACGAGAAGCCGCGCACGGTGCCGCCGAGCTCACCAGGTCGGCTGAACAGTTGGCTCGGTCCCGTCGCCAGCGTCGACGGGTCGATCTCGACCAGTTCCTTCGTCACCCCGATGAAGCCCTGCCCGAACGCAAACAGACGATCGCTGACGGGGTTTCCCGCCAGTCGCGCGCCGGTCGGCAGGCCAGCGTTGGAAATCAGCTGCGTGGCGACGCCGCCCGGAAGGGCCAATTCGTAGATCGGGTTGAACGCGAACAGGGCCGGCGCCGTCGACGCGATCAGGCGACCGAGAGGGTCGAACGTGAGCGTGCGAAGCGCCGTCGTGTACGTCCGGATCGAGGTGCACGCGCCATTGGCCACGTTGACCGACACGAGCGCCGTCGACGAGCCCATGGTGACCAACGCGAAGTAGCTGTTGGTGCCCGGCCGGCGGACGAAGGCGTGCACGGCCGTGATTGCTGGTCCCTGCGAGGACAGCGCGACGGACGACAACGTGAAACCATCCGAAAGCCGCACGCGCCGCAACGTGTTCGATCCATCGATCGTCCAGGCACGGCCGTCGAGAGGCGGAGCCGGGTCCACGGTGACGGTCACCGATGCGGGGCTGAGGACTCCATTCGTGCAGCCGAGCGAGTCCATCACGGACGTCAGGGTGTACGTCGTCGTCGCAGCCGGAATGACATGGCGCGTCGCGAGGGTCGCGGAGGTGGTCTGCGTCACCCCGTCGGCCCACGTGAGCGTGAACGGAGGCGTGCCTGACAAGAGGATCGTAAGCCGTTCCACGGCGCCGTAGGCCAGGCGCAACGGCCCCGAGACCGACGCGTGGGGCCGTTGGAGCACGTTGAACGGGGCCGACCCCGAGATGATGCCCGGGCACCCATGGACGTCGGTGCACGTGAGGATCTGAAGCGGCTGCGCGCCCGGCGTGGTGTGCGTTTTCTGCCGCGAGTACTGCCCCGGCGACGTGATGGTCTGGGTGAGGGCATCGCTCCAGGTGACCTGGAACGGCGGATCACCCGTGATCGTGAAGTCGATCGTCGACGTTTCGGAGACGCACACGGTGCTGCTTCCATTGATGCCGTAGTTGACCGACGCGCCGTAGGCCGCCACGTTCGTGCGCCGAGTGTTCGAGTAACCCGCCACGTCCGTGACGCGGAGGTCGAACCATTGGCCAGCGCCGGACGCGAACGTATGCGAGGCGGACGGTCCACTCGCCGTGCCGCCATCGGAGAACGTCCACAAGTAATTCACGATGGGGCCCAACCCCGAATAGGACCCGGCGCTGTGCATGCTGACGTTCAGAGGAGCACATCCCGTCGTCGCCGACGATTGGACGACGGCGAGTGGCCCCTGCTGGACGTTGATCGTCTGAGACACGGGCGTGAAGGAACCGTTCTGGAAGATGAGCGTCAACGTGACCGTCTTCGGGCCCGCGGTGGCGAAGGTGTATGGCACGGTGACGGTGCGGCAGCCGCAGCCGCCGCCGACGTAAAGCCCATCGAGGTGCCAGAGATTCGCGACGATGCCGGGGGCCGTGGACGTGTCCGTGAACGTGACCGGCACGGACGAGTAAACGGTCGACGGCGAGTAGGTGAACGAAAGCTGGGCGAGGCCGGGTGCGACGCCGATGAACATCACGAGAGCGAGCGAGGCCAGTATCCGCATGAGAGTGTCTCCAATGGGCAGCGACGACTGCCGACTGAAGACGCCATGCGGGAGATCACGCCAGAAGGACAGCGACGGAGAAAAAATGTGGACCTGGCATAAATACTGATTTGTCAAGACCTTGGCGCGCCCGCCGCGACTCGGCCGCGACGGCGCCGAGGCGTGAACGTCAGACGACGGCGACCCGACCGCGGCCCGACCCTGGCGTGTCCAAGGCGTGACCGCGCTGCGACCGTAGCCCGACCGCGGCGTGACCGCGGCGCCGCCGGGCGCCGGGGCGTGCGCGCTGAAGGACTCTCGCGGAGCGAAATGGTGCCGCGGCGGCGTTCGCCCGGTCCGCATCCCAAGCGACCCGCGTCAATCGTCCAGGAGTTCGTCGAAGATCGAATCCGGCAGCGCGGCGCGGAGCTTCTCGAGCCCCCGTCGATAGCGGTGAGAAACGGTGTTGGGCGATTCACCAAGATCGGCCGCGATGTCCGCGTTCTCGACGCCCTCGACGGCGCGGAGCAGCACGATCGTCCGCACCGGCTCACCGAGCGACTCGAGCGCGCTTCGCACGCGATCGGAGAACTGGCGATCCTGGGGCACGCTCGCGCGGCACGTGGGCTCGGCCAACCGCTCCTCGACGGAATCGATACGGTCGACTCTGCGTTTGAGCGCATTCTCGATGCGCCGATTGCAGAGCGCGCGGACCGTGGTCGCCAGGAAGCACAAGAGAACCGGAGTGAACCGACCCGCGCGGGGAACGATCTCGCCCAGCCTCGGGAGCATGACGAGCCACGCCTCGGCGACCACATCCTCCGCATCGCCGACCGCCACCGGGGTCCCGGAGAGACGCATCCGCGCCTGCGCCTCGAGCAGCGGCGAGAACCGCTGGACGATCCACTCGACGCTTTCACGATCGTGAGCGATTGCCGCTCGTACGTGGCGTGTCGTCAGATCGATCCGCGGTTCGACCACCGAGAGTCCTTTCGTGCGGCGTTCATGAGCGTCGACATTATGGCTCAACGAGCGGCGGATTGCCGGATGCACCCGTTCATCTCCTCGGCGAAACCCGTGTATCCTCCCACCGCCCATGAACGAGCGGATCCTCAACGCCTTCCTGAAAGCCATCGCGCACGACCGGTCTCTCGGCATCACGCGGACGCTCGCCGAATACCAGGCCCTCTGGGCCGGTCATGAAGACGACATCGCGCGCAAGTTCCGCGAGATCTTCGGGAACGAGGAGGACGGCGCGGCCCCGCCGTCGGCGAACGCAGGGCGAATCGGGTCCTATGAACTCGTTCGGCTTCTCGGCCGCGGCGGTCAGGGCGAGGTCCACCTCGCTCGCGACCTCCGCCTGGGCCGGCAGGTCGCGCTGAAGATCCTCGACGCCGGCGTCGTCCTCTCCCCCGCCGCGCAAGTCCGGTTCAAACGCGAGGCCGAACTCGCGGCGCGCCTCGACCACCCCGGCCTGGGCACCGTGTTCGAGGCGGGGCAGGAAGGGCGTTGCTCGTTCATCGCCACGGCGTTCCACGGAGGCGGATCGCTCGCCCATGCCATCGAAGCGGCGCGTGCGGATCGGAACGCAGCCCCGTTCGTGCCGCGCGATGGCGCGGCGCTTCGACGCCTCGCACGCGCGTTCGCCGATCTGGCTGGCGCGCTCGCGGTCGCGCACGACGCTGGCGTGCTTCACCGGGACGTCAAGCCGTCGAACATCATGCTGCGCGAGGACGGAGGCCTCGTCCTCATCGACTTCGGTCTCGCGCGCGCAATCGTCGACGACGCGACGATGGACGTCACGCAGAGCGGCGAACTCTTCGGGACGTCCGCCTACCTCGCACCCGAACTGATCTCGGGCCGCGGCCGTCCCGATCGGAGAACCGACCTCTATGCGTTCGGAGCCACGCTGTTCGAGACGTTGACCGGCCGCCCCCCATTCGACGGACCGACGCGCGAAGCCATCCTCGACCGCGTCCTGCGCGAGGACCCCGCGCGTCCATCGACGCGGAACCCGGTGATCCCGCGAGATCTCGACGCGATCGTCGAAACGCTGCTCGACAAGGACCCGGACCGCCGCTACGCGGACGCCGCGGCCGTGGCCCAAGACCTCCTCGCGGTCGCGGAGGGCCGCCCCGTCTCGGTCGTCCGCCTGACGGCCGCGGGACGCGCCCGCCGCTGGCTCCGCCGGAGACCCCTCGTCGCCGGGCTCATCCTTCTCGTCGCGCTGGGCCTGGCTACCGCCAGCGTATTCCTGGGCCTTTGGATCGCCGATCGGCCGGCCGTCGCGGAAACGCTCAGGCGCGAGCGAGCCGCCGCGTGCGAGCGCCTGCTGGAGGACGCGTCGTTCCAGCTCCACCACGGAAGCCTGCCGATCGCCAGTCGCCTCGTGAACGAAGCCATCGCCGCCGACCCCGACTCCATCGACGCTCGAGCACTCGGCGCAATCATCGCCGTCGCCTCGACGAAGACGGTGGACGACGCGCTCCTCGCGCCGCTTCGCGCGAACGGTCGGGAGGATCTCGTCGCGCCCATCCGCGCCCTCGCCGCGTTCGAGGCGGGGTCGCTGGACGACGCGGATCGCAAGCTCGCCGAGGCACCACCTCCCACGTCCGCGGTGGCCCACTTCACACAGGGCATGGTCCGCCTGCGAATCGCACATCACGGCCGCCCGGCGGAATCGCGTGCCACCTCCGCAGCCGATGCGCGCCCCGACGAATCCGCGCTGCACGAGCTCGATCTCGCCGTCGCGACGGCGACGGTGGCGCGCCGTCTCTATCACATGGAACGACTGCATGCGGCCTTCCATCTGGGTGATCGCAAGCGCTGTCTCGACGTGGTGGAGGCGGCAACCCCGATCTGCGGCAGCTCGCCCACGGGCTCGGCGTGGATCGTCGAGTGTCTCGCGGAGGCCGGGGAATCGGAACGCGCTCTGAAGCTCGCGCAGTCGATCCTCGCGGAGCACGCCGAGGCCCTACGTGAACGGCCGCACCTTCATGCACGCGTCTTCGACGACTGCCTCGTGCTCCTCGCACGGCTCGGTGACAGCCGCGCCGTCATCGAACAAGCCGACCGCTTCACGGCGCTGTTCCCCGGCCAGCCTCAAGGGATGATCCAAAAGGCACGAGCGAAGGCGAGGCTCGGCGAGCTCGAGGAGGCCGCGGCGGTGCTCGCCGAGATCGAGCGCCGCGGGCTGCTGTCGGGCGCCGATGCCGGGACGCGAATGACGTTCCTTTCCTTCGCAGCCGACCTGGCGCGCGCGGCTGGTCAGCCGACGGAGGCGATTCGCCGGTTGAAGGAAGCCGTCACGGTGTCGCCGTCGGACCCGGGAGCGAGAGTCGCGCTCGCGAGAATGCTGTTCGAGACGAACGATCCGGGCGCGCTTGCGGCCGCACGGACGGCCGTCGAGACGAGCCCAGCCGATGCCTGGAGCTGGGCACGCCTGGGCGTCCTCGCGGACGATGGCGCCGAAGCCGAACGAGCGCTGTCGCGGGCGTGCGAGCTCCCTGGCACACCGAGTTTCGCTGGCGCCGAACTTGCGCGCAGGCTCGAGGCGCGCGGGCGCTTCGACGAGGCGATCACGCTCTGTGAAAGGAGCCTTCGCGCGGGCTTCGAACCCGCGCGCGGCCAGCTCGCCGAGATCTACGTCGCGCTCGGCGAAACCGACGCACTCGAGCGACTGGCCAAAGAAGGGTTGTCGACCAACCCGGCCGATCCCTACCCGACACTCGCGGCGGCGTTTGCCGCGCGTGAACGCGGCCGTTTCGCCGAGGCGGCCAGCCTCGCCGAGCGGTCGCTCGAGCTTGCGCAATCCGCGGGGCGACCGCCGCCGGACGCGGCACACGCCCTCGCCGAGGATTCGGCGGCGCTCGCGGCCGCGCTCGAGGACGAGGACGCGGCCGCGGATGCCGTGGCGAAAGCGCGGCTCGCGCACGCGATCGCCCTGAGTGACAAGCGTGCGCGAACGGAGGAAGCCTGGCGCGCCGCCATGGAAGCCCTGGGACGAGCCGCCGACGAAACCCGCTCCAACCAGCTCGAATCCGCCGCACTCGACATCCTGCGGTCACGGCCTCAGGACCCGGATGCCAGCATGCGAACTGCGTTGGTGTTCATCGAGCGACGGCTTCGGACCTGGACGAAGGTGGCTGTGGCCGAACCCGCCGCCGCAGACTCACTTCGTGCCATGCGCCGGCTCCTCCGTCATGCGGCCTTCGCGTCGGCGACGACGACGGCCGCTCTCGACGCGCTCAGCCCCGATCAGAATCTCGCCTGGCGAAAGCTGATCGACGGGTTGAAGCTCGCAGTCGAAAACCTGGCTGCTCAGGTCGAGACACGACCGGTCGTCAGATGACGCCGGTGCGCGGGGCCGAGCGCACGCGATTCCCCGGACGAACCGCCCAATGCGCTTTATGACTCGAAGCGGCGCCCGAGATCCTCCCGGCGCGCGCACCTTCAACGGATCGACGGTGGGCCCCCGCACGGCGCGCGACCGTTCCAACGGTTCCGTCGAGGGGTGGCGCCCCGCTCAAGCCAGGGCCTGAAGACTCCCGAAAAAACCACAACGGCGTATCGACGCGTCGCCAGTCCCGCGTGAGACGCGGACACCGCTCATGCCGCGGCGGCATGGACCCCGCGGTGCATCGTTCGGCGACCGTTCATCCGCAGGCATTTCCACCCGAAGGACCGGCACATGGATGCCGTCGAGGAACACATCGGCACGACCGCGAACTCATTGCCCCGCGCGACCCGTCGGCGCATCTTCGCGACGATCGCGGCGTGCAGTTGGATGCTGATCCTCGTCTTCGGCGCGGTTCCGCTGTGGATCTACGGCGCGACGTCGGGCCCGGACGCGGAGGCGTTGCGGCGATGGCCTTCCGACAGCGGGATCGCACACCTGCCGGGCAAAGCGACGTTGCTCGTGTTCGCGCATCCCAAGTGCCCCTGCACGGCGGCCACGCTCACCGAACTTCGTGCCGTGTTGTCGCGGTTCGCCGCAGGGTTGGATGCGGTGATGGTGTTCGTACAGCCCGACGGCGTCAGCGAGGAGTGGTGTCACGACGATCTGTGGCGCAGCGCGAGCGCGATTCCCGACCTCCGCCGGGCGATCGACCCTGGCGGTCGCGAAGCCCAGCGCTTCGGCGCACGCACGTCCGGTCACGTGATGCTCTACTCGGCTGACACGGAGCTCCTCTTCTCCGGTGGCATCACGCATGCACGCGGAGACGCCGGGGATGATGCGCACGCCAAGCTGCTCATAGATGCGATCCTCACAGGACGGCCGCCCCACCCCCTCGGCAGTTCCACCGCCGACCGCGTGCCGCTGCACGCGCCCGTCTTCGGCTGCCTCCTGATGGAGGATGCACGATGAGCCGCCGATATTCGGACATGAACGTGCCGGTCCCGTCGAATGCCGTCGCGCGTGCAGAGGAGCTCTACGAGAAGCAGCTCGACACCACGTTCCGGCAACACGATCGCCTCTTCGGGCGCCTGTTCCTGTTGCAGTGGGTGTGCGCGATCGTGATGGCGTTCACCTGGTCGCCCTATGCGTGGGAGGGCAAGACGCGATCGACGCATACACACGTCATCTACGCGATCTTCTTCGGAGCTGCGCTCACCATTCCGGCGCTCGTGATGATCCGGCGGGCGTCGGGCACGATGTGGACGCGCCAACTGATCGCCGTCTCGCAGTCGTCCTGGTCAGCCCTGCTCATTCACCTCACCGGAGGAAGGATCGAGACGCACTTCCACATCTTCGTGTCGCTCGCGTTCCTCGCGTTCTACACGGATTGGAAGGTGATCGTCTCCGCAGCCGCGGCCGTCATCATCGATCATCTGTGCCGAGGCCTGCTCTGGGCGGAATCCGTCTACGGGATCACGAACCCCGAGTCCTGGAGGATCTTCGAACACGCTTTCTGGGTCTCATTCGAGTGCGTCGCCCTCATCCTGGGAATCCGCGAGACGCGTCGTTCGTGGCGCGAACTCGCGGTTCGCCAGGCGGCCCTCGAATCGGCGAACGAGGCCGTCGAAGCGAAGGTGGCCGAGCGCACGGAGGACCTGGCAGCCAGCCGTGAGCTCTACCGGGCCCTCCTCGAGACGACGAAGACGGTTCCCTGGGAGCTCGATCCGGCGACCCAGCGATTCACGTACGTCGGTCCCCAGATCGAGCAGCTTCTTGGATTCCCACCGGACGAGTGCACGAGGGACGGCTTCCTCCGTGCCGTCCTCCACTCCGACGACGCGGCGCACGCGCGCAAGACGATGATGCTCGTCCGACTGGGCTCGACCTGCGACGTGGAGGTCCGAGCCCAGCGCGCCGACGGTTCGTGGTTGTGGGTGCGCATGATCGGGACGCTCGTGTCTGCGAAATTCGACGGCACCGGCCGCGATCCTGATTGGCCGGCCTCCGTCCTTCGCGGCGTCATGTTCGACACGACGGAGCGGCGGGAGATGGAGCGTCAACTGAACCAGTCGCAGAAACTGGAGTCCGTCGGGCGCCTCGCCTCCGGAATCGCTCACGAAATCAACACGCCGGTCCAATTCATCACCGACAGCATCCATTTCGTTCGCGATGCCACGGCGGATCTCGGGAAGTTGGTGAACGACTGGCAGGAGCTGACGCGAGCCGTCGTGGCGGGCCAGGACGCCACACCCGTCGCACGCCGGGCAGAGAAGCGCGAGGAGGAGATCGAGGTCGGGTACATCCTCGAGAACATCCCGAAGGCGCTGGACCGCTCGATCGATGGATTGAACCGCGTCACGACGATCGTGCAGTCGATGCGCGCATTCGCCCATCCCGACCAGCACTGCATGTCGGCCGTGGACCTGAACGACGCCATCGAGAGCACGCTCACGATCGCCCGCAACGAATACAAATACGTCGCAGACGTGCGAACGGACTACGGTGACATCCCGACGGTCATCTGCCACGTCAGCGACGTGAACCAGGCCGTCCTCAACATCATCGTGAATGCCGCACACGCCATTCAGGACGTGGTCGAGGGCACTGAGCACCGCGGCTTGATCACCGTCCGCACGCGGTTGGACGGCGACACCGTCGTGATCACCATTGCCGACACGGGCCGGGGCATCCCCGTGGAGATCCGCGACCGCGTCTTCGATCCGTTCTTCACGACGAAGGAGGTCGGACGCGGGACCGGACAAGGCCTGGCGATCGCACGCGCCGCGATCGTCGACAAGCACCACGGCCAACTGACGTTCACCAGCGAGCCGAACCGTGGAACGACCTTCACGATTCGTCTTCCGCTGGCGCCCGCGCCAACTCGCCTCGAAGGAGCCGTCACGTGACGCGACCACGAGTCCTCTTCGTCGACGACGAGCCGCAGGTACTCGACGCGCTGGAGAACTGCCTGCGCAAGAAGCGGAACGAATGGGACCTCGTCTTCGCGCTGGGCGGATCTGCCGCGGCGACGGAGCTCGGCCGTGCGCCGTTCGACGTCATCGTGTCGGACCTGCGCATGCCGGGTCTCGACGGCGCCTCGTTCCTGCAAGTCGCACGGGAGGCGTGCCCGGGAGCAGTCCGCATCGTGTTGTCGGGACAGGCGGAGCGAGAGACGGTGCGCAGGACGCTGCCCGTCGCCCACCAGTTCCTCGCAAAGCCGTGCGAACCACAGGCGCTGCGAAACGTGATCGGCCAGGCGCTCCGTGTCTCGGCGTGCCTCGCGAATCCCACGGTCCGCGACCTCGTCGGCAAGATGGACAAGCTGCCGTCCGTGCCCGAGATCTACACCGAACTCTCCACGGCCTCCGAGAACCCGAACGTCTCCGCGCCCGAGTTGGCCCGCATCTGCGAGAAGGACCCCGCGATCACGGCGAAAGTGCTGCAGCTCGTCAACTCTGCGTTTTTCGGGCTGAGGCAGGCGACGGCGTCGATCGAACAGGCCGTGGGCTACCTCGGATCCGAGCTGCTTCGCGGCCTCGTGTTGACGGCCCACGTGTTCACGTCCGCGGGGTCACCACCGCCCGACATCCTGTCGATCGCTCGCCTGCAAGAGCACTCGCTTCTCACGGCGCAGCTTGCGCGGCGCTTCCTCAGGGGTCGCACCGTCGCAGACGAGGCGTTCACCGCCGGACTCCTCCACGACATCGGCCGGCTCGCCCTGTCGATCGCCGTTCCCGACGAGATGCGGGCCATCCGGACGGAAATGGCCGCGACGGGCGAGCCGCTGCACGTGATCGAGAGGCGTCGATTGAGCACCTCGCACACCGAAGTCGGGGCGTTCATCCTCGGCGGCTGGGGGCTCCCATTCTCGCTCGTGGAGGCCGTCGAGCACCACGAGACACCGGGCATGTTCCCTGACGGCGACCTCCTCGCGCTCGCCGCGGTTCACGTCGCCGATGCGCTGACCGACCACCTGACGATGGACGGCGCTCGTGCGCCAGCCCAGCCGTTGCTCGATGCGGCGTTCATCCAGCGGGCGGGGTTGGCGGATTCGGTCCCGGTATGGCTCGCGATCGCACAGCACGAGTTCCGGGCGATCCGGGGCGGCGACGCGCCGGCCTGACGCCGGACGCGCCGCGACGTGAGCGCGGGCGGAGCGAACCTCCCCCGCGTCACCCGCTCACGGAACGATCGGGATGGTCACGGCGTTGGTCGCGCCGAGCGACACGCCGTTCCACATGGCGACATCGAGGGTGAGTTCCACTCCGATGAACGCGGGCGGCAACGAGAACCCATTGATGGCGAGCCCCATGTCCGCCGACCCCGTCGCGCCGAGCAGACCGGACGCATTGACGAACGGCGGCGTCGCCGGATTCGCGATCACGGCGTTCGTGAGGGCGTCGAAGTTCACCGGCAACGTGATGCCGAGGATTGGCGTGCCCGGCGTGGAGCCCGACAGCGATGGGAGCAACAGGTAGACGTTCCCGGCCTGAGCCGAGTTCGTGTGCACCGTGAGCCGCTGATCGACGAGCGCGGCCGCCGACTGCGACAGCGGATACGCCGCCAACACCGGTTGTGTGTACGGCAGGAACGGCAGCGTCACCGACGACTGCGTCGCTCCGCCTTCGATGACCGTCACGACCGAGCTCATGAAGACGGGCGCCACCTCGATCTCCGCGGCCGAACCGGTCGGCGGACGGTGGATGTGCATGTTCTCGACGGTGACGCGAATCCGATGCCCCTGCCGGAACGCATACGACTGGAGGTAGGGGTGGATCGTGACGGTGTTGAGGCCGAGCGCTCCACGCGTGGTGAACGAGTCACTGGTGACCCAGCGCTGCGCGCCGTTGGGCGCGACGTCGAAGATCACCGCGTGCAGCTGGTAATCGGGCGCCGTGGAGTTCACGCGAAGCTCGATGGTCGCGATGCCCTGCATCAGTCGATCGGTGGCGAGCGGCGGGGACGTCCAGGACACCGAATCAGGCGGAATGATCGCGGCGAGCTGCGCCGCCGTCGGCAACAACCCGACGTAGGCCGGCATCGCGAACCCGGGCGGCACGGCGTGAATCAGAGGGTTCGCCGTCGGGCCGACAGCGGGCGCGGCCTGCAGGTTTCCACCGGCCGCCATGAAGAACTGCTGGCTGACCGCCGTCGGCGCGGGGATCGCGTCCTGGACGCGGAAATCCCACAGCGAGCTCGAGTCCTGGTACGTCGTGACGTTCTCCGGGGTGACCTCCGCGAGGATGCGATTGCCCGAGGCCACGCCGTTGGGAACGCTCTTCAGGAACCGGTTGAACCAGTCTCGGCGCGTTTCTTCGAAGAGCGCACGGTCGCGTTGGTTGCTGGGCGAATCGTGCCCGCCGGTTCCGGCCTGGAACTTCTTCGGTGTCGCATTGGGCACCAGGGTCCATGCGAGAAGGCCAGACGACGGATAGACGCGCTTGTCGTCGTAGGAGACGTGCGCAAACACCGGCACGGTCATGTTCTGGAGGAGTGGCGTGGCGTCCATGCCGGGTGCGTTGACGAACGCGGCGACCGCGGCGAAGTTCTCGGCGAGGACGAGTGGCTGGAGGAAAGCCATCTCAGCCGGGCGGTACTCGAAGTTCGGGTTCGGAACGAACACCTTCTCGAGGAAGTTCGGGGAGAAGGCGTTCCCGTTCGGACCGCTCCCCAGACCGGCTTCCGAGTCCTTCGGAACGATGGCCGAGATGACCGGGAACGGCGCCACGCGCCACGGGTTCGGCGGAGGAACGCGACCGGAGTGCTGGCCGGCCCACCAGGAGTGCTGTGCACCCTGGGAGTAGCCCGTCACACCGATCCGGTTGAAATCCACGAATGGTGGGAAGAACGCCTCCGTCTGCTCCATCACCTCGAAGAGGTCGATGAGCTCGCGGACACCCTGGAATGTGTGGGCCAGCGCCAACGGGTTCAGCGTGAGGAAGTCACCCTGACCGCGGACGTCGTAGGCGCACGTGATGTACCCGTGCGACGCGAAGTTCAGTGCCTCTCCGGCGACGACCGACCGATCACCGCCGCCCCCGTGGACGAAGACGATGAGGGGCCAGCCGCACGGTCCCGGCGCGCCCACGGGCATCCGCACGTCCATTCGCGCGCGGGCGCCGTCGCTGAAGTTCGCGACGAGATTCAGGAACTGCTGGACCGGAAATCCGCCGGGCGGCACGGCGGGGTCGGGGCACTGCGCGCGCAGGAACTGCGGCAGCGCCAAAACGATGAGCAACGCGGGAACGATGAAAAAGCGTGACATGAGTAGTCTCCGTTTGACGCCGACCGCGCGCTCGGGGGGTGCGTGCGCCCGGAATGGCAGCGCGGCGGCGGGGCTTTGAAATTGCCCGGGCACCCCCCTATGCGTCACTTCGCCGTCGCGGGAGCTGAAGAAATCTCCGCGTCGTCGCAAGTCACTTGCTCGTGGGTGCTTGCAAGCACGCCTCCAGCAGCCGCCGCCCCAACCCGGCAATGTCCTTCGCGGCTTCGAGATTCGTGAGGCACACGACTGCGGCGCGCCGGTCGGGGCGCATGTAGAGAACGGTCGTCGTACCTTGCTGCCCTCCGGTGTGAAGAACGTCCGTGTGATCGCCGCGCTTCGCGACGGCGAAGCCCAGGCCGTAGCCGGTCGCTCGACCGTCGCGCGTCGTCTGGGGAGTCCACATCTCCTGACGGGTCGCCGCCTTCACGAGGCGGTCGTCGAAGAGCGCGATCGCGAACCGCGCGATGTCTCCCGCGGTCGAGCTGAACCCACCGCCGGCCACCTTCGCGCTGGTGTCGGCGAGGGCGCAGTTCTCGAGCGTGCCGTCACTCCGCAGGCGGTAGCCCCGGGCTCGATGCGGGATCAACCGGTGTGAATCGTCCGTCTGCGAATGGGTCATTCCGGCCCGTGCGAAGACGTTCCTCTGCATCAAATCGGGAAACGAAGCCCCGACGACCGCTTCGAGCACGCACCCGAGCACCGTGTAGCCGTAGGTCGAGTAGCCATGTTTCGTCCCGGGCGCGAACGCGAGCGCGTCCTCTTTGAACGGATCGAGGGACTGCGTGAGGTTCGGATAATGGCGCGTGCTGTCGATCTCGCCGGGACGATAGTGCCGGATGCCACTCTGATGAGTGAGGAGAAGGCGGGTCGTGATCGTGGCGCCCTTGTCGGGAAACGCCGTGCACCACTTGCGGCAGTCGTCGTCGATGCCGAGCTTCCCCGCCTCGACCTGTTGCATGACCGCCACGGCTGTCAGCGATTTCGAGATCGACGCAAGCCGGAAGACGGACTCGGGCGTGACCTCGACGGCGTTCTCGAGGTCGGCCTTCCCGTAGCTTCGCTCCAATCGGAGGACACCGTCCAGTACGACCGCGACTCCAGCACCCGGGATCCGCCCCTGCTCCATGGCCGGTTTGATGACCGAGTCGACTGCGGTGGTGAGATCGGCGGGGCGAGACTCCTGGGCGACGCCTGCGGTGATGGCGACGAACGCCCAGACGACTGCGGTGCCGAGGAAGCGAAGCCGATGATTCATCGCTGAGATCTCCATCCGGCGAAGGCCGGGTTCATTCATGGGCGCGCAGGGCGTCGGCGAGGCGGCCGCCCTGAAGGTCACGTACCACCGCGGTCAGTCGCACCAGGGCTCGATTGAATCGCATGCGAGCGGCATCTTCGGCGATCCCGAGGCTCGTCGCGGCCTCTGCGAACGAACGCCCTTCCAGCTCACGCAGCTGGATGATGCGGCGGTCGTCGGTCGCGAGGAGCTCGAGCGCCAGCCGCACCCAGTCGCGCGTCTCGTTCCGCATGGCCGTCTGGCTGGGCGTCGTGACCGAATCCACGGGCCGATCCAGGTCGATCACGCTGTCCCCTGGCATGGGACGCTCGCGAAGAACGTCCCGCCGCTGCGCCCGCCACCGGTCGTGCTCGTCGCGAAGGACGTTCTCGGCGATGCGCCCGAGCAGCGCCCGCAGATGCGCCGCGTCCGAGAGCAGACAACGAGGACCATAGGCGAGGAACGCGGCGACGACTTCCTGCACGAGGTCGTCCGTCTCCGCCTTCCAATGTATGAGCGCGCCGAGTCGGCGGTGAACGTGGTCGCGGATGAACGGCAGGTGGTCGCGCAGGATCGCCGCCATGGCGGACGGCTCGCCGCGGTGAACGGCCGCAAGCAGGTCGCGCGTCGAGGTGTGAGGCAGGCTCATTTCGGCGAACCCCCCGTCGCGACGGCAGAAACCCGCGGCTTCGGCACGCCAGCGCGAAGCGCGAGATCTCGCCACCGCTCCCAGAGCGCCTTCCACGTCGTCCGTGCGCCCTCGTCCTGAGTCGCGCCCCACTCGCTCGTCGACGTCCGCAGGAGCGGTCCCGGATCCGTCCACGACGAGAGCTTCGTGCGAATTTCTTCGTCGCTCGATGCACCGCCGTCGAGATCATCCTCCCGGGCCGACAGCTCCTGCCGGAGCCAGAGGAGGGCACGATCGCGCAGTTCCGCACGCTCTCGGGCGTCAGGTGGGGCATCGACGGCCTCGCCGGCCGCGGCCGCGAGCGCCGATCGTGCCGCGGTCACCAGCAGGGTCTTCGTGCGGTCACGCGCGATCGAGGGCTCCGCCTCGAGTGCCGCGCCGTAGAGACGCGCGGCCTCCGAGTGCCGGCGTTTCGGCCGACACACGGAGCCAGCCAGGAGGACGCGTTCGCCAGGAGTCGGCGCGGGCCCCCTGCCGGCGCGAACCTCATCAAGCCGAT
The DNA here is from genome assembly GCA_044222185.1 of Planctomycetota bacterium. GTDB lineage: Bacteria > Planctomycetota > CAIWVZ01 > JBGANV01. The sequence goes on from JBGANV010000008.1 coordinate 280,311, forward strand.
CTTCCAGTTCGACGAGCCGCTCCGCGTCGTCGATCCAGCTCTGCGAGGGGAACTTCCAGTCCTGCCGGCGCGACGCCAGCTCGTGGCCCGTCCGCAGTTGCACCAGCGCCTCGTGGAACCGGCCGAGACGAACGAAGGCGAGTCCCAGGTTGCAGTGTGCATTCGCGTCGTCGGCATCGAGGCGCAGCGCCTCCTCCAGGATCGGCACGGCCTCGTCGGCGCCACCGGCGTCCTTCAACTGCACGGCCAGGTTGTTCCGGATCGGCACGGACCACGGCGCGCTTGCCAAGGCCTTGCGCGAGACGTCGATCGCCGCGTTCAGCTCCCCCTTCTTTTGGAGCGTGAGCCCCAGGTTCGAGAGGGCCTCGGCGAAGTCGGGTCGCAGTTCGATGGCCTTGCGGTACGCGGCGATCGCGCCGTCCAGGTTCTGGCTCCGGCCGAGTGCCATGCCGAGATTGCACCAGCCGTCTGGGAAATCCGGCGACTGCCGCGTCAGCGTTTCGAAGGCGCCGCGCGCGGCGTCGAGGCCCTTCGTCTGCCAGAGACACATCGCGATTCCGTTCGCGTCCTCGGGTCGGCCCGGACGGAGCGCCATCGACTTGCGAAGGGCTTCCTCCGCAGCCTGGGGCTGGCCGAGTTTCATGCGGCAGAGTCCGAGCATCGACCATCCATCGGCGCCGTCCGGCCGGAGGTTCACGACGGTCTCGGCCTCGTGAAGCGCCTCCTTCGGCAGGCCCATGCCCAGATGGATCGTGGCGAGATAGAGGTGACCGGAAGCGCTCTCGGGAAGTCGTCGAAGGCCGTCGCGAACGATGGGCAGTGCATCGCCGAGCGCGCCGGTCAGCGTCAGCGCGAACCCTGCGCGCAGGAGTGCCATCGCCGACGTCGGCCATCGCGCCACGAGCGTGCGGGCGACGCGCTCGGCCGCCGCACGATCCCCGGCATGACCCGCCGCGTACGCGAGCTGGTACAGGTAGAACGCGCGATCGGAACCGGGCATCAGCATGGCCCGCTCGAGATGATCGAGAGCACGCCGCGAGGCATCGCTGCGATCGGCGGTGGCGCGCGACATCTCCGTGCATCCGGCGAGGAACAGGTCGAGGCCCGTCGCGGGCGCGGGGATCGTACGCGCGAGTGCGTCGGCCCCGGTGGCATCGCCGGTCGCGCGGAGCGCCTCCACCTGCACTCGCAGCAGCGCGGGCGTTCGGCCGTCGAATGATCGAAGCAGGCCGAGCGAGCCTGCCGCATCGCCCGCGCGCAACTTGGTCAGAGCCAGGCCGGCGCGTGCCTCGACGGAACGGGCGTTCAGCGAGACCGCCTGCTCGAACGCCGCGGCAGCCTGATCCCACCGCTCCTCTCCCAGCTGGAAGTACCCGTCTTCCAGCATGGCCTCGACGCGATCATCGAGCTTGCGCGCCGCCGTGGCCTCCACGTCGTCTCGCGTCATCACGGAGTACGTGGCGAGCGACGCAACGAGCGGGAGGAGCGTGAGCAGAGTCACGGCGAGGGTGGCCTTCACCGGTTCTCGTCGCGCCCACCGCCAGAGCCTCGCCGCGGTGGAGATCGGACGCACGGCGACGGGGCGGCCGGCGAGCACGGCTTCCAGGTCATCCGCGAGCGCCGTGGCGGAGACGTACCGGCTCGCCGGCTCCTTGGCCATGGCCGTCGCGATGACGGTCGCGAGATCCTGCGGCACCTCCGGGTTGCAGCGCCGCGGATCCTGCGGCTCGTCCTCGCGGATGCACCGGTAGAGCTCGAGAGTCGTCGCGGCGTCGAACGGTCTCCGACCCGCGACACACTCGTAGAGGATGACGCCGAGCGCGTAGACGTCCGTGCGCCGGTCCGTCGCGCCGCTCCCATGGGAGACCTGTTCAGGCGCCATGTACGCCGGCGTGCCGAAGATCGCGTTCGTCTGCGTCAGGGCCTCGCCCGGTTCATCGGTTCGCGCGAGCCCGAAATCGAGGATCACGGGCTGACCATCGGGGCCGATCATGACGTTCGCAGGCTTCAGATCGCGGTGGAGCACGCCGGCCTCGTGAGCGGCCTGCAACGTCCGGGCGAGGGTCGCGACCTGGCGCACGCGCGTGAGGATGGTGCTGCGCGCAGGGACGCGACGTGCTGAGCGTTCCGAATGCAGGCCAGCGGCCAACGTTTCGCCGGCGAGGAAGCGCATGGCGATGTACGGCAGTCCGTCCTCCACACTGGCTTCGAATACCGTGCAGATGCCGGGATGATCCAATCGCGACGCGATCAAGGCCTCGCGACGAAAGCGCTCGAGGCGCTCCGCTGCGGCGAACCACGGGGCTCGCAGGAGCTTCAACGCGACGAGGCGATCCAGACGCGTGTCGCGAGCGAGATGCACCTCGCTCTGTCCCCCGCGTCCCAGCTCACGAACGAGGCGATAGGGCCCGAGTCGCACCGGTTCAGCGCCCGCCGGCTGCGGAGTGGCCGATCGGTGCGTCGGGACATCCCCTGGAGGTGCGGCGGCCGTCAACAGGGGCTCGAGGAGGTCTCGCAGGTCAGGGTTGGCCGTGAGCAGATCCGGGTCGGTAGCAGAGCTCGACCGGTTCAGCGCGATCTCGACGGCACGGGCGAGGCGGTCGAGGGGATCTCGAGAGGCGGGCGGCACAACGCGCGAGTCTAGGCCGCGTTGCGTCGGGCGGCAAGCGCGGCGAGGAGTCGCAGCCAAGCCACGTCAGTGCTCACGCCACACGACCTCGCGGGTTTTTCCCAGGGGCTGTTCGCTCTCCCCCACGACCTCCGCTGAACCCCATGAGAGCCTCCCGGCCTGGGGCGCAAATCCCCCTCCCGTCGCGGGCAGGCGCAGCAATTCCCGGAGATCAGCCATGCAACGCCCATCCATACCCATGCTCGTCGTCCTGACGGTTTGTGCGGCCGCACCCGGCCAACAGGCCCCACTTTCGGTCAATGCCTTCAACTGGCCCGTGGCAAGCGCGGTCCTTGCGAACACGGGGTCGGCGCCGGCCGCGGTCTGGTCGACGACCATCAACCTGCCCGGCGTGACGTCGATTCAGATCGCGTTCGGCGACGTGAACCTCGGATCCGAACTCGACCACGTGCTGATCCGAGATCCGCACACGAACGACTCCCAGATCCTGGATCCGCTGCGGCTGAAGCAATGGTCCAACCAGAGTGCCTGGTTCAACTCCAATCTCCTCGTCGTCGAACTGTGGGCGTCACCCGGCTCTACGGTCAGCGCAAGCATCGACCATCTGCTTTGCGGCGTCGGGCCTGTTGGGCCGGACAGCCTGTGTGATTCGGACAACCGCGTCCCGGCAGCCACGGCGTTCGTGTGCCGATTCATCTCGTCGAGCTCGGCGACGGCCGGCGGGAGCTCGGGTTTCATGATGCACGCCCCGAACGTGGTTCAGGGTGGCATGGTCGTCTGCGGCCAGGGCGCGAGCGTCGGCGGGAGCATCGTCATCGCCGAGTTCAACGTTCCGCCGTCGAACAGCTCGGGTTCGATCGTTCACCCTCCGGTGGCCGACCAATATCCCGTCGACCAGACGTCGATCCTGTCCGCCAACACGGGTGTCGGAAACAACTGGGCCGTGATGCGACTGCACCCGAACTCGAGCGGACAGACCGTCGATGGCCGCCAGGGCGTCGGCTTGAGTCAGGCCGCGTCCATTCCGGGGCTCACCACGCAGCTCCAGATCAACAGCTTCGGTGCCGACACGACCGCGTCACGCAATTTCGCGGAACAGACGGACCACGGCCCGTTCACGTTCGTGCTCGGGGACACGATCTCGTATTGGGTCGACACGGACACGGGGAGCGCCGGCGCGCCCGTCCTCGTCGACTCGACCAATGAAGTCATTGCGATCCACACGACCGGTGGATGCAATCCGGCTCTCGGTCAGTCCAACAACGGCACGAGCATCCTCAATGCCAACCTGCAGTCGGCCATCGCGGCGACGAAGACGTGCCAGACGATCCTCGCGGTGACGCCAGGGCAGAGCGCGGCGACCAACCTCGCCTGTTCGCCTCGTGCACTCGCGATCACTCCGTCCAATTCGAGCTGGAATGTCGTCGCCGTGATCGGTGCCTACAGTTCGGCGGGTGACGATCTGGACCTGGAAATCGATGGCGTGACGAGCAGTCAGGCGAACGGGCTCTGCGACTTCCTGATCTCGAATGGCAACCTCAATCCGAACCTCGCGCCGGTATCCGGTTACGTGCACCGGAGTGGATCGCCGGGTGAATCCCGCGTGCAATTCGACACCGCGACGACGTTGGCGATCGGGTCGTCGACGACGTTGGGTTGGAACATCACGAACGGAGTTCGCGCGCTCGCCCGCATCGTCGAGTTCAACGTCGCGACGGCAGGCACCTACGACGTCACGGTCGCGGGTCCTTTCGGCCTGAAGTGGCGCCTCTATGCGCCGGGCTCGACGACCGCGTGGCGGCCGCGGAGTGAGGCCGCGCTCGCCTCCGGGACCGTCGGCGGCAACACGGTCGACTCCGTATCGCTTGGCGTCGGGTGGCACGCCATCGTGATCTTCGAAGACTTCTCGGGCTCGTTCGGACTGTCGCCCGTCTTCGGGATCTCGCATGCGTTCCCTGAAACCGTCTCGGTAGCCATTGCGGCGGCGTCGCCGGACATCGCGCTGACCGCGAACGGGGGCGCCGTCGGCGTGCCGTCATTGCCTGCGGGCCAGGACTTCTCGCTGACCCCCGCCGCGAACGTCTGGAATGCGGTTGCACTCACGACGCCGCCAAACCAGTTTCTGTTCGGCAACTGGAATCTGTTCCTGGGCCCGGCGCAGTCGCGCAACGGGACCGGCCTGCTCGACTTCGCGGTGGCGAACGGGCATCTGGGTGCCATCCCGACGAGTGAAGGTGCCGTCGCGCGCGCGTCCGGCATCCTCGGCGCGACCATGCAGCACGTGACTGAGCTGGCTTCGGGCGCAACGGAGCAGCTCGCAACGGGCCGGATGATCGCCGTGGAGCCGCTGACGCCATCGTCGGGCCTGCGGCGCGTGCTCGTCACCGGCGGTGGCGGCGCTTCGGCCATGCGGTGGTACGTGATGAATTCGCTCGAGGAGCATTGGATGGGACCCGACGAAGCCGCGGCAACGGACGTGGTCGGTGGAACCTTCCATTCAGTAACGCTCGACAGCGCAGCGCTGGTCGTCGTCAGCGATGACGGGCCGGTGTCCGCCGCCAGGCCATACACGGCGCACGTGACGACGCAGGGTGTCGCCGCGTCGTTCACGACGCTGGGTCAGAAGCTGGCGGTGACCACCGACCGGCTGGTGTCCGTGACGCCGTCGGTGAACAACTGGAACGCCTTCGGTGTCGTGGGGCCGGCCGGAACGAACTGGGATGCGTTCATCGCCACGGGCGAGTCTCAATCGGCTTCAGGGCTCGCGGATTTCGTGATCGCCGACGGGCACGCGGGCACCATCGCAGTGACCGACGGGATCGTCGAGCGACGCGCCGGAACGGGCACCGGCACGCTCCAGCTCGCGAGCATCGTGACGGCATCCCTGTTCACGCCGACCTCCGTGAGTTTCCAGACTGGGACGCCGGACGACATCATCAAGATCGTGCAGTTCGACGTCACGACGCCGGGGAACCACTCGATAACCGTCAACGGCGCCGCAGCGTCATGGGCACTGTTCCGACCGCGGTCGGACTCACAGTGGGTATCGCGGGCCGATGCCGATTTCTCCGGCACGAGCGGGAGCGGCGCAGCCACGGTCGCTCTGCCGACGAGCGGAACCCACGCGCTCGTCATCTTCGGCGATGCGGCCGGACCTGCCGGGTCGGTCACCGTCACGGTCGTTCCTCCGTCTCCCGTTCCATTCCTCTCGATCGTGCTCCCCAACAGCACGACGGCCGGCTCGGGCGGAGGAACCATCGCGCTGACCGGGAGCGGCTTCACGCCGACGAGCAGCGTGCACTTCGGCGCTACGGCGATCCCCACGACGTTCGTCTCGAGCATCAGCCTGCAAGCGAACATTCCGGCGGGCCTGTTGGCGACCGGCGGCATCGTGCCGGTGACCGTGGTCAACCCTGCCCCGGGGGGCGGGAGTTCGCCCGCGGTGAACTTCACGATCAACAACCCGTCGCCATCACTCGTGAGCGTGAGCCCGGCGAACGTTACGGCGCTCGGCAGTACGTTCACGCTTGCGGTCAGCGGCTCTCAATTCAATTCTCAGAGTGTCGTGCGATGGAACGGCGTCAACCTGACGACCGGGCTGGTGAACACCACGCAACTTTCGGCGACGGTTCCCGCAAGCCTCATCGCCCAACCGGGAACGGCCGCCGTCACGGTGTTCAACCCGACGCCGGCCGGTGGAAGCTCGGCGCCGCAAACCGTGACGATCTTCGCACCGGGTCCCGGGCTCGTCTCATTGTCGCCGTCGCAAATCGATGCGCTGTCTCCGGCCTTCACGATGACCGTCAATGGTCTGGCGTTCGTCAACACCAGCGTGGTGAGGTGGAATGGCGCGTCGATCCCGACGACGTTCGTATCCGCAACGCAGCTCACGGCGCAGGTATCTGCAGCCCTGTTATCGAGTGGCGGGTTCGCCACCGTCACCGTGTTCACGCCGCCGCCGAGCGGAGGAAGCTCCAATGCACTCACCTTCCTGATCAACAACCCACTGCCGGTCGTCAATTCCGTCGCCCCATCCGTCGTCACGGCAGGCGGCGCCGCGTTCACGATCACCGTCACCGGTAGCTCTTTCGTCCCCGCGAGCGTTGCGCAGTTCAACGGGACACCGCTCACGACGACGGTGAACACCTCCACGAGTCTCACGGCATCGGTTCCGGCGACGCTGATCGCAGCCGCCGGGCAGGCACAGGTGACCGTCACGAGCCCGGCGCCGGCTGGCGGATCGTCGGGGTCCGCGAACGTTACGGTGCAGAATCCGGCCCCGATCGCGGCAGCATCCAGCCCGGCATTCTTGCTTGCCGGGTCTGCCGGTGGATCGGTCGCGTTGAGTGGGTCGGGGTTCACGGTGCAAAGCGTCGTGAAGCTCGACGGCGTCGCGCTCGCCACGTCGTTTGCGTCGGCGACGCAGCTGAATGCATCGATCCCGGCGAACCTCCCACTTCCCGCACGAGCCGCGACGCTCGCGGTGCTCAATCCGGGACCCGGTGGCGGGTTGTCGGCGGGTCTCGCGTTCCTGGTGAAGGCGCCACACATCGCGACGATTTCCCCGACGGTCATCAGTCCGCTGACCACGGGTGGCCCGTCGGCGACGGTGACGCTCACGGGATCGGACTTCGTGAATGGCTCGGTCGTCTACGCGAATCAAACCGCACTCGTGACGACGTTCGTGTCGGCGACGCAACTGACGGCGACGGTGCCGTCGACTCTCGCGGTGGCGCGTCAGGCGGGCGGAATCGCCATCGGGGTGGAGAGTTTCGGCACGGCGGATTCGAATACCGTGGCGCTCGAGGTCACTCACCACCAGAATCGCGGAACGCTCGATACGACGCCGCTCGGGCCGGCACCGGGTGAGGTGTTCTCGATCCTGCTGGAGGGTGGCGTCGCAAACGCGCCATTCACGCTGCTTCTCGATGGCGCCAACATCACGCCGATCGTTCCGTTCCCGGATCCGACTTCGGACTTCGTGCTCTCCGTGAATCTCGGCACCATGAGCGCGATCGTCGACGGCATCGGGCTCCTCGGCACGCCAAGCCTGATCTCGCTCGGATTCGACCCGAGCGGCACCGCGCCGGGCGGCAAGTTCATCCTCCCTGGAGTGCTGCAGCCCAATCCTCCGCTCGGGTTCCCGGTGACGCTCCAGTTCGTCTACCTGGACCCGTCGCATCCATCGGGGTTGCGCATGTCGCACGGTTTGTCGCGCTATCAGCTCTGAGGCGCGACTGGACGCGGGCCGGGGCGCCTGGACCTGCAACCAGGTCGGGCGCGAACGCCGTCCGCGGATCGAGGTAGGAGGACCGACGCGCGGTGTCATCCTCCTTCGCGGGCCACCGGAACCGCCGCGTTTGACACGCCATCGGAGGACTCGCGGCGGCCCACGTGGCGCTCAGGATCCCGACGGAGCGTGGCGTACGCACCTTCGCCGATGCACGTTTCCAGGAACCTGGCAGGCGCACCCCGGGAGCACGAAGGTCGCGATCGCTTCAATGCCGACTATTGGGCTCTATGAAAATGCGGCTTATAGTCCCGCGGCCCTATTTTCATTACTGACCGAGGAAAACACCAATGGCAAAGAAGCCGGTCGAGAAATCCAAGTCGCCCGAGATGGAGTACATCCTCGAGCAGATGCGCAAGAACAAGAACGTCACGTACCGGGAAATCGCTGATGGAGCGAAGGCCAAGGGCTTGAAGAAGATCTTCCCGATCTCCTTTGGCCGCGCGCAGCTCATGCTCGGCCTTGCCAAGCGCAAGAAGGCCGGTCGCCCGGCGAAGGCCGCGGCACCCGCGGCGTCGATGCCCGCGAAGCGCGGCCCTGGCCGTCCGCGCAAGACGTCCTCCGCGGCGTCGAACGACGTGCTCGCAAACCTGAACGGCATCGTCGCGCAGCTCAACGCCATGAAGGACGCCCTCACTCAGATCGCGAGCATCGCCGGCCAGTTCTGACCATCGGAGCGGTGGACCGTCGGCCTGCCGGCGGTCCGCTGGCTCGCCGCTCGATCTATTCACCCCGCGCCGCACGACCGATCCACTCGCGACGCCGTCGATCTCTTGCAGCGCCGCCGGCGCACGGACCGGTCCGTTGGAGCCGTCGCTGAGGTCTCGCATCGTCCTCAGGTCGGGCGGATGCCGCGATCGCGTCGCGTTTCGGCGCGCACTTTGGGAATTCAAAGTCCCTGCGATCGCGGGGTTTGCGTTCCAAGCTGAGGGGACTGGTCGGCGGCCGCGTCACCCCTGACCATCTCGCGCCGCTCTGTCTGGCGTCATGCAACGCCTCATCTTTCTCGCTTACGGCGTCTTCTGTCACCTCCTGTTCCTCGGTGTGTACGCCTGCCTCGGCGTCTTCGTCGGCGGCTTCGACGTCCTGGGAATCCCACAGATCGACGGCCCGCCCCGGGGATCGCTCGGCGTCTCGGTGCTCGTCGACACCCTGCTGATCGTCGCGTTCGGCCTTCAGCACTCGATCATGGCCCGTCCATGGTTCAAGGAACGTTGGACCCGCTTCATTCCGCGACCGATCGAGCGGAGCACGTATGTCCTCGCGTCCTGCGCCGTGACGATTCTCCTGATCTGGCAGTGGCGTCCGCTCGGGGGAACCGTTTGGGAGGCCCGTGGTCTCACGGCAACCTCTCTGCTGTGGGGACTGTTCGCCCTCGGATGGCTCGCGGTCCCTGCCGCGAGCATGCTCATCGACCATTTCGACCTGTTCGGCACGCGACAAGTGTGGTTGCACTTCCGCCGGCGCGCCTATGAGCCGCGGCCCTTCCGCGCTCCGTCCGCTTATGCCTACGTCCGTCACCCGCTTTACGTCGGCTGGTTCGTCGCTCTTTGGGCAACCCCGAAAATGACTTTCTCGCACCTCTGCCTCGCCGGCCTGCTCAGCGCCTACATCCTCCTTGCAATCCCCTTCGAGGAACGTGATCTGCTCCGCGTCTTCGGCAACGCCTACGCCACGTACCGGCGACGCGTGGGGGCGCTGGTCCCTCGCTTCTCGCGACGCGGCGACGCGACCCGAGACCTCGAGAGCGCCGAGATGGTGCCCGCGCGGAAATCGTAGGCCAGCGCGCGGAGCGACCCGACTGATCGGGGCGCGATACCGTCGGCATTCTCGAAGGCGCTCTCGAGGACGACGACCTTGGAGTGGACCGGACGGCGCCCGGCAACGGTCCTGACGCCGATCGCGGGCGGACCCTCCGGGTCGTCCAGGGCCGCCGCGGCAACGGCTCGAACCCGGCGGCTCACGGCATCGAGCGTTGGCGGGCGTTCCGGCGATCGACAGCCGGACGGTCGCCTCGGAACGCTACGTGCCGAAGTCGCTGCGCGCCCTGTCGGATCCGGCGCCCCGGTCGGCTGCGTCTGACGCAGCGTCCGCGTCGCATCGAGCGAACCCACCATCAGGGTTACCGATTCGAAACCGAAGTTCGCGCGGGGCGCTCGAGTGCGATTCCACCTGCAAGCCTCAGCGACGCTCGATTTGCCGCTGTGCCACGAACGACCCGGCCTCGGGGTACGCGGGTTGCACGTGACGGTGGCGATGATCGCCAGCACACTCACGTGCGACGCAAGCGGGCACGGATCCGCGTCCAGCCTCATCGGGCGCTGCCTGGCGTCTTTGATCATCGCAGCGTCTCTCGCAGGCCGGGCAAGCGCCCAGGAGTCCTCCGACGAGCCTGTCGAGGTCGTCGCGAGCGTTACCCGGCACCCGACTGCTGCGCCAGTGGAAAACGTGGCGGTCGCCCTGCGTTCGTTCCTCGGACCTCTGGCGTCGAGCGCGCGACGTCGCGCTGCGTTCGATCCTCCGATCGACACTGCCAGAACCGATCTCCACGGGCACGCCACTCTCACGTTGCCGTCTTGGTCGCTCGTCATCGACCGTCCGCTCGCGGTCGTATGCGGCGACGCTGGCGACCTCGTCCGGCCTTTCCAGCGTCAAACGTTCAGGCCACGCCTGCCCGTTCTTGAGTCAGGTGACAGGGTCGTCATGTTCGTGGACGAGCGAAGCGTGCCGCTCGCGAACGTGCGCGTCGCCATGCTGATCGGAGTCCACGACTCCTCTCATGTGGCTGCGATGCGCTTCGGGCCTCGATACGAGAATCTCGTCGTGGCGCGGCAAGGCGTCACCAGCGGGAACGGGTCGCTGTTGGTCCCATCGGGAGCCGTCGTCGCGATCGTCGACCGTGAACGGGATTTCGTCCCGGTCATAGTCGATGGGCGATCGATAGTCGTTCCGGGCTCGTTCGATAGGGCGACGGCGGATCCAAGGCTGGCGACCGCGCTCGATGACCGCCTGAGAGAGCCACCGGATGAGGAGTCCGTGAAACGAGCGCTGCGGCGTGTGCCGGAGGGTGGTGGCAGCATCGAAGGCGTCGTCGTCTTCGATGGTTGCAGCTCCGCCGAGGTGGTCGCAGTCAGCCCCGATGCCGTCCTGGACATCCTTGCGGTGCATCGCATCAGAGACGAGCGACCAAAACGACCGTTCGTCCAGACGAGTGGCGGTAGTGGAGAGCGTGAACACAGATTCCGGGTTTCACACCTCGCTCCGGGCCGCCACCGACTCCAGATCGCCGCGCCTCACTTCGCCCCGGCCCTCACCACGGCATTCACGATCCGAAACGGAGAGCATCGCGCACTCGAAGCAGCGATCGAGCTGCGCCGGGGCGGCATCGTGGTAGTCGCTGGCACGATGGGAGGCGTGATCGTCGGTCCACGGAGCGCGAGCACGTCATTACGATTCGGTGGTCCGAACGGGCTGATCGACGGCCTCGGCGCGGGCACGATGACGATTCGATCGTGGAACGGCGGCTGCTGCGTCGGGCCCGACCGAGACGTGCGAGTTCCGGCCCAGGGCACGGTCGTCGTCGAATTCCTGGACGGCAGGCGCTGACCATTCGTCTACAGCCGGCTGATGGCCGGGTCGCCGTTTTTCCGCGTCGAAGCGACTCAGCCAAGGCGAGCGGCAGGGCGAGTGGGTCCAGGACAGGCCGACGGCGCCGGTGGACTGCGTCATCCGAGGGTTGTGAGCACTCGTTCGCCCGAACGAGTCGGGCGCCGGTGGATCGCGGCGCACGGAGCGCGGTCGCCGCGGTACCAGACCTTGCGGTACGATGCCGGCCGCATTCCTGTCACCGCCTCCTCGTCTCGAAAGGAACCGACGTGAACGTCAACACGAACCGCATCGCCATAGGTTGCGTCGTCGCCAGCCTCGTCCTCGCGGCAGCCCACGGGCAGAATCAGGCCCTCAGCGTCACCGCGGCGCCGCTCGGCGGTTACATCGAGATTCCCGCGTCGCCCCTGTTGGCGCCGCCAGCGTTCACGTTCGAGGCCTGGTTCACCTACAACGATTCGGGCCTGCCAACCGGATATGTCTATCCAACGATCGGCAGGAAGAACTTCGTGCAGGGCATCGCCGAGTGGTTCCTCCGGGTCGACGCCGGTAACAACGGAACCCGCAACCTCCGGCTTTGGATCAACGGCACGAGCGGCGTCGTGAGCGTCACGTCGCCGTTTGCCGTCGGTGCGTTCCTCAACTGGACGCATGTAGCCGCCACCTATGACGGCGCCTTTGCACGTCTGTACATCAACGGAGTTCAGGTCGCACAGGCCACCGGCACGGGCCCGCTCGTCGGACTCGGCGCTGCGACTCGGATCGGCGCTGGCGACGTCGCCGTAGGCGGTGCGAACGAGCGTTGGAACGGCCTCCTCGATGACGTGCGCATTTGGTCGACGGCGCGCACAGCGCAGGAGATCAACGCCGGGATGTTCCAGCACATCCTTGCGGCGCCGAACCTGAACGCCTCCTATCAGCTCGACGGAAACGGCGTCGACTCCTCGGGGAACAACAACCACGGAGCGCTCGTGGCTGGTCCTACCTTCGCGACGATTCCGTTCCCGGCGCCGCTCTACGAGACCAATTCCCCGAACTCGAGCCTGAGCTTCAATGGCGTGACGGGCACGGGACTCGCGAAGGCCGTGACGACCGTCTGCTCGACGTCAGTCGTGACCGTCAACTCGGACGGCCCCACGTCCCTTCCGTGGGACGTCGCCTTCAACACATCGCCAACCGTGCCCGCCGGTGCCCCTGGATCGTTCGTTACGGGGGCTGGCCAGGTCGTGAACATCGATCTGACGGCCGGCCTCTATTTCGTCTTCGGAGGGCTTGCTCCCGCCCTCTTGCCCTATCCCGGCACGTTCTCCGCCAGTTTCAGCGCACCCGCCGCGGGGACGTATCTGTCGGTCCAACAGCTCAACGCCGATCCGGCCAACAGCGACGGGTTCTCGTTGAGCCAGGCGGCCCAGCTCGGCACTGCGGCGTTGGCAGTGCCTCCAACGCCCATTGCGGGCCCGACCGGGGACGACTCCCAAGTCGCCGTGAACGTGGGATGCATATCCTTCTACGGCCGGTCGTTCTCGACCCTGTTCATCCAATCGAACGGACGCATCACGTTTGGCGTCGGCAACACGGGATTCACTCCAACGGCCGCGCTGTTCGCCACGAACCCACCCAGTTTCGGATGCTGGACGGACTTCAACCCCGCGGCCGGGGGCAGCATCACGATGACGGAGCCCGCCCCGGGCGTCATCAACGTCGCCTACAATGGCGTTGCCTATTTCGGCACGACGACACCCAACACGTTCCAGCTCCAATTGGACACGAATACCAATTGGCTTGCGATCGCCGGCCTCACCGGGCTTGCTGCGGGTACGGGCAACATGCTCATCGGCGTCTCCGGTGGAGACGTCGTCGGCGCAACGATTCCCGCCCCAGCCAACTTCTCCCCGGGCGGGCTTCCCACCGTCGGCGCCACCGCCAACGCAACCGACATGATCTATGCGCTCGGCGTTCGTGGATCGGTCACCTCCGGCATCACGCGCATCGACTTCTTCCCAAACTCGTACGGCAACTACGACTGGTTCAGCCAATAACCGTCAGCGTCCGGCGAACCTTTCAATTACCCACATCTCATGATGCGCTCGACCGAGCGGGCGCAACGATCGGTAATCGGACGTATGGGAGGCAGCTCCGCTGATCGTATGGCTGCTGCAAGCCACAGCATTCTGCATTTCTCTGTTCGACAACTCGTCACTGGCATTAGCATGGCTTTCCCGACGTTGAGTGACTCTCATCGGTGCATCGTCGAGCGGGAAAGGCCATGGCAAGCCGCCGCCCGCAGGGACGTTACAAGACGCCCGACGAGATGTACCTCGGCACCGCGGGCGACGTCGCGAGGAGCCTGAGAACGCAGCGCGCGGTAGCTCGAACCGCGCCCCTGGCTGCGAACCGAGCCGCGCGCTGTGAGATCTGTACGAGTCCCCAGGCGGGAGCCGAGCCCGATGCGGCCTGACGGGCCAACCATTCCACGAGCGGCACGACCGAGTACCCGGCTTCGACTGGCGACGCAGCCGGGCGGCGCGAACCCGTTCCCACGTCCCGACCACCTCGCCCCTGTCGAGTTCTCGAACAGAAAGTGCAGAATGCTGTGGCACTCAGCACCGCTGAGCACCCAGCGCGCGGCTGCCCGTACCGCGCGCCTGGCCGCGAACCGGGCAGCGCGCTGTGAGAGCTGTACGAGTCCCACGCCGGAGTCTGCACCGAATGCCGCCTGACGGCCACCCGTCCCACGAGCCACGCGAACGAGGAGATGGCTTCGACCGCCGACGGTGCCGGGGTCCGCACCCGTTCCCGCGACCCGCCCCAGCGCCCGTGTTGTCAAGTTCTCGAACAAAAAGTGCAGGATGTTGTGGCACGCAGCACTGCTGGGCGCCCTCGACTCCGCCGAGACTCCATCTGATTTCCGGATGGCGGACGCTTCCCAAGTCGGTGTGGCCATCGAGCATGCGCTTGGTTGGCCAGATGGGTCCTTCGTCGAGGCCATGAAGGAGAACGCAGTCGATCAAGTCGAAGAGGCTTTGGAATCAAACCCACTTGCCCAAGAGATCATCCAATGGACCGCTAACGGCGTTTCGTCGTGGACAGGTCCCGCCGCTGACCTCATGGATCTCCTAAATCGCCGCGTGACACCCGACATGCGGCGCGCGAGAGGTTGGCCGGTAGATGCGGCGCGCCTAAGCGGCGCGCTCGGACGCGTTGCACCAGCTCTCCGTGCGGTCGGCATCGAAGTGATTCGAGGCGACCGCGAGTCAGGAACAGGACGAAGGCTGATCACCATCACGGCGACCAAGGCCCCGCCCCCGACATCCGACGGCGTGGAGGAGGGCGATGCCGTATGACTGCTGCCCAGGTCTTCGATTGCCTCGAGCGCGAGGGAATTGCCCTGTTCTTCGATGGAGATCGCCTCCGGTTCCGCGGCCCAAAGGAACGCTACACGCCGGAGTTGCGGGAACTCGTGCGCTCCCACGAGTCATCGATTCGATCAGCGCTGGCGCCGACATCTTGGAACGTGAGCCTGCAGGCGGTCTTCGTGGTCCGCTGGGATGATCTCGTCTCGGCGGGGTTGTCGGAGAACGACGCTCGTGCGCGCGCAGTCGCCGAGATCTCGAGCGCGGCCAACACCCCCGCGCCCGCGCTCACACTTCGGGACCGGCTCGGCATCGACCACGAGACGTTCATCACCATCTGCCGCCAGGTGATCCACCGCCCCGGCCCGTCGACGGCCGTGGAGGACGCGACCGTCTGCCTCGAGTTGCTTCGACGGCACGGAGGTCGGCGATGACGACCCTCCTGCTCTGCCCTGTCTGCACGGAGCCGATGCGCCTCATCGCCGACCGCACCTGGCGTTGCGGCTGGTGCGCAACGGTCGTGATCGGCGGGTCGGAGGACGCCCAATGAGCTGCCCAAGATGCGGCGCCCAACTCGCGATCCGCGATATCGTCGTCGTGAAGTCGCCCCCCCACCTCTATGCGACGGGACTCGTCGCGTTCGCGCGGGTCGTCGTGGGGGGCCTCATTCTGGACGGTGGGGGTATCGCCTTCATGCAGGAACCACGCTGGCCGTGCGGGCTTCGCCGGTCAGCAGATGGATTCTCGGCGCGCGTCGGAGCGCACCTTCCAGCGCGCGACGAAACAGGTGAGTCCGTGTGCATGCCGTGCGCCGATTGAAGCGGAACGTGAACTCTTCGCAGTAGAGCGCAGCCCACTTCCGGCTCCAAGACCCGTGATAGGTGCCCAGGATTAGGCGCCGGAGAAGTGAGAACACACGATGGACTCCCGGGAAGAACTTCGACGCGCGCCTGAGATCGCCGATCACGTCAACCTTGTGCTTGTACGCGATCTTCAACCCCAATAGCCGCGCCATGCGTCCGTGCAAACCCTGGAACCCTCCTTCACCACCGTTGCCACGAATGGCTTGAGCGACTTTCCGCTCGCGTCGTCAACCGGCGCAAGCCTCGTTCGCCGGAGCCCTTCCTCGGTTTCATCTCGACGGCTCGGCAACGAGGATCGTCTTCACCGCCGCGCGCTCATCCTCTTTTGCCCGGTTCCGGCCCACCGGCAATAGGTCTCGTCGCCCTCAACCCTCCCTTTCAGCGATTCCCGCTCCGGCCGGAAAAACGAGTCACGGATCTTCTGAAGCCACGTCCACGCCGTGTCGTAGGCGAGCCCGAGGACGCGTGCGAGATGGGCTGCGCTACAACCATGCTTGGCCGAGAGGAACTCGAGGATCGCTTCAACCAGGTTCGCAACGGCGTCCGCGTGCCGTAAACATCGTTCCCGACAGCGACCGATGTTTGGTGGCCACAGCTCGCGCACTCATCGCGACCGCGCTCAATGACGAAGTACGCACGCCGGCCGTCGCACTTCGGACAACAGGATCCCATGCGGCCACTTCATCGCTCGCAGGTAGTCCCAGCAGCACGCCGCTTCGTCGCGGAATCGATTCTCGAACTTGGAGCGTCTCGGGAAAGGCGGCATGCTTCATGGACTTGGTCCTCTGATCGGGAATGGCTCCACCGGCCGGGGGACACCGCTCACATCAGCCGACTCCTGCTCGAAGACGATACCCCCACTGGACGGAATGCGCGTCCGAATCTCAGGCCGTGGCGAACCGTACGTCGGGTGGCCGTACCACACCGACGGCACAGGCCGTCGTCATCCGATCTCCCGGCCTGTCGACCCCGAGGTCAAACGCGCGGTCGATTCAGCCATCCTTGCCGCGTGGGAGACGACGCGGTGAGCACTCCTATCGCCGTTATGGACGAAAGCCTGTTGCGCGCAATTGTCGCGGAAGAACTGGCACGCCTATTGGGTCCCATCTGGGACGCGATCGCCGCCCCGGTTCGGACCGACGACGTTCTCATCGACGCCAAGGCGTTCGCCGCCATCCTCGGGACGAACCGCCGCACGCTACGCCGCCTCGTCCTTGAGCAGGCCGTCCCAGCACCCATGCGGATCGGAGGCCGAATCCCGCGCTGGCGCCGCATCGACGTGGAGCGGTGGATTCAATCTGGGTGTCAGCCACCTTTGGCCTTGAGCATGCCCCGGAGTCGAGGCTCCATCGCACGCGTGGAGGCTGGAACGTGATGCGCAGATTCGGCATGGGATCGTTGATGAAGGTGGCGACGTCGGGCGGAGCGTTCGCCTGGGCCGCGAAGTGGACCGACGCGAAGGGCCACCGTCATCGGAAGATCCTGTCGACCGACAAGCGCGTGGCCGAGCGGGTCCTGGCGAAGACGATCCGGGACCGGGATCTCCAGGTCGGCGGGCTTGGGGACGAGGAGGCACCGGACCAGCTCTTGGCCGCGCTCATGGCCGAGTACCTCGCCGACCTCGCCACGTTCCGCCGGCCGAAGTATGTCCGGGCGGTGAGGCTTCACCTTGACGCGCTGATGGCCGACCTCGGAGCCGGTACCCGCGTCCGGGACGTGACGGTGCCACGCATGCTGCTCCGGCGGCAGAAGAGGCTCGCGGAGGAGTTGTCGCACCGATCGATCAACGCCGAGGCCGGGGCGCTCCGAACGGCGCTGCGCTGGTGCGTCTCCGCCGGACGCATCCCCGTGAACCCGATCGCGAACCTGCGCCCGTTGCCCGAGACGGCCGACACCAAGGTGAAGGTCCGCCGAGCGTTGAGTGACGACGAGATCGGCCGCCTCCTCGCCGCCGCGGACCAGGACGACGCCGACCGCGCGTCACGGTTCGCCGCCGAGAAGACGATCGCGAGTGGCGTGCTCGGGAAGGCGTACGCCGGCCGGAAGCGGATGGTGCCGATCCCGCAGGCGCCGCTGATCAAGACGCTGGTCGTCCTGGGCCTTCGCTACAACGAGGCCGCAACGCTGACCTGGAACGACGTCGACTTGGACGGCGCGGTCGTCACGGTCCGGGCGGAGAACGCGAAGACGCATCGCAGGCGCGAGGTGCCGGTGCCGGGGTACTTGGTCGAGGACCTGCGCGGGCTGCGCCAGTTCCACGTCCGGGCGCTCGGGCGCGCGGCGGACCGTGTTTTCCTGAGCCCGAAGCAAAAGTCGATTAACGCCCATGGGAATCCAATGCGGCTGCTGCTGGCCCGACTCCTCGAACGGGCGGGGATTGGGTTCAGAAACGAGGACGGGTCGGTCGCGGTCGACATTCATGCGCTGAGGCACACTTCGGGGTCGCGATTGGCGCGACACGGAGTGCCCATCACGGCGATCGCGGCGTGCCTTGGACATTCGAGCGTCGTGACGACGCAGAGGTACGTGTCGCTGCGCGTCGAGGACACGCGGAGGGCGGTTGAGGGGGTGCCGGAGATCCAGAACGCCAACGCTCAAGGGTCGCGAATGACCCGGCCCTATGATGGTTCCTGAGCATTACTCTTGGAATCAGGCGTCGGCGGCAGACGCGATTCAAGCGTCAACTGAGAAAGATCCAGCGACACGCGGTACCGGATCGGGATCTTCGGATCGACGGCGGAAGCTTCGATCTCATCAATGACATAGAGACGCCTGTTCGTCGCGCCGTGTACCATGGCAAGGATCAAGGTCCACTCTGCGACTTCGATCAGGAACGAGACCGCCTTCACGATCTCTTCGCGAATCGGAACTGGTCGGCGCCCTTCCACGCACCACGTGGGCGGCGTAACGGACGAGGTTGGCGTGACGCCGAAGTTCTCAACCACCGTGCGAGTCGCCCCGGGATGCTCTTGAAAGTTCCTCAGGTCGATAAGGTGCTTCACACCTGGAGCCACTTGCTGCGCGAACGTCGTAATCTCCTCGGCCGATCCGACCCTCTGGCTAAGCGTCTTCGCGAGGTGTTCGAAGTTGGTGTCGGTTGTCGGAAAGTCGAGGATAATTCCGGGCAGTCGACAGATTTCGCGAATTGCGCGCTTCGAATGAATGAGAAATGTCGCTGCATCGGACTCCAAACCCGACACTTGCGGAAGCGGGTTGATCGCGCCGGTGCGGCGGTCCCGCTTGACATCTCCGCGCTCGATTTCATGTATGACACCGTCGATCCTTCCGGCCACGCTTTGCGCTACGCGCTCGCACACAACAAGCGCCTCCTTGCAACCATGCAGGGCTTGGATGACGTAGGCTTTCTGTCGTTCCGAGCGACAGCCGATTGCGTCGACGACGTCTCTGCCCTGCAGTAAGACGCGCGCCACTACTGCATTTCCGGATCCAACGTTGTCATGCGTCGTTATTACCCACGGAGCTGCTGGATTCGTTCGATCGGGATCAACGCAGTCGGGCGTCTTCACTCTGAAGGTGGCATCGACCTTGTAAACCTCCAGGAAATCGTCGAGTGTGCAGGACGCGACAGCTTCACCGGTCCCGCCCTTGAGTTCGAATGAGCCGGCTTCATCGCGGGGGAGTTTTCGCAGGGGTGGTGTTGGAGATCCCGTCATCGGCGTGAGCATTTCAGAGGCGAATATTGGCTCGTAACCGCTGTTGGCGATCAAGCTCCTCTCGCTCATTGGCGAGTGCCCTTCGACGTTCCTCGGCCGCCTTCGCACGCTGAGTCGACCGATAATCCCGGAACGCGCGCGTGGCAACCGGCAACCACTCCTTGAACATGTCAATCACGCTCTGGACTTGAGAGTCAGGACAATCGACGGAAGCACGATTATCCTTCACCGTGAACCGACTCGGAGGCCTTCCAAGCGTGTAGCGGTGAGCCATTCGCAGAAAGCCGTTCCGATGCCAGTCCTCGCTCACTCGACGATCAAGCACGAGAGTAAGGCGACCGGCGCGCCAATCGAAATCGACAACCTTCGGAGGCTCAATGGCGAGCGGGTCGTCCTCTTCGCCTTCAGGAATGGCGATATCCCCGATCTCGGAGAGGCGTTGGCGGGTCGCGAACTGCGCCTCGTGAACGGCGAGCAAATGTCTGACGGCTTCGATGTCAGGCGGCCGCTCCGATGGATCCTGGCGGATCATCCTGTCGACGATTGCGTCCATCCACCCGTACTCAGGCGCCGCGGATGCGATCGTCCTGTAACCCGTGCCTTGCGGCACGCTTGCCGTGAACAGCTCGTTCAGTATTAGACCAAGTGCAAAAATGTCGGCGCGGTGATCGACTCGCGATCCGCGAGCTTTCTGCTCCGGAGCGGCGTAATGGAAGTTCGCCAGTCGCTCCGCCGACTTCGTCTCAACCGCCGTGAACAGCTCCTCGTCGGAGAAGTGGGCAATGCCGAAGTCTGCGATGAGTAACGCAGCGGACGCGCCATCGTGGAGGATGTTCTCTGGCTTCAGGTCACGATGGACAACGCCGAGCAAGTGCGCCGCTTCTACCCCGTCGAGAATTTGTCGGAAGTAGCGGAGCCGATCCGTTGTCGGCGATTTCGATGCCATCAGACCGCGCAACGATCCGCTGAGAATTGGCATCACGTAGAACGGCACCGTCGCCCCGGACACCACGGTTGTTCCGTGATCCGTAACGGTGACGATGCTCTTGTGCTTGTTGCGCTCGCAGAAACGGATCTCGGCATCATCGACCGCCGCCCAGACGTGACCTGCGCCACCTTCCCCGATCTGTCGGACTAACCGATAGCGGGCGAAGGCCGATTCGAGCACGCGTTCCGCTGACTTCCCCATACGCCCGGGACCCGCCCGTGCGCGCCATCACCCTCGATCCGCGGCGACCTCCCAACGAGTCGCGCCGTCTCCTGACCGCGAGCATCTCGCAACTCGCGAAACAATCAGGTGCTTCGGGATTTGGCGAGCCTCCGTAACTCTCGTGTTTACGGCGGGTTCCGAGCACGCCAGGTAGGAATCGAACCCACAACCTGCTGATTTGGAAGCAGTCTACTCTCACGGCCGTTTGGCGGACAGAGACGACGTGAGTTGACGTGAGTTGACACGAACTTCTGAGTTTGCGGATTTGTAAGGGGTCTCGGCGAGCCTCGACCCGGACAGAGACGACGTTTTGCGGACCGAGAGGATGCGAGGAAGTCGCCACCGGCGGGGTTTTGCGGTCGGCCTGGGCCACGGCCAGAGCGGGGTCCCATCGATGTCCGGGAATGCCAGGCCCGTCCTCTCGTTGGTCGAAGGCGGGGGCAGGACCGTCAGGCTGCGAGAGAACGGCGGTGGCCTCGCAGCACCGCGGGCGCCTGACGATGGCGCTGGTTTGGGTCGCGGTGACCTCGCAATGAGGGGGCGGAGAGAACGTGGCGCCGTCGACCCGCGTCGGTGCCGCGGCATCGCAGCGGCGCAACGATAACGTCGCGGAGTCCGCTTGCTCGTCGGCGATGATTTCCATAGGCCATTTCGGCGCCATTCTCAGCGCGATCGACGTTTGCACCACGCGCGGGTCACAGATAACGACATCTGCATTCTCGCGCCGATCCTCGCCACATCCGAGCGCCACACGTACAGCGACGACAAGCAATAGTCGTATCGGACCAGTATCACCTGTTAATGTATACTTCACCCTGCACCTCTATCGCTTCGTAGTTGACGCGCGTGCCCTTCCCAGCCGCCACGACGTAACGTAGACCTCGCCTGACAGGTATTGTCGTCTTGCCGTATTGATTCAATCGCCCCGTACCCGTAACGCGCCCATCCTCGCTTATCGCGCGTACGACCTCTCCGGTCTCCGTTACCGCGAACGGCGAACACGTCACTACTATCCCGCCATCCGGCAACGGATATGTGATGCTATTCACGTTGGATTCAAGACCAATCTCATTTCGCTCGCTGAATGCGTCCGCAACCGCCAACGTGACGTGGAACCGGCCCGTCGGCACGCCGTCAAGCCAGCCGATACCCGCTTCGTCGAATCTATTGATCTGCCACATGAATTCATTTTGCACGGCATTCGGGTCAACCCCGTCCATGCCGACTGTAAGTCGACAGTCGCGATACCCGATCGCAAGACTCTGACTGTACTCAGTCGGTGTCACGCGCACTGTAATTGTTCGTTCCGCTACCAATACAATGGTCTGATTGCGTTCGCGGGAATACGTCACCGCGCGTCCGAATCCATGCTTGGTAGCCGTTATTGTTGTCGGTAGGCTGACTCCCTCGAATGTTGCCAAACCGGCAGCATCCGTCACCGCCTCCTGTCGATCCCAAACGGCAGCGTCCAAGGATACCAGTGTGGTCGTTGCCCTAAGCTGCACGCTGGCAATGGGTGCCCCAGCTGCATCGATGACGCGCACTTGCAGGTCAGCTCCTCGCTTTAGTGCAATTGGAGAAGATGGCGGCCTCCCTGGGAGGAGTCTAGCCATGGCCGATACGAACCCCCTCGCACTCGCCGCCACTGTAACGGGCGCGTTTGATGGGTAGCCTTGAATAGTGAATTCGCCGTTGCGGTCGGTTACCACAGCCCGGCCGTACCCAGCCGCCTCCCTAACCACCGCGTCTGGTATTGGCCTGCTGCTAGCCTTGTCAACCACGACGCCGTGTAGGCTCAGTCCAACGCGAGACAACTGGAGGCGAATGCGCTCGCGCTCGCGTTCCGGCGACAGTTGGCGCGTCACCTCGGCATACGCAAACTCGGGATGAGTCGCACGAATCCTGACCGTCCCGGTGGGAGCCCATGGGAAGTCACACTCGCCACGGCCGTCGCTGCGGGCCGTCCAGGCTATCACGTCCTGCTTGCCCGAGGACACAACCTGCACCTCGGCATTTGGGATCGGGTACCCTTCAACGGTTTCGACGACCACAGCCAGCTCGACGTGAATTCCCAACCGTAGCACATATGTACCGCCGCTGCGAACACCGTACTCAATCCCGTAGGACTGGTCCTTGTACGCTATCAGGTCATAAGCCCCGTCTCTAACTATGATCGTGGCCGCGCCCATCATATCGGTACATCCACGTGCCACCGTCGGTTCATCTATCAGTCTGCGGCTCGCCACGAATCGTTCGCCGGCCGTTACGACCTGGAGCGCGACATTGGAGACTGGCTGGTCGTTGTCTCCGAGGACACGGACGCGCATTTCGCTCGTCGAAGACCGACTCTGGGGCCCCTCGTTGGAACCGGCCCGATCTGCGTGCGCGGCTGCTGTGACAGTCACTCCATTGAGCGTAGCCACAGGGCCACGCTCGTCGTTTGCTGAACCACCGCCACGACCTGGCTCTGGTCGGCGCGCACCACGCCAAAGCAGGACGGCACCTACGGATAGCGCAGCAATTGCGAGCCATGATAGGGCGACGAGCCGTTTATGGCGCATTGCGCTGCTGCCAGCCCTGCTGCAAGCCACGACATTCTGCACTTCTCTGACGCAATTGCGACACGATTCTCATCCCTCCGCACCATGTGTCCGGCCGGTAGATTCTTGACATCGCGCACCCGTTCCGCGAGGCTATTCCGATGGCAACTGGCACTCCACGACGGCGTTACGACCATCGGTTCGTTGACCTCGTTCGGGAGTCGGGCGACATCAGCATCGCACTGACGCTTGGAGTTCCGCGCTCGACTGCCGCATCCTGGCTCTCCAGGCCTCCCGGTCGGTCGATGTCGCTGGTGCAGCCCGAGCCCAAGGCCGAGGCTCTCCTGCACGAGGTCGCAGACCTGCGGCGACGAGTCGTCGCGTTGTCGGCGCTTCTTCGAGTCCTGATCGCCGTGTTTCGGGGCTTTGGCCTGGGCCTCGCTCGCAGGCGCATGCCAGACGGCGACAGCAAGCTCCGCATCATCGATGCCGTTGTGAAGGCGCAGAGGATCATTCCGCTCCGGAAGATCCTACACCTGATCGGACTCTCCGCCTCTCGGTTTCATTCCTGGCGGCGAGGCATGACTGGTTGCGGCCTCGAAGATCGAACGACGTGCCCAAAGTCCTCGCCGCAACAGCTTCTCGCCGAAGAGGTCAAGGCGATCCGGGAGATGGTGCTTTCTGAGGAGTATCGCCACGTCCCGACGGGGACTCTGGCCCTGCTGGCGCAGAGGCTCGGCCGCGTCTTCGCATCGGCGACCACCTGGCATCGTCTCGTTCGAGAGAACGGTTGGCGCCGTCCGCGTACACGGGTCCATCCCGCCAAGCCGACCGTCGGCATCCGAGCCGCCGCTCCCGACGAGATCTGGCACATCGACACGACCGTGATCCGGCTCGTCAACGGGGTGCACGCCTACCTGCATGCCGTGATCGACAACTTCTCCCGCCGAATCCTCGCATGGAAGGTGGCCGAGAAGTTCGATCCCACGACCACGGTTGCCGTCCTGCTCGAGGCCGCCGGCCTGCGACGCGACGTCGCGGGAACCCCGACCGTGATGACGGATGCCGGAGTGGAGAACTGCAATCGCCACGTCGACGCGATCGTGAATCAGGGCGTCCTCCGGCGCATCATCGCCAGGACGGAGCTTCGATTCTCGAACTCGATGATCGAGGCGTTTTGGCGCACGTTGAAACATCAGTGGCTCTATCTCCACACGCTGGACAGCGTCAGGAGCATCGAACCGCTCGTCGCGTTCTATGTCAGAGAGCACAACTCGACCTTGCCGCACTCCGCGTTTCGCGGCCAGACGCCTGATGAAATGTACCTCGGGACCGGAGCGCAAGTTCCGAACGACCTCGGGGACCGTCGGCGCCTCGCTCGAAAGACACGAATCGAGCAGAACCGGGCTCGCGTGTGCCCGGTCTGCGTGACGCCGAGGCCGGCGTCCGTGGGCGCTGCGTGACCGACCGCATCCGATGAATGTACGCGTTCGGCCAACCGCACCTAATTCCGGGCGGTGAGGGGGCGGAGGATGCGCGCGTCAATTTGGAGGACGCGCATGAAGCAAGAACGTGAACTGCCGCGGAGTCCGCGGCGATCGGCGGCGGAGTGGTTGGAAATCGTGCGGGAACAATCAGAGAGCGGTGAGTCGGTTCGTCGATTCGCCGAGGCGCGGGATCTGAACCCGTCGACACTGACGTGGTGGAAGTCCGAATCGCGACGAAGGACGCCGGTGCCGATGACCGGGCGCAGCGCCAGCCCCTCCAGGACAGGCAATGGAGCCTTCGTCGAACTGGTCCCACCTGGGAACGCGGCGGCGTCGGAGTGTGCGTATTCGGTGATGCTCTCCAGCGGGATCATCGTTCGGGCGACGGAGGCGATCGATGTGGAGGCGTTTGTTCGTCTCGTGGCGGAGCTCCAACGCGCATGCTGACGCTCTCGCCTGCGACGCGGATCTTCGCCGCGCTCGGAGCGACGGACATGCGAAAGCAGTTCGACGGCCTCGTGGCACTGGCGCGCGACGTCATGAAGGAGGATCCCTTCTCCGGTCACGTCTTCGCTTTTTGCAATCGCCGTCGCGATCGGATCAAACTGCTCATCTTCGATCGCAGCGGGTTCTGGCTCTGCGCGAAGCGGCTCGAAGGGGGCACGTTCGCATGGCCGGAGACGACGAAGGGCACGGCGCGCGTCGAGTGGAGTTCAGCGGACCTCTCACTCTTGCTCTCTGGCGTGGATCCCGTGCGCGTGGTGCGTCGAAGATGGTGGTCTCGTGACGACGTAACGCGCGCGTGAATATTTGCGAATAAGGCGTAACCGTCGTGAGCGCGATTCTATTGTATGCGGGATGACGCTGGAGGAACTTGCGAACGAGCTTGCGCAGCTGCGCGCCGCGTTCAAC
>JBGANV010000014.1:0-73360 GCA_044222185.1 Planctomycetota bacterium
TTTTTTTGCCCCCCCGCGGGGGGGCAAACGAGCACGCCTTGAGGGCGTGCTCGAGCAGGGCCGCGCCCTGCCCGGCTCGGAGCCGGGCAGGGAACCCCGCGGCCCTCGACCGAGGCGGCAACTACCCTGACACTGGGGGGACCCGGGCCGGCGCAAGCCCGCGGCGCGATGAAAGCGGTCCGCCGATCGCGGCGGTCCCGGAGGTCCCGCCAACCAGCCAGGCGCCCTCGTCGGACTCGGGCAGCCAGGCGCTCCGGAGCGCCGCGTTTCACGCGGCTGGACGGGCGAGGCTCCAGCCTCGGCCCAGGCCGGCGCAAGCCCGCGGCGCGATGAAACCGGTCCGGCGATCTCGGCGGTCCCGGAGGTCCCGCCAACCGGCCAGGCGCCCTCGTCGGACTCGGGCAGCCAGGCGCTCCGGAGACCTCACAGGTCGAGGCGTTCGCCGTCGGCTGCGAGACGGTGGCCGGCGGCGCGGATCAGATCCGCGGCAGCGCCAGCCGGGTCGGCGGCGGGGTTTGAGTGGTTCAGGTGGGTGAACACCACCTTCCGCCGTTCGGATGCAGGCAGCGATGCGAGCCGCGCGATCGTCTCGACGATGAACGGGTGGGGAATCTCCGACATCGCTCGGCCGGGAAGCTCGGAGCCATCGAAAAACGTGCCGTCGACGAGAGCCTCGTCGGCCTGCGCAAGGAGCGACTCGATCGGCCGATCCCAGCGCTCCCATTTGTCGATGTCCGGCAGATAGGCGACGGCGCGCGACGGCCCGCGGATCAGGAAGCCCACGGTGTCCGAGTACTCGCCGCGGTGCGGCACCACGAATGGAGTCACGGTCAACCCGGGCGCGAGCGTCACCGGCGTGTCCGGCATCACGGTTTCGATCGTCACGTGATTCGCGCGCACGAGGAGATCCCACGGGCCGTTCGTCTCGAGGAATCGCCGCATCGACGCCGTCGCGAACACCCGCTGCCCGGCGGCGGCGTATGCCTCGCGGCCCAGGTGGATGAGTCCGGCGTAATGGCCGACGTGCGCATGCGTCAGGAAGATCCCGTCGAACAGCGGAGGGCGGCCGCCAGGGTTCGTCGGTTGGGGCCACTCGTGCTCGCGGGTGAACTCCACCTGCTCGCGGATGTCTGGCGTCGCGTCGAACAGCCAGCGGCGGTGCGATCGCGGATCCACGACCAGGAGTGACGTCGTGAGCCGACGCCGCGCTGCGTCCTGACGGGCAGCGACGTCGTTGAGGTCATCCCCCGCGAGCTGGGGCAAGCCACCGTCCTGCGCCGTCCCGAGCACGATCGCATACGGCTTTGGCGACGCCGGCGGCGGCGCGACGGCGCAACCGCCGACGAGGATCAGTGCGACGAGCGCGGCGCGCCCCTTCACCGCGCGACGTAGCTCCCACCCGTGAGCGCCGCGAGTCGCCGCATGAACTCGGCGTTGTGATCCTTGCCGATCCCGATCGTGTGGATGCGCACCTTCTTCTGATCGTTCATGCGCGACATCTCGGAGATGATCGTGCTCGGCTCGATGAGGCGACCGCGATTCGGTTGTCCGTCGGAGAGGAGGTAGATCGTGTCGAGGGCGACCGTGTTGCGCGAATCTTTCGTCCCGCGCCCTGCCATCTCGAACGCCTTCTCGAGCGCGTCGAAGATGTTCGTGGCGCCGACGGCCTTGACCTCCTCGGTCCACTTGACCGCCTCGGCCTTCACTTCCTTCGTGGCCGTGACCATCTTGGGCTTCCACACGCTCACCGTGTCGTCATAGAAGATGATGTTGAAGTTCGCGTCTTCCGGCAGTGATCGGATCGACGCGATGAGCTCCTTCTTCGCGGCCTGGATCCGCGAAATCTGACCGGTCAGCCCCGCGACCTCGTTCATCGAGCCGGAGACGTCGAGGACGTAGACGAGGCGCTTCGAGCGCGTGGTGATCCCGTAGAAGTTGGTGCCGCCCTTCTTCTCGCCGGGCTCCTTGTCGTCGCCCGCCTGCTCGTGCTTCTTCTTGACGAGCGTCGAGAGCGACTTGCCGCTCTCCTGCCACCACTTGTTCCAATCATCCCGTGAGTTGCCCGGCGCGCTGCCCGTGAGATCCTTCAGCGCCTTCAGCGCCGCCTCACCGATCTCGCCCTTCAGCGCGATGGCTTCGATCATCGGTTGGATCGCGATCTGCCGTTCGAGCCGCGCCAGCGACTTGATGGCGAGGAGTCGCTCCTCCTTGCTCGCGTGATCGTCGTGGAGGATCTTCGCGAGCGGCAACGCCGCATCGTCGTCGTCCTGGAACCCGAGCGCGTCGAGCGCGGCCATCTTCAACTTCTTCTGCGACTCGGCCCGCTCCTTCGCGGCCGCCGACATCTTGTCGTCGATCGGCTCGATGGCGAGCGTCGCGAAGCGGGTCAGCATGGCCCGGACCGTGGGCTCGCTGACTCCGCCGGCGAGCCGGATGTACTTGCTCAGGAGATAGGCGTCGTCCGCGTCCGCAAGACGCCGCATCGGTTCGAGGAAGAGCCACGTCGTCGCGCGATCGCGGATGAGCTTGGGCCTGGTGCTGATCGTCTTGCCGATGACGCCTCTCCGGATGTCCGAGATCTGCTCGGCCATGGCGTCGGGTTTCTGGTCTGGCGGCGGCGGGGGCGGCGGGACCGACTTCACGCGCCGAGTGACGTCGCGGAATGGATGCACGCCCTCGTCCACCATGAGGCGACGCACACCGGCGAGCGTTCCCTTCGCGGCGATGGAGTTGATGGCCGACGTCTTCGCGACGGGGTCCGTTCCGTCCAGTGCCGCGAACGTCTGCTTCAGCGCTTCGCCTTCCTTCGATGCCCAGTCCTTCCACAACTGTCCGTTGTCGAAGAACGTGACGCCGGAGATGTCCTCCAGGGCTTCGACCAACTCGTCGATCGCGCGGCCTTCGCTGCCGGCGAGTGCCTCGGCGAGCGCCGTCGTGCCTTCGACGCTCGGCAGCCCGCCGAGCGCGCGCGCGGCCGCGATCTTCACGGTCCACATCTCGTCCGTGAGCGCCTTCGTGAGGATCGGGACGGTCGTCGTGTCCCCCAATCGGCCCAGTTCGTCGACGGCGGCCGTGCGGACCGCGGCGTCGGTTCCGAGCGTCGCCATCTCGATCAGCGCGTCGCGGCTCTCCGGCGTGACGCTCGCACCGAAGATGTGAGCGAAGAGGATCTTGTCGTCCGTCGACGTCGCCTTCTGGGCGGCACCCGCGAGAGACGTCACCTGCTTGGCGCGCTCGGTCGGGTCGAGAGCCGTCAGGAGCCGGCCCAACCCGTCCATCAGCGCGAACTCGAAGGCTTCCGCGGCGTTCTGTTCGGCGGTGAGCGCAGCGAGTTTCTTCTGCAGCTCCTCTTCCTTCTTCACGGCCGGGTTCGCCGTGCCCGCCGAAACGCCGCGCCCCTTCGAGTTCTGCTCGTCGACGACCTTCCAGATGTCGCGCCGCTCGGTTCCCGACTTGTTGATGTCCGCGCGGACCTTGCGAACGACCTGCTCCACCTGGCGGATCGCCGCCACGAACTCCTCGACTCCTCGTCCATCCTTCGTCGCCGCCATGGGCTCGACGGCCGCGATCCGCTGCTCGAGCGTTCCCTGACGGAGGGACTCACGGAGCTTCTCCTTCGCCTTGTCGAACCCGATCTCCTGACCCGGGCTGGACGCCGTCGTTGCGAAGAGGACGATCAGTGCGATGGAGGACGCAATGGGATGGCGCATCGGGAATCTCGGAAGGGCCCGGCGGACGTCGCATGGCTGAGTGAGGAGGCCTCGCTCGGGGCTGATACTCTACACACCGCATGCCGGTCCCACGGAGCCCGATCCGCCCCCGAACCTTCCAGCCGCCCCGGCGCGGATCCAACCTGGGCGTCTACATCGCGCTGGGGTTTCTCCCATCCGTCGGCCTGTTCTGGGCGGCGGTCCTCTACTCGCGAGGTGAGTTGCCGCTGGACAAACTCCCGTCCGGGACCGGCGATCGTCTTTGGGTGTTGGGCGGCCTCCTCGTCGGGCTGATCCTGGCGGCGCGGCTGACGCTGCCGCCGGTCCACGCGGTCGTCAGCGCGTGCGAGCGCGGGATGCGCCTCCGCGGGGCGGTGCTCCGCGGAAAGATCCCCGGCAGCCGGATGCGCGCATTGGTGGAATTCCCGTTCCTGGCGCTGGGCTGGGCCGTGACCTACCCGATCCGGTTCCTGCTCCTGCTTGCGATCCTCGCGCTGCTGATCCTGATCGCGATCCTGACGGTCCAGCTGTTCAAGCCCACCTTCATGGCGGACTGGTTGCCGTCGTTCATTCGCTCCGGGCCGCGATGACCGTGCCGTCCGTCGTGCAATGCACACGGTCGATCTGGAGGCACGTGACCTCGTGCGAGTCGTCCATGCAGACCGTACCCCAGACCTCGAATTCGCGTCCCTCCCGCAGGCACGTCGCGTAGAACGCCCCGGCGTCGCAGGTCCAGGTCGTGGTCGACGCGGGGGACCGCCCGATCATCGACCGCGCGGAGTTCGCCGGGGAGCCCGCGATCGCCACCGCAGCCGGCTGATTGGCGCCGTTGGCATCACGCGCCGTGTTCCAGCCGTGCATCACGGCGGGCGACATGCCGTTGCGGACGTGCTGGCGTGTGCCGGTGGACGTGATCTTCAGATCTTCGACCTGGTCGACGGGGAAGACCTCGCAGAACCGGCCGTGCAGCTTCGCCAGGTCCTGGCGGAACTTCTCGCGGCGGACCGAGTGCCGCTCGTAGGCTTCCGTGCTCCCGCGCAGCCATGCGTTGACGAATGCCTCCATGGCGTCGCGAGTTTGGTTCTCCTCCATCTCCCGGACCACGCGCGCCCGGCGTTCCTGGGCGAGCACCACGCCCCGGATCACCGTGAAGGTGGTGACGCTCAAGGCGATGAACACCCAGGAGGCGCGGGTCAGGATTCGCCGGTTCCGGAGCTTCCCTCCGCACCCGTGGCAGTTGCGGGCGTTGTCGTAGACGTAGGTGAAGCAGCTCGGACAGCGGACGATGCGGGGCATGCTGGATCCCATGAGGTTGGCGGGGCCATTCGGCAACCCGCTGGGATTATTGTTGCGCCGCGCATTGTGCCCGCGCGGCGCGCCCTCCGCCAGCGCGAGTGAGGCTTGCGCGCAGACCGGCTCAGCCGGCAGCGACTGCCGCAACGGGCCGCCGCGCAGGGACTTTCGCCGGTTCGGGCAGCAGCCGCCCGCCCTGCCTCACTTCTTCGCCGGCAGCGACTCGACGGCTGCGAGGCGGATCACGATGGCTTCGATCTTGGGCAACGCTGCCAGCACCAGGGTCCCCGTTCGCTCCAGGGAGCGGACGGACAGCTTGTCGATCGTGTCCTTGGGCGTGTGCCAGTACTCCCGGTTCCCGTTCGGGCCGTACTCGAAGTCGATGAGATCCATCGCGAGTACGCCCGCCTCCTTGAACGGGATGTGGTCGTCCGAAACCTCCGTCTGCTGGACGAGGAAGTTCACGCCGAACACGTCCCGTGACGCCTCCTCGAAGATCGAGATGAGCTGGGCTGAACAGCTCTTCGGATCGCGGACCAGCGACCAGTCGGCGTCTCCCACCATGTCCAGGAGGACGAAGGCCTTCATGGAGTAGTCGCGCATGTTCTTCGCGAGATACCGGCTTCCGTAGGTGTTGTCCGGCGTGCCGTCTTCCTGGTTCCCCCAGTCGACGTTGAAGGGCTCCTCGCCGTCCAGGAACACGAAGTAGTAGGTGACCTCGTTCTCGCGTGCCTTCAGCTTGCGCGCCAGTTCGAAGAGGACGGCGACGGCCGACGCCGAGTCGTTCGCACCGAGAAACTTGAAGCCCTCGAAGTACTTCGAGTCGTAGTGGGCGGCGAGAGCGATGGCCTCCGGCCGTTTGCCTGGAAGAACGCCGATGAGATTCGTCATCGCGAACTCACCCTTGGGCGTCTTCGCCGTGAAGGGCTGCTCGCGGATGTCCGCGACCCCTGCAGCCGCCAGCTCCGCCTTGATCATGCGTTGAGCCGCCTTGCTGCCCTCCGTCCCCGCCACGCGGGGGCCGATGTTCAGGATGCGTTCGACCGAGCTCATGATGGCCTTGCCGTCGACCGTCGACGTCCAGGCCTTCTCCTTCTCCTGGACCTTCTCCGGGACCCGTTCCGGGTCGCGCGGCCACTTGGCCCAGACCACCAGCGCCGCGAGCGCGATGAGACCCGCCCAGGGAAGCCATGCGGGCATGCGCGACTTGGGTGCCGCCGCCGGCTGAATGGGTTCGGGCTTGGTGGCCAGCTTCTGCTCCGGCGGTTTCGGCTTCGATGATTGACGGTTCTTCGAGGCGCTCATGGGCGGTGTCTCTGGTCTGCGCGGTCTGCGGACTGCGAGCCGCGAATGAAGGCGTTCATGGTATGCACGGCGCTCGCGACCTACCATGCCCGCGTGGTGGACTTCGACGACATAGAAGAGGCAGGGGTCCGGCTTTCGGGAGTGGCTCATCGAACGCCGCTCCTGCGCTCACGCCTGCTCAGTACGGCGTGCGGCGGGACCGTGCTCCTCAAGGCGGAGAATCAGCAGCGGGGCGGGGCGTTCAAGTTCCGCGGGGCGTTCAACGCCGTCGCCAAGAGCCTGGACCGAGCCCGCGCCAGCGGGGTGATCACCGGCAGCAGCGGGAACCACGGCCAGGCGTTGGCGCTCGCGGCAGGGCTGCTCGGGGTCCGGGCGATCATCGCCATGCCGACCGATGCGGCCGGCGTGAAGGTCGCAGCCGTGCGTGATTACGGTGCGGAGGTCGTCCTCGTCGGTCGCACGAGCGAGGAACGACTGGGCTATGCGGCGGAGCGTGCGCAACGCGACGGCATGCTCTCGATACCGCCCTATGACCACGAGGACGTCATCGCGGGGCAGGGAACCTGCGGGGCGGAGATCTTCGCGGAGATGCGGCCCGACGTCGTCCTCGTGCCGACGGGTGGGGGAGGGTTGTTCGCTGGGACGTGCCTCTCGGCCGCGGCGCTCTCGCCCAGTACCGAGGTGTGGGGTGTCGAGACGGAAGCTGCATGCGACACCTGGAAATCGTTCCGCGAGGGTCAGCGCGTGCGCATCGACCTGCCCGACACCATCGCCGATGGCATGCGGAACCTCGAACCGGGGAAGCTCACGTTCCCCATCGTCAAGCAGCATGCCCGGGGCGTGATCCTCGTCACAGACGAGGCGGTGCGTGAGGCGATGCGGTTCGTCATGACGCGCATGAAACTCGTCGTCGAGCCCACGGGCGCGACGGGCATCGCCGCGCTGATGTCCGGTCGCTTCGATCTCGCCGGTCGGACGGCGGTCGTCATCGTCAGCGGCGGGAACGTGGACCCGAAGACGTACGCAGCCATTCTCGCGGGATGACGCGCCGCCGCGAACCTACCCGCACCGAAGCCCCTCGGTTATTCTCCGCGGCCATGACGACGCAGACGGATCGAGGCTATGTGGACCCCACGGTGACGCAGCTTTCCGTATTCCTGCAGAATCGCGTGGGAGAGTTGCGCGAGGTGCTTCGCCGACTCGAGCATTCACAAGTGCAGGTGCACGCGCTGTCCGTTGCCGACTCGGTCGATTACGCCATCGTCCGATTGATCGTCGACCAGGTCGAGACGGCGCGCACCTCGCTGCGGGGCGGCGGATTCGCCGTGAGCGAGAACGCCGTCCTCGCCGTCGGGCTGCCCGCGGAGGGGCGAGGTCTTCTCGCGATCTGCCAGGCGCTCATCGGCGCCGAAATCAACATCCACTATGCGTATCCCATGTTCACCCGACCCAAGGGCAGCGGAGTGGTCATCGTGAACGTGGACAGCCGCTCGGTCGCCGCCGACATCCTGAAGAAGGCCGGCTTCGACCTCGTCGACGAGCGCGACCTCGCGCCATCCCGGTACGGGAACTGACGAGTACCGGTCACCGAGCCGGGTGGCAGCCGGAGGGCCCGCCCCCAAACCCGATGGCAGGGACGGCTTCACCGTCTCGCGCGTTTCAGGCGTCGACCGGGCGGATTTCGGAGCCGCGAATCTCGCCGCGGAACCTTGGACGGTCCGGCGGGTTTGGTCCTGTCGAGCGACTTTTCGCACGACCTTGCCTACGATTGGACCGACCGCTTCCCCGGAGTTCCGTCGCATGACCACTCGACTCTTTCGTTCGATGACCGCACCCATCGTGCCGGCCGCCCTCCTTCTCGCCGTCCTCGCGAGCGACGGAATCGCCCAGGGTGGACCGCCGCCTCCTCCTCCGCCGCTCCCCCCCGTCAACGCGCCTCCGCAGAACGCGATCACGGAGGCGAAGCGCGTTCTCGGCAAGATCCTGTTCTGGGAGGAGCAGCTGTCGAGTGACAACACGGTGTCCTGCGGCACGTGCCACAAGCCGAACTTCGGCGGGACCGACTCGCGCCTCGCGATCAACCCAGGCCTCGACGGGCTCGTGAACACACCGGACGACGTTCGCGGCTCGCCCGGCGTCGCGCGCACGAATGCGGCTGGTGATTTCGTCCGCGACCCGCTGTTCGCCTTCAATGCCCAGATCACGCCGCGTCGCGCGCCCGACTTCGAGATGGGCGCGTACAGCCCGCTCCTCTTCTGGGATGGGCGCGCCGGGCCGTCGTTCACCGACCCGGTCTCGAACACGGTCGTGATTCCCGTCGGCGGAGCTCTCGAAGCTCAATCGCTGGGCCCGATCCTCGCGAACAACGAGATGGCGCACACGGGCCGCACGTTCGCGGACGCAGTCACCAAGCTTCAATCGGTGTCGCCACTGAAGCTCGCCACCAACATCCCGCCGGACATGGCCAATGCGATCGCCGCCGCGGGGAGCTACCCGGCGTTGTTCCAGACCGCGTTCGGATCGCCGGTCATCTCCGCGCAGCGCATCGCGTTCGCCATCGCGACCTACGAGCGCACGTTGGTTCCGAACCAGACGCCGTACGACGCCTGGGCTGCCGGGAACCCGAACGCGCTGACGCAGGTGGAGCTCCAGGGGTTCAACGCGTTCAACAACGTGGGCCGCTGCAACGTCTGCCACACGGCGCCGACGTTCAGCGACAACACGTTCCGCAACCTGGGGCTGCGCCCCATCGCCGAAGATTCGGGTCGCCAGGCGATCACGAACAACGTGAACGATCGCGGCAAGTTCAAGGTGCCGAGCCTGCGCAACGCGGCGCTTCGGTCGCGCTTCATGCACACCGGTGGCATTCCGACGCTCGCGGGAGTGGTCGGGTTCTACGCAGGAGGCGGCGGTCCGAACCTCGACAACAAGGATCCGGTGCTCGCGGGACTCGCATTCCCACCGCTCGTCGCGCAACAACTCGGCGCGTTCCTCCAGGCCCTCGTCGATCCGCGCGCGGCGGCAGGCACGTTCCCCTTCGATCGTCCGACGTTGCGCTCGGAAGTCGTTCCGCCGAACTCGAACCGCTTCGGCCCCTCGACGCCGGGCTCGGGGAACGTTCCGCCGCAGATGCTCGCGACGTCGCCGTTGGCGATCAACGTGCCTGATTGGAAGATCGGGCTCGGGCGCGCGCTCGGCGGAACGCAGGCGTTCCTCGTGCTCGCGACCAACGACTCGGTGCCGGCGACGAACATCAATGGCCTCCTCGTCAACCTGGACATCAACCAGCTCGTGACGTCGATCCCCGTTCCGACTTCGGGTGCGGGACCCGACAACGGCGCGGCCACGGTGCACCTCGCGATCGGCAACGCCCCGGCGCTCGTCGGTGCCGACGCCTACTTCCAGTGGGTGATCTTGGATCCGGCCGGCGCGGGCGGCGTTTCTGCCTCCCAGGGCGCACGCTTCCAGATCTTCTGACGGGCCTCTGATGGCTTCGGGCGACGGGCTGCCGGCCTGTCGCCCAAATTCCTCTGCTGTTAGCCTGCGCGCTCAAACAGCAGAGGCCATGTCATGAAGACGGCGGCGCAGATTCGCAGCGACTTTCTCGAGTTCTTCCGGCAGCGCGGGCACGCGATCGTCCCTTCCGCGCCCGTCTTTCCACAGGACGACCCGACGCTCCTCTTCACGAACGCCGGGATGAACCAGTTCAAGGACGTGTTCCTCGGCAACGGGACGCGTCCGTACTCGCGCGCGGCCGATACGCAGAAGTGCATTCGCGTGTCCGGCAAGCACAACGATCTCGAGGAGGTGGGGCGCGACACCTACCACCACACGTTCTTCGAGATGCTCGGGAACTGGTCGTTCGGCGACTACTTCAAGCGCGATGCGATCAAGTGGGCGTGGGAACTCCTGACGAAGGTCTGGGGACTACCCGTCGAGCGTCTGTGGGTCACCGTCTTCGGCGGCGACGAGAAAGACAAGCTTCCGGCCGATGCCGAGGCCGAGCGCATCTGGATCGAAGAGGCCGGCGTCCCGCGCGACCGCGTGCTGCGCTTTGGCCGCAAGGACAACTTCTGGGAGATGGGTGACACGGGACCCTGCGGTCCCTGCACCGAGATCCACATCGACCGCGGCGGTCCGGAGACCAACCCTGCCGACGGCGCGAACCGCAAGACCGGCGTCAATGCCGGCAACGAGCGGTTCATGGAGATCTGGAACAACGTCTTCATCGAGTTCAACCGCAAGGCGGACGGCTCGCTGGAGAAGCTGCCGTCGCAGCACGTCGACACGGGCATGGGTTTCGAACGCGTCGTCGGCGTGATGCAGGGAAAGAAGAGCAACTACGACACGGACGTCTTCACTCCGCTCTTCCGCGTGATCGAGCAGATCACGGGGAAGACGTACACGAGCAAGCTCGAGAGCGAGACGGACGTGGCGTTCCGCGTGATCGCGGATCACGTGCGCGCGCTCACCGCGGCGATCGCGGACGGGGCGCTCCCCGGCAACGAAGGACGCAGTTACGTGCTCCGGCGGCTGCTGCGCCGCGCGGCCCGGTTCGGGACGCAGGTGCTCGGCATGCAGGAACCCTTCATCTACAAGGTCGTGCCGGCGGTCGTCGCCGTGCTCGGGGACACGTTCCCCGAGATGAAGGCGCGCGAGAAGCACGTGCAGACCGTCATCGAGGCGGAGGAGAAGGCATTCGCCGTCACGCTCACGAAGGGCGTGGCGTTGTTCGAAGCCGTCGCGGAGAAGGTCGTGGCTTCGGGCTCGCCGTTCATTCCCGGCGAGACGGCGTACCAGCTCTACGCGAC
The DNA here is from genome assembly GCA_044222185.1 of Planctomycetota bacterium. Taxonomy (GTDB): domain Bacteria; phylum Planctomycetota; family CAIWVZ01; genus JBGANV01. The sequence continues at coordinate 11,120 of JBGANV010000014.1, forward strand.
GTACGGATTCCCCCGTGACCTCGTCGACCTCATGGCCCGTGATCGCGGGCTCGAGGTGGACGAAGCGGGTTGGGCGTCCGCCGAGGACGCGCACAAGACGGCGTCACGCGGTGAAGGCGGCGGCAAGTATCTCGTCGACCCGGACCTGCTCCGCGATCTGCCCCAGACGCAAGTCGCCTGCTATCGCGACGGCGCCAGCGATGGCACTCAGGCCGACGTGAAGCCGCTGAAGGTGATCGACGGCACGCGCCTCGTGCTCGATCGGACGCCGTTCTACGCCGAGTCCGGCGGGCAGGTCGGCGATGCGGGCGTGATCGAAGCGCCCGGCTTCCGCTTCGTCGTCACGGACACCCAGAAGATGGGCAAGATCGTGATCCACGTGGGCAAGCTCGAGCAGGGGAGTGCGGGAGCGCTCCCGGCGAAGGCCACGGCGCGTGTGGATCTCGGCCGGCGCCTCGACACGATGGCGAATCACACGGCGACGCACCTGCTGCACTGGGCGTTGCACCAGGTCGTCGGCCATCACGCGACGCAGCAGGGCTCGCTCGTCGCGCCCGATCGCCTTCGGTTCGACTTCACCCACACCAAGGGTCTGTCGCTGGAGGAGATCGAGAAGATCGAGGAGCTGGTCAACCGGCGGATCATCGAGGACACCTCGCTCCAGACGACGGTCGAGAACCTCGCGTCGGCGAAGGCTCGCGGCGTCACCGCGCTCTTCGGCGAGAAGTACGAGGAGAACGTCCGCGTCGTGAACATCGGCGGCTTCTCACAGGAGCTGTGCGGCGGCACGCACTGCGCGGCGACGGGTCAGATCGGCGCGTTCGCGATCCTCTCCGAGTCGGCGGTCCAGGCTGGCGTGCGGCGGCTCGAGGCCGTGACGCGCTCGGCTGCGATCAAGCGGTTGCAGGAGCAGCGGCGCGTGCTCAAGGAGGCGGCTGGGTTGCTCAAGGCTTCCGAGGGCGAACTCGCCAAGCGGATCGCGCAGCTCCAGGATCAATTGAAGGAGGCGCGAAAGGGCGGCGAGCGCGGCCGTCAGGCGGACGTGAATGCCGTGGCGTCCGATCTGCTCGCGAAGGCCAAGGTCGTCGGCGCGGCGAAGGTGATCGTGTCGCAAGTGGACGTGGCGCCGGAAGCCTTGGCGCAGATCGCCGATGCCCTGCGCAACAACCGCACGGGCGTCGCCGGGCTGCTCGCATCCGTCGACGACGGCAAGGTGAGCCTGCTCGCGTTCGCCTCGAAGGATCTGGCCGAGTCGAAGAAGGTCCACGCCGGCAACCTCGTGAAGGAAGTGGCTCCGGTCGTCGGCGGTGGCGGCGGTGGTCGTCCCGATCTCGCCCAGGCCGGAGGCAAGGACGCCTCGCGCATCGCCGACGCTCTCGCGAAGGCCAGCGAGATCCTGTCGCGCGCGCTGAGTTGATCAACCGGAGCGCCAGGCTCGGCCTGGCTGGACCGGCGGGGCACCAGCCCCGCCGTGATCGTGGTGGTCGATCCGGTCGCGGCGGTGGCCAGATGTCAGCGGAACGAAGGTTGGCGGCGGATCCCGGCGAGTCCGGAGGCCTCGCCAACCGGCCGTGTGGAACACGGCGCTCCGACACCGCCGCAGGTGTCGCGGTGGCCCAACCCTGTTCTTCGTGAAGCGTGCCCGCCGCTCGGGCCACATGGTGCTCTGGTTCGGCCTCGTCTTCGGGTTTGGAATCTCCGGGCTGATGAACGTTTGGTGCAGCCAGCAGTGAACGCTGCGTCCGCGCCATGACGGATCCCAACGCCCACGACGATTTGCCTCCGCCCGCACCGCCCGATGAACCAGTCGGATGCATCACCGTCTTCGGCACGGTGGGTCTGAGCCTCGTCATCGTGGTCGTCGACGTGACCGTCTGTGGCGTTGTCGCGTCGTGGCTGCGGACGGTGGGAGCCTCGGGCGCAGGCCAGGCGTGGTGTTTCGCCCCGATTTCCCTCCTCGAGCTGATCGCCGTGATCGTGGCCCTGCGCCCCATCAATCCGAAGATGTCGCGAGACGCAATCGCGCTGCGGGTCGGCATTGCTGCCGGCTGCGCCATCGCGGCGGGCCTGAACACGGCCTGCTGGCGTGTGTACGGCTGACCGACGTCAGGGCCCGTCTCCCCCCGCCGATACACTCCGCGCCATGGCCACCACCAAACCCTCGCCGAAGAAGAAGGGCATGCGGTCGCGCACGCCGTGGGCGACGAAGCTCAGGCCCGACCTGGCACCCCAGGTCATCACCGACATGCGCACGGGCGGCACCATGCTCATCCCGACGCCGATGCTCGTGGCCGCCGAGATCCGCAAGGCGCGCCGTGGGAAGCTGATCACCGCTGTCGAGATTCGCGAGCGCCTCGCCGAGGCACACCACGCCGACGTGACGTGCCCGATGACCACCGGCATCTTCATCAACATCGTTGCGGGCGCCACGGAGGACGATCGCGCAGCAGGCCGCAAGCTTCTGGCGCCTTGGTGGCGTGTCGTCGACGCGAAGGGGCGCATCAGCGAGAAGACGCCCCCGGGCCCCGAGCTTCAGGCCAGGTTGCTGCGAGACGAGGGCCACACGGTGTCACAGGTCGGCAGGCATCGTGTCGTCGATGCGTGACACCAACCCTCGCAGTGCGAGGCGATCGTTTCAGTGGATGAAGACTGTCCGTCGCATGTGATCCACTGCGATACGCCGTCGCATCCGGTCCGTCAGGATTCAGTCGAGAATGGGTCGCGTCCGATCCAAGAAGTAGATCGTGCCACGCGGCGTAGGCGTGCGCGCGTCTTCACCGCGGTCGGCGGATGCCGGCTGCGGATTGGGGTTGGTTGGGGAGAACGGACGGTGCGCGACGTTGGATCGTCGCCGGATCCGTCCGTGGCGGAGGAACACTCGATGAACGGAATCCGTTTTCGGTTGCGTGATGCGCGGGACACCGGTGTCGTCGAGCGCAGGGCCGCAGTCGCGGCCCTCATCGCGCTCGTGTTCGGAGTGAGCCTGCTGCAGAGCTGTGGCAACGACTCCTTCGACGCTCCGGCGAACGCCGAAACGCAGTCGCTCGCACGATGGAACCAGATCTCCATCGATGCGAGCGGCCTCGATCACACTCCGTCGAACGTGGGGTTGCCTCACGTGTTCGGCCAGCAGGTCGGCCCCTGCCGCGCAGCGCGCGCCATCGCCATCGTCCACATCGCCATGTACGACGTCGTGAATGCGATCGAGGGCGGCTTCCAGAGCTACACGGGCCTGGGTCCGGCACAGCCTGGGACGTCGCCGATCGCGGCGATAGCCCAAGCGGCGCACGACACCCTGTCGGCGTTGTTCCCATCCCAGAGCGCGATCTTCGATTCGGCACTCGCGGAGGACCTGGGCCGCGTGGATTCCGTGGCGGCACGGAACAAGGGAGTCGTGCTGGGGCAGACGGCGGCAACCGCCATCCTCGCCATGCGCGCGAACGACGGCTCGTCGCAGCCCGAACCGCAGGTGAACCTGGGGTTCTTGTGCAGCGATCAGCCCGGGTTCTGGCGGCAGGACCCGATCAGCATGCATCCGCTTGCTCTCGGCGCCGATTGGCAACAGGTGACACCATTCGTGATGGCGACGGCGCAGCAGTTCCGCGCGCCGACCCCGCCGGCGTTGTCGAGCCCGGAGTATGCCACGGCCTACGACGAGGTGAAGACCCTGGGTGGCGATGGCGTCATCACGCCGACGACGCGCACGCAAGAACAGACCGAGATCGGAATCTTCTGGGCCTACGACGGCACGCCGAGCCTGTGTGCGCCGCCGCGCCTCTACAACCAGATCGCCCTGCAGATCGCGCGCCAACGAGGCACCGAGGGGCTGGACCTCGCACGGTTGCTCATGCTGACGAACGTCGCCATGGCGGACGCAGGGATCGCCATCTGGGAATCGAAGTACTACTACCAGCTGTGGCGTCCGATCACGGGCATCCGCGAGTCGGATGCCGGCACGGGCCCGACGGGGCTCGGAGATGGCAACGCCGCGACGACCGGCGATCCGAACTTCATGCCCCTCGGCGCGCCGGCGAGCAACCTCAACGGTCCGAACTTCACCCCGCCGTTCCCGTCGTACCCATCGGGTCACGCCGGCTTCGGTGGCGCGCTCTTCCAGACGTTGCGCCGCTTCTACGGCACGGATGAGATCGCGTTCACGTTCGTCTCGGACGAGTACAACGGCGTCACGCACGACAACCAGGGGAACGTGAGGCCCTACCTTCCGAGGTCGTTCATGAACCTCAGCGAGGCCGAGGAGGAGAACGGCCAGAGCCGGATCTACCTCGGAATCCACTGGTCGTACGACAAGACCGAGGGCATCACGCTCGGCCGGAACGTGGCCGACTGGGTCTTCGACCACTCCGCGCTGCCTGGCTCGTGAACGCGCTGACGGCGTCGCATGAACGCGACGCCGCGAGGTCGTCAGAGGATCTGCAGTCCCGACGCCTGTGACAGACAGAAGCCGTCGGGCATCGATGGCGTGAGCATGATCGTCTGCGCGCCGATGAACGTGCCCTGATTCGTGAACGCCGCCGGGATGCTCCCCGGCACGAACGCGTTCTGGAACGCGCCCCCAAACAGCAGGTTGAAGCTGAGGTGGTTCAGATCGAGGTTGAAGATCTGGCCGTTGGCGGTCGTGAGGCCGAGCGGGAGCATGGGCGTGTTGACCGTGTAGGCCACGTCCCAGGGTGCGCCGGCCAGTCCCGAGAACGCGATGGTCACGGTCTGCCCGGCCGGCACGGACGTGATCGCCGGCGTGAAACCGTTCGACAGGACGCCGTCGGCCGTCATGCCGGAGCAGGCCTGATTCGTCTGCCAGGCGACGACGTTGCAGATGATGCGAAACTTCCACGCGAGGCTTTGGAAGGGCCCGCTCCATGACGCGCCGGCGTTGAACGACCCGCGATACGGCTGGATCGACGCCGTCGAGGTCACGGGTTCAACTGAAGCCTGGGCGCCGTTCTGCGGACCCCAGACGATCCAGTACGTCGCGCCCGCCGTGAGGGCGATCGGCGTCGGGAGTGTTGCGCCCTGCCAGTTCGGGGCGCCGGTCATGGACCAGGAGCCGGTGCCGAGGTTCGTGCCCGGCTGATTCGAGCCGGCATTGTGCGACCAGATCCCGATCGTGTTGGTTCCGCTGCCGATTCCCGTGAAGACCTCGACTCCCGACGCCGTGATGCCGGAGGGTGCGGTGAAGCGGATGCCGAGAAGGAGGTTTGGTCCCCCCATCGACGTGGCGGGGTCGAACGCGTTGCCTCCGTTCTCCGCGTAACAGGCTTGTGCGGCCCCGATCGAAACCAGGAGGTCGAGCGCAAGGACGGTGAAGATCATCCGGTGAAGCATGGCTGGATTCTGCGGTTGTGTGGTCGGGTGAGCGGACGCCGATGGCGGCGGGCGCGCATTGTAGGCGACTCGCCGGCGGTAGCGCACACGACTCATTTCACTCGACACTATTGCGTCTTGTGGAATGCGGCGTTGAGATGTGACCGAAGGAACAGGCTGTCGTGCGGACCCTTGCTGTCGTCGTCATCGGGATCGGTATTCTCGTCGGACTGATCGTCCTCTCGTCTCGCGACCTGAGCGGCGACGGAGCGGACACCCCGCGGTCCATCCCGATGATCGCTCTCACGCCGTCGTTTCCGCTGAACGCGACGCCTCCTGGCGTCCCCGACCAGTCACCGGTCGGTGTCGTTCGAATCGAGCAGGACGACGCTCAGGTTGGTCCCGACCTACCCGTGACCCCCTCCCTGGACTTCGGTGTGACGGTCCTCGTTCTCGACGCCGATTTCGCCACGCCCGTGAACGGCGCGGACGTCTATTACGCAACGGCGGCCGATGGCGAGCAGGAGTTCGAGCCGCCGTCCCTGACGCCGGTGGAATCCGAGCGATGGGCACGCACGCACGGTTTGCGATTCCGGACCAACGAACGCGGCCTCGTTCGCGTTCCGCAGTCGGGAGCGCCGGCACGCGTGATCGTCCGAAACCGGGAGAAGTCGTGCCGCGCCGTCATCCCAGCCATTGGCTCGACGCGCGTTTCCGTCCTCGTGCGCCCGCCCGTTTCGATCGCGGTGGCGGCGAGCGGTCCACAGGGTGAGCCCGCGCCCGGAATCCCCTTGCTGATCTCCGCAGAGACCGGCCGGGGCTGGGAACCGATTTCCATCGCCGCGACACGCGCCACGGATTCGACTGCGCATTTCGACAACGTGTCGATGCTGCGCGCCCTCGCGCCGTTCACCCGCGTCTCCGTGCGTCCGGCGTATTCGCCGCGCAGCGAGCCGGGAGTCATGGCAAGCGTCGCGGATTTCATGGCCGAGCGGAAGCGTCTCCATCTGCCGCCGACTGCGAGCGTTTCGGTCAAGCTTCGGATGCCTGACGGTGCCCCCGTCGGAGTGCAGGGGCGCGTGGGACTGGACGTGATCGGTCCGAACGACCCGTCGACTTCGTTCCTTCGCGAGACACCCGCGTTCCATCGCGCGACCAATGCCGACGGTGACGTGACGTTCGAAGGCGTTGCATTGGGGGCGCGCCTCGCGATCCGTGCGACGACTTCCGAAACGACGGCGGCGGAAGTCATCGTCGCGGGTCCCACGGAGGCCGGTTCGCGGATCCAGGTCGACGTCGCGACGGGCCCTCGCATCCCGAGGGTCCGGGCCCGCCTCGTCACGGAACAGCGGGAGCCCGTGGCATCACAGGTCGTGACGGTCGTCGCGCGCACGGAATCGGCGTCCGGCCGCGCGTCGGCCGAGTACACGGCGCATTCGGACTCGGCTGGGCGGCTCTCGCTGCTCCTGCGCGACCTCACCATCGCTGACGTCACCACGCTGCACCTGAGCCTCGGCACGCTGGCCACGGGGCGGACGGCGCGGCAGTCCGTGTCGCTCCCTCGCTCGGGGCCCGACGGGTCGTTCGAGCTGGGTGACGTCATTCTCGCCCCCATCCCGTTGATCGCCTCCGGCATCGTCACCGACGACGCGGGAACACCAGTCGCGGATGCCTCGATCGGCGCGCACCTGGAGCAAGTGGCAGCGGACGCCGCCATCCGACGGCCGTCCGAGTGGTACCTCCCCAAGGATGCAACGGCGATCTCCGCACCGGACGGCACTTTCACCTTGTACGCGCTCCTTCCGCCGAAACCGCTCGGCCTCGTCGTGTCCACGAGCACGTACCGCGCCGCCGAGCCGGTTCGCATCACTCCGGGAGTCCGCGGCATCCGACTCGTGATCCCGCGCCCGGGGAATCTCACGGGTCGCGTGGTTGCGCCGGCAGGGTGGCTCCCATCCGAGTTCCTGGTCCAGTTTGCGCGGAAGGGAGCGGGTCCCGCGCCACGCGCCGGCGGTTCGACGAACGTGATGGAACGCGTGGGACCGGACGGGCGGTTCGCGCTGAACAAGATGGCGCCGGGCTCTGGTGTCGTGTTCCTCGTGCACGAGAATTCGCGGAGCGAGGCCCTGGTGCGCCTCGACGACGTCGTCGTCGCGAGCGGCGATGCCGGTCCAGACCCCCGGCTGGCGACGCTGACGGTGCCGGGATCGTCGATGCTGATCACGGCACGTGCGCGCGGCGAACGTGGTGAGCCCATCCCCGGCACGGCCGTGACCGTGGAGGCGGATGGAAGGCCAGGCCACCATCGACTCGAGAGCCAGGGTTCGGCTTCGTCGGGCGAGGTGCACCTCGCCTTCGCCGAGCGCAGTCCCAGGACGTTGACGATTCGGGCCCCTGGCCATCGCGCGGTCACCGTCAAGGACGTTCAGGCGGACGTGACGGTGACCTTGACGGATGGCATTCCCATCACCGTCCACGTCGCAAACCTGCCGCCATTGTCGATGGCGAGCTGCACGTACCAGGTGAGAGCGAACGACGTCGTCACGCATGAACTTGCCTCAGCGGTGCTCGACGACTCTGGCAGCGCCGCGCTGAAGATCCCGCATCCCGGGCGGCAGGACCTGCAACTGTTCGTCGTCGACGCCGTCGCAGGCGCGCAGCCCTGCGGTCCGCCCATGCGGATCGACGTTGCCGACGTCGCGGGTCCCCAGGCGTTCGAGGCGATGCTCGCGCCCGCCAACCTGACGGCGATCACCGGCGCCGTCGAATTGTTCCGGCGAGCCTCGGCAAAGTGACCCGATCGCCCTCCTTCGCTGGCCACGCCGTCGCCGCACGAACGTGCAGGTGCACCACCCGGTGCTCGCGCCGATCGGTCGCTCCGGGACCTCGTGCCGCATGAGTTCTGCACGGGTCGTTCTCGCCGTGATGTGTCTCGCCGCGTTCGGTGTCGCGGTGTGGCTCGTCTCCGACTCGATGCGGACCACCGCGGCGGTCAATCCGATCGCGGTGGACGGAGGCATCACGACGCCCAGGCCAGTCACCGCGGTCGATCGTCCAGGCGGCGGCGACTCCTCGTTGCGCCCGGTCGTCAGGCCCGTGCCGTTCGCGGCGGCGCAGGACCCCGAGGCCGCGAGTGTTGCGGAGAGTGCCCCCGCAGCGAATCCCAACGATCTCGCCATCGTCGTGACCGTCGTGACGTTCGACGGCATGCCGGCGGCGCATGCGGCCGTGACGTTCCGCACGCGACGGCGCGGAGCCGGGGTCATGGAGACCCGAAGGACGTCGGACGTGGGTGTCGTCGTGTTCGGCCCGTGGACGCAGCGCAGCGGTCCCGACCTCGATGACGTCGTCACGATCGAGTCGGTGTCGGCGCCAGCACCGACGTCCCGTGTCGAGGGCGTGCTCCGCGACCTCCACGCGACGGGCGTGATCCTGCGCCTGCCGCCGACGGGAACGGTCGTCGTCAACGTTCAATCCTCGGAGCCCGGGCCGCGATCCGCGTCGGTCGGGCTGCGGCGCCTCGGCGAGTTCGTGCCCAAGGATGCGGGCGGCGAAACCCAACGGGCAAACGACGGCGGCGTCGCGGTGTTTCCCTTCGTACCCCTGAACGCGGTGTTTGCGGTGACCGTCGATCTGGAAGGCTTCGACACTCCGCCGCGCAAAGCCGTGGGCCCCACCGCCGCGGGCGAATCGGTCACGATCGACGTACCCGTCGGACCGAGGCTTCACGTCGTGCGCGCCCGGATCCTCTCGGGCGATGGAAAGCCCCTTTCGTCCGCGTTCATCCGAATCGAGGGCGGGGCGTCCGACAACGCGACCAAGTGGGCCGAGCTCGGCGACGGGACGACGGGCGAGAATGGAGAGCTCGACTGCCTGTTGCGAGCCGAGCCGATGTCAGGGGCGGCCGAGCTGAGGTTCAGTCGGATCGAGCGCGGTGACGCCGTGGCGGCCGCGAACGTTCGCCTGCCCGATCCGCTCCCACCGTCGACGATCGACGCGGGCGACGTCAGGCTTCGCGAGGCGCCCGTCGGGGCCGAGGGCATCGTCGTGACGGAGGACGGCCGCCCGGCCCAGGACGTCGCGCTCGAGCTCTTCATGCGAAAACCATCGGCGAAGAAACCTGTCGACTGGGTTCCGTCGGGCCGTGTCATGGGCCGCTCCGGCGCCGATGGCCGATTTCAGCTACGCGGGGTCCTCGCCGGCATCGACGCGAGCATCGAGCTCGCGCTGGGAGTTCGCGATGCCGTCCTGGTGAACCCCGAGCCCGTTGCGTTCCGCCTCGGCGCGCGCGACCTCCGACTCGTCGTCGCCGTCGGTGCCGGAATCGCAGGTCGAATCGTTCTCCCGGCGACCTGGAGCGGCGAGGAGTTGGCCGTGACGCTCGAAGCGGGCGGCGAAGGCGGGCGATCGCTCCCCATCCGGATCGACACCGACGGGAACTTCGACGATCGGACGGTGCCCCGCATGCAAGGGTCGTTCGTGATCCGCCATCCGCGGAAGGGTGGCGACGTCGTACGACGGTTCGATGGGGTCACGATCTCGGCCGATGCCACGGATCCGAGGCTGCGGGAGATTCACCTCTCGGAGACCTGCCTGCTCGTCGCCGTGCGCGCGCGGGCGCCCGACGGCAGCCCCGTGAACCGGTTCCACGTGGCCGAACTGGATGGGTCCGCGCCGAAAGGCTCGGCACCGAGGTACCCCGCGGCCCGCCCGGTCGGCGAGGTTCACCTGGCATTTCCCGACCGTGCGCCGCGATCCCTCCTCGTCGAAGCGGAGGGGTTCCGCTCGATCCGGCTCGATGGAGTGGTCTCCGACTGCGACGTCGCGCTTCAGGCCGGCCTGCCGGTCGCGTGCGAGGCCGCCGGGATTCCCGAGTTGGGTTCCGACGCCGTCGTCACCGCCGAGTTCACGTCCGAGTCGAGCGCGTCGCCGATCGACGCGCGTGTCGCTCGCGATGGCTCCTTCTCCTGTGACCTGCCGAGCGCGGGGCCGTGGCGCATCCACCTGGCAGCATCCGCCGGCAAACCCGGTTTCTCGACCGAGCTCGCGGGCCCGTTCCAGATCCACGTGAAGGACGTGACCGAAGCACAACGCTTTCACGTGACGCTGAGCGTCGCGGATCGCGCGATCCTGCAGCGATCGGTCGCCGCCGTGCGGGCGAAGCTCGCGAAATAGGCGGCGCCCGGCCTCGGTCAGTCACCCATCCCCATGCGGTAGCCGCCCGCGACGTCCAGGTTCACACCAGTGACGTAGCTCGACGGATCCAGGAGGAAGAGCGCCGCCTTCGCGATGTCGTCGAGCGTGCCGGGACGGCGGAGCGGAATGACGTGGGCCGGATCGGGCGGCAGGTCCACGGAGTTCTCGAGCTGGCCCGGCGAGATCATGTTCACGCGGATGTTCCGCGGTGCGAGGCTCTTCGCGAATGCCTTCGTCGCGAGGCAGAGCGCGAGCTTGGTCGCCTGGTAGGCCGGCGCGCGCATGGACGTGGCGAGGTGGGTCACGCCGGCGTAGCCGAGGTTGATGACGGCGCCGCCAGTCGGCGGAAACAACTCGATCGCGCGCCTGATGATGGTGATCGGAGCCACGAGGTTCGCTTCGAGAAGGTCGCGCCACTCCCTCTCGCTCGTCTCCTCGATGGGTTTCACGAGGTAGTTGCCCACGTTGTTGACGACGATCGAGAGACGATCCGTTTCGCGACGGATCGTCGCCATCATCCCATCGATCGAGTCCTCCCGGAGGAAGTCGGCGGAGACGCACCACGCGCGGCGGCCCATGCCGCGGATGGCCGCAGCGACGGTTTCGGCCTCGGACTTCGACGTGTGGTAGTGGACGACGACGTCGGCGCCCGCTCCGGCCAACGCGAACGCCAGGTGTCGCCCGAGACGCTTCGCGGCGCCCGTGACCAGTGCGACCTGCCCCGTGAGCAGACCACTGCTCGAGCGGTCGCTCACGGCCGGCGCTCCACGTACACGGCGGGCCAGTTCGCCCGCGGCACGGCGCCGGGCTTCATGATCTTCAAGCCGACGCGCGCCGCCGCGAACTCACGGATGACGAGTGCGGCCCCTTCCTCCGCGAACGTCTCGAGAAGCTTGTACTTCCGCGTCTTCGCGAGGTTCGTCAACGCGTCCGCGAGGTGGACGTAGTCGACCGTGTCCTTCACGTGATCGCTCATCGCCGCTGCGGCGAAGTCCCGATCGAGCGCGCAGTCCACGATGAGGGTCTGCTCCTTCACGCGCTCGTGAGGATAGATCCCGATGACGCAGTCGATCTTGAGGCCTTCGATGAAGATCGTGCCGATCATGTCGGTCTCCTGAGCAGGCCGCGCGCGGTGGCTTCATCCAACGCGATGCGGGTCGGTTGATTCAGTCGCAGCTTCAGGGCTTCGTCGATCGTGACCCACCGCGCTTCTTCCAGTTCGTAGTTCGGCTTCAGCTTCGACGGATCGACGGCATGGGAAACGTAGTTGATGAGGAGGAAGTGGCGCTTCTGCAGGAACTCGGGGGACTCGATGCAGTCCTGGATCATGAGCATCGTCGAGTTCCGCACGTCGAGGCCCGTCTCCTCGCGAATCTCGCGCTCGTAGGCGGCGAGCATCGTTTCGCCGTACTCGATCTTGCCCCCGGGGATTCCGAACGTGTCCGACCATTTCCGCGTCCGCACGAGGAGGATGCGTCCGTCGGGATGGACGACGATGCCGCCCACGGTCGGAATGACGAGCTTCTGCGTCTGGTACATCCACTCGCGATCGAGGGCGTTGACGACGTCGCGCACAGACCCGAACGCGTAGTCGGGGGACGCGGCCGACAGTTTCGATCGGCTCGTGTACCCGTAGAGCGCAGCGCCGGCGCGGACACCGGCGATCCGCGCCGCCTCCAGATCGTGGAGCGTGTCGCCCACGTACAGAGTTTCGTCGCGGACGAGCCCGTGGTCCGTGAGCATCCGGGGGAGGACGCCGCGTTTGTCCGAAGCACCACCGTGGATCTTCGTGAACACGTCGGCGAGCCCCCGCGATCGCAACGTCCGCTCGAGGATCTCCGTCGGCACCGTCGAGAGGATGAACAGCCTGATGCCGCGGGTCACGCATCCGTGGAGGAGCGCGTGGACTCCGTCGAAGAGCGGCGCCGAGTCGACGTGTTGGGCATAACGGCGGAAGAACTCGGCGTCGATGTCGCCGATGGAGACGCCCGGAAGCCGCGACGCGTAGAAACCCTCGACCGGGATCCGGAAGTCGCGGCGGTACGTCTCCAGGTCGACGGCTCGACCACCGAAGCGGACGAGCGTGTCGTTCGTCGCCGCCAGTGTGACCGTGATGTCGTCGGCCAGCGTGCCGGCCCAATCCAGTACGACTGATGAGATCAACGAGACTCCTGCGTGGGTCGGGCACGCTAGCACGATCGCGGATCGGCGGCAGGGGGCTCGGCGGACGCGGTCGATCGAAACGGTCGAGCCCGGTGGCCTCGCTTGCGGCGAGCTCGGTGCCAGAAACGCGTGACGAAAACGCGGAGCGCGGCTCGCGATCCTCGCACCATTCCGGTGGACATCTGGTTTTGGCGACGCCGCGGATCGGCCGAGCGCGATCGGCGAAACGCGTCGCCGGGTCGCGGAGGACGGGGTGTCAGCCCTCCTTCACGCTCGTGGTGCGGATCGAGTCCTGGATCGTCCGAGCGCCGGCATTACCATTCGAGCCCCGACACCGCGCCCATGGATCACCACCGCCTCACCAACCTTCAAGCGCTCGAAGACGAGGCCATCCACGTCTTTCGCGAGGTGGTGGCCGAGTGCGAGCGTCCCGTGATGCTCTACTCCGCCGGCAAGGATTCGAGCGTGATGCTGCGGCTCGCGCAGAAGGCATTTCGTCCGGGCCGCATTCCGTTTCCGTTGCTCCACGTCGACACGGGCTTCAAGTTCGCCGAGATGTACGCGTTCCGTGACCGTGTCGCGGCGGAGGCGGGCGTCCAACTCCTCGTGCACCGGAATGAGGCGGCCATCGCGAACGGAACGAATCCGTGGGAGCTGGGGACCTCGGCGTGCTGTGCGTTGCTGAAGACGAGAGCCCTCCTCGATGCACTCACCCGACACGGCTTCACCGCCGCGTTCGGTGGAGCGCGGCGCGACGAGGAGAAGTCGCGGGCGAAGGAGCGCGTCTACTCGTTTCGGGATGTGCGCGGTCAGTGGGACCCCCGCAACCAGGGGCCCGAGCTGTGGAACCTCTACAACGGACGGGTCAACGCCGGCGAGACCGTGCGGGTCTTCCCGCTTTCGAACTGGACCGAGATCGACGTGTGGCACTACATCCACCGCGAGGCGATCGACGTGGTTCCGATGTACTTCGCCAGACCGCGCGCCGTGTTCGAACGTGGCGCGCAGCTCATCCCCGCCGAACTGGTTCATCCGTCGGTGAAGGATGAACGGCCGTCCATGGTCGTGTGTCGCTTCCGAAGCCTCGGCTGCATCCCTTGCACGGGTGCCGTGCGGTCGGCGGCGTCGACGGTCCCCGAGATCATCCTCGAGCTGGCCTCGACGCGGAGCTCGGAGCGGATGAACCGTCTCATCGATCACGACACGGACGCGTCCATGGAGCAGAAGAAACGCGAGGGCTACTTTTGACGGACGCCGGGCGGATGCTGCGGCGATTCTCCGAGGCCGACCTCCTGCGAATCGCGTCGGCGGGGAGCGTGGATGACGGGAAGTCCACGTTGCTCGGACGACTCCTGCACGATGCGCGAGCGATCCACGACGATCAGCTCGCCCGCGTGGAGGAGGCGTCGCTGCGCATCGGCGGCTCGAAGATCGATTACGCCTTCGTCCTCGACGGGCTGAAGGCGGAGCGCGAGCAGGGGATCACCATCGACGTCGCCTATCGCTCGTTCGCCACCGAACGGCGTCGCTTCCTCATCGCGGATACCCCCGGCCACGAGCAGTACACCCGGAACATGGTCACGGCGGCGTCGACGGCCGATCTGGCACTTCTCCTCGTCGACGCGCGGTCCGGCGTCCGTGACCAAACGAAGCGGCATGCGTATCTGGCGTCGCTCCTGGGGATCCGCCACTTCGTCGTCGTGGTGAACAAGATGGACCTGGTCGGATACGCAGAGGACGCTTTCGAGCGCATCCGCACCGAGTTCTCCGACTTCGCGGAGCGCCTCCAGGTTCCCGACGTGACCTTCATCCCGGCGAGCGCGATCCACGGAGAGAACGTCGTGGCGTCGGCGCCGTCCATGCCGTGGTATGGGGGACTCACGCTGCTGAAGCAGCTCGAATCCGCCTATGCGCCGGGTGCGAGGAACCTGGTGGACCTGCGCCTCCCCGTGCAGTGCGTGATCCGCGCCGGCGATGAACTCCGCCGCTACGCCGGGCAGCTCGCGTCGGGTGTGGTCAGCGTCGGTGATCCGATCGTCGTCCTGCCGTCGGGGCGCGCGTCACGCGTGCGGTCCATCGAGACGTCCGCCGGTTCTGCCCAGGTTGCGTTCGCCGGCCAGTCGGTGGCGGTCACGCTTGCCGACGAGATCGACGTAGGGCGCGGCGACGTGCTCGTGGGCGCCGCGGATCCGCCGGCCGTCACCTCCGAGATCGATGCCGATCTCGTGTGGCTTTGTGATCGCCCGCTCGATCCAGCGCGCACGTACGTGATCAAACACGGCACCTGCGTCACCCGCGCGCAGATCGGTCGACCCGAGTCTCGCGTCGATCCTCTCGAGCTTCGCCATGAGGCGGCTGCGAGCCTCGCGCTCAACGACGTGGGGCGCGTGCGCCTCGAGACCGTGCGACCCCTCGTCGTCGATGCCTACCGGCGCATCCGCGGGACGGGCAGCTTCATCGTCATCGATCCGACGACGAACGTGACGATCGCCGCGGGACTGATCGTCGATCCGCGGGCCCGGTCGTCCGCGCGCGTCGACGGCGCGCAGCCCGTGAGCCGCAACATCACGCCGACGTCGGGGCAGGTGACGCGCGACGAGCGCCGGCGCCTTCACGGCCAGAGCGCCGTCACGGTCTGGTTCACGGGCCTCAGCAGCTCCGGCAAGTCGACGCTCGCCTACGCGCTCGAACGCCGACTCGTGTCCGACGGTCGCCCCTGCTTCGTCCTCGACGGCGACAACCTGCGGCACGGTCTCAACCGCGACCTGGGCTTCAGCCCTGAAGACCGCCGGGAGAACATCCGCCGCGCCGCCGAAGTCGCCGCCCTGTTCAACGAGGCCGGTGTGATCGCGATCACGGCGTTCATTTCCCCCTATCGCGCCGATCGCGAATCGGCGCGCGCCGTCGTCGGCGCCGGCCGCTTCGTCGAGGTGTTCGTCGATGCGCCACTGGCCGTCTGCGAAGAGCGCGATCCGAAGGGTCTCTATCGGAAGGCCCGGGCCGGCCAGATTCCCGAGTTCACGGGAGTCACGGCGCCGTACGAGGCTCCGCTCGACCCCGCGGTCCACGTCGAGACTCACCGCTCGACGACGACCGAGGGCGTCGATCGCATCGTCGCTCATCTGCGCGCCATTGGCGTGTTCCCGTAGACGGAGAGCGGCGGCGCGGCCACGGCCACGAGGCGTGCGGATGCGCACGGTGCGCCGACCGGCCGGGCGCAGCGACGGCGCGCCACGACTTGTCCCTGGGGCTTCCGCAGAGGGAAATGCGCGCACCGGTCGCCTGACGGGCCAACCGGCATGTCGGTTGCATGAGTTCGATTGATGCGCCGCCTTTGGCTGCCTTCGGGAGACTGTGCTCATGTTCCATGACCAGGCCGTCGTTGGCGTCAGGATCCGCGGGTGCGCGATCCTGGTCGCTCTCTCACGCGTTCGGGGTCGCAGGCGTCGGCGGCGGTCTCCTGAGTTACGGCCTGTCGACTGCGACCGGAACCGTCTATTCGCAACTCACGTTCGACGACGGCACCGGCCCGGCGTTGTACGTTGCGGGCGATTTCACCGTGGCGGGTGACGTCGCCGCCAACGGCATCGCGTGCCGCAAGAGCGGGAAATGGCAAGCCCTCGGGGCGGGGCCCGGCGGGCGCGTTTATTGCATGCTCGGATTCAACGACGGAACAGGGCCTGCGTTGTACGCCGGCGGTGAGTTCGGCGTTGCGCGGTGGAACGGTTCAAGTTGGGCGACGCTCGTCGGACTGCCGGCCACCGTCACGTGTCTGGCCGCCTTCGACGACGGCACGGGTAACGCGCTCTACGCGGCCCGGATGGACCCATGCTGCATCGGCATCGTCGCGCGCTACCAGGGTGGCGCCTGGACGATCGTCGGCAGTCTTTCGCTGCCCGGGTTCCAAGGTGGCTACGCGGCCACGATGGCTGGGTTCGACGATGGAAGCGGGCCCGCGCTCTACGTGGCTGGAGGCTTCTCGACCGTGTCGGGCGTGACCGCGCCGGGGATCGCACGGTGGAACGGTGCGACGTGGGCGCCAGTCGGTGCGCTGGTTCCTGGCGTGCTCCGCACGCTGGTCGTGTTCGACGACGGCACCGGCGCCGCGCTCTACCTCGGCTTGACCGGCGTCGGCGGTGCTCCAGGCCTGCGACGGTGGTCGCCGCCCACGTCAACCTGGGCCGCCCTACCCGCTGGGTTTCTGGGAGCGGTTGCGGGCCTGACGGTGTACCACGGACCTGCGTTCGCGCGCGGGCTGTACGTCGCAGGGAACTTCGTCATCGGCGGGCCGGGCACGACGCCGGTGGCGAGGTGGAACGCGGGCACGGCGACGCCGCTGCCGATCACGACCGACGGCGCCGTCCGTTCGCTGGAGATCTTCGACGACGGGACGGGAACGTCGATGTTCGTGGGCGGGGCCTTCACGAAGGCGGGCGCGGTCGATGCCAGCAACCTCGCGCGCTGGAACGGCACGTCGGTGTTTCGTGTCGGTGCCGGTGTGAACGCACCTGCGACCGCGCTTCTCGTTCATGACGACGGCAGCGGCGCCGCGCTTTACGCGGGCGGCGAGTTCACGAGCATCACGTCCTCCTCCCAGGCCCACGTCGCGCGTTGGAATGGCAGCGCATGGGCGTCGCTCCAGTCCGGCGTGGACGGGCCCGTGCTCGCGCTCGCGGAGTTCAACGACGGTTCGGGTCTCGCCCTGTATGCGGGCGGACGTTTTGCGAACGCGGGCGGTGTCCCCGCGTCGAACGTCGCACGCTGGAACGGCACGCAATGGTCCGCGCTCGGCAGTGGCGTCCAATTGCCCGGCAGCCCCGCGCTGGCCGAGGTGCGTGCGTTCTCCGTATTCAACGATGGCTCCGGCCCGGCGCTCTACGCGGCCGGCGACTTCACGATCGCGGGTGGGGTCACGGCGACGGGAATCGCCCGATGGAATGGCGGCGCGTGGAGCGCGGTGGGATCCGCGTCGACCGGGCCCGTATCCGCACTCGGTCAATTCGATGACGGGTCGGGGCTCGCGCTCTACGCCGGCGGGACCTTCACAACGTCAGGGGCAGGGGGAATCGCGTCCGTTGCCAGGTGGAACGGCTCACAGTGGTCGGCCGTGCCTGGCAACCCCCTTGCAGCGGGGACATTCAGCGTGCCGGCCGTGCGCGCGCTCACGACCTTCGACGACGGGACGGGTCCGGCCCTCTACGTCGGCGGTGAGTTCACGACGCCGCTCAACGGGGGAACCCAGAACGTGGCGCGCTGGAATGGGGCACAGTGGCAAGGTCTGGGTGCCGGCCTGACGGGCGTCACCACGGCGACGGTGGCGCCGACGGTGGACGCGCTCGTGGTGCATGACGACGGCACGGGCCCGGCGCTCTACGCCGGTGGAAGGTTCAGTACGTCGGGCACTGCGACGACGTTCAACGACCTCGCGCGGTGGAGCGGTGCCGGTTGGCAACGCGTGCGCGGAGGCGTGCGCGGCACGAACGATCCGGTCGTTCACGCCCTGTGTTCGTTCAACGACGGTCCTGGCACGGCCCTCTTCGTCGGCGGCCGCTTCACCCTCGCCGACGGGATCGCGTCCGCCTACCTCGCGCGCTGGGCGTTGCCCCGCGCCGACCTGGCTTTCGTGCAGACCGGTGGTTCGGGGTCCCCGGTGATGGTGAATCAACGGTTCCTCATCCCCGGTGCGGAGTACTACAACGTCTTCAGCTTCCAGCCGGCACCGCTCGGAGTCGGCACGGGACCGTTCGGCGGGCTGTATGCGAGCAATCCGGCGGCGTTGCTCGCCCAACTACAGATTCCGCTCGGCATCCTGCCGTTCCATTTCGTCGCGACGTCCACATCCGTGTCCATGGGTCCCTATGCGCTGCCCGTCGGGACTCCGATCGAAGCGATCGACTTCCGCCTCGTCGGAGGTGCGCCCGGATGCCTGTCGCACGTCGTGGCGTATCTCGTGCAGTGATCGACCGACGCGGCCGCCCTCGACGGGGAGCCCGCGAGCGCCAGGTGCTCCGAGGATCTCCTCTCGATCGAGCGTGCCTGACTCAGGCCAGCGCGGATTCACGGCAATCCACCTCGGATCGCGAGTCGCGGGCGCCGCGCGCTCGGGGTCATCGGTCGTGCCCCGACCCCGCCCCGAAAACTCCCGCTCGTGCTGGCGGCACGCGGTTTCCCTGAGATGATGGCGGCGGCTCGGATCGACCCCGAGGCCAACTCGGGGAAGGAGGCTGCGGCCGTGATCATCCCGTTGCGAGCGGAGTCCGGTTCGGATGCGATTCCGGTGGGGACCCTTCTGGTCCTCGCCGCGAACGTGATCGTCCACGTCGCCAGGTTCGTCGTCGAGACCGATTGGGTCGCAGCGGGGGCGCTCGCGTTCGGGAAGCTTCACCCGCACCAGTGGGTCACGAGCCTCTTCCTGCATGACGACTGGCTGCACCTGCTCGGCAACATGCTCTTCCTCTGGGTCTTCGGACTCCTCGTCGAAGCGATCTGCGGTGCGTGGAAGTTCGTCGTCGTCTTTCTGCTTTCAGGCGTGCTCGCGTCCGCGTTCGAGCAGATCATCATGCTCGACATCAACCCGACGCTCGCCCCGCGCGAAGGGCCCGCCTACGGATTGGGAGCATCGGGCGCCATCTTCGGGCTCGCCGCCGCGGCGCTGCTGTGGGCGCCGACGGCACGCGTTTCCGGCGTCTACATGATCGGGATGCGCGCCGATACGTTCCGAGTGAAGGCCCGGACGCTGGTGGTCGGATACCTCCTGTGGGAACTCGTCGGGCTTGCGATGCTCGGATTCACCATGAGCTCCGAGCTCGGCCACGTCACGGGCGCCGTCTTCGGGTGGTTGATCGCATACGTGATGCTCAAGCTCCGTTGGGTGAACACCGAGGGATGGGACCTGCTGTCGGCGAAGAGCGGTCGCACGGCCTGGTGACCCGATCGGAACGCCGCTGCAACCTCGACGGCGAGGACGTCCGACGGACCATGGGGCTGGCGCGGCTTCGGCGTCGGCGGGCGTTGGCCGCCGAACACGCGGAGGCACGGCGATTCCTCGCGTGCCTTTCACGACGCGTGGCGAGCCGGCGACGCCGCGCAGCAAACGTGCGGCGCGGCGTCCCTGCGATCACGGCACGTAGTAGACGACCGTGAGCGTCGGCGCGCTCCCCGACGTTTCCGCCGAGAAGAAGCCGATGGAGTCCTGAACGGCGTCGTTGTCGCTCGCCGTCTGGTACCGCAGGCGGATCTGCGTCGGACCTGCGCGGTTCACCGCCGCGAGGCCCGTGGAACCGATCGGCGAATCCGACGCGGCGCCGTTGGAGGCGGGCACCGTCACCGTCATCCCCTTGCTCACGAAGACGAACCCGCCGGGCGTGTTCTGGAAGTCGTTGACCGCGAGCGCCGTGCTGGCACCGAAGTACCCGGCAACGATGTCGCCCCAGAGCGAGCCGAACGGGGTGGTGTTGCCAGACGATGCGCCGCGCACGAGGTGAAGCGACGCCGTGTCGACGACCGCCGTATCCGGAAGCGTCGACGTGTCGAACGACACGAACCCACGGAACTGCTGCGCCGAGGCGTTGTCGCCCACGCGGATCGCGTTGCCGGTGTTGTTCGTGGCGTTGGCGCTGCCGCCATTCCCGCCAGTGCCCTCGGTGATCCACCCATCCTCCGCGGCGATGGACGTGAACGTCACCGTGACC
Source organism: Planctomycetota bacterium (assembly GCA_044222185.1). Taxonomy (GTDB): domain Bacteria; phylum Planctomycetota; family CAIWVZ01; genus JBGANV01. Next base: position 31,492 of record JBGANV010000014.1, read on the forward strand.
AGGGTCTTGAACACTGCCGTGACCGTGTGAGGTCCGTTCATCGTGAGCGTGGTCGTGAGCGCGGTCGCGTTCGCGATGTCACTTGGTGTTCCGGTGGTGCTCCAACCCAGGAACTTGCAGCCGGCCGGGGACGTCGCCGTGAGCAGCACGGTGGACCCATGGGGGACGCCGCCGTTGGGCGTGTCCGCGGTCGCGGATCCGCAGCCCGTCGCGCTCAACGAGAATGCGTGGACTTGCTGGATCTTCGGTGCACCCCACAGCGAGAAGTCGCCTTGCGCCTTGGTTCGGCCGTGGACCTCGAACTCGATGTCCACCGTCTTGCCGGCGTAGGCCGCGAGTGAGACGTCGCGCCGGCCCGACCACTGGTTCGAGCGCCACTCCGCCGCGAACTCGCGCTTGCGAACGCGCGTCGCGAGGTCCCGTACCCAGATCGAGTAGTCGACGCCGTCCGCGGAGAGATTGCCGTCCTTGATCCCGATGTAGGTGCTGAGGGCCAGGTCGGCGACGTTCGGCAGCGTGAGTCGGCGCCAGCGAGCCGTCTTTCGCTGACCCAGGTACGTCGCCGCAGGCTGGGCGATCGACGGCTTGACGACCCCTCCGCAAGCCGCGGTGTTGTCCACGAAGTGGTTGTTCGCCGTCCCGAAGTCGATGAACTGGAGCTCACCGTTCGTGTCGACGAGCGGATCCGTCCCGTAGATCTTCAGGTTCTCACCCATCCCGGCGCCTAGCTTCTGGATGAAGTCGTAGGGGAGCGTCACCGCGAGGCTCGATGGTCCTGGGGGCCGAGGCGCGCCCTTCTTCGCCATCATCAGCGAGCGGATCTGCGACGTGAAGCTGTTGTTCTTCGCGAGGACGATCTCGCTGGGAACGTAGATCTGGCCGGCGAGCTTCGACGGGTAGATGGCGATCTGCTCGATGGGAGCTCCGGGCGGCATCGATGCCGCGAGGTCCACGACGAACCACTGCCATGCCGCCGTGTCGGAGTGGATCGGCACGTTCGGGATGAAGACGATGTTGCCGGCCGATTGGATCGCCACGTCGATGGTCGTCGGTTTCGCGATCCCCGTCGTGGACGTGAAGTAGGCGAGCAGGCAGAGGTACGGATAGTCGTCCACGAGCTTGCCGGTCATCACAGGCGACAGGACGACCGCCGCCGGCGTCGTGCTGAACAGCTGGCAGTTGTTCGCGCTGCTACCGCCCGGGCACGGCGGCGAGGAACCGACCGGGCAGAATCCTCCGGTGGTCCACGTGCCGACACCTGGGACCGAGGAGAAGCCCGTGCACGTGGACTTGTCCCAGGTCCAGCGCATCGTCATGTCGAACGCCGGCGCCTCGGTCGAGCCCCAGTACATGGGGCTCAACATCTGGGCACCGTGGGTCCACGTCGATTGAACCGAGTCGATGAAGGCCTGCGATTCGTCGAACGTGCCGGCGGTGCCCGTGATGTAAGGGCTCCATTCCGGACAGCCCCAGGCATCGTCCATCGCGGCCAGGTTCAGATACTGGGCGCGGTGGGTCAGCGTGTCGTGCGAGGTGTAGATGGTCACACCGGCGAAGCCCCCGTTGCTGCCGATCTGTTCCCACGAGTCGAGCCACTCCTCGTTGTGAGGCGTCGCGCGACTCACGTGAACGGACGAATTGGGACCGGCCGCGTGATTGAAGATCCGGTTTCCGGGAACGCCGGCCGACCGGAGCCACGTCACGAACGTCTCGACGTAATCCTCGAGCACCTTCTCGCGGAAGTTGCACCACAGATGCCAGTACGCCGTCCGCGGCGCGCTCAACAGATGCGGGTAGTTCCGGGGCGGATCCACGGCTGCCCAGGTCGCGGGGGGCAGGGTGTGGTCGAAACCGAAGCCGCCCGACGTCGGATAGTCGACGCGGTAGTCGCTCCAGAAGGTCCTCCCGTCGCCGTTGGAGTCGACGGTCGGCGACGAGTCGTTGTAAACGGTCGAGGCCAGCCAGTTCTGGAACGCCGTGATCATCAGCGGGTTGTAGTCCTGGACCGCCGGCCGATTCCCGCTCGTCGAATCGTAGGGCTGCTTCGAGAGGGGCGCGCCGCCGCTGAACGAGCCGAAGTGGATCTCCGGGTCGAGCATGAAGCCCGCCAGCAAACCCTGGTATCGCGGCAGGCTGGCGTACGCGAGGACCTGCTGTGCTCCCATCGTGATGTTGCGCTGCAGGTAGGCCAGGTACTCGGAATGCAGCAGGCACGGCTGAGCCCACGAGAACGCCGCGAACGATCCCGAGAGGTCGAACGTCGCGGGATCGTCGTCCGGGTCGACGACGTTCGACACGTCGTACATGCAGTAGCCCTTGCCGCGGGCCTCCATCATCAGGTCGAGGTCGACGTTGTCGGCCGCGAACGAAGCAAAGTTGATGTCAGCGTCGTGCCCCGGCGGCCGCATGCCACCGTAGGAGCCTGCGGCCTGAATCTGGAATGCGACGGGGATCCCGGAGTAACGCGCCCACTCGAACGCGGCGATCACGCGCGGCAGCTTGGCGAGCGTCGGCTGGCCCGTGAACCAGCTGGGCGCATCGTCGTCCGTCGAGCCCGTGAACCCGGTGAGCACCTCCGGAGGCATGTCGGCCATCGTCACGCCCGGGGGTGCGGGGACCGCCCGCCACTCCGGGCAGCGGTTCGCGAAGTACATGTAGTCCTTCGACTGGCCCTCGGTGATGCTCGAGTACGACAGTTCCACGGCCATGCCGACCTTGGCGTAGTGTCCGCCGCCGGTCTCGGGCGACGCGTCGCCGCCGCCGGCCATCTTCTTCACCATGGGCGCGACGAAGTTCGGGTCTCCGCCGAAGACGACGTACATCGTCTGGGAGTAGTCCGTGGATGCGGAGTAGGCCGCCGGCACCGGTGCCGGCGGGGGCGGGTTCGGCGCTGGTGACGGCAACTGCGCCGTGACGCGTGTGAGCGCCGTCGACACGAGTGCTGCCAGGAGACAGGAGCGAAGGACGCGGTGACTCATCGTGGTCCTCGAAGTCCCAGACGTGCTGGGTGCTTGGTGGTGCTGTGGGCCACCCGCTCCAATGCCGCGCCCGGGGCAGTCGTTCCCCGACATCGGTTCGCGCCGCTTCGTCAGGCGTGGCGGAAAAAATCACGTCGCATCCTCGCCGCGCCGTCGCCTGTCAGGTCAGGGACCGGTCCGGCGACGGCACGGGCTGTGCTGACACGCACGCAGAGGAGACCTCGAAGATGATGAAGCCCAATCAGGACGTTCTCGCCGGCAAGTGGAAGCAACTCGTGGGCAAGGCCAAGCAGAAATGGGGCAAACTGACGGACGACGAGCTCCTGCGTACCGAGGGCCGCGTGGAACAGCTCACAGGCCTCGTTCAGGAACGGTACGGTAAGGAACGCGCCGCGGCGGCGGCAGAAGTGACCGCCTTCCTCGAGGAGTGCGGCTGCAACTAGCGCGCTGTTCACCGGCATCGAACCGCGACGACGCGTCCCATGAGCGTCGTCGCGGCAGCTGCGCGCGACGCCGTTCCGTCGGCGTAGGCCGATCCTGCGGCGTGCGCCGGCTTGTGGCGTGCCTCACGGTGCGCACCGCCCCGCCGATGCGAGGCGGCTCGGCACGCGTCGAGCGTTCATTGCACGGTGAATCGGATCGCCGGCGACACGCATCCCAGCCCGCCACCCGTCACGTCGAGGCAGATGCCGTCGAACGCGAGCCCGGGTGGAACAGCGAAGGGCCCCGCCGACGCCGATGTTCGTGCGGCGATGAAGTGGAATGGCTTCACGCCGACGGGCATCCCGATCTGCCAGAGGAGTTCGGTCAGATCGTTCGCGCACAGTCCAAGCAGCGGGCCGCTTCCCGGATCGCCTCCACAGAGCTGCGTGCTGTACAGGTTGAAGTACTCATGGCCCGGGACCATCTCGCAGTTCGTGATGAACATCGCGGTTCCCGGCCCACTGGCCTGCACGATCTCGAGGATGGGCCTCGGCGACGACCATCGCGTGAGGTAGCCAGCGGATATGCTGCTGCTGCACGCACACCCACCCACGACCAGGCCAGCACGAAAGAGCTGGAAGGTGGCGACGGGCGCGGTGAGACCCGAGTCGAGCGCGTGCCACGAGGTGCCGTTCCATCCCGCAACGCGGAGTGCTGGTACGCCACCTGCCGTCGTGAACGCTCCACCGGCGATCAGTTCGCCGTCGAACGTCGTGATGGCGCGCACTCCGGAATCCAGACCGGCTCCGAGCGCATGCCAGTCGACTCCGTCCCACGCCGCGATCCGGTTCGCGGGAATGCCATTCGCCGCCGTGAAATACCCACCGGCGATCAGCTCACCGCCATGGGTCGCGAGCACTGCGACGTCTCCGTTGATCGATCCCAGCGAACCAGCCGCCGAGGCCATGAACCCGCGGCTGATCTGCGTTTGATGGTTCACGATGTCGAGTAGCGCCCAGGTCACGTCGTTGCCGTGGCTCGTCACCGCCGTGGGAACGACCATGGTCATCGGCGCATCGACGCTCCACGACGTCCCATTCCAGCGTGCGCGGACGCCGATCGTGCCCTGATGACCCGGGTCGGAACTCGTCACCGATCCACCGGCGAACAGCGCGCCGTCGTGAACCGTCATCGTTCCGATCGACATCCCGGCCGTCGGGAGCGGCAGCGGTTGCCATGTCGAACCGGTCCAGGCGGTGAGGCCGCCGCATTCGGCGATCAGAGTCCCGTTCAGCACGGCCAGTTCGCGAATCGGGTCGGCGACGCCGGCCCCGAGTGCGCTCCACTTGGATCCGTTGAACGCGGCGACATGGCGTGCGGGGACGCCGTCGGCGCTGGTGAACCCACCGCCTGCGATCAGTCGACCGTCGTAGACCGCGAGCGCCGTCACGGCCCCATCGAACCCCGAACCCACCGTCGACCAGGTCGGGGGAGGACATTGACCCGGAGTCGCGGGCGCCACGGCGACGAACACCACCAGCACCAACCAGGACGTTTGAAGCCTTGTCATGGTAGCCCCCAGTTCTGCCTGCCGAGCCGAGTCGATCGTAGAGAGGCGACGGCGGCCGAGGCATGCCTCCTAGGAGGTAGAGCCGCCGCAATGGGCGTAGGCCATTCGGCTTGGGCAGTGCCGGCAGACGAGGTCCGACCGACTGGGGCGCGGCAGCCACGCGTTGGAGCGCGCCGCCCTCGCTCTCGTCGCCGATTCGTCCGCGCCTGTTAGGTCCGGACCGCGACCGCCTTCTCCTGGTACCCCATCAGGAGACTCATTCATGATCCCGCGCATCGCCGTGATCTGCCTCGTCGTGTCGGTTTTCGCCGGCGCGCAGATGGCCGACCTCTCACTCCACAACGTGCCGGTCGACCTCGCCTCGGGTCCGCGCACGAACCCCACATCGTTCCCGACGATCGTCTGGACGGAGACGCTCGCGTTCCCGGGCACGACGTGCGTTCAGGTGCATCTCGCCGACCTCGCGCTCCAGGACGAGGACGACGCGCTCGTCGTCACGTCGCTCGGTGACTCCGACCAGCAGGTGCTGCGACTCTCGAACGTGAAGTTCTGGGAGAACCACTCGGCCTGGTTCAACGGTCCGGGAGTGACGCTCGAACTCCGACTCGCGCCGGGCTCGTCCGGGTCCGTGACCGTGGACTCGGCTTGGGTTTCGGCGCCGACGATCGCGCAACCCGACACGATCTGTCAGACGGACGACCGCACCCCGTTTGGAAGCGGCGTGATTTGTCGCCTCGTGGCGTCGGCGGCACAGACCGGCGGCGGATGCACGGGGTTCCTGGTCACGAACACGTCCATGATCCTCTCGGCCGGAAGTTGCGTGGGTACTCAATTCACCGTCGCCGAATTCAACTGTCCGTTCTCGACGACGGGCGGTCTGATCGTTCATCCCGCGGTGGCCGAGCAGTTCCCGGTGGACTCGTCGACGATCCTGTCCGCCAACGGTGCCGCCGGTGCCAACTGGGCCGTCGCGCGGCTCCATCCGAACAGCACGGGCGGGACGGCGGCTGGAGCCCACGGGTTCCTGACCGTCGCCACGAGCTACCCGACGCTCGCCAACGTCGCGTGCTCGGTCCGCGGGTATGGCGCCGATGCGTCACCCGACCCCACACGCAACTTCGTATTGCAGAGTGACACGGCGACGCTCGCGTCCGTGTCCGGTCACGTGCTCCATCACACGTGCGACACGAACACTGGGAGCGAAGGTTCCCCGATCCTCGTCAACAACGAAGTCGTCGGGATCAACACGCACGGCGGATGCAACCCCACGCCGATCTCGCTCTCGAATGCGGGCACCGGTGTCCTCGAGTCCTCGCTCCAGGTGGCACGGACGGCGACCTCGGGTTGCGCCACGGTGACACCGCCGGATGGCAACCCCGTCAACGCGCCGTGCAGCAACACGATCCTCACGATCGTTCCCGTCGCCAGCCAGTGGAACGTGGTGGGTGTGAACGGCCCAGGTGACTGGGACGTCGCGGTGAGCGGTGTCTCCTCCACACGACCAGGCGGTTCCGCGGATTTCGTGTTCGCGGACGGACGCGCGGGGACGATCCCGCCCGCCAGCGGCAACGTCTTCAACTCCTTCAGCGGTTCGAACGCACCGGTCCAGTTCCGCAGCGAATCGAACATCATCAATGCGGGCGCTGCCGCCCAGTTCAACTGGAACGCGCTCGACGTCTTCCGCGCGTTCGCGATCAACGTGACCAGCGCGGGCGGTCACGACGTCTTCATCCATGGCGACCCGCAGTTGACCTACTCGCTCTACACCGCTGCGGGTACGACGGCGTGGCGATCGCGGTCGGCTCTCACACCGACGGCCGCCGGTACGGCTGGCGATGGTGGGCAGGTCGGAGTGAATCTCCCCGTCGGCGTCCACCTGCTCGTGATCGCGCGGACCGGGGGCGTGGGCACCGTGCCCCAGACTCTCTACACGGTGAACGTCTGCCCGTCGGTCGCAGCCGTCACCGTGCCGGTGAACGGGGTCGCGTCATCGACGGCCGCGTGCAACCGGCTGGGCGTGACTCCGGTCTCCGTGCAGTGGAACGTCGTGATGCTGGGATCGTTGTCCGACTGGAACCTGGGTGTCGGCGCGGCGCAGTCGAATTCGCTCGCGGCGAGCACCGAGTGCGTGGTGGCAAACGGAACGCTCGGCGCCGTGACGCCGAACGTCGGATCGGCCTGGCGTGTCGGCGGCAGCCTCGGAGCGACGTTCGAACATCGCACGCCGGCAGCGATCGCGGTCGGATCGGTTGCGACGACGACGATCCCGGCTGGATCCATCGGGCGCGCATTCGCGTTCACGATCACGACGCCAGGACAGCACGGCATCATGTTCCCCGTGGCTCCGTCGAGTTTCGCCTGGCAACTCTTCGACGCCGGGACGTCGCCCGCGTGGCGTGCGAAGTCGGCGGCCGTGGCGTCGGGGACCGTATCGGCCACGCCGGCGACGGTCACCCTCACCGCGGGTCAGTATCTGCTCGTCGCCCACGCGGAGCCGGGCCCCGTGGCCGCGTCCACGCTCATGCGCGTCCTCGTGGCTCCGACCGTCGCGACGCTCACGCTCGTGCAGGGGACGACCAACAGCGCCAACGGCGCCGCCACGCCGTTCATCCACACGCCTCAGCCCAACGTCTGGAACGTCGTCGCAGCCACCTCCGACGCCACCACCGGCGACGACCTGACGATCGGTGCGGTCGACTCGGCAGGGAGCGGCAACGGAGTCGCCGAGATGCTCGTCGCCGATGGGCACGCGGGCGTGATCGACGCGACGCCGGGCATCGTGACACGCACCACTGGTGCCGCCTCGATCTCCATCGAACACGCGGTGAGAACCCTCCTGCCGTTCAATTCCGTGCTCAACGACTCCATGGGAACGGCGGACGTCGTGCGGCTCTACGAGTTCAACGCACCGGTCGCGGCGTCCTACCAGATCGTCGTATCGGGCGCTCCGAGCCTGCGTTTCCGCCTCTACGCGCCGAGCGGTTCGTCAGCCTGGGTGCCGAAGCTCTCTTCCATCGCGAACGGACTCGCCAACGGCGGGACGACGCTCGTGTCGCTCGCGCCGGGAGCCCACGCGCTCGTCGTTCATCGCGACGGTGCGACGGGCACGGCCGCGTCCTACAGCCTCACGGTCACGCCGGCGCCCAGCGGCCAGCCGGCGATCACCGGACTCTCGCCCGCCACCGTGACTGCCGGTGCCGCCCAGTTCACGCTGACCGTCAACGGCACGGGAATCACGCCGTTCTCGTTCGCCAGGTTCGACGGCGTTTCGCTTCCGTCGTCGAGCCCCGCGGCGGGCACGGTGGAGGCGATCGTGCCGGCCCAGCTCGTGACCACCGGCGGTGTTCACACGATCACGCTCGTGAACGGACCCCCCGGCGGCGGGACGTCGAGCGGCATGACCTTCACGGTGAACAACCCCGCACCGACGCTGGCGTCGGTCGCCGCGGCAGTTCCGCTGGGCACCAGCGGCACGGTCACCGTCGACGGATCGGGTTTCGTGGCCGGCGGCTCCATCGTTCGCTGGGGTACGACCGACCTCGCGACGACGTTCGTTTCGTCGACGCAGCTCACGGCCGCGTTGCCGGCAGCGGTGAACGTCGTCGTCGGCCCCGTCGCCGTGCGCGTCGTCAACGGCGCACCGGGGGGCGGGGCGTCTGGCGCGATCAACGTGCAGAGCCCGTTCCCCACGCCATCGCTGACGTCGCTGTCTCCGTCGACGCTTCTGGTCGGCTCGTCGAGCGCGACCATCACGGTCTTCGGCACCGGCTTCTTCGCCGGAGCGTCCACGGGCAATGTGAACGGACTGCCCGTCGCCACGACCGTCTCGAGCCAGACGGCGATGGACATCACCATTCCGGCGGCGTCGCTCACGACGCCCGGGTCCCGCTCGATCGTCGTCACGACGACGGGACCCGGCGGGGGAGCCTCGAACACGCTGCAGCTCCTCGTGAACTACCCGCTTCCGACCGTCACCGGAATCTCACCGAGCTCGGCGCTCGTCGGTTCGGGCCCGGCCGTCGTCACGGTCACGGGCACCGGCTTCGTCGCGAACCAGTCCCTCGTGACGGTGGATGGGACTCCCATCACGACGACCGTGCAGTCGGCGACGCAGGCGCAGGCCACGTTGAGCTCCGCCGTGCTGAACACGGCTCACTCCGTGCAGCTGCGGATGCAGAACCCGCCGCCGGGCGGTGGAGCCTCGAATGCGATGGCCTTCACGATCCAAAACCCGACGCCCGTGATCACGGGGTTGTCGCAGACGTCGTTCGCGTTCGGCGCGGCGTCCGCGCCCCTGGCCATCACCTGCACGGGCCTCGTGCCCGGTGCGACGGCCACGTGGAACAACACGCCGATCGGCGTGTTCGAATCTTCACCGGGTGTGCTCACGGGGACGGTGCCGACGACGCTCCTCGCGATCCCAGGTCCGGTCTCCATCGTCGTCCAGAATCCGGCGCCGAACACGGGGCCGTCGGCGCCCGTGGCTGCAAGCGTGGACGGGCCACGGCTGACGGCCATCTCGCCGTCGGTGATGCCGATCCTCCTGCCGGGATCCCTGCCACAGGTCGTGACGCTGACGGGTTCGAACTTCGCACCGACGTCGCAGGCCTGGGCCGATGGCATCGCGTTGCCTGGGGCATTCAACAGCTCCACGTCGATGACCGTCCTCATCGGGCCGTCGATCCAGGGCGCGCTTCGGCCCGGCGCGCTGGCGATCGTCGTCCAGACGACGATCGGTCCCGTCAGGCTCCAATCGAACGCACGGGCGCTCGTCATGGGATCCGGCAACAACCAGGGCACGTTCCAATACGTTCCCGTGGACGCCGGTCCCGGGACGCCGGTCACGTTCCGCTTCGAAGGCATGTTGCCCGGCGCGCCGATCACCGTGATCGCGGACCTCACCGCGCCGCTGCCGCTCGCACCGTTCCCGGATGCCTCGACCAACATGGTCCTGTCCGTCTACGCATCCATGCTTCCCGTCGTCGACGGGTTGGGGCTGTTCGGACCTCCGGCGCCGGTCACGACGACCTTCGATCCCGCGGCTACGGCACCCGGCGGGGTTTTCGAGATCCCAGGGCTCGTGATCCCCAACCCACCGCTTGGCGTCGACGCGGCGCTCCAGGCCGTCGTCCTCGATCCATCGAGTCCGATCGGATTGAGGCTCACCTGGGCGCGTTTCCCGCTGTCTCTCTGATCGGCGCGCGCGTGGCTTGCCCGGGCTCTCCCGGGCGAGTCTGCGTTTTTCCCGTTAGGTCTCGGCGGGGCTCGCCTTCATAGGGGCTCCTCACCGGAGTTTCCTCATGCGAGCCCGAACCGTCGCCCTCCTCCTGTCGTTCGTCGCTTCGTCCGTGGTCGGCCAGCAGGCGAGTCTGCCTCTTGCGAACCATCCCGTGCGCGCCAGTTCCGGTGTGCGACAGAACACGGGCAGCTCTGCCATCGAAACCGTGTGGACTGAGACCATCTCCGTCGCCTCGGCGACGTCCATCCAGCTTCAGTTTCAGGGCATCCAGCTCGGCGACGAGCGTGACGCGCTCGTCGTCACGAGTCGCTGGGACGGCCAGCAGCAGGCGCTGACGTCGAGCAACCTGAAGTTCTGGGCCAACCACTCGGCCTGGTTCAACGGCTCGGCCGTCACGGTCGAGTTGCGACTCGCGCCGGGATCGAGCGGGTACGCGCTCGTGGATTCGGCGTGGTTCATGGGGTCGATCGCCATGGTCCCCGAATCGCTGTGCGCCGGTGACAATCGGGCGTTGTACACCGATGCGCGAATCTGCCGACTCATCGCGTCCGCCGGTCAGACCGCCGGCGGTTGCACCGGGTTCCTCGGCGCTGCGTCGTCGACGATCTTCTCGGCGGGGAGCTGCGTCGGGTCACAGTTCACGATCGCCGAGTTCAGCTGCCCGGCGTCGACGGCGGGCGGTCTCATCGTTCATCCGCCCGTCTCCGAACAGTTCCCCGTCGACGCGTCGACGGTGCACTCGAACAACGGGGCCGCGGGAGCGAACTGGGCCGTGGCCCGGCTCCACCCGAACAGCACGGGACAGACGGCTGCCGGGCTTCATGGCGTCTTCACGTTGCTGCCGCTGGCGCAGCCCTACCCGGCCAACGGAGCGGCGCTGACGGTCGCCGGCTTCGGGACGGATACGACGCCGGACGCCACGCGCAACTACGTCCTGCAGTCCGCCGCAGGGACCGTGCAGGCACCGATCACGTCGAACCTGATCACTCACGATGCGGACACGGCCACAGGAGGCGAGGGGTCGCCGATTCTCGTCGGCACGACGGTGGTCGGCGTGAACACGCACGGCGGATGCACGGCGTTCCCAGGGCTCGGGAACAACGCGGGCACCGGCATCCAGGAGGGCGCGCTCCAGTCCGCGTTCAGCAGCATCAAGGGCTGCGCGACGACTTCGCTCGCAGCCAACACCCCGCAGGCGCTCACCTGTTCACCGACGGTGTTCTCGTTCGTCCCGAACGCATCGCAGTGGAACGTGGTCGGCGTCGGCGGCACGACGGACTGGGATGTCGAGATCGGAACCGCATCGTCGAGCCGCAACGGGACTCAGTCCGACTTCGTCTTCGTCGACGGCCGCGCTGGCGCGTTGGCGCCGATCTCGGGAGTCGCGACGGACATCGGCGCATTCGCGAACGGCACGATCCACTTCGCCAGCGAATCGGCGACCGTCGTCGACGACGCGCCAGCCAGCTTCACCTGGAGCTCGACTGCGGCGCTGCGCGTCTTCGCGGTGAACGTCACGAGTGCCGGCCTCCACGACGTCCTGGTCGCTGGCGACCCGACGCTCCAGTATTCGCTCTACGCGCCCAACGGCACGACGGCTTGGCGTTCGCGCGGCACGGAGACGCCGCTCTCGGCGGGGAATCTGGGCGGCGCTCCGGTGGGCGTCACCATGGGGCTGGGCGTGCATCTGCTCGTCATCAGCCGCGCGGGCGGCCCTGGCACGCCATCGAACCCCACGTTCACGATCCATGTCTGCCACCACGCGACGGTCTCGCCCGCCCTCAACGGAACGCCCGTGAACGTCAACGCCTGCGCCCAGGTCAGCCTGCCGTCGTCTGCGGGTTGGAACGTCGTGTCCGTGTCCACGCCTGCGACGGCAAACTGGAACGTCTGCTTCGACTCGGCGCAATCGCTTCGCACGGGGAGCGCGACGGACTTCGTCATCGCGCGGGGAGTGCCGTCTCTCGTGAGCGGCATGGTCTGGCGTCAATCCGGCTCGGCGTCGGGAGCGGTCGAGTATCAGAGCGACGTCGCGTTGACGCTCGGCGCACCGACGCCCGTGTCGTTTCCGGCTGGGAGTTCCGTCCGCGTCCTTTCGTTCCAGGCCGCGGTCGCCGGCAACTACGACATCTCGTTCCCCACGGGATCGGCGAGCCTGAAATGGAGGCTCTTCGATCACGGCACCATCGGTCAGTGGCGCTCCAGCGATGATGCAACGGCGAGCGGCACGCTGTCGGCGTTCCCGACGACGGTCTCTCTCGTGAGCGGCATCAACGCCCTCGTCATCTTCGGCGAGCCGGGACCGCTCGCGGTGGGAACGACGTGCACGGTTCGCGTTTGCGCGACGCCCGTGCCGGTGACGCTCACGCAGGGTGTGGGAACTCCGCTCGCTCCCATCTGCGCCGACCTCACCCACACGCCCGAGGGCGGATTCTGGAACGCGATCGCCGTAGTCCCTGACTCCGTGGGCGCCGCCGATCTCTACGTCGGCACCACGGCGGCGGTGCAGCCGGGCTTCGGGCAGTGCGAACTCGTGGTGGCGAACGGTCACGTCGGGACGGTTCCCGCCGTGAACGCGCTGGCCGTCCGTACGTCCGTCCTGGGGACGATGGCGGCCGAACACGCCGCACGACTGACGCTCGCGTCGGCCACTCCGCTCGCCGACTCGTTCGCCGCGACGGATGTCGTCCGCATCTACGAGTTCCCGGTGACCGTGGCCGCGACCCACCAGATCACGGTGAGCGGCGCGCCGGCGCTGCGTTGGGCGGCCTTCGACTCCAACACGGGCGCCGGATGGGTGACGCGCGCGACGGCCGTCGCATCGGGGACTGGCGACGGCGTGTCGGTTGGCGCCACGTTCACGATCGGGACGGCGGCCATCGCCGTCTTCCGCGAGCCGAACGCCTCGACGCCCGTCACGTTCGCCGTCACCTGCGGTCCGCCCGCACAGCCCGCTCCAACCGTCACGTCCATCTCGCCGACGTTGGTGCAGGTGGGCACGAACGGCATCACGGTGACCGCGAACGGATCGGGCATGACCCAGTTCAGCACGCTCTTCGTCGACGGGACGCCATTCCCGACGACGTTCATCTCCGCCGCGAGCGTTTCGGCGCCGTATGGTGCGGCGTTGCTGCAGGTCCCCGGGTTCCACACGGTGACCGTCGTGAATCCGCCGCCGGGCGGCGGGACGTCGAGCCAACTGACGTTCGCCGTCAACGCGATCGCTCCGAGCCTCACTGCAGCCACGTGTGGGGCCGTGCTCGGAACCGCAGGCACGGTGACGGCGACGGGCGCGAACTTCGTTCCCGGGCTGACCATCCTTCGGTGGGCGGGAACGGACCTCGCGACGACGGTGATCTCACCGACGCAAATGACGGCCGTGCTTCCGGCCTCGGTGAACATCCTCGGCGGAACGGTGAGCGTGCGCGCGTTCACGCCTCCGCCCGGAGGCGGCCAGAGCGCGACGTTCCCCGTCCTCAACCCCGCGCCGGCACCGACGATCACCAGCGTGTCGCCCACGTCGCTCCTCGCAGGATCGCCGACCACGCAATTCACGATCACGGGGACGGGGTTCTTCCAGGGCGCATCCGGACTGACCGTGACGGGAAGCGGACTGAGTCCCACGGTGGTGAACTCCACGCTCATCCAGGTGAACGTACCGGCGAGCCTTCTCGCGCAGGCCGGCAACAAGACGGTGATCGTCACGAACGCGGCTCCTGGCGGCGGACAGTCGAACACGGTGGGGTTCACCGTGTTCAACGCGCTGCCAACCATCGCGTCCGTGACGCCGAGTTCGGCCACGGTCGGAGACGCGCCGACGACGATCACCGTCGTGGGTACGGGGTTCGTCGCGCTGACGAGCCTGAAGATCGATGGCACGGGCATCAACCTCGGCGTCGTCTCGCCGACGCAGATGCACGGTCTGATTCCGGCGGGCTTCCTCGCCGCGCCGGGTGTGCACTCGCTCACGGTGAACAATCCTCCTCCTGGCGGCGGGACGTCCGCGTCCGTTCCGTTCGTCGTGAATGCGCCCGCGCCCGCGATCACCTCCGCGACTCCCACGAGCTTCGCGTTCGGCGGCGCGCAGACGGCGATCACTCTCAACTGCACGAACCTGCTGGTCGGCGCCACCGCCACGTGGAATGGCACCCCGCTCTCGGGCTTCGTCACGAGCCCAGGCGTCTACACCGGCATCGTTCCGAGCACGCTGCTCGGTCAGCCTGGTCCGGCAACCGTCGTCATCGCGAACCCGGCGCCGGCGCTGGGTCCGTCGGCCCCCGTGACGGTCGTGGTGGAGAAGCCGCGGATCCAGTCGCTCTCCATTCCGGGAATCCCCATCCTCACGCCCGCGTCGCCACCGCAGGCCATCGGCATCACGGGCAGCTTCTTCGCGTCGACGACACGCGTCTTCGCCGACGGCACCCTGCTGCCGACCACTCCGATCTCGCCGACCCAGCTCACGGCATCCGTTCCCGCGAGCGTCCTGGGAACGCAGCGTCCCGGTGCACTCGCGATCACCGTCCAGACGTTCGTCGGTGCCACGAAGGCTCAATCCAATTCCCACGCCCTGCTCGTTGGAGGCTTCAGCAATCAGGGGACGTTCCAACTCGTGCCGGTCGACGCCGGTCCGGGCGACTTCGCCACGTTCCGATTCGAAGGCACGGCGCCCGGCGTTCCGATCACCGTGCTCGCGGACCTCACGGGACCCGCGCCGCTGGCGCCGTTCCCCGACCCGGCGACGAACCAGGTGCTCGGGGTCTGGCAGTCGATCCTCCCGGTGATCGACGGCATCGGTCTCCTCGGTCCGCCACTCCCGGTCACCACGGTCTTCGATCCGGACGCGACGGCGCCGGGCGGTGTCTTCGAGATCCCGAACCTCCAGGTGCCGAACCCGCCACTCGGGATCAGTGCAGTGTTGCAGGCCGTCGTTCCCGATCCATCGACTCCCATCGGTCTGCGCCTCACGTGGGCGCGCTTTCCGCTCGCGCTTTGACGGATGCGGGATGGCTCCGCCTCACCGCCGCGAATCGGGCGCAGCGTCGGTTCGCTCGGCGACGAGGCGGCCGCCGAACCGCCACATCGCGGACCTCGGCGACATGCGAAGCCGCGTCACGGTGTAGAAGTTCTCCGGGTTGTTGTTCACCGCTGCGCCGCCCTTCAGCGCTGCGGTGCCCAGGTCGTGGTTGACCACGTCGGGGATCACCCATTCGCTCAGCGATCCGGCCATGTCGAACGCACCGAACGGCGATTCGTCCACGGGGAAGCTCATGGAGCGTGAGTAGGTCGATCTCGCGAGCGCGTACCGCGAGCTCACCCACGACTGCGAGAGGAAGGACCCGAACGGGTAGAGCCGTCCGTCGGCACCGCGGGCAGCCTTCTCCCACTCGATCTCGCGCGGGATCCGGTAGCGCCACGGTCGGCCCGCCTTCGAGTCGACGTCCGTTCGCCACGCCGCGTAGGCCTCCAACGCCGCGAAGGTGAGGCCGCGCGCGGGAAGGACTGCCTCCGTGTCGGCGACCTGCCAGGGTTTCCCGGGGCCGGGGGGAGTGAGCTCCGCATCGGGGGCATCGCCCGGCAGCGCGCTTCGCGGTGCGAAGGCACGCGCCGACTGAGGCCCGATCGCGTTGAGGAACTCCGCGTATTCAGCCCAGTTGATTTCGTGATCCTGGATCCAGAACTCCGGAAGCGTCGCGACGCGCGACTCGCAGGCGTCGAAGAACCGGACCTCCGTGGGAGTCCCGCCCACTCGGGCAGGCCCGGCCGGAACGTGGACGAACCCCTTGGGGCTGAAACCCGGGGGACGCAGCGTCACGTCGAGCTTGACCGTCGAGCCGCGTTCGACGCGAACGGGCAGGCGTTGCAGTTCGAACCCGTCGTGGCGGACGACGGCGAGGTACGAGCCCACTTCGAGCTCGCGGTGGAACCCTGAGCCCGAGCCGACACGTGTCTGCGGCGACGTGAGGACGGGTGCGACGGTCACGCGGAGTTCGCTCTCGCCGTCGAGTACGCGGTCGACGAGGATTCCGTCGCGAAGCAGGCGCGCCCGCTTGCCTGCGAGCGCCGGGAGCTCGGCCGTCGACGTGAGCGTCACGCCTTCGACCGCGACGAGCACGTCGCCGGGGAGAAGGTCCGCGGACGTCGTTCGGATGACCTGCAGGCACGGCGCCCCGGGCTCCAGGTCGGACCAGCGGCCTTCCAACGGGACGGGAACGAGACGACGCGGCGCATCGGCGCTGACCGACGAAGCCTCGCGGTAACGCAAGAGGTGGATCTCCGCGTCGCTCGGCTGTGCGCGGATTTCGAGCACGCCACCGAGAAGCTCCGCCGTGAACCTCCCATCGCGGTCGGCGCGACGGAGCGCCTCGCGGATCGCATCGGCCGCGCGCGTGTCGCCGAGGCGTTCCGCCTCATGCAGCCGTTCGGCGTGCAGCCCGCACACGACGTCCGCGGCGCCCGGTACGTCGGGCGCGCGCTTCAACGCTTCCGTGATCGTCTCCGGAATGCCGAACGTGAGCTCGTCGATCTCCTGGATCAGCCGCGGGATCTCGGCGTCGAGTCGCTGGAGGCGCTGCTCTTCTTTCGGGTCCAGATGGGAGAGCGTGGCGATCGTCTTCAACTTCGACAGCTCGGCCTCGACCTCGATGGTGTGACGTTGCAGCTTGCGGAAGCGGTCGAGTCGGGAAAGGGCGTCGGCGACCAACTCCGCGGCATCGCGCAGGGCGAGCGCACGCGTGGTCCGTTCGCGGAGGGCGAGAACTCGCGGGTCCGTACCGCGCAGTGCGAGCGCGCGACCGGCGCATGCCGCAGCCGTCTCCGGGTCCTCGCGGTCGAGCGCGGCGACGGCGCTCGCGATCTCGGCCTCGAATCGCCGCCCATCGGCGATCACCCGCCAGGCCTCGACGACCAGGTACGTCGCGAGCGTGAGGGAGAGAGCCGCTGCGACGGCCGCGGTGCGGGGACGTCGGCGAATCGCCCGCGTCATGCGGACGCGGAGCGCGGGCGGCCGCGCCCGGATCGGGCGGAGGTCGATCAGCGCTTCGAGGTCGGCGACGAGTTC
Organism: Planctomycetota bacterium; assembly: GCA_044222185.1. Lineage (GTDB taxonomy): Bacteria > Planctomycetota > CAIWVZ01 > JBGANV01. The sequence continues at coordinate 48,759 of JBGANV010000014.1, forward strand.
GGCGGCGCTCGCAAACCGCGCCTCGGGATCGCGCTCGAGGGACTTCGCCACGACGACCTCCACGTCGCGGGGGAGACTCGGAACGAGCTGGCGAAGGGGGACCGGATCGGTGGTGAGGATCGCGTTCAGCACCTGCTCGGACGTTCCGCCGGGGAACGGCGGCCTGCCCGCGAGCATCTCGTAGAGCGTTGCGCCCAAGGACCAGATGTCCGTGCGAGCGTCGAGCGCGCCCCGGGCTTCCACCTGTTCGGGGGACGCGTAGTGAGGAGTGCCGCGGAACACGCCCGTGAGGGTGAGCGTTTCTCCCAGGTCGCCGCGGGCGAGGCCGAAGTCGGTGAGTACCGCCCTGCCTTGCGGAGTGATGCGGATGTTCGACGGTTTGATGTCCCGGTGGATCACGCCCGCCGCGTGCGCGGCTGCGAGCCCGCGGGCGATGTCGAGCGCGATGCGAACGGCGTCCATGGGATTGGGACGCGATCCGATACCGTCGCGCAGCAACTCGTCGAGACCGCGGCCTGGAACGTACTCCATGGCGACGAAGACCGTGCCGTTCGCCTCGCCAGCCGAGATGGCCGTGACGACGTTGGGATGCTGTACGCGTCCGAGCGCCTCGGCTTCACGAAGGAGACGTTCGCGCGCTTCGCGTGTCGTCGCGAGCGTCGCGTGGAGGACCTTCACGGCGACACGACGCTTGAGCGACGGCTGCGCGGCGAGCCAGACCACACCCATGCCGCCCTCGCCCAGCGGCTCGATGAGGTGGAACTCTCCGAGACGGTCACCGCCATTGACCTGTGACGTGGCCGAAGCAACTCGCGGAGCCTCGTCCGGAGAGCCGGCGAGCACGCGCAGCTGGTGACGCTCCTCCTCCGTCAACTCCGGGTGGGCGGCGAGAAAGCCCTCGAGGTCCAATGGCTCGCCCGAGAACAGCTTTTCGAGTGCGGCGTCGAACGCCGCGGATGCGGATGGATCCGAGGACACGCCCGAATCCTACCCCGCACCCTGGCCGCCCGGAGGCAGGGCGTTCCGCGATCGTTCTCGGGGGCGGCACGACCTCTTGGTGCACGTGCCCTGGCGCCGGTCGTCCGCCATCCCTGCGGGCGCCAGCGCGCACGCCTCGCGCCCAGGGGGGACGTGTGCGGCTTCATGCGCCGTGCGAGGTCACCCCGCGCCGCGTACGCCGAGTCTCATCTCTTGCGGGTGTAGGTCTCAGTCACCGTGATGCCGTCCTGCGAATCGGGGCGCGTCATCACGACGGTGAAGTGATCGTCGTCGACCATGGTCACGACCGCATCGGTCGTCGTCGTCCTGTCCGGGAACGACTGCTCCGTCCCTCGATAATGAACGCTCTTGCCGTCATCCGACGCCGTCCCGGTGAGCGTCGTCATCGCCGGCGACTTGCTGAACGCCCACGTGGCTTCGAATCGCTTCGCGGCTGCGTTGTAACTGTGCATCTGGAGACCCGACGCCGGCTGGCCGGAGACGTCGACGTTGAACCGCGCCAGCACGATCTTTCCCTCGAGTTCGGAGGTGAAGACCGCGTCGCCCTTCGCCTCGAACTGGAGTGCGCCGCGATGCTCGTAGCGGACCGCGTAGGCCCAGTTCCCGACGCGCTTCGCGAGGAACGCGCTGCCGTCCGAATCGCTCGGCGCGGCGGCCGCCGAGGTCGTCGCGGTTTCGGACGGCGATCGACCGTGGTGGTCCGCGATGTAGCCCGCGATGGCGATGACGGCGCAGCAGGTGACGGTGAGAGGAACGCTCGACATGGGGGAGCCCTCCGATGCGGGTAGCGTGGCGGAATCGACTTGCGAGAGGGTATCGCAGCAGGGGATCGCAACCATGCACAGCAGAAGGTTCGCCGGCTCCATGGCTTTCTTCGGAATCCTGGCGCTCACGTGCGCGTCGAGTCTGCGCGTTCCCGGCCAGCAGATCGGCGGAGCCGCATACGAGCGCGCCGAACTGTCTCGCCGACTCCTCCGCGCCGAGGAGGCCTGGGCGCGTTTTCCGAAGCGCCACGCGATGGCGATTCCGGCGCTGAACGCGGCCGTCGGGGCCTACTTCGGGCGCGGCGGTGTGGAGGCGGCGCGCCAGCTCGACGCGGCCTCCGGAGTGCTCTGGGACGATGGCGACGATCCGGGCGCGGTCTGGTCACGCTCGCGGTCCGTACTTCCAGTTCCATCGCTCGTGGACCGAGCGCGTTTCACCCGTTCGGAAGCGCGGATCCGGATCGCGCCGCTGTATGACCCGCGCCTCGGGGATGCGCACGGCAAGCTCCTGATGACCGTGAGCGCGGGGAGTCGTTCCACGTGCCTGGCGGAACCCCTCGCCTACGACACCCGCGAGATCGACGTCCTGTTGGTCAGCGGCGATGCCAAACCCGTGAATCGATCCGCGAAGCGTCAGGAGTTCGTGCTGCCGATCGATCTGCCCGCGGGCGACGTCGATCTCACGGTGACGCTCGCCGTGCCTCCGCCATCGTCGCCGACCCCCGCGGATCCTGACGGCATGCACGGTCGTTTCGCGACGCTGAACGTGGGCGTCGTCGACCGTCTCGAGGAACGGCTGACCTCTCTCGAGTCCGCAGCCGACGACGCGACCGATCCGGACGTGGGAGCGACGCTCGCGTTGCGCGTGCAGATCCTCCGCGACCTCGCATCGGGCAAGCCCGGCGAGACGCTCCTGCAATCGGCCTCGCTGCTCGAACGGACGGAGGTGCTGGCGAAGCGCGCGTCCGCCAGCGATGCCATGCGCGGTCTCGTCGGCGATCAGCTCGTCGCGGGCCCGCGCGGTCGGCGGACCCGTGACGTGACCCGTGTCCTCGTGCCCGACGGACGACCCGCCGACACACCGCTGCCGCTCGTCATCGCCGTTCACGGAACAGGCGGGAGCGAGAACATGTTCTTCGAGGCCTACGACCGCGGTCACGTCGCGCGGTCGTCCCGCGAGCGCGGGTGGATGCTCGCCGCGCCGCGGGGGCCGGTCTCGATGTCGACGCGGCACATCGACGAGGCCCTCCGGCTCGCGGCCCGATTGCATGCCGTGGATCGAAGGCGCGTCTTCCTGATCGGTCATTCACTCGGCGCCGGGCAGGTGGCTGCGGCGGCGGCACTCGCGCCGCAGCGGTTCGCCGCAGTTGCCCTGGTCAGCGGTGGACTCCTGACCGGTGTTTCTCCGGGGCCGAAGGACCTGCCCACGTTCGTGGGAATCGGCGCGGATGACCCGCTGTTTGGTGCTCGCCGTACCGCCGCGTCACGTCCCGAGTCATACCCCGGCTCGCAGCCGGCTCTTCGCGTCGACCGCGTCTATCCGAACGTCGAGCACGTGATGATCATGCACGAGTGTCTCGACGACGTGATGGAGTTCTTCGATCGCGTCGCGAAGCTGTAGCCTGCGCGCTACTTCTTCGTGTCGCTGGGGAGCAGGCGGACCGGGCTGAGATCGAGATAGGCCTTCCCCGAGACGTTCGTGCAGTGGACCGCCACCACGTTCTTCCCGGGCCGGAGCGCGGCCTTCGCGTCGTCGCTGATGGGAAGGTCGAAGTACCCGTTCATGGAATACCCGGGCGAGCGGGCGGCGAGCACGCCGTTGATGTACACCTCCGCGTCGTCGTCGTGAGCGAGGACGAGGCGGATCTCTCCCGGATCGCCCTTGGGCAACGTGAAGTCGCGCCGGATCCAGATCTCGGGCGTCTTCCACTCGGTGCGAACGGGGCAGTAGGGGGACGATTGGTTGCCGAACCCCGCGGCACCGGTCTTCCAGGCGCCGTCCTCGAAGCCGGTGGCGAACCAGTCGGCCGGCGGTTCGTCGAGCGCGTATTTCCACACGACCGGCGACTGGCGCGCCGGAGGAAGCAGGATTTCGCGCGGTGCGGTGGCCGTCGCCGACGCTGCATCCGGCGGTGGCGAGTCCTCGAGGAACGCCTCGATGGACTTGAACCCCGCCAGATTCCCTTCGCCGGTCCCCGGGTAGACGCTGACGATCTTCACCTGGATCGACGTCACGCTGCGCACCGGGAACGCGATGCGTTGTTTGCGCCGCGTCGTGTCGTCGAGGACGAGCGGCAGCGGCGCATCGTCGTTGATGCGAACCTCGATGTTCTTGGGCCGTGCCCAGTGCTTGTCGTTGTCGCCATAGAGGTGCGCCGAAGTCAGCTTGATGCAGTTCATCCGCACGCCTGGGCGCATGGCGAGTTGGATCCACGGCGCCGGATCCTCCCGCTTGGGCAGCCAGCTCGTCCCGAAGTGGCCGTCGGTGACGCGCTCGGCCGCGCGCTCTGGGTCGTAGGTGCTCGACGCGGTGACGGATGCGCGGGCGGCGGTGAGGAGGTTCTTGCCTGCATCGCGGATCGCTTCGCGATGCCAAGGTTCCTCGGCGTCGTTGACGACGAGCGTGACGACGTTCGAATCGACGGTGTCGGTGACGACGCCGTCCGGGGGACCGATCTGCAATCGGGCGCGGAGCTTCAGCGTGCCGTTGCGCGTGATCACGTGGCGGAGGCTCGACGCCGGGCTGACGAGCTCCGAGTCCGCCGGCAGCGGGATGTCCGCGACGACGTCGTCGTCGAGCAGCCACGCGATGGACTTGGCCTTCTTTCCCGCCGCGAGCGCCGATTTCACGGGATCTCCGAGAACGCGGATCCACGCCGTCAGCGGATTCGCACGATCGGTGCCGATCGTGAAGGCCGCGTTCGCCGCGGCGTCCTCCGTGGCGGCGGGGCGCGACGCCGGCGCGGCCTTGCCTCCGCTCACGCGCGACGCCCGGCGGAGGAACAGCAGCGCGAAGCACGTGTCGTCGTCGCCCCAGCCCCACGAGCCGTCGGCCTTCTGCGCGGCGACGATCGCCGTCGCACCCTCCGGATACCACCAGTGCGCCCCGATCTGCTCGCGCTCGGTGAACGCGCAGAACCGCTCGAGCGCATAGAGGTAGTAGTAGAGCCAGCGGTTGTTGACGTCGCCCTGGACGTGCAGATCGACCATCTTGTCCACGGCCCAGTGCTGATCGAGCCAAGTCACGCCGCGGTTCACGGACGCTTCGATCTTGTGCTTCAGATCCAGCGGAAGTCGCTCGCCGAGGGATTCGGCGCAGACCGTAAGCACGGTCATGCCCGCGACCGTCATGCTCGCGGAGGGCCTGTCTCCCTTGCGATACCCCCAGCCGCCGTAGCTCTGCTGCTGGTCGATCATGTCCTCCGCGACAGAGGTCCAGAACACGGCGGAGCCGGTCTTGTATCCCGAGAGCCTTGCGGCGCGCAGGCCGAGGACCGCGTACTGCGTGTTCGAGAGGTCGGTCCAGGCGGCGTCGGTGCCGTCGTGGCTGCGTGGATACCCCCATCGCGGACCCACCTTCTCGATCCCGTTGCCGACCTGTTTGACGATGCGATCGGCGAGGAGCTTCACGTCCTTCTGAGGACGCGCGTCGCCGACGGCCATCCACGCCATGAGGTTGCAGCCGAGATCGTAGGTGCGCGTCGCGGGCCACGACTTCATGGATGCCAGCGCGGCGCGCGCGGCCGGGTGCGTCGGCGGCACGTCACACTTGAGCAGGGTGTACAGCGCGAGCGCCGTCATGCCGTGGTACTGCTCGGGCTGGGGGCCGCGCCACGACCCGTCGACCTCCTGGGCTTTCATCAACCAGGCCACACCTTTTTCGATGGCCTTGTCGACGGCGGCCCCGCTGGGGCCGGCGGGTCGCACCTGGCCGCGAGCGCAGAAGGTCGCGAGGCAGGCCGCGATGGACAGCGCGAAGAGACGAGCGAGATGAGGGGGCATGCGCCACAGAATAGGGGGAGGAGTCACGGCTGGAGGGCAGACATGCTAACCCGGCCGCGTATGATGCGCGCCGTCTCGGACGCCGCGGGGGCCTATCTCTCGCCGCACGCGCAACGATGAGCGACCACTCCAATCGACTGTTGTTTCCCTACCGTCCCAGATCCCGGGAGATGTGGATCTATGCCGGGTTGAGTGCGGCCATGAGCGCATCGGCCTGGACCGTGGGCGGTCTGCATCCCAGCGGTGCATTCGCAGGACTTTTCGGTGGCGATCGGGACGCCGTATCCGTGATCGCGGCGATCCTCCTGGCCGGGATCGCGCTCCTGTTCGTCGCGCTCGGACTCGGCCGCTTCTGGATCCGCGCCGTGCTGGCCGTGACTGCCGACACGTTGTTCGTTCCCGCCGGCTTTGCATGGCGCGATCACACAGCGCTTCGCCTCAACGCCATCGACACCGTCAAGGTCGTTCACTTCCTCGGAACCAGGCACGCCTACATCGGCTCGGGTTGCGTGAAGGCTCGCTTCGACGGCGACTGCCTGCCCGACAACGCAAGCTTCGATCGCGTGGTCGACCTCATTCTCGCTCGCGCCCCGCAGGCCGTGTCGACGTTTCCGTGAGGCTGCGGACACGGAACGGCCTCTTCTCCTCGGGGCCGATCGTGATGCGCACCTCCTGGCCGGCATGGCTTTCCGAGATCGTGGCCAGCGTGTCACCGCGCCTCGGCCCGACGGTCGCGATGAACCGGTAACGGCCGGGCACGAGCCGCATGGTGAGTTCCGACTGGTTTGAGTCGCGAGGTGTCCCCGCACCAGTCCAAGCGGTCACGAGTCGGCCCCCGTCTTCGTCTTCGACGGAGAAGCCCGCTTGGGCGCCCTGATCGGCGGCAGAGTGCTCGCTTCGCAAGGTGACTCGGACGCCCGCTCTGACGACGAGTGTGGCGCGCGTGGTTTCGCCCGGCAGGACATCGACGGGAAATCGTTGCGGCGCGACGTCCGCTCCCGAAACCGCGACGATGTATCGCCCGGGCGCAAGCCGATCGGCGCAGAGTCCGTCTGGTTCGCGGCGGAACGTCAGGTCCGACCAGCCCTGCTTGCCGGGGCGACGGACGACGGCCGTCAGGTTCTTGAGCGAGGCACCATCCTCCGAGCAGAACCGCGCCTCGATCGCGCCCCCGGGTGACAGCCTCACCGCGGCCAGGTCCCAGGTCTCACCCGCGAGCAACATTCGTTCTCCGATGGGTTCGACCTGACCCTCGGGAGCGGAGATCTGGACCGTGTATTTCGAGGGCATCAGCGGGCCGAGGCGGAACGCTCCGGTCTGATCCACCGCGACCTCGCTGCCGAAATTCGCCTCATCCAGGGTGGCCCGGGCCTGGACCGTCGCGGCGCCGGCCGCGGTGCCGTCGATGCCGATCACCCGACCCACGATGAACGCGGAGGGAAGCCGGCTGGGAGGGATCCTCGCGACGACCTCATCGCCGCCGGGAGTGACGTCCGCTACCCGACCGATCTCGACGTTTTGCGCGGACGGTCCACGGACCACCACCGTCACGGCGGCCGTCGACGGAAGGAGCAACGCGGTCTGTCCATTGCGGTCGGTGAAGCCACCGACGGGCGCACTGCGACGGCCCGTGACGCTGACCTCGCTCCGGGGGCGCAGCACCTCGGTCCAGCAGTTGGCGACCGGCGCGTTGCTCTCGTCGACGACACGCAGGCGCAGGACCCTGTCCGGTTCGAAGACGGGGTTCCATCGGATCACGGCCCCGGTGGGCTCGGGCAATTCGGCCGTGAGAGTCCCGAAGCCCGGGCTCCAGAACGCTGCCCAACGGACGTTTCGCGACAGCCCGGAAATTGCGAACGCTCCGTCCGCGGCTACGACCATCGTTGCGGCCGACGTGAACTCCGTTTCACCGACTCGGAGCAGTCCCGACACGGGTTCGCCGGTACTGCGACGCGCGGTGCCTTCGAGGCGGATTCCCCGCGGCAGCCGGGCGTGTACGGTCTGGCGCTCGCCCTCTTCGATCTGCACTCCACATTCGAACGCGTCGAGCCCGAGCGAAGAGACGTGCACGTCCCATCGATCCGCCGGAAGGGACTCGATGAGGGCGATGCCATCACCGTCTGCTTCGGCGTGGCGCGCGTAACGGGTCCGGGTCCGTGCTCCGCTGGCCTCGGGAAGGTCACCGGAACCCGACACGACACGAATCCGCGCGTAGGGGATTGGTCGACCGTCCGGATCGGTGACCACCACACTGAGGCTGCCGGCTCCGGCCGCAAGCACGAGGCGGACGGCGCGGCGCGCGTTGCCGAACGCCCAGTGCGCGTTGACGGCCTTGACGAGGTGCCAGCCGCTCAACTCGGCGCCCACGAGCACGTCGTCGCCGTCGACCTCGATGGCGAAGCGTCCGGCAGCATCCGATTGAACGCCGGACAGCGAACGGCCGTCGTTTGCCTGGGCGTTACTCGTCAGCCACACCGCGGCGCCCGAGACTGGCGTTCCGTCGTTGGCGACCACGAGCCCGTCGATGACGAAGCGCGGCGTAATCGAAATCCCGATGTCGACCGTGCGGTCGGCGACGACGGTCGCCGTGGAGGTGTCTTTGCTCCGATCCGTCGTCAGTCGATAGCCGTCAGGTGCGAGGTTGTCGAACGTCGCCGAGCCGTCGACGCCGCTCACGCTTCGGCGGAGCAAACTGCCGTCGATGCCCGCGCCGACGCTCACGACGACGCCGGCGAGCGGCGCGCGAGTGTCCTTCCGATGCACGTGAACCGTGAGCCGGCCAGTGGTCCGTGGGTCGTGGAATGGCACGACCACGATCCCGGCTTCATCCCTCGGGCGGGACTCCGCGCCCAGGATGCCGCCGCGAGCCTGTGGGAAGCGGGGCGCCGTGGACACGGTCTCGCGCACATCGACCGGCGCTGAAGGGCCGCGCGGAACATCCGCATTCTCGTGTCGTGCCAGGTATGCCACGCCGGCAAGCAGGCACAGGGCCGCCACTCCAATCGCAACCTGCGATTTCGTCATGATCGCGACTCCGCTTGCGACGGCGACCGTCGTTCCCGCACCGGCTTTCGCGGCGAACCCCGATCCGCAGAGTGGAAGCAGCGCGAACTTCCAATCTCCCGCGTGGCCTTCGCCCAGCCGTTCGCGCAACTGCTCGATTGCGCGCCGAAGCCGCGTGCGCACGGTCTCGACGGGCACACCGAGCCGCGCGGCGATGTGGCGGGGCGGGAGTCCCTCGAAGTAACGCAAGAGAACGACGGCGCGGGAATCCGAACCCAGTGCGAGCACGGTGTCGACCAGGGCTCGTCGCGCGTGCTCGCGTTCGAGGATCTCGCCGGTGCCGTCGCAGCGACTCGGCGACGGGGCGCGCCGCTCATGCCGCTCCCTCCGCGCGCGGGAAGTCGCCGTGTTCGACGCGAGCCGGCGCACGATCGTCGCGAGCCACGCCTTGACGGACACCACGTGATGGACCGGGCGACGTGCGACGGCCAGCCAGACGTTCTGCGCGAGGTCATCCGCGTCGCCCTCGTCGTCGACGAGTCGACGCGCCAAGGCCCGGACGAAGCCGTCGTGTTCGGTCAACTCCCGGTGATCCAGGCGCATCGGATTCATTGGTTTGCTCCGCCCATGAGACATCGCTCCGAGCGGAATCGGTTCCCATCTTCGCCGAACCGGGACGAACCGAGCGAAAGTTGTCCAAGTTCCGGGCCGGACGGTCATCAGTCATCGGCGACGTGCGCGTCGAGTCCCCCGTGCAGTCTGCGATGCGCGCCAGTCCGAGTCCGCCGAATTGTCGGCTGGCTCGCCGAGGTCCGATCATGAAAACGCTCTCCACTGCCTGCGTCGGCTTCATCCTTCTCCCGTTGGTCGTCAGCGGCGGATCTCAGGCGCAGTCGTGCGTCTCGACGGACGACGGGTTCGATCTCGGCTGCTGCACGGTGGCCGCGCCCACGATCCCGCCATTCCCCGCGAAATCGCTCTTCGCCACCTATGGCCGGCTGATCGGCTGCACGCCCAACACGGCGAACGTCGCCGTGACGCTCAGTCCGCCGTCGTTCCTCCTCTGCGACTTCGCACTCGTGCAGGTGAATGCGACGTTCCTGGGCAGCAACGACACCATCACCGGTACGCTCTTCGCCAAGTACTCCCGGACGTGGTTGGATTCGACGACCTCCAGCGGGATCACGCAGATCTGGCGACTGCTGGTGAACGGTGATCTCACGTGCACGCCGGGGTCGGCGACGACGCCCTGTGCGTCCAGTCTTCCATCCTGTTCCTTCGCCTCGCCGGGCTACCCCGTTCACTTCGACGGCCACATCGACTACCAGTGCGACCCGAACACCGCCGGCAACTACTTCGTGTCGTTCAGCCTGAATCACTTCCAGGGCTGCATCTCGCACGCACCCTGGTCGTGCAGTCCGCTCAGCGGCATCACGGCTCACGATCACGCGAGCTACCACCTGGTCGGACCGGCGCCGTTCACGTTCCTCTCGGGCGCGCCGGCACCGAGTGGCGCGATGTTCGGCGACGCCGTCCGCGCCTCCCAGCTCCACCTCACGCCCGCACCGGCCGTCTACCAGTGCTACAGCGAAGCGAAGACCGATCCGCTCGTGAGCGGGATGGCGACGAGTTCGAGCGCCGGGTGCTCGTGCGCGTCGATCAACCCGTGCACGAGCCTGGCGATCCCGTGCTCGTCCACGGGCTGCTACGAGAACGTCTCGCCGCTCGGGCTCGTGTGCTGTCCGATCCCCGGAACCAACACGTTCACGCCCTTGCCAGTCTCGGGGACACCCGTCGCGGCGACGGGGATGATCGCGCTCAAGCTGGGCTCATGGAGCGGGCAACCGAACTACCCCTACTCGGCGAACCTCACGATCTACTTCGGAGTGCTCCAGTATCAGGACCCATGCTTCCTCGCGAACTGGAACCTGCACGTCGTGACGGGCGTCGGCACGTCGAACGTGGTCTGCATGACCTACAACTCGTCGGCGTCGCCGTGCTCCCTCGCCGGACTCCAGACGCAGGCCGCGATCGATCTGCAGAACGTGCTCCCATTGAACAATCCGTCGCTCCCGCCCGGCTACGGCTGCCTGGCAGCATCGGACGTGGTGTGGAACCTGAACGTGTTCTGACGATCCTGAGCGTCTCGACGAGTTCGCCCGCTGGGGCGGCGGCGCGCCTGTATGATCCCTCCGCGTCAGCCCGGAAGATGTCGCGCGCGCCAGCGCACGACGCGAGGAGGAACTCAGATGCGGCGACTGCCCCTGATCGTGCTCGTGGTCGTGTCGATCGTCGGTGCGCAGCAGCCCAACTCGATCGGAGGACGACTCGCCTGGAACGGCGTCGATGGGCCACCGTGGCCGATCGCTGCGCTCGTGAACGGCCAAGGCGGCGCCGTGACGCTCGAGATCGGCGGTTCGACGCAGCAGCCATTCGCGCTGGTGGTCTCACGCGCGGGGTTGCTGAGTAGCGGGCTCGCGACGCCGCACGGAGTCCTCGACGTGGATCTGGCGACCTTCGAATGGGTCGCGGATGGGCTGTCGCCCGCGGGCGGCCCGCTCGACGCGCTCGCCGTGCTCGATCCGTCGGGGCGTCGCGTGTTCGTCGCACCCATCCTGCCGACGAGCAGCACGGCGCTCGGTGCGTGGCAGGCAGCCGTCGCCGATCCGGCGAGCCCGTTCGGAATGACGCTCACCGCGGCGACCGCGCTCGCGCTCTCTCAACTCCCGGGGACGGCGATCTACGTGTCGTCATCGACGGGCTCGCCCTCCAATCCCGGGTCGGCGTCGGCGCCGCTGGCGACGATCACGGCGGGCGTGGCGGCGTCGGTGTCGCACGGCGTTCCTCATCCGCCCGTGTTCGTGGCGGCGGGAACCTACGTTGAATCGCTCACGATCCCTGCGGGTCTGTCGCTGCATGGCGGATTGGATTCACAGGGCTGGCACTACGCGGGCAACGCCACGTCGACCGTTCTGGTCGGTACGTCACCGGCCGTCATCGCGTCCGCAAGCGGAGCTTCGGCGTCGATCACGGGCATGACGTTCGTCGCGTCGTCACCCTCGCAGGCCGGTGCGTCCTCGATCGCCGTGCGCGTCGTCGGATCGGGCTCGGGCCTGACGTTCGAGAGCTGCCGATTCCACGCGGCGAACGCCGCGGCCGGAACGAACGGTGTCGCGGGCGCAGCGGGGGCAGTTGGCGAAGACGGGCACTACGAGCTTTGGTGGAGTTATACGTCGATCTGGAATCAATCGGCGCTTCTCGGGCAGCCCGGCAACGGAGCGCGGCCGGGTGGCGCCGGCGGCGACGGCGGGCGCGTGAACGGATTTCCGTACGACGGGCAGGCGGGACAGACGGCGCCGCTCGGTGGAGGTGCTGGCGGATTCGGAAGCCAGATGATCGGCGGGTTTCCGCCGAACAACGGAGCCTCGGGGCCCGGCGCGGGACAGCCGGGCGCGGCCGGCGCGCCGGGCGCACATGGCATCGCGTCGAGCGTCGCCGGGCTCGTCGTCAACGGCGCGTGGACCGCGGCGCCGCCAGCCGGTGATGGTGTGATCGGCGGGCTTGGACTGGGTGGAGGCGGAGGCGGCGGAAGCTGCACCTACGCCGGCATGAATGGCCATTGCGGTGGCGGGGGCGGTGCTGGCGGAAGTCCTGGTGCCGGTGGCCTCGGTGGCTGGAATGGTGGCGCGTCGATTGCCGTGCTCGTCGTCGATGCGTCGCCCACGTTCCGCGGATGCGATCTCGTCGCCGGAACTGGCGGCGTGGGCGGAAGCGGGGGCGCCGGCGGTGCGGGTGGAGCTGGTGGAGTGGGCGGCGGGTCGTTCCTCGGGAGCGTCGTTCCTCACGGCGCTCACGGCGGTGCGGGCGGGGCTGGCGGACCGGGTGGCGGAGGCGGAGGCGGTGCGGGCGGTCCGAGCTGGTGCATGTTCCGCGCGGGCGCGAGCCAGCCGGTCGTCTCGTCGTCCGTCATGTTTTCCACGAGCCAGGGCGGAGCGGGCGGTTCGGGCGGAGCGCGGGGCGATGGTTTGACGGTCGCGCCGAGCGGCGCCGCGGGCGCGTCCGGCGCCCTGGGCCCCTGATCTCGAAGAAGAACTGCTCACCTGACACTCCTTCGAATCGGTTCGGAAACGGCGGCAGATCGTCATCAGCCGGACCGGTCGAGACGACCGGCCGTCCTGCCAGAGGCCCGGCGCGTTGCGCGGGCCTTTGGCGCTCCGTAATCGCCGCGTCCACCGCGGCTCCGTGATCGGTGGGTCCGCCGGCGGTCCGTGACCGGCTTGGCCTCGAGCGGTCGGCCGACGAGGGGGCTCTCAGGAACTCGCAGGGGGAACGGATCGACTCGCAACCGACGGACGACTACACTTCCGGCCCAAGCCATGATCAAACCCATGCTCAGTCTCGTCGGGCTCGCCGGGCTCGTCCTCGCTCAGGGGCTCACACCCGCGGCCACGGAACCGGTGACCCGCAGCTACCGGGTCCGCCAGCAGGTGATGCTCACGGAGATTCCCAAGGACTCGAAGGACGTCCGCTGGTGGATCGCCGTTCCTGACGACGATCGCTACCAGCAGATCCTCGATCTGTCGGTCGTCTCCGCGCCGGGCGAATGGAAATTCGTTCGCGAGGGCGATCACGGCAACCGGTTCCTCGCCGTGCACATCACGGCGCCGACGACCTCGGCAGCCGAAGTCACCGTCGAGTTCACCGTTCGTCGACGCGCGTCGTTCGTCGACATCGACGCAACGCGCGTCGGGATCCTGACGAATGCGCAGCGGCACCTCTTCGCGGAGGAACTCCGGCGTGACGCTCCGCACATGGAGGTCACGCCGACGATCCAGAAGGTCGCCGACGACGCCTGCGGCAAGGAAGCGAACCTCTACACCCAGTGCCGGACGCTTCTCGAGCGGGTGGCGACCATCGCGGACCACTACTCGAAGGATCCCACCAAGCCCAAGTGCGGCGTCGGCGACGCCGGCAACTGCCTCGCGAACGGCGGTGGATGCTGCACCGATCTCCATTCGCTCTTCATCGCGTTGGCTCGTGCCCGCGGCATCCCGGCCCGCCTCCAGATGGGCTATCGCCTGCTCGAGAAGAACGAGGGCAAGGAAGTCGATCCGGGGTATCGCTGCTGGCCCGAGTACTTCCTCCCCGGCTACGGCTGGGTGGCTGCCGACGTCGTCGAAGCCGACGCCCCCGAAGGCACGGGCCAGGCACGCTGGTACACGGGGCTTTCCGAGCGGCGGCTCTGGCTCAACGAGGGGCGCGAGTTCGATCTGACTCCTCGCAAGGCGGCGGCGCGCGTCAACACCATGGTCATCGGCTATGCGGAGATCGACGGCGTGCCCGCGCGCGTCCTGCCCGAGGGCGATCGGCTGCCGCAACTGTCGCGAAAGATCCTGTTCACGTCGATTCCTCCGAGCGGCCCCACGGCGCTGTCGTCATCGAACGTGAAGTGATCGCAGGGCATCGCGGCCGCGCGGCGACGGCCGTTCGAGATCGGATGGAGAAGGGAATGATGCGTACGACGATCGTGCTCTGCGTGATCTCGGCGGCACTGCTCGCCCAGAACGACCCGGCCCTCGAATCGCGGATCGCGGACCTGGAAGCCCGCAACCGCGAGATCCTCGATCGACTGAGCCGTGCCGAGGCGCGCAACGCAGCGCTCACCGACGAGCTGCGCGAAGTCAAGGATGCCGAAGCGGATGCCGCCGTCGATCGCATGGTGGCCACGTGCGTCGCGCGCACGGCGGACAACCTCACGTTCAAGGATCTGGTGCGTTCCGGGAACCGGCTGAAGTTCTACGGCCACCTCGCGCTTCACGCCTATTACGACTCGGCCCGCCTCGACCAGGCCGTCAACCCGTTGTTCGTCGTCCCGGAGAACGGTGTCGCCGCCCACGGCAACGACGATCAGTTCGCCTACGACGCGCGCCTCACGCGCTTCGGATTCGACGTCGACGCCGGAAAGATCGGCGACGCGAACGTCACCGGAAGGCTGGAGACCGACTTCTCCAACTTCCCGGCGGGCATCTCCGAGTCACGCGAGACTCCGCGCATTCGCCTCGCGTACCTCGACCTGGACTTCGGCGCTCTGGGGTTGCGATTCGGTCAGGACTGGGACGTCGCTTCGCCGCTCAATCCATCCGTCGACGCGCAGAACGTGCTCTGGAATACGGGCAACCTGGGAGATCGGCGCCCGCAGATCCAGGCGCGTTTGAAGGAAGGTGATCCGAAGGAGTTCGCCTGGGACGCGAAACTCGCGCTCGGGCTCGGTGGCGCGATCGACAATCGCGACCTCGATCCTGCGGTGTCGGGAGTCTCGACCGAGCGCGATGGGTTCGACGTGGGCCACCCCAACGTCGAAGCGCGCGTGGGCATGACGACGGCGTCCTGGGTCGACGGCAAGTCGATCTCCGCAGGCGTGTGGGGCTACTTCGCGGGAATCGAAACGGACACGGCGTTCGATGGGCGCCACACATTCCACGCCTGGGCGACCGGAGCCGACCTCTCGCTGCCGATTGCGGGCGCGCTTTCGTTCGCCGGCGAGATCTGGATCGGCTCGGCGCTCGGCGACATTCGTGGATCCATGGGCCAGACGATCACCACCTCGGGCCCCAATGCCGGCGACGAAGTGGATGCCGTGGGTGGCTGGGGCGAGTTGAAGCTGGCCGCGACGGACGCACTCACGGTTCACGCGGGTGCGGCGATCGACAATCCCAGCGATGGAGACGTCGCCGAGAACGCGGCCAACTTCGCATCGGACGGCAAGAGCCTGAACTGGACGGTCTACGCCGGCCTGATCTACGACTTCGGCGGCGGGCTGAAGATGGGGTTCGACACCCTCTATCGCGAGACCCAATACGCCGAATCAGGCCTCGGCAACGGTATCCGGCTCGACTTCTGGACGATGCTGACGTTCTGATCGCGAGACGCCTGCGACTCGATTCCGGACGATCGTGCGCCGGCGGGCGTGGCCTTCGAAGATCAAACCGACGTAGCGGACGCGCGACGGCCGCCGGCATCGGCATGATCATCGAACGTGACGCGGCGCATCGAAGTCGGGCGGCCCGGTCGAGACGACCGGCGATCCTGCCAGAGGCCCGGCGCCGAGCGCCGGGACCTCTGGCGCTCCTCGCGCGGGGACGGCGAACTCGCGGGGGCGCCGCGGGCGCGAGCCCGCTGCGGAGCGCCGCACGACCGCTCGCGAAACGAGCGCGCGTGCGGCCGGATCGCCGGTCGTCTCGACCGGTCCGGCGTGCATGAGTTCGCGGGCGTGGCCTTCGAAGATCAAACCGACGTAGCGGACGCGCGACTCGCTGCATCGGACCACCGTCGCGAAGCCGTTCCCTACCGCGCATGGAAGTCGCGGCGACGCACAGGCGTATTCCACGAGCCTTCGCGCACATCGCCGCACGACCAGGGATTCGCGTCCGCCTCCCGTGCGCCGCGCCGCCACGCGCTCCGGTCCGTGTAAGATCCCCGCCGGCATGGGGCGGTACTTCATCAGCTACAGCGGGGCGGACGAGAAGTGGGCTCGCTGGATCGCCGAGCAGATCCGGTCGTTTGGTCACGAGACGGTCGTCCAGGCGGAGGACTGCGGCGCGGGGTCGAACTTCGTCGTCGACATCGATGAAGCGTTACGCGGGATGACGGGGCTCGTGTCGCTGCTCTCACCGGCCTACATCAAGTCCAGGTGGTGTCGCGAGGAGTGGGCGCGCATTCTCAAGGCCCGCGTCGACGGGAAGAAGCTCGACTGGGTTCTGCTCCGTGTTGCGCACGTCGACCCGCCAGGACTGCTCGACGGGATCGTCTACCTGGACCTCGTGGGCCAGACGAAGTCGGACGCGACCGAGAGCCTGCGTGCCCACTTTGCACCGGCCGCGACCGCGGCGCGTGGGGGCGCGTTCCCAGGCACCGCACGATTCCCCGGAGGATCGCCGCTCCATGGCGTCCCACGACCGACGGACACGTTCGTCGGTCGCGAGGCCGAGGTCGCCGAGCTGCGCCGATGCCTCACGCGCACCGGCGGAGCCGTGTCGGTGGCGGCGGCCCTGGATGGCCTCGCCGGCGTCGGCAAGACCGAGCTTGCAGCCTACGCCGCATTCGCGTTTGCCGCAGAAGACCTCTTTCCCGGCGGGATCTTCTGGCTCAGCGCCGAGAACCCGGACCTGCGCGGGCACTGGGGCGGTTTCATCGGCGATCACCTGAAGGCCGTCGGCGACACGCTCGATGCGCGCGCCTCCGATGCCATCCGACGAATCAATGGACAGTCGGCGCGCACGCTCGTCATCCTCGACAACGTGGCGAGTTGGGAGCGCGACAAGCGACCCTCACCACTGCCGGAAGGTGCGCACGTCGCCATCCTGGCGACGACCCGCCGTTCGCGGCTCTCCTCCACGTTCCACCACGTGGGGTTGAAGGTCCTCCCGCGGCACGCCGCCGAGCAGCTCGTCCTCGCCGTTGCCGACCGCGAACTTTCATCGGCACCCGGATTCTCGGACCTCATGCAGCATCTCGACGGCCACGCCCTCGCGTGTGAGCTCGCGGGAGCGACGCTGCGCGAGTTCCCCGAGCTCACCCCGCGAACGTACCTGGAGCACCTCCATTCAGGCCGCGATCCTGCGGGCGCCGTCGCCGGCACGACGAACTACGAGCGGACGGTCAAGCAGGCGTTCGACACGCTCTGGGCGCGAGTCGACGATGCAACACAGGACGCGTGGCTGCTCGCCGCGTGCTTCGCGCCCGAGCCCGTTGATCCCGCGTTCTCCGACACGGTCGGTCTGGACGCAGCCGCGCGCCATTCCCTCCGGCGCTTCCACCTCATCGACGACCTGGGTGATGGCGTGTGGAAGATGCACCGGCTGACGGCGGCATTCGCGTCGGCCGTCGATGCTGCACGCGCGGAAGCCGTCGCCGCAAGGTTCATCGACGGGATCGCAAAGGAGGCGAAGAAGATCGACCAATCGTTGGGCTTCCGCATCTACCTCGCCTCGCGCCCCCACTTCGACGAAGCGATCGGGCGCGGTCGGAAGCTGACACCGCGCCCCTCCTGCATGTCATCCATCGAGACCTACCTCGGCCGTGCTCATTGCAGCCTCGGTTTTTTTGAGTCCGCCAGGGATCTTTACCAGGCCGCCCTGGATGCCGATCTACGGAACCATGGTCCCGACTCGCCGGCTGTCGCCATCCGGCGCTCGAACCTCGCCACGGTGCTCCAGGACCTCGGTGACCCGGCCAGCGCGAAGACGCATCTCGAGGCCGCGCTCGCCTCGGACCTGCGCACCTTCGGGGCGGAGCACCCGAAGGTCGCCATCCGGCGCTCGAACCTCGCCCTGGTGCTCAAGGACCTCGGTGACCTGGCGGGCGCGAAGACGCATCTCGAGGCTGCGCTCGCCTCGGACCTGCGCACTTTCGGCGAAAACCACCCGGAGGTGGCGACGGACCGCTCGAACCTCGCCCTGGTGCTCCAGGACCTCGGTGACCTGGCGGGTGCGAAGGCGCATCTTGAGGCTGCGCTTGCCTCGGGCCTGCGCACCTTCGGGGAGGACCACCCGAAGGTCGCCATCCGGCGCTCGAACCTCGCCGCGGTCGTCAGCGAACTCGCAAAGAGGTCCGAAGAGACCACCGCCGTCGCCGAGACGGCCGCCGTTAGCGACACTCTCCGGCATCGCATCCAGCGCTTCCTCAAGCGCGCGTTTCGCCGCCGTTGACGCCAGCGCGTCGTCGACCCCGTAAAAGAGAGCACCCTGACGACCTTGCGGCTGTCAGGGTGCGTGATGACCCCCGAACGGGGGCGCCTCGATCACAGCGTCACCTGATCCCACGCCCACGTCACGTTCACGCCGAGCGGCTGGTTGGCGTCCAGGTAGATCACCTGGACGTTCACCGTGATGCCGAGCGGCGGGTTGGGCATCTGGATCTGCGGCGATTGGAACACGCCGCCCCCATCCGACTGAGCGCCGTCCGGCGTGCCGAACATGCCGATGCCGTCGAAGAGCGGGAACCAGGAACTCGAACCCGCCACTTCGGTCACTCCGATGACCCAGTTCGTGCCCGGGTCGGGGAATCCGCCGACCGGCGTCGGCGTGCCCGTGTCGATGATCATCGTGAGCGGCGAATTGCCCACGGGGAACTCGGCCCACGAAACGAACATGGCACCAGGCGCCGGTGCGAGGGGATGCGTGCGAATCATCCCCATGTTGCTTCCGCCATCGATGACCAGCGGATAACCGTTCGACACTGCCGCCTCACCGTGCTGCGCGAAGAACGCGACGGCGCCCGTCTTCGTGAGCTGCGTGATCTGCGCCGGATCCACCGTGACGTCGATGTTGTTTTCGTCGATGTAGGTCACGGGAACCGGCACGCCGTTGGCAAACACCTGGGTGAACGGGCGGAAGTAGCTCCCGTACAGCCCGATGGTGACGGGGCCCGCGCTCGGCGCCATGGCCGGGATCTGCGACGGTGTCGTCCAGGCGATGCCGGGGGAGGCGAGAAGAATGTACGCGACCGCAGACTCGCCGCCGTCGGGCGCGGGATTGAACACGGTCACCGCGGCCGCGCCGGCGTAGAGGAACAGCGACGCGTCGATGTCCGCGACGAGATCCGTCGACGAGACGTAGGTCGTCGGGACGTCGACGGCGTTCCACCGCACGACGGCGCCGGGAACGAAGTCCGACCCGGTGACCGAGATCTGCGTCGTGGGGTCACCGACGACGAGGAGACTCGGTGTCATGACCGCGATGCTCGGGACCGGGTTGCCGATGCCGAATGGCAGCGTGGCGGACGACCCATATCCGGGCGTCGTCACGGACACGGACGCCGAACCGGCCGAGGTCAGGAGGGACGAGTCGACGTCCGCCGACAGCTCCGTCGAGCTGACGAACGTCGTCGTCAGAGGCGAGCCGTTCCACAGCACGACGGACGAGGCATCGAAGTCCGTGCCGTAGACGCTCATGGTGAACGAAGGGCTGTTCGCCGGCGCGCTCGCCGGCGAGATCGACGAGAGGATCGGCGGTTGGATCGTCGACTGCGTCGCCCACGCCGAGACGTTGGCGAGCGTCGTCGATCCGCCGTTGTGACGGACGACGATGCAGTACCAGCCCGGTTGGGTTAGCGGCACGAGGATGGGCGCTCCACTGACAGTCTGGCCGTGGAGCATTGCCCCCGAACGCGACCGCCACGCCGAGGTCGAACCCGGAGCATGAAGGTCCCACTCGTATCCGGACGGTGCCTGCACGTGCAACTCGAAGTTGCCCGGCGCCGTCACCTGGAACTCGAACGCCAGCAGCATGTACGTGTACGAGTTCGTGGAGCCCGGGAACGCGCTGAACGTCGCCGTCGGCGCGAATTGCAGCTCGCCGGTCGATCCGGGGAACGCATAAGGCGACGTTGCACCGACGGTCGGCGTGATGGAGCCGGCGTGCCCGTTGGCGAGCACGTAGTCGCACTGGTTGCTGCCGTACTGCGAGACGGCCGGGCCGATCTGGATGTCCCAGTCGCTCGGCGAAGAGACGCCGACGACGTTCCACCGGTTCGCCATGGCGTTGACGTTGAACGGCTGGAACGAGTACGGGCCCTGGAACACTTGCGTGATCGAGTTCGACGAGAAGAGCTGCACGGGCGTGAAGTCGAAGCCCATCAGCGCCGTCATGTCCACCGTGCTGGCGACCGGTCCACCGTTGCTGTAGACGACGAGGACGTAATTCGTGGAGACGATTCCGATCCCCGCCACCGGCGGTCCGCCCACGTCACCCTGCGCGACGACGTACGAGCCCGTCGACGAGCGCCAGCCGAACGTGTTGCCCTGCCAGAGGAGCTTCCAGCGAAGGCCCGGAGGTCCCGCGACCTGGAGTGTTCGCGTGCTCACGGCATTGGCGCTGATGTGCAGCGCGGTGACGATCGAGCCCGCCGGCATGCTGAAGATCGTCGGCTGGCCGTTGTTCAGCGGCGTCGACCGCACGTATTGGAGCGTCGCCGGCGTGTTGCCCGAGTAGTGCGTGATGTTGCCGACGTTCGGCGTCACGGTGCCGTTGCCGAAGAAGCCGCTGCCCACCACGAAGTCGCAGGTGTTGCCGCCCGCCGCTGCGCTGGCGCCGCCCATCGTGATGTCCCAGTCGGTCGTCGACGAAACGGCGCAGACGTTGAATTGCGAGTAGCTCGGCGGGCCGATGGAGAATGCCTGGCAGCCGTTGGTCGTCGTCGTGGCGACGCCGGGCGTGAGCACCGTTGTGCTGGAGCCGCAGTTCACCGTCAGCTGCTGCGTGAAGAGTGCCGCGCCGCCGCCCGGGGCCGGGTTGATGACCGAGATCGTCACGGTCTGGGGCTGCGAGATCAAAGAGGGCGGGATCTGCGCCTGCACCTGCGTGGGGCTGACGAACGTCGTGGGAATGATGGTTCCGTTCCAGGTGATCTTCGTCCCCTGGACGCCGTATCCGTTCGGCGAGCCCTCGAAGAACCGGGCGCCGTAGACGTTCAGCGTGAACCCAGGCGAACTCGTCTGCACGGTCGTCGGTGAGATGAAGTTGATGTCGGGGAAGATGGGCGCCAGGTACCGCGCCTGGATCGCGTATCCGTCCGCTGCGGTCATGTAGGTGCGCTGCCCGATCTGGCCCTGGAACTGCGAGTACCCGGGGAGACAGTTGATCGTGTTCTGCCCGTTCGACGAAAACGCCGTGGGCCCGTAGTGCATGATCGAGAGGAAGTCGTAACCAGACGTGTAGGTCACCTGGTTCGCGTTGATCAACGTGAAGTTGTGTTGCAGGTTTCCCGGGACGTTGTTCAGGTTGATGGCGACGAAGTTGTCGCGATCGGGGCGCTGATGCTCGTGGATGTAGCCGAGCGCGTGCATCAGCTCGTGCACGATCACGTACTTGGTGCCCCAGCTCGTGATCTTCACGGTCTGCATGCCGCCGATCTTGCCGACGGGGGATTGGTTCACCGTGTCCGCCTGGAACTCGATCCAGTCCGCGTGGTTCGTCCGCGGGATGAAACTCACGAACGCGACACCGGCGATGTCCTGCATGGCCTTCAGCGCCTGCGCCTGCTGGGTCGCATTGACGTTGGCGTTGAAGGTGTAGGGAACGATGCCGCCCGGCCACACGGTGGCCGTGAAGGCTCCATCGCTCGCGAGCGCCGAGATCGGGAGGAGCATGTCGTCCATGAGGACGAAGCCCTCAGGGACTTCGGAGGGGTCCTGGGCGATGGCCGGTGCGCTCATCACCAGGGTGGAAAAAACGAGGAACCACGCGCCAACGAGGCGATTCATGGGATTCTCCAGACAGATTCGGATGGAATGCCGCAGAGGCGCCGGGAGAAACATCTCGCAGCAGGCCACGGCGAATACTCTCCAGGTTCCGATGAAGCCCGCCGATAACGGCCGCGCCGGGAGAAAACCGCGGCGTCCGGCAATCCGAAGAAGCCGGGGGCCTCGGCCGATTGCCCGTCAGTTCACCGCCGCCATGGGGTCGATGAGACCTGCGGTGTGCCCTGGGCCCCTTAGGTTCGGCTCAACCCGTTGCGTGGTCGGGTGTTGCCACGGAGCGTGCTGCCGGCGGCGCAACTCGACTCGAATTCCGAAGAGATCCTCACCATGCGAAAGACGATCACCTGGGCCGTGATCCTGGCGACGCTCGGCGCGTACCTGTATGTGCGCCTCGTCGTTCTTGGACCGCCGCTGGAACCTGGAAAGCCGGCGCCGGAGATCACGGGCGAAGACCTGGACGGCGTTCCCATGAAGCTGTCGGACTTCCGCGGAAAGGTGGTCGTCCTCGATTTCTGGGGGAACTGGTGACCGCCCTGCCGGGCCATGTACCCGCACGAGCGGTCGCTCGTGGAACGAATGGCGGATCGGCCCTTCGTCCCGGCAAGTGTCAAGGTAGTTGCTGCCCAATGGGTCGTGTCTGACCCGCAAGGCGCCGCGCCTACGGCGCGGCCATGATCGACCTCGGCAGAGGCCGATGACGGCGCGAACGACCAGCGGGGTCGCCGGTCGACTTCCCAGGAGGCGCCCAGTTCGACCCGAGCCGACTGGCAGCGCCTGGGACGTTCCGGTCGCGTTGACCTCGAAGCGAGCCTCATGCGTTCTGTCTCGCTCTCGGCTCGGGCTCTGGATTGAGCGTCACGGCTTCGATCTGCGACCAGTTTCTCGTGTCGCCCGTCCAGCGCTCAGGGCGCATGGCGCGCGCCTTCTCGTAGACGCAGCTGCGCCCCTCGAGCAAGGACGCTTCGCGACCGCTATGGCGTTCCTCTGGCGTGACGAAGCGGATGCCGCTGTGTCGATGCTCGGTGTTGTACGCTGTGTCGATGCTCGGTGTTGTACCAGCGTGTGAACGTCACCATCCACGAACGCGCGTGTGCGACCGACGGGAAGGGCCCGCTGGGGAACTCCGGCCGGTACTTGAGCGTGCAGAACAGCGACTCCGAGAAGGGATTGTCGTTGCTCACGCTCGGGCGACTGAACGACGTCGCCACGCCGAGCGACTGCAGCGTGGCGAGCAACGTCGCGCCCCTCATCGGACTGCCGTTGTCCGAGTGGATGACGAGATCGCCGCGCGAGACCCCTTCACGGGCACACGCCGCCGCAATGAAGCACGAGGAGTGAGCGGTGTCTTCCGACTCCTCGATCACCCATCCGACGATCTTTCGACTCCACACGTCGATCGCGACGTAGAGGTAGAAAAAGACGCCCTTTATAGGGGACCGCAGGTAGGTGATGTCCCAGCTCCAGACCTGGTTCTTGGCTGTCGCCCGAAGCTCGCGTGGTCGCTTCCGTGTCGTTGGCGCCCGCGAGGCCCCTCGGTGATGCTGCATCCCTTCCGAGCGCAGGATCCGGTAGATCGTGGACTCAGAAGCAACGTAAATCTCTCGATCGGCGAGCCTCGGAACGATCTGGCTTGGCGGGAGGTCGCGGAACTCCGGCGACGTCACGAGGGTGCGGACCTCCTGCCGCTCTGCCGCAGTGAGCTTGTTCTTCGGTGGTTGCTTGGGCCCCGTGCGGCGATCGGTGCCACTGGGCTGCTTGCGCCAGTGCTGGATGGTCGTTTCGCTGATGTCCAAGATCTTGCATGCCTCGGCCTGGCTCGCTCCACCAGCCACAGCATCCGCGAGGAGGTTCATGATCATGGATCGCTCTTCGGCTGGGTGGGCTCGTCCGCGTCCCCCCAGATTTCGCAGACTTTTTTTTGGAGGTCGAGCAGAGCCTCGACGGCTCGCAGCCGCTTCTCCTTCTTCGCCAGATCCGTCTCGAGTTCCTTGATCCGGCGTGCGGCTGTAGCGGCGGCCTTCGTCGAGGAGCGCGTGCCGTCCAAGCCATCTGAGGCGGCTGCCGTCACGATCGTGCGCCAGGCATTGAGGTCCGCCTCGTGAACGCCTCTGCGGCGCAAGAACTCGCCGAGCTCGACTTGAGGGATCGACGATGCCTCCATGACGACTTGCAGCTTCTCCGCAGCACTCCACCGCTTCGGACTCATGGGGCTCTCGCGCTGCTCGTCGTTGTGGGTTCCCATGGGAGGGAGCCTATTCGCCAACTGAACCCAGTGCCTCAACGTACTTCGGGCGATTCCCAGTTCCTCGTGGAGGGCCGTGATCTTCGCTCCCTCGGGCCCGAAGATCCGCTGGAGAATCCGTTCCTTGAAGCCTTCGCTGTGAATCACCCAGAGCTCTCCTTCGCCCCCGGATCCGTGATCTCCTTGCGGAGAAGATTTTTTTGCCCCCCCGCGGGGGGGCAAACGAGCACGCCTTGAGGGCGTGCTCGAGCAGGGCCGCGCCCTGCCCGGCTCGGAGCCGGGCAGGGAACCCCGCGGCCCTCGACCGAGGCGGCAACTACCCTGACACTGGGGG
>JBGANV010000002.1:0-932710 GCA_044222185.1 Planctomycetota bacterium
CTGCGAGGTCGACCGGCGACCCCGCTGGTCGTTCGCGCCGTCATCGGCCTCTGCCGAGGTCGATCATGGCCGCGCCGCAGGCGCGGCGCCTTGCGGGTCAGACACGACCCATTGGGCAGCAACTACCTTGACACTTGCCGGGTCGAGGCTGGAGCCTCGCCCATCCAGCCGCGTGAAACGCAGCGCTCCGGAGCGCCTGGCTGCCCGAGTCCGACGAGGGCGCCTGGCCGGTTGGCGGGATCTCCGGGACCGCCGAGATCGGCGGACCGCTTTCATCGCGCCGCGGGCTTGCGCCGGCCCGGGTCGAGGCTGGAGCCTCGCCCATCCAGCCGCGTGAAACGCGGCGCTCCGGAGCGCCTGGCTGCCCGAGTCCGACGAGGGCGCCTGGCCGGTTGGCGGGACCTCCGGGACCGCCGAGATCGCCGGACCGCTTTCATCGCGCCGCGGGCTTGCGCCGGCCCGGGTCGAGGCTGGAGCCTCGCCCGTCCAGCCGCGTGGAACGCGGGGTTCGGTCAGCGCGACTTCGCCGGCGATTCACCAAGCAGGCGAAGTCCCGAGCCGGTGAGGACGACGACGTAGGGGTCGCTCGCGTCGAGGCAGGCGCGCATGGCGGACAGAGCGCGCTCGTCCTTCAGGCCGAGCGCCTTCATGACGTGAGCGAGTCCGAAGGACGCGTAGCCGCGCCCCTCGGACTGCTCGTCATTGACCACCTCGATCAGCGCGTCGATCGACGGCGCGCCGAGCTTCACCAGGTTCTCGAGCACCTCGTTGTTCGCGACGCGGAACTCGTTGCCGTCCTTCAGTCGACGCGCCAGGGCCCGCGCATCGGAGGAAGGCGGCCGGGAGTCGGGCCGCGACGTCGGACGAGAGTCGGATGCGGGACCGAAGTCACCGGCCTCGAACCGGGGCCGCAGCGACTCGTAGATCGCCATCGATCGAGCGACGCCGCGCACGATCGCGTCGGTGCCGATGTTGCCCACGGGCGCCGCGTAGTCGTCGAGCTCCGGATTGGGATAGGGCATGGCCTCAGCGGCCGCCGCGATGTAGGCCCGCATGTACAGGCGATCGTCGGGTCGATTCTTCACGACCCAGCACCAGTGGAACTTGGCCCAATCGCGATCGCCGGACATCCAGCACGCGACCCCGGCGTACACGTGCAGCTCGGCCACCCGCGGGTGTCCAGCGGCGCGCCGCGTCGCGGGCTCGAGCAGCTGACGCGCTTCAGCAAAGCGTCGTTTCGCGATGAGTGCGAATCCCCGCTCGGCGATCACGTCGATCGTGCTCGCATCGGCATGCGCCGCGGGCATCGCCGCGATCCAGGCTTCGAGCCTCGTGGCATGAAGGCCCCATTGCCTCGAGTATCTGGGTATCCGCACGAGCCCCGCACCGGCTCGGAACGCCTCCTCGCTTCGGGGCCCCATCGCAATCGCGGCCTTGTAGCGCGCAGTCGCCGCGTCGTACTCGCCGAGTTCCTCCAACAACGAGCCGGCGGCCTCCAGCCGTCGTGCGTCCGCGTCGAGCGCCGCTGCCGCTTCCAACACCTGCTGCTCCGCGACCGTCGACCTGGCGAACTCCGGATTCTCCAGGAGCCGTTCTCTCAGGAAGTCGAACACGTCGTTCTTGTCGGCGTACACGTCGGTCTCGCCGAGGTACGTGCCGTCGGGCTTGAACACCGCGAGGAACGCCCAGCGGTTCCGGACCTTCCCCTTCACGAATGCCGCCGCCCCATCGTCGTGCCCTTCGCCCGGTCCGCCGGTGTTGAAGTAGAAGGGGACGAAGCGACGATTCACCAGGTCGATCACGCGCTTTTCTGAGAAGGCACCTGCCCTCATCGGTTCGGCGCCCGGTCACCATCTCCCCTTCGTCGCACACCGTGCGCCGATGGCGTCGACGCCAAACGAGATTCCCTTGACGACGAGGAGACGGCCCTCAGCCACGGCGCGTTCGCGGGCGACCGCGAACTCGCCAGGAAGCGCCCAGCGGATGGCCGACGGATCGCAACTGGCGCGAGAGTCCGGCGCGTTCTGCTGAGCCGCACAGACGTTTGCGAGAACGACACAGACGACGAGCGATGACCGAGAGATCGCCATGGAATCAGGACTCCGAGTATCGCCCGACGCTCAGGAGAACGGCGCGTCCTGCCGTCGGGTCCACACCTCCACGGATCCCTTGAGCCGCGCGTCCAGTCGTCCCGCGGAATCCCGTCGCGCGGTGTGCGATCGGTTCCGCATCGGACACGCGCCCGGTCTACAATCGCGGCCCGACGCCATGACCGATCCCACCCCGCAGAACGCCGATCTGTTTCGTCAGGCGCAGCACGGCGACGCCCGCGCGTTCGAGGCGCTCATCGAGCCGCACGCGACGCCGCTCGTACTCCTCGTCTCGCGGCTCGCGGCCGGGCGACTGGGCCCCGACGCGGACGCCGACGACCTCCTCCAGACGGTCCTCGCGCGGGCATGGAAGCTCCTCCCCGAAATCGAATTCCGCGGCGACCGGCCCCTCTACGCGTGGCTCGTGGCACTGGCTCGCGGCGCGTTGCAGGATCGCGGGAAGTACGTGCGCGCCAAGAACCGCGCCGGCTCGCGCCACCTGGAATCCGAAACGGACGGCCGGCGCGCCTTCGCCGAACCCGCTGCGCCGATGACGTCCGTGGCCACGAGCATGCAGCGCCGCGAGGAGTGCGAGCGTCTCGCCCACGCGCTCGCAGGCCTTCCTCCCAAATACCGCGACGTCATCGAGCAGCACGTCCTCGAAGCCCGATCCCTCGGCGAGATCGCGGCCACTCTCGACCTGACCAAGAACGCCGTCTGGGAACGCCTGCATCGCGGCATGGCGCGGCTCCGCGAGGATCTCGGCGCCATGCGTCCATCGACGGTGCCGTGACATGGGCGACTCGGGCTCGAGCACGGGCGTCGGCGAGAGGTCCCTGGACGATGCGATCCCGGAGTCCGTTTTCGCGAAGCTCGACGAGGCATTGGAATCAGGCGCTGACGACGGTGAGCTTGCCGCGATCCTCGCATCGATCCCCGCGCCCTGGCGCGACCAGGCCGCGGCGATCCTCGATGCACGCCGGAGCGTCATCGCCTCCGCAGTCGACTCCGCTCGCGAACCGCGTGCTCGCCCCGCTCCCGGAAGTTCCTTCGGTCCGTACGAAATCATCGAAGCGGTCGGAGAGGGAGCGCAGGGGACCGTCTACCGCGCACGCGACACGCGGCTCCAGCGCGACGTCGCGCTGAAGGTCATCGACGTCTCGGGGCGAACGGCCGAAGCCCAGCTCGCGCGCTTTCGCCGCGAGGCGGAGGTCGCGTCACGCATCGACCATCCAGGCGTCTGCACGGTCTTCGATGCGGGCGAAGTGGATGGCCGGCCCTTCATCGCCATGCGATACGTGGCCGGCGAAACCCTCAGCGACCTCGTTCGCCGCGAACGGCCCGCTCGACCGCCCGATCGCGCCCAGGTCGCGAAGCGACTGCGGTTGATCGAGCGCTGCGCGAGGGCCGTCCACGCCGCGCACGCCTGCGGCGTCGTCCACCGGGATCTGAAGCCGGGGAACATCGTCGTCACGCCTTCGGGTGACCCAGTCATCCTCGACTTCGGCCTCGCACGCGATGGCGACACGACGGCCGACCTCACGATCCCCGGCGCCGCCGTCGGCACGCCGACCTACATGTCACCGGAGCAGGTGTCGCCCGGCGCCAGCGCGATCGACGCGCGCACGGACGTCTGGTCGCTCGGCGTGATCCTGTTCGAGTTGCTCACGAACCGGGTCCCTTTCGAGGCGCCGACCCGCGACGGGCTCTACCACGCGATCCTCCACCGCTCTCCTCCGGATCCTTGCGCGTTGAACGTGGCGCTGACCCGCGATGCGAGAGTCGTGCTGCTGGCCGCGCTCGAGAAGGATCCGACGCGCCGCTATGCGAGTGCCCTCGACTTCGCCGACGACGTGCGTCAGCTGATCGAAGGACGAGCCCCGGTCGCCCGCCCCGTATCGCCTCTCGGAGCTGCGGGGCGCTGGGTCCGCCGCAACCCGCTCGTCACCGCATCGCTCGCCCTCGTGATCGTCACGACCACGATCGCGGCAGTGGTCGGGCTTCGCCTCGCAGCCGATGCCCGCGTCGAACGGGATCGGGCCCGCGACTTCGCACGCGTCGCCGACGGCAATCGCCTGATCGCGCAAGCGCAGGTCATCGCGCCCCAGAGCCCCGGGCTTGCGGCCCTCCTCGCGCTCGCAGGCGATGAACGTGCTGGCGGTGGCAACGTCGCCGCCAACGCTCTCCTGCGGATCCTCGATCGCCCCATCGAGGAGCAGGCGCTGATCGGACATCGCGGCGCCGTGCTCGACGCGCGGATCTCACACGACGCCACGTTCTGTGTCACGGCTTCCAAGGACGGCACGGTCGGCATCTGGGATCGTGTGTCGGGCGTGCGTCGACTCTCGATCGTGTGCGAGGAATCGTCGCCGACGTGCCTCGGTCTTTCGCCCGACGATCGCGTCCTCGCCATCGGACTGGAGAACGGCGCGCTCCACCTCGTAGACCCGGTCGACGGACGAGAACTCCGATCGGCGACCCGCCATTCTGCGCCGGTGACGTCGGTGGCGTTCGACCGGCGCGGCTCGCGGCTCGCATCGAGCAGCCGTGATCGGACCATACTCGTCTGGAACGTTGCGGACCTGGCGCCCATGCTCTTGATCACCGACCGCACCTCCTCGATCCTCAGCGTCGCCTGGAATCCCACGGATCAGACGCTGGGCGCAGGCAGCGAGGACGGCCGAGTCGTCCTTTGGCGCGCGGACGATGGATCGTCCGAGGCGACCCTCGGTCGCCAGTCGCGATGGGCCGTGCAGGAGGTCGCGTTCACCCACGACGGCAGGTCGATCGTCGGCGCCTCCGACGACAATCGCGCCTGGTCGTGGGACCTGGAGACGCAGACGGCGGAGTCGCTCCAAGGCCATCTCAGCGGCGTCACGTCGGTCGACACGGATCCCACGGGGCTTCGCGCGGTGACGGCCTGCTTCGATCGATCGGCGATCGTTTGGGATCTGCGCGACAGGGCAGCACTCACCGTCCTCGCCGGTCACACCTCCACCGTTCATCGCGCGCGATACTCGAGCGACGGCAAGCGCGTGATCACCGCTTCCGCCGACGGTACGGCTCGGATCTGGCCCATGACGGACTCGGCTGGCGTGTTCACTCGGCAGTCTCCCCCATCGATGGCCTCGAGGGCGCGGCCGTCTCCCGACGGATCCAAGCTCGCCCTCGCACAGTCGGACGAGATCGCGGTGTTCGACAGTCAGAATGGCGATGAACTGGCACGACTGGCCTGCAATGGGAGCCTGCCGGTATCCGTCGGCTTCGACGAGAACGGCACGCGGATCGTCGCGGCCATGGCGGACGGATCCGCACGACTCTGGCGACTCGACGCGCCGCAGTCACCGCTCGAACTGGGAGCACCGTCGCCGACGCTTCACGCGCCGGGCTCGGCGATGTTCAGTTCCGACGGCCGACTGGTCGCCGTCGCCGTCGGCGAAGGCCCCCTCCGCATCCACGATGCGACCACCGGCGCGAGCGTCTGCGCGGTCGCGGGATGCGGGCCGTTCTTCACGACGGGGAACGTGGCACGCTGCGCGTTCGATCGCTCGAGCACGCGCGTGATCACCGTCGTGCCCGACGGCGGTCGGAGAACGGCGGTCGTATGGGACGCACGCACGGGTCACCGCCTCCGGACGCTCGCGACGCACGCGAGCGAAGTGCTGTGCGTCGCGGTCGACCCTTCATCAGAACGCGTGGCGGTCTCGGATTCCGACGGCATCGTCCTCGTCCAGGCTCTCGCCGGCGACGGTGTCCCGCTGCAAATCGATGCTCACGCCGACGGAACGACGAGTGTGACCTTCGATCGGCTCGGCCGCCGCCTCCTCACGTGCGGACGCGACGATCGCGCCAAGCTCTTCGACGCGGAGAGCGGCGCGTGCATCCGCACGTTCACCGGCCACCGCTCCATGCTGTACGAGGCCCGTTTCTCACCCGACGAGACGAAAATCGCGACGGCGAGCTGGGACACGACGGCGTCCGTCTTCGACGTGGCGTCGGGCGCGCGCCTCCTGGTCCAGCAGGGGCACGGGAGCCCCGTGTTCTCGGCGGCGTTCACGAACTTCGGCCGATCGGTTGCGACCCATGCGCTCGACGGCAGCACTCGCGTGTGGCCCGTGGATACGGTGGGCGTCGCGCGCCAGCGCATCCATCGGAGATTCACGGCGGATGAGCGCTGCGAGAACGGGCTCGAATGCGTCCCCGACCCGTCACCCGAACCGCATGTCACTCTTCCGCGTTCGCCGCGGCGGGCGTCGTCTCCGCCGGAACGTTGATCGCGGGCTGCGCGCCGCCGCGGGTCATGGATCCTCGAGATCGCGCGCGGCTTCTGCTTGCGTCAGTTCCTGCGTGGCGAACTCGAACACCTTGCCGCACGACGGTCCCTCGGACTTCCACGCGTCGTATTCGGCGCGGGCGTCGGTCAACTTGCGCGCGGTCACGAGCACCCGGACGAGTTCGAAGCGCAGATACGCCATCCCGGGTGCCAGCTCGATCGCGGTGCGCGCGGCCTTCTCGGCCTCGTCGAGCAGCCCGAGGACTCGAAGGCCTCGGCCGAGCGCGCGCCACGCGATGAGTTGACGCGGATCCCCCGCCAGCGCCGTGCGCGCGAACTCCACGGCCTTCGCGGGCTGGTTGGCCAGCGTGTAGGTGATCGCGATCTGCGCGGGCCACGCCATGTTCGAGGGCTCCATGGACATGGCCTTCGAGAAGGCCGAGAGGGCCTCGTCGTGACGTGCGAACTGATCGCGAAGGACGAACGCGAGATTCCCGTGGTTGGCTGCGACGTCGGGACGCAGGTCCAGGGCCTTCTGCGCCGCGCCCAGCGCCGCTTGCGGTCGATGGCGATCGGACTCCACGAGCGCCAGGTTGTAGTAGAGCGTGGCGTCGTCCGGGTGATCCGCGATCAGCTCTCGGAGCGCGGCGGCGGCCTCGTCGAACCGCCCCTGCCGTGTGAGCGTCGTGCTGATTCCGTACCCGGCATCGAGGCTCTCGACACCGAGCGTCTTCGCGCGATGCAAAGCGGAAAGAGCCGCCGTCGGGTCGCAGTTGGACAAGGCGAAGCCCGCGAGGAGCTCACCGGTCCCGCCGCCGATCACCAGCCGGACGGTGTCGGCGATCCGCCGTGCGGACTCCGTGCGGTTCGTCCGACCGACGACCATCGCGAGCACGTGGAGGTAGAGCGGACGCCGTGCGGGCGCGCGCTGGATCGCGGTCTCCAAGAGCTGTGCTGCGCGGTCGAGTGCGCCGACGTCACTGCTGTCGATGCCGCTCGACAGCTCGGCCATGGCGAGGACGTAGCAGGAGACGTCGTCTCGGAGTTCGTCGCCGCGCCGCGAATCCGACCTCGATTCCGACGTGGTTTTTGCCCCGGGAAGCCTCGCTCGTGCCACGAGCACCGCCGGCGATCCGCCGTACGCCGCGATGAACGCGTCGAGACGCTCCGCCTCGGCACGCGCCTCGTCCGGCGTCGTGACGCAGAGCGGGAGCGCGGCGGCGGCCTCGACGCACGCGGGTTCGAGTGCGAGTACGCGTTCGAAGGCACGCCGCGCGTCCGGCTTCCGCCGTGAAGCGAGCGCCGTCGACCCGCGGCCAAGAAGGTCCTCGATCGTCGCCCGCGCCTCCGCGGCGGCCTGCTCCGCGAGACGGTCCCGGTTCGCGAGATACCAAACGAGGAACGAGACCACGGCGATGAGCAGCAGGGTCGCGGTCACGATCAACGCGGCAGCGACGGGTTTGCGCCGGATCCACCGCACCGTGCGCGCCACGAAGCCCAGCGGCCGCGCGGCGATCGGCTCGTGCATGCGGAACCGCCTGAGATCGTCGGCGAGGTCGCCCGCTGACGCATAGCGGTCCGGCGGACGCTTCGCGAGCCCCCGCTGGAGGATCGTCGCCAGATCGACGGCGATCCCGCCGTGGACGCGGCGCGCATCCGGTGCATCGCGCGTGCAGACGGCGTCGATGATCGCGGACCGTGTGGGACCATCGAACGGCCGACGGCCGACCGTCAGCTCGTACAGCATCACCGCGAGCGCGTGGACGTCGGCACGTCGATCGACTGCGCGTGGCTGGCCGAGGGCCTGCTCGGGCGCCATGTAGGCTGGGGTTCCGAGGATGTCTCCCGTCGCCGTGACGGCGGGACCGTCTTCGTCGTCGCCGTGGGCGAGTCCGAAGTCGAGGACCGTGGGCTCGCCCGTCGCCGAGACCATGATGTTCGCCGGCTTGAGATCGCGGTGGATGACCCCGGCCTCGTGTGCTGCATGGACGGCGCGCGCGACCCGCTCGATCAGCACCACGGCGCCGGCGATCTCTCCGGTGCTCGGTAGATCGCCGTTACGGGCGATGCGGGCTCGGGTGAGGCGGGCGAGCAACGATTCACCCGCCACGTAGCGCATGGCGATGTAGGGCAATCCGTCGGACGCCGAAGCCTCGAAGACGGTGCATAGGCCCGGATCGTCGAGTCCCGCGAGCATGCGCGCCTCGTTCTCGAAGCGGCGTAGCGCCTGTGGTGAGGCGGCCCACGAACCGAGGAGAACCTTCAGCGCGACCGTCCGCCCCAACCGGACGTCCGTCGCGCGATACACGACGCCCTGTGCCCCCCGGCCCAGCTCGTCCTCGATCCGGTAGGGTCCGATCTGGCGCGGGAGATCCGCGGCGAGGCTCGGCTCCTTGGTCGCCCCCCCGGTCGAGCCCTGGACGTCTGCCGTCGTCGGGATCTCGAGCGCCCGCGCGAACGCGGCCGCGACGGCCGCTTCACATCCCGGGTACATTCCGGTCAGATCGGCGAGCGTCGTCGTCCGGCCGGCCCCGCGGTCGGCCAGGATCCGCTCCATGACCGCGATCGCGATGGCGATGTCGGGAACCGATTCGTCCATGATCGAGATCCTATGCGCCCGCGGCCTGCCGCGGCATACTGCCAGCTGCCATGTCACCCCAGGTGCCGGACGACGATCGCGAGCTCTCGCTTTCGATCCGCCGCGCGAGCGGCGGCAACGCTTCCGACCTCGCGGCGCTGGTCGACGCGTTCACGCCGTTGCTGCTCGTGCAAGCCGAGTACCGGGTCGGAGCGGCGTTGCGACGGTTCGTGGAACCCGCCGACGTCGTGAACGACGTGTGGCTCGTCGCCCTGCGCCGACTCCCCGATTTCCGCCCCGAGCCCGGTCGCGCGACCAGTGGCCTCGTCCGATTCCTCGGCACCGTGATGCTCCACCACGTCCGCGACCTGTACGAAAAGCACATCGCCGGCAAACCGCAGGCAAAGGTTGCCATCGCCGGCCCGGCGTCATCCGTCGGCGGCGTGGAGTTGTCGGCCGAGACGACGGGCATCGTCACGAAAGCCGCGCGCGCCGAACGCCATTCGACCCTCCAGAACGCCATCGCCCAACTCGACCCGGTCGACCGGGCCGTCGTCGTGCTGCGTGCGATCGAAGACCAGCCGAATCAGGTGGTGGCGGGAGCGACGGGGCTCGCGCCCAACACGGTCTCGGTCCGGTTGCGCCGTGCGATCGAGAAGCTCCGCAAGCTGCTTCCCGAGTCGCTCGCGCGAGAGCTCGACGAACGTCTCGACGTCGACGCCCCCGGCGCGACCCCGACGTGACCCGCGACGATGGACCGCCGGGGCCGCGGCGTGACGATCGGCCGTATGCGATCGCGAGGAGGAGGTTCATGCACACTCATGGGGTCCGGTCGCGCGGATGTGACGGGGCTCGTCTCGAGTTCCGCTCTCAGGCGATCCCGGGCGATTCCGTCGATGAGGAACACGCCTCCGCGTTCGCATCGGTGCCGAGCCCTGACGTTCGAGCCCGATGGAACCCGAAACCCCACTCGACCGGTGCGTCGGGAGTTGCCTATCCCGCGCCCGGCTTCTTGGCTCCGCGGCCGAGGACGGCGGCGACGCGCTCCTGCAGGGCCGGAAGGAGACTCGCGCGAAACCAGGGATTCCGCGTCAGCCACAGGTTGTTGCGCGGACTGGGGTGCGGCAGCGGCACCACGTGCGGCCAGCGTTTGCGCCAGCCCTTCACGGTGTCGGTCACGTGCCGGTCCGATTCTCCGAGGTGATAGTTCTGCGCGTAGGTTCCGAGCACGACGGTCAGCTGGAGTGACTTCAGCCGCCCCATGAGCTCCGCGCGCCACGCTGGCGCGCACTCGGGGCGGGGCGGATTGTCGCCGGCACTGCTGGTTCCGGGATAGCAGAAGCCCATGGGCAGGATTGCGATCTTCTCCGGGTCGTAGAACTCCTCGCGCGAGACGCCCATCCATTCGCGCAGGCGGTCGCCGCTCGCGTCGTCGAACGGAATGCCGGTGTCGTGGACCCGCCGGCCCGGAGCCTGGCCCGCGATCAGGATGTGCGCCTTCGGATGAAGTTGGAGCACGGGCCGCGGTCCGCAGGGCAGATGCTCTGCGCACAACGTGCACGCTCGAACCTCCTCCAGAAGCGACTTGAGCGACTTCATGACGGCGCTTTCCCTTCGCGATAGGGCCCGTGCTCGAGGAACGTCTTCAGGATCAGCGTGGCGGCGGCGCGGTCGACGCGGTCTCGGCGGTCACGCCAATCACTGAAGCGCTCCGAGAGCAACTCTTCGGCTTCGAGCGACGTGTAGCGTTCGTCCACCATGAGAACGGGAAGGTTCGACGCGACGTGCAACTCTGCGGCGAACGCACGCGCCGACTTCGCCTGACCCCCTTCGGTGCCGTCCACGTTCAACGGCAGGCCGACGACGATCACACGGATGGCGTCCTCCCGGCAGCACGCGGTGATCGCCGCGAGATCGGCGGACGTGGTGGTCCGTTGGATCGTCTCGCGCCCGAGCACGAACCGGCGAGAAGCATCGGTCACCGCCATTCCGATGCGCTTCTTTCCGTGATCGAGCGCCAGAACTGCGCCCGCGCCGGGATCCGAGTCCGCGTTCGCCGCCGGCGGATTTGGGTCAGAGGATGTCGTGGCGACCCTCCTTGGCCAGCCGATCGACGATGTCCTTGACCCGCTCCGCGTCCTTTCGCGGAAGCACGAGCACAACGTCACCCGAGCGCACGACCATGACGTCCGACACGCCGGAGACGACGACGGCGCCCGGCGCATCATTGTCCACCAGCACGTTCTTCGCGTCGAAGATCATGACGTCGCCCCGCTTCACGTTGCCGGCGGAATCCGTCGGCAGGTACCGCGACACCGCATCGAACGTGCCGACGTCGTCCCACTTGAACGTCGCTTCGACGACGTGGCGGTTCGTCGCCTTCTCCATGACCCCGTAGTCGATGCTGATCTTCTTCAGGTTCGGGTATTCGCGGTGCAGCTCGGCGGGGTCGCGAGGATCGCGGATCCGCATCAGGCCCGCGTGGAGTTCGGGCAGATTCTGCCGGATCGACTCCAGGATGGTCTCGGTCGTGAACGCGAAGATGCCACTGTTCCACAGGAAGTTCCCCGCCTGGAGGAACCGTCGTGCGGTCTCCAGGTCAGGCTTCTCACGGAACGCCTCGACCTTGAACGCGACGGGCTTGCCGTCGTCCAGCCGTTTTCCGAGCTCGATGTAGCCGTAGCCCGTTGCCGGCCGGTCCGGCCGCAATCCGACGGTGACGATGCCCTGATGCTCGGCCGCGAGTTCCGCCGCGCGCTGCATCGTTTCGCGAAACGCCGCGGCGGGCTCGATGACGTGGTCGGCCGAGAACACGAGGAGGACGGCGTCCGGGCGAATGCTCCGAGCGATGAGCGCGCCCAGTCCCACGCAGGCCGCCGTGTCGCGCTTCTCCGGCTCACCGACGATGGCCGTCTTCGGCAGCCCGCTGTGCTCGCAGGCGAGCGCCGCCTGATCCTGTCCCGTGATGATGACGATGCGATCCGGCGGGACGAGTCCGTCGAGTCGCTTCACCGTGCTGCGAAGGAGCGTGTCGTCGCCGACGAACTTCAGGTACTGCTTCGGGCGCGTGCGCCGGCTGCGGGGCCAGAAGCGTGTTCCACCGCCACCCGCCATGATCACGGCAACGAGTCTGGAAGGATCCATGGCCGGAATCGTACCGCGATTGGTGCAAGCTGGAACGGAGTCCGGCCTACTCCTTCAACGGTTTGAGCTTCGGTCGACGTCCCGAGGTCGGATCGCTGTCGGCGCCGCCGCCGAGCGAGTAGCTGCCGACCTGGGGGTCTTCGATCGGACCGTCGATCGTCACGCCGGCGAAGACGACGGCGGAGATGAGATCCGTAATCCAGCCGATCGGCGAGAGTCCGACCGTCTGACTGGCCTTCAAGTCGGCGTGGATGATCCCCTCGAAGGTGAGCCGTCCCGTGCCATCCAGCGTCAACTCCGGAGCGTCGATCCGAACCGCCGGCAGTTGAACGACGCGATCCTTCACGTCCAGCCCGATCTTGATCGACGTCCGCCCGTCGCCGCCCTGGAAGTACGAAAGCAGGTCCAGCGAATTGAACAGCTTGTAGAAGACGGGCATTTCGATGAGGTTCCGCGCGAGCGCCGTCAGTTCGCCGTGACCGGAATAGGTCGCGGGATCGTCGGCCACTCCGCTCAGCTCCACGAACCCCCTCATCAACCCTCGGACCTTCCCCGGACTGGCACCGAGCGCGCGGACCACGGCGGGAAAGTTGACGTCACGCAGATCCACGCGGACGAGGAACCCGCCGTCACCCAGTCGCAGCTCGAATCGAGTCTGCTCCGAGTCGATCTTCCCGTCCGGAACCTTCCCGCCCTTCCCATCGGGTTCGTAGCCGATGAGATCCGCGTCCACTGCCGTGAGGACGAGCGAGCCGGAGCCGATCGACGCCTTCGCTCTGAGACGTGGCACCGGCACGCCAAACAGCGTGGCACCGTCGAGCGCCAACCGGCCGGAGAGTTTCAACCCGTCCTCGTCGCTCGTGAGACTGAACTTCTGTACCTCGGCGTAGTCGGCACGAATCCGCTCCCGCTCACCTTGGGTCAGCCCCCAGGCCTTGAGCTGACAGCCCGTCGCGACGGTCTCCTTCGAGTCGATGGTGAGGCTGCCGATGGTCAGGTCGGTGATTCCCCGGAAGCGCAGGCCGTTCAGTTTCGCCCGCGTCTCCGCCGAGACTGGAAGCGCGTCGAGGACCCAGGGTTCGAGGGGAAGGCGGCGGACCCATGCGGGTCCGATCATGAGCTGTCCGCGCAGCCCCGTGAACTCCATCGGACGCGGGGTCCACGTCGCCTCGGCAACTTCGAAAGCGATGCGCCGCTCGGGTTCGAATGCTCCGTCGGCGCGCGTTTCGGGCGCGGGCCGGGACGTCGCGCTGGTTGGCGGCGGAACCCACGCCACGAGGTCCCGCACCGTGACGACGCCGTTCGAGGCCAGGTGGCACTTGGCCCGGATGTTCTCGAATCGCACGCCTGGCAGGCCGGGCGGCTCGCTGACGACGTCGTCGATCTCGAGATCCGCGGTGATGAGCAAGCGATCGACGGGACCGTGGACCTCGACTCTCGCCGACATGGGTCCGTCGATGGCGAACCGATCTTGGACCTCGCGAAGCCACGGCGCGAGCGGCTCGAGTTCCGCCACGAGCTTCCGCCCGAAGTGGAACTGCCCCGCCTCCACGGTGAGATCCAGGACTCCGTCCGCCCCGATCGTGCCTTCGATCGCGAATTTCTCTCCGCAGACCCGTCCGGTCGTTCCGGGCTGGAGCCGAAGTGCCGTCGTCGTGATCTCGGCCATTCCGTCCAACTCGTCGATGCGGACGCTCGGATCCTCGGGCGCGAGCGTCAACTTCTCGAAGCGGAATGCGCCGGTGACGTCCGTGCGTGGAGCGTTGGGCATTCGGGCGACGCGGATCTTGCCGCTGAAGAGTCCGCGGGCGTTCAGGCGCTCGACCTGCCGAGCCGCATCCGGCGCTGGGACCTTGAGCGCTTCGATGAGACCCACGTCGACGGGGAACTTCTCGAATCCCAGGTCGAGGCGCAGGTCGCCACCGCTGACGGCGACTCCCAGCCGGCCGGTGAGCGATAGCTCGCCGCCGCGGTAGCGAGCCTTCAGCTCCTCCACGCGGATCACGTCGTCGTGTCCGATCACGATGCGCCCGCGGGCATCTTCGAACGGGAGCGGGAACGATCGCGGCTGAGCGCTCATCCCTTGAGGTTCGACGATCACCTCGAGCCGGGCGCCCGGTGGCTCAGACTTCTTCCGCTTGACCGCGACGGCGAGGTTGACCATCCCGTCGGCGTCCAGGTCGTTGAACAGCTTCTTGCCATCGCCGTGCAGCGCCGCGCTCACGCGGTCATCGAGCTTCAGCCCCAGCGCCGAGATGTCCACGTCGTAGGCCTCGTCGCCGTAGTGCTCGTAGTCGATCTTCCCGCGAGCCTCCACGAGCAGGGTGCCGTTGAGCGCCGTGACGCGGTCGAAGTGCATTCCCACGTCGTCGAAGTGGAGCACCCCGCGGACGTCCTCGAGCGGGTACGGGAATCCATGACGTTCGCCGTCGTCGCCCACCTGGCCCTCGTAACGGATCGTCGACCCGCCCCGGAACTCGACGTCGATGAACGGCCGAAGGAGCCCCGGCGTTCCATCGGCGGCTCGCTTCTGTTCGAGGCGGAAACCGAGATCGGCGTACCCGTCAGGGTTCCACGCGAGGATCTGCTCGCGGATCGTCGGGCACGGATCCGGAAGCATGCCCACGCGACGGCCGAACTCGTTGCTGATCTGCAGACGCTTCAGCGCGCCGTTCACCTGAACGATGTCGGTCGAGCCGCTGAGATCGTAGAAGCCCGCGAACTCCATGGGCGCGCCCTCGAATCGCGCGGTCAGTCCCTTGGTCGAGATGCGTCCGAGCTCGTAGTGGATCTGCCCCCGAAGGTCGGTGATTTCCTGCGGCCACCGCTTCACGCGGGCGGAGACACCATCGCACGTCACGTCGGCAGTGAAGAAGAACTCCTGGGACTTCTCGTCGCGCGCCACGTCGGCGCTCAGCTCGATGCCGCCGGTGACGACGAGCTCCTTCAGCCGCGACGAGAACTCCTCGCGCATCGCCGGAGCGATCGCAGCGACGTCGATGAATCCGTGACGCTGGACGTTCAGCACGAAGTCGTTCGAGCTGAAGTTCCCGTGCGCGTGGATCTGACCCGTCATCGGGTTGTCGACGTCGGCATCGAACCGGTACAGCCACCGTTGCGAGCCTTCCGGCGTCAGGACGAGGCTCAGGTTGTCGAACGCCAGCTCCTGGTTCGGCTTCAAGACGTATGGCGAGTTGCGCAGGACGAGGTGAAGACCTGCGAGGCGCACGATGGGCAGCTCCCCCGCCGGCCGGTGCGTCTTGACCTCCAGGTTGCTGCGGATCGGCGTGGGCATGTCGAACGATTTGTCGGCGGCCCACGTGACGTTCACGGATGGCTTGCGGACGATCAGTTCGTCGACGACGAGGCGCCAGTCGAAGATCAGCGCGCTCCAGCTGATGCGGATGCGGATCTCGTCGACGGTGGCATAGACCTCGGACGGCCGGTCCGGTCGCATGAGGCGCACGTCGGGGATCACCACGTCCTGGAACGGTGCCACGGTGAGGTCGCCGAACGCGATCGGTGCGAGGAGGATTTCGTGCGCTGCCGCCTCCAGGCGCTCGTGCAGGAACGCCGAGCGGGAAAGGATCCAGCCGTCGGCGATCAGGAGGCCGATCAACCAGACGAATGCGAGCGGGATGGCCCAGCGACGCTTCATGACCGAGCGCCCGCCGCTCGTGATCGCTTCCGGGGTAGCGGCACGGCGGTCACGTCAGTTCCCTGCGGCCTTCCGCTCGGGCGGTGAGAGCTGGAGGTAGAGCGGTTCGAGCCGGACGGCGTCGTCACCACTCGGATCGACGGCGAAACGAAGCGCTGCGATGCGGCCGATGTCGGACGCGAGGACGGACTCCGGGGGGATCTGCACCAGGTGGGCGCCGCGCCCGGCGGCGACCTGCAATTCCTCGAGGGAGATCAACTCGGGCGCCCGCACGGGCACGGGAATCCGGCCGGATACGCAGTCGTAGATCGCGCCGTAGACCCGCGTTTCGTGGGCCGCGGCAGCGACGACACAGCGGCCGTCGCGAACGGCCCGTGCGGCGACTGCCTGGAGCCCCGTGACGCCGAACAGCGGGAGCTTGCGCCCGTAGGCGAACGTCTTGGCGTAGACGACGCCGATGCGCGTCCCGGTGTACGAGCCGGGACCGATGCCCACGGCGACCGCCCCGATGGCCTCGCTGCCCGCGGCCTCGAGGAGCCGCGCGACACCGGGGGCGATCACGCTGCCGCCGCGCATCGCCGGATCGAAGCGGTGCTCGGCGACGATCTCCTCGCCGCGGACGAGGGCCGTCGACCCGGCCTTCCCGGACGTCTCCACGGCGAGGATCAGGGGCGTGGCGTTCGTCACGGTCCGGGCTTCCTCAATTTCACGATGCTCTCGCGGGGCGCGATCTCGTCGATCTTGCCGAGCTTGCGAGCGGAGTCGCGCAACACACGCGCCTGGGTCACGCCGTCGATCACGAAGCCCGCGGCCTGTCCCATCTCGGCGATGATGAGGTCGGAGGGGATGTACTCGCGTTCGATGTCGGCGCCCCCGATCAAGATCCAGAGCGGGGCGTGCGGTCGCATCACGCGCCAGGCCTCGCGGACGAAGCGGCCGAGGTCGTGGAAGTACGCGCGCACGACGGCGGCGTCCTGGTGCCGGCGGATGGTCACGAGTGCCGCCGCGGCCTCCTCGGCGGCCCCGTGGATCTCGCCGGTCTTGAAGCGCGGGGCCTTGCGCGGGCTCTTCACCGTGGCGACGACCTGCGCCGGGGCGCCGGCGGGGCGTTTCTCGGACCAGAGGCGCTCGACGGGGCTGAGGATGCGGCGGTAGTCGTATCGCGACAGGTACGGCGGCGAGGTCAGGACACCGCCGACGGATTCGGCGGCGAGCGGCATGGCGCGCGCGTCGCCGACGAGTATGGTCGCGATGCGAGGAAGGGGTCGCGCCAGGTCTTCGAGCATCTCCTGCCAGACCTCCGCCAGCAGCTCGCGGTGGGGGCCGGTGCGACGGGGGCGGCCGTCTCCCGAAACCGTGCGCGCGGCGGCGAAGAGCAGCGCCGCACGATGCGCCGGGTCGGTGACCAGGTCGAAGAACTGGGAGAGATTGCCGTCCGCCGGCAGATCCGGAAGCGGCGGAATGCCGTCCAGGAATCGCGCCTTCGCCATGTGGGCGAGGACCTCGAGTCCGTCGATCCCGATCGCGGGCACGCGATTCCGCGCGCACGCGACGATGGTCGTCGCCGACCCGGAGAAGGGGTCGAGGACCGGACCCGGGGCGAGGAACGACTGTTCGAGGAAGATCCGGACGAGTCCCGGCGAGAACTGCTGCCGGTAGGGATGCCAGCGGTGGAAGGGTTCGAGCTTCGCTTCCTCCCCGGTGACGAGGAGCGAGAGCGTGTCGTCGGGCTCGATGACGTCCTCGAAACGCATCTCGAGCGCCTCGCGCTCGCGCACGTGTTCCCGCTGATAGAGCCGCACCGCGGCACCTTTCTCGCGACCCATGACCCGGGATCATAGCTCGGAGGCCCATGGGGACGGATGCCGGTCGGCCCCGATCGAACGTCCCGTGTAGGATCGCCCCCGTGCCGGACGACGTCCAGACGCGGCTCGAGGCCTTCGCGTTCCTGACGCGAAGGACGGCCATGGCACCGGATGGGCTGGTGACGTGGGCCGAACTGAGCGATTTCCGCCTGTCGAATGGTGAACGGTGCCCGCTGATCGGTGCCTCCGGGATCTGGAAGCCCCGGCAACTCGAACTCCCGATCTCGGTGGCGACCGCGCCGCCCAAGCCCGGCAAGGTGCGGCCGTACGACGATCTCGCGGGTCCTGACGGCACGATCCAGTACCGATACCGAGGCACGGACCCGCATCACCGAGACAACGTCGGTCTGCGGACCCTCGCGATGCATGGGACGCCGATCGCCTACTTCTACGGGATCGAGCCGGGGCGCTATCGCGCCATGAGCCCGACCTACGTCATCCACGATGACCCCGACCGATGCGTCGCAATCCTCCAGGTGGATGCCGATGTCGCCGCGTCGGCGCCTGCCGGTGTCGCCGAGCCGGCCAGTGAAGCCCTGCGCCGATACGTCACGGCCGTCGCGATCCGGAGGGTGCACCAAGCGCGGTTCCGCTCGATCATCATGCATGCCTATCGATCGCGCTGCTCCGTGTGCTCGCTCCAAAAGCCCCAGCTCCTCGACGCGGCACACATCGTGGAGGACGCAGATCCGGACGGGATTGCCGCCGTCACGAACGGGTTGTCGCTGTGCAAGATCCATCACGCCGCTTACGACCAGAACCTGCTTGGAATCGATCCCGGCCACGAAATCCACATCGCAGCGCGACTCCTGGATGAAGTCGACGGGCCCATGCTTCAGCACGGCCTGAAGGACATGCACGGCCGGACCCTTGCAGCCATACCGAGCCGCAAAGCGGAGCGTCCGGATCCGGAGCGACTCGAGCGCCGGTTCACCGAGTTTCGTCGCGCCTGCTCGTGAGCGGGAAATCAACGCAGGCGGCGTGCGGGCTTCAATCCGTTGGCGGCGGAATTTTGTGGCAGAAGCCTGGGACGCGCCCCGGACGCGGGTCGCGCGAACGACGATTCGCGCCGAAGCCGGAAGCCCCGCCCCGCGTCATTCGCGCACGCCGACCCAGCAGCCGTCGCCGAGCGGGACGATCACGCTGTGGAGGCCCGGGATCTTCGGGATGTAATCGTTGAAAGCCTTCACCGCGGGCGCCTCGCGGTCCGTGGGATGGGCGTCGAAGAGCTGGCCGAACGCGAACGCGTTGTCGACCATGATGAGCCCGCGGCGGCGCACGATCGTCATGCACGCGTCGAGATACTTCGGATAGCTCGCCTTGTCGGCGTCGAGGAACGCGGCATCGGCCCAGTCCGGGCCGAACGTCTTCAGGCCGTCGACGCCACTCGCCTGGATCACTTCGACTCTGTCGGGCACGTCGGACCTCGCGACCCACTCGCGCGCGAAGGCCGCGTGCTTGGGCGAGAGCTCGATCGTGCGGACGAGCCCGCCGGCCGGGAGCGCGCGGGCCATGGAGATCGCCGAATATCCGGCAAGCGTGCCGACTTCGACG
The DNA here is from genome assembly GCA_044222185.1 of Planctomycetota bacterium. Classification (GTDB taxonomy): domain Bacteria; phylum Planctomycetota; family CAIWVZ01; genus JBGANV01. The sequence goes on from JBGANV010000002.1 coordinate 19,163, forward strand.
ACGTGCCTCGCTCCGATCAGTTTCAGCAGGATCTGCATGAAGCTGGCTTGCGCGGGCGAGATGGCGATGGGCGGAATTCCCGCGGCGACGGCCGCACGCTTCAGCGCCAGAAGGAACTCGTCGTCCCCCGGGGTGCGATCGGCGAGATAGCGGAAATGATCGGCCGTGACGAGCGTCGGAGATTCGGACATGAGAGCCTCCGGCGGACTGTAGCGCCCTGCAACCCTGTGTTTGAATGGCCACCTCGGAGGCACCTCATGAGCGATCGGATCTGGCACGTCGTGATCAACGGACAACCCGTCGGACCTCTCACCGTCGAGGAACTCACGCAGCGCCTGCCCATGGCCGGCGGCCCCAATGCGATGGTCTGGCAAACCGGAGCCCCCGAATGGGTCCAGGCGCGCACGGTTCCTGAGATCGCGGGTCGCATGCAGGCGCCCGCGACCATGGGCGGCCCCGGCATGCCGCCGGTTCCCGGAGCGAAGCTCGAGTACACGATCACGGGCGACGACATGCAGTTCGTGGAGATCATGCTGGACCCCGGGCAGGTCGTGCAGGCCGAGCCCGGCTCCATGATGTACATGGGCTCGGCGATCCGGATGGACACGCACTTTGGTGATCCATCGGCGCAGCAGCAGACGGGCTTCCTCGACAAGCTGAAGGCGGCCGGAAAGCGCGTGCTGACGGGCGAGTCGCTCTTCATCACGACTTTCACCAACACCGGCGGTTCGCGCGAACCCATCGCCTTCGCTGCACCGTATCCCGGGAAGATCATCCCCATGGGGCTCGCGGAGTTCGGCGGCGAACTCATCGTCCAAAAGGACTCGTTCCTCGCCGCAGCGTTGGGCATTCAGATCGGCATCGCCTTCCAGAAGAAGATCGGCGTGGCGCTCTTCGGAGGAGAAGGGTTCATCATGCAGCGCCTGACCGGGCAGGGCACCGCCATGGTGCACGCCGGCGGGACCGTCACGCGGCGAAGCCTGAAGGCCGGCGAGACTCTCCGCCTCGACACCGGATGCCTCGTGGCGCTTCAACCTTCGGTCAATTACGACATTCAATTCACCGGCGGGTTCAAGAACACGCTCTTCGGAGGAGAAGGGCTGTTCCTCGCGACCCTGACCGGGCCGGGCGACGTGTGGCTCCAGTCGCTTCCGTTCTCCCGCCTCGCGAGCCGCGTCCTGCGAAACGTGGGATCGGGCCGCGACGAAGGAAACCTCCTCGGCGGGTTGGGACTGGGAACCATCTTTGGCGGCGACAACTGAGACGAGATCGCCACGCCGTCGCACCGGCGACGAACGACGCGACGTGAGTTAGAACCGCGCACCTCGCAGCGAAGGACGGTCCCTTCGCCGCCCACCACCGGAGACCGTCATGTCGGAAGTCCGCACGCTTGCCGTCGTCGGCGCAGGAAACATGGGATCGGGAATCGCGCAGAAGATGGCGACGGAAGGGTTCCGCGTCCTGCTCGTGGATCTGGCCGAGGCTCAGCTCCAGCGCGGAGTCGACAACATCAGGAAGACGCTCGCCGAGGGCGTGGCCCGGAAGATCTTCAAGGAGCAACAGGCCGCCGACATCCAGGCGCGCATCAAGCCGACCACGGATTGGAACGAGCTCCGCGGCGCCGAACTCGTCGTCGAAGCCGTCTTCGAAGACCTGAACGTGAAGAAGGACGTCTTCAAGCGCCTCGGTCAGTGCACCGCCCCGGACGCCGTCCTCGGCACCAACACGTCGTCGTTCTACGTCCGCGACCTCGCCGCCGTGACGCCGAATCCAGAGCGCGTCGTGGGATTGCACTACTTCTATCACCCGGCCAAGAACCGGCTCGTGGAGGTCGTGCCCACGGCCTCGACGTCGAAGGCAGCGCTCGCGAAGGCGCAAGCGATCCAGGATGCGATCGGCAAGACCCCGATCGTGTGCGCCGACGCGCCGGGGTTCGTCGTCAACCGCTTCTTCGTGCCGTGGCTGAACGAGGCCGTCCGCCTGCTCGCGGAAGGCGTGGCCGACATCCCGACGATCGAAGCGGCCTGCAAGGAAACCTTCGGCGTCGGCATGGGCGCCTTCGAGCTGATGAACGTGACGGGCGTCCCGATCGCCCTGCACGCCGCGGGAACCCTCGGACGCGAGCTCGGGAAGTTCTACGAGCCGTCCCCGCGATTGACGCAGCAGGTGGATGCGAAGCAGAACTGGGATCTCACGGGCACTCCCATCGCCGGCAAGACACAGGCCATCGCCGATCGCCTCCTCGGGCAGGTGTTCCTCGTCGCCGGCGCCATCGTCGACGAGAAGGTCGGCACGATCGAGGACGTGGACATCGGCGCGCGCGTCGGACTGCGATGGCCGCTCGGCCCGTTCGAACTCGCGAACAAGATCGGGGTCGCCAGGGCGGCCAAGCTGGCCGGATCCGTCGGCGCGCCCTACGGACTCGAGCTCCCAGCGACGTTCCGCGGTCGGACCACTCCGTTCCAGTTCAAGCTGGTTGACGTGGCGACGGCCGACCGCATCACCACGATCACGATCAATCGTCCTGACAAGCTGAACGCGCTGAACGAGGAAGTCGTCGCCCAACTCGAATCGGCGTTCGAGCAGGCCGCCGCATCCAAGGACTCGGACGGGATCGTCATCACGGGAAAGGGAAAGGCGTTCGTCGCCGGCGCCGACATCGGGTGGTTCGTTCACAAGATCGAGGAGAAGCGGATCCCCGACATCGCGACGTTCACGCGCCGAGGACAGGAGCTGCTGAAGCGATTCGCAAAGCAGCCGAAAGTCGTGATCGCGAAGCTGGACGGACTTTCGCTCGGCGGCGGGTCCGAGCTCGCGCTCGCCTGTGACTACATCGTCGCGACGAAGAAGGCGTCCTTCGGTTTCCCGGAAACGGGAATCGGCATCTACCCGGGACTGGGTGGCACGCAGCGACTTCCTCGCCGTATCGGCGCCAACCTCGCGAAGGCGTTCATCTTCACGGGCAACATCATCGGGGTCGATGCGGCGGCGAAGCTCGGCATCGTCGACCGGCTCGTCACCCATGAGGGCGCAGCAGCCTCGATCCGCGAGCTGGTCAACCGGGGCAAGCCCGCACCGCGAAAGAACCCGACGACCGTGCCGGCTGGGTTCGAGGGCACGGCGAACCTGTTCGGTTCGTTCACCGTCGAGAAGATCCTGGCCGGGGCCGCCGCGGCCACACCTGACGATCAGAAGCAGATCGACCGGGTGCGGACGAAGGCTCCGATCGCGCTGCGCATCGCCGAGTCGCTGATCGACGCGACGACGAAGGTCGACCTGGACGCAGGTCTCGAGCAGGAGCTCTCGCACCTCGGCGAGATCTTCGCGACCGCCGACGCCTGGACGGGCCTCACCAGCCTGGGCAAGGCCCGACCGGTCTTCCAGGGGCGCTGAACCGCCGGCGGTCGCCGCCCGCAGATCGACCGTGAGACCTCACTGGAAGGTGAGGTCCTGCGCTGCCGATGCGGCGAAGACTCCGTTGGCGGCGGTGGACGACGACACGAACCCCAGAACGCGCGCGACGAGGCCGGCAAGCTCCGGCAGAGCCACGAACGACAGTTCCAAACCGCCCGCGCCCAGGACGATCGCGCCGGACGGCCCGCTCGGGCGACCGTCGACGACGAGCACGGCAGCTGCGCGCCGAGGCACGCCGGCAAGCGGCAGCCGCGGCTCGGCTTTCCCGAGCGAAGCGAGCCAGCCGCAAGACCCACGCAGCCACGTGCCGGCGTCGGCGGGGTCACCCGCCACGCTTCCCGACTCGATCCGCTCGCACCGACGCCGCGGGTGATGGCGAACCCGTCCACCAGCGAGGTCGGCCCCTCACCGTGCGTGAACGCCACGGCCGGACCGACGAGCAACGCGTCGACGCGCGGACGACGCACGGCGTCCGAGGACGAGGCTCGGACGCGCGCAGCCGCCACCGTGTCCACGGGATGCGTCACCCCGGTCCTTCACGTTGGACAGAGTCGAACGGCGTGTTTCCACGGCCTCGTTCGTACTATGGGCGCCTCGTCAATGAACGCCCCGCTCGACTCCACGCCACTCGACGCTGGAACGCGGCGTGCTTCCGCAAGGCTCCTCGCGATGAACTCGAAATCCTCCCACCGTGCAATCCGCTCCGTCATTCTCGGCCTCGCCGTGTTCGCCGGAGTCGCTGCGGCGCTCCCCGCCCAGCACCCGGCGTTGACGCCGCCGTCGGGGTTCACCGTCTCGAACCAGTCCGACAGGGAGAGAACGTTCCTGCGCAAGCTCGGGAACGGGGACCTCCTGCGCATCCGGACGGTGCTCCAGGCGGCCGGCGCCGACCCCGCAGCGATCGCCAAGGGCCCCGCGCTCGGCGAGGGCGACACGGTCCGGGACGAGACGAAGCAGGACGTCCAGAACGGGAAGCTCCGGGGCGTCGCGTTCTCCTGCCTCGGCAAGTCCGAGTCGATCGAGGGACTGGCGTACACGCGCTATCGGCGCGTGATGGGCTTCACGATCGAGGGCACCGCCGAGCCGTTCGCCGTCCAGGCCGATCTCCTCTGCAAGGAGCCGCGCCCGGCGCAAAGCACGATCGAGGCCATGCTCCTGGCGCTCCAGGGTTGGCAGGCGACGCTCGGAGGCGACTCGACGGGGGAACCGCCGCCCGATCCGGAGAGCAAGAACCCTGCATCCAAGCCCGTCGTGGGCGGCGATCGCCTCGTCACGTTGACCGGCGGAGGCGATCTCGAGATCCGGATCCCGAACTTCTGGGGTCGCGCCGACCTGAAGTTCGGCGACGGACACGAGGAGATCATCCTCGGACCCGCGAAGGACGTCCTCACGTCCGTGACGGCGGAGTCCATCGCGAAGGACAAGGATCGCATCGGCCCGAGCGTGACGATCACGCGCATGCAGCGCGATACGTTCAAGGACCTCGTCGACGTCCAGATCCTCGACATCGCCGAGAGCCTGCTCGCAGACTACGTGGCACGCATGTCGGAGGCCGGACGCACGCTCACCATGGGGCAGCGCGAGGACGGATCGCTCGGTACGCGCACGGTGATCTCGGTCCCATTCGAGGAGAAGCGGGCCAGCGGCACGTCGTACAAGGGTCGATCGATCTTCATGATGCACCGGGGTTCACTCGTGGTCGTCACCGCCTCGCACCCCGTCGAGAAATTCGACGAAGGCTGGCCCGACATCGCCAAGGCCTTCGACACTCTCGTGTTCACGGGTGCTCCGGAGGCGGATCCCGCGCCCAAGGGTGATTCCCGTCCGGCGGCTTCGACCCCGGAAACGCCTCCGGCGCAGCAGCCGCCAGCGACACCCACGGGTGGGAGCCAGGGGCAACCGGCGGGCGATCGCACGGCGACGCCTGTCCAGCCGGGGACTCCGGTCGAGTCTGCCGTCGCGGGAGCGACACTGCGTGCGCCACCGGCTCCCGTCGATTGGCTTCGCGAGACGGCAGGGCCGCTCCGCACGGTGATGCTGCCGCTGCCCACGCCGATCCGCTACCAGATGCCGGCCGCATGGAGCCTCTTCGGAGAGCTCGCGGCCGCCCGCGAAGCCATGGCGTTCATCGCCGTGCCGGCCGGCGCCACGTCCGCAGGCATCGGTCAATCGAGTCTCCGAGTCGACTACGTGTCGTTCCTCGAAGAGCTCGTCTCGGGCAACTCCCTCGGCAGGTTGAGCGCGCTGATGCGCATGCGCCTCGACAACGCCGGGCGCGCCCAGGGCCTCGCGGTCACGATTCGCGGCGAGGCGCAACCGACGTTGTCCGGACTCGCAGCCGTCGCACTCACCTACGCGGTCACCACGCCCGCGGGCGAGGTTCTCGGGACCTACGTCGGCACGACGTTCGACGGCACGGCGGTCCTGCTGGATTTCCGCCTCACAACGGCGGACTCGCAGGCGCTCGGTGCGGCCGTCACCCAGATCCTGAACTCGATCCAGATCTCGTTCGGGGCGGACATCAGCCGCCGCTCGGTCGGCGAGCACTCGGTCGAAGTCCCCACGGACTGGAACATGAACGACGCTCAAAACGCGGGCGGCGGGCGCGACATCTTCGTGCAGGCGCCGGGCTCGGGCGTGAGCGTCCGCTTCCAGACGGCCGCGCAGAAGCGCCCGGAGGTGATCGACACCGACACGCTCCGCCGCGTGTCGGAAGGGTTCCTCGTGAAGGGCTTGAACGTCCTCACCGTCAAGGACCTCGGCGCGGCGCGGCGCGTCCTCATCCCGGGTGCGCGGCCGGGCCTTCGCTTCCAATCCACGACCCAGGACGTGGACTCGCTCGTGCTGAGCTACGTCGTCGCCAACGAGATCGTGTTCGCGCTCCGCGGAGCGCCCCGCGGTTATCGCGGCCGCGATCTGGCCGTGGCGTATCGCATCATGCGCAGTCTCACCGTGCCGCATCAGGATGGCCGGCTCGTCCCCGACCCGCTCCCGATCGGCAACGGCACGTTCTCGCAGCGCGTCGTGTTCGCGTGCGAGGAGCTCGATGCCCTGGGATTCGACGGCGTCCTCCGCGCCAGGACGCTCGACTACGTCGCGTTCCTGCCGGACGGGTCGGCCGGGATCATGGTCGAGCGCAACGGCAAGCTGGAGAACCTGCGGGCGTCGTACCGCGTCGAGAACGGGACCGTCACCGTCGAGGGGCCGGGGGTCGGGCGAAAGTCGTGGCAGATACTGGACGACGGCGAGACGTTGCGCGGCGACGATGTCCTCTTCCGCGCGCGCCACGAAGAATTCCCGTGAGGCCTCGGTGATCCCGATCGAAGGTCGGGATCACCCCGCCGCGGCTCAGTACATCACGTAGCGATTCGTCGCCTGGGGAAGGCTCCCGCTGCCGATCGGGAGGAACGTGATCGTGCGGCTGTACAGGTCGTAGGGCCGATCGACGAGGGGCGACGGCGTGTAGTTGGGCATCGTCGTCAGCCCGAACCACTCGTGGAAGTTCTCGTTGACCGCTCCCGTCGTCGCGCCCGCGTTCGTCAATGCGGACAGGTCCTTCATGCCCTGTGGGCCAAGACCAGCGCCCGGCGAGATCCCGCAGACGATGTCGAAGGCGGACTGCTGGTTGTTCGGCGGGTAGTTGATCACGATCATTCCCGTCGTGTCGACGACGAAGTCGAACGTGTGGACGTAGATCAGCCCGAAGTCGGAGACGTTGATCCACTCGACTTTCACGAACGGGACTTGTCCCGGAGGGTTGGCGTCGATCGTCGAGCGGATCGTTCCCACGTTCTGCTCGAGGTCCGCCCAATAGGCCGAGAGGCGCGGTGGACCGGAGACCATCTCGCCCGACGTCGGTGTGAAGTCCGAATCCGGCGTGTTGAACGTGATGAAGCCGTTCGAACAGAGGTGGAACTGCGTGTAGTTCACGCCATAGAACGGAAGCGGCGCACCGAGCGGGGTCAGGCTGACGGCTTGCACCCCGTCGTCACCGAGTTGATAGGTCGCGACGGTGGGACCCTGCGTGATGGTGATGCGCGTCGCCGCGGAGAAGTTGTATCCGAACGACGTCGTGGGATTGGCGATCACGGCCTGGAACGCGTCGTGGAAGTTGAGCGGCAGGCCGTTGGGCGGCGAGCCCACGCCCGGCACCTGGACCGAGAACGAGAACTGGCCGTTGGCGTCCAGGCGGAAGTTCGGGTTCAAGAAACCGTCCACGCAGACCACGGGCGCCGGGGTGAGCGGCAGGTCCCGGGACTGGCCGCTGTAGATCGCGGCACCCGGGGCCACGTTGCCGTTGCCCGACTTGAAGATGGCGAGCGGCTGATTGCCTATCCCGCCGAGGACGACGGACGCCGTCGTGCTGCTTCGAAGGTTCACGGGGATCGGCCATGGCGGGCCGTCCGTCGTGTTGATCTTCATGTTGGCGAAGAAAGTGTTGGGTTGTTGGGCGGCCACGAGGCCGACGACGAGCGCGCACGAACAGGCAAGGCGAAGTGATCGCATCGTGGAACCTTCTCCGCAAAGTGCGGGAACACGCGCTGGCCGCGGCGGCCCAGCGGTCGAAGACGGATCTGCACGCCGCAGTCACCCTCGAGATGGAACGGCAAGCGCGCAAAGGACACCTCGATCGAATCGCCCATCTGCCCGCCGAAGGCGATTCGCTCGCGGAATGCGTCAGACTGTATCCGCCTGAAAAAGCCCCCGTCAAGCGAATCACTCGGTCGGGGATTGGCGCCGCGCCGACCACGTTCACTTCCGCACGCCATCGGGCACGTCAAGCACACGCTGGACCACGTCGCACTCAAGCCACGGGACAGGCGCGAGCCCTGGACGAACACCGATCGTTTCGTGTTCGACCGGGACGGTTTCGCCGCAGCGCCAGGGGCATCGGTTCGCGACGGAGGCGCCAGGAGGGGCAACGCCACCCCCGGAGCGCGATCGGAACGCCGGCCGAGCGCAGTCGAAACGCCTGCTTTTCCCAGTGAAACACCTGGTTCCCGCCGAACGGGAACGTGGCGGACGATCGCATGCGCGCCGAGGGGTCTTCGGCGCCGACGCGCGAGGTCGGCGAGACGCCGATCGCGGCTACGATCGACGCCGTGACGGCTCCCCTTCGTTCGACCGCCGGTGACGCAAACGAGATCGAAGCGCGCGCATCGCGGTCGACGATCGCGTTCGTCGGGGCCATGACCGCGCTCGGATATGCGATCCAGGCGGGGAACGGCTTTCTCACGGGGCGGTCGTTGCTGGCACTCACCGTCGGCGTGGTCGCAGCACTCATCGGATCGTGGCTCCAGCGGACGTCCACGGACGCGACGCTCACACGAGTCCTGCACTGGGTGTGCGCCGGCGCCGTCGCATTCCAGTTCGTCGAACTCTGCCGTTGGCCCGCGTCCGCCGGATCCGCCGCTTCCCCACCGATCGTCGCCGGCCAACCGCTCGATCGCGTGCTCTCGGTCGCCGCCGGCACGCTCGTCCTCATCGCGCTTCGACGTCCTGTACCCGGCATTCGCGGTCTCGTCCCGGTGATCCTGATCCACTTCCTGCTGGGCCGCTTCGTGCTTCGGTTGCCGCCGCCGCAGATCGACGTCATCGGCTTTCACGAGACTGGAATCGCGGCGCTGCTCGACGGCCGCAATCCCTACACGACGCCCATGCCGAACGTTTACGGCATCGCGTCGCACCCGGTCGTCGGCGTTCTGCCGGACGGCCGACTCGACCTGGGCTTCCCCTATCTTCCGATGCCGCTCATCCTCGCGGCACCGGCCCAGCGGCTCCTGGGCGACTACCGCTACGCCTCGCTCATCGCGATGGAGATCACGGCGCTGCTGATCTGTCTCATGGGCGGACGCACGCGTACGAGCTTTCTCGTCGCCGTTCTCTTCCTCTTCACACCCCGTGGGTTCTTCGTCCTCGAGCAGGGCTGGAACGAACCGCTGGCATTGTCGATGCTCGCGATTGCAATCTGGTGCATGCGTGCCCGACCGCGCTGGGGCTGGGTACCACTCGGCCTGCTCTTCGCGAGCAAGCAGTACATCCTGCCGCTCGTCCCCGTCTCGCTCCTCGCGCAGGACGCGGAGGATCCACCGGGCCGGCGCATCCGCGCGGTCCGATCGACGGGTCTCGCCATCCTCGTCGCGTCGGCCGTCGCGCTCGTCGCCTGCCATGGCGACGTCGGTGCGCTGTGGAAGTCGGCCTTCGATCTCCACCTCCGCATGCCCTGGCGGCGAGACGCACTCTCGTTTTGCGCCTGGCTCTCGGACGGTCAGCACCCCGGACTGCCGGGGTGGTTTCCCGCGGCGATCGTCACCGCCGTCCTCGTCCTGGCAGCCCTGCGTGCGCGGCGTGATGGGGCCGGATTCGCTGCGGCCGTGGGTACGGCGGTCTGCGCGGGCTTCGCCGTCGCGCCGCAGAACTTCGCCAACTACGTGTACTTCAGCGTCGGCGCACTGGGACTGGCAATCGCAGCATCCTCGGGACCTTCGCTCACCCCCCGTGCGCCCGCAGAGTCCTCAGCAACAGACTGAAGTCGCGCGCGCGGGCCGTGGCCTTTCGCCAGCAGAGCCCGATCGTTCGCCCGGCCCGTGATCCCTTGAACGGCCGCAGGACGATCTCGGGAAGAGGCGCGACCCTGGGATCGGCCGCCATCGCCGGGAGGAGCGTGATCCCCACGCCGTTCGCCACCATCTGCACGAGCGTCGTGAGGCTCGTCGCGCGGAAGTCGGCGTGCTCACGGGCGCCGGCCCGCCGGCAGACGGCGAGGGCCTGCTCACGCAGGCAATGCCCGTCCTCGAGCAACAGGATGTCCTCGCCATCCAGATCCGACTCGACGATCACCTTCGACTGCGCGAGGCGGTGCCCCTTCGGCATCGCGCACAGGAATGCCTCATCGAGGATCCGGTCCTCGCAGAGGTCGGACTCGCGGGTGGGAAGGGCGAGGATCGCCGCATCCAGCCGGCCGTCGCGCAGCTCGGCGAGACACCGCAAGGTCTCCTCCTCGCGCAGGAGGATCTGAAGCTCGGGCCAGGCCTTGCGGACCTCGGGGAGAACCTTCGGAAGCAGGTACGGAGCGACCGTCGGGATCACGCCGAGGGTGAGCCTGCCAACCAGCGGCTCACGGGTGGCACGGGCGGCGTCTACCAGGTCGTCCGTGGTGGTGAGGATCGACCGCGCGCGCTCGATCACCGCAAGGGCGGCCGCCGTGGGTCGAACGTGCTTGTGATCGCGCTCGAACAGCTGCACTCCGAGCGTTCGCTCGAGTTCCTTGATCTGCGTGCTCAACCCAGGCTGCGTGACGTGACAGGCGCGGGCGGCCTTGCCGAAGTGACAGGTCTCGGCCACGGCCACCAGATACTCGAGCTGCCGAAGGCTGGGTCTCACGGTCACGTCTCCTGTTGCGTTTCGCGGCTCACCGAGCGGACGCGGATGCTACCGCACGAGGGAAACGCGAGCTGCAACGCGAACGCGACCCCGAGCGCCGCGAGAGGCACCACGTGGGACGAGATCCGCCGACCGGCCGTGGTCCAATGCCACACGAGGTCTTGATGCGTCCCCACGAAGACGATCGAGTATCCGAGCAGGACGAGAACCGTCGTCGCGACGGCGACGCCGCCACGCCCGAGGAGGAGACGCCGCGGGAACGCCACGGCGGCGAGCAGCGTGGCCACGAAGAGACCGCGCGAAACGCCCCCGTCCAGGATGACGTCGTTCAACATCCAACGCGCGACGAGTCCGCCGCGAGACGCGACCATCTCCACCGCGCGGGTCCAGAACGCCCGATTCTCGGGATTCCCGCTCACGAGGTCGTTCGACATCCCGAAGTACCCGTTCACGGCCCAGGTCAACGAGAGCGCCGCCGCCGGTGCGACCCACGGAACGAGGGTCGCGAGACTCATGGCTGCTCGCGGCCGCGACGCGCGCCGAAGCCACCGAATGGACCCCGACGAGACGAGGAACGCGGCCAGGATCAACACGCCTTCGTGCTTGCTCCACACGAGGATCGTCGCGGCGAGCGCCGAGAGAACGTCAAACCGGCGCATCTCTCCGCCGCTCGCGCGGAGATGCGCGTCGACCATCGCCAGCGCGGCGACGGCCACGATGCCGTCCGCGTGTGCCCAGACGAACCCGCGCGTCGCATAGGCGGTCGTCGCCACGGCGATCAGGATCGGCGCCGCCAGCAGAGGACCGCAGATGCGGCGGAGTGCCGACGCGGCCAGGAGGAGCAGCACGACACCGAACACGTCGAAGACGAGGCGGTTGTCCACGTGAACGATCCGCCCCGCCACCACGTAGGTCCAAAGATGGAGCAGCGACGGAAACAGCGGGTAGTCGGCATGCGCGATCGTGGGCGAGATGCGGAACTGTCGGTAGAGCGTCTCGTCGACGGCCGCGCGGAACCGTTCCGTGAATCCTCCCGAACAGAAGAGAGCCTTCGCCTTGGCGGCCCAGATGTGACATTCGTCGGACTCGATCACCGGCCGAGGCCACGTCAGGAGGGCCTCGTCCGCAAACGAGAGGACGCAGGCCGCGACGACGATCCCAAAGACGAGTCGGTGCCATCGGGGTGGCGCTGCGAGCGCGGCCTCGTCCGATCGCCGCATCCGCCGCCCGATCACGGCGACGACCGCGCCGAGCCCGACCACCGCCCCGCTCGTCGATCCCGCCGAGGGGATCCAACCGAGGACGCAGCATCCCGCGAGCCAGCCCGCGAGCATCAGCGTCCCCAGAAGCCAGCTCCACGCGACGAATCCCAGTCGATCGGCGTTCGTCCGTAGACCGACGCCGAACGCGAGGAGCGCTCCGGCAAGCCAGGGAACGCCGATCAGGACCGCGAACCCCGCGAGCCCGAGCGTCACGACCCTCTCCGCAGTCGCCAGATGGTCCAGGACCGTCCCGACGCCACCCGTTCCCCCGCCTGTGCGAACGGCATTCCCGGGCGTGACGCCATCTCGACGCAGTAGACGTCGCCCGACGACACGGACGCCGCCAGCGCACGGATGTCGTCGCCCGTCCTGAAGCCGAGATCGATCGTCACGGGCACGAGACGCCTGGGGTAGAGATACCCCACGAGGCGGATGAACCAGGCGGCGCGCTCCGCTTCGGTGCAGAACACGCCATAGGTCGCCGCCTCGGGCAATGCGGCCAGCGCGTCGTGCAGCGGCATCATCTCTCCCAGCGTGGAGAGAATGCGCTCGTGCTTGGTGGCTTCGATCGCAAACCGCCGCACGGCCGTACCCGTCGTGAAGCGAGTGAAGAACTCGCCCGTGGCATCGTCCACGACGATCACGGGCGAACCCGTCTCGGTGGTCGAACGACTCCGGTCCGCGATACCGAGCATGGCCTGCCACCCCAGGCTGAGGAGGACGACGCCCCCGATGACTCTCGCTTTGGCCGCCGACATCACGGCCGGCATCGAAACAGCCGCGGAGCCGCCGGGCAAGCCCGACACGGCTGCGAGCCGGCCGTTGCGGTCGACGGGGGCAGGTTTGCGGGCTCCGCCTGAGCAACCCGGTCGCGCCGACATCACGCGTGCACTGCGGAGCATCACGGGCGGGGACTCGGCAGGAACCGCCCGCTGCGACGCGGTCGCCCGCCGGGCCACGCTCAAGTCACTCGCGGAACCGGACGAGGAAGGCTCAGAGGCCAGGGACCGCCGCGCGGGTGCCCGCGAGGGCCCCGGTTCCATTCGACGACGGAACCACGTCACACCGCCCAGTCATTGATGATGCCGCCACCTTCGCCTTCCCTCTCGAGCAGAATCGGACGACGCTTCCGTTTCTGGCGGACGGCGCGCGGGAAGATCACCGTCCTTGGAACGGCGTTGTTCGTCGGGCTGATCGTGAGCGCCGCCGGCTGGTTCGTCGTGGAGGGCGGAACGGTCGACGGACTTTTCGCCGACACCAAGCGCCAGCAGTCCGTCTTCTTCGACCAGCTCGTCTCGCTCTACAACGAGCGCTTCGAGACCATGGTGTTCGAGTACACCTACTGGGACGAGCTCTGCGACTTCATCAAGAACCAGGACCAGAAGTGGGGCGACGAGACCATCGCCGAGGTGCTGCCCACCTACCGACTGGACGCTGCCTGGGCCTTCAACACCGCCGGCCACCTGGTGTATTCCGCGCAGGTCGATCCGACGGACGACACGAAGGCGAGCGACCCGTTCCCCGTCTCGGACGCGGCCACGCAGGCCGTCACCGCCGCGCTCGGCACCGAATCCCGAGCGGCGGAATCGCGCGCAGCAGCCGAATCCCAGCCGGAATCGAGAGCCGAGTCCCAACCGGAGGCGGAGTCACCGCAACGGCTCCATCCCGAGTTCCCGTTCCAGCTCAGCCAGCTTCTTCCCGAGCTGGCCGAGACCCACTTCTGCCACTGCTACCGCTGGATCGGCAACGAGCTGATCGAGATCCGGGGAGGCGAAGTCCACGCGTCGACGGATACACCGCGAACGGGCACCGTCTTCGGGTACTTCTTCGCCGCCCGCTACTGGAATCGACGGCACCTGGGGCGGCTTGAGCAACTCACGTTCACGAAGCTGTCGGTCCACCCCATCGAGGACTGGAGCGCGCGACACCCGATCGACGATCCCGATGCCGCCACGATGCGGTTCACGCGCCCCATGAACGGCTTCGATCGCAAGGCGGTCGCGAGCCTGCTCGCCGAGCACGTCCACGAGCCGATCGCCGCGCTGCGCCACGCCACGACCCAATCCACGCTGTTCTTCGTGGTCAGCGCGGGACTCGTACTGTCGGCGATCCTGTTCGCCATGCGCCGCTGGATAACCAAGCCGCTGGCGAAGGTCTCCCATGCTCTCGCCGTCGAGTCGGCGACCGCCGCGCGCGATCTCGCGAGCTCTCCAGAGGAGTTCCAGGAGATGGCGCGGCTCGTCACCCAGGCCACGCTCCGCCGCCGTCAGCTGAAAGCGGAGATCGAATGCCGCAACGTGATCGCGAAAGAGCTGTCGCGGGCGCGCGATCAGGCGATGGCGTCGACGAAGGCGAAGTCGCAGTTCCTCGCGAACATGAGCCACGAGATCCGCACGCCCATGAACGGCGTGATCGGCATGCTCCAGGTGCTCGGCGACACGCCCCTGGACGCCAATCAGCGCGATTGCGTGGCGACGATCGAACGCAGTGCGACGGCCCTCCTCGCGATCATCAACGACATCCTCGACTTCTCGAAGATCGAGGCTGGGAAGATGACCGTCGAGATGACCGAGTTCGACCTGCGCACGGTGATCGAAGACGTGGTGGAGCTGCTCGCACCGAAGGCCACGGAGAAATCCGTCGAGCTGGCGTGCGACATCGCCCCCTCGCTGCCGTCGCGGGTCGTCGGTGACGTGGTCCGCATGCGCCAGATCATGACGAACCTGATCGGAAACGCGATCAAGTTCACGGAGGTCGGCGGCGTGTACCTCACGGTCGGCGCGGAGCCAGGCGATGGCGCCAACTCGAACGTGACGATCATCGTGGAGGACACCGGAATCGGAATCCCGAAGGATCGCCAGCAGCGGATCTTCGAGGGGTTCACGCAAGCCGACGGCAGCATGACGCGTCGGTTCGGCGGAACGGGGCTCGGGCTCGCCATCAGCCACCAGCTCGTGGGCCTCATGAACGGAACGATGACGGTGGACAGCGACGCCGGGATGGGTTCCAAGTTCACGATCAAGATCCCCATGCGCGCGCCGCTCGAGGCGACAGTCACGCCGATCGTCGGGCGCACGCTCGTGATGGCTCCGACGATCCGTGCACGGCGATCCCTGCGCCATCAACTCGAAATGCTCGGTGGAGTCGTAACGGACACGGCGGATGCGGCCGAGTTCGGCGCGTTGCTCAGGGCTGCGAGCAACGGCGGAAAGCCGTGGGACCTCGTGGCAGCGGACGTGCGGATGTTCGTCGGCGCGCAACCGCTCGGCGGCGACGCGGCCGATACGTTGCGACGGGCTGGGACGACGGTCGTCGCCATTGGAGCGCGCCACGAGCCCACACCCGAGCTTCCGCGGGGCGTCTGCGTCCTCTTGACGCCGTTCCGCCTCGGCGCCCTGCGCGCCGCCTTGCGGCGATCGAACGAGGTCACCGCGCCCGTGGCCCCGATCGACAGCGCCGAGGCGTTGGACGGACTGCGCGTCCTCCTCGCCGAGGACAACGTCGTGAACCAGAAGGTTGCCGCGAAGCTGCTTTCGAAGTGGGGCTGCGCGGTCGACATCGCGCGGAACGGACGCGAAGCCGTCGAAGCGCTGAGCCGCGGCTCCTACGACCTGATCCTCATGGACTGCCAGATGCCGGAGATGGACGGGTACGAAGCCACGCGGACGATCCGCGCGCGACAAGCCGGAACGGACGTGCACATCCCGATCATCGCCATGACGGCTCACGCCATGGAAGGCGACCGCGACAAATGCCTGTCGGCGGGCATGGACGACTACATCACGAAACCCGTCATCGGTCCTGATCTGCGGGCGTTGATCGTCAAGTGGACGCACCACGCCCCGACCACGAAGCACTGACTGGGGCGGAGCACCGTCCCCCACCGCCGTAGAATCGGCGTCGTGTCACGCGCCGCAAGCCCACTGTCGAACTTCCACCCCGCCGTCGCGGAGTGGTTCCACGCGTCGTTTCCGTCGGCGACGCCCGTGCAAACGCAGGGCTGGCCGCCGATCCAGGACGGGCGCTCATCGCTCCTCCTCGCTCCCACGGGCTCGGGCAAGACGCTCGCCGCGTTCCTCGCGGCGATCGACAAGCTCATGTTCAGTGATGAGCCCCCAAAGGACCGCCGTTGTCGAGTGATCTACGTCTCGCCGCTGAAGGCCCTGGCCATCGACGTCGAGCGCAACCTGCGCGCGCCGATCGCTGGAATCGCGGCGGCCGCCGCTCGACGCGGGGACGTTCACCGCATCCCACAGGTCGTGATCCGCACGGGCGACACGCCGGCGGCGGAGCGGGCCCGCATGCGCCGGGCGCCGCCCGACATCCTCATCACGACACCCGAGTCGCTGTTCCTCATCCTCACGTCGCAGGCGCAAGCGATGGTCGCGGCCGTCGAAACCGTGATCGTCGACGAGATCCACGCCGTGGTCGCCACGAAGCGCGGCTCCCACCTTTCGCTGTCGCTCGAGCGGTTGGAGCAGGCGGCCGAGCGCGAGACGCCGCTCCAGCGCATCGGGCTTTCGGCGACGCAGCGACCGTTGGAGGAGGTGGCCCGGTTCCTGGGAGGCGGCACCGTCCGCGGGAAGCGCGGCCGGTGGACGCCTCGTCCCGTCGAGATCGTCGACGCCGGCCGGAAGCGGTCGGTCGAGGTCACGATCGAAGTGCCCGTGGACGACATGGGCAGTCTCGGTGACCTCGTCGACGTCCCATCGGGCCCGGCCGCCGCCGGGCCCAAGGCGCGATCGATCTGGCCCTCGATCCATCCGCGCGTCCTCGAGCTCATCCGCGCGCATCGCTCGACGATGGTCTTCGTGAACAGTCGACGGCTCGCCGAGCGACTGGCAGGCGCACTGAACGAACTCGCGGGCGAGGAACTCGTCCTCGCGCATCATGGCTCCATCTCCCGCGAACGCCGCACGGAGATCGAGGATCGCCTCAAGCGAGGCGACCTCCGCGGCATCGTCGCCACGTCGACGCTCGAGCTGGGCATCGACATGGGCGCCGTCGACCTCGTGATCCAGGCGGAGGCGCCGCCGTCGTCCGCCTCCGGTCTGCAGAGGATCGGCCGCGCGAGCCACCACGTGACCGGCACGCCGAAGGGGATCATCTTCCCCAAGTTTCGCGGCGATCTGCTGGCGTCGGCGGCGGTCGCTCGGCGCATCACCCGGGGCGAGGTCGAGGAGACGATCTACCCGCGACACCCGCTCGACGTACTCGCTCAACAGGTCGTCGCAGCGGCGTGCGTTCGCTCCTGGCCGACGGAAGAGCTCTTCGATCTCGTACGCCAGGCCGCCCCGTTCGCGGAACTCCCACGATCGTCATTCGACGGCGTGCTCGACATGCTGTCGGGTCGATACCCGTCCGACGAATTCGCGGAGCTTCGGCCTCGCATCGTCTGGGATCGGGTGAAGGGAACGATCCGAGCGCGAGACGGTGCCCAGCGCGTCGTGCTCGCGAATGCCGGAACGATCCCCGATCGCGGTCTGTATCCCGTCTTCCTATCTGGCGACGATACGGGCAAGAGTCGCCGCGTCGGCGAACTCGACGAGGAGATGGTGTTCGAGAGTCGGGCCGGCGACGTCTTCCTGCTGGGCGCGTCGTCCTGGCGCATCGAGGAGATCCACCACGATCGTGTCCTGGTGTCGCCTGCTCCCGGCGAGCCAGGTCGCATGCCGTTCTGGATCGCGGATCGACCCGGGCGACCGGCGGAGACCGGTCGGGCCATCGGCGCGCTCACGCGCGAGCTGGCCGGGCTTTCGGAGCGCGAGGGCATCGACAGGCTGGAACGCGATCACGGTTGCGACGCGCGCGCGGCGCAGAACCTCGCTCGTTACGTCCTCGAACAGAAGGAAGCGACGGGTGAGGTGCCCTCCGACCGCGCCATCGTCGTCGAGCGGTGGCGCGACGAGATGGGTGACTGGCGCGTCTGCGTCATGACGCCGTTCGGCGCACGAATCCACGCGCCGTGGGTCACCGCCGTGCGCACGCGATTCGAAGCGCAGGAGGGCGTCACCATCGACGTCATCTGGTCGGACGACGGCATGGTGTTCCGTGTGCCCGAACTGGACGCGCCTCCGGACGTGGCGGCGCTCTTCCCGGCGCCGGACGAGGTCGAGGATCTCGTCATGCGACACCTGGGCGAGACGGCGCTCTTCGCGGCGCGATTCCGGGAGAATGCAGCGCGCGCACTGCTCCTGCCTCGTCGACACCCGGGCCGGCGTGCCGCGTTGTGGCACCAACGACGTCGCGCCGCCGACCTGCTGGCGGTCGCCTCGCGCTTCGGCTCGTTCCCGATCCTGCTCGAGAGCTACCGCGAGTGTCTTCGCGACGTCTTCGACCTTCCCGGGCTCACGGACCTCATGCGTCGGGTGCAACAGCGGTCCATCCGCGTCGTCCCCGTGGACGTGACGCGCCCGTCGCCCTTCGCGTCGTCGCTGCTCTTCACGTACGTCGGCAACTTCGTCTACGACCGGGACGCTCCGCTCGCCGAGCGACGGGCGCAACTCCTCACGATCGATCAAGCGCAGCTGCGCGAGCTGCTTGGCGAGGAAGAGCTCCGCGAGCTGTTCGATGCCACCGTCATCGACGAGCTCACCGCCGAGCTTCAACGCATGGGGAGCCGCGGGGCGCGCTCGGGAGACGGCGTGTGCGACCTGCTTCTGGCGATCGGCGACCTCACGATGGACGAGCTCCGTCAGCGCACTCTCGAACCCGAGTCGATCGCCGCCTGGGTCGAGGCGCTCGTGGCGGAGCGACGGGCGATCCCGGTGACGATCGCGGGTGAACGCCGGCTCATCGCCGCCGAGGATGCCGCGCGGTATCGCGACGTCCTGGGCTGTGCCATTCCCCAGGGACTTCCCCAGGCGTTTCTGGTCGCGCCCACCGACCCCGTCGGTGATCTCGTGAGCCGTTTCGCGCGCACGCATGGGCCGTTTGCCATCGAAACGTGTGCCGCGCGACTGGGCCTCGGCGTGGCCCCCGTCCGTGCGGCCCTCGAACGCCTGCGCGACGCCGATCGCATGCTCGAAGGCGAGTTCCTTCCCAACGGCCGCTCCCGTGAGTGGTGCGACGTGGGGGTGCTCCGCACGATCAAACGGCGCTCACTCGCACGGCTGCGCAAGGAGGTGGAGCCCGTCGAGCCCGTGGCTCTGGCCCGTTTCCTCCACGCATGGCACGGGCTCGACCACGTGCGCCGCGGCGCCGATGCGCTGATCGAGGTGATCGAGCAGTTGCAGGGCGCGGCGCTTCCGTTCTCGACGCTCGAGCGCGACGTCTTCCCGGCACGCATCGAAGCCTACCGGCCCGCGGACCTGGACCTCCTCTGCGCGACCGGGGCCGTCGTCTGGCGGGGGATCGAGCCACTCGCGCCGTCGGACGGACGAATCGCCCTCTTTGCCGCGGACGCCGCCCCGCTCCTGATGCCGCCGCCGGGCGAGGCGGAAGGGCCGCTCGCGAGGAAGATCGTGACGGCGCTCTCCGACGGCGGTGCACTCTTCTTCCAGGATCTTCTCGCCCGCGTCGGCGGGTTTGGCGGCGACGTCGTGCGGGCGCTGTGGGATCTCGTCTGGGCCGGGCTCGTGACGAACGACACGCTCGCGCCGCTGCGAACGGTGCTCGGTGGAACGGTCTCGCGGCATTCGCCCGAGCAGAGGATCCGCGCCCGCTTCCTGCGGGGACGTCGCACGGGTCCGCCGGGGTCGGAGGGGCGGTGGTCGCTCCTCGTGGCCGGTCGGACCGAGAAACCTCCCTCGGAGACGGAGCGTCGCACGGCGCTCGCGCGCCAGCTCCTCGTTCGACACGGCGTCCTCACGCGTGAAGCGGTCCAGACGGAGGCCGTCGCCGGCGGATTCTCGTCCGTCTACGGAGTGCTCAAGGCCATGGAGGACGCGGGACAGATCCGCCGCGGACGCTTCATCGCCGGACTCGGCGCGACGCAGTTCGCGCTGCCCGGTGCCGACGATCGGTTGCGCCAGGCATCCTCCGACCCCGACCGGACCTGGGTGATCGCCGCATCCGACCCGGCGAACCCCTACGGCGCCGTCGTACCCTGGCCCGAGCACGGAGAGAGCCGTCCCGAGCGTCGCGCCGGCGCCCACGTCGTCCTCCGCGACGGTGCGCTCGTCGCATGGATCGGACGCCACGCAACCGACCTCATCACGTTCCTGCCCAAGTTCGAGCCCGAGACGTCGCGCGCCGCACGTGCGCTGGCCGTCGCGCTGGCGACCTTTGCCGGGAGTCGGTTCGGGCGCGGCACCTCGCTCGCGACGATCGACGGTGGCTCGGCAGCCACGTCGGTGCTTGCGCCCCACCTGCGGGCCGCCGGCTTCCAAGCCACATCCAGCGGCTGGGTCCTGCGCGCGCAGCCGCGCGCCTCCGAGTCCGCCGATGCCTGAGGGCGACACGATCCTCCGCACGGCACGCACGCTCGCACTGGCGCTGAACGACGTCGTCGTGCGCGAGGCGAGAAGTCCGCTACCGGACGTCGACGCCGAGAACCTGCGAGGGCGGCGCGTGATCTCGGTAGAGGCACGCGGCAAGAACCTCCTCATCCATTTCGAAGGCGACCTCTGTCTGCATTCGCACATGAAGATGACGGGGTCGTGGCACGTCTACCGGCCGAACGAACGCTGGCGCAAGCCCGAGCGACTCGCGCGGATCGTCCTGACGACCGATGCCTACGTCGCCGTGTGTTTCTCCGCACCCGACGTGCGCCTGATGAGCGAGCAACGGCTCGCGCGCGACCCGGCACTCGCCACTCTCGGGCCTGACGTCCTCGGTACGACGTTCTCTCCGGCGGACGCCGTACGCGGGTTGCGTGCCGTCGGCGACCTCCCCATCGGCGAGGCGTTGCTTGCGCAGAGCGCCCTCGCGGGGATCGGCAACATCTACAAGAGCGAGGCGTTGTTCTCGTGCCGGCTCGACCCATTCGCGAAGGTCGCCGATCTGGACGATCCGGCGCTCGAGCGTCTCGTGAAGTCCGCACGGCGGCTCATGTCGAAGAACCTCGTAGGAGGCCAGCGGACGACGAGCTCTCACGTGGGTTCCCGCTACTGGGTCTACCGGAGAAGCGGCGAGGCATGCCTCGTCTGCGGCGCGATCATCGCCATGCGCCGCCAAGGAGCCCTCCTGCGCTCCACCTACTTCTGTCCGCATTGCCAGCAGCCGGGCGTATGATCGCGCACCCATGTTCGAGGTCTTCGATCACACGGCCGACATCGGCCTGCGCGTCCGCGCGCCCGACTTCGCCGCCGTGCTGGCGGAAGCTGCCCGCGGGATGTTCACGCTCATCGCCGCGGACTTGGGCCCCTATCGAGTGACGGTGGAGGACGACGTGGTGATCGCTGGCCGCGACCGCTCCTTCCTCCTCCTCGATTGGCTCGACGACCTCCTGTTCCGATTCGAGACGCGGCGGATCGTCTTCGTCAAATTCGACGTGCACGTGACCGACGCGGGAATCACGGCCCGGATCGGCGGCGAGCCCGTCGACCCGACGCGACACCGTCTGGGGCGCGAGGTCAAGGCCGTGACGTACCACGAGCTGGACGTCCGGGACACGGTCGACGGCGTGGAAGCGACCGTGATCTTCGACATCTGAGGGAACGGTGATGGGCAACGAAGTGTATGACGGACCACTGGAGCAGATCGACGAGTGCGCGTGGCGCATCCCCAAGTCGTATCGGCCAGGGATGCGCGTCGATGGGATCATCTTCGCGACACGCGAACTCCTCGAGCAGGTCCGCAAGGATCAGGCGCCCCAGCAGGTCGTGAACGTGGCGCACCTCCCGGGCATCCAAGTGGCGAGCTACGCCATGCCCGACATCCACTGGGGATACGGGTTCCCCATCGGCGGAGTGTGCGCCACCGACCCCGATGAAGGCGGGGTCGTGTCGCCCGGAGGTGTGGGATACGACATCAACTGCGGCGTTCGGCTCCTGCGGACGAACATCCAGCACGAGGAGCTGAAGCCGTTCATGTCGCGTCTCGTCGAACGGATGCACGCCGAGATTCCCACGGGGGTCGGCAAGGGTGGGAAGTACGCGTTCGACGGGACGAAGCTGCGCGCGATGATGTCGGAGGGATTGCCGTTTCTCCGCGACCGCGGCCTCGCGACGGAACGGGACGTCGAGCTGACGGAGGCAGGTGGGCGGATCCCTGGCGCCGAGCCGGGGTCGGTCTCCGAGCGCGCGCTCGATCGGGGATTCGACCAGTGCGGCACCGTTGGATCCGGCAACCATTTCGTCGAGATCCAGGTCGTCGATCGGATCGAGGATCGGAAAGTCGCCACGGTTTTCGGGCTCGAGGTCGGGCAGATCTGCGTGCTCGTGCACTCGGGGTCGCGCGGGCTGGGTTATCAGGTCTGCGACGACGCGCTCCGCGACCTGCGCGACGTTCCGAAGAAGTACGGCATCGAGCTGCCCGATCGCCAGCTCGCCTGCGCTCCCGTGAAGAGCCCGGAGGGTCAGAAGTACCTGGGCGCCATGCGCGCCGCGGCCAACTTCGCGTTCTGCAACCGACAGCTTCTCGGCTGGCAGGTTCGCGAAGTGTTCGCCCACGTCCTCGGAAAACCGTGGCAGCAACTGGGACTGGACGTGCTCTACGACGTCGCGCACAACATCGCGAAGTTCGAGGAGCACGCCGTCGGCAGGAAGCACAAGACGCTCTGCGTCCATCGCAAGGGTGCGACGCGCGCGTTTCCGCCGGGACACGCCGAGGTGCCCGAGTGCTACCGGGCCGTGGGCCAGCCCGTGATCATCCCTGGCGACATGGGTCGTGCGTCGTGGATCCTCGCAGGCCAGCAGGGCTCGATGGAGCGGAGCTTCGGGACGACGTGTCACGGTGCGGGCCGGCAGATGAGTCGCACGGCGGCCACGCGGTCCGCTCGAGGCCGGGACATCGCGGACGAGTTGTTGGCGCGCGGCGTCATCGCCTGCGCCAGCAGCCGCGACGGTCTCGCCGAGGAGCAGCCCGACGCCTACAAGAACGTGGACGACGTCGTCGAAGTCGTGCACCGCGCGGGTCTGTCGCGGCGCGTGGCTCGGTTGCGGCCGCTGGGAGTGATCAAGGGCTGACGTCGCGGGCTCGGCGACCTGGCCCGCGCCGCGTACACTGAGGCCTCGTCCGACCGTCAGCGTGCGGTCCGACTCGGAGCCCACACATGCGGAAGCCGTCGATCGTCGCGTTCGCGCTCGTTCTCGTCGCCCTGGCGTGGCTTGCTTGCACCACGGCGCCCTACACGGGCCGCAAGCAGCTCGTGCTCCTGACGGAATCGCAGGAGACGCAGATGGGGCTCGAGGCCTATCAGGAGGTCAAGTCCACGTCGAAGCTGTCGCGGAACGCGGCGTGGGCGGACATGGTCAAGCGTGTCGGGGCGCGCATCCAGGCCGTGGCGGATCGGCCCGACTTCCAGTGGGAGTTCAACCTGATCGAGGACAAGACCGTGAACGCCTTCTGCCTGCCGGGCGGCAAGGTGGCGTTCTACGAGGGCATCATGCCTGTGTGCGCGACGGACGCGGGCGTGGCGGTCGTGATGGGGCACGAGGTCGGCCACGCGATCGCCCGCCACGGCGGGGAGCGGGTCTCGCAACAGATGCTGACGCAGGGAGGCACGGAGATCGTGAGCGCGATCCTGGGTCGCAAGGACCCTGCGCTCGCGGATCAGGCGGCCGGCATCCTCGGTGTGGGCGCGAAGGTCGGGGTTCTCCTCCCCTTCAGCCGTGCCCACGAGAGCGAGGCGGATCACATCGGGTTGATCCTCATGTCCAAGGCGGGCTACGACCCGCACGAAGCTCCCAAGTTCTGGCAACGCATGCTGACCGCAACGGGAAGCGGCGACCGTCCGCCCGAGTTCCTCTCCACTCACCCCGAGCCGGACACGCGCATCAAGCAGCTGAACGACTGGATGCCCGAAGCGATGAAGCACTACACCGGCCCCGCCCTCAAATAACGGGAGCGCCGGGCTCCGGCCCGGCCGGTTCGGCAGGGCTCCAGCCCTGCCGCGAGAACGAGGCCGCGTATCGCATCGCACGGCCACCTCATGCGGGACGCGGCGGATTCGAGGCGCCCGAACTGCAATCCGACGCCAGCCTGAATTCGCGGCGGGGCGGAGCCCCGCCGGTCCGGCCGCGCGGAGCGCGGCGCTCCGCCGTTCGCCTTCGCAACGCACCGCGAGAACGTGGTCGCGCATCCCATCGCGCATGCCAGCCCAACGGAACGCGTCGGATCCCCGGTACGCACGCTTCGGAGCCACGCCGGTCCCGCAAATAGCGGGAGCGCCGGGCTCCGCCCCGGCCGGTTCGGCAGGGCTCCAGCCCTGCCGCGAGAACGAGGCCGCGTGTCGCATCGCACGGCCACTTCATGCGGGACGCGACGGATTCGATGCGCCCGAACTGCGATCCGACGCCAGCCTGAATTCGCGGCGGGGCGGAGCCCCGCCGGTCCGGCCGCGCGGAGCGCGGCGCTCCTTCACCAAGGCCGCGCCGAGTGCGGCGACTCTACAGCCCCGCGAGCACCTCGCGCAGGCGCGCGTCGAACACGGTCGAATCCTCGAGCATCGGGAAGTGCCCGAAACCATCGAGGATCACGGCGTCATACGACCGGGCGTAGGTCTTGTTGCGCAACACCTCGGTCTTCGCCGAGTGCAACGTGTTGATCACGCGGATCGGCACGGGGCAATCACGAAACGCGGCACGGGCGTCGTAATCGAGGAAAGCGCGGATGACGCCGGCCGCGACCTCCGGCGCCGTCTTCAACGCTCCTTGCTTCACGAACCCGACGAGTGCCGGATTCGATCCCCGCGGGAAACCGCTCCCGACGACCGCATCCACGGTCCCCGCGAAGTCCTTGCTCAGCGATTCGATCAACGGCGAGAGCTTCTCCGGCGTGTAGACGATCTCCGCGTCGTGCAACGCCTCGACGCCGACGACGGCCCGCATCCGGTCGGGCATCCTTGCCGCCGCAAGCAAGCTCACGGGACCGCCCATGGAATGTCCGACGAGGATCACGTCGCGGAGACCGAGCTTCTCGACGACGGCACGCACGTCCTCCGCGAACGACGCCAGCGTCCAGTCCTTGCGAGTCTTCTCCGATTCCCCATGGCCGCCCAGGTCGATGCATACGACCTGGTGAGTGAGCGAGAACACGTCCATCTGCACGCCGAAGTGGCGGCGGTCGCACCACGCACCGTGGATGAACACGAGGGGCGGGTCGCCGTGACCGCGGACGTCGTAGACGATGTCGAGGCCGTCGGCCGACGACGCATGGCCGGTCACGAGTGGATAGTCGTCCGTGATCTTGCCCCGCTTGCTCGTGGACACGCAGGCCGTGATGACGAGCCCGGCGAAGACGCACACCGCAAAGGCCAGACGTCGTGAGGACGTCCCTGCGCGATGCACGAAGGGCGGGAGAAGGGGTCGTTCCGGACGCCACGGTCGAATGTCGTTCATGTCTGGTTCCGCCACCGGGCCCTTGCGCCGAACGGCGGCGGCATCGTACTCAAGTCCCCAACCGGGAACGCCCTCGTGACTTCAGCACAAGAACCACCGACCGAACCGCCCTCCGCCAATCCGCCCGCCAGCGCAGGGGATGGTCCGCGCCGACGACGCCCCCGCTACGGCGGGACGCATCCGCGTCGTTTCGACGAGAAGTACAAGGAACTTGACCCCGCCCGGTATCCGGCGGAGATCGAGAAGGTGCGGGCGCGCGGCCACACCCCGGCGGGCTCTCACGTTCCGGTCATGCTGAACGAAGTGGTCGATGCCCTGCAGCCACGGCCCAATGAGATCGCGCTCGACTGCACTCTCGGACACGGCGGCCACGCGGCGGCGCTCGCCGCCCGCGTGGCCCCCGATGGGTTCGTGATCGGGCTCGACTGGGACTCGGACGAGCTGGCACGGACCCGTGCGGATCTCGAAGGCCGCGGACTCGCGGTGCGGGCGCGG
This sequence comes from Planctomycetota bacterium, assembly GCA_044222185.1. Classification (GTDB taxonomy): domain Bacteria; phylum Planctomycetota; family CAIWVZ01; genus JBGANV01. The sequence goes on from JBGANV010000002.1 coordinate 45,159, forward strand.
CGATCGAACTTCGCGGGCGCGGCCGCCGTTCTCGAAGCCGAGGGTCTCACTGCCGTCGACCTGGTCCTCGCCGACCTGGGCGTATCTTCCATGCAGCTCGACCGACCGGATCGCGGGTTCTCGCTCAAGCACGACGGCCCCCTCGACATGCGCATGGACCGGTCGCGAGGTCAACCCGCTTCGGGATGGCTCGCATCCGCCACCGTCGAAGAAATCGCGGGGGTTCTCGATCGCTTCGGCGACGAACCCGATTCCGATCGCATCGCGCAGGCGATCACCGCACGGTTCGCTGAACGCAAGCCGCTTCGCTCGACACGCGATCTGGTCGAGGTCGTGCTGCGGGCCAAGCGCATCGATCCACGGACCTTCAAACAGGAGTCGGCGTTCACGTCGCACCCGGCCGCGCGGACGTTCCAGGCCCTTCGCATGGCGACGAACCGCGAGATCGAGAACCTCGCGCAGCTGCTCCGCACGCTGCCGTGGATCACGAAGAGCGGTGGGCGCATCGCCATCATCTCGTTCCACCGCGGCGAGGATCGCATGGTGAGCGACGCATTCGCGCGCGGCCTCGCGGAGGGGACGTATTCCGCCATCTCGGCGGACCCGGTGCTTCCCGCCAGGACCGAAGTCCACGACAACCCGCGTGCGCGATCGGCCCGATTGCGCTGGGCGGTGCGCGCGTGACCGAGACCGCCGTACACCCCCTCCGGCGTGAGGCCCGGCTGACGCTCCGCCTCGCCGCCCCCATCGCCGCCGCCCAGATCGGACAGGTGCTGATGGGCATCGTCGATACGGCCGTGGTCGGGCACGCGGGCGAACGCCAGCTCGCAGGCGTGAGCTGCGGCAACGGCATCGCCGGTGTCGTGTCGCTCTTCGCACTGGGGCTCGCCCTGGGGCTCGACCCGGTCGCGACTCAGCGCGTCGGCGCGGGAGATCACCGCGGAGCCTGGCGCGCGTTGATGGACACCCTGCGCCTCTCGGTGGTGGCCATTCCGCTCCTGGCCGGATTGAACTGGCTGCTGACGAGCCTCGTCACGACTCCCAATCTCGGGCCGTCGTTCTTTCCGCGCTGGTTCCCCATGGATCGTGACGTCGCGGAGACGGCCCAGTCGTTCGCATGGGTTCGCATGCCGGGAGCACTCGCGTTCATGATGTACGGGGCCTACCGCGCGTGGTTCTACGCGAACCACTCCACACGGCCGCTCATCCTGGCGATCGCGTTCGCGAACGTCATCAACTTCGTGCTCGACTACGTCTTCGTGTTCGGCGATGCGGGGCTCGCGAGAATCGGCCTGCCCTCGTTGGGGATCCCGGCCCTCGGCGCCGTGGGAGCGGGAATCGTCACGAGCACCGTGAGCCTCCTGATCGTCGCGATGCTGGCGCCGTTGGCGGCTCGCAAGCGACGCGCCCAGCTCGGCAGCCACGCGCCAGCAGCCGGGGACGTGCCGTCCGAGTCACGCGCGGTCGGCATGCTTCGCATCGCGCGTCTCGGCCTGCCGACCGCGGCCACCATCTTCCTCGAGGCGGGGATCTTCTACCTGATCGGCTGGCGAATGGGCGTCTTCGGAACGACGGCGCAAGCGGCCCAGCAGATCGCTCTCCAGGTCGTCAGCGCGACGTTCATCGTCGCCATGTCGGTCGGCGTCGCCGCCACGGTTCGCGTGGGGCATGCGATCGGAGCCGGTGACACGCCAGGCGCGCGCCTCGCCGGGTTCACGGCATTCCTCATGTCGTTCGGATGGATGGGCTGCTGCGGCGTCGTTCTTCTCCTGGCACCCGAGGCGGTGGCCGCGCTCTTCAACGATGACCCCGCGCTGATCGCGGCCACGGCACCCCTCCTGCGGATCGGCGGCCTGTTCCAGATCTTCGACGGGCTGCAAGCGACCGCGTGCGGCGCACTTCGCGGCGTCGGCGACACGCGGATGCCACTCCTCGCGAATCTGGGCGGATACTGGGTCGTCGGCCTGCCTTTGGCTGAGTGGCTCGCGTTCCGGCGGAACTTCGGGGCGAACGGGTTGTGGTACGGGCTGACGTTCGCGCTCGCGATCGTCGCCGTCCTTTTGGTGTGGCGGTTCGCGCGTATCACTCGACGCACGATTCAGCGCGTCGGGTAGCCGTCGGCACGTGGCCGCCATCGCCCGCGCGCGGCATCGAAGGAGTGACCCATGGCCGCCAAGATCAGCTGGGCATATCACCGCAAGGGTTGAACGAGTTGCACCCGCGCCGACGCGTATTTCGCGAAGCGCGGGCTGACCGCCGGTACGGTGGTCGATGCCAAGAAGGAACGAATCGGCGAGAAGGCCGCGCTCGAAATCGCCCGCTCCATGCAGCGCGTGATCGCCGCGCGCGGAACGAAGATCGTCACGTTCGACATGAAGAAGGCCCCGCCGGCCGACACCGATCTACTCGCAGTGATCATGGGCAATTCAGGGAATCTCCGCGCACCCACGCTGAAGGTCGGCACGACGCTGCTCGTGGGGTTCAACGAAGAGGCATACGACGGGCTGTTGCGATGAGAGATCCGCCGCCGTCCGGAATGGGGCCTGGCGGCGGCGAATGCGCCGCTCGCACGGCGCGACCCGAACGGAATCGCGCACGGGTCTGCGCTGCCTGCTCGATTCCCGACCCTGCATCGGCGCTCGCCCCATGACGCACGGCCCGCGGGCGCTCGCCGCGTTCCAATCGCGGTAGCAGGGTGCAGGATGTCCGAGTGGACAGCCGACAGCCGGCTCGGGAGCCCCGAACCCGGCCTTCGAAGTCCACTCACCCCGCGTCGAAGTCGAATGGACCGCGAGGAGAACTCCCATTCGTTGTCATTCGAAGGGAACCACCCACACCGAGAAATGGGTGCGGAACGGTGCGTTCGCCGGTCCTTCGGCACAAGTAACCGGATGTTGCGATCGTCGGCGACACCATGAGCCGAGTCCGGGACATCGTTCCGTTTCTCCATCGCGGCCGATTCCCAGCTCCTGCGTGGCGTCGTCGCGAACTACGGCACGATCATCACGGAGGCCCTCATGACACCGTCCAACAGGTCGATCTCATCCGAACGGAAAGCAACGTACTACGTGGGTATGGCGGTCGCCGCCGTTGGACTCGTTCTCGTCCTGACGACGTTCGTGAGCTTCGTCGACAGCGCCGGGAATCTCGCCAAGAACCCTCAAAGTCGCCCAGCGTCGGTGATCGTCCCAGCGTTGATAGGCGGAGTGCTTCTCGTCATCGGTCAGTTCGTGATGCGACTCGGAGCGCGCGGTCTGGCGGGATCTGGTGTAATCCTGGACCCATCGCGGGCGCGAAAAGACATCGAACCCTGGAGTCGAATGGGCGGCGGGATCGTTCGAGACGCGCTCGCCGAGATCGACGTCGCAGGCAAGGTCGGGAATCCCTCGCAACCGCCCAAGGCTCAGGTCAAGGTTCGTTGCAAGCAATGCCAGGCGCTCAACGACGAGACATCCAAGTTCTGCGGTCAATGCGCGGCGCCCACCTGATGAACCCGCTCTGAAGGCCGACGTGGAAATCACTGCTCGCGCCCCATGATGCGCCGATCACGACGATCGACGCATGCCTCGGCCAGACGGGCGTTCGGACGCCGCACGGGGACGGGTCGCCGCGCGTCGAGAAAACGCGAAGGGCGGTCGCGAGCCTGCCGGCGGTTGGCGTCGCCAGCGATTCGACCCCGATGAGAGCGCAATACCAGGTGGATCTCCGTCGAGGGCGGCGCCGGGGTTTCATTTACGCGTAGATCCAGCCTCCGCAGGTCGTCACATACCTCTGACCTGCCCCGGCACCGAGGATCGCGGTCTCGCAACCCGCAAAGCCGGCAATGATCTCCGGCTCGATGTCGCCGTTGGATCAGATCGTTTGGCGGTCCATGGCTTCACGTGGGTGGACGCGTTGAGTCTTCCGCCCACCCAAGACCGTTCGAGGTGTCTCAGCGGCATCGGTTGCTTCGCTCCGACGACAGTTGGTGAGACCGAGCAACGCTCCAACCGCTCCGATCCGCTCGCGGGTCGGGAAGTGCGGCGCCGACGTCAGGAGCGATGCACGGAAGGCCGCTCCGTCGATCCGAGAATTCGTTGGAACTCGCCGTCGGTCCCATCTCCCAGCCCGCAAGGAACTGGCAATTCGCAAGACCGTCAGCGACTCCGCGCTCTGGTGAGCCTCCGGGATTCTCGATCCGGGGGCGGGCCCGCGAGGGGCAAGGCAAGAACCGAACGGACGGCCTGCTGATTTGGAATCACCCTTCCGGCAGGTCGATCGTCGACGTCCACGTCTTGACCTCCGGGACCGCCGCAAGTTCCTCGTCATCCAGAACCATCACGCCGGGCAATTGGCCCGAGATGATGGTTTGGATCTGGCGGCGCATCGATTCGTCGCGCACCAGGATGACCGGCATCCCGGCCGCGTGCTGATGACGTGGCATGTCCTTCGGTGACGCCGACGTGGCGATGTAGGTCCCCAGGTGATTACACGGCTTGATGAACGCCCGGATGGCGTCGCGGACCAATGCGTTGTGGCCCCCACCGAGGCGGTTCAGGAGCGTGTGCTCGAGGCGGTACGCGTTCAGCGCGCCCGTCGGACCGACGTATCGCGAGAGCATGACGGGGAGCAGCTCACGTCGCACGATGGAGTAGGTCTTCTCGGCATCGCGCGCTTCGCGATTGGCGCCCTCGCGGCGGAACCTGGCGCGCAGGAACGCCTCGAGAATGCGCCCGCGATTGGCTTCCGTGAGAAAGATCTGGTCCCGCAGGCACATGCGAAGAACCTCGGTCGCCTCCGCCACGCCGGCAGCCTGCGCCGACGCCAGTGCGTCGAGCAACGCCCGGCCGAATTCCGGGAAGTCCGCTGCGGCGCGCCGCAGGAAGCCGTAGGCCTGCTCCGAATCCAACAGGTCGGCCGCACGCAGCGTCAGCGCGGATTCCAGATGGTCCAGGAGCACCTGGACCGGTGAGCGCACGAAACTCCCAGCAGGGTGCCCGCCGATCGGGTATGCCGCGGCCTCTCCCCAGGTCCCCGGTAGGGGCGCCGTCTCGGCAATCGCATCGGCGAGCAAGGCGGCCGGGTCAGGGATTCGAGCAGCGAGGGAGCGATCCAACCGGATCGATCCGCGCGAGATGACGCCTCCGTTCAGCTCGATCACGTAGCTCGATCGTCCGGCCACCTGCGGAAACGCACGCTTCTCGATCCCGATCCGCTGGACCGGGAACCCGAGTTTTTCGCGCAAGTCCCGCCAGAGCACGGCGACCTGAAGCTCCGGACCGGCGATGTCAGGCCCATAGAACTGCAGGATCGTCTCTGGGAATTCGATCTTGTCGGGCGTGAGATCCCGGAACGCTCCGACGAGCATCAGGTGCAGCTCTGGTGGGACGACGAGCTTGATCGGCGTCGGCGCCGATTGCGGCTTGCGCGGCGTCGTGGCCGCAGCCTTCCCGACGGCCCCCGCCGGAGCTTCCGCGGTGGCGACCTGCCGACGCAGGGTGCGGAATCGATGAACGGAGAACCCGATGGCCATGGCTCCGAGAGCGGCGAACGGCACTGGGGGGAATCCCGTCACGGAGCTCGTGAGCGCGACCATCGTGAGAACGATTCCGACGAACATGACGGCGATGGGCTGATCGATGATCTGCCGCTTGATGTCGAAGGCTGCATTGCTGCTCGCGTCCTCGGTGGCGCGGACGCGCGTGACGAGCGCCGCAGCCGAGGCGGAGATGAGCAACGAGGGAACCTGGCTGACGAGCCCATCGCCGATCGTGAGCAGCGTGTATTGGCGTGCCGCCTGGCCGATCGAGAGGCCCCCCTCGGAGACCCCGATCACGAGGCCTCCGATCACGTTCACCGCCGCGATGACGATTCCTGCGATCGCGTCGCCCTTGATGAACTTCATGGCACCTTCGAGGGCTCCGAAGAGACGGGCTTCCGCGCTGAGTTCGAAGCGGCGCGACTTGGCTTCCGCTTCGGCCTTCTTGTCGGATGCACTCCGGGCCGTTTGAAGATCGGCTTCGATCGCCTGCTGCTTGAATGGCATGCCATCGAGGAAGAACCGGGCGGACGCGTCGGACGCGCGCTCGGCACCCTTCGAGATCACGATGAACTGGATCACGAGGAGCACGAGGAAGACGACCGTGCCCACGATGAAGTTGCCGCCGACGACGAACTCGCCGAACGTGGCGATGATCTCGCCGGCCCTGCCCTCGCCGAGGATCAACCGGGTCGTGGCGACGTTCAGGCCCAGGCGGAGCAGGGTCGTAAGCAGCACGAGTGTCGGGAGCGACGAGAACCGCGCCGCCTCGGACACCTGCGTCGCGACGACGAGGATCGTCAGCGACGCCGCCAGGTTGACCGCGATCAGGTAATCGATCATGCCGACCGGGATCGGCAGGACGAGCGCGATCAGGATGATCAGGACGAGGATCGGGAGCGCGGCCTCGCTTCCGAGCGCGAGGAACCGATCCACGGACTTGCGGAGACTCCCCTTCGCGCCCGGGGTGCTTGCCACTGAGACGGATCGAGACATGGATGAACCCCCCGCGCCCGTTCGTGGACCCGATGCGGACCCGGAGCCCAAGCGCGACTCGAGACGTTGATCGCGTTCGGGCTCGCCGTGTTGCACGTGCAACGCCTCCGAGCCGACGACGATGAAGGGATGAGGCCCCGTCCCGGCCGGCGCGAACCATGCGCCGACGCCGACGGGAATACACCATGGATCATTCCGACGCAGAAACGTGCCCGCCGTCACCGACGGTCGACTCGGGCGCCCCTCCTGGTCCTCTGTCCGCGCCAACACAACTGGCTCTGGATCAGTGCGCGAAAGCGACGCGGGGAGCCGTCCTCGTTCAAACGGAAGGGGCGAACCGGGGTCGCCGGATCGCTCTGACTCCGGGCGAGCACACGATCGGGCGGGCCACGTGCCATTCGATTCCGGTGGACCCAAATGTCGATCGCGCAGTGTCGTCCCGCCACGCTCGCCTCCTTTCGAGCGGCGATGCCTGGTGGATCGAAGACCTGGGATCCACGAACGGAACGCTGGTCGACGGAGTGCCGCTTCAGGGTGGCGCACACACCTTGCACCCCGGTGCGCGAATCGAGGTCGGCCGCTCGGTGGGAGGCGACGTCGCTGGCACCGTGGCGTTCACCTTCGAATTGGAAGGCGAAGTCGCCCAGGACGGGTTCCGTGCGGTGGACGCGCATCATTCCGCATCCGGTTCGGCGTCGGCACCGTACGCAGACGTGGGCATGGGTGTCGACGTTCCGCCGCCCCCCGCCATGGGCGTCGCGCCGTCGCCGCGACGGCCACGGTTCGCCGATCTCCGTCACGCCGTCGAAAAAGGCCTCGGCCGGATCGTCTCACTGCCGGCTCGCATCCGCATCGAGGGTCAGATTCGCGATGCGCGGGAGCGGCTGGCCCAATTGGCGCCTCAGGCTCAACCAGCCCTCGGGGCGCTGGGAGCAGCGCTTGCAATCGAGGCTCCGGACGCGGTGCGACGAACGCCCCAGGCCGGGGAGCTCCAGCGATGCTGCGACGAGGCCGCGACTCGGCGCGTCGCCCAGGATCAGCTCACCCGCGATCGCGCGGAAATCGCCGAGAAACATGCAGAGGAAATGGCGGGCCATGAGCTCGCGATCAACGAGGCGGAGGCCGTCGCCGAGGTCGCGCGACGCGCGTTCGCTGCGGCACGCACCGAAGCGTCGCGGGATGAACAGGCGGTGCGGACGTACCTCCGCGAAGTGCAGCCAGCGTTCGACGCCGCCGCGGCTGGACTCCGGGAAGCGGCCGCGGTGGCCGGAGGCGCTCCGATCCCCGACGACCTCAACCAACGCCTGGCGGCGTTGAATGCTCACCTGTCGGTCTGCGAGCCCGCCGCGCGGCGACTCGGCGAGGCTCTGGTCGTGCCGGAGGCCGCAAGACTCGCTTCGCGCCGTACGGCCGACACGGCCGCCGCGGCGCTGCACGGCGCGGAACAACGTGTGCGCGAACGACGCGACCTCGCATCCGCGACGCGCGCGAGGCATGACGCCAGCATCCAGGCGTTGGAGACTCGCGAGACGGCGGCACGTCAGGCCCTCGACGCGATGGCGTCGCGGACAGCTGAGGTCCACGCCGAGCTCGGCCGCACCGTGTTCCGCCAACGCATCGCCGCGGCGCTCGGACTTCCGGCCTTCGAGGGTGCCAGAGCCGCGCATGCCGCTCTCGTCGAGCAGGAAGATCTGATCGACAAACTCACGGCCGAGCTCCGGGCACATGGGGGGTGAGATACCCGGGTGCTGATGCGCGCGACTGCCGGGCCACCGATCGGCACAGAGGAATTCGGGGCAGGGTCGATGCAACGGACGTTCGCGGAGATCGCTTTGTGAATCAGAACGAAACCGTCCGCCACGCATACGGAGCGGTCGGTTGCTGAACCTCACTTCCATTTGGAGTAATTCGATGAAGACCGGTCTCCTGGTGCGATTGACGGTGGCGGCGCTTGCGGTTCTTGGCACGCAGATCGTCGGTGGCTGCGTCTCGACGGAATACACTCAGACGCAGCAGGACGCGAGCACGGCAACGCCGATCGCCGGCGTTCAGGGTGTCGCAGTCATCGTCGAGTCGACGCCGTACAGCAACCAATTTGGACAAATAGCGCAAACCGAAGTCGAGGCCGCAATGAAGTCTCGTGGGTTCCGCGTGATGAACCAGAAGGCCATCAAGGACGCACTCGAGCACTTCAAGCTCCAGGAATCGGATCTCACGACGACGACCGGCCGAGCCCAGATCGGGGAGTTCATGAACGTCCAGGCCTTCGTCTACGTCGCGGTCACGGAGGCCTCGAACTTCCAGGAAACCGGTACCTGGCCCTTCCGTATCGACCCGCCGATCCCGTCGGTAAGCGCATCGATTTCGATCAAGCTCACGAGCCAGGGGCAGGTCGAGAACCTCTGGGTCGACACGATCCGGAAGAAGTCTCAGGGCTCCGACCTCTCACGCCACGTCCAGATCACTGCCGATCAGCTGATGCGCGAGCGCTTCCCGTACCGCGCCGGCCCCGCCGCGGGCTGAGATCAGGCGGGAACAGATCGCGCAACGATCGTCCCAATCGACGCCGAAACAGGCCCACCCTCGATGTGATCGACGGTGGGCCTCGTCATCTCCGCGACGTGCTACCGCCCGCAACGCCCCACCGCCCCGAACGATCAATCAGCATGCACCGGGAACGACCCGGGCGAGGCGGCGCCAATCGTGGATGCCGCGAGTCGAGGAGATCGCCATGACGAACGTGAATCAGGTCAGCAGCGTCCGACGGCACGACATCGGTTTCCACCCCAAGCCCACGAGCCAACTGCAGGTCGGTGCAGGAACGATCGACACGGGTCGATACCTGATCGAGATCCTGGGCCCTGGCGACGTGCGCGTGACGGATCGCACGAACAACACGAACTTCCGTGCCTGGGGTGATCCGCACATCACGACCGGTGACAACGACCGTGCCCACTTCGAGGATGGACCGTTGACCATCGTCCTCCAGGACGGCACGCAGCTCACCTACGTGCCGACGGCGAAGGACGCGAACGGGGTCGCGTGGCTCGACAAGCTCGCCGTCAAGCGGGGCAACGAAGCCGTGTGTGTCACGGACATCAAGACCGCTCCGAAGGTCGGTCAGGTCGGCCGCAACGCAGCCATGATCGACGGCTGCTTCGACCACGGCACTGTCATGTACGCTGGCGACCAGGTCGATGACCTGTTCTTCCAGGTTGACGGTCAGGAGCTGGTCGGCACCGATCCGCGCGGCGGTCAGTTCGGCGGCGAATGGGACCTGGATGGCCGCGGCGGAACGGCACCAACCTTCACGACTTCACCGATCCGCGGCACACCGTCGTTCCCGAACGACCCGGGCCGCCCGTGCGTTCTCCCACCGGCACCGCCGGCGATCTGGAACATGATCGAGAAGGGCCTCGCGGAACTCCTCCAGGGCGGACAGAACCCATTCGGCCACATGGACCCGCTGCGCGGGCTCGGCGCCCTTCTCATCCGCCAGTTGCTCCAGCAGTTCTGGTCGAACCTGGGCGGCGACGTGCCGTTCAAGCCGATCGGACCGCCGCAGAACGGCGGCTGCTTCGGACGCCCGGTTCATGCGCTGCGAGACTCTGCCTCGACCCCCGCGAACGGCCAGGCGCCGGCGAATCTCGGAACGACGGGCTCCGTCGGGTCGAAGGGCAACTCGGTCGGCGGCAGCTCGGCCGGTGGGACCTCCGCGGCGGATGGCGTCACGTCGAACAACCGGGTCTACGGCGGAAAGTACTCGAGCAACGTCGACATCTTCACGCTCATCGCCATGATCCTTCACGACATGCAGGCCGACCTGGCGACCAAGGCGCAGGAACTCGCGAGCGTCTCGAACGAGATCAACACGCTCCGGGGCCAGTCGCCCCAGGGCGGCCAGCAGGCCGGCGGCGACACCACTCAGATGTCGAACCTCGAGTCGAAGCGCAGCCAGCTCCTCTTCGAGATCGAGCAGCTCAAGCAGAAGATCACGGAGATGTCGGATCTGCGATCGAACATGTCGAAGACCGATCACGAGACCGCCATGACGATGATCCGGAACGTCGGGAACTGAGCGAGCAGCGCCGGACGGCGGGGCGCTCGCCCCCTGCATCCCGAGGCGCGCGCGACACCCACGGACGGCACTGCCGCCCGTGGGTGTCGGCATGTCAGGAGTCCTCTTCCGCGGGTGCAACCACTGGGGAATCCCACTGCAACCAAGGGCCGCCGAAACGATCACCAGGCAGTCGGTCGCAGCAACGTGCGCGATCGCGAATCACCGCCCATCAAGAGGACTGGGGAGAACGTCAATGAGTTTCGGATTGGGAAGCCTGACCAAGGGGATACGGGACGTCGCGAAGGATGCCGTGGAATCAGTCGCTGGGAAAGCGGTCGACGCCGTGAAGGGAGTCGCGAAGGACGCGGCCAAGACGGTGGTGAAAGGCGGCCTCGCCTACGTCACCGGCGGCGCGTCGCTCCTCTTCGACAAGCAGATCGACAAAGCCATCGACAAGGGGATCGACAAGCTCGCCGATCGAGGCGAGAAGTACCTCGACCGCGCGGCCGACAAGCTGTTCGACGACGTCGAGGGACAGTTCGTGAAGCGGTCGAACGGTTCTGGCACCTCGGCTGACCTGCCATCGAACGATGAGCTGCGCCAGTCGTTCGTGGGCGACGTGCGAGGACTCATCGCGCCCCAGACTGGGGGCGCCGGCGTCGCGAAGAACATCAACCCCGCCGCGGCAGCGTTCGTCGACGCGATCAAGCCGGCGGATGGAAAGAACATCAGCGAGGAACAGCTCTTCGCACTCGGCGCGTTCATCCGCACGGCCGCGCTCGCCGGACCCGCGGCGGCCCAGAAGTTCCTGGAGCAGTTCGCGGCACAGGCGTCGAAGCTCGGCGCAGGTGGCGGATCGGTGCCCGTCGAGAAGGCTACGGTCGCCGCGCTGCAGGACATGGTGAAGTCCGGCGCACTCCCGGCGGAACAGGCGGACAGGATCTACTCCGAAGCCTTCGCCGGCGCTCAGCTCGATCGCGACGCGTCGCAACTGTTCGACGGGACTGGCGGACCCAACGACCCGACGCAAGCCACGGCCCCGCTCGAGCAGGGACTGGGGAGCCTCTTCGATCGCCTGAACGGGTTCGGCAATGGGCAATCCGCAGCGCCACGCAAGCTCGCCGAGGCCAGGCCGGACGCGCGGCCGACGACCGCTCCCGGCGGCTCGGCGCCGGGATCGCGGGGCGGCATTCGCGTCGACGGTCCCCAGGGTTTCCTGTTCAAGCCGGTCTCCGACAGCGACGGGAAGCTCGTGGTGCTCCTCCCGAAGAAGTTCAGCGGAAAGGTGAAGAGCCTCGTCATCCGCGACTCGACGGGGAAGGTGATCGACAAGGGCCGTGCAACCGGTATCGGCAACGGCGATCGCGAGCACTTCCGCTTCAAGAAGGCGGGTGCGAGCTATCCCCCGAACGTCACCGTCGAGGTCACGCTCGAAGACGGAACGACGAAGAGCTGGCCCATCGGCGACCCCTCGCAGCGCTACGACTGAGCGGCCTTTCGCGCCAGCCGGGCCGTCGATCCGCGACGGCCCGCTCGCGCGATGTGAGCGACCAGGTCCTCCACCGGCACACCTTTCTCCGAGTCCCCGGACGTTTCCGCAACAAGTCCGCCATGGCTGCGATGAGAGGGGCATCATGACCTGGGATCAAAACACAGACTCCATCCTCGTCCGAGTCCCCGAAGCCAACGGATACAAGGTCCTCGAGGACTGCATCCTGTACTCACGCATCGGTGAGGGCGGATTCGGCGCCGTCTACCAGGCGTTCCACATGCGCATGGAGATGGACGTCGCCGTCAAATGCATGAAGCCGCAACTCGACGCGGGCCCCGCCCTCCGGGCCGAGCTGCAGAAGCGCTTCGTTCGCGAGGCGCAATTCGGAGCCCGGATCACCCATCAGAACCTGGTGGGAATCAAGGACGTCCGGACCGCTCACGACGTCGACTACATCGTGATGGAGTACATCCGCGGCGAGAACGCCGAGCAGCGTCTCCGCCGCAAGCGCGTGCTCTCGGTCCCTGAAGTCACGTCGATCGTCCGGTTCGCTGCGCTCGGCCTCGCGGAAGTCCACAGCCGGACGAGCGAAGACGGAGAGCCGTGCGCTCATCGCGACGTCAAACCCCAGAACATCATGGTGGCGACGACGGGACGCGTGAAGATCCTCGATCTGGGACTCGTGCGCTCGCGCCAGGCCAACTCGAGTCATACGTCCTTGGGAATGGGCGCCGCCGGCACACCGCCTTACATGCCACCGGAGCAGTTCGACAGCTTCGCATCGGCCGGTCCAGCGGCCGACGTCTGGGCCCTGGGCGCGACGCTGTACTCGCTCCTGACCGGCGAGGCGCCGTTCCGCGGCAGCGAACACGAGATCAGGAAGGCCGTCACCACCGGGGCCTTCCCCGACGTGGCGGCGAAGCGTGCGGATGTCCCTGCGGCACTTCGCGCCATCATCGAACGATGCACGCGAAAAGATCCGTCGGAGCGGTTCCGGACGGCCGCCGAGTTCGCGGTCGCTCTCGACCCGTTCGCCACGCTTCAGGAGGCTGACCTGGCAGATCAGAATGCCGGACGCGACGGTGATCCGTCGCCGTTGGGCCGACCGTCAGCGGAGACGGTGGCATCCATCCAGCACGAGATCGGTGCCGCACACACGCCGCCATTCCCCGCGACGTTCCCGCCGACGGTGCCGCCACCGCCCCATCGATCGCCCGTCGCCCGCGCAGCCGCGATCCTCTGCGTGATCCTCTCAGCGGTCGGCGGTTACCTGTGGCTTGCGGCCGACGAGGGGTGGCCACCGTTCCGGCCGTCGCCATCGCCGAACCCGCATCCAGGCCCGACGCCGGTCGTCGAGAAGTCGTTCCGAACCGTGGCGATGAAAGACCTGTGCGACGTCTCGATCGGCCAGGCGGACGGTACGCGCAGCGGGCCGGAGAGCCGACCGATGCAGCGCTTCGCGGCGCTCGAGGCTCCCAGCCTGCCGCCCTTCACTGCCGAGCAGGTCGTGGTGAACGTCAAACGTCACCGTGCTGCGACGCGGATCTCCGTGACCGTTGGATTGAACCGCGCTCAGCTGACGCCGAACCCAAAACCCGACCACGACGAGTACACGGTCGACATCCCCGTGGGGACGACGAGCCTCCACCTGGAGGCCGTCTTCGATGATCCAACGGAGCATCTCGACGCCTCGGCAACGCTATCGCTCACTCGGGAACGAGCGACGGTCCCGTTCGACACGCTCGCGCGAATCGAGTGGCGGTGCGAGCCAGGCGCGGCGTACGGCGCACCACCCGCAACGACGACGGCGGAGTCACTCGACGTCCGTATCGTCCCCGCAAGCCCCGCGGCCGATCTGACGCACGTGACGCTGGAATGCGCTGGCACGCCGATCCCGCTCGATGCTCTGGCTGCCGGTACGTCCGAGGCTCGCATCCCGCTTGGCGCTGCCGGAAGGAAGACGGTCACATGCTTCGTGTCGACCGCGACGAAGGAGGCGACATCCACCGTCGTGATCGAGCGCTCCGAGCCCGAGCGTCGCCCCGCCGCGCCGATCGCCTTGGCGCCGAAGACTCCGTTGAAGTCGAATGCGGACTCGTGCGAGGTCCTGCTCGAGGGGCCCCCTGAGAAAACGGTCGTGACCCTCGTGACGCTACGTGGGCGAACGACGGTGAAAACGCCCATGTCGGAACCGTTCGACCGGACACGCGTCCAGTTGTCCTGCCGCGTGAGCGGGCAGACGCCCATGGTTCTCGACGACAAGGCCGCCCGCTCCACGCTCGCGCTCGCTCAAGCCGATTCGGCATTGTCGACGAGTGCCGACGTGGAGGTCGTCGCGAACTGGCACGACGTCCCCCTCGCCCACATGACGGCAACCATTCACGTGGATCGTCAGCCACCGACGTTCCAGTTCCGGGAGTGGGAAGACATCGACGGCCTGAAACTGGCGATGTCCTATCTCGAGGGAAATCCGCGACTCACGGCGCGCCTTCACGTCTCCGAGCCGATCGAGGTCGTCGATCCACCCTCCGACTCGACGATCGCCCTGGTCAACCCGACGACGATCCAGGTCGGGACTCCGCTCCTGCCGTCAGGAGCGTCAGTGTCGGTATCGGTGCGCGACGCGGCTGGAAACGAGGCCCGGTTCGATCGCACCTTCGAAGACGCACTCGCCTACGCACGCAAGCGCCTGCCGCTCGGCGATGATCCGGCCAAGGGTCGGCGGTTCCTCGTCCTGCCGTTCTTGCCCGAGAAGCCAGCGAAGCAGTCCATCGAACGCCGCGCATTCGCGCCGGTCTTCGATCCGAACGCGGTGAAGGGCGAGTACGAAGCGGATCGCATCACGACCGAGTGTCGTGACGAAGTGGTCCGGCGGCTGCGCGAACTCGTGCCGAACGTGGAGCTCATCGACAACCGTGAGGTCGACTCGATCCTGGGCGTCATCGACCCGCCAAGCCCCGGGGTGATCAATGCGGCCGCCCTGAATGGCAGCTTCGACCATGGGGTCGCAGCCCGACTCGCGGTGATCCTCCGGGCAGACGGCTGGATCCAGGGATCGTTCAAGCTCCTGACGGATGGCGCACCGGAGAACGTGAGCTACCGCGTCGACGCGCAACTCACCCTCACCCTGTACGCCGTGAACGCGGACGGGACCGCCACCGAGCGTGGCCGCGTCGACCTGCGAGCCAAGGGGGCCACGAGCAATCAAAATCGCCGCGACATCGTCGACGTCGTCCGGCCGGAGGCCGTTCGAAATGCTCTGCAAGTCATGATCGGCAAATATATTAGGAAGCTCGACACCGCCGAGCTTCCGCCGCTCCATCTGACGGATTTTCCAAGGACTCTCGGAGACGCCACGAAGCGATGAGAAGCGGACGCGGCGGCTGCCGCGCCCCCCGCCCGAGAGAATTTCGCACCGACGAGCAACGACCCGTTCCCGATTGCGATTGGAGGATGTCATGCAAACATCCACCCCCGAACTCGACGTTCGTTCTGGCAACCGAAAGAAGTCCGTCCGAGACCCGCGCAAAGTGGACGGATCGGCACGAGGACTGGGGGCGCAGCTGACCCTCCCCGCGGGGAGCCCGAAAATGACTTCGGCCAATCGCAACGACGACGGCACGGTGCCATGTCTTCCCGGCACGGGACGAGGCACGACTCCGGGAGACGTCATGCCTCCCAAGGCCGCGACGCCGATCAACACACATGCCGCATTCATCGAGGCGAAGGCGGGTTCCTGGGATGCCTTCTATGAGCGAGTCCGCCCGATCCTCATGGATGCCCTCCGCGGCGTACGCCTGCCCTCCGACTTCGACGCCGAAGACGTGATCCAGATGACGATGTACGAGGCGCTCATCGGGATCGAATCCTGGGTCGACGTGAATCCTCGGGCATGGATCTGCTCCATTCTCCGGAACACGGTCATCGACGGTTGGCGCAAGTACAACGCCCGGAAGCGCACGGCAAACCGAGCCATGTCGCTGAACGACGTCGAGGCCGTCGGCGACATCGAAGGGCGCGACATCGAGCGTCCCAGCGCCATCGCCCGCTTCAACGAAATGAAGGCCGCCCTCGATGTCGTGATGAAGCAACTCAAGCCCGAGTACCTCGAGATCCTGCGACTCCGCGAGGCGGAAGGGACCGATTACGCCGAGCTCGCCGCGCTCCTGAACCTCACCGAGAGCGGCGCCCGCGCCCGGGTGCTGCGCGCGCGCCGTCGGCGCGCCGAGCTGCTGAGTCGCATGCTCCCCGACCTCCCGATCGACAACGTCTTCAACGAGACCACGACGTCGGCCGGATGACGCTGGGGCCGCACTCCCGGCCCAGACGCGCCGCGGCTGCCCGCGCCGCGTTTTCCCCCGCCGACTCGCATCTTCCGCCATCCTGATTATCCTCTCCGGCGCCCCGGTCGAACCCGGGGCCCGCCCGGTTCAGGCCGAGGGCACCGACCGTCGACCTCGAGCCGATCGGACACGACGGAGTGGAATCAATGAAGCCCAGCGACCCCGCGGCGGCCGGCGGGAACGATGACCCTTCGCGCGAAACCGCCAGTTCGATCGGTGCGTCCGCACCCGGTGCCGCGGAGATCCGCGCCGAGCTCCGCCAGCGGTACACCGAACTCCTGCTCGGTTTGAACGCGACCGCTCCGCAGACGCCAGGCGCCGAGCTCTCTCGAACTCAGCCCCCGACGGAGGCTCAGGGTGACGGAGGGATCATCGTGCCTGCGCCCGGGGTCCGCCTGGGCGACATCGTGCTCGAAGCGGAACTCGGCCACGGTGGCATGGGCGTCGTCTTCAAGGCGCGCGACCTGCGCCTCGACCGGCCCGTCGCCGTGAAGTTCCTGCTCCCGGAACGCGCAGCGCGCGAGAAGGCGACAGAACGATTTCGCCGTGAAGCCACCATCGGCGCAAAGCCCGGGATCCCCGGCGTCTGTCGCGTCCTCGATTTCGGTGAGTTCCGCGGCCTCCACTACATCGTCATGGAGTTCATCGAGGGCGCGACGCTGCATCGACATCTCGTCGATGCCGCGAAGACGCCACTCGATGCACGATCACCGGTCGATCGCGCAGATCGCGCCGGCGAGGCGCCATCGGCGACGACGCTGCCGCTGGAGACGGGGACTCCATCGTCCAAGACGGCGGTGCCAACTGCCCCTGATGCATCGACGACGCAATCGGACTCGCCCGCCACCCAGCTCGATCGCGGCATCCACTGGATCGAACAGGCCGCCTTGTCCGTGCACGCGTGCCACGAGCACGGCGTCATCCACCGGGATCTCAAACCGTCGAACATCATGATTCGCAGCGACGGCGTCCCGGTCGTCCTCGATTTCGGCCTCGCCTTCGACTCCCAGTTCGATGGAACGAGCCGGCTGTCGACGAGCGGCCACCCCATGGGTACGCCCGAGTACATGGCGCCGGAGCAGGTCGAGGGACGCCTGGATGCGATCGATCGCCGCACCGACGTCTATGCGCTGGGCGTGATCCTCTACGAATGGTTGACGCTGAAGCGCCCCTTCTCCGCCGCGACGCCGCAGGCCTGCTACTACCGGATCGTCAACGAAGCGCCCACCGATCCAAGGGCGGTGCGGCCGGGGATCGCGGCCGACCTCTCCGCGGTCTGCCTGAAGGCGATGGCGAAGCGGCCGGACGATCGCTACGCGACGGCAGCCGCTTTTGCGCGGGATCTCCGGCACTTCCTGCGCGGCGAGCCGACGACGGCCCGCCCGCCGACGACGACCCAGCAGTTGATCCGACGGGTGAGGAAGTGGCGGTGGCAGTTCACCGCGACCGCCCTTGCGGTGGTCGCTCTCGCCCTCGCGTTCAGGCCCGGGTCGAGCGGTCCTTCACCCACGATCGTCCAAGCGCGCGAGCGCACCCGAACCGCGAGGCTTCAGTATGCGAATCAAGACTACGCCGGCGCGGCCGAGTCCTTCGCGAAAGCCGTCGAGGTGCTCCGAACGGATCCGAGCATGACGCCGGACAACGAGGAGCTACTGAGCGTTCGACTCAACCTCGCTCAAGCCCTCGCATCGTCGAAGAAAATCGATCAAGCGGGCGTCGTCATCGACGAGGTGCTCGCGACGGCGGAACGCAAGCTCGGCCCGAGCGCGCGCTTCGTTCTCCAAGCCCGCCTCACCAAGGCGGTCGTGGTGCGTGCACTCGAAGGCCCCGAGGCGTCGCTCCCCATCCAGCAGGCCGCGATCGACGGCCTCGCCAAGATCTTGCCAGCCGACGACGAAGTCCTCCTGAACGGTCGCGGCGACCTCGCAGCAACGGAACACCTCCTCGGGCACCTGGACGTCGCGTTGCGAATCCAGCAGGACGAGGTGCTCCCTGGCTTGCAGCGTCTTCGCGGCCCGGACGCAATGGACGTTTTGGGCCTCCAAGTCAACATCGCGGGCACTCTCGTGATGCTCGGCCGCTTCGCAGAAGCAGAACGCCTCTCGGCTGAAGTCATCCCCAAACTCGCCGACGCGGGGGTTTCGGAGAAACGGGCCGTACGGCAGGCCGCCCTGGGCACACGCGCGCTCGCCCTCTACAAGCTCGGCCGGTTCGCCGAAGCCAGACAGATTCAGGTGGATCTCGTCGGAGTCCGCGAACGGAACGAGGGCCCACAGAGTCAACAACTCGCGGCGTCTCGCCTGCAGCTCGCTCTCACCCTGATGCAGCTGGATGACGTCGAAGGGGCGGCGGCCCAGCTTGCTGCGATCGCCGACGCCTTCCCCTCCGTGATCTCGCCGTCGAATCCCGACCTTCATGACCTGCGGGAGTCGGTGGCGGAGGTCCTGTTCCGAAGAGGCGACGTGGACCAGGCGATCGCATGCCTCGCAGCGCTAGTCGACGAATACGAGGAGACGCCGCCGGAGAACCCCAAGGTCCAGGGACGCGTCGGAGCCCGACTCGCCGCCCTGCGCGCCGCCGCAGAGACGCGGAGGGATCCCGCGTCACGGCCCGTGAAGTGAGCGCTGGAGATTCGCGCCGTCGCCGCACCACGCGAGCGGCGGCGGCGACGGGCCCCTCGTCAGAACTTGATGATGAAGTTCACGGCGAGGTACGGCGGATTCGCAGTGCCAGTCGGGACGGCCGACCCCGCGAGACCCGTGACGAGCCCGGTGGAGTTGAGGCCCGTGACCGAGGCGGACGATCCGCCCGTGTTGAACGCGTTCTGACCGTCCGGGCCGCTGCCGTTCCCGGTCGAACCGCTCACCGTGTGGGTGTGCGCGCCGGCGCTCTGGATGGCTCCGGTCCAGGTCACGTTCGTGCCCGTCGTGCTGCTCGCACCCGTGGGCACGTCCGCGCCCGACCCCAAGCCGGCTCCGTTCTCTCGCCCCGTCAGCGGATGCGTGTGCGCTCCGCCGGAACTCGTCGTCAGGTTGACCGAGTGGAAGTGGCCCGGGACGGAGTGGACGTGGCTCATGCCGTGATCGTGCGCCGCCACCGAATGCTGGTGGTCGGGAAGAGTATGCGAGTGATTCCACGACCCTCCGACCGAGCCCAACGGCACGCCACCGGCAACGCCGACGGGGAACCGCTGGGTGAGGTTCGGAAGATTGAACGTCGTCGACCCGTCGCCGGCACCATAGGTCGTACCGATCACCGAGAAGAGTGCGGCGAAAGTCGTGCGGCTCACGGGCGCGCCGTCGCACAGGAGCCAGCCGGTCGGGGCTACGCTGCCGCCGAACATCATCATCCCGCCAACGACGACCGGCCCGGCTGGCCCGGTCGCGCCAGTGGATCCGGTGGGGCCCGTGGGCCCGGTCGCCCCCGTTGCGCCGGCAGACCCGGTAGGCCCCGTTGGGCCAGTGGCTCCGATCGGCCCTGCCGCTCCGGCAGCACCGGTCGCGCCGGTTGGCCCCGTCGGGCCGATCAGTCCTGTCGGTGAACCGACCCATTGACCGTTCGAAGCGATGACGAGTTGCCCGTTGACCGAAACACTGTTCGGGTGGATGTCCCGCCCCGTCACATCGTCCGCCTTGAGCGAACGGAGTGAGTAGGGCACCGGGGTCAGCGCGAGCCTCGGCACCATCTCCGGGTCCGCATTGATGCGGACGCCCAGGAAGAGAGTCCCCGAGTCGATCACGCCCACAGGAATGCCTCCGGGCGTCGAGCTCCCGATCACCCAGGACGCAAGGCCGTTGACCACCGAGACGTTGTTGACGGTCTCCGTGAACAACGGAGTCGCGCCGTTCGCCGTGTCATACAGGCTGAACACGATGGAGACCGGTTGAGTGATCGGCACTCCCGCCGCGTTGGTGAGACGCGCCTGATAGCGCATGAATCGCGGCGGAGTCGTCCCCTGACCTGGCAAGCACGCAGCGACGGTGAAAGCCGCCAACATCACGACGCAGAATCCGGCCCCGAGTCGAATCGTGGAACTCACAACACCTTCTCCTATTGCCAGGACGCTCATGGAATCGTGACCGTAAGCACGTTCGTGAATTGCCCGCCGATCGCAGCCGGCGGGAGGCTCGTGAAGACGGCGGCTTGAAGTCCGAACGTCGCACCGTGAAGTGCCGGATTCGGCGGAATCGGGAACGCGAGCGAGATCTCGCCGGGCATCGTTGCGATGGGTACGACGAACTCGAATCCCAGACTCTCGAGTCCTCCGCCGAACCCACCGATGTGAACGCACGACCCGGGCGCCTGGCTCTGGATCACGAGCGAAAACGGCACCGATGTCTGCTGCGGCGGGAGAACCGCCTGGAGGCGAACGACTCCGACTTGCCCGAGGATGGGCGGGCTCTCGACGGTGAGTGCCGGCAAGAACGTGAACGCGGACGAGATCGACGACGCGCCGAGCGAATCGACGACCGTGATCGCCGTTCTACCCAGGGGGTTCTGGCATGCGTTCGTGGTTCCAATGCCGCCCGACGGGGTCGAGATCGTGATCGAAGTATTCGTGATCGAGCCCGTGATGGGGACCGAGGTACCGCCGACGATGACGGTGTGCTGCGCGGCTCCCGGTGGCGCGAAGTTCAGGCCGTAGACCACCACCGGCGTCGAAGCGAACGCATCGCCGACGCTCGGCACCATGCCGAACACCAATGGCGCGCCTCCCGTGGGCACGTACTCCAAGGCCGGGAGTCCGCCGACTGCCGCGAACCCCGTCGACGTTCCGAAGTAGCCCGCGGTCACCTCCCCGACGCCGTGCTCGGCGACGTAGTTCGCACTCGTCGCGCGCTCGGTGCCAGTCGTGACCTCCTGCGACACCGCTGAGAAGTTCGCCGATCCGGCCGGCGAGCCGCCTCCGATGGAGAGGCCTTGTGCGAGTCCGCTTGGTGAGATCGCGACGGCGATCAGGAGAGCCGCCGCAACTTCGAGTCGACGGCTCGCACCAGCGGCGACCGCTTTCGGCCGCTCACTCTCAGCAGCCGGATGGCCGCCGCATGTGTACTGAAAACCGGTCATCAGGACCTCCTATGGACGCCTCCGGCAATGAGGGCGGCATTGTGCCACGAGGTCCCGAAACTGGAAGTCCGCACGACCAGGCCTGCGACGAGTCAGCGTGCACCTGGATCTCACCGCATGCGGAGCGGCGACGGTGGCCGCTTGCGGTCGGACCGTATCGCAGAGCTATCCACGACCGCCGCGCGCAGCAGAAGCGAGCGGTTTCAGATTCCGCGCCACGGATCAGCCGCGGCCGGCCGACCGGCAAATGCGGCGATCGGAGGAACCGGCCCAGGCACGTAGCCGTGCTTCGGAACGACGGCCGCGCGCCACCGCCGGCGACGCCGAACCCAGAAAAACCCTCCAAGTCCGATGAGTATCCCCGTGGCGACCATCCCGAACCCGTCCCCGACGGTGGGTGGCACGCCATGGAAGCGGATGACCGTCACGGAGTCAGGCGTGCACGCGAACGCGTTCCTGACGTACTCCGTGAGCTCCTTGGGGGGACTCTCGTCCACCGTGCCCGTGAATTCCGCGCGTTCGAAATCCGTGGACGGGGCGCCACGCGCCGCGTCGGGAAATGCGCGCGCGAGGTCGTCCGGCTCGAACCACAGCAGCGTGAGCCGGGCTGCTCCCGGGCGCTTGACCCCGGATGCCGTGGCCTGCCGCCAGCCATCCACCTCGCGCGAGCCAACGATCGGCACGCAGTACCCCAGGATCTTCTCGCTGCCGGCACCCGCTCTTCCGCCGTTCCGGAAGTAGCGCGCAACCTCGGGCCAATAGAGCCCGCCGTCGATGACGCGAAGGTACTCGTGATCGGGCTGCACCGACGCGAGCGTCTCGGCACGGACCTCGGTCGGGGTCGTCTCATGGGGGCGAAACACGACCGAGACGCCACTGATGACGCCGAGCGCGCCGAACGACACGAGCGCGTACGGCGCGAGCATCCAGGCCAATCTGATGAGCATGTGCATTCTCCTCGGGAATCTGCATCCACTGAGCGAATGGTGTCGTCCCGCGTTGCACGGCTTGCGATCGGCGTGCTCCGAGTTGCCGTGATCGCGACGACGAATCGCTCGCGATCGGGGCAACCCACGGGTGCAGCGTCGAGATGAGGTCAGTCGAACCAGTTGCGGATGTCGACCGCAGTACGGCGCGCGGATTCCGCAACGTCGCGAAGCACGCTGGCTCCGAATCGCACCGTGTCCTCCACGAGTTGGCCGCCCGCCTTCTGCACGAAGTCGAGGGGGCCATCCGCGTGCTGTCGGATCGTCTCCGCATCGACGGCTGCTTCGTACGCCGCGCCCGTCAGGTCGCCGAGGAGCCGCCGCGGGAGAAGGCCGTCCGAGGCTTCGTGAATGATCCCTTCCGAGAGGCGCCGGTTCGCTTCGAGCATTCCGTCGTACGACCGGTCGTTCGCCCAGTCGGCGTCGTGACGATCGCACGGACGACGGAGCGGGATGCCGAACAGCTTGTCGGGCACGAGCCCGGTGTTGTCGCTGCCGCACCCCGCAGGCCCGTCGGGGCCGAAGTTCACGAAGCCTCCCAGGTAGTCCGTCGTCCCGTCTGGCTGCTCGGACGCGAGGAACGAGCGAAGCGCCGATGGTGCCTCCTCGGTCGTGGTCGAGACGCGAGCAGGCGCCGGCGTCGGCGTGGGCAGAGGTGCGGGCGCAGGCAGCCGCGGGGCCGCCGTGGGAAACTCGAAAGACATGACGATCCTCCAACGCCCGTGCGCACAATCGCGCACGATCAGCGCTGTGGAGTGATCGCTTGCTGGACGGCCCGTTGCGCGACGGCGGCACCGCCAGGCCCTCACCCGAGCCGATCGATCAACCCGCCGCGAGCGGAAGATCCCAGCTCCAGGATGCACCATCCTTCGGCTTGGACTCGCGCGCTTCCCACGGAAGGGTTCGACCGTCGTCTTCGTAGCGCTCCCGCGCCCACTGATAGACGGCTGCCAATGCGTCGTGCAACTCCAACGGCGCCCAGCCTCCTTCGCGCACCGTGTAGAGACTGCGGGCGAGTTCCCGGTCGACCTTCACCGGAACTCCCGCGCGAAGTGCGATGTCGCGCAGGGCCAGGGCGTTCCCGTCTTCGGCTTTCACCCAGACACGCGGCGCACCTTCCGTCGGGTCGAACCGCAGGCCGACGAAGTAATGCGTCGGATTCATCACTCCCAGGTCCGTATCCGGGGCTCGCTGCATCTTCCGCAGTTGCTCTCGGAACTCGGCCTGCGCGCGATGCTTCATCTCGCGAACCTCTGGAGAGCCGAGCTGATCCTTGATCTCCTCCTTCAGCTCCTTCTCCGACATGCGCGCGTCCACTCGGAACTTCCGCATCCGTCTGAGCAGGTCGACGAAGCCGAGACCGCCGAACGCACCGAGTACGGCGCTGACGAGCGTGCCGGCCATGGCGCCGGTCGCTTCGACGGCAGCGATGGGGTCCGCACCACAGGTCCCGAGGAGCGTCGGGAGACGGTTCTCGAGGATCGCGAAGGTCGTCCCGGCGACGGTGAGGAACTTGACCACCGTGAATGCGAACTCGACGCGCCCTTCTGGAGACAGCATGAGCATGCGCTTCAACTGGTCGCCGTTGAACAGCCGCTCGAACTTCGGACTGATCGACTCGAACGTGAAGATCGGCCCGACCGCCGGCAGGAGCCGTATGAACGACGCGAGCGCGCCGGCCATGGCCGCGGCGACGAGCGTGGGCCAGAGTGCCGTCACGGCTTCACCGGCCGTGCGGAGGATCGACAACTCCACGAGACCTCGCGCCGGCAGCTCATCGTTCCCGGCAGCTCCGATGGCTTCGTTCAAGGCGCGGACCAGCGGCCTGGTCACGGCCCCCACCGAGTTCGCGAGGCCGCCGATCGTGACGGCGACGACGAAGAACCCGGTGAAGTCCGCCGAGCCCGCAGGGCCCTGCCCGCGCTTGCGCATCTCGTCCAGGCGACGCGGGGTCGGCTCGTGTGGTTTCTCTTCCGTCTCGTCATCGGCCACGACAGACCTATTCCGTAATGAACGGGGCAAGGAGGCGCGGCAGGTCGTCGATCGTCAACGTCACGATGGCCGCCGCGGAGAAGAAGACGATCAGCAGCCCGAGCCACGGCTTCAGCGTGAACCCGAGGAAGAAGAGCCCGCCGGGACCGAGCGGAGCGATGCGGTTCAGCAATCCCAAGGCGATGTCCACGATGAACATGGTCGCGACCGCCGGGATCGCCAGGCGAATCGCCAAGAGGAACGTCTCACCGGCGAGCGTCGTGAGTCCAGCGACGGTCGCGTCGCCCGTCGCTCCGCCAGGTCCGTGACCGGGTGGAATCGCCCGGTAGCTCCGCGCGAGACCTGCGGCGAGGTAACCAAGCCCCCCCAGCGACGCGAACGTCGCCAGTTCGAGCTGGAGCAGGAACGGACCGAGGGGCGAGGACTGGGCCTGGGTCCACGGATCGATGAAGTTCGCGAATTTCACATCGCGCGCGACGTCGATCAGGTCGCCGGTTCCGGCCACGATCTCGAACACGAGACGCACCGCGACGGCGATGGTGATCCCCGTGGCCAGTTCGGAGCCCATGGCGAGGCCGAATTCGAAGCCGAACTCCGGCATGGGCTGCGCCCCGAGGCCCGGGGCGATCGCCAGGGCCAGGAGCAAGCCGGCACCGATCCGCACGGTCTGCGGCGCCTGCGGACCAGCGAACACGGGCGTCGCGACGATCACGGGCATCACTCGCGCGAGGACGAGAGCGATCGCCTCGATCCGCGGAACTCCGCTCACCGCACGCAAGACGCCGAGGATTGCATCCACGATGATCGACTCGTCGGCGGCTCGCGGTCAGCGGCCGATCTCGGCGACGCCGCGGAACATCTCGCCGGCAAACTGGACCAGCTGCTCGAGGGCGGCGAGGCCGAGTCCGGCGATCACGGCGTACGCCGCGATGGTCTTGACGACGACGCTGATCGATTGCTCCTGAACCTGGGTCGCCGCCTGGAACACACTGACGATCATGCCGATCGCCGCGACCAGGACCACGACCGGCGCACTGAGCAGCAACGACAGGTAGAGGGCCTCTTGGGCCACGCGCACCGCTTGTTCCATGGCCATGATTTCACCGCCCTTCAGGCGTAGCCGCGAGTCAAACCGAAGAGGACGAGTCGCCAGCCGTCGGCCAGCACGAATAGGAGCAGCTTCAACGGCAACGTGATGCTCGTGGGCGTGAGCATCGAGGCCCCGACCGCCAGCAAGATGTTCGTCACCACGAGGTCGATCACGAGGAAGGGAACGAAGAGCAGGAAGCCGATCTGGAATGCCTCTCCGAGCTCGGTGAGGAGAAACGCTGGCGCATCGACCGTGAAGAGCGCGACCACGGGTCGGTAATCGTCCCCACCGTCGAGGACGCCGGAGGACTCCGCTCGAAGGCCCAGGAAGAGTTCACGGTTCTCGATCGAGCTGTTCTTGATGAGGAACTCGCTCAACGGTTCGGCGACGGCGCGAGCCATCTGCGGGTACTTCGTCGCGCGCTCGACGGGCGGCAGCTCGACGATCGGCCTCAGCCGCTCGACGGCAACTCCGACGACGGGCGCCATGATGTGAAGACTGAGGACGAGGGCGATCCCCGCGATGACGCTGTTCGGCGGCGTCTGTTGTGTGCCGATCGCCTGTCGAAGCAGGCTGCCGACGACCATGAGCTTCGCGAACGAGGTGACGATCGTCAGGATGAATGGAGCGAGGCCGAGAAGGCTCAGCGCAATCACCGTCTCGAAACCGATTCCCATGCCGTCGTTCATGCCGGCTCCTTCTCCGAAGGCCCGCGGGACCGCCCCGTCGTGAATCCGAGCCGGGACGCGAAATCGGCCCCGGCCAGCGTCGAGGGGACCGAAGAGCCCGCACGAGTGCCAAGTCGCGTCAGGCCGGTCTCGGACGCAGCGATCATCTCGACCCCGTCGTCGACGCGAACGAGGTACAGCGATCGGCGCGGCTCCAGCCGAAGGACGTCGATGATTTCCAGACGTCCGCCTCGGGACCGGGTCGTCGGCGAACCACGTCGGCGCAGGACCCGCGAGGCGACGAAGAACGCCGCGAGGATCACCAGGAGCGCGCCACCCGTCTTCAGGATCGACGCGCCGTACGACGGCGCACCGAGCGGGTTCGGCCCAGGCACCATGGTCCCCGTGCGGGTCACCAAGGGACGCGACGTGGCGACCTCGGACAGCTGTTGGAGCCGGGGCGCATCCAGGAAATCAGGGTGGATCGGATTCATGGTCTCGGCGGACGGTCACCGACTACCCGCCGTCCGAACTATCGCGATTCGCCCTCCCGCGTTGCGCCACACGGCGCGCGGCTCGGGGATTTGCGGGCGAGCCCCCACGTCCGTCACGCCGTCACGGCTGGCAGCACCCGCACTCCCCGGCCGTTCTCGTGAACGGCGAAGTCGACGGCTCGAGGCGGAAAGCCATCCGCAACCAGCCAGGCGGGCGCGGCGGGATCCAACGTCAGGCGCAGGCGCGTCGCCGACGCCATGTGGCTGAACGTGGCGAAGTCGAGCGCGTGCGTTCCGGCGACGACGTACGCGGCGCAGATGTCCGCCCGGCCGTTCGGGACGTGAGCCACCTCGATCTTCGGGTCCGCCCGCAACTCCACTTCGAGCTCGAGCGGCGTCGCGCGAGACGCTTGCGCGGGAGCGATCGCGAAGCCGGTCTCGCTGACGAGCATGCCGTGGTTCCCCTCGGCCTCGCTCGACGCGCTCCGCCCCAGTTCCACGAAGTCGCCTGCCTCGATCATCCGGAGCTCGTGCACGCGAGCGCCGAAAGGCAAGACCCATCGCACCGTGACGAGCTCGGTCGATCCGACGGAGAACGGGTCGCCTGGCAACCCTCGGAGCAGCGAGCCGACGTCCGGCGGAACACGTACCGGGCGTGTCCACCAGGTCGCACTGCCCCGACGCGCGCCGACGACGACGTCGAGCGGGATCCCCGACAGCCCCGCCGTCTTCACGCATCTGTCCGCCTCGGGGCCCTCCAGAAGTCGCGTGGCGCCCAATCCTGGAGCGCCTGCGTCGAGCCGTCGGCTCCGCGCCTCGCCGAGCGCGTCCAGCAGGGTCACGAGACCAAAATCGAGGATCCCTCGCTCGCGTTCCGTGAGAGGTCCGGGCATGGGACCGTCGCCGACGGCCTCACGCATCCGATCGACGAGGATCCGCGCGAGGAACTCGTCGATGCTGACGAATGACGCCACCCCCGCTCCGTCGAGGAACTCGACGACACCGACTTGTGATCGCATGTCGACCGGCGGTGGTCGCCGCGAGACGGCGACCGCGACGTGTGCCGAAAACGCCGACCGCCCGGCCTCGTCCAGATCGCGAAGCACGTCCATCGCAGCAGCCCATTCCGTCGCCGTGAAGTCGCGTGTCGCGAGGCGGCGCACGGCGGCCTGGCTGAGTCGTGTCCATTCCTCGTGACTTCGCATGTCGCATACCCCCGTGACGAGACTCCCACTTCGCTGGCTCGATCCGCGAGGAACCCACGTCGTGGTCGCCACGTCGGTTCAAATCGACCCGTCGGCACTCCACGACTCCACTTCGATGCCTCGCCGCCGCATCTCTTCCACGAGAGCCGTGCCGTGGCGCATTCCTTCGTCGCCCCCCGTCCGTGGCCCGTTCAGTCTCAGTCGGACCTTCCGCGGCCCCACGGCCGTGACGAAGACCTCGACGCCGCCGAGGACCTGGTCGGCGAAGCCCACGCGCATCTCGTTCCGGCCCGACTCGTCGCGGCCGAACTCTGCGAATCGCACGAGCCGGCCGAAGTCCCCGCGGGACAAACCAGCTGGAGGTCGAACATCCGTTGGCGACTGCGCCGGTCCGGGGGCGAGGGGCGGTTCCGGGTCGACGGTCGTTCGCGGGGCATCCCCACCCGGATCGTCCGCCGATGGCCTCGATCGACCCTTCGCCGCCGTGGGGCGCTCCGCTGCCCGCGCATGGGCACCATCAGAAACCTCGCGGTGGTCCCGCGCGCGATGACGAGCGGCGGCAGGGTGCATTCGGATGTGATCGGCGACGTCCGGATCGCTCGTCTCCTCTGCCGACGGATCACCTCCCGCGCTCGCGGCCGTGTCATCCACTTCAGACGCCGGGTCCTCACGGTCGAAAGCCACTCCGCCGACCTGCACGTTCGCAATGATCGACCCGGCTTCGCCGGCGTCGCCCTCCATCGGACCGACGTCGTCGTGGACGTCCTCCGCACGCTCGGGGTTGAGTCGCTGCAGGAACTCGCGGCCCTCGCGCACCGCGTCTCGACGGACGCGATCGTGCCGAGCGGGCACGCCGCGATCGCGACGGAGCGCACGAGGCGGATCTTTTGGCAACTCGAAGAAACTCATGTTCGCCGTCCTCCGGACCCCGGGCTGCGCTTCCGCCGATCCAGCCTCACGAGGTTCTCGTCCTCGCGCGTCGATTCGGTGATGGCCTCCTGGCGCGCCAGGAATTCCTCGATCTCGTCCATGCGGATCGCATCGCAGATCTCGAACTGCCTCGTCGCGGTAGCGAGTTCACATCGAGCGGTCACGACGTTGTCCCACGCCCGGCGCATGACGTTGATCTGATATCCACGCAAGCAGTTCGTCGGCCGGTTGCCGTCCGCGGTCGCCGCGTCCCCCCAGATGCGTGTTCGAAGGACTTCGAGCCAGTGTTGCTGAGCTGCGAGGAGGCCGCGGATCAGCGGATCCGGTTGAGCACCCTGGATCGCACCAAGGCGCGCGGTTCGCGTACGAAACCGTCGTGCCGCTCGCGCCGCCAGGCGCCGGAGCACGTCCTCCCCCCGTCGGGCCGCGCGATAGGCAGCACGTGCGCTGGCCAGCCGCGTCTCGGCCTCCTCGAGGTCGCGACGGACCCGGTCCAGCCTGAACTCCAGGCTGAACACGAACCCCTTCGGGTTTTGAACGACCTCCGTCACGGATCACCTCCTGGTCTGAGCGCAAATGGACCCGAGGAGTTGCAGCGTCCGATCCAATGGAACGGGTGGATCCGACTTGTTTTGAGGCAGGAGCGGAGACGGCACGGTCTCCGTCCCGCCGAAGAGTGCGCGCCCGGTGATGGCCGCGAGCCGACGGTCGAAAGCCGCGCGCCCCTCGACCGGCCTGAAGTCGTCAGGGTTGCGCCGAAACTCGTACGCGGAGCGCAGGGTCTCCTCCACGAGCCGCACGCACGCGATTCGCCGTTCGGCCTCCTCGGGCGATGCGCACTCCGCATCGATCACCGCGTCCCGCACGCGACTGACGCTGTCGAAGACGTCGATACCCGGACGCCACCGGACCCGGTCGCCCAGCGGTCGCAGATAGAGGTGCCCGTCGAGGAGGCTCTTCACCTCTTCGGCGACGACGTCCAGTGAGCCGTCGGTGGAGTCCATCAGCACCGTGTAGATCGCCGTGATCGACCCCTGCTCCGTGTTTCCGGCACGTTCGAACAACCGTGGCAGCTCGGCGAACACGGATGGCGGATAACCTCCACGCCCGGGAGCCTCCTCGAGGGCCAACCCGAGATCTCTCACGGCGCGCGCAAACCGCGTCACCGAGTCCATCAAGAGCAGGACGTCGCGGCCCATGGCACGCTCGCGTTCCGCGATCGCCGTGGCGATGTGCGCCGCGCGCAGGCGGAGGACGGCCGGCTCGTCGGACGTGGAGACGACGACGGTCGCCTGGGCGCGCGCAGCCCCCAGATCGTTCTCCAGGAACTCCCTCACCTCACGTTGCCGTTCCCCGATCAGCGCGACGACGATCGAGCGGTTCGTCCTGTCCGCGTCGGCGTCCAGGCCGCCCTGGCCGAGACGCGTGTCTCGGAAGTAACGGGTGAGCATGCCGAGGAGCGTGCTCTTGCCGACGCCGGCGCCCGCGAAAATCCCAACGCGCTGGCCTTTGCCGAGCGGAAACAAGGCATCGATGATCTTCACCCCGGTCACGAGTCTTTCCCTGACGATCGGCCGCGACAGCACGTCCATCGGGGTCGGCTCGATCGCCGCGAGGTTGGGCCTGGCTCCGTGGTCCGAGAGGCGTTGGGTGATCCGGCCGTGTGCGTTCAGGACGCATCCGCGGAGGTCTCCGTCGATCTCGGCGAGCTCACCGCCGGAAGCGGGGATGACCCGCGCACCTTCCTGCAGGCCCTGAAGCGAGCCGAACGGCATGAGGTGGACGACCTCGTCCGAGAAGCCGATGACTTCCGCGGGCACGCTCGACGCCGAGTTCACGACGATCGCACACCGTTCGCCCAGACGTGCGTCGGGCAGCGCGGCCTTGATGACGACCCCGGACTTGGACGCCGCGCGTACGATCCCCTCGCGGCGGACTCTTGCGGACGACGTCATGGCGCGGCCTCCATTTCGGGCTTCGAGCTGCCGATCCCCATCAGGATCGCGAGGTCTTCGAGATCCTGCATCAACGATTCGCGGTAGCCGGCACCGCGGTCGACGTCGACGTACACGTCGTGGCGGCTCACCTCTTCCGAAGCGACGACGCGGATCGACTCGATGTTCGGCGCGGACGCGCGGAGCCGGTCCAGCGCCGCCGTCAGGACCGACACGTCGTCCGCATGGACGCGCACGGTGACCTCGCTCCGTGCCTTCCGATTCGCCGCACCGAGGCCCCGAAGCGCCAGGCCGATCACGTGGCTCGGATCGGCCGTCAATTCGTTTCGGAGGACCTCCCGTGCGATCTGCAACGCGCGCTCGGTCACGACGGCGTCGAATTCGGTGCGTCGTCGCAGCGTCTCGCGCTCGAGCACGTCGAGGACTTTGCGGACCATCGCCGCCCCCTCGGCGAACCCGTCCGTCCGCGCACGGTCTCGAACGGCATCGGACGCGAACGAAGCATTCTCCAGGATTCGCCGAACTCCCTTGCGCGCCGCAGCCAGGAGGGCGGCGATGCGCTCGCGGATCCGCTCCACTTCGAGATCGCACGCCGCACGGATGGCCTTCGCGTCGTCGAAGGCGGGCTTCGTCGTTCGCGCCGGTGGATCCCATGGGCCATCGAACGCCTTCCGATGGATCGTCGCCACGACCAGATGGTCACCGCTCATGTGGACTCCCCGGCTTTGCCTGCAACGCGAGACTCGCCTGGACACAGAGCAGCCCGACGAGGCGTCGGACTCTCTCGAGATCCAGCGGACCCGGAGTCGCGATGGGCAACGGCTCCGGCTCGGTCAGCACGGTGAGCGTCGATCGGCGGGCCCCGTCGAGGGAAACGCCCGCCGCAGAGAGCTCCGCCCGGATCCAACCGGAGACGAAGCGACGCCCGAGGTAGTAGGCGGCGCGGCGACGCATGCCGGTGACGATTCGAGATACCCGCCGCGCCGTCGCTTCCTCGGCCGCGAGACGTCGTGCCTCGAGCTCGAACGCCGACAGCCAGGCTTCCGCGGGCCAGGCTGCACCGGACGCATCATCCGGCGCACCTAGGAGCGATTGGACACGCTCGCCGACCCGGGCGCCGACATCCTGCCCGTCCTCGCCGAGAGGTCCGGCGATGCGCTGTGAGAACAGCCGCCGCGCCTCCTTCGGCCCGGTTGAACGAATGACCTGCGCGAGACCCGTGGCGAGAACCTCGATCCCGACCCCGGCGAGGAACGCCTTGAGCGCCTCGGCCTGCGCGTGTCCCTTCTCGACGGCGAGCACGAACCCTCGAAACGGCTCCGGCAGGACGGAGTACGCGTCGCGCGCCGACCGGGCGCAAAGCAGTTCGCGCCGCTCGGCCCAACGCTCGCCGCGACCCAGCCTTTCGAACGGAACCCCATCCAGGATCCCAGCTTCTTCACGTGACTCCGCGAAGTCCTCTCGGAGCAGCGTCTGCGGCGGAACTGCCTCGTGACGCGGAAACTCCGTCGCTCCGGCGACCATGGCCAGCATGCGCGCCAGCGCTGCGCGATCGTTGACGCCAGCCAACGCGAACGAGCAGAACGCGCGGAGACGAACCGAGGGTCGAGGATTGGCCGTCATTGCACGATGTCCGCACCTGGTTCAGGCAGACTCAGGCCGAGGCTGCCGCGTCTTTCGCTGCGACCTGGGCAACGTCATCACGCGCGGCCCCGCGCCGGCGACCGAGTGCAAGCCGAAGCAGGACGGCGACCAGGACGGCGCCGCAGCCGGCGAGGCCCCAGACCGCGGGCCATCGCATCAGGATCACGCCCTCCTCCGCAAGGGCCTTGAGGGCTGCGGCCTGAGCCTCGGGTGTCACCGTCGCTCCATCGCCGGACGGAGCTCGGCAATCCACCGCCACGTAGGTGATCGCCACATCCTCCAACCGCATGCCCTCGACCGCCTGCGCGAGGGTGGCGCAGACCTGGCTCGGGGTGAATGGCGCGTCTTCCGGAATGCCAGCCGTGGCGTCGGACGAGAACGGGCCGATCGCCACGGCATCGCTGGCGTCGGGCGACACCCCTCGTGGCCGGCTCTTCGACCGGTACCGGAGGATCACGGCCGCGGTCGAGCGGAGACCGTTCATCGGGCGCGATGCCGGCCCGTCGGCCTTGCCACGCGCGGCGTCGGCGCTCGTCGCGTTCCGAATCGCGTCCACTCCCATGGGCTTGTCCGGGATGACCACGTGAACGCGCGCGGTGATCACGTCCGGGTGGACCTCGAACGACCGTGCCGCCTCACCCGCGAGCGCAGCCATGAGCTGCGCGCGCTCATCCGCACGCGTACGACCGAATCCCGTGCGGTTGCTGAACGCTTCGAGGCCGGAGGGCCTGGGTCGAGGCAACCCGAATGCGAGCATCTTCGCGCGCACGGTGTGGGCGACGTACCCAGGCACGACGACGTCGAACGACGCTTTCGCGCCCTTTTCCTTCGATGGGTCCACGCGCGGGGAGAGCTCGGGTCCGAGGAGGACCGCGATCTCGTTGGCGTCGTCCGCGCTCACCGCGAATGCGACCGTGACCTCGGGCGGCGTGCACGCGGTCGTCGCGAGGAGCAGTCCCGCCAGCATGGCGCAACGAAACAGGTTTCGAAACGACGAGCGACCATCGACCTCGTGTGAATTCATGACTGGCTCGACATCAACGTGCGAACGGCATTGGAGGCACTTCCGACGACCTGGGAGACGATGGCGACGGAAGACGACATCTCGTAGACGGAGGCTTGGAGCTTCAAGAACGCCTCCATCTTCTGGTTCTCGAGTTCCACCATGGCCGGGTCATCGGCGGTGACGCCCGCAGAGCGGAGCGCCTTCATCTCCGCGTTGATGCGCGAGAGGGTCGATTCGCACGCGGCGAGGCGCTCGCGAACGAATCCCGCCGGCCCGTTTCCCGCGGCGACTGCCGCGGCAGCGAATTGACCGTCAGTCGGTACGGCGACCGACGTCGGATCGACCTGCCGCGGAGGGACGACGAACGGACGCCCTCCAGCGGGAGCCTCGACGCTCTTCGGCGCCGGTACGGACGACGCGCCGTCGGGACGTGTCAGACCCGGGCTGCGGACTCCATCGATGTGCGGCATGGGAAGGTCACTCCGTTGCGCGGGACGCCCGCAGGTAGACTTCGTCGAACAGATTGCGAAGCGACGGATCCATGGCGACCTGATCGGCAATCGCCGCCTTCACCTCGGGCGGGGTGCCTGGTCCGAACGCACGGTCGATTTCCGCATC
This sequence comes from Planctomycetota bacterium, assembly GCA_044222185.1. GTDB lineage: Bacteria > Planctomycetota > CAIWVZ01 > JBGANV01. Next base: position 79,223 of record JBGANV010000002.1, read on the forward strand.
GATCACGCGATTGCGAATCGCATCCCGGCTCTCGCCGTTGCGAATGCCATCGGCGACGACGCCTCGCACGCGTTCGGTGACGCTTCCCGTCGGCACGGCGGCTTGCGTCGAAATCCCGGCCGCTCCTGGGGCCAGCCCCTGCGCGAACTCGGGCCGGTCGCTGAACCGGGCCCCATCCGCCGTCGGCGGACCGAGCCCCGGGTCCCGATGGCTCGGACCGATCGGATCCGATGGCCCCCTCGGTGGCGGGAGTGGCGAACCGGTACCTGTGATTCCATTCATGGTGCTGCCTCCGGCCGAGTCGAAGCCGGCCTAAGCAGTGATCGTGGTGGCGTTGGATCCGTTGCGCCGAGCTCGGGCCACGCGTTGCAGTTCGGCCGCCGCTCGACCGCCATCCGTCCCGCGCCCGACCTGTCGAGCGCGATCGAACAGGCTCGCGATCGCCTGCGTTTCGCGCTCGTCCGCCGGAAGCCTCAGGCTCAGGTCGTGACGTGCGGCGCCCTCGAGCCCGAGGGCGAACGCCAGTTCCCCGGCGTTCAGGCGGGGTTTCGCCATCGCAGCCCGCGCATGCTGGACGGCGGCCTCGGGCCGACCCTCGAGCCACGATATGAGCGCAAGCTGGACGTCGACGAACCCGCTCTGCGGCTGGAGGATCATGAGCGCGCGATAGAGATCGCGTGCTCCGTCGAGCCACCGCAGCATCACCATGAAGTGGGCGACCTCGGCGAGGAACCGCACTCGCTCCACCCGACGGTCGTCGGGCGCGAGCCCCGCGAGGACCTCATGTAGAACCGGCTTTTCCATGACTCTTCCCTGGCCTCGACGGCCTGCGCCACGTCATCACGGCTTGATGTTGCGGACGGCTTCCATCCCTGCGTCGTGATAGGTCTTCGAGATGTTCGATCGCAGGGAGAACTCCTGCATCACGGCTTGCATCTCGACCTGCTTCTCGAACAAGGCGTCGAGACGACTGATCTGATCGCCGCCCCCGCCGAGACCGAGGAATGATGCGCCGATCCCCAAGGGCGAGCCGCTCAGCACCGTCGACACCGCGGCCCCGAAAGTCGTGCCTCCGAGGCTTGCACCGGAAAAACCAAGACCGCCGCTGAAGGACCCGGCACCCATGACGTTGCTCCTCATGCTCCGCGCCCAGGATCGGGCGAGGCTCGCTGGTGATGATCGGATCCGAGTCGGAGGCGTTGCGCCGCCACCCCGGATGACCCGCTCTGACCTCAGGCGTTTCCGAGCTTCCGCAGCTCCGCCACGAATGCCCCCGCTGCGCCGAACGCATGGTCGACGCGGTCGATGGCTTCCGCATCGTCGGTGCAGACCGAACGTGCCGACGCGAGCCAATCCCGCACTTCGCCGAGGAACCCGTCGAGTTCGGAACAGCGATCGCCGCTCCAGGACGCCGTCAGCATCCGGTGCAGGACGTCGCCCCCTCGAAGGGGTTCCGCGGGCTTGGATTCCGGCTGATCTGCCGGCGCTCGATCTGACGCGTTCATCACCTGCTCCTCCTCATCCGTTGGTCGCTTCATGGATCAGCCGGCGCATCTCGGCGACGACGCGATCGGCGGTTTTCTGAGTGGACCCGAACGGGTCGGCGGCGTCGTCGCCGCCCCGGTGTTCCGCCGCATCCAACGCCGCGCGCATCCCGTCCGAGTCGTGCGCGGCGAATGCCGCGAAGAACCTCTGCGTCGCGTTCCAGAACGGCGAGAACCCCATGTCGACCGTCCCAGCCGTCGTTGCGACGAACTGGGAGAACCCGGCCAGGTCGTCAAGCGTGTCCTTCGTTCCTTCCTGGAGGAACCGCTGGGTGTAGACGACCAGCAGCCCGGCAACGAGCGGATCGTAGTTCGCGGCGAGCGCGGTCGGTCGCGCACGGAAATCGAGGAACGCCTCGAACTGAACGCGTGCCTTGTCGAATTCGCCGATCTCCATGTAGGTCGCGCCCAGTCGGAACTTCACGACGAACAAGTTCTTGTCGATCGTGAGAACTTCGCGCAGACGCTCGGCGTAAGCGCGCATGCGCGCGACGTACGCGGGATCGTGGGCCTTGACCGCCGGTCCCATGGCATCGACGGATTCATCGAGATCCGTTGCGGCGCGCTCCGCCTGGATCAGGGCGCGGCTCGCCTCGAAGACGTCCGAGCGCCACGTCGCGCCAGGAACTCCGTTGCCGGGACCCCGAGCCGCGACGTTCCACGACCAGCTCTCCTTCAACCACGTCGCGACGATGCGCTTGGCAGCCGTCGGAGTGATCGTGGGGTCGTCTCGCAGGCGGCTCGAGTTGAACACTGCCCCGATGTTCGCTGCGAAGTTCTTCCCGATGATCGTTCCGAGGAACGAGAGGAACGCCTCGCCCGGCGGTTGGTCCCACGCCTCGAGGGACGACGTGGCGACCTCCGCGCTCTCGAGGTAGCGGCGGGCTTCTGCGTACTTGCCTTCGAGACGCGCGATCAGGGCGAGCCCGATCCACGCAGGCGGCCAGTCCGGGCAGATCCGCAGGGCATCGCCGAAGTGGTTGAACGCAAGCGCGTGTGCGCTCTCGGCCGCCGCGCCGCGCGGATGCCGCAGCGCCACGGCGTCGAGGCGCATTTCCCCGAGCTTCGAGTGGAACAAGAAGCACTGGGGGTCGTGTTGGATCGCGTCATCGAGCGGGCGGAGAACCAGACGCCGGCGTCCGCTCTCGAGTTCGTCTTGCGACAGTGGCGCGGAGTGGAGTTCGAACCAGCCCCGTCGCGCTTCCTCGTATTTCGTCTGACCGGCCTGGCTCAAGAACAGCGCATCCCGGTCCGGGATCTCGCGCGAAGCACAACCAGGCACGAAAACGATCACCAACGTGACGATCGCCATCACGACTGCGCGGCAGGTGGACTCGAGGGTCATTGGACGCTCCATGGAGGGTTCGCCCCGCGGTCGTTGCGGGCCCGACGGTGCAGAGCAGCGATCACCGAGCCCGTGACGGGCCAGGCCACTGCCTCCGCAGTGCAATCGCATTTGCTGGCGCTCCGTTGCACGAGCCTCTCGAAGCCGGGGTCCCGCTGGGACGCGTGGATTCCGCCCGGACCCGCACGACTCGGCGCAACGACGCTCCGCGTTCCGCGATCGTTGAGGATGATCTGCCGCATCGCCGGCAGGGCCCGCGGACCGCGTTCATCACGAGAGACAGGAACACGCCATGGCCGAGACCCTGATCGTCCGTCACGCTGCCAACTCGACCCTCGCTGGCCGGGAGCAACGGTTCACCAAGCCCGTCGTCCGCATCGGGCGGCGTCGCGGCAACGACGTCGTGTTCGACGAAGCGCAGGATCGGCTGGTCTCCGCCGTCCACGCGGAAGTCCGAACGGAGCCCTCCGGCGTCACGCTCGTCGACCTCGAGTCCAGCAACGGGACCTTCGTCAACGGGCGAAGACTGCGGCCGCACCAACCCTCGCGCATCGGCCCGTCGGACGACGTGCAGCTGGGCGGACCCACGGGCCCGCGCCTGTCGCTGTTCGCCGATGGTCCGCCTCCGTTCGCTCGGGGCGCCGACGAATTCGGCAGCGCGACGATCATCAATCGCCCGAAGGAACGTTCTGCGTCCCCCGCCATTCCCGCCGTTCCCATGCACGGCCAGAAGCAGGGCATCGGTCAGGCGACGCTCTTTCGCGTCGTCAGCGCCGCAACGGCCCACGAGCGACGGCGCGTCGTGTGGATCGCGACGGGCCTGCTCGTCGTCGCCGTCGGAGCGGCTGCGGCGTACTTCTTCTTTTGGCCCCCGCCGATACCACCCGTCGTCGTCGACGCGGATGCGGCGGCACTGAGCCGCAAGTTGAACGAGTACAAGGGCTCGGTCTACGTCGTCGCGCGACGATCGCGTGACCAGAACAACAACGTCACGGACGATCCGTTCGGAACGGCATGGTCCTGCGCCCCCGGACTTCTCGCGACGAATGGCCACGTGGCACGGGCGTTCGCCAACCTGAAGCCGGGAGAGACGCTGATCGCGCGGAGCGGCGCGACACCGCCGGTCGACCTCATGCTGGTCGGGCAACGGACTCACCCTGGCTACCTCGAGTTCGAGGATCTGGTGAAGCGGTACACGCTCAACCTCTCGGCCGCCCCATTCGAGTCGATCAAGGGCGGGTGCGACATCGCCGTGCTCGAGGTCGACCCGGGGTACGTCCCGCGACAAGCGCCCCCGCTGCCGATCGCCTCGGACGCAGAGCTCGGCTCCATGAAGCAGATGGACTCGGTCGGGTTCATCGGCTTCACCATGGAGAACCGCGGCCTGAACATGGAGCGCCCGGTACCGATCATGGCGAACGGCGGGATCTCGAGCATCTCCGACTTCTTCCTGGGCGCCGCACCTTCGGACCGTGGCGAACTGATCGCGTTCACTGCCGCCGGCGGAGGCGGCGCAAGTGGGAGCCCGGTCATCGCCGCCAGTGGGAAAGTCGTCTGCCTCCTGTATGCCGGCGACGTGACGACTTCCGGACACTCGGGTCCACGAGTCAGTGTCCCCGGCGCCCAAACGTACGGCCAACGCGCGAACATCCTGCGCGAGCTCCTCGATGGGAGCATGTCGGCCCGACAGCCGATTCGGCGCGCCAGCTGGGAGCAGTCACTCCGACCGCTCTTCGAGCAAGCGAACGCGGAGTTCATCAACGCCGCGCTCAAGGACCAATCCGTCGCGCTGCGGCGCGCCGGCAAGATTCGCTATCCGGACAACGCCGTCGTCAGCGACGTCTGGGAGGAGGTCGACTCGAGGAAGGTGCGGATGAGCGGAGTCGGCGCGGCGAACGCGGCGACGGTCGAGATGCGGACGCTCCGCACGGGCTTCCACTTGATCATCGCCGTTCCGACGACTGGCCCGGCGAACATCGACATCATCGCGCCGGGTGCCGAGGACACGGCGGGAGACTTCATCCCGATAATCGGTCAACGCATCGCCCCTGGTCAGCCGGCAGTCATCCGTGTCGTGAACGCCGACACGCTCCTCACCGGCGCAGTCGAAGCGAACGTCAAGTGCTTCCGGCTGAAGGTCTGAAGCCGCCGTGCACGCAAGAACACGTGAATGGGCTCGCGATGGTCGACGGAGCGCGCTCGTCGCCGTGGCGATCGCCTTGGCGGCGTGCGTCATCGACCGCCCGGCTCGCGCCCAGGCCGAGCGCACCGTGCCCGCCGAGTTGGCGCAAGCAGCAGACGCACACGCCTACCGGAAGGCGGCGGAAGGGCTCGACGAGCTCCTTCGCGGATGCGAGGACGACACGTCCCGAACGGTGGTGGAACGGCGACGCCTGCGCGCGCGGTGGTTCGAGTCGGCCGTCGCGGCCGAGCCGGGGGACGTCTTGTTGCGTGCCGCGGCCGTTCGCGCGCTGAAGGCCCACGCCCGCGACCTCGACCTTTCGGACCCGAAACGCGCCGACGTCGAGCGACGCGCCGAGGCGCTCTCGGCGTCCCGGGTGCCGACCGAGTCAGCGCCCGCACCGGCGGTCCGCCGAGGCTCGAGCGAGTCGGAGGTCGTGGCGTCGAGACTGCGATCGGTGATGAGAACTGCCATCTCCGCGTCCGACAGCGCGTCGATCGACGTGCGCGTCGCACTCATCGACGAGGCCCGCGCCGCCCTGGCGCGGATTGCCGTTCCGCAAGCGCTTCGGATCGAGGCGGCCGCCTGTCGTGCTCGCATCGCGCTCGCGGCCGGCGACTGGCGCGAGGGCGTCGCCGCCGCCGAGATCCTGCGGCCGCTCCGCGGGGCCGCGTCCGTCCCTTCTGGCTCGGATCTCTCGAGGACGCTCGATCTCATCGAGGATCGACATTGGTTCGACGCGATCGCGGACGTCGAACGGAGGGAGAGCCAGAAGGCCGCTGCCATCACGCTGCTGGAGGTTCGCGCCCGACGGGAGCGACGCCTCGTCGAGGCGGGATTCGAAGCCATGCCCCGCGGCGGTCTGGCGGACGGCGGATCGGGAATGCCTCGCCTGGTGAAACATCGTCGCACGGGCCTCGTGTTCGTCCTCATCGAACCGTCGGCCGTCGAAGACGGTCGCCTCGAAGCGGCCTTCGAATCGGCGACGAGCGCCGATGATCCATCGGAGTCGCCGGGGCCAGCGTTCCAACCGATCGCGTCGCCGGTCTACGTCGGGGTCTGCGAAGTCTCGAATGCTGCCTACCGGCTGGTCGTCCCCGGCCACGCCGAGTCGGGCCTGCCGAAGATCGATGATCCGGCCTGCTCGGCATCGAATGCTGCCTATCCCGCCACCGCCATCTCGCACGACGAGGCCTCGGCGTTCTGCCTGCGCTTCGGCTTCACCCTGCCCTCGCTCGCCGAGTGGGTCGCCGTCCTGCGTGCGTCGCACTCGGACCTGGACCTGGCGAACGGCGCGTTCGTGGCCGCGGCCCTCGCGCCGCGATTCGGCCCGCTTCCGAACTTCTGGGACACGTCCGCCGTCGCGCGACTCCGACACCCGACGGGAGGAGAGCCGTTCCCCTGGGATGACCGTGCCGTCGTCTTGCGGCGCGCCACGTGCGAAATCGGCGATGCGTCGAAGGTCACGCCAGTCGACGTGCTCGGGAACGTCGCCGAGTGGCTCGAGCCGAGTCAACCGCATCAACCGCCAATCGCGCTCGCTGCGGGAGGCTCATGGCTGACTCCGCTGCCTGCGACGCTCGCCGACCGCGCGCGGCTCCTCTTCGCGCGTCGACACGAAGCTGACGAGCGGTTCGCGGACGTGGGGTTCCGGCCCGCGTTCCGAATCGACCCCTGACCCGCCGTCGTCCGTGAGGTCGCCGACCGGCCGATCGCATGGCGCCATCAACGGTGCGCGGTCCGCGCGTCGCGATCGAATTCACTCGATGCACAACGGGGCGCGCGGTTTCACGCTGATTGATTCGTCATGTCCCTCCAACCAGACCTCGGCTCGCCGCCGCGGCCGCGCCAAGGCGCCCGTTCGAGCGTCGGCCCGCCCCCGTCGAGTGAGTCCACAAGCAGCTTGCAGGATCGCTGCGTCGAGTTGCGCTTCGGGGCTCGACCGCCGCAGGTACCGGTCGTGATCGATCCCGACGGCGCGAGGCCACCTGACGACGACGGCGCCGTCCACGTCCGACTGACGCGCGACGGAGCGCAGGTCTACGGCGCCGACGGCCGATCCGCCGGATCGATTCGCAAGGGCGAGCTCGTCGGCGTCGACGGATGGTCCGTGGCTCTGGTCGAGGTCGCCTCCGACACCGGTCCCACGTCCTTCGTTCAGGGTTTGCTCCAAGCGCGGTTGGTCCTCGATGCGGGCCCCTCCACTGGCGGGCATCCGCGCGAGCGCGCACTCCGACCCGATCCGGACCGTGTCGTCACCGTCGGGAGAGGGCCGGACTGCACGATCGTCATCGACGACCCGAAGGTCTCGCGGCGCCAGTTCGAGATCACCTATCGCGCGGCTCTCCAGGACTTCTGGCTTCAGAACGTCAGCCAGAACGGGACGCGCGTCGACGGCCTCCTGATCACGGGCTCCGACGGACGCCGTCTCGTGCACGGCGATGCCATCGCCGCGGGCGATTCCACGCTCACGTTCTTCAACGCATGCCGATTGCCGGACCTTCCGGCCAACGGTGCCGCCCAGGATCCCATCGATCCACCGCCGGAGCCCGCCCGACCGCAACCGCGCAAGAAGGGCAAACGATCGGATGCGACGGCTCGACGTCGCCGCGATGCGGTCGCCTTCATCGGCCTCGTCCTGGCGCTGGTCGGCCTCATGGGATTGCTCATCTGGACCCTCACTTCTCCAGGTCACCAGTAGGCACAGGTACTGCCATGACGAAGCCCGAACCGCAGATGATGGATGTGACCTCCGGTGTGCCGCTGACGCCAGAGGAGGCCACTCTCGCCGCCAATCACGTGGGTTACGCGGAGAGCCTCGCGAGGCTGGTCAAGAGCCGCTTGCCCCGTCACGTCGACGTCGATGAGCTCATCGGCGCGACGTACGCCAAACTCCTGGAGCTCGTCCGGCGCTTCGATGCCGGCCGTGGCGCGACGTTCACGAGTTTCGCGTACCTGCCGCTCCTCGGAGCAGCCTGGGACGCGGCACGGAAACTCGCCCGCCACGACCGCCAGGTGCAACGGATCATTCGGACGCATCGCGCCCACCTCGAGGTCGGAGCTGCCGAAGGCATCGCAGGCCCGGTCGCGGGAGAGACGCCTGAGGAGACGTTCTCCCGCGCGGTGCGCAGCCGCGTCGTCGTCCACATGATCTCCCAGATTCCCGATGAGGATGACTCGATGCCGGAACCCTTCGTCGATGAAACATCCGCGGCGGCCCATGCGCAGGAACGTGAGGACGCCTCGATCCGCGAGCGCGTCCGCGCGAGGCTGCGTTCGTTGATCGCGAGGCACCTGGAGGCGGCGGAGGAGAAGGAACGCCTCGTCATCCGCGAAGTCCTGCTGAAGGGCCGCACCCTCGACGACGTCGCGACCGAGCTCGGCGGAATCAACAAGTCGAACGTCGCCCGTCGGCTTCAGAAGGCCGTCGACCGTCTGGCCGAGCGGCTTGGGCCGGACCTGCAGGCTGGCGACGGTTATTGGGCCACGAGCCCGGGTTGAATCGCGCAGGCGGCCCCCCGCGCCCGCGAAAAAGAGAGGGGCGCCGAGCCGGCGTCCCTCTCCCCCCTCTACGGCGCGGCCCGCGGGCGGCCGCACGTGCTCAGGGTCGTGGTGCGGGCGCCGAGGCTTCGCGATGCGGGGATCGGTCGCGCGGCGACGGTGAGCCCGGTCGTTTCAGGGTGCAAACACCGTGTGACTCGTCGTACGCGGATTACGACGATCGCGACGCGACGCTGCGACATGCCTTTACGCTCGGCAACCGCCGTCATAGGCTGTGACGCCTCCATGGAATCAGCCGACGGCCCCGAACGAGAATGTCCCCGCGTGACACCGAACACGTTCACCACATGACGGACTCACTGCGCCGCTACGCGAGCGTTTTCTGGATCGTCGCCGTCGCCGTCGTGGGAACGACGACGTTCGTCGTCGACTCGAGGAGGATCGACAAGCTCACGCTCGCCCCGACGCGGAGCGTGACCGTCAAGAAGATCCACGAGTGCTCCGGTCTCGCGTACTGGCCCTCACGCAAGCACCTCTTGACCGTGGCAGACAGTGGCTACATCGCCGAGCTCTCTCTCGAGGGTGAAGTCGTCCGGGAGCGCCGCGAGAAGGGCCTCGACTTCGAGGACATCGTGCTCGTCGACGACGAGCACGCGATGATCGTCGACGAGCAGCAGCACCTCCTCGCCGACCTGCGTCTCTCCGACCTCGCGGTCATCAATCAACGCCCCCTGCCCGTGATCTCGCCCGCCAAGGGCACGAACCGGATGTTCGAAGGAATCACGATCGATCCCGTTTCGAAACGGACGATCCTGGTCCACGAGTCGCACCCCGCGGCCGTCGTGCGCCTCGCGCAGGACGGGATCACGCCCGAGCACGCTGCGATCCTGGAGTCGAACAGCCTCAGCGGGATCGACATCTCCCCCGACGGGCGCAACGCGATCATCGTCTCCAACCAGGGTTACATCATCCTGATGGACCTGGCGCAACGGACGATCCTGGGTGAGGTCCGCACGCCGATGCGGCGCATCGAGGGATGCGCCCTCGTGCCAGGCGTCGGGCTCTTCGCGTGCACCGACGCGAACGAATCCAAACTTCTCGTCTTCGAGTCGCTCGACTCGTGGGACGCGATCCGCGCGCAGCTGACCGGGAGGAAGTCGCGATGAGCCGGTCGCTGAGCGCATGGCCATTCCTCGTCTTCATCCTCGTCGCGGCCGCCGTCGCGTTCGCGCTGCATCGCGAGCACCGGCTCCTCGCCTCACCCCACGAATACCGTGCGATCGAAACGGCTCGCGAGATGCGTGCGAGCCACGAGTGGATCGTGCCCCAACTGCGCGGCCTGCCGCGACTCGAGAAACCGCCCCTGGCGTACTGGGCATCGATGATCGCCTTCGGTTCGCACGACGAGCCGAGCGTCGGCGCCGCGCGCGTCGCCGCGGCGATCGCCGGACTCGTCACCCTGCTCGCGATCTGGTTCCTCGCACGCGACCTCGCGGACCGCGCCGTCGCGAACGTCGCCGCGGCGGTCGCCGGTGCCGGACTCGTCGCCATCATCGAGTTCCGCAAGGTGACGTCGGATCCGTTTCTCACGGCGGGATGCGCCGTCGCGATCGCAGCATGGGCCGCGGCCTTGCGACGCGACCGGCTCATCGGGCAGGCCCTGTGGCTCGTCGGCTTCGGAGGTTTGGGCCTGGCGCTGCTGGCCAAGGGTCCCATCGCCCTCGTCTTCGCAGGGATCGGCCTGGGATTCGTCCGGCCGTCGGCACCGGTACGCAAACCGGGCCTGGCGACGCTGCTGATCGGTCTCGTGATCGCCTTCGGTCCCATCGCGTGGTGGGCTCACGCGGTGTTCGATCGCCTCCCCGACGCCCTCTCGGTGTGGAAGCGAGAGATCGGCTCACGCCTCGAGCACGACGCCGAAGACGGACGGTCCGTGTGGACGTACGCGGGCACGCTCCTCAAGTTCCTCGCGCCGTGGACCCTCGCGTTCATCGCATCGCTCGTCACACCGGGGGATCAGCGGACCCGACGCGCGCGCTGGTGGTTCCTCACGGGGCTCGCGTTCCTGCTCTGCCTCTCGAGCCGCAAGGACGCCTACGCGCTTCCGCTCCTGCCCCCGGCAGCGATCGTCACGGCCGGCTTCCTCGTGGATTGTGCCCGGGGAACGACGAAGTTCGGCCGGATCGTCCTGGTCGTTCAGTGCGCGCTCATCGCGCTCGGCGTTCCCGCGCTGATCGCGCTCAGCATCACTCGCGAGATGGACCTGTCAGGCGCGGCGGCGGTCCTCGGCGCGGCATCCGCCATCGGCACCGTGATGATCTGGTTGCAACGAGGTCGGCCCACGCGCTTGCTGACGTCGACCCTCGCCACGGCCCTACTCGCCATGTGCCTCTACCAGGGCGTCCTGGAGACGTTCGCGCCGCAGAAGTCGGGGCGATACCACCTCGGCAATTGGATCGCGCGCAACGTTCCCGGTTCCGCGAGGTTCGTCTCCATCGCCGAAGACGACGCCGTGATCATGTTCTACGGGCGGCGGGTGCCCGAGCTGTTCCCCGATGCCCCCGCGGCTCTGGCGGCGCGCCGCGGCGAGACGTTCACGCTGGCTCGAACCGCCGCCGCGGTCGGAGTCGACCTGGGCGTCGAGGTTGCGCGCATCGTCGACCCCGGTGAGACCAATCCGGTCGCGGTCTACCGCTGGACGCCCCGCGCCGAGTCGCGCTGACACTCGGACGGCGCCGCGCCCCATCACCGTGGCAGCCACCTGACTGCCACGCTGTCCGAGAGGCCCGCGGCCGGGCCTGAACGTCCTTTCCGCCCCGGAATTCGCAAGTGCTTCATTCACGGGCGCATCCGCCAATCGGCGCCCCATCGGCGCGGTCTGGCACGGCAGTTGTGATGTGGGGCATCACGGATGCGTCGTCGCGTTCGACATGCGACTTCCGACGGCGCCAGACCAGAAAAAGGAGATCAGACCCATGCGAAACGGACTTTCCTGCGCCCCAGCCTCGTCCCGTCAGTTCTCGAGCCTCTTCTCACCGTTCGGCACCTTCGACCACCTGTTCGAGAACGTCCTCGGGAACCAGCGCGCGAGCGGATCGGGGACGATGACTCCGCCCATCGATCTGAACGAGACGACCGACGCATACACGGTCGTCATGGACGTGCCCGGTTTCACGATCGATCAGATCAACGTGCAGTTCTCGGAGAACGTCCTGACGCTCAGCGCCGAGCAGCCCGAGGCCACGAAGGGCGGCGATGACACGCGCTGGCACTTCGTCGAACGCGTTCGAGGCTCGTTCTCGCGCGGGATCAAGTTCCCCGTGCCCGTCGACGGCACGGCCGTGAAGGCGACGATGAAGAACGGCGTGCTCACGGTCACCGTGCCGAAGGCGGCGGCGGCCCGCACGCAGAAGATCAAGATCCTCGAGTCATGATCGAGCGCGGGCGCCGGGCCAGAGGTCGGATCCGATCCGCCCTCGAAGCCCGGCGCCCGTGTCGTTTCCCGACCACTCCTCGGGACGCCGTCAGGAGTCGAACTCGAGGACCAGCGTCTGCGCCGTGATGACGCCAGCGTTGCTGACGAGCGCGAAGATCGCGTCGAAATCCAGCCCAGCCGGGAACACGGCGTCGAAGTCGATCCGCGCCGAGCCGCGACCGTCCAGCACTCCCGTGAACGGCGGCGTCGTGCCGAACGCCTGGAAGTTCGTGAGGGCGTCCGCACCAAGCCCGAGCACCGGGCCGAGACCGCTCTGGTGGCCACCGCTGACGAGGAAGTAGTAGGTGTCACCGGCGCGAACGGTGCCTGCGTTCATGATGATCGTGAACCCTGGGAACGCCGTCGTGTGGGCACGCACGTCGAACGCGTCGGCATGACCCGAAGCTCCCGTGAACCCGCCGGCCGGATTCGGCAAGCCCATGGATCGCGTGGCGACCGCCCGCCAATCCGACCCGGCATCCGCGTCCGTCGTCGACACGCGGCCGATGCACCGATCGCCGAGCAGCGTCCGCGGCGCGCCTCCGACGAAGTCCGACCAGGCTGACGGCACGCGCGGAGTGTTGTGGACGACCGGACCGGCCTCTGCCACGGTGCGCACGAGGTCCACGAGACGGCCGTGGCTGTCGTAAAGCCCGAGTTCGAACTCGGACGTCGTGAAAGGCAGGTTTCCGCCACCGACCGCCGCGAGCGAACGGAACTCCACGAACGCCGGCAGCTCGGTCGGAGCCGGCGCCGCGTCACCGATCACCATGCGCGCGTTCGCGGCGATCGCAGTCGAATCCGGCCAAGGCAGGAGCAACGTGGGCGCCGCCGTCGGCGAATTCTGCGCACTTGCGAGGAAGTACCAGTTCCACAGATCCAACGATGAACCCGACTGGTTGCGGATCTCGACGAAGTCCGGGTTGTCGTCCACTTCGGTGATGAGGACGGTCGTCGACGGGACGGGATCGGTCCCGCGCGGCCCCGAGCTTCGGTTCTCGCGTCCCATGCTGGTCTGCGTCTCCGCCGTCCAGTCGGCCCCGGCGTTGGAATCGAGCTCCCAGATCCGTTCGACGCCCACGGCTCCGACGCTTCGGAGTGCGAGACCTCGGAACAGATCTCCCTTCGACGGGATCGCGTGGACGCCACCGGCGTCCGCGATCCGGACCGAATCGGTGACGACGCCGTTGGGTCGCACGAGCCTCACGGTGAAATCCTGCGTCGTCGTCCCGATCGCCGGGAACGCGGCGAGTTGCGTCACGGCGGCGGGCCTGCCTGCGAAATTCCCGCCGATCTCGACGACGATCAGTGAGGCGCCTCCCGAGAGAGTGCCCGATAGCACCGCCTGCTTGAGCGTGACGGCGCCGTCATCCCATTCGAGTCGCCAGCCGTTCAGGCTGACACTGCTCGAACCGAAGTTCGTGACCTCCACTCCATCCGGATTGTCCCAGCTCACCTCCGTGATCAGTACGCGGCCGCGGGCCGGCGGCACCGGCGGATGGAACGCGCGGACCTCGCCGGCAGCGGGGCACGTCGCGTCGTTGTTCGGAGCACCGACCAACACGTCCCACCGCCCGTCGCCATCCAGGTCACCGCCAGAAGCGACTGCGAATCCGAAGCGATCGCCGGACGCCGCGCCGGCCGTCTCGAAGACCGTCACGAACCCCTCGATGTCGACCACGCGCACGAAGCCCGCGCCCGTGGGTCCCGCCGGCGTCCCGCCCTGCCATGCGCCGATGATGAATTCATCGGACCCGTCCTGGTCGAGATCGCCCGCCGAGCGCACGCAGCCACCGAAACGGTCGCCGACTGCATTCCCAGGAAGCGTCGTGACGACGGCATAGGCGAGTACCGACGACCCGAACACACGAACGTATCCCGGGCCGACGCCCGCTCCGAACAGGTCGCCCGGCTCGATCGCACCAGCGACGACGAATCCGCCCGACCCGCTCGTCCGGATCATGGCGACGGAGATCCCGAGCTGGTCGTCGGCCCCGCTCCCGCTCCGCGTCGCAAGGAGCGCTCCCGTTCCACCGGCGCGGATCTCGATGCGTCCCGAGTTGCTCCCGTTCGCATCCGAGAACGGCGCGCCGATCACCACGTCCGGCACCCCGTCCAGGTTCACGTCGACCCCGCCTCCCACGGCGACGCCGAACTGCTCGCCTGCGACGGCACCGTTGAACGTCGCGAGGATCGCGCCGTTCGACTCGGAGTAGACACGGACGACGCCGGCGAGTCCGCTCGCCGTTCCGCCACCGACGATGAGGTCCGGGATGCCGTCGCCGTTGTAATCACCGGCACTGGCGACCGCGCGCCCCTGGCCGTCGCCCGCGGCGCCCGTGTGGGTGCGGATCAGGCTCCCGTCGTTGCCTCGCAGGACGTACACGCGGCCTTGTCCCCCGGAGTACGCAGGAGCGCCCGCGGCCACGTCGTCGATTCCATCTCCATCCACGTCACCAATGGCGGCGACCGCGGTCCCGAGCGCCGAATCGGAAGGTCCCGTGAAGTTCCACAACGTGGCGCCCGTGGCACCGGAGTAGCAGGTGACGCGGCCGTCGTTCGAGAAGAACCCCGGTGCCCCGATCACCACGTCGTCGTGTCCGTCGCCGTTCACGTCGCGGACCCCCGCGACGGCGAACCCCGAGTTCTCCGACGGCGTGTTGCCTCGCCACCGATCGACGGTCGGCGTCAGGTCGATGATGTTGAACATCACCGTGTTCGACGTCCCGCCGCCGGGGACGGCGTAATTCTCGACCTCGATCGTCACGCAGCCGGCGCCCGCCGCGGCGACCATGTTGTTCGTGACGGCGATCTGCACCTGCGTCGGGCTGACGTAGGTCAAGGCCAGCGGCGCGCCGTTCCAGCGCGCTCGAGTCCCCTGGACGCCCTGGTTGTTCGTCGAGCCGTCGTAGAAGCGCGCCCCCGTGATCGTGATCGTGGGCGGCGTGGTGCCGAGCACCATGAAGTCCGGGGTGATGTTCGTGATCGTTGGTGCGGCAGGAAGCCCGTACACCGCCTGCAGGCCGAGGGCGTCCGTCACCGTCATGTTCGACGAGTTCCCCATGAGCGACGCCATGGCCGCATAGGCCGGCTTGGGGTCGATCGTGTTGCCGTTCCCGTTGCTGAAGTTCGACTGGCCGTAGTGCATGATCGACGCGAAGTCGTATCCGCCATACGTCGTCGCGTTGGCGCGGATCGCGAACGCCCCATCGCAGGGCCCGTTGCAAAGCGTCTGCGAGATGTTGGCGACGTTCACCGTGATGTAGGTGTTGCGGTCAGGCCGTTGATGCTCGTGCCGGAACCCGAGCGTGTGGAACAGCTCGTGCACGATGATGAACCGCGTGAACCAGTGACTGGATCCGATGTCGACGAACTGTTCGCCGCCGGTCATGCCCAGCGCCGAGAAGCTGCACGACGCGGGGCAGGTCAAGCTCGGGCTCGGGCGCACCGTGATGAAGTTCACCTGCGCCGTCCACGGAACGAAGTTCACTCCGGACACACCCTCGATCTCCGCCATGGCGTCGAGCACGCCCGCCTGCTGCGCGGCCGAGATTCCCGCCGCGAACCGGTAGGGAACGATTCCGGCGGGCCACGGTGTCCCGTCGAACGTCGACCTCGGAACGAGGTGTTCGTGGCCGTGCGGTCCGGGTGTCGAGGCGACGACGGACGGGAGGATCAATGAAAGGAACACGATCGAGCGAAGGCTGAGCATGAGAAGGTCTCCTGAAGTCGGGCGATCGGCGCCCGCGACGGGGGATGCGATGGAGGATCCATGTCCGCCGCGACGCGGACGGGATCACCGATCTCAGCTCGTCTCGATTTCGCGCAGGATCCGCGCGAGTTCCACGAAAAGCGCATTCCAGTTCGCGCGCTCCTCCGGCCCGAGTGCGGCGGAGTCGCCTGAGCGCAAGAACTGGAGCGCGGGATCCTCGATCAGCGCACTTGCAAACAGCGCCAGTCGAACGCGACCGGGCTCGTCGACGGCAGCACCTGCCCAGCCCTCGCGGAGGCTCGTGAGGCTCTCGAACGCGTGGTCGCGCAGTTCGCGCCCGCGCTCCGTTCGACCCCGCGCGACCTCGCTGCGAACCTCGCACAGCGCCGCACGGAATGCCGGGACGTCGGCGGGTGAGGGCCCGGGCGCAGTGGAACATGCGGACCACGCTCTCGACGCCCGGTCGAACTCGCCCGCCGCTTCCGCGAGCACGGCATCGAGCAGTCGATCGGATTCGTCGGCGGGGGGCGGCGGTGGCATTCCGGACGTCCGCGCACGCGCACGCTCGACGGCGCGCTCGAGCCTCGGGACGTCCCCTTCGAGTGCGGCCGACTTCCGCGCCACGTCGAGCGCGGCGCGAGGGTCACCGGTCATCAGCAGGGCGCGACACAGGCCCCGCTGCGCCTCGGGGTTCACCGCATCCAGCGCGATCGCGGATCGAAACGCCGCCACCGCCTCCACGTCGCGTCGAACGGCGAGGAGGGAGAGCCCGAGGTCGCAACGCGGAACGAAGGCCCTGGGCTCGAGCCGGGCCGCCTCCTCGAGGCACCGGATCGCGGCTCCGACGTGCCCCTTCCCAGCCCAGAGCTTCCCCAGCTGAGACGGCACGCCCCAGAACAGCGGATCGCGCCGACCGCACTCCTCCAGGCGGCGCCGCGCCAAGGCCCAGTCACCCAGCCGGATGGCGGCCCGTCCCGCCACGTACCACGCCCGGGAGCGTGCGGAGTGTGCCTCGAGCAGGTCGACCGTGCTCGCACGGGCTTCGGCCGGGTGATTCGTTCCGAGGAGCAGGTCGATCTCCGCGACGTGCGCGCGGAAATCCCCCGGTGCGATCCGGCGGGCCTCGCGGATCCAGGCCTGCGCGCGTGACGGGTCCTTCACGCGATCGAACGCGACGCTCGCGGCGGCAACCCGAGCGGGAACGTTGGTGGGATCGTCGCGACAAAGCCCATCGTAGATCGTGAGCGCCGCCTCGGGGTCGACACGTCCGAGCGCGCGCGCCGCCCAATAGCGCGTCGCGAACGTTCCGGGTACGTGATCGAGCAGGATCTTCGAGACGTCGCGCGCCAACGCCGGCCGATCCGCGCGTTCGACGGCCTCGGCCAGACGGAAGTAGTAGTAGATCGGCCGATCACCGGGGAACAACACGGCACGCGTGAGGTCGTCGGCGGCACGCGCGGCGTACCCCAGCCGTCCCGTGGCTGCGTGCGACAGCGCGACGGAGCCCTCGACGAACCAGTCGAGAGCGGTGACGGGCTCGCCACATGCGTCGCCCTGCGGAAGTCCGGCCGCCGACGCCAGATCGTTGCGCAGCCGGCGGATCGCGTGGGGCCGCGACGAGACGTCCCTCTGCCCGTCGATGCTATCGATCGCGGCCTTCGCACCATCGGTCGCAAGACGGGTGAGCGCGAGCCCCGTCAGTGCCGATGCGGATTCGGGGTCATCCTCGAGGGCGCGCTCGAAGGCATCGATCGCCGCGGCGTGATCTTCGTTGCCGAGGAGGTTCCACGCGGACTCGAGCCGTGCCTCGCGGGCCTGCGCGCGGGCCGTCTCGCGGCCGGTTCGGATCTCGGGCAGGCGCGCGAGGAGGAATCCGCCGCCTGCGGCCAGCAGCAGGAGGAACACCAGCGCCATGCTCGCGATGGGATGGCGAACCGCCAGCCTCAGTGCGCGCCCGAGCGCCGGCACGGGTCGCGCCTCGATCGGTTCGCCGCGCCGGAGCCGACCCAGGTCTTCGGCGAATGCGTGCGCAGTCGGGTAGCGGGCCTCGGGCTTCTTCGCGAGCGCCCGCCCGAGGATCGTCCGCACGTCCATCGGCAGCGTCCGATTCAATCGTCCCGGATCCACGGGATCGTCCTGGAGGATCGCCCGGTAGAGTTCCTCTCGCGTCGCGCCTTCGAAGGGTCGGCGCAGCGTCAGACACTCGTAGAGGACGACGCCGAGCGCGTGGCCGTCGGCGCGGGCGTCGACCGCTCGACCGCTCCGCTGAATCTGCTCCGGGGCCGCATACGCGGGCGTGCCGAGGACGCCGTCCGTCCGCGTGATGCCGGTCTCGGACCCTTCGAGATCGCGGGCGAGCCCGAAGTCCACGAGCACGGGCTCTCCGGCGGCCGTCACGATCACGTTGGCCGGCTTGATGTCGCGATGAATGACGCCCGCATCGTGAGCCGCCGCGGCTGCGCGCGCGATCTTCTCCACGAATGCGACGATGGGGTCGTGGCGCCCGGCGCAGAGGTCCGCGACGATCGGCGGATCCGTGGGCGCGACCGTTCCGCCGCTCGACCGGATGCTGCGCGCGCGATCGAGCAACGTCGCCAGGTCGAGCCCTTCGAGGTGACGCATGGCGATGTAGAGGACTCCGCGCTCTTCGCCCGCGTCGAACACCGTGCAGATACCTGGGTGGTCGAGGCGCGCGGCCACCTCCGCCTCCCGTTGAAACCGCTCGCTGCCGTCGCGCGAGAGTCGCCCGATCTGCGTGAGGATCTTGAGCGCGACGCGACGCCGCAAACGCGTGTCCTCGGCCAGGTAGACGACACCCTGCCCGCCCCTGCCGATCTCGCCGATCAGCGCGTACGGCCCGATGCGCCCGTCGCGGACTCCCGGCGGGGAGAGCGACTCGGGGGTCGACGTTTCGGCCTCCCCGTGGATTTGCGCCCATTCCCGAGCGATGACTTCGGCGTGTTCGGGAAACGACGCCTGATAGTCCTCCAGCGGTCGCGGCGTACCGCGGGCGCGATCTTCCGTCATCCGGCGGAGAAACTCGTTGACGGCGGTGTCCGAGTCCATCTCAGTCGTTCCATGTCCTGGAATCGTGATTCGGGACGGGAATCTCGAAACTCGCACCGCCGGACGGGAATGCCGCGCCGGACGCGCTCACTCGTCCAGCTCGGAGAAGATCGACTCGGGAAGACGGCGCCGCAGGTTTTCCAGCGCGCGCCCGTAGCGATGCGAGATCGTGTTGGCCTTCTCGCCGACGAGCTCGCCGATCTCCTTGTTCGACAAACCTTCGATCCCGCGCATCACGAGGATCTGCCGGTCCGCTTCGTCCAGTTCGGCGACGGCCCGGGCGATCGCAGCCCCGGTTTCATGATGAACGGCTTCGTTCACGGCGCCGACGATCTGGGCAGCGACCTCGTCCAAGGGGTCGGTGCCGGACCGAGGCCGCCCGCCCATGCGCGCCTCGCCGCGGAGGTGAAGGCGCAACGCATTGTTCGCGACGAACCGCACGGTCTGCGCCAGGAACGCGAGCACGATCGGCGTGGAACGGCTCGCCCGCGTGTCGAACTCAGGGAGTTTCCGGAGCGCGATCAGCCACGCCTCGGCGACGATGTCGTCCGGATCGATGCGTTTCGAAAGCGTGCTGCCGAGTCGGAACGCGGCCTGCACCCGGAGCAGCGGGCTGAAACGGCGCACGATCCAGCCCAGGCTCTCCGAATCGCCGTCGAGCGCCCTTCGCACGTGAAGGGTCGTGAGGTCGGATCGGGCCGGCGGGTCCATGCGCGTGCATGCTGCGCACGCGGCACGCGCGCGGCAACACGCACGTTTCGGCCACGGGTATGATCTCGGCCCATGCGCGCCGCCGAATTCTCTATCCTTCTCGTCCTCATGAGCACTGCATTCCACGACTCGATCGGCCAGGCGCCGCAGGCATCGCAGCCGACGGCCATTGCGACCATGGATCCAGGGCTTCGAGACGTGATCGAGCGTTTCGCTGCGGACGAGGACGCGCTCGAACGCAAATACCCACGCCCCCGCTCGGAGCCGCGGCGCAACCGACTGCGATCGTTCTACGCCGAGGCGCAGAAGTCCCTGGCCGCCTTGCCGTTCGACTCGCTCGGCGTCGATGGCCGCGTCGACTGGCATCTCCTGCGCGCCTACGTCGCGCGTCGCCAGAAGGCGCTCGATCGCGAGCAGCAAAGGGCAGCCGACGCCGCGCCGCTCCTGCCGTTCCGCGACGCGATCCTCTCTCTCGTGGACGCCCGTCTGCGATTCGAAGCCGTCGTTCCCAAGGACGCTGCGGCAAACCTCGATGCCATCGCCAAGTCACTCCCCGACGTCGAGCGCCGTCTCGATTCGGGCGAGCTGGATTCCGTCGACGTCGTTCGCGCCAACCGCACCGTGGGCCAGCTTCGCGAACTGCGTGGCGCGTTCCGCGGCTGGTACGACTACTTCGCCGGATACGAGCCCACCTTCGAATGGTGGTGCCGGAAGCCATTCGAAGCCTGCACCGAGGGCCTGGACCGCCTGTCGGCCAAGGTCCAGGAGCGGCTCATCTCGAAGCGAACGCAGAATGCCTCGGCCCCACTGATCGCGGACCCCATCGGCGACGTGGCCTTGCGCGAGGAGCTCGGATTCGAGTTCATCCCCTATTCGCCGCCGGAGCTCGTCGCGATCGCCGAGCGCGAATTCGCCTGGTGTGACGCCGAAATGGCGAAGGCGACGCAGGCCCTCGGTTTCGGCGACGACTGGCGCAAGGCGCAGGAGCACGTGAAGGAACTTCACGTCGAGCCTGGCCGTCAGCCAGACATGGTTCGCGACATGGCCCTGGAAGCCATCGACTGGGTGACGAAGCGGGACCTCGTCACCGTTCCAGATCTCTGCCGCGAGACCTGGCGGATGGAGATGATGGCGCCTGCCGACCAGCGGGTGAATCCGTTCTTTCTCGGCGGTGAGGTGATCAAGGTCTCGTTCCCGACGGACGCCATGACGCAATCGGAGAAGCTGCAAAGTCTCCGCGCCAACAACCGCCATTTCTCACGCGCGGTCGTTCACCACGAACTCATACCCGGGCATCACCTGCAGGGGTTCATGCAGCAGCGGTACCGGCCGTACCGTCGGATGTTCAGCACTCCGTTCTGGGTGGAAGGCTGGGCGCTGTATTGGGAGCTGCGCCTCTACGACATGAACTTCGCGGCGACACCCGAGGATCGCATCGGCATGTTGTATTGGCGCAAGCATCGCTGCGCCCGAATCATCTTCTCGCTGGGAATCCACCAGGGGACCATGTCGCCGACGGAGGCCGTGAAGTTCCTCGTGGATCGCGTGGGACACGAGCCGGCCGCAGCCGAGGGTGAGGTCCGTCGCTCGATCAACGGCGACTACGGACCGCTCTACCAGGCGGGCTACATGCTGGGCGGGATGCAGATCCGCGCGCTCCAGCGGGAGCTCGTCGAAGGCGGGCGAATGTCCGAGAAGTCGTTCCACGACGCAGTGCTGCAGCAGAACTCGATCCCCATCGAGCTGATTCGCGCCTCGCTCACGGGGACGAAGCTTGCCGCGGACATGGGCGCGACGTGGCGGTTTGCCGACGGCGGCAAATGATCGGGGCGCGGGGCGAGGTGGCGTAGCGAACGTCGTGCGCGTGGCGTGGGTGCGAGACGGTCGTCGCTCGGGCGGTAGGAGGAGACGAGGCTCGCCGACGTCTCGCGCAAGGCAGAACTCCAGGCGTCCGGCCGGGCGAAGCCCGGCGGTCCGACTTCGCCGACGATGACCGAGGCGCATCGTCTTGCGACACGCACGGAGAGTCCGAACCGGCGATCTGATGAACGCAGCGCCTGGTCCGGTCATCCCCGGGATGCGGCGACCGACGCCGTCAGGCGGCCGCCCGACCTGCTCAGGGCCGTCTGATACGATCCCGGCCATCCCTCACCGACCTCCTCGCGGCGCACCATCATGCCTCCGACCGACTCACGACCCATTGCCGGGGTTTCCATCATCGCCGGGCGGCACGCTGCGGCCTCGCCTGCACCGGATGCACGTTTCCACGGCGTCGAGGCCGCGACGGGAGCACCCCTCGCGATCACGTTCGTCGCAGCCTCTCCACAGGACGTGTCGGCCGCGTGCGAGGCTGGGCGCGGTGCCGAATCCATCCTGCGCGACAGCTCGCCGGATCGGCGTGCGGCGCTGTTGAGAGGCATCGCCGACGGCATCGCGGCCCTCGGCGATTCGCTCGTGGAGACGGTGTGTCTGGAGACGGGACTCGGCTCCGACCGCATCCGAGGCGAGCGCGACCGCACCGTGTTCCAGCTGCGTACATTCGCCGATCTGGCGGTTCGAGGCGACTGGGTCGACGCCGTGATCGATCGCGGGAACCCCACGCGCACGCCGCTCCCCAAACCGGACGTGCGCCGCATGCTGCGGCCGTTGGGGCTCTGCGCCGTGTTTCCAGCGAGCAATTTTCCGCTCGCTTTCGGGGTCGCGGGTGGCGACACCGCGTCCGCCGTCGCCGCCGGTTGCCCGGTCGTGGTCAAGGGTCACCCGGCACATCCGGCGACCGGTGAGATGGTGGCCACGGTCGTCGCTGCGGCAGTCGCGGGAACCGGCCTTCCCGGCGGCACGTTCTCGTTCCTGCACGCCGGCGGGGTGCGCGACATCACGGTAGGCGAGGAACTCGTTCGGCATCCGCACGTGCGGGCGGTCGGATTCACGGGATCGAAGGGCGGCGGACTTTCGCTCGCGCGCCTCGCGGCCTCGCGCGACGAACCGATCCCGGTCTTCGCCGAGATGGGCAGCGTGAACCCGACGTTCCTTCTCCCTGACGCCGTCGCCGCCGATGCGGAAGGGCTCGCGACCAAGCTCGCCGGCGCGATCGTCGGCTCGGTGGGACAGCTCTGCACGAAGCCAGGGCTCCTGTTCGTCGTCGCATCGAAGCCCGCCGAGGCGTTTCTCTTCGCACTCGCCGGACGACTGGCTGCGGCATCGCCCGCGCCCATGCTCACGTCGCGTACGCTCGCGAACTTCGCAGCCCGCCTGCGGTCGCAGGCGACGATCGAAGGCGTCAGCACCGTAGGCGGAGTCGCCGAGCCCGCGAGCTCGCCAGGCTCCAAGGTCTTGCCAGTCCTGTTGCGCGTCAGCGCCGACGTCTTCGCGCGGAACCCCACGCTCGCCGAGGAGTGCTTCGGGCCATCCGCGATCGCGGTCGTCTGCACGAGTCCCGAACAGATGCAGGCGCTCGCAGCGACGTTGCCCGGCAGCCTCGCGGCGGCGGTGTTCGCCGCAGACTCGGACTCGAAGCACGCGACGATCCTCGCCGACGTCGTCGCAAGCCGCGTCGGACGCGTCGTCTTCGGCGGAGTGACGACGGGCGTCGAAGTCTGCGCCGCGATGCAGCACGGTGGGCCGTTTCCGGCGACGACCCGCCCTGAAACCACCTCCGTCGGAAGCGCCGCGATCCGACGCTGGTGTCGGCCGATCGCATGGCAGAACGCGCCCGACGGATTCCTCCCGCCTGCGTTGCGTGACGCGAACCCCCTGAACATCGCGCGGACCGTGGACGGACTCCTCGTGCCCGCCGGAATGGCCCCATCGTGAACGCGGTCCGCGTCATCGACTCACACACCGAGGGTGAGCCGACCCGTGTCGTGATCGATGGTGGACCGGACCTCGGCGGCGGGTCGCTCGTCGAACGACGTGAGATCTTCGCGCGGCACCACGACGCGTTCCGCGCCGCGGTGGTGAACGAACCACGGGGATCGGACGTCCTCGTCGGCGCGCTCCTCGTACCACCGGCGGACGCGCGTGCGGTCGCCGGCGTGATCTTCTTCAACAACGTGGGACCGCTTTGGGGATGCGGACACGGCACGATCGGCGTCGCGCGGACCCTCGTGCGGATGGGCCGGATCAAAGCCGGAGAACATCTCGTCGAAACGCCCAGCGGCCTCGTCACGATTCGCCTCGGCGACGCCGATCCGGCTGGCGGCGACGTGGAGATCGACAACGTCCCATCGTTCCGCCACCGTAAAGACGTCGTCGTGAACGTTCATGGCATGGGATCCGTCATGGGTGACGTCGCCTGGGGCGGCAACTGGTTCTTCCTCGTCGACGGCCACGGGCTGCGCCTCGACCTCTCCAACGTCGACGCATTGACGGACCGCGCGTGGAAGATCCGCCGGGCTCTCGCACGCGACGGCATCACGGGCGCGGACGGGGCGGAGATCGATCACGTCGAGTTCTTCGGAACGCCGTCGCGGTCGGATTGCCACAGCCGCAACTTCGTCCTTTGCCCCGGTCGGGCCTACGACCGTTCGCCGTGTGGAACGGGAACGAGCGCCAAACTCGCGTGTCTCGTCGCCGACGGAAAGCTCGCGCCCGGAGTCTGGTGGGGACAGGAGAGCATCGTCGGCAGCGCCTTCCGCGCGCGCGCACGCCGGGATGGCGAGCGCATCGTCCCGACGATCGCGGGCGCGGCGTGGATCACGGCGGAGGCGACGCTCCTCCGCGACGACCGTGACCCGTTTCGCGACGGCATCCGGGGCTGAGCGGTGACGCTCGCGGACGTGATCGTCGTCGGTGCGGGCATCGTCGGTGCGGCGTGTGCCGATGCACTGAGTTCGCGCGGCATGCGTGTGACGGTGATCGAGTCCTCGGAGATCGGAGGCAGTGCCACGGCCGCGGGCATGGGGCACGTCGTCGTCCTCGACGACTCGGAACCCGAGTTCGCGCTCGCTCGCGACTCGCAGCTGCGATGGGCGCGCCTTCTCCCCGAACTGCCGAGCGACGTGGAAGCGCGGGTCTGCGGGACGCTGTGGGTGGCACTCGACGACGAGGAGATGGCAGAAGCCCGCCGCAAGGCTGCGTACTTCCAGACGCGCGGCGCGCGGGCGCAGCTGCTGGATTCCGCCGAGACGCGCGCCCTCGAGCCCGCGCTGTGCGCCGACGTCGCGGGAGGGCTTCTCGTCCCGGACGACGGAGTGATCTACCCGCCGACGGCAGCACGGTGGCTCCTTCGACGCTCGCGGGCGACGGTGCTTCGCGGCCAGCCCGCGCGACGGATCGATGGCCGCTCGGTGACGCTGCGGGACGGCACGCGCATCGACGGCCACGCCGTCGTCAACGCTGGCGGCATCCGTGCGCGAGAGCTTTCCCCGTCGCTGCCGTTGCGGCACAAGAAGGGTCACCTCGTCATCACGGATCGCCACCCCGGCTTCCTCCGGCACCAGGTCGTGGAACTGGGATATGTGAAGTCGGCCCACGCTGGCGCCCGCGAATCCGTGGCGTTCAACGTCCAGCCGCGCGCAACGGGCCAGGTGCTGATCGGCTCGTCCCGACAGCTCGACGTGGAGGATCCCGTCGTCGAGCCGCACGTGGTGTCCCGGATGCTCGACCGGGCGGTTCGATACATGCCGTCGATCGGTCGACTCTCGGCAATCCGGACCTGGACGGGCTTTCGCGCCGCCACACCCGACGGTTTGCCCCTGATCGGACGATGCGACGCCGAAGGTGGCACGTGGATCGCGGCGGGGCACGAGGGGCTCGGGATCACGACGTCGCTGGGCACTGCGGCACTCCTTGCCGACCTGATGACGGGCACGAACCCGTCGATTCCCCCGACTCCTTATGCTCCGGATCGATTTGCGCGCGCACGGGGAATGGCCCATGACTGAGCCGTCCATCCAAATCGTCGTGGACGGGAGGTCGATCGCAGCGAGCTCGGGTACGACGCTCGCGGCCGCCCTTCTCAATGCGGGCGTCGACGCGTTCCGGCAATCGGTCGACGGGCTCGCGCGCGGACCGGTGTGCGCCATGGGAACGTGTCACGAGTGCCGCGTGACGCTCGACGGCATGCCCCACGTCCGTGCCTGCCTCGTGGACGTGCGACCTGGAATGCGCGTGGAGACGAGAGCGTGACGCTCTCAGCACGCATCGCGTGCGACGTGGCGATCGTGGGCGCGGGCCCGGCCGGGCTGTCGGCGGCCGTCGAAGCAGGACGGTTCGGACGTCGCGTGCTGGTCATCGAGGAGGCGAACGCCGCCGGCGGACAGATCTGGAGGCGGGCGTCGGGCGGGCAAGCCGAGGGCTTGCGAGCCGAAGCCACGAGGCATGGTGTCGGTTTCCATCACGGCCTCACGCTCGTCGCCGCGGATCGCACGGGTGCAGGACGAACGCTGTGGTGCATTCGGCGCGACGGCGGCGAGGCGGTCCGCGTCGATGCCGCTCGCGTCGTCCTCGCCACGGGCGCCCGGGAACTTCTCCTGCCGTTTCCCAATTGGACGCTGCCGGGGGTCTTCGCGGCCGGCGGACTCCAGGCGCTCTCGAAAGACGGGTTCGACGTGGCGCGAAAGCGCATCGTCGTCGCCGGCTCGGGTCCGCTGCTGATGGCCGTGGCGGCACAGCTTCGGGCCCGCGGCGGCACCGTGATCGAGATCGCCGAACAAGCGCCGTGGCGCACCGTCGTCCGCTTCCTCGCGAAGCTCACCGCGCATCCCGCGAAACTGGCGCAGGCGTGCGCACTCCGCGGGCGCACGGCGGGGGCACGCTATCGAACGGGCACGTGGCCCGTTCGCGCCGAGGGTGACGGAAGGATCGAAGCCGTCGTGCTCTCCGACGGCACGCACGAACGCCGCATCGCGTGCGATGCGCTGGCGGTCGGGTTCGGACTCGTCCCGAACGTCCAGACCGCCGCCCTGCTCGGCTGCGCCATCGACGACGGAGCCGTGCGCGTGTCGCCGAACCTGGAGACGACGGCGGCAGGGGTGTTCGCCGCCGGCGAAGCCCTCGGTATCGGAGGAGTGGAGTGTGCGCGCGTCGAGGGAGCGATCGCCGGCCGCGCCGCCGTGGATGCGCTCACGCCGGACGATCCCCTTCTCGCGCGGCGAACGCGAGCGCGCCGGTTTGCACGCGCAGTCGAGGAAGCGTTCGCCCTTCGGGCCGAACTCTCGGCGCTGCCGGCGCCGGACACGCTCGTGTGTCGATGCGAGGACGTCACCTGGGCGAGGATCCGCGAGTGCCAGTCGTGGCGCGAGGCGAAACTCATGACTCGATGTGGCATGGGTCCCTGCCAGGGTCGCGTCTGTGGACCCGCGCTGCGCGTCCTCACCGGGTGGAGCGGTGGCGATTCCCGGCCGCCGTCGAGCCCCGTCGGCGTCGACGCGCTCCGGTGCTTCGGCGTCGACGCCAACCCCACTGCGTGAGGCGCCGGACGGCGGTTCGTTACGATCGCCGCCATGCTCCGCAAAGACTGGCACGGTGTGATGCCCGCCATCACCACTCCGTTCTCCTCGGATCTCTCGATCGATCACGCGCTCCTCGCCCGGCACGCGGCCTGGATGGTCGACCAGGGCTGCACGGGAATCGTCGCACTGGGATCGCTCGGTGAAGGCGGAGCTCTCGACGCCGACGAGAAGTCCGCCGTACTCACGACGCTCGTCAGGAGCGTGGGGGCACGTGTCCCCGTGATCGCAGGCGTCGCCGCCGTGGGAACGCTCCACGCCGTGAAGCTCGCGCGCGCGGCGCAGGACGCCGGTTGTCGCGGGCTCATGGTGCTGCCTCCGTACGTGTACCGCGGAGACTGGCGCGAGATGCGCGCCCACTTCGATGCCGTCATCCGCGCGACGCCGCTCTCGTGCATGCTCTACAACAATCCGATCGCGTACGGCACCGACGTCACGCCGGACCAGATCGCCGAGCTCGCCTCCGCTCACGCGAATCTCCACGCGGTGAAGGAATCATCGGCGGACGTACGCCGCGTCACGGCAATCCGGCACCTCGTCTCGGATCGTCTCGCGCTGTTCGTCGGAGTCGACGACCTCATCGTCGAGGGAATCGCCGCTGGCGCCGTCGGCTGGATCGCGGGACTCGTCAATGCGTTCCCGAAGGAATCGGTCGACCTGTTCGAACTCGCGCGCTCTGGACGCCACGCCGATGCGGACGCGCTCTACCGATGGTTCCTTCCGCTCCTTCGAATGGACACCGTTCCGGCGTTCGTGCACCTCATCAAGCTCGTTCAACAGGAGATGGGGTGGGGCTCGGAGCGGGTGCGTCCTCCGCGGCTCGCGCTCGAGGGATCCGCGCGCGCGGCAGCCCTGATGGCACTCGCGGACGCAAGAAGTTTGGGACGTCCGGCACCTTCTCGCCCGTGAGTCGCCGCCAGGCCGCCCACGTAACTCCGACGCAGTCTGAGACAGGAACGACACGCTTTTCCGCGCGACTCCACGTGGAGCATCGGCCCGACCATGCACGGACCGACACGGTCCCTGTAAGAAGTACCCGCTGCCGCTCATGAGTCACGCAGCCGTATCACCTCCGCCATGACGCGCGGCCGCGGAGTCGTGCTTGACAACACGCCTCGGGCGACGAGACTCGCCTTCGCTGCGCGCGATACGGACTCGTGCGCAGCAGTGCTCGCAACGTGAACTCGGAGTGAGGTTCCCCACCTCCTCGCCGGGTAAGGGCGCCCGTCGGGGCACACACGGCCTCACGGGGTTCCGCTCATCGAGCCGGAGGAATCGTCATGCTCTCGCGTCCCATGTGCGCTCTTCTCGTCGTCTGGTCTTGGAGCGCGGTTGCCACCGCCGTTCTGGCGCAGGGTCAGGAGTACGAGAACAACACCGGTGTGTTCCTGAACTTCGAGAGTCCCCAGGTCCACCCGATCGCGATCTCGGCCGACGGAACGCGGCTCTTCGCCGTCGACACGCCTGACGCACGGCTTTCCGTCTTCGACCTCGCTGCACCTTCCAACCCGGTACTGCTCACGGAAATTCCCGTGGGCATCGAGCCGGTGTCGGTCCGCGTCCGCACGCCCGACGAGATCTGGGTCGTGAATCACACGTCCGACAGCGTCAGCGTCGTCTCCCTGTCGCTCGGTTCGGTGACGGACACGATCTTCTGCAAGGACGAACCGTGCGACGTGGTCTTTGCCGGCAATCCGCAGAGGGCCTACGTCACCGTGGCCGGATCGCGCGAAGTGCGCGTGTTCAACGTCACGACGCACGCATTGGTCGCGACGATCACCATTCCCGGACAGCAGCCCCGCTCACTGGCGGCGAGCGCGGATGGACTTCACGTCTATGCCGCCGTCGCCATCTCCGGGAACAAGACGACGGTTCTCCCGGCAGCGATCGCACCGGCGCAGCCGCCGTCGAACAACGCGAACGTCGGACCGCCGCCGCAGACGGCTCTGGTCATCGATTCGACGAACCCCGCGTATGCCGCATCGATCCCCTACACGGTGTCGGATAACGACGTCATCGAGATCGCAACGGCGACGAACACGATCTCCCGCCTGTTCACGGGCGTGGGCACCCTGAATTTCTCCGTCACGGTGAATCCGGTCTCCGGAGACCTCTTCGTCGCGAACACGGACGCACGCAACACGACGCGTTACGAGACGAACCTTCGCGGCCACGCCGTGGACAACCAGATCTCGCGAATCGCGATCACGAACGGCGCCGTCACGAAGTTCGACCTGAACGCGGGGATCAGCTACGCGAATCCGGCGAACCCTGCGGCCAAGGCCAACGCCCTCGCGCAGCCGACGGATGCGGTGTTCACGCCGAACGGCTCGGCGCTCTACGTGGCCGCGTTCGGGACGGATCGCGTCGCGAAGATCAATCCGGCGACCGGCGCGGTGCTCAACCGGATCGAGATCGGCAACACGCCCGGAGCAGCGACGGATCCTCGCAACAAGCGGGGGCCGCGCGGACTCGCGATGCATCAAACGGCCGGCCGTCTCTACGTCATGAACCGCATCTCGAACACGATCTCGGTGATCGTGACCGCGACGGACACGCTGGCGGTCGAGGTCCCCGTGGGATCCTTCGATCCGACGCCGCCGGCCATCCGCCAGGGACGCGGCTTCCTCTACGACGCCAAGCTCTCCGGCAACGGGACCATGTCGTGCGCGTCCTGCCACATCGACGCGGAGTCGGACCACGAGGACTGGGACCTGGGCGATCCCGAGGGTCCAGAGATCGAGATTCCCGACCCGTCGAATACCTACGGACTCATCGCCATCCACCCGATGAAGGGACCGATGTTCACCCAGACGCTGCGCGGACTCTCGCAGGGGTCGAACCCACTGCACTGGCGCGGCGACCGCTCCGACTTCAACGCGTTCAACTCGGCGTTCGTCTCGCTGATGGGCGGAACGCAGCTGTCGGCGGTGGACATGCAGACGTTCACCGACTTCATCATGACGTGTGATTTCGAGGCGAACCCCAACCTGGCCATCGACCGCTCGCTGCCGGCGACATTGAATGGCGGCAACCCGACACATGGCGCGCAGGTCTTCCAGGTGGACTCGGCGACGACACCGCTCGGCAGCTGCAACTCGTGCCACCACCTCCCGCTCGGAACCGGAAGCAAGATCGTGAACCACACGGTCCTGAACCAGGCGCAGGGGATGAAGGTCCCGCAGTTGCGGACCACGTACCAGAAGAACACGTTCAACAACGCCGCGGGTGCCACGTCACTGTCGGGTTTCGGCTTCGCCCATGACGGCGCGTTCCCGACGGTCGAGTCGTTCCTCTCGAATCCGACGACGTTCGGCTCGTTGGCGACAGACACGGTCGCGAAGCGCGATCTCGCGGCGTTTCTCATGTGCATCGACACGAACACGCCGCCGGGCGTGGGCTACAGCCGGACGGTGAAGTCCACGAACGCGACGTCGTCGGTCGTAACGAGCGAGGTGAACCTCCTCTTGTCGCGCGCGAACCTCGGTGAGATCGACGTCATCATCAAGGGCCGGCTCGACGGCGTCGCCCACGGGCTGCTCTGGGTGCCGGTGAACGGCGAGTTCCAGAGTGACACCGCAGGTTACGGCCCATTCTCGTGGTCGCAGCTCGTGTCGAAGGCGCAATCGGGCTCGACTTTCACCGTCCTGGGAGTGCCACCGGACTCGGGTCAGCGCATGGGGATCGACCGAGACAACGACGCCATCCCCGACGGCAATGAAGAGCCGCCATTCGTCGCCGAGTCGTTCGGGCACGCTTCGCCGCCATGCGTCGGCGACATCCACCTCGGCACGAACTCGGAGCCTCTCCTCGGGAACTACGGGTTCGCGTTCACCTGCACGCACCTCACGCCGAATACCGACTCGCTCGTGTTCATCGCTGCCGGTCCTGGCCTGGAGCCCGGTCCGACGATGTTCGACATCACCGTGTGGATCGACCTGAACAACCTGCTCTTCTACCTGCCGATGCCGGCAGATGACCTGGGGTTCGGCTACACACCGCTCCCAATCCCCACGGATCCGCAGCTCGAGAACCTCGAGTTCTCGGCGATGGTCGTGACGAGCAGCACCTGTTCGATGCTCGGCGCGTCGCAGGGCATCCGTGTCGAGCTCGCGGCGCCGTAACGTTCGTCGGTTCGCCGCGCGCTGCCCGACGCCCGCACGCCGCGCTTCGCACAGCGCCCGCACGCCGCGCTTCGCACAGCGCCCGCACGCCGCGCTTCGCACAGCGGCGGAGCGCCGCGCTCCAGCGCGGCCGGATGGCGGGGCTCCGCCCCGCCTCTCGTGGCCAACCGTTCCTCGCAGGCTCGTCTGCGGCCAACGTCGATCGCTGACGAAGACACTCGGTTTGCCCGGCAGGGCAGAGCCCTGCCGGTCCGGCCGCGCTGGAGCGCGGCGCTCCGAGGTCTCCCTCCTCTACAGACCGAAGCGCTTCAGCCGCTTCCAGAGCGTCACGCGGCTGATCCCCAGGAGCCTCGCGGCCTCGATGCGGCTGCCGCCGCATTTCGCCAGCGCATCCTTGATCCGGGCCACGTCGTCGTCGGTAGTCGGCCCGGTGACGGGCCGAGGCGTCTCCATCAGGTCGCCGCAGACTTCGGGCGGTAGATCCTCGAGCCGGATCGTGTCGCCTTCACAAACCACCAGACAATGCTCGATGGCATTGCGGAGTTCGCGCACGTTCCCCGGCCAGTCGTGATCCATGAACGCGTGCAGCACCTCCGGCGCCACGTGCTTCACGACCTTGCCGTACGTGCGCCCCAGATCGGCGACGAAGCGCTCGACGATCAGCGGAATGTCCTCGCGGCGCGCGCGCAGCGGCGGGAGCGCGATCTCGAATACACGGATGCGATAGTAGAAGTCCTCGCGCATGGACCCGTCGGCGACGAGACGCTTCAGATCGCGGTTCGTCGCGCCCACGATGCGCACGTCGATCTTGCGGGCACGGTCGTCGCCCACGCGCCGGATCTCGCGCTCTTGGAGCGCGCGCAGGAGTTTCAGCTGGAGAAGTGGGGTCACGTCGCCGATCTCGTCCAGGAAGAGCGTGCCCCCGTCCGCCGCTTCGAAGAACCCGATCTTGTCCTTGTGTGCGTTGGTGAACGCACCCTTGGTGTGACCGAAGAGCTCGCTCTCGAGCAGGGACTCGGGAATCGCGCCGCAGTTGACCGCGAGGAACGGGCGCTCGCGGCGAGCGCTCTGGACGTGGATCGCCTGCGCTGCCAGCTCCTTGCCCGTCCCGCTCTCGCCGGTGAACAGCACCGTCACATCCGTCTGCGACGCGAGCTTGATTCGACGGAAAACGTCCTGCATCAGAAGGCTGCGGCCGACCAGTCCCTCGAACGAGGTGTGCACGCGCGTGTGCTCCTCGAGAAGCGACACCTTCTGCTCGGCGAGCTCGGTCCGACGGTGCAACGACGCGATGCGACCCGCGACGATCAAGCGCACGCTCAGTTCGTCCGCGTCCAGCGGCTTCGTGAGGAAGTCGTCGGCTCCCGCTTCGATCCCCATCAGCAGGCTGTCGCGGCTGCGGCTCGCCGTGAGCAGAATGAAGTAGGTGTACGTTTCGCGGTTCGCGGCGCGCACCCGCCGGCACAACTCCAATCCATCGACCCGGGGCATGAACCAGTCGCTGACGATCACGTCGATCGGCTGCGCGAGGAACGCCTCCCAGGCGAGCGCGCCGTCGGCGGCGACGACGACTTCGTGGCCGCGCTGCGTGAGCGCGATCCGCACGACCTCAGAGGCAAACGGGTCGTCTTCGGCGACGAGAATCTTCACGCAACACCACTCATCCTGCCGCGCAAGGCATCGACGACGCGCGCGAACTCCGCCCGCGCGTCACGTAGGACATCTCCGTCGACGACGCCGTTCTGCGCATCTCGTTCCAATCGCTGAAGAAGCGCCGTGAGCCGCGTCGCGCCGACATAGGCCGCCGCGCCCTTCACTCGGTGGGCCACTGCTCCCACGTTGGCGATGTCCCCATCGAGCGCCGCGCGATCGAGTTCGACGACACGCTTGGGCGTGTCGTCGAGGAAGACCTTCAGGAGGCGATCCAGCGTCTCGCGATCGCCGCCCGCCGTTCGACGCAGCCGCTCGAACGCCGCGTCATCGATGGCGTCCGACATCGCAGTGGACGTGCGCGCGATCCACTCACGAAGCGTCGCGTCCAGATGCTCGAGCGTGACGGGTTTCAGGAGGAATGCATCCATGCCGGCCTTCCGTGCCCGCTCGGCTTCCGCGGGCATGCCAGCGGCAGTCAACGCGATGATCGGCGTCCGACGACCGTCGGTTTCCCCACTCCTGATTTTCACCGTCGCGTCGAACCCGTCCATGACGGGCATCTGGCAATCCATGAGGATCGCAGCGTAACGGTTCCGCGAGGCCGCTTCGACGGCCTCCGCACCGTTGCGAACGAGTTCGGCGTCGAAGCCCAGCGACCCCAACATGGCGGATACGACTTCCTGGTTCACGACGTTGTCCTCGGCGACGAGCAGCCTGGGACGCGTCGCGAACCGTGCGACGTCCTTCGAGGGACTCGCAGAAAGCGAGACCGGTGCACCGTGGGCGACGTCGATCGGAACCTCGAAGAGAAAGAGGCTTCCCACTCCGATCTCGCTCTCGACGGTGATCGACCCGCCCATGATCCCGACGAGTTTGCGTGCGATGGCCAGGCCCAGGCCCGTCCCGCCGAACCGTCGCGTCGTCGATGCGTCGGCCTGGGAGAACGACTCGAAGAGCCGCGGGAGCACGTCCGCCGCGATTCCGATTCCCGTGTCGCGAATCTCGCACCGAAGGAACGACCGCCCATCCGTGGTCGTGCGGCGCGCGAGAGTCACCTGCACAGATCCCCGCTCGGTGAATTTCAGCGCGTTGCTCAAGAGGTTCAGCAACACCTGTCGGATCCGGACGGGATCTGCGCGCACAACCGTCGGCCCATCGAATCGAACGGTCGATCGCCAATCGAGCCCCTTCGCGCGGGCAGCCTCGCGGAACATCTCGACCGCCTCGCCGACGAGCATGACGACGTCGAAGTCGATCGCTTCCAGCATCATCTTGCCCGATTCGATCTTCGACAGATCGAGCACGTCATTAATGATCGCGAGCAGGGCCTGCCCCGAGCTGTTCATGATCTCGACGGACCGGCGCTGCTCCGGAGAGAGAGGCGACCGCAAGAGCAGGCTCCCCATGCCGATCACTGCATTCATCGGTGTGCGGATCTCGTGACTCACGTTCGCCAGGAATTCGCTCTTGACGCGACTGGCTTCCTCGGCGCGGTCCCGTGCGGCAGTGAGATCCTCGTTCGCCCGTCGTAGCTGGGCCGTGCGTTCGGTGACACGGTCCTCGAGTTCGTTGGCTCGCGTCTGCATGGTTTGCTGATTGCGGCCGACGCTCAGAGCGAGCCAGGTGAACATCACGATGTACAGCGCGATGATCGAGCCGTTGAGCCATGCGATCGTGGTGCGGTCCTGGGCGATGACGCGATCCATCACGCGCGAGAGGTCCTCGCAGAGTCCCAGGATTTCGGTGAACACCGCGTCGAAGTCCTCGTCGGACTTGCCGCCGGCCGCTCCCGTGGTTGCGCGATGAGCCCACCGGTCGACGGCGATCTCACGGATCCGCGCCAGCTTGGCGCGGATCGCCGCGAAGCGGGCACGCGTCGGCTTGTGAACGACCGGGTCAAAGGCGCCGATCCGCGTCGTACCGCCTTCGAGGGCCGCGGCGATCAACGCATCGAGTTCGTCCACGTTCGCGAAGAAGTCGCGATCGACCTAGATCGCCGCATCCCCCGCCACGGCCTCCTCGAACCAGAGGTGGGCCAGGGAGATGCGCCGCTGGATGAGCTCTCCCAGGCGCGAGAGGGCCGTATGGCGGTCGAACGCCGCCGACACGAACCACTCGGATCCGATGACGAGCACCAACGTGACGATTCCCGTCTCGATGATTCCGCGGGCCATGGGGACGCGGCGACGCGGAGGTTTGTCCGGGAGCGTGACGGCCATGAGGGGTCGTTCAGTATGCGCACGCGACGGCGTCGGCGTGCGCGACTGACTATACAGGGCACCCGACCGGGCCGAATCCGCACCGGGACGAACCGCTGCCCGCCACGACCTTCAGGCGGCATCACGCTCCGCCCCCGTCGGATGCGCCCGTTGCGCGGCCTTCGGGCGGCCACTACGCTGTCCCCGTGAAACCCACGTTCGCGCTCATCTTCCTGTGTTGCGGGCTCGCCACCGCGTTCGGCCAGGCGCGAGCGGGCAACCAGGTCGCGTGGTGGGGTGGAACGTGGGACGCGGCGTTGAAGGAAGCCACCGCCCGCAACGTGCCGCTCCTCGTAGGGTTCGTCCAAGACGGTGAAGAAGCGAACGAGCGGTGCGCCACGGGGCTCTTCGTCGACCCCGAGTTCGTGAAGATCACCGAACGCACCGTGCCGATCGTCGTCAACATCTCCGACCACCAGAAGAAGAAGCAGGAGGTGAACGGTCAGGTGCTCGCCGTGTGCGCGAAGTTCGGCGCCATTCCGTGCGCGGCCCATCGATCGCTGGAGGGCAAGGCGCGCGAAGCGTTGTGCGAGGACGAAGTCAAGACACCTCAGATCGTCGCCGCACTGCCTACTGGCGTCGCCGTCGCGCGCATCGTCGACGTGGCAGCGCCAAGCCTCTACAACGACCTCGTCCTGAAGGCACAGCAGAAGCTCGGCGGTCGTGGCCTCACGGCACTGGAGTTCTCGAATGCACGCCGTCTCGTCAAAGCCGCTCGCGAAGCCCTGGAGAAGGAGGACTTCCCCACGGTCCTGAAGAGCGTCCGCGAAGCCTCGGACCAGGTGAAGGGTTCACCGTTCGCAAAAGAGCCGGAGGCCGTGATGGCCGAGCTCGAGGCACGCGCGAAGAAGGAACTCGATGCGGCCCGGAGCACGGCCGAATCCGGAGACGTGCTCTCCGCGTTGCGTGCCCTCACCGCATCGAAGGAGCGCTTCGAGGGTACGTCGACGGCGGGCGAGATGAAGAAGGAAGAGACCCGGCTCAAGGCGACGAAGGCTGGCGGCGAAGCGTCGCGACTGCTCGCGCGCGAACAGAAGGGCATGCCGGCATTTCTCGCGGGGCAGGCGGCGGAGAAGCAGAAGGACTTCGTCAAGGCGCGTCGCGAATACCTGAAGACGCAGCAACTCGCGCCGGAGACCCCGATCGCACGGCAGGCGGCCGAACGCATCGCCGAGCTGGCGAAGGACCCGGACGTGAAGAGCCTCTTCGATCGCGACGAGCGCGACTCGGCGGCGACGACCGCGTTCAAGGACGCAGAGAAGCTGGCGCGGTCGGGTGACAAGGAGAAGGCGAAGGCGGCGTTCCGCGAGATCACCGAGAAGTTCCCCGGTACGAAGGCCGCGGACGACGCGAAGAAGAGGCTCGCCGAGCTTTGAGAGTCGTCTTCTGCGGGACGGGCGCCTTCGGACTGCCGGCGCTGCGCGCGCTGCGATCCGCGGGTTTCGCCATTCCGCTCGTCGTCACACAGCCCGACCGTCCGGCGGGACGCAAGCGAGAGTTGCAGGCCTCTCCCGTGAAAGTCGAGGCGCTCGCCGCGGGACTCGCCGTCTTCCAGCCCGAACGCATCAATCGCACCGAGGCGCTCGCCGAGATTTCCGCCGCGGCTCCGGACGTGCTCGTCGTCGTTTCGTACGGACAGATCCTGCGCCGCGCGGTTCTCGACCTGCCACCTCTCGGATGCGTGAACATTCACGGGTCACTGCTGCCGCGGCATCGCGGCGCGTCTCCCGTGCATGCGGCGATCCTCGCGGGAGACACCGAGACGGGCGTGACCGTGATGCGAATGGATGAGGGGCTCGACACCGGTCCCATGCTGCTTTGGGCCTCCGAGCCAGTGCGGCCCGACGACACGACGCCGTCGCTGCACGATCGCCTCGCCGAGCTCGGTGGGAGGTTGATCGTGCCGGCGCTGCGCGGCCTCGCCGACGGCACGCTTCGCCCGATCCCCCAGGACGACGCACGCGCGACCCTTTGCCGGGTGATCGAAAAGGACGCCGGACGCATCGACTGGACGAAATCCGCGGACGAGATCGAGCGCGCGACCCGTGCCTACACGCCGTGGCCCGGCACCTCGGGGGTGTTGCTGCGCGCGGACGGTTCGCGCCTGGAGCTGGGAATCGTCGCGGCAAAGGCCGTCGAATCACGCGGCGATGGTGCCCCGCCGGGGCGGGTCGTCGGCACCGAAGGCGGCGCCTTGGACGTCGCCACGGGATCGGGACGACTGCGGATCCTGCACGTCAAACCTGCGGGCCGCGGTGCCATGGACGCAGGCGCGTTCTTGCGTGGATACCGCATCGCCGTCGGTGACGGATTCGTCGCGCACACGTAGAACGACGGTCCATGACCGCCGACACCACGCGCCTCGCTGCCCTGCGCAGCCTCGTCCGCAACAAACCGGGACGTTCCGATCGCGAGGCCGCCGACCGCACGGCGCTCGATCACAACGCCCGCGAGCTCGTGGGCGGCGTGCGTCGGCACATGGCGACGATCGACGCCGTCGTCCAGCCGTTCGTGCACCAGCCGCTGGATCGCATCGAAGCCGAACTGCGGGAGGCGTTGCGCATCGGCGTCTGGGGTCTCCTCTTCGATCGACGGACGCCGCCTCCGCTCACCGTCGCGGCCGCCGTCGAGCTCGCGGGCCCCACGAAACGGCGCCGTGGATTCCTCAACGCCGTCTTGCGGAAGATCGCGGGCGAGCTCCGCTTCGAGCCCATGCCGTCCGAGCCGATCCGCGCTCGTGACACCATCATCGTCGATGCGACGACCGTCGCCCGGCTTCCGACCCCCGTGCTCGCCGATCCGGCGATCGATCTGAAGGCCTACCTCGCCGCCCAGTACAGCGTGCCGCGGTGGTTCGCCGCCATGATGGAGCCGCTCCTCGGGGACGCCGTCGATGCGTTCCTCGCGAGCTGCAACCGGGCGATTCCGTTGGCTCTCCGGGTGAATCGTCTGCGCGCGACGCCGGACGAGGCCGCCGCGGCGCTGCGGAGCGCCGGGGTGGACGTCCTCCGCATTCTCGGCGACGTGATCGAAGTGCGCTTCGACGGGCAGATCACCACGTGCTCGCCGTTCCGTGATGGACTGGTGACCGTCCAGGATCTGGTGGCGTCGGAGGTCGCGCCGTTCGTCGGTGCCGCCGAGGGCGAGCGCATCCTCGATCTGTGCGCGGGCGTGGGCGGCAAGTCACTCCACCTCGCCGAGGTCTCCGCCGGAAAGGCGACCGTCGTCGCCGCCGACACGAGCGCCGTCCAACTCGCCCGTCTGCAAGAGAACGTCACCCGGCTCCGCACGCCGAACGTGACGATCCTCCAGCTCGATGCGGGACCGGGCACGGAACTCGTCGGCCCCTTCGACCGCGTCCTGGTCGATGCCCCCTGCTCGAACAGCGGCGTACTGATGAAACGGATCGAGGCGCGATGGCGCCTGGATCCGGAGACCGTCGCCAAGCTCGGTGAACTCCAGCTCGACCTCTTGAAGCGCGCGGCGCCGCTGGTGAAACCCGGCGGCATCCTCGTCTACTCCACGTGCAGCGTGCTGCGGCAGGAGAACGAGGCCGTCGTTCGCCGCTTCGTCACCGCCTATCCCGACTTCACGGTGGAGGCCACCCAGCTCCGCTTCCCCCACGTCACGACCCGCGACGGCGGCTTCATGGCGCGGTTGGTGAAGAAGGCCTGATCGCGCGCCGAGCCTCGCGGACCGACGCGCGCGAAGCCTCACCGTCGAACGAACGGGTTGCGGACGGAGAAGGGGACGTGCGTCGAGCCGCGGGTCGCGACGCCTTCGAGGAATTCCGCCGAGTCCCAATCGGCAGACACCAGCACGACACGGACGGATGACCCCAACGCACCCGCCTCGGAGCCGATGCCACCGCGCTCTGACTGACTGCGAAATTGGAGGTGCCCGTCGGGCGTGCGCCGGATGGAGAGATAGAGGAACGGCCACAGCGTTCCGCCCTGATCATCGGACGCCTGAAGGACGGCTATCCGCCAACTGCCGTCCCACTCCTGATCGAGGTCCAGCATGGATGAACCGGCATGAACGCGAGGCGGGCCCAGCTCGGCCGAAGCGTCGACCACGATGGACTGCCACGCGCCTCGATCGGGATCACGCCCTGCTATCACGTCGAGCGTGCGATCGAGCTCGAGTCGAAGCCAGGACTGCGCCGGCTCCTCGTGCGCCATTTCACGGAGGTCCGGCAGTGCTTCCTCCGCGTCCGGCCCGATCTTGCGAAGTGCCGTGAGAATCGCCCGCGTAGGCGGTTCGCGGTAGCTGGTCGTCACCGATCGGCGCAGCTCCACGTCGAGGGGATGGAGGCCTGAGTCGCCGGGTTCCCCGCGGGATTCCGCCCGTTCCCAGTCGCGACGAGTTGCGAGCACCTCGCTGCGCAGCATCGCGACCAGCGTAGGCACGGCAGCCTTGGCGGAAGGACCCAAGCCCCCGAGCGCGCGGATGACGGGGTCGCGCAGCGGAAGGAACTCCGACCGAAGCGCGACGCGAAGTGCCGGAAGCGCCGCTCCCGCCGCGCGCCCGAGTCTGCGGATGCGGATCGCCGCAAGCACGGCGTCAGCGGACCTGGTGTCGCGCTCGATCGTGGCCGCGAGGGTCGCCGGATCGACGTTCCAACCTTTGTCGATCCCTTCGATGGCCGAACACGCGACCTCCGCCATGCGAGCGTCAGCGTCGACGAGGATCGGCACGAGGCATTCGACGGCGGCGCCAGCCGCAGTCCCCATGGCCTGGAGCGCGTAGATGGCGGGCTCTCTCGATTCGGCATTCGACCGAACGAGCTCGATGAGCGCGGGCACGGCGGCCGCGGCCTTGGGGCCAATCCGGCCGACAGCTCGGATGGCGCTCTCTCGAACCGGTCCATCGCCGCTCGACGCGAGATGCACCATCCTCGCGATCACGGCTGGGTCTTCCCGACCCGTCAGGAGAAGCCTGTCGATCATGGCGAGGCGCAGCCCCGGCTCTCTGCGCTCGAGCAGGCGCAGGCAGAGCCGGAGGAACTCCTCCCTGGGGGCGATGCGAGCGACCGCGTCCACGAGATCGAAGTACGGCGAGCTCGGGGAATCCCAGGGCTCACCCCACGATCGCGCGGCACTTGCGTCGTGCGAGTCGGCGACGAAGGGTTCGCGGGAGGTAACGGCGATCAGCTCGGGCAGAACGGCGCGCGCCCGGACGCCGAATCCGGCCAGTTCGGTCGCGGCTGCCGCGCGCGTGAGGGGTGACGAATCCGAGAGATACGCCGCAAGGAGCGGAATGGCGATCCGACCGCTCGGGTCGATCCAACCCATCAGCGTGAGCGGAACGCGATTTCCACGCGCAACGGCCGCGGCCACGATCTTCGTGACGAGCGAACGACTGACGTCGCCCGCGCCATCGATCGCCACGACGGTGGCGAGAGCGCGCAACGACCACGGTCGATCGCGCGAGGACTGGGCGACCAAGGCAGGTAGCGCGGGTTCGGCGATCCGGCCCAACGCGGTCAGTGCGGCGAGCGCCGGTTCGCACGAGTTCCAATCGTCTTCGTCCAAGAGCTGCGCGAGCGCGGGGATCGCCGGCGCTGCCAGGTCGCCCATGGTGCCGATCGCGTAGCACGCCCCCATCCGCGTCTGGACGTCCGCGTCGGTGAGTGCACGAACGAGCACCGGCACCCAGGCGGGGGAGTCTGGCCCGATCCGCGCCGCGGCCCAGATCGCCGTCGATCGCGGTTGGATGCGGTCCGCGATGATGGCGTCGAACAGCTGGGGCAGCGACGGGCGCGCGAATGGTCCGAGGCGCCCCAGCGCACTGCTGCAGATGCGCCGCACGTCGGCGTCCGGGGCGCGGAGTCCATCCGTGAGCGCCGGGAGGGTGGCTGCGGCGACGTCCTGCATCCGACCCAGGCGACCCGACAAGCGTTCGAACGCCGTGTCGAGGGCCTCGAGCGCCACGACGTCGCCTGATTTCATCCGATCGAGGAGAGTCACCAGGGCCTCGCGGGATGAAACGTCGTCGGGGCGAAGCTGCTCGGCCGTCCGCAGCCGCGTCACCGCCGAAGGATCGCAGAGCCCCCGAACCAGCGCGGATTCGATGCTCGATGTCGGTCGTGAGGCAGGGGCGGACTCAGACTGCGCGAGCGTCAGCGACGCGAGGGTCAGGGACACCGTGGCGAATCCAAGTCTCGACACCATGAGGAAGGGCACAGCATACCCCGAGCGAGCGCGGGTTTGGCACGATCACGACCCGCGCTCGGAAATCGGCGACGCGTCGCGGCGCCACGACGCCTGGTCGATGCCGGGCCGTCGCGCGCCCCCGCCGCGCGCTTCACTCCGTCGTGCACGCGGTGCCGTCGAGGGCGACGACGGGCGCGCGATGCGGCAGCCAGAGGTCGAGGAGGATCAGCAGCGAGGCGAGCACCAATCCACCGGCGAACGCGGCGCCGGAGAGGATCAGGAGCCAGATCATTCCGGCCGACTGCCGCGTGAGCCACCACGACGCGAAGTCGAGGAAGAGTCCGAGACCCACGGCAAGCGAGACGAGACTACGCAGCCGACTCGACCAGCGCGTGAACCACAAGAGCGCGACGACCACCACGCCCAGCGGGGCGAGCGCGAGCGCGTGCGTGTGCGCCGAGGCCACCACGATCTTGGCCGGCACGGGATCGATCTGGCGCGCGAATGCGACCTTCTTCACGTCGTCGAAGAACTCGAGCGGGATGCGCTCGCCGATGTGCGAGGGATCCGTCGACTTGCGGCCGTGACACGAGACGCAGTTCTTCGCGAGGATCTCGGCGGGGACGCGCGCCCCCTGGTCCGGGTCGTCGTACTGCTCGGAGACCTTCGTCCCCTTGAGCCACTTGACGAGATGCTCGCGATCGGCAGCGGGCAGCGCCTCCGGGTGACCGCGCTCGAGGGCGGAGACGAGCGGCGCCGGCACGTTGACGCCGTGGTAGGCGCCGACCAGATCATCCAGCGAGACGCCGGGCCGGTCGTCGCGATTCTCGTGATGATCCTCCAGGTGGATCATCGCCGATGCGATCCCGATGAGCATGACGCCGAGAAGCGCCGTGAGGCTCAGACGCACGCCGGCCGGCAGCTCGCGGAGGTGGAACGTCACTTCCCGCTCTCCTTGAACAGCGCGGGATCGATCGCCTCCTCCTTGCCGCTCGCGAGCGCCCGCTGCGCGTGAAGGGCGACGACGTTCGCGCGAAAACCGTCCTGCGCCGAACACACGACGGGCTTCTGCTCGAGGGCCGACTTGAGGAAGTCGGTGATGGCGAAATAGAGCGGCGTCTCCGGAAGGCCCACGCCTTCCTTCAGCTTGTTCTGCGCCGCGAGCTTCGTGGCGTCGGCGATGAGCGTGATGCCCTGCTCGGAGTGGAACGGCTCGCGATTGGCGTAGACCTCCCAGCCCTGCGTCGGAGCATCGGCCTCCTTGAAGAGCCAGCCCGCATTCCACGCGAGCTTGATGGCACCCATCTCGCCGTGGAACAGCTCGTACGTCCCGTCGAAGGAGTTGCCGAGCGTCGCCGCATACTGCATGCGCAGCCCATCGGCGAATGCGAACTCGCACGAGACCGTGTCGGGAACGGTGCGGCCATCCTTGTGCAGCCGGATGCTGCCGTTGGCGCGGACGGAGGTGGGGTACGCGTTGATGAACCAATGAACGACGTCGAATTGGTGGATGCCCCACTCGCCCAGGAGCCCCAGCGACACCTTCTCGTCGAGGCGCCAGTTGGCCTCCGCATCGTCGGCATTGGCGGACGGAGATCGCCACGTCGTCTTCTTGTGCGCCTGGGCACGCACGCTCGCGATGTCGCGAATGGCGCCGGCGCGGGCGAAGGATCGGGCCAGTCCGTAGATGGGGTTCGAGCGGCCCTGCATGCCGGTGTGGAAGACGGTCTTCGCACCGCGGGCCGCGGCCATGATCGCCGTGAGGTCCTCCATCGAGGACGCGAGCGGCGCTTCGCAGAAGACGTGCTTGCCCGCGGCGAGTGCGTCGACGCAGATCTCCTTGTGGCGATGCGTGGGCGTCGCGACGAAGACGGCGGTGACTCCCGTCGCCTTGTCGAGGAGTTCCTTGTGGGTTGCGAATCCCACGGCGTCCTTCGCGCGGCGGATGCCCGACTCGAGGCGACCCGCGTTGGTGTCGCAGAGGGCCGCGACCT
The DNA here is from genome assembly GCA_044222185.1 of Planctomycetota bacterium. Classification (GTDB taxonomy): domain Bacteria; phylum Planctomycetota; family CAIWVZ01; genus JBGANV01. The sequence goes on from JBGANV010000002.1 coordinate 122,394, forward strand.
TCACGTTGGGCATCTTCTGCAGCTCGGTGACGATGGCGCGCCCTTGCCGGCCGGTTCCAATGACGGCGACGGACGCGGGATCGCGCGGTTTCCACGTGAGCGATGGGCGGTCGATCTCGGGGATGATCGCGAGCGCGGCGGCGGCGCGCAGGAAGTCACGACGGCTCTGGGTCATGGACGGGCTCCGGTGGGAAGGCGGAGTGTACGACGCCTTTCGGAAGATCCGACCACGTGCGGCGACCGCGTTCGCCGACTCCCAGGAATCCGGACAATCCGGACGGCAGGATCCGCGGGTCGAACGTCACGAGGAGCGCCGTCGACCAGGCGTCGGCGAGCATGCCCGTGGGCGCGAGGGTCGCTGCAAGGCCGTCCGGGCGCGCGCTCACGCCGGTCCGGGGGTCGAGGACGTGGCCGGCACCTTCGACGTTGACTCGCCCATGGGACGCCGAAACGGAGAGCGCCGAGTCGCGGAGAGTCACCAGCGGCGCGGCGACGCCGCCCTCGACGGCCACGATCCACCCCGTCGACCCCGCGGGCGCCCCGATTGCGACGACGGTGCTCGTTCCCCCGTGGAGCAACGCCCGGCAAATGCCGCTCTGCCTGAGTGTCGCCGCCGCGAGGTCCAGGGCGAATCCCTTGGCAACGGCGCCGAGGTCCAACGACACATCACGACGCAGGAGGCGGATCGAACGCGCGCCGTCATCCAAGGCGTAGGCCTCCGTCGATGCCGGTTGCGTCGGGCTCGACGCCGCGCCGCTGGGTTCGCCGCGAAATCCGCGCGCGCGCATGAGGTGTCCCACGTCGATGTCGAATGCGCCACCCGATCGCCGGCGAACGTCAGCGCAGAGTCGAAATAGCTCGAACGTATCTGCGTCGAGCCGGACCTCGGTTCCGATTTCGGCTCGGGCGAGATGCCCGAGAAGGCTCTCGCGTCGGAAACAACTGAGTTGTCGCTCGCACTCCTCGATCTCAGCCAACGCGGCTTCGCCGGCCGCTCGCAGCTGCGGTTCCTCGTCGCCCTCGATCAGGATCTCGAAGCGCGTCGCCATGGCGTTCAGCGCGAGTCGGACGGTCATGTCCGACTCTGCCGCCCATCGCATCGCCCGGCAACCCGGCGCGCCGCGCTCCAGCGCGGCTGGAACGGCAGGGCTCGGACCTGCCGAGATCGTCGGGTGGATCGGCGTCGACTACGGCCGGCGCGCATGCGTCATCGCGCGAGCTATCGCCTCGTCACGCGCCAGGCCGGGCAGAGCCCGGCCATCCGGCCACGCTGGTGCGTGGCGCTCCTGGTATTAGACGGACTCAGGTGGCAACGTCGCGAGCGGCGCGACGGCGCGAAGCACTCGACCACGGCCACTCCCAGGCAAGTCGACACAGCCCCGCCTTCACCGGATTTGCTTCCGTGTATGCGACGGCGCGCGCAATTTCGTCCTCGGTCCGGAGTTCGCGATCGAAATACTCGCGCTGCCAGAAGCGGCCGGTTTGCCCGAGCACACGGTTCGCCGCTCGGCCGCTGAAGGCCTTCCAGCTCGCGACGACATCGCGAATGTTCGCGCCTTCGATCAACTCGACCACGGCATGAACGTGATTCGGCATGACGACCCAGGCTCGGAGCCGGTATCGACGATCGTCGAAGTAGAGCAGCGCTGCCTGTACCTGGTCGGCAACCGCCGGGGTTCTCAGAGAACACGCGCCGAGCCCGGTATCGAGGGTCTTCTCGAGCGCGTGTCGCATGTGGATCCTCAACACGAGGGCGCGCGCCGGATCGCGAGCCGCGTCCACGCGACGTTGCCATTCGACGAAGAACTCGGCGGGCAAGCTGTCCGCAAGCCGAAACGTCACGAACTGCCACCGCGGCAACAACCGATGCGGGAGGTACCCCCGCGATGCAAACGGCACGGGCATCATCAGACCTCCGGCTGGTAGACGCTGCCATTCGCCAAATGACCAGCCCGCGGTCGAAATTCGGTCGTTCGTGTCGTCGTTCTCGGAGCGCTGCGCTCGCCTGCGGTGGGAACGGTGGGGGTCGGGCCTGCCGGGGATCACGGATGCTTGAAGACACGCGCGCAACGCGAGCTATCGCCTCGTCACGCGCCCGGCCGGGCGGAGCCCGGCCATCCAGCCACGCTTGAGCGTGGCGCTCCTCGAACATCGCGGGTCATGCCGCCGGGGCGCTGGGCTCCAGCGCGGCTGGAACGGCAGGGCTCGGCCCTGCAGAGATCGTCGGGCGGATCGGCTTCGACGACGGCAGGTGCGGCTTGTCGTCGCGTTTCGCGCGCATGGTCGTGCGAGCTATCGCCTCGTTACGCGCCCGGCCGGGCGGAGCCCGCCCATCCGGCCACGCTGGTGCGTGGCGCTCCGGGAGCAAAAGGGGCGAGAAACGGCCGCAACGAGGCTGGTTTTTTTGAAGGACTCGACGAACTGGGAGGAGTGGGCACTTTGCTACAAGGGCGCGTGACTAGCGAACCCATGAAGACGCCTGCGCCGGCCGCACGTACGCCGCGTTGGCTGCCGATTCGATTCGTCCTGATCGGTGCGCTCGCCGCGGGCGCGTGCGCTGTTCTGGACGCTCTCCTCCTCCACCGCGTCCTGCCAGGAAGCCCGCCGCGCTGGTCGACCCGGACACTGGCGTACGCCGGGTGCATAGCCATCCCGGCCGGCGTCGTCATCGGGTGCTGCGTAGCGATCGTGAACGCCATCGCATCGCGGCTCGGACGGGGCGGTACGAAACCCGCGCGGGCAGCGCTCCCGTGGGCGATCGTCGGCGGGGCTCTGCTGATCTGGTGGAACCAGGATCTGTTCGACGGCCCCTGGATCAAGATGCAGTCCTGGGTGGGCCTCGCGAAGGCCGTTTTCATGGGACTGATGCCGGTTTGCGCCGGAATCGCCGCGTGGCTGCTGATCCGGATTGCGAACGGCTCGACGGCGCTTCGGCTCGGAGGGGCCATGGTCCTCGCGGCTGCCGCCCTCGTCGTGGATTACCTGAACGGCACGGCGCTTCTCGCCTATGCGCGAATCCACGAGCAGATGTCGCTCGCGGTCGTCGGGCTGCTGATTGCCGCCAGCGACGGCCTCGTGGGGCGAATCGTCGGGAGGTATCCCCGCGTCGGGCTGATCGTCGCACTCGCGCTCGTGGCGGTGTGTCTGGGACTCGGCACCTACCTCCGCGGCCAGAACACCATCTACCGAGTTCGCGGCGCAATCCGGTCGGGTCCCTATCCCGCCGTCTCGCGGGTCATGTCGAGAGTCGAGGAGCCGATCTTCGACCGGCTCCGACGGATCAAGGAATTCGACGCAGGGAGTTCGATCGACCTCACGAAATGGAAGGCACCCGACGTCACCGGCGAGGTCGCGACCATGCGTCGCGACGGCGGCGCGAAGAACGTGTTGTGGATCGCAATCGACGCGATCCGCGCCGACCACCTGGGCGCCATGGGCTACAACCGACCGATCACGCCCCGACTCGACGCCTTCATCGCGAAGTCCGTGTTGTTCGAGCGGGCATACACACCCGCACCAGCAAGCATGTTCGCGTACTCGTCCATACTCTCCGGCATGCTGGCCCGCGCGTCGGTGGGCTATTCGGCGGAGAACAACGCGGGCTACCCCGTCCCCGACGACTTCTCCCTCGCATCACAGCTGAAGTCGCATGGCTTCGTGACAGCCGGCTTCATGGCGTTCCATCAGGCGACGCTGAAGAGCACGCCGGGCTTCGGCACTTTTGCGGCAGGTTTCGACTTCTGGAACCAGGGTCGATCACCGGACGAGATCGCCGGCGACAAGGTGACCGACATCGGCATCTCGTTGATCGACAACCTGCGGAAGACGAAGGCTCCCTACTTCGCGTTCATCCACTACATGGATCCGCACGCGCCTTACCGGATCCATGATCAGTTCGATTACGGCCGGCGCCCGCAGGACGGCTACGACAGCGAAATCGCCTTCGCGGACCGCGAAGTCGGGCGCCTGCTCGACCACGTGGAGGCGACGGGCGGACTCTCGGACACGATCATCGTCCTCTTCGGAGATCACGGCGAGTCGTTCGGAGAACACAACGCCCGCGAGCACGGCGGCAGCCTCCACGACCACGAAGCCCGCATCCCGCTGATCGTCGCCTGCCCAGGAATACAACCACGGCGTGTGAAAGAAGCCGTTTCGCTCGGTGACCTCATGCCGACGATGCTCCAGCTCCTCGGATTGAAGGACAAATACGAGCGGCTCGGGCGCGACCTCACTCCGTTGATGCTTGGCCGCACGGATGGATGGTTCGACTACGCGTATGCGGAGCGACCCTGCCGCATCACGAGGTGGCCCGGTTCGTTCGAGCGCATGGTCGTGCGCAACGATCTGAAGATGATCTGGGACCCCGTCGGTGGCACGTACCGCGTGTACGACCTCGCGCGCGATCCGGCCGAGACCGCGGACGTATTCGATGCCGGAAACGCCAAGCATCAGGAGCTCCGCGCCCTGCTCGCAGAGATGGACAAACGGATCGACGGGTATTGGAAGACGTCGACTGCGAGCCGCCCCGCGCCCCAGGCCTCGGTGACGGATTCACTCCAAAGCCAACTGGACGCTCTCGCGGCAGCCACCGACGATTCCAAGCGTGTCGCGGTTCTCGCACAGATGTCGTCGCTGCTCCACGGCGACGACGGGTGCTTCCGCGGTGAGCGCACCTTCGCCATCGGCGAGGCGAAGATGAAGGAGTTCGAGCAACGCCTCGTCGAGCTCGCTCAGCGCGTCGACATCACGGGCCCCGTGGCGAGACCGCTCGTGACACTGCTGGCACTATTCAAGGACCCGGAGCTCGCGCCCCTGTTCAAGCGATTCGGCACCTCGTCGGCCGGAGACGTCCGCCTCATCTCCGGGTTGGGCCTCGCCGATCTGGGCGACGACGGGTTGCGCAACATCCTCGATTTCGAGCAGGACAACGCGGACTTCCGCCTGCGACTCCGGATCCGCGCGGCGCTCGCGAAGCTGGGCGACGAGGACGCGCGCGCCTGGCTGCGCCCTCACCTCTCGGCGGACACGTCGCCGATCCTCGCCGTCACCCTGCGCGGGCTCGCGGGCACGAAGGATCCGGAGATCTGCGAGCGCTACCTCGCCCGCATGCAGCACCATTGGCGTGAGGCCGTCGTCGACCGGGCCATGGTCGACGTGTGTGCAGCCGGGACCACGCCCTGGCACGATCTCGCTCTCTATACGGTGGCGGGAAGCGCGGACGACACCGCGCGGGTCGGCGCCGAACGACTTCTGGCCAGGCGAGGAATCACCACGCTGCCGGACCGCGACCGCAACCGCGCCGAGATCTTCTCGACGGTGGCCCAGTCGTCACTGGGATGGGACTGGCCTCTCGCCCTCAAATACCTCTCGGACTGGAAGCTCTACGACGAGGCCGCGCGCCTGCCGGAAGCCCTCTGGCGCGTCCGGCTCGCCTGGGAGACGCACGACGCGCCGACCCTCAACGGCGCCATCGCCGATGCTCGAAGCCTGGGCAAGCACCTGTCGCCGATGGGTGATTCCATGCTCTCGAAGCTCCAGGCCTCCTTCGCGAAGACAGCCTTCACGGAGAACCGGCTCGCGATCAGCGCGGAGATCCTCGATGCGCCGTTCACGCCTCATATGACGAAGGACTCGCTCGTCATGACGAAGGTCCGCGTCCGAAACACCACCAAGGCCTACCTGTTCGGAGGCTCGTTCACATCCAACGTCCGCGTGACGTGGTTCTTCGCGGACGGGACCGGTCAGATCAAGACCCCGGGACTCGTGTGCGAGGTGTTCCTGCCCCGCGAAGGACTGGCGCCCGACGAAACGGCCGAGCTCGTCGTGCCGGCGCGCATCCCACGAATGCCCGGCGTGATGACACCCACTCTCGTGGCCGGCGTCGTCGCACAGTACGTCGAGTCCGCGCACGTCCTGCTGAAGGCGGCGCCGATCACCGTCGATTGAGCTGAGCGTGCCAGGCTCGCACCTGGCATCTCCGCGTCGAAAGGTCCGGCGTCGAGTACGAAACTTGCGGGATGCCTTTCAATTTCCCGCGCCCGACGTTCGATCATTCCCTCCGTCGCGCGGAGGAACTCGCGGCCGTTGCTGGTGGGAATGCGGGGGCATATGATCTCGCCTTCCCTCCCCCGCCCAGTCGTCCCCCCTCGACTGATTCCGACACCTCCGTCGCGCTCGAACGCCGGTTTCGATGGTCTTCTCCAGCCAGATCTTCATCTTCTTCTTCCTGCCGGCGGCGCTGATTCTCTATTACCTCACGCCCCGCAAGCTGAAGTCCGCATCGCTCGTCTGCATCGGGTTCGTGTTCTACGGCTGGTGGCGACCCGACTTCGTCCTCCTGATGATGGTCACGGCGATCATCGACTACGTCGCAGCGATTCGCATCACGAAGGCGAGGGAGGCCGAGCAAACGGGCAAAGGCTGGCTCCTGCTCTCCGTCATCTCGAACCTGGGTCTGCTCGGCTACTTCAAGTACGCCAACTTCGGCGTCGAAACGTTCAACGCGCTCGTGACGCAGATGGGTGGCTCACCCGTCGCCTGGGCGGAAGTGCTGCTGCCCGTCGGGATCTCCTTCTACACGTTCAAGACGATGAGCTACACCATCGACGTGTACTGGGGGCGAGTGCGCAAGGCGCGGAACTTCATCGACTACCTGTGCTTCGTCACGATGTTCCCCGAGCTCGTGGCCGGCCCGATCATCCGCTACATCTCGGTCGAAGATCAGCTCGTCAATCGCAAGCACTCGATCGCGAAGTTCATCCAGGGAATCGTGGCGTTCCAGTGCGGCCTGGCGAAGAAGCTGCTGATTGCCGACGTCCTGGCCTCCCTCGCCGACTCGGCGTTCGCGTCGGGATCGCTCAAGCCCTTGGAAGCGTGGATCGGCATCGTCGCCTACGCATTCCAGATCTACTTCGATTTCTCCGGCTATTCCGACATGGCGATCGGGCTGGGGCTCATGATCGGATTCCGCTTCCCGATCAACTTCGATCAGCCCTACCGGTCGGCCAGCATCACGGAGTTCTGGCGGCGATGGCACATCTCGCTGTCCACGTGGCTGCGTGACTACCTCTACATTCCGCTCGGCGGAAACCGCAAGAGCAGCGCACGCACCTACGTGAACCTCATGCTCACCATGCTCCTCGGCGGGCTGTGGCACGGCGCCAACTGGACGTTCATCGCGTGGGGCGCCTATCAGGGCCTTTGGCTCGTCCTCGAACGGCTCAACGGCGGCCGTGCGCTGTGGTGGTGGGCACCCAAGCCCCTGCGCGTTGCGATCACGTTCGTCGCCGTTCTCGTGGGCTGGGTGCTCTTCCGCGCCTCGACCATGGAGCTCGCCCTCAAGTACATCCGCATGATGTTCGACGTCCGCCACTACTTCGACGCGCCGTTCGCGTGGCTCGACGTCCGACCGCTACACGTCGTGATGCTCCTCGTCGCTGGCGTCGTCACCTGGATGTTCACGACCACGCAGAACATCGTGGCCGCGATGAAGCCGGTGCAGGTCCTCGCGGCCCAGCCACTCTTCGCTCTCGCCGTGTTCCAACTGCTCTACCAGCAAAATGTCCCATTCCTCTACTTCCAGTTCTGACGACCGCCCGGTCGGATACGACGCACGGGATCTCGTCCCGATCTGCGACTCCGTATTCGGATCGCCGCTCCGCAAGGTCGCCGCCTGGTTCGCGGCCGGCGTCTTCGCGCTCGTCGTCGGAGGCGGGTGCCTGGTCGATTCGATCTGGCCCCAACCGCTCCCGAAGCTGGTGGGGTTCGAGAAGGACCGCGAAGACAAGATGCGGAGGGACGCGAACTTCCCCGACGGCAGCCTCGCGCGCCTCATCGAGCACGACGTGCGTACGCGATCCACGGTGCGGTCGACTCTCCTGCCCTATTACGCCGGAGCCCTCTGCCAGTGGTTCGCGGAAGCCGACCCCACCTCGGTCCTCATCGGTCGGAACGGGTGGATGTTCATGTTCTCGCGCCTCTATGCGGCGCCGGCGGCACCGGAGCGACTGACGGACCGTTACGCGGGCATGCTCTCGGCCGCCAACCGTCGCTTTCAGCGGTTCGGGACCGAGTTGCTCGTGCTGCCACTCCCTCGCAAGGAGGAGATCTACACGGATCAGATGCGTCGCCCCACGCCGCGCATCGGGCTGAAGCTCTATCCGCGGCTGCTTCAGGCCCTCCGCGAACGCGGCGTGCCTGTCGCGGATCCCGAACCGGTCTGGCGCAAGAACAAGGACGCTGGCGTCTATTGCAAGACGGATTCGCACTGGAGCCCCTACGGAGCATTGCTCGCGGCAGAGCTCACGGCGCAACAGGCCGGCATCCTGAAACCCGAGGCAGAACGAAAGACCGTGCGCAAGGAACTCCGCGACGGCTTCCAGCCCTTCGGGGATCTGCTGCGGCTAGGTGGCATCCTGCGGAGCGACGGCTCGGGCGTCACGTCGATGCGCGAATCGCTGACGTATTTCGGGTACACCACGGCCGCGACCGGCGCCGACTTCAGGTTCCGCGGTTCGCCCAAGACGACCGACTGCGCGCTCGTGGGAACGAGCTTCACCGCCGACCTCGACCGATTCCCGACCGCGATCACGCACTTCACCGACCGCGAATGGTGGATCGGCTCGGCGCGCGCCACGGGCCCCATGCAACCCATGCGAAAAGCCATCGGCGAGTTCCTGAAAACGGGGTTCCCCAAGCTTCTCGTCTGGGAGATTCCGACCCACTACTTCTTCTGCCTGCAGTCCACGTTCGATGGGCTCGGTGACGCGCTCGCGGCCCTCCCGCCCACCGGCCTTCGCGCCGTCGACGAGAGCGAGGGTTCGCCCGCGGAACCGCTGCTGTCCAACGCGGCCGAGGTCAAGCCGGGCGTACTGCAGGTCGGTGGCCAGGCGAAGGCTGGCTACACGACTCCCGGACGCTTCGTCGAGTCGGCAGACGGCACGTTCTCCATCCGGCTCGTGGGGACCGTCGAGAAGGCCTCGGTGATCTTCAACGTCGAGACGCCAACCGACCGGGTGACGACGACGCTGGCCCCCGGCCGGGTCGACGTTTCCCTTCCGATCACCGGATACGCGCCCATGTCCCGCGTCGGGTTCACCCTCCGCGCGCCTTCGGGCACGGCGACGGTCACGCTCGACTCGGTCACGATCGTGAGTGGGCTGGAGAAGCGAGGCGCTTCCGTGAAGGACGGCATCCCGCCACCAACCCCAGCCGGCGCCGGCTGGGTGCAGGCGTTGGCGTTCACGGCGGACGCGCCCGCGGACCCGAAGAACGGGTGCATGCTGCGGGTCGAGATCGCCGCCATGCCGCCCACCGCCTACCCGATCGCCGTGGCGCGCGTCGATGCGAGCGGCAACCCAGCCGGAACGCTGATGGAGATCCCGGAAGGGAAGTCGCGGCACACGGTGTTCGTCCCGATCCCCGCCGGGCAAGCGGCGGGCACATGGACGGTGGGCGTAGGCAGCCGGACGGGCACCGCTCCCAAGGTCGCCATGACTTCGGTCGCGCGTTACGACGTCTCGGCGCCCTGATCGGGCACGCCTTCAGCGCGGCAGATCGACGGTGAACCGCCCGAACTTCGGGAGGTTCGTGTCGGTGATCAGCACGTGGTCTTCGGGCGCGCGACCCGGGCCCGCACGTCGCATGCCGACCCGCACGGGCTGCATCGGATCGATGCCCACGTTGAAGTAGATGCAGCGGACCGCCACGTTCGCGCTCGTCCCACCCGCGGGAAGCGGAACCATGGGAAGACTCAGGCTCTGCTTCAGGTCCTTGCCGGAATAGAGCTGGCAGAAGAGCTCGAACCCGTCCGGGCTCTTGGCCGTCGGATCCCAGAACGTCGCCACGCAGCCCGTCTTGTCGCTCGCCGCACCGACCTCGACGCCGACGAGATGCCACCCGTTTCCGAACTTCACGTCGACGCGCTTCACGCGGGGGTCGTCGAGCGCGGACGCCGGCATGACGGGGGCGCGCTCCCCCGGATGAATGAACTGCAACAGCGTCAGTTCGCATTCCGTCGACATCTTGACCTTGTCGATCGTGAGGACCTGGACACCGAGGGAACGGCAACGGTCGAAGTACTGCGGGAACTGCAGAAACACGTCGTCCGGCCACCGGCGTAGACCAGGCATGTCGACGATCATGAAGTCGAACTTCGCAGCTTCGGCGAGGAACTCGGCATCGGTGAGCTTCTTGCCGACCGGCACGGCCTCGGCGGCGTACGAGACACCGCGCCGTAGGGCGACGTAGCGCATGTTCCCCGTGTTCATGTAGTCGTGGTTGGCGGGCGGCGGACCCTGGCCCAGCCGAATCTGCTGTCTCGGCAGGTGCACGAGCATGACGTCGAGGAATCGCTCGAGGGGCCACGTCTCGCCTTCCGGCGCGGCATTGACCCCGAGCTGTCGCGCGAGGACGCCGCCATAGCAGTCGTAGGAGGAGATCACCTCGATCTGACCGATCGTCGGACCCTCCACGTCCTTGTAGAGCGGGCGGTAAACGAGCGCGATCGTGCCGATGCACGTCAGGCCGAAGAGGACTGCGAGCGTCGCCCGCAGCCGACCGGGAGCCATGTCCTTGATCACGCAAGCCGTCAACAACAGCGCGATCGGCGGCGTGGTGATCATGTACTCACTGTTCCCCGATGCCTGCCCCTTCAGGATGATCAGGAACGCCGCGATGAGACTCCCCGCGAGTGTCCAGCCGGCGGCGATGTTCAGTCCGGGGACCTTGGGCGTGCGCGTGACGAGTCGCCGCAGGCCTCCAATGGCGCCGGCAATCAACGCCCCGACGATCCACGACGCCAGGAAGAACCCCGTCCCCTTGTTGACGACGGCGCGCGGGTAATAGATCCACCGCTCCAGGCTCCAGAATGGAACGCCGCCCGAGTACTTCACCTGCCCCGCATCGCCCGTGACCTCGGTCACGTACTCGTAAGTGACCCGCCAGTGGCGGCCATACCAGATGGCACACACGGCGAGGAGCGCGATGCACGCCGCGACTGCATTGATGATCACGGTCTTGCGGGGCCGCGCGCGCAGAAGGCCGACGGCGAGGGCCACGGCCCCGCCGCCCACGAGGTAGAGCGGAGCGAGCATGAACGTGAGCGTCGCCAAGGCCGACAACACGCCGAAGCCGATGGAGTGACCAAGCCGCGTGAACGCGCGGCTGCGAAGCAGCGAGTCGAGCGCCCAGAGTATGAGCACCGTCATGGGGAACTTGGCCTGATAGGCCCGCGTCTCCACGAGAAGCACGGGCGCCGACATGATGGCGGCCGACGCGAGAAGGCTGAACCACCGGCCGCCGAAGTTCCGCGCCAGGCGATAGCCCACGAAGGGCAAGAGCGCGAGGAAGATCATCTCGGCGAGCCATTGGGTCTTCACCGAGACCTCGCCGTAGGGCACCGACATGGCGGCAACGAGCATGGTTCCGATGGGTGGATGCGGGCGATCGTGGTCGAGGGCCGACTTGAGCCAACCCATCGGGCCGCCGGACTTCCACGCCTCGAGCATGCGCCACGAATCGATCCGAAACCACGCCGCGTCCTGATACGGAGGTCGCGCCGAGAAGAAGCCATTGCCATGCATCCACCACGTGGACAAACCGACGTGGGCGACCATGAGCACCAACAAGAGGGTGAGAACGATGAGTCGCCCCGGCTCACGGGCCGGGGCGGGCGTGGGGGATTCAGTCATCGAGTGGGGACCTCGGCAGCGGAAATCGACTACCGATCGTCGAGTGGTGTGGGCGCGCGCCATGCCCTGCCTCGGCGCGCGGGTTTGAGTTCACTTCTTCGCGTCGGTGGCCGGAGCGCTGGCGGGCGCGCTCGCTGGCTTGGGCAACGCTCCCGGCGGAAGTGTGATTTCGACGAGGTCGCCGCTCACACCCCGAGGCGTGATTCCGACACCGTTCCCGAAGAGGTTCCGGAACTTGTTGACGACCGTGCGTCCCGCATCCGTCATCTCACGGAAGATGCGATCGGATGTTCGGAGCCTCTCCATGGTCCGCGCGCTCGCTGCATTGTTCGGGTTGAGGTCGAGCGCGTCGATCACGGGGCGGAAACAGAAGTCGATGCGAATGTTTCCGAACGTGACGATGTTGTCCTTCTGCGTGAACCCGACTTCCGGGTGCGTGATGAGGTGGAAGGCGTTGGCCGAGATGTCATCCCAGTAGTCGACGATCACGAGCCAGCGCTCCTTGCGGTTCGGGTCGGCCGCGGCGAGCGCCGCCAGGTCCTTTCCGGCTGCATCCTGCGGGATCGGTTGCCGCGGCAGCGGGAACCACTTCTGCATGATCGGAGCGCCGTAGAACTGTCGGCCGTCGCCCGTCGAATACGTCATGGGCTTGAACCAGTCGGATTCGCCGCCCGGCAGTGTTCCCGGCATGGCGCCAGCCTGCGAGATGAACAGGTGCTGGCAAAGGAGGGCGAACAGAAGGATGAGCCCGGGGACCCGCAGAATCATGTGCCGGCGCGCGAGCGCGCGGATGAAGGCCTCGATCCCGAGCGCGCCGCAGACGGCGATCGGCATGACGAGGAGCATGGCGTAGCGCGGCGTGGTCGCCCATGTGAAATAGAAGAGGAACGGTGCCCCGGTGGCCAGGAGCAGCGTCTTCCAAAGCACGGGGAGGCGACCCAGTGCCGGCCAACCGGCTGCGGCCGTCAGCAACACCGTCGGGCCGATGCCCCAGTAGAAGTACGTCATCCAGAACCCGCGCGACTCGGTGTTGAAGAGGACGTATGTGATCTGATCCGACAGGAGCTTGGCCCCGATGGCCGCGGCGCCCATGCGCGCGATCCACATCGCGAGCCCGACGCCGAGGATCACGAGCGGCGTCTGCCGCCAGGAACCGCCTTCACGCTTCCACAGGTAGAAGGCGAGCGCGGGGGCTTCGAGGATGGCATCGGAGCGGAAGAGCATCGCTGCGGAGTGGAGCACCGCAGCCAGGATCGCTCCGCGCCAACCCGGCAGGCGACTCGCCGCCACGAACGCCGCGAGGACCGCTGTCGCCGATGGCAGCGCGGTGTTGCCGTAGGTCGTCACCCGCCAGAGCAGCGGGCTCAACAACACGCCGAACCCCACGAGCAGGCGGGCGCGCCGCGAGAGGTCGCGAGGGAACGCCAGAAGCCCCAGCAGCGTGAGCAGCACGCCACAGGTCGGCGAGATCGCGATCATGATGTCGCGGATCCGCGTCAGGTCGCCGCCACCGGTCAGGTGATAGAGCCCGCGTGCAAGCCCGTAATACCCGATCTGCTCGGGAAAGTTGTACCGGCGTGCCGGCACGTCCCGCTCGAGCGAGATGGCACCGAAAGCTATCGCGGCCTGGTCGCCGTCCGTCAGGCGACCGAAGTCGGCGTAAGAGAACCGTAGAAACGTTGCAAGCGCGACAACGGCCAATCCCAGGGTCGCAAAGACCCTCGGGGAGACGTCGTTGTCGAATCCCGGCCTGGCATCCATGAGGGAGGGGTTCCTTGGAATGTCATCGACCTGGGCACCGGCACCGTGCCGGGACCTTGCGGTGAGGGATCATTGGGTGATCGGTCATTTGAGCGCATTGGCCGCGCGCCCGGGTTCAGGCCCGAGCGGCCGGCCGGAGGCCTGCGAGCGGCGCGCCGCCGAGTCGGACGGAACCAAACGTCCGCTGGACCGGTCGGGGCGCCGACGGGCGCGGACCGTACTACCGGCCTCGGGAAACTGCAAGCGGGAATCACTCCGCTGCACCGCAGGGAACGGATCCGCGCGCTGAGAAAAACTGTGCGTCGCAGCACGGTAGCCGCCCGGCCATGCGCGGCATTCGGCCGGGCGGTGCCATCACCCGATCAGATCGCCGTGGCCGTCTGCGTCTTCGGGTCGAATCGCCAGGCCTTCCCCTCCCAGAGCGAGCGGGTGGCGAGGTCGACGATGACCATCACCTTGCAGGCGAATGCCACCGGGCTGACGTTGGGCTTGCGAGTCCGGATGGAATTCATCCAGTCGACCCGCAGCTCGATCTGGTCGTCCTGCCCCTTGCACTCGATCTTCTTCTCCTCGATCTCGTCGGCGAACACGCGCTCGGGCCGCAGGACGCAGTTGTTCCCGCCCAGGAGCAGATTGGCCTGATGCCCGCGGATCAGCGTCTCCAGGCCGGACTCGTTGCACGTGGAACCGGCAACGACCATGGTGTGCTCGTTCTCGAACTCGATCGTGAGGTGAACCTGGTCGTGGTTCTCCATCTTCTTGTCGACGTAGTGGCCGCCCGCGGCGGAGACGCGCACCGGCCAGCCCAGGTTGGTCGCCCAGATCAACGGCGTCATCTGGTGGACGAGAAGGTCACCCACGATCCCCGTCGACCACTTCCGATAGCGGCGCCAGCGGTGGAACACCTCGGTGTCGAACGGCTGCGCGCCCAGGGGGCCGCACCAGGCATCCCAGTCGAGCATCTCGCCCGGCTTCACCTCCGGGTTGATCTTGTAGAGCCACTCGCCGTCTTTCGAATTGCGGCAGTAGCTCGTCTGGCTCAACGTCAGATGTCCCAGCACCCCCGTGTCGATTATCTTCTTCGCCTCGATGTACTTGGGGGTCAGCATGTACTGGGTGCCGACCTGGAAGATCTGCTCGTTGGCGTCGACGACCTTCTTGATGCGGAAGGCATCCTCGAAGGTCAGCGTCATGGGCTTCTCGCAGTAGACGTCCTTGCCCGCCAGGATGCTGTCGATCGACATCTGCGCGTGCCAGTGCTCCGGCGCCGCGATCAAGACGCCGTGGATGTCGTCCCGGGCGATGAGGTCCTTGTAATTGCGATACCCGTCGACCTTGGTCTTCTGGCGGTCGCTGCACTTCTTGACCGCGTGGTCGAGGTTCGGCTTGCAGACGTCGGCGACGGCGGCGATCTCGCATTTGACCCGGTTCGAGGAGTTCAGCCCCATGAACGCGTCCAAGTGCGCCGAGCCCATGCCGCCCACGCCGATGACTCCGATGCGGAGCGGAGCACCCTCATCGAGCTTGGCTCGGGGCTTGGCCTTTTGCGCGGCGTCCTGTGGGACCACCACCGACGGGCGCGGCTCTGCCGGGACGGACGCGCGGGCGATCCCGCTGGCCGCGGCGAGGACGGCCGCCTTGCGCAGGAAGTCTCGACGGGAGGAGTTCTCGGGCGATCCCGAACGGTCTGACGGTTTTGTGGGCTTCATTGGGAGGGCGGCGATTCTATAGGCGCGGTTCAAAAACGGGCAACGGGGAACTGCAACAACGTTCGGCGCCTGATCCGCGTAAGCCCGTGACTCAGACCCGGCGACGAGCGCCCAGCCCCGGAACCACACGCTCACCCCGCGGCCCCACTCCGATCAGAAGTCCAGTTGCGTGTACAAGTCCATCCGCACGGCGTTGCCGAGGTGGAGGTCGACCCACTGGGTCTCCCAGTAGATCACGTCGAGACCCGCCTTCCAGCCCGAGCCGATGTCGTACTTCGTCGCAAGATAAAGCGTCCAGTTGAGATCACGGTACCCCGGCGCGAGGTCTTCGGAGTCCGCGTTGTCGATCGTCCCGCCGAGCGTCACGGTGAAACAATCGGTCGCTTGCAAGACGAGCTCGACCCACCCACCGATGGCATCGATCTCGTGCCCGAACGCCGCGCTGGTCGGGTCCGTGTTCAGCGTCTGGCCGATGGAGCCGCGGACGTCGCCCAAGGCCGATCCGATCTGCGCCTCCCCGCGAAGGCTCACGGGGCCAAAGAGCGGCACGGTCCAATCGACGCCGCCGAGCCACGCGGTGAAATCGTGATCGCCGCCGTAGGCGCGATCGGTCTCGTATCCGGCCCAGTACCCCCATGCGCCGACGGCGATCACCTTTCCATCGACCCAGGACGGCAGTGTCCCCCCGAACCGACCCTGGAAATTCGGATGCCCTGAGTCGAACCCGTCGCGTTCCGTCGACTTGTAGGCGACAGGCGGCGGGGTCGTGGCGTCCACGTCCTGGTTCTTCACCGAGCCTGTGGGGCCGGCGTGCAGCCGGAACTGGAACGAGCTCGCCTTGGGATCACCGCGATCCCAGATGAACTCCACCTGGGGTCGCCGGTGGCCGACGTTGCCCGCGTCCCACATGATCGTCTCGCCGTTCACCGAAGGAATCAGCGGGCCGATGGCGTCCCAGTCCTGACCGAAGCGGAGGGAGACCTCGTCGAACTGGGCCGTGAAGTACGCGAGCCGCAACCGCGGGACCGGGAGCGATTCGCCAATGCCCGCCGGGAAGTTCGCAAAGTCCATCTCCAGCTTGCCCGTCACGTTGGCGCTCCCGATCTTCCCCGCATCGAGGTCGAATCCAAACCGCGTGAGACGGGAGTCGAAGGCGAAGTCGTCGTCGTTCGGTTGCGCGTTCACCGAATCCTCGGGCACGACGACGGTCGGCGTGATCTGGCTGTCCTGACGCGCGGTGTTGTAGTAGGCGTCGAGACGGAAGAAGCCGTAGAACTTCAGCGGGAACCCGGAGCGCGTGAGTTGTTTCCACGTGACGCCGTCGGCTACCCGCGCGGACACGGCGTTCACCTGCGTCTCGAGCGCTTGCCCGGCCTCGGCCTCGCTACGTTCGGCACGCACGGCGCGCAGCTCGGCCTCGAGCGCTTCGTTGCGCCGCTCGCTGCGCTCGAGCCGCTCGAGGATCCGCTGGGTGCGGTCCTCAAGCTCCTGGAAGCGGCGATCATCGCCGGCCCGCCCGTCCTGGCCCCGAACACACAGCGCCGCGAGGCACGCGACGCCGATCACGATCCCGGTCGACTTCATGATGTGTTCTCCTATTCCTTCGAGTCCCTCGAGTCACGGCTTCCGCTCGATCACGTCCCGTGCCCAGGCCAGCGCGGCCATCGCTCCGGGAAAACCGATCGTGGGGATGAGCAGGAGCAGCGCGTGGTAGATCTCCTCCTTCGAGACGCCGGCCTTCAGCGCCTTGCGAACGTGCGCGTGGAGGCCGCCCTCCAGACGCGCCGCCCCCGAGATCGCAACCTTCACGAGCGCCCGCGTCTTCTCGTCGAGTGCCCCGGCACCATGCGCCGACTGCCCGAGCGCTTCGTAGGCACGCGCCACGTCCGGGAAGGTCGTCTGGAACCACGCGTAGTGAGATGGCAGTTCGTTCACGGTGAAAATCCCCGTTTTGGGCCTTAGTCAGCGGGCGGATGCCTCTGCGCGAAATGCCGCCAGGAATCGCCACGCGAAGAGACCGAGGGCGCCGGTCAGCGGCGCCAGGGCGAGAAGGCTCGGCAACGTGAAGGTCGGAAGGAGCGGGGGCGCGAGGATCAGCACGATGTCCACGATCCGCCCGGCCAGGAGCACCCAGCCGACGCGGAGGATCATGTCCTCGTTCCGACGCAGCGTGCGCGGCATCAGCGTCGCGAAGGGCACGAGCCAGTTGAGTGCGACGTTCACCAGCTCGACCGCGGGCCAGCCTCCGCCGCTCCGCGCGGTGTACCAGGCCGTCTCCTCCGGCATGTTCGTGTACCAGACGAGCATGTACTGACAGAAACGGATGTAGCCCCAGAACAACGTGAGCGACAGCGCGACCTTGCCGAGGTCGTCGAAGCCATCCGTCGTGATTCCGCGATGGCTCCCGGCTCGACGAGACAACACGGACATCACCATCACGAGCGCGACGCCAGACAGCGCGATCCCGCTCATGATGAGGAGGGCGTACATCGTGCTGAACCACGCAGGCTCGATGGACTGGAACCAATCGATCGACGCCACGCTGAACGTGACGGCAAACACGAGGAGGAACACGGCCGAGTCCCGCAACGCCCGGTACCGACTGCCGGACGATGGCGCGGACGACGCGTGCCGGAGGCTCGCGCCCAGCCGCGAGGCGAGCCAAAGCCACATCGCGAGGACGAGGAGGAGTCGCGCCGCGAAGAACGGCGTGTTCAACCAGCCCGCCCGATGCGACGTGGCGTGCGCGCCGTCTCCGCCGGCGTGAGCCCAGGAGTACAGCGCGCTCGTGCCGAAGATGATCAGGACGCCGAAAGCGGCTGCGACGGGCAACGTCCGCCCCATGGCGTCGATCACCGGTCGGAACGGGATCGCCCAGCGTGCGCTCGTCAGCTCGCGGATGGCGGCGAAGAACGGACCGGCGACGGCAAACCCGAGAAGCGCGAGGAATCCCATGAGGACGCCGGCCCACGAGGCCCTGGCATCCAGATAGAGCCCGAGGACGAACACGGCGGCGCCGCCGAGGGCCATCGCACGGAAGACGCGCTCGAGGCCCGACGCCGGGCCAGTCACCGCGGTGGTGCGGATCATTTCTTCACCTCCCGCTGAAGGGCGCGCACCCGAAGGATCACCTTCCAGCGATCGTCGGGCGGAAGCTGGGCCGCGTAGGACGCCATGTTGTTCTGGCCCGTCGTCAGGATGTGGAACATCTCGCCGTCCGTGAGTTTCAGAGCATGCGCGGCCTTCATCGAGGGCGGCGCCTGCATCCCTCGGAGCACGACGGGCGGCGGCGTTTCGCCGTCAGGGCCGTGGCAGGTCATGCAATAGATCATGAAGAGACGCTCGCCCCTGGCGAGCGCGCCGGCGTCGTCGGCTCTGTAGGGGTTCGTCAGCTCGCGCCCTGCGCGGGCCTGCTCGTCGAGTCCCTTGGCGAAGTCGAAGACCTCGCTGCCGACGAGAGCCACGCCGGCCGGGAGCTCCACGGATCGCACGTTCGCCTTCACGGCGGGGGTCCGCGCCATGTCCGGGAAGAACTCGAGCCCGCGAACGGAGCCGTCGGGTGGCAACGCACTGCGCAGCACGAGAAGCAGGGCGACCGCTGCGAGCGTCGCGACGATGATTCCGCGTGATCCTTTCATGCGATCACCTCCCAGGTCTTCGCGGCGCCGTGGCGAACGAGGAGGGCCTCCACGTCCACCCATTCCGGCGCGTCGAGGCTGCGGGCGACGATCAAGGCGAAGCGATCGTCCGTGACGCCCTCGATCTGCGGCGCCGGGAGTTTCCCAGGGCGAAGCCCCGACCTGACGATCACGGCGAACACGGTCGCGAGCCCGGCACAGAGGATCGTGAGTTCGAACGCCACGGGCATGAACGCCGGGAACGAGTTCCACGGCTTGCCTCCCACGTCGATGGGCCAGTCCGCCGCCGAAGCCCAGTACTGCAAGCCAAACCCGGCGGCGAGCCCGAACAAACCAGCGCACAGCGTCACCCATGGAAGGCGCGAGCGGCGAAGCTGGAGGAGATCATCCAGCCCGTGCACCGGGTAGGGCGTGTGCGCGTCGAGGATGCGGAGATCCGCACGCCGACAAGCACGAGCCGCCGCGAGGAAGGACGTCTCGTCGGTGAAGACTCCGAACTGCAATCGGCGGTTCATGAGTGCGCCTCCCGATCGTGCCCGCCGTGTCCCTGGCCGAGCACCGTCTTCACCTCGAACATGGAGATCATGGGTCCGAAGCGACAGAAGAGCAGGAACGCCGTGAAGAAGAGACCGAAGGCTCCGATCATGGCCCCGCCTTCGATCCACGTCGGGCAGTATCCCGCCCACGTCGACGGGAGGAACTCCCGCGTGAGCGAGGTGACGATGATCACGAAGCGCTCGAACCACATGCCCACGTTCACGACGAGTGAGAGCACGAAGACGGCGGGGATCGAATAGCGGACGCGCCGGAACCACAGCAGCTGCGGCGCGATCACGTTGCACGCGAACATCGTCCAGTAGGCCCACGCGAACGGACCCGCCATGCGATTCTTGAAGGCGAATTGCTCGTAGGGATTGCCCGACCACCACGCCGTGAACAGCTCGGTGACGTAGGCGAGCCCGACGATCGTCCCGGTGAAGACCAGGATCCTGCACATGGCGAGGATGTGCCGCTGCGTGATGTAGTTCTCGAACCTCATCACGCGCCGCGCGATGATCATGAGCGTGAGCACCATCGCGAAGCCAGAGAAGACGGCGCCGATGACGAAGTACGGAGGGAAGATGGTGGTGTGCCAGCCCGGAACGATGGACGTGGCGAAATCCATGCTCACGACGCTGTGGACGGAAACGACGAGCGGTGTCGCCAGCGCGGCCAGCAGCACGCATGCGATCTCATAGCGGTGCCAGGTTCGCGCCGACCCGCTCCAACCGAGGCTGAGCCACCCAAAGAGCTTCTTGCGCAGGCCGCGGGCGCGATCCCGGATCGTCGCCAGGTCGGGGATCAGGCCCAGGTACCAGAACAGCAGCGAGATCGTGAAGTACGTCCCGATGGCGAAGACGTCCCAGAGCAAGGCCGACCGGAAGTTCACCCACAGCGAGCCACGCGTGTTCGGATAGGGAAACACCCAGAGCGCGAGCCACGGCCGCCCCATGTGGATCACGGGGAATATGCCGGCACAGATGACGGCGAAGATCGTCATCGCTTCGGCGGAGCGATTGATCGAGGTTCGCCACTTCTGCCGGAGCAGGAGGAGCACCGCCGAGATCAACGTGCCGGCGTGACCGATTCCGACCCAGAACACGAAGTTCGTGATGTCGAACGCCCAGCCGACGGAGTTGTTGAGGCCCCACGTCCCGATCCCTGTGGCGATCTGGTAGCCCACGCACCAGACCCCGTACCCGAGTGCGACGACGGCCGCGACGAACGCGCCGTACCACAGCCCCGTCGGTCGCCCCTCGATGGGCGAGCACACGTCGCGAGTGACGTCCGACGGGCGAAGCCCTCCCTTGATCACGGGTGCATCGTGTGGGTCGACGTCGTGGGCCGGTGCTTGGGCCGTCGAGGGGCGACTCGCGGGAACATCGATCAAACCGGACGTCTGCATGGCGCCTCCTCACGACTCCCGGTTGCGGATTTGAGCGAGGTAACGGACCGACGGTCGCACGTTCAGCTCCTCGAGGACGCGATAGGACCTCACCGACTCCGCCTTCTTCGAGACCGCGCTCTTCGGATCGGCCAGGTTGCCGAACGTGATGGCGCGCGTCGGACACGACTGCGCACAGGCGGTCGTGAATTCGCCGTCGCGGAGCGGCTCGCCGCGGCGCTTCGCATCAAGCGACGCATCGCGGATCCGCTGGACGCACAAGCTGCACTTCTCCATCACGCCACGGCTGCGGACGGTCACGTTGGGATTCAGCGCGAGATTCGCCAGCTGGTCGTCGTGGGGGTAATCGAACCAGTTGAAGCGACGGACCTTGTAGGGGCAGGTGTTGGCGCAATAGCGCGTGCCCACGCAGCGGTTGTAGACCTGCTGATTGAGCCCGTCCTCGGAATGGACCGTCGCGAGAACCGGGCACACGGCCTCGCACGGCGCATTGCCGCAGTGCTGGCACATCATCGGCTGATGCGCGACGTGGACGTCGTCGCCGTCGCCTTGCGCATAACGATCCACGCGCATCCAGGCCATGTCGCGATGACGGCGAACCTCGTCCCGACCGACGACGGGAATGTTGTTCTCCGCCTGGCACGCAATCACGCACGCGGAGCATCCGTTGCAGGCATTCACGTCGACGGCGAGACCCCAACGAGGCCCGTCCGTCGTGTGGTCCTCGGGCCACATGCCGGGCTCCGGCCCTCCTTCGAGTCCGAGCGCCTCAGCCGGGTTGCGGCGGAATTCGCCCAGCGATGCCGAACGCACGGCGTCGCGCACCTCGCCGCCCACCGGCGCGAGATGCGGTGGAATATCGAGGCTCTGATACTCCTGGACCGTCGCCAGTTCGACGTGGGCGGCGGTGCGCGTGATCCGGCACGTGCGAACGTCGGTGCGGACGCAGCGGTCCGCGAAAGCGAGGAGCGGCGCGACGTTCACGCCGATCACGCCGCCGGCCGTCACTGCGGGGTGGGCGTCGACCCAGGCGGGACCCGCGTTCGCGAAACGATCGGTCCCCACGCGTCCATGCCCGAGCGGCATGGCGACGACTCGATCGTGCTGTCCAGGCTGCAGATGTACGGGCAGCTCGACGACGGGCGCTCCCCCACCACACTCGACTCGCACCACGTCGCCTTCCCCCACACCGATCTCACGTGCCGCGAGCGGCGACAACGACACCCACGACTCCCATGCGAGCCGGGTGACGGGGTCGGCCATCTCCTGCAACCACGGATTCTGGGCGTGGCGGCCGTCGAGCAGCGCGGCCGTGGGATGGAGCACGAGCGCGAACGTCCCCGCAGCGGGAGGCGACGTCCTCGGCGCGGCTGCCAGATCGACGGCACCCGCGCCGCGGCCGCCCGTCGCCGGCGCCGGGACGACGACCGAACCCTCGCGCTGCACCTTGCCGAAGAATCGCCGGAACGGCCCGCCATCCGTGAACCGTGGATGGATCTCGCGCTCCCACGTCTCGCGCACCAGCTCCGCATCGGATCGTGTATCGCCCATCCATCGCGCGAGCGAGGCGCGAAGCGTGCGTGTCGAACGAAGCGGTTGCGACGCCGGCTGCTGGAGGCAGAACACGCCAGCCTGGGGCTCGGCATCTCCCCACGCCTCCAGTGCATGAGGCTCGGGGCACACCCAGTGAGCCAGCTCCGTGGTCTCGTCCTTCAACGACGCGACCGAGATCACGAGCCTGGCCTTGCGCAGTTGTTGCGACAACCCGCCCGCACCGGGCAGGTCGTACGCCGGATTGCAGCCGGCGACGATCAACAGATCGACGCCGCCTGCGTCCAGCTCGTCACGAAGACCGGCGAGCTCGGCGTCGGACCCCCGGCGCTGGAACGACAGTCGTTCCAGGTCGAGGGTCGTGCCGAAGGCACCGAGCGCGCCGTTGATGTTGTCGACCCGAAGCTGGGTGTCCACGTCGTTGACACCGCACACGACCAGGGCGCGGCCGCGCGCGGCGACGAGCTCCGCCGCCAGCCGCGAGAGTTCCGATGCACGCGGCACTTCTCGCGCGACGTCCGTCGACCCGCCTCGCAGTCCGGACGCGACGGCCGCGTGGAGGGCAGCAATGGCCCCCTGGATTTCCCAGGGCGCGACCCGGAACCGCTCGTCGGCGCATCCGCCCGTCACCGTCATGCGTGACTCGAATTGCCAATGGCGCGCCATGCGACTCGACGTGTCGTCGGGGTTGCGGCGCCGAGACCAGGCGGCCGCGTGTTCCACCGGCGAGATCCACGGTCCGAGGAAGTCCGCCTCGAACGAGGCGATGACGTCGGCCCGGTCGAATCGATGGCGCGGGATGGCGCGGACGCCGTGCGTCTTCGAGCAGGACTCGGCCATCGCCGAGGCGGACAGCGCGTCGTAGCTCACGTGCCGCGCGTCTCGGAAGCTCTGGAGAAACCGCCCGATCACGCGGTTCGTGCTGGGGCTCGTCACCGATCCGGTGAGGAGCCGCACGCGGCCCCCGCCGTCGCGCACCGCCTGCAGTGCCGCGGTGATCTCCCGGTCCGCGTCTGCCCACGACGCAGGCTGCCGATTGCGCTGCGGTCCGTCGAAGCGGTGAGAATCGTAGAGGCCGATCACGGTCGCCTGACCCACGGCGCACAATCCGCCATCCGAAACCGGGTGCCCGGGCAGCCCCTCCAGCTTGACGGGCCGCCCGTCGAGGCACGTGGCGCGGACACCGCACCCTGCCGAGCAGCCCTGGCACGTCGTCGCGATGGCGTAGCGGCGGCCCGGAACCACTCCCTCGCTCGGCGCGAGCGGCGCCACGATCTTGGACCCGGGAGCGCGCGAGCACCCGGCGACGCTCGCGGCTGCGATCCCGAAGCCGACCATCCGCAGGAAGGAACGCCGTGACGGCTCGGTCGTCTCGAACGGGAGGATCACGTCGTCGGCGTTGTGGGATTTCGCAGTCATGGCACGGACTCAGTAATGGCAAGCCGAACAATCGGTGGTGACGTGCGACGCGACGCGTGTGTGATCGGGAGCCGGCGTGAGTGCGCCCCGGCCCGCCTTCGCGTTGATCCGATGGCACTCGACGCACCACCCCATGGAGAGGTTCGAGTCCTGACGCACGCGGTCCATCGTCTCCACGGCGCCGTGACATTGCTGGCACTCGACGCCGCGCGTGATGTGCGCCCGATGATCGAACGCGACGTGATCCGGAAGTCGGTGGACGCGCTCCCACGCGAGTGGGCGCGACTCCGCACCGGCGATCGGCTTCTGGTCGTCGTCGAGGCCGAGGGCGCGGTAGATCTTCCCGATCTCGGGCGAGACGATGCGGCGCGGCTCGCGCTTCTCGGCGACCGCGGCCAGCTTCTCCGTGTCCGCTGCATTCTTGCTCGTTGTCACGACGACGTGGCAATTCATGCAGACCGACGTGGCGGGGATCCCAGCACTCGGGCCCTTCTCCGCGGCGTCATGGCAATAGAGGCAGTGGATCGCGAGTTCGCCAGCGTGCAGGCGGTGCGAGAACGCGATCGGCTGCGTGGGTTCATACCCCTGGTCGTTGCCCGGGAGACGGATCGCCGCCGTACTGACGACGACGGCGGCTCCCGGGATCAACACGCAGAAGAAGAAGATCTTCGCGTTGCGGTCAAGCATGTCAGCACGGAACCTCCGCGTTCTTGCGCGCGTAGAACCACCAGTTCACGACGAGACACGTGGCGTAATAGATCGCGAACCCGTACAGGGCGTTCTCCGGCGTCTTCGCCTTGATCTGGGCCCCGAAGACCTCGGGGATGATGCAGGCGCCGTAAGCCGCGACGGCCGACGTCCACCCGAGAACGGGGCCCGCCTGATCCGGTTTGAAGATCATGGGGATCATCCGAAACGTCGAGCCGTTGCCGATCCCCGTGGTGACGAAGAGCACGAGGAACAGCGTCAGGAACATGGGGAAGTAGTCGTTGGGGTTCGGCGCGACGGATGCCGCCTTCACACACCATGCGACGCCGAGGGCGGCAGCGATCATCAGCACCGTGTCCCATTGCGTGACACGCGCGCCGCCGAGCTTGTCTGAAAGCCAGCCTCCGACCGGGCGAATGAGAGAACCGACCAAGGGGCCAAGCCACGCATAGGCGAGCGGGCTCGGAGGATTCGGATTGGGTGCACCGTTCGGAAGCTGGCCGAAAACGTCCTTGATGAGATTGGGGAACGCCTGGCTGTACCCGATGAAGGACCCGAAGGTCATCACGTAGAGCCAGGTCATCACCCAGTTGTGTTTGGCGCGGAAGATGGCGAACTGCGCATCCAGGCGGGGGCGGATCTGAGGCGGCGAGAACCACTTCATCGCGCCGAGCGTGACGACGATGGTGACCAGCAGCGCGATCCAGATCGACGCCTGCAGTCCGACGCGGAGCCACACGCCGGCGCCGACACCGAGGCCACCGAGAGCGATCAGCCAGAGCATCCGGCCGATCGACGTCGACGTGGACGCGGTGCGGTGCTGCGGGAGATTCGTCATCCCGACCCACGCGCAGATGGCGAGCACGGCGAGGATGGGGAGCCAGATCAATCCGGCATTCTGGATCCACACCTCCGTCCCGGCCGGCACCCCACCCACGGCCTTCGGCAATCTCAGCGCCGTGCCTCCCAGCGCGCCGAACAAGCCGAGCGTCATGGACCAGGGCAGAAGGACCTGGGCCACGCTCACGCCGAGGTTGCCGAGGCCCGCATTGAGGCCGAGTGCCAGGCCCTGCATCCGCTTGGGAAAGAAGAACGAGATGTTCGACATGGACGATGCAAACGCGCCACCGCCGAAGCCCGAGAGCGCCGCGAGCGTCACGAACGTCGCGTAGCTCGTGTGCAGGTCGCGCAATGCGAGACCAACCCCCGCGGCGGGGATCATCAAGAGCAGCGACGTCATCGCGATCACGTTGCGGCCGCCACAGATTGCGATGAGGAACGAGTTGGGGATCCTCAGCGTCGCGCCCGAGAGCCCCGCGACTCCCACGAGTGTGTAGAAGAGCTGCTTGTTCTGCTGCTCGTTCGGATCGAAGACGAAGCCCAGGTCCCGCATCTTCGCCGTGATGATCGACCAGTAGACCCAGACCGCGAATCCGCAAAGCAGGTTCGGGACGGAGATCCACAGATTGCGATTGGCGATGCGCTTGCCGGGGCGCTCCCAGAACGCCGCGTCTTCCGCATTCCACGGAGCCGAGGTGATGCCAGCGGGTCTGGCGTCGACAGGAATGGGGCCGCTCATTTCAACGCCCTCCCGGAGTCACGGGCCTCTTCGCCCCGAGGTTCACCTCGAAGTCGGCGATCGCCGTCTTCGCCACGGCCTCGACCGGGCCATGTTCGATCCGCCGCGCGAGTGCCGGCGATTGTTCGCGGATCATCCGGCGGATCACCATGTGCATCCAAACGAGGCACACGACGGCGAGCGCCAGAAGGAACATCCAGGTCGTCGTCCAGATCCCGCTCCACTGGAGCAGGTACCCGAAGAGGATCGGACAGATGAACCCGCCGAGCCCGCCCAGCACTCCCACGATTCCGCCGACGACTCCGACCTCCGTCGGGAAGTAGTCTGGAATGTGCCGGTAGACGGCGGCCTTGCCGATTCCGAGCGCGATCCCGAGCGCGAAGACGAGCGCCGTGAAGATCCACACGTTCGCCTGGAAGTAGATGTGCGTCACGCCGCGCGCGAGCAGCTGCTTCCGTGCGACCTTGTCACCCACCTTGACGACGGGCTCTTGCCAGGCCTGCATGGTCGGCAGCACGAGTGCATCCGCGTCGTGAAAGATGTCTGACTCACCCCCGGCCTTGCGCCGCAGCGGCAACCGCAGGGAATCGAGGACGATCTCGCCGTCCGCGACCGCCGTGATCGTCCCCGGCTTCGGCGCGATGATCGACTCGCCGGGAGCGCGCACGTCCATGCGCGGAACGACGAGCAAGAGACAGCAGATCGCGCTGATGCCCAGGATCCAGTACATCACGGCCCGCGCCCCGAACTTGTCCGACATCCACCCGCCGATGGCGCGGATGACGCCCGACGGAAGACTGAACGACGACGCGAGCACGCCCGCCGCGGCGAGCGACATCCCATAGACGCTGACGTAGTACGGGATCAGCCACTGCGAAAGCGCCACGAAGCAGCCGAAGACGAGGAAGTAGTAGAGCCCGAACCGCCAGACCCGCATCCGCCCCAACGGCGACAGGCGCTGGCCGAGCGTCCTCCCCTGCGACGCGGCCGCCACGCGATCGAACGTCATGAACCAGAAGATGATCGCCATGGCGACGAGGGCGATGGCGTAGATCTTCGGCATGTTCCGCCAACCCTCGAGCCCTTCCGCGCCAGACGTCAGGGTCTTGAGAAGCTTGGGTGCGCCGAGGCTCGTGATGGCGGCTCCCGCATTACCCGCGCCGAAGATGCCGAGGGCCGTGCCCTGCCGTTCGCGGGAGAACCAGACGGACGAATAGGCGATCCCGACGGCGAATGACGCCCCGCTCAATCCAAATCCGAGGCTCGCGAGGGCGAACTCCATGAACGTCGTGCAGCTCGACAGGAACCACATGGGGATCGCCGAGAGCAGCATCAACACGGTGAAGACCCGGCGACCGCCGTAGCGGTCCGTCAGCACTCCGACCGGCAGGCGCATGATCGATCCCGTGAGCACGGGGATGCCGATCAGCCAGCCGATCTGGACCTTCGACCAGTCGAAGACGCCGCTGTCGACGAGGAACGTCGCCAGCACTCCGTTCGCCATCCAGACGGCAAAGCAGATGGTGAACGCGAGCGTATTCGCGGCGAGGACGAGCCCGGCTTTGGCGGAGTCCTTCATGACGGCTCCCTCCATCACACCGATGCGCCGCTGCGGTCGGCCGGCAGCGGTCGGTTCCACAGAACGACCTGCGTCTTGCGCCACAGGTACGGGTTCGGAACGACGAGGATGTGGACCAGTCGGGTGAACGGGAAGAAACCCATGAGCGCGAACGCATTGAGGACGTGGATCTTCGCGAGGAGCGGCATCCCGGCGATGAACGTCACGTCAGGATTGAAGCGTGCGAGCGACCAGAGCCACGGCGACATCGACGTCGCAAACCACGAACTCCCCCAGCCGTAGAGCAGCGCCACGCCGGCGCCCGTGCCGACCTGCACGACGAGAAGGGCGTAGAGGAACCAATCGCCCTTCGACGTGACGCGGCGCGCCTTCGGAAACACGCGCCTGCGGATGATCGTGTTCGCGAGTCCGACGAGCGTGAGGATCGTGAACGCGAGTCCCGTCACCTCCAGGAGGAACAAGCGCAGCGGCGCGGCGTTCCACGCGAGGATCACGCCGGGCATGAGGAAGGCAAGCAGGTGCCCCGTCAGCACGGTGAGGATGCCGTAATGGAAGGGCACGGTGCCCCAGAAGTGCATCTGGTTTTCGAGAAACTGCGACGACAGCGTGGAATAGGTGAACTTGCGCTGCCGGTAGCGCTGGATCGTGACGATCAGGAAGATCGCCGTGACGACATAGGGAACGACCGCGAACAGCAGGACGTCAGGCATGGCTCGCCTCCGCGGGAGCGACGTGTGATTGGAAGACGCGGGCCGCTGCGCGAAGGGCGCCGGTCCATGGCTTGGAGGCATCACCGAGGGATTCGGTGACCTTCTTCAACGCCGGAAGCGCCACTTCACCGGCCACGAGCGCGGCCGTGTGCGCCGGCACGCGCCCGAGCAGCTGCAGCAGGTGCGTGACGTGGTCCGGCAGCTCACCGTTCTCGGGGATGCCGTGCTCGCGCAAGAGCTGGCGTACGCGGACGAGGAACGCGCCGCGGGAGTAGTTCTCGCCGAAGAGCTGCCACCCGAGCTCGAGCGCCCGATCGGAGGAGTTGTCGAACGTCCCCGTGTAGGACTCCTCGAGTTCCTCCGTCGAGCATCGGGCGACCCAATCCCGGAACTCCGCCAGGTCGGGCCCGAACTCCGGAGCCACCGTCGCCAGTTCGGCGGCCGCCTCCAGCACGACGGCTTTCCCGATCGTGCCCGGATATCGCAGCAACTCCGCCGTCAGATCGTGCACGTGAGGTGAGAGGTTCATCGTCAGACGCTCATGGGGAATTCGCGGAAGCCGAAGCCCGTGCTCGCGCGGTGATCGTGCGGGTCCTCGAGCATCTCGATGGCCTGCTCGCGTTGCATCGGCGGAATCACCACGCGCTCCTCCATCGACGCGAGGGACGTCATCTTGTAGATCGCGTCGGCCTCGATCGGCGTGCTGTCGGCCTCACGTAGCGCTCGCTCGGCCGCGTCGCGCGTCACGTCGCCGACGGTCACGTGGCGGCGCCACAATCGAACGGCCATCTGCTTGCGAAGCGCGTAGCGCACCTTCCCGTCGTTGCCCGCGGCGAAGAGCCGGCCCAGGTAGGCGATGGGGGCACGCGCCTTCTCGATGTCGCCAAACAGACCGTCGATGTCGTTCGTGACGACGTTGCCCCGCGACTGCGACATCACCGGCAGGAGCGGCGGCACGTAGAAGAGCATGGGGAACGTGCGGAACTCCACGTGGAGCGGCAGCGCCAGCTTCCAGATCTTCGTGAACGAGTAGATGGGCGACCGCCGTGCGGATTCGATGACGGGCTCGGGCACGCCGTTTCGCCGCGCGCCCTCGATGACCTCGGGGTCGTCCGGATCGAGGATCAGGTCGCGTTCGGCATCGACGAGTTCGTGATCGGGCTTCAGCGCCGCGGCGCGGATCCGGTCGGCGTCATAGAGCACGTTGCCGAGGTAGCGAATGCGCCCCACGCAGCTGTGGAAGCACGCCGGCGCCTGCCCGGACTCGAGTCGCGGGAAGCACAGGATGCACTTCTCCGACTTGCCGGTCGCCCAGTTGTAGTACGTCTTCTTGTATGGGCAGGCGGCGACGCACGCGCGCCACGCGCGGCACCGCTCCTGGTTGAGGAGGACGATGCCGTCCTCACCCCGCTTGTAGAGCGCACCCGATGGGCACGCGGCGACGCAGGACGGGTTGAGGCAGTGATTGCAGATGCGCGGCAGGTAGAAGAACGCCATGCGCTCGATTTCGAGCATCTGCTGGCGCACCGCGGGGTCGAGCCCCTCGAGGTTCGGATCGTTCGCGGCATAGACGGACGACCCGCCGAGATCGTCGTCGAAGTTCGGACCCGACTCGATGTTCAACTGCTCGCCGGTGATCATCGAGACCGGCACGGCAGTCGGCTGATCGTCACCCTCGGGCGCGTTGAACAGGTCCTGATACTTGTAGGTCCATGGCTCGTAGTAGTCGTCCATCGAAGGCATGGACGGGTTGTGGAAGATGTTGGGGATGAGGCGCGTCTTGCTCGTCGATCGCAGCCACAACTCGCGCCCGTCCGTCTGCCAGCCGCCCTTGTAGCCGGCCTGGTCTTCCCATTTGGACGGATAACCGGTCCCCGGTTTCGTCTCGACGTTGTTCCACCACATGTACTCCGTGCCTTCACGGTCGGTCCATATGTTCTTGCACGCGACGCTGCACGTGTGACAACCGATGCACTTGTCGAGATGGAAGAGGAGGGAGATCTGCGATCGGACGTCCATTTGGGATTCCTCGGTTCGTGACTTGGCGTTCACCAGCTCAGACGTGGAAGCTTGCGGACGAGGATGTGGGTGTCCCGGTTGCAGCCCGTCGGTCCCCAGTAATTGAAGTGGTAGGTGAACTGGCCGTATCCGCCGACCATGAGGTTCGGCTTGAGCCGCGTTCGTGTGAGGCTGTTGTGCCCGCCCGCGCGGCGGTCACCGCGCAGCGGAGATCGCGGCACGCCGTAGGTGCGCTCCGGCGAGTGGTAGATGATGCAGATGCCTCGCGGGATGCGTGCACTGACGGCCGCACGCGTGACGACGACGCCGTGGTCGTTGTGGACCTCGACCCAGTCGTTGTCCTCGATGCCGATGCTGCTCGCGTCGCGATCGTTCATCCAGAACGGGTCGCAGCCGCGCGAAAGCGTCGTCATCCGTTGGTTGTCGCCGTAGGTCGAATGGATGTGCCATTTCCCGTGCGGCGTGAGGTAGTTGAGCATCAGCGTGGCACCCTCGGCCGTGCTGAAGCGCAGATCCGAGTACTCGTCGGGCTTGGGCTTCGGTTTGTAGGTCGGAAGGTGCTCACCGAACTGCAGGTAACCCGGGTGGTCCAGGTAGAAGTGCTGACGGCCCGTGAGCGTGCGCCACGGCACGAGGTGCTCGCGGTTGTAGGTGAACGGCGCATACGCGCGGCCATCGGTGACGAGGCCCGACCACATGGGGCTGTTCAACAATCGGCGCGGCTGCGATTGGAGATCCTGGTAGCGCATCCGCGTGGCGCGGGTCGGATCTGCGAGCTTCGTCAGCGAGAGACCTGTCTTCTGCTCCATGTCGCGATAGGAGCGCCACGCGAGCTCGCCGTTCGTGACCGTCGCGAGCGTGAGGACGACGTTGGCCGCGTCCTTCGCTTCGGCGAGCGACGGATACGACTTGCCGGCCCACGTCTGCGTGGGACCCTCACGCGCGAGGTCGTCATAGAAGTCGTCGACCGGGTACCACGTGCCGTGAGCACCGAGGCCCGTCTCCCGGACTTTGGGTCCATAGGAGACGAACATGTTGTAGAGGTTGGCGTAGTCACGCTCGACGATCTTCATCCCAGGCATGGTCTTGCCCGGAATCGCTTCGCATTCGCCGTTGATCCAATCGCGGATCTGCGGCTGCGCGATTTCCGCGGCCGTGTCGTGGGCCAGCGGTGAACAAACGAGATCCCGCGTCTTGCCCGGGAGATGTCGGACCGCAAGCTTGGAGAACTCGCGTGCGACGGATTTGAAGATGTCCCAGTCGCTTCGTGACTCCCAGCACGGAGGCACGGCTTCGGCCAGCGGGTGGATGAAGCTGTGCATGTCCGTCGAGTTGAGGTCCGCCTTCTCGTACCAGGTGGCCGCGGGGAGGATCACGTCCGAGTACAGCGCGGACGTATCCATGCGGAAATTCAGATCGACGACGAGGTCGATCTTCCCTTGCGGTGCCTGGGCGAGCCACTCGACCTGCTTCACGGAGTCCGCGGCCAGGTCCTTCGACACGCGATTGGTGTGAGTCCCGAGATAGTGATCGAGGAAGTACTCGTGACCCTTGGCGGACGACATGAGCGCGTTGCCACGCCAGATGAACCACACCCGAGGCCATGAAGCCTCCGCGTCCGGCCGCTCGATGGCGAACTTCAGTTCGCGGCTCTTCAGGCGAGCGACGACCCAATCGACGATCGCTTTCTCGTCCTTCGCACCGGCAGCTTCGGCCTCCTTGACGAGGTCCAGCGTGTTGCGGTCGAACTGGGGGTAGAACGGCAGCCAGCCGTTGCGCACGGCGCGCACGTTCACGTCGACCGTGTGACCTTCCGCCAGGCTACCCGGCGGCTGGTCCGGCGGCACCGTGTGATAGTCGCGGAAGCTCTTCTCGTACCGCCACTGATCGCTGTGGACGTAGTGCCAGCTCGGGCCGTTCTGCAGACGCGAGGGTGGGAACCAATCCTTCGCCATGGCGATGTTCGACCATGGCTCCATCGGCGCGAGCTTCTCTTGACCGACGTAATGCGCGAGACCGCCGCCGTTCACCCCCACGCACCCGCAGAACATCAGGGCGTGGATCGCCGCCCGATACATCAAGTTCGCGTGATACCAGTGGTTGATACCGGCCCCGATCACGACCGTGCACTTGCCACCAGTGTGCTCCGCCGTCGACGCCCACTCGCGCGCGAAGCGGATCAACGTCTCGCGGCCGACACCGGTGTACTTCTCCGCCCACGCCGGCGTGTAGACGCGATCCTCGTCGTACGTCGTCGGATAGTCGCCGCTGAGCCCGCGCGGCACGCCGTATTGCGCCATGAGCAGGTCGTAGGCCGTCGTGACGACGGCCTCGGTCCCGTCACGCGTTCGCAGCCTGCGAACCGGCACACCGCGCATGACGGACGTCGCATTGGCGAAGTCATCCAGGCGGACGTCGACAACGTCGTCGTGCTTCTCGAGGAACGTCAGCTCCGCATCGATCGGCGAGCCGTCCAGGCCGTCCTTGGGCTCGAGGTTCCACTGGCCCTTCTTCTCCTGCCAGCGATGCCCCATGGAACCCATGGGCATCTTGGGCTTGTCGTCACCCCGATCCCATTGCAGGAACTTCCATTCGCCGTTTACCTCGGCCGCATAGCGCTCGAGGCGCCCCGCGCGAAGCAGCTGCCCCGCCTTCCACCCGCTCGCCGATCGCGTGAGCTCGACCAGGAACGGCGCATCCGTGAACCGACGCGTGTAGTCGAGGAAGCTCGGGAGTTTCCGCTCGTAGTGGAACTCCTTGAGGATGACGTGATTGACCGCCATCCACCACGCGCCGTCCTGCCCCGCGTTGATCGGGATCCACTCGTCCGAGTACTTCGAGACCTGGCTGAAGTCCGGCGAGAACACGACCATCTTCGAGCCGTTGTGTCGCGCTTCCGCAGCGAAGTGCACGTCCGGCGTGCGCGTCATGTTGAGGTTCGCACCCATGACGGCGAGGAACTTCGCGTTGTACCAGTCGGCCGATTCGTTGACGTCCGTCTGCTCGCCCCACGTCTCGGGTGAAGCGCTCGGCAGGTCGCAGTACCAGTCGTAGAACGAGAGGTTCACACCGCCCATCAACTGGAGCATGCGCGATCCCGCCGCATACGAGAGCATGGACATGGCGGGTATGGGTGAGAAGCCGGTGACGCGATCAGGCCCGTGCTCCTTGATCGTGTGAACCGTCGACGCCGCGATGATCTCGAGCGCCTGGCTCCAGGAAGCGCGGCGCAGTCCGCCCTTTCCACGGGCGCGTTGATACCGGGCCCGTCGCGCCGGGTCGGACATGATGGATGCCCAGGCGTCGACCGGGTCTTCGTGCTTCGCCCGTGCTTCCTTCCACAGGTCGAGGAGCGCGCCGCGGATGTACGGATACTTCACGCGCAGCGGGCTGTAGAGGTACCACGAGTACGAGATCCCGCGCTGACACCCGCGCGGTTCGTAACCCGGCAGGCTCTTCTCGAGCGCGGGATAGTCGAGCCCCTGCATTTCCCAGGTGACGATCCCGTCCTTGACGTGGATGTTCCACGTGCACGAGCCCGTGCAATTCACGCCGTGGGTGCTGCGCACGACGCGATCGTGCTGCCAGCGGTTCCGATAGAACTCCTCCCAAGCGCGGGTCTGAGGTTCGTGCGAGTCCTGGATGAATGGATTCTTGATGTCGCCCACGGCTCTCAACTCCTCGAGACCATCGGACGCCGCACGGCACGGAACCGGCGACGCCACAGGAAATCAGCCACCATGAGCAAGAGCGCCGCACACCCGGCGCTCACCAGGAGGAAATCCACGCGCGACGTGCCTTGCGCAGCGGTGGAAGTCTCCGCGGCGTTCTTGAGATAGGCGACGACGCCCAGGATCTCCTCGCCTTCGAGGGGATGCGTGCGGAAGACCGGGCCCATGACCGGCGACGGCGGCGCCGAGAGCCACGCTGCGATCGCCTTGCGGCCTTCGAGACGGGCGTAGGCCGCCGTCAGATCGGGCCCGAGCGCCCCGCCGCCCAGTCCGCCGAGAGGCGCCGTCGTGTGGCACGAGTTGCACGGAGGTGCCCCGCTCTTGAACGCCGCGCGGCCGGTGAACAGCGCCTCGCCGGTCACGATGTCTGTCGCATTCAGGGGGCGATCGCTGATCGTCAGCCCCATGAAGTGAGACTTCTCGAGCTTGGACTCCGCCGCGATCATCGCGACGAGCTTCCCCGCGAGCGCCGCGTCGATTCCCGGCAGCGTGGGCATCACGACGCCGCGGGCCTCTTCGAGCAACTTGCGGGCGTACGGGTCACCCGAATCGATGACTTTCTTCGGATCCGGAATGAACGCCGTCAGCCAGGCGCGATCCCGTCGGTCCTGGACGTTCTTGAGATCGGGGCCTGCGAGACGCCCGCCGCCGATCGTGTGGCAACTGGAGCAGTTGCGCTTGAAGAAGTCGAGCGTCTCCTCCGAAGGCGCGTCCTGGGCCCAGAGCGTGGGACACGAACTGAAGAGGACGACGAAGGTTGCGAGGGTCGCGGTGATTCGCGTCACGGGTGGTCTCCCGGCTGCCGCGCAGGAAGATCAAACTCCGTGCCACTTCGCCGCGCGACTCGCTCTCACGCGGAGGGACTGACTTGCGGCGAAAACCGCGAAGTTTTCGCCAGCGGCTGGCGCATGCGGCGACGGCCGGACCATCCCGGCCGCATACGCGTCTATGCACCTCCGCAGCGCCCGGTATGCGGTCGCGATGCGAGCGTTCGTGCGCCGCCCGACCGACGCGGGGTCGCCCTCTCAGTCGAAGTGCGTGCGCTCGATCCCGAGCTGGCGCATGATCCGCTGGAGCGCTGCGCGCGTCAGCCCGCAGCGTTCAGCTGCGTGCGAGATGTTCCCCTTCGCGCGCTCGAGTGCGCGCTGCACGTACTCGCGCTGGAACCGCTCGATGGCGCGTTGCTTCTCCGCGTTGTAGTCGGCGTCGCCGTCGTCGGCGGCACCCGCCGGTGCCGAGTCCCAGCCGGAGTCACGCAGCCCGAGGTGGTGCGGGAGGATCCGGTCCCCGGGCGACACGACGACGGCGCGTTGCAACGTATTCGCGAGCTCGCGCACGTTGCCTGGCCAGCGGTGTGCCTTCAGGGCGCCCAGTGCATCGTCGGACAGAACCGGCTCCGCGGCCCCTGGCGGGAGGCAGGCCTTGGCAGCTTCCGCAAGAAAGTGCCGCGCGAGAGGTTCGACGTCGCGGGGTCGTTCGCGCAGCGGCGGGATGAACACCCGGACGACGCCCAGCCGATAGAACAGGTCCTCTCGAAACTCGCCTCGGCGGATCATGGGCTCGAGGTCGCGATTCGTGGCGCACACAAGGCGGAATTCCACGGCGACGTCCGCCGCGCCTCCCAGGGGCCGCACCACGTGATCCTGCAGGACCCGCAGGAGCTTGCCCTGAAACGACTGCGACATCGACGAGACCTCGTCGAGGAAGACGGTGCCACCGCGCGCCGCGACGAAGAGCCCTTCGCGATCGCGGTCCGCACCCGTGAAGGCTCCACGCCGATGGCCGAAGAGCTCCGACTCCAGGAGCGTGTCCGGGAGCGCGGCGGCGTTGACCGCGAGGAACGGCCGCGACGCCACGGAACTCCTCGCGTGGATCGCCCGCGCGACCAGCTCCTTGCCCGTTCCGCTTTCGCCTTCGACGAGCACGGGGACGGGGCTTCGCGCGGCACGATCGACCAGGTCCATCACCCGCAACATGGCGGGATCGATTCCGATCAGCGGCGCTCCGCGTGGAACGTCCCGATGCTGCGCCGCGCGCGCCGCGAGCACCTGCAGCCCGAGTCGCTCGACGACCTGCACGACCTCGTCGTTGTCGAACGGCTTCGTCAGGAAATGCGCGGCCCCCGATCGCAACGACTGCACGGCCGTCTGGATCGTGCCGAAACCAGTGACGATGACGACCTGCGTCGTGCGCGACCGCGTCTTCACTTCCGTGAGGAGTTCGGTCCCCGACATCCGCGGCATCATCAGGTCGGTCACCACGACGTCCGCGGGCTCGGCGTCGAACATGCGGAGCGCCTCCGCGCCGTCGCGAGCGGCCCGGACATCGGCGCCGAGACGTTCGAGCAGACGCGTCAGCCCGAGCCTGATGTCCGCCTCGTCGTCCACGACGAGGATGTGGACGCCTCCGAGGGTCCGGCTTGCCGGCGTCGTCATGCCGCGACTCCGATCCGCCGGCGCAGACGCACGCGGAAGACCGTGCCCGCGGGCCCCGTCGAGATCAGTTCGACGCCGCCGCCGTGCATCTCGGCGATTCGGCGCGCCGTCGACAATCCGAGCCCCGTCCCCTCGCCCCGCGGCTTCGTCGTGAAGAATGGTTTGAAGACCATGTCGCGCGTTTCCGGCGGAATCCCCGGACCCGAATCCGCGATGTCCACTTCGATCCAATCGCCGCTCGATCGAGACGTGATCGTCACCGAGCCTCCCCCGCGCGCGCTCATCGCCTGGATGGCGTTCACGATCAGGTTGACGAAGACCTGGCGGATCTGAACTTCGTCGCCGCTGACGTCGACCGGCTCGGAACCCAGTTCGAGGTTCATCGACACGCCAGCTCGCTCGCGCACGGGCCGCAGGAAACCCGCCACGTCTTCCAGCACGCCGTTGACGTCGACGGAGGCGACCTCGGGCGTGGCGCCCGTGGCGTAGTCCAGGAGCTCGCGAATCGTGCGCTTGCACGCATCGACGTTGCGACGGATGACGCTCGTGTGTTCGCGAAGCGGCGACTCCGCTTCGAGATCGCTCTCCAACATCTGCGTGAAGAGGCTGCACGCGGCCAGCGGATTGTTCAACTCGTGCGCCATCACCGCGGCCACTTCGCCGAGGACCGACAAGCGCTCCTGATGGATCTGCCGCTCGTCCTGCGCGATGCGGTCCGTGATGTCGCGTGCGACGAGAACGCGGCCCGAACGACCGCGTCCGTCCCGCGGGAGCCGCGTCGTGTGGATCTCGTACGAACCGCCGTCGATGTCCACGATGCAGTTTCGGGGTGTCGCCTCCGGATCGAAGAGGCACTCACCGCACCCGCCGCGCGCGCGCGTCTCGTGGCAGCGGTGATGGCCGGCGGCCGCATCCTGGTTCTCGATCAGCTTGAGGAGAGGGCGAGCGGCGGCATTCGCCACGACGGGTCGTCCGTCCGAATCGACCACGACGAGGCCATCGTGCATGGACGAGATCACGGCGGCGAGCCGGTCGCCTTCCCGCCGAAGCTCGGCCTGCCGCTCCGTCAGGTCGGCAGCGGCGCGCTCGAGGCGCGAGGTCCGTTCCTGGACGGCCGCCGCCATGACGTTGAACGATCGCGCCAGTTCGCCGATCTCGTCGGAGGTCTGAACGTCGACGTGGGCGCTGAAATCTCCCTTCGCGATCCGGCGAGCGGCGTCTTGCATCCGCATGAGCGGTCGCGCGACGAAACGCATGGGAAACCAGGCGAGGAGCGCGGCGGCCGCCGCGAGCGCGAGGCCTGCAGCCAGGACTCGACTCTTCAACCCAGCGACGGCGCTCAGGTCTTCGCTGATGTTCCGCTCGATCTCAACGGACCAGCCGCGCATGGAGATCGGGAACGTCGAGGATGCGATCTCATCGGGGGGCCGCGCCCGAGGCGGGGGTCGTAGCTCGTAGCGAACGCCAAACCCCGATCGCACGAGGGGCGAATCGGGTGCGGGTCCATCACGCGACGTCAGTTCGGGGGCGATCGACAGCTCGCCGCGGCGGTCGTCCACGAGGCGTACTTTCAGACTGTCGATCTGCATCTCGCGGACGCCGGAGCCCGCGAACGCAGCGGCGATCCACGCGCCAGGACGCACGCGTGCGACGAGGCGCCCGAGGGCCCGCGCTCCCGCGACGGATCGAAGCGGGGTCGAGATCACGAGTCCAGGCTCATCACTCCCCGGTTGTGTGAACACCGCGCAACCCGGATCCGCGCCCTCGACGCCGGCCTGCCCCATCACGGCTCCGACGGCCGCCACCGTCTGCGGCGCCGTCGACATCACCGGAATACCGTCGGGCCCGAACACGTCGAGCGCAGTGAATGCCTCGACCAGGGGGAGCTTGTTCGACTCCAGGTGGCGGCGCAGCTCGGCCTCCGTCGCCGTCCGCCCCGCATCGCCGGCGCCGTCCAGGAGACTCTCCACGTGACCGCGGATGTAGCCGTCGGACGCGAAATCACGGACGCGGCTCGCGAGCAGGCGCAACTCGGCATCGAGCGCGGACGCGCACGCACGCGACTGCAATGCGAGACGCCCACGAATCTCCGTCTCGAGATCACTCTTCTCGGACCCGAACACCAGGTATCCGCCGACGGCGAACGCCACGAGACACACGCCGACGAGCGCGGCGGAGAGCTTGTAGCGAACGGGGATCCTGTGGAGCGGGTCTCGCATGGGGCATCGAACGGAGGCTCGCGCACCGAAACTACGCGGCTCCCGACGGACGGTCGGGGCGCACTCGCAGTGATCTGAAGCGGATCATACGCGCCGCACACCGCGCGCGAGGCCACGCGACCGTATCGACCGGCCTCATGGCGTCGCCCCGCGGCTCCTGCCATCTTGCACCTGGGAAAAACGCGCTCCGTTGATCCCGAGTTTCAACTTAGGATGAGCCCGCTTGGCGCCACCGAACGATCGCAGTGAGACGAAACAACCTGGACGCAAGAGCCGCAAGCGCGTCCTGATCCCCGTCATCCTCGGCATTCTGCTCGGCACGATCTGCGTCGTGGCGATGCGGAAGGTCTACAACCCGTTCGAGAGCGGACTCGGCGACACGTCCCTCGTCGCACTCGTCCCTGAGGATGCGGACCTCGTCCTCTCCGTTCCCCACGTCCCGAGGTTCCTCGGCGAGCTTCGGGACCGGGAGTTCGTGAAGCGACTCGAGCAAGCCGATGGCTTCCAGAACTTCCTGAAGTCGCCGTATGCCAATCGAACGGGCGCAGTCCGAGCCGTGTCGTCCGCCTTCGCCCAGCTCGACCGGCTGCGGGCGAGCCGACCTCTCGACCTCGAGCTCTGGGGAGAACTCTCCGGGGAGGAACTCGCGGTCGTCGGCTATGCGCCCCAGAAAACCGAGGACCAGTGGCGCGTCCTCGTGATGTTCCGGCCCGGGTCCTGGAAGGTCCTCGCCGCCGTGAACTGCCTCATCGACTCGGACATCGGTGGCTTGAAGACCGTGACGTCGGAACTGGAGCGTCAGGGCATCACCGTGCAGGAGCGGCTGCGGGATTCGATCACCCTGAAGATCGACCGATTCGGGCTCGTCTCGATCGCGCGCGTGCGCGATGCAGTCCTCTTCGGCACGGACGTTCGCCGGCTCCAGCGCCTGAAGGCCGACATCGACCGCGACGGTCTGCCGCATCGGCCCAAGGATCGCTATGCGCCGCTGGCGGCCAAGACCGCAGCGTCGCAGAAGGAGATCCGCGCGATAGTGAATCGGTCGATCGCGGATGCGCAGCTCGACCTCTCGCGCAACCTCGACGAGCAGTGGGGCCCGGACAACGTGGCGCTCACCCAGGCGATCCTGCCGCGGATCGCGGGCACCGACCTGTTCGTTCGGCTCGTCGTCGACGACTTCACGCAACTCTCGATCAAGACGATGGAGGGCATCGCCAAGCCCGCCGACCTCTCACCCGCCTACCAGCCATTCCCGAAGGACGTTGCCGTCGAAGCGCTGCGCCGCTCGGCGCCACTCCTCCCCGCGTCGACGTTCGCCTTCGGCCACTTCGAGGTCGACACGCGCCGCTTCCTCGCGGCGTTGTTCCAACGCCCCGAGGTGTTCTCCCGCGCCGATCTCTCGGCGCTCAACGACGCGCTGTCGTCGCTGCGGGAGATCAAGACGGTCGACGGATTGGTGGAAGCGATCGACGACACCTGCCACGGAAGCCTTTCGCTCGCGTTCTTCAAACAGGACCGTGAGCCGCTCGACAACTCGGAGCCTGGCGTCGCAACGGTGTTCGAGCTGAAGGACGAGGCGCGACTCCGCACGCTCATCGCAGCCATCCAGGAGCAGGTCCGCGTCGGAGCCGACCCGGCGAAGAAGGGCGGGCTGAAGGGGATCGTCCCGTCCAAGAGCGGAGAGATCGACCTGTTCGAGCTCGTGCTTCCCGACGGCATCGTCGACGACTACCGCGTGACCAAGCCGGGGTTCGCGATCTCGAAAGGCATGATCGTCTGCACGAACTATTTCCCCACGCTCCGCGAGGCCGCGAAGGCGGGGAATCTCTTCCTCGCCGACAGCCCGACGCGCGAGATCCTCGAGCGAGCGCTCGCGACGTCGCCGGACGATCTGAGGATGGCGTGGGCCGTCGCGGGCACGTCGATGTACTCGTACTTCGATCAGTCCGTGGAAGGGTGGGCGACGAAACGCACGACGCCGTCCGCCGTCGTCGAGCGCGCCTGGCGCACGAAGGCGGAATCGGACGCGCGCGCCCGGGGCCTGCGCCCGGACACACCCGAGTTCACGAAGTCCGTCGAGCATGCCTACGAACGTGAGGCGGAGGCCATGACCGGGCCGCAGCGCCGCGCCGAGCGCGCCAAGCTCCAGCAGTACCTCGACTACTTCCGCGACCTCGTCGAGACCGCCGACGTCACCGTGGCGAATTCGGACGGACTCGATCTGACGCTACGCGTGGACTTGAAGGCCTCGAAGTAGGACGTCGTCGCCGCGCAGAAGGGCGGTCGCGGCGATCGACGCCCGACCGTTCAGGCAGCCCCGGGCGACTCATCCAGGATGCGGCGAAACAGCGCGTTCAGCGCCTCGTGCCCGGAGATCTGGTGCGATGGCGTCGGAGCAACGGATTCCAGGCGTGCGAGCTCGCGCACGATGAACTCGTCGAGCGCCGGCACCGGCGGTGCGGACTCCATCTCGAGCGCCCGTTTCTTCGCGTCGAGCAGCGCGTCGATCGCGGCACGAAGCTCCGGCTGGTCCGCCACGAGATCGAGGAGGCGGTCGAACTGGATTGGTGCGACCGTCCCGAAGCGCTCGAGCCACCGCACGCACAGCAGCGGCCGAAGCACGTACAGGTACTTCTTCAGTCGCACGGACTCGGTCCGGAGGTATCCGCGATGGTTCGTCCGTGCCATGCTCCGGAAATGGTGGATCCCTTTCTCGGGGACGTAGACCGACGGCGCCAGTCGGCGAGCTTCGTCGTGGAAGCAGCCTGCCGTGGAATAGGCGATCGGCGAGTGGATCCACTCGATGAATGCCGGGTTCGACTGGCCGAAGAGCCGCAGCGCCTTGCGGACGTCCCAGCCGTTCAGGTCGATCTCGTCGGTGATCGGGCGCTCGATCACGTCACGTCGCTCTTCGAGGTCGACCGACAGGTACCACTCGCGCGGGCGGACGTAGACGAACCTCACGTCGTAGTCACTGTCCGGAGATGGAAAACCCCAGGCGCGGCTGCCCGACTCGACGGCGAGGAGGATCCGCACGCCTTCCTCCTGCGCGACCGCGCGCAGGCGTGCGCCGATCTCCGCGCGGACCGACGGTGGAATGGGATCGTCGTGAGCGAGAGCGTCGCCGTTCACGCTGGAACCATCCTCTCGTAGACCTCCAGGGTCTTCGCCAGCATGGAATCGAGGGAGAACTCGGCCGCGACGCGGGCTCGCGCGGCGCGACCGAGATCGGCGCGGCGCACGGGATCGACGAGCAGCGATTCCACGTCGCTCACGAGCGGCGCGACGGAATCGGGATCGAACAAGAGGCCGGTCACGCCGTGCTCCACCGCCTCGTCGATGCCCTGGATGCGTGGCGCTACCACTGGCACGCCGACGCTCATGGCTTCGAGGACCGTGAGGGGCAGACCTTCGTAGCGGGACGTCATGACGAGCACGTCGAGCCCGCAGAACAGCTCGCGGGCGTCCGGGCGGTGACCGAGGAAGCGGATGCGATCACCGAGACCCAGTGCCTTCGCCCGCACTTCGAGGGCGCGTCGATCCTCGCCGTCCCCGAGGACGACGAACCGCGCCGTCGGAAGGCGGGTCGCCACCTCCGCCATGGCCTCCACGAACAGCTGCGGCTGCTTCTGCGCCGACAGCCGCGCAGCGAATCCGATCAGCCCGTTCGATCCGACGGGGAGATCGGGCCAGAGTTCTGCCCGTGCCGCGGCGCGTGCGGAGACCCCGGGGTCCGGCGGCAGGGCGATCCCGTTG
The DNA here is from genome assembly GCA_044222185.1 of Planctomycetota bacterium. Taxonomy (GTDB): domain Bacteria; phylum Planctomycetota; family CAIWVZ01; genus JBGANV01. The sequence continues at coordinate 164,846 of JBGANV010000002.1, forward strand.
TGGACGACGGTGACACGATCCGGCGGCAACTTCCGCGAGAGCAGCGCATCGCGTGATGCTCGCGACACGACGATGTGCTGCCGGACGACCGCCATGGCGACCTGATGGCGAAGTGGCGTCGGCAAGTCGTCGAAGGGGCTGTGGGGCAAATGCTCCGTCGTGACGAGATTGCGGTACCCAGCGAGCTTGGCTGCGACGATCGCGCCGTTGCACGCTCTCGGATCGACGAGGTTGAAGTGAATGATCTGCGGCCGGCGCCACGCGACGTGGCGTAGGACCTTCAGGAAAGGTCCGACGGCGCTGAGGGTCGGCACCCGAGGGAGCCGCGTCACCGCGATGTCCTTTGCAGATAGCCTCGCCGCGAGCGCGTCCATCTCCGGCTCGGTCGCCAACACGACCTCGGGCGTGACGGCCTTGCGGGCGAAGCCCGTGGCCAACAGCTCCAGGTAGCGCTCCCCGCCGCCGTAGACGGGGGCATCGCTGAAATAGGTCACGCGAATCGGCGCGAGGCGGACGCTCATGAGCCGCCCTCGCTCGTGGACGCGCATGCCTGCTCGACCGCTGCCGCGAACGCGGCGCCCAGCGCGCGCCATCCGTGGGAGGACTCGACGAACGCACGGGCGCGCTCCACGAGCGTCGAACCGAGCGCGTGGTCGCTGCGCAGCCGCAGAATCGCACGGGCCATGCCTTCCGCGTCATCGGCGATGAGGAGTTCTCGTTCGTGCTCCACGCCCAGGCCTGACGCGCCGACCGCCGTCGCGATGACCGGCCGACCGAGCGCGAACGCCTCGAGGATCTTGAGACGGGTCCCGCCGCCCAACCGCAACGGGACGATCACCGCGGACGCATCGCGATACAGGGGAACCAGGTCGGGAACCCGTCCCGTGACCGTCACGCCGGGGGTCTGACCAAGCTCGCGAATCGAAGGCCCCGCATCGCGCCCGGCGAGCACGACCGGAACGTCCCCGATCCGCGCGCGAATCGCGGGCAATTGCTCGCGCACGAAGTGGATCGCGGCATCGACGTTCGGTGGGTAGTCGAACGATCCGACGAAGAGGAGAGGCCCAGTGGCCGGCGGGGGCGGGAGGACGCGGAAGGCCTCCGTGTCGACTCCGTTCGCGATGGTCACGACGCGCGCACCGGGCGCGAGGACGCGCAGCCTCGCAGCGTCGTCATCCGACACCGCGACGGCCAGCCGGCTGGCGGCCACGAACCGACCTTCCTCCCGCGCGAGGATCTCCCCATCGCGCCGCGTGAGCCTGCCGGTGAGTCCGCCGGCGCTTCGCGCGCAGTCGCGAATGAGGTCGGACTCCACGTTGTGAGTGGCGGCGACGTACGGGACGCCCTGGAAAAGGTCCCGATAGACGCTCATCCACAGTGACTCCACGATGACCACGTCGAATGATGCACGAGACATCTCGTCCGAGACGAGATCGGAGAACGACTGATGAAGCCACCGCGGAAGGAGTGATCCCCGCCCCGCGAGGATTCGCGCCCATTTGGCCAGTCGCGCCGCCGGAGGCAAAGATGACGACTCGCGCGGGATCAGAGCACCGCGCGTCGCGATGCCGCGCCGACTCAATTCGGTCGCGTCATGCCTTTCATCCGGCGTGCGCGCGATTCCGAGGAGAGTGACGTCGTGTCGCGCTGCGAGCGCGCTCACGAGGTGGAACGTCCTGATGCGCCCGCCATGGTCCAGGGGCCAGGGGAGATAGGGCGTGATCGCCAGAACCTTCAAGCGCAGCAACCCATGACCACACGACGACTAAGCGCGTCTCGAGGCTCCGTCCGGTGAAACCCGATCGTTCCGCACACGATTGCCGTTCATCGCAAGCTCCGCGGAATTCCGATCGGCGTCAGGTGCGGTCGATCGTAGCACGGTACGCTTCTGGACCCCGTCGGCGATGAAGGTCCTGTTTCTCTATCCCTACCTGCTGTACCCGGGCGTCGCTCACGGCGGCGGTCGCCTCCTGGTCCCCCTTCTGGAACGCCTGCGCAAGCACGCCGAGATCACGCTCGTCTGCGGTTACCGGCCCCAGGAGCAGCAGTTCCTCGAGAGCGCACGGGAACTCGTGGCGCACCTCCACGCCGTGCCGCGACCGTTCAAGGTCGACAAGACGGTTCCCCTCCGCGCGGCCGAGCTCGCTCGTACGGTCACGAAGGAGCTCCTCACCGACGCGCCTCGCTTCGTCACCAAGCTCGACCGCCAGGTGTTCCATCGCGCCGTCGCCGAGGTTCGCGCCCACCGGCGCTTCGACCTGGTCCAAGTCGAGCTGGCCGGCTTCGCTCAATACATCGAAGCGCTCCGCGACCTGCCGTCGATCCTCGTAGACCACGAAGCCGGATCGGCATCGAGCCAGACGCCGGACACCGATCGACGGGTGCTTTCGTACGTGAAGCGCATCTATCCGCTGTTCACTCAGCTCTGCGCCCTTTCACCGGAGGACGCCGCATCGCTGGAGGCGATTCTCCCGGGCCGCGAGGTCCTCGTGCGCGCACCCGGCGTGACCCTGCCGGGAATCCCCGCCACCCCTTCCCCCGGAGATCCCGGCCGCATCCTCTTCTTCGGCAGCGTCGATCACCTGCCGAACCGCGAAGCCCTCGAATGGTTCGCCGAAAACGTGTGGCCCCGGATTCACCAGGACGTGCCCGGCGCGCGGCTGATCGTCGCGGGTGGCCGCCTTCCCCTGATGCTCGGTGCCAAGCTCAAGCGCGCCGGGGTCGAGGTGCTCGGATTCGTCGAGAACCTCGGGGCCGAGCTCGAACGTGCGGCGGTCGTCGTGGCGCCCATTCGCTCGGGGCGCGGCGTCCGCATCAAGAACATCGAAACTCTCGCCGCGGCACGACCGCTCGTCAGCACTCGTCTCGGCGCGCAGGGACTTCGCCTCGTCGATGGCGAGACGGCGCTCCTCGCGGACGAAGCGGACACGTTCGCCGCCGCCGTGACGAGACTGCTCCGCAATCCCGCGGACGCGGTCGCCCTGGGCGTGCGCGGCCGTCGTCACGTGGAACACAACTACAGCCACGACCGCGCCGCCGAGTTCAATCTCGAGCTCTGGACGAAGATGGTTCGCTCGCCGACGGAATCGATCCGCGTCGGCATGGAAACGCACTGAATCGAGGGCGGCCCGTGGCGGCCCCCGCTTGGCGCCGTTGCATGGCGTGGCTACAAGCGCGGTCCTTTGCCACTCCACCTCTTCCCCATCGACTCGTACCTGTGGTTCTACGCCGCGTTCGTGGCGTTCATCATCACGTTGCTGGTGTTGGACCTGAAGGTGTTCCACCGGAAGTCCCACGCGGTCTCGTCGAAGGAGGCCGGGCTGTGGAGCCTCTTCTGGTGCTCGCTCGCGCTGGGCTTCGGGGTCGTCGTCTACCTGGTGGCGCCCAAGCTCCTCGCTGCGGATCCGCGACTCGCGGGGTGGACGGGTGAGCAGATCGCGAAAGCCACGCGCGACCTCACGATTCAGTACCTGAATGGGTACCTGATCGAGATCTGCCTCTCCGTCGACAACCTCTTCGTGTTCGTCGTCGTCTTCCAGTACTTCAGGATCCCCGGCCCGCTGCAACACCGGATCCTCTTCTTCGGCATCCTCGGCGCCATCGTGTTCCGCGCGATCTTCATCGCGGCGGCGTCGTTCCTCACGCAGTTCCACTGGGTGCTGATCGTCATGGGCGCGTTCCTGGTCTGGACCGGCCTGAAGATGTTCAAGGGAAGTGACGAGGAGATCGAGCCCGAGAACAACCTGGGCCTGAAGATCCTGCGTCGCTTCTATCCGGTGACCTCGCGTCTCGACGGCGACTCGTTCTTCACTCTCGAGAACGGTCGCAAGGCGGCGACGCCCCTGCTCGTCACGCTCATCGTCGTCGAGATGACGGACATCGTCTTCGCCGTCGACTCGGTGCCAGCGGTATTCGGCGTCACGCAGGAACCGCTCGTCGTCTTCACGTCGAACATGTTCGCGATCCTGGGCCTGCGGACGCTGTACTTCCTGCTGGCCAACGCCGTGCAGAAGTTCCACCTCCTCAAGTACGGCCTCGGCGTCATCCTCATGTTCGTCGGCCTGAAGATGTGCGCCTTCGACCCGCTGGGCTGGAAGCTGCCGCCGCTGGTGTCGTTGGCCGTCATCCTGGGCCTCCTGACGATCTCCATCGTGATGTCGCTGACGATTCCACCGAAGTCGGACGAGGCCACGCAACAGCCTGGTCCCCACGCCTGACCGCACGGTTCGCTGCCGAACGAGGAGCTCCCATGGCGCGCATTCCACTCGTGGTGTTCGCGAGCGTCGTCGCCCTTCTCGCACAGGAACCCGCGACGACCTGGGTCGATTCGCTGACCCTCGACGTCGAGGGTCGGGCGTTCGCCGACGTCGCCGCGCCCTTCGATCGCCTGCCGGCCCGCGCGGAGACGCTCGTGCGCAAACCGGTGTGGGAGCTGAGTCGCAACTCGGCGGGCATCGCGATCCGGTTTCGAACGGATGCGGAGAAGATCCAGGCCCGCTGGCGGGTGACGTCGGAGACGCTCGCCATGCCACACATGCCAGCGACGGGAGTCAGCGGCGTCGACCTCTACGTGCGTCTGGACTCGGGCGCATGGCGCTGGGCGGGATCCGGCCGCCCCAAGAAGCGCGATTCGGAGGCGACGTTGATCTCGGGTCTGTCCGTCGGGATGCGGGAATACCTCCTGTACCTCCCGCTGTACAACGGCACCGAGAAGCTCGAGATCGGCGTGCCTGCCGGTCGCAAGATCGAGAAGGCCGGTCCGCGCCCCGAGCCGTTCCGGCGGCCCGTCGTGTTCTACGGGACGTCGATAACGCACGGAGCGTGCGCGTCGCGTCCCGGAATGACGCACGTGGCGATCCTCGGCCGTGACCTCGACCGGCCCGTCGTCAACCTGGGATTCTCCGGAAACGGAACGCTCGACCTGGAGATGGCCGATCTACTGGCCGAGATCGATGCTGCGGTCTACGTGCTCGACTGCCTGCCGAACATGAACGCGAAGACCGTCGCGGAGCGGGCGGCCCCCTTCGTGCGCAAACTTCGCGCGCTCAAGCCGGCAACGCCCATTCTCCTCGTGGAGGACCGGCGCGCACCGACGGCGGATCTCATCCCTGCGAGAAGCGCGTTTCACCGGGCGAACGCCGCCGCGCTCCGCACGAGCTACGAGACGTTGATGCGCGAGGGCGTCCCGGCGCTCTACTACCTCGGCACCGAGTTTCTCCTCGGGCACGACGGCGAAGCGACGGTCGACGACTCGCATCCGACGGACCTGGGGTTCGAGCGGCAAGCGGCGGCCTTCCTCGAGAAGCTGCGGGACGCGCTCGCCCAGGACGACGCGCCGACACCGCTCGACCCCGTCCCGACCGCCCGTCAGCTTCGCTGGCACGCGCTCGAGTTCTACGCGTTCGTGCACTTCAACATGAACACGTTCTCGGACCTCGAATGGGGCAAGGGCGTGGAGGACCCGAACACCTTCAACCCGACGGCACTCGATTGCCGCCAGTGGGCGAAGGTCGCCCGCGAGGCCGGCATGAAGGCGATCATCCTCACTGCCAAGCACCACGACGGCTTCTGCCTCTGGCCGTCGGCCCACTCCGCGCACACCGTGAGGCAGAGCCGTTGGCGCGACGGTCGCGGGGACGTCGTGCGCGAACTCAGCGACGCCTGCCGCGAGTTCGAGCTGAAGTTCGGCGTCTACATCTCACCGTGGGATCGCAACCACCCGGCCTACGGCGATTCACCCCGCTACAACGCGGTGTTCCGCGGTCAGTTGACCGAGCTCCTGTCGCACTATGGCGAAGTCTCCGAGGTCTGGTTCGACGGCGCGTGCGGCGAGGGCCCCAACGGCAAGAAGCAGGTCTACGACTTCCCCTCGTTCATCGACGTGGTGCGCCGGCTGCAACCGAACGCCGTGATCTTCAGCGACGCCGGTCCGGACATCCGCTGGGTCGGGAACGAGAATGGCTTCGCCGATCCGACGTGCTGGTCGACTCTTCGTCGCGACGAGTTCTTCCCCGGCTGTCCGAACTCGGCGGAGCTCACGCAAGGCCACGAGGGCGGGACCCACTGGGTGCCCGCCGAGTGCGACGTCTCGATCCGGCCGGGCTGGTACTACCACGCCGATCAGGACGCCAAGGTCAAGTCGGTGGAGCAACTCCTCGACATCTACTACCGATCCGTCGGGCAGAACGGATCGCTGCTCTTGAACCTCCCCGTCGACCGGCGTGGCCTCGTCCACGAGAACGATGCAGCGCGTCTGATGGAGCTCCACCAGGCGCTCGCGACGACGTTCGGCCGCAACCTCGCGAGCGGGATGGCGGCGCAGGCGAACAACGTCCGCAGGAAGCTCGAACGGTTCGGCGCGGGACGGATCACCGACGGCGATCCGGAGACGTACTGGGCCGCTGACGACGGCGTGACACGGTGCGAGCTCACGCTCGAGGCAAGAGAGGCCACGACGTTCGACCGCATCCAGCTCATGGAAGCAATCGCGTTGGGGCAGCGCGTCAAATCCTTCGGCATCGATGCCTGGGTCGACGGGGCGTGGACGCGGATCGCCGACGGGACGACGATCGGCCACAAGCGGATCTTCCGCGTCCCGCCGGTCACCACGACGAAAGTGCGCGTCGTGATCGGCGATGCACGGGCCTGCCCGGCGATCGCCGAGTTCTCACTCTTTCGGTCGGCGGGGTCGTGAGAGCACGAAACTCAATCGTTCCGCGACGTTCTTCGCCGCGGCGTCCCAGGTGAGGTTCGCCCGCACGTGAGCGGACGCCCGCTGGCCCATCTCGCGCATGCGAGGTCGGTGGTGGGCTGCGAGCTTCAGCAGCGCCGCGAGGTGATCGATGCTCGGTTCCAGCGTCCACGCCGGACCGACCGTCTGCATGGGCGTGGTCATCGTGCGCCGATCGGACGGGATGAACACCGCCGTCCCCTCGGAGCAGAAGTCGTCCGTGCTCCCTCCGCGCGTGACGATGGGCGTGAGCCCGCACGCCATCGATTCTGCCACCGGAAGCGCGAACCCTTCGCCGCGATACGGATGTACGAGCATGTGACACGCCGTATACAGCGACGGCAGTTCGCAGAGTGGCATGTCGTCGTCGATGTAGACGATCTCGCCGGCGTCCGGCATCGCCTGCACCTTGCGAATCCCCTCGTGGAACGTCTGCCCCTTGTAGGCGTTGTCGCGGCAGAAGTCTTTGATGACGAGACAGACGTCGTCGGTGCGACGGAACGCCTTGACCCAGGCTTGCAGCAGGACGTCGATGCCCTTGCGGTGGATCGTCCCGCCGACGAAGAGGAAGCGGAACGACTTCTTGGTTGCGTTCACGATCCGAGGGTGCGGAGGCGCGTCACTCGAGAACGATGAATCGACCCCGAGGCGGATCACGTGGACGCGCTCCGGGTCCACGCCGTCATCGACGTAGGCGGATCGGTTGACGTTCGCGTAGACCCACACGTCGTCCGCGCGATCGCGGAACGCCCGGATCCACTCGGCAGGCATACTGCCGAACTCCCACGGCTGGAAGACGACCCAATGCCCGGGACCCGGGCTCTTGAGGATCGGCGGCCACACGTGCGTGATCTCGAGATCGGCTGGGGTCTTGCGCCGCTGGCGACGCGCGGCGGCAAGCAGGGCCGCGGACTCGTCGCCGGCCTTGCCGGGGTTGAACGCGGCCTTCCCCGACTGTGAGACCTCCACGTCGAACTCGGGCAGCCCAGCCAGACCGCCCGCGAGCCTTCGGTTCACGAGTGCGAGGCTGTGATGGACGAAGAACTCGCCGTGCCAGCGCACGTGGGCAACGCGCGGCGGCGCCACCGGACCGGTCGCGGTCCCCGATGTCCCAATCCCATTCATCACGTCGGGATATCGGCAACGCGATGCCGCCGGCTTGAGGAAGCAGGCGGCTGCCGGGTTAGGCTTCCGCCATGATTCCCGTTCTCCTTGCGGCCGTCCTGACGCTCGTCACGCAGGATCCTGGGTTCGATGCGACCTTCACCGGCCGCACGTTGCGGTTCGACTACAACCACGCCGGCAAGTCCGGCGAGGAGCACGTCGCGCTCCGCGGCATGCGGCTCGAGGGCCCGTGGGCCGGACCGCGCGCCAGGCTGACCGACGATCTGAATCTGGGTCAGTTCCGGGTCCGCATCCTCGACACGAAGACGAAGCGGCTGCTCTATGCCCATGGCTTCGGCAGCATCTTCGGCGAGTGGCAGACGACGGGCGAGGCGAAGACCGCCTGGCGCGCCATCGAGGAGTCCGTCCGGTTCCCCGAGCCCAAGGCACCGTTCACCCTGGCTCTCGATCGCCGTTCCGATGGGGGGACCTTCGAACCCATCTTCTCAGGCGACTGGGATACGGAAGGCCGAACCATCGACCGCAGCCCCATCACACCGCGCGGTGAAGTCATCACGCTGATGGACAACGGCCCGGCCGCGAAGAAGGTGGACATGCTGTTTCTCGCCGAGGGCTACACGGCGGACCAGCGCGAGAAGTTTCGCGGCGATGCCACGCGCGTGCTCGGCGCATTGTTCGAGACGGAGCCCTACAAGCGTCATCGCACCGACTTCAACGTGCGCGGGATCTTCCTTCCCGCGGCGCAGGCGGGCATCAGCAATCCACGCAAGGGCATCTGGCGTGACTCGCCCTTCGGATGCACGTTCAACTCCTTCGACAGCGATCGCTACGTGCTCACGCTCGCCGATCGCAACCTCCGCGAGATCGCGGCGCAGGCGCCCTATGACGCGCTCGTCATCCTCTTCAACGACCGCAAGTATGGCGGCGGCGGAATCTACGGCCTGTGGTCCACGTGCGCGGCCGATTCCAGCGAGGCGAACTACCTGCTGGTCCACGAATTCGGTCACGCCTTCGCCGGTCTCGCGGACGAGTACTACACGTCGCAAGTCGCCTACGAGCAGTTCCCGCCACCCGGCACCGAGCCGTGGGAGCCGAACGTCACGGCGTTGCGGGATCCCAAGGCCCTGAAGTGGCGCGATCTCGTCGACGCCGACACGCCCCTACCCTCGCCGTGGAATCAGGCCGCCTACGACGCCACCGATCTGGCCCTCCAGGCGAAACGCAAGGACCTCATCGAGAAGCGTGGCACCGACGAAGCGATGGAAGCCCTGTTCGGAGAGACGAAGAGCATCACGTCGAAGATGCTCGAGTCCGAGAAGCTCTTCGGGAAGGTCGGTGCGTTCGAAGGTGCCAACTATCAGGCGAAGGGTTACTTCCGCCCCGAGCTCGACTGCATCATGTTCACCCGCAACCCGAAACGGTTCTGCAAGGTCTGCGAGCGGGCGATCGAGACGGTGATCGCCTCGTATCTCGACTGAACGGAGCGATCGCGGGGCGATCCAGCTGACCGTCCTCCTCGTCGCTGCGAATCCACCCTGTGCGCCTCACGCGGTCGCAGGCGCGGCGGAGCTCGGTGCACGCGAGATTCCCCCACCGACGTCCACCGCACCCTCGAGCGTCGACACGATGCCGCCGCGCGGCCGAGCATGATCGCGACGGCCGCGTTGGCAGCCGTCGCCCGGTCACCGGAGCACGGCGCGCGGTCTCTTGCGTCGAGGCCGACGGTCAAGACGACGAGCCCCGGGCGAGCGGGGCGCTCCGCTGAGAGCGTCGGATCCTCGGCGGTCGTCAGTTCGGCCAGAGAAGCCGCAGAAGCCACGCGGACGATGGCGGTGTCGACCCGGTGTCGGCTCGCGCGTCGATGCTCTGGAGAAGAACCAGTCGTTTCGCGGCGAGAGGGTCGGGCTCGGTGATGTGAACCAGGTCCGCCGGCGAGAGGAGTGTGGGCGACATGATCACATTGCGAGGGTCGAGGCTATGCGACGGATCGAGCGCCGCGGGCATCCATGGCTGGACACCTGCCGCCAGAACGTGCCACACCTCGTGCGAGAAGATGTGCGGATTCAACCCGAGCGTGAACACCGGCCCGCCGGGCACCACGGGTGGCGTCGTCACACCCATGGCGTACTTGCCGACGAAGATCGTGTTGTCGAAGGCGTCGGCGTGCGGGAACCCGACCGGGAAATAGGAAAGCCCGTACGTCGCACCGCCCGGCAGCACGGCGTCCGCGTTCAGGATGAAGACGTCGATCGCCGTCGGGTCCATCCGCCCGTAGTTCAGACACATGGCATAGGTCCCGAGGCTGAACGCGTCCGACGGCGGAGATGCGAAGCCCTCGACGCCGAACCCGACCGTCGGCGGCGGATTCCCTTCGATCGCGAATGCGCGCGTGATGTTCGCCCGGAACGGGATCTCGCGACGGTTGATGAGGACCATGTATTGAGGACCCGTGGGCCACGCGATCGTTTGGAACTCGGGGACGAGGTAACCCTCGGGCAGCTGCGTCGTCGCGATCGCGATGATCAAGTTGTTGACGACAGTGGCGATGTTGTCGCCCAAGAGGAAGTCGACCCGGACCTCGACCCCGTTGACCTCTCCGCTGATGGCACCAGCACCGAGCGTGTACGCGGTGGGCTGCGTCTGCCAGAAGTGGATGGCGTTGTTGACGGGATTCAGATTGGTCGTTTCCGACGCATGGACACGCATTCCCGCCTGTGCGAGGTCATCGTTGATCCAATCGACTGCCTCGTCGTAGTTCCACGCTTCGCCAGGGAGTCCGAACAGCCGCAGCCTGGCGGTGCGCAACGCGTTGACGCCCGCCTCGGTCGGAGGTCTGAAAACCGGAAGCGACCGCTCGGTGAATGCGTTGCCGTTGATCTTCAGCGACGCACTCACGGAATCGTTCGAGTAGATCTCGTTCGGATTGACGGGCGGATTGTCCAGCCGCGCGAGGCGCGTGTAGATCCCCCCGTGCGCGTCGTCCAGGTCATTCGAGACGAGACGGACGAAGCCAGTCCGCAGGGCATCGACCGTTCCGATGGTCCCCGGAGTCAACGTGTACTGTTCGATGCTTCGCGGATAGGGTGGCTGGCCCGGGACCATGACGGCGATGTCCACCTGGGCGTTCACCGATGCATCGAGCCCAACGACCTCCACCCTGAAGTTGTCGACGTCGCCGGTCGGGGCGGCATCGAAGACGAGCGGCGGCGGAAACGAGTTGTCCACATCCGCGTTCGTGAGCCGGATCGTCACCATCTCGCTGATCTCGAGGGCGGCGGACGGCCCATAGAGCGGAATCGGATCGGAGAGGTCGCCGAGGAAGCGGAGACCGACGACCGATACGCTCACGACGTTCCGGCACATGAACCGCGCGGTGGTCATGTCGCTGTAGACGGCCGCGTGGATGTGCGTCTGGCCGGGCGCCCTTCCTTCGACCCAATAGGTCTGCGTTCCTGCGGCGGCAAAGGTGACGTAAGCACCATTGGTCACTTCACCGGTCTTGTTCGGATTCGTGAAGATCTTCACGCCGTCGACCGGGAACCAGCTCAAGCGCACGCGGCTTTGGCTGGATGGCGGCCCGAACGGGATGACGATCTGAAGCTGCTTGAGGTCGTCCTCGCCGTTGATGCTGGCCTCTCCGAGGTCGCTCGCGCCATTCGCGTTGTCGTCGTCGTCGTTCAACGGAATGAGATTGCCGAGACGGCACTCCTCGGTCGCATTGTCGGTCGTGTTGATCGTTCCGTCGTTGTTCGAGTCCACGCGGACGTCGACACAGGGGTAGACGGTGAGCTGCACGCTCGGCGGCGTGACGATCGGGTCGTCGAAGTTCGCCCAGACGCCCGTGCCCGTGTACCACTGCGGCATCCCGTCGTCGCCGGTCAGCGAGACGCGAACGATAGTCGCGGCCTGGATCTTCGGAACCCAGCAGATCGGCTGCTGTGCCGTCGAGGAGCTGGATCCAGCGAGGAAGCTGGTTCCGGGCTCGCTGACGAACCAACCCGGTGTCGTCTGCAGCGTCCACGCGTAGCGCACCGAGTCTCGGCAATCGTATTCGATCGCACCGCCGCCGCAGTCCCACTTCTTCCGGTCGAAGTCCCTGACGTTGCCCCAGAACGGGCTCGGTGTCTCGGCACAAATGAATCCGTCACCGGGGCCGCTCGACGCCGCCGTGAGTCGATAGGGCGACACCTGATTGATGGGAAGGGGCGACGTCAATTGACAAATGCACGACGCCCCGACCTGGCCGATGATCGTTCCTGGCGGCGTTTGCGTGCAGTATGCGTTCGGCTGATCGATCTTGACGCGATAGGTGCCGTTCGCGTTGTGCCAGATCGTCACGGTCAGTTCGGGTAGTCCGCCATCGCATTGGGGCCGTTCCACGCGAGGGTCGTCCATCGTCACTGGCACGGAAACTCCGGTTGCTGGCGTGAAGAAGCCGTCATCGATGTCCATCTGGATCTTGAACGTGATCGAGGAGCCTCGGTCGATCTTCCACCCGGGGTAGAAGATCACGGTGTCGCCCTGGCACGAGCGGACCTCGCGACATTGGCGATCGATGAACGTGGACCCACTCGGGGTCGTGTCCTGCAGGATCCAGCTCACGTGTGTCGAGTCTCGGTGCGGATACACGTTGAGCGGAGAGATCCGGTCACCCTGGGTTCCCCAGAACGTGGCTTCGTCGAGGTCGTACGGAAACACACGGATGATGATTGGCTCGGGAAAGCACTGCGTCTTGTCGTAGCCGCCGGATTGATCGTTGAATTGGATCTGCGGCATGATGGTCACGCGCGGAATCCACTCCAGAAGCGCTCCAGGACCACAGGCGGTCTGACCAACCGCCGTAACCGTGACGACAGAAACGAACGCGCAGGCGACGGCCATGTACATCGGCCGCAGTTCAAGACGCATGGTTGATCTCCGATGAAGCGCCACGACGGCGCCAGCACCTGTCTTCTTGAGATCGTCTGCAGAAAGCGGACACGGCCCTCACTCGGCGACGGCCGATGAATCCCCCTTCGGAGAGCGTCGTTGCCCGCTCCCTCGGTGCGCCGTGGAATTCGTGTGCCGATCGGCCCGCCGCACGCGCCGGTGGTGCGTCGCGCGACACCGATCGATCGAGGCGGTCGCAACCCCCCTCCGATGAGCTGAAGCCGTTGCGCGAACGCGGCGCCGGCGCCCCAGCAGCGTGCACACCTCGCGGCGTGCGCTTCGTGAGGGGCCGGGGCCCCATCCGCTCGATCGCCAGGCGTACCAGCGCTTCGGCCTTCCCGGCAGTACGGCCGCGCGATCGCCGGGCTGCGCACGCGTCGCTTTCCTGCACGTCCTCGGAGCGCTCGCCGACACGCTGGTACAGTCGCCGCATGGTCACCCGCGTCGATCAAATTCGGGTCTTTCTCAGCTCACGCATGGCCGGGCTCAAGGACCTCAGGGCGACGTTGAAGCGATCGCTGGAACGTCAGGGACTCGACGTGTTCGTCTACGAAGTCGACGCCGGAGCGCGACCCGACGACCCGGAATCGGCGTCGCTGACGGAGGTCGAGCGCGCCGACATCGTCGTCCTCGTCCTCGAGCACTCCTACGGCGAGATCACGGAGCGGGAGTACGACCACGCGCGAAAGCACGACAAACCCTGTCTCGTCTACACGCGTCTCGACGGTCCCGTCGACCCCAACCAGAGACGCTTCCTCGACAAGCTGTCCGGTGCACGCGGCGCGCCGAGTCGGGAGAGATTCACCGACGCGCCCGAACTCGCGGACAAGGTTGCACGCGACACCCAGTCGTGGCTCGTGCGGGAGTTCCGCCGCCTGTCCGCGGCCGTGATAGACCCAGCGAGTCCTCCGCGCCAGGCTGCGCAGTTCCACGTCCTCATGGAGCGGCTCCAGACCGCGTCGTCCATGGGACTTCAAACTGGCAGCGCCGCCGACCTGCTCGCGTGGCAGCTGCGGCTGTGGTTCGATGCTCTGGGTTATCCACTAGACGGTGAGACGTCAGCGAACGGAGCGTACGTCGACTTCCTCGTCCGCCTACCGGAACGTCGACGTCAGTTTCGAACCGTGCTCGTCCGGGCCAAGGATTCGGAGGTTCGTGCGCCCGACGTGGAAGAGGCCGTGCAACTCTTGGAACACAAGCGGGCGGAGCTGCGCCTGGACGAGTGTTGGCTCGTCGGTCCGCGCCGCGTTTCGCCGGCGGCCCGAGAGGCTGCGCGACCGGGCCGCCACGTCGACGTCTTCACGCTCGACGAGATCATCGAGGAGGATGTCGACTTCACGCCCTATTTCGAGTGGCTGGATGCCGAGGCTCGAAGGACCAAGATCGACGAATCGTACGTACCGCTTGCGGCCACGGTGACGGAGTTCGCCGCCGACGGCAAGTCGGCCGGAAAGAGCCGCTACACGGACGTCGGCGTGTACGTGGATCGGTGGCTCGACGATCCATCGGGTGAACACGTCAGCCTTCTCGGCGAGTTCGGGACCGGCAAGTCCTGGTTCTCCTTGGAATACGCCGTCGGGCTATCGAGGAAATATCGGGCCGCGCAATCGGCCGGAGCGACGCGTCCGCGGATCCCGCTGCTCGTCCGGCTGCGCGACTACTCCCGAGGGTTCAAAGACGTCGCGTCGCTACTCACGGACGTCGTCTTCCGCGAGCATCAGATCAACATCCCGACGTACTCCGCTTTGGAAGTGCTGAACCGGCTTGGACGCCTGTTGTTCATCTTCGACGGATTCGACGAGATGGCGGCCCGCGTGGATCGCCAGAAGATGACGGACAACTTCTGGGCGATGGCAGCAGTCCTCAGTCCGGGCGCGAAGGCGATCCTCACGTGTCGCACGGAGTACTTCCAGTTCGCACAGCAAGCGCGCGACATCCTCGAAGGGCGACTACGCGGCAGCAAGATGCGCGACGTCGCCGACACGTCTCGGTTCCAGGTCGCTGAACTCGAGATGTTCGACGACGCGCGACTCCGGAAGGTCCTGGCGAAGAAGGCATCGCCATCCCAGGTCGACGCCGTCATGGCGAACAAGAATCTGGTCGACCTCGCCCGTCGCCCGGTCATGGTGGATTTGTTGATCGAGGCCATGCCGTCCCTCGACGCCGACCGAGCCGACATGGCGCAGGTGTACTACCAGGCCGTGAAGCTCAAGATGGAGCGTGACATCCGGCAAAGCCGAACGTTCACGTCCATGGTCGACAAGATGTTCTTCATGTGCGAGTTGTCGTGGGAGATGCTGTCCACGGACCAGATGAAGTTCCATTACAAGGCCATCCCCGAGCGCATTCGCGCCTACTTCGGCGGGCGCGTCCAGAATGCAGAGGAAGACCACTGGCACCACGACCTCCTGTCACAGACCATGCTCGTCCGTGACGACGAGGGGCATTATCGGCCCGCGCATCGTTCACTATTGGAGTTCTTCGTCGCCTACAAGCTTTCCGCAGAGCTGGGAGCCATCCGCAACGCGTACCTGGACATCGTCCGCGCGCGCGCATCCGTCGATCCCGGGCTTCCGCCGGCCCGATATCGTTGGTCGACTTACTTCGCCGCGGAGAGTTCGAGCAAACATCCCAAGCCGGTGCTTTCGGAGTTCACGCGCGATTTCGAGGCCAGGCTCGGGGCTTCCTGGGGGCGGGCAAAGATCGATGGCGCATTGTCCGGCCTCATCTTCCTGCTCTGCGGCAAGGAGCGGCTTCACGACGCGCTGCGCGCGAGTGGAGAGGACGCCCCGGCCTCGGCGCACTACGTTGCCCGGTTGCTGAGCCTGCTTGCACAACACGGCCCGATCGGGGCGGTGTCCCTGCCCGGGGCCATCGTGAATGATGTGAGACTCGTGCGGCAGGATCTGACGAGCGCGAGCCTCGCGCGCAGCGTCTGGACGAACGGTTCGTTGGAGCGCGTGCGATTCGACGACGCTTGCCTGGCCGAATCCCGATTCCAGAACATGAGACTGACCGACGTCACGTTCCGGAGTGCGGATCTCACGTCATGCGAGGTCGACGAAAGGTCCACGATCGGAGCAACGATCCAGGCAGCGGCATGGTGTCGCATCGGCGAGCGGGAACTCGTCATCGCATCGTCGACCGACGGCCGGTTCGTCGCGATCGAGCCCTCGG
The DNA here is from genome assembly GCA_044222185.1 of Planctomycetota bacterium. GTDB lineage: Bacteria > Planctomycetota > CAIWVZ01 > JBGANV01. The sequence goes on from JBGANV010000002.1 coordinate 180,807, forward strand.
CTGAATACGCAATCGAGTTTGCGCCGCCCTTCGATCCTCGATCGTGGGAAGCCCTGATCGAGGGCTCAGTTGCAGTGGCCGGGATCGGCGTCCTCGAATTCGGTCCGAAGGCGGTTGTCGCGGCGTCGCCTTCTGGGAGTCCCCGTTGGAGACCGACCGTGCTCCCGGCCGAGATGACCATGCTCTCGAATTCGTCCACCCACGGCTCCATCCACAGCCGCCCGGTCATCGTGAGCATGCAGGCATCGCAAGACCTGGTCGCGTCCGATGAGTACGTCGACGCGAGCCACCAAGGAGGTCCTGACGAGGGATTCCTGGCCGTTGCCCCCTCGGGCCGAATGCTTGCCGGCTTGAGTATCTGGGGCACGGACTCCGCGTTCCTCACACGGGGGCGCCGCAAGCGCATGCTGTTGAAGGACTGCGTTGTTTCCTACGGAATCACGGCCTCATTCAGCCCCAGCGATTCCCTGATCGCGCTCTGCGAGTCACCCCGAACCGTCGGATTCTGGCGCACCGATACCGGTGAACTCGTCGCGACCTTTCGGATGCCACCGCTGTGCGTCGGCGCCCGCATCGACGACGCGAAGGGCATCGGGGGCGGGACGGCGCTTCGGATCGATCGGGCGCGGCGCGTTTCGGCGGATGGGGCGCCCGGCTGATCGCTCGACGCGGATCAGTCGCGCAGCCGGAGCGCTGCTCTACAAGCCGCGGCCTGCCGAGGGAGGCGGCGCCCGGTGATGGCGACGAGCGCGTGAAATGCGGCGTCCTCGATCACCGGGTCTCCGGATCCGAGCGCGCGCACGAGGGCCGGCAGGGCTCGCGGCGACCGCAGCATGCCGAGCGCGGATGCGACGACGCCGCGCAGGGGTGAACTGTCGTCGTCCAGCAGCGCGCCGAGTTGATCGGCGAACACGTCACGAAAGAGAGGCCTCGCGGCGACTTCGCGGACGGCGTCGAGGAGCGACGCGGTGTCCCGTGCCTTCAACGCCGCCCGCAGGTCCGGGCTCTTCGAGTCGAACCAGGCAAGTTCGTCGTCGTACCACGTCTGCCAGATGGTTGCGTCCGGATCGTAGTCCGCGCCCGAGAGGACCTTGAGCGCGGCGTGCGCTTCGTCGACCGTTGTCTTGTCGCTGCCGAGCAGGCGGATCAGATCCGGCACGGCCCGTGAATCGTGGATCTGGGCGACGAGCCTCGCGGCCGCCGCGGGCACGCGCGAGCGCGGGTTCGCACGAAGGAGGCGAGCGACGATGTCGCACTCGCTGCGTGTGACGCCGCGAAACTCCTGGCTTGGAATGTGACTGAGGTCGAGCAGCAGCGCGCGGGCGGCGTCGGGGTCCGCGGCAGGAATGCGCGCGATGAGAAATGCGACGACGTCTGGCCCCGGCGACTCGAGCAAGGCCTGCGTCGTGAGTCGCTGCGTCTCCGGCGACAGCGCTTGCCACCCATCCTTGAGCGTCGCGAGGAAAGTCGGGTCGGAACCGCGCAAGTGGCGAAGCGTCGTGCGCAATGCGGCCTCGGCTCTCGGTGCCGCCAGCTCCGTTGGTTCGAACCCGCCGATGACGTGAAGGAAGAGCGGAGTCGCAGGCGCAACGCCGATGCGCGGGATCTCCTCGATCACCATCAGGCGCCGAGCGAATGTCGCGCCATCGCAAGATGCCGCGAGGGCTGCGAGTTGCTCCGTGGGTTGCAACGAACGGAGAGCTCGTTTCAGAACGCGTTGCTTCTCCTTGGATTCGACCGGCGCTTCAGAGTCGTCGCCCGTTGCGCCGCCCGGCCGCCGGCCCCAGCACGCCTGCAGCAGCGCCGCAGGAGAGGAGCGTCCGAGCTCGGTGAGCGCCTGCGCCCCCTCGGTTGCGGAGACGTCGGCGGCGTCGACGATTCTCCAGATGTCCGCGAGCAGCGGTGGCGCAGGATCGCTCGGGCGGAATAGCGTGAAGGCGTCGTCTGACGGCCGCGATTCCGCCGGACCCGGTATGTCATCCGGGGTCTGGGCGCCCGTCCAATGCGTCGTCAGGGTCCCGGCGAGCGCGATCACGGCCCATGCACGAACCATCGCGCGCAAGCGTTCACTCATTGACCGCGGCTTCGAGCCAGGCGACGACGCCATACTTGAGGACCTGTTTCTGGGTGGGGATCCCAAGGAAGTCGATCGTCCCGTTCTTCAGCCGAAGGTCCACGTTCAACGTGAGCTTCGAGTGTTGGGTACCGAAGTCCCGATTGATGGCGACCTTGTTGGCCGCGGACATGGTGCCGTTCACGGTTACGCGCGCCGAGCCCGTCGCATTGAGGTTGTTGTCGTAGAAGTTGTTCTCGGCGTACATGAACGCATTCATCGCTTCGAGGGTTCCGAACGTGGGATCCCCGAAGTAGATGTTGCCGCTGTCGGGAACCGCGCTGTCCTTCAGCGCGATGAGCGCCAGACCATCGGTCGCCGGATGGTTGTAGTAGATGTTGTCCGAGACGTAGATGTTCCCGCGCACGACGATCGTGGGTTGGACGGATGCGCCGCCGGGTCCACGGATCTTGAACGAGTACGTCTGGTAATTGTGGATCCAGAGATTGCCGTCGATGTAGTAGAGCGACTTCCCGGCCGTCGGGAACGTCACCGTGAATGCATCGCTGCCGTCCATCGCGGCATCGAGTCGCACGGTTTCATAGGGACTCTCGAGGAAGTAGTCCGCCTTGGTCGTCGTGGCATTGGTCGTGGCGCGATCACTGCAATCGCGACGGAACATGCTCGCCGGATTGGTTTGAGGGAGCTGCCAGCCCGTGCCGCCAGCGTCGTCGGAATGACGGGTGGCGCTCTGAAACTGCTGGGCAACGTTGACCGTCGCGATCGATGGATAGTTGATGGCACTGAAATCGGGCACCGGCTGGTGAACCCCTTCCTCGCCCACCATCCCGAACACATCGCCCGTCGCGCGCGCCGTGCCGACGATGGACGAATTGCCGTTGACCTGGATGTTCCCGCCGCTGTAGACGTCGCCATGAACCTGGTCGGCCTGGACGCCAAGGCCACCGAACTTCAGCGAGTAGGTCGGATCTCCGTCCGCGTTTCCTGCGAACAGCGCGTGGTGGAAGACGTGCCCCGTCACGGAGACGAGCGCCTTCACGGCTCTCACCTTCCCGTTGTAGGCCGCGCGCGCGGTGACCGTGTAGGTGTTGTTGCCCCCGTCGACGGCCGTGACCCAGTAGGCGCCTCCCCCGAAACTCACGGGGCTTTGTTCGGTGCCGACGTTTCCGTCGCCGCCGTTCGAGAGCTCGAGCACCGCGTCCTGAACACCCGATTCGGCGATGTACTGCCGAAACAGGTTCTGCCGCGCCGTCGACTGCTCCTCCGTAGTCGAGACCACGGAGGAGACCATGGTGACGCCGAACACGAGGAGGGACACCGCCAAGATCAGGCAGGTGACGAGCGTCGCGCCGCGCTCGCTGGAGGGTTGCATCCTGGCCATGGGTTAGTTCCTCAGGGAGATCGAGGTCTCGGCGAGGCGGGAGATCACGCGCCCCCCGGCGCTCGTCGCCTGTACCGTCACGGACACCGTGATGACGCTCCCATCCATGGCGAATGCCAACCCGGGCTCGTCGATCAGACCGTTCCCGTTGTCGTCGATGCCGTTGGCCGATTCGCCTCTCGCCAGCTCGGCGACGCCTCGAACGACGACATCGGTCCATTGGTCCGGACTTCCGACGTTCCGCACGAGCTGAATCTGGCGCTCGTCGATGAGCCCGTCGCCATCGTTGTCTTGACCGTCATCGGTCTCCGTCGGCTCGATGACCAGCTCGAGGCGACGCAAGTTCCCATAGGTCGCGCCTGACGCGTCGAATCCGTCGGCTCGGCGATACGTGATCGAGGAACTCCCGAGAGGCGCCAGCGGAACGGGCGTCAGGGTCGAGGCGCCCGCCATCGTGAGTTCCTGCGAGACGGACTCGAGCGCCCGCGCGGCCCTCTGTTGGAGGTGCGAGAACGACACCGTCGCTTGCGCCGTGTTTCCCGACGCGACGGTGACCACGAGGATGGCCCCCACGACGGTGCTGCCCAAGGCTACGGCGACGACCAGCTCCACGAGGGTGAACCCCCGTCGCTCGTCTCGTGATCCGACCGCGCATGGTCTCATTGGTATCGCGAGCTCCACTGGCTTTCGCGATTGGCGGTGAGGATACGCGGCACGCTGATCTCACGCGGCCCTGCGGCGCTCTCCCACGAGACCGTGATGAGGACGGGGAGAACCTTGTAGGTCGTCGCAGGACTCGACGCGGTGATGCTCCCGTCACCGTCCAGGTCCCAGGAACGGTCACCGAGCAACGGGTGGTGAGCACTCTCGCTGAGGTTGCCGCCGCTGTCCGTCGGGAAGGCGATCGTCACCGTCATCGGGATGTCTGCCGTCTCGGCGCTCGAGCTGGACGAACTCCCGGAACCACCGCCGTTCGAGGTCGTGTTGCCGTTCGCACTCGTGTTGCCGTTCGCACTCGTGTTGCCGTTCGCACTCGTGTTGCCGTTCGAGCTGGTGTTGCCGTTCGGCGAACTGCTCGACCCGCCCCCCTGAGTGGGTCGCGAGGTGCTCCCACCACTACTGCTTTCGGCCGCCCGCCCGAGCAGACCCGCAGGGCTGAACGTTCCGCCGATCGACGTTCCGGGTCCGTCCGGATCGTCGTCAGCGAGCGTGTTGAAGCGGGCGTACACCTCCGAGAACGGAACCGACTGGAGCGACTCGATCACTTGTCTCACGACCGCCGTCGCGGCTCCGTATTCGCGGTTCCTCGACTCCAGCGTGATGCTCGTGACCATCATGCTGAGCGTGCCAACCGCCAGAAGACTCACGACGGTCATGGCTATGACCACTTCGAGAATCGTGAAACCGCTCTCCGGCCGTGGTGAGCTCGCCGCGCAACCGACTTCGAATGACGCGAACCGCGACGAACCTCCTCGCGGCGGATCGTCGTGCGTCCATATAGGTGGGCCCCGTCGGCTCAAACAGCGACCTCGATCAAGCGATTGATTGCGACCGCGTGCCTTCGGAATGCAGTCGATTCGATTCTGGCGTACGTCTCATCCAAGGCGAGGCCTCCAGACGGAACCCCCTGAGGGTTATCGAGCGGTTGCCTTCAGGAACAAAACCGGCGGCGCCATGTCACTCGATCGATAACCGGCACCCGCATCTCGGTATGGCTCGAACGACACGAGGACCAGACTGTGAGCGCATGTTGTCCCGATCGCACGCGGCGGCTCCGGCCATCCGCCAAGGGTGACTCAGAGAGCCGGGATCGGTCAGTCCCCCACGCGATGGCTCCCACGGCCCTGGACCGCCGCACGTGCCGCCAGGGGAGCCTCGCTTGACCGAACGCCACGCTTAATGCCGGTCGGACGGAGCACCGCACCGCGGCGATCGGGCGAGTACTCGTCGTGGCACCGCGCTCGTCTCCGTGCCCGTCCGGACCGACGTCACGGCCGGTTGACGCTCGGTCCGCGTCGGCGACTGGCCTGCGAGGGCGCGGCGTCGCCCATGATCGGGTCGACGAATCACCGGGCATGGCGTCGATTCGACGGTTGAATCGAAGGGCGATCGGAGGGAACACCGCTCCCGAGCCATGCCTTACCCAACCCGCTTCACCGTCGCAGACGCCTTGGCCGATGTCCTCACCGTCGTCGAGTCCGTCGTAGGCGAGCGCACGCCCCAGGTCCGCGTCGCGCGACGCAAGCTTACGGCGGCGTTGAAGGAGGCACCGGGGACCGCCGTCCTCGACATCGCCCAGGGCCTCGTCGACACGGGGCGTTGGCCGCACCTCGCGGTCGCCTACGAGCTCATCGAGAGCCACCCCGGAGCGCGCGAGTCGATCAACGCACGGCGCATCACCGCGCTCGGCAAGCACCTGCGCGACTGGTGCTCGGTCGACACCTTCGGGACGTCGGTCACTGGCCAGGCCTGGCGCGAGGGCCGGATCACCGACTCCGTCGTCGAGCGATGGACGAAATCCGATGACCGCTGGTGGCGCCGCCTCGCACTCGTCTCGACGGTGCCATTGAACACGAAGGCTCGCGGTGGAACCGGCGATACGGCACGCACGCTCGCCATCTGCAAGCGCCTCCTCGCCGATCGCGACGACATGGTCGAGAAGGCGCTGTCGTGGGCTCTGCGAGAACTCGCCAAGCGTGATGCACGCGCGGTCGCCCGATTCGTCGCCGACCACGAGGGCCGCCTCGCGGCGCGCGTCCGCCGCGAGGTCGACAACAAGCTGCGCACGGGGCTGAAGAGCGGCGCCACGCGCAAGCGGCGCGTCAGTAGACCGTGAGCGTGTAGATCGGGAGGCCGGCCCCGAGCGGAGCAAACACGGCCGCGAGGCTCGAGAACGCGACGCTCGACGCCAGCAGATCCATGTGGATCACGCCGAAGGGAATGCCCACGAACCCTGGCGTTCCATACAGCGGTGCGAACGGAATGCCGGCGATGGCCGCACAGGTCGGCCCCGCGGGCGGCGGCCCGCCGTAGCCGTGCGCCGCGAGGCCAGGCCCGATCCCGACCTGGTCATGCATCGCGACCGTCACCGTGTTCGCGGCGCGGTCACGCGTCACGACGATCCGGCTGTCGTCCCACAACTCGACGGTCATCGATCGCTGGTTCGCCGTACCGGCTGCCGCGCCGAAGGTCATCACGTTCTTCCAGCGGACGATGTGGCGGGTCGGCCAGAATGGGAACGCCGGTGCGATCTCCATCGTCAGGTCGTTGACGAGCGGCGGAGGCGGCGGAACGGCCAGATCCAGGTCGGCGTGATTGGCATCGATCCGCGGGCGCGCCGTCACGGATGCCGCGGGGCATCCGAAGTCACCGCTCGTACCCGCGAGGTCGCATCCCCCACCGGTGCCAGGCCCCGGGAGGAAGTCGATGTACCCATTGGTGTCGACCTCGCAGAGCGGAGTGGGGATCCCATAGAAGGCAAACAGCGGTGGCGTCGGCATGGGTGCCTGTCCGTCGTCAGTCGGAACAGTCGCACCGCACGGAAGCAGCGCCGGAACGAGGGTCGCCTCCGCCGGCGACGGACCGGGGAACAGACACACGCCATTGGAGAGCGCCAGCGCACCTCCCGGCAGGCACACCACGGCCTGAAGCGTGATCGGTCCGAGCGCTGCGGCTGCGGGCGGGTATCCGACGATCACCTCGAACTTGTTCGGGAACCCCGGATCCACGGGCGGAATGATGGGCGGCGGACCCACGAGACCGCATCCATCGACGATCGCTCCACCGATCGCTGGAAGGATCGAGATGATCGCGGGAGTCCCGGGCCCCGCGCACGGCTGCACGAACACCGGTGCAAGCGCCGCGGGGATGTTCACGGCTCCGACGGACCAGAAGATCGTCACGGGGCTGGGCGCGCCGAGCGGTAGTGGCCCGAGTGTTCCCGCGGGAACGGAGAGCGAGATCGTGACCGTCGACCCCGGAGTCGCATGAGCACGATAGGGATTGCCCGGCGCGGGGAACGGATAGCCGATCGTATTGCCTGGCGCCCCCGGCATGTCAGCCACGGCAGCGTGTGTCGACGTCAGGTTGGCAAAGACGTCGAGATGGAAGCCGCAACTGGCCGGTCCCTGCGCAATCACGGATTGCGCGGCAAACGTCACGAGCAGGACGTACAGACGGCGCCACGGCAAGGTGGTTGGGAGCCGCATGGATTCACCCTCGTTGCAAGTCGCACGACCGTCTCGGAGGGCGGCGCGGGCGAAGTGCCCGCGGAGGGGGGATGAGACGGCTGGGCGGGAGCGTACAGACGCTCACCCACGAAGATCAAAGGAATTCGCGGCGGAGCGCGCGATCGGCACCGGAGACGCGGATGCTCACCTCGCGGATGTCGAAGCGTGGCGCGAAGTTCGCGAACGGGCGGCGGCTTCGCCGACTCGACGAGAAAGTGACCGACGACGCGCGGCGGCGATCACCAGCTGCGGTCGATCAGACGAAGCGGCGCGGAGGCCACGTGCTCCGTGAGCAGCAGATGCGCGCAAGCGCCTTCGATGATGCCCGGCAACGCATCGGGGAACCCGAGCTCCTTCGCCGCATCCGTCGTCGTCGCCGCGAGCGCCACGTCGAACGGCAGCGCTTCCTCCGCGAAGAACGGCGCCTCTCCGGGGTGGTCGGGACGACTTCGATTCACGGTGATGTGCAGGTTGAGGAACGGGTCCGGCTCCTCGACGGGTGCATCGGTACCCAGGACGATCGGTACGCCGCGACGATGAAGGCTCGCGCAGCGGAAGCTCCGATGCGCTCGCGGGCCGAGACCGGCGTGCGCGATCTCAACGTCCGAGTGGAGGTGGACGGGCTGCATCGACGCGACGGCGCCCGTCTGCGCGAGACGGTCCAGATCCTCGTCCGCGATCGTCTGCGCGTGTTCGACGCGCGGTCGGATCGAAGCGGGGAACGGCCCGATCGCGAGCAACGTGTCGATGAGCATGCGCACGGCGGCATCGCCGATGGCGTGGACCATGGGCCGCAGACCATGCTCGCGGCAGAGCGTCAACTCTTCCTGGATTCGCTTGCGGTCGTAGAGCATGGTGCCGCGGGACTGGGGTCGATCGCAGTAGCACTCGAGCATGGCGGCCGTGCGTGAGCCGAGCGCGCCGTCGAGGAAGAACTTCACTCCTCCGAGCTTCAGGCGTTCGCTTCCTTCGCCGCTCCGACGAGCCGCGTGGATCGCGCGGTGGAGGTCGCGCGCGGGGATCGCCGTCGCGACGAACATGCGCAGTCGACCTTCCTCTTCGAGGCCGCGCCAGCCTTCCTCGGTGTCCGGGTCCATGTCTTGCGCGACGACGATCCCGCGGCGCAGGAAATCGTCCTGCGCCAGCGACAGGTCATCCTTCCATTGCTCGAACGTTCGCTTGGGCAGGACGCGCTGCACGAGCTGCACGGCATTCTCGAACAGGAGGCCCGTGGGTTCGCCGCGGTCGTCCTTGGCGATGATGCCGCCCGCGGGCGCCGTGGTCGCGCGATCGACGTGAGCGAGGGTCAGGGCCCGCGAGTTCAGCCAGCACGCGTGTTCGTCGTGGGACGCGAGGTAGACCGGATGGTCCTTCGTCGCTTCGTCCAGGCGGCGCGCGTGCGGCGCGTCGTCTTTCGCGAAGAGGTTGAGGTCGTAGCCGCGGCCGATGATCCAGCGGCCGGCCTCCGTCCGCGCCGCCACGGCGCGCACCCGGGCGATCACCTCGTCCGTCGAACGGCAACCCCGCAGTTGAGCCGCCCCGAGGAAGTTGGCCCACAAGCCGAGGTGCACGTGCGCATCGGCGAAAGCTGGAATCACCAGGTGCTCCGCCGCCGCGGACGGGCGCTCGACGGCGCGGATCGCGCGGATCACCCCGTCGCGGACGTCGACCTGCCAGGTGCCGCTTCGACCGGCGATGCGCACCGGTCCCCAGGAGAACGTTCGCAGCTGAGTCGAAGGTGGGTTCATGGACATGGATCGCGCGCTTGGGTGAGGGACTCGTCTGAGCACCTGGGGAAACGACGACAGGGACAGCGTTTACGTCATCGCGCGCGGAGGCGTCAAGCGCCGTTGCACACCCGCCGGGCGCCGCCCGGGAATCCGGGCGCAACGGGGATCATCCAATCTCGTGCGACGTTCGCGCTCCCAGATCCGTCCGTGGATCGGAGCGCGCGGGAGTCCTCACCCGTATGCTCTCGTCGTTCAGAGGTGTCGGCATGTCGGCACTGGTTCGCAGCACCCCCATCTGGAGACGCACGCTGGCCTGGAGCGTCGACTACTTCGTCGTCGCGCTCTACATGGCCGCGCTGTTCTTCTGCTTCTTCCTCCTCGACCCGCGGAACGTGGATCGCGATGGCCTCTTCGCCTCGGCGGAGCGGGCGCAGATCTCGTCGTTCCTGCTGCTCACGCTGCCCGTGGTGCTCTATGCGGCGATCACCGAGTCGTCCGCGCAACGGGGAACGCTCGGCAAGCAGGTCACGGGACTCGTCGTCGAGACCGCCGCGGGCGCGCGGCTGACGCTCGCGCGGAGCCTTCTTCGATCGACGCTCAAATTCGCGCCGTGGGAGCTTGCGCACACGTTCATCCACCGCGCCAGCCGCGTGCATTGGGAGATGGACTGGGTGCCGGCGTGGGCCAAGGCTTGCCTTTGGATCTCGCTTGGCCTCACGGCGATCTACATCACGGGCACCATGACCGGTTCGCGTCGGCCGCTCTACGACCTCATCGCCGGGACGCAGGTGAGTTTGCGCATGCCGACGGCGCCCTCGCGGCCGCGGTTGCAGTCGGCGGTGTGATTCGCGGGGAAGGTCGAGAACCGCCTCGAACGAACGGCTCTCGGCGCGGTCGTTCGCGAGGAGCGCCAGTCTTCCGCCGCCTCGGCGGAGACTGGCTGGATCCCCGCGCGTCCTCGCGCGGGCCAACTGGCGTTGATCGCGGTTCGGTGCGAGATCACCAACGTCGGCATGATCTTCGAACGCGACGCGGCGTTTCCACATCGGCCGGACCGGACGCCTCGGCTGCGCCTCGGTCGTCCGGCGATCCCGCCACTCGCGCCGCCGCGTTCGCGGCGGGTCGAGTGGCGCTCCGTCGTCTTCGATAGGACGAACGGGGCGAGAACTGCGCACTCGAAGGGCGGAGGAGCGCCGCGTCTACCGCCGTCTCGGCGGAGACCGGCAGGATCGCCGCGCGTCTCGCGCAGGCCAGCCGGCGTCGATCGCGGGGCGGTGGGAGATCACCAACGGCCGCATGATCTTCGAATGGCCCCCAGCACGCCCGACATCGGCCGGACCGGACGCCTCGGCTGCGCCTCGGTCGAGTGGCGCTCCGTGGCTCATTTCGAGGGCGATCCGCCCCCGGCGGTCATCCGCTGCAGCACTTCTTGAACTTCTTCCCGCTGCCGCAGGGGCACGGATCGTTGCGACCGACTTTGACGTCGCGCACGAACGGCGTCCGCTCGGCGGCCTCGGGCGGCTCGGAATCCTCCGGCTCATCGTCGAGCGGCCCCTCCGGCAGCCCCAAACTCGGCTCGAACGGCGACGCGCGTCTCGGGCCGTCGTCATCCCCATCCTCGTCGAGATCGCCCTCGTCCCATTCGTCCAGAGGCTCCTCCGCGAAGCAGGGCCAGGAAGCCACCTCGGCCTCGAGGTCGTCGATCAGATCCAAGGACTCCGGCTCGAAGGAAACCCCGAAGTCGCCGACGTCGTCGGGCGACCTGTGCTGGGTTCGCCCGTCCTCGACGGCGCGCTTCATGGCATCGCGGTGCTCGGCCAACCCGAGATCGGAGATCAGGTTCACGACCTCCGTCCATGGGCACGGACCGTCCTCGCCCAACACGGGAAGCAGTGTTCCGATGAAGCGGGAGAAGTCGGCTCGTTCGATCTTGCCCTGATGGGCGAGAACTCCGAGAGCGCGAACCGCAACCGTGCGCACGCAACTGACGATCGGGCCGTCCGTGGCCAGAGCGACCCGCTTCAGGGGCTCGGGATCGCCGTCGAACATGGAGGCGAGGGCGGCAGGCACCATGCGATGGAGCCCATCACCGTGAAACAAGAATTCGACCTGGCTGCCAGCTCGCACGAGTGCGTTGAGAGTCGGAACGAGCCCGCGCGGCTCGCGGAAGTACCCCAAGAGCAGGATCGCGAACGCGTGACCGTAGTGGCCGGGATCCAGCGCGATGCGCAGCGGGTCTGCGGCCAGGCTCTCCAGACTCGCGAGCAACAGGGGGACGAACTCGTCCTTCATCTGAGAGGCGCGAACGAACGCTTCGAGCGGATAGGACAGCCCCGGCTGAGCGAGCTCCGACCAGACGAACTTCACACCTGCGGCATCGAGCGGCGCATCGTCGTCGAGCTCGTCCTCGACATCGAGGGATGCATCGTCTTCCAAGGCACCATCGTCGTCCGTTGCGAGCACCCCCTCCACGGCGTCGTCGGCCACCGGGAGGACGGAGCTCATCTCGACGAGTTCATCACCCGGCGGTCCGGACACTTGGATCCACGTGACGAGGCGGAAATCGTCCCCCCACCGCTCGCGCTTGCGCTCGAAGAACTCTTCGACGGCGTCCGGCGTCGCAAGAATCCCGCGGTCGCATTCGGACTCCGCAAGGGCGTCGAGCAGGAGATCACCATCGCCGTCCTCCACCGACTCCAGGTCGACTCGAACGACGGCGTTCCAAAGACGCGCCGCGAACGTGAGAATTCGCAGCAATTCGTCCGCGCTGGCGCCGTGCTTCGGCAGCATGGGCTTGGCGAAGAGCATCAGAGTCTTGGAGAGCTTCGGCTTCGATTCTCGGGGAGTCCTGGCCATGACCTTCGCCTCTGACGGTGATTCGACCTCGTGTCACTTCCGCGGCAAGAGATCCATCACGGCCGCCGACATCGCGCGCACACCCGTCGTGAGCGACGGTGCGGGATCGGGCGCATAACGCGAGGAGTGCACCGACGGCAGCGGCGCGGCTCCGGGCAGCTTCGACGCGGCGACCTTCTCCGGCGGCACCGTGCCGAGGCGGAACATGCACGCCTTCGTCTCCTTCCGGACGAGGCCGTAGCGGGCGAAGTCTTCGGCGCCCATCTCCGGTGCGCGTTCGACGACGGCCGCGGCTCCAAGCTCCCGTTCGAGTGAGGCAGCGACTTTCGCGGTCAACCCCGGCTCGTTGATCATCGCGGGCGTGTGCTCCGATTCGTCGGCCGTGACGACGGGCAGACGATCTTCCGGCATGCCGGCCGCGCGGGCCTCCCCCTCCGCGATGCGGCGAATCGCGGCGAGGATCTTCTCGCGCACGGACTCGGCGTAGCAGCGCACGGTGACCTGCAACTTCACCTCGTCCGGGATGATGTTGTGCTTCGTTCCGCCGTGGATCGAACCGACGGTGACGACGGCGGGATCGAGGGGTCGCATCTCTCGACTGACGATCGTCTGGAACGCGAGCACGGTCTGGCACGCGAGCACGACCGGATCCTTCGTGTTGTGCGGGTAGGCCCCGTGTCCACCGACGCCGCGGATCAACACGTCGACGGCATCCACGCTCGCGAGCGCCGGGCCGGCGGTCCAGCCCACCTTGCCGGCCTCGAGTTGTGCATCGACGTGCAACGCCAGCGCGTAATCCGGCGTGGGCCAGCGCTCGAACAGTCCGTCCTTCAGCATGGCGCGGGCGCCGGCCGAGCGCTCCTCCGCCGGCTGCGCGATCATCACGACCGTGCCACGCCACTGGTCCTTCAGCGCTTCGAGCACGCGCGCCGTCCCCACCCACACGCTCATGTGCATGTCGTGTCCGCACGCGTGCATCACACCGCACTCCTGGCCTGCCGCGTTGTGACCTCGCACCTTGCTCGCATAGTCGAGGCCTGTGGCTTCCTCGATCGGAAGCGCGTCCATGTCCGTTCGCACGAGCACGGTCGGGCCCTCCCCGTTCTTCATCACGGCGACGACGCCGTGGCCGCCGACGCCGCTCGTCACCTCGAAGTGGCGGGCCTTCATCTCCTCCGCCATGCGGATCGACGTCTTCGCCTCTTCGTTGCTCAGTTCGGGGTTGGCGTGCAGGTGCTTGTACAGCTCGAGGAGCGACGGCAGCTCGCGCTCGATGACTCCGCCGATCCCCGCGCGGGGCGGAGTCGCGGAATCCTGGGCGGAGAGGGACGCGCAGATGGCGAACGCGACGACGACGATCCGGCGCATGATGGCGGCTCCAATGAACGGTTGGGAGCGCCCATCGTACGCGCGCCAGCCCTCGTTGCGGGAGGCGCGTCCGCCGATCGTCACTCCGGTTTGTTCTGCACGAACACCGTCCCGAAGCGACCCTTGATGCAGAGGTTGCCCTGCGTCACTCCCGAGTCGGCGGGCGACGTCACCTTCACGATGCGATCGTCCTGCACGTGGAGCTCGAGCGCGCAGCCGACGCCGCAATAGGGGCAAACGGTTTCGGTCACCGACTGCCGCGCGGGATCCCAACGGCCATCGCGACGCAGGTCGAACTCCGCCTTCCCCTGGAGCGCGCCCGTGGGGCACACGGCCACGCAGTTGCCGCAATAGACGCAGGCCGACTCTGGAAGCGGCAGCGCCCACTCCGTCGAGATGCGCGCGTCGAACCCGCGCCCCGCTACCGCGATGGCGAAGGTGTTCTGGGCGTCGGTGCCGCAGGCCTCGACGCATTTGAAGCACAGGACGCACTTGGAGTAGTCGCGCACGTAGAGGTCGTTGTCGACCTTCACGGGCTGGGCGACGGTCTCGGCGGCCATTCCATCGGGCGCGTGATGATGTCCGGCGCAGCGCCCATCGCGCGCACCGGCGGGCGAAGGCGCCGCGGGCGGACCGAACCGCGACGGATCGGCCCCGTAGCGGGCGACGAGCGGCGCGAGCGCCGGCGCTTGCGAGAGATCCACGGACGATCCCAGCAACTCGAGTACGAGCCGTCGGCTCGTCCGCACGCGCTCCGAGTCGGTGAGGATCTTCATCCCCGCCTCGACCTTGCGCGAGCACGACGGCACGAGCGTCCGGCTGCCCGCCAGCTCGACGACGCAGATGCGACACACGTTCACCGGCGTCAGGTTCTCGGCGAAGCAGAGCGTGGGCGTGTCGATCCCGAGCGCGCGACAACCGTCGAGGATCGTCGAACCCTCGGGAACGGCCACGTCCTTGCCGTCGATCGTCACGGTGATGGCAGCGCGCTTCGGGGCCTCGGGCGCCGTGGGCGGATGCGATGGCGGCGGCGCGGGCTCGAACCAGATGGGATGACTCATCGCGCGGCTCCCTTCGCCAGCAACGCCAGTCCGGACTCGACTGCAACCGACGCCGTGTGACCGAGACCGCAGATGGATGCGTCCTTCATGACTTTCGACAGATCGGCGAGGAGCGCGCGATCGCTGATCTTGGGCGCGGGCGCGGCGCCCGGCGCAAGCCGCGCGAGCGCCTCCTCCTGCCGCACGGTGCCGACGCGGCACGGCACGCACTGTCCGCAGGATTCATCGCGGAAGAACTGCGCCACGCGGCGGATCAACGTCAGGAGATCGGCGCGGTCGTCGATCACCATCACGGCGCCCGAGCCCAGTGATGCGCCAAGCGGTCGCAGGCTCTCGGCCGTCAGCGGAACGTCGAGGATCTCGGCGCCAACGAACGTTCCCGCGGCACCGCCGAGCAGCACCGCCTGGAGCGTCCGTCCATCGGAGATTCCGCCCGCGAGGTCGATGAGCGTTCGCAGCGTCGTCCCCATCTCCATTTCGTAGAGGCCCGGGCGCGCCACGTTGCCGGAGACGCAGAAGAGCTTCGTCCCCGTGGAGGTCTTCGTGCCGTGGGCGGCGAACGCGGCGCCACCCTCCACGAGGATCAGGGGGACGTTCGCGAGCGTCTCCACGTTGTTGACGACGGTGGGCTTGCCGAACAACCCCACGTCCGTCGGGTACGGCGGTTTGCTGCGCGGCTCACCGCGCTTGCCCTCGATCGAGTTGAACAGCGCCGTCTCCTCGCCGCAGATGTAGGCGCCCGCTCCGCGGCGGATCTCCACGTCGAACGCGATCCCGCTGCCCAGGACGTTCGTCCCGAGCCAGCCGGCGGCGCGCGCCGCGGCGATGGCGGCGTTCAGCCGCGACAGCGCCAGCGGGTACTCACCACGAATGTAGAGCCAGCCCTTCTCGCAGCCGGTCGCGATTGCCGCGATCGCCATGCCTTCGAGAACGGCGAAGGGATCCCACTCCATGAGGACGCGGTCTTTGAACGTGCCCGTCTCCGACTCATCCGCGTTGCAGACGAGGTGGTGCGGCCGCGCAGGCGCCGCGGCGACCGCCGCCCACTTGCGGCCCGTGGGGAACGCCGCGCCACCGCGGCCGGCGAGTCCCGAGGCCGTCACTTCCCCGATCACCGCCTGCGGGCCGATGGCGAGCGCGCGACGAAGTCCCGCCAGGCCGCCGGCCTCGACCCACGCCGCGTGATCGGTGGGATTCACGACGCCGACACGACGCAACAGTCGAAGCTCCTTCGCGCCAGCCTGAGGAACGGAGGCCTTCACGGCCGCGAGCCCGGGCGCCGCGGGCATGCGTCCGGCGACGGCCGCCGCAATCTGATCGGCGTTCGCTGCGCCGAGCGTCGCCGCCGAGCAAGGAGTCCCCGCGCGGATCACCAACGCGGCCGGTGCCATCTCGCAATGCCCGAGGCACGGCGAGCGATGCCACGCGGCGGTCGCGCCCGCTCGCGGATGACCGTCCTCGCCGAAGTGTTTCGTCATCTGCGCGCAGACGTCCTCGGCGCCGCGCAGGCGGCAGACGACGTCATCGCAGACGTGCGCGGTGACCGGCGGCGCGGGCGACGTCGCGAGCAACGTGTAGAACGTCGCCACGCCGTAGGCTTCGGCGGGCGGCACGGTCAGCCGCCTGCAGGCGTATTCCATCGCGCCCTGGGAGATCCAGCCGATGCGGTCCTGGATCGCGTGCAGCACGGGCAGCAACCGGTGACGCTGCGCGCGCGCATCGTGACCCGAGGACTCGCTGCGCGCGTGCTCGATCGTCTCGCGACCGAGCACCGAGTCGACCGCGGCGCGCTCCTCCCCCGTCGGTTCCGCTCCAGTGAGATGAAGATCCAATCAGCGCTCCAGCTTCTCGATGCACACGGCGGCAGCTTTGAATTCAGCGGTGCCCGACTTGGGACACGTCGCGTCGATCGTCAGCAGATTCGTCGCCACTTCGTCGGGGAAATGCGGCGTCATGAACGTCAGTCCGGGTCGCAGGGACGCGTCGATGCGCACGGGCGCGGCGACGCTGCCGCGACGCGAACGAACGCGCACCATCTCGCCGTCGACGACGCCGAGCCTCGCCGCGTCCTCGGCGCACAAATCGACGGTTTCGCCGCGACGCAGCGGCGATGCGTAGCCAGCGGTCTGCACGCCCGTGTTGTAGTCGTCGAGGCGACGCCCCGTCGTGAGGCGGAACGGGAACTCGGCGTCGACGGCCTCGACGGGCACGTGATGCACGACGACGGTGAACGGCGCGCGCGGTCCGCGGACCGGGGTCTCCCACAGGCGGCTGTGCAGGAACAACTCGCCGGGGTGATCCTCGCTGAAGCACGGCCATTGGAGACCGCGCTCGGATTCGAGCCGCTGATAGCTCATGCCGGCGTGCACCGGGCTCACGGCGCGCAGCTCGTTCCAGATGCGCTCGGCGTCCGGCGGACCGAAGTCGCGACCGAGTCGACGCGCCAGCTCATGCAGGATCCAGATGTCGTCCTTCGCTTCGCCGGGCGGCGGCAGCGCGCGGCGCACGCGCTGCACGCGGCGTTCGCTGTTCGTCACCGTGCCGTCGGTCTCGCACCAGCCGGCGGCGGCGGGCAGGACGACGTCGGCCATCTCCGCCGTCTTCGTGAGGAACATGTCCTGCACGACGAGGTGATCGAGGGATTCGAGGAGATGGCCCGCGTGGGTCTGGTCCGCTTCCGACTGGGCGGGGTTCTCGCCGATGACGAAGAGCGCGCGCAGCTCGCCGCGCTTCATGGCCTCGAACATGCCCGTGAGGTGCCAGCCGCGCTGCGGCGGGATCTTCGCGCCCCACTTCGCTTCGAACTTCTCGCGAAGCGGAGCGTTCTCGACGTGTTGGAAACCGGGAAGTCGGTCGGGCAACGCGCCCATGTCGCCGCCGCCCTGGACGTTGTTCTGGCCGCGCAGCGGATTGAGGCCCGAGCCGTAGCGACCCACGTGTCCGGTCAACAGCGCGAGGTTGATGAGCGAGAGGACGTTGTCGACGGCGTTGTGGTGCTCGGTGATGCCGAGCGTCCAGCAGATCATGGCGCGGGGCGCCTTCGCGAATGCGTGAGCCGCTTCGCGGATCGCGGCCGCGGGCACGCCCGTCTCCGCTTCGGCCCATTCCAGCGTGCATGATTCGACCGATGCGTACCACGCGTCGAATCCGTCGGTCGCGCGGGCGATGAACTCGCGGTTCGCCAGGCCCGCCGCCACGATCTCACGGCCCATGGCGTTGGCCATGGCGATGTCCGAGCCGACGTTCAGGCCGAGCCAGCGGTCGGCCCACTGCGCCGACGACGTGCGACGCGGATCGAATGCGAACATCCGCGCGCCGTTGTGGATCCCCTTCAGCAGATGGTGGAAGAAGATGGGGTGTGTCTCTCGGGCGTTGGATCCCCACAAGAGGATCACGTCCGTCTCCTCGATCTCGCGATAGCTCGACGTGCCGCCACCTGCACCAAAGACTGTCGCCAGACCGGCGACGCTCGGTGCGTGTCAAGTTCGATTGCAGCTGTCGATGTTGTTGGACCCGAACGCGAGGCGCACGAGCTTCTGCGCCGTGTAGTTCATCTCGTTCGTGCCCTTGGAGCACGAGAAGATGCCCGTGGCGCGTCCACCGCCCTGCGCGATCGCCTTCTTGAATCCCGCCGCGGCGCGGTCCAGGGCCTCATCCCACGTCGCCTTGCGCAGCGGCGCCGAGCGGCCGTCGCGAACGAGTGGATGAAGGAGTCGGACGTACGGCCTCTGAGTCCGTTTTGATCCAGTCATGGCAGCGCCCACGCTCGACGAAACGCGGCGAAAAGTCAACCCTGAGGGGGTGGGGCTCCACGCGATCTGGGCGCAGTCGTGCTGCGCAATTCGGATCGGCGCACGGTCGAACGAACGTTCTGCTGCCGACGGCGTGTCCGCCCGCCAGCTCCGCCGGCGAAAAACCGCGAGACTCCTTCGGCCTCCCAGTATCCTGTCGCCCACCAAACCGCGTTCGCCGGGAAGGAACTGGATGCGAGAGCCTTACAGAGTCCTCGTCTCATCGACGTACATGGACAACGCTCAGCGGCGGGAGTGGGTCCGCCAGGCCATCGAAGCGGCGGGCATGCTGCCCATCGGGATGGAGCGATTCACGGCCGAGGGCGACCCGGTCGTCGAGACGTGCATCCGCAAGGCGAAGGAGGCGGACCTCGTCGTCGTCATCCTCGCGTGGCGGTACGGGTGGATTCCCCCGGGACACGAGAAGTCGATCACGGAACTCGAGATCGATGCGGCGGGTGACGTGCGGGCGTTCGTGCTGAACCCGACGGCTCCATTCCATCTGAGCGACCAGGACGAAGAAGAGGGCCGCGGCGCCAAGCAGGACAAGCTCACGGCGTTGAAGAAGCGCCTGACGAAGAGGACCACGCCTTGCACGTTCGACGAGCCGCTCCTCGCCATGCGCGTGCTCGAGTGCTTGAACAATTGGCGACAAGAGAAGGAAGGCCCAGCCCCAGCGGGTGGCGTCACCATCACCACGCCTGCCCAGGTCGACAAAGCGGCGCTCGCCGCCTACCTCGCTGAAGCCGGGCGTCGCTCGGAGACCGTTCCGCTCATGGGATTCGGCGCCAAGCTCCGCGTCAAGGTCCGGCTCGATGAGCTGTACGTCCCGCTCACGGCAGTCCCCGACCTTCGCGTGACGGGCGATGGGTTCGGTGACGGCAAGCACGCCAAGTCGAAGATCGGTCACGCCGACCCCGACATGGACACCCGCCGGCAGATCCGGTTGCTCGACGCGTTCTGGCAGGCCGAGCGCAACGGCAAGCGACGCGGCGTCGTCATCCTCGGCGATCCCGGATCAGGCAAGACGACGCACCTGCAGCGCCTGCTCCTCCAGATCGTCCAGAAAGGGCCCGGGTCGCTTCAGCTTCCGGCCGACACCATCCCGCTGCTGCTTCCGTTCCGTGACGTGGCGTCCGGCGCCGAGAGTTTTCGCGATGCGCTCGTTCCCACACTCGCCAAGTCCTATCCAGGGCAGCCGCCCGGGTTCTTCGATGCCGTGCTGCGCACGAGTCACCCGCTCTTCCTCCTCGACGGCTTCGACGAAGTCCCCGAGTCCGATCGAGAGAAGGTTGCCGGTTGGGTCGACTCGGCACTCGACACGTGGAAGGGCGCCCGCATCGTCATGACGTCGCGGTACGCCGGCTACACGAAGAACGTGCGCCTCGGTGCCGACTTCCTCGAACTACACCTCTACGCGTTCAGCAGCCCCCAGGCTGACGACTTCATCCGCCGGTGGTGGACGCTCGTGGAGAACGCCGAGCATGCTGATGACCCGGAGCTGGCTCAGAAGAATGCCGACGCCGGCGCCCTCCGGCTCATCGAACGCCTACGGACACCCGAGCGAGGGTCGGAGCGCGTGCGCGAGCTCGCGACGAATCCGCTGCTTCTCTCGCTCGTTTGCCTCGTCCACCGCGACCGCGGCGAGCTGCCGAAACATCGCGCCGAGTTGTACGAGTGGTGCACGACGATCCTGCTCGAGCACTGGCGAAAGGTGAACCGCCTTCCCGTCACGCTCGGTGCCGAGAAGGCTCGCGAGGTGCTTCAGCCGCTGGCGGCGTACCTCCACGCCGAATCGGGTCGGACGCGCGCGTTGGCGACGTCGATCACGCCCATCCTCGAGCCGGAGCTGCGACGCATCCGCTACGACCGCGACGCCGCTGCGTTCCTCCGCACGATCCAACATGAGAGTGGACTTCTGACCGGCTGGGGTGACGGCTCGTTCGGGTTCCTTCACCTGGCCTTCCAGGAGTACCTGACCGCCGGCCACATTCGCGCCAAGGGCCTGGCCGATCCGACCCACTTCCGCGAGCTCGCCGCCAAGCTCGGTGACAGTTGGTGGGAGGAGGTCATGCGGCTCATGGTGGCGCTGGGCAACCCCTGCGCGTTCGACCAGTTCATGCCGGCGTTGCTCGCTCAGGACGGCATTGGCGATCGTCAAGTGTTGATCGAGGAACTCCTCAACGAGGCGGCCTCCGTCTCAGCCGCGCCATTCGTGAACGTGATCGATGCGCCGCCGGGGAAGCAACAGCAGCGCTGGAGTCAGCAGCTCGTGGCGATCACGGCCCTGCGCGCGATCGATCCGGCTGCCATCGAGAAGCGGCATGCCTCGCTGGCGAAGCACCCCGATCCGCGAATCAAAGCCCTCTTCGCCACCGCGGCGCCGGCCGCGAACGACCGCGTCGAGATCGCGAAGCCGGGGCTCGTGGCCGTGCGCATCCCGGCGGGCACGTTCGTGATGGGCTCGCCCAAGAATGAACCGGGCCGTGATGACGACGAGACTCAGCACGACGTCGAGCTGTCCGAATTCTGGATGTCGACGACCCAGGTCACGAATGCGGCGTTCGACCAGTTCCGCAAGACGCACCCTGAAATCCCCGAGCCTCCGTCCCGAAACGACACCCGCTTCAAGGATCCCCAGCAGCCAGTCGTCGGCGTCACGTGGGACGAAGCGCGCGCCTTCTGCCAGTGGATCGGCGGCGACCTGCCCACCGAGTCACAGTGGGAATACGCGTGCCGCGCCGGAACGCAGACGCCGTGGTGGTCCGGGGAGGACGAATCCTCTCTCGACGCCGCCGCCTGGTACGACAAGAACGCGAAGCGCGCACCACACCCGGTCGCTCAGAAGGCAGCGAACCCCTTCGGCCTCTTCGACGTCCACGGGAACGTCCGGGAGTGGTGTCTGGACTGGTTCGGTGCCTATCCGAAGAAACGAACGCCCAACCCGACCGGCCCGCGTGATGGCACCTCCCGCGTCCTCCGTGGCGGCAGCTGCTGGAATGACGCGTCGGGGTGCCGCTCGGCGTTTCGCTTCCACTGGTGGCCCGGGAGCCGGTACGTCGTCTTCGGCTTCCGGGTCGCGTTCCCCGCCGCCCCCAGCTTGAAGTTCGATCATTGAGATATGTCTCGGCGCGGCGGCAGGTCACGCACGCGGCCGATCCGTCCGTCCAATCCTGCCGCTCAGCCGGCAACTCTGCCGCATCCGGCCTTCGGTCTGCCGCCTCGTTGCCATCGTCCGGCATCAGAGTGTCATCAAATGGCCGACGCGGGAGGCAACCGAGGCGTCGAGCCGGCGTGACCTCCTCGCCCCGGCGCGGTGGACGAACTCCCTCGCCATCCCATCGAACGCCCGCCAGCACGACGGAAGCGGCGTGGCCCCAGATCGCGTGATCGCCTGCCCAAGGGCATGGAGCGTCCCCCAGGTGCTCCGTGCCTTCGCCCAGGGGGCTTTGAGCCGGAGCTGCCGTTCACCCATCAGCCACGCGCCCACCTGATCGCGCCAACGCTCGACGCCGCTGCGCTCGTCACCGAACAGGACGAGGTCGTCGACGTAGCGCACATACCCAGGGACTTTCAGGTCGCGCTTCACGTGGTGGTCCAAGCCCGCAAGGTAGACGTGGGCCGCGAACAACTGACTCGTCAAGGCGCCGATCGGCAACCCGCGCCCAGGCGGCGGCCAGTCGGGTGCGATGCGCGCAGCTCGGCGAATCGAAACCGGGTCGTAGAAACCGCGGCCCGCGTCCAGGATCACGTCGACGACGCGAAGGAATTCGGCATCGCGGACGCGGCGACGGACGAGGTCGATCAACGTGTCGACGTGGACACTGGGGAAGTACGCACGGATGTCCAAGTGCAGGAAGAAGGCGTGCCGCCTCATCAGCTCGACGAGACGGATCACGGCGCGGTGCGTTCCAAACCCAGGGCGACAGGCGAACACATCGCGTGTGAGCATCGGGAGGAAGACCGGCTCGAGCAGTGAAACGACAGCCGTGTGAACGACGCGGTCCTCGATCGGCGCGACGGCGATGACTCGGGGCTTGGGGTCGCGGATGGCGCGTGCGCGCCACCCGAGCGGCGCCCACGAGCCCGTTTCCAAGCGCCGTTGGATCTCGCCCACCTGCTCCTCGCGCCGGAAGAGGAACCACGCGACGTCGGGGCGAAGACGCTTGCCCGCGCAGGTCTTCGTCGCGGCCGCTTCGAGGTGATCACGCGTCACGAGCTTCGCGAACAACCCACGAACCGTACGCATGCCTCGTCCTCAGGATGAGAAAAAGTGCTCCCCCGGACGCTCGGCCGAGGCCTACGAGAACGGGGGAGCGAGGGCCCGACGGTGTCGAGCCCGCCGGGGTGGAGCCTGCTTGCGGCTGGGGTGGAACTCGTGGTGTCCGCGTGCGACGTTCATCAGCGCAGATTCGAGGGCGGCGGCCGCGGAGACCATCGGCTCGCCCGCGGCACGGAGGTTCCGGAGGAGCGCGCACGCGTGCTGAACGAATCCGAGGTCCGCGAGCGTTTTGCGGCGGTCGCCCGACCGCGACGCCGTGCGCGAGGGCAGCATGGCGTCGACGGATGTCCGCAGGCGGTCGGCGCGCTCCTGCAGTTCGTGACGTTGGGAGTCCGTGAGCGGCAACGCAGCGCGGTCGAGGACCCAATGGCCGCCGCGCTTGACGCCAGGGAGCCGGCCGGTCCTCAGCCATGCGCGGATCGTTCGAGCGCTCTTGCCGAGGACCGTGGCGGCTTCCGTGAGGGTCAGTTCCATTCGCCAGGAATGACGGCGAGAACCGGCAAGTTCTTCCGGGAGCGCTACTGCGTGGTCGGCGAATGGCCGGCGCCTTGCCGGCATCGTCGCGCCCGTTTGCCGGTCCGACGGCCGGAAGCGGGCGCACGCGGCTGCCGGCCGCCGCGCTGAGCCATATCTCAATGATCGAACTTCAAGCTGGGGGCGGCGGGGAACGCGACCCGGAAGCCGATGATGTCGTCCCGGTCCCCGGGCCTCCAGTCCCAGCGATACGCCGAGCGGCACCCCGACGCGTCATTCCAGTAGCTGCCGCCACGGAGGACGCGGGAGGTGCCCTCAGCTGGTCCCAAGGGGTCGGATGTCTGCTGCGGGTCATAGGGCGCGTACCAGTCGCGGCACCACTCCCCGACGTTTCCGTGCATGTCCTGGAGGCCCCACGGATTGACGTCGCGCTTGAAGCCGACGGGGCGCGGGCTCCCAGTGAAACCCTTCCCGTACCACGCAACCTTCTTCAACTCCTTCTCATCCGATCCGGTCCACCAGGGCGTCGTCGTCCCAGCGCGGCACGCGCCTTCCCACTGGGCCTCCGTCGGAAGGTTGCCGCCGACCCAGCGGCAGAACAGCTAGGCCTCCCACCAGGAGACTTGGGTGACAGGAAGCACGTCAGCCTCCGTCCCGCGTCGCTTGCGAGCGCCAACGAACGACTGGTACTCGCCGACCGTCACAGGTGTTCGTCCGAGTCGGAACGGACTCAGCGTGACGCGGCGCTGGGGGCGCTCGTTACCCCCGCCTTCGCCCTCCGGACTTCCCATCATGAACGTGAACTGCCTCCCGGTCGGCGGGATCGGGCGTGTGTCGATCGTCGGCCGCTGCCGGCCTGCGAAGCGCGGCACGGAGTCGAAGAACCGGTCCCGCAACCGGTCGCGGGCCGATGAGCAGCTCCCGACCAGCTTTTCCAAGGCATAGAGCACGAACGCCAGGTCTTCGACTTCGACCGCTTCGGGCGAGGTGCCATCGCGTGCAATGACCCAGTCGAGGACGGACTTCGCCAGCGCCTCGTGCTCTGGAGAGTCTGGCCACAGCGCCAGCAGCCGCGCGAGCCGGTCTCCGTCGCGATCCGGGACCGTCAGGAAGAAGTCGAGCGTGCTCTCGAGGCTCCAACCTTGCGCATCGGGGAGGACGGTCAGTGCGAGGTCTCCGTCGGCAGAACGCAAGGCTTCGAGCAGCGGTTTGGAGTCGGATGCGGCGACGAGGCCGGCAAGGAGCCCGTACGTTCCGCCCCATTGCGCGCCCCATCGGTGCGCCTGCTCCCGTGCGTCGTCGGACTTCGCCTTCGCAGGGATCTTCGCCCCCCAAACCGGGCGACCGCGGCGATGCAACTCCTCCGCCGCCAGCATCTCGCGGAACGAACGATGCACGAACGACCACGGGGCATGCTCGTCGCCGGCGGGTGCGAGGACGCCAGAGGTCATGCCGATGTCATGCAGGAAAGTCGTGAAGCTCTGTCCCCAGGGCTTCAGGTGAGTCTCCATCTGCGTGCGGATCTTGGGATCGGAGTCCAGAGCCTGCTCATAGGCCTCGTAGAGCGCGTCCTGACTCCACGCTTCGCCGCCCGAGGTTTGAAGTTCGAGGGCGAGGATCATCAACGCACGTCGCGCAGCGAGCGGATCGGCGACGCTCTTCGGCGGATCGCCGTGACCGCGTTCGAGGAACGTCGTGATCGCTTCGCGGAACAGCTCCACGCGGCGACGCGGAAGGTCGCGACCGCGAAGCACGAGGTCGGCGAGCATCGTCAGCAGGAGGGGCGAGCCGGCGACTTCGGGCACGCGAAGGGCCGGACGCTGCTGGATCTGGTCCCATACAGCCGCGGCTCGTTCACCGAGATGATGCGTGAGGAGTTCCTTCTGCTCGGACTCGCCCAGCGGGCGAACCTCGAACGAGGTGAACGTGGGCTCGAAGTCCTTGGGGTCGAACCCCGCGGGCCGCGAGGTGAACACGATCCGCAGATGCTCGTGCGCAGAGGCAAGCCCGAGGATCGTGTCGCGCATGTCGGAGCGGTCGTCGCGAAGTTCATCGAAGCCGTCGAGGAGAAGGATGAGTTGACCGGGCCGGGACAGGAGCGTGCGAAGCGCTTCGGCCAGTGCCGTCGAGGCGCCGTCTCCGTGAACGCGGCTCAAGTCGCGTGACAGGAGATCGAACGCATCAGGTGGCGTGCCGCCGCTCCGGGCCGCAGCCTCCTGCCAACGGACGAGTGGCAGGAATAGCGCCAACGGGCCCTCGGTCACTCCGGCATAGTCGTGAACGAGGCGGCGGCAGAGCGTGGACTTGCCGGCTCCCGCGCGACCGATGAGGGCGAGGCGGAATGGCCTGTCCGCCGGGGCCTGCTTGAGCAGACCGTCGAGGGTCATGGGCGAGGCCCCGAAGACGAAGGCGCGTTCGTGCTTCTCGACGCGCAACGCCTCCATCAGTGAGCGTTCATCCCTGGCATCGCCCGCCTTCCCGTCCTGCGGTTCGCACCGGCGCTGGGTGAGGAGCGGAACGACCTTCTCGACGGCGAGGTGGAAGCGGCCACCGACGTGCGCGTGAATCGTGCGGAGGTGCGCCCGATACGTCGTGAGCGCCGCTTCCGGGGTCCATCGAGGTTCGGGGGACGCAGGTGTGCCAGGGGGGTTGGGTGCGGTCTCGTCCTGGGGTTCGGGCACGGGCGGCAGGCTGCGCAGGTGCGGCTCGAGGTCACGCAGTCGTTTCAGCTCTGCGGGGCGCAGATGCTCGACGTCTGCAAGGCGGCGCGCCTCGCCGAGAAGTGCCACGCGGAGCTCGATCCCCTGTCCGATTCCATATCCGGCGATCACGCCGAGCGACGTCTGCTCCGCACCATCGCGGTCCTCCGGCGTTCGCACGAGGGGCCAGATGACTCGCCCGACGCCCGCCAACGCCTGCGGCAGGTCGTCGACGGTCTTCAGGGGGATGCGACCGCTTCCACCAGCCGCTGCCGGGTCCCGAGGAGGCTTGACCGTCGGCAGGTCGATGAGTCGGCTCCACGGGAGCCCGAGCTTTCCGAGTGTGGCACGCACGGCGCGACCGTCGTCAACATCGGCACACAGCGTCGCAACGTCCCTCCCCCGGTTCGCGATCGGAAGGAGCGGTGCAAGCTCCTTCGGCGACTCGACGATGTCCTGGAACATCTCGATGTCGCGGCACGGGGTCACGAAGAAGCCTTGAAAGGGCGTGTGCCGTTCCCACTTGAACGTCCGCTTCACTCCTTCCGCGGCGACGAAGACGACGGGAACACCGACGGACAGGGCAAACCCGACCTCGAAGGCGACGTTGGCGTTGGGGCGATCGACGAATGCAATCAGGCGATCCGAGGCGAGGATCCCATCCTTGACGCCGTCCCAGATGCGACCCTGGTCGTGCTCGCCGAGCGGGACCGTCACTCGCCAGGGTTGATCGGCTTCATCGCGCGCCCACTCGAGCGTGGCGGGGATCGTCTCCTGCGACATGTCCCACGCCACGAACACGCGGTAGCGGAGGAGGTCGGCGGCCGAGTCGAAGCCCAGGTCGCAAACAAGCTTCTCGGCGAGCGACTCGAGTTTCGCCGGCGAGAGCTTCTTCGCGCGCAGCGCGTTCAGATCCTTCTCGGAGGCTCCGCTGCTCCTGGCGAGCTGGGCGGTCGTGACGCGCTTGCGCCGCAGGTGCTTCTCCACCTTCATGCGGAGCGCGCGGGATTGCAGGCTCTCCTTCGGATCGTCGGGCATTGGGCAGACCTCGCATGCGGCCCATGAACTCCTCTCGTACCGCAGGCGGGGCGGAGTCTATCAAAGGGGTTTCTGCCGGGGACGGCCGACGCGCGACGTCAGCGTCGTGGCGTCGTCGGGCTGCCGCGCGAGTCGGCCTTCGGCGGCTCGTGCTGGCGGATCCAGTCGGAGGGGCGGAGCCATTCGGCGACTTCGGGCTCGGAGCCGTAGCCGCTGCACCAGTGGATGATGTCGGCGGGTTTGGGGTCGGGGGCGGTGCTGCCCACGAGCAGCGACATGTAGGAGGTCTCGCCGGAGGGGAAGCGGAGGGCGAGGGTGGTCTCGTCGAGGCGTTTGACCTCGGGGTGGCCCTTCACGAACTTCATCGGGGCGCCGTTGGTGCCGCCGATGGGCATGCCGAGGGTCGCGGCTTCGTCGAGAAGCTTGCGCTGCCACGACGGGGCGATCTGGATGTACGGGCCGCGGTGGATG
Source organism: Planctomycetota bacterium (assembly GCA_044222185.1). Classification (GTDB taxonomy): domain Bacteria; phylum Planctomycetota; family CAIWVZ01; genus JBGANV01. Next base: position 208,261 of record JBGANV010000002.1, read on the forward strand.
CCGAAGTGCAGGTGGGCGGGGTAGTCGCCGTTTTCGGGGCTGCGATCGGCGCCGATGAATCCGATGGGCTGGCCGCGAGTGACGGGGTCGCCGACGCGGACGGCACGGTCCTTCGCTAGGTGGACGTAGACCGAGCACACGTGCGTGAGGTCACCCTCGGGCGGATCGAGCTCGTGCTCGATGACGATCACGTTGCCGAGGTTCCAGTGCTTTTGGCCCGAGCCGTCGATCCACGAGGGACTGAAGTCGGAGTAGGTGACGCGTCCCGCGGCGACGCTGCGGACGGGTGTGCGCGCGGGAAGCCAGACGTCCTCGGCGAGATGCCACGAGCCGTCGAAGGGCGAGCTCTTGTCACCGCGGATGAGGAGGCCGAAGTTGCCCTTGCCGCGAAGGCCGCGGAGGTAGGCGTCGCAGGGGAAGGTGAAGGGTGTGGGGGTGGTTGTCGCCGGGCGGGTGGCCGGACGACTTTCGGCGTGCGCCTGTGCGGTGAGTGGTGCGCTCGCGAGGAGGGTGAGCACGACGACGAGGATCGCGGGGCAACTCGGTTTGATCGTGGAACCGTTCACGGGGAGGTTTGACGGCGCGCGGTTGGGATGCGGGCCGGAGCGGTGGACGGTTTTGGTCGAGGTAGGAAACAGGGATGTGGCGAGGGGATGTGGCGGCCGTGGGCGGGAGTTGGTCATCGCGTGGCGAGTCGGGAGCGGCGCCGGTTGGACCGCGCGGGACGCGCGGCGATCCGGCCAGCCCCCGCCGCGACGGCGGAGGGCTGGCGCTCCTTCGCTTCGCGGCGGCGTCGTGCGCATTCGGTGCGAGTCGGGCGAAGGCCGCGTCGGAGCGCCGGTCGACGCGTCGCGCGAGCGGCGGTGCGACCGGCAGGATCGGACGACCGAAGCGAAGCGGAGGCGTCCGGGCCCGCTGGCGTCGACACGCCGGGGCGCATTTGAACATCATGCCGACGTCGGTGATCGGGTACGGGATCCCGATCCACGCCGGTTGGACCGCGCGGGACGCGCGGCGATCCGGCCAGCCCCCGCCGCGACGGCGGAGGGCTGGCGCTCCGTCACTTCGGATAAAAGGCGAAGGCCGCGATCGCCAGGCACGCGACAGCGGTGAGGCTGATCACGAACCAGGTGAACTTCGAAACACCCTCGCGGCCGTAGTAGTGCTCGTAATGAGGGTGATGCACTGAGGACGATCGAACCGGCTGGGTTGGTTGCGTCATCTCTCTCTCCTCCTGCGTCGGTGAATGAGTGATGTGACGAGAGCGAGGAGCTCTCACCGCATCGGCGTCATCCGTGCCGACGCGATACGGCGAACGGTGCGATTATCGCCGCAGATCTAACGGCTGTGCGACGACTTTCTTCCCAGTGAATTCCAGCGAATTCGTCGCAGCCTCAGTGCGCGGCGCTTCAACTCGAAGCGGCACAACGGAGTTGAGTGCAGCGCAAGTGAGTCCAACGCTCACAGAAGACCGCGAGCGCGCGCGGCCTCCTGCAGCGACGTGCGAAACGCCGGATCTGCAATGGCGATCAGGTCCTGCGCGCGTTCACGCAGGCTGCGACCGTGAAGCTGAGCGACCCCCCATTCGGTGACGACGTAGCGCACATCACCCCGCGAAGTCACCACTCCGGCGCCCGGTTTCAGCCGCGGAACGATGCGTGAGACGGTGGTTCCCCCGCGGGGAGTCGCCGTCGACGGCAGCGCGATGATGGGCTTGCCTCCGCGGCTTCTTGCGGCACCGCGAATGAAATCCACCTGCCCGCCGATGCCGCTGTACAACCGCTCGCCGATGGAGTCGGCGCAAACCTGGCCCGTGAGATCCACTTCGATCGCCGCGTTGATCGCCACCATGTCGTCGTTGCGCGCGATCACGAAGGGATCGTTCACGTACTCGATCGGGTGGAACTCCACGTCCGCGTTGCGATCGACGAACGCATACAGCTCGGGCGAGCCGACGGCGAACGTGACGATGATCTTGCCGCGGTGAAGCGTCTTGCGCGCACCGGTGACGACGCCGCGCTTCACCAGCGGGATCAGGCCGTCGCTGAACATCTCCGTGTGGATGCCGAGATCGCGATGATGGCCCAAGTTCGCGAGCACCGCGTTGGGAATCTCGCCGATGCCCATCTGCAGCGTGGCGCCATCCTCGATCAACCCCGCGATGTGGCGACCGATGCGATCGAACACGTCGCTCGAATCGCGTCGCTCGAGTGACGGCAACGACGTGTCGACGGGAACGAGTGCCGCGAAGCGATCGACGGGCACGGAGTTGGGCCCCGCCGTCCGCGGCATGCGCGGGTTCACTTCCGCGATCACCGTCCGCGCGCACTCGACCGCCGCGAAGTTGAAGTCGACGGCGACGCCGAGGCTGCACTGGCCCGCGTCATCCGGCGGCGACACCTGCACGATCGCCACGTCGAGCGGCATGCCGCCACCCCGAAACAGCTCGGGGATCTGCGAGAGGAAGATGGGCACGAACTCCACCCGTCCTTCGGCGACGGCCTCGCGCATGTTGGCGCCGATGAAGAACGTCTTCGTGCGGAAGCGGCCCGCGTGCTTGCGATCGACGTGAGGCGCAACGCCGAACGTGAGGCCGTGGACGAACTCCAGGTCGCGAAGCTCGTGCACGCGGTCCATCAGCGCCTGCATGACGGTGACGGGCTGCCCCGCATTCGACCCGACGTAGATGCGATCGCCTGCGCGAACGAGGCCGGCGGCTTCAGCGGGAGTGAGGGTCGGTGGCGCCACGAGAACGATGCGGTGCGACGCGTGCAGCCGCCGTCGACGGCCGCACCGTCGTCGCGTTCACTTCAACCGGTCGGAGACGAGCTTGGCGACGAGCTTGCCGTCGGCCTTGCCCTGGATCTTGGGCATGAGCGCGCTCATGACCTTCCCCTGCTCCTTCTTCAGCGACGCGCCAACCTCCTTGATGGTCGCGTCGATGATCGCCGCGAGCTCGGCCTCCCCGAGTTGCTCCGGCAGGAACTTCTGGAGCACTTGCAGCTCGCCATTCTCCGAGTCGACGACGTCCTGGCGGCCCTGCGCCTGCGCGGCCTCGATGGCTTCGCGGCGCTTCTTGATGTTGCGCTGGAGGATCTGCATCAGCTCGGGGTCCGTCGCCGTCTTGCGCTCGTCGACCTCGAGCTTGCGGATGTCCGAGTTCAAGAGCCGGAGCGTCCGGACCGAGACCTCGTCCCGAGCCTTCATCGCCGTCTTGTAGGCTTCGTTGATCGCATCACGCATCGAGGTCATCGTCGCCTCCTTTGTTGCCGCCGTGGTCGTCGCCGTTCTCGGGCGTGGCCGGTGGCAGCTCGCGCCGAGCCTCGGTGGGCGCCACGGGCGGCCCTTCGTTCTCGGTCGTCTCTTCCGTCTGCGCGACGTGGACCGCGCCCACGACCTTGTCGCTCTCGTTCAGCGACATCACGCGGACGCCCATGCCGCCGCGTCCGATCTCGCGGACCTCGTTCGCCGGGATGCGCACGACCATCCCCTGCTCGGAGATCATCATGAGATCCTCGTCGCCGACGCAGAGCTTGGCGGAGACGACCTCGCCGTTGCGCTCGAGCCCCTTGACGTTCACGACGCCCTGGCCGCCGCGTCCGTGCACCGGATACTCGACGATCTGGCTGCGCTTGCCGTAGCCCCGCGCGCAGATCGTGAGCAGCGTCGCTTTGTCGTCGGCGATCGCCACGTCGACGATGCGGTCGCCGTCGTGTTTGAACTTGATGCCGATGACGCCCGCCGCCGGACGTCCCATGGGCCGCACGTCCGCCTCGTTGAAGCGGATCGTCTGCCCTTGCGCCGTCGAGAGCAGGATGTCGTTGTTCCCCGTGGTGATGACGGCGCGGATCAGCTCGTCGCCTTCCTTCAGGCCGGCGCCGATGATGCCGCCGCGCTTCGGCCGGCCGTAATCGGACAACGGCGTCTTCTTCACGTAGCCGTCACGCGACACGGTGAAGAGGAAGCGGTGCTCGTCGAACGTGCGCACGGGCACGATGGACGCCACCTTGGGCTTGCGACGCGTGCCGTCGGCCTGCATCTCCTCGCCGAAGTCGAGCAGGTTCTCGATGAATCGCCCCTGGCTGTTGCGACCCAGTTCGGGAATCGCATAGACCTTGAGCCAGTGCACCCATCCGTCGTCGTTGAAGACGAGGAAGTAGTCGTGGTTGTCGGCGACGATGAGGCGCTCGATGAAGTCGCCTTCCTTCGTGTCCGCCCCGGTGACGCCCTTGCCGCCGCGTCCTTGCGACTTGTAGATGTCCGGCGACATGCGCTTGACGTAGCCCTTGTGGGAGAACGTCACGAGCATGCGGTCGTTCGGGATGAGGGACTCGTCCTCGATCTCGCCTTCCTGCTCGATGATCTCCGTGCGGCGCGCGTCGGGGAACCGCTGCTTCAGGTCGAGCTGCTCCGCGACGATGAGTTTGTGCACCTCGCGGACGTCGCCGAGGATCTCCTCGTAGCGGCGGATCTGCGCCTCGAGCTCCAGCTTCTCCTGCTCAAGCTTCTCGGCTTCCAACGCCGTGAGCCGCGCGAGACGCATGTCGAGGATCGCCGTCGCCTGGCGCTCGGAGAGGATGAACCGCGCCATCAACGCCTCGCGGGCGGTGGGCGTGTCCTTCGATTCGCGGATGACCTTGATCACCTCGTCGATGTTGGCGATGGCGATCAAGAGTCCGAGAACGATGTGCAACCGCTCTTCGGCCTTCCGCTTCAGGTAGCGCGTGCGCCGTTGGATGACGTCGACGCGATGGTCGATGAACTCCTGCAGCAGGCCCTTCAGCGTGAACGTCTTGGGCCGGTTCTTCGACAGCGCCAGCAGGATGAGCGAGAACGACGACTGCAGCGGCGTGTGCCGATAGAGCTGGTTCAGGACGACGTCCGCCTGGAACCCCTTCTTGATCTCGAAGACGAGGCGCAGGCCTTCCGTGCGGTCCGTCTCGTCGTTGGCACCTGAGATGCCTTCGATGATCTTCTCGGCGATGAGCTCCTTCACCTTCTCGAAGATGGAGATGGGATTGACCTGGTAGGGCAGCTCGGTGATGACGATCTGCTCGCGGTCCTTGCCCACCGTCTCGATGGCGGCGCGGGCCCGGATGACGATCTGCCCACGACCCGTGGCGAAGGCGCGCGCGATGCCGCCCTTGCCGCAGATCATGCCGCCCGTGGGGAAATCAGGCCCCTTCACGTGCTGCATGAGCGCCGGCAGATCCATGTCCGGGTTGGCGATCAGCGCGATGATCGCGTCGGCCACCTCGCAAAGATTGTGGGGCGGGATCGACGTGGCCATGCCGACGGCGATGCCCTGCGACCCGTTGCAGATCAGGTTCGGGAACTTGCCCGGAAGGACCAGCGGCTCGTCCCGGGTGTCGTCGTAGTTGCGCTGGAAGTCGACGGTCTCCTTGTCGAGGTCGTCGAGGAGGTCGACGGCCGCCCAGGCCATGCGGGCTTCCGTGTACCGCTGGGCTGCCGGCGGGGATCCGTCGATGGCGCCGAAGTTCCCCTGCTTGTCGACCAGGGGGTAGCGCATGTTGAAATCCTGAGCCATGCGCACGAGCGTCGGGTACACCACCTGATCGCCGTGCGGGTGGTAGTTGGCCGTCGTGTCACCCGTGATCTTGGCGCACTTGCGGAACTTGGCGCGCGGCCCCAGGTTCAGGTCGTTCATGGCGACCAGCACGCGGCGCTGCGAAGGCTTGAGCCCATCGCGGACGTCAGGAAGCGCCCGCTGGATGATCACGCTCATCGCGTAGGTCAGGTAGGACGACCGCAACTCCTCATCGAGGATCTGATCGCGGATGCCTTCCGACCGCGGGGTGGCGAAGGGATCGACCGGGTCGCTCATGGGCCTCTTCTGCTCTCATCCCGACCAGGGCGGACGTGGCCGCATCACCGGTCTCTCCATGACGGTCCCGAAACAGGCGCCGCGGCGCTCGTGGCCGCGGCGTTGGGCCCCACTCGGGGCGACTTGGTTCGGGCCGCAAATGGTATGTGAAATCGGGCCCATCCAAACGGTTCAGATGAGGTCTCGTACACGACTTTTTTCCGGGTGACGCCGGCCTTGCGCGCCGCTCCCGCGCCGATCCGCGGTTGTTAGCATCGCGCGCACTTCCAACTGCGGAAGTCCAACGCACACCACCATCGGTTCAGGAGTCTTGGGATATGTCAGATCGGGTTGGAGGACCTTCCGGTCCCGGCGGCGCGCCCACCGGACCGCGCCGGGGCTTGTTCGCACGCAACCCGTTCCTGGTGATGCTCCTGGCCGTGGTGATGGTGCTGGTCGTCAGCAACGTCCTGAACAACACCAGCGAAGTCCTGCTGGATTACAGCGAGTTCCAGCGCCACGTGGAGGCCATGCCCGAGCGCGGGAAAACCGAGGTCGCGGGCCCCGAGTCCAGGGCCGCCTCGCTACCAGCCGCCAGCCGCCTTCCGTTCAAGGCCGACCCGCCGTTGACGATCACCCCCACCACCATCACGGGGAAGATCCGACTCTCCGAGCATGCCAAGGCCAAGCGCAACCGCGTCATCCCGATCACGTCCGACCTCGTGAACGACTTCCGGGTCGAAAAGGGCAACGTCAAGGACGAGGAACTGGTCAAGCTCCTCACGGCCCGGGACATCCCGTTCCGCTTCGAACGCCCGAATGACTGGGGCACCTACCTGGTCTTCGGCCTCCCGATCCTCATCTTCCTGGCGTTCTTCATGATGATGTTCCGCTCCTCCCGGATGACCGGCGAGAACGTCCTCTCGTTCGGCCGTTCGCGCGCGAAGATCGTCGGCGAGGACAAGACGGGGGTCACCTTCGACGACGTGGCCGGAGCCGATGAAGCCAAGGAAGAGCTCTGCGAGATCGTCGACTTCCTGAAGGAGCCGGATCGGTTCACGTCGCTCGGAGGCAAGATCCCCCGCGGCGTACTCCTCGTGGGCGCACCGGGTTGTGGCAAGACGCTGCTCGCGCGAGCCGTCGCCGGTGAGGCAGGAGTTCCGTTTTTCTCGATCTCGGGCTCGGACTTCGTGGAGATGTTCGTGGGCGTGGGCGCCGCCCGTGTCCGCGACCTGTTCAACACGGCCAAGCAGAAGGCTCCGTGCATCATCTTCGTCGACGAGATCGACGCCGTGGGCCGCCATCGTGGCGCGGGACTCGGGGGCGGGCATGACGAACGCGAGCAGACGCTGAACCAGCTCCTCGTCGAGATGGACGGCTTCGACCCGCGAAAGGGCGTCATCATCCTGGCCGCCACGAACCGGCCCGACATCCTCGACCCGGCCCTCCTGCGCCCCGGTCGATTCGACCGCCACGTGGTCCTCGACAGCGCCGACGTCCGCGGCCGTGAAGCGATCCTGAAGATCCACGCCCGGAACAAGCCGCTGGCACCCGACGTGGATCTGGCCGACGTCGCGAAGCGCACGCCGGGATTCACGGGAGCCGACCTCGCCAACGTCATGAACGAGGCGGCCCTCCTCGCCGCGCGTCGTCGCCGCACCAACATCTCGCGCCGTGAGGTGGAGGAGGCCGTCGAGCGGGTCGTCGCCGGCCCCGAGCGTCGCAGCAAGGTCATCGGACCCCGCGAGAAGCGCATCCTCGCGTTCCACGAACTGGGGCACGCGCTCGTGGCCCGGTTCACGCCGGATGCGGATCCCGTCGCCAAGGTCAGCATCATCCCACGCGGCAAGGGCGCGCTCGGCTACACCCTCACCCTGCCGACCGAAGACCGCTACATCATCACGAAGGAGCAGCTCCTCGCCCGCATCCGCGTGACGCTGGGCGGACGCACGGCGGAGGAACTGGTGTTCAGTCACCAATCCACGGGCGCGGAGGACGACCTCCAGAAGGTGACGCAGCTCGCGCGCGCGCTCGTCTGCCGCTTCGGCATGACGGAGGCGCTCGGTCCGATCACCTACGACCGCTCGCCTGAGAGCCCGTTCCTCGGACGCGAATCCGGGCAGCGCGAATCGGTGTCCGAGCGCACGGCCGACCTCATCGACGTGGAGGTCCGGCGCATCGTCGACGAGTGCCACCAGGAAGCTCGCAGGATCCTGGAGAGAAACCGGGACGTCCTCGACTCGCTCGCAGCCAAGCTCATCGAGATCGAAGTGCTGTCGGCCGAGGATTTCGAGAACGCGATCCGCGATTCCCAGGCCCGCCGGGACGGCGCGGCGACCACCACGGCCGCGAGCGAGATCCCGCCGGCGACGCCCGCGAGCTGACCTGAGCGGAAACGCCGCGCGGCCATCGACGTTCGAGGCCGCACGCCGGCCGTGCGATCGGAGGCGAGGGCCGTGATGAAGCGTTTTTCCGCGGAGGTCTACCAGGGGCACACGACGGACTGCGGTGCGATCGTTCCCTTCGATCCGTCGCGCGAATGGAAGACGGCCGAGCTGCTTCCGATCGGGTATCGCAAGCACGTCGGATATGCCGTCAAAGGCAGCCTGGACGGGAAGCCGTTCGAAAGCTGGGTCTTCCACTACTTCCACCAGTGGCGACTGATCGTGCCGGCGTCGGCCCTGCGGGCGGCCGGAGTGGGAGCGGGCGACAGGGGCCGCTTCGTCCTCGGGCCCCATCCCGAGCCCGACGCCGTCAGGAAGTTCACACCAGGCCCAAAGCGACCGAAGACACGCGCCGCGCGACCACGATGATCGCCTCGATCCGCGACGGCGCCGCTCGGGACGGCACCGCATCCGGGTGCCAGACCGACGTGTGTCGCGCACCAATCCGGGCGGAAACTCCGTTCCCCTCGTTCCACGTCCATGGTGTACGGTGACGGGAACGCCTCATGGGAAGTCGTCGTGACCACCGCCTCCTCGTCGTCCTCTGGCTATGCCTGTTCGGGACGATCGCGCCCGCGCAGCAACCGCCGTCGAGTCGGCGCACGGCGGATTCGCGGCCGTCGGTGACGGCGCTCGCGGAGGCCGTCGCCGCGGCCGACCGGGACCACGGTCCGACGAGTTCGAAGGCCGCGTCGGCACGGCGAGCCCTCGCCGACGGTCTGCACCGCGCCAGGCGCGTCAAAGAGGCCATCGCGATGTTGCGCGAGTCGCTCGCGATCCTCCGCGCACAACCGAGCCCGGACCCCGCGCACCTCGCGCTCACGCAAGGCTCGCTTGCCGCCGTGCTCTACTCGCAGAACGACGTGGACGAGGCCCTCGCCCTCGCCCGGGATGCAGTGGCCAACGCTCTCGTCGCCTTCGGCGATTCCCACGCGACGACGTGCCGCATGATGTTCATCCAGGCCGCGATCGAACTCCGCTGCGGCCTTTCCGAGGCAGCCCTCGTCACGACGCGCCGCCTGCTCGCGATCCAGCGTGACGCGTCGACGGCGGACGCCGCCACGATCCATCAGACCCTCGCCGGGCTCTGCGACGTCTACATCGCGTTGAACCGCTACTCCGAAGCCCGCGCGGCGCTGGAGGAAGCCGAAGCCCTCGCGCGGACGAGCCCCGCGGTTCCGACGCTGTCGCGCGCGAACGTGGCGGCCTCGCTCTCGTTCATCGAGACCCGGCTCGGTCGCATGGCGGAAGCTCGACGGCATGCGGAGCGCCAGCTCGCGCTGCTCGATTCCGCCGGCAACGTTCCGCGCCGTGAGCGCCTGGTCGCACTCGCGAACGTCGCCGCGATGTGTCTGACGTGCGACGATCGCGACGCCGCCCGCGACTCGCTGCGGCGCGGGGCCGAGTTGGCGGCCACGATGCCGGCCGACGAGCTGGATTCGCAGCTACTGCTCACGCTCGCCACGCTCGCCCGGCGGATCGAGAACCGGACTGAGGCAAGGGAGTTCGCGTCGAAAGTGGAAGCACGGGAGTCGGCTCGCGACGAACCGGACGTCGCGGCGCTGGCGCGCGCGCTCGAGGTCCTCGGACTCTGCTTCATGGACGAGGGCCGACCGGACGAGGCCGTTCCTCGCCTGGAGCGTGCCGTCGCCGAATGTCGTCGCAGCCTCGGCATGGCGCACCGCGTGACCGCCGCGATCCTCAACACGCTGGGAACCGCGCACCTCGCCAACGGTGCGACCGCGAATGGGGAACGCGTGCTCCGAGCGTCGCTCGGCGCGGCGCGCGACGCACTCGCCGAGATGACGTGCTCGCTCTCCGAATCCGAGCGACTGGCGCTCATCGGCCGCTCTCGGCGGGTTCTGGATCAGTGGCTATCCGTCGCATTGGCCTCCGACGTCGATCCGAGACTCGTCGCGGACGAAGTCGTGGCCTGGAAGGGTCAGGTCCTCCGCGGGCTTCTCGTCGAGCGAAGCTGGATTCGAGCACATGCAGGCGCGGACGTGCCTGCGCTCCAGGCGCGGCTCGCGCGCGTGATCGACGATCTTGCACCCGAATCGTTGCTGGCGACCGCGTCGGGGCGGCCCTCGGTATCTCCAGGCGTACTCGTGGCGGAGCGCGAGCGTCTCGAGCGTGAGTTGCTGGCGCGAAGCCCCTCCGGGATCCCAGGGAAGACCTCCGCGGTTGCAGTCTCTGACGGGCTTCGCGACGACGAAGCGATCCTCGATTTCCTCGCGTACGGCCGCGGCGTGGTCGCGCGCGGCGACACGCAGATCACGCCGTGTCTTCTGGCCGTCGTCCTGCGACACGGCCGCCCACCGAGAGTCGCGGACCTGGGCCCGGTGGCCCCGGTGCGCGCCGCCGTCGACGCGCACATCCAGATCGCGTCCCGCTCGACCGTCCCCGATCCCTCCGCCGAGCCTCTCTCCGTCGCAACCGCGGCCGCAGCGCGCCGCGCCCTGCTCGAGCCGGTGGCGTCGGATCTCGCCGGCGTGCGGCACCTCTTCATCGTCCCCGATTCATTTCTTTGCGGCCTTCCATTCGAGACGCTGCCCGGGTCGGAGCCGACTCGCTACCTGCTCGAAGAGCTGGATGTGACCTATCTCGCGTTCGCCGGCGCTCACGAGAGGTCACCCGGTGGGGGCCCCGCATCGCGCCCTCGTTCGCGACGCACTCTGCTTCTGGGCGACGTCGCGTTCGGTGATCCCGACCCCGCCGAGTCGCGCCCGTCGGAGTTCCGTACCCTCGCCGGATTCCCGCTGGATCCACTCCCGGCGACCGCCGCCGAGATCGAGGCCATCGCCGCCATCCTGGAGCGCGGCGGGGTTTCGTCGCAGGACGTCGTTCGACTCACGGCGGCGAATGCGACCGAGGCAGCCGTGAAACGGCTGGCGAGCGGGGCCCGGATCCTGCACCTGGCGACGCACGGACTGTTCGCACCGGACTTGGACCCCTCGCGTCACGCCGACGGATCCATGGGATCCGCTACGACGACCGCCGTCGAGTCGCAACGCCCCTTCGTCCGCTCGGCGCTCGCCTGCGCGGGGGCCAACCGCCGAGGTCCGCCAGGCACCGATGACGGGCTCCTGACGGCGGCCGAGGCGACCTGGCTCGACCTCGGGACCTGCGAACTCGTGACGCTGTCGTGTTGCGAATCCGGTCTGGGCACCGCGCGGAGCGGCGAGAACCTGCTGGGGATGCGCCGCGCGCTCGCGCTCGCTGGTGCCCGGTGCGTCGTCTCCAGTCTTTGGCGCGTCACCGACCGTTCCGCGAGCGACGTGATGACTCGCTTCTATGAACGCCTGATCCTCGGAGGCGAGCCCAAGTCGACGGCGCTCCGAGGGGCGCGGCTCGACGTGCTCCGCGAGTGCCGGGCACGGTCGCGAGGCCAGGGGCTGCCCGGCGTCTGGGGTGCCTTCATCCTGGATGGAGATTGGCAATGAGGCCTCGCCGCACCGCTTTGCGAGCGACTTCCGATCAGGACGTAAAACCGGAGCCATCCCATGCTCTCAGCATGTCGACGGGACGATTTTCGTCCCCCCGGAGATCGACGTGCCGACTGCATGCGAATCGCGGCGGAGATTGGGCCGGTCCCCGATCCGACGCGGAATCGAATCGATGACGGAAACGCCGGCCAGCCGCGACCTCGCGCTGCTCGTGCGCTGGCGAGACGGCGACCGCGACGCGGGCACCGCACTCCTCTCGCATTACAAACGCACGTTCCACCGCCTGTGCCTGCGTCTCGGCGTAACCGACGAGGACAGCATCGTCGACGTCTTCCAGGACGTCGTCCTCGTCGCGTTGCGTGAGCTCCCCACCTTGCCGGAGCGCATCAGCCGGAGCTTCGCGGGCTGGTTCCTCTGGCAGGTTCGCGACGCCGTGGGACGGCGGCGACGACGACGGTTCCGCCCGCTCGACGCGGATCCGCTCGCGCAGGATCCCTTGCCTTCCGAGCGAGCCGCCTTGTGGGAAGGCATTCAGCGCTGCTGGAACAAGCTGCCCTCGGCCGAGCACCGCGTCTTCGAGCTGCGCTTCCTCGGAGGGATGACGCTCGCGGAGGTCGCGACGGAGACGGGCACGAACGTGAATGCCGTCGGGCAGGCGATCTTTCGGCTGAGTCGCAAGCTGCGCACATGTCTCGCGAAGTCCGGGTTCGGATCCACGGATGGAGAAGGAGACATCCCGTGACACACGCCGTCGAAATCGAGGACCTGGCGCGATTCGCAGAGGGCACGCTGCACGTGTCCGAGCGGGAACGCGTCCGCAGCCACGTCGACGGCTGCATCGAATGTCGAAGCCAGCTCGCGGACCTGCGCGCCATCGACAGGATGGTCGGGCCGGCGGATCCCGGTGCGATGGGACGGATCCCAGATGCGGACATCTCCGCACCGCTGGAAAGACGGCTGGATGCCATCCTGCGGCGGGTGATCGGCGGCGAGGTGGATACGCGCCCGGGACGACCGTGGTGGGCGCGCCCGCGTTGGATCACGGGCTTCCTTGCCGTTGCCGCGTCGATCGTCCTCACGGTGATGCTGCGACACGACGCCGCGCTTCCGCCCGAATTGCAGGGCCGGGTCGTGCTGACGTCGCAAAGCGAAACCGTCCGGAGTGGCCGCCAGCCCTCGTTCCATCTCGAACTCACGCTGGGCAGAACCGGTTTCGTCGCGGTCTTCCAGGCGTCACCGCAAGGCCTTCGGCTGATCTTCCCGAGCCCGAACCCCGTCCTCGGGACGTTCGGGATCACGGACCGGATCGCGAAGGGCACGCCGGTCCGCATTCCGCCCAGCGCGGTCGCCGACTACCCCGCGGCACAGCTCTCGCCCGGCAGCCGGCTCTTCGCGGCGATGCTCACGCAACTCCCGACGACGGCTGCCATGCAGGCCGTCGTCGACGAGATCAACCGCGAAGGTCACCCGGACGTGCCCGCGCTCCAGCAGGCGCTCTCCGCGCGGCTCGGGCCCGTCACGATTCTCGACGCCCCGTAAAACCACGACTCACTGGATCTCTACACGACGACGGGGTCGTCGAGCGTGAAATCCGACGTTCCGGCGCTGGCGTTCGCCGCCAGACGCCCCGACCGTCGCGGAATCCATGGCGACGGACCGATGCGCAGGCTCCGCGCCGCGTTCGGCGAGCTCGTGCTCACCGGTGTAAGGCTCAGGGCGCTTCCGGCTGATCAGTCAGCGACATCCACTCCAGCAACCCACACAGGCGCGATTCACCATGACTTCCCAAACGACTCTCACCGCGTCCGCAGTCGCCGTGGCGCTCGTCGTCACGTTCACCGCATCAGCACAGACCTACCCCGTTCGAACGCTGAGCGGATCCACGTTGACGGGAGGATTCGCAACCGCACTGGCCGTGTGTTCCGACGTGGATGGTGACGGCCACGCGGACATCGTCACGGGATCCCCCGAGGCTGGAACGGGAACGGGACACGTGAAGGTGTTCTCCGGATCGACCGGCGAGAATCTCCTGTGCGTGTCCGACCTCGATCGCCGGTTCGGCTTCGCGCTCGCGGCATCGACCGTCGACGGGCTGCCGACGCTCGTCATCGGCGTTCCCGACGATCGGCTCGGCGGGCTGCAGTTCGGCGGCGGGTTCCGCGTCATGCATGTGGCGCGAGCTCGGACCGTACAGGGAGTCCTCTCGGGCGAGCGCCTGGGATCCGCCCTCGCCGGCATCGGCGACGTCGATGGCGACTTCGTGCCCGACTTCATCGCGGGAGCGCCGAACGCCGCGACCACGTTCATCGCTGGACGAGCCCGCGTGATCTCTGGCCGTACGGGGACGGTGATCCGCACGCACACGGGATCTCCGCTGACGAACTTGCGGTTCGGCGCCAGTGCTTGCGGCCTCGGCGACGTGGATGGTGACGACGTGCCCGATTACGCGATCGGGGATCCCAAGGCCGACGCCGCCGGCGCCGACTCCGGTCAAGTGAAGATCTTCTCCGGCGCCACCGGCGCGACGCTGCACACCTTCAACGGCGGGCCCGGGGACGAGTTCGGCGAGGTGCTGGTCGGCGTGGGGAACTTCGCGCCGAATGGTCAGAACCTCGAGCCGGGATTGGCCGTCGGCGCCCCGCACGCATCCGGCGGACCCGGCGCGCCAGCGTCAGGCTACGTCCGCGTGATCCGCGCCACGTCGGGCACGACGGCGTACACGCTCACTGCTCCCGCGCTCGCCGGAGCGCTGTTCGGGTCGGCGCTCACCATTCCGAACACGCCCGCGACGGTCCTCGGCAACGGCCTGATCGTGGGTCGGCCGGGTGCGACGGTAGGAGGCGCGACGGGCGCAGGCGAGATCCGCTACTTCAACCTCACGACGGGGGCGCTCTCCGCGATCATCCAGAACCCCCAGCCGGGACAGGCAGACCAGTTCGGCGCGTCGCTCGCGCGAGGATTCCATCCGACGGGAGTGAACGACGATTACGAGATCGCCGTGGGCGCTCCCAATGGCGGTCCGAACGACGTCGGCGTCGTGTACGTGTTCGCGGGAACGGGCCCGCTTCTCACGCAGATCCAGGGCGCGCAGCCCGGCGAGAGCTTCGGTCGGACGGTCGCCTTCGTGGGCGACGTGGACGGGGACGATCGCCCGGAACTGGCGGTGGGTTCGCCGACGTTCGGCGGAACCGCCGGTCGCGTCTCCACCTGGTCCGGATCCAACGGCACGTTCGTCCGCGAGTGGCTCGGAGCGAACGGAGACAGCCTGGGATCGAGCCTCGCCGCCGCCGGGAACCCGATCTACGACAGGCCGATCGCGGGTGGTGTCCTCATGGGCGCCCCCTTCGCTGGCGTGGGACTTGCCGCCAACGCAGGGCAGGTCAGGACGTCGTTCGCCTACGAGATGGACGTCATCAGGAACCCGTCCGTGACGGGTGTCACCGAACACCTGGGCTCGGCCTGCGCCTTCGTCGGTGACGTCGACGCCGACGGAGCCGATGACTTCGCCGTGGGTGCGCCCGAGGCGATCGCTGGCGGACCGGACGCGGGAAGCATCACGATCTTCTCCGGTCGCACGCATCAGCCGCTCCGGACGTCGACGTCACCGAGCGCCGGTGAGCATTTCGGCGCAGCCGTCGACGGGGTCGGAGACGTGGACGGAGATGGCGTTCCGGACGTGGCCACCGGTTGCCCGGGCGCGGACAACGTCCCGTTGGCGACCAACGTCGGACGGATTCGCATCGTCTCCGGTGCCAGCGGGGCCACCATCCGTTCGATCCTCGGATCGACGTCCGGCGAGGCGTTGGGCAGCCGGGTCGTCGGCGTGGGGGACGTGAACGGTGACGGCGTTCCCGACGTGGCGGGGGCGTCGCCCACGTTCAACCTTCTCGCCGTCGGGGCGGGAGTCGGACGCGTGCGCGCGTTCTCCGGCGCGACCGGAACGGTGCTGCGGTCGTTCAACGGAGCGTCCGCCGGGGACGCGTTCGGATCGAGCGTCGCGCGGGCCGGCGACGTCGATGGCGACGGCGTCACGGAGCTCCTCGTCGGCGTCCCGTTCGCGGAGGTCTCGGCCGCCGCCAACCAGAACACGGGTCGCGTCCATCTCGTCTCGCTCACGAGCGGCGCCGTACTCGACACGATCACGCGATCGGTGTCGCCGAACGCGGATTTCGGGACGGCCATCGCCACGGGCGACCTCACCGGCGACTGCCGCCCGGACTTCGTCGTCAGCGCACCCGGCGACGTCCTCACCGGCCGGGTCTTCGCGGTGTCACGCTTCGGTCTGCCGAACGGGGCGAGCGTGTACGGCGCCGGCTCGCCGGGCGCGGGCGGATACGTCCCCGGGATCGCCACCTTCGGCGGGACGCCGAACACGCAGGGTGCTCCCCAGTTCGGAATCGCCCTGACGTGCGCGCGCGGCGGCGCTGCGGCGTATTTTCTCGGCGGCGGGTCCAGCACGGCGTGGGCCGGCGGATCGCTTCCACAGGACCTGACCGCGTTCGGCTTGAGCGGCTGCGTGCTGCTGACGTCGGCCGATTTTGGGATCCCGGTGATCGCGAACGGTGCCGGTGCCGGCGACGGCTTCGCCGCACTGCCCACGCCCGTTCCCGCGTCGCCCGCGCTCGCGGGGCTTCACGCATTCGGGCAGTGGATCGTGTTCGACGACGGTGCGCCCAACGGCATCGCGGCCGTTTCACCCGGTCTGGAACTCGTCATCCAGACGATCCCGTGACGAAGCCGGTGGTGCGGATGGAGCCGGTCGCATCGCATCGCCCCGTACGTCGAACGCGGGACGATACACTGCGCCGCCGAGACCTCCGTGACCAACGAACGGCCGCACGACGACTCCCTCGATGCCCGGGCGCAGGCGCTCCTCGAATTCTGGTTCGAGGCCATCGACCGCGGTGAGCACCCGGATCTGGCGGCGCTCGCCGGGGGCGACGCGGAGCTCGCCTCGCACGTCGAACGGATGCTCGGGCGTCATTCGATCCTGGCAGACACGCTGACGTCGAACGTCGCGCCCGATTCGCCACCGCCCCCGCCCGTCGACCGCATCGGGGACTTCCGCCTCCTCGCGCCGCTCGGTGCGGGCGGCATGGGTCGCGTCTTCATCGCGAGCCAGGAGCCATTGAAGCGTCTCGTCGCCGTCAAGCTCCTGAACCCACAGTCCCTCGAAGATGCGTCCGCTCGTGCGAGATTCCGGCGCGAGGCGGAGATCGCAGCGCGTCTCGACCATCCGAACATCGTCCCGGTCTACGGACTCGGCGAAGAAGGCGGCCACGCCTACATCGCCATGAAATGGCTCTCGGGTCCCGCGCTTGATGGCGTCGAGCTGCCACTCGCTCCGCGCGAAGCGGCCCGGATCGCGGCCGCCGTCGCACGCGGATTGGAGGAAGCCCATGCGTCCGGTGTCGTTCACCGCGACGTGAAACCCGCAAACATCATTCTCGACGACGGGGAGCCCGTGCTCGTCGACTTCGGACTGGCCCGCGGCGCGACCGATGTGTCGCTGACACAGGCGAATGCCGTCCCTGGCACGCTCCCCTACCTGGCGCCGGAACAACTTTCGCGAGGCGCGCCTCGCTTCGATCCGCGGGCGGACGTCTACGCGCTCGGAGCGACGCTGTACGAGCTCTTGACCGGGCGCCTCCCGTTCCAGGACGGGAGCACGGAGCGGCTCGTTCGACGGATCGTGGAGGAAGCCCCGCCGCCCCTGGGCATTCCGGGATCGCGGGAGCTGCAGACCATCGTCCTGCGCGCGCTGGACAAGGAGCCCGCGAGGCGCTTCCAATCGGCCGGCGCGTTCAGTGACGACTTGGAACGATTCCTCGACGACCGGCCCATCGTCTCGCGGCCGAGCGGAATCCTCACGCGCATCTGGAAGCTCGTGAAGCGTCGCCCGCGGGCGTCGATGGCGGTCGCGCTCTCCGTGGTCGTCGCCGGGACGGCGCTGGGCCTCGTGCTCTGGGAGTGGCGTGAGAAGACTGCGCGCTTCGAGAGCGACGCGCGCGAGGCGACGGCAGCGTTGCACTCGACGGATCTCCCAGCAGCGGCGGCGGCCCTGGCGCGGATGCAGCACGACCGACCGACGGATTCCGAGACGCAGAACCTCGCGATCCAGCTCGAAGCCATACGCGTTCGCGAGGATCTGATCGATCGCCTCATGAGTCGTGGCGACGCACAGGATGAAGCCTGGTTTGCGGACCTGCTCCGCCGCACAGACGCCATCGCCCGCAACGACCCGGAACCGCGCATCGCCCAGCTCGCGCTCGTGCTTGCCGACCTGCGCCGCGGCGAGGTCGACGCCGCGACCCGACGCCTGGACGCGCTGGATGAGGACGCGCGGCAGCACGCAATGCCTGGCCGTGCGCTGGCAGCGCTGCGAGCGGCACTCATGAGCGACGTGACGGTAGACCTGACTCCGCTCCCGCACGGTGACGCCACGGACGCACTTTTCACGGCGCTCGCGCTGCACGAGCTCAGCCGCTCGGGCGCGAGTCAACGGGCGGAGCTCGAGGCCGGGCTCGCCGCGGCGTCGGGGCGCTCGGAGACGAGGCTGCGCCTGGCGATGGCGTTGTCGTTCATCGATGACGGCGACCTCGCCGAGGCCGAAGGCGGCCTGCGCTGCCTCGACGTGGACGATGCGTCGCGGCGGCTCGTCCTCACTTCGCTCGCATCCATCCGCCTCGCCCGGGGTGATCCCGCGGGGGCCAGTGCGATCCTGGCGTCGCTTCCACGGCACGAGGAGGACGTCATCGCACAGTTGCTCGAGTTCGAGGTCCGGTTGCGTTCGGAGCAGCGCGACGCGGCACGCGAACTCCTTCAGCGCACGATCGAGAAATGGCCGAGAGATCCAGACGTCCGGTTGATCGCCGCGGCCCGGGCCTTCGAGGCGGGCGACACGGCCGGTGCCGTCGAACATGCGCGGATCGCCGAGCGCTCGGCGTTGTTCGTGCGGCACCGTGAGCGGGCCGCCGCGGCGGCCGTCGCATTTCGCGTGTACGCGGTCCTGGGTACTGGCGAAGCGGGGCCCCCGCATGCGCCCGACGCGGCGACGGACCAGACGCTGCGCGACGTGGCTGGCGAAGCCGCGAGCCTCGCTCAGTCATTCCGCTTCGGCGCCGCCAGGCAGACGGCCCGCGCCGCCGCCGCGCTCGCCGAGCGTCGGCTCGGGCACACGATCGAGGCACGCCGCCTCATGGAGTCGGCCGCCGGTGAGCGAGCGACCAACCCGGGCGTCCAGTTGCGTTTCGCCGATTGGGCCTGCGCCGACGCGAGCGACGGGCTGATCACGGATGCGGGAGAACGCGCGAGGACCCTCCGCGCGGCGACGGTCGCGGTGCGTAGTGTCATCGACGGTGGCCGCGGCGGCTCCTCAGCGGCGACGTTCCGCGAGACGCGTGACGCCTACCGGCTCGCTGCCCAGGCCTTCAGGCTCCTCGACGACCGCCCACGCTGCGCGGCGACCTGCCGCGAAGCGTTGGATCGCATGCGCTCGCGCCTGACCGACGCGGAGGTCTCCGAGTTCAACGAACAGTTGCGCTGGGCCGAGGAACCCTGAACCCGA
Organism: Planctomycetota bacterium; assembly: GCA_044222185.1. Classification (GTDB taxonomy): domain Bacteria; phylum Planctomycetota; family CAIWVZ01; genus JBGANV01. The sequence goes on from JBGANV010000002.1 coordinate 227,542, forward strand.
GGGTCGCGCATCATTGCGCGACGAGCGTGCCCCACGGCATTCCGGCACCGTACACCGTGTTCACGTCGTTAGTCAGCGAAACGATGTCGAACGAGCTCCCCTGAGTGATCAGGGCCGGCATCGGGAACCGGAAAGTCATGTGCGCGGCCAACGTGCCCGGGATGGTCCACGTGCGAATGCCCTGCCTGAGCACGACCGTGTAGGGGCCGATGGGAGTCCCCTTGACGGGAATCTCCAGGAAGTTCCCGGCCCTGCCGACCGGGGAACTGACGCTGTGGGGAACGGAGTCGATCCCGACTTCGAGCGATCGGATGTACGTTCGGATGATGATGGACCCCGTCACGCGGATTCGCGGCGGGGGCGCGGGCGGCGCTGGCGGTGGCGGGTTGTTGATCTGCGGGCCGTTCACTCCGGGGATGATCGAGCTCAGCCCCGTCATCGATTGCTCGGCTGATGCAACGGGTTGGTCGGCCACGTCGCGAATCGCAATGGCCTGGGCGTAGAGCACCAACGGGAAACCATTCTTGAAGTCGCTCTTGTCGAGGCCCTCGATGGGCTGACCGTCGGCACCGATCCCGCCTTCCACCAGCGTCTTGATCCCGTCGAATCCGATCTGCTGGAGGAGTTGTTCGAGGATGATGCCGTTCGACGAGTAGGCGGTCACCGCCAGGTCCGGATCGGGATAGCCGAACAGCACGTTCTGGTAGTACGGCCACGTCGCCGGCGCGGACGGCCACAGGCGCGGCGCGGACAGGAGGGGATTCGAGGACGTGAACAGCGGCAGCATGGTCGCCTTCACCGTGCCCTGGACACCGCCGCCGATCGCATCATGGATCGCGGCCGCCATCACGGCGGGTTCGATCTTCACCTGCTGCCAGGCATCGCCGGTCGAGTCGAGCAGCGCCGCTCCGAATGCCGGTCCGTATGTCGTGAGCAGCCTGGACATCACCGTCTCACCCGACGTCGGAATCACGCCTGCCGTGCCGAGATACCAGTACGGAGGCAGGGGCTCTGCGTGCAGGTTCGCGAGCTGCGGGAGCTGGAACAGTGCCGTGTACTTGGCCTGAACCGTTGCCGAATCGTCGAGCTTGGACCAGTCCCAGTAGACCCGCAGAACCAGGCCCACCCACTCCCCGGCCTCGCCCTGGACGTAAAGATTGAACCTGTCGGGGTTCGCCGTTTCCGGCATCCAATAGCCGGCCCACATCTGGACGTGGGCTGGTGCCTGGGCGGGAGCGGACTGAGGCATCGCCAGGGTGAGGACCGCGCAGCAGGCGAGGGCTTTCGTGATCGTCCAGTTAGAGCACATGGGACGGAGTCTCCTTGGGGCAGAAGAGTGCGCTTCGGGTCCACCGCCGGTGAGGCCGAACCGTGGGGTCCGAGGAGCTTCGAACGTCGTTGGCGGATTTCCGGGGCCGGCGTTACAGACGCTTTTCATCTCACTCGCCCCCGCGAGGTGTCCGCTGGTTGGCGCGGTCCGACTTCAGGCGGTCGACCTGACAGATGAGTGCCGCGCGGGCGCGGCAGAGGAGGACCCTTACCGCGCCGACGGATTTGCCCATCGTCACGGCGGCCTCCTCCCGAGTCCTTCCCTCGTGAACGCACAGGTCGATGACTCGGCGTTGATCCTCCGACAGGTATGCCATCGCCTCCCTCGCCACGGTCAAGTCGTCGGAGTCGGCGGCATCCGCGCTGGGACACCGCTGGCGATCGTCCATGACCGCCACGTCGGTCACGAGCCTCACACCGCGGGCCGCCTCGCGCTTGTCGGCTGCGAAATACCGCCCTTTGTCGTGCAGCGTGTGCTCGACGATCGTCCCCATCCAGGCGACGAACGCATCGTCGTCTTCACCGCGGAACTGGGCGAAGTCGCGCACGGCATCGTAGTACGCGCTCTGGAGGAGATCCGACGGGCGTACCTTGCCGCGTAGCCCTCCGCGAAGGCGGGACCTGGCGACCTGCATCAGCCGCGCATGGTTACGGGCCAGCAAGTTGCTGAGCGCGTCGCGATCGCCCGCGCGTGCCGCCCGGATCTGTTCCGAACCGTTCTGTCGAGTCACGGTGTCAACTTCGATTTGCAACGGGTGGGGACGTGGGGGCTGCCGGAGATCCTACACCAACGATCGAGGTCGCGGGTATGCGACGGCTCCCGGCGCGTTTGCACGCCGACGGCATCGCGCGCTGGTGTCCGCTCACCGCGTGGCGTGCGACGGAAGCGCCTGGGCGCCGAACCCGCGCGCGGGCCCTGATTCGTCGACGCGGAAGTCCAGGTTCTCCGCGCCTCGGAACCGGGGATCCTCGCCGCCGACCGGTCGCGTCTCGGTCATGGGGAGCGACGGAATCGAGCGGGCCGGGGCATCGATGCAAAACCAGAAGTTGTCGGCGAACTCGAAGGTCTCGGGCGCCGTGTGGGGGCCGACGTTCACGACCGTTCGCACCTCGGACTGCCGGTAGGCGACGAGGTTGTTCGCAAAGACTCCCTTCCTGCAGGGGACGAAGTCCTTGGCGACCGTCTCCTGGAGGATCCGAATCACCCACTTCGCCGGACGGTGGAACGTGTTCCAACGCACGGTGGAGCCGTCGACTCCCACGAAGGCGATGGGCGCCATCGAGCCGGTGAACGTGCAACCCTCAACCGTGACGTCCTTCGCCTCGAACCCCTCGGGCCTGGGACGGAACCACGGAAGTCCCGTGGATCCCCCGATGTTCACGGCGCGCTGTCCCGCGTCCTCGAACCGGCACGAGCGGATCGTGATGCCGGAGGACCCGCCCTTCGCCTGGACTCCCGTAGCCGCCGAATCCGTCGCCCTGTCGCGGAACGTGCAACCGACGAGCGTTCCACGATGGCACCCGACCATGTCGACGGCCGATCCTCCCCGACCCCACCGGTCGACGGTGCAGCGCTCGAGGCGGAAGTCGTCGACTCCCGAGAGCTTGATGCCGTCGTCGTTTCCGCGGCCACCGCAATCGCGAACGATGACCCCCGTGAGCGTGACGTGATGCGAAGGAGTGTCGAACGTTCCTCCGTCATCGACGTTCAAGCCGTTCCCGGATGCGCCCTCGAACACCACGTCCTCGAGCCGGAAGTGTTCGACGTCGGACACGTGCACGCTCCCGCGGATGCGGGGTGGCGCCTTTGGGTCCGCGGCAGCCACCGCGATCGCCCGCTCCGCGGTGCCGCGCAGGTTGGCGACCCGGAATCCGTCGTAGTCGCCGGGTGCCATGAGCACGCGCGTGCCCGGTCTGCACGCAGCGAGGGCGCGCGTGAGCTCCGCCGTGTTCGAGACCCGCACGTCTCCGTCCTGCGGAACGGCCAGGGCGGCGGCCACCGCACACACGACCATCGGGGCAATCATGGGCGCAGGTTACCCCGAGGAAGGCGGTGGTCACGTTCTCGCTCGGCGCGGGAACCAAGGGCACCGGGTCTCCTCGCCGCGCCGCGACTCAAAACTGATATTCGAGGCCGACCAGGCCCAGGATGTCGAGCCGCTCGGTGTTGGGCGGCGGATCGCCCTGGTAGTTCAGCTCCAGCGAGGTCCGCATGCGGATGGACTCGGAGATGGGCACGGTGAAGATGGAACGCGCCTTCGCCAGGTAACGGCCCGGATCGTCGAACGGGACGAGGATTTCGAAGTCCTGTTCGAAGTGGAGGTCGGTGAAGAACACGTCCTTGTAGACGGTGGCCGCGCGTCCTGCGGGCGAGATGTCGGTGCTGCGACCTGCGCCCTTCTCGTAGATGCCGGCGATACCACCTTCCACCGACCAATTGCGGTCGGGGCCTTCGCTCCACAGGACGTCACCGACACCGACGTTGAGGATGGCACGCACGTCGATGTTCTGGATCTCGTCGTGAAGCGCTTCGGCGCTCGCGTAGGTGTAGAGCGTGGCGTCGTAGAAGTGATCGAGTCGCGCCTTCCCACCGAACGACGACGCCGTGAGGTTGCCGTCGGTCTTGCCGTAGAGGACGTCTGCGGCAAGAGACACCTTGTCCGCGTCCCAGCTCTTCTCCGCTTCGGCGTGAAGTGCGGCGAGCACCGAATCCACGTTGCCCTGACGAACCGTGCCTGAGAGCGCAACCTTGCCCTTCCAATCGCCGGCCGTCAGCGGTGGCTTGTTTGGATCGGGTGGCGCGTCCTTCTTCGGGGGCGGAGGCGGCGCCGCCAGAGCGCCGATGGGGATCTGCAACGCACCGAACGACCCGACCTCGATGGCGAGCTGGTCGCCGTTTCGTCCGCGGATGGTGCCAGTGATCTGGTCCCCGTTTGCGAGCGAGAGCTTGATCGGCTGCGTGACACGGACGTTCGCGACGGCCGCCCATGGGGTCCGCGTCTTCCCCCCGCCTACGGCCTCGATTTCCACGCCCTCAGCGTCGATGGCGACGACGCGGCCGGTGACCACCGATCCGCCGGCGACCGCCACCTCGTCCGTCTGTCCGAACAAGCAGGCGCTGATCGCGATCACCGCCACGCAGAGCTTTCCCTTCACGCGAACCTCCGATCCGGCGCAGGAATCGCTCCGACCGAGCGCCGATGGGTCGGAGCTTACAACACGTCGAGACATCCGTCCCCGCGTCAGGTGATTACACTGGTCGCCATGACAACGCTCATGCCACGCGTCGCTGTCTGTTGCCTGCTCGCCGCCACGCTCGCCTCACGCGCACCGAGCCAGTGGGTGATGGTCGTCAACAACACCTTCCTGAATGCGCCGAACGGCTCGAGCATCGCACTGGTCAACCGATCCAACGGCTCGCTCGTCACGCGCAACTGGATCGTCCCGGGGACGGGCGCCGGCAACTGGAACGGCAACTGCTCGGCGCAGGACGTCGTGCAGGTCGGCAACCAGGTCTGGATCGGGAGCTCCAACTCCAACTGCGCGATCCCGGCCGCGATCTACATCTACGACGTCACCTTCAACGGCGCGGCGCCGCCCACGGCCACGTTCAACTCGGTGCGCTACCTCACGCTCGCGGACGTCGGCGTCGCGTCGACGCAGCCGCGCGGGCTCTACTACGACGCGGCGGCGGGACGCGTTTACATGACCGACGGCAACGGCATCTTCGCGCTCGATCCGTCGTGCAACTACGTGGGGCCGTCGCAGCCCGGCAACTGCTGGGGCGTGACGCAGCTGCGCGACGGAAGGATCGTGTATTCGGTCATCGGGAGTGGTGGCATCAAGGCGACGGATCCGTTGCTTGCGACGCCACCGACGACGCTCGTGTCACCTTCGTCCGCGGGATTCTGGCCCTACGAGCTCGACATCGCGAACGACGGGCGGCTGCTCGCGTCGGGGTTCGCGTCGACGGGCTACAACATCCGCGCCTGGAACGCCTCGGGCGGATTCCTCTCGGATCCCTATCCCGGAGCTGCCAACCTCCGCGGCATGGCCGTGCTCGAGAACGGCAACTACCTGCTCGCGCGCAACGCGTTCCCCTACGATCTCATCGTGTGGAACGGATCGACGGCCTCCGTGATCATCGCCGACGGCGGGCCCAATTCGCCGGCGCAAAACCAGTTCGGGCCTTACATGATGGGCTACCTCGATCAGCCGACGCCCGCCGCCGTGACCATGTCGCAGCCCGGTGGCACGGGGACGTTCCTCCTCACCGCGTCGAACCTCGTCACCGGGGCCGACACCTACACGGTCGTGAGCTTCGAAGCAGCGCCAGGGGGACCGGGAACCGGGCCATACCTGGGGCTCTACACGGCCAATCTCAACAACCTCCTGTCGCAGGTGGCGTTGCCGGTCGGCTTCGAACCGTTCCACTTCGTGCCGAGTCGCGGCGCCTACGCGTTCGGGCCGCTGTCCGGTATTCCGTCGGGGCTCCACCTGGAGGTCATCACCGTCCAGCTCGTGAGCGGAACGCTCGCGACCGTGACTCCGGTCTTCGCGTTGACGACGTCGTGATCGGACGAGGAGTTCGAGGAAGTCGGCTGGCGAACCCGGGGCGAAGGGCACGGTTCGGACGATTCCGATGCACCTGAGATGGGCACTGGCTGTCGGCGTCGCGGTCGCGGTCGCGGTCGGGATCTGCGTCTGGCTCCTGGCCGATGGCTTCGGTCCCGCGCGCAACGATCCGAGAGTTGAACACGACCGTCCCGCAGTTGCATGGCCGTCGGTCGCACCTGCGTCACGGCCCGTCGCCGCGATCACCGCGTCGCCATTCCAGAATCCCGAGGCGGATGTGGCGCCGTCGCCGCTCCTGTCGCCGGTGCCCGACGGACCGAAGGTGCGCGTCATCGACGGCGAGACCGGGCAGCCCGTTCCGGGGGCCGAGATCGTCTGCTGTGACCGCGCGGCCTTCGACGCGGCAGCGCGTCTCGAGAGCCAGGACGCGCGCGTCGAGCAGGAGGACGCGCTCCGCAGCGTCGGCAAGAGATTCCTCGTCGGCGCGGACGGAACGGTCACGGTCGTGCCCGCCGACGGGGGGCTGTGGGTTTTCGCGCGCTTCGGCCTGGCTTCCGGCGCAGCCTGGCTCGTTCCGCCTCATCCGGAAATGACCGACGTCACCATCCGCAAGGACGCATCGATCACGGTGCGCGTCGTCGATGCGGTCGGCCGCGGCGCCGGCAACCTGGAGATCGTTTGCGCGCTGGTCCTCCAGGATCGGGTCACACGGCTTTCCGTTCGCCGAAGCCGCATCGAAGACGGTGTCGTCCAATTCCGGAACGTATTTCTCGGGGTGGCTCCCGACACACTGCACGAGGCCGGGACGCTGGAGATATTTCCGCGGTATGCGCCCGTGCCGCCGACACGCGTCACCGTGAGGGCCGACGCCATCCCCGTCGAACCGATCACGCTCACGCTGAAGCCGGTCGGAACGGTCGTCGTGAAGGTCGAGCCGGACGGCGGCACACCGCGGAGGAACTCCGAGGTGCACCTGCACGTGGGCGACGGTTCCACGCCGGCGGCAGGGGTGAGCGCACTGCAGTACCCATCCGTTCGCGCCGACTCGCAAGGCGTCGCGACGTTCGAGAACGTCTCGGCGGGAGTGCCCCTCGTCATCACGGCGAGAGTGCCGGGTCACTCCGGCTCGACCATCCGGTCGGAGGGCATCCCGACTCACGGCGACACGATCACCGTGCCGATGGTCGCCGGCGCGGGGGTGCCCGCCATCCGGATCCGGCTGATCGACGAGTCGGCGAAGCCGTGCGCGCGCGTGCTACTTGCGTGCAAGGCCGCGCCCGCGGTGGACGACGCGCAGACCATCTTCGTCGATCGGACCGACGAAGACGGTCGGATCGAACGCAACCTGCCGACGCTTCCGGCTTCGATCACCGCGATCGAGCTGCGAAGCCAGTCGCGCGAGGACGGACCCGCACGTGTCGTGAGCGTGCCGCTTCCATCTCCGATGAAGCCCGGAATGATCGACCTGGGCGACGTCGTCTGGAAGACGTTGCCGCCGATCGTCTCCGGTCGCGTGGTCGATGGCGGGGGCGCGCCCGTCGCTGGCGCGTCGGTCGCGCTGCAAGGACGCAAGAGCGAGCGGTTCGGTTGGAATCACCTGGACGTCGACGCTGCGACTGCGGCACGCGATGGCTCGTTCACCATCGCGGGGAGCGCGCCGGACGGTGAGCTCGCGGCGATCTGCTGGGGGCAATGGGTCGTGCAGACCGAGCCCATCCCCGTCGTGCCGGGATCCACGGGAGTCACGCTCGTCGTCGAGAGGGCCGGTGGACTCCGTGGCCGGGTGGCGCTGCCGACCGGGTGGGACGCGCGCGAATTCCACGTGTCCGCGAAACCCGCGAACTCGATGGATGACGAGTCGGTCAACCGCAGCATCCCCGTGCGGGTCGAGCCCGATGGATCGTTCGAGACCGATTCCGTGCCGGCGGGCGTGTTCACGTTCGTGGTGAGGCACTCCGGGTCGCCATTCGATCCACTGATCTCGATCCCGGGCATCGACATCGTCCGCGGGAAGTTCGCGACGGACCCGCGACTGGCGCCGTTGCGGCTCGAAGAATCGTGTCTCTTCGTGACGATCCGGGCCAGGAACCAGGCGAACGAACCGGTGCCCCACCCCGTCGCAGGCGTCGAGCTGCCCGATTTCCCGAAGCTCACGAGCCATTCGTTCCACGCTGCGCAGCCGGGAGGCGGAATCCGCATCGTGATTCCCAGCCGGCGGCCGCGAACGATCACGGTCGGAGCGCCGGGATACCGCGCGGTGACGCTGACGGACGTCACGACGGATCGCGACGTCGTCCTGTCCGGCGGGCTGCGCGTCGACCTCTCGTTCACCAACGTGCCCAAGCTTCCCGAGGGGATGCACCTCCACGTCACGCTTCACCCGTCGCGCGCTGACCCCGACGCGTCGGTTCTCTACGACGTCGTCCGCTCGGGACTGTTTCAGTTGGACGAGTCCGGCGCGGCGTCTGGAACCGTGCCGTCCGCCGCATCCTACGACGTCTCGCTCGCACTCGTCGTCGACGACCTGGGCCCGGAACCGCGCGCGGGCCAATCGATGTTCGGCCTTCCCCATTCCGGTCTCAAAGCAACGGTCGCCGACCAGGCCGATGTTCAACTCCTGCGTTTCACGCTCTCCGATTCGCTCCTCGCCGCGCTGTCGGAAACCCTCGAGTCCGCACGATCGTCCCGCCGCCGCTGACGAGTTTCGTCGCGGAGTGGGGAACGCCAGGCTTCTGCCTGGCCGGGGGGCGAGGCCTCCGGGCTCGCCGGGATCTCGCGGCGAACTTCCTGCTCGCAGCTGCGGTCGATCGCACCTCGCCGTTCCGGGCAGGGTGGAACCCTGCCGTCCAGCCGCGCCGGAGCGCGGCGTTCCGGAACGCCAGGCTCTGCCTGGCTGGGCGGCGAGTCCTCCGGGCTCGCCTGATCGCGCGGCGAACTTTCAGCGCGCGACCGCGGTCGATCGCACCTCACCGTGCCAGGCAGGGTGGAACCCTGCCGTCCAGCCGCGCGGGAGCGCGGCGCTCCGGAACGCCAGGCTCTGCCTGGCCGGACGGCGAGACCTCCGGGCTCGCCTGATCTCGCGGCGAACCTCCAGCGCGCGACCGCGGTCGATCGCACCTCACCGTGCCGGGCAGGGTGGAACCCTGCCGTCCGGCCGCGCGGGAGCGCGGCGCTCCGGAGGGCGTGTGGTATGACGTCGCCATGCCATGCGGCGCCCGCAACGTGCGAAGCGCGTCGATCGACACGATGCGGATCGGCATCGCGCTCGTCGCCCTCGGCGCATTCGGGTCTGCCGTCGCGGCGCAGGCGCCCCGCCGGCTCGTGGTCATGTGCGAGCAACGCGCTCTCGGGGTCTGGGAGGACCTGGAGGCCCTGTCCCGCGATTTCGAGAAGGACAATCCCGGTGTCGAGGTCCAACTGCTCGAGCAGGCCGGCGCGTCGACGGCCGACGACAAGATCAAGTTCATGCTCGCGGGAGATCTGCCGCTCGACGTCATGCGCGTGGACATCGGAGAACTGGCGGCGTTCCTCGACGAGAACGCGTTGTTCGATCTGGATCCGTACTTCAGCAAGGATCCCACGTGGCGGCCGGACGATTACTTCCGCCAGCCCATCGATGCATTGCGCGATGCCCGCGGCCACCTGTTCGGTCTGCCGTCGACCTTCACGCCCTACGTGCTCTACTGCAATCTGGATCTCCTGGCCCGCGCAGGACTCGGTCGCCCCAAACCCGACTGGACCTGGGACGACTTCCTGCGCTATGCGCGCGCGACGACGAAAGACCTCGACGGCGACGGCAAGCCGGACCAGTTCGGGATCTCGCTCACGCAATGGCTCCAGGCCGTCGTGCCGTGGATCTGGCAGAACGGCGGCGAGCTCATCGACGCGACGAACACGAAGAGCCGGCTGGGCGAGCCCGCGGTCGTGGACGCGTTGCAGTTCCTCAACACGCTCCTGCACGTCGAGCGTGTCTCTTCATTCGACGCGACGTTCGAGAATCAACTGAGCCAGGGGTTGTTCCAGGCCGGTCGGGCGGCGTTCTTCGGTCCCACCGGCTACTGGGAGACGTGGCGCTTCAAACACATCAAGGACTTCCGCTGGGACGTGGTGCCGCTCCCCCGCGGCAAGCGCGCCGCGACGTCGATCGCCATGCAGGCGTACGTGGTGCCGCGTACGTCGCGCGAACCCGAGCTCGCCTACCGGTACATCCGGGCGCTGGGGTCCGATCGCTGGCAGCGCGTGCTGGCGAAGATCGGCAACGGCGTTCCAGCCATCAAATCGGCGGCGCAGTCCGACGCGTTCCTGAAACCCGACACGCCACCGGAGAGCGAGCAGGTCTTTCTCGACGTGTTGTCGACGGCGCGTTTCATGCCGCCGCTGGCGAACTGGCGCAAGATCGAAGCCCTATGCCAGGCCGAGTTCCAGGGCTCGCTCCTCTTTCGCGAGACGGACATCGCTCGCGCCTGCGCGCGCGCCGCGCAGAAGACCGACGACTACCTCGCACGGGTTCGAGATCGCAAGCAACGGCCCAGACTGTGGCGTTGGACGATGGAAGTCTCGATCGCCGCCGCCGTCCTCGCGCTGCTCGGGGGGTTCGTCGCGCGACGCGACCGCAAGCCATCGGCAATCGTGCGACGCCAGGAGCGCCAGGGCCTCGCCATGCTCGCTCCATGGGCCGTCGGCTTCGTCGCCTTCCTCTTTGGACCGGCGGTGTCCTCGATCGTCCTGTCGTTCTGCGAATGGTCGCCACTGCGCGACGTGCACGACATCGGCTTCGTCGGTTCGGGCAACTACGCACAGATCCTCACCGACGACACGTTCTGGACGTCACTGCGCGTCACGAGTCTCTACGCTGCGGGCAGCGTCCCGCTGGGCCTGGTCATCGCGCTCGCGCTCGCGCTACTCCTCGATGCCGAGACACGCACGGCGCGCGCGCTCCGGACGATCATCTACCTGCCGGCCATCGTGTCACCGGTCATCGTGGCAGCCGTGTGGCGCTTCATCCTCGATCCCGAGCGCGGGCTGCTGAACCGCGGGCTGGCTCAGCTCGGCATCGAGGGGCCCGCGTGGATTCGCAGCGAGACGTGGGTCGTGCCGTCGTTCGTGCTCGCGAGCCTCTGGGCCGTCGGTGGCCAGATGCTCGTCTTCCTCGCCGCGCTGAAGACGGTCGATCGCAGCCTTCTCGATGCGGCCCGCGTCGACGGGGCCGGCCCATGGCGGCGGCTCCTTCACGTGACGCTTCCGTCGCTCACGCCGGTGATCCTCTTCAACCTCTTGATCGGGCTCATCAACGCGTTCCAGATCTTCGCGCAGCCGTACGTGATGACCGGCGGCGGACCGGGCAACGCGTCGCGGTTCCTCGTGCTCTACATCTACGAGACCGGGTTCAAGCACCTGGAGATGGGCTACGCGTCGACGATCGCGTGGGTGATGGTCGCGATCCTCGCCGCACTTTCGCTCGTCATCATGCGGACGTCCCGACGGTGGGTTCATTACGCCGCGAGGATCCGCGAATGAGCCGCGCGCAGCGCATCGTCCGGAACGTCACCATGCTCGCGGCGGGCCTCCTGTTCCTGTGGCCGATCGTGTTCATGGTGGAGGTCTCGCTCCAGCGCGAGGGGACGGGATTGATGCGCTCGATCCCCGAACTCGTGGGCGACGTCCACCCGGAGAACTACCGCGAAGCACTCACGCGGATGGGGAACTTCCCACTCCTTTTCTGGAACACGGTGATGGTGACCGTGCTCTCCATCCTGGGTCAGCTGCTGACGACATCGCTCGCCGGCTACGCATTCGCGCGCGTCCCGTTCCGTGGACGCGACGCACTGTTCACGCTGGTGCTCGCGACCATGCTGCTTCCCGATCAGGTCACGGCGATCCCGCGATTCCTCCTCTTCCGCGTCCTGGGGATGGTCGACACGTTCCAGCCGCTCATCCTCCCCACCGTGCTCGGGGGCGCGCCGTTCTTCATCTTCCTGTTCCGCCAGTACTTCCTCTCGCTGCCATCCGAGCTCTCGGACGCCGCCCGGGTCGACGGCTGCGGGCACTGGCGGATCTGGTGGCACATCATGCTGCCCCTCGCGCGTCCCATGCTGGCGACGGTGGGCATCTTCACGTTCCTCGCCGCGTGGAACGACTTCTGGAACCCGCTCATCTACATCCTCCTCCCCGAGAGACAGACCCTCACGCTGGCGTTGGCCGGCTTCAACCGCACGTACAACACGGCCGTCGAGCACATGATGGCCGCGTCCGCCGTCGTGCTCGCGCCCTGCGTGATCGTCTACTTCCTGGCACAGAAGCTCTTCCTTCGCGGTGTCGAAGTGGCCGCATCGAAACGGTGACCCTCACATGGCCCGATTGAAGCTCGAGCACCTCACGAAGACCTTCGGCGCCGCGACGGTGCTGAACGACGTCTCGCTCGATGTAGGCGATGGCGAGTTCCTCGTGCTCGTCGGCCCGAGCGGGTGCGGGAAGTCGACGCTCCTGCGGATCATCGCCGGCCTCGAGGCACCGACCCGTGGGCGCTGCATCCTCGACGGCGTCGACGTCACGGATCGGGACCCGACGCAGCGGGACGTGGCCATGGTCTTCCAGAACTACGCGCTTTATCCCCACATGACCGTGCGGAAGAACCTCGAATTTCCGCTGCGGCTGCGCAAGTTCTCGACATCCGAGCGTGGGAGGAAAGTAGACGAGGTCGCCGAGATTCTCGGATTGGCGCCTCTCCTCGACCGCAAGCCGGGAACGCTGAGCGGCGGCCAGATGCAGCGCGTGGCCCTGGGCCGCGCCATCATCCGCAATCCACGGCTCTTCTTGTTCGACGAGCCGCTGTCGAACCTGGACGCAAAGATGCGCTCGGAAATGCGCAGCGAGATCGCGCGGCTCCATCGACGGCTCGGCGTGACGACGATCTACGTGACGCACGATCAGGCCGAGGCCATGACCATGGGTTCGCGGATCGTCGTGATGCAGAAGGGCTCGGTCCAGCAGGCGGGGGCGCCGCTCGCCGTGTTCGATGACCCCGCCAACACGTTCGTCGCATCCTTCATCGGAAGCCCGCCCATGAACCTCGTCCCTGGCGAGGTCGAGGGCGGGGTGTTCCGTGCCGGTCCGCTGGCGGTGCCATGTCCGCATGGCGCCCAGGGAGCGGTCATTCTCGGGATACGCCCGCACGCGTTCCTCGATTCGGGCTCCACGTCAGCTCCCGCGACCTACGTGGAGAATCTGGGCACTCAGACCGTGATCGAGGTCGACCTGGGAGGGTCGCGGCTCCTCGTCACCCGGGACGGCAATCGCGCGGTGACGCCTGGTGATCCGGTGCGACTCGGGATCGACCCGGCGACGGTCCGCTGGTTCGACGTCCGAACCGGAAACCGGGCTTGGCCACCGATTTCCGAAGCCGCCCCGTCCCAAGAAGCCTCCGGCTGTGCATAATCGGGTCACCCAGTTCGCACTGGAGGAAAAACTGCATGCCCGCACGTGCTGACAAGGCCGCTCCCGTCAAACCCGGCAAGAAGCCTGGGGCGGGTCCGGCGAAGGGGGCTTCAAAGGCCACCAGCGCCAAGCCCGCCCCCAAGAAGGTCGAGAAGAAACCACTGCCCGCACCCACCAAGGCTCCTTCCAAGGGCAAGCCCGAGAAGCCCGCGGCAAAGCCACAACCAAAGTCCGCAGCGAAGGTTGCGGCTCCGACGCCGGCCCCGGTAGCGGAGAAGCCGGGAAAGGTCCCGCCGTCTTCCAAGGCACCAGCTTCAAAGGCGCCATCACCCCCGCCCGCCAAGGGCGCGGCGCCGTCCAACGCCAAGGCGGCGACAAAGGCTTCCGAAAAATCGTCAGCCAAGGGCGCCCCGGTCCACCCCGTCGCCGTTCCTGGGAGTGACTACAACCTGAGGGACGCCGTCCTCGGCGCCTTCGCCACCAGCAACCGGATCAATCGTTACCTGATCGAGAATCTGGCCGATGACGCGTGGCGCGCTCGGCCGCTCGACGGAAAGGGGCGGACGATCGCCTCGATCGTGGCGCACATCCACAACGTCCGGGTGATGTGGCTGCAGGCGGCGGGGGTCCAATCGAAGATTCCCGACCAGGTCGACAAGAACACGCTCACTCGAAAGGCGTCGGTGCGGGCGCTCGACGAGAGCCACCACGCCATCGAGAAGTTCGTCGCCGCGGCACTGAACGCCGATGGGGTAATCCCCAAGTTCCCGGCCGGTGTCGCGGGGTTCATCGCCTATCTCATGACGCATGACGCCCACCACCGCGGCCAGATCTGCCTGATGGCGCGCCACTGCGGCAAACCCGTCCCGCAAGAAGTCATGTTCGGCATGTGGGAGTGGAGCAAGCGATAGCGCCCGCGCGACCACGCGCGTGCGCCGGTCGGGCGTGAGTCGAATGCAGGGCGATCCGCGGCTCGGCAGACGCCGTTGCCGCAATGACGTTCGCCGCGCGTGGCGCCCGACGGCGCCAGTCCGCGGGACGTGCGCCCGCGCGCTCCGCGACCTCCCTGTAAGATCGCCGGCCGATGAACCGGGACGAGGCGGAGCGAGTGGCTCGCCGCACCAGCGGAGCCGCAACGCGAGATCGGCATGGGGGGCGTGGCCTGGGGACCTTGCTGTTCCTGGTCGTGTTCGCCCTCGGCGTGGCACGTTACTGGCCGATCATCGATCGCCCATGGGACGACGGGCTCGCGTCGACGAACAGCGCGCTCTACGTCGGCGGGTTCGCGCGGAGCTGGGAGCGCGTCGGGTTCGAGAGGCTCGCTGGGATCCCGTACCTGGCGGTGTTGCCGACGGATCCCCCCGTCGGCGCGCCGGACTACCACCACCCTCCGCTCTTTCGCTGGGCTGCCTACGCGGCCGTGAAGATCTGGGGGCTGAGCGAACGCTCGATCCGCATCGTGCCGATCCTCTTCTCTGCCCTCGGCGGCGCGGCCGTCGCGTGGCTTTGCCTGCGGAAGTTGGGCATGGGATGGGCATGCGTCGCCAGCGGGCTGTGGCTCGCGCTGCCCATGAGTGTCCTCTACGGATGGATGGCGGCGCCGGATCCGGCCGTGGTCGGGTTGGGCGCCCTGGCGTTCTGCGTGCAGGAGCACTTTCGCGGCCGACCCGGCCGGGGCTGGTTGTGGCTTCTGCCGATCCAATTCGTGGCGTCGCAGATGGACTGGCAGGGGTGCTTCATCCCACCGGCGCTTCTCGTCCACGAGGTGATGCAGCCGCGGGGGGAACGCCGCATCGGTCGCGCCATCGTCTGCGGCATGGCGGGGGTCGCGTCGACGATCGTGGTCCTCGTGCTCTTCGGCTGGTGGACGGAGCGCATCGCCTTCGATGCGGACGCCGTGCTGGGTCGACGTTCGGGGGCGATCCCATCAGCGGCGTTTCATTGGGAGCGCGTCGAGACCTACGTGAAAACGGCCCTTCGCCTCACGTTCGACGTGGCACATGACACGGCGACGGCCACGGGCACACACTCGATCGCAGGCGGGCTCTGCGCCATGGGCCGATTTGCGCTCGACATGTTCACGGCTCCCGTCCTGCTCGCAACCATCGCCTCGGCCTACATCGCGCTTCGGCGCGACCGCCACCCCGCGGCGGCAAGCACGGCGCGGCTCGGCCTGTCGCTGCTCGTCCCCGGCGCGCTCAACACGATCCTGTTCCGCATGCACGCGTCCACCCACGAGTTCTGGTCGATGCACGCGTTGTGTGGGTTCGTCCTGTGCACCGTGGCCACCCTGTCGGCCATGGGCCGACCACGCGTCACCCTGCTGGTCCTGGGCGCGACCGCGTCGCTCGCGACCTCGACGATCAATCACCGCTTCACCGGTCAGCACGGCGAGGATCCGCGCGTGGCGGCCGCCGAACTCGACAGGCTCTGTGGCGCCGACGACACGCTCCTCTTCCAGGGCGACCTCACACCCGCGACCTTCTACTCCAAGCGATGGGTTCAGTCGGCAGTCCTCGGACCTCCAGGGTTCCAGTGGCTCGCGCAGCTGATCGACGGGCACCGCCTGAAGTCCGGGAGGCTCATCCTCGTTCTGCCGGGCGATCTCGGAGATTCGACGACGACGGAATCCATCCGCGCGTTCGCGGAACGGTACGGGAAGGTCGAGCACGTCGAAGGCTTGGCCCTCGCCCTCCGACTCGGTGCCGTCGCGCGCCGAGCGGCGGCCCGATCGCTCTGGATCGTGACGTGCAATCCGTGATCGCGCGCGAGGCGCCTCACTCCGCGAAGAACGCCCGGTTCGTCTCCCAGATCTGCTCGCAGCGCTTCGGGTCGGGCTCCGTCGACGTCTCGCCGCGCTCGAACGTCCCGCCGAGCACGAGCGCATCGCTCCGCGGGAAGACGTACCCCCCGGCGAACATCAGGAGATAAGGCAACCGCTCGGGAAACGAATGAACGAGCTGGCCGCGGATCGGCAGGACGGCCGCGTCCGCAAACACCACCTTGGCACCGAGCCCGAGGCAGTCGAACACGATCCGTTCGGGAAGACGCGCGACATCATCGGGCGAACCGAACGTCCTCGCCTCGAGGTGCGCGCCGCCACGCAGCACGCTCCGCATGAGCGCCGGCAGGTACCTCGGGGGCTCGATCAGGAACGTCTTGACGACGTGACCGGCGCGCGGTCGACCGGCGAAAGGCAGCCGATCGAGTCGCGTTCCTGCGGGCATCACGGCGCGCGCGAGGTCGTTCGATTTGGTTCCCGTGCTCTCGGCTTCGAAGGCCTCGCGGACGGACACGCCCCACGGATCACCCACCAGCGCCTCGAACCGCGCCCACGACCGACGCGCGATCTGCGCGAATAGCGCCTTCGCGGCGTCGGAATCACCGATGTCGACGCTCGCCGGCATCCACTCGGCGCCCGCCAGATTCGACGTGGTGTTCGGCGGGAAATCCTCCGCATACAGGCGAACGGCGAACCCTCGCTCTTGAAGGACCCGCGCGGTCGAGAGCCCGATGACGCCGGCGCCGAGGACGGCCACGGGCCCGGGCGGCTTCAGGTCGGTGATCAGATCGACGGCGGCCTCCGCACTCCCCCACGACAAGGTGAACCCGGCGCCGCCGTGCCCGTAATCGTGGACGATGGACTTGCCGGCGACTTCCTCCCGCTCGATCCGGATCCCGCCGGTCCGATATGGCCGCAGCCCGGCCACGAACCTGATGACCCGCGACCGATCGAAGTTGGGCGTGGGGAGGATCCCCGGGCGGGAATCAGCGCGGGAGTCCTGCCGCTGGTCCGCAGTCACCGATCCCGCGATCGCGGCCCCGAACACCCCCAGCACGTCACGCCGACTCGGTGAGCGATGGCTCGTCATGTCGGGAACATACGCGACGCCCCCAAACCGTCCCTGGTGCGTCAGGTCTTGGGCGCGGACGGCCGCCCGAACTTCCTGACCATCACCGAGTGTCGCCACGCGAACATCCGCTCGATCTTGCGGCGGGCGATGCCACTCCCGAACAGGCGCCCGAAGATCCAACCCGGCAGTTCGTACTCGATCCGATCCTCGAAGAGGCAGACCGATGGACCGCGGGCGGTGACTTCGTGACGGTGCTTCCACGATGCGAACGGTCCCTGCTTCTGCACGTCCACGAAGTACCCACCCTGGTCACCCAGGTCCTCGCATTCCGTGTATTCGGCGACCCAGCGACGCCGGAAGGGTCCCACCTTCATCACGATGATGGCAGTCGCCCCGACCCTCATCGCCTCCGCAGGTTTCTCGACGACGGCCTGCTCCCACTCAGGAATCATCTCGCGGATGGCATCGGTGGATCCGAGCCAGGCGAAAACCTGGCGCGCGGGGGTGCTCAAGACGGATCGACAGGTGAAGAGCTCGGTCACGCGCGCAGCGTAGCAATCGGTTGAGAAGCGGTCGCCAGCGGCGGGGCGAGTCGATCTCGGCATGCCGCGTACAATGCCGCCCTCCGCGACCGCCCTGAGCGCAATGACCCCCTCGATGCCGACAGAACACGCCGCGAACGATCGCAACCTGGCGACCGGCTCGGCCGCCCACGTGGCGGACGTCCTTCCGCCAATCGCGGCGCTCCTCCAGATCGTCGTCGGGCTCGCCGTCATGCTCGGCTGGTGCACGCATACGCCGCCCCTCCTCCGTCTGGGGATGGGGGCGCGGCCCATGCACTTCCCGGCGGCATTCGCGGTCCTTTGTGGCGGGCTCGCGCTCCTTTCGCTGATCCTCGACCGCCGCCGGCTCGCACCGTGGCTGACGATCCCGGTGTTCGTCATCGCCATCGCCGAGGTGCTCGAGCTCTATGCGGGACTGCCAACCTCGCTTCATCACCTCTGGCCCACGGGGTGGGCCGCCCCGGAGCGGTTCGGGATCAGCGATCAGATGGCGCCGGACACGATCCTCAGCCTGTTGCTCATGGGCGCGGCCCTCATCGCATCGTCGCTGCCGCGGTTCGAGCAGCGGGGGACGTTCGTGGCGGTTTGCGGTGTCCTCGTCTGGGCGTTGAGCACCTCCGCGCTCATCGGCTTCGCGACCGGGCTGCCGCCCTCGACGGCGTTCGGCCGCTTCAACGGCATGCCGTTGTCGCTCGCCACCGTCTACTTCGTCTTCGGCCTCGGCATGGCCGTTCGCGCCCTGCGGAAATCCAACCTCCAGGCGAGTGCCCGGCCGCGGTGTGCGGCGATCCTCGTGACGTCCGCGGCGGTCGCGGTGACCGTCTCGTTCTGGCATGGGCTCGTCGCACGCGAGCCCGGCACGCCGTGGGTGTTCAACACGCTGTTCCTCGTGGGAGGGTTGCTCCTCAGCTCGGTGTTCGGGTGGACCGTTTTCCTGTGGGTGCTGACAGGCCAGCGGCGACGCACGGCCGAGGACGCCTTTCGCGAGGTTGCTGCCGAAGCCACCCGGCGTGAGCGTGCTCAGGCCGAAGCACGCGCCAGCGAACTGCGGCTGCGGGCGATCCTCGAGGGCGCAGGCGACGCGATCATCGCCGTCGATTCCGACGGCAGGGTGGATTTCGTGAATGCGGCGGCCGAGGCCATGTTCGGCTACACCCGCGACGAGCTTCACGGACAGCCGATCGAGATCCTCGTCCCCGAACGCCATCGCGAAAAGCACCTGGCATATCGCCGCGAGTATTCCCGCGACCCGAAGACGCGCGCCATGGGCCTCCGCATGGATCTCTTCGGCCGGCGAAAGGACTGCACCGAGCTGCCCGTCGAGATCAGCCTGAGCCCGGTCATCGACGGGCCACGCACCCTGATCCTCACCGTGATCCGGGATGTGAGCGAGCGCCGCGCAGCCGAGCATCGCGAATCGACGATGCTCCGGGCCCTGGCGACGATCGGCGAGTCCGCCACGATCCTCGCTCACGAGATCAAGAACCCGCTCACGGCCGTCAACGCGGCCCTCAAATCCCTCGCCTCCAAGCTCGGAATGGAGCAGGCCGAGGTGCTGGGCGATCTGGTCGACCGCATGCGCCGGGTCGAGATGATGATCCGCCGCACCCTCTCCTTCACGAAGCCGGTGGATCTGCGGCGCAGCAAGGTGTCGGTCGCCGACCTCTTCAAGCAGTCGCTCGCGGACGCACGCCCGGCGACGGCGGCGGGTGACATATCGACCGAGATATCGATCGAGCCTCCAGACATGGCTCTGATCGTCGATGGCCAGTTGATCCGCGAGGTCATCGTGAACCTGGTGGCGAACGCCGCCGAGGCCGCCCGCGGCCCCTCGCACATATCGTTGACGGCACGTGCGGTGAACGGCAAACAGGCCGTGATCGAAGTCCGCGACGACGGCCCGGGACTCCCCGACAGCATGCGCGCGAACCCCTTCCGCCCGTTCGTCACGACCAAGAAGACGGGTTCGGGGATCGGGCTTTCGATCTGCAAGAAGATGGTCGAAGAGCACGGCGGGAAGATCGTCTACACCGATGCTTCTCCGCACGGAGCGTGCTGGATCATCACGCTCCCCACGAGCACCGCTCCGGTCTCCTGAGATATGCGCGCCGCCCGCGACGGCGGCTGACTCGGCATCGCATCCGCGCGACCTCCCGCGCCGAGCGGTTTCCTTCTTCGAGCGACTTCAGTTCAGGCGAGTCGCATACCGAGGAAAGCGTGACACCCCCGATGAGGAAGTCAGCTCGGGGATCGAACCGCCGAAGGAGACGCTCTGCACTCGGCGGCGAACGGCGTTTTCGATGGAGATTCGCGGCTCGCGGATCGGAAAGAGAGTTCCAAGATGAGGTCATTCGTTCGGCTGGGACAGTGGTCAGTCCTCGCCCTCGCTCTTTGCATCACGAGCACGGCGCTTGCCGCGTCCTCGAACGACGGCAAGGCTCTCAATGGCGGCCCTGTACGCCTCGTGCCCGTGCCGAATGTGCCGGTGATCACCGGCCCTTCAATCACCAACGACAGCACGCCCAACATCACGGGAACCTGTGATCCGAGCGTGACGATCGAGATCTTCGAAGGCGTAACGAGCCTCGGGACCGCGGTCGCCACCGTCGGCGGCACGTTCAGCGTGACGGTCTCCTCGCTTTCGGACGGCACGCATAGTCTGACGGCGACGGCGATGGACGGAACGGGGACGAGCGCGGCCTCGTCCGCCTTCTCCGTGATCGTCGACACGGCGGCTCCGTCGGCCCCGACGATCTCGGGCCCGGCAAACACCAACGACACCACCCCGGACATGACGGGAACGGCTGAGGCCAGCGCGACCGTCCAGATTCTCGAGGGCGGATCGGTCATCGGCTCGGGCACCGCTTCTGGCGGCGGCTCGTTCACGGTCACCGTGTCGACGCTTTCGGTCGGTGCCCACTCGCTCGTCGCGCGCGCCATCGACGCGGCCGGCAACGTGAGCGCCAGCTCGTCCGCGTTCACCTGCACCGTCGACACGACGGCTCCGTCGGCTCCGTCGATCTCCAGCCCGGCGATCACGAACGACACGACTCCGAACGTCACGGGAACGGCCGAGGCCAGCTCGACGGTCGAGATCCTCGAGTCCGGTTCAGTGATCGCTTCGGGAACGGCAACGGGCGGTGGATCCTTCACGATCACGCTCTCCACGATGTCGGAAGGCGTGCACTCGCTCGTCGCTCGCGCGACGGACGCTGCCAGCAACGTCAGCGCCAACTCGTCTGCGTTCAGCATGACGGTCGATGCGACGGCGCCCTCGGCCCCGTCGATCACCGGCCCGGCGGATACGAACGACACGACTCCGAACGTCGTCGGAACGGCGGAAGCCAACTCGACGGTGGAAGTCCTCGAGAGCGGCTCGGTCATCGGATCGGCGACGGCCAGCGCGGGCGGAACCTTCACGGTCACCGTCTCGACGCTCTCGGTCGGCGCCCACTCGCTCGTCGCTCGCGCGACGGATGCAGCCACGAACGTCAGCTCGAACTCGTCCGCGTTCACCTGCACGGTCGACACGACGGCTCCGTCGGCTCCGTCGATCACGGGTCCTGCGGTCTCGAACGACACGACCCCGGCGGTCGTCGGCACGGCCGAGGCGAACTCGACCGTCGAGATTCTCGAGAGCGGCTCGGTGATCGGCACCGGCACCGCGACGGGCGGCGGCACGTTCAGCGTGACCGTCTCCGTCCTCGCCGAGACGGCGCACTCACTCGTCGCTCGTGCGACGGATGCGGCCAGCAACGTCAGCGCCAACTCGTCCGCGTTCTCGTGCACGATCGACGTGACCGCCCCGTCGGCGCCGTCGATCACCGCGCCCTCCGTCACGAACGACACGACCCCGACCATCACGGGAACGGCGGAAGCCTCCTCGACGGTCGAGATCCTCGAGTCGGGATCCGTGATCGGCAGCGGCACGGCCACGGGCGGCGGCACGTTCTCGATCACGGTGTCCGTGCTCACTGAGGCCACGCACAGCCTCGTCGCCCGCGCGACGGACTCGGCGAGCAACGTGAGCTCGAACTCGGCCACGTTCTCGTGCATCGTCGACGTGACGGCTCCGGCCGCCCCGACGATCACGGGTCCGGCCCTCACGAACGACGCCACGCCGGACATCGTCGGCACGGCCGAAGCCAACGCCACCGTCCAGATCCTGGAAGGCGGCTCGGTGATCGGCTCCGGTACGGCTGACGGCTCGGGCAACTTCACGGTGACGGTCTCGACCCTCACGGAAGCGACCCACAGCCTGGTGGCGCGCGCCACGGACGCCGCGGCGAACGTCGGTTCGAACTCGTCCGCCTTCAGCGTGACGGTCGACCTGACGTCCCCGACGACGCCCACGATCACGAGCACCAACGTCACGAACGACACCACCCCGACCGTCACCGGCACGGCGGAAGCCAGCACGACGATCCAGATCCTCGACTCGGGGACGGTCGTCGGATCCGGCTCGGTGTCGGGCGGTGCGTTCTCGATCACGTGCTCGACCCTCACCGAAGGCGCGCACAGCATCGTCGCGCGCTCGACGGACACGGCGACGAACCACACCGACTCGGCGACGTTCACGCTGACCATCGACGTCACGGCGCCGACGGCCCCGGTGATCGTCACCCCCGCGTTCACGAACAGCACCACGCCCACCGTCACCGGCACGGCGGAAGCCAGCGCAACGGTCACCATCGTCGAAGGTCTCACGACCCTCGGCACCGGTTCGGCCGACGGCTCCGGCAACTTCTCCATCGCGGTGACGACCCTCTCGGTGGCCGCGCACAGCATCAGCGCTCGCGCGACGGATGCGGCCGGCAACGTGGGACCGAACTCGTCGACGTTCACGCTGACCGTCGATCAGACGGCTCCAGCGGCGCCGACGATCTCGAGCCCGGCGAACACGAACGACACGACGCCGAGCGTCTCCGGAACGGCCGAAGCCTACGCGACGGTCGACGTCCTCGAGAGCGGCTCGACGATCGGCACGGGTACCGCTGACGCCTCGGGCAACTTCGCCGTCACCGTCTCGGCGCTGACCGAAGCCGCGCACAGCCTCGTCGCCCGCGCGACGGACCGCGCCGGCAACGTCGGCTCGAACTCGGCAGCGTTCATCGTCACGGTCGACATCACGGCCCCCGGCGCCCCCACGGTCACCGGCCCGACGTTGACGAACGACTCGACTCCGGACGTCACCGGTACCGCCGAGGCGAACTCGACGGTCGAAGTGCTGGACGGTGGCTCGCTCGTCGGCAGCGGCACGGCGGACGGCTCGGGCAACTTCACCATCACGGTGTCGTCGCTCGCGGACGGCGTGCACGCGATCACGGCTCACGCCATCGACGGCGTCGGCAACCAGGGCGTGGATTCGTCGTCCTTCAGCATGACGGTCGACACCACGCCTCCGGCTGCTCCGACGAACCTCGCAGGTGCGAGCCCGGTCGTCGCCAATCCGGCGTTCAGCTGGACGGCTTCGAGCGGCGCCGCGACGTACAACGTCTACCGCGACGGCAGCCTCCTCGGCAACACGGCGTCCACGTCGTACACCGATTCGGCCTCGCTCGCGGACGCCACGTACGTCTACACGGTTTCCGCGATCGACGCGGCGACGAACGAAGGCTCGCAGAGCTCGGGTCTCTCGATCCAGGTGAGCTCGACGTGGCCGACGAACGTCGCGCTCGTCGGACCGACGGGTCAGTACGCGGACGTCGCAGCGGCCTTCGCGGGCAACGCCTCGGCGAACCTCGTCATCCTGATGCAGGCGGGCACGTACCCGGCGTTCACCGTCGGCCGCACCGTTCGCATCATGCCTGACGGCTCGGGCCCGGTGCTGATCGACACGTCGTCGGCGTCGGTCATCATCAACAGCGCGACCGCCAGCGATTCGATCGAGCTCGTCGGGCTCACGATCGGATCCTTGACGGCTTCGCACATCGCCGTTCAGGTCGCCTCGACACCGGCAGCCGTCGTTCTCGATGGGTGCACCTTGTCGGAGAACCCGGTGCTCCCGTGGGCGGCTCTCGACATCGCGTCGTCGCGGCACGTGTCGGTGAAC
Organism: Planctomycetota bacterium; assembly: GCA_044222185.1. Taxonomy (GTDB): domain Bacteria; phylum Planctomycetota; family CAIWVZ01; genus JBGANV01. Next base: position 251,349 of record JBGANV010000002.1, read on the forward strand.
AACTGCACCATCACGCAGGGCATGTACGCCTACGGCTGGTCGTTCGTGATCGCCCAGAACGGGTCCGTCGATCACGTCATCGCGGATAACGCGAGCCTCGTGCGCTGCACGGGCGTGACGGTCGGGAACACCTCGCTCTACGACGCGAACTCGATCGTCGCGCAGCTCCAGGGCATCGCTCCCACGGTCACGATCCCGCGCTTCGTGAGCCTCGCGGGAACCGCCCAGCTCGACTTCCACGGTGTGGCCAGCTCGCCGTGGGCGTTGTTCGCGTCGACGGTGCAGGGCCTCTCCTGGACCGCCGATCCGATCAGCGGTGTCGAAGGCGTGCAGTACATGACGGACGCGAACACGTACCCGCTCTACACGTCCACGACGGACGTGAACGGTGACGAGTCCATGCAGATCGGGTTCGGCAACGACCCGTACTTCCTGGGATACACGTTCGTGCTGCAGGCCGTCGGCTACGACGCGACGCAGTCGGTCTTCCGTCTGACGAACGTCGTCTCGGTGGTCGGCATCCCGTGATGCACCGGCCGCCCGTGCGGCCAACTCAGGACGGGTGAGCGGCGCACCGCCGCCGCCACCGTCCCCCCGCTCCGCAGCGTCGCGTGAAGGGAGACGCGCGGACCGGAAGCGGCCTGCGCCGGGAATCCGCGGCGCGCCAGTTCACCGCCGTCTTGGCGGGAACTGGCCGGCTCGCCGCGCCTCCCGCGCCGACCATCGGGCATCGCTCGCCGCGCGCTGCGAGATCACCCACGCGCGCCGTCCCCCCCCGCCTCCGTCGACCGACCCGGCGCCTCACTTCCACGCGATGTCGGACACGGTCGCCCCACCGGGCAGCGGCACCGAGGCAACGAGCGCAAGCGTCTGCGCATTGAACACGTGCAGAGTCAGCGGCGAGTAACTTCCCACGGCGATGAGATCCCCATCGGGACTGATCGCGTTGCGCCACGCGTTGGGCAGACCGACGGCAGTGATGGGCGTGTAGGAGAACACGTTCACGTTCACGGGGTCGATGTCGATGCGTCCAGCCCATCCGGAGCCCCCGAAGCCGGAGACGACGAGGAAATTCCCGCCGCGACGCGCGACGTTCAGATGCGTGGGAGCGGAGCCGAAGAGCGCCGGCGGCGACGCATTCGATCCGATGTTCTGTACGCCGCCCAAGCCCGGATTGTGGTCGATCCACGAGGTCGTGCTGATCCGGAAGCGCGCCAGCTCCGCCGGAGTCGTGCCGGCCCCCTGCCGCAGCACGGAGACGATGTCCTCGTCGTTGCTGAACGCGACGTCCGTGTTGATCCACAGACCGGAGATCGCACTCGATGGAATCACGCGCGAGAGCAGCGGAGTGAGGAACGTCGGACTCGCGGGGTCCAAGTCCCACACCGTGAGTGAACCGCCGATCAGCGAGGGCAGGGCCGCGAGATTCCCGGACGGGCTCAGGCCCCACACTCCGATCAGGCCGTTGACGTAGAGACCGTTGGAGTAGTACCGGATCTGCCCATAAGTCGGGCTCGCATGATCCACGTCGAAGGCGACGAACTCGAGACCGCCCGTGCTGCCGATGTCACCGATGGCCCAAAGCAGCTTGCGCGCCTCGTCGAGTTGGAGGTTCCCCTCGGCCACCCCGCTGGAACCCGAGAAGTTGTAGAGCGTCGACCACACCGGTGTCCCCGTGCTGAGGTCCGCATGGTTCAACACGCCGAAGCCCGAACACACGTACATCTCACGGCCACCATCCGTGTAGACGACGCCGTTCACGTTGTTGGTGTAGGTGCTGAGTGTCGCCGGAACCGACGGGCTCCAGCTCAACGGATCGACGATGGCGAATGGGTCGGCCGACCCGCCCACCGAGCTGCCGACGAAGATCTGCGGAGGCATCGTCAGCTCGACCGAGAGGCCGTTCGTCACCGTGACTCCGCCGGCGACCGACGGGTCCGTCACCGCGGCCTGCCAGTAGGCGACGAAACCTGCGAGGTACGGGATCACCCCGAACGACAGCGGCACGGGGACGAAGGCGGTCCCCGCCGCATTCGAACCCGGCAGTCCGCCCGCCGCGAACGGCAGCGTGAACAGCACCTGCGCGGGGTCGAGGTAGATCGGCAACCCCGAGCCCGTGCTGAACGTGATCTGCCCTGCGCTCACGGCGAGGATCCCCGACGCCCCGCCCACGGCATTCGACACGTCGAGTCCCCAGTTCGCGTTGCCCATCCACGCCTGCTTCGCCGAGAGCGCCGGGACGAAGCCCCCGCTCCCGGCCACGCCCGGCCCGATCACGTCCTGCGCCGGCAGGACGGAAACCAACCCCGACGCAACCACCAAGGCTCCGATCGATCTCCAGGACATGGCTGTCTCCAATCACGAGGCGCATCCCGCGCGTCTGCCAACGAGATCCCGCGGTCGATGGATTTCATACACCATCCCCAGGCTTTCGGGGGGACGCGCGGAGCGAGCCGTGACGACGCGCACGCTGCGCCCCTGGCCGTCCGCTCATTTTGTATGGACTGCGTCATCCGCGGGATCCATGATGCGAAGGCCCTCTTCGCCCATGACGTCCACGCCGCTCGACATCGAAGCGCTGATGGCGCACGCCCAGTTCGTGCGCGTGATCGCCCGATCGCTCGTGGCGGATGAACCGACGGCGGAGGACGTGGTGCAGCAGACGTGGCTTGCGGCACTGGAACACGCGCCGCGCGAGCGCCAGACGGCGGCCGGCTGGCTGCGCGCGGTGTGCCGCAACTTCGCCTTTCGGACGCGACGGGAGTCGGCGCGACGCTCGAACCGGGAGCGAACCGTTGCGCGCCCGGAGGGGACGCCATCGACGGCCGCCATCGTCGACCGGGACCAGACGTTGCGCGCGGTGACGGCCGCCGTGGTCGGTCTGCGGGAACCATACAAGTCGGCGGTCATCCTGCGGTTCTACGAGGGCCTCCCGCCACGCGAGATCGCTCGCCGACTCGGCGTGCCGTCGACCACGGTGAGCAGCCGCCTTCAGCGCGGGATCGAGCAGATCAAGGCGTCGCTCGACGAACAGCACGGCGGCGCGCGGCGGACGTGGTGCGAGGCCCTCGTCGTGCTCGCGGGGATCCGCCCTGGGGACATCGCGGCGCCCGCGATCGTCGCCACCGGAGGGGTTCTGCGCCTGGCCGCACTGTTGCTCCTCGCCGGAGCCGTGACGTGGAAGTTCTGGCCCGACGACGGGTCGTCACGCTCGACGCCTACCGCCGATCCGCCGACGGCTTCGGCCCCAGTCGCGGTCGACACGACGGCGAAGCCCGCGATCACGCCGAACCCCATCCGCACCGATCCGGCGGCCGGCCCACGACAGGCGGAACACTTCGCCGTCGTCGCCACGGGCAGGGTGGTCGGAGAGCATCGACGGCCGGCCGCGGGCGCGGTCGTCACGTCGTTCGGGTTCGACGGCGATCCCGTTCGCACCGTGACGGATGCTCGGGGTGAATTCCGCGTGGGCCTCGCGCGTCGCCCAGTCGAGAACTCGCAGGATTGCGGGATCCACGTCGAAGCGCGAGGCTTGACGGCGATCGTCGCCGTTCCCGTCGGCCCCCGATCCGGCAAGACGATCGACGTGGGCACGCTCACGCTCGTACCAGCGGCGGGAGTGCTGCAAGTCCTGGTGCGCGACGGCGGTCACGACGCTGCGAATGCGCGCGTGCTCGTTCGTGCCGACGACTATCTCGCTCCGCGGATCGAGATCCCGTCGTCGAGCGACATCTACCTCGGGAGCCACCTCACGAACGCAGTTGGCACGGTGGCCCTGCCGCCGCTTCCCGCCGGGAACTACGTCGTGCGTGCCGTCGCCTCCCATGGGAAGGCAGCCTCCACGATCGTCACGCTGCCCGACGCGGCCGCCGCGCCCATCGTCCTCGCGCTCGGCGCCGTGCATGCGCTCGACGCGCAGGTCGTGGATGCGACGGACGGCAATCCGATCGCCGGCGTCGAGCTCGACGTCGTCGAGGCCTTCGCCGACGGGGCGCTTCCGCTGTGGAATCGCCTCGACGGACTGACGCCACCGAAGCCGACCGATGCCGAGGGACGCACACGCATCGAAGGGGTCCCCGATGGTTCGCCCCTCGTCCTGATGGAGCGCGCCGCGCGTCAGCTTCCGGCGACCTCCAACCGGCAGCGCTTCCCCGTCGCCGCGGGAGCCACGTGGATTCGCGTCGCGCTGCCGAACCATCGCAGCGCCGAATGGCCCATCGACACGGCGACCGGGATCGCACCTGGCGACGGAGTGCGCTGTCGACTCGAACAGGTTCTCGATGGCGCGCTCGTCGTGGGTGCCGATGCCGTCGTCGTCGGAAACGTCCTGCGGGCCGACGACGTGATGCAGATGACCGGCTCGGCCATCGCTCGCAGCGAAGACGGGCTCGTGGCGCGGGTGAACTTCCCGCCGGCCGTCGATGACGCTCGACCGATCCGCTTCATTCGCCCGCGGACCGCCGTCATCCGCGCCCGGGATCGTGACGGCCAGCCCGTCGGGGGCGTGCCGATGGGGTTGAGCGAGGCCGACCTCGGCGGCGCCCTCGTGCACGTCGTCGACACGAACGAGAACGGCGAAGCCCGGTTCGACGGCCTGCTCGCCGCGCGGTTCACGGTTCATCTGGCAAGCCGGTCCACGCTCGGCGACTTGTGGCGCGCCGCCGGCATCGTCGACGTCACGGAGGGCGACGCCCGCTCCGAGGTCACGCTGCCCTCGCGGGTCGACGTCACGGTACAGATCACGATCGACGGAGCGAGCCGCCTCCCCGAAGCGTTCTCGCTGATCACGCCGCGGGCGACGCACGGCCCGATCGTCGAGATCCCCGATGAAGGCGAGCTGCGTTTCTCGCTGTGGCCTCCCGACGGTGAGGCGTTCGCGGACGTCATCGTCATCGGACGGAGCGTCTGGCCGGAAGAGTCGGCGCGAGTGTTCGTGGGGAGCGGCGCCCGCGACGCCACGTTGAGCGTCACGATGCACGCCGCGTGGCCGATCCTCGTCGAGGTCACTCCGCCCGACGACGAGTGGTTCTCGCTGGCGATCGAGCGCTTCCAGGAGCCGCTCGGCCGCTGGTTCGCAGACCTGGGCACCGTGGGCCGCAAGGTCGGCGCCAACCTGTACGCATTCGAGCTGGTGCAGGAGCGGCGGTTGCGAATCGTCGACCGGGAGACCGGGTGGCGAAGCCCGGAGTTCGAGGTGACGAACGAGCCCGCGACGCGACGCATCCACGTCGATCTGCGCGGCGCTGGCTGGATCCGAGGAGTCGTCGACGTTCCGCCAGGAGCGGCGCCCGGGCTCGCCGTCGTGGAAGTCGAGCGCGACGGCGAGGCCGTACCGGTGCTCACACCCGTGAGCGACGATGGGACGTTCCAGGTCCGTGCTGGCCGTGACCAGCGCGTGCGACTCACGGCGAAGCACGTCGCGCTCGCGCCCGACGGCGAACGCGCCACGGCCTTGGTCAGCGGCCCGGTCCAGGGCGTGCGATTGCGTCTCGTTCGAGGCGTGACGGTGCTGGGACGATTCGCCACGCGGCCTGGCTTCGCCGGCGAGGGAATCACGGTCCTGGCATTTCGGGACGAAAGCCAGGAGGCGACGGTCGCGCTCACCGTCCGGCCCGACGTCGATGGCGCGTTCCGTTTCGGGGGCCTCGCGCCGGGGCGGTGGCGGTTGTGGTTCGACGCGCCGTTCGCCGCGCCCGTGAGCGTGGGCCCGCTCGACGTGTCGGAGCCTGTGCTCGACCTGGGCGAGCTTTCGCCCCCGGCAGGCGCCACGTTGACCGTGACGCCCGACCGGCCCGGCGATCAGCCCATCCCCGCGTTCGACGTCGTCGCACGATCGAAGTCCGTTCCCGTCTACGAACGGAGGGCCACTTCGGTGGCTGGATCACCAGTCACCGTGCAGGGGCTGGGGCCAGGCACCTTCGAGATCACCCTTCGAACGGCTCGGAACACACTCATCCCCAAGTCCCAGCGAGCCGTCCTCGAGTGCGACGGGAGAGCCCCCCTTCGAATCGTGTTCGAAATGCGCTGACTCCACCGCGCGCCCGGATCCGGCATATGATCCACCGCGGCCGAATCCCGGCTTCGGCACGCAATCAGGGAGGCGAGTGAGAGCTCTCGAAGGGCGGTTGATCCTGTTGATCGCAGCGGCGCTCGCAGCGGGGACGTCCGCCGTCCGACTCGCGACACGCTGGGATTCACGAGACGTGAGCGCGATCCAGGCGAGTCTCCTCCGGACGGATGAGGAGCGCACGAACAGCACCCTGCCCGCGTACGCCGTGCTGAGACGCGCCGTGCCAGACCACGGAACCGTGGTCGTCGTGATGGACCTCGATCCGGTGCAGATCAGGGACGGCGCCATGCTGCGGAGCGCGTCGTTCCCGCGGCGGTTCATCCCGTTCGTTCCCGGCGTCGTCAACTCGCCCCTGGGCATCCTCGGCAGCGAGGCGCAGCTCGAGCCGTTCCTCTCCCGAGCCTCTCCCGAGCCTTCTATGCGTTCGTCCTCGCCACGACCCCGCCGGCGTGGGTGAAGGCGGGGACGCCCGTCGCGACCGGTGACGGGTTCACGCTCTGGCGGATCGAGAGGCCCGGACGATGATCGGCGAAGGTCTCTCGCTCGTCGTCGCCCTCGTCCTGCCGTGGGTGCTCGGAATCGCATCCGTCACCACGCTCGGCTTCCACATCAGAAGAGACGGGCCAACCGTCCTGGCCTGGGGATGGCTCGGCGGGATGTTCCTCGTGGCCGTCCTCACGTTTCTCGCGCTGGTGCTCAGGGTCCCGCTCGCGGTTCTGCCGTGGAGTGTCGCCGCCGTCTCCGCCGGACTGGCGGCGCCGCAGGTCATCGCAGCGATGCGCCGACGACGCGATGGACCGCAGCCGTGGACCGCGCCGCGAGCAGGCCTCGCCTATCTCGCGGGGATCGCCGTGGCGCTCATCCCCCTTCTCCACGGGATTCTCGTCACGAACGCCATCCCTGCAGTCGACGGGGATGCGGCCTTCATCTGGGCGGCGAAAGCCAAGCTCCTCTACCTCGAAGGTGGATTCACGGATCGTGTCGGCGAGCGCCTGGCATTCGCATCACGAATGATGCTGGACGTCGAGCATGCCGACTACCCCATGCTCCATCCGCTGAACCAGGTCTGGTTCTTCGCGTCATGTGGAGACATCCGACTCTGTGACGCACGACTGCCGTCGCAGCTCGCCGGACTCGCGGCGGTCCTCGCCACGATCGGTGCCGTTCGCCGCGTCGCCGGGCGACTGCTTGCCGTGTTGATCGGGCTCGTGGTAGCCGCCGGTCTCACGAGGGCAACGGCGGCCGCCGACGGGATGGCGGACGGAATCGTGGGGTTCTGCTTCCTCGTCGCCGTTGACTGCGCGTGCCGCCACGTGGAATCTGGCGAAGTGCGCTGGTGGCGTCTGATGAACGTGGCGCTCGCATCATTGCTGTGGACGAAGAACGAGGGGGTGCTCCTCTCCGTGGCGCTGGTTAGCGGACTCGTGCTCGCCGCCGCACTGCGGAGGGTCCCATGGCGCGCACTCCGGCCTGCCCGGCGGACTGAACTTCTTTGGGGCTCGCTCCTGGTGGTGGGACCGACCATCACCCTGTGGTTCACGACGCGCTACGGACTCGCCAACGACATGTTGCACGCGCCGTCGACGGGGAAGTCCTTCGTCGCGGCAGTGCCGGAGCACCTCGCAGACCGTGGCCCGGCCGTCCTGTCCTGGTTCGTTCGAAACGTGGTGCTCGACGTCGAGAACGTCTCCGGGATCTTCGCCGTGTGGCTGATCGGCACCGCCGTCTTCGCGCGTCGGGCCTGGACTGGCACGAGCTTCGTCGTGACGACGACCGCGCTCGCCGCGGCCGCGGGCATCGCGCTGGTGTTCATCGGAACTCCGCACTCCCTCACCTGGCACCTCGAGACTGCTGGCCTCCGGGTATGGAGCCAATCCCTCGGTGTCGTCGGCCTGGCCTTGGGTCTGCTGGCCGGCCCACCGCCATCGGCCAGCCGCCCCAACGCCCGCCCGTGACAGCCCCGGTGCCGAACGCCGATCGCCCTGCCGAACGGGCGAGAGAAAGAAACGGAGAGAGCGTGCGCACGAAGGGGTGAAGAAGCCCCACGTCCTCCGCCGTCCCCGGCGCGGACTGGCCGGACCGCCGCGCGCCTCGCGCGGTCCAACCGGCATGGGTTGCCGGCGCGTTCGAGATCACTGACCCTCGTTTGATCCTCGAAGCTCTGACCCCCGTGGACATCCCCCGCCGCGCTCGGTCCTCTCCCCCGCCTTGCGCGCGCTGCGGTGGAGCCGCGGTCCGGCGGTCGCGGCCCGCCCGCCGCCGGCGCCGAGCGGGTGGACGGGCGCTCCGTCCGCTCCGGACCCGCTGATTTCGCGTCGACCACTCGGACGGCGGCCAACGCCGCGTACCCTGCTCGGTCGTGAACGAGCGCCAGAGCGAGATCATCGTCGTGGGAGCAGGGGCCGCAGGCCTCATGGCCGCCCTGGCCGCGCGCGGGGCCGTGGACGATCACGGCCGCTCCCAAACGCCGGCGGCCGATGGGCCGTCCGTCATCGCACTGGACGCGTCGTCGAAACTCGGGTTGAAGATCCTCGTCTCGGGCGGGGGTCGATGCAACGTTGCCAATGAGCGCGCGGACGAGCGCGACTTCGAGACCGACACTCCGCATCTTCTGCGCGGCTACCTCGCCGGCTTCGACGTCCAGGCCGTCCAGACGTACTTCGAGTCGCGCGGCTGCCCCCTCTACGCCGAACCTCTCGGGAAGCTCTTTCCACGCAGCGACGACGCGGCCGACGTGCTGGGCACCCTCTTGAACGCCTGCCGCGACGCCGGTGTCGACATCCGCACGGGCGCCGACGTCACGGAGATCACCGCCCACGATGCCGGCTGGCGCGTCGCGACGGCCGAAGGTCCGACGTTCCAAACCAGTCGTGTGATCGTGGCCACGGGCGGCAAGAGTCTGCCGAAAACGGGCTCACGCGGATTCGGATTCGAACTCGCGCGCCGCGTGGGTCACAAGATCGTGCCGCCGCTGCCTGCACTCACACCGCTCCTGTTCGACGAGGAGTCGCCGTTCTCGGATCTCGCGGGTGTGACGCACCCCGTGATCCTCACGCTGGTGCCTCGCACGATCACCATCGAACAGGCCGCCGGCAAGAAGTTCAGACCGATGGCGCGCGCGGCAGGCAGTTGCCTCTTCACGCACCAGGGCGCAAGCGGGCCTGCGGCGCTCGACGTCAGCGGCGTCGCCGGAAGAGCGCTCCACGAGAAGCAGGACGTCGTCCTCCGCGCCGATGTCTGGTCGCTCACGCACCCGTCGGGAGCCTTCGCTCCGTTCCTCGAACTCCCCAAACCGCCCGGAGCATCGCTGGCTGCCGCCGACGTTCCTCGCACGCCCACATTCGAGGAGTTCATCGCCGACGCGCGCAAGGAGGCCTTCGCCGGGTACCGCCAGCTCGGCAACGTGATCGCCCAGCGCGCCCCGAAGTCCCTCGTGGATGCGCTGCTCACGGAGGCCGGGGTGGATCCTGAACGTCCCGCGAAGTCGGCCACGCTCCACGATTGGCGCCGCACGCACGCGGCGCTCACGTTCTGCGACGTGCGCTTCGTGGGAACCGACGGCTACGAGAAGGCCGAGGTCACGAGCGGCGGTGTTCCCCTGTCCGAACTGCGCCGCGGGACCCTCGAGAGCCGCCATGCACGGGGCCTCTTCTTCTGCGGTGAAGTCGTCAACGTCACGGGCCGGCTCGGCGGGTTCAACTTCCAGTGGGCGTGGTCGAGCGGGTTTGCCGCGGGCCGCGGTGCCGCGCAGCCGTCGCCGCCAGTGTGACTCGGCGGACGACCGCCGCCTAACGCAACGCCTTCCTCACCGCCTCGAGGAGCGTCGCCCGTTCGCGCAGCGGCGCCGAACACGCGTCCATCGTGCAGACGTAGGCCGCCGCGTCAGTCGCATCGCCACCCTCGGGCGGCCGGCGATCGATGAGAACGCGGGGATCACCGAGGCCGCGCAGGGCGGCGACGAGCCCGTCCGCCGCTGCATCGCCGGACGGGCCGGCGATCGCCACGTGCACCCACGGATCGAGAAGCTCGTCCAGCCCCAAGAGGTATTCGCCCACGAAACGCCCTTCCTCCTGCCAGATCCTGTCGGCTGCGAACGCCCGCAGGCAGCGCTCGCCTGCTGCCTGGAGCTGCTCGTCGTTCGTCATGCGACCGAGCCTGACGAGAAACCGGGCAGCCACTGCGTTCGGAATCAACGGGCGGCGCCGCAGCGCCAGGGATCCGACGGCGGCGGGATCGACCGTGCTCGCGAAGAACGCGCCGGTCTGCAGATCGAGGAAGCTCGTGACGAGGACGGCGGCGAGGCGTTGCGAACGCGCAAGCCATACCGAGTCGCCCGTGCTTTCGTACAGGCGCAGAAGCGCACGGCCCATCCACGCCTGGTCGGCGAGGTGCAGGACGCCAGAGCTTCGGTCCGATCCGTGATTGAATCCCCCGCCGACGGCAGCGTGCGAAACGATCACCCGTTCGGCCGCCCGGAGCGCGATCGCCCGATACGCAGCGTCGGCCGTGGCGTCGAAGAGCCGCGCATACGCGTGGATCAGCTGCCCGTTGGCGTCCGCGTAGACGTGCTCGTCGACGCGCGGGATCCCGCGCCGCCGCCGCTCCTCCGCGTTCAACGCGTAGTACGTGTGGCCATCGACGAACGGACGCGTATCGCCGGGATGTGCGCCCACATCCGCGTCCTGGGTGACGTAGAAAGTCCCATCCGGCGCCGTGAGGAACGCCGCGACGTAACGGTGGATGTCTCGCGCCCGCGCGAGCCACACGGGGGTCCTCGTCGCCTGGAAGGCGTCGGCGAGGTTCTGGAGAGCTCCCGCCTGGATGCTCGCGAGCTTCTCGAAGTGCGGGTGGTCCCAGTCATCGGGAACCGAGTATTGATACATGCCCCCAAAGACCGGGTCGATGAGCTTCGTCTCGGCGGTGAGCGTATCCAGCGCACGCCGGCGATCTGATTTCGACGAGGTCACGGCCCGCCAGAACACCTCCTCGATCGGCGCAGGGAGCGGGTACTTCTGAGTCCGACCCCAACCGGCAAGGCGATCGTCGAAGAGCGAGTCCAATCTCGCGGCGACGCGGTCGCGCACGGCGGCAAGATCCGCCTTGGGATCGACGGCGGGGCGGAGCGGATCCTGACGTCCACTCAGCTTCCCCTGATCGAGGTCGCGCACGACGCCTTGCAGGAGCTTCAGGAACACGTCCGGCTCCTGGAACCCGCGCCGCTCCGTCACCGGCTTCGCATCCGGCGTGAGGATCGCGTCCGCCGGCCACCCCCAATCGGCATAGCGCTCGGCGACGTCGGGGCGCGCGTCCGCGTCCACGCGGACGGCCATGAACCGCTCGTTCAGAAGTCGCGCCACGTCTGCCTGGGCGAAGGTGCGCTCATCCATGACGTGGCACCAGTGACACCAGGCCGCCGCCACGTTCACGAGGATGGGACGGTTCTCCGCCTTGGCGCGGGCGAAGGTTTCGGCGCTCCATTCATGCCACGAAACGACCGGGCTCACGGTCGGAGCCTGGGCCGTCCCCGGCACCAGTGCCGCACCGAGACAAACGACGAATCGCAAGAGCTGAGTCGGCTTCATTGGACGTGAATCCCAACGAAAACACTACGCCTCCGTCGGCTGATTGGATTCTTCGCACTCCGACTACCGAAGCCCTACTGCTGCAACGCAGGGCGTCCGGTTAGATAATGAGCCCGCATGGAGGATCCCGCCCCCCGGACTACCGGCTGGCGGATTCGCCGCGCGGGAACGAGAATCAGCCATGAAACCTTTCACGCGTGAAGACCTGCAGAACCTCCTCGCCAAGCATGCACAGCCTTGCGTGTCGATCCTCCTGCCCATGCAGCGACACGCGCCTGCATCGCACGAAAACCAGATCCGCTTCAAGAAGGCCGTGAAGACGGTGGAGGCGGCGCTCGCGCAGAAGCCGGAATACAAGGCCGGGGCGCCGGAGATCCTCACGAAGCTCGCCACGCTCGATCGGGACGAAACGTGGGCACAGAACCGTGACGCCCTGGCGGTCTACTGCAGCCCCGAGTTCCTCGCGTGGTGGACCTTCGCCGAGACGATGCCGGAGACGGTGGCCGTTTCCGATTCCTTCTTCACCAAGCCGTTGCTCAAGTACCTCCAGGGCGAGGTGCGCTACTACGTGCTCGCCCTGACGAAGGACAACGTCACGCTGTTCGAAGGCGGACGCGAGTCCCTCGATCCCGTGCACGTCCCAGGGATGCCCCGCGGGATGCGCGAACTCGAGAGCAAGGCACACGGTCAGGGCGTGGCCGTCCGCTCCACCTCGGGACATGGGACGGTGCACTTCGGGACCAGCGGCAGCGAGGACGACGGCAAGCAGGACCTCCGGGCCATGTTCCGCCTGGTCGATCGCGCGCTCCTACCGCTCACGCATGATCAACGTGTTCCGCTGATCCTGGCCACGTTCGATCACTATCACGGCCTCTTCCACGAGGTTTCGAAGAACCCGGCCCTCCTCGACGAACGCATCGAGGGCGACCCTGAGCGGATGTCGCGTGAACAGATTCGCGACCGCGCGCTCGCGATGCTGACCCCGCGCCGCACGGAAGCGCTGAAGGCCGTCGCCGAGGCCTACGGCGTGGCGGTCGCGAGGCATCGGGGGACGAACTACCTGCCCAACATCGCGAAGGCGGCCACGCAGGGTCGGGTCCAGACGATGCTGATCGAGGACGGACGCCACGTGCCGGGCCGACTCGATCGGGCAACGGGCGATGTGTCGTCGCCGCGAACGGCCGAGGACGCGAGCACCGACCTCCTCGATGACGTGGCCGAGCTGGTGCTCGCCGCCGGCGGAAATGTCTACGTCCTGCCGAAGAGCCTGATGCCGACGGACGTCGGCGCCGCGGCGATCTACCGCTACTGAACCGAGGCGTCCCGACGCGCGGGACTCTTTTGCGGATCACGACTTAGAGCTGAGTCGCCCCGACGGCTCGGGAGTCCGGGCGGCGATGCCGTCCCCCCCGGTGAGTCACGCCGCCGGGGCCGGGACGCCCCACGAGCCGGGGCTGACATTGCGCTTGGCGGGGAGGATATACTCCTCAGCTCACCATTCCCCCCGGGTTCACCCACTCCGCAAAACCCAGTTCCCACGTTTGAAGGAGCCACCTCTCCATGAGGCTTCGCCTTCCCGTTCGCTCATTGGCAATCGCAATGCTCTCGGCGTCCTTGATGTTCGCGCAGACCGGCACGGGGCCTGACGTCATCGTCGGCGATCTCACGGGCCCGCAGGCCTTCGGTGTTTCCGGCGGCATCGCGGCCTACTCGGTCGGTACCGATTCCTGCAACAACGGCACGCAAGTCGTCCAATGGCAGGGCGGCAACAACCTGCACCCGGTCATCGGACAAAACCTCTACCGCCTGAAAGGCGGACATTTCGAGCAGATCGGCATGTCGTGGCTCAAACATGGGTTCACGGCTCTCGCCAACAGCCTCTGCTTCCCATGCCAGAACCCGGGCACGGGCGCGTTGCTGGGCGTCGGTTGCTCAGATCCGTATGGCTCGGGCCTCAACGGCACCCAGTCGAATCTGGGACCCCGCAGCGAGGTGAACGCCGCGACGGGCGTGTTCCTCTTCCCGTTCGGCGGTGCGGCCGGGTATGACGCGACGATCGGTCGGCGTCTCCAGGCGGCGGTCGTCGACGTCGATCCCACCCAGAACGCGGGCGCGGTCTACGCCTTCGAAGCCCAGTACGTCACGCAGGACGACGCGCTCGCCGGCAACAAGAACAACAACTGCTCCTACCGTCGGGCCACCTTCAACAACAACGCGACGTTCAGCTCGAGCTTCGCGGCGTCGACCGTGCGCATGCAGTCCGCCCTGTACTTCTGGAAGGCGATCGACCCCGCGGTGACGATCCAGAACGTGGACATCCCGGGCGATGGCCGGTTCGAAGTCGCGTACAAGGTCGCTCCGGCCGGCGCAGGCATCTATCACTACGAATTCACCGTCCACAACCTCAGCTCGGACCTCTCGGGCCAGGCGTTCCAGGTGAACTTCGCGGCGCCGACGTCGATCACCAGCCCCTACTTCCACGACGTCAACTACCACTCGGGCGAGCCCTACGACGGGACCGACTGGTCGACGACCACGACGCCGACCTCGATCAAGTGGGAGACGGCTCTGTGGTGCGCGAACCCCAACGCCAACGCGCTCCGCTGGGGCACGTCGTACACGTTCGCGTTCAACGCCTCCTCGGCGACATTCAGCGGCTACACCATCACGCCGTTCAAGCCCACCGCATCGTGCCCGGCGCAGCCCACGATCCCGCAGGTCGGGTCGTACTCGGTCAACACGAACGCTCCGTACACGTTCACGGACATCTCGGCGACCGGCACCGCCGGCCCCGTCGGCGACGACGTCTCCTCGACCGTGACGCTCGGCTTCACGTTCCCGTTCTTCGGTGGATCGCTGACCCAGGTCAAGGTCTCGACGAATGGTTACCTGTGCCAGACGAGCTCGAGCGGCACCGTGTTCAACCCGACGACGTTCCCGAACACCTCGGAGCCGAACGGCATGATCGCCGGCCTTTGGGGTGACCTCCTCCCGAACTCGGCCGCGAACGGAACCGTTCGCTATTCGACGACCGGCTCGGCCCCGAATCGGCAGTTCATCGCTCAGTGGACCAACGTGGCTCACTTCTCGAACACGGCGCTTCGCGACACCTTCCAGGTGGTCCTGAAGGAGAACGGCGAGATCCTGAACACGATGGTGTCCACGAACAGCGGGTCCTCCGGATTCACGCGCGGCGTCGAGAACTCGACGGGAACCGCCGGCATCAGCTCGACCGGACCGTACACGGGTGGAACGACCTGGTCGTACAACTACTCGACGACGGTTCTTCCGTCGGCGGACACCTACGTCCTCGGCAGTGGCGCGCCAAACACGAACCTCACGGTTCGCATCGTCAGCACGGCTCGCCAGGCGCCGGTGATTCTCATCGCCGACACGAACCCGGGCCCGACGTCGCTCGGCGCTCTCGGCAACCTGCCGATCGGTTTCGTCAGCCCGCTGGTCCTCGCGGACGGCGCTGGCGTGTTCGCTCCCGCCGACCCGGCGGCTCGCACGAACTGCGAGTGCGGCGTGTTCGACTGGACGTTCAACACCGGACCGGCGGGACTCCCGCCGGGATTGACGGTCTACTTCGGCGCCGTCGTGATCTTCAACGGTTCCGGCCCCACGCCACCGAACGGTCAGTTCCACATCGCACAGCAGGGCGTGCTGAACACGTGATCGTCGGGCAGCGGTCGCCGCGGCGAACGTGCGCCGCGCGACCGCAGCGATCGTGCGGATTCGCCGCCACGCGATGATCTCGTGCCGCGACGCCATCCGTAGCCGTTGAACCGCGCGAGACGCGCGGCGGTCCGGCCGGGCCCCGCCGAGACGACGGTGGCCCGGCGCTCCCGCGCTATGGAAGGCCGAGGAGTTTGTCGACCGTCTGCTGCGAGATCGGGTGATAGCCCGGCCGCGCCTTGGAGTAGATCCGTCGCGCCATCGCGAGCCCATCGGGCGTCTTCACCAACTCGGTGTAGAGCGGCTTGAGGAACTTCCGCCGGCCGATCGAGATCAGGAACTCTTCCAGACGAGGGTACGCGGCTTCGTAGCGCGCGCGAATCGCGCATTGCAGCCAGCTCGCGGCCACCTCGGCGTTTCCGCGGCTCGTGAACCCGAGCGCACGGTCGAGTTCGGCGAGGCGCGACGCGTCCAGAGTCTCCGGCAGCTTCTCGAGGAAATGCAGCCACTCGGCGGTATTCCAGGCTTTCGTGTCGAGCTCCGCCGCGGCGCGGCGGCCTGCGATGAAGTCGGCGGCGGCCGTCGCCGGCGCGGCGAAGACTCCCTCATCGAACGCCGGGACGTTCGGCGGGAGCAGCTCGTCGTAGAGCCACTCTCGAACGCGGATCGATGCCATCGCGGCTGCATCACCGCCGAACAACCGCTCGGTGAGGAATCGCTCGAACTGAGGCGTCGTGACGGATTGGAACGCGTGCTCGTCGAACCAGCTTCGCAGGAACGCATCGAATCGCTCCCGCCCGACCGTCCGCTCGAGCATCGTGAGGAAGAGCGCGCCCTTCTCGTAGGCGACGTCCGTCATGCCGTCGTCAGGGTCGCGTCCCTCGAGGTCGATGTAGAGCCGCGTGTCCTTCGGCTGGCCTTTCAGTTCCTCGAACGTCGACTGCAAGCTGCTCTTGCCCAGGATCGACTCCTGCGTCGCCGTTCGCGTGCCATACACGCGCTCGACGATTCGACGTTCGAGGTAGACGGTGAACCCCTCGTTCAGCCAGAAGTCGCGCCACGTCGCGTTCGTCACCAGGTTGCCGGACCAGGAGTGAGCGAGCTCGTGCGCGATCACGTTGACGAGCGAGCGGTCTCCGGCGAGCAACGTCGGCGTGGCGAACGTCATCATGGGGTTCTCCATGCCGCCGAACGGGAAACTCGGTGGAAGCACCAACACGTCGTACCGATGCCACCGATACGCGCCGAACATGCTCTCGACGGCCTCGAGCATCTTCTCGAGGTCGGCGAACTCGCTGGCGGCGCTCGCGACGACCTGGGGCTCGGACCAGACGCCCGTTCGATCGCCGATGGAGAGGAACTTCAAGTTCCCCGCAGCGACGGCAATGAGGTAGGGCGGGATCGGGATGGGCATGGCGAAGCGGAATACGCCCGGCTCGTCGGAGCGTGATCGGTTCTCGGCCGACATCACGACCGTCGTCCCGACCGGCACGCGAACGACCGCGTCATAGGTGATCCGAAGCCCCGGCGAGTCCTGACACGGGATGAAACTCCGCGCGTTGATCGCCTGTGCCTGGGAGAAGAGGTACGGCCCGGTCTTCGACGCCGTCTGTTCGGGTGCAAGCCACTGCAGTCCCGAGGCCCCGTCGCCCGTGCGGTAGCGGATGCGCACCGCCGTCGTCTCCGCCGTGACGTCCACGATCAACGGCGTCCCCAAGTTGGCGTCGACGGTGCCGAACCGGAACGCGACCGGCCGTGGCCCGGCGGGCAAGATCAACTCGGCGGCCTCGACCGCGAGCCCCCGCGTATCGAGGATCAATCGGCCCGCCTTCACGGGAGCCGAGAGCGTCAACGTCGCCGTCCCGGCGATCGCCTTGCGTTCGAAATCGATGGTCCAATCCAGGGACACGTGGCTCGTGCGCACGTCCTGGGGCCGGGCGAACGTGTGCACGTCCGTGAACGGCTCCTGCTCAACCCTCGAGCTCATCGGCGACTCCTTCGGGACACTGCATGAGACCGCCAGGCCGAGGGCGAGAGCGGTCAGGAGGATGGATCGTGCGATATCGGTGCCTTGGATCATGGCGGGAATGCTACCCAAATGCGCTCGCAGGCCAGGCTGCCCCACGGTCGCTTTGCGCCTGTACAATGCCCGGCCCGCCCCGCGGAACCATCGCTCACCACCATGCTGAACCCAGAGTTGTTCGGAGACCTCCATCGCACGCGAACGATGGTCCGCATCATCGGTGCAGCCATGGCACTGAGTGCCGGAGTGTTCGCATTCGTTGTCGACGCCGCGATCGCACACGCGACGCCGACCGCGCCGCCACCTCAGGACGACCTGCTCAAGAACCCATGGCTCGGCGTCTGCGTCGCTCTCGCGCTGATGGGAAACCTGGTCGGCGCGCGCGTGCACGCGATCCACGGTTCGATGGCGTATCGAACGGAGAAGTCGGCGCGCATCGTTCTCGTCACGCTCGGCATGTGCGAGGCCGCCACGCTGATCGGGCTCGTGCACGTGATGCTGTCCGGGAGCTGGGACGTGAAGCTCGCGCCGATCATCGGGGCCGTCGCCTTCATCCTTGCGTTCCTCCGGAGCGAAGTCGTGTTTCGGCACCTCATCCGAAGCGATGTGGGCCCCGCGGAGCTTTGACCCACCATGCCATCCCGCCACCCTGACGTCGGGCGCGATGAAACGATCGCTCCCGGAGCCTCCGGAATGACGACGAGCGCGGCGAAGTTCCTCCCGCTCATCTACGACACGCTCGCGAGCCTCGCGACGAACATGTTGAAGCAGCAACCGCCTGACTTCACACCGCGCCCCACGGACCTCGTTCACCAGGCGTTGTTGAAGGTCTGCCAGGTCGGCGGTGTCGACTTCCAGAGTGACAAGCACCTCTACTGCGTTGCGGCCCGGGCGGTCAGACAAGTGCTGATCGATCATGCGCGGCGCCGTCAGCGCCAGCGCGGAGTCCTCGCCATGCGCGTCGAGTTCGACCAGATCGACAACCTCGCCATGCGCCGCTCGGTGGACCTGCTCCAGTTCTCCGGGCTCCTGGACGAGCTGGCGCGCATCGATCCTCGTCGCGCCGACTCGGTCGAGCTCCGGTACTTCGGAGGCTTGCAGGTCGAGGAGATCGCCCGCCTTCAGGGCGTCTCCAAGTCGACCGTCGAGCGCAACCTGCGAGCCGGCGTCGCCTGGCTCAAGCTCGGTATGCGCGATGACTGACCTGACGGGCGAGCCGGCGGACGCGGTCCGAGAGATCTCCGCGCCGAGTGCTGCCGACGCACGGGTCCAACGGGCGCTGAACATCTTCGACGCGGTCTGCGATTTCGGTGCCGCGGAACGTGAGGCTGCCATCGCCGACGCCTGCGGAACCGACGCCGGCCTGGAACGACTCGTCCGCGACCTGATCGAAAACGACGCCGATCCGGCGGACCCGCTGGCAGCCCTCCGCGCGATCATGCCGACTCCCCCGCCCGAGGCGAGTCTGCTGAACGCGTTCCCGACCATACCGGGCTTCGTGATCCTGCGCCGCGTCGGTGTCGGTGGGATGGGCTGCGTGTACGAGGCGCGACAGTTCACTCCGCCGCGTCGCGTCGCCATCAAGACACTGCGGGCGGGGATGCTCACCGCCGACACGTTGCGACGGTTCCACCTGGAGGCGGCCGCGCTCGCACGCCTGGACCACCCCTCGATCGCACGACTGTTCGAGGTCGGCTCCGTCGAGATGGCCGAGGGGACCCAACCGTTCCTCGTCATGGAGATGGTCGACGGCCAGCCCCTCGGCACATGGCTGAGCGCGGCCGGACCCGACCGACGCGCTCGGCTCACTCTCTTCGGCTGCGTCTGTCAGGCGGTGCAGATCGCCCACAACAAGGGCTTCATCCACCGTGACATCAAGCCCAGCAACATCCTCGTGGACGAGACCGGGGCGCCCCATCTCATCGACTTCGGCCTCGCCGTCGCGCTCACGCCGGATGCCCTCGGTCCGATCGGCGTGACGAACCACGCGCCGGCCCTCGGCTCGTTTCCCTATGCGAGTCCCGAGCAGGTCGAGGGCTCCGTCGACGCGGACACGAGGTCCGACGTGTACTCACTCGGCGTCGTGTTGTTCGAGATGCTCGTCGATCGCACGCCATTCGACCTCGGCGGACGCGGCCTCCTCGGCGCGCTCGAATTCATGCGGTCAGCGGAGGCTCCCAGGCTCGACGCCATCGATCCCACGTGCGACGCCGACCTCTGCGCCATCGCGCAGAAGGCGCTCGAGCGTCAACCGGGCGATCGCTATCAGTCACCGCTCGCTCTCGCGGAGGACGTCACGCGATACCTGGCGGGCGAACCCGTGCTCGCGCGACCGCCGGAGTGGCGCGACGCCCTGCAGAAGTACCTGCGGCGCAACCGCCGGCGCGTGGTCCGCGTCGCAGCCGCCGCCGTCGTCGCCGCGTTGGGCATCGTCGTCGTGATCGTGCTCGCCGTCATCGCGATCCAATCCCGTTCGGTGGAGGCGGCGCTCACGGCCGTGATGGGCAGCGAGGTCGATGAGCACCTCACCGACGCCATGTCGAGCGCCGACGAAGCCGTGCCCGCTCCCGAGCGAGCGCGGATCTACGCAGCCGAGATCAAACGGGTCGACGCATGCCTTGCGAGCGTGCCTCACCTCGGCGGATTCCGACGACGACGCGCGCGCCTGCTCAGCGAACTGGGGGCCGCACACCTCGAATGCGGAAACACCATGGCGGCGAACGAGAACCAGATGGCGGCGCGGGTCGCCGTCCGGCAGATCCTCGCCGACCGTCCGCACGATCGTGCCATACAGCGGCTCGACGCCCTGATCACCATCCGCCTCGGCGACCTCCAGAAGGACGTGAACCCGCTGCTCGCCGAGCCCTTCTACCGCGAGGCGATGAACGTCCACCGATCCCTCCTCAGTGAAGCGCCCGGTGACGACGAGATTCGCGATGACCTTTCGTGGAGCTACGAGCGACTCGGTGACCTGGAGCTCACGGCGGGCGACCTCCGCGCCGTCGACGCGCTGTGGAGAGAACGCGAACGCCTGGTCGATGACCTCCTCGCTCGGCGTCCAAACGACGCGAACACGCTCCGAGCGAAGCACTACGCGTTGGCCGAGCGCGCCCACATCGACGAAGTCCTGTTCGATCTCGAGGCGGCGCGCGCGCACAGGTTGGAGAGCCTGGACTACGCCCGCGCCGCGCTCGCTGCCATGCCGCGCAGCCCGTTATGTCGCATGGCGTACCAGGGCGCCGTCGCGGCGACGATCCAATCGTCCGACGACCGCAGCAAGGAGTCGACGGCGACGGTCCTGGCGCGGATGCACGACAACGTCGCATCCATCGCGGCCAACGCCGAACTCGACCCCGCGAACTACCGCCAGCGGGAGCGGTTGTGCAGCGCAATCCACGGACTCGGGAATCTCCTCGACGAGCACGGCGAACGAGCGGCGGCAGCCTACTGGTTCGAGTACACCATCGCCTTCGGGGAGGCGATCGCGTCCCGGTTCCCACAAGCGGTCGAGGCGAGCGCGTTGATCGACCAGTCCCACCACCAACTCGCGATCGGGCTTCGGAATCTCGGCCGGCGCGCCGAAGCCGACCTTCACGCAGCACTGGCGCGGGCATCACACGTGGGGCCCCGTCGCCCGGCCGATCCCCCATCGGCATGGCTCCTTTGCAGCGAGTGCCAGATGTCGACGGCCCCGTCGAATCCGGGCCTCGCTCCGATCTTCGTCGATCAACTGCGCCGCGCCCGCCGGATCTATCCGCGGAACTACGCGCTCGCGCGGCAGCTCGCGGAGCTGCTCGAGTCCATTCACGACCTTCCCGCCGCGGCGGACGCGTGGCGCGATGCCATCGTCACCCTGCCCGACCGCCCCACCCCGCGCCGTGCCGAATACGAACGGCACCTGCGGCGATGCCTGGGTGAGCCCTAGGCCCGAGGACGTGGGCGGCCGCGAGCGCGACGCATCGCCCGGTCCAGCTGCGCGGCGTCACATCCCCGATGAGCCAGTTCGATCGGCGTTCGTGTCGGAACCGGCGGCTGATTCCCGCACGAGTTGATAGGCGTCGCGGAACGGCAGGCCCTTTTCCACGACGAGGCGATAGGCCTTCTCGGCGGCATGAAGCGAGGGATCGATGGCCGCGCGCGTCTTCTCCGGAACGAACGAAATGCCCGCGACGGCATGGGCGAGGAGGCGCGCCGTGTCGCGAACGGCGTCGAGTCCACGGAACAGCGGCGCTTTGATCAGCTGGTAGTCGCGGTGGTAGCCAGACGTCATCTTCGTGGTGATCTGCATCACCTCGAACAAGGCCGTGACGGCGACGGCCGTACGTCCTCGGGCCAGTTCGAAGAGATCCGGGTTGCGCTTCTGGGGAAGCATCGACGACCCGGTCGTGAAAGCGTGCGGGAGCTTCACGAACCCGAACTCGGACGTGTTGAACAAACAGAGGTCCGCCGAAAGACGTCCCAGGTCCTGGCCCAACAGGGCGGCTTCGAACAATGCGGACGCCTCCGCCTTCCCACGGGACAGCTGCACGGCCGTGACGGGCTCGTGAACCTCGGCGAACCCGAGCGTGCGAGCGGTCATCTGGCGGTCGAGGGTCAGCACGGGAACGCCGTAACCCGCCGCCGATCCCAGCGGGTTCTTGTCGGCGCGGCGTGCGGCGAGCGCCAGCCCGGCCGCATCGTCCCGGATCTCCGACGCGAAACCCCCGGCCCACAGTGCGACCGTCGACGGCATGGCGCGCTGCATGTGCGTGTATCCAGGCAGCGCCACGGCCCCCTGCCGCACGACCAGTCCGTCCAGCGCTGCGGCGACGTCGTTCGCCTCGCGGGCGAGCTCCGCGAGCGCCGCCTTCAGGAACAGGCGCACGGCCGCAAGGACCTGGTCGTTCCGCGATCGACCGAGGTGGATGCGGCGACCAGCTTCGCCGACCGCGGCGACGAGCCGATTCTCGAGCGCCGTGTGGCAGTCCTCGTCGGAAAGCGTGACGTGCCACTCGCCGCGTGCGTGCGATGCGGCGATGTCCGCGAGTGCACGGCTCAGTTTCTCGAGGTCCTCCGCGCTCAAGTACCCGGCCGCATTCAGCATGTCCGCGTGCGCGGCCGAAGCCTCGGCATCGAACGACACCAGTCGCTCATCGAGAACGTGATCCTCGCCCGCGGTGTACCGCAGGACGAGATCGTCGAGAGCCTCACCGCGATCCCAGAGCCGCGTCATCGCTTCGCTCCTGTCTCGCGAACTCGAGCGCGAGATGTTCATAGAAATGCGCACCCTCGATGATCTCCGATTCGAGGACGAATTCGTCGGGCGTGTGCGAACGCTCCGTCCTTCCCGGTCCGACCTTGATCGTGGGGATGCCTCGGAAGAACACCATGTCCGACAGCGTCCGCGATCCGAAAGTCTCGGATTCGGGGCGCGCGCGCCGCGCTGCCTGCACGAGGGGATGATCGGGACGGATCTCGCACGGCTTCAGCCGATCGGAGATCACGCGCACCTCCGCCGAAGTCGCCTGGCGCAGCCGTTGCACGAGAACCTCGTGCCCGGGCTCGGGATTGGTGCGGACGTCGAACACGCACGTGGCCTCGGCCGGGACCGTGTTGCGAGCCGATCCCGCGGCGAGGACCGTCGGCTCCGCCGTGACGTCACCGAGCATCTCGTGCGCCGAGCCCCAGTCGACGTCGTGGGTGCCGACGATGTCCGCGGCGAGGCGGCGGATCGGATTCTCGATCCCCAGCGTGCGCGCATTCGCGGCGTGACAGGCCTTCCCCGACCGCTTCAGCTCGACGATCAGGAGGCCCTTCTGCGCCACGGCGACGTCGAGCGCCGTCGGCTCTCCCACGACGGCCGCCGCCGGCGCGAGACCGCGATTGCGCAGCTCCGGCACGAGCATTTCGGCGCCCTTTCCCCCGGTCTCCTCCTCGCACGTCAACGCGAGCATCAACCGCACGTCGAGCGAGGCCTGGCGTTGCTGCAGTCGCAGGAACGCGGCGGTCATGGCGGCGACCGAGGCCTTCGCGTCGTTGCTCCCCAGCCCGAAGACCTTGCCGTCTTCGGCGCGGACGTCGTAGGGATCACGTGTCCATGCGGGGGTCGGCGGCACGGTATCGAGGTGACTGTTCATGCAGAGGATCGGCCCGCGGCCGATCATGGCGAAGACGTTGTCACCGACCCGGTGAACGTCGACCCCGCGCTCGCCGAGCCATCCCTGCACGAAATCGCAGATCGCGCGCTCCTGGTGAGAGACCGAGGGCGTCCTCACCAGCGCTCGATGGAATGCCAGAAGCTCCGCGTCGTTCATCCCCGCGTGCTTTCGGCGGATTTCAGGATCGCTTCCACGCGACCGTTACCCGTCTGCTCGGCCGGAAGCAGGTCACGCATCTCCATGACGATGAGCGTCCCCGCGCCTTCGTTCGTGAAGATCTCGACGAGAAGACTGTCCGGACCACCTCCGATCACGTGAACCCGCTTCACACCGCCGTAGAGCGCCTCCTTCGCCGCGTTCGCCTTGGGAAGCATGCCCGCGTCGAGCGCGCCGCGCTCGAGCAGCGTGTTCAACCCACGCACGTCCGTGTACGAGATCAGCGAGGAGGGATCGTTCTTGTCCTCGAGGATGCCGGGGGCCTCCTGGAGGAACACGAGTTTCTCGGCGCCCATCTCCCGGGCAAGCGTGGCTGCAACCGTGTCGGCGTTGACGTTCAGGATGTTGCCCTGGTCGTCGGCGGTGAGCGGGCTCACGACGGGCACGTACCCCGCGTCGAGCAGGCGCGTCAGCACGGACGCATCCACGGTGACGATGTCGCCCACGTGACCGAAGTCGACGGTCGTGCGAACCTCGCCTGCGATCTTCACGCGCGGCGGGCGGCGGCGGGCGCGGATCAGCCCTGCATCGACTCCCGAGACTCCGACGGTGGGCAGTCCCGCCGCGCGCGCCGCCGCGAGGATCGCCGTGTTGATGGCGCCGTTCATGGTCATGACGGCGACTTCGAGCGTCTTCTCGTCCGTCACGCGCCGGCCGTCGACGAACAGGGTCTCGATGCCGAGCTTGGATGAGAGCGCGGTCGTCTGCGGCCCACCACCGTGGACGATGACGATGCGGACGCCGAGTTCTCGCAGGATGCTGACCTGCTCGGCGATGCTGCGCAGCCCGGCTGCGTCTCCACAAACGGCGCCGCCCATCTTCACGACGAACGTGCGGCCCTTGTACAGGCGGATGTAGGGCAGTGCGCGCTTCAGCGCGTCCATCGTGGCGTTGCGATCATGAACCGAACTCATGGGTGTTCCTTTCCGCGGCCCCGAACAGGGGCACCTGAATCTGTGCTTCGAGCGAACCAACGGCTTCCATCGCGCGCACCGGGCTGGGGGTCACGTGCTCCACTCCGGACGCGTCAGCATTTCATGAAGAAGGGCCTTCTGCGCATGCAGGCGGTTGCCCGCCTGCCGCACGACGATGCTTCGCGGCCCATCGAGAACCTGATCCGTCACCTTCACGTTGCGTCGAACGGGGAGGCAGTGCATGAACTTCGCGCCCGGCGCCGACTCGGCGAACCACGGCTCGTCGACGCACCAGCCCTTGAGCGGGGCGCGAAGGGCCGCCTCCTCCGCGTTCTGGCCGTAGCGCGACGGCGCCGTCCACGACTTGGTGTAGAGGACGTGCGCGCCCCGCATCGCGGCGCGGCGGTCGTCGGTCTCCTGCACCGAACCGCCGGAGGCGAGCGCGAGCGCACGGGCGTCGGCCATCACCTCATCCGGAAGGGCGAAGCCCTCGGGACGAAGCACCGTGACGTTCATTCCGCGCCGCGCCGCCATGCGCACCGTCGACGACGCGACGGCGAGGGGCAGCTGCTTGGGATGCCACGCCCACGACAGCACGAACTTCCCGCCCTGCGCCGGAATCCCAACGTCGTCCAGGGTCTTCCAGTCGGCGAGCGACTGGCACGGATGCGTGATGGCGGATTCGAGGTTGATGAACGGGCGGGGTGAGAGCTCGGCCATGGCGTGGATCACGGGATCGGCCAGATCCTCCGCCAGATCCTTGCCGCGGGCGAAGCACCGCGCCGCGAGGACGTCGCAGTACTGCGACAGAACGGGTACGGCCTCGCGGATGTGCTCCGCGGCGTCGCCGTCCATCACGACGCCACGACGCGTCTCGAGCTGCCAGGACCCCTGGCCCGGTGTGATCACGAACGACCCGCCGCCGAGCTGGACGATCGCCGCCTGCATGGAGGCGAGCGTGCGCAGCGACGGATTCATGAACAGGAGTCCGACGACGCGATTGCGCCCGACGTCGCTGCGAGGCGCGCGCTCGAGCGCCTGCGCGCGTGCAAGCACCGCCGCCAGCTCATCCCGATCGAGATCCGATAGATCGATGAACTTCTTCACGCCGGGATTTCCTTCAACGCCGCGAGCAAGCGATCGACGTGATCGTCCTCGAGGATCAACGGGGGGAGCAGACGCACGATGTTCGGGTCGTTGGCACCGCCGGCGAGGATGCCGCGCTTGCGCAGCTCGCCGAGTATCTCCTTGGCCGGCCGCTTCGTGCGCAGACCGAGCAGATAGCCCATGCCCTGCGTCGCGACGACGGGACCACCGATCGACTCGGAGAGGATCCGCTTCGAGAGGCGACGCACCCGAGGCAGGAGCTGCTCCTCATCGATCGTGCGCAGCACGACGTCGACGAGCGCGCACGCCAGGGGCCCACCGCCGAACGTCGTGCCGAGGTCGCCCTTCTTGACGATCGACGCGAGCGCATCGCCGAGCATCACGGCTGCCACCGGGAACCCGCCCGCGAGCCCCTTGGCGGTCGCGAGGATGTCCGGCGTGACGCCGTACCCTTGCGCCGCGAACGGGTACCCGCTTCGTCCGACTCCGCACTGCACCTCGTCGAAGATCAGGACCGCGCCGCGCTGGCGCGTGATTTCACGTGAGGCGTGCACGAATTCCTGGGAGAGCGAACGAGCGCCGGCGAGGCCCTGCACGGGCTCGAAGATCACGGCCGCCACGTCGTCGCCCACCGCCTCGTCGAGACCATGAACGTCGTCGAGGTCGACCGTCGTCGTCGCGAACGGCTTGTTCGGGAAGGCGTACCAGGCCTGGTTGCCATCCGTGATCGCCGCGGCGGCGGCCGTCCGTCCGTGGAATGCACCCTTCAACGCGACGACGCGCGGGCGCTTCGTCGCCAGGAACGCGACGCGAAGCGCGTTCTCGATGGCCTCGGCGCCGGAATTCACGAAGAAGACCTTGGAGAATCCCGCCGGTCCGAAATTGATGAGCGCCGTCGCGGCCTTCTGGCGTACGGCGAGGTCGACGGCGTTGGTCTGGAAGAACAACCTCCGGGCCTGCGCATCGAGCGTCGCGCAGAGCTTCGGATGGTCGTATCCCAGAAGCGCCACGGCGTGACCTCCATAGAAGTCCAGGTAGCGGCGCCCGTCGCGGGCCGTGATCCACACACCCTCGCCGCTGACGGGTTCCACGTCGATCTGGTGGAAGACGTCCAGCAGCGCCGATGCCTTCGCGGGTTCCTTCTCCATTTGCGTTCCTGTCGTCATGTCTCTCTCAAGCCCAACCGAGGCCGGGCAGTTTCAAACCGCACGAGTCGTCCAGGTCGAACAGCCTGTTCATCCACTGCACTCCGCCACCAGCCGCGCCCTTCGTCAGGTTGTCCACGACGGACGTGACGACGAGCGTTCGACCCCTCGTCGCGACACCGATGCGAACGCGATTGGTACCGACGACCTCCGTGAGCTTGGGCGCAATCGTGCTGGCGCGGACGAAGCCCTCGCCATAGAACGCGTTGACCGCCGACGCGAGGTCCTTCGCATTCGCATCGCGCTTCAGCGTCATCCTGAGCGTCGCGTGGATGCCGCGCACGAAGGGGCCGGAGTGCGGCACGAACTGCACGTCCGGCTCCGCACCGGGACGCGCCGCGCCGATCAGCATGCGCATCTCGGCTTCGTGCCGGTGCCCGAGCGGGTTGTACGCGTACAGGTTCCCGCTGCGCTCCGGGTGATGGGTGTTCTGCGCCGGCGTGCGGCCACTTCCGGAGCTTCCCGTCACGGCGGCCACGAAGACGTCGGCCTCGACGAGGTCTGCGGCGAAGAACGGAAAGGCCGCGACGGTCACCGCCGTGGTGAAGCAGCCGGGCTGCGTCGCGTGTGCCGGCGGTCTCCCGCGGAAGTGCTCGGGCACGGCGCAGACGAACTGAGGCAGTCGCCCCGGGGCCTCGTGCTCGTGGGCGTAGATGGCCGCATACCGCGCGGGATCTCGGAAGCGGAAGTCCGCGGACAGATCCACGGCCTTCGCGTCCGCTCGCGCCGCTTCGGCTGCGGACAACACACGGTCGGCGAGCGACGCCGTGGCGCCGTGCGGCGTGGCGAAGAACAGTCCCACGGGCCTGCCCGAATGGAACAGGGACGCGTGCTCGTCCTGCGACCGGAACGTCAGCCCGTCGACGGTCGTGCCGGCGAGATGGGGAAACGACGCCGTCACGGATTCGCCGCCCTGGGATGTCGAGAACACGGCCGCGACACGGAAGCGCGGATGCAGCGAGAGGATCCGCAGCAGCTCGCCGGCCACGTAGCCCTGTCCACCGAACACGGCGACGTCGATGAGTTCGCGGTCAGGCGCCGTCACCCGAGCCTCCCAGGTTCTGGACCGAAGCCACCGACTTCATGGCCGACGTGCCGAGCACGACGGTGACGAGGCCGGGCGCATCCGACCGAGCGTTGTGAGCGGGCGTAGACGTTTCGCGTTCGACGAGCTTGGTGCCCGCGCTGTTGTCCGTCGCTGGACCGGTGACGACGGTCGTTTGGAGATCGTGGCGCTCGCGGAGCAGCCGCACGCCGCCCCACGCCGCCACCGGGTCGTTCGCCGCGAGCACGACGGCGCTGAACGTCTTGCGAACGGGCACGTCGTCGAGAATGGCGTCGACTCCGTAGAGCCCCAGAAGTCCGTCACCCAGCTCGAGGACGATGACGTCCGGGCGCTCCGCGGCGAGCTTCGTGAGCAGCGTGCGCGCGGCACGGGGCGCGGACTCGGCGGTCGTCGTGACGATGCCGAGATCGGTGAAGATCATGGTGCGACGGGCGCCCGCATCCTCCATCGCCAGGATGTCACGACGAAGCGACACGCCCGTGGTCTTGCCCGCGGCGACGCGGAATCCGCGATGCGTGAGCTCCTGAACGAGCGCGCACGCCGCGGCCGTCTTGCCGGCGTTCATGCACGACCCGACGACGGCGATCACGGGAATGCCCTGGACGTCCAGGCGATCTTCGAGGTGAATGGCGCCCTGTGTGATGTGCGCCGGCACTCCGATGCGCTCGCCGAGGTAGGGGAAATGGAGAACCTGCCCCAGCACCTCGCAGACGAAGGGCTGGCCGAGATCGGGGTTGACGCTGTCGCAGATCCCGATGACGCCGCCGAGGTTCAGGATGTTCACCTTGTCGCCCGGCTTCAGCGATTCGGGAAGGTGACCCGAATAGCCGAAAAGCGCCTTGCGGTGTCCCAACGCGCCGGCGACGACGTCGCCCGGTTTGATCTGCGAGAAGCGGCCCGACGGCAGCTCGAGCTGGTTGTAGGTGCTCTTCGACGTCAACACGCGAATGGCGACGACGCTCCCTTCCGTGCACGTGATGTCCGCGGAGACGCGGACTTCGCGCGACAGCTTGCAGTTCATCGTCACCGAACCGATCTTGTCGATCAGGATCGTCTTCACGCCTGCGCTCCCTTCGCCCGTTGATGCAACATCCCGGGCAGCGCCAGAAGCCGCGAGAACCCGCGGGCATCGCTGGCCGTCCATTCACCCGTCGCCTCGCCGTACACGCCGCGGGATGCGGCCTTGAGCGAGTGGGGCGACGCCACTCCCTCCACGAAGCACGAGCCGGTGCGCAGACGGAACGTCACGGTGCCCGTCACGCGCTCCTGCGAACGAATGAACAGCGCTTCGGCATCGCGGCAGGCGGGTTCGAGGAATTGCCCTTCGTGGATCCAATCGCCGTAGATGGCGGCGACCGTGTCCTTCAAACGCTGCTGGCGGCCGGTGAGCGTGAGTTTCTCCAGCTCGCGGTGCGTTTGGATGAGGATCGACGCGGCGGGCGCCTCGAACGCCACACGGCCCTTGAGGCCGAAGATCGTGTCACCCAGGTGGATCCCGCGGCCGACGCCGAACGGCGCCGCGAGCGCGTCCAGTCG
The DNA here is from genome assembly GCA_044222185.1 of Planctomycetota bacterium. Taxonomy (GTDB): domain Bacteria; phylum Planctomycetota; family CAIWVZ01; genus JBGANV01. The sequence goes on from JBGANV010000002.1 coordinate 280,883, forward strand.
TTCCACGAGCGGAACGGCGCTCAATCGCGTGCCGTCGACCGCCATGGGAACGCCGGCGTCGAAGGAGACGGTGTGCACCTCCGATGCACGCGGCCGATCGAAGGCGCCGCGCGTCAGCACCCACGCATCCTCGGGGAGCGTGGCGATGGTGTCCGTCGTCTCCTTCCCGCCGATCGTGCAGCCCCACAATCCGCGGTTGACCGAGTACGCGGCCTTCTCGGCGTTCACGGGATAGCCGTGGGATTGGAGGAACTTCACCTCCTGCTCCCGTGACAGGCCCAGGTCGCGAATGGGCGCGATGATGTCGAGTTCCGGAGCGAGTGTCCGCAATGCGACCTCGAACCGGACCTGGTCGTTGCCCGCCGCGGTGCATCCGTGCGCGATGGCTTTCGCGCCGAGCTGTCGCGCGACGTCAGCGACGACCCGGGCCTGGAGTCCGCGCTCGGCGCCGACGCACAGCGGATACATGTTGCCCCGCAGCACGTTGCCCATGACGAGAAACCGGAGCGTTTCGTTGAAGAACGACTCGCGTCCATCCACGAGGATGTGTTTCTTCGCACCGAGCGCATTCGACTTGCGCTCGAGTTCGCGGCGCGCGTCGTCATCGAGGCCGCCCGTGTCCACGGTGACGGTGATGACGTCCGTGCTGTATTGCTCCTTCAGCCAGGGCACGCAGTACGACGTGTCGAGCCCGCCGCTGAAGGCGAGGACGATCGGATCACTCATCGGTTCTCTTCTCCATCCACTGCTGGAGCCGCGCGTGCACGATGGCCTGATCGCGTCGGCTCTGAGTGGCAACGAACAACGTGTCGTCGCCGGCGACCGTGCCGACGACCTCGCTCCAACGTGCGTTGTCGACCGCGAGGCCGACGGCGGAGGCGCCTCCCGGCGTCGTCTGGACGACGAGGAGATGCGGACCCGCAACCTTCACGGCGACGACGTGGCCGAAGACATCGGCTCCGTCCGTCGTCGCGGGCGGTGTCAGCCCGAGCTGATCGGGCAGGATGTAATGGCCGTCCACCTTCGCGACGCGCATCTCGCGAAGATCGCGTGAAACGCTCGACTGGGTGGCCGAGAGGCCCAGCTGTCGCAGACGCGCCAGCAGCTCCGTCTGGTTCGCGATGGATTCATCACGAAGCAGCGTGCGGATTGCAGCTTGTCGCTCTTGCCAGATCTCGGCCTTGACGGGCATGGCGCACCCTGGCCCAAACAGCCGCGGCCCGCAGGACCGTCCCGCGGGCCGTGCTGAAACATGCGCATGTTGATACGAAGATGCGCATAAACATCCAGCTCCCCCCGCGAGATTTTCTCGCCGCCGCTCGGAACGCCACGCTCGGCGTGGCCGGTTGGCGAGACCGCCGGGCTCTCAATCGCGGCGAGGTGGGCCGGACGACGCGCCCGCTCTGGCACCGCACGCGGCGGGTTCCCGGCAGGGCGGGAGCCCTGCCGTCCAGCCGCGTGAAACGCGGCGCTCCGGAACGCCACGCTCGGCGTGGCCAGTTGGCGAGACCGCCGGGCTCGCCGGGGAATCGCCCGCGAGGTCTCAATCGCGGCGAGGTGGGCCGGACGACGCGCCCGCTCTGGCATCGCACGCGGCGGGTTCCCGGCAGGGCCGGAGCCCTGCCGTCCAGCCGCGTGAAACGCGGCGCTCCGGAGCGCCACGCTCGGCGTGGCCGGTTGGCGAGACCTCCGGGCTCGCCGGGGAATCGCCCGCGAGGTCTCGATCGCGGCGAGGTGTGCCGGACGACGCGCCCGCTCTGGCATCGCACGCGGCGAGTTCCCGGCAGGGCGGGAGCCCTGCCGTCCAGCCGCGTGAAACGCGGCGCTCCGGAACGCCACGCTCCGCGTGGCCGGTTGGCGAGACCGCCGGGCTCGCCGGGGAATCACCCACGAGGTCTCAATCGCGGCGAGGTTGCCGCGCGACGCGCCCGCTCTGGCATCGCACTCGGCGGGTTCCCGGCAGGGCGGGAGCCCTGCCATCCAGCCGCGTGAAACGCGGCGCTCCGGAACGCCACGCTCGGCGTGGCCGGTTGGCGAGACCTCCGGGCTCGCCGGGGAATCGCCCGCGAGGTCTCAATCGCGGCGAGGTTGCCGCGCGACGCGCCCGCTCTGGCATCGCACGCGGCGAGTTCCCGGCAGGGCGGGAGCCCTGCCGTCCAGCCGCGTGAAACGCGGCGCTCCGGAACGCCACGCTCCGCGTGGCCGGTTGGCGAGACCTCCGGGCTGCCGGGGAATCGCCCGCGAGGTCTCAATCGCGGCTGCCGCGCGACGCGCCCGCTCTGGCATCGCACGCGGCGGTTCCCGGCAGGGCGGGACGAGCCGCGTGGTCTCGGAACGCCACGCTCCGCGTGGTTGGCGAGACCGCCGGGCTCGCCGGGGATCGCCCGCGAGGTCTCGATCGCGGCGAGGTGGGCCGGACGACGCGCCCGCGCTGGCATCGCACGCGGCGGGTTCCCGGCAGGGCTGGAGCCCTGCCGTCCAGCCGCGTGAAACGCGGCGCTCCGGAACGCCACGCTCCGCGTGGCCGGTCGGCGAGACCGCCGGGCTCGCCGAGATTGACGGCCGGCGCCGCACCAGCGCCGGCGGAGTCAGCCTCGGGCGCGGTCATTGCACGCGGCGGTCCGGAACCTGGACAGCTCTCGGCTGTTCTGTTGCAGTGAGACTGCCTTATGAGACTTCCCGTCGCCGCGAGTTCGTTGCTCATCCTGATGCCCGCCATCCTCGCCGCGCAGGACTCGCGCTCATCGATTCCGCAAGCGTCGCGCGCTCCCACGGACTTGGCACGCGCGTTCGACCGCTACACCAACCACGTCCGCACCCGGTGGGATGACAGTCTCTTCTTCGTCGAGTCCGACGGCATTCCCGACCACCAGATGATGGTGGGCATCACGGCGTGGCAGCAGCAGGTCCCATTGCCCCAGGTCTACACGGGTCAGAACGCGTGGCAGTTCCCCCTTCGACCGGCGGTCGCCGCGAACCCGACCTCGGCGCGCACGCACTTCTTCCGCGGAGCCATCGCCATCGCCGTGAACGGGGTACCGATCTTCAACCCCATCAAGAACGACGGGACGACGGACACGTTTCTCGCTGGCGAGCTCGACCTCTTCGGCGGCCACTCCGGTCGCGCAGACGACTACCACTACCACCTGGCGCCCGCGTTCCTGAACGCGGAGGACCCGGCCAAGCCCGTGGCCTACGCGCTCGACGGCTACCCCATCTTCGGGTTCAAGGAGCCGGACGGCTCGCCCACTCGCGCACTCGATCCCTTCAATGGCCACGATGACCCGAAGCTCGGGTACCACTATCACGCGACGAAATCGTACCCCTACCTGAACGGCGGCTTCCACGGCGAGGTCACCGAGCGCGAGGGCCAGGTCGATCCGCAGCCCCATGCGCATCCGATCCGCCCGGCGACGACTCCGCTGCGTGGCGCTCGCATCACGGACTTCAGGACCCTGGCCAGTGGCAAGTCCTTCGAGCTCACCTACGAGCAGGCCGGCAAGACGGGATCCGTGCACTACACGATCGTCGGCGACGGGACACACCGGTTCACCTTCACGAACACGGACGGCACGACACACGAGGAAACCTACGCCGCCGGTCCCGTGCGCGCAGCCACGCCCGCGCCCGCGTCCCGCCCCACCGACCGCCCCAAGCCGCCACGCGGCGGACCGGACCCTGCCGATCCGAATCGCAAGCCGTGGATCGTCGACCACGTGGCAGAGATGGACCAGAACCACGACGGAGTCCTCACACGGGCCGAGATGACGACCGAGATCCGAACGACGTTCACCGGCTACGACCGCGACGCGGACGGCAAGGTCACGGCCGCCGAGCGCGACACCCGCGACGGCGTCCGATCGGCCATGGGCGGGTTCGTGCGTGCGCACTGGGCCGAAGTCGACGCAGACCACGACGGCTCGGTCACCGCGGACGAACTCGAGCGGAGTGGCCTGTCCATGTTCGACAAGGCGGATCGGGATGGGAACGCATCCCTCTCCGCCGCTGAGCTCACTCAGCAGGCCCCGGCGCCGCCACAGGACGCGGGCCCCGCCAGCCGTCCCGCGCGCGGCGGCGGTCAGCGGCGCGGTGAGGGCCGAGGCGCCGAATCACGCCGGACGACGCGCGCGCGCCCACCGGATGGATTCCGCCTCGACGTTCCGAACCGTCCCTTCGATCTGATCCTGACGCGCCCGACGAAGACTTCGATCACCGCCAGTCTCTACACCGCCGAGGACCTCGAAGGGTTCATCGAGTTCGGGCCCGAAGGAATTCGCGAGCGCAAGAAGTCACCCGTCCGGACGTTCTCCGCGGGCAAGCCCGCAGAGATCCTCATGGACGGCCTGAACGCCGACACGGCCTGCACGTATCGCTTCTTCCATCGCGCCGCCGGCACCAACGCCACGGACTTCGAGGGCAGCGAACCCAAGACGTTCCACACGCAGCGAGCGCGCGGCCAGTCCTTCGAATTCACCGTCCAGGCGGATTCGCACCTGGATCCCGGCACCGATCTCGCCGTGTACACCCGCACGCTCCAAAACGTCGTGATGGATCATCCGGACTTTCACGTCGACCTCGGCGACACGTTCATGACGGACAAACGCCGCGGCAACTTCCGTACGGCCCTGCTCCAATACCAGGCGCAGCGGTGGTACTTCGGGATCGTCGGTGTGGCTTCGCCGGTCTTCCTCACGGTCGGCAACCACGACGGCGAGATCGGCTGGCGCGATCAGGGCGATGCCAACGACATGCCTCACTGGTCGAATGCGCAGCGCAAGCTGTACTTCCCCGGGCCCGAACCCGGTGGGATCTACACCGGCAACACCACGCCGGATGCCGTGAACGGCCTGCTCCAGAACTACTACGCGTTCGAATGGGGCGATGCGCTCTTCGTCGTGCTCGACCCGTTCTGGGCGACGCGCGATCACCGAGGCAAGGCCGATGACCGGTGGTCGTGGACACTCGGCGAAGCGCAGTATCGCTGGCTCACGAAAACCGTCACCGAGAGCCGAGCGAAGTTCAAATTCGTGTTCATCCACCACCTGGTCGGCGGGGCCGACGCCGAAGCCCGCGGCGGTTCGGAGGCGTCCGTGTTCGGCGAATGGGGCGGACGTGACGCTGACGGCACGCTCGCGTTCCCACAGCGCCGGCGTGGATGGGACGCGCCGATTCACGACCTGCTGCGCCGCGCCGGCGTGCAGGTCGTGTTCCACGGGCACGACCACTTCTTCGCGGAGCAGGATCGGGACGGCATCGTCTATCAACTCGTGCCGCAGCCCGGACACCTGGGCAACGATGCCGAGAAGATGGCCGCCGAATATGGCTATGCGTCAGGCACGATCCTCCCCCCGCCCGGGTACATGCGCGTGCGCGTCGCGCCCGAGGCGTCGGTGGTCGAGTTCGTACGCTCATCGGTGCGTGATGCCCGGTCGAACGGCCGCGTGGTTCATTCCTACACCCTGACGGCGCCGAAGTGATGGCCAAGGGCGACGCGTCGGGCTGGAGCGCTCACAGGAGCTTTTTCGCATGATCCTTCTTCGGTGGAGCCTCGCGGCGCTCGCAGCGGCGTTCACGCTTCTGCGCACCGTTCCGCCCGAGGACACGATCAACCAGATCCTGGGCCGTCCCACGGATCGATCCATCACGCTGAGCGTCCTGTCGTCCGCCGAGATCGAGGCCTACGTCGAGTTCGGCAAGACGCGGCAGACCTGGGATGGCAAGACCGCCACTACGATCGTGAAGGCCAACGCTCCCACTGAGATCGAGTTGAAGGGGCTTCAACCGAACACCCGCTACGTGTACCGCCTGATGTCGCGACATCCGGGCGAGCCCGGATATCGCGCCGGGACGGAAGGCACGTTCCACACGCAGCGGGCGCCGGGCAGCACCTACACGTTCGCCCTGCAGGGCGATTCCCACCCGGAACGTTCGGGAAAGATGTACGGCGCCGACCTCTACCGCGTGACGATGCAGAACGTGGCGAAGGACCCACCCGACTTCTACATCACCCTCGGCGATGATTTCAGCATCGAGCGTCTCATCAGCCGCAAGACGATCGATCAAACCGGCGTAGATCGCGTCTACGCGCATCAGCGGCCGTTTCTCTCCATGGTCGGTTCGTCGTCGTCGCTCTTCCTCGTGAATGGCAATCACGAACAGGCGGCCCGCTATCTCCTGGATGGCACGCCGAACAATCCGGCGGTGATGGCCGGCCGGGCGCGCACCAGGTATTTCCCGCTCCCCGCGCCCGATGGGTTCTACACGGGCGACGAGGAGATGGTCGACCACATCGGCCTCCTGCGTGATTACTACGCGTGGAGTTGGGGCGATGCGCTGTTCGTGGTGATCGATCCTTACTGGCACTCGTCCGTCGCCGTCGACAACGAGGCCGGAGCCGAGCATCAGGACAAGGACGCGAAGTCGAAAGGGCGGCGCGACCAATGGGACATCACGCTGGGTGATGCTCAATACAAATGGCTGACGAAGACGCTGACGGAGAGCCGCGCGCGTTTCAAATTCGTGTTCTCACATCACGTGCTCGGCACGGGCCGCGGTGGCGTGGAATGCGCGACGGGCTTCGAGTGGGGCGGTCTCGATCGGCGTGGAGTCTCCGCGTTCGCGCAGAAGCGGCCCGGATGGGAACTTCCCATCCACCAGCTCATGGTGAAGACCGGCGTGACGATCTTCTTCCAGGGGCACGATCACATCTATGCGCGTCAGGAGTTGGATGGCGTCGTGTATCAGTCGACGCCCAATCCGGCCGACTCCACGTATACGGCGTTCAATCGGCAGGCCTATCGCTCCGGTGACGTACTGCCCAACTCCGGGCACCTGCGAGTCACCGTGGCGCCCGAATCCGTGCGCGTGGATTACGTTCGCTCGTTCCTGCCGAAGGACGAGACGGAGAAGGTGCGAAACGGCGAGGTGGCTCACAGCTACACCGTGAAGGCGCGGTTTCCTGTTGGGAAATGACTGCTGGACCGGATCCGCTCTGGGCGCGCGGCGGCGATGTCAGACGCGATCATTGCTCGGTGCGGGTTCCCGGCAGGGCTGGAGCCCTGCCATCCAGCCGCGTGAAACGCGGCGTTCCGGAACGCCACGCTCCGCGTGGCCGGTTGGCGAGACCTCCGGGCTCGCCGGGGAATCACCCGCGAGGTCTCAATCGCGGCAAGGTGGGCCGGACGACGCGCCCGCTCTGGCATCGCACGCGGCGGGTTCCCGGCAGGGCTGGAGCCCTGCCGTCCAGCCGCGTGAAACGCGGCGCTCCGGAACGCCACGATCCGCGTGGCCGGTTGGCGAGACCTCCGGGCTCGCCGGGGAATCACCCACGAGGTCTCAATCGCGGCGAGGTGGGCCGGACGACGCGCCCGCGCTGGCATCGCACGCGGCGGGTTCCCGGCAGGGCCGGAGCCCTGCCGTCCAGCCGCGTGAAACGCGGCGCTCCTATTTCTGCGGGCGCGTCGCGGGGGGTACGCGCGGCGGCGCGGTGCGGGACAACGCTTGGAGGAATGCAACGAGAGAGTCGACGTCGTCGTCCGTGAGATCGACCGGGCGGAGCAGCGGATCGAGTGCCGGATTCGCCCCGCCGCCGCGGGCATAGAACGTGACGACGTCGCGCAGCGTCGCGAGGCTGCCGTCGTGCATGTACGGCGGCGACAGGGCGACACCGCGAAGCGACGGCGTCTTGAACCGGCCCAGGTCGTCGGCCGACCGGGTGATCGCGGCGCGGCCGGGCTCGGGCCGGCCGTCGATGACGCCCACGCCAGTGTTGTGGAAGCTCTCGTCGGTGAAGTTCGCGCCCGAGTGGCAACGCCAGCAACCGCCCTTGCTCTCGTAGATCCACAGCCCGGTCCGTTCAGGGCGCGTGAGCGCTTCCACCTCACCGATGCGGAAGCGATCGATCGGGCTGTCGCCGATCAGCAACGTCCTAACGTGCGTCGCGAGCGCGTGAGCCACGCCAGCCCCATCGGGCGGCCCCCCGAACGCGGTCTCGAACGCCGCCACGTACTCCGGGTTCTCGCCGATTCTCCGGACGACCCCCGCCAGGCTGAATCCCATCTCGTCCTCGGCCGCGATCGGAGCGACGACCTGCTCCTCCAGCGTGCTCGCCCGGCCATCCCAGAAGTAACGGACACCGAATGCGCGATTGAATAGCGACGGCGCATTGCGATGCGTCGTGCGCCCGTTCACGCCGCGCGAATGCGGGCGCGAATCCGCGAACCCATGATCGGGCAAGTGACACGATCGACACGCGATGGAGCCGTCCACCGACAGGGCCGGGTCGTCGAAAAGCCTCCGGCCCAATTCGGCCTTCTCGAGCGACCAGGGATTGGTCGGTGGGAACTCCAATGCCGCCGCAAGTCCGAAAGGCGGGGCGGGTTCGCCCTTGGCTGTCGCGGGGCGCGAATCCTGCGCGGGCATTCCGCCGCAGATCGACATCACCGTCACATAGACGAGGATCCGCGAATTCGCGGAGCGCGGCGCTGACCGACTGACCGCACGGTGCTCGTCCGTCGATGGCGTGGACGCCCGCGCATGGGTGGATACAGGCATCGCCGGAGCCTATCACAACGCACTTGCGGCGTGTCCGGCGCATGCGCGCGGGCGTCGCCTGCGGGCCGCGCTCGAGAGCGCGGCCTGCCAGCCGCCGACGGATCAGACCGACTTGGCGGTCTTGCGGGCGGCCTTCTTCGCCGGAGCCTTCTTCGCTTTGGGTTTGGCGGCGGGCTTGGCCGCGGCGGGCTTGGCGGGGGCGGCCATCACCGGAGCGGGAGCGGCCTTCGCAGCCTTCGCGGCCTTCTTGGCGCGCGTCTCGACCTCGGCCTTCGACGTCTTGGCGAGGTCCGCGCGGTGTGAGCGCTCGAACGTCTGGATGTCCTTGAACTGCCCTTCGGCGCTGCGAACGGCGTAGAGCTTCTTACCGGCTGAGCTGCGGTGGGTCGTGCGCTTCATCTGCTTGAGTCTCCCCTGGAGTTCTCGATCACGATGGATCGGGAACGATCGCGTCGAACACGTATGCGCGTCGCAAACCAACGACGCGACGGCGCAGTCTACTTGCTGCGTGCATGCATGTCACCGGTGAAACGGCCGCGTTCATGCGCGGCATCGTCACGAATCACGACGGGCACCAGTCGTGCTATGACTCGCGCACGAAAGGAACGCTCATGGTTTCGACGACTCCAGCCCTCCGAATCGCACTCGCCAGCCTCGCGCTCACGACGCTCGCGTCCGCCCAGAAACTGCCGTTCGAGAAGTACAAGCTCGACAACGGAATGACGGTGATCCTGCACGTGGATCACTCGCTGCCGAACGTCACGATCAACACCTGGTATCGCGTCGGCGCCCGCAACGAACCGCCGGGACGGTCGGGCTTCGCCCACCTGTTCGAACACCTCATGTTCATGGGCACGCGGCGCGTGCCTGGCAACGCCTTCGACGTCGTGATGGAGACCGGCGGCGGCTGGAACAACGCGAGCACGAATCTCGATCGCACCAACTACTTCTCGTCGGGACCCTCGGACCTCCTGCCGACGCTGCTGTGGCTCGACGCCGATCGCCTCGATGAGATGGGGCGGACGATGACCAAGGAGAAGCTCGACAAGCAGGTCGACGTCGTCCGCAACGAGATCAGGGAAAACGTGGAAAACACGCCGTACGGACGGGCCTACGAGGGGTCTTTCAGCCTCCTGTTTCCCCAGGGCCATCCCTACCACAACGGGGTCTACGGGACGCACGCCGACCTGACCTCGGCCACCGTCCAGGACGTGAAGGACTTCTTCTCGACGTTCTACGTCCCGTCCAATGCGTCGCTGGTGATCGCCGGCGACTTCGACCCGGCGGAGATCAAGCCGCTGGTGGCGAAGATGTTCGGGACCCTGCCCGCAGGCGCAGCCCCCACGCCGCGTGCGGTCGCCGACCCCCAAGTCGAGGGCGTCGTCCGCTCGACCATGCTCGACCGGGTGGAAGTCCCACGGCTCGCCATGTCCTGGATCAGCCCGGGCGGATTCGCGCCGGGAGACGCCGAGCTCATGCTCGCCGGGCAGGTGCTGACCGAGGGCCAGAACAGCCGGCTCTATCAACGCCTCGTGCTGCAGGAGCCGCTCGCCGTCTCCGTGTCTGCCGAGCAGGAGAACAGCCGGCTCAATTCCATCTTCCGGCTCTCCGTCGAGGTCAAACCCGACGCCGACATGGAACGGGTCGAGGCGATCGTCGACGAGGAGATCCGCAAGCTCCAGGAGTCGGGGCCGACCGAAGACGAGCTCCGCCAGCGGCAGGCGACAGCGGAGCACGAACTGCTCACGAGCCTTCAGAGCGTGGCGGCCCGGGCCGACAAGCTCAACGAATACGAGTTCTACCTGGGCACTCCGGACGGGCTCGAAAAGGACCTTTCGCGTTTCCGCGGCGCGACCGCGCAGGGCGTCGCCCAATGGACGAAGCGCGTCCTCGACCTGTCGCATCGCCTGATCATCCGCGTGCTGCCCGATGCCGTGGAGCCGGGGACGTCAGCCCGCGAGTCGCGCCCCGCCGCGGCCAGGCCTCGCCCGTTCGCTCCGCCGGCGCCGGAGACGTTCAAGCTCCAGTCGGGGATCACGGTCAACTTCTGGCCCATGCCCGACCTGCCCCTGGTGACGGCGCGGATGACGTTCCTGCCCGGTGGGCCGCTGGATTTGCCCAAGGAAGCGGGAGCCGCCGTCCTCATGGCAACCATGCTCACCGAGGGTGCCGGCGCGCGCGACTCGGGGGCGTTCTCCGCCGCGCTCCAGCAGCTCGGTGCGACGATGTCGGCGCATGCCGATCGCGAGGCCGTGACGGTGGGCCTGTCGTCTCTCGCCCGCAACTTCGACAAGGCAGCCGAGCTTTGGGCCGATGCGGTCCTGCGACCCCGATTCGCCGAGGACACGTGGAAGGTCGTTCATGCGAACCACGTCCAGGAGCTCGAGCAGGATCGTGAGGAACCCACGACCGTCGCGCTGAAGGTCGCCACGCGCGCGCTGTACGGCGACGAGAGCCGATGGGCCTGGCCAACGGCCGGGCTCGTCGCGACCGTCGGGCCGCTGACACTGGATCGCATCAAAGCGCGCCACGCCGAGCTGGTTCACCCGTCACTCGCCACGATCTTCATCTCAGGAAGCCTCACGACGGATGAGCTGAAGCCGATCCTCGAGAAGGCGTTCGGGGGCTGGACGTCGGCCGCAACGGCCGCCAGTCGTGTGACGGACGATCCCAAGGTGCCGCCGACGCAGCGCATGCTTTTCGTCGACCGGCCGAATGCCGTTCAAACGGTCATCCGGTTTGCGTCGCGCGCCGTTCCGTTCGCCGACCCGGGGCGAGTTCCCATGCGGCTCTTGAACGTGGCTCTGGGCGGATCGTTCACGAGTCGCCTGAACCAGAACCTGCGCGAGCGAAACGGGTACACCTACGGCGCTCGTTCGTCCTTCGAATTCAATCGCACGCTCGGTGCGTTCACCGCTGGCGCCGCCGTGCGCGCCGAGGCCACGGGCGCCGCGCTGAAGGAGTTCCTGGCCGAGTTCGCGAAGATCCGCGCCGGCGATCTGTCGGATGACGAGGTCACGAAGGCTCGCCGCATGATGAAGACGGAGTTCGTCCAAGGGCTGGATTCCATGGAGGGCCGCCTCGGGTTCGCGTCCGAGCTGCTGAGAGTCGAGGCACCGTGGGCGACGATCTCGAAGGACGTGGAGACGTCCGAGTCCGTGACCGCCGCGCAGGTCAACAAGCTCGCGAAGGATGCGCTCGCCCTCGAGCGCGGCGTGCTCGTGCTCGTCGGCGACAAGAAGCTGATCCTCGAACAGACGAAGGACCTCGGGCTCCCGGCGCCCGTCGAAGTGGATGCCGATGGTGCGCCCGTGAAGCCGTGAGTCCGGCGCACACCGCCTCGTGCGGCCACCGGAGCCTCTCGCCTTCAAGGGCCGGTCGGCCGCCGCGCGACGAGAGGCTCGAGCCGACCTGGAGCGAATTCGAGAGGGGTCGTGATCGGTCGTTGCCGATCCGGCTCGCGGAGTTCGAAGCGGCGTCGGTGTTCGCGCCGATCCCCACCGACTCTCCGCATCAATAGCGGGAACGCCAGGCTTCGCCTGGCCGGACGGCAGGGCTCGGCCCTGCCACGGAACGTGGATGTACTACGTTCGCTGCGGGGACACGGCAGCAGGCACGCGTCATCCGCCGTGCCGCTCGGCTGACCGCGGGGCGACCCTTCCAACGTTCGCGGCGGGGCAGAGCCCCGCCGGTCCGGCCGCGCGGAGCGCGGCGCTCCTGGGCCGACCTTGCGCCGTTGGAACGCCAGGCTTCGCCTGGCCGGACGGCAGGGCTCGGCCCTGCCACGGAACGTGGACGTGCTGCGTTCGCTGCGGGGACACGGCAGCAGGCACGCGTCATCGGCCGTGCCGCTCGGCTGACCGCGGGGCGACCCTCTCGACGTTCGCGGCGGGGCAGAGCCCCGCCGGTCCGGCCGCGCGCAGCGCGGCGCTCCGGTCTCCGACGGCCCGGCAACGATTTTCTGTCAGGAACGCGGGCGCGGTGGGAAGGGGGCCCGGAGGCCGATCCCGCGCGCCGCCTCCGGCCTCGCGATTCCCGAAGCCAACCACCGCGGGGGAGACACCACCGTGTTCGACCGAAACTCAAACCTGCAACGGCGCGCCGGAAGGGCCATGAGCACCTGGGCTGGGATGCTGCTGCTCACGGCCGCGATTCAGGCCCAGTTCTCGAACTGCTCGTCCAATTGTCACGTGGTCGGCGGCAACGTCGTCAACGGCGGGGCCGGACCGTTCCTCGCAGGCCACGTCTACCTGGTGAATTCGTCCCTCGTGGTGCCGGGTGGCCAAACCCTCACCATCCAGGGCGGCGCCGTCGTGAAGTTCGCCGGCGTCTTGGACTTCACCATCGGCGGAACGCTGAACGTGACGGGGACCGCTGGGCAACCGGCGATCCTCACGTCCATCGCCGACGACATCGTCGCGGACCACAACGGCAACGGGAACGCAACGTTGCCGGCCCCAGGCGATTGGATCGGACTGACCTTCAACGGCGGATCCATAGCGAGCCAGGTCACGGGCCTGAGCGTTCGCAACGCCGGGTGGAATGGGAACCCGGCCATTCGCTTCAACGCGGCCAGTCCGGCGCTGTCGCAGTGTTCCGTCGTCGCATGTCAGGCGGCGGCCATGAACCTGAGCAGCAACTCCTCACCCACCGTGACGGGCTGCACGTTCACCGGCGGATCGCGCGTCGCCGTCAACGTGCCGTGGGCCGCAGTCGCCGGCTTCTCGTCGAACACGGCGAGCGGCCAGTCGGTCTACGACGCCATCGAGGTCGACACGACGCTCGCCAGCGGCACGGTGTCGATCCAGAAGTCGAACACGATCAACCAGAGCGGGGCGATCGTGTGCAGTGGCAACGCCACCGTGGCCGGCAGTGCCACGCTCACGCTCGGCCCTGGCGTCGTCACCAAGATCGCCGTCGTCGCGTCATTCAACGTGTTCGGCACGCTGATCACCAACGGAACCCTGGCTCAGCCGACGGTGATCACGTCGATCGATGACGACACGTTCGGCGGCGACACGAACCGCAACGCGGGGGCGAGCGCGCCTGCGGCCGGTCAGTTCGTCCAGCTCTACCTGGGTTCGGCGGCGTCGTCGAGCCAGCTCAATTCGCTGCTGGTCCGCTGCGCCGGCTGGAATGGAAACGCTGCGGTGAAATTCGACCAGTGCAACGCCACGGCGAGCGGCCTTCGCACGCAGCTCTCGGGCGGCCCCTGTGTCGACCTGAGCAACAACTCGACTCCCACGATGACGGGGTGCGCGTTCGACGGGGGCACCGTCGCCTCGACGAACATCCCCTTCGGAGCGCTCGCGGGTTTCACCGGATGCACCGCGTCCGGAAACGCGTCGTACGACGCGCCCATCGTGACGTCGCCAACCCTCGCGACCGGTCAGTCGGCCGTCGTCTCCTCGACGAACGGGTTCAACGGAAACGGCGTCATCGTGATTCCCACGACGCTCAGCGTCCAAGCGGGCGCCACGCTCACCTTGAACGCAGGCGTGCGCTTCAAGGTGACCGGCGTCAGCGGGATCTACGTCGCGGGTCGGCTGCTGACCAACGGCGCCACCAACAACCCGGTGGTCTTCACCTCGATCGCCGACGACACCTACGGCGGTGACACGAACAAGAATGGGGCGAATTCGGTCGCACAGCCCGGCCAGTGGGTCGAGCTCAGCATCGGCAACAGCGCCGATCTGAGCGTGATGCAGGGCCTCCTCGTCCGGTGCGCCGGCTGGAACGGCAACCCGTCCGTGCGCTTCGACCAGTCGACGGCCTCCGCGACCGGGCTGCGCACGCAGTTGTCCGGTGGGCCATGCGTCGACTTGAGCAACAACTCGCGCCCGACGCTCACCAACTGTGCGTTCGACGGCGGCACCGTCGCGGCCACCAACGTCCGCTTCGCAGATCTCTCTGCGTTCACCGGCTGCTCGGCGACGGGCAACGCGTCCTACGATGCGCCGCTGATCACCACGCCGTCGACGGCTGCGGGCGAATCTTCGACCGTCCTCGCGTCCTACGGGTTCAACAACACCGGCGTCTTCGTGATCCCGACGACGCTGAGCGTCGTGGCGAACAGTTCGCTGACGCTCGGTCCGGGCGTCCGGTTCAAGGTGACGGGCGTCACGGGGATCTACGTCACCGGAACACTCGTCACGAACGGCACGGACGGCGACCCCGTCACCCTGACCTCCATCACCGACGACACGATCGGCGGTGACACGAACAAGGACGGCGCGGCGTCCACGGGGCAACCGGGACAATGGGTCGAGCTGAACTTCGGCGCCGGATCGAGCGCGTCGATCGTGACCGGGCTTTCCATCCGATGCTCCGGCTGGAACGGCAATCCGTCGATCCGCTGCAGCCAGGCCAACCCGACGTTCACGAAGGTGCGGACGGCCCTGTCGGCCGGCCCGTGCATCGATCTCAGCAACAACTCGGTGCCTCTCGCCCGTTTCTGCCGCTTCGACGGTGGAACCCTCGCCGCCACGAACGTGCCGTTCACTTCGTTCGCCGGGTTCAAGCAATGCACGGCGACGGGCAACTCGCAGGCGAATGCGCCGCGCGTCACCAATCCGACCGTCGCCAGCGGCTCGACTGCGGTCGTGCGTGCCATCAACACGTTCAACGGCAGCGGGGCGATTCACGTGCCAGGCACGATGACCGTCGCCGCCGGTGGCACGTTGGACCTGGGACCCGGCGTCGTGATCAAGATCGAGAACGTCGCCTCGGTCAACCTCTACGGCACGGCGCTCTGGCGCGGCACGGGACACGACCCGGTCGTCTTCACCTCCGTGAACGACGACACGTGGGGCGGCGACTCCAACGTCAACGGGCCCTCCGTCGGAACGAACGGCCAGTGGGTCCAGCTCTACGTCGACCCGTCGGCGACGGGCGAGCTGAAGCACGTCCGCTTGGCGTGTGGCGGATGGAATGGCAACCCGGCCGTGGTCGCGCGCTCGGCGAACGTGACGTTCGATGCGGACCGCGTGGAGCGGTCGGGAGGCAACGGCTTCCAGATCGAGTCGTGCGCCGGATCCACCCTGGACAACATGGTCGCGTGGAACTGCGTCGGCACCGGCATCCGCGTCGACGGCGCGAAGACGCTCCGTCACGCGACGGCCGCCAGCTGCGGAACCGGCATCAGCAGCAACGGATCGGGCACCGGTCCGGGTCTCGCCATCAACTCGATCGCCGCCAACAACTCGACGAACTTCGCCGGCTTCGCCGCCAACGCGGTGACGTACAGCAACGGATTCGGGAGCGGAACGGGCAACGTGTCGGGTTCTCCGGCGTTCGTCAACGTCGCCGCGGGCGACCTGAACCTCACGTCGGCATCGCCCTGCGTCGACACGGCGGACGTCGCCACGGCCTTCGCACTCGTCTTCGACCACGACGAAGGCTCGCGGCTCTCCGACGGTCGCCTGATCGGCTCGCCGCTGCCGGACATGGGCGCGTACGAGCTCGCCGCCTATCACCTCGACGTTTCGGGCCATGCCTGGAGCTTCGAGACGATGACGGCCACGGTCGTCGGACCTCCGGGTTCGGCGGCGCTCGCCATCGGCCCCGGCGGGACGGCGGTTCCGTACGTGCCGTACGGCTTCCTCGTGCTCGGACCGCTGAACACGCTCACGGTGATCGGGATCATCCCGACGAACACGCCGTTCGTGTACACGCTGCCCGATGAATCGGCGAACGTCGGCACGACGTTCAGCTTCCAGGCCCTCGGCGTCCCGGCGACGAGCGCGACGCTCGGCGCCTTCACGAACGTCTACCGCGGCGTTCTGGACGGCTGATCCCACCAGGCCACGTCCCTTCGCGACTCGCTCGACGACTCCTGCTCGTGGACGCCTGGAACGGCGCGCCGACGTGCGGGTTTCGCCGAGCGGGTTCGCGACGGGTACTCTGTGTCGGATGATCGAAATGGACCGCACACACTCGCCCGATACGCCGAGCTCGTGGTTCGAGGACGACGCGACCTTCGCGGCCGTCGTCCGCGAGGCTCTGCGCGACGACTCGCCGACGCCCGGCGTACCAGGATGCAGCGAGCTGCGAGAGATCGGGCGCGGCGGTCAGGGCGTCGTCTACGCCGCGGTCCAGACGGCCACGCGGCGCCGAGTCGCCATCAAGGTGCTGACGGACGCGCCCGGCCGAACGCGCAGCGCGCGCATGCGGTTCGAGCGCGAACTCGAGCTCGTGGCGTCGCTGCACGATCCGCGGCTCGTCCAGATCTTCGACGGCGGCACGACGGACGACGGGCGTCCCTTCGTCGTCATGGAACTCGTCGACGGCGTCCGCATCGACGAGAGCCCACTCGTCCTGGCCGCCCGGGCGAGCGGCTTCGCGCGCCCCGCGGCGGATCCCGTGGTGTCGCTGTTCGCCGACGTGTGCGAGGGCCTCGATCACGCGCACCGGCGTGGCGTGATCCATCGAGACCTGAAGCCATCGAACATCTTCGTCGACCCGACGGGGACTCCCCGCGTCCTCGACTTCGGACTCGCCAAGGCCGCCGGCCTGGCGGGCGAAGGATTCGCCACGACGACCGGCGCGCGGTTCGTCGGCTCGCTTCCGTGGACGAGCCCCGAACAGGCCGGGGGCCGGCTCGACGCCGTGGACGTCCGCTCGGACGTCTATGCACTCGGCGCCACGCTCTACAACCTCGTGACGGGTCGCCCGCCGTGCCCGACGGACCTGGATCTGCGGCGCGCGCTCGACGCCGTCATCCACGATTCGCCGACTGCGCCCGCGCGACTCGACCCGCGATGCGATCGCGATCTCGAGGCCGTGATCCTGCGCGCGCTCGAGAAGGACCCGGACAAGCGCTACCCCACGGCCGGCGAGATGGGTCGCGACTTGCGTCGGATCCTCGCGGGCGAGCCCCTCGATGCGCGGCGGGACAACGCGTGGCGGACTCTCGTCAAGCTCGCGAAGCGCCGCCGCCGCCTCGCCATCGGCGCCTCGATCCTCGCCGTCGCCGCCGTCGCGGTGTTCATCACCACGTGGTCGCTGTGGCGACGTGCCGTCTCCGAGTCGAGGCGCGCCGAAGATTCGCTCGCGTTCTTCCTCGACGCCATCGGATCCGTCGACCCGGCGCGCGATGGCGCCGACGCCAAGCTCGCGGATGCACTCGATCGGGTCTCGGCCGATCTCGATCGGCGGCTCGGCGACGATGAACGGGATGCGAAACTCAAGTTCCGGATCAGACTGCGGGATCTCTACATTCGCCTCGCGCGCTACGACCGAGCGCTCGCCGAGGCGGAGGCCGTGGTGGCGCTTCAGCGCGGCGTCGAGCACGCGCCGGGGTCGGCCGAGTCCCGCTCGTACTGGAACGGCGAGGTCCAACGCGGCCTCATCCTCCACAACCTTCGACGGGATCGGGATGCGCTGCCCGTCTACAAGGCGAGCTACGAGGGACTGCGCGCTGGGTTCGGCGACGCCGACGGCGACGCGCTCGGGGCGCTCGCGGGCATGGGCCAGGTGCTGAAGGGCCTGGGGCAGTTCGACGACGCAGAGCGGGCGCTCCGCGAAGTGATGAGGTTCACCGATGGCCAGTTGCAGACCGAGCGGCAGTCCCTGTCGCGGGCGCTGGCCGCGGACAACCTGTCGGCGATCGCCGGCATGTTCGGGCGCTTCGACGAGGCCGAGCAGCATCAGCGCGAGACGCTCCGCCTGTTCACTCTCGTGCAAGGCGAGATGGGGCCGGATGCGCTCGGTGCCGAGTCGAACCTCGGGAGCCTTCTCGCAAACATGCAGCGCTACGCGGACGCCGAGCGCGTGCTCGCGTCCACCGTCACGAAGATGAAGCAGCGGTTCGGTGCGCGCCACCCGATGACGCTCACGACGATCCACAGTCTGGGCGTCGCACTCTCGGGCGCCGGTCGGCTCCCGGAGGCGGACACCGTGCTGCGCGAGGCGTACGAGGGGCGCGTCGCCGCTCTCGGCGCCGATGCGAGCGACACGTTGTCGACGCTCAACGAGCTGGCTCTGAGCGCCGAACGGGGCGGCAAGCTGGACGAAGCCGAGCGATTGCTTCAGTTGCGGCTCGAGAGTGGACGCAGGGTGATGCGGACGCAGCCGCTGGACGGGTTGAGCGCGCTGTCCGATCTCGGGTGGTTCCTCTGCCTCCGCGGCCGCCCTGGCGACGCGCGTCCGCTCTTCGAAGAGCTGTGCACCACGGCCGCGGGGATCCTTCCTCCGGGCCATTGGCTGAACGCCGACTACTCGGCGAACTACGCACGCTGCCTCACCGATCTCGAGCAATTCGATCAGGCCGCGGAACGACTGAAGGCGGCGCACGCCGCGCTTTCAGAGAAGCTGGGACCGAACGACGGGCGGACGACGCGGATCTCCAAGTTGATCGACCGCAACGCGCGACGTCGCACTGAAGCGGCCACGCGGCCATCCTCGCGTCCCTGATGCGCGAGGCCCCTGCAGCCTAAGCTCCCAGCTCAGGTCGATTCGCGACGCTTCCCGTCAGGCGTTGGTTTTGGCCCGGAGCACGCCCGCCCGGTACTCTTCTGGCGTGCCTCTGGACGTCTCCACACATGCCAGTCTGCTCGCCAAGCTTCGCGAGACGGGCGACGCCTCCGCCTGGCGTGAGTTCGACGATCGCTACCGCGAGCTGGTTTTTTCGTTCGCTCGCCGCCGCGGATTCCAACCGGCCGACGCCGACGACGTCGCGCAAGAGACGTTGTCGATCGTGCTTCGCGCGATCGGCCGGTTCGAGTACGACCCGAACAAGGGTCGCTTCCGAGGATGGCTCAAGACGACGGCGCTGCACGTGATGATGAAGCACGCTCGTCCCGGCGTCGATGCGCTCGATCGCGCCCGCGACGGGACCTCGGTCGTCGGTGAAACTCCGTCCGATGCCGACGCCGATGCAGCCTGGGAAGTCGAGTGGCGCCGTTATCACATCCGCGTCGCCACGGCGAAGGTCCGCGGCGAGTTCAACGGCAAGGACTTCATGGCGTTCGAACGCTGCACGGTCGGGGGCGAGTCGGCGTCCGACGTGGCGACGGCGCTCGGCCTCTCCGTCGATTCGATCTACCAGGCCAAGTCCCGAATCCTCCGCCGCCTTCGCGAGCACGTGGAGTCGCAGGTCGCGGAAGAAGGTTGACGCGCAGATCTCTGACCCGGAGCGGATCGTCGAAGGAGCGCCAGTCTTCCGCCGTCCCGGCGGAGACTGGCCGGATCTCCGCGCGTCCCGCGCGGGCCAACCGGCGTCGATCGCGGTGCGGTGCGAGATCACTGGTGGCTGAATGATCCTCGAACGTCCCGCGGCGAATCGACGGTCGCCGGACCGGACGCCGCCGCTGCCGCGGCGGGTCGACCAGCGCTCCGTACGCGATCGTTCGAGAGGCGGGCGACTCCCGGGTTGCGGGTCTCGGGTTGCCGCGCAATCGCGTCGGCATTCGAAGGAGCGCCAGTCTTCCGCCGTCCCGGCGGAGACTGGCCGGATCTCCGCGCGTCTCGCGCGGGCCAACCGGCATCGATCGCGGTGCGGTGCGAGATCACCCGCCTCGCCCCGACCTTCGACGACGCCGACGCCGCGCTCTACAATCGGCTCCCATGAGCGCTCCCGCGGTGCGACGATTTGGTTCGGTGATCGGAGTCAGGGCCGAGCGGCTCGACGAGTACAAGCGGCTGCATGCCGACGTCTGGCCGGGCGTCCTCGCGCGCATTCGCGAGTCGAACATCCGCAACTACTCGATCTACCTGCGCCGCCTCCCCGACGGCGAGCATTACCTCTTCAGTCATTTCGAGTACACCGGCACCGACTACGACGCCGACATGGCGAAGATCGCCGCGGACCCCGAGACCCAGCGCTGGTGGACGTTCTGCGAGCCTTGTCAGAAACCGCTGCCCGACCGCGCGCCCGGCGAATGGTGGGCCAGCATGGAAGAGGTCTTCCACTGCGAGTGACAGATGCCCGTCATCGACGCCCACCAGCACTTCTGGGACCCGAACCGCGTGGCCTATCCGTGGCTCACGCCCAAGCACGGACCGCTCTACCGCGCCTTCGCGCCAGCGGACCTCGTTCCTGAAATTGCCGCCGCGGGCATCGACGGCACGGTGCTCGTGCAGGCCGCGGATTCGAACGAGGACACCGAATCCATGCTCGCCATCGCCGCGGAACACGACTTCGTGCGCGGCGTCGTCGCGTGGATTCCGCTGCTGGATCCGCCCGCCGCGAAGTCGGCGCTGGACCGTCTGCGCGCCAATTCCAAGGTCCGCGGAATCCGTCACCTCATCCACGACGAGCCCGACCCCGATTGGCTCGATCGCCCGACCGTCCAGCAGAGCCTCGCGCACGTGGCCGCGAGTGGACTCACGTTCGACGTCGTCTCCGCACTCCCCCGTCACCTCGAGCTCGTGATGGCGATCGCCGAGCGGTTGCCCCACCTCCGTCTGGTGCTCGATCACCTCTCGCGCCCGCCGATCCGGTCACGCGGGTGGGAGCCCTGGGCGACGGTCATGGCGCGGTGCGCTGAATACCCCAACGTCTTCGCCAAGGTGTCCGGTCTCGGCACGGAGGCCGATTGGTCGACCTGGACCGCCGCCGACCTTTCGCCCTACGTCGAACATGCCCGCCGCTGCTTCGGCGCACAGCGTCTCATGTTCGGCTCCGACTGGCCCGTGGCGCTCCTCGCCGGTGACTACGCACGCGTCGTCCGCGAAACGCGCGCCTGCGTCGCCCACTGGTCCGCAGCCGAGCAGCGCTCGCTGTTCGGCGCGACGGCGGCGGCGTTCTATGGGATCCCGCGCGCGGTGGCGAGCGGCGGCTCCACCGCCTGAGTCAGGGCACCGGCGCCCCCGCCTCGACCCACGCGGCGAAGTGGCGCGCGAACTCGGAGTGTGAAAGCGGCGGCAGCGATCGGCCCTCGCCGGGGTTCCAGCTGCCGAGCACGAGCGCGTCGTGCGTCACGTGATCGACGAGCTGTGCCAGCGACCGTCCCTTGGTCTGTGAAGGCTCCTTGAACTGAAGGGCCAGCTCTCGAGCGGAGCGTCCTTGGAAGATCATGGGTGCTTCGGGCGGAGGCAGGTGCCACTCGGGATTCCCGGGAGGCATGTGCGCTCCGGGCACGTTCTCGGCCTGGTGGCACGCCGAGCAGGTCATGCCGAAGCGGCCATTTCCCGCCGGACCTCGCTTCACTCCCTGCGGGTGCGGATGACTGTCGTCGCCCACGAGAGGCACGTCCCCCGCGGGATGACAGTTCATGCATCGTGGATGCATGAAGACCGGATAGGCCGCGAGGAACGAGTCCCACGATCCGGAGGCGCTCCTGGCGGGCGTGATCGCGGTCGCTGACCCACGTTCGTCGGTTCGCTCCGATGCGCAGGCGGCAGCGAGCACGAAGACGACGGCGATCCAGCCGGCGTGTTCCAGATTCCTGCGGCTCGTCTTCATCGGAGGTCCTCCGCGCGAATCGGGAGACGACGAATGCGTTTGCCCGTCACCGCGAACAACGCGTTCGCGAGCGCGGGCGCAACGGGAGGAACGCAGGGTTCGCCGACGCCTCCCATCTTCTCGCCGCTGTCCATCACGTGAGCTTCGACGGTCGGCATCTCGTTCATGCGCAGGATCGGATAGTCACGGAAGTTGCTCTGCTCGACGCGACCCTTGGCGAACGTGATCTCGCCGAAGAGCGCCGCCGAAAGCGCGAACGTCGTTCCGCCTTCGACCTGGGCCTTGGCCGCGTCCGGATTGACGACGGTTCCCGGGTCGATGACGCCGACGACGCGGTGGACGCGCGGTCGCCCGTCGGGCCCCACCGACGCTTCGACGACCGCGGCGCCGACGCTCTCGAACGAAGCGTGCATGGCGATGCCGCGCCCGCGTCCCGCGGCCAGGGGCCCACCCCAACCCGACTTCGCCGCCACGAGGTCGAGCACACGCAAGAGCCGCGGCTGCTTCGCCAGGAGCGCGCGACGAAACGCCACGGGATCCTGCCCGGCTGCGTGCGCCATCTCGTCGACGAGGGTCTCGACGACGAACGCCGTGTGCGAGTGTCCGACGGATCGCCACCAGAGCACCGGCACGACGCCGGGCGCCCGCATCCACTCGATGCGGACGTTGGGGATGGCGTAGGGCAGCTCCCGCACGCCTTCGACGGCCGTGTCGTCCACGCCGTCCTTCACGGTGAACGCCTCGAAGGGCGTCCCTGCCATCAGCGATTGACTGGTGGTTCGGTGCGACCACGCCGTCGGCATTCCCGACGCATCGAACGCGATCGTGACCGCGTGATGCGCCCGCGGCCGGTAGTACCCGCCGCGCATGTCGTCCTCGCGCGTCCAGATGACCTTGACGGGTCGACCGACGGCCTTCGAGAGCTGCACCGCCTCCCGAACGAAGTGCGAGTCGACGACGGCCCGTCGCCCAAAACCTCCGCCGAGGAGCGTCGTGTGCAGCTTGACCTGCTCCTTCGGCAATCCGGCCTCTTCGGCGGCCGCGTCGCGATCACCCGTCTGGAATTGCGTTCCGACCCACACCTCGGCGCCATCGCGGCGAACGTCGGCGACGCAGTTGAGCGGCTCCATGGGGGCGTGGGCCAGATAGGGAAGGTCATAGACGGCCTCGATCGTGCGTGCCGCCTTTGCGATGGCGCCGGGGGCATCGCCGTCGTTGCGCGCCACCGCGCCCGGCCCGCGGGCGAGGGTCGCGTACTCCTCACCCTGGGTCTTCGAATCGAGCGCGCCCTGCGGACCGTCATCCCATTGGATCTTCAGCGCGTCG
The DNA here is from genome assembly GCA_044222185.1 of Planctomycetota bacterium. Classification (GTDB taxonomy): domain Bacteria; phylum Planctomycetota; family CAIWVZ01; genus JBGANV01. Next base: position 304,167 of record JBGANV010000002.1, read on the forward strand.
CGGCCGAGGCGCGCCGCGTGGAATCCGTCGGCGACGACGGCAACCCCGCGCGGAATGGCGATGACATCCTTCACGCCGGGTGTGGCCTTCGCCACGTCCGCATCGAAGGAGATCATCCTCCCACCGAACACCGGCGGCCTGGCAATCACCGCCACGAGCATCCCCGGCAGCCGCACGTCCATGCCGAACACGGCGCGGCCGTTCGTCTTGTCCGGCGTGTCGACGCGATTCGTGACGCGCCCGACGATCGTGAACGTCTTGGGATCCTTCAGCTCCACGTCCTTGGGCGGAGTCAGTCGCGCCGCCTCGCGCGCGAGACTGCCGAACGACGCGTGGCGCTTCGTGTTCGGGTGATGGACGTGACCGCGCTCGGCCCGGCATTCGGTCGTCGCGACGCCCCACCGCTGCGCCGCCGCGGCGACGAGCATCACGCGGGCGGACGCTCCCGCCTTTCGGAGCCGCTCGAACTCCGTCCACGTGCTCGTGCTGCCTCCGGTCATCTGCACGCCGTAGACGGTGTGGTTGTACGCCGGATCCACGGGCGCCGACTCGGCGCGCACCTTCGACCAGTCGGCCTCCATCTCCTCGCTGACGAGCATGGCGGCCGTCGTGTACGTCCCCTGCCCCATCTCCGAGTGCGGCACGAGCACCGTCACCGTGTCGTCCTCGCCCACGCGAACGAAGGCGTTCGGCGCGAAGGGCTTACCGGATGCTTCCGGGCGCCCAGCACCCGCGGTGGCGCACCCGGCCGGCATGGTGACGCCGAGCAGGAGGCCACCGGCCGCGAGCGCGCCGAACCGCAGGAAATCCCGCCGACTGTGGCTCAAGTTGAGCACGCCGCTCATTTGGGGGCTCCCGTGCGCAGCGAATCGGCAGCGCGGTGGATCGCCGTCCGGATCCGACAGTAGGTTCCGCACCGGCAGAGGTTGCCCGACATGGCGTCGTCGATGTCGTCGTCCGACGGTGATTTCGTTTCGGCGAGGAGGATTGCCGCGGACATGATCTGCCCCGATTGGCAGTAGCCGCATTGGGGCACCTCCTCGGCGACCCAGGCGGATCTCAGCGCCGCGCCCGCGGGAGTTTCGAGCCCCTCGATGGTGACGACGCGCTTCCCCACGGCGCGCGAGACGGGCGCCACGCACGAGCGGACCGCCTCCCCGTCGATGTGCACCGTGCACGCTCCGCAGAGCGCGACGCCGCACCCGAACTTGGTTCCCGTGAGTCCGAGGGTCTCGCGCAGCACCCAAAGAAGCGGCGTGTCGGGCCGTACGTCGGCAGTGACCGCGTTCCCGTTGACGTTCAGTTCAAGCATCGGGTCGGCCTTTCCCTTGTCGGCGAAGCGACGCCGATTGTAGGCGTGAGCCGAGTCAATGACAGAGCCGACGTGTGCGACTAGAATGCCCGCCATGTTCACCCGTGACTCCGTGCTCTCGGCCGTCACCACGATCGCTCACGGGTTCGCGTCTCAGCGAAGCCTGCGCCAGCAGCGGCGCGAGCTCGACGCCTTGGATTTCGACGCCCTTCGACAGGCAGGCTTCGCGCGAGCGACCATTCCAGTGGAATCGGGCGGACTCTTCACGGACACGCGCGGATCGGTGCGCTTCCTCGCTGAGCTGTTGCGAATCCTCGCCACGGGTGATTCGTCCGTGGCCCTCGTCGCCGCCATGCATCCGGCCGTGATCTCGTACTGGCTCGTGCTCGCCGAGATCGCCGGCGCCAAGCGCGAGCAATGGATCGCACAGAGGGATCGCATCTCGCTTGCCGTGCGGGGCGGTGCATGGTTCGGGACGATCACCTCTGAACCCGGCAGCGGCGGAGACATCGCGAAGACCAAGGCCGTGGCCATCCCGGGCGCCGACGGCGGACCCTGGGAGCTCACCGGGGCGAAGCACTTCGGGAGCGGCTCAGGAATCACGTCGTTCATGGTGACGACGGCGCGGGTCGGCGGGATCGGGGCTCCGGACATCTTCCTGTTGGACACCCGCACGACGGATTGGAGCGGGGCGTCAGGAATGAAGCTCGTCGCTCCCTGGGACGGTCACGGGATGACGGCGACCCAGAGCCACGCGTTCCAGTTCACGTCCTTTCCGGCCGAGCGCCACGCGTTCGCCGACAGTCTGGAGTTCATCCTCGCGGCTTCCGGAGGCTTCATCGGCTGCCTGTTCGCCGCTGTTTTCGTGGGAATCGTCGAGACGGCAGTGGCCGAGGCCGAGCGAGCTCTGACCCCGCGCCGTGCCGACCTGCGCCCCTTCGAGCAGTTCGCATGGACACAGGCGGTGACCGATGCGTGGCTCGTGCGGCAGGCCTATGAAGGGATGCTGCGCTCGGTCGAAGCCGACGGCGGTACGCCCGTGGACGTGCTGCGCGGCAAGGCGGCCATCGCCGAACTCGCCGAATCGACGCTCCGCAACCTCTGCACCGTCGTCGGCGGCGGGACGTACTCGCGTCGTTCGCCGTTCGGGTTCTGGTTCGAGGACGTACGTGCGCTCGGGTTTCTGCGCCCGCCGCTCCCCCTCCTTCACGACCGACTGTTCCGCGCGTCGTTCGCTGCGACGGCGTCGAGCGCGCAGGACGTGTGAACTCGAAGCTCAGCGGACCGTGTAGCCGATCGGCGTGGAGATGCAGCCCACGGCTGCCCCCGTCACGTCGACGCTGATCGCGCCGCGCGAACGACCCGGCGGCAGGCTGAAGGGACCGAACGTCGCGGTCGTCGACGAACCCCGTGGGTCAGATGTCCACGACCTGCCAGCCCGGACCGCCAAAGCGCGCGCACCGGGCGCCGCGGCGTTTCGCAGGCTGCCTCTCGCTCACGCACGGTCTCGTTTCACGGGATCCGAAGTCGCGCGTAGCTCGAGATCCGGAAGCCCGGCGGCAAGAGCGACCCGCAGACGGCCTGGGCGCCGAACGTGAGCCCATGCAGGTTCGGGTCGTTCGGAACGACGAAGCCGAGGGTGGCCGTGTCGCCGATCCCCGTGGTGAGCGTCCCCACCTCGAAGACGGGCCACATCCACACGACGCCGGGCAGACCGAGGTCGAGCGCTGGGTTCAACTCGTTGAAGCCCATGACGAACGTCGCCGGATTCCCCGCCGGCCACTGGACCCTCACGAAGCCGTTGCCCCCGAGCTGATACGCCGCCGCGGCATCGGAGGTGGTCAGCGCGGGATGACCGTTCAGCGGATCGATGTCGGATGCATTGGGAAGCCCGTCACCATCGGCGTCGCCCCCGTACTGGAACAGGCCCATCATGCCCAGCCCCATGTGCATGACGTCGTGGCAGTGGATCACCCAGCGCCCGGGATTGTCGGCGATGAACTGCAACGACTGACTGCTCGCGCCGAGGCCGATCGGGCGGATCAGGATCGTGTCCTTGATCGGCGGCGCGGTCGTTCCGCCGGCCGTGTTCATCAGGCGCATGCGATGCCCGTGGAAGTGGATCGGGTGCCACATCTCCCCGGTCATCATCATCATCGGCATGGTGTTGTTCAGGTTCAGTTGAACCTGGTCGTTCGGCGAGACGGCGAACGGAGTGACGTTGGGCCACGCCTGGCCGTTGAACGTGAACGCCATCGTCATGGATCCCATCATCCCGCTCATGGTCATCCCGAGGGCGATGGAGTAGTTGCGGTTCGGGGCCGCAGTGATGGCGGGGACTGGATCGGCCGCGGCCAGGTTCGTGTAGTCGAGCAGCGTGCCCGTCGAGACGTTGGCAGGGACGAACGATGCCGAGGGCACCGGGTTCGTCGCGCCGGCATAGGCGACGACCGCTCGAACGAGGGTCGCATTTCGGTTGGTGATCGCAGCAGCCGCGAGGCTCCACACCCCCGGATTCGTCAGATCGACGATGACGTCATAGCGCTCGCCGACCCCGATCGGGATCGCCTGGCGCACGACGGGAACGACGCGCCGTCCATCGGCATGAGTGACCGTCATGGGATGGCCGTCGAGCGCCACCACGTAGTGCGTCATGGCCGCCGCGTTGATGAAACGCAGGCGGAGCCGCTGACCGGCCGTCACTCCGATGGGAACCTGGCCCGCGCTCGTCTTGCCGTTGATGAGGTTGCCGGTGAACGCACTCGTCCCAGGGAACGCCGGCATCGTCATGGAGCCCATCATTCCCATGCTCATGCTCAACGGGCCGACGGAGTCGTCGAGGATGATGGTGCGCTCCAGATCGAATGGTGGATCGGCGGCCGGGTTGGCGGGATCGACGATGAGCGCGCCCTGGAGGCCCGTGTTCATCTGGTTCTCCGCGTGCGGATGGAACCAGAACGTCCCGGACTCGTTCGCGACGAACTGGTAGGTGAACTCCTGGCCCGGCGCGACCGCCGGACGGGACACCCCGGGGACGCCGTCCATCCCCGCGGGGATCTCCAAGCCGTGCCAATGGATCGAGCTGGGCTCCGCCAGGTTGTTCACGAAGCGAACCTTCAGCGTCTGGCCTTCGGTCACGCGGAGCACGGGGCCCGGCATGGTGCCGTTGTAGGCCCCGACCGTCAGTGCCGTTCCCGGCTGGGGCTGGACCGTCGCGAGTCCGGCGGTCACGGTGTATTCGACGACCTGGGCGCGGAGGGCGCTCGCCAGCGCGAGAGCAACCAACGGCAACGTGAAGTTTCGACGAACGAAGAGCCTCATGAGTCGATCTCCGGTGATTCGCTCCCGGCAACGGCGAGCCGGTTCGATTTGGACGCAGTCTACGGTGCCGCGGCGCCTGCCTGTGTCGTCTGCGCCGGAAACCGTTGGGAACTGCGGCCTCCGACACCCTCCCCCACTCGCCAGACTTCGTACTCGAGCGAGTCCCACAGCCACGACGACACGCCGGCGAGCGGGTTCGACTCCCTGCGGAAACCGCGCGACGCCGGAGCCGTGACGCGCGACATCGCCCCACACTCTCCACGGCTCCGTTCGAACGCCCCCGCTCCAATGCCAGCGAGGCCCTTCCTGTTTCGCGCATGTCCACGCACAACTACCACCGATGACCAAGGTCGTGTTGTTGACGGGGGCTACGGGATACGTGGGCGGACGCCTCCTGCCCCTCCTCCTGCAGCGTGGATGTCGGGTTCGGTGCCTGGCGCGGAAGCCCGAGGCGCTTCGCGGGCGCGTGCCGGCAGAGGTCGAGGTCGTCGCGGGAGACGTGCTCGACGCGGAATCGCTCGCCGCAGCGATGAAGGGCGTGGATCACGCCTACTATCTCGTGCACTCCATGGGGTCGGCGGGCGACTTCGCCGAGTCCGATCGGCTGGGTGCGGCGAATTTCGCCGCGGCTGCCGCGAAATCCGGCGTGAGAAGCCTCATTTACCTGGGTGGGCTCGGGGAGTCGTCGGCGCAACTGTCGCCGCATCTGCGGAGTCGTCAGGAAGTCGGCGACGTGCTGCGCGCGTCCGGCGTCCCCGTCGTCGAATTCCGCGCCTCCGTGATCATCGGGTCCGGGAGCCTCTCGTTCGAGATGGTCCGCGCGCTGACGGAGCGGCTGCCGATCCTCGTCACGCCGCGCTGGGTCCGCGTGCCGGCGCAACCCATCTTCATCGGGGACGTGCTCGCCTATCTCCTCGCCGCGTTGGACGTGCCCCGGGGACGGGAGCGCATCTTCGAGATCGGCGGCGCGGACGTGGTCTCCTACGGCGACGTCATGCGGGAGTACGCGCGCCAGCGAGGGCTTCGGAGGTGGATGATCCCCGTACCCGTCCTCACGCCGAAACTCTCGAGTCTGTGGCTCGGACTCGTGACGCCGCTCTACGCGCGGATCGGGAGGAAACTCATCGACAGCATGCGCCATCCGACGGTCGTTCGCGATGCGGCCGCGCGGAATGAGTTCGCGCTCGGGCCCATCGGCGTGCGCGAGGCCATCGCACGAGCGCTGCGCAACGAGGATGCGGATTTCGCCGTCACCCGCTGGTCGGATGCCTTCTCGGCCGCACGCACGCCCCAGCCGTTCGGCGGGACGCGTCTTGGGAACCGGCTCGTCGACTCGCGGTCGCTTCCGGTTGCGGCCCCGACGGCGGCCGTCTTCGCGGCAGTCGAGCGCATCGGCGGAGCGAACGGCTGGTACTACGCGCAATCGTTGTGGCTGCTGCGCGGGTGGGTCGACCTCCTCGTCGGCGGCGTCGGAATGCGGCGCGGTAGACGGAACCCGACTCGTCTGGCAGTGGGCGACGTCCTCGATTGCTGGCGGGTCGAGTCCATCGAGCCAGGACGCCGACTGCGACTCGCGGCGGAGATGATTCTTCCGGGGCGCGCGTGGCTCGAGTTCGAGGTGACGGGTTCCGGCGACGGGAACGCGTCACAGCTCCGGCAGACGGCGATCTTCGACCCTCGTGGCCTGGCCGGTCTCGCCTACTGGTACGGCATCTGGCCGCTTCACCAGCTCGTCTTCGCGGGGATGATCCGAGGGATCGCACGCCGTGCCGTCAGGGAGCAGAAGTCCGGCTCGCAGTCCGGCTGACGGCGGACGGACCGTGGATCGAGACGCCCTGACGTCGCCCTCGTGACGACGGGGCGCGTGAGCGTCAGGCTGCCACCGTCGCGCTCAATCGTTCGGCAGCTTGGACATCGCGGCCATGACGTCGTTCAGCCGCCTCTCGTTGCCGAGTCGCGCGAAATGGGTGCGCGCCCAGGTGAACAGTTTGCGTGCCTGCTGCGTGCGACTTGGGAACTCGGCCGCCACGCGCGCGGTCGTGACGAGGATCTCCGGGTCCTGGGGCTCGAGCTCGAACACCACGTCGACGAAGTTCTCCGCCTCTTCCTTCGAGACGATCTCCGGATGGTCGAGATGGATCGCCAGCAGACGCCACGGTGCCAGCGGAGCCTGGGGGTAGTCCCGCAGGATCGACCGATAGTTCTCCGCGGCCTCCTTCCACTTCTGGTCACGTTCGTCCAGTCGGGCGAGGACGAACCGCGCGCCCTCGCTGCCCTTGCGGATGCGAAGCGCTTCTTCGGCGTAGGCGCGCGACCTGACCGGGTCCCGATCGAGCACCGTCAGCGCCAGCATCTCGTAGACGATGTTCGCGGAGACGCGCACCCGGTCGGCGCGCTGTTGCTTCAACTCGTTCTCGACAGTGCGTAGCGCCGCGTCGAAACGGGCGTTCCCGTCGGCCGTGGTGTCGAGGGATTCCATGGCGACGGCGACTGCACCGATCAACGGTTCGTCAGGCGCCAGCTTGAGCGCTTCTGCAAGCGTCTCCTTCGTCGACTTCACGAGTTCGGCGCGTTCGTCCCGATCGGCCTCGCGGATCTGGGAATAGCCCATGGAGACGAGCATGGTCCTGGCGATGACGTGATTGGGGTCCAGGTCGAGGAAGCTCTGGAGGATCTCCGTCGCCTTCTGGAATCGGCGGAGGCGGAAGTTCGCCAGCGCGAGGCCGAAGCGGCTCTGGGGCCAGGTCGGGTTCAGCTGCTTGGCTTTCTCGAAGGCCTCGGCGGCGTCGCGCGAGCGACCATTCGTCACGAGGAAGATCCCGAGCGACGTCAAGCGGACGGGATCGGAGATGCCCTCGATCTTCGCCGACTCGAGCACGGTCTTGGCTTCCGCTTCGCGACCCATGAATCTCAGCACGGTTCCGCGAGCGAAGCGGAGTGCGGCATCGTTGGGCGCGATCTTCAGTCCGCGATCGAACTCGGCGAGAGCCCGATCCGGCTGATCCGTGTTGAACTGTACGAGTCCGCGCTGGAGATAGACCTCGACCAGCGACGGGTCCAACTGCTGCGCCTCGTCGAGCAGCGGGAGCACGTCGGACGGCTGTCCACCGATGGCGCGCATGAGGCTGCTCTCGAGTTTGGATCGGGCGAGTTGCTTGTCGTTCGCCTGACTGCGGACGAGTTGCCAGCCGATGATCACCGCGGCCACGACCACGAGCGCGGTGATCCCGACGGAAACGCGCCGGCGCCGCACGAACTTGATGATCCGCGTGAGCGTTCCCGCGGGTCGCGCGAGGATCGGCTCGTCCCTGAGGAAGTGCTCGAGGTCGTCGCCGAATTCGGCCGCCGTCGCGTAGCGGCGCTCCGGATTCCGCTCCATCGCCTTCAGGCAGATCACTTCCAGGTCGCAGGGAACGTCCGGGTTGTGGCGGCTCGGCGGAACGGGGTCGTCCGTCTGGATCCGCTGGATCATCAAGTGCGTGGAGGTCTCTTCGTACGGTCTGCGACCCGCGATGATCTCGTAGAGCGTGACGCCGAGCGCGTAGATGTCGCTGCGTCGCGTGATGGCTTCACGGCTCGCGGACAGCTGCTCGGGGCTCATGTACGCGAGCGTCCCCATGACCTCGCCGGAGAGCGTCAGCGTGTCGCCCGCGGCTTCCGTGCGAGCGAGGCCGAAGTCGGCGATCTTCGCCACGTCGTGGAGATCGACGAGGATGTTGGCCGGCTTGATGTCGCGGTGGAGGAGGCCTGCTTCGTGCGCCGCGTGCAGACCCCGCGACGCCGCAATGAGGATGCGCAACAGGCGGCGCGTCTCCGTCGCTTCGGGGCGATCTCCGGGCCCACTCGGCGCGGAGACTCTCAGCGGGCTCCCGGCAGGGACGTCGACCGACGTGGACGGCGACAGGACCTGATCTCCCAGCCGAACGGTCGACGTCGACTCGGCCGACGGAACCGTCAGCGGGTTTGCCGCGCCCGAGCGCTGGCGAAGCAGCCTCTCGAGCGGGCTGCCCTCGACGAACTCCATGGCGATGAACTGCTGCCCGTCCGACTCGCCGTAGGCGAACACCTGCACGATGTTGGGATGTGTGAGCTTGGCTGCCGACGCCGCCTCGCGGCGGAATCGCTCGACGACCTGACGGTTCGAACGGTTGATCCCCAGGATGACCTTCAACGCCACACGCCGGTTCAGCGACGCCTGTCGCGCTTCATAGACCACGCCCATGCCGCCGCGACCGATCTCGCGAACGATCTGGAAGTCGCCGATGCGAAGCGGTGATGAAAGCGGTTCGATGGTCACGTTCCGATCCCAGTGGGGACGAGCGGGAAAAATGAGGCAGAGGATACCGGCCTTCCCCGGTCCGACGGAAGGCGGCGATCGGAGGTCGTGGGACCCTCAGGCACCCGGCGATCGGGGCCAGAGCGGAGCCGCGGAGTGGCTCAGAGCGTGCGCTGGTAGAAGGTGTCGCAGGCGCCGTGGCCCGTCTCACCGCGCGGCGAACAGATCGAAGCAAACCCGCGCCGCTCGTAGAGCTTCCGCGCGGCCGTCATGTTGTGCCTGGTCTCGAGGTACATCGTCCGATAGCCGACACGCCGGGCGGCTTCGATGCAGAGGTCGATCAGCTTGCTGCCGTTTCCGAACCCGCGGCCCTCGGCGAGCAGATACATCTTGCGCAACTCGCAGATTCCGTCCCGCGGATCGGATCCGGCGAGCGGGCCGAATCCCGCGCCCCCGACGACACGGGCGTGACCGTCGCCGTCGACGCGCTCGAGCACCCAGTAGCTCGCATCGCCGCCCGGATAGGCGCGCGACATGTAATCCAGCTCGGCGTCACTGCTCGCGAACCCAGGGCCCACGCAGGCGAACTCCGCCAGCGTCTGCCTCACGATCGCACCGATTGCGACGTCGTCGGTCGCGTCGATCGGCCGGATCCGCCACGTCACGTCCTTCGCCATGTCACCGGCTCCTGGACTCGGCGACCCTGCGCTCGCCGATGAGCGACCGGCGGATCTCGAGTTCCAGCGGCGTCGCCTTGGGATCGAGCTCGAGCTTGAAGTTCTCGACGATGCGCGGCGACGTGCGATGCTCGATCACCTTCTCGACACCCGAACGCCGTACGGTCACCTTCACCACGTCCCCGGGCGTGGGAACCGCCAGCGCCGCGCGAGCCTGCGCCAGGTTGGATATGGCCGTGCCGTTCACGGCGACGATCTGATCGTCGCCCATGAATCCACTCTTCTCCAAGGCCGAGTCTGAGGGTGGCGAGCCGATGACGATCCGGTCCTCGATGGCGCGCAGACGGAGTGCGGCCGAATCGGGTGACGCCGGGATCGTGACTTCGATCGTCTTTTCGTCCGTCGCGCGGCGGATCTTGATCGCGACCTTCTGTCCCACGTCGGCGCGCCGCAACGCCCGCGTGAGCGCTCCGCCCGAGCCCACCTCGACGCCGTCGACGGCGAGAACGACGTCGCCCGTCTTCAGTCCGGCTCTTCCGAACGCCGACTGCTCGTCGACCCGCACGGCCACTCCGTTTTCCGCCGACGTCACTTCGAAGGCGACGGCGGGCACGACGCGTTTCGTGACGGCCGCGGTGCAACCCATGAAGCGGAAGTAGTGTCCCCAGTCGATCTCCTGTGCGGACGAGACGTGGCGCAGGAAGAAGTCGTGGAGGTCCACGCCGGTAGCGTCGTAGATGGCCGTGACCACGTCTTCCGACTGGAACCCGACGGGTCCCGAGAAGCGCTGGAACATCAACCGCATGGCGTCGTCGAGGCACTTTGCGTTCTCGGTCCGCCCGCGGATCTCCAGGTCCATGAGGAGGCCCAGGATCTCACCCTGGGTGTAGTAGCTGATCGCGCCGCTGAGGTACGCGCTGTCCCAAACGGTCCATGACGCCTCCTCGGGCGAGATCACGCGACTCGCCGGATTGCCGACGAACCCCGAGATCGTGCCGTCGTAGGAGCTGATGAACTGCTCTTCGCTCATCAGCCCGGCGCGGGCCAGGATGATGTTGGCGTAGTAGCTCGTGAGACCTTCGCTGATCCACAGGCTCTTCGTGCGCACGGGGCCGTCGTAGTCGAACGGCCCCAGTGCCTTGGGCCGCAGCCGTTTGACGTTCCAGGTGTGGAAGAACTCGTGAGCCGTCACCCCCTGCAGCGCGTTCGGGTTCTGGCGTAGCGCCGTCGAACTCGTGCCGATGGTCGTCGACGTCAGATGCTCGAGTCCGCCGCCTCCGCCGTTGGAGTAGATGAACGTGTAGTGCTCGTACGGCACGCCACCCATGATGTCGCTCGCCGCGACGACGATCCGACGCACGCAATCGACGACCTTCGGTGGATCGAACGGGATCGCCTTGCCCTGGTTGTCGTAGGCGACGCGGCACGGCACGCCCTTCACCTCGAAGTTCCAGGTTTCGATCTTTCCGAGGAGGACGGGGCAATCGAGGAGCCAGTCGGCGTTCTTCGCCGTGAACACCATGGGATCGAACGTGGGCGACAGGCCCGTGCCGACCTTCCAGTCGGCCGGGAGCTTGAACCGCACGTGGGCGGGCAGCTCCTTGTGGTCGCGCCAGTAGAGATAGTTGCGGGGGCCGTCCAGGAGCCCGCCATGCTGCGTCAGATAGCTGCGGTTGTTGACGCCGCGACCGGGCTTGTCGAAGGTCCACCGCACCGTGATCCGAGTCGCACCCTTGGAATCGACCACCCAGGTGAGGTCGTTCGGATGCGTGACGGCGCGCGCAGCTCCGCGCTCGTCGACGGCCACGACGTCCTTGATCTGCTTGGCAGCGTTCATCAGGCGGTATGAGCCCGGCGCCCACGCGGCGACCGACAGCGCCACTTCCGCGCGGTCCGGCCCGAAGATCTCCAGCGCGTGGTGGAAGGCGTCGAAATCGTCGTCCCTGACCTCGACCTCGTACAGAAGCCTGGGCGCACCCTGACCGGCGGCCAGGGTCGCGGCAAACAGGATCGCGGCGAGAACTCGGATCTGGCGAAGCATGGGGACTCCCAAGTGGATGCAACCGGTCATGCGTGGCGAACAGTCTGCCCCCGGCGGGTCGCCCATCATACGGGAGAACTCGTCGTCCGCCTCCCGATGGCGCCAGCGCCCATGCGGATAGGATGTCCGCTCGTCGCGCCGGGCCCGGGAGCCGGTCTGCCGCGACCGGAGCCAGTGATGTCACCACGCCGTCTCGTTCCGCTCGTCGTCCTCTTCGGGCTCGTCTCCGTCCTCGCGCCGGCGCAGGCGGCGGCGTCCCGCCCGACGATGAAGGGCACGCTGACGACCGAGAAGGGAGTCCGCGTCCTGCGACTCCATGGCTCGCACGAGGAGATGGGTTTCGCCCACGGATACCTGCTCGCCGCGGAGATCGTGGAGGGACTGGAGAGCTACATCATCAACTCTCCGGTCGTACTCGGCGCGAAGTCGTACACGGAGGTCGTGCTTCCGAAGGTGAAACGACTCATCGCGTTCTCCCCCGAGCACGAGGCCGAGCTCCGCGGGATGCTCGCCGGCATTCGCGAGGGCTTGGGCGGCAAGGCGCCCGTCCCGCTCCTCGGACGCGAGCTGGAGTTGATCGACCTCCAGGCGCTGAACAGCTACGGGGACTGGTACCGCTTCGCATGCTCGAGCTTCTCCGTCTGGGGAAAGCTGTCGGCGGACGGCAAGGTGATCACGGCACGGAACTTCGACTTCCCGCCCAAGCCGATCCTCGAAAAGACCCAGCTCCTGATCGGCTACGCGCCGGCGGACCTCGCCGAGAAGCGCTGGGTCAACGTGGCGTTCCCGGGGATCATCGGACTGATCTCGGGCATGAGCGAAGACGGCGTGGGCCTGTTCGTGCACGACGTGGCGCCGAAGAAGGGAGCGGAGTCGGCCGGCGTCCATTCGCGGCTGCTCGCCCTCAGGGACGCGATCGAGGCCGCACCGGCGGCGGACGCCGTCGTCACCGTCCACAAACTCCTGCGCGACCGCACGACGTGGATGGGCAACAACGTGCACGTGACGTCGCCCTGGGACGGGACGCTGCGCCCTGCCGGAATCATCGAATACGACGGCCTCGAGTCGCTCGACGAGGGCGCGACGCTCCGTCTCTCGGACGACGCGGACGAGTACGTGCTCTGCACCAATCACTACCGGCTGCGTGCGACCCCGCAGAAGTGCTCCCGTTACTCCCGACTCTCGAAGCAACTCGCCGAGCTGGCGGAGAAGGGGAAGAAGGTCGACCCGACCGTGGCGCGGTCGCTGATGTCGTCGATCACGCAGGATTCCTTGTTCTCCCGCACGGTTCATACCGTCATCTTCCAGCCGTCCGACAAGCGTCTCTCCGTGATGATGACGCATGGCGGCAAGGTCGCGCCGGCCTCGGAGCCGGTGACGTTCACGCTGGACGAATTGCTTCCGCCACGACGATGAATCGCAGTTTCCTGGTGTTCGTCGCGCTCGCTTGCGCGCTGCGCGGTCAGGAGTCGGCGCCAGCCGGATCTTCGGCCACGCCTCCGAGCGCCGAGCTGCGGGCCGCCATCGAGGCCTACCTCGACGAAATCTCCGATGGTGTCGCGGCGGGGCTCCTCGAGAAGCTCGTCGCGCGCAAGGACGCGGACGGCTACTCCGTGCTCGAAGCGTTGAAGACGTGCTCGGTTCCGCTCGCCGCGACCATGGAGGACCTGGTGCCGTATCGGGACCAGCACCTCATGACGCGAGCCCAGCTCCCGTCGAGTCACGCGCGCACGGGCCCGAGACGGCCCATCGTCTTCGACATCTCCGGCGGAGGGGCGGTGGCGCACCTGAAGCTCGACGACGCCATCGTCTGCTTCGTCCACGGCGAGACGGAGATGAACAAGTACACGCCGCCCGAGTTCAGCGACGAAGGGCGGGACGGCTTCCTGAAGGTGCTGCGTCGGACGTGTCATCGCGCGCATGGAGATCCGAACCGCATGTGGCTGTGCGGGTTCTCATGGGCCGGACACGCGTGCTTCGACACGGCGATGCACCGGCCGGACGTCGTTCGCGGAATCATCCCGCTGGCTGGCGCGCCGCGTCACGTCGCGTTCAGGCTGCTTCCCAATCTGCGCACGACGGAAGTCGACGCGTTCACGGGCAAGAAGGACGATCCGATCCTCGTCTGGAACCTGGAGGAGGTCGGCCGGCTCGCCAACGCGCAGAAGCTCGTCTATCGGCTCACGACCGATCCAGAGGCGGGTCATACCCTCCCGTTGCGCGGCATCGACACGGTGGCGAAGACGGTCTCCGTCATTCCTCCACGCGATGACGGCAAGATCCTCTCGGGTGTGATTCTCGGCGACTCGGCCTTGGTCGAAGGTCCGTTCCTCCGCATGGACGCCATCGATGCGTCACGCGTGAAGGAGCCTGATCGCATCACGGTGCAGCCCGGTCTCTCGGAGGAGGAGCTGCGCCGCGTGCGCATCAAGTCCGTCGAGAAGAAAGTCGTCAAGCTCACCTGGAGTCTCGAGACGGCGAAGGGCGGCGCGTCGACGCTCTCGGTGGTTCCGGACGGGGTCACGGGATTCACGATCTTCCTCCGCGAGCCGTGGTTCACGCCGGGCCAGCACGTGACGGTTCGCGCCAAGGGCAAGACCCTCTTCAACGGCGCACTCGTGCCCGATCCGCAGACGCTCCTCTCGGAGGCGCGCCGTACCGGCGAGCGGCTGCGCCCCACGTTCCGGGCGATCCAGGTCCGCTGACGCCACGCGGTTGCCGGGTCGTGGATTCCGTGGTGTCATGGTGCCACGACGATCGGGAGACTGCATGTCGAGAGAGGCCCTCGTACGGTTCGTCTGTGCGTTGTTCGCCGTGGTCGCCATCGGCTGGGCGCAAGCAGGCGGCCCCGTCGCACGACCGGCCTCCGCCGAGCCGCCTGCGTCGCGGCCGGCCATGGACGTGCCGCGCCCGCCGTTTCCCTACTACGTCGAAGAGGTCACGTTCGAGAACAAGGCCGCCGGGATCACGTTCCACGGAACCGTGACGCGCCCCGAGGGAAGGGGGCCGTGGCCCGCGGCGGTCCTCATCGCTGGAGCCGGCGCTCACGATCGCGACGAGACGGTCGGCCTGCACAAGCCGTTCATGGTGATTGCCGATCGCCTCACGCGTCAGGGCATGGCGATCCTGCGTTACGACAAGCGCGGAGTGCGCGGCACCCGCGGCGACGTCATGAAGGCCACGAGCGTCGACCTCGCGAAGGACGCCGAGGCCGGGTTCGACTATCTCCGAGGACGACCGGACGTGGACGCGAGCCGCGTCGGCGTGATCGGGCACAGCGAAGGCGGGATGCTCGTCTTCATCATCACGGGGAGCCGGCCTGAAGTCGCATTCGCCGTTTCACTCGCGGGCGTGAGCACGGACTGCGAGACGGCGTCCAAGCAGTTCGCACTGCTGCTCGCCCGCGGGGCAGGAGTGTCCGAGCTCATACTGATCCCGGGGCGCCTGCTCATCGGGCGGATCATCGACGTGCTCAAGGCTTCGAAGGATCAGGCATCGGCGGAAGCCGAGTTGCGGACGTTCGTGCCGGCCGAGTTCATCCCCTTCGTCGCCTCGCCGTGGGTGCGCTTCTTCGTGACGTACGACCCGCGACCGTCCATCGAGCGCACGCACTGCCCGGTGCTCGGGATCTACTGCGAGAACGACGTCATGGTGTCGCCGACCACGAACGCGCGCGCGTTGCGGCTCGCCCTCGTGCGAGGAGGCAACACCACCTTCGACGTGGAGACCTTCCCCGAGACGAATCACATGCTTCAGCCTGCGTCGAAGCGGCAGGCCATGGATTTCACGTCGAGCGCGTTCTCCATCGCCCCGCCGATCATGGAGAAGCTGACGACGTGGCTCGCGGCTCACGTGGGCAGGCCCGCCGGCGACTACAAGTGAAGCCACCGGCGAGCTGAAAACGTCAGACGTCCGTCAGAATCGTCACTCCAACGTGTGAGTCCCGTGCGCGACGGCGCCGCCCGCCCGGATCGCGGCCGCGACGAGCGTCGCCTCCGCCAGCTCCTGCTCAGTCGCGCCTGCCTTGCGCGCTTTCTTCGCGTGAAGCTCGATGCAGTATCCGCACTGGGTCGTCAGGCCCACGGCGACGGCCATGAGCTCCTTGTACTTCAGCGGAATGGCGCCCTCGCCGAATGCCGCCGCGTCGAAGGCGACGAAGCCCTGCATGGCGGCGGGAGCCAATTCGGCGAGGCGTTTCATCTTGGTCAGGTTCTTCATGTCGTACATCGTGGTCTCCATTCGTCGTGACTCGTCCGA
The DNA here is from genome assembly GCA_044222185.1 of Planctomycetota bacterium. GTDB lineage: Bacteria > Planctomycetota > CAIWVZ01 > JBGANV01. The sequence goes on from JBGANV010000002.1 coordinate 320,051, forward strand.
GGCCCTGGGGGTGCAGGCCGCGGCACGTCGGAGACAACCTACGGATCGCGTCGCCGATCGGGAGTGCACTCGAGTTGCACCCCCCATGCGTCCCCCTGATACGTTCACACCTCTCGGAGGACAGTCATGCCCTCGCCTGGGAAGAAGACCGTGACCGAGCTGTTCGGGCTCCCGGCACCGCCGCGAACGGGTCGTGGGCGACTCATCGCTGCGGCGATCGACCTTTTCTATCGCCACGGTTTCAGCGCTGTCGGCATCGACCAGGTGATCGACGCGGCGGGCGTCACGAAGACGACGTTCTACAAGCACTTCGAGAGCAAGGACGAGCTCATGGTCGCGGCCGTCGAACGTCGCGACGAATGGGAGACGGAAGCCTGGCAACGCGCCGTGCGGACCATCGCCGGAGACGACCCGCGGAAGTGGTTCCTGGGAATGCTCGACGTGATGGACGTCTGGTTCAACGACCCGGACTTCCACGGATGCATGTTCCTCAACACGGCGGTGGAGTTTCCCAATCCCCACGATCCCGTGCACAAGGCGGCGGTCGCGTACAAGCGCCGCGCGCGGGACGGCTGGCGCGACCTGGCACGATCAGCGGGTGCCGACGCCACCTCGGCGGACGCGTTCGCCGACTGCTACACGGCATTGATCGAAGGCGCGTTGATCCTGCGGCAAACGCACGGACGCAACGACGCCGCGCGCGTCATCCGCCCGCCCGTCGAGCAACTGATGCTCGCGCACCTCCCCACCGTCGCGAAGAAGCGTGAAGGGCGACGCACTCGCGGGTCGCGGGCGAGCGGCTCCTGAGCGGCGCGGCCTCCGCAATCATCGCGTCGCCCGAGCCCGGGACTTCCCGCCCTTCAACCCCAAGGCGCGCAGCTTCGATTCGAGCGTCGTCGGGCGAAGCCCCAGGAGCTCCGCGGCGCCGCCGGCCCCCGAGACCTTCCCGCCCGCCCGCTCGAGCGCGGCGGCGATGACGTCCCGTTCGCGTCGCTTCAGATCGGCCAGCGTCGTCGCGTCCGGTGCATCGCCCTCGGACTGACCCGCGCCCGGCGTCACCACCGTCGACGCGGGCGTCACCAACTCGGGGACGTGCAAGGTTCCCCGCGGCGACAGGATCACGGCACGCTCGACGACGTGCTGAAGCTCGCGGACGTTGCCCGGCCAGTGGTACTCCTGAAGCGTCCGAACGGCTGCGTTGGTGATGCGAGGCGCCGCCACTCCCAGTCGCTTCGCGGCGTTCGCCACGAAGTGCGCGGCCAGATCGGGGATGTCCTCGCGTCGCATGCGGAGCGGCGGAACCTCCACGGGGAACACGGACAACCGATAGAACAGGTCCGGCCGAAATCGCCCCTCGGTGGCTTCCCTGGACAGGTCCCGGTTCGTCGCCGCGATCACGCGGACATCCGTCTTGCGAGTGCGACCTTCGCCCACGCGCTCGAACGTCCCCTCCTGCAGGACCCGAAGGAGCTTGGGCTGCTGCGCCAGCGGGATCTCGCCCACCTCGTCGAGGAAGAGCGTGCCGCCGTCGGCGATTTCGAAGCGGCCGGCGCGATCGCGCAGCGCACCGGTGAAGGCTCCGCGCTGGTGCCCGAAGAACTCGCTCTCGAACAGCTCGGCGGGAATCGCCGCGCAGTTCACTTTCACGAGGGGACGTTCGCGACGGCGGCTGCGGTCGTGGATCGCACGCGCGACGAGTTCCTTCCCCACGCCGGACTCCCCAAGGACGAGGACGTTGGCGTCCGTCGGAGCCACCATCTCGATCTGGCGCAGCACTTTGTCCAACGCGGGGGAACGGCCCAGGATGTCGCCGAACGGCGCCGTGATCTCCTCGCGCAGATAGGTGTTGTCCTGCTCGAGCCGCGCGCGGAGGCGGTCGATCTCCTCGAAGGCGCGGGCATTCGAGATCGCCACGGCCGCGTGGTCGGCGAACGTGCGGAGCCAGGCGAAGTCGTCCGTCGTGATCGGTGAGCGGTCGAAGAACGCGAGGACACCGAGCACCTCGCCTCGAAACACCAGGGGCTGGGCGGCGAAGGACACCACCGACTCGGCCCGCACCCACTCGGGGTTGCAGATCCACGCGTCGTCGAGCGTGAGGTCGGCGAGCAGCACACCCTCACCGCTCGCGGCGACGCGTCCGATCTTGCGATCACCGAGCTGGAACCGTGAGAAGTGCCCGTCGAGCCTGCGCGGGTCCGCACCCGGGCTCCGAAGCCGTCCCGCGCTCGCCGCCAGTTGGAGCCACTGCTGTCGCCCACGGTCGTCGTCGCGGGACTCCACAAGCCAGATCCGGGCGAGGGCCACGTTCGGGCAGTGGGCGACGCTCTCGACGATCTCCCCCAAGACGTCCTTGGTGGCGCGGGCGGCCGTGATGGCGAGCATCACGTTCTGCATGGCGGCGAGGTTCACGGGGCGCAGATTGACGGAGTTTCGTGAATCCCCCAACGAAGATTCGTGAATCACGAGATCTCGTGAAGGCACGCCGAAGCCTTCGAACGACGTAAGTGAATGCAATCCAAGGATTTGATGAGTGTCAGGTGTTCCGGCACGAGGACTGCAAAGAGGGGGTGGAGGTCGCCCCGATCCGGGGCGGCCGCGAAGTGAACTCATCGACAAGGGAGACGACCATGTCACGCATCCAGATCCTCGATCCGAAGACCAGCCAGGGCCGCGCGAAGGAACTCCTCGATGCCGTCCAGAAGAAGCTGGGGGTGACCCCGAACATGATGCGCGCGCTCGCCAACTCACCGGCGGCGCTCCAGGCGTACCTGGACTTCGGCGGCGCGCTCGCCGGCGGAGCGTTGTCGACGAAGGTGCGGGAGCAGATCGCGCTCACCATCGGCGAGATCAACTCCTGCGGGTACTGCCTCTCGGCCCACACGCTGCTGGGCGGCAAGGCCGGGTTGACGCCCGAACAGGTCCTCGCGGCGCGCCGAGCGACCGCCGATGACCCCAAGGCGAACGCCATCCTGCACCTCGCGAAGGAGATCGCGCTCCGCCGCGGCGAATTGCGCGATCAGGATCTGCGGGCGGCGCGTGACGCGGGCGTCACCGACGGCGAGATCGCCGAGGTCGTCGGGGCTGTCGCGCTCAACATCTTCACGAACTACTTCAATGCGGTCGCCGTCCCGCCCATCGACTTCCCCGAAGTGAAGCCCGGCGTCGCCGCGGCCGCCCACGCTTGACATCCTCGCGCCGCCGAAACGCCAGGATCCCCGATCTCATTAACGGGGAGCGCCAGGATCCCCGATCTCATTAACGGGGAGCGCCAGGATCCCCGAGTCCGACGAGGGGTCCTGGCCGGTTGGCGAGACCTCCGGGCTCGCCTGATCTTCAACACCCCTCCAACCCGCCAACGGCCCCCCCGCTCGCATCATCGCGTGCGAACGTCGCTGCGACCTCCCGGCAGGGCAGGAGCCCTGCCATCCAGCCGCGTGAAACGCGGCGCTCCGGAACGCCAGGATCCCCGATCTCATTCACGGGGAGCGCCAGGATCCCCGAGTCCGACGAGGGGTCCTGGCCGGTTGGCGAGACCTCCGGGCTCGCCTGATCTTCAACACCCCGCCAATCCGCCCACGGCCCCGCCGCGCTCGCATCACCGCATGCGAACGTCGCTGCGACCTCCCGGCAGGGCAGGAGCCCTGCCATCCGGCCGCGTGAAACGCGGCGTTCCGGAATCGCCGCGCGCGTCGCGGGCGCTGACTATGATGGCGGTCCATTTCGCCGCGCCAGCTCGCTCAGGAACTGCGGGTCGGCACGTCGCTGGAGGCCCCATGAAGACGACGTCCATCGCATGCACGGCACTGCTCGCCCTGGTCACCCTCGCGCCCACCTTCGGGCAGGGACCCCGGCCACTGACGCATGACGACTACGAGCAATGGAAGTCGTTGCGCGGCACGTCCTACAGCCTGGACGGCAAGTGGGTCGCCTACCAGATCGAGCCCCAGTGGGGTGATGGCGTACTCGAGATCCGCCAGACCGACGGCGACGTCGTCTATCACCACCCCCTCGGGTCCGGTGCTCGCTTCTCCAACGACGACCGCTACGTCGTCTTCACCATCAACAAGTCGAAGGTCGAGGAGCGCAAGAAGAAGATCGACGACCTCGTGAAGAAGGCCGAAGGCGCGGAGAAGAAGGAGGGGTCGACCGAGACCTCGAACGAGCCCGGTGGAGGCGGCGCGGCGCGGCCTGCGGGCGCACCGGCAGGGCTCGCGGGTCGCGGCCCGTTCGGCGGCGGCCGTCGCGGCGGCGCTGGCGGCCCCGGCGGTGCGCCTGGCGCACCAGCGGGCGATGAGGCGTCTCGCGATCGCGGCGACCTGGGAATCATGGACCTCTCGACCGGGAAGGTGGAGATCATCCCGAAGGTGAAGGGGTTCGCGCTCCCCGAAGAGTTCGCCGTCCTCGTCTATCACCTGGACAAGCCCGAGCCGCCGAAGGATGACGCGTCCGCCGACAGCCGGCCGGGCGCGGACAGCCGTCGTGCCGAGTCGAGGCCGGAGGAGGGTGCAAGCGCCGAGTCGCGCGGCCCCGAGTCGCGCCCCGAGGGCGGTCGCTTCGCCGGTGGGCGCCGGGGCGGCCGGCGCGGACCGGGCGCACCCGGCGGCGCGGGTCCCGGCACCGCGAGTGCTCCGACGAGTCGCCCCGAATCCCGCCCCGAAGATCCAATGGAGAAGAAGCGGCAGGACGGATCCGTGCTCGTGATCCGCGACCTCGCCACCGGCGTGGAGCGCAAATTCGAGGACGTCGTCAACTACGGCCTCACACGCAAGGCCACGTGGCTTTGGTGGAACACCTCCGCCAAGAAGCCTGACGCGAAGAAGACCTACGGCCTCTTCGCCGTGAAGCTCACCGGTGGCGACGTGCGCACGCTCGTCGACGGCTTCGCGGACTTCGGCAACATGACGTCGGATCGCGAGGGGTCGGTTCTGGCGTTCACCAGCAACAAGAACGACTTCGCCGCGGAGAAACCGCGGAGCGACATCTGGATCTGGAACTGCGACGATCGGCCGGCCGAGCGGATCGTCCATCCGGAAACCCCCGGCATGCCGAAGACGAAGGTCCCGGGCGGCGGGCTCGGCTTCTGCCGCGACGGCAGCGTTCTCGCGTTCTCCGTGCAGGATCTGCCGGAGCCGGACGCGACGCCGATCCTGCCGGACGAGAAAGTCGTCCTCGACATCTGGCACTGGAACGACGGGCAGTTGCAGACCGCCCAGGCGAAACGCACGGGACGCCGCAACAGCAACTGGACGGCCGTCTGGCATCGCGCCGAACGACGTCTGCAGGTGCTTGGTGACGCGACGGTCGAGAGCGTCCGCTTCCTCACGCGCGACGGATCGCGAGGCCTCGCGACCGACGACACGCCCTACGAGAAGCTCTCGACCTGGGACACCCGCTATTCGGACGTCTACGTCGTCAACACGCTCGACGGGTCGCGGACGAAGGTCCTCGAGAAGCTCCGTGGCACGGTGAGCAACTCCCCCGAGGGCCGCTACCTCGTGTGGTTCGGGACCGACTACCACTGGTGGTCGCTGGACGTCGCAACGCTCCAGAAGCGCGATCTCACCGGCTCGCTGCCCGTGGCGTTCCAACAGACGGATGACGACCATCCCGCGGCCGATCCCGCGTGGGGGATCGCGGGATGGACCGAGCACGACGCCGAGATCGTGTTGAACGACCAATTCGATCTTTGGCGCGTATCGCCGGCCACCGGCACCTCGGCCTGCGTCACGGATGGCTACGGCCGCGCCGAGACGACGCGCCTGCGACTCGAGATCCTCGACCGCGAGCAGGAGCACCTCCCGACCGAGCTGCTGCTCTCCGCCGTGAACACCGAAACGATGGCCGAAGGCTATTTCACCGACTCGCTGACGGAGCCGCGCAAGCCCCTCCGCCTCGTGAACGTCGACAAGAACTTCGGTGGACTCACCAAGCCGAAGAAGACGGATCGGCTGTTCTTCACGCTTTCCACCTTCGCCGACTTCCCCGACCTGTGGACCGCGCAACACGACTTCACGGGGATGAAGAAGCTGTCGGCTGCGAACCCTCAGCAGGCGAACTACCGCTGGGGCAAGGCCGAGCTCGTGCGATGGATCAACGGCGACGGCAAGACGCTGAAGGGCGTGCTCGTCAAGCCTGACGGATTCGATCCCGCGAAGAAGTACCCGATGATGGTCTACTTCTACGAGCGGATGTCCCAGAGCCTGCACGAGTACGTCGCGCCTTCGCCGGGCACGTCGCCGATCGCGTCGTACTACGTCAGCAACGGCTATCTCTGGTTCATGCCCGACATCGTCTACGAGGTGGGCTACCCCGGTGAATCGTGCGTGAAATGTGTCGTCTCCGGAGTGGAGTCGCTCATCGCCAAAGGGTTCGTGGACGAGAAGGCCATCGGCGCGGCAGGACACAGCTGGGGCGGATACCAGACGGCATTCCTCGTCACGCGCACGAACATCTTCGCGGCCGTCGAATCCGGGGCCCCAGTCTCCAACATGATCTCGGCCTATGGCGGGATCCGCTACGAGACGGGCATCTCGCGTCAGTTCCAATACGAGAAGGATCAATCGCGCATCGGCGGAACGCCGTGGCAGTACCCGATGCGCTATTGGGAGAACTCGCCGATCTTCTTCGCGGACAAGGTGAAGACTCCCGTGCTGATCCTCCACAACGACGCGGATGGTGCGGTGCCGTGGACGAATGGCATCGAGTACTTCACAGCCCTGCGTCGACTCGAGAAGGAAGCCTACTTGTTCAATTACTCGGGCGAGGGCCACGGCCTGTCGAAGGTCCCCAACAAGAAGGACTGGACGCGCCGCATGTCCGAGTACTTCGGCTATCACCTGAAGCACGAGGCCATGCCCGCGTGGATGGCGAACGGCGTCCCCTATGCGGAGCGTGACAAGGAGAAACTCCCGCACACTCCGAGCTACGTCGAAGTGACCGCCCGCCGCGCGGAGAGTCGCGCGTCGGCGACGCCCAAGCCCGTCGCCGTCGACGCATCCCAGGCGAAGTCGGGGCAGTGATCTCGAACGCGAATGCGCTTCCGACCGACGATGGCATTGGCGGGCGTGCCGCGGCTGAGCGAGCCGCGCGCCCCCGCCAGCGTTGGAGCCTGGCGCGTCGCATCGTCGTGATGCTCGCGTCGTGCGCGACAGTCCTCGCGCAGTACACGATCTCGTCCGTGACGTCGTCGCCGTCGTGCGGCACGGCTCCGTTGACGGTCAACGTGACCGTGACGACGGTGCCGGCCGTGGGTGCGACCTACATGCTGAATTTCGGTGACGGGGCCACGGGGTATGGAATCTCCGGCACTGGCGCCACGTCTCACACGTACACCACTCCGGGCGTCTACCAGCCGTCGTGCTTCGTGTTCGCCTGCGCGCCGTTGATCTCGTGCTTCATCACGGGGAGCCCGGTCGTCGTCGACGCCCCTGGATTCCTCTCGTCCGTCGTTCCTCCGGCAGGGCCGTCCTCGGGCGGGACGACGGTCACGCTGAATCTGGCTGGCAACCTCAACGGCACCAGCGTCACGGGCGTCTACTTCGGTGGCGTTCCCGCCTCCAACGTCGCGGTGTCCAGCCCGAACACGATCAGCTGCACCACGCCGGCGATCACCACATCGGTGCCCATCGCACCGCCGATCCTCATCGCGCTCGGCGGCACGAACTGCCCGCCGCTCGTCGGCTCCGGGTTGTTCACGTTCGACCCGGGCCTCGCCATCGCCGCGGCCCTTCCATCGAATCTCGTTCCCTTCGTGTCTACCTACACCCTGCTCGGGAGCGGCTTCGTTCCGGGGCCGATCGGCACATGGGCGAATGGGATCCCCGTCGCCGCGCTGCCTGGCCCCATGATCGCCGGCTTCGACACGCTCTCGGTCACGCTCCCGGCGACGGTGACGCAGTCCGGTGCGTCCGTGATCCTGGAACTGACGCAGCCGGCGCCGCCGAGCCAGTCGCGCCCATTCGCACTTCACGTATCCGGATTCGACAACGCGGGAATCGTGACGATCTCGCCGCTGGGCTTCGGGCCCGGATCCACCGCCACGACCCGTGTCACTGGCCTCGACGCCGGAACCCCCGTGCTGCTCGCCCTCGACTCGACGCCGCCGTCCGTCGTGACGACGATCGGCGCACCCGCGAGTCACTTCGCCCTGGAACTCGGAAGCCCCTGGGTCACCCCGCTCATCGACGGGATCGGCGCGTTCGGAAGCGCGTGGCCGCCCGGAGTCGCCAGCAGCCTCGGCGAGTTGACGTTCGTGCATGCGCTTCCAACTCCACCGTTTGGATGGAGCGCCAAGCTGCAAAGCGCGTGGCTCAGTCCGTCGGCGCCGCTTGGCTACCGACTGACCTGGGCGTTTCCGGCGAACCTGTGAACCGGTTCGACCTGGGTGAGCTGGCTACACCGCGCCCTGGGCCTGCACGCGTCGCTGGTAGCCCGAGATATCCAGGATTTCCTGCACGCGCGACAGCAACCGGTCGGGCGTGAACGGCTTCTCGAGGAACGACACCCGGTCGTCGATGAGCGCGCGCCGCGTGGGGACGCGATCGGGGTAGCCGGACATCAAGAGGACGTCCATTTCCGGCCTCGCGGGCCGGAGGCGGTCGGCGAGATCGCGCCCGTTGATCCCCGGCATGACGATGTCGGTGATGAGGAGGTCGATGGGGCCCGCGTGCGCGGCGGAGAGCTGCATCGCCTCTTCGCCGTTGGAAGCCACGAGGACTCGATACCCGCGAGACGTCAGCACCCGGTGGCAGAGCTGGCGCACCATGGGCTCGTCCTCGACGAGAAGGATCATCTCCCGTGCGCGCGCGCTCGTGCGGCGACGGCGCTGGGGTTCCGTCGGGGCCGGCGTCTCGACCGTCCTCGGGAGGAAGACGTGGAAGGCCGTACCCTTCCCGACTGCGCTCTCGAGATCGATCGCCCCACGGCTCTGAGTGACGATCCCGTAGACGACGGCGAGCCCCAGGCCCGTGCCCTTCCCCGGCTCCTTCGTCGTGAAGAACGGCTCGAAGATGTGCTGGCGGGTGGCTTCGTCCATCCCGCAGCCGCTGTCGCGCACCGTCAGGCGTACCCATTCTCCGGCCGCCATCTCGTCCGGGCCGATGCGGCGAGCGGTCGGGAGGTCGTGGTTCGCGGTCTCGATGGCGATCTCACCCCCGTTGGGCAACGCGTCCCTCGAGTTCACGACGAGGTTGACGATCACCTGCTCGATCTGTCCCTGATCGACCTTCACGTGAGCCAGGTCGCGCTCGAGCCGCGTCACGAAGCGAATGTCCTCGCCGATCAGTCGTCGAAGGAACTTTTCCAACCCGTTCACGACGGCATTCAGGTCGAGGATCTTCGGCTGTTGGGGTTGCTTTCGGCTGAACGCGAGCAGTTGCGTCGTCAGCATCGCGGCCCGTTCGGCGGCGCCCCGGATGTTCTCGATGTCGCTGCGAACACCCGAGTCGACGGCCGATCGCGCCGCGTTCTCCACGTACCCCATCATCACCGTGAGCAGGTTGTTGAAGTCGTGGGCGATCCCTCCCGCAAGGATGCCCACGGCCTCCATCTTCTGCGCATGACGGAGCTGGTCCTCGGTCCGTTTCAGCGCGGCCGACGCCGTCACGAGACGGTCGCGCTCGCCCTCGAGCAGCCACGCGATCATGGAGATGCCGAGGAACGCGAGGAAGCAGCACCCGCCGTAGCTCATGACGAGCGCGTAGAGCGGCGGCAGCGTGGTGGCCTTTCCCAGCGCGAGCACGACGAATTCCTGGAGCCTGAAGAGCCCCACGGTGACGAAGCCGATGAACGCCATGTTCCGGCCCAGCCCAGCATCCCGCCGGACACGGACGAACGCCCTGGCGGCGATCAGGTAGGCGATGCCCGACGCGAGGGACCCCAGGCCGACGCGGAACAGCAAGCGCCACCAGCTGTCGGTCCAAAGCGTGCCGATGAGCACGACGAGCGACACGAGCCCGAGGCCCGTGAGCGCCTGCCGGACGCGCCGCGGGCTCACGTTCTTGCCGCGAGTGAATTCGAAGGTGCCGAACAGCAGGAATGCGAGCTGCCAATAGCCGGCGACGATCCCCGCGAACGAAGTGGCGGATCGCAACACGTCGCGAGGTCCGAGGAACGTGTGCATCCAGTTGGCGCAGGCGCCGCACACGAGATGCATGGCGAGCAGACCCCAACCCAAGGCCCACCAGGTCAGATGCGCCCGGCGGTAGTGCGAATGGAACCTCCAGAGGATCGCGGCCATGATCAGAGCGACGGCCGCTTGCGCGAGGTACCCGAACGTGAAGGTGTAAACAGCGTCAACCATGCACGAGCTTCAGCAGGCGCGGGACCCGCCAGGGGGCCCGCTTGCGACGCAAAGGGGAAGTGCGTCTCAACGCCACGAAGGCTGATTTCCGGGTCGCAAGCCTACGGAGCGGACGCTTGCGTGTCGATGGCTCATCCGGAACGACGCCAGGTTGTTGCGGCCGAGCTGGTGCCAGACGCTCCGCGATCGAATAAACTCGAAACCATGCCCGACAGTCGCCGGAATCTGCGGACTTGCCTGACGGCGCTCGCCGTGTGCGGGACCCTGTCCGTCGGCGGTGTCGTCGCCTGGTGGCTTCTGTCCGAGCCGGACCTCGCCCGTTCGGACGTGGCGACCTCGGCAGTCGACGCGCCGGCGATGCTCGGTCAGCTCGAGTCCCGCGCGCACGACGCACCGTCGTCACGGCGGAATCGCATCACGCGAACCGCCGACGCCTCACAGCCCCTCCGCGGACCGGCCGCGGCCCCACTCTCGGAGATCGCGACGGGATCCGTTCGCCTCCACGTCATCGACGCGGACACGCGGCTCCCGATCGGCGGCGCCGACGTTGCCGTACGCGACGGCACCCAGGCCCGCACGTTGACGACGAGCGCGGGACCTGACGGTGTCGCCATCGTCGACGAAGTCCCCGCGTCGCGCGGTGCACTCGTGCGCGTGGTCGCACGCGGCCATGCACCGGTGACGATCGAGAACGTGACCGTCATCAACGGTGAGACGACGGATCTGGGCGACGTCAAACTCGAACACGGAATCGGGATCCGCGGTCGAGTCCGGTCCGAGGCCGGCGAGCCCGTTCCCAATGCGCAGGTCTCGCTACACCGAACGCGCGCGCTGAAGACGACGGCGACCTTCGACCTCGTGGCGATGTACGACGAGATCTGGGAGCCGGCGAAACCCGTCGACGCGACGACGTCCGATGAAACCGGTTCGTTCTGGTTCGCGGCAGTCGGCAACGGTGACTACACGGCCGAGGTCCGTGCCGCCGGTTTCCAGGTGGCATTCACCGCCCCGTTCGCCGTCCTCCAGGACGTTCCCCCGGATCCGCTCGACGTGGTCGTGCAGACGGGCACTCTGTTCAAGGCGCTCGTGAAGAACGAGGCGGGACTGGCGGTCGCGGGTGCCGAGGTCTTGATGCTCCAATCGCCGCGCGGGCTGCCGTTCAACATGCGGACGCAGAAGACCGCGACGGATGGCGACGGCGCGTTCCAATTCGACACGGCTCCCCTCGAGCCGTTCCAGATCCACATCCGTGCCGGCGGATTCGCTCCCTACAGCAACACGGAAGTCGTCGCGAAGGTCGACCCGGTCGAGTTCGTTCTGAAGCGCGGGGCGACGATCCAGGGGCGCGTCTACGACGTCGCGACGTCGAAGGGCCTGGGCGGCGTCCGCGTCGCGGCCGCAGTCGCGAACAAGTTCCAAGGGTTCTCATCCACGATCTCGGCGGACGACGGTTCCTACACGCTGAAGGACGTGCCAGCAGGGAACCGCGTGACTCTCGTCGCCAAGCGTGGCGGATACGCGCTGTTCCCGCCGCTCGGCGACGAACGCAACGCCTTCGGAACCGTCGGCCTCGAGGTCGAAGGCGTGCTCCCGGACTCGATCGCGACGAAGGACATCCCCATGGCGGGGAACAGCGTCGTGACGGGACGAGTGATCGACGGCGACAGCGGTGCGCCCATCGCAGGCGCGGACGTCATGCTCCTGCGCGGAGGGAACGCCCGTGGGATCGCCCAGTTCCAGGCTCCGACGACGCGGTCGGCACTGGACGGCACGTTCACGCTCATGCCGGCGGCGGCGGGAGCGTTCCGCATCTACGCCTGGGCGCCTGGCTACGTTCTCGCGCCGACGGACCGCAAGAAGACGTTCGAACCGAACGCCAACGACGTGGCCGCCATGGCGCGCGTCGAGCCGGAGGCGACGCGGAAGGACGTCGAGGTCCGCCTCGTGCGCGGCACGGAGATCGAAGTCGAGGTTCGCGACGCCAACGGGCGCGGCATCCCCGACGTCTCGCTCCGCTGGACGGATGACGCCGCGCCCTTCGAGCTGAACGTCATCTCAGAACCCTACCGGCAGGCGACGATGCTGACGGACGCCTCGGGCCACGCCACCTTGGACGGACTTCCTCGATCGAAACGCATCCGCGTGGACGCGTCGCGCGCGGATTTCACGGCGGGCGGGACGGCGACGGTCGACACGGACGACGGCCAGCTGAAGCGCGCCGAGATCACGATCACCCGGGGCGCGACGATCATCGGCCGCGTCTGCAAGCCCGATGGGCGCGGAGCCGCGGGCATTCCCATTCGCTACGTCCCCCGCGCGGGAGCACCGCCGGCGCCGCGCGTGGTGTTTGGCACGCGCAACGACCCGTACCGGGCGGTGAGCAGCGCCAACGGCTCGTTCGTGCTCGAGGGGATCCGCCAGGGCGACGGCCGGCTGGAACTCGCCACCTCCGATCCCGAGGGTGTCACCGAGTCGGCGGCGTCACCGCTCGCCTCGCCGGAGAAGTGGCTCCTCGACGCACCGTCCGTGCATCTGCCCGTCTCCGAGGGCCAGGAGGAACGGATCACGCTCTACATCGTTCCGTCGCTGGCGATCGAGGGGCGCGTGCTCTTCCCCTCGCGGCGTCCGGCCGCGGGCCTTCCCGTGAAACTGCGCGGCGAGGGCGTGCTCGCCGCCGTCTCGAAGGAAGTGAAGTCGGACGGAGGCGGCGGGTATCGCTTCGGCGGCTTGCGGCCGGGGCGCTATCGCCTCTCGACGGAGTACATCCAGAAACCCCCGCCGAATCAGAAGCCGCCCGGTCGCCCGCGGCGCTTCACGGCGGGCCGCTCCGAGCTGGAAGCGGGAACGGGCAGCGTCGACCTGGTGCTGGTCGGACGATGATGCTCCGCGCGCTCGCCGTCACCGGTCTCGTCGTCGCGTGGAGCGCAGCGCAGGCGTTGACCCTCCCGCTGGACGTGCCTGGTGAGGGTTGGAACGGCGTCACCATCGTCGCCGACGGAGTCCGCGGCGCGGCCGCGCGCTTCGCCGCACCCACGGCGCGGATCGATGCGGGCCCGTTGCCGATCACGTCCTCGGAGTCGTTCGCCCTTTCCGGCTTCATCCGGACGCGCTCGCCCGAGTTCGCCACGGTGCTCATCGCTCGCGACGGCGAGGAAGTCGGGGTTTCGATCGTCGTGGGTCGATCGCCCGGCCGCCTGTCATTCGAGGCCTGGTCGTGGAGGAACGTGAAACTCCTCTCGCGCGGACGCGTGGACGACGGCCGCTGGCACGCGTTCGAGGTCAGCTACGACGCCGGTTCGCGGACCGCGGCGCTCTACGTCGATGACAGCCTCCAGGCGTTCTCGTCGCTGGGCGCGGGCCAAGCGCGCGGTGCGCAGCTTCGGCTCGGGAACAACATCGGGTGCGAACAGCCGTTCACCGGAGATCTGGACGAAATCCGGTTCGATCGGAAGTCCAGTCGACCCTCGATCCATGCGCTCGCCGCCCCGATCGCCGGCGAAGAGGCGAGCGGCGCGGCACTCGGCGAGCTGCGCTCGCGCATCCTCGAGCGGCCGGGCAAGACCTACGCGTCGCTCGCAAAGGACGAGTGGCTCTCACGGCGCACCGTCGTGCGCCGCGACCTTTCGGATGCGCTCGGGCTCGTGCCCGAACCGGCCCGAGGTCCGCTCGACTTCATCGTGCACGGCGAGATGGAGGAGCAGGGATGCCGCGTCCAGCGCGTGTCGTGGAACGGCTGGCCCGGAACTCGGGCGACCGGCTGGATGTGGCTCCCGATGAAGATCGAAGGACGGCTGCCAGCCGTCCTCCATCCGCACGGTCACTGGCCCGATGGTGCCATCGATGGCGTGGTGCAGGCACGCGCACGTCGATTCGCGCGGGTCGGCTACGTCTCGCTCGTCGTCGACAGCGTTCACGTGGAGGACGTCGCCGCGGGTCTTTCCTCCATCGGTGTGATGACGTGGAACAACGTGCGGGCGCTCGATCTTCTCTGCGCGCGCACCGACGTGGACCCGGCGCGCATCGGCGTGACCGGTGCATCGGGCGGCGGTCAACAGACCATGTACCTCATCGCGCTCGACGACCGCCCCGCCGCGGCGGCCCCCATCTGCATGGTGTCCGAGTTCTCGACGATCGTCGAGCATGGGTTCGCGCACTGCGGGTGCAATCACGTGGCGCGCGTCGGCTTCATCACGGATCAGCCGGAGATGTGCGCCATGTTCGCCCCGAAACCTCTCGTCATCGGAACCGTGACCGGCGACTGGACGAAGACGTTCCCCTCGGTCACGCGCCCGAAGTTGGCGGCGATCTACGCGACGCTCGGGAACCCGGAGGCGTTCCAGTCGCGTCACCTCGCGGCAGGTCACAACTACGACCGCGCGTTTCGCGAGATGGTCTATGCGTTCTTCGATGAACACGTCGCCGGTGTGACACGCGATGCGACGGAGCCGGCCGCCGCCACCACGTCGATCCACGAGCTCCGCGCACTCGGACCGCCACAGCCATCCCTGGATCGCGCGACGCTGGCACGTGAGCTGCGGGCACGACGCCCCAGGATCGCCGACCTGCGAGCGGCCGCCCCGTCCCTCCCCTGGGCTCCGCGAAAACGCGAGCTCGTGCCCGCGAATGCCGCCGCGAGCGCCGGCGCCGAGTGGGCGCGTTTCGTGGCGCGCGCCGCCGAGTTCGCCTCCGGAGACCCGCTGCCGGTGCTCATCCGGGATCGCAAGCCCGACTCCGAATGGGTCGTCGTGTCGAGCCTCCAGGGCAAGCTCGCCCTCGCGACGTCACCCCCGTCGTGGATGAAGGATCTGGACCGCGTCGCGCTCTACGATCCCCACCTCGTGGGTGAGAGCGCGGCGTTCCTCGGGGGGTGGCGACGCAACGGCATCCTCTTGGGCTGCGGAGAGGGCTACATGCTCGCCCAGGACCTGGCTGACGTCGTGACGTCCTTGCCGGGGACCGGTCGTGTGACGGTGGTCGCGCTGGGCCAGGCGGGCCCATCCGCGCTGATCGCCGCGCAGTTCACTCCGCGCATCGGCTCCTTGGTGATCGAGAACCTGGGTCCGACGTTCGCGAGTGACGGCAATCGCATCCCGCTCTGCCCGGAGATCCTTCGCTTCGGAGACCTTGCGGAGCTGGTGGCGGCCGCGGGTCGTCGCCGGATCGTGCTGGGCGGTGCGCCCGCCGACTCGGGGTTGCCGCCCACGGCGCCGCTCACTCCAGAAGCCGTCGGCGCGGCCCTTGCGACGACGGAATCGCGGCCGCCTCGCTGACTCCCGCGCGCACCAGCGCTCGGATGTCAGCGGACGGCCGCGTCGGACTCGCTCAGAACTGCAACGAGTCCGTGTTGCTCGTGTCGAACACCGTGTTCTGGCCCGAGCCCGTCACGACGACGGCCTGGAACCACAGGGTGAGACCCGTGGGGATCATGGCGTTCGGCGGCAGCGCATGCGACCGCGTCAGGGTCCCGCCAGCGGGGATCGTTCCAAACATGTGCATCTGGAGCGGCTGACCCAGGCACAGCGAGAGGCTGCCCGGCGGGAACGACAGTGACCCGAGATTGCGCGACTCGACGAGGATCACGTGGCCGCCGGCCGTGCCCGTGACGCTCGTGGTGATCGTGCTGCCCGGCGTCACGACGCCGTCAGGCGTGATCGTGAGTTGCACCGTCCCCGGCGTGCACGGAGGTGGAGGCGGAGCGGCGGCGAACGTCACCGTCTGCGTGTTGCTCGTGTCGACGGTGGGTGTCGTCGCACCGCCCGCGATCGTCACGGCCTGGAAGACGCGGACGGTGCCAGCGGGAGCATTCGCAGGCGTCGGGATCTGGATCGTCCGCGTGCCACTGGCAGGAAGCGGTCCAAGCGGCTGGCTCGTGAACGGGGCGTTCAGGCAGATGACGGTGCCCGCGAGCGGCCCGCCGCCGGGCCCACCGAGCGTCGTTGCGCCGGCGTTCGGCCCGCTGAAGAGCACGACGTTCGCACCTGCCGCGCCCGTCACCGTCACCGAGAGCGGAGTGCCGGCCGCCGGGTTGCTCGGCGTCACGGCGAGGACGACCGTGCCCGGGTTGCACGTGGGCGGCGGCGGCGGCGGTCCCACCGTGGCCGTGACGACGTTGCTGGTGTCGACGGTGTGCGACGGGGACTGCGGGCCACCCGTCACCGTCACGGCTTGAAAGTTGACCGTGGCGCCGGCGGTGGAGGGCATGGGAACCTGCACCGTGCGCGTCCCCGACTGGGGCAGCATGCCGATCGACATGGAGTTGAATGGTGACGCGAGGCAGATGACGGTGCCGTTCAACGGCCCTTGCCCGGCCAGTGTCGTCTGACCGAGATTGGGACCACGATAGAGGAACACGCCAGCGCCAGCCGTGCCGGTCACCGTGACGTTCACCGGCGCGCCCGCCGCTGGACTCGACGGCGACACCGAGAGCACGACGGAACCCGTCGGGCATTGGCAGATCGCAGCGGCGGCGATCAGCAACGCGGCTGACACCGAAACGAAATGACTGACCTTCATGAAGATTCTCCAATGACGCGGACGGACCCGGGGGTCGGAACCGTCCCGTAGAAGCCGGGCTTTGAAGTGTCGGGAAACGCCAGGGTTCCGGACAGGCGGCCAAGTGCGGAGTCGCGGGCCGACGGGAGCTCAAAAACCGCGATCCCACGCTCCCCATCGGCGGGCCCAGCCGCTATCTTCCCGCCTCGTTTTCGCACGGAGGTCCCAGCTCATGTCGAACGCCCAGTGGCGCACACCGCAACCGACGAACGAACCGATCCTGAGCTACGCGCCCGGCAGCCCGGAGCGCGGGACGCTGCAAACGAGACTCACCGAGCTTTCGAGTCGGGAGATCGAGATCCCGCTCGAGATCGGCGGCAAGGCCGTCACGACGGGGAAGCTGGGTGAGGCGCGCAAGCCGCACGCCCATCGACACCTCCTCGCCCGGTTCCACAACGGAAGCGCCAAGCACGTCGACGACGCCGCGCGGGCCGCGGCGCAGGCGTGGCCGTCGTGGTCGACCATGGCGTGGGAGGACCGCGCGGCCATCTTCCTGAAGGCCGCCGATCTCCTCGCGGGTCCGTGGCGCGCCACGCTCAATGCCGCGACGATGCTCGGGCAAAGCAAGAACCCGTTCCAGGCCGAGATCGATGCGGCGTGTGAGCTGATCGACTTCTGGCGCTTCAACGTCCACTTCATGACCGAGCTCTACGCCGAGCAACCGCTGTCGGGGCCGGGCATGTGGAACCGGTCGGAGTACCGGCCTCTGGAAGGGTTCGTGTTCGCCGTCACGCCGTTCAACTTCACTTCGATCGGCGGCAACTTGCCCACGGCGCCCGCGCTCATGGGCAACACCGTGATCTGGAAGCCCGCTTCGACCGCGGTGTACTCGGCCCACTTCATCATGCAGCTCCTGAAGGAAGCCGGGCTGCCGGATGGCGTGATCAATCTCGTGGCGGGATCGGGATCGGAGATCGGGTCGCCGGCGATCGCGCACCCCGACTTCGCCGGGCTTCACTTCACAGGCTCGACGGGCGTCTTCAACGGCATGTGGAAGCAGATCGCGGAGAACCTGCCGCGGTACCGCGGATACCCGCGAATCGTCGGCGAGACCGGCGGCAAGGACTTCGTCTTCGCCCACGCGAGCGCGGACGTGGCGGCGCTTTCCGTCGCGCTCGTCCGCGGCGCGTTCGAGTATCAGGGACAGAAGTGCTCGGCCGCGAGCCGGGCGTTCATTCCCGCCACGCTCTGGCCCAAGGTCCGTGAACAGGTCTGCGCCATGCTCTCCGAGATGAAGATGGGTCCGCCGGAGGACTTCTCGAACTTCATCAACGCCGTCATCGACGGCGCCGCCTACAAGTCCATCAAGGGCTACGTCGACTACGCCAAGGCCAATTCGGCCGACGCTGAGATCGTCTTCGGTGGCAACTGCGACGACAAGGATGGCTGGTTCATCCAGCCCACGGTCGTCCGCACGCCGAACCCCAAGTTCAAGCTGCTGTGCGAAGAGATCTTCGGACCCGTGCTCACCGTCCACGTCTACGACGATCACAAGCTCGACGAGACGCTCGCCGTCTGCGACCAGGGTTCCGCCTACTCACTGACGGGAGCCATCTTCGCCCAGGACCGTCACGCGATCGTGAAGATGGCTGCCGCGCTGCGCCACACGGCCGGCAACTTCTACGTCAACGACAAGCCGACCGGCGCCGTCGTCGGCCAGCAACCGTTCGGCGGTGGCCGCGCATCCGGCACGAACGACAAGGCCGGAAGCAAGCTGAACCTCGTTCGATGGGTTTCGGCCCGCACGATCAAGGAGAACTTCGTTCCTCCGAAGACCTGGCGTTATCCGTTCCTCGGCTGATTCCGGGAACGCGCGCATCTCGCGTCCCTCCGTGGGAGCTGCCTCGGCCTGACCTCGTTCGGCCGGGACGGAACATTTGGGAGTCGCCCACCGGGAGAGTCGCTGCGCTCGGCGCCGTCGCGCGCGAGATCAGCGGCGCATCGCCCGCACGGCCGCAACCGGGACCACGGGGCTTCACCCAGGCTTGGTCTCAGTTGGGATCGCGGCGAGACGGGTGAACGTTCCCGCCTCGTCGACGCTGCCGAACGCGGGCGGTGGGCCCTCGAGCAAGGCGACCCAGTCGGCGGACTCGATCCGGACGACGTCGATCGACTGGCCGACCTTCGCGGCGAACTCCGCGGTGCCCTGCGCGTCGCGATGGGTGACCGCCACCAAGCGGCGCGTGCGACTCGAGAAGTCGAGCTCGCGGGCTGCGGCGATGCAGTGCTCACACCCGGGATCGAACACGAACACGTAGGCGTTCGACACTCCCGCGATCCGCACACGATGTTCGACACCCGTCGGCGGTGCGCCTGACGCGCAGACCCACGCGACGACGGCGACCACGATGGCACCCGCGGCACTCGTGTGGACGAGCCCGGAGCGGCTCCACTCGCTGCCGGTCGACAGTCGATGCCAGCGCGCGACGAGCGCGACCGCCAGCAACTCCAACGTCGCGACGACTCCGAGCCATTTCGGCACCGCGGCCCACGCGCCGAAGCATCCACAACTCGAGCCTCGTGCCCACATCACGAGATGGTGAACGCCCAGGCCCGCAGCGAGGCCGATGGCGCCGCGTGCTCCGACACGGTTTCGGACGAACAGCGCGAAGACGCAGGCCAGGGCGTCGACCGCCACGACGATCCCGCCCAGGAGGCGTGCGGGCACGTCGATCCCGTACCCGCTGCGAATCGCATCGTGAATCTCGGCAGCGGCGACGTGTGGAGCTGCAACCTTGGCGACGAGCGCCACGGCGAAGATCGCGGCCCCGACGAGGCCCGCTGCGGCGATGGCCCTGGCTCCGTTGATCGTCACGCCGCCGCTCCAGCAGCCTGCCGGCGGCGACGCGCGACGACTCGGGGAACCGCGAACGCGCCCGCGCAGAGAGCGACAACCCCGAGGGCCCACGCCGCCATGGGGATGGCGTGCGTGTCGCGTCCGGCGCCGAGCTTGGGAGCGCAGGCCGCCAGTCGCTCGATCAGTTCGTCGCCGGAGGTGGTCCCGTCCGTCGCATAGGACGTCCTGCCCGTTCGACCGTCCAGGATCTTGGCGACGGCACCGAGCTCACGCGCCGGTTCGATGGCGAGCGTCGTGCCCGCGGGCAGCGGCGCGATGCTCGCCACGTCGACCTTCGACCGCAGCATCCCGAGCCGCGTCCGAAACGAGGCCGCCGTCGGCATCACGACGGGACCGAAGGTGCGGAAGTCCCCGAATTCGACGACGCGCGCCACTCCACCCTGGATGCCGCCGAGGATCGGAACCACGGGAAAGTCCGGCAGGAGGAGGTCGTTCGGCATGTTCTCTCCGCCCTCCTGAGGTGCCTTGCAGACGACCGGAGTCTCGAGGAACTCGACGGTCGTGAGTCGCAGTCCTCCGTCGATCCGCTCGAAGTGGCAGCGCCATCCGAGCAGGCCGGTGACGGCTCGACCGGCCATCGCGGCCTTCACGACCTCCTCGTGGAGTCCGAACAGGACGATCAGTCCCGTGGGCGTTCGCTCGGCGCTGACGATGGGCGTGCTCTGCACCTGGTCGATCCAGGGCGAGCGCCCGAACGGGCGGAGGTACGCCATCACGGGTGACGTGGACATCTCCACGAACTCCTCGTGCGGACGGATGAGCGCGTCGCAGTAGCCTTCACGGCGAGTGTTGAAGATCTGGACGCCGTCGCGCCACGTCGTCACCTGCAGCGGGGTCGATCCATCCTGCAACGCGAGCTTGGCCCACCGCGCTGCCCCGGTGATCGGATTCCCCTGAACCTCCCACCGGCCGACCTCGTGGACGTTCGAGCCTCCCGCGGCCGCGGCTTCGCAGCGGTCACGCCATCCGACGTTCCAGGATGGCGCGAGATCGGCCTTCGCGGCCGCGAGCAGGAGAAGCCTCGCCTGCGCGACCGGCAGCGATTGCGCCGTGGCGCCGGCAGACAGCAGTACGGCCGTGATGACGATCCGAACGTTGTGTTGTCTCGACATGACACTCTCCCCGCTCACTGCGGTTCCGCGACGAATGGGACGGCGAACCGTGTCGGCGAACTGGCCTTCACCTTCACGTCGAAATGGATCTCGCCGACCCCCGACTTCGCCACCCATGCGTCAGGGGCAGCGATCGAGTACTTCCTGGTCCTCCCCGTGACGTCGTTCGCGTTCACGACGACCCCCTGGCCATCGGCCGATACCGCGACGATCTCGGCCCCCTCGGGAACGTCCACCGTGAACTCGCCCGACCAGCCGTGGTCGACCGTTCTCGCGAGGCGAACCACGTCCGGCGTCACGCCGAGTGGCTGAACGACGTTCCAGCGCACGACGGTGTCGAGGCTCGTCTGCCCGACGTATGCCGTGATCGCCGCCGACCCAGGTCCAAGTCCGAACGGCTTCACCACGACCTCGGCCATCGTCGCCGTCGGAAGTTCGGCGACGGGGATTTCCGTCCTTCCATCCGTTCGGATGACCAGCGTCCCGGCACGCTCGACGACCCACGAGATCGGTCCGATCGTCGCCGACGGCCCCGCCAGGGCGCGTGCACCGTCCGTGAAATGGAGCAGGACCTTCCGCGACGACTCGACGCCAGGCGGGATGTCTCCGAGGTCGATGCTGCCTGCGAGTTCGAGGCCCTGCACGCGGGCGGCCGGCAGATGAACGGTCACCGTCGTGAGCTTCCCGTCGTCCTGCCGGAAGAACACCAGGATCGTCCGGGGCGTGTTCGCGACCTCGACATCGAGCGTGCAGACGCGTCGCTCGCCTGGTTCGAGCGGCTTGTCCGTGTGAAAGACGTAGGACGCGCACGTGCAGGACGCGAGCACGCGGTCGAACTTCACCGGCGACGGGGACTCGTTGACGACCGTGATGTCGTACTTCTGCCGTCCGATGAGCTTGGTGTCGACGGTGATGTCGAGGCCTGGCTCGAAGCGGAGACCACCGGTGTGTCCCGGCCGGCAGCCACCGAGTGCGACCGTCACCGCGGCGACCGCTGCCACGACTGCCGGACGAAGGCGGAGGTGGCGGAACTGCCACGCGAGTCCGAGGGCTCCCATCGCGAGGAGGGCAAGCGAGATCCCGCGGCCCCAGGTCATGCGTGGTGGGACTTCGCACAGCAGCATGGCGGGCAGCAGGTCACCTTTGAACTTCGGCCAGTACGATCCACCGGCGAACATCGGCGGATCGAAGTAGTCGACGCGGTCTCCCCCCGTTCCTCGAATCACGAGGAAGTGGGCCGGGTTGTCTCCACCGGCGGGGTGTCGGCGGGCGACGATCGCGATCTGATCCGCGGATGGAGCCTCGATGGGCCGCGCCGTCGCGCGAACTCCGTGCTGGCCCAGAACGCGCTGGATGTCGGCCATCGAGCAAAGGCCCGAAGCGCCGATCCCGAGTTCCTTCTTCAACTCGTCGAAGCCTGGAGAGGCAACGTTCAGCAAGGACAGCGCGACGCCGGCGGAATAGGCGCCGCAGTCCTGCTCGAGAACGGCGCCGCGCGGGGTGGCGGTCTCCTGGCCCAAGCCAGCGACGACGACTAGCGCGAGAGCGAGCGCCGACCGGAGCGAGATGCACGCGAGCCATCCGTCCTCTCGCATGGCGCGGCGTGCACGAGCAATCTGAGGGGTCGATGTTGAGAACATGGGGTTCACCTCGCATGAGTCCCGAAGAGCACCGCGTCCACCCGTCTCAGGGCGACGTCTGGAGCACGCAGCGCACCGCCGCGGGCCACGTCGCCTGGATGGTTCGTGCCGCCGGCATCAGCCAGCGCGACGCGAGATCGAGCGATCGAACGGGCCATCGGCCGATGCGGTCAACGAGAAGGCGGCACTGCGCAGTCGCCGTTACACCTTCGGGGGCGAGATCGTGAGTGTCGCGAGCCGGCACGGCCCGGAGGCCCGACGGCCCGCTCCTCACCTCGCGAACGTCGAGCGTCGGACCGCCGACGCAGACGAGGACCGGCATCACGGGATGGCAGCCCAGCAGGAGCGAGTCGCCCGTTCGGAGGACGGGCGCCAACATCACCCCGCAATCGAGGTCGTAGGCCGCCAAGACCAGCTCGTGCTCGAGGAGCGGTCCGTCGAGCTGGACCCGCTGTTGCGCGCTGCTTTCCGGAAGTTGCCAATCGCCACGCGTGGGTAGCTCAGAGCCTGGAACGAAGAGCGCGGTGGAACCGCAGCGCAGGCGAAGTCCCTGGCCCCCGCATCGGCGGACTCGCAAGGTCCCCGATGGATCCGTCCGGACGACCGCCTCGTGAAACGCGACCGCAGGTACGACCGACACGACGACGTCGCAGGATGCGAGGGGCGCTCCACCGTGGCCCCTGATGGTGATCTCGAGAGCCGGGCCCGCATCTCCGCCGACCCGGCCCAGGTCGACGACGGCGTCCGTCTCGACGTTCACCTTGCGAGACCAGAGGCTCCCATCGTCGAAGCGCGCCGCGACGACGTACTCACCCGGCGTGAGAGCGTCGAAGCGGAACGCCGTTCGGGGCTCCACACGGCGCTCCCTGTGCATCGTCGACCACGCATCCGCGGTGGGAATCACCGCGACGACACCGGACGCCCCGGCAACTCCGCAGACGCTGCCCGCACCGACGTCGTCGAGCGAGATCTGCGCCGTCTCTCCGTCTCGGACGACGAGTCGGCGGGAGACGCCCAGGCCATCCACGACCAGGGTGTAGGTGCCCGGCGGAAGCCAGTATTCGCGCGCATTCCCATCGATGCGATTCGCCGCTGCGACGGCCCCATACCTCGTTTCCAGGAGGGCGAGGCGGCGTGACTCCAATCGTGACGGGTCCGCGCTCGTGACGCGAACGCGCCCGCCGAAGTCACCGAGCTCGATGGCGCGCGGCGCAGCGGACGCGAGCGCACCGACCTGGAAGGGTCGACTCACGCCTTGGAATCCAAAGAATCGGACGGGATCCGTGGGATCGGGCCGGCGGCCGAGCACGACCGTGACGAGGCCATCGCCGTCCGTCCGCGCCTTCACCAGCTCCGCGCCGATCGACGCCTGGACGATTCCGTGGGAGATCGACTGCGCCCCCGTGACGAGTCGAGCGCGCAGCGCTTCGATCGCGCCGAATTCCAGGAATGCGACGCGACCCTCGTCGGCGTCCGTCGGTGTCGCGTTCGCGCGGATCACGGCAGCGCCGTTCATGCGGACGGCACCCGTGATCGTCCGAGTCTCGGGGTCCTGGACCTCGAGCATTCCCATCCCGAACCTCAGGTCGACGGGGCCGCGGCCCACGGACACCGAATCGGCTTGGATGTCGACATCGGTGAGCGTCGTGTGCTCGAAGCTCGCCAAGGCTGGAACGCTGACCGTCACGGCAAGGACGCGCGTCGCCTGGATTCGGATCAGCAGGTCCGTCTCACCGGGCGTCACACGCTCGCGGACGCGCACGATCCCATCCCGAGTCGCCTCGACGAATGCGGAATCGAACGAACGGACGCCCTCGTACCGGAACGCGCCCTGCGCGTCCGCGGTCGTTGGATACATCCGGTCGGACGTGACGAGCGCGATCCGGGCCCCACCCGCGGGAGCACCGGCGGCGTCGACGACTCGGCCGGCGACGGACGTCGACCCCTTCAGCCCGACGACGACGCGATTCTGCCCGCAGTCGAGCGACAGATTCCGTTCCGCATCGGCGTAGCGGTGATGACGCACGACGAGCCGCACGCAATCGTCGACGCGCTCGACGTCGAGTCGCGCCCGGCCGGCTCCGTCGGTGAGCGCGATCGGTGGCGCGGATGGGGGATTCGAGAAGCTCGCAACGACGGTGGCTCCTTCGATCGGGTCGAGGGTCGATTCGTCGCGGACGACGACGTCGATCGACCCGCTACCGGGGCCAGCGAACGGTCGCGGGCGCACGGATGCCGCGGTCGGGTGTCTCCACGTGTCCGTCGCGCTCGCAAGGTCGCCGAGCGCAGCGGACGGAGACGGGAGGTCGGTCCGCGTCGGCGCCGACCCGGTGTCGTCCATCACGGCGGCCGTCGCCAGGAGCGTTGCAACGAGTGCCGCGGCCGGGAGCCACGTCACCGCGCGAGGTCGTTTCGTCATGTTCCCCTCCTGGGCCGCGGGGAGCGACGCGTCGCGGGTCACCGGCGCATCGCCCACCGCCGACGTCGAGGACGGACGCCCCGATCGAGCCGTCACGAGTTCAGCCGCAGCTGAAGGCCGCACACGGCATGGTCGCGTTCGGGACGGGAACGCACGCCGCGCCGATGCAGAGGTGCGTCGTCTTGCCGGGTGCGCACGTGACTCCGGAGTCCGTCGCGGTGATCGTGCAGCTCCCCTGCCCGGCCGTTCCGCAGTCCAGGATCGTCGCGTTCGGGTCACACGAGCTCGGCTCGTTCGAGGTGGTGCAGAACTTCACGTACTTCTCGTTGTTGCAACCACTCGATGGACACGTCTGCTGCGTGTAGGGGCACGGTCCGCACGAACGCGTGTTCTTGTTGCAGTACGAGCCGCGCTGCATCCAGGACGTGCAGCTCTCGTTGCCTGGCCAGCACTGCTTGTACACGAGCGTCAAGCCGCCTCCGGCGACCTGCCCGCCGATGATCCCGCCGAGCGACAGACCGTCCTTCGAATCCGGGCCGCTCTCCGGTGCGCCATTCATCAGGCCAAGAACGCCCGAAATGACCAACGCCGCACTCGCGACGAACTTGATGGAATTCATGTGATCCTCCGCACGTGAGCCGCCGGACTGAATGGATGGACGGCGAGCGGGCGTCCCGCCATGCACGTTGGCTCAGCGGCGGCGTTGGCGGCCCGTCGATGCACGCACGTCCCGACACCGAGGCCCACGCCGACCATCGGCGTCTGTGCTCGGGTCGTCTGTAGAGGCGTCGAAGCACGTCGGGCGTTACTGCGGAACCATCGTCGGTGTCTCGAATCCTCGACACGGCCGCCCGGCCGCGCCAAAGGGATGCTGAGCTCGATCCCACGGTCCGAAGAGTCGCGATCGAGTGGCCCGACGCGCAGTTGCGCGTCGCGATCGGTCACCCGGCGAGAGATCGTCCGCGTGGTCGACACCGTGGTTCGGCGAGCTCCGTCCGAGCCGGCTCGAAGCGGGCGCAGTGCCGGCGCCGGCCGCGCAGCGCAACGCTCCCTATTTCGAGAACTTGTTGGCCTTGCGATTGCCGAGTCGAAGCTTGTCCTCGAGATGCGAGCGAAGCGCGGCGTAGAAGTCTCGCAGGAAGCGATCGACGTCGACCTTGCGCGGGTCGCCATCCCAGCGAATGCGCTGCTGGATGCGCTCGGCGACGGCTCGGCGCGTCACCTGGGCGTCGACGGCATCGTCACGGCGCAGGACCTGTTCGAGCACCTGAAGCTCGTACTCGCCGTAGATCGCCAGCTGCGGGGGCGTGAACTCGTATCGCGCCGCGGTCGCCGCCTTCCGTGTCGCCCGACTCAGGTCCGCAAGCAACGTCGCCTTCGGAGCGAGGACCACGCGCGTCCCACCCACCAGATCGCCGATGCGGAGCCGGTCCCGGTTGAAGATCGGCAAGCCCATGAAGATGAGGAGCCAGACCAGGGCGGCGAATCGCAACCACCCTGGCACCCCGGGGAAGAACGTGCTCGACCCGAACGTGAGAGCGAGCGGGAGGACCACCTCCACGTTTCGAACGAGGTTGCGGGCGAAGATCGCCTCCGACAGCAGTTGGCCGCCGCGCGCATCGATCACCCGCAGACCGAGCATGCGCTTGCCCGGCGTCCGGCCCTGCCAGCGGATCTCGAACCACGGAAAGTAGGCGTTGATCAACAGGAACACGCCCAGGGTTGCGACGGTCATTCCCACCTCGCCCGAGGCCATCGCCGACGCCACCGCGAGCGTCACCACGAGAACGAGCGCGAGAACGATGATCACGGCATCCACGAGGAACGCCGCCGCCCGCTCGCCCGCGGACGCCAGAGTCACGCAGATCGGTACACCCTCGGGCGTGATGATCTCGCGCATTCGCAACGCGCGTGCGAATTCACCGACGCTCGCCCCGGGGATCAAGTGCGGCCCGTGGCCGGCGGCGACGGGCCTCACGCGGCCCTCCGCATGGGCCGTACGCCCAGGTAGAGGTACCACGCACAGGCGAACGCGAGCGCGACGGTCCATCGCACGGACGTGCTGGTGACGGCCCCGCGAAACACGCCCTCCATCACGCCTGCGATCAGGAACATGACCATGGCTCCCGTCGCCACGCGGCCGGCTTCACGGCCGGCGACGAGCAGATTGTCGACCCGACTCATCCGGCCTGGAAACACCAACGCCTGACCGAGGACGAGTCCCGCGCCGCCACACAGGATGATCGCCAGGATCTCCGTGACCCCGTGAGGCAAAACCCATCCCCAGAACTCCACGCTCAGGCCGCGCGACATGAAGAGTGCGCCAAACGCCCCGAGCATGAGCCCATTCGTGAACATCAGGTACAGCGTGATGATTCCCCCCGCGAAGCCCAGCGCGAACGACCAGATCCCGATCTGCGCGTTGTGCGTGAAGAGCATGGTGGCGAATCCGCCGCTCGCCGACGCCTGGAAGAGCGTCGACCGCAGCGTCTCGGTCGACGCCGTCGGATCGCGACCCGAGGCGAGGTCGGCATCCACGAACGAGTAGAACCACTCGGGATCGCGTGCCGTCAGCACCCAACTCGTCAACCCACCGATGAGGAAGAGGCTCCAGGCCAGAAGCATGTGGTTTCGGTAGCGCCGAACGGCGGAGGGGAATCCCCACCGGACGAACTCGCCCACGACGGCGAACGGATGGCGGCGAGTTCCATACACGCAGAAGTATGCCCGAAGCGTGAGCGCTTCCAGGTACTCGACCAGGTTGCGGTCCAGGGAGATCGCGCGCGCGAGGCTGAGGGACGACACGGCCTGACGGTAGAGGCGCGGCAGGTCGGAGAGATCCTCCGGTGCGAGGCCGCGGACGTTCCGCGAGCGCTCCGCGCGTTGCACGAGCTCTTCCAGCCGTTGCCAGGACGCCTGACGCTCGTGTCGGAATTGGAAGCTCTTCAGTCCCGCGTCGTCCATCAGATCCGCTCCCGCCGCTTGATGTCGAGATAGGTCGAGAGGAGCTGCGCCGAGAGCTCGCCCGGGGCGCACTCGAGGCACATGGCGCCCGCGCGTCGGAGCCGCGTGAAGACGACCTCGCGCTCGCGGAGGAAGTCGCCGGCGACGGCGGCCCTGTGAACGTCCTCCATTGCCTGGAACGGCGCCTGGACGAGGGCAGTGAGCGCCGGATCACGCATGGACACGAAGAGTACGAGATGCCGCGTGGCGAGGTGTCCCACGGTTTCGAGCATGAGGCGCGCAGCCACGTCATCCACGAAGTCGGTCAACAAGACGACGAGCGACCGCCGCCGGAGCCGCGTACCCAGGACCGAGATCGCCAGCGTGTAATTCGATTCGTCCGTCGAGTACGCGAGCTCGCTCGACCTCTGCCGCAGAAGCCCGAAGCTCTTCGCGCCAGAGACGGGCTCGACCCAGGACCCTGGACGCGCGCCGAACGAATACAGTCCGATGCGATCGCCGCTCCGCAGCCCGCCCCAGGCGAGGAGGAGTCCGGCGGTGATCGCGTGGTCGAGCCGAGGCACACCGTTCAGGGGCTCGGCCATGAGGTGCCCCGTGTCGATGGCGATCACGACCTGCTGATCGCGCTCGGCACGGAACTCCTGGCTGAGGAGCTTGCGGTGACGCGCCGAGGCCTTCCAGCTTATGGCTCGGTGATCGAGGCCTGGCACGTAATCCCGGAGCGAGTCGAACTCCGATCCTTCCCCGACGAACCGCATGCGCTTCGGCCCGAACCAGGCTTCGCGATTGCGCGCCACCGTGATCGCCGCCGTGTGCACGGGTTTCAGGTTCGGAACCACGATGACCTCGTGCGCGGTGTTCACCAGTTTGCGGCGTTCGAAGAGGCCGAACGGGCCTTGCCAGCGCAGCCACACTCGCTCGATCCGGCCGACACCCCGACGGCGCGCCATCAGCGGAACGGAAGCAAGGGCACGCCCGTCCGCACCCGTCGTCACGACGACGCCCGCGATCGGAGCGAAGAGCTCGTTGACCTCGCAGAGCATGGCCAGCCGGAGCCGCGAGCGCGACCCGGCGATGATGGTGACGTGGCACGCTCCGGCGGAACCGATCTCCAACGACTTCGGCGCCTGCGACTCGACGATCACGCGAGCGGCCGGCACCGCGAGCGTCAGGTCGATGACCATGAGGGCGACGATCAGCGCGGTCACGGCAACCGCGGCGAGCCACAGCCCCGGCGCCACGAGCGCGGGAAGCAACGCCACGGGCAGCGCGGCGAGGAGGAGAAGGACGGCTCGGATCGTCGGGACCATGCTGTTTCAGCGTGGAGCGGGAACTTCCGCCAGCACCTGCCCGATCACCGCCTCCGGCGCGATGCCGTCGATCTCGGCACTGGGCGACATCAGGATGCGGTGGCGCAACGCCGGCAGCGCCACGCGCTTCACGTCGTCAGGTACGACGAACTCGCGCCCGTCGAGGGCTGCCGCCGCGCGACTCGCCGTCGTCAACATGTTCGTCGATCGCGGCGACGCCCCGCAGAGCAGCGAGCTGTTCTGCCGCGTCGCTCGCACGATGTCGACGGCGTAGTCGATGATGGGATCGGCCAGCGTGATGTTCGCCAGAGCCGCGCGGGCCTCCGAGAGCGCCGGGCCGTCGGCCACGGGCGTCACGCCGAACGCGTGCGGATCCGCGAGCACCGTTCGGCTTCCGTGCAGGCGGACCATGGCGCGCTCCTCGTCCCGCGACGGATACCCAACCGGGATCTTGAACATGAAGCGGTCGAGCTGAGCTTCGGGGAGCGGATAGGTGCCCTCCTGTTCGATGGGGTTCTGCGTGGCGATGACGAGGAACCACGCGCCGAGCGGATGCGTCTTTCCGTCGATCGACACCGCCTGCTCCTGCATCGCCTGGAGGAGCGCCGCCTGCGTCTTCGGCGGCGTACGGTTGATCTCGTCTGCGAGGAGGAGGTCCGTGAAGATCGGCCCTTTCACCAAGGAGAAGGTGTTCGACTGGAAGTTGAACAGGTTCGTGCCGAGGACGTCGCCCGGCATGAGGTCCGGGGTGAACTGGATTCGATTGAACGCCAGTGCGAGTGCCGATGCGAACGAACGCGCGAGCAGCGTCTTCGCCGTTCCCGGCACGCCTTCCAGGAGGACGTGGCCGTTGCACAACAACGCCATCATGAAGAGATCGATGGCGTCGTCGTGACCGACGATCACCTTGCGGACCTCCGCGCGCAGGCGTTCACCGAGGGCTTGGATCTCGACGGGGGTCATAAGTCTCCTGATGAGGATTGGACCGCGCCGGCGTCGCGAGGCAGGGCGGGTGTTCGTGACGTGGTGATGCGGCCTTTGTGTGCAAGTCCCCGGGGATCGAACTCCCGGGCCCACTGCTGGAGGCGGCGTGCGAGTTCGAGGAAGGTGTCGGGCGACGCCTTGCGGTCACGGCGCGCGGCGCCGATCTCTCCCGTCAACTTCGCGAAGTCGTCGGTCGTACCACGGGCCATCCCCAGTCGGGCGAGCGCCGGAACCAGAGTCTTGCGGTCGCCACGCAGATCGGCCGGCACCTGGCGAGCCGCCTCGTGCGTCACCTGATCGAGGATCCGGCGCAGGGACTCACCGTGGTGGCCCGCATGCGCGAGCAGTGACGCGGTGTTCTCGATGAGGAATGCCTTGCCCACCTCGAAGGGCGGAGCGAGCGGCGCAGGCGATCCGAATCGGCGAGCTCCGGCCCACAACGCGAGCACCGCCGCGAGGAGGAACTGCACCGTGGCGACCACCAGGGGAAACTCGAAGAGCGTTCGGAAGAACGACGTGGGCCGCACGAAGCCATGGATCGTCTCGTCGATGACGATGGGAGACCACCGTGTGGACCGGACCCGGTCGATGATCTTCAACGCCAGCGCGGCGTTGTCCCCGGCGTGCAGGCCATGGTTCTCGAAGATGTCGGGATCGGAGACGACGACGAGATGGGTTCCATCCACCTCGGTCTCGCCCACGAGGATCTGGCCGGCATTCGAGAGGATCGGTTTCAACGCGCCGGACCGGAGGAGTTGCGGCTGGGTCAACGTCGGGCGGGGGAAATCACCGGTCCATGCGTCGACCATCACCGGCGCCGGCACCACGGTGACGCCGCGAACGAACGGCACGAGCACGCCCTCGATCGCCCGGATCGGTATGGGCGTGACCTTCTCCACCTCGGTCTCGTTGGTGGGGCTCGGGAATCCCCGCCATTTCGGAAGCACGAGCAGGACCTCGCTCGCTTCCCGCACGATCGCTGCGAGAGCACTCGCGTGAGTCGCGCCACCCGAAGTCACGTTCGGCTCCAGGACCACGACGGCGCCGTCCTCGCCGGCGCGCTCCACCGATCTGGCACGGCTCGTGATCACCGGGAGTTTCATCTCGCGCAGCAGCTCGACGAACGCGTGATGCCCGATGGCGGAGCGGCTGTACCCATTGGCCGCGACGGCCTGTTCGGCGTTCTCCGACCTGGCCAGGGTCCCAGCGGCGAAAGCGCAAACGAGGGAGACCACTCCCGACGTCACGAGGATCCCGGTCATACGGCGGGAGAAGATCGGTGGGTCTGAGTCGGTCACGCGGCCGCCGCTCCGAGCCGCGTGAATGCGTCGCGGCAGAACTCGAAATCCCGGGATCCCAGTGGATCGCGAGCGAAGACCGCGCGCTCAGTCCCCTGAACGAGCACCCGCAACGGCGCCCGCATCTCCTCGGGGAGCTTGGCGGTGCGCAACACCTCCCGACTGGTCGAGGCCGTGGGAAGCTCGGTGCCCGTCTTCCGCACGACGAGATCCAACGCGCGTAGCAGCAAGGCATGTATCGCTTCACCGAAACGTCCCGCCCGTGCCAATGCTTCGGCGTCCGGCACGTCCGACCCGGTCGACGCAGTCTCCGGCGGTTCGACGGGCTCGATGCGCGCCACGTTCGGCGGCGGCTCCGAGTCCGCGGCCGGGCGCTTCCATCCCCTCGCTGCGAGGACGAGTGCGACGACGACGATGACGACGAAGGCAACGGCGGCGATCGTCAGGAATGCGCTCGCCGCCGTTCCGATCCCGCGCAATCGGTTCCGTACCGGTTCACGGGGTTCATCCGACGGCGCCTCGATGGGCCCACGTCCTTCGCGAGGGGCACGGTCTCGGTCGGTCCTCCAATCGACCTTTCCCGATCCACCAGCCGGCGAACCGCCGGGCAACGGCAGGACCCGCTGGTACGAGTCGCGCTGATAGACACGCTCGAGGGCCGGAGGAACCTCTCCCTGCGGCGCCAGCGCCGCCCACGCGCACACGAAGACTCCCACCGTCGTCAACACGGGGCGGCATTGTAACGGCGGGCCCGCCCCCGCGCCGACAGGGCTCGCGGAACGTGGTCCCCGCGATCGCTTGCGTCGCCCGATCGCCCGTGCTCACATGCCCGGTCATGAGAAAGCCGCTGATCGGGATCACCGCGGATCTGGAGAACGACCGGTATCAGAGCCAGCGGGCGTACGCGAACGCCGTCCGGCTTGCTGGGGGCGTGCCCATGATCCTCCCTCACGAACCGGGGCTCGCGCCGGACTTCGTGGATCGGTGCGACGGGATCCTGATGACGGGCGGCGACGACCCGGCCATGGAGCGCTTCGGCCTGCCGACGCACCCGAGTGCAAAGCCCATGCATCCGGACCGACAGGCGTCGGAGATCGCGATCCTCGATGCGCTCTCTGGACGTCCCGAACGTCCGTTCCTGGGGATCTGCCTCGGAATGCAGCTCATGTCGCTCCATGCTGGCGGTACGTTCGACCAGCATCTTGCGGATTCGCTCGCGACGGCCGAGTCGCACCGCGGCAACAAGCTGCACCGCGTGAGCGGGGAGATCGGCGAGGGCGACGTCGTCAGCTCCCACCGTCAGGCCGTGACGACCCCGGGCCGGCTCTCGGTCGTCGCTCGATCGCCCGACGGAGTCATCGAGGCCGTGCGTGACGGCGACCGCCGCTTCTACGTCGGCGTGCAGTGGCATCCCGAACGTACGGGCGACACTCCGCTTGGATTCGGCATCATCCGCAAGCTCGTACAGGCCGCGGCGGCCGTGTGCATCCTCATCGCGACCGGAGCGAGCGTTCACGCTCAGACGACCGCGGCCACCGACCACGCCACGCTCTGCGGCATCGACGTGCTCGTGCGCGACAAGTTCAAGGTGCTCGCGGGCAAGCGCGTCGGTCTGATCACGAACCACACGGGCATGACGCGCGATGGGCGCGCCACGGTCGACGTCCTCGCCGGTGCCGAGGGCTTCAAGCTCGTCGCGTTGTTCTCCCCAGAACACGGCATCCGCGGCGACGTCGACGCGCATGTTCCCGACGGCAAGGATCAAAAGACCGGCCTGCCGATCTTCAGCCTCTACGGCAAGACTCGTGAGCCTCGGCCGGAAACGCTCGAGGGGATCGACACGCTCGTTTACGACATCCAAGACGTGGGGTGCCGCTTCTACACCTACATCTCGACGCTCGGGATCACGTTGGAAGCAGCCGCCAGGCGCGGCCTCGACTACGTGGTGCTCGATCGGCCCAACCCGATCAACGGCGACGACGTCGAGGGTCCGCTGCTCCAAGCGGGGCGCGAATCGTTCGTCGGCTGGCACAGGATTCCCGTGCGGCACGGCATGACCGTGGGCGAGCTCGCCCGACTGTTCGACGCGGAGAAGAAGCTCTCGGCCAGGTTGACGGTGATCAAGGTCGAGGGATGGACGCGTCACGACTTCTACGATGCGACCGGCCTGCGCTGGGTGAACCCGTCGCCGAACATGCGGAGCCTCACGGAAGCCATCCTCTACCCCGGCATCGGGCTGCTCGAAGTCACCAATCTTTCCGTCGGGCGGGGCACGGACACGCCGTTCGAGCGGATCGGTGCTCCGTGGCTCGACGGGCAGCCGCTGGCCATCGCCCTGGAGCGCGCACGGATCCCGGGTGCGAGCTTCATCCCCATCGAATTCACCCCGACGGCAAGCGTCTTCAAGGGTGAACGGTGCGGCGGCATCAACGTCGTCATCACCGATCGAAAGCAGTTCCGTCCGTTGCGGACCGTCTTCGAGATCGCAGTGGCGCTCCGCCGGCTTCATCCCGAGCAGTGGCACGCGAAGGACTTCGGCCGCATGCTTGCCAGCACACCCGTGCTCGAGGCTCTGCTCGGGAACAAGTCGGCCGAGGACCTCGAACGGCTTTGTTCCGCCGACGTCACGACGTTCCGCGAGCGTCGCAAGCCGGCTCTCCTGTACTGAACGCAGCGCCGCAGACCACGAGACCGCGCGCCCACGTGACGCGGTCGCGGATGAACCAACGCCATGACCGAATCGCTCTGCCTGTTCCTCTCGTTCATCGCCGGAATCGCCTCCGGGGTCCAGGGTCCCGCGAATGCGTCCGTCTCCCGTTCGTGGGACCTCACACGTTCGGTCCTGTTGAACGGGGCAATCGTCTTCGTCGTGGCGCTTTTGGGATTCCTCGTCCTGCGGAAACCGCCGGCCTCCGACCGGAATCCGCCCCTCGCCCACTGCATCGGCGGACTCTGCGGCGTGACCGTGATCGCCGTGGCCGCGTTCGCCACGCCTCGGATCGGTCCTGCGGTGTATACGACCGTACTCCTCCTGGGGATGATGACGGCGTCCGTCGCCGTGGACCACTTCGGCTGGTTCGGGTTGCCGGAGGTCCGCGTGTCGTGGCCTCGAATCGCCGGTCTCGCCCTGATCGCAGCCGGTGTGGCGCTCGTTCGCATGACGCGGTGAGGATCGCCACGGCGCGTCGGGGTGTCGCACGGACCGTTCCCGCGGCCGGGAGCATCTTCAAGTCGTCGACCTGAGCGCCCGATAACAACGGGGCGAGCGTCCATAGGTGTGCACTTCAGGCGCCACCCAAGCTCCAAGGCACGGCTGCGTTGAAGCGACACGAAGAGGAAACCGAAGACGAGGACGAGAAACCGGGGCTGTCGGGCCGCCGCGTTTGGGTCACGCTCGTCATCGTCGCCGTCGCCGCGCTCATCGGCGCCGTGCAGTTCGTCTCCTATTCGATCGATCGCAGCGCGGCCGCCATCGAGCGCGACCTCGCGGGAGTCGAAGCCACGGCCCTGGCCCTCTCGACGCTCGAGTGGAAGGCGATGGCGAATCAGGACCTGACGCCGAGCGACCTCGCCGAGTACGGACGACTCACGACGGTGCTGAAGGAACACATCCTCCGGCTCCGCGCGTCACCGATGGCTGCGACGGAAATCGACCGAGTGGGTGCTGCGGGAGAGAAGTACGCCGCCATCCTCCGCGACGAGCTGGACCTCATCGGAGCCAAGAAACTGGACGAGGCCCGAGAGCTCGATGACAGCCGCGTGGATCCAGCGTTCTCGGCTCTCGCGGCGCACTTGGACCATGCGAGCACTGAGGTCTTCGATGCGTCGGACCGACGACGACGAGCGTCGTTCTGGGGAACCCTCGCCGCCGTGGCCTTCGGCGTCGTCGTGATCATGTTGTTCATGAGATCGCAAGGACGCACGCAAGCGCGCGCCGCGGTCCTCCTCACCGAGCGACGACTCGCCGAACGGCACACGCGTGCCTTGCTCCTCCAGGCCCGCAGCCTCGAAGACGCACGGCAGCGCGCCGAGCGCGCCAACGAGATCAAGAGCCAGTTCCTGGCCAACATGAGCCACGAGATCCGCACGCCACTGAACGGCGTGATCGGAATGACGGAGTTGGTCCTCGACACCCAACTGACGGACGTCCAGCGGCACTATCTGCGGACGGCGCGAGCATCCGCCGACCTGCTGATGAGCGTGATCGAGGACATCCTGGACTTCTCCAAGATCGAAGCAGGCCGCCTGGAGTTGAGCCCCATCGCTTTCGATCCGCGCGAGACCATCGACGTGATGATGCGCACCGTCGCCCTGCGCGCCTTCGACAAAGGCATCGATCTGCTCACCCTCGACGGGTTCGATCTGCCCGAGAAGCTCGTCGGCGATCCGGTCCGGATCCGTCAGGTGCTCGTCAACCTGGTCGGCAACGCAATCAAATTCACGCAAACCGGCGAAGTGTCCGTCACGACCCGCGTGGAGTCCGCCAACGACACGCACGTCATGGTGGAGTTCGCGGTACGCGACACGGGCATCGGCATCCCCGACCATCGCATCGGCGCCATCTTCGAGCCGTTCGAGCAGGCGGACAACTCCACGACTCGACGCTACGGCGGAACGGGCTTGGGACTCACGATCTCCAAGCGCCTCGTCGAGCTGATGGGCGGGGCGCTCGTCGTGACGAGTCAAGAGGGCGAGGGCAGCACCTTCAGCTTCGTGCTTCCGTTGGCCCGCGTCGCCGACGATCCGGTCGGTGTCAGCCCGGTGCTCGGCGTCCTCGCGGATCGATCGGTCATCCTGGTCGACGACAACCGCACGAGCCGGATGGCCGTCACCGCATCACTCGAACGCAACGGCTGCCGCGTCAACGGGGTCGTGAGCGGCGCGGATTGCATCGGGACCCTCGAGGGCGCAGCGAAGGACGGTTCGGGCTTCCCCGATGCGATCATCGTCGATTCGCCCGCCTGCGACATGTCGGCCGTCGACCTCGTCCGCCGCATCCGCAACGATGCGCGCGCCACCAAGACTCGCATCATCGTGCTGATGACGTCGGGGAAGAACGACAGCGCGACGCAGTTCCAGGAGCTCGGCGTCGAGGCGTGCCTCTACAAACCGGTCTCGTCGCGCGACATTCTCCAGACGCTCGCCACCGTGTTCCTCGAGCCGGCTACCGGACGGCGCACGCCGGCGCCGCGTCCGGCCGTCACGGAGGTCGCACAGAAGCTCGCATCCCGAACGCTGCGGATCCTCGTCGCCGAAGACAACAAGACGAACCAGCTCATCGTCAACGCGCACCTGAAGAAGTGGGGGCATGAGGTCGTGCTCGTCGACAACGGCCAGGCCGCGATCGATGCGCTCACGACGGCCCGATTCGACATGATCCTCATGGACGTCCACATGCCGGTGATGAACGGTCTGGACGCCGCCGCCGCGATCCGCGACGGCGAGGCGGGCACGGGCCGCCACATCCCCATCATTGCGCTGACGGCCCTTTCGATGACCGGCGATCGCGAGCGATGCCTCGCATCCGGCATGGACGGCTACGTCAGCAAGCCCGTGCGGAGAGAAGAGCTTCAAGCGGCCATCGAAGCGCTGACGGCATCCCCGGTCCCCGCAACCTTCCTCGGTCCGAAGGTCTGACCCCTCATCTTCAGCAGCGGCACTCCGGCGGCTGTACAATCGGCGCCCCCTCGGAGACTGCTGCATCATGTCGCCTTCGCACACTCGCATCGTCGTTGCGCTGATCGCTCTCGCGTCGACGCTCCCGGCCCAGCTCACGAGCAACGACAACGCGATCTGCGTCTGGCCGTGGCTCGCGGGCGTGAACATCAACTCGCAGATCGCTTCCACGATCTCCAACGCTCAGGCGAACGGGTTCGACACGATCTACCTGCACCTCTACCGCACGACGGGACCGTCGCAGGGCATCCTCTACATGGCGGACGAGACGGGCACGTGGAACGCGTCGAACGGCACGCTGTCGAATCTCGTGACCCTGTCGAGCTTCATTCAGCAGGCGCACGCCGTGAAGATCCAGGTCGTCGGCGTGATCGGCTGCTTCCTCGATACCGGACCGCTGCCCGGGGATGCAGCGCACGAACAGCTGCTGCGAAACGTCGTCGACTACCTCTTGCACTCCTATTCCGGGTTCGGTGATCCCGTCTACAAGCTCGACGGCATCGCGCTCGATCGGTTCCGTTTCTACAACGGCACGAACAACCCGTCGGCACCGGTCACCAACTTCACGGCGTCCATGAAGGCCCTGCTGGGCCCGCTGCCGCTGCACGGCTTCCTGATCGGGAGCCCCTACTTCATCGATGCGGGGACCTACGACGGGAACTTCCCCGGTTACGCGTGGTCGATGAATGCGTTGCGGGGGCAGTTCGGCCAGGACTGGCAAGCCCTCGCGCCCCACCTCGACGTGTTCGCCCCCATGGTCTACGTGGCGGATGGCGGTGTCTACGGCACCAACTACGCGCTGATGCAGGCCTACGCGGCCCAGGCGGCGTCGTATTGCGTGATCGCCTGTCAGAACGCGGGGGTCGTCCGGCGGATCCGGCCGGCGATCCAGACGTACGCCGATCCGGGCGGATCGGGTACCACGTCGCCCGCGTCGATCGACGCGATCGTTCAGGGCTCGCTCCTTGGCGGCGCCCACGGGTACAACGCCTATCGCTACGAGACGGCCACGCCGTTCCCGTCCTGGTTCACCGCCATGGCATCGCACAACACGCCGACGGCGAATCGCCCGCTTCCATCCGTCACGGCCACGGTGCAAGGCCTCACGGTCTCGCTGAACGCATCGGGTTGCAGTGATGCCAACGAACCTGCGACGTCGCTCCAGGTCCGGTTCGACACCAACGCCGACGGCACCTTCGAGACGCCCTTCAGCACGACGAAGACGACCCAGTACCTGGCCTCGGGATTGGGCGCACACCGGGCCGGCGTCGAGGTGCGGGATTCCACGGGTCTGACGGGCGTGTACGTACGGCGCGTCTCCGTGCTGGGCTCGCCGCTTGCCGTGTCGCCCGGCACGCTCTCGGCATCCGGCGGCGGTACGTGCACGTTCACGATCGACGTGGGCCCGGCGGGGCCGGGTCTCTCCTACGTCATCGCGGGCTCGGCGACGGGCGTCTCGCCAGCAACCACGATCGCGCCCGGCGTCTCGGTCCCGCTCGTGCCGGACTCGTTCACCGACCTCCTCTTCAGCGCCTACGGCACGCCCTTCCTGCCGGGCTTCGTGGGCTTCTTGTCGCAGACTGGCACGGCCCAGGGCGCGTTGTCCGTCGGACCGGGAGTCATTCCCCCCTCCCTGGCGTTCTTCCCACTGCGATTCGCCGCGGTTGCGCTGTCGCCCACGACGTCCGTTCCGCTGGCGGCGACGAACGCGGTCACCCTCACGATCCTGCCATGAAGGCTGGATCTACGCGTCGAGCTGGATCGGAAGCGTACCCGTGATGTCGATGCCGCGCAGAGTCGACTTCGTCGCAAGCGCGATCGCTTCCACTCCGTTCTTCACTGCCGCACGGAGTCCCTTCGCGTAGTCCGGGTCGATGGCCGACGCGGGAGCGAACGCCTCACAGTCGGGGCGGTTGACGAAGAAGATCATCACGCCGCGGTCGCCTTCGCGGACGACGCGCGTGAGCTCGCGGAGATGCTTCAGGCCGCGCTCGGTGACCGAGTCGGGGAACCGGACGAGGCGACCGTCGCGGAGCGTCGTGTTCTTGACCTCGACCCAGGCACGGCCCCGCCTCCCCTCGAGCAGCACGTCGATTCGCGACGCCTTGCCGTAGGGAACCTCGCGTCGAACGGAGTCGTAGCCCTCCAGGCCGGCGATGGCACCCGTCTTCAAGCCTTCGGCGACCACCTGGTTCGGGTGCGCGGTGTTGACGCCGATCCACGCGCGGCCCATGCGCGAGAGCTCCCAGGTGTAGGCGAGCTTGCGATGCGGCTCTGGATGATGGGAAAGCGCGACCTCGCATCCTGGCTCGAAGCACGTGGCCATCGATCCCGAGTTGGGAGTGTGGGCGACCACGACGGTCCCATCCTCCAACCGGACGTCGGCGAGGAACCGCTTGTAGCGGCGCACGAGCGTGCCCGTGACCAGGGGGGCCTGAAAACGCATGACGTACGGTCGGTCAGATCTGCGGGATCGTGACGATCCGCTGGTAGGCCAGACTGGCCTCGAACGTGAACGTGTACGGAAGCAGCGTGCCGTTCGTCGCGGGCTGGAGGCGCAGGCGCGTGCCGGAGTCGTCGAGGATGACGACCTCGGTCACGGTGCCGAGCGGAACGGTGCGACGCATCGTCCGTTGGTCCTCGATCATCTTCCCGCTGTCGTCCTTGCGGCCGACGAGGTTGACGATCTCGTACTCCTGAACCGCCGTCGATCCGCTCAAGCCGACGACCGGCTCGCGGAACTTGACGCGCACGACGTACTGGCCGTCGTCGCTCTTCTGGATGTCGCCGTACGCCTGCGGCGGTGCGTTGAATGCCGCCAGGTCGGCGCGGCGGAACACGGGAATGGACCCGGCGTTCTTCACGAGCGACGGATCGACCTCCACCTGCGAGAGGACCCAGCTCGTCGTCTCGACGTGCTTCGCGGACGGGTTGGTGCAACCAGGGAATGCCTGGGCGAGAAGGGCGACGGCGACGCAACGGACCGCAAGCCGGAGCATGGGCGACATCATAGATCTCGGATTCTCTTCCGGAAGGACGCCGCCTCCGACGGCGGCGTCCGGGAGAATAGTCCCGAAATCCGGGATGTCCCCGCGGTCGTCAGTACAGGAAGGTCATGACGGCGTTCTGGAACACGGGCGACACGTTCAACGTCGTATCGGCGTAGAGGTCCGTCACGAACCGGAAGTACCGCATGTTGGCCATCTGCCCGAGCAGCGCCGTGTTGACGGCGCCGTTCTGGTCGATGTACACGCCCGAAACGGTCGGGGTGACCCCTGGTCCCGGCGAGGCGGTGTTCGTCGCTTCAAGACGCCACACGCCGCGTGCGGTGCTGCCCGGCGGCGGTGTCGATTCGGTGGGCGTGAACTGCAGGTACGTGGGGTCAGGAACGCCCGTGTCGATCCACGCGGAGCGTGCGGACGAGATGCGCCCGACGAACGTGAACCGCATCCGATAGATGTCGTAGCCGGCGTTCGCCGCAACCGCGCAGTTGTTCGCGGGCACCTGCGAGAGCGGCACGCCGATGAGACGATGGACGGGCGTCGGCGCCGTCGACCTGCAACGGTTGAAGTTGGGCTGCTGCGTCCCGCCTTCGATGTTCTGCTCAAGCAGCAGGTTGAACCCCTGGCCGCCTTGCCCCGTCGACGTTGCGAAATCGAAGGGCGGCGTCAGCACCGGGAAGGGCATGAACTGCGTGAACGCCGGCGGCACGACGTATGGCGAAGGCCCACCGCAGGCAACCTTCGTGCGGTTCGCGCCGGAGCTGCATGTGGCCGGAACCGGCGTGCCGGTCTGCCACGCCTGGTACGAGTAGTTGGCGTCGTAGACGGCCAGGAGTCCCGCCCCGGTCCCCGGGTTGACGGGAGAGGAGACGCTCGTGATTCCGCACCAGATCTGGTACGCCGGATACGTCGTCGCCGTGACCGTGTTGTAGACGGGGCTCCACTCGATCAACTCGAGGGAGTCCTTCGTCGAGCCCAGGTCGATCGAGTCGTAGACGTGCATGATGTGGGAGCCGCCGTTTGGGTTCAGGCCGAGGTTGCAGCCGCCGACTCCGCACAAGGCTCCGGAGGACGCCGACGACGCGTCGAACGGAGAGAACAAGCCCGCTGGGACACTCGGGGGGGGAGGGAGGGGAGGATCGACCAGAAGCTGGACCCGCGTGCCGAGCGAAAACGGTGTCGTGCCGGTCGCGCTTCCGGAGAGCGCCCTCCCCGTGAGCACGTCGGCCGCGGTCGCCGCATCCCAGCGCGCCGCCCCGAACGGTGGAACGAACGTCGTGTCGAGCTGCGTTTGGTCAGCGAACGAGATCGTCACCGCCCCCGGGTTGCTGCACGTGGTGCACGGCCCAACCTGGAAGGACGCCGCGGTCGCCGCCGACAAAGCAACAGTCGCATGCGACAGTCCCAGGGGCGGCGTGCGGATCGGCATGCCCGCGATGACGAGGACGTCGAACTGGACCGTCCGTGGGGCAAGGCTGGTTCCGTACCCGGCGAGTGGTGTGAACACGAACGTGTCGTCGACGTCCGAGCCCGGACGCGCCGTCGACCACGTCCCCGGCACCTGCACGTCGAGCGGCGTGGATCCCGTTCCGAGGCGGGTGACCACGAGGTTCGTCCCGACGACGAACGTC
Organism: Planctomycetota bacterium; assembly: GCA_044222185.1. Lineage (GTDB taxonomy): Bacteria > Planctomycetota > CAIWVZ01 > JBGANV01. The sequence continues at coordinate 361,796 of JBGANV010000002.1, forward strand.
GAGGGATCGACGAGGTTCGAGAACTGCACGATGACAGGCTCGTTCACACCCAGCGGGGGCGGCGTTCCCGGCATTCCGGACTGCGTCGCGATCGACGCGACCGTGAGGGGGAGCTGCGCCTGCGTGAACGCCGGTTCGACGAAGAAGACCGGCGACGGCCCGTTCGGGCTCACCAGAATCGGGAGCGCGTTCGGATCCCCGCCGGCAGCCTGCGCAGGGAACGTCCGGAAGCGAAACCCGTTCGACGCGGGAATCGACCAGACGTACTCCTCGTTGCCAGGGAATCCGGTGGCCGCCGTGATGCCGAAGCTGTTGCCGATGGCGACGCGCGGGTCGAGCACGATCGTGGCCGGATCGGTCACCGACCGTCCCACGAGGTAGGCACCCTCCGCTCCCCCGTAGAGGATCTGCGACGGCGTGTTGCGGTAGATCTGCAACGACTGCCTCGCCGCGGCTTGATCGGCATAGGTGACGTATTGCACCGACTGTGCGCCGGAGGCATCGCGCCCGGCACGGACGACCGGGGTCGAGCCCCCCGCCGTGTCGAACCCTCCGAAAATCCCGTCGTCGAGGGGCTGATCGAAGGTGAAGAGGATCACCTGATCCCTCAGCGCGAGCGGGACCGACCTCCCGGCGTTCGGACCGGTCGAGTTGGTCGTCGTAAGTGATGTCGAGACGGTCGTGACGGTTCCCAAATGGGGTCCGTCGACGTGGTTTCCACCACAGGCGTTCAGGGTCACGATCAGGACGATCGCGCCGGCGAGCAGGGACAGACCGTCCCCCTGCCTCCTATTGGTCACGTTCATTGGCGAGCTCCGCAGTGTTGCAGCAACAGTTCCAAAGCCCCGTGGCAGGGGGCGTTCGCACGTCGCGCGGGATTCCGCCAGATCCGGCGCATCCGGGCGGGAGCCTATACGAAACGGGATCGCTGATGGAAGCCTGTTCGGACGCGCGCGGCACGCGGCGGTGCTTGACACGACGGGCGCCAAACGGTGAGCTGCGCCCCTTTCGCAGGAGATCCCTCATGCTGCCCCTCACTGAATTCACGGTGCCGATCCTGGTTTCCGCAGCGTTCGTGTTCATCGCCAGCAGCCTGATCCACATGGTGATCAAGTACCACAACCCGGATTACCGGAAGCTCCCCAACGAGGACGACGTCCGCGCCGCAATCCGGAAGGGCAACCCGAGCCCGGGGCAGTACGTCCTGCCGTGGTGTCTCCATGGCGACACGTCCAACAAGGACGAGGTCGCACGACGGTTCGCCGAGGGCCCCGTCGGCATGGTCTGGCTCGCGCCAACGGGATGCCCCAGATGGGAGGCCTGCTGATCCGATGGTTCATCCTCTGCGCTCTGATCGCGCTTTTCGCCGCGTACCTCGCGTCACACGTGTTGCCGCGCGGGGCGCATTACCTCGCAGTCTTCCGAGTCGTCGGAACGGTCGCGTTCCTCGGGTTCGGCGCCGGCGGTTGGGCCGAGGTGATCTGGAAGGGAAAGCCCGCGAGCTGCGCGCTGAAGGACACGGTCGACGCGCTCATCTACGCCATGGTGATTGCCGGGACGTTCGGCTGGCTCTGGCCGCACTGACTCGCGGCTCAGCGGCGATTGGCGCGGCGCGCGATCCACGCGCCGACCGTGGCCGGCAAGGCGTACCCGCAGTAGCCCAGGATCTCGAACGGGAGCAGGTTGTGGCTCGTCGGTGAGCGCGCCATCTCGACTGCCATGCCGATGGGGAACAGGACGACCATTCCGAGCCCGACCAGGAGTGGCGCTGTGGCAAACCGTCGCGCGATGGCGAAGCCTGCGACACCGAACACGAGCGCCGTGACCCCGTCGTAGTTGGCGGCGAGCAACCCGGTGAGGAAGTACTCCTCTGCGTCCCGCTCCTTCGGCATCGCTCGAAAGACGAGCCAGTGAGCACCGATGGCGGCGGGGCCGGCGAGCACGGCGAACAGCAGTCCGGCGACGGGTCCACCGGTGCCGCGCTGCACGCCGTCATCGGGGGTCGCCTGGATCGTCGGGTTCGTCATTTTCGTCGCGCGCACCGTCGGCGCACGGACTGAGGATGCCAAATCGGAACGGTGCGTCGCGCGGAATGGCTGGCGACGGCGATCTGTTTTCCTGGAAGGGCGGGCGCCCAGCCTTCCGGCCAGGCACGGCCTGGCGCTCCGGCGGCGGCGGCGTTCGACGCGGTTTCAGGATCCGCGAGCTGTTCGCGCGGGAGGGCCAGCCTTCGGCTGGATCTCGCGGACTCGATCAAAAACCAGATCCCGGCGCGAGCCCGGTCGAGCCTTCACATCGGCGAGCGAGCATGGTCGCGCGTGGCGCGCGGGCCGGCTTGCTGCCAACCTGTCGACGTCGAGTTTCGTTGCTTTCCGTCGTCGCCGATCTGATGTCTCGTCCCGGCGGTCGATATCACCCCCCATGACGTCCCGGGTGGCAGTCGCCGGTCCGCCGTCCCGCATTCATCCCCGCCGTGCGCGGTGCCGGCGCGGTGGCGTCGCCCGGCCCGACTCGGAACGGCGGCCGCGTCGTTCCGATTGGGCGGCGCCGTGCTCGCGATGATGGCGAAGGTGCCGAAGCAGGGCGTGGTGCGCCGCGCGACGCTCGCGGCGGTCGAGCCTTCCATCGTGGTTGCGATCGAAACGGTGCATGAGGCGCTCGTGCGCGTGGGCTCGGGGCGCTTCACCTCCCTGATGGCGGCGGTGCTGTGCGGTCACCACGCCTGGAATCAACGCGAGAACGAACAGGACGATGATGGGTGTGGCGCGAGTCATCTGTCTCCTCCGTGGATGTTGGTCGCCGTCGTGAACGGCATGGACGCGAAGATCTTTCGACCGAACGACATCCCATGAACCCGCGGCGGCGCGATCGGTTCCGCCGGCCTTGCGGGCCGAATGGCCGCAACTCAGGGAACACGCGCGAGCGTGACGAATTCGCAGGTCGGTGGCGCCGACGCTGAATCCTCGGTCGGGATTTCACGCCATCCTTGCGAATCCAACGCAGGGAAAAACACGTCTCCATCGTGAACGCCGCGGACCCGCGTCAGGTGCAGGCGATCGGCGCGCAGGAGGAACCAGGCGAAGATGTCGGCACCGCCGATGACCATCACCTCGGACGCGGCGCCGGCGGCCGCCAGGGCATCCTCGGGTGATCGCACGACGGTGCACCCGGGCGCCTGAAACGCGGCGGAGCGCGTGATCACGATGTTCTGCCGCCCGGGCAACGGCTTGCCGATCGAGTCGAACGTCTTGCGTCCCATGATCACGGGCTTCCCCAGCGTGATCTTCTTGAAGCGCTTCAAGTCCTCGGGGATGTGCCAGGGCAGGCGCCCATCCTTGCCGATCACGCGCGCCTCGTCCATGGCGACGATGATGGAGATCAGCATGAGGTCAGACGGCAACGGGAGCCTTGATCGCGGGATGGGACTGGTAGCCGCGGATCTCCACGTCCTCGTATCGGAAGTCGCCGATCTCGGTCACTCCGTCCCGCAGGACGAGCGTGGGCAACGGGAGCGGCTCGCGCGTCAGCTGGAGATCCGCCTGATCGACGTGATTGGCGTAGAGGTGAACGTCGCCGAACGAGTGGATGAAATCGCCGGGCTCGTTCCCCGTGACCCGCGCCACCATGGCGGTGAGCAGCGCATAGGACGCGATGTTGAACGGGACCCCGAGGAACACGTCGGCACTGCGCTGATACAGGTGACACGAGAGCCGTCCCTGCGCGACGTGAAACTGGAACAGCACGTGACACGGCTGAAGGGCCATCTTCGGCAGGTCGCCCACGTTCCACGCACTGACGACGAGGCGGCGTGAGTCAGGATTGCGTCGGATCTCCTCGATGACTGAACCGAGCTGATCGACGACGCGGCCGTCGGCCGTGACCCAGCGACGCCATTGCGCTCCGTAGACGGGGCCCAGGTTGCCCTGACCGTCGGCCCACTCGTCCCAGATCGTGACGCCGTGTTCGCGCAGGTATTGGACGTTGGTGTCGCCGCGGATGAACCACAGCAACTCGTGGATGATGGACTTCTGATGGACCTTCTTCGTCGTGACGAGAGGGAAGCCCTGCGAGAGGTCGAAGCGGAGCTGGGCGCCGAAGATGGAGAGCGTTCCCGTCCCCGTGCGGTCGGCTTTCCGCACGCCGTTCTGCCGGATGTGGCGCAACAGCTCGAGGTAGCTCTTCATGGCCGTATCCTGAGGCCGCGCGGGCCGATCGGGGTCACGCGCGGAATTCGTCCACGATCTCGCCGCTCTCGGCCGTCGCTTCGCCGCGCCAGAAGATGCGGATGTCACCGATGGCGCCGTCCTGTGCGCAGCCGACCATCTGTTTCTTGAGAAGCAGCAGGAGCGCGAGGAACAGGCCGATCTTCTCCTGGCGCGGGGCTTCGGCGCGCATGAGGTCGGTGAACAGGACCGAGGATTCGCGCTGCACGCGTTCCGTCAACTGCTGTGCGTACACGCGGACCGGTGTGTCGTCGATGCGGACCGTCCGCTCCTTCGGAGCTCCTCCGCCGGTCGCCTCCATGAGCTTGGCGAAGGTGTCCAAGAGGTCGAAGAGCGTGACTTCGTCCATGGACCGATCTTTTTCCACCGGGCCGTCGACGCGCGCGGACTCCGGGCGACCCACCATCTGGGAGAACGTCGCGGCGCGCTGCTCGAGCTCCTGGCACTGGTCCTTGAGGCGCTTGTACTCGAGGAGCTGCTGAACGAGGCCGTAGCGGGGATCGATCTCCTGCTCCAAGTCGACCTGTTCGGCTGGCAGCAGCATCTTCGACTTGATCACCATCAGGGTCGCCGCGAGCACGAGGAACTCACCCGCGTCGTCCAGATCCAATTCCTGGATCAGCTTCATGTGGGCCAGGTACTGGTCGAGCACGCGCGAGATCGGGATGTCGTGGATGTCGATCTCCTCCTTGCGGATGAGCCACAGGAGGAGGTCCATGGGACCGGCGAAATTCTCGAGCTGGACGCGATACTCCACGATCAGACCCCTCTCCACCGGCGAAACACCGAAGCCATGTGGAACACGTACTCCTCAACGTTCCCCTGGGTCTTCAGGAACCATCGCGGGAACCCCGGCCCCACGACCGGGATGAACCGTGCGAGGTTGCCCGTGATCCAGAACAACCCGATACCGAGGATCAGCACCGTCACGGGGGCCATCATGTAATAGACGTGACGCACCTTGTCCGGCAGGATCGCTCCGAGGATGCGGCTTCCGTCCGCGGGCGGCAGCGGAACGAGGTTGATGATCACGAGGAAGACCGAGAACCACAGTGACAGGTTCAGGATCTTGAACAGGATCGAGCCCTGGGCGTCGATCTCGTCGATCACGTCGTAGGCCATGAGACCGGCGGCGACCGTCGCGCAGATGAACGCGAAGATGGCGTTGCCGAGCGGCCCGGCGATGGCGACGAGAGCCATGCGTCTCGGCCCGATCTTCCCCGCATCGACCATGACGGGACGCGCCCCGCCCATGGGGCACTGGAGAAGCACGTACGTCACGATCGGCATGACGATCGTGAGGAACCAATGGATGTGGTTGATCGGGTTGAGCGTCATCCTCTTGCGGATCTCGTCACGCTTGTCCCCCGCCCACCAGGCGACGACCGCATGGCCCGCTTCGTGCAGCGAATTGCTGATGAGCAGTAGGACGATCACGCCCGCGATGACGTAGGCGTCCTTCTTCGAGAAATTGAAGCCCGAGGCGAGGAGGAGGGAGGGCATGGAGTCCGATCGCACGGACCGCGCCGCGCGTGAGATGACCGCGATCGTACCAGTGTGCCGAAAGGCGGTCAAAAAGCGCCAAGCCGCAGCGTCGTGCGGGATGCGCGCACCGAAACGGACGCGTGGCGCGCGTTGTCCGTGTCCGACGGCACACGTAAGATCCGCCGCATTTTTTTCCCGCTCCGCGCTTCCGGGGAGATCGCGGTTGACCGACACGATCACCTACGCCAGGCAAGTCCTCTCCATCGAAGCGCAAGCCGTCTCGGCACTCGTCTCCGGGCTCGGCTCATCCTTCGAGCAGGCCGTCCGTCTCCTGCTCGACTGCAAGAGCATGACGGTCGTCTCGGGCATCGGAAAGTCCGGGCTCATCGGCCAGAAGCTCTCGGCAACCCTGGCTTCCACCGGAACCCCGGGGTTCTTCCTGCATCCGTCGGACGCCATGCACGGAGACCTGGGACGCGTCCGGGCGGGCGACGTGGCCATCCTCCTCAGCCAGAGCGGCGAGAGCGAGGAGATCGTGCGACTCATCGACCCGCTGAAGCGCATCGGGGCGCGGGTGATCGCCATGACCGGCAACACGCAATCCACGCTCGGGCGGAACGCGGACGTCGTCCTCGACTGCGGCCGCGCGCCGGAGGCGTGCCCCCTTGGCCTCGCCCCGACGACCAGCACGGTGGCTCAGCTCGCGCTCGGCGATGCGCTCGCCATGACCGTGCAGCAGCTTCGTGGATTCCAGAGGGAGGATTACGCCCGTTTCCACCCGGCCGGTCAGCTCGGTCGCCGTCTCATGCGCGTCGCCGAAATCATGCGGCGCGGCGATTCCCACACGGTCGTGTCAGCAGGGATGACGGCGAAGGCCGTCGTCATGCGGATGAACACGACGCGTGGTCGGCCGGGGGCCGCCGCGATCGTCGACTCCGGGGGCGTGCTCGCCGGTTTCTTCACCGACGGCGACCTCGCCCGCCACCTGGAGCGCGACATCCTCTTCCTCGAACGGCCGATCGACGAGGTGATGAATCGCTCGCCGATCACCATCGCCCCCGAAACGCTCGCCTCAGAAGCCTTGCAGATCCTCCGAGACCGCCACATCGACCAGCTCGTCGTCCTGGACGGCGAGCGTCGCCCGGTGGGACTGCTCGACGTGCAGGACGTGCTCGCCGCACGGATCATCTGACATGGCCATGCCCGACTTCGGTCCCATCCAATTGCTCGTCCTCGACGTCGACGGGATCCTCACCGACGGCATGCTGTACGTCTCGGACGACGGACAGGCGTCCAAGCGGTTCTCCATCGTGGACGGCGCCGGCCTCGTCTATTGGCAGCGTGCCGGGCTGAAGGCCGCCATCATCTCCGGACATTCCTCGCAGGCGACACTCACGCGCTTCAAGTCGCTGGGTCTCGATGAGGTCCACGTCGGAGTGAAGGACAAGCTCGAGACCTACTTGTCGGTTCTGGACCGCATGGGCCTCACGCCCAAGCAGACGGCGGTGATGGGCGACGACCTCATGGATCTCCCCCTGCTCAAGCGCGCGGGCTTCTCCGCGACGGTCGGGCCGGCGCACGAGGCGTGCCGTCGCGTCGCCCATTACGTCACGGAGAAACAGCCCGGTAACGGCGCGGTGCGTGAAGTCATCGAGCTGATCCTGAAGGCGAAGGGCCTCTTCGACGCGATCCTGGAGCGCTACGACGCGTGAGGCGCGCGCTCCTGTTTCTCGCCGTCGCATTCCCGGCGGTGATCGTCATCGCCATGCTCCAGAGCCAGCGGCACGGAGTGGGCCGCAACTCGCCGCTGGCCACCGCGAAACCCGAGTCGCGCGCAACGCCAGTCGGGCGTGACGTCCCGCAGGCCTTCGACGTATGGGCCGGCCACATGTGGGACCTGTTCGCGGAGAACCCCCGCGACATCACGCTCGGCGACCAGGTCGTCCGTTACCAACGGCACCTCGTCGCCGCGAAGACGACGGAACCGCGCGACAACGAGGCCATCCGTGCCACGGGGATCACGATCCTCTTCAATCCGACCCCGAAGAACGAGCACGATCTCTCGCGACTCGTCTCCATCCCAATCCCGATCGGGGGCCCGGAAGCGGGAGCCAAGGTGCGCGCGTCGTTCGGCCGCGTGCCAGGCGTCGTGGCCGACGAGGCGATCGTCCGCGGATCGCACGACCTCACCGTGCTGTCCCGGCTCGAGCTCAAGGGTCACGTGCGGTTCGTGTTCGTCGACCCGGAGGTCCCGTCGGAGCTGACCGAGATCCTGGCGGAACGACTGACGCTGATCTTCGAGAACGGAGAGCCGATCACGGTCACGAGCGATGCCGCCGTGGCGATCACGCGTCCCGTGGCGAAGGACGCGGACATCCGGGGAACCGGCTTCGACATGTCCCTGAAGGACGGGCGAGCGACGATCCAGCGCGCCGTCCGGATCCTCCTCGTGCCTCCGGAACGGGTGAATTCCGGGCAGCTTCCCGTGGAGCTCGTGTCAGATGGTCCGGCCGAGTTCATCTCCGAGCGAAACTCGAAGGGCAGCGCCAACCGCCAGGGCTTCGACTTCAACAACGGCCGCGTGGAGCTCTCGAACGGAGTCAAGGTCACGCAGGGTGACGCCACGGCTTCCTCGCGCAACGCGCTGATCACGCTCGGCCGGAAGAACGGCGCCTCCACCACCTCCGCCGAGCTCACGAACGACGTGCTCCTGTCGATCCCGCGCACCACGTGCCGCGGGAGTCGCCTCGTCTTCCAGCCCCATCTCACGGATGGTGACCCGATCTGGATCGAAGGGGCGCCCGCGGTCGCGACGTTCGTCGATGGGGCGCGGCTGCTCCCCGGCAACACGGCGGCATCGGGCGATCTGCGCGTCCTGACGAAGGGCCGGATCGCCGTGCGCCCGCTTCCCGTCGACGGCGTGGGGACGAACGTGCACCTGGTGACGATCCCTTCCGACGCCACCGTCGAGGGCGGAGATGTCCACCTCGCGAGCAAGGACATGAAGGTCTGGATCGCGGACCTGCCGGACCCGTCAGCCGGGACACCCAACGGTCGCCGGCGCCAGCCTTACCGCGGAGAGCTGCACGGCGCCGAGTTGACCTCGGCCTCCATGGACGTGAACGCGCGCGAGCTGATCCTGCGGCGCGAGTTCGACGGACTGGGCGTTCCACGCAAGGACGTCGTCAACATCGGCGGACCGTACACCGTCAGGCTGCGCAACCTGCCGGAACTCATGGGAGCACTCGGCGCGGCGCCTGCGTCGCGAACGACCGTGGCCGAATCGCGTGCCGACTCCCGCGGCGAGTCGCGCCCCGACGACCGTGCGATCCGGATCCCGGCGTTCCTCGCCGGCGCCGATGAGCTCCTGATCTCCGGTCCGGGGACGCTCGAACTGGTTCGACCCCCGCTTCAGGACGCTCCCCTCTTCGCCACGGCGAAGAACGGAGTGGAAGTCCGCGCCGTCGAGAAGGACGCCACGCAGCCGAAAGCACGCTTCAAGTCGCAGTCGGCCGAACTGGTCCTGAAGCCGGATTCGGATCTTGGCCGCGATTTCCGCGTCGTGCACCGCCTCGCCCTGGCGACGGCCGAGAAGTCCGTGCTGGTCGAAGTCCCCGGCCTCATCACGGCTCACGCAGGCGCCATGCGATTCGACGGCGAGCGGCAGGAACTCGTCCTCATGGCCGCAGGCGACGCCGCGAAGCCGCACTTGCAGTTCACGGGAGCCCAGCGACCTGCCGAGTCCATCGCCGCCGGGCACATCCTCTATTCGGCGGTGACCTACCGCGTGACGGCGACGTCGGGCGTGATCGCCGAGGTCCAGATGCCGCAGATCCCCTGGGTCGCTGGCGCCACGGTCGTCGGTCCGGTCCTGTCGACGATCAGCGCGAGCGAGGCGACCGTCGACCTCGATCGCAAGGCGGCCGAATCGGGTCGATGGGTGCCCGCGGAATGCGACGCCAAGGGCGCGGTGTCGCTCGTGCAGCCGAATCGGACGGTCGCGGCGTCGACGTTCCACTACGATCTGCAGCGCTTGAACGGGAATCTCACCGGCGAGCACGTGAAGATCACGGCGCGCCCCATGATCGACGGCTTGCGGTACGACGACTTCCTCGAGTGTCGGGGCGCGACGCTCCTGGCGGAGCAGATCGTCGTCGACGGACCCGTCCACGCCCTGTTGCACGTGAGCCCCGACCACTTCGCGCTCGCGATCCCCATCAACGGGCCTGCGACCAATTCCGCCGGCAAGACCGCCGGACCGCGGAATACGACGATCGACTGCCGCGGCAAGCTGAACCTCTCGAAGGATGCGCTCATCGCCACCGAGCGCGTCGTCGTCGAGCAGGGGAACCCGGATGCGGATGGCGTCAAGGTGGAGGCGGACCAGGCCACACTCCTCCTCGTACCCGTCGAGGGCGGCAAGGGCGCCGTGGACGTGGCCGTCGCCGAGTTGCGCCGATCGGTTGCGTACCGGTCGCGGGATCTGCAGACAAACTGCGACGTGATGGTCGTGAACCGTGCCATGCGGAAGGCCACCATGTACAACGAGCGCCCGGAGCGGGTCACCGTGTGGCTGCGACGGGAGCTGTTCCCGGGTCTCGTCCGGAACAACGTGTCCGCGATCACTGTGAACTATGCGACGCCGGGCAAGCCCGTCGTCGAGATCGACCGTCCGGACATCAACATGATCCCGGGCTCCGGAGGACTGAACCGGTGACCGAACGCATCGCCAGGAGCCTCGCCACATTCGCCATCGGGTTCGCACTCGGAGTCGTGGGCGCGTCGACCTCTCCGGCGCAGGACTCCCAGGCGGCGCCGGACACCAGGCCCGCCACCAGCCGGCAAGCGACGGTTCGCACCTTCGAGTCCGGCGCGTGCGAATTCATGGTGTACGAGCCTGCCGATCGCACCATCTACCTGATCACCAACGTCCGCGCGAAGGTCGGCGACATGGAGATCTTCGCGCAGAACGTGATCTTGTGGCTCGCGGAGGGCGCCGACTTCCGCAAGGGGGCGGCAACGGGGGCCGAGTCTCGCCCCAAATCAGACTTCGACGTCGTCCCCGAGGACCTGAAGAAGTTCGTCACGGAGATCTACGCCGAAGGAACAGTCATCGTCCGCCAGGGTGAGGAGCTGCACCGCTGCGAGAGCGCGTTCTTCGATCTCGTGCACGACCGCGGCATCGTCGTCGACTCGACGACCACGTTCCCGCTCAAGACCACGGCGAGAGACACCAAGCTCGTCGTCCACGCGGACGAGCTGCGCTTCCTCTCTCAAAGCCGCCTGGACGCCATCGGCGTGCAGGTCACGACCTGCCGCTTCGCCCATCCCCACTACCACGTGGCCTCGGAACACATGGAGATCTTCCGCCAGCACGCCATGGCGGCGGACCCGACGACGGGCACCGAGAGCCGCCCCGCGGGAATCCACTACGACACCGAGGGCAACACGCTCGTCCTCGGTTCAGGCATGCCGGCCATCTGGATGCCCGATTTCGCCGGCGACACGGGGACACCCGCGGGCTCGACGTTCCGCTACGTGAAGGACGTGCGTTTTCGGAGCTCCAATCGCTTCGGTCGCCAGTTCGGCGTGACGCTCGGCGACGACCTCGAGACGGAAACCGGGGAGAAGTGGGGATCCGTGGCCGTCGATCTGGAGTATCGCAGCAAGCGTGGCCCCGGTGCGGGCATCGACTTCGCCTATCACCAGCCCGATTTCAGGGGCCGAACGCGAGCCTACTATCAGCGCGACATCGGCGAGGACAAACTCTATGGTGAGCCGCCGACCAACAATCGCGGTTGGTTGAGCTTCCAGCATCGCCACTATCTGCCGCTGGAACTCCAACTCGACCTCGAGGCGAACGTCTTCAGCGATCGCGGTTATTACCCGGAGTACTTCAAGGAAGAGTATCGCGGAGACAAGCCGCCGGAGACCTATGCGTATTTGAAGCGCTCGTTCCAGAACAGCGCCGTCACTGCGTTGTTCTCGACGCGCCTCAACCACTTCGAAACGGTCACGGAGTATCGACCCAAGGTCGATTATTGGCTCGTCACGGAGCCCGTCGCCGACCTGTTCGACACGCCCGTGTACTTCTCCACGCGCGCCGAGGTCTCGCAGGTGCGCCGGCTGACCGACAAGGATCTGGGCGTGGCCGCCCGATCCACCTGGCGTGCCGACATCGACAACGTCGTCGAGTACCCGTTCTTTGCGGGGCCGGTGAAGGTCACGCCTTTCGGGGGTCTCCGCGAGACGTACTACTCCAACGACCTCGCGCGCAACAACGACGAGTTCCGAACGGGATTCACCTATGGCGGCGAGGCCACGCTCATCGCCTGGAAGACGTTCGATGCGAGCGGGGGCATCTTCGGCCTCGACGGACTTCGCCACGTCGTCGAGCCCGTGATCCGTTATCAGCGCACCACGGGCGTGGATCTCAAGCCGGACGAGCTGGTCTTCTATGACGAAACGGACACGTTCGACAACGACGAGCGCCTGACGTTCGAAGTCCGGAACCTGTTCCAGACGATCCGCCACCGACCCACGGGTCCGGCGGTCGACGAGATCTTCGACATCGACGTATCGATGGACTTCTTCCCTGACGCGGACCGTGACAATGCCGGCGACAATTGGGGGAACATCGTCGTCGATACGGTCACCCGGTTCTCCGACGAGCTGCAGATCATCACCGACTTCGAGGTGGATCCGAACACCGCGCAACTGGACGAGTTCAACATCGCCGCGGGCTACGCCCCGAACGAGACCTTCCAGACGTACGCCGGCTTCCGCCACTTCGAGGATGATTGGGATGTGGTCTTCGGCCAGCTCAACTGGCAGATGACGGACAAGTGGCTGGCGCGGATCTACACGTCGTACGACGTTTCCCGCGGCAACGGGATCCAGAACGAGCTGGTGCTGGCCCGCATGGGCCACGACTGGGTCTTCGAGCTGATCCTTCGCGCCGATTACGGCGACAACGACTACTCGGTGAATTTCGGCATCAACCCCCGGATCTTCTACGACCCGATCCTGGGCCCGCACTCGGTGCGACGAGAGCCGGAATTCCAATACCTGGGCACCCAGATCCACAAGTGATGCACGGGCTCCGTGCGCGCGTCGCGTGATTGAATCCCAATCCCGACCGCTCATCCCGGGGATTTCCCGTGCGATGGCGCGTGTTCCGATCACGGGAACGCCGAATACCATGCGGACCGAAAGTCGTCGCCCGGGTCCCGCTCGACGTGCCGTGGACCGGCGACGGATTGCTCATCCCATGCGCCAAACCCTCCTGTGCTCGTTCATCCTCGCCGTCTGGCCGTTGGTCGCCATCGCGCAAGTTCCAATCGTCACCGAGGAACCCGTCTGGGAACTCGCCGTCGGGTTCCACGAGCACATCTTCGGCTCGTTCATCGTGGGAACGGCGACCGTGAGGGTCGACGACTGCGAGGACGACGAGGATTGGCTGGGCGATTCGAACGGCCAGATCGGAATCGCGATCGCCGCCCCCGCCGATCACACGCCGATCAAGCTGCGGATCGAATGCGGCGAGGTGATGGAGCCGGCCGAATGGGAAGGCGAGCTGCCGAAGGGCGGCCAGGTGTACAGCGTGCGGCCGAAGGTCGCCTACAAGTTCGAGGCCTTGCTCAAGAACCGACAGCAAATCCCCGTGAACGTGAAGGCAACGCTTCAGATCGGCAAGAAGCAGTGGAAGAAGCTGAAGGTCGCGACGCTCCGTTCGATCAACGATTGCCCCATGGCGGTCACTGGTCGGGTGGGCGAACCGCTCCAGGAGGCTGCGGTTCTGCGGTGGATGTACGCCGCGTACGTGAACGAAGATCACCCCTGGATCGATCAGCTCCTGAAGGACGCGCTCGGCACGGGGATCGTCAAGAACTTCATCGGCTACCAAGGCAAGGGCGACGACGCCGTCTTCGATCAGGTCTTCGCGATCTGGAAGGTGCTCCAGCAGCGCAACGTCACGTACAGCAGCATCTCGGTCGTGAGCGCCGTCGACGAGCGCGTACCCAGCCAGCACGTCCGCTTTCTCGACGAATCGATCACGTACGAACAGGCGAACTGCATCGACGGGACGGTGGTGTTCGCATCGGCACTTCGCAAGATCGGCCTCGACCCGTTTCTCGTCGTGGTCCCAGGACACGCCTACCTCGCATTCAACCTCGACAAGCAAGGGACGCACATGTCTGGGTTGGAAACCACGCTCCTCGGTGAGGTCTCGAAGAGCCGGTGGGATGCGGCGACGCCGCTCGACAAGCTGGTGATCGGCTGGAAACCGTTCGACGAGGCGTCGAAGGCGTCGTTCGTGAAGGCGCTCCAGGTCGGGACGAAGAACCTGGAGCAACATGCAGCCAAACTGAAGGATGCGAAGGAGCCCCTCTACGAAATGGTGGACGTGGGCGGCGCGCGCGTCGCGGGGGTGAAACCGCTCCCCTACCTCGGGACGGAGAAGCTCGATGGCGTGAAGCCGAAGCCGGCTCGGAACGACGCCAAGCTGCGAGAACTACTGCTTCCCGAGGGGCTTGAGACCGGTGCGAAGCCGGAATCATCGCCCGCCTCGCGTCCTTGACAGTCGCCCATGCCGGAGTCACGCGCGACGAATCTCGTCGACGTGGCTCCCCGATCATCCTGAGTTGGAGCCCAAGGGGCGCGACGGCCCCGTAGGGTTGCCTCGCGACTCACCTATAATCGCGGCGATGCATCTCTCCCTCGCGTTCCTCGGCGGCATGAGCACCCCAGAGCTCGTCGTCGTGATGGTCCTCGGGTTGCTCCTCTTCGGTTCACGTCTGCCGGAGGTTGGGCGCTCGCTCGGGCGCACCATGGCGGAGTTCAAACGGGGGATGAAGGGATTCGAGCACCAGATGACGCAGGCGGAGCAGGAAGCGACGCGCATGCTCGAGGAGAGCGATCGCGCCAAGGCTTCCTCGAGTGCCGCGGAGTCTCACGACCGCGCGGAGCAGGCCGCGACCCCCGACGATCATCCGACCGCCTGATCCCGCGACCGGCTACCAGTCGGCAGCGAGGCAAACGCGGTTGCGGCCGGTCTTCTTCGCCTCGTAGAGGGCCTGGTCGGCACGGGCGACCAGTTGTTCCGCGAGTTTGTCCGCCGTCGAGGACAAAAGGCAGGCCGCGCCCAGCGACGCCGTGACGCTCTGCGGGCCCTCGTTGGTCTGGACCTGGCAGGACTCGATCCCGCGACGGAGACGCTCGCCCAGCCCGCGGAGTGCCGCACCGACGGCTCCCGGGCATACGACCGCGAATTCCTCGCCGCCGTACCTGCACACGACGTCCGAGTCACGAACGCACCGTTTGAGCGCGCCCGCGACCATGCGCAGGACGTCGTCTCCGGTCTGATGCCCGAAGCGATCGTTGAAGCGCTTGAAGTGGTCCACGTCGACCATGATCACGCCCAGCGGCGTCGGGAACTCCTCGCCCTGCCGCTTGCTCCACTCGCTTGCCATGGACGCGTCGAAGGCCGACCGGTTGTAGACGCCGGTGAGCGCGTCGGTCGAGGCCTTCACTTCGAGCTCCGCGACGCGGGTCTCGGCACGGTTCAGGTCGGATGCGGCCGCAAGCGACAGGTTGAGCAGTTCCGCGCGCGCGATCTCGACCATCTCTTCCGGGCTGATCTCGCCGCCGATGTCGACTTGGACGACTTCCGCGAGCTGCTCCGCGCCAGGGCCGAGCGCCATGATGATCGAGTCGACGAAGCCTGCATCGCGGCCGAACCAGCGCGCGGCGGCGTCCTCGAGCTCGCGTAGGTACTCGCCCTTGTTGTCGGCCATGAGCACGCCGGCCGACAAATGCGCGAGGTTCAGGACACGCGCGCACTCCAGGGACTTCGCGTCGTGTTTCTCGATGAGCTGGTCGGGTGAATGATGCGACCGGATGACGTCGACCATCAACTCAGGCAGCTTCCACTCGTGCATGAGAAGGCCGCCCAGGTCGGCATGGGTCGCTCCGACGGACTGCTGCTCGAGCACGCTGTCGGGATGTCCCCCGTCCATGGTGATGATCACGGCCGTGTACTGGCTCCCGGCGACACGCGCGAGGATCGGCACGGAGATGTCCAGGAGCAGACCGCACGTGAAGGCCTCTTCGACGAAAGGCTTCTGCAGCTCGCGCGCGAATGCGCGAGCGGCGACGGACTGGATCATGGATCGGCGCCAGAAGTCGCGCAGGTCGTAGCCACTCTCCTCGTCCGAGTCCACGCCGACGATCGAGGTCAACGAGAAGCTCAACGCCGCCAGCATGACGGCTTTGATCCCGAGGACCATCACGGCGTCGTTGATCGTTCCGACCTGACGCCGTCGCGTATACATGGACGAGTTGCTGAGTTTCAGCACGCGCGCCGAAAGGGCCGGGTCGCGCCCGATCACGGCGGCGATGTCGAGGATGTCCACGTTGTCCTTGCGACAGAGCTTGAGCACCTCCATGACGACGGAGGGCAGGCTCGGGAGTTTGTCTGCGTACGCGAGGTACGGCGATCGATTCCTGACGTCTGACAGCAACATGCGTGGCGAATCCGTGGTCTTTCGTGCGTCTGCGGATCAGGTCCCGAACCCGCGAAGGATCTCCTCTGCGGTCGACGGCCCACCGTCGGAGACGGTCTGTTCGACCAACGGCACGGAGAGGCTCAACACGCGATCGACGTCCGACATCAGGGACACGAGGAAGAAGACCTTGTCGCCGAGGACAGGCGAGATCTCGGTGAGCAGATCGAGCGACGGAGGCTCCGTGACGACCACCGTGTCGACGCCGTCGAACGTGTCGAGGATGAAGAAGCGGTGCTGATGAAGCAGGTGTGAGTCGAGTTTCTGCGTGGCGGTCGACCGGTATTCCTGGGACTTCAAGCGGATGAACGAGACCCCGAGCTCCTTGGTCACGGCACGGGCCAACTCCCATTCGGAGACGAATCCCAGTTCGACGAGGGCGCGCCCGAGGCTCAGGCCGGACGACTGCTGCACGTCGGACGCTTCGCGCAGCCGCTCCGGTGTGATGAGCCCATCGCCGAGCAGGATCGTTCCCGTGTCCTTGTATGACCTGAGGCGGATGTTCTTCATCGGAAGCGTGATTCGAGCGCGTCTTGCGGACCCGCTTCCGAAGTCATCGACCTGCGATCGGCGCCCGGTTGAGTCGCGGATCGGGTCGGCACCCAGATCGCCGGAGCCCTCCCGTCAGAGGATCGGGGCGAACAGCGCTGCAGTCCGCGTGACGATCCGTCGCGAAAGCGGCGCGCGAAGGACGGATTCGTACGTGACTGGCGCCGAGCCGCGCCATTCCGCCTCGGCCACGCGTCGCAATTCCGCCAGGATCGGACCCTCGTAGGCGACGAGATCGGCCTCGAAATTGAGGAAGAAGCTCCGGTTGTCCATGTTGGTCGACCCGAAGATCGCGAGGTCGTCGTCGACGACGAGCATCTTCATGTGGAGCATGGGGCCGCTCTTCCGAGCGACGTGCGCGCCGGCCTTCAGCACCGGTTCGAAGTAGTGAACCATGGCGAAGTCGACGATCCGGTTGTCCGTCACTTGGGGCACGAGGATGCGGACGCGCACTCCACGCGCGGCCGCCGTCTCCAGCGCGTAGAGGAGCGGCAGGGGCGGAACGAAGTACGGCGTGAGCATCAGGATGTCGCGCCGAGCCTCGTAGATGGCGGCGACGATCACCTTGTGGAGGCTGCGGGCGCGCCGGTCGGGCCCGCTGTCGACGACCTGCACGACGTCGTCACCGTCCACCTCGATCGGCGGGAAGAACGCCTCGCGGGCGAGGAATTCGCCAGCCGCGAACCGCCAGTCGCTGGCGAAGATCTCCAGGACGTCGCGCACGGCGGGTCCCCGCATCGACACCATGAAATCATGGGACGCGCCCCTGCCGGACGAGACATGACGCGCGCTGAGGTTCATGCTTCCGATGAAGCCATCGACCCCATCGACCACCAGCAGCTTGCGGTGGTTGCGCAGGTTGATCTGCCACCTGCGCTTCAGAGGGTGGAACGGAAGGAAGGCGTGGATCTTGGCGCCGCCGTCGGCGAACGACGAGAGGAAGTCCATGGACGCCGACGAAGCCCCGATGGCGTCGTAGAGAACCCGGCACGGAATGCCGGCACGCGAGCGATCGACGACGGCATCCCTGAATCGCCGACCGACTTCGTCCTCATCGAGAATGTACGTCTGAAGCGCGACCGAGCGCCTGGCGCCACGGATCGCGGCGATCATGCGATCGTACGCCGCCGCACCGCCCACCATGACATCCAGTCGGTTGCCGCGAACGACCTCGTTGTCGGTCAGGACTCCCAGGTGAGCACGCCTGAGCGTTTCGCGCCAGCTCACGTCGGACGGCGCCGAGCTGCCGTGCGCCGCGCGGAACTCCGCGTGCGCAGCGCGGATCTTCCGGCGGCGCCGGCCCAGGATCCGGTCGTCCCCGATCGTGACGTACGCGAATGCGCCCACCCATGGGACGCCGAGGCAGAAGGCAATCCAGATCAACGCGCCCGATGCTTCGCGTGTCTTGTGCAGCAACGCATGCAGGGCGCACGCGATGCCGGCGACGTAGCCGGCCGAGACCAGCACGAGCCACGTGATTTCCTTCGTGCTCATCGGATCGCGCCTCGCGGACCGCGCACGCGGTCGACACCCGTTCGCCAACGGGCTTCGAGCTCGGTGAGAGGCTCCCCGGTCGCGGTCGCGTAGACGTCGGCGATCTGCCGATCCGCTGGCGCCGCGCGAAATGCGAGGAAGATCCCCGAACCATGGCGTTCGAGCATGCGCTCGAACGCCGATGCGGACAATCGATACGCCAGGCTCAGCGGTTGGAGCTTCAGGTTCTCGAGCGTGAGCCGCGCCGGGTCGACGGCCTCGAGTCCCCTGACGCCCTCGAGCAGGTCATGCCCTCCGACTCCGTAACCCTTGCGGACGCCTTCGACGTACGTCGCGAGGCCTTCCTCGAACCAGAACGGTCGCCGGAACGCGAACAGCGTGGCCTGTGCCACGTGCGTCACCTCGTGGACGAGCAGATCGCCGTCGCTGGGGCGCGGCAGGCCGTTCTCGGACGCTTTCAGGTAGACGTTCGTGCCGGCAGAGAACGCGTCGCCGTCGAACGACGACGGCCACGCTCCGACGAGATGAACTTCGATACGCCCCGGGATGATGGCCCCGAACGCCCGCTCCACACGTTCGCGCTCGGTGACAGCCAACTTGCCCCATTCGCGAGCCACGTCACGCGAGCACGTGACGGCGCTCCGCACGGCCGTCCGCCCATCGTCATCGACCAGGCGAAACGCCTGATTTCCGCGGACCTCGGCCTCGAGCCCGACCGTGACCGTCGAGCACGCGAGGACGCAAAACACCAGGCTCGCGACGTACGCGCACCGCGGCCGCAGCGCGGTCCGCGATCGACGCCGGAACGCACGTTCAGACGTCGAGCTGACGCACGGAGAGGGCGTTTTCCTCGATGAACTGTCGGCGTGGCTCAACGTCGTTACCCATCAGCACCGTGAAGGCGCGGTCGGTCTCGGCAGCGTCATCGAGCTTGACGCGCAGGAGCGTCCGCACCGACGGATCCATCGTCGTCTCCCAGAGCTGCTCCGGGTTCATCTCACCGAGGCCCTTGTAGCGCTGCAGATCGATGCCCCGCTTGCCGAGGGTGCGGATGAGCACGGGCAGATCGGCGAGCTCGAAGAACGGATGGCGTTCGTCATCGACGCGAACGACGAGTGGCGGGTGATCCGGATCACGCAAGCCGTCGGAGTCCGTGCGGAGGAAGTCCTTCGCCCCGAACCCGGCCTGGCGGAGACGCACGAGCAGGTGGCTCAAATCGTCGCTGCCGTAAAGCTCCGTGACCTGGATGTCGGCGGCATGCCGCTCCTCCGCCGTCGCCGTCTCATCACAGATCTTGAGGTCGCGGCCCTTCTCCAGCGCGAGCGCCTGACGGAACGCGTCGTATTCCTCGGCCGTGTGGAAGAAGCGTGTCGTGCCGTTCTGCACGACCGTCATGCGCGGGAGGGTGAGGTTTTCGCCCTGGGCAAGTCGGAGGAAATCACCGAACGGGATCCCGGCACGGCGCGCGCGTGCTTCGAGAGCGTTCAGCTTCTGGACGATCTCCACGATCTCGGCGATGTCGGCGCTCTGATGCGAGTGGAGGACCTTGCCCGTTCGATCCAACGCGTCGAGAGCCGTGCCGTCCAGGCCGAGGGAGATCAATTCGCCGTTCATCTCCTCATCCGACTGGACGTACCGCTCCTTGTCCTTCTTCTTCACGCGATAGAGCGGCGGCTGCGCGATGTAGATCACCCCCTGCTCGACCAGTTGCGGCATGTGCCGGTAGAAGAACGTCAGCAGCAGAGTGCGGATGTGCGAGCCGTCGACGTCGGCGTCGGTCATGATGATGATCTTGCCGTATCGCAGCTTCGAGATGTCGAAGTCGTCGGACCCGATGCCGGCACCGAGTGCGATGATGATCGTCTTGATCTCCTCGTGCGAGAGGATCTTGTCGAGACGTGCCTTCTCCACGTTCAGGATCTTTCCCTTCAGCGGGAGGATCGCCTGGTAGCGACGGTCGCGACCCTGCTTGGCGGAACCGCCGGCCGAGTCACCTTCGACGAGATACAGCTCGGAGCGATCTCGGTCGCGCTCGGTGCAATCGGCCAGCTTGCCCGGGAGTCCGGCTCCGGAGAGCACGCCCTTGCGCCGGACCATCTCGCGCGCCTTGCGGGCGGCTTCGCGCGCAGCGGCGGCGTCGACGGCTTTGCGAACGATCGACTTCGCGACTTGCGGATTCTCCTCGAAGTAGCTCGTGAGCGAGTCGTAGGTGATCTGGTGGACGATCGTCTGCGCCTCGCGGTTTGCGAGCTTGATCTTCGTCTGGCTCTCGAAGCGCGGGTCGGGCAGGCGGAGCGAGATGACCGCGACGAGTCCCTCGCGGCAGTCGTCACCGGAGAGGAGGTTGCCCTCCTTCAGGATGTTCTCCTTCTTGCCGTAGTTGTTCAGCGCGCTCGTGAGCGCGTTCTTGAACCCCGTCAGGTGCGTACCGCCTTCGCTCGTCTTGATGGTGTTGGCGAAGCTGTACACGTGCTCGGTGTAGGACGTGTTGTACTGGAGTGCCACTTCCACGATGTAGTTGGTGGGCTTGGCACCCTCGCGCTCGACGGTGCGCTCCGTCTTCACGTAAACGATGTCCGGGTGAACGGCTTCCTTCCCCTCGCTGAGGTACTTCACGTAGGCAAGGAGCCCGTCGGGGAAATGAAACGTCTGGGCAGCGCCGCCGTTCGGTCGGTCGTCGCGGAACTCGAGATTCACGCCGGGGTTCAGGTACGCCAGCTCCCGCATGCGCGTGACGAGGGTCTCGTAGTTGAACACCGTGGAGTGCATCACGGTCGAATCGGGTTTGAACGTGACCTTCGTTCCGCGTTGCGTGGTCGCACCGAGGACCTTCAGCTTGCTCGCGGTGTTGCCGCACTCGAAGCGGATGTGATTCGCCTTGCCGTCGCGGTAGACCTCCACGTCCATCCACTCGGACAACGCGTTCACGCACGAGACACCCACACCGTGGAGTCCGCCGGAGACCTTGTAGTTGTCCCCGTCGAACTTTCCGCCGGCGTGGAGCTTCGTCATGACGACTTCGACGGCCGGCACGCCCTCGTCCTGGTGGATGTCGACGGGGATCCCGCGACCGTTGTCGACGACCGTGCAGCTCCCGTCGGCGTTCAGGATCACGCGGACGAAATCGGCCCAGCCGTTCTGCACTTCGTCGATCGAGTTGTCGACGACTTCGTACACGAGATGGTGGAGCCCGGCGTCGTAGGTGTCGCCGATGTACATGTCCGGGCGCTTGCGAACGGCCTCCAGCCCTTCGAGGACCTTGATGTTCGAGGCCGTATAGCCGCCCTTTGGATTCTCGTTCGTCGTCATGCTCAGTCTTCGATCGTTCCCAAGCGGAACCGCAACGCCCGGACCTTGCCGTTCGCGAGTCTCTCCTGAAGTCGCACCAGGAGGGTCTCGCGTTGGAACGAGCTCAGTTCGTGGCAGAGCGGGGGTGAGTCGACGGCAACCGTCAGGATGCCTTGCGACAGCCCACGCACGTTCGTGTGTTGTGAAATCGACGGGCCCGCGACCGCGCGCCAGGCCTCGTCCAGTTCGACGCCGACCCGCTGCTTCTTCGCCGTCGCCGATCGGCGCATGAAGTCCCGCAGCGAGTCGCCGATGGAAACCGGTTCCATGGTGACCGGCTACGCCGACCGCATGGTGACGGGCATCACGACGTAGATGTAGTTCTCCTCGCCGTCGATTCGCGAAGGGGTTTCGCGACCAGAGACCCGGAGGACGACGCGCTCGGCCTCGATCACCGTGAGGCCCTCGATGACGAAATCCGGGTTGAAGGAGACGTCGATCGGTTCGCCTTCGACGACCGCGTCGACTTCAATTTGCGCTTCGCCCACGTCCATCGCCCGCGAGTTGAGAAGCAACCGCGTGGGCTCGAAGGTGAGACGAACGGAACGGCTTTCCTCGTTGGTGAGGAGCTTCGCCTGACGCATGGCGATCAGGAGATCGTCCCGCCGGAACGTCGCGCTGAGCACCGTTTCCTTGGGGATGACGGACTCGTACCGAGGGAACGCGCCGTCCACGAGTCGCGACGAGACCTCGGCGCGCTGAGTCTTGATCATCACCTGTCGGTCGTCGACGCAGAGCCGGATCGTCTGGTCCTCGTCCGTGACGACTTTCTCGAACGTGAGCAGGCCCTTGGTCGGAATGATGTGACCTGCGACGACCTTGTCCGGGTTGTCGACGGGCGTGGACATCACGGCCATACGCTTGCCGTCCGTTCCGATCATGTGGGCCGTGTCGCCGTCGACCTGCAACCGCACGCCATTGAACGCGAAGCGGCTCCGCTCCTTCGCTGCTGCGAAGTAGGTCTTGCGGACCATCGACCGGAAAGGCCCGCGCTGGAAGATGATCGCCTTTTGATCCTCGAACGCGGGGATCACGGGGAACTCCTCCGGGTTCTCGCTGAGGATCTTGAAGCGGCTCTTGCCGCTCGTGAGCTGGACCGTGCGGTCCTTCGTTTCGAAGACGACCTGCGGGCCTGTGCTCTCCTTCAGGATCCCGACGACGCGCGCCACGGGAATCAGGATGTCGCCGCCCTCTTCGACGACGTCGAGGGGAACGCGATATCGGATCGCGACCTCGAGGTCGGTCGCGAGAAGGGTCGCCCCATCAGGGCCGACCACCATTCGAAGGTTCTGCAGGATGGGCTTGATCGCCCGCGGTGAGACCACGGAACTCACGATCGTGAACGCATCGAGCAGCCGTTGCCGGTTGCCGGTGAACTTCATGCGCGCGACGCCTCCCCAAATGGCGGGCGAATAACGAGTAACGAACCGCTCGCACCACAATTGCCGCGGTCTTCTCGATCCGCTTGAACGGCGGACACTATACCGCTCGAAAACCGCGTTCTCGACAGCGCCGCGCGAGACGGTTTCCGCGCCCGCGTCCCGGGAGTTCTCAAGAATGCAACGAAGCTCCTCGTCGGGGTTCGATGAACACGACCTGGACTCCGGCGCCGCCGCTGCCCGCATCGAGCATCCGCTGGAAACGCGGGCACAACTGCCCGTGAAACCCTGGGTTATGCCGTCGGTAATTCAGATCGGTGCGCCCAACTTCTGGGATTCTCCGAGAAAAACCCGGCAAAGGCCCAGCCAAGCGCGCCAAAAACCTGGGTTTCTCCGAGAGTTCTCCACATCTCGACCGGGATCAGCCCTGGAGGCTTCCCCCGAGACGTTGGGCCAGCTCCTCGAGAAGGCGGCGGAAGTCGGGATCGCTGTTCATCCGGATCTGCACTCGATCAGCCCCATAGAGGACGGTGCTGTGGTCCCGTCCGCCGAAATAGACGCCGATCTCCTCGAGCGACAGGCTCGTCAACTTGCGCGCGACGTACATGCAGACCTGGCGCGGCTCCGTGAGGGCCTTCGTGCGCCGTTTGCTCTGGAGCTCGGCGCGCCGCAGCCCGAAGTGCTCGGTCACGACGTTCACGATCTCGTCGAGCGTGATCTTGCGGCGGCGGTCCGTGAGCAGGTCGCTCAACGCCTCGCGCGCCATGGCGAGCGTGATCTCGAGCTTCATCAGCGTCGACTTGCCGACGACGCGCGTGACCGCACCCTCGAGCTCTCGGATGTTGCTCTGGACGTTCTGGGCGATGAAGTCGAGGACGTCGTCCGGGAGGAGGCAGCCCAGCTGGCTCGCCTTGCGAGACGCGATCTGGATGCGAGTCTCGAAGAGCGGCGGTTCGAGCTCGCAGACCATCCCCTGTTTGAACCGGCTCACCAGCCGTTCGGAGAGCGTCGGGATCTCCGGAGGGGGCGAATCACTCGAGAGAATGATCTGTTTGTTCAGCTGATGGAGCGCGTTGAACGTGTGGAAGAACTCTTCCTGGCTCCGGTCCTTGTTCGCGAGGAAGTGCACGTCGTCGACGAGGAAGACGTCGGTGTCGCGGTAGCGACCACGGAACGATTCGAGGTCGCCCTTCTCGACGGCGGAGATGAACTGGTTGATGAAGAACTCGCAGGACACGTAGACGATCCGCGGACGCGGAGTGCGCGAAAGCAGCGCGTGGCAGATCGCCTGCAGGAGATGCGTCTTGCCGAGGCCGACGCGCCCGTAGACGAAGAGCGGGTTGTAGAGGCGCCCTCGGTTCTCGACGACGGCTCGGGCAGCCGCGACGGCCAGTTCGTTGTGCGGTCCGACGACGAAGTTCTCGAACGTGTACTCGCGGTTGATGACGACGCCGCCTTCGGTGCGCGGGGCGGTATCGGCGGGCTGGGGCGCAGTGCGCGCGGTCGAAACGGGGGCGGCCAGGGGTTCAGTCGAGAAGGGCTGCGCCTCACGGTTCGGACCACCGCCATCGTGCGTCACGGAGATCTCCACGCGCGTCCATCCAAGGGCTGCGGCGACGACCTCGCGCAGCACGCTCGCGTACTTCTTCCCCAGCCACTCGGCGACGAACGCCGTGGGAGCGACGATCTCCACCCTCTCAGCGGACTGGCGGCCCAGGCGGATGTCCCTGAACCAGGTGTCGAACTGGTTCGGGCTCACCTTTCCACGAAGGCTCTCAAGCACTGACTGCCAGGTTTCTGGCGTCACCGGATCAGATGGCATACGTCCCCGCCGCAGCACGCGTGCAAACGTGCTAAATCCCTTTGTTCCAACGGCTTAGCGCAAACTTCCGCCCGAGTACAGGTGCCGTTCGATCCGGCAGGTCGGTCAAAAGCGGGCGGGATTCTAAGGCGGTCTCCAACGTGTGCAAAAGTAATTCGCTCACTTGTTCTCGACCCTGCCTCCCCAGGGCTGTGTTGAAGAATTCTTAAGGCTTCTGCCACTTCAAGATGAAGCCTTTCGAGCGCGGCGCCGGATGGCGAACGGCACGCCTCAGTTTTTTTCCAATCGACCGACTGTGGGGGCACCCCCGACGACCCCCACCGCCGCCGAGAATTTTTCCGTTAGCACTTAACTCGTTTGCGAGTCTCTGCTTGGAGAATCCTCAGCGAATCCCGGCCACGCACCGGCCGCGCTGAGGGCGACTTCAGCCCGGCCCGGCGACGGAAGGACCGCCTGAAAACACGGCGGCGAAGCGGTCGGCGGCCTCGATCGAGTCAGCCACCGTCTGCCGGCAGCCGAACGAGATCCTCACGCTCCCCAGGTTGTCGACCTTGGACAGGCCCATCGCCGCGAGGACGTGGCTCGGCCGCGCCGCACCGCTGGAGCAGGCCGAGCCCAGGCTGACGGCCACACCGGCCAGGTCGAGCGCGAGAAGCAGGCCCTCCCCCGTCCGCCCACCGCAGCGCAGGTTCAGCGTGCCTGGAACGCGGGCCGTGGCATCAGGGCCGTTCCGGACGAAAGCCACCGAACGACTCGTCAGGCGATCCAGAAACGCCCGCTCGAGGCCTGCGAGGTTCGTGCGCCATTCGGCCCCCTCCAACGCAGCCAGGCGAGCCGCCGCTCCGAATCCGACGATCGCCGCGACGTTCTCGGTTCCGGCGCGACGCTCGCGCTCCTGTCCTCCTCCGACGAACAGCGGTGGGATGCGCGCACCGTTTCGAAGGACGAGTGCGCCCGCCCCCTTGGGGCCGCCGATCTTGTGCGCGGAGATGGAGAGCGTCGTCGCTGGCAGGGCTCCTGGGCTGTAGTCGAGCTTCCCAGGCGCCTGCACCGCATCCACGTGGAGCGGGACTCCCCTGGCAGAACAGAGGTCCCACGCCGGCGCGATCGGTTGGATCGACCCCACCTCGTTGTTCACCGCCATGATCGCCACCCCCGAGCACGGCTGCGCCAGGGACGCCTCCAGCGCGGCCAGCGAAAGCACGCCGGTCCCGTCCACGCCAACCCGCTCGACGACGACGCCGTCGCGCCGCTGGGACTCGGCTGCTTCGAGGACGGACGGGTGCTCGACGGCGGAAACGAGGAGGCGCCGCGGCTGGCGCGGAAGCGACCCGAGCCATCTCAGGGCCCAGTTGTTCGCCTCCGTGGCGCCAGAGCAGAAGACGACATCCCGCGGGTCGACCTGCAGCAGGGCCGCGACCGAATCCCGCGCGTCCTCGACGGCCCGGCGTGCCTCCCTCCCCTCGCCGTGGAGGCTGCTTGGATTGCCGTAACTCCCTTTCAGGAATGGGAGCATCGCATCCAACACCCGCGGGTCGAGGGGCGTCGTCGCATTGTGGTCGAGGTAGATCCTTTTCATGTCAAGCCGCAGCCGCGCAAATTCCGAAGATTGCTCCGGCTTGGACGACCAGTGCGGGATCACTGGACGCCGGGCCAAGAGGGACCCTTGGGGAAGACACGCAACCCATGAGCGTTGTGAACACCCGCGACCGAACGATCAACACCAAGATCGTCTACTACGGTCCCGCACTCGGCGGAAAGACGACGAGCCTGAAGCACCTGCACACGACGCTCGATCCGCAGGGCAACGTGCGCTTCATCTCGCTGAAGACGGACGACGAACGCACCGTGTTCTTCGATCTGTTGCCCATCGATCTGGGCGACTTCGACAAGTTCCGCTTCAAGATCAGCACGTACACCGTGCCGGGCCAGGTCAAGTACAACCTGACGCGACGCCACGTCCTTGCGGGAGCGGATGCGGTCGTATTCGTGGCGGACTCGCAGCGCGGACGCGTAGCCGAGAACGTCCAGGTCCTCGCGTCGCTCTTCGACAACCTCGAGGCCAACGGTCTCGACGCAGGCCAGATCCCCATCGTCTTCCAATACAACAAGCGCGATGTCCCCGACGTCGCATCGGTCGAGGAGCTCGAGGCCGCGCTGAATCAGATCTCCGCGCCGCACTTCGAGAGCGAGGCCACCACCGGGCGAGGCGTCTTCCCCGCATTCGTCGCGGCGGCCCGCTCGATGTTCGACCTCATCGCGCATCGCTACGGACTGGCATCGGGGCAGGTCGGGATCGGCGAACTCGCCGCACGGCACCTCGTCGCCATGGACCGCGTGTGAGCCGTCAGCTCTCCCAAGCCGCTTCGTAGGCCGCCTCGTAGAGAGGCACGACCAGGTCCGTTCGGAAGCGCGCCACGGCCTTCGCTCGACCCGCTTCGGAGAACGCGCGCTTCTTCTCCGGATCCGAGAGCATGTCCGCGAGCCGTCTCGCCATGGCGTCGACGTCTCCGAGCGGCTCGAGGATGCCGTCGACCCCATCCGTAACGACCTCCGGCAGACCGCCGGCGCGAGCGCCGACGACGGGCACGCCGCAAGACAACGCCTCGAGCGCGGCCAGGCCGAACGATTCACCCGCAGACGGCAGAAGCAGCGCGTCGGCAGCCGCGAGCGCATTCTCGACCGCCGTCACGGCACCGACCATCGTCACGCGATCGAGGACGCCCAGTTGCTCAGCCGTGCGCTCGGCGAGGACGCGGTCAGGCCCATCACCGACCATCACGAGCCGCGTCGGATGTCGCTCGTTCACCTTGGCGAAGATGCGGACGACGTCGCCGACTCTCTTCACGGGGCGAAAGTTCGACACGTGGATGAGCTTCCATTCGCCCTCCGGCGCGAAGCACTTCCGCCACTCGGATGCGAGGTTCGGGTTGAACCGTTCCGTGTCGACGAAATTCGGGATCGCGCGAACGTTGCATCCCCGACAGATCTGCTCTTCCGTCTCCACTCGCAGGAACTCGGACACAGCAGTGACGGCGTCCGCCTTCTGCAACGCGAACCTCGTGATGGGGCGATAGGCGGGATCGGAACCGATCAGCGTGATGTCGGTTCCATGCAACGTCGTCACGACGCGCACGCGCTCACGCCCGACGATCTCGCGGGCGAGGAATGCAGCGATGCTGTGTGGAATCGCGTAGTGCGCGTGGAGGATGTCGAGGCCGTAGCGGTACGTGATGTCCGACAGTCGACTCGAGAGAGCCATCACGAACGGTGGGTACTTGAAGAGCGGGTAGTCGGAGACGTCCACCTCGTGGAAGTAAAGCCCCTTGCTGATCCCCATGCGGGCCGGGCTGTCGTACGAAACGACGTGAACCTCGTGCCCGCGCGCCGCGAGTGCGGACGCGAGCTCGACGGCAACGGTGCCCGAGCCGCCGATCGTCGGGTAACAGGAGATGCCGATCTTCAGCTTGCGGCTCATCCGGGTGTCTTCGTCTTCGGGTAGTAGCCGAAGTCTTCGAATTGGGCGACGGGATCTTCGACGCGGAGCGGCGTCGCGACGTGGAATGGTTCGCCGAACCCGGCCCCGACCATGTTGCCGTAATGACGCGCACGACCTTCCCACCAGTCCCAGAATCGCGAGCTCGAGATGTAGGTCGCCGGCTCGGTCGACGCCGGGTCGAAGAACTGACTTCGATAGGCGAGGCAGGCTTCTTTCTTCCGCGCGAAGTGCGGCGTGATGTCGACGACGAACGATGGCGGGAACTGCGTGTGTGACGCGTACTCGAGGACGGCCCGCGGCCGATGAGCCGCTCCGCTCGCGTTCCACTTCCTGATCCCCGAGAGAAACGCAGCGTCGTGAATGATCCGGGCGGCGTGGGCGTGATCGGGATGGAGATCGTCCGTTCGCGGCGCGAGCACGATCGTCGGCTTGAAGCGCCTGATGACCTCGACGACGCGACGGCGCGAGTCGTCGTTCAGCAGTACGCCTCCGTCCGGGAGCTCGAGATTGACGCGCGTCTCGACGCCGAGGAGACGTGCCGCCTCCCGGGCCTCACGCTCCCGAATCTCGGGAGTGCCGCGCGTGCCGAGTTCCCCGCGCGTGCAGTCGACGATCACGACGGATCGCCCACGGGCGATCATGCCCAAGATGGTCCCGCCCACTCCCAGTTCGACGTCATCGGGATGCGCTCCGAACGCGAGCACGTCGGCCGTCTCAGCCATCGGTCTGATCCTCCTGTTCGAGCGTGCAGACGACGTGGCGCGAATCGAACGGGTCCAGCGTTTCGAGCCACCGTCGGATGGCCGGAAGTCGGGCGCGTGTCAGCAGCGAGAGGATGGAGATCATCCGGTCCTGCGGCTTGCCCTTCGGATGGACCCAATCCGACAACCTGCCGCGGCGGCCCTGGTCGACTCCGGCCTCGCGCTCGCGGTCCTTGCGGAAGGTCTCCTCGAGCTTCTCCAGCGATTGCCGCGTCCGCTGCCACCATCCGTCGACCGCGCGCTGGAGCGGTTCGTTGCCTGCCGCCGCGGCCAACCCTTCGCGCGCCGTTTCATTCAGCTCGCGGGCGCGCCCGAACGCAGGAGGGAGCACGGTGTCCGCAGATACGGGCCACTGCTGCGGGTCATCGAGCAGTTTGGCGCCGTGCAATCCGAGTCGAACGCGAAGCTCCGCGTCCTTCGGCCCGAGCACGGTCGACGCAGGACGCTGGAGGATCACAGGAAGTGGTTGATCGAACGCGCGGAAGAGTGACGGGAACTGGGCGAAGTACGCGACCTCGGCCGGTCCGCCGATCTGCGCGACGACGGGCAGGATCATCTGCTGAACGATGGGTCTCAGCTGCACGTTGGTCGAGAAACCGGCAGGTCGTGAGTCGAGGCGGCCGAGCAGTTCGGAGGTCGAATACTCACCCTGACCCTCGATCGTCCACTTCGCACCAGACCGGATCCTGCGACGCACGCCGTCGTCGTCGACCCAGAACAGCATGCTCGCCTCGGCCGGTTGGATCTGCGGCTCCATTCCGTGCGAGACGAGGCTCTGCGTGTCCCCCATGAACGCCTCGTGCAAGGTCTGTGGATCCGTGACTGCGCGGCGGATCACGGGCGTCACGAGGGATCGAAACCAGAACGGTTCCGCGATGAGAAGGTCTGTGTCCGCGAAGACGTGTGCCACGATTCGGGATGTCCACGCGGCGAAGTTCTCACCACTCCGCGGACGCAGCACCGCTGCCTCGAGGGTGGAGTCGAGCTGCAACTGGCGGAGGATCTCCTCCGCAAAGGCGACGACGCCTTCGTCCAACGGGATGAGTCCGAGACAGCGCCCGAGATCCTCGATGGGAGCGCGAAGCCTGTGAACTCCATCGGCCTTGGGCAGCTCGAGTCGATTCGTCTCCTCGAGGTCGTGATCCTCCGACTGATTCCAGAAGACGGGCACGACGGGTCGGTGCAGCTCCCGTGCCAGGCGACGGGAAAGCTGCACTGCTCCGGCGACCTTCTCCAACGTGAACAATGGACCGCCGAAGAGACCAGGCTGCTGCCCCGTGATCACGACCAGTGCGTCGCGGTGCGCCAGCATCTGCACGCGCCGCTCTGCGCCATCGCCGAAGAGTTTCGTGTTCTCGAGCAAGAACGTCGCGCAGACACGTTCACGCATCGTCCCGTCGAACGCGACTTCGGATGCAACCTCGCGAATGCCGTCGAGGGAGGATGGTCTGGGATAGTGGCGAGCGATCCACGACTCCGTTCTCGTCACGGCAAGCCGTGACAACGGGTGCCCGAATGGACGCGGGTGCTCCAATCGCTCGATCTTCAACAGGCCTTCTCCGCGACGAGGATGAGACGATCGCCACGCTCGACCGGCCGACCATCGAAACCGCCGGACCGGCGGAGAATTCGGAGGTCCGCGCGCGACATCATCTCGGTGATCTCCGTTTCGTTGAACACGCGGACGTTCTCCTCGTGCTGGTGAACGACGACGCCTTCACCGTTCGTCACGACCACGGACTTTCGCACGCGGAAACCATCCCACGTTCGGGCGGCCGTCACCGTGAACCCATCGCGGACGTCGTGCGATCGTGGAACGAGACTCCGTTCCAGAACCGTGGCATTTGGAAGGTCCATGAGCAGCCGACCCGCACCGCGCAGGACGCGCGCCATCTCGAGCAAGGCCGCAGCGTTCTCTGCGTCGGTCTCGAAGTAGCCGAACGACGTGAAGAAGCTCAGTACGTGATCGAACGTCGCTGCCGAGAATGGAAGCCGCCGTTGATCGGCGCGCACCAGATTGCGACTGCCACGATTCGACGCCTCCTCGATCAGCTGGGGCGAGAGATCCACGCCGACCGCACATTCACTGTGTCGCTGCAGCGGGCGGAGGTGCCGGCCCATCCCGCAGCAGAGGTCGAGACATCGAGACGTCGGCTCGATGCCGAGCCATTTCACTGCGACGTCGACTTCTGCCGCCGCCGTGGCCTCGTCGCGATGCGCGTACAGAGTCCCGTACCAGGCGCCGAACGCCTCCACGTACCAGGGCTGACGGGTTTTCGCGTCTGGCTCTTTCATCGGGTCGCGATCCGTTGAACGCCGCCGATCACCGGTCAATTCGCCGGCCCCCGAGGGCTCTGGCAAGGTCGTCTCGAGCCTTCACGGCGGCGCTCCGAATCTCCGACTTCCATTCGCCGGACGCTGGTGGCGACGCGCCCCATGGGAAAGTCACCGATCGACTCGCGTTGACCACGATTCCGAGGCCCTCCGCGTCAGCGCCGCGGACGACGTCGTCCGCAGTCGCTCCCTGAGCACCGTATCCGGGCACGAGGAACCAGGTGTGCGGCATGGCAGATCGGAGCTCCTCGAGCTGCCGCGGATGCGTGGCCCCGACCACTGCGCCGACGGCGCCGTAGCGACCGCCAGAGGTGGAAGCCGATGCCGCCTTCTCCACGTCCTGTGCGACGATCCGGTACAGAGGCAACTCGCCGACGAGGCGATCCTGATAATCGGCGGACGAAGGGTTGCTCGTCTTCACCAGAACGAAGACACCACCGCCATGGCGTGTCGCCTGGTCATAGAAAGGCTTGAGTCCGTCGATCCCGAGGTAGGGATTGACGGTCACGCAATCCGCCATCGGGGGTTTCCCTCCAACCGGAGCCAGGTACGCCCGCGCGTAGGCCTCGGCCGTCGTTCCGATGTCCCCTCTCTTGATGTCGGCAATCACGGGAAGGCCCAACTCCCGAGCCGCGCGGCAGACCCGCACGAACGCCACGTAACCATCCTCGAGCAAATCCTCGAAGAACGCCGCCTGCGGCTTCACGGCGATGCACGTCTCGGCGACCAGTTCCAGCACCGCGATGCTGAACTTCTCGAATGCGACCGCGACCTCCTTCGGCGAGAGGTTCTCGGTCGGAACATGCGCGGGAAGAAAGATCCGCGGGATGGACTCGCGGCGCGGGTCGAGACCCACGCACAGGACGCTGTCCTTCTTGCGGACGTTCGCAATCAGACGGGACGGGAAGTCTGGAGTGTTCATCAGAGGCTCAAGAATGCATCGATGAGATCCACTCCGCAATCCGTCATGAACGACTCCGGGTGGAACTGCAGGCCGAACGTCGGGTGATCCCGATGACGAAAGGACATCAGGAGGTCAGGGCGGCCCTCGACCCATGCGTCCGCCAGGAGGTCATCAGGCAACGACTCCCTCACGACGCAGAGTGAGTGATACCGCGCGACGATCGCGTCCTTGCCGACGTTCCGGAACAGACCTTCCCCCTTGTGTTCCAGCCGGGAAGTCTTGCCGTGTATCGGATCGACCATGGGTAGGACGCGACCTCCACGAACGTGTGCGATCGTCTGATGTCCGAGGCAAACGCCGAGGAGTGGAAGTCTTCCGTCGAACCATCGGATGACCGACGGAACGCACGCGGTCGCCTCGGGTCCCTTCGGCCCGGGCGAGATGACGAGGTGCGTCGGCTTCTCCGCCGTGATCCGCTCGACGGTCGACACGTCGTTTCGGATGACCGTCACCGCTGCGCCCCGCGAAGACAGCAGGTGCACCAGATTCCAGGTGAAGGAATCGAAGTTGTCGATGAGTACGACCCGCGACGATCTCGTCGTCCTCATGACGCCCGGTCCACCGCATCCAGGAACGGCATCAGTATGGAGTCCAGCAGCAGGACGCCTCGGTCCGTCAATGACAACCGACCCTCGCGGAGGATTGCATGACCGGCATCGATCAACCGCTCGACGTGTGTAGAGGCCAACGTTCGCGCGTCGAAACCGGTCGAAATGGCGAGTGCAGCCAGATCCACACCAACGCGCGTTCGAAGGCCCGTCGAGAGCGTTTCGATGAAATCAGCGCGCGGATCCAACACGTTCCGATCCTCCGACTGACGGATTCCAGCGCCGACGGCCGTGCTCCAGGAATCCAGCGTCGCGGGATTCTGCGAACGAATGACGCCGGCGCGCTCGAAAGCTGCGGGCCCCAAACCAAAGTACGGCTCGTTGCGCCAATAGAACTGGTTGTGAATCGACTCGAAGCCAGCCTTGGCGAAGTTCGACACCTCATACCAGCGGATACCGCGCGACGAGCACTCGTCGATCGCTGCGAGGAACATCGCGGATGTGATTTCGTCGTCGGGCACCGTGATCCGGTTGCGGTCGAATGCCCTCTTGAAGGCGGTCTCTGGTTCGATCGTGAGGCAATACAAAGACAGATGCGGGACTTCGAGCGCAAGCGCGCGTCGCAGTTCCAAGCGCCATTCGTCTTCGGTCTGTCGAGGCAACCCGTACATCAGATCGATCGTGATGTTGCCGACTCCGAAAGCTCGCAACGTCGCGACGGCAGACTCGACCATCGACGGAGAGTGGAGTCGGCCGAGCTGCCGCAGTCGAGCGGAGTCGAGGCTTTGAACCCCCAAGCTGACGCGATCCACGCCTTCGTCGCGAAGAGCCGCGCAGATCTCATCCGTGACGTCCTCCGGGTTGAGTTCGACCGTCCACTCACGAGTCGATTCGCTGCGGACACGCGTGCGGAGGAGGTGGAGCAACTCGAGAAACCGCGCCGACGAAAGAGCGGATGGTGTCCCCCCTCCCACGTACAAGCTCTCGAGGTGACGCGGTGGACTGACTGACAGCAGCTCGAGTTCGCATCGGATGCCGTCGAGAAAGCGCTTCTGGTTCTCGGCGTTCCGGTGCGGAGTGACGTCGAACGCGCAGTAGGGGCAGATGCGCCTGCAGAACGGGACGTGAAGGTAGAGAGCCCGCGGTTCCGCCATGGTCACGACGATCGTCGGCGACTGTAGCAGCTGCAGCGCGCTGTGGAGCGGACGCCGAAGCGGCCGCCCTCGCTTCCCGACCGCACAGGCATGAGAACGCTAGTGTCTGTTCATCACCGTCATCAGACACCGCGTTGCGTTGTGACTAGCCGACCGGGGAGAGTTGGAAACGCCTGCCAGGACGGACGTTTCGGCGCAGCCGGCGGAACTTTAAACACCAGGGAGGCTCGGAACCGGGCGTGGAGGGAACGGGCTTTCTCGACATCGAGGTCGAGCGAAGCCCAGGTTCCCAGACGAGAAGTGTGGTCACGAGACCCAGGATTCTCGATTGGACTGACCGTGCGTCCAGCGAATCGAACAGTCCCAACACCCACGATCTGGCCGCGGGCGCTCCGCGACGACCAGATCTCATCGGGTGTTGCGTTGTGGAAAGGCGGGCAGGGTCAGCCGCTCAGGATCAGACTGAGCTTCCGAAGCGCTTCGTTCTCGATCTGCCGGACGCGTTCGCGGGTCAGGTCCACGCGTTGGCCGATCTCCTTGAGCGTCAAGGGTTCTTCCCCGCTGAGGCCGTAGCGGAGCTGGAGAATCGTGGACTCGCGCTCGTCCATGGTGGCGAGGAGCTCGCGGAGTTTCTCCAGCTGGTTTCGCTCGAGAATGATGGCTTCGGGCGAGGCCTGCCGGCGGTCCGTCAGCTGTTCACTCTCTCCCGATTCCCACTCGATCGGAACGGGCTGGCTGCTGCTGGAGGTGGTCTCGATCGCGCGTTGGATCGCTGGGATGTTCTTTCGCGGAACCTCCATGGCGTCGGCGAGCTCTTCCATGGACGGAGCCCGACCCAGGGTGTCCGACAGCGCGAGCTGTGCGGAATGGAGCCGCCCGATGAGTTCGACCATGTAGGACGGGATCCGCACGGTCTTGGCGCTGTTGATGAGGCTTCTGCGGATCGACTGCTTGATCCACCAGGTGGCGTAGGTGGAGAACCGGAAGCCGGCGTCCGGATCGAATTTCTCGACCGCCTTGAGCAGACCGAGATTCCCCTCCTCGATCAGATCCATGAAGCCGAGGCCGCGATTGACGTAGCGCTTCGCAATACTCACCACGAGCCGGAGGTTGGCGCAGATCATCTGCTCGCGCGCTTCCGGGTCGCCGTTGCGGATGCGCGTCGCGAGGGCGATTTCTTCGGCCGCGGACAGGAGATCGATCTCATTGATCTCGCTGAGATAGATGTCGAGCGTGCCTTCGGAAGCGATGACCGTCCCCTCCCAGCGAAGAGAATCCCCGAGGCTCGGGCGGGTGCGACCGGATCAGCGTTTGCGCAGG
Source organism: Planctomycetota bacterium (assembly GCA_044222185.1). Lineage (GTDB taxonomy): Bacteria > Planctomycetota > CAIWVZ01 > JBGANV01. The sequence continues at coordinate 397,241 of JBGANV010000002.1, forward strand.
CGACGGATGGCCGACCAGACGGTCCTGCCCATGATCCAAAGGTCGAGTCCAGGCGTCCATGCGCGGATGTAGAGCCGGTCCAACGCGAGACGGCGGCGGATCGAGGTGTTCCCGATCATGCCGCTGACCTGCGCCAGACCCGTCAACCCGGCATGGACTGCGAGCCTCTCCCCGTACATCGGCACGTCTTTGGAGAAGACTTCAACGAATTCCGGGCGTTCGGGGCGCGGTCCCACGAAGCTCATGTCGCCGTTGAGGATGTTCCAGAGCTGAGGGGTCTCATCCAGCCAGAACCGCCGAAGGAACCGACCGATTCGCGTGATCCGTGGGTCATCGTCCAGCGGCCAGACGGCCTTGTTCGCCGGCTCGGCGTCCCGAACCATCGACCGCAACTTCCAGATGCGAAACGGGCGCCCGCCGATCGTGAGGCGCACCTGGCTGTAGAACACGGGGCGTCCCCCCGTGAGCCAGACGACCAAGCTCAGCACGCCGATGAGGGGGATCACCAACGGAGCGAGAACGAGGCATCCGACGAGGTCGACCGTCCGTTTGGTCGCGCGCGCCATCGGATGGTCGAGCACGCACGCAGGCGCGGTGACGCGGCCCGGCTTGAGCGCCCGCAGAAGGAGTTGGCCCGGCAGCGGCGCGAGGACGAGGGCCATGACCGTCCGCAGGTCGATCGCCTGATGCGTGGCGCAGCCGACGAGAAACACGATCGAACCAGCGATTGCGACCGCGAGGCACCAGGCGGAAACCAGAACGCCCGGATGTCCGAGCGGTGGTCGCAGGCCCAGGCGCAGCCACGTCAGCGCCACGAGCCCGGCGATCACCGCGATCCAGCGATGATCACCGACCGCACCGCACCAGATGGCGGCAGCGTCGAGCAGAAGCGCGGGGACAAGCAGCGAGTGCAACGTCGTGCGGGAGATCTCTCCCCTTCTCCGTTCGGCGAGCCGCTTCCGCGACCGCTTGGGGCGGACTGTAACGGCCGAGTTTGCCTCGACAAACGGGCCGCGCACGCGCGTTGCCCTGCCATTCTCAGCGCGTATAGTCCGCGCGCTCTGCGCGGATGGTCGCTCGAGCCCGGGCCCAGGAACGTCGTTCGCGAGCGCCGCGCCAGACACACGACAATGACACCGCACGACCGCGATCGTTCGCCGGCCTCGGAATCACTGGAAGAGGTGTTCTCGGAAGAGGAGTTTGCGCCGCTCCTCTGGGAACGGATCCAACCTCTCCTCCAGTTGTCGAACTACCTCCAGCTCGAAGCCGCGAAGGGGTTGACGAAGCGAGCCTTCTCCGCCGTCGAAGAGGCGGCGCACGACCTCGAGACCTACCTGGACGACTACAACGCCCGAACGAACGTCACGTTCGCGCCGATCACCGAGTTCGTCGCCTGCGCCCGGGGGTTCGCGCGCATCGGCCACACCATTCGCCACATTCTTGGTCGATATCAGCAGTATCGGCCGCAGCCCTTCGACGATAATGACCGCGCGTTCATGGCCGAGGCCGCTGCGGCATTGCATTTCGCTCAAACTTCGTTGCTCAAGCTCCTCGATGGGGTGGCGAACGAGGCGACGACCGTTTGCAAACGCTCTTCGCCGCAGACCGCAGAACCTGGACGAACTCTCAGCGACCGGCAACCGAAGTTCCGGCTTCCCGACAACATCGACGACGCAGCAGTCGCCAACGATCGACAGCGTGTCGCGGAACTCGCGTCGTTGTATCTGGCGCACCGAGTCACGCTGGGTCGACTATTCGACGGCCAGAAATTCTCCGACGTCGCTGCAATGCGCCGCTTCGTGCTCGACGTGGCCGACGAAGAGCAATGCCGGATATTCGAGGCGAAGATTCACAACCTTCAATCGCGATACGACACCTACATCAAGGGAACGGAGCTCGAGTCGAAAGACCCCGAGCTTCGATCGTTCCGCGGGCACGTCTCGATCACGTTGCACCTCCTCGAATCGATGACACATCTCGTGCACTTCTATGAACGCCACGAGAACGAGGTGCGCGCCGAGCGCGTCAAGCACCGCATCGCCGAATTGGTGAACAAAGACGAGGTACTGGACCGGACGCTGAATTTCTGTCTTTATTACGCCAGTTACTTCATCGGATTGGGTGCGCCCTTGGCGGACAATCTGGTCCAGAGATACACGAGCCAGGACCGAATCACGCTGAAGTTGCCGGACGGAGTCGTCCTGCACGCTCGTCCCGTGGGGCTCATCACGCGCGTCGTCGCGCACCATGCCACACCGGTCAACATCACGATCGGGAAGACGACCGTGTACGCAGGATCGATCTTGAAGGTCCTGATGGTCGTCGGTGCCAACCCGGGTGTGCGCGAGATCGTGTTCGAAGGCGACAGACGCCCGCTCGCCGATCTCGAGCTGCTCTTCCACCACCGCTTGGGTGAGGACGGGGTCGGGCAGCTGCCGCCGACGCTGGCCTACCTCGCGCACTGAAAGCCGGCGCGAGAATGCTCCTCGGGGTCATCAGCGATACTCACGGGCTCCTTCCAACGAGCTTGCCAGAGGTGTTCGCTGGCGTCGACTACATCATCCACTGCGGCGGAATCGGGGGAGCCGAGGTGGTCGACAGGCTTTCGACGTTCGGTCGCGTCACAGGAGTCGTCACGGATTCGGACGACGCCGCGCTGTTTCCGTTTGGTCGCACGCTGTTGCGACGGTGGCTCGGAATCCCGGTGCTTGCACTGGGAGGTGCCCTCGATCCGCGTGAGCTGTCGGTCGCCGCGCGTACCGAGATCGAACGGAGCCGCGCGCGAGTGATCCTGTCCGGCGGTGGTCGCGCGCCGTGTTGCGCGGAGATGGATGGGCGCCTCTACTTCTGCCCGGGCATCGCGCGGCCGGGCCGACGCGGATCGCGTCCGACCGTCGGACTCGTGGAGATCACGGCGAAGAAGGTGCGCGCAGAAGTGATTGCGCTGGGCTGACCGCGCTGCCCGGATTCAGCGTCCGAAGAGCAGCCGTTCCCCGAGGATGTCAGGCAATCCTGCGCGACGGATCTTCTCCGCAGTGCGCTTCGCGTCGTAGGCGACGCGGTGAAGCGCGTATTCGCGAGTTCGTGAATCGTAGACCGCGAACGCCGTCTTCGGATTGTCGTCGCGGGGCTGCCCCACGCTTCCCACGTTGATGAGTGCTCGTGCGTCCTTCGGAACCTGGAAGCTCGTGGAGAGCGTGTGCGTCACCGCCTCGCCCTTGATGAACGAGATCGGGATGTGTGAGTGGCCCATGAAGCAGACGTTCGTCGACAGGGCTTCGAACGAGCGGTGGGCGTCGTAGTAGGTCTGGATGTAGTCGAAGAGCTCTGGCTGATCGCGCGTGGCGTGAACGACCTCCAGCTCGTCGTTGATCTCCAGGACCAAGGGGAGCTGTTCCAGGTAGAGGCGATCCGCAGGTTCGAGAATCGACCGCGTCCACTCGACGGCCTCGCGCGCGAACGGGTTGAAGTAGGACGTGTCGAGCTTCCCAACGACCGCCCAGTCGTGGTTCCCGGAGACGACGAGGGCGCCGATCTCGCGCATCTTCTGGATGCAGGGGCCGGGGTCGGCGCCGTAGCCGACGATGTCACCAACCTGGAGGTAGACGTCGATTCCGGCAGGCCGCAGCACGTTGAGAGCTGCTTCGAGGGCCTCCAGGTTTCCGTGAATGTCTCCGAGGATCGCGTAACGCAAAGCGTTGTTTCTATCGGCTGACAGCGGAACAGATTCCGCGGCGGTCAGCAGTGGCCCCGGAAGCCGGGCAGTTTAGGAGGCGACCTCGGCCGGGTCAAACCAGCGTGGCCCGTTCTGTTGCAGGCGTGTTCGGATCAGGACGACGGCCAAAGCCAACGCTAAGCCCGCGTTCACGGCAAGCTGCGGGGCCGCCGCCCAGATCGCAGCGTCGCCTCGGAAGGTGGGCGTCGACAGGAGAGGGCCGAGGTTCGGGATCATCAACCAGGTCGCCGCGCGGGTGTGCTCCGAGATCGAGAACCACGCGGCCAGGACCATCCATGAGCCGACGGCCCAGGGAGCCCATCGCCCGCCAAGGAGCGACTGCCAAAGCGTTCCCCACGACGCGAGGATGAGACTCAACCAACCAACATGCGCCATCGTCGTTGCGAGAAACGAGCCGAACTCAATGTCAGATAATTGGTTGCGGAATACGATGTACTGAGCGGCGGCAAGTGCGAGGCCTGTGCCCACCGAGAGGAGTGTGGCCGCTCCGACGGTGGCGGTGGCGGGCCACCCGGCGTCCGCGGTCGACAACACGGGCGCGCGGATCGCGCGGCCGGAGCGGATGGCGAGCGTGAGCGCAGTCATCGAGATCTGGATCCCGACGAGTGCCCCCCCGAGGACTTCACCGGTGGTCCAGAACGGCACCGGTGCGAGCCAGGCGAGCGCGGTGGCGATGGCAGTGATCAGCCAATGGGCCCGCCAGACCGGAGAGCGCAATTCGGCGCGGAGCGCTCCCCCACCGTAGGCCCGTATCGCAAGCAGGCGCGCCATCAGATGCGTGTCCGTCTCACGGGTGCGTTCGACTGCGATTGTTTCACGTGGAACATTCCCCCGGGTTGATCACAGTCGGCGGTGCATTAGGGTGCGCACCATGCGGCTGTGGAAATCCGTCGGCTCGGACTGTGCCCCCGGTTGCGCAATCGTGCAAGGCCGGAGTCGGACGCGGCGCCTCGCCGGACTCCACGCCGGATCGAGTGACCCACCATGACCGAGAGGGATCAGAAGAAACTGGGGCGTGGGTTGAACGCGTTGATTGGCACGACGAGCCGAACCCCACAACCTCCCCCGGCCGCGGCGACGCCAGCGACGACGACGCCCCCGGGCCGCGAGATTCCCATCGACCTCATTGACCCAAACCCGTGGCAACCTCGCCGCGAGTTTGCCCAGGCCGAGATTGACGAGCTCGCCGATTCGATTCGGGCGAATGGCCTGCTCCAGCCCATCCTCGTTCGGAAGACGGGCGTGCGCTTCCAGCTCGTGGCCGGTGAGCGGCGCCTGCGCGCCACGCGCCAGACCGGCGCCCAGTCCATCGCGGCGAACGTCACCGAGGTGACCGATCGCCAGATGCTCGAATGGGCGATCGTCGAGAACCTCCAGCGGAAGGACCTGAACCCCATCGAGGCGGCCCTGGCGTTCAAGCGCCTGATGGAGGAGTTCGCGCTGACGCAGGAGCAGGTCTCCGCGCGCGTCGGGCAGAGCCGCCCCCATGTCGCGAACACGCTGCGCCTCCTCGAACTGCCGGGCGACATCCGTGAGATGGTTTCACGTGGAACATTGTCGGCGGGCGCCGGGCGTGCGTTGCTTGCCGTGCCGAACGCCGCCGAGCAACGCCGGCTGGCCGAGCAGGTTGCCGCGGGGAAGGCGACGGTGCGTGATGTCGAGGCCGCAGGCGCAAGGAAGAAGGATGTGCGGCCGTCCACGGCCTCGGCTCGCTCGGCGAACCTGAAGGTTGTCGCGCAGGAGCTGCAATCCCACCTGGGAACGAAGGTCGAGATCCTCGGAACGGCGACCCGCGGCCGCGTCATCCTCAGCTACTTCACAGGTGATGATCTGAACAAGATCTACGCCCTCCTGACGGCCAAGCGTCCGCGCGACGGCGAGCCAGCCGACGACGATCTGGACGCCGACCTGACGGTCTGATCGTTTCGTCCTGGGTCGCCGTCCGGCCCACAGGAGCGGGCGCGCGCCCTCTGGCGGTGCGGCGCCTGTCGACCTCGGCACCCAAGGGGCACCGCGACTGGCACCGCGACTGGCACCGCGACTGGCACCGCGACTGGCACCGCGACTGGCACCGCGACTGGCACCGCGACTGGCACCGCGACTGGCACCGCGACTGGCACCGCGACTGGCACCGCGACTGGCACCGCGACTGGCACCGCGACTGCAGCGGAAGGTCGCGCGGTGACCACGGCGGTGCTCCGCTGACCGTGCGCTCGATGGCTCCGGTGGTTGGCGGTCGGGCGATGCAAAGAAAAACGGCCGCTTCGCATGGGCGAGGCGGCCGTCTCAAACTCGGACCGGCGCGTGGGTCCTATTTGCCGTCGGTCGGCTTCGATTCAGGCGTGACGGGCTTGGACTCAGGCACCTTGAACTCGCCTGCGGGGGGGAAGTCCGTGCCCGCCGGCGGGAAGTCGATGTCACCCTCGACCGTTACCGACTTCACCTTCACGAGCGCCTTCGGTCGGTCCTTGCGGAGGTCGTCCTCGGCCTGCGAGACAAGCTCGTCGATGACCTCAAGACCTTCCGTAACCTCTGCAAAGACAGAGCCTTGTGCATAGGTCGGCTCGTCCGAGTAGATGGTGAAACGGGAGGGGCTGTCGCCGCCCGTCGTGTAGTCCATCACCGACAGAACGCTCCCACGGCCGGCGGGGAGCATGTTCGGCTCCTCGCGGATGGAGTAGCCGACGTCATTCGTCTGCTGGCCGTCGTCGTCACGGTTCTCCGGAGTCGCCTTCGTCATGGGGTCGCCACCCGTGATGCCCAGGTTCGTGGTCTTCGGCTGCTGCATCATCGTCGAGGCGTCGGTCTTCTTCATGCCCTTCACGAACGCGTGGAACGCCGTCCCCTCGAAGTACTTCTTGTCCCGAGCAAGCCAGACGAAGCTCTTCACGTGATAGGGCGCGACCTTGCTCCAGAACTTGCCGATCACGAACTTCTTGCCGTTCTCCAGCTCGAAGGTGACCTTGAGGTTCTTGTCTGGTTGGACGGCGCCAACGAAGGGATGCGCCTTCAACCAGTCGACCTGACGCTGGGCGTTCTCCTTCACCTGGGCGACGAGTGACTGCCCGGCAGCTTGGGCGCCGTTGGCGGGCCGGGTGACCATCTTGGCCCAGAAGGAATTCGGGTACTTGCTTTCGAGCTGCGAGCAGGTGTCAACGGCCTTCTGGTAGTTGGCGAGCTTTTCTTCCTGCGTCTTGGCGTCGTCCGCGAGCTCCTTGAACGTCGTTGCGAGTTCGAACAACCGCGATGCATCGGCGGGGGAACCGGCGAGCTGCGCGCCCAGATCCTCGAGCTGTGCGGCGCGTTGCTTCGCGGGGACGTCCGAGTCGGTCGCCTTCTGCCATGCGAGCGCCACGTCGTCCTGCTTCGACGCGTTCATCGCGGAGAAGATCTTCCAACCGATGAGGGGGATCGCGGCGATGACGGCGATGATCGTCACCGCCTTCACGTAGTACTGCGGCCGACGATGAATGTCGTCGACCGTCCGCTCCCAGAACGAACCGACGACCTTGTCAGCGGCCACAGCAGTGGCGGCCGGAGCCTGTGAGGATTCACTCATGTTTCACTCGATCAATCGACGTTGAGTTTGATCAGGGCTGCAGTCCCGCGATTGTCTCTTTTCACGGTGATTTCGCAGCGTTCCGAGTCTTTCTGATACGTGAGGACGTGAGTCTCGTCTTCGGTCCGCTCAGCGGATTGCGCCCACCCGAAGGGCCGCTGAGTCATCGTGTCCCGGTAGAAGCTCACGACCTCCTCGATCCCGAGATCTGCGGTCCAGTACGTCAGCCGCGCCAAACGGACTCCGCCTCGATAGAAGCTGAACGAATCGTTGTGACGCGTGACGAGTTGCATCTTCTCGGGAACAGGTATGTCGACGAACTGATTGCGCTGGAGCTCGGACGACCGCGACTCTTCGTTGCGGAGTCTGACCCCAGTCGACGTGCTGCCTTCACGGTCGACGTTGTGACATCCGCCCGCGAGAAGGCAGATCGAACCGAGAACCAAAGCGCCGAAAGCGCGACACCGCATGACGGCTCCGTCCAAAAAGGGGTGAGATTCTACGGAGCGTGCGGCGATCTAAAAGCAGCCGGATCATAAATCTCCCGGCGTGGGCCGGGTCTCGTGTGGCCTGCCGGACCCGAGTCCCCGCGCAGGCCGAGCCTCCCGTATAGAATGCCGCGATCGAAGTGCGCCCCACGGGGACCCTGTTCGATCCGGTCCCGCGCGGGAGTCACGGCATGCTGAACGAGCCCACACTGGTCCTGAACCGCTCCTGGGTAGCCATCACGACGACGTCCGTCCGTCAGGCCGTGACCCTCGTGTGTCGCGGAGCCGCAAAGTTCATCGAGCCGCAGACCTGCAAGGCCCACGACTTCGAATCCTGGTCCGATCTGGCGGTTTCGGCGAACGAGCCCCAGCTCCGCACGGTCCGGCTCCGGATCCGCCTGCCCGAGGTGATCGTCCTCACGCAGAGCGACTGCATGCCCCGACGGACGGTGCCGTTCTCGCGCCGCAACCTCTACAGGCGCGACAGCTACCGGTGTCAGTACTGCGGGAAGCACCGTCCGACGTGCGAACTGAGCATCGACCACGTGATCCCCCGGAGCCGAGGCGGCAAGACCACCTGGGAGAACTGCGTGCTTTCGTGCATCCCGTGCAACGTGCGCAAGGGCAACCGTCCCATGGAAGAAGCCTCCATGTCGCTCGTGTCGCAGCCCTCGCGCCCGCGGTGGAGTCCCTACCTCGCGGTGACGACGGCCAACCGCCGCGCGTCATGGGCGCAGTTCGTGAGCGAGCAGTACTGGAACGTGGAACTCGACCACGACGAATGAGCGGACCAAGGCTACGGCGCGCCCGGCCGCAATCGCTCCCAGAACGCCACGTGGGCCGCTGAAACCGCCGGAATCGCGCGGTCGACGACCTTTCGGATCGTTTCCCCCAGGGCTTCCGCGGCGGCACCCTCCAGGCCCTCGACGGCGGCCACCACCTTCGACGAGCTGTCCTCGAACGTCTCGTCGAGGAACTGTCGCCCGTCCCGGTCGACGACCGTGAGCCGGAGCTTCACCGTCGCCTCGACGCTCGAGGCAGGAATCACCGGAATGAGAGAGGGGAGGCCCTCGACGTAACTGGCGCCGGCCCGCTCGAGTGTGACGTCGATGCGGAACTGCTGATCCCGCTCGTAGAGGCCGCAGGGCGAGAAGAGCCCCGCCAGGCGCACGTCGCGCGCGAGGATCGAGAGAATGGACTCCGCGACCGGAACCCGAAAGCGCTGATCGAGAACGTTGGACTCGCCGAGGTACGAAGCCTTGCCGTAGTCCGAGTACGGGCGGCGGTCCTGCTTCAGGCGCACCCAGCAGCTTCCGAGCGGCTTCTCTGCCGGCAAGCGCACGCCCGTCGGAGCGCAGTAGTCGTTGACGAGATCCATGGACGACGACGAACAGCCCGCGGAAAGCGCGATCGACACGAGGAGGCCCGCCGCCACCAGAAAGGTCCGCCGCCGAGAGCGTCCGCGAGCGGCGACCTCGTCCTTCGGTTCATGCCAACCCGGCGACACGACTGTAAGCATTGCGTTACATCCAACGGCGTGGAATGTGGGCGCGAAACTGCGGCGAAGGCACCCACGCAGGCACCCTTTCGCCCTGCGACCGCGTTCCCGGCGCGCAGCCCCACGACACCTTGACGCACCCGACGGCGTTCGGCCACACTGGCCCGATCATTGCACACTTGCATGCAAGGTGAAGTCCCCACGGCCCGGCAATTCCTCCCCGCCGGCCTCACCCTTCAACAACCCCACCCGCTCTCGGAGACGTAGCAGATGCGAAGTATGACGACCGCCGCCTGGTGTGTCGTTCTTGCGACGGCGTTGCCGCTGTTCGCACAGAACAAGGACGATGGACGCACGATCGGACACTGGGGCGACCACCTGGGTCCCCAGGCACCGGATCGCCCTGCCATCGGACTCGATTGGGAGGCGCAACGCTCCATCGCAGCGAACCACGCTCGATGGACGGAATGGGCAGCGAACAACCCGGGATGGGTCATGCTCTTCGACCCGCGCACGCGCATGCCGTGGCGCGGCTACGGCCCCGGAATCCAGGTCACCGCATCGAACCCCTCTCACGCCGACGTCGTCGCCGCTGCTCTTCAGTTGCGCGAGACGCTCTCACCCGTGATCGGCGTCGAGGCTTCGGATCAACTCTTCGTGACGGCGCAGCGCGCTGGCCACGTGTGGTACGTCGACTTCAACCAGACGATCACGGGGCACCGCGTCGTCGACGCCGGCCTGACGCTGCGCATCGACGAGTCGGGCAAGCTGATGATGTGGGGCGGTCGCTTCGTCCCGACGGCTTCAGTCGCGCTCCGCGAGACGTTCACGCGTGATGAAGCGCGCGCGAAGACCCTCACGTTCCTTTGGGGGCAAGGCTATGCGACATCGTCGACGCAGCTGCGCGAGCAGCGGACGGAACTCGTCGTCCACGTCTCCGAGACGACGGCGGACGTGACCCCGCGCCTCGCGTGGTTCATGCAGTTCTCGTCGGACGCACCGGCCGCGGCGTGGAACGTCTTCATCGACGCGACGACCGGGGAGGTGATCACCCACTGGAACGACGTGCGCGAGTTCGGCCACGACGGGCCCGCCGGCCCGGCGACTCCGTTCGAGGCACTGTTCGCCCTGGCAACGCTGAACGGCGTGTCGAACGGAACGGTGCACGACGGCGTTCTTCCGGACCAGGCACCGGTGCTGCGCAACCTGCCCAACATGTACATCAACATCAACGGCACGAACGTCCCGACGGATGCGGCGGGCGCGTACACCTTCAATGGTGGCGGCGCCACCGTGCCCGTGACGTCAGGCCTCGATGGTCAGTACATCACCACGGTGAACACGGGCACGCAGGCCGCGTTCAACGGCAACGCAGCGTCCGGAACGTTCGACGTGGTCTGGACGGACACGAACTCGAACGTCGCGGAGCGCGACGGCTTCTTCTTCGGCACACGCGCGCGGAACGTCCTGAAGCTGCGCAACCCTGCGGAGACGCTCTTCAACAACGCGATCGTCTGCAACGTCAACCTGAATCAGACGTGCAACGCCTTCTATCAGCCCTCGAATCAGACGATCAACTTCTTCCTCGCTGGCGGCGGCTGCATCAACACGGCGTACTCCGGGTCGGTCGTCTACCACGAGTACGGGCACCACGTCACGACGATCGTCTACGGCTCCCACAGTCGCTCGATCCCGGGATACATGGGTGAAGGCCTCTCGGACTGCCAGGCGGCCGCGGTGGAAGACACCAACATCATCGGCGCGGGCTTCCAGGGGCCGGGCACGATGGTCCGCAACCTGAACAACACGTGCCAGTATCCGACGTCATGCGGCACCGAGGTCCACGCCCGTGGCCAGCTGATCGGGGCTTGCTTCTGGCACACGCGTGTCCAGTTCGCGAACGCGTTCGGTGCGGCAGGGAAGGTGCAGATCGACGAGTACCTGTATCGGCACTTCCACGGCTCGCCGCAGGATGAAGTCGAGTCGTGCCTCGACCTCCTCGTCCAAGACGACAACGACGCCAACCTCGTGAACGGAACTCCGAACGTGCTGAAGTTCTACCAGGGCTTCACGGTCCAGCATGGCGTGCCGTTCCCGATCGCGCTCGTCGCGATCACGCATGATCCGCTGAACGACACGCTCGACCAGCTGCAGAACTATCAGGTTCATGCAACGGCCGCGTCGCTCGTCGGGTCGAGCGTGACGAGCGTTCAGCTCTTCTACTCGGTGAACAACGCCGCGTTCGTGAGCGTGCCGATGACGTTCGGCGGGGCCGACTACGCGGGCTCGATCCCGGTTCAGGCCGCCGCCTCGAGCATCCGCTACTACATCCGCGTGCAGGACTCGGGCGGCTTGATCTCGTTCCTGCCGGCGGGCGCGCCGGCCGCGGCGTACACGTTCCGCAACTTCCGTTCGGCGACGTTCTTCTCGGATGGTTTCGAGGTGGCGTCCGGCTGGACGCACGCGTTGGTTCTCGGCCAGGACGACTGGCAGAACCAGGCACCGGGCAGCGCGACCCACGCCTATGACCCGCACACCGCGTTCGAAGGAACGAAGTGCTGGGGCAACGATCTGTCGGCGGCTGGGTTCAACGGCAACTACGCCAACAACGTGAACAACAACCTCACGTCGCCGGCGATCAACTGCACGGGCCGCGTCGGTGTGACGCTCGTCTATCGCCGATGGCTGACGGTCGAGGACGGCCTCTTCGATCACGCGCGGATCCTCGTGAGCAACAACGGCACGACGTACACGACGGTCTGGGAGAACCCGGCGACGGCCGCGGGCAACGTGAACTTCCTCGACACGAGCTGGGTGCTGCACTCGGTCCCGATCGGGGCGATCGCCGACAACCAGGCCAACGTCCGGATCCGCTTCGAACTCGTCACCGATGCGGGCCTCGTGTTCGGCGGATGGAACGTCGACGACTTGCGCCTGGAGTCGAGCGCTGGTGCGACCGGCGTCCCGCTGACGCGCCTCGGCGGTCTGACGCCGGGCAGCAGTGCGACGGTGCGAACCAACGGCAACCCGGGGGAAGCGATCTTCCTGGCAGCGGACGTGGCGACGAGCGGAACGTTCTACCCGGGCGTCGGCACGCTCTCGATGAACGTGGCCTCGCCGACGTTCCTGCCCATCTACCTCGGAGGCGTGACGATCGGCGGCGGTGGCTTCGACGACCTGACCTTCACGGTCCCGAATGCCAGCGGCATCACGGTCTTCTTCCAGGGCGTTCTGTTCCCGCCGTCCGCGCCCACGGATCCGGTGATCACGAACGTTCTGCTCTTCCCGATCCAGTGATCTGAAGACTCATGGTTCCGGCCGCGCGACATGCGCGGCCGGATACCGGTTTGCCGCCAGTACGCTCTGCGCGCATCGCGTGTCACACTGGCGTCCATGAGTTCAGACGTCGACGTGCCGCCACGAAACCCGCGCCGCCGAACGGTCGCGCTCGTGGTGGCCTGCACGACGCTCGTTCACGCCTGGATCCTCGGGCTCGAGTTCCAGCTCGACGACTACTCGATCCTCACGCACGCCGCCCAGGCGCTCGGCGTTCCGGGAGTCCCGCAAGTCGACGTACTGGATTCCATCCGCGGCGGCTACCTCTTTCGCCCCGCGTCCTGGGCTATCTGGTTGGCTGCATTGCGTGCGAGCGGTGGGCATGCCGATCCGCGCGTGTTCCACGCCGTGGTGCTCGTCACCCACGCACTCTCGGTCTGGCTGCTCTACCGGCTGATGAAACCTGCGACGTCCGGCCGAGCCGCGCTGGTGGGCGGCGCGATCTTCGGGCTCGCGCCAGGCGGCGTCCAGGCCTTGAGTTGGACAGCCGGGAACGGGGATCAGTTCGCCGTGCTCTTTGCCATCGCCGCCGGACTGTTCCTGCGCCGGTACCGGCGGCAGGGCGGCGCGATTGCGATCACTGGCATCGCGGTGTGCACCATGCTCGCCGTGCTCGCCAAGGAGAGCGCCATCGCGCTCGCACCCCTCGTCCTCTTGTGTTGGTGGACGGATCGCACACCCGTGCCAGCCTCACGACTCGTGAAGCCAGTCGTCGCCGCAACGGTTGCCGTCGTTCTGACGTTCGTCATCCGGTTTGCAGCGATGCACAGACTGCTCCCGCGGTACGCGTTCGACGCGCAGATGGACGCATCGCGCGTCGCGATCGCGTGGATACCGTTCGCGCAGTGGCTGCTCCCATGGAATCAGCACCCCGAGACCGCGGAGCTGGCGCCGGTGTTGATGCGCATCGCGGAGAGGCTCTTGGGGAGTGATGCATGGACGGTGTCGCTCTGGATCCCGGGAGTCTGCCTCACCACACCGATCGTGCTTGCGTGTGCGTTCGCGAGAAAGCGACTGCCGGCCGCGATGCTCGCGCTCGTCATCGGAGTGGTGATTGCGTTGCTCCCGGCGATCGCCATCTGGTGGCAGGGCCCCAGCGCCGACAACTCGCAATCGCGCCTGCTGTATCCGATCGGGACCGTCGCGGGAGTGGCGTTGGCGATGGCGTACCACGCACTTTCGACGCACCCGCGGTCGCACCACATCGCCACGATTGCGACCGTGCTGCTGATCGCGATCGGGCTCGACTGCGAAGTGTCGATCGCGCGAGCGGAACTGCGGGCGGCGACCATGATTCGGGATCGCGTCGACTCGCTCCGCTCCTTCGCGGCGCAAACGGCGCCCGATGCGGGCTTCGTCGCGGTCGACGGGCAGGCCGGTTGGTGTGGGATCTCGCTGCTCGGTGTCGGAGCCGGGCGCGGCCTCGGCCCGCCGTTCTGGCATGGAACCCAGGCCGTCTACCCCTGGAGCTCCAGGTCCGACCTGAAGTCCTGCGAGGCGCTGTCGACGCACCCCGGTCCCGTGTGGATCCTCGAAGTGCGAAGCGGTCGGTTCACGCGGGTTGGGGAGGCGATCGACGCTGGTCCGTCTCGCAGACCCGTTCTCCAGCCCGCTGGGCCAGGTCGTTTCACATCGGACCCGCCAGTCACATCGCGTGTCGTTGCCGTCCTCCGCGTCACGGGCCGCCCGCGCGATCCGGCGTCCCCGCTGGTTTGCACCTGGAAGACCGAGCGTCGCGAATTCCGCACGCCGCTCTCACTCGCGCTGGACGGCGATGACACGGTGTACATCGCCGCGTCCCCGGAGAATGCCGACCCGGGCGACCTCACCTGGCTCATGGCTGGCCGTGTGATCGGAATCGACATCTCGAATTTCGAGACCGACGGACCGCCGCGTCTCCTGGAAGCTGCGCCGCCGATCGAGATCGTGTCGCCCCGGCCCGGCTCCCAGGTGGAGGCCTGGTCGACCCCGACGGTCCATTTTCGGTCCGCATTGCGAACGGCGCTGTTCCGGTTCACGTTCACGGTGCTCCTCGACGAGGCGACGAAGGTTTCCATGGCCTACCTGGTGCCGAGCCAGGATCTGCCACCTGATCCCGGCGGCGTGATGCGGTTTTCCCCGGCCCCGGGAATGAAGATGGAGTGGCCGGACGGCGCCTCTCACGTCAGCTGGCAGGACGCCGGCCGGCTTTTCGACGTGATGTTCGAACGTCACGGAATGCATGAGGTGAAGATGTCTTTGTCGATCGAGGGACAAGGCTCCGAAGGAGCGAATACACTGTGCCGATCGAAGCCGTGCAACCTGACGCTCGTTCGGGGGCGAGGGCCGTGACCGCCACGGCCCGCGCACGCTCGGAAGTCGTCAGACGCGTGGACGCTGCATGACCAACCCAGAGTTGCTCTCCGAAGCCCTCCAGCATCTCGAGGCCGCCGTCCGGCTGTCGCCAGATCATCCTCGCTATCGTCGGACGCTCGGGGAGGCCTATCTCGCCGCCGGTGACCCGGCGGGCGCCGCTCGCCAGCTGCGCCTGTCCCTCGACCAGGACGCAGACCCCCGCGCCCGATATCAGCTCGCCCTCGCGAACCTCCAGCTGGGCCGGCTCGAGGACGTGGAGAAGGTGGTTCAGGAAGCCCTGGATCGGGGCGAAGAGGTCCCGCGGGCTCGGTACGTGCGCGCGCTGGCGCGCTTTCGACGCCACGACTACGACGGCGCCGTGGTCGACGTGCAGAGCACCTTGGATTGGACCTCGAACGAGGCGTTCTATGCGCTCGAAGCCGCGCGCATCCTCGTCGCGATCGCGCCCACGCGTCCGCGAGACCGCCGCGCCGAGCTGGTTGCGCTGGCCTACGCGACTCTCGTCGACCTCCAGGTCGACGCGGAGACGGCCGACGAGCGGCTCTACCTCCTCGCGTGCTGCGAGCTCGAACGCGGTGAGGCGGCCGCCGCATTGGACACGATCCGACGGACGATCCATCCGGACCCTGCCGAGGTCGCGCTGCGTCGCGGGATCGCCCGCGCCCTCCTCGGGGACCGGCCCGCGGCACGCTCCGACCTCCACATGGCGAAATCACGCACGGAGCTGTCCGGCGCCGTCGAGCCGTGGCTTGCCGCTCTCGATGGCGAGCAGGGGACCTGGCCGCCGATTCCGCCGGCGTCAGTCCGCGTGGCGGGACTTGCACCACGAACGACGCGATCGCTGCTTCCATTCGTGTTGCGCAGTCCCTTCCGAGGTGACAGACCTCTGCCAAGGTCGCGAGAGGAGTACATCCTTCCGATCGAAGTGCAGGACGTGGACGCGGCGGAGTTCGAGATCGACGACACGGGAGACCCCACATGACGTCTCCTGATGCGGTGTTCGATGCCATCGGCGAGAAGGTGGATGCTGCGCGCCGGCTGCTGGATGACGGCAAGCCGGACAAGGCCGTCAAGCCGCTCGAGCAGGCGCTTCGGATGATCGAGGATCCCAGCGCCCACGACGGCATCTCCGTGGAGCGGAAGGACGAGGTCGCATCGCTGCTGTTGACGGCACTGGCCAAATGCGGTCGCTCCGAATCCCGCGTCGAGGCGGCGGTGCGCTGTTATCGGGCCGGAGCGCGGTCGCGCACGGCGATCACGGTCGTGGCCGCCCACCGGGCCCTGGACGAGAAGCGCACCGACCCGGAGGCGCTCGAGAGCTACCTCGATGCGATCGAGCTTCGTGTCGAGGTGGACGCGACCTTGCGTGAGCGGTTGCTCCAGATCTTGGCGCACGCGCTGCACGTCGATCTGGACACGCCCGAGGCATCGGTCCGGGCCATCCTGCCTTCACTCGAACGTCTGCGGCGGCTGCGCCCGACGATGAGCTTCCCGCGGTTCTATCTGGGACGGTGGCATTATCGGCAGCGGGAGTGGGCGGCCGCCGTCGCCGAGTTCACGGGCATCACGGGGCACCTGAGCCAGAGTCCGAAGCTCCTGAATCTCCTGGGCCGTGCCCAGGAGAAGCTGGGACGCCTCGCGGACGCCTCCGCGACGTACGCGCAGTCGCTCACGGCTGACGGGACGCAAGCCGGCGTGCATTTCCGCCGCGGTCGAGTGCTCCTCGCGCTGTTCCGCGCGCAGGTTCTCGAGTCCTGACGGGGGCGGACCGCGGCGGGATCGTTGCGTAGAATCGCCGCCATGCGATTCGAAACGAAAGCGATCCACGTGGGGCAGGACCCCGAGCGCACGACCGGAGCGGTCGTCGTCCCGATCTTCCAGACCTCGACCTACGCTCAGGAGGACGCCGGCGTCCACAAAGGGCACGAGTACTCGCGCACGAGCAACCCGACGCGGGACGCCTTGCAGGCCTGCCTCGCGTCGCTCGAGGACGCGAAGTACGGGCTCGCCTTCTCGTCGGGGATGGGTGCCATCTCGACGATCATGACGATGTTCCGCAGCGGCGATCACGTCGTGTGCAGCGACGACGTCTACGGCGGGACGTTCCGCGTCTTCGACAAGGTGTTCACGAACTTCGGCGTGAAGTTCACCTACGTGGACACGTCGCGCATCGACGCCGTCCGCGCGGCGCTCAAGCCCGAGACGCGGATGATCTGGGTGGAATCGCCCACGAACCCGCTCTTGAAGATCACGGACATCCGAGCGGTCGCCGCAGTTGCCAGGCAGGCCAAGGTGCTGCTCGCCGTCGACAACACGTTCATGAGCCCCGCGCTTCAACTGCCGCTGACGCTCGGTGCCGATCTCGTCGTTCACAGCACCACCAAGTACATCGGCGGCCACAGCGACGTCGTCGGCGGATTCGTCGCCACGAACGACGAGACCCTCTGGACGAAGATCAAGTTCTCGCAGAACGCCGTGGGAGCCGTGCCTGGTCCCTTCGATTCATGGCTGACGCTGCGTGGGTTGAAGACGCTGGCCATCCGCATCCAGGCGCACGAGAAGAATGCGCGCGCCATCGCCGGCTACCTCTCGCGCCATCCGAAGATCGCCGAGGTGATCCACCCGAGCCTGGAATCACACCCCGGCCATGCCACCCAGCTGACGCAGGCGAAGGGGTTCGGCGCGATCATCTCCCTTCGTGTCAAGGGCGGGCTGGCGGAAGCGCGAGCCTTCTGCCGCGGCACGCGCCTCTTCTTCCTGGCGGAGAGCCTCGGCGGCGTCGAGAGCCTCATCGAGCACCCGGCGATCATGACGCACGCGTCGGTTCCGGCCGAAAACAGGGCAAAACTCGGGATCACCGACAACCTCGTGCGGCTCTCCGTGGGGATCGAGAACACCGACGACCTGATCGAAGATCTCGATCGCGCGCTCGCGACCGTTCCGTGAGGACGGCCGCGCGGGCTTGACAGACTGGCCTCCATCGGGCCTAATGGGAACCTTCGCCATGGTCCGTCACGGCGAAGCGGGGTTTGCTGTTGCCGCGGCAATCCCCCCGACCCAATGCTGTGGAGCGAGTTTCAGTGAACGAGCTGTTGCAAGCCGATGGTCTCATCCGCCGACTTCGTCGCGGGGCTCCGTTGGAGCTCGAGGTCGAGCGGGTCCGTCTCCCGCGATTCACGGAGATCCGCGAAGTCGATCAGAAGGAATTTGGGCACAAGGGCAAGGAGCCCATCGTCATCGCACGTTCACGGACGGCGACGTGGGCTTTGTGGCCCATCGCCAAGCGCGGGACGTTCGAGCTGAAGGACGCCGACCACTTCCTGAAGATCGTCGCGAGCGTTCAGGCGCAGTACGCGGACAAGCCGGTGAAGGGTTACGTGATCACGCTCGGGCCGGTCGCCACCGAGTCGCGTGAGAAGCTCGCCGCCGGCGGGCACGTCGTCAGCGCGGTGGTGGAAAAGTCGCCCTGATGGCAGCGCGACCATCCACGTTGCGCGACCTGCGCAATGCAGGCTGGCGCACGCGAACGGTCAAGGACGAACTTCGCGCGAACGTCGTCGACGCGCTCCAGAGCGGGCGTGAGCTGTTCCCGGGGATCGTCGGCTACGACGACACGGTGATCCCGGCGATCGTGAACGCGCTCCTCTCGCGACACGACATCCTTCTGCTCGGTCTGCGCGGCCAGGCGAAGACCCGGATCCTTCGAGCACTCAAGCAGTTCCTCGACCCGGAGATCCCGGTGATCGCCGGCGCTCCGCTCAACGACGACCCGCTCGCACCCGTATCGGCCGAGGGGAGACGTCTCGTCGCCGAAGCGGGCGAGCGCACGCCGATCGCGTGGCTCCCGCGCGAGCAGCGATACCAGGAGAAGCTTGCGACGCCCGACGTCAGCATGGCCGACTTGATCGGCGACCTCGATCCGGTGAAAGCCGCCGCCACGGGACGCTCGTTGATCGATGAAGAGGCCATCGCCTACGGGATCATCCCACGCACGAATCGCGGCATCTTCGCCATCAACGAACTGCCCGACCTGGCACCACGGATCCAGGTCGCGCTGCTGAACATCATGGAGGAGCGCGACGTCCAGATCCGCGGCTTTCCCATGCGACTGCCGCTGGACCTGATGCTCTGCTTCTCCGCGAACCCGGAGGACTACACCAAGCGGGGCAACCTCATCACGCCTCTCCGCGACCGCATCGCGGCGCAGATCCACACGCACTACCCCAAGTCGTTGGCAGATGCGATCGACATCACTGCGCAGGAGGCATGGACGGCCCGCGAGGGTCCGACCGTCGTCATCCCTGCACTCGCGCGGGAGCTCGTCGAGCAGGTGGCCATGGAAGCGCGGAGCTCCGATTGGGTCGATCAGTCGTCCGGCGTCTCGGCCCGACTCACCATGGCGCTCCTCGAGGCCGCCGTCAGCAACGCCGAGCGCCGCGCGATCCGCAACCGTGAGACGAAGGCAATCATTCGGATCAGCGACTTCTTTCGGGCCACGCCGGCCATCGTGGGAAAGGTCGAGCTCGTCTTCGAAGGAGAGCGCGAAGGCCCCGAGAAAGTCGCGACGCATCTCGTCGGGAAGGCGGTCGAACACGTCTTCGATCGGCGGTGTCCGGACTTCTTCTCCGCCAAGGAAGGCGCATCCCCGTACGACCCGATCTCCACGTTCTTCAAGAAGGGCGGGAAGGTCGTCTGTGACGACGTCACGACGGAGAAACTGGCGCTCGAGCGACTCTCGGCCGTCGGCGGGCTGGATGTGCTCGTGTCGCAGTTCCTCGGCAACGTCGAGGTCGAAGCGAGCGTGTTCGCCCGCGAGTTGATCCTCGAAGGTCTTCATCAGCACGCGGTCCTCGCGAAAGAGATGTCCCACGATGGGGCCGCCTTCACCGACATGGTGTCGCGCATGATGGAAGACTTCGGCGAGGGCAAGCGAAAGCGCAAGGGACGTGACCCGTGATCTTCCGGTACCTCGCGTTCGATCCGACGCGCCATGCACGGAAGGACCGGTTCCACCAGCTTCGCTCGGCATTCAACCTGCTCCTCACGAAGACGGCAGGCGACGTGGACGAGGCGCTCGAATGGCTGCGCGAGCTGGGAGCCCGTCATCGGTGGTTCGACGAGAGCTACGAGTTCGACGACTTCGTGCGCGACCTGCTCGGCGACGGCACCGTCGAGCGCGATCGGCCCGGCGGCACCGGTGGTTTGAAGCTGACGGGGAAGGGTGAGCGGACGTTGCGCGAATCCGCCCTGGAGCGGGTGTTCACGTCGCTCGCCACGGGATCGCCCGGCGATCATCGCACGCCCCACGCGGGCGGCGCCGGTGACGAGACCGAGGACACGCGGCCCTGGGCCTTCGGGGACCCCATCGACCAGGTCGCCTGGACGCCGACCCTTCGCAACGCGCTAGGCCGCATGGCTGCCGACCGGACGCCCGGCGCGCCGCGGTTCCGCATCCGCGAGGACGACATCGAGATCCGCGAACGGGAAGCACAGACCGGATGCGCCACGGTGCTGCTCCTCGACATCTCCCACAGCATGGTCCTCTACGGCGAGGATCGCATGATGAAGGCCCGCGAGGTCGCGCTCGCGCTCCACGAGCTGATCACGAACCGGTACGAGAAGGACACGCTCGACCTCGTACTTTTCGGCGACGACGCCGAGCACGTGCCTCTTCACCGCATCCCTTACGTGCAGGCCGGTCCGTACCACACCAACACGAAGGCCGGCCTCCAAATGGCGCTCGACATCCTGCGCAGCAGGCGCCACGCCAATCGTCAGATCTTCCTCGTGACGGACGGCAAGCCCTCGGCGCTCTGGCGGGATGGCAGTCTTTACAAAAACCCGTTCGGCCTGGACGACGAGATCGTCAACCGCACCCTGGACGAGGCCCTTCGGTGCCGAAAGGCCGGCGTAACGGTCACGACGTTCATGGTCGCCGCGGATCCCGTCCTCGTCAGTTTCGTCGAGGATTTCACCCGGCGGAACCGTGGCCGCGCCTACTTCACCGGCACGAACGAACTCGGCGCGACGCTTTTCGTCGACTACCTACGCAACCGACGAACGCGCGTCTAAGCTCTCGCCTCGCGACGCGGGGCCCGCGGCGCATGGCACGTCATGAAGATCCTCACCGATTTCGACGGCGTTCTGACCGACCTCGCGAGCGAGGCTCGCCGCGTTCGTTCGATCTTCGAGGATGAACTCGGACGTCTGACGGACGTGGGGCAGGCCCTCCTAACCCAGGTTCTTGGGCGCGCCGAGGCGGCCATGGTCGCCGAGCCGCACCGACACGGATGGCGCGTCAACGGACGGATCACGGCGTTCTCGAACGAGGACGGGTTCATCCAGGTGAATGGCCTCGCTGCGTGTCTGGACGACCTCGCGAAGAACGACGTCACGGTGCGCTATTGGCGATCGCAGTTGAACAGCAAGGGCATCGCGGATTTCCCCGCGCTCGCTCAAGCCTCCTACCTCCAGATGGCCGCCGAGACCGCCGCCGGGCAGCTCCACCCGATCGACGAGCGCGCCGCCGAGTCGTTGAAGCGCCTCATCGCGGACGGGGTGCAGATCGTGGTCGTCTCCAACTCTGGAACGGAGCGCATCTGTCAGATCCTCTCCGCCGCCGGGCTCCAGCCCGAAGTACACGACCCATCGAAGAGGCAGGGCCCGCTGCGTGTGCGCGGCGGCGCCCGCAAGTTCATGCTGGGACGTGAGCCGAAGATCCTGCCCGTCGGGCCCTACGCCGTCGAGCTCGATCGTCCGCATTACGAGGCGATCCTGATGGAGGAGCGGCCCGACGTCGTCATCGGCGACGTCTTCTCGCTCGACCTCGCGCTTCCGCTGGCCATGGCGCGCGAAGGGCGTGCGCTGCCTCGCAACGCGCGGCTCGTGTTGCGACGCCGCCCCTACACGCCCGCCTGGTCCGCGGCGTTTCTCGAGAGCGCTCCCACCGAGGAGATCCGTTGTGAGCTCGCAGACACCTTCGCCTGATGCTGCTGCGGCTGCCGTGGGGTCGGCCATTCCGGTTCATGCTCCGGAATTTCGCAAGCGTCGCGCACTGAACTGGTTCACACTCGGGCTCACCTACGCAGCCATGTACATGGCTCGCTACAACTTCCCGTTTGCCAACAAGGCGTTGAGCGACGCCTATGGGTGGGACAAGAAAACCGTCGGCCTGATCATCAGCCTGTCGACGCTGTTCTACGGCCTCTCCGCGATCTTCAACGGGCCGATCGCCGACAAGCTCGGCGGCCGGCGCGCGATGCTGATCGGTGCGGTTGGAGCACTCGTATTCAACGTCCTGTTCGGACTGGGCGCATACATCGGTGCCCTCGGAACCGGTCCGCTACTCCTCGGGTATCTCGCGACGATCTGGACGCTGAACATGTACTTCCAGTCGTACAGCGCGCTGGCCCTAATCAAGGTGAATTCTGCCTGGTTTCACGTGACCGAGCGCGGCGTGTTCTCAGCGATCTTCGGCTCGATGATTCAGAGCGGGCGCTTCGCCGTGTTCCTGCTGATGTCGATGAGCGCGGTCGTCGCACTCCCGTGGCAATGGAAGTTCTTCCTACCCGCAACGATCGTCGCCGTGTTCACCGTGTTGACCTACAAGTTCGTTCGCGACACACCAAAGGACGTCGGGCTCGCGGATTTCGACACCCAGGATGCCACGAGTGGAGACACGGAGCCGATCACGCTCGCGTACGTGGCGCGGAAGATCTTCACGAACCCGATCGCGTTGACGGTGGCTGCGGCCGAATTCTGCACCGGCGTCGTTCGCAAGGGCATCGAGGAGTGGTTCCCGCGCTACATGGAGGAGTTCCTCCATCTGAAACAGGACAGCCCGGTATTTCAGAAGAACGCCGGCATGATCGTCGTCGCGGGCATAATCGGTGCTTTCGCTGCGGGGACGCTCTCCGACAAGTTGTTCGGATGCCGACGCACGCCAGTGGCGTTCATCGGCTACGTGCTGCAGGTCATTTGTCTCGTCGTCCTGTGGAAGGTCGCCGACATCGACTTCGTCGTGGCAGCCTTCGTCGTGAACTCCTTTGCCATCTCCATGGTTCACTCGATGCTCTCGGGCACGGCATCCATGGATTTGGGCGGGAAGCGCGCGGCGGCCACCGCGGCGGGAATGTTCGACGGCATGCAATACGTAGGCGGCTCGCTTGCGGGCTTCGGGCTCGGCTCCCTCTTGGATTCGTTCGGGTGGGGGATCTGGGGACCGAGCCTCCTCGGCTTCTCCGTGATCGGCGCCATCCTCATGGCCCGCCTGTGGAACGTTCGCCCCCGAGGGCGTGCCGCGCACTGAGCCCGCGCGCCGCCCGGTTTGACGCCGTCGATCGGACCGTCGACTTTGCAATCCAACTGCAAACTGGACGGTTCCCATGTTCCATCAACGCGCGCTCGGCGACACGATTCGCAAGACATCGGCACAGTTCCCGGTGCTGATGGTTGCTGGTCCGCGCCAGGTCGGGAAAACCACGATCCTCCGCCACCAAGCCGGGAAGGGGAGGCGCCACGTCACACTCGACGACCCGACCGCACGGGCGTTGGCCGAGCGTGACCCCGTTCTGTTTCTCGAGCGGTACGAGCCGCCCGTACTCATCGACGAGATCCAGTACGCAGCCGGCCTGCTCGCTCACATCAAAATGGCCGTCGACAAGCGACCCCGCGCGCGCGGCGCCTACTGGGTGACGGGATCTCAGCAGTTCCACATGATGAAGGGCCTCTCCGAGACTCTTGCGGGCAGGATCGGGATCCTGAATCTCCTGGGGTTCAGCGAACGCGAGCGGCGGCGGTTGCCACTGGATCTCCCGCCTTTCGTGCCGAGTCGGACGATCATCGACGAGAGAGCCTCGCAAACGACGCGCATGACCGCGGCAAGAGTCTTCGAGCACATATGGACGGGAAGTTGCCCGGCCCTCGCGACGAGGCAGGTGCGAGACCGAGACGTCTTCTACGGGTCCTATCTTCAGACGTACTTGCAGCGTGACGTGAGAGATCTCGCCCGAGTCGGAAACGAGGGGTCCTTCGTTCGGTTCCTCAGGGCGTGTGCCGCGCGAACCGCGCAGCTGGTGAACTTGTCCGATCTCGCTCGGGACGCCGACGTGGCCGTCAACACGGCAAAGGCGTGGCTTTCGATCCTGCAAGCGAGTTTCCAGATCGCGCTCGTCCAGCCATACCACAGCAACCTCACGACGCGGCTCGTGAAGATGCCCAAGCTCTATTTCCTCGACACGGGCCTGTGCGCCTACCTGACCGACTGGTCGAGCCCAGAAACGCTCGAGGCCGGAGCCATGGGCGGAGCGATATTCGGAACGTTCGTCTTCACCGAGATCCTCAAGAGCTGGTGGAATCGCGGCAAGACGGCACCGATCTTCTACTACCGCGACAAGGATCAGCGAGAGATGGACTTCGTTCTCGTGCAGGACGATCGGTATTTCGCCATCGAAGTCAAGAAGTCAGCAAGTCCGTGCGACGATTGGACGCGCAACATGACGGCCTTGGATCGGTTCGCGAAGCGGCCAGCCGAAGGTGCAGTGGTGTGCCTCGCGCGCGAGCCGAACTGGCTGACGCGAACGGTGCAGGTCGTGCCCGTGTCGGTCCTCTGACCCCTGGGTCGAAAGTCCTCGCCCGAGCAGCGGTCAATTGCCGTCGACGATGGGCAGAAGCACGTCGCGGTCGTTCGCCCGCAGTCGCACCGAAAGGTCGCCCTGCACTGCATCCGGCAGGGTGATGACGGCCTGCCAGAACACATGATCGAGATCCAAGGCCTCGTGACGTGGCTGATCGACTTGCGAGACCCGGATCCAGGGCCGCCGGTCGTCGAGCGGTGCATTGCCGAACACGACGACCTCGCGCTGGCCCGCGACCCGCCGCTCGATCTGGACCACTGGCCCCATGGCGAACCCGATCGAGGAGACGCGCGGCATCCGCCACCGCAGGATGGCGACACCCGATGGGTCTCGTACGACTTCCGACTGAAGTGGCTCGATGCGCTGCCGTTCATCCAGCAGGTTCGGGGCGAAGATGTTCACGGGCACGGTGTCGAATCCAACCGGCCCAGGCGCAGGGGGCGTGTTCGGCGCGCCGATCAACGCGCCAGACATGCACGCGATCAGGTGCGGCACCGACCACTTGCCCCACAAGGTGTGCGCCCCTTCGTAGTCCTGGACGTCGAACTCCTCCGGCGTCGTGAAGTACCCCGAGTAGTCGCCCGCATAGCCGATGACCGCGACGTCGGTCACGCCGCTCAGCATCGCCTGCGCGATGCGTTCGATGCGCAAGCCCGCGACGACCGTGGGTTCGCCGGGAACGGTGACGAAGGCCGATGACCCCATGCGGACGACGTGCATCGGGAGGATCGGCGGAGCTTCGACGCCGAGCAGGTGATCGGCGATGAACTGGATCGCGCCGGGGAGACTCTTCTTCGGGATCTGCGGTGCATCCGCCGCGAAGTCGGTGGTCGACCGCATGCCTTCGCGAGCGAGCCCGATCTTCCAGAAGGTCGTGCGTCCGTCCTCCGCCCCGCCGAGCACGGGAGTTCCGACGGCCCATCGTCGGGCGAGCGTCGTCGCCGTCGATCCGCCGATCGTCTTGTCGCGCGTGTCGCACTCGACGAACCACGAATCGATGGTCAGCGTGGAAGCGGCGCTCAGCTTGGCCGTGGCGGCTGCGTCCACGACGGCCCGTCCCACGGCAGCGCCCACCGTTCGCGCCAACACCTCACGCCGCGAATCGAGTTCGCGACGCAGCCCGTTGACGTCTCCCGCCGCTCCGTTGGCGCAGGCGACGATGACGCCGGGCCCGAGCGCTTCCCGCATGGTCTCGACGGCCCATCCCGGCCAGTCCGCGGAGTAGACCGGATCCTCCAACCCGAGCGTCGTGCTGTGACATGCGAAGAGCCCGAGAACGCCGATCGCCGAATCGGTGCCGTCGGTCCTCCAGGCGCCGAGGGCCACGACGCGCGGCGACACGGCGTGCCGCCTGTCGTTCTCCGTACCTTCGACGTCGCCCATGGCGACATCGACGCCGAGGTTCGCCGGCGCGGAGCCACCCGGCGACCCGGGCGCATTCCAATCCTGGGACTCGACGTTCTGCAAGAAGGCCGTGAGGCTTCGATTCTGTGAAATGCCCCACAGCTCCGAGCGTCCCACACCGATGCGCGCAGGTTGAAGCGCCACCGTCGCCGCTTCCACGGCATCTGCGATTCGGGACGCCACCCAGTTCGCCCAGGTCTCGTCGAAGCCCTGCGTGGCCTGCGCCATGGAGTCGTAGAGGCTGTTCCCATAAAGGTTGCCAGGCCCCGTGTGCGTGTGCGTGCCGCAGAGCACGAGGCGATCGACGCTGATCCCGCAGCTCGGTCCCACGCGCGCTGCGACGGTCTCGAGCACGTAGCGCGACGCGCAGTGCGTGTCCGTCACGACGAAGGCCGATCGAAGACCGCGAATGTCTTCGAGCACCAACGCCCGGGCGAAGAGGTGACCAAGCACCCCGCGTCCGGCGCGGCCGTCGACCGAGTAGCCCGCCGTCGAGAAGCCCAGCGGCGGCGTGATGTCGCGCTCGGCAGCTCCAGCATGGCATTGCCCGCGTGCGGTTGGCGGAAGCGGCGCAGTGCGGTCGATGACGTAGGTCTTCACGGGTTCACCCTCGCAGGTTCTTGATGGCCTCGGGGAGCGTCAGCGGCAACGTGGCCTCCGGAGGGCAGATCACACCGGCCATGTCGCGGGCGCAGTACCAGCCGTTGATCGACCGCTCGGTGGACTCGACCTTGCCTTTCAGCGTGGTCGGCCGCGTGTACGTCCGACAGAGCTCGTGCAGCTTCCTGACACCCTGCCAGATGTGCTCGGGCGTCGTGTTGCGCTGTTGCGCACCGGGACCGAGGTCGACCGAGATCGCGTCATACGCGAACTGCACGTACGCGGAGGACGGGATCGCGACCCCGCTCGCGAGTGGGTTGGGGACCGAGCCACGTCCCAGGATGAAGCCGTACCAGGTCGCGAGGAGGCCCGTGAAGTCGAACACACCCTGGTCCAGCGCAGGATGCGTCGCTCGGTCGTGGATCTTCTTCGATTCCTCCGCCGACATCTCGAAGACGATCACGGCTACGTTCGGGCACGAATGCTCCCGCGCGGGGTGAAAATCGCCTCGGGAGTAGTCACCGAGCCTCCGCGCGGAGACTCCCACGCGGTCTGCATACGACCCGAACCCGTCCGCCGGTTCCAGCGTGCTCTCGTAGAGCCACGGCCCGCCGCGGCGGATGGACTCGGCAGACGTCGGCAGCTCGTCGGTCAGGAGGGCGGCGTGGGACCAAAGCGAGGGGCGGCGATCGAGGCGCAGTTCCCGCTGCGCGGAGCGGAACTCGCTTCCGATGTGGCCATATTCGCCCAGCAGGACGATGGCGGCGCGCGCACCCTGCTTCAGGGAGCGCTCGTCGTCATCCCGTTTCTTGGCGATCGCGCGGCCCACGTGAGCGAAGAACTCGGCGTTGTCCTTCGACCGGAATGTCCGCGTCAGGTCGACGAGGCCCGTGTTCGTCGTCGCCTTCGGGTCGTAGCGCACTGAGGTGTTTGGGTTCCGCACGTGTGTCCTCACTTCAGGGTGAATTGATCGCTGCCGATCCGTTCATGCGGAGCAGAGCCGCGACGACCGAACGCATCCCAACGGACGTTGATGGCACCGCCCGCCTCCGCGGGCTGCGGCGCGAGCCTGCACAGCGTGAACGTCTCATCGGCGACGGCGTCCCAGATCCGGTCCCAGCGCGCGGCGCCCGATGCTGGCCCAGACCACTTGATGTCTCCGGTGTCCTTCCCCGTCTTGGAGCCGTCGGTGGGTATGCGAGCCAGCGGCGACGAGATCACCTCGTAGATCTGACGGGACGTTCCGCTGCGCGTCAGCCGGTAGACGCGGCTCCAGTGGATGTCTCCCGAAAGGACGAGGACATCGTGCGGAGCCGTGAACAAGGCGTCGCAGAGCGTCGAGTAGTCGTCGTCGAAGTCGACGAGGTTGGCGTCTCCGAACAGGTGGAAGAAGCGCTGGAATCCGCCCACTCGTTCATCGACGAGGGGCTGGGAGAGCACGAGCACGCCGGGCCGCTCGAGTGACCGAAGCCAATCGACGCACCTCGCCATCCACTCCGCGGGCACGATGCGTGGGCGATCGGCGTCGTAGCGCGTGCGGCGCGTGCGCGTGTCCAGAAAGAACACGGGCACCTGCCCGAGAAAGAAGCCGAACGTCCGAGCCTCGTCGTCCAGGACCTGTCCCAGGCGACGATCGTTCGGCGCTGGCGCCCCAAAACGCGCGATGCGCGCCGCACCCAGGTTCAGTCCGGCCTGGTAGAGGCTGAAGGTGCGATCGCAGGCGTCGGCGAGCTTGCGCGACGCGAACGCCTGCCACACGTTGCCGTCGGGATAGTCGTTCCAGAACTCGTGGTCGTCGGCCATCACCATGTTGGGCGACGCGGTGATGAAGCGGCGGAAGCGTTCGTCGTTCCACTGGCGGAAGTAGCGCGGCCAGGGCTCGGGCGCGTCACCGAATAGGAGGGGCTGCCCCGACTCGGGCGAGAGATCCATGTAGATCTGGTCGCCGGCGAGGATGCGAAGGTGGATCGGATCGTTCGAACGCATCCCTGGGGTCGGGTATGCGTCCGGAAGGCGCCCACTCTGCGCGAGGGAGAGGCATGAACCGATGGCCAGCGTCAGAGGCGCCGTCTCGTCCTCAGGGAGTGTGCGCGAATCTGCGAACGACTCCGTGTTCAAGCGGGCGGTCAGCCGGAACGGCGTATCGGCGGGCAAACCGAGCGTCGCCACGAGATACAAGAGCCCGGCGTCCGCGGGATCGTCCTGCCGGCTCATCGAGAAGCACTGGATGTCGGCCTCGATTGCGTTGCCGCCGACGGTGAGTGCGAGGTCGTTTGCGGTCAGCCGTCCACCCTCGGTCTTCATCACCCACCAGGTCAATGCGTCGGTGGATGGGCGACCGGGAACGATCAACACGGCGCGCCTCGCCGCCGTCCGTTCCGGGCGTGGGGGATGGAGCCACGGCCCTTGGATGCAGATCCTTCCACGCGCCGGCCTCCTGCCGCGGTGCTGTGCGGCTGCCGATTCCCGATCCTGATGAAACCGGGGCGGAGTGTAGAGATTCCACCGGCGTGGTCAACTCGAGCGGGTGTGTCCTGACGAGCCCGACTGCGGGCGGTCAGGCGCCCGTCGCGCAACGTTCACCCCAGGACGGACTTCAGGCCCCAGATCTCGGAGGCGTAGTCGTGGATCGTGCGATCGCTGGAGAACGGACCCATGCCAGCGATGTTGTGGACGACCCAGCGATGCCACTCGGAAGGGCGGCGATAGAGCGCGTCGATTCGGTCCTGCGTCTCGAGCCAGGCGGGAAGATCGGCGAGGACGAACCAACGGTCGCCGCCGCTGACGAGCGCGTGGTGGAGCGAGCGGAACAGCGACGGCTCGTCGGGATGGAACGACGGGTCCGTCATCATCTCGACGGCGTCGGCGATCTCGGGGTTTGCGGCGATGACCTGGCGTGGGTCGTAGCCGGCGGCGCGGCGTGCGGTGATCTCGTCGGCGGTGAGGCCGAAGTCGAAGAACCACTCGTGGCCGATGGCGTCGCGCATCTCGATGTTGGCGCCGTCGAGCGTCCCGATCGTGAGCGCGCCGTTCATGGCGAACTTCATGTTGCCGGTGCCGCTGGCCTCACAGCCGGCCGTAGAGATCTGCTCGGAGAGGTCGGCGGCGGGAATGATCTTCTCCGCCATCGAGACGCCGTAGTTCGGCAGGAAGACGACGGCCAGGCGATCGCGCGTCTGCGGGTCCGAGTTGATGATGTCGGCGACGCGGCAGATGAATCGCAGCACGAGCTTCGCCATGTAGTAGCCCGGCGCCGCCTTGCCCGCGAAGATCACGGCTCGGGGTTGCATGTCGCCGGCCGTGCCCGACTTCAGCCGGCGGTAGCGGATGAGCGTCCCGAGCGCGTTCATCAACTGGCGTTTGTACTCGTGCAGTCGTTTGACCTGCACGTCGAAGAGCATCCGCGGATCGAGCGTGATCGCCGTCGAGTCCTTCACGAATGCCGCGAGGGCAGTCTTGTTCGCGAGCTTGATCGCCTGCAGTCGGGCTTGGAGTTCGGGATCGCCGGCCGAACGTCGCAGCGCCGACACGCAACCCAGATCGGTGATCCAACCCGGCCCGAGCCGCTCGGTGAGCAGCGCCCCGAGCGGCGGATTCGCCTTCAGCACCCACTGCCTCGGCGTGACGCCGTTCGTCTTGTTGCTGAGCTTCTTCGGCCACAACGCGTGGAAATCGGCGAACAGGTTCTGCTTCAACAGCTCCGTGTGAAGCGCGGAGACGCCATTCACCGCGTGGCTTCCGACGACGGCCACGTGCGCCATGCGGACCTGCTCGGAGTAGCCGGATTCGAAGAGCGACAGGCGGCTCGCGCGCTCGCCGTCACCGGGGAACCTGGCCCGGACGGCCTCGAGGAACCGCCGATCGATTTCCCGCGCGATCTGCAGATGGCGGGGGAGGACTTTCTGCATCAGGCTCGCGGGCCATTTCTCCAATGCTTCGGGCAGGAGGGTGTGGTTGGTGTACCCGACGCAGTCGACGACGAGCCTCCAGGCCGCGTCCCAATCCATGTGCTCGACGTCGACCAGCACGCGCATCAGCTCGATGACGGCCAGCGCCGGATGCGTGTCGTTCAGCTGGATGGCGAATTGGTCGGGGAGCTTCGACAGATCGGTCGTGCGCTCGCGGAACTTCCGCATCACGTCTGCGATGGAGCAGGCGACGAAGAAGTACTCCTGCATGAGGCGCAGCTCGCGACCCTGCTCGAGCGAGTCGTTCGGATAGAGGATCTTGGAGATCGACTCCGTGTTGGTCTTCTCGCGGACCGCGCCCACGTAGTCGCCCTGGTTGAAGAGATCGAGGTCGAGGCCCGAGGTGGCCGTCGCCTGCCACAGCCGCAGCATGTTCACGAAGCGGCCCCCGAAACCCACGACGGGGATGTCTTTGGGAACACCGATGACCGCGTGGGTTTCGACCCACTTGGGGGCGAACCGTCCCGCGGAATCCGTCCCGTCGACCACGCGCCCGTAGAACTCGACCTTCACGGCGTGGTCCGGACGTGCGATGAGCCAGGGCGATGGCGACCGCAGCCAGTTGTCCAGGCGTTCGACCTGGCGGCCGTTGACGATCTCCTGACGGAACATCCCATGCTCGTAGAGGATGCCGTATCCCGTCGCGGGATACCCCATGGTGGCGAGGGAGTCGAGGAAGCACGCCGCGAGGCGACCCAGTCCACCGTTTCCGAGGCCCGCTTCGGGCTCCAGATCAGCGAGCTGGGCGAGGTTGACACCGAGCGGTGCCAGCGCCTGCTCGACGGCGTCGTGGATCCCCAGGTTCAGGATGTTGCTCGTGAGCAGACGTCCGATGAGGAACTCCATCGACAGGTAGCAGACCTGCTTGCTGCCGGTGTGATTGATCCGCGCCGCCGCGTCGTGGAGCGATTCCACGATCAGGTCGCGAACCGAGTAGGCGAGGCTCATGTAGACGTCGCGTGAGGACGCCTCGTCTGGCCGGATCCCCAGGCGGAACTTCATGTTCTCGACCATCGACCGGCGCATCCCGTCGACGTCCGTCGTGCGGCGCGTCGCCAGCCAGATGCGCTGAAAGGCGTCCCGTGCGCGGGCCGCCAGCTCCGAGGCCGTCGTTTGTGAACTGTCGACCGTCGAGGTCACGCTCAAACCTTCTCCGATGCGAGTCTTCGCGGGCGGACTCTGGCGCCCCACGAGCCGTAGGTCAAGTGTCGGTCCGGCCCCGATGACGTTTCTGTTCATCGGCAGTCTCGGTCGATGGCTATCATCCGGCCCCATGCACGAGCCCGCCGCAGCTCCGTCATCCGCGCGCCCATCGATGCGTTTCGGTGTTGCGGTGATACTGCTCGCGGCCCTCGGTCAGGCGTGGAGCATTCCGCTCCCGTTTCAGGCCGACGATTACCTGATTCTTCCGCGCGTCGGCGAGGCGTTGGGCCTGGAACCCCGGCCGGCGTGGGTCCAGGTGGTCGGCGGCAGAATGGAAAATCACTACCTCTTCCGCCCGACGACGTGGGTTCTGTGGTGGTGCCTGATTCGGTTGAGCGACGGGCTGGCATCCCCGGCCACGTTCCACGTCGTCGCCATATCGTTGCACGCGTTCACGGCATGGTTGCTCTACCGCCTGCTGCGCACGCGAATGGACGCAGCCGCGGCTGCGATGGGCGCCGGCCTGTTCGGGATCCTGCCCGGCGGTGCGCAGGCCGTGAGCTGGATCTCGGCCCAGGGCGATCAGCTCGCCGTCCTATTCACGATCGTGCTCGGGCTCTGCATCGTCCGCCACCGATCGACGGGCTCACGCGCGAGCGCGTGGATGGCGGGCATCTCCGCGGCACTGGCCTTCTGCAGCAAGGACGTGGCGCTCGCGTCGTTCCCGCTCGTGGCACTGGCCTGGTTTCACCGTGACCCGACGGTCGAGCGCCGCAAACCCTGGATCCTCCTGGCGAGCGTGGCCGTCGGCGTGGGCGTCGCGGTTGCAGCGCGTGCTTGGTATCTCGGCACCTGGCGACCGCAGTACCTCACGGACGCCCAGCTCCGGCCCGGTGACCTCCTGGCGATTCCCGCGATCCTCATGCGGAGCCTCGCCTACTGGAACTCGGCGGACGTCTTCGCCGGAATGGCGCCGGGGACTGCGCAGCTGCTCCGCGGACTGGGTAGCGGAGACGTCGTCTTCGGGCTCCGCACCGTCGCCCTGGTCACCGCGCTGATTCCCGCGCTCGTCGGGCTCGCGCTCCGCCCTCGCAACTTCGCGCGGTCGTTGCTCATCCTGGTCGGGTGGGTCTGCGTTCTCGTGCCTCCGCTGGTCGTGTTCGTCGACACCGGCGACCACTCGATCTCCCGTGTGTTCTACCCCGGCATGGCTGCGTTCGCGGTCTGGGTGGCCGCGACCTCGGAAGGCCTCGTTCGATCCGGGCGTCGCCTCCTGATCGTGGCCGCATTCGCGCCACTCGCCATCTACACGGTGGACATGAGCGTTCACCTGGCGCGGACGGAGCTTCTCGCCGGCGCGGGCATCCAGTCTCGCCTCGAGTCGCTCCGAGACGTCGCGGACGAGAGCCCGCCCGGTACGCGCTTCGTCGTCGTCGACCCCGAGGGTGACTTTGGCGGAATCCCCACGCTCCAGTTCACGATCCAGTTTGCGACCCATGCGCCGTTCACGCGGCGGCCCGTCGACGTGCGCTGGACGCGCGACATCGGCGACGTGACGGACCTCGATGGCTTTCGGGAGGATCCACGGGGCATGGTCGTCCTCAGCGTGCAGGATCGCCGGTTCACGCGCGCGTGTCCGGACCTCGCTCCGCTTCCGGACCAACTTCCCGACCTGAAGCCCGACCCGGCCGCGCCCGGCACCTACCGATTCACGACGCCCGTGCCCGCGCGCGCGCTGGGTGGGCTCGTGGCGCGGACGCAGGCGGTGGCGGCTCCGGTCGCGATCCGGTTCACGATCGCAGGGTCGGGCGGGGAGACGTCCGTCGAGCTTCGCGTCGCGAAACTGCCGGCCGACCACCGTGTCGCCTTGCCGCTTCCGGAAGAGTTGCGCTGGCTCAGCGATCCGGCCATCGATCACGTGACGGTCGATCCGAACGTCGTGGC
Source organism: Planctomycetota bacterium (assembly GCA_044222185.1). Lineage (GTDB taxonomy): Bacteria > Planctomycetota > CAIWVZ01 > JBGANV01. The sequence goes on from JBGANV010000002.1 coordinate 430,907, forward strand.
GGAGGTGGTCGCGATCCGTACGCTTCCGCTCATCGAAGCGACCTACCCGACGGGCAGGGCTCGCGTCACACAGGGCGTCCTGCCGCCACTCGTGTTTCGCGCGCCGAGCGCGGCGCCGGCCTACCGAGCGACGGTCGAGTTCGACCTCGGCATCGCGTCGCGCCCGCGTTTCGCGCTGGAGGTGCCGCTCGCGCGCCTGGACACGCGTGCGGACGGAAGCCTGGTCCTTCTCGGGGATCGTGCAACCTCAGCGACGCTGCTCCGGAACGGCGGCCTCGCGGGAATCGAACAGGTCCTCGCATCCGCGGCGGATCGGTTGCAGTGGACGGGTACGCATTCGTTCGCCGTCACCTGGCGCGTCGAGGGAATCGACGTCGAGACGGGTGTCGCGATCTCGCGCTCGCGCTGGCAGGACTTCACCGTGGTGCGTGCCGAGCCGCCCCCCTGACCCGGGATCGCTCAGTACCGCCGGCGCGGCGCGTTGATGTAGCGGCAATCAGGGCAGCGCAGAGTGTCGGCCGCCAGGAGCCGCACCATGCCCGGCGCGCGCTGGATCGTGAGGCGGTCGCCACCGTCCACCGGGAAGAGGTGGGGCTCGTTGTCCGAGGTGAGTGTCGCCGGCCCGCGCGTGAGGTCGATCGTCAAAACTTCCGTTTCGCCGATGACGAGGTGATTCAGAAGGTCCGTGCAGTTGTTGAACGCCACGCCGATTCCCGTGCGGATCATCATTCGCGTGACGGAGCGGAAATAGGCCGACGAGCCGAAGGGTGTCGCGACGACGAGGCCGTCGCCGATGATCTCCTCCGTCACACGTTGCCCATTCAACGAGACGAAGAAGCGCACCGCCGATCGGGGATCGGAGTTGCGGAAGATGATGTCGTTCATCGCGACCGTCGTGTGATCGCGGCAGGCGCCCACGAGCTTGATCAACCGCTCCTCGGTGAGTCCGCCGGTGGCGAGCCGTTCGAGCACGCGCTCGTCCTTGTGGCGATCGCATTTGATGCACGTGGAGTCGTGGCGCATCCCGATCTTGGGGATCTCGGGGTAGTCGCGCTCCGCCCCGATCAACGTGCCATCGCCGCCGTAGGCGATGATGACGTCGGGTCTCTCGCCTCCGGGCTCGAATCCCATGGCACTGACTTTCGCCAGGAACGCGTCCACGGGCCGGCCGATGATCTTGATCCTCATGGTGGAGTCGCGCGAGGGTAACTGATCGCTCGGGAGCGGGGAACGGGCGTCAAGCCTGTGTCGCGGCGGACGCCAGGAGGCCCTCGACGTCGGCCCGATGGGGGAGTGACGATTGGGCTCCTGCGCGCGTGACCGCGAGCGCGCCCGCCGCGGCTGCGAATCGCAGCGCATGACGGACGGGCGACGCCATCGCACAAGCCGTGGCGAATGATCCGACGAAGGCGTCGCCGGCGCCCACCGTGTCGACGGCGTTCACCGGAAAGGCCGGCGTGCGAATCAACTCGCTCTCGTGGAGCGTGAGCGCGCCTCGATCCCCGAGGGTCACGACGACCGTCTTTGGACCGAGCGCCCGGAGCGCCGCAAGCAACGTCGAGATCTCACCGCTCGTCCCGGCCACGATCGCGGCCTCCGTTTCGTTGACGACGAGCGTGCGGACGCCCGCGAGCAGCTCGCGGGGCAGTGTCGCCGCCGGCGCGGCGTTCAGGATGACGTGACGATCGGACGCCGCCGCCAGTTGGACTGCATGCGTGATGGCCGCGAGCGGCGTCTCGAGCTGCACGACGAGCACGTCGGCGTCCACGATGGCCTGCCGGCTTCGGTCCACGTCGGAGGGTGTGAGGGTCGCGTTGGCACCCGCTGCAACGACGATCGTGTTGGCGCCGGCCGCGTCGACCGTGATGAGGGCGATCCCCGTGGGGACATCATCACGGCGGAGCACCCCGGTGACGTCCACACCGTCGGCCGCCAGACCGGCGACGAGTGCGTTGCCGAAGGCATCCTGGCCGCACGCCCCGACCATGGTCACTCGAGCGCCGAGGCGCGCGGCCGCGACTGCCTGATTGGCGCCCTTCCCGCCAGCGTGATTCGCGAACCCCCCGCCGAGAAGCGTCTCACCAGGCGCAGGAAGTCTCGGCGTCGTGACGACCAGATCCATGTTGAGCGACCCCACGACCACGACGGATGGCGTCATGAGCGGAGCTTAGCCGCTGGCGCGAAAGCCGCCGAGGCACGGGCACACGCTCGCGCGTTTGGCGAGTATGATCCGCGTCCATCCCCTACGCTGACCGACACGAACGGAGTCGTCGATGTTGTCCGGACGCGCCCTCTGCCTGGCTTCGCTCCTCGTCCTCAACGGTGCGATCGTCGTCGCACAGGAGTCGAAACCGACCACCGAGGCTCAGCTCAAGTCAGCCATCGCTGACGGAGTCAAGCTCCTGATCGCGCAACAGGAGAACTACATCCTCGGACTTGAGCCGCGTCCGCGCAGGTTCAAGACGCCCGAGGACGAGAAGGCCTGGGCCGCTCGCAACCAGGCCAGGATCGAGGTCGCCCGGAAGGATGGCAAGGCTGCCACGGAGTGGCCGTACGAGGGTGTGTACCGCGTCGGAGCCGAGATCCCACCCGGGTACCGCGTCGGCGGTACGGCGATCGTCTGCTGGTCGTTGATGGAGGTGCCGGGCTTCGATGGGGACGCGGCGCGGCAGGCTGCCGTCGCGCGCGGTCTCGACTTCGCGATGCACGAACTCGAGACGAACGACCTCCTTCAAAATGGATTCCTCGGGACCTACGACGTTCGCGGGTGGGCGCATGCCTACGGACTGCACGTGCTGTTGCGCGCGCTCGAGTTGAAGGCCGTCACGGGCGAGCGGGCGACCCGGGCGAAGGCGCTGATCCAGAAGCTCATCAAGACGATCGAGGACACGGAGATCGCGAAGACCGGAGGATGGAACTACTCGCGCCCGGCCGGGATGACGAAGAGCAATCCATCGAGCACGTTCATGACCGCCCCGACGCTTCAGGCGCTCTTCGCCGCGAAGAAGCAGGGGTTTGCGGTGAAGCCCGAGGTGATCGCGCGCGGACTCGACGTCCTCGAGAAGGCGCGCGTGGATTCCGGCGCGTTCCAGTACGGGCAGAGCGAGCGTGGGCGGACTTCGCCCATCAACACGCCGGCGGGATCGTGCGCGCGCACCGCGATCTGCGAGGTGACCCTCCTGGCCGCAGGTCGTTCGTCGGTCGATCGGGTGCGCGACGCAGTGAAGGCCTTCTTCGCGAATTGGCAGTTCCTGGAGGACCGCCGCAGGAAACCGGGCACCCACGAGGGTCCCTACGCCATAGCGCCCTACTTCTTCCACTACGGTCACACGTACGTCGCCCAGGCGATCGAGGCGCTTCCCGCGGCGGAGCGGGCCCCGTTGCGCGAGCAGCTCTATCAGCTCTATTGGAAGACGCGGGAGGCGGACGGCGGGTGGAACGACCGCGAGTTCCCGCGCTCGGAAGGCTTCGGCACGGCGATGGCGATTCTCGGGATGCTGATGCCGAATCTACCCGAGCCCGCGCGCTACGTCGGCTCGCAGCAGCGTTGAGGGAGCGGTCGCGCGGCGCTGGTAGCATCTCCGCCTTCGGAGCTGCCCCATGCATCGTGTCATCCGCCGCCTCGCGTTCGCCTTCATCGCCTCCTCGCTTCTTTGCGGCTGCGCCACGGAGAAGCCGTGGCTCACGACGGGACAGCGGCGCGAGATTTTCGATGCCGCGTGGACGACGATCGCCGACCGCCACTACGACCCGAAGCTCGGCGGCGTCGACTGGCAGCACGTCCACGACGAGGTCGGCCCGAAGGTCGACCAGGCGTCCAACGACGGCGAGTTCCGATCGGCGCTCCGCGAGTTGACGGCAGCTCTCGGGCATTCGCACGTGAACGTCCTTCCGCCTGACGACGAACTCGACGGCGATGCTGGCGAGGCGAGCGGCCCAGAGGGAGCGCGCGCCGGCGGCGGCAAGGATGGGGTGGCGGATGGCGTCGCAGGGTTCGACGTCTCTGGCGTCGAGGATGCGATGATCGTCGTGCGCGTGCATCCGGGATCGCCTGCGGAAGCCGCCGGCGTGCGCGTGGGGGACGAGGTGATCGGGACGAACGGGAACGATCTGGATCGCATCCGCAGACGGGCGCAGGAACGTTCCCCGGAGCGCTGGCAGGGATTCGTTCCGTACCTCATCGAGAATGCCCTCGCCGGACAGCCGGGCGAGGCCGTCACGGCGACGTTGCGCGCACCGTCGGGTGAAACGCGCGACGTGACGCTGAAGCTGGCGAAGCCGGACGTTCCGCGGATCCACTTCGGCAACCTGGGATCGATGACGGCCGACTTCGAGGCCCGTCGACTGGACGGCAACGTCCAGTACGTCCGCTTCAGCCCGTGCTTCACCGAGGTGCTGGAGCGGGTGAACGAGGCGCTGGACGGCGCGCGGGACGCGAGCGGCGTGATCATCGATCTGCGAGGAAACCCCGGCGGACTCGGCACCATCGCCATGGGCGTCGCCAGGTCGTTCCTGGGCAACGAAGTCGACCTCGGCGTGATGCGCACGCGGACCGACGAGATCCACTTCCGCGTGAATCCGTCCCCCAATCCCTACGTGGGACCGCTCGTGATCATCGTGGACGCGTCGTCGGCAAGCACGTCCGAGATCCTGGCGTCGGGCCTTCAGGCCGTGGGACGTGCGCGCGTCGTCGGCAACACGTCGATGGGCGCGGCCCTGCCGTCCGTCGTGGAGAAGCTCCCGTACCGCTGGCGACTTCAGACCGTCGTCGCAGACTTCAGGCTCCCTGACGGATCACTGGTCGAAGGGCGGGGTGTCGTTCCTGACGTCGAAGTGAAGGCGAAGAAGGCCGATTTCGCGGCGGGTCGCGACCCCTACGTCGAGACCGCCCTCCGCGAGCTCGCCAACGCACCGCGGTTGAAGCCGACGAGCCAATCGGCACCCGATACGGCTCCCGCAGCCACCGAGTCCCAACCATCCGCGATCGAAGTGTCGCCCGAAGCGGCGGCGGTGATGGACGCCATCGTCACTGCGATGGGCGGCGCCGAACGCCTGCGGTCGACGAAAAGCATCCGAACGCGGTCGACGATGACCGTGATGGGGCTGAAAGCGACCATCGATTCGCTCATCGCCGCCCCGAACAGATTGCGCGTCGTCACGGACATGACATCCGTCGGAGAGACGATCCAGGTGTTCGACGGCACCCAGTGTTGGAGCGCCGATCCCATCCAGGGCCTTCGCGAGCTGAAGGGCGAGGAGCTGGCGCAGATCCGCCGCCAGGCGTACCTCGACTCGGCCGCCCGTTGGCGCGAATCCTTTGCGAAGATCGAGATCATCGAGCGGACGAAGGACGGCAATCACGACGCCATCGTCTTGAAGCAGACGCCGCTCCCCGGTGAAGGCGAGCCGAAGACCGTGTGGGTCGACGCGGCGACCCACCTCGCCTACAAGACCAAGGGAGTGAGCAAGACGGCCATGGGCAAGATGTCGACCACGTCGGAAGTGATCGAGTACAAGGAGATCGACGGCATTCTCACGGAAACCAAGGTCGTCATGACCGTCTCCACGGGGGTCAAGGTGACGATCACGACCGAAAGCGTCGAGCGCGACGTGCCCGTCGACGATTCCCTCTTCGTGAAACCGCCGGCGCCGAAGCCGCGAGCACGACGGACAGAGAGCGCTCCCGCCGCCAAGCCCAATCCTTGACCGCGACCCGTCGGGTTCTCCGGCCGAAGTGGCAGCCCGCTGGTGCCGTCGCCGGGGCTCTGCTCCTTCGCGTGGGTGATGCCGTCGCCGAGCCTCGGTCCAAAATCTGTCGCCGACGGGATCGGCGCCGTGGGGTTCTCGAACCAAGCGTGCTCAAGAGACCCTGAGCGCTGGCCTGGTGGTGCCCGATGCCGTCGGGCGCAGGCGAGCGATGTGCATCTCGCCCGTCGTCCGGGCTCGACCCACGGAGAGTCGTCATGGCACGCCCACAGCGGTCTCGTTCGCTCGTCAACCGTTCGTTTTCATGCCGCAATCTGGCCATTCGAGTGATCGTCCTCTTGGCGTTCACGGGGACGGCGACCCTCGCTCAGAACGTCACCGCCTTCACCGACGACTTCGAATCTCCCGGGCTGAAGCCGTTCTGGTCGCAGCTCGCGACCCAAGGCACGGTGACGTACCCGTCAACGATCCATTATCACAGCTTCAATCACAGCGTGCGCCTCGACACGAACGGACCGACTTCGGGCAACGCGGCCAAGTTCGCCATGATCCGGCACGTCTTTCCCGCTCCCGTCTACGGCGAGATCGGGGTGTGGCTTCTCGATACGGGAGCCAACGTCTCGTCGAGCAACTATCTCACGCTGAACACGGGCCCGTTCACGCTGGGGACGTGGGACTACATGACGGCGGCGGCCGGTGGCTTCTACACGTTCAGCGCGCCGAACGTCAGCGGCAACACGACCATCCCGCGCACGTTCGGGTGGCACCACCTCGTGATGCGCGCGACGGCGACGTCATCGACGCTGAGCATCGACGGCATCACCGTGTACAGCGGCGCCGGAGGGACCAGATTCGTCGAGGTGCAGCTCGACATGCACGCACCGCTTTGGCGCCCAGGGTTCACCGCCTACTTCGACGACTTCTCGTTCGACCCGCTGGGGCAGGCGAATTCGGCGTGCGCGAGCCTGACGGTGAACGGTGTGGGGGGGACCGGCCACGGGCCGCTCGCCGTCACCGCACCCGCGGGGAATCCGTGCAGTTTCCAGTGGTCGGGCGCGCCGAATCAGCCCGTCGCTCTCGCCATCACGCCTACCTTCGTTCCGGGACAACAGTTCGGAGGGGCGTTGGTGGTCGACGTGAATCTCAGCAACTACGGCTTCGTCTTCAACGGAGCCAGCACTCCTGGATTCCCGCTCTACACGGACGCGCTCGGTCAAGCGGCGCAGTCGTTCTCGGTCTCGCCAAGCTTCGCAGGCGCGGTGGCGCACGTGCAGGGGATCGTCTTCGACGCAGCGAACACCTGCTCGGGTGGCATCGGGCTGATGACGACGGCGAGCTTCGAGATCCGATTCTGACCCGAGGGCGGAGGTCCTACGGCGCGCTCTCGGGCGCGCCGGGCACGAGTCCAATCTCCGCGAGCAACGGGCGGACGTCGACGGGTTGACGCGTGAGCGCCGAACGCCGGACGGCTTCCATGACGCAGAAGGTCTCCAAGCCCTCCTCCAGCGTGGGGGACCACGGCGTGCCATCGATCAGCGCTCGCGCGAAGTGATCGAGGTAGTTGGCGAACTCGCCATAGTGCATGCCGTGGACCTCGGAGTTGAAGTAGCGATGGCGGAGCGCATACAGCGGGTCCTCGGTCACCTCAGTCCCATCGGGCGACGAATGCACGTAGCGCATGTCGTGGTATTGAGCGAGGCCCGAACGCCGGCTGCCGTAGAGCATGAGCTCGATGCAATTGCGCGCGGTCGGCAATTCGTGGCAACCGTAATGGCCCATGGCCCGACCGATGCGGCCGTCCGCGGCGACGAGGTTCGCCGTGTAGATGTCGAACGTGGAGAGGCCGTAGCTCGTTCCCAACGCCGAGCGCCCGCCTAACGCCTGGACCTGAACGATGGGGCCCAGGTACCACCGCACAAGATCGATCGGGTGGCTCATCCCGAGGAAGATCCAGTCCGTGTCGGTCACCGCCCACGGGCTCTTGTCGTAGAACCAGTCCATCCGGTGAATGTAGTGCGCATCGACGAGTTCGAGGGCGCCGTACTCGCCTGCGTCGAACGAACGCCGTTGGCGCTGGAACGGCTCGAAGAACCGGGTGCTCTGGCCGACGAGCAGCTTGCGTCCCGTTCGCCGTGCCGCGGCGAGCACCGTTCGCGCATCAGCGATCGAATTGACGAGAGGCTTGGTGCAGATGACGTCCTTGCCCGCATCGAACGCGGCGGTGATGTGCGTGCCGTGCAACGCATCCGGTGTGTAGATCGCGACGATGTCGACGTCCGCCATCGCCAGGAGCGCGGCGTAGTCCGTCGTGAACGCGATGTCGGGCCGCTCGGCGCGGGTCGTCGCGATCTTCTCCTCCGAGAGGTCGCAGGCGGCCACGACTCGGGCATGCCGGCAGCGATCACTGCCGATCACGAGCGTCCGCCCTTCGTGGAGACCGACGACGCCCACGCGCTTCTGGACCGGCGCCTTGTCGCCCCCGTCATCCCGCCGGACGCCCGGTATGTGCTTGAGGAACGTCACGAATGCACCGTGCGATGAACGGTGGCCCAGACGGATCGGTGAGCATCCAGATCGCGCGTGACTTTCCGGCCGATCTCGAGGTCGAGCATGACCGTGGCGATGGCGTGGGGTTCGAGGTCCATCGTGATCGAGCTCCATGGCAGTCCGTGGGGGCCGTGCACGACGGACGCGGCCTTCACGGGCAGGTCGAGTTCCGCCTCGCCCATGAGGTTCGTGCGAACGGCACGCGCGATGGGGCCGGGGAATATCATCGTGGCGGACGCGTGGCGGCCGTTCAGTTCCACGATTCGAAGGACGTAGGGGTGTCCCATGCCGCGACCGGCCCATCGATCCAAGCCTTCGCCCGCGTGTTCGCTCTCTCGGTAGAACGCCGTCGCGATCGCACCGGGCGCATCATCGTGGAACGGGCCGAACGCCGCGGGGATGTCACCGCCATCCCGCCGCGAGACCGCCGAGAGCACCGGCGCGTTGAACTCCTGTGCGAGCTTCCATCGCTCCGCGTGCGACATCCGCCCATGCGGAACCAGGCGGAGGCGGACGCGCAGCGAATCCCGGAAGAAGTCGCCATCCCAGGGGTCATGCATCGTCAGGAGCTGGCGGATCCGGTCACCCTCGCGGAAGAACGACTGACTGCCATCGTGGAGAAGGAGCAGACCGCGCCCTCCCTGGTGCATGTCCACGAGGCTCAAGCCGGTGAACGCCCCGCTCACCGTTTCGAACACCTGTGGAGACGTCATCCAGTCTCCAGTCGGATACTTGCGGACCCGCTCGTGGGTCGCCTGGACCGGCCCGATGGCGTACGGCGTGTCGTGGAGGAGTTCGAGCGGCTTCAGTGCCGGGCTCACGGTCGCGGTGAGGCCCGCGTGCATGCGCCCGTCGGGACGCGGCAACTGGTCTGCTGCGATCTCCACGTCGATGGCCTCGTGGATGTCCGCGCACGCGACGCGCATGGTCACCCGCGCGCCGTCTCGGCCGCGGCGCTCGATGACGACGATCGGCCGGCCGCAGTCGTGTTCCACGCGCACGTCGGCCTCGGAGAAGGTGTCCGTGGCTCCGCCGCGCACCATCGCCAGGTCGAGGAGGGGGTGTTCGCCGTCGAGCAGTCCACCGGCGAACTCGTACGACGAGAGCTGTGAGATGACCCCGCGGCGTCGATCCACGGCCACGCGCAGGTCGTCTCGAACGAGCGCGATTTCATCTTCGGACGTGATTGCCGCGGCAACTCCGTAGGGGATCGCGGCCGCATGTTCCGGATCCACCGTCGCGTAGCCGAACGCCGGGACGTGCTTCAACCGCAGCACGCGTCCCGCATCCCGATCCGTCACGACGATGTCCCGGGCGAACCCCAGCGAATTGAAGACGAGGCGGTGTCCGGCGGGAACGTCGGCGCGGTTGGCGAGGTGCGCGATGGTTCGATCGAGGACGTGGCCGCTGAGTCCGAGCGAGCGCTCGTAGGAACGCTCGCCGACGAACCCGCACAACGCCTCGCACTCGTCGTTGTCGTGGTGCTGCGCGGCGAGGAGCTCGCGCCACGCCTCCTCCAGCTCCCAGGTCGGGTAGACGTCCCAGCTCGCATAGGGTCGACCAAACATGCCCGCGACGGCGGAGACGGACTCCGCCGCCAGTAGCCGCGCCTCGGCGTTGCGACTCAGCCGGCGCATGAAGTCACCGTTCTTCCCCAGGCTCATCCCGTGGAAGACGTCATCCATGGTGTAGCGGCGAATGGGCGCACGGTCGTCCTCGCACGCGCGCACGAGCTCGGAGAGGGTCACGCACTTCACGTCGAGGCCGGGTTGAGCGAGCAGTTCCTGCAACCTGGGGAGGATGAGCTCGGCGCGGCACATCCAGTCCTTGGACGGCATCAGCTCGAGCCACTGAACGATGGCGGGTTTCGACTGCGAGCGCAGCTCGGGGTTGGAGAGCAGCCCCGTGAAATCCTCGGGCCATTGGTGCAGGCACAGATCGGTGCGCGCGGCAACGGCCAGAAGCGAGCCGTCGATTCCCTGCCAGCGCACGACGGGAACTTTCTCATGAGGGATGTGCGGCGTGTGCCACGTCCATTGGAAGAAGAGCGAGCCGGCCGTGAAACCGCAGCCCTTCAGGATCTGGGGGAGCTGGTCGTGGAAGTCGAATTCCTCCTCCCAGAAGGCGCGGGGTCGGACGCCGAGGAGTCGCATGGCAGCGCGCACGCCGAAGATCCTCTGGCGGACGTTCGACTCCCCTCCCTGAAACAAACCATAGGGTTGTCCGTATGAGGCGCCTACGACCTCGACCCGCCCCTCGACTACCGCAGCCCGCAGGTCGGCCAACGCGTGCGGCGCGGACGCCGCCATCCGCTCGTAGCCCACACCATCGAAGTTGACGTTTCCCCGCGCACCTGACTCGTTCACGATCCGCAGCATGTCGCGCACGGAACCCGGCAGGACCTCGTAGCCCCACAGCCACTCCATGTCGACCCAGTGCATGTGATTGCCGAACGTGTAGTAGACGGTCTTGCGCATGTGAAAACCCGCCAGACGCCCCGGGAACGAAAGGGCCGCCCAGTTTAGCGCTACCTCGACGGGTGTTCGCCAAACCCCACGGGGCCGTTGACCGCGCTCCGCCGGCCGGTGAAGATCCCGTGAATCGGAGAGACCTGTGAATCGAACTCATCTCGTGATCATGCTCGTCGTCCTCGCGCTCGCCAGCGGGTCCTGCAACGTCCGAATCCTCGCAACGGGCTCACACGAGTCGATCGGCGTCGTCGAGTCGAGCATCAGCGTCCCGGGTCTCAAGTCTCTGAAGGTTCGCGTGGGAGCCGGCTCGATCACGGTCATCGAGGGCGCGTCGGGGGAGGTCAAGATCAGCGCCGACGTGCTCTACGACGGCGGCGAGAAGAAGGCGGGCCGTCGGGCGGACCTCACCAAGGACGTGAAGGTCGACGTGAATGGGGGCGCCCTGACCGTGTCTGACGCGCACATGAGCGCGTCGGATCAGAACGCCTGGCAGTCGAAGCTCACCCTGACCGTGCCGGCGGGCCTGGAGTTGGACCTGGACGTCGCAGCCGGTGCGTGTCACACGTCCGCGTCGACGCCCAAGCTGAAGGCGCGCGTTGCGGCGGGTGATCTCGTCATTTCCGGCGCCGCGCTGGGCGAGATCGATGCGAAGACCTCCACGGGTGAGCTGAAGATCTCGTCGAAGGGCACGCTCGGAAACGTGATGGCGGAAGTCGGCGCGGGGAGCCTCGTGATCGAGGTGCCGAGCGCGTTCACCGGTGACGTCGATCTCGCGACGTCCGTCGGCAACGTCACGTTGAAGGGCACGCCGGAGCTGAAGGTGGCGCGCGAAGTGACGAGCGCATCATGCCGAGGAAAGATCGGTTCCGGTGCGACCACCGTGCGGGGCCGCACCGGAACCGGTGACGTTCGGTTCTCTCGCAGTTGATCCCCCCGCACGAGCGGGGGGCGGCCGAAGGTCTCAGAAGCTGATTCGGGCTTGGAGCGCTGCGGCAACCGCCGTGTCCGTGTTCGTTCCCCAGAGGGCCGCACCCTCGTCATCCGGGAAGAGCAGGATCAGGCCGCCGACGAGCGAGAACTGCGGGGTGACCTGGTACAGGGCCCACAGATCCACTTCCCAGCCGTAGTCGTGGTCGTTCACGACGCCATTCAGGTCGTTGACGTCCGCCGTGTCCCACACTGCCTGCGCGCCGACGACCCACTGCTCGCTCGGAACGAAGGTCAGACCGAGCTGGCCGGAGATCGCGTTGGCGATGGGGAGCGCATCGAGCAGGCCGTAGCGAGCGAGGAACGCGCCCTGGCCATGGCGGTTCGGGTACAAGAAGATGTAGCCGGTGTCGTTGTCGTTCGGGCCTTCAGCGTAGAGCCAGCGCGTGTAGACGCGGAACTGGTACTTGGAGTCGAACGTGATGCCGACCTCGCCTTCGACGGCGAGCCCGTCCACGTCCGTCACGCCCACCGGGCTGCCGCTGACGTCGCCGACCTGGTACGCCACCTCGACGTTGTAGTCGAGGCCGTTCGCGATGCTCGGGAACTTGCCACCGGCGCGAGCGCCGAGCGTGTGGAAGTACGCCGTGTCGCCGAGACCGAATCCCGCGCTCCCGACGCCGTTGCCGAGCGAACCGATGCTCGAACCTGAACCGCCGGCCGCGCCGCCGTGGCCGTTCGTGTAGATCCAGTACAAGTCGATCGTGTGGTTCTCGCACGGCTTGATCGAGCCGTACAGGGCGAGCAACTCGTCGTTGTCGTGAGAGTTGACGATCGAGTGGAGCTGGTTCGCGTCGAAGTCCGTCGACGACGTCTTCATCACGAGGCCGGTCAGGCTGAAGTCCTTGCCGTTCCAATCGAAGCGGCTGCCATCGAGCGCCCAGCCGTTGTACCAGTCCGCATTGCCGAACTGGAACTGGTTGCCGAGGACGACTTCCTGGCGGCCGATTCGCCACGAGAGTTCGGAGCGATTGAAGATGTTCCGGAGTTCCGCCCAGCCCTGATAGAGGTCGACGTTGGTGAGTCCATCAGCGGACATCACGCCGCCGTCGTTGTAGTTCATGCCGGCGCCTTCAGTGAAGCTGCCGTCCCCGAGCGCCCAGTGCGACTGGAACTCGGCGTACGCGCTCACGTCCTTCGTGAAGTCGTAGCGCATGCCGAGGCGAACGCGGGCATCGGTCCACCAGCCGTCGAGATCGCCCGGGTTGATCCACGCGGCGACGGTGCGATATCGGAACTCGCCCGTGAGCGTAAGGGCCGTCGCGGCCGACTTGACCGCCGGGCCTTCCATACGTGCGATGACGTTGTTGACCGACGTCTCCAATTCGTTCGCCGCGTCCGTACGAGCGGAGCCTTGTTCTGCTTGGAGCGTATTCACCTGATCCCGGAGGGCCTGGTTCTCGCTCGCCAACTTCTCCTGGTTCTTCAGGACCTGTTCGAGCTTCTGCTTGAGGCTCTCGATGTCGGAGCCGTTGCTTGCTTGCTGTGACCACGACACCGGCGCCGCGAGCAGGAGTGCCGCGACGAAGCTCACCATTCCAATCGTTCTCATGAGTTCCCCCGGACCCGCCCGACCAGCCGGGCAAGCCACTTCTTGGTCGGCGGGATTGTGAATTGGAAGTGCAACGATGTGGGTACGCAGTAGGCGTAGGCTGCGCGGGGGCTGGTGCGTAGGCGTTTGGAGCGGGAGGAGGCCGCAGTGGCGTGTACGGTCTGGTCTGCCCTCGTCGAGACCGGGATTGGCGGACCGCATGGAGGCGCGGGACCGTGCACGGTGCCCATGTCGCCATGCGATCCGCGTTTCCGATTTGAGTTCGATACTCAAGTACAGCGCGGCTCAACCCGGACACCGGTGACCATGAACCACCGCGCAGCGTTTGCTGCATTGCTCGAGTCGCCGCCGCTAACGCAGCAACCCGATCCGGCCGCCGCGTGGCGGGTGATCGACGTGGTGTCGACCGGCCCGCACACGCTCGCGGTTCAGCGCTCGACCAGGATTCCAGCGCGGACTCCGATCGTCGCGACCTTCGATAGGACCGCGCGACCCCATGCGCCATTGCAATCAGCGATGCGCGGTGGCGCGGCCCGCCGGCCAGTGCGAGCCTTGCGATCGGCCGCGGCGGCGACGCCGGCACCGCCGACGTCGCCGTCGTCCCGCGCGGTTTCGATCGCGATCGACGCCATCGGAACGAGCTCGAACGATGGCCCGGCGGCAACTGCCGACGGAGTGCCTCGCGGCCGCGCGGGGATTGCCCCAGTGGCCGTCCCACCGCATCCACGGTGACCGGTCGGGCGGCCTTCCTCAGCTCGACGTCAATCCGCCTGGGAGGAGATCCCGCCATCCGTGACGGCGTCGCTCCGCTCCTGACGATGCCGAGCTGCGAGCTCCCGATCGCTCGGCCCGACAACGCGTTCGGACGGTCGGTCAGCGTCGCTCCAAAGACAGCCGGGCCGGTCTCGTCGCCAGGATTCGTCACGGGCTCGCTCGATCGCACCGGGGACGCGACGGCGCCGAGAGACTTCGCACGCACGACTGCGTACGCTTCGCCATGCAACGGCAGCACTACTCGTCGGGGACTACGTGGGAACCGATCGTCGGGTACTCGAGGGCTGTCAAGGTCGGCAACCTCGTGTTCGTATCGGGGACGACCGCGACGGGGCCCGAAGGTCACGTCGTCGGAATCGGTGACCCCCACGCGCAGACGGTGCAGATCCTGCGCAACATCGAGCGCGCGCTCACCGCTCTCGGAGCCAGGCTCGAGGATGTGGTTCGTACGCGGATCTACGTCACCGACATCACTCAATGGGAGAAGGTCGGCCGCGCCCACGGTGAGTTCTTCGGCCACATTCGTCCTGCCACCGCCATGGTGGAGGTCCGGAAACTGATCGCCCCGGAAATCCTGGTGGAAATCGAGGCGGACGCCGTGGTCGGCGGGGGTTAGCGGCCAGCCGGGATCCGTGATCGCGGGCTCGAGACCGACCACGCGGTGGATCGACCGGCACGGCGCGGGCCCCTCCGGTACGCTTCTGGCTCCCCGTGCCGTCGACGCCAGGAGCCCGTCACCGATGAACTCACCCAGCCTGGTCCTTTGTGCCGTCACGCTGTGCGTTCTCTTGCCTGCGCAACAACCGAACAGCCCGTTTGCATCGTTGACCGTCGATGGGAACGCCGGACCTCCGAACCCGGTCACCATCAACGTCCGGAACAACACGACGGCGACCATCGCCATCGGCGGCGTACCCAACTCACCGTTTGCGCTCTACGGGTCCGCCACCGGGCTTCTCACTCCGGGCGCAGCGACGACCCCGGGCGGGATCGTCGATCTCCCGTTGGCGCCGCTGCCGTTTCTCGCCATCGACGGGTTTGCCAACCCGGCATTCACGACGGGAACCTCGGGCGTCTTCACGCTGCCGATCGCGATTCCCCAGACCGTCGCCGTGGGATTCAGTGCGGCACAGCAATGCGTCGTCGCGAGCGCGTTCACGGCTGGCGGGTTCCGGCTGAGTGCTGCCACACGCGAGATCGTGACGCAGGGACCGGTGACGGTGAACTTGAGCGTGGGCGATGACACGTCGACCGCCGTCTCGCTCGTGCCCTTTGGGTTCACGGTTCCCTTCTACGGAACGAGCTACACGAGCGTCTATCTCTGCTCGAACGGATTCGCCACGCTTGGCGGTCCGGACAACACGTTCGCCGCGAGCCTCACCGTCATGAACTCGGGGTTGCCTCGGGTCGCGGGCTTCTGGGCCGATCTGATCCAGAACGCAGGGCAGTCCGTGTCGTACACCGTCGACGCCAACCCGGGTCCCGGCGTGCCACAGTGGATCCAGTTCTCGTTCTCGGGCATCTCCGAGTTCGCATTGCCGTCGACGGTCCACACCTTCTCCATGTACCTCGACGCCAACGGGCTCTGCCAGATCACGGAGTCGGGTGCGACCGCGGGTCCCGCCATTCAGTGCATCGTCGGCATCGGTGCCGGGGGCAACACCTCCGCCCTGGGGTCGCGCGACCTGACCGTGCTCCAGGCGGCGGTGACTCTCGGAGCCGTCAACGACCCCTTCTTCGAGCTCTTCGCCACACCCGGCAACGCCTACGACCTGTTCGGCCGCACGTTGAGCTTCCTGCCCTCGGGCACGGGCGCTCTGCCGGGTTCGACGAACCGGTATGTGATCTACTGACGCGGGGGACCTTGGAGCGCCGGGCTCCGCCCGGCCGGACCGGCAGGGCTCCGCCCTGCCGCGAGCACTGTCAGCCGATCGAGCCGGACCGGTCACGACGATGATCAGTGCGGCTTGAAGGTTGCCGAGCGGTAGCCGGCCGCGCTGCCTTGGGGCAGGGCAGAGCCCTGCCCTTCCAGCCGGGCGGAGCCCGGCGCTCCGGATCGGACCCCGCCATCGAGTTCCTCCGAAAGGCCCAGAAGGAGATCGACGACCGGTACCGCAAGCCGGAGTCGCGGTGATCGACTCCTGATGTCCGATCCTTCAGTGCCTGACCGTCCTATGTCGATAGGACGGTCGTGCAGGCAATCCGCGTAGATCCAGGCAGTCCCATCGGGCCGGCGCGACAGATCGTCGAGGCGGTGCTCGATCGCATCGCCGTCGGCGAGCTCGAACCCGGCGATCGGCTGTCGAGCGTCCGCGAGCTGGCCATGGAGGCCATGGTCAACCCGAACACGGTGGGGAAGGCCTACCGCGACCTGGGCTTCCTCGGCGTCGTCGTCTCGCGATCGGGCTCGGGAGTCTTCGTCAGCGACGAGGCTCCGGAGATCGCGCGACAGGCGCGCCGCCGCACGACGTTGGATGAGTTTCGACGCGCGGCCGCGCAGGCGTTGCGCGCGGGCCACGATGAAGACCGGCTGCTGCGTGTGATCGAGCAGCTCGCGCGGACCACGGATGAAGCGGTCACGAGAGGAGAGCGACGATGAGTCATCCGGCATTCCAAGCCCGATCCGTCCGAAAGGCGTTCGGGCGCAAGGTCGTCCTCGACGACCTGAACCTCTGCGTGGATCGCGGCGACGTGCTCGCCTTGCTCGGCCGCAACGGCACGGGCAAGACGACGTTCCTTCGCGCCGCGCTGGGCATGGTGGAGATCGACGGCGGATCGATCGAAGTCGCCGGGTTCGACGCGCGACGCGAGCCGATTGCGCTTCGCCGCGTCGTCGGCTTCGTGCCCGATCGACCGGACGTCTACCCGTGGATGACGGTCGTGGATCTCATGCGCTTCCTCGCGCCTCATTACCCAAACTGGAATCGCCACGAGGCCACCCGACTGATCGAGACGTTCGACGTGCCGACCGACGTCCCGTTCCGCGGCCTGTCGCGCGGCCAGGCGACGAAGGCCCTCCTCGCCGCCGCCCTCGCGCCCATGCCGCAGGTGTTGATCCTCGACGAACCGTTCGCCGGCCTCGATCCCGTGGCACGGGACGAACTCGTCCGCGGCGTCATCGGCGAACTTCGCGCCGAGTCACGAACGATCCTCGTCGCGACGCACGACCTCGACGTCGCTGCGCGCCTTGCGGATCGCGTCGCATTCCTCGGCCAGGGACGGATTCAGCGCCTCGCGACCATGGACGAGATCACGAACGACGACGAGTCCACCGCCGCATCGCAGGCACTGCGAAGCGCATTCGAGCTGGCGACGACCGGAGCCCCGTCATGAGCCCCACGTTCACGTTCCTGTGGAAGGAGTCACGCGAGAACCGCGCCACGCTGATCGCCATCGCGGCACTGATGCTCGTCGCCGTCACGGCGTTGTTCGTCGTCGCCAACCCGGCCACGCTCGCCGGCAGCTCGGTGCCGTTCCTCGTGGCCGCCCTCGGCGTGCTCGCCGTGTCGCTGACGCTTGCGCCCAGCGTCGTACCGGCCGAAGCTTCCGGAGACGGTGCGCGCTTCCTCTCGCGGCTGCCCATCAGTCCTGGGACCGTACTTCGCGGCAAGATGCTGTTCCTCGCGTGCTGCGCGCTCGGGGCCGCAACCGTCGGCTTCGCCGTCGGACGCGTCGCCCAGGATCTCTTCCTCGCGAAACCCGACCCGCTCGTGGCTTCGTGGAACGATCTCGCTCTGCTCGCCCTTCCGTTCTTCATCCTCGGCTCGTGGATGCTGGCCATCTCCTGCTGGGTACCGCGGGCACTCGTCGTCATCCCGGCGATCGTCGTCATTGCGGTCGTCGTGGGGCTGCCCGTGCATCTCGCTCTCGACGCTCGCGGACTCGTCGTCGGACGGGAGCGGTGGATCGTCGTCTGGGCGATCGCTGCCATCACGCCGGTGATCCTCACGGCAATCTCCTGGTTCGGAGGAACGGGACGTGGAGACATCAAGCGGGGCGCACGGCGAGGAGTCGCCACGTTGTTCGTGTGCACCATTCCCGTTTGGGGCTGGGCCGGTTTGACCCGTTACGCGTTCGAAGTCTGCGATCCCCTGGGCCCGAGCGTGGGCATCGATGGAGCGTTCGTGTCGCCGGACTTCAAGCGGGCATTCCTCACCGTGATCACGGGCGAGGGCATGGGGATCACGTACTGCGTCGAGGCGGATCTCGAACGTGGGACCTGGCGTCAGGTCGGAGAACCAGGCGCTTCGTATCGATCGATCGCCGCGATCGAGTTGCTCGACGGGTGGGACACGTTCGGCCCGCGAGCCCACGTGGTCCAGATGTCGAATCGTGGCGAGATCGGGATCGTCGACACGAAGACCGCGGCACTCGTGCGCGTCCTGCCACCCAACAAACCCAGCATCACGATTCCTGACCTGCTTCGCGCCGACCTCCGCGGGTCGGCGCGCTTTCGTGATGCGGCGGGACACCGCGTCTGGAGCTGGGCGAATGGATTCGAACGTGAGCGGGACGATGGCTCCGTCGAGTTTCTATCCGTTCGAGATGACGCCGGCTCCGTGCGCTTTCCGATGTTCGGAGGGTGGATGAGGCCGCTGCAGCCGGGGACCCCTTCGCGCACGGCGGGGCGGAGATCCGCGTGGTTCGACCCGGTCCGATTCGCCTACGTGCAAGACGACGTCCAGGGCCGCCGAACGACGTGGGGCGGTCTCGTCGGCGGCCGTTGGCTCCATCGATTCGTGGGTGACGACAAGCGCGTCGAGGAGTGGGCACTCGTCGATCCGACGACCGGCGCGCAGGCGACCGCGCACGGCATCGGACGCGACGATGAAGTCCTCAGCGTCGTGGACTCGAGCCGCGTCCTCGTGCAGTCCGGACCGACGTCCGCGACCGACGATCCGCGGCACGAGCTCGTCGACCCCGCGACAGGGGCCGCGGTCGTGCTCCGGGACTCGGCCGGTCGACCGTTCCGCGGAACCTTCGCCGCGGCGGGCCTGGACCGGCTCCGCCCGATTCATGCTCCGACGGGCGGAATCCTCATGCACGTGAACACGTCTGACGGCATCCGGCTGGCCCGCCTCGATTTCGACGGCGTGGTGCTCGTTGCCGGAGGCGCGGCCGTCGTCGCCGACGGACCAGGAGGTGACGGGTGGAGGCTGCGGCCGCTCGCCTGCGACTCGCAGGATTCGGTGATCGTGCTCGTGGACGGGCGCCAGATCTTCCGTCTGCACTTCGGCGATGATCGCTGCGAGCTCCTCTGGCCCCGTCGCCGAGAGTGAGCCCGGACCCCGGTCGCAGCGCGGCCTCCTTTTGGCACCGGTGCTGGGCAGGATTCCGCCGCCCCCGTTTGACGCCGTGTGCATTCCAGGCGATGCTCGCGCGCGGTCGTCGAAAGGGAGGCACGAATGCGTTTGTTCATCGGTTACGTCATGGGGTTCGCGATCGCGGCTCCGATCGTCTGCCAGGCACCGAAGTACGAGAAACTGGAGGCAGAGGCGCTGGAGAAGATCCGAGCGACCTGGATCGACACCGCGAAGAAGGCGATGGAAGCGAACCACGAGCGCCTCGGGCTGCGCGCGCTCGACGAGGCGCATCTGGCGGGAGCGACGCCGGAGGCCGTGAAGGACCTGGAGCCGCAGACCCTCAAAGCGAGGCGCCTGGAAGTCCCAAAGGACGCGCCGGGTGCGGCCGATCTGCTGAAGGCCGCGCGCATCGCGGACGGCGCGGCGGTGCAGCCGCTCCTTGCCCTTCAACCACCGGCTGCGGCGGGACAGCGCTTCAACGAGCACCTCGTCCGCGGGCTCCTGGCCGAGCCAGGGAATGCCAAGCTCACCGCGCTGTACCAGAAGCGCACGGCGGCGGCGCTGGCGTCCAAGGATTGGTCCGCGCTGCGGTCCCTGGTGATGCGGGCCGCTGAGGTCGACCCCGATGGCTACAAGGCGGGGAAGTACAAGTCGGCGGAACAAACGCTCGTCAAGAACGGCGGCCTCGTCGTGCAGGGGCAGGAGCATCCCATGCAGGCCTATGTCGTCCTGCCGGACGATTGGACGCCGAAGAAGACCTGGCCCCTGTTCGTGTCGATTGCCGGCGCGAACTGTGCGTACGACTCGCTGCTCGCGGAACTCACCAAGAAGGCGGCGAAGAAGCCCTACATCCTCGTCGTGGCGATGACTCTGTCGAATGCGAACGAGCTGCCGTTCGGGAAAGTGCCCTACCCCAAGATCATGGTCGATCGGTTCGGCGACATGCAGACTCGACCGGCGCGCATGACCTGGGACATCACCGGGCTCGAGAGCGTGCTCGCCGAAATCCGACGGCGGTACGCGGGCGAAGAGCCGTTCTTCATGACGGCGTACTCCGGTGGCGGCTTCTTCCTGCATTACTGGATCCAGCATCACGCCGACCAGCTCGTCGGGGCGTGCTGCGCGTCGACCAACTACGACGCGTGGATCGAGTTCGAGGCCACGAACCCATCCAACGGTGGATGCCCGATCCTCATCGTCACCGGGTCGAAGGACGAGGCGGGCCCACCCCGCATCTTTCCCCAGTGCGATCAGGCCGAGAAGCGATTGAAGGAGATGGGCTTCACCCAGGTCGAACGCAAACATCTGCCCAACCGAGATCACGAGGCATATTTCGAGTTCGGGCTGGAGCTCCTCGACAAGATCCGAGCGTCGGCGAAGAAGAAATGATCCGATCCGTCGCCCCCTCGCGGGCTCGGCTTGACACGCCCATCAGTCCGTGATTATATAAGCCATGACTTATGAACAGACGCTCGCCGCGTTGGCCGACGGCACGCGGCGGCGACTCTTCGAACGCCTGGGCCGACGCGATCACACCGTGGGTGAACTGGCGAGCGAGCTGGGGATCTCCCAGCCCGCCGTGTCGCAGCACCTGCGCGTGCTCGAGGAAGCGAGCCTGGTCCTGAACCGCCCCGAGGGCGCGCGCCGGTACTACCGGGCAAGTCCCGAGGGTCTGGCCGAGCTTCGTCGTTACCTCGAGTCCCAGTGGGATCAGGTCCTCGGCGCGTTTGCGGAGCAGAAACCCAAGGTGAAGTCGAAAGGCCGCAAGCGATGATTGCCGACCCGAGTCGGGAGACCCTTCCTCCGATCGTGCGCGAAGTGCGCGTGGCGTGGGACCCAGCGACGGCGTTTGCGAAGTTCACGCGCGACTTCGCGGCGTGGTGGCCCAGCGCGACGCATTCCGTGGGCGGCGATCGGGTCGAGCGCATCGTGTTCGAACCGCGCATGGGCGGACTGATCTTCGAGCAGCACGTCGACGGGCGCCGGTTCCAGTGGGGAAGGGTTTGCGGGTGGGATCCGCCGCGAAGCGTCCGATTCTCGTGGCACCCATCCCGCGACGAGTCGACGGCGCAGGACGTTCTCGTCGAGTTCCTGCCGGCGGACGAAGGGACGACCGTTCGTCTGACGTCCGACGGCTGGGAGCGCTTCGACGCGGACCCGCGACAGGCACGCCGCGGACGCAAGGGCTACGACATGGGCTGGGGTTACATCCTGAACCTGTGGGCAGGCAAGCGAACGCTCGGCATGCGCATGCTCGACGGACTTGTCGTGATCCTGACGGCGTTGCAGAAGCTTCGCGGCGGGCGCGCCGCGACGATCGCCAAGGCGCGTGGTGAGCTGACGAGCTGAGGCTCGCGCGCCGGCCGACCGTTCTTGCGCCGTGGGTGTCGTACACTGCGCGTCTTCCCTCCGGAGACAGCGCATGCCGACGACCACACGAAACCCCGGCGACATCTATCCGTCCTTGACGTACGACGATGCCGCCGCCGCCATCGATTGGCTCTGCCGCGCGTTCGGATTCGAGAAGAGGCTCGTCGTCCCGGGCCCGGATGGAACGATCAAGCACTCCGAGCTTTCGCTGGGTGGTGCCGTCGTCATGGTGGGCTCGCCCAGACCGGCGGCCGGTCGAGTGAGCCCACGCAGTCTGGGAGGCGTGTGTCAGGCTCTCTGCGTCCACGTCGACGATGCGGACGCGCATTTCGCGCGCGCCAAGGCGGCCGGGGCTCAGATCCTCCAACCCGTCAAGGACGAGGACTACGGATCGCGCGGCTACATGGCGAAGGACCTGGAAGACCACCAGTGGTACTTCGGCACCTATCGTCCGGGCGAACACTGGACGGAAACCCCGGTGGACGGAGCGCCGCTCGAACCGCAGCGATAGCGAGGATGAGCGGGCCGCCACCCCAGTCCGAACGACTCTGGCTTCTACTGGACGGAGACCCTGGGCGACGGAGCGCCGCTCGAACCGCAGCGCATCGAGGACGAGCGGCCGGATCGCTGGACGACCGCAGCGAAGCGGAGGCGTCCGGTCCGTCCGACGTCGGGACGCAGCCGGCACACGAGGATCAAGCGCCCGCGATTGCGTAAGCGCGCGACGACCGCGCCATCACCCCAGTCCGAACAACTTCTGCGTGTCGATGTGACGCACCCCGGCGCCGTTGGCGGTCGCCACCTCGACCATGTTCTCGGTTCCACCCGGCCCGTCACCGACGGCCCCGTTCCACAACGCGATGAGGACGACCGACGCCGCTGGGTCCGACAAACCATGGTGCAGGGTCCAGAGGTTGTTGCGATTCCAGATCGTGTACTGGGGTTTGTTCACGAGCCATGCGGGGAGGATCTTCGAGTCGCTGAGGATTCTCGGAGGTGAACAACGACAGATTGCGTCGAACCGTTCGACCCACCCGGGGCCCGAGTCGGCCACGGACTGCCGGATGTAGCTGTTGCGGTCGAGCGCGAGGAGAACCGTGGTCGGTATGCCGACCTCGCCGCAGACCTCGTGGAAGAGGATGTCGCCGCCGCTCGCTCCTCCCGAGAATCCGTGCACCGTCTGCCCTGCGGCTTTCGCCGTGCGCACGACCGCTTCGACCTGCTCCCGGATCGCGGAGCGGGCGACCCCCTCCATCGCGGCCGGGAATCTGGGCACCTTCCTTCCGGGTGCGTCGATGCGATGACCCGTGAAGACGATGTGGAGCTTGAGCTGTTGGGCGGCGGTGACCGGAATCGTTGCCGCGAGATCCACCGGTTCGGCACCGAGGCCTTTGAGTCCCGCGCGAGCCCGGTCAACCCGGACTCCGAGGTGAACGAAGATCGAGAGCTGGCGTGCGGCAGCAGACGGGTTGAAGCCCCGCGGCGCACTTTGGCCCGCCGGCGGTCTGGCGAGGTGCGCCGCGGCGGTGCGGTAGAGCGATCGCACGGACTCCGGCGTGGCGTCGCCGAAGGCTGCCGCCGCGTCGCCCCGGCTGAGCTCGATCCAGTCGTCGTTCGGATCCAGGGCGTGCGCGTGATCGAGCCCGACGGCGACGACGGCGGCGAGACGCTGGGCATCCTCGAGAATCTGCGTGGTTGCCGTCTGCGCAGCGTCGTCTCCGCCGTTGAGACTCGCCCAGAGGTCGGCCTGAGCGGCCGCAAGTCCCGCACGCAGTGAGAGCAGCGCCACGGCGTTGAGCGCCGCGAAGTAGTTGTTGAGGTTGGTCTTCGCACCCTCCGCGTAGGAATCGAGGGCTCGTTGCAGGCGGGCCGACTCGAGCGCGAGTCGCTGACGCTCGGGAAGCGTGGCGGCGGTTGCCCATTCGAGGATCCAGTCCGCCTTCTCGTTACTGCCCCGCAGCGCGAGGGTCTCGGATCGCTCCGCCGGTGTCAACGGCGACTGCAGCAGCCGCTCGAGGACGGCGTCCGATGCCGCGCGATCGCCTATCTTCTGGTCGATGGTCGCGAGCCGTTGAAGCGTCTCGACGTCAGTCGGCCGGCGATCGCGAATCATCGTGTAGGTGCGCCGGGCATTGACGAGGTCGTTGATCTTGAACTGCGTTTCGGCCACGTGTCTCAGGCCGGGAATCGCCCAGCTCAGATCCGAAAGCTCGTCGGCAAACAGCGAGAGTCGAACCGTGTCGCGCGAGGTACGGGCATCCGCGACCTCGTCGAAAAAACTCGAATCCGGGCGCACGTGGGCGGTTGGATCGAAGGACCCGAGCTCGGGCATCAGATCGTGAACCGGACTGTCCGTGCGTTCCGCCTGGACCGTCGCGAGGATCACGTCCGCCAGATCGTCGACAGATCGGGCGGGTTCGACCGGCGAGTAGTCGAGGTAGCGGTCCGTGCGCAGGTCGAAAGGGACGTCGTCGCCCTTGCAGCGAATCAGAACCGTCGCGCGGTTGCGGAGCGCGTGGCGGATGCCCAGCTCGTAGTAGACGTTCGCGTTGTGGATCGACACGTCGGCGATGACGAGATCTGCGAGGAGCAGCTCCTGGAACATGTCACGCCGAATGCTGCCAGCTTGGAGGATCGGGATCGTCGTCGCGGCGAACACGCGCTGGGCCGACGCGCGCTCGAACTTCCGAATCGCGGGCTGGATGAGCAGTGACTCGACCGCATCGAAGTCGACCTCGAGCTTCTGATCCGACGTCTTGCGGGATCCAAACGGGCGGACGATGAAGACGTGCATGTCAGGGCTTCCCGAGGAACGAACCGAAGTGGGCGGGGTCGACCTGGGCGGCGAGCCGTTGCCCCACGTGTCGGAGGTCGTCCATGTGCTCGGTCGAATCGAGCTTGGCAATCTTCTCGGGGTTGATGTCGGGTCGCGCACCGATCTCCTTCAGTCCGGCGTTCGAGAGTTCGACGTCGTAGCGAATGTATGTGAACGCGCGGCCTTGGTCCTTCGAAAGAGGAAGGACGGCGCCGAAGTCATCGCGGATGACGAGGTCCCCGACTTCGCGGTCGAGAGGGCGCCCATAGGTGCAACGTCCGATCGTGCGGCAGGCGAGATCCTGGTCGAACGCCGCCTGGTTCATGAGAGCCAGAAGTGTGTTGAGTGCATCGGCAGCGACGTTGTGATCGGGGTCGTCGCCCGGAGCTCCGATGTGGGGTGCGCAGCCGGTGCCGATCGAAACGACGAGGAGGTTCTTCTCTCCGCGCGGCCACTCGAGGCGGTACATGGGCTCGGTCGCCATGCGGTACATGACGAAGGCCGGGTTGTTGTAGGCGGTCGTGCCGCCGTCGACGAACCGGAAGGTCTTTCTCGTATCCCGCGGATCCCAGCTCACCGCCTCAGGCGGGAAGTAGATCGGCGCCGCAGTGCTCGCGCGGACGATCTGCCAGAGCGGAACCTGGAGATTGCAATCGGGCCGGTCGGGCGCGTTGTACTTCGCGGACGGGTTCGTCGAGAGCAGCCACGCCGAGTCGGTGGAGTGATTGCGCGTCACCACGAGCATCAGGCATTGGAGGTCTTGCGGGTGCAGGGTCGTGCGGGGTCCGAACACCTCCTGCAACTTCTCCTGAAGTCCGTCCTTCTCGTAGAGGCTCTTCCACCGTTCGAACAGGCTCCGCTTCTGGAACACCGCCTTGCCGAACTCCGCATAGAAGTCGCGCATGGCGGTCACCGACATGCCTCGCGCGAAGCCCGCCGCGAGGATCGCCCCCGTGCTCGTTCCAGCGATGTAATCGAAGAAGTCGCACAGGCGTGTCTGCGGACCCCAGTTGTCCTGGATCAGCTTCTCGATGCGCATGAGCACTTCGAGCGTGAGCACTCCGCGAATGCCGCCGCCGTCGAGTGCGAGCATCCGCCGCGGGCGCGGCGTGCTGTAACGGTCGGCAAGATGACCCCAGAGCTTCCAGTCCGTCTTCATCGTCGTGACTCCCTCTTGTGCGCGCTCCGTGCATTCGTGGGAGAACCGGGTCGAAACCTGGAATGCTGCGGCGCGGCGAGGTCGTGATCCTACACGAGCACTGGGGGAGTCCGCGCCGGATCCCGCCCGCGTCACCGTCGCTCCGGCCCCATCGTCTCGACGGAGCCGGCGATCTCGGTCTCGGCTTTTTGCGGGCGCGAGCCGGCGCCGAGGCGGGGGCCCGAGATCCACGATGCGAGCGCGACGACGGCGAAGATCAGACTCATGATCCAGAAGCGGAGCACGACCTTCGTCTCGGCGACGCCCTGATGCTGGAACCCGTGGTGCGCGGGAGCGCGGTAGAGGATCCGCTTGCCGATGCGAAGGATCCCGATCTGCTCCTGAATGAGGACGGAGAGCGCCTCGTAGACGAAGATGGCGCCGACGATCAGGAACAGGAGCTCCTGTTTCGTGAGGACGGCCAGGGCCGCCAACGTCCCCCCGAGCGAAAGGGACCCGGTGTCACCCATGATCACCTGGGCGGGGTAGCCGTTGAACCAGAGGAACCCGGTGGCAGCGCCGAGAAGCCCCGTGCAGTAGATCGCCAACTCCTCCATCCACGCATGGGCGGCCATGTCGCCGACGCCGCCGAGCATGTTCTTGCCGAGGATGATCCCGATGGCGCCGTAGACCGCGACCCCGAACGCCGCCGGCACGATGGCGAGGCCGTCGAGTCCATCGGCGAAGTTCACCGCGTTGCTGATCGCCATGAAGGCGACGAGGATCAGAATGCCGTACCCGAGGAACCCCAGGTCGGGGTGGAAGCCGAGGATGGGCGTCGCCAGCGGGATGAAGAGCTTCGTGCGCTCGTCAGGCGAGAACGGCGACGTGCCGACGTTCAGGATCATCAACGCGAAGAAGAGACCGAACAGTGCCTGCGAGACCAGCTTGAACCGCCGGCCCAAGCCTCCGTCGGAGTGCTTGCGTCGCATCTTCAGGATGTCGTCCATGGCGCCGAGGCCGGCGAAGAAGCTCGTCGAGAGGAGGAGCAGGGGCGTGGGCCGGCTCCACAGATCGCACCAGAACAACGCGGAAAGCACGATGCCGAGAACGATGATGATGCCGCCCATGGTCGGCGTGCCGCTCTTGCTCGACGCGTATGCGTCCACGTACTCGCGAGGTCGATCGCGCAATCCGCGACGATAGAGCCCGGCGATCACGCGCGGTCCCAAGAGCCACACCACGAGGAACGCGGTGATGAACGCGGCGATGCAGCGAATCGAGGTGAGGGGCGCGATCTTCGCGTGCTGGCTCTCCATCACCAGCTTGTAGAGCATGTAGATCACGCCGGCTCTCCCATGGTCGCGGAGACCTGATCGAACTTGCGCCGCACGCGGAGGAGGTCTTCCTTGAGCTTGAACCGCGGCGTGAACGAGTCGCAGGTGACGAGCACGTCATCCACCAGTTCGAGCAAGGCGCGTGCATCGAGGACGACGCCGCGCTTGTGGAGTTCTTCGTAGGCGCAGACGACGGCGTCGCGCACTTGCCAGTTCGGGTGATAGTGCAGCTTCTTCAACACGGGCAGGATCGCGGGCTCTCGCGCCAGCAGGCCGATGGCGCGGACGGCATTCAGCGCCGTCTCGAAGCAGCGCGACTCGGTGAGGCCGATCAGCGCCGCGAGCGCCTTGTGCCGCGTCGCGTCGCTGAGGAACGGCGCGAGGTTGCCGAGGACACGCGCGGCGCCCGCGCGCACCTCGAAGTAGGGATCGTTGAGCGCGGTCACGAGGGCGTTTGCCGTCACTTCGTCGGGGTCTCCGAGCTGCCCCAAGGCGACGACCGCGTTGCGTCTCACGAATCCCGGCTCGCGGAAATCCGCTCCAAGGAAGCGGAGGTAGAACGGCATCGCTTCGCGATTGGTCACGAGCTGCGCGAGCTTGGGTCGGGTCACGCGGAGCTGGAGCAGCCCCGCGAGCTTGCAGCCGATGTTGCGCTCCTGCCAGCGCGGCCGACTGAGCAGCTGCGTCACGCGCTTGTTCAGGTTGAACGTGAGCGCGAGCTGGGGGTTCTTCTCGACCCACTTCAGCAACTCACCTGCCGAGAGCCACTGGGGAACGACGGGCCGCACCTCGCGTGGCCGAGTCGGCTCGTGATCGTGGCTCTTGCGGTTGAAGCGAGCCAGCAGCTCCTCGATCTGCTCCGACTCCATGAGGAACGCCGTCCCCGCGAACGCGAACCCACCGAAGAAGCACGGCGTGAGAAGCTGGAGCGCGCGGTTGACGATCGTGCCGACGCCACCGGGGAACGATTCGAAGTGCCGTACCGCCGCCAGGCTCATGGCTGCGGCGATCGCCGCCGCGCAGGTCGCGAACGACGTCTGGAAGATCGTCGGCCAGAGATCCTTGAACCGGAATGCCGCGTCCTCTTCCCGCAAGTCGCGGTTGAGCAGCCACAGCCGGACGACCGCCGCGATGCTGAACGTCACGGTCGACGAAAGCGCGATGCCCGCGAACCCGAACGGAGTCTTCACGAGTGCCAGCGAGAGCGACACGTTGATGACGAGCGCCACGAGATTCGTCAGCGTCCCCGCGCCCATCTGATTGCGCGCCGCGAAGAACCGACCGGAGAGTGCCACGAGGCCCCACCCCGGCAGTCCGATGGAGTAGGCCTGCAAGGCGGTCATCACGTAGGGCGCGCGCTCGGCCGTGAGCTTCCCGTATTGGAGCAACCCGCGAACGATCGGCTCGGCGAGGATCACCATGGCGACGGCCATGGGGACGAGGAGGAAGATCGTCCAGTTGATGCCGTTCACGATCATGCGCCGCGTCCACGCCTTGTCGCGGACCGCCATGCCTTCGCTGAGTTCCTTCAGCACGACCGTGTTGATCGTCTGCGCCACGAGGGCGAACGGAAGCAGGAACAACTGCCTGCCGAAGTCGAGCGCGCTGATCATCCCGTCCGACAGCGCGGACGCGATGCTGACGTCCACGATCTCGCCGGCCTTCGAGATCGTGGTGTCCGCCAGGATGTTCGGCGTGACGCGCCCCACGCGGCGGATGCCCGGCGTGCGCATGTCGAGACCGCGGGGGAATCGCAGTCCGTGGCCCTTGCGGATCTCCGGTCCGAACAGCGGCGGGAGCTGCACGAGGATCTGCCCCACGCCGCCTGCGAGCACGCCCCACCCGAGCGCCTGGATGCCGAAGCGGTCGTAGAACGACACGCCGGCGATCATGCCCACGCTGAACATGATCGACGCGTTCGCCGGCAGGGCGAACCGATTGAACGCCTTCAGCACGGCGGCGATGACGGCCGCGGCGGAGATGAGGATCAGGTACGGGAACATGATCCGCGTGAGCTTGACCGCGTCGTCGACCATGCCCTTCGCGCGGAACCCCGGAGCGATGGAGTCGATCCACAGCGGCGTCGTGAGGATCGCGCCGACGGTGACGACGGCGCTCCCGAGGAGGGTGAGCTTCATCACGGTCGAGAAGAGGCGGTTCGCCTCGTCCCTGCGACCCGAGCGGAAGAGCTGAACGAACGTCGGCAGGAACGCGCTGTCGACGGCCACCTCGGCGAACACGGCGCGGAAGAAGTTGCTGACCCGCAACCCGAACGTCATGAGGTCGGTCGCCTGACCGAGGCCGAGCGTGCCGCCGGAGATCGCCACGCGGGCGAATCCCATCATGCGCGACGTCATGGTGCCGAACGCCGTCGCGAAGAGCTTCTTGCCCACGGCCATGGGGCGATCTTCGCGTTCGACCTCACGGTCCAGCACGCGGAACGTGAAGCGGTTCGGACCGATGGAGACGACGTCCTCCGGCGAAAGACGCGTGCGTTGCGCCACGGGCTTGCCGTTGATCGAGACCTGTCCGCGGCGCGGCACGATCCAGAACTCGGCGACGCCGCCGACGCGCGCCTCCTGCAGGAACGCCCGTTCGCCGTCGCCCCGATCGAGCAGGCGCACGTCCGCGAGCGCGCCCGCCGAGATGACGTTGTTGTTGAACCGCAGCTCGTGCGTGATTCCCGCTTCGTCGAGCAGCAATCCGACCTTCGCCGTGACGATGCGCTTGTAGATCACGGGCTCGCCGCCCGCGAGCGACTCGAGGACGTCGGCGTTGCGGCCCAAGGCCTCGGGGATGACCATGCGATGAGCCTGGCGGCCCATCTGGAGCAGGAGCTCCTCGTCGTCGAGGAGGTCGACGATGCGACGCCCCAGCTGATCGCCGTAGACGCGCGTGACGACACGGCCCTCCTCGTCCGCCGGCTCTTCGTAGAAGATCTCGGCGGCGCCCGCGTCGGCGAAGGCGAGCGCGTTCTCGAGCTGATGCTGCCCGGGCGCATCCGACTTCGGGATCAGGATCGAGGGCTTCCCGATGGCGCCCAGCTCCATGATCGTTCCCGCACCCGACCGCGCGACGACGAGGTCGGCGAGCGCGTAGACGTCCTCGATGTCCTCGATGAACCGCTTGCAGACGTAGCGGCCCGGGATCTCGGGCGCGAGGCCCATCTGCTTCAACCGTTCGCAGGTGTCGTCGAAGGCGTTGTATTCGGGGCTGTTGAAGAGCCCCGTCGAGTGGATGATCGCGACCTTCTCGTGGCGGAGCAGCGTCTTCAGCGCTTCCACGATGCCGCGGTTGATCGAGCGCGAGCCCATGCTTCCGCCGACGACGAACACGCACTTGGATTCGGGTGCGATGCCGTATTTCAACCGCGCCGCGTCGCGGGACGCCGTGCCGATGCGGCTGCGAACGGGATACCCGGTGTGGATCGCCTTCGGAGGCGGCAGTTCGCGGAGCGTGCGCTCGAACGTGATGCCCACGCGGGTGGCGAAACCTGCCAGCAGACGGTTGGCCGCCCCCGGTCGGGCGTTCTGTTCGTGGACGAAGATCCGCCGCTTGAGGATCGCCGCCGCGAGCACGGGCGGCACGGAAACGTACCCACCCGTTGCGACCACGAGATTGGGGCGGAACCGGACGATGATCCACAGCGATTGGAGGATTCCCGCGAGCACTCGCACGAGCATCGTCGCGAATCGGATCGGTCGCCGCGGCGACACGTGCTGCGCGGTGAGCACGCCCTTGAACGCGATGCCGTGTTGCTCGACGCGTTTCTCGTATCCGCCGGCGGAACCGACGTAGAGAATGCGAGCCGACGGATCACGGCGCCGGATCTCGCCGATCATGGCGAGATTCGGTGTGACGTGTCCGCCCGTGCCACCGCCCGTGAAGAGGTAGCGTCTCCCCGTTTGGGTCACGAACCTGTTGACCTTTCGTTCCCGCGCGGACACCGCCAGGGCCGCGCTCCACTTCACCGTTCCCCACCGCCAGGGAAGGCGAATTCGAGAGCCGAAACGCACGCGAACGGCCGGGCAGAGAGTAGACGCCGCACCCCTGGGAAACAACGCGCCTGCAGGTGGGAAATCACGGCCCTTGCCTCATTCGTTCGATCGGGTGTAATCGCCACGATCCAGGCCCAACTGATCTGTCGCATCAGAGTCCCGGCTTGCGACGGAGTCCGCTCCCATGAGATGGAAGTTCCTGACGCCAGCGTTCCTGTCGTTGTTCGTGGCACCGCTCCAGGCGCAGATCCCACCGTCCGTCCAGCTGCAGGCGGCGCAGGCGTGGTCGGGAACCGCGGGAAGCGCGAACGCCGGGTGGTCCATCGCGTCCGGCGGTGGCGTGATCCTGACGGGATCGCCGGGTGGCAGTCCGCCGGGACCCGGCGTCAACTCCTGGACAGGCGGGCCGCCGCCCCTCGGCCCGACGGGCGCGGGGACCGTGCAAGTGCGCGCGAGCGTCGGCGGTCAGGTGCTCAACACGTTGCTCGGTGAAGCCGGGGGCGATCGCTTCGGCTTCGTCGTGTGCAACATCGGGGACGTGGATGGGGATACGGCCCCAGACTTCGCCATCGGAGCTCCGTTCGGCGGCGGAGGTACGGGCCGCGTCTATGTCTATGCGAATGCCGACCTTCAGGGGCCTTTCACGCCTTCGCCCTTGTTCGTGTTGTCGGGGTTCCTTCCCAACGATCGCTTCGGGGTGTCGGTGTGTGGGATCGGTGACATCACCGGCGACGGCCTCGACGAGTTCGTCGTTGGCGCGCCCAAGGCTGGGCTCTTCCACGTGGGCCAGGCCTACGTCTTCAGTCCCCAACCCGGAGGAGCTCAGCTTCTCGCCCCGGTGATGAATGGCGAGGCGGTCCAACCCGTGTTCGGCGGAAGTCTGGCGGCGGTGGGGGATCTGGACGGTGACGGTCGCTCGGAGATCGCCATCGGCGCATCGGGATCGGGCGACACGCCACAGGCGACGACGGGAGCGGGTCGCGTGTACATCTTCCGGGGGTCGAACCGGACGTTGCTCGGCCAGATCAACGGACCCGTCACCGGAGGCCTGTTCGGGTACAGCATCTCTCGCCTCGGCGACGTCAGCGTCCCCGCTGACGGAATCCCCGACTTCGCGGTTGGAGCGCCCCGTTCGGGATCCCTGACCGCGGACGATTCGGGGCGGGTGTTCATCTACTCGGGCGCGACACGTGCCCTGATGAGAACCTTCAGTCAGGCGACACCGGGCGACTTGCTCGGCGCCGCGGTCGTCGGGACGGGGAACGCCGACGCGGACGCGCAGCTCGAGGTGGCCATCGGGTCGCCGGGTTCGGGCCTCGACGGACGCCCCGGTCGCGTGCTCCTCGTTGGCGCCAGCGATGGCGTCGTGAAATCCACCGTGTCCGGCGAACGGCCGAACGACCGGATGGGAATGAGCATCGGCGTCCTCGACGACATCAATTTCGACGGTCGCCCGGAGCTGCTCGCGGGAAGCCCGAACCACGACATGGCGGAGAACGTGGCCAATCGCATGGACGATGGCCGCGGGATGGTCTTCGTCTTGCCTCGAACCCTCTACGTCTCCGCCACCGCGGGGCCTGGCGGGAACGGCTCCTACGCGACGCCTTACGCCTCGATCGGGATGGCGATTGCGTCGGCGCGCCACGGCGACACGATCTTCGTCGGGCCGGGAACCTACGCCGAATCGCTGTTTCTCAACGTCAACGTCCGCCTCGTGGGGGCGGGCACGACCCCGACGATCATCGATCCGGGCCCCAACGCACTGTTAGGCGCCCTCTCCGTCGGCATGGGCACCGACGACACGTGCCTCCTGGAAGGGTTGACCTTCCGACAGGTCCTCGCCACGGCCGGCGGGGCGACGATCCGGAACTGCCGCATCGGGCGGCTGAACGTCGTGCGCGGTTACCTGGGATCGACCTACGTCGACCGCGTCGACATCGTTCGGCTCGATCATTGCACGATCGACACGTTGCACGTCGAGGGCCCGATCCTTCCAACGTCGCTGGGAGACCCCTATCCGCTCCAGGTCCAGATGGACCACTGCAGCATGCGCCCCATGGGCACGGGTCTCGCGCCCATCTTCACGCGTCTCGCGGAACTGACCCTGACCAATTCCATCATCTGGGACCCGACGTCGTCGGTCGACATCCTCGCGCCGACGGGGAGCCCGGTGACGACGCCCGGCCCCGAGGGGTCCCTCGTCCGGTCGCGGTATTGCGTGATGGCCTACAACACCGTCGGGTTCGATCCGACCAACGTCGTGGGCGATCCGAAGTTCGCGAACGCGTCGGCGGGGGATCTTCGACTGCGCATCGACTCGCCCGCCATCGACGCCGGCGATCCCGCGGCCCCGTTGGACCCCGACGGATCGCGAAGCGACGTCGGCGCGTCGTACGCTCCTCCCGACCACCTGCCGGGGTCGGCGGACCGCGTCTACCTTGCGACGGCGCTGAACGCGTTGCCGCTCGGCGCGGCCGGGTCGGACATCCATCCCGCCCAGCCCGGCAACGCGGCGACCTTCTCGGTCTGGACGACGAACACGGCCCT
This sequence comes from Planctomycetota bacterium, assembly GCA_044222185.1. GTDB lineage: Bacteria > Planctomycetota > CAIWVZ01 > JBGANV01. The sequence goes on from JBGANV010000002.1 coordinate 464,452, forward strand.
CCTCGGAAGTCCCATGCTCGTCCTGGCGCAGGGATACCCGGCTCTCAATTCGATTCCGCCGACGCCGGGGCTTCCCGCGTTCATCCGACTGAATCCCTACGTGCTGCCGTACTTCGTCCTCTTCGGCACGGCGTCGCCGATCGGGCTTCCGGTCCTGTCGGGGACGCCGACGACCTTCGCGCTGGGCATCCCGCCCGGGCTCGCGGGGATCACCATTCGGGTCCAGGCCTTCGCCGTGTCACCGCTGGCGCTGGCAGCCGGCATCGCCGCATCTTCGGCCCACGAGTTCGTCGTCAACTGACGTCCGGTCCGCCAATGGAGGGTGAAACGATGAACGCCACGTGTCGCATCGGTTGCATCGTCGCAGCCTGCTTCCTGTCGTGCGCGACGTGCGTCATGGCGCAGTTCGAAGACTGCAGTCCGGCGGCGACGCTCGTCTTTCCGGGGATCAACCCGGGTCCGCCGTTCGGAGGCGACGGCACCTCTTTCACCAATTCGGGCATGAGCGCGTCGGTCGGGTTCAGCAGTCCGTGCGGCGCCACGAACGACGACGGGTGGTTCCGTTATGTGGCGACGCGCACGGGGACGACGGTCATCGACACGGCGACGCCGCTCGGGTTCAGCGTCCTCGCCCTCGGCGACACCGTCATCGACGTCCACACCGCCTGCAGCCAGGCGGCTCATCTCGCCTGCAATGGCGGGCTCGTCCAAAGTGGCGGGTTGAAGGCCCGCGTGTCGTTCCAGGCCACGGCCGGAGTGACGTACTACGTGCGGATCTCGTCGCCGTCGATCGCGGCGGCCGACTTCTACTTGACGATCGCGGAACACCCGGCCGTCGTGAACGACGAGCCGTATGCACCGCTGACGCTGCTCGCGGGGCTGAACCCGGGCGGCGGCGCCGGGAACGGAGGCTTCTATGCCATGGCCGGCGCCACCCCCACGCCGTCCCTGGATGCCATATGCCCGATTTCGCCCGCCGTCCCGGTCCCCCCGCCGCCCTCGAACGACGTGTGGTTCACGTTCACCGCGACGACGACGGAAACGACCGTCTTCGACACCTGCGAGGGAGTCATGCCCCTCGGCGGCGCCGCCACGCTCACGCTGTTCTCTCTCGGGGGTGCCACCACCTCGTACGTCGCCTGCAACCAGGATGCGTGTCCGGGCTGCGGCGGCGGGGCGCGCCTCACGGCATCGCTCAACGCGGGCACCACCTACCTCCTGCGCGTGGCCTCGGCTCCCGTCGCGCCGCCCGTCCCGTTCCGGGTGCGCGTCACGGGCTCGGGGGTGAGCAACGGGCCGGCCTTCTCGCCCTTCGAAGGCAGGACGATCGTCGCTCCTCCCGCGGCGTCGCACGCGGACGTCAACTGGACCGTGCTCGGGGATGCGAACCAGGACGGAACGCCCGACCTCGTCGTCGGCATCCCGGGTGATGCAACCAATGGATGGGGGGCTGGCCGCGTCGTGGTGCTGTCGGGGTCGAACGGGGCACAGCTGAGTGCGTTCGCCAATGCGCCGGCCGGGGCTCGGCTGGGGGCTTCGGTCTGCTGCGTGGGCGACGTGGGGAACGACGGCGTCCCCGACTTCGCCGTCAGCGCGCCTTTCCTCGCGGGGGCGACGCCCGCAGTGGCTGGGGAGGTGTTCATCGTCTCCGCGACGGGTCAGCAGATCGGAACCTGGGCTACGTTCGCCAAAGCCCCATTCGCCTACGGTGGAGTCTGGGGTTCGGGCCTCGCGGCTGTCGGCGACTGGGACCTCGACGGTGTCATGAATCTCTGCGTGACGGATTGGGGCGAGGCCGGCACGTCCGTTCGAACGCCTCTCTACGTCATTGGCGATCGCAACGGCGACGGCGTGGACGACGTGGCGCGCTTCCGGATTCCGTCGGGGTCCGCGAGCGCCTTCCTCGCGACGCAAAGCGGGACGGTCGAGAGCATCCCGTACCTCTTCCTCGGATCCCCGTGGCCCGTCACGATCCCGAACACGCTCGTCGGATTTCCGACGCAGGTTTGTGCCGCGGGGCGCATCGACTCGGATGCGATCTCCGATTACCTGCTGGGGATTCCCGGTGACAACACCACGGGGTCGCTCGCCGGCAAGGTCGTCGTGGTATCGGGGGCGACCCATGCCTTCGTCACGCAGTTCCTCGGCGCGAACGCCGGTGACCGGTTCGGCACCGCCGTCGCCGCGGTTGGCGACTTCAATTTCGACGGGGTGCCCGATTTCGCGATCGGCGCGCCGTACGACGACACGAACGGAAACGATGCGGGCAGCGTCACCGTCGTCTCCAGCAGCACCGGCCAGGTGATCCAGAAGTTCTTCGGCGACCTTCCCGGTGATCGCTTCGGCTGGTCGCTGCATCGCGCGGATGCGCCGGCGCGCCCCGGTCGAACGCGGCTGTTCGCGTCGGCGAACCCCGTTCTCGCGCAGCGGGCGCCGTACGGACGCTTCCTGGGCTCGGATCGAACGGTCGTTCAGGGCGACAGCGCGAACGACGAATGCGGTTACTCGGTGGCCATCGTTCCCGACGCGGATGGCGACGGACGGAGCGACCTCATCGTCGGCATCCGGAAGGAAGAGGTTGGAAGCCTGACGGACGCAGGCGTCGCGCGGCTCGTTTCGGGAAGCACCGGCGCGACGATCCGCCAGTGGAACGGAACGGCCTCCTTCGAGCAGTTCGGCCAGACGGTCGTGCTGGTCGGGGACATCGATCATGACGGGACGCGGGACGTGGCCTTCGGAGCACCCCACGCGTCCCCGGCGGGATCCGGGTCCAACTCGGGCCAGGTCAAGGTCGTCTCGGGCGCGACGGGGCAGCTTCTCAGGACGTTCAACGGACTCGCCGCGGGAGGCTGGTTCGGCTTCGACATCGCCGATGCGGGCGACGTCGATGGCGACGGAACGGCCGACATCGTTTCCGGCGCCCAGTTCCACGATCTGCCGGGTCTGACGGACGCGGGGGTGGTGCGGGTGCATTCGGGCGCGACGGGCGCCGTGATCCACCAATGGAACGGGACGGTCGCCGGGGGGAAGCTGGGTATCTCGCTTGCAGGCGTCGGCGACGTGGACGGAGACGGGAGAGCCGACGTGGCCGTCGGAGCCAGTTCCGACGGCACGTTTGGCACCGCCGCCGGCCGGGTCTTCGTGTTCTCCGGTGCGACCGGCGCGATGATCCGCGATCTTCACCCCGCGGGCGCGAACGCCGAGTTCGGATACAGCCTCGCTCCGGCGGGCGACCTCGACCGCGACGGTCGCCCGGACATCCTCGTCGGGGCCAGGGGTTACTCGCAAAGCCTGGGGAAGGTCTACGTGATCTCGGGTGCGACCGGCGCCGTGGTGCGCGTGGTGCAAGGAAGCGCGGTCGGTGACCGGTTCGGCTTTTCGCTCGCCTCCGGGATGGACGTGAACGCGGACGACTTCCCGGACTTCGTCGTCGGGGCGCCATTCGACGACGACGTGGCGGTCGATGCCGGGGCCGTCCATCTGGTGTCTGGCTTCGACGGGCGGAGTCTCGCGAAGTACCGGGGATCGGCCGCGGCGGACAACATGGGCCTCTTCGTCGCGCTCGGCGGTGACGTCGACGGCGATGGGATCCCGGATGCGGCCGGTGGGTCGCCGTTCAACGATCAGAACGGCAGCAGTTCCGGGCGGGCCCAACTATTCCGTGGACCGCTCTCGCCGCGCTTCCCTGGCACCGCCGACGACTTCATCACCCTCGCCTCCGTGTCGAATGGTCCATTCCGCGTGGGAAGGGAGCGGGACGTCGTCAGTCTCGTCGCCGGCAACCTCCTCACGGTCTGGTGGGGTTCACCCACGAGCCGCTTCGACTTCCAGCCGTTCTTCCTCGCCGCGGAGAGCTTCGTGCCGGGCCAACGGCCGGCCGTACCCTCGTGCTATCCCGCGGCGCCGTGCTTCTCGGGCCTGCAGTTCGCACCGCTCCCGCAGAACGTCTTGATGGGACCCGTCGGTGGTCCGTTCGGCTTTCCGCTGCTCTTCCCGGGCGGCAATCAGGCGAACTTCCTCGTCCCACCCGGGCTCGGCGGGCTGAGGGTGCTGTTGCAGCCAGTGGTACTCTCGGGCCTCGCGCTCAACGGGTCCTACGCGGCGGCGAATGCGATCGTGCTCGATCTGAACTGAGGCCGGATGGAATCGCAAGACGACCGCACGCTCCCCATGGGGTCCGACTCGGCGAAGGCCGAGGCGCGGCCAGCGCCGGGCGCGGTCACGTCCGAGGTCTTCGGCTCGGGGCGGTACCGCGCCATCCGCGTCCTCGGGCGGGGTGCGCAGGGGACCGTCTACCTCGCCGAGGACACCGTCCTCAATCGACGCATCGCGTTGAAGGTCATCTCGCTCGGCGGAGAGATGTCCGCGGACGGCATCGCGCGCTTTCGCCGCGAGGCCGACCTCGCGGGCCGGTTGAGCCATCCCGGGATCTGCACCGTGCTGGACGTCGGTCTCGAGGCGAGACTTGCCTACATCGCCATGCAGTACGTCGAGGGCGAGACGCTCCAGCAACGTCTCGCCGTCGCGCGCTCGGACGCGACCACGCGGGAGGAACCGGGGTTGCACATCTCGAAGTTCGGGCCCGACGTTGCGGGCGACGATCCGAAGCGAGCTACCGCGTCCCGTCCCCGCGTCGACGTCGACGTCCAGAGGACGGTCCGGTTGATCGAGGACGTCGCGCGCGCGCTGCACGCCGCACACGAGGTCGGGATCGTTCACAGGGACATCAAGCCCGCCAACATCATGGTGGGGGCGGACGACAGGGCGGTCGTGCTGGATTTCGGTCTCGCGCGCGACGTCGTGGATGGCGAGACGATCACCCAGCCAGGGTTCCAGCTCGGAACGCCTTATTACATGTCGCCGGAGCAACTCATGCTGGGACACGTGCGCCTCGACCGGCGCACCGACGTCTATTCCCTCGGCGTCACGCTGTACGAGTGTCTGACGCTCGACAGGCCTTTCGACGCGCCGACGCGTGAAGGGCTGTGGCAGGCGATCCAGCATCAGGACGCGACGGACGCGCGGCGGCGGAATCGCTCGATCTCGTCGGATCTGTGGAAGGTCGTCCAGGTCGCGATCGAGAAGGATCGCGATCGCCGATATCAGACCGCTCTGCAATTCGCCGACGACCTCCGTCGCGTGCGCCAGGGTGAGCCGATCCTCGCCCGCCCCGTGGGCCCGTTCGGCCGTCTCGTGCGGTGGACGCGCCGCCGGCCGGCGCTCGCCGCCGCGTGGCTGGGTGTCCTCACATCTCTCAGCGCGGGCCTCGCGACGTCGCTGACGCTTCTCGCGCAACGAACGCGGGAGACCAAGCGCGCGAACGAGATGACGGCCGTGGCGCTGTCCCGCCTCAGCGATTCCGAGAGCCTGGCCGACCTCGGCCTTGCGCGCCAACTCGTCATCGAGGAGCCGCGACTGTGGCCCGCGCACCCACGCCTCGTGCCCGCGATCGACGATTGGATCCACCGCGCGCGCTCGCTCGTGGAGAGGCGGGATCGCTATCGAGCAGACTTGGCCCGGATCCGCGAGTCGGCCATCCCACTGGACCCGATCCGGCGGCAAGCCGAGCGGGAACGAGCCCAGCTGTTGCTCGCGACCAGCGCGGTGCGATCGAAGGAGGCCGAGACGATCGCGTCCGAGCGCGCCGCGATCGCATCCGGGGCGCCGACGATCGACGTTCCGATCGGCAATCGCGACGCCGCGCTGCTCCAGCTCGACGCGTCGATCGAGGACTGTCGGATTGCCAGCGAACGCCTGCGCGCCGCCGCGGACGAGCCGTCCGAGTGGGCGTTCGCCGATCCGTCCGTCGCGTGGCGGCACGAAGTGCTCACGACGTTGGTCCGCGAGATGTCCTCGATCGCGGACCCAGGTGACGGGGCCGGCCTTTTGCGGCGCGTGGAGGCGCGGCGCCGGATCGCCGCGGAGCTGCGACACGTCACGCTCGACGGGCCGGCCGAGGATTGGCGGCGCGCGATCGCGATGATCGGCGATCCGCGAGTCCTTCCGGTCTATGGCGGGCTCGAGATCACGCCGCAGCTCGGCCTCATCCCCGTCGGCGTGGACCCCGGGAGTCGTCTGTACGAGTTCGCGCACGTCGCGAGCGGCGCGCCGGCCGTGCGCGGACCCGACGGGCGACTCGTCGTTTCCCCCGACTCGGGGATCGTCCTGGTGCTCGTCCCCGGCGGCGAATTCAACATCGGCAGCCGGCTCCCCGCCGGCGAGTTCGTCGAAGGCGATCCGAACGTCGATCCCGAACGGCAACCGTTCGACCTGCCGGTCCAGGGCGTCACCCTTCCAGCGTTCTTCGTTTCCAAGTGGGAGATGACACAAGCCCAATGGAAGCGACTGACGGGAAGGAACCCGTCGTTGAATCGTGGGCTCGCCAACGGCCGCCTCTTCACGCTGACGTGTCCCGTCGACAACGTCAGCGGCGCGGAGGCGCTGGAGGTCGCGCGCATGGTCGATCTGGACCTTCCGTCGGAGGCCGAGTGGGAATTCGCCACGCGCGCGGGCACGCGGACGGTCTGGTACACGGGCGATCGCGTCGAACTCGTCCAGGCGGCCGCCAACCTCATGGGCTCGACGGAGGGTGGGCCCGACCGGTTCGTGCAGATTGCGCCGATCGGGAGCTTCGCGCCGAACGCGTTCGGCCTGTACGACGTTTACGGGAACGTCCGCGAATGGTGCCGCGACATTCGCGATGCCGACACGAACGGAAATCGAGACGGCGAGGGGCGCTCGGCTCGCGCCGTCGGGTTTGGAGTGATGCGCGGAGGTGGATTCAGTGACTCGCCGGCGTCGGCGCGATCGGCCGCCCGGTACTGGCACCCCTTCGACTCCGCGTATTGCCCGGCGGGTGTGCGGCCGGTCCGCCGGCTCCGCCCCGATTCCGAGTAGGGGCCGGACTGGGGTTTGGCCACGCCGCGACGCCCCGGCGGAGCCCTCGGCAGTGTGACGCGCCTCGGACTTGGCTCCTCCTTGCTCGCCGAACGCTCGCCGTCGTGGGATGATCTGCGCCTCATGCCCGACACCCCGCGCCAGAACCGGCTCTTCGCATCCGACGGCAAGTGCTTCGACGTCGCCATCGACCATGGCTTCTTCAACGAGGCCGCCTTCCTCGACGGCATCGTGGACATGCCGGCGGCGATCGCCACGGTCGTGGCGGCGCGCCCCGACGCCATTCAACTCAGCCCCGGACAAGCCGCGCATCTGGGACGGATCCGCGGACCCAAACCGGCACTCGTCCTGCGCACCGACGTGGCGAACGTCTACGGCCGCCCGCTGCCCGATACGCTCTTCAGCGAACTCGTCGACGAGGCCGTGGAGACCGCGGTCCGGGCCGATGCCGCCTGCGTCGTCGTGAACCTCCTGCGGCTTCCGGGCGAGCCCGAGCTGCACCGGGCCTGCCTCCGCAACATCTCTCGCCTCAAACCTTCGTGTGAGCGGTATGGCATGCCGCTGATGGTCGAGCCCCTCGTCATGAAGGGCGAGGCGGTGTCCGGGTACGGGGTCGATGGCGATCCGCGGCTGATCGTCCCGCTCGTGCGGCAGGCGGTCGAGATGGGCGCCGACGTGATCAAGGCCGACCCGACGGACCGCGTCTCGGACTTCACCGAGGTGGTGCGGGTGGCGGGCGGCGTTCCCGTGCTCGTGCGGGGCGGCGGTCGAGCGTCGGACGCGGACATCCTCGCGCGGACGCACGCGCTCATGGCGACGGGCGCGCGGGGGATCGTCTATGGGCGGAACGTCATCCAGCACCCCAAGCCCGCGGCGATGACGCGCGCCCTGATGGCGATCGTGCACGACGGCGCGTCGCCCGAGCGCGCGGGCCAGATCCTGGCGGCCGGGTGATGCCATGACCGACCGGCGCACCATCAATCTCGCCATCATCGGGTGCGGCCTCATGGGGCGCGAGCTCGCCTCGGCGGCGGCGCGCTTCTCCCATCTCGTGAACCTGCCGTTCCGGCCCCGGGTGACCGTCGCCTGCGATTCCAATCCCGAAACGCTGGCGTCGTTCGTTTCCGCGTACCCGGACGTCCGACCGCTGGCCGACTGGCGCGCGGCGGTGGCGGCGCCGGACGTGGACGCGGTTTACATCGCGGTTCCCCATCGCCTCCATGCGGAGATGTACATCGCGGCGCTCGAGGCCGGGAAACACCTATTCGGCGAAAAGCCGTTCGGGATCGACGCCCGGGCCAACGCCGCCATCCTGGAGGTCGCCGCCCGCCGTCCCGCTCAGGTCGTCGTGTGCTCGTCCGAGTTCCCGTTCTTCCCGGGCGCCCAGCGCATCGTTCGCGCGGCGCAGGCGGGCGAATTTGGCCGGATCCTCGAGGTGCGGGCCGGGCTCCTCCATTCGTCCGACATGGATCCTCAGAAACCCGGGAACTGGAAGCGCGACGCGCGCCAGAACGGAGAGGCCGGTTGCATGGCCGACCTCGGGCTTCATGCACTTCACGTCCCCCTGCGGCTCGGCTGGGGACCCCGCGACGTGCGCGCCGTGCTCTCGAAGGTCGTCGCTCAGCGTCCGGATGGGCGCGGCGGGATGGTCGCCTGCGACACCTGGGACAACGCCACCCTCCTCTGCACCGCCGGCCCGCCTGCCGAGCCGTTCCCGCTCACCGTCGAGATGAAACGCATGGCCCCGGGACACATGAACACCTGGTTCCTCGAGGTCTTTGGCACGAGCGTGTCGATGCGGTTCTCCACACGCCACCCGCGCACTCTCGAAACCCTGCGTTACGCCCGCGGCCGCGAGCAGGCCTGGGAGGTCGCCGATCTCGGCTACGCATCCGCCTACCCGGCCATCACGGGCTCGATCTTCGAGTTCGGGTTCCCCGACGCGCTCCTCCAGATGCTCGCCGCGTTCTGCGACGAGATCGCCCACGGTCGCTCCTCCATGAAGCAGCCGTTCCACTGCGCCACGCCGCAAGAGACTGCCGCCACGCACCGCATCTACGACGCGGCGCTGCACTCGTGGCGGGATGGGGTCGTCGTTCCCCTGTGATTCACGGCGGGGCGGTGCCGTCCTACGCCCCTCGTCGTTCGATCGCCGCGCCGGAGCGCCACGTCCTCCGCCGGTTCGGCGGGCACTGGCCGGATCGCCGCGCGTCTCGCGCGCGCCGACGGGGGTGGCTGGTGGTGCGGTCCGAGATCACTCACGCCCCGTTCGATCCTCGAAGGGCCCTCAGCGCATCGACACCCTCCGGCCCGGACGCCGCGCTGCGCCTCGCTCGTCGGGCGATCCTTCCGCTCGTCCTCACTCGCTTCGCTATCTGCAGTCGAGCGGCGCTCCCTCGCGATCGCGCGATCGACGCGCGGGGCACCGGCTTCTGAGATACTCTCTCGCGGAATCCTTGACCGTCGGAGATCCAATTGACCGAGATCCGTCGAACGATCGAGCGAGCGCTCGCGGCCGGTGACGGCATCCTGCGACTGTCGCCCGCGTGGGTGCCGCGTGCGTTCCTGAAGCCGGGTGGGCGGCTGGGGCTCGACCCGCGCGATCTCTACCCCTTCGGCACCGAGCGCGGCGGCATCGACGAGCGCTGGCTCGCGTCGACGGTGACGGCGGACAACCCCGGCGCGCCGCCGGACGAAGGGCTGAGTTACGTCGTCCATCACGGTGAGCGGGTGACGCTGCGCGACGCGCTCACGCACCGCGGACCGAGCCTCGTCGGAGATGCGGCAAGTCGGCCCGAGGGCGGGTGGCCCGTCCTCGCGAAGCTCTTCGACAACCAGGGGCCGATCCCGCTCCATCTCCATCAGGATGACGCGCTGGCGTCGCTCGTGGGACGTCGCGGCAAGCCCGAGGGCTACTTCTTTCCAGCCGAGCTCAACGCCGATCGCGGGGCCTATCCCGTGACGCACTTCGGGTTGCGCGAGGGCGTCACGCGCGACGACGTGCGCCGATGCCTCGCCCGGTGGTCGAGCGGTGACGCCAGCATCGTCGCGCTCTCTGAGCCGCATGCGCTGCAGCCGGGCACGGGCTGGATCGTTCCGCCGCGGATCCTGCACGCGCCCGGAACGCTCGTCACGTTCGAGGTGCAGCGGGCGTCGGACGTCTTCTCGCTCTTTCAGGCGCAGATCGAAGGCCGTCCCGTTCCGCGCGATCTTCTCGTGAAGGACGTCCCGGCGGGTCGGCGCGACGACCTGGACTGGATCGTGGCGATGATCGATTGGCCCGCGAACACGGACCGGCACTTCGCGCGCGGACACTTCCTCGAAGCGAGGCGCGACGATCGTCGCAGCGGTGACGGATGGACCGATCGTTGGGTGATCTATGGTCGGATCGCAGGCGAAGACCTCTTCTGCGCCAAGGAGCTGCGGATCGATCCAGGCGTGCGGGCGACGATCCGCGACCCCGCGGCCCACGGCGTGTTCGTCGTCCACGGCGAGGGTCGCATCGGCCCACTGACGCTGAGGCGTCGTGACAGCGTTCGTTTCGGCGAGCCGACGGAGGACGAGGTCTTCGTCACCGCCGCCCTCGCGCAGCGCGGCGCCGTCATCGAAAACACGTCCGCCACGGAGCCGCTCGTCCTCATCCGCTGGTTCGGTCCTGAGGCCAGCCCGGATGCGCCGACGCCAGGGTCGTAGCGCGCGCAAGAATCGATCGAGCGACGTGCGCGAAGAGCCTCCTCGCACCTCAGAGTCCGGCCTCCACATCCGCCACCACCGCCGCTCGGCGCCACGCGAAGTGACGACTGCCGCGGACCTGATTTGACTCGGGTCGCGTTCGCTGCCACGCTGGGCCGCAACTGGAGTGAACCATGCTCAGAGTGCGGTCCATCGTCGCGTGCCTCGTCGTTCTCATCGCGCGTCAGGCCACGGCTCAGGCGTCGCCGACGCCACCGTCCGCCGATCGCGCGCTCCTGCTCGTGGCGGAGAACCTTGCCAAGGGATCGGGCAACTGGTTTGCCTACGCGCGGTTCTCGCAGACGCGGCACGTGATCCAGAAGGGCGACCGGCTCGAGTACGACGTGATGCTGCCGGGCTCGGCCAACCCCGAGCTGAAGGGCGGCGTGGATCTCGATCTGAAGAACGCCAACATCCCGCGGGCGCTCGATGGACGGCCGTGGATCCGTGACTCGGGGCTCATTGACGAGAAGGGCCTGAAGATCCACGGCGATGCCATCCTCGAGCCTGCGAAGGACCACTGGTACCACCGCAGCTTCGACTTGTCGGTAGCGGCAGGCACGGAGGTCCGCGCGTGGACCGCGTCCTTCGAGGGCGACGCCACGGGCCGCTACGTCCAACTTCTGTCGAACGTCCGCATCACCCACGACGGCAGGACCGTCGCCGCGGGGTTCCCCGACGGCAAGCCGCTCGACGTGGTCGCCGACAACACGGACGGCTACAGCCGCCACGTCATCGCCTACGACATCGCCCGGGAGGACTCGATCACCGACGCCCGCGTCGCCGAGCTGATCAAGAAGGCCGAAGCGCGCAACAAGATCCTGGAGGAACGCCGCAAGTTCCGCAGCGAGATGGACGTCGCGCGCGACATCGCCGACGCCACGGGCAACGCCAAGCTCAAGCAGGAGATCGACGACGCCGCGAAGTTGGAAGACGGCGGCGCCTTCGATGCGGGCGACGACGAGAAGTACGTCGCGTCACTCCACGATGCGCGGCATCGGCTCGCACATGCGCATCCCATGATGCGGGAGTTCACGGGTCACCTCGTCGGTCACGCACACATCGACCTGCAATGGCTTTGGTCCTGGGACGAGACCGTCGAGAAGATCATCCCCGAGACTTTCGGCCAGGCCGTGAAGTTCATGGACGAGTTTCCCGCGTTCACGTTCTCGCAGAGCTCCGCGGCGCTCTACGCAGTCACCGAGCGACGCTGGCCCGAGCTCTTCGCCAAGATGAAGAAGTACGTGGCGGACGGTCGGTGGGAGATCGTCGGCGGTCGCTGGAGCGAAGGCGACAACAACATGATCTCGGCCGAGTCGCATGCGCGACAGTTCCTCTATGGCCAGCGCTACTTCATGAAGACGTTCGGCCACCCGGCGAAGGTCGGCTGGGAGCCCGACACGTTCGGTCACGCGTGGACGATGCCGCAGGTGCTGCGCAAGTCCGGCATCAACTCCTATTACTTCTGCCGCGCAGGCAAGAAGATCCCGCTGTTCCGGTGGGAGAGCCCGGACGGCTCGCAGGTCCTCGCGTTCGACGAGCCCGCCACGGGCGGCTGGTACAACGACGTCGTCGACGACGAGAAGGTCAAGGAGCTCGCGCGGTTCGCGAAGGAGACGGGCGCGAAGGACCACCTGATGGTCTACGGCGTCGGCAACCACGGCGGCGGACCCACGCGCGAGCACATCATGGCGGCGTTGGGGATGGACGGCCGCGGGCTGTGGCCCACGATCCGGTTCTCCACGGCGACGGCCTTCTTCGACAAGCTCGAAGAGGTGGCGACGAAGCTCAAGGCGCCCGTCGTGCGTGACGAGCTCAACCCGATCTTCGAGGGCTGTTACACGACACACTCCCGCGTGAAGAAGTGGAACCGCGACTCGGAGGTCATGCTCGAAGCGGCGGAGGCGTTCTCCGCGCTCGCGACCGGTCCCGGCGCGGCATATCCGCGGGCAGCCTTCGAGGACATGTGGCGCGACGTCTTGTGGAGTCATCACCACGACACGCTGCCGGGCTCGTTCGTCCACGCATCCGCGTTGTACAGCGCGAAGATCTACGAGTCGCTGCTCGCGCGCGGCGAGGCCATCCGCCGGCGTGCGGAGGCGGCGCTCGCGCGACGGGTCGACGTCCCCGGTGAAGGCGTGCCCGTGGTCGTCGTGAATCCCGTGGCGTGGCCGCGGACGGACGTCGTCGACGTTTCGGTGGAACTGCCGGCCCCGGCTGACGGCGTGACGGTGGTCGGTGCGAGCGGCGAGGTTCCGGTGCAGGTCAACGGTCGCCGCGTCGACGGGGACGTGGTGACGTTCGATCTCTGCTTCGAAGCGAAGGACGTTCCAGGGCTCGGTGCGGCAGCGTACCGCGTACGCGCGGGCGCCGCTGCGGCGCCCGTTGCGAGCCAGCCGTCGGCGTCGTCGCCGACGACTTACCAGCTGCTTCACGAGAAGCCCCACGGCATGAGCGCGTGGCAGATCGGCGAATACGACAAGACGACCGACGTGAAGGCGCCCACGACCACCGAGTCGATCGAGGCCGGACCGCTGCGCTGGCGCACGCGCCGCGTGATGCATGCGGGGCGTTCGACGATCACCGAGGATCAACTCACGCAGCCAGGCAAGCCCGGCTACGCCTGCGACGTGTCGATCGAATGGCTCGAGATCGGCGACAACAAGACCGGCAGCAACATGCTGAAGGCCATGTTCGATACGGGAGTCACGGCGTCGAAGGCGACGTTCGAGATCCCGTTCGGCGCCATCGCGCGTGACACGAACGGCCACGAGCAGCCCGCGCTGCGCTACGTCGATCTCTCCGACGACACGCACGGCGTCACGGTCCTGAACGATTGCAAGCACGGGCATGACGTGCAGGACGGGAAGATTCGCGTGACGCTGCTGCGGTCTTCCTATGACCCCGATCCGACGCCCGACGTCGGCATGCACCACGTCCGTCTGGCGATGGTTCCTCACGGGGGCCCGTTCGATGCGGCCGCCGCCACGCGCGCCGCGGCCGAGTTCAACAAGCCCATGCGCGCGTTCGTACGGCGCGATGCTCCCGTGAAGGACGCCCCGGCGACGTCGCTCGGAGTCTCGTGCGCGGCGCCGAACGTCATCATCACCTCGTTGAAGCGCGCCGAGGACTCGGACGACTTCATCCTTCGCGCCTACGAGTGCTCGGGAGCGCCCGTCGATGCCCAGATCGAGCTCGGCTTCGATGTGGCGGAGCTGCACGAGACGGACTTGATCGAGCGCAACGTCGAACCGGCGCCAGGTTCCGTCAGCTTCGTTCCGCGCCGGATTCGCGCCGCGTTCCGCCCCTGGGAGATCCGGACGTTCCGCCTGAAGCCGAAGTGACGCGAGCTCAGCCGCGGTCGTCGGCGCTATGGAGCGCGGCGCGCGCGTTCCATGAACGCTCGCACGTCGGCGAGCGGCGGCACGCCGTTGGAAGCGCCCGGCGCCTGGATGCCCAGCGCCGCCACGGCATTGCCGAGCGAAACGGCCGCCCGGGTGTCGAGCCCCTCCCGCAGTCCGGCGATGAAGCCGGCGCACCAGCAGTCGCCGGCGCCCGTGGCATCGACGACCGCGGGGACGGGCCATGGCGGGACGATGGTCGCCTCCTTTCCACGCTCGTGGACGAACGCGCCCCGCTCGCCGAGCTTCACCACGACGTGTCGCGCGCCGAGGCGATGGAGCGCGATCGCAGCGTCGCCGACGTCGGAGCATCGGGTGATCTTCAGCGCCTCGGGCAGCGACGGCACGAAGTAGTCGATGTGTGGAAGCGCGGGCGCGACGCGCCGGTCCCAGTCGGCCGGAGTCGCCGATTCCAGGTGCACGGTGTCGAGGAGCGTGGTCGCGCCCTGCGCACGAGCGTCGGCGAGGAGTGCGGCCGTCGGATCGCCGTCGAGCGAGTCCATCAGCATCGTGCCTGCGACGAAGACGAAGCGACGCCCGTGCAGGGTGTGCGTGGGGACGTCCGTGCGTGAGAGGGCTGCATTCGCTCCACGGGTGTGGATGAAGCTGCGCTCTCCGTTGGATGCCACGGCGACGAAGGAGAACGACGTGGGCAGCCGCGCATCCCGCACGACCCCGCGCACGTCGAGGCCGTGCTTCGTCAGCTCGCGCAGGACGAAGTCCCCAAATCCGTCCGTGCCGATGCGGGTGATGACGTCGCACCCCACACCGAGGCGTGCCAACGCGGTGGCGGCGTTGACGGCACAGCCACCGGTCGCGAGCGTCAACTCGTCGAACAACCGCAGGCCACCGGGCTCCGGGAACACATCCACCGGCCGCGCGATGGCATCGGCAACCGCGATACCGATCACGAGCACGTCGTGCATGGCGGCCATGGTATCCGGCGTCGCGCGCGGGCGCGGCTGAGGCGTCCAAGTGATCCGCGACGCCGTCGGATCAGAGCGTGATCTCGTGTGCGTCGGTCGCCGCGTAGATCCCGTTCGCCGCCCAGGGCGCGGCGCAGAACCCCTGGATGCGGAGCGTGTTCCCGGAGACACCCGGCGGAACTGGCGCATACAGCGCGATGCCCGCTGGCGTCAGGCCAGGCGCGGGGAACGGCAACGGGGTCAGCGAGCCCGCGATCGTGATCGAGACGTTCAGGTTCATCTGCACGCCGGGGATGCCCAGGTTCGGCGGCGGTGCGCCCGTGGTGAAGACCTCAGCCAGGACCACGGGCTGCGCGCTCACGAACGTCCCGAGCGGCGAGTGCATGCGGATCGAAAGCTGTTGGCCCGTGGTCGCAGGATGCGACGGCGAGTTCGGATCCCCGGCACCTGACACCTGTGTGTAGAGGTGAAGGCGTTCACCGGTTCCGGGTAGCGTCGCATTGGGGACTTCGTCGACTCCCATGTCGACGACTCCAACGACGCGCGGGCCGCCGTCCAGGTCCGTCGCCGGGAGTCCGAAGGCGCCGCTCGTGCCCGCGTTGCGGCACGGGGACGACGGAGCGAGGTGGAAGTCGCCGCCGGCCGGGTCGATCCACGACGGATCCGTCGCGCGGTTCGTCGGGTTCGCCGCGAACGCACCGGATCCGATGTCGGAGTACGTGACGTTGGGCGCCGCCGCACCGGCGAAGCCGAGGTCGGGACCCAGGTTTCCCCAGAGGATGCAGTTGGTGACGGCGACGCCCGCGCCTGGGCTCGTGAACAACCCCGCGCCGCCCCCCGATGAGTTCCCGTAGAAGACGTTGTTGGTGAGCGCCGCGCTTCCGCCGTTGGCCGAAACCACGAAGGCCCCTCCGCCGAGCATCAGCGCCGAGTTGCCGGCGAACACGGAGCCCGAGAGCAGGAGGCCCGCGGCCTCGGAATAGAGTCCGCCGCCCAGTGTCCAGTTCAGATAGAAGCCCGCCGTGTTCTGGATGAATCGGCACCCGGTGACCGTCGGCGACGTGGCGGCGAGGAATGCGAGGCCGCCGCCGGGGCCGACGCCCGCGTTGTTCTGGAACGTGCAGCGCACGAGCGTGGGCGAACAGCCCGCGGAAGCTCCGAGGTTCCGGACCATCATGCCGCCACCGCCGGGGAGGTTGTTGTTGGTCCCGCCGTTGGCCGTGTTGCCGAGGATCGCGCACTCGTCGAAGAGCGCATAGCAGGTCCCCGAGCCGGTCGTCTCGACGTAGATCCCGCCGCCGGATTGGTCCGCGATGTTCCCGCTGATCGTGCAGTGCGAAACCGTGGGCGAAGCATTCGTCGACGCGCGACACTCCAGGCCACCTCCGCTCGCGGAGCTCGCGAAGTTCCCCGTGATCGTGCAGTTCATGATCGTCGGCGACGAGTTCTGGCAAGTCACTCCGCCACCGCCGCCGGCGATGCGGAAGCCATTCAGCACGGTCGTGGCGGCCTCGCCCGAAACGAACTGGACCACTCGCTGGCCCGGCGCGCCCAGGATCGTCGTCACGGAGGCGCCGCCCGAGCTTTGAACCGTGACGGCCTTTCCGAGGAAGTTGATGCCGCCCGAGTACGTCCCAGGCGCGACGAGGATCGTGGCGCCGGGCAAGGCTGCGCCGATGGCGGATTGGATCGTGGGGTACGTTCCGGGAACGTTCAGGGTCTGGGCAGCCGCCGTCCCGAGGACCAGCGATGCCGCGACGACGATGACGAGTGTCTTCACGTGGATCTCCATGTCACGCCTGGAACGACCGATCCGATCGGATCGACCAAGCTGCGAGCATAGGGACCACGCCGGTTCGGCGCAACGAGAACGAATCCCGCCGGAATGCGGTGTCGGCGAGTGTCGAGCCGCACGGCCCAACGGCCGCCGCAGCCTGGCCCGTCTCGTTCTTTACATCCGCCCTGGTCGGGTGTACGGTCGGCGCTCACCCCGCTTGTTCCGCAGCTTCCCCGAAGCGTTCGTCAAGCATCCCGTCGCGCATGTCGAGGTCCGACGCGGATCCGGTCGCCGCTTGATGGCGACCGTGTCAGGAGATCGAAAATGATGAAGCGTTCCGCGTGCCTGGGCGCGTTGGCCTGGGTCAGCCTGTCGACCGTCAGTGTCCTGGCTCAATCCAATGCCATCACAGGTCGTGACATCGGCATCGAGAGGTTTGGTTCGTTGAGTGCGGGCAACCGCGGAGTCGGCGCATTTCCAAACGGCGCGTCGGCATTCGGTATCGGCACGACCTCGTGCAACCCCGGCACGGACCCGATCCCGTTCGAGCCGGCGATGAGCGTCAATCACTGCTTCATCCACTACATCCTTGCGCGGGAGTCGGGCGGCCGCCTCGTTCAGATCTCCGATCGCAGCTACGTGAAGCACACCTTCGGCTCGTCGAACGATCCGAGCATCTGTGGCGGGACGTGCGTCAATCAGGCGACGTCGCCGATCCTCGAGCCCGGCTGCAACGACGCGTACGCGGCGTCGCAGGCCATGGACAACTTCAACCTGGGCCCGCCGGATGAGATCGATCCCTGGCTCGGCACGTGGTCGCAGATCTGCTCGCGTTTCGATCAGGGTGACCCCGTCGTGGGATCGGCCCAGCAGTGCGACAACGTCCGCAGCCTGACGCAGACCCAGGCGAACACGCTCAACAACTCGCTCAACCACCAGCCGCGCGTCTACGACTCGGACCTGAACGTCGCGGGCGCCACGTTCTGGTACCAGGCCGGGTATCTGGCGCCGAAGGAGTTCGAGGCGAACCGCGGCAACAACATCGGATCGCGGCAGTTCACGCCGACGTGGACCGGCAGCAACTGGAACTTCGGCGGCGGATCACAGCAGCCGGGACTGCCAGGCACGATCCTCCAGCGTTGGACCGGAGCGACGATCTCGTCTGCGGTGAATCAGAACGGAGCCAATCCTCCGGATGACGGCCGGTACTTCGTCGCCGTGAAGGTCACGGGGCCGTCGAGTGGGTTCTTCCACTACGAGTACGCCGTGCACAATCGCGACAACAAACGGGGAATGGGCAGCTTCCGCGTGCCGATCTGCTCGGGAGCGCGCGTCACCAACTTCGGCTTCCACGACGTGGATCGCGACGCCAACGACGATTGGACCGCGACGGCCTCGGGCAGCCAGATCTCGTTTTCCACGACGGGGAATCCGCTGCGCTGGAACTCGATCTTCAACTTCTGGTTCGACTGCGACGCGGCTCCCGTCGCGGGCGGCGCATTGCAGCTCGATCAGTTCGATCCAGGAGCAGGCCTGCCGACGGTCACCGTGATCAGCACGGCACCGCTTGCGCTCTACAACGTGTGGCTCGGCGCGGGCTGCTCGCTCGGAACGGCGCCGACGCTCTTCGCCATCGGCTCACCCGATCATGCAACGCTCGGGAATGCGACGTTCGGCGCGGCCAGCGCCAACAACGCTCCGGGTGCGTTGGTCTACCTGTTCGGGAGCACGGTCGACGGCACGCTGGTGGCGTCGCCGTGCAGCGTGTTCCTCGGCCCGGATCTCTTCAGCGTGAGTCTCATCGCGACGACGAACGCGAGCGGCCTCGGCGTCGCGACGTTCTCGCTGCCGGTGCCGAGCGATCCGGCGGCCGAAGGCGTGCACGTGAACATCCAGACGGCGGAATCGGACCCGAACGGCGCCGTCAACGGCGTCTTCGATCTGTCGAACGGGCTCCGCGTCCGAGTCGGCAGCGCCCTCCTCGGCTGTCCGTAGGCATCCAGCACGCGGCGCGCCAGGCGTGCCGTCGAACCGAGCGGCCATGCTCCCATGCCCGATCGCCGCGACTTCCTGAAGACCGGACTGTCCGCCGTGGGCCTGGGCTTGCTGGCCCAGGCCGGCCGGGCGGCGCAGGCGCTCGGGCTCCGGCGTCCCATCGATCCCGGAGCCGTCGCCGCTCGGCCGAGGCCGCTTTCGTCGAATCCGTTCCTCGGCCTTCCCGCCAACCCGCCGTCGATCGTCGTCAGCGGGTTGCCGTTCGAGCCCTGGTTCACGGCCGACGACTTCCCGGACCCGCAATCCATTCCATTCCACGCGAGCTGGTCCGGGACGATCCCGCCACCGACGGAGACCGTGGACGTGGCCATCGTCGGCGGGGGAATCTCCGGCCTGGCGTCGGCGTACTTCCTGCGCAAGCACCGCCCGGTGCTGTTCGACCTCCGCCCGCGATTCGGCGGCAACGCGCAGGGTGAGAAGTGGCGCGGGACGCGGTTCTCGCTCGGGAGCGCGTACTTCATCGCACCGGACGAGGGCAGTTTCCTCGAAGACCTGTACCACGCGCTCGGTCTGCACGAGACGCGCGTCGAGAGCTTCCCACCGGACCCGGTGGAGGTTTCCGGGGTGATCCGGCCCGACTTCTGGAGCGGTGCCGGCGCCTCGCCCGCCGAGCAGCTCGCGTTCAACGCCTACGCCGCCGTCGTGACGAACATGGCGAACAACGCCTATCCCGAGATTCCGCTCTCGAAGGATCCCGCGGCCGCTGCGTCGGTGCGTGCCCTCGACCAACGGACGTTCCGCCAGGACGTCGAGCTGCAGATGGGGATGCCGCTCACGCCGCTGCTCGCGACGGGAATCCAGGCGTACTTCTACTCATCGTTCGGCGTGGGGATGGAGGCGATCTCCGCCGCAGCCGGATGGAATTTCGTGGCAGCGGAGGAGTTCGGCCGGTGGGTCCTGCCCGGCGGCAACGCGGGGATGGCGGACGCATTCTGGAAGAAGCTCCGAGCGGTGGAGGAGCAGGTCCCGACGGCGCCCATGCTGCGGGCCGGATGCCGCGTCGTCGACGTCCGCACGGAGGGCAAGCACGTCAAGGTCACCTGGATCGATCCGGCGGGGGCGACTCGCGCTCTGTTGGCGCGATACGTCGTGATGGCCGGGTCGAAGCACGTGTGCAAGCACGTGATCCACGACCTCGCGAACCTCGACAACGACAAATACGAGGCCATGCAGCAGGTCGCCACGTCGGCCTACGTCGTCGCGAACGTCCTCCTGGACGCGCCGTCCGCGGCGCCCGGGTACGACCTGTTCCTCGCAGGCGACGGTGACTTCCCCATGACGGAGAACGCCGCGGAACTGGCGTCGCGTCCCATCGACGTCGTCGACGGCAACTTTGCCCTGAACCCCAATCATCCGCGCAGCGTCTTGACGCTCTATTGGCCGTTGCCGTGGGCGACGGCGCGGTTCGGCCTGTTGCTCAACGATCCCTACACGCGATATGCGGAGACCCTCGCACCGCGGCTGACCGCGGTCCTGGGATTGCTCGACGTCCCCACGTCGGCCGTCAAGCAGATCCGTCTGTCGCGCTGGGGTCACGCCATGCCGATCGCGAGGCCGAACTTCATCGCTGACGGCATTCCCGAGCGGCTTCTGCGTCCGTTCCAGGATCGCGTCTTCTTCGTGAACCAGGACGACTGGGCGCTCCCGGCCATCGAAAACTCCCTGCTCGACGCGAAGAGCGTGACCGATCAGATCGCGGCGTCGTTGAGCTGACGCCGAACGGATCGTCGGTCCGCCGCGGCCTTCCGTGCCGGCACTTCGATCCCGAGTTCGCGCAGCAGGCGTGCTCGCGTCGGGCGGGCGCTCGCGATTCTCTCCTTGTCCGGTCGCGCGAGCCGCTTCATGCGGATCTCGACGCGCTGGGCGAGGCCGCGCTCGCCGATGCGGCAGTGGTACAGCAGCGTGAGGGGCCCGCGCCCCCGCAGGAACTTGGCCCCGAGGCCGTTCGCGTGGGCCGCCAGGCGCCGCTCGACGTCGGGACTGATTCCCGTGTAGATCTCGTCGCCGGCGGTGCGGATCAGGTAGACGAACCAGGGTTTCATCGCGTCGGCCATGATCACGCCGCCCGTCATCGCGTTCCAGGCGGGCGTCGCCCGCCCGAAGCTCGCCTCGAAGTCCGTGTCATGTTCGAGGCCCCGGTGACGCTCAGCGATGGGATCTGTCCCTTTGGTTCCGATTTGGCTGGAGGTGTGCCATGAGCGGCGAGAACGACGGCTACTTCTGTCGACTGCGGCGGTTCTGGTTCCCGGACTGGCCGACCGGGCTGTGGTTCCTCTTCGGCCTGATGCCGGCGCTCTTCTTCCAGACGGTCATCCACGAAGGCTGGCACGTCGTGTTCGCCAAGTTCAAAGTCGACGTCTTTGCGCCGTTTCCGCTCTGTCAGAAGGGCGGGCACATCCGCAACGGGCTCACGATCTACGACCTCGGCGTGCACGCGTTCCCCGCGGCGCCCCAGATCATGGAACTCGTGATGCTGGTCGGCCTGTTCTTCCTCCTCTTCTTCTGGCCGTTTCGCAGTCGCGCGCTCCGTTACGTGTTCCGGCTGTGGTTCTTCGCCGTGTGCGTCGACTTCTGCTTCAACACGTTCGCCTCGCTCTTCGGCAACCCGCGTCCCGACACGGACTGGACCAAGTTCCAGGCGGACCTGAAGTGGGGTGACGGCGGGATGGCCGTGTTCACCTGGATCCTGTGGATCGTGTTCGTCCTCAGCCATTTCGTCTGGGTCAACTGGTCGCGATGGCATCGCAACGAACCCGAGCGCGCCACGTTCTTCTCCTACCGCTGGATGGCGATCCCGTTGTTCCTTCTCTCCATGACGGCGCTGATCTTCACGTGGACCGTCAGCGACAAGCGGATCGACAAGGGATGCGCGTACGCGATCCTCGCCATGGTCGGGCAGATCCTCTCGGCGCTCTGGTTCGTGGCGTATTTCATCTGGTGCAGCGCGCGGAAGGCGTGAGGGCCGATCTATCGGGGGTTCGGCGGAGCATTCATCTGATCGAGGCGCGTCGCGGCGAGACGACGCACCTGCACGTCTCCCTCGTTCTGCGGCTTCGTGTCCAGGATCGCACGAAGCTGCGAGCGCGCGCCGTCGCGGTCGCCGAGGATCATCAGGACCGTCGCGAGATCCATGCGCGCGCCCGTGAACTCGGGGTTCAGGGTCGTCGCGCGGCGAAGGCATGCCTCCGCCTGCGGCCACCGCTCGACGTAGCGGTGAGCGTTGCCGAGATACAGCTGGAGCTCGCCGGTCTGGGTCAATCCCCACCGCTCGGCCGTGGAAAGGTGGGCGAGCGCTGAATCGACGAGCGCCCCGCGCTCCGCGCGCGGGAGGTCGCGAGCCTGGCGAACGAGTGCCTTGCCGGTCCGCGTCTCCCACTGAACGAACGCGCTGTGCCCGGCGAACAGCAGCCATAGGACGATCGACGCCGCCGTCAGGACACCTGCGCGCGTCCACGCCCCGTCACGACGCAGCGTGAGCGATTGGAGGCGGAAGTCCGACGCGCCTACGAGGCGAACGGCCGTGATGCCGAGGAACGCCGTCACCGAGGCCAGGCCGATAGCCAGGAGGAACGGCACGACGTCGTACAGATCGCGGAACGCGTAGAGCGCGAGGCAGAAGACGGCGGCGAGCGTGACCTCACCCGGCCAGCTCAAGTCGTACGTTCGTTTGGGAGGGCGCCGCGATGACGCAGGCTTTGCAACGGCCGGCGCACCGAATCCGAAGCTCAGTGCCTCCTTCGGGCAAGCCGTGACGCAGTCGAGGCACTTCATGCATCCGCTGTCGACGACCATCCCGTACGCCGCCACTTCCTCGTGGACCCGCACGTTGCTCGTGCAGACCGCCGTGCAATGGCCGCAGCCCTCGCAGGCGTCGTTGACGCGGATCTTCCCCGGCGCGATGCGATCGGCGACGCCGAAGATCGCTCCGTACGGACAACCGTATGTGCAGAACCCCTTGGCCCCGAGGAACCAGACGATGAGGAACCCGTCGACGAGGATCGTGAGCAGTGCGATCCCGGGTCCCGGAAACGTCCGCCAGAACGAATCGGTCGTGAAGTGAGCCGCGAACGCGGGCGCCGCGCGTGACGCCCACGCGCGCTCGATCGTCGGCCACGCGAACATGTAGAGCGCGGCGCCCATCGGCACGAGCATCAACAGCCGCGACCGGAACGGCCGCGGGCGCAGCCGCAGCTTGCCCAGGACCCACGCGCACAGGTCCTGGTACGCGACCACGTGACACGCCCACCCGCAGAAGAACCGCCCGAAGATCAGCGTCGACACGATCAGGAGCGCGAAGACGATGAATCCCGCGTTCACGTATCCGAGCTCGAGCGTTTGCATCGCCTCCGACGGCTCGAGCGGCGTGAGTGTGGTGCCCGCGATCTTCCAGTGGGCGACGTGGGCGAGCACCGCGATGTGGACGGCGACGAGGACCAGGGCACGCACTCGCCCGCGCTTCGAAGGCGCGACGGGACCACAGCGCGTGGCATGAGGGATGTTCGTCGGGAGCTCCACGGCGCAGAGGATACGATCCCGCGGCATCGCGTCCGGCTTGGCGTGGGGGAGTGCGCGCCGCGATGGCGGGTTTCGCCGGAGACCCGTGTCGATTTGGGCGCGTTTTCGACCAACCGATCGGAGCGAGTCGGAAGGGCGCCGATCGGGCACGGTGCGGGCATGACGGGGCGTGCCCGTCGCCAGGGCGGGTCCGTGTCTCGATGATCTGGACTTCGTCGAGTCAAATGCCGTGCGCCTCGACTCCGTTGCATTGACCGCGCAGATTTCGATCCATAGGCTGCGGCGGATCAGAGTAGGCGTGAGCGCGGATTGGCGGAACAGCCGCGCGATGCAACTCCGAGCAGGAGCTCGCAGTGTTCATACATCGGTCTCGTTCGTGCAGCGTGTACGTTCCGTTCGTCCTGGCGATGTCGGTGATCGTTAACGATGGCCGTCCGCAACAGTCGCGCGTTCTCCTGGATACGTCCGTGATCGTCTGTGACACGACGTGTCAGATCCGGACGGTCCTCGATCTGGACGGCGACGGTGATCCCGACGCTCTGAGCTTCTTCAACGGAGTGCTCGCGGGACTCGAGAACGACGGTACGGGCGCGTTCACACAGCGCTGGAGCCTCGCGACGAGTCCCTTCACCTCGATCATCCCCCGCTTCGTGCGACGGGCGCGATTCGATGGCGACAACCGCGACGATTTCATCCTGGTCGAAGCGGTCACCGTTCGTGGTTTCAGGTCGAATGGAGCGTCGTCGGCGCCGACGGAGGTGTGGTCGGTCAACGTGGACCAGGTCGCGCTCGGCGCTGCGGTGGCGGACTTCAACGCGGATGGGCTCGATGATGTGGCGATCGCGACTTTCGCGACCGCATTCGTCTGGATCTCCGCGCCGATCGGTCCACCGACCGTCGCCGCCACGCGACCCTTGCCGGCGCAAACGTTCTCCGAGGTCGATCACCTGCTGGCCACCGACGCCACCGGTGACGGCGTGCCCGACCTGATCTTCGCGAACGTCAGGCTGCAATCGGCGCTCGAACCCGTACCCGGCCTCGCGGTTCACGTCTACCCGTTCACGGGATCCGGCTTCGCCGCAGAGAGCGTGTGGGTTGTGCCTCTGGCGGCATTCGCACCGCCCGACGCCTTCGGGATCGCGGCCGGAGACATCGACGGAGACCTCGACACCGACGTGGTGGTCTTCGAAGCGCACGAGTTCTCCGTGCTGCGCCGCACCGGGCCGGGAACGTTCAACCTGGAGCCACGGGTCCTCGGCGGTCCCGCGACGGGCCTCGCCGACATCGACGCCGACGGAGACTTGGACGGAATCTGCTGCGGCGGCGGCGGGCCGTTTCCGGCGAACCAGGTCCCGGGCCAATTCGAGCTCTCGACGAACGACGGGTCCGGCCGATTCGGGCTCGCGTTCTCGATCCCGGCGTTGGGTTCCGCGGGGATCGCGGGCGCCGTCGACCTCGATCGCGATGGAGACGTGGACCTCATCGCCGGTCGGTGCGCCTACTTCGCCACGGGACCGATCCTCGAGTCACTGGAACGCGCTCCGGTGGACCCGGGCGTGAGCCAGCTCACTACGTCCGCTGACCTCGTCGACGTCGACGGAGACGGCGATCTGGACATCCACCGCTCGCTCGGACGCTGGCTCCGGAACCTCGGAAACGGCGTGACCGAGTCGGTGGTGCGCACCGTGCCGCCAGTAGCGGCCGGGAGCTACTGGAGCGAACCGGGGGTCCCCGGCGACTTCGATGGCGACGGCGATGCGGATCTGCTCGTGATCCGGCGAGAGGTCGGCACGAACGCTTACCAGCAACTCCACATGTTCGTGAACGCCGGCGACGGGACGTTCACCATGGCGCCGCCAGCTGGTGACACGACGCTCGTCGTGACGGCGCCACTCTTCAACATCGTGACGCCCATGCCATTCACGCCGGCAAACACGCGCGCCGTCGACATGGACGGTGACGGCGACCTGGATCTCCTCGTCTGGGACGAGAAGACGGCGATCTTCAAGAACGAGGGCGGGGGCACCTTCACGAGGGATCTCGACGTGAACGGGCGCGTGTTCGACGTGGGCGATGCGACGGGTGATGGAATCCCAGAACTCCTCACCGCTCGCGGCGGCGTGACGAACGGCAGCTTTTACGGCGTCTACGTCTGGGTCGGCAGCGGCGAAGGCGTGTTCCAGCATCCCCTCGCGAACTCGAGTCTGATGTTCACGTCCGTGGGCGCCCGCTTCACCGACCTCGACGGCGATGGCGACCTCGACGTACTCGCGGACCTCCCCGTGACACTCAGTGTGAATCTCGGCGCCGGACAGTTCGTCGCAGGCATGGCGCTGCCCCAAGCCACCGACCCGACGCAGGCGTCCACCGCTCGCGACCTCGACGGTGATGGGCTTCCCGAACTGCTCCTCTCCAGCTCGATGGAGATCTACACCCGTGCCTCTGCCTCGGCACCATTCACCGGTCCGACGCCGCATGTCCTCGCTGACTTCGCCCCGACCGTCACGCCGATGGAGGACGTGGACGGCGATGGCGACGTCGACGTAATTGCATCGCGCGTCACTCGCGGACGACGCTGGTTGGGTGACGCGGGCGGCCGGCGGTGGGAGTACGGAACCGGGCTCGCCGGAACGGGAGGCATCGTCCCGCGGATCGGGGATGTGGGTCCCTTCCGCGCCGGGTCGTCGGGGTCGATCCGCATCAGCGCCGGTCTTGGCGACGCTGCCGGTGTGATGGTCCTCGGCTTCTCCCAGATCGCGACCCCGATCGTCGGCGGAACCCTCCTCGCGACGCCGGACATCCTGCTCGAGGTTCGGCTGAGTGGGGCTTCCGGCATGGCTGGAGCCGGTCGAGTCGCCATCCCGTGGACGTTGCCACCCTGGAGCGCAGGTCTGCACATCTTCAAACAGGCCGGTTTCGCCGATCCATCCGCCCCTCAGGGCATCTCGTTGACGAACGGTCTCGCGATCATGATCGGCGGCTGATCGATCCGACCGATGCAGGCGTGACCCCGACCTCCGCCAACGTCGGGCAGCTGACGGTGGCGGGCGACCCGGTGCGGGGTCGTCCCGGCCCCGCGGCGCAGCCCGGCCAACTTAGGAGCCCTGGAGGTGATTCTCGCCGCGGGCTGGGGCAGAGCGGCGATCCGGCAGGGATGGAACTGCCCCGATCAACCAGCCCTTGCGAGTACGATCGCGCCTCGACAGCGCCGCCCCACGCCCTGTCGGGCCCCGCTGCTGCCACCATCGCCGTTCGACCAAAGGAGACCCTTCATGCGTCCTATCCGCACCGCGATCATCGTCTGCGTCGTTGCTGCGTCCGTGCTGGCTCAGTGCGGCTCGGCGAGTCTCTCGACCCTCTATGCCGCAAACAACGGCGGTTCCACCGGGTGGGGCGTGTTCTTCGACGTCGCGATCGCGAGCCCGCTCGGGATCAACATCTGCGCGTTCGACACGAACACCGGGAACACGGCCGTCGGCACCCCGTTCACGATCAGCGTCTACGTCACGCCGGCCAGCTACGTCAATGTGCACGGCGCGCCGTCGGCGTGGCGGCTCGTGGCGACGGGTGCGGGGAGCGCCGCCGGAAACAACCTGCCATCGCTCGCGACGCTGGCGCAGCCCATGTACTTGCCGGCCGGGAACTACGGCATCGCGCTCTATCACTACGGAGCGTCGCCTCGCTACACCAACGGCACGGGGGCGAATCAGATCTACGGCAACACCGACCTGACGATCACCACGGGGCTCGTGCGATCGACGTTCTTCGGGACGCCGACCGTGGGCTCGATCTTCACGCCGCGCGTCTGGAACGGGGGGATCTACTACGAGACCTGCTCGCCGAGCAGCGCAGCAGGCTTCGGGTTCATGGCGAGCGGCTGCGCCGGAACGATGGCCGCAGCCACGATCGACACCGTGTCACGGCCCCAGCTCGGCGGTCTCTTCTCGGTGAACGTGACCAACCTTCCGCTGTCCTACGCCGACCTCATCATCGGGCTGAGCAACACGACGTCGCCGTTCGGGCCGCTTCCGCTCGGTCTGGCGCCGTTCGGGCTTTCGGGTTGCTCCGCTTACGTGAGTCCCGACCTGATCTTTCCCGTGGGCGGGGCCGCCAACACCGCAAACTTTTCGGTCGGGTTGCCACCGGATCCCGCGCTGCAGTGCCTGCAGTTCTTCATGCAGGCGATCGTGTATGACCCGGCGGCCAACACGCTCGGCTTCGTGATGTCGGATGCCGGGGCCGGCGTCATGGGGTTGTGAAACGTCACCGCGCGATGCGTCGCCGAGCACGTGCGTGGGTGGATCTCCACGGCGCCGCGCAGGGGTTTTCCCTGCGCAGCGTCGGCGTCGATGACGACGCCGCTCAGAGCCCCGACGGCGAGACGCCGTTGGTGAGGCTGAATCCACCCGGTGCGAGAGGATCGAGCGCACCGGCCTGCGCGTAGACGCTGAAGTAGAACGCGGGAGGAATCGGGAGCGTCAGGAACGCACGACCGTTCGGGTCCGGGTTCGCCTGGAAGATCAGGTCGAGCGTATTGAGCAGCGTGCATCCGTTTCCAAGCGGCAGCGTGATCGGGTTGAGACCGATGGCGAACACGACGGGCGCGTTGAGCGGAACGTTGCCGGCCTGAAGGATCAGGTTCCCGCCGAGACCTCCCGCCGTGTCGGCGTTCTGCACGAGAACTGGCGGCGTCGCTGCCGCGCCGGGGCAACCCGCGCCGTAACCGTAGTGGATCCGCATGACGTAGAACGTCGTCGCCGCGGACGCCGTGCCCGGGGGGTAGACCGACTGTGAACGTCCGACGCCGTACGTCGCGGCGCTCGAGACGACCGTCTCGGGATACTGTGCCGTCGTCGGATCGAGGCTTCCTGGATGGCTGAAGAGGAACGCCAGGTCACCACCCAGCCAGAGGTAGGGGTTCTGTAAGTCGAAGTAGAACTCGGCCCAGGGATTGGGAGCCGGTGCTGGCGGGTTGACGTTCGTGAAGACGCCCGCGTCGAGCGTCATGGGCCCCGAGCGCACTTGCTGCGGCGGGACCGAGAAGTTGGCGAAGAACCCCGCACCCCACGTCCCCGTGGGGATCGCAGATCCGACCCAGATGTCGTAGTTGGTCCAGGTGATGCTCGCTGGAGGCCATGCGGCCGCGTTGCTCGTGAACACCTGGAAGCGGAGGCTCACGCCCGTGATGACCGAGCCCACGGGGATGCCGGCAAGCTCGGAGGCATTCACGCCGTACTGGTACGTGCGTGGATTCCCGGCGTTCCGAACGATCGAGTTGAGTTGGCTCGTCCCACGCGCGTTCGCGTTCGCATTGGGAACCACGATGGATTGCGCCACGAGCGTGCCGCACAGCACGGCGGTGGTGATCAGGATTCGGCTGCGCATTTCCGGAAACTCGAATGAGATGAAGAGGTGTTGGTCGTCGCGCGGGATCCTACACCGAACGAAGGGCGGGGGGGGGTGTCGACGCACGTTCCTCCCGAACGCGCTCAGCAGGTTCGACGGTGGCTCTCCGAAATCCACGGTGTCGTCGCGCGACGAGGGCGACCCGCGTGTCGGTCCTTCGGTGGGGGAACGCAGGCTCCTTCCCACGGTCCGCGGCGAACCGGCGCGGAGTCACTCCTGGTGCGATTTCAGCTGAATCGAGTGGCCGTCACTTCCCCGGCGACACGGAGAGCCGCTTGATCGAGCCCGCGATGAGGACCTTCAGCGTCGGCAGGTGCACGTCCGCCAGGCGCTTCACGTAGAGGCACGATGCACCCGTCTTCACCTTGCCGAGCTTCTTCAGAAGATCCGGGGAGTCGTTCAGGCCCGCGATGATGTAGATCGAAAGCGTGCCTTTGCGGGGTGAGAACCCGACCTTCATCCACTCCGACTCACGGCCGCCAGCCGAGCGATGGACGTAGGTGCCGAAGCCCACCATGTCCTTGCCCCACATGCGTGGTTCGGATTTCGACGCCGCCTGCATCATCTTCGCGAGGGCGAGGCAGTCGGCTCGCTGCTCGTCGTCCGCGATGGACGCGAGGAATTCGGCAGGCGCAGCGCTCGTACGCTTGGTCTTCAACTTGGCCATGGCTCGTGAAACTCCGTCGCGGCGTGGTCAGGTGGCGAGGCTACCACGGAAGTCGGTGCCTCCAGTGACCTCCGCACGCGGTACATTCGTAGCCCGTGGACACGCGAAGCCAGGACCTGCGCGCCGCGCTGAAGAAGCACTTCGGCTACGACGCGTTTCGACCGCACCAGGAGGAGATCGTTCGCGACTTCCTCTCGGGGCGCGACGTCCTGGCCCTGTTGCCGACGGGCGGTGGCAAATCCCTCTGCTTCCAGCTGCCCGCGTTGATCAGCGACGGCCTGACCCTGGTGATCTCGCCCCTGATCGCGCTGATGAAGGACCAGGTCGATGCGCTGACGACCGCCGGCATCCCCGCCACGTTCCTGAATTCCACCATCGACGGCGTGGAAACCTACGAGCGCTGCCGCGGGCTCGAGACGGGTGAGTACAAACTGCTGTACGTCGCTCCCGAGCGGCTCGTCATGCCAGGTTTCTTCGACGAGCTCGCGCAGTGGGGATTCTCGCGGCTTGCCGTCGACGAGGCGCACTGCGTCAGCGAGTGGGGACACGACTTCCGCCCCGAGTATCGCCGCATCGCGGAGGTGCGCGACCACTTCCCCGACGTACCGATGCTCGCCCTCACCGCCACGGCCACGCGTCGCGTGCGTCAGGACATCGTCGGGGGCTTGCGGCTTCGTGATCCGCGGATCTCGATCGCGAGCTTCAACCGACCGAATCTCATCTATCGGGTCGAGCCCAAGCGCGAGACGTTCCAGAAGCTGCTGGCCTTCGTGAAGGAACATCCTGACGAGTCGGGGATCGTCTACTGCCAGTCGCGCAAGACCGTGGAGGCCGTCGCTGCCGGGCTGAAGGACGAGGGGATCGCCGCGGCGCCCTATCACGCGGGCTTGGAGGCGGATCTTCGATCGTCGACCCAGGACCGATTCATCGCGGACGAGATCCAGGTCGTTTGCGCGACGATCGCGTTCGGCATGGGCATCAACAAGCCGGACGTGCGATTCGTCGTGCATTACGACCTGCCGAAGAACCTGGAGGGCTACTACCAGGAGACGGGTCGCGCGGGTCGCGACGGGCTGCCGTCCGACTGCCTGCTGTACTTCAGCGCTGGCGACGCGGCGAAGTACCGAGCCTTCATCGAAGAGAAGGAGTCGGAGGAGGAGCGGGCCGTCGCACGCCGCCAGCTACGCCAGATGGTCGACTACGCCGGCGCCGGGGATTGTCGGCGCCGCCTGCTCCTCGGGTACTTCGGCGAGTCGTTCGAGGAGTTGAACTGCGGAGCGTGCGACAACTGCTCGACTCCCGGCGAGACCTACGACGGCACCATCCACGCCCAGAAGCTCCTCTCGTGCGTCTACCGCATCCGCGAACGCGACGGCTGGGACATGGGCGTGAACCACGTCGTCGAAGTGCTCACCGGTGCCGATACGGAGAAGGTCCGCAGCAAGGGTCACCAGTCGCTGTCGACGTACGGAATCGGGAGTGACGTCCCCCGCGACGAATGGAAGGCGATTGCCCGCCAGCTCGTCCAGAGGGGCTTCCTGGTGGAATCGGACGATCAGTTCGCCACGATCGCCCTGACGCCGCTCGGCCGCGATGTCCTCGTCAAGCGAACGCCCGTGATCCTGGCGAAGGTGCGCGCCGCGGCGACCGCCGATGCGGTCCCGTTTCCGTCCGCATCCGAGCGACGCAAATCCAAGGTCGGCGACATCCCGTGCGACGAGGCCCTCTTCAACCGCCTCCGCCACCTGCGCAAGACCATCGCCTCCGAGCGCGGCGTCCCGCCGTACATCGTGTTCACCGATGCCGCGCTGCGGGACATGGCGAGGCGTTTCCCGACGGACCAGGCGGCATTCGCCCAGGTGTCGGGCGTGGGCGAGTCCAAGCTTCGCACGTTCGGTGTGCTCTTCACCTCGCACATCCGGAGCTACATCGACGAGACCGGGCAGCGGGCGCCCGGCGATCCCGGCCGCGCCAAGCCACCCGCGGCGCCGCGCGAGGCACAACCAGCACGCGAGAAGCGTGCCGCCCGTTCCGTCGACACGGTGAACGAGACGGCTCGCCTCATCCACCTGGGGCTGACGCCCGACCAGGTGGCGGCTCAGCGCGGGCTCACCGCGCCCACGATCTGGAAGCACGTCGAGATTGCGCTCCAACGGGGCGCACAGATCGATCTGTCTCACTTCATCACGGAGGCGGACCTCGGCGCCGCCAACGCGGCGTTCGACGCCTCTGACGGCACCGGCGTGCGCGCGGCGTTCGAGGCGGCAGAGGGCGCGCTCCCATACGAGCTGCTCAACATCGCCAGGGCGCTGCGGGAGCGGCGCGCGACCGGGGGGCCGCAGGTTTGAGGTCGCGATCGGGCGCCGCGAAGAGGGCGATCGGCCTCAGACAGCTTGCGGGGCGCCGCACCGGGGGCTGAGGGCGTCCCCCCACCTCGACCCGCAGAGCACCGCGGTCGCCACCGGGCTTTCTGGTTCCGGTCCAGCGACATACCAGATCCCGTGGCATGACGGATCCGACGCACCAGATGGTGTACACAGCCGAGCGAGCCCCTCGCAGCCAGCGCGCCCTCGGGCGATGAACGCCTGGGGCCCGATCGAGGTCCCACCCACGACCTGTTGAGCCGTCCACGGAGGTGGCGACCGAAGAAAATGGGGTTGACCGAGGCCGCGCCGGACATCAACATCTCGCCCGTGTCGCCTCTGAAGGAGGTTTACGAGCGTTACCTGGCCGAAGAGGCCGCGATTCGGATGCCCGACGTCAGCTTCGCGGATCGGGGACGCTTCCACTTCTGCGTCCTGCAAAGCGCCGTCGCCTGGAGCCGACACCCCAAGTCCGACTTCCGCCTCGCCCGCGGCAAGCACACGTTCGTGCTCAACTTCGAGGGGCCCATCGAGGGGAAGATGATGACGATGTTCTCCTTCCACTCGGCCGTCGAGACGGGGGAGTACCGATTCACCGGACTGAACCTCGCCAAGGCACCGCCAGGACTCAGCCCCATCGGCAAGGCAGCGCTCGAGCGGCTGAGCGACCTCTTCGAAGCTGCGTTGCCACAAGCTCAGAAAGACGAGGGCGTTGTGACGGTCGTAGTCCGCAAGGCGCCGACCATCGACTTCCTCCCCATCGTCGACGAAGCGCGCCGTGTGCTCGACGAGGGCAACCAGGAGTTCCAGCCCGTCGACTTCTCGCAGGTCGTCGTCCCCACGGAGGCCGCGAGCCTCTTCGTCGGGAAGACCAACGTCAGCCCGGCACCGCGACCCAAGGTGAAGTTCGTGCCGCCGCCGGTGGTCGTGCCGGTCGTGAAGCACGACCCGGAGGGCGAGGACTCGGACGACGAGAGCGACAGCGAAGAGAACGAAGCGAACGAGTCCGAGGCTGAGACGGAGTCGCAGTCGAGCAAGGCCAAGCCCGCGGCGGCCACTGCGAAGGCGACTCCCGTCCGATCGGCATCCAAGCCGGTTTCGAAGACGCCGCTGACCAAGGCGCAGCCGGCCAAGCACCCGACTTCGCCGACGGCCGGCCCGCCCCGGAAGACGCCCGAGCCGGAACGCAGCGTCAACAAGTCCCCGACGAAGGCCCCGACCACACCCAAGCCCGCTGCCGCGAAGGTGGTCGCCAAGGGCAAGCCCGCGCCTCCGCCCGCCAAGCCGAAGCCGAAGGGCAAGAAGTGAAGGCACCCGGTCGGCGCGGCCCCACGGCGCGGGTCACGCACCTCCAGCTGTTCGCCCACGATCCGCGTGCGACGGTTGCGTTCCACACGAAGCTCTTCGGTTGCAAGCCCGTGCGGGCCACGCGCGACCATGCCTATGCCGAGTTCCGGCTCGGCGATGTGACGCTCGCGATCGCCGCACTACCGGCAGCGCAAGGCAAGGCTGCTCGCTCGACCATGAGCGCCCTGGTGGTCGTGTCGATTCCCGACTTCGACGCTCATCTGCGCCGCGCGCGCCGCGCGAAGTTCGCGATCGAATCGTTGATCGCCGCGCCGCCGGGCGAGCGCTCGTTCACCGTTCGCGATCCCGCGGGCCAGCTCTTCGAGCTGACTGAGCGGGTTTGATCGCCAACGCCCGGTTCCACGCCGCGGCACTTGCAGCGGACCGACCCCCTCCCTAATCTGCACGCCGCCTCACGGGAAGTTGGTTGAGGTTTCAGGTCGCGCAGCCGTCGCGCTGTGGCGGAACATGGAGATGGAGACGATGAGGCGATTCACAGACCTGTTCGCGGTCGGGGCCATCGTGTTGCTGGGCGGGTGCGCTGGCGCCGAGCTCACTCCCAAGGAACCTGAGATCCTCTCGGACGCGTCGCCGATGCTCCGGTACACGACGGATCAGTTCCAACTCGACCTGAACGAATACGAGGCCGTGGATCAGACGCCGGCGAAGCGCCAGGAGATCCGTGATCGCATGACGCGGCGTGTGATGGCGATCATCACGGACAACTTCAGCCACTTCGAGGCGGAGTTCTTCACAGGGCGCGCGTTCGGAGAGACGGGATTCGACATCGCCGGGCTGGGGCTCGACGCCGCGATCACGATCGTCGGTGGCGAGCGGACGAAGACCGTGCTGGGCGCCATCGCGACGGCCGTCGGAGGCGTGCGGCTGTCGATCGACAAGAACTTCTTCCGCGAGAAGACGTCCGAGACGTTGTTGGCAAAAATGCGCGGGCAGCGCGCCACGAAGGAAACGGAGATCGAGAAGAAGCTGCAGCTGGGCGACGGTGAGTACTCGATCTACGAAGCGTGGGGTGATCTCGTCGAGCTCTTCTATGCGGGCACCATCCACTCGGCCCTGATCGGGCTGGCCGAGGACGCGGGGGAGAAGGCGAAGGAGGCCGTGCGCGAGAAGACCGCCGTCGTGGAAGCTCGGCCGGGGATGCTCATTGCTGCCGATTCGCGGGCGACCGTCCGCAAGAAGGCTGGTTTGAGCCGTTGGTTCCGCACGTTGACCCCGGAGCAACGCCGCACCGCCATCAACGCCCTGAAGTCGGCGCGAGCGAACAACGACACGCCGGCCGCCGATCTACTCGAAATCTGGGCCGAGCTGATGGACGAGACGAACACGAAGGATGCCGTCGAGGCGGCACGCGCCAGGCTGACGAGTGCAGGGCTCGCAGTTCCCTGATCGGAAGGACCGCACGATGCCCAAACGAAAACAGTTCCCCACGAACCTGACCATCGCCGAAATCCGGGACCTTCTCGAGAACTTCGAGTCGGGCGGCCGCACCATCACGTACCTGGGCTACGAGAGCATCGGGTCGGGCGACGCGGTTGAGCACATGAACGTCGTCGACGGTGTCGCACTGGAGGCGATGCCACGGGAGTTCGATCTGGTGGCGACGTCCGAGAAAGGCGTGGGCGACCTCATCAGCGAGCGAACCACGGCCGGGGATCGTCTCGACCTCGTCACGTGGATCTACATCAAGGACGCCGAGAAGATGGTGGCGTTGTTTCGCAAGCCGTAATCCCAGCCAACCCTACGGCCCCCGCTCTCCGAGCGGATCTTCGCCGTCATCTGGCGGGGCGACTTCGCCGCGACTCGCGCGAGCCGCGGCGGCGGCGGCCTGCTCGAGCGTCCACTTGTCTTCGATCACACGTCGTCGGCTCAGGCGACGGCGCGTGGCGAGGACGACGACGCACAGCAGTGCGAGTGCGACGGCGCCCTGAACGGCCACGTCGAACATCCAGGCGCGGTCGGCGCGGAGTTCGGCGCGCCACAGATTCCCTTGCGCGGCGAGCGAGCGGGACGTCACGGCGGTCATCGCCGAGTCGAGGCTCATCCCCGCGAGGAGCGCGTTCGTGATCTTCCGCACGTCGGCACCGCCGTAGGTTCGGGCGATGAACCTCACGAACGAATCGGCTTGGGCGTAGGCCTTGCTTGCGGCGCCTTCGCCCTCGGGGAATGCCGTGGTGAGTTCGTCGAAATCCAAGAGCCACCCGAACGTGGCGGCGGGTCGAAGGTCGGGCGTGTCGAGAGGGCGTGCGCGACCGGCGATCCATTGCGCGAGCCCCTCCTCCCACCACCGCGGGATGGCTGCCGCGCCGGCACCGTGAGCGTCCGCGAGCGCGATGTGCACCAACTCGTGTGCGAGGAGGCCGTCGACGCGGTCGTACTCCTCTCCTGACAGATCCCGACGGATGAAGATGAGGCGTCGCGAAGGGACGGCGAGCCCACCCGCCCAGTCGGGTGGCTCCGTCTGCGCTCGGCGTCGCACTTCGTCGCGCATCTCGCTCCGGCTTGCGACGATCACGACCGTCACCGGCGACGTCACCGACGTCCCGAGCATGAGCGTGACCCGGTCGCGTGCCGCGTCCGCGCCGCTGAGGAGTTTCACGGCCAGTGGCCGTGCGGCCGGGGCGAACACGACCCGACACCAGGGCTTGGCGAGCTCCTGCCAATCCTGCGCGGGCGTCGCCACGGCCGAGGCGACGATGAGGAGGACCGAACGCAGCAGGCGCAAAGCCATCGTCCGGCATGATAGGTCGCGCCGCGTCATCGCCAGCGCCAGTCGGATTGCCTGGTCACGGCGCCTCGAAGAGCCGGGCGAATCCCGGGCGAGCACGGAGCGGAGCCAGCTGCGGATCGAACGTCCGGATCGACTCCACGGCGCATCGCAGATCTCGCAGCTTCTCCCTGACGACGTCGGTATCCGAGCCCGCGGCCCTCCGATCGACGAGAGTCTTCTCCATGTCGCGGATCGCGGCGCGCAGGATGCTCACCTCCATCGCGACGCAGCGTTCGCCGACCAGAGCGGCATCCTGATCCGGTTTCGAGCCCGCGGCGAGGACTCGTGAGGCCGCGATGCTTCCCGCGTGGAAGAACGCGCGGAGGGTGACGGGAAGTCGTGGCTCCTCCGCCCCGTCGCGGTCGAGCACCACCTTGAAGTGGGGGAGCGACTCGGCCGGCCGCTCGCCGACCGCGGCGCGCATGGCGACGATCGCGTGATCGGTCGCGGAGGCGGGCGACTCCTTCGCGAGGGCCCGGGTTCGAGCCAGGACCTCGACGAGGGCGTCGATGCGCCCATCGCTCGTGAATTTCTTGATCGCGGCATCCGAGGCATTTCGATCGGCGGCCGCGTCCGCTGCGAGGGGCGTTGCCTCGTCCAGCCGATCGGCGCGCCACAGGCAATGCGCGAGCTGGATCCGGGCACGCAGGCACTCGGCGTGAATCTCCTGGATCGCGTCCTTGGGCGTCGACGGCGCCTCCTCGAGTCCCGTGAGCTCCTGAACCGCGGCGCGCAGCGCGATCTCGGCAGCGGCGAGGTGCCCCATCTCCATCTCCTCACTTCCTTGCAGGGAGAGGGCGAACCCCACACGCGCGATCGCGCCAAGTCGCCGCGCCTCTGGTTCGATCGAGGCGGCGCGACGTCGCTCCTCGACTGCCCGTGCCAGCAGCGCGGACGCCTGGTCGAAGTGCCCCGCCTCATGCGCCGCGCGCGCGAGGTCGCGCGTCGCCGTCGCCGCGTCGGCCGCGGCGTTCGCGTCGGCCGGCGCCAGTTGCGCCGCCGCGCCGTGTGCGGCCAGCGCGCCCTCGGCATGACGCTCGGCCTCATCGACTCGGCCGAGTTCGCGTGCGCATTCCGCGGCGTCGGCCAACACCCAGCCAAGCCGCGTGGCGAACGCAGCGGACTTGGGGACTTCCGCGCAAAGACGGCGAAGAGCCTCGATGGGTGCTGCGAGCGTCTCGAGCGCGGCGGCAACGTCGCCCCGCTCACCCTGGACCCGCGCGACGGTTCGCTGCGAGAGCGCACGATCGAGGCGCCACGCCGTGTTGCGAGGGTCGAGGCGTCCCAGCCGCTCGCGGAATTCGCAGACCTCCTGGAACGAGCGGAAGGCTTCGTCTCGCTTTCCCGACTGCTCCTGGAGAACGCCGAGCACGTTCAGCGCGTGCCCCATCTGATAGAGGCGGCGTGAGTTCACCGGATCTTCGAAGAGAAGCCTCCGCAGCACGGCGACCGCCTGCTCCGACGACTTCAACGCCTCGGCCGGCTGGTCGCTTTCACGAAGGGCAAGCGCCAGCCCGTGGCTGCCCGTGGCCAGGAGCTCGGCCCACTCGCGATTCTCCGGCTCCGCTTCCGTCAACGCCTGGAAGATCGATAGCCCTTCGCGTCGCGCGCGGATGGCGGCCGGTGGGTCACCGTTGACGCGGAGGGATTCCCCCAGGTTTTGAAGCGTGATGCCGAGCTCACGTCGCCACTGCGGTCGCGAGTCCGTGGCCGACAAGGTCCGCCATCTCTCCGCAGCCTCGCGGTATTGGACGAGTGCTTCCTCGTTCCGGCGCGCTGCCTTGAGGGTGTTGCCGTACATCGTGAGGCCGGCGGCGAGGAGGCGCGCGTGTTCAGGTTCCCGAGGGTCGATCTCCAGGAGCCGGCGTCGGATCGTGAGCGACTTTTCGGTCGTCGCCACGGCCGCGGCGTTCTCGCCGCGGATCATCTGCGCTCCAGCGATTGCATTCAGGGTCGACGCCAACTCGCGCATCGCGGCGACGTCGTCCGGACGGCGCTCGACGAGAGTCTGCAGGATCGACGCGGACTCATCGAACTTGCGCGTGGCTTCGGCGCTGTCACCCTCCGCGGCGACGACCTCGCCGAGGTTCCGCAGGAGAAGCGAACGACGCAGCGCGTCCGGCACGTCATCCAGGTCGAGCGGGCGATCGGCGTAGTAATCGCCGGCCTTGCGCGCGACCTTCGCGAGCAGTTCGAGCTTGCCAACTTCCGTGAGGCGGCTCTTCAGGTCGACGAGCATGAACGAAATGAGGTCTTCGGCGTTGCCTCGGATTCGTCTCGCTTCGCCCAGTGCGGCGGTCTCGCCAGCGAGGGCTTCCTGCGTGCGGCTCAACGAATGGAGGCTGACGATGAGTCCCGCGGCGAGCGCCAGGAATGCCACGCACAAGCTGGCGGCGATGGCGGGGTTGCGCTGCGTCCAGCGCTGCAGACGTACGGCGACCGTGGCGGGCCTCGCGCGAACCGGTTCGAACGAGCGCGCGCGGCGCAGATCCTCGGCGAACGCCGCCGCGTCCTGATATCGGCGCGCCGGGTTCTTGTCGAGCGCCGTGAGGATGACCGCAGAGAGCTCGGGAGTGATCGCCGGGTTCAGGCGCCGCGGATCTTCGGGTTCCGTCGTGCGAATGGCGCGGAGGAGCGCTTCGAGCGTCGCACCCTCGAAGGGACGACGGAGCGATGTCATCTCGTAGAGCGTGACGCCCATCGACCAGACGTCGGTGCGCCGATCGATCTCGGTCGCACCAGCGGCCTGCTCGGGCGACATGTATGCCGGCGTGCCGACGAACGTCCCCGTGCCGGTGAGCGACGCATCGGTGCTCTGGGCGTCGCGAGCGAGGCCGAAGTCGAGGATCACCGGCTGACCCGACTTCTCGAGCATGAGGTTGCCCGGCTTGATGTCGCGATGGACGAGCCCGGCCTCATGCGCGACGTGGAGCGCGCGGGCGGCGTTCTCGACGATCTCGACTTCGGCGAAGACGCTCTGTCGTCGCTGGCTCGTCCCCGTGGACGTCGTGCCGGCGGTGGCCGTCGTCTCGCGGGCCTCGCGGATGCGATCGGCGACCGTTCGGCCTGCCACGAGGCGCATGGCGATGAACGGCACTCCGTCGACGGCACCGGCTTCGTACACCGTGCAGATCCCAGGGTGATCCAGTCGCGCGGCGGCCGCAGCCTCACGCTCGAAACGAAGACGCGTCCACGCATCGGCGGCGTAGGCCCCGGTCAGGAGCTTCAACGCGACACGCCGGCCGAGGCGCAAGTCGTTCGCCTCATACACGACACCTTGTCCACCGCGACCGAGTTCGCGAAGCAGTGCGTAGGAGCCGAAGCGGGCGGATGGGGATGCCTGCGCCGAGACGGGATGCGGTGAGTGCGTGCCGTCGACCTCTGCGTGCCCGACGACGAACGTGACGTCCGGCGAGGTCGGCGGAGTCGGGTCGGGCAGCCGCGGCGCTCCGTCGCCGGGGCGTCCGGGGACGGTGCCGTCCTCATCCGGCGTCGCAGTGCACATGGATGCAGGATACCCCGACGAGCGGGTTCGCCGAAACCCGCGGCACGGCGCGGCTCATGGCGCACTCACACGCGTCCTACAGGTCGATGCGTCGATCGAACACCATGGACGTGTCGAGTTTCGCATCGAGCGTCTCGACGACGGTCCAGAGGTCGGGGACGGTCATCCCCCGGTAGATCTCCTTGCCCCCGCTGCGGACGACCACGTCCTTCGTCGGGTCGAACATCCGGGGATTCAGGAGGACGGTGATGCCTTTGGTGCCTTCGGCGGTTCCTTCGACCTCGAGCGTCACGGTGTTGTCCGCGATCGTCGCCCGGATCGTCTGGCGATCGGCGGGCTGGTCGCAGCGCAGCCAATAGAAGAAACGCTTCTGGAGGCGCGACGATGGGTCCGCGGCCGTGGGCCTCGGGAACGGTGACGTGGCGTACTCCCACACGAGCGTCGGTGGGAACGTCTTGCGCTTCTGCTTCTGGATGAACTTCAACGCCGCCGCCGGCTCGCCCGGGGGAAACGCGTGCGGCAGCTTGGGGTAGGTGGTGAAGTGGATCTCGCCGTAGCCCGTCGGGTCGCGCTGCTTGAGGTCGGTGAGCATGTCCTGCACGTAGAGGTACGTCCCCGGCATGCAGTTCCGATCGGCCAGCCCGATGAAGTACCACATGGCCAGGTTGCGTGCGTTGGGGATGAGCCCGTGCTGGAGCTCCGTCACGTCCTCCTTGCGCGGGAGCTGCGCCTTGGGCGATGCCATCACGACTCCTGCGCAGGGGCACGATCCCGCCAGAAGGTCCGGATGGCGGCCGGCCATGAACCACGACCCCGTCCCGCCCATGCTGAAGCCCATGCAGTAGACCCGATCCGGGTCCACGTCGAACTGTGCCTTCGCGATCTCGATGAGTGTGAGAATGAACCGCTCACCGTGCACCGTGTTCCACGTGTCGTCGACGAGTCGGATGCCCTGCGGATACATGCCGATGGAATCCGGCAGCACCCACGTCCCCGCGGGCTCGTCGGCGGACCCGGCGCCTTCGCCGCCACCGTGAAGTCCGATGACGAGCGGCTTCTTCTTGCCCGATCCCTTGAGGATGAATTTCGCCTCGCCGTACGGCGTCGTGATCGTCTTCTTCGCAGTCCCGTCGAACTTGGGGCCGAGCCTCGCTGCCTGCGACCACAGGATCTGGACGACATCGCCCAGCGATCCTTCGGGCAGGGGCCCGAACTCCTTGCACTTCGCCATCAGCTGCGCGCGCTCGGCAGCGGGCCATTCCTCGAACGCCGTCTTCGGGCGCGCCTTCCAGAATGCCTGGGCGATCTGGTGGATCTGATCGCGCTGCGTCTGGGTGAGAGGCAACGTCGCCTTCGGCCGTGACGTCTGGCCGGCGGCCAGTTGCAGAGCCATGAACATCCCGAGCCCGATGGCGATCGCAGAGCGTCGTTTCACGGCGGAGAGTCTACGCGGCGAGGTGCCGTCACGGCGGCATTCCGCGAGGTCAGTTTGCTTCCGGTGCCGCCCGAGCTCCGCTCCGATCTCGGCGGTGGCGCGACCGTCGAGGCGACTGCGGTCGATCCATCTCAGAACACCAGCTTGAACGGAGTGTTGGAATGCCCCGTGACCTGCAGGGTCTGCGGGTCGTAGGTCACCGTCACGGCGCGGAGCGGAAGACGCAGGAACTGCGGCGGCACGCCCCCTGAGCCGAGCACGAACTGCGACGCCCCGCCCCCGTCGAACGTGCCGACGAACGGGGGCGCCTGGAAGAGGAACTCGGTCAGGAGTTCGTTGGGACCGACCTCGAGCCCATTCCATGCGATCGTCGGGTACTCGGCTCCGAACGACATCGCCGTGAAGTACGCCGCGCCGGGTACGCCGAGCGAGTTCGCGATGCGAATCGACCCCGAACCCGACGGCTGCGTGAGCGCCACCGAGCAGGCGAGCACGTCGATCGAGACGGGTTGAGTCGTCGTCGATCCGCACGGGTTCGTGACGACGACGTCATAGGAGCCGGCGTCACCCTGGACGACCGACGCGATGGTCAACGTGGCCGAGGTTGCGCCCGCGATGGGCACCTGATTCTTGCGCCACTGATACGTGAGCACTGGCGCTCCGGCTGCGTCGACCGATCGGCTCGCCGGATGGTTGAGGTTGAACGGCGCCGCCGACGGGATCTTGAGGATCGCGGGCGTGCCCGGTGCGGTCCAGCGCGCGATGGCATTGGCGGGCGCGCCGGAGACTTCGGTGAAGCCGCCGGCGACGAAGAGTGACGGCCCGGTGCCATCGTCGAACGGTGCGAGGGCGCGGACGCGTTGCCCGACGGACGCGACGACCCCGGCCGCGAGCGGCTCCCACGCCGAGCCGGTCAGCCGGGCCACGTGGTTGAGTCCGCGGTTGTTGCTCGACGTTGCGCTGCCTCCGGCATGAAGCGCGGGCCCGCGGCCGTCGTCGTAGACCGCCAGGGCGTCGATCGTGCTCTCGGCCGATGGAGGCCCGGGGGAGTACCAGCCGTCACCCACGCTCTGCCACGCTCCGTTGCGCACCGGGCGATCCGCGCAGCGGGCGTCCCGCCGGCGGTCTGGAATCCGCCCGCCACGTGGAGCCCCGGGCCGCTCCCGTCATCGAAGACCCTCATCGCGCGCACCGCCGGGATCGAGCTGGTGCTGAAGATGCCGCTGCCGACCGCGCTCATCGACGAACCGTTCCAGCGCGCGATGTTCAACGCGGGGACGCCGCCCGCGACACCGAACGAACCGCCCACGTAGAGCTCCGGCCCGGATCCGTCGTCGAACACGGCCATCGTCGACACCGTCGTCCAGAGGCTCGCGCCGGAGAAGCCGGAACCGACCGGCTGCCACGCATCGCCCGTCCAAACCGCCATGCGCTCGGCCGGGACTCCACCGGCGATCGAGAACTGACCGCCAGCGTACAGCTTCGGTCCGGACCCGGAGTCGTAGACCGCGAGCGACATCACCGGGCCGTTGAATCCGCCGCCGACGCTCGACCAGGACGCTCCGTTCCATCGCGCGATCCCGGCCGCGGGCACGCCCCCCATCGTCGAAAACGAACCGCCCGCATAGAGCTTCAGACCCGAGCCGTCATCGAACGCCACGAGACAGTTCACGCCCGCTTGATTGGACTGCGTGTACGGGCCGACTCCACTCCCGAGCGGTCGCCAATTTCTGCCGTCCCAGCTCGCCACTCCGAAAGCGGGCGAGTCACCAGCGTTGTCGAAGCGCCCGCCCGCGTACAGAAGCGGACCCGCTCCGAAGTCGGCGACCGCCAACGCGTCGATCGTGCCGATGACTCCCCCCGTCACGCGCGTGACCACGCCGGCCGAGACCCGGGACAACTCGCACGGGGCGTGGAACGGAGTGAGGCTCGGTTGCCAGCCGACCGTGTAGAACGCGGGGCCGCGCCCGTCGTCGAAGGCCGCCATCGCAAATGGAAAATGCGCGAGGGTCAGGGCACCAGGCGGAGTCAGCCATGAGGTCCCGTTCCAGCTCAGCAGATGTGCGCCGTCGAGCGCTGCGACATCCCCGCCGGCGTAGAGGCGTGTGGACGTTCCGTCATTGAACGACAGCGGAGTTCGGACGACCGGGGACCCGGAGGCGACGGGCGTGCCCATGGCGCTCCATCCCGTCGCGTTCCAACGTGCGACACTTCGGGCCTGGATTCCGCCGGCGCTGGTGAACGATCCGCCTGCCGAGAGCGCAGGTCCCGTGCCGTCGTCGTGAGTTGCCAGTGCATTCACGGCAACGTTCGTGCCCACGCCCAGGCTGCTCCACGCAGACCCGTTCCATCGCGCGAGGTTCGAGGTGTTCACCGCTCCGGCGCTGTCGAAGAGGCCACCAGCAAAGAGGGCCGGCCCGGAGCCATCGTCGAACACCGCGAGGGCCCTGACGTCGCCATGCGAAGCGTTGGAGGTCAATCCGCCACCGACTGCGGACCAACTGGTCCCGTTCCACTTCGCGATGGAGTTGCAGGTCACGCCTCCGGCCGTGGTGAACGAGCCCCCGGCGTAGAGGGCCGCGCCGGTGCCGTCGTCGAACACGGCGAGGGTGCGCACCCAGCCGCCCGAGATGCCGGAGCCCAGGGGCGCGAAGGTCGTGCCGTTCCACCGAGCGACGTTCGCCGCCGCCACGCCACCCGCCGACCCGAAGCTCCCGCCGACGAACAGCGAAGACCCTGACCCGTCATCGTGACTTGCGAGCGCCAGCACTGGGCCGCCGACACCCGCTGTCGTGCTGCCTGTGGGAACCACGGGGGAGAATGCTCCACCGTCGAACCTCACGAGACACGGCGACGCGACGGGGCCGGCGCCCGTGAAATCGCCACCGATGTAGAGATTCGTGCTCGCTCCATCGGACCACGTCGCCATGGCGAGGCCCTGCCACTCGAGCGCGCCGACGGACCCCACGGCCGTCGACCAGTTCTGACCGCACTGGGCCCAGGCCCTGCAGGTCGCGAGCGCCGTGACGACGGCAAGACGAAACATGTGGGTGAAGTCACGGGGCTCGCCCATGGTGTCGCTCCTGGTCCTCGGGCCGGTGTGATGGCGGCGTCCGAGCGGTCGACCGGTTTGCAAACACGATGCCATCCGCCGGCGGAGCTCCGTGGCAGTCGAATCCAGCTGCATGGCGCACGGAAGCGGTTCCTGAGCCCGCCCCCAGCGTTACCGAGACGTAGCCGGCACGCGTGGGCGTCACCGCCCGCGCAACATGCCAGTACAGATGCCAGCGGATCTCCAGTGGGGC
Organism: Planctomycetota bacterium; assembly: GCA_044222185.1. GTDB lineage: Bacteria > Planctomycetota > CAIWVZ01 > JBGANV01. The sequence goes on from JBGANV010000002.1 coordinate 508,571, forward strand.
GCGAGGCTCCGCGTCGCCCCACTCACGAGGTTGCGGCGCGGCGCCGGAACCGCGGAGCGGCGGCGGATGCACCACCTCCCGATCGACCGCCACCGGCGCGGCGGCCACATCGAGCCACGACCTCGCCAGTTCCCTCTGCCGTCCTTGCGTGCTCGTCCGCGAGAACGCTGGACCGGCAATGCGCGCGTGTCCTCGCACGGACCAGCGTCTCGTCATCATCGCTCCATGTCGCTGCGCCGATCGCTGCGCAGCCGGATGCCTGCGTCGTGAGCACCGATTCCCCGCGCCACCTGAGCCCGGGCGGAGGCGGGGCGCGCAATCGCCGCAGACGGGGCGCCATGACGAAGCCGAGCCCCGCCCCCCGGCGTCGTCTCGCACGTGATGGCGCGCGTGCGGGCGATGTCCGCGCCGACCTGGGCGGCAGGGTTCCACCTGTCGCCGCCGACTGTGCAGGGCGACCGACGCCGATATGCTCTGGCGATGTCGGGCGGCGCGGCAGAGCCCGTGGGCGATCGTTGCGCCGCACGGCGATTCGCTCGAGGCGTGCGCGACGACGCATCGGCCGTGTCCTCGAGCAAGTGCCCAGGCGTGCGAAGCGGCACCGTGTTGCATACGTGGGCGTGTCGCGTGTGCGGCCGTCGAATCGGAATGTCGGGAGATCAGACGTGGAGAAGGCACTACGTGCGGCGTTCGTGGCGGCGTGGATTCTTGCTTCGTTCGCTCCGGCTCAGACGATCTGGTGGGTGCAGCCTGGCGGCACCAGCGCCGGGAGCGGGACGCAGACCGATCCATTCAACCAGATCCAGCTCGCGATCAACGCGTCGACCAACGGAGACACGATCCGTGCGATGCCCGGAGTGTATTTCGAGCACATCAACTACATCGGTCGCAGCGTCACCATCGAGAGTACCGACGGTGCCTTCTACACGACGATCGATGGTCAAGGGTCGGGCCCGGTGGTTCGGATCCAGAACGGCGAGTCCAACGCCGTGCTGGATGGATTCACGGTGACGAATGGGCACAACAGCCATGGGGCGGGGATCTACTGCTACGGGTCGAACGTGACCGTTCGCAATTGCATCGTGCGCGACAACGGACCTTACGGTGAGGGTCCCGGTCTTTATGCCTACGGCGGGTCGACGCGAATCACCGATACCAGCTTCGAGAACAACGATTCCGGTGGGAATGTGGGCGGAGCCATCGCGGGGTATTACGGGCCCATGACCGTCGAGCGGTCGACGTTCATCAACAATCGCTGCCCCAACGCTTACGGCGGCGCGATCTACTCCAACTCGGAGTTCGTCGACGTTCGTGACTGCACGTTCGTCGGAAACCAAGCGTACTACGGTGGGGCGATCTGGCTCTATGCGTCCATGAACTCGCTTCTCCGCGACAACCTCTTCGAACTGAACACGGCTGCGACCGGCGGAGCGATCCTGCTGACAAATGGGCAAGTCAACACGATCGAACGGTGCCGATTCCGTCAGAACACTGCGTCCTCGGATGGCGGCGCCATCTCCATAAGCGGATCAATTCAATCCATATCGAAATCGGATATGTCTGGTAACACCGCTGGTGGCAGCGGTGGTGCGATCTACAACCAAGGAGTCATTTCCGTGATGTCGGGCACCCGCATCCTCGACAACCACGCCGGTGGAAATGGCGGTGGAATCTACAACTGTAGCGGCTGCCTTTACATGTTTCGCTCATGCGCCGTCGCCCGCAATACTGCGAGCGGTGTCGGTGGCGGCTTGTTCTGGTGCGGCGGGTGTTATTCGTCGGCGTTCACCGGGATCACATTCGTCGGTAACACGGCTTCGTCGGGTGGGGCCACGCATATCAACTGCTGTTCGGCTCCCCCGTTCGCCAACAGCGTATTCTGGTCGGACATGCCGAGTGAATTCGGCGGCTACATCCCGTGCTTGACCAATTGTGCCGTGCAGGGAGGAGCCGGATGTGGCTCCAGCTTGATGGCGTTGGATCCTGAGTTCGTGAATGCACCCTTCGACTTCCACCTCCGGTCGACGTCGCCCCTGATCGGCGCCGGCGCCAACGCCTACGTGGCTTCGGGCGAAACCGACATCGACGGTGGGCCGCGCATCAACGGCGCGACGGTGGACATCGGCGCGGACGAATACAACGCGATCGTGCTCTCGGCACCGGCCGTGGCGCAGATCGGGTCGCCCCTTTCGTTCCAGTTCGCCACGTACCCGGCGCAGCCGGGCGCGGCGTATCTCGTGGACGTGTCCGTGACGGGCGACACCCCAGGCATCCAGTTGCCGGGAAGCCTCGGCACGATCCCGCTCAACCCCCCGTTCCTCTTCCTGTCCTATGGCGCATACGCACCCGGGGTCTTCGTCAACTTCCTGGCGGCGCTCGACGGCGGCGGGGTCGGCGGGCCCGTGCTGAACATTCCAGATGAGCCCCTGCTCATCGGGACGGTGCTTTACGGCGCGGGGTTGACCCTCGATTTCGTCGGCCCGACGGCGCCCGTCGGCACTCTCAGCAATGGCGTCCAGACCGTCGTCAAGGATCACCTGCCGATCATCCAGAGTGTGGTGCCCAACACTGCGCCAGTGAGCGGCAACGCCCCGATCACGCTCCATGGAAGCTACTTCCAACCGGGCGCAACCGTCACCGTTGGAGGCGTCGCACCTCAAAACGTGACGGTCGTGGATGCCAACACCATCACGTTCACGGCGAACGGCCAGGGCCAGGGACCGCGAGACGTGGTGGTGTTCAACCCCGACCAGCAGGTTCACGTCCTGGCGGGCGGGCTCACCTACATTCCCGATCTGGTCCTCTATCAGGTGAATCCGTCGGTGACCGCGCCCGGAAACCCGGTCACGCTCAGCGGTGACGGATTCCAGTCGGCGCTGACTCTCGTCGTTGGTGGCGTCCCTGTGATTCCGACGAACGTCACGCAGTCGTCCGTCGACTTCGCCATGCCCATCGGATCCGCGTGCGACGGGTCGCTCGTCGTCCACAACCCGAGCAACCAGACGCAGTCGATCGCGTTCAATCCCTCGCCGCAGATCACGTCGACGTCGGGAACCACGATTCCGGCGGGAACCGGCGGGGCGTTCACCATCTACGGAAACCAGTTCCACCCCGGCACGGTCGTCACGCTGGGCGGCCAGCCCGCGATGGTCACGAACAGCTCGACGGGTTTCATTTCCGCCACGGCCCCGCCCGGCCCGGCGGGATTCGCGCCGATCGTCGTCACGTCGGCGACCGGCTGCACGGCGACGACGAACTTCTACTACCTGGGAAGTCCGCCCATCCTGACCTCCGTGACGTTGCCCAACGGGCCGATCGCCGGCGGTACGGCCATCACGCTCACGGGGGCCAACTTCCTTCCCGGGGCGAGCGTCACCATCGGAGGCGCCGCCGCGACCGCGGTCGTCGTCGTGAGCCCGACGACGATCACGTGCCTCACGCCCTCAGGGACGCTCGGCACCAAGCCCGTGCAACTCGTCAACGGAGACAGCCAGGTCGTGACACTGTCTGCGGGGTTCACCTACCTGCCGAACCTCTCGGTGACGAGCGCGTCGCCGCCCAGCGCGACGCCGGGCAGCCTGATCACGGTGATCGGGGCGGGCTTTCAGCTCGGCATGAGCGTCGTGGCATCAGGCGTCGCGGTCGTTCCGACGCTTCTGTCGTCCACGCAGTTGCGCTTCACGATGCCCGCCGGGACGACCTGCGACGGCCTGCTGGTCCTTTCCACCCCGAGCGGCCAGAACGCGTCGATCGGCTTCACTCCGAGTCCGGTGATCAGCGGGGTGTATCCGCCGACTGCCGCCCCATCGGGTGGAACCCCGCTCGCGATCGGCGGCGCGCACTTCTACCCGGGCACGACCGTGACCATCGGTGGCGTCCTCGTCCCGATCACCGGCAGCTCGTCCACCATCACCCTGTCGGTCGTGGCGCCACCAGCTGCGGCTGGGCCGGCCGCCATCGTCGTGACGTCGCCCAGTGGCTGCACGGCGACCGGGATGATCACTTATCAGTGACCGCTGGGTCGTGCCGACGGCATGACCCCGTTCTCCCGCGCCCCGCGTTACCGTGTCGCCCTCGTGGCACGGCCGCTTCGCACTGCGTTCAACAAGGCTCGGAACACCATCGGAACTCTGGTGGTGGCGCTTTGCGTCCGCGTGCTGCTTTGGACCGTGCGCTTTCAGGTGATCAACTGGGCCGCGGGGCGCCAGATCACGCGCGAGGGTGACGGCGTGATCTTCGCCTTCTGGCACAACTCGGTGATCATCCCGCTCGGACATGAATCGCGGTGGCATTGCGTCGCGCTCGTGAGCCCCGGCGGCGACGGAACTTTCGCGGCGCGCATCATCCGGCATTTCGGCGTGCATTCGGCGCGGGGAAGCACGAGCAAACAGGGCGCGGAGGGCATGCTGGCGCTCCTGCGGGAGCGCCCTGCGTCGTGGTCGCTCGTGATCACACCCGACGGGCCGCGCGGGCCGCGCTACCAGGTGCAACCGGGCCTCGCTTATCTGGGATCGCGATCCGGTCTGCCGATCGTCCCGATCGGCATGGCTCTTTCGAGGGCGTGGCATCTGCGCTCCTGGGATCGGTTCCGCATTCCCAAGCCGTTTTCACGCGCCGTCATGGTCTTTGGTGATCCTCTCCGACTGGCGCCGGACATGGATCGAGAGGAACTCGAGACGGCGCGGGTCTCCCTCGAGAACACGATCCGCGACGTCACGCGCCGTGCGCACGAACAGGTGGGGCTCACATGGCCGGACTGACTCAGGTGATCCAGATCTCGCGCGAGAAGGCCGTCGATCTCCGCGACCGGCTCGAGGAGGCGGGGTTCGCGTTCCACGACGTCCAGCACGCGCTCTTCGGCGCCAAGGGCGAGGGCACGACGCTCGTCTATTACACCTCCGGCAAGCTCGTGCTCCAGGGCAAGGAGATCCGCGAGTTCCTCGAGAAGTGGCTGCCAGACGATGCCCCACGCGCCCCAGAAGTGAAGGAAGCGCTCATCGGTGCCGACGAAGCCGGGAAGGGCGACTACTTCGGCCCGCTCGTCTGCGCGTCGTGTCTCTTGGATCCGGACGTCGCGCGCTTCCTCGACGAAGTGCCGCTTCGCGACAGCAAGACGCTTTCGGCGCGAGAGATCGCCGAAGCGGCGGAGACCTTGCGGCGCGTTCTTCCGCACGAAATCGTGATGATCGGCCCGTCGAAATACAACGAGCTGTACCCCAAGTTCGGCAACCTGAACTCCATGCTCGCCTGGGCGCATGCGAAGGCGATCATGTCGGTCGTCCAGAAGACGAACTGCAAGCGGATCCTCCTCGACAAGTTCGCCGATGAGAGCGTCATGCGCCGCGCGCTCGGCACGGACTACGCCGGGCTCGAATTCCGCATGGAAACGAAGGCCGAGTCGGTCCCTGCGGTCGCTGCGGCGTCGATCCTCGCTCGCGATGCGTTCGTGCGAGGTGTGCAGAAGCTGTCGCGCGAGATCGGCATGCCGCTGCCGCTCGGCGCCGGTGAACCCGTCGATCGGGCCGTGCGCGCGCTCGTGGCGCAGAAGGGCGACGCCGTGCTCGGCGAGGTCGCGAAGCTCCACTTCAAGAACACCCAGAAGCGGTTCGGATAGACCCCCTCGCGCCACCACGGCCTCGCGCACGACGCTTCGCAAGGTCGCGTAAGATCCACGCCGTCATGCAACTCCGATTCCTCGGTGCGGCGCGTCAAGTCACCGGCTCGTGCCACGAGCTCACCGTCGACGGTCAGCGAATCCTCCTCGATTGCGGCATGTTCCAGGGACATCGGCAGGAGGCCTACGAGAAGAACCGTGCGTTTCGCGTGAAGGGTCGCGACATCGCGTCCGTGATCCTCTCGCATGCGCACGTCGACCACTGCGGCAATCTTCCGCAGCTGATGGAATCGGGGTTCGCCGGAAAGGTCTGGTGCACTCCGGCGACCCGCGATCTCGCGCGTGTCATGCTCCTGGATGCGGCCCAGATCCAGGAGCGCGACGTCGAGCACCTGCGAATGAGCCGCGGCGAGCGGGCCGAGCCGCTCTTCGACGAGCGCGACGTCCTCCAGGTGTTGTCGCGATTCGTCGCCGTGCCCTACGACACGTGGTTCGAGCCCGCGCGCGGCGTTCGCGCCATGTTCTCGGACGCAGGTCACATCATCGGGTCGGCCGCGGTCCACCTGGAGATCACGGAGCCGGGGCACGAGAAGCTCCGTGTCACGTTCACGGGCGACATCGGCCGACGAGGCGTGCCGTTGCTGAGGGATCCCGCCCCGCTTCCGCAGGCCGAAGTCGTCCTCACCGAGAGCACCTACGGCGGTCGCGAGCACGACGATCGGGAGAACCCCGCCGAAGGCATGAAGCGGAGTTTGGAAGCCGCGGTCAAGCTCGCAGTCTCCAACGGAGGCCGCCTGATAATTCCCGCGTTCGCCGTCGGTCGAACGCAGATCGTGCTCTACTACCTGAACGAGCTCATCTCCGAGGGTCGGATCGGTGCGCTTCCGATCTACATCGACTCGCCCATGTCGACGGAAGCGACGGCCGTCATGCGCAAGCACCTGGAGATCCTCGACGAGGATGCGCATGCCAAGGTGGCTCGCGCCATCGACCCGCTCATGAACAAGAACGTCCACCTGATCGAGGCGGTGGCCGAATCCAAGCGGCTCAACTCGACTCCTGGATCTTGCGTCGTGATCGCGCCATCGGGCATGTGCGAGTTCGGCCGCGTCGTGCATCACCTCGCGAATGGAATCGACGATCCGCGCAACGTGATCGCGTTCGTCGGCTATCAGGCCGAGCACACCCTCGGTCGCCGAATCTCCGAGGGGCTGTCACCTGTGCGCATGCTGGGGCGAATGCTGAACGTGCGCGCCCGGGTCGTGAAGATGAACGGGTTTTCGGCTCACGCCGACCGCAGCGATCTGCTCGACTACCTGCGACCCTTGCGCGGTGCCGCCGGCCGTGTGTTCGTCGTTCACGGGGAAGTGGACCAGGCTGAGTCGCTCGCGGCGTCGCTGCGGGGCGAAGGGTTTTCGCGCGTGGACGTTCCGGCGGAGAAGACGACCGTTTCGATTTGAACGATGATCTGCCTGCGCGCCGCACGGGTGAGAGATGGCCGCTGCCCCGCCCCCGGCCGCCGGTTTCGGAGGGTTGAGCGCCCGGGTACGATGCTCGACTCATTCGGCCAGCCGAATTCGCATGGGCCCATTCCTCAGCACGATCCTCGCCGCCTTCCTCAGCGTGTTTGCAGTCGGGTCCGACCCGCTGCCCGTGCGCATCGGGCGGCCCGTGGCGATCCTCGGCGCTCTGGCCGTCATCCTGGTGGCCCGCGCCACGGCGCACGCCTACCTCGCCGAACAGGCCGAGGAGGAGGAGGGGAGACGCGTCGGACGGCATCCGCCCTGGGCACGCGCCCTGGACCTCGCGCTGTTCGCGACGGTGCTGTGGGGAACCGACTGGCCTCTCGTGGCCCGAGAAGCGGTGGCCGACCTGCCATTCTTGAGACACGCCTTCGTGTTCCTGCCGCACCTGCTGGCGTCCATCGCGCGAACGGATGCGGCCTACCCGCTCGAGACGCGCGACGTCGAGAACCCGTGGTCGCGGCCCCGCAATCTCTTCTTCCACGCACGCCTGCTGCTGATTCCCGTCCTGCCGCTGTTCTTGATCCACGGGCTCACGGACGCCGTCGAGCGCGTCCCCGTGATGCAATCGCTCATCGCGGCCTACCCACAAGCGACCTACCTCGAAGCGCTCGTCATGGTGGGTCTCACCGTCGGTGCGACACCGCTGATCATGCAATGGCTGCTCGGGTCGCAGCCGCTCGCGGATGGCCCGCTGCGCGATCAGCTCGAGAGCTACCTGAAGCGCGTGGGGTTCAAGGTCGGCCGCATCGATTGGGTCGATACCGGCGGACACGTCGCCAACGCGGCGTTCGTCGGAGTGTTGCCAGGATTCAACCGGGTGTTCATCAGCGATGCGCTGCTGCGCGCGCTCCCGCCGGATGAGGTCGGCGCCGTCTTCGCGCACGAGATCGGTCACGGATTCCACCGCCACCTGCGGACGTTCCTCCTCTTCTTCCTCGCGGTGCCGCTCTTCCTGTTCGCCGGGATGGACCCGCTCGCGGCCGTTCTCGCCAAGGCGACGCGCGCGGTCGCCGGGACTGCGGGTGGCGATCAGCTCGTGGGGCAGGTCGCGGGTCTCATCGCCGTGGGATTTGGCGCCGCCGCGAGCCTGGGCGCCATGGCCTTCGCCTTCGTGTGGATGTCCCGTCGCATGGAGGTCGAGGCTGACCTCTTCGCGGCGCGGACCCTCGACGACCCGGAAGTGTTCAACCGCGCGCTCGTCCGTGTCGGCGTCATGTCCGGGCGCCCGCCGCACGAGGACGGGCTGAGACACTTCGCGATCGCAAAGCGCGTGGCGATCGTGCGTGACTGGGTCGCCTTTCCGGAGCAGCGGACGTACTGGGCGCGGTCGCTCGGGCGCATCCGACGCTGGACGCTGATCGGATTCGGGCTCGCCGTTGTCGCCGCAGCCGCCACGCTCCCTCGCGACTTCACGCTCGTGCGGGCCCGCACGCTCGTCGCTTCGCTCGATGCCGCCCTCATCAAGGGCGAGTTCGACGCGGCGCGGGAGATGCGCGCCGCGTTGGACGAGCTGAAACCCACGGACGATCCGATCGACGCTTTCAACCGTATCCACCTGGGCGCCGAGCTCTACGTCACCGAGGACGACCCGGCACGCGCCCGGGAAGCCGTGGCCGCGGACGTGGCAGCCCATGCGCGCCTTCAGGCGGCCGTGGATGCCCACACCATCGCCGTCGATCCGGCCAACTGGCTGATCATCACTGCCGAGATCGCATTCATGCAAGCCATCGTGAATCACCCGGGCGCCGCGCCGCTCACCTTCGACCCCGACGCGTTCGCCGCGCACCGCGCCTGGGCGATCCTTCGGGGCATGCGGAGCGACTACGACGAGCGATTCGAAATCCGGCGTGCCCTGGACGGGTTGGCCGACGAGCAGGCATGGCGCCTCCTCGCCATGAAGAAGGCCCTCGGCGGCCGATCGGCGGAAGAGCTGTTGATGGAACGCTATCTGGGCGCGACTCCGCGCTGACACCCATGACGAGCACGCACGACCGACCGACCGCGATCGTCTACCACGAGCGGACGAAGTACTCGGAGCACGAGCTGGCGCGCAATCCTCGGCAGCTCGATTGGTCGCGGCGACCGTCGCCTTACAAGGACGTCGTCACGGATCGACGCGTACGGCTCGGCAAGTACCTGCCGTTTCCGCGGGACCCGTTCAGCGGCGACACGCTCGAGCCCGTGGCGTCGAAGCCCGAAGACCCCATCGGGCTGCCGCAGTTGTCGCGCCTCCTCTACTTCACCTACGGGATCACCGCAGTCGTCAATGGCCCGGGAGAGATGCACGCACTTCGGGCCGCGCCATCGGCGGGCGCGCTCTATCCGGCGGAGATCTACGTCGCCACGCGCGGGATCGAGGGACTGTCGGACGGGGTTCACGATTACCAGGTGCGCAATCACTCGCTCGTGACGCTGTGGGATGGGGATTTCTGGAGCGAGTTCCAGCGATACGCCTATGGCCACGAGGCCATCGCGCGCAGCAACGTCCTCGTGATGTTCTCCGCGGTCTTCTTCCGTTCGGCGTGGCGATATGAGGAGCGCGCGTATCGCCGTATCCTGCTCGACACCGGGCACGCCCTCGGCAACCTCGAGTGCTACGCGCCGTACGAGCACCTGCTCGTCTATCCGGTCAGCGGATTTTGCGACGACGCGCTCAACGGCATGTTGTTCCTCGATCCGAAGGAGGAAGGGATCCTCATGGTGTGCGCGCTGGCGCGGCCGCAGGATCTCGAGGGCGTCACCGTGCGCCGCAGCAGCGTGTATCCGAGCGCCGTCGTTCCCATGTCGTCGCAGATCCCGCGGGAGGGACTGCTCCAGAAGCTGCACGAGGCGTCGTCCATTCCGGGTGGCGAGGTGTTCAAGGAAGGTCGACTGCCGGACGACGTGGCGGTCGAGGGACTGCACCGCGAGAAGCCCGAGATGCCCTTCGTCGGGCGCGGCATCGAGTTCGACGTGCCGGAGACGATCCGCACGCGGCGCTCCACGCGCGAGTTCACGGGCGGTGAGATGCCGCTGCGGCAGCTCGCCGACATCCTGGGCTATGCCTATGAGGTCGCCGTGCCCAGAGAGGGCGAAGCGGACCGCGGGTTGCCGAGCGTCTTCGATCCTTCGCTGATCGAGACCTACGTGATCGTGCAGGCCGTCGAGACTCTCGCGCCCGGCGTCTACTACTACGCGCCCGGCAGCAAGACGCTGCGGTGCGTCCGCACGGGGCAGTTCCGCAGTCACTCACACCACTTCTGCCTCGGGCAGGAGCTGGGGCTCAAGGCCTCGGCGGTCGTCGTGCACGTCTCCGACATCCGCGCGGCGCTCGACAAATACGGTGAGCGCGCTTATCGGTACCTGCATCTCGACGCCGGTCACCTCGGTCAGCGCATGAATCTCGCCGCCATCGCCAGCAGCGCGGGAGCCTCCGGCATCGGCGGGTTCTTCGACGACGAGGTCAACTCCGTGCTGCACGTCGACCGCGATCGCATCGTCGTCTACGTCACGTGCCTCGGCATGCCTGCGTGACGGAGTGGCTCGCGGCCTCTATTTGCCGCCCCGGAACATGGCCGCGTGGATGCACGACAGGATGTTGATGATCCATCCGAACGTGCCGAGGGTCAGGAACCACAACACGCCTCCCGCGACGAACCAGATGATGGCCCACAGCACGCGGGCCTGAACGAGCTGGCCGAGTCCTGGGATGAAGAACGAGCACAGCGCCGCGATCACGTTCCCTGCACTGCCTTGAGCCATGTGACCTCCTGCCCGCGACGCGCACCGACCGGCACGCGTGGGCCGGCGATTGTCGCAGGCGCGCCGCGCAGGGCAACCGGTTGGTTCCGGAGCATCGCCGATCAGCCCGGAGTCGTGCATCATCTCGCCGTCATGGTCGAACCCCCGCCCGGATGGAAGCCCCACGCGCCGGACACCTCCTACGAGGCCGAGCTCGTTCTCTTCGATCTCTATCGGCGCATGACACACGCCCGCAAGCTCGAGATCGTCGGTGAGCTCATCGCCATGGCCGATGCCCTCGCCACCAGCGACGAGCGCCGCCACCATCCCGACGCTGACGACGAAGAGATCCGCCTGCGGGTTCTCGCTCGCCGCTTCGATCGCCCCACCATGCTCGCCGTCTGGGATCCGAGCGCTCGTGGAGCGCCGATCGACCCGTCGCGATAGCGGCGGCGCGATCGGCCGGACCGCCGGACGACCGAAGCGAAGCGGAGGCGTCCGGGCCGGGTTGTGTCGATGCGCTGCGTGACATTCGAGGATCAAGCCGACACCAGTGATCTCGCACCAGCCCGGGCGCAACACCGGTTGGCCCGCGCGAGACGCTCGGCGATCCTGCCAGTCTCCGCCGAAACGGCGGAAGACTGGCGCTCCTTCGTGCGCATGCAGCTTCCCGTGCACCAACCCGAGGATCACAGCGCTCCCAACGACGACCGCCACGAGGATACGAATGACGAGTTCTCGGCGCATTGAATGGTGATTCATCCGCAACGTCGCCTCAGCGAATGGGCGAACTCGTGGACGAGGCGCGGGATTCGATCCATTCAGCCCACATCGAGGCGGTTCGTCGGTCGTCCACTCCGCGTGTCGTCGAGCTCGATACGTCGGGCCCACCTCCGAAGGCGCGGGTGAGCTCCGCATCGAGACTGTCCGACAGACCATCGGCTTGCTGGCTGATGTTGCGCAGGATCCGCGATGCGTGGGTCACGTCGCCGAGTCTAAGAAGGGCCCAAAGCACGGCGCGAAGATCGACCGCATCCTTTCCATCGATCGATCCCTGGAGGACGGTAATCGCGCGCCGATCACCCAGATCACCCAGACCGCTACACACCGCGCGGAAGTCACCGTCGCCCACCGGCGGCATGAAGTGCAGAAGCCACTCGTAGGAGTCCGCAAATCGGTGCATCCCCAGCGCGGCGATGGCGTCTTCCCGATAGTTGGGGTCCACCATGTACGTTCGAAGACGCTCGGAGCTTGGCGGTTCGAACGCGCCGTGAAGCTGGAGACGCGCCGTGGCGACCGCCGCGTCGGGAGTCCCCGGGTGCAGGTCGATGAGGCGGAGGTACCGGGATCTTGCTTCCGTCCATTGACCCACGCGCTCGTGCAGAAACGGTCCGAGCCGGGCGCACAGGCGCGTGTCGTCTTCGGCCATGGGGAACCACGGGAGGTCGTGCGCGCTCTTGAACGCCGCGAGTGCTCCGGGCCAGTCGCCCATGGCCTGAAGCGTGGTGCACACCCTTCGCCTGAGTGCGTGTTTCTCGGCGGCGACACCGGATCCGCAGTCAGAAAACGGCTGCAGCGACGTCGCGAGGGAGAGGGCAGAGGTCAGGTCCCCCGACAGCGAGAGAATCGCGGCTCGAACGAGCGTGGGGTCTCCGGCCGGGTTCATCCACCGGTGCACGAGGGACTCGGACCTGATCGACTTGTCCGCCACGTAGGCGTCGCTTGCCGCGAGGACCGTCCGTGCGTCCGCTTGAATGTCCGACCACTGCGGCAGCTCACGTGGACTGATGTCGAACTCCGCCTCGAAGCCATCGATGCGATCGGTCAGGTTCCACAATCGTCGAATCGCTTCGGCGCCGGCGAGGTGACCAACCTGCGCCACCAGTTCCTGCGCGACGTCGTGGAAGTCCTTCGCGATGGCTGCGAGCGCGGCCGGCGCTCCGGCGCGCATCGACGCTCGCAGCTCAGCCGCGTGTTGGCGCTCGCGGGCAGCGCGGAGTTCCAACACCGTCACCACGGCTGCCGAGGCAACCGCGATGCTGACGACGAGCCACCTGAGTCTGCCTCTGCGCATGACGCGACCGTGGGCCCATCCTATCCATGGGCGGGAGACGAAACGGGATGATGCGTTTTCGCCGACCGGGATTGGACGACCCTCTCTCGGCGTTCATTCCGCCGTCGTCAGCCCATCACCGAGTACACTCGCCGCCGTGAACCTCCCGACGAACAGGCGCGTGCGGATCGCGCTCGCGGTCCTGATCGCCGCCGGGCTGCTCGGCCTCGGCTGGGGGTTGCTCGCGGATGCGAGTCGCCCTTCGCGCATCGGCGACGCTTCGGTTCCAGCGCCGCTCGACGCGGGCTTGCCTGCTGGAGCCGGCGCCATGGAGATCTTCGCCCGCATGTGGAAGGAAACGCCGCCCGTCGCCGCGAAATAGCGGGCGAACGAGAGCGTCGTAGTCACCGGATAGACGGATACCGTTGAGCCGTGATCGATCCCCACAAGACACCCCGGACGGGCGAGCGACGTGGCAGGCCTCGCTGGCTCGCCGCTGGCGCCATCGTCCTCGTCGTGGCGGGGCTGGCGTGGCTTGCGTTCTGGTTGCTCGCCGACCAAAGCGGGGGGCCGTCCATGCGTTCGCTCGTCCAGGATCGGACGGCGGACGACGCCGCCCGCACGACCGAATCCGTTCAGCCCGAACCGACGTCGCGCCCCGAGACCCGAAAGACTCCGGACCCGCCCGAGCCTCCAAAGCCGGCGTCTCGCCCGGCACGCATGATCGTCAACGCGAGTCCCGCCCCCGCGGCGCGTCGCGACGCACCGACGACCGCGGAGTCAGACGAGGTCTACCCTCCGTACTCCCCGATGCAGGGGAGCGGCGGATTGATCGTCACGCTCGCCAACCCGGGAGCGCACACCCGCGTGACCGTCCTCGCCGTTCCGACGTCGAGCAACTGGGAGCACTCCGAGCGCGGCGCTGCGCCCGACTGGCTGCATGACCACGTCATCAAGAGCGTGGGGAATCCCGGCGAGACCTTCATCCCCTGGTGCCGCCACAAGCAGGTGAACCTGACCGTTCAGGTGGATGACGGACCCGTCGTCGCGGTCACCGGTGCGGGGGTCGCTGCGCCGGGCGCTGCGCTGGGCCGCGTGGAGGTGCGGCTCCCAGAGCCGACGGGGCGCGCGCTGACGGGCACGGTCCGGCGTGCCGATGCCTCGTCGCCAGCGGGACTCGTCGTTCGCCTCACTCCAGGCGGCGCCAAGCGCTCGCAGGGCAAGAAAGCCGCGCCGCAGATCGAGCTGCCGCCTGCCTATGAACGGCGACTGCTCATCGGCGAGGACGGGGCGTTCCGATTCGACGATCTTCCCGCCGAGTTCCGCGGCATGACGCTGAACGTGCTCGAAGGATTCACCCCGGTCGCGCTGACGACCGTGCCGAGAATCGCCGAGAAGACCTTCCCAGTCCCCGAGATCGTCGTCGAGCCGCAGGACGAGATTCGCGTTGCCGTGACGTTCCGGGGTCGGGCGGTGCCCGGCGTCGTCGCGGCGGTGGACTGCGGGAAGGACCTCGTGCGCGAGGTTCTCACCGGCCCCGATGGCACGGCTCGCGTCTCCATTCCACGGAGCACCCGCGGCGTCGGGTTGTCGCTCGTCGGGCTGCGCGAGCTTTACTGGCGGGGGTTCGGCGGGGCCATGCTGCAGGGTCGCGGGCGACACCTCATGGGCTTCCTCCTCTCCGCGTGGGAACTCGCATTGACGAGGTCGCGATCGGTGCACGTCTCCGACCGCGCTCGCGGTCTGCAGCCGCTCGAAGTGGAGTCCGGACTCGAGAGCCTGCTCGCCGATCAGAGCGTCATCACGCCGATCCGCAATCGGCTGACGGCGCTGGGCCTGGGCGCCAAGGCTCACGAGTTCGACTACCCCGCGGGCTTGATCGACGCCCTCGCCAAGGACGACATCGAAGTGGCGATGGAGATCTTCATCAACGCGTGGTGTGACACGGCACCCGTGAAGATGGAGTGAGGGCGCCGGTCGTCCCTCAAAAGAACACGGCCCACAGGATCGCGGCGAAGAGGGCGTACTTCACCACGTAATAAATCGGCCGGTTCGCCGACTTCAGGCGCTTGCCCACGCGTCGCACCGCATAGGCGTACTTGTAGATCCGGTTGAGGAATCCGACCTTCTCGCCCGTCACGTTCTTCGTGCCCGCGTGGCGCATGACGTGCTTGCAGATGAATCGGTTCAGGCCACGCATGATCGGCGTCTTCAGCGGCCGCTCGACGTCGCAGAAGAGGATGATCCGCGAGACATCCGTGTCGTTGCGCGCCTCGTGGAGGTAGGTCTCGTCGAACATCACGTCCTGGCCGTCGCGCCAGGAGTAGGTCTCGCCGTCCACGATGATGCGGCAGGCGTCCGAGTTCGGAGTGACGATGCCGAGGTGGTAGCGGAGCGAGCCGGCGAACGGATCCCGGTGGCGGCCCAGTTTGCTCTTCGGTGCCAGGACCGTGAACATCGCCGCGTTGATGCCGGGGAGGTTCTTCACCAGCTCCACCGTGCGCGGGCACAGCGACACGGCCGACGGAAGAGGCTCGTCGTACCACTTGAGGTAGAAGCGCTTCCAACCCGTCTTGAAGAACGAGTTGAACGCCAGGTCGTCATATTCGTCCGAGCGGCGGATCTGGCCTGAGTTGAAGAGCGCCTGCGCCTCCTCGCGGATCACCTGCCAGTTCTCGCGCAGCGTCGCGAGCTGCGGAAAGAGCTTCACGTCCAGGTACGGCGTGCTCGGGACGGCCGAGAACAGGTACGCGAGGGCGTTGTACGGCGCCGTCACCGTCGAGTGATCCGTGAGCTGCCGCAGGAACTTGTGCCGCGTCCGTCCGCGCAGGTGGATGTAGACGCCCGACGCGACGAACGCGTAGAGCGCAATCAGTCCCGGGCTGAACAATCTGGCGAGCGCTGCCGGCATGACCCCGATCTCGCCCATCCCTGGGCTCTGAGACGCGGGCATTGTTGAACGCAGCAAGGCGTCCGGCAAGCGGCACTTTCGCCGGCTACCGACCGCGTACGACCTGAAGCCGCGTGGGCTCGGTCACCGAGGCCACGACCCAGATGAGGACGCCCAGGGCGAGCAAACCCGTCACGAGCTTGCGGCGTCCCGGTCGGGCGAGGGCCGCGGCCGCGACGAACGGGCCGAAGAGGATCGCCTCCCACGCAAGGAGCTCGGCGCCGGCGCGCGTGAGCATCGCGCGAGCGGACAGCGGAGCCACGGGGATGGGCGTCCATGGCATGAAGTAGCGATCGTTCACGAACGGCGAGAAGAATGCGATCCCCATGCCGCCGTTGGTGAGAGCGTCGAGGATGCCGTGGGATGCGACAGCGACGAAGATCAGCGCGAAGGTGCTGCGGGGGTTGACCGTCCGGGCGGTGCGGCGCACGAGGCCCCAGGATGCGAGGCCCGAGACCGCGGCCGCGAAAGCCAGCCCGTGCGTCAGACCACGATGGCCGCAAACCGCGCCGTAGTCGACCCAGCGCAGGAAGAGCGCATCCGCGTCAGGCAGCATGGCGAGCGCGGCGGCCGTCCACCGGAGAGTGCCGTCGTCGCGCGCGCGGGGCCACGCGCGGGCGATCGACCATCCGACGGCGGCGTGAGCGAAGATCGTAGGCATGCGAGGTCAGCATCCTACGACGATGAAACGACCGGCGTTCTTCCCGAGGCGCCGGATCGGCCGGCGCCCGGGAGGAACGCGTCCGTGCATGCGTCAGGTGTCGAACTCGAGGACGTTCGTCATGGTGATGAACGGCTCGAACAGGTTCCCCGTGTTCGGCTGGAGGAAGAAGATGCCGTCCGTGTCGATGCCCGGCGGGAGGGTGCCCGGAGGGAAGTCGAGGCGGGCCGAGCCCATGGTGTCCAGGACGCCGAAGAGTCCGGGGGTCGTGATGGTGAAGTACCAGTTGTTGATGGCGTCGAGACCGAGCCCGAAGACCGGGCCCGTGCCCTGGGCGTGGCCCAGCGAGAACGCGTAGGTCCACTTCTCGCCGGCATGGTCGACTCCCGCGTTGAGGATGATCGTCATGCCACCCGGAACGGCCGTTTCGTGCAACCGCGCGTCGATTCCCTGCACGGTGGTCGGCGTGAAGGACACGAGGTTGACCGTGCCCATGGTGCGCGTGCCTTCAGCGCGGAAATCGTCGCCGGTGTTGTGATCGACCGACGTCGTGTTGCGGCCGATCGCTCCCGACGCGAGCGTCGAGCGGACCGCCGCTCCCGTGAACGCCGTCCAGTGCGCCGGGGCACGTGGGGCGTTGTGCGGGATCGGGTGCGAGGCGCCCGTCGAGCGGACGAGATCCACGCAGCGACCGTAGCTGTCATACAGTCCGCACGAGAACTCCTCGCCGATGAACGGGAGGTTGAAGCCGAGCGCGGCCACGTTCACGTAGTTGGACGTCGTCGACATCTCCGGCGGCAGCGTCGCGGAGTCACCGAGAACCACGTAGCTGTTCGACGGGATCGTCCGGATCGCCGGGAACGGCGCGACCTTCGTCTGCGCGATGCCCTGGGCCTGGCTCATGAGCAGGTACCAGCCCTGGAGATTGGTGGGGAAGAGGCTGACCAGGCTGCTCGGCCGGTAGAGCTCGATGTAATCCGGGTTGTCGTCGATCTCGTTGATGCGAACGCTGCTCATCCCGATTGGATCCGATCCGCGCAGACCTGATCCCACGTTCTCCAGGCCGAGGCTGCGTGGACGTCCCGTCGTCCAATCGCCGCCGCTGTTCGAATCCAGTCCCCAGATGCGTTCGGCGTTCACCTCACCAGCGTTGGTGAGCTCGTTGTAGACGATGCCGCGGAACTTGCCGCCGAGGCTGCCCTCGGCGTAGGCGCCGGCTGCGCTTTCCAGGTGAACCTCGTCGATGACGATTCCGTTGTTGTTGACGAGCGCCACCGCCACGTCTCCCGTCGTCGAGCCGATGCTCGGCAAGAGCGAAAGCACCTGTGCGTTCGCGGGAGTCTCGGTGAGGGTCCCGCCCGGCTCCTTGACGACGATGATCTCACCCGGCGCGATGGCGACATTCAGCGGCGCAGACGTCTGCGTCGTCCCGTCCTTCCACACGACGGTCCAGCTGCTCAGCGACACGGTCGCCGACGTGAAGTTCGTGATCTCCACGCCGTCGGGATTTCCCGTCGAGACCTCGGTGATCATGACCTTCTGGTGCTCCGGCGGCACCGGCGGGTGAACGACGTAGAAGGTCCCGGCGTCGACGCACGCGATGTCGCTGCCCGGGGCGCCGACGACGACGTCGATTCGGGCGTCGCCATCCGCGTCGCCATCACCTGCGACGGCCCAGCCGAGCTGCTCGTCCGCCGAGTTGGCGGCGTACTTGTAGAGGACGCTGCCGGTCTTGCCGGAGCGGATCTCGAAGGTCCCTGGCCCGACCGCGGCGAATGGGAGCGTGACCTGCGGAGCGCCGACCAGGATGTCGTTCGACCCGTCGTCGTCCACGTCACCTGCGCTGGCGACGGCGAGGCCGTATCGGTCGCCGACCGTCGTCCCGGTCCACGTGTAGCGCGTGCCGTAGCTCGACAGGAATGACGAGTGGTTGAACACGCGGACGTAGCCCGTCCCGTTGCCGACGCCGCTGAAGAAGTTGGGGATCTCGGGCGCGCCGACGACGATGACTCCGGATGGCCCGGTGGTGCTCGTGTCCTTCGTCAGCGCGACGGAATACCCGAAGTTGTCGTAGGGTCCGTCCCCATCCTTGCTGACGATGTTCGATCCCGTCGCGCCACTGTAGATGTACGCCCGGCCTGCGCTGAAGTCGCCGGCGGGATTGGCACGGTGCGGAGCGCCGACGATGTAGTCGGGCACGCCGTCGCCTGTGACGTCGACACCGCCGCCGACGGACCAGCCGAACGAATCGCTCGCCGTCACGCCGTTGTGCGCGCGCATGAGGCCGCCGTTCGACGACCAGACCTCCGCGCGTCCGGCCAGGTTGTTGTAGCTCGGCGCGCCGACGATGAAGTCGCGGTCGCCGTCGCCGTCGATGTCGCCGATCCCAGCGACGGACGTGCCGAACCGCGCTCCCGCCGTCCCGTGGTTCACCGTGGCGAGGATCGCGCCCGTCGCTCCGTTGAAGATCACGAACCGGCCGGCGTCGTTGTTGTATCCCGGCGCGCCTGCGAGGACCTCCTCCTTGCCGTCACCCGTGATGTCACCGATCGAGCAGACGGAGTAGCCGAGCTCGGAGGACAACGCCCCCGTGGCCGACCAGACGAGTGCGCCGAGGTACCCCGAGTAGCAGCGGACGCTGCCGTTGTTGTTGCTCGACAGGGTGGCAGGTGAGCCGACGACGAAATCGTCCTTGCCGTCACCCGTCACGTCACCGATCCACGCCACCGACGTGCCGACGCGGTTGAACTGCGACGCGCACGGGGCCGGGAGCACGTTGAAGTTCACACTGGTCGTGGACGCTCCACCGGCTTCGCTCGAGTTCAGGATCGTGATGGGGTAGTTGCCCGGTGTCATGAGCAGACTGCCCGGCACGATCGCGGTCGCCGTGTAGCGATCGATGACGGTCGTCTCGAGGATCGTTCCGTTGAACCGCACGCGCGTCCCGAGGATGCCGCCGCCGTCCAGCGACCCTTCGTGGTACCAGCTCCCGCCGACCGTGATCGTCAGCTGGCTCTGCGTGGTTGCTTCCACCGCGTTCGGCGTCACGTAGGTGATCGTCGGCGTGCTCGGCTGGCCATAGCGGTACTGAAGGCCGTTGGTGTCACCCGACGTCATGTGCGAACGGTTGCCCATCAGGCCCTGCGACGATGCGAATGCCGGCTTGGCCTGGATCGTCGTCGCACCGTTGATGCCGAACGCCGTCGAGCTGTAGTGCATGATCGATTCGAAGTCGTAGGGCCCGACCGTCGTCGCGCCGTTCGAGATGTCGAAGTTGCCGTCACAGCTCCCGCCGTTGCAGGCCGATTGGGAGATGTTGTTGTAGTTGATCGTGACGAAGAGGTCGCGATCGGGCCGTGACTGCTCGTGCTTGTATCCCAGGGCGTGGAACAGCTCGTGCACGATGACGAACTTGTTGTCCCAGTGGTTCGCGCCCACGGCCAGCTCCTGCTGCCCGCCCTGCATGCCGACTTCGGAGTGGCTGACGTTCGGGTACCCCGTGTTGGGGACGACGAGGATGAAATCGCCCGAGTAGCTGGGCGTCACTTCGAGGAAGTCGATGTTGGCCGTGCACTCGATCTCGGTCCAATACTTCCGGAACAGCGCGCGGCGCGTGGCGGAAATGGATGAATCGAATGCGACGTGCACGTTCCCGTTGGGCCAGATGGCGCCGTTGTAGGTGCTGTCGCCGAAGACGGCAGAGGCCGGCAGCCACATGTCGTCCACGAGGACCATGCCGGGGCGCGGCGGGGTCGGTGGCGGTGGGGTCTCCTGCGCACGGGCCGCGAGAGACAGCGTGACGAGCGAAAGGCACGTCACTGCGACGAAACGTCCGTGAGAAGTGAATCGAGTCATGGATAACTCTCCGATTGAGCGGGCGACGAGGCGAACACGGCAATCTCGTGATCGCGACGGGGCGGCGGTCCGAATGGACGGACGGCGATCCGGTCGTTGAGCACTGGAGGTTGCCTCGGGGACCAGGTGCCTGACGATCGCACGCGAGGGAACACCCCGGCGGATCCGGCGCAGGCGGCCCTGCGGAGACCGCACGGCTGCCTATTGCTCAAGCGTCGCAGTTGAGCTGAAAGTGACAACGGTCGGGCGAGTGCTTCCTCCAAACGTGTCGACATGGGTCGGAAAGCCGGAGAAACGAAACCGGGGCCGGCGTCTTCTGGCGACGACCGGCCCCAAAACCACGCGGACGGAAGGGCCGCGCGGCGGCCCGTCACGTAATCCCATCAGGTGTCGAACTCGAGGATCCTGGTCTGCGTGATGAACGGCTCGAAGAGATTGCCCGTGTTGGGCTGCAGGAAGAAGATCCCGTCCGTCTGGATGCCCGGCGGCAGCGTGCCCGGCGGGAAGTCCAGCCGGGCCGAACCCATCGAATCGAGCACGCCGTACAAACCCGGCGTCGAGATCGTGAAAAGCCAGTTGTTGACGGCGTCCGCACCGAGCCCGAGCACCGGCCCCGTGCCGAGCTGGTGACCGAGCGAGAACGCATACGTCCACTTCTCGCCTGCATGGTCCGAGCCCGCGTTCAGGATGATCGTCATTCCGCCAGGGACGCCCGTCTCGTGGAGGCGCGCATCGAGGTCGACGTCGCCGCCCGTCGGAAAGGTCGCCAGGTTGGCCGATCCCATGGAGCGCGTCGGCTGGGTCCGGAAGTCCTTGCCCGTGTTCGAATCGAAGCCCGTGGGCGTGCGGCCGATGGCGCCCGACGAGATCGTGGAGCGGAAGGCTGCACCGGTGAACTCGGTCCAGGCTGACGGCGCGCGCGGCGCGTTGTGGGGAATGACGTGCGTGGCACCCGTCGTTCGCAGGACGTCGACGCAGCGGCCATAGCTGTCGTACAGCGCGCACGAGAACTCCTCACCGACGAACGGGAGGTTGTACCCGAGCGGCACGACGTTGACGTAGTTCGACGTGGTCGCCATCTCCGCCGGCGGCGAGGTCGTCTCGCCGAGCACGACGTAGCTGTTCGCCGCCATGGTGCGCGGCGTCGGGAACGGATCGATGCGCGTGTGCGCGCTGTTCTGCGCGGGGCTCGTCAACAGGTACCAGCCCTGGACGTTCACCGAGGGCGAAAGGAGCAGCGTCCCCGGCCGATGGAGCTCGACGTAGTCCGGGCTGTCGTCGACTTCGTTGATCCGAACGCTGCGGATGGCGATGGGGTCCTGACCCCTCAGACCCGATGCGACGTTCTCGAGACCGAAGCTGCGCGGCCGGCCCGTGGTCCAGTCGCCACCGCTGTTGGAGTCCAACCCCCAGATGCGCTCGGCGTTCAACTCGGACGGGTTCGTGAGCTCGGAGTAGACGATGCCACGGAACTTGCCGCCGAGGCTTCCCTCCGCGTACGTCCCCGTGGCGCCTTGGATGTGGACCTCGTCCACGACGATCTTGTTGTTGTTCACGAGCGCGACGGCAAGGTCGCCGGTGATCGTGCCGATCGCGGGAAGCAGTGCGAGCACCTGCGTGTTCGCCGGGACTTCCGGCAAGGTTCCGCTCGCTTCCTTCACGACGATGATCTCGCCCGGAGCGATCGTCACGTTCAGGGGCGACGACGTCAGCGTGGAGCCATCCTTCCAGACGACGGACCAGTTGGTGAGACTCACGGTCGTCGTGGAGAAGTTGGTCAGCTCGACGGCGTCAGGGTTGCCCGTCGTGACCTCGGTGATCATCACCTTCTGGGGTTCGGGCGGAACGGGCGGGAACACGACGTAGTAGAGGCCGGCGTCGACGCAGCCGACGTCGCTCCCCGGTGCGCCCACGAGCACGTCGATGCGGGCGTCGCCGTCGGCATCGCCGTCACCCGCGACGGACCATCCGAGCTGCTCGTCGTTGGCGCCCGAGTTGTGGTGGTAGAGGACGGCACCCGTCTTGCCGGACCGGATCTCGAACGTTCCGGGGCCCGTCGCAGCGAACGGGAACGTCATCTGCGGAATCCCGATCAGGATGTCGTTGGATCCGTCGTCGTTGACGTCGCCGGCCGAGCCCACCGAGAGTCCGAAGCGGTCACCGACCGCGGCTCCGGTCCACGTGAACCGCGTCGCGTACGACAGAAGCAGGCTCGAGTGCCCGAAGACGCGAACGTATCCAGTGCCGTTGCCCGTGCCGCTGAAGAAGTTCGGGATCTCCGGCGCGCCGACGACGATCGCACCGGACGGGCCGCTGGACGCCGTCTCGGGAACGAGCGCGACCGAGAACCCGAAGTTGTCGTATGCGCCGTCGCCGTCCTTGTTGACGACGTTCGAACCGGTGGCTCCGCTGAAGACGTAGGCCCGACCGGCCTCGAACGCCCCGGTGCCGCTGGCGCGCTTTGGCGCCCCGACGATGTAATCCGGCACGCCGTCACCCGTGACGTCGACGCCACCGCCCACCGACCAGCCGAACGAATCACTCGCCGCGCCCCCGTTGTGGGCGCGCATCAGTCCGCCGTTCGACGACCACACCTCGGCGCGGCCCGCGGAGCTGTTGTAGGACGGCGCGCCCACGAGGAAGTCCAGGTCGCCGTCGCCATCGACGTCCCCGATTCCCGCGACGGACGTTCCGAAGCGCGCCCCCGCGGTGCCGTAGTTGATCGTGGCGAGGATCGCGCCCGTCGCACCATTCAGCATCTGGACCCGGCCGGCGTCCGAGTTGTATCCCGGAGCTCCAACGAGGACCTCGGACTTGCCGTCGCCCGTGACGTCACCCATGGATGCGACCGCGAATCCGAGCTCGGAGTTCGTGGGCCCGTTGAGCGTCCACAGGGCGGCTCCCGTGGCGCCGGAGTAGCAGCGCACGCGGCCGCCTGCGGTCGAGACACCCGACGAGCCGACGACGTAATCGTCCTTGGCGTCACCGTTCACGTCGCCAATCCACGTCACCGACTGTCCGACGCGATCGAACTGTGACGTGCACGGCGGCGGGAGGATGATGAAGTTCACGCTCGTGGACGACGGCCCGCCCGCGTTGTTGTCGTTGAGGATGTCGACGGCCACGTTCCCGGCGTTTTGGAGCAGGTTCCCGGGAACCACCGCCGTCGCCGTGTAGCGGTCGATGACGGTCGTGTTCACTGGGACGCCGTTGAAGCGGACCCGCGTCCCCAGGATGCCGCCGCCATCGAGCGAGCCCTCGTGGTACCAGCTTCCGCCGACGGTGATCGTGAGCTGTCCCACGGTCCCGGCCTCGACCGCATTCGGAACCACGTAGGTGATCGTCGGCGTGCTCGGTTGGCCGTAACGAGCCTGCAGGCCATTGGCGTCGCCGTTCGTCATGTGGGCGCGGTTGCCCATGGAATCCTGGAACGCGGCGTAGGCGGGCTTCGCCTGGATCGTCACGGCGCCGTTGATGCCGAACGCCGTGTCGTTGTAGTGCATGATCGATTCGAAGTCGTAGGCGCCGGAGGTGAACGCTCCGCCCACGAGATCGAAGTTGTGGTCACAGCTCGACCCATTGCAGGCCGTCTGCGAGATGTTGTTGTAATTGATCGTCACGAAGCTGTTGCGGTCCGGCCGCGACTGCTCATGCAGGTATCCGAGCGCGTGGAACAGCTCGTGGACGAGGACGAACTTGCTGTCCCAGTGATTGGCGCCGACGGCGAGGATCTGCTGCCCGCCCTGCATGCCGATCTCGGAATGACTGACGCTCGGATATCCAGTGTTGGGGACCACCAGGATGAAATCCCCCGAGTAACTGGGCGTGACCTCGAAGAAGTCGATGTTCGCCGTGCACTCGATTTCGGTCCAATAGCGGCGGAACAGGTCCCGGTGCGCGGACGAGATGGCCGGATCGAATGCGATCCGGACGTTGCCGCTGGGCCACGGCGTCGCCGTGAAGGTGGAATCGCCGCTGACGACCGCGGCCGGAAGCCACATGTCGTCGACGAGGACGACGCCCGGGCGCGGCGGCACGGGCGGTCCGGACGGAATTTCCTGCGCATGGAGGACGAACGAAATCGCCACCAGCACGGGGCCGGCGAGCGAGAACGAGCGACGCAGACGGATTTCGTGAAGCATGAGCGGCTCTATGAGTGACTCGAGACCGTGCCCGGTGGCTTCACCAGCAACCTTCGCGTCGATTGCCGTCGCGCGGTCCGTGCAGACGCCGATCCCGACGGGAAGCGAGTGGGAATGTCCTGGGGATACGCACCAGGAAACCATGCAAGGGGGGGCCCTTGCGGGGCTGGAGCAGGCGGCGCTGCATGTCTGCAACGCCGCCTGAGGATCAAGCGTCGCGTTTCACCGAAATGTGACACGCGATCTGAGCGGGCGGAAATGAGCCCCTTCGACCGGGGCGACTCTCGGGCGCGCAGGCCCGAGGCCCGTGCGATTCACGCGCGGGGACGCGTCTTCTCAGCGCGTTCCCGTGAAGAACGTGTAGCCGCCGCTGCCGTTGGGGACGAACGTGATGCGGGCCGGCCCGCCTCCGAGCGTCATGAGGTCGAACGTGTCGCGCAGGAAGGCGCCGCTGTCAGCAAAGGCGAACTTCTCGAGGAGCGCCGATCCGGCCGGGATGCTGCCGCGGGAGCCGCCAGAGAAGGACGTGACGCTCAAGTTCGAGCTGGCGGACGCGCCAGCTGCCGGAGCGGGGAGTGCGCCGGGGGAGATCCCGGTCAGACCGTCCGACATCGTCGTCGACCCGTAGTAGATCGTGAAGACGCCGGCGGGCGTCGGGCCGACGCCCTGGTAGAGCTGCACGGAGAAGTTGTTGCCGTTCAGCGAGTTGGCGAACTCGACGGTGTGCTCATAGGACGCGGTGAACGTGGTCGTCGTCTCGGACGTGCGGACCGGGGCGCTCGTCGCGTTGTTCAGGAGGTCGTCCCACACGAGGGCGATGCGCGGCACGCCGGTCATCATGCCGAACTCGGACTCGCCGAAGCTCGAGTCGCCGGAGTTGAACGTGAGGTAGCCGTTCGAACCGACGAACACCTGTGTCTTCGACACGCCGTAGAACGGCCACGAGCCGAACGCCCCGAAGGTCACGCTCTGGTATCCGTCATCGATACTGGCGCTCGTGGCCACCGTCGAACCGACGGGCATCTGAGGCGCCACGACCGAGATCGTCGTCGCCGCGGTGAGGCGGAATCCCGACGACGATGACGTGTCCTGCATGATGCCCTGGACCGTCAGGCTCGCCCCGACCGGCACCGTGTCCGGAATCTGCGCGTCGAGGAAGTTCATGCCCGAGGAATTGATGGTCCCGAGGAAGAAGCCCAGCGGGTTCGACGGATCGAAGCCGTTGATCAGGATCGACAGCGGGGACCCGACGCTGAGGTTCGCCACACCGACACCGGGGAAGAACGTGCCGACTTCCTGGAGCGTGCCGGCGACGAGAGCCCATGGGGTGCCCGGAACGCCGTCCGCGCGGAAGGAGATCCGTTGGCCCGGTGCGGCTTCGAAGCTGTACGGCGTCTCGGGTCGCAGGTCGCCGCCCCAGGTGCCGGACCCGAACGCACCGTCCTGATGGCTCGAGCTGAGGACGCGGAGTGCGCTCGCGCCCGTGTTCCGCTCACCCGCGAGCAGACGAACGTTGTCGATGTAGGCACGCGGCGAAACCGCCGTGTCGCCCACGTTGGCGACGGAGATTTCCACGCGCATCACGGTGCCGGCCGGCACCGAAGAGAGGTCGACGTGAGCCCGCTTGAACCCGGCGGGAGCCTGGTTGGCCGTCGCCCCCGTCAGCGTCGCCTGGTTCGGGACCCACGTGAGGACACCCGCGCCCGCACCGGGAACGTTCGTGTATCCAGGCGTCCCGGCCGTCGTGCCGGTGTCGATGAACACGACGTTCGCGATCAACGCGTTGGTGGCGTTGTTGACGATGTCGATCGAGAGGTAGTCGTTGAACGTCGCGGCCGGCAGGCTCTCGTTCGGGAGGAACTCCCAGTCGACTCGGAAGCCGCAGAACGGACCCACGGGGCGCGTCACGAGCTGCGTGATCTGTCCACAGGTGCCGGGAGCGTGAGGCCCGAATCCCGCGGTCGACGGGCCGGTGCCGGCGGCATTCAGTACGAGGTACTGATTTCCGGCGCTCGGGAAGAGGTCATCGGCGGTGGCACTGATGGTGGCGGTACCGCCCGTCACCGTCCAGCCGGGAGGAGGCGAGCCTGGAGCGCCATTTTCGAAGCTGCCGTTGAAGATCTGTGCGTGTGCAGCCATGGACAAACACAAGGCGATGCATGACGCGGAGACATACTGAAGCCGCATGGTTCGAGAACTCCGATTGAGAAGTGGGAAAGGGGCGCCAGGGAATGCGCCCGCCGTAGGCAACTGCACGAGATTACGCCGGGAGGACGTGGAAGTCGACGAACCGGATGGAGTGCGGGTGAGAGTTTCAAATGCAGCCTCAGCGGTCCATCAGGGATGAGGGCGTTCGAACCTTTCCTGACGTTTCGCTTTTCTCCACTCACGCACAGGAATCGCTGCCGTGCTCCGACTCGCTTCGGAAAATCCCCAAAGAGGCGGGCGCGAAGCACACGGACCGATGTTCATGAACTCCGCGCCCGTCTGGCGGATCACGGGGATCCGCTCGCGACGACGCAGCCGCGCGACTGCATCGTCACCGACCGATCACCTGGTACCGGTGAAGAACGTGTAGCCGCCGGCTCCATCCGGCACGAACGTGATGCGCGCCGTGCCACCACCGATCGTCATCATGTCGAACAGGTCGCGATACACGCCGACGTCACCGAACGCGAAGCGCTCGATGAGCGGCGCACCGGCTGGAACGACTCCCCGCGCGCCGAGCGAGAACGCCGTCGCGCTGAGGTTCGTGCTGACGCTGACTCCAGGACCCGGGGCTGGGAGGCCGCCCGGCGAGATGCCCACGAGGCCGTCCGAGAGCGTCGCCGCGCCGTAGTAGATCGTGAAGACGCCACCCGGGGTTGGGCCGTTCGCGTTGTAGAGCTGCATCGCGAAGCTGTTCCCGTTCAGGCTCGTCCCGCACTCGACCGTGTTGTCGTAGGAGACCGTGAACGTCGTGTTCGTTTCCGACGTCTTCACCGGCGCCGTACCCGCGTAGCGGTTGTACAGGTCGTCCCACGCGAGCGCGATGCGCGCCGGCCCCGTGACCATCGCGAGCTCGGTCTCGATGTGATTGGACGGAATCGACGCGAACGACACGTAGCCGTTCGAGTCGATGAAGATCTGCGGACGGGCCACGCCGAAGAATGGCCAGGCACCGAACGCGCCGAACGTCACGGTGTGCGTGCCGTCATCCATGTTCGCGCCCGCAGCGATCGTCGTCCCGAACGGCATCTGGGCCGACACGACCTCGACGGACGTCGCCGCCGTGAGGCGGAGGCCCGACGGGTTCGTGAGATCCTGCATGATGGCCTGGACCCCGAGCTTCACACCCGGCGGAAGATTCGCTGGCACTTGCGCGTCGTAGAAGCTGGTGCCCGTGGCTCCGATGGTGCCGAGCGCCGTGGATAGCGGATTCGAGACGTCGAACCCGTTGATGACCGTGAAGAGCTGCGCGTTGACGTCCAGGTTGGCGACGCCGACGCCCGCGTGCACGGTTCCCACTTCCTGGATCACTCCGCCGACCAGTGCCCACGGCGAGCCTGGGATGCTCGTCGCGCGCACCGACAGGCGCTGACCCGGCGTCACCTGGAACGTGTACGGGGTCTCCGTGCGGAGATCTCCGCTCCAGTCGTTGGCGAGGCCGATGCCGTCCTGATGCGACGATCCGAGGATGCGCAGCGAGGCCGTCGCGGTGTTCCGTTCGCCACCGAGCAGGCGGACGTTGTCGATGTAGGCGCGCGACACGATGTTCCCGTCGCCGCCGTTGGCGACCGAGATTTCGATTCGCATGGCGGTACCGACGGGCACCGCGCTCAGGTCGACGTACGCTCGCTTGAAGCCTGCTGGGGCCTGATTGCCGGACGCGTAGTAGATCGTGGATTGGTTCGGCACGTACGTGAGCGTGCCCGTGGCAGCGCCTGGAACGTTGGCGTACGGAACCGTTCCCGCCGTGAGTCCCGTATCGATGAACACCACGCTCGCGAGCAGCGCGTTGGACACGTCATGGATCACGTCGATGGACAGGAAGTCGTTGAACATGGGGCTCGGGAGGATCTCTCCCGGGAGGAATTCCCAATCGATGCTCAGGCTGCACTTGGGCGTGGGCGGCCGCGTGACCACTTGAACCATCTGACCGCAGCTGCCGGCGACATGCGGGCCGCAGCCTGCCGTCAGCGGGCCGGTCGTCGCGTTCGTGAGCAGGAGGTAATTCCCTCCATCACTTGGGAACAAGCTGTCGGGCAAGCTGCTGACGATGGCGGTTCCCCCGGTCAGGGTCCACCCCGTGGGCAGCGTCCCGCTCGGCGTGCTCTCGAAGCTGCCGTTGACGACTTGCGCGCCTGCCGTGATGCAGAATGACGCCGCGGCGAGGGTCGCGATGATTGTGCGGCGTGTCATGTGAGTCCCCTCCGAGTTTGGGATTGGATTGAAGATCGGAATGTCAGACACAACGCGCGGACGATAGGGGGCGTGGGTCCTCGCGACGATGGGCCTTGCTGCGAGCGCTTCGTTCGGGAGCGGCGGCGCGAGGCGCGCGCGTCCGTGTCGCGATGTGACGAGGTGCGGTCACGTCGTGGCCGACCTCGTGCACCGGTCACGCGTTAGAGCATGCGCGGAAGTCGAGAGCCGTCTCGTCGCATCGCGGCTCGCGCGGCGGTTCGCTCAAGTGCGATGAGCCCAACGGCGAACGTCGACTCGTCATGCGCGTCGTTCAGGCACTACGCCTTCGAGCGAGGTTGCGCCGGCCGCATGGGATGCGACAGCTTCAGAACGTCTCTTCGCCGAGGATCTCGCGAAGGAGTTCCTTGCCGCGCTTGAGCTGTACGGTGAGCGTGTTGGCCTTGACGCCCAGTTCCTCGGCCACCTGCTCGCGCGGCTTCTCTTCGATGTAGACGGCGTGGAGGACGCGGCGATAGATCAGCGGAATCTTGCTGATGGCGTCCAGGAGCTTCCGCTTGCGGTCCGCGAGGCCGGCGTTCGTCGCGGGTCCGGCCTGATCGGCAGTGAAATCGGGCGGCGTGGAGGTGGTCCCCAGATCGTTGGGCGACATCTCTGACGGGCGGCGGCGGATCTTGCGCACCTTGTCCAGAATCACGCGATCGACCTGCATCTTGAGCCAGGCCTTCAGCGCATGCTTGCGGTTGTATTCGAAGATGTCCCACTTCTCGTAAACGCGCATCCACGCTTCGCAGACGATGTCCTCCGGATCGCAGTGGCGAGCGAGATCCTTGCCGAGGTTGCTGCGCGCGTACTGGATCAGCTCGGCGTCGTACTTCTCCTTCAACGAGGCCCACCGCTCTTGGGACGGGGGCGATTGGCGCGTTGCGGAGTTTTGCAGGGCCCGGATCGTGTTGCAGGAGTCCGCGGCCGGATCGGGCTCCGGCTGCTGGGCGCTGGTCGAGGTGGTTGTCGGGTGTTTCGTGGTCACGCGAACCTGGTCGGGTCGGGGAACGGCCCGTGGGATGCCGGAAAAGATACCACGGGAGTTGGCGAGCGGGGGGCGGCTGTGCGAACGCCGTTCAAAGCTTCACGTGGTGGCGCCAGACGGCCCGGGCGACGTCCGCCGTGACCCGCTGAGCCTCGTGTTCGTCGGCGAAGCCCTTCGTCAAAACGCACAAAACGAAGGGGGACGCGCCGGTTTCGCCGTTCGGGAAGACGATGGCCGCGTCGTGGAGGATCGCCGTGATCTGCCCGGTCTTGTGCGCGACCCGCACGCCGGGCGGCAGGCCGGCGGGGATCTGATCGTTGAATTCCTGGCCGGAAAGAACGGTCATCATCTCGTCACACGCGCTGCGAGACGCGGCTGTACCGCGGGCGACGGCCACGAGGAGCGTCGCCATGTCGCGCGCCGTGGTCATGTTGTTCAGGCGATAGTCGAACGCCTTCTGATCCTCGACGCCGCGGCGGATCCGGGTCTGGGTGGCACCGAGCGCGTGCGCCGTTTCCTCGACCTTCGCGGCGCCGGCCCGCGCGATCAGGAGGTTCGTCGCGAGGTTGCTGCTCCGTCGAATCATGTGCCCGATGAGCTCGCGCGCCGACATGGACGCACCGACCTTCGTGTACATCTCGGCGTCGCTGTCGTCGGAGGCTGCCGTGCTGAACGGCGAGCCGTCGACCATGCTCGGAAACGAGTTCACGACCGGAATGGCCGCATCGAGATCGAACGAGCCTTCGTCGGCGCGACGGAACAGTTCGATCATCACGGGGAGCTTCATCAGGCTCGCCGCGTGGAGCTGGGTGTCGGCGTCGATCATCAGAACGCGATTGGATGCCAGGTCGACGTACGCCACGCTCACCGTGTGCTGGCGGTTTGCATTCACGATGGCGGCGACCTCGCGTCGCAGTTCGTCGTTCGGACCGTCCGGTGGCACGTGCCTCGTGGGCGCTGCGCAGGCGCCGAGCAACGACAGCAGCGCGTACCCGACCAGCGAGATCCTCATCACACGACCTCCAAGACGTCGACCCCCGGCAGCTTCGGGAACGGACGGTGAGGGAACGTCTGGTACCAGAACGCCGTCGATGCGAGGTCGTCCTGTCGCAGGAGGAACTTCGTGGCACCCATGCGCCAACCGAGGCATTGGCACGTGACGCGCAAGTCCTTCTCGAAGCGGATCGGGTCCATCACGTGGAAGCGATAGAGACCGAATCGTTGCTGCGAGCGATACAGCCCGTTGGGGCGCAGTACCTGCGGCATGCCCGTGAACGGCGCGCTGAATTCGCGATAGGCGTGTTCGACCTCGAAGTTGTAGCTTCCGCCGAAGTAGTCCTCGGTCCCCGTCCCGCAGATCGTCGGGAACTCTCCATCGCCGTCCAGGTGGAACTTCACTTCGCCCTCGCCCCACCAGCCCTGGTTGTAGACGCCCCAGCACATGTAGGTGCCGACGTAGTGACCGCGTCCCTTCACGCCATCGAGGATCGTGTACACCTCGCCGCGCTTCACGGGGTTGTTGCGCCGCCATTGCGCGTGGAAGTAGGCGCAGTCCTTGGGCACCTCCGTCAGCGCATAGTCGATCTGGTAGAAGGCCGTCATCTCCTCCTCGGCGACGTTTTCGATGGTGATGCGGCAATGCTCGCGGAAGGGCATCTCCCAGTAGCAGTTGAACGCGCTGCCCGGGTTCACGTTGACGGGGAGCGCGTTCACCTGCGCGTACGTCCCCCAGCCCATGCAGAAGAAGTCGCCCGCAGGGACTTCGATCGAAGGGTGCTTGGCGCCGTCCCAGTAGACCCGAAGGATCGCGAAACGCCAGTGGCCCGTGAGGGTCATCCAGACGTGCTGGATCACGCCCGGCCCGTCGATGTTCGCGATCTCGAGCGTCTTGCCGGCCGCGATCTTGTCGGAAGGTGAGATCTTCCAGCCGCGGCCCAGGTCCCGCGCCGCATGCGCGCCGGTCCCCTTCGTGGCCATTCCACCGCGGCCCTTGGCTCCGCTCCGGTTCTCCGCCGTGATCGACCGCGTCTTCGCTCGCGACAACCTGCTGAGGTTCCCCAGTCCCAATCCAAGTCCATTCCATTCCGTCATGGCTGGGATGATACCGGGTCGACGCGGCGAAGGGCTCGGGCGTCGCATCGTCCCAGGTGGCTCCGGCGGGAACCCGGTTTCCGCGCACTGCGCGGGCCCAGCGGCTGTTCACCCAAGCCCCGAGCCAGTTACGATGCGGGCCGCCGCCTCATCGTCACGGCCGAACTTCGAGTCCCAACATGCTCCGACTGGTGGAAGCACTGAACTTTCGATCGTTGCGATTCGTCCGTCAGGAGATGACGGGCCAATTCCACGTTCTCGTGGGACCGAACGCCAGTGGGAAGTCGACGTTCCTCGGAGTGGTCCGTTTTCTTGGCGACTTGCTGGCAGACGGCCTCGAAGCGACTACGGAGCGGCTTACGCAGAACGCGTACGACCTGTTCTGGATGAAGGCGACTCGCAGCTTCGAAGTCGCTGTCGAAATCGAGATCCCGAAAGAGCGGCGCCATCGGGGAGATGGGGGCGGCTGGGACCGCGCGAGGTATGAGGTCGGAATCGGTTTCACGGACGAAGGGGAGCTCGCGATCACCTCGGAGTCGCTTTGGTTGAAGCCAAGCGATCGGCCGGCGGCGCCCGTACAGAGGTCCTCGTTTCCTGACCCAGCCACACCACCCGATTCACTCTTTCTCCAAGAACGCAGGCACGCACCGAAGGGCTGGAAGCGCGTTGTCCTGAAAGCAGCCAGCGGTACCGACTACTTCGCGGCGGAGCGGACCGACTGGAAGATTCCGTTTCGGTTGGGACCGCGTCGTTTGGCGCTGGCGAACCTGCCAGAGGATGAGGACCGGTTTCCGATCGCGACCTGGGTGAAGCGCTTCCTGGTCGATGGGATTCAGTATCTGGCGTTGAACGGCGAAACGATGCGGCGTCCCTCGCCGCCCGGCCGATCGGGTGGATTCCGCGGCGATGGGTCGAATCTTCCTTGGGCCATCGAGCAACTTCGACAAGCCAACGGCGAGCGGTTCGCGCGCTGGTGCGATCACATCCGCACAGCACTCCCCGATGTCGATGACATCGAGACCGTCGAGCGGGAAGAGGACAAACACCGTTACCTTCGAATTCGCTACGCCTCTGGCTTGACCGCGCCGTCCTGGGCCGTCTCAGATGGAACGCTTCGACTGCTTGCCCTGACGTTGCTTGCATACCTGCCGGGCGCCGATCGCATCTATCTCGTCGAGGAGCCCGAGAACGGCATTCATCCGCAAGCGGTGGAGACCGTATTCCAGTCGCTCGCCGGGATGCAAGGCAGTCAAGTCCTCTGTGCGACGCACTCGCCCGTCGTGCTTTCGCTCGCAGAGCCGTCGCAGCTCTTGTGTTTTGCGAAGTCGGCCGACGGTGCCACCGACATCGTCCGCGGTGATGAGCATCCGCGGCTACTCGAGTGGCGGCGGGATTCGGACCTCGGAGTGATCTTCGCTACGGGGATCCTTGGCGGATGACCCCGTTTCCGCGTGATCTGGTCGCCCTCGTACCGGACAACGACTACCAAGAGGCACTACGCGGGTTGCTCACGAAGCGGACGCTGAGTCTCCGCATTCGTCCGATCACGTTCACGATCCACAA
The DNA here is from genome assembly GCA_044222185.1 of Planctomycetota bacterium. Classification (GTDB taxonomy): domain Bacteria; phylum Planctomycetota; family CAIWVZ01; genus JBGANV01. Next base: position 542,177 of record JBGANV010000002.1, read on the forward strand.
GCACGCCCGCCACGATCCGGGTTGCTTCAACACCGCACCCGAGCTTCTCGCAGGCTTCCTTCGCGAGGCGCATCACGCCCTCGTCGTGTTCGATCACGAAGGCAGTGGCGCCGAGGCGATGGCCTGCGCGGACGCCGCTCATCATTTGCGCGAGCGTCTCGCGCGCAGGGGGTGGGGTGATCGCGCGGCAGTGGTCGTGGTCCAGCCAGAGATCGAGGTCTGGGTATGGGGCCCCTCTCCGCACGTCGAGCGCGTCGTGGGGTGGACTGACCGCCCGCAGTCACTCCGGGAATGGTTGAACGGCGCGGGGCGTTGGGCTCATGAGCTACCGAAGCCACCACGACCGAAAGAGTGCCTTCGTTTGGCCCTTTCCGAAACAGGCGTGCCGCCGTCCTCGGCGATTTTCCGCCAGCTGGCTGAGAACGTGAGTGTCGAGGGGTGCACTGACCAAGCGTTCGGGCAGCTTGTGTCGATCCTTAGAGGCTGGTTCCCCCCTGCCTGACGTCAGGTCGCGCCCGCACCACATGCGGGCGCACTCCTGCATTGGGCGGACGCACGACACTCGCAGGGTGCCAATCATCGGTAAGGCTTACTGACACCGGACGGACCGGCCTCGGCGGACGTTGGTGGCGACGTTGGTGGTGGGGGGTGAGCCGACGGACTGGATCAGAACATCCGAGCCGACGTTGCGCGGCGTGTTCGAGGCGGTCAACCCGAAGGGCTGGCGGGCGCTCCCCAGTCCCGCCGAATTCGTCTGTCGCGCGGCGCCTCATTTGCTTCGGCAGGGAGATGTGGACTCCCTGCAACGATCCGAGCACGTGGCCGCGACGCTCATGCCGGCCGGTGGAGGCCCAACCGCATGAGCGACGGATCGGATTCCACTCCAGTCGATTCGTCCAGTTCACGGCCCGCAGGTCGTCGCTCGCGTTGGCGATGGCTTCGCCGCGCGGGCGTCGGCGTGCTCGTGCTGCTCGTCGCGATCTATCTGCTGCGCGGACCGCTCCTCGCGCGGCCGCTCGCACGCCTCGTCGGGGATCGATTGAGCGGTGCCACGGGCCTGGTCGTCGAGGTCGATCGGGTCGACGGGACCCTTCTATCCGACGTGGTCCTGTCGGGCGTGCGGGCACGTGCATCGCACAGGACACTGCGCCGCATGGACTGCGACCGGGTGAGGGTGAGGTTCGACGTCGTGGACCTGCTGCGACGGGGACCACTCGCCGCGATCCGCGCCATCGAAGCCCGTGGTGTCGACGTCGAACTCGACCCGACCGCGGTCGACGAGGCGGCGACCGAACCCGCCGTGGCGACCACCTCGAACTGGCTCGACTCGATCCCCGATCCGCTCCCGATCTCGTCGATCTCGGCGCGCGTTCAGTGGCGCGGAAACGGCGGCATTGGGCGTGCCAACGGGCTCACGCTGCGTGGCGATGGAGATCGAGTCGACGTCGAGGTGGAACGCCTCGACCTTCCGCGAGATGGCGTAGCCGGCGCGCCGCTGGCGTGCGGGCTCTCGATCGAGCGACTCGCTCCGCGTGAGTTCCGCGTCCGTTCGATCCGTCCGCTGGATGGATTGACGCTCGACGACGCACGAGTCGCCTTCCCCGCAGACGGTGGGGTCGCCGCGACGTTCAGCGGCCGGCTTCGAAACTCGAGGATCGAGGGCGCGCTGCGCGAGCGGACACTGACGTGCCACACGGATGGTCTCGATCTGTCGGCGCTCCCACGGTGGCTCGGCGACTTCCTGGGAACCGCCGACGAGCTCCCGCACGGCGGTACGCTCGCCGCAGATCTATCGGTCACGCCGCTCGGCGGCGCGATCGCGGAGATTCGCGGCACGGCCACGGTGCACGATCTTCGATGGCGAGACGCCGCCTTGGATGTCGTGGCGATCGCCGGCGTCTGGAGCGGCGGTCACGGGAGCGTCGACTCACTTTCCGTCACGCGCGGCAGTGCTCACGTCGACGCCACCGGCGTCTCCGTCGATGCTGCGGTCCCGTGGTTCGTGTCCCGCGTCGAGCACGCCAAGGTCGCCGTTCCCGAGGTGGACGAGGTCGCGCACTGGCTCTCACTCGGCTCCGAAGTCCCCCAGTCCCTGGCCCGCGTGCGCGGCGTCGACGTCGAACTCACGAGCGAGGACGGGCGACGCGTGACGGTCGCACGGGGCACCGTCGCGCTGATCGATGTGACGTGTGACGTCACGGGCACGGCCATCCTCCCCGCGCGGCCGGACGCATGGCGCGAGACGGACGTCGGCCTGCGCATCGCGGCCGAAAACTGGGACCTGGAAACGACGCTCTCGACAGTGGGCGCGCTGCCGCCGGTGCGCGGGCGCGTCGACGTGATCGCGAGGATCGATGGGCGCATCGCGGCGCCGCGCGCCTTCGCGACCCTCGCGGCGCGAGATCTTCTCGTCGCAGGCCACGCGTTCGAGCACGCATCCGCCGAGATCGACGTGCAATGGCCGAGAGCCCGCGTGACGTGCATCGAGGTGCACGCGTCCGAGGGCTCGATCACGGGGACGGCGGTCGCGGACCTCGAGCGGCAGCAGATCACGGGCGGCACCTTCGATGCCGACATCACGACGCTCGGGCCCCTCGTGGCTCTCGCAGGGGAGGCTCCGCAGTTGCACGGGCGCGCTCGCGTCCACGGCGTGATCCGCCGACTCGGGCGCGACCAGGTCGCCCTCGATGCAGCCATCACTGCGGACGCGCTCGAGCTGGAGCGCGTCGCCGTGGGCTCGCTGTCGGCACGCGCGAATCTCGATTGGCCGCGGCTGCAGGTCGCCGACTTGAGGGTCGACGGCCCCTCAGGAACGGCGGACGGGGCGATCGAGCTGGACGTTCGAGACGTCGCATCGACGTCAGGCCATGCGACGTTCGCGCTGGAGACGCCCGGAGTGCGCGCCATCCTCGGCTCGATCTCCGGCGCACCGGTGATGGCCGACGCGACGAGGCTCGACGGTCACCTGACGAGATCCGCAGACGCGCCCCCCGGATCCTGGGATGGCGACGTCAGGCTGCATTGCCCCAGGCTCACCGTCGCAGGTCGAACCTTCGACGACGTCGACGCGCACGCGACCTTCCGAGACGGAGGTCGACAGGTTCCGAACTTCACACTCCAGTGGAACGGCGGTCGTGTCGAGGGCGCGGCCGCGATCGGCGCGCACTCCTCGCTCAGCGCCGATGGCACGGACGTCGACCTTTCGGGGATCGTCGCCGGGCTTGGCGGCCGCGCATCGTTCCACCTGAGTGCCAGCGGGTCCGCAGCGCATCCCGAGATCGCGGCGCGCGTCGACTGTGACACGGTCACGTTCGAATCGCTGACGGCCCGTGTCGGCTTCACGGTCCGACAGTCGGCGGGCGTCATGTCGATCCAGTCGTTGCTGATCGACGGCCCCGAGGTTCACGTCGAAGGGACGCTCGACGTGCCGTGTGAAGTGGGAACGGAGGGGGTACGCCTCACTGACGGCGTGGGCCTCGCGGCCGCGATCGTCGGGCGGACGACGCTCCTCGCGCGTTCGAGCCCCGCCGTCGACGCCTTCCCGTTCTCCGTGCACGACGTCGAATTCCGGATCGACGCGGCCGGCGACGCGATGACCGCGACGGTCGCCGGTCGCGATCCGGGGTGGATCGACGCCGGCCACGCCACACGGCTCGCCGGGGGTCTGCGAATCGCGGCGCGCTGGACACCGGAGGTCGCGAACGTCGATGTCGTGTTGGGGGATGGAGGCCCGGCCCTCGTCACCCTTCGCGCCGAATCGAAGGTGTCATTCGACCTCGTCCGCCTGCGCGAGTCCATCGCGTCGCTCGTGCGGGCCCCGATGCGAGGGTCCGTGACGTTCACGATCCCAGAGCTCGCGTCGTTCGAACGTCTGATCCCCGACGTCGAGCGGCTGTCGGGAAGTGCGACGGGGCATGTCGATTTCGAAGGCACGGCGTCGGACCCGCGGCTTGCGGGAGAAGCCACGCTCGGTCCCGCGTCCATTCGCTTCAAGACGGACGCGCCGGCGATCGACGCCACGGCCCGGCTTCGACTGGCCGACCGCAGGGTGACGATCGACGGGTTCGAGGGTCGGGTGGGCTATGCGCCGGTCTTTGCGCACGGCGCCATCACGTTCACCGACGCGCGAAACCCGACGGTCGAGCTCGAGACGTCGGGCGAGAACGTCCTGTTGACCCGGAGTGCGGACTTGCGAATCCGGGCCGACGTCCAGGCGACGATCGCCGGTCCGTTCGATGCGATGAAGGTCACTGGCGTCGTTCGCGTGACGGACGCGGTCTACTCACGACCGATCGATCCGGTTGCGGACGCCACGCCTCTCGTCGACGAGAACTTCAGACCGTTCCAACTCCGCGACAAGCCGCTCAACGGCATGCGCTTCGACGTCCGGGGAACGGCATCCGAGAGCGTACGCATCGACAACGGCCTCGTGCGAACGGTGCTCTCCGGAGATGTTCGCCTCCGCGGGACGGGCGAGGCGCCGCGGCTCGAGGGTCGGATCGCAACGAAGACGGGGAGCATCCGCCTGCCGTTCGCACGCCTGAAGATCGATCAGGCGGAGATCGTCTTTCGGCCGGAAGACGGATTCGCACCGAAGCTCGAGGCGACGGCGCACACGCGAGTGAAGACCTACGACCTCGCGGTTCGTGCGTCGGGGGTCATCCCGGACGTGGAGCTCGTCGTCGCATCACTTCCGCCGCTGCCGCAGCAGAACGCGTTCCTCCTCCTGGCGGCGGGTGTCGCGCCGTCGGACCTTCCCAGCGGCGCCGCCACGTGGTCCACGCTGCGACAGACGGGAACGCTCGCCGGGACGAAGCTCCTTTCGTCACTCATGGAATCCGCTGACGACGACGAGGAGACCGCGCTCGATCGCTTTTCGTTCGAGACCGGGCGCGACGGCACCCAGGGCGGCACGACGACGATCGACGCCGAGTTCAAGCTGAGTGAGCACCTGTTCCTCCGAGCCGAGAGGGATCGCTTCGAGGGCAACAACGTGGGTTTCGTGTGGAGGCTTCGCTTCAGATGAACTGGCGATCCCCCACGTGGGCCGCGATCGTCCTGCTTCTCGCGGGATGCGCATCGCCGCCGCAGGCCGAATCGAGGCCCGACTCGCGATCGGCTCGGCCGCCGATTCCCATCATCGTCCAGGGACTCGGCTGCGCGACGACCGAGCAACTGCTCGACGCCGGGAAACGCGAGATCGCGGCGTTCCAGGAAGGCGACCGCCGGGCGACGGCTCTGGACGACGCGACGTTCGCCATGAAACGTTGGCTGCGGGAGAAGGGCCTGGCACACGCGGTCGTCGAATTCGCCATGGAGCCCCATGAAGACTCCGTCCAACGAGTCGTCATCACGGTGACGGAAGGCCCACGAGCGACGCTGGCCGCGCTGGCGCTGCAAGGGAACACTTCGTTCTCGACCGCGCGCCTGATGGAGTTCTTCGACGTCCGCGACGAGGGCGCCGGCCCGGAGGAATCCGTCGTGTACCGGCAGCGCGACGTCGATGCGCGCGTCTCGAACTTGGAGAGTTTCTACCTCGGTGCGGGCTACTACCGCGTGCACGTCGGCCCTCCCCGCGTCGATTGGTCCGACGGTGACACCAAAGCCCACGTCGTCGTGCCGATCGTCGAAGGGCGCCAGTATCTCGTAGGGCGGGTGGACGTCGTTCTCGATGGCCCTGACGATGAAGTCGAAGTGCTGCGGGAGCGAGTCCGCGGATTCGAGGGACGGCCATACTCGGTCGAGGTCCCCGCGGCCGCCGCGGCGGAAGTGCGCGCGCAGCTCGCAAGTGAGGGGCGGCTCCTCATGCGCGTGTTCGCGAGAAGCGCCGTCGACGACGACACGGGAATCGTCACGGTGGCGGTGCGAGTCCACGCGGGGCCGCGGGTTCGGGTCGACGGACTCGCGGTGCATGGCAACGAGCGCACGGACGGCGACTTCATCTTCGAGCAGTCGGGATTGACGTCGGGCGCGATCCTCACGCAAAGCACTCTCGACCGCGCCATCGACGGGCTCTACACGACCGGGCTGTTCAAGTCGGTGCGCGTGACGAAGTCGCCCGGGGAAGCGCGCGACGACGTGGCACCGACCGACATCGACATCGCCGTCGAGGAGCTCGACGCGCGGATCGTCGACTTCGAGGCCGGCTACGGAAGTTACGAGCAGCTTCGTGGCGCGGTCCGCTACCGCGATCGAAACCTGTTCGGGACAGGACGGGTGTTGGAGGCCGTCCCGAGCGTGAGTCTTAGGAGCTACGGCGCCGACGTGAAGTTCTTCGACAACTACCTCCTCGGTCGCGAGAACACGCTGGAGGTGACGGCCGCATACGCGTTCCGCGAGGAGCCGTCTTTCGACAGCACGGCGGCGGCCGTGGAGGTCGCCGTGCGTCACCGCTTCGATCACGAGATGTCGGCGCGCGCGGGCTATCGGTTCCGCCACTCGGACGCTTCGAACCTGGGACTCGTTCTTGCAGACACGCAGTCCGCCGAGGCCGGGATCACGTCCGGCCCGTTCGCCGAGGTCGAGTTCGACTCGCGCGACAACGTCTTCATCCCGCACCGTGGAGTGCTCATCAGGGCCGGCTCTGCCTGGAGTACGCCGTTGATCGGGGCCGAGCTCGACTTCCTCGAGGCGACCGCGTCGATCGCGGCGTTCTTCGAACTGGGGGACGGGACGGTTCTTGCCGCCAGATCTGGCGTGCGAACGCGCGCGATCCTCGACGGACGGGCCGACCTTCCCATCCAGGAGCGGTACTTCCTCGGAGGTGAGCACAGCGTTCGTTCGTTTCACGAGAGCGAGCTCGGTCCGTCGGATGGAAACGGCCATCCGACCGGCGGGCTTTCGTCTCTCGAGGCTTCGGTCGAGTTGCGACAGCGCCTCGTTGGCGATTTGGAATGCGCGGTTTTCGCAGACGCCGGCGTGGTGAACGCACGGAGTTGCACGTTTGCGGGTCCGTTCGGGTACGCCGTCGGCGTCGGGCTCAGGTACCTGCTTCCCTTTGGCCCCGTGCGACTCGACGTCGGGTTCAACCCGGGTGCCCGTTTTGCCGCCGATGATTCGTGGGCACTTCAGTTCTCATTCGGTTTCAGCTTCTGAAAGGACGACAGGCTCAGGTATCTGTGGTCAACGAAACACATTGCGGCCCGCCGCCCGCGTGATTCAATGACGCCTACGTAGGTGACGCGCGAGTGGCAATCGCGCTCATGATGGATCGGCGTGAGATGGATCAGGCATCGGTCGAGGGCGTGCTCGCAGAGGTGACGGAGCGTGCGCGGAGCGCATTCCGCGAGAGCCTCTCGTCCATCGTTCTGTACGGCTCCGCCGCGGAGAACCGCCTCAGGCCCGTCTCGGACGTGAACATTCTTTTCGTGCTGAAGAGCTACGACGTGAATGTGGCCACGCCCTTCGCGGGAACTCTGCGCGGCGCCGGGGCGGCGATCAGGCTCGCACCCATGTTCATTCTCGAGTCGGAATTGCCGGACGCGATCGACGCGTTCACGGTGAAGTTCGCCGACGTTCTGAGGCGGCGTCGCGTGCTTTACGGCCACGATCCGTTCACGGACGTCACGATCGATCGGTCGGCGCAGATTCGCCGACTGCTGCAGGTCCTCGCGAACCTGACGCTCCGGCTGCGGTGTGAAATCACGGCGCACGCCGATCAGTCGAGCGCCCTGACTTCGCTCATCGCATCGTTCGCCGGGCCCCTGAGGTCGGCGGCCGTTTCCCTGCGGGACGTCCGCGGCGAAGCCACGATCGCGCCACGCGAGGCGCTGGCGGCCGTCGCTCGCAGTTTCGACCCCGAGAGCGCCGATGGATTCCTCGCGTGCATCACGGACGCGCGCGCGGAGCGGCCGGTTGCCCACGCCGAGGCTCTGCGAACGGCCGTCGGCCTGATGAACCTGGCGCGCGAGATGCACCGGAGCGTTCGCGTCGCGGCGGGGCCCGTCAGATGAACCCGTTCGACCTGCGGGGCCCCCAGTTTCTCGTGTTCTTCACCATCCTCAGTGCGGTGGTTTTCGCGTTGGTCTGGTGGCTCACGAGTCCCAGACGTCGGGGGTTCGGCCGGGTCGGCCGTCTGCCGATCCACGATCCACTCCAGATCGCACACCTGCGAGGCGGGGCTGGCGAGGTCGTCAGCGTGGTCGTTGCGTCCCTGCTCGATCGCGGGTTCCTGTCGACCGATGCCGTGGGACGCCTCCTGTCCGCGCCGAAGGACCGGTCGTCGCTCCGAGCGATCGAGAAGGCCGTGCTCGACGCGTGTAGGACTCCGAAGACCATCGACGGATGCCGCGTGGACACGGCGGTGCGCGCTCAATGCGCGGAAGTCGAACGGCAACTGGCGGACGCCGGGTTCTCTCCGACGGCGCCGAACCGATTGGGCGCGCTCATGGTCATCGGCGGGGGGACGCTCGGTCTGCTCGTCGTCGGCATCGTGAAAGTCGTCATCGCGCATCAGCGGGGCCGGTCGAATACGGGCATCCTGTTCGCCCTGCTCGCCATCGACGTCTCCATGGGGGTGTGGCTCGTTCGGACGCTGCACGCGCGCGTCGCGCGCCAGGTGATCGGCAGCATCAGGGTGCTGTTCTCGGACCTGCGTCGCCGCGCTGTCCGACTGAAGAGGGGAGAGTCGCCGGTCGACGTGGAGTTCTTCGTAGCCGTGTTCGGCCTGGGGCCCCTTCCGCGCACGTTGTGTCCCGAGCGCGACCATCTCACTCCGCGGCCCGCCGTGTCGGATCCCGCCGTGATCGGGGGCTGCTCGACCATCGACGTGAGCGGCTGCGGCGGTGGCGGCGATGGTGGTGGAGGAGGGTGCGGTGGATGTGGAAGCTGACGTCGAGGGCCCCGCGCGCGCGCGCCGAGCTCTCGCGTGACGCGTTTGGGTTGAGCTATCGAAGCCAGCTCGTCGCCGGCGTCGCGGTGAATCTCCATCGGATCGACTGCCTCGAGATCCTGATGGACGATTGGATCGATCGGCCTGCTCGTGACCTCGACGGGCTGACGCTGCTGGCGGACCGCATTCCGATCACGCTCCATGGCGTCGGGCTCGGCCTCGCGTCCGTCGAGCCCGTGGACGAGCGGCGGCTCGCAGCGACTGCGCGCCTCGTCGATCGACTGCGACCCGTGGCGTGGTCCGAACATCTCGCCTTCGTGCGGGCGGGCGGGATCGAGATCGGACACCTGGCGACCCCGCCGCGCACCAACGCCGTGCTCGACGGCACGATCCGCAACGTCGAGCGCGCGACGAAGGTCGTCGGAAGCGCACCGCTGCTCGAGAACGTCGCGTCGTTGATCGAGATGCCGTCGCGACTTGGTGAGACGGATTTCCTGCGCGCGGTGCTCGCCGCCACGCGCTCCGATCTCCTGATCGACCTGCACAACCTGCACGCCAATGCCAGCAATTTCGGCTTCGATCCGCTGGCGTTCCTCGCCGACCTGCCGCCCGATCGCATCAGGCAGGTCCATCTGGCCGGGGGCCGGATGATCGGAGATCCGGGTGCGCAGCGCGTGCTCGACGATCATCTGCACGAGGTGCCTTCGGTGGTGTTCGAACTCCTGTCGTCGCTGACGGCTCGGATCACCGGGCCGCTCTTGGTGATCCTCGAGCGCGACGGCCGCTATCCGCCGATCGAGTCCCTGATCGCCGAGCTCGACCACGCACGAGTCGTGGTCACACGAGCCCGCGCGCGAAAGCTCCTGACGACGCAATGACGCTCCAGGAGTTCCTGGCTCGGCTCTACGTCGACGCCGCATTTCGCGCCGCCTTCCTCGCGGATCGGGAGCGCGTGGCGCGATCCGCAAACCTGCCCCCGGAGGAGATCCGAGAGGTCGTGCGCCTCGACGGCGCCGCACTGGAACTCGCCGCCGCGAGCTTCGCGCACAAGCGGGCACGCAAGTCCGTTCAGCGCCCGCGCGAGCGTTGACTCGGCTCCCGGTCGACCGCCGGGGTCCAAGCTCTGGCTATCGGTGCCCCGTCGCTCGATGCCAAGCTCGGCGAGCCGACGGACAAGCTGCTGGACGATCGAGACGGCCTCTCCGCGAGGACGGGGGAGTCGGCGAGCGTCACTGAAGCGTGACGGATCTTGGAGTCGGCGGCGTGCCTCTTCCCGAGGATTCGTGGCTCCGTGCGGCGTGGTACGGGGCTTGCACCCGTTCGGGGCATGAGTCGCTCGACACTCTGCGTCCTCGCGATCGTCACACTCCTGCTCGGCTCTCCGCTCACCGCGCAGTCGACCTGGGGCCGGCGCATGGTGACGGAGGGCGGACGGTCAATGCTGGTCGACGATCGCGATGCCCTCTTCCGCCTGATGACCGATCGGATCGGGAGCGGCGATGCCGACGAGCCCGCGATCTACCCGACGCTCGGCAAACTCGTGGCAGCCGCAAAGCCGGGCGAAACGGTGATCCAGTCGGTCGCGGTCCTCATGGCGGAGTCGAAGCGATTCGACGACCGCCTCGTCGCGACGATCGACCTGCTCCTCGAGCGGGGCTGGCCCGGCGGGCCCATGGGCAAGGCGGCGTTTCTCGCCGCGTTCGCCGACGCCCTGAACCGCGCGGCAGCGATCTCGGGCGACGGCGCGGCGGGAGACGAGGCGCTCGCGCGCGTCTGGGCCGCGCGAAGGCTCGGCGGAACCTCGGAGGAAGTCCCCGCTCGGGTCGCCGGTCGGGCGTCGGATCTCGTCGCCGCGTTCGACGCGAACGCGCTGATGAGCAAGCCCATCGGCTTCTACGAATGGACAGATGAACTGTCGCACCTGTTTCGCCAGGACCGCTTCCTGCAGCAGTCCGTCGACATGAAGGCGAATGGTGGGGCGTGGCTCACCGAAGCGTCGCGTGTCCTGTTGGAGGAGCCGGCGCTCCACGGTGCGTATTCCGCGTGGCGCAGGGTTGCGACGACGCTCTCGAATCCCCTCGCCATGGCGTCGCTCACGGATCTGAGCGCCGCGCCGCGTTCCGAGGCTGCGTTCTTCCCGCCGAGTCGGTCTCACGAGGCGGAGCTGCTCGTGAAGCTGTATGGCAACCGTCCCATCCCGGACGGGCATGTGTTCATGGACGACCTCGTCGCTGGGATCCGAAGAGGCGCGGTCGACCTCACGCCGCAGGCGTCGTCCGGTTGGTACGACTGGCAAGGCTGGGCGCTGGAGCCGTTGATCCGGCGCAGCACGTCGCCGGAGGAGAAGAAGGTCGACTGGGAGTCGGGGTACGCGAAGCATTGCGAAGCGGTGTTTCGTGCGTTGCTGACGCAACGTCGCGAGACACATGCCAAGCAGCTTCTTTCTCCGCCCTGCGGCGGGTCGGCGGGCACGCGACGCGTCGTGATCCACGTGGCGCCGAGACTGACGGTCGAGCCGCACGTGACGCTTTACCGCCGGACGTCCGAGTCGTACGCGTTCGTTCGCAGGAGTCTCGAGCGACTCCTCGGACGTGACGTGCTTGCGACGACGCGTCTCGTCTCGGCCGACGGAGCCGTCGGCGAAACGGTTCTTGGCGGACTGGAACGGCAAGAGCGTTGGTTCGCCGATCTCGCCGCCCTCGCGTGCCGCGAAGTCGGCGGGGAGGTCCGGTGGCTCGGTCAGGGCCTCGATGAAGCGGCAGCACTCCGCAGCGCGGATCGCGCGGCGGCAGCCCTGTCTGCGGGCCTCACCGCCGACGACCTCGCCCACGATCCACGCGTGATGGTTCCCGTCGGCTTCGACCTCGGGCGGAAGGAGGTCCGTTGCTGGGCCGTCGTCGGCGTCGCCACCTGCGAAGTCACCGCGTTCTATGCGCGGCCCCCCGAGTGCCGTTTGGAACCGTCCGCCACGGAGCGCGCTTCCGACGCCGTCACCTCGTTCGCTACCGCCGTTCTCTCCGTGCCCTACGAAGTCCAGATCGAGTGCTCGCTGAAGCAACCGCTCACGCGCACCGAGCTGCGCAAACTCTGCGACGCCTGCACGACGCTCGATCAGATCAAGAGGGCGCTGGGGGCGGTGAGGTAGTGTTGGCGTGACACGAACACCTCATTCGAGGTTCGATCCGTGCGAGGAGTTCAGGACCTGATCACCCGTCACCGACCACGCCACCAGACCTGCGACGGATGATCCTCACGTCCGCCCTCACTTCGTCACCGGCCGCTGCGATGCCGCCATCAGCGCGGCGACGTGGCGCTGGAAGTCGTCGTGCATGATCTTCATGGACGGACTCGTGAACATCTTGCGGAAGCCGGTCTCGCGCACCATGGAGTGCATGCGGTTCGTCCAGCTCGCGAAGTAGTCGTCGGGGATCTGGCCGTGACGATGGGAGAACCACGCGATCTCGAAGAGCGAGAGCTGCATGAGATTCATGTAGTACTCGCGGACCTCCTGCGGCGTCGTGAAGTCCTCATCTTCGCGGTCGACCTCGGCCAGCGTGGGGTCGTCCACGCGCATGCGCCGAAGCTGCATCTGGAGCTCGACCAGCTTGGCGAAGTTCGCCACGTGTTGCGCCTTGCGGGCATCACGGAACTGGATGGCCGTGTAGATGAGACCTCCAGCGATGGCGAACGCGCTGAGGCCCTGCAGGATGATCTGGTAGTGGATGGGTTCCATGGTGGTTTCGTCGTCGCGGCTCGATCGAGGCGCAGACTGTAGCGGGATGACGCGCGGTTCGAACGGCGGCGGCGTATACTCGCGCCTCGAACGGAGGTCGTCGCATGGCACGGGATGAAGCGTCGCTCGGGATGCGGTTGGTGTTCGCGGTCACGTTGGTCGCGAGTCTCGGCGTCCAGGCACAGAAGCCGGCGGGAGATCCCAAACCGGCCGGCGGAGCCGCACCGAAGGATGCCGCCGAGGTGATCGACACCATGCGCACGACGCTCCTCGGCGCGAAGTCCGTGAGCTTCCACACGAAGTTCACGAGCGGGTTCGGGCCCATCGTGGCGCTCGGCGCCGACCTGCAGGCGACCGTTCGACGGAGCGACGACGGCGCCATGACCGGCCTGCGCATGACCGGGAAGTTCCTGCCCGGCGGGCCCAACTTCGATGCGGCCTCCGACGGGACGCGCGTCCGCGCCATCGATCGCGACGCGAAGATCTACGAAGACGGTCCGTTCAGCGCCGACGCCATGGCCATGCAACCGCCGGGCATGGGCGGCGGACTCCCCATGCTGCTCTGGGCGTTCCCCGTCGAGTTCCTGCAAACGAAAGACCTGGCGATCCAGGAGGGCGACACGGCGCAGTTGAAGCCGCCGGTGACGATGGACGGCGTCCTGTGCGACGTCGTCGAAGTCGCACGCAAGGTGGAGATCAAGGGCATCCCGCCGCACACGACGATCTACATCTACACGGTGGGGCGTGGCGACCACCTGCTTCGCAAGATGAGCCGCGAGAACGTCACTTCCGAGCCGGGAAGTCTCCGCAGCCCGATCCCTCGCGAGTTCAACCAGTGGAAGGTGAACCCGGCCGTCGATGACGCGACGTTCACGCTCGACGTCAGCGGACTGAAGGAAGGCGAGTTCCGCGTGAAGGGGCCGGGCTCGGGCGGCATGGACGGGCCTCCCGGCGGCATGCCCGCGGGACTCGGCAAGAGCGGTCCGTCGTTCGGTCTGAAGGCCGGCGACAAACCCTCGGACTTCGCGTTGAAGGACACGAGCGGCAAGGAGCAGAAGCTCGCGGCCTACGCCAAGAAGACGCTGATCGTGTGCTTCACCGAAGCATCCGACGCATCGGCCGAGGGGTTCGTCGGCAAGCTGAAGGCGAAGGTCGGCGACAAGGCGTCGCTTCTCGAACTGGTCGTGGACCACGGGTCTCCACCGGACACGAAGAGGATGAAGACGCCGGCGTGGCCGCGCTGCCTGTCGGCTGACGGTGTGGACGATGCGTGGAGCATCAACCTGTTTCCCATGCTCGTCGTGATCGGGGGAGATGGGAAGGTCGTGACGTCGATGCCCACGGGCCTTTCCGGCGGCGTGCCCGTCGACACCGTGATCGAAGGGTTCACGAAGAAGCTCAACGCCTACCTGAAGAACCCCGCGAAGGGCTGGTGATGGCGCGGATCACTGCGGCGGCGTTTCGGAAGGCGGCGATGGCGATGCCGGAGGCGATCGAGGCGCCGCACTTCGAGCGCACGTCGTTTCGCGTGGGAAAGAAGATCTTCGCCACGATGACGGCCGACGGGACCGAGGCCATGGTGAAGGTCACGCCGAAGGAGCGGGTTCACGCGCTGCTCGACGCCCATCCGGGCGCGTTCTTCAGCTACGGCGGATGGACCGAGCGCCTCGGCGCTCTCGGCATCCGTCTGGGGAAGGCCGATTCCGCCATCGTGCGAGCACTCCTGATCGACGCGTGGCGTCAGGCCGCGCCGAAACGCCTCAGGTCGGAATGACGCCGTGAGTGGCGCGAACTCCGCCGCAGCCCCATAATCGTCGCCACATCGAGGAGACCGCCACGCGGGTTCGAACGCGGGCGGGAGTTCGCCACATAGGCACGAGGAGACGTCATGGCTCATCGTTCGGCGGCGATACGGGCGGCGATTCTGATCGGCATTCTGGCGTGGGGTGGGCGAGCGCAGGCTCCGGCCGTCGGCGACGTGGCTCCATCATTCGAGCTGGAAGCGTGGACGAACCTGCCGGCGAACCTGAAGGTGCCGACGGCGGATGCGCTCAAGGGTCGCGTCGTCCTCATCGAGTTCTGGGGCACGTGGTGCGCGCCGTGCGTGCGCGCGATGCCGCGGATCCAAGCGTTGCACGACCGGTTCAAGGATCGCGGGCTGACGGTCCTCGGCATCTCCTACGAGCCGCTCGACAAGACGAAGCCGTTCGTCCAGAAGGAGGGATACTCGTTCGCCATCGGGTCCGATCCGGCGAAACGCGTGGTGGAGGCCTACGGCGTGCGGAGCTGGCCCACGTCGATCGTGATCGGGAAGGACGGCAAGGTCGCGCACGTCGGCGATCCGTATTCGGCCGAGACCGCCGTGGAGTCGGCGCTCGGTCTCGAGACCAAGGCGGCGAAGATCCTCACGAACGCGCTGGATGCGCTCGCGTCGAAGGATAAGAAGCGGATCCGCGAGGAGCTGGGGCGCATCGCCGAGAAGGAAACGCTCGAGCTCGACCTGAAGGCTTGGGCGTTGGAGTTGGGCGGTGCGGCGAAGGGCGACGAGAAGCCGTCGACCTCGTTCGACGCACACGCCGAGCTGGCGAAGCTGGCGCAGGCCTGGATCGCCAAGGACGAAGCCCGCAAGAAGGCGCTGCTCGATCTCCTCGCCGGGAAGGCGCCGGTGGAGTTCGATGCGACACCGTGGGCGAAGAAGGCCTATGGCAAGGAGGTGCCGATCACGAAGGAGGAATATGCGGCGCTGTTGAAGGCTCAGCGCTACGACGAGGCCGTCGACGTCTTGTATCTGCGGTCGCCGCCGCCCGCGGTCGTCGCCGCGGCGACTCAGGACAAGGGACTCAAGGAGCACTGCGGCAAGAAGGCCGCCGATGCGCGACTCGAGGCGAAGAAGGCCCTGATGTGCGGCGACTACGTGCTGGCGGGGCGACAACCGAAGGACAACGACGGTTACTGGAAGGAGCTGTCGGTGTCCGGCATGCGGACGTCCGAGGATCGCAAGCGCATCACCGGCGTGCTGCTCGGTGATGGCACCGTCGGCGTGTCGAACGCTGCCTTCTACGTCGAGCGGCATCTCGCTCGCTCGTTCGTGATGGAGGCTCTCTCGGCGGGAAAGGAGCCGTCCATCGGCGCGCTCCCCGAAAAGGTTCGCAAGGAGCGCGACGAGATGCGAAAGGTGCTGGATCGGAAGTACGCGCCCGATCCCTGATCGGCCACGGAGACGTCACACTCCGAGCACGAGCGCCAGGGCGTTCGTCAGCGTGAGTCCGAGCGGTGCGCCGCCGTCGATCGTGACGGCTTGAACCGCCGGGGCCAGGCCCGCGACGCCCGGGTCCGGGGGAATGGGAACCGGGAAGGCGACGCTGCCCGTGGGATTGGCCGTCCCCGCGAGGATCGGGTTCAGTCCGGCGTTGATGAAGCCCACGAGGCTCGGGACGTCGACCCAGATCGAGCAGCCTCCGCCGATCGGTGTTGGCGGTGCGATCGTCGCTGAAAGGAAGACCGCCACGCCAGCCGATGGGAGC
Source organism: Planctomycetota bacterium (assembly GCA_044222185.1). Lineage (GTDB taxonomy): Bacteria > Planctomycetota > CAIWVZ01 > JBGANV01. The sequence continues at coordinate 558,264 of JBGANV010000002.1, forward strand.
GCGCCGCCGATGGCAAGTCCGAAACCGGCGTTGCCGAGCGTGGGCGTCCCGATGGCGGAGAGGACGGGCGTGTTCGCCGCGCTCCCCGTGCATCCCGATCCGTGCGGCAAGGCGACCGCGATCGGGTAGCCGACGATGGGCGCACGGAAGACCGCGATGCGCACCGACGCAACCGTCACGCCGTGTCCCGTAGCCGGTCCGAATGCGATCGTCGCGGCACTGGGCCCGCTGGGCGCGTTGGCGACGACGACGTTGTCGTTGTTCGTCTGCACGCCGAAGGGAACGCCGCCGATGACGGCGCCACCGACGGCCACGCCGTACACGAGGCCCGTGGTCGGTTCGAACTTCGCTTCGCCGGTTCCAGTGATCTCCGGCGCGTCCATCACGGGGTTCTGGAGCAGCCCGGAGAACGACCATCGCGTCACGGATCCTGCAGTCGCGCTTCCCGCCGAGAGGAAGATGTCGCCGGACATGGGGCTCACGGCGAGGCCATTGCGGTTCGTCGGGCCGCCGACGAGCCGGTCCGGCGCGGGCGCAGTTGCGCCACTGCTCACGAACCACGTGGCGGTCGCCGAGGTGACGAGTACGTTCCCTCCCGGGAGCGCCGCGATGGCTGCGGCGGAGGTCTGGCCCGTGGCGAAGGCCTGCAATGTCGAGCCGACCCCGATGGGGGCCGCAAGTCGCATGATGTCGCCGTTGCCAAAGAGCACGTAGACGTCACCGCTCACGACGTCGGCGTCCAGATCGCGGACCTGTTTCGACGGCCCGTTCACGATCAGCGTGGACGTGGGGTTGGATAGCGACGCGGAGAAATCGAGCAGGTAGATCGAGTATCCGACGACGGCGCCGAGGGGAGCCTGCGCGGTGCTCATGAGGGCGAAGTTCGACCCCGGCAAGTGCTCGATCTGGCGGCTCGTCGCGGTCGTGCTCAGGCTCGTTCCGACAGGTGCTGTGAATGGGGTCGAGCTGGAACCGCGGATGTGGACGGCGGTGCTGATGCCGGCCAGCAGGACATCGCCGGGTTGGAGCTGGGCACTCGCGGCGCAAGCGAGGATCACGGCGGTCGAAAGGAAGCGCAGGATCGGGACGGCGGTTTTCGTCATGACGGCAACCCTCGGGGCAGGCTCGGGGGATCGTACACGCAGAAATCCGGGCGTGGGTGGGGAACCTCCGGGCTCCGCGCCTCAGCCGGTGTGACGAGTTAAGTTCCCCGCCGCTCGGACCGTCGTGGCGCACGTGCGCCCGATCTCGGTGACTGGAAGATCGACTCGATGAATTTGGACGCCGTTTCCTGGAATCTGATCGGGGCTGCGGTGGTGATCGCCATCACCCACACCGCGCTCGGTCCGGACCATTTTCTTCCGTTCATCATGCTGTCGAGGGCGCGGCGGTGGAGCGTCGCTCGGACGCTCTGGATCACCGCGGGATGCGGAGTGGCGCACGTGTCCTCGTCGCTGATGCTCGGGGTCGTCGGCGTCGCGGTCGGGATGGGGGTTGGCGCCATCCACGGGCTGGAAGATGTACGCGGGACGCTGGCGGGTTGGGCCATGCTCGCGTTTGGCCTGGCCTACGGGACGTGGGGGGTGCGGCGCGCGGTGCGCCACCAAGACGGCGTCGAGCTGCACGATCACGGCGGGCACGTTCACGTTCACCACGATGGCGGACCCGGGCACGTCCACGAAGGGCGACCGACTGCCGATCGGAACACGGCGTTCTGGACACTTTTCATTCTGTTCGTCCTCGGACCATGCGAGCCGTTGGTTCCATTGGTGATCCTGCCCGCGAGCCAGGGGCGCTGGCAGTTGGCGGGCCTCGTCTCGGCTGTGTTCGCCGCTGCAACCGTCGTCACGATGCTCGTCATCGTGGCGCTGGCGCACGCGGGCCTGGCGCACGTGCGCCGGGGGCGTCTGGAGCGCTGGTCGCACTCGCTGGCCGGAGCCGTGATCGCTGCGTCGGGTGCCGGGATGGTCTTCCTGGGAATGTGACGCGCTCCGGTGCGCCCGGCCATGGGGGCGGCGCGCGGCATAGAACGCGCGAACGTCGATGTCCATTTCTCGCACGCTCGCGGACCGGGCGGCGCGAACGCCAGCGTCCAGCAGTGTTGCGACGGACACGCAGGGTCGGAGGTGGAAGTCCGCAAGCGGGCGCCGGGTCCGCGCCCGGGGAGCCAAGGCTCCTCCTCACGCCCGACAGGGCGTCGAGGCCGACTGCCACGGTTCATTCGAGGCGCTGGTCGTCGGCGAGTGCCACGTCGCTCGCCGAGCCGTAGCGACCGAAGGGTGGCGCACACCCTCAGACGATCCGCCCTGATTCCGATCGCAGTCCCGCGCGTCGTGACGCGCCGCACCTGGCGCGCGTGCGCCACTCAGCGATCCTCCAGCGGACGTCGGGCGTGACGATCGATCGGGGGACTGAGGCGTCGGTCGTCGGGCGCGCGGGACCGTCGGCGATCTTTGGCGCACGTGCGCCAGGACCGTGCGCCGGACCGTGCGCCAGGACCGTGCGCCACTCGGCCAGATTTCGGCGGGTGGCGGGCGTGACGAGAAACCAGCCAACTGCGGCGTCCGTCGTCGAGCATGTGGGGGCTTCGGCGATCGGTGGCGCGCGTGCGCCAGTCGGCGCGTTGGGCCATGCATCAAACCATGCGCCGGGCCATGCGCCGGCAGTCGTCGAAGCCGACGAACCTTCGGCGCGGGGTTACCGCCCCCTGACCTTCTTCGCCCCGGCGAGAAACACCTCCCAATCGAAAGCGGGGCCGGGGTCGTACTTCTGATCGTCCAGGTGATAGTGACCGACGATCCCTTCGAACGACGATCGCAAGGGTTCGACGAGCTCATTCGTGACGACCTTGCCCGATCGGTCGCGCGGCACCTCGAGCTTGATCCGCGGAAACACCGCCCTGAGCCCCGCGGCCAGACGCCACAGGGATTCGTATTGCGCCTTGGTGAAGTCGTACTGGACGAACTTGGAGCGCTGGATCGTTCCCGACAACAACTGTGGTCGCGCCGGCCTGGGGATCGCATCGCGACGAAACTGAAGCCCGAGCCGAGCCCGCTCGGGGAAGAGGTTGCGGATCTCGCCGGTCGCGTCGGGCGCATACCACTCTTCGAGAAGTTTGGGCGTCGACATCGCTCCGATGTTCGCGATCTCGACGCCGATCGACCGATCGTTCGCGTCCTTGGCGTGGAACGCCCGGTCGCGAAGGTCCAGCGTCTGATAGATCGTCCCATCGAGGTCGAGCATGAAGTGGACGGAGAGCCCGCGGTTGTCGTGAAGGGCGCGGAAGCAACGCTCAGAACTTCCGACGGCGTCGTAGTGCAGGACGAACTGGTGGATCTGTTCTCGAAGCTCGGGGAGACCCCATCCATGGTCGCGCAGCCGCCTGAGCGCCGCGGCACCGAGTCCCACGGGCGCACGTGCGCCATACCGCAGGTTCGAAGCCGCGGGCCGGCTCGCCAGGTCGGACGGCAACTCCTGATTGCTGAAGCGGCACTTCGTCGAATACGCGTTGAACCCGACACGGTCGCTCCAAAGGATCACGGGCGTGCCGATGTCGAATCGCTCGTCGCAGACCACGATCGCGGTGGTCGGGATGAAGGGCGGCTCCGGTGGCGGGGCGGGCGCCGGCACCGGTGCCGGCGTCTTTTTTCCGCATCCTGTGAGGGCGAGGGCGATCAGGAGCGCGAGAGACGGGATGCTGCAACGCATGGCGGTGAAAAGGCCGGCGATTGTAGCCGGCACGGGTCGGCGGGCACGGAGCGCCATTTCTCGCCGCCCGTAGGGGGAGAGCCACCCTCCGCACGTTCGGTCAGAATGTGTGCATCCCCGTGAAACGTTCGATCATCGGCGGGATGTCATGAACTGAACCCGGCGTGCACCCATGTCGTCATCCATGCCATTTCGCAACCTCGAGGAAACCGTGCGCTCGCACGGCGCATTCGTGCGCAATCTCGCGCGGCGACTCGTCCTCGGCGACGACAAGGCCGGCGACCTGGAGCAGCAGACCTGGCTCGCGGCCATGGAGAGCCCGCCGCGCCGCGCCGGTGTGCGCGGCTGGCTCGCGACGGTCGTGCGGAATTTCGCGCGACGCGCGCATCGCGCGGAGGTGCGGCGCGAGCACCGCGAGAGCGTAGCGGCCCGGCCCGAGGCGATCTCGTCCGCGGCGGACGTGGTGCAGCGGCAGGCCGTCATCCGACAGGTGATCGACGCCGTGTTCGCGCTGGAGGAGCCCTATCGCTCGACGCTCCTTCTACATTTCTACGAGAACCTGCAGCCGGCCGAGATCGCGGAGCAACTCGGCGTTCCGGCAGCCACCGTGCGCACGCGTTTGAAGCGCGGGCTCGACCAGCTACGCGACTGGTTCGACGCACGACACGGCGGCGATCGCGATCAGTGGACGATGGCGCTGATGCCCGTGGCACTTGGCGCGCTCAAGCCCGTCGTCGCGGCAGCCGCTGCGGCGGGCGCAGGCGCGGCACTCACCACGGCGGCGGCGTCAACCACGCCAATCACGGCACTCGGAGGCATCATCGTGGCGAAGAAGATCGGGATCGCGCTGGGCGCGTGTTGCGTGCTGGCCGTTTCAGTCATCGTGTGGAAGCAGATCGTGGTTGCCCCGGATCCCGTCGATCCGGGCACCGTTTCGGTCCGCGAGGTTCCCTCGACGGAGCGCACGGCGTTCAACGACGGCGGGAAACCGGTGACGCCCATCGATGGCGCGAAGGTGACGGCCAAGCCATTCGTCCCGACCGGCGATGAGATGACGCCCAGCGCCATGGCGATCGCGGCCGGCAAGCCCACGGCCCGCATCACCGGGCGCGTCGTCGATGAAGAGGGCCGGCCCGTGGCGGATGCGGCGGTCACGATGGACCTCTCGGAGAGCCGGTCGGGCGTGGATGCCGTGGTCGAGAACGTCGTCGAGGGCGGTGACAATCGCACGACGCGGACGACGACGGACGGGCGCTTCCACTTCGCCGGAGTCCCCGTGGACTTCGACGCGAGCGTCCATGTGAAGCCGACGACGCTTTGTGACGCCAACCGGACGGTGCCGGTGACCAAGCCCGTCGACGTGGACATGGGCGACCTCGTCGCAAAGCGCGGCGGGACGCTCGCGGGCCAGGTCCTCGGTCCGACGGGCGCACCGATCAAGGGCGCCAAGGTCCGCGCCTGGACGCCCGCCAAGAGCGGCAGCCCTGGGATCATGATCTTCGGTGGAGGATTCCCGGGCGGCGGCGAGGGCCGCAGCACCGTCACGGATGCAGATGGCCGTTATCGGATCGAAGGGATTGCGGAAGGCCCGTGCTCGGCCGCCGCCAGCGCCGAAGACTGCCAGGTCCTCACTCGCACCGGGCTTCGCGTGACGAAAGGCCAGGTGACGTGGGAGGCCGACTTCAAGCTCGCGGCCGGCACCGTCATCGAAGGCGTGGTGCGCAACCCCGACGGCAAGCCCGTGGCCGGAGCGCGCGTCAGCGCCCGGCCGGCGGCGCTCACCATCGGAGTGGATCGCGGCGGGCTGAGCGGCGAACGCCGCGAGGTCGTCACGGGCGCCGACGGGCGATTCGTCGTTCGCGGACTGAGTGACGAACCCCAGGCCGTTCGCGCCCGCGTTCCAGGTTTCCTTCCCGGCGACGCCGCATCCGTCCCGCCTGGGACGACGGATCTGGTGTTGGCGCTGCGCCCGAGCGCGCTCGTCTGGGGAATCCTCGCCGACTCGACCAATGGCAGGCCAGTCGCCGACTTCACTGCCAGCACGGGAACGATGTTCTTCGGGCCGAACGGCGGACCGGGAACCCGCGTGTGGAAGGGCGCCGAGGCCGCTCAGGCGGCGAACGTCGCCGACCAGCCCGGCCTCTTTGCGGTCACGGACGTCCCGGAATCGGGCATGACTCTGCGCTTCGTCGCCAAGGGCTACGGCACGACGTCGTTCGAGACCAAGCCGACGCCCGGCGAGAAGATCGAGATCAAGCCGCGCCTCATCCCCGAGTGCGTGGTCAGCGGGCTCGTCGTCGACCCGAGCGGCAACCCGGTGGCGGGAGCCCGCGTCGTCGTCGCGACCCTGAAGCCCGAGCGTGACGAGGCTCGCGATGCAGGTCCGACGGGCGTGCGGGTCGCGCGTCGCGTCGTGCGCCGGGAAGTCGTCGCGGGTTCCCCGGGCGGCGGCGGACTCAAGATCGAGGAAACGCCGTCGAATGGGAGCGCCGAGACGGGCCCCGATGGCAGCTTCAGGATCGGTGGTCTGCGGGAAGGCGAATTCACGATCGTTGCCATGCATCGCGAGTACGCCGACGTCAAAGGCGACAACATCACGCTGAAGCCCGGCGCGCCGCTCGAGAATCTCAAGCTGTCGTTGATGCCTGCAGGGAAGCTCGCGGGTACCGCACTCGACGCGGACGGTCGGCCGCTGGCCGGCGCCAAGGTGTATGCGGAGCGCCAGACGGAGGGCGGCGCGAACGGACCAGGCAACGAGTTCGACTTCGGCAGTGATCTGCGGCAGACCGCAGTCGCCGACGCCCGCGGGCACTACGAGATCACGGCGCTCATGCCAGGCGACTACCGTGCGGGCATCGTCGAGCGGCCACGGGGCGGCGGCATGGTCATGTTCATGGGCAACGGCAGTCGGGACGGCGCGAAGACCGGCACGGAAGTGAAGATCGAGGCGGGCAAGACGACGACGCAGGATCTGCGGCAGGCGCCCAAGGGCGGCCTCGCCGGAGTGATCCGCGAAGCCGGCAAGCCGGCCGTCGGCGTGAAGGTCTCACTGGCTCAGGACGGCCTCGGCGGCTTCGTCTTCGGCGGCGGAATGAGCACGACCACGGACGACGCCGGCGCCTACTCGTTCGAGGGCGTCGACCCCGGCAACTACGACCTCAGCGTGGATCCTCCGGGAGCGGCGCAGCCGATCGCGCGCCCCACGACCATCGCCATGCGACAGGAAACGCGCCTCGACGTGGATCTGCCCACGGGATCCATCGAGGGCGTCATCGTCGACAAGAACACCCGCAAGCCGGTCGCGGGCCTCGAAGTGAAGGCACAACCCGCGAGCAAGCCGGGCGAGCAGACACGAACCGTGCGCGCGTTCGCCGTCAGCATCGCCAACAACGGCGACGAGCCGCAGTCGATCACGTTCGGCAGCGACAACTCGAGCGTCCGGACGGACGAGGCCGGGCACTTCGTGCTGAAGTACCTGGAGGCGAAGGACTACGTCGTCTCCGCCGAAGGCAACGGGTACATGAAGACGTCGAAGGACTCGGTCACGGTGGAGGAGGGGAAGGCCACCAAGGGCGTGAACCTCGACACGGAGAAGGGGGCGACGATCATCGTGACGCCCGACCTCGGCGGCAAGACGGCGTCGTTCTTCCTCGGAGAGTTGTCCCTCGTCGATGCGAAGGATGAGGAGTCGAAGCACGAGAGCGGCAGCCCCCGCAAGCCCATCAAGTTCACGGGGCTGAAGGCGGGCCGGTATCGCATCCGCGTTCACGTGCCGCAGGATGGTGACGAAGAGCTGTCCGGCGAGACCACGATCGACGTGGCTCCGGGCGCAGAGATGAAGGTGCCACTCCGATTGAACTGAGAGATCGCGCTCAGTGTTCCGCGCAGCGGTTCACTTCCACGGTCACGTGGGTGAGCTCGTGGATGCCGGCCAGGCTCTCGCGGACGCGCTCGGGTTCGATCGCCTCGTGAGCGACCAGTGAGAGCTGGCACGCGAGCTGGCCCGGGCCGAACTCCCAGATGTGGACGTCGGCCACGTCCGCGTCCCAGCTCTGGCTGATCGTTTCCCGCACGGCCGACTCCACGCCGCAACTCGGGGTGAAGTCCAACAGCGTGCGGCTCGAATCGCGGATGAGGCCGATGGTCCACACGAGGACGAGCCCCATGCCCACGAGTCCGATCAGCGGATCGAGGAGCGTCCAGCCCATGGCGCGTCCGCCCCAGAGAGCGAGGATCGCGAGGACGCTCGTGCAGGCGTCGGCGACGACGTGGAGGAACGCCGCCCGATGGTTGTGGTCCCGTGCCGCATGCACGTGGCCGGTCGTGTGCGCGTGCCCGTGGTCCGCCTCGTGAGGCTCGTCGTCGCGAAGCAGCCACGCGCTCACGACGTTGACGAGGAGGCCGGCCACCGCCGTGGTCAGCGCCGCATCGAATCCGATGGGGATGGGTCGGATCAGCCGCTCCACACTCTGCCAGCCCGTCGCGAGGGCGATGCCCCCAAGGATCAGCGCGGAGGTGTATCCGCCCAGCGCGTTGAGCTTCCCGGTCCCGAAGCTCATGCGGGACCGGAAGCGCGCACTGCGGCTCGCCACGTAGACGAGCCATGCCAGCGCCATCGCGACCGCGTGGGACGACATGTGCCAGCCGTCCGCGACGAGTGCCATGGAGCCCGTCGCATACCCGACCACCAGTTCGATGATCATCGTGACCACCGTTAGGATCAGCACCCAGCGCGTCGCACGTTCGCGTCCGGGAGCGTGGCTCGTGTGCGTGTCGTGGAGTCGACTCCACCGCTCGGTCTGCGTCGGGTGCTTCACGGTCTAGGCTTCGTCAGGGAACGGTGCGGCGCATGATAGCGGGGTGAGAACACTTCGCGTGTGACGGAGCGCGGGGTTTGATCCACGGAACAGTCCAAAACCGATGCGGCTGAAGATCAATGACCTGGGGCTCTCCATTCTGGCCGAGGTCGGCGGGTTGGAGGACCTGCACTTCGGCTGGTTCGAGCCGGACGAACCGGCCACGCTCGACGCGTTGCGGGTGGCGCAGAAGCGATACACGCACAAGCTCCTCGATCAGATCCCATTGACCCGAGGCCGGGTTCTGGACGTGGGGTGCGGGACCGGAATCATCACTGAGGAGTTGCGCCGGCGTGGCTTCGATGCCGAAGGGCTCGGCCCCAATCCGGACCTCATCGCGCGCGCGCGGGCCCGGCTCGGCCCTGGCGCTGTACTCCACGAAACCACGCTCGAGAACTTCTCAGGAACTGGTCCGTACGACGTCATTCTGATGGCGGAGTCGGTCCAGTACCTCAATCGGGTGCGAGGACTCGCCAAGGCCGCCGCGCTACTGCGGCCCGGTGGCCATCTCGTTCTCGCAGACGTGTTTCGCGTGCGTGCCCTCGATCAACCGTGGCTGACGCGGGCCGGCCATCGCCACGAGAATTTTCTCCGCACGGCCGCGGGTGCGGGGTTCCGCGTGGATTGTGACCAGGACATTACTTTCCAGGTCCTCCCGACTCTCACTCTCTATCACGAGGTGCTCTCGCGGCGCGTGGTGCCCGCACTCGATCTCGTGGCCCGGGAGTTCCAGCGTTCCGCACCATTCATCACGAGGCTGGTCCGGCTCGTCACGGGTTCCAAGCTGCGGTTGCTGCGCGAGCGCTACCTGCATCAGGATCCGGAGACGTTCCAGCGCTACCGGACCTATCGCCTGATGCGTCTCACGCGCGGGTGAAAGGAATGACCGCGAGGGAGTAATGGAGCCTGCCGCCCGTCTTGGGTGGTTGTTCTCCGCGTCGGCAGGTGCTCACCGAAAAAAGTGGACAAAGGAATGTCCCTCGGCGATCACGAATCGACGTCGAGCCTTCTCGTCCGTCTGTAACGGTGAAGCCTCGACCCGAAGCATCGAGTGCGGACGGCGGCAGAGGCCGATCACGCAACGAACGTCCGATCTGGAACGTCTCACGAAACAACGTGGGCTTCGGGATCACCCGAAGCCCATCGAACGAACACGCAGCTCCTGTGGCCCCCTTGACGGTTTTTTTTCCAACGCTTCACCTTACGTCTCGACACGGGTCCTGGGGCTGCGCAAACAGCGGCCGTACTCTACAGGCCTTGGGCGCGCGGTGTGGAATGTCGCGGTGACATTTTTTGCCGGCCCCTGACCTGGAACAGGCACAGCCAGATTCGCACCGATCGGCGGCCCGGGACCTTGACCCGGGCCGCCGATCAGCGTTTGCTGGGCCCGTACCGCGGCCATGGCACGACCCAAATCCAGGACTGACGAGCGGATAGACCCACGGATCCCGGCCCCGGAAGGCGTTCGAAGGATTGCGCGGGCGCACCTTCAGGCGGCGGATCGCGCCATGGACCGCCTGGCGGCCGGCGACGACCCCGAGGCGCTGCACGACGCGCGAGTCGCGGTCCGGCGGCTTCGAACCTGGCTTCGGGCCTTCCGCGACCATTCCCGGGACACCGTGAAAAAGCGTCAGTTGCGCGCGCTCGGAGACTGGATGGACCGGACGAACGCCGGGCGGGACGCCGAGGTCCACCTCATGCTGGCGCGGCGGCTGTTGCGGTTCGCCCCTCCCCGATCGCGTGCCGCCATGACGGGTTTCCTCGGCATGCTCCAACAGCAGGTCGTCGACGCGCGCCCGACGGGCGACGGGAACCTGAGCGCGCCGTGGCGCACGTTGCGCCTCCAGCTGCGCAAGGCGCTCGCGAAGTACCGGCGTGAGGTTCGCCTGGATGGTGACGTTCCGCCGACGGCGTTCGGGGCAGCCCATGGCGCGGCGATCCGCCGGGCAGCGGACGAGATGGCCGAATGCGCGGCGGAGGCGGGCGCGGCCGGCGGCGATGCGGCGCCCCTGCACGCCTTGAGGATCGCCGCCAAGCGTGCTCGATACGTGATCGAGCCGCTGCGGAACGAGCTCAAGTCGGCACGCTCGGCGATCCTCTCGCTCACGGAGCTGCAGGACGTCCTCGGCGAGACCCACGATCGCCAGCTGATGATCGCTCGATCGCTCCACGTCGATGCGCGCGCACTCGGCTGGCTTGCAACGCGGCTCCAGGCCGACGTGACGAAACGCACGGATGATCTCCGGACCACCTGGCTCGCGCGACGGATGCCGCGCCTCCTCGCGGCATTGCGGCGGATCGCCTCGGCGCGAGAGCAGGCGGGCCGCTCGGGCGTGGAGATCGAGCGGAAGTACCTCCTGAACGGCGTCCCGGACGAGGTCGCGGGACGGGTGGTTCACCAGATCCGACAAGGCTGGCTGCCGGGGAAGATCCTGCGGGAGCGCCTCCGCGCCGTGAGGGCCGGCGACGGCCCGGAGCGGTTCTTCCGGACGGTGAAGGGCGGCGTGGGACTTTCCCGCATCGAACTGGAGGAAGAGGCCGACGCGGCCCTGTTCCGCCGCCTCTGGCCCCTCACGCGCGGCCGGCGCGTCGTGAAGGACCGCATCCCGATCCCCGCGGGCGACTTCGTCTGGGAGATCGACGTGTTCCGCGATCGAGCGCTCGTTCTCGCGGAAGTCGAGCTGCCTTCGCCCGAAGTCGAGCCCGCGGTGCCGCCGTGGCTCGCGGGCCACGTCGTCCGCGACGTCACGGGCGATCCGCGGTATGCAAACAGCAATCTGGCCCGCTGACGATCCGCGCTTGTCCGGCCAGGGGTCGATCACTACGCTTCCCCCCGGCGCATGCGGGACTTGGATTTCGTCTACATCGATCGCCCCGAGCAGTTTCGGGAGGCCCTTCGCGAGCTGGAGGCTGCCCCGGCGCTCGGCATCGACACGGAGGCTGACAGCCTCTATCGCTATCGGGAGCGCGTCTGCTTCCTGCAGATCGGCATCGGCGAGCGGGCGTTCCTCATCGACACGCTCGCGGTCCGCGAGCTGGACGGGCTGCGGCCCATCTTCGAAAGTCCCGACCGGGTGAAGATCTTCCACGGCGCCGACTACGACGTGGCGTCCTTGTTCCGCGACTTCGGGTTCACGTTCACGAACGTATTCGACACCATGCTGGCGGCCCAGATCCTGGGGCGCGAGCAGCTCGGGCTCGCGGCGCTCGTGCGCGAGTTCTTCGGTGTCGATCTGGACAAGTCCCTCACGAGGCATGACTGGGGCCGTCGTCCGCTGGACCCGCCCTACATCCGCTACCTGGCGGAAGACGTGATCTTCCTCGCCGAACTCCGCCGCAATCTCACGCGCGAACTGCGCGCCCACGACGTCGAGGAGGAGGCATCCATCGAATTTGGCCGCGTGGCGCGTCTGGCGACGCCGCGGGAGCCATTCGATCCGGAGGGCTTCCGCGACATCAAGGGTGCGCGGGATCTGGATCACGACGGGCTTTCCATTCTCCGCGAGCTCTACCTCCTGCGTGATCGACTCGCGCGTGAGGCCGACCGTCCTCCGTTCAAGGTGCTGCTGAACCAGACGATGATCGACGCGGCAGCGCGAAAACCCCGGGACCTCTCCGAGTTGCGGCGGATCCCCGGGTTCAACGACTCCGTCGTGCGGCGCGTGGGGGACCTGGTGCTTCGCGCGATAGCCGACGGGCTGCGCAACCGTGCAGGTCTCGTGTTCCGGTTGCCGCGACAGGGGCAGCGACCGCCGGACGAGCAGCTCGCCTGCGGCGAGGCCCTGAAGGAGTGGCGACGCGCCACCGCCGAGCGCGACCGTCGAACGACGCTGGCGGTCCTGCCGAACCACCTGATCGCCCGGTTGGCGGAAATCCGCCCGATGACGCGCGAGCAGCTCGCGGCGGTGCCCCACCTGGGCGCGCGCAGGGTCGAGCGGTACGGGGACGAGATCCTCGCCGTCGTCGCCAACCCGGGAAAGCCGCGTCATCCGCGGTCAGGCCGGCGGCGATAGCCGCGGACCCCCGGCGATCGGGGATTTCGGCGGGGGTTCCTCGAGCCCGCGCCCCGACGCCCCGCCGGCGCGAGGTTTTTCCGACGCCCCGGTAATGCTTTGCACCGCTGGCACACGGTGTTGGTGCCAGACGACTGCATGACGCGGTCGCAGAAGAAGACAAAGGAGCTCGCCATGATCCGCAACACCCTCGTCGTCGCGTCCTTGATGCTCGCCCTCGTCGCCGTTCCCGCCGCAGCCCAGACCGTCGAAGCCGGTGGCATGCCGGGCTGCCATCTGGTCGACCTGACCCCGACAGACAGCTTCACGCTGGGCACGACCTCGATCTTCCAGATCCAGGCCGGCGCGGTCGGGATCGAAGGCTACTTCTGCACCGTGTGGCAGGAGTACGCGCCGTGGGACAACGTCCCCCACGCCATGGCCGGCATCGGCGGGGAGCTCCTGATCAACCAGAACCGGAACTTCCGGATCTTCTCCGAGGGCGGCCCGCTCACCGGGGGCCTCTTCCCGGGTCAGTCGGTCGTGATGTCGTACACCTTCCCCCAGGACCCGTCGCTGATCGGTGTGCAGTTCGTCGTCCAGGCCTACGTGACCAACGAAACCCGCACGACGCACAACTTCACGAACGCACTCGTCGGCACCGTGAAGTGATCGAAGATCGGGTCGACCGGTCGGCAGGCCTCCGCCCAGGCGGGGGCCTCGCTTCGTTTTGCGGGCCAGTGGGCGTAGCTCCGCCCCTCCGGCCTACGCAGCCCTGCCCCCCGAGTGCTTCGCCGCATGTCGCGGTCCGCAAGCGACCACGCCGAGGCATGATCGGTTCGCTGCCGCTCCCGCGGCATCTCCCGCGCTTCGTCACCCCCTCGCTGCGCAGGAGTGCGATGCTCCCTCGACCGACCGAGAGTCCTGCCCGAAAGGGCGCCGTTCTGGATTCTCGTCGGGTGGCCGTACGATCCGGCCTATGCCGTGTCGGCGGTCACGCCGGGTGGAGCATCGCTCTCGCGCGCAGCGGAACCTCGCGTGACCCCGGGCGTCTGAGGGCGGTCGCCGGCGGTGTCGGGTCACCGATTCGGGCCGGCGCTGCCACGGAGCCCTCGCATGAAAGCCTCGATCGCCTTGCTTCCCATCCTCCTGTTCCCGATGACCGGCGGAGCGCCAGGGATCCCACGGATGCGCGACATCATCCCGCCGGGGATGAAGTCCGTGCGCTTCGAGCTCGTGTTCGAGGCCCCGGCCCCGGGCGCCAGCCTTTGCCGTGCCTACGTGGTGCTCGCCGGTGACACGTTCGAGGGCATCGCGAGGAAGCAATGCGGGGACGCGCGGTGCAGCGACGAGATCGCGCTGCTCAACCCGAACATGAAGCCCGAGCGGCTGAAGCCAGGCTCCACGCTGGCGATCCCGCCGAAGCCATCTGCGGACTCCCGTCCAGCCTCGCGCCCCGATGGCGCATCCCGCGAGCCGCGTCTCCTCATGCACCTCACGCCGTCGGGGATTCTCCAGCCGAAGACGCCCGTCCCGATCCTGGAGGGGCAGATCCTGGGGGCGTTCCGCGGCCAATGCCGCGTGATCGCCGTTCCGCGGTCGGGGCTGCGTGCGGCCATGGCGTTGGACTGGACGACCGTCGACTTCGCGCATCCGCCCGCCGGCGTGAACGTATCTCCACCGTTCACCGCCACCTCCCTTGTCGCGCACGAGGATCCGGCCGTCCGCGTCGAAGCCCGGATCGTCGTGACGTCGATCGAGGACGGGCAGGTGGCGCTCGACCGTCACGAGCGGTGGTACGACGAGGACAAGAGGCTCACGCGCGAGAAGACGGTGCAGAACGGCGTCACGAAGACGCGGGGTGGGGCCGTGCCCTGGCCACTCGCGCTGATCGGCGGCGGAGCGCTGATCGGAGTCCTCGGGATCGCGCGACGGCGGCGGACCCGCGCGGCCTGCTGCGCGTGACATCGCGGCGACCTCCCCGAGCGCATCGATGAGCCTCAGAACGACGTTGGCGATCGCAGCGGTCTCGTTGCTCCTGGCCCTCGGCTGCGCGGTGGCTCCCCTGTTCGCGTACGTGGCCACGTTGGCGACCTTCGGCCTGGCGCACGTGCTGCTGGAACTGCGCTACGTGGACCAGCGATTCACTCCACGCCTGGGCCGTGCGACCGTCGGCGCCATCGTCACCCTGCTCGGCGCCACCGCGCTGCTCCGCGTCGTGGCGTACCTGCCCGGGACGCGGTCGCTGCCGCTTCGCGAGATGGAGCTCGGTGCGGTCGCCATGCTGGCCGCCGTCGCGCTCGCCGTCGGGTTGCGGCGCGGCGACGCCATGGCCGGCGTGCTCGGTGCCGCGACCGTGTGCGCGATCGCGTGGGGATTGATGGAGTCACCTTCGAGCACCCTCGTGGTGCTGGCCGTCCTCCACAACCTCACGCCCGTGGGATTCCTCGCCGAACGATTGCACGGACGCGAGCGGCGTGCGGCGATGGCGTCATGCGCGTTCGTCTTCGGCGTCGTCCCGGCGTTGATCGCGAGCGGCGTGGTCTCGGCGCTCGTGCAGCGGCTGGGCTCGTGGTCGCCGGATCTGACTCCCCTCGACGTGGGGACACTCGACCTCCACCTGGGCGTCTTCGTTCCGAGCCCGTGGATCGACGGCCCCTCGGCCATCGATTTGTTCTCGGCGGCGGCGTACCTGCAATGCGTTCACTACGCGGTCGTGATCGGAGTGTTGCCGCGGCTCGGAACAGCCCACGGCGAGGCCGGTCGCTCCAGCCTCGTCCGCTGGCCGCGCGGTGCGCCGTGGGCCCGGTACGTCGTCACGGCCTCAGTCCTGGGGTGTGCGGCGTTCGCGTCCGAATTCGTCGACGCGCGCCGCCTCTACGGGATCGCATCCGCCGTTCATGCGTGGAGCGAGCTGCCGGTGCTGCTCCTGTCGGCTGGCGGAGGCATCTCCATGGGGCGGGCGCCGCGCCGCGGAAGCATCGCTCCCGCATGATTCACTACCTCGGCACCCTCGGGCTCACGCTCGCC
The DNA here is from genome assembly GCA_044222185.1 of Planctomycetota bacterium. Taxonomy (GTDB): domain Bacteria; phylum Planctomycetota; family CAIWVZ01; genus JBGANV01. The sequence goes on from JBGANV010000002.1 coordinate 573,850, forward strand.
GTGGAGGTCGTCGTCGCCCTCTTCGTCATCCCGCGCTCGATGTGGCGTCGCCGGATCGGGGACGTCGTGCTTGCGAACCTGGTGACCCACCCGTTGGCCACCCTCGCCGTTCGCGCCTTCCTGACCCCGTGGATCGTGGCCGAGATGTCGGTGATGGGGGCGGAGGCCGTGATCTATCGCTACCTCTCGGGGTTCGGCTGGCGCCGGGCGGTCACCCTCTCCGTCGCCTGCAATCTCGTGACGGCGTTGCTGTCGTTCCTCGTGTGACGGCCAGAGGGTTCGAGGCGCAAACCGCCTCCGCCGCTCGTCGCGGGGGGCGACTGCGTACACAATGCGACCGATGAGTGCCACCGGGTTCCGCATCGGATACGCGACGAGCGGGTTCTCCTCACATCGCCTCGAGGATGCACTCGACGTGCTGGCGAGGCTCGGGTACGGGGGCGTCTCGCTCACTCTCGACGTGCAGCACCTCGATCCGTTCGCACCGGACCTCGCCGCGCGCGTGGCCCACATCCGCGCGCGGCTCGACCGGCTCGGCCTCTCGGTCGTGGTGGAGACGGGCGCGCGCTTCATCCTCGATCCCATGCGCAAGCACCATCCGACGCTGCTCTCGCGCGAGGGTTCGGAGCGGCGGCGGGAGTTCCTGTGCCTTGCAATCGACGTCGCCCGCGATCTCGGCGCCGAGGGCGTATCGCTGTGGGCCGGCGCACGTCCGGCCGACATGAGTGACGGCGAGGCATGGGATCGATTGTTGATCGGGCTCGACCAGGTGCTCGATCACGGCTCGCGGGCGGGCGTTCGCGTGGGGCTCGAACCCGAGCCCGGGATGCTCGTCGACACCGTCGCGGGCTGGCGCAGGCTCGCAGAGCGGTTGGGCGGACGGGAGCGACTCGGGCTGAGCCTCGACATCGGACACTTGCTGGTGAACGGCGAGGCCGAACCGGCGGACGTCATCCGCGCCGAAGCTCCCCACCTCGTCACGGTCGCCATCGAGGACATGAAGCGGGGAATCCACGAACACCTTCCGTTCGGTGAAGGTGACCTGGACCTTCCGACCACGCTCGCTGCACTCCGCGACTGCGGATACGGCGGCCTCGTCGCCGTCGAACTGGCGAGGCATGGACACGACGCCGTGAGGGTGGCTACGGCCTGCCGGGAAGTCCTGGCGAAGCACGGCGTCTCATTCCGAGGTCGCTCCACGCACTCATGATTCCGCTCCTCGGCCTCGCGTTGTTCGCGATCTCGTTCGGTGTGGCCGCGGGACTGCTTCCGTGGATCCGCCGGCGCGCCGTCACGGCCGGCGCCGTCGACCGACCCGATGGGGGACGGAAGGACCACGCCGAAGCCGTCGCCTACGGCGGCGGAGTGGCCGTCCTCGCGGCGATCGCGGTTCCGGTCGGCCTGGGCATTCTCGTTGCGCTGATCGGGGGCGATGCCTCCTGGGTGCCGGAGGCGATCCGAATCCACTCGCCTGGAATCCGCCAGCAGGCACCGCAGGTCGCCGCCATCCTCGGTGGCGCGGCCGTGATGATGGTGATGGGCTGGATCGACGATCGCCGGAGGCTCCCCGCGGTGCCGCGCCTCATCGTCGAGATTCTCGCGGCGCTCGCCCTGGCCCTCAGCGGGGTCCGTGTCACCGCCTTCCTGCCGGAGCCGTGGATGCACGTGGCGGCGACGGTCGTCTTCGTCGTGTTCGCGACGAACGCGACCAACTTCATCGACAACATGAACGGGCAGCTCACGGGGGTGGCGGCGATCCAGACCGCTGGCTTCCTCGCGATCGCCGCCAGCTCGGGCCAGCTCTTCGTGGCCGCGAGTCTCATCTGCCTTTTGGGAGGCCTTCTGGCCTTCCTGCCGTGGAATTTTCCCCGCGCGCGGATCTTCCTCGGCGATGCCGGCAGTCTGCCCATCGGGTTTCTACTCTCGGCGCTGACGATCACCTGCAGGTTCCAGGACGGCGGCATCACGGCGCGGCCCTTCGTCGTGCCGATCCTCCTTTTGTTCGTTCCGCTGGTCGACGGATGCGTCGTCGTCGTGTCACGGTTGCGGCGCGGAGTCCACCCGTTCACGGCAGGCCACGATCACCTGGCGCACCGCATCGCGGCGCGCGGGCGGACGCGGACTTCCGCCGTCGTCGTGTTGTGGGGTTTCAGCGCGGCGGCGGCGGCGCTCGCCCTGCTGGTGAGCCGTCCCGCTCCGCTCGTGACGCTCGTCTGTGTCGCGCCGGTCGCCGTGGTGTTGAGCGCCGTCGCGCGCCGCCCCCCGTGAGTTCGCCGCGACCCCGGGGCTCGTCACCGGGACGACGCGCGCTCACAATGCTCGCCTGATGACGCCGCGGCCCTCCAGTCTCCTCACCTCCGCTGCCATCGCCCTGCTCATGGCTGGCGTCGGCGCGCGCTTCCTGCTCGGTGACGACCTGAACCCGCTCGTCGAATCGTTCGCGACGGCGCTGATGCTCCTGGGCGGTGGCCTGGCGCTCCTGTGCGGCGTGATGGAAGGGCGGGCGCCTGCGCCCATCCTGGTCGTTCTCGTCGTCGTGCTGATGCTGCCGGCAGCGTCACCGATGGAGAGCTTCACGATCAAGCGCGCCGCGGACGTGCTGGCTGCGACGGTCGCGGGTTTGGCGCTCATGGACCTCGTGAGCGTTCGTCGGATGGGCAACCAGGTTCGACGAGTCCTCGTCGCTGCGGCCATCGCGTTGAGCTGGTTCGGTATCGCGCAGTCGGCGTGGCTGAACGCGTCGGCGGAGGCCGCGGCGCGCGCGGTGGGACACGCGCTCACGAAGACCGAGCGGGGCGAGGCGTTCCTCCACTCCTGGCGTGCCGCCGCCACGTTCACGTCGGCGAACCACTTCGCCGGGTTCCTCCTGCTCGTGGCTCCCGCCGTCGTGGGTGCGTGGTTGAGGGGGCGCCGGCGTGCGGCGGCGTCGATCGCGGCAATTTCGTGCGTCGCGGCATTCGCATGCGCCGGATCCGCCGGTGGCGCGGGCGCCCTTGCGATCGGCGGTTGCGTGGCGACATGGCGGATGAGTCCGCCCGGGACGAACTCGCGCCGACGTTGGCGGATCGCGAGCGCTGGGGTTGCATTGGTCGGCCTCGGAATCGTCATCCTCGCGTCGGCCCACGTGGGCGGCGGCAAACTCGCCACGCTCGCAGAGAGGCTCGATTACCACCGCCTGGCGCTGCGCGTCCTCGCGGAGCACGTGCCGTTTGGGTGCGGGCTGGAGGCGACCCGCACGTGGATGTCCAGCGCCCACCGCGCAGGTGAGGCGTTCAGCCGATCCCCGCACGACTGGTGGCTGCAGGGACTGGTCGAGTGCGGCATCGTGTTCTTCGGCGTGGCCGCGATCCTCGTCCGGGTCGTTTGGCGTTCGCTGCAGGCGCCCCAGACCGAGCCGGTCGGGGACGGCGATCCGCCCTCGCGAGTCGTCGCCTGGGGACTGCTCGGAGGGGTGCTGCTGTCGGCGGCGCTGGCTCCGTTCGTCACATTCCTTCCTGCGACGGCGGGAATCGCTCAGGCAGTCGATGCCGGTGTCACACTCGCCGTGCTCGCAGGCGCGTGGTGCCTTGCGGGGGGCGTGGCGACGGACTCGCCGGGCTTTCGGTCGGGTCTGCGCGTCGGGCTCGCGGCGTTCCTCGTCCACGGGTTCCTGGATTCGGACCTCCTTCAGCCCGGGGTGATGATCACGCTGGCGCTCGTTCTTTCCGCCGTTCGCGGCCCCGCATCGCAGGACGTCGCACGCACGAGCGGGCGCGTCGCGACGATCGGGCTTGGCCTGGCGGCAATCCTCGCCGCGGTGCCCATCGTGCAGCTGGGCGCCGGGCGTCAACTGGTAGCGGACGTGGTCATCGAGGGGCCGCAGACCGAGATCACCTCCGATCACCTGGACCAGCTGTTTCGTGCCCCGCTCGGCCCCATTCCGGATTTGCGGGCCGCAGCGGCGGTGTGGCCTGACGATCCGACGAGCGCTCAGGCGATCGCGATGGCGCAGCGGATCGCTGATTCCTGGTCGCGCGGCATCCGCCGGCGCCCCGACGCGCGCGCGTTGATCGACCGGTTGGAGCGCCTGAAGGCGCGTTGAGGTCCCTTCGATTCTCGGCGTTGCTGGCCGGTATACTCCCCGTCCCAACACGAGGGTTGAACATGCGAACGCGACTCGTCGGGCTCGGTTGTGCATTCATGATGGCTCTCTCCGTGTCGGTGGCGGCTCAACAGAGCGTGCCCTTCACGCGCAGCGGAGATGTCCTCGTCGTCGACACGGTCGGTGATCGCATCGTCCGTCTACAGGACCTGGATTTGGACGGCGCTTTCACGAGCCCGGGCGAGTCGACCGTGTTCTTCCAGAGCGGCACGAACGGGATCACGGTCACGAACGTGAACGCCATCGCCACGGCGGAGGACGGCACGGTCTACCTGTCGGATCCGACGGCGCATCTCGTGGTGCGCCTGAAGGACGTCGACGGCGACGGGGCGGCCATGGCAGCGAACGAAAGCCAGGTGTTCTTCAGCGCCGCCAACGGGTCGGGCATCTTCCTCGCGCTGAACTGGGCGTTGGCATGTTCGACGGACGGCTTCGTCTACGTCGCGCAGGCGAACAACGCGACCGGCGGCTTCGACTCCGTCATGCGTCTGCGCGACCTCAACAACGACGGCGATGCGGAAGATGCAGGCGAAGCGGTCGACTATGCGCGGTTCGCCGTCGGTGGTGCGGTTGCCGACTCCGTTCCCTCGGGCCTCGCCATCGGCAACGACGGAACCCTCTACTACGTCAACAACGGAACGAGCGGAGCCGTCGCCAAGGGCGTCTATCGCATGCACGACGACGTGATCCCCAACGGCGTGTGCACCGATCCGGGTGAAGTGTCGATCTTCTTCACACCGACGGCCGTCCCGAGCGTCACGTCGCAGTACTGGTCCCTCACGACCGACCGAAGCGGCAACTTCTTCCTGCACGACACGGGCGCCGAGCGCATCATCAAGTTCAACGACCTGAACGCGGACCTGGTGATCCAGAACGCGTCCGAGTCCCTGATCTACTACTCGGTGCCGAGTGCGTCGAACATGTGGGGCTCGGCGCTCGCGTCCGACGGCACGCTGTTCGTCTGCGAAGATCAGTCACCGGACCGGGTGTACGCGTTGCGTGACCTCGATCAGAACGGCGACTGCCTCGGCGTGAACGAGAAGACCGACGCGTTCACGTTCCCGACGTCGGGCACGAGCGCGATCTACTCGCCGCGGGCGATCACCACGATGAAGGGGCCCGGGTTGCGCATGAATCCGTTGCCGATCCAGATCGGCAACAACGCCACCCTGACGATGGAGGGAACGGCCGGCGAAGCGATGAACGTCTACATGTCGCTGGGGACGCTCAACCTGCCCGTCCCGCCGTTCGGAACCCTCGGCATCGACGTGTTCACGCCGGGCCTCTACCTGGAGTTCGTCCCGCTGTTCCCCACGAGCCCGCCGGGCTCCGACGCCCTCACGCTGGGCATCCCATCGGATCCGAACCTCCTCGCGCTCACGGTGTACCTGCAAGCGATCGGCGGCGCGCCGAGCCGGCTGCTGTTGTCGAACACGCTCACGGTGACGTTCCAGTAGTCGAGCCGCAGCGGTAGGGCCGGGGGCCGTGGTCGAGCTTCGGTGCGCCGCGGCGACGTGGCGTGCCCGCCTGGCTGGTGCGCCGCGGCTCAGAGGCGTTCGTTCAGCACTCCGTCGATGTCCTCGGTTCCGCTGCACGAAACGACCAGGTTCCGCCGCACCCAAACCGCGCACTCCTCCCGTGCCAGTCGATCGAGCGTCGCGCGCGCGGTCGCTTCGTCGACCAGCGCCAGCAGAACATCGCGGAGAACCGCCTCGGCATTCGACCAGGCCAGGTAGGAGAGCCGGAGGAACCAGCCATCGTCGTGCGCCATCGCCATGAAGTGATTGCCCACTGAAACCATGGCAGGCGCGGCTTCGGGTTGCCCGTGCTTCGCGAACCGACGAAGCCTGGCGACGTCCTCCGGGCTGAACTCCGATGGCGTTGCACCGGGCGCGAAGTCGACCCAGGCGAAGTCGCCGAAGCCGTAGATGTCGCATGCGGCGAGCTCCGGCATCCGATCCGCTGGAACGAAACGCAGGCGGCTCGGGCGCGCGACGACGGGATTACCAAAGCGGCTGCGCAGGAGGACGACTCCGCCACGCGCTGCGAGAGCCGGACGAAAGTCGCGGAACTCGATTCCCGACGCAACGAGGGTTCGTTCGGCCGGTCGGTTCCACAGGTACAGGTAGTTCCTCATTGCCGCGTCGGCGAATCCATCGAGAGGGCAGGCGGAGATCACCCGGCGCCCGAGGTCGAGGCGCGGGTCGTTGCGGGCGACGAGGCATCATCGACCAGTCCTGTCGCGGCGTCAACGAGGGGGACGCGCTCGAGCTCACACCTCAGCCGATCTTCGCGGCCCAGCTCTCCAGTCGTTCCCGGATGGTCGCGCTGACGACGGGCGGGGAGAGGGTCCTGCGCACGTCGTCGGCTGCCTTGCGACCGCGGGCCCGGGCGCCGGCATGGTCGTCTCGCACTTCGAGCATGAGGCGACGCAGGTGCACGACGTCCGGTTCTGCCCACCGATGACCGGCGAACGTGGGGACTTCGCGCACTCCCTGCGGTGGCACGGGCACGAGCCGGTAATCGATCAGGTATGCGTTCGTCGCGTCCATGAAATCGACCTGGCCGCTCCAGTTGGTGCCGATCGTCGGAAGTCCGACGGCCATGGCTTCCGCGAACGGCCGCCCGAACCCTTCGCCTCGCGTGGGAAGCACGAACGCATTCACCGAGCGATAGAGCGCCGGAAGTTCGGCCTCGGCGAGGCGTCCGACGAATTGCACGTCCGGGAGCGATCGCCCGCGGCGGCCGAAACGTGTCAGCGCCTCACGCACGATCTTCTTCACGGCGTCGAGCGGCATTCCGTTCGACAACTGGAGCTTCAGCACGAGCGACACGTCCTGGGATCCGCTGAAGGCCTCCGCATAGGCACGAAGGAGGACGTCCCACCCCTTGCGCAGGTGCCAGTCGAACACCGACAGGAACGTGAATCGGTCCGACGGGATCGCGGGGAGCCGTGGGCCCTCCGGCGAATAGCCCGCGAAGTCGAGAGTCCCGGGAATCACGAACAGTTTGTGTCGGTCGACCCCCGCGCGTGTGAAGGACTCGACGTTGTGGCTGCACGGCACCCAGATCTCGTCCATGCGGTTGCAGGGATCGACCCAGCCCGCTGGGATCTGGTCGGTCTCGAACATCGTGCGGCCGATGGCGACGGCATGCCCCGCTTCGCGACGGAAATGCGACGGGAACATGTGCTGAACGCTCACGTGACGCGATGGCGTCGGGATGTGGCAGAGGCGATGGAAGAGCACGCGATCCTCGAGATCGAGGGTCGCCGCTCGCTGACTCCACACGTGAGGGACGACCCGGCACTCGAATCCCTCATCGGCCACGAGACTGCGGAGAAATCCCCGCGCCTCCGACGCGTACCCGCTCTGGTCGAACACCGGCGCGCGCCATGCGACGAGGGACGAGCGCCCCCCAGCACGTGGGCGCGTGATCGCCGGGTGGCAGCTCTCCGCGGCGACGAGTCGATGGGCGACGACGTCTCTCAGGCGTTGCACGGTCCAGTGCTTCGCGACCTCCGCACGCGCGACCGCCACGCGCCTGGCGCAGAGCCCGGGGTCGGCGACGACTCGCCGCATCTGCGCGCGGAGCGAATCGACCGACGGAATGGCCCAGCGAGCACCGACGAGCAGTTCGTGCTCCGGAACGTCCTCGTTCCGGATCGTCTCCAGTCCCTCGATATCGACGAGAAACGCGTTCCGGTCGCCCAGGTACTCGAGCATCCCGCCGAAGCGCGTGGCGATCACCGGCAACCCCATGGCGAACGCGTCGAAGGCGGCCATGCCGATGGCTTCGCAGCGAGACGGGATCACGAAGGCGTTGCTTTGCGCGTGGAGGTCGGCGAGGCCGGCGTCATCCAGCAACTCGTCGACGACGACGATCTCGGGAATCCTCTCCGGATCGTGTCCGAGTGCGACGATCATCCGCGCGATCTCCTCGATGGCAGCGGGCGGCGGAGTCTCCAGGCGATCGTCGGGTGGGGGCGTGCGCAGGACCAAGGCGACGTCGTCGTTCGGCTTGAACTCGGAGAGGTACGCCGAGAGCAGGAGATCCAAGCCGCGGCGCTTGTTCAGCTCCGTGACGGCCAGGAATCGAAACGACTTGGCCGTCTGGAGCGGATAGGTCTGGCCGGGAATCGCCGGTCGGAGGAGTGTGGGCGCCAGCGGCTGCACGACGGAGATCCTCGCGCGGTCGACGCCCGAGCGAGCGAAGGTCTCACGGTTGAAGCGGCTCGGGACCCACACGGCTTCCATGGAGTTCAGCCACGAAACCCAGGTCTTGGGAATGCGATCGGCAGGGAACTGCGTCCATGCCACGTGCATGAGGTGGCCAGGCGCCTGCGAGCGGAGGATCTCGTACAGATCGTGTCCGTCGCGGCACTGCGGCATGTGCGAGTGCAAGAGCACGTCGCGCCGCACGTCCTGCCGCGAGCTCAGTCGCAGCATCTGGTTGACGACCTGGCGTGGCAGGTCGAAGCGGACGTTAAGCTGCGATCCGTCGCTCCGGGGGATCGCTACGACCGTTCGCTCAATCTCCGTAACGGTCATCGAGGATCTCGAAGGTCGGGTGGACTCGAACCTTCATCCCGGCCTCGTCCAGCGCGAGGACGACGGCCCGTCCGAGGCTTCCGGAGGGGCGGTTGTGGAGGAACGGACCGTGCCACGAGAGGTCGGCAATCGGGGCCGACGCGTCCGTGACCGGAGTCGCGACTGCTCCGAATGGGATGTCTCCACGAAGCGCCACGCCTTCGAGGCGTGACGGGTCGTCGTGCGACGGCTCCAGCATGACGATCTCGAAGCCGAGCTCGCCGAGGATCTGGGCGAACTGCGGCGCCACGGACTCGGGTCCGCACCCGAGCCGTCCCGTGCATGCACCCACGTCGGCGCGCGTGCGGAACTCGAGCAGGCCACCACTGTCGAGGACGCGTCGCCACTCGGTGAATGCGGGTACGGCGAGGGGCCACTGAGACGGTGCCGGGACGTCGTCGACCTCGAGCGCCATCGTGGACTCGTCCTGCCACGGCAGGCGGGTCACGTCGAACGTCTCCCGATCGGCGTCGTTCGTCGTCGAGGTCAGGCGGGAAATCAGAACCGACCTGTCACCGTGCTGCGTCACGTCGAACCTCATCGCGACCTCGTTCCTATCTGCGCCCGCGCGGGGCGATGCTCACATGGAAACCGCAGCCGGAGCGGAGCGTGTCAGTTGCGCCAGGTCCGATTGCACCATCATCGAGACGAGTTCCCGGAAGCCGACCTTGGGCTCCCAACCGAGCTCCTTGCGGGCTCGGGTCGGATCGCCGAGCAGAAGCTCCACTTCCGCGGGACGCATGAACCTCGGGTCCGTGATGACGTGGTTCTGCCAGTCGAGATCGACGGAAGCGAACGCGGCGTCCAGGAGGTCGCGGATCGTGTGACACTCGCCGGTGGCGATGACGTAGTCGGCCGGGCGGTCCTGCTGGAGCATCATCCACATGGCGCGGACGTAGTCGCCGGCGAAGCCCCAGTCGCGCTGTGCATCGAGGTTGCCGAGGCGCAGCTCCTTCTGGAGTCCGAGTTTGATCCTCGCCGCCGCCATCGTCACCTTGCGCGTGACGAACTCTGGTCCGCGGCGCGGTGATTCGTGATTGAACAGGATGCCCGAGCTGGCGCGGATGCCGTAGGACTCGCGGTAGTTCACCGTGATCCAGTGACCGTAGAGCTTCGCCACGCCGTAGGGGCTGCGCGGGTAGAAGGGCGTCTTCTCGTTCTGCGGGGTCGCTTGGACCTTGCCGAACATCTCGCTGGAGGACGCCTGATAGAAGCGGATCTTCGAGTTGACGATGCGCAGCGCTTCGAGGACGTTCGTCACGCCGAGCGCCGTGACGTTCGCCGTGAGGATCGGCTGCTTGAACGACTCGGGGACGAAGGACTGCGCGGCGAGGTTGTAGATCTCGTCGGGCTGGCACTCTTCGATCACGGAGACGAGCGAGCCCTGGTCGAGCAGGTCGGCGCGGTAGATGTCGAGGCGGTGCTGGATGTGCTGGAGTCGTTCGAAGCGATCGCTGCTGGAGCGGCGCACGATGCCCGCGACCCGATAACCCTTCTCCAGCAGGAACTCCGCGAGATAGGAACCGTCCTGTCCCGTGATTCCCGTGATCAACGCAGTCTTCATCTCGAAGTCCTCGCGGCCCGCGGCGGGCGCGGGCGCTCTCCGGTGGTCGGCAAAACCAATCCCCTGAGCGAGGTATCGGCGAGGGGGCGCGGCCGCCTGAAGGAAAGGCGGCCGGGGCCACCGGATTGAACGGGATCTGGCGGAAAAACCGCCGCGAACGCGGCACCAACGGGGGCCGTCGGGCTATCGCAGCCGCAGCACCCGTCCGACGATCGAGACGACCTCGACGTAGGCGTTGCCCCAGGCGTTCCAGCGGAAGAAATGCGTGGCGCGGCCGGGGTCTCCGATGAACGGGCGGAGGACCCACGCGAGCTGGATCGCGACGAACACGTAGAGCACGAGCCAGACGTTCCGTGCGAGTCGATGTCGTGGATCGATGCGGACCAGCTCGCGGTAATGCCGTGCGAGCGTGAACTGCCCGGCCAGCGCCGCGACGAGGAACGCGAAGCCGTTCAGCGTGGTCGCGAAGGGGTAGTCGTCCGTCGACGCGTAGCCCGTCAGCGTCACGGGTGCCAGCGCGGCGAGCGTGAGAGCGACCGTCGCTTGAGCCGCGAGGACACCCCGACATGCCGCCGCGAAGTCGCTTCGCAGGCCGAGCACGGTGTTGATCACGTAGAAGTTCGGCAGGCAGATCAGCGTCGAGACGCCGATCAGCATGGGAACCTTCACCGACGAATAGACGACCTGGAGCCAGCGCAGGCCGAACGTGCCCATGGCGGCACCGTAGACGAGACCGGCGGCACAAGTGATCGAGGCCAAATGGGCGATGGGAGCTCGGCCCACCCCCGGAGCGAAGGACCCGGTCGCTCGGAGCAGTGCGTCGACGACGCGGCCGACGCGGACGAGCGGCGCCGCGGTCATTGGAAGAGGTGACGGAGCGCGCTCAGTACGGCCGCGAAGAAGTTCGACTGACGAGCGCGGAACCACTCGAACGGGAGCCCCGGAGCGCCGACGAACGGCCGAAGGACCCACGCCATCTGCGCGCCGACGATGCCGAAGAGGATCGCCCAGACGCGGAAGACGAGGCCCGCGGGATCGGCGGGTGATGCCACCGGGGGTCGCGGCGCGGGTGGATGGGTCGCGATCGCCTCGTCCACTGGCGGCGGAGGCGTGGGCGCGGGCCGCGGGGGGCGCGCCGGAGCGAAGACGACCCTCAACGCCTTGCGCAGGAAGGAGATTCCGATGAGCCCCGCAGTCCCGAAGAACACGACGTTCAGCACGATCATGAACGCGTAACTCGTGGTCGAGAGCGTGAAGAACCCCGTGATCGGACCGAAGCTCGCCAGGACGGCGAGGTTGATCGCGACGGCCGCGAGCAAGAGCCGCAAGGTGCTCGACGCAAACAGCCGCGAACGCGTGAGTGCCGAGAAGACGTAGAGGGATGGGAACGTGACGGCGAGCGTGAGCAGGAAGAGCAGTGGGACCTTCAGCGTCGTCGCCACGATCTGCATCGCGCTGCCTGGACCTCCGCGCATCAGCGTGAAGAGGCCCATGAACGCGCCATACAGGCCGCCGAGGATCAGACCGGTCGTGGCGAGCGTTCGGATCGGTACGCGAAGATTTCCGCTCTCCAGCTCTTCGCGTTCCGTGAAACCGCCTCGAAGGAGACGGTCGATGTCTGCGATGAACTTCCGCATGAGGACCTCCTGAAACGAGGGCACGAAGCGAGTTGGAGAACGCGACCTCTGACAGCGGCGTAACGCCATCGCGGATTCCGGTGCCGTCCGTTCGAGATCGAGTCGCCGGCGACTCAGCGATCGATGGAGCAAAGGGCGTGGGATGCGAGCTGAGCCCCGTGTTTCCCGCGTGTTCCTGGCGTAGCGCGACGGCGTGATCGGCATCGTGTAGAACGTCGCCCATGAACGACGCCAAGACACTCGACCTTCCGGAGAAGGCTGGTTGGGCTCAGCCGCGGAAATTCCTCGAGGTGAGCGGCCGGCGTGCGGCGCTCCTCGGTCACGAGAACGGGTCGTTCGAATGCTGGATGTGGCCCGTGAAGGTCTGCCACGACCTTTCGCTGCGGTTCCAGCTGGCATCGGGCGGAAGCGCGCTCGCGGGGCGCGACCTCGTATCGCACGTATCCGTGCGACCGGACCGCGTGGTTCTGACTTATGTCCACGAGGCGTTCACGGTCCGTCAGACCTTGTTCGCCGCACTCGATCATCGACTGATCGCCATGCTCATCGACGTGGATTCGCCACGTGACCTGGTGGTGCAAGTGACGTTCGCACCCGACATGCGCCCGATGTGGCCGGCCGGATTCGGCGGGCAGATCGCCACGCAGGATGCCGTGACGGGAGCGACGTTCCTCACCGAGGAACTGGGGAGGTTCGGCGTGCTGTTGGGTTCACCGGGGGCCCCGCGCGTCTCCATCGGCGCGGATCACGCGTTGCCCCGCGATCCCGTCACGATCCCGCTGACCTGGAGGGCGACGGACTCGGAGCCGCTCATCTTCCTGATCGCCGGCGCCGAGGTCGTCCCAGACCAGCTTCCCGCCTCGGCCGAAGTCGGGGAGCACGGGGCCGCGACGGGGCTGTCGCGCATCGACAAGGTGCGCGAGCACGCGCGAGCCGCGTACCGCGACGGCTCGACGAACTGGTCGGTCCGGCTCGCGGAGGTGCGCTCCCACTGGCGCCGGTTCCTCGATCGGACGACCCTCCTCCAGACGTCGGATCCTGCGGTGGACGATGCCTTCTTGTGGGCAAAGATCGCCATCGAGAAGTCGTGGGTCGAGGTTGACGGACTCGGCCGCAGCCTCGTCGCGGGGCTCGCACCCAGTGCCGGAAGCGATCGGCCCGGGTTCGGGTGGTTCTTCGACGGCGACGCGCTCTGCGCGGCTCGCGCCATGGCTGCCTACGGCGACACGGAGGGACAGCTGCGCGTCCTGGGTGCCGCCGCGTCGCGCCAGCGCTCCGACGGCAAGCTGATGCACGAGCTGACGCTCTCGTCGCGCCTGTGCAACTGGCTCGAGGACTATCCGTACGCGTACTACAAGGCGCCGAACTCGCCCGACTTCGTCGCGGCCCTGGAGCTGTGCCTGCGCCACAACGGCGACCGACCCACTCTCGAGCGGTTGTTCACGAATGCGAAGCGCGCGGTCCAGTGGTGCCACGCGTGCCTCGACCAGAACGGATTGATGACGAATCGGAAGGCCGGGCTCGCCGCCGTCGAAGCCGGATCGCTCGTGGGGGTCATCCGCTCCGAGGTCTACCTCCACGGCATGTACTTGAGCGCCTTGCGAGCGCTGGAGCGCCTCGCGGGATGGATCGGCGAGAAGGACGTCGCGCACTGGGCCACGACGAACCTCGCGCACGCGACTTCCGCGTTCGAATCGTTCTGGTCCGAGAAGGCCGGCCGGTATGGCTTCGCGCTCCTCACCGACGGGAAGTGGTTCGACGACCTGAATGCCTATCTCGCCGAGCCACTCGCCGCGGGGCACGGTGAAACGGCGCGCGCACATGCCAGCGTCCAGGGGTTGAACGACCCCGCACTCTGCAGCGACTGGGGCGTGCGGATGTTCGCGCGGACCTCGGCGATCTACGACCCGGCCAACTACAACACCGGCAGCGTATTCCCGTACCTGACCAACTTCGTGATCCTTGCGCACTACCGCCACGGACTGACGGCGGCCGGCTGGCAGATCTACAGGTCCCAGGTGGCGCTGAGCGACTTCTCCGGTCGCGGGTTCGTCCCCGAGCACCTGATCGGTGATCGCTGCACGGCGCCCGAACGGGGCGTCCCGCACCAGGTGTTCTCGTCCACGACGATCGTGCAGGGCGCGATCTTCGGCATCCTCGGCATCGAGGCGGATGCATTCGAGGGCGTCCTCCGCATCCGGCCGGCGCTCCCGCCGCACTGGCGGCGCGCGACGGTGACGCACATGCGCGTCGGGCCGACACTCCTGGATCTCCGGGTCGAGCGTGATCGAGGCGGCGACGGCACCACGTACCACGTGTGGGCGTTCATCCGCGAAGGCCCGAGCCTCGCGCTCGACATCACGCTGTCGTGCCCGCCGCTCACGCAGCTCGGCTCCGCGGTCGTCAACCGCAGGGACGTACCGTCGGCCGCCGTGCGCCCTGCCGGCGGTTCGGTGGCGATCGAGGTGGGAAGACACGCGATCCTGCGCGAACTCGCCTGCACGGTCGTCGTGCGCGAGGGACCCCAGCTCTTGCTGGAGGCACCCGAGCTGCGCGAAGGCGCGCGTAGTCGATCCGTCCGCCTCACGCGAACGGAGATCATCGGCGCGACGTCCGTCCGGTGGACCTTGCAGGGGCTCTCGGGCTCGACGGCGCGCGCGCGCCTTTTCGCCGACCGCGAGATGCAGGTGCAGGGCGCGGCGGTCGAGGCTCGCGGCGAGGCCCACCTCGACTTCCCGGCCGGCGACGGCGACAGTTTCGTGTCGCACGTGGTCGAAGTGACGGTTGGTTAGAACCCTCGCCATGACATCGCCTCACGAAATCCGGATGAACCCTTGCGCGTGCGTCATTCCCATCGGCGCCAAGCCCGCCGTCGGCCCGGGCATCGGCCGTCTGCAGTGGTTCCGCATGCGCCCGCCCGTCTCGGACGTGACGGTGATCACCGTGCGTCCGATCCTGGACGATGGGACCGAGCCGGCCGCTTCGTTGGTGCTCGCGACGTCGCCGGACAAGGAGCCCATGAGCCACGCACCGGACGGATTCCCTCCCGTCGCCTTCGAGGCGGATGGAGGCGTCGTTCGAGGCCAGGTCGCCTTGCCGGAAGGCTCGTCGTTCTACGGGACCGGCGAGGTGACGGGGCCGCTCCTTCGAACGGGTCGCGCGACGATGCTGTGGAACACGGACGCCTGGGGCTACGCCGAGACGATGCCGGTGATGTATCAGTCGCACCCGTACGTACTCGGGGTCCTGCCTGACGGACGCGCCGTGGGCGTTCTCGCCGACACGATCCGCCGGGGGTGCGTGGTGTGCGCGCCGAATGGCGTCGAACTCCAGTTCGAAGAGGATCCGTACGACGTCCACGTCATCCTCGGGGAATCCCCGCTTGCCGTGTCCGAGGCGCTGTCCGCGTTGATCGGGCGCATCCGGCTGCCGCCGCTCTACGCGCTCGGGTACCACCAGTGCCGCTGGTCCTACATGACCGCGGACGAAGTGCGCGACGTCGCCCGCAACTTCCGCGAGCGGAAGATCCCCTGCGACGTCATCTGGTTCGACATCGACTACATGGATGGCTACCGGTGCTTCACGTGGGATCCGGCCCGATTCGCCGACCCCCGCGGGCTGACCGACGAACTCCACCGATCCAACTTCCGTTCCATCGTCATGCTCGACCCGGGCCTCGCGGTCGGAGACGACCCGATCACGCGCTCCGGGCTCGACGGCGAGCATTTCGTGATCGACGCCAAGGGGCGGCCGTTCCAGGGGCGTGTCTGGCCTGGCATCTGCCACTTCCCGGATTTCACGCGCCCCGAGACCCGCCTGTGGTGGGGGACCATGGTCGGCGAGTTTGCCGACCGACATGGGATCGACGGCGTGTGGAACGACATGAACGAGCCCTCCGTGTTCGGGGTGCCGACGAAGACCATGCCCGAGGACGTGCAGCACCGCGGCGCTGGCGGTGGTCCGCACAAGAAATTCCACAACGCGTACGGGATGTTCATGGCGCAGGCGTCCCACGAGGGGCTCGCCGCGGCACGGCCCGATCGGCGGCCGTTCGTGCTCACGCGATCGAATCACATCGCGGGTTCGCGGTTCGCGGCGACCTGGACCGGTGACAACCAGGCGCTCTGGGAAGACCTGCGTTGGTCGATCACGATGACTCTGAACCTGGGACTGTCGGGCCAGCCCTTCTCCGGCCCCGACATCGGTGGCTTCGCCGGCAATCCGACGCCCGAGCTGTTCACGCGCTGGTTCGAACTCGGGGCCTACCTCCCGTTCTGCCGAGGGCACGGCCACAAGCACGACTGCCGGAAGGAGCCGTGGTCGTTCGGGCCCGAGGCGGAGGCGCACGTGCGCGCCGCGCTCGAGCGCCGCATGCGGCTCATGCCCTACCTCTACACGTTGTTCCGCAGCGCCGAGGTGCACGGGCATCCCATCGTCCGACCGCTGTTCTTCGCGGACCCGCGGGACGCGGCGCTGCGCGCGATCGAGGACTGCTTCCTCCTCGGGGGTGACCTTCTCGTCGCCCCGGTGACCGAGCCCGGCCAGACCACGAAGCACGTCACCTTCCCCGGAGTCGGCTGGTATTTGTTCCCGAGCGGCGGCCCCATGCTGCTCGATCGGAAGATGAACGTGTCCGCTCCGCTGGGCTCGACACCCGTCTTCGCCCGTGCGGGCTCCATCGTCCCCGAGGGTCCCCTGCGCGAGTTCACCATGCCGTCGCTTCACGAGCCCATCACGCTCCACGTCTTCCTAGACGCCAAGGGGCGCGCCACCGGCCGGCTCTACGAAGACGACGGCGAATCCAACGCGCACCTGCGGGGTGAGTTCCGGGATACGCACTACGTAGCGCAACTGGACGGACGAAAGTTCACGCTGACGGCTTCGCGCACGGGGAAGGCCCCGGCTCCCTCGCGACGCCGCACCGTCATCGTCCACGCCGCCAACGGCACGGTCGCGCGGCACGAGGATGACGACGGCGCGCGCACCGAGATCACGATCGAGGCGTGAAGATCCGCGCGGCTTCGGCCGCCACCAGGGACTGGCGCGGCCGGCGGACGTGCAATTCGCCCGCATCGTCGCGGCAGCGCGGTCGCGGCGCCGGACACGATCGGTTCACTGCACACGCCAGCGGGCGTTGCGCAGCTTGCCGAAGGAGAGGCCGATCTCGGTCCAGGTGAGTCGCTCGAAGGAGAAGTTCCGCTGCGTCGCGCGCACGTGGGGATGGAGCGTTTCCGCCAGTGCGCGGAAGAGTCCCTTCTCCTCGAGTTCGTCGAGCAGCGACTGGTAGTCGAGAAACACGTCGCGCACGAGGTGCTTGGCCAGGGCCTTCACCGAGAGCGCGGCCGCGGCGCCGGTGCCGATGACGAACTTCCCACCCTTGGCGGCGGCCTGCACGGCGAGCCCCGTGATGACCTCGAACACGGACTGTCCCGTGTCCTTCGCCAGGCTCTCCACGCCCTCGGCCAGCTTGTCGATCTGCGCGACGTCGAAGATCGCGGTCTTCGATGCGGACGCCAGCTCGGCCCGGATCTCGGCGAGTTGGGCGCGCATGTCCTCGATGCGCAGCGGCGGCAGGTCCACGGCGTCACCCGCGCGATCGGAGAGATTCGCGAGCGCGCTGAAGAGGAGATCGACGTTGTCGACCCTCGAACCCGGTTTGACGAGGCCGGCGTTCTTCAGGTCTTCGATGACGTCGTGAACGACCGTGCGGGCGCCGTCGGCGATGTCTTTCGTTGCGAGCAGGATCCACAGCGGACTCGCATGGAGCGTGGCGATGCAGAGGTTGTCGATGACGCTGCCGACGCCGAGGCGCGCCACCATGGTTCCCGTCATCGCTTGCGACGCCGGGAATCGGCGGGCGCCTCCCAGGTCGTCGGTCAGGATCCGCATGTAGCGCAGGACGACCGTGCGGTAGATCCGGCTCTCGCGGACGGGCCTGGGCAGCAGCCGCGCGGCCGCGAGCCCGATCATCCCCACGAATCCCGCAGTGCTGCGTGCGATCCGCTCGGGGAGCGACGCGACGTAGAGGAAGTAGTTCCACACGGTGGCTGGGCGGACCTTCACCGACCCGGAAGGCGTGAGCTGGATCGGATCCGTCGTGAGCGTGGGTGATGTGGCGGGTTCTTCGGTCACGGCTGTCGATCTGCTTCGCGCTGGAAGGGGTCAGCCCTTCGAGCGCTTGGCGCGGTACTTCAGGTGTTCGCGCAGGAAGCCGAGGGTTTTGATGTCGGTCAGTCGATCGATGTAGATGACGCCGTCCAGATGGTCGCACTCGTGCTGGGCGACGGCGGCCGCGAACCCGAGCAGGACCTCGTCCATGGGCTTGCCCTCGCGGTCCAACCCCTGGAGGCGGATCTTCGCGCAACGGGTGACTTCGCCCCGCAGGTCGGGAACGGACAGGCAGCCCTCGAAGTGAGTGAGGGTCTCGTCCGTCAGGAACGTGATCTCGGGGTTGACGACGATTCGCAGGGAGTCCGGCGGGGCGTCGGGATTCTTCGGGTCTCGCGCCCACTCCATCATGACGATGCGCTTGAGGACGCCCACTTGCGGAGCCGCCAGACCCACGCCTTCGTTCGCGTAGCAGGTGTCGATGAGGTCGTCGATGAACCGCTGCGTTGCGTGCGAGCGGATCTCCTTCTTCGTGATGGGTGCGGAGACCTTGCGAAGGGTCGGGTCACCGATGCGGAGTATGTCGAGAACGGCCATGTCAGTCGGCGTCCAGGGCTCGTACGGTTTTCGTGAGTGATTCGTAGGTGTGCAGGTGGTTGTAGAGGCTGAAGGCCGGCCCGTGGGCCAGCCGCTCGGCTGCGGCACGGAACGGATCGACGATCAGCCCACACCGGCCCACGTCGGTGACGAGGAGGCCTTCATCGTCGTCGTTGCGCCAGTTGCCGCCGAGCAGCTTGATGAGCGTCCGGCCGAAGTACGCACCTGCGGCGTGCGCGAACGCTTCGTTCGCCGGGTCGTCCAAATCGGTCGACTCGCCGGGCTCATCCAGGTCGGAGAACAGGAGCTCGAGGTCGAAGATGCTCTCGCGTGAGCCGTCGAGGGTCGTCCCGAACCCTTGGAAGCGGGACAGCAGATCGGTTTCCAGCCGCGTGACGAGGTCGCGCTGATCGGCCTCGACGAACGTGAACTCGTCGCCCGCCTCGTCGTAGCGCGCCGCGAACGTGAACGGCCCGACGAGGAACCGCTCGCCGGGCTCCTTCTCGTCCTCGGTGACGAGCCGCCAGATCACCCGCCATGCATCCGCCATGGTGCGCTCGAGTTCGGCACGGTCCTTCGTCGCGAAGTAGCCCGATTCGTCGTCCACCGTCAGGTTGGGGACGAACGCCTCCCTCATGCCCCGCAACAGCTCGCACACTTCGACGTGAACGTCCGGGCCGGCGAACTGTGTCTTCACGAGCGTCTTCTCGCTCAGCACCGGGGAGGCCCCCGTGCTCGCATCCACGTAATCGTCGACGAGCACGCCGCCGGGGACCGTCACGAGGATCGGCAGGCGCTCGCAGGCGAAGTGGGGCATCAGGATCAGGCCGCGGGTCGCCACCTGCTCCAAGGCCTCGTCCGATCCCCCCGAGCGCAGCGCAGCCTGGTGGAACTTCCGCTCCGACGGCCAGACCGACCAGTCGAGGTCGCGGGCCTTCTCTTCGACCCACTTGAGGAACGGGTCGAGCCGCTCCGGCTCGACGCTCCCGCCCACTTCGATCGTGATCCCCATGAGGCGAGGATCCTACGCAGCGGGCGTGTTCGTCCGAACGTTCGACGGATCGCCCGCGTCGCCTCATCTCGCGCCAGGCGCGACGGTTGAGGGCGGCGGCGGCGCGCTCGGTTCGTCGAGCCACGAATTCACGGGGATTTTTTGCGCCGTTTCTCGTCGCCACGCGGGCAATACCAGTGGGAAAAAAGGTGTTCTCAGGGCTCTTGATCGCGCCGGGGTTGTCAAGCCGCGGCGCGATCGCTTTTTGGGGACCCGTTTCCGGATGTGGGCCTTCGCGGGAGGCCCGTCCGCTGCCATGCGGCCCGCGTGCGCCTTTCGACAGCCATCGCCGTGGATACGATCGTGCCCTCGCGCGAGCGAACCCATGGAACGGTCGAAACTTGGAGCAACCTTCCGCCGCCTGTACCAGCACACGGTCCGAGTGACCTGGACGGCGCTCCTGCGACTCTTCTTCGGCGCAGTGTTCGAGAACCCGCCGGATTGGAAGGCGCTCGGCCCGGTGATCTTCGCTCCCAACCACACCTCCTACCTGGACCCGCTCTTCGTCCAGGCCGCGTCGCCCCGCCACTTGCGTTTCATGATGACGGAGACGATCTACCGGATCCCCGCCATCTGCTGGTTCTTCAAGCTGTGGGATGCCATTCCCGTGCCCGACGGCGATGCGGTGAAGGTGGCCGCGATGAAGGACGCGCTCCGGGCGATCCGCAGTGGCGAGCCGCTCGTGATCTTCCCGGAGGGCGGCATCTCCCGAGACGGCTACCTGAAGTCCGGGAACCCGGGTGTCGTCAGCTTGATGGTGCGGGCGAAGGTGAAGGTCATCCCCGTGGCGATCCTCGGGGCGTACCAGATCCTCCCGTTCCGGGCGAACTTCCCCCGCGCAGGGCGCGTGAGGGTTCGGTTCGGCGAGCCGATCTCACCGCCGAGCGAGGATCTGGACCGCGAGGGCATTCGCAAGTTCGCCGCGACGATCATGGATGCGATCCACGCGCTCGGCGCCGCGCGCGAGGGTGAGCCGCTGCCCGCGATTCCGGCCGTCCCGGGTGCGTGCCCGGCCTGACGATCGCCTCACTTCACCGACGCGAAGAACTTGCGGATCCGATCCAAGCCCTTCTCGATGTTCGCACGCGAGCAGGTGTAGGTCAGGCGCAGGTTCGCCGGCGCACCGAACGAATCGCCGGGGATCGTCGCGACGAGTTCGTCCTCGAGCAGCGCTGCGGCGATGTCCGCGGCCGTGCGGAAGGTCCATTTGCCGCGGCCCTTGCCCAGGTAGGCGGAGACGTCGGGCATCACGTAGAACGCGCCCTTCGGCTCTGGGCAGCGCACACCTGGGATCGACGTCAGTCCCGCGTGGATGAGGTGACGGCGTGCGTCGAACTCGTCAACCATGGCGTGGTCGACGGCCTGCCCGCTCTTCAGCGCCGCGATCGCCGCGAGCTGCGTGATGGCGCTCGGGTGGCTGGTCGCCTGGCTCTGGAAGCGACCCATGGCGGTGATGATTTCCTTCGGTCCGCCGGCAAATCCGGCGCGCCACCCCGTCATGCAGTGCGACTTCGAGAGCCCGTTGATCACCACGACGCGGTCCTTCAGGTCCGGCGCCACGTGGAGAAGGCTGACGTACTTCGCACCGCCGTAGACGAGGTGCTGATAGATGTCGTCGGAGATCACCACGAGGTCGTGATCGCGCACGACTTGCGCCACCGCCTCCAGTGACTTGCGCGAGTACACGGCGCCCGTCGGGTTGTTCGGGCTGTTGATCAGGAGGCATCGCGACTTGGGCGTGATGGCCTTTCGGAGTTCGTCCGCATCGACCTCGAAGCCCGTTTCGATCTTCGTGGGCACACCGACCGGGGTCGCCTCGACGGCGCGAACCATGTCCGGGTAGGAGTTCCAGTAGGGTGCCGGGAAGAGGACCTCGTCCCCCGGATTGCACACGGTGTAGAGCGTGTTGTAGATCGCGTGCTTCGCGCCGCTGCAGGCGATGACCTGGTCGGCCTCGAACGGGAAGCCGTCCTCCTTGAACTTGTTGGAGATCAGCCTCCGCAGATCCAGCAGTCCCATGGCGTGCGTGTACTTGCCGCGGCCGTCGCGGATCGCCTGGTAGGCGGCGTCCTTCACGTACTGGGGGACGTCGAAGTCGGGCTCGCCGGCGGCAAAGGCGACGACGTCGAGACCTTGCGCCCGCATCTCTGCGGCCTTGCTCGTGATCTCGAGAGTGAGGGAATTCCCGACGAGGCCAACGCGACGGCTGGTGAGACTACGCGCGGTGTGGGACACGATCGCGACTCCTGCTCTGGTGCGACTTTGGGACCACAAGCGTCCGTCGCAAGGAAGGCGGCAAGCTATCAGAGCGGCGGAGTGCCGGCAATCGAGGTGTGCTGCGGCGGCTGATCCGGCCCGCGCGACCGGGATTCCGGGAGTGGCGGAGTCCTCACGGGAGGGCCGCGATGAGCTTCAGATAGCGCAGTTCCGTGCGGGCGGCGTCGTCTTGGATCGGCACCACGGGCAGCGCCGAGAAATCGAATCGGTCGCAGCGCGTCGGGTCCTCCAGGAACCAGACGAGCTTGTTGCGGAGGTCCTCCGCGCTGCCCAGGTAGAAATGGAGCCCCGTCTGACCTTCGAGTACGTACTCGGCGAGGCCTCCCTGATCCGACGCGATGACCGGCACCCGTGCGAGCGCCGCCTCGTGGACCGTGAGCGGGGCGTTCTCGTACCAGAGCGAAGGCACCACGAGCACGTCGATCTGCGCCAGGATCGACTGGACGTCGTGATTGGGGAAGTGCCCCATGAATTGCGTTCGCGGGTTCCGGTTCAGGCGCGTGATCAGATCCGTGTACTCGACGAAGGCGCGGAGGTCGCCCCAGATCCTGCACTCGGCCCGCGTGTCCTCCGCGAGGCTGTTCATGGCCTCGATCAGCACGTGGATGCCCTTGTGCTCGCCTATGGTCCCGATGAAGCCGAACCGGACGACCGGTCCGCGCGTCCGAGCCGGGACGTCGCTGAATCGCGACGTGTCCTGACCGTTGTCGGAGACGATGATCCGATCGCTCGGGATGAACCCCGCGTCGACCATCGTCTTCGCGAGGAAGTGGCTGGGCGAGACGAAGAGGTCCACGAACTTCGCCGCGTTGCGCCAGGCCTCGATCCGCGACGCAGCCGCGCTCACGTAGAGCTGCGGAGCGAGCTCACCCGCGGGAGTGGGCGGAGCGACGGGCGCGATTCCCGCATTCACGCGACGGACGACCTCTTGAAGACGGGGCTCGATCCGCGACGTCGCTCCGATGGCGTGCCGAGAGGGGACGTGGTGAAGATCCAGCGGGAAGTGGCGGATGCAGTCGGCGCACTTCTCGGGGATCGGCTCCAGGCACAGTTCGCCGTCGGCGCGACGGAGCGTCCCGTCCCGTGCGCACAGGAGCGAGTAGTCGTGGAGCGTGTAGACGATCGGCAGCTCGCGCGCGTGTGCGATCGCGAGGAAGTTGGCGGAGAAGTAGTGCAGGTGCTGGACGTGCACGAGATCGGGTTTCTCCTCGTCGAGGACGCGCTCGAAGATGGCGTCCATCCGGGGGCAGTCGTAGGTCTCCTCGAACGAGTCCCAGCGGTAGTTGTGCACGATCTCGTGGATTCGAATCCCATCGAACTCGCGCCGGAGGTGCTCGTACGGGTTCATGTCGTGATGGGCTTCGCAGGTGAGGATCACGACGTCGTGGCCGCGCGCGCGCATCTCGCGGGCGAGCAGGTAGGTGTACAGCTCCGTCCCCGCCACGTGCCGGGGGAGGAACTGATGCAACACGTAGAGGAGTTTCAGGCGACCGACGCGCGGTTGCGTCGCTCCGCCGCCCCACAGCGTCTTCTTCACGCGTGAGAGCAGCGACGGCTCGGGGCTCGCGCTCGACGAGAGGTCGACGGGCGGGCGCATCGAGGGATCGGAGGATTGCGGGACCGGGAGAGCGCGGACGATGTCCACGATGATGCCGTCACGGATGGCGAGCTGGCGCTGGTGTTCCGATTCGAGTTCAGCCAGCTTCTGGTCGCGCGCGGCGGACTCGGCTCGCGCCGCGGCGAGCTGCGCGGCGGCCTCGTTGCGGACCTCGGCCTCGCGCGCCCGCGCCTCCGCTTGCAGCCGGGCTTCCGACTCGCGTGCCTCGGCTCGCAGGCGCGCCGCGCGTTCCTCGGCCTCGACGCGCCCCATCGCGAGGCGCGCCTCGGCGTCCGTGGAGATCCGAGCCGCGAGGGCGGCCGCTTCGGCGGCGTGTTTCTCCTCCCGCTCGGAGGCCGCCGCGACGAGGAGGTTGTACTCGAGATGCGCGTCGCCGAGGTCGCCGAGCAGCCGTCGGACGAGGGTCTCGGATTCGGTCAGCCGCGCGGTCAGGTCGGCCTGGCTCGTCGAGGATTCGCCGCGCAGGGCTCCGAGCGCTTCGTTCAGGCCGGCGATGACCTTGTCCTTCTCCACGTGGAAGCGCTGCATCTCCTCCATCGTCTGGGACGCGCGTTGGACGTCGGATGTGAGGTTGCGCACCTCGCCAGCGATGAAATCGAGCCTGCGCGTCCGCGCCTCGACCTGCAGCGACCGCCACCGTGCGCGACGTGAACGGAGGGTTGCGGGCGATTTCGGCAGCGGAGACTGGAGCGCCAGCACTTCACGGTAGATGTCGACGATCGAGCGCGTGTGCGATTGGAAGCTCTTCAGGTTCGGGATGGCCTGCCGCCAGCGGCCGACCGTGGACGGGTCCCTGATCACCTGGGCGAGCACTCGGGCCAGGTCCCGGGCATTTTCGGGTTCGAAGGTGGCACCCGCGCGACCGATCCGCTCGCCGAGCGCCCCGCGCGAGGGAACGATCGCGGGCATCCCCATCTGGAACGCCTCGTCGAGCACGAACGAGTACGACTCGCTGCACCGCGTCGGGATGATCGCCACGTCCATGCGCGTGTCCGGCAGGTCCGTGGGCGTGAAGAGCCCGTGCATCGTGACCGGTCCGCGGGCGACGAGTTCGTCGACGCGCGCCCTCTCGTCCGGATAGACGACGGGGCCGAAAACGTGGAAGTGGGCGCGCGCCTTCAACTCGCCGGGGAGTGATGCCACGGCTTCGAGGAGGATGTCGATGCCCTTCAGGAACGAGAGGTTTCCCCAATGGCCGAAGTGGATCAGTCCGTCGCTCGGCGCAGCCGATGCGGGCCGCAGGTCGGTGATGCTCCCGTGGGGGACGACTCGCAGTGAGCCCGTCACGTCCGGGTGGTGCTTGTGGATCACGCTGCGGTGCGCGGCGGAAGGCACGATCACGCGGCGCGTGAGTCGGACCTCGTTGCGCAGGTCTTCGCGGAACAGCTCGAGCCCTTCGGCGTTCTCCGCGTCGTCGGCCTCGAACGCGCGGGGCGCGCAGTCGTGGCAGGACGCGGCGCCGGCGGGACGGTCGCAAAGCGACCAGTTGCGGACGCGGAACGCGATGGGGCACGTGGTCCACAGGTCATGGAGCGTGCAGACGGTAGGGATGCCGCGATCGTGGAACAGCTCGACCAGGTGCCGCGTGAGTCGGATCCAGTGGTGGATGTGCACGAGTTCGGGCTTGAACCGCGCCACGATCTGGTCGACGAGGTGCTCGATCTCCGGTGCGTACGACTTGTCCCAGTTGTCGACGTAGAGGCTGCTGCGGTGCAGGCGGTGCACGGTGATGCCGGCATGATCGAATGTCTCGATCACATCCGTCGGTCGGCCTTCGTGGGTCCCCGTCAGCACCTCGACGTGATGGCGGAGCGTCCGCAGCTCCCGAACGAGACGGAAAACGTACGACTCCGTCCCGCCCGAGCACTCCGGCGGAAAACCATGAACGACCTGCAGCACTCTCATCGGGCCAGGATCCTGTCGTGAGGGCCGGAAGTGTAACGCATCGCTGCGTCCGTTCGCCGCCCGGAGCGCCAGGTTCCACCTGGCCGGACCGGCGGGGCTCCGCCCCGCCGCGAACGTCGTACGGCCTTGGTTCACGCCGGTGTGGCGAACGACGTGAGGTTGCCGATCGAGGCGGGTCCGGAGGCCCCGCCATCCGGCCGCGAAGATCGCGGCGGCGTGAGTTGGCCTGCGGGAGCGCCAGGTTCCACCTGGCCGGACCGGCGGGGCTCTGCCCCGCCGCGAACGTCGTACGGCGAAGGAGATCGCAACGCGCGTCGTACGGCGTTGGTTCACGCCGGTGTGACGAACGACGTGAGGTTGCCGATCGAGGCGGGTCCGGAGGCCCCGCCATCCGGCCGCGGGGCGCGGCGGCGTCTACTTCGACCCGCTTCGCTTCGTCGTCGGGGCCGATTCGGGCTCGTTCGACTTCCACGCCTTGCGGAAGACGATGCCGTCGCCGGCATATCGGGCTCGGGTGTTGCGGAAGAGAACGGTGAGATCGCCTTCCTTCTTCGCCGCCGGCATCCCGACGCCGAGGAGGTTGATCGTCGTCTCCTCGCCGGGCAGCACGCCGTGTTCGAGGAACCGGTTCGTGACGTTCTTCTCGCGCTGGGTCTCGTGGAGCTTTCCGTCGGGGCCGATGAAGCGAACGCACAGCTCGACGGAGCCGGCGCACCAGCCGCCGTACCACGGTTGCGGTCCATCGTTGCGCAGCCGGAGGGACATGGAGAACCAGTCACCGGGCTTGATGTACTCCGGCACCTTGTGGTCGAGCACCGTGAATTTGAGCTTGGACCCGTCGACGTCGCGCGGCCACGCCAGCTCTTCGCGCCGGCGCGCCACGAGCGACTTGTCCATGGGGATCGTCGCGAGCTTCTCGATCTCGTCGAGGACGCTGCGGGCCTTGGCGACGACGGCGGCGGCATCGGGTCCGGCCGCGGCGAAATGAAGCGCGCGCGCCATGCGGAAGCGGGCGCCGACGTTCTTCAGGGTGCCACGCGCGAGCGCCGACTCGTACTTCTCGACGGCGGCGAGCCACTGGCCGTTCAGGAGCTTGTCGTCCGCCGCCATCTCGTCGTCCTGGGCGCTGAGGTTCTTGTCGAGATCGGCTGGCGTCATGACCAGCGCGAGCGCGGCGCGGGCCCGGTCGCGGATGTCCTCCTCCTCGTTGCGCGCGAGCCGCAGGAGGATGAGCTTGGCGTCCTCGGACTCGTCGTTGCGCATGGCGTCGACGATCGCGCGGTTGACCTCGGGATGGCGGTAAGGCTCTTCGAAGACGCGATCTCGCAGGATGCGCGTCGGCGGCGGAAGCTTGTCGTTGTGCGCCGCCTCGACCATCACGCGCATGCGCGGCAGGCTGAGGATCGTCTCCCGCAGCGGGCGCCCGAACTTCACGCTCATGAGGTCCATGTAGAACCAATCCAGCGCCTTCGGACTGCCGAGGCGAATCAGGCTCCACCCCACGTCGCTCTTGTTGGGGAGCTGGGGCGCATCGACGGCGGCTTCGAGAAGCTCCTTGCCCGCGTCGTCGCCGATGGCGGCGAGCGCCGTGCAGGCGAGCAGCGTGGACTCGCCGCCCTGCTTCAGTTGACGCTTGAACAGGTCGGCGAATCGTGGACTCTCGCGGCGGGCGAGGGCCGACAGCACGGCGATCTTCGTGAGGCCTTTCAGCTTGGGATAGACCTCGGCGAGTCGGTCGAATACCGCGTCCATCTGCTCCATGGAGATCGACGCCAGCGTCTTCGGTTGCAGCTCGCCGTAGGAGTTGAAGAGGTGCTGGTAGATCTGCTCGGCCGCGGGCCGCGCGACCTTCTGGTCGGGATCGGTGATCTTGCCCAGGAGCGATTCGATCTCGTCCTTCACGGGACGGCTCTCGGCCGCGGCCGTGCCGAAGTAGGTGTCGATGGTCTTGTCCCAGGCCTCGAGCCAGCCGCGGAGCGTGCCTTCGTCCGCCTCGCCGCGGCCGATCAGCGATTGTCGCTCGCGCGCGTCGCGGTCCAGGTCGTACAGCTCGAAGGTGTTCTCCTGCACGCGGTAGATGAGCTTCCGCCGGCCGAAGATCACCGCGCGGCGGTCCTTCACGTGCTGCTCGGAGCGGATTCCGAAGACCTCCGAGTAGACGATGCCGCCTTCCTTCTCGTCACTCCCGAACATGAGCGGAAGCAGCGAGCGCCCCAAGCGGCGGACGGGATCTTTCACCGCGAGCAACTCGGTCATCGTCGGCACGAGATCCATGAGCGAGACGTTCGTCTTGACGCGATGGCCCTTGATGCCCGGGATCCGGATCAGCAGCGGAACGTGGATCTGCTCTTCGTAGACCGTGGTTCCGTGCGTCGTGAAGCCGTGTTCGTTGAACTCCTCGCCGTGGTCGGCGAACAGCACGATGATCGTGTCCTTCAGTCGATCCTGCGCCGCGAGCTCGTCGAGAATGCGGCCAGCCGCGTGGTCCGAGAACGCGACCTCGCTGTCGTACTCGTCGATGTTCTCCTTGCCGAAGTCGAATTCGGGATGGCGAACGTAAGGCGCGTGGGGATCGATGAGGTGCGACCAGAGGAAGAAGGGCTTCGCCTTGTCGGCCAGATGACCGCGCAGGACCTTGATCGTCGAGTCGGCGATGTAGGCCCCGTCCGGAGCGGCGTCCGTCTGATCGGGATTGAAGACGTCGAACCCGTCCTTCAGATTGAGGAAGAGTCGGATGTTCTGCAGGTCGTCGCGATCGAACGACGTGACCGCGCATGGCATGAACCCGGCCGTCTTCACGAGGGCCGGGAACGAGTGCAGCGGGTGGTACTCGTACGGCCGGTTGTACTTCTTGCCGAACACGAGGCTGATGCGGGCGGCCAGCGACGTCAACGTGGCCGAGAACGCGTAGTTGCTGGTCGGATACGGCGTGTACGCATGCTCGAACACGAACGCGTCTTCCGCGATGCGATCGAGTGTGGGCGTCGTCTTGCGCGGATAGCCGAGGAACCCGCAGTGATCACCCCGCAGCGTGTCGATCGCGAGCCACAGCACGTTGAGCTTGCGCCGATTGGGCAGGCGTTGGTCCAGCTCCTTCGCGATGTTGGCGCGGTCGGCGACGTTCATCGCCGTGCCGCCGGAGAGTTGCGGCGCGAGCCGGTTGACGAGATCCGTCACGTTGACGGCCTCCGCCACCTCGGGCCCCTTGCGCCCGGCGACGCGCATGAGCGGCGCCGCCAGATCGGTGAGCTGGGCGAATCCCTGCGGGCGATTCGCCACGGCCTGGGCCGCGCGGTCCCACCCCTTCTTGAGCGGACCGACCTTGCGGCCGTGGATCGCGAGTTCGATTCCACCGAATGCCAGCAGAACGAGGATCGCCGTCACGATCCAGCTTCGGCCCGGATCGACCCGCGTGCGCGTCAGCGCCACGTGCGCGGCGAACACCAGCAGAGCGAACGCGAGCCCCGCGAGTTGGAGGTGCACGTCCAGGTAGAGCCCCGAGTACTTCGTCGCGTTCTGATGCAGCACGGCGCAGGCCAGGCCGACGAGCGGCAGCGCCAGCCAGCGGCGCGCGTCCATCCGTGAGAGGACGAGAACCCCGAACGCCGTGGCGATCGGGGCCACGATGCGGAATCCCCACTCCAGCGCCGGCCGGTACGGCTTGTCGTGGATGCCGCCGCCGGAGAAGAGGCCCAGGTTCAGCCATTCGACGGCGACGGCGGCGAGGATCGCGAGCACCCACGCGGTCCCGCTCGCGCGCCAGCGCAAGCGCCCGAGCGCGGCGTCGATCACGGCGAGCGCGAGTGCGGCGACGAGTCCGATCGCCGTGATCTCACCGGCGATCTGGAGGACGTACGCGGAAAGCTCGGACCCGCCGCGCAGCGGCTGCCCCGGTCGGAACTTCAGTCCGATGAATCCGTCGAGCAGGCTGAACAGAAGTCCGCCGAGGAGGATCGGGGCGACGCACCGAAGCCCGCGTCGAGGCTCGTCGGCAAACAGCTTCATTTGGGTCTCGAGAGTCTGTCGACGGGGCACCGCCACATCTCGTGCGTGTCGTGGCCTCGGAGGATGTAGACGTACGTCTGGGCCTGGCCTTCGGCCTTCGGGTCGATGGACTTGGGGACGGACTCGACGACGATCCGATTCCCCTGAACCGAGGCCGAATCGGGCAGGTCCACGAGTCGCTCGAACGTGCGCGTCGCGAGATCGAGCACGCCGAAATCCCGCGTGATCCCGCCGCGAACGATGAACGCGCTTCCCTTCGCCCCGTGCTTCATGGCGCAGGTGACCATTCCACCGTCCCACGAGATTGGGAACGGGAGCGTGGCGAACTTCGACCACGCGGATGTCGCCACGTCGAACTTCCAGACGGTCGCGTCGGGGATGGCGTAGACGTCCGTCCCGTCGGTGAACAACCCCGTGCCCACCTTGCCGACGGGCGTCGCCTCGTCGGGGAGCGGCGGTGCGACGGACCAGTTCTTCGTCGCGAGGTCGAACTTCCAGAACTCGCGAGTGCCGGCCCCACGCAGCGCCCAGAGCGACGTTCCCAACGCGACGAGCCGCGCCCCCTGGTCGACCTTCGCCGGTGCCGGCGCAAGCTCCTGGAACTTGCCGGACTCCAGCGTGATCACGCCGAAGAACGTGTCCTGGCCGGTGAAGTAGTAGATCCCGTCCTTGCCGGCGACGCCGGCAACGCCCGGCATGATCTTCTTGCCGAGCGGCGCGCCCGGGTAATCGGTCCACCGATCGCCGACGGCGTCGTAGCGGCGGATCTCCGCCTTGCGCATGACGAAGAACGACGGCGTGCCGCCGCCCGCCACCGCCGAATCCATCACGCCTTCGAGGCCGAGCGGTCCGGGGCGGCGTACGAGGCTCGACCCGTTCTGCTCGTGAAAGAGTTCCCACGGGCTGCTCACGTCCGCCGCGCGCGACGTGGCGCTGATCCGCTCGAGCTTGTCGAGGGGGATCCGCCACAGCGTGTTGCGCGGTCGCGGCAGGTAGACGTAGAGGAACTTGACGTCACCGACCTTCACGATGGCGGCGCGACTGCCCTCCACGGACGCCGGCTCGGGGAGGCGCGGCCGCAGGTAGTCGAACTTCTTCTTCGCGGGCTCGTAGACGCCGAGCGTCCGCGACGCCATGCCCTGGATCGCCCAGAGGAGGTGGGTCTCCGCATCGAAGGCGAAGCCGCCTCCGTCGCAGTTGGGGCGAAAGCCCATGGACGTCCACGTGCCCTTGCCCCAGCTTTGCGTCTTCGTGTCGAAGCGCTGCACGTGGTGATCGGGCCACGCGAAGATCGCGCCCGCGTCGCCCACGAGGAACCCCGTCGTGATGCCGCACGCCACGACCTTCACGTCGGGCAGTCCCACGTTCGTGAGCGTCGCCCACGCGTTCGTGGCCGGGTCGTACTTCCAGAACGTGAGCCGCTTCTTTCCCTGGAGCGCGTAGACCTTGCCACCCTCGATCGCGAGGAAGCCTCCGCGGCCCACCGTGTCGGGCGCGCCCGCGACTTCCGCCACCTCGTCGGTCGCGAGCGAGTACTTCCAGAACCCACGGGATGAGCCGCGCAGGATGTAGATCACGTCCTGCGCCGCATCGAACGCCGCGGACGCACCCTCGCCGATCAAGGCCGGCATCTTCGCGTTGCGCGTCGACCAGCGGCTCGTCGCGGGATCGAACACGGCGATGCGCATGCCGTCGAAGAGCCAGAGCTTCTGATGAGCCTGGATCATGACGGCCGGTTCGGAGGGCGCCGGGTCCAGGCCCGCGATCGCCTCCCACGCCGTACCCGTCACGACGGGGACGTCGGTGCCGACGGGGAACCGCTCCGGGGGGAGATCCTGCGGTCTCGGCGCAGCGGGCGTCTTCGGGGCGGGCTTGCCGGCTGGCTTCGTCGTCGTCGAACCCTTCGGCGCGGGGGCCTCCTGCGTTGCTCCGGCAGGCGCCGGCTCCGGCGGCCCCGCGTCCTTGCCGCATCCTGCGGTCGCCAGCGCGACCACGAGCGCGACGCCGAGTTGCGCCGTCAGGCCACCGTGCGTGGGTCGCGCGTTCGACATGATTCCGATGCTTCAGGCCTCGATCCGGGTGTCGGCCCGGGTCGTCCCGGTCCGCGTCGGGGTTCGCCACGTCCCGTCCAGCAACCGTTTGTAGATGGCAACCAGTTCCTCGGCGTTGTCCGCCACTGGCTTGATGCGCGGCGGGTTGCCGGCCAAGGTCGGCACCAGGGATCTATCGTTGGCGATCCGCAGCATCTTCCGCGCGAGATCATCCTTGTCGCCGAGGCGGAAAGTCCAGCCGTAGTTGTTCGCCTGGGCGAACTCCAGCATCCCGCCCCGATCGGAGACGAGGATGGGCGTCCGGCTCATGGCGGCTTCGTTGAGCGTGAGCGGTGCGTTCTCGAACCAGATCGACGGCAGGACGAGCACGTCGATGTTCTGGAGGACCTGGCTCACCTGCTTGTTGTCGAAGCGACCGTGGAACTTCACGTACGGGCAGTGTGACGACTTCGCCTTCTGCTCCTGGAAGTAGTCGCCGCTCCAGCGGTTGGGGGCGCCGTAGACGTGCAGTTCGATGTCGACCCGGCCGATCACCGCCTGCAGGAACGCATCCACGAGGACCTGCACGCCTTTCGTCTTGATCACCGACCCCATGAACCCGAAGCGAAGCCGCGGGCTCGGCGTCTTCGGAAGCTCCTGCACGTACGAGAAGTCCATCCCGTTCGCCGAGTGCATGATCTTGTCCGCGCCGACCCCGAACTTCTGGACGAACTCGTCCCGAAGGAAGGCCGATGGCGTGATGAGAAGATCGCACTGGGCGAGCGCCGCCTGCATGTCGTGCCAGCGGTTGATGAACGGATTCGCGCTTTCCGGCGGTCGATGCGCGGCCGATGGAGCCACGAGGTTCCGGGCCGTCCGGGCGGCGGCGTACAGTGCGGCCCGCGGCCGTCGTCCCGCAACCCCCGGCGTCGCCGCGACTCGTTCACGGTAGAAGCGGTCGAAGACGTGCCGGACGCCCTTGGGCGACGCGCCATTCGACTGATCGTCGCCCGGGTCCTGCCAGCCGGCGCCGTAAACGCAGGGACCACACTTGCGGAAGTCGATGGGGTCGCAGATCTGGTAGTCCGTGTAGCACATGCGTTGACCCATGGGACACATGGCCCAGAAGTCATGCAACGTCATGAGCATCTTGATGCCGCGTTCACGGACAGCGGCTATACAGCCCATGCCCAATCCGACGAGGTGCTGGAAGTGGACGACGTCGGGTTTCACCTCGTCGAGGAACGCCTCGAAGATCTTGCGGACGTGATCGTCCTGGTAGGACCTGGTCAGCGGCGCCCATTCGAGATCGGCACAGTTGAAGAACCGGATCTTCAGGCCGTCGCGTTCTTCGTCGTGAATGCGATAGGTCTCGACCTTCGGGTCCTGGAGTCGGGCGAAGACGAAGACCTGGTGGTTGGCTGCCTGCGCGCGGGCGATGTTGTAGGTGTAGATCGCCGTGCCGGCGAGTTCGTACGGCGGCAGTTCGTGGGAGACGTGGACGATGCGCATGGAGGTGCCGGCAAGGGTGGAGGTCGCGAGCGCGGGGGGTGCACCCGGAAGGCGCCTGTTTTATCGACCGTCTTGCGCCTGCGCCATCCGGTCGGCCGGAAGTCGACATATAATCGCGCACGAAGCGAGCGCATTTGGCCGCCTGACGTGGCGTACGAACCGACCGGATTCGAGAGGTCCCCTGGGAACGAACGGATGAGAATCCTCTTTGCGTTGCACACCTACCTGCCCGCAGGGCGAGGCGGGACGGAGATCCACGTTCATTCCCTGGCGCGGGTCCTGGCCCGCGAGCACGTGGTCCGGGTCGTCTGCCGGGAAGCAGATCCTCAGAAACCGGACGGGACCGTCACGCGCGACTCCATCGACGGGATCGACGTCGCGCGGATCAACTGCCGGTGGGACCACCCGCCGGAGTTCGAGTGGATCTACAAGAATCCGACGATCCACAGTCTCTTTGAGAAGGAGCTCGTCGAGTTCAAGCCTGACCTCGTCCACATCCACCACCTCACCGGCCTGTCGACGACCATCATCGAGACGATCAAGGCCGGCGGGCTCCCGCTGGTCTTCACGCTCCACGACTTCTGGACGATCTGCCCCCGCGGCCAGCGGATGACCAAGGAACTCACGATCTGCGACGACATCGATCGCAACATCTGCTTCCACTGCCTCACGGGGGTCTGGCCGGAGGTCTTCAGCAACCGCGACTCGCAACGCACCGTTCTCGACTCACGCGGACGACTTGCGCCGCAGAACCTGGCGGACTTCGACCGCCACATGGCCTACATCCTGGGACTGGTCGACGTGATGATCGCGCCGTCCTACTTCCACCGTGAGAGGATGCTCGACTTCCCGCTGCCGGGCGAGCGCATCGTGGCGCTGCCCCACGGGCTCGATCACAGCCCCTACCGCGGCGTGGTCCGCGCGGTCCGACCGGTGAAGCGGATCGGCTTCATCGGGTCCGTGATCCCGGTCAAGGGCTGCCACGTCCTCGTGGATGCGTTCAAGCGCCTTGCGCGGGCCGATCTCGAACTCCACATCCACGGGGAGGGGTTCCCGTTCCACGACGACCGCAACTACTTCGAGCGGCTGAAATCCCGGGTCATCGGCCAGCGGAACGTGTTCTTCCACGGGGCGTATCGGCCCTCCGAGCTGCCGCGGATCCTGGCGAACCTGGACATCCTCGTCGTGCCGTCGCTCTGGTGGGAGTCGTTCTGCCTGACGATTCGGGAGGGCATGCTCGCCGGGCTTCCCGTGATCGCGTCCGACCTGGGCGCCATGCGCGAGGCGCTGGATGGGGAACGCGATGGTCTGCTCTTCCACGCCGGCGACGCACAGGATCTGGCTGAACGACTCACCGACGTCATCCAGGACGATCATCTGCGCGAGCGGTTGTCGAACCGCGGATCGAACGTGAAGACGATCGAACAGTATGCGGCGGAGATCCTGCCGTTGTATGAACGGGCCATGGCCGTGTCGGGAGAACGCGCGGGGACCTTGGTCGTCGCACCGCCGTCATTCCCCAAGCCGGTCATGCCCGCGGCCGACGCCGCGACGACGTCACCGGCGCCTGCGGCGAGGCCCGCACCGACACCGGCTCCGAAGTCCGTCGATCCGCCGGTCGCGAGTCCCCCGCCCACGCCGGAAAAGCCGGCGGCGCACCAACAGCCTCCGCCCCCCGCGCCGGCTCCACGCCTTCCGCGCGAGGGCGATCGACCCCACCCCGCGCCGCCCCAGCGTCCAGCGTCGGCGCCGCCGCCCCGAGGTTCGGCACCGCCCCGTCCTCACGCTCCGCCCCCGCCACCCATGCCGTTCATTCCGCGGACGCCTCCGCCGGACACGGAAGACGCCCACGACGCGCCGCCCGCGGGTACGTCACCCACGTCCGCGCCGCGACGCAAGCAGCGCCGCAGTCGGCGTTCGCGCCGTAGTGCCGATCGCCGAAGCCCGGGTCGGTGATACCCTCTCCGCCGTGTTCCTGAGTGCCGGTTCCGATCGAAAGCCCGACGTCACGGTCTTCATCCCGACCTGGAACGGCGGCGAACTGTTCGAAGAGGTCCTTCGCGAGATCACGGCGCAGGAGACGGACTTCGGCTTCGAGGTGCTGGCCATCGACAGCGGCTCCCGCGACCAGACCCTCGAGCGGCTCGCGCGCCATCGGGTTCGGGTGATCCAGATCCCGAACACCGAGTTCAACCACGGGCTCACGCGCAATCGCGCGGTGCAGGAGGCCCGAGGCGAGATCGTCGTGCTCACCGTGCAGGACGCGACCCCCGCCGATCGGACGTGGCTCGCGGCGATGGTGGAGCACTTTCGCGACCCGCAGGTCGTCGGCGTCTACTGCCATCAGATCCCGCGGCCGGATTGCAGTCCATTCCTCCGCGAGCGGTTGAAGACCTGGGTCCCCGGCGGGGGAGCACCGAGCGTGCGATCCGTGGAGTCGCCGGATGCGTTCTGGGCCCTTCACCCGACGGAGCGCTGGCTCCGCGCCGCGTTCGACAACGTCGCATCCGCCGTGCGGCGGTCGTTCGCGCTCGAACACCCGTTTCAGCGGCGCCAGTTCGGGGAGGACGTCACGTGGTGCAAGGGGGCGATCCTCGCGGGCGGCAAGGTCGTGATGGATCCACGGGTCGCCGTGATCCACTCGCACCAGAACTCGATCTGGTACGAGTTCAAACGCGCCTACCTGGATCACCAGAACATCAACGATCTGTTTGGAACTCGCCTGGCACCCAAACTGCGCAACGTGTTCGAGTACACGGCGACGGCGACACGCCACCTTTGGAAGGTCGTGGCGGCCGATGACACGCTGACGCCGTCGGCGCGCCTGAAGTGGTGGTCGAAGGTGATCCCGTTCGCATTCACCCAGAACCTCGGGCAGTACCTCGGACCTCTGTCGAACGAGCATGGCCGGCGGGGGCCGTGGCGTCTGTGGGACCGCATCATGCGGCATCACGTCTGAGGGTGGCTGCGATGGACCGGAAACTGCGCATCGCGGTACTCAACCAGCGTGAGGGTGGCGGAGCGACGGCCGTCGCCCTCGATCTCGCCGCGCAGGCTCGCGAGGCGGGCCACGACGTCGCCTACCTGCCGGGGGCGGAGGCGCTCGACGACCAGGGTCTCGCGCGCGCCGTCGTCGCGTTTGCTCCGGATCTGGTGCACGCGCACTGCTTCTACAACGCCTGGTCGCCGGAGATCCTGCGATCGTTGTCGCGTTTCTACCCCGTCGTGTTCACCGTCCACGACGTCTATCCGGCGAACCAGTACGGGACCGAATGCTGGGAATGCTCGCACAACCGCTTCTGCGTCTGGTGCCCGGCGTTGCCGGTCCCGAAGCGGCTCTACTCCGTCTACCGCGTGCGCAGCCGACTGAGACGCGATCGAGCCTGGAAGGGCCTGCGGGCGAACGTCGTCTTTCCGAGTCGATGGATCCGCGCGCGGCTGGCTCAGACCACGCTCGGGCGCCTGCCGGGTCAGGTCGTGCCCTATGGAGTCGACACGCAGCGCTTCGCTCCCGATCCGGGCGCCAAGGCCGCGCTGCGATGCGACACGCGTCCGGTGATCCTCACCGTCGGCAACATGTACAGCGCCGACGACGATCGGAAGGGATTCGCGGTCCTGTTTCGCGCCTTCGCCGAGGGCGTACGGTCCGTCGTTCCCGAGGCTCGGCTGGTGGTCCTCGGGAAGGTCCTCGGGTTCGATCCACCGGACGGGTGCGAGCTGCGCGGCGAGGCGTCGAGCGCTGACGTCGCGCTGTGGCACGCCGCGGCAGATGTTTTCGTGCTTCCATCGCTCGGCGACAACCTGCCGGTCGCGGTCCTCGAGGCCATGGCTTCCGGAGCCCCGGTGGTGGCGTCCGGCGTCGGGGGAATCCCCGAGGAGGTCGCCCACGAAACGACGGGATTGATCGTTCCGCCCCGTGATCCGGTCGCCCTGGCCGGCGCCATCGTTCGGCTCCTGCGTGAACCTGACTCCCGACGCAGGATGGGCGCCGCAGGTCGATCACGAGCCGAGGGTGAATTCTCTCGCGCGCGGGCGTGGGACACTCACGCCAGGGTGTACGCTTCGGTCGCAGGAGCCCCACCGTGACCGTGCACCTCGGATATGTCATCGGCGCCGCAGACGAACTCACACTCGTTGGGATCGAAGTTCGGGCTCTGCAGGAGCTTGGCGGGCGCGTCACGCTGTTCGACGCAGCGCGGGCGCAGATCGCCAGCGACCTCAAAGCCGCGGAGGTGAACTACCTCTTCGGCGATGCGGCGGCTGCCGAGGTGCTGATGGCGGTGTCCGCCGTCGTCGAGTTGCCGTTTTCCATCAGCTTGAACCCGCGCTCCGTGTCCGCGTTGATCACGGAGCCCGCGCGACTCGTGCGGATTGCCGAGGCCGCCCAGAGCGTCATCGTCGTCACGGAGCACGATCGCGAGCGGTTGTCCGCGGCACTTCCACCCGAGGCGTCGTCCCTCGAGACGAAGATCGTCCACGTGCCGTTCGGCGTCACCACGCCCACGGACGAGGAGATCGTCCCCATCGGCAGGCGCCAGGGGATCGCGGGCCTCGGTGGATTCGTGGGCCAGGAGGGCCGCGTCCTCGAACTGCAATGCCTCGCCGGTCTGCTGAAGGCCGGCGTGGACGCCACCATGGACGTGCTCGCGCCCGCCGACGAGTGGGGCTCGGTGCGAGAGCTCTGCGGGCGTCACGACATGACGCATCGCGTGACGCTCCACAGCCGGCCCGCCGAGATGGTGGCGCTCCTCGGACAGCGGCGGATCGGGCTCGTGCCCGGTTTCCCGGATGGGACGGCACCGTCGGTCGGGTTCCTGCGACCTGTGGGCCAGGCCCTTGCCGTGGGGACTCCGCTCGTGGCCGTGGGTTCGGCGTGGGTCTCCGATCTCGTGATGCACGGCGCCGAGGGCTACGTCGCGCCGCGCCATCACGCCGATGCCGAAGCCCTCGCGCCGGCCATGCGACGGCTGATGCGCGACGACGTGCTTTGGAATCGCTTCTCCGAAGCCGGCCGTCGCCGCGCGGCACAGCGCTTCGATCTGCACCGCCGGGCGGAGGTCCTCATGGGACTGTTCGGCGGCCGACCTCATTCCGACGCGGGCCTGCGCTGACCGGGCGACCCGCCGCGCGGCGATGCGCGGCGGGTCCGCTGTCCGATCAGAGCGTTTCGATTCGCGGCCAGCCGAGCTTGAACCCGCCTGGTGCCGTCGCGTCGAGGTAGGCCACCTGCATCGTGAACGTGACGTTCAACGGCGCCGAAGGCCTCACGAATCCGGGTAGCGTGAACTTCCCCGTCGGCGGATTCGTCAGCGGGTTGCTTCCCAGGATCGCCGCGGGGTTCGGCGGGCCGAACACCCCGATGCCGTCGAGGATCGGAAGCGTCGCTCCAGGAGTGCCGACGCCGAGCACGAGGTTCGCCGTGAGATCGGGCCAGTGGAAGACGGGCGCCGGAGCGGCGAAGTCGACGATCAGTGCGAACGGCGCTCCCACGGGCCCACCTTCGATCACCGCCGCGTAGGACTCGTTCGGCAGCGGGTCGAGGGGGTAGCGGATGACCGTTCCCACGTTGTTGCCGCCAGGGCCCACGGGCACGGCGAACGTGTTGGAGACGGCGAAGTGCCCGTTTTCGACGACCAACGCGACGGCGCCAGCGCCCCGAGTCTCGGGCACGCCAGGTCCGACCTGGCAGGTCAGGTGCGCCGAGTCGATGAACGTCGTGGGAAGCGTGGCGATGCCCGCATGGACCACGGACGACGGCAGGAACGCGAGTCCGGTGATCGACAGGGTGACGGGCGGCGAAGCGAGCGTCATCACGGGGAGCGTCGTCGGAGTCGCCGCCGTGATCCGCGGCGCCGTCACGTCGAACGACGACGCTGCCGACGTCCCGCCACCGGGGGCAGGCGCCGTCACCGTGATCGCGCCCGTTCCCGGAACGGCGAGCTGGCTGGCCGAGATCGTGACGACGAGGTGGAGCGAATTCACCATGAGCGTGGGGATCGGGGCTCCATTCCACCTGGCGACGGCGCCGGGGAAGACGGGAGTGGTTCCGTCCATGAAGATGTCCACGTTCGTCGCGGGGCCACCTGCGATCGTCCCCGACGGCGAGACCATCGCGAGGATCGGTACGGCCGCATTCACCGTGAACGTGGACGTGGACGAGATGCCGCCGCCCGGCGCGGGGTTCTGCACGCGGATCGAGTGGACGCCCGGAGATGCGAGGAGCGAGGCGGGAAGCGTCAACGTGATCGCCGTCGGCGTGACGGACGTCACGGCGAGGGACGTCGTGACGTCCCAACGCACGTCGCTGAACGCGTTGAACCCCGAACCCGCGAGCGTGATGGTCGTCGCGCCCGCGTTCGCCAGGACGGACGTTGGCGTGACGCTCGTGAGCGACGGCGCCGGATTGGCGACGGGCGTGACGGAGACGGTCGCCGTCGTGCCGGACACCGTGAATCCCGTGCCGCGCCGAACGACGATGGCATGCCACCCGGCCTGGAGCGGAACGCTCGACTGCGTCCCGAAGCCCGCCGAGAGATCGGCCTGCGCCAGCGGTCGCCAGGCCGCGGACGCGCCCGGCCGGAAGAGGCTCCATGCGAAGCCGCTCGGCCCGGTGACGCCGAGGTCGTAGGGACCCGGAGTCGTGACGTTGAACTCGAACGTGTACACGGCGGGGAACGGCGAAAGGGTCGCGCTCGACGGCGTGCCCGGCGTCATCGTGATGACGTTCGACTCGTGCAGCGTGCCGCTCATGGACCCGAGGATGCCCGTGCCCTGGAGGATGCCGTTCGTGGGGGCGATCGTTCCGAGATGGCCGTTCGCGACGAGGACCGACGTCCCCGCGCCGACGAACGACTGCGCGGCGCCCATGGAGACGCCCCATCCGCCGGCGGTGATGCCGTTGCCCGAGTAGATGCCGACGGCGTTCCAGCGCGACGCCGACGGAACCATGGAGAAGGTGTAGGCCGGGGAGTTCACGGCGACCGACGCGCCGGGACCGGCGAGCGTCAGGTGCGACGACGACGCGAGCGCCGCCAGGCTGTACGGGAGATCGGTCGTCGACGGCGGCCCGTCATGGACGATGGCGATGGCGTAGGCGCCGGGCTGCAACGTGATCGTCGTCCCCGCGTCGCCGACGATGCCGCTCGCGATCGCCTGGTTGCGACCGATCCAACCCGCCGTCGTTCCCGGTGCGAAGATGAACCACTTCAGCGAGGGGTCGCCCGTGATGAGGAAGTCCTCGGTGAGAGGCACGAACGTGATCACTTCGTGCATCTTGATGACGTGACCCGCGGGCAGGGTCGTGACGACGAGGCCACCGTTTCCGAGCTGCACGGCCGGGGCGAACTCGATCGTTCCGGGGGCCGCGCCGCCCTGACGCACGGCGGTGCCGGTGGTCGGGAAGACGGCGCCGTTGTGGCCGTTGGCCACGCCAAACTCGGTGATCACCCCCTGGTTCACGCCGCCCGTCGAGCCCAGAAGCAGGCTCCAATCGTTCTGGCCAGCCAAGGCGACGCCATTCCAGAACGATGCCGTGGGGGTGAGGACGAAATCCTGGAACTGACCCGCGATCGTCTGCGGTGTGTTGGCCGGCAGTGCGAGCGTCGTCCCCGTCGGAACGACCGTCAGTGCGATGTTCGACGGCGTGACGGACGCCGCGTCACCGTCGCGATAGACGATGATGCAGTAGAACCCCGGACTGAGCGGGAACGTAGGCACGGTGCCGGTGTTGGCCGAACCGGCGGAGATCAGGCTCGTGGTGCGTTGCCACCACCCGGTGCCAGCGCCCGGGCTGTAGAGATGCCAGCTGAGCGACGGATCGCCCGTCATCGTGATGTCGTAGTTGCCCGGGGTCGTCACCTGGAACTCGAAGGCGCGGAGGATGTCCCCGTTGGTCCAGGGTTGAACGGCCGTCTGACCGATCGTGATGGGCGTGGCGCTGCGGAACTGTGCGTGAGCCGTCGCCGAGCCGCTGAAGCGGTGCAGGCTTCCCGAGATCGGCGGCACCGTGCCCACGTGGCCGTTCGCGAGGAGGAAGTCACAGGTGTTGCCGCCGAACGCCGAGCCGACGTTCTCGCGGAAGATGTCCCAGTCGCTCTGCGACGAGACGCCCACGACGTTCCACTTCCCGGCGACGGGTGCGCAGCTGTAGATCGTGTCTGAGCACGTCACGAGCGGCGTGCCGCCATCCACGAGGAAGACGCCCGCGCAGCCACCGACGGCGTTGATGGCAGACATGAGGGAGCCGTTGTTGAACGACGTCCCGCGGTTGCTCGTGAAGAAGGAGCAGGCGCCCGTGGTGTGGATGCCCGCGGTGAGGCTCGTCCCGTTGATGATCAGCGGGCCGCCCGAGGCTCCGTGGTCCGAATCGGCGTTGTGCAGGATGAGATGCGAGCCCACGGTCGGGAGACTCGCGCCGTCGGCCGACGTCTGCTGGACGTTGTTCCGCTCGGGCGTCGGTGACGTGTCGTTGCCGTACCCCGTCAGTCGCGCCGTGAAGAACTGGGGGATCGTCGGGATGATGTCGAACCAGCCGTTGAACAACGCCATGTTCGTGCCCGCCGTGTTGGGATGAAGTCGTCCCACGGCCCAGTCGTCGCCATCGCCGCCCGCGTTGAACTGCGTGACCGTATCGTCGCCGGGGAACTGGTCGAGGATGCCCGGGTGCAAGATCGATCCGCCAGGGGTCGACAGCGGCACGTTGATCTCGCCGACGACGCTCACGTTCGTGAGACCGTCGAAGCAGTGCCCTGCCGTGAGATAGGTGGCGTGATCGTTGATGAGCCACCCCGTGCAGATGAACGAGCCCTGGCTCGAGGCGATCATCAGCCGGCAGACGCGGTTGTCGAAACTCAACACGCGGTCATCCGAGCCGCAGACGTTCTCCGGGAGGAGCGGCGCCGCCTGCACCTGAGCCGAGTCGATCGAGACGGTTCCCTGCGAGTGCGCGCCCAATTCGAGGGCCACGTTCACTACGTTGCCGTTGAACCACCCTGTCGAGTTCCGCCATTCCTTGAGGCGGCGCTGATCGAGCCGGTGGACCTGCCCGTCGAGGGGGTTCATCACGACGATGGCGTCGTGCACGCCGGCCAGTTCGGCCGCATCGAAGTGGAGCCGGAGCGACGTCGCCCCGGGAACCTGGACGGTCTCGGTCCAAACGGTCGTCGGGGTTTCAGCCGCGTTCGAGCGGGCGCCGCTGGCGATCGAGATCGGCGCGACGAATGAGTTGACGACGGCCTGCCCGAGGAGCCCATGGCTCACGAGCAGCGCCGAAAGAACGAATCGAGTTCCGGTCTTCATGAGTTCACCTCCGCACGGGGTTCCCGTGCTCGATGAAGCAGGAACTGCAACGGGTGCGACCCGAGGACAGGCCTGTCTCGCGGATTCGGGTAAAGACGGAATCGAAAAGAGGTTAGGGGCCTGCGTAAGAGGTCTGCGCTTCCGCCGACGGCCGGCCAACGAGTTGAGTTTTTGCGCCGTCGGGGACGCGTTCACGGGCGATGCCCCGTGGTCCTGCGGACACTTGCCCGGCCGCCACGGGTCGACCTACGATCGCCGCCGTGACCCCCCCGCTGCCCGCAACCTCCTGGGACCCAGCCGCCACGTCGATCCACGTTCAACGTGCGCATCGCGGCGAGATGGAGAGTCTTGCCTGGGTGATCTCGCGGTTCTCGCCGCTCCTGCGGCTGCAGGCGTCCTTCCGCGTGCGGGGACCGCTCGCACGGCTCTATGATCCGGAGGACGTCGTGGACGAGGTCTGGGTCCGATCGCTCCCGCACATCGCCACGCTCACTCCGCGCGATGGGCGTCTCACCCCCGTGCTGCTGCGCTTCCTCGGCACGACCCTGCTCCGGCTCGTCAACGAACTGATGCGCAAGCACGTTCGCGGAAAGCCGCGGCTGATGGAGCCGACGTCGGACGTGTCCGAGCCGCTGAACCGTCTGCCAGCCGACGTGACCGAGGCCTCCGAGCGCGCGCGGCGCGGCGAAGTCGCGCTCGCGATCGATCGCGCCGTCACGTCGCTCTCGGAGAGCGCTCGCGAGGTGTTCGTGCTCCGCGGGATCGAGCAGTTCTCCAACCAGGAGGTTGCCCGGCGGCTCGGCGAGTCCGAGAAGGCCGTCAGCATGCGGTACTCGCGAGCGCTCGACGCACTCCGCGAGACGCTTCCCCAATCCCTCGTCGACGAGCTGGCCGAAGTCTGACGCCCTTCGCGGGGCGCCCGCAGATCACTCTTGATCCTTGATCATCCGCTCCGTCTCGCTCACCCAATCCGCCGACGGATAGGTCCAACCGGGGCGTTTCGAGCCGAGTTCGTGACCCCGTTTCAAGTGAACGAGTGCCTGGTCGAGCGCCCCCTCGGCCCTCAGCAGCAGGCCCAGGTTGCAGTGCGCTTCGGCGACTGACGGATCCCGAGCGAGACAGGCCTCGTACGCGGCCTTCGCATCGGCGCGGCGACCGACGGTCTCCAGCGCGGTCGCGTGGGTGAATCGCAACGCCGCGGAGTCGGGAAGTGCGGCGACGCCGCGCTCGCTTGCGGCGAGTGCATCGTCGTTCCGTCCCACCTGCGTGAGGATCGCGGCGTAGTCGGTCCAGAAGAGTGGCGACTTCGGGTCGAGTTCCGTCGCCTGTCGATAGGCATCGACGGCGTCGTCCGGTCGCTTCTGCAGGAGGAGGAGGTAGCCCAGCTCATGGCGCAGATCGCCCTTGTCAGGGCGCAGGGCGACCGCCTTGCGGAAGAGGGTCTCGGCCTCGTCGAGCCGCCCCTGGTTCGCCGTGATTCGACCCAGCAGGCTGAACGCCTGCGCGTCGTTGGGCCGCAAGGTCAGAAGCTTGCGGAAGGCTGCGGCGCCAGCCGGCGGGTCCACGTCCATGAGCGCGAGGCCGCTCCACCAATAGGTGTCTTCGTGATCTGGCCACAGTCGTTGGATCGCCTGCGCTGCCGCGCGTGCCGCAGCCTCATCGTGTGCGTGGCCGGCGACGTGGGCAGCCTCGAAGTGGTAGAGGGCGCGGGCGACCGGTGCGAGACGGACGGCCTGATCGAAGGCACGCTGAGCTTCGAGCCAGACCTTCGCGTCGTTCGTGCGGTGGCCGGTGAGCGCGAGGCGCGACCCCGCGAGGAACCACCCGAGCGCATCGTCGGGCTGGGCCAGACCCGACACCAAGGCCGTGGCCTCGGCCTCGCGGCCGAGCGCGCGAAGCACGTCGGCCCGCAGGCGGAGGAGACCGGGCGTGCGAGCGGAGACCTCTCCGTGCAAGTCGAGAATGCGCAGGGCGTCGGCCGGATCGTTCAGGCGCAGTCTCGAGAGCGCTGCGCCTGCGACGGCCTCGGCAGAGTCCTGGCGAAGCGCGAGGGCGCGCGAGAATGCGTCGACGGCCTTGCGTGGGTCACCTTCGGCGAGGTCGCCGAAACCCAGTTCGAGCTCGCGCTCGACGGCGCGCGCGAGCCTTGCAGCATCCTGGGCGCGAATGTCCG
The DNA here is from genome assembly GCA_044222185.1 of Planctomycetota bacterium. GTDB lineage: Bacteria > Planctomycetota > CAIWVZ01 > JBGANV01. The sequence goes on from JBGANV010000002.1 coordinate 618,354, forward strand.
GCAGTCGGACGAGGACGTAGACGACGAGGCCCGTCACGGTCGGAACGCCGACCATCAGCAGGAGGGCGAGAGCCGCGACGGCAGGCCGGCGCCGGGCCCAGCGAGACAAGCGCGTGAGCGCCGTCGCCGGCCGGGCGCGGATCGGCTCGTGCATCCGCAGCCTTCGCAGGTCTTCCGCCAGGTCGGCGGCGGTCTGATAGCGGCGTGTCGGCTCCTTCGCCATCGCAGTCTCGACGACGACGGCGAGGTCCGATGGGATTCCGCGCGCGAGCCGCCGGGGCGGCGAAGGGTCCTCGTCGAGGATCGCGCGGTAGAGCCCCTCACGCGTGGGTGCCGTGAACGGGCGGCGGAGCGTCACGCACTCGTAGAGGATCACTCCGAGGGCGTAGACGTCCACGCGGCGGTCGATCCTCGCACGGTCACCCCGGATCTGCTCCGGTGCCATGAATGCCGGTGTTCCCAGCACGTCGCCGCTCTGAGTCAGTCCACCGTGGCCCTGGTCTTCGACCGCGGCGAGGCCGAAGTCGAGCACGACCGGCGCTCCGGTCGCGTCGATCATGACGTTCCCGGGCTTCAGATCGCGGTGCACGATCCCGGCTGCGTGGGCCGTCTCCACCGCGCGCGCCACGGACTCGATGACCGCGATCACGTGCGTGATCCACTCGCGCCGCACGTCGAGTGGTTCCGACGCCTCGGGAAGATCCGCGCCGAGACGCTCGCGCTCGGAGTCGATCGATTGGGCGAGCGTTTCGCCCTTCACGAGCCGCATGGCGATCCACGCAGCTCCGTTCTCGGAGCCCGCTCCGAACACCGTGCAGATTCCCGGATGATCCAGCCGCGACAGCAGATCAGCCTCGCGGCGGAACCGCGCGATCGCGGCCGCATTCTCGAAGAGCTCTGCCGCGCGGAAGACCTTCAGCGCGACGTCGCGAGAAAGGCGTGTGTCCCGCGCCCGATACACGGTCGCCTGTCCGCCGCGGCCGATCATCTCGTCGAGCCGGTAGTGGCCCAGCGTCTGGGGAGACTCGGACGACGGTGCCGACTCCAACGCCTCGGCGTATTCGCGGCGGAGCAACTCCTCGTGCCCGGGGAAGGCCTTCAGGTAGTCGTCGACGGGTCGAGGGCCGCCGGATTCCATGTCCGCTGAGAGCGCGAGGAGGAACTCGTGAATCGTCACGAGTTCCGCCGCGTCCGATTCGGGGTCAGAAGGCTGCATCGACGGGAACTTCCAGAGCACACCGGCGCCGGAACGCAGACAACCTACTCGCAAACGGGGCGGTGAGCGATGCGTCGCGTCCGCTCGCTCAAAGGTATCCGGTCGGGATGGAATCCACGGCGAGACCGCTCCACCCGCGCGCCCTCACGGGGCCTCGACGAAGCGACGCACTTTGCCCCAGACCGCGGCCCACGCGGTCCGTTCCGCTTCGTCGAATGCCGCGAGTGCGCTTGCGTCGCGAACCGCCGCGAGCCGCGGATCGAGGAGGATGCGGCACCAGAAGCTCCGCACGTCCGCAGGAATCTGCGAGCCGTGGGCGAGGTCAGGCGCATGCAGGTCGAGTGCTTTCGCGAGGAAGCCGCGCGCCGCGGTACGCATGGACGCGTCGCCACGCGTCGAAAGCCCGACGGCAGCACTCGCCGCAACGTACAGGGCACGGTCGCGAAGCTCGGTCGAGACCTGGGCGGTCGGCCTATCGAGCACCTGACGCGCCACCGCGAGCGCCGCCGGGAACCGACCGCATACGAGAGCCGTCCAGGCGACCTCGCACTGCGTGAGCGGTGCTGGGGGCAGGCTCCCGCCGGCATCGAGCGCGTCGGCGATTTCGAGGTAGTCGAGCATGCCGCGGTCTCGCGGCGCGGCGTCCGTGAATCGCGCCGTCGGTCGCGACGCCGACGCGGCGAGCTCGACAGCGCGCGTGTCCGCGTCCAGCGCTTCGTCGAGGCGGCCCATGTGGCGGAACGCCTCGGCGACGGCGGCATGAGAGGACGGATCATCCGGGCGGAGCTCCACCGCGCGCCGTGCTGCGGCCAGAGCCTCCTCGGTGAGTCCGACCTGGAGGAGCGCCGACGCCAGCGCGGATGCGGCATCCGCGTCCTTGGGACGGGCCGACGCGTAGCTGCGGCAGATCTCCACGAGTTCGACCAGATCGCCTCGATGGGTGAGCAGGATGCGCAGGTTCCCGAATGCGGTCGCATCACCCGGCTGGAGGCGCAGGCATTGGCGAAGCGGCGCGCGGGCTTCATCGAGCCGATCTGCCCGGGAGTAGGCCGCCGCGAGGTTGGCGAACGCGAATCCGATGGTGGGATCCAGCCGCGTGGCGCGCGCGAGCATCTCGATCGCTTCGTCGACGTGTCCTTGCTTCAGAAGGTCCGTTCCGATCGACGCATGCGCGAACGCGTGGTCCGGATCGATGGCGAGCGCCCGCCTCTGCGCCTCCAACGCGTTCGCCGCGTCGCCCGATCGACCGTAGGCGGTGCCCAGCCACGACCAGGCCTCCGCACTCGGGGGGGCCAGCTCGACCGCGTGCCCGTAGGCAGCGATCGCCGCCGGGACGTCTTCCGTGCGGAGACAGGCTCCGCCGTAGCTCATCCACGCTTTTCGATAGGTCGGCGCGAGCTCGGTCGCACGCCGGAACGTGGCCACGGCGCGCGCGGTCGCCCCGGCCTTCTCCAGCCCGGCCGCAAGGTTCAGGGCGTGCACGGCACTGGTGGGGCTCAACGTACAGGCCTCCTCGTACTCGCGGATCGCCTCGTCCATCGCACCCCGCTCGGCGAGGGCGTGAGCGAGATCGCTGTGCGTCGAGGCAGACCGCGACCCGAGCTCGAGCGCTTTTCGGAAGCTCGCTTCGGCCGTCGGTCGGTCGATGACCTGCGTCGCGAAGCCGCGCCAATGCCAGCTCGAGGGGGCCTTGGGCCAGAGCGTGATGAGTTTCTCTCCGACCTGCGCAGCGCGTTCGTGATCGTTGCAGTGGTAGGTCGCGTGCGCGAGGCCGGCGACGTAGATGTGTCGGGCGATGGGGGAGAGCCGATCCGCTCGCTCGATGAGTGCCAGCGCACGCGGAAACGCATCCTTCGCGCCGCCGTGACCCCGCTCGAGCTCGTGGATCCCCGCCAGGAAGCAGTCGATGGCATCCGCGGGCTGGGGCGTCTCCGTGACGATCCGCTCGGCATCGTCCCGTCGGCCGAGACGCTCGAGCGCGCCCGCGCGGAGGAAGCGCAGCGATGGGTGGTGCGCCTCGAATTGCGGGTGCGCATCGAGGACGCCGAGCGCATCGTGCTGCTTCCCCTCTGCCAGGTAGGACATCACGACGCCGGCGATCGCCTCGACGCAGTCGGCCTGTTCGTCCAGGGCGCGCTCGAAGCAGGCCCGGGCATCCGCGGCGCTCGCTTCGCCCAGCTCGAGGTAGCCGTCGGTGATCGCCGATTCGACGCGATCCCGACGCAAGGCCTGCTCGGCCTGCGTGATCTCGGGCATCTTCGTCGCGAGCAGTGCCCACAAGCCAGCGACGATGGGGACGAGCACGACGAGGGTCACCGCGAGCAGGGCCTTGGCGGGCTCCCGCTGGGACCAACGCACGATCCGGCCCACGGTCGAGAGGGGCTTCACGGACACGGGATGTCCTTCGATCACCGCGCGCAGGTCGGCGGCCAGGGCCGCGGCCGTCTGGTAGCGGCGCATCGGCTCCTTCTCGAGCGCCGTCTGGATCACGGCGGTGAGGTCGCGGTCGATGGCCGGGTTGAGCCGGTGCGGATCCGGCACCGGGTCCCGGAGGATCGAGTGGTAGAGCGCGTCGATCGTCGGCTCGTCGAACGGGCGGCGAAGGGTCAGGCACTCGAAGAGCGTCACGCCGAGCGCGTAGATGTCGGTTGCGGGGTCCGGCTCGCCGCGGTTGCCCGCCAGCGTCTCCGGCGCCAGGTAGGCAGGCGTGCCGCACACGTCACCCGTACGTGTGAGGGTCGGCAGCGCGCCGTCGACGTCGCGCGCCAGGCCGAAGTCGAGGATGACCGGCTCGCCCGTCGGGTCGATCATGATGTTCTGCGGCTTGACGTCGCGGTGGACGACGCCGCGCTCGTGTGCGTCGTGCAGCGCGGAGGCGACCGACCGCACGATCCGCAAACGCTCGACGATCTGGTCACGCCGCGAGGGAACCTGCCCCGCCTCTCGTTCCCGACAGATCCGGCGGTGGAGCGTTTCGCCCTCGACGAAGCGCATGGCGATGAACGGGATCCCCCCGTCGATTCCCGCGCGCAGCACGGTGCAGATTCCCCGATGCTCGAGCCGCGACGCCACTTCGGCCTCGCGCTGAAACCTCGCGACGTCGGACGCGCCGGCCAGGTGCCGCGACAGGAGCAGCTTGAGGGCCACCCGGCGGTTCAGCGGTTCTTCGATCGCCTCGAACACCACGCCCATGCCGCCGCGCCCGATCTCGCGGACGATCCGGTATTCGGCGACGCGAGATGGGGCCGCGAGTGTCTGCACGAAAACCGGAACGGTCGGGGGCGTGGTCGCGTCGACGACGTGACGCTCGAGGAGCGCGACGGCCGGGAGGAGTGTGCGCAGCGCATCCGCATGTTCGGGATGACGCGAGACCCACGTCGCGACGTCAGGCCGCAACCCTCTGCGACAGGCGTCGGCGAACGCGTCGACGATCGCCTCCACGTCGTTCGGTCGTTCCGGCGCGGTCATCGTCGATCGGGTCCCGAGTCGCCGAGCGACGAGTCGATCATCCCTCGCAGGCGCGTCAGCGCTCGCAGGTAGCGCTTGCTCGCCGCCGAAGGCTCGAGTCCCAGTTCTCGCGCGACCTCCAGGTTCGACAGCTGCTCGAAGTGTCGCAGGCTGAGGACCTCCCGGTCCGCGGGTTCGAGCTGGGCGAGGGCGTGCTCGACGAGCATGCGACGCTCTGCCCGAACCGCTGCCTGCGTCGGGCTGGTCTGTTCGGCTGCGAACTGAGCCGCGAGGCAGTCGGCGGACGACGCGCCGTACAGCACTTCGCCATCCGTTTCTCGACGGACGTCGCGCAGATCGGCGCCGAGGTGGCGGCGGCACAGCTCCGCCATGTGCTGTGCCGTGAGGAATCGCAGCCACAGGAAGAAGGGCATTTCCCGTCGCTCCGTGTACCGGGGAAGACGGCGCGCCGCCTCGAGCGTCACGTCCTGCAGGACGTCCGAGACGTCGACGCGAGTTCGCAACCTGCGATCGAGCCGCGCTTCGACCATTCGACGGAGGCGGTCCCGGTCGCGGTCGAGCAGAGCCGCAACCGCCTCCCCGTCGCCGTTCGCGGCGCGGTCGAGCAACGCCTTCGTGTGTGCTTGTTCTTCCGGCGGAGGTGATGTCATCGGCAAGTGGCGCCCGCGGTTGCGCACCGTCGATCATCGGCGGCGTCCTGGAAAGGGTCAAGTCCGGCGGCCGGCTTCAGCGCCGCGTCGCGTGGTTTTCGCCGAACTTGGATCGGGAGAGCACTCTGACGATTTCCGTGGCCGATTGGAGCGGCTGGCGCGCGAAGGACATGAGCGTTCCCCAGAAGCCGGCAGCGAAGTCCGCGGCAGGAAAGACGTTCCCCTGGGCGCGGCCGAGCAGGAACAGCTGTCCGCGCAACCACGCGGCGCGAATCGGCGCGTCGTCGCGGGACTCCCGGATGGCGAGCGCCTCGCGGAAGAGGGCCTCGGCTCGTTTTGAACGTCGCTCGCGCTGCAGCGCGAAGGCTTGCAGTTCCTTGCCCCACGCCACCAGGTCGTGATGCCGTCCGAGTGTCGCCTCGGCGATTCGCACGCGCTCCGCGAGTCCCTCGTCGTTCCCGGCGAGCTGGCCGGCGCCGAGCTCCGCGTCGGCGACCGCCAGGCGGCGTTCGATGGCGCGCTCGTCGCCCTCGCCGAAACGCGCATCGATGGCGTCGCTCTCTTCGCGGAGGAGTGCGAGCAGGTCCGGGATGCGATCCTGTCGTGCATAGGCCAGTTCGAGAAGTCGCCGGAAGTTCGCCACGCGCGTCGCCGTCGGGGACTTTGCGCGCTCGGCATCGAAGCCCGCGCGGAGGACGCCGATCGCATCACCGGACCGATTCGACTGGAGAAGGCATGCGCCGTAGGCGAATGCGATTCCGATGGCCTCGGGGCTGCCCTGAGCTGCGGACGCTTCCCGCGCCGCCCAAAGCCGTGCGAGATGGGGCGCCGCCGCCTCTGGGCGACCGGCACCGACCTCCAGGCTTGCAAGCGAGTCGACCACGGCGATCGTTCGGAAGTCCGTGACGCCGAACAGACGCTCGCGCATCGAGAGCGCCTCCGCGAACGACCGACGCGCCGACGCGGGATCACGTCGACGGACGTAGAGCGCGCCCAGCACGTTCAACGTCGTCGCGGTGTCGGGGTGGTCTGCGGGAAGCACCCTGCGTTCGAGCGCGAGCGCGGACTCGAGCATCTTCAGCGCGTCGTCCGATCGTCCCGAGCGTGCCAGGAGTCCTCCGAGGTTGTTCGCGATCGTGATCGACAGGGTGTGGTCTTTGCCGAGCTCCCGCTGCGCCTCGTCGAGGTTCCTGCGCAGGATCTGCTCGGCCTCCGCCAGCTTGCCACGGCGCTCGAGGATTCCGGCGAGTGTCGTCCACGCGGTCGCGCGGTTCACGAGAGGCACGTCGGGGCGGGCGTCACAGGTCTCGGCCGTTGCGCGCGACGCGCGCTCCGCAGCCTCGAAGTCGCCCTGGTCCTCGAGGACGAGGGCGAGGTTGTTGGAGAGGGCGAGAAGGCTCGCAGGCGTCGGGTCGGCCCGCCGTCGTTCCACCTCGAGCACGTGTTCGAGATGCTTCCGGGCAGCCGCGGAGTCCGTGGACATGATGGAGAGCGCGAGGAGGCACTCCGACTCGAGCGTGTCTGCGTGATCCGCGCCCAGCTCGGTCGTGCGGATCTCGAGGGCCTGTCTGGCCTGGGCGACGGAGTTCGCGTCGTCGTGCCAGCCCCAGAAGACGTCCGCGAAGATGTGGCGCATCGTCGCCTCGAACAGCCGATCGTTGCCGAACGTCTGGGTCGGATCGGACGATGCCCGCACCATGAACTCCCGGATCGTCGGGTCCTTGCCCTTGGCGACGTCGGGCTGCGTCGAGGCGAACATGTCGACGATGAAGCGGACGATCATCGCCTGACGCCGTGACTCGGCCGCCGCCGCGGCTCGCGCGGCCGTCGCGGCGCGCTCGCGCTCCTCGGCGAGGGTGCGGGCCGCGATCGCTTCGATCGCCTGCCAGGAGGTGGCGGCGATTCCGAGCACGAGCGCGAGGAACACGGCCGCGACGCCGATCACGGCGCCGCGGTGACGTCGTGCGAACTTCGTGAGGAGATAGAGACGGCTTGGCGTTCGCGCGAGGATCGGCTCGTGGCGAAGGTGCCGGCGGATGTCGTGCGCGAGCGCGAAGGCGGATCCGTATCGGCGCTCCTTCTCCTTCGCGAGAGCCGTCGCGACGATGACGTCGACATCGCCGCCGAGTCGCCGATCGAAGGTCGAGACGCGGTCCGGCTCCTGGGACGAGATGAGGTGCGCCGCTTCCGGGAGGGGCTTGTCCGCGACGTCGATCGGCAGGCGACCCGTGAGCATCTCGAACGCGATCGCTCCGAGCGCATACACGTCCGTGCGCGTGTCGACCTGCTCCGGCGCTCCGCTCACCTGTTCCGGGCTCATGTATGGCAGGGTGCCGACGAGCTGGCCGGTCCGAGTTTCGCAGCTCGTTGCCTCCTGATGGGCCGTGAGCCGGGCGACGCCGAAATCGAGGATGCGAGGCTGACCTGAAGGATCGACGAGGATGTTCGCCGGCTTGAGGTCCCGGTGGATCACGCCGCGCTGGTGAGCGTGTTCGACGGCGTCGGCGATGGTTGCGATGAGCTCCAGGCGTCGTTCCGGCGAGGGCGCGTGCTCGCGCGCCCAGTCGAGCAGCGGCGCGCCCTCGACCAGTTCCATGGCGAGGAACGGCTGCGGCCCGACCGCGGTGGACAACGTACCTGTGGAGAAGATCCGGGCGATCCCTGGATGGCTCAGGCGTCCCAACGCTTCCGCTTCGTGATGGAAGCGACGGAGCGACTGGCGCGATCCGAGATGGGGCTTCAGCAGTTTCAGCGCGACGCGGCGTGGCGGGTGGTCGTGCTCGGCGAGATAGACGATGCCCATGCCTCCGGAGCCGAGCACGCCGACGATCCGGAACTCGCCCAGCGCCGACGGCACGACGGATTCGCTCGGCGACTCCTCGATCGTTGCCTCCAACGTCGCCCGGGGGACGACGGGCGTTTCCAGGAAGCCGTCGGCTTCGCCGTCGGCAGCCAGGAGGTCGCGGACCTCGCCGGCGAGCGCGGCGTCGTCGCTCGCGACTCGGAGGAGGCGCATCTCGCGCTCGGACGCGGGGGCATCGATCAACTCGAGGAACAGTTTGCGCGCGAGAGCGTGCCTGAGCTGGCTCATGCGGTCGCTCCCAGCGTGAGGTTTCGGCGAAGCCAGGCGCGCGCCATCCGCCAGTCGCCCTTCACCGTGCGTTCGGAAACCCCGACGATGGCCGCCACTTCGGCGACCTCGAGGCCGCCGAAGAAACGCAATTCCACGATGCGGCATTGGCGCTCGTCGAGGACTCGCAGCCGGTCGAGAGCTTCGTTCAGCAGGAGTACGTCGACGGTGGCGGGCGCATCGGCGAGCGCCGCCGTGTGGAGAGTGACGGGCTTGCCGCCCGAGCCGCGCTTCTTGGCCTTCGCGTGGCGCGCGTGGTCGACCAGCAGCCGGCGGATGACGATCGACGCGACGGCGAGGAAGTGCGTGCGGTCGTGATAGTTGGCGCGGCGCTGGTCGGAGAGCTTGAACCACGCTTCGTGTACGAGCGTCGTGGCGGAGATGCCATCACTCCCGGCCGCCCTCCGGAGGACCGCGCGCGCGATCTCGCGCAGCTCGGCGTACAGCTCCGCGAGGAGGCGGTCTGTCGCAGGCGTGGTGGCTTCGACTCCAACGGTCGACGATCTCGCGACACGCATCGGGATAGGGCTACCTTCGCGAACGGCAACGGGCGGATCCTACTCCGTAGCCCGTGGGTGGTTGCAAGCCGAACGCGCGGCGTGCGCGTTCACGCGCCGGCTGAGGATTCGCGTGAAGGTTGCCCCCGGCGACGACGGCTGACGCGTCTCTCTTGGTCCGATGGCCTGTATCCCGCCACGGGTTCCGCAGATGGAACCCGCGCCCGGCGCGGAAAGGAGATGAGATGAGCGCTGCAATCGTCCGCTGGATCCTCTTCCTGACGACACTCATGACGGTGCCGTTCCTGCCCGCGAAAGACCCGATGGCGCCACCGCCGGCGCCGCCACCCCTCCGGATTCCGGCGACGCCGCCGCGCGTGTTCTGCTTCCGCGTGACCGACATCGAGCGGGTCCCGGGGACGACGAGTTCGTTCGTCTTCGAGTTCGAGGTCCTGAACTGGACCGGTGTTCCCGTTCACGGGCTGATGATGGCCGTCACGACGGCGACCACGAAGGTGGGTGCGACGGGGTTCCCGAACATCTCCTGGACGACGATTCCCGCGTTGGACATCCCGGGCGTCGCGTTCGGCGGAGCGAGCATCGACTCGGACGGCCGCGGCGGCGCCGTGGGGCAACCTCCGGGCGCCAACGAGATCGGGGTCGGTGTATTCGATTCGCCCGCGATCCACAGTGGCCGTGGACGTGGGGACCTCGGCCCCGGCGTCGCGAGCAACGATTGGATCGCGACGCTCTCCACGCCGACGCTCGCAACCTGGGGAACGGCTGCAGTCGGCACGCCGGTTCCGCCGCGCGACGTCATGACCGCCATGATCGGAGGCGATCTGCGAAACTGCTGGGAAGCCACGAACGCCGTCGCGCGCCTGGTACCGGGTGCGCGTCTCACGGCGGTCACCGGGCCGGCCGTTCCCGTGAACCCGAGCGTCTTCGGCTGCGGCGGCCGACCTCCGTTCGTCGACGGCGTCGACGCGCTGGGCGATCTCTCCGCCGACGGTGGACCTGGCGTCATGCCCAATCCGATCCCAGCCGGCACGGGGAACGCACTCGATGGGTTCACCCTCACCATCGACGACTTCGACGAGGGCGAGACGCTCTCGTTCAACTGGTTCCTGCTCGACGCGTCGGGGACGCCGATCGGATCGCCACCGACGGGGATCAGCGTTGCTGGTTGCGTGGGTGCGAGCTGTGGCGGCCCACTCCCCGCTCCGCTGACGTGCTGCGGGCTCCAGGGCAACGGCAACCCGATGGGCTACGGAACGTTCACACTCGAGCGCCTTCCGCCGGCGATTCCGATCCCGCCCGGGGCGGATCCGGCACTGTTTGGGATGGCCGGCGTCACCCAAACCCCCTACGAGTTCTACGACGGTGTGTTCGCGTTGCCGAATCCGACGCAGTTCGCTGCGGAGTTCGGATCCGGTCTCACGGGGCCGTTCATGAACGCGAGTGACAACCTGTTCGGCGTGATCCCCAACACCGCGCCGTACTGCGCCGTGGTGCCGGCGAACGGCGGTGTCGCCGATCCGGGCTTCGATGGCCAGGTGGGCGGCCCGACGCTTGCACCGCCCTGGTCCGCCTTCACGGGCCCCAACATTCCGAACGCGGCGACGATCGAGACGCGAACGAGCAGCGACGGCGCCGGCTTCCCGAGAGCGGGCCGGAACTGGCTTCGGATGGTGTCGTCCGGGTTGACGTTCGCGGCGCAGCCCAGCGGGTTCTCCTGCGGCTTCCAACAAGGAACCGTGACCGAAGTCCGTCAGACGCTCGTGATCCCCCAGCTTTCGAGCAACGCCGTCATGAGCTTCGCGTGGACGTGGCAATCGGGCGAGGCGCCGCAGAACGGCACGTTCGACGACTTCGCCACCATCGACCTCGTCGACGTGACGTTCTCCTCCTGCCCGCAGCACGTGCAGAACCTCCTGTTCGTCGATTCGAACGCGAGCCTGTCGCTCACGAACATCCCCGGTTCGGCCGTGCCGCCCGCCGGTGTGATCGTGCCGTTCGTCAACACCGGCACGAAGTGGGAAGTGGCTCCCGTGGGCCCGAAGCGCGCACTCGTGCCGATTCCCGCGTCCCTCAGCGGACGCACGCTCGAGCTTCGCATCGTCTGCGGAAATGCGGGCGCGGCGATCAACAACGTCTCCGTGTTGAAGGTCGACGAGATCTACCTCCTCGACGCGGTTGCGTGCGCCCAGCCCAACACTCCGTTCGCCGGGTTCGCCTTCGCCGGCGGCTCGGGGTGCGCGCCCACGACGGTCCAGCCCGGCTTCCGCAGCTACGCACCGGGGGAGACCATGGTGGCCACGTGCTTCGGCAACGCCAACGCGCCGTTCATGTTGATCGCGGGGTCGGCCGTCTCTCACGGTTCCGTGATCGCTCCGTTCGGTGTGTTGAACTTGAGTCCGGCGCTTTCGCTGATGCCGATCGTCGACGGAATCGGCAGCGGCGCTCCTCCCGGTTCGCTCGGCAACACGGGAAGCCTCGGCGTGCAGTCCGTGAACTTCACGATGCCGGCGCTTCCGACGGGGCCCTTCGCGGGGTTCCAGGCGGTCGTGACCGACCCGGGCTCTTCATCGGGATTCACTCTGACCGCGGCCACGCACATCAACGTCGAGAACGGGATCCCTTCCAACTTCGTCGGCACGACGATCGTCTCCATTCCCGGGAACGGTTCCGTGTTCGTTCCGTTCGGCTCGGGCTTCACGTTCCCGTACTACGGCGTGGCGCGGACCGGCGTCTTCGTGAACGAGAACGGCACGCTCTCGTTCGGGGCGGCCTTGCCGACGGCTGTGGAGTCGGTCGCGGCGCTCACCAGCGCGCCGGCGAAGATCGCCGTGATGTGGGATGACTACGACACCTCGGTCGCCGGGCAGATCGCCTACGCGCAAACCCCCACGACGTTCACGGTGTCTTGGACGAACGTGCGGCAGACCGGAGCGGCATCGACGGACTCGAGCACGTTCGGCGTGATCCTCGAAAGCAACGGATCGATTCGCATGGCTTGGGGGCGCGTGGACTCGTCCGACGGCATCATCGGAATCTCCAACGGCGCGCCGACGCCGCCGGCCAAGTCGTTCACGTGGTTCTCCCAACTCGGGACGATCACGGGAGCGGCAGGGCAGGCGCTCTACGAGCAGTGGCCGCAGCCCGGGTCGGGATTCTGCCCGCCAGCCGGCGGCACGATCGTGATCCGCCCGATCCGACCGGGCGCCGTCGCCGGCGCGAGCGGGTATCGACTGTGAGATCGGACCGTGGGATCGACGATCCCGACGACGGCGAGGGGCCCGGCAGAGGGCCCCTCGGCGGCAGCGTTGCTGGGACGGCCGTTTCCAGGCCCCCGGCGTCGCGTCGCCGATCCTGACCGACTCGGCACCGCGATGGCTCGCCCTGCGGTGCTTCCCTCTCGACCGGACCCACGGTCCATTCTGAATGTCGCCCGATGACGAATGATGGGCGCCTCCATTGCGTTGTCATTGCTTCAGGAGGTTTCCATCCATGCGACGTTTCATCGCTCTCACCGTGCTCGTGTCGTTCCTCTCCGGCGGCCTCGTGGCCCAAGACCAGAAGGCCGAGCTCACCAAGCTGCGCGCCGAGGCGCGGGAGCTCTTCGAGGCGAAGAAGTGGCCCGAGGCCGAGAAGGTCCTCGCCGAGATCCTGAAGATCGACGGCAAGAACGGAACGACGTGGAGCAACTACGGCTATGCGCTCCACAGCCAGAACAAACTCGATGAGGCTTTGAAGGCCCACGAGAAAGCGGCCGAGTTCGGCAAGCCGCGCGAGAAGGCGACGGCGACCTACAACATCGCCTGCGTCTACGCGCTGAAGAAGGACAGCAACAAGGCGTTCGAGTACCTGGAGAAGGCCGTCGCTGCCGGCTTCAACAACGTCGATCAGATCGAAGGCGATTCGGACCTGACGTCGCTCCACGAGGATCCCCGGTACAAGAAGCTCCTGGCGGCCGCGGCCGAGGCCGGGAAGAACGCGGGCGGTGGGGACGAAGTGATGCTCTTCAACCAGTCGAGTGACCGGAAGAGCACGCGTGCGGCCATGTTCTCGAACACGGGCGGCAAGGGCGAGATCCACGTGTCGTGGGGCCCGGTCGAGTGGAAGGACGAGTACGAGGCGCACATCAAGTCGGAGAAGGTGACGGGCAAGCGCTGGCGCCTGGGCGCGGACTTCTGGACGACGCTCGACACGAACCTTCCCATGACCTTCGGCAAGACGACCGTCGCGCCGGGCTATTACTACCTGACGGTCGAGAAGAGGGCCGACGGCCAGTTCGTCCTGAACATCCTGGACCCGGTCGAGGTGCGGAAGTCCATGCTCGATGCGTTCCAATCCGGCGTGACGAAGGGCGGCATGGAAGTGACGCTCACGCACGACGCTGGCGAGGTCGCGAAGAGCCTGACGATGAGCATGGCGATCGACGAGTCGGACAAGACGAAGGGGACCTACACGGTTCGCTTCGGCGCCCACAAGCTCTCGGCGGCGTTCACCACGTCCGCGCCCGCCAAACAGTGAGTTTGGCCCGCGATTCATGGGGAAACCGGCCCGTGCGTGGACGCCGTGCGCGGTGACCGTCGCACCGGGCTTTTGTTCATCGCCTCGGGGCCTATAATGCCGGCCCACTTCGTTCGCGGAGTGGGTTCGCACGCCGAGGTGGCGGAATTGGCAGACGCACCAGCTTGAGGTGCTGGCCCCCGTAACTGGGGATGCAGGTTCAAGTCCTGTCCTCGGCACTCCAAATCGAAACACGGCCCGGTCTCGCGACCGGGCCGTGTTTCTTTTTGCCCCCACCGCCGCGGAGTCCGCATGCGCTCGGATCTCACGCGGGTCCGTGCACGCCGAATTCCGGGCTCGGTGGGCTCTGAGGACCTATGATCGCCGGCAGTCTTGGCGTCAGCGATCCACAGTTCACAGGCGGAGTCTCCTCGAGGTGGGAAGGGGACCGGCGGAGCTGCCGGTTCGGTTTCCGATGGGGACTCGATCCCTCCGATTCGGTGGAACGATCGCCGGCTGCGGTGGCTGCTGGCGGCGACGGTCGTGCTCGCGATCGTCCGTCATGTGCCCTTCTGGGATCGACCGTGGGACCGTGGGGTCGCCGATGGCAACTCGTCGTTCTACTACGGCGAGCCGGTCCGGGTTTGGAATCGCCTGGGGTTCCGGCACGTGCTCGGGATGCCATTCCTTGGAGTCCTTCCGACGCGTCCCGTCATCGGCGTTCTGTATGCCCACCATCCTCCGGGCTTCGCGTGGACGACGGGCGTGGGGATCCGGCTGCTGGGTTTCAGCGAGCGGAGCTTCCGACAGATTCCCGCGGCGTTCTGTGCGGTGTCGGGCGCGGTGCTCGTCGTGCTGCTCGCGCGACGCGGCGGGCTGAGGGTGGCGACCGTCGCTGCGGTGCTCTGGCTCTCGGTGCCCATGACGTTCATCTATGGCGCCATGTGCAATCCTGAAGCGGCGACGTGTTGTTTCGTGCTGATCACCGTGCTGCTTCACGTCGAACTTCGACATCGGCGCGCGTTCGCGTACGTCCCCGTTCTGCTCGCACACGTCGTCGCGACGTGGATGGATTGGGAGGGACACTTCACGGTGCCGGCCCTGCTCGTGTACGAGTGTCTTCGCCCGCGCGGCGACAGGCGCATCGGCCGGGTCGTCGCTCTTGGCGTCATGGGCCTGATCGCGGCCGCAGCGGTGTTCGCAGTTCACGGATTCTGGGCGGACGTGGCTTTCGACGCGAAGGAGGCGTTGGTCGCGGGCCGGAGCTTCACGCCACGCTTCGACCTTGCGATGACCGGTTCCTACGTGCTCAGCGGGGTGAAGAACGCGCTTTGGACCGTGCGCGGATTGGGTGAGATTCGCAGCACTCTGGCCCCGGCTGCGTGGGCGCTGAACCAGGGCGCCACCGTGCTGGAGATGCACACGATCCCCGTGATCCTCGCTGCGGTCGCGGGCGTGCTGTGTCGCGTGGTGTCGCGTGGTGTCGCGTGGTGTCGCGTGGTGTCGCGTGGTGTCGCGTGGTGTCGCGTGGTGTCGCGTGGTGTCGCGTGGTGTCGCGTGGTGTCGCGTGGTGTCGCGTGGTGTCGCGTGGTGTCGCGTGGTGTCGCGTGGTGTCGCGTGGTGAGACCGCGAACGACGCGCTTTCCCTCGGGCTCGCACTGACGATTCCCGGTGTACTGAACGTCCTGCTGTTCCGCGATCACGCAGTCGGGCACGAGTTCTGGACCTACTACGCCACGCCGGGCATCGTCGTCCTTGCAGCCGTCGCCGCTTGCCGGCTTCCGAGGACGCCCCTGCTGCTGATCGGTTTCCTCGCGTTGACGATCGTCCTCGCCACGCTCCAGGTTCACCGTCGGTTCGAGGCCTGGCAGACGACCGAGTATCGCGACGTCGCCGCGGAGATCGACGCACTCGTCGGCGAAGACGACTCCTTTCTCGTCTGCGACGGTCGATTCCGGCGCGTCACGTACTACATGAAGCACCGGCTGATCGCGGGCGACTTCGCGGTCAAGGACCTGATGGACATCCGCGGACTGAAGCTCGCCGGACGGATCCCGAATCCTCTCGTCTTCGTCGTCACGCCGGCGACGCCTCCGCCCGAGATCCCGGCATTCGAAGCTCAGCTCGCCGCCTTCGGTACGGTCGAGCGCGTCGACCCTGACGTCGTCGCGGCCCGACTTCCGGTGACCGCCACGATCATCTGCCCAGGGCCGATCTGGCTCGTCCGCAGTCGATAGGCGGCACCGCGGCGCCTCACATCTTGCTGTGCGAGCCGTCGCAGAATGGCTTGTTGCCCGACTTGCGGCAGCCGCACCAGGCGACCGTCTTGGCCTCCTTCAGTTCGGTCCGCATGGGCGCGAACCCGGTTCCTTTGTGGGAGCCGTCGCAGAACGGTTGGGTCTTCGACGTCCCGCACGAGCACCAGGCGTAGGTCCCCGGCTGCTCGCCCTTCACGTAAGGCATCTTCTGCGTGCACTTCGGCAGTTCATTGGTCATCGCATCACCTTCTTCATCTGAGATCGGGTCCGTGGCGCGCCCGTTTGGAGCGCCACAGGCCGCTTCTATACTCGACCGCTTCGTCCGCGAGAAGGCGGGAAGCGCCGAGGTCATCATGAAGACGCGCGTCGAATCGGACACGATGGGGCAGATCGAGGTCGCGGCGGATCGGTACTGGGGAGCTCAGACCCAGCGGTCGTTGCAGAACTTCAAGATCGGTGGCGAGCGGATGCCGCTCGAAGTCATCAAGGCGCTGGCGGTCATCAAGCAGGCGGCCGCAGACGTCAACACGGACCTCAAGCTGCTCTCGCCGGAGAAGCGCGACATCATCGTGACGGCCGGGCAGGAAGTCGTCGACGGCAAGCTGGACGATCATTTCCCGCTGGTCGTGTGGCAGACGGGCTCGGGCACGCAGTCGAACATGAACGTGAACGAGGTCATCTCGAACCGGGCGATCGAGATGATGGGCGGGGTGATGGGGTCGAAGAAGCCCATCCACCCGAACGACGACGTCAACAAGTCGCAGTCGTCGAACGACGCGTTTCCGACGGCCATGCACATCGCGGCCGTGGACAGCATCAAGAAGCGCGTGCTTCCCGGGATGAAGGCGCTGCGCGACGTCTTCGATCAGAAGGCGCAGGCGTTCATGTCCATCGTGAAGATCGGACGCACGCACTTGCAGGACGCGACGCCGCTCACGCTCGGGCAGGAGTTCTCGGGATACGTGGCGCAGATGGACTACGCCATGCGGGCGATCGAGGCCACGCTGCCGCACCTCTGCGAGCTGGCGCTCGGGGGCACGGCGGTGGGGACGGGGCTCAACAGCCATCCCGAATATGCCGTGCGCGTCGCGGTGGCGATCAGCAAGCGGAGCGGGCACGCGTTCGTGACCGCGCCGAACAAGTTCGAGTCCCTGGCGGCGAACGATGCGCTCGTCTCGGCGCACGGCGCACTGAAATCGGCGGCCTGCGCGCTGATGAAGATCGCCAACGACATCCGCTGGCTGTCGAGTGGACCGCGCTGCGGCATCGGCGAGATCAACATTCCGGAGAACGAGCCCGGAAGCTCGATCATGCCCGGCAAGGTCAACCCGACGCAGAGCGAGGCGATGACGATGGTCGCCACGCAGGTCATGGGCAACGACGCGACGATCGGAGTCGCCGGAGCGTCTGGCAACTTCGAGCTGAACGTCTTCAAGCCGGTGATCATCTACAACTTCCTCCAGTCGTGCCGGCTGATCGGTGACGTCTGCGACTCGTTCCGCGAGAACTGCGCCGTCGGCATCGAGCCCAACAAGGCGCGCATCGAGCAGCACCTGCGCAACTCGCTGATGCTCGTCACCGCGCTCAACCCCCACATCGGCTATGACAACGCCGCCAAGGTCGCGAAAACCGCGCACAAGGAAGGCAAGAACCTCCGCGAGACCGCCATCCAGCTCGGCGTCATCACCGGCGAGAAATTCGACCAGGTCGTGAAGCCCGAAGACATGGTGAAGCCAGGGTTGTAGCCCGGGCGACCCGCCCGACGCCGCAGCGGCGCCACGACGTGAGAACGCGCGGGCGGGGGGGCGAGAACGTGAGAACGTAAGAATGCGTGGGGCGGCGGCACGCCGCGCCGCCGCACGTCGCGCCGCATCGCATCCCGCCACGCCGAAACGACGCCGCCACGGAGCGCCGCACGACCGCGAGCGAAGCGAGCGCGCGTGCGGCAGGATCGCCGGTCGTCTCGACCGGTCCGGCCGATGCGAGTTCGCGGGCGTGGCTTTCGAGGATCATGCCGACGTTCGGGAACTCGCACCGGGCCGCGCGTTCGCGACGTGCGACGGAGTCGACGGTCGTCGGTGTCGGAATGATCATCGGATGTGCCGTGGCGGATTGCCCTCGGCCGGCCCGGTCGAGACGACCGGCGATCCTGCCAGAGGCCCGGCGCTGCGCGCCGGGTCCTCTGGCGCTCCTCGCTACACGTCGCCGGGGACGAGCGTCCAGCCGCCGAGGGAGAAACCAATGACCTGGGCACTGGAAGTCGAGGCGCCGATTTCCAACACGGAACCCGGGGCTACCACGATTGGGGGAGAGAAGTCGACACTGCTCGATCCGGCCCCGCTGGCGGCCAGGTTGATGCGTCTGGTGACGATCTGATTGTCTACGCGGACGGTGATCCGATCTGAACCCGGGAAGCCCCACGCGGGCGTGATCTGTGAGATTGCAGCCCCGGACGTTGGCGGGAACTGGAGGCGCACTCCGTAAGTCGGGTTTTCACCCGGAATGGTGAACAGCTGCGTCGCGCCTTCCCCATACGCCTGAAACCCCCGATTCAACGGCAGCTCTGCCAGCGTGATCGGACCCGTGCGCAGCGCACGCGGTGAGCCGAGCGCGGTGACGGCGAACGACGTGAGGACGAGGAACAACGCTGCGGACACCAAACCAATCGCGGCACTCTTCATGGGAGCGACTCCTTAGTCTTGAGATTCAGTAGCCCAGCACGACGTGAAGCCCGTTCGTCGACGCGAGCCCGGTCGACTGAAGCACGAACGCCTGGAAGTCGGCGACGAGACACGCGAGCGACGGGTCATTCGCAATCGGCGTGCTGAACGTCCACGTGCCCGTCGCATCCGTCGTGATGACGTTGAACAGCGTCAGCGGCGGATTCTGGAGCACGAGTGAACATCCACCGGGCAGCACCACGGGCGGCGCCGCGTTGCCGGTGAAGAGAAAGCCGATCGCTCCTGGCGTCGAATTGGCCAACGTCACCGTGCCCGTCGTCCCGAGCAGCGGCAGCGTGGATGAGAGCGTCGGCGCCGGCGTTCCGCAGCTGACACCGAACGCCTGAGTCGCCGCCTGAACGGCCGTGACCAGCGTGAACGTCCCGCCCGGGCTGCCGCTCGCCGCCGCGACGTTGATCCGGTACACCTGGCCGGCCGTGGCGCCAACCGTCAGGCGCGAGCGGGTCCCGCAGCCATTGTCGTCGCACGCCACGAGCACGAGGTTCGAGCACGGCCCGCTGAACACGCGCAAGACCGAATCGAAGCTGGCCGCGCCACCATCCGACGGGCACAGCGATACGAGCACGGACGCCGTGCACGTCGCCGTGTAGGTGTACCAGACGTCCTTTGCGACACCGCCGCACGGTGCCAGCGCGCCGCCCGACAGCGTGGCGTAGAGATTGGTGCCCGGCGTGGATCCGCTCGTGATCGGCGTCGCATCCGCGCACAGGTCATTCGCCGGGCGGATGTTCACCGTGTAGTCCTTCACGCTTCCCGATAGCGATGACCCGCACGGGTAGTTCGGCGTCACGTTCGCCCGCAGCCGCAACCGCGTCGTCAGCGCCGACCCCGGCGGCGCCGTGATCGTGCCCGAGTACGTGCGCGTCGTTCCCGTTCCCGGATCGAGTGCGAGTGCCACGCCCTCGCTTGCGTCGATGAAGTCCCCGTCGCCGTTCCAGTCGACGTAGACCGAGACGAGGATCGGCAGCAGGATGTTCGAGAACCAGTTGGACACGGTCACGCTGACCGGCTGCGGCACTCCCGTCGTCAGCGTGGCGAACTGCGCCGTTCGGTCCTCGTATCCGCCGCACGGATACGAGTCGTTGATCGCCTCGAACGTGAAGTGACTCGCGAACTCACCTCCGCCGCACGGAAACGTGATCGACGCCGCGCAGTACTGGCCCGCGGCCTGGAGCGCGAGCACGGTGGACAGGAGCACCGAGAGCCCGAAGCGATGGAACCCCATGACGACCTCCTTTGAGATCGCCGAGCATAAGGGCGACGGCCGCAGGGTCGTTTCGGAATCCGGTCGGCCGAGCTGCCGGCGTCGATGATGGCATGAACATCGCAGGTGCGGTGGCGAGCGGACGTCGGTCGGAGCGGTCGGGACGACTGGCGGTCCTGCCAGAGGCCCGGCGCTGCGCGCCGGGTCCTCTGGCGCTCCTCGCGGCGAAGCTTCGCGAGGACTACGCCTTCTTGATCGAGTTCAGGAACGTCTTGTACTCGGCCTCGGCCTTGGGAACGCGTTCGGACGGACCGATCAGGCGCGCGCGGATCATGCTCTTCCCGAACGGGAGGACCGCGATCCGGATTGCCTGATCGCCGTTCGTGAGCTCGTATGACGATCCCTTGCCGGCAGTGAAGGATGCCTTCCCGCCCTTCGCTTTCGGGTCCGTCTGCTTGAGCGTCTCCACGAGGCTCTTGATGAAGTCGTCGGCGGAGGGATCGGCCGCTTCATCGACGCGAACGATCTCGATGATCACGTCATCCTTCTCGAGCCGGGAGTCGAGGAACTGCTTGGGTCCGTCGGTGGCACCCAGGTCGATCCAGCAGGACGGCAGCTTGAATGCGATGGTGCCGTGCTCGAGTTGGCACTCGCGGAAGACGGGCTTGCGGGCCTTCAGGGCCGGGATTCCCTGGGCGATCGCCGACGTCGCCTTCGCCTCGAACTTCACTTCGCCGGAGAGCATTCCCGCGGCATCTCCGATTCCCTTGACGGTCGACGTGCCTGCAACGGCCGCGCTGACCGTCCGGTGAGCGACGGGGTCGATCTGGAGCGCCAACGTGCCCTTGTAGACGGCTCGGAACGTCATGCCGGACTTCGTCACGTCCTGGATCGCGGTGAACATTCCCGACAGTGCGGCGTAGCCGGTCTTCTCGTCGACCTTGTCGAGCGTCACCTCATAGGAGTCGTCCGTCAGCGCGTCGTCCAGGCTCAGCAACGTCGTGACGAGCGACCGCGCCTTGACGCGAACCGTCTGTCCGACCGCGAGGCTCTCCGGCAGCCCGATCCGCAAGCCCGTTGCGGCGGATTGGGGGAGCTGCTCGTGAAGCGTCTTCTTCAGGACACGTCGCGGCGGATCGGCGACCACGTGAACGTCGTCCTTGGACTCCGTGTAGGTGAACGTCACGCCGGCGAGTGCGGGGTCGCGAATCGCGCCGTTCTTCGTGACCTGGAACTCGACGTACGTGCGCTTGTCGACGATCGGAAACTCATCCAAGCTCCCGAGCTCGTCGAGCCAACGGGCGGATGTGCGTTCGTCCACCGTTTGCGTCGCCTCCGTCGAACCCCGCTTCATCTGGAGCTTGCCCTTCACGGTGTTCACGAGGTCGACGACGAAGGCCGCGGGCTTGTCGCCGTACCGAAGGTCATATGTGGTGGGCTGAGACGCCGGCTTCGACTCCTGGGCGACTGCAAAGCAGCAGGTCACCAACGCAACCGAACTCGTCACGAACGTCGACCAAGGGGATGGACGCCAACTCACGATCGTCTCCAGAATGGGTTGCTCCGCGTGTCCGCTGGCGGCGAGTGTACCGAGCGCTTCGGTGAAACTGAGGGGCGCTGTCTCGGAATCTCAGGCACGCCGCGCGATGGCCGCGACGCGCTCCTCGAACACGGCCAGCGTGGGCGCGCGCAGCAGTCCGACGCGGGACTCGTCGTCGATGGGAATGCCGACGGCCAGGCGTCGGTAGAGCTGCTTCATCTGCCCGAGCGTTCCCAGATCGGTTGCACCCTCGCGGAACATGCCATCGCGGTACGCCGCGTGGAAGCGAGCGAGATCGTCCGCGGTGACGACCGGCTCGGGCTCGCCGCGCGCCCGCGCCGCGAGCCGGGCGAAGATCCAGGGATCGCGGATGGCGCCCCGGCCGATCATCACGCCGTCGACGCCGCACTCCCTCAGCATGCGGTGCGCGTCGTCAGCCGTGAGGACGTCGCCGTTGCCGATCATCGGCAAGCGCGTCCAACGACGGACCTGTGTCAGGAACTCCCACCGCGCCGCGTGCGTGTAGGCGTCCGCCCGCGTGCGCGCGTGGACCGTCAGCGCCGCGGCGCCACCCTGCTCGACGGCATCGACGATGTCGCGCAGCCTCGACGTGTCCGTGGTGCCCAGCCGGATCTTCGCGGTCACAGGCACGGCGACCGCTTCGACGGCGGCGCGGATCAACGCGGTCATGCGCACAGGGTGATCGAGCAATGCAGAACCGGCGCACTTCTTGAACACGACCGGGGCGGGGCATCCGAAGTTCAGATCGATCATGGGCGCGCCGGCGGCGACTGCGTTGACGGCGGTCGCGGCGACGAGCGTGGGATCCGAGCCCATGAGCTGCACGCCCACGGGTGGGTCGAGGCGTGGCGGACCAAGCTCCTTGGCGATCACCAGAGCACGGAGCACGTTGTTCGAAACGCGGATGAACTCGGTCCAGGCCGCACCGACGCCGCCGAGCCCGATCACCAGATCGCGAAACGTCCGGTGCGTCACGCCTTCCATGGGCGCGAGCACGAAGCGCGATGCGTAGGCGACCTTCCGTCCGTGGAGCACGATCCCGCCCGCCGGCAGCGTCGAAGGCGGCGGCAGGTCGGTCGCGGGCCCGGCGGGAGTCTTGGTTTCGGAGGACATGGGGCGGACGATGCGAGGGCCGGAATCTAACCGCGGAGCCACACGTGACCGATCTCTCGAGCCTCGCCCAAGCCGTCGCGCGCGCCATCCTGCCCAACACGGATCCGGAGGAGTTTCACCCGCACGAAGACTGGCACGACCTCGGCATGCTCGTCGAGGTGCTCGAAACCCAGGGTCTGTACCTCATGGTGAACTCGGCGACGAAGGCGGGGGCCGTCCGCCGGATCGCCTCGTTCCACCGCGACACGGGCTGGGGTTACCCCTGCATCGGAAGCTCCGAGTGGGGGTACTTCGCCAAGCTGGGCGAGGCCGTGCTGCGCGCGGCCCACGAAGCCCTGCTCAAGCCCCGAGCCTGAGCTACCATCGACGCTCATTCGAGGAGCCGCATCGATGACCGATCGCAACGAGGCCTACACCCAATCGGGAGTGGACGTGAACGCCGCCGGCGTGGCGCTGGCGCGGCTCGCGAAGCACGTCAACCCCACTTTGAAGCTCCGCGACGGTCGCGTCGGTCGCCCGATCCGCGGCCTGGGCTACTACGCCAACGTCCTCGACCTCGGAAACAACCTGGGGCTTGCGGTGTCCACCGACGGTGTGGGGACGAAGCTCCTCATCGCCGAGATGATGAACAAGTACGACACGGTCGGCATCGACTGCGTCGCGATGAACGTGAACGACGTCATCTGCGTGGGTGCCGAGCCGATCGCCATGTTGGATTACGTGGCCGTTGGCAAGTGCGACCCGGACGTGTTCGAGCAGGTCGGTCGCGGTCTGGCCGTCGCGTGCGAGCGCAGCCGCATCACGATTCCCGGTGGCGAAACCGCCATGGTGCGGGACATGCTCAAGGGGCACGGTGCCACGGAAGGGTTCGACCTCGTGGGGACCGCGGTCGGAGTGGTCCCGCTCGACCGGGCGCTCTTCGGGCAGGACATTCGCGGCGGCGACGTCGTCATCGGCGTCTCGTCGTCGGGCTTGCATTCGAACGGGTACAGCCTGGCCCGGCGCGTGCTGCTCTCGGAGGGGCGCACGCCGACGACCTTCGAATCGTCCTTCAAGCGCACGATCGGCGAGGAGATGCTCGAGCCGACGGCGTTGTACGTCACCCTGGCCGTCGAGTTGTTCGAGAGGAAGCTGCCGGTCCACGCCGTGTGCCACATCACGGGCGACGGGTACATGAACCTCGCGCGCGTCGAAGCGAAGGTCGGGTTCGTGCTCGACAACTTCCCCGAATGGCCCGCCGTGTTCCAGTTCATCGCCGACCGCGGTCGCATCTCGCCGGCGGAGATGTACACCGTCTTCAACATGGGCATCGGGCTGTGCGTCATCCTTCCCGAGGCGCACGCCGACGACGTCATCGCCACGTCGAAACGGCACGGGTTCGCCGCGCGACGACTCGGTTACGTCGATGCCGCACGTCCGGGCGAAGTGCGCATCCCCCAATGGAAGCTCGTCGGTCGCGGCAAGGAACTCTGGCAGGAGTAGACGCCGACCCCGTGCGCGAACCGGAGCGCCGGGGTTCCCCCGGCCGGACGGCGAGGCCTCCGGACTCGCCAGGAACGCGGACGTACCTCGATCCGCTTTCACGGAAGAAGCCGCGACGCCGCCAGGCAAGTCACGCCGGAATGCATGCCGCGGTTGAAGCCCGAACCAGCCCGCCGTCCGTGAATGCAGGCCGCCTTTCGTCCCGACCGCGTGCGCGAATCGGAGCGCCGGGGTTCCCCCGGCCGGACGGCGAGGCCTCCGGACTCGCCACGAACGCGGACGTACCTCGATCCGCTTTCACGGAAGAAGCCGCGACGCCGCCAGGCAAGTCACGCCGGAATGCATGCCGCGGATGAACCCCGAACCAGCCCGCCGTCCGTGAATGCAGAACGCCTGCCGTCCCGGAAGTGAGGCGACTCAGCGCGCGGCGACGAGCATGTCGGCCGCGAGTTTGGTCGACGCCTTCTCGTCCTTCAGAAGCCTCACGAGCGTCAGCGCGAATTCGAGGGCCGTTCCGGGCCCGCGGCTCGTGACGACCTTGCCGTCGACGACCACGCGGTCCGTGGCGAGCCGGGCGCCCTTGAGCTCATCCTCGAAGCCCGGGTAGGAGGTCATGCTCTTGCCCGCGTGCACGCCGGCCTTCGCCAGTGCGATCGGCGCGGCGCAGATCGCCGCCGTGAATGCGCCGCGCTCCGCACACGACTTGATGAGTTTCTGTACGCGGGCGTCGTCGCGAAGATTCGTCGCGCCGGGGATGCCACCCGGAAGGACGATCATCTTCACCGACGCGGCGTCCACCTCATCGATCATGCAGTCGGTTGTGAGCGTGATCTCGTGAGCCCCCGTCACCGGCCCGGCCTTCAAGCCGACGGCCGCGACGTCCTGCCCCGCGCGCCGCAGCACGTCGATGATCGTCACGGCCTCGATCTCCTCGAACCCATCGGCAAGCGGAACGACGACTGCGATCTTTCTCATGGCACGCCTCGCTTCGGCGGCGTTCTCCGCCGGATGACGGGCATGCTACGTGGCGGCGTTCGGGCGGCGAAACCAGACGAGGATGATCACGAGAGTCAAGGACAGGGCGAGCCAGCCCACGACGCCGTCGTAGTAGACCTCGCCTCCGAAGAAGAGGCGATTCGGCCGCACGACCTCCCGGACGCTGTCCACGAAGATTCGATCGACCTGGCTGACCCAGTACCACCCCGCGTGGACGCCCATGGCGAGCCAGACGTGGCCAAGTCGCAGGAAGAGCACCGTGAGGATCATTCCGACGAGAAAGAGCCCCAGCAGGTCCGGCCACTCCCGAAAGGCGTCCCCCAGGCCGGCGAAGAGTTCGCCCACGGCTTCGAGCCCCAAGGTCGCGGGCGATTGCGGAGGTGACCAGCGCTGCGGTGACCGAAGCAGGTGCGTCAGGGCGTAGATGCAGGTCCCGAGAATCGCTCCGCCTCTCACCGGCAGGACGCGGGTGAGGTCCCCGATCATGAGTCCGCGGAAGAGGACTTCCTCCATGAGCGCGAGTCCGAAACCGGCGGCGAAGTACTTCGCCATCGTCCAGGCGGCGGACCCGAGGGACGCATCGAAGATCACGGTGCGCGCGCCGCAGGCGAGAAGCCCGAGGTTGAGCGCGATGAGTGGCACCACGCCCACGACGAACCCGCGCAGGTACCAGACCGCTGGTCGGTCGACCGGGCGGAGTCCGCACGCGCGCCACAGCGGGTGTCGCCTCCGCGCCCCGAGCCAGGCGTAGGCGCCGAGGAACGTGATGATGAGGACGTTCTTGGCGACTCGAGCGATGCGCCGTCCCTCGGTGAAAGACGCCTGTTGCGAGGCCGCGGCGTCGGGCCTCACCCGGGTGATCAGGGGCGTCGCGATCGACGCAACTGCCGCGGCCAGAAGGGCCGAGAGAACGAACGTCCGCAGCCAGATCAGCACGTCGGTCCCGGGCGTAAGGTGCAGGCATTCATGGCTATAGGACGAGTAGGGTGAGCGGCGTCCGACCCCTGGAGACGACCGAGCGAGTCCAGGTCACGGGGTCAGACAGCGGGGTAGACTCCGCTGTGGTGTCCCAGCCGACAAGGCAAGAAACCTGAGCCCGACGCCCAAAACTCCCTTTGGCGTTCTCGCAGAAAGATGACAAACTCGCGCCCTGACGTGACAGCCGTTGGGTGCGAACCGAGTCGGCGGTTCCGCATCAACCGTCAGGTTCGAAGTCGAAGCGTTTTCCCCACATCCAAAGCGTCGCTACAGCGACCTCAGGTGTCCAATCATGAAGCATGTCCGTCTTGCGGTCGTGCTCGCTTGCACGACCATCTCCCTGTTCGCGCAGCAGCCGAATACTTTCTTCGCCAGCCTCACGATCAACGGGATCGACGGTCCTCCGTTCCCGATCACCCAGAACGTGCGGCGCAGCACCACGGCCCAGTTCGTCTTCGCCGGTGCGCCGACGTTGACCGGAAACGGGCAGTACTTCGCGCTCTTCGCGTCGGGTACGGGCAACCTCGCGACGGGTACCGCCGTCTTCGCGGGTGATCACCTCGACATCCCGCTCACGCCGGCCCCGATCACGATCCTCGACGCCGCCCTGAACCCGGCGTTCCACACGGACCCGAACTCGGGCACGTTCCAGTTCCCCGTGTTCGTCCCCCAATCGATCGCTCTGAACTACCACGCGGCGTTCCAGGGCGTGATCACGGACCCGTCCTCGTCGGCGGGTTTCAGCCTCACGGCTGCGACGGGAATCACGATCGTCACCGGCCCGACCGTCACGCAGCACGTCCTGGGCGACTCCGGCAACGCGACGATCTCCCTCCCCACGGGAATGACCATCCCCTTCTACGGCAACGCCTATTCGACGATCTACCTGGACGCCGACGGCTACCTGTCGTTCGGGACGAACCCGGGCAACGACTTCACGCCGACAGAGGGTGAGTTCCACGCCGGCCCGCCGCGCATCGCCATGTTCTGGACGGACATGGAGCAGGGCACGGGGACGATCACGACGACGGTCGACAACAACCCGGGCGTTGGGCTCATCCCGTTCGTTCGCGTCGACTTCGTGAACACGACGGACTGGACGATCCCGTCGGTGTTGCACTCCTTCGACTGCACCGTCGACACCAGCGGCGCCATCGTCCTGCACTATCCGCCGTCTCATCTCGCGAGCCAGTACGACCAGATCACGGGCATCACGCCCGGCAACAGCTTGCCAGTCGCCGGCACGAATCCGCCTACGCCGGACACGATGAAGAACCTCTCGAACCTCGTCTCGCCCAACTCCTACCTCGGAGCGGTGAACGAGGGCTACTACGAGTGGTTCGGCATCGCGGCGAACAACCAGTACTGGACGCCAAACCCGCCGGTCCCGGATCGCCCGTTCGACCTGTACACGAAGTACCTGAACTGGATCCCGCAGGGCATCGGCAACCTGCCTCAGTCGACGAACCGCTACGCCCTCTACTGAGCGCAGCGTCGCGCGCCGTCGGACGGCAGGGCTTTGCCCTGCCTGTCCGCGCGCTTCGCCTCTCCTTGAGGCCCGATCGCTCTCGCTTCGGCGCGTGAATTCTTGCGCCGCGCCGGCTCGCCTGCCGCCCACGAAGCCCTGCTGCAGACGGCGTCTCAATCGTCCAAAGTACCTTTGGCATTCTCCGAAAAAGATGCGAGACTCCGCGGCGGTCCCGTCAACCGCAAGGTGTGCGTCGAGTCGGCGATTCGGCAGTCCGCGACGACCCCAACCTCGAAGCGTCTTCCACGGTCTCAACCCGGTCGCGCTCGCGACCATTGGTGTCCAGCCATGAAGCATGTCCGATTTGCAGCCGTGCTGGCATGCACGACGATCTCCTTGATCGCGCAGCAGCCGAACTCGTTCTTCAGCGGGCTCACGATCAACAACATCGACGGGCCTCCATTCCCGATCTCACAGAACGTCCGCCGCAGCACGACGGCGCAGTTCCTCATCAACGGCGCCACGAGCCTCACGGCGACCGGTCAGTACTTCTCGCTCTACGCGTCTGCCACCGGCAACCTCTCCGTCGGTGCCGGGCTGTACGCGGGCGACCACGTGGACATTCCGCTCACGCCCGCCCCGGTCACCGTCATCAACTCGACGGTGAATCCCGCGTTCCACACGGACCCGCAGTCGGGCACGTTCCAGTTCAGCGTCTTCGTTCCGCAGTCGATCGCGCTGAATTTCCACGCTGCCTACCAGGCTGCGATCACCGATCCGACCTCGCCAGCGGGCTACAGCCTGACGGCTGCCACCGGCGTGACGATCGTCGCGGGGCCGACCGTCACGCAGCAACCGCTTGGCGATTCCGGCAGCGCGGCGATCACGCTCCCGTCCGGCATGACGATCCCGTTCTATGGGAGCGCCTACTCGACGATCTACATCGATGCCGATGGATACCTGAGTTTCGGCAGCAACCCAGGGAACGACTACACGCCGACGGAAGGCGAGATGCACGCGGGCCCACCGCGCATCGCGATGTTCTGGACCGATCTCGATCAAGCCGCGAGCGGGACGATCACCACGACCGTCGACAACAACCCAGGCATCGGAATCGCACCGTTCGTGAAGGCGACCTACGTCAACGTCGGTGAGGCCTACGGCGTCCCACTCATCCACAACTTCGAGTGCACGGTCGACAACACCGGGATCATCACCCTCTACTACCCGCCCGCGCAGCTCGCGAGCGCCTACGACCAGATCACGGGCATCACGCCGGGCAACAGCCTGCCGGTCGCCGGTTCGAACCCGCCGACCCCGGACGCGATGAAGAACCTGTCCAACCTCCTGACCCCGAACTCCTACCTCGGAGCGGTGAACGAGGGCTACTACGAGTGGTTCGGCATCGCGGCCAACAACCAGTACTGGACTCCGTACCCTCCGATCCCGGACCGGCCGTTCGACCTGTTCACGCGCTACCTCAACTGGATTCCGCAGGGCGTGGGCAACCTGCCTCAGTCGACGAACCGTTACGCGCTGTACTGATCCGGGAGCGTTTCGAGGGCCTGCCACGGAGGGCCCGACATCCTGAGCACGGCGGACCGGGGAAACCTGGCCCGCCGTTTTCATTTCATCGGGCAGCTCCCGAAGGTCCGGCCCCGTGCGGTCTGGGGCTCATCCTCACTTGACCTGGATCTGTGAAAACGCTTAGATCTTGCCGTGCGCACCGTGGATGAATGCCTTCGCTGCGGTGCACGAAACGAAGCGTTCCGTCGACGAGCCATCCGGCTCGCGCAAGTGATCACGGTGGGTTGCTCTCACTTGACGAGTGGAGCACGAGCGGGCGCGCCGCGGTCAGGTGGAGAAACGTGTCATGAGACCGATTCGTGAGCTTCTCGTTTTGACAGTGCTCGCGTCCCTCGCGCTGGCGCAGCAGCCCAATACGTCCTTTTCCTCGATGACGATCAACGGCATCGACGGCTCACCGTTCCCGATCCAGCAGAACGTGCGCCGGAACACGACCGCCGCGTTCACGATCCACGGGTATGGCGCGTCGGGGTCGTACCCGCTCGGCCAGCCATTCATGCTCGTGCAGTCTGCAAACGGCCAGCTCTCGCCTGGCTCTGCGACCTACTTCGGGGACCAGTTCGACCTGCCGCTCACACCGGCCCCGGTGATCATCGCCGACTCGCGGACGAACCCGGCCTTCCACACGGACCCGTCATCGGGCGCCTTCACGTTCAACGTGTTCGTCCCCGGCACGACTGCGCTCAACACGAGTGCCGCGTTCCAGGCCGCGATCGCGGATCCGACGTCTCCCCTCGGTTTCAGCCTTACGGCGGCGACCCGAGTGACGATCGTGGCCGGACCGACGATCGTCAACCTGCAGACTGGGATCGGGACCTACGGCGACAGCCAGATCACGAGCGTGAATCTCGCGTCGTCCTCCATGAGCCTGCCGTTCTACGGCACCAACTACACGACCGTTCACATCTCGGGCGATGGCTACATGACCTTCGGTGGGGGCCCGTCGCCGGACTTCACGCCGACCGACATCGAGATGCGAGCGGGGCCGCCGCGCCTCGCGGCGTTTTGGGTCGACCTCGACCAGGGAGTCGGTGAGACCGTTCGCTACACCCTCGACAACAACCCGGGGCCGGGGCAGAACGGCTTCCTGCTCGTCGAGTTCATCGGTGTCTCCGATGCCGGTGGCGTGAACTACACGCACACGTTTTCGTGGTTCATGGACACGTCCGGGTTCATCGACATCTATTACTCGCCAGCGAACTCGGCGAGCACCTACGACACGCTTTGCGGGATCGGACCAGGCAACAGCTTGAGCTCGCACGGCATGAAGGATCTCTCGTCCCTCCTTCAGCCGAACTCGCTGCTCGGTGCGAACAACGAGAGCTTCTTCGAGTGGTTCGGCCTCACGACGATGCCGTACTACACGCCGACGCCGCTCGTGAACCGGCCCTACGACCTGTTCACGCGGCATCTCAACTTCCTTCCGCAGGGAACCGGCACGACCACGCAGTCGACGAGCCGCTACGCGATCTACTGAAGCCCACGCGTGAACCCCATCGCGGGGTCGCACCGCGATGGGGCCGATCTGCCCGTCACGACGACGCTGCGTGGATGGTCTGACGTCCGCGAGCGATCGCCGCGAGCCCGTCCGACAGATCCTCGACGAGGTCACGAACGTCCTCGATCCCGACCGAGAGGCGGATCAGAGCGTCGCTCAGCCCTCGTGACCGCCGCTCAGCCGCTGGAATGGACGCGTGAGTCATCGTGGCGGGATGACACACGAGCGACTTCACGCCACCGAGCGACTCACCGAGCTTGAAGAAGCGCCGCGTCGCGACGAACTCGCGGACCGCTTCTGGTGATGCGTCGAGCTCCACGGAGACGACACCACCGAAACCCGTCATCTGGCGTGCCGCGACGTGGTGGTTCGCGTGCGACTCGAGCCCGGGATAGTGAACGCGGCAGACGGCGGCCTCCGTCCCGAGATGCCGAGCCACGCGCAGCGCGTTGTCGTTGTGGCGGGCGACGCGCAACGAGAGCGTCTTCAGGCCTCGAAGCGTCAGCCAGCAGTCGAAGGGCGACGGCACGGCTCCCGTCGCGTTCTGAAGGAACCGGATCGGCGCGAAGTGCGACTCGTTCGCCGCCAGCACGGCGCCTTGGATCACGTCGGAGTGGCCTGCGAGGTACTTCGTCACCGAGTGGATCACGATGTCGGCGCCGAGGCGGAACGGGAGTTGGTTGACGGGAGACGCGAACGTGTTGTCGACCACCAGGAGCGCACCGCGCGAGTGGGCGACGTCCGCCACGGCCCGGATGTCGTGCACGAGCAGCCGGGGATTCGTGGGACTCTCGAGCCACACGAGCTTCGTCTCCGGGCGGAACGCCGACTGAAACGCGGCGACGTCGTCGAAGTCGACTTGTGTGAACGCGATGCCCTTCCTGCCGTGGACGGCATTCAGCAGCCGGTACGTGCCGCCGTACACGTCCGCCGAGGTGATGACGTGGTCTCCGGGTCCGACGTGCGCTTGCAGGATGGCGTTCTCGGCCGCGAGTCCGCTGGCGAAGACGGCCGCGTGCTCGACTCCCTCGAGCGACGCGAGGACGCGCTCGAGGGTTTGGCGCGTCGGGTTGTTCGTGCGCGAGTAGTCGAATCCCTTGTGCCTGCCCGGCGATTCCTGGGCGAACGTGGATGTCTGGCAGATCGGAGTGGCGATGGAGCCGGTGGTTGGGTCGGGGTCCTGGGCGAAGTGGATGGCGAGTGTGTCGAAGTGCATGATTTCGCTCCTTCAGCGAGCTGCGAGTTGATCGATTCCCGATTCGAGGACGAGCCGGCGGTGGAGTGCGTGCATGACGCGGCACCCCGCGGGTTGGGCTACGGAGAACGTGATGCGATGGGGCGAGGACGACTCGACCCGCGCCGTTGGCTCCGCGTCCGTCGCGATCCGCGCTGCGTGATGCCGCCGTTCGGGATCACGCCAGCGGTCGTGGCCGACGAGTGAGATCAGGGCCAGCTCGCGCTCGCCCTCCACGGCCGTCCGCGAAGTGATCGCCGTGACGGCCGGCGAGTCATCTGGCGGGAGGCGGTGGAGTTCGGTCGCGCGCTCGTCGTCGAGGGCGCGCAAGCGCACGCGGCACGGCTGGGCGCGAACCCACTGGATGGCGCGATCCTGCAGGAATCGGCAGCCAGCTCGAGCGAGTTCCAGCGCCTCGTCGACCGTGACGTGCGGTCGATGAATGCAGTCCTCGACGATCGCGGGATCGGCCGAGAAATAGCCCGGGACATCCTTGAAGAACTCGCACGCGTCCGCGCCGAGCGACTCGGCAAGCGCCATCGCAGACAGGTCCGACCCACCGCGACCGAGAGTCGTGATGCGGTCATCCCAGCTCCGGCCGACGAATCCGGGAACCACCACGACGGGCCATCGGCCCAGACGCGCCTTCAGGAGGAGAGGATTCACACGGAGGTGTTCCGTGTCTCCCCGCCGTCCGTCCGTCTCGATGCCGATCTGAAGAGGATTCAGCGCGACGGCTCCGATGCCGAGTCGCCGGAGGTTGAGTGCGAGGAGCGCTGCGCTCGTGACTTCGCCGGTCGAAGCGAGGAGGTCGATGCTGTCTCGCGTCGCGTCGTCGTCGGAGTCAGCCGGTCCCGCCGAACGCGCGAGCGCGAGAAGCGAATCGGTGACGCCGCGCCGTGCCGAGACGACGGCGACGACCCTGCTTCCCGTCTCGACCGTCGAGCGGATCCGCCGAGCTGCGGCAACGATTGCCTCGTCGGACGAGAGAACGGAGCCACCGTACTTCTGGACGAGGAGCGAGGTCATGAGTCACCTCCCGCCGCGGCGATCCGGAAGAAGCGCGAGCGAGCGATTCCATCCACGGCGTCCAACGTCTGTCGAACGGAAGCGACCCGGCCAGTCGCTACCGGGCGGGTGATGCCCGCGACCGTGTGGGCCCGGCCGTCGACCGTCCTTCTGAGTTCGTCGAAGCGCACGCCGGCCGCCGCGAGGTAATCCAGAAGGTCCGACGGCACGACACGGTCCGCGTCAGCCGAGACCGAGACGAACCATTGCGGATCCGGCGTCGGGCGCGCGTCTCCGGGTCGCGCCACGATTCGCGATGCGGGCCACGGCGCCGAGCCCCGCGTCACGCGAAGCACGTCGTCGAGGAGTGCCGCAGCCGTGGGTTCTGGACCCGCTCCGGGTCCCGACAGGAAGATCGGACCCGTGCCGTCGCACGAGAACACGATGCCGTTCTCAGGACCTTCGACGGTCGCGAGCGGACCGCGGGCGGGAACGCATGCGGGTGCTACCCACGCGTCGAGATCGGAGCCGGCCCGTGCGGCGGCAAGCGGCTTGAGCGCGTACCCGAAGTCCGCGGCACTCAGGATGTCGATGCGATCCACGCCTCCGATTCCCTCGACGGCGATGGCCTCCGAGTCGAGCGCGCGGCCGAAGATCCGCTCGCAGAGCACGGAGACCTTCCGGGCCGAGTCACGCCCGTCGAGGTCGGCACTGGCGTCGGGTTCGGCGAGCCCGAGGCCGCGCGCCCGCTCGAGCGCGGCCGCGAGCGTGGCCCCCGTTCGTGCCATGGCGCTCAGCACGAAATTCGACGTGCCGTTCAGGATCGCCTCGAACGAACGGATTTCGCTCGTCTGCAGCGCTCCGTTCAGGACGTGGAACAGGGGAATGCCTGCGGCGACGCTTGCTTCACACTCGATTCGTGCCCCGGCACGTGCCGCAATCGCCCGCAGGTTCGCGCCGGCGCGTGCCAGCAGTTCCTTGTTGGCCGTGACGACGGGTGTTCCGCGTTGCAGCAGCCTGGAGATCAACGGGACCACGGGCTCGACGACGCCGGTCGCTTCCACGACGACGTCGAAGATCCGGGATTCGAACTCCGCGGCATCATCGACGATGCGCGACGATCCGCAGCCGGCTTCGCGCGAGCGGCGCGCGTCACGAACGAGCACGTCCGTGATGACGAACGCGCAGCCGTGGCGGGCAGTGACCTCATCCGCGCGGTCGCGAAGGCGCTGCGCGAACGCTGCGCCGATGCGGCCCAGGCCGATCAGACCGATGGTGAGCGTGCGCGGCCTCAGCGGGCGAACCCCGAGCGGGTCAGCGGGTGCTGCGGTACGCGCGTCAGGAAACGGTTGGGTTTGTGAAAGGGTCGACGTCATGGCGCTTTCTCGAGTGAACTCGGAAAACGCCCGTCGGGGCCTCCGTCACGCGATCGACCGACCATGTGACGGAGAGAGGTCGGGATCGCGCCTGCCGTTGGGGGACGAGAGGCATCGTCCCGGTACCTTCATCTCTCCCGAACGGGCAGGATTTAGCACCTTGTCACGTGGTTGCGCGACAGGCTGCTGCAGCTTCAAAGGGCCAGTCCCTCGGCTGCTCTGGATGAAAGAACCGGTCTCGTTTCAAAAGAACGGCGAAGCCGCACGGGGCTTCGAACAGGGGCGCAGGTTATGGGCGACACCTCCTCGATTCAAGCCGGTCGGTGTGCAACGGCGTTCGGTCGGATGGCGTGGAGGCTGGAGGTCGTGCGGAGTTACGGCCGATAGAATGCCGGGCGCGAGATGAAACAAGAACGGGAGCACAACGCGACATCCGCTCCCTTGCTGCGCTTGTTGGCGCGGGGGCGGCCGGAGCAGGTGTGCGCCGCAGCGATCGTGCTCGGCGCGCTGAAACCTGCGACGCCCCGTGTGTTGCGAGCGCTTCAGCGGGCCTTCGCGGTGGCTCCCGTGAGCGTTCGCCCGTACGTGCTCGAGGCCATCGGACATCAGGGCCTGAAGGCGGCGATCCACATCCTCGTTCCCATGCTCGTCACCACCGGGCCCACGCGCGACCAGGCGGCGCAACTCGTCGCCGAATGGGGCGCAGCGGCGGTACCGCATCTGCGACGTGCAGCGGAGAGGCTTTCACCGATCGAGCGCGCCATCCTCGTTCGTGTCGCGTTGCGCACGGCGTCGCCCGCCGCGATCGATTGGTTCGCGGCGGAACTGGCCCGGAGTTCCGATGGTGCGGCGCGTGCACTGTTCGTCGCCATGCGCCCGCTGATCCGGAAGCTTGCCGTGTCGCGCCGCCAGGCCCTCGGCCGCGCCCTGCTCTCCGGGATCGAGAGGGATTGGGCGACCATGGGCGGCGTTGCGCGCTCGGCGCACGTCCGCCTGCTCCGACAACTCACGGCCGCCTCGTTCGCCCCTCGGCTCATGCGAGCGCTCAAGCTGCGGCGCAACGCCGATCGTCAGGCTCCCATCCTCGCGATCCTGCACTCGACGCGCATCCCACCGCGCCTGCGCCCGGCGTTGCGTGCGCTCCTCGATCCGCTGCTCTTCGCCCAGGACGTCCGACTCCTTGCGATGCCGGCGTTCGAGATTCTCGCGCGGCAGTCGCCGCCGCTGCTCGATGCCGAGCTCCTCAGCCGAATCGCCACGTCGGCAGCCGCGCCTGTGCAGGCTGCGGCGCTCGAGTATGCGGCGAGTGCGGCCACCGTCGCCCGGTGATCGCGGAGGGCTTGCGCGCCCGCCGGGTCAGAACTGAATGATGGCCTGGAAGTAGATCGCGAACGCCGCTTCGCCACCTGCGTGGGGCGAACCGTCGGTGGGCACCGGGAAGAACAACGCGTTCGACATCGCCGTGGCAGTCTCGCCCGGGAAGAAGATCGACGCGTTGGCGCTGAACAGCACGTTCTCGTTGTAGAAGTACGTGGCGAAGACGTCGATCTCCTGCCCGAACACGCCGGTACCCCAGCCCTCGTTGTCGGCGGTGATCGCGTACAGGAACCCCGCGCCCAGCTCGATGTCCTCGGACACCAGCATGGACCCCGCGAACTTGGCGATGTGGATGTTCGCCATGGGGATCTGGTCCATGTTCCCGTAGCGGCCGCCGCCCGGGAAATAGGGGTGCTGGATGTCGTCGCGGTCGACGCGAGTGACGCGTTCGAAGTGACGGTTGACGTAGAGCGGCTGGAATCCGATGTCGCCCGATGCGAGGCCGTCACCGCCCTGGGCGTAGTAGTAGCCGAGCGCGAGGATCGGCTTCAGGCTCCCTGCTGGATCGATGCGGTAGTTGATCAACGCCTCGCCGACCCATCCGTGGATCGCGCGCGTATCACCCGTGAGGCTGCGCCGGCTGAACTCCTCGCCCATCTGATAGGCGGCCTCGAGGTTCAAGGAGAGGATCCCGTCGAAGACCGAGATGTCGGTCAGCAGGACCCGTCCTCCGAGCGTCCATGTCGTCCCCAGGATCGGTGGCGTGTACGTGCCGTTGAATGCGGACGCCGTCGAACCCGTGACGAAGATGTCGGATGCGTTGGGCCGCGCGTCGAAGTAGATGCCATAGCCCTCGACGGCCAGATTCTTCGCGAGCTGCGTCTCAACGTAGGCTGCCGCCAGTTCGTCCTCGTCGAAGTCGGAGAACGCGGTACCGAGCCGCCCGTCCGACGCCGACTCCTTCGAGTAGAGCGTGGTCAGCGTCAGGTCCTTGCTGGGTGACCATTGGACGACGACCGCATCGTGGACGGTGCCGTCCGCGAACGAGTTGTTTCCGAGCATGAGCTCGTTCCCGAGGACGACCTCCTGCCGGCCGACCTTGACGTTCATGGTGTCGGCCATGATGTGCTGGAATGCCAGGTAGCCCTGGTAAAGACCGACCGCTTCGAAGGGTTCGGTGAGGATGTTGAATTGCACCGGCACTGGTACCTGCGTGCTGCTGGCGAAGCGCAGGTAGGAGTTGTTGGCGAAGGAACCGACCGATTGGAACTCGGTCAGCGCCGTGATCTGCGCGTCATTGGCGCCGCCGCTGGACCGCTCGAGGAGCACGGCGCCGAACCCCAGCCGGAAACGGCCATTCAGCAGGATTCCGCTGTCGTCGATCGCCTTGTCGCTGTTGGAGAAATCCACGTTCGCGTGCCGGGCTTCGAAGCGGGTGCGGAAGAGACCGGTGAAGATCAACCCGCCCTGCAGGGCGCTGAAGATCGATTCGGACGGCGCCGTCTGCCCGACCTGGGGGCGGCGGTAGAAACGGTCGAGCCGCTCGACGCTCTTTTGGACCGTGTTGATCCGCTCGTTGATCGCGTTGTCCGCCTCGGGGCTGCGCTCGTCGATCTTCTGCTGCATTTCGGCGAGCTTCTGATCGAACTCGGCTTGCTGATCGGTGAGGCGCCGCTCCAGCTCGGCGACCTTGCGTTGAAGCTCCTGGACTTCCTGTTGACCGAAGAGGGGGCACGCAGCCGCCGGGAGGAAGAGCGCAACGAGAGCGACACGAGTAAGGGAGCGGTTCATCCAGTCCTCTCGGCTCCACGGGCCGATCGAGTACAGAAAAAGCTGCGCGTGGACGATCCTTCTTGTGGGGCGGACGTCGCGTCGTGCGATGGAACCGCACCTGTCTTTCGCCAAGGCACTGCCCCGGGGGCTGTCTCCGATGCTGCTCACCCGCTGGGACGGGGCCGATCATGGATTGGACGACGGCTCCTGTCAAGACGCTCTGATCGCGCCAACCGCGCTTCAGCCTTTGCTTTGCCGCTGCCACGGTCCGCTGGTAGGATCCGCGGCTCGTCACCGCTCCGTGGCGTTTGTCGAGCTGCACGAACGGCCCCTCGGGGGGGGCCGCGCCGGCCATGTCTGACTTTCCACCAGGATTCATCCTTGGCGGTCGCTACCGGATCGAAGAGCGAATCGGCGTCGGTGGAATGGCCACCGTCTTCCGTGCCTTCGACCAGACCGGGGGAGGTCTGGTCGCGATCAAGGTCCTCAGCAAGGACTTCCTGACACGCAATCCGAAGGAGGCCGAGCGCAACCTCCGGCGGTTCCGCCGCGAGGCCGACATCCTCAAGCTGCTCGTCGGCGACGCCCACGTCGTTCAATTCGTCGACCAGGGTACGACCGAGGACGGCGAGCACTACATCGCCATGGAGCTCCTGGTCGGCGAGCAGTTGCGATTCCACATCGGTCGCGGCCGCAATGCCATGGGCCTGCGGACCTTCGTCTATCACGCCCGGCTGATCACCGAGGGCCTGGCAGCGATCCACGCGAAGAAGCTCCTGCACCGCGACCTCGCGCCCGACAACATCTTCATCGTCAAGACGAAAGAGGGCCTTCCCTGGCCGAAATTCCTCGATTTCGGCATCGGCAAGTCACTGACGGACAACCTGGACCAGGTCACCCAGATGCTCACCATCATGGGGAAACCGCAGTACTTCTCGCCCGAGCAGGCCCGCGGGCAGGAGCTGACGGCGCCGGCCGACGTCTACGCGTTGGGTGTCGTCCTCTACGAGATGGTGACCGGGTACGTGCCGCTGGAAATCCACGGCATCGCCGACCTTCGCAAGATCCAGAAGGAACCACCGATCCCCATCTCGAACTATCGCGAGGGGCTCCGTCTTCCCGAGGACCTTCGCAACGTCATCATGCGCTGCCTCGCGAAGAAGCCGGAAGAGCGCCCGGCGCTCGCCGAGGTTCTCGCGACGCTCGACCGCTTTCAGGTGCGACTCGAGGCCGGGGAGGAGTTCCCACTTCCTGCCAGCGCCACTTCCGGCACGCCCACGTCCACGGAGGCGATTGCGCCTTCGACTCAGTCGGAAGGCAGCGCCGTCTCCT
Organism: Planctomycetota bacterium; assembly: GCA_044222185.1. Lineage (GTDB taxonomy): Bacteria > Planctomycetota > CAIWVZ01 > JBGANV01. Next base: position 656,756 of record JBGANV010000002.1, read on the forward strand.
CCGCCGCGTCTTCCGCCGCGTTCACCAAGGAATTCAGCGCGGGCGACAACATCGGCCGCTTCCAGGTGAAGCAGAAGATCGGGCGAGGCGGGATGGGCGCCGTGTACCTCGCCTGGGACCCGATCCTCCACCGCGAAGTCGCGATCAAGGTCGCGTCCCGCGTCGAGGAGGAGAAGGCGCGCCGAGCGGTGCTTCGTGAGGCACGGGCGTCGAGCCACTTGAGCTCGGAGAACGTCGTCACGATCTACGAGGCGGGAACGGAGGGCGGGGCACCCTACATCGCCATGGAGTACGTCCGCGGGCCCACGCTCGCGGACGTGATCGAGAAGGAAGGGTTCCTCGGAGGGGACCGCTTCTGGACGTTCGCGCAAGGCATCTGCGAAGGCCTCATCTACGCCCACGAGAACCCCAAGCCGATCATCCATCGCGACCTGAAGCCGGCGAACATCCTCTGCGCGAACGAGACGGCGAAGATCACCGACTTCGGCATCGCCACCGTCGCCGCCGGGAAGTCCGGCCCCGCCGTCAGTGATCAGACCGGGTCGGTGGGCGGCGCCGAAGGCAGTGCGCTCACCATCAGCCCCGAGCAGGCCAACAACAAGCCTGTCGATCACCGCTCCGACATCTACTCGCTCGGTTGCGTCTTCTACATGATGGCGACGGGTCGCGCGCCGTTTCAGGGCAACCAGATCGCGATCCTCTACCAGCACTCGACGAAGACGCCGGATCCGCCGCAGAAGGTGAACCCCAAGCTCGCGCCCGTCGCGCTGGGACCCATCATCCTCAAGTGCCTCGAGAAGGATCCCGCGCAGCGATACCAGTCGGTACGCGAGATCAAGGCGGATCTGGAGGCGCTGTTCGTACCCCGAAGCACGGTGGAGAGACCGTGGCATCGGTCGCCGCTGGTTCTCGCGTCGCTTGCTGCCGTGCTGGCCGCGGCGGGGATCCTGTTCTGGACCTTCTTCATCCGCAAGCCGCCGGAGGTCGTCACCCGCTTCGACGTCGTCCGCATCGGCGGTGAGCCCTTCCGCCCGGATGCGGGTCCGACCTTCTCCTACGTCGTCACGACCGACTCCGTTCCGCTGCGCATCTCGGCGACGACCGACGTGCAGCTGATCGCGACGGTGACGTCGAAGACCGACAAGACGATCGGTCCGCCCCAGACGATCTCCGTGATGGCCGGCGATCCGCAGCCGCTGAACCTCGTGCTCGGCAAGGGGAGCGGCGAAACGGACGACTACGACGTGACGATCGAGCGGTCGGACAAGCAGGGCGAGCCGATCACGTTCCACGTCCTGCGCGACGTGAGCCGCCCTACCATCGCCGTGCAGACCTATGGCGCACCCTTCGTGCCCAACGGCCCCGTGCGAGTCATCCGGTCGCTCCGCCACCTGAACGTCGTCGTCACGGATCCGGCTGGGTTCGACGAGGCCGGCGCGGAGAAGACGGTGAAACTCGCGGCGACGGCAAGCCGTCTCGGGCGAATCGAGTCCGAGCTGCTCCCTCCCGAGACCGACTCGAATCTCCGCAAGCTGCGCGTGAAGGCGTCGGATCGCGCGAACAACGCGTCCGAGATGCTCGCCGACGTGCAGTTCATCACCCCGGCGATCGAGTTCAAGAAACCGTCGACGACGACGCCGACACGCAACCGCAAGGTTCCCGTGGAGATCGTCGCGCGCGTCGCTGCAAAAGACGGCGTCGTCCCCGGCATCTCCGCCGCCGACATCGATCTGGGCGAACGGGGGACGTTCGCCATCACCGTTCGCAGCGGCTCGGAGGTCGTGGAGAAGAAGATCGAACTGAAGCGGGCGCAGGTAGGGTACGCCGGCGAGTTCGAGCTGCCGGAGAAGCTGGGTACCGACTTCGACTTCTCGATCGAGGTGAGCGTCGACGACGAGGTCCTGGCTGAGTCGGGAACCAGGTTCACGTTCGATCGAACGCCGCCGAGCATCCGAGCCACCTGCGGGTCGACGACGGCGGTCTCGGATGCGGCCCCCAAACCGGACATGCCCGAGATGGCCCTCCTCGGCGGGCAGACTCTGGCCGACGCGATCCGATGCAAGCTGGACGATCACGGTCGAACCGTGCGCGGCGCGACGATCGACGTCACGACCGACCCCGGAACGACGACCCGGGTGACGGTCGACGCCAACGGCGACTTCACGCTCCCGCCGACGGAGGCCGAGAAGTTCAAGGTCCATGCGGTCGCTCGGGACCTCGCTGGGAACGAAGCCACGCTGGATTTCCGCGTCGTGCGCAAGGGCACGCAGGTCTCCGGTCTGCGCCTCGGCACCGACGCGTTCGACATGGGCGCGCGCGTCTACGTGAAGGCCGACGGCATGCCGCTGTCGGTCACCGTGCTCGAGGTCTCTCCCGGCGATCGCGTGTTCGCCACGCTCCTGGATTCCACCGGCACCAAGCCCATCGGCGCCCCCGTGCCTTTGGAGCGCAGCGTGAAGGACGCGAAGGTGTGGGAGATCGGCCGTCTACCGCTCGGCCTCGAAGGCGCGACCGCCGCCGTTCGGAAGCTGCGCGTTTCGGTGGGCAAGGCCGCTGCGTCCGCCCAACCCAGCCCGAAGGATGCGACGATCCATTACGACAACGAGCCGCCGCGCATCGACATCTCCACGGGGACCGATGGGCAGGACGTCATCAAGTCGGGCACGACGCGAAACATCAGCCGATGGAAACCGATCACGATCCGCGTGACCGACAACGTCGGACTCAACGAGTTCAATCCGTCGACCGCCGTGACGATCACCGGCGGCGACCCCTCGGCCGTTCCGACGATCATGCCGGCGCCTCAGCCAGCGTCACAGCCGGTGGATGGCCCGAAGGACGTCACGATCGTGTTGGGTCCGCCCGAGAAGGCCGTCGACGGACGCTACGTCCTCGCCGTCGTCGCGCGTGACAACGCCGGCGCGGAGACCAGGGCCTCCATCACGCTCGACGTCGTCACCGTCGCCGTCGAGTTGCTGGAGGTGAACAATGACGCCGAGGCTGCCAAGTCGACGAGCGTCGACGCCCCCAAGGCCGTCAACTCGGACGCCATCTCGCTGAAGGTGAAGGTGGCACCCAATCAATCCGTCCAGCGGCAGCTGGCGATCCGCGTGTTCCCGGAGGATTCCGAGAAGGGCATCGACCTCGCTCCTGCGACGCTTCCCCCGGACGGGTCGCCGGCGTTCGCGTACACGTTCAAGCTGCCGCGATCGCGGCCGGCGCCCGCCGAGCGCGGCCGCATCACCTTGAGCGTGAAGATGACGGGCACGAGCGGCTCCGAGAGCCTCGATCTTCCGCCGGTCTACTACATCATCGATTCGCTCCCGCCCGAGTACGAGGTCTGGCGTGACGGTGAGAAGCAGGACGTCTCGAAGCGCGACGACTGGATCAAGGTCGCCAAGATGAGCAGCCTGCGCCTGATCGTGACCGATGGTCAGGGGAGCGGGATCCCCGACGGTGCGTTCACTCGCGCCGAGATGAAGACTCCTGCCGAGTTCCGCGTCGAGCGCCGCGATCCGGCCACGATCGCCATCTCTTTCTCGGACGCAGGCGAGCTCAAGGATCTCCAGGAGCTGAACTTCGAGGCTCGTGATCGCGCTGGGAACGTCACCCCGATCCGACTGCGCGTCGGGAAGGCGAAGGACGCGCCGTCGGCCGACATCGCTGCCGACGCGGGCCAGCGGCACCAATTACCGGACAACACCTACGTCCTTCGCGGAACGAAGGTGAAGCTCGTGTTCACGAACGAGACCGTCGTCGTGCGGCGCGCCCGCTTCGAGGTGACGAAGGGCGGCAAGTCGGTGATGAGCGACGTCGTCGAACTGAACGAGAAGGTCACCTCGAAGACGATCGATCTGGGCGAGAACGCCAACGGCGACCTCGAAGTGCGCTACTGGGCCTTGCGCGCGACGGGGGACGACCCGGAGCCGTTCCAGCGCCACCATCTCCGGTTCGACCAGACGCCGCCGACGCTCTCCGTCACCTCGGGCGGAGCTGCGGTCACGAGCGGGGCCAGCCTCACGGTCGCGTCCGCGGGCGACGTCCAGATCGAGACGAGCGACGACGTCACGAAGGGAGCGATCAAACCGGTCGTCTCCGTGGTCCCGAGCGACAGCGCCGCCGGCGCCGACGAGACGACGGCTGGCGCGTTCAGGCTGCGGATCCCGAGCCTTCGTCCGGGCGGCCGGGTCGACGTCACCGTCCGAGCTGAGGATGCCGTGGGGAACGCGACGAGCCTGACTTTCGGGCTCCAGATCCCGGCACCCACCGAGCGACCGACGCCCGTCGTGCCCACGCCGGCACCCGTCGTGCGAAGTCTCGACAACGAAACCGTGCGCCAGGAAGACCAAGCCCGGACCGGCATTACGTTCGTTCCGGTCTACGATCGTGTAACGCCGGGCCGCGGCGGCACACCGGTCTTCTATATGTCCCAGACAGAGGTCACTAACGAGCAGTTCCTGCGGTTCGCAGCAGCTTATCGCGCCAAGACGATCCCCTCCGAACTCGTCAAGGGCGCGACGCGGGCGGGGCAGTCGGCTGTCGAGGAACTCGCCGCGTCGCTGTCTGGGCTGCGGCCGGAGGATTTGAAGCTGCCCGTGGTGAAACTCAACGGGCAGATGGCGCAGTCGGTCGCTGCCTGGGCAGGTGGTCGCATCCCGACGGCCATCGAGTGGCGGGGGGCTGCGGGTCGGTACCTCAAGGCCGACGCGGACTGGCCCGTGTACATCGAGGACGACGGATCGGTGAAGTCGGATACGTCATTCTTCTTGCGCGAGAACTTCGCGGTGTTCAGGCCGACACGCGGCGAGCCCAGCCTTTCGACGGTCGATCAGCTGCTTGCAGGTCAGAGACACTGCCCCTTCGGGATCGTTGGCCTTCCCGGCAACGCTTCCGAGTGGGTTGCGGACGAGAACGGTCTTGCCGTCGGCGTCCTCGGCGGGAGCTACAACTACGCGCCATCGTCGAACATCCACGCGCGTCTCGACAAGCCGCACTACTCCCCGACGAATTCCAATCGCGATGCCGGCGTCCGCATCGTCTGGCCCAAGAAGGACAGGTGAGGCCGGGCATGGGGGTCGAACGACGCGTGAAGTTGCGACGGCGCTGGCTGAGGGTGGGGGCGGCTTCCGCTCTCGGTCTCGCCATCCTGGTCGTCGGCGCCACGCTCGTCGAGCCGATCCGAATCGAGAGGCGCCTGCGCAACATCTGCCGCTCGCTCGAGACCAAGGACCCGCGGATCCTGATCGTCGAACTGCGCGACCGCGGGTTCTCGGCCATGACGCCCCGCCAAGCCGCGTGTAGGCGCAAGGCGTTCGAGCGCGCCGCCGCGCGCATCATCGCGGGCCACCCGGGAGTGAAGAAGGCCGCGGACCAGCTCGTCGATCCCAGCGATCCGGACCGGGAGTACCTGACGGCCGACCAGACGCTCGTGGTGGAACTCGCCGTTCCGGTCGAGCTCCGCACGAAGGGCGCGAGCCTCCTCGTCGACGTCAACGGCGCGACGCAGAGCTCGATCCCGCTCGACAACGACGAATCGGAGCAACTCCTCCAACCTGTGCGCGTCGAGCCGGAAGGCCGGCGGACGGAGGTGGACTTCATCCTCGCTGTGACGTTCCACGACGGAACGGAGGCGCGCGTCCCATTGGTCCGTGGGCTGCGGCTGGGTCGGACGTCGCTGAAACCCGGCCTGTTCGTGAAGGCCGGTGAGAAGCTCATCGCTCTCGACGAGACATCCGAGCCGTCCCTCCGCGTCGACGTGAATGCCCCGTTGGAACTCGTCGTGCGGTGCGAGCACGGCATCTCTCACGCGGTGGCGCAATGCCCCGAGGTGAGCACCATCAGCCGTCCGTTCGACGGGTGTCCGAAAGAGGGGATGGTCAACCTCGACGAACTCACCCGGCATCCCCAGTCGATGAGCGTCGAGGTGCGTGCGCGGTCCATCCCTGGCGTTTCGCGCTCCGCGCGATTCGAACTGCGGGTTCGTGACCCCGCCGTCCCGGCCGTCGCCGGCGTTCGGGTCGCGGGTCAGACGCTCGACGAGGGCGGCATCGTCAGCACGCGCGAGTCGGCCATCGACGTCGAATTCACGATCCCATCGTTCGAATCGCCGACCGGTTACGCCGCCGAGCTTGCGGGGAAACCGTTGACGCTTTCCGGCGGCGCGACGCTCCGTGCGCGCGCCGACCAACTGGACGAAGGCCTGCACGCGTTCGTCATCACCGCACCCGACGGCGTGGCCATGCGTGCGCAGGTTGCCGTCGATCACACGCCGCCGAAGGTCGTCGCGCGCGTCGATCCCTCCGGCCTCGATCGCCCGATCGAGCCGGGCGCGAATGCGACGCTGCTCGTGGTGCCCGCTTGCCTGGCGATCAGCGTTTCGGACGCGGGCGCCGTCGCCGCCGGCGATGTGTCGATCCGCGTGGAAGGCCGTGAGCCGCACGTCATCGACGATCCCGCCGCTCGCGGCGACCCGCACGAGACGACGCGCATCTTCCGATTCCAGGAGCCGGGGTCGACCGTCATCCGCGTGACGGCGCAGGACCGCGCCGGGAACCGCGCGGACGAGGTCGTGTATCGGCTTAAGACGGTGGATGCCGCGGAAGCGACGGTGGTGACGATCGGCGAGCGACCGTTCCCAGGGACGGCGACGACGGTCGTTCGGGCCGAGAACCTGCGGGCCGAGGTTCGCACGCTCCTGAGGCTCGACGACGTTCGCATCCTGCTGAGCGCCGCCGGCTCGCAGGCATCGCCCGTGGTCGACACGCCGCTGGTTGCGAAGTCCGCCGATCGCCTGGCGGCCGACATCCAGGTCCCCGCACTCGGCGACCGGGGATGCGGGCTCTTCGACGTCATCGTCGCTGCCGGCGCGCGCAACATCCTGGCCAGGGGACGGATTTTGATCGACGCGCAGCCGCCCCGCTGTGGCTTCGGGCCGAGCGAGCACGACATCCACTGCGTGGGCGGGAGCCACGAGGTTCGGCTGACGGGGCAGGGCCCGCTTGCCGTATCCGTCGTCGACAACGTGGAGGTGGATCAGGCGAGCGTGTCCGTCGACGGCGCGACCGTGGCGCACGTCCTCGCGAACGACGGCCGAAACGTCTCCGTGATCCTCGGACTGACGCCGGGGACGGCGGGCGCAGTGACGGTCAGGATCCGTGACACGGCGGGGAATCCGGCCGCATTCGAGTTCCACGTCGTCGGATCGGCGCCCGTGGGCGTGCCGGCGGCCACGAGCCAGCCCACACCGCCGCTTCGCAACGTGCCTGCCGGAGGGAGCAGTCCGCCCCGCTCGCCCACACGTCAGGTCACGGGGCCGCAGCTCCTCGAAGTCCCGCGGCTCGGCGTTCACCGACTGGTCCGTCCCAAGCATGGAGTCTCGAAGTTCGACGGGTTCTACCTCGGCGAGCGCGAGGTCGGGGTTCGCGCGCTGCGCGAGTTCGTCCTCGACCTTCGCCAGGGCGCGGACACGGTCGCCAAAGGGGGATTCACTCCCGCGGTCACCGCTCTCGCCGAGCGCGCGCTCCAGGCGAATCTCGACGCCGGTCGCAGCGGCGACATGGCCGCGGGCTGGATGTCCAGCGATCTCGCGCTGGCCTATGCATCGTGGGCCAACGTGGTTGCGCCCACGGAGGGTTACTGGCAGATCCCCTCGGTCGAGCAGTGGAAGCTGGCTGCCGGGCGCGCGCTCCATCAGGACTCGGTGTACCCGACCACCGCGCACGCCGAGGGCGGTTTGGACCTCTCGGAGGGCGAACCCGGTGGCGCGCTCTTTGGACGCCAGCCCGAGGCGATTGCGAAAGTTCGTATTAATTTCCAGCCCGGCAGCTTCGGGATCTTCGCCATGGCCGGCGGAGTCCACGAGTGGTGCGCTGAGCCGTCGGGGCGCCTTCGACTGATCGGTGGCTCGGTTTCGTCCGACAAGGCCGCTTGTCGCATCGATGCCGATCCGCCCGCATACGAGTCCGTGCGCCCGGAGGTGGTCGGCCTGCGACTCGCGTTGGTGCCGGTCCGGTAGGCGGTCGCGTGATGATCAACCAGCTCCAGTTTGCGCTCCAGCACCTCACAGGGCCTCGGCGCGGACGCGAAGACGTGTTCGGGCTCGACCGGGTCGCCATCGGTCGGGGCCGCAACAATCAGCTCGCGTTCGACCCGGTCCTGGATCGGACTGTCAGCGCGCGTCATGCGGAGATCCGCATCGAAGAGGGAGCGGTCGTTCTCTACGACCTCGGCAGCCTGAACGGGACGTACGTCAACGGGTCGAAGGTGCGGCGCGTGGTCCTCTCGGACGGCGACGAGATCGGGCTTGGGCGCGAGGGTCCGCGAATGCGAGTCCTCATGCGCTCGGGCAAGACGCCCAGCCCGATCCAGCCAGGCGACATCCCACCGAGCGTGGCGATCTCGTTCGATCCCGTGATGCCCGACTCCGCGCCTGCGCGCCGTCGCAACTGGCTTCTCGTGGCGTGCGGAGTGGTCGCGCTCGCCGCTCTCGGCCTCGCGCTCTTCGTGCTGCTGCGACAGGAGCGGAGACTCGGTGAACTGGCGCCCGGTGGCACGCCTCCCACGCGCGACCCCGGCGTCGCGGCCGCAGTGCAGCCGACCGCTCCTTCGATGACGGCCGAGCCCACGGGCGCGCTGCTCTTGCGCGGAGTCCAACTGGACGCGAGCGGTCGCGCCATCGGCGGAGCCGACGTCGGCTATGCCGTGCTCGTGGCTCCAGAGGTCGCCGCCACGACGGGGACCGTGATCGAAACGGCGCAGGCCTACCTCGCGGCGCACCCTGGTTGCCGCATCGTCGCGTGGGCCGACGGAATCAACGCCCGCGAACGCCAGGTCACCGGGTTTTGGAGCGGGCCCGTGGTTGGATCGGGGTACGACGGCGCCATCTCCCTTCTTGCTCTCACGACCGGCTCGACCGCGTGGTCCACGCCACAGAGCACGGACGCGCTCACGAGCGAGAATCTCAAGTCGCTGGCCGTTCGCCGTCCGGGGATCGGTGAGCAGGCGATCTGGCTCGAGCAGCCGCTGCGTTTCTCCGGCGCGCGCCCCGACGGCGTCGATTCCGCCGACCTCCTGAGCCTGCGCGGCCTGCCCGCAACCTCCCCGGGCGCGCCCATCGTCGACACGACGACGAATCGCCTCGTGGGTCTTTCCCTCGGTCCCAACCATCCCGGGATCGCCATCGTCGCTCGCCACCTCAAATCCGCCCTCGACCTGATCCAAGGCACGCCCGCGGCGCCGCTGGAACACTGAGCGAGGGACGGGGGGGACGTACGGCGTTGCGCCTCGCGCTTTCGGAAGCGGATCGCGAATCCTCCCAACATTCCGGAACCATGCGCGCGCCCGCGTGTGACGTTGATTGGATCCAGGCGATGTTCCGCTCGGCAAGCTGAACGCTGCGGAACGTGGGGCGCGTCGGGCTGCGCTCTATGCGGTCCGCGCTACCGCCGGCAAGGCCCGCGTTGTCGCTCCGGCCAGTCTTCTGCTTCGCACGTGGCACATTTCGCGAAGGCGCGCCTCTCTCGTCTCACGGATACGGCGGCAATCGCCTTTCGACTGGCGTCGACCGCTTTCGGGGTGCCGTGTTCCTGGGCGGCTGGTGCGGCACTCTCGTGTTTGCGTTCACACTTGAGGCGCTGAGTCGGGCGGATCGGAAGGGCGGTCGGCGGCGGGCCGCGCTCGTCGCATCGACTCGGACCTGACTTCGCCACGCCCTCGCATCTGCATTGTTCGCGCATGCAGAGCGAGGGCGAGCAGGAGCACGTTAGAGCGTCGTCGTCTGGATCGTCGAGACGGCGGATAGGTAACCCGTTGTCGAGGAAAAGATGGTCGACACCATCCAGACGGGCACCGGCACACCGAACGGAGTGTACTCAAGCGAGGCGGTTGCGGTGCCGTCGGGGCCGAGCACCCCATTGAACAACGGGTGGCCAAACCCGAGCTGGTCGATCAGCAGCCCTAACGGCAGAGTCAGGCCAAACCATGTCCCCGGCGCCGGCGTCGTCGCCGGATTGACGGTTGTAAACACGTTGGCGTATCGCTGGTTCGCCCCACCGCAGGTGGCGAGACCGACGTTCAGGTAGTGGTGCCCGGGGGTGATCGACGTGCCGAGAGTTGCGACGACCCCACCGACGAAAGCCGTCCCTCCATAGACATACGCAGTATTCGAGGCCGGGTTCCCGATGAGGATCTCGCTCCGCGCGTCGCCCGTCAGGTCACCGATGAGCGACGCAGGGCCTCCGACCGGAATGACTTGGAGGAGGCAGTGTGTGTTGCCCTTGTAGATGCGCGTGGCGCCATTTCCACCAACGGTGTACTCGGAGATCCCATCGAGGTCGAGGTCACGACCACCAGCGACGCGGTCGCCGAGGTTGATGTAGGACGGCCCGCTCGGCATACCGGCCGTTGAGACGTAGCCGACAGTGCTGCCGTAGTACATTTGGACATAGCCGCTTGTGGGCGTCGGTGCGCCCGACACGAGAAAATCGTCCATGCCGTCCAGATTCTGATCACCTGCCGGGGCGATGTCGACACCAAAATGATCCCCAGCGAACGTGTTCGAGCCGACGCCGGTCATGACCGTGAACAGTTGCGGCGTACGAGCCGGGGTGATCGTGTAGATCTCGACGAATCCCTGCGCCGCGGGCGAACGATCCCAACCCGGTGCCCCGATGGCGATCGCCGCCCGACCGGTCCCAGTGACGTTCCCCACTCGGCCCACCGAGGACCCGAACGCCGCTCCGTTCAGCACCTGAGGAGGGAACGCCGGTGGAGGAGGTGCGGGCGTGAACTGGATCAGCGATGCCGCGAACTGCGTCGTGGACAGTGCCGGATTTCCGAAGTAGAGAAACGCGTAACCCGGCGTGTTCGGTCCGCCGTCGGCACCGACTACGAAGTCCTCCATTCCGTCACCATCGGCGTCGCCGACGCACGCAACCGAGATGCCGTAACCAGTCAGGTTTGGGACCGGGCATGTGAGGGTCACGATCGGGTTCAACGCCTGGGTCGGCGACGAGAGGTTGGCGATTGCGGCGCCGCTGTAGATTTTGATCTGCCCTCCGCCTGCCATCGGCTCGGCGACAAGCACATCGGCAAATGCGTCCGGGTCAAAGCGGCCGATCGCGACACATCGCGCATACGCCCATTTCGGCGAAGGTATGGCCATCGGGGCGAGAGCGGTTTGAAACACGAGCGCGCCAGTCGCGCCGTTGAACACCTGCAACACGCTCTGGGTGGGCGAGACGGCACTGGTGACGGCGTACTCCGCAACCGAATCAAGCGTCAAGTCGGCGCCTCCCGCGACGCTGCGACCGAAGTCGGCGGACCCCGGAGGTCCCACATGTGCCCGAAGGGGTGCCTGTCCCATCCCGAGACCCGTGATTGCGAGGACCGCACCGATCACTCTGATCATCTTGCTGTTCATGACTTGCTCCGCCCGTTGGGCGCTGGTTTCCCGATCGTACTGTCGTCGGCAGCTCGCCATTCGACCTGCCGCATCCCCTCCATGCAGCGAGGTCAAGAACCGTTACCGAACGTGACAGAATCCACGCTGGAGGGCGCTCCTCGACGCCAACATCACAGCGTCGTCAAGACCGTTGGTGCCGTGACCCCGAGAAACCCGCCGTCGATTCCCAACCCGACGGTCACGGCGAAAATCGTCAGTCCCGTCGGCACCCAGGGCGGTGGGACGACGAGCTCTGCCTGGCCCTGGGCGTCGAGGTTGCCGACGAACGGTGGCATGCCCGAGAGGTACTCCGAGACGATCTCGAAAATGCTCGGATCAATGCCGAACCAGAAGCCACCGGGGAAGTTGCCAGCATGCGTCGTGAAGGCGGTGAAATAGGGTTGGCCGGGATGCCCGTGCCTGATGAGGCTCCGGATCGACCCGGGCCCGAGTGGCTGTTGGTCCACCGTAAGAGAAAAAAAGCCCGAATCGACGGCCACGGCGTTGTAGACGTAGAGAGCGAAGTCCTGGTCCTGCGCGTCAGCATTGCTGGGGACGCCGTCAGCAGATGCGTCAAATGCGTGCACCGTCACGGCAATCGACGCGGCAACACCGGGCGGGAGCACGACGAACTCCGAATTGTTGAGGTGATCGGGCGATCCGCCGGGGACGGAGCATGCCCCAAACCCAGGACACACCCCCGTGACGTTCCCTCCGCGATAGACGTTGTTTCCGGCCGTCACAACCAGGTCCAGGTCGTTCAGGAGCGCCGGGGCGAAGGGTACGCCCGGCGCATCGGTCCAAACGAGTGCGACGATGACTGGTCGCGAAGGGTCTGCAACTTGAGCTTGGATTGAATATGCAGCACCGGAACCGATGAAGCGCACCGTTTGATCCATCGCGAAAGATGACGTGCGATCGAATGCGCGCCCGAGATCCACACGGCCGGCACCTTGTGTCGAGCCAAACGCCGGTCCGGCACCGGTGCCCGTGAGTCGATGCGCCGTCGCCATGAGCACCGCCTTCGTCATCGCGGGGCTCGGGGCTGGGAGTCCGTGGTTGATGAAGTCCTGGCGTACGAGAGCGGCGGCGCCCGCGACGGCCGGAGTCGCGAAGCTCGTACCCGAACTCAGGGAATAGGGACTGATACCCGCGGAACGACGGCACGATGGCACGGCCTGGGTCGGAGTACACGGAGTGTCGCAGACCGTCGTCGGGCCCGAAGGGGCGGCCGCGACGGGGGGCCAGAACTTCTGATGGAGATTGCAGTCGGGGCTGTTGATTGTCGGTGGCGCGCTGAAATTCGGGTTCGTACTTGACGCCCCCTGCACTCGGGAGCCGGGGGCCATCAGGTCAGGCTTCCGCCTTCCATCGTTGCACGGGCCGGGGCTGGACAGGTTCCAGACGTCTTCAGCATGGTCGGCGTCACTGTCGGCGACGCCGCCGCAATCTCGATCGGGTGCGCTCGCTGGGCAGGCGTTCACGCCGAGATTCCGTGGCGTCTCACTGGCCCCCACGGTGATCACGTTCTTCGACGTGGCTGGCGACTTCAGGACGGCATCGCTGTTTCCCGCCGCGAAGACAATGCACATCTCTTGATTCCCACTGGCCACTGGGTCCGCATCACGGACGGCCGCGTCGAATGCCATCGCAACGGTGTCGTACACGCCCAGTGCTCCGGTCGTCCACGAATTCGAACTGATCCGGGCCTGGTCGTTGTAGGCATCCCGTAGGTACGCCGTGGACAATGTACCTCCGAACGGCGGGGCGTTCGTCGCCCCCAGAATGCGCGATGAACCGATTCGTACGAACGGCGCGATCCCGAGCCCGTAGCGGAACCCGCTCGCGTCGCGGTCGATGCACGTCGGGGTCAGGCACGATGAGTCGTTGAACCCCGCGAGGATCGAGGCGCAGAGCGTCCCATGCCCCGCTTCATCTTCGGTCATTCCGGTGGGCGCAACATAAGTACGTGCGTACACCAGGCGGCTCGGACCGATGGTCGAGCCGAGTTCCCTGAACTCGGGGTTGACCTGCGTCGGAGCTCCGCCGGGAGGGAGCGGAGTGGAAAGTTGTCCGCGGTCGACGCCGGTGTCCGCGATGTCGACGACGAATGCGAATTGCCCCTGGGAGAACCCACGGGCTCCAAGCCAGGCGAGGTAACCGGCTGCTGGGGGCGCAGCGGCTCCAGGCGGAAGGTTGCCGGCTACGATCTGCGCTTGCGTCTCGTCGGCGGGGATCGGGCGATGCGCGCGCTCGATCCAGGCTGTGTCAGTCCTGCCGGCGAGAGCCCCGATCGCAGCACCGTTCGCGCGACCAGCAACGCGCCAGAAGGCGCCGCACCGTTCGATCGATCGATCGTCGAACTGAGCCTGCGGCGTCCTTAGACGAGTTGCCGTTTCTCGCCGGCAGCACAACACGATGATGTCATGAACCGACGATTGGTCCGTCAGCGCGGCGCGAAGGTCGGCTGAGATTTTCGAAGCTGGTTGCATGTCGTCGACGCCGACGATGTGCGACTGGAGCACGAGGTCGCGTCGAGTGGCCGCGGCTTCGTCTCTTCCAACGACGACGAGGCTGTCTCGTGGAACGTACGTGATGACCTCGAGACCGACTGATTGAAGTGCGACGAGGTCGGGCGGTTGGACGCGGCGCGCAAATCGAAGGACCAGGAGGTGGTCACCAGCCGCAGCCCTTCCATGGTGCGGCTCGTGTCGACTCTGTCCGTGGACAGTTGTCACGTTGGCGTGCGCACCCACGATGGACTGCGCGTCGGTTATGCTTGGCGCCATCAGAGTGAGGGCGAGAAAAATGGCTGGTCGCATGGATCCGACTTTCAGAAGGCAATCTCTACGGTCACGCCGCCAACACCGGCGGCACTCCACCGCCTCAACGCGTGGCGTGACGCCGCCAACGCCGGAGGCCCGGAGTCGGGGATCGATTATCATGTCCGGCTGCGCACCTGCAATGCTCATGTGCAGCCTCGTGCTCGGTGTCCTGCCGGCGCCTGGGCAATCACTGCAGGCAAGGTGGCAAGCGCCAACGAGCGATAACGAAATCGGGACGGCGCTTGCCGAGCTGGACGCATGGAGCGGCGTCAACTCATCAAGTCGCCCACTGGCACTAGGGGACCCCGCACACGACCGTGTGGTGATTGCGACGGCCGTGCCGTCGCCAGCAGGTCCTCCGTACGACCTTGTCGCCGCGGCGATCGTCGGGATGCCTGCGTGTGGAACCTGCCCGCCCGTTGCCACCACGTACCCGTCGCCCTACGGACCAATTTGCTCGGCAACGGGCGCGCCACCGTCGAATACGGCACGTTTCGGGTTTGCCGTCGCATCGATCCCGGACATCAATGCCGACGGACGTGCCGATCTTGTCGTTGGGGCACCGGGCGCGGCGAGTCTTGCCGGTGCGGTGTTCGTGCTCGACGGCTTCACGGGTTCGTTGTTGTTCGTTGATGTCGGGACCGCGCCGGGAGACCGGCTCGGGTTCAGCGTCGCGGGGCTACACGACCTGGACGGCGACGGCTTCCAGGATCTCATCGTCGGTGCTCCTTTCGCGTCAAGCCCCGGGATCGCGGGGCATGGGCGCGCGAACATCTACCGTGGACAGCCGCCACCGGTCTTCTTCGTGCATGACACTCAGCGCGACCCGTGCGGGACGGCTCCGGATGAGCTGCTCGGATGGTCCGTCGGCGGCGGCGCGAATATCGCGGGAACTTCGGCGCCGGATTTCATCGTCGGGGCGCCGGGCTCGATGAATGGCTCAACGCGCACGGGAGCTGTTTTTGTCTTCGACGGCAATCCTGCGCAGCCGGGCGGCTGCGGCGTGGGAAGCCATGCTGCAGCGTACTTTGGCACGGCGTTCAGCGAACTCGGCTATGCGTGCGCAGGTGCGGGCGACGTGAACTGCGATGGATTCGATGACCTCATCGTCGGTGCGCCTGGTACTCCGACGGCAACGCCGGGTGGTGGGCCTGGGGCCGTGCTGCTCCTCGCTGGTGGGCCGGCGACGTCGACGCTCGTTCCGCTGCTTTCACTACACGGGTCCAGTCTCACGTACACTTTGGGAACAACGGTTGCGGGTGGCCAGGACCTTACGGGGGATTGGATCGCGGATGTCGTCGTCGGCGAGGGTCGGTACTGCCCAGCAGGAGGCGCGTCGAGCTCGACAGGCTACGATCTTTGGGCACGCATCATTGCGGGCGGTTCGTCGCCGGCCATCTTCGGAGCCGGCATGACCCTTCCTGCGCTTGGCTCCGGGTTCGCGGGTGGCGACCTCGGTCTCTCCGTAGGCCGACCGGGGCCGACGTCGCAACCCGCGGGTATCATCGCGTCGCCGATCCGGACTGCCGGGCTGCTTGGTTCCGGGGCAGGAACAACCGGTAACCAGGTGCGCGGTCCGCACGTGTTCGGCGCAGCCGGAAATCCATTCTTCGCGTCCCAGCCGATCTCGCACACGGGTTGCATCGGTTCGAGCGCCTCGTTTACAGCTGGTATCAACGCCGCGAGCCTCGCGAGCGGAGTTTCACCAAGTATTCAATGGGAGCACGATGGCGTTTCGATCGTGGGCGCCACATCGCCGACCTTGACCGTCGGACCGATCACCCAGAGCGATGCCGGTCAGTATGTCTGCCGTGTGACCTTCTGTGGTCGCTCGTTCTCGAGCACCGTTGCTGTTTTGGCCGTTGCAAGTCCGGCGTTCATCGCCCCGCCTGCGCCGCAGACCTGTTGCGTGGGGGGGGTCGCCACATTCAATGCCCACCTGTCGTCGCCACTGACGGGCGTCACGTTTCAGTGGTTCAGGGATTCGACGCCGGTCACGAATGGTCCATCAGTCGTCGGCGCAACCGGGCCGACTCTCCATCTGTCGTCGGTGACTGTCGCCGATACGGGCACGTACTCAGTCGCAGCGACGACGTCTGGCTGTACGACGTTTAGCGGCGGCGCCACCCTCACGTTGGCGCCGGTCGGCAGTCCTGCGCTCGCCATGCGTGGATCCGCGGCGATCGGGGACTTCGTTTTGGCGATTCGCTGCGGACCACCAGGTGCGTATTTCTTCACCGCAATCTCATTCGATCCCCCGAATGTATCGGCGCACGGCAGTGGCTGGTGGCGAGGGTTGTTCATCCCGATCGGCCAGTTCATCGACGAGCTGAACCTAGCCGTCGGAGGTATCCCGCCGTTTGGTGGGACTTTGGATCCAACGGGCAACTACGACTTCGCGCTTCCGCCCGGCACGCTGCCGCCGTTCCTCTCCGGAAACGCCGTCGGTGCGGTGACACTCGTCGTCCCATCTGTACCGGGGATGCCTGACGCCTCCACGGTCGCCATCCTCCAGCTTTGAGCGCATCATTCCTCAAGTCGGCGGATCGGACGAATCCCAATGGCGCGGTTGGCGTTTGATCGACCCGTGGGAGTTCGATCGTGGGTCATAGTTTTCTCGACGGCACCTAGCCAGCCCGCGCCCTTGAATACGATCTCGGACGGCGTTCGTTCATCTGATGGCCGCGCTGCGGAGTTTCGATGTTGTCCATCAGAATCCGGATCAATCAATGATCCATCGCCAGCTCGGCGCGGCCATTGTTTCTCGACGGCCGCGTCCGCGCAAAACTCGGCGACGTTTCCATATACGTCGTATAAGCCGAACCCGTTCGGGCGCAGCGAACCGACGGGCGCCGTGACTAGGTACGAGTCGCTCCAGGGCGCGGGAACCGGACCAGAGTCGGGTTCGCCCGGTTGGAGCTCGGCGCTTCGCCGCCGTGCCGTCGTGTCCCATATGTTTGCGAACTGACTGAGCTGGGATTCGTCGTCCCCGAAGAACCACCGTGTGTCGTCGTTCATCCCACCGCGGGCCGCATACTCCCACTGTGGCTCCGTTGGGAGTGCGTAGCCATACCTCGACAACACAAACCGAGCTTCCTCCCATGTCACGTTCTCCAGGGGTAGTCGGTCCGAGACGATCTGGGGCTCGTCGCCCAGCACCACTTGACCTGATTGGAACGCGCTCCGATTCCTGCCCCCCAATCGTGTCCATTGAAGCTGTGTGAGCTCAAACTTCGAGACAAAGAACGGATCGAGGGCAACAACTGGCCCCAGAGGTGCCCTGCCCGCTTGGCCTCGCGGCGACCAGCTCCCGGCCGGCAGGAGGACGAACACCAATCCACTGTTCCCGTCGACCAGTAGTTGTCCATTGGGTGCGCGCGATGGCACGGTCCCAACCGCTGAGAACGCGCACAGGAACTCCCAGAGCCCAGTGTCGGGGTTGGCCCCGAGTGGGATCAGTCCGAACTGTGGCCGTATGGAGAGGCCGCCGTAAATGGGAGATGCGGCGATCTCCTTTGACGCATTGCGCCAAGCGTCGCTCGCGTGCGCGGTCGCCTGCATTGCGGCGTCCAGTCGCGCGAGCATGAACTCGACGCCGGTCCCTGGAGACGCTAGCCCGTAGCCCCGGAAAAGGCTCTCGAGAGGATCGATGGCCCAGGCCACAAAGCCATCCACTTCAGGGCACGCGGCCCTCAGCGAGGCAACTGCGCCGGAATCCCGGCGGAGCGAAAGCAGCCGATCCCGGAAGTTCACGAATTGCGGGCGCGCGGCTTCCCGTGCCGGAGGGAGGTTGCGGAACTGGAGTTCTGCCGTCGCAATGACGTCGGCCATTCGGATCGCGAGTCGGAGCAAGTCCGACGTACGTGACTGGCTGATCGCCAGCATCGACGTGCCAACGACACCTCCAAGGAGCGATAATGCCAATCCGAGGCAAGCAGCGGCGAGCCCAGGATTACCCCGACTCCACGAACGAAACCGGCCGATTGCTCCAAGTGGGCGAGCGCGCACCGGTTCGCCCCTGCGCAGACGCGCGACTTCGTCCGCGAGGTCCGCCGCCGCTTGGTACCGCCGGTCGCAATCCTTGGACAATGCGGTCTCGATGACGGCTTCGTGGTCACGAGAGAGCGCGTGGTTCAACGTCCGAAGTCGGATCGGTTCTTTCGTTGCGATCTGCTGGAAGAGCCCGGCTCGGGTCGGAGCGTCGAACGGACGGACCCCGGCGAGGCCCTCGTACAGAACGACCCCGAGCGACCAGACATCCGTGCGTCTGTCGACTGGGACGCGCTTTCCAAGAAGTTGTTCTGGCGACATGTAGGCAGGGCTGCCCGTGATGTCGCCGCTCTGAGTCACGTCTGAGTCATCCAGCGACTGATCTAAGGCAATACCAAAATCCACAACGACGGGTTCGCCGTTTGGGTCGATGATGATGTTGGCCGGTTTCACGTCCCGGTGGACGACACCGGCTTCGTGGGCGCGATGCAACGCATGCGCAACCTTCTCGATCCACAGCAGGAACGTTTCCGGGTCGAGCGGAGCGCGGCCTCGCTCCGCCATTACCTTCGCGAGCGAACGCCCCGGTACATATCGCAGCGCGAGGTATGGGTTCCCGTCAACCTCGCCCACATCGAAAACGGGGGCCACCCCCGGAACATCAAGACGCGCGAGGATCCGTGCCTCTCGACGAAATCGCTCGAGAGCGCGCGCGTTGGTCGGCCCTGTGCGTCGGAGGATTTTTAGGGCAACACTCCGACCAAGTCGCGGGTCCTCGGCCCGGAACACCTCACCGAACCCGCCCGCACCAAGTCGCTCGACAAGAAGGTATGGCCCGTATCGAACCGCATCCACCATCGCGCTCCGTGTATGTGCTTCCTCGCCGTGGACTTGTGCCGGCGTTCGTGGAGCTCCGACTCGCGCCAGCGCTACGTCGAGAGCGGCCGCAAATCCTGGGAACGCGCGACGGTAGTCGTCCGGTGTGCGCAGCATCCCTTGCTCTCGGTCGGCCACGATCGCGCGAATGAGCTCCGCGACGACCCCATCGTCAGTGGCTGGTTCTTGTTCCGCAGATCCACTCATGGCTGTAACCTCTGCCGCATGAGCCCAGTGAGTAGCCCGAACTACGGTGATCAGGACCACGCACAAACGACGCTTCGAGTTCGCGAGGCCGCGCGCGGGGACCGAACTGCGACCGAGTGGGTCGTCGGTCATCTTACGCCGGTGCTCGTCGCAGCGGCCGACTATCATCTACGTGGGACGCCGCACGGCAAGTGCGACGCAGAGGATGTCGTCCAGGAGACATGGCTCGTCGCGCTTCCGAAGTTCGGCTCGCTCGTGGAACGAAGCGGACGGCTTACCCCGGTCTTGATGACTTTCCTGGGGACGATCCTGCATCGTCAGATCGGTCGTTCGTGGCGACGAGGCGGCGCCATCGGACGGGGGACGCGGCAGATCGACCCAGACGTCGAGTACGATCCCACTGACACGCGCACAGGTGTCGTGACCGCCGCGTCACGCTCCGAGTCGGCTTCACGCGTGCAGGATGCACTTGCCGCGATGCCGGACGAGGTCCGCGAAATCCTTATTTTGCGAGGAGTTGATGGGCTTTCATATGAGGAGATCGCGACGAGGCTGAAGATAACTGCCGGCGCCGGCAGGGTCCGCTATTTTCGCGCCCTCGACCGACTTCGCTCCGCACTTCCGGGTGACTTTCTCGAGGAGTGGCGCGGGTTCGAGAGCTCCGGTGACGCATAGGCAGACTTCAGGACAGGGTGCTCAGCCCCAGTGCACCGGGTGAGGACTTGGAAGCTGACGTCCGGGCGCGGCCTCGCAGTCGCGGTCGTGTGCGGTTTGCGGCCGCGCGCGGAATCCCTGGGCGAGCTTGCATGAGGACCTCGCACCCGTGGGTCGTTGGTCAGCATGAGCACGTTCTCGAGATGTACGTGGCACCCACAGCCGGAGCGGATGCCCGGGTGTCGGCCCGCGGGTGGCACATGAGGCTCGTCTTTCGCTGCGCCTCGACCAAGATCCAGGAACTCGAGACGGACGAGGGTCCAGTTGACACAGCGTCGATCCCACCATGGACGCCATCGTCCCCCGGTGGGACTATCGTGCTCACCGCTCGACGGCGATCCTGATGGCGTTTCGATTTCTTCACACATCCGACTGGCAGATCGGCATGCACGCGGCGCACATCGCGGGGCAGGCGGCCGTGGTTCGGGCGGCGCGGCTTCAGGCGGCGCGGCGGGTGATCGAGATCGGGAACGGGGCAGGCGTGGACGCGGTCATTCTGGCCGGCGACACGTTCGAGGCGTCGGATGTGCCTGCGGGGGCGGTGCAGGACGTGGTCGACATCCTGCGAGAATCGCGCGCGCCGGTGTTCGTCTTGCCGGCAAACCATGACCCGTTGGTGCCTCGGGGCATCTTCGAACACCGCGCCTGGCAGGACGCCGCGCCGCGAGTGTCGGTGCTGCGGGAGGCGCAGGTGGTGGCGGTCGGCGACGCCGATCTCCTCGCCTGCCCGCTGCGCACGCGAACCTCCACGCAGGATCCGACGGCGTGGATCTCGGCGCCCGCGGCGTCGTCGCGCATCCGCGTGGCCGTCGCGCACGGATCGCTCGTGGGCGCCGGCGCCGCCGACGGCGACGTGGAAGACGATTTCCCCATCGACCGTTGCGTCGTGGCGCGGGCGCAGCTCGACTACCTCGCGCTGGGGCATTGGCACCGACCCTCGACCTACGACGTCGGCGGGGCGACCCGCGTGGCGTACTGCGGTTCGCATGAACCCACGAAGTTCGGCGAGATGTCGCAGGACGGCACGCGCCGCAGCGGCGAGATCCTCGTCGTCACCATCGACGCGCCCGGAGCTGCGCCGCGACTCGAACGCCATCGCACGGCCGTGCTCGACTGGCGGCAACAGGCCGTCGAGGTACACGGCGTCGACGACCTGCTCGCCCTGCGCCGGCAGCTCGACGGCGAGCCGCCCGCGTCGCGCGAACGCTCACTTCTCGAGCTATCGCTGACGGGCGAGCTTCCGCTGACCGCGCGCGGCGAGGTCGTGGAGCTCGAAACGCTGGCGCGAAAACGATTCCTCTTCGCCAGAATCCGCTCGGAGCTTCGCTTCACCACGGCGGGCGACGATTGGCTCGCGAGCGTGCCCGCGGGTGCTCCGGCGCGCGCGGCGAAGCGCCTGGCGGAGGCTTCGGCGAAGGACGATCCCGCGTCCGAATCGGCCCGACGGGCCCTCGATCTGCTGTCGGCAATCGTCCGCGGAGGCGGCCGTTGATCCTGCGCCGACTCGCCGTGCGCAACTTCGCCGGCCTCAACCCGGGTGCGACGATCTCCTCCTTCTCGCCGTCGATCACGGTGGTGCAGGGACCGAACGGCTCGGGCAAGTCGACGCTGATGCGCGCGCTGACCTTCGCGCTCTACCAGCGGCACGGGATCACGAGCGCGGACGCGCGAGCCCAGATCGTCCCCGTGGGCGCGGACGTGGCCCCTTCCGTCGAACTGGATTTCGAGTCGGCCGGCGAGACCTGGCGGATCGCGAAGCGTTTCTTCAAAGGTCCTCGATCCGAACTCTTCCGCCTGCGGGGCGGGCAGTTCGAAGCGGTGGCGGACGGCGAGGCCGCGGACGCCCGCGTTCGCGACCTCGTCGGCGCGGCGATCCCCGGACGCGGGCTGGCGGACGCGTCCCTGCGCGGCATCGGCGAGATCCTGCTGGCCGACCAGGGACGACTGCGATTCGACGGGGCGCTCGGCGAACCCGCGCGGCGGACGCTGCGCGACATCATTCACGACGTATCCACGACGAGCGACGCCCAGGCCGTGATCGACGAGGTCCGTCGGCGGTGGTCGGCGATCTTCACGCCCAAGGGCGAGAAGGTCCGCGGCAAGAACGCCGCACCCGAGGTGGCGACCGCAAGCGAACTGGAGACCGCTCGCACCGACCTCGCTCAGGTGAAGGCTCAACTGACGGAGGCCCAGGCCATCGAGGACGAGCTCTCGGGCCTCGCGGCGCAGGTCGAGGCCGTGGAGGAGGAGCGCGCTCGGCGCCTCGCCGACGCCGAGCGTTCGGACGCCGATCTACACGAGTGGGTCCGTCGCAGCGCCGCCCTGGAATCGTTGACGAAATCGGCCGCACGCACGGCGGTGGATGCGGAGGACCTGCGCCGGCGCTGCGCCGCGATCGCGGCCGCACGGCTCAGACTGGCCGAGTTGGAGAAGGCCCGCGAATCACGGGAGCAGCGCCATCGCGACGCGGAGCGCGCCCTGGCGCTCGCCCAGCAGGCGTGGAACGTGGCTGACGAGTTGGCGCGCATCCCCGATGCCCACCGCGCCGAGTTGGAGAAACTGGACGCGTCCGTGGCCGACGCCCAGGAATGTCGCACGCGCGGAGCCGACCTCGCGGCCCTGACCGAGCGCCTCGAGCGTTTCGATGCCCTCGCGCGCGAGGCCGCCGACCTCGTGGCGCGGCTTGCGGCGCAGACTCGTCCCGCGCGTACCGAGCTGGAACGCCTCCGTGCGACCCTCGAACAGATCGCGCGCCTCGATGCGCGACTCGACGCCGTGCGACTGCGGATCCGGCTGACGGCTCATCGCGACCTCACCGTCGACGACGGCAGCGGTGCGCGGGCCGTGCCCGCGGGCGGAACGCTCGAAATCACCGGGGACGATCTTCTCCGTGCCGAGCTGGCCGGGATCGCGTCGATCGACGTCACCGGCCCCGCCTCATCAGACCGCGAAGCCTGGCGGGGCGAGCGCGACCGACTGAATCGGGAGTTCGAGATCGTGGCCGCGCCCTTCGGCACGCGTGACCGCCTGATCCTCGAACGCCTCGCGGACGAGCGCCACGACCTCGAGCGGCGCCTCGCGGACCTGGACGGCCGCCGCGCCCTCGTCTTCAAGTCGGAGTCCGAGGCGAACGCCGCCCGGGAACGCGGGCGCTCGAACTCGGACGTGATCCGCTCGCTCGTGGCGCGCAACGAAGACTGGCTCGGTGTCGCACCTGGCGAGGTCGAGGTCGCCGATCTGCGCCGTCGCCGGGATCGGCTCGCGCAGGTCGTGTCGACCGCGGATGCGCGTCGTCGCGAGCGGGTCGATGAGGCGCGAGCGACGCTGGATCGCTGTCGTACGGATCGAGAGCTGACGTCGTCCGAATTGGCGCAAGCCGACCTGAAGCTCCACGAGACGCGGCGCGAGCTGGAGATCCTGACGAACGACGGCCGCGAGGACGCCACGCGCGACGACGCGGCGCGTCGCCTCGCGGACGAGGCGCGGCGTCTCGCCGACGACGTCCGACTGCGCCAGCAGGAACTCGAGACGCTGGGCGATCCGCAGGCGCGGATGAAGCAGTCGAAGGGCGCGATCGACGCCATCGACGGGCGACTGAGCCAGGCTCGGCGGCGACACGCCGAACTCGCGGGCCGGCTCGACGGGATTCGTGCGCGCGGGCTGTGGTCGAAGGCAGGCGAGCTGGAGGAGTCGGTCACGCTGCTCGAAGGGCGCCTGCGCGACCAACAGGCGGAGGCGGCGGCCCTGGATCTCCTCCACCGCACTCTCGAGGAGGAACTCCAACTCGGAATCGAACGCGTCGTCGAACCCGTGCGGGTGAAACTCGAACGGCTCGTGCGGCACACCTTCGGCCAGCGCATGGCGGTTCCGCTGGGCGAGGGGCTCGTGCCCGATCGCGTGGCCGACGAGCAGGGGCGGACCCTGTCGCTGGATCAGCTTTCTGCGGGCGCGGCCGATCAGCTGGCGTTGCTGGCGCGGATCGGGATCGGAGAGGTTTATGCCGAGCGGGCGGGCCGCCACGCCCTCGTGCTCGACGACCCGCTGGTGAATGCCGATCGCGAGCGGCGACTGCGAATCCTGGACATCCTCGTGGGCGCGCTCTCTCACCTTCAAATCGTGATCTTCACCTGCCACCCCGAGCACTACGCTGGCTTGCCGGCCGACCGGACCGAGTGGATCGAGGTGGCGTCGGCGCGCCGCGCACTCGCGGACGGCGCGGACGCGCGATAGCCTGCGGGCGATGAACCCTCCACGCCAGGTGCTCGGATCTTCATCCCGGCTGCGCCGGGGCACGGCCATCGCGCTTTCGCTTCTGTCGTTCGTGGTCGCCGGGTGCTCCACGATCCGGCCGGGAGATCGCGCCGAGCGCTCGGGCGACGAGATCATGGTCTGCGGCCGCCTCATCCACACGGGCGCCCCCGTGGTGCTGTGGACGGATCCCGGCGGGTACGACGCCTATCGGGTGACCCAGCGGTTCGCGCCGAACGAGACCCGGCCGTCCAAACCGGAGTCGGGGACCGATACTCCCAACCGCTATGGCGTGCGGCCGGTGGCGGATCTCTCGGCAGACGAGCAGACGTCCGTTCGCGACGACGGCTGGGACCTTCCGCAGCTCGAGAAGGTCGTCAAGAAGTTCGTCATCCACTACGACGTCTGCGGGACGTCGCGCCAGTGCTTCAAGATCCTGCAGGACGTGCGCGGGCTTTCGGTTCACTTCATGCTCGACGTCGACGGCACGATCTACCAGACGTTGGACTTGAAGGAGCGCGCCCGCCATTCGGGTCCCAGCAACGACGACTCCGTCGGTGTGGAGATCGCCCACATCGGCGCCTATTCGCCCGATGACTCGAAGGACCAGGCGGTGCTGCGCAACTGGTACAAGACCGACGACACGGGCCGCATGCGCGTGGTGCTCCCGGCGCACCTGGGAAACCCCCACCTGCGCGTGCGCGACTTCGTTCCCAGGCCCTCGCGTGACGAGCCCGTCATCGGATCGATCCACGGCCGTCGGTTGATGCAATACGACTTCACCGACGCCCAGTACGAATCGCTCACCAAGCTGGCAGCGACGCTGAGCCGGACGTTCCCGGACCTGAAGCCCGACGCTCCACGTGACGAGAACGGCGTGGTTCGGACGAACGCGCTCTCGGGCGAGGAGCTGAAGACGTTCGGAGGTTTCGTCGGGCACTATCATCTCACGACGAACAAGACGGACCCGGGCCCGGCGTTCGATTGGGAACGGCTGGTTCGTGGAGTGCGTGGAGAGCTCGATTGAGGACCCGCGCCGAGCGCCGCCGCTCCGCCTGACAGCCATGGCACTCACGGTCCTCACCTGGAACATCCACAAGGGTTTCGACGCGACGAACCGCGAGTTCGTGCTGCACGAGCTGCGGAACGCGATCCGCAGCGTCCATGCGGACGTCGTGCTGCTCCAGGAGGTGATCGGTGAGAACTCCTATCACACGCGTCGCGTGGCGAACTGGCCGACGCAGCCGCAGTTCGAGTTCCTCGCCGACTCCGTGTGGTCGCATTACGCCTATGGCCGCAACGCCGTGTACCCGCGCGGACACCACGGGAACGTCATCCTGAGCAAGTACCCCATCGTGCGGTGGGACAACCAGAACATCTCCACGAACCGGGTCGAGCACCGCGGTCTCCTTCATTGCGTGATCGAGATCCCGCGGCCCGCGCGCAAGCTCCACCTCATGTGCGTTCACCTCGGACTGACGCAGCGCGGACGCGACAAGCAGATCGAGACCATTTGCCAGCGGATCGACAAGCTGCTCGATGCGGACGAGGCGCTCGTGCTCGGTGGGGACTTCAACGATTGGCGCGATCGCGCGTCCGCGGTGTTGCTCGACCGACACGGGCTCCACGAGGCACACGAGCGAACACACGGACGAAAGGCCCGGACGTTCCCGACGAAATTTCCCCTGCTCTCCGTCGATAGGATCTACTTCCGCGGTCTGGATCTGGACGGCTGTCGCGTCCTTCGCGACGGAGTATTCCGAGAGCTGTCCGATCACGCGGCGGTCACGGCGAAGTTTCGCTTGCAGACGATGGCAGGCACAAAGGGATGACGGACGCGGAGCCCGGGGATTCGACGGCCGAGATCGTCGAGCGGTTCATCGGCGAGATCCGCAAGGGTCGACGTCCGTCCATCGCGGACTATCTGCGCCATCACCTGGGCGTGGCATCCGAGCTTCGCGCGCTCCTGCCCGCGGCGGCCGCGCTCGAAGGTCTGGACGCGGAAGCCGAGCTCCGCGGCGACGGGCGCATCGGCGACTTCGAGATCGTCCGCGAGTTGGGTCGCGGGGGCATGGGCGTCGTCTACGAGGCGATCCAGCACCCGCTTGGCCGGCGCGTCGCGTTGAAGCTCATGACGTCCACGCTCCTCGCCCAGCCCGACGCGCTCGAGCGGTTCCGGCGGGAAGCGGCCATCGCGTCGCGGTTGGCGCATCCCGGGATCTGCACCGTCTACGACGCGGGAGTGGCCTCGGGAGCGCACTTCATCGCCATGCAGTTCGTCGTCGGCGAGACGCTTGCGCGGCGGATCTCGCGGCGACAGCACGCGGCGACGGCGAATCCGACCGAGCACGAGAACAGCCTGGGCGAGACCCTGCATTACTCGTCCATGCGTCCGCCGGTCGATCTCCCGCCGACGCGACGCACGGCATCCGACACGCCGATTCCGGCGGCTCCCGCTGCCGTCCCCGCGCCACCGGACCAGGTTCCGTCGATCACCGAGTGGATCGAGAAGGCGGCGCGGGCCCTCCACGTGGCACACGAGGCGGGGGTCCTCCACCGCGACATCAAGCCGGGCAACATCATGTTGACCCCGGATGGCGAGCCCATCCTCCTCGACTTCGGACTCGCCAGAGACCTCGCGGACGACGAGCAACACACGCTCACCGCGACGGGCGACGTCGTGGGGACACCCGCGTATCTGGCACCGGAGCAACTGCGGGGAGAGCGCGCGGAGCGCCGCACGGACGTCTATGCGCTCGGGATCACGTTGTTCGAAGCACTCGCCGGGCGCCGGCCGTTCCATGCCCCGACGCGTGAGGCCCTCTTCGACGCCATCCTTCGCACCGACGCCTCGTCGGTCCGTGCGCTCAATCGCGCCGTCTCCGGCGACCTGGCGATCGTCGTCGCCACCGCAATCGAAAAGGACCCTGCGCGCAGGTATGCGACCGCGCTGGACTTCGCCGAGGACCTGCGGAGGGCCCGCCTTGGGGAGCCGATCCTCGCTCGCGCGCCGTCCGCGATCGGACTCCTCGTCCGCTGGATCCGCCGCCATCCCGCGCGCGCCACCGTCGTCGCGGCGGCGGCGCTCCTGTTCGCGGCGGGCGTGCTCTTCGCCGGGTACTTCCTCGCGACGCGGGACGAGGTCGCCGCCGCACGGCGCGAGGCCGACCGGCAGCGGATGGAGGAGCTCCTTTCGCAGGCCTTCCTTCACGTGGCGTTCGAGGGTTCGTCGCGGGCCGTGCCGCTGTTCGAGGAGGCCGTGGCGAGAGAGCCGAGCGCGGAGGCCGTCGCCGGGCTCGCGCTGGCTCTCTTCGAGGACGGCCGATCCGCCGAGGCGCTGGCGCTCATCGATCGTCATCCGGCTCTCGAGGTCGCCACGCCATGCCTGGGACTCATCCGCGCCAACGCGCTGCTGGGCATGGGCCGACGCCCCGATGCCGAAGCCATCACGAGCCGCCTCCAACCTCCGCGCTCGAGCGTCGACCACTTCATCGCGGGGCTGGGCCGCCTCGGTCCGGCGAGCCGCGGCGACCAGGACGCGGCCCGCGACGCGTTCACCGAGTTCAGCGATGCGATCGCAGCGAGCGATCGCGCGCGGGAGATCCACCACGTCCTCCGCGTCCGTGCCGCGGGGTGGACCAAGGACCCGGGACTCCTGCGTCGCGCGGAGATCCCGCTGCTGGATCGATGGCCCGATTCGGCCGGAGCGCGGCTGGCGGCAGGTCTCGCACACGAACAGGCGGACGACCCGGCCGGCGCGGCGCGGATCTACGAAACGGTGAAGGGAAGCAGTTCGGACGCGATCGAGGTCCAGGCGCGCCGCGTCGAGGCCCTGCGGAAGAGCGGTGACACGGACGCCGCACTTGCGCTCGCTCGCGGACTCGTCGAGGCGGCCCCCACCTCAGGCCTGGCACGCGTCGCGCTGGGACTCGTGCTGGACGGTCGCGACGACCTGGCGGCTGCGGACGCATACCGCGAGGCCCTGCGGCTCGATCCGCGGCTCGTCACTCCGCTCACGAATCTGGCGCGCCTCGCCCGGGCCGACGGTCACCCGGACGTGGCGTTCGAGCATCTCGATCGAGCCCGCACGCTCGACCCGCGCAACGCGACGGCCTGGTACATGCTCGGGATCATCGAGCTCGAGCGCGGTCGACTCGATGAAGCGATCACGGCGTTGACTCGCTGCACGGTTCTCGAGACGAGACATGCGGAGGCCTGGAACGCGCTCGCCACGGCACTGGCGACGCGGGGTGAAGGCCTCGACGGCGCTCCGGCGGCTCGCGAAGCCTGCAAGCTCGCTCCCGGCGAGATGCGCTTCGTGGAGACTCTCGCGTCGCTTCTCTTCGAGTCTGGCCCCGTCGAAGAAGCGGAGGCTGCGTGTCGCCGAATCCTCGCCCACGATCCCGTGTCGGCGAAGACTCACGCCATGCTGGGCCGCGTGCTGATGCGTCGAGAGAAATGGAGAGACGCGGTGGAGGAGTTCACGCGCAGTCTCGCACCCAAGACCCTGCCCGACGAACTCGCAAGCCAGATCGCCGCGTGGAAGGACGCGTGCGCGGAGGAGCACCCCGCGACTCGGCCTTGACGCCGAACGCTACTCACCGGGGTGGATGGACGCCGACACCGAGCACCTTGTGGAGCGTGATCAGGCACACGGCGACCTTCTCGTAGAAGTTGGTCGCATGACCGATGAGATGGAAGTTCGGGTGGCGGGACCACACCCGTCGCAGTTTCGCGTCCAGTCTGCAGGCCTCGTCCGGTGATTCGGTCCGCAGGGGATTCCCCGTGGGGTAGCTCGTCCGATCGTGGGCCGTGGACTCGAGGAAGATGACGGCGTCGTAACGGGCGTACTCTCGGGCGCGGGTCGTGCCGTTGGCGTCGAGGAATGCGTGGAGGCCGCCGGGCCAGTACGCTGCGCCGTCGAGCGAGCCGCGGTCGCAGATCAGGGGGCGGCCGGGGGAATTCATCGCCGAGAGCTGTTCGAGGTGCCTCTGTAGTTCGAAGATCGCGCGCTGAACGACGCGCTGACCGGCCGGCGACTTCTGCCTCTGGACTCCGCCCCTGAAGAGCACGGTCGCGGCTTCCGAGACGACGGCGACCTCGTCGGCCAGATGTCGTTGAAGGACGTCGATGATGGCCGTCTTGCCAGCAGCGGGACCACCGCTGAACACGACTCGCCGTGGTCGTTCGTGGTCGGTCGGTCGCGAGCGCCGTTTCATGTTCGATGGCTCCGATCGTCGTGCGTCGCGCGGCATGCGGCGGGTCGAGCCCGACGGTGGAGCCTCGACCGATCCAGCATGCCGCGTGCACGGCGTCGAATCGTAGCGTGTCAGCGTCGCGCGGGCGCGGATCAGCCGCCGCGCTTCCGACGGGCCGGGTCACTCTTCTTCGGGTTCAGGTAGCTGCGCCATGCCGATGCGTCGTAGCCGAAGAGCTGGCTCGTGCACTGGCGAAGCGCGACGGCGGCGGCCTCGCGCCGCTCTTTCTCGGTGAATTGCTCGAGTACGTCCACGAGAAGTGGGAGCGAGGGGTCGTCATGTACGGCCCCGATGTAGGTGATCGCCGCGGCGGCGGCCGCCACGTTCCGCGCCTTTGCCGCATCGCGTGCCGCGTCGATGACTTCGTGGATCTGAAGCTGGGCCGCAGACTCGAAGGCGGCCACGGTGACCGCTGGCAACGGATGCGCGACGGCCTTGCGCAGCGCAGCGGTGATCGCCGGACGGCCCCGGGTCTGGAGGATCTCGAGCATGGGGCGGATCGTCTGTTCGTTCGCGCGGCCCAGGATCCCGAGCAGTCCGATGGCGACGGCATCCTGCGCTGGGGGAGCCGGAACGGGCTGGGCGGAGAGAATCTCCTGGGCCTTCATGGCCACCCAGAAGTCCGTGTCGGTGATCCCGTCGATGGCGATGGGAACGGCGCGCGGATTCGTGACGAGGTGCTCGACGATGCCGTCGAAGGCCCGCCGGCGCACCGTCGCTGCCGGGTCGCCCGCGGCCTTCCAGAGAACGTCGGCCGACGCGGTCGCGCCGAGCGCAGCAATGGCGGCGACGGCCGATGCGCGCACCTCCGTGTCGGCGTGCGTGGCGAGGGGAAGGATCGAATCCAGACTCTCCACGCCGTCGAGAGCGACGACGCAATGGAGCGCCGCGATGCACTCGGCCGGCTGCCGCTTGCCGAGGTCCGCGACCACGAGCGGCGCGACGGATTTTCCGAGCGCGACCACCGCCGTCGTCGTCGTTTCGATCGTCTGCAGGTTGCCCGTTCGCGCTGCCGCGAACATGGCGTCGATGGCCAGACGCTCCTTCGATGGCTCGGGCGATTGGCCCGATGCCGGCATCGACGAGACCGCCGCCACGAGGGCGACGACGGCATGTGAAAACAGACAGGACTTCATGATTCTCTCTCTCCGCCTGCGGGTCACTGCGCGACCGCGCGATTCCAAGCCCGGACACGCACCGTGGACGCAAGCACCGGCGAGGGCAGATTCCCGAGCACGGAAGAGCTGAGCCGCACGGCCGCGTACGAGCTGCTGTACAGATTGACCCAGACGTTCGCCGACGACGGATCGCCGAACGAGACCATCCCGCCGTGAATGAACATGTCGCCCGAAGGGTGCGAGAGGTTGTCGAAGATCAGAAGTCCGCGGAACGCGCCGTGCACGTAGTTCATCTGGGCGTCGTTGGTGGACGTGTGGTGGACGAGGATCGACGGGCTGGCGTTCAGCGAGGAGCCGAGTTGCACGTTCGTCCAGCTCTGGAAGTCGGCGTAGATGATCCGGTTTCCGGGGATGACGCCGCCGTTCGCCGCGAGCCAGATGTCGAACTCGGCTTGCGTCGCGAAGTAGGTTCCAGCCTGGATCGCCGCTTGACGGAGCGTGTCCGCCGGGAGGTGGAGCATCGCGTCGGGCGACGCGGGGTAGTCGTTCGTGTCCTCGTCGACGAGCGTGTCGCCGTCGTTGTCGATGCCGTCGAATGCCTCTTCATCGACCGCGGCGTCGTTGTCCTCGTTCTGACCGTCGGCCCAGTTCGCGAATTTGTCCATGGACGCCGGTTGGGGTGGCTTCGTGGGAACGAGGCCGTTGCCGCCGAACCGGGCATTGCCCCACGGAATGATGTCTGCCTGAGACGAGACGGCGAACGTCCCGCCGCCAAGCAGGGTCGTGTTCGTCGCGTTCCAGTTTCGTCCGTCGATGAGGATGTTCCCGGCCGCGACGAACGTGCCGCGCGTCGTCACTCCGCTGCGAGGCGTCATGGAGAGGTGACCGTTCATCATGCGCTCGACGATGGCGTCGACGCCGGCACGCGCTCGTTGAAGGACCGCGACCGAATGGAATCGGTAGAGGTTCCCGCCGAGGTCCGTTGCCGTGACGGTGACCGTCCTCCCGTCGCCTCCCGTGTAGGTCAGCGTTCCGAGCCCGTCGTTGCCGAGGTCGACTCCGTTCTTCATCTCGGCCATGCCGCGGTTGAGGCCTTCCTCGGCGGCGAGGCGGGCCTCCGCCGTCGCGAGTTCTCGCGACGTCACTTCCACGCCGCCGCTGGAGACGGTGTAGAAGGCGCTGGCGAGTCCGAACAGCACGACCGTGATCAGGATGGCGGAGACGAGGATCGCACCGCGTTCCGAACGGCGAGGTTTCATTTGTGGGATCCCGTCGCGTGTTCCGATCGGGGGAGTTTCCGCAGCAGCATCGAAGCCGTCTCGAGGGCTTCATCGCTGAGCGCCGGGTCGAGGACGTCCGTCACGCGTGGCCGGCGATAGGCGCCAGCGATGTCCGTGCCTGACGGCAGCGCGCACTTGTCGGCGGCCATCATGAAGACTTCGGCGACGCCGGCATCGGGATTCCGCCGCGTGGACGCCGCGCGTACGGCGGCGGCGGCGCGATCGAATTCGATCCGCGTGAGGCCTTGCTCCTTGACGGCATCGTCGACCTCTCGGCTGGCTGCGCAGTTGCCCAGGAGGATCGCAGGGTTGACTGAATCGGCGAGCTCGGCGGCCACGATCTGCCACCGGT
Organism: Planctomycetota bacterium; assembly: GCA_044222185.1. GTDB lineage: Bacteria > Planctomycetota > CAIWVZ01 > JBGANV01. Next base: position 689,064 of record JBGANV010000002.1, read on the forward strand.
CGAAGACTTCCACGCGCGTGAGCGGCGGTCGTGATGGTCTCGGTTCGCTCGATCGGCTCGGCGCCGGATAAGGGAAACCCACCGCGCAGGCGATCAACACCACGGCGCCCATGCTCACGTTGCGCTGCCACCGGCCGGACGGCATCTTCGCGAGCCAGCGCTGCGTCGAGGTCAGCTCCATCTCGCGCCGGGTCGTCGCGCGGGCGAACGAACGCGTCGTCATCCGCTGCTGGGAGCTCGTCGTCGACCGTCGATCGGCCTCGCTGCCGGGGAGGGCGCTGATCCGCGTCGTCGCCCGCGAGAGCGCGAGCTCCGACGTCCGTGAGAGCGGACGTTGGGCGGTTTGCGGCCGCTGCTGCGTGCGCGGGCGGTTCAGTTCCGGGTCTTCAGGGTGAAGGATTCGATATGGCTTTGCCATGTGTCGCTGTCCGGGTTCGGGCGGGCACTGGTACCCAACGTGATGCGGAGGACGCGCGGATCCGTGAGGCCGCGCGGGTTGTCCGTGGACGACCAAGGGCTGGACGCGGCCGTCGAGGCCGCGAACTCGGTCAGGTGGCGCACGACGAGGCCGGGTGTCCGCTGGAACGTCCGTTGCACGCGCCAGGAGACTCCACTGCTCGCGTAGTACTGCGCGAGGACGCTCGTCATCCCCGTCGCGAGGTTGATCTGGAGCGAGAACAGCCGCCAGGGGTAATTGGTGCTGGACCCCAGCGACTTCATGAGGACGATCGACGGCTGGCCGTTGATCGTTCCCGTGGTGAAGATCTCGGTGGCCGCGTCGCTCTGGGCGCCCGTGCGCGGAACGCTCCCGTCGCGGATGCCGTCCGTCGTTCCGTCGGTGCCGAAATCGAGCAGCTCGACCATGGTCGGGTCCGTGGGGCTGAACTCGGTCCACGTGCCGCTGACCGTCGCCGGAACGGCGAGGAGGTCGGAGGTGTAGACGCTGTAGCGACGCAGTTCACAGAGTCCGTCGGAAGAGGCGCACGGGAAGATGAATACCAGGCCCGAAAAACGAGGATCGCCGTTGCCCGTCGTCGTGAACGCGCCCGCGGCGTTGCGTGGAACGAGCATCTTGATGCCATCGAGACGGGCGGGTTGCGCGAGCGACGTCCCGTCGAGCGGGCAGTGAGCGAGGGCGCCGGGCCAGATCTTGCCGCGGGCCGTCGGAGTGATCGATGGACCCTGGCGATACTCGAAGCCGCAGTCGTATCGCATCGTGTCCACGTTGAGGTTCGTCGGCGTGTGGAACTTGCACGTGGGATCGGTGCACTGGGCGAGCTGGATTCCCGGGACCGTGAAGCGATCCGACTCGACGGAGTAGGGCGCCGACCCCGGGTTGACGTAGTGCACGCGCATCAACGTGTCGACGAAGCCGGCTTTCGATTCGGCGACGTCGTCGAAGACGCGCGTGAGCGCCATGCGAGCGTCTTCCTGCATGCCGTTCTCGGCGATGCCGGTCCGGCTGTGGGTGACGCCGCGATCGAGGATCTCCGTCGCCGCGACGAAGCCCACGGAGACGACGACCAGCGCGATGGCGGACTCGATGAGCGTCAGGCCCGATTCGCTCGAGTGACGGATCCGCTTCATGGCTTCACCTCGGTGAGGGTCATGGGGAGCGTGAGTGAACGTGGGCCGCGCCGGCCCTGCCAGCGGATGGTCACGGTGACGGAGATTCGATCGTGATCGGTCGAATCGAAGGTGACGACGCCTTGGGGGAGGTTCGTGCCGCCGACGTCCGTCTGCGGCCGAAGCTCTGCGACGGTGAACGTCGCGTTGGACGGCTGCACCCAGTAGTTGATCAGCGAGTCGATGTTGCCGGCGTAATCGTAGGCGACGATCGCCTCCATCTTGCTGACGGCAGCCCGCAGGGCGATGGAGCGCTCCTTCAGCTCCTGATCGAGCGACGTGGACGCGACGAGGGTGCCGAGCGCCGAGACGGTCGCAACCGTGAGCACGACGAGTGCGAGCGCCGCTTCCACGAGCGTGATGCCCGCCTCGGCCCGGCGAACGCGCGGCGGTTGGCCGGACGATCGTCCGAAGCACGAGTCATCGCATGAAGCACGGAGTGTGGAGTCGTCAGGGTGGCGCAGCACGGCAAGCCTCGCGAGCGGAGCCCAGGTCGAAAGAGCGCGAGCGCAACATGACCTGTATCGCACGGAGGATCGGCATGTCTTGAGGTCGATACGACGTGCTTTGCGAGCGGGTCTTTGCTCGGTCGCCGTGCGTGTTTCTCGAGGGCGTGGCTTCGCCGCGGGTCGGGAAAAACTGTCGAACCGTCGGTCTTTCGAACCGCTGCGGAGGGGACGCCGAGTCGACGCGTTCTCCGGCAGAGGGGAGCGCCGAGCGTGCACCCGAGCGGAGAGCCTGAGCCCGAACCCGGGGCGACACGAACATGGCCCACATCACGCAGCGTGCAGGCACGATCACGACCACCGAGGAGTCGTTCGCCGGGGTGAGGGACGCCCGCGCGCGAACTCGTGCGCGGGAGCGCCGTTCGCATGGACCCACCAGGGTTCGACCACGGCGTCCTCAGCGCTCGCGTCGCGGCACGCCTCGGTTCATTCCTGCGATCGGCGCCCCATTTGGGAGTCGTCACCGTCGAGGCCGGTTTCGTGCTCGCACGCTGCCCGGACACCGGGCGCAGCCGTGACGTTGCCTTCGTCCGCGGCGCGAGACTCGGCGGCGAGCGTCCTGCCGGCCAGGTCGAAGGCGTTCCCGATCCCGCCATCGCGGTTCTCTCGCCCGGCAACGCTCCCGAGGTCATGGTCGCGGAAGTCGCGGGGTACCTTGCCGCAGGCGCCACCGACGTCTGTGTGATCGATCCGGAAACGTGCACGATCGCGACCCATCGCTCCGATCGGAGCGTTCGCGTCCGTGGTCGGACCGACGTCGTCCGCTGCGACGCCGTGCTTGCGGGATTCGAGTTCCGCCTCGACGCCGTCGTTCCCCCGCTTTCTCCGGCAACACGCCCCGGGTCCAAGCCATCGCCCTCTCGCCGTGCGCCTCCAACGGGGTCGTCGCCATCTCGGACGGGCCCGACGTCGCCTTCTGATCGCCCGTCCGGCACGCCTGCGCGGCGCTCGTCGGCGGATATCTATTTCGCCGAGCCCGGCGGTGGCAGCTCGGCCTCCACGCGTCGCGCGTCGGCCGGCCGATTCGCCGCGGTGTAGAGATCGATCAGGCGTCGCAGGGCGGCGCGGACCTGCTCCGACGTCGCGACCTTGCAGGCGCGCATGCGCGCGATGCCGTCCTTCAGGTGCGTTTCCGCGTCGTCCCACTTCTTCCGGCGGGTGAGGTTCTGGCCGAGGGTGGCGTAGCTCGCACCGGCCTCATCCGGGCGAGGCGGATCAGCGGCGAAGCATCCGTCGATCGAATCCAGGTGGAGTCGAACGGCCTCGTCGTCGCGACCCAGACCTTCGAGCGTTCGAGCGAGCTCCTCGGTCACACCGGTGAGCACTGCGCTCGTCGGGGGCGACATGCGGCGGAAGATCTCGTAGGCCTGGCGGACGGTCCGCTCTGCCTCCTCGAACTTCGATTGGAGGAGGAGCGTCGTTCCCAGATCCCACCGGGCACGGGCGATGTCCAGCTCCGCCGGCTCGGCCGAGGCGGCAAGTTTGTCGATCACCGAGCGATAGGTCGCTTCGGCGTCGGCGTACTGCTTCTGCGCCCGCTGGACCTGAGCGACGTCGCTCCAGGCGATCGCCACGTCGCGATGGCCCGGTCCGAGCGTTCGCGTGAACATCTCGACGGCCTGGTGGGCCAGATCCTCGGCCTTCTCGAGATCGTCGGCCTGCAGTTCGATGCGGGCGAGCAACTGGAGCGTCGACGCGACCGCCGCATGTTCGCCGAGCAGTTCACGTCGCATGGCCAGCGCTTCCTCGGCGAGCGTGCGAGCCGAGGCGAAATCGCGCTTGTGCATCTTGGTGGTTGCGAGGCTCGCGAGTGCCGTCGCGGTATCCACGTGGCGCGCCCCGAGGAATTGCCGGCGAAGCGTGAGCGCCTCGCTCAGGCGCGACTCCGCCTCGTCGCGCCGTCCGCGTGAGATCGCCGCCATGCCGAGTCGCCACCACACGTCGGCGGCGCGGGCGCTCTGACGACCGAAGACGGTCTGCGTGCGCTCCAACGCGCGCTGAAGGATCGGCTCGGCGTCGTCGGGCTTGCCGCTGGCCAGAACGAGGTAGCCCAGGTTCGCGAGGCAACTGGGGTAGTCGACGTGATCCCGGTTGGCGGATTCGAAGATCGTGACGGCGCGCTGGAGCAACTCGACGGCACTCTGTCGTCTGCCCGCGGCCTGCAGGTTCATCCCCTGCTGCGCGAGGAGCTTGGCGACCTTCAGATCGTTCTCTCCGTAGCCGCGTCGAGCGATGGCGATGGCCTCGTCGATGTCCTTGATCGCGTCGGTGAGCCGGCCGCGGATCTGGTGCATGGACGAATGCGTGTCGAGGAACCAAAGACGCGCGTCGATGGCGGCGTCGTCCGCATCCGTGATGGTGGCAAGCACCCGTTCCGTCTCGGTGAGCGCGGCCTCCGTCTTGTCGTAGTCGCCCATGCGGTAGTAGGCAGACGCGAGGCTGGCGAGGAGATTCGCTTCATCGGAGGCGGAGTGACCCGGGACTCGCCGGATCGCGTCGATGGCGGCCCGGAACTGGACCACCGCCTCGTCCTGCAGCCCGAGGCTCACGTACGAGCGGGCGATCGTTCCCGCGATCCGAGCGAAGACGGCGGGGCGATTCCCGAGTCTCACCGCCACCTGTTGCGCCGAGTTGTCCAGGAGATCGCGCACGGTCGCATCCGCCGTGTAGTTGCCGGGCCGGGCGCCGGCGACCATCTCGGAGATGAAACCGGCCACCGCCTCGGCATCGGAGACGGCAGCCTTCTCTCCCGCGAGCGCGGTGCGCGCTTCGCCCAACAGCACGAGTGACACGACGAGGCCCGTCACCACGGCGAGCGCGGTGATTGCGACGCTTGCCGCCAGCGCCGGCTTGCGCTGGCACCATCGCACCAGGCGAACGAACGGCCCCGGAGGACGCGCGAGGATCGGCTCGCGGTCGAGGATGCGCCGGAGGTCGTCGGCGAACTCGAGCGCGGTGCCATATCGGCGGTTCGGATCCTTGTCGAGCGCCGTTTCGAGCACGACGCGGAGATCCCGTGAGATGGACTTGTTCAGACGCTGCGCGTTCGGTGGATCCTGGTTGAGGATCGCCTGCTCGAGCGCGGCACGGGTCGGGCCCTGGAAGGGGCGCTGGAGCGTGAGGCACTCGAAGCCCGTGACGGCAAGCGACCAGACGTCCGTCCGACGATCCACGTGGCGGGCTCCGGCGATCTGCTCGGGGCTCATGTACGCGGGAGTGCCGAACACGGCGTCCGACTGCGTCAACGTCGGTTGCTCGGCGTCATCCTGCCACGCGAGGCCGAAGTCCAGGATGACGGGCTCGTCGCCCTCCGTGAGGATGATGTTGCCTGGTTTTACGTCGCGGTGGACGACGCCCTGTTCGTGAGCGTAGTGAAGCGTGCGCGCGGCCTTCTCCAAGATCGTGACGACCCACTTCGTCGCGCCAAGACCGGACGAGTTCGACGTCGACGGCGCTTCGTTTCGCGCGTCGCGCTCTCCGCCCGGCTCCAGCGACGTGTCTCCGATCGACAGATGAAGGGGCGCGTTCTCCTTCGGGTTCGCGGCCGCACGGGCCGCGGCGACCTTCTCGGAGAGTGTCGTTCCCTCGAGCAGACGCATGGCGATGTAGGGCACGCCCTGTTCGACGCCGGCCGCGTAGACGGTGCAGATTCCGGGATGTCCCAGCCGGGATGCAACCTCGGCCTCGCGGCGGAATCGCATCAGCGTCGCCGGCGACGCGCCGTCCAGGGCGTTCAGAACCTTGATGGCGACGCTGCGCTTGAGCGGGCCGTCGAGCGCCACCCACACCGAGCCCTGACCGCCGCGGCCGAGCTGCCGAACGATCGTGTAGGGCCCGAGCGTGGTTCCTGGGCCGACCCACCGCGCACGCAGGCGCTCGTCGGGTTCACGCACGGTGGGGGAGTCGGGTCCGAATCCGCTTTCCGCGTCGCCCGCCGGCTTGGGTTGCTGTGCTTCCATCCTGGATCTGCGGACGCGACGACGCGGCGCCGCGAGATCCTACTCTCGTTCGCGCCACGTCGCCGATCACGGCCGGAACGGGCGGGCGAGCCGCGCCTCGACCGTGGCATCGGGCCCGTTCGACCGGAATCGACGCGAGCCGAGAGCGCTGGAGCGCCGGGTCCTACCCCGCTGTTCGGCCAGGGCTCCAGCCCTTGCGAGCACGTCGCCCGCATGCCCGGACCGACCACCGCGACACGGCGACGTCGGCGGCGGAGGTCCCGTCGCGATTGAACTGCGCAGGCAATCGCAGTCAGGGCTCGAGCCCTGCCGTCCAGCCGGGCACAGCCCCGGCGCTCCGTACCCACTTCGTCGACTGATCGGCAACGCGGCGCCGATCTACCATTCCGTGGTGCCGAGGTCATCGTCGATGGCCGAAGGATGCCGCGTCGGGGGACGCGCGCGGGCACGTCGGCGGAGCCTCGCACGCGAGGATCTCACCATGAACACCACGCCTGCAAAGGAGCGGTACGGCCTGACGCCAGTGAACCGCCTCGACCAGATGTTCGGTAACTGGTTCGAGAACTTCTTCCCGGCCACGAACAAGCTCCCGGAGGTCTTCCGGACCGTCAACACACCTCCGATCAACATCTCGGAGACCGACAAGAACTTCTGCGTTTCCGTGGAACTGCCCGGACTGGAGGAGAAGGACATCTCCGTCCAGATGATGGGCGATCAGCTCACCATCACGGGTGAACGGAAATGGGAGGAGGAGAAGAAAGGGAAGGAGTTCCACAGGGTCGAGTCGCAGTACGGGACCTTCACCCGTGTCGTGACCCTCCCGGAGAACCTGCGAACGGAGAACCCGGAGGCCGTCTACAAGCGCGGCGTCCTGACGATCACCTTCCAGAAGGTCGAGCCCACGCCAGCTGCGAAGATCAAGGTGAAAGCCGCGGATTGAGGCCCGGTCCGGGGGCCTTCGGGCTGCTTGCGGCTCGGAAGGCCCGCCCATAGACTGCGCCATGTTGCATGCCGCCGTGGAGATCCACCCGTCTGCTCATGTGGCTGCGGACGCGGACCTCGGCCCCGGTGTGAAAGTGGGGCCGGGCGCCATCATCGAACCGGGAGCCCGGATCGGTGAGGGAACGGTCATTCACGGCAACGCCGTCGTCACCGGCTTCGCGACCCTGGGACGCAACTGCAAGATCCACTACGGCGCGGTCGTCGGCGGAGACCCCCAGGACCTCGCATTCGAGGGCTTCGACACTCGCGTCGAGATCGCCGACGACGTCGTCATCCGAGAGCACGCAACGGTGCATCGCGCGACCAAGCCGGGCGCGGCGACCGTCATCGGCCGCGGCTCGTACCTCATGGTCAACTCGCACGTCGCGCACGATTGCGTGCTCGGGGAACGCGTCGTCGTCTGCAACTCGGCGCTGGTTGCCGGGCATTCCCACATCGGCAACCGCGCGTTCCTCTCTGGGAACACGGTCGTGCACCAGTTCTCGCGCGTGGGGACCCTCGTCATGCTCTCTGGCATCTCGGGGATCGGTCGCGACGTGGGACCCTATTTGCTGGTCGCCGAGCGGAGCGACGTCCGCGGCATCAACATGGTCGGATTGCGGCGCGCGGGACTCGGCGGCGATGCGCGACGCCGCATTCAGAACGCCTACCGCCTGCTCTTCGGCGCGCCGACGATCCGGGAAGGCGTCGACCAAGTGCGCGGTCTCGGGGCCGAGCATCCGGAAATCGCCGAGATCGTCAACTTCTACGGCGAGAGCAAGCGCGGCTACAGCCGGCCGCCGAATGGCCACGCCCTCGGCGAGGGCGCCGAGGACTGAGCCCGCGGCTCGGGCCGTCGTTGACCGGGTGCTGGAAGGCTGGAGACCAAAGCGAACCGGAGCCCCGCCGAAAGGTCACGAAGTTGACTTCGTGTCGTTTGTCGAAGTTGCCGTAGGTTCGAAGGAGTGAAGCGGCGGTGACTCGCTGCCAGTCTCCAGCTTCCAGCACCCGGTCCAGAAACGAAATGAGCGCCGACCGATGCAAAGGCAGGACGCGTGCCCGACACGAACGCGGCACCGGCCGGCGCCCTGCCCACAGAGACGTCGCCGATGCCCTATAGGTTTCACGCTGATCGGGCCAAATCCGGCGAAGATTACGACGACAGTCTTTTTCACGATCTTCCTGGACGAATGTTCGTGGCCGTCCATGACGCCCGGCGCGTACGTCCCCGAACGACCATGACCAGGCGCCTCAGGCGTCGGGGAGTGCGGTTCGTCCTCGGTTCAGCGCGCCGAGCCATTCGTGCCCGTAGTCCTGATCCGGCTCCAAGATGTGACCCTCGCTCCATTCGTTCCAGCTGGCGACGAAGAGCGGCGCCGTGTCGCCGTGTTCACCGACGGTCCAGCGCGCTGCGGCGCGCACGAATTGCTCGAACGCCTCAGGTGACGTTCCCGTGACGATCGGCGTCCAGGGGTAGCGGTCAGGTCGGATCCGGGCGTAGAGGCGGGCGCGCGGAGTCGCATCCCAGCCAGGGCTGACGGACGGGAAGTAGGGGAGCGGCGTCGCGACCGCCCAGCCCTGCCATTCGCTCGCGCGCTGGGCGGCCAGGGTTGAGAAATCCTGCAGGCGAGGGCCCTTCCAGTCGGGGAGGCGGACGTAGTGCGTCACGCTGTCGAATCCGATTTCCTTCAGGAGACTCCACCATTGCGGCTCCGGATCGATGGCACCCAGGTGAAAGTCGCCGACGGCAGCTCGCGCCCTGGCGACGGCCTCCTGGGCGCGTTCCGGTCCGAGCTGTCGGATGAACAGGCTCGTATCGAAGATGGAGAAATAGGGACGGCCCGCGATCCGCCAGTAGTTCGGCTGCGTGAAGTAGCGGTCCGCCGTGTCGGTGAGCAGTGCCGTGAAGTCGACCGGATCGCTGAAGACGCGGCGATAACGGGGCGGCGCGGTTGGGTCGATGACGCGGATCGGCAGCACCCGGTGAGGCATGCGGTTCGCCCACATCACGGCAAAGCGGATTTCCGATCGTCGTTCACACCGCAGGTACCCGTCGTTCAAGGCTTCAGAAAAAACGGTCTTGCCGCGCGACCAGAAGCGCCCGTGGACGAACACATCCACTCCCGCATCGCGGGCGAGTCTGATCCGGCGGTCGTGCACGGCGGGGTCGCTGTCGTCGTATGGGCCGTCTTGCGGGAGGACCGGCTGCCGATGCCCCGCGAAATGAGGCCGCGCCTGGCGGACCAGCTCCCACTCGGTCCAGCCGGGCCCGAAGTGGCGGTCGCGCTCGTCGCACGGGTGCCAACCGTCGTAAACGTAGACGGCAACGGTGGGAGTCCGGTGAGAAGACGAGGGCGGCGGCGCCATGACACGACTCTATCTCGCGTCCGCCACACGACGTGCGCGGCCGGGGGAGAATCAACGACCGCGAGGACGCGTTCTCATCTTTCGCGGGGTTCAGATCGGACTGATAGAGTCCGCCCCGTTTCACAGACACGCGGAACGCCGGATCCAAAACGGAGCGCCGGTTCACCAAGGAGAGATCATGAAGACGATGCGTGTGGTCATGGCGGCCGTTCTCGTCGGACTGCCCGTGCTGGCGCAAGCCGGCAAGGCGCCGGCGTTCAAGACGTACAGCGATCTGAATGCAGCCTTCGACAAGGCTCAGGAAGACGCGACGAAGAAGGTCAACACGGACAAGCTCGCGGCACTCGAGGCGTTCATCGCGACGGCGAAGGACGTGTCGATGGACGACATGAACGAGGCCCGGATCACCGCTGCCGAGTTGGCGTCGGAGCTCAACAAACACGACGTCGCGCTCAAACACGCCGAGAAACTGGTCAACGAAAACAAGAGCCAGGAGAAGGTCCTCGCGGCGCGCGTCATCGCCGGCAAGGCGCTGGCGGCGACGAACGCGGCGGCCGAGAAGGTCACGGCGATGCTGAACCCCGTGATCGAGGGCGCATCGCTCTCGGAGCAGGAGTCGGTTCGCCCGGCCCTCGACGCTGCCGAGGTTCTCTCGGACTACTACGTCGAGCAGGGCAAGAAGGATGACGCCAAGAAGCTCTGGACGACGATGGGCGAGAAGCTCCAGCACCCGCAGCTCTCGGCCATGTTCGACTCGAGCAAGGCGAACGTGGACCTCATCGGCGAAGCACCGAAGGCGTTCAAGGTGAAGGACCTGAAGGGTCAGGACCTGGACCTCGCCCAGTTCAAGGGCAAGGTCACGATGATCGACTTCTGGGCGACGTGGTGCGGACCGTGCGTCGCCGAGCTTCCGAACGTCATCGCGAACTACAAGAAGTACAACAAGCTCGGCTTCGAGATCATCGGCATCAGCCTCGACAACGAGAAGGACAAGGAGAAGCTCGAGAAGTTCATCGCGTCGCACGACATGCCGTGGCGTCAGTTCTTCGACGGCCAGGGCTGGAAGAACGAAGTGGCCACGCTGTATGGCATCCACTCGATTCCTGCGACCTACCTCCTCGATCGCGAAGGCAAGGTCTATCGCGTCGGTCTGCGCGGTGAAGCGCTCGGCAAGGCCCTCGAGAAGCTGCTCGCCGCGAAGAAGTAGTTCGAGCTGCCGCTCCGTCCGCCCGGAGCGCCAGGTTTCACCTGGCCGGATCGGCAGGGCTTCCGCCCTGCCGTGAAGGCGGCTGAACCTCGATCGTTCGACGGGGCATCCACCAGCCGTCGAGCGCGCCCCGGGGACGAGGAACGCGCGCGGGCAGATCAGGTCCGGGCTGGAGCCCGGCCCGTCCAGCCAAGCAGGAGCTTGGCGCTGCGCGCGGCCGGAGCGCCAGCCCGCGGCGACGGATGTATGATCCGGCCGACCGGTCAGGGTGCGTAGGCGGCCCCTTGCTCGGGAGAAGGTGGATCGGGGCGCGTGACCGCAGGCGTGGGCTTGGGCGGCGCTTCTCCGTGTTCAATGCAGGTCGCCACGAACGGGCGTCCTCGACGGCGGTCGCCGTGACCTGCAGGTAGTTCGCACCTCCGCCACGCCGCGCTGAGCGTGATGCGGGAGAGAGGGAAGACCTGAGGTGGATCGAGACGCGCGACGATCACCCACACGGCGCACGATCGTTCTGATCTCTCCCCGTGCCGAGCCGGACTGGCCGCACCCGGAGAAGGTTCAGGGCCTTCCGCTGGCCTGTTTGACCCTGGCGAGACCTCTCGTCGCCAGGGGATACGAGGTCCGCATCGTCGACGAGAACGTGCTGCTGCGTGCGACCGATGCCATCGCGCGCATCGACGACCCGTTGTGGATCGGCTTCAGCGTCATCGGAGGCCACACGCTCGTCTCGGCGATGGCCCTGGCCAGGAAGCTGCGGCGCCTGAAACCGGGAGTCCCGCTCGTGTGGGGCGGCTGGAACCCCACGCTCATGCCGCACCTCTACGAGGACTCGTCCGCGGCAGACATCGTCGACATCGTCGTCCGCGGCCGCGGGGAGCAGCCAGCGGTCGACATCTCGGAGCGACTCGTCGCGGGTGCGTCGCTCGCCGACGTGCCTGGCGTGTCATGGCGTGACGGAAGCGGCCGAGCGATCCGCAACGCCGACTCGCCATCGGAATCCGAGACGGGCAGCGGGTCGCTTCCCTACGAGCTGATCGAGGAACCGGCGCGGTACATCCTCCGCTTCGGCGCGATCAACTTCATCTCGAGCTGGGGATGCCCGCATCGCTGTGGCTTCTGCGGCATTCCCGTGGGCACCCGCAGCTTCCGCCCCATGGACAACGCCTTCGTCGTCCAGGAGCTGGCACGGATCAAGGGGACCCTCGGCGTGCGCGACGTCGTCTTCCTCGACGACAACTTCTTCACGCAGAAGGCGCGCGTGATCGACCTCGCCGAGAGGCTCATCGCCGCGAGGCTCGGGATCACCTGGCACTCCAACGGTCGGTTGGATCAAGTCGGCCCGCTCACTGAGGACGAGCTTGCGCTGCTCAAACACTCGGGGTGCCGATCCATGAACGTCGGTTACGAGACGGGATCGCAGGAAGTCGCTGACGGAGTCGACAAGGACATCCGCGTGACGGACATCTACGGCCTCGCCGACACGTTCACGCGTGTCGGTCTGAAGCTGTCGATCAACTTCATGGTCGGTCTGCCTGGGGAAACCCCCGCATCGCTGATTGCGTCGCTGGAAACGTTGCGCGCCATCCACGCCCGCCACCCCGACCTGGAGGTCTGCTGGTACATGTACATGCCCGCTCCGGGCACGTCGCTGTGGAAGTCGCTCGTGCGCGAAGGCCGGTTGTTCGAGCCGAAGACGCTCCTCGAGCACTCCCGGTTCCAATCGCTCGACCTGGAGCACCCATGGTTCTACGTGAGCCCCGAGCCGTGGATCTTTCGCGAATGGCGCCGCGACCACAAAGCCATCTCGTTCTACTTCCATGCGGCTTTCTCGCCGGCGGTCACCCTCGGGTGGTTGCGCAACAAAGCGCGTGCGCGCTGGACGCAGTCGGACCTCCGTCGTCCGTGGGAGTGGCTCCTGTTCTCGGTGTTCAACCGCCTCCAGCGCGCGAAGTCCAACTGGGTCGCGGCGATTGGTCGCACGCGCCCGTTGGCGCGGCACGTCGATGAGCGCAGGCGGCAGCGGACACGGACGAACGACGGCACGTTCTTCCTCGTGACGGGAGTGCATCGCGGCACATGAGCCAGCCGGCATCGCAACTCGAATCTGAAGGCGGTGCGGCGGCCGCGCGGGGAGCGATCCCGCCCGGTCACCGGAAGCCGGCGGCGATGGTGACGGCGTCCTTTCGGGCGCGCGAGTACCGGGCCGGAGATGAGCACGGCATCCTCGATTTGATCAACCTGGCCTTCGGCGCCGATCCGAACTTCCAGAAGAGGTCACTGGCGTGGTGGCGCTGGAAGTACGGGGACAACCCGCATGGTGCCTGCACCCTCTGCCTCGAATCGCCGGATGGCGAGATCGTCGGCCACTATGGTGGATCGATGACCCGGCTGCGAACGCGGCGGGGAACGTTCGAGGTCGTCCAAGTCTGCGATGCGTGCGTTCATCCGGGGTTGCGTCGCGGCCTGCAGCGTGTCGGGCTCTTCGTGCGAATGGCGCGAACCATCGCCGCCGTGGCGCACGGTCGCTCCATCGGGGCTGCCTACGGTCTTCCGACTCCGGACCATTTCGTGCTTGGGGCACGGCTCGCCGAGTACTGGATGCTGCGATCGCAGCCCATCCTCGTCTGTCGGCGCGACGATTCGCTTCCTGACGCTCCGGCTGCAGTCCGAGTCGATCGCGTCGATTCGATTCCCGGCGACGTCGGCCGCCTTCTCGCGTCGGTCGCGCGAGCGATCCCAGTGATGGCCGACCGGAGTCGAGCGTTCCTGCAATGGCGCTTCTTCGGTGCGCCCGATCGCACCTACGTCGTCGGCGTCGCGCGATCGCGCGTCGGCGGCGAGATTCGAGGCCTCGCGGTCTACCGTTCGTGCTGCTTCCTCGGACGGCGGACCGGCGTCATCGTCGATTGGCTCGTGCCCCCGGAGGATCGAGATGCCGGCGCGGCACTGATCCACTTCGCCGCGAAGAGCGGGATCGCGGACGGCCTTGGAGAACTGGTTTGTTTCCTCCCCCCAACGTCGGCGTGGGCCAGGGCATTCCAGCAGTGGGGCTTCGCATTCGAGCCGACGAACTACGCCATGGTGTTCCGTCCCCTCGCCCGGACGATGGATCACGACGAGATCCGGCGTGACTGGTACTACACGCTTGCCGATCTGGACGCGGTTTGATGCAGGCCGAGATCATCGTTCCGACGACGGCCGTCGACTGGCAGCGCGTGGCGGTTGGCTACGCCGCGTCGGTGGGTTGTCCCGTCGAGGCTGCCCAGACGCGCGTGACGAGGTTGCGGGAACGCCCGGAGGGGGTGGCCGCGGTCGCGGCTGTCGGGCGCGACGGTGATGTCATCGCCCACGTCTCGGCGCGCCTCCTCGGCGCATTCGCCTCCTTCGGCCCGACACGCGTGGGCGCACTTGACATGACGTTCGTACGTCCCGAGCACCGCGATCGGGACGACTCGTCGCTTGCCCTGGCGCTCTTCCGAGAGTTCGGCCGGCGGTGGGAGTCTGCGGGCACGCCCGTCGCGGCCTTGGCGTACTTCGAGGACTGCGATTGGTGGAATCTGCGGCGTTCGAGCGGGTTCGAAGCCGTCGCAACGGGGATGCTGTTCGTGCGGGGCGCGCGAGCGGCCGGGGGGAGCCGGCGCAGCGGCGATGGCCTGGAAGTCGCGGTGGCGACCGAGCGCCCCGGGGTCTCGATCCCCCGCACCTGTCGGTGTGTGGCGCCAGCCGCACGAGCGCTCCCGGAGTCCTCGCGGGCCGTTCGTCACCGCGTGTTTCAAGACGGTGCACTGGCGGGAGAGGCCGTCACACGCGATCACGGCGACCACGCCTTCATCGTGGATTGGCGCTGCGACTCACCAGATCCGGCCCATGGGGATCGCCTGCTGGATCTGGTGACGGACGCGGGGCGTCGCCCGGCCCACTTCCTGGTGTGGCATCCCACGGGGCCGCTTCTCGCGTTCCTGTCGCGGGCAGGGTTCGCGACGACGCAGGCCGGCCCCGAACCGATTCTCGCCATGCGCTCGCGTTTGCCGTCGCACCTGCGCTCACGCCTGCTCGCTGGCCGTTACGTCACGTCGGCGCTCGCCGGCGAACAGCCGGTTCCGCGCCTCTTCCCGGAGTCCCGACACATCGACGTTCCGTACGTCGACTGAAATGACGCTCGGCCACCGTCGCGCGCTCGGCGGGTCAATCGATGTAGTCCGGGCAACCCCGGCATAGCTCGATCTCGTCGACCCGACCCTCTTCATGCAGGCGGCGCAGCCGCGCGAGGGGTTCGCCGTGCCAGATCTCCGCGATGGACTGGGTCTTCGCGTTCCCGACCTCGAGCTTGCATGCGTGGTCGTAGCAGCACGGCGTCGCGCGGCCGTCGTAGTAGACGCTGAGGGTCTTGTAGAGCATCCGGCAGGGCTTGCGCGGCGCGCTCGGCGTCGGTGCCGGGCGGCACGACGGGTCGGCGATCGACATCGTTCCGGCCCACGTCACGACGGAGCAGACGAAGATCTCGTCGTGAGGCCCCAGGTAACCGTTCCACTCCGCGCGGAAGCGGTCCATCGTGGCCATCACGGGATCGGACCCGACGACGCTGAGGATGATCGCCGGGCGCGGCAGCCCACGTGCGTCACGCAACTCGAACAGCCGCTTCGTTCCGGCGACGACTTCCTCGTACGAGGCGTTCTTTCGTGCGGCCTCGAAGATGTCCTTGTCGGCGCCGTCGATGCTGACGATCACGACTGCCGTGGAGGAGTCGATGAGCGCGCGGATGTTCTCGTCGGTCAGTTTCGTGCCGTTCGTGATCACGCACGGATAGCGGACGCCCACCGCCTGCAGGTGGTGGAGGATCTCGCGGAAGTGGGGGTTGAGGAACGGCTCGCCGAACCCCTGCGGATAGAAGATGATCTCGTGTCCCGCGGCTTCGGCTGCACACCGCTTCAGCATCTCCAGATCCACGTGTCCGTAGCCTCGACCGGACTCGAGGCGAGGACACATGGGGCATTCCAGATTGCATGCGTTCGTCGTCTCGACGGCGAACCGCAGCGGGAAGGGGCCGGGCTCCCGGTCCCGGAACATGCGATCGAAGAACAGCGAGTAGGGCTTCTCTGCCATGGAAGTTCTCGGCCTGCGAACTCGCGCCGAACCGGGTTCCTCGTGCTGGCTCTCGCGGCCACGTCTCCGGACCGTCGAACGAGCGCGCCCGCCATTCCCCGATCGGTCGCATACGGGGGCCGCCATCCCGCTTCCCCCGAGGAGGCCTATCGCCCGACGAATCCGTGCCGGCCACGCTCGGCTCGGCAGTATCGAGGCGGTCCCACCGACCGTCAACCCCGGTCCCGGTTTCCACGCGCCGTCGCCTGAGGCGCGACCGAGGACCTGCGGGCGGCAACCGAGTCGATCGGCCGCCATCGTCCGTCCGCACCCGGCCGTCGGGCAGCGAAAAAAACCGCGCTGGATTCATGAAACGACGCTCTCGCGTGAAGGGCCTTCGTCGACGGACCGGTCGATCGGTGCATTCCGCTGGAGCGGGATGCGCTCGGCCGGCACCGGATCACGGAATTCGATCACGGAGACATTCCATGGAATCACGCGCATGGCGCCGAGTGCTCACCCTGCTTCCGTTCGTTCTCGCTTCCGTCCTCGCGCAGGACGTGAAGACCGGTTCGTCCGCCCCGATCCCCGCGGGCGTCGGCCCGGAGACGATCGCCGTGGCTGGCGCGTCCTCATCGCAGGTGGCGGCGAAGACGAAGCCTCCCTCCGCCGTCACGCCGCAGATGCCCGTGCTCGATCGCGTGCTGTTCGATCAGGTCGACATGACCCTCTGGGCAGCATCCCGGAACTTCAAGGTCGGGTTCGGTCCGGACGGCGCGACGTTCGTCCCGGCCCTGGGACTCGTGGCTCCAACCAACATGCCCGTGACGTTCCGGCTGTCGGGGATCACCGCCGGCGGTCGCACGATGCCCGTCGGGGAGACGGTCGCGCCTGCGCGCATGGGCGACCGCGTCACCTTCGATCGCGGCGTGGCGCGGGAGGTCTACGACCTTCGGCTGGAAGGGGTCGAACAGTCGTTCGTCCTCTCGAGGCCGCTCGGCGTCGGTGACCACGCCGTCCACGTCGGATTCGACACCGCGCTCGCGGCGACCGTCGCCACGGATGGCATCGCTTTCGAGTCCACCTACGGAGGCGTCCACTACGGCCGCGCGACGGCCATCGATGCCGCGGGTCGGTCGCTCGCGCTGGAAGCGTCGATCGTCGATCACGAGATCGTGATCGTCGTTCCCGCCGCGTTCCTCGAGAAGGCAACCTGGCCGGTGACCATCGACCCTCTCGTGTCGACGATGAACATCGACGCGAGCGGCACGCCGTACGTGAATCCGGACGTCGCCTACGACGCAACTTCCCAGCGCTACGCCGTCGTCGCAGAACAGGTCTACGCGCAGACCGATCGCGACATGTACGCCTGGATCTGCAACTCGGCCGGGAACGTGATCGCCGGCTCGTTCACGGTGATCGACGCCTCGACGACGAACTGGACCCACCCGAGCATCGCCTTCAAGCGCATCGGAGCCCAGTTCCTCGTCGTCGCGGAGCGCGGCATCGCTCCGGCGAGGCAGATCTGGGGGCGCGAGTTCACGTCGAGCGTTCCCTCCGTCATCGGCAGCCAGTTCGCCATCAGCGGCAACGAAACCGGTGACAAGTGCAACCCGGTCGTCGGCGGCGATCCGAGCGCGGCACCTCCCACCTACTACTGCGTCGCGTGGCAGCGCAACTACACGTTGACCGACTTCGACATCCACTCCCGCATCGTCACCGACACGGCAGGCATGCACTCGGCCGTGCTCACCGTCTCGAACGGAACCGAGGCGGACGAGCGCCCGGCGATCTCGAAGTCGAACGGCATGGGTGGTGTGTACGACCAGGTCTGGACGATCGCGTGGCAGCGTTCGCTGACGTGGCACCACGACATCATCGGCTGCCAGGTGAATTGGAATGGCACGACCGTCAGCAATCAGTTTGCGATCTCGACCTCGGCGGCCGACACGACGATTCCGTCGGTGTCCGCCATCACCGATCCGTCGCTTGGCCCGACCAGCTACCTGGTGGCGTACGAGGTCTTCGGGCAGCACAACACGGTCGGCTTCTCGGTGATGCAGGGGCAGACCTACGTCGGTGGCGCCATCGACCTCGCGCAGGTGGAGGGCGTCGGATCCATCGATCGCCGCCTCCCCACGGCGACCTGTACGGGCGCCACGTTCACGATCGCCTACGCGGAGTTGTGGAATCCGAACTCGGCCGACTACGACCTCTACGCGACGACGCTCAACGTCGTCGGCGGAACCACGTTCTCGACCAGTGAAGCGCATGCGCTGCTCCTCGGATCGACGGCGATCGAGACGCGTCCGCGGATCACCTCGGTTCACGACGCCGGCGAAGTGGGGATTCGGACGAAGGTCGTGTGCGAGGCCGGCCCTGCGCCGAGTGCGGTCGTGTCGGCGATGTACGACGCCCGCGCGGCCGTCGGCGGCGTGACGAGCCTCGCGACCGGATGCCAGAACCTGGGGCTGTCCTTCGTGGGGCAGCCGATCCTGGGCCAGCCCGTCTCGGTGACGCTCGTCAACCCGGGCGCCCATCCGCTGATCGTCGTCGGCGCGCCCATCTGGCCCATGGCTTTGTGCGGTGGGTGCAGTCTCGGCGTCGACATCTTCAACAACCCGCTCGTGTTCCAGGTGCCGTCCGTCAGCGTCGTCGTCCCGGGCGACGGGGCGCTGGTCGGCGCCACCGTCGCGATCCAGGGCGCCGACGGGATCGGCGCCTGCGGATACCGCGTCACCGACACGGTCTGGGTGACCATCATGTGACGCGACGGATGCAGCGGGGTCTCCGCCGGCGCCTCCACGTCGGCGCGCAGCCTCCAGCGTCGAACGGCCGGGCCCGCGCCCGGCCGCCGGCATTTCGGGAGTGACCGGCTTCCAGGGTCGATCCCGATTTCATGAAAACGCGATCCGGCGTGAAGAGCCTTCGTCAACCCCCGTCACACGCACCGCCAGGAGGCGATGCTCGACCGGACGGGGCAGCGCTTTCTTGCATTCGCCACGGAGGTCCGCCATGGAGTTCGCACGCTTCCTTCGCGCAGCCGCGCTCATCCCGTTCGTTCTCGCAGTCGTGCCCGCGCAAGACGTCAAGAGTGCTGAGGGGGAGCCTGCCACCGCAGGGATCGGCCCGGGCGACGCGCCGGCCGATCGGATCCCATCACACCCCGGCGCACGTCCCACGTCGGATTCGATCCTCCGAGCGATCCGCCTCGACCGTGTTCTCTACGACGTCGGCGAAGGCAAGCTCTGGGCCGTCGGGAACGACTACAAGATGGCGTTCGATGCGGAGGGAGCGTCGTTCATCCCGAAGCTCGGGCAGCTCGCGCCCACGAACACGCCCGTCACGTTCCGGCTCGCCCGCGCAACGATCGGCGGAGTGCCCATCGCGCTCGATGATGCCGTTCCGGCGACGCGCGACCGGGATCGGATCCGTTACTCTCGCGGGGACATCACCGAAGCGTACGACCTGCGTCTCGACGGCGCGGAGCAATCGTTCGTGCTCGAGCGTCCGCTCGGGGGAGGGGACTGCGTCCTTCACGTCCAGGCAACGACCTCGCTCGCAGGCCGGGCCGAATCCGGCGGGATCTCGTTCGACGGACCCTACGGCAGCGTTCGCTACGGAGCCGCGACGGCGATCGACGCCCGTGGCGGCCTGCGCAGCCTCGCAATGGAACTCGCCGATGGCGAAATCCGCATCCTGGTTCCGGGCGACTTCCTGGAGCACGCGCAATGGCCCGTCGTCGTCGACCCGCTCGTCACGACCGGGACGTCCGTGGGGGGATCCGACTTGTTCAACCCGGACGTCGCGTTCGAACCGGCGGCCGGCATGTTCGGCGTGGTCGCCGAAACGGCGTTCTCGGCCACCGACCACGACGTGCTCGCCTGGCTTCTCTATTCCACGGGCGCGACCCTGCTCGGTGCGTCGACCGTGATCGAGGCGGGTGTCTCGAACTGGTCACACCCCAAGGTGGGCGCCAAGAACCTCGGCGCGCAGCTCCTCATCGTGGCCGAAGTGGGGCTCGCTCCGTCGCGCCAGATCTGGGGCCGGACCATGTTCACTTCCATTCCGACGAACCCCGGGACGCCATTCCAGATCAGCGCGAACGAGGGCGGCGACAAGGTGAACCCCGTGGTGGGCGGCGACCCGAGCTCGGCGCCTCCGACGTATTACTGCGTCGCCTGGCAACGCATCTTCTCGGCGACCGACGACGACATCCACGTCCGAATCATCACGGAGGCGGGAACTCCGCACACCGCCGTGATCGCCGTGTCGAACGGATCCGAGCGTGACCAGGTCCCCGCGATCTCGAAGTCCGACGGAAACGGCCCCGCGAGCGGCCAGGCCTGGAATCTCGTGTGGCAGCGCGAGATGAGCGGCCACCACGACATCGTCATGAAGCAGGTGAGCTGGAACGGGTCCACCGTCAGCCCGCTCATCTCCGTCGCGACCACGGGAAGCGACACCGTGAATCCCACCGTCACCGGCTTCACCGACGTGGCGCTCGGGGCCCCGCGGTTCCTCGTCGCGTTCGAGGTGACGGGCGCCACGCGACGGATCGGGCTGGCGCTGATGCAAGGCCAGTCGTACGTCATCGGGACGAGCGACATCAGCGGTGTCGAAGGGGTTCCCGCACTCGACCGCCGACATCCGGCGGTGACCTGCACCGGCGGTCGCTTCGTCCTCACCTATGCGGAGCAGACGTATGCCGGGTCGACGAACTACGACGTGTTCGCGACGACGATCGACTCGCTCGGAGCGAGCGCCTACTCGATTCCCGAAGGACACGTGCCCGTGATCTTCGGCGCACTTCAGTCCGACGACCTGCCGAACGTCGCGTCGCGGTTCGACGGCGGAATCCGCTCCGTCGAGACCCTGATCGTCGGGCAAAGAGGCACGGCGACGCACGACCTCGGCTCGGCGCATTATGACGGCATGGGAACGATCGGCGGATTCACGACCGTGGCGACGGGCTGCGGGGGACTCGGCATCACGGCGACAGGCACTCCCGCACTCGGTCAGCCCGTCTCCTTCCTGCTCTCGGCCGCCCAGACGAATCCGATCATCGTCCTCGGGTTGCCGCTCGCTCCGACCACGCTCTGCAGCAGCTGCAAGCTCGGCGTCGATCTCGTGAACAACCCGATCGTGATCCCCGGAGTGGCGCTGGCCGGATTCATCCCGCCGGACGGCGGCCTCGTCGGAGTGACGCTCGCCGTTCAGGGCGCCGACGCCACCGGCTCGTGTGGCTACCGCGTCACCCCGACGGTACGCGTCGCGATCCGCTGAGGTCCTGCCGCCGCGCGGAGCACTGCGGCGGGCCGAACTCGCGGGATCCGTGCAGCCGCGACCGCCGGCACGGGTACCGTCGGCGCCACCGAGCCCACGGTCGTTCCTCCTCAGTCCTCGCTCGTCCGCGGGTCCGGCTCCCGATGGTGGAGCGGAGCCGCGGGGGCGATCGTCGGAGTGGCGCCGCCCGCGATCGGCGGCGGCGCGCTCCGCTCGTCGCGCGTCACGAGCGGTGTCTCGGGATAGAGGTGGACGTCCTGGCGGGGGAACGGGATCTCGATCCCTTGCGCACGGAACGCGAGGTCCAAGGCGAAGAGCAGCTCGCTCTTCACCTTCGCGCCGTTCGTCGACAGTCGAAGCCAGTAGCGCAGTTCGAAGTCGAGCGAGCTGGCGCCGAACCCGACGAAGAACACGTCATACGCCGGGTGTCTCAGCACGAGCGTGTGCTTCTCGACGATCCCCATGACGATCGTGCGGAACTTGGCCACGTCCGTCCCGTAGGCGACGCCGATGGGCAGGGTGGCACGGATGGTCGGAGTGCCGGCGGACCAGTTGCTCACCTTCGTCGAGATGAGGTCGCGGTTCGGGACGATGAGGCCCGTGTTCTCGGGCGTCATCACGGTCGTCGAGCGCATGTTGATGCGATCGACCCGACCCACGACTCCGTCGACGGAGATGGTGTCGCCGACCTTCAACGGCCGTTCGACGAGCAGGATGATCCCGCTGACGAAGTTGTTGATGATCTCCTGCAGACCGAAGCCG
Source organism: Planctomycetota bacterium (assembly GCA_044222185.1). GTDB lineage: Bacteria > Planctomycetota > CAIWVZ01 > JBGANV01. The sequence continues at coordinate 710,840 of JBGANV010000002.1, forward strand.
ACGCCGACGCCCAACGCGCCGATGAACCAACCGATCTGCGTCGCGTCGACGCGCAGCTGGCCACCGAGGACCAGGATGCCGAAGAGTGCGATCAACGTGTACGTGGCGAGCGTCACGATCGTGTACTGCAACCCGCGATCGAGGCGAGTCCTCGGCAGGAGCACGAAGCGGAGGAGATCCCGGTTGAGCCGGATGATGAACACGGCGAGCGCCGTGGTGATGACCGCGTTGACGACGTTGCCGAGGGTCAGGTTCGGCGAGATCCAATTCATCTTCTGATCGAAGGCGGCGTCCCACCCGGCGCCCGTGAGTCCCCAGTGATCCAACGTGAACCACACGGCCGGGCCATACACGGCGAGCTTGATCGCCAGTCGCCGGATGCGATCGCCGAGGTGCGCGCGTCCCCGTGCGAGGAACTCGGCTTCGTCGAGTCCCAGGTCGAGCTCCGGCCGCTCGACCGGCGGCGTTCCGCGGAAGAACAGGCGAGCGAGCCAGCCCGCCGCGATCCACGCCGCGAGCAGCCAGCCCGCCGTCGTCAGGAAGCGATCGAGGAAATAGCGCGCCGCGACGCGATACGAGAGGCTGTGGAGCACCATCAGGTAGATGACGGCGCCGACGATGGACGGGTAGGCGACGAGAACCAGCGCCTTGAACGACAACGCCGCGTCGCTCTCGCCCTTGAACAGCGACATCAACACCGAGGGCCTGGCCATGACGGACAGGATGATCAGCGAGCTGAGCACCGTGTTGATGAGCCACAAGAGCTCGACGATGCCGGGATTGCGGGCTCGGTATGGCGTCACGGTCAGGAGCAACGCGACGGGCACGATCACGACCCAGACGCGCAGCAAGAGGACGATGGTCCCGTGGCAGAGGCGCGCGATGCGGTCCCGCGTCGGGAGCAGGCGCGGGGCCTTCTCGTCGGCGCCGAACAAGAGGTCGAGAAGCGTGCGGGCAAGCCGGAATGCGAAGGGTGTGCCGCAGAGTATGGCCACGACCTTGATCGTCGCCTCGTTCGCTCCAGCGAGCGCTGGCAACGCCACGCCGGCGAACGCGATGACGAGCGTGATCTCCGTGCTTCGCACGAGATAGGTCAGGATGTGGCGGATGCCGCCGAACACGCCCTTCTCGGCCCACTCCTTGTCGTCGAACGAGTAGGTCTTGGAGGAGAAGTGATGGGCCGCGATCGCGAGGCCGATCACGGCGGCGAGCGCGAGAGCGAGCTTCACGATCTCGGAGACGCGTCCCTCGGACACTCGGCTCGTGAAGTAGTCGCGCACTCCACCGATGGATCCGATGGCGGCGCGCTGAACGACTTCCGAGATGGACTTGGAGTCCTCGAACGCCTGCCGGATCGACTCGATCGAGATGTCGCTCTCGTCGCGGGTCCACCGAAGTGCGCGCTGGTATCGGATCAGGTTCTTCTCGGCGTCCGCACGCGTCGCTCCGAGCGTCTTGCCCGCGACCGTGAGCAGGTTCGTCAGTCCTTGGAGCTTCTCCAGCCGCGCTGCCGCCGCGGCGCGAAGGTCGGTCGCGAGCTGGTCCCAGGCTCTCGGGTTGGCCGCGTCCCGGGTCTCCGGCGTGTCGGGTTTCGCGTCCGCGGGGGGTGCGCCCCGCTTGCGATCGTTCTCGACCTGCTCGACGAGGAGGTCGGGTCGTAGGGCCTGTGCCGCGCGCAGCTGCTCCCGCGTCTCCAGGAGGAGTTTGCGCAGCTCCTCCTGGAGCTGGTGCATTCGGTCACGGGTCGCTTCCCTCACCTCGATGATGACGGTCAACCCGCGGACCGTTCCGGACGTCACATCCTCGATGGCGTGCGCGCCGCTGTCGACCTCGTCGAACGACCGCTTGTCCGAGTCCGCCTCGTCCTTCGCGACGGCGATCTCTCCACCGACGCCCACGCGCGCATCCCACACCTTGCGCGCCTTGTCGAGCCGCGTGGCCTCCACGCGCAGGTTTGCGAGCAGGCGCTTGTCCAGCCAGTACGGCTGTGCCCACGGCGGAAGGGTCGCGAGCAGGACGTCGAGCGTGGATTGCTCCGTCAAGACGCGCTGGAGCCGCGATTCATAGGCCTGGTCCAGAAGAACGCCCGTCTTGCGGCGCCGAGCGTCCCAGGTGCGGAGCTTCTGGTCCTCGTAGTCGACCCTGAGGTCCGCGGCCCGCAGGCGCGCCTCGCGGTTCTTGCCGATGGCGTGGCTCCAACGGTCGACCTCCGCCTGGAACCGGGCGACGCGGATCTTCTGGAGAAACACCTTCTCCTGGACGAGCCGCAAGATCTCTCCGTCAGCTCCACCGGTGAGAGCGGCCTTCGCGTCGCTCTCGGCGCCTTCCAGGTCTTTCCTCGCCTCGGCGAGACTCTGCTCGGCTTCCGCCGGCTTCGCCTGGGCGGAATCCAGGTCGGACTTCAGGTCGTCGCGGTCTTTGCTGCACTTCTCGCGATATTTCCGGACGGCTTCGACTGCCGCCTCGGCCGTCGCACGTTCGCGTTGAAGGCGCTCCTCGGCGTCGTCCGCCGTCGGATCGGGCAGACCGATTGGGTCCAGTTCTTGCTGTTTGCGGATCGCGATCTGCTTTTCGAACTCGATGGCATCACTGAGCGCCTTGGTCGATGCGGCTGCATTGAGCAGCAGCGTTGCCCTGACGTCCACGAGTGCCTGAAGGTTCTTGACCTGGCTCTTCAGCGTCTCGATCAGGTCGGCCCTGGTTCCTGAGAACTCCTCCGTCTGCTTCTGATCCGAGACCTCGATGGTCCATCGGAGGCTCTGAAGCAGGCGATCCACATCGGCTTGCGCCGCTGGGATGACCCGGCGGTCGGCGGGCTCGAGCGGTCGCGTGTCCTGCGCATGTAAAGACGATGCAACGACAAGAAGACCCATCGCGAACCAGATCGTTCTGCGGGGAGTCAAAGGCTGCGTGGTGATTACGGCAAGCGTTTTGAGCATGGCGCGACTTGGGGGTTCGGCACGGCTCCGACGTGCGGAAAAGCTCGCGATCGTAGCAGCGCCTTCTCGTTGGCCGGGAACCACCGACTGCCCCGCAGTTGGTGCGGGTCGTCCGGGGTTCCTGCCGTTGGTCATCTCGACAGAGGGAAATCCGTCCGGCGCTCGTATGGGAGGACTTGCGTTGAACGACCCCATGCGCTGGAGCAGTCAATGGAAGACCTGGCTTCTGAGTGCCGCGTTCTGGCTCGGCATCGGGACCGTGTTCTGCGTCCAGAACTACTACGCGTTCGACGAGGTCCGTGCCCGATCGCTGTCGCGACTGGCCTACGACACGCTGATGACGTGGTTGCCCGTCGCGCTTCTCACGCCGCCCGTGTTCGATCTCTGCACTCTGTTCCCGCTCGGAATCGCACGGCGTCGCAACCTGATTGTCATGGTGGCAGGAGGTCTCGCGTTCGTTCTCCTTCATCCGTTGTTGCGGCTGGGGCTGTCGAACGTCTTCGACTTCGAGCCGGGCTCCCTTTCTGAATACCCGACGTCGGTTGCCAGCAACTGGTCCTTCCTGCTGTTCCGCTATGGAACGATCCTGGGCGTCGCCCAGGCCGTCGCCTACGGGCGGAGTTTGCGCGAGCGGGACCGCGAGGCCGCGGAATTGCGTCGGGAGGTGGTGGAGGCCCAACTCGCTGCGTTGAAGATGCAACTCCAGCCCCATTTCCTGTTCAACACGCTCCAGGCGATCAGCGTCTTCGCCCGCCGCGATCCCGACGAGGCCGCGCGAATGATCGCTCTTCTCGGAGACTTGCTCCGGCGCACCCTCGACGACCGTAGTCGTCAGGTGGTCCCATTACGTGAAGAGTTGGATTTCCTGCGGATCTACCTGGAGATCCAGCGGGTGCGGTTCCAGGACCGCATGAAGGTCGACTTCGCCGTCGCGGACGACACGCTCGACTGCCTCGTGCCCAACCTCGTTCTCCAGCCCCTCGCGGAGAATGCCGTCCGGCATGGGATCGAGTCTCGCGCGGGCGTCGGAACGATCGAGATCCGGGCCGAGAGATCCGGCGAATGGCTGACCCTCGGCGTCATCGACGACGGCGAAGGCGTCAAGAACTCATCGAACACGTTCGCGCGCGAAGGTGTGGGCCTTGGCAACACGCGCGAACGGTTAAGGAAGCTGTACGGCGATGCACAGGAGCTGAAACTCACGCCCTCCCCGACGGGCGGTGTTGCGGCGACGGTGCGTCTGAAAGTGGCCGTCGGCATGGCGGAGCAAGGGTCATGATCAACGACAAGAAGCCGATTGATGTGTTGGTGGCGGACGACGAACCTGCCGTCCGTCAGGGCATCCGAGAGTTTCTCTCGGAGGAGGCCGGGATCGGGGCGGTGCACGAGGCGACGGACGGAGCGCGGGCGGCGGAGACGATCCGCACGGTCCGACCCGAACTCGTGTTTCTCGACGTGCAGATGCCCGCGATGTCGGGATTCGACGTACTCGCGCAGTTGCCCGAGCGCGAGTTGCCCACGGTCGTGTTCGTCACGGCCTACGAGCAGTACGCGCTGAAGGCATTCGACGCGCACGCCGTCGACTACCTGCTGAAGCCCTTCGATCGCCAGCGTTTCCACGTGGCGTTCGAGCGCGCGCAGCGGCAGGTCGCGTTCCGGCGCCGGGGCGAGAGCGGCGACGTGGCGCTCGCGGGCCTGCTCTCCCAGGTGCGCATGCGCGGGAAGGCGGCCGAGCGGTTCGTCGTCAAGGAGCAGGAGCGCATCCTCCTCGTTCCCGTCAACGACATCGAGTGGATCGAGGCCTCGGGCAACTACGTCCATCTCCACCACCGCCGCGGCATGCACCTCGTGCGTGACACGCTCACGCATGTCGAGCAGACGCTCGACCCGCACGAGTTCGTGCGGATCCACCGCTCCGCCATCGTCCGCATCAGCTCCGTGAGCGAACTCGAGCGACAATCATCCGGCGATTTCCTCGTTCGCCTCTCGAGCGGCCGCGAGCTCACGCTCAGCCGCAATTTCCGGCGGGCGTTCGAAGATCGGATCGGCCGGGCGCTCTAGACTCCGCCCGAATACCGTCGGGGACACGAACGCCTCACGATCCAGGGACCTGGGCTCATGGCATGAATTGGCGGTGACGCCCGTCGTCACCGCCAGTTTTTTTCCGGCGCCAGAGCGCGCCAACGCGATGTCCGCGGACGTCCTACCGCGTCCAGCTGATCAACGGGCGCGCGCGTCTCGACCGACGATACGCCGCGGCGATTTCCGGCCCGAAAGACGTTGGGGAGCCGAGGAAGCCCAGGCGGGCGACCCTCGGCATCGACGGGTGATTCGTCGTCGAGTGCGTGCCGCACCACCGTCGACCGCGTGACGGCGCGGTGAATGCCGGCGGTTCCTCCTCGCAGGCCCCGCAGTCTCGCCTCGATCTGCACGGAGGACCCAGCGCTCAGGTGCAGACACGGTCCGGCCGGATCGGCGCAGCCTCCAACCGCCACGAATTCCGACGGCAATCCGCTCGACTCACGGCAACGCCGAACGATCGCGTCGCGTGAGCCATAGGCGAACGTCCGGGTTGCCGCGTGTGCAAACGCGCATCGGGATTCGACGAACGACGCGGGCGCACTCGGCCTGCCCTGGAAGGCTCGTGCGCGTGTCGGGATCGGCTGGGAGTTCGCCGGTCTGATGCACTCCTCGCCTCGCGGCTTTTTTTGTCCGGCGCCGTGTCCGGTTGCGGACCCGAGACCCAAGGATGCCCAATCCCGCGTTGGTTTGAGGGTGCGGGTTGTCCGCATCGCGGGAGAGACGTTCCCCTCACAGGGGTCCGTCGCCTGGCTGGCGGTCGAATCGAACGCGGTGTGCAAAGCGCCCGGGCCACGGAGTCGCCCGAGGATCGATCGCCGCTCCGTGGGCATCCTCGAACGTCGAGTTGGTTTCACTGCATGGAGGGTCGTTCGATGTTCAGTCGATCGAATCCGGTTCGTTCTCATCAGTCGGTGTGGAGGCCTTTGTGGATCGCCGCCTTGTTGTGCCTGGCTCCATCTGCAGGTGCCCAGACGTCGGCGGTGGTGCTGAGTTCCCCCGCAGACGGAGCGCGCGTGAACGGCACGGTGATACTCCGAGCGGCTGCCACCGTTGACGTCACGTCCGTGACGTTCTCGTTCAGCGGCCCGACCGTGATTCCTCCGGTGACGGCGACGACTCGGCCGTTCTCATGGGATTGGAATACGACAGGGTTGAGCGGCACCTACGTCGTGACCGTTGCGCCGGCCTCCGGCGCCATGCCGCCGGCGCATTCCGCCTCGATCACGGTCGATTGGGGGATCCCGGCGAACCCACCCCAGCCGGTCGCCGGGCCGTCCGACCCGGGAACGGTCGCAATCCTCAACACGGGGCTGGAGCTGTCCCGAACGGTGGTCGCTGGCACGGTCGTGCGCATCCCGATCCGCGCAGCGAACCCCCGCAATCGCGAGGTGACGTACTCGATGGTGCAGACCCAGGGCCCTGCGGTGGCCTGGGCGTCCATCGATTCGGCATCGGGCGTGTTCCGGTTCGCCACCGCGAAGAACGACTCCACCGCCGGCTCATTCACGTTTGCCGTCACGGTCAAGGAGCTCACGACCTACACGAACCCGACCTGGAGCAGTGCGACCGCGAACGTGACGGTCCAGGTGCTGCCGCGGCAGAACTCCGATGGGCCCATCATTCGCGTCATCGAGAAGAACCAGGCCGTCAATAGCCAGCCGGACTACAAGTTCCTCACGGTGGAGGAGGCCATCGAGGTCGTGCGAGCGTTGAACTCGCAGCTGTTCGTGGATGTGGAGCGCCTGAACATGGGCGCGGCAACTCCCGACCCGACGGTCGCAAGGGCGATGGATCCGCCGGCCCCGCCGGGATTGACCGTCAATGCTCCGACGATTCTCGCGCAGACGTTCCCGACCAATGGCTTCCCTTATTACGGGTCCGGCGGCAATGCGCTCTACAAGCGCTACCGGCTGCGCCCGTTCGGCGACAACTACGCGCCCGTCACGATGGCCTCGTGCACGCTGTCCGCGACCGAGACGGTGACGGTCAACGGAACGCCCACCGTGTTCACCTCGGAGGCGGTGGTGAGGATGTCCGTGTCCAATGACTTCGAGAACCTCAACTACCAGAACCCGATGCTCGACGAGCACATCCACGTGATGACGAAGGTCAACGGCGCGAGCCTCTGGTCCACGTCGGCAGGAACCTACGGCCTTCAGCCGAAGCCGCTCATCACGATCCAAGGGACGGTCGACCTGAGCTGCGAGTTCATGAAGAACAACAATGCGCTGTTCTCCACCAGCCCCTCGGCGACGAATCGCATCCCGGACACCATTCGGGTCGAGTACAGGGCGAACGACGTCCCGATCTCGCCCGCGTGCGACCCGTTCGTCGCGTACACCTGGGATACCACGACGCTGGCGAGCGTCCTTTCGCCGCAAGTCCCGACGGATGTGATCGCGCTGACGGCGCACGTGGTCCACGCGAGTTCGACCGACCCGAGCTTCGATGCGCGGTGGTTCGATCACCGTTGGCATCCGCGGCAGCTGTGCGTCGCGGTCGTCGGCATCGACAACGACACCTCGCGGATCCCCGCGGCACCGTTCAGCTACGAGAGCCGGGAGACCTCCAACCGTTTCGACAGCTTCGCATACGGTGGGAACCTCCCGTCGCCGTCGGGTCTTGCTTCGACGTTCCCGACGTCGCCGACGTTGATTCCGCCGGCCTCGAATCCGAACGACATGCTGACGGCTTCGAACTGGACGCTGGACCCCCTCGTTCAGGCGACGAACAAGCTCTATCAGCCGGAGCCTCACCTGTATCGCTCGGTGAACGGGCACCCCGTGGCGGCCTGGCACATCATGAGCCGCCCGGGAAGCACGTCGGAGGCATCGCGGCTGATGCACGACTACGCGGATTTCTGGGGCGGCCCGCGAGGATCGAGCTCCGTGTCACCCTACGCCACCTACATCCCGTCGCCGTGGGACAGGAGCTGGTACGCCATCGACATCAGCGGGCGCTTCTTGAAGCTCTGGGAGGACGGGAGCGTGACGACGATCGCCGGCTACGTGAATCACGTGTCTGGCAACAACCAGCCGCCGCTCCTCCCCATGTACTGGTTGTTCGAGTCGCAGATCGCGGGCCTCCCGACCTACAACGCTGCGAAGTCCTACAGGCAGAACTTCCTCGACGACTCCAAGGATCTCGTGGGGACGTTCACCGTCACGACTCCGCTCGGGACCAACAACGCGGCGGTGTTCAACACGCCCAACGACGTCGCCGCCGACCCCAATGAACTCGGAGTCTTCTACGTCGCGGATTCGGGCAACAACCGGATCGCGAAGGTCGTGCTGGGGTCGCACCTTCAGGGGGTCGTGACGACTCTGGTCGGCGACCCGGTTGGCTCCTTGGGCGCGGGACAGGTCCCGGCCGCTGGCTTTGCCGACGACCTCGACGGATCGGCCAACGGACTCGTCGCGAGCTTCAACAACCCGTATTCACTCGCGTTCGGGCTGGATGGGAAGCTCTACGTGGCCGACAAGGGCAACAAGGCGATCCGTCGCATCGACGTCTCGACGCTCGTCGTCGATACGGTGCTTCAGACTCACGGCGGTGTCTCGCGTACGACGATCAACGCGGGATGGTCGGGTACGGCCCCGGTCATGTGGCCGACGAACTCGGCCCTCGGAGCGGGCCAGGTTCCCGTGGCATCCGCCGTGTTGGACTCGCCCACGTGCATCCGTCGAGACTCGCACGGGTACCTGGTGTTCGCGGAGGACGGGACGCGCGCCGTTCGGCGACTGAACGTGGGCGGCGGCTGGGTCGAGACCGTTTGCTGGCTGGGCGCCAACAGCAATCCCGACTGGTTGTGGCTCGACGTCGATCGCAATCAGATGGTCGGACCGTTGAACGACATCCTGATCGCACAGGCCGTCGGCTTCGGATCGAACACGCGGTTCCATCGGATTCCGATGGAGGACGCGACGCGGACGCCGACCGTGTTCCTCGGCAGCGCCGGCGCGAACACGTTCCTCACCGGGCCCGCCACGGCCATCGTCGGGGACGCGAAGGGTCACTATCCGTGGGCCATCGCCATCGACGACGAGGAGCCGAAAGTCATCACGTCCGGTTACGGGACGGTCGGCCCGATCGTCGCGCGCCGCAAGCTCAGCACGGAGCCGTCGCTCACCAACGACGTGGCGCGTTACACGAATGGCGAGTTCATGATGCGTTGGGGAACGGTTCGCGGGTTCCCGCGTCATTCGCGCCCGGCATTCGCCTCACTGCATGGGTTGACCGGTCACAGCCGCCTCGGACCGAGCGTGGTCAACTTCGACGACGTGGTGACCAGCCTCGGAACGTCGGGTGATGCGTCCATCGCGGCATTCGTCCAGGGCGATCCGAACACGCCCGGCGACGGTGGCATGTCGGGGAGCGTGCTGCGCCCCGAGATCAGCGGTCGGGACCTCGTCGACCTGACCTACTACATCAAGCGCCAGACGGCGCTCGGGCACACGGGACCGATAACGATCGCCCCCACCTCGTTCGAAACGAAGGCCCCGGAGATCAACAACGTCGCGATCTACCGTGTCGCCGACGCCTACTTGTCGCCCGATCCGGACCCGGCCTATGACGACCTCATCGTCACCTGGCATACGCCCGAGCCCACGGTCGGGTGCGTCGCCTTGGGGCAGATGGAGTGCGACTACCTCGGCCGCTTCTTCGACATCGAGAACCAGGCTGCCACCGTCCACTCGTCCATCGTGAGGCGCGTGAAATCGGACCGAACCTACACGATCACGATTCTCGCGAGGGATGCGGCGGGCAACATGACGAAGCGGCGCTTCTGACCGCCATTTCTGACGACGCTCGCCAGGATCCGAATCGCTTCATGCCGCCCCGGATCACGAGCCGTCACCGCCGCGGTTCAGGTTGCGACGGCGGCGCGGGCGTCGCCGGCCCGTTGCGCGGTGCGTTCCGACGCGCACGGCCGGCCTCACCGCGGGCCTGCCCGTGCGACGCGGGATAGGTTCTGCTCGGCGTGTGGGCCGTCGGTTCGGACGAACACGAGGGTGGTGCCGGATGAATCGACGAATGCGGGAAGCCAGCGCTTCCCCCATTCGTCGCGTGGGAGGAACCCGGCCGGCATGACGAGGATCTCCACGTCACGCCGAGTGAACACCTCTTCACGGTGAGGGCCTTGGACCTCGTCGACCCACTCGGCGGCGAGTGCACGCCCGAAGAAGGTGACCCGGCCATCCGTCGCGGTGCGGAACCGTGGAGCGAGCTTCCACGCGAGGTATCCACCCCACTTCGGCGGATGGCCCAGGTTGCCCGCGAGTTTGGACTTCGCGAGGTAGTCCGCCGCTTCGACCGGGTAGGGCGGAATGTCCGCGGACGTCAGATACGCGGCACCGACGATGCGCGTCTGGCCGCCGATTGCGTGCAGCCGCACCATCGGCGACGCCGTCACGAGCACCGCGGCGGCGACGCCGATCGAAGGCGCAACCCAGCGGAGCCGTATTGCCGGCGCACCGTCACCGCCAACTTCGCTCGTGAAGACACGAAGTCCATGCGTCAACGGGATCACGAGCATGAAGAGGAACCGGACGGCGGTCGCTGCCAGGAGTGCCGCGGCCAGCGGACACGCCCAACCCAGGACAACCTCGCACCGTTCCCGGGTCGTCGCGGCTCTCCGGAGGTCGAACGCCAGCGCGGCGATCGACGACATCGTGATGGCGCCGACGACGACCCACTCCACGCGGAATTCGGCGAACGGCCGCTCCCACAGCCGCTGCCACTCCGGGATCAGCGGACGAAGCGGCGTCGTATCGGACGTGAAGGCGAGGAGGCCCCGGGGGCCGTCGAAGGAGAGGCACAGTCCGGCGACGACGCAGATCGCGGCGCCGAGGCGGCGCAGGAGCGCGCGCCGATCGAGCGTCGGCGCATGGGCGAGAGCCAGGATCCCCCCAGCCAAGGCACCGGGGTGGAGATTCACCCAGACGGACGCCAGCGCAAACAGCGACGCGAATCGTCGCGGACTCGGATCCCGGTCGACCCCGTCGAGCTGCCGGACCAGCACGGGAACGAGGGCGAGTGTGAACAGGTCCGGTCGCAGGCGGAAACGGGCCTCGGCCAGCGCCGCGAACGCAGCGACGGCGAGGGATGCCGCCGCGAGGCTGCCGGTGCGATCGCGGGCCCACCGCCACAACGCGCCAGCGCCCAGGGCCAGTACCAACCCGGCGAGAACGCGAATCGCCACCATCCCCCCGAAGCGGTACGCGATGGCGAAGATCGCATCCGACAGCCAGGCCTGCCGATCGGGCGCGTGGTCGACGGGCAGATGCGTGAACGGGTCGGCCGCGGGGAATCCGCCCGTCTGGACCAGGCCCTGGCCCTGGGCCAGGTGCCAATGGAAGTCCATGTCGACCGTGGAAGTCGAGCCCAGGGCGAAGGCGCCCACCAGTACGGTCCACGCGAGCGTGCGGGCGAGCGGCGTGGAGGGCATTGCCATGGCGGGAGCCTACGAAACCCCTACCCATGGCTCAGGGCGCGGGCCATGGCGAGCGCCTGGATCGGACGACGCCGGGTGAGGCGGGGTGTCCGCCCAGCTTGCCGCATGTTTGGCACACGGATATAGTCCGCCGAACTTGACGGAAGTCCGTCCGTGTGACGGCCGCGCGTCGCGTCCTGCGACGCCTGCTTCAAGAAGATCTGCGGCCGATCGCTGGAAGACTGATTCCCCCGGACTGGTGTTGCGGCATTGCGCCCTTCCACTGGCTGGCGGGAGGACAGGTTTCGGTAGCCGTAAGCCCTTGCGGGCCCGGCGCAACGGAAAGGAAGTTGCTGTGAAGGTTACGAAGGAACGCAAAGTCCAGGTCGTCACTGAAAACCGCACCCACGACCGCGACACGGGGTCGCCGGAAGTGCAGGTCGCGTTGATCACGGAGCGGATCCGCCACCTGACGGAGCATCTCAAGGGCCACGTGAAGGATCACGCCTCACGCCGCGGCCTCCTCATGCTCGTCGGCAAGCGCACCAAGCTCCTCAAGTACCTGCGGGCCGTGAGCCCGTCCCGGTACAGCGCGGTCGTCGAGCGCCACGGTCTCCGCCGCTGATGCGCGCGAGCTGCCCAAGTCCGGTTTCGCCACACGCGCCGGTCGGCCGCCGCCACTCCATTCAGGTGAATCATGCAATACGCGAAAGTTGAAAGAACGATCGCGGGCCGCACTCTGTCCTTCGAGACAGGGCGCATCGCCCGCCAGGCCGCAGGCTCGGTGTTCGCCAAGATGGGCGACACGTGCGTGCTGTCGGCCGTCACGACGTCATCGCCCCGCGAGGGCATCGACTTCTTCCCGCTGACGGTCGAGTACCGGGAGAAGGTCTACGCTGCCGGCAAGTTCCCGGGCGGCTTCATCAAGCGCGAGGGTCGTCCGACCAACAAGGAGATCCTCACCTGCCGCCTGATCGATCGCCCGATCCGGCCGCTCTTCCCCGAGGAGTTCAAGAACGAGCTCCAGATCTTCGCGACCGTCATGTCGGTCGACAAAGAGAACGAGCCGGACGTCATCGCGATGAACGCGTCGTTCATGGCGCTCTGGCTGACCCAGACGCCGTTCCGCGGCCCCATCGGCGCCGTGCGCGTCTGCCGCATCGAGGGCAAGTTCGTCGCGTTCCCCACGCCGGAGCAGGTCAACCTCTCCGACATGGAGGTCGTGGTGGCTGCCTCGCGTGACGCGATCCTGATGGTCGAAGCCGGTGCGACGGAAGCGAGCGAGGCCGACGTCCTCGCGGCGCTCGAATTCGGCCAGCACGCCATCGACGAGATCATCGCGTTGATGGAGGACCTCCGCGAGCAGGCTCAGCCCGAGCCGTGTGATTGGAGCCCGCCCGAGGCGGACATCCCGGACGTCTACGAGCGCGCCAAGCGCAACTACAAGAGCCTCCTGCGCCAGGCCTACATGACGCAGGGCAAGCACGCACGCGCCGAAGCCGTCGAGGACGTGAAGAAGGCGGCCATCGCTGCACTCGTCCCGGCCGACAGCGACGAGCGCGCGGATCTCACCAAGTGGGTGAAGAAGGCGCTCACGGACCTCGAGTACGAGCTGGTTCGCCAGATGATCCTCGAGGGCAAGCGAGTCGACGGGCGTGGTCAGCGCGACATCCGCCCGATCACGATCGAGGCCGGCGTCCTTCCGCGCACGCACGGCTCAGCCATGTTCACCCGTGGCGAGACCCAGGCGATCGTGGTGACGACGCTCGGCACGACGCGCGATCAGCAGATCGTCGACGGCCTCATCGAGGAGTACTCGAAGAAGTTCGACCTCCAGTACAACTTCCCGCCGTTCTCGACGGGCGAAGTGAAGCCGATCCGGGGAACGAGCCGTCGCGAGATCGGCCACGGCAACCTGGCCGAGCGCGCGCTCATCCCTGTCATCCCGGCCGACACCGAATTCCCCTACACGCTGCGCGTCGTCAGCGAAGTCACGGAGAGCAACGGGTCGTCGTCGATGGCGACCGTCTGCGGCGCGACGCTCTCGCTGATGGATGCGGGCTGCCCGATCCGTCAACCGGTCGCCGGCATCGCCATGGGTCTGATCAAGGAAGGCGAGCAGGTCGCCATCCTCTCGGACATCCTCGGTACCGAAGACCACCTCGGTGACATGGACTTCAAGGTCGCCGGCACGGGCCGTGGCATCACGGCCGTGCAGATGGACATCAAGATCGGCGGCATCACGAAGGACGTGATGCGCCGCGCGCTCGAGCAGGCCCGCGAAGGCCGGCTGCACATCCTGCGCAAGATGCTCGAGGCCATGCCGCGTCCACGGCGCGAGATCAGCCAGTACGCTCCGCGCCTCCTCGTCGTGAAGATCGCGCCCGACAAGATCGGTCTGCTGATCGGACCGGGCGGCAAGATGATCAAGAAGATCCAGGAGGAGACCGGCGCGGTCATCGAGATCAACGACGACGGCACGGTCAACATCGCCAGCTACGACCCGGCAGGTGCCGAGGCTGCACGCCAGCAGATCCAACTGCTGACGGCCGAGGTCGAAGTCGGCAAGGTGTACGACGGCCGCGTCGTGTCGATCAAGGACTTCGGCGCGTTCATCGAAGTGCTGCCCGGGCAGGAAGGCCTCTGCCACGTCTCCGAGCTCTCCGACAGCTTCGTCAACGCCGTGACCGACGTGGTGAAGGTCGGCGACATGGTCAAGGTGAAGGTCCTCCTTCGCGACGACCAGGGCCGGCTCAAGCTGTCGATCAAGGCCGTCGCGGGCGGCGACGGCGGTGGGCCCGGCGGGCCCTCGGGCGGTGGACGTCCCGACCGAGGCGACCGCGGTCCGCGCGAGGATCGCGGGTTCCGTGGTGATCGCGGCGACCGTGGCCCCCGTGAGGGCCGGCCTCCGCGCGAAGATCGCGGCCCCCGCGACGATCGTGGCGATCGGCCCCCGCGCGATGCGCGAGGCCCGCGTGAGGATCGCGGCGAGCGGCCGGCTCCGCCGCGCGAGGATCGGCCGCCGCGGGAGGATCGAGCTCCCCGCGAGGACCGGCCGCCGCGCGAAGACCGCGGCGAGTCCCGTGGCTTCAGTCGCGGCCCGCGCCGCGACCGCGGCGACGGCCCGCGCCCGCCGCGCGAAGGCGACGCTCCCGGCGGTCGGGATGCTGACGCTCCTCCGCCGCGCCGCGTCGATGACGACGTCGATCTGATGTTCTGATCGGACCGCCGCCGCGCGCGACGACCTCCGTCGCGCGCCGGCCGCCGCGCGGAATTCCGCCGGCCCTCACGGTGCGCCGTCGAGGACGTCGCGCACCTTGCGCGCGAGGCCCGACGGCGTGAACGGCTTCGGAAGGAATGCCTCCGTGGCCGTTTCGACCCCGCGCCGCACGATCGCGTCGTCCATGTAGCCGCTCATGTAGAGCACCTTGATCGACGGGCGTGTCTCCAAGATGGCATCGGCGAGCGCGCGCCCCCCGATTTGCGGCATGACCACGTCGGTCACCAGGAGATCGATGGGATGCGGGTGTGTCCGCGCGATGCGCACGGCGTCGGGCGCTGATGCGGCCTCCAGCACCACGTAGCCGCGCGAAGCGAGAGCCGAACACGTCAAGCGGCGGACGCCATCTTCATCCTCCACTACGAGCACGGTCTCCGATCCCTGCGGCATCGTGCGCACGGTCGTTGCCGCCGGAGCGCCCAGGGCATCCTGGACCGTCGGGAGGAAGACCGAGAATGCCGTCCCGCGCCCCGGAGCGCTCTGGACGGTGATGTTCCCGCCGGCTTGCCGCACGATCCCGTAGACGGTGGCGAGCCCGAGCCCCGTTCCCTTGCCGACGGCCTTCGTCGTGAAGAACGGCTCGAAGACGCGGTTTCTCACGGCTTCGCTCATTCCGGCCCCGGTGTCCGCGACCATGAGGCGGACGTAGGCTCCGGGCTTCAGGTCTCCGAACTCCGAGTCGCCGGGCGCGATCGCGACTTGGGTCGTTTCCATCGTCAGGCGCCCACCGTCGGGCATGGCGTCGCGGGCGTTCAGGGCCAGGTTCATGATGACGCGTTCGAGTTGTCCCGGGTCGATGCGGACGGCCGCGCGACTCGGAGACAGGTTCGTGACGAGGTTCACGTCCTCTTCGATGAGTCGACGGAGCATGCGACTCGTGGACGAGATCGCCTCGTTCAGGTCGACCACCTTGGGCTCGACGATGGACTTGCGGCTGAACGCGAGGAGCTGTCCCGTCAGCCCGGCGGCGCGCTCGCCGGCCGTGAGGATGGCGACCAGCGCCTCGTGTCGAGGATCCTGCACGGGCACGTCGTGAAGGAGGAGATGTGCGTTTCCGTTGATGATCGTGAGGAGGTTGTTGAAGTCGTGAGCGACGCCGCTGGCCAGTTGCCCGATCGCTTCCAGCTTCTGCGAGTGCTGGAGCCGCTCCTTGCTCCGAAGCAGCTCGTTCAGGACCTCGTCACGCTCGATGGCGAGCCCGGCGAGCTTCGCCGCGTCGCCCAGGATCCGGAGTGACCCCACGACGGGATCTCCCGGCGTGGCGCGGTAGAGGGCGAACGTCCCGAGGACGCGGTCGTCGCGAGCGGTGTCGGCGCGATCAGTGCCCCAGCTCTCGTCGTGCCGAGGATCGGTCGATGCCCATCGGGGTGTGGGCGAGCCGTCGATGGGGTCGGGTTCCGACGGTTGGCGCGGCGCCGTCGAGCCGGCGGCGAAGATCGGGATCGAGAGGCAAGAGCGCAGATGATGCTGCATCGCGATGCCGCGGTAGTCGTCCCACAACGGATCGGCGGCGATGTCCGTGACGACGACGACCTCGCGCCGGAACGCAGCCGTTCCGCAGGACCCCGAGCGTGCACCGATGGGAACCCCGTCGACGGCTGCGTTGTAGGAACTCGGGAGCGACGCGCCTGCGCCGAACCGCAGGGTGTCGTTGTCCCGATCACGGATCAGGATCGAGCACAGTGCGCCTGGAAGCTGGCGTTCGACGAGGCGCACCACTTCCTCGAGCACGCTGTGCAGGTCGGCGCCAGAAGCGATCCGAGCGAGAACGTCGTTCTGGCCGACGAGGACGTGCCGCGCCCGGACGATCTCCGTGATGTCCGTGTGGGACACGACTACGCTCGAGCCGCATTCGCCCAGCGGTGTCACCGCCAAGGCGAACCAGAGCGTGCCCTGCTCGGATTCCAACGGGTATTCGAGGGTGAACGACGGCCGCCGGCTCCGCAACACGTCCGAGATGCCCTCGAGGGCGGCCGACCATGGCGTCGACCCGGCGTGGGCACGACGCCGACAGATCTCCAGGTAGTTGTCCCCGAGAGAACCGTTCGACGGGACTCCATTCACGCTGGCCGAGCGCTCCCACGCCTTGTTGGCCGCCGTGATGACACCGTCGCGGTCGACGACCGCCACTTGCGCCGCCATGGAGTCGAGGACGTCGCGCTCGAACTCCTCCTTGGCGGTCAGTGCCGCCTCGGCGCGCGCACGGTCCGAGATATCGCGCGAGACGCCGAGTATGCCGATGGTCCTTCCGGTGTCGTCACAGATCCGACGAACGCGCGCATCGATCCAGACGCGGCTGCCGTCCTTTCGAAAGTCCAAGTAAGGACCCTCGAATTCGGCCCCTCGTCCACGGCTCGCCATCTGTTCCTCGATCCACGCGCGCTCGCTCTGCGGAAACCGATCGGCATACTTTCGGCCGATCATCTCGTCTGCCGTCCAGCCGAAGAGCCGCGCGGCGCCATCGTTCCAATACGTGACGATGCCGTCCGTGTCCGTCACGATGACCGCGTCCCACAGATGGGCGAGGATGACGGGATCCGGAATGGAGTGCGATTCTCGTCGTCGCCCGCGCTCCGTGCCTCGATGTTGCTGTGCCATCCCGAACTCCGATGAAATCGGATGCGGCAGTGGCTCACCCTGACACCACCGTCGCCCTCTGGAGCACCATCGCGCTGCCGCGCCCATCACGGCAGCGACCACCTGTCAGATCATCGACCGGATCGACCGCCAAGGGCGCCATCAAGACGACGCGGCGTCGATCGCGAAACCCGGCGCGGTCCCGTTCCTCGCGGGTACCCTACCAGCCTCTTATTAGCGACTGCCGGAACAATCTAGTTGCGCCCGAGGGCGCAGATGCGCACTTCGCCGAGGTCGGTAGTGCTGCCACCCTCAGCACAGACCCTCGAGAAATGCGCTGGCGCCGCACTGGCTTCGCTCATCGACGCGCTCACGGCGGCGCGTCCGCTCCCCTCGGTTGCAGCGAGCCACGGTGTCGCAGGCACTTGGCGCGATGAAGGGCGAGAAATCGGAGATTCCCCAAAATCCCTCTCGCGCTTTGCGGATGCGTCCCTATACTGTCGACCCGGTGGCGACGGATGTGCGTCGAGAAACCAGCACAACAGCCTCCCGGCGGCTTGGAGTACTAAGTCGATGGCGCGCAGCGGTAAGCAGCGACTGCGGGTCATCGCGAGACGACTCTGGACGGGAGCGAGGCGACTGAGGGTCCAGGGACTGCCATGCCGACCGGCCGCGTGAAATGGTTTGACAACCGAAAAGGCTACGGCTTCATCGAGCAGGACACGGGCGAAGACGTCTTCGTTCACTACTCGTCCATCAAGACCGACGGATTCCGCACGCTGAATGACGGCGAGATGGTCCGATTCGAGGTCATCCAAGGCCCGAAGGGTCTCCTGGCGCGCAACGTCGCGCGGCTCGAGGGTGGCGAGGCGCAAGCGCAGCAGTAGCGCCGCCGTAGCGGGTTGACGCGCTCCCAGTGGGACGACCGTTCCACGTGCGGGCGGATTCCTTGGTGGGGTGCCGCCCCAGCCTTAGATTGCCCCGCTTTCCATTCGAACCCGCCATCGCACCGGGGAGTCCCTCATGCCCTCCAACAAGGCGCGCCCGTCGCCGACCGTCGCTGAACTCCGCCCCGCGTTTCCGCACTGGGAGAAGATCAAGGATGTGATCGACCAGTGCCTCGACCTGACCCTGAACCACAGACAGAGCGGGCATCCCGGAGGGTCGCGCAGCAAGGTCCACGCGCTCGTGACGACGCTGCTGTCGGGAGCCATGCGCTGGGACATCCGGGAACCGGGCAAACGGTTTGCGGACCGCTTCGTGCTCGTCGCCGGGCACGTCAATCCGCTCGTGTACGCCACGTTGGCGGTGCTCAATGACGCCATGGCGATCCGCCATCAGCGAACGGGCGACAAACGCTTCCTGGTGAACCGCTTCGAGGAGTTCGCACTCCTTCCGAAGCACCTCCTCGACCTGCGCCGCAACGGCGGATTGCCGGGGCACGCCGAGATGGAAGGGCGGACGCTCTTCTTCAAGTTCAACACCGGCCCGTCTGGGCACGGTTCGCCCGCCGCGGCCGGTGAGGCGGCGGCGTTGAAGCTGGCCGGTTGTCCCGAGGTGAAGGTGTTCGCGTTCGAAGGCGAGGGCGGCCACACGACGGGCGCCACGCACGAGACGAAGAACTCCGCCTGGGGGCTGGGCCTCGAGAACCTCGTCTACGTGCTCGACTGGAACGACTGGGGCATCGACCCCAATCCGTGCTCGTCGGTCGTCCCCGGTACGCCGGACGTCTGGTTCAAGTCCTACGGCTGGAAGGTCGCGGGCGCGGAGCAGGGGAGCGAGTGGGAAAGCGTGGCGACGGCATTCCATGACGCCTTGTTCACGCCCAATCCCGAGAAGCTCCCCCAATGCGTGTGGGTGAAGACCATCAAGGGACGGGGTTACGGCGTCACGGGATACAAGTCGCACGGCAAGTCGCACGACCGCAATTCCGACGCTTTCTGGGCCACGAAGAAGGAGTTCGCGGACAAGTACGGCGTCACGTTCGACTCGTTCGGAAAGCCCGATCCGAAGGACGCAGCGGAGGCGCGGCGCCAGACGGCGGCCAATCTCGAGGTCGCTCTGTCGGTGATCCGCAACGACGAAGCGTGCCTGAATTACCTGACCGACCGGCTGGTCGAACTCGGCGACTCGGTGCCGCAGGAGATCGCCACCTGCCGCGTGACGGGGACGAAGGACCCGTCCACGGACCCCGTGATCACCGACTACCGCAACTACCCCGCGTCGCTGTTCGCGAAACCTGGTGAGAAGGCAGCGAACGGAAAAGGCTTCGCCACGTTCGGCGCGTGGCTCAACGCCCACGGCCGGCAGCATTACGGCCGCCCGCTCGTCATCGCCTGCTCCGCCGATCTCGCCGAGTCGACGAACATCGCGGGGTTTTCCAAGGACTTCGAGGGTGTGAAGGGCTTCGGCTGGTACGACCGCAACAAGAACGTCGAGGGATCACTCCTCCCTCAACAGATCACCGAGTTCACGAACGCGGGGATCATGGTCGGGCTCGCCACGGTCAACTTCTCCAACACCCCCTACGAGAACTACTGCGGGTTCTGGGGCGCGTGCTCCACGTACGGGTCGTTCTCGTACCTGAAGTACGGCCCCATGCGGCTCTTCTCCCAGCTCGCGCAGGACAGCGATCTGAAGGTCGGGAAGGTGATCTGGGTCGCGGGACACTCGGGGCCCGAGACGGCGGAGGACAGCCGCACGCACTTCGGGATCTTCGCGCCCGGAGTGACGCAGCTGTTCCCCGACGGGCACGTCATCAACATCTACCCCTACGAGCACAACGAGGTCGCCCCGCTGCTCGGCGCGGCCATCGCCAGTGGCGCGCCCATCATCGCGCTGCATCTCACGCGGCCGCCGATCAACATCCCCGATCGGGCGAAGCTGGGCATGCCGTCGCATCTCGAGGCCGCGCGCGGCGCCTACGTCATGCGCGACTACCGCAAGGATCAGCCACGGGGCGGGTGCCTCTTCGTACAGGGAACGTCCACCACGTCCGAGCTGGTGAAGTTGATCGAGCAAGGCACGCTCGATCAGGAGAAGCTGAACGTGAAGATCGTGGCGACGCCCAGCTACGACCTCTTCCGTCGTCAATCCGAGGAGTATCGACGCAGCGTCGTCTCCGAACAGGACATGGCGGATTCGACCGTGCTCTCGAACTGCGGTCGCCGGCTCATGTACGACTGGATCGCGAACGCCGCGGCCGCCGAGTACGCCATGACTCCCGACTGGGACGATCGCTGGCGCACGGGCGGCTCGGTCGACGAGATCATCGACGAGTCGCACCTGAATGCGAAGTGGATCCTCGCAGGACTGAAGCGGTTCGTCGGCGATCGGCAGAAGCGCCTCGATCGCCTGCGCGCGGCGATTCCGGCGTCGTAGTGAGGCGGCGCGCGGAGCGGGGCGCTCTGCGCGTCAACCGCCGGTGAGGGCCCGCACCGGCCGCGCACCCGTGACGCCATTCGCGGTCGACGGGCTCAACGCGTTGCGATGGGACGACCGCGTCCGCATCGTCGAATCCATGAGGCTGCCGCCGCGAGCGACACGCAGTTCCTGGATCGCATCGCGGATGAGTCCGTCGCCATCGCGGAAGCCGTTGGCGTAATTTCCCAGACGATCCTCGCACCACTCGGCCACGTTGCCGTACACGTGGTGCAGCCCGAACGGATTCGCCCGGAGGCTGTTGATCGGCGCATAGCGCGGGAAGCCGTCGTCGAAGTCCGGCCAGTCCATCGTCTCTCGCCAGGTCGCGCCGGCGCGCTTGGCCGAGAGATCGGCGATGTTGACGCTGCCTCGCAACGACTCGCGCTCCCGTCCCGTCCACCACGGCGAGTCCGTGTCGCCACGCGCGGCGTATTCCCACTGAGCCTCGGTGGGGAGTTTGAGTCCGAGATGGGGGAGAGTCAGGCGACACGCCACGTGGGAGGCCCAGCCCAAGGGCGACAGCGTCTCTCCCATGTTGACCGTGAGCTTGGGGATCTCGATCGCGTGAGGGTTCGGGTCATGCTCGGTCGCCCGTGCCCACTGATCGAGAGACATCTCGAACTTGGAGATGAAGAACGGGTCGAGCCGCACGCGTGTCACCGGCGATTCCGTCTCGGCGGCCTGGCCGTCGAATCTCGCTTCGAATTCGTCTGCGGCCTGAGCGCCGATGCGTGTCTCGCCTCCCGGCAGGAGCACGAGGACGATCCCCGTCGATTCCGTGATCGGGAGCGTGCCGTCTGCCGTCCGGGTGGGAATCGGACCGACGTGGGTACGCAGGTGCAGGAACTCCTGCAGCTTCGATGCCGGGTTTGCTCCCAGCGGCACGAGGCCGACCTGCGGAACGAGCTTCAGTCCGCGAAAGCGAGGATCCGCGGCCACTTCGCGAGCGCACCGCTCCCACGCCTCGCGGTGGTCGTCGATGGAGCGGCGTTGGAGCGCGGCCGCGAACTCCATGCGTTCTTCGATGCTGGTGAGCGTCCCGGTGGCCGTCGTCATGGCGCTCAGGTCGTCGACGAGTTTCGCCAGCAGGTCGTGCTCCCATTGTTCCGCCGTGGTTCCGAATCGGGGTGGCGCCGTGGACGTCGCTGGATCCCACCGTGCCCGCTTGCGCAGGTCGTTCAGCGTCGCGACGTGCATCCCCAGCCGCGTGAGGAGCGAGCGGGCCTCGTCGCGCCACGCCGTGAGGGCCGGAAGCTGGGGAGGCTCCGCCGGCCAGAGATCCGCGGCGCGCGCGACGAGCTGGTCGACGAGCTTCTGATCGGAGAGCCGCTGGAGCTTCTCGAGCGCGACGGTCTTGGCTGCGGCTTCGTCGACCGCGAGACTGGCGACGTGGTTGGCCCGGTTGCGCTCGGAGATCGCGAAACACAGACCGGTGACGAGCGAGACCAGCGCGAGCCCGGCCATCGTCACGGCGGCGAGATGGCGCCGAACGAACTTCCGCGCTCGGTACACGGCGCTGGGGGGCCGCGCCAGGATGGGCTCGTTCGCCAGCGCGCGGCGGATGTCAGCGGCCAGTTCGGAGGCGGTGGCGTAGCGCTGCTCCTTGTCCTTTTCGATGGCGCGTGCGGCGATCGTCTCGACGTCTCCGCGGAGCGCCGGATCCACGAGTCCGAGGCGCGGAGCCTCGTGGTCGCGGATCGCCGTCAAGGCGTCGAAGATCGCAATCCCCGTGACGGCGTGCGGCGGCTTGCCGGCGAGGAGTTCGTAGAGCATCACGCCGATGGCGTAGACGTCCGTTCGCGTATCGACGGCGTGCGGGTCCCCGAGCGTCTGCTCCGGACTCATGTAGGCGAGCGTGCCGAGGATCTCGCCGGCGGTGGTCGAGAGCGTGGCGATCCCCAGCTCCTTCTCGTGGAACCGTGCGACGCCGAAGTCGAGGATCTTGACCTGACCCGCGCGATCCACGAGGACGTTCGCCGGTTTGAGGTCCCGGTGGACCACGCCGCGCTGGTGTGCGTGCGCGATGGCGTCGCAGATCGAGGCGATGAGCTCGAGCCTCGCGCGGAGGCCGAGCTGCGCAGCTCGTGCGGCTTCCGTGAGCGGCACGCCGTCGATC
The DNA here is from genome assembly GCA_044222185.1 of Planctomycetota bacterium. Taxonomy (GTDB): domain Bacteria; phylum Planctomycetota; family CAIWVZ01; genus JBGANV01. Next base: position 733,690 of record JBGANV010000002.1, read on the forward strand.
AGCTCCATGGCGAAATAGGGGACGTCTCCGGACGCGGTCGGGTGAAGCCCGGCCTCGTACACGTGCGCGATGCCCGGATGGTTGAGGATCCCGAGGACCTCGGCCTCGAGCGCGAATCGGTGACGGAGGGCCGCCGACCCGAGGCCGCTCCGCATCATCTTCAGCGCGACGCTGCGGTTCGGGTGCTCCTGCCGAGCCTCATACACCGTCCCCATGCCACCGGAGGCGACGACGCGAACGACCGTGAACGGGCCCACGAGGGTCCCCGGCTCGAGGACGGCGCCGTGCGCATCCGAGAGGGGGGGCGACTCCGGTCGCAGGGCGCAGAACGTGTCGTCGTCCGCGTCCTCGTCCAGCAGGGCGCGCAACTCGCGCTCGGTGTCGGGCTGCTTCGCGCGCAGCTCCTCGAGCCACGCCGCGCGATCCTCGGGGTCGAGACCGCGGGCCGTATGGAAGAGCGCTTCGAGGCGCTGGAACTCGTCTCTGCGGGACTGGTTCAAGGCGTGGGTTCGGTGCGCAGTCGCGACTTGAGCCACGATCGGGCGAAGCTCCAGTCGGCCTTGACCGTCGCGGGCGAGATGTCGAGGGCGCGTGCCGCCTCCTCCACGCTGAGCCCCGCGTAGTACCGGAGCAGGACCACGTCGTGCTTGCGGCGGTCGAGCGTCTCCAGCTCGGGGAGGAGTTCCTCGAGTGCGAGGACTTCATCCCACTGGGTTTTCTGGGGCTGACTCACGCCCGTGAGCGGGACGCGCTCCCGGTCGCCACCGTGCTTGCCGCGACGCGCCTTGCGGGCCCGCTCCACGAGGATGCGCCGCATGGCGCGCGCAGCCGACCCGAAGAAATGCGACCGGTGTTCCCAAGGGGTCGGGTGCGGCCCCATGAGTCGCACCCATGCCTCATGCACGAGGGCCGTCGGCTCGATCGTCTGGTCGCTGCCTTCGCGCGCGAGGTGGCGCCGCGCCAGGCTTCGAAGCGTCTCGTAGATGAGGGGGAGCACTTCGTCCGCGGCGGCGGCGTCGCCATTCCCGGCGGCTTTCAAGAGTTCGGTCAGACCTTCGCGATCGGGCAGGTTCATGCGACTGCATGAAGCTTAGCCCACGCTGCGACGGCCGGCAGGCGCGCCCCATTCGCCCTCCCAGGGGCCGTGCGGTTTCGCGTCGGCGTCAAGGCGATGGGCGCCGAGACGGAGCGCGAGCAGCCTCGGACCTGCGTCGTGGCCCGGGAAACGCGCGCTTCGACGACGGTCGCGACCGCCGTCGGGCGATGGGCCCGGCGATTGCTTCTGTCGCGGAGAGTGCCTCCATGATCCACCGCCTCATGACCACGTTGACCCTCGCCCTGGTGCTCGGGCCGCTCCTTCGGGCCGACGAACTGCATCTGAAGGATGGCCGCGTGTTCGAGGGCAAGGTCGTGTCGCGCACCGATCGGGAGCTCGTCTTCCGCACCCGTACCAGCGAGATCACCTTCGAGCTCTCCCGGGTGGATCACGTCGTGCCGAAGACGACCGTCTTCGACGCGTACGCCGAGAGGACGGCGCGGCCCCTCTCGGTTCCCGAGCGGGAGGTCCTCGCGCAGTGGTGCAAGGACCAACGGCTCACCCGCGAGTGGCGCACCGAGCTCGACAAGATCCTCGCCGTCGATCCCGACAACGCATTCGTCCACGACGAGCGGGGCGAGGTCCGGGTGGAGGGGCGATGGCTGCCGCGCGATCAGGCCATGCCCAAGCTCGGTTACGTGAAACGCGCAGGGAAGTGGGTCACCACCGCCGAGGCCAGAAAGATCGATGCGGCCGACGCGGAGAAGAAGCGCCTCGCCGCGTTGCAGCGGCGGCTGAACGATCTGGTGTCGGCTCTCTTCGACGAGTCGCAGGCCGCGTCGGACGCGGCGCTCGTTCGCCTCTTCGACATCGCGAAGAAGGAGGACATCGCTGGCCTCGATGACGTCGTGCGTGCGCTGCACTCGGCTGCCAGGCGCGTGCGCACGGGCGCCGACGTGCTCACGGAAGTGCGATTGCAGGACACGAAACTCCTCGGCATCGAGAAGCGTCAGGTGAGCCTCGCGAGCGGAACTCCCGTGACGATCGAGTTGCCGCGCACGCGCAGCGTGAGCCTCGGCACGACGGTGATCATTCCCGCGCGGTGATCGCGTCGAACCTTCGCGAGACCTCGTGCGATGGGGGACGTCCCACGTGTGTCGCCGGTGTGGCCCACGCGTGGTTCGTCTCGACCTGGTCCGTAGAGATGATCCTGCTGCGTCACACCGGCGACGTCATGTCTGCGCAGCGTGGTGATGCCGACACCCGATGAACGCCGGCGTCCTTCGCCACGTGGCCGTCGCTCCGGCGCGTCACCATGTGCCGGTTGCCTGCTGCGACGGCGACGTCGCTGCGCGCCCTCATCAGTGCGTGCTCGTTGCACTCACGGAACCACGCATATCCTGAAGCCACGACCGACCGGGATCGGAGGCGAACGAGCGAGACGCGGTCGCCCGGGTTCGTCGTGGCGGGGAACCCGCGCATCCACCTGAGCGCTACCCCGCAGTAACCCCGAGGGGACGACTGCCCGGGGACGGGAAATCAGCCCCGCCGCGACGAGTGCAGGCAATCGATGCCCCGCGCGGGCGGACCGGGCCAGCGGAACAGGGTTTGCAAAGGCCTCGTGCGCGATCCCGCGCGAGGCTCGGAGTCATCCATGCGAATCTCAACTCTCGCCGTGGCGGTGTGGTCTCTCGCGGCACTCGTCCACGCCCAGTCGATCACCGTCTCGCCATCGGTCGTCAACCCGGGGACGACGCTCACCGCCGTCGTCTCGGGGACGCCGACGGTGCCCCTCCATCTCAACGGCACGCGCGCATTCCTGCTGACGGCGACGGGGGATCTCGTCACCCCGCGCTTCAAGCAGGGTCATACGACCACCTTCACGGCAACCGGACCCCCGGGCGAGACGGCGCAGCTTCAGGTCCCGGCTTCCGGGCCCGGGTCTACCGGATCTCACGTCCTCTTCGTGCCGAATTCGACGACGATCTCGGGGCCGTCGGGACCGCCCGGCTTCGCTGGCCTCGCCGCGCGGATCGACGTGGGGGCGCCAACTCCCGGATTCCCCGCGCTGCACCCGTTTCCCATCAATCTGGTGTCCGGCTTCGGCTCCTATGCGACGTTCGGCCTGTCGATCCTCGGACCCGCAGAGTGGTGCTTCGCGAACACGTCGCCCGTCCCGATCACGCTCGGGCCAACCGACGTCGCGCGCGTGTTCGTCCCAGGCGGTACGGCGCCGCTCGTCACGACCTCGCTCACGGGGATCACGATTCCCCCTTCGCAGGTGATCTCCTTCGTGATCATCGGAGCGGCGTTGCCCGCGGCGCCCTACACGGTCCAGATCGACTGGCTCGATCCGTTCGTGGGAGCGGCGTCGGTGCGCACGGGAATCCGCGGATCGAACCTGGGGTTCGGTGCCGATCTTCACCTCCCCGCGGGGCGCACCGTGGCGCCGGGCGGATCGCTCGACGTGTACGCCGACATCCCGGCCCTCTCCGGCGCGCCCAGCTTCTTCCTTCTCGTGGGATACCAACCGGGATCGACCACCGTTCCGGGCGGGGCGGTGGTCCCACTGGTGCCTGACGAACTCGTGCTCGCATCGCTCGCAGGTTCGCTGGCGCCCTACCTCCCAGGAGCGTCGGGTACTGCGGTGCCGTTCGGTCCTGCGTGTGCGGGCTACTGCGGACCGGGAACCATCGCGACGAGTCTGGCGAGCGGGATCTCCGTGACGCACCCTGGCCCCGTGGCTTCCGGCCTCGTGCTCAGACTCGCGCTCGTCGCGTTCGTCGCGCCGGGCCAGTGGATCCCGACGCAGGGTCAGGAGATCACGCTCTTGTGACCGCGCGCAGCCGCTCGTCCGCGTGGTGTTCCGAACTCGCGCGGGCGGGCCTCCCACGTGCGTCGCTGGCCCGCCGCGCCAGCGACGTCATGGCAGGGTGTGGGCGCCGCGCGATCAGGGGACGAAGACCGTCGTCTCGGGGTTCGACATGCGGAGTCCGCCGGCGATCGTGGGGTCGGACACGACCGCTTGAAGCGTGATGGTCGCTCCCGTGGGGACCGTCGCCGGGACGAGAATCGTCTCCAGCCCTTCGCCGTTCGAGTTCGCGATCCCGGAAGGACCACCGGCGAAGCCGTTCACGATGAAGATCGGCGACGCGCTGAGATTCAGGTTGATCAGGCCGGGGCCGACGGCAATCCCGGGCGACGACGCGATCCCGACCGCGATCGCATAAGGCGAGTTGGCGTGCGCCGTCACGCCGGGGAACACGGGGATGCCCACGCGCACCGGGCGCGGCGCCGCGGTCCCGAATCCGGCGCGGCCAGCCCAGTTGTTGATCCGCAACGTGGCGCCGCAGTCCGGTGGTTGTGCGCCAGGCGTGTTGGGCCCGTTCTGCACGTACAAGCGAGCCTGATCGGCGATCTCGTCCGTCGCGATGATGTCCACGTCGCCATCCCGGTCCAGGTCGACCAGGGTCGTGCACGAGCCCGCGGAGGTCGACGGCAGCGTCGTCGGCGGACCGAACGCCCCGGCACCGGTGTTGAATCGCACAGTGTAGTTCGACGATCCGTAGTTCGACACCACGCAATCGAGGTCGCCATCGCCGTCGAGATCGGCGAGGTCCACCGCGGCCGGGAGGTTTCCCACGCCGAAGGTCGTGGCTGCGCCCAGACTCCCGGCGCCATTGCCGAGCATCACGCCGAGCGTGTTCGTTCCGCGGTTGGCGGTGACGACGTCCACGTTCCCGTCACCATTCAGATCGCCCGTGGCGTTCTGGAACGGCCCGCCGCCGCACGCGCGTGTCACGCTGATCGTGAACCCGCCAGCTCCGTTCCCGAGCAGGACCGTGACGCTGCCCGAGCCGAGGTTGCCGACGAAGAGGTCCGGTTTGCCATCGTTGTTGGCGTCGGCGACGGAGACGTTGTCCGGGCTCACGCCGCCACTGGAGATGCTCAGAAGCTGCGTGAAGGCGCCCGTGCCGTCGTTGGCGAAGGGGATGATGGCGGAGTTGTTCGCGGCGACGACGTCCTGGTCGCCGTCGCCATCGAAGTCGAGCACCGCGACACCGTGCGTGTACCCGCCAGTCGGGTACGTGACCGGTGGCAGGAATCCGCCGGAGCCGTTGCCCAGGTAGATGGAGATCGCTCCGCCGCCCTGATTCCCCGTCACGAGATCCATCCAGCCGTCGCCGTTGAAGTCACCGCCCTCGTTCGGACTGGGCTCTTGTCCGGGCGCCGGGACGATGGTCATGGGGCCGAACGTTCCACAACCGTCGTTGTGGAGCACGCGGATGTCGTGCGCGACTTCGTTCGGGGCCGTGATGTCCGGGCTGCCGTCGCGATCCACGTCGCCGCCGAATACGCCGTAGGTCGCGATCAGACCTTCTCCTGGCTGTCGCAGCGCGATGGTCTGCTGAAGCGAGAATGCCGCCGTGCCTGGAGCCGGCCGGCCCCAGAAGTGCGAGAAGAATCCGCCCGTCAGCGCGGCTCCCGTGGCCGAGTGCACTGACGATGCGACGCGCACCGTGACGTTTTCGCCCGGGAAGTACGGTCGCGCCGGTTGGAAGACGACGTGATTGCTGCCGGGGCCGACGGTGAGCGTGCCGGAGACGTCGCCGCTCCAGCGGCCCGCGACCTTGATCGATGCGGACGTCACGGTCGCCGGATTGACGGCCGCGCTGAAAGTCAGTTCGACGGGATCGGCCGTCGACGAGAGGTTCGAGTTTCGGCTCGGCGTCACGGCGGTGACGGCAAATGATTGGGCGATGGCCGCTTGGATCGCCAGGAGGCTGATCGCAACCGAAGCCAGGTAGGGTCGTGGCGTGGACATGGGCTCTCCGAGATCTCCGTTCCGAGGGGCTGGACGTAGTTCTATAGACAACGGAGAGCCGCGTGGGGCGGCCTGCTCGGGTGGCAGGCCTCGCGTCGCGACCGACCGGCCTCTCACGTCGGCGCCAGCGTGGCTGGCGACGGCGCCGCCGCATCTTCCGGGATCGCGTAGGCCGTGAAGCTCGCATCGAGATCGTCCAGGTCCGCCGGACGCGGCCGGGCCGCCAGGATCAGGCGCGCGAGCAACGTGTCGAGCGCCGTCCGGTTGGTCACGGCCACCGGAACGAGTCTCGAAACGAACCGCACCTTCTCCGCCGGAGTGAACGCCTTCGCCGCGAGAACCCGCGAGGCGAAGAACGACGCGAGCAACGGAGCCCACCGCGGATCGGGCACCCGGACCGTCGATCCGTCCGGCAGGTCCGCATCCGGCGCGCCGACCTCGGGGTTCACTCGCTGCCAGTCGGGCAGGCGCCACTGGTACGCGCGGGCCAACGCTTCCAACGAGCGTGCTGCCAGCAACCACGCCGGGAGCCGGCTCGTCGGGTTGACGACGCGACGTTTGGCGTACGTCTCGCCGACTTTGTGCTGTGCGCAGAATTCCATGGCCTGCGGATCCCGGATGAAGCGGTCCATCGTCGCGGGAAGCCACGTGTCGCCCTTCAGCGCCAGCGGCCACCAGATGTCCACGAGCGCGTGGACGCGGCTGACGGTGCGCGCACAGAACACCAGGTCCTGGACGTTGTGCGCCGCGCCGAACACGGACCGGAGCACGGGGTCGATGATCCCGGGAGGCGCGCCGCAGATCGCGAGCGTCTCGGCGACGAGCAGATTCGCCGGAGCCTGGAACCCCGCGTATCCCGTGGGGATCTTGAACGCCTTCTCGGCGAGCGCCCCGGCAGGCTCGTTCAGCACGAGTTGACGAACCTCCGCCAGCGCGCAGAGCGTGCGTCGATGTTCGCCCCAGGAGTCGCCGCGCCCCCGCTCGCGTGCGAGCCCGCCGAGGGCCTCGAGTGCCTGCGTCTGCATGGCTTCGAGGAGGCCTCGCGCTCCGGGGTCGACCGCGGCGCGGCACCCGACGACGGTGATCGGCCCCGCCGACCCGAACTCCCGTCCGGCCCCGGCCAGCGCCGCCGCGAGGATTGGCTTCGCCATGTCTCGGACCCAGTCCTGGCTCTTGTGGCGCGCGACGGCGAGGAGGATCTCCCACAGCGATCCGTTGCGGTAGACCCGATACGCGTTCGCGGAATGCAGCGCGACGTAGTCCCGCAGCTTCGCGTCACCGACCTGCGGATTCAGCTCTGCGAAGGCGACGAGCTTGGGCGCATCGAACTCGGCCTGGTAGCGCGTGCCCTCGACGTCGCGGTGTCCGCGGGCCGGTGGCGGCGCCGATTGATCCCAGAGCATGGACGGATTGACGCGCTCGTCGTCGCCGCCGCCGACGCGGTTGAAGATCTCGTTGATCGTGTCCTCGCCGACGGGCTCGGCGATCGGCTGCACGATGGGAGCGCGTTTCTCGAATGCCGCGTTCACGCGCTCGGCGAGGCGCGCCGGACGTTGCGCCGTCTTGCGCAGGGCGTCGGCCGTCACCGGATCCTTCGCGTGACCCAGCCACGCGATCACCAGTCGAGCTGCGTCCTGCCAGTCGACGTCCGCCTCGTAGAGCTGGAGTTCCTTGACGGCTTGTGCGACCTGTCCCTCCTCCGCGAGACGGAAGATGCGGTTCGCATCCAGCCGAGTGCGGCGGAACGTCGTGAGGCCCAGTGCCAGCCGGGCGACGTGCCCCACGGACGCGCTCGATCCCGATCCCGCGACTGCGGCGAGGGCCGAGCGCAACGTCGTGTCGACTCCGAACGGATCGTCGATGCGCGCCTCGGTGATCTGCGTGTCGAGGCAGAAGCGAGCGATGCGCTCGTGCCACGTCGCCTTCTCGGGCGCTGGGACCACCTTCGCGACTTCGCAGAGATGGTGACCGAGGTGTGTGAGCGCGTAGGGCCGCACGGTGAACCGATCGGCCTCGAACGTGGCGAAGAGTCCGTCCGCGAGGAGGCGGTGGCCGTCGACGACGGCGACCGCATACGGACCCCCTCGAGCCGTCTCGTCAGCGAACCACTCGCTCAAGGAGCTGTGGAAGATGGTGTGACGCGGTGTCGGGCCAGTCGTGGATCGCAGGTAGGAACTCACCGTGCGGAGCCGTGCAGCCAAATCCTTCGGTGCCGCGATCGCGGTGGCGGCAGACAGCTCCTCCGTCGCCAGCGGTTCCTGCGCCGCGCACAGAGCGGCGAAGATCGGACGCACCGAGGCCCAGGCTGCCGGATCGGCGAACTGCCGATCGAAGAAGAGGCGATATTGCTGGCGAAGCCCGGGCGGCAGCTTCCCCAGGTCGTCCACGCCGATGAGCTTCCGCTCGAGGCCGGCGAGCGTCTGTTCGGCGTACAGGAAATTGCCGTCGGCTGCGTCGGCGATCTTGCTCACGCACCACTCGGTCGTCTGGCCGCTCGCGGCGACGAGTTGCGCCAGGCCCGGCGTCGTGAGGCGCGCGTGTGCCAGAGCGCGAAGGTCGGTGGCGTTCTGCGTTCCGCTGGCCTCGAGAACCAGGGGATTGATGCCTGCGAACGACTCGAGCAGCGGTTTCTCCGGGCGGCTCGTTGCGATCACCGTGAGCCACGACGGAAGACGGTCGAGTCGTTCTGCGACGAGGCTGGCGATGGTGGGTTTGCCCTCGATCGCACCGCGCAGAGATTCGTCGAGAGCGTCGACGATGATCGTCCACGCGCCCGGCGCGGGAGCTCCGACGGTCGCGAGCGCGGCGAGGATGCCCTCGTCGAACGCGCTCGCGGGGTCGTCGTTGCACGCGCGTTCGGAGAGGACGTCACGGTAGGGCGACTGCTGGACGATCGCCTCGTACGCTGGATGTCGACTGGCGATGAGGCCCGCGAGGCTGCGCACGAAGCGGCTCGGGTTGACCGTCTCCGGCGTCGCGGACTGACAGCAGTGGAAGCCGAGGACGCGGCCGTCGGGATTGCGGTGGACGGACTCGGCGACGATGGCCGTCTTGCCCGTGCCCGGACCGCCGACGATCAAGATCGCAGGTTGAGCCCGCTTTCGGATCTGGTCGTCGATCTCCTGGAACAGCCACTCGCGGCCGGTGAATCCGGCGCGCTTCTGATCCAGGTAGTCCCCGAAGTCCCACGGAGAGAGCTGGTCTGGCGTGGCACGGTTGCCCCACTTGCCGGTGAGGACGGCGTCGAGGCCCTCGAGGATGCGTTTGAGTCCCGCTGCATACGCCGTCGGGTCCTTCCACTTCGTGAGGTCGACGTAGTCGAGGCGGAAGATCTCGAAGGGCGGCGTGCAAGGGATCGCCATCACCGGGAGGATGGGTTTCCTCGCCTGGAACCGCGCCCAGGAGATTTCGTCGAGGCAGACGCTGTCCGTCGTGGACGTGCCGTCGCCGCGAGTGCGCACGGACGACGGCGTGAGGATCGCGAGAACTGCATCGGTTTCGTTCAACGCTCGGGCAAGTTGCTCGGCCCAGGCGCGGCCCGTGCGGATCTCGGCGCGATCCTTCCAGGGTTCGTAGTGCGCGAGCGGGTCCAGTGCGTGCGTGGCGAGGTCCTTGGCGAGCTGGTCGGCGAGTCCGCTGGCGTCGGAGCGCCCGTAGCTGACGAACACCTTCTTCGAGGCTGTCACGTTCCCGTCTCCGTCTGCATCCATCCCACCGCAGGTACCCCACGATCGAGCGGGCCCTCGTCTGTGGCGCGCAGTGTGCCACAGGCGTGCGATCGCCGCTTCGTGAGGTGAGGATTCTGTGGCCCTGGGGCGACACGGCACGCGGCCGACGCGCCTCGAGTCGACGTCGCGGGTGTTGCGGGCGCGGAAGTCGTTCTGTCGACGGGCGCTGCCGTCGGCATACAATCCGCGCCATGTCTCGGGCGGAGTGCATTCGGTGGGGCGTCGTTCTGACCGCAGTGGCCGCGCTCGGCGTGGTCGCCGCGCGGCTGGGCCTTCCGAGCGACGCTGCGCAAGCCGTGGCGGGCCGCGGAGACGCCGGCACATCCGCTCCCCCTGACGTGGTGGCGTCGACGGATGGACACGGAGGGCACCACGACGCATCCCCGGACACGATCGTGCGGCCCGTTCCGTTCTCACCGGAGCCCGCTGACTCGCTCGAAGACGTTCCGGTCGTCCCTGCGGAAAGCGAAGGGACTCGGGTGCGCGTCGTCGACGGCTCCACCGGCGCACCCGTCGCGGGCGCCGACGTGTATTGGGTCCCGCCGGAACACGATGCAAGCGGCACCGACGCGTTTCGTCCGGAGTTGCTCGACGGGCCACCGTCACCAGGCACGCGGCACTACCGGACGGACGGAAGCGGCATGACGACGGTCCCGTGGAGTTCGGAGCGGGTATCGCTGTTTGCACGCTTGGGCGATCTCGGCGCGGTTGGCCTCAGTTGGGCACGAGATGGCGAGGTCGTCACGATGACGCTCGAGTCCGTGATCAGGCTCCGCATCCTCGCCGAAGACTCCACGGGAGCGCCGGTCCGCTGGGCCGACTTGACGATGGACTCGCCCGCGCCCTGGGATGCGCGTCATCACTCCGTCGCGACGACCATGCCGCCGGATGGGATCGCCACGTTCGTCGACCTCGCTCCGCTGCTTGCGGTGAGCGGCGCGCTCGCGGCGGTTTCACGCCCATCGGTTCGCGGGGATTCCTGGACCATCGGCACCGTCCTCGGCGGTCCCATCGTGAACGGGAGCGCCGTCGATCCCCGGCAATTGGCGACGCACGTGCATTCAGTGCGGCTGGGCCCCGTCGGCGCGATCGAGGGGCGGCTCGTGACGCGCGACGGCACACCGATTCCCGGCCCTGCATTCGTTTCCGCCGCTCGCGTCGACCCGGCACGCGCTTCGACGGGAGTGATCTACCGCCGCGCTCCCCAGTGCGGTGCGTTCCGCATCGGGGCCGTTCCGCTGAATTCCGTGCTGTCGATCACGGCACGCCTGCCGGGTCGATACGAGCAAGCGACGACGATCGTCGGGCCGACGTCCGGTGGCGAGGTGGTCGCGGCCGCGATCGTGGTGGGCGACGAATTCCTGCGCATCCGAGGCAAGCTCGTCGATGATCACGGGCATGCGATCGCCCAGGACGCGCGCGTGGTTGCCACACTGGAGGCGTCGGATGGCGCCCGGTTGCCGGAGCTCGAGACCCAGATGAAACCTGATGGCGTCTTCGAGATCGAGGTGCCGTTCCGCCTGAGGATCCGACCCGCGGTGCTGAGATTCGCCATCGCACAGAAGGGCCCCGCGCCGCCTTGGTCGGGCCAGGTGGGCTTCCCGGATCCGGCTCCGTTGCACGTCGTCGACGTGCGCACCGTCGTTCTGGAAGTCCCAGACCTGATCGCCTCCGGAGTGGTCGTCGATCAAGAGGGAAGACACGTCCCGGGTGTGCGGGTCGTGCTCCAAGCTGCGGCACCCTCCACCGATCCCGGCGACGATTCAGGCGAAGAGGACTTCAAGTGGACCGATCTCTCCTGGACGACGGGCGCTGACGGCACGTTCTTCGCGTTCGGCAAACCGCCGGAGGGTCATCTGGCGTTCGGGTGTGCAGGTGGCGGATTCATCCAGGTCACCTCCACGCCATTCACACGCGGAGACCGCGGCGTGCGATTGGTCGTCGACGCGACGTCGACGATCGGCGGTCGCATCGAACTCCCGCCAGGAGTCGCGTCGAGTGACGTGACGGTCACCGCCACGTACGGCGGCGCGTCGGTGACCGATCGCGCGGCGATCATCCCATTGAGGTTGGCGGCCGACGGCACGTTCCGCCGCGAGAATCTCGCGCCGACGTCCGTGCATCTTCAGTTGACGGTGAGAGGCGCGCACTCGAACCTCTCGCGCGAGTTGGGGACCTTCCCTCTCGCCGTCGACGCCGTGATCGAGCCGCCCGAGCTGAACCCGCTGGTTCTCGCCGAACCTGCTCCCGGCGGGGCCGACCGCACGCGTTGACCTGAGATGCCGTTTGAGTCGTCGGCCGTCAGGTCCGGCTCGATCTCACGCGCGCCGCCCGGCGCCGACGCCGTCCGCAGAGCCGTGCGCTCTCGTTCGGGGGATGCGTCGTCAGCACTGCGTCCATGGAATGTTCGGCATGCGTCGCGGCAGGCTCATTCACCGTGGGTACGTCATCGTCACGGTCGCTGCCGTGCTCGGAATCGGGGTTTCTCTGCTCGTGAATTCGAGGCAACCCGTCGCGCCATCGCGGTCTCACGTTCCCAGCTCTGCGAAGAGCGCGAGCGACGACGCCCAGGTTTCCGTACGGATACAGCCTCCTGTTCGGACATCGACCTTCGAAGGGGCACCGTCAGGGGCGATCGCAGACCTCGCGCTGTCTGCACCGCATCCCAACGGAATCCGCATCCGCGTCGTATCGGGCGCGACGATGTATTCGCGCGCATGACCGATGCGTCGTGCGTCGCCACGAGATCGTCGTTGCCGGACGTGTCGTCGATGCCGCAGGGCGGCCGGTTCCTGGGATTCGTTTGTGGGAGAACGTCGCGCGGCAGACCTCCGATCCCGCGGACGCGAGCACGTTCGTCCTGACGGGAGCGACGACCGAAACGGATGCCAACGGCGAGTTCCGAATCTGCCGCCGAGCGACAGCCCAGCAGCGAGCAACTGGGTGGTTCGCGCTCACCTGGGCGGGAGCCGGTTTCACGCACGCGCAGCCCCGTTCGTTCGTGCACGGGCAGCGCGACGTCACGATCACGCTGGAAGAAATGGCCACCTTCTCGGGTCGGGTGGCGTTCCCTCGTGGTGTCCGAGCGCGCGACGTCACGCTCGAGCTCTTCTACTCGACGCCGCGTCAGGACGATCGGCGCCCCGCAGCGATCGGCGTTCCACTGGACGACGATGGCCATTTCGCCGTCGAACGACTCGCGCCGACGACGGCATCGCTCGTTGCCGTCGTGACCGGTACCGACGGCGAGGCGTACCGGACCATCGACGGAATTCGGCTCGTAGCCGGAGGTTCGACGTCGGATTCGCGCCTCTCGCCTTTGACGCTCAGCGAGCGTCGGGCGGAATCCGGACCGAGTCGCGAGCGGTGAGTGGCCGGCCCGCCGGCGCAGATTCCAAACCGGGAGAGCAGCTTTGAATCTCGAGCCTGAGACGACTCCGGAACACCCATTCCGGTAATCTTGCGCGCTCTCGCGACACCATGCGGTCAACGGAATTCCGCGGTGCGCGGTCTTGAGTCAGTGGAGGCTCGTCGAATGTCGGCAGGGATGAAACTCGTCGTGGCCGTGGTGTGGGCCATCGTCGGTGTGCGAGAGCTCGCGGCTCAGGCCCAGGGCGGAATCGGCGGCGTCATCCTGCCGCCGCCGGAAGTGGGGAACTGCATCTCCGACGCCGACCAGCTGCGCGTCCAGGCTCAGCTGATGAACGTGTCGGCCGGCCCCGACACCGCACCCGGGACGTTCATCACCTACCCGCAGGCAGGGTCGCTCGGCGAGGACCTCTTCATCGGCGCCTACCTCGACCACGACCCGAGCCCGGGCGTGCTCGACTGGCACTGCACGGATTACACCTACGACACGCACCTGGGCGCCGACTCGGAGATCCGCAGCTTCGGCGAGCAGCTGATCGGCGTGCCCATCTTCGCGGCGGCCGACGGCACGGTCGTCGGCACGGACGACGGCCATCCCGACATGAACACCGTGTGGGCCGGCCAGCCCTCCAACTACGTCATCGTCGACCACGGCGGCGGACGCCTGGGCTACTACTGGCACATGCGCAACGGCAGCGTGGCCGTGTCCATGGGGCAGGTCGTGAAGGCCGGCCAGCAACTGGGGGAGACGGGCTCCAGCGGCAACAGCGGCGGCCCGCACCTCCACTTCGAGGTCCACGACGCGGGCGTTCCCGTGGACCCGTGGGCCGGTGCGTGCCGCCCCGGCGGCTCCTTGTGGAAGCAGCAGACGCCGTGGACCGGAGGGCCTGTCGGCTTGCGGGACTTCGGCGTCTGCCGCACGAATCCCGGTTCCTCCGGCTACCCCTTCGCGTCGCCTCACGATCCTCAGTGGGTCACGTCCGACCCATCCATCTTCTTCTGGGGGCTCATCGCGAACCTCCCGGTCAGCTCCACGTACCGCGTGACGTTCATCCGCCCGGACAACTCCATCTCGTATGCCACGCCCACGTTCCCCATCGGCAACACGACGGTGTGGCCGCGCGCCTGGGTGTGGTGGAACTGGAACATCTTCGACATGCACACGATCACGGGCACGTGGACCATCCGCCTCGAACTGAACGGCGTGGTCGTCGTGAATGCACCCGTCTCGGTCGTCAACGCGGTCACGCCCGGGTTCAACCGCGCGCCGTCGCCCATCACCGCGACGATCCTGCCGGCGGCTCCCACCGCGGCCGATCCGCTGGTCTGCCGCGTCCAGCAGGACCTCCTCCTCGACGACCTCGACTGGGACATCGTTCGCTTCACCTACACGTGGCGCGTGAACGGGACGATCGTGCGCACGCGGACGTCCGCGGGACGCACCGACATGATCCCGCACCACCTGGCACCTCCGGGCGCCACGGTCACCTGCACGGTCACGCCCTCCGACGGCGTGGCGAACGGGGCGACCGTCGTCGCGACGACGACGATCCGCACGCTCGGCGTCTTCCCGCAGCAGGTGTCCGCGGCGACCGGAGGCACGATCTGCTTCACCGTGGACATGGGACCCGCACAGGCCGGAGCGACCTACCTCTTGGGCGGCTCCTACACCGGGACGTCGCCGGGCATCGTCGCGTCACCGACGGTCACGATCCCGCTCGTGTACGACGGCCTCACGGACTTCCTCGTGTTCCATCCGAACACCCCGCCGTACGCAGGTACGCTCGGCGTGTTGAGCCCGCAGGGCGCGGCCGCCCCGACGCTGAGCCTGCCGCCGCTGCCGCCCGCATACGTCGGTCTCACGATCCACCACGCGGCGTTCATCGCCGGGGCGCCATGGGCGGCCACGAACGCCGCGTCGTTCGTGACGGCGCCCTGATCGCCTCCCGTCAGCGTCGTTCGAGGAAGTCGAGGAGCTTCGCCTGCGCGTTCCGGTTCTTGTCCTGGAACGCACCGCGGATCGCGTCCTTTTCCCGCGTCGTGAGGTGCCAGGAGAGCGGGGGAGTCTGCGTGAGTCCCTCGGGGACGAACCGGAAGAACTCGATCTGGCCCTTCAGGTGACGTGCCACGAGGTCGCGCTCGATTTCCGCGCGCACGAGCTGCGTCCGCCGCCAGGTGGCGAGGAGGAGATCCAACGGCCCGAGGAGCGCATTCCGCCAGGCATCGACCTGCCCGGCGTCCGCCGTGGTCGGAGGTGCATCCGGAAACGATTGGATCTGCACGACGGCGATTCGCGGCGGCTCGGCGACGTCGAGCGTCCGCAGAAGCCAGTCCAGGACGGTCGCTACCCCGTAGTTGTCGAAGTAGCCACCGTCGCCGACGTAATAGCCGGGCGCGATCGGATCGACGCGGCCCTCCTCGACGCGCGCGGCGCGCGACAGCGGCGAGACGTAGGGGAACGATGCCGACAGCCGCGCCGCCGTGACGATGGCGATGTCGCTCGCGCGCCCGAACACGCGGAAGAAGTTCGGTGCGCGGCCCAGATCCGACTCGCTGCTCGTCAAGTCGATCGTCGAGAGCATCAGCCTCTGACCCTTGAGCTCGAGTTCGTGGACCCCGCCCAGCGTGGCGTTGAACACGACGGGCGGTATGCGGCCGGACTTCGTCTCGGTCACCCAGTCGCCCAGCGTGGCATCCAGCGGAGGATCCACGCCGTCGCCGTCGCCGGTGAACTGTCGCTGCCACGACCGTTCCAGGGCGATGCCGCGGTCCATCTGCAGATCGACGAGCCAACGCAGCGGCATGGCGGGTCGGCGGATGTCCTTGAACACCGTCGCCCATCCCACGGCATTCAGGCTCGAGCGCATGGCGACTTCGCGCACGCGTTTGCGCGCCGCGGGAGTCAGCGATGACGAATCACGCCCGCGCCTGCGCAGCGCTTCCACGTAATACATCGCCCCGACGCTCCCACCGGACACGGAGCTCAACAGTGCGAGCCGCGGAGCGAATCTGGGAATCGCATCGAGTTCGGTGAGGACCTCTGCGGTCCATCCCGCCGCCTGGATTCCTCCACCGGCCGTGCACACGACGACGACCGTCGGTTGTCTCGAGATCCCTTCGTCTTTCGCGCGCGCGGCGAGCGTGGTTGCGACCGTGGGTAGTTCGATGGCCTCGCGTCGAGCCTCGCTCGTCAGGAAGAAGTAATGCGTCGAGTGGCTCGAGATTCCGGACACGAGCGTCCACAGGAGGACGGCAAGCAGCAGGGGAAACCGCGCACGATCGAGGAAGAAAGACAGCCCCGAGAGTGTCGCGATCACGAGAGTCGCGAGGAACAACACCGCGGCGAGGGTAGGGAAGGAGTCCACTCCCGCACCGTCAGGAACCAGGAAGTTGCCGGCGATGAACGCGGCACCGAGCACGGACCAGGCCGCGGCGGCGCCTCGGTGCCCTGGAAGGAGCCCGCCCTCGGGACTCCAGTACCCGGCCCAGATCCAGGCGAGCGGTCGCGGACTCTGCGGGGCCTGGGGCGGCGCTTCCGGCGCCGGAGCCTCGTCCGCAGCGCGGCCCAGCACGGCGCGCTGAACCGAGATGACCAGCCCGATGGAGACGACTACCCCGAGCGACGTGATCACCGGCGCGAATCCGTCGAAGGTCGGTCCGTCGACGTGCATCATCCCCACGAAGGGGACGGAGAGTGCGACGGCGACCACGAATTGCACCAGGTCCTGCGATCGGCGCGGCCGGATCTCGTGAAGAGACGGCCAGGGCAACCGTGGGACCGAGAACCGGCTTGGCGCGTACCGCGCCGTGAGCAACGCGTTCGAGACGCACGTGATCGCCGCGAGTCCCAGCGCGAGGCCGCAGACGAAGAGATGCGCCCGGGACGGTAGCGCCATGACGCCGGCGGAGATCGCGGCGCCTCCCATCACCGCGGGAATGAGCACGAGGAAGAGCGCCCCGCTCGAAGGCACGCGGACGACCGCCGTCCACGCGAGCGCGTCGCCGAGCGAGTCCGCGACTGGGCGCCATTCGCGACGGAGCCATCGGGCTGCGGGGACGACCATGGTGATCGCGACCCACGCGAGCAGGAGCGCGAACTTGAGCGAAGCGGTGACTCCGACGATCGGCGGCACGAAACCGGGCGGCGGTGAGTCGCTCGTCGCGATCCAGAGCGCCACGTCCTCGACGACGTCGCAACCGGCGGCCAGGAGGATCAGCCGCGAAAGCGCGTTCACCGTCACGGGTCGCCAGCCGGAGCGTTCACCGCGTCGGCGCGTCACCCACAGCAGGCAGGTGGCGTATAGCGCGATGAATGGCAGGTCGTAGGCGAGGCTGCTCCGAACGAGGCGTGCCGTGGCGCCACGCACGTCCTGCGTGCGGTCGGCCTTCGGATCGAGCCGCGCCTCGAGCGCACCTGTCGAGAAGACGAATTCGAAATCGACGATGCTCCTGGCATCGCCGCCGTGGCGGCCGCAGTGACGGGCGATCTCGCCGTCGATGCAGCGCATCCACGCAGCGAGGCACAACAGGCCGACGCCGCAAACCAGCACCCGCCGTGACGTCATGCGAAGGTCCCCCACCGTGACGCGCCCGCTGCCGTGCGATTCCTGCGCTCAACGCCCTTTCATCCGCACCAGTTCGGCCTCTGCCGCGATGTGCCCGAACGCAGGCCAGTTCTCGCTGGACACGATCTCCTCGAAGATCTCACGCGCGCCATCGCGATCGCCGCCGAGCAACTTCCAGATTCCGACGCCGTAGGCGAGGGTCGCGAACGCGTTGGCGTCAGCGGAAGCCCGCGCCCCTGCCAGGACGGCGTTCGGTGATTCCTCGCCGCGAAACATCAGGAGGAGGCGCTGGTAGGCGTGATTCTCGACGAGCTGCATGTCCCGACTGATCGGCGGGAGCAGCGCGCCCGCATCGACGGCATGATTCGCACGTCGCAGCGCCAGGTAGAGCCAGTAGCTCTCCGAGCACCAGCGATCGTCGTTCGTCGCCGACTCCAATGCCTCGCGAAACACGACGGCCGCACGCTCGAACTCTCCACGCAAGTAGTAGGCGAGTCCCAGGTGATAGCGGATGTTCGATTGCAACGTCCCGATTGGAACGTTCGACGCGTTGGGCAGCCCGTCGGGTTCGACTTCGTCCGGCGTTCCGGCGACCAGCCCCCGCGCCTTCTCCAGGTCGACGATGGCGTCGCTGAACCGTCGCACGGTGATGTAGCGATGACCCCGGTGCCGCAGCAGCGCGGCCGAGTCGGGATGCCTGCCGAGCGTCTTCGTGTAGACGGCGATGGCCTCCTGGAAACGGCCGACGTATGCGAGGCGGCGTCCGACCCAGATCTGCGCTTCGACGTCGTCAGGTCGACTCGCGGCGCGCGACTCGGCGGCTTCGTACTGCTCGAGACGGCGCGTGTGCACGCCGGGGTCGAGGGGCGGCGCCACGAGCTCATCCCCGAGCAGCGATCTGGCCTGTACGCGCGGGCGATCCTCGGCCGAGCGGCAACCCGCCACGATCAGTACGAGCAGCACGCCGACCACACGGTTCCCGCACGTTCGCATTCCCATCGCGATCTCCGGCGCCCAGTGTGCGGCGGGGAAACGGGGGCGGCAAGTCGTCCGGGTTCACGGCCGGAGCCGCGGCGCAGTCATCGCGTCTTCGTCACGAGGGACAAATCGCGAGTGAGGCCCTCGAGACGCAGCACGTCTTCACGGTCGTGCGGATTCTCCGAGACGAGCACCTCCGCGACCGCGTGGGCGCGGCGCAGGAACTCCTCGGCGTGGTCGTACGACTTCGCGGCCATGTGCCCACGGGCGACGACCTCGCAGGCACTCACGAGCAGTCGCGTGAGATCGGTCTTCACGAGCGCGCCTCGGATCGCGTACTGACAGGCGCTGATCGCGCTCCGGCCGTGTGCGATGGCGAGTTCGGACTGCCCGAGCGCCAGATGGATGCGGGCCAGGCGGTAATGCGCACCGGCGACGTCGCTCTGCATGGCCGGGTTGCCGCCGTGCTCGTGGATGTACCCGCGATAGAGCGCGGCCGCCGAGTCGAGCGTGAGCTGGGCCTGGGCGTCGGACTCGGTTCCGGATTCGGTCGATGCGGCGGCCCGTGTGACGAGCCGGTCGAGGACGTCCTGGTTTCGGCGGAGCGTTGCCTCGGTACGTCGTTGCTCGGCTTCGGCCGACGTGCGCGCGCAGGTCGCCTCCAACGCCTTGAGCTCGGCACCCTTCAGCAGGTGCGTGGTCAAGTGCAGGGAGATCGTGAGGAAGATGAACAGGAACGACAGCCCCACGGCGACCGCCGGATTGCGGGCTGCCCAGCGACGTCCGCGGACGAGAGGGCCAGCGGGTTGCGCGAGGATCGCGCGGCCTTCGCGCACGCGCTGGAGCTCGTCGGCGAAGTCCGCCGCCGACTGGTATCGACGCCACGTGTCCTTCTCGAGCGCAGTTGCGATGACCAGTGACAGTTCACGCGGCACCGCAGCGTTGACCTTGTGTGCGGCCTGCGGTTCCGTCACTTGAATCGCCTTCACGAGGCCCTCGCGCGTCGGAGCGTTGAACGGCCGGGCGAGCGTGACGAATTCGTAGAGGGTGACGCCGAGGGACCATACGTCGGTGCGCCGGTCGAGGCGTGACGTCTCGCCGCGGACCTGCTCCGGCGACATGTACGCCGGAGTGCCGAACATCTCTCCCGTTGCGGTGAGCGTCGCGGCATCCTCGTTCGTGTCGGATGCCAGGCCGAAGTCCAGGATCACGGGCTGACCGTCGTTTGCGACGAGGATGTTGCCGGGTTTGATGTCGCGGTGGACGAACCCCGCGTTGTGGGCCACGTGGAGTGCGCGCGCCGCATCTTCGATCAGGCGGATGGCGTCGTGGATCGACTCGCGCGTGCTCGGGAGCGATGCCGGTCGCCGGCCGCGAGTCGACGGGGCACGCGGCCGTGTCTTGGCCGCGTGTGACGACCCTTCGCTGAACGCACCGGCATCGGTCAATCGCGATGAGGGCGTGATCGACGAGGGCGTCACTCGGACGGTGTCGTCACCGTCCTTGGCGCGACGAATCCGCGCAGCAAGCGTCTCGCCCTCCACGTACTTCATGGCGATGTATGGGATGTCACCCACGACGCCGGAGTCGTAGACGGTGCAGATCCCGGGGTGATCGATGCGCGCCGTCACCTGGGCCTCGCGCTCGAACCGGCCGCGGCAGACGGCGTCCGTGATCGCGCGACGCGAGAGCACCTTCAGCGCGACACGGCGTTGCTTCACGATGTCGTCGGCGAGGTAGACGACGCCTTGCCCGCCGCGACCCAGTTCGCGGATGACGTAGTACCGATCGGCCCACAGCGGGATGGACGTCGGAACCTCGCTCGCAACGTCGTGGCTGGATTTGGAGAGAATCTCTGGCACGGAGAAAGCCGCCTGGACACGGGCGCACGGGGCGTGGGTTTCGAAGTCCCACACGCAGGTACGCGGACGCCTGACGCTGGTCTCTTTCGTCGCTTTCCGTGAATCGCTTGAGTCTCGAAAGAAAGGCCGAACTGTGCCGCCCCGGCCCGGATTCGCCCGCTGCGCGCCTGGGAAAATGCGCGGGTTCGGGACGGATGTGGGCTTGCTTCCGAACACGCGTCCGCCGATGCTGGCGCCCCTCATGGATCAGATGAACGACCAAGGCCGCCCGGCGGGACACGATGAAGTGACGCGCGTGCTCGGCTTCAAGGACGTCGCGAGCATCGTGATCTCGGCGATCATCGGCGTCGGCGTGTTCTTCACGCCGGCGAAGGTTGCGGACCGTGCGCATGACGGCGGCTGGGCGATCCTCGCATGGCTCGTCGGCGCCGGCATGGCGATCCTGGGAGGCCTCACGTTCGCCGAACTGGGCACGTCGATGCCGAGCACCGGTGGGCAGTTCGTCGTCCTTTCGAGGGCGTTCGGGCGCAACATCGGCTTCGTCTACGTGGCGACGGTCTCGAGCACGGTCGTCGCTGGAGCGCTGGGGATCCTTGCGATCGTGGCGGCCGAGCTCATCCTCGGCAGTGCGGGGGTGACGGTGACGGGTGCGAACCTCACGGGGCTCGCGCTCGTCCTCCTCGGCGTGATCTTCGCGATCAACATGGCAGGCGTGCGCGTGAGTGCGGGGTTCCTGCGGTGCAACGCGGGATTGAAGCTCGCCATGCTCGTCGGATTGATCGGGATCGGGCTCTTCAGCGGGCGACCGATGGCGCCGGCGGCGTTCAGCCTGGAACACGCACCCGGGTTCGGCGGATTCTGCTACGCGACGGTTCCCGTCCTATTCGCCTATGGCGGTTGGGAGCAGGCGCTGTGGACGGGAGGGGAGGTCCGGCGCCCCGAGCGGAACGTCGTCCTCGGCATCTTCACGGGCGTGGCCGTCGTCGTCGTCGTGTACCTCGGACTGAACACGTCGTTGCTCTATCTCTTGGGACCCGGCGGCGTATCCCAGGACAACCGGGTGACCGCGCGGGCCGTCGAGCTCGTCGTCCCGTCACTCGCGCGCTGGGTATCGCTTGCCGTCGCGGCGTCCGCGCTGGGTACGGTGCACGCCATCATGATGACCGCTCCGAGGCAGATCGCCGCGCTCGCGACCGAAGGGCTCGCCCCCGCGGCACTCGGTCGGTTCTCACCGCGCACCGGCACGCCCGGCGCGGCGACGACCGTGGTGTTTCTCATCGCCGTGGCATTGGTCGTCGGTGCGGGCAAGGACGGCGTCGACCGCCTCCTCGATGCGGTCGGTTGCGTCAACTGGCTCTTCTTCGGAATGACCGGGCTCGCGGTGGTGATCCTCCGCAAGCGTCTTCCGAACCTGAGCCGACCCTATCGCGTGCCGGGTTATCCGGTGACGCCGATCGTCTTTGCGTCGCTCGCGTTCGTGGCCGCTGCGAGCCCGTTCTTCGAACCCGCGGGACGCACGCCGGCAGCCCTCGCTCTCGGGCTCGTTCTCACGCTGGCGCTCCTGGCCCGTTTGTTGATAAAGACTCCTGCTGTTTCCGACGTGCGTTCCTGACCAAGGTCGATTCCGATGGTGCACGAGTCGATACACGATGGCGGCAACCCGATGACGTCTCCGACGACGGAGGCGGAAGTCGGGACGTACACGTCGGTCGCGCCGAACTGGAAGGTCATCTACCACAACGATGACTACACGACGTTCGAGTTCGTGACGCAGACTCTCATCCGTTTCTTTCACTACGACCTGGGGCGGGCGGTCGACCTGACGAACGAGGTTCACTTCACCGGCGCCGCCGTCGTCGCCGTGCTCCCCTTCGAGGATGCCGAGTTCAAACGCGACCAGGTGATCAGCGTCGCCCGCGGCGCCGGTTTCCCGCTCAGCGTGACGATCGAGCCGGACGCGTAGGCGGGTCCGTGCGAGGCCGCGCTCGCGGAGGCCCTGCACATCGGCGTCGGCGTGCCGACGCACGACGCCCGCGCCGAGGCTCGCGTTCACCCGTGCCCAGGTCCGGCACGCCGCCCCCGGGTCCGCGCGGCGTCCGGGTCCACGCGACCGCACGCAGCCGCCCAAAAAAAAACCGCGCCGCCGAGGCGCAGGCGCACCTCGGCGGTCGCGGCTCCGAACTCGGGCACCCATGGCGCTCGAATTCGTGGGTCAGGATTGGACTCGAAAACTCCCTCCAATCTCCTGATCCCTGTTCAGAGTTCCACGAGTCCCGGCCAGGTGAGCCGGAGACCGAGCGATACGTTCGGATCGAGCACGACGGCCTGGACCGCGGCATGAATGCCGAGCGGTGGCGTCGGCAGCATCATCGGCCCGAAGCGCGCCGTACCGCCTGGCGCCGTCGCGTAGGGATCCGGCATCGTCGAGCAGCTGCCGAACGGTCCGCCGAAGATGCTGATCCCGTCGCAAAGCACGAATGCAAAGGGTGAGAACCCGCGAAGCAGATACGCGCTAGCAGTGGAGTAGGGGTCCGGGATGAGGACCGGGCCGTTGTTCTGCACGTCGAGCATCAAGGTGAAGGGTTGGCCGATCGGACAGCCGTCGAGCACGATCGTGCTGAGCGAACCTGGGACCGTGACGGCCGGGTCCGTGCGGATCGTGCCGGCGTTGCTCAGCTGCCCCGGCGCCGACTCGATCTTCACGGCAACGGCATTCGAGGGCGCCAGCGGTCCGTTCATGACGGTGATGGTCAACGCACCGATCTGTGTCGCATCTGCGAACGGCGGCGCCACCCGCAACGAAAGAAATGTGGCCTGTTGAGAGACGAGGGTCAATCCGGCCACCGCCATCGATGTGGAGACGAACGTGCCGTTGACGACCACGCCGAATCCGGGTGTGTTCAGCGCGAAGCCGGTACCGAACAGGAGTACGTCGTACGAACCGGATCCGACGACGAGCGGCACGTGCGACGTCGGCTGGTGCGATTGGATCTGCGGAGGACGAACCTCGAAGGTCAGCGGCACGGGAGATTCGAGCGCACAATCGAACGGCGGCGATTGCCGTGCCGTGAGGATGAGCTGACCCGGACGCGCGAGCAGTTCCGGCGGAAGAACCAGTTGAAGCCCCGTTGGGCCGAGGAAGTTCGGCGAGATCTCCGTGACCTGATTGCCGTCCCAGACGTCGATGACCGACATGTAGTCGAAGTTCGTCCCGGTGATCGTCAGCGCGGCCGAGGACTGCCCGGCCGCGGCGCCAGACGGCACGACCGCCGAGAGCGTGGGAGTCGCCGAGACCGCGAGCACCGCGGGCTCCCAGCTGATTCCGCCGCCCGGACCCGGATTCACCACGTTCGCATAGCGCTCGCCGATCGTCGCAAGCGTCCCCGCGGGCGCGGTGAATCGAATGAGCCCTTGGTGCACGAACGTCACGGACGAACCGGCAATCACCTGCCCCGCGAACGTCACATGACATCCTGCGACGAAGCCGCTGCCATGAATGTCGAACTGGGCCGGGCTCGCGTTCATGAGTACGCACGGTGGATCCACGTAGGACGGATAAGGCTCCGGATTGAGAATCGTGAACGTCTGACACGCGTTGCCGCCACCGGAAGGAGCGTTCACGACACACAGCGAGTGGTTGCCTGCAGTCGTCACGTCGGTTTCGGTCAGTTGGACCTGCAGCTGGCCAGACCCCATGTAGAGAAACGCATGCGCGACGCCGTCCCAGGTGACGGCCGAGTCGGGCCAGAATCCAGCGCCCGTGATCGTGATGACCGGAGGCGGATAGCCGACGGTAGTCGAGGTCGGGCTGATCGACGCGATGCTCGGAACGGTGTTGTTGACCGTGAAGGTCAGCGGTGACGTCGTTCCGCCGCCGGGGACGGGCGTCGTCGCGCGGATCGTGAGGGTTCCTGGAAGTGCCAGGTCGAACGGGCCGAGCGGAGTCGTCAGCTCGGTTGCCGAGACGAACGTCGTCGGCCGGATGTTGCCGTTGACCGTGACGTACGACGCGGGCACGAAGCCGCCGCCGAAGACGTGCAGCGTCGGAGGTGAGCTGCCGCGGACCCCGCTCGCTGGGAGAAGCCCGCTCGTGGTCGGGATCGGATAGATCACGTTGATGAAGCCGGGCGCCGATTGTGGAGTCCCCGGGTTCACCAGGGCGATCGCCAGGGTGCCGACGGTCGTGAAGTTGACCGCGGGCAGCGTCACGTTGTATTGGTTCGGGTTCACGTAGCTTCCCACGAGGCTCGTCGTTGCACCGTTTCGCGTGACGTTCACGGTCGTCCCGGGGGTGAAGTTCGCGCCGATCAACGTGAGCGGGAGCGCGCCTGCGCCGTACGACACCGTGGTTGGTACCCCTGACGTGAGGGTTGGTTGCAGAGAACCGGTTCTGACGATGCTCAGATCGTAGGTGTCGTTGGGTTGCGTCGTGACCGGTCGATCCTGGTACACGATGAGCCCGTACCAGCCGAGAGTCGTGAGCTGCACGTTGACTGGGTTCGTCACGGTGCTCCCGAGGGCGACGTAGTCGTAACGCGTCTGCCACGCACCGCTCGGCTGCGGCTGGTGCAGGCGCCACCGCATCGGTGACGAGGATGCGATGCTGATCCTGTAGGCGCCGACTTCGGTCACGTTGAACTTGAACAACCGGCCGATCGACATCGACGCGCCGGTCGACGTCGATCCGCCGTTCCAGTTCAACCCCGCATAGGACGTGCCGACGACGAGCGTATTGTTGCCGTCACTCGAATAGGTGTGCCGGACGTACGCCGGGGATGGCCCGGCGAATCGGATGAAGCTCCCCGACATGTGGGTCGGGAGTCCGTGGATGCCGTCGCTGATGATGTAGTCGTACCGGTTGTCGAGGTCGTCCGAGATCACGTTGGCGATGGAGATGTCCCAGTCGCTCGCTGGAGACGTCAGGTTCTTGTTGACGATTCCAACGGCGTTCCATTGGTCATCCACATAACCGGAGAGCTGGAAGCAACGCTCCGTCGTCGTCGCCGTCGTGACCTCCGTGGCGGTCGACGCTGGAAGCGTGATGGTAGAACCGGAGCACTGGGCGCGAACGCAGCACGCAGCAGTGATGAGAGTCACGGCAAGGCGAACTGAGAGTGCGCGACGGGGTATCCCGAATGTCATGGCTATGCCTCCGATGGGAACGAACGTGTGATTTCGACGATGCTGGGGTCGGCAGATCGTTGGGCCGGCCGCCGGTTCGCGAGCCGCCTCGGGCGAGCTCGATCGACCGTCGGCGATCCTTCCGCTGAGACACTCATCGCGGTCCCGAGCGACGTGTTTCGCGGCATGACGGAAATCGCCGACGACGAAACCGCGGCGCGGCGAAAACCGGTGAACGCGGCGCGCGCTACGATTCCTGCCGAAATCACATGAGCGAGCCGACGAAAACCGTCACGAGCCGCGCGTGGCGCTGGATCCTCTCCGCCGCCCTGTTGTCCTGCGTGGTCGCAGGCGTCGCGCGCCATTCCGGTGCCGAGCCCGAGACCGACGTGGCGGCGGGCCGTCGCGAACGGGAAGCCGCCGATCCGCCCTCGGGGCCATCGCCCTTGCCGTCTCCACGCCAGGAACTCGTCGATGGCATGGTTCACCTGGCCGGCGGGACATTCACGATGGGATCGGACGGCCCCGGTTCTCGCTCAGACGAGCGGCCCCCTCACCAGGTGCGAGTCCATGCGTTCTGGATCGACCGCACGGAGGTGACGAATGCCCAGTTCCGGCGTTTCGTCGAAGCGACGCATTACGTGACGACGGCCGAGCGGGCACCAGAGTGGGAGGAGCTCCGCAAGCAGGTTCCGGAGGGCACGGCCAAACCGCCCGATGAGATGCTCAAGCCAGGTGCGTTGGTGTTCCGCGCGCCCGATCATCCCGTGCCGCTCGACGATCCATCGGCCTGGTGGATCTGGACCATCGGTGCGGACTGGCGCCATCCATCGGGGCCGGAGACTTCGATCGAGGGCAAGGAGAATCACCCGGTCGTGCAGGTCTCGTGGGACGACGCCGTGGCGTTCGCGACGTGGGCCGGCAAGCGGTTGCCTACGGAAGCCGAATGGGAGTTCGCCGCTCGCGGCGGGCTCGACGGCGAACCGTTCACCTGGGGTCGCGCCACCGATTCGACCTTCCGAGCCAACCTGTGGAACGGCGCGTTCCCGTACCGCAACACGAAGGTCGACGGTCACGAGACGTCGGCCCCCGTGGGCACGTTCGCACCCAACGGATTCGGGCTCGTCGACATGGCCGGGAACGTCTGGGAGTGGTGCGCCGACTGGTACCGCCAGGACACCTACGGCCTTGCCCAAGACGCCGTCATCGACGATCCGCGCGGCCCCGAGTCGAGCTTCGACCCGACGGAGCCGACGGCGAAGAAGAGGGTCATGCGCGGCGGGTCGTTCCTCTGCCACGACTCCTATTGCACGGGATATCGGGTCAGCGCGCGGATGAAGTCCACGCCCGACTCGAGCCTGATGCACGTGGGCTTCCGCTGCGTGCGGGATTGAGCGGCCCGCGGGCCGCGATCATCACAGGCCGACGGCGTGGAATCCGTTGTCCACGAAGAGAGTCTCGCCGGTGACGCCGCGCGAGAGGTCGGAGAGGAAGAAGAGCGCCGCATCGGCGACCTCGGCAACCTCGATGTTGTCGCGCATCGGCGTCTTGTCGGCGACGATGTCGAGGACCTGGGAGAAACCGGAGATGGCGGCCGCCGCCAGGGTTTTGATGGGTCCTGCGGAGATCGCGTTCACGCGGTGCCCCTTGGGACCGACGTCGACTGAGAGGTAGCGGACGCACGCTTCGAGCGCCGCCTTCGCCACACCCATCACGTTGTAGTGCGGGATGACCCGCTCAGACCCGATGTAGGTCAACGTGAGGAAGCTCCCGCGGCGACCTTCCATCAGCGGCACGGCGCGTTTTGCGAGCGAGACGAGCGAGTAGGCCGACACGTTCAGCGCCACCTGGAAACCATCGGCGGTGGTGGCCATGAACTCTCCGTCGAGTTCCTCCTTCTTTGCGAACGCCAGCGCATGAACGACGAAGTCGAGGTGATGCTTGTGCTTCTGGATCCAGGTGAACAGGTCATCGACCTGGGATTCCTGGGTGACGTCGCAGGGCAGGAGGTGAGGGTGATGCGGCAGCTCCGCCGCCAACGCCGCCACGTTCTCCTTCAGACGCTCGTTCTGATAGGTCAGCACGAGGTGCGCGCCTTCTTCGGCCGCGCGCTTGGCGATGCCCCAGGCGATGCTTCGCTTGTTGGCGACGCCGAGGATCACACCGGTCTTTCCCTTCAGCAGCATGAATCGCTCCTCCCGCAGTGCCGCTCCGGGCGCGGGGCCGGGAAGGTTACCGGCGCGACCTCCCTGGATCGAGGGGGCGTCGGCGAGCGGCCTCGATGATCGTTTCCCGAAACCCCGGTTCGGGTTCGGGACCGATGAGCGGAATTCTCAACGCCCCTTGGACCCGGGTGTACAGTGCCGCCGGTTTGCGCTGAGCCAGAAGACTCAAGGAGAAGAACCATGCGAAGGAACCCCCTTCTTGCTGCGTCGTTCCTGCTCGTCGTCTTTGCGTCCGGTGCGTTCGGACAAAGCGTGGAACTGGGAGTTCAGAGCTGCCGACTGATCGACCTCACTCCGACGGACAGCTTCACGCTGGGTGCCACGAGCTCATTCATGGTCGATGCGGGAGTCCCCGGCCTGGAGGGCTACTTCGTCACCGTGTGGCAGGAATATGCGCCGTGGGACAACCTCGTACATTCGATTCCAGGGATCGGCGGAGGGCTGTTCATCAATGAGCACCGCCCCTATCACATCTTCCTGCAAGGCGGCCCCATGACGGGCGGTGCGAACCCAGGCCAGTCGGTGACGATGCAGTTCACCTGGCCGACGACACCAAGCCTTCTGGGCGCGCAATTCGTGGTGCAGGGCTACGTCGTCAACTGGAATTCCACCCAACAGAACTTCACGACCGCGCTCGTCGGCACGATTCGCTGATCGGTCCGCGCCTGTCGCGGTTTCGCTCGGGCCCGCATCGCGAGTCCGTTCGTGGCCTCGGAAGGGGTCGGTCCGACCGAGGCGTGGTGCGAAAGATCCAGCGCCTCACGGGGAAGACGGGAAATGCCGATCCGTTCGCTCGGTGTGGCCCGCGGCCCCGCGGTCGCGGCGCTCGTTTTGACAGCGATCGCCTGCGGGCAGCTTTCCAGTGAACCGCGCGGGATCGGCGGCACGTTCTGATTCGATTCGGCGCTGAGCCGCCCCAACCGCCTCGTGCGGGTCGCCGCCGGCACCACGGCCTACGGCGTCCTGTTGACGGCAGCGTTCACGTTGATCGGGCAGTAGGCTCGGCGGCGCACGTTGCGACGCGCGTGCCGACGCCTGGCCGGCGGCCGCGCTCAGTCGTGCGGTGCGCTCGCCTTCACACGGGTCATGACCGCGCGTCGCCGGGACGCGAGGTCTGCTGGCAGGTCCTGGTCGATGGCGTCATCCCGCATCAACCGCAGGTCGTGGTCGATCCGCAGGAGTCGAAGGACGAGGCGCATGTCGTCATCGCCGAGGACGGCGTCCTCGACGCGCCGCACGACCGAGTCGAACTCGTCGACTACGAGTTGAACGGCCGTGACGCGCAGTGCCGCGCGCTCGCTGCCGTCTTCGAGTTCCGCGGCTCGCAGCGCCGCCTTCGCCGCCGAGATCCGCACGGCCTCCGACAGGCTCAGGGCGAGCGAGGGATCCTTCGATAGCGCCTGTTGCATCAGGGCCAGGCCAAGACGGTAGTGCCCGCGCCGCCGCGCCACCTCGCCGTAAAAGAGACACTCCCGCGCGGGGCCGACGTCGAATTCCCGGCTGAGGTAGCGCTCGAAGCGGTCGACGAGAGGCACGATCGCCTCGCAGGCCTTCTTGCTGGCGGCGGCCGAGGCGAACCCGGGGTTGCCGTTCGCGAGCGCGAGTGCACGCGTGAACATCTCTACGGCTTCGCGCGGCTGGCCTTGGGCATCGAGGGCCATGCCGAGGTTGGCGAACGCCTCCGCGAAATCGGGTTTGATCCGCAACGCTTCGCGGGCGTGCTTCTCGGCGAGCGCATCGTCGGAGCGTGCATGAGCGATGCGCGAGGCGGTGTTGTGGATCTCGGCCGCGCCAGGAGCCAGTTCGGCGGCCCTGCGGGATGCGATCTCGGCTTCCTCGATCCGGTCCTGATCGCACAGCAGGATCGCCAGGTTGTTCCACGTGTTGGGGAACCGCGGGTCGTGCTGCGCGGCGAGCTTGTATTCGCGGATGGCGCCGGCGACGTCCCCTCGTGCCTTGAGGAGGTTGGCGAGGTTGTTGTGGGCGCCGGCGCGCTTGGGCTCGATCACGAGGCAGTCGCGGTAGGCCTGCTCGGCCTCCTCGCGCCGACCGGCCCGCGTGAGCGAGTAGGCCAGATCGAAGCGGATGCTCGCGTCCGTCGCCTCCTCCTTGCAGAGCTGCGTCAGGATGCCGACGGCTTCGTCGAACCGGCCCTTCTCCGTCAAGGCTCCGGCCTTGACCCTCGCCACCTGTACGCGAATCGCTGGATCGCCCTCGGCCTTCGCGATGGCTTCGAGGCACCGATCCGGATCGATCACGCGGTACATCACCGCGATCCAGAGGTTCGACCGTACGTCGTCGGGGAAGCGCGAGCGGATGACGCCTTCGAACTGGGTCGCGCTGTCCTGATCGCCCGCGACGTCGATCAGCGTCGCCATGGCGTAGTAATAGACCGCCCTGCGCCCGCCCGCGGCGAAGCAATGCTGCATGAACACGATGCCGTCCTTCGGCGAGAGGCCCCCCGTACCGGGGCGGTTGCCGAAAGTCGAGTTGGCGAGCAGGAACAGCGCCAATGGATCGGCCGGCCCCTGCTGCGGGGTTCGGAGGGCGTCCGCCTCGGCTTTGCGGCCGGCTCGTTCGAGGACGAGGATGCGTGCGATGCGCAGGCCGTTCGCTCGACCCTCCAGTTCGCGGCGCGAATCCAGGAGCGCGAGCGCCTCGCCTGCCCGATCCTGCGCCACGAGCGTCAGGGCGATGCCGCAGAGCATTTCCGGATCGTCGGCGTCGACCTCCTGTGCGGCGCGAAACTCCTTGAGCGCCGCGTCGTACGCCTGGGTGGTGAGGTGCAGATACCCACGTTCGACGAAACGATCGACCCGGTCGGCCTTCTCCCGTTCCCTCGCAAGTTCCATGTCGGCGCGGATCGACGGCCACCGGGCGGCGAAGAATCCGCTGGCAGCCGCGACGACGAGCAACAGCGAGAGGAACGCGGCTCGCATGGGCTCGCGCGTGACCCAACGCCTCAGGCGAAGGATCGGCCCGATGGGGCGGGCGAGGATGGGCTCGCGCCCGCGGATCCGCCGCAGATCCTCCGCGAGATCGGCGGCGGTCTGATACCGGCGGTTCCGATCGCGCTCGATCGCGGTGAGGATCACGAGGCGAAGGTCGGCGGGGATTGCCGGGTTCAGCGCGCGTGGATCCGAGGGCCGCCCCGCGAGAACCGCCTGATAGAGGCCCTCGCGCGTTGGAGCCTCGAACGGCCGGCGCGACGTCAGCGTCTCGAAGAGGGTGACTCCGAGCGCGTAGACGTCGGAACGGCGGTCGGCCAGGTGCGGAGGCGTCTCCAACTGCTCGGGCGCGATGTACGCGGGCGTGCCGAACACGTCGCCGGTGCGCGTGCGCGCCAGGGTGTCCGCGTCCACGTCGCGCGCGAGGCCGAAGTCGAGGATCACGGGCGTTCCGTCCGTCGCGATCATGATGTTCGCTGGCTTGAGATCGCGATGGATGATCCCGCCTTCGTGCGCAGCGTGTACGGCGCGAGCGACGGTTTCGATGATCTCGACCTGGCGGAAGAGATCGTCTCGTCGCGTCGCCGGGGTGCTGCCTGATTGCTCGCGGCGCGTCGACGGCGCCGCGGCACGTTCGCGCTCGCGTGCAATCCGCGACGCGAGCGACTCGCCCTCGACGAAGCGCATCACGATGAAAGGCGTCCCGTTCTCCGAGCCGGTTTCGTGAATCGTGCAGATGTTCGGGTGGCTGAGGCGCGAGGCCAGCTCGGCTTCTCGGCGGAAACGATCGATCTGATCGCTGGGTGCGGCGCCGAAGCCCCGCAGGAGCTTGATTGCCACGTTGCGGTGCAGGCGTGTGTCCTCCGCGAGGTAGACCTCGCCTTGACCGCCCCGCCCGATCTCACGGAGCAGGGCGTAGGGGCCCAGGTTGCCGAGTGGGCCGACGCCCGCAGGCGTGACCTCTCCTGCGTTGGTCGCCTCGTCACCCAGCTCGGCGAACGCGCGCGCGATGGCGGCCTCGTGGCCCGGAAAACACGCGAGATACTCGGCGAGAGGCCGTTCCGCGCCGCGCGTCCGGTCCTCCGCGACCTGCCGGAGGAAGGCGGCGACGAACGCGTCCGAGTCGTCTGCCGAATGATCGATCATGGCGGGACATGATAGTCTCGCGCGACGTCGATCGCCCGAAGGCCGATAGCGTCCGATGAGCAAAGATGAACCGCGCCGCTGATTCAGACCCGGACACGGGTGATGACATGACGACCATGCACGTGAGGCGTGCCGTCGGCGGCGACCTGACGAGCCTTGGCTGGGTCGTGTCGCGGCTCGCGCCGCTTCTCATGGCACAGGCGAGCTGGAGACTGGGGCCGTCGCTGCGCAGGTACTACGACCCCGAGGATCTGGTGAGCGATGCGTGGGCCGTGACGCTGCCGAGGCTCTCGACGCTGCCCATGCGCGACGGCCGGATCAGTCCCGTGCTCCTGCGGTTCCTGTCGACGGCTCTGGTGAACCGCGTCAACAACCTGGCGAAGAAACACCTCCGGCGCGGTCGCGGAAATGCCGATCCTCCATCGACCGACGACTCCGAAGGTGACATCCTCGCTGCAATCCCCGCCGACGCATCCGGCGTCGTCACGGCCGCGGTGAAGCGGGAAGTTCGCAGCCAGGTCATCACGTGCATCGACGAACTGGACCCCGTCGACCGCGAGATCCTGATGCTTCGCGGGATCGAGCAGCGCACGCCGCAGACCGTCGCGCAGCTTCTCGGGTTGACGACGGACGCAGTCGGCATGCGCTTCCATCGGGCGCTCAAGCGGCTGCGCGAGCGGCTCCCTGGATCCGTCTTCGACGACCTGCCGGCCGCCT
Source organism: Planctomycetota bacterium (assembly GCA_044222185.1). Classification (GTDB taxonomy): domain Bacteria; phylum Planctomycetota; family CAIWVZ01; genus JBGANV01. The sequence goes on from JBGANV010000002.1 coordinate 766,210, forward strand.
GACCGCGCTCGCCCGCGGCTACGCTCGCAGCCGCATTGCGTGCGCGCGGACCGTTCGGAGAATCGAGCCATGAAGTTTCAGGACTACTACGAGGTGCTCGGGGTCCCGCGAACGGCCACGACGGACGAGATCAAGGCGGCGTACCGCAAGCTCGCGATGAAGTGGCACCCCGACCGGTACAAGGGCACCGACAAGAAGGGCGCCGAGGACACCTTCAAGCGGATGAACGAGGCGTACGAGGTTCTCTCCGACCCCGAGAAGCGCAAGAAGTTCGACGCGTTCGGCGAGCATTGGCGCCACGGGGAGGACTTCACTCCTCCGCCCGGTGCGCGCGGGCAGCGCATGTCCCAGGAAGAGTTCGAACAGATGTTCGGCGGCGGCGACTTCTCCGACTTCTTCACGTCGATCTTCGGCGGCGGGGCCGGCGGTGGCGGGCGACGAACGGGGCGTGGCGGGGCGCGTCGTTCCCAGCCCCGTCCGCCCGCGGACGACGGTGACGTGCGCGCCGAACTGGCCGTCGGAATCGGCGACGCGATCCGCGGCGGCAAGCATCAGTTCCGGATCGAGGCGCCGTCGATGTGCGCCCGCTGCTCGGGTTCCGGAGTTTCGGCGCGAGGGCGTTGTCCCGCGTGCGGCGGGATGGGCCAGACCTCCCAGTCGCGAACCGTCGAAGTCGCGATCCCCAAGGGCACGGCCGACGGCGCCCAGCTGCGATTGCGCGGACTCGGCAACCCGTCCGAGGACGGCACGCCCGGGGATCTCTATCTGAACATCCGCCTCGTCGCCGACGACGACTACCGCATGCGCGGGGACGACATCGAAGCGGACGTCCCGATCACGCCGTGGGAGGCGATCGAGGGGACGCGAGTCGACGTCCGCACGCCGTCCGGTCTCGTGACCCTGACGATCCCGCCTGGGACGAAGGCCGGGGCACGGTTGCGCATCCGCGGAATGGGCCTGGACGGTGCGCGCAAGCCTGCCGGCGACTTCTTCGCCGTCGTGCGATTGGCGTTGCCGGAGACGCTCACACCTCGACAACGTGAGCTGTTGGTCGAGGCGGGGCGGGCATCGAAGGGCGGGGCTGCCGGCGGCGCACGCGAGTAGTCATCAGGCGCGGGCGTAGACTCGCTGCGCGCCGAAGCCGAACGCCACCAGATCCCCGGACCGCTCCAGGTCGACGAACGCTCGCCGCGCGCGCTGAACGCCCACGTTGTTGGCCTTGGCGAAGGCCGCGACGGTGGCGTCTCCGCCGGGCCGGTCGGACTTGCGGGTGCGCTGTTCGACCCAGGCGAGCACGCGCCGTTCCAAGGCATCCTTCGGCCCCGCTCGACCCGAGTGACCCCGAAGGGCCTTCAGCGTGGCGCCACTCGCCGTGCGGTTGCTCGATCCGACGCGGACGACGATCTCTCGTGTCCCGTCGTCGTGCAGCACGACGTGAGGCCGATGACCGGAGAGCGGAACCCACGCGCAGATCACGGGGAGCCCGTCGATGCGGAGGACGTCCACGTCGATCCGCGCGGGCGGCTCCACGTACCGCTCCGCGATCGCTCGGATGTGCATCGCCGTTTCCGACACCCGCCCCGCGCCGACGACGCGCCCCTTGTCGTCGACGCCGACGAGCAGCAGGCCGCCCCGTGTGTTCGCGAAGGCACAGATCGTGCGCGCGGCCTTATCATCGCGAGGCAGCCCGCTCTTGAATTCGAGCGCGCGGCCCTCGCCGTCTTCCAGGAGCGATCGGATCTGCTGTTCGGTGAATCCCACGAGAGTCGGGCCAGAGCGTAGCCCGCGACCGGGGCGCGGCAAGCGCGTGCTGTGCTCAAGCCGCCACGGACGGCATCCCGATCAGTCATCGAAGAGAGAGGTCCGGGTCCATCTGCAGGCACCTTCGCTGAAATCGCGGACGCGGCCCACCCACCATCATGACGACGAGTGAGAGAGCTCAAACCTCGGTGAACCAGATCCGGGCGCGGACGACGTTGCTCGGCGAGCTCCTCATCAAGAAGGGAAAGCTCACCGACGAGAACCTCCAGCGCGCGCTGAAGTTCAAGAAGGAGCAAGGCTGCCGGCTCGGCCAGGCGCTGGTGACGTTGGGACTCGTCACCGAGCTCGACATCGCCGACGCGCTCAAGCAGCAAGGCCGGGTGGCGTGCATCACGCTCTACCCGGAGATCATCGACCCGAACGTCGCGGGCGAGATCGGCGAGGTCCGGTCCCGCCAGTGGAACCTGGTCGCGGTGAACCGCATCGCCGGGATGACGACCGTCGCGATGGAGGACCCTGGCGACGTCTACCGGATCGACGAACTCTCTCGCATCTTCAACACGCCCATCATGCCGGTGCGTGCCGAGCCCTCCGCGATCACGAAGTCGCTCGAGGTGGTCTTCGGGAAGAAGGAGGAGCCACCCCCGGAGAACGCAGCCGACATCGAGGACATCATCGCTTCGGCCGGCGAGGATTTCGCCGTCAACCTGGACATCGGGACCAGCAACCCCGACGCGGAAGGGGAGAACGACGCCAACCTCGACAAGCCGATCATCAACCTCATCCGGCGCGTGTTCGAGGACGGCTATCGGGCGCGGGCCAGCGACATCCACTTCGAGGCCCGACAGAAGGCCTTCGTCGTGAGGTTCCGCGTCGACGGGTGTCTCTACGATCGCCTTTCACTGCCGCGGGGGTGGGCACGGCCCTGCCTCGCGCGTCTCAAGGTCCTCGCCGAGCTCGATCTCGCCCAGCGGCGTCTTCCGCAGGACGGTCGCGCCCAGGCGGAGATCGATGGCCGTCGCGTCGACTTGCGCGTTGCGACGACTCCGACGATCGGCGGCGAGAGCGCGGTCATCCGAATCCTGGACGGTGGTCGCGAGCTTCGCGACATCGAGAGTCTGGATCTGGACCCGCTGCAAATGCAGCGGTTGATCGGAATGACCGAGTGCTCCGACGGCTTCGTCATGACGACGGGCCCGACGGGAAGCGGCAAGACGACGACGCTCTACGGCCTGCTCAAGCGCCTCAACAAGCCGGACACGAAGATCATCACGCTCGAGGACCCGGTCGAGAACCAACTCGATGGCGTCACGCAGATCAACGCGGCACCCAAGGTCGGACTCACGTTCGCGAAGGGCCTGCGGTCGATCCTGCGGCAAGATCCGGACGTGGTGCTCATCGGCGAGATCCGCGACGAGGAGACGGCGCAGATCGCCGTCGAGGCCGCCCTGACGGGGCACCTCGTGCTCTCCACGCTCCACACGGTCGGTACCGCCGAGACGATCACGCGCCTCACCGAAATGGGCGTGGAGTCCTACCTGCTCGCGGACACGATCCGCGGAATCGTCAGTCAGCGTCTCATCCGGCGGATCTGCAAGGCGTGCAAGCAACTGCTCGATACGCCCCCAGAGGTCCTGAGTCGCCTCGGAATCGACCCCTCGGGGGACGTGATGTTCTTCCACGGGGCCGGGTGCGAGGAGTGCCACGGCACGGGGTACAAGGGCCGCGTCGGTCTCTACGAAGTCATGGTCATGACGCCGGCGATCGCCTCGCTCATCACCCGCGGGAAACCGACGGAGGACATCCAGGCCGAGGCGCGCGCCTCGGGCATGACCACGCTCATGGACGACGGGATCCGCAAGGCCCGGGCCGGTCACACGAGTCTCGCGGAAGTCCTCAGCGTCACGGGGCGCCAGCAGAAACAGACATGAAGACCATCCTCTTCGTTCACGACCGGCAGGGCGCGGCTCCCGACACCCAACAGTTCCTCGAGCAGTCGGGCCACGAAGTGATCGCGGTGTCGAACGGCGATGCGGCGCTGAAATCACTCGAACGGGATCTTCCCAGCCTCGTCCTCGCGGACGTCCTCATCGACGGCATGACGGGCTTCGACCTCGTGAAACGCATCCGCCGCCAGTTCAAGGCGACGGACCTCCCGGTCATCCTGTGCTCGGCGATCTACCGGTCTCGGCATTTCCGCGAGGAAGCGCTCGCCCTCGGGGCCCAGGAGTACGTGCTCAAACCGGTGAAATACGAAGACCTCGTCGCGCGCATCGGCGAGCTCGCGATCGTGCGGACCTGCTCCATCTTCCAGAAGCCGCTGACGGTCGGGTAGCTGTCGCTTGGCTCGAACTGCGCTACGGTCGCGGCTTCACCGTCCGGAGATTCGCATGAAGCCCGTCGTCTCGACCGTCGTTTTCGCACTCCTGTGTGGCTTGCCGTTGAACACCAGCGTCCTCCAGGACTCTGCGCCCGAGAGTCGGGCCGCGGAGGTCCAGGCAGATCCGAAGGACGTCGAGTCGATCGACGCGATCATCGCCGCGCTCTATGACGTGATCTCCGGTCCGCCTGGCAAGGCGCGCGATTGGAATCGCTTTCGTTCGTTGTTCGTGGCCGAGGCGCGCCTCATGACGGTGCGCGAGAATCAGAAGGGTGGCACGTCGATCGCGTCGATGACACCCGCCGACTACGTGAAACGGGCTGGGCCTTACCTCGTGAAGGAAGGGTTCTTCGAGGGCGAGGTGAGCCGCAAGACCGAGGCGTTCGGCCTGATCGCGCACGTCTTCAGCACCTACGAATCACGGCTGAAGTCCAAGGACGAGAAACCTTTCGCGCGCGGGATCAACAGCATCCAGCTCATGAAGGACAAGGATCGCTGGTGGGTCGTCTCGATCTACTGGGGTGAGGAGTCCGAGAAGTACCCGCTGCCCGCGGAGTATCTGCGGAAGTAGGCGCGCGCCTCGCGCACGCGGGTCGAATCGACGGGGCTCTCCCGGAGCGCCAACCGTCCGGCGTCCCAGCGGGGCCTGGCCGGATCGCCGCGCGTCTCGCGGCCCTACGGGCGCCGATTTCGGCCCGGCCCGCGATCAGCACCGCCCGCCGGATTCCCTGACGCCCCGCGCCTGACCGAGATCCCCGGCACGGACGCCGGGAATCGAATCGACGGACCCTCGCGCCCGAGTGCGGCCATCCGCCCGTTCCGGCTTCGTTCGGCGCCTCGGGCGCTGCGAATGCCGGAGATCGGCCTGGCCTCGACTGATCCTTCCACGCGGCGATCCCCGCCCTCGCCTGTAAGATGCCGCCGGCGCTCGGCGGCGCCTGGTCGGCTGAGAGTTCTCCCCGCGTGGGGAACGGCGCAACAGCGGCAATCGAACACCGCTCATGCGAAGGAGGCATCATGCGAAATCTGAACGGAACCGTGACGGGCCAGGCGCTGATCGTCGTGGCGAGTCTCTTCGTCCTCTCGGCCATGGTGGCGAAGCCCGGCATGGCGCAATCGTGTGGGGGATTTCCTCCGTTGATGATCGCGGGGGTCCCGGGCACGGCGGACGCAATGTTCTGGGCGCACGCGCCGGGCGTCTCGGCGTCGTTCTCGCGGCGGCAAGTGGAGTTCCAGGCCACGCGCCTGCCCGCGGATCTGGATCCGACGGCCACGGCGCTCGTTCTGCGCCCTCGGGGCTGCGGCCACGCGTCGCCTCGCGGTGAAGTCCGGAGCCCGACGCATGTGAACTGGTACCTGGGACAGGACCCATCGACCTGGCGGACGGATCTTTCGGCGTTCGAGCGCGTCGCATACGGGGCCGCCGGCTCGGGCATCACACTCGATTGGAGGATCACGCGCGGCGTCTTCCAGTACACGATCATCGTGGAGCCCGGCGCCGACGAATCGGTGTTCGCGTTCCAGGCCCCGCCTGTCGGGCGCTTCCTGCCGAAGGCTGACGGCAGCGTCGACCTCGATCTCGGTGCGTCGACGTGGACCCAGACGGCGCCGCGAGCCTGGGAGATCGGCGAGCTGGGAGCCCAGATCGACGTCGACTGCAAGTTCCGCGTGGATCCCGACGGATCCCTGGGATTCGACGTGCAGCGGCGTGACCGCTCACGGCGCCTCGTCATCGACCCGTTCGTCGTGGTGACGACGCGGCTCACGGCCCAGACGGCGGCCGATGGCCTCCTCGACGTGACGACAGACCCCGCGGGGAACGTCCTCGCCACGGGAGGCATCTCGACGACGACCATCAACTCGGATGCCTTCGTGCTCCGCCGGTCTCCCGACCTGGCCACGGCGCAGTTCCTCACGGTGATCGGCGGCACCCTCGCCGAGACGCCGAACCGCGTCGTCGTCGCGCCCAGTGGCGACATCTACGTATGCGGCAACACGACGTCGACGAACTTTCCGACGCCCGGAGGGTATCGGACGACACAAGGCGGCGCGGGCGACGCATTCATCTCCAGGCTCACGCCGCTCGGGACCATGATCAACGGCACGTACCTCGGAGGCTCGGCCGCGGACTACGGCACGCTTGCGACGGGCGGGGGCGGGTTCCAGGTCAACGGGGGACTCGCCGTCGACAAGGCGGGCCTCGTCTACATCACCGGACAAACCGCATCGTTCAACTTCCCGACGACTCCGGGAGCGGCTTTCACGATCCGCAGTGGCGCGAGCGACGGATTCGTCTCGAAGCTCTCCGCCAATCTGGGGCAACTCGTCGCCTCGACCTACTACGGCGGAACCAGCGACGAGACGCCGAAGGACTGCACGATCGATCCGTGGGGCGACATCCTCACGTACTCGTCCACGACGTCGAGCACGGGCGTGCCGCTGACGTCGAACGCGCTGTCGACGTCCTTGCAAGGCACGTCCGACGACCTGCTCGTGCGTTTCGACCCCACGCTGACGCGCGTGCTGTATGCCTCGTACGTCGGCGGGAACGGAACCGAGTTCGCGGCGCGCGTTCGCAACGGCCCACGGGGTTCGGTCTACGTCGCGGGCGTGACCACCTCGACGAACCTGGCGACGCCGGGGGCGATCAGCTCGGCGACGACGGCCGCAGGCCAGGACTGTTACGTCGCGCGACTGACGATCGGCGTTGCCGCGACGTCTCTCGACTGGGCCGCGGTTCTCGGCGGCGGCCTCACCGACTTCACGAACGGGCTCGCCGTCGACGAGGTCGGCAATGCGTACGTGTGTGGTGCGACGACCTCGACGAACTACCCCGTTCTGGCAGGCACGAGCTATTCCGGCGGAACCGCCACGGGTCCCGGCGATGGCTTCATCAGCTGCCTTTCCGCGAACGGCACCACGTTGCTTGCGAGCTCGTACCTCGGGGGCACGGGCGACGACGCGGGCAACAGTGTCGTGCTCGGGCGTTCCTCCGGGCAGCTCGGCGTCGACGACGTCTATTTCGCCGGCTACACGACGGCCCTGCCGTTCCCTGGAGCCACGGGCGCGATCGGCGGGGGAAGCGATGGCTTCATCGCCGCGCTCCAGTTCCAGGCCGGGCCACCGCGGGTGTTGACGGTTTCGCCGGCGACGTCCGGGCTCGCGGGCGTGCCGGTGACGATCACCGGTGGCGGCTTCCTGGGCCAGGGGACGACGACGGTGCGATTCGGAGGAGTTCCCGCCACCAGCGTCGTCGTGACGAACGCGACGACGATCACGTGCGTGGCACCGGCCGCCTCCGCCTCGGGTGCCGTGGACGTGGACGTCCAGAACAACGCGGGAACGTTCGTCCTGAATCGGGCATTCACCTACACCGTCACGAACGTCACGCCATTCGGCTGTCCGACGCCGCAGATGACGACGGCGCCACAGCTCGGGGCCGGTTTCCCACCGGTCCAGGGCGCGCCGTTCTCGTTCGTGTGCCGCGCCGCGCAGCCCAACGTGGTCGGCTTCATCGTCGTGACGAGTGCTCGATACACCGCTCCGCTGATGGTCGGCGCCGTGCCCGTGTGGGTCGACCTCTCGATCGCGCTGCCGATCATCCCGCTCACGTCGGATGGCGCCGGTACGTCGATCCTCGCCTTCACGATGCCGAGTGGTCCCGGACTCTCAGGACTGAGTCTGTACGCGCAGGCGGCCTGGCCGGACGCGGCCAGCGCAGCCTTCGCAGTGACGGAAGCGATCCAGCTCACGATCCAGTGAGGGCCGCGCGGTCTCGCCCCTTTTCGGCGGTCGCGGAGACGAAACGCGCTCCGAGCGGCGGATGGGGGGCGCCGCTCGTTACACACGGGTGACCCGCACGGGGGGGCGGGAACCGTCAGAATGGGCAGACAGGAGATCCCATGAGCTGCCCAAGGTTCGCGCTCGTCGTCGTGTGGTGGTGCGCGTGTGGCTGGGCCGTCGGAGTCGCCCAGGGGCCGGCGTCGACGACACGGCCCAAGGGCGAGATCGACCGCCTTCCGATTCGCGAGGTCACCGCGTTCAAGGATGGTCACGCCTTCGTGATCCGCCGAGGGGTCGTCCCCACGGACGGGCGCGGCAACGTGGTCCTCGACGAACTGCCCGAGCCCGTCCTCGGAACGTTCTGGCCGTTCGCGTCGCAGGCGGGACCGGCGAAGCTCGTCTCGGTCACGGCCGGGCAGCGGCGCGTCGCCGTGACGAGGACGGGCCTCACGCTCGCGGCTCTCATCGAGGCGAACGTGGGCTCGGAGGCGTTCATCACGGAGGCGGGCGGTCTTCGATATCCGGCGACCATCGTCGGCGTGCCGCAACGATCGTCCGCCGAACTCCGCGCGACGGATCCGGCGGGCTCGCGCGAACGCGCGGCGGAGAAGGCGAACCTCGTGGTCCTGAAGACGGCCGACGGCGTGAAGGTCGTCGCGCTCGACCGCATCCAGGACGTGACGATCAAGGGCGACCCCAAGCTCACGAGTCCCGTCGAGGAGTTCCGCGAAGTGCTCACGTTGAAACTCGCATGGAGCGATGGCGCGCCGCAGCCAACCGCCGACGTCGGCATGGGATACCTGCAAGAAGGGTTCCGTTGGTGGCCGAGCTATCGGGTCGTCATCACGTCCGACGGTCAGGCGACGGTCCAGCTCCAAGCGACCCTCGTGAATGATTTGGCGGACATCGAGGATGGGACGGTCCAATTGGTGATCGGAGTCCCGAGCTTCGAGGCGAAGGGGATGTTGGACCCGATCTCCCTCCAGGAGACGTTGGCTCGGGTCGCGTCGCGCCAGGACGATGCGTCACAGTTGTCGAACGTGCTCGGAAACAACGCCATCTCCAGCCAGATCATGGTCACGGCGGGAGAGGCACGGGGACGTCGCAGCGGCGCCGCTGGCGACGCGGCCGAACCGGATGCAACGGGCGAGAAACAGGAGGACCTCTTCTACTTCACCGTGAAGAACGTCACGCTCATGAAGGGGGAGCGACTCGTGACGCCGGTCGCTGAAGTGAAGGTCCCGTACAAGGACGTCTATCGGCTGGATCTGACCTACGCACCCCCGCGGGAGATGGCGCCGAACGTCGACATCTCTCGGCAACCGTTGGCGTCGCGGCTGCTCGCCGCGCCCAAGGTTCAGCACGCACTGCGTCTGGAGAACCAGGCGTCGTTCCCGCTGACGACGGCGCCCGCCCTGATCCTTCGGGACGAGCGCGTGCTCGCGCAGGGACTCATCACCTACACGCCTCCCGGTGGCTCGGTCGATCTGGGGCTCACCGCGGCCGTCGACGTGAAGGTCAAGAAGTCGGACGTGGAGAAGGCCCGGACGATCGGTGCCGTGCAGGTGAAGGACGCGAGGTACTCGCGCGTCGAGCTGACGGGGACGGTCGAGCTTTCGAGTTTCGCCCGCAAGCCCATCGAGATCGAGGTCACGCGATGGGTCCTCGGTGAGATGAAGTCCGCGACCGAGGGCGGCAAGGTCGAGATGGTGAACGTGCAGGAAGACGGCTCGTGGGCGGAGTCCAGGCCGCCGTGGTGGGGCTGGTACAGTTGGCCCTATTGGTGGGCGCAGCTCAACGGTGTGGGGCGTGCCACCTGGACCGTGAAGCTCGAACCAGGCAAGTCGTCGACGCTCGGCTACGAGTGGCAGTACTACTGGCAGTGATGTCGATGGCGCCGGGGCGAGGCCCTGGTGCCGGATCGCGACGGAAATCGAACCCTATGCCCCCTCCGACCATCCTCGTCGTCGAAGACGATCGCGCCATTCGCCGCGGCGTCGTCGATGCCCTGAAGTTCGCGAGCTACCTCACCGCCGAAGCCGCCGACGGCGAAGAGGGGTTGAAGTTGGCGCTCGGCTCCGCCGTCGACCTCGTCCTGCTCGACGTGCTGATGCCGAAGATGGACGGGTTCACCGTCCTCGAGATGCTGCGTCAGTCCAGGCCCGCGCTCCCGGTGATCGTGCTGACGGCAAAGGGAACGGAGGAGGACCGGGTCCGCGGTCTGAAGTCCGGAGCCGACGATTACGTCGTGAAGCCGTTCTCGGCGCGTGAGCTGTTGGCGCGTGTCGAGGCCGTCCTGCGACGCTCGCCGAGTCGCCCCGATCTCGTCGGTTTGCTCGAGCTGCGTGGTCGCGTCATCGACTTCGCACGCCGCGAGATTCGCTTCGACGATGGCGCGCGCGTGGAGATCTCCGAGCGGGAGTCGGAGATCCTCCACTACCTTGCCGCCAATCGTGGCCGGGCGATCGGCCGCGAAGAACTCCTCTCACGCGTCTGGGGCCTCGATCCTCGTGGGTTGCAGACGCGGACCGTCGACATGCACGTGGCGCGACTGCGCGAACGGCTGCGGGATTCGCTCGAGGCGCCTGAGGTGATCCTCACCGTCCGGTCGAAGGGGTACATGCTCGCCAAGTCCCCGGGTGACGGGTGATGCGACGCCCATCCCCCATCTGGATCGTGTTCTGCGGCGGCGCCGTCGTGGTGACGGCCGCACTCGCCTTCGTCAGCGTCGAGTCACTCGCGCTCGAGCGCAGCGAGCGAGCGGCGCGCGAGGAGGCGCACAGGCAGGAGCAGCTCCGTTCCGCGCTGTGGCGCATGGAGGGAACGCTCGCACCGATCCTGGGACAGGAGAGTGCGCGGCCCGGCTTCCAGTACGAGCCGTTCTATACGGTCGACCAGACCACGCGCGGGAAGTCTGGGACCATCACGACGCAACTCACCGTGGCGTCTCCGTTGCTCGGATTTCGTTTCGATCCCTTCCGCGTGCACTTCCAGATCGCCGCCGATCAGACGGTGACGTCGCCGCAGGTTCCGCCCGCGGACGCGCCGCTGGGCGTGAATGGCGCCGTCGTCGAGGAGGTCGCGACCCAGGCGCGCGCTCAGCTCGAGGAGCTTCGGCGGCTCGGCTTGCCCGAGCGCATCCTTGGAATTGCCGGGATTCCGCCGTCGCAAAATCCGGTCAGCGAACACCAGGTGCAATACGAGGCGAACGCTGGCAATGCTCAGACCCACGGTGGCCTGCAGCAGACGGTGGTGGAAGGGAAGGGCGACGACGCGACCGCCGGCGTGGGACCGCAGCAGTTCAATTGGAACGCACTCAACAACCCCGCATTGAACAACTCGAATGCGGCGGACTTCGTCCAGCGGGCCCAGGCAGCGGAGCGCATGCAGCGCCGTGCGGCCGACAGCCGCAACATGCCCAACTCGCGTCTGGCGCCGCGCGCCGGTGTGCCGTGGGAGACCTCGCCCATGGCCGTTCATTGGATCGACACGGCCATCGGCGGACGGGAACTCGTCATCATCCGCACGGCGAAGATCGAGGCACGGACCTTGGTCCAGGGCATCTGGGTGAACTGGAGCGGGCTGAAGGATTGGCTCCTCGCCGACAACCGCGAGACGTTTCCGGCCGGGGACCTTCTTCCCGCGGTCACCGCCGACGAAAGCGCCTTCGCACAGATGCTCGCGACGGTTCCGGTGTTGTTCGATCCGGGCCCCGTGGCCCGGCTGGCTCATGACGGGATCTCGGCGACACGGGTGATCCTCGGCGTGTCGTGGGTCGCAATCGTCGGCGCCGTCGTCGCCGTGGGATTGACGCTGCGAGCGGCCATGGACCTGGGAGAGCGCCGTGGTCGATTCGTGTCGGCCGTGACTCACGAGTTGCGCACTCCGCTCACGACGTTCCGCATGTACACGCAGATGCTCGCCGACGGCATGGTGACCGACGAGCAGACGAAGTGCGAGTACGTGGAGACGCTTCGTGGCGAGTCGGACCGGCTGGCCCGCGTCGTCGAGAGCGTGCTCCTCTATTCGCGACTGGAGGAAGGGCGTGGTGGCGCGCATCGCCAGCACGTCGGCGCGACCGCACTGATCGAGTCCGTCGTCGCGCCGCTCGAGCAGCGGGCCCGCGACGGCGGCATGGATCTCGTCGTCGACGTAGACGTGCCCGAGGCTGCGGCCCTCGACGTCGACGTCCAGGCTGTCGAGCAAATCCTCCTCAATCTCGTCGACAACGCATGCAAGTACGCTGGGGCGTGCGACGATCGCCGAATCGAGATTCGCGCGCGTACGACCGGCACGTCGTTGGTGGTCGCCTGCAGCGACCACGGTCCCGGCGTTCCACAGGCCGAGTGTGAGGCCGTCTTCCTGCCGTTCCGCCGCGCCGCGCGTGACGTTGCGGGGCCCACGCCGGGGGTCGGGCTCGGACTCAGCGTGGCGCGGGGCCTCGCGCGGGCTCTCGGTGGCGAGCTCCGGCTGATGGATCCGTCCGCGCCGGGGGCCACGTTCGAGCTTTGCCTGCCGCTGCTTTGAGAGGGAAGGGATGCGGCTGCGTCGAGGCTCCGGCGGGTGGCGGACGAAGTGCGTCGCCTCGCCGGGTCGATGGCCGGGCGCGTCCACGTGCTTCCGCGTCGTCACCACCGGACGAACGTCGATTGCTGAGTACGCAAGGCACGCGCGCCCGTCGCCCGTCGGCTCGTTCGTGTTCGGGCGTCGACGCTGGCGCGAGGTCGCCGGACGGGCGCAGAGCTTCCGGTGATCGTCACGGGTTGGTGTTCGCTGCGCACTCGTCTGGCAGTGGCGGCCCTGCCAGGCACCGTGGCAGCGTGTCGAGGGCTCTCGGACATCCTGAGAGACGCGCGCGCCGACGCCGCCGCTCCGCGGAACTCGCGTCAAACTGCGCGCGTGACGCGGCGCGAGCGCGGGCGAATCCGATCGCGTCGCGCGGAATCGAACGTAATTGGTGTCATGAGATTCGGGCGTTGACCGCGGCTAGCGCGCGCGCGTAGGCTCCGCTCACCTGTCGTCGTTCGGCTCCGTGTTCCGTGCATGACCAGGAGATCGGCCGGATGGAGCCCAAAATCGCGAGGTAGACCATGACTTCGAGGACCGCCATGTGCGTGCCGTCGATCGCTTGCCTGGTGCTGGCGATTGCGACAACGATCGTTCAGGGACAGTGCGGGTCCGACTTCTCGGACAAATTCAACTCGACGACCTTCCAATTCGCGCCGACCGCGATGGTCACGTTCGATGACGGGAGCGGTCCCGCCATCTACGTGACGATCGGAGGCGTCTTCGTGAACCTGGCCCCGCTCGGCGCCGTCACGCGCTGGCGCGGTGGCCAGTTCGAGTCGGTCGGCAACGTGGCGCCGTCGGCGCTGGCGCTCGCCGTTCACGATGACGGAAGCGGGCCGGCGCTCTACGCCGCGGGCGGGTTCGTCTCCGCAGGTGGTGCGTCGGTTCATCGCGTCGCGAAATGGAACGGCACCTCGTGGAGCCAGGTGGGAAGCGGCATCGACAACGGGAGCGTGCAGGCGCTCGCCTCGTACGACGACGGGTCGGGCCCGAAGCTCTACGCCGCGGGGCAATTCAGCCTGGCTGGCGGCGTCCCCTGTACGAACATCGCGCGCTGGAACGGGACGGCATGGAGCGCGGTTGCGACGTCCATGACGGGACCGGTTCCATTCACCGCGCCCGGTCTGACGAAGGTCGCCGGCATGGCGGTGGCGGACGTGGGCCAGGGGCCGCGCCTCTTCGTCACCGGAGTATTCGGCGCGATCGACGGAGTCGCGGCGCAATGCGTCGCGAGCTACGACGGCGCGACCTGGTCGCCGCTCGGTGCGGGCGTCGGCGCGGCCGCAGTTCCCAATCCGACCTCGATCTGCGCCTACGACTCCGGCACGGGCCCTGAGATCTACGTGGCCGGAGCGATCTCGACCGCTGGCGGCTCGGCCGCGGCGGCCATCGCGCGATGGAACGGAACGTCGTGGTCGCCGTTGGGCGCGGGTCTGACCGGCTACACGGCCGCGACGTCGATGCGCGTCTGGAATCGCAGCACGGGTTCCGTGCTGGTCGTCGCCGGCAGTTTCGCCTCCGCAGGCGGGATTCCGGGCGGCATGGCGTTCTGGGACGGGACGGCGTGGCAGAGCGCCAACGCCGCGGGCCGCTTCTTCTCGAGCGCGACGAATTTCGACGCCGGGAACGGCGACTCCCTTTACGCGGCGGGCAACGTCACCGTGACCTTCCCCAACAACGGAGGTAGTGCCACCACGAGCCACTTCTTCCAGCGCTACGACGGGACGTCGTGGTCGACGCCCAACGGACAGGGATTCACCGGCGGCGGACCGGCTGCCATGGTGGCGCACGATGACGGCAATGGCACGAAGCTCTTCGCAGGCGGGTCGATCGGGTCGGCGGGAGCTCAGCCGCTCGCCCACGTGGGCGCATGGGACGGCGCGCAGTGGAGCGTGCTCGGGTCCGGCCTCGCGACAAGCGCCTCCGCGATGGCATCCGGCGACATCGGCAACGGCCCTCGGGTGTTTGCGGGTGGAAGCAGCGAACTGGCGATCGCCGGCGGAGTCGTGACGTCCGGTTCGGCAGTGCGCGCGTGGAACGGCACGAGCTGGGATCTCGTCGGACAGAGGCTCTCGAGCGGCACCCTCAACGCCCTCGGAATGTTCGACCTGGGTGCCGGGGCCGCGCTGTACGCCGGCACCACCTTCAACAACAGCGGGACGAATGCGGTCAACGGCGTCGGTCGATGGAACGGAACGGCCTGGGAGCAACTGGGACTCGGCATGGGCGCCAGCAGCGTCCAGCTGAACGGCGTGCATGCACTGGCGACGTTCGACGACGGCTCGGGCACGGCCCTCTACGCCGGTGGGCTCTTCCAAACGGCTGGCGGTGTGGCAGCGAACAACGTGGCGAAGTGGGACGGTGCCAACTGGTCGCCGGTCGGCAGCGGCTTGACCGGACCGTCGGGTGTGATTCCCGTGAAGGCGCTCGCGGTCTTCGACGATGGAACGGGGCCGGCCCTCTACGCGGGTGGTCAATTCACCAGTGCCGGCGGCATTCCAGCCGTCGGCCTCGCCCGTTGGAACGGTTCCCAGTGGACGCCGGTCGGTGGGGGAGTGGCGCTGCCCGGTGGCACGCCGGCTGTATTCGCGTTGAAGGTGTTCGATGACGGCAACGGGCCGCGGCTCTACGTGGGCGGTGCCTTCAGCCTCGTCGGAAACGTCGCGACGAATTGTTTCGCGCGATGGGACGGCCAGAACTGGACTGCATTCGGAAGCGGTCTGGTCCTGCCCGGCGGCGCCCCGGGGGTTTCGTATGTCGCCGCGTTCGCAGAGGCGGATCTGGGCCGCGGCCGCACCCTCTTCATCGGTGGCTCGTTCGCCCTGGCGGACGCGACGAACAGCTTCGGCATCGCCGAACTCGTTCCGCGGCGTCCGTCCATCGCGATCACCCAACCCGCAGGCGGCGGGACGGGCGCGTTCATCGCGTGCTCGGGACTCGTGAGCGGCCGTGAGTACTTCGACATCTTCAGCGCAGACGTTTGCGGTGTCGCCGGATCGGGACCGTACCTGGGGCTTTGCGCGACCGATCCGTCGACGCTGCTCGCGCAGTTCGCCCTCCCGCTCGGCGTGGCACCCTTCCACTTCGCCGCCAACGGGTCGAGCGTGACGTTCGGTCCGTTCGGAGTCCCGGCAGGAATCACCGTCGATGCCGTGAGCTTCGACTTCACCGCGGGACAGCTCGGCTGCGTGAGCACGGTCGTTCGCTACACGACCCAGTGACGATCGGGTGAGGCGCGCGGCGATCAGGCGGTCGTCGCGCGCTCTCCGGCGAGCATGGCGGAGAAGCCGTCGCGCCAGGAGCGGTGAGCCGGGCGCCAGTGCAGGCGCTCGGCCGCGGTGGCGTTCGACGCGCCTTGCTGATCGAGCATGAGGTACTCGGCGTAGGGGCCGCCGAACAACCGACCGAGCCAGCGCGGCGCTCGCATGGGCGCGCGGGCCCCGAGCATGCGGGCGTACTCGGGGAGCCACTCGCGCGCGGCGACGGGCGCATCATCCACGATGTTGTAGATACCTGCCGGGCCGTCGAGTGCGCGCAGCGTCGCCTCCGCGGCGTCGTCCACGTGGATGAACGAGAAGACGCCTGAGCCCGCGCCCATCAGCGGAATCTTGCGGCGCCGCACGTCGTCGGCGAACGTCCCGTCGGCCGCGTAAACCGTGCCCGGTCCGTAGAAGTAGCCGTACCGCAGCACGACGCCCTCGACACCCCGGGTCTGCATCGTCACGCGTTCGAGCGCGGCGACCGCGTTGACGACTTCCGAGAAGGGCGCGGGCGCATCCACGAAGAGGGGGTCCCCTTCGGTCCAGGGACCGCCGGGCCTGGGCTTGTACGCGAACGCGATGCTCTGGGAGATCAAGCGGCGCGTTCCTGCGGCCGCGGCGGCCTCGGCGAGCCAGGTCCCGGCTTCGCGACGCAGCCGCGACGTCGGTGCAAGATCGCGATCGGCGGTGCGCGGGTTGATTCGCGGGGGGATGCGCGTGAGTTCGTTGACGATGGCGTCGGGCTTGCAGGCGCCGACCGCCCGAAAGACCGCCTCGCGGTCGAGGGCGTCCGCGGCGAGGGGATCTGCCCCCGTCTGCGCGAGCCGAGCCGCGCTCGCGGGCGACGAGACCAATCCGGTGACTCGATGGCCGGCGGCGAGGAGTTTGAGGACCAACGGGCGCCCAACCGCGCCGCTCGCACCCGCGACGAATACGTGCATGGCAAGCCTCCGTCGAACGGCTGCTGGCGCGTATGTCGTTTCGATGGTGCGCCAGGAGCCGCGCCACGGTATCGCGCCACTCGGTGGGCACGAAAGGCGGATGTCGTCGCCACGTCTTCACTCCCGATCTGCGCCGGCACGGTACATTCTGCCCATGCTGAACCGCCGCCTGCGTCCCCGGCCCTCGATGGACTCGTGGTCGTTGCTCGTCCTCGCTCTCCTCGCAGCCGTCGCCGCCGCCCAGGAATCGCGCTTCGTGACCGACCGGCCCACGCCGCGGCTCCTTCCGCTTCCGAGCGAGGAGGAGGCGTTCCAGTTCGTCATCTTCGGCGATCGGACGAGCGGGAAGCCGGAGGGACTGAAGATCCTCGAACAGGCCACGGCCGACGTGAACCTGTTCGCGCCGGACCTCGTGATGACGGTCGGCGATCTCGTGCAGGGCTACAACGATCAGAAGACGTGGCTTGAACAGGCCCGCGACTACAAGGCCGTGATGGAGAAGCTGCGGATGCCGTGGTTCCCCGTGGTGGGCAACCACGACATCTACTTCCGCGGCCAGAACCCTCCGAAGAACCAGCACGCCGGCGACTTCGAGACCCACTTCGGGCCGCTGTGGTACGCGTTCCAGCACAAGAAGTCGTGGTTCATCGCCATCGACTCGGACGAGGGCAACGGGCAGGGCAAGTATGCCTTCGACGATCCGGCCTGCCAGACGATGAGTCAGGAGCAGTTCACCTGGCTCGAGGCGACGCTGAAGAAAGCCCGCGGCGCCGAGCACGTCTTCGTGTTCCTCCACCACCCGCGCTGGCTGCGCGAGACCTATCCGGGATACGGCGACGACTGGACCCGGGTCCACAAGCTGCTCGTGGACGCGGGCAACGTCACCGCGGTGTTCGCGGGACACATCCACCGCATGATCTACTCGGGCGTGAAGGACGGCATCCAGTACTACGCGCTGGGCGCGACGGGTGCGCAGATCGACGCCGACATTCCGCATGCCGGCTTCCTCCATCACTTCGACGTGGTGACGGTCCGCAAGGAACGCATCGACATCGTCACCGTTCCCGTCGGCGCCGTGATGGACCCGAAGAAGATCACCATCGACGTCAGCAAGGAGTGCGTCGCGCTGGACAAGGCGCTGACGGCGACGTTCGCCAAACCGCTGGCCTTCGATGAGCGCCTGGCGATGGACGACGCCGTCGACGTGGAGATCACGAACCCCGTCAAGCGTCCGATCGAGGTCACGGCCGTGCCGATGTCGAAGGATCCGCGATATCGCTTCACGCCGGACCACGTTCACTCCGTCATCGAGCCAGGCGCGGCGACGCGCATCCACTTCGTCGTGAAGCGGAGCGCAGCCGCGATCGATGCGTGGTTCGACGTTCCGAAACTCCAACTCCAGTGTGATTACCTGGCGGAGGGCCTTCGCGTCGGCCTGCCCGAGAGGCAGCTCGCCTTCGAACTCGTCCCGCCGCCACTCACGATGTCCGTGGGCGGCAATCGTTGGATTCAGCTCGACGGGAAATCCACGTGTGTGCGCATTCCGTCGGCGAGCCTCGCGATTCCTGACGGCCCGTTCACGGTCGAAGGCTGGATGCGTGCGACATCACTCAAGGGGCGTCGCGGGTTCGCCAACCGCTCCGAGATGTCGGAGTGGGGCCTGTTCGTCAGCGACGGCAAGCCGGCATTCAGCGTCTTCCTCGGGAGTGCGTATGCGACGGCATCCGTGAAGGAGCCCGTGCTCAAGGAGAACGAGTGGCACCATCTCGCGGGCGTGTTCGACGGCGCCGAGGTCCGCCTCTACGTCGACGGCAAGCTCCAAGGCAGGGTCCCCGGCAAAGGTGCGCGCAAGCCCAATGCGCTGCCGCTATTCATCGGCGCCGACCCGTCGAGCGACGGACGTCCGGGGTCTTTTTTCGCGGGGGACATCGACGAGGTGCGCATCTCCAAGGTCGCCCGGTATCAAGGCGATGCCGTCGTGCCGGCGCGACGTATCGAGAGCACTGATGCTGACACGGTGCTTCTGCTCCACCTCGACGGACGAGTCGGCCCGTGGACGTTCGACGACTCGGGAAACCACGTGACGGCCGAGGTCATCGGCAGTCCGCCGTTCGGGGGCTGATTCGCGCGGCGCGGCGCGTGGTAGACTCGCCGCCCTGTTTCGCCAAACCAACGGAGTCAACCATGCCCGAAACCACGTCCGGCGGGATCCCCCGCATCGGTGAGCCCGCTCCCGACTTCACGGCCACGACGACCCACGGCGCGCTCCAGTTCTCGCAATGGCGCGGCGACAAGTGGTGCATCCTCTTCAGCCACCCGGCCGATTTCACGCCGGTCTGCTCCACCGAGCTGACCGAGTTCGCGCGGCGCTCAGCCGAGTTCGACAAGCGGAACACGAAGCTCATCGGCCTGTCGATCGACTCGATCCACAGCCACCTCGCGTGGCGCGAGAACCTGAAGCAGATCTTCGACGTGGAGATCGGCTATCCGATGATCGCCGACATCGACATGAAGGTGTCAGCGCTCTACGGCATGCTCCACCCGGGCGCGTCGGCGACGGCGACCGTGCGTTCGGTGTTCATCATCGACCCCAAGGGTGCGATCCGCGCGCTCGTCTACTACCCCATGAGCGTCGGGCGCAACATCGACGAGATCATCCGCCTGCTCGACGGTCTGCAGACGACCGAGAAGCACGCCTGCGCGACGCCGGTGAATTGGAAACCGGGCGACAAGGTCATCGTCCCGCCGCCGAAGACGGAAGCGGACGTGAAGGAGCGCGCGTCGCACAAGGAGTACGAGCGCCTCGACTTCTACTTGAACAAGAAGTCCATCTGATCACGTCGTCGACGCGGGCGAGATGAACATGCGAAGGGCGACGCGGTCGATCGTTGCGCTCATCTGGTGTGCCATCGCGATCGCGTCACGGGCGCAGACGCCCGCGGAGCGACGGGTCGTCATCGCGGACGTCACCGTCGTCGACGTGGTGGCGGGACGATTGGTTCCCCATCAAACGGTGGTGATCGCCGGCGACTCGATCGAACGGGTCGCGCCGGCCGCGGACGTCGCGCCCGTCCTGGGCGCGACGGCGATCCCTGGCGAGGGCCGCTACCTCATCCCGGGCTTGTTCGACTGTCACGTTCACTTCTCCGATCCGGCGACGCAGGGCCCGATGTGTGTGGCGAACGGCGTGACGTTCGCTCGCGACATGGGCGGATTCACGGCCACCTCGATCGCGCTGCGCGAGCGGTTCTACAAGGGCGAAGCCCTCGGTCCCGATCTCATCGTCTGCGGAGCGATCCTCGACGGCGACCCGCCCATCTGGCCGACCTCCGAGAAGTGCCCGAACCCGGACGCGGGCCGCGAGGCCGTGCGCAAGCTGGCCGAGGCCGGCGTCGACCAGATCAAGGTCTATCAGCGGCTGCCGCGATTCGCGTACCTCGCCATCGTCGACGAGGCGAAGAAGCACGATCTGCCGGCCGTGGGGCACGTGCCCGATTCGGTGCGGCTCGGCGAGGCGCTCTCCATCGGCCAGGCGTCCATCGAGCATCTCTCGGGGTGGGAGCGCGTCGTCGCACGCTTTGCCGGTGGCAATCCCGATTCGGCGCCCACGTTCGTGGAGGCGTCGGCCTACTGGTCGCTGTACCCCAAGGTTGATCTCTCGCAGCTTCGCGCGTTCCTGAAGGACGTGAAGGATGCGAACTGCGTCCAGTGCCCCACGCTCGCCGTCGTGGAGGGAATCGCGACCACGTTCGATCCGTCGCACGCGCGGCAGGATCTGCTCGCGTACGTGCCGTCGGCGTTTCGCGCCGCGTGGAAGGCGGACCGCTACGGCTTCGGGAAGCACCTGAAGTCGGCGCTCCCGCACATGAAGGCCCTCGTGGGCGAGCTGCACCGCGCACAGGTCCCACTCGTCTGCGGCACCGATCTCGCCAATCCCCACGTCTTTGCAGGCTTCTCGTTGCACCGCGAGCTGGAGCTGTTCCAGGAGGCGGGCATTGCCGCGCCGGACGTGCTTCGGTGTGCGACGTCGAACGCGGCCGAGCTGTGCGGTGTCGCGGAGAAGTTCGGGACGGTTGCGACGGGGAAGATCGCGTCGTTGGTCCTCCTCTCGAAGGACCCCCTGGCAGACGTTCGCAACGCAGCGGCCATCGATGGAGTGTTCCTGAAAGGCCGGTGGTTCGACCGCAAAGCGCTGAATGCCATGCTCGCCGAGGTGCGGCGTGAGGTGGCAGCGCCCGAGGCGGAGACTGCTCCCGCGTCGCGACCCGAGCCCGCGCCGCCCGCCATGCCTGGAACCCTCGTCGCGAAGGGCCGCTACGTCACGAGGCTCGGCAGCGCACAGATCAGCACCGAGACCTTCGCGATCTCGTCCGACGCCGCCGGGTTCCACGTGTGGATCGATTCGCGACCGAAGACGGGCTTCGGGCGCGCATCGGTGTTCCAGGCCGAGTACGCGGTGTCCGGCCGATTCATGCGCGCCGAGTGCACCAGTGGGCGAGGCGCGCGGGACATCGCGACGTACGTCAGCGAGGGCAAGTCCTTGCGCGCGTCGATGCGCCACGGCGACGAACCGACGGGAGAAGTGACGCTGCCGGTCGAGCCCACCACGATCGTCGCCACCGAGTCCAACGCACTCGATTTCGTGACCATGCGCCTCGTCGCGTTGGTCGTCGGTGAATCGAAGTCCGTTGACGCCATCGGACTCAGCGCCGCGGATTGGAAGCCACAGCGCACGAAGTTCACCGTCGAGCGGAAACCCGACGAGGTGATCGAACTCGCGGGTCAGCCGCCACGGAATGCCGCGCACTACGCCGGCAGGTTGCAGTCGGCCATGGGCACTCTGAACGTCGAATCCTGGTGCGACGCGAGCGGCCTCGTGCTGCGGTCGCGCGTGATGTCGCCCTTGGGCGTGATCGAAACGAATCTCGAGTGACCGCGGGTTCGCCGCGCGACCGGAGCGCCGGGCTCCGCCTGGCCGGACCGGCAGCGCACCCGCGCTGCCGCGAACGAGTGACGCCCTTCCTCATCGACGGTCGCGCCGTCGGGCCCGACTGCGTGCTGGCATCCGTCGACATTCGGGCAGGGCTGGAGCCCACCGATCCAGCCAGTCCGAGGCCGGCATTTCGATCAGCGTCGAACGTGTCTGGCGCCGCGCGACCGGAGCGCCAGGCTCCGCCTGGCCGGACCGGCAGCGCTCCTGCGCTGCCGCGAACGAGTGACGCCCTTCCTCATCGACGGTCGCGCCGTCGGGCCCGACTGCGTGCTGGCACCCTTCGACATTCCGGCAGTGCAGGAGCCCAGCCCTCCAGCCAGTCCGAGGCCGGCGTTTCGATCAGCGTCGAACGTGTCTGGCGCCGCGCGACCGGAGCGCCAGGCTCCGCCTGGCCGGACCGGCAGCGCTCCTGCGCTGCCGTGAACGAGTGACGCCCTTCCTCATCGACGGTCGCGCCGTCGGGCCCGACTGCGTGCCGGCATCCTTCGACATTCCGGCAGTGCTGGAGCCCTGCCATCCGGCCAGGCGGCGCCTGGCGCTCCGCGCGCGTCGCGCCGGGATGGCGGCAAGTGTCAAGGTAGTTGCTGCCCAATGGGTCGTGTCTGACCCGCAAGGCGCCGCGCCTGCGGCGCGGCCAGGATCGACCTCGGCAGAGGCCGATGACGGCGCGAACGACCAGCGGGGTCGCCGGTCGAGTTCGCAGGAGGCGCCCAGTTCGACCCGAGCCGACTGCCAGCGCCTGGGACGTTCCGGTCGCGTTGACCTCGAAGCGAGCCTCATGCGTTCTGTCTCGCTCTCGGCTCGGGCTCTGGATTGAGCGTCACGGCTTCGATCTGCGACCAGTTTCTCGTGTCACCCGTCCAGCGCTCAGGGCGCATGGCGCGCGCCTTCTCGTAGACGCAGCTGCGCCCCCGAGCTGGGGACGCTTCGCGACCGCTATGGCGTTCCTCGGCGTGACGAAGCGGATGCCGCTGTGTCGATGCTCGGTGTTGTACCAGCGCGTGAACGTCACCATCCACGAACGCGCGTGTGCGACCGACGGGAAGGCCCGCTGGGAACCTGGCCGGTACTTGAGCGTGCAGAACAGCGACTCCGAGAAGGGATTGTCGTTGCTCACGCTCGGGCGACTGAACGACGTCGCCACGCCGAGCGACTGCAGCGTGGCGAGCAACGTCGCGCCTCATCGGACTGCCGTTGTCCGAGTGGATGACGAGATCGCCGCGCGAGACCCTCACGGGCACACGCCGCCGCAATGAAGCACGAGGAGTGAGCGGTGTCTTCCGACTCCTCGATCACCCATCCGACGATCTTTTCGACTCCACACGTCGATCGCGACGTAGAGGTAGAAAAAGACGCCCTTTATAGGGGACCGCAGGTAAGGTGATGTCCCAGCTCCAGACCTGGTTCTTGGCTGTCGCCCAGCTCGCGTGGTCGCTTCCGTGTCGTTGGTGCCCGCGAGGGCCCTCGGTGATGCTGCATCCCTTCCGAGCGCAGGATCCGGTAGATCGTGGACTCCAGAAGCGACGTAAATCTCTCGATCGGCGAGCCTCGGAACGATCTGGCTTGGCGGGAGGTCGCGGAACTCCGGCGACGTCACGAGGGTGCGGACCTCCTGCTGCTCTGCCGCAGTGAGCTTGTTCTTCGGTGGTTGCTTGGGCCCATTGCGGCGATCGGTGCCACTGGGCTGCTGCGCCAGTGCTGGATGGTCGTTTCGCTGATGTCCAAGATCTTGCATGCCTCGGCCTGGCTCGCTCCACCAGCCACAGCATCCGCGAGGAGGTTCATGATCATGGATCGCTCTTCGGCTGGGTGGGCTCGTCCGCGTCCCCCAGATTTCCGCAGACTTTTTTGGAGGTCGAGCAGAGCCTCGACGGCTCGCAGCCGCTTCTCCTTCTTCGCCAGATCCGTCTCGAGTTCCTTGATCCGGCGTGCGGCTGTAGCGGCGGCCTTCGTCGAGGAGCGCGTGCCGTCAAGCCATCTGAGGCGGCTGCCGTCACGATCGTGCGCCGGGCATTGAGGTCCGCCTCGTGAACGCCTCTGCGGCGCAAGAACTCTCGAGCTCGACTTGAGGGATCGACGATGCCTCCATGACGACTGGAAGCTTCCCGCAGCACTCCACCGCTTCGGACTCATGGGGCTCTCGCGCTGCTCGTCGTTGTGGGTTCCCATGGGAGGGAGCCCTATTCGCCAACTGAACCCAGTGCCTCTCAACGTACTTCGGGCGATTCCCAGTTCCTCGTGGAGGGCTGTGATCTTCGCTCCTCGGGCCCGAAGATCCGCTGGAGAATCCGTTCCCGAAGCCTTCGCTGTGAATCACCCAGAGCTCTCCTTCGCCCCGGATCCGTGATCTCCTTGCGGAGAAGATTTTTTTGCCCCCCCGCGGGGGGGCAAACGAGCACGCCTTGAGGGCGTGCTCGAGCAGGGCCGCGCCCTGCCCGGCTCGGAGCCGGGCAGGGAACCCCGCGGCCCTCGACCGAGGCGGCAACTACCCTGACACTGGGGGATGGTCATTTGCGGGTCTCGGGCGCGGCGGTCGCCGGCGCGAACGGACCGCACAGCGTGCGCATACGCGCCCACAGCGAGGACCACGCGGGACGCAACGCCTCCGGAAGCGCAGCAAGATCACCGTCGCGAACACGCGCGAACTCCGGCATGAGCAGGCACTGGCGGAGCGCGAGCCGCGTGGCCCGCGCGTTCGTGGGCTCGGAGGTGATCGACGAACTCGCCACGTCGAGTCCGCGGTCGAGCCAGGCGAATGCCTCCGAAAGGAGCGCGGTTCGCGCCGATTCGGCCTGCGGATCGGAAGCGGCGCGACCCGCCGTGGCGGCGACGGCCGCGGCAGCGGCCGCCGGCACGCGCCACGGCGAGCGAGCGCCGTCGACGAGCGACGGATCCTGCTCGAATCCGCGGCGGAAGAACTGCACGGCCTCCTGGATCCGACCCATGCGAAGCGCGGCCTGACCGAACGCGCAGGCCTCGGCGGCCGACGCGGGCGGCTCGTAGGGACGCACGGTGCCGAGGAGTCGATCGCGAATGACGATGAACCGACGGACGTCCTGGATCCACGATTCCGTCGGGTAGCTCCACCCCGGCTTCGACGTGCCGATGGCGTGGGCCTTCTCGAATGCCGCGAGCGCCTCCTCCCATCGCCCGAGGTTGCGGAACGAGAGGCCGAGGTTCGCGATGAGCTCCGCCGACGTCGGTTCCAGCGCCAACGCGCGCTGCGCGGCCATGAGAGCCTCGTCGAACTCGCCCAGACCTCCCAGCGCCTGCGAGAGATCGGACCAGGAGATGGGCGCGTTCGGGCGCAGCGCGACGGCGCGCCGTCCGGCCTCGGCGGCCGTGTCCAGGTGGCCGGCATCGAGACGGATCTGAGTCAACACTCTCCACACCGCCTCGTTTTGCGTTCCTTGCTCCGCCGCGTCCTCGAGGATCCGAGAAGCCTCGGCCCGCCGGCCCTCCGCCGTGAGGAAGAGGCCGAGCTGGACCTGCGCCGAGTCGCGCGCGCCGTTCCCCTTCGGGATTTGATTCACGGCCTCCTCGAGCATGCGAACGCCGTCGGCCTTGCGGCCTGCGGAATAGAGCGATCGCCCGAGAAACGCCTTGGACTCCGGGTCGAGGGTGGCGAGCTTCGGCTCGAACCTCGCCACGCAGCGTCCGTACCGCGCGCTGCTCGTCCAGATCGACGCCAGCGCCTTGTTTGCGATGCGCTCCGTGGCTCCGCGGGCGAGCGCGCGATCGACCATTGCCTCCGCGCGATCGGGGTCCGATCTTCCGAGAGCCATGGCCGCGCGAAGCAGCGCCGAGTCGGACTCGGGCCACCGCGTCGCGAGCGTCGTGGCGACCCTGCCGAGGAGCCCCGTGTCCGTCGAGCGGTTGAGCGCCTGCGCCAATCCCAGCATGGGAATCTCGCCCGGAAGCTCGCCCGCCAGGATGCAGCGCTGGAACGCGTCGATCGCCTCGTCGAGGTCCGACCCCACGAGGTGTTGCCCGTTGGACGTGCGCCGCATCGCCGCGAAGAACCAATCCAGGCCCGTGCTCGGCGGCGGCAACGACGCGCGAAGCTGATTGGCTTCGTCGTGGCGCCCGAGCCGATGGAGAACGTCGACACGCAGATCCATGAGCCCTGGCGGCGCCTCGTGCTCCGTTCGCCACGCGTCGAACTGATGGAGCACCGGCTCCAGATCGTCTCCCGTCTGGAGTGCGCTCCAGACCAGACCGAATTCCGCCAGGACGTTTCCCGGGTCGGTGGCGAAGACGGAGTCCAGCAGTTGACGCGAGCGATCGAAGTCCGTGTCCGTCATCGCGACAAAGGCGGCTTGGACTCGCGACAGGACGTCCTGCTCGTGCTCTCGCCGCTGCGTCGCTTCCACGTCGCGACGCACGGCCAGGCCGTATCCACCCAGTCCGGCGATCGCCGGAATGGCCAGCGCGAGAAACAGCGCCAACGCCGCGCGCGCCGGGTGGCGACGACTCCACCGCAGGGCGCGGTACGCGAGCGTGGCGGGACGCGCGAGCGTCCGCTCCGTGTGACGAAACCGCTCCAGATCGTCCGCGAAGTGCCTCGCGGTCTGGTACCTGCGATCGCGATCCTTCTCGAGCGCCGTCTCGATGATGGCGGCGAGATCACTTCCGATGGCCGCGTTCAGTCGGCGCGCGTCCACCGGTTCCTTCCCGACGACGGCCTGGAACAACCCTTGCCGCGTCGGTGCGTCGAAGGGGCGGCGCAACGTCACGGCTTCATAGAGCGCGACGCCGAGCGACCAGACGTCCGTGCGTCGATCGAGCGGGATCCGCTGGGCGACGAGTTGCTCGGGAGACATGTAGGCCGGCGTTCCGAAGAGATCACCGGAGAGCGTGAGCGTGTGCTCGGCGGCGTCCTTCGCCATGCCGAAATCCAGGAGGAACGGCTCGCCTGATTCATCCAGCAGGATGTTGGCCGGCTTCACGTCGCGGTGAAGGACTCCGGCTTCGTGCGCAACGTCGAGAGCGCGCGCGACCTTCTCGAACAGATGGACGATGTGAGTGATCTCGCCCGCGTCCGGCAGGGAGCTCGACGGAACGTCCACGGACTTCCGCGGATCGGAAGGGACGTCTCCCATGCGCAGCGTCGTCGGCGTGCGCCCGCTGTCTCGCCCCGTGTCCGACAACCGCTCCTGGATTCGGTATCCGAGGGAGCGCCCTTCGATGGGTTGCATGGCGATCCACGGCTGACCGTGGGTCACGCCCGAGGCGAAGACCTTGCAGATGTTCGGGTGATCGAGACGCGACACGATCGACGCCTCACGCCGGAAACGCTCGAAGAGCTCGCCCGAGTGCCCAACGATCGTGTTGAGCAACTTCAACGCGACGACACGCTGCTCCTGCAAGTCGAACGCTCGATAGACGACGGCCTGACCGCCTCGGCCGAGTTCCGATTCGATGCGAAAGCGCGCGTCGAGCGTGGGCGCATCGAACGCCGCCGGAAGGTCCTGCGCGAATCCAGACAGCTCGCGCATGTGCCGCTCGATCGAATCCGGATCCACGTCGTCGTCGCTCACGGGCGACTCTCCGCCGCGGCGTCGGACTTTGGAGCGTGCGGTCCGCAGGCCGTGCGCACCTGGGACCAGAACGCGGTCCACGCGGAGCGAGCCTCGATCGGAACGACAGGCATTCCGCCGTCACGCACGGGAGCGAGTTGGCGCAGGACGAGCCAGCGGCGCAGCTCGAGCTGGACGGCGTCGCGGGCGTTCTCCGCGGCGCGCATGCGGTCGAGCAGGAGTCGCAGTTCGAGCTGGAGCCACGGCAACGCCTCATCGAGCAGGCCTCGGCGAGCGGAGTCGTCGGACGCCAGGGCTGCCGCGTCGACGGCTGCGCGTGCCGCCATGAATCGCACCGTGGACTTCGGACTCTCGACCAGATTCGGATCCTCCTCGATGGCGCGACGGAAATACCCGATGGCGAGGTCCGGTCTGTTCGTCCGCGCGGCGACTCGCCCGAACTCGAGCTGTTCCGTCGTGGATTGGGGAGGGTTCGTGCCGCTCGTCGCCATGCGCACGCGATCGCGCACGTCGATGGAGCGACGCGCGTCGTCGAGCCACGCCCGCGAGGGCAGCGACCATCCCGGCTGCGACGCGGCGAGCGCGTGTCCCCTTTCGATGAGCGCGAGCGACTCATCCAACGGGCCCGTCTCCTGCAAGACGTGGCCCAATCGACAGAGCGCTTCCGCGGAGTCGGGGCGGAGCGCGACGGCGCGGCGGAGGCACGCGATCGCGGAGTCGGTCTGTCCGACTTCGGCGAGCACGCGCGCGGCGTTCACGTCGACGTCGAAGTCGTCGGGCCGCAGGGCCACGGCCCGTTCACAGGCCGCGGCGCCTGCGTCGATGCGCTCGGCATCGATGAGGAGTCGACCGAGCGTGAGCCACGCCGATGCGGATCGAGGGTCGCGCTCGAGGGCCGCTTCGCACGCCAGGATCGCGTCGTCACGTCGCCCCAGCTGCTGGAGCGCCTGCCCACGCAGATGATCGGCGGCCGCGGCCAACGGAGTCGGAACCGACCGTCGTGCCGAGAACGCATCGAGCGTGGCGAGCGCCTCGGCAGCGCGACCCGCGTCATGGAGGATGCGCACGAGCGTGATCACGGCCCTCGCGCCGTCGGACTGCGCGGCGAGCGAGCGTCGCAGCGCGGCCGCCGCGTCCTCCGATCTCCCGAGCGCGAGGTACGCGTCGCCCGCGATCGCACCCGCGCGCGCCGCGTTCGTCCCGCGGGATCGGGCGCGCTCGAGCAGCGACAGGGCTCGGGCGGACTCGCACTGCGTGAGGGCAAAGGCAGCCCAGGTGAGCGCCTCGGGCGAATCCGGCCAGCGGTGCTCGAGCGTGTCGGCCGTCCGGAGACACGCGGCGCGATCCTGGGCCTCCCGAGCGGCGCACGCCATCCCGAACAGAGTCACCGGGCGCAGTGACTCCGACAGGAACGCACACTGAGCGAAGGCGTCGAGGGCGTCCCTCGCCGTCGGAGGCATGGCAGGAGCCAGAGCCCGTTCGCCGGCAAGGAGACGGATGCCTTCCAGGTGCCAGTCGAGCTTCGTCGCCGGTTTGGGAATGGTCGCGCCGAGCTTCTCCGCGTCGTCCCTGCGGTCGAGCCGGTTCAGCAGATCGCGGCGGAGCTGCAGCAACGCTGGCGGAATCGGCGACGGGTGATCAGCTCGCCAGGCATCGAGGTCGGCCAGCGCGCGTTGCGGGTCGCCACCGAGATGCAAGGCGCTCCACACGACGCCGAACTCGGCCTCCACGTTCCC
This sequence comes from Planctomycetota bacterium, assembly GCA_044222185.1. Lineage (GTDB taxonomy): Bacteria > Planctomycetota > CAIWVZ01 > JBGANV01. Next base: position 795,173 of record JBGANV010000002.1, read on the forward strand.
GGGATCGCGAGAGAGGACGTCGGCGAGTCCGGCGTTCGCGATCGACGGCGTCAGCGACATCAGGGCTGCGAATGCCGCCTCGACGCGCTGGTCGACGTCACGGCGGAACGCATCGACGCGCGCGGCCTCCACCTTGTCGCGGTTCGCGAAGATGTACCCCGACAGGCCGGCGACCGTGGGAATCGCCAGGACGATGGCGGCGATGAGCGCGGCGCGCGCGGGATGGCGGCGGCTCCAACGCAGCGTGCGTCGTGCGAACGTGATGGGGCGGGCGAGGGTCGACTCGTTGCGGCGCAGGCGCGCGAGGTCGTCGGCGAGATGCTTCGCGGTCTGATATCGGCGATCGCGATCCTTCTCGAGGGCGGTCTCGATGATGGCGCGGAGGTCGGCGGTGACCGCGCGATTCCACGTGCGCGGATCGGGGGGATCCTTGCCGAGCACGGCCGCGAAGAGCCCCTGTCGCGTGGGCGCATCGAACGGGCGACGCAGCGTCACGGCTTCGTACAGCGCCACGCCGAGCGACCACACGTCCGTGCGCCGATCGAGCGGCACTCGTTGCGCGAGGAGCTGTTCGGGTGACATGTACGCGGGCGTGCCGAAGAGATCGCCCGTCGCCGTGAGCGTCTGGTCGGCGTCGTCCTTCGCCATGCCGAAGTCGAGCACGAACGGTTCGTCCGAGCGATCGACCATGATGTTGGCGGGTTTCACGTCGCGGTGGATGACGCCCGCTTCGTGGGCCGCGTGCAGCGCGCGCGCGGCCTTCTCCAGGATCTCGACGATCGTGGTGATCTCGGACCGCGAGGGAACGGCGGGAGAGGCGACCGTCGCCGGCTCCTCCCGTTCGGGTGCGAGGCTTCCGTCTCCGACGAACAGGGTCGAGGGGAGAGCACTCGCGCCGATGGACGGCTTCTCGCGGATCCGTGCGCCCAGCGATCGCCCGTCGATGAACTGCATGGCGATCCACGGCTGTCCATCCGTCACGCCCGACGCGAGGATGCGGCAGATGTTGGGATGGTCGAGCCGCGCCGCCGTGGCCGCCTCGCGGCGGAACCGCTCGAAGAGTTCGCCCGATTGCCCGACGACGGTGTTGAGGACCTTCAACGCGACCGTCTGCTGCAAGACGAGATCGCGGGCGCGATAGACGACCGCCTGGCCGCCGCGGCCCAACTCGCGTTCGATGCGGAACCGCTCGTGGATCGCTCGGACTTCTCGTGGTTCCGTCATGGCCTCTCGAAGGCCGGGCATCATACCGGGCGAATGCGAGCGTGGTGTCGCCGTCTCACCCGGTCAGTCCTCCATCACGAGTGAGGTTCGGAGGGTGCGCGCGACCCGATCGAAACTACGGCCGGCTCTCGGCGGCGACACCGGCCTCGCTGCGGACCTGGCGCCAGAGCGCCGCCCACGGCGCGCGCAACGGTTCGGGAATTCCCGTTCCGTCTCCGTCGCGGACGGTCGCGAACGACGGATTCGCGAGCCAGCGCCGCAAGCCGAGCCGAAGCTCTTGCTGCTTTTTCGGCTCGGCCTTCATCGACCCGAGCTGCCGTTCGAACTCGCGTGTGAGCCACGAGAGCCCTTCTTCGAGGAGCTTCGCCCGCTCCGCGTCCGCCGCCGGATCGTGCGTGAGCGCCAGCTCGGCCGCGGCCATGACCGCCGCGCGCGCCGCCATGACGCGATCGGTCTTGGGGCTTGCGACGCGTTCCGGCTCCTCCTCGAACGCGGCATGCAGGTAGCGGATCGCGAGCGCCGGGCGCTTCGTGAGCAGCGCGCACTGCGCGAACTCCAGCATCTCATCGGTCGATTGCGGTGGTTGCGCCTTCGAGGACACGACGTCGACGCGGTCGCGAATCGACACCCAACGCTTCGCCGCGCTGACCCAGCGTTCCGACGGGTACTCCCACCCCGGTCGAGCCGATCCGAGCGCGTGACCCTTCTGGATCCATTCCAACGATTCGTCGTAGGCGCCGAGCCGGCGCAGCGCGAGTCCGAGATTGCATTGGATCTCGGGCACGGTGGCATCGAGCGCGGCGGCGCGCCGGTACGCGGCGACGGCTTCCTCGTAGCGACCCAGCGATTCGAAGTCCTGAGCCATGTTGTAGTGAACGAGGTGGTGCGTGTCGTCGACCGCCGCGGCGCGCTGATGTGCTGCGAGCGCTTCGTCGATCCGCCCGGTCGAGTTCAGAGCGTTCCCCAGGTTCATCCAGGCTTCGGCGAAGGACTCGTTCGACGCGGTCGCCGAGCGATAGGCGTCGATGGCGTCATCCAGCCGGCCCAGCTCGAACAGGCAGAGGCCGCGTACGTTCTCGAAATAGGCGGAATTGACTCCCAGCGACTCGACACGTCCCCGAAACTCCTCCGTGAGTTTCAGCCCCTCCGCGGGTTGACCGGTCATGTACTTCAGCATCGCGAGCTCGGAGACGTAGCGCGCATCTGCCGGTCTCGCGCGGATCGCCTGGCGGTACTTCGCCTCGGCCTCGGGTGCGCGTCCCGTGCGCGCGAAGATCTCGCCCATCATCCCGTCGTTGAGGCCCGGGTCGGCGCCGAGCTCCCGAGCTCTCTTCAAGTACTCGATGGCTTTGTCCGGGTCCACGCGGCGGACCGCTTCGCCCGCGGACGACCAGGCGCGCGGTGACGTCGGCCAACGATGGACCAACAGTGACGCCACGCTCCGCGCCACGCCCGCATCATCGGCGTCTCCGGCCGCGACGGCGAGCAGGATCAAGTTCATCGAGTTCATCGATGGATCGCTCCACCCGGCGCGCATCACGGCGTCGAGTGCCCGTTTGGCGGCCGGCCGGCCTTCGGCTTCGGCGCGCGTGAGTTCGCGGAGGGTCACCAGTCGCCAGTCGATGTCCGACCGAGGCTCGGGCATGGCCGATGCGACGGCGTTGGCTTCGTCGTGGCGCTTCAGCCGGTTCAGGAGATCGACGCGAAGTTGGAGAAGGCCGTGGGACGCCGGTCCGTGACGTGCGATCCAGGCGTCGAGGTCACGCAGGGTCTGCTCGAGGTTTCCCTGAAGCGTGAGTGCCGTCCACGTGACGCCGAACGCGCCTTGGATGTTGCTCGGGTCGCGGGCGAGGACGTCCTCGAATAGCGTGTGCGCCTTCGCGCCATCCCCGCTGAGCATGGCCATGAATCCCTGTTCGAGGGCGGCGTCGACGTCGCGGCGGAACTCGGCGCGCTCCGCCTCCTTCACTTTGTCGCTGTTGGCGAGGATGTAGCCCCCGAGGCCTGCGACGACGGGAATGGAGAGCGCGATCACCGCGATCAGCGCCGCGCGAGCCGGATGGCGGCGGCTCCAGCGCAGCACGCGACGCATGAACGTGATGGGCCGTGCGAGCGTGGCCTCGTTGCGGCGGAACCGCGCGAGATCGTCGGCGAAGTGCTGGGCGGTCTGGTAGCGGCGGTCGCGGTCCTTTTCGAGCGCCGTCTCGATGATGGCGCAGAGGTCCGATCCGACGGCGCGATTCCACTTGCGCGGATCGAGCGGATCCTTGCCGACGACGGCGGCGAACAGACCTTGCCGCGTGGGCGCATCGAACGGGCGGTGAAGCGTCACGGCCTCGTAGAGCGTCACACCCAGCGACCACACGTCCGTCCTGCGATCGAGCGGCACGCGTTGCGCGAGCAGTTGCTCCGGTGACATGTAGGCCGGGGTGCCGAAGAGATCTCCCGACAGCGTGAGCGTGTTGTCGTCGTTGTCCTTCGCCATGCCGAAGTCGAGGACGAACGGCTCGCCGCGCTCGTCGAGCATGATGTTGGCCGGCTTGACGTCGCGGTGGATCACGCCGGCCTCGTGTGCGGCGTGCAGGGCGCGCGCGGCCTTCTCGATGATCTCCACGAAGGTGGCGATCTCCGCGCGCGTCGGCGCGTTCAACGCGACGGCGGTGGATGGTTGATCGGACGGCGCGGCATCCGTGAGGTCGATCGTGCGGATCGTCGACGCGATTCCGGCGTCGCCCGACGACGCGAGATCGCGAATGCGGTGACCCAGCGACCGTCCCGCGATGAACTGCATGGCGATCCACGGCTGGCCGTCGGTGACGCCGGAAGCGTAGACGCGGCAGATGTTCGGGTGATCGAGGCGCGCGGCCGTGGCGGCCTCGCGGCGGAAGCGCTCGAAGAGTTCGCCGGAACTTCCGACGACCGTGTTCAACACCTTCAGCGCGACCGTCGTTCCGCTGACGAGGTCTTGCGCCTCGTACACCACGGCCTGACCGCCGCGGCCCAGTTCTCGTTCGACGCGGAAGCGCTCGTCGAGCGTGCGCGGCCCGAAGGCCTCGGGGAGACTGCGCGCGAACTGCGACAGCTCGCGCATGTGTCGCTCGACGGAATCGGCGCCCGGCCCGGTGTCTTCGTTCGTCATGGCTCCTCGGGGAGGGGGCCATCCTACACGCCGAGACTGCGCGCAGGAGCGCCGGGCTCCGCCCGGCTGGCTCGCGGGGCTCCAGCCCCGCGTGAACGTCGGAGAGCCTTGGATCGCGTCCGACCCCTGCCCCCGTGGTGGCGGCGAGGTCATGCCCGACGACGTTCCCGGCAGCGCGGAGCCCTGCCGGCAAAGCCACGCGGAGTGTGGCGCTCTTCGTTCTAGAGCTGCTCGATCCGCGTCCACCCCAACCGGAATCCCGACGGGGCCGCGGCGTCGAGCCACGCGACTTGCATCGCTGCGGTGAGATTCAGCGGTGACGCGGGACGATTGAAGCCGCTCAACACGAAGATCCCCAGCGCGGGATTCGACGGGTTGGGAGTGAAGACCACGGACGGGCTCGGCGGCCCGAGGACTCCGATGCCGTCCACGAGCGCGAGCGTCGAGCCAGGCGTTCCGACGCCGAGGACGAAGTTCTCGACGGGCGTCGGCCATTGCGCGATCGGCGTCGGGACGGCGAGATCGACCAGGAGACTGAGCGGCGCGCCGGGCAGGCCGCCGTCGACGATGGCGACATAGGCCTCACCGGGGAACGGGTCGAGCGGCCTGCGGATCACGGTTCCGACGTTCGCTCCGCCGATCCCCACGGGAATCGCCACGGTGTTCGAGATGGCGAAGTGCCCATTCTCGACCGTGAGGGCGACGCCACCCGCGGCGTGGGTTTCGAGGACCTGGGGTCCGACGGAACACACGAGCTGCGTCGCGCTGACGAACGTCGTCGGAAGGGTGGTCACGCCGGCGTGAACGACGGCGCCGGGAAGAAATCGCGCGCCCGTCAGCGTGACGTCGACCGATGGGGACGCCGCCGTCATCAACGGCAGCGTGGCCGGCGACGTGGTCGTGATCGCCGGCGCTTCGACGAACAGAGGCAGCGACGCCGAGATCCCACCGCCAGGCGACGCCGCGATGACGGTGACGGCCGCCGTCGTCGGCGACAGGATCAACAACGCGCCAACCTGCGCCGTGAGGGTGGTCGAGTCCACGAACGTGGTGGGAAGGAACGCCGAGTTCAACCGGACCGCGCTGCCGGGAAACACGGGCGTGGCGGGCGACACGAGGACCGTCAGGGTGACGTTCGTGCTGCCGGCGATCACGTGATCGGGGGTGACCTGCACGAGGATCGGCGTCGGCGCCAGCACCGTGAACGGAACCGTGGACGACGTTCCGCCGCCGGGCAGGGGATTGGTGACGCGGAGGGTGTGCGCACCCGGTGTTGCGATGAGCGCCGCCGGGATCGTCGCCACGATCGTCGTGGGCGAAAGGCTGGTGATCGCGAGCGCCGTGGCCCCGTCCCATCGAACCGACGTCAGCGCGTTGAAGCCCGTCCCGGTGAGCGTGACGCCCAAGTCCGCACTGCCGGCACCGGTCGAGTTGGGACTGACGGACGCCAGCGTGGGCGCGGGCTGCGACTGTGGAGTGACCGTCACCGAGGCCGTCGCGCCGGACACGGTGCCCGAGCCGCGACGCACGAGGACGGCGTGCCATCCCGGTTGCAGCAAGACACCTTGCTGCGTTCCAAACCCGGCCGAGAGATCAGCCGTCGTCCGGGACCGCCACTCCGACGACGTGCCCGGCTTGAACAGCGACCACGCATATCCCGTCGGACCCGACACCGCGATGTCGAAGAGCCCCGGGAACGTGACCTCGAACTCGAAGACGTGAACGCGCGGGAACGTGGCGAATGCCGCCGTGCCGCCGAGCGAGCCGACGCTCAACGTCGTGATGCCCGACTCGAGCAGCGTCGCCGACGTGTGCGTCGCCGAGTTGTTGTAGACGATGCCCTCCGTGGACGAGATCGCCCCCAAGTGACCGTTGGCGAGCACCGCGGAAGTGTCCGTCGCGAACGACCCGCCGGTTCCGATCGCGAGGCCGAACCCTGAGTTGATCGCGAGCGTGGATCCCGTGATGGCGAGTGCGTTCCACTTCCCAGCCACGGGCGCGCACGTGAAGGCATGGCTTGCGGGCGTGTTCGAGACCGTGGCCGTCGCTCCGGGTCCGCTCAAGGTCACGTGCGTCGACGAATCCGCGAGACGGATCGTGAGCGGGAGGTCGGACGTGGCCGGCGCCCCCTGCCGCACGATGGCGAGGCCCATCGTCCGCACGACGCCTCCCGTCGTCACGAGCGTGACGTTGCCGCCGCCGTCACCGACGGTCCCGCTCTGCACGACTTGTGTCGCGCCTTCGAATCCCGATCCCAGACTCGCGAGCAGATACCACTTGAGCGACGGGTCACCGGCCGTCGTCAACTCGTAGCCGACGGTCACCGAAGTGGAGACTTCGAACACGCGAATCAGGTGACCGGCGGGCATGGACGTCAGGATGTACCCGCCGCTTCCGAGCGACGTCGCCGATGCGAGCTCGATCGTCGCCGGACCCGACCCCGACTGCCGCGTGATCAGGCCGGCCGTCGGCGTGGGAAATCCGTTGTGACCGTCGGCCGCGGCGAATTCCGTCGTGGGCGCCGGATTGGACCCGTCGGCGGCCCCCAGCGTCAGATCCCAATCATCCGCCGATCCGACGGCGACGGCGTTCCAGACTCCGGCCGTCGGCGACAGCGTGAACGCCTCGCAGGCGCTCGTCGTGACTTGGGGGATGCCGGCGCTGAGTGCCAGCGGCGGGTGCGACTGGCACACGCTCAGTGCGACGGAATCCGCCGACAGGAACTGCGCCGGGCCGCCGTTGCGATAGATGACGACGCAATGGAATCCCGGGTTGAGCGCGATCGTCGTCGGGGCTCCCATCGCCCGGTCGACGAGCACCTGCGTCGAGCGCGGCGCCCACGTGGAAACCACGGCGGGAGAGTAGAGCGCCCACCGCAGCGAGGGATCTCCGGCGACGTTCAGGTCGTAGCTTCCCGCCGTCGTCACCTCGAATTCGAACGCGGAGAGCACGGTGCTCGTGGTCCACGGCCGCGCGCCCGTCTGGTTCATCGGGACGACCTGCGCGGCGGAGAATTGCGCCTGGCCGGGCGCCGACCCCCCGAATCGCGTGATCCTCCCGATCGTCGGCGGGATGGTGCCGTTGTGGCCGTTCGTCACGAGATAGTCGCAGACGTCGTTCGCGAACACGGACTGGACGTTCCCAAACGCGATGTCCCAATCACTCGGGGACGAGACGCCGACGACGTTCCAGCGGCCGGCGACCGGCGCGCAGCTGAAGACCGCGTCGGAGCACGACGTGGAGATGCTCCCCACGTTCGTGAGGTGGAAGCTGGCGCACCCGTTCACGGATGCGATGGCGAGCGAGAGCGGCGTGCTCGTCGCGCTCGTGCCGCGATTCGTTCCGCCGGATTGCGTGCAGCCGCCGCTCGTATGGATTCCGACTGCGGTGGTCCCGAAGATCGTCGAGACGAGGATCGGGGATCCGTCCGAGCCGGCTTCCGTGTCGACGTCGTGGTTGAGGATCGTGCCGCTGCCCGCGGACACGCTCCCCGTGGCCGTTTGCTGGACTTCATTTCGCGTCAGGTCCGGCGTCGAGTCCTGGCCGAATCCGGTCACCGAGCAGTTGAACGGCCCGGATCCGAGGCTCGCGAACGGATACGACCCGACCAGGCCGATCGGATCCCCGTTCACGTTCGGGAAGAAGCGGCCCACGGCCCAGTCGAGTCCGGGTCCCTGCGAGTTGAACTGGAACGACGAGTTCTGTGCGGGGAACTGATTGACGATCGCCGGATGGAGGATGATCCCGGACGAAGTCGAGAGCGGGACGTTCCGCTCCGCGACGACCGACAGCCCCGTGAATCCCGCGAAGAAGTGTCCGGCGCTCAACACGGTCGTCGCACCGGAGATGACGAACCCGGTGCAGCGATTCGCACCCTGGTTCGTGTTGATGATCAGCCGCACGACGCGTTGGTCGATGCTCAGCGTGCGATCGTCCGTGAAGCAGACGGTCTCGGGGAGCAGCGGGGCCACTTGCACCATGGCGCCGCCGACCGAGACCCGTCCGGCCGACTGAGGGCCGAGCACCAAGGACACGTGCAGTGCGTTCCCGTTGAACCAGCCGGAGGTGCCTTCCCACTCCATCAGGCCGCGGCCATCGAGGCGGTGCACCTGGCCGTCGAGCGGATTCGTGACGACGATGGCATCCAGCGGACCCGCCAGCTGCGCCACGTCGAAGCGCAGGCGCATGGTCGCAGCCGCGGGGACGTGGACGGTCTCGCTCCACACCGATGCGATCGACCCCGTTGCATTCGTGAGGAGGCCGCTGTCCACGGACACGGGCACCGTCGCCGTATTGGGGATCGATTGGCCGCGAAGGGCGCAGGTGAGCACGGCGAAGCTGAGGGCGAAGTTGCGGGCGATCGACATCCTGGTCTCCGATGCGGCCGGACCTCTGGCCGACGGAAGACGTCATGGGTCGATTGGTGAGAGTCTTACACGGGAAAAAACTTGGGCTCAGCGCTCGAGGCGCCGCGCCGGTCTGACGCCCGTCTCGGGGAGGCGCGCCGTCGGTGGCTCGATGCGCCGGCGGGCTGACCGGAGCTCGTTGGCTTCGTTCGGAAACCCGCCCCCGCGGCGGATCCTGTGTTCGGCCTCGTCCAGTCCGCCGCGCTCACCGGTGCCAGGCATCCGCGGGTCCTCGTACCGGGCGAAGACGTCCAGGCACCACTCGGAGACGTTGCCGGCCACGTCGTGCAATCCGAAGGCGTTCGGGCGTCGTCCGCCCACGGGAGCGAGGGCCTGCACGGAGAAAACGGCCGCCCCGTCGAGCGTGGCTGCGGTGTCTCCGGTCCACCACGGTGACGTGGTGCCGCCCCGTGCCGCGTATTCCCACTGAGCCTCCGTGGGAAGATCGAGCCCGAGGCTCGCCATGGCGGCGCGGGCCTCGTTCCAGTCGACGTCGGTGACGGGAAGGACACCGTTCGATTCAACTTCGCCTCGCCCTGCCGGCAGTCCGGGAGTGGATCCCGTCGCGCGCGCCCACTGGGAGCGAGTCATCTCGAACTTCGAGAGGAAGTACGCGTCGAGGGGAACGACGTCGAGCGGAGCCTCGTCCGGCGTCGCGCTCGGGTCGAGATTCGGGCCCGTCGGCGGATCATCCGGACCCGGACGCCGGGCGCCCATGCGCGCGGGCCCGCCGGGGACGAGAACGAGCACGATCCCGGTGGCCGAGGTGATCACGTACCGGCCGTCTTCATCCTGGGCCGGCGTGTCGCCGCTCAACACCACGAGGAACTCCCAGAGCCCGGACCGCGGATCACGTCGCAGCGGCGAAAGCCCCGTCTGGGGCCGGATCGCCATGCCGCCGTAGCGCGGACATTCCCTCGAATCCGCGATGGATCGACGGGCCACCTCCCAGGCATCCGCCGCCGACGCCGCCGACGTTTCGAGCCGCCGGATCTGATCCAACCGCCGCGTGGTCGCCGCGATCGAGCCGCGGAACGGGTCCGGATCCACGAGACGGTCGAGCCCCGCGACGATGGCGGAGAGCACTCCGTCCTCCCACGTGTCGTGAACGGAGTCGTAAGCGACCGGAGCGGCGACGGGAGGCATCGACGCCTCGATCCGCTCGATCAACCTACGCAGGTGAGTTTCGGCGGAGGCGGAGTCCGCGCTCGCTGCGGCGAGTTGCGCGAGGCGAACGCGCAGGCCGTGAACCTCACGAATCCGCTGGGCCTGTTCCGCGTTCCTCGCCGCCGGGCGCGACTCGGGGCGCCCTCGGGATCGGAGTCGCTCGAGTTCGGCGCGATGGACCGCGAGGCGTCGAACGAGCGCGTCGGCATCGGCGAGCCACGCCCGCAGCTTCGGCTCGATCGCCGGGGACGGACCCTCCAGCCGTGCAGCGGACGTTTCGAGTTCCACCACGCGCTGCCGGTCGGCGAGACGCTCGGCACGTTCGACGTCGAGCCGCGCGGACAGGGCGGCGTCGGTCGCGCGCGTCGCCGCGATCGAAGCGCGGTGGACGTGGCCTCGGAACTCGCCATTCTTGACGGCGGCGACGATCGCCGAGACGGTGAGGAAGACGAGCAGGAAGGCGCCGAGAGCGGCCGACGCCCGATGCCGGGACGCCCACCGTGCGGCGCGCGCGACGAGCCCGTAGCGGCGAGCCGTCACGCGTTCGGCTGCGCGCAGTCTCGCGAGGTCGTCGGCGAACGCGTCGACCGTGGGGTAGCGGCGCGCCGGATCCCGGTCCAACGCGCGGGCGAGCACGGCCTCGAGGTCCCGGGATGCGCCACGCATCACGCTGCGAAGGAGCGGCGCGTCCTCGCCCTGCAGTCGCGCGATCAGCGCGGCACGGGTCGGAGCTGCGAACGGCGCCTCGCCCGACACCAGTTCGAAGAGCACGGCCCCGAGGGAAAACACGTCGGAGCGGATGTCCGGGGGGCGGTCGAGACACTCGGGTGCGAGGTACGCCAGCGTGCCGCCCAGGCGCCCGCCCGGCCGATCGTGTCCCGGTTCGGCGAGGAAACGCGCGACGCCGAAGTCGAGGACGACGCAGCGGCCCTCCTCGGTCACGAGGAGATTGGCGGGCTTCAAATCACCATGCACCACGCCCGCGAGGTGAGCCGCAGCGACGGCGCGAGCGGCCTCCTCCACGAGGCGTGCGGCTTCTTGCGAGTGCAGCGCGCCGCTCGTCCCGAGCCTCCGCCCTTCGACGAACGACATCACGATGTAGGCGCAGCCGTCCTGCACGCCAGCGTCGTGGATCGTGCAGATTCCGGGATGGCGGAGCTTCGAGAGTGCGTCGACTTCCCGGCGAAACCCCGGCGGGGGCTCCGTCGCGTCCTCGCCGATCGCAGGCGGGAAGATCTTGATCGCGACAGGCCGCGCGAGGGCCGGGTCGTCGGCGAGGTGGACCGTCGCTTCGCCTCCCCGCCCCAGTTCGCGGAGAAGGCGGTAGCGCCCGAAGGTCTTGGCGTCGGTTGCGCTCACGGACCACCGATCCCCATCGCCGGCCGTACGCCGATCCATCCGACCCGTGTTCGTTCGTTCATGCCGAACCGGGCCGAGGACCGACCGTTTCGCGCGACCATGTTGAACGCACCGCCGCGAACGGCGCGTGCGTCGACGATCCCGGCCGATCGCAGTCCGTCGCCAGGCAATACGGGGATCCTGTAGAACTCCATGCGGTCGCGGCACCACTCGGACACGTTCCCGATCACGTCGTGAAGTCCAAAAGGGTTGCCGCCGTAGCTGCCCACGGGCGCGGGCCCGCTCCATCCGTCGTCGCGCTCCATGTCGGCGGGGCCCGATGATCCCTCCACCACGACCCATCGCGAGTCCGCCATGTTCTCCGTGGACGGCAGCGACGAGAGCGTTCGTCCGCACCACCACGGGGTCGTCGTTCCGCCGCGCGCCGCGGCCTCCCACTGCGCCTCCGTCGGCATGGAGAGGTCGAGCCGCCGAAGGACTTCTTCGCAGTCGAGGTAGGAGACCTGTTCGACCGGGTTGCGGAGAGTCGGCGCGTAGCCGTGGTCCCACGCACGATCCGGTCGCGCGTGGCTGGGATTCACGCCGGTCACGCGGAGCCACTGGCCCTGCGTGAGTTCATGCTTCGAGATGAAGAATGGATCGAGCCTCACCTCGTGGATCGGCGATTCCTTCGGTTGCGCCGCCGGATCGACGTGTCCTCCCGCAGGCTCGTCTTCGTCGGCAGGCGGACGAGCGCCCATGCGATAGGTGCCCCCTGGGATCAGGACGAGGACGACACCTGAGTCGTCACGAAGGGCGAGCGACCCCGTGGCCGTTCGCTCCGGCGGGTTCCCGCTGGCGAGGTGGGCGAACTCCCAGAGCCCGGACGTTCGATCGGCGCCGAGGGGAACGAGTCCGAGGATGGGTCGGATGCGCAGTCCTCCATACGCCGGATGCAGGCGAACGTCTGCGATCGCCTCGACGGCGCGATTCCAGGGCTCGGCCCGATCCAAGAGGCTCTCGCGTTCCAGCGACCGGGCGAAGGCGAGCCTCTTCGCCACGGCGGCGCGGGTGCAACCCACACCGTCCGTCGCTCCGAGCGTCTCCAGCGCGGCGACGAGACGCGAGAGGTTGTCGTGAAGCCATCGATCCTCCACGTGATCGAAGTGCCACGCGGGCCGCAACGCATCGGTGGCGTCGCTCGACCGGATGGCGGCGTCGGCTTTCGCGATCACGTCCTTCAGGTTGGCTCGGCGTGACTCGGGCATCGCTTCCGCGGAGACCTCCGCCGCGGCCGCCGCGCGCACGCGGCGGATCCGGGCGATCCGGCCATCGGCGGGATCGGCGGCGGTGCCGTCGGCGGCGACCCGGCGACCGCGCGCGCGGAGCGCCTCCAGCGCGCGCTGATGGGCGGGCAGGCGGCTCATGAGTACGTCCGCATCCGCGAGCCACGCCTCGATGGCGGCGACGGTCTTGGGGTGGGCCGGCCACAGCTCGGGCTCGCGTTCGATCAAGGCGTCGACGCGCACGAGGTCGTCCAGCCGTTGGAACTGATCGAAGCGGGCTTTCGCTTCGGTCGTGGAGGCATCGGCCAGTTCCTCCTGGTGACGGAGCTCGCGCGCGGCGACTTCGATCCTCGCGTTCGCGAACGCGAGGCCGACGAGGCTCGCGATGAGCACGAGCGGTGGAAGGACGACGAGCGCGGCGGCGGACGGGTTCCGGCGGCACCACGTGAGCGATTTCCGCAGGCGACCGGCCGGGCGGACCGAAACGGGCAGGCGTCGGCGGACGCGATGCAGGTCGTCGGCGAAGTCCTGCGCCGTCGCGTAGCGGCGATCCGGATCGGGTTCCGTGGCGACTTGGAGGACGGCGTCCAGATCGGGTGCCGCTCGCAGGTCCGGCCAGCCGGCGCTGCGGAGCAACGCACGCAGCGTCGATCCCAGTCCGAAAACGTCCGTTCGACGGTCGATCGCGCGTGGGTTGCCTGACGCCTGCTCGGGTGCCATGAACCCCGGGGTCCCGAGGATGTCGCCCGTCTCGGTCAGCCGGCATGGGTCCTCGTCGAGGAGGCGCGCGAGTCCGAAGTCGAGGATGACCGGGTCGCCGGATGGCGTGACCATGATGTTCCCCGGCTTCACGTCGCGATGGACGAGCCCCGCTTCGTGGGCCACGTGGAGCGTGCGCGCCGTCGCCTCGATCAGGCCGACGTAGCGATCGAGCGGACCTCGGTCGGATCCGGACGCCGGCGCCGCGCCATGCTTCGCCATCTCGGATGCCAGCGTGTGGCCCTCCACGTAGGTCATGACGAAGTAGGCGAGGCCGCAAACCTCGCCGGTGTCGTGCACGGAGGCCAGGCCCGGGTGATCCAGTCGCGCGAGAGCGCGGGCCTCCCGTTGGAAACGACTGGACAGAACGACCGAGCCCGTCCACGGCGCCTTCAGCACCTTCACCGCGACGGGTCTCCCGACCTGCGGATCCGTGGCGAGATACACGGTGCCCTGCCCGCCCCGCCCGATCTCGTTCAGGATGCGATAACGGTCGACGTTGCGCAGCGCGTGCCCCGGCGCCGAGTCCCCGGCGAGCGTTTCGAGCGAGGGGTCGGTGCCACGTGCGCCATCCGTCGCGTCGGCGGACGTGGCGCCTTCGGCATAGAGAGCCTCGAGACGGCGCCATTCGTCCGAGACGGCGGCCTCCCGCCCCGGGAAGAGGCGGAGGTACTCGGCTTCGGTGCGGATCACACCCCGGTCGCGGTCGCCGAAGTAAAGTACGACGAACTCGTCACGGGCTTCGTTCGACTCGGCCTCACCGTCCGGCATGCCTGCGGAGTATAGGTCCGCCGCCGATCGTCCGGTGACATCCGAGAGTCAGCAACATCGTGGAACCGACACAGCCGCCAGTTTCCGGAGAGGGGCAGACCTCGCTCCACCTGCGCAATGCGGCGCGAAACGACCGCGCCAGCACGGCGTGGATCGTCTCGCGATTCACACCGCTCCTCTTGTGCCAGGCGAGTCAGCGAATTCCTGCCTCGCTGCGGCGGTTCTGCGACGCCGACGATCTGGTCGCGGACGTCTGGGTCGCCGTCCTCCCGCGGTTGTCCACGCTCGCGCCGTCGGACGGATCGTACAGCCGCGGGCTCCTGCGGCTTGCGTCGACGGTGTTGATGCGTCGCCTGCGCGATCTCATCGAGAAACACGTCGTCGGAAAGAGACGCGTGGAGTCGAACGAGGCGGGCGATCCCGTGGCTTCGGCCGCGGACGCGGACACGCGCGGCGTCGTCACGCACGTGGTCGCCGAGGAGTGCAAGAGTCGCGTCTGGTCGAGCCTCCTGGAACTCGCGCCGATGGATCGGGAGATCCTGGTGCTTCGAGGAATCGAGGGGCACTCACACGACGAGATCGCGCTGCGCACGGGTCTTACGCCGACGAATTCCGCCGTGCGATATCACCGGGCGCTGAAGAGCCTTCGCGCGCTCATCCCGATGTCCGTGTTCGATGAGCTGGAGGAGTGAGGGGCGGCGCATTCGTGCTGTGCGGGCGCGGCGTGCACTCGCTCGCGGTCGGCTCCGACCACCCCTGGATCGAGAGATCACCCGCCGCCGGGTCGGCCTCCGCCGCCACCGCCGGGTCGGCCGCCTGGACGCCCACCCCCGGGCCGGCCGTTGGGCGGTTGCGGTGCGGTGCTCTGCGGCGCCGGCGCGGCCTGGAGTTCTCGTAGAGCCGTGACGACCTTCTCGTCGACCTTCACGTGAACCTGCAACTGGCTCGAGCCCGCGGGCACCGCCGTCGTCGACAGCGGGATGGATCCCATGGTCATCGTGAACATGGACGCGAAGTTGGTGTTGCCGGCTTCCGTCACCGATTGGCGAACCGGCGATAGCGAGATGTCCCAGTTTCCGGCCGAGAGCCCCGTGAGGGTCGCGCTCGTCGCGCCGGGCGCGACGGTCGCCGTGCGCATGCGTCCACGGGCCCCGCCGAATGCGGGGCCGTTGCCGCCACCGCCACCGCGTCGGCCCATGCGTGCGTTCTCCGCGGGCAGCGCCGCGGGCGCCTCCGTCTGGAGCGACGCGCGGACGGTGTAGTTCGAGATGCCGTCGAGGGCCGGCAGGCCGCCGGGGATGTCGAACAGGACGCTCAGTTCGCAACCCTTGTCGAGGGTCACCCGGATCGGGAACGGCGGCTTCTCGAAGCTCTGGTCGGTGTAGCCCGCGGCGCGGACGCGCACGGTGATCGCGGCCGGGGCCTCGATGAAGGTCATGGACGCGAGGCCGTCCTTGTCCGTCGTCTTGCGATCGCGGCCGTTGCCTCGCCAGCCGCCGGGTCCGCCACCTCCGCCGTTGTCGCCCGTGTCGAACGAGACGTCTGCACCCTGGAACGGCTTTCCGTCGGGGGTGATCACGAGCACGTTCGCGATTAGCGCATTCGCTCCGAGGATGACAGCGGCGAGGCGGGCGTCCTGCGAGGTCTCACCCGATCGCACCTCGACACCCTCGACGATCAGGGCTTCCTGCCCGTCGTAGGTGAACTGCACGTCGTAGCGACCGGCGGCGAGATCGCGGATCTCGAATGCGGGCTTCTCCGGCCGGACCTGCGTGCGGTTGCCCGGTCCTCCGCCGAAGCGTCCTCGACGGCCACGCCCGCTCTGGTCGTTGGCGCGATCGGCGGTGAAGACCTCGACATCCACCCGCTTCTTGAGCTCGGCGGACGCGAGTTTCACCGAGCCCGCGATGCTGCCCGTGGGCTCGACGACGATCTCCAGGTCGGTCTCTCCCTGGGCGAAGTCCTTCGGCTGCGAGCGGGCGCCGCGCGTGCGGCCGACGAGGCGCGCGCCCGTGAGTGATCCCGTCAGGTTTCCGCGCACTTCGAACCTGCCCTTGTCGTTCGTGCGGGCCGGATCCCGCAGGAGCGCGAACAGTTCGGGGTTGAAGTCCTGGATCTGTGCCAGATCGAGCGTGACCCGGGCGCCTTCCACCGGCTTGCCTGCGGACGTCTTCACGACGCCAGCGACGATCACGGGCCGGCGCGGGATCACGAGATCCTTGATGGTGACGGTGCTGCCTGCGGGAACGGCGTCGAACGCGCGCTCGAGCGCGGCCTTCGTCGGGCGATCGCCGAAGAGGTCGGGGCTCTCGGTGTCGTAGACCTTCAACGATCCCGCGACGTCGGGGGCGACGGCGATCTTCACCATCCCCGACTCGTCGGGCTCGACGGTAGTCTGGCGGCCGCCGCGGTTGAACCCGGGGCCGTTCATGCCGCGGCCGCGCGTGCGCACCGACACCTCGGTGGCGGCGGGCTCGCCCGGATCCGGCGGCAGGGTCTGCGACACCTCGTAGGCGAATGCGCCGTCGGTGATCGGATGCCCGGCGTCGTCGACCATTCGCGCCGTCAGGTACGGTTGCTTCTTGCCGAGCTGGATCTCGAACGTCACCGACTTGGCGTCCGTCGGGATCTTGAATGCGAGGTGGCTCGCGATGCGCTCATCCGACGTGAGCGTGAAACGGCCGGAGGAGCCCGGCGCGAACCCGCCGACGACGACCTTCGTGCCGGTGAACGTGCGCTGACCGAGTCCGCCGCCGAACATGGCGCCGAATGCGCGCGGACCCGAGAGGTCGCCCTCCTGCGGAACCACGTTCCACTGGAGCGTCATCTCCTTCGGCGCCGTTTCGGATTCGGGGACCTTCACGGTGACGCGGGCCAGCACGACCGTCGGGACGTGCACCGTGGCGCGAATCGTGCCTTCCTTCGGAGCGACCGGCTCGTTCACCGGCGGAAGGCCGGGGAGCGTGGCCTGGATCGCCAGTTCGGGAGCGTCGTAGAGACTGCCATCCAGCGACGTCAGCTCGACCATCGCACGGCCTTCGGGATCGGAGGTCCACGCGGCGTGACGCGCGGGCGGTCGCATCTCGTCCGGGATCGTGGCGCGCACGCGCACGCCGGGAACGGGGCTTCCGGATGCGTCGACGACCTCCACATCCACCGACTTGATCGGCTTCAGCACGAGGCGGAACTCGCCGTTTCCGTTCGCGGCGGCCGTAGAAAGCTCGCGCGGATCGAGTTCGAGCCCGCCCACACGGCGATCGGCACGGCCCACGAGTTCGAGTTGTCGCCGGGGCATGCGATCGAGCTCGACGACTCCGGACGCGTCCGACTTGAGCGTGCGGAGCGCGCGGCGCGAAACGTCGTCGCCGTTCAAGAAGTCGATTCCGCGGAAACCGTTCATGTCACCGCGGCTGCGGAGGACGTCCACGGTTGCGTTGGCGACCGGCCGATCCTCCTCGTCGACGACGAGGACGCGCGGCGGAGCGGCTTCGGCCGGGTCGGTCGACGAGTACCTCGCGATCTCGATCTTCCCGTCGCCCGACTGCCCACCGGACGAAGGCTTGGACGGCGTCGTGAATGGCGACGGCGGCGGGGCCTCCGTGGTCGAACCGCCGCCGTGCTCCTGGCCGGAGTCGAGGAGGAGCCAGAAGGCTCCGGCCAGAGCCACGAGGACCAGCACGGCGGCGGCGGACAGAACAGGTTTCGACATGGCGTGACCTTACGCGGGGCTCAGGGCAACTTCGAAATGGGGTCGAACCTCGTGGGCTCCTCGGGAACAGGACGTGGCAGGGAGCTGGCTCCTCAGGAAGTCAACGCACGGCCGGCCCGAGTTTTTCGCCGGTCTGGCTGCCGTCGGCGGGGGGCGCAGGACCGACGCCGTGCCTGTCCCGGGTATTCAGGCGATGCCTGCAAGTCGTTCATCGGCCGAGTGTTATGGGTCAGGCGCGCGTCGGATCCTTCAGCGGCTTTCCGCCCCGCCGCTCGTCGCCCCGGACGACGGTGGCGTGAGGCCCGCGAGCCGGGAGTCGGCGCAGGGTTTCCCGCCTTCGACGACGACGTTGCCAACCGGCGCCTCGGCACCCGACGCCAAGAGGACCACCCGCCACGTCCCCGGCGGAACGTGAGGGAAGGCGAACGTCCCGTCCGGCTGGACGCGCGTCGACGCGTAGCGGGGCCCTGCGGGGATCCGAAGTTCGACGTGAACGGGCTCGGCGGGCGGCCGGGCGAGGAACCCGTGCACGGAACCCGCCTGGGCGACCTGCACTGTGACGGCGGCACCCCCTGGTCGGACCGGTTCGGGCGACCTCCAGGCCCCGTTCTCCGTGAGGGCGAACAGCTCGCACGCGCCCATGGACGCGGGGACGCGCAGTTCGAAGTGTCCCTGTGGGTCTGGCCTCACGCGACGCGCACCGGCGTTGGGGTCCAGGGGAATCGCGAGCACCGTCGCCGCGGAAGGGTCGCCCCCATCCGGAAGAGCCAGGGTGCCGGACACGAGCACGATCTCCCGCTCGAGCTTCAACGAACCGAGGTCCCAGGTCGCCCCCGCATCGAGCCGTCGGGACTCGAAGACGAACGGGGCCGCGTCTTCGCCAGACTGGGCGGCGGTCGCGCGGACTTCCATCAGGAGGTCGGCGCCCGACTCCACGGTGAAGTCGAAGGAACCGTCGCGTGCCGTGCGCGTGCGGGAAGTTCCCGCGACCTTCGGGTCGTCGATGCGGCGGAACACCGAGAGCGTGATCTCGCGGTCGCTCGCGGCGCTTCCATCGGTGAAGAGCAACCGACCGATGACGTGGGCGATGCCGGGAAGGACGGTCACCGGTGCCGTGCGCCGTGAGTCCGCCGTCCTTGGAACGTCGATCGTGGCAGTGCTCGGCGGGTGACCGCGAGGCTCGACGCGCAGCTCGAGCCTTCGGCCGGGCAGGAGACCGCCGACTGCGGCGAGCCCGTTCTTCGCCGTCGTCACGAGGAGCTCGGACCACGCGGGCCGCGACTCGCCGCTCCCGGACGCCGCGTCCCGCGCCTCGATGAGGACCTCGCCGTCGAAGGGTCGTCCGTCGGCGTCTCGAAGGTCGAGGTCCACGACCGGACGGGGTTCGGCGACGAGTGTCACACGTGTTTCATTTGCGCTCACCTGCGGCGCGGGCACCTTTGCTTCCGCGGGAATCGCCGCGTCCTCGTCGAGGAACGCCACGAGTCCACCCGACCGGAGGTCCGGTTCGAACGTCCGAGAGATGGCGATCTGGGCCACGCCATCCGCGGCCGTTGCAGCGATCGCGAACGCGGCCGTGCGCTCGTCGCGCTCGCGACGCAGGCTCACGCGCCGATGGGGGAGCGCATCTCCCGACCGCGTCTGCACGCGAACGAGCACGAGCGCGCGGGCCTCGGGATCACGCAGGAAGCGCAGTCCTTTTCCGCCGAATCGCGCCGGCCGCGCCGAACGATCGTCGATCGGCGCACCCTTCGCGGACGCGTCGCCCTCGCGCCCGGCGCCCGTGCCGGACCCCAGCCAGCCCCCGCCCCCGCCGATGTACTGACTCCACGTCGCCCATGCAGCGGCCAGTGCCAGGAGCCACAGCGTGCTCCGTCCCAGGAGAGATCCCGGTTTCTTCTTCTCGGCCATCGTTCACGCTCCCCGATCGGATGTCGTCGCGTCGGTGGCGACCCGCATGCGCGAGTCGTCACGCTCGACGTCAACAAAAACCGCAATTGCCGGACACTGTAAGCCGGAACTCCCCGCGATTTTGATTTGTCCACGGGAAAAACGCCCTTAGACTCCGCGCCGCGAGGAAACGTCCACGAGCGCCCCGGGGTCCATCCGGCGGTCGCATGATTCGGACAGGAGACCCTCGCGACCCTGTGCGGCGGACCGAGCGTTCCGACGCCCGAGAAACCACCGCCCACCCCCGTTCGGAGTCTTGCATGAAGTTCGCGATCTCGCTGTTTGTCTGCACGTCCGTTCTCTTCGCCCAGGCACCCGTGAACGACGGGTGCGCCGCGGCGACACAGCTGACCCCCGGTGACTCATACGGCACCCTCGCGGGCGCCACTCCGAGCACGGGCATCCCGGCATGCGCCGGCTTCGACGGGACGCGCCCGGACGTCTGGTACGTCATCACCGTACCCACGTCCTGCCGCCTGACCCTGCAGGTGTCCGCGACGGTCTTCGTCGGCCAGATCGCCGTCTACACCGGTGGGTGTGGCACGCTGTCGCCGGTCACGTGTGGCACGAACGTCACGCTCAATGCCGCGGCGAACACCAACTACCGGGTCCGCGTCACGAGCAACTCGGCCAGCGTGGGATTGTTCAAGCTGGCGTGCTTCTGCGAACTCCCCGTGACGAACGACAACTGCTCGACCGCCATCCCGGTCGTCGACGGCACGAATCCGGTGGCGCCCTTCGGCCACTCGGGCAACCTGTTCAGCAACTTCGGTGCGACGAACTCCGCCGGCTACGCGGACACCTGCGCCGGAGCCGGGCACCCGGGCACGAACGACGTGTTTTTCACCTACGTCGCCAGCTGCTCGGCCGTCACCATCGACACCTGCACGCCCGACGGGTTCCTGCCCGGAACGCTCGGGGACACGATCCTCTCGGTGTATCCGATCAACGCCTGCGGCGCGCCGCTGCCGCTCCCGGCACCGATCGCGTGCAACGATGACGGCGCCTGCTCGCCGACGCTTTCGCGCGTCGCGTTCCAAACGACGCTCGGGGCCACGTACCTGATCCGCGTCTCGTCGTGGGTCGCGAACACGACGGGCGGTTTCTACCTCAACGTGCACGCCGCAGCCGCGTTCCCCACCGGCGTGGGTTGCAACGGCATCGCCGGGGCGAATCCGTCGCTGACCAGCACGGCTCCCGTCGTCAATCAGGAGATCACGATGAACATCTCGGGCGTGGCGCCGAATTCGCCCGCCGTGCTGTTCATCTCGTACTGTCGCGCCGGGTTGCCGATCCAGGTCGGCGGCTCGTGCCTTCTCTATCTCGAGGTGCAGACCCCGGTGTTCCAGGGGCTCACGCCGTTCTTCACGGACGCGACGGGGCACGCCACGCTGAGCGCGGTCATTCCCCCGATTCCGGAGTTCCAGTGCAAGGCCGGTTGCGCGCAGGTCGTCGTCGCGCCGTCGGGCGGTTCGCCGCTCTACCAGATGACGAATGCGGTGCAGCTGTTCCTCGGCGGTTGATCGGAATTCCAGACCATGTGTATCCAACCGCGGCGAGGCCACGGCCTCGCGGCGGGTTCGTGAAGGAGACGGAACGATGAAGCGTGCGGTTTTCTGCCTGTGTGTCCTCACCATCGGAGTGCTTGCCCAGGCTCCGATCAACGATGGCTGCGCCAGCCCGGCCGGCCTGACTCCCGGTGATCTCTTCGGAACTCTCGTCGGCGCCACGACGGACGCTGGCAACTTCGGTTGCGCGACGGTCGGCGTGAAGCCGGACGTCTGGTACGTGTTCAATCGCCCGACGAGCGTCCGCTTGACGGTCGTGGCCGATTCCAGCGTGTTTCAGCCGATCGTGGCGATCTACACGGGAACGTGCGGAGCGCTGACTGCCGTCGCGTGCGGCGGCGCCTCGGTGACGCTCGTCACGACCCCGAACGTCAACTACCTCGTGCGCGTGACCAGTGCGACGTCGAGCCTGGGCGTCTTCAAGCTCAGCACGTTCGCGGAGGTCCTCGCGACGAACGACGACTGCTCGGGCGCGCTCCCCATCCACGACGGGCTGAACCCGGGCGTGGGGGAGAGCGGGTACCTGTTCTCGAACGTCGGCGCGACCAACTCGAGCGTCTTCGCGGACACCTGCGCCGGCGCGGGCCACCCGGGCGGGAGGGACGTGTTCTTCGTCTACACGGCCACCTGCGCCGCGGCGACGATCGACACCTGCACCCCGAACGGCTTCCTCCCGGGTTCCCTCGAGAACACCATCGTCTCGATCTATCCGATCACGGCATGCGTTCCGAGCGGACCGCCGCCGGCGGCACTCGCGTGCAACGACAACGGCGATTGCCAGCCGGGCAGCTCGCGCGTGTCGTTCCACACGACACCCGGGACGCAGTATCTCGTCCGCGTTTCGTCCTTCGTGACGGCGTCGAGCGGGTCGTTCTACCTGACCGTGCACGGCGCCGCGACGTTCTCTGCGGGGCCTGGCTGTGGTCTTCCGGGCCTGGGCTCCCCGCAGCTCAGGTCGTCGACGCCCGTGACGGGTGAGTTCGCGACGATCCGCGTGAGCGGGTTCTCGCCGAACAGCCCGGGCGGACTCTTCATCGCGTACTGCCTCGGGACGCCCGTGTCCGTCAATGGCTGCCCGCTCTACCTCGACACGTCCGCGGTGAACTTCGAGCTCGTCGCACCGTTCGTGACGGACTCGCAGGGTGCGGCGGTGTTCTCGGGCCTCGTTCCCGCGATCCCCGAGTTCCAGTGCAAGTTCGTCTGCACGCAGGCGGCCGTGATCGCCAACTCGGTGTTCTCCTCCCTTCAGCTCTCGAACGGACTCGCCGTCTACTTCGGCGGATGATCGATCGCTGTCCGGTGCGGCCGCGTTCGCAGTGTCGATGTTCGGCACGTTGACGCGGCCGAGTCGCCCGTTTCTTCGCATCCCATGACCCTCAAGGAGCCATTCGATGTTGCGCATGCTTTCGTGCGTCGCCGTCCTCGCTGCCCTCGCGTTCTCGCAAGCGCCAGCGAACGACCTGTGTTCGAACGCATTCCCGCTGTTCGCGGGTGAGACCTACGGTGATCTGCGCAACGCCACGCCGACGGCGGCCGGCGGCATGGGATGCTCGACGGGGTTCGGATCCACGCGCCCGGACGTCTGGTATGTCTTCAACTCGCCGACGGCGTGTCAGTTGAGCGTCACGGGCTTCGGCGGCGGATTCACCACTCGGCTCGCCATCTACACCGGAACGTGCGGAACGATGACGTCGGTTTCGTGCGGCACGTCGGGCGGGACCGTGTCGACGTTCGCGTCGGCGAACACGAATTACTTCGTGCGCGTCGTCAGCACCAACAGTTCGCTCGGCAACTTCAAGCTCGACACGTACTGCACGCTCCCCGTCGGCAACGACGATTGCTCGACGGCGACTCCGGTGTTCGACGGGACGAATCCCGGCGCGCCGCACGGCACGAGCGGCTACGTCTACACGAACTCCGGCGCGACGAGCTCCGCCACCTTCGCCGACACGTGCGGCGGTTCGGGGCACCCGGGATCGTTCGACGTGTTCTTCGTCTACGTGGCGACCTGCAACGCCGTGACCGTCGAAACCTGCGTTCCGAAGGGGTTCCTGTCCGGAACGCTCGGCGACACGATGCTGTCGATCTACGACATCTCGACCTGTGCGACGGCATCGCACACGGCGCTCGACTGCAATGACGACGACAATCTGGACTGCACGCCGAAGGCTTCGCGTGTGTCGATCCACACCATCGTCGGACACGCCTATCTGATTCGCGTTTCGTCCTACGCCACGAATCAGACGGGCAGCTTCTACCTCACCGTGCACGCCGCGGGCACGTTCCCGACCGGCCCGGGCTGCCACGGCATCTCGGGCGCGACCCCGACGCTCGCGGGCACGACGCCGATCATGGGGCAGGACGCCACGGTTCTCATTTCCGGGTTTGCGCCGAACGCGCCTGGCGTGCTGTTCGTCTCGAACTGCGCTGGCACACCCATCGACATCGGGAGCGGCTGCTCGCTCTACCTCGATCCGAATTCACCGGTCTTCCAGGCCCTCGTTCCGTTCGTGACGAACGGGAACGGTGAGGCCACCTTCTCCGGGACCGTTCCGCAGATCCCGGAATTCCAATGCAAGAACGTCTGCGCGCAGGCGGTCGTCGTGCCGGCTGGCGGGAATCCCGCCTACCAGCTCTCGAACGGCCTCGCGCTGTTCTTCGGACCGTGACCGGCGCGCGCCCGACGGACGGACGCTCCCGCGCGTCCGTCCTCGGGGGTTGCGCGAGAGCCCTCGCGTCGAGCGGTCCGTGTGCCTCTGCGGTCTTCGATGCGCGCGAGTGTGATTGCGGCGCTGCCGTGGGTGGGCGCGATCCGGGGCCAGGTGCTCGGCAATGACCAGTGTTCGAGTGCGGTTCCGCGTCTCCCTGGAACGACGGTCGGCCGACTGACGAGCGCCACGCCGACGGCGCAGGGCGGACTCGCGCGCGTTCGCGGTCTCGATTCGACGCGACCGCACGTGTGGTACGTCGTGACGCCCGTCATCGCGTGCGCGGTATCGACCTCAGGTGAACGGGGGCGCACTCCCAGCCCCGTATCGCGATCGACTCGGGTACTTTCGGGCCCTCGACACCGGCTGCACGCGGCGGCGCGGTCGTCTCGACGCGCATGATCGCGAACACGACCGCCGGCGCCCGCGTCGTTCCGTCGCGGGCCGCGCTCCGGGGGATCTCAGCTCGACGTCGATTGCATGCCCCCGCATCCAACGCGTCGTGTGCGACGCCGATCACCGTCGTGAACGGGATGAGTGCCGCAGCAGGCGATCGCGTGCGCGCGGTGGTATCCACGAGCGTCGGCGCGAGCGAGTCACCCGGCTTCGCGAATCCGTGTCGTGCGGGAGGATGCCCTGGGCACCACGACGCCCCCTGTCACGCACCTCGACCGGTTCGCGGTGAATCTGCAGGTCGGCGGAACATTGGTGACGGGTGCGGGAGGCACGCCATTCTTGCGCTCTTCGTTCCGCTCCTCGCCGAACCGTTCAGCATGACCGACTGCATGCAGGCCGTCATCCTTCCGCTGAGTGAGGTTCCACTGGTGCAGATCGTGCGCGTCGTGCGACTCTTCTTCGTCCTGTGAAGGATCCGCTTCACGGGGGTTGCCAAGCGAGGGGCCATGTCAGGTAAGCTGGCGCCTCATCTTGGAGACCCCACTCATGAAACGAGGCTTGCAGTCCTGGCGGCTCGCCGCCCTTCTCGTCGTCGCACTCACGACGTCCACGGTTCACGCGCAGACGTTCGCGTATTACCCGGATGACAACGTCGCACCGAACTACTCGGCGCCGGCTGGGTGGTATCCGATGTTCACGAACACGACCGGATGTCGGATCCAGGTGCTGATCCCGGCGTCGGCGTTCACGGGGGTCACGTCGCTGGCGTCGATCGGCTTCTTCGTCGGCAACACGACGCCGGCGGCGACCAACGTCACGTACTCGAACTTCCAGGTCCGCATCGGACCCGCTGGATCACCGTCACTGACGGCGACGTTCGCCACCAATCTCGTTCCGGGAACCGAGACACTGGTCGTGAGCGCTGCGGGGAACACCTACACGCCCATGCCTGCCGGCGCGTGGCTCGATTTCCCGTTCCTGAACCCGATTCCGGCTCCGACCACCGCGATCATCGTCGACATGCAGTCGCAGATCCCGACCGGCGGCGCATATTTCGCTTCGTCCGTGAGCTCGACGTTCCCGCGCTGCGTGGCGGCGACCTACACGGGGCAGGCGACGGGGACTCTTGGCACATCGAGCGGCCCCAAGGTCCGTTTCGGCACGAATCCCGAGAACATCTTCGTGGCGCAGACGACGGGTGGCGGCGCCGGCGATCTCGCGCTCTCGCTGACGGCGATCAACCCGAATGCGGCGAGCGGGTACCTCCTCCTCTCCGCAGACACGACGCATCCCGTGGGTTCCGGTCCGGCCGTCGGCATCTATCCGGACGGGCTCACGTTCAGCTCGCTGCAATCGCCACTTCTTCCAGGCAACCCACTCCACTTCGTCGTGGGGATCCCGGGAGTCTTCCCTGACGCGTCCTTCTTCGTGCCGCCTGGCACCCTGAGCTTCCTCGCCGGGCAGACCTGGGACTCGGTCATCGTCCTCGTCGACGTGGGTTCGACCTATGTCGGGCGTTCCGGAGTCCAACGGCTCGCCTGGTGACGTGACGTTCGGGACGGGACGTCCAGTTTTCCCCGGCGTCGAGCAAACCCCGGTGCTTCCGGCCATACTGGCGCTTCCACTGAGGAGGACTCTCGGATGACTCGGACTTCCCGCCCGGCCTTGTTGATCGTCCTTCTATCTTGGATTCCGTCGGCCGTGAGCTTGGCTCAACAGGTGACCGAGAACTGCGCCGTCGCGGTTCTGACGCCGGGAGCCAGCGCCACTTTGTGCCCGGCGAACACGCATCCGGACGACACGCACGTCCTCGATCTTTCGGGGTCGACGACGGCCGCCAGCACCGCTTCGACGTATCGCTCACTCTGTGGCGGGGATCGCGTCGAATTCACGCTTGGCGTCGCCGTCGTCGATGGACCTGGCCCCGATCTCCAGATCGAGGAGATCAACCCCAACACGGCCGAGCCCTATCGCATCGAGGTGTCGCCCGACGGAGTGACGTGGTATCCGGCGCCGGGTCCCTACACCGGAGGGACGCACGCCGGTGACAGCGTCGTCGATCTCGCCGGCATCCTGACCGCGCCCGTGCAGTTCGTCGCGATCATCGACGCGTCGCTCACGACGGCGGGCACGACGCCGGGACCCGACTTCGATGCGATCATCGCGATCAACTATCAGGCGCCCCTCTTCGGCGGATCGGTGCACGCATACGCGGACACCGTCATCGCGCATGTCCCGGGCGCGTCGACCACGAACCTGTTCGTCGACCCGACGCGCGCCCTCGGCATGCCCGACGCGTACAGAGTCGAGACGTTCGTCGGCCCGGGGACGACGACCTTCGCCGGCAGCTTCTTCAATTTCGTGAGCCTACCCGCGGGCGCGAACCTCACGGTCCTCTTCAGTCGAAGCTGGATCGTCGATGGGCCCGGCGCGGATGTCGTCATTCACGAGTACTACGGCGCCGAGCCTCAGTACACGGTCGAGGCCAGCGACGACGGCACCTCCTTCGTGCCGCTGGCATTCGTCGGCGACGTGGCACCGGCGCACAGCCCGAGTCACGTGGCGTCCGCGAACGTGCGCGCCTTCGACCTTGCGGGGTCCGGGCTGGCGCGGGCCGATTACATCCGCATCACTTCCACTTCGACGGCCACGACGTCTGGGTCGCCAGGCCCTGACATCGACGCCGTCGAGGCGCTCCACGCCACCGCGAAGGATCTGTGGTTCGCCCCGCTCGCGCCGCTGAGCCAGGGCGGGACCGGCTCGGTGATCATGACGTCGCCCGCGCACGGCGGCGAACCCTACATCACCGTCGCCGGCCTCAATCCACCCGTCCCCGCAGGCAGCGGGCTCCCGCTGCCAGGCGGTGGGGAAGTGCGAGTGGACGTGTTCGGGGATCCCTTGATCCAGTTCGAGCTGACCGACCCTGCGGCGGCGCTCTTCTTCGGCGGTCTGAGCGGGACGCTGCCGTTCGCCACGGCGACGGCCGTCACGACGATGACGTTGCCTCCGGCGCCACCGTCGCTCTCCGGGATCGTGCTCACCTGGCAGTCCGTCGTCCTTTCCCCATCGGGCGCGATCGTGCCGTCGGGGTTGTTGTGGACGCGCATTCCGTGACGTGAAGACGACGGTCCACGACCAGACCGTCACGGCGCTTCGTAGATCTCGATTGCGCGCAGGTCGGCGCGGAAGACGGTTCGCTTCGAGAGTCGCGACTTCAGAGGTTCGAGGGCTGGATCCTTCCACTCGGTGGCGCCGCCAGGGATCTCCTTCTCGCCGACGAGCACGAGGCACTCGATGGCACCGAGGTCGAGCGGCGGCTCGATCTCGGGCGGCGCGAGGCGGGCGCGGATCTCCTCCTTCCAGTCGTCCGCGACTGGGCGTGAGGTCGCCGCCTGCGGGCGTGTCCGGCGCTCGAAGGACTTCAGCGAGTCGCAGACGTTCGAGTGGCCGAACGCGCGGTGAAGGACCGGACGGAGTGTCTCGGCGCCCTCGTGGCAGACGAGAACGCGATGCTCGCCCGCGCGCGTCGCCGTCACGAGGAATGCGCAGAGATCGGACGCGTGGCGGCGGAACGTCTCGGACTCGGCGACCGCGGGGAGGGTGAGGAAGCAGGTGCCGGTGAGAGCGAGCGCGGCCACCAGTTGGAGGGGTCTGGGCCAGCGCACCGACAGCACGAGCGAAGCCGCGATCAGGCAGAGGATCATGGGTCCCACGAAGGGCGAAGCGATCCTGGGGGGAAAGCTCATGAAAGCCGTCACGCCGCAGACGATCAGCATCGTCAGTGCCCCAAGCGTGACGAACGATCGCGTGACGATCGAGCGGAAGCGGATGAGAAGCGCCGCGCCGACCAATCCGCCGACGACCCCGAAGAACACCGGATCCGGCGCCCCGACCGGTCCGAGCTGCTGGACGAGGAGGCGCGCCTGATCGGCGATGGAGCTCATGCGGTCCTGGATTTCGTAAGCCGGGACGCCGCGCAGTCGTTTCGACCCGAGGATCACGCTCGCGAGCAGAGGCGTCCAGAGCACGGCGGCGATGACGCCGCTCCGAAGCGCGAGGCGCGTGACTTCCACGCAAACCGATCGCCATGGCGCTCGGGGCGTCGCATCTGCGCCGCGCAGCAGCATGGCGGTGGTGATCCACAGCGGAACCAGCAGTGCGAGGTTCGACGGGAGCGTGTAGAGCAGGAGGGCCGAGATGCCGGCGAAGGCCCAACGCGTTCTGCCGGTCATCTGTGGGGCGAGGCCCACGTCGTTCATCGCACGTGCGACGAGGTCACCCCGCGCGACGAGCAGGAGTCCGTACCCGAGCTGGAGTGTGATCGAGAGGAAGTAGCCACGCAGCGCCATCGCCTGCTCGTGCACGGCGCGCGCAAGAGACGGAGCGAGCATGGCGACTGTCGCTGCGAAGATCGCGCCGCGGGCCATCAGCGCCCGTCGCCAGCCGCGAAGGATGAGGAGGAACGTCAGCAGAACGACGAATCCAGCGAGGCGCACGTAGACCGGCGAGTCGAGGCCGAGAGTGTCGACGAGCACGCTCTTCAGCAGACTTTCGAGCGGATGGTTGTTCGGTTCGCGATAGAGCGCGGCGGCACTGAGTGGTGAGCGAGCGTAAGTCCGCAGATTGTAGGCCTCGTCCCACGTGAGGTCGTTTCCCGCTCGCGCGAGCCACGTGTAGGCCATGAACAGGACGATCGCTGCCGTCGCTGCCGCAAGTAGCCGCTCGAGCCATCCATTTGCATCCGTCTTCATCCGTTGCCGGTTCTTATCACGGAACGCTCCTCTTCCATCCTGGAGCGCCAGGTTTCACCTGGCCGGACCGTCAGGGCTCCAGCCCTGACGAGGGCGTGGCGGGGCGTTCCTCACCGACGGAGCGCGAACGGAGGGGGGTGGCGAGCAGGCAGGGCTGGAGCCCTGCCAACCGGCCAGGCAGAGCCTGGCGCTCCTGCGCGACCGCCGAACGACCGCCGAACGACCGCCGAACGACCGCCGAACGAACGACGAAGGGCGAACGAAGGGCGAATCGTGGAGCGCCAGGTTCCACCTGGCCGGACCGTCAGGGCTCCAGCCCTGACGCGCGCGTTACAGAGCGTTCCTCACCGACCGAGCCCGAACGAAGGAGCGTGACGCGCAGGCATGCCTGGCCCCCCGTCAACCCGCCAGGCAGAGCCTGGCGCCTCTGCGCGGAGCAAGCCGGTGAGCAAGAAACCGGCTCGGTCGCGAATGGCCGCGGTAGGCTTGCGGTCGACTCGTGAAGTTCCCCGTCCAATTCAGCATCGGGCCGTTCACGTTCCAGGCGCACCTCGTCCTCGAATTGCTGGCGTGGTTCGTCGGGTCACAGGTCTACTGGTTCCTGCGGCGCCGATGGGCGGATCCGCTCGACCTCCGCATGCGGCTCGTGGTGATTGCCGGCGCTGCCGCGGGAGCGTTGATCGGGTCGAAAGTCGTCGCCGTCGCCGAGCGGACGCCCGAGATCCCCGCGCTCTGGAACGACATCACCTTCTGGATGGGCGGGAAGTCCATCGTCGGCGGGCTCCTCGGGGGGCTCGTCGGCGTCGAGTGGATCAAGCGCACCTTGGAGGAGACGCGGTCGACGGGCGACCTCTTCGTGCTGCCGCTTTGCGCCGCGATCGCTGTGGGACGGGTCGGGTGCTTTCTGTCGGGCTTGGATGACCACACCTACGGCACGGCGACGTCGCTGCCCTGGGGCATCGATTTCGGCGATGGCATCCCGCGCCATCCGACACAGCTCTACGAGATCGTCGCCCTCGGTGCGATCGCCCTGTGGGCCGTGCGGAATCGCCAGCGCATGACGCGCTCTGGCGACCTCTTTCGCGGCTTCATGATCCTGTATCTCGTCTGGCGGTCGTTCATCGACTGCTGGAAGCCTGACGCGCGCCTCGTGCTCGGCCTGACGGGCATCCAGTTGGCGTGCGTCTGCGGGCTCGCGTATTACGCCCGCGACTTCACGCGCGTTTTCCTCGCTCGGAGGTTCGCATCCCATGGCTGATCGTGTCCGGCCGTACCTCTTCTACGACGTGGCGATCTCGATCTGCTCCACGTGCTTCAGGAAGGTCGAGGCCAAGATCGTCTTCCAGGACGGCAAGGTCTACATGCTGAAGCGCTGCCCCGAGCACGGCGGGGAACGCGTGCTGGTCGCCGACGACGTGGACTACTACCGGCGCTCGCGCGAGGTGTTCATCAAGCCTCCCGAGCAACCCAATCGGTTCAACACGGAGACGCGGTGGGGATGCCCCTACGACTGCGGACTCTGCCCGGACCACGAGCAGCACTCGTGCCTTTCACTCGTAGAGGTGACGGATCAATGCAACCTGCGTTGCCCCGTCTGCTACGCGAGCAGCGGGCCGGAGCGCCAGGGATTCCGGTCGCTCGAAGAGATCGAGTTCCTGATGGACGTGATCGTCAAGAACGAGCGTGAGCCGGACGTCGTTCAGATCTCGGGCGGCGAACCGACGCTCCACCCCGACTTCTTCGCGATCCTGGATGCAGCCAAGTCGCGCCCGATCCGCCACCTCATGGTGAACACCAACGGCGTGCGGATCGCCGACGATCCCGCGTTCGTGGATCGGCTCGCCACCTACATGCCGGGTTTCGAGATCTACCTCCAGTTCGATTCCTTCGAGCGCGAGGCCCTTCTCGCGCTGCGGGGCGTCGACCTCCGCGATTCGCGCCGCCGTGCCATCGAGAATCTCAACGCGGCCGGCATTTCCACGACGCTCGTGGTGACGCTGAAGAAGGGCCTGAACGATCACGAGGTCGGAGACATCATCCGCTTCGGTCTCGCGCAGCCATGCGTGCGAGGTGTGACGTTCCAACCGGTGCAGGATGCGGGACGCACCGGGGGATTCGATCCAGCGAAGCACCGCCTCACGCTCACGGAGGTCCGCCGGATGATCCTCGATCAGTCGGGCGTGTTTCGCCCCGAGGACGTCATTCCGGTGCCGTGTCACCCCGACAGTCTCGCGATGGCGTACGCGCTGAAGGTGGACGGCAACGTGATCCCCCTCACCGGAATGATCGACCCGAAGGTCCTGATCGACGGCGCGCGCAACACGATCGTGTACGAGGAGGACCGGGGACTGCGGAACGCGATCTTCAAGCTGTTCGCCACGAACCACTCTCCGGAATCGGGGGCGAGATCGCTTCGCGACCTGCTCTGTTGCCTGCCGCGCATCGCCGCCGGCCCGGGTCTCAGCTACGAGAACGTCTTTCGCGTCCTCATCATGCAGTTCATCGACGCTCACGCATTCGACGTGCGCTCGGTGAAGAAGACGTGCGTGCACATCGCGCACAAGGACGGCCGGTTGATTCCCTTCGACACCTACAACCTCTTCTATCGTGACGATCTGGAAACACGGCGCCTCGCACCGCTACGGGAGGCTGTGAGCGCGAGCGACGCGCATCACGGCGTCGCCTCGGGATGCGAGTCGGAAGGATGTGGATCGTGAGCACCCCCTCACCGTCAGAGTGGCCGCCGCAGCCGCCACATCCGCCGCAGCCGCCGCCGGTTCCGCCTCCGCCTCCCGCAGCATTTCAATTCGGTTGCGGACAAGTGTTCGTCGCGGGGCTGATCGCCGTCGGCATCCTCGTCTCCAGCACGATCCTGCTGGTCGCGATCGACAACTCCAACTTCAAGACCATGCGCCGGAACTGCGCCATCCTCGCCGCAGTCGACCTGGTGATCGTGGTCGGCGCGATGTTCCTCCTGCGGCCGGCGATTCGTTCGGGACGCCTCACCGTCTGGGTCGGCGGCGTCGTCGGTTTCGCGTTGTCGGCGTTGCTCAACACCTTCTGCGCGCAGGTGCTTTAAGGCCGAGGCGCGCGTGGCTTCCGAGCGCGCGCCGTTCCGCGCCGCACGATCGGCCGCGTCGGCGAGCGCCGTGCGACTTCGACGAAACCGCATTTCTCGAACGCAGAGACCAGCCCCGTCCAGGCGAACACGGGAGGAACCTCGCCTGACTTGGGCTCGATCGGGTAGGCCTCCACCAACTCGGCACCGTTCGACTTGGCCCATTTCACGGCGGCCTCGATGAGCTCACGCGAGACGCCCCGACCTCGCCAGTCCTTTCGAACGAAGAAGCAGGTGATCGACCACACGGGCGCGGCGTCGACGGGCTTCAGGACGCGTGACGTCGCCAGTCGCGGAAACCTGGAGCGAGGCTCCACGGAGATCCACCCGATCGGCTCATCCCTGAAAAACGCGACCAGACCGGGCGGCGGACCCGCTTCGACGCGACGCTTCATCAAGCGGCGGTTCCCGTCACCCTGGTTCGCGTCGTACTGGGCCCGAGTGAGTCGAGGCGTCATGCACCAGCATCCGCCGCAGGCACCTCGTGCGCCGAACAGCGTCTCGAACGCGCCCCAGATCTGCGACGTCAACGGGCGGATGGTGAACGTGCGGCGCGGCATCTGGGGCTCCTCTTTCTCTGGCTGAGCGCGTCGGATGATTGACAGGCCGCGCGGCAAGACTACTGTGGCCGGTCCTGCCGATCATCGCGGGCGCCAGCATGGTGGCGCCTCATTGGGAACTGCCTGACCTTACAGACAACGAGGAGAGTCGCATGAAATTGATCCATCGCCGGATCATCGCCGTGTCGATCCTGTCAGCGTTCGTATGCGGTGCGCAGCAACCTACCAATCACATCTGGGCGACGAACTTCAGCGGATCCACGAAATCGGTCACTCGTCTGAACCTCGTCGGTTCTCAGGACAACACGTTCACGTTTGCGGGCACGTTCACCCCGTTTGGCCTCGCGGTCGACCCCACGGGCAACCTGTGGGTCGGGAGCAACGGGAACTCCGTGTCGAAGGTCGACACCTCCGGCGTCACCGTCGGGACGTTCGTCGTGGGATCGTTCCCGCAGAGCGTCGCCACCGACTCTCAAGGCAACGTGTTCGTGGCCAACCGCAGCAGCAACTCGGTGACGAAGCTGAACAACTCGGGTGTGGTCCAGGGGACGACGCCACTCGGCGCCGGCGTATCGCCGATCGGCATCATCGTCGACCAGTTGGACACGGCGTGGGTGAGCGGCTTCCACGCCAGCACGTCGACGGTTCACCAGCTCTTCCACCTCGACAACGCGGGCGTCGTCACGAACACGTTCTCGTACACGTCGACCGCGGCAGGGTTCGGATTCTCGTTCCCCACGGTCGACGCGAACGGTGACGTCTGGGTCGCCAACCAGGCGCGCCTGTCAGTCATGCAGATCGACTCGGCCGGGACCGTCCTGAGCGAGACGCCGCTTTCGCCGGGGCTTCCCCGTGGCTGTGAAGTCGACGGTCTGGGCTTCTGCTGGGTCGCATCGCAGGGGACGGGCGGCCGGTGTTTCAAGGTCGATCAGTCGGGCGTCGTCGTCGCGACGTACACGGCCCCTTCCGGCACGTCCTTCACGACCGTGTCGATCGACGCCAACGGCGACCCGTGGGTCTTCGGCTTCAGCTCCGGCTCGGCGACCAAGCTCTGGCAGGTCGACGCGACCGTGCTCGCAACGACCGCGCTTCCCACGGGCGGCTCGGCCTGGGGCGGTGACTCGGGCAGCTACCACCTCTGCAGGGATCTGTCGCCTTCGGGGGACTTCGACGGCGACAGCTTCGCGAACGGCGACGAGGTGGCGAACGGAACCAACCCGCTCGACGCGCGCTCCACGCCGGTGGCGCCGACTCCGATCCAGTCCGGCGTCGCGCATCCGGGCTCGACGGTGAACATCACGATGCGCCTGCGGCCGGACGCCAATCTCCCGTACATCATGGCGGCATCCGGCGGAGATTCTCCCGGCATCCCGCTCGGCGACAGCCGCATCGTCCCGTTGAACTTCGACGCGCTGTTCCTGATCTCGTTGCAGCCGAACCCGTTCTTCTCGGGCTTCGTCGGTGCGCTCGATGCCAACGGGGACGCGAAGGCGCAGGCGTTCATCCCGGCCGACCCGGGCCTCGTCGGACTCTCGTTCGCCGTCGCGTTCGTCACGCTGAATCCGAGCGCCTCGCTCGGAATCCAGACGGTGAGCAACTCGACGATCATCAACATCCTATGAGCGAATCGGGATGCCGCCGCATCGCGGCGATCCTCCTCGCGGCCGTCACTCTGGGCGGCTGCGGCGATGACGCCGCCTCCCGGGCCCGGATCCTCGATCTGGAAGCCCGACTCGCGAAAGCCGAGGGCGAACTGGCGGAGCGGCGGCGTTTCGACGATTGGCT
Organism: Planctomycetota bacterium; assembly: GCA_044222185.1. Lineage (GTDB taxonomy): Bacteria > Planctomycetota > CAIWVZ01 > JBGANV01. The sequence goes on from JBGANV010000002.1 coordinate 829,808, forward strand.
CGACCAGTCGTTGAAGCAGCGAGGTATCGACGTGCCGCGAACCGCGGCGCCGCCGGCGCCTACCGGCGCCGATACCGTGGATGTGGATCTCGCTGCGCTCACCGCCGCGCACCTCGCCGTGCTCACGGCCACGGAAGCGAGGAACGAGGCCGACTACAACCGGGCGCGATCCGAGGAGACCGCTCGGATCGCGGCGCTGCGACGGCAGGCACCACGCGCGGTCCCTGCGATCCTCCGCGCACTCGCGCTGAACGAGAAGCAGGGGAGCGTGAACGAGGCGGCGTACTACTTGAGCGTCGCCGTCGCCGTCGATGCGAAGGCGATGAACGCGCAACTCGAGGGTATTCTCGTCGATCCGGCACGACCTTCCGGCCTGCGTGCGGAGGCGGGGCGAGCACTCATCGAGCACGACCGTCCGCGCGCGATCACTCTCGTCTCCAAACTCCTGGGTCCAGGGGGCGGCGCGTTTCCCGAGCTGTTCATCGTCGTGCACGAACTGGGACAGACGCGCGACCCGGCGACTCTGCCCGTGCTCGTTCAGGCGCTGCGAGAGAGCGCGGACCGCTCGACGCGTTGTCATGCGGCGACGGCACTCGGGCTCCAGCCCGGCGATGCGAGCTTCCGCGCGCTGACGCAGGCGGCCCGCTCCGACGAGTACCCCGCGGTGCGAATCAACGCCTTGAGGGCGCTCACTCACGCCGCGTCGGATGCGGCGGCCGTGCGCGCCGTGGCCCAGGAGATCCTCGCCTCCGACGCATCGAAAGAGGTCAAGGCCGTCGCCCAAGAGGTCGCAAACCAGCCGGGTGGACCACAGCGACCGGCCGAATCACGCCGGTGATCGGCACCACGCGCGCATGAAATCGGGCGAATCTTCGTGGCAGACGTGGCGCCTCGTCGGGGCGCTCGCACTTCTCGTCGCCGCGGTCATCGCCCAAGGGGAGTCGGGCCTCGCCTCGTTTCGAGTGGTGGACGAGGCCGGCAAGCCCGTCGCCGGCGTGCGCGTTCGGGCCCGACTGCCGCTCGAGGTCGCGTACTCGGACCTCGACCGCAAGAGTTTCGACGGGAAGAGCGACGCCAACGGCGAGGTGGTCATCGAAGGGCTCCCGGTGGGTCGCCCAGTCATCGCCGAGATCAACGCCCCCAAGATGATCGGTGCTCAAAGTGTCGTCACGATCGCGCGACGCAAGGCCGGCGTCGATGCGACCTCACCCGAGCCGGTCATCATGCTCACGCCGGGTCGGTCGGTGCGCGTTCGCGTGACGGCGGTCGATGGTCGGCCGATCGGCGGCGCCGAGATCCGACTGCTCCCGCTCCTCGAGAGTCGGCTCGATCCCCGCGGACACGTGGACCGCGACGCGACGTCCGGCTCGACGCGAGTCGTCCTCGCGGACACATCCGGCGTGGCGGTGATCGACAAGCTCCCGGCCGGGCCCATCACGTGCGAAGTTCGCGCCGAGGGCTTCGACTCGCAACTGGACGTGATCGAGCCGCAGGCATCACCCGCAACCGTCGACTTCCGCCTCGCGCGCGATCCGTCACCACCGCCCGCGACGATGCCGTGGCTCGGCTCCATCGGGACGGCGCTCGAGACGGCGAAGAAGGGAACGCTCCCGGTCCTCGTCGCCATGACGATGGATGGCGAACGTGCCAACGACTCGCTGCCGGTCTTCCACTACCGCGACCGCGAGGTGACGCGGGTGGCTCGCAGATTCCCGATGCTCTTGTCGTCCGCGTTCGGCAACGGGGGAGTGCATGCCCCGGGTGTGGACCACGCCCAGCAGAACGGCCTCTGCGCGCGCTACGGCTCCGTCGATTGCCACGCGCATCAGGCGATCGAGCGGTGGGCACGCGCCCGGTTCATCGACCCGAATGAACCGTTCGAGGTGCCGCGCCACATCATCCTCGGGCCCGAGGGCGAGGTCCTGATTCATCGGGTGTACTACCTGGCGGAGCGCGATCTCCTGCGTCTGCTCGTGCGCGGCCTCCGGCTCGTCAATCCGAGGATCGCTGCCGACCTGGCGCGGGCGCGGCTCGCGCCCATCGTGACGGATCTCCAGGCCGCCGATGGGACGTGTCGTGCCCGGGGAATGGATGCTCTCGCCCTCCTCGTGAACTCGGGCGACGAGCATGCGGTCGCGCTGCTCGCGGACCTCGTTCCGGCCAAGGTTCCCGCGCCCGACAGATTGATGATCGTCAATCGGATCTTCGTCGATGCGATCGAGTTCACCACGAGTGCCATCTCCGGGTTGCTGCAGGACCCCGACGCGTCCGTTCGGCGGCGACTCCTTCAACGGATCGCCGCGTCCTCCAAGGCGTCGGAATTGCTCGAGCCGGCGCTCTCGGCCTTGCGCGACGGCGACGCTGGTGTGCGTGCCGCGGCGCTGGAGGCTCTCGGCGTCGAGGCGCGTGACGGACTCCTCGTCGTCGGCGCCGCGGATGCGGGACGGCGCTGGCGCATCTTCGAGGAACTCCTGCGAGCGGAGGCGGCCGACCACCTGTCCGGGCTGACGGAGGCGCTTCGTTCCGGTGACGACGAGGGCCGCAACCGTCTCTTGCGTGCGATCGCCGCCAAGGTCGCCACGGATGGCGGCGCCGCGCGCGTCCTGCTGACTCGGGCCGGGGACGCGGATCCGGGCGCCGTGTATGCGCTGCGCCTCGCCTCCCGATCCTCGCTGCCCGCGACGGCCGTACGTGACGTCGTCCTGCGACAAGCGGGTTCTCCGTGCGAACTCGTCGCGCAAGAAGCCATGCGAATCCTCGGGGCGCGGGAGAGCGGAGTGGACGCGGAAGTGCTGGAGCGCGGCCTTCGGCATCCCTCCAAGGCCGTGAACGTCGAGGCAGCATTGGGACTTGCGAGGCGCGGACGCAGCGACGTGAGATCCCTGCTGCAACGCGAGGCGCGGGACCCTGAGTTCGCCGAAGCGATCCGCGCGGTCCTCGGGAACTGAACGCGACTGCATCGCACCGCTACGTACGGTGCGGGATCTCCGCCAGTGTGCGTAGGGCCGCCCGGGAATGCCGAACCTATCTTGGCGACACCGTTCGCCGGCTCGCCGTCGAACGCGCGCAAAGGAGCAAGTCATGGGTCCGACCGACGTCCTTTCCGGCGAACATCGCGTGATCGAACAGGTCCTGGGCTGTCTGCAGACGATGATCGACCGGGCGTGCAGCGGTCAGAAGCTCGACGTGGCATCTGCGCGCGACGCCATCGCCTTCTTCCGCACGTTCGCGGACGCCTGTCACCACGCGAAGGAAGAGAATCAGCTCTTCAAAGCGCTCGAAAAGCGAGGCTTCAGCCCCCATTTCGGGCCCGTCGCGGTGATGCTCCAAGAACACGACCAGGGGCGCGCGGCGATCAAGGACATGGTCGATGCTCTCGATCGGCTGGATGCCGGCCAGCCCGGTGCCGCCGACATCTTCGTCCTCGCTGCGCGCGAGTACATCGAGCTCCTGACTCAGCACATCAGCAAGGAGGACCAGATCCTCTTCCCCATGGCGGCCGGCGTGCTGAGCGCCGCCGAGCAGTCGGAAGTCCTCGCGGCTTTCGAGCGCGCGGAACACGACGAGCTCGGTCCCGGCACTCACGAGAAGTTCCTCGCCATCGCCGACGCCCTCGGAGCCAAGTACGACGTGAGGCGCAAGGAGAGCTGCAACCCCAAGCAGTCGGGGTGCTGCGCGCATCATCACTGAGGTCGTCGGGTCGTGGGCGTCACGCGGTCGTCCGTGGTGCCGGAATGCCGCACCGCTTCGTGCCTCGAGCTCGAGTTCGATCGCGGTGCTGGCGCATGTCGCGAGCGCGCCGGACTCTCCGATCGTCCGGTCACATCACTTCGGCCGTGACTCCGCTTCGCGCAACAGCTCTTGGGCGAAGCGGATCGGGACGCCGAAGTTGGATCCTCCGAAGTCTCGCAGGATGGCGAAGTTCACGCCGACGACCGTTCCATCGGTGCCGAAGACCGGTCCGCCCGAGCCTCCCGACGTCGTGCCGGCGTCGTAGACGAGCTGTTTCTCCAACACCGCGTTCAAGGCGCCCTGGGTCGCGACGGGGGTGATGGCGTTCCTCCGCGCGAGATCGTGAATCATGGAGGTGAGGTCCTTCGCCGCCGCCATGACCTCCTTGGTGACCGTGGGGTCGGTCTTGGCCAGGAGGGCCGTGACGCCCGTGGGGTAGCCAAGGAGGATCACGCGCTGCCCGCGCAAGCCGCGCGGGTCCGCATCCGAGAGCGGGAGGACTGGCACGTCCTTGACGTCCGAGCGGATCACGGCGACGTCGATTTCGTCCTGGCGAAGGTGGATCGTCTTCGGATCGATCTCCGCGGGCGCCTTGCCGGGAAAGCAGATCTCGAGGCGAAGGAACACAGGCTCGAAGCCGACGCGTCGCGCGAGTTCGGCGTTGGAGTTCTCCCACCACGGTTGCACGACGTGGCGGTTCGTGACGACCCATCCCGAGTCCGAAACGAGGAACGCGCTTCCGACGTACTCGATCTCCACGCGTTCGCCGGCAGCGTCCTTGAAGAACTCTCCGCCCTTCTCCGCGGGCTGCTGGAAGGAGAACACGCCGTGAACGAACCCCACGCCGTTGGAGTATTCATCGAGGACGCGGGTCAGCGCCTGGTGACTCGCAACCAGCGAGTCGACGACCAGCGCACGGCGCGCGAACTCCGCGCGTAGCTTCTCGACGTCGGCGCGGGATGAGGTCGTCAGCTGTGACTGCCGCCGCTCGTACTCAGCGAGTTGCTCGCGCAGCTTCAGAACCTCGGCCGCGTGCGTGACCTCCTGGTCGTGGAGGAGCTCCTCGAACTTCGAAAGCGGACGCCGGCCGCCGATCCGGCCGCCGGCGTACGCGATGGCGAATACGAGCAAGAGGACGAGGACGGGGACTCCCACCTTCAGTTGCCACGTGGCCCGCGTCAGCAAGTCGGCGATCAACCCGCGCGTCGCCGCGCGGATCCCGCTGTGACGGTGGACGAGTTGGGCGTCGTCGAGCATCTGGCGTACGGGTTTGCAGACGCTGCCGGGGCGTGAGTGAATGCGGAAGCGCGCCTGTGGCCCGTCCGTGCCGAGCTCGATGATGTCCTCCGGATTGAGGATGACCTCTTCGATTTCCTTGCCGTTCACGAAGACGTCGCCCTCGAGGCGCCGCAGGTGGAATCGACACCCGTCTCGAAACACGCGCAGCTCGGCATGGCGTGCGGCGATCGGAGTCCCAACCGGGTAACGGACGTCGGCCGAGGCGTCGCTCCCCATGAGCAGGACGTCCCGATCATAGGTCACCGTGTCGCCGCGGAACGGACCAGAAAGGTGAAGGAGCTGCGCTTTCACGCGGGGATCATACTCGTCGCTGCGCGCTCGACCGCGTCAACCGTTCGATTCGGCGGCGTGAGCGGGCGCGCGGTCGCGGAAGCGCTTGGGCCGGAGGTCGTCGAAGAACGAGTAGGCGACCGGTGTGACGAGCAACGTGAGCAGGAGCGAGAACGTCTGCCCGCCGATGACGACCACGGCGACGGCGCGCCGTTCCTCCGCCCCGGGCCCGGCGCCGAACGCCAACGGCAGCATGCCTGCGACGAGGGCGAAGGTCGTCATGAGGATGGGACGCAGCCGATCCCGGTTGGCCTGGATGATGGCGTCGAAACGGCTCATGCCGCGGCTGCGGAGCGCGTTCATGTGATCGATCTGGAGGATGGCGTTCTTCTTCACGACGCCGAAGAGGACGAGGATCCCGAGCGCGGAGTAGAGGTTGAGCGTCCCGGAGACGAGGTGGAGCGAGAGCAGCGCGAACGGGATCGACAACGGCAGCGAGAGCAGGATCGTGAACGGATGGATGACGCTCTCGAACTGTGAGGCGAGGATCAGATACATGAAGACGACGGAGAGGATGAACGCCCAGATGAACTCCTTCGAGGTGCGCTCGAGCTCGCGGCTGCGGCCCGAGACCGTCGTGGAATAGGCCGCCGGCAAGTTCATGTCGCGGACGATCCCGCGAAGGACGGCGATCCGGTCGCCGAGCGCAAAGCCCTGCGCGACCCCTCCGCGGACGGACACCATTCGCTGTCGGTCCATGCGGTCGACTCGCGACGCGCTCTTGATCGGGGAGAGCCGCGCGATGTTGCCCACCTCGACGAGTGTTCCGCCCTTCCCCGGCAGATAGAGGTTTTCGACGATGTCCGGCCGATCGCGATCCTTGGAGAGGAGCCGCAGCTCGACGTCGTAGTCCTCGTTGGCCGCCGGGTCGCGGAAACGCGAAACCTCGTCGTCGCCGCCGACCATGATGCGCAACGCCGTTCCGATGTCGCGCGCATCGACTCCGAGGTCCGCAGCGCGCTCTCGGTCGATCTCCACCTTGACTTCGGGTTTGTTCACGCGCAGCGAGGTGTCGAGTCCGCGAAAGCCGCCGATCTCCAGCGCGCGCTTGCGGAGTTCCTCGCCGTAGGAGTTCAGCGCGCTCAGCTCGGGACCGCGCACGACGAAGTCGATGTCGAACGGGCCCCCGCCGAGGTTGATGGCCTGGAACGCGCGGATCTGGCAACGCAGGTCCTTCATCGTGCGGAGACGTCGGTCGAGCTCCGTCATGACGTCGGTTTGCGAATAGTTTCCCTCGAACGCCTTCGCGGGAGTGCCCTTGACGAGCTCCCGCCACATGCGATCGAGCGACAGGACGCGCTCCTCGTGGGGCGCGATGCGAACGTAGATCGTCCCCGTGTTGACGAGACCCAGGAACCCGCCGCCCGTCGTGCCCTGGACGAACTTCACGCCGCGCGTCTGGCGGATCATGGACTCGATGGACCGCATGGCGTCATCCATCGCGGGCAGGCTCGTCCCCTCGGGTCCGTTCACCTGGATCGTGAATTCGGCTTCGTCGACGTCTGACGGGACGAACTCCTGCTTCACCAGGTCGAACAGCGGGACCGAGCACGCGATCACCGCGATCGCGAACAGTCCAGTGAGCACGCGGAACCGGAGCGACACGCGGAGCATCCACTCGTAGGACTTGTCGATCCAGTGGTAGAAACCGCGCCGCGACGACGCCAACCCGCCCGGATGCATGGTGTCACCCGTCCTCAGGAGGCGCGCCGACATCATGGGCGTGAGCGTGAACGACACGAGAAGGCTGACGAGCACGGAGACGGCCGCCGTGATCCCGAACTGATAGAGGAATCGCCCCGAGACGCTCGACATGAACGACACGGGGACGAAGATCACGACGAGGCTCAACGTCGTCGCGAGGACGGCGAGGCCGATCTCCCGGGTCGCCTCCTTCGCCGCCTGCATGGGCGGCATGCGCTTCTCCTCGATGAACCGGAAGATGTTCTCGAGGACGACGATGGCGTCGTCGATCACGACTCCCACCATGAGCACGAGTGCGAGCATGGTCACGCTGTTCAGCGTGAACTTGAGCGCCCACATCATCCCGAAGGTGGCGATGACGGACGTGGGAATCGCGATGGCGGCGATGAACGTCGCCCGCAGGTTGCGCATGAATGCCAGGACGACGAGGCTCGCGAGGATGCTGCCGAGCACGAGGTGCAGGCGGATCTCACCGAGCGCGTTGTAGATGTACTGGGACTGGTCCCGGATGATCTCGACGTGCACGTCGGAGGGAAGCTGGGCCTTCAGCGCTTCGAGCTTCGCCTTGCAGCCTTCGATCACCTCGACGGTGTTTGCGCCCGTCTGGCGTTGAATCTCGACGGTCACGGTCGGCACTCCGTCGAGCCGTGCGATCGAGCGCTGCTCCTTGGTGCCGTCCTCCACCGTGCCGATGTCGCGGATGCGGATCGGCACGCCGTCGATGGTCGAGATGACGACGTCTTCGAACTCTCTTGCCGACGTGAGCTTCCCCTGCGTGCGGAGGCTCTGCTCGCGGACCATTCCCGTCACGTTGCCGCCGGGAACCTCGGTGTTCTGGCGCTGGATCGCGTCGCGCACCGCCGTGATCGGCAGCTGGTACGCGACCAGCTTGTCGGAATCGACGCTGACCGTGATGGCGCGCTCGAGCCCGCCGCTGATGCGCACTTCGCCCACGCCGGTGGATCGCTCGAGTTGGATCTTGAGCACCTTGTCGGCGAGCTCGGTGAGCTCGCGGACGGATCGTGAGCCTGCGAGCGCGACGGTCAGCACGGGATCGCTGTCGTTGTTCACCTTGGCGATGACCGGCGGCCGCGCCTCCACGGGCAGGTCCCGAACGACGGTCGCCACGCGATCGCGGACGTCCTGAGCGGCGACGTCGATGTTTCGCCCGAGGCCGAAGGTCACGAGGATGATCGAGCTGCCCGGCACGGAGATGGACCGCAACTGGTCGATGCCCTCGACCGTGTTGACGACCTCCTCCACGCGGTACGTGACTTCGGTCTCGACTTCCTCGGGCGCCGCGCCGGGGAGCGACGTCTGCACGCGGACGGTCGGGAGGTCGACGGAGGGGACGCGATCGACGCCGAGGTTCACGTAGCCAGTCGTGCCGACGACGACCATCGCCAGGATGAGCATCGTCGCGAAGACGGGGCGTTGAATGCAAAGCTCGGCGAGTTTCTGCATGGTCGGTGCGCGCTATGGACGTGAGTCGGGGCGGGATTCGGTGTCGCCTCGAACGGCAAGCACGTCGGCGAGCATTCCCAGCGTGCGCAGGAGTTCCAATTCGAGGAGCCGCACGTCGTACGTCGTGCTCGAGATCTGGAGCTGCGCCGAAAGCAGCACGTCCTGCGCGACGAGCCGTTCGAGGTTCGTCGCGAGCCCGACTTTGTACGACTCGTCGGACTGTCGATAGGCGGTCTGTGCCGACGCGAGTTGAGTGTCGAGCTCGGCGAGACGGGTGCGGGCAGCCGCAAGGTCCTGCCAGACGACGTCGACCTCCAACTCGACACCGCGCCGAATGGCCGACAGAGTCTGCTCCGCCTGCCGCAACTCGGAGAGTGCCTGCCGGATGTCGTCTTCGATCAGGCCTGCAGAGAAGATGGGCGTCAGCAGCGAGACGAAGATCGACCAGTTCATGCCCGGCGGCGACGCGTCGCGATCCACGGAGAAGGCGGCGCTGAGGTCGATCGTGGGGATGTAGCGGCCATAGGCGACGTCGACGGCGTGGCGCGCGGCACGCATGCGCGCGTCCGCGGCACGGACGTCCTGCCGCGTGGTCAGGGCGCAGAGCCGCGCCTCGTCGACCGTGTTCCATCGCGTGGCGAGGTCGACGTCTTCAGTCAACGCGAGCGAACGCACGGGCGAGGCCGTCAGGTTCTCGAGGAGGACGCGGCCGTTCGCGACGTCGTTGCGGGCGTCGATCAGCGAGACGCGCGTACGCGATGCCTGTGCGTCGTTCTGCGCGACGTCGAGCACGCGTGCCATGCCGACTTGCTGGCGCGCCTTGGCGTCACGGACACGCTCCTCCTGGAGCGAGAGCGAGTTCGTGAGCACGGTGACCAGGCGCTCCGAGCGCAGAATCCTGAAGTAGACGCGCGCCACGTCGATGAGCAGCGACTCCTGGAGGTCGAGGAGGCGGAAGCGTCCGGCCTTCACGAGATCCTCGCGGCGTTCGATCTCGGCCGTGGTGCGCGGCCCCCCGAACAGAAGTTGGTCGGCTCTGAACCCGATGTCGTGAGTTGCGTTGGCCCCGCCGGGGGCACCGGTCGGAGCCTCGGCCGCGCCGATCGACGCCCGTCCATCGATCGTGGGGAGGAACGCGGCGGCGGCGCGCTTGCGTGCGATCAGCGCTTGGACGTAGTTCTCGCCTTCGATGGCGAGGCGCTCGTTCTGGCGGTTTGCGAGGCGCAGCGCCACGAGGAGCGAGAGTGGCTGTCCCTCGGCCGGCAGGGCGACGGCGGGCGGGTCGTCGCCGTCCAGCACGCGGCGGTAGCTTGCGACGTCGGCCCCCTCGTCGATCGAGCACGCGCCGAGGGCCCAGACGGCGACCGCCAGGGTGACGAGCGCGGACCCACGGCGGGTCATCGCGGCGGGTCTCCGGGACGACTGGCCGGAAGGGAAGCCGACCCGCGAACGCGAACGGGCGTCCCGTGCGCGAGCGACTGGGCTCCGTCGGTGACGACGACGTCCGTGGCGCCGACGCCGGATCGGGCCTCGACCCAATCCCCATCGCGTTCGCCGAGGACGACGGGTTTCTCGACGGCCTTGCCGTCGACGACCGTGTACACCTTCTGGACTCCGGCGAACGACGCGATGCTCGACGCCGGGACGAAGATCACGTTCGCGCTGGATTCGGTTTCGATCGCGGCCTTGGCGAATGCGCCGACCTTCAGCCTGCGCTCGGAGTTCTGGATGGAGATCTCGACGGTGAAGCTGCGCGTGCGGACGTCCGTCTGCGGATTGATGCGCGTCACGACGCCGATGAACGGATCGCGCCACGCCTCGACTTCGACGCGCACGCGCTGACCGAGCTTGATGCGGGCGAGATGGCGCTCGGGCACCGGCGTGCGCAGCTTGATCGGGTCCTCGTCAAGGAGCTTGAACATCGGCGAGCCTTCACGCACGTAGTCGCCCACGCTGACCATTCGCGCCGCGATGGCGTAGCTGCGGGTTCCGCCTTCGTCGCGCCCGTCGGCGGCCGGCATGTCGCGCGCGGGAACGTTCTCCGCCGGGACGGCGGCCGTGGTGTCCGCGAGCTGTTGCTGCGACGTGCGCAGGTCGGCCTGTTTCGAATACGCCTCCGCGATCAGGGCCTTCACGTTCAGCCGTTCGACGTCGAGCGTGCTCTTCGCCACGTCGACGGTCGTCTGCAGGTCGGCGTAGTCCTGGTCGGACATGAGCGGCGGGGTCTGCTCGTGAAGTTGCTTCCCGCGCTGGAAGCGGGCTTCGGCGTTCGCTGCCTGCATCTGCGCGCGACGGACGGATGGCAGGTCGTCGAGCGTCTTGTCCATGGACGGGATCTCGGCGACCCCGAGCTTCGCCAACGTCTCGCGGAGGGCGAGCGACTTGCGGCTGATCTGCAGCTCGTAGTCCGTCGGGTCGACGCGCGCGAGGATCTTTCCGGGCCCGACCACGTCGCCGACGTCGTGGAGGACCGCCATCACGCGGCCGGGCACCTTCGCAGAGAGAGTCATCTCCTCGTCGGCGAAGAGCGTTCCGGTGACGCGCACGGCGCGTTGAAGCGGACCCGTGCGCACGGGGCCCACGGCGACTTCCGTCGGCGCGGGCTGCGCGGGGGTGGTCGAGACCGTCGTCGGCGGCGAGCACGCGGACGTGAGGAGTCCCACGGTCGCGACCGCGAGCAGGAGGGAGCGCCCCAAGAGGCGCAGGCCCGAGTCGCGACGGGTCGTTGGGGCTGTGGGGGAATTCGGCGGCACGTTTCGTTGCGGGATCCGCGCGAGCGGGACGCGCGAGACTCACGGCCGTGGTTCTATCAGCCGCGCGTCCCATACACTCATGCAACGGTGCGGCGACGCGGGCTATTGCATCGGATGGCCGCGCCGGCATGCGACGTCTCCTCGTGCGGTCGATTCAGAAGTTCCCGATGGTGAATCCATCGGCGGAGCTGAGCCTGGGCCCGGATGGCAGCGTCAGCACGGCCTGGAAGTAGATGGTCGTGCCCACGGCACTGGGCGCCGACGGTGCGAGAGCCGAGATCGTCGTCAGAGCGCTCGCCGGAGATGTCCCGCTACCGACGACGAAGGCCGTCGCCGGATCGATCAGGACCGTTCCGAATGGCGCGAGCGCGACGGATCCGGGCGCGGCCGCCGCAACGAGCACCCACGGTGTCGTCGGCGCCGCACGAAGCTCCAGCGATGCGGGTCGCGAAAGTCGCGCGGGGAGGAGCGCGCCGAGCTGCGTCGTCGTGTTGGTGAGGATGCACGGGCCGACGCCGACGAGGTCTACGTCGCCGTCCCGGTCGAAGTCCGCGGCCGTGACGGGGATCGACAGTCGCATGGGCAGCAGCTCCCAACTGCCCCAGCCCCCGGGTTGGCGGCGGAGGAGGCGGCCGTCCGCCTGAACGAGATCGAGATCTCCGTCGCCGTCCACGTCGATCAGCGCATCCTTCGACGGCCAGACGACGGAGCCGAAGTAGGGCGGTGGGGTCGCTCCGCTCACCGCGAAGACGCCGGTTCCGGAGTTCAGGGAGATCGTCCAGTCCATGATGAGGTCGACGTCGCCGTCTTGATCGATGTCGCCGACACAGACCGACTGCCGCTCGTTCGTCGGGAACGGTGCCGCGGTGAACGTGCCCGCTCCATCGTTCAGGAAGAGGGCGCTCGACTCCGTCCCGTTGAGATTGGAGTTGGCTTCGATCAGATCCAGGTCCCCGTCGCTGTCGACGTCGGCCAGTTCGACGTCGAACGTGGCGTGCGCCGGAAGGGCTACGGGGGCTGCGAACGTCCCGTTGCCGAGGTTGCGGATGATCAGCGTCGATGCGAGGAACGAATTGGGAGTGAAGGGGTTGCCGTTGGCGCGCCGGGCGACGACGAGGTCGGGGAGGCCGTCACCATTCAGGTCCCCGCTGCGCACCGCCGTGGTCCTGCGATCCCATCAACGTTCCCGGTGCGGGCACGAGGTGGCCCTGGGAATCGTTGAACAGGACGAGGTGGCCGCCGCCATATCGGGCGACGACGTCCTGATCGCCGTCCACGTCGACGTCGACGCGCAGGAGGCGCAGCTCGAGGAAGTCCTGCGTCGCCGGTTTCGGCGCGGCCACGAGCACGGTTTGGATCGCGGCGCCGACGACGCCCGACGTGGAGATCGGATGAACGGTGATCGCGAGAGCGGACCGCACGATCAACTCCGGGCGCCCGTCGCCGTCGACGTCGACGAGCGCTGGGACTCCCGGGCTCGGAATGGGGCCGACCACGGGCGCAGCGAACGTACTTGCGCCCGCGTTCAAGAGGACGCTGACCTGGGCGAGGCCCTCTGGCACGTCGATCACGTCGGGGCGTCCGTCGCCGTCGACGTCGCCGATGGCGAGGTGCTGTCCGAGGCTGAAGCCGAGTCCGACCGTCGCGGCCAGCGTGAACCCGTTGACGCCATCGTTGCGGAGCAGGAAGCCGAGTGAGCCCGCCGCGTGAGCCGCGGCGAAGACGTCCAGGTCGCCGTCGCCGTCGACGTCGGCCAGCAGGATCTGGGACGCGAAGCACGCGGTGTTGGCGGGAAACAGCCCCGTGACGTCGGTGAAGCCGCCCGAACCGTCGTTGCGCCACAGCCGCGGCGTGCTCGGGCTGGGAGTTCCGTTCGAGAGAGAGAACGGGGGATTCTCGAAACCGAAGACGATGTCCAGATCTCCGTCGCCATCGACGTCACCCGCGGCGATCGCGGTCACGATGCCCGGCGGGAACTGGGGAAGTCCCGTCGTGGCAGTCGTGAACGACCCGGCGAGGTTGTTGACGCGGAGTGTTGCGAGTGCGAGCGACGCGTAGCTCGTCTGGTTGATCGAGAGCACGTCGGGGAATCCATCGCCGTTCATGTCGCCGGCGACCGTCAACGGGTCGTCAGGCCGGATGAAGTAACCCGCGGTCGCCGCCGACAGTCCCAGCAGCGGCGCGGGTGTCACCTGCCGCGTGAAGCTCCCGTGGCCGTCGTTCACGAGAATCCCCGAGTTCTCCGTCAGCAGGTCCATGTCGCCGTCGGCGTCGAAGTCGATCGGCTGCGCCACGAGCGTCGTCGGCGACGGAATCAGTTCCTTCGCCAACAGGTACGGAGTCGTCTGGGCACGCGCCTGCGCAGCGACGAGGACGGCCGTGGAGAGGAGAGCCCGAAACGATGCCATGTGACCTCCGCGCCCTGAGCCATGCAAGCGGCGCTCCGAGGGGTGATCGCGCAATCCACCCCAGGAGTCCGGCGCGCGCGCGCCGCTCGGCGGCCCCCGGGACGTTACCGGCGGGTAATCCCCCGACCGGATCGGACGCCGCTCCCGTGACTGTTAGCCTGCGCGCCGTGAGCAGCCGGACCCTTTCCCGCGTCGTCGTCATCGCGCTTTCGCTCGTCACTTTGATGATTGCGGGGTGCTCCGGAGTCGATCCGGAGGTTCTCGCCGTCGAGAGCCGTCCCGTGGTCGAATCGCGAGCGACGGCCGCCAGCGAACTGATGCGGGGCACGGACCTGCGCAGCCGCGTGCGCGAGGACACGGCGGGTCGCCTGCGTGAATCCCTCGGTGCCTTCGAGAACGCGCGTGCGCTCGGCAGTCCCGACGCGGCGGAGCGCAAGGAGATCCTGACGAAGGCCGCCGAGGTGTGCTTCGACCTCGCGACCGTCCTGTCGGACGCGGATCCCAAGGGCCCGGAGCTTCTGCCGCTCTTCGAGAAGAGCAAGAACTACGCGTTCGAATGCCTGCTCCTCGTCCCCGAGTTCAGGGCGCTCATGGAGACGACGAAGAACCGCGTCGACAAGGACGCCGTCGCACTCGTGCCCAAGCCCTACGCGAGCGTGTTGCTCCTCATGGCGTCGGCCTGGGGCCGGAGCGCGCAGTTGCGCGGCACCTTCGCCGAGATGGCCGATCATCCGAAACTCGTCGTGCTGGCGCGACGGGCGTTGGAACTCGACGAGACGGTTCAGTTCGCCGGACCGCATCGCTTCTTCGGCGCCTATTACGCGGCGCTGCCGGGGATCGCCGGCGGCGACATGAAGAAGAGCCGGACGCACTTCGATCGTGCGATCGAGCTCGCGCCGCAGTTCCTCGACAACCACGTCATGCTCGCGAGCGACTGGGCGTTGGAGGAAGGCGATCGCGACCTCGCCAGGCGCGAGATCGAGTTCGTCCTGAGTCAGACGATCGCCGACTCGGATCCGCTCTGGCTCGATCAGACGCGCGCGCAGGCCGAGGCTCGCAAGCTCTTCTTGCGGCTCGACGCCGGCAAATGACGGCGACGGGCCCGCGTCACGGGGAGTCGTCGACGTTGAGGCGATAACCGATGCCCACCTCCGTCTGGAGGATGCGGGCGCTCGCGTTCTTCTCGAGCTTGCGCCGCAAATGAGTCATGTAGACGCGCAGGTAGTGTGGCTGCGCGCCGCTGCGCGGTCCCCACACGCTCGCGAGGAGCTGGGCGTGCGTCACGAGCTTCCCTGCGTGGCGGACGAGCGTCGCGAGGATGCGGAACTCGATTGGCGTCAGGTGAGTCTCGTCGCCGCCGATGAAGACCCGATGCGCGGCCAGGTCCACGCGAAGCGGCCCGACGGTGAAGACGCTCCCGCCCTTGCCGTCCGCCGCGCCGGCGGGCGGACCGCGGCGCATGACGGCCCGCAGCCTCGCCATCAGCTCGGGTACGCCGAACGGTTTCGTCAGGTAGTCGTCCGCGCCGGCGTCGAGGGCGGCGACCTTGTCCGATTCGCGACCGCGCGCCGACACGACGACGATGGGAATCGTGGACCACTCGCGCAGGCGCTTCGTGACGTCGATGCCGTCCATGTCGGGGAGACCGAGGTCGAGGAGGATCGCGTCAGGCATGTGGTCGGCCGCGAACCGCAGGGCCTCCGCGCCGTTGCGGGCTTCGATGTATCGAAAACCGTGCGCCGACAGGCTCGCGCGGAGGAACTTGAGGATCGGGGCCTCGTCCTCGACGACGAGGATCGCAGGACCCGGCGATCCGCCTTCGGGGCGTTGCGACTCGGACGGAGTCACGGTGCCATTTCCCCCTCGTCGCCCTGTGGCGCCGGATCCTCGCAACCCTCGCCATCGGGGATCGTCAGCGTGAACACGGCGCCGTTCGTCGGTCGATTCGATCCCGTGAGCGTGCCGCCGTGAATGGACGCGATCGCGCGTGACACCGTGAGTCCGAGACCGGCGCCGCGAGCCCGCTCTGCGCCGACGCCGCGATGGAACCGGTCGAAGATCCGCTCCTCGTCGCCGGGGGCGATTCCGGGGCCGTCGTCCGCAACCGTGACGACGACGTCGCGCGCGTCGCGCACGCCGCGGATCACGACGTGCGCCTGCGGCGACGTGAACTTGGCGGCGTTCTCCAGCAGGTTGACGAGCACCTGCTCGATGAGGGTCGGGTCCGCGTGGATCAGGAGCACGTCCGAGGGTACGTCGACGGCGACGTCTCGCCGACCCATGACGGAATCGACCCGGCGTCTGGCGCCGGCGATGATCTCCTCCAGCGGGCACCACTGACGGCGCACGGTCATGGCGCCCGACTGGATCCGGGTGAGCTCGAGCAGGTTGTGCACGAGCCGCTCGAGTCGCTCCGCCTGGTCGCGGATCGACTCGGCGAGATCGCGCCGGACCTCTGCCGACGCCGGCTCCGTCGCGTCCGCCAGCGTCGTCGCCGCACCCGTGATCGCCGCCAGTGGCGTCCGCAGATCGTGCGACACGGAGCTCAACAGGTCATTCCGCAGCCGTTCGGATTCGGCGGTGAGGCGCGCGGCGGCCGCCTCCTCGTCGAGCCGCGCGCGCTCGATGGCGAGGGCCGTCTGCCGCACGGCGTTGTCGAGGAGTTGCCGCTGGCTCGGCGTGAACCCCGTCGCGCGCGCGCCCAATGCGACCGCGACCACGCCGAGTGAGCGCGTCGCGCCCGCGAGGGGCAGGAAGAGGTCGGTGCCGCCCGGCAGCGTTTCCGTTCCCGCGCCGGCCGGTCGTCCATGCTCGAAGACCCAGCGCGCCACCGTCGCGTCCCGGGATCCGTCGGATTCGGAGTCGAGGTTCCCACGGGCGTCGGCGAGAGCCATCGTCACCGTCGTGTCGAACATCTCGCTCAAGTGCCGGGCCGCGGCGGCGGCGATCCCCGCGCAGTCGCGACTGGCGGCGAAGTCGCGGCTCATGGCGTAGAGCGCGGCCGTGCGGTGCTCGCGTTCGCGGGCGGTCTGGGCTTGTGCGCGGACGCGGGCCGTGAGCCCGCTGACCATCAGGCCCGTGAGCGTGAGCACGCCGAAGGTCACGAGGTGGCGCAGATCCGCCACGTCGAACGTGAGGAACGGCTCCACGAAGAAGAAGTCGAACGCGGCGACGGAGGCGAGCGACGAGAGGAGCGATGGACCGCGCGACGTCCGACTCGAGACGAACAGGATGGCGAGCACGTAGATCATCGCGTGATCGGCGATGTTGAGGATCGGTCGGCCCAACAGGCCGATGCCGGTCGCCACGGCGACGGCACCGGCGGCGATCGCGTAGTCGGCGAAACGGAAGCCGCGCTCATGGGCGACCGGTGCGGCGGGAGGCTCGGACGCATCGTCCCCGGCGGTGACGAGGACGTCGATGGACCCCGAGCGCGCGATGAGGTCACGAACGAGCACGCCGGCGCCACGGCCGCGCACCGAGCCGGGCTTGCCGACGATGATTCGCGTCACGTTGCGCGCGTTGGCGACCGCAAGGATCTCCGCGGCGGCGTCATCGCCCGTCACGGTGATGGTCTCGGCACCGAGGCGCTCGGCAAGATCGATGTTGGACGCCAACCGGTCACGGTCCGCGTGGGAGAGGCGCTCGCTATCGGCTGTTTCGACGGAGAGCGCGAGCCACGGCGCGCGCAGGCCCGACGCCATGCGATATGCGGCGCGCAAGAGGCTGGCCGAGTGCGGCGACGGGCTGATCGCCACGAGAAGACGCTCGCTCGTCGCCCACGGCTGCGCGATGCCCTGCTCGATCTTGTAGGTCGACGCCTGTTGGTCGACGCGCTCGGCGGCCCTCCGCATGGCGAGCTCGCGCAGAGCGATGAGGTTCCCCTTGCGGAAGAAGTTATCGACGGCGCGTTCCGCCTGCTCGCCCCCGTAGATCTTGCCTTCGCGCAGGCGGCGGAGGAGGTCGTCCGGCGGGAGGTCGACGAGTTCGATTTCGTCCGCCCGGTCGAACGCCGTGTCGGGGATCGTCTCGCGGACGCGGATCCCCGTGATCTGCGCCACGACGTCGTTCAGGCTGAGGATGTGCTGGACGTTCAGCGTCGTCCACACGTCGATGCCAGCGTCGAGCAGGTCCTGGACGTCCTGCCAGCGGCGTGCGTGGCGGGTGCCGGGGACGTTCGCGTGGGCGTACTCGTCGATGAGCGCGAGCGCCGGACGGCGAGCGAGCATGGCCTCGCAGTCGAACTCGGCGAGGGTGCGTCCCTCGTACGGGAGGAGGCGCGGCGCGAGTCGTTCGAACCCACGAGCCATGGCTTCCGTTTCGGGACGACCGTGCGTCTCGATCCAACCGATCACGACGTCGCGCCCGTCGGCGACCTGCGCGCGGGCCGCCTCGAGCATGGCGAACGTCTTGCCGACGCCGGGCGCGAATCCGATGAACACCTTCAGCCGACCCTGCTTGCGGGCTGCTTCCTCCGACCGCGCACGCTCGAGCATGGCATCGGGATCCGGTCGGCGTTCGGTGTTGGCCATGGGCGTCAGCGCAGCCGGTCGAGCGCGAGATTCAGGAGAAGGACGTTCACTCGCGAGCACCCGAGCATGCCGAACGTCGGACCCTCGGTCAACTCGGCGACGAGCGCCCGCACCCGGGGCTCTTCCAACCCTCGCGCACGCGCCACGCGGGCGACCTGCCGGTAGGCGGCTTCCGGTGTCACGTGCGGGTCGAGCCCGCTGGCGGATGCGGTGACGAGGTCCACGGGCACGACATCGGCTCCGGCGGGGTCGAGAGCTCGAACCGCCGCGGCGCGGGCGGAGACCACCGCTGCCAGTGCGGGGTTGGTCGGACCGAGGTTCGAGCCCGCCGAGTTGGCCGCATCGTAGGGGAAGGCCGCCGTCGCCGACGGCCGACCGTGGAACCATCTCGGCCCTGTGAACGACTGCCCGACCAGCTCGGAGCCGACGACGACGCCGTCCTTCATGACGAAACTCCCCGAAGCGCGATGGGGGAAGAACACGCGGGCGATCCCGGTGACCGTCAGTGGATAGATGAACCCGAGCAGCAGCGTGAATGCAGCGAGCAGGATGGCTGCTGGGCGGAAGTGAGTCATGGCGATTCTCACGCGAGGTGGAGCGCGCTCAGGCACACGTCCACGAGCTTGATGCCGGCGAAGGGGACCAGGAGTCCGCCGACGCCGTAGATGAGTAGGTTGCGACGCAGGAGACTCTCGGCCGAGGCTGGCCGGAACCGGACACCGCGCAGCGCGAGCGGGATCAGCGCGACGATGATGAGCGCGTTGAAGATGACTGCCGACAGGATCGCACTCTGGGGCGTCTTCAGCCCCATGACGTTCAGTGCTCCGAGAGCGGGATGCGTGGCTGCGAACGCGGCCGGGATGATCGCGAAGTACTTCGAGACGTCGTTGGCGAGACTGAACGTCGTCAGCGCGCCCCGCGTGATGAGCAGCTGCTTGCCGATCTCGACGATCTCGATGAGCTTCGTCGGATTGGAGTCGAGGTCCACCATGTTGGCGGCTTCCTTCGCCGCCTGCGTGCCCGAGTTCATGGCGACGGCGACGTCGGCCTGGGCCAGGGCGGGCGCGTCGTTCGTGCCGTCGCCCGTCATGGCGACGAGGTGGCCGCGACTCTGATGCTCGCGGATCAGTGCGAGCTTGCGCTCCGGCGTCGCGAGCGCGAGGAAATCGTCCACGCCAGCTTCGGCGGCGATCGACGCCGCCGTCATGGGGTTGTCGCCGGTGATCATCACCGTGCGGATGCCCATTCGGCGCAACTCGCCGAAGCGCTCGCGGATGTCGCGCTTGAGCACGTCCTTCAGGTGGATCACGCCCAGGACCTGGGCTCCGTCGGAGACCACGAGCGGGGTGCCACCGCTCTTGGCGATCGCCATGACTGCATCTCGCACGTCCTTCGGGATCACGCCGCCCTGCGGACGGATCCAGTCGGCCACCGCGTCTTCGGCGCCCTTGCGGAGGCGGCGACCGTCCGGCAGGTCGACACCGCTCATGCGCGTCTCCGCGGAGAACGGCACGAAGGTTCCGCACACGGCGCGGACGTCGCGGGGCGCGAGCCCGAAGCGCTCGCGCGCGAGCGCGACGATGCTGCGGCCCTCCGGCGTCTCGTCGGCGAGCGACGCGATCTGCGCCACGTCGGCCAGCCGTTCGCGCGTGATGCCGTTCGCGGGCGTGAATTCGATCGCCTGGCGGTTGCCGAGCGTGATCGTCCCCGTCTTGTCGAGCAGCAGAACGCTGACGTCACCTGCGGCTTCGACGGCGCGACCTGACGTGGCGATGACGTTGTGTCGCACCATGCGGTCCATTCCGGCGATCCCGATGGCGGAAAGGAGCGCGCCGATCGTCGTGGGGATGAGGCACACGAGGAGCGCGATCAGGACCACGAGCGACAGCCCGCCGCTTGCGCCGCCGAACGCCGAGAACGGCCGCAGTGTGACCGTCACCACGAGGAAGACGATCGTCAGTCCGGCGAGCAGGATGTCGAGGGCGATCTCGTTCGGGGTCTTCTTCCGGCGTGCGCCTTCGACGAGCGCGATCATGCGGTCGAGGAAGGTGGAGCCAGCCTCGGTTGCGACCTCGACGACGAGCCAGTCGGAAAGGACGCGCGTCCCGCCGGTGACGGCACTGCGGTCGCCGCCGGCCTCGCGAATCACTGGAGCGCTCTCGCCAGTGATGGCGCTCTCGTCGACGGACGCGATTCCTTCCTTCACGTCGCCGTCGCATGGGATGATCTCGCCGGCCTCGACGATCACCCAATCACCCTTGGACAGGCTCGACGACGGCACCTTCTCGAAGAATGCCTCGCGCGAGTGCTCGAACAGGCGGCGGGCGATCACGTTCTCGCGCGTCTTCCGCAGTTCGTCCGCCTGCGCCTTGCCCCGTCCCTCGGCGACGGCCTCGGCGAAGTTCGCGAAGATCAGCGTGAACCACAGCCACGCGGAGATCGCGATCTCGAAGCCGACGTCGCCGCCGCCTCGGTGCAGCGTCCATGCGACGTTCACCGTGGTGAGGGCGGAACCCACCCAGACGACGAACATCACGGGGTTTCGGAGCTGGCGCTGCGGCGCGAGCCGGACGATGGCGTCGCGGATCGCGCGACGGATCAACGGGCCTCGGAAGCCCGACCGCGAGACGCGAGCCTTCTGGTCCGGCTGGATACGGCTGACGGCATTCATGGGATCGATCACCGCCCTTTCATCATCAGGTGCTCGACGATCGGGCCGAGCGCGAGCGCCGGCACGAACGTGAGCGCAGCAACCAGGAGGACCGATCCGAGCAACAGCACGACGAAGAGGACGCCGTGGGTCGGTAGCGTCCCCGGGCCCGCAGGGATCGACTTCTTCGCGGCGAGCGAGCCGGCGATGGCGAGCACGGGAATCGCGAGGAAGTAGCGGCCGAGCACCATCGCCACGCCCAGAACCGTGTCGTAGAAAGGCGTGTTCGCGCCGAGTCCCGCGAACGCGCTCCCGTTGTTGTTCGCCGCCGACGAGAAGGCGTAGAGAATCTCCGAGAACCCGTGGGGTCCCGGGTTGGCGATCCCGGCGAGACCCGCCTCGCACGAGACCGCGAGCGCCGTGCCCATCAGGACGGTGAGCACGGGGATCAGGACGACGAGGGACGCCATCTTGATCTCGAAGGCTTCGATCTTCTTGCCCAGGTACTCGGGCGTGCGACCGACCATGAGCCCCGCGATGAACACGGCGATGATCGCGAAGACGAGCATGCCGTAAAGACCCGAGCCGACGCCGCCGAACACCACCTCGCCGAGCTGCATGAAGAGCATCTGGACGAGGCCGCCCATGGGAACGAACGAGTCGTGCATCGCGTTGACGGAGCCGTTCGACGCGGCCGTCGTCGCCGCGGACCACAGGGCCGATTCGGCTGCGCCGAAACGGACCTCCTTGCCTTCGAGGTTCGGGACGCTGGCCCCCGAAGGCGCCCCGACGGCCGCCGACAGCGTCGGTGTTCCGTTCGTCTCGCCGGCGATCACGGAGGCCGCGAGCGGCACGAACAGGAGCATCATCGCGATGAAGATCACGCGCCCCTGGCGCCCGTCACCGACGAGCCGGCCGAACGTGAAGCACAGCGCCGCGGGAAGGAGGAGGATCGAGAACAGTTCGAGGAACCCCGTCAGCGGCGTTGGGTTCTCGAACGGATGCGCGGAGTTCGCGTTGAAGAACCCGCCGCCGTTCGTGCCGAGTTGCTTGATGGCGACCTGCGAGGCCACGGGGCCGAGCGGGATCGTCTGCGTTGCGACCGTCGCTGAATCGAGTCCGCGCACGGACGTGCTCGGGGAGAGCGACTGCACGACGCCGAGGCCGCACAGCGTGATCGCGAGCACGAACGAGAGCGGGAGAAGGACGTAGACGACGCTGCGAACGAGGTCGGCCCAGAAGTTCCCGATTGTCGTGGATTCGCGTCGCGAAAAGCCCCGCACGAACGCGACGAGAACGGCGATTCCCGTTGCAGCCGACACGAAGTTCTGCACTCCGAGTGCGGCCATCTGCGAGAGGTGGCTCATGGTCGATTCGCCGCCGTAGGACTGCCAGTTCGTGTTCGTGGCGAAGCTCAACGCGGTGTTCAGCGCGCAGTCTGGTGACACGGCGGGCAGGTGATCCGGGTTGAGCGGGAGGAGCGGCTGCAGGCGCAGGATGGCGTAGACGGCGCCGGCCCCGAGCGCGTTGAACACGAGCATGGCGACCGTGTAGGTCTTCCAGCTCATCTCCCGTGCCGGATCGACCTGCGCGACCGCATACAGCGTGCGTTCGATGGGGCCGAGGACACGCCCGAGTCCCGTGGGCTGACCCATGAACACGCGGGCGATCCAGCGGCCCACGGGAACCCCGAGCGCGCACAGGGCGGAGACTTGGAGGACGAGAGGGATCCAGGTCATGACGTCACTCGATCGATTCGGGTCGCAGCAGCGCGACGAAGAGGTAGATCAAGAGCCCGACGGCGAGGACGCAGGCGATCGCGGTCATGGTCTCCATGGACGCTCACTTCACGCGTTCGCAGAGACCCGCGAACGCGAACGCGGCGAGGAAGAGGACGGCGAGGACGGCGACGCAGATCAGGTCCATCGGGGGCTCCTTCAGGGACACGTGGAGTTGTAGGAGCGGGCACGTGGACGTCGCGCAGAGTTGGGACCTTTCGGCGCTAGGGCGGCGCTAGCGACGTCGCTTCCTCGTCATCCCGGGCGCGTGCGTTTCCCAGACGGTCGTTGCCAGAAAACGTGAAGGTGTGCCATCATGCCCGGCACCCGGCTTGACAGCCGGGAAAAGAGCATGCCCAGCGAACTTTCGAGCGTCGTCCACGACAGTGAGCTCGTGAGACGCCGGGTCACCGAATGCCAGCGCAAGATGGTCGGTGATCGGCGGCGCGGTCGGCTGCTCCCATTCCGCGAGTACCAGGCCGAGTACGACGACGTCGCCGATCTGTGCGTCGAGTTCTTCGGCAAGCTCGCGGAGCTGGAGGGCGTGCCGCCGAGTTCGCTGGCCTCGGCCATGGCGAGCCCGTCCGTGGTCGTCGTCGAGCCCGCGAAGGCCCCGGCTCGTGCCGACGAGCGCAAGACGGGTCCCTACATCCTCGAGGGACGGCTCGGCCGCGGTTGGTCCGGCGAGGTGTTCCTCGCGCACAAGGCCGACCTCCCCGAGGTCAAGTACGCGATCAAGCACTTCGTGAGCGTGGGGCGCTCTGAGTACTTCGACATCCTGAAGCGGGAGGCTTCGGTGCTCGCGAAGCTGCGCGGCCTCGCCAGCATCTGCCAGTTCGTCGAATTCGGCATCGATCGCGGGATCCCGTTCCTGGTGACGTCGTACGTGAAGGGACCGACGCTCGAGGACTGCCTTCGCCAGACCCCCGGGAACGTGAGCGAGTTTCCCGATCGCGAGCCGAGCTTCGTGTTCGATCCGGACGATCCGATCGCCGTGCTCCCCGGGCCGGCGAGTTCTCTGGCCGAGCCGGTGGCGGATCCGAACGACATCTCCACGAGCGTCGTTACCGTACCCGATGCCGTCATCGCGTTGCCATCGGCGGTGCCCGGCGACCGTCCGCCACCGAGCGGGCTGCGGGGACGCCTGGCGCGGCTGCGCGCGCGCGTCACCGACGGGATCGATCGCCGGCGGGCGCAGCGCGCCGATTACCCGGCGACTGCCGAGCGCATCAAGGACTGGATCCGCTTCTTCGAGCTGGCGGCGCGGGCCCTCGGCGAGGCGCATCGACTCGGCATCGTCCATCGCGATCTCAAACCCGCGAACGTGATCATCAACGAACGCGGCGAGCCCGTGGTTCTCGACTTCGGTTTCGCGCTCGACAGCCGCGACAAGTTCGACTCGCTCGACAGCATGGGAATTCTCGTCGGCACCGTGTCGTGCATGTCCCCGGAACAGTTGATGGAGAACTACCTCCCCGTCGATGCGCGCACGGACGTGTGGTCGCTCGGCGTATGCATGTATCGCGTGTTCACGGGGCACCACCCGTTTGCCCACGGCATCCTGACCAACAAGGCTCCGCTGCGGGCGGCGGACAAGGGGGTGCTCTTCGGCGAGATCATGGTCAAGGAGACGGATCCGCCGCACCGCTTCAACCGCTCGATCCCGCGCATGCTCGAGCAGGTGATCATGACGTGCCTGCAGAAGGACCGCGATCGGCGCTATCGCGACGGCAACGAACTCGCCGAAGACCTGCGCCGCATCCGGCAGGGATATCCGATCCTGAAGGACCGCGTCCCGCTGGCGCGGCGCTACGTCCTGCAGTTTCGACGCAAGCCCGAGCGAACGCTGCTCGTCACGCTCGCATGCTTGATCCTCGTGGGTAGTGCGTCCTGGGGGATCCTGCGCCGGTTCGACGCCGTCAACGCACTGAAGATCGCAGGGCCGAACCTCTCGCCCGCCGAAGTGACCCACAAGGCGGACTTCGTCATCGAGGCCACGGGGCATCTCGTCGAGGAAGTGAAGAACCTGCGGAAGAAAAAAGGCGATCCGACCTGGGACCGGGAGCTCGCCGTCAGCCTTTATCACAAGGGCCTCGCGCTCCTCGACGTGGAGTCGCCCTACAGCGCCAAGTTCGTCGAGCTGCGGGGCAGGTTCCTCCACCCGTACGAGAAGTGGGTCGAGGGGAATGCCGTCGTCGAGGAGCGATACCTGGACGCGCTGAAGGCTTGGAACCGCGTCTCGCCCCTGCCCGACAGCCGCCCCGCGAAGAACGAGCTGAAGGCCAAGGTCGACGACGCGAACCGGAACCGGGCCAGGGCGCGGCTCAACTACGAACTGCACCGCTCGGATCCGCCGACCTACGACGGGGACCACGAGTCCGAGCAGGCGGACTTCAAACTGCGCCAGCTCTTGCGCGACGTTCTGCCGGAGTTGCGGCGCGAGACCGAGAGTCTGCACGCCGATCTGAACGATCTGGAGCTGGCGCGGCCCCAACCCGTCGTGGTCGACCCGGGACTGTTCCCGGGGCCACGGGAATGACCCACCGCCGCGAACGTTGGCGGTCGCGCGACCCCCTGCCAGACTCGCCGCACGGAATCGGAGGACGCGGATGAAGATCACCATCGCCTGCACGCTGATGCTTCTCGTGGCGGTCGCCTGTCAGACGTCCCCTGGAACTGCGAGCAATCAGACGGTGACGTTCGAAGCGCCGGTCGACGTGGTCGGAGCGGCGCCGACCGGCTGGACGACGGCGGAGATGGCCGGCACGGGTACTGCGGCCGAATGGCGTGTGATCGAGGATCAGAGTGCGCCCGTGAGCGCGAACGTCCTCAACGTCGCAACACACAATGCCGAGGCGACCTTCAACATGTGCCTCTTCGACGGGTTGGTTGCGCGTGACGTGGAGGTGTCCGCAAACCTGAAGCCGCTCTCGGGGCAGACCGATCAGGGCGGCGGGATCATGTGCCGCGTGCAGGACTCGCTGAACTACGACCTCACGCGCTGGAATCCGCTCGAGCGCAGCGTGCGTCTCTACACCGTTCGCGGCGGCAAGCGCACCACGCTGCAGAGCGTCGAGATCGACGTCACGCCCGGATGGCACAAGCTCACGCTGCGTTGTACGGGCCGCACGCTGGTCGTCTTCTTCGACGGGACGAAGGTGACGTCGGCGACCGTCGACGAAGACGAGCGGGCTGGCAAGATCGGCCTGTGGACGAAATCCGACGCGACGACGTCGTTCGACGACGTGGACATCCGGCTGCTTTGATCCGGTCGCCGCTCACGCACTGACCGCCGATGCCTGCCCGCGCACGCCGGTTTCCGGCGCCGATTCGCAGGCTTTCCCAGGGAATCCGGCTCAAGCCGTCGTTCGCGGTGGACGAGATATATCCCTGAAGCAAGACCTGTATCGCGCAGGTCAAAGATCTCAGCAGTGCACCGATCAGGCGCGTCGGCATGACTGGCGTCCCCGACGGGCAAGAGGACCACGATGAAAGTTCAGAAAACCATGTTGGTTGCGGTGACGTTCGCCCTCACGGCGTTCGTTGCGTCCGCGCAGGTGTCGGGAACGTCAGGAACGCCGACGGGTAACGACCCGGGTGCAACCGGCGGCACGGCCGTGTCGTCGGACACGCCCGTCGTCGGCGACCCGTCGCTCGGCGGCAACCCCGGATCGTTCGTCAACGAGCCGACGGCGGTTCCGACGCTCAGTCTGACGGAGTCCCAGGCCTTCTACACTTTCCAGCTCACGGGCGGCGCCTCGAAGAAGTTCATGGTGCTGTTCTTCGGTGTCCGCGGTGGGACGACCTACCTGGACTACGGGGCCTACGGCGCGGTCAACCTGGACATTCTGGCCCCCTCGTTCCCCCAGTTGATCGGCCCGTTCGACCAGAACGGAGCGACGATGTTCATGATCGATCGGCCGGCGACGCTCCCGCGCAATGCCATCGGGCTGAACCTCGCGCTTCAGGGCGTCTGCGTGGACTTCACCTCGTACTTGGACATGGACGGCATGCTCCAGTACTCGGTGAGCCTCACGCCGACCAACGTCATCTCGATCTACCTGCAGTCGCAGGCGACGTTCGGAAGTTGAGCGGTCCGGTCCGCTGACTCCCATTCGTTCGACGCGGGCGCGGCTGTCTTCGGGCAGCGGCGCCCGCTTCATTTTCGGCTTCCCTCAGAGCAACGGTCGCCCCAGACGCAGCGCTCGTTGGAGCCACCATCCCGCGAAGAGCGACGTCACGATCGCGACGAGGACCAGGACGACGTAGAGGCGGTCGTCGATGATCTGGGCGTCGAGCGCCATCGATGCGAGCACGATTCCGGGGCCGCCGCGGGCGTTCATCACCATGGCCAGGTTCACGGATCCGTGCTGGGACTGGCCCGCGAGGCGCGCGCCGAAGAAGACACTCGTCGCTTTGATCAGGCACGCGATGGCGGTGAACGCGAGGAAGAACGCCAACGGCAGGTGGTGGACCAGGTCCAGGCGAAGCCCGACCATGGCGAAGTAGACGGGAATGAAGAACGCGGACGAGAACTGCCGGATCGCCGTGCGAGCCTCGTCGCGCTCGGTCGTCGCCGCGGCCGCGACCATGCCCGCGACGAACGCCCCGAACATGATGTTCACGCCGAGGTAGAGCGCGAGCAGGGTCAGGCCCATGAGGAACGTGAGGAGGTAGCCCACGGGGCTGCCCCGGTTCACGACGTTCCATTTGTTCAGCGCGAAGAAGCGGAAGGCGCGCCGTCCGAACCCGAGAGCGAGGCCGAAGAACACCAGGGTGACGATCACGTGGTAGCTCAAGGCCTTGGCGCTGCCCGGCTCGATGTGGAGCTGGCTTGCGAGGCCGAACTCCCGCGTGCCTGGGGCTCCCGCGACGAGGGAGAGCGCGATCGCGAGGATCACGTAGAGGATGATGTCCTCGATCACGGCCGCACTGAGGACGATCCGCGCGAATGGCGTGTCGACGAGGTCCAGGTCCAGAAAGATCTTCGACACGACGGGGATGCTCGTGACGGCGATCGCGATGGCGATCACGAGGTTGAACGCCAGGGGGAAGGTCTCGAGGCTGCGGGCGGCACCGTGGAACGACGAGAGGTCGACGAGGGGGCCCAGCGCCAGAGCTATTCCGAATGGGAGGACGGTACCCGTGGCCGTGATCCAGGCGGCTGCGCGGCGCTCGGCGGCGGCGAACGACGAGCGAATCTCCATCCCCGAGCAGAACAGGAGGAGGATCAGCCCGAGCTTGTAGATCGCCGTCAGCATCACGTTGGCGTTCCAGTTGCTGCCGAAGACGGTCCGGTAGAAGTCGGGCAGGAGCTGGCCCGCGACCGTGGGGCCGAGGAGCAGGCCGCCCATGATCTCGCCGATGACCCGGGGGAGGCGGAGCTGCTGGAACAGGAATCCGACCCCGTGCGCACAGGTCAGAAGTGCGGCCAGCGCGAGCAGAACGTGGGCGTGGGCAAGGTCGAAATCACTCATGGCGGGTGAACGGGCAGCGGATGATATCCCTCTCCAGATCAAAGAGATCGGTTCACGACGCATTCCCTTCATCGGCAGGGATCGGCCCGGGGTGGCGACCGGTCCGGCCGCTTTAAAGGGCGGGGGCCGTGTACTACCCTCTCCAGCCTTTCGCCGACCGGGCTGCTCGAAGTCGCCCCGGATCTCACGTGACGGGCCTGTGAACGCACCTATCACTGGATCGTAAACCCAATCGCATCGGCAAGTTGCGGCATGACTACCGAATCGCAAGCGTCCCAGTTCACCAAAGGCCTCGACGGCGTCGTGGCCGCGCAGACGCGCCTGTCGAAAGTCGTCGGTGACGAGGGAAAGCTCTTCTACTGCGGCTACCCGATCCAGACGCTGGCAGACAACGCGACCTTCGAAGAGGTCTGCTTCCTGCTCTGGAACTTGCGCCTCCCGAACAAGACCGAGCTCACCGCCCTGAAGAAGGAGCTTGCGTCGTACCGCGAGGTGCCCAGTGCGGTGGTCGAGCTCATGCAGAAGGTGCCGCGCGACACGCACCCGATGGCGGTCCTGCGCACCGCAGTCTCGGCACTCGGTTCGTTCGACCCGGACACGGACGACATGTCGCCCGAGGCGAATCTGCGGAAGGCCAAGCGGCTGACTGCGCAGGTCGCGACGATCGTCGCGAGCTGGGATCGGATCCGGAACGGTCGCGACGTACTGAAGTCCGATCTCAAGCTGTCGCACGCTGCGAACTTCCTGTACCTGCTGTTCGGCAAGAAGCCGACGACCGACGTGGAGCACGCCCTCGACGTGGCGCTGGTCCTGCACGCGGACCACGACATGAATGCGTCGACGTTCGCGGCGCGAGTCACCTGCGCCACGCTCTCGGACATGCACTCCGCCGTCACGTCGGCGGTGGGCACGCTGAAGGGACCCCTTCACGGCGGCGCGAATCAGCAGGTGATGGAAACCCTGCTGAAGCTCGGTGACGTGAGCCAGGTCGAGCCCTACGTGAAGGCGCAGCTCGCCAAGAAGGAGAAGGTGTCCGGGTTCGGTCACCGGGTCTACAAGACCACCGATCCCCGCGCGCCGATCCTGGCCGCGCTCTCCGAGAAGCTGTCGAAGAAGGCCGGCGAATCCCGCTGGTTCGAGATGTCGAAGAAACTCGAAGAGGTGATGATCCGAGAGAAGCAGATCTACGCGAACGTGGATCTCTACTCGGCGTCGGCCTTCTACGCGATGAAGATCCCGGTGGACATCTTCAGCGCGCTCTTCGCCGTCTCGCGCGTCGCCGGCTGGACCGCCCACGTCCTCGAGCAACTCGGTGACAACCGCCTGATGCGCCCCCGCGCCGAGTACCTCGGCGAGCTGAACAAGGCCTGGGTCCCGATCGAGAAGCGCTGACCGCCGCCGAGGAGCGCCGCGCTCCAGTGCGGCCGGATCGACGGGGCACCAGCTTCGTCGTGAATGCGATCGACGTCGGTTTCGCAGCGAGCCGTGGGGTGGCCGCGATGGGGCGTCGGGGCGGTCACACCAGGGTTCTCGCGACCGGGCAGGGCGACAGGGCAGAGCCCTGTCGATCCAGCCGCGCTGGAGCGCTGCGCTCCTATTTCGGAGTTCCCGCGGGGCTTGCTGGTGCGTGCGACCGAAGGCGGAAGTAGGCCGGCCGCAGATGTTGATCGACGCGCCCCACCTCGATCTGCACGCGCAACAGAGACACGGCCGCGAACTGGACGTCGAGCACGAACTTCTCGATCAGGTCCCGGCGCGGGTCGATGGTGATCGTCGCCTCCGTCCAGGCCCAACGGGTCTCGCCATCCTTCGACGGCGATGGCGAGAGTCGGAACGTCCGTCGCCCGGCACGCGTGTCGCTCGGGCCCGTCACCTCGGTCATCGCGATCTCGGCCGCGTTCGTCTTCAGGTCGCGGACGAAATCCCACGACAGGAACCGGAACAAATCGGCGTCCGTACCGTCGGCGCCGTTCATGGTCACCTTGACCTTGATCGGCCCGGACGCGGCGGCGGTCGTCGTGCCCTCGCCCGGCCGGTACGTCCAGTGGTCCCTGCCGTCGAAGCCGCTGACCTCCTCCACCGCGCCGGCCTTCAGCTGGCGCATGACGTATTGGCCGGCCTTGTTGATCTCCAGCCGGAAGCTCCGAGCGCCCCCCTCAGCCTTCGAGTCGCCGAGTCTTTGCAGGAAGTCCAGGGCCGAGGACTGGAAATCGACGTACAGCTCGACGTCGTCGAACTCGGCGTAGCCGTCGGCGGCACGCTCGAGCAACGAGCGCGGCGTCGCCGGGGCGTCCCGCGTCCCCACCATCACGACCACGGCCATGACGAGGATCGTTGCAGCGATCGGGGCGGCGCGTGACAGGAAGCGGCGGCTCCAGCGTGGGCGCGGCATGGCCGGCGGGGACAGCGCGAGTTCGAGCGCCATCGGGAACGGTGGCGCCGACTCGCGGATCTCGTCGCACGCGGCGTGCGAGGCGGCACGTGCCCGCTCCAGCCCCACCAGTTCGGCGCGCAGACGTTCGTCGGTCGCCAATCGAGCCGCGAGGGCGCGCCGCTCGATCGGATCGAGTTCGTCGTCGATCCAGGCGCTCAAGCCAACACCCACGTCGTCGGGATCGGCGTTCATTCCGTGATCTCCTGGATGAGTCCGCCGAGCATGGCGCGGAGCCGAATGCGCGCGCGATGAAGCGTCACGCGCACGACGGCCTCGCTGGTTTCCATGACGGCGGCGGTTTCCTTGGTCGAGAGGCCCAGGCCGTCGCGCAGGTAGACGGCTTCTCTCCAGCTTGCGGGCAGCTCGCCCATCCGTTCGCGAACGACGGCGCACTCCTCCCGTCGAATGGCGACATCCGGCGGCGACGCCGTCCCGATCGACCGGGGCTCGTTCACCGCCTGCAACGCGAGCTCGAGCGACACCGGCTCCCGCCGGCGACCGGCGCTGATGCAGAGGTTTCGGACCACGTGCAGGATGAGCGGGCGGAGGGGCCGTGAGCGGTCCATGGGCCGTTCCTGTCGCCACAGGCGGAGGAATGCCTCCTGGCAGACGTCTTCCGCAAACGCTCGGTCGCCGCTCAGCGCGTAGGCCAGGCCGAAGGCATCTGGCCACGCGGCGCGCGCCTCCAGCAGGTCGATAGCCCGGTCGTCGGAAACGGATGGCATCGCGGATGGGACCTCGCAGCACCACACGCACGGGATCGCGGCGACGTTAACTGCGATTCAGGGATCCGATGCGGTGATCTCGAGCACGCGGTCCTTCTCCATGCACCGAAGCGCATCCGGCTCCAGCTCCGACATGCGGATGCCACGCGTTGGACGGAGTCCGATCGCCTCGGTTTCCAGGCGGCCGCGACAGGTGTGGACCAGGAGCCCGATGCGCGCCGCAGCTTCGGATGCGAGGACTCCGGTGATGGCCCCGATCCAGGCCCGGCGAGTTCGCGACCCGCGCGACCTCGAAGCCGAGGCCGGCGGCCTTGAAGGCCTTCTTGACCCGGTGCAGGTCGGCGGTCGACCGGACGATGATCGTGATGAACTCGCACATGCGTGCCCGAGCCTGCCCTCGAATTCGGCGAACGGGTCCTTCCAGGGCTGACGTTCCGGCGGCGAATGGCTGTCCCGTCACTTCGGACCCTCGTCGGATCGATCGGGCGGAGCGCCGCGCTCCGCGCGGCCGGATCGACAGGGCTCCAGCCCTGTCGTGAACGCGCCTGCCCTCCCGTTCGCCGCGTGCCGCGTCGTCGACGTAGGAGGGTGTCACGCGGATGAGAGCCGGCCCTCGACGTTCACGCGACGGTGCCGAGCCCCGTCAGTCCGGCCCCGCAACGCGCTGCGCTCCTCCGCGTCGGGGCGCGCAACCTGCTGCGTTCGTCGCCAACGTCCGCGCCGTGCGTGTCGGCACACGCTGGATTCACGCGGCATCCGTGGCCGTCCTCGCTCTGACCTCGTGCACGACGTGCAACGGCGACGTCCGCAGCTACGTGCTCCGCCTGCGGCCGGGGGCCGAGGTGAGACGGGGACTCGTGGACTTCGCGCGGCGCGAGGGCATCCGAGCGGGCTGCGTCGTCAGCGCGGTTGGCAGCCTCACGCGCGTCGCATCGAGGTATGCGAATCGGCAGGAGACGACGGCGCTCGACGGGCACTTCGAGCTCGTCGCCCTGTCGGGCCACCTGTCGGCGGACACATTCCACCTGCACATGGCAGCCGGCGATGGCGACGGCCGGACCGTCGGCGGACACGTGATGGAGGGCAACGTCGTCTACACCACGCTCGTGATCGTCATCGAGGATCGCCTGCGCTGGAACTTCCGTCAGGAGGTGGATCCGACGCTCGGGTACGTGGAGCTCGCTCCGGAGTCCCGGACGCGGTGACCGGCGGTCGACGCACCCTCGCACTCAGCCGCCCGGCGTAGTTCGGATGGGCGGCTCGGCGTAGGCCGGCGCCTACGCACTCAGGCGGGCGCGCGCCACCTACGCTCGTGAGCGGGAGGAGGCTTCCACGCTTGTCTCCTTTGGTACCCTGCGGCCAGCCATGGAAACCGTCACAGAGCTCAAGTTGTCGCCGCGGGAGCGGTTCCTCCGGGCGGCTCGCCGACAACCCGTCGACCGGCTGCCGATCTGGTTCATGCGGCAAGCCGGGCGATACCTCCCCGAGTACCGAGCTCTGCGACAGGGTCGCACGTTCATGGACATGGTGCGATCGCCCGAGCTGGCGGCCGAGCTGACGTGCCAGCCGATCCGCCGGTTCGACTTCGACGCGGCCGTGATCTTCTCCGACATTCTCGTGCCCGTGGCGGCCATGGGACGCGGTGTCCGGTTCGAAGAGGGCGAGGGGCCCATCATCGAACCGGCCGTGCGCACGCGCGCCGACGTGGAGTCGCTGGAGCCGTTCGACCCGGATGTCGCCACGGGGTTCCTCGGTCAGTCGATCCGCCTCGTACGCCAGCAACTGGGTCCCGATCGCGCAATCATCGGCTTCTGCGGCGGGCCGTTCACCGTCGCGAGCTATCTCATCGAAGGCCGCTCCTCCCGAGACTTCGGGCGCACGAAGGCCCTGATGCATTCGGATCGGGCGACGTTCGCCGAGCTCCTCGCGCGCGTCGTCGACGCGTCGGTGCCGTACCTGGGCATGCAGGTGGCCGCGGGCGCCGACGTCCTCCAGATCTTCGACTCGTGGGGCGGCGCTCTCGACGCGGACACCTACCGCGAGGTCGTGCTCCCGCACCTCGAGCGCCTGGTCGTGTGCGCGAAGGCGCTGGGCGTCCCCGTCATCCTCTACTGCAACGGGGGGATGCACCTCGTGCAAGTGCTCTCCGAATCCGGCCCCGACGTCCTGAGCCTGGACTGGCGCGTCGACGTCCGTGCGGCGATCGCCTCCCACGGATCGCGCTTCGCGTTCCAGGGCAACCTCGATCCGGGCTGTCTGCTGGGGACTCCCGCGGGTGCGGCGGCGGAGGCGAAGCGCGTCCTCGATCGTTTCGAGGGCGCGGCCGGCCACATCTTCAACCTCGGGAGCGGCATCACCCCCGAGGCGTCCATCGAGTGCGTGCAGGCGGTCATCGACGTCGTCCGCGCGAGAGGGAGGAAGCCGTGAACCAACCCCTTCAGTTGAACGTGCCCGCTGACCTCCTTCAGCGGTACGGCACGGCCGCGCCCCGGTACACGTCCTACCCGACGGCCGTCGACTGGAAGGACAACCTGAACGCTGCCGAGTATCCCGAGCGGCTTGCCCGCGTCGCGAAGAGCAACGACCCGCTCTCCGTCTACGTGCACATCCCGTTCTGCGAGGCGCGCTGCTTCTTCTGCGGTTGCAACGTCGTCATCACGAAGAACCACCAGAAGTCGAACCCCTACATCGACTCCCTCGAGCGCGAGTTCGCCGCGGTGAAGTCCACGGGGATCGCCAACCGTCCGGTGCGCCAGTACCACTGGGGCGGCGGCACGCCGACGTTCCTGAGCGAAGACGAGATGCGCCGCCTGCACGACATCTTCCGCAACACGTTCCGGTTCGCCGAGGACTCGGAGGTCGCCATCGAAGTCGACCCGCGCCACACGACGCCCGGCCAGGTGAAACTCCTGGCGGAGATGGGGTTCAATCGCGTGTCCATGGGCGTGCAGGACTTCGACGAGAAGGTTCAAGAGGCCGTCCATCGGATCCAGTCCGAGGCGCAGACGCGATCGATCGTCGAGTGCGCGCGGGATGCGGGCATCCGTTCGATCAACATCGACCTGATCTACGGGCTCCCGTACCAGACCCTCGATGGGTTCAAGGTGACGCTCGAGCGCGTCCTCGACATCCGACCCGAGCGCGTGGCGCTCTACCACTACGCCCACGTGCCGTGGATCCGCAAGCACCAGAACGCCCTGCCGGACGAAGCCTTCCCGGACTCGACGGTGCGGATGAACATCTTCACGTACGCCGTGGCCGCGTTCACGGCGGCCGGCTACGAGTACATCGGCTTCGACCACTTCGCATTGCCCGACGACGAACTGGCCGTCGCGCGCCGCGGCGGCTTCCTCCAGCGGAACTTCATGGGGTACTCCACGCGGCGTGGCACCGACCTCATCCCGTTCGGAGTGTCGAGCATCGGCGAGATCGACGGCGCGTTCGTCCAGAACCCCCACGAGGTCGACCCGTGGACGAAGCGCGCGAACGAAACGGGCTTCGCGGTCTACCGCGGACACGTGCTCGACCGGGAGGACCGCCTCCGTCGCGAAGTGATCCTCTCGCTCATGTGCAACAACCGGATCGACAAGCGCGCGATCGAGCGCGACTGGCAGATCGACTTCGACAGCTACTTCGCACGCGAATTGGGCGAGCTCGAGGGGCCCGAGCGCGACGGGCTGGTCGTGCGCGGCAAGGACACCGTGGACTCCACGCCTTTGGGTCAGGTCTTCCTCCGCAACCTCGCGTTGCCGTTCGATACGTATTACCGCAAGCGGCAGGAGGCGGGCTCGGGCACGGGCCGCACGTTCTCGAGGACGGTTTGATGAACGTCGTCGGCAAGGTGGGGCCGGGCGGCCGGTGGGGCTTGATCGCACTGAACATGGGCGGGCCGGATCGCCCCGAGGCGATCGAGCCGTTCCTGCGAAACCTGCTGGCGGATCGCGACATGATCCGCCTGCCGCTGCCGCTGAAGCCTCTCCAGGGGACCTTCGCTCGCCTCATCGCGAAGCGACGTGCCGGCGTGGTTCGAGTGAACTACGAGCACCTCGGTGGCGCGTCGCCGCTTCTCGATTTCACCTGGAAGCAGGCGCGGGCGATCGCAGCGATCCTGTGCGAACTCGGTGTCGACACGACGCCGTTCGTGGCGATGCGGTACTGGCATCCGTTCGCGAACGAGGTGGCCCGCGAGATCGCCTCGGCGAAGCTCGACGGACTGATCGTGCTCTCGTTGTACCCGCAGTTCTCGTACGCGACGTCGGGCTCGAGCCTGAAAGACATGACCGTGGCGTTGGCGCGTGCCGGCCTGGGCGCCATGCCGGTCGTCAGCATCGACAGGTTTCCGACACTGCCCGGATACATCGACGCGACTGCCGCGTCCATCGTCCGCGCGGTCGAGGCGATCGGCGGGCCTGCGCCGCACGTGTTGTTCTCGGCCCACGGGCTTCCGCAGAAGTACGTCGACTCGGGCGATCCCTACCGCAAGGAGATCGAGCTCTCGTACCGGGCGATGGTGGGGCGTCTTCCGAGACACCTGGAGTGCTCGCTCTCCTTTCAAAGCCGAGTGGGTCCGCAGCAGTGGCTGAAGCCCTACACGGACGCACACGTCCGCGAACTCGCGGCACGGGGAGTCAAGCGCCTGCTCATGATCCCGCTCGCGTTCGTCTCGGATCACGTCGAGACGCTCTCGGAAATGGACGTGGACTACGGCGGACTTGCGCGCTCGCTTGGCATGGAATTCCACCGGGCACCGGCACTGAATGACGACCCAACCTTCATGCGCGCGCTCGCCGAGCTGGCGTTCGCGCGATGGAGCGAGCGCGAGCCGCATCCGATCGAGCGAACGGGCGGGCGGGTGAGGGCCTGATTCATGGTGCTGCGATGTGCAGTGATCGGGGGCGGGATCAGCGGCCTTGCCGCGGCGTTCGACCTCATGCGCGGCGGCGCCGACTGCGTGTTGCTCGAGGCCGATTCGTCCCCAGGTGGCGTCGTGCGTTCACGGCGTGTCGGCGCGTACCTCTTCGAGGATGGTCCCAACTCGGTGCCCGCGACGGCCGAGCCGTTCGTCGCGTTCGCGAAGGATCTGGGGCTGGGCGACCGGATGATCCGCTCCCGCGA
Source organism: Planctomycetota bacterium (assembly GCA_044222185.1). Classification (GTDB taxonomy): domain Bacteria; phylum Planctomycetota; family CAIWVZ01; genus JBGANV01. Next base: position 866,209 of record JBGANV010000002.1, read on the forward strand.
CGAGGCATCGATCCGCCACGTCTACGATCACGGGCGACTGTGCAAGCTTCCCGGTGGCGCGAAGGAGTTCTTCACGACGCCGCTGCTGACCTGGGGGAATCGTCTTCGCCTCTTCATGGAGCCGTTCGTCGGCGCGCGCCGCAGCGGCCCCGAAGAGAGCGTGGCCGACTTCTTCGGCCGACGCTTCGGCCGCGGGATCACGTCGACGTTCGTGGATGCGATCGTCTCCGGGATCTTCGCCGGCGATCCGACTCGCCTCGGCGTCGCGAGCGCATTCCCCGAGATGCACGCCATGGAGGTCGAGCACGGAAGCCTCTTCGGCGCCATGAAGGCTCGAGCGAAGAAGCGACGTCTGGAATCGAACGGCGCTCCGCGGCCGAAGGCATCCCAGATGGTGTCGTTCCCGGACGGCCTGGGCGAGGTCCCATCCGCATGTGCGGCCGCCTTGGGCCAGAGGGTCCGCTGCGGCGTCGACGTCACCTCGATCGAACGCGCCAAGACCGGCGGCTTCGTCGTGACGACGCGCCGTGGTGGCGCCGATGAGTCGCTCACGGTCGATCGCGTCGTCATGGCCACGCCGGCGGCGAAGAGTGTCGCCCTGCTCGCGCCCCTCGCCCCGACGGCCGCGGCGCTCGTCAAGCAGGTCGAGCACGCGTCGATGGCGATCGCGCAGGCCGGATTCCGGCGCGACGCCCTTCCGGGATTGCCCGAGGGCTTCGGATTCCTCATCCCGCGCCGTGAGCGATTGCGGACGCTTGGTTGGATCTTCGGCTCGCAGATCTTCGCGGGGCGTGCCGACGACGGCACGGTCGCGATCACGGGCTTCTTTGGCGGCGTACACGACCCGAGTGTCCTCGATCTGGGTGACGCGGAGTTCCAGACCCAAGCTCTCGGCGAGCTGGCGACGGAGCTGAAGCTCCCCGCGCCGCCGCGCCCCGACGTGTTCCGCGTCGTGCGATGGCGGTCCACCATCCCGCAATACAACGTTGGACACGCAGAGAGGGCGAAAGCCGTCGTCGCCGCGGTGGGCGCGGCGGCTCCGGGATTGATCCTCGCCGGGAACTGGGTCGCAGGCGTGGCGGTGCCCAAGTGCATCCTGCGCGGGCGGGCCGCCGCGCGCGAAGCGTTGACGCCTGGCGGAGCGCAGCCATGAGGCAACTGGTCAATTTCCTCATCGCCGTCGTGCCCCTGATCCAATGGGAGGTGTTGCGGCGCGGGCACGATGCCTTCCTTGCGACGGCCGACGCCCACCGATCGGGACGCAGCGATGCACTGCTTGCGTGGCTCGGGCGGCTTCTGCACGTCGCGTTGTTCGTGTGTCTCTCGGTGCAGGCCGGGTTCCTCGCGCTGACGACCCCAGCCGCCGGGCTGAGCGCACTCGCCCTCGCGTTGTCGATCGTGTACGGCGTCATCGAATGGCGAAGTGGGATCCGCAACCTGGGCGTGTTCGTCGCGCTCGGCGTCTTCGGCTTCCAACTCGCGGCGACCGTCTCGGGTTTCGGCATGCCTGCGGAGGCGGGGCCCGCGCGGAGCAACCTGTTTGCCGTGCACGTGATCACGATCACAGTCGCCTGTGCCACGCTGCTTCTGTCAGGCTTCTTTGGTGCGATCTACATGGTGATGGAGCGGCAGATGCGGCGGCGGACGTTCGGGCTGCTCTACGGCCGCCTGCCCACGCTCACCGAGCTCGCGACGCTCAACCGCGCCTCGGCGACGGTCGGGTTCGTGATCATGACCGTCGGGCTGAACTTCGGGATCTGGCAGGCGCACGACGACAAGACGCCCCAGTTCTCCTACCGCGACCCCAAGGTCGTGGCGACGATCATCCTGTGGCTGTTGTTCGGGGCCATCGGGATCTCGCGTTGGACCAAGCTCCTCAGTGGTCGCAAGGCCGCGGTCGCGGCCGTCGCCGGACTGGGCGTGCTCGTGGTCACGTTGGCCGTGTCACTCGTTCCAGGACTCTCGTTCCACCGGTTCGACTGATGGATACGACTCAAGCCCATGAGCTCGTACTCGTCGGGCTGTCTCACAAGACGGCGCCGGTCGACGTCCGTCAGAAGAGCGCGATCCCGAAAGCGAAGCTCCGCGATCGGCTCACGCAGATGTGCGCCGAGACGACTTCGGCCGAGATGCTCATCGTCTCGACCTGCAATCGCACGGAGATCCTCGCGGCAGGCCCGGACGGCCGCGAGGTCGAGCGGCGGATCCGCGACGCCTTCCCGAACGAGGCGCGGCCTTCGCTGTACTCGCATCACGGTCCCGAAGCGGTGATCCACCTCTTCAGCGTGTGCTCGGGGTTGCGTTCGATGGTGCTGGGGGAAAGCGAAATCCAGGCCCAGATCAAGGACGCGTGGACCGAGGCCCAGGCGGCCGGGACCGTCGGGACGTCGCTCGAGGCGCTTCTCCAACAGGCCATGCGCGTCGGCAAGCGGATCCGCACGGAGACGGCGCTGACCCGGGGGACGCTCTCCGTCGCGAGTGCGGCCGTCGAGCTGTCGACGAAGGTGTTCAGCGACCTGAAGCAATGCCGAGCGCTCGTCATCGGAGCCGGGGAGACCGGGCTCCTCGTAGCGACGCACCTGCGAGAGCGAGGCATCAAGGACCTCACCTTCACGAACCGGACGCTCGAGCGCGCGCAGCTCGCGGCGGAACAGTTCTCCGCATCCGTGATCCCGTTCGACCAGATGATCGCCGCGGTGGCCGATCACGACGTCGTGGTCGCCTGCGTGGAGGCGCCCATGGTTCTGTTCGGCGCGAAGGAGCTGGAGTCGCAGAAGTGGCCGTCGCGTGACGTGCCCAAGGTGTTCGTCGACCTGTCGATCCCGCGCGCGCTCGACAAGAACGTGAACGGTTTCCGGGACGCATTCCTCTTCGATCTGGACGCGTTGCAGGCGATCGTCGACAAGCACCTCGAAGCGCGTCGCGCCGAAGTGGAACAGGCCGACCGGATCATCCTGGAAGAGGTCCACAAGTTCCTCGCCCTGCGCATCTACGCCGCGCTGTCGCCCGCCGTCGCCGGCCTCGCCGAGCAGTTCGAGGCCATGCGCCAGAAGTGGCTGGAATCCCACAAGGGCGTCGACCCGGCGGTTCTCGACGCGTTGTCGAAGGATCTCTCCAAGCATCTCCTCGCGGTCGCGCAGTCGCAGATCAAGGCGGGGACCAAACTCACTCAATCCGAGCTGGCGATCGAGAGGTCGTACCGGCGGTACCGGGAGCAGCACACATGATCGGCCTCGCGACCCGCGGCAGTCCGTTGGCACTCTGGCAGGCCGAGCACGCCCGAGCGGCCCTGGCGTCGGCGATGCCGGGTGAGCGGATCGAGTTCGTGACGGTGTCGACCTCGGGCGACGACGTGCAGGACCGACCGGTGGTGCTCATGGGAGCGACCGGCGTGTTCACGGTCGAGGTGGATCGGGCGGTCGTCGACGGCCGCGCTCGGTGCGGAGTGCACAGCTTGAAGGACCTCGCCACCCAGCTCGAAGGCGGAATGGTCCTCGCGGCCGTGCTTCCGCGTGGGCCCGTGGAGGACGTCATCGTCTCTCCGAGGTTCGGGACGCTGTCGGCGCTGCCTGAGGGCGCCAGGGTCGCGACCGGCAGTCTCCGGCGTCGCGCCATGCTCCTGCGCAAGCGGCCGGACCTCGTCTGCGTGGACATCCGTGGCTTCGTCGGGACGCGGCTGAAGAAGCTCGAGCGCGGAGACGCGGACGCTCTTCTCATGGCTCGCGCGGGCCTCGAGCGTCTCGGCATGAAGGACCGGATCACGGAGGTGCTTCCCATCGACGCGTTCCTGCCGGCCGTTGGGCAGGGCCTCGTGGGGATCACGTGCCGCGCCGACGATCGCGAGATGGTCGAAGCCTGGCGCCGCGCAGGTGATGCCGACGGGTTCGCCGCGGGAACCGCCGAGCGTGCGTTCCTCGCGACGCTTCGCGCCGGGTGTCATGCGCCCGTCGGTGGGCACGCCGTCATGCGAGCCGGTCGACTGCACCTCGAGGGCCGCGTCCTTTCGAAGGACGGCGTGCGCGAGGTCGCGGGCAGCGCGTCATCGTCTTCCGCGGATGCTGCAACGCTCGGCGCGGACCTCGCGCGCCGGTTGATGGCCGATGGCGCGTCCGAACTGCTCGAGGGGTGACGCGGCCGATCGACGGTCCGTGACGTGATCGCCGGCAGCGCGCGGTGGCGGAACAGCCTGCGGGAGCACTCGTCCCATGCCAACCATCGACTCGTGGAATGACGCCTGGTCGCACGTCGGCGCGGTGCCTCCTGAAGGGCTCTACGGGCGCATCGTCTCGGCCTACAGCGAGCCGCATCGCGCCTACCACACGCTGCAACACCTGGACGAATGTCTCGCACGGCTCGCGCCCGTCGCGCACCTTGCACGAGGTCTGGGCACGGTCGAACTCGCCGTGTGGTTTCACGATGCGATCTACGACACCAAAGCGACGGACAACGAAGCGAAGAGTGCCCGCTGGGCGCGCGCCGCGCTGCAGGCGACCGACGCCGACCGGGAGATCGCCGACCATGTCGAACGGCTGATCCTCGCGACGCGCCACGACGCCATTCCTGACGATGCCGACGCGCGCCTCCTCGTCGACGTGGACCTGTCGATCCTCGGGGCGGAGGACGGCCGCTTCGCCGAATACGAAGCCCAGGTGCGCGCCGAATATCGCTGGGTGCCGGAGGCGGCCTACTGCGAGGGACGGTCGCGCGTGCTGCGTTCGTTCCTCGATCGCCCCGCCATCTATTTCACGCCATGGTTCTCGGACGCGCTCGAGGCGCGTGCGCGCCGGAATCTGACTCGCTCGCTGGCCGTTCTGGCCTCATCGGGCTGACGCGATCCGATGGCTCGGTGGCGCCGCCCTCGCCGCGGGGCAAGCAGATTCGGGCGAGTGGCCGTATTGTGTGCCCATCGGGCGACAGGCGCCCGCAGGGAGCACTTCCACGGTTCGATATCCACGACACCTTTGGAATGACGGCCATGACCCGCTCGCAGACGATGCAGAGGGGTGGTTCCGGCGATTCTGGGCACGCAGCCACCGCTCCAAGCCGTCGAGCCTGTACGTCGACTACGCGGTCGCCCAGAGGATCCGCACCTTCGAGGGGATCGAGGCACGCCGCGCGACGGACCGCAAGACTGGTGAAGAGGTCTTCCTCGAACTGATCGACAGATCGCCCGCATCGCAGGTGCGACAGGAAGAGTACGCGCGGTTCCGGCGCGACTTCGAGGCGATCGCTGCGCTGAAGCACGAGAACATCCTCGCTCCGATTTGCGAGCGCGCGATCGACGGTCAGCGCTACATCGTTCGCAAGTGCGTGGACGCGGCGTCCGCGGGAGAGGTCTTCACCGTGAGCGGGGCAACGACCGACCAGGTCGTGAACATCGTCCGCCAGGCTGCAGCCGCGATCGCGTTCGCCCATTCGCAGGGCATTCACCATCTGAACGTCACACCGCAGAGCGTGCTCGTGGAGCCGAACGGTCACGTCTGGGTCGCGGATTTCGGACTCGTTCGCGATCACGTGGCGTTCTCGGGACCGCGCGCGACGTCCGCGAACCTGACCGCCTTCGGTTGCCTGCCGCCCGAGCGCCTCCTGTTCGACATGCGGAGGATGGGGCCACAGACCGACGTCTACGGGCTCGGTGCGCTCCTGTATCTGGGCCTCACGCGGAAGGCTCCGCACGCGGGCAGGCGCGCCGCGGACGTGGCCGCCTCCATCCTCGGCGGCGCTCCGAAGCTGGCGATCCCGGGCGATGCCCCCGGAGTGCGCGGACTCGAGGCGGTTTGTGCCCGGGCGTTGCGGTGCCGCATGCCCAGGTTCCCGGACGCGGCCGCGTTCCTGCAGGACCTCGATCGTGCGAGCCGAAGCGCTCTCATGACGAATGACGAACCGGACCCGTCGGCGCGACGCGCGCGGCCGACGAGATTCGCGTGGATCCTCGGAGTCGTCGTCGCGCTCGCGTGCGGCGTCGCATGGCACGTTCCTGACGCGAACGACCTGCACACGACCCGCGCCATGGAGGTGATCGCCAAGGCGCAACGCGACGGACATCCCGACGACGCGGCGTGGATGGCAGATCAGTGGCTGCAGGTCGTCACGGGAGAGTTGCGCAGCGATCTCGCCGAGGCCTGGATCGGAGCCGAGATCGAACGGGCCGTCGTCCAGGCGAGTGCGCGCCGGCCAGATCGGGCCGATGCGATCCTGGAGATGGCCACGACGCGCTGGAAGGAGGAGTGGAAGGGACAGCCCGCGCGGGCCGAGAAGCTGCTGTCGACCGGCCGGGCACGAATCGACGAAGTACGCGGAGGGACGGTCGATCCGGCCAAGGGCAGCGTCGCCAGCGTGCTCCAACCTGCCGACAGGCGGGCGAGACTGCGGGACGTGAACGCAAAACGCCTGACCTACGCGTTCTGCGCCATCGCCCTTCTGGCGGCGCTCGTGACGTCCGTGAGTCGGCGTGCATCGGAACAGATCGGCCTCGGCGCCGCGCTGACGATCCTGGGAATCGCCGGGCAGTTCGTCCGCGCGGATGTCCCGCTCGCGTGGTTGCTAGACGGCGTCTACGCGGCGGTGGCGGCGGCCGGGACGTACCTGGTGGCGCGCGCGCTGCCGTCGGGCGGCACCCGCATTCCGGCGTTTCTCTTCGCGGCCGCGGCGGCCGTGCGCTTTGCGACCGAGTTGATCGGGCGGCCGTTCGAGACTTCGCTCGCCTTCGACCTGCTCATGATCGCCGGCTCGGCCATGGCCGCGGTTCTGGTCGTGGCGGGCGCCCGCGTCGTTCCGGCGCGGCGGCTGCTTGGTTGGGTGGCCGGAGTCCTCGCCATGGCCCTGTGCGTCGTCGTCGTTCGTTACCGCGGCCTGATCCCCGTCGGGTCGCTGCTCGCGAGCGACGGAGGCGACTGGCCGGAAACGGCGCCTTACGTGTGGTGTGTCCGCATCGCGGCGCTTGCGATCCCGGCGCTCCTCGTCGGGTTCACCTTCCAGGCGCTGCCGTACGGCGGCCGATCGCCGGCTGCGCGTCCGGTAATCCGCAGCACGGCTCGATACGGTTCGGCGCTCTATCGCGAATGACCGATCGGTGGATGAGCCGACACTTCGCTCGACCATCGCCTCGTTCACCACTCGTGGATTCGTCGTCCGGAGGGCAGGCGTCGCACCGATCGTCGGTCTGTCCGCGGTCACGTCCGCCGCAGCCGCGGGGAGTTCCCATGGCAGGAGACTTCCCGAATTGCTCGCGCGCGTGCTCGTGCAGGCGGCAATCCTCTTGCTCCCGATCTCCGTGATCGTGCGACGGTGCGGAGAGGTCCGCTGGGCGCTCGTGATGTCGTCGGTGGGCCTCGTCGCACTCGATCAGATCGCGACGGGACACACGTCGGTGTACGACCTCATCCCAGGCACGGCATGGAACTGGCAGGGCAAGCTTGCCGCCACAGCGATCGCACTCGCGGTGCTCACCGCCATGCCGGCGCGAGGGCGGACCGGATCGCTGTCGATGCCGATGGCGCTCCATGCACTCGTCAACACTGCACCGTCGGTCGCGCGCACGCTCAGGTGATGTCGAGGCCGAGCCCGCGGCCCGGGACGTATCGGCGTCGTCTGAGCGCCACCATCGTCTGAGAACACCTGCGACGACCGCGTCCCCCTCGCTGAGTCGCGATGCCTGAGTTCCGCGACGCACGGTCGACGCGCAGCGCGCTCGACCTCCATGCGAGATCGGCCTTCCGAACGGCGCGTCGCCTGTCTGAGGAGGCACGCACGACCATCGTCCTCAGCTTCGACGGCGATCGCGACGCGGATGCGATTCGTTGCTCATGGAGACGACACAGAGGATCGCGCTCACCCGATCCCGGCCGAAGCCTGGCGCCAAACCAACGAGGTATACTCCGCCCCGACGTAGCGCCCCCGCACCGGAGGAGTCTGATCATGCACGATTCTTCGTCCGAACGATCTCGACCGCAGCCGAAGGGCGAACCGAGATGGGACGACAATCGGTTCCGCCTCATCGTCGAGGCCACGCCCAATGCGATGGTGATGGTCGACGCGCGAGGACAGATCGTTCTGGTCAACTCCCAGGCCGAGCGACTGTTCGGTTACTCGCGGAAGGAGATGATCGGCCAGGCCGTCGAGATGTTGCTCCCAGAAGAACGCCGCGGGCTCCACGAGGTGTTCCGGCGCGAGTTCGCTTCCGAGCCACAGGCTCGCCCCATGGGTACGGGACGCGACCTCTACGGCCGGCGCAAGGATGGCACCGACGTGCCCGTGGAAGTCGGCCTCAGACCCATCGTCCAGGACGAAGGCCTCCACGTGCTGAGCTCGATCATCGACATCACCGAGCGCAAGCGATCGGAGCAGGCATTGCGCGACGCCAATCATCGCCTGGAGGTTGCGCTCGCGGAGTTGGCTTCGGCCCAGGGAAAACTCGTCAAGCGCGAGCGCCTGAGCGCGCTCGGCCAGATGGCGAGTGGCATCGCCCACGATTTCAACAACGCCCTCGCACCCATCGTCGGATTCACGGAACTGATTCTCGAGTCGCCGGACGCCGTTGCGCCGTCGCACCGCGCCGACCTCCGGGTCGTCCACACTGCGGCCTGCGACGCGGTGAACGTCGTTCGACGGCTTCGGGAGTTCTACCGACCGCGGGACCAGCAGGATGCATCGGTCCCGGTCGACCTCGTGGAAGTCGTCGAGCAGGCGATCGCCATGACGCAGCCCAAATGGAAAGACGAGGCTCTTGCGACCGGGGTTTCCATTCGGGTGATGACCGACCTCGTCGACGTCCCGGTCATCTCGGGTGATCCGCCCAGCCTGCGTGAGGTCCTCGTCAACCTGATCCTGAACGCCATCGACGCCATGCCGAGCGGAGGAACACTCTCGATCTCCACGCAGAGCGCGGGGGAAGTGGCGGAATTGCGCATCCGCGACACTGGGACGGGGATGACTCCCGAGGTTCGCGATCGTTGCTTCGAACCGTTCTTCACGACGAAGGGCGAGCGCGGCAGCGGCCTCGGGCTGGCGTTGGTGCACGGAGTCGTCAGGCGGCACAGCGGTACGATCGATCTCGTCTCCGAGGTGGGGAAGGGAACCGAGTTCACCATTCGCATTCCCACGCCGACGCGGCGGGCGTCGCCCAGCAATCGTCCGAGCCGGAATCCCGCGCGGCCTCTACACGTTCTCGTCGTCGACGACGAATTCCTCCCGCGCGAGGTTCTCGTTCGCTTTCTGTCGTCCGACGGACACACGTGCGAAGTCGCGACGAACGGCCGCGAGGGTTTGGACAAGTTTCACGCGGGGAGCTTCGATCTCGTCGTCACCGACAGCGCGATGCCAGACATGAACGGCGAGCAGCTCGTTGCCGCCGTCCGTGCGGTGAACCCGGAAATCCCAATCGTCATGGTGAGCGGCTTCGGAGACCTCATTGCGGCGTCCGGGAAGGTTCCGCCGGGCGTGACGCAGTGTCTGGGAAAGCCCGTGACGCTTTCGGAATGGCGCAAGGCACTCGACCAGTTGAATCAGGACAAGGGGAGCTGAGGCGACCACGCACCCACCGGGAGGTGCGTTTCGGGTTGGCCGTCGACCTTTTGTGACGTCCGCAGGACGCCGATACTGGACGACGAGCCATGCCGCACGTTCTCCATACCGGTCCTGCCGCTGATGCATCGGCCACGCTCGCGGCGATCCGCGAGGTCGGGTTCGACGTCGTCAGCCTGCCGTCGATCGTCATCGAAGCCGTCCCCGTGGACGAACCGCTGCGGCAGGTCGTCGCGGCGCATGCGCCCATCGCCGCGGTGATCGTCACGAGCCGCAACGCCCTTGCTTCGCTCGCCGAGCTTCGACCCTGGATCGATGGCGTCGATCTTTTCGTGGTCGGCGCGGAGACGGCGCGGCGTGCGGAGGCCCTGGGCTGGCGGCCCGCCGCCGTGGGGCGTGACGGCGCCGACCACCTGGCCGATCTCGTTCTCGCACGGGGCGATCTGCGAGGCCGGACGGTTCTCTTCCCGTGCGGCGATCGCGCGCGCCCCACGATCGTCGAGCGTCTGACCTCCGCCGGGGTGGCCGTGATCGCGCTTGGCGTCTATCGAACGCGTGGCGAGGTCATCGCGCCGGGTCGGCTGCGGGACGCCGTGCCCGGAGCCCAGGCAGTGATCTTCACGAGCCCCTCGGGAGTGGAGTCGTTCCTGGCGTCCGCGACGGCGGCAGGGCTCGCTCACGAGGTGAGGACTCTCCTCGCGTTGAGTTTGGGGCGCACGACGGATGAGGCGGCGGCCCGGGCTGGCTTCGGGCGACGGGCCGTGTCAGAACGTCCCTCGCCGCGAGCCCTGGCCGATGCGCTCGCGGCCCGATTGAAACAACCATGACTGCTGCATCCGACGACCGGTCCCTTCGCGAGCATCTCGTCAAACGCCCGCGGCGGCTCCGCGGACACCCGGCGCTGCGTCGCATGGTGAGCGAGACGACGCTCACTCGTGATGACCTGGTGCTCCCGCTGTTTTGTGTCCCGGGGAAGGGCGTCCGGACGGAAGTCAGCTCCATGCCGGGCGTCTTCCGCGAATCGGTCGACTCGATCGCCGAGACATGCCGCGCCGCGCAAGACCTGGGAATCCCTGCAGTGATCCTCTTTGGGATCCCCGAGACGAAGGATGCGGCAGGCACGGCGTCCTGGGATCCGAATGGAATCGTGCAGCGCGCGCTCGACGCCGTGGAGAAGGCCGCGCCGAACGTCCTGCGGATCGTCGACCTCTGCTTCTGTGAATACACGGACCACGGCCACTGCGGCGTCCTTCGAGCGGATGGGTCGCTCGACAACGACATGACGTTGCCGAACCTGGCGCGGCAGGCGACGTCGCTGGCGGGAGCGGGCGCGCAAGTGATTGCACCCAGCGGCATGCTCGATGGCATGATCGCTGCGATTCGATCCGCGCTGGACGCCTCGAAGTTCTCGGACACTCCCATCCTCTCCTACGCCGCGAAGTATGCCTCCGGGTTCTACGGGCCGTTCCGCGATGCGGCGGACTCCGCGCCCGCGTTCGGCGACCGCCGGGGCTATCAACAGGACCCCGCCAACTCGGATGAATCGCTCCGCGAGGTGGCCCTCGACCTCGAGCAGGGCGCGGACATGGTGATGGTCAAGCCCGCGCTGCCCTACCTGGACATCATCCGGCGCGTGAAGGACACGTTCGGTGCGCCGACGGCGGCGTACCAGGTGTCCGGCGAGTACGCGATGATCAAGGCGGCCGCGCGCAACGGCTGGATCGACCACGACCGCGTCGTGGACGAGTCACTGCTGTCGATCAAGCGGGCCGGCGCCGACTTCATCCTCACGTACTTCGCCCGCGAGGTCGCCAAGCGGCTGCCCCACTGATTCCCTCCGCGAGAACGAGCTTCCGCATGAATTTCACCCGAAGTGAAGAGCTGATGGCGCGGGCGTCCACCGTGATTCCCGGGGGCGTGAACAGCCCGGTGCGCGCCTACAAATCCGTGGGCGGCACGCCGCCGTTCATGGTTCGCGGCGAAGGCCCCTACATCTTCGACGAGGACGGCAACCGGTACGTGGATCTCGTGCTCTCGTATGGGCCGCTGATCCTCGGGCACTGCCATCCGAAGATCCGCGAGGCGCTGCATCGCTGCGTCGATCTGGGGACGACCTTCGGCGCGCCGTCGCGGGGCGAGGTCGAGATCGCCGAGCTCATCACGCGGTGGATGCCGTCGATCGAGCAGGTGCGCCTCGTCAATTCGGGCACCGAGGCCACCATGGCGGCGATCCGCCTCGCGCGCGCCGCGACGGGCCGCCCGTGCATCCTGAAGTTCGACGGGAACTACCACGGCCACGGCGACTCGTTCCTCGTGAAGGCGGGCTCCGGTGCGTTGACGCAAGGTGCGCCGGATTCGCCCGGGGTCCCGAAGTCGTTGGCCGAGCTGACGCTCGTCGCCCAATACAACGATCTGCCGAGCGTCGAGGCGATCCTGAAGCAGCGCGGCGCGGAAGTCGCGGCGATCATCGTCGAGCCCGTCGCGGGGAACGTCGGATGCATGCTGCCCGACCCGGGCTTCCTCGCGGGATTGCGTGCGCTCTGCGACCGCCATGGCGCGCTCCTCATCTTCGACGAGGTGATGACCGGGTTCCGCGTCGCAAAGGGCTGCTACCAGTCGATCTGCAAGGTCAAGCCCGATCTCACGACGCTCGGGAAGGTGATCGGCGGGGGGCTGCCGGTCGGCGCCTATGGCGGTCGCCGCGATCTGATGCAGCGCATCGCACCGGCGGGTGACGTCTATCAGGCCGGCACGCTGTCCGGCAATCCGCTGGCGGTGGCGGCGGGACTCGCCCAGCTGCGCGAGATGGAGGCGAAGAACTCCTGGGTGGCGTTGGAGGATGCGGGCGCGCACCTCGAAGCCGGACTCACGCACATCTTCGAGACGACGAAGACGCCGGCCGTCGTTCAGCGGCAGGGTTCCATGCTCTGCGTGTACTTCGCGAAGAAGACCTGTCGGACGCTGAACGAGGTCATGGCGTCCGATCGCGAGGCGTTCAAGCGGTTCTTCCATGGCATGCTTCGCCACGGAGTGCTCCTGCCGCCCTCGCCGTTCGAGTGCTGGTTCCTCTCGACGGCGCATGACGCCGAGGCGCTCGACCTCGTCCTCGACGCGGCGCGCATGACGCTTCGCGAGAACTCCTCGTCCGTCTGATGTTCCGATTCGGCATCACCGACCTCACCGGATTGGCGTCCGCCGAATCGACGCCGGGGCGCGAGGTCTCGGCGCCGCTGTTGTGGTCCGCGCTCCACGCGGATCCGGAGCGGTGGGGTGGCCCGTGCCGCGCCGCGTTCAATCGCATGCGGATGGGGAACGGGGTCTACAAGTACACGGCGCCTCATCGGTTCGACGACATCATGCCCGCGCTCATGGACGTCCTGCGGCGGGAACTCGGCGCGCAGGATCCGCTTCACGTTCATGACCTCGGCGTGAGCGACGGCACGACGTCCTTCGAACTGCACGCCGAGCTCGCGCGGCATTGGAAGCGGATCCGATTCGTCATGTCGGATTTCTTCGACTCGCTCTACGTCGTTCGATTCGAAGACTCGCCGTGGACGTGCATCCTCGACGCGACGCTGGCACCCATCCAATACGTCAGTCGCCGATTCGTGCTCACGCCGCAGCGGCGACCCGGCTGGCGGCTGCCCTTCAATCGACTCCTGCTGCGATCGGTGGAGCGCGCGCTCGGGCCGCGGGCGACGGATGCCGCGAAGCGTAGCGATCTCGCCGTGGAGCCTCCGAAGTCGCCGCCTGGCGTGCGGATCGAGCGCGTTCGCATGGTCACGAAGGCCTGTGCCGACCTGCTCGCCCGGGATTCCAACGTGACGTTCATCCGTCACGACGTGCTCACGCCGATCGCGGGCAAGTTCCACCTCGTCCGCGCCATGAACGTCCTCAACCGGTCGTACTTCGATGCGGCCCAGCTCGCGCTCGCGATCTCCCACGCCCGCGAGGCCCTCCACGACGGCGGCGTCCTCGTCGTCGGCCGGTGCATCGACGAGCAGGATGGACGCAGCGCCACGACCGTCTATCGCAAGTCCGGCGGCAAGCTCGAGTTCATCACTCGTTTCCACGAGGGCTCGGAGCTGGAATCGCTGATTGGCGCGATGCGCTGACGGTCCGCGGTCGCTCCGGGTTCACACGTTCCACGGGGGCGCCAGCAACCTTCGCTTGCCGTCGGCGGAGAGCGGCGGCGGATTGGCTCGATCGAACTCCCGATCCCAGAGCTTGCACGTGACTTCCACGTGGCGCTGATCGAGGGCCTCGCAGTAGTTGGTGAACGTGCAGCGGCGGACCTCGCTGCCACGACCAAGCTCGATCTTGCGGAACCAGTCCGGGTCGGCGAGTGACTGACGCGCGGCCGCGACGACGTCGGCTTCCTGCCGCAGGAGAATGCCCTCGGCCTGGTCGAACGTCGTCACGCCGCCGGCGGTGACGATCGGGACCTGGAACCCGGCCTTGCGGACGGCATGGCGGATTTCGGCGGAGAGGTGCACGTTGCGACCGAAGGGCCCGCGCGCATCCGACTTCACCGTCGGCATGCATTCGTGACCGCTCGGCCCCGTGTAGGGATAGACGGCCTCACCCACCTTCGGCTGCCTCGCATCGTCGAACTTCCCGCCCTTCGAGATCGAGAGGAAGTCGGCACCGGCGCGGGCGAAGCTCACGCCGAACGACACGGCATCTTCGATGCGGCTTCCGCCGTCGATGGCCTCGTCCCCGAGATAGCGAAGACCGACGCACCAATCGTCGCCCACGCGCTTGCGCACGGCGGAGAGGACCTCGATCGGGAGCCGCGCGCGGCCATCCAGCGTCGTTCCGTAGCCGTCCGTGCGCGTGTTCGTCCGTGAGAGGAACGAAGCCATCGTGTAGGCGTGGGCGTAATGAAGCTCGACGCCGTCGAAGCCGGCGCGCCGCGCCCGGTCGGCGGCATCGGCGAAGAGCGGGGGAAGCGTCCGCGGCAGGTCGTTCACGTGCGGGAGATGGACGTCCGTGACCCGCTCGCGGTATCCGAAGTCCAGATCGTCGCGCTCGCGCGGCGAGAGGATCGAACGAGCCTGCTCGATCGGCAGGCGGCAGAGCGCTGCCCGAACGACGGCGTCATCGGCCTCGAGCAGCGTGACGTCGCCGAGGACGCGGGCCAGACCCTCGCGATGCGTCTGGACGATCCGGAGGAACTGGCCGAAGAACCGGGCGGGCTCAGGACGGCGCCTGACGGCGAGGAAGTCGATGCACTGGATGAGGAGTCGAGTCTGACCGCCACTCGCGGCGCGCACGGTGCGCACCAGTTCGGCCAGCCCCGGGAGGTAGCGGTCGTGCCCGATGCGAAGCAGTGGCCCGCTCGGGATGTCGCGGATGCCGGTCGCTTCGACGACGATCACTCCGGGCCGCCCTTCGGCGAAGCGCCGATACCAATCCAGCACCGCAGGAGTCACCAGGCCGTCGGCGGTGGCGCGCCACGGAACCATGGCCGGGACCCACGTCCGCGTGCGGGCCACGAGTGAGCGGCCGAGGCGGACCGGAGAGAACCACCGCGCGCGTCGCGCCTCCTCCGCCGACGGCCATCGGGCGGGCGGCAGCGAATGGAAGACGGGGGCGAAGCCTTTGCTGCGGGAGTCGTTCAAGCGGCCGATTCTATCGTCGACGCGTGACCCGGCGCACGGACGCGAATAGACTGCGCGCCGCATCACCCGCCAATGGAAGGTCCACCATGACTGCTCTTGGGCGCTTTCTCGTCACCGTTCTCGTGGCCGTCGCCTCCAGCGCTTTCGTCCCGGCGCAGGGGGGAGACGTGCTCCTGCTCGTCGCCGACAACACGCCACCGACGGTCAAGGCCTCGATCGAGCGCGGGCTGAAGGCGGGAGTGACTCCTTCGACGGTCCGCACGGCGTCGCCGAAGGCACTCGCTGCTGCCCTGAAGGACAAGACACCGCTCGCGATCGTCATCTACTCGGAGCCGAACGACGTCCAGTCCGTCACCCGCGAGGGCGAGAAGCTGAAGGTCCCGGTGATCGACCTCGGTCATACGGTCGTGCGCTCCAAGCCCGTGCCCTTCTCCCAGTACGCCGATCCGGCCGAGGAGGCCAACTGCGCCGCGTACTGGCTGATGCTGCCGTTCGCGCATTACGACGTCGCCGTGTTCGCTCCGACGTCAGGTCCGCTGCAAGCGAGCGCGAAGGCGTTCGAGGCGGCCATGAAGAGCCTGCTGGACAAGCGGATCCTCTCCACGGGTTCACCGCCGACCGATGCCAAGTCGGCGGCCGCAGCGTTGGAGAAGGCACGAGCTGCGGGCGCGACGGCGGCGTACGTCTGTGCCGAACCCGGAGACGTCATGCTTCTCGCGAAGGCGGCAAAGGCCATGAGCCCGCCCATGGTCGTGATGGCGTCATCCGCAGCGCTCGGGTTCAGTGGAACTCGACGGGACGACCCGACGGCGCCGCAACCGTACCCCGACGGGACGGTCATCATCGGGCGCGATCTCCCCGAGATTCCGACGTGGAAGGATTTCCCCGAGCAGAAGCCGCTCTTCTCGCAGACGGGCGACTCGACGTTCCACGAGATCGAGGCGTTCGACGCGGGTCTCGCCGTCGCGCGCGCGCAGAAGGCCGGCGCAGAGTCCGGGGCGGACGTCGCGGCGAAGCTCGCCGACGGTACGGCGGCCGGGCTGCGCGGTACGTTGGCGGACGCGGGTAAGGGCGAGAGCTTCGGGAGCAGCCGACTGCGCTACGTGCCGTGGTTCATGGACGGCGGGAAGCTGAAGCCATTCCCAGCCGTCGGCGATCCCGAGAAGCCGCGGCCGAGGCCAACACGCTCGGCCTATCCCACGACGGGTTGGAACTCATTCACGCAATGGAACACCGGCGTGTTCCGCGCCGACCCGGGCTCGACGATCGTGGAGTTCGCCTGGACGGATGGCAAGCTCCGCACGATCGAGCAGGAACTCGGGACGATGAAGTGCTCGACCGGTGGCGCGCAGCCGGTGATCGATCACATCATCCGCGAGAAGCTGATGGCGCAGGTGCTCGGGGTCGCCTCGGAGAAATTCAAACGCAATCGGGACGGCACGGCGAAGTCCGGCGAGTCGTTCAACATCTCGTTGGTTCACCGCGCACCGGGGAAGATCAAGCACAAGCAGATCTGGAAGGCGTACGTCGCGGGCGATGATCCGGAGGCCGGCGGCCGCGCATTCGGCACCTACTGCTTCATCTACAGCACGTTCATCTATCGGACCATCTTCAAAGGGCACGAGCTTGACGAGCCGCTCGCCCTGGCCGATCTGGATGACCTGTGCCTCCCCATGGCCGAGGGCGATCTCTACGTCGCCGGGACACGGCGCAACGTGATCTACCAGATCATCGTGATGTTCGGCGGGTCGATGGCTCTGACCGCGGCGCACGAGATCGGGCACCTCGCCAGCCTCGGTCACGACGAGAAAGATCCGCACAGCCTGATGAACGTGAAGGAAGGTGCAGGTATCCACCACGACGCCGGGTTCTTCATCCCCGAGCACTGCGCGATCATGGAGAAGACGCTGGGCATCGTCCCGAAGGCGACCAAACCGTAGTGCGGCCTGCGGAAGTCGGGCTCGGCGGGCCCGGGTCCGATGCGGTCAACTTCCCTTGAAGATCCCGGGGTCGTCTGCCAGAGTACGCGCCGTTCTTGCATCGGCAGGAACGAAGCAGCCCTGAGTCCTCAGCACGATACTAGCTGGAACCAACCATGGCAACGAACAGCCGACGAGTGAAGAGAGCCAACCACGGGAAGCGCCCGCGCAATCGTCTGAAGCGCCGGAAGCACCGTCGCCTCTGATTCACCGCTGACTCGCGACTTCATCAGGCCAGTCGCGCAGGAAACTTGCCGGGGGCTCGCCACTTGCTCGTGGCGGGTCCCTTTCTTTTTCCGGAGCGCCAGGCTCCGTCTGGCTCGGCGGGGGAGGCTCCGCCTGTACCGGAACGTCGATGGGCTTCTCGTTCGCAACGCACAGGAGCCCGATCGATCACCGCACCGCCCAGGCAGGGCGGAAGCCCTGCCACCCACCCGCGCGGAGCGCTGCGCTCCTACGGGTACTGCACGAATCCCAGCGGCAGCGAGGTGATCGCCGGCACGAACGGCACGCACTGCGCTGGCGCGGGCGTCGTGAGGCCGCAGAACGACGGGACGACGTTTCCAGACACCATCAGGCTTTGCAGCGTCGTGCGCAGCGCATTCGCGGCGGTCAGACCGTGTGCGTTCACGGCGACGCGTACGCGGCCGACGCCGGCTGATCCGCCGTTCGCCGTGATCGTGGTGGGAGTCGTACCCTGCGGGGGCCGCCCGCCGATGCCGCCCATGGCGCTGAGTACCTTCACGTTGGACGGCAGCGCAGCCGGAAATTGGGCGTCGGCGACCGCCCCGATGAAGATCGATCCGCCGGAGCCGGCTCCGCCGCTTCCAGGCGCGCAGAGAACGAGCAGCGGGTCCTGGTTCGGGATCGGGAATGCGTCGATGCCTCGCTGACCGTCCTCGCCGTTGGCGAAGATGCGGCCGTGGGACCCCAGGGCGAAGATCCGATCCGACAGGAGGACGACGGAGCCTCCGCCGTTGCCTCCGCGACCACCGATCGAGAGACACGGCACGATGATCGCGAGTGAGCCGCCACCGCCGCCACCACCCGATCCGCCGGCGAAGAACCCGCTGGGGAACGCGCTCCCGGACGATGGGAGAAGCGTCGCGAAGTCGCTCGCAGTGGCTCCGAAGATGTCCACGTCGGCAGCCGGTCGACCGGGCGTCGCCGCGGGAACGTTGGCGTTGCTTCCGTAGGTGACGCCGGCAGTCGCGGCGAGCGTGGCGCCTGCCTGCCCGGGGAATCCCGGCGTTGCGAACCCGGCACCGGCACCGGCGCCCGCTTGTCCACCGGTGGGCGATACGCCGAGTCCCCCGCGCCCGCCGGACGGCACGTACGTCGCCGCGCCGGTCGCTCCGCACGGCGTCGTCGTTCCGTTGGCGAGCAGCTTCTCGCGCTCGCGGTCCATCGGGAAGTACCCACACGATGCCGCCAACTGCGCAGCCGACGCGCCCAGGTTCGGAGACGGGATCACGAGAGGCAGCGTGGGAAGCACGCGCACGCTGCTCGGTGTCCCGATCACCGGAAGCGTCGCCAATCCCCACGGGTAATAGGCTCCGCCGTGCCCTCCGAGGCCGCCGCCGGCCGGCGGTCGTTGGAACTCCGTGCGGAAGTAGAAGAGGTGGGGCGACCCGAGGACGTTCGTGCTCGCGTCCGCGAGTGACCCGCCTCCGACGTTCAGGAGGCCGTCGAAACGAAGATCTCCATGCGACCTGAGAACGAACGGGTAGTTCTGGTCCACCAGGTTGTGGACGTTGAATCCGGCCGTCGAACCGCTCGCCGTGAATTCCGTCGCCGTGGCTTTGAAGATCACGCGCTTTGGTCCCGCGCTGATCGTTCCGAACGGCGTGTTGACGGAGGTCGCGAGCTGGATGGTCGCCGGAACGTCGATGGCGTCGAAGTCGAAGATGCGCGGCGACCCGTCATGGCGTCGCGTGTTGAACAAGAAGATGCCGTCGTACATGTTCGACGTGAAGCAGGGGTTCCCGTTCGCGTTGTCGAGGGCGAAATCCTCGGCCGGGTTCGGGTTCGGGAGGAATGCGAGGCCCTGTCCGACCAGGACGTTCGTCACCGAGGGATTCCATTCAGCCAACGCCTGAAGCGCGCAGCGGTCGAGGCGGTGGAAGCGATCCGCCGGGAGCAGCGGAGGAACGGCGTCGAGGCTGTTCGCGGGGTCCGTGAGTCGCGGGACGACGTCGATCGTGATCGGATTCGAGATGCGGCCGTCCGGGTTGATCACCGTCACGCTGATGGTCGCTGGCGCGGCCAGAGGGAGCGGAAGATCCGCGATCAGCGTGTTGCCGTCGAGCAGCACGACGCGTGGCGCTACGACCCCGCCGAACATGACGACGGGGACGTTGACCGCTGCCAGTTGCGGCACGACGCCGAACCCCTGGGAAACGCCGTCAGCGCACGGGGTGGATTCGAGCGAGCACGGAGCCGGGCTGCCGCCCGTTGGCGCTGGGCAGGCCGGCGTCGTCGGCGACGTCAGGTTGCAGTCGCAGCCGAAGGTATTGGTCGGCGCCGGCAGCGTTCGCGCGAAGAAGTTCGACCCGCAGATCGTGACGGGCGTCGAGACGAGCTGCGCGAGAGTCCCTGCGGAGGTCGTGAGAGTGCGCAGCCCGCCGGGTGTGATCACGTTTGGGACCACCGATGCGAGGCTCGGTGGGTTCGCGTCCTGCACGAGCACGTCCATCTCGTTGCTGGGGAGCTCCGTTTGGTTTCCCGTTCGAACGCAGCGCGGGTTGACAACTCGCAGTCGCTTCACGCCGAGGTAGGGCCTCCACGCACCCGTCTGGTCGCCGACCGAGGCGGTGACGCTGATCGAGGACGACGACGTGACGCCCGCCGCAGCACCCACCGCGGCGAACAGGGGTTGCTGCGGGTTTGCCGCGTCGAAGATCTCGGTTCGCGTCTGTGCGAGCACCGACGACTGCTGCGGCACGGTCGGGGCGCCGAACAGCGGGCTGAACCCGGAGATGAAGTTCGTTCCCGTCAGCGACAACGTCGAGCCCGTGTCGAGGATGACGGGGTAGGACGATGGCCCGCCGAGGACGTTCACGGCAGTGGTCGGCTGCGCGTTGGTGATGGTCGGCGCCAGCTCGACGTACGTGAGCGTGAACGGAGCCGTCACCTGCTGATCGGGGTTGATGATCTCGAGGGTCACCGGGCCCGTGCAGTAGGGTGGCGCCTGGATCGTGAGCGTCGTGGGCGTCGGGGTGCCCAAAATGCACGAACCCGCATTCGCGAATGCGCCCGCGGCAGGTGCGAACGTCGTCGAGGTCCCCGCGCCAACGGGCGTGAACCGGACGCTCGCACCCACGAGGAAGTCCGTCCCCGAGATCGTGATCTGCCCACCCTCGGGTGAGATCGACGCGGAGGGAGTGACGGCGCTGATCACAGGCCCGCGTCCCAGGCAGTAAGTGAAATTCACGGGCGCGAAGATCGGCGCGACGGACGGTGGGTTCGTGATGAGCTGGATCGGGAACGAGCCCACGGTGGATGCCGGCGGGCACGACGGCATGGCCGCGGGCGGGACGACCGCGGTGATCGTCGTGCTGTCGACGACCACGACGTTCGAACAGGCCACTCCCGCGATCGTGAGCGCGGGGAGGTTGCAGTTCGCCTGCGCCGGGAAGTTGACTCCCGTGAGCGTGAGGAGCGTTCCGCCGGTCTCGATGCCGGAGGGGGCTGGCGTTCCGGCGGGGCAGGTGTTGCCGGATGCGACGACGCTCGTGATGACCGGGTCGTCGTACACGAGCGTGGCCTGCGCCGTGCGCTGCCCGTCGAGGTTGATCACTTCGACGAGAACGTTCCCCGAGCAGAAAGGCGGGGCCGTGACCGTCACCGTCGTCGCCGAGGGGCCCGTGGTGCTACATGCGCCGATTGCTGCGAAGGCGGACGGAGGCGGGGAGATGTCGAATACCCCGGTGGGCGGCGGCGGTGTGAATCGCACGATGGCGCCGTTGAGGAAATCCACGCCGGAGATCGTAACTGTGGCGCCGTCCGCCGGGACGTGCGACGGCGTGATCGACGTGATCGTCGGCGTGCGGCCCAGGCAGTAGAGGAAGTTCTGCGGAGCGAGGATCGGCACGGTCGCTGGCGGATTCGTCACGAGCTCGACTGGGAACGATCCGATGGACGTCGACGGTGGACACGAGGGCGTCGGGATCGGCGGCACCTGGGCGACGATCGCGTTGCTGTTGAGCACGACGACGTTCGTGCAGGCGACGCCGCCGACCGTGATCGACGGCGCGCCGCAATTGGGCTGGGCTGGAAAGTTGATCCCGGTGATGGTGATGAACGTACCGCCCGTTTCGGCGCCGCTCGGAGTCGGGGATCCGCTCGCGCAATCGTTCCCGGAGGACGTCAGCCCGAGGATCACGGGTGCGTCGTACTGGAGTGACGTCGAAGCGGAGGCCTGCCCGTCGGGGTTGATCACCTGGACGGCCACGACGCCGGAGCACAGCGGCGGCGCTTGCAGCGAGACGATCGTCGCCGTCGTCGCCGACGTGGAGCACGCACCGAGGCTCGCGAAGGAGCCGGGCGGAGGCGTCACGTCGACGGGCGCGCCGGGCGGATTCGTCGGAGTGAACCGC
The DNA here is from genome assembly GCA_044222185.1 of Planctomycetota bacterium. Taxonomy (GTDB): domain Bacteria; phylum Planctomycetota; family CAIWVZ01; genus JBGANV01. The sequence goes on from JBGANV010000002.1 coordinate 887,932, forward strand.
ACGATCGCCCCCACGAGGAAGTCGGAGCCGATCAACGTGATCGGTGCTCCGTCCGCGGGGATCGTCGGCGGGAGGATCGACCCGATCGCGGGAGTCCGCCCCGAGCAGTACGTGAAGTTGACGGGGGCCGACGCGAACGTCGAGGACGGCGAGAGCGTGGTGTTGTTGCGCACGGCGACGGTTGCGGCGCCGGCAGACGTGGCCGGAGGGCAGGTGGCGAACGGCGTCGCGGGAACGATCGCCGTGATCGTGGTCGAGTTCACGACCGTGACGGAGGTGGCCGGAACGCCTCCGACGAGCACGTCGGGGGGGAACGTGACGGCGTTCGATTGGGCGAGGAAGTTCGTGCCCGTGATCGTGAGCAGAGAGCCGCCCGTCTCGGGTCCGGACGGAGATGGCGTACCGACCGGGCAGGATCCACTCGATGTGACGCCCGTCACCGCTGGTGGAAAGTTCACCGCCGGATCGACCAACTGGAACTCCACGGCGTTGGAGAGGAGGAACGGCGTGGCGCCGCCGGAGCCGTCGTCGCAGATGGCTTGCAACGTCAGCGGGGGGAGGCCCGGCAATGCGAATTGGGGGTCGAATAGATCGGCGCCGACCGTGATCGCGAACGAGCTTGGACCGGCGATGCCGGGCGCGAAGACCGGGTCGAATGGACGGGAGTACGAATCGATGACGAAGAGCGGCGCGGGAGCCGCGTTCGGGTCGATGAAAGCGATGCCCGGGAGCGGCGTGGCGGGAACGAGAACGCCGTTGCAGCTCGCCACGCCGAGCACCAGGAGGATCCTCCGCGGAGTGACCCCAGAGAATGGCGAACTGGGTGTCGACGCGAAGGTGAGCGTCAGTGCCTCGGTGCGGACGACGTCGAGGATCAGCGGGATCGTCGTCGTCGAACACGTCACCGTCGTCGCCGGTGTGAGGTGAGACGGCGACGGAGTCGTCAGGGTCAACGTGAAGGACTGGGCGCACAGGCTCGCGGAACACAGGGCCGCGAACGCAACGGTCAAGACTCTTCGCATGCTCGCCTCGCGATCAGAAATCGGTCGTGTCCGCAGGTGGATCGATCATCGCACTCAGCGAGATCTGGCGTGCAAAGGCCGGTGTCGCCGATTGGGTTGGAATTGCGATGCGGATGATGGCCTTGGCGCCACCGCCTCCGTTGTTCGAGCCGACCGTCCCGCCCACGCCGCCCGTCCCGCCGATGCCAGTGATCACTGCTGTATCCCCGATGCGGATACCCTGCAGCGCCGCCAGGCCGATGCCACCTCCGCCGCCGCCACCACCACCGCCGCCGGAGTAGGTCGTGATGACGTTCACACCACCGGACCCGCCGTCGCCACCGTTGGTGTTGATCGTTCCGTTGATCGTCAGGATCCCGTCGCAGGCGAGGAACAACCCGCCGCCTCCGTGTCCGCCGCGCCCGTTCTGACCGAGATCGGCGAAGACGGACGATGCGGTGACGGGCGTCGTGCTGCCGATGCCGCCGGCCCCGCCGCCCGCGCCGCCGGGCGGCAGGCCGAATTGAAGTCCCGTCGATCCCGTCAATTGCGGGAACGGCAGGTAGAGGGTCGGGAAGGAGTAGGCGTTCCCACCCAATCCGCCGGCAGCCACGTACGGCGATGGCGCGTCCTGTCCGGCCACGCCTGCGGTGCTCATGGCTCCGCCACCGCCGCCGGCCGCGATCCACGCGTGACCGCCGCCGCCGCCGAAGGCCTGAGCGAAGGGGACTCCCAGGAACGGGTTGTTCGGCGCCGTTCCGCTCGCACCCGCGCTCGAGGATTGGAGCGAGAGATTCGCGAGACTCACCGCGTCGCCGCCGATGCCAGCTCCCGCTGGGACCTGGTCGGTCGCGATCAGGGATTCACCGCTGAGGTCGATGGTGCCATCGAGCGTCAGGTTGCCGCGGCAGCGGATGATCAACGGGGCGGCGCCGTGTGCGTTCACGAGGAAGCCGGCCGGGATCGTCGTGTCGAGGTCGAACGTGAAGATGACGGGCCCCGATCCGCTGACGACCGTGTCGAGCGAAATGCTGCTGCCGGTGAGCGCGAACGGATGGGGCGCCTGTCCCGCAAGTCCGGGGACGAGTGTGAAATCGTTGCCCGTGACGTTGTCGCGCAGCTCACCTCCCGGTTGGATCACCGGCGTCGAGCTTGGTTGTCCGTCGACGTTCGCGGCGATGACGTCCAGACCGAACGGCAGGAGCAGCCCTGAGTTGGTGACGTCCGGCGTCGTGAAGCGCAACGTGTGCTCGTCGATCATCGCGCTGAACGTGAGCGCCGCGGCGAGGTTCAGTGCGCTGTACGCAGCGATCGTCGTCGTGGTCGGGGTCGCCGTTCCGAAGGAGGTTGCCTGCGTGAAGAAGTTGTTGCCCTTCACGTCGATCGTCTGACCGCCGGCGACTCGTCCGACGTTGTTGGGCTCGATGGAGAGAACCGTTGGAGCCGGGCCGCGGTACACGACGTGATTGCTAGGCTCATTCGCCGGAATGGAGGCGTAGTCCCGGTGGACGGTGGAAAACTGAGACGGCAGCGTGATCCGGACGAATTTCGTGCCCGTGTTCGTCAGGCCGGGCCCGCTGGATCCGCTGGCCCCCGTCGGATTCAGCCCCGGTGGATACCCGGGGAAGGTCACGGCAATGCTGAACTGACCAGGAGCCGTGATCGATACCGGCTGCGCGACCAGCGCCGCATCCGCGTCCGTCCCGAGGATGTTGGAGCCGACGCGCACCTGCGCTGCGCCGATGGCGGGATCGAGAAGTGAGTAGCCACCGATCACCGGGCACGTGCCGACGATCGTACCGGCGGAGCCCGCAGCCCCCTCGTCGATCGAGCCCGGCGTGACGGACGTCACGGTCACCCCGCCAGCGACGAAGTTGTAGTAGACGTAGTCCGTCGTCGGCGCGGAGAGTGCCGACTGGCGTGGGGACGAGGAAACGTGATCGCGATTCCGCACGGTCACGGCCGCAACTCCCTCCGCCCCGGCGGGGACGACGGCGTCGATCTGCGTTCCCGAGATGACCGTGACGGAGGGCGACAAGGCATCACTTCCGCCGAACGAGGTGAAGATCACCGTCGCACAGTCCAGGAAGTTGGTGCCCGCGATGTGCACGGTGTTCCCGCCGGTGACGGGCCCGCCCTTGGGCGAGATCGCCGTGATCGTGGGAAGCACCGCGGACTGGAACGCGAGGAACGTGGAGGAGCTCTCGGGCGAACTGATCGTCGATGAGGTGGCGTTCGCAGGGTGGTTGGGGAAGAGCCCGGAGGACGTGTAGTCGACGGTGACCAGGATCTCGCCCGTCGGCGAGTTGATACCGCTCGTTCCCCCCCCGATGGTCGACGGTGCGGTGCAGCGAAGCACCGCGCCGCTCGCGGCCGTGACGACGGTGACGTTGGTTGCGAACGACGAGAGTGCGCCCCCGCACGCTCCCGTCGTCGAGAATCGGATCGAGGGGAGGAACGGGGCGCGTGCGAGCACGGGCCCGCGGATCTCGATCGTCGGCGTCGTTCCTTCGGTGAAGGTGTGTGGCGTCACGAGGGTCACGGGTCCCAGGGCCGCCGGTTCGTCGAATCGCAGGTCGACGTGGGGCGACGCGAGAAAGGTGGCGCCGCTCGTCGGATTTTGGAGACCGATGGCCTGGAGCTGGAAGATTGCCGGCAGACCAGCGAGGGCTCCGACGGGGACGCTCACGAAGAGGCGGACGTTCCCCGTGAGGTCGGTGCGCAGTCCCGGAGCCGCGGGGTTGCCGCCGTTGAGTCCGAGTCCGTCCCAACCCGGAACGGGAATCCAGTGAGCCGGATCGATCTCGAGAGCGCCCGAAAGCAACGGGTGCGTGAACGAGTAGGTCGTGCATGGCACCGCCCCGCAGCCGCCGATCAGGATCGTGATCGGCAGAAGCGGCGCGAACCCGGCGACGTCGATCTGGAGAACCTCACCCGGTATGAATGACGCGCTCGGGGCGACCGCACTGGGATCGACGACCGAGCGCACGGTGAGGGTCTGGCCGTCGGCGACCACGACGAGGGCAGCGACGAACACGGCGATCCGGGCGTGACTGATCAAGCGCCTCTCCCAAGCAATCCCGAACGTGGCTTCGGCACGACACCCCCGCCATTGGACGACCGACTCGACCAGCCTTCCCTCGCGGTCGGACGGACCCGACGAGGTCGTCGTGCGGCGCGCGGGGACGCGACGAGGACTCCAAGCGTTTGCGGCGTCGTATACTATGGCCCTCCTGCGAGCACGGTCAATCGCACAGTGACTGGGTTTGGAGCGTGGGTGACAGCCCGCGCCCCGGCCGCTTTTGGTGAGATCGTTCCGTGTTATCCAGGGCGCCGCACGCGTGCGTCGACCGGTTCGCTCGGATCTCACACCCGGAAAACTGGCCCACCGTATGCCCGAGCTCCAAGTCCTGACTGGACCGCTCCAGTGGAAAACCGTCCGATTGGAGGGGTCGCGATTCCTCATCGGGCGGAAGGACGGTTGCCATCTCGTGCTCAAGGATGGGTGGGTGTCCCGTGAGCACACGGTCATCATCGAGCCGCAGCCGGGCGAATTCCACGTCCAGGACCTGGACAGCGAGAACGGCACCTACCTGAATGCGGAGCGGATCCGCGAGCGGGTGATGAAACACGGGGACATTCTCCGCGTCGGCCGTACGGAGATGCGATTCGTTCTGCGGGCGACTGCAGGCGATCCGGCGTTTCCGCCCCAGGCGAACGTACCGCCACCGCCACCCGCCGCGTCGCCTGCGCCAGGACCGGCGGACGCTCCCAAGCCTGCACGCGTGTTCGACATGACGCAGACCGTCATCGACAGTCGCATCACCAACGGCCCGCCATCCGACACGCCGCGGATCGATCTTCGCGAGCGCGTTCGGCGCCTGGAGAGCCGGCTCCATCAGCTGGAGGAGGACAACGCCGCGTTCGCGGCCGAGAACGCCGTGCTCAAGCGCAACTTCGCCCGGATGGGGTTGCTCGATCGCACGACCGGTCAGGTGGACGTGTCCCGTTTGACTCCTCAGAGCCGGCCGGTCGTTCCGGAATCGCTCGTGCCGTTCATCTCGAATCCGTCGGCGCACATCGCGTTTCCCACGCCTGACGGCGGCGCGGTCGAGCCTGAGACCGTGCGACCCTCGGGGTGCCCGCCGGGGGTCTTGAAGGTGGGCATTTTGGGGATCGACGGCGCCGGGCAACGTCTGGCCGAGGCTTTTGCACGTCTGGGCTACCTCCGCAACGTCGTTGTGGTTTGCGAACGCGACTCCATGCGCGGCGGCATGATCGAGCCTGAGTGGAGGTTGTTCGTCGACGTGCCGGAGCGGGCGCGTGGACCGGCCGATCACCCGCTGAACGCAGTTCTTCCGCGGATCGAGGAAGTCTGTGCTTCGGCGTTTGCTGGCGCTTGTGACCTCGTGTTCATTTGTTGCGATCTGGCCAGCCCGCTTGCCGCGGACGCCGTATCCATGCTCGCGGGTGTGATCCGCGGCCACGGGGTCAGGGTTGGCGCGCTGGTCCTGATCGATGACACGGAAGCGGGGCGTGAGCCGCAGAAGGCGGGGCGCGCCGCGGCGACGTGGTCGGCGCTTCGGGCGGCGAGCGATGCGGGGACGGTTGGCCCGGTAATTGCCGCGGAACGGAGTCGGTTTGGAGCTTCGGCTTCGGGGCCGGGCCGGTCGATGGATGATTCGGTGGCGGGCGTCTGCGACGCACTTCTGCGACTACCGGCGATGCCGGGACTGGTGGCGGACTGGGAGCCCTCGCACGCCCGTGAGTGTCTTCTCGAGCAAGGGTTTGCGACCATGGGACGCGCGGCGTCAAAAGACGCGGGTGAGGATGCGCTCGAGCGTTGCGCTCGGCACGCGATCACCAAGGGTGCCATGTGCGGGCTGATGCCAGCCTCGCGCGCCCGGTCGGCCTTCGTTTTCGGGATGGTCGGAAGCGAGATCCTGGCCAAGGAGCCTGCTGCGGCAGGCCGGCTGGAATCTGCCTTGGAGCGAGTGTCCGGGGATTTGCCCCAGGCGCGACGCCTCCGCGGCGTTTATCAGGACGCAGGACGATGGGTTCGCACGGTGGCGTTTCTGGGCGGGCAGCCCTTCCCCGAAACGCCTTGGCTCGAGCGTGAGAAGAGGCGCTGACGGGGCGCCGCGTGCGAACGCCGAACATGAGGGGCCACATGGGACTCGCTGGATCACGACATGGACATCTTGGATCGCGCGGGGGGAGCCCTCCTCGGGATGGCAATCGGCGAGGCGCTCGGCGCACCGCTCGAGGGCCTGACGCATGAGCAGGTGCTGAAACGACTGGGGCGGCTGGAGGGATTCGTCGATCCGCGGCGGACGCAGCCTCCTTATCGTTCGGGGTATTTCCAACTCGGCGTGTACGAGGACGAGACGCAGATCGCGCTCGCCGCGGCGGAAGTCGCCATCAAGAACAACGGGTTCTCACCGGACCTGTTTCGCGACCGCCTGGATGAGCTCGGACAGCCCGTCGACGGCAACGCGTTCGGTTGTTTCCGGCGCGCACGGCGGAACTTCCGCGTTGCCGTCAGGCGCATGCAGAAGGGCGCGACCTGGCAGACCTCGGGCGTGAACACAGCGGGCAGCGGGGCCGCGAGCCGAGGAATCCCCATCGGGGTCTACTACCACTCCGATCGCGTCCAGCGGACACGCAAGGCGATCGAGGCGGGCCTCGTCACGCACAAGGACCCGCGAGGAATCGCTGCATCGGTGGCCATGGCGCACGGTACGGCGGTCGCGATGGCTGCCGCGCCGCAGGGCTTCGACATCGAGGGGTTCATCAGGACCCTCGTTGCAGAGTGCCGCGAGGCCGAAGACGTGATGGCGGCGGAGTACGGGCAGTATCTGCAGGTGGGTTTCGAGCCGTTCCTGCACCAGATCTCCGACGGTCTGAAGATGCTGACCGAGCTCGTGACCCTGGACCTCGAGCCCGCGTTCGCGAAGATCGTCGGGTTCGCTCACGGCAAGGGATCCCGACCGATCACGCAGGCGACGCGTGGCTTCTCTCTGACGGAGCTGCTCACGACGTTCTACTTCTTCCTCACGGGCCTCGATTCGTACGAGGAAACCGTGCTCGACGTCGTTGCGGAGGGTGGAAGCAGCGATTCGCTCGGTTGCCTCGTGGGCGGACTCCTCGGCGCCTTGCACGGTGCCCGGGGGATCCCCGATACGTGGCGCGCTCAGCTGAAGAACTCGGACCAGGTCGAGCTGCGCGGGCGAATCCTGGGGGGTGCGCCGCGCGAAGGGTTGAAGTCCCTCCTTCTCCTCGAGGCAGCACTCACGCAGCCGATTCCGAAGGTCCGGCCCAAGCAGAAGGGGGACGCACAACGCGGTGGTCCGCGTCGCGGCCCTCAACGCGGCGGTGGCCGAGGCGGGCCGCGAGGGCGGCCGATGCGCGGAGGCCCGCGCGGAGCCGGGGGAGGCCGCGGGGCCCCGAGGGGCGGACCGGGCGGAAGGCGTCCCATGGGCGGCCGCGGCGGCGGTCCGGGCCGGGGGCCCGGGGGAGGCGGCATGCGCGGCGGCCCGGGCGGCAGGCCTGGCGGTCGGCCCGGGTATGGTGGCGGACCTCGTCCGCCCGGGCGTTCCGGTTACGGTGGCGGCCCCGGGCCGACCCGTCCGCCGTCGGGGGACTGGCCGCCGGCACCCGGGGGCGGTCCCGGCGCGTCGCCGGATCGGCCCCGGCCGCGTCGGAGTTCCCCTGAGGCACCGGAATGAACGAGTTCCTGGAGTTCGACCACCAGAGCGACAAGGGCATGGTCCGGTCAGAGAACCAGGACCGTGCCGGCGTCTGGGTGCCGCCCGCGTTGGACGAGGCGCGAAGGAAGGGCACGCTCTTCGTCGTCTGCGACGGCATGGGTGGTCATAACGGCGGAAGCGTCGCGAGCGCGACGACCGTCGACGCATTGCTCGCGAGCTATCGCGAGGGGGACCAGCCAGGTGTGCGCAGCCGCCTCGCGGCTTCGATCGACCGTGCGAACGCGGCCGTGCGCGTGAAGGCCGGCGCCGACATCACGCTGCGGAACATGGGAACGACCTGCGTTGCGGTCGCCATCCGAGGGCGTCGCGCCCAGATCGCACACATCGGGGACAGTCGCGCGTACCTGATACGCGATGGCCGTGCGGAGCAGCTGACGCGCGACCATACCTATCTCAATGATCTCATCGAGATCGGGTTGCTCACGCCCGAGAAGGCGCGCAATCACCCCGAACGCAACATCATCACGCGGTGCATCGGCATGAGCGATGCGCTGCAGGTCGACTTCTTGACGCGCGAGATCAAGGTCGGGGACGTCTTCCTGCTCTGCACGGACGGGCTCTACAACTACGTGGAGCCCGAGGAACTGGTGCAGGCGGTGTCGACGGCGAACGCCAAGGACGCCTGCACGGCGTTGGTGCGCTTTGCGAATCTCCGCGGCGGCGAGGACAACATCACCTGCTTGATCGTGAAGGTGACGAAGGTCGACGTGGACGCACCGCCCGAGGCGAACGAGGAGACGACGCCGATCTCGGCGCATCCAGTAGTCGCCGCGCCGACACCCGGTGCAGGCACGACGAGTCAGCGAGCCTCATTCACCCCCGGCACGGATCTCACGCTGATGCGTGAGGTAACTCCGGTGCAGGCGACGCCGCTCCGCAAGCGTTGGTTCCCGCGGGGATGGCTGCTCCTGATCGTTCTCGAGTCCGTGATTTTGCTCATTTTGGTCGTGGTCAAGTTCTTGTTGTAGGACCCGTCGACGAATGATCGGCAAGCGAGTTGGACCTTACTTGATCGTCGAGGAGATCGGCGACGGCGGCCATGCGTTCGTCTTCAAGGGAATGAAGGACGAAGAGGCCGTTGCCGTCAAGATGCTCAAGCCCTCGGCCGCAACCGAAGACAACATCGAGAAGCGGTTCATGAACGAGGTGGAGGCGCTTAAGACGCTCGCGCATCCCAATATCGTCGGATTCAAGGACTACATCTATCAGCCGCCCTATCATTACCTGATTCTCGAGTACATGGACGCTGGCGCGGCCGATCACTTGCTGCGGACGATGGGGCCGCTGGATTCGCGCTATGCGGTCCCGATCTTCCACCAGGTCCTGCAGGGGATCATTCACGCACACAGCTTCGGTTATCTGCACCGTGACGTGAAGCCGAACAACATCCTCCTGAACAAGAAGGGGCAGGCGAAGGTCTCGGATTTCGGCATCGCCAAGGTGTTGGGCGGGGGCGAGCAGCTCACGCGCAAGGGCTTCGTACTCGGCACGACGGCTTACATGGCGCCCGAGTATCTGACGATGGGGCGCGATACCGAGCAGTTGGACGTGTATGCGCTCGGCATCACGTTCTACGAGCTCGTGACGGCAAGGAAACCGTTTGAATTCGAACGCGAGGACGAGCCCGTCGCGTCGTTCGTGGCGCGCGTCGCCAAGGGCTCTCCCACGCCGCCCAGTTCCTTCCGTCCGATCCCCGCGGAGCTCGAACGGATCATCCTGCGGGCGATCGAGGCCGACCCGAAGAAGCGATACAAGACTGCCGAGAAGCTCCGCGAGGATCTGGACGCGGCGTTCCCCGATCTCGTCGAGCGTCCGATCCTGATCCAGGCGGGACGCGCGCAAACCAATCTGCTGGCCATACCAGCGACGCCGTCGCAGGACCGCGCGAAGGCCGCGGCCGGGACTGGCGGACAGCGGAGCGCGTTCTCTGGTCGCGATGTGCCCTTGTTGCTCGCGGCGATCGGCGCAGGTCTGATCGCGTTCCTGTCCTTGCTCATGGCGGCGAAACTCGACATGCCCGTATCGGCGGTGGCCGGCCTCGTGGTCATCATCGGCGGGTTCTTTGGGCTTCGTGCCGCGACGCGCGGATCGGGTGCGCGCGAACGTCGTCCCGCATCGACTGTGGCCCCACCGCCTCGTCCCGCGGTGGCTCAGCCGGAGCCGACGGCGATCTCCGATGTCGAATCGAGCGATCGTGTGCCGTTCGCGTCGGAATACCACCGCAACACGCCGGCAAAGATGACGGACATCTCCGAGTTGTCCGCGTTCCTTGTGGTGACCGTCGGCTCGGAGAAGGGCAAGCGATTCGGGCTGCGGCCTGTTTCCCGAATTGGACGTGATCTCCGCTTCGACATCCGGCCACACGACGCCGAGATCTCGCGGCAGCACGCCTGCATCACGTTCGACGGGGCGCAGTTCACCGTGAAGGATGTCGGTTCTGCGAACGGGACCTTCCTCAACGAGAAGCGGATCACGGGCGAAACGGTGATCAACGACGGCGACATCGTGCGGGTCGGCCGCACGAGCATGGTCTTCGAACACAAGACAGCGACGTGACGTCGGGCCGGCCCCGGGTACAATCCCCGGCTGATGGAGCCATCCGGACGATCGTCATGAAGTGCAGTCTTGCGCTCAGTCTCCTGGCTGTGGTGGTGTCGTTCTGCGGTTGCGCATCCGAGGGCGTCAGGCTCTCGGCCGTTGGCCCCGACAATCAACTCTGGCCGCAGGCGCGGTATGCGCTCAACGCGGAAGGTGTGAAGGAGGCCTCCGTGATCGTGGAGGGTTGGGGGCGGTTCGACGATCGCGTGGACGGTCGGTCGACCGACACCGTCCGTTTTCGACTGACGGTGGAGAACTCGTCAGAAGATGCAGTGGCGATTCCGCTCGATCGCCTGTCAGCCCAGGATGATCTGGGGCACCGGTACATTCACGTGTCGGACTTCCTGCCCGGAGATCAGCATGCTCCCACGTTTCTCGTCCAGCCCGGGCAGCGGACGTCGTTCGAAAGCACATTCGATACCGGCGCGCCGGGCAACCTGGACGTGACGGGTGCCATATCCCTCGCGTGGGGTTACAGCTACCGGGGGGCCGCCATCGATCACACCACGCGCTTCATACCGGTAAGGTATGTGTATCGCCCAGAGCCTGTCTATTTCGGCGTCGGGTTTGGCTATTGGCACCGCTGGCACTGAGTTCCACTGATTCCCGATGAAGCGCTGCAAGATCTGTCGTGCGAATGAGGCCGTAGTCCCCGAGGGCGAGCAATCGCGCTATTGCCAGCTGTGCTGGGAGTCGCGCCTCAAACAGCTCTATCAGGCCGAGGATCGTTTCCGCGCCCAGCGCAACATTCGCACCTCGGAGGCCGAGAAGTACTTCGTATTCCATGACACGATCAAGGAAGAAGACGGTCTCTGCGCCACGGTCTTTTGTCTCCACGACAGTCTCGCCGACCACCTCGACGTGTCGGCCTTTCTCCTTCCCGTGCTTCCATGGGACGAGCCCCTTCCCATCATCTACCAGGATGGCGTCGAGACCGAGATCGACCAGCTCGACGTCTTCCTCGGCTTCCTCGAGGGCGACATCATTCGTTCCTGGCGAACCCGTTCCTGGACGGCCGAGATCACCCGCTGTACCGGCCAGCCCTTCTGGATCGATTCCCGCGAGCCTGATGCGGATCCCGAGGCCTCAGGATCCGACTGATCCCCACCTTCGCCCCTCTGCGCCGGCCCGCAGACCCTTCGACCAGTCCCGTGCCCTCCGCGGACCCCGCGGGCCGCTCGCGTTCCTGGCTTGATCCAACCGCACTGCCCCCCTAAACTCGCCCACCCGCGAGTTCACCTCGCGTCTACGCCAGTAGCTCAATTGGCAGAGCAGCTGATTCCAAATCAGCAGGTTGTGGGTTCGATTCCTACCTGGCGTGCTCTAATCTCTTGTGTACGTTAAGGGTTGCGGACGCCTCAGGTTCGGCTCACACTTCGCGCGGGAGATACTGGCGAGATGCTCGCTCGATCGCGCGAAGAATCGCCGTCGATCAACGCACCTGGGGTAAGGCCAACCGCACCAAGGCCCTCGACAGGTTCCGACGCGGGATGCGTAGAGAACGGAATGAAGTGTCACAACTGCGACAAGCTGGCGATGTGGCTCGTCGGGAAGCCGGCGAAGATTCCCCTCTGTCTCGATTGCTATGGCAAACTCGTGGCAATCCAGGACCAAGAGCGCGCCGGGCTTGAGCGTCATCTCAATTACATTGCAGGAGAGATTGAGGCAAGCGTCGGTATGCCCGGTTTCATTCCAAGAATCCCTCCGCGACCACCACGCACGCTCGTCCAAGGCACAACAGTGCTGAACCACATCAATGTCTCGAACAGCAACGTTGGAGTGCTCAATACCGGATCAATTGGTTCGATTGACAGCGCCATTGGGATCATGATCGCAGAGGGCTCTGATGCGGCCGCCGGCGCATTTAAGGATCTAACCGAAGCGATTACGCAATGCGATGATATTCCCATGTCGGACAAGAAGCGCGCGGTGGAGCTCATTAGCCTAATCGCAGCCGAAGGCGCGCTTCCAAAAGAGAAACGTCGATCGTTCGCGATCAAACCGCTGTTGCTGGATCTTTCTTCGCTCTTGAGCGGCGCTGTGAGCATGTGTGAGCTGTGGAGCCGAGTGGGTCCATCCATCACCGGGCTTTTTACTTAAGTCGGGTGATGTGGTTGCCGGCGGCGCGGGCGGAGGCACTCAGCGGCGTAATTGGCAGTAATGAATGCCGATTGCGTTCAGCGTGAAATGTTGACTCGTCGGCCTGCGCGAGAAGTGGGCGGGCGCGGCGAGATCTGACGGTCACCGGCCCCAATGCAATAGTCGTCCTCGGCGTTCACGGCACAAGACTCTGCCGCCTACCACTGGCTTGAAAGTAGCTCGGGCCGGTCGGAGAGTCGAAGAGCGCGTCAAGCAAGAAAATGCTGACGTCTGTCAATTGCGGTTAGGAATTTCGGCGGTACCGGGTCCGCACGATCACGAATGCACTCGCATATGGTGTGCGAGTCAGTGCGTAGAACGAGCGACCGCCATTTGTTGGGATAGGCCTGTCGGACAACAAGAAGTCCGAACGACAGCGGCGTCATTAGACGCTCGGTTGCCACACGGATCTCGCTATTATGCCCAAAGTGGATATGTGCAGCAGGATGGACGCCAGCCTCGTAAGCGTTTGGACTGTGATCGTACCGAATTGGAGTAATCGACTCCTTCTGAGGGCACTGAGAAACATGTTCCTGGTACTCGTTCCAATATGCGTCGCGGACGGCATCAAATGTCGTGTCGAGAGTCTCGGCCAGGAAGCGCTCATAAGTAGGCGCGTCGATGGGGGACTCGTAATAGCAGTATGTGGCCCCGTCCGATGCGCTTGAACTCGGTCTAAATAAGAGGAGGGACAAGTCGACGAGGCAGAAGTGAAATAGACGGTTATCTAAGTAATACTTCCACTCCTCGCGATAGCTCTTGCCACGAACCGTCCGAGGAAGATCACTCGGGTAAGCCACGCGCTCGGTTGCATCAAGTATTAGGTCAAGCGGTTTCAGTACGGCGTCCCGCAGCGTGGCGAGCTGTGTAGCAAACCGCCCAGGTTTCATCGACGCTTCCTCCGGCTTCCGCTACCAGTTGAGCGCTTCACACGAGTGAGACGCGCCTCAATCTCTTCAGGCGTAAGTTCGGCCATGACCTCGTCAAGCATATGCTCGGCCCGCATTCGACGGCTCTGGCTGTCCACGAGTTCGCGCTGCATGATCTTGAGGTGTTCTTCGCTTGGATAAATGAATGAAAGGCGAGGTAAGTGCGACTTGGCTTGTTCGATTTCTGTGCGACACTCTGCCGCCTGTGCCCCCGAGCCGACTACGCGCAGCCACCCCTTTGCGCGAGTCATCGCCGTAAAGAGCATGTTTCGCTCGCGAACCGTGGGGCGCGGATAAAGGGCCTGCACACTCATCACGTATGCCGCAAAAGCTTCATTGCCCTTCGCTTTGTGTACCGTAGTGAGTGTTACGTGCTCGTCTTGGCTGAACTCATATTCTCCGAATCCAGCCATGTGAATATTATTGAAGCGAATTCCATGCTTGCAGAGCATGCTTCCGACGACGGTGAGGTCCGTCTTCGCGTTGCGATCATCCACCGTTATGATCATGATGTCGTCGGCGCGGAGTCCGTCGGATAGATCGGATCGAATGGACTCGATAATCCACCGCACCTCCTCATTGAAATCGGACGCGACATGAACCTTAACGATGTCATCGACAGGGCTGGCGTTTGATATTGAGGTAAGCGAATTCTCGCGGGGCCGCTCGACGACAGTCGCAGATCCGGTCACGAAATCGCCCTCTACGACATGATAACCGATGTCTTCCCAATGCTCTCTGTTCTCCAGCATCTGAACAATCCTGTGTCCGTAAATGCCGAACCCGATGGCGTGCGCGCATACAAGCGCCTCGAGTGGATTACGGTAGCACTTTCGTAGGACCGTGTCCCGTTCGAATTCGAGAAGTGCGGTGCCGTCGGCATTTACGCCGAATATTTCAGCTGCAGTCGGGACGCGTGATTGCCAGATGGTCTGCAGTTCATCGTAGGCGAGGACGAACTTGTCTTCGCGGCACAGCTGCCGACACAATTGGATAAATGGCGCAGTGAAGTCCTGGCCTTCGTCAATAAGGACATAATCATAAATGGGCGTGAGCGTGCCTCTGCCCATAAGGTCGAGGCAGGCCGCCTCGAATGGCTTATCTCGGCTGCGGCGCGAAGCGTCAGCATACGTGAGGGGCGGAACGTCGAGCGATTTGCACGCGACGTAATACACTCCTGGCCAATTCGCCCCTCCCCACGAGTGCATAACGTGAAGTCGATCCCAGTCCGGATCATGATCGTCATACTGTCGGTAAAACCGCGTAATTAGTCGGCGGACGTGCTGATATAAGCTCTTGGTGTGAAACGTGTAGAGTATCTTGGCATCGGGATAGCGAAGGTGCGTGAGCGCGGCCTTCATGGCGAGGACGATGGTCTTTCCGGAACCAGCCAGACCCCTGATGCGCTGAGGACCATCAAACGACGTTAGGTACCCTTCCTTCTGCTGACGGTCGAAGTTGCATATCTCGGATTCGAGGGCCTGTGCTTGGCTTCCGCGCGAAGCCGGGTTGAGTCCGGGAATGTTGCGCGGTTTTGGTTTCATCAACCCTTTCGCGCCTTCGAGAGTCGATTGTATTTCCGCAAGGGCTTCATCGGAAAGCGGTGGACCGGCCAGCTCGGACAGAAACGAGTCCAAGTCGCTATCCGTTGCGAGAAGTTTGGTCTCAGATGGCCAAGTGAGCGCGGTCATGCGGAGTGCTGGCGCAAAGATCGCGGCATTAAGAGCGAATATGAGGTCCTGCTTCCCACGCCTAAGGCGGCGATTCTTCAGCATTCGAGCAAAGACGTGGCTGTAGACCTGCTCTAAGGAGGCATCCTCTGATAACAACTGATTGACGTCTGTCGGTCGCGTCGCTGCGCTTGTCCCGAAAATAAGTAATCCGTGCGTTCGCGTGAGCAGTAACACCTTGGATCGTATCACCCCATTCCCGTCGTCGTCTCGATATAGCGGGTAATCGAAGTATACGGAGCCGTCAAGGGCAGTCCGATCAGCAACGTCGCGGATGGAATCCAACAACGCTTGCGAGCTCGGGTCCAACGTCGGGCTGGTTGCGATGTTCTGCTCAAGGGGCATCGAAGCTCCGTTCGGTGGCTCCCATGATAGCGCGCTTCCAAGCGAGGCGGTCGCCCAGAGTCTGCATGACTCGACCTCAAGAGCGGACGGGGATGAGGACACGCGCGTCAGCGAGAGCGTTTCTTGTCACAAATCAGACTTAACCGAGTCGGGGCATCCTCGCGACCGCGGCCTTCGCATCCGCGATCTGGGCGTCGGCGTAGTGCTTCATGGTCAGCCTCGGGTCCCGGTGCCCGAGGATCTGCGCGACCGTCGCCAGGTTGACGTTGTGCCGAAGCATCCGGGTCGCCGCGGTCCCGCGGAGCGCGTGGATGTCGAGCGAGCGGCCCTGGGCGTCCTCCCGCGCGATGCAGGTGCGGGCGAGAACCTCGTCGAACAGGAACAGCGCCGTCTTGTTCGAAAGCTCGCATCCCTTCGGCGACAGGAAGACGCGGTCGTCGGCCGACGGGACGCGCCCGAGGATCACGGCGTGCTCCTCGCGTAGCCGCCGCAGGTCGGTGACGACCTCCTCGGGGACGGGGATGTACCGCGACCGCTTCCCCTTCGCGACGTCGGCGCGAACCGTGGCGACGCCCGCCTTCTCGTCGAAGTCGGCCCAGCGGAGCGTCGCGGCCTCCGAGAACCTGCAGCCGGTCGAGATCACGAACCGCCAGAACGCGAACATCGGGATCGGCCGCCGCCGCTCGCGGTCCGCGTATGGCCGGCCCTTCGTGCCGCCCTGGATCGTCTTCTCCGCCGCGTAGAACCGCGCGCGTTCCTCGTCGGCGGCCGTCGCGGCGGTCAGGAACATCACGATCTCGTCCTCCGTGAGCGCGCGGCGCTTCTTCCTCAGGTCGCGCTCCGTCGCCCGGACGGGGACGACGTTGGCGATCGGGTTCACGGCGATCATGCCGCTCCGCGCCGCCCACGTGAGCGCCGTCTTCATCGCGGCGACCTCGGCGTTCGCGGTGCGGAGGCTGGAACCGGAGGAGATGCGCCGCCGTCGCCGGTCCTGGACCATCTGCGGCGTGATGTCGCGGACCGCGCGGTCGCCGAAATCCTCCATCAGCATCGAGAGCTGGCCCTCGACAGCCGTCGTGTACTTCGCCGAGCGGAACGTCCGCAACTCGTCGAGGTAGGCCGGGATGATCTTCGAGAGCGGCGTACCTTGGCCTTCCTCGTGAGCCAGGCCGGCCACGATCAGGTCCCTCTTCTTCACGATGTCGGCCAGGATTCGCTCCGCCGATCGCTGGTCGAGCGCCAGGATCTTCCGGTGTCGACGGCTTGCGGCGTCGGTCCAGATGCCCTGCCACGCCGTCTTGCCGCCCCCGATGACGATGCGCTCGAGTCGGCCACATCCGTAGGTGCGTTGTGTCATGGTGTCGTGCCTCCGTTCGCCACACAGGAGCCAGCAACTGACGATCGATCCAAGGTCTTTCTCAAGGGCACGGAGGAGCGGCGATCGCGGGCGCGGGTTGGTCCCACAGAATCGGGAGGACGCGGATCGGGTCGCAGCCTGACCACGCGGAGCGAAGCGCGGCGCCGGTGGCCGCTTCGTCGGCGGCGTGATCCACGCAACGACCGAACGCGGTGAATCCACCACGCGAGGGCGGCGGTGGAAGGCGATGGTCGGCGAAGTCGTGGTGACGGTAGATGCTCACCATCGCGATGGGCTTTCCGCAGACCACGCAGCCCGGCGACCTGATGCTCGCCGTCGCGGCGTCGCGAAGTGTCTGGCAGAACTCGTCACGCTCGGCGATCAACGCATCCTCAGTTCCGTCGGGCACGCCTTCCCAAGAACACCGCGTGCATCGGTAGCCTCCACGATGGGTCGGGCGGCAGTGAGAGAAACACGCGGGACAAGTCACGTCGTTCATGGCATAGCCTCCGAATCAAGAATCACAGGGGTAGAAACTGGTCTCTTTCGCTGGCCCGCGCCCCAACGCCGATCCCGCTGTGCCACGGCCGGCCCGCCCGACGCGAGCCACTTCTCGATCGTCTCCCGTGGCCAGAACATCACGCGCTCCGAGAGCTTCATCGGGGCGGGGATGAGTCCCGCGTTCACGAACCGCCGCACCGATCTCTCGTCGATGTCAAGCATGGCGGCGAGCTGTGCGAGCGTGACGGTGGGGGCGGCCCGCGGCGCACGGAGTTCGCGACGGAGTTCGGCGATCTCTGCGACGAGCGGCGCAACCGCGGCGGACACGATCCTGGCGAGCGACTCCTCGTCGAGAACGGCGACGGGGGTCACTTGCACGCCTCCCGGTACGCCCGGTCCACCCGCGCCTCGATTGCGAGCTTCATCTGGGGGTCGATCGGCAGGGCGAAGGGGTAGTACCCGCCGTTCCGGCTCCTGCGGCGCGGCCATGCCAGGTAGAGCTGACCACCCTCGTCGCGACGGACGCTGAGGCCGTCGAGCAGGAAGCCTCCCACGAGCACGCGGACATGGGCGAGGAGACCGGCGGCGCGGTCCGCATCCGACGCGATCGTGACGGCGACGTCGTCGACGGTGACCGAGACCGGGACGGCGCACCTGGGGCAGCGGGTGGTCATGGAGGACCCTCCGCCTCCGCCGGGAACGTGGCGCCACACCACCGGCAGACCCAGCAGTCGCCGAGGCGGACGAGCCTTCCGTCGCAACCGTCCGTCGGGCAGATGACGAAGATGCTCATCGTCCCTCCCGCTTGAGCCACGCGTCGAAGACGAAGAGCTGCTCCCAGCTCGGCAGGTCGGTCGGGAAGTCGCAGCCCGTGACGGCGCGGAACGTCTCGAGGTACCCGGCGAGGCCGTGGCGGCGGCCGAGGTCGATGAAGTTCGGGCGCTTCTGGCCGTCGGGCAGCCAGGCGGTCTCGACGAGCGGGATGATTGCCGCCTTGTGGCGCACGAGTTCGGCTCGGATGTCGGCCGAGACGACCCCCTCGGGCGCCCAGAACTCGAGCGACACTCCCGAGACTGACAGCACGACGCCGCGGTGTCGGAGCTGCTTGAGAAGCGTGGGAGGCGTCATGGGATCACCCCCCGTTCGATCCCCGCCCCGGCTACCGATGCGCCCCCATCGGTGAAGGGTGAAGGGTCGTGAACCACTTCTCCGGGTTCTCTCCCTACGCGCGTGCGCGTGAAGAGAGATTCCCGGTCTGGTCCTTCACCACCCTTCACCCCTTCACTTTCCGGTGGGGACGGCGGTCGCCAGACGTTCCCGGCGTTCGTGTGCTGGTTCGTCCACCCCCGCGCGCGAAGCTCCTTGCCGAACGTGGAGTTGCTGCACGTGCGCTCGCCGTTCTCGTCGGTCCACTTCTTGTAGGTGGCATAGAGCGATGCGCCTCGGAACGCATCGGTGGTCGGGAGTTGCTCTGCAAGAAACCTCGCGATCAGGTCTTCGCCGCTGCGGTACTTCCGCGTGGCTTCGACGACGACTGCGGGCTCGCCGAGACCGTCGCGGAGCCACATGACGCAGCCACGAACGGCCCACGCGAGAATGCCCATCGCCTCCGCTCGCAGCGTCTCGGTAAGTGTCTTGTCCTCACGGCCTTTGAAGCTGACGTCGAAGGGTACGATCTTGAGGCGGCGCCAGAAGCCGTCGGAGGAGTCGGGGACGCGCGGCATGTGGTTGGCCAGCACGGTCAACTTGTGCGTCGGCGGGAACGTCACGAAGTCCTTGTGCATCCCGCGACCCTTGAGGAGGTCCCCGCCGGTGAGCCACTTCAACCTCTCCTCGCTGAACGTCCCGTTCTTCGGGACCTCGCTCGCGACGACGAATCGGCGGCCGCGCATGTCGAGAATCTCGGTTGGGTGCCGTTCCCCCTTCTGAACGAGGAGGAGGCCGGGCGGGGCGGGCGTCGCGAACTCACCGCCGAACACGTGCATCAGCGCCTCCACGAACACCGACTTGCCGTTGCAACCGACGCCCGTCGCGATGACGAGAGCGTGCTCGCGGATCGACCCGGTGAGGCAATAGCCCGCCCACCTCTGGAGGAACTGGATCAGCTCCTCACGATTCGCCATCACCTCGCGGAGGAAGGCGTCCCAGCGCGGACAGAGCGCGTTTGGGTCGAAGTCGTGGAGCACTGATTTCGTGATCAGGTCCCCACGAGCGTGCCGACGGAGAAGTCCCGTCCGAAGGTCCAGCGTGCCGTTCTTGCACGTGAGCAGCCACGGATCCGAGTCCAGCCTCTCCACGCGCAACGCGACGGTGGGACTCACGCCGGCAAGATCCAGTGCGCCGGCAATCCGGGACTTCTGCTCCTGCTGCCGCGCAGCCCGGTGGACTTTCTCGTCCGCATCGACGGTCGAAAGGGTCACGCTTCTCGCGACTTCCGCGCAGAGGTGAAGTGTCTTTCCCGTCACGTCCTCCACCCAGCGAACGCCATCCCAGATGAACCAGGATCTCAGCGCGCGCACGTAGCGGACGTTTTCGCCGTGGCGCTTGACGAAGCGATTCGCAATCCCGAGGTCGGTGATGAACTCGCTGGCGACCTGGTCGGACGGGCAGTCCGCGGGTTGCAGCAGCCCCGCAGCGATGAGGAGCTCGGCGCGCGTGCGGCCTGCCGCATGAGCGTCAAGATCGAGCGCGTCACCGTGGAAGCAGCCGTCCCCCCGGAGGCCTGGTTCAGCATGGCTCGCACTGAAGCAGCACCAGCGGTTCGGATCGTCCGCGAGCGTCCCGAAACACCCGTCGTGACCGCAGCCTGGGCAAGTGCCTCCCGACTTGGGCCAGTCTCCGGAGTGCACGCGGTTGTACTCGGCGACGGCGGCGTCGAACTTCGCAGCGGACGCACTGTTCGACTTCGTCCTTCGTTCGGCGTTGCCGTGCGATGCTCGTGGTCTGCGTGGCGCCTTTCCCGTAGTCCACTTCTTCACCGTGTCCGCGAGCGGATGATCAACGAGTCCCTCGCCGTTCGCATTCGCGTAGTCGATGGCCGCGTCGGCGTCCATTCCGCCGCGCGCCAGAAGAACGGCCGCTCCGAGACACGCCACGCGCTGGTAGAGATCGGCGGCGTCGAGTTCCGCAATCGGAGTCGCGGAGTCGGTCCAGTCGATCGACTCGCCGCTCGGATGGACGCTCCCAGGGAACACCGTCGCCCGATCGGCCCCCCGAAGCTCCACGAGCATCTGCGACTTCACGCCGCGCGGGGCCGGCTCCGCGTACTGCGCGCTCACGACGTTTGCCGAGTGGAAGATCCAGTGCGAAGCAGGCTTGGAGGTTCGTCCGAAGGTCCGGGTCGCGGGCAGGAACTTCGGCGCGAGTTCGATCGCCTCCTGGCAGTCCAAGTCGACGTCGACGATGCCGTCCGAGGCTTCGCCGAGCAGCACGGCGACGTTCATCGGCTTACCGTTGGGGAAGTCCTTCTCGAGCGACTCCCGGGCGGCGTCGAGCGTCCGCTTGTTCCAGCCCTTGCCTGCCGCCTTCGAGCGGAATGGCACGGGGATCGGGACCATGCCCAGGTCCAAGTAGCTGGCCGCTACCTCCCGCGGTGTCATGCGGCGGATCCGTTGACCGGGAGCTTGCGGCCGACTGGAAGTTGCAAGGTGCGAAGCCGGGGGCGAGAGGCTGAGGGCTGCTTCGCCGTGCGGGTCATCGCGGCATCGCCTCGAGGGGGATGTCGTGTGAGGCTTCGGGCGCACCGGCTTCAAACTGAGCGACCGCCTCCCTCCAGGGGATCCGAATCAGTCTGTCGCCGCACCGAAGGAATGGGATCCTGTGCTCCATCACCCAACGGCGAATCGTCCGGATGCTGACGGCGAGTCGGGCGGCCGCCTCCCGGACAGTTACGAGTTCTTCTGACATCCACTTACCTCCGGAGCGGCGCTTTGGCGCTCCGTGGCACGCTATGGATGGTGAAGTTCTCGGCCGAATGGAATTGCGGCACCCGGCGGGGCAACCCGGGGGCAACTCGAAGGGCAAATCCGCCGGCGACGACCGTCAAGCGCTCGATTCGTGGGGAAAACCCGACGAAGAGCGCGCGACTACTTTTTCTTCGGCTGCGGACGGTCTTTTCGGTCGGTCACCTCGACGAGCTTGCTCTCGAGCCGCTCCAGGAGGGTGGAAGCGAGGATCTGGTCCACCGTTCCGCGGGCGTCGATCACCCCGATCTTCGCTTCCTGCTTCCACGCCGTGAGTCGGGGCTGCGGAATCCCGAAGACGCGCTCGACCGTAGCGCGGTCAAACAGAGTTGCGGGCGAGATCTGCTTGAGAAGTGTGATCGACTGGCTCAAGCGGAGCACCGAATCCCAACGTTCCGGACGCTGACTTTGGTCGGCATGGAGAAGGTCGCTGATGCGGCGGAAACGGCCATCGAATTCAATGATGTCGGCCGGCTGTGCGAGATCCTTCCAGAGGGTTGGCTGCTCAGGTCCGTGGCCCGTTCGGAAGTAGCGGACGTGATCTTCGGGAACGAGATGGTCAAAGTTCCTCGGACTCTCCGAGTGCATGAACTCCTCGATCGGGATCGACTGGTCATCGATCAGGGCCGAAAGGAGGTCTGCGATTCGATTGTCGTACCCCTCCCTGCGCTCCTCCAGCCAGGACAGCATCTGACGTGCGGCGTCACGCATTGTGCCGGGACCATTGATTTGCGGCACGACTCCCTCAGCCTTTAGGAGCGCAACCACTCGATCCAGGCAGCGGACAAAATGCAGCGTCTCGGTTCCTGGTGGCTCACCACCTCCCCAGTGGACGGCGTTGTCCAACTCGGTCGGTAACGCTAACAGCTTTTGCTGGGCCTCGATTCGTTGCTGTTGCTCTCTCACGGACTGTGCCGCAGCTTCTTGCGCCTTCTTGCGGGCGCGACCAATGATGTCCTCCGCGTCGTTCGACGGATCACCAGGCTCAGGCATGACTGTGCTCATATCGATAACCGCCGGCTGTGTGATCGCCCCTAACAATCGCGGGGCACGTGCTGCTCACCGATCTTGCACCGCACTGCACCTAACGCATTAGCCGTAATCAGCGTCCCATTTCCTACAGTCTCGGACCCTCACCCGATGCGAACTTGCACTTCTTGCACCGAACTTCACCGGGTTTCGGATCGTTCGAGGGCCAATTGTATCGCCACTTCGTTCGCATCTCTTGCCCTGGTCAAGGGCAACGAACCAGCGGGGACTCGCGAGGGTGGCGTCGGCCCGATCGGACGGTGCAAGTCGCGCACGACATCGGGGGGAGGCGCGTCCCCCGGAAACCCCCCGGTTTCGCGAGGAACTGCGCGGGAGATGGGGTGGCTCGGGTCACCAGACTGCCGTGCATTCCACCTGCACCGTCGCGCCCGGACCGGGGCGTCCTGGTGCACGAAGACGCAGAAGACCTTCACCAGGTCGGGCCGGCGACGTAGAATCTCGGCCGTCGGGCTTCATCTCTAAGGCGGCGCGTCGCCGCACCCTCCAAGTCCCGCCCGGCACGGCTTTCGGCTTGGAGACTCCATGCCCGCGAACTCGCTCACGATCCGGCGCCGGCCGATCGCATCCCTCGTCCCTGATCCCGCGAACGCGCGTCGGCACCCCGACGAAAACCTCGAGGTGATCACCGCGTCCCTCCGCCGCTTCGGCCAAGCGGAGCCACTTGTCGTGCAGGCGAAGACGGGGCGCATCATCGCCGGGCACGGTCGCCTCACGGCCATGAAAGCGTTGGGATGGAGCGAGGCGGACGTTGTCGAGCTGGACGTCGATGACATGACGGCGACCGCGCTGGGAATCGCACTCAACAAGAGTGCACTTTCCGCGGAGTGGGACGACGAGGTCCTCGCGAAGATCCTCTCCGAGCTGCGTGACGCCGGCGCCATGGATGGTGTCGGATTCAGCGACGCGGACGTGGACGAGTTGCTCTCGGACGTCGGCGATGTTGCGGAAGACGATCCGCCGCTGCCGCCCGACAGCCCCGTCACCAAGCGCGGCGATCTGTGGATTCTCGGGCGACACCGGCTCCTGTGCGGCGACTCCGGCAGCGTGGAGGACCTCGATCGCCTGCTGGCGGGCGCCCCCATCCACCTCGTCAACACGGACCCGCCGTACAACGTGAAGGTCGAGCCCCGCTCGAACAACGCGATCGCGGCCGGCTTGTCTTCGTTCCAGGGCACGACGCACCACCAGTCCCTCGACGTAGCGCGGGACCCCGGCAAGGCGAAAGGGACGACGCGGAAGCTGCGCGCGAAGGACCGCCCGCTGGCGAACGACTTCGTTTCCGACGAAGCGTTCGACGCGCTCCTCGACGCGTGGTTCGGGAACATCGCGCGCGTGCTCGTGCCGGGCGGCGGGTTCTATATCTGGGGCGGCTACGCGAACCTCGGCAACTACCCGGCGCCGCTCCGGAGGAACGGCCTCTATTTCAGCCAGGCGATCGTGTGGAACAAGCTCCATCCCGTCCTTACGAGGAAGGACTACATGGGGTCGTTCGAGCTGGCATTCTATGGATGGAGGGAAGGCGCCGGGCATGTCTTCTACGGGCCGAACAACGCCACGGACATTTGGGAGATTCAGAAGGTCGCACCCGTGAAGATGGTCCACCTGACCGAGAAGTGCGTCGAACTCGCTGCCCGCGCCATCGGCTACTCGTCCCTCATCAATCAGAACGTACTCGACCTCTTCGGCGGGTCGGGCTCGACGCTGATGGCGGCGGAGCAGACGAACCGTCGCGCGTTCCTCATGGAACTCGACGAGGCGTACTGCGATGTGATCGTCACGCGCTGGCAGAACGCGACGGGCCAGGCCGCGACGCTGGAATCCGGCCAGTCGTTCAATGCCGTCGCCGCTGAACGAGGAGTCGAACTGACGCCATGACCCGCAGGCTCCCGCCAGACGCATTCGAGAGCTACCTCTCGCTCGGCCCGTCCAGGACCTACGGCGCCATCGCGGAGATGTTCGGCGTCTGCAAGCGGTCGGTGTGCACGCGCGCGAAGAAGGAGAACTGGCAGGAGCGCGTCGTACAGCAGGAACGCGCGGCCCGGGAGCAGGCCCAGAAGAAGGCCGTCGAGTCGCTCGAGGAGATGAACGAGCGCCACCTCCGGCTCGTGCGCCTGATCCAAAATCGTGCCATCGAGGCGTTGAAGAACATGCCGCTCGACAACGCGAACGCCGCCGCGAAGGCGCTCGCCGCCGCCGTCGACCAGGAGCGGGTGATCCGCGGCGAGCCCTCCGACCGCTCCGCGATCGACATCGCCACGATCATCAAGAAGGAGTACGAGACGTTGATGCTCAAGCCGGGAGAGAAGGATGACTGGGGCGCAACCGGCAGTTGACCTCCGCGTCTCGAAGCGCGCGCTGTTCGAGTCGCTCGGGTATCGCCCGCATGCGGGGCAGATCCAGATCCACCGCTCCACCGCGAGCCGACGCGTGGTTGCGTGCGGCGTTCGCTGGGGCAAGACCCTCGCCGCCGCGGCCGAGGGCGTGGCGGCTGCGATGATGCCGTCGAAGCGGTCGGTCGGCTGGGTGGTCGGGCCGACGTATGACCTATGCGATCGCGTCTTCCGCGAGATCGTCGTGCTGGTCGCCGAGCATCTGCGGCACCGGATCGTGAGCCTGAAAGAGCACGACCGGCGCCTCGTGCTTCGGAACCTGGGCGGCGGTCTGTCCGAGATCCGTGGGAAGTCGGCCGACAACCCGGTCTCGCTCCTCGGGGAGGGACTGGACTGGCTCGTGATCGATGAAGCCGCCCGGCTCCGCCCGCACATCTGGGAATCGCACCTGACACAGCGCCTCATCGACCGGAAGGGATGGGCGCTGATGATCTCGACGCCCCGGGGGAAGGGCTGGTTCTACGAAGCATGGAAGCGCGGGCAGGGCGCTGATCCTGAGTACCAGAGCTGGAACTTGCCAAGCTGGACGAACCCCATGCTCGACGCATCGGTGATCGAGCAGGAACGAGAGCGGCTGCCGGAACGCGTCTTTTGCCAGGAGTTCGGCGGCGAGTTCCTCGAGGGGTCGGGATCCGTGTTCCGCTACGTCCGGGACGTCGCGACGGGAACGTTCTCGGCTCCGGACCCCGGCGAGGTCTACTACGCTGGACTCGACCTCGCGCGCGTCCACGACTTCACGGTGCTCGTCGTCATGGATTCCCAGCGCCGTGTCGTGTTCGTCGACCGCTACACGCGCCTCGACTGGTCGCTGCAGGTCCAGCGGATCAAGGCGGTCGCCGATCGCTACGGCGCGACGGTGCTCTGCGACTCGACCGGAAGTGGCGAGCCCGTCTACGAGTCCCTGCTTGCGGCCGATGTGTCCGTCGAGCCGTATCCGTTCACGATGAAGTCGAAGTCCGCGCTCATCGACAACCTCGCGCTGCGGCTCGAGCAGCGGCAGATCACGCTCCCGCGCGTGGATGTCTGCCCCGAGCTCATCGATGAGTTGGAGGCGTTCGAGTACTCGATCACTGAGCAGGGCAACGTGAAGACCGGTGCGCCTGGCGGCTGCCACGACGATTGCGTCATCGCTCTCGCGCTCGCCACGTGGCAGGTCGGCGACGCGTGGATGCCCACGATCATGTGGGTCGATTGATGGGCCAGACCACGAACGCCACGTTCAGCAAGCGCGCATTGTTCCAGATGCTCGGCTACGGGCCGCATTCGGGGCAGGTCGAGGTCCATCGATCCTTGGCGCCTCGTCGCGTCGTCGCGTGTGGAGTGCGATGGGGCAAGACGCTGGCTGCCGCTGCCGAGGGGATCGCCGCTGCGATGGCCCCGGCGGATCGCTCCGTCGGCTGGGTCGTGGCGCCGACCTACGACCTCGCCGACCGCGTGTTCCGCGAGATCGTGCTGCTCGCGGCGTCCCACCTCCGCCATCGAATCGTCGCCTTGAAGGAGCACGAGCGCCGACTGGTCCTCCGGAACCTCGGTGGCGGGCTGTCGGAGATCCGGGGCAAGAGCGCCGACAATCCGGTGTCCCTTCTCGGCGAAGGCCTCGACTGGTTGATCGTAGACGAGGCGGCGCGCCTCAAGCCCATGATCTGGGAGTCGCACCTCTCGCAGCGGCTGATCGACAAGCGGGGGTGGGCGCTGCTCATCTCGACACCGCGAGGAAAGGGGTGGCTCTTCGACGCGTGGCGCCGCGGGCAGCCCGGCGGCGATCCTGACTTCCAGTCGTGGAACCTGCCGTCCTGGACGAATCCACTCCTCGACGCCGCGCTCATCGAACAGGAGCGCGAGCGCCTCCCCGAGCGGGTGTTCCGCCAGGAGTACGGTGGCGAGTTCCTCGAAGGCGCGGGGCAGGTCTTCCGCGGC
Source organism: Planctomycetota bacterium (assembly GCA_044222185.1). Lineage (GTDB taxonomy): Bacteria > Planctomycetota > CAIWVZ01 > JBGANV01. Next base: position 914,621 of record JBGANV010000002.1, read on the forward strand.
GTGCGAGACTGCGCGACGGGCGCGTTTGAAGAACCGAAGCCCGGCGTTCGCTACGTCGGCGGTCTCGACCTCGCGAAAGTCGAGGACTTCACCGTGCTCGTGATCATTGATCCCGAGCACCGCGTCGTCCACGCAGAACGGTTCCATCGAGAGGACTGGTCGACGCAGGTTGCGCGCATCAAGGGAGTCGCGGGCCGCTACAACGACGCTCGTCTCACGGTGGACACGACGGGTGCGGGCGAGCCGGTTTTCGAGACGTTGCGGGCCGCGGGCGTGCGCGTGGACGCATACCCATTCACGTCGCGCTCGAAGTCGGCCTTGATCGACAACCTCGTCCTCCTAATCGAGCGGCGGGAGATCGTGCTGCCGAGTCCTCTCGTCTGGCCCGTGGGCATCGACGAGCTCGAGGCATTCGAGTTCACAGTCGGCGAAACCGGGAACATCAAGACCGGCGCGCCGTCGGGAATGCACGACGACTGCGTGATCGGCGTGGCGCTTGCCGCATGGCAATTTCGACCTCGCCAGAAGGCGGGGGTCTACGTTCTCTGAAGCGAGTTTCCCACGCTCGAAAGGGGTCCAGAATCCACTGGATCTGTGCCGCGAGACGAGGCTCCATGTGTCGCACGCGCAGGCGATGGTGCCGGCGCGAATGGAGCTCGCGATGACGCTCAGGCTGATCCCGGTCCCAGAGACATTCGCGCCGGATCCCACACTATGGGACGCGGTCGTCGACGCATGGGATGTGGACGAGTTCGAGGCGATCACGGCGGGGCTGAACGGGATCCCGGTCCCAGGACGCCTTCCGGATGGATCGCTCGTGCTCGTGATCCCGGGCAAGGCCGCGGTCATCGACGCGCCGAAGGAGACGATGCGATGACCAAGAAGACGACGAAGAAGCCGACCGCGGAACCCGAGGCGAACTGGATGAAGAACCGCGTCGCGACGGCGCGGAAAAAGACGAACGGGACGGAGCCGCCTGCGGAGGTGAACGGTACGCCGCCGTCGGAGAACCATGCGCCGGAAGCCGCGTTCGGGACGGTGCCCGAGCTGCCCACTCCGAATGATGGCCCCGCCACGCTGAAGACGATCGCCGACCGTTGGCTGAACGACATGCGCGCGCGCGGGAAGACACCGTCGACCGTCGCGAGCTACCTGGGCGACCTCGGCCTCGCGATGAAGTTCTTCGAGGCATCGAGAGTCGCGCGTTCGATCACCGCTGACGACATCGCCGCATTCGAAGCGAGCGACCTCGTCACGAAGACGAAGAAGGGGAAGTCCAAGGCACAGCCGACGATCCTCAAATCGCGCCGCGCGTTTCGACTCGCCATGACCTGGGCGAGGGAGACCGGCGTGATCACGACGACGCCCTACGCGACCGCGAGCTGATCTCTTCCCCGGGCGGGCCGACAGGGCCCGCTCGTTCTCATTCAGGGCATCTCCAAGTGAATCTCCAAGCCGCCCTCGATCAGTTCTTGATTCAGCTCCAAGCCGATGGCCGTTCCACGCACACGGTGGCGCAGTACCGGCGCTACGTCCGCGAATTCCAGGACTGGTGGGCGGGCGACGACGTCGGCGCGATCGGCCATCGCGACATCGCGGCGTTCCTCGCCGCCCCGGAGACACGCGCAAGCCGGCGGGCCGTGACGATGAACGCGCTCCGCACATCGCTGCGCATGTTCTTCCGGTACCTGCACGAGGCGGGCGTCGTGGCGCAGAACCCGGCAAGGCTCGTTCGCCGCGCGTTGACCGGAGTGCCCATGCCCCGCACGCTCACGGACGACGAGCGGGACCGATTCCTCGCGGCCGTCACCGTGCATCCGAGGGACCACCTCTTATTCAACCTGATGCTCTCGACGGGGATCCGGGTCGGATCTGCCGTGGCGCTGGACGTGGAGGACGTCGACATGGATCGCCGAGAGCTTCGGATCCGCACGGCGAAGGGCGATCGGCCCGAGGCGGTCTACCTCGGGTCCGCGATCGTGGATCACCTTCGCGGCTACCTCGGAGAACGCCGGAGCGGCCCGCTGTTCCCAGGTCGCGGATCTGATCGGCTCACGACGCGGCACGTTCGCCGACGGTTCGCAGCGTGGGGTCGGACGGCCGGGATCGCCCGTCGCGCCAGCCCCCACACGCTGCGGCACACGTTCGCGACGACGCTGCTCCGACGATGCGGGGATGTCACGGTCGTGCAGGCCGCGCTCCGGCATCGGAGCATCACGAGCACGTTGGTCTACGCCCGCGCGAGAGAGGATCAGGTGAAATCGGCGATGGCGTGAGGTCCAGGACGCTGAGCCGAAGATGAGCCAATACCGCTATTTGTTGTGTAGATTGCCGTATTTCCATACCTCAGGTTGTGTGCATCGGTCACCTGTGCTCAGATTTGAGCGGCTGGACGGGGATGGTCCCGAGACTCTCTCGGGAGGGCCCCGACGGTCAAATCACAGCCCGGAGACGTTACGTGGCCAAGAAGCCCGAAAACCACAACAAGTCCTGGTCCGGTTCGGATGAGAAGCAGCTCCGACAGTTGGCCCGCGAGAATACACCTACGCGGGTGATGGGGCTCAAACTCGGACGGACACCGGCCGCGGTCTCCAACCACGCGAGCCAGATCGGAGTGTCGTTGAAGCCCACCAATCAATCGCCATATGGCCGCGCGAAGAGGTGAACGACCCCGCACGATGCACGATCGCGTGTCGGCGCGCCGCGTGCCCGACGCGGCCGCAAGCTACGCGCGGGCCGAATCCTGCTTGTGTGACAATCGCGCGAACTCGTCCAGCGTGACGTCTTCAGGCGCGTCGCCGTTGCGGATCCACCAGAAGGTCCATCCGTTCGTCGCGGGACCACCCTCAGGGCTTCGCTCGCCCTCGAAGAACGGCTTCCGCGCCGCCGCGCCCGCCGCTGAAAGCGAGGGGTACACCTTTCCCTCGAAGCGAATGCGGGCGTCGTGAAGGATTGTCGCGACCAGCCGTCGACCGCGGTAATTCGCGACGATCTCTGCTGGCGGTTGAATCCTGCCTGCGCGAATGAGGTCTTCCAGCGTCGCGCGCGGAGCATCGGCAGGCTTCGAGTCGATTAGCTTGACGATCTTCAACTTTGGGGCCCGTTCGGATGCGGGTGCGCGGTCAACCGGCACCGGTGGGAACTCGATCGACACGCGCGCACGGCGCAACGCGGCTGCCACGTCCCTCGCGTCCAGTGTGTCCTTCGAGGACTCGACGATCAGATCGACGAGCCGTTTGCCGGGGCGGTCAGCGGCCAGCTCCCGCTCGAGGATCCGCTTCACCTGGGTCTCGACCGTGGTCGACTCCCACACACGATCGATGCGCTTGCCGGTCAATTCCGACTTCGAGAGGAGAGCGATCCAGTTGACGAAGTCATCGACGGGGCCGTCTGCGATCGACAGCTTGCGCAGGATTTTCTCCTCGAGCGGTACGGCCGCGTGCGCGTTGTAGACGTGGTACTCGATGCCGTTGGTGAGGACGGCCCAGGAGACACCGGACTGCGTGGCGTAGCTGACGAGCTGATTCGTCGCCTTGCCTGTCGTGAGATCCGATGCGAGGGCCTTCGCCTCGACGAAGAGGACGGGCTCGTTGCGGATCATGAGCGCGAAGTCGACCGGGTTCTCGGATCCGCGGCGGCGGTACTCATACTGGACTTCGTCCGTGTTCGACGTGTCCCACCCGAGCGCGTCGAGTAGCGGCACGATCAATGCGGCCTTCGTGGCCTCCTCGTTGACGGCGCGCGCGGCTCGAAGCTTTGCGGCCTTGGCGCGGAGTGCTTCTACGCGTGATCTGAGCAGTATGCGCGACGATGCCATCGAGGTTCCTTTCGCATCGGGGCCGCCCGTGCGCGGGGATCCTACACGATGGAATCCGTTTGGCCCGCGGCGCGTCGATCGGGATCCTGGACGGATTCAGGTGCGGTCATCGCGCGCGAAATCGAACGCTGCCGGGGATAGATTTCAGGCGTAGAGAGGAAGGAGGGAGTTTTACGTGTAGAGACACACAACCCGGCTGCGTTCGTTGAGTTCGGTCTGGCCCGCTCGGCCCACGCGACATTCTCTTGCGAAGTTCGCTCGCCGTCAACCGAGGTGGCTTGGAGGCGCCGCAAACGTCGTAGGCTCGAGATGCTCCAGGGCGATGTGTCCGGTGAGCTTGCACATGCGCTTGTTTCGCCCCCGCCGCAACAGGAACGACCGAGGCCGTTCCAGTCTCCCGCGGGCGTTGCGAAACAGGGGTGGCGACGAAGTTGACAACTCGGCGGTCGTTGGTCCAAAATCGGTCGCTCAGAATGATCCTCCGGCGGAAGTGATGGGAGCGATGTCCCGAAGAATCTCGAATCCGGCTTGGCGCGAAAGCGTTCGACTTCCCGTCCACTCGACGACGCCAACGCGGAATCAGAGAGCTCGATGACCGCCGAGGACCCAGGCGTCATCTCGCTGGCCGACGCGCGAGAACGGATGGTGCGTGCGTTCCGCTTCCTCGCGGAGGCTGCGCGCCGCCGGGAACCGCAGCGGCTCACGTGGCGCGATTACGAATGGAGCCTGCCGTTGTGGGAACTGCCGGACCATCCGGTGATTGAGAGACTGTTCTTGGACCCGGAGTCGGCGGTCTTCCTCCGTGTCGGACGCGCGGACGAGATTCCTTGCCCACCGCCTCCCCCGGAACTCCGCGATTGGCTTCGCGGCGGGTGGGAGAGTCCGAGCACTCGCGACCCGTCAGTGCTTCCGATTCGCGTTGAGCGTCTTCGGGTCGGAGAGGGTGAGGCGAACAACGGGGCGCCGCCATCCGGCTGGCCTGCTGCCTCCGCGGACGGATGGCACGAGAAGTTCGGCGAGGTGAGATTCGATACCGACCCTGCTCGGATCGCGGCCCTCGCCGAGTGGTCGACTGTTCGATCAACCTGGCGTGAGACCGCGCATCCGGCATGGGCGGCCCGCCAGCTCTTCGAGCGACTGTTCGCGCTGAAAGGGCGCTTCGACCGCGAGTCCGAACGAACGACACTATTCTTGGGATTCGGCCTGCTGCGAGTGTCCGCTCCCGCCGGAAAGGTCGACCATCCGTTGCTCGTCCAACGCTGCGAACTGCGCTTCGACCCTCGCGTCCCGCACTTCGAGATAGTGTCGTCCGACGAACCAGTTGCGTTGGCGACGGCGCAGCTCCGCGATCTCGGAGTGGACGGTCGTGCGCTGGCGAACCTTCGGTCAGCCGTCAGCTCGAAACTGATGAAGGTCGGCGATTCCGAGTCACGAGCTTTTCTCTTGGACGCTGCGCACACCCTGTTCGCCGACGCCCGAGTGCTCTCGCGTGACGAGGTGAAGGCGGCGCAGCCGGATTCCACTCCGATCGTCGTCGAGCAACTCGTCGCATTCGCTTCGAGCCGGAGTGGCCGCGTTCGGGACGCCATGGACGAAATGGCTGAACGCCTCTCCATCGCCGCGTCGCTGCCAGGACCGCTGCAGGCGCTGCTCCTCGCCGCCACCGTCGAGGACGATCCATCGAGAATCACCCCGACCGACGACCATCCATCCGGTGGTCCAGCCGGCCAGTCACTGGCGAGCGGCGTGCCGCAGGCGCAATCGACTTCGTGGTTCGGTAACCCGCTCTTCACGAAGCCCGCGAATAACGAGCAGGCTGAGATCGTCGCGGCGATGGTCGAGCATGGCGCGGTGGCGGTTCAGGGGCCTCCCGGTACCGGCAAGACGCACACGATTGCGAACCTCATCGGGCACTTGTTGGCAATCGGGAAGTCGGTGCTCGTCACGAGTCACTCAACGAAGGCGCTTCGAGTACTTCGAACGCAGGTTGTGCCGGAACTCCGACCCCTGTGCGTCAGCGTGCTCGATCGAGACGCCGAAAACACAGCGCAACTCGAGGAGTCGGTGAAGGGGATCGTCTCGTACCTGTCGATCCCCGCGTCGACGTACAGCCGCGACGCGGAAGCCCTCACACAGCGGCGTGCGAGTCTGCTCGGCAAGATCGACGAAGTCGATCGAAAACTGCTCACCGCCGTCCGAGCGCAGTACGACCCCCTCGTTCTCGATGGACGATCGTGGACTCCATCCGAGGCGGCGCGCATCGTCTCCGCAGAGCGTCGTCACGCGGCGTGGATTCCCGGGCCGTTGGAGCCTGGCGCCGGCCTCCCGCTTGCCGAAGCGGAGGTGATGCGTCTCTACCGATCGAACGCGGAGCTTCCCACCGCGGTTGAGGCCCTTCTCCGGTCCCGCCTCCCCGACATCAAAGCGCTCCCGAGTGTCGACGAGTTCAACGCAGCCGTCGAACGGCTTCGGCGCTGCCGCGAGGCTGTGTCGGTGCACGATTCGGGGGTCTGGACCAAGGTCACCTGTGAACGCGCGGCTGCGACACGCGCTCTCGAAGTCGTGGAGGCGGCGTTCGCGCTGATCGACGATGACGCAGGCTACGTCGCGCTTGTCGATGAGTCCTGGCGGGACGGGCCGCGGGCACAGGTGTGGCGTGAGTTCGCCGCGTACCTCGAGAACACAGCAGCGGAGATCGAGGAACTTGAGGCTGCGATCGCCATTCAGGCGCCAACCTATGAAGGCCCCTGGCCCGTGAATCGCAGGCGCGACGTCGTCGCGGAGATCATCGTTCACCTCTCCGCAGGAAAGAGCCTTGGTCGGCTCGCATTGGCCCTCCATCGGGATTGGAAGGAGCTCATTTCTTCGTCCATCGTCGCGGACCAGCCCCCGTCCACTCTCGAGGACTTCCAGGCCCTCGACGTGGCGTTTGACATCGAGGCGCGGCGCTCAGAACTCCTCCGCAGATGGCGCGTTCAGGCCGACGTCCTCGGATGGGCCACAGCGGAGGAACTGGGCGCACGCCCGGAGCAGAGTGCCGAGCAGTGGGCACAACGCATCGCCGCAGCAATCCAGTGGCGTGAACAAGCCTGGAATCCTGTTGCCGAGGCATTCGCTGAACTCGGATTTGATTGGAAGAAGTCACTCCTGACGGTGGCGCCCCGTCCGGGCCCGGAGGTCCTGCGACTCAGGGATGCCGCGATCGAACGCTGGCCGGTCCTGATCGAAGCGAAGCTGTCCACGAATGAGCTGGCGGCGACGCAGGATCGAGTCCGACGCTGGCAGTCGGCTCTCCTTGCCGCGGACCAGACGGACGCCGTCCAACGCGTTGCAGATGCCGTGCGCCGAGAGGACCTCGACAATTACGCGGTCTCGTACGCGATCTTGGTCGACGTCATCGGCCGTCAAGCTCTCAAACAGGATCGAGAGGTCCTCCTCACTCGTCTCGAATGCGCCGCACCGGCGTGGGCTGGAGCCGTTCGATCACGACTCTCTCCGCACGATCGATCCGAGCCGCCTGAGAGAGACGTTGCCGCGTGCTGGAGAGTGCGGCAACTCGAGGAAGAGCTCCGGCGCCGCGAAGACTTGGATCCCGCGCAGCTTCAGTCCGACCTCACCGGCCTCCGGGAGGACTTGCTCGAAACAACGCGGCGTCTCGCCAAGGCGCTCGCGTGGGGGCACCAGCACAAGCGAGTGAGCCCGCAGATGCAGGCTGCGCTCACAGGCTGGTACAAGACGGTCACGACGCGCGGGTTCAACACCGGCAAGAGAGCGGTGGAACTGCAGTCGAACGCCCGACGGCTGCTCGCGGACGCGCGGCCGGCGGTTCCGGTGTGGATCATGCCGCTCTCGCGAGTCTATGAATCCTACAGCTTCCGCGACGCAAGTTTCGACGTCGTTATCGTCGACGAGTCCAGCCAGTGCGACTTCTTTGGCCTCGCCGCAGTGGGCCTCGCGAAACAGGTGATCATCGTCGGCGATGACAAGCAGGTGAGCCCGGCGGCCGTCGGTGAAGGTCTCGACTGGGTCGCAACTCTCATCGGCGAGTACCTCCACGGGATCGCGAATAGCCACCTCTACACTGGTCGGATCTCGTTGTATGACATCGCGATGTTCGGTCTGCGGCGGACGATCCGATTGACAGAGCACTTCCGCTCCGTGGCCGAGATCATCCAATTCAGCAATCGGCTGAGCTACGCGGGCGAGATCAAGCCGTTGCGCGAATCGAACGCTGTCGCGACGCGACCGTTCACGGTCGCCCAGCAAGTTCGGGACGGGCGCCGGGTAGACGGCGCGAAGGTGAACCATCGCGAGGCCGACGAGATCGCATCATTGATTTCGGCGGTGTGTGAGCAGCCCGAGTACTCCGGTCGGTCGATCGGCGTCATAAGCATGGTGGGCGACGAGCAAGCCATGCTCGTGGAGGAGAAGTTGCGAAAGCGCCTGAGCCCGACCGACTATGAGACGCGCCGAGTCCTGTGCGGCGCCGCGGCTCACTTCCAGGGCGACGAACGCGACATCGTGTTCCTGTCGCTCGTCGACGACGGTTTGGACGGCCCGCTCCGCAACAACGCAACGAACGAGGATTTGCAGAAGCGGTACAACGTTGCCGCGAGCCGCGCGCGAGACCAACTGTGGGTCGTTCACTCAATGGACCCGGACGTCGACTTGAAGGGGGACGACCTGCGGCGCCGGCTGATCCTGCACGCTCGCGACCCCCACGCCGCCTCCGCCGAGGCCGCGGACGCGAAGGCCAGAGCAGAATCTGAATTCGAGCGGATGGTCATCGGCCGGCTCGTCGAGAATGGGTACCGCGTGCGGCCGCAGTGGCAGGTCGGAGCGTTTCGGATCGACATCGTCGTCGTCGGCGCAGAGGAGCAGAAGATCGCGATCGAATGCGATGGAGACCGGTTCCATCCGCCGGAAAACTTGCCCGCGGATCTCGCGCGACAACGCATCCTCGAGCGCCTTGGATGGCGGTTCATCCGAGTCCGGGGGTCGGAGTTCTTTCGTGCGCCCGACGAAACGATGGCACGCCTGAGATCACGACTCGCGGGTCTGGGAATTCAGCCAATCGGCCCAGCGGTGGTAGGGGCTGAGGAAGGTGATCCACTCCTTGACCGCGTCCGGCGGCGCGCCCAAGAGATCCTTCGACATTGGACCGAAATGGAGGCCGCGGCGGCTATCTCGGTCGAGGACTCTACCGGAGACGGCGAGAGGAGTCCGGTCGAAGCGGAAGATCTCGACTCGTTCGCGCCACCCGAGGGGAACGGATCGCAGCTCGCCAATCGACCCCCTGTGATCGACGACGTGAACGACGCGGTGGCGGTGATCCAGCGTTGCCTCGGGGCGGCGTCATTCCCGCTCGGCCGGGCTCAGATTCTTCGCATCACGGGTGTGACCGAAGCAACCTGGACCGTCGCGATCAAGAAGCTCGTCGAGTCCGGCGACGTCCTGAAGGAGGGTGAAAGGCGGGGAACGCTTTACCGCGCTGCCCGCTCACGATGAATTGAGGTCGGCATCCGCCGTCGACGCAGAGGTCGTCGATACAGCGCCCGTCGTGGACAGGCCGGATACCGCCCACCCCCAACGCGCCGGCCATGCCCAGCCCTCCGATGCCTCCGTCGGTGCGCGGATGCAGTCTCGTGAGCGCTCCGGTGAGGGGGCAGTAGAAGCGGTCCTTGGCCCAGACCAAGTCGTGGGGGGAGAGGAGATCGGCCCTGTTGGATCGCGACGCCCTTCTCAGTGTAAACTCACGCGCACCACGGCCGAGCTGGATGAGTCGTGGGAAGCGGGAGACCATGTGGAGAACCGGGAACGAACTCAGCAGCGTGCCGTGGCGGACGCCGTGTACGAAGTCCAATGCGACGGTGCTCGGCGCATCGCCACCCGCAACGCCATCTTCACGACAATGGAGTCGTTCAAGCTCATCACCGTGACCCGAGGCGACGCCCGCCAGCAAGGCCCTCAGGGGTGACATCATTACGTGGAGACTACAGTCGTGGACGACCGAGACTTTTCAGGAAGGTAGACCGTGGGCAGAATGTGTATGCGGCGCGTCGTAGCCTACACCACCGTAGCCGTCATCGCAGTATTGGCAGCCTGGCAACTAATCGAGGCGCCGAGGCAGGTGCCCACCTCAGTCGTCATAGACGCGGCTGACGGGCTGTCAACGCGGGAATACGGGCCGACGCACCAATACAGTGGGCGGCCGCTGACGCCGGTTCCATTCGCCCCCGACGAACCTGAGTGCTGGCAGTTCGTAGGCCGCGTCGTTGACGGAGTGAGCGGTCAGGCTATCGCGGGAGTGGAAATATGGCCTTGCAGGAGAGTCGCCCAGACGCTGACATCGGCTGACTGGAATAACACCGACTTTGTCTTCCGCTTGCCCAGCGGTGCCACGGCTCACGCGGTTGGGTTATCGCTTATTGCATCCGATCCGACCGACATCGGCGCGGTTGGCGTGCCCACGATATGCTCCATTCCGGACGCGGTGGTGGATGAGGCGCGGGCTGTTACCGATCGTGACGGACTATTCGCCGTGACTCTAATGAGAGGCACAACGCTACTCCGGCTAAGCCGAAAGGGTTACGTCACAGCAACCGTTACGGCTAACGCTGTCTGGCATGAGGGCAGTGAGCGCGTCACTGATTTCCCACTATTCGAGGGTGTGACTCTCGAAGGCCAACTGCGCGACGAAGCCGGGGCGGCTATTCCTGACCGCACTATTGCGTTTTGCAGCACCGCTAACGGCCAAGTCTGGAGTGTAGTGACGAATTCAGACGGGCGGTTTCAGGCGACCGTGGGTGCGCGAGAGACGGTGATCCCTCGGTTGCTCAGCACGGACATGCACTTGAAGTGGCCCGTGCTAGCCGTCAATTGTGCCACGGACGGCCCCCTCAACCTCACCGCAGTGAGTTCATGGGTGATGAAGGTGGTCGATAGTCGGACCGGCAAGCCCGTGAATCGGTTTGGGTATTCGTTGGTCAACTTGATATCGGGCGCGGTGTGGTGTGAACGTGATGTAGTGGATAATGATGGTCAAGTCGAACTACTCGGCGACGATAGCCGCGTGCACGCGAGTTTGCGTGAGCGATTTGAGTTGAGTGTAGTCGCAGATGGATATGAGTTGTTCAGTAGGACGCTCGAGCCATCCCCGGAACCGAGCCCGATTATTGTCGGTCTCATCGCCGGCGATGTTCCGACGATATGCGGTTCGCTGCTCGACCATGGTCGACCGGTCGAGGGCCAGGTCGGGCTGGTGCGGGCTGGTGCGGGGCAGGTTGCGTCAGACCTTGTCGAGTGCAAGGGAAACTTCCGGACCCGCGTTGGGCCGTCCGGGGAATTCCGGTTGGTCGCTCCGCCGGGCGATTACTTCGTTTGTGTGTCGGTGCGAGAGGCAAGCGTAATCGTGCCAGCCCATGTGCCGACAGCGGGACTCTCGATCGACCTATCGAAGTGGGGAGGGATAAAGCTGAATGTTAGCGGCTGGGACCCCTCAATGCGGGGACGGCTCGGGTGTCTCGTGGCAGACAGTCGGACCGGCAGGTCCCACGAACTGTGGGGCGAGACCACAATGATATCAGGATTGGTGCCAGGACCTTATGAGTTGTCGATTCGCGAGCGGATTTCCCAGCGAAGCGTGACCAGTGACCCGATTCATGTGCAGGTCGTTGCCGGCGCGATTACAGAGGCGGTCGTGCACGTGACGAGGCCCGACCAGCCGTCAGGTAGTCGAGCCGTGCGCATCACCGTCGACGGCTCATCGCCGCGTGGTTTATGGCGGAGTCGCTGCGCATTCGGTGGTTCAAACTGGGTTGCAGTCAGTCATGATGGCGCCGTCATGCACCAAGTAGTGACGCCCACCACCATCGAGGTTATCGCACCTTCCGACGAAAAATGGCGCGTGAAGATTCCGCCGGGGAGCGGCGAGTATCTCGTGACGCTGACGGATAGTGACGGGCCGGTCATAGTATTGGTGACTTCAGATGGAGCGCCGTTAGGTGGTGTAGTAGTGAAAGCGATAGGAGCAGATGTAAGTGTCGAGACCACGACCGACGCCGCGGGGACGGCGTCAATCAAGGCCCTCGATGTCACTCGACTATCTGTCAGTGGCGGTTCGATGCACACGACAGTCACTGCTATCTGTACATTCAGTGAATCATTAGGGCCCGGACGGCACAAACTATACGTCCCAGATTGGACCAGAGCACCGAGATGGCCGGCCAGCGTGTTCGGGTCGGTGCTTGGAGCCGGCGGGCGACGGGTTCACGCGGCGGAAGTCAGCGCGCGGATCGTGTCAACCGGTCCTGGCGGCCACCGGTGGGAGGTTTGGTCCAGCGAGTGGCGGACGCAGGCCGACGATAGCGGAAGGTTCAACATACCGGTCCCGCCGTTTTCCGGCGAACTGGCAATAACGGTCAGATCAGGGGGAGTGGTCGCCGTCGAAAACCGCATGGTCGACGCGCACCACGGTTTGAGCGAGAGCATCGATGTGGTCCTGGGGCAGTGACAGCAGCCTCGGTGAGCAGGAGGTCCATGAGGAGCCATGCAGTGGAGCTCGCGGTCTTGGGGGTGGGAGCGTGCGTCGTCGTTCGTTCGCGATAACCCAACTTATCGAGTGCACCGCGTGGAGCAGGCCGGGGTCCCAGCCGCAGACGTGCAGAAACCTACGGTAAGGACCCCCCGAGAGGCCTCCGGAGGCGCCGCTACCGTAGGTTTCTGCAGAGATCCGGGTCGACCGGCACGGCGGGTGCTGCGGTACTCTGGCGGGCAGGCACCGGGAAACGGGTCAAAGTGGAGCGAGATCTCCGCGTTGTAGCCTGACCGTTTCGCCTTGAGGACCACACGTCCCGGTCCTTTATCGGGAAGGCGGCGGGGATGACGGATACCGACCCAAGGATGCGGAGGTCCTTCACCATCCCGGTCGACCCGAGCGATGAAGAGCTCGCCCGCGACTGGACACTCACCCCGACCGACCTTGCGGAGGTGCGCCGCTGTCGCGGGGTGGGAAACCGGCACAGCTTCGCGCTCCAACTCTGCACGGTGCGCAGATTCGGCCGCTTCCTCGGCGAGGACTTCTCGGCGGTGCCAGTTCGAATCATGAACCACATCGGCCTTCAACTCGGGCTCCAACCGGTGCTCTTTCTTGCGCCGCCCGCACGAGAGGCGACCGACCTCGAGCACGAGGATGTGAACGCCGCCCCAAAAGTGCGGCACCCGGGCGCCCTCGCGGGCGCCGGTCGAAAAGTGAGACGCCGGTGGCAGTGTCCTGCCCCGGGGTCGTGGTGGATCTGAGGGAGTTCCTCGGTGTCCAACCCTCTCCTTGGGGCGGGAGGAAGGGTGTACACCGACATGGAGATGTGGGGAGATATCCGCCGACGGGTCCTGGTCGAGGGGACGTCGAAGCGGTCGATCTTGCGGGAGTACGGGATCCACTGGAAGACGCTGAAGAAGATCCTCAGCGAGGCCGACCCGTCGCGTTCGCGGCTCGGAGAAGACGAAGGGCGAGCGCCTCGCAGAGGAACAGAAGCTCTTCCTGCCGCTCCCCAAGCAGCGGTTCGAAGGCCGACGGATCGAGAGGACGACGGTCTCGTCGTTGTCGCTCGTCCGGTTCGACTGCAACGACTACTCGGCTCCGACGGAGTTGGAGCGTGCGCCGATCCTGCTCATGGGCGTCGAGCCCGCGAGACTTGTCGGGTCCACGCTCCACTGGGTCTACTCCCTCGTGAACAAGCGGTACTGCGACCGACGGTGCACCGTGGTGCTGTGCCCGCTCGATCCTGTCGCGGCGTACGAGAGCCGGTTCCCCGGGCAGGACGAGGGCACCATGCCCCGGCTCGTCGGACGGATTCTCGAACTCGGTGACGCCGTCGAGGTCGCGGAGGACGGGGCCTACTGCGTTGAGTTCGTCTTCAGCGAGAAGGCGGCGACGGACTACGTACTCCTTCGCAGCGCCGCACGCTGGTCCCGGCCCGGGTCGCGCGGGGCCCGTTGGGCGAGGCCTGGCTCGTCGGTGGCATCGCCAGTCTGGGCGGGCCGTACAGCTCCGGGACGCTGACGGACTTCCGGATCAAGATCCTGAGGGACCGGGTCGGGACGGTGGCGGTCGTGAAGCCCCGGGATGATGGGCTCGACGAAGACTTCGGCGAGGACGACGAGGGCGAGGAATGGAAGAGCGGGGTCGACAGCTTCTGAGCACACGCGCCGTCGGCGGAGCGGCCGTCGAGGCGCCGCCCGTCGTGGATACGCCGGACGCGGCAGCTTCCTTCGTCCACGGCAGGTGCATCCGACCGACGGGGCTCCGTGCCTCCGGCGCAGCCTCCTGAGCGATCCGGCGAGGGGGCAAGTAGAAGCGGATCCTCCGTCCGAAGCGGCGTGGGGCAGGGGTGAACGGCGCAGTTGCATCGCGACTGCGCCCTTGGTGTAGACTCTGCCCCGCCCACGGCCGAGCTGGATGAGTCGTGGAGGAGAGGAGACTGCGTGGCGAATCGAGGACGAGCTCTTCGGCGTGACGTACTCGGCGTCCAACGCGACCGTGCTCCGAAAGGCTACCCGCGGCGCCATCCTCAGAACCATGGACTCGTTCAAGCCGATCACCGTGACCCGAGGAGACGCGCGGCACCCTGCCGTTCGGTCGGTGGTGATGAGGCCTCGGACAAGGAGTGCAGAATGCTGTGGCTGGCAGCACGAATCCCACCGACATTGGTAGCCTACCGCAAAGGAAAGGCATAATGCTGCGGCACTCCATGATAGGGGGCCGCTCGGGGTTAACCCAAATCAAGACTCCGAAATTGCCGATATGCAAGGAGGCGGTCTCATAATGCGCGACGACGTAACTGTGCGTGGACTATTTGAAGGACTGTTCGGACATAGGGAGCTCTGCAATCTGCTGTGTTGGCCGCCTGACCTGTTCGCGCTGACATCCGCCGTGCTTTCGCAGAGTGGAGCCTACCACGCGGTCGTGTCTCCCCCGCGGCTACCGACGGCACCGACGTCGTTCTCGAGACGAATCGGAGTGCCACTTGTCGGTTTCAGCCAATGGCCTCCACGCTTAGCTCGCGCGGGAATGGTCGTCATCGACTGGAATAACGTTAGCGAAGCGCACACCGGTCTCGAGACCGCCCTTCATGGAAGGGTCATCAGGCGCTACCAAAATAAGGCGAGGCATTTCGCGAGAGCATTGAAGCAAGACGACGCGGCAGGGTCTTGTTCGCGAAAAGCTGCTAAGCGACACCATGGCCTCGCCGAGAACCCCTCAGTCCCGCTTGAAAGCGCACCGTCGGACTGGGAGCGACAGGTCGAGGAATCATCGGTGAACTGGTTACTGCTTCTCGCTGAAACCGCCAAGGAGATTGCTGGTCCGGTAGGCGCCGAGCCTTCGGCGGAGAGATTCATCGCTTCCGCGAGAGAACGACTTAGTACGATATTCACCGAATGTGAACTGCTGACTTGTGCCTGGTTATCACTTTGGCAGCTGGCAGATTCTGAAACCAAGTCCGCGCGTGGGATCTTAGAGTTCCAAGACCTCGACGAGAACCCTGCCGATAACTCGGAGGAATCACGGGAGAGGAAGCAAAGAGCGGCAATTGGCCTCTACTCAATTCTAACGTTGCATGCCATTGCGGACGAAGTCTGCGCGTGTTGGGGGATTCGAACGACGCTACCGGATGAGCGGTTCCTTCCCGACTGGAGCCATAAGGCGACCGACGGCAGGGCCCTATTGAAGATCGCCGCTGGCCTACTTGTAGAACGAGGATCGCTCTCGACGATATCGGAAACGACCGGTCGCGTCTTACCTAAGCGTCACAATCCAAGCGTAGGTATTGCGCTCAGGTCGGTGTCAAACAGCATCGCATTTCATCGTTCATCGGTTCAAGTCATTTGGCAACAATCGCCTAGAAGCGATCTGTCGGAAAAAGTAGATGCCAAGCGCTCTCTCTCGGTTCTCATTCTTCCCTGGCCACTTGTCGTGCCCACTAACAGTTTCTCAGAAAAGCTGTGGGCTCGTGGCCACGAACCGGTGTCGACCTCCGCTGCATATGGTTACTTCTCATACTATCCATATGGGCGTCGCGAACCACAGCCGGACTGCGCCGGCTTCCTGTCGGAAGTAGGTACGATCATCGCTGAAGCAAAAAGGGACATAGGATCAGTGGACATGCTGATACTTCCCGAGTCGGCGATCCACAGGTCGTGGCAGGCGCAGCTTGAGGGCGTTCTGCAGGGGTATGGGGTGTCGGGGTACGTTGCCGGCTTTGTGGACCCCCCGCCGTTGGGTCCGTCAAATGCGAATAGGTTCGCTCGAAATGGGCTTCTGGTGCGGTTTGCGAGCCACGTGACAGGAACCAAGACCAGCCATTTCTCTCAGAACGAAACGGAAGCATGTGTGCAGCATAAGCACCACAGGTGGAAACTCACACGATCGCAGATCGAGACGTACGGCCTCGGCGTGCCGCTCTCTCCGACGCGCGACTGGTGGGAGGCGATGAAGATCGCGCGCAGAAGCGTCGCGTTCTTCAATATCGGAGAGTCAATTACGGCATGCGCTCTCATCTGTGAGGATCTGGCCCGGCAAGATCCAATAGCGGATCTGATCAGAAACGTCGGCCCGTCGATGGTCGTCGCGATACTCTTGGACGGTCCGCAGCTAATCAGCCGGTGGCCGGGTCGCTATGCTAGCGTCTTAGCCGAAGATCCAGGAAGTTCTGTGTTGACATTAACTAGCTATGGCATGGTGACGCGGTGGAACCCGACATACGGATGCGACGCTGATCGGCAGATCGTTGCGCTGTGGCACGATTCCCAAGGAAGGCCGCGCGAGATCCCATTGAAGCACGGATCGGCTGGCATCCTGCTTAGCCTAAGTCCCGTCGACAGAAGGGAAGTGACCGCAGATGGAAGGAAAGAGAAGGTCCAGACCACGGCGCTTACCCTCAGTGGCATTTTACAAGTTGGGTTTCCCGGGAAAACACGGTAACAGTCGCGGAGCGCGTTATGAGCCTTGTGGTCTGCTCGGCGTCCAAGACGACGGTGCTCGGCGTAAGGCCACTCGCAACGCCATCCTCAAGACCATGGAGTCGTTCAACCTCATCACCGTGACCCGAGGCGGCGGCCGCCAGCAAGGCCCTCAGGGGTGACATCATTACGTGGAGACTACAACTGTGTTCGGAGGCGACGCCCGCCGGCAATCCCCTCAGGAGTGACATCATTACGTGGAGACTACAGGGGTGAAAGAGCACGAGCCGAGAGAGGAATAACATTGGTCCAGAAGGCGAAGGGACTATCGATCGTCCTATTGTGGTTCTTAATCGCGGTGTTTGTAAACAGTCGGCCAAGGATTGATGTTCTGTCAATTATCGCGACTTACGGTGGCGGGATCTGCGCTATTCTGATTGCGATGTCATTGATCGATCGAGATGGGCGGACCACTACTCTGATTGTGATTGCCGCTATCCTGTTGATCATTGGAATGACTGACCCGATGCTTCGCTGGAGCATGCGATCTCGATTTGGCGCCAGCCGCAGGGCGCTCGAGCGGATCGCTGATCATGTCATGACTCGCGACGGCACACATGGGTCCGGTGCGGATGCCGGGCTGTTTACTGTCAGACGTGCTGAGCGCGATGGCAATCTTGTCCTACTTACGACCAATGCATCACTTGTCGGTACCATGGGATTTGCCCGTAAGATTGTGGGGGGCGGGGCGGAAGCGAAATGGGGTATCGACGCAACTCCAATCGATGACGAGTGGGCGGCATTCTACTATGACGAATAGCGGTTTGATTGGGGTAAGCACTTTGATCAGCCGGTGTCCCCCGTGGTGCAAACGCCGATCGCGCCAAAAACGACGCCGAACTGGCCTATGAAAACCACCGCCGTCGAGCGAGCGGGGGCCGCGACGGCATAGCTCCGCCCCAGCGATGACGACAGTCGATGGCCTGTCCTGCAGGAAGTTGCCGCTCATGCGGCGGGACGATGGTAGGAGCTCAGCAATCCGCCGAGCCTCTCGCGACGCCGAGCAACTCCGTCTCGGGATCCGACTGGCGCCTCTGGCTCGAACAGGCTGAGGCGGTCGTGCTGGCGCCGGGTCAGGAATCCTGCCGGGATCGCGACGGCCAGCGCGAACGGCGAGCGGCGGGGGAGGCTCATGGTGGCGTGCGTGGCCCCCCAGAACTGATGGCGCGAGCGGCGGCCTCGGTGTAGGCTGGCCGCCTGCGGCGATCGTGCTCGGCGCATCGCCACCCGCAACGCCATCTTCACGACAATGGAGT
>JBGANV010000003.1:0-896726 GCA_044222185.1 Planctomycetota bacterium
CGTCGTGCATCCTCCGATCCCTTCGCGATCGCCACTGCGGCGATCCTTGAAGGGCGAACATCACGAGCGTCGAGGCTTGCCTCTACGACGACCGCCATATTTTCCGGAAATTACACCGCCATTTTTTCCGGAACCGACACCCCCGGCTCTCCCACTCCGCGTTCAGCGACGAGACGCCCAGCGAGATCTACCACAGCACCGCTGCCGATGCGCAGAAGAGGCCGAGCAAGCAGCGTGCGGGTGCGCGCACCAATCGCCTTGCCGCGAACCGATCTGCGCGCTGTGAGACCCGGACGAGTCCCACGTCGGGGCCTGCAACGGATGCCGCCTGCCGGCCACCATTTCCATGAGCGCTACGAAGCACGCCCCCAGGTTGAGACCGCCCATCGCACGATATCGACGACGACCGCCGAGCTGAGAAGGATGGATAGCAGACCCAAGGTTCGTGCTCGACGTCGTGCTTCAGCCAGTTCGGCGCGCAGTTGCGTCATCTCATCAGGTTCGGTCGGCATGAGTCCTGGCCATCGTAGTCTCCACGGAATGATGTCGCGACTGAGGGTCTGGGAAGGCGGCGCCGCCTCGCGTCACTGTGACGGGCTTGAACGACTCCGTGGCCTTGAGGAGGCGCGACATGTCAACCATGGACTTCTGCGGAGAGGTGACAGCAGTATCCCATGCCGTACATCGCCGCCACGACCCCAATGGCGGTCGCTGCGAGACGAACCACTACCACCAGCCCTGGCGCGATCGATGTTGTTCGACTCGGCCTCGTGGCTTCCCACACGCCAATTGCGCTCAAGAGCAAGCAGAACGCGTACGCGCTGATGAACAACGGCGAATCTGAAACCAGACCCGTCACCATCGTGAGTACGAGAGCGGAAAGGGATCGGACGACGATTCCGTGCAGAAGGCCGCCTTTCGCCTGCTCCCCATCGACTCGGCGCGGTCTCACGCGCCGCGCACACTC
Source organism: Planctomycetota bacterium (assembly GCA_044222185.1). GTDB lineage: Bacteria > Planctomycetota > CAIWVZ01 > JBGANV01. The sequence continues at coordinate 968 of JBGANV010000003.1, forward strand.
GCAGACGAGCACCCCACCCATGACTGAGCCCAGGCTCCAGATGAGGAACCAGACGGTCCCAACGATCTGTTCATCAGCGTCCAGGTTCGTCCCTCCGTGATGGCGCCGCGTCTTCAGGTTGCCGTTTCGGTTGCGAAGTGCCAGATCGGTCCGCGGTAATGGGGTTCAGGCTCTCGTCGCTCTTCATGGTTCCGTTGCCGGCGCCCTCCTGCGAAGCACGATCGCCGGAGGCGAGCAGCTTACACGCGAGAAGCGCGCAGAGGACACCCCAACGTCAACGCCCCTGTCGCGACCCGCAGCCATGTGATCGCGGCGTCAGCGCGCTCCTCCGCGGTGCTCTCCATCGGCCAATTGCTCCTGGTTTTCGACACGATCGACGTCTCCACCATGCGGTGTGCCAGGTCAACGCGGTGATCGCGCGCCGGAAAGTTGGCGCCCCTGATCGGACAGCGAACCCTTACGGCACCGACGGACACCGCTCGCCTCAACCCACTCGTGTTCGAAGTCGATACGGCTGCGACGATCATTCGCCGATCTGGAAGACGCGCCCTCCCGTGAATGCGAAGCCTGGTGTTGGGCCGAGCGGGTCCTCGACTGCCGCCTGGGTCCAAACCGACACGCCGCGAAGCGCCGGGTCGATGGGGATCGTCAGCTTGAGCGACGCGAATCCGAACGGATTCGCGACGACTTGAAGGATGAGGAAGGGATCGTCGATGTAGAGGACACACCCTCCCCCGGCGGGACTCGAGGCTGGCGCCGTTGCGAAAGCCAGATGACAGGTGGCGTTTGGTGGAGCGAAATACACGTCGACCACCGAGGCCCTCTCTCCGATCCGCGGTATCGATTCACGGAGAGCAGGCGGCGTCGCACGAAGCGAGCATGCGGTGCCGACATCCTGCCCCGGAACGGCCGCAATGTCGGCCCCGCTGAGCCACGTGTCGGAATTGGCGGTCACCACCCACACGTCCGGTCCCCATGGCGGATTCGGCGTGAATACTGCCTGAACCCCTCCGATGAAGAGCATCCGGCCGCGCGCGGCGTCGTAAACCATGCCGCCTCCGGCGAACTCAGGGAACGTGCCCTGCGTCAGCACCCACGACGAGCCATCCCATTCCCAGGCGGAAACGAAGTTGCCTCCATAGGGTCCCCCGCCCCCGACCACCTGGCCTCCGATGAACAGCATCCGCTGGCGCGCGGGGTTCCACGCCATCGTGCCCTCATGGGCGGGACCGTTGCCTTGCCACCGGAGGACCCAGTTCACCCCATCCCATTCCCAGGTGTCCTGAAAGACGTTCGGTCCGTCGTGTCCGGAAGCGATCACGACGCGGTTCCGCACCGGGTCGAACGCGCACACCGCCTCCCAACGCGCCGGTGGACGCGTCGTCGGGAAGATCTGCGTCCAGTTCGTGCCGTCCCACTCCCAGGTGTCGTCGAGCGTGACATCCAAGTTGAGCCCGTCCAGACCAAGCCCTCCGAAGAGGACGACGCGGCTGCGGTGAGCGTCCCAGACCATGCACGGAGCCTCTCGCATCGGAGGGGACGAACTGGGGAACCGCTGAACCCAGGCCACTCCGTCCCATTCCCAGGTCTCGCCCTGGAACGTCAGGACGACAGTCCGCTGTCTCACGGCATCGAACGCCATTCCCACGCCGTAGACAGCCGCACTTGGACCGGGGTAGGACCAGCCGAAGCCATCCCATTCCGTGACCGTTCCGTGATAGGCGGCGACGACCTTCCCGCGGGTCGCGTCATACGCGACGAGCTGCCCCCACGAGAAGCTCGGCATGAGCTCGGGCGTCCGTCGTAACCAATCGACGTTGTCGAACTCCCAGATCGCTCCACCGTCGTTCATCACGAGCCGGTCGCGCCACAAGTCGTAGACCATCGACTGCTCGGGAGGCTGGTTGGCCGTCAGCACGGGGTTCCAGGTCGATCCGTCCCACTCCCACAATCTGTTCTGATTCGCTCCGCCGAGCTGTACGAGTGCGACGACCCGCTGGCGCGAGAGTGAGTATTCGAGGGTCTTGACCGCTGGCGCCTGCCCCGGCAGGTTCGTCCATGTGGCGCCGTCCCATTCCCACATCGTCCGGTCGCCACCGATGGCGAAGACGCGCTGGCGGAGGATGTCGTATGTCATGAGCACGACGCCCTCGGGTGGGTGTACCGGAGTCGCGTGCTGCGTCCAGGATTCGCCGTCCCAGCTCCAGGTGTCGGAGAGCTGGGTGGTCGGGCCGGGCCAGTTGGAATCGTCGGCCCCTCCAAACAGCAGGGTTTGTCGACGCGCCAGATCGTAGGTCGCGGCATATCGGGTTCTCGACGGCGGATGAACCGAGGGATTCCTGATGAACCAATGGACGCCGTCGAACTCCCTGGTGGTTCCATTCACGTCGAGGACGACCTGGCGCTGGCGGGCGATGTCGTAGACACCGCCACCCCACCGCGACGTGCGGATCAAGTCGCTGCCGTCCCATTCGAACGAAGTCGTTCCACGGAAGAACACGGAGCGACCCCGTGCGACGTCGTAGTACGAGCTGACGGCAGGCGGCATTCCGCTCCGTCGAGTCCAATCCACGCCTTGGGCGGCAGCAACGGCCGCGAGCAGCAAGACGATCACGGAGAGACGCACGCGGGACGAACACCACCTGCGTATCGGTGCGATCGATCGAGGACCGTGGTCCTGTGCGATGGTCTGCATGTTCGACTCCTTCTTGCCGCGCGCCATGCGCGCATTCGGGCGGTCGGCCCGACGTCGGTCTCGGCCGCCGTGTCGTCCGGCCTTGCTATGCACTCGTGTCCGGGCACCTTCATGCGGCTGGAAGACCGACTCCGCCTGACGTCATCGAAGGGGTTTCGAGAGATGCGGCGTTCACGCGCGGATCTCCAGGCGAATCCTCTGCATTCGCGACTCGATGCCCGCTTCGAATCTGGCTCGCGCACGCCATCGCTGCCATACGCAGTCGAGCCCACTCCGTGAAGCGAAGCCGGATCGAGCGTCGGCAGCGAAGAACCGCGAGGTCCCGGCCACGAACGAGACGCGTGGCGACAACTTGGGGTCGAGCCGCCGCGTCGAGGAATGAGAACCAACGACGGCGCGCGACGTCCTGGCCCGCGCCCCGCGGATCGGACTCGTGCCTTCCCGCGATGCCCACGAAACGCCGACGGTGTCGCGCGCGACCGTCAGAACGAGATCTCGGCCAGGGTCGTTTGCCCGGCCGCCACGGTGATCCACTGCGTGACGGTCTGGTCGTTCGCGATGGCAACGAGTTGATGAATGCCGGGAGCGATGACCCCGCAGCCGCGGGTGGAGGCGGCGGCTGCTGCCCGCGCGGAGGCGACCCGGTCTGACGTCGAGGTCGGCTCGGAGGCCGAGGCCCCGAGGCCCCCACGGCCGACGACGATGCTGCCCACCGAGAAGCGGATGCTCGCGAGGGGAGCCCGCGACAGGGCGGTGCCGGACGCGACCATCGCGCCCGATGCGTCGCGCAGCGACCACGCGGCGGTCTCCGGCGAGCGATCTCCCTCGGCAAGCTGAACGTCCACGCGTCCACCGAGCATCGCATCCACGGTCGCTCGCACGAGACCGCTTCGCGGAAGCTCGACCGTCGTCTGCGTGGGAAGGAGCCATGAGTCGGTCGCCGCCGGAAGGATCGCCACGAGGTATTGGCCTGGCGGATACGGGACGACGGGCAGGACGAATTCCTCGTCGGAAATCGCGGTTGCGCGGAGCCGGAAGCGAAGCTCTTGAGTCAGCTGCGACCCAGCGGCGTCGGCGGCGTCGGCGCGGAAGAAGCGCAGCGCGACTTCCTTCAGCGCGAGTGCAGCCGCGCCGCGAAGGCGGAGACGCAGCTCGGCGTGCGGGGCTCGTTTCAGCTCCAGGTTCACCGCGCGCGTCTCGCCGCCGGCGAGCGGTGGGACGACGCATTCCGCCTGCTCGAATCCAAGACACGTGGCCTGAACCGTGTGCTCGGTCCGCGCCAGGACGCGCACGGACCAGGGCTCGCCCAGTCGTCCCCGGATGGCCGTGCCGAGCGCGTCCTCGAGCGACGCGATCGAGTCGCGAAGCAGTGCGCCACCGCCGTCGACGACACGGAACTGGATCGTCGCGGTCGCCGCTCCCAGTTCGACTCCCGTCGATGGAGCGACGACGTCCGTCGACCACTCGTTGATCAGGGCGCGTGCCCCAGGAGCCTGTCCCAGTTGAACGGTCACTGCATACGTCGCGCGCGCCAGCCCCCGAAGGACGAACCGGCCGCCGGCATCACAGACGGTGGATGCGACCTTCGCCTCGAATGCACCCGCCTCCCACCAGAGCTCGGTCGTGTCGACGAGGTGGCCGGGCGTTCCGAAGCTCCGGTCGGCGAGGAGCGAGGCGTGTGCGCTCGGGTTCTCGTTCTCCTTCACGGTGCCCGAGATGGTCGCCCCCTCACCCAACGTCAGTGCAACGGGCGGAATCGGCCCGCCGCCGATCGTGAGTCGCGCGGTCGTCGGTCGCCGCTCGGATCGGAAGGCGACGATGGCGCGGTCGCCTTCTTGGAGCGGTGCGCTGAAACGGAACGCGCCATCGACGCCGGTCCGAGTGGACGTGAGCGCCTCCTCCGCGGGCGTGTCGCCATCCATCGCGAAGATGGCCACCACGACGTCCGACGCCGGGGTCCTATCGAAGTCCAGCACGATGCCCGTCAACGCGCCGGCGTCGTCCGCGGGGCCGGCTTGCGCCGCCGCGTCTTCGACGAACGGCTTGGGCCGAAGCACCCCCCCAGGTGTTCCGTGAACGGACGCTGCGGTTCCGCGGGATTCGACGCTCGGCGCAGGTCCCATGACATCCAACCCGGGCGCGCGGTCTCCGCGGGCGACAGGCTCGTCCAGGATCCAGCGGGCGGCGAATCCGATCCCGAGGATGAGCAACAGGAGGCCCATACCAACATGAGATCGCCGCATGACCGCCAGATCCTACACCCCCTCGGATCCGCTTCTTTCCTGGCGCGGGCCCACGACTGGTCGCCGCGCCGAGCACCGGACGTCGTCTCGGGGCACCAGACTCGACGTGAAATCGAGCCGGTCCGGGCTCCGTCGACGGCACGCGAAGTACCATGCGGCCCTCGACCTTCGTCCACGCGGAACACATCGGAACGACCCATGCATCCCGAACCTCCTGCTCAACAGACCTCCGTGGACCGAATCACCGACGACATCCATCGGATCTCGACGGCCGTCCAACTTCCGGACGGCGCCGCCTTCAACTTCAACCAGTACCTCATCGTCGACGAGCACCCGCTGCTCCATCACACGGGGCCACGCAAGTTGTTCGCCGCGACGCGACGGGCCATCGAAAGTGTCATGCCGATCGAGCGGCTGCGTTTCGTGTCGTTCTCTCACTTCGAAGCGGACGAGTGCGGCGCGTTGAACGAGTTCCTCGCCGTGGCACCCGATGCGCAGCCGTTGTGCGGTGAGGTTGCGGCCCTCGTCTCCGTCGAGGACTTCGCGGATCGCCCGCCGCGCGCGCTGAAGGACGGCGAGGAGATCGTTCTCGGTCGGCGTCGCGTCCGCTGGTTCTCGACCCCACACCTGCCCCACGGATGGGAGTGTGGCCACCTGTTCGAATCCACGACCGCGACGTTGTTCTGCGGTGACCTTTTCACGCAGGGCGGCGACGGCAAGCCTGCCGTCACGACCGGCGACATCCTGGATTCGAGCGAGGCGTTCCGCGCTCAGATGGACTACTACGCCCACACCCTCGGCGCGCGACTGAGCTTCGAGCGCCTCGCATCCGTCCGTCCCCGCATCCTCGCCTGCATGCACGGCAGCGCGTGGATGGGCGACGGCGCGGCGCTTCTGCTCGCGCTCGCCGACCGCGTCGGGGCGCGGTAGCGCCGGGCCACACCGTGCCGCATCCCGACGCCGCGGCACCTGCCGATGGAGGGACAGTGGTCAAGCGCCAGGGTCCCCCGCTTGGCGCGACCGCGTGAGCGAACGCGCTGATCGGACGACACGGGGCGCGGATTTCACGCGTCCGGCCCGGCCGACCTCGGACGCGGGCATGGGCAGGCGCGTCGAACCCGGCGGCTGACAGCTGGAAAAAAGCGCCACGAACGGACCGCCCTGTAAGGAACGTGGCACTCGCCCCATTTCCAACGCACGGCGCAGGTCGCGTCCGGAGAACGAGATGAATCCTTGCATGAAAGCTGGCACTGCGGTTCTTACCTGTTGGCTCGGCATCGCGGCCGGGCGCGCGGACGGCCAGTCGATCCTGACGTTCGTGAACGAGGTCGTGACGAGAAGCGGAACGCCCGTGCCTGGGATCCCCGGGGCGTCTTTCTCCGGTGCGGCGGGGCTCAGTCGCCCAACCATGCAAGACGACGGGCGAGTGCTCTTCACGGCGCAATTCTTCGGCGGCGGAGCCCAGTTCGGAGTGAACGATCGCGCCTTGTTCTGGGGCGACAGATCCAATCTCCAGAAGCTCGTGCGCCTCGGTGACACCGAGCCGTCGGGGTCGCTTCCCGGCGCGACGATCACGCAGATCTTCCCGGACCACGCACTCGGCGCGAACGGGACGATGATGTTCGGCGGCCGAGTCGCGGGTCCGGGGATCACGTTCTCCAACGACGGGGTGCTGTATGCCGGAACTCCTGGAGCGTTCCAGATCATCGCGCGCGAGGGCAGTCAGGCGCCCGGCTGCCCCCCGGGAACGACCTTCGTGGGACAGGACTTCGGCCAGACCCAGGGCATCCTCAGCGTCAACGCCCAGGGCCACGTCGCGTTCACGGCCACGGTGACAGGAGCGATCACGGGCACCGCGGTGTTCGCCGGCCCGCCGAATGCCCTCGTCCGAGTGTTGTCGGAGGGCGAAGTCGTGGGCCCCAATCTGACCGTGAACGCCCTCCCCACGAACGTCCAGATCAACTCCGCCGGACAGGTCCTCGCCGACCTCGTCAACTACCAGTCGGTGGTCATCAACAACCAGAGCATCGTGGGGCCGGACAACAACGCATCGGTCTGGCTGTATACGCCAGGTGCGGGGAAGCAGCAGGTCATCCGCGAGGGTCAGACCTCGCCGATCGCCGGAGCCAAGTACGCGGACCTCTTTCACGGAGGGACGACGTTGAAGTGCAGCTTCAACGCCGCAGGTCAGACCTTGCTCCGGAGCGGGCTCGCCAACATCGGCACCGGCACTGCAGTGACGGCGGGTGTGAACGACCAGATCATCCTGCTCGTCTCGCCGACGAGCCAAGCGCTCGTTGCGCGCAAGGGAGATCCGGCTCCGGGGATCCCGGGAGCGACCCTGCAACTCGTCAACGGGGACATCGAATTGCGGCTCAACGACGCCGGATCGATCTGCTTCAGCAGTCCGATCGGCGGTGTCGGCGTGTCGAACTCGAACGACACGGCAATGTGGATGGGCGTCCCCGGGAACCTCACGCTCGTCGCGCGTGAAGGGAACGTCGCCCCCGGAACGGGTGGACTCACGTTCGGCGACATGCCGGATTCGAAACTCCTGAACGCCAACGGTCAGGTCGTTTTCCTCAGCAACCTCAACGGCGGCGGGTCTTCGCCAACGCCATCCCTGTGGAGCTGGGACGCCGTCGCCGGACTCCAGCTCGTGTGGCTCTTCAGCGACGCCCTCGTCGTAGGCCCTGGGCCCGTCCAACCGGTCGGAGGGGTGCAGTTCCTCGCCCACACGAACGGAGATGCGCGGTCGGCCGCGTTTGGCGATGACGGGACTCTCGCTTTGCTCGCCGACTTCGGTGTCGTGAAGACGCGCATTGGATCATTGACGGGAGCGCCGAAGACCGTCTCGGCTGCGGTCGGAGGAACGCACACGTTGTTCCTGAACGCGACGGCGGCGCACGCGGGCGAGCCTTACTTGCTCGTCGGGTCCGCGAGCGGAACCACCCCTGGCTTCAACGTGGGACCCTTCCACGTCCCGCTGAATCTCGACTTCTACACGGACCTCATGGTCGCCGGCCCGAATGCGCCGCCGTTCGGAAACAACGTCGGAGTCCTCAACTCCTCGGGCAGAGCGGTCGCGACGGTCACGATCCCGCCGGCAATCCCGGGAATCGCTGGCGTGGTTCTCAATCACGCATTCGCCTCCGTGAACGGAGCGGGCGCGCTCTCGTTCGTCAGCGAAGCCGCGTCGCTCACGATCGTGCCGTGATTCCGGTTCGGAACACGTCGCGCTCCAAGAAGCGAGCGCCGCCTGAAAACCCCGGAGGGCGCGCGGGCCGGCCGAGACGCGCGTGAGATGCAACAGCCGCGGCGACCGGGTCGGCGGCCGCGCCGAGCGAGATCGCCAGCGTGTTCGATACAGGGGCGACGGACCTGCGCCGCTGGCGTCTCGGAACACAGTCCATCGCGCGCATCGCGGTTCCGGAGTTTCGCGACTCCGCGAGAATGGCCGCGATCGACCGCGGAGCTCCGGGCTCGTACGCTTTTGGAATGGTTGATCAAGAAACCGAGCAAGGCCTGGAGCGATCGCCGGAGAACTACCGCGAACTTCAATCGATGGTCCACTATGCGGACCCGCTCTTCATCGGGCGGAACAGCGCGTGGATCGGCTCCCAGGCCGTGATCCTCGCGCTCGCCATTGCGCAGTTCGAGCGCGTGCCGACGGGCATGCTCCTGACGCTGGCGTCGACCGGAGTGCTCGTCTCCGTGTTCTGGCTCCTCATCGCCAAGTCGCTGGGAGGCCGGATCACCTGGCTGGACGACGAGCTGTGCAGGTACCCCGGCTCGATTCACGCCCGCTACCTCGGCGATCACCGGTCGGCGATTTCGCGCCGCACGAGCTTTCGCCTCATGATCTACGCCCTGCCTGCCACATTCGCGGGAACGTGGATCATGCTGGGAATCATCAAGTGCAACCTGTAGTTCGGCGAACGACGATCGCGACGAGATCCGCGGTGTCGCGGGGCGATCACCGAAACCGGACGGGCTGAGGCCGGGCGGCAGCGGCGCGAGCCGCTTGCCGCGTTCAGTGCGGGATTTCCGGGCGAGCGCAGCGCGCGGCTGCGGCGATCGACGGGACGTCGACGCCGTCGCGCGCGGGTGCTGCCTTCCGCGAGGCGACCCACCGCGCGAGCCGCGATCAACCTCCGAAACGATCCAGGCTCATCACCTTCGCCCACGCAGCGACGAAGTCATCCACGAACTTCTGCTTCGCGTCGTCGCAGGCGTAGAACTCGGCGAGCGCGCGAAGCTCGGAGTTGGCGCCGAAGACCAGATCCACGCTCGTCCCCGTCCACTTGACGGCACCGGTCTTTGGGTCCCGCCCTTCGAACACGGTGGCGTCCTTCGCCGACCGCTGCCACCTGGTGCTGCCGTCGAGCAGGTTCACGAAGAAGTCGTTGGTCAGAGTCCCCGGTCGCGATGTGAACACCCCGAGCGCGGACTGGTCGAAGTTGGCGCCGAGGGCTCGCATCCCGCCGAGGAGCACGGTCATCTCCGGCGGCGTCAGCGTCAGGAACCGTGCGCGCTCCACGAGCAACGCCTCCGCAGGACGCGAATTGTCTCGACCGACGAAGTTGCGGAAGCCATCAGCCGTCGGCTCGAGCACGGCCATCGCCTTCGCGTCGGTCATGTCCTGCGTGGCGTCGGTGCGCCCCGGGGTGAAGGGCACGGTGACGGAGAACCCGCCCTTCTTCGCCGCATCCTCGACGGCCGCACAGCCGCCCAGGACGATCAGATCGGCGAGCGAGACCTTCTTTCCGCCGGATTGCGCGGCGTTGAAGTCCTGCTGGATCTTGGCCAGCCCCTCCAGGGCTTTCTGGATACCGGCGGATTGGTTCACCGCCCAGTCCTTCTGCGGCGCGAGGCGGATCCGAGCTCCGTTCGCGCCGCCGCGCTTGTCGGTCCCGCGGAACGTCGCTGCGGAGGCCCAGGCGGTCGACGCGAGTTGCGAAGTCGTCAGTCCCGAGGCCAGGATCTTGCTCTTCAGGTCCGCGACGTCCGACTTCGAGATGAGCTCATGGTCGACGGCTGGGACCGGGTCCTGCCACAGTTGCGGCGGTGGAACGAGCGGCCCGAGGCAGCGCGAGTACGGCCCCATGTCGCGATGCGTGAGCTTGTACCAGGCCTTCGCGAACGCGGCCTCGAACTCCGCCGGCTTCTCACGGAAGCGCTTGGAGATCTCGCCGTAGATCGGGTCGAAGCGCAGCGCGAGGTCGGTCGTGAACATCATCGGCGCGTGCGACTTCGACGGGTCGTGCGCATCCGGCACGCCGCGGACCGACTCGTCCTTCGGTGTCCATTGCGTGGCACCGCCCGGCCCCTTGACCTGTTTCCACTCCAGGCCCAGGAGGTTCTCGAAGTAGTCGTGCGACCACTTCGCGGGACTGAACGTCCACGCGCCTTCGAGGCCGCTGGTGATCGTCTCGCCGGCGTTCCCCTTGCCGAGGGTATTCCGCCAGCCGAGGCCCTGCTCTTCCATCGCGGCGCCCTCGGGAGACTCACCGAGATACTTGCTCCCTGCGCCCGCGCCGTGGGCCTTGCCGAACGTATGTCCGCCGGCGATGAGAGCGACGGTCTCCTCGTCGTTCATCGCCATCCGGCCGAACGTCTCGCGGATGTCGCGCGCCGCAGCGAGAGGATCCGGGTTGCCGTTGGGACCTTCCGGGTTGACGTAGATCAGCCCCATCTGCGTGGCACCGAGCGGGTTCTCGAGCTTCCTGTCGCCCGAGTGACGCTTGTCCGCGAGCCACTCGTTCTCCGGTCCCCAGAACGTGTCGGCGTCGGCTTCCCACGCATCCTCGCGGCCGCCCGCAAACCCGAAGGTCTTGAATCCCATGGACTCGAGGGCGACGTTGCCGGTGAGCACCATGAGGTCGGCCCACGAGATCTGACGCCCGTACTTCTGCTTGATGGGCCAGAGCAGCCGGCGCGCCTTGTCGAGATTGACGTTGTCCGGCCAGCTGTTCAACGGCGCGAACCGGATCGTTCCCGCGGCAGCGCCACCCCGCCCATCGGCGACCCGGTACGTGCCAGCGCTGTGCCAGGCGAGGCGAATGAAAAGTGGCCCATAGTTTCCGTAGTCCGCGGGCCACCAGTCCTGGGACGTGGTCAACAACCCCTGGATGTCCTTCTTCACAGCCTCGAGGTCGAGCTTCTTGAACTCCGCGGCGTAGTTCGAGCCGTCGCCCATGGGGCTGCCCGCGGACGCGCGACGACGGAGGACGTCGAGATTCAGCCGGTTCGGCCACCAATCCTTCTTCACGGGTGCCTCCTGCAATGAAGTCCCGGCGGCGCCGCCCATGACTGGACACCGCCCGAGGACCTCGGCCTCGTCGGGCGAGGTCGTCCCCGAACTCTGCAGCCCGGGAGCATGGCTCGCCGCCTCACCGTCCGATTTGACGCGAGGGCCGAAGCCAGCGTCCTGGGCCTGCACGGCGCTCAGCACGCTCGCCACGGTGAGACTCACGACGGCGATCATGAATCGACTCGAATGTGTTCCACTCATCAGACGCTCCTTGTGCCTTCGCACGGTTGTGGAACCCGCGGTCCACGGGGCACGCGAGTCCGAGACGTCACGCGACGAGAGTACGGGTCGCGCCGACACGCGACCAATCCGAGTCCGTTATGTGCGCGATAAGGCGTAGCGATGGTCGCCGACGACGACCGCGGCGCGCCACGCATCCGTCGGTTGCGCTTGCGTCACTGAATCGCAATGCGCGTCACGCTCGACGCGCACCCGAGCGTTCCCCCGGTGAAGTCGAAGGCGACGACGTCGATCAGGACGCCGGGAGGAACGAAGTAGGGACCGAATGCCGCATCACCCGCGACCGCCGCAAAATGAAACGGAGCGGTGCCGATCGGCGCGAGGGCCTGGTCGATCAAGGCGTTCGGACTGCTCGAGCACAGGCCGAGGTACGGGCCGCTCCCCGCGACGGCGCAGGGCTCGGCGCTGAACACGTTGCAGTATTCGCGACCGGGAATCAGTTCGCCGTTGCGGATCGTCCCCGGTCCGCCCGGTCCTGACTGCGTGAGGCGGAGCACGGGTGCGGCCCTCGTCCAACGGACGAGCCTGGGCCCATTGACGGAGTTGTCGTTCGTGCACCAGGCGAAGAGCGCCGGACCGTTCCCCTCGTCGAAACTGATGAGCTCGTCCACACGCGTCGTCACGCTCGGCGGTGGTGTGGGAACGCCTCCGCCGAGCGCGCTCCAGGTCGTGCCGTTCCAGCGTGCGACGTTCCTCACTGCGGGGCCGCCCGCGATGTTGAAGAGGCCACCCGCAAACAGCGCGAGACCCGCCCCATCGTCGTGCAGTGCGAGCGACGCTCCGATGGGAAACGAGAAGGGCGCGCCGGCGACGAATCCCCCGCCGACCGACGACCATGCGGTGCCGTTCCAGCGCGCCATGCACGACGTGCCAGCGACGCCGCCAGCCGCACCGAAGGTGCCAGTGACGAAGAGCGCAGGCCCGTTGCCGTCGTCGAAGCTCACGAGCCCGGCGACGCTGGGTGCGAGGAGTCCGCCCGTCAAACCGGACCCCACGGCACTCCACGCGGAGCCGTTCCACCGCGCCACGGCGCCACCGGGCGACAGGAACGAGCCGCCGGCATGGAGCTCTGGACCCGCGCCCGAATCATGGACGGCGAGAGTGGTGACGCTCGGGCAGAGCAGGCCGGTGCATCCGGCGCTGCCGAGCCCCGCGCCCACTGCCGACCACCCGGACGCATCGAAGCGAACGATCGCCTGTGGAAACGTTCCACCGAGGTAGAGGCCCATCGGCACGGGTCCCGGTGGATCGTAGACCGCACACGCCTGGAAGGCGGTCCCCGTCGTGCCGGGCGGCGTGGAGCAACAGGGCGCGCCAGACGGGAGCGGCGACCAGCTCGCACCGTTCCACCGCGCAATCCCGTTCGCGGGTGACGTGAAATTGCCGGCAGCATAGAGCGCGGGCCCGCTCCCGGCGTCGAAGACACAGAGAGCATTCACGGCTCCACCGAAGACTCCGGCTCCGACGGGCGACCACTCGACCCCGTTCCACCTCGCGACGTTTCCCACCAGGACGGAGCCCGAGACGGTGAAGGTCCCGCCCGCGTAGAGTGCAGGCCCCGTACCGTCGTCGAACGTCGCGAAACACCGCACCGCCCCGTTCAGCGACGAGAGAGTGGGTGCGAAGACCCACGACGAGACGCATTGTGCCGCCGCCGCGGAACCGAGGACCGCGAGGACGAACGCGAGGCGTCGTTTTGGTGTCGTCATGAGTCCTCCGGTGCCGGGTTGAGCCCGGATCATAATCCCGAAGGCCACCCTCCACCGACGGGTCCCGTGACCGCGCTCAGGGTCGGGCACCGCTGAACGGCGTTCCGCCCTGTGTCGTACGAACGGCGCCTCCCGTTCGGATATGCACGGTTCCGCAGGCGGCACGCCGCCTGCCGCGCGTGTCCGGAACGTAAGCTGAAGGCGATGCTTCACGAGATCACGGGTTCGCACTCACGGCGGCTCATCGGGTTCACGCAGCGCTGTCTTGCGGTGGCATTCGTCGCCTGGGCGGTCACGGCCTCCGCGTCCGCTCAGGCGGACGACCAGACGCTGCGAGTCTTCATCTTCGCGGGCCAGTCCAACATGGTCGGGTCGGACTCGAAGGTGAAGGACATCGATCTCTTTCCGCCATTCATCGGGCTCGACAAACCACAGGATGGGGTGAGGTTCAGCTACTGCATCGGCCGCGAGGACAAGCTCAAGTCCGACGGTTGGGTGAAGCTCCAACCGGTCGACGGCATCGTGGGCCCCGAGCTGAGTTTCGCCCGCAAGGTCACCCGGACGATCAAGGCGCCGATCGCCATCATCAAATGCGCCGCGGGCGGCACGCACCTGGGCGGAGACTGGAACCCCGACGAACCGAGCGGCTTCAAGATGTACCCGTTGACGCTCGAGTGGGTCCGCACGGCGCTCGCGGATCTGAAGCGGAGGAAGATCGCCTACCGGATCGAAGGCTTCATGTGGCACCAGGGCGAGAACGACATGTTCGACGACCGCTTCCTGGCGAGCTACGGCCGGAACCTGAAGAACTTCGTGGCGCGGTGGCGGAAGGACCTCTCCACACCAACCCTGAAGTTCTACGTCGGCGAGCTATGCACGAAGACGATCTGGGGCATGGACCTCCGTCCGAAGATGTACGCGATCAGTCTGGGCCAGAGAGAGGTCACCAACTCGGATCCCCTGGCGGAGTTCGTCCCCACCTCCCACGTGGGGGTGGAAATCGGAGGGGATGCCGGCCTGCACTATCACTACGGAACTCTCGGCCAGCTCGAGCACGGAGTCAACTATGCCGACGCCTACCTGCGGACGATCGGCAAGGCAGCGAAGGTCGTGCGTCCGCTGAAGCCGTGGCCCTACGCGAACGGCAGCCCGATAAGACTGTTCGTGCTGGCGGGGCATCGCAACATGGAAGGAGAGCGGGCGTTCGTCTCGGAACTGGCTGCACTGAAGGGCAGGGAGGGACTGAAGAGAGACAATCCCCGGATCGCGTTCCGCTACAGCCTCGGGGGCGGGTTCAAGATCTCGGATGGATGGGAACCGCTCGGCCCGACGGGCTTCTACGAGACGTTCGGACCAGAATTGAGTTTCGGCGCCACCCTCGCACACAAGTCGCAGGACAACGTCGCCGTCGCCAAGTTCACGCACAGCGGCTCGCAGATCATCGATTGGACGCCAGCCGGCAGCGAAGCGACCTCGCGCAACCTCTACCCGGGTTTCGTCGCGTTCATCCGAGAGTCGCTGAAGGACCTGACGGATCGAGGGCACCCCGTCCAGCTCGCGGGCATCTTCTATCACCTCGGTGAAAACGACATGTCGTTTGCCCCCTACCGGAAGCAGGCGGCGGAGCGCCTCGCATCCATCGTCGCACAAAGCCGCAAGGATCTGGCCCTGCCCGACCTCAAGTGGTTCGTCAGTCAGCAATCCCCTACTGACGACAAGAGCGTGAATGCCATCGACGTCACCGCGGATCTCGACAGACTCGCCGCCGCGGACGAGGCCCTCATCCATGTGAAGGCCTTCGATCTCCCCGGCCGAGATCAGAAGCTCGTCATCAGGACCGCGGGCATCGTCAGCCTCGGCGAGGCACTCGCCGGCGCCTACCTGAAACTGCGATAGCCTCTCCCATGCTCCACTGCACAACCGCTTGCCTCGCAGCCTTCGCCGCGGTCGTCATCCTCGTCCCATCGGCGGCCCGCAGCCAGGACAAGATCCCGCCCGTCCCCGACCTCACCAACGGCGGCAAGCCGGACAAATGTCACGACTGGACGCTGGGCCCCACGGGCGCACGTGGGTGGATCTGGGGCTACGAGGGCCAGACGACGAACGCGCGCCAGATCCTCGTCACCGAGGTTGCCCCGGGATCGCCGGCGGAGGGCGCGCTCGAGAAAGGCGACGTCATCCTCGGCATCGGCGGTGAGCCATTCACGGACGACGCCCGCAAGGTTCTCGCACGAGCGATCACCGAGGCAGAGAAGCCGGAAAACGAAGGCCGGCTGCGGCTGCTCCGCCGGCGCGGATCGAGGACGGACCCCATCGTCGTGAAGGTGACGCCGCTCGGCGCCTTCGCCCCGACGGCGCCCTACGACTGCAGGAAGTCGAAGAGGATCCTCGACCTCGCCTGTCGAGCGATTGCGAAGAAGGGTTTCAGGGCCAGCCGAAAGCAGTTCGCCATCTCGATCGAGAACGACCTCAACGCACTCACGCTTCTGGCGTCCGGCAACCCCGAGCATGTGCCGATGGTTGCCGAGTACGCGAGAGCCGTGGCAGCCTCCCAGCCCGGCGGATACGTTTCGTGGACTTACGGCTACGAGACGCTGTTCCTCGCCGAGTACGCCCTCGCCACTCGCGACCCAACGGTGATGGCCGGCCTGAAACGCCTCGCGACGGACATCGCCGAGGGCCAGAGCAGTGTCGGCACCTGGGGGCACGGGTTCCGGCGCGAGGTCGATGGTGATCTGCACGGGTACGGGAACATGAACCAGCCCGGGATCGTCCTGACGCTGGCGATGGCCATCGCACGCGAGGCCGGCGTGAAGAGCCGCGTCGTGGACGACGCGATCAGGCGGAGCGCCTCATTCCTCCGCTGGTACGTCGACAAGGGCGCGATCCCCTATGGTGACCACGACCCGTGGCCGTGGCACGAGGACAACGGCAAGTGCTCGAGCGCAGCCGTGCTCTTCGATCTGATCGGTGACAAGGACGCCGCGACGTACTTCTCGCGCATGGCGGTCGCCGCGCATGCGGAGCGGGAGAGCGGTCACACGGGCAACTTCTTCAATCACCTCTGGGCGATGCCCGGCGTCACGCGGGCAGGGCCGGCAGCCACCGCCGCGTACTTCGCGGAGGCTGGCTGGGAGCTGGAGCTCGCTCGCGGGTTCGACGGCTCGATGCGATATCAGCCCACGCCAGGCGATTGGGGCGGCGACTCCTACGACAAATGGGACTGTACCGGTGCCTATGCACTCGCGTTTGCGATGCCGCTGAAGAAGACGATCCTCACGGGTCGGAGGCCCTCGGTCGTCACCGCTCTCGAGGGCGACGTGCTCGTCGAAACCATCTCTGCCGGGCGCGAGTTCACCTACTGGACCGAGAAGACGGCCTACGTGCAGCGGCCAGTCGACGCGCTGTTCGCGGGTCTGTCCTCCTGGTCACCCGCGGTCCGCACGCGATCGGCACAGGCGCTCGCGACCAAGGAGGGAGACTTCACGCCCAGGCTCATGGCGCTGCTTGCGAGCACCGACCAGCGAACGCGCTACGGAGCCGCCGAAGCCCTCGCTCACCTCGGCAAGAAATCCGATCCCGCGGGCGACGCGCTCCGAGCCCTCGTGGACGACGCGGACCCCTGGCTCCGGATCCTCGCCGCCCACGCTCTCGCCGAACTCGGGCCCCAGGAGCGCCTGAAGTCCGTGCCGGCGCTCTTGCGCGCGACAGGACGGGACGATCCTCTCGACCCGCGCCGCCGCGTCGCTGGCGCGCTCGGTGAAGCACTCTTCTGCCCCAGTCCGGGAACGAGCGGCCCCCAGGCCATCCTGGGACGATCCCTGGAGGGCGTCGACCGCCCAGCCCTCCATGCAGCGATACGCGCATTGCTCCGGAACCAGGACGGCCGGATCCGGGGCTACGTCGCACCCATGCTGCCTCTCCTCACGGACACGGACCTGTCGCTGCTCTTTCCCGACATCATCGAATCCGTCGCCCATCGCCCCGCGAGCGGTGAGATGTTCGCCTACGAGATCCGGATGGCAGGTCTGGAGTTGCTCGCGAAGCACGGGATCAAGGAAGGACTCGATCTGGGCGTCGGACTCCTGAACGAGAACGAATGGGGTCGCGATTTCGACCGCGCGGGGCGCGCCCTGCTGCTGTACGGCGCGGCAGCCAAGGCCGTCCTTCCCCGCCTGGAGAAAGAGACCCGACCGATCGCCGAGAAGGACGAAGGGAAGATGAAGGCGTCGCTCGCCACGCTCATCACGAAGATCCAATCGGCTCCCGCTGGGAAGCCGCTCCGGACCGTGGCCGAGTTCCAGGCCGCCTCCGGGCACAAGTGATCGGGCGCCAGACGCGTTCGAGCGACGACGGGAAGATTCCCTCGTCATATATATGAGCCCGGCACCGGCGACTCGACCGCCGGCAACCGACCCGAGCTCGCAAGAGCCCGCCGGTTCGCGGAAGTGAGCGCATCGAGTGCTCGTGGTCCTCGTCCGGGCGAACCACCGGGACGCCATTCCCGATGAAGCGCGCAGCGAACGTGGTGTTCCTCGCGCGGTCAGGCCTGATGTCGGTGGCAGGCGCGCACGCTCGGAGGGAACTCGGAATCCTCATTCGCGTGCCTCCTCGGCAGACCGAGAGTGTGGTGGTGCGACTCCGCCAGGACGCGACGCCGAGGCGCGGACGAACAGACCCGGGTCCCCCGACGGGAACCCGGGTCTGACGGAGGTGACGGCGCCCGCTGAGAGCCGCGCGCGTCGTCACTTCGGACCTGGCGTCGGCCCGTGAATCACCACGGGAGGCCAGGTGACGATGATCGTTCTCACCGCGCCGACGTCACGGGTCGCGCGGAGCGTTCGCGGTCACTTCACCGGCTTCGTCGCGTTGTAGTGATCGCAGATCTGCCGACACCGCTCGGCGTCGTCCGAAAGCCTGGCGAGGTCGCCGTCGGCGACGCCGGGCGACGACTTCACCGTTTCGACGGTCGTCGCGACCTGACAGCGACCTTCGGGGTTCATCTTGCAGATCGACAATGGGACGACCCGCATCTGGTTCGACGTGTCGCGAACGTCGACGACGACGAAGGAGTTCTCCTCGTCACCAGGTATCAGGATGAGGTCACGCACGACTCCCGCCTCGGCCTGATCGGAGTCCGTCATCGTCGCGCCGATCAGCTTGGTGGCGCAGATGGTCCGCCTTCCCAGCCGCGACGAATCAGAGCCGTCCGGTCGCGCCGGATCACCGGGAGACTTGGCGCTGCCGACGGGCGACGCAAGCCGGGACGAATTCAGATCGGCATTCAGGTCCCGTCCGAAGTGACTGTAGACCTGCATCAGGTACGCCTCGGTCAACTCCGGCCACGCCTTTTCCTCGAAGCTCGGTGTCGACGTCAACAGGGCGCGTTCGCCGCCGTAGACGAAGCTCTTGTCCTTCGGCATGCCCGTGCAAGACCCCCACGGAATCGCGATGTAGCGATCTTCCAACTCGCGGAAGAGCTTGGCCTCCGGGCTGACGACGATGAGCGGCGTGAAGCCCGCGTCACATGCGATCACCAGGTCCTTCGTCTTCGCGAGTTTCTCGCCGAGCTCGTCCTTGATGCTTGCCGATGCGAGCTCGGACAGCCGACCGGCGAACGGCGCGTTCGCGACCGGTGGACTGCCGTAGTACGTGTCGACTCCCGCGCTCCACTGGGGATCGGCCATGTTGGGCCAGTTCTTCTTGTCGAAGCCCGGCGCCTTCTTGATCTTGTCTTTCGAGACCTCGAGGACGTACGCCTTGCCGTCCGCCGAGAGCTTCAGCGACGACCATGGGATCGCGAACAGCTTCTCCTTGAGTCCGAGGAAAGTGCTGAACGACAACACGGCGTAGGAGATTCGTCCCTTCGAGTTGACGACGATGTCGTCGATCTCACCAAGCGACTCGTCGCTGGAGTTCTTCACGTTCTTGCCGAGGATCTCGCTGGACCTGGCGATCCGTCCGAGCGGCGTCGTCGCGATGGTCCCGATCGGGGTCGACGGAATGCGCAGCTCCTGGGCCACGCACGGCAGTGCCAGCAAGGCCACGAGGTGAGCCGCGAGAATCGGTCGCTTCAGGTGCATGGTTCTCTCCATGATTCGACGTCCCATGACGTCGGCCGCTCGACGAGCAACTCGCCGCACGGCGGGTCTGCGTGAATCGTGGGCATCGCCTCGCCACACGTTCGACCCATCAGGCGCCGAAGCGGTCGGATCGAGGCGACGTTCTGCCCGTGGGGATCGATTCAGGAGCATGCCTCTCGCAGAGCAATCGTCGGGCCGCGCCCGTCGCGTTGGAGGGCCCCAGCTTCGAAGCCCCGGATCCGCCGACGGTTCTGCGTTCACCTCGTCGGTCGTCGCATTCCGATCGCCGCTCCCACGGATGACGATGCTCAGCCATGAGGTGAATCCATGCCGCGTCACGCCATCGTTCTTGCCGCCCCACGGTAGGAATTTCGTGCGCTCGATCGGCGAGCCAGCGGCGAACCGTCGATCGTCACGACCGCGGACCACCGCCGTCGCCCACCGCCGACGCCTCGGGCGCGCGCGGCGACTGCGCCGCCGTGAGGTGAACGACGAGCGCGTGCCTTCGACCATCCGAAACGATCGGAATCGCCGTGCTCGGGACCAGGATGCCGTCGAGCCGCGCCTCGACGACTTCCATGCCTCCGCCGTCGTTGAACACCTCGATGTCATAGGAGGCCCCGCCCGTTCGCCAGCTGATGATGAACGCGGGCCAGGCGCTCGGGATGCAGGGCGCGATCTCGAACGTGTCCCCCCGGCGACGTAGCCCGAGTATGCGCTCGACCGCGAGGCGCAACGTCCACCCGGCAGCGCCGGTGTACCAGGACCACCCACCGCGACCGACGTTCGGCGGCTGGCTCATGATGTCCCCCGCGATCACGTACGGCTCGATGCGGTAGCGGGCGACGTCCTTCGGGGTCGCGGCGCGGAGGATCGGATTGAGGAACTGGAACACGCGCAGCGTCTGAGCTGCATCCCCGAGCAGGCTCCAGGCCCAGCCGAGCCAGGTTGCCGCATGGCTGTACTGGCCGCCGTTTTCGCGGACGCCAGGGAGGTAGCCGCGGATGTACCCCGGGTGCTGCGGCGCGTTGTCGAAGGGCGGGTCGAGCAGGAGCACCAGCCTCGATTCATCGCGGACGAGGCGATCCGTGGCGGACTGCAGAGCCGTCACCGCGCGATCGGAGCGAGCCGCTCCCGAGGCCATCACCGACCATGCCTGCGCGACGAGATCGATCCGGCACTCACGCGCGCCGGCCGATCCGACCGGATTCCCCTGGTCGTCGAACGCCCTCGACCACCAGGCACCGTCCCAGCCGTGCGCATCGAGACTCTGGGAGAGCCGTCCGGCACGATCGCGCCAGGCCTCGGCCCGACCCAGATTGCCGCGTCGCTCCGCGATCGCCGCGAACCGCCGCAGGACGTCGTGGAGGAACCATCCAAGCCAGATGCTCTCACCGATCCCTCGATCGCCGATGCGGTCCATGCCGTCGTTCCAGTCTCCGGTGCCCATCAGCGGAAGTCCGCGGGACCCGAGCGCCGAACCCCGTTCGATCGCCGCCACGCAGTGGTCGAACAGCGGCGTCGCCTTCTCGACCACGGTGAACACGTCGACACGATCCCGCTCGTCGGGCTCGAGGCGCGCGCCCGTGAGCCAGGTCACGGGCGCGTCGAGCAGCGTCGCGTCCCCGGTCGTTTGCAGGTACTCGGAGACGACCCACGGAAGCCAGAGCATGTCGTCCGAGCAACGCGTGCGGACTCCGCGCGACGTCGGCGGATGCCACCAGTGGAGGACGTCCCCATCGACGAACTGGTGTCGCGCGGCATCGAGGATGCGCTCACGCGCGAAGCTCGGGTCGTGGAGGCACAGCCCCAGCCCGTCCTGAAGCTGGTCGCGGAATCCGAACGCTCCGCCGGGCTGATGATGCGAGCTTCGCGCCCAAAGCCGGCAGGTGACGATCTGATACGGAAGCCACCGGTTCACGAGGAGATCCATCGCGG
Organism: Planctomycetota bacterium; assembly: GCA_044222185.1. Taxonomy (GTDB): domain Bacteria; phylum Planctomycetota; family CAIWVZ01; genus JBGANV01. Next base: position 22,189 of record JBGANV010000003.1, read on the forward strand.
GATCGGGAGTCCGCACCACGATGCGCTCGCAGAGATCATCCCAGCGTTCACGAACCGCCTCGCGGGTGTGGTGGACCATGCGCAGATCGCGGAACCGCGCGGCGAGCTCCAGCGCGGACGCCTTGTCGCTCCCCTCTCCCAGAATGAAGCAGAACTCCAGCCCCGTGCGCGGCGAAAGCTCCACCGCGACTTGGTATGCGGCCGCCGGATCCGCCGCAGCGTGTTCCGCCCCGGTGAGACCGCACCGCTGCAGACCGTCCGGCCGAGAGAGGTCGCCACCGTATCCCAGGAACTCTGCGCGGTCGCAGGTGACGCCATGCGGGGCCCGGTCCGACGCCAGGAACGCCACCCGCTCGCGGTAGTCCGCCGCGAACGGATTCCGCGCGAGCAGGACGCCGTCGGAGTAGGCCGTCAGGATGTGGCGCCGAGTGAGCGTGCGCGACGTGCCGAGGACCCATTCGGTGAAGCACGTCGCCGTCAAACGGCGCGCCCGATCGCCGGGATTGTCGACGTGGAGCAGGATCACGAGCACGGGGGCATCCGGAGCGACGAACACGTCGACCTGTTGCCGCAACCCGTGACTGTGCAGCCGGTACTCCGATTCCCCGGCGCGATGGCTCACCTGGTAGGGCTGCCCGGCCGGCGCTGGTTCCGGCATCGGGGACCAGACGTCCGCGTTCTCCTCGTCGCGCAGGTAGACGGCGACGGACGGCGAATCCGTCACGGCATCGTTGCGCCAAGGCGTGATGCGGTGCTCCGAGCTGTTGATCCCATGGACGCATCCGATTCCTGAATCCGACACGAGGCAGCCGAACTGGGGATTGCCGATGACGTTCACCCACGGAGCCGGCGTCCGGACTCCCGGAGGCAGGTGAATGACGTAGTCGCGGCCATCAGGCGAGAATCCGCCGATGCCGTTGTCGAACAGGAGATCCCGCGGACGCTCGAGCGGAGCGACGACCGACGGGGTTGGCGCGACACGGGACGTCGGCACGAACGCCGGCAGCAGCGCGACGGGGCTCCTGGCAGAACGGAGAAGCGCGTCGAGATCCGCGGTGGCGGCGGGAATCACGACCGATGCCGCGTGCTCGAGTGCGCGAACCGTCGCCGACCCGGCACGGCCCGAGTCGACGAAGAAGACTCCCCGCGAGGCATCGGGTTCGGGCGCCAGTGCCGCGGTGTGGCGGTGGAGCCAGTCCCGGAACGGCTGTCCGTATCCACCAGGCCGATCATCGAGCACGACGAGGTCGACTCTCGCTCCTGCGCTCCACCAGTACGCTTGTGCACGCAAGCAGAACGCGACGCAGGGCGCACTTTCGGCCGCTGCGACCTTCACGAGCAGAATCGGCAGATCGCCCGAGATCGCGAGCGGCCACAAGTCGGGCTGCGCAGGCAGATCCGACTCGATGGCCGCGAGTGGGCCGCGGACGCTTCGATGGGCGTTGAGCACGGCGGACAAAAGCCGGTTCGCGAACGGCAGCTCGTCGGTCGCGAACCCGGCGCCGCGGATCATCCGCTCGGCGCGGGCGTGGGCCGACGTCGTCGCCCACGAGGCCGCATCACTCACGGTAAATCGCCCGATCAGCCGGCGGACCTGCGCCGCGGACGGGGACGCGGCCCACACGAAGACGATTTCGGCCGACTCGTAGGCCGGGAGATCCAGGCGGACGGCGAGCGCCGCGACGGGGTCGATGGGCGCGCGATCCCCGGCGCCTGGAAGCTCGCCCGTCACCATCGCGGCCGGCCGCCGCCAGGTGCCTCCGCGACCGAGGAATCGATCACGGCTCGTCGCCGCGATCTCCACGCGGCCGTCTCCCGCGATGACGTGCGCCCCGTGGCCGAAACACAGGCGACGATCCGCCGACGATCGCGGGCGGCGCCGGAACAACAGGATCGGTGCGGCCGACCGCAGGTCGCATTCGACGAACAGCTTGGCGAACGCCGGATGCCGACGCGCCTCCGCCGGCGCCGCCAAAACGACCTCCGCGCAACTCGCGACGACCACACGACGATCGACGCCGGTCTCGTTCGTGATCCGCACGCGACGAATCTCCACGTCGTCGTCGGCCGAGACGCTCACCTCGACGCGCGACCGAATCCCCTGCTCCGCGCGCTGGAACTCCGCCCTATGGGGGGCGAAGGTCACGGTCGAACCGGCGCCACGACCGCCCGCGGGAGACGTCGTCGCGGACCAGAACTCGCCGGAAACGTCGTCGCGGACGTAGATCCACGACCCACCTTCGTCGGCGGTGGGATCCCAGGCGCCCTGCGTGAGTGCAACCCCGTCGAACGTCGACGTGCCGCCGCCCCTGTTCGACAGGAGTACCTGATAGCGACCGTTGCCGAGCAGGTTCACCTCCGGAAGCACCTCGCCGACGGGTGCAGCCCACTCGACCACGGCCGCCGCCTGCGCCGAGACCGCGACGCGTCGCGCCGCACGGATGGGCTCGGGAATCGATGCGCCGTTCACGCCCTCGTGGAGGAAATGTTCGATGGTCGCCATGCGGCGGTTGCGATGGAAGCGCGCAACCATGCGGCCGTCGTCCAACCGACTCGCGATGGACAGGAGGCTCATTCCCTGGTGATGCGCCATGTACGACTTCACGATGGCCCCCGCTGGCGGAGCCCGGGACGTGGTGAAATCCACGGCCTCGTAGATCCCGAAGCTGCCGAGCATGCCCATCCCTTCGAAACGCTCGAGCGCGTCGAGAACCTCGTGCGGGGCGAACGGCAACGCCAGCATCGTGGCGTAGGGGGCGATCACGCAGTCCTCTCCCAGGTCACGTCGAAGGCCCAGTCCCGGCACCCCGAAGGCCCGGTACTGGTACGAACCACTGGGATCGAAGGCGTGGAAGCCCGACTCCGACACTCCGAACGGAACGCGCCGTTCGCTCGCCCACGCGATCTGGCGCTCGACCGCGGCCCGGGCGCTCTCCTCGAGGAGCGTCCCCGACGGGTGGCGCATCAAGAGGACGGGCATCAGGTGCTCGAACATCGTCGCCCCCCAGGACAGGAGTGCCTGGCGCGATCCCACCCGCGTGAACGGCCGCCCCAGGTGCATCCAGTGAGAGGGCGGAGCGTCCCCCTTCGCGATCGCGAAGTAGCTCGCGACGCGCGCCTCGGAGGCCAGGAGGTCGTAGTAGCTCGGGTCTGGCTCGCCCTTCGTGACGTCGTGGCCGATCCGCATGAGGCTCCGGGTGGGATCGAACAGGAACGAGAAGTCCATCCCCAGCGCGAGCGCCTCGGCCGTGCGCGAAAGTGCCCGGCTTTCGGCCACGAATTCCGTTGCCGACTTCATCCCCTGCTCGAGGGAACGGCGGAGTTCGTCGACGAGCGTCCGTTCCCGATCAGCGCTCGCGGCAGCCTCCTCGAGTTGGTTCGGCTCTCCGTCGAGCCGGTCGAGTAGCGCACCGAGCGCCGTGGCGCGCTCGCTGGCGGCGTCCAGCCCCATCGGCTCCATCGCCAGCTGGTGAATCGACCGCCAGACCTCGGCGCGGCGAGGCTCGGCGGCGGCGAGGAGCGCCGGGATCCGCGACGCCGGGAGGAGCCACGGACACAGTGTCTCGGCGTCACGAACGAGCACCGACATGTGATGCACGACGCGCTCGACCCACCGGCCGAACTCGTCGACGTCCTCTGGCTCGGCGTCGTCCGTCAGCGCCTCAGCCGCGGCGCGGACGCGGGCGTCGGTCTCCTGCAACCACTTCGACGAGACCTCGGCGATGAAGTCGACCCAGAATGCTGGGGTGAAGTCTCCGTCGATCCGACGCAAGAGCGATTCCAGATGCCGCCCCAGGGCTGCCATGGGCGGGGCCGCCTGCGGCAGGCGCTCGACGACCCCGAGCAGGACGATCACCGTGTCGCGAAGGCCCTCACGGCGGCGGGACCGGAGCACCGGCGCACGCGCCACGTCGCCCAGTCCCTCCGCGAGGATGATGAGACACGCGGCAAGGTTGCCACTGTCGACCGTCGACACGTACCGCGGAACGAGCGCCGTCAGGTCGCGCGTCGAGTACCAGTTGAGGAAGTGCCCGCGGTACGTCTCCATTCCGCGAAGCGTGTCGAGCGTGTTGCGGATCCGCGCCACGAGCCCGGCCCTCGACAGGTATCCGAGGTCGTAGCCCGCCAGGAGCGAAAGCAGCGAGAACCCCACGTTCGTCGGAGACGTCCGGTGAGCAACGCCGGTCGCCGGGGATTCCTGGAAGTTGTCGGGCGGCAGCCACCGTTCCTCCGGGCAGACGAACGTCTCGAAGAAGTGGAACGTTCGGCGGGCGAGGCGGTGCAGGCGGGATGACTCCTCCACCGAGAGGCGCGCCGGTCGAGCCGTACGTGGACGTCCGGTGAACGACGCGACGAGAGGCGCCGCGAGCCAGCCGAGGAGGAGCGGGGATGCCGCTGGGACGGCCTCCTGGCGAAATGCACACAGCGCGAACAGGACGACGACGGCTGTCGCAGGCGCCGCAGCCGTCGCGCGGAGCGTCGCCCACGGGATCCCGGATCGGGCCGGCCCCTCACCGGCGTCGGAGGTCACCCATTCGAGCATCCGCCGACGTCTCACGAAGAGCCGCACGAGCGTCCGCACGATCGCGGTCGTGACCGCCACGGCTTCGCACGGGAGGAACACGAGGCCCAGGCCCGCGCGCGGGAATGGTGCGAGCGCATTGCGGGCGGCGAAACGCAGGTTCGCGAGGTGTCGCAAGCGCCGCGCACCGGCGACCGCGACTCCCGCGAGCGCGACGAGCGCCGGCAGGATCCATGCCAGGACGACCGCTGCCGTCCACGCGAAGGGCGGGGCCGGCACCGCCATCCAGCCGAGGACGAGGAGCCCGAGGACGCAGGGAGAGTGCAGGCTTCGCCGAAGGTTGTCGAGGATCTTCCACCGAGCGAGCACCGAGAGCGGGTTTGGACGCGCCTCCCCGCCCTCCCCCGGCACGCGTCGGCCGAGCCATGGGAGGAGCTGCCAATCGCCACGCACCCACCGCGCATGACGCTTGAGCCAGCCCACGAACGTGGATGGGAACCCGTCGAAGAGCACGATGTCCGTGGCAAGCGCGGCGCGGCCGTGGATCCCCTCGAAGAGATCGTGGCTCAGGAGCGCGTTCTCCGGAACGCGCGAGTCCAGTGAGTGATGGAATGCCTCCAGGTCGTAGACACCCTTGCCGGCGTAGATCCCCTCGCCGAAGAGGTCCTGATACACGTCAGATACCGCGTGGCTGTAGATGTCGAGCGTGGAGTCACCGGAGTAGACCCGAGAGAACGTCGTCCGTGTCGCGCTCGCCGGGTCCGTGGCGATCCGCGGTTGGACGACGGTGTAGCCCGCCATCACTCGGCCGGAAGCAGGATCGGCGATCGCACGATTCAGCGGGTGAGCGAGCGTTCCCACGAGGCGGGCCGCCGAACGCGCCGGGAGCTCCGTATCCGCGTCGAGCGTGATGACGAATCGCACCGAGCCGGGAGCGGGAACGGCGCCTGCGCATGTCTCGAACGCCGTTCCGGACTCCCCCCGCAACCGTCGATTGAATTCCTCGAGCTTCCCGCGCTTGCGTTCCCACCCCATCCAGACGCCTTCGGTCTCGTTCCACCGACGCGCGCGATGCAGCAGGAAAAACGGCTGCGAGAGCTCGGAGCCGTACGCGGCGTTGAGCTGATCGACGAGAGCCCGAGCCTCTTCGACGACGGACGCATCGTTCGGCGTCACCGCGGCGTCGGCGTCGGGCACGTCCGTGAGCAACCCGAACGAGAGCGCCTGATCGGAGTTGCCGAGGTAGTTGGTCTCCATGTTCGCGACGAGCGCGTGAAGAGTCGCTCGAGACGAGAGCATGCATGGGATCACGACGGCGGTCCTGAACTCCTGGGGTATGCCGTTGGAGAAGTCCATCTTCGGGAGGACTCGCGGAGTCGTGAGCGCGACGACGAGGCGGTTGACGATCTCGACGGCGATCGCGCTCGCCGGGACGCACGCCAGCAGGCCCACGAGGCCCTCCACCCAAGCGTGAGCTCCGAGCCGCCAGAGGGCGATCTCGGTGCCGGCGACGAGGAGCCCCGTCACCGCGAGGATCGACGACAGGTAGACGGGGAGCCTCATGGGCCTGAGCACGGCGACCAGCGCTTGCGCGAACGGTCGCCGGTAGCCGATGGAACGTTCGAACGCACGTGTGGCGAGGCCGACGAGCGCGCCGCCCACGTGCCGCACCGGCTCGCCCGCGACGATTGCGTGCTCCGCGAACGCCACCGCGCGCTGAGCGACGTCCTCCTCGCGGAGGCCCGATCCCGCCGCCAGCCGCTCGACGGCCTTGCGATATCGATCCCGGCTCGACTCGTCCATCCCCGCATAGATCCCGCAAGGGTCGCGGAGCAACGCGTCCTCCACGAGGGACGCCCGACGGAACACCACGGTCCAGTCGCACGCCTGGAGCCGGCGCAGCGTGGTCATCGACGCCGCGATGCGCCGATCGCTGTCCTGCGTGGTCGACGCGACGTTGGCATCGTCGGATGGGAGCTCGGCCGACGTCAGCGCCGTGGCACCTGCGATCAGCCCTTCGAGTGCGGCAACGCGCAGGGCGGCTCCGAGGGCCCAGATCTCGCCCGTCGTCAAGGGCGCGATGCGCTGGAATTCGGTCAGGTACGCAACGCAGGTGTCGACGTCGAAGCGATCCTCCGCGTTCGCGAGGATGGCGCGTGCGACGGTGAGCACCCGCGGCTCACCCCGGCTGGAGTGCCGGCGACTCAGCCCTGGAAGCTGGGCGAAGAACTCCGGTGGCAGGCTCTCGGCGACCTGGCGGAGCGCATCGCGGGCGATGAATTCGTTGTCGAGGAACCACTCGACCCCTGGTGATGCGACGAGACTTCCCTCCGCTCGCGACGTGATGGCGGCAGCGGCCGCGTCCAGCCCTCGCTCCAGCATCGCGACGAGGCGCCGCGGCGACCGCGCGCGCGCCCGGCGCGGGCGGGCCGCCGGCTGCCACTGGCGGGCGAGGGTGGTTGCGTCCTGCATCAAGCCTCCGATCCGCTCACGCGCTCGGTGGCCGCGCGGGCGCCCGTGGAGGCATCGTCGCCTGGCCCGCGGATGACGGCCCGCCTGATGGAGCATCCTGGAGAACGAGGGTCGGCCGGCCGGGGTGCGAGATCATCGCTTGCGCGACGCTGCCCATGTGCCAGCAGGCCTGCAACGCTCCGTTCATGCCCGCTCCGTGAGCCGACATCACGATGAGGTCCACGTCCTCGTCGTTCGCGAGTTCCGCGAGCCTGGGGCCGACCTGCCGCGACTCGACGATGTGGCAACGCGACGTGATGCCGTCGGCATCCAGCTCGGTCCGGATTCCGTGGAAGTACCGTGCCGCCGTCTCGAGGTTGCGCTCGACCACTTCACGGGAGAGCCGGCGGGACACCTCTTCGAGCGGAAGGTCGCCGTAGGAGAGGAGCGGGGTTGCGACCACGTGAGCGAGCACGACGGCGGCGCCGTGGGTGCGGGCGATCGTAGTCGCGGTGCGAAGCGTCCAGTGCGAGCGTTTCGACCCATCGAGTGGGACGAGGATTCGCGCGTAGCGGCGAGGCTCCAACGCGACGGCGTCGTGGTCCCGCGTCGGGACGACCATCACGGACGAAGCCGCGGCACGAAGGGCCGAGTGCGTCGCGCCGCTCAGCTCGAAGTCGGGCGCGGACTCGCGGCCGTGGCTCGCGATCACGAGCAGTGGGTCGCGCACCTGGAGGCAGACCTCGGAGATCAGCCCGGTCGACGTGCCCTCCGAAACCTCGACGTCCACGACGATCCCCGACGACGCCAGTCGCTCGCGAACGCCGGCCAGGTGAGTGGCCGCACGCGTCCGGTGCAACGACCACTCCACGGCGTCGACGGGCGGGTGCCCGGCCGCGCCGCTCGGGCTCAACACGTGAACGACGCGGATCGGAACCTCGATCGCACGGGCGATGCCCGCCGCGTGAGGCAGAGCCGCCTCGGCATGCGGCGACCCGTCGATGGCAACGACGACACTCGAAAGCATGAGATCTCCAGGTATCGGGTTTTGCGAACGTCAAACGGGTTCGGGGTCGAGCCGTCCCGGCAGGCTGGGAGCGAGGTCTTGGAGGCACGGCTCGGTTTCCGGCGGCTGGGCCGCCGGAGCGAGAGCCGCATGAAGCGCCAGGGGCGGAGGAGCGGCCGACGAAGGGGAGACGATGGCGACCACCGCGGCGACGCCGTCGGTGTCTCCACCAGCGGAGGCCGCGTCGACGAGATTCGCGCACGCCTCCACCGCCGTCGCTGCACTCGCAAGCAGGTCTCGGACGCGGTCGTTCGTGAGTCGCCGAAGGAGTCCGCTCGAGCAGAGGAGGACCCGATCCGCCGGCTGAATCTGCCGATGGATGACGTCGGTCCGGTGATGAGCGTTCGCGCCCAACGCGTTCCAGAGGACTTCCCTCGTGGCGGCGGCGTCCTTCGCACCCCGGCTGGGCTCTCGAGGCACGGCCGGCTCGGTCGTCGTGTGGTCGACCGTAAGCTGGCGGAGTTCGCCGGATCGCAACAGGAACGCACGCCCGTCCCCCGCGTGCGCCAGGACGAGGTTCGGATAGGCGACGAGTGCGCACGTGAGCGTCGACTGCAGATGAATGGGTTGCGGTACACCGCGCGCCGCGGCCTCGATGGCGACCCCCGAGAGCGCCACCGCTTCGCGGAGCAGTGCTTCTCCCTCGTCGTCCAGTGGCGAGTCGAACCGTCGCGCGAACGCCGTTCGGTGAATCGCCTCGTGGACCAGCGTCCGGAGCGCAGTCGCGGCCGCGAGTTCCGCCGCCGCCGAATCGCCCATGCCTCGGGCGACCGCCAGGAGGAACCGGGGGGCCGGGTGCGAGGTGAGCCCTTCGGGCAGATCGATCGAGACGGACGCGTCGACGACGGTCGCCTCGCCGATCCGGGCGATCGCCCAATGGTCGTTGCTCCGCCTGCCGTCCATTTCGCAATCCGTGGCACCGGCCAGGTCGAGCGGAGGCGGGTCGCCTCGGATCGCGCCCACCATGGGGATTGCCGCATCGGTCGGTGGCTTCATGGTCCGGACCTCCGCACCGCGGTGGCGCCAGCGTCCCGACGTGAGTCGCGGGCTAGATGCAACCACGGCAAGGGCACGACGCCGACGACTTCGTGGGGCCCGGAGACATCGACGTGCAAGGCGTCGTCGCAAACCCTGTTCCCGCAGGTGCCACGCGTGCGATCTGCGCTGCGCGAAGGCGCGGTTCTCAGCGGTCTCGTGGGGCGAAAGGCCAAACGGTGTCGCGACGAAGCGCGCGCAGCTGACGCGGATCTTGCGACGGGCATCGGCATGCCTTGCCGGACCGGCCCCAGGAGCACCGCATTCCGTGCCGCAGGTCCGGCCCGTCGGAGATGCGGGCTCGACGCGACTCGACCTGGGTTCCGGCGGCTGGGATCGAACGCTTCCTGCCGCGATTCCCCCATCGATCCGATTGGAATGGGGTTTGCAATTCGCCGAGACGTCACGGTCGAACGTTCCCCGCTTCCCCTGCGGAACGGATCCGACGTCTGAGCGGAGGCGACAGATGACGAACGAGCTACTCGAGGCGACCACCTGCACCCTGAACGAACTCATGGCCGTGTGCAGGGAATGCGAGGAGGGTTATCGGACCGCTTTGGAACTCGTCCGCGACGCACCCCTGCGACGCCGGTTGGAGGGGTACGTCGGCGAGCGACGGGCGTTCGCCATCCAGCTCCAGGCGGCGGTTCGCAGCCTGGGCGGGACGCCTCCAGATGCAGCCACGCTGATGGATGCCGTCCACCGCGGCTGGAAGACCGTTCATGCCGCGGTGGAAATCGGGACGATCGACGCCGTCCTCGGTGCGTGCGAGCACAACGAGGACGCCGCGATCGATCGCTACCTGCGTGCCCTTGGGACGCCGCTGGCGACGCAAGTCCGCGACGTCGTCGAAGCCCAGGCCGTGGCGATCCACAAGGCTCGGGCGCGGATCCGCGAGCTCCACGACTCCGCAACGCAGTGAGGACGCGGTGGACCGCCGACGGTACACCGCGTCTCGCCACCGTCGATCACCGCGCCGGCTGCACGACTCGGTACTCGACGAGACGGTTGTAGAGCGTCTTCGGGCTGATCCCGAGAAGTTCCGCCGTCTTGCGGCGGTGTCCACCGCAATGATCGAGGGTGGAGAGGATCACCCGTTTCTCCGCATCCGCCAGGGGTGCCCCCAGGGGAATCTTCAGGTGGAGGCCCGTCACGACGTCCTCCACGGCGCGCGCCGGGAACAGGACCTCGGCGCCGATGGCCTCGTCCGCCAGGATGAACGCACGCCGAATCGTGTTCTTGAGCTCGCGGATGTTGCCGGGCCACGGATGAGCCTTCAGCGCATCGCGACATGCCGGAGCCAGGGACTTGGTCGTCCCCTCCGCCGCATTGAGATCCGCGAGGAAACTCTCCGCGAGGAGGATGACGTCGTCACCGCGATCTCGCAGCGGCGGCAGCGTGATCGGGAACACGCTCAATCGATAGAGCAGATCTTCACGGAGTTTCCCATCGTGGACTGCCGCGAGCGGATCCCGGTTCGACGCTGCGATGATGCGGACGTCGACCTTCGACTCCACATCGCCGCCGACCCTGACGAACGTCCCCGTCTCGAGGAGACGCAGGAGCTTCGGTTGGAGCTCGATGGGCATCTCCGTGACCTCGTCGAGGAACATCGTCCCCTTGTCGGCGCGCTCGAAGTACCCGTCGTGCCGGCGATTCGCGCCCGTGAAGCTCCCGCGTTCGTGGCCGAATATCTCGCTCTCGAGGAGGTTCGGAGAGAGTGCCGAGCAGTTCACGGCGATGAGCGGCTTGGTGTTCCGCCCGCTCCGCGCGTGGATTTCCGCCGCCACGAGTTCCTTGCCCGTGCCGGTCTCGCCGGTGATGAAGACCGTCGCGTCCGTCGGCGCGACGCGAGCGATGATCTTCTTCACTTCCAGGATCGCCGGCGATTCGCCGAGCAGCTCCGAATCCACGACACCTCCGCGCGGACGCGCATCGCCGTCCTCAGCCGGGATGCCCAGGAGCGTGGCGACATCCGAAAGAATCCGCTGGAGCTTTCCCGCGCCGAGCGGTTTGACGAGGAAGTCGTGTGCGCCGCGCTTCATGGCAGCAACGGCCGTTTCGACGCAGGCCTCATCCGTGAGTACGACCACCTTGCAGTGCCGTGGTTGACAGATGGGCGTCAACATCGCCGCGCCGTTCTCGTCCAGCAGCGTGAGGTCGACGAGCACGACGTCGGGCGCGTGCTGGGATGCGCAGCGCTGCGCGTCACGCAACGTCTCGACGGTATCGAGCCGGAAACCAGCCTCGCGGGCGGCTCCGGTCACCGTCGCGATGACATGCCGGTCCTTCTCGATCAGCAGGATGCGATGCATCAAGGTTCCCTTTCTCTGATTTGGATCAGAAGCCTCGACGGGGTGCGCTGCGCAGTGTTCGTGGCGCATCGTCCGGTGCTGCGACTTCCACACCGGGCCGACCAGTCGCGCCATCGAGCGCAGGCATCGCCGTGCGATGCAGATGTCGGTCAGGGCTCTCTCGTGGTGTCCATCCGAGATCCGATCAGCTCCTGCCCATTCATAGACCGCCCTCGACGATCAAACTGACTCGACGCCCCCGCATCACGCACGGTTGCGTAGAAACCCGCGGCAATTCCGGGAAAGGAACTCGCGACCTGGTGGGAAAAAAAGACCGCTGGGCCAGCCGGCTCGAAAAACCCAAAGCACGCGAATGCCGCGCGAGTGAAATTTCCCCCGCCGATATTCGATGGACCCACCGCCGCGATACCCGCCGAGAATGCGGCGCTCGATGCGCCGTGGCCGGTGGGAACGCCGAGTTCGGAAAACTCGGACTGCGGTCGTCGATCGAGTTCCTCGGCCCAAGCCTTCGCGGCGGTCGCGCATGACCTTCCGCTCCGGTTTCGATCGTCGCGCTCACGCGTGCGGCGTGACGGGGGCGCGGTGCACCCACCCGTCGGATCAGCACCGGCGAAGAACGCGCCCGGTCGGCGACGATCCAGGCGGGACTCCGCGTCCCTGCACGGCCGGAGTCCAGGCGGATCGGTCGACGGTGGGTCAAGGACGTCTGGCGCGATCGACCCCCGGCGTCGCGCGGCACGAATTCGATGGACGCGCCGCTCGTCCGATCGTTCCTCCGCCTTTCCCTGCGGAAGGCGCGCCGGGGGCGCCACGGGATCGGCGATGACCGCCCCCCCACGACCACGGAGATCGCCGGGCCGGCGCTCGCCCCTGCCCGGTGAAAACCTCGAACGAACCGGGCTGGTGGCGAGGGTCCGACGACCGACCTCGATCCGATCCAGCCGCGAGCCGTAGGGGACGCTCGGCCCCCACCCCGCAGGCGCATCGCGGCCGGCTCCGCGCCAAATGGCTGGCGCCGCTGGCGGGAGGTCGCCGCCGGGGGGCTGGCGACGCCCTGCCCGTCCCCGGTACGATCGCCGCCGAGTTGGGGATCGGCATGGTCTTGGATTTCGGAATCGGAGGCCAGGCGTGGCGCGTGACGGGAACGGTACGAGCGACGACGCGCAGTTCGCGGAGACGTACAAGGCACGGGGTGGGGTCGGGCGCGATTCCGCCGTATTGAGACCTCCCGAGGTCCTCGGGCGGTACCGCATCGTCGACCTCATCGGCCACGGGCAATATGGCGCCGTCTTTCGGGCCGTCGACGTGGACACGCATGCGCGTGTGGCCATGAAGGTCGTCCGTTCGTCGGACATCGAGCGGGTGTTCGCACTGCAGACGGAAGCTCGTTGGCTCGCGAAGCTGAACCGTCCCAACGTCGTGAAGCTGTTCGGGCAGGGTGAAACGGACGAGTTCACGTGGCTCGCCATGGAATTGGTGGAGGGGCGGAGCCTGCAGCAGATCGTCGCCGACCAGCATCCGATCGACGCGGGACGGGATCAGCGGCGCACGCGCTCGGAATCCGATGTCTACATCCGTCGCGCCATGACGTGGATGCGGGACCTCGCACGCGCGCTCGATGCGCTCCATGGCGTCGAAGGTCTTCACCGTGACATCAAGCCCGCGAACATCGTCATCCACGAGAGCGGAGCGCCGTATCTGATCGACTTCGGCCTCGGGATCGGAAGCTACGAGACGGACGAACAGACCTCCTACCTCGCGGGCACGGCGGCGTACATGAGCCCCGAGCAGGCGAGCTTGCTCCCCGTGGGCCCGAAGAGCGACCTCTACAGTCTCGCCGTGACCTTCCACGAAGCCGTCACCGGCCGCCGTGTCGTGAAGGCGTCGACCCTGCATGGGGCACGGCGGGAAGTCCTGGGCGACCCCGTCGCCGCGCCCTCCACGGTCAACCCCGACGTGCCGCCGACGCTCGATGGCGTCTTCGCCAAGGCGCTGTGCAAGAAGGAGGAGGCTCGGTATTCGACCGGGGCGGAGCTCGCCGACGACCTCGACGCGTGGCTCGAGGGGCGGCCGACCCCGAACGCCGGGCCGGCTGAACCGCAGCGCCGGCAACGGCGTCGCCGGCGTGTGACCGCCTTCGGAGTGGGGCTCGCCCTGGTCATCGCCGCCGCATGGCCGCTGAAGGGCTGGGCAGAGCGTGCGAGGCTCTCGTCGGATCGCGAGGCGGCGATCGCGGCGATTCGGGAGTTGCAAGAAGCCGGAAGACTGGACGAAGCGCAGAACGAATGTGCTCATTTTGCCGAGCGATTCGGCGACGCGCGACCAGTCCTCGACCTGTGGAGGAACATCGAATCCGATTGGCGCGGCACGGCGATCGAGGCCACGTTGAATTGTCTCGTCGTCGCCACCCCGGGTCGGACATCCACCCGCCTGCGCCAGCACGCCGAGCAGGCAGAGGCGAACCTCCGCTGGGCCGACCTTCCGACCTACCGCTTTCGCGCTGCACTGGGACGGTACTTCGGCGTCCACGACGACGACGCGTCGGACGTCCGCGCGACCCGGGCACTCCAGCTCCTCGCCCCCGCCGCGTCGAGAGCCATCGGCGTCGAGGACGAGCTCCGTGCACTCTGTTTCCTCGCCCTCGGTGACGGCGCGGGGTCCGATCAGATCGCAGCACAGACGGCAGCACGGCTCGCGACGTCCAACCGGAACGGCCCCAATGAGGTCGTGATGATCGCCTACCGAGAACTCGCCGCCGCGAAGTTCGCCCTGGCGGCGGCGCCCCGGCTCAGACCGGAGTCCCGGCCGGCGGGCGGACCGCGGGGCCCTTGGTGTGATCGGTTCGACCGTGCGGAGGCCCTGCTGGTTCCGATCGTCGGTCACCGCGGGAAGCCAGGAGATGATCCGCCGGCAAACGTTGCGAACCCTCTCCCGTTTCGGCCCGAGGCCGCAGCGCTCCTCGCGAACGTCTATCTCGAGCACGGTCGGCATGACGCCTCGGGCGGACACGAGCCGCGGTTCATCGAAGCCGCCGAGACGTACGAACGGGTCAACGTCACGCTCGCGAAAGACCGGCCCGCCGACGAACGCGACGGGACGCGCCTCATGAGCGCACTCAGCCACCTGCTCGTGGCGTTCCATTCGCCCGGCCGACGTGAAGAGGCGTCGGGTCGGGCACGCGCGTATCTCGACGAGCTGCTGAGCCGTTCGCCGCCATTGGCGACGTTCGTAGCCTGCCGCCTTCACGAACTCGGCGGATGGAAGGCCGCACGCGACTGGATGGGAAGCGCGCCCCAGCGTCCGCCGAATCTTCCGTGCGCCACGTCCACCTACACCCTCGCGCAGTTGGCCGCGAACTCGCTCGCCGAGTGCAAGTCCGACGAAGCGATGGAGGCGCTGAACGCCTTCGCCGACCTTGCCATCGAGGTATCCAGAGGATCCACCAGCGGGGACGTCGCGGACGCCGTCCGCGCCGCGCAGACCCATCGCCTCTACGGGGCGTGGCTGCTCCTCGATGGGGCGGAACCAACGGAAAACGCCATCCGCCTCGCCGCCCACGTCGTGACGGGCGGCGAGAACGTGTTCGAACGTTTCAAATCCCTCGAGCCGGACGGTGAGCTGGAGTGGGCTTTCGCCGTAGCATTCCTCTCTCGTTACGATCCCGCGACTCCGGAGTCGCAGAGGACCGCCGCTCGAGTGGCGCGGGCGATCGAGACGCTTCGCAAGGCCGCAGCGGATCGTGTCGTCGAGGAGACGAAGGACCCGAACGTGCGCGCGTTCCGTGACAAGATCACCCGGTCGACTGCCGCGCTGCTCGGCGTCGACATGAATGGAGAAGCGAAGAGATGAGGGTCCCCACCAAGGTGCGACTGTCCCGGCTGCGTCTGACCGGAGCCACCCTTCTCAGCATCGTCGTTCTCACGTCTTGCCTGTCTGACGGCGGTCCAGTCGTGGCGGCAGGTCCACCGCCGCCCGTCAGCTCCATCCTCCCAACGAACGGCGTGATGAACGACCCGCTGCGAATTCGATTCACCGTCGAGCATCGGGGATTCCGTTACCACGCCAACCACCACGCGAGCGAGGCGCTGCACCTTTACCGATATGAGGGCGGGCAATGGAAGGACCTGGGAGTGGTCCGACGCTGCGACAACCACCTGACCGGGGCGCTCAATCACGACGGCCTCGACGGGGATACCGACTGGATCAAACTCGGCGGCAAGCTCGACGAGAACTTCGCGTATCGACTGGACTGCACGTTCTACGGCGAGGGCGAGAGCGGGGCGGAGCAGTACTGCGAACGCTTGAAATACGTGTCCGGCCCGGACCCATACTGGTCGGCTACGAAAGTCCCATGGGACGCGCGCCGTGATGCGCCATGACCGCGTCGTGAGAGCGTCGTAAGCCAACGAGCCTGGTGGTGCCTCGTGCGGTGCCGAGGCATCCGGCGTCGGCCGCTGCCAATTCACGGCGCTCGACGCAGATTCACACGCGACGGGCTCGGAAGCCCGCGCGCCGTCACGCAGGGTCCGAACGACGCGCCGCCGCCGCCGCCAGGTGATACCCTCGCGCACACCCAACCCGGTGAGCCGACGCCGCGCATGCGGCAGCAGACCACCTCTGACGGAGCAACGCCATGGATCCGGACCGCGCCCGCACGATCCGGGCGCGCATCACCGCCGACATCGCACGCGGCGAAGCGCGCACGCTCGCGGACTATGCGGCCGCGTTCCCCGGTGAGGACGCGCTCGTCGCACGGACCTACGCCGACGTCCACGCCGCAGGCGGCGAGCGCGGGTCGACCGGCGGTGCGGGAATGATCGCCCACTACCGGATCCTGCGCACGTTGGGTCGCGGCGGGCAGGGCCTCGTCCACCTCGCCGAGGACACGCACCTTCGCCGCAAGGTCGCCCTGAAAGTGCTGACGGGAGTGGGCGTCGGATCGACCGAGGCCGTCCAACGTTTCCAACGCGAGGCCGAGCTGGCATCGAAGCTGGATCACCCGGGGATCTGCCGCGTGTTCGACGCGGGGGTCGCCGACGGCGTCCCCTACATCGCCATGCAGTACGTCGAAGGAACGACGCTCGCCGAGCGGGTCACGGCGGCGCGCAACTCCGGATCGACGGGCCAGACGGCCATGGTGATCACGTTCTCCGACGAATCCACGAAGCCGGCGACGGCACCGACCCGATCCGATGGAGAGCGGAAGAGCCCGGACACCGTTGCCGAGCCCGCGATCGCCCTGCCCGACAAGGCGGAGATCGCGCGCCTCGTGACGATTTTCGCGAAGGCGGCGGCCGCCCTTCACGCCGCGCACGAAGCTGGCATCGTCCATCGCGACATCAAGCCCGGCAACATCATGGTGACGAAGGACGGCGAACCCGTGATCCTCGACTTCGGGATCGCGCGGGCCGACGATGGCGACCTCCTCACGCTGACCCGGACCGGTGACGTGTTCGGCACGCCCGCATACATGGCTCCCGAGCAGCTCTCTGGGCAAGGCCGCGTGGATCGACGCGCCGACGTCTATGCGCTGGGGGTTTCACTGTACGAGTGCCTGACCCTGCAGCGCCCCTTCGATGGGGCGACGCGTGAGGGGCTCTATCAGGCCGTGCTGACGAAAGGCATGCCGGATCCGCGCCGGCTCAACCGTTCGATCTCGAAGGACGCGGCACTCGTGCTCGAGACCGCGATCGAGCGGGATCTCCACCGCCGTTACGCCAGCGCCGAGGCGCTGGCGTTCGACCTCTCGGCCGCCCTCGACGGGCGACCGCTTCGCGCGCGGCCCCTGGGCCCGATCGGAAGGTTCACCCGCTGGACGAGGCGCGAGCCGGCGAAGGCGGCGCTCCTGTTCGTCCTGTTGACGGCGCTGCCGACCATCGCCGCACTCGTGACGTCGCACGTGAAGGACCTCCCCCAGATCGAAGCCGCGCGCAAGGCGCAGATCGAAGTCGAGCGCGACGCGATCCTGTCGGAAGCGGGCTACGAATTCTCGGAGGGCGACGGCGAGCGGGCCGCCGAGCTCTACCGGCAGGCGCTGGCGCTCGAGGGCAGTTCTCCGGAAGCCGTCGGCGGACTCGTCTTCACGTCGATACGCCTCCAGCAGAACGACGCGGCCGCGCGCCTGCTCGACGTCCACGGTGCGGTTCTCGGGGACGGCTCCGCTGCGCGCCACTTGCGCGCTCAGCTCCTCGCCGGGCAAGGCCGCACGGACGAAGCCGCGGAGTTGCGCAAGTCCGCGCCTCCGCCGCGCACGGGCTTCGAACACTACATGATGGCGCAACGCGATCTCTCGCGGGGCGAGAAGGGCGACCGCGACGCCCTGGCGCGCGCGTTCCGCCATGCGACCGCGGCCCTGCTGCTGTCTCCCCTCCCGCGTCTGTCGATCTGCACGCTACGGGCACACGTCGCCGCACACCTGGCGGATCGCGAGGCCGTCGTCGATGCCGTCGCAGCCCTGCAGCACCATTGGCCGAGGTCGTCGGACGCCCTGTATTGGTGCGGGATCTCCATGGGCGCACTCGGCGACGACGCATCGATCGAGCAGGCCGTGTCGTTCCTGCGAGCGGCCGCGGCGATTCGTCCCGACGACGCGCGCGCGCATTCCGCCCTGGGCGGGTACCTCGGCCGACAGAACCGATTCCAGGACGCCATCGCGTCGCTCCGCGAAGCGATTCGCCTCCGCCCGAGCGACACCACGGCGCGCGTGAACGTCGGCCGGGCCTATCGGGGCCTTCACCGCGATTCGGAAGCCATCGCCGAGTTCCGCGAGGCTGCGCGGCTCGACCCCGAACGCGGAGACCCGCACGCCGCCCTGGGCTCGGTCTTTTCAGACAACGATCGGATCGACGACGCCGTCGACGAGTTCAGGAGGGCCGTGGCGCTCGATCCCGATGACGCGGATTCGCACTACAACCTCGCCGTGCAACTGGTGGCACAAGGCCTCCTGGACGAGGCGCTGGAGCACCTCCGCGAAACCATCCGCTTCAAGCCGGACTTCGCCCAAGCGCACTGCAACGTCGGAGGCATCCTGAAGGAACAGGAAAGCTACCGCGAGTCTCTCGACGCCACGCGCCGGGGTCACGCCCTCGGCTCGAAGACGCCGGGATGGGCGTTCCCGTCCCGAGCATGGGTCGCGGAGGCCGACGCACTCGCGAAGGAAGAAGCACGACGAGAAGCCGACGTGCGCCGTCACGTCGACGCCGGCACGAAGCCCGACGAACCCGAGAGTCTCGCCGCGCTGGCTCGCGTCGCCTGGCGAACGGGTCACGCCGCCACCGCCGTCGACTGGTACCGCATCGCATTCGAGGACGCGCCGGATCTCGCCGAGGTCATCGAGGCCGGGCATCGTCGAACGGCAGCGAAGGCGGCTGCCCAGGCATCCGCGGCGTCGGGACTCGATGACGCCACGCGCGCGCGTCTTCGCGGACAGGCGCTCGAGTGGCTCGAGGGCGAGCTGGCGCGGCTGCGCAAGCTGCTGATCGACGAAGGTCCGCAGCCCCGGGTCGTCCGCCTCGTTCTCGCTCCCCCCATGCGCGGGTCGGAGTTCGCTCCCATGCGCGAGCCCGGCGAGCTGGAGAAGCTGCCGGAATCCGAGCGGGCGCGCTGGAAGGCCTACTGGGATGCTTCCGCCGCGCTGCTGACGGGACTTCGGGCAAAACCCTCCGCGCAATAGTCCCGTCGACCGCGAGCCGACCGAATCGCAATCGCGGCGCGCCGGCTTCGCCACGTCTTCTTCACGCGCTCGCCCGGCCGCGAGCCCGACCTTGGTCTCGCTTTCGGGTCGACCGATATGCGATGATCCGCCCCTGTCGACCTGTTCCCGCGCCTTGAAACGGTGGCGTCCCCGGCGCGATTTCAACGGGAGCAGGTGCGCGACGGACCTTCGGAAGGAAGCCACCGGCATGACGGTCACCAGTACGTACCGAGACGGACTCACGCCCCCGGCCGCGCGCGCCCGACTCAGCGCGATGGAAGCGTCACGCGGCGACGTCCGCATGCTGAAATGCGTCCTGGGCGACGCCAGGATCTGGGAAGTGTTCTACTCGCTCCTATCCACCAGCGACCCCGAGATGCAGGCGTTGTTTCCCCCGATCCCGCCGGAGACGCTGCGGCGCATCGTTTCCGACTGGCAGACCGAGATGTTCCTGTGGACGGGTTTCGTCGACGTCGAAACGTTCATGGGCATCGCCGACGAGCATCTTCCGCGCATGACCGCGGACCATCGCCCGCGCATCCTCGACTTCGGAGGAGGCTGCGCGCGCCTCTCTCGGTTCCTCGACGTGGACGGAGCTCCATGGGACGCCGAGCTCTGCGACGTCAACGACCGCATGGTGACGTGGTGCGACAGGCACCTGCATCACGTGAGGAGCTTCCGCAACGAAGCCCTGCCGCCGCTCGCCCGGGAGTCCGGCTCGTACGACCTCGTCCTGAGCCTCTCCGTCTTCACGCACCTCGACATGGACGGCATCACGGCATGGCTCGCCGAGCTCTGCCGCATCGTGAAGCCCGGTGGACTCGCCATCGTCACGACCCATGGCACGCGCGTCCTGGACACGCTGAAACACCACGCCGATCTCCGTGAATGGTTCCGCATGACGCCGACCGTCGTCGAGGCCGTCCGGGCCCGATTCGACGACGGCGGATTCGCGTTCGTCCCCTACGAACCCGACGTCCTGGAAACGGCTCGTGCCGGCGCGTCGTACGGGACGACCTTCTTGAGCCCGCAGCGGTTCGCCGCCCTGGTGGAGCCCAGCGGCTTCGAATGGGTCGAATTCCGCCCGGCGGGTCTGCGCGGCTGGCAGGACATCGTCGTGCTCCGCAGGCGATGACGCCCAAGGGGACGAACGCCGCCCCGTGATCGTCGACGCTGGCGACGCGGCGGACGTTCGAAGCGGCGCCGCGCGGCCGAGTCACCGCCCAACCCGGCGTGCCGCGCGGAAGGCGAGGCTCCGTTAGCATGCGCCATGCGCGAAACCGCCATCGTCCTCACCGACGGCCTCTATTCGACGTCATCCGCAAAGACCGCGCACGGCCTGATCCGCGGGCCAAGCCGCTTCGAGATCCTGGGGCTCGTGGACGAGCCGACCGCCGGGCGGGATGCGGGCGAGGCGTTGGACGGCATCCGACGTCAGATCCCCACCTTCGCGAGCGTTGATGCGGCGCGCGCCGCCGTCGGGCGTCCCGTGCAGTGGTGCATCGTCGGGGTCGCCACGTCCGGAGGCGTCCTGCCCGACGGCCTCCGCGCCACCTTGCTGCGTTCACTCGAACAGGGACTGGGCGTCGTGAACGGGCTTCACGAGATCCTCTCGGAGGATGGCCAGTTCCAGGAGGCCGCCAATCGGGGCGGCGCGCGCATCATCGACGTTCGTCGGCCCAAGCGCCGCGCGGAGCTCCACTTCTGGACCGGGGCGATCGCCGAGGTCCGCGCGCCGCGCATCGCCGTGCTCGGAACCGATTGCGCGCTCGGCAAGCGCACGACCTGCCAGGCGATCGCGACCGCACTTCGGTCGCGCGGCCTTCGGGCCGAGATGATCTACACCGGCCAGACCGGTTGGCTTCAAGGCTCCGCGTTCGGCTTCGTACTCGACGCCACACCCAACGACTTCGTCTCCGGTGAGCTGGAGCATGCGATCGTCTCCTGTGATCGCGAAGCGCGACCCGACGTGATCCTGCTCGAGGGGCAATCCGCGCTCCGCAACCCGTCGGGTCCGTGCGGCGCCGAGCTGATGCTGTCGGGCGGCGCTCGCGCCGTCATCCTGCAACACGCGCCGGCCCGGCGCTTCTTCGACGACCAGGAGCACCTGGGCAACGAGATCCCACCGGTCGCCTCCGAGGTCGCGCTCATCGCCATGTACGGACGTGAGGTGCTGGGAATCACGCTGAACCACGAGCACCTGCCGGAGGCCGAGCGCGCGGCGGCGCGTGCACGGATCGCGGACGAGACCAGGCTGCCGGTCGCCTACCCGCTTTCGGGTGGCGTCGACGCTCTGATCCCGACCATCGAGCGCTACATCGACCGCGAGAGAGCGCGGTGAGGATCGCCGGCATCCGTACACGCACGGTGCGCGTTCCGCTGACGCGGCCGTATTCGATCGCGGGTGGCAGCTGGGATCAGGCCGAATTCGTCGTCGTCGAGATCGAGGCGAGCAACGGCATGGTGGGTTTCGGCCACGCGTCCCCCGCGGTCGAGGTGACCGGCGAGGATCTCGCGGCTTGCGAACACGCCCTGGATCCACGGAAGCTGGCCTGGGTCACCGAGCTCGACGCTCGCGATCCGCGCGGCGCCGCCGCGATCAT
Organism: Planctomycetota bacterium; assembly: GCA_044222185.1. Taxonomy (GTDB): domain Bacteria; phylum Planctomycetota; family CAIWVZ01; genus JBGANV01. The sequence goes on from JBGANV010000003.1 coordinate 43,874, forward strand.
CGAACGCCGGATTCCCGGGCCCGCCGCACGCGCCGCCATCGACGGCGCGCTCTTCGATCTCGACGGGCGGATCGCCGGCGTCCCCGTCGTCGCGCGGCTCGGCCGGGTCCACGACACCTTCCCGACGTCGATCACGATCGGTGTGAAGGACACGGCCGCCACGGTCGCCGAGGCGTCCGAGTACCTCACCCGGGGATTCCGCGCGCTGAAGGTGAAGACGGGCGTGGACGTCGACGACGACATCCGACGATTGACGGAACTGCGACGGACGTTCGGGCCGCACTTCCTCCTGCGAGTCGACGCCAACCAGGGCTGGGGGCCGAGCGCCATGGAGACGTTCCTGCCCCACATGGACCCGTTGGCCGTGGAGATCCTCGAGCAACCGTGCGCGCCCGCTGACGACGATCGGCTGCGCGCGCTGCCAGCCTCGATCAGGAGGCGAATCATCGCGGACGAAAGCGTCCACGACATCCGAGACCTCGAACGCCTCGCGGGACCCCATTCCCCGTTCGGCGGCATCAACGTCAAGCTCATGAAATGCGGCGGGATCGCTCCAGCGCTCCGCCTCGCAAAGAAGGCCGGCGACTTGGGCCTGTCCGTCATGTGGGGCTGCATGGACGAGAGCGTCGCGGGCATCGCCGCCGCGCTTCACGCCGCCTTGGCATCACCCGCCACGCGATACCTGGACCTCGACGGCAGCCTCGATCTCGGCGAGGATCCGTTCATCGGGGGATTCGACCTCCGCGACGGATGCCTCCATCCGCTCGCAACACCCGGGTTGGGAATTCGACCGTCATGACCAACGAGCCCATCGACCGCCGCCGGTTCCTCGCACACGGTGCCATCGCCACTGCCGCCCTGGCCGGACTGGGAATCTCCGCCTGTGCAGGCCGGAGCACGTCGGGCGACCTCGACGTGGTCGTTCGTGGCGGAACGGTTTTCGACGGCGGCGGCAAGCCGGGATTCGAAGCCGACGTCGGGATCCGCGACGGGCGCGTCACGGAACTGGGAGCGATCGATCGGTCCCGCGGTCGCCGCGTGATCGAGGCACGGGGCTCGTGCGTCGCCCCGGGATTCATCGACATCCACACGCACAGCGACAACTCGATCTTCGAGTGGCCGACTGCCGACAGCCGGATCCGCCAGGGGTGCACGACGGAGGTCACCGGCAACTGCGGAGGCTCGGCGGCGCCACGCGATCCGGCGCACGCGGACGACGACGACGAGGACTCGATCCACGTCCACTGGACGGACATGAAGTCCTACGTGGAGGCTTGGAAGGCCAACGCCCCCGCACTCAACCAGGCGATGCTGATCGGTCACGGAACGCTGCGTCGCGCGGTGATCGGCGAGGTCGATCGCCGAGCAACCGCCGCCGAACTGGCGGAGATGACCCGCCGCCTCGAAGCCGCGCTCGAAGCGGGGGCGCTGGGCCTTTCCACGGGGCTGGAATACGTCCCCGGGATCTACGCGCCGCCCGAGGAAATCGAGACGCTGGCACGCGTGGTCGCGCGGCGGGGCGGTCTCTACGCCACCCACATGCGCAGCGAAGAGGAGAAGCTGATCGAGGCCATCGACGAAGCACTCGCCGTGTCTCGCAGCACCGGAGTACGCCTCCAGATCTCCCACCTGAAGGCGTGCGGTCGCGGAAACTGGAAGCTGCAGGACGCGGCCATCCGCCGCATCGAGAAGGCGCGCAGCACGGGCCTGGACGTGATGGCAGATGCCTACCCCTACACGGCCTACTCGACCACGCTCACGATTCTCCTCGAGAACTGGTCCCGAGAAGGCGGCGGCGCGGCCGTCGTCCGCCGGCTCCAGGATCCGGCGACGCGCGCGCGCATGAAGAGCGAGCTGGCGCCGCACGTGGAGCGCGATCCCGGAGCGTTCGACCTCATCGTCATCAGCTCGGCCGACGGACCGGGCCTCGAGCCCTGCATCGGCAAGAGCCTCGTCCAGATCGCCGAGATGTGGAACGTGGATCCGGCCGAGGCGACACTCCGCCTTCTGGAGGCGGCCAAGGCCGACGTGGGCTACGTCGGACACGGCATGAGCGAGGAAAACGTCGAACGGGTACTCGCGCTCCCGTGGGTGATGATCTCGTCGGACGGTCGGAGCATGGCGCCGACGGGGAGTGCCATCGGCAAGCGACCCCACCCGCGGTCCTACGGGACGTTCCCGCGCGTGCTCGGGCACTATTGCCGCGACCGCAGGCTGTTCGACCTTCCGACCGCCGTCCGCAAGATGACGGGGATGCCCGCCGAACGCGCGCGGCTGAGCGGCCGCGGCTCCATCGCCGTTGGCGCCGCCGCCGACCTGGTGGTGTTCGATGGGTCCACCATCGCCGACGGAGCCACTTTCGAGGACCCGCAGTCCTACCCGATCGGGCTCACGCACGTGCTCGTGAACGGCCTCGTCGTGGTCGACGGGGGACGGCCGACGGGGGCGCGGCCGGGGCAGTGGCTGTAGGCACGCGAGGGGCGTTTCGCCCCCGTTCCGTCCGGCGCGGCACCAAACCCCCGCTGGGGTGGCCCGGAAGCCGCGTTTCCGTGTGGCCGCCCCGCGACAAAGGGCTTCTCGTACCGTAGGCTCTGTCCCGGCGCGGCCACTTCGGCCACGCCTTACCCAAGCAAGGAAGTGACCATGCGAAAATCGCTGATCGCGGCCGCGCTGCTGGTGTTCGCGATCCCGATCCCCGCTCAAGAGCAGGGAGGGAAGGCAGCACCGCAGACGCCGGCGGCCTATCGAGAGCTGGTCGCCGAGTTCGCCGCATCCGATGCCAAAGCCAAGGCAGCGATGAAGGCCCTCACGGCGTCAGACGAGTACAAGAAGGCCGTGGCCGACAAGGACACGGACGGTCTGAAGAAGCTCCGTGCCACGGTGCCCACCGTCGATCGCGCCGGGCTCGCGCAACGCGCGTTGAAGCTCGCGGGCGAGTCGAAGGGCGATGACGCCGCGCGGTACTACGCGTGGGTGATCTCCATCTCGGCACCCAAGGACTCCCTCAACACGGCGTTGGATGCGCTCATCAAGGACCACGTCAAGTCTCCCGTCATGCTCGAGGTGCTGGAGGCTCCGTCGTTCACGAGTGCCATGTTGACGTCGGACGCGTCGAAGGCCGGCGAACGTCTCGCCGCCATCGAGGCCGGGTCTGAGCTGCCGCTCGCGAAGGCCTATGCGATCTACTACGACGCCATGCGGTTGACGCGCGGCAAGGACGTGAGCGAGGAGAACAAGAAGAAGTCCGCGGAACTGATGACGAAGGCCGAGAAGCTCGCCGCCGGTACGGCGCTGGCTGATCAGATCGCCGCTCCCCGCTTCGAGAAGGAGCATCTCCAGATCGGCATGGCCGCGCCTGACATCGAGGGCGAAGACCTGGAAGGCGTCAAGTTCAAGCTCTCCGACTACAAGGGCAAGGTCGTCGTCGTCGACTTCTGGGGGAACTGGTGACCGCCCTGCCGGGCCATGTACCCACACGAGCGGTCGCTCGTGGCAAGACTGAAAGACAAGCCGTTCGCTCTCATCGGCGTGAACAGTGATGCGGACAAGGTCGAGCTCAAACCTCACCTCGTCGAAGAGAAGATCACCTGGCGATCGTTCTGGAACGGACCCAAGGGGACCTCAGGACCCATCTCCGGGAAATGGAACGTCCGTAGCTGGCCGACGATCTACGTCCTCGACCACAAGGGCGTGATCCGCTTCAAGAACGTCCGAGGCGAAGAAATGGACAAGGCCGTCGACCAACTCCTCGAGGAGATGGCGAAGGACACGGGCGCGAAGAAGTAGCGTCCCGAACCCGCGCGGCCCGTGCCTCCGGCCGTCGCCAGCATGGCGAGGCCTGCACGGCGCCGCGCGGTCTCGCGCGCACCGTCGCGCCGCCGCGTCGCACTCTCAGCGACGCCGAATCCGCCCTGTGGGGTGTTGAGACCCGATGAGCACGGGGCCAGACTCGCCTGGAGGTGCCCCATGCGCATCCCAAGCCTTCGCATCGCGCTCGCGTGCGCGTTCGTCGTCGGTCTCGCAGGCGGCCAGGCGCTCCCGCCGGTCCCCATCCCCGGGGAGAACCCCCTCACTCCACAGAAGGCGATCCTCGGGAAGATCCTGTTCTGGGACGAGCAGCTCTCCGCGGAGAACACCACGGCCTGCGGCACCTGCCACATGCCGGAGGTCGGAGGGGGCGACCCGCGCGCGTTCACTCCGCGCAACCTGCATCCCGGGCATGACGGAATCCTCGGAACAGCCGATGACGTTCGCGGCTCACGCGGCATCACGCCATGCGATGCGGTGGGTGCGTTCACGAACGACGGCATGTTCTACCCCGAGCCGTTCGTCACGAATCGCAAGGCCCCCGGGGTCATCGGTGCCCAGTGGGAGATGGAGCTGTTCTGGGACGGGCGCGCGAAGACGACCTTCCGCGACCCGGTGACGCAGCAGGTGCTGATCCTGATGGGGGGCGCCTTGGAGAACCAGGCGCTCCAGCCGCCCGTCACCCGTGAGATGGGGTGCGACGGCGCATCGATCGTCGCCGTGGCGGCGAGGCTGGCGCAAGTCAGGCCGCTTCGTCTCGCCGTGAATCTGACGCCGGACATCCAGTCGGCACTCACCCAGCACCCCACGTACACCGAGCTGTTCGCCGCCGCGTTCGGCGATCCCGCCGTGACGCCGGCGCACATTGCCATGGCGATCGCCAGCTACGAGCGCACGCTCGTTCCCGACCAGACGCCCTGGGACCTGTGGCACGCGGGGAACGCAGCCGCCCTAACGCCCCAGCAACTCCACGGGCTTCAGCTGTTCAACACGACCTCGAGCTGCGGCACGTGCCACCCCTCCCCCCGTTTCACGGATTCGTGGTTCCACAACACGGGCCTGCGTCCGCCGGCGGAGGACATGGGCCTCGCCGCCATCACGGGCACGTGGGCCGATCGCGGGAAGTTCCGCACGCCCACGCTCCGCAACGCCGGGCTTCGCGCACCGTTCTTCCACACGGGATCGCTCGCGACGCTTGCGGACGTCATCGAGTTCTACCGGCGCGGCGGCGACTTCTCCGAGAATCGGGACGCCCTCATGTTTGCGCTTCCCCTCACGCCGTCCGACGCGGCCGACCTTCTGGAGTTCGTGCAGGTCGGGCTCACGGATCCGCGCGTGGCGCAGCGACTGCCGCCGTTCGATCGCCCGACGCTTCGCTCCGAGCTCGGACAGAACCCGGAGTTCCTGGGAGCGGGTTCGACCGGCAGCGGCGGGCTCACTCCGCGCATGCTCGCATCGATCCCCCCTGCGATCGGAAGTCCGCGCTTCGGCTTCGGACTCGCCCACGCCGTCGGCGGAACGACGGCCCTGCTCGGCGTGTCGTCCCGCGCGGCGCCGCCCGGAACGACGATCCTCGGCGCGCCCGTCTACCTGGACCTCGACCCGCAGGCGTCGATCCTGATCCCGTTGGCGACCGGCGGCCAACCCGGCGCCGCGGGAGCCGGCCGGGGCTCCGTGATGGTCACGATCGCCGAGACCCCCGCGCTCTCAGGGCTGTCGCTTTTCGCCCAATGGGCCGTCCTCGACCCGTGGGCAGGAGCCGGACTCGCCGTGTCGTCCGGGGTCCGATTCACGTTCTTCGCGCCCTGACGTGTTGGCGCGAGGTCGGCGCGAGGCCACGATCCTGACCTCGGGGTCCTCGCCCGCCGAGCACTGGTGACGCGTGCGGCGCGGCGGTGTCGGCGCTGCGCCGCCCGCCATCGGTTCGTGCCGTCACGCGGTGGGCTGGCGCCGGCGGAAGAGGCGCCCGAACACGCGCGCGAGATCGTCCAGGAGCGTGTAGACCACCGGCACCACGATCAACGTGAGCAGCGTGGAGGAAACCAGCCCGCCCACGATGGCGACGGCCATGGGCTGGCGGGATTCCGAGCCCTCGCCCGTGCTCATCGCCACGGGCAGCATGCCGGCGATCATGGCGACCGTGGTCATGAGGATCGGGCGCAGACGCACCGGCCCAGCCGCGAGCAACGCCGACCGGGCATCCCGTCCGTCCTTGCGCCGCAGGACGTTCGCGAAGTCGATGAGGAGGATGGCGTTCTTCGTCACGAGTCCCATGAGGAAGATGAGTCCCATGGAGACGTAGATGCTCACCGTCATCTTGAAGATCACGAGCGATGCCAGAGCTCCGACGAAGGCCAGCGGTAGCGTCAGCATGATCGTGAACGGGTGCACGAATGATTCGAACTGTGATGCGAGCACCATGTAGATGACGATGACGGCGAGGATCAGCGTGATCTTCATGTTGGCCGTCGTCTCGTTCATGGTGTCGGCAAAGCCGGTCCAACCGGTCGTGTAGCCGGGGGCCAGCCCCAGTTCCTTCGTGAACGCCTCGATCTCCGTCGTGGCTTCGCCGAGGACCTTCCCGTTCAGGTTCGACAAGACCGTGATCTGCCGCTGCCGGTTGTAGCGGGCAATTTCCACGGGAGCCCCGATGGTGTCGACGCTCGCGACGTTGCGCAGCTCGGCGAGGCCTCCGCGACGGGCGCGCACCTTCAACGCGCCGATCAGGTCCACGCGATCCCGCGCACCCTCGAGCAGACGCACGGCGACGTCGTACCGATCGCCGTCGGCCTTGAACGTCGCCACGTCCAGTCCACCGATGCCGATGCGCAGCGTCCGCCCGACGTCCGCCGGCGACACGCCGATCTCGGCGGCACGCTCGCGCGCCACGTGGACGTCGGCCTCGGGCTTGCCCGTCTCGAACGTCGTGTCCAGGTCGACGTAGCCGCCAGCCTTCCGCATGCGGTCCATCAGCCCCTTCGCCACGCGATCGAGCTCCGTGAAGCTCTGGCCCCGGAGTTCATACTGCACCTGGGCCCATCGGCGCCCGCCGCCGGAGACCCGCGGCACGATCTGCACGGAAACGACCGCGTCCTTGACGTCCGCGAGAAGTCCGCGAACGGTCTGCATCACCTCTTCCTGAGTGCGCGCGCGCTGCGCCTTGGGGAGGAGCTTCACGTAGAGCGAGCCCTCGTTCGACCGTGCGAGTTCGTCGGCTCCGACGGCATAGAAAGAGTAGACGCGCTCGGGCAGATCCTTGATCCGCGCGGAGATCGAGTCGAGGATCCGCGACGTCTCGCTGACCGAGGCACCCAGCGGCGCGCGCACCTTGACGTTGAATTCGCTCTGATCCTCCACGGGGATGAATTCGAAGCGCAGCTTCCCGCCGAGCGACCCGATGGACGCGAAGGCCAGGATCGCGAGCAGCACGACGGCCCAGCGGAAGCGCAATGCCGCCCGCAACGTGCCGCCGTAGAGGTGCTCGAGGCCCGTGAACAGCTTGTCCAGCCCCCGAAAGAGGACGTTCATTCGTCCGGGCTTCTTCAGGATGCGCGAGGAGAGCATGGGGTCCAGCGTGAAGGACACGAACATGGACAGGAGCACGGCTGCGGAGACGGTGAGAGCAAACGACTGGAAGAAGCGTCCGACGAGCCCACCCATGAAGGCGACGGGGACGAACACGGCCACGACGGACAACGTCGTTGCAACGACGGCGAGCCCGATCTCGTTCGTGGCGAACTCGGCGGCCTCGCGGGCCGGCATGCCCTCCTCCACGTGGCGCATGATGTTCTCCTGGACCACGATGGCGTCGTCGATCAGGAGCCCGATCGCGAGCGTGAGGCCCAGGAGCGTCATCATGTTCAGCGTGAACCCCAGCGCGGACATCAGCATGAACGTGCCGACGACGGATGCGGGAAGCACGAGCGCGCTGATGAACGTGCTGCGGACGTTCAGCAGGAAGAGCAGCACGATCAGCACGGCGTAACCACCGCCGTACACCAGGTGATGTGTGACTTCACCGACCGCGCGGCGGATGAACGGAGCCTGCTCCTCGGCCATCTCGATGCGGACCCCGCGGGGCGCAAGCTCGACCTTGAGCTTCTCGACCTCGGCCACGACGGCGTCAGCCACCTCGACCGTGTTCGTTCCCGCCTGGCGGCGCACGGGCAGCGCGATGCAGGGCTTGCCGTCCAGTCGAGCCCGCGAATTCTCCTCCTCCAAGCCGTCTTCGGCGTGGCCGATGTCGCGGAACTTCACGGCGGCGCCGTTCTTCTCCGAGACGACGAGTTCGTCGAACTCCTCGGCGGACGCAAATTCGGCGGCGAGCTTGGTGACCACGTCCTTCGCACCGAGCTGGATCTTGCCGCCGGGCATCTCGACGTGCTGGCGTTTCAGGGCATCCACCACGTCGAGCACCGTCAGTCCGTACTGATCGAGCTTCTTGGGGTCGAGCCAAAGCCAGATCTTGCGGTCGCGAAACCCGATGAGGCGCGCCGACCCGACGTTGCGAATCCGCTGGAGTCGCTCCTTGACCGTCTTGTCGGCGATCCGCCCGAGCTCGCGGTAGGGCATGTCACCGGCGATGACGACGGAGCAGATCGGCGCCGAGTCGACGTCGAACTTCTCGATCACGGGCTCCTCGACGTCGTCGGGCAGGTTCGCGCGGATCGCGGCCACCTTCGCGGTGATCTCCTGGAACGCCACGTCGATGTTCTTGCCGAGCTCGAACTCGATGACGACCTGCGAGACGGAATCGGCGCTCGTGGAGCGCAGGTGCTTGATTCCGGAGATGGTGTTGACCGCCTCCTCGATCGGATCCGTGACGGTCGTTTCGATCGTCTCCGGATCGGCGCCGGGGAGCTTCGTCACGATCGTGACGATCGGAAACTCGACGCGTGGAAACAGGTCGACGCCAAGTCGCTTGAAGGAAACGGCGCCGAACACCACGAGCGACGCCACGAGCATCGACGTGAACACCGGGCGCGTGATCGCCACACGAGAAAGAAGCATGTTGGGTTCTCTGCGGGTTCGGGCCAGCCGGGACCGTCAGCGCGACTCGGGTGCTGGAGCGTCGTCCTTCAACTTCTCGGGAGGGCCGACGGCGACGAAGTCCTTCTCCGTGAGACCCTCGCGCACGACCACGCCGTCGCTGAGGTTCTCGGCCACGTTCACGACGAGCCGTCGCAGGACGCCGCCGCGGGCGACGTAGACCACGGCCTGCCCGCCCTCGGTCGACAGGGCACGCCGAGGCACCACGACACCCGACTCGCTGCGGCCGAGAGTCACGACGCCCTGCACGAATGCACCCGGGATCAGGCGCCCGCGCCGCGCCGGAGGGATCTTGGCGCGGAAAGCGAAGACGCCGTCGTTCGGGTCCACGGTTCCCGTCGTGCGGTCGACGGTCAGATCCAGCGGCCCGTCCACCAGCGGCGACTCGAGCGTCACCGTGGTCGTCCTGGCCACCATCCGCTTCAGGTCAGACTCGGGCAGTCGAAGCTCCGCCTCGAGGTCCGTGTCGGAGACGAGCGTGAGCACCTCGGTGAACGGCGCGTGGTTGACGTAGTCCCCCAGCGTCCGATGGCGTTGGACCACGACGGCCTCCCGCGGGGACTTCACGACCGTGTCGCGAAGATCCACCTCCGCGAGTTCGAGTTGGGATCTGGCCTCGGCGACCGTCGCGGAGGCCACGGCCAGCTCCGTCGCCGTCGCTCCGGCCTTCGCCTCGTCGAGCCGGGCCGCCGCTGCGGCGCGCTGGGCCTCCGCCACGGCGATCTGCGCCCGCACCTCTTCGAGCTTCTTCGCCGGCATCGTGTGGTCCTCCTCCACGAGTCGGCGGAAGCGTGCCTCGTCGCGGCGCAGGTCGTCGAGGCGCGCGTCGATCTCGGCGAGCGCGGCGGCGAGCACGGCCACGCGTTCGGGGCGAGTACCGGACTTCAGATCCGCGAGCCGGGCCTCCGCGGTCGCGAGCATGGCCTTCGCCGTGGCGACGCGGGCCTGGAACACGGTCGGTTCGACCCGAAAAAGCTCGGCGTCCTTCGCCACGTGCGATCCCACGTCGATGGGCGCGCCGGCCGCGTCCACGCCCCAGACCGTGATGCGCCCGGCGACTCGCGCGCCGATCTGCGCCTGCCAGGCGGGAATGACCCGACCGGACGCGCGAACGGTGGAACTCCCGAGGGGCTTCAGGGGAAGGAGGCGGAAAGTCTCGTCCTGCGCCGTAGCGACTCCGAAGGTGACGACGGCGGCGAAGACGAACGGCAACGATTGGAGCGCTCGATTCACGGGTGGTTCTCCCCCGACGCGGGTCGACTGGAAGCAGAGGGTTCGACGACGACCGGTGCCGCGAGTGTCTCGGCCTCGTCATCCGCCGTGCCGGCGACGTCGTCGGCGATGGCGGCGCGCAGCTCGTGCCAGGCCACGTGGACGTCCACGCGCGCCCGGTTCAGTTCGCGTTGCGCCGCCGACCGATCGGCGATCGAGCGAGCGACGTCGGCGCCACTCGCGAGGGCCTCTCGCTGGCGCGCGCGCGTCTGCTCGAGGAGGCGATCCTGCGCGGCCACGAGGCGCTCGCCGGCGACGATGGCGTCGTACGCTCGAACGAGATCCAGCACGCGCAGGTCCACCTCGTAGACGACGCCCATCGCGACGAGGAGAGAGCGTTCCCTTTCCACGTCGACCTGTTGGCCAGCCGCGTGGTACTTCCAGAGGGTGCGCGACCCGTTCAGCAGCGCGTGCGCAACGGTGATTCCGCCCGTGAAGAAGGACGGATTCACGACGTGCGAATTGGACGTCCACTCGAAATCGAACGTGGCGTCGAGCCGCGGGAAGAACTCGGCGAAGATCTGTCGGACGCGCGCTGCGGCGATTCCGCGCTCGAGATCCTGCGCGCGGACCTCGGGCCGCCTCATCAAGGCCGCCTGCTCCAGGTCGCGGACCGCCGCTGCCGAGCCGGGCGGCGTGGGCGGCGGCGGCACCGTGGTGTCGATGCGGAACTCCGTCCAAACGGGAAGAGACATGGTGCGAGCGAGGGCCGAGCGCGCCACGAGCACGTCGCGGCGTGCAAGCGTCTCATCGCGTTCGGCGCGTGCGAGTCCGGCTTCGACGAAAGCCGTGTCGGCGCCCGCCCCCACGCCTTCCCGCTCGAGCGCGCGGGCGACGCGGACCGCCTCGCGGGCGGATGCAACCTCCGCCCCCAGCAGCTCGGCGTCACTGACGGCTCCGGCGAGGTGGACGTAGGCCACACGCACGTCGCGGATCAGGGCCTGGCGTGCCCGAAGCGCGGCGAGGCGCTCCTGCATGCGCTCGTCCTTGGCGATCCCGTAGGCGAACCACGTGGCACCGAAGTCGAAGATCGGAAGGACGAGCCCCAGGGTGAACCGCTCGGTCTCCTTGTCGTCGAAGGCTGCGACGCCCGCCGCCGCCTTCACGAGCGGATCGTTGTTGCGCTCCTTCACGACGAATCTCGCGTCGCCCTGCGGAAGGAACGCCGCGAACGACGCGCGCACCTGATCGTCGCGGAGTTGGGTCTGGAGCAGCGTCACGCGGTACGCGAGGTTGTTGCGGAGGGCGATGGATTCGCAGTCCGCGACCGAAAGGACGCGTCCGCGCGCGAGCGCATTCGTGACGAGGTCGATCCCCCCGGCGGGGGTGACGTCCATGGCGTCGAGGCCCTCGGATGCAACCCGGTCGGCGACCGTGGAGTTGAAGCGGTCACGCTCGTCTTCGCGCTCGAAGCGCTCGGCGGTGCAGGCGACGAACGACAGCAGGAGAAGGGGTGCAAGCCGTGCATTCATCGCGCCGGCTCCCTCACGCCGAGGCCGCCGGAGATGAGCCGCCACAGGAGGTCGAACTGAGTCTCCGCCGGAGGCGCCTGGTCGGCCGTCGCCCAGCGCGCGAGGGTCACCACGAGCACGGCGTCGATGAACTCCACCAGCTCCGCGGCGGGAACGTCGCTCCGAACCGATCCCTTGCGCTGGGCGCGCCGGAACGCCTCGACGTCGTGTCGCTTCGCGGCGAAGTAGGCCTCCAGAGCGTCGCCCCGAAGATTCGAGGGGATGTGCGCGCGGCCGCCCGGGCTTGCCGTGTAGAACGTGCGAAAGAACTGGCGATGGGCGTTGAAGTACTCGAGGTAGGAGCGCAGGGCCGTCCGCAAGCCGTTGACGGGGTCGGGTTCGTCGTCGAACGCGCGGTGGTGCGCCACCGACAAGGCCGCGCAGTGTTTCGACACCATGGCGCTGAAGAGATCCTCCTTGCTCTTGAAGTAGAGGTAGAGGGTCCCAGCGGCGCAGCCAGCCTCGCGAGCGACGTCCTGCATGGTCGAGCGCTCGAAGCCGTTCCTTCCGATGACGGCCTCCGCCGCGTCGACGAAGGCCTCCGCCGTCGCGGCACGCCGGCGCGAGCGGAAGTCGTCGCGCGCCGGCGCGCGTGCGGGCGCTCGGCGGGATGAACGGCTGTTCATTTTCATGATCCGCCGTTTTACGACGCGAGTCGGTGATCTCAACGACGGGGGTCGTGCCGAACGCCGCGACCGGTGACCTACCCCCGAAAACCTGCGTGAGCGGCCAGGGCCTCCGCACGACGGGCCGCGATGTCCCCCACGCCGGTTACCCTCCTCGCCGACCCTCGACGGAAAGGTGAGGCACAGCCTGTGCGAGTCACATGATCATGCAAACGCTATTCGACACGGACGCTTATCGGTCCATCATCACGAGGATCAACGCGCTCACTCCCACGTCTCCGCGCCAGTGGGGCAAGATGGACCCGGCTCAGATGCTCGCGCATTGCGTCGTCGGGTTCGAGTTCGCCACTGGCGATCGCCGCGGCAAGCAGGCCCTCATCGGCAAGCTCCTCGCCCGCTTCGTCAGGGCGGGCATTCTCGGAGACAAGCCCGTCGGGAAGAACTCGCCGACCGACAAGGCGTTCATCATGGACACGCCTCACGACTTCCAGGTCGAGAAGGAGCGCCTGCTGGCCATCCTCGCCCGGTTCCACCAAGGTGGGCGCGCGAAGGTCACCTCGGACGCCCACGTCTTCTTCGGCAAGCTCTCCGCCGACGAGTGGAGCCGACTCATGCTCCGCCACGTCGATCATCACCTGAAACAGTTCGGCGCGTGACGGCGTCGCCGCCAGTCAACTCCGCCAGGCGACGACCTGCGAGAGCAGGGCGATGCACGCCGTCTCCACCCGGAGGATGGACGGGCCCAGCGACACGGCCACGACGCCCGCGGACCGGAGGGTCTGGACCTCCGACGGCGTGAATCCGCCCTCGGGGCCGACGATGACGATCGCCAGGGGGAACGTCCGCCCTGCCGTCTCGAGAGCTGTCCGGATCGGCGTCGCCTCCCCGGCGGTGGCCCCGACGCACGCAAAGGCCCCGACCGGAATCACCGCATCGGAAACCGAGAGCGGCTCGTCGAAACGCGGCAGGAAATCGCGTCCGCACTGCTTCAGGGCGGCGACGGCAACCTTCTCGAAGCGAGCGCGCCGTCGCTCGGCGCGCTCGTTCTCGGGTTGCCAGACGCCGCGCTCCGTCACCAGCGGGCGGATCGCGGTCGCCCCGACCTCCACGGCCGACCGGACGACGTCCTCGGCCGCACCGGCCCGCGGCAGCCCGCACCACAGTTCGAGGTCGAACGACGGCGGCCGGGCGGAGGCGACCGCCTGCACGGTCGCACCAAGCACCCGATCACGCATCAGGGCCGTCACCCGAACTCGCGCGGACCTGCCCGACCCGTCGAATGCCGTGACCTCGTCGCCCACGCGGACGCGGTTGACGGCCGCGAGATGCCGCGCTTCCTCGCCCTCGAACACGACGTCACCCTCGTTCAGGGGCGCGGCGACCTTGAATCGCATCAGGCTCATCGGGGCCACCATAGCGAAGGATGACGGACCTGTCCGACGGGGCCCGGCGCAGCCATAATCGGCCCATGCCGAACGCGAACGACGCGCAACCGAAGTCTCGGAAGATCACGAAGCTCGACATCGACAGGCGGCTCTTCACCGAGGCTCCACCGGCGCACGGCCCCAAACGGACGCTGATCCAGCTCGGGCGTTTCGTGTTCCTTCTCATGCAACGGTTCCGGCGCGATCACGGATTCCAACGCGCGTCGGGCCTGGCGTTCTCGACGATCATCTCGCTCATTCCGCTCGCGGTGCTGTTCTTCAGCTTCGCCGGGATGCTCGGGGGCGGAGACCGGATCATCCTGTACGTGCGCGAGAAGGTGTTCCCCCTCGTCGCACCGGACTTCCAGGCGCAGCTCTCCACGTGGCTCGACGAGTACATTTCGACCACGGCGTTCCACCAGGGACCCACGGGGGTCGTGAACGTCGCCGCCATCGTCGGCTTGCTACTCGCCGCGTTCGCCGTGATGGCGACGGCCGAGCGCTACATGAACGCCATCTGGCATGCCGAGGGCCGCCGCGGCTACCTGAAGAAGCTCATGAGCTTCTGGGTGATCCTCACCGTCAGTCCGTTCCTGATTCTGCTGTCGATGTACGTCAGCGAGTTCCTCGTGCCGCGCGGCGGCGCCGTCGAGCAGCTCGTCGACCAGCACTGGATTCTCAGTTCGGCCTATCGCTTCATCGTGCCAGTGCTCATCGGCTTCCTCGGCTTCACGACGGTCTACGCCGTCCTTCCGGCGACGCACGTCCGGATCACGAGCGCGGCCACCGGAGGGCTCGTCGCCGCGATCCTCTGGGAAGGCTGCCGCCAGGCATTCTTCCTCTACGTCCACCGCGCGACGGCGATCACGAGCTTCTACCCCAAGCTGGCATCACTCCCCCTCTTCCTCATCTGGATCTACCTGAACTGGGTCATCGTGCTGTTGGGCGCTGAGATCGCCTACGTCCACCAGTGCTTCACGGCCCTCGTGCGTCAGCACGACCGGGACCGCGACGGCAACCGCTACTCGCGGATCTACCTTGGATTGGGCCTTCTCGCGCGCCTCGCCAACGCCTTCGACCGCGGCACGACGCCGCCATCGCTCGTCCACGTCGCCGACGCGATGACCGTCGCACCGGAGACACTGGAACCGATCGCCGAGATCCTCGTCGCCGACGGAATCCTGATGGAGGACGGGCGCAAGCCCGGCCACTTCGGGTTGGCCATCGCCCCCAAGGCGATCCGGGTGCGGGACGTGGCGACGCGGCTGCTCGTCACGGAGTTTGGCGTCGAGTCCTCGACGGCAAACCTGGATCCGACCCGCCTCGGCGTCCACGACGCGTGGGTCGCGGACGCGTGGTCGGCGTTCCTCGCGCGGCTCGATGACCGAACGTTCGCGGGCGAGGCATCGCGCTGATGCCTGATGCCGTCGCGCCAGGCGGGACCGCCGCCACCGCAGCGATTCCGTGTTGCGCCGGCGCGCGGCTCAGCCGCCCTCGGCCGCGCGCTGCTTGACGCGGTCCTTGTTGTCCTTGTAGGCCTTCGTCTTCTTGTACTTGTCGGCGAGTTGCTTGTAGAGCTTCGCCGCGTCGGCCTTCTTGCCGTCCGTGTACAGCTTGTCGGCCTCCGTCAGCACGTCCTTGGCCTTCTTCTCGTCCTCGCCACCGAAGAGACCTCCGAGGGCGTCCTTGATCTCGTCCTCGGGCTTCTTCTGCGGCGGCGGCTGGTTGCCGGGCTGGGCCCCGGGCTGCGGAGGTGTGTTCCCGGAGGTGGCCGGCTGCGACGTCGGCTTCCCGGGCGCCGGCGGATTCACGGGGTTCTGTCCCCCCTGCGGCGTCGGCGGTGGCGTCGGCGGAGGCTTGGGCTTGCCACCGAGGAGATCGCCGAGGCCGGGGACCTTGTTGCCGAGCTTGTCCCCGATGGCTCCCGTGAGCTGCTTGGTCGCGGCCTGTTTCGCCAGGTCCGCGAGCACGTCCTCGGCCTTGAGCTTCGGCGCGGACGAGCTGCCCGTCACCGGGATCTTGATGACGTTGCCTTTCATCACGTTGAGGAACGCATACTTGGAAACGAGAGCGTCGGTCACCGGCACGTTCCACGAGAGGTCGAGCGACTTGTCGAGGCCGATGGAGCCCGTCCAGGTCGTCTGCTGTCCGGCGATCGCCATGGGGATTGCCTTGTCGTAGAAGAGGCGCCCCTGTTTGATCGTGAACTCGATCGGATCGAGCTGCATCGCGCCCGGGTCGGCGGCGCCCAGCATGGAGAGGAGCTGCCCGACCATGTTCGTTCCCTTCACCGCCAGGTCGTTGATGGCGATTCGGCCCGAGCCATCGATTCCCTGTTTGGGCAGTGCGTCCCACCCGCCGTTCAACGTCTCGTTCGTGATCTGGCCCTTGTAGGACATGTCCAGCTTGACGTCGAGGAGGCCTTGGATCAGGCCTCCCGCACCGGCCTCCGTCACGGCGAAGATCGGATTGATCAACGCGAGCAGCGGGGCCATCTCCTTGTTCGCGCTCCCCTTCGCCAGTGTCAGGTTCAACGTCGACGTGGCGTCGGCTTGCGGCCGCAGGTCGACCTTGCTGGCGGCAACGAGCGTCCCACCATTCAGCGTCATGTTCGAGTTCGCGGTGATCGCCTGGTTCTTCACGTCGAGCGTGGTGTCACCCGCCGTCTGGAAACCGGCGAAACTCACCTGCCCCAATCCGACCTTGCCCTCGGCGAGGGTGGCGCGCAGCGAGCTGACGAGGTCATCCTTGTTGATCTTCCCGTTCAGCAAGAAGGTCACCTTCCGTTCCTCGCTCCCGCTCATCGTGCCGCTCATCCACGGCTTGATGACGGCGCCGAGCAGGTCGGGGATGTACGTGAAGTCGCCCTTGAGCTGCTTGAACTCGGGGGCCGTCTTCATGTTGTCGATGCCACCCGTGACGCCGCCGTGGATGATCTTGGAGTCGAGCTGCGTCTTGCCGATGGCGAGGCTCTGCGTCTCCGTGTCGATGTCGGCGTTGGCGACGAGGGAGATCCTTGGGTCCGTGATCGGCACCTTCTCCCCGGGGTTCTTGCCGGGCACGACGAAGCGGAACCCGTCGATGGTGGTCTGGCTGTCGAGCTTGAGCTTCCCGCCGCTCCCCTTCAGCCCGATGTTCGCCACGGTCTTGCCAGCGGCTTCGTAGCCCACGAGATTCATGGCTGCGCCGAGATCGCGGACGACGTTGGCCAGTTCGCCGTCGACCGTGACCTTCAGGTCCGCGTTCATCTTCTCCTTGCCCGTCGTCTTCCCCGTCACGGTCGCGGTCGCCGTGTTGCTCGTGAACTTGCACGTGCGGAAGTCATTCGTCTCCGCGCCAGGCGTGGAATCCGCGACGACGTCCAGGTCGATGACGGCATTCTGTTGGGTGACGACGCGGGAGGCGCCGCCAGCTTCGGCCGGCGGCATGGTGACGGTGAGGTTCGGTGCGCGGACCTGCCCCTTCACTGTCGCGCGCTTGCCCTGCATGGCGACGTCCATGCCCGTGGTCACCTGCTCGCCGGCGAGCGCGTAACCCATGAGAAACGCCGACAGACGCCGCGTGATCTCGTTGGGCTCGATCTTCCCGTCGAGACGGAGCGTCGTGGAAGGTTGCGCGCCTTCACCGAGGAATCCCGAGGACGTTCCCGTCACGCCCACGTCGGCGCCCGGCGCCTTCAGCGCGCACTGCTTGATGTCGGCGCGCCCCGTACCCGAGCTGTTCACGAGCACGTTCGCATCGAGGCTGATGTCCGCGCTCTGCACGCTCAGCGGCTTGTCGGCGGGTCCGTAGCCGTCGAGGGTCATCTGCTGGACGCGAAGCGATGGCACGAGTTCCAGGTCCTGGCCCTTGGACCCCGCGGTCGCGACGAGCTCCCAACGGCCCGAACCGCGGGCATTCTTCAAGTCCTCGCTGAACGGCCGCGCCATCTCGATGAGTGGAGCGACGTCGCCGTCGATCTTCAGGTTGCCGTTGGCCGTCATGCCCTCCTTCATCAGTTTCTTGATGGAGGCCGAGCCGGTGCCGTTGGCGATGTTGCTCTTCAGGTCGAACGTCCTCAGTTCGACGTCGTCGCCGAGCTTCGACGCAACGCCCTTGAAGACGAGATCCGACAGGTGGGAGGGTTTCGCCGCATCCTTTCCGCTGATGTCGAGGGAGCGGCACGAGACGGTCACGTCGCGGACGTCCGCCTCCTGCGTCGCGGATTTCATGGTCGCGTCCCACGCAAGACGCGTGTCCTTCATCACGGCGCCCGCGGGGCCGAGCGTGGGTCCGTTGACCCGGAGGTCCGGTGCTCCGAGGTCGCCCTTCACCGTCAACGCGTCGGGCGTCATCTCGAGCGTGCCCTTCGAGGTCACGTTGCCTCCGGCGAGTTGGTAACCGGCGAGCCAGTCGCCGACCTTCGCCTGGAGTTGAGCCAGGTTCGCGGTGAGGTCGTAGCTGACGTTGGTCCGTCGCGCGGCGGCGTCCGAAGCGCTGGCGATCGTGCCGGTCGCGTTCAGGTCGACGAGACCGGACTTGAAGTCCAGCTTCTGGAGTTTGCTCACTCCGCCGGGTGACAGGTCCAGCGTGGCGTCGTGGGACAGGCGCACGTCCAAGGGGCCCAGGTTCTTCGCGTCACTGGTGCGCAGGCGCAGTCCCGTGACGACGGCGTCGCCGGTGGTGCGTCCCGACTGCCCCTGCCCTGCGTAGCGCGCGTCCACCTTCACCTGTCCGCCGAAGGAGACCGGCAGATCCATGAACGACGAGAGCTTCTTGGCGAGGTCGTCCAGGTTTGCGTCGACCTTCAGGAACGAGTCGGCGATCGCGCTGGATTTCGCGTCGTACCCGCCACCCGCCTTCACGGTCACGGAGCCGGCCTTCAGATCACAGGACTCGACCTTCGATTGTCCCTTGGCGTCGTACTGGGCGACGAGGTCGAGTGTCATCTGGGGGTCGATCGGGAGCGGCTTGCCCTTGTCGTCCGTCGCCGAAAGCTGTTCCAGCTTCATGCCGATGGTCGCAGCGGCGCGCGCGAGGCCGTCGGCGTCGAGGTTGCCCTGGATGCGACAGTCGGACGTGGCGCGTCCCCCGATTCGATATCCCTGCTTCAGCTTCAGAAGACCGCCCGCAGACGCGCTGAACTTCTTGAGGTCCGCATCCAGCAGCACCTTGGCGTCGAAGGTCCCGTCGGGCGAGGTCAATCGCTCGACGGACGCGTCCACGCCGAGCGTGAGGAAGTCGTCGACGGCGAGTGTGAGCCTGGGTTTGCCGGTCCCATTGGCGTCGAGCGTCAGATCGTCCGTGAGCTTGATCGCGTTGAAGGTGATCGGCTCGGTACCCACGGCCGGACCCGTGACGCGCAGGCGATCGATCGTGAGGTCACCCTTGCCGCTGATCGCGCGCATGGATGCCATCTCGTACTTGCCCGAGCCGTTGGCGACGCCGCCCAGACCGGTCACCTGGGAGAAGGCGCCAGCGATGGCCGCGATGTTGTCGAAGACGAGCCGCTCGACTGCGTACCCGATCGTGCCGTGCATGCGATCGAGGTCGAGGATGCCGTCCGTCGCCACCGTGAGGTCGGCATCGACCTTCACCCCGCCGTTCGCCGAGTCCATGGCGGAGGCGCGGATGTGGATCGGCTTGTCGAAGGTGTCGATGACGATCTCGGCTTGCAGGCTGTCGAACGTCGAGCGCCGGCCGTCCCTCGCGAGGAACGTCAGCCTGCCGTCGCGAATGGCGACGTTGGCGTGCACCACCGGGAGCTTGGTCGGCGCCGACTTCTGTGGCGCCGGGCGCGGCTCTGCCGGCGGGGCCGAGGGCGCAGGCTTCGGCTGGGGCGGCGCCGACTGCGGTTGCGCCGGCTTCCTCTGAAGCTGCGCGATGTTCAGCGTGCCGTCCTGGTTCTGGCGCACGGAGATCTCGGGACGATCGACCCGCACCGTCGCCGAGTAGTTCCCCGACGCGGCTCCAAGGAGCCCTGCATCGACGGTGACCTGCGGGAGGCTCACGACCTTCTCGCCGTTGCGGTCGCGGATGGCGAGCCCGTCGACCTTGACGGACGCCGGCCAGGAGAACGAGAAGTCGCCGAGCTCTGCCGACCCGGCGAGTTGCTCGTTCAACGCATTCGGGATCAACGTCCGCCCCATGGACGAAACGACCATGGGCCCGACCACGACGACTGCGCCGATGATCACCACCAGGATGATCAGGATCCACCGCAGAACGCGGCTCTTCTTGCGGGCTGGAGTTTGGGATGCGGCTGGGTTTTTCGAGTCGATCATGGTCGGTGTCTCCGCCCGGAGGCTGCAGGTGTCGTGCCAGGCCTCACGGTGCCGAGTGGAATCTGCGTCTGCCTAACAAACCGGCGCTGCGTCCGCGGACCGGAGGCAGCGCCGATTCAGCAATTGGAGTGCCGGCGCGCGCGATGCGCGCCGGGCTCACCCTTGCGGGTGATCACTGATACAGGTTGGTCGATTCCGTCTCGTCGACGGTGGACTTCAGCTGATCGGCGATCATGCTCGTGCGGAAGCGGACGTCGCCTTCCGCCTTCGCCTTGACCTTGACCGTCCAGGTCGCCTTGGCCTTCGGAGCCAGCGTGGCGAGCGGGGCGAACGTGATCGTGTTGCCCGAGGCCGAGCCGGCCGTCTGGCCGCCAGCCGCGAGGAACGTCTCCTCAGCCGGGACGGTGCAGGTGATCTTCACGTTGGTCGCCGTGGCCGAACCCTGGTTCGTCACTTCGATCGTGTAGGTCGTATCCGTGCCGAGCTGGACCGGGTCCGGCGAGTCGACCACCTCGAGGAGGAGGGCCGGGATGCCGGTGTAGTCCGTCGAGCAGGTCGCCTGGACCGCCGCCGCGCAGTACGCACGGGCCGACGCCGTGTTCGTGAGCTTGCCGGCCACATCCGACGACACGACGACCGAGACCGTCTTGCTGTCGTTCGGGGCGAGCGTGCCCAGGTTCCACGTCACCTTGCCAGCGGACGCCGTGCCGCCAGCCGAAGCCGACACGAACTTGCCGTTCGCCGGGAGCATGTCTTCGACCATGCAGTCCTTCGCGGCGCCGTCACCGGTGTTCTTGACGACGATATCCATCGTCGTGTTCGCACCGATGAACTGCGTCTGGCGGCAGGTCTTCGTGATCGTGAGGACCGGCTGACGAACGACCGTCGTGTGCGTCTCGGAGCTGGCCGTGAGGCCGCCGTCGGCCGTCGCCGTGCACTGGCTCTGGTACGAACCCGACTTGTCGGCCTGGCAGGTCATGTTGAACGTGCGCGACTCGCCGGCCGCGAGGGTACCGACGTCGTGCATGTTCATGTCGCCCTGGCACTTCAGGCCGGCCGGGATGTTGTGGTTGACCTTGACGTTGCGAGCCGCGCCCGAACCCGTGTTCGTGACGGTGCAGCTCAGCTGGATCGGGTCACACGTGAGGGCTTCCGCCGTCGCCGTGTGGACGATCTTGAGGGCCGGCTGGACGACGTTCGTCTCGATGCAGAGAGCCGCCGAGAAGGTCGGGGCCGCGCAGCTCGTGACCTTGCCCGTGTTCGTCGCGGTGCCCTGGACCTTCACGCACTTCGTCTCGCCCGGGGCGAGGGTGCCGAGGTTCCACATGAGGCCGTTCGAGGCGCTCTTCGTGGCGGGCGGCGTTGAGCTCGTGACGGTGAAATTCGTGCAGTCATCCGTGATGCCCACATCCTTCAGCGTGAGCTTCGAGATGTTGGTCGCGCAGATCTCGTACTCGAAGGCCTGTCCGAGAACGACCTCGGCCGGCATGCGGCGCTCGATGAGCAACGCGCTGGTGGCGCGATCGCCGGTCGGGAACGCCATCGACTCGGTGATCATTCCGACGCGCGGGGCCTCCTGAACCTTGGGTGCCGCCTTCGCAGCGGTCGGCTGCTTCACGGGCTCCGGCTGCTTCTCAGGCTGCTTCTGGGCAACCGGCGCCGGCTTCGTGTTCCCGTCGTCGCACAGGCCGCAGCCCGGAAGAACGAACGCTCCCACGGCCAACAACAGCACTCCCATGACTTTCAGGCGATTCAGCTTCACAGATTTCTCCTTCGCTGTGGTTTCAGTCAACCCTTGTAATAGCGGTCGGTGAGCTTTCCTTCTCATCAACGGCTTTGCGCCGCCCGGTTCGCGAGAACCAACCCGTCTCGCAAACTTCCCCGGCTGCACAGCGAGCATTGCGATGCCAGACAAAGACCGCTCCGGGACGGCACAGGTGGCAAAGGTATATCCCGTTTGTCTAACGGGCGAAAGGGACTTTGCCGGAGATTCGAACGTTGCCGCCGCCGTTGGACACTATGTGCGCACATGGAGACAAAACGTGCAGCCTCTCTCGTGCCAGAGTGCGGGCACCGCCTCGCGTATGGAGAGTCTCGACCTGCCGCCGCGCGGCCTCGTGCGGCGGCTTCGCCGGTGCGATCGATCCAAAACCGAATCAACTGGAGCAACCCCAGGCCGGGTTTCGGATTCGGGCCGTCACCCGCGCGACCAACGGTCGCGAGGATCAGCGCACGCACACGATTCTCAGCGTGACGAGGGTGCGTCGCCCGCGCGCGTGAACGGCAGGTGGATGTCTCCAAACCGCGTCTTGCCCTCGAGGAGTCCGTCGACCTTGTAGCCAGCCTTGGAGCCTGTCAGCGCTCCGAGCATCGCCACGCCGAAATCGGTCGGCTTGAAGGCGATGGGAATGTCGAGGGTCTGCTTGCCCCCCGACGCGCCGAACGACACGGCCCGCTGGAGGCTCGAGGTCGCCACCTTCGTCTGCCCCAGGCTGAGGTCGTAGCTGAGGTTGGTGAGATCGATCGGAAACTGGTTGAGGTTCGTCACATCCAGCGACACGACGGCCGCGGCCTTCGTCAACGAAAGCTCGGACCACTTGATGGACTTCACGGACACGTCAGGCACCGTCGGAACGGGCAGCTCGCCCTCGTGGCGCACCGGCAGGCGCATGCGACCCGCGACCGGCGCATCGACCGCGACGCCGAGGTCCGCGGTGTAAGGCACGATGGAGCCCGGCTTGACGGACTTCAGGACGTCGAGGAGCCCCGCGAACGGGACCTTCGCCGTCATCGGGAACGTCTTGCGCCCGTTCGCCGGCACGACGCCCTGGTCCGCCGAGTTGGCGTCGAGGAACTTCGTGCCCTGGCTCGCCAGCGCCAGGTCGAGCGCGGCTACTGGCAAGCCGACCGTGTAGGGATTGGTGACGTCCACGTCGAAGCCGAGCGTGACGCCGTTGAGGTCCAGATCCTTCAGCGAGGCGCCGACGATCTTGGCGGTCGGGGTATCGCCGAGCAGGTTGCGCGCCGTCTCGCATCCGCCCGTACCGAGGAGAAGGAGCGCCAGCGTGGCGACCGTTGCAAGGCGTGTCGTGTTCATCGCATCAGGCTTTCGTGAGTTCTTCGGCGCGGATCAGAATCCCGATTTCATCGGCAGCACCGACTTGCCGTTGGCGACGGTGACGGTGATCGACTTGGCGCCGTCCTCCCAGGTCATCTTGCCGCCGGACAGCGGCCCGGCGCCCACGATGTCGGACTTCGTCGCCTTGCCCAGGATCCCCTCGACCTCCTCGATCGTCATCCCCGCCTTGATCTTGTCGTAGTTCTCCTGGTTCACCTTGGACCCGCAGGAGGTGACGACGAACAAGCAGGCCACGAGCGCAATGGCGACGAACGTGCGTTTCCCGGACATCTTGGACCCCTCAAAAAAAATGGACGCCGCCCACGAGTGGACGACGTCCAGAGCTTACTCGCGATGCGGACGCAGGAAAGGCGTCAGCACCGCGCAGCGAATGCGGCCGGTGCGCCCGGCCGCGGGCACCTCACTGCGTCACCCAGGTGACGGGGTTCGAGATATGGAACGAACCGTTGGGCGCCGTGGCGCTCCCGATGACGCTCTGGAAATAGAGCGTCAACCCCGGCGGCAGGCCACCCGGGACGAACAGGTACTGCCACGAGAATGCGCCGCACGAGTTGGTCACCGCCGCGGGGTTGGCCGGCCCGAACACGCCGAAACCGTCCGCAAGCGGGAGCAGCGTCGCGAGATCCAGGCTCAGCGTCCCGAGGTTGTTCGGGAGGACCGTCGGACCGGCGCCGAGCGACACGCTGAAGATCACCGGCTTGTTCGGCTCGGAGAGGGTGCGAGCGAACAGCGTCGTGCCGACCTGCCCCGTGCCGAGCAGCTCGAGGATCGCGGACGTGGGGATGACCGGCGGCAGGAACGTGGGCGTGAGGCGGACGCTCGTCCCCGCGATGACCGGGGGCGAACCGTTCAACGACACCTGGACGCCCGACGTCCCGCTCGAATCCTCGATACCGCGGGTTGCGCTGGCGCCTCCACCGACGCCCGCGACGGCGTTCGTCGATACCTGCGTGATGGTCACGTTGTTCGTGCCCTCATCCAGCAGGATCTCGAACGTCTCGGCACTCGACGCCGTGCCGCCGAAGTGCCAGATCCCGACCCATTCCGCGATGAAGCGGCGGTTCGGCGCCGAACCGATGGTCTGAGTCCGCACGAACCCGCCCCCGGCCCCACCCTGCGCCGCGTACAGGTCGTCCCAGTAGCCGGCGATCATGGCGTTCGGGGCTGACCCGTTCGGGATGTTGGTGTTGGAGAAGATCCCGCCATTCTGGGCCGGGAGGCAGAGGTAGCCGTTGGTCGAAACGCGCAGCTGGGTCGTCGACGTTCCGTAGAAGTTGAACGCGAAGCCGAGGTTCGCGACCGACGAGTTGTCGTCACCCGTCGGGCCGGCCGCTCCGGTCGCCGAGATGTCGACGAAGTCGTACGCGACGCTCGAACTCGAATAGGACGCACCACCGCTGACCGGCGGAACCGCCGGGGGCGCAGGCGGACACGTCGACGGGACGACGTTGATCGTCACCGACGCCGAGGTCGGAACGCCCGGCTTGAACAGGTCGAGGGTCACGTTGCCCGTCGGGGCCGACGTCGTCTCGAACGAGAAGTTGTACATCGTGCCCCAGCGGATCGCGTTCGCGTTCGTGTTGGCCGCGTACGTCTGCGTATTCCACTTGACACCGTTCGACAGGATCGTCGGCGTCCAGTCCGTGAGGGAGTACGGCTCGCCGCTGTGGGAGTCGACGTCGTGGAACCCGACGTTCGCGAGCACGGCGCCAACCGGGAGGCTGATCGTCACGCCTTGAACGCTGCGGTCCGAGTTCATGTTGTAGACGGCGTACTCGTAGTGCGTCATGCCGCCGAGGGCCGGCCAGGCGCCCGCGGCGACGATCACGCGGCCGTCACCGGAAATGTCGATCGTCTGGAGGACGACGTTCGGAGAGATCGTCTGCCACGCGTAGATCGCGGACTGCTGGGCGTGCGTCCCGCCGATGAACGGAACGCCGCCGTTGGCACCCGGTGCCGGAGCGACGATTTCGCGCCACGATGCATTGTTGTTCTTGTTGCCCGCGGCGGCGTCGTCGGCCGTGACGTAGTGCCCTTCCGCGAAATAACGGGCGCCGCTGTATGCGATCGGATCCAGGTCCGAGTTGTGGATCTGGACACGGGCCATGATCGTCGGATCACCCGTCGGGGTGCCGTGCGGAATCGGGAAGACGCCAGTGGCCGCGTTGACCTGGGAGCGCGGGCCGAGTCCCGTGTTGCTTCCGTTCAACCCGGCGCCGTAGGTGTCGGTGCAACCGACACCCAGCTGGCCGCCGCCGAGCGGAGGCTGCTGGCACGTGCCGCACCCCGGGCTGTTCGTCGAGACGAAGCCGTGCTTCAGCCACGACTGGCCGACCTGCTCGAACCGACCGCGGTAGTAGCGGTAGATGTTCTGCGCGATGACCGGGTGCCCGTTGTTGCTGGCGTCCCAGAGCACCGGCTGCGTACCCACGCCACAGGCGGTGGTACCGACCGCGAACGCGGTGATGCCGAGGGCCTGACCGTACGCCGCCACGTCCGACAGATCGCTCACGGCGACGTCGGGACCGGTCGACTGAGCATACGCACCCGCTGAGAACACCAACGCAACCAGCGGAACGAGGCCGCTTCGAACTTTCAACATGTGAGAACTCTCCTTGAGACGCGACGGAACCGGTCGGCTCGGATGGTGGATCCCGAGTCACGACCGAAACGCATACGGAGGACGGACGGGACAGCCGCACCGTCAATCGGGATTCGATTTTTTTCTCTGGCGTCGTCGACCCGCTCGCGCGGGCCGGCCTATTGAATGGTGACCTGCACGTCCGGCGACACCTCGTCGACCTGAACGCCGTTCCACATCACGGACGCGGCGAACAGCGAGAGCCCGATGATGGACGGATCGGGCGGGATGTTCAGCGTCATGGCGAAGGTGCCGTCACCGGCCGTGATGCCGAGGAAGTTCTGGAACACGAGTGGGAAGTCGAGCGACAGGAAGAAGACGGGATCGGCATCCAGGGGCACGATGTCGCCCCCAGGTACGTAGATCCCGCCGTGGCCGAGGCTCATCGCTCCGACATACACATAGTTCGGATGACCCGCGCCTTGCAACGCGATCGACGTTCCGATCGCGGGTGCCCCGACCGACGTCAGCGTGGATCCGAAATAACGCAGGTCGTCGACCAGGGAGGACTGATAGACCGTCGCGCCGACGCCGCCTTGGGTGCCGACGCCGAGCGTCGTGATGGCGGATCCCGTGTGGTCCCAGATGCCGTCCATGTTCGTGTCGATGAACATCTCGACGAGGACGCCCGTGGGGACCTCCTTCACCTGGAGCCGCACGCGTGCCATCGTCGTGGGCACGGGCAGGGCCTGGGACGCGATTCCGACGGACGGGAACCCGCCCGCGCTGGCGTAGTAGACGTAGTAACGATCGAAGCCCGTGTACGGCGATCCGTTGTCCTGCACCTTCACCATGAAGTACGAGGCCGCCGCGCCGGCTCCCGTGTACCGGGCGATGGGGCCGGCGTATTGGAGACCTGGGGTCGCGGTGTCATAGATCGCCGTGACCTCGACGCAGCAGTTCGCGTCCGACACTCCGTTGTTCACGAGTTCCTGGAAGGTCACGCCGTACTGCCCCTGAACGGACGTGCCGGTGCTCGTCCAATTCCCGCGCTGCTCCGTGTACCCGGGGATCGTCGTGCCCGCCGGGTAGGTGAACGTGTCGAAGAGATCCTGCGCGACGACGGTCTGCGACAGCAGCAGGACGCCGAACGCGAATGCGGTGAACCTGGACATTGGGAACCTCCGGGGGGCGAAAGCGACACGATAGTCGCCTGGGGGCGGCGCCGTCAAACCGCGTCGGAGCCGGGCGCCATTTCCGACGCCGGTCGTGAAGCCCGGCCGTTGCTGCGCCGGATCTGAACGCGACCGAGCCCCGGGCTAACGGCGTGACTCGGGCGCAACCGCATCCGCGGCGGCCAGAAGCTGCTTGATGACGGTGATTTCCGCCTCGATCGATCCCGAGCCCGCCGGGAGTTTCCCGGCGACGTCGAGGAAGCGCCGCCCGTACGACCGCGCCTTGTCGTAGTGCCCACGCCTGTACGCGATGCGCGCCAATGCGTCGTTGCCGGGGAGGTTGTCCGCATCGAGTGCGAGCGTCCGCTTGAATGCCGTCTCGGCGGCGTCTTCGTTCCCACGCTGCATCGCCAGGTGTCCGAGAAGCTCGAAGGTGCGCCAGTACGCGTCGTCCATCTTCACGGCACCTTCGAGGATCGCCGCGGCCTCGTCGAACGCCTTTCGCCCCAGGGCCGCCTCGGCGCGATCGAGGACCGGATCCACGGACTTGCTCCGATCTCGATCGCGAAGCCACGAACGAGCGAGGCCCAGGTCGTCCGAATCAGGCGCGAGGTTGATGGCAAATCGGAACTCGGCAGCGACACGCTCCTGCGCCTCCTGCCTCGCCGCCTCGCGGCGCTCCGCGGGTTGCGTCGCGGCGATCTCCCGCATCCCGGCCAGGATCGCGAGCCCGCGGGACTGGTGGTATCGCGCCAACCCACGCGCCGCCGCCGTGTTCGACCTGTCGATCCCCGCCGCACGCTCGAAGCAGGCCGCCGCGCGCTCCAGGTCGTTTTCGGCCTCGTAGCAATCGCCCGAGAGGGTCCACGATTCGGCGTCCTCGGGCATGTACTTGCGCGCCAGTTCGAAGGCCTGGCGGGCCTTGGGGACATCTCGCTTCTGCTTGGGTGACGTCGGGTCGAGGTGGCTGCGGCCCGCAGCGACATACACGTCGCGCAGCGCGCGCAGGGTCGCGGGGTCTTCGGCGTCCGCCATGTACGCCGCCTCGAGGACCTTCACCGCCTCGCGGTTGCGTCCCATCTTCAGCAGCCACTCCGAGAAGGTCCGTTTGGCAGCGTTCGAGTTCGGGTCGCGCTCGACGGCCAGTGCGAGGTCGGTTCCCGCTTGCTTGGGGTCCACGTCCGCCACGATCTGCGCGCGGATCAGGTAGCCCTCGGCACGCTCGGGCCAGGTGCGCACGACGAAGTCCGCCTGCCGCATGGCTTCGTTCAGATGATCGCCTCGCCAGGAGGCCTGCCGGAGGATCCTCGAGAGGTCGCAGCGGGCCTGGATCTCCGCGTCCTCCGCCGCGCGTCGCGTCCGCGCGTCGCTCGTGCGGCGGTAGCGCGCGTCGGTCGATAGCTCGATGACGCGCTCGTACGACGTGACGGAATCGTCGACGACCTTTCGGGCGCGGTCGATCAGGTCCCGGCTCCTGGCATCGACGAGTGTCTCGAAGGCGCGGCGGACGTCCAGCCCCGCCTCGAGCATGAGCGCGCGCACGTGGTCCGGGTGATCTGCGAGCAGGGCTCGGAGCAGTTCCCGCGCCGCCGCGAACTGGTCGTCGCCCAGCACGGCCGCGATCTGGTTGAACCTGACGTTCGCGACGTCGAGTCCGAAGCGTTCGAGCAAGGCACCATGCCGCGCGTGGAGGCTCACGAGCCGGTCGTACTCCGCGATCGCTTCCTTGAAGCGGCGCATCTCGAGGAGCGCGTCGGCGAGCAGGAGACGCGCCCGGACCTCGCGTACCGGATCCGGGCTGCGCGTGACGGCCCTGCGGAACAGATCGACGGCTTCGCGCTTGCGAGCCGCCGTCGTGGGCGCGACGCGCAGCGCCTCCCCCACCTTCAACATCGGGAGCGGATCGTTCGCCTCCACGGCCATTGCGCGGCGAAAGACCGTCTCCCCGTCTTGGAATTCGGCGTACCGCGACCGCGCGCCCAAGGTGAGGCAGACGAGGATGACGGCCGCTGCGACGTACCGCGCCACGCCCGGAATTCGCCCGACGATCGCGCCCAGGAACACACCCACCATCGGAAGTCCGACGATGAGGTAGCGATCCGCCATCGCGAGGGAGGATCGCGGGAAGACCCCATTGAAGGGTGCGAGCGACACCAGGACGAACGCCACGGCGAACGAGGCGATCCCCGCCACGCCACTGCGTCGTCGGATCATCACGACGATGCCGGCTGACGTTGCGACGAGGAGCAGGGCTCCGATCGCGTGCTCCGTGCGGAACGGCCAGGGCTCGAGGTCGTAGTGGAGAGAGAGCTGAACCGGAAGGACGAGATGCTCGACGTATCGGCCGAGGGCTTGGAGGAAGTTGATCGCGTGCTCGGCCGTCGTGAACCGCCCCGCATCGCCGGCCGTGCCCTCCTCGAGGGCGACGCGGTAGTGGATCGCGGTGAGCGCGAGCGCAACGACGGTGAGCACGCCCACCAGGGCGCCGGGCCGAGCGCGTGGCGAAAGACTCCCATCCGTCCGGCACCAGAGCCACAGCAGGACGACGAGGCCCGGCACGACGACGACCGTGCCCTTCGCGAGGAGCGCGAGCCCCAGGAACGCGGCCGCCCCCGCGACGCGGCCGAGGCCCCCACGCCGAAGGTGCCCCAGCGCGAATGCGAGCGACAGCAGCAGCAGGAGCAGGCTCACCTGGTCCTTGCGGCCAGCGGCCCACGCCACGGACTCCGCCGCAACGGGATGAACGGCGAACACGCAGGCGGCCATGGCCGCGATCCAACGTGATCGGAACAGCGCATGGACGAGCCAGCCCACGAGCACCGCACACAGGCCGTGCCAGACCAGGGACGAAAGGTGAAACCCTGCCGGGTCGAGCCCGAAGAAGGACGCGTCGATCACGAGCGACGAGACGTAGAGCGGAAGCCACGCATGCTCGTGGCGCTCGGAGAACACCGCGACGGCGTTCGCGACCGACGGCTCTCGTACGCGCGGATTCTCGAGGATGATCCCCGGATCGTCGAAGTTCAGGAACCCGTTGCGCATCGCCGGTGACCCCGCGGCGATCACGAGGAGCACGACTCCGAGGCCGAGGAGGATGCGGAAACGACCGTCGCTCACGCGGAGCTCTCCAGCTCTCCCGTCACGAGCCGGTCGAGAACCGCGAGCGCGAGGGCGAACCAACGACCTCGCGCCGATACCGACCGCGACTCGAACGCCTTCCGAACGCGCGCCGGATCGAAGCCAAAACGCGCGAGGCCGTCGCCAGCGACGAGCTCACGCGCCCGCTCGGCCCAAGGGCCGTCGAGCCACGCGTCGAGGGGCATGGGGAATCCCATCTTGTCGGTGCGGCGCTTGGCTGCCTCGGGCAGCGCCGCGCCGACCGCTTCGCGGAAGAGTCTTCGCGGCGCGTCGGGTGGGCTCTTCTCGCACAGCGGGATGCGCCTTGCGAGCGCCGTGACGACGGGGTCGAGCAACGGCGCGCGTCCCTCGATGCCGAACGCGGCAAGCGTCACGTCGTCGACGGCCAGGAGCCCGGGGAGGAACGTGGCGTTCTCGAATGCGAGCGCCGCGTCGGCGCGGTCGCGGCTCTGCGCGGGAAGAGCGAAACGGCCGATCGCTTCGGTTTCGGCGGCGCTCGAGGGGATGAGCGCGTCGAGCCACTCACGGCCGCGAAACACGGCAGCGGAGAGCGGGTCGGGGGCACGCGACATGGCGGCGGCCAGCGCCGCGTAGGTCCCGTCGACGGACGCAGCCTCCCCCCGCGCGAGTCGCTGGAGGATCCGATGGCGCTCGTACCCGCCGAAGAGCTCGTCGCCGCCCGTCCCGGTGAAGACGACCTTCACGCCGAGACGCGCCGCCTCGCGCGCGAGGACGAACTGGGCAAGCGCGCCGGGACCGGCCTGCGGACCCCCGAGCCGCCGGACGACGGACGCGAATGCATCCCACGCGTCGTCCGCCGTGATCGGCACTTCGACCAGATCCAACCCGAGTTCTCGCGCCACGGCACGGGCATGGGGGCGCTCGTCCAGGTGAGGCGCGTCGGGGAAGAACCCGACGATCGCCAGTGAGGGAGGCGTCCCTGCCGCGCACAGGAGGCCTGCGACCGCTGACGAATCCAGCCCCCCGGACAAGAACACGGCAGACCGCTGCGCGGTCGGGCCCTGAAGCCGCGCCGTGCTGCGAAGCGCCGAGGAGAGGTCGATTTCCGACGGCCCCGTGTAGCGCACCGGATACCGCACGACGGCGCGCGCCGAATCCCCCCCGACGAGCCAGGTCTCACCAGGGACGACGGGGCGCAATCCGCGGAACAGCGTCGCGTCCCGGGGCAGGAACTGGAACGCCAGGAGGTGCGCCAATGCCCGGCGATCGATCTGCGGCGCGCAGCCGGCGCGCTTCAACAGCGGCCACGGCTCGCTCGCGGCGAGGATCCCGGACGGCGACTCGAGCACGTAGAGCTGACGGACGCCGACCTCGTCGCGCGACAGGATGAGACGCCCCGTCGAGCGATGCCACGCAGCGACGGCGAACGGTCCGCGCACGCGCCCCAGTGCTTGCGGCCCTTCGCGGCGCAGGGTCGTTGCGAGGGGCATGAGATCGTTCGACGATGTGACGTCGACGTCCAAGCTGGCGTGGTTGAACACCTCCGCATTCGCCACGAGGACCACGTCGTCGCCGGCACGCAGCGGCTGGTCGAATCGGGCATCGCCGTTGATCCGCAGCCGTGCGGCTCCCAGGGCGACGTCGCCATCGCGATGGATCCCGGACGCGTCGGGCCCGCGGTGCCGGAGCTCGTCGACGATCTCGGCGACGGCCGCGGGGCGGCCGACGGCAGCAGCGATCCCGCACATCAGACGCCCACGGCGATCTGAACGCCGTACTCGTTCTGGACCGTGTCGAGCAGGTCCCAGAAATTGTCGATCGTGTAGCGCGGTTGCGTACGCCCCTCGGCGAGCGCGTGCCGTCCCTCGCGCCGATTCCACACGCTGATGAGGCCGGCCGCGTTGGCGGCATCGACGTCGTTCACCGGGTGGTCGCCCACGTGCATCGCCTCGAAGGGCCGCACGCCCACGCGCTCGACGGCGCGCAGGTAGAGCTTGGGGTTCGGCTTCCCGATTCCCACGTGGTCCGAGATGAAGATCGCACGGTGATCGATGAATCGATGCACGCGGAGGCGCACGATCTTCTCGGCCTGCTTGAGGGTGATCCCGCTGCTGATGATCCCGAGGATGAGCCGCGACTTGGAGAGGAGCCTCAAGACCTCGGTGACGTCGTCATAGGCGGTGAGCTCCCGGAACTTCGTCTCGTGATAGGCGACGACGGCGGCGGAAACGAGCAGCGGGAAGTTCAGGCCGAGGGTCGCATCGAGCGGCAGACGCGATAGCAGCTTGTCGAAATGGTGCTCGTAGTTGCTCGAGAACTCCTCGATGACTTCCTCGAGTTCGCGGAGCACCGTCGACCGATCGGCGCGCAACCCCAGTGAGATCATGGCATCGACCGACGCCTCGCGCGCGCGGCTCGCGAACGACGAGGTCGAGAACAGCGTGTCGTCGATGTCGAAGAAAATGGCTTTGAGCACCGTCTTCGCGCCCATGGTCCGTCGATGATACCCGCGGCCTCGCCGGTCGCCGCGTCTGGCGTTCGGGCCGGGAATGCGAAACGCCGACGTCGCGCTCGCGCGCCCGTCGGCGTTTTGCGGTCAGTGCGTCAGTCGGAGATCAGCGGTCGAGGTTCTTTTCCTCTTCCGACAGGTCCACGATCTTGACGTGCATGATGATGATCAGATCGCGGATCTCATCCGAGCGCCCCTTGCGCGAGAAGAGGAGGGAGATGATCGGGATCTGGCTCAGGATCGGGGTCTCGGACCGGACGTCCACCGTGGAGATGTGCTTCAGGCCACCGATGACGACGTAGCCGTTGTCCGGCACCGTGACCGTCGTCGCAGCCGAGCGCGTGATGATCTCCGGGAGCTCGATGACGACGGGCGTCGTGAGACCGGAGAGGCTCGACTCGAACGTGCGGATCGGGCGGATCAGCGTCGCAACCGTCGGCTGCAGCTCGAGGGTCACGTACTTGCGGTCGTAGCTGACCACCGGGCGGACGTCGAGCGTGAGGCCGTCCTGGACGACGTCGACGAGCGGGTCGGCGATGAACGCCGTCTGCGCGACTTCCACGTCGTAGTCCTTCACGTACGAGACCTGGTTGACGATCGACAGGTTCGCGCGTTGGCGGTTGTAGATCGTCAGGCGCGGCGCGTTGACCAGCGTCGTGTCCTGGCGCTTCTCGACGGCGCGGAAGAGCCCGTTGAGCTTCAGGTCGTCGTTCAGGATCGAGAAGCTCAGCGTCATGCCGCCGTTCGGCGAGAGCAGCGCACCCAGGTTCTTGTCGAGAATGTTCTCCGTGCGGGCCCGGACGTCGCCGTCCGAGTTGTCGTTGAAGAACGCACCGCTCGACGGGTGGAGGCTCGATGCCGCCGGGTTGCCCGGCTGGCCGTTGTCGAAACCGGACGATGCATTGTTCGGCGCGCCGTTGTTGACGTCGTCGAGCAACGCGATCGAGCCCGGGTTCTGACCGCCGAGTCCGCGGAAGTCGAAGCCCACGTCGCTCAAGAACGCCTTGTCGATCGACAGGAAGCGCGCTTCGACGTGCACGGTAAGCTTGTTGAACTTGCGGAGCTCGTTGAGGAACGAGTCGACCGCCTTGTGCGTGTCAGGCGTCGTCGAGATGACGATCTGGCCCGACGACGGCGTGATCGAGTGGCCTTCTGCGTCCCACGTGCCCGCACCCACGTTCTCGCGGATGAGGTCGACGAGGCGCTGGAGGTCCGTGTCCTGCGTGCGCTCGAGGTCTTCACCCCAGATGGCCTTCACGGCCGCTTCGCCTGCGCCACCCGGACGGAGGTTCAGGTTCGGGGCCTTGAAGTGCGGCAGCGACACCGTGAGGTCGCGCACTTCGTAGACGCGCGGGATGGACTTGCCCATCGCCTTCTCGGCCGTCGTGATGTAGAGCACGTCGTCGCGGAGGGTGTAGGCGAGCTTGAGGTTGCTCAAGAGGATCTTGAGTGCGCCACCGAGCTTGTAGTCGCGCAGCGTGACGGAAACCGGCTCGGCGCCCTTCTCCGTGAGGACGTCCGGGTCGACGACCACGTTGATGCCCGTCGAGTTGCGGAGCTGCTTGATGACTTCCTTGAACTCGACCGGCGCCTCGCCGTAGTCCCAGGTCACGTTGTCGTTGTCGAGCTTGGCCTTGATCGTGCGCAGCGAATCGCTGAGGTCGGCGGCCTTGTCGACGATGTCACCGCGCTTGGAGCGATCCTTGATCTTGCTCCACGTGTCGGTGTCGGCCCACGTGAGGACGTCGTTGTTCGGGATCTGGGCCGCGCGGACGTCGTTGAGCCACTGCTCGAAGTGGTCCCGGCGCTCGCGCCAGAACTTCTCGCGCCACTGGCTGTGACGGGCCGAGCGCGACGCATCGACGAGTTCCTTGGCCTTCTGGTTGTTCGGCTGGAGGTTCAGGACCTTCGTGGCCTGGTGCTCGCTGTTGTCGAAGTCGCCCTTGTTGAAGCTCTCGATGGCGGCGACGAGCAGGTTCTTGATGGTCTCCTGCTCCTTGCGGCGCGCCGCTTCCTCCTGCGCGACCAGCTTCTGGTACGCGTCCTGGAACTCGGCCGTCTCCGAGGCCTTCTTCTGGCTCTCGAGCTTGCGGCTCACGATGGCGAGGAGGTCGTTGACGTCCTGCTTTCGCGCGCCGAAGTCCGTCTCGTACGGATCGAAGCGCATGATGAGCTGGGCGCTCTCCAGTTCCTTGCGCGCCGAGTCGAACTCACCCTGCGACTCGTTGTGCGTCGCCTTGGTGTAGTGCGAGTTGACGAGCATCACCTGCTGCTGGCGGGCCAGCTGGCGGCGGTTCTGCATCATCGCGACGGTGTCCTGCGTGGACTCGAGCTTGCGGCCCTGAAGTCCCATCACCGTGTTGAAGAGCTCGATCGCCTGCGGGTCGTTCGGGTTGACACCGAGCGCCTGGAGGACGTTCTCCTCCGCGCGCTTCAGGTCCTGCTGCTGGAGAGCGGCGTTCGCAGCGTCGAGGTAGGCCTTGACGAGCGTGGCGTCCTTCTCCTGGCGGGCGCGAGCCTCGCCTTGCAGCTTCGAGAACTCGCCGCCCGCTGCGGCCTGTTGATTGGCCGAGGGTGGCATCGACGGCGGCGTCTGCACGGAGACGGGCGTCGAGTCTTGAGGCGCCGGTGCCTGCTCCTGGGTCGTCTCCTTCGAGGAGCACGCGCCGATCACGACCACGGCGACCAGCGAAGCGACCAAGGAGAACAGTGACGTGGCACGCCGGGTTCGAGACATGAATTCGGCTTCCATCACGAGTGAGCTACTCCAGAGGGCGTCGGACGCCCGCAAGCTTTCAACCCTGGCCGAGGCCGGGCATTCGGTCACAGGTTTCCCGAAGATGAGCAGCTCCATGGCCCTAAAGCCATGGAACGGCTAGCGATTCCATCCGCAGACGAGGCCGGGATTCTAAGGATCGAAGAAAAGAGTGTCAACCAGGGGAACGGGTTCGGAGTTGAGGCTCGTCGGCGGACATGCCGAAGCCAGACTCCGATGATCGTGAACAGGCACCGCCTGACTCTGGCGGAGGGGTCACGCGGACTCGCGGCCCAGGGTTTCCTCGGGAAAATCGCCTGTTGCGACCGGCTCCCGGATGGCCTCACCGACCAAGTCGACGGCGGACGTCTCGCAGGTCCTGGGCGATCCGAAGGTCCTCCGGATCCCGCGTGGCGGCCTCGGCAAGGTCCGATTCCGCACCTTGCAGGTCCCCGAGTCCGGCCTTCGCGATACCGCGCAGGGCAAGGAGCAGCGGGGTCGTCGCCTGGCCGGCGATCGCCCCGCTTGCGAGCCGCACCATCTCTTCCAGATCCTTCGCGGACCCGGTGATCCTCTGCCGGTCCCGCAGGACCAGGATCTCCGCCTCCGTGCCGCGCACGTCCTTGAAGGTCGTGGCGAGTTCACGGAAGCACACCGCCGCTTCGCTCAATTCTGCGAGGCGCGCATCCGGCGCCAGCGTCTGGTCCTGTGCCACCTCGCGCAGCGCGCGGCCGCTCCAAAGCAGGAGCGCCGGATTGCCGCTGCGCTCGGCGGCGTGGGGTTTGAGCGTCAACACGGCCTTCCCCGGATCCCCGCGACGCAGGTGTGCGCGGGCGGTTTCCAAGTCGCGGACGAGGTCCCACTTCGAAAGGACGTGGGGCAGCTTTGCGTTCTCCTCCTCCGTCGGCTCCGTGGCGCTGCCAGGCGTGCGCCCGCCGATGTACGGGCCGGACACGTCCGCGGAATCGAAGACCGACTGGGCGCTATCCGCCGGGCCGCTGCCGGCGAGGATCGCGAGGAGTTGCTTTCGGAGGGCGTCGACGTCGCTTTGGCGCGAGGTTGCAAGGTCGTGCGACTCACCGCCGTCGGAAACGGTGTCGAAGAGCTCCGCGCGCCCCCCGCCCTCGATGAGCTTCAGCGGACCATTGCGGCACGCGCGCAGCCGCGCGTGCCGAAACTGGTAGTAGGCGTACAGCGTCTCCGCCCTGTCGGTGACCGCGGCGCCGGACGCTCCGCTTTCGCGCGTTGCGATCGACTTCGGGTGACGGAACCACGGAACGCCTTCGAGCCGCCGCCTTGCCGAGTCCGAGCGCCCAGGAGCGGCGATCTCCAGCAGCGTCGGCGTGACGTCCAGGATCGAAGGGGTGCCGTCCTTTGCGCCGGCATCGAATTCCAGTCCGCCGTGCGCACCGCGCGGAGGCCTGATCACCAGCGGCACGCGGAGCGTGGATTCGTACAGCAGGAACCCGTGTGTCGGTTCACCGTGGTCGCCCAATCCCTCGCCATGGTCGCCCGTCACGATGACCCAGGCGTTGCGGCCCTTGTCGGGCATCGTGTCGAGCATGGCGCCGATGGTCGCGTCCACCGCCATGATTTCCGAGAGGTAATCGCCCTTCGATCCTTGGGGCAACGCCGGGTTCTCGAACCGCCGCTCGTAGGGAATGTGCGGGTCGAAGAAGTGGATGAAGACGAACCGCTTCGCGACCTTGCCCTCGGTCTGCGCCAGGTAGTCGGCCGCCTTCGCCGCCGTGATCTGACAGGGGCGTTCGCGGAAGGTCTGTCCCCCACCCTTCGCCGTCGCCCGATCCGGCTGGTCGTAGATGCGGAATCCCGCATCGAGGCCGAACCGCCGCTCGAGCGGCTGCGCCGAGACGAAGGCGGCGGTGTCGAAGCCGAGCGCCTTCATCTCCTCGGCGAGGAGCGTGAAGTGGCGGCTCTCCCGCTTCGGCACCTTGAACGAGTCGTTCTCGCGAACGCCGTGACGGTCGGGGTACAGCCCGCTCATCATGGACGTGTGTGCCGGAAGCGTCAGAGGAACGGGCGTCGTCGCGAACGGCCACCAGTGTCCGTCGCGCCCGAGCTGGTCGATGACGGGCGTGGGCGACGTGCCGTCGACGAGCTTCATTCCCGCGAGGCCCAGGTGATCGGCGCGGCACGTGTCGATGGAGATCAGGATGATCGTGACGGGCTCGTCCGTCCATTGGCGCCACCAGCGCGTACCCAAGGCGCTGAGCACCACGAGGCCTGCGCCGAGGGCGACCACGAGTGGGAGCGGAAGACGTCTGCCGGTTGACACGGGCCGCATCCTACCGGCGTGTCACGCGGGCTTCGATCCAGGCGAACGCCTTGCGGTAGCGGTCGCCGCCCATGCCCGGGTGTGAGCGTTTGAAGATCTCGAACCGCGTCGTGAGTGCACCGGGTGACGCCGCGGACGGATCCTCCAGCGCAATCGCCCAGATGCCGGCCCACGCTTCCCAGGCGCGCTCCGAATTCGGGTCCGTCTGCGCGATCACCTGTTCCCAGGCCCGAGTGGCGTCCTCATGCGTGCCTGCGCCCGGGATGATCGCCCACGTCAGGCTTCGCTCGACGATGCGCGGCCCGAGCACCCGCCCCCGCAGTCGAAGCCCGTCCAGCGTCGCCGCGAGGCGCGCCCCTGCCTCGGTGGTCCCAAGGTCTCGAAGAGCGCTCGCGGCCTCCTTCAGATGCTGCGTGGGATCCTCGCCCTTCGACACCGTGTCATCGGCGAGGAAGTCCAGACTCGTGACGAACCGAAGGCGGGCCGCCGCAACGTCCTCGTCGCTCGCGCGTCCGATCACGCCAGGGCGTCCGAGCAACACCCGGTCGACTTCGGCCGCCGACTCGAAGTCGCGGGCGTCGACTCCCAACTTCGCGATGGCATTCCACGTGCCGATGGATCCGGCGCGGGCGTTCGCGGGGTGGACGAGCCAGCGGCGGTAGTAGCGCGCGGCGCGCACGTCGGCGCGCCCCGTCGGGCCGCTTTCCGGTCCCGCGACGGGGTGGGCCCGGAGCGCCTCCCCGAGGCGCAATGCCATGTCCATGACGCGGGGGTCGTCCGGGTCGATGGCGTCGAGCGCCGCGAAGACCTCCTCGGCCTCGCCGAGTTCGCCGAGTCCCAGCCGCGCGCGGCCGCGAAGGTGGAGTTCGGCGGCCTGCCGTGCGGGCTGCGCCGCGTCCCTCCACGCACCCGGCGCGAGTGCTTCGAGGACCTCGCGCCACCGCGATGCGGCTTCGGCGCGGGAGGTGCCAGCGAGCCCGGCGAGCAGGGCGAGGGCGTCCCCGAGTCCGATGCGGACGTCGGCTTCGTCCGCGGGGCGTGTCGCGCCTGCTGCCGCCTGCGTCGGAAGTTCGGCAAGGATGACGCGAAGCCGAGTGATCGCGTCGGTCGCGGCGGAGGTCGCACGTTGCGGGCTCCTGGCCTCAGCGCCGGCGCGCGCTTCCCGCACGAGGCTGAAGGCAGCACGCATGCGCGCGCGCAGGCGCTCCTGGGGCGACAGCTCCGATCCCTCCGACGCGAGCCCGTCGAAGGCACGCGCGGCCTCGGCGAACTTGCCGCTCCGCTCCAACTGCCCCGCGGCTTCGAAGAGGCGATCCGTGGGCCGGGTCGAGGCGCCGGGAGCCGGATGCCGGCGGAGGAAATCCTCGACGGCCTCCACGGCAGACCGTGCCTGCGCCGCGCCGGAGTCCCGCCAGCCGCGAGCCGCATCGAGCCATCCGGCGGCGAGACGTCGCGCGGTCGCCGCTTCCGCGGCGTCGTCGGAGGCTTCGGGCTGGGCGGCGAAGGTCGTGCGGTAGCCGTCACCGAAGGCGTCCATCGCCTCCCGATGCCGCCCCGCCTCGAGCAGCACCTGCCCCAGAGTGGCCCACAAGGCGCCGCTGCGCACGAGCGCGCCGCCCCCGCGCGACTCGGTACCGCACGAGAGGATCGCCGAACGAAGGAGCCACGCTCCCGCATCGACATCCAGCGCGACGGCGTTTCTCGCGGCGGAGACCAGGATCTCGGCCGGGCCCCGCATCGCGCTTCCGCTTCGCCCCATCTCCGCGAGCACCGCGGTCGCATCTCGTCCGGCAGCATCGGACACGCCGACCCGCGCGACGTTGGCGAGGACGTCGAGCGCGAGCGCGCCGTCGCCCGACTGTCGCGCACAGCGAGCGAGTCGGACCAGCGCCTCACGACCGTATCGGCCGGGCTCGAGCCGCGCCGATGCCAGGTGGGTGCGGAGCTCGCGCCCCACACGCACCCCCGCCTCGTTGTCGTTCATCGCCAGGGCCGCACGGATTCGTGCGTCGGCCGCGAGCTCAGCCAGGTTCTTCACCGGAGACGTCGCCGTGACTGCGTCCCAGTTGATCGCACCGAGCACTCGGTCGAGCTCGTCGACAGCGTTCGACGTCTCACCCATGGCCAGCCGCAATCGCTCGCGCCAGACCGCAGCGAACATGGCGGCGGCCGTTGCTTCACCGTCGCCAGTCTCGTTGTCGAAGACGATGCGGTCGAGCTCGGCGAGCGGCGGCCGCAGGCGCAAAGCCGGGTCGCCCCCGGACGTCTCGACCGATTGGAGTCGAACGACGGCCCACAGCAGCGTCGCCCGCACGAATCGCCGCCACTCTTGAAGGCGCGCCGCGCGGTCGGGCCGCGCGATCTGCGTTCGAACGGCGTCGGCCAGTTCTTCGGCACGGCGAAGGGCCGCGAGCGCAGCATCCTTCGCGCGCATCTGCGCGTCACTCGTGAGCGTCGCCGCGAGGCGGGCCGTCCACTCGCCTTCCTCTCGACGCGCCTCGGCAATCTCGAGATTCGCGTCCTGCTGGACATCGGTCTTTCCGCCCTTTTGAGCGACCGACTCCAGGACGAGCGACACACGCGAAAGGAGGCGCGAGCGCCGCTCGAGGTCGAGTGTCGCGGAAATCTCGCCACGTAGCGAGGTCAAGAGGCTGCGACGGGCGCGGTCACGAACGGAGGCGGGGGCGGCCGAGTCGGCGACGATGGAATCGACGACGAGGATCGCGAGGTCGAAGTAGCGAAGCCCTGGACCTGCCAGCTCCTCGGCGAATCGCAGCTCGATTTCCTGCGGCGACTGCCCCAGCCCGGGTGTCGTTCCGGCGAGGATCAGGATCACCGCCACGGCTGCGGAGGTCCACGGCATGCTGCGAGGCAGTGTCATCGGGTGCATCGGGAGCCTACGACACCCCGGCGTCGGGACCCCGAAATGAGAGACGCCGGGCGCGCGGTGTCGTAACCGCATCGACCGGCGTCCACGGCGAGCCGGGTGATTCACCCGGCCGCGTCACGGCTTGATCTCAGTTCCCGCGGGGAACGGTCGGCTCCAGCTCCCCCGAGACCAGGATCTTCACCTTCAGGAGGACGATCAGGTCCTTCATGCTGGTGTAGTGGCCCTTGCGCGAGAAGAGGAGGCTGATGATCGGGATGTCCTTCAGGATCGGGACGCCCGAGTCGAGGTCCTGCTCTTCGAAGAATTTCAGACCGCCGAGGAGGAGGGTCGCGCCGTCAGGCATGACGACCGTCGTCTTGATGCTCTCCTTGCGCAGTTCCGGCACCTCGAAGGTGACGGCGGTACCGACACCCAGCGTCGTGGTGAACGTACGGATCGGGCGCAGGAGCGTGGCCACGGTCGGCCGCAGCTCGAGCGTCACGAACCGGCGATCGCTCGACACCGTCGGGCGTACGTCGAGAACCACGCCTTCCTTCACCACGTCGACGATCGGGTCGGCGATGACGGCGGCCTGGGCGATTTCGACGTCGAAGTCCTTCACGTAGGCGACGTGATTGATGACCGTCAGGTGCGCGCGCTGCGTGTTGGTGACGACCAGCTTGGGCGCCGTCACGGTGTTCACGCGCTCGTACTTCTGAACCGCGCGGAGGATGGCTTCGAGCTGCGTGTCGTCCAGGTAGACGAACTGGAGCGAGAAGCCGCCCGAACCCGTGAGAGTCTCGGGGTTCCCGAGCGACGAGTTGAAGACGTTCTCCACGCGACCGCGCATGTCACCTTCGCGGCCCTGGTTGTAGAACGCGCCGGCGCTGTTGTCGTTGCCGAGGACGCTCGGCTGGCCGGGCAGCGCGAAGTCGTCGAACGGTGCGCTCGTGCCCTTGCCCGGGACGCCGACGCCACCCGAGTTGTCACCCAGGCCGCGGAAGTCGACGCCGATGTCCTGCAGGAAGTTGTTCTGCACGGAGATGAAGCGGCTCTCGATGGCGACCTGGAGGCCCGTGGTCCGGCGCAGGTTCGTGAGCAGGTCACGGATGTTGCGCTGGTTCTCGGGCGTCTGGCGAACGACGAGCGTTCCGTTCTTGTCGATGATCGAGTTGGTGCTGTCCTCGTCCCACGAGGCCTTGTCCACCGTCTGCTTGATCATGTCGATCAGGCGGTCGGACTCGATCGCACGGTTCTCTTCGCCGCTGTCGGCCTCTTCGGCCGCCGCACCACCCGGCGTCGAGCCGGACGGGTTCAGGTTGATCTCGACGCCCGGGAAGCTCGAGAGCTTCGCGACGAGGTCGCGGACCTCATAGAACTGGACGACCTTGCGCTTCCGCAGCTCGGCCGGCGTCGTGATCTTCACGAGGCCGTCTTCGACGATGTACGTGAGCTTCAAGCTCTCGACCGCGAGTTTGAGGGCCGACGCGGCGTTGATCGTGTCGAACTGGAGCGCGAGATTGCGATCGCTCGCCGGAACGGCCTCGTCGACCGCGCGCTCGACGACGACGTTCGTGCCCGTCGAGTTGCGGATGAACTTGATGGCCTCATCCAGCGGCTTGTCCTGCCAGTCGACGCTCTTCAGCGTCGTGCCCTGGAGGCGCGCCATGATGTCG
Source organism: Planctomycetota bacterium (assembly GCA_044222185.1). Classification (GTDB taxonomy): domain Bacteria; phylum Planctomycetota; family CAIWVZ01; genus JBGANV01. The sequence continues at coordinate 85,925 of JBGANV010000003.1, forward strand.
TGATCGACTTCGGAGACCTCCGTCGTTTCCTTGTTGAGCTCGATGGGACCCTTCTGGGCGATGTAGGTCCACTTCTTGATGTCCGGGTAGGTCACTTCCGCGCTCTGCGGAATGCGGATGTCCTGGACCTCTTCGAGCACGAGCTGCCAGCGACGGCGGTGCTCGGCGATGTTGTCGTTCCGCTGAAGCTCGAGCTGGGCGCGGCGAGCCTCTTCCTTCAGGCGCATGGCCTTCTGGTTTGCGAAGTCGAGCTGGATGATCTCGTCACACAGCGCCTGGACTTCCTGGAACTTCTCGCGCTTGAACATCTCGACGGCCTGGCGGTAGCGCTCGTTCACCGTGCGCTCGACGCGGGCGCGCTCCTGCTCCATGCGGTCGCGCTCGATGCTCTTCACGTCCTCGAGGCGCTTGGCCTCGAGGGCGCGATCGGCAGTCTCCTTGTCAGCCTTCGCCTGTTCGAGGGCGGCCTTCACCGACCCCTCGTTGAAGTCGGCGTCGGCCGACGGATTCGTGCGCAGGAGCACGAGGGCCTTCTCGAAGTTCTCGATGGCCTTGGCATGGTCACCGGCGGCGCGGGCGGCCGTGCCCCAGTTGAAGTAGGTTCGGGCGAGGGTCACGGCCTGATCGTGGCGGCCGACGCTCGTCTGGAAGTCCTGCCGCGCTTCCGCGACCATCGGTTTCGTGCCGTTGCCGAGGATGGCGTTGACGCGGTCCAGCTCGTTCAACGCGTCCTTGTTGGTCGCGTCGGCGTTGTACGCAGCCTGGAACTCGCGGCGCGCATCCTCGAAGCGGCTCTGCTCCATGAACGCACGGCCCTGGGCCAGGTGCGTCTCGGCGAGAACCTTGCGCTTCTCGGCGATGGTTCCCGGGCTGCCGGCATCCTGGATCCCGCCGCTCGGTGCGGCGCCAGGTTGCTGCGCCACCATCCCGACCTGGCCTCCGCCATCGGGCGCGGTCATGGTCGAGTCAGATTGCCCGGTCGACGACTCGCTCGTGCTCGATGAGCACGATGTCGACAGGACGGCCACTCCGGTCAGCAGGACGATCGTCAGCGAAGCGGTGCAGAGTCTCATCATTAAGGCTCACGAATTCGGACCCGTGTCAGGCACCGAACGGGATGCTGGAGGCCGTGACCTCACGCTCGTTCTACAAGGCAGGATCATGCGCGACGCATCGTGCGACCCGCGCACCGGCACAGCGCCGTCGAGCGTGTGACCACATTCCAACGTCCGGGAGGTTGACCTTCGCTGTTGGACACCCAACGAGACAAAGATTCTCCCTTCCATCTTTCCGAACAGAGGCCCGGATTATAGAGATGCGACCTTTTCCCGCAACCAGCGGCCTACCTTTTTTCCAGCGACAGAACGTCGTCGGGAAGGCCGGCTCCGGTCAAGGAAACCTTGATTTTGCGGACAGGGACCTTGCCGGTGACGGGCACGCGCTTGGCCGCGCCGGACTCGACGACGACGCGCCCCTTGGCGTCGAACACGACCTCCGCCCGCGTTTCCTCGACGTCCACGGTCTCGGCCTCGATCTTCGAGATCGTGCGCCCCGTCGAGAAGTCGACCCCGAGCGCGTCGTCCCGCGCCCCGACGGCCTGGCCCTGCTTCAGTGAGAAGACCCGGTCGCGCCACTCGCCGCCGATCCACTTGGAGACGCGGATCTGGACCTCGTCGGCCTTTTCGTCGACGAGGGCGACCTTGAAGTCCGCGATGGCCCGGGCCTCCGCCACGGGGGACGGCTCGGAGCGCCCGCGGGACGTCCTCGCCAGGTCGGCATCCTTCGCCACGGCGATCACCCGATACCGGTAGGCGTGCCCGGGCTTCACGCCCGCGTCCCGCCATTCGTGCGAGGTGCCTTCGACCGAGGCGGCGACGGCCTCCGCGCCACCATCCTCGGCCCGCAGGATGTCGTAGGTACCGATGGCCACGTTGTTGCCAGCCGGTTCGCTCCAGGTCACGACGATGACCCCGGCATCCGGTACGGCCTTCGTGTCCGTCGGCGCCACGAAGCGGATCTCGTTGGATTCGCCCGGTCTCAGGGTCTTCAGGTAACCCACCGGGTACGTGAGGCCCGACGTCAGGTCGACCCCGGCCGATTCGCTCCCCTTGAGCTGGGTGACGAGCTGGCCAATCCGCTGTTTCACCGCGGTCATGCGCTCATCTACCGGGAAGACGGTTCCCGAGAGCGTCTCGTTCAGCATCCGCGCCGCCGACTGGGCATCTTCCTGCGCGTGGCGAAAGCGCTCGGCCGGCTGAAAGAGGAATCCCGCGACCTGTGCGCCGACCACGGCGACGGCAAGCGCGGCGACCACCTTGTCCAGGTGGAGCAGGAGCCGGTCGATCATGCCGAAGCCGGCCCCGCGCTTGACCTCGAGATGTTCTTCCTTCATGGGTTCGTTCCCACCGCCTTGGGCGTCGGAAAACCGAGTGAAAGCGTGATCGCGACCAGCATCGGCGGATCATCCCCGGCGGCCTTGATCACATCCTCGCCGTGCGGGCGCAGCGAGAACCCCTTGAGCCGGCACACGCCCCCCGCGTCGTCGAACGCGGAAAGAAGCCCGTGCGTCAGGCGGCTGAGCCGGCTGCTCGTCACCGCGAACGCCAGTTGCACGCGCATCCGCTCGTAGGTCGGATCCGGATCGTCCGGCGGTGCCGACTCGGTCTCGATCAGCATCTCGCGGGTCGGCGCCGCTCCGTTCTTCGCGGCGACGAGCAACAGCCGCCGCTCGATGTTGGCGATGCGCTGCCATTTGAGGATCTCGGCCTCCGGCGGAGCCGCGCCCGTCAGGAACGTCGGCTTCAAGAGCTTGAGATCGCCCGAAGCCGGGCCGCCGGCCTTGCGCAGCGCTTCGCGCAGGTCCTGAACGAACCGGTCGCAGTGGAACGCGTAGGCGCGCTGGAACTCCTCCGGCACCGGTGTTCCGGCTCCGGCGGGGATCTTCATCTCCGGGAACCACTCGAGCAACGCCGTCGCGAGCGACGCGCGCGTGGAATCGACTTCCTGTGCGGCTTGCGCGCGGAGGTCGGCGAACTGCTTCACGCCCTTCTCGTAGGCCGGACCGGCAGCCTGGCCCTTCGACTGTGCCGCACCCCGGGCCTCTTCGGTGGCCACGTCGGCAGCGTCGCCAAGCCTCGTGATCTCGGGCTTGACGAGAACGAACCAGAGGATCACGGCGAGGACGAGGAGCAGCCCGATCGTCGCCCAAAAAACCATGGAGCGATTCATGGGGCCTCCCAGCTCAACGCGTACGAGCGATGGCGGAAGCGATATCGCAACATGCGTTCATCGGGTGGTGAAGGAGGTTTCGAGGTGAGCGCTCCGCAGGACCAACCGTCCACCGGCTCCGCCTTCGTGAGTCCGTCCTTGCCGACGAGGCCTTTCATGAAGGCGTCGAGTTGCTGATCCAGTTCAGCCGCCGGCGCATTTTCCACCCGCGCCAGCACCACGCGGCCCGTGTGCGGCTCGGGCACCCGTCCCTCCACGTCCCCCACTTCGAGAGACACCAGGAGCGGTGCCGTCGCTTCCTCACGCTTCTGTCCCAGCGGTTGCCGCAGTTCCGTGAGGAGCGCGTCGAGCCACGGCAGATGCCCCTCGCGATGCTTGACGCGCGCCAGCCACTTGGCGGTGACGCCCGTCAGCGGGTCGACCGCCAGATCCTCCTCGCACGCGCGACGGTTCTTCTTGAAGAGCTGGTCCTTCAGCGTCTTGATTTCCGTGGTCGCCGTTCCGATCTCCGTCCGCAGCCCGCGGTGCTGCTGGTGTGCGATGCCGATCATGGCGACGACGGCCGCCGCCGCCACGAGGTAGCCGAACTTCCGAGGCTTGAACGATCGCGGGATCGTCTCCGGGTAGAGGCGGATGGCGACGTCGGCCTTCCCAAGCCCCTGGAGCGCGAGCCCCGCGGCGCGGGCGAGCCCTGCGAAGTTCTCCTGGATCCCGGCGGAGACGATGTCCGGGTCGACCTCGATCTGGTGAAAGCCCTTGGGCTTCGTGAACGGGAATCCGAAGGCCGCCTTCAGCGCGTCGCCGAGCGGCGGCGTCGCAGCGTGGGCCTCGAACAGGACGCCCTGCGTGAGCTTCGCGCCCGGATGCATGCGCGAGTAGCTGGCGATGACCTGCTTCACCTCGGAGAGGATCGCTTCCGTGACCTCGGCGCGGACCTCCGACAGCGCGAGCACGTGCTGCGGCCTCGGACGCGCCTGACCGGTTGCGAGACGGACCGCCGTCAGGTGATCGACGCGGAGCTTCGCCCGCAACCGCGAGACGAAATCGAAAGCCCCCATGGGGATGCAACGGAACCACGTCTGGTCCTCGTGCGTGATCAGCACCTGGCTTCCGCCGTAGTCCACGTCGACGACCACGGTTCCGGGGTCGAGCAGCCGCTCGCGCGCGCAGAAGTTCTGCAGCGCGATCGGGCGCAGTTGCACTCCGTCGACCGGCATGCCGGCGAACTGGAGCTTGGCGATCCGGTCGTCGACCAGGAACTTCTTGACCGCGTAGACCGTGGCGACGAGGTCGCCGCCATCCCGGATCGAGATGACGCGGCGATCCCAGTAGACGTCGTCCTCGGGGTACGGGATCTGCTGCTTCGCTTCGTACTCGAGGAGCTTGTCGAGATTCTGCTCGTTGACCTGCGGCACGGTGACGGTGCGTGCGAACGCGGCCTCGCCCCGCAGGGAGACGATGACGCGACACTCCCCCACGTCATGGTGACGCAGGAACGAGTGGACCGCGCGCCCGAATGCGTCGAAGCGGCCGAGGGCATGCACGTCTTCGACGTCGTCGGTGAAGTCGACGACCTCCCAGGCCTCGGCTCGAACGCCGCCGGAATCCGTGAGTGCCAGCTTCACTGCTCGCAGGCTCACGGCCGTCAGGTCGATTCCCCAAACCGGTAGTTCGCTCATCCGCGCTTCGTGCCTCTGGTTCTAAATGGCCCCGTCCTTACAGGTTGCGGGCATGATCGTATGCGTCGCTGCGGAAGCCCGTCAAGAGACGCCCCGCCATGAGTTTTGCGCGGTGGCGTGACGGTCCGCGGACTGCGTCGCGGCGTCGATCGCAGCCGCCCGAGCGAAAGCCGCTCGAACCCGCGAGGCGCCCCGGCCCGGCGTGCGCCGACGCACGATGAATCGGCTCCGCTCATCACGCCGTCGGTGGCGTTCGCCCGAGCAGCGTGAGGACGAACTTCAGATCCTCCCAGGACTTCTTCTTCTCGCCGGGGCTTCGAAGCAGGTAGGCCGGGTGGTAGGTCACCACGACCTGGGACCCGAACGCCCGGTGGACCTTGCCGCGCAGGCGTCCCACCGTGTCCTCGGTCCGCAGGACGTTGTGCGCCGCATGCGACCCGAGCGCGCAGATGACGCGCGGCTTGATCAGCCGGATCTGCCGGTCGAGGAACGGCAGACACTGCGCGACCTCGTCCGGCTGCGGCTCCCGGTTGTTCGGGGGCCGGCACTTCAGGACGTTCCCGATGAAGACCTCGTCTCGCGCGAATCCCATGGCCTGGATCATCTTCGTGAGCAGCTGTCCCGCGGCGCCGACGAACGCCAGTCCCTGCTCGTCCTCGTCCGCGCCGGGCGCTTCACCGACGAACATCAATTCGGCGTGCGGATTCCCCTGACCGGGCACGGACTTGATCCGTCGCGATCCCAGGGGGCACTTCAGGCAGACGGCCGCCTCGGCCTGGATCCGCTCCAGTGAGTCCTCCGGGTCTGGCGGCACGGTCGCGGGCTCGGAAATCGGCGTCGCGGGCACGCGCGGTCGCTGAGGAACCGCGGGCGCCGCGACCGCGGCCGCGGGCTGCGGCGAGGCGACGGGCGGTCGCTGTCGGGACGAACCGTAGCCGAGCACCCCGAAGACGTCCGCGTCGGCCGCAAGCGCCGCGATCGCCTCACGCAGCGGCGGGACGCGGCGCGGTTCGGTCGATGCGGTCGGGTCGCCGCTGTCGGATTCCTGGTCGCTCATCGGGGAGCGGAGCGTACCACGGTCGGGCTTGTCCCTCCCCCTGCGACTCTCCACACTGCGCGTCCATGCTCGTGTCCCTGGTCATTCCCTGTCACGACGAACGGGACGCACTGCCGGCGCTGTTCGCCGAACTCCGTCGCTTCCCCGAGCTGATCCGCCCGCACATCCCCGAGATCGTGCTCATCGACGACGGCTCCACCGACGACACGGCCGAGCGGCTCTACGATTTCGCCGCGGCCTGCTTCTGGCCCTGCAAGGTTCTCGGCCTGAAACCCAACGGCGGGATCGGCAACGCGATCTGGGAGTCTTCGTGGATGGTTCAGGGTGACGTCGTCATCACCTATGACGCCGATCTTCCCTACCCGCTCGACGACTGCCGGCGCCTGCTCGATGCGATCGACGCCGGCGCCGACGTGGCCACCGCCTCGCCCTATGCGAAGGGCGGCGGGACCTCGGATCTGCCGGCGGGGCGGCTCCTGCTTTCCCGCGGGGCGTCGCTGATCTACCGCCTGCGACTGTTCGGTCGGGGCCGGGACATCGACACGTTCACGTGCGGGTTCCGCGCCTGGAAACGCGAGGCATTCCTCGCGTGCCTTCCGTCGGAGGACCGATTCGCGGCGACGGCGGAGATGCTTCTCTCGGCGTTGAAGCAGAAGCGCCGGGCGGTTCAGATCCCCTCGCAGCTTCGCGGCCGGGAACACGGGCATTCGAAGATGCAGGTGTGGCCAACGATGCGGCGCCACCTCCGGCTGATGACGCTCGGCCCACGCACGCGCCCGCCGCGACCGCGGACGATCCCCCACCGGGAACGCTGACGTCCGCCTGCCGCGCCTTCGTTACGGGTCGAAGTCGATCGTGCCCGTGAACGACGGCGTGGAATTCGAGAGTCCGAACGGCAGCGCGACGCTGGGCGGGACCGCGGCCTGGAGGATGCGCAGCGAGAAGGGAGCGGTGTCCGTGTCCGGCACGGGCTCCACCGTGATGAAGACCGACGTGCCGGCAGTGGCGTCGATCACCGGGACGGTCGTGCCGCTCGCGGCGACGATGAAGTCCTGACCAGGCACGGTGAAGCCCGTGTTCGTCGCGCCCCGTCCGGCCCACGTCATGGCGTCGTCGTCGACGGCATTCGGGTTGCGGAAACGGCCCGTGGACCACCGCTGTCCCGAGCCCGTATCGACGACCCAGCCCTCGTACGTCCATCCCGTGGCGAGCGCCGGGAGCACGAGGGAGTTCACGTCGGCGCCGAGCCTGCGGAACCAGATCCCCTGGTCGTCGTCGGGAAGCACGCCGTTGGCGTCGTTCGTTGGCGTCCGGAGGATGAACCGGCCGATGACGGTCGTGAGATCGGCGATCCCTCGCCCGCCGGCGGCCGTCAGCCCCGCCACGTTCAGCGTCGCCTGTCCCGCGGTGATTCCGCCTGCGACGATCACCGACGCGGACGGCGCAGGGTCGGGATCGCCCTGCGGCTCGACGGAAACGAAGACCTCCGTCGCCGCTGCGAGGTTCGGAAACCCGAGCCCCAGCCCCGACGTGGACGGATCGAGCTGAAACGACGATGCCGTGCCGATGATCGTGAGCCCGTCGATGGACGTGACCTGCTGCGTCGTTCCGTCGATCACGAACGTGCCGATCGACTGGGGCGTTCCCGCAACGACGCCAAACGCTTCGTAGTGGCCGTTTCGAGCCGCGCCGAGCGAGGGCAGCGACGCCGTGGATTGGAATGCGACAGACAGCGGATTCACGGTCGCCGCGAGCGACGGAAGCTGTGCCGTCTGGCTCGTCATGGTGATCTCGGCCGCAGTGACCTTCGCCGCCGTGACCGCCGTCGTCGGGATGGGTTCGGAGAGGATCGTCAGCGGGAACGCGCCCAGGTCGTCGTCCGCGTCCGGCTCCACCGTCACTTCGGCCCGGTACGTTCCGGTCGCGAGGTGAAGGACAGTCGTCGCGCCGATCACGGTCGGCTGCGCGAAGTCCTGTCCCGGTGCCCGGAAGCCGATGGACGACAGTCCGCGCGTCAGGGTGGTCCGTGCGTCGTCATCCGGCGCTGCGGTGTCGCGGAACTTGCCCATGGACCACGACGACGTCCCGTCGGACAACCACGCCTCGTAGGTCCAGTTGCCCGGCAACGTGGGAAGCGAGAGCCCCGGCGTCGCACCCGTCGCGTTGGTCGTGAACCAGACACCGTTCTGCGGCTGCGCGGGTGCTCCCGTCGCCTGCGTGACGACTGCGAGGCCCGTGGACAACGTGAGATCCCCCAGACCGGGCCCGCCGGTGGCCTTGAGCCCCGTCTGCGTCAGATCCGCGTGATGTCCCACGATCGGCCCCGCGAGGACGACGTTCCCGGACGGAAGTCCGTCCTTGTCCATCTCGGGCTCGACCGTGATGAAGAACGCGTTCGCATCGACGATGAACGGGAAGTCGGACCCGAGCTGCGTCACCGAAGGCCCGAACGTCGCTTCGACGACGGTGCCGTAGACGACGCTCCCATCGGGATTCGTCACGCTGGCCGGATTGGTCGCCGGATCGATGCGGAACTTGCCCGTCGATCGGGGCTCGTTGCCCACGATCGCCCAGCCCTCGTACACGCCATGCTGGGGCGGAAGGACCGGCAACCCCGTGAGCGACATCTTGAAGACGATGCGCCCCTTCAGGTCGCGACTCCCGCATCCCGCGACGAGCACCGTGAGCGCGGGCACGATCAACAACCACAGAACGATGGATTTCCGCATCGCCTTCTCACCAAAACGTGGCGCCGGTGCGCCTATGACGAATCGCGAACGAAGTGTCGCGAAACACGGCGCGCAACATAACAGCCAATCCGGCGGCGACGCAGCATGCGCGCCCGGCCGGCACCTGGCGCACCTCAGCGTGATGCCGCCGCGCCGCGAGGGTCGAGCGCGTCGCGGGCGGCGCTGGCGATGACCTGCGCGCTCGCGATCAGCGCGAGCAGGATCACCCCGGGCACGACGACGAGATGCACCGCGTCCGGGCCGTTCCGCCGCCCGTCAGCGAGGAGCCCGCCGAGCGATGCGGCCGGCTCGGGAACGCCCATGCCGAGAAACGAGAGGCTCGACTCCGCCAGGATCGTCGCGCCGATCCCGAAGCCCGCGGCGACGACGACGGGCGCGAAGGCGTGCGGCAGGATGTGCCTGACGAGGATCCCGATCCGCCCCTCGCCCATGGCTTGGGCCGCGGTCACGAACGCTGCACTGCGCAGGTCCATGACTTCCTGACGCACGAGCCGCGCGATGAATCCGGCCCGCCACAGTGCGAGCAGAAGCACCATGCCGGAGAGGCCGGTGATCCCTGCGGCCTGGACGACGACGATCATGACCACGGCGGGGACGCTCGAGATCGCGTCGATCGTCCACGTGGCGACACCGTCGAGGACTCGGCCGCCCAACGCCGCAAGCCCGCCCACGATGAGGCCAAGAAGGCTGGCGAGAACCGTGGTGCCGACGGCGATGAGCAGACTGATGCGAAGTCCGAACAAGAGTCGCGCGGCGACGTCGCGTCCCAGGTCGTCGGTCCCGAGTGGGTGGTCGCCCCCGCCGATCGGAGAAAGACGTGCGTCCAGGTTGGTGGATGTCTCACCGGAGCGGATCACCGTCCGGACGACGGCGACGTCGGGACGCGTCAGTTCGACCGCCGTGCGAACGGCGACGGCCGCGGGCGGCTCGGCGACCAAGGCCCAGGTCGTCGTGGCGACCGCGACGGTCAGCAGAGCGACGACGCGCGCCCGGCCTCGCACCGCGGCGACCGCGACGACGACGAGACAGCCGGCGATCCACGCGATGTCCGTCCCGGTCGCACCGGCGAACGCCGGGAACGACGTCCCGGCAGCCCCGCGCACGCAGAGCGGCAGCTCGTTCGCCACGAATGGGGCCAGTGCCGCCAGCGCGAGACATGCGGCGAAGACGACGCGCGCCGCGCCTCGCCGAAAGCTCTGCCCCCTCGAGGCGCTCACGACGCCACTCCGCGCGATCCGCGCCCGCCGCTGATCACGTCCCCGACGATCCGGCTGGCGATCGTGACGAGCGCGGCGAGCACGAGGACCGCCATGGCGACGGGCAGATCGCGCTGCGAAGCCGCCCTCCACGCCAGGTCGCCCATTCCCTCGATTCCAAACAACGTCTCGACGATGAGGCTCCCGGTGATCAGCGCCGGAAGCGTGGCGACGACCAGGGCCACGACCGACGGAACGACGGCACGCAGCACGTGGTGCCGTAGGATCCGCCGTTCGGAGAGGCCGCGCGCCCGAAGCGACGTCACGAACGGCGCGCCGAGGACTCCGATGGCCGCGCTCCTCACCGATCGCACGACGACGGCGAGTGCCGGCTGCACGAGGAGTGCCACCGGAAGGACGAGGTGGTGAGCGGCGTCGAGCCACACGCGCGGCGCGAGCCACGACGTGGTGCCCTGGGAGAGGTCGGCCCGCACGCTCGGGGCCAGGAGCCCGGTCAGGGGGAAGAGCCGCCACCACGCCGCCGAACAGAGGAACGTGACGAAGAGCGTTCCGACCCATGGCTCGGGTGCGGCCGCAAGGACGACCACCGAGCCTTGAACCGTCGTGTCGATCACGCCCCCGCGTCTCGACGCGCACAGGATCCCGAGCGGCGTGCCGATCAGGAACAATGCCAGGATGGCGAGCCCGACCACGAGAAGCGTCACCGGCAACCGCTCGCGCAGCAATGCCGTGATGGGCGTGCCAGGCGCGATCGTCAACGACTCGCCGAAGTCCAGCCGAAGGACGCGCTGGAGCCAGTCGCCAAAACGCGTCGCCGTCACGCACTGGGGGAACCCGGCGCTCGCGTCGAAGAACACGGGCGAATCCAGGCGGAAGAGTGCGCGCAGCCGCGCCGCCTCCTCGGGCATCAGGGCGTGCGGCCCCGCCGTCTCCGAGCTGCTGACGGCGAGCGGCGCGAGCGTGCTGAGCAACGCGAAGCTGACGACGAGGATTCCCATGAGCCCCGCGAGGCCCGCGCCGATGCGGCGCAACGTCACCCGGGCCATGAACGAACGCCGCGTCACTTCCATCCGGGAGGCGGGTCCTTGTCGAACAGCTCGCGCAGCACGAAGTCGTGATACCGGATCCCGAGATCGTGCACGCGCACGTTGGCGAACTGGCGCGAGATCCCGAGCGTCGTCGCATTCGCGAAGAGGAACTGGGCGGGGGCCAGATCCCAGATCCGCTTGTGGATGGCTCGCCGGATCTCGATGCGCCGTGCGGCGTCGAACGTGCCGGCGAGGGCGTCGAGGAGCCTGTCGACCTCCGCATCCGCGAATCCCGAGTAGTTGGCGCTGGATTCCACGTGCGCCGTGCGCGAGTGCCAGGCATCCGCGAGGCCGGGTTCGACGGGTGCGTCGTCCCAGATCACGATGAACGCATCGAGGAGGTGGTTGGACGCCTTGGCCGTCAACGCGCCGAAACGAGCGACGGAAATGTCGACCTTCACTCCGACCTTGCGCGCCTCGTCCTGGAAAGTCTGTGGGACGACGATGAACAGCGGGTCGTCGGACTCCTGGCGCGAGATCGTGAATGCCAGTTTGCGCCCGTCCTTCTCCCGAGTGCCGTCCGGTCCGACACGCCAGCCGGCGTCGTCCAGGAGGCTCGCGGCGCGCGCGGGCGAGAACGGGCGAACCGCGATCGAGGGGTCGCTCCCGGGGTCACGCGGGTCCGCGGGCTGACAGAGCGGCCGCGCGAGCCCGTGGAACGTCGACCGCGCAATCGCGTCCAGCGGGAACAGGTGCGCGAGCGCCGTCCGGACCCGAACGTCCCCGAGGATCGGGTGCGGGAGCAGATGTTTGGGATCGGCTGGGTCCAACATGTTCCAGGCGACGAGGCTGTACGTCGTCGCCATGTGGAAATGCGTGCGCCAGGCGGCCCGGCCGAATGCGACGTCAGACGGAACGGCCGCGAATCGGTCGGCGGACAGGCCGGCGAGGTGAACTTCGCCGTTCAAAAGGCGGGTGAAATCCGCGGGACCTCGCGAGGGCTCGAATACGACGTCGTGAACGTAATGCGGGCGGATGGGAAACGGCGCAGCCTGGTACTCGTCGCGCAACACGAGCTCCAGCGAGCCGCCCTCGAACTTGGAGACGCGGTACGGTCCGCACGAGAGGTGCGTCGTGAGCTTGTTGAACGCGGCCGCATCGCCGGGGATCGCGTGCGCGGGAAGAACGGGGAACTCCAAGCCGACCGCGAGTACTCCCCGCTGCGACGGTGCCTTCCAGCGGACCTCGAGCTTGTCGTCAGCGAGCGCGCGCATGGAGTCGACGGCACTCCAGGCCGACGTGTCGCCATTCGTGCGGATCCCGGGAGTCCGCATGAGGGCGAGCGTCCGCACGTAGTCGGCGGCCGTGACGGGCCGGTGGTCCTCCCACGTGATGTCCTTGCGCAGCGTCCACGTGTGCACGAGGTGATCCGCCGACTCGTCGGGAAACGCCACGGCTCCGTGGGGAACCACGCGAATTCCGCCTGATCCGACGTCCGGGTCCTCCATGAGGAGCGGCACCGACAGGAGGTACTTGTGGATCTTCCAGACGTCCGGCCTGCCGAGTTCGGCGTACGCATTGATCGACGCGGGCAGGGATCGCACCTGCACGAGCCTCCCGCCGACCCAGCCCTTGTGGAATGGGATGGTCGCGAGGTCGACGAGCCGGCTGCGATCCGGGTTCTCGGCGTTGGAGTCGGAAGGCGCACTCGCGGGCGCCGCCGGCGGTGGAACGACGACTGCCGTCCCCTCCCTCCCGCACGCCGCCAGGCATCCCACGACCAGTCCGATCGCGACCGAGGCGGCGAGGCGCGGGAGCCATCGGAGAGGGATGTGAGCCAAGGCCCGGATCTCCTCCGCACCAGTCTGGGCGCGGGATCGGTGACAATGCCCGGAAGGCCCGGCGATGTCAACGTCCGATGGCCGTTTTGCCGGGCGCGGCTCCGCTAACATCCACGCCTCATGTCGAGGAACCTGCTGCACAGCCGCGCCGCGTGGATGACGCTCGCCGGCGCCGTCCTGGGCGCAGCGATCCTCCATGCCGCTCTCGGGTTCTTCGAGAAGGCCACGTCGCCGCGTGCGGATCTCGTCCTCGGAAACGGGACGGAGCCCGAGTCGCTCGACCCCGCCGCGGCGAGCGGCACTCCCGAAGCACGCGTCGCGCGCGCCCTGTTCGAACCGCTCGTGATCCTCCACCCGAAGACGCTCACAATCATGCCCGGCGTCGCGCAGCGGTGGGAATCGTCCGCCGATGGCCGCACCTACACGTTCCACCTGCAACCGAGCGGGGCCTGGTCGGACGGCACTCCGTTGCGCGCGGGCGATGTGGCCTGGTCGCTGCTGCGCGTCCTCCGTCCCGAGACCGGCGCGCGCTACGCATCGAACCTCTTCGACGTTCGCGGAGCGCGTGCATTCGCGCGACCGGCGAAGGGCGTGCCGCGACCTGCCGAGGATTCGGTGGGAATCCAGGCCGTGGATCCGCTGACCTTGCGGATCGAGCTCGAGCACCCGTCACCGAGCTTCCTCCAGATCCTCTCCATGCCCGCGTTCTCGCCCGTCCCCCGCCACGTGGTCGAACGCGCCGGTGCGACGTGGACGAAAGCCGGCACGATCGTCGGCAACGGACCGTTCCGACTCGTCGAGCGCCGGCTCCGCGAACGACTCCGCCTGGAGCGGAACCCTCACTACTGGAACGCGAACTCCGTGGGCCTGCGCACCATGGACATACTGGTCTCCGATTCGCTCGGGACGCTGCTCAACATGTTCTTCACCGGCGACGCCGACTGGGTGACGGACGTCCCCGCGTCACTCGTGTCGACGCTGAAGCGCGATCACCCCGGCGAGTTCCGCGCGTCGCCCCTGCTGGGCACGTACTTCTTCCGCATCAACACCAGGCATGCGGTGCTCGGCAACCGGAACATCCGCGAGGCCCTCGACCTCGCCCTTGACAAGGAGACCCTCGTCCGGGCAATCCACCATGGCGGCGAAGTTCCCGCGTGGACGCTCGTGCCCGCGACACTGCCACAGTGGACGCCTCCCGACGTCCTGCGGTTCGACCCCTCGCGCGCGAAGGATCTGCTGCAGGCGGGCCTGCGCGAACTCGGCCTGATCGAGATGCCATCGTTCGAGCTTCTCTACAACACGAGCGAGCTGCATCAGTCGGTCGCCGAACTCGTGCAGATCCAGTGGCGCGACACGCTCGGGGTGACCTGCCGCCTCGCCCGCCAGGAGTGGAGCGCGGCCCGCGCGGCCATCCGCAAGCTCGACTACTCGGTTGCCCGTGGCGTGTGGCTCGCGGACTACGAGGACCCGTTGTCGTTCCTCGAGATCTTCACGACGACCGCAGGGAACAACCAGACCGGATTCAGCGATCCCCGCTTCGACGCGATCGTCGACGAACTCGCCAGGACCACGGCGGACCCGGGCGCGCGACGCGCGCGGCTCCGCGAGGCCGAAGCGATTCTCATGCGGGCTCACGCCATCGTGCCCCTGTACCACTACGTCTCCTACAACCTCGTGCGCGCCGAGATCGGCGGGTTCGAGGACAATCTGCTCGACGTGCACTTCCCGCAATTCTTCACCCGGTCCGCGGGGCGCCCGCGTTGAACATCGCCCCGGGAACCCTTCTCACGCTCGCGCTCGCCGTCGTGGCCGTCGCCGCGTCGTTCGGGCTCGGGCGCGCTCTACGCGCGCGACGGCCCCTGATGGCGTTCCTCCTCCGCCGGCTCGGGCTCGTGGTGATCACCACGTGGACCGTCTTCACGATCTCGTTCGTGTTGATGCGCGCCGTCCCCGGCGGCCCCTTCGACACCGAAGTGGCGCTCGACCCGGAGATCCGCGCGCGCTTGCTTTCGCATTACGGCCTCGACCGTCCCGTGGCGGAGCAGTATCTCGACACGCTCGCGAACGCGCTGCGCCTCGATCTGGGACCATCGCTGAAGATGCCTGATTACACCGTGAACGACGTGCTGGCGGAGGGGTTCCCGTTGTCGGCCATGCTCGGCGTCGTCGCGCTCGGCCTCGCGTTGCTCATCGGAGTTCCGGCAGGTGTGATCGCAGCGGCCCGCCGCGGGCGATTCGCCGACCGGGTGCTGATGATCGGCGCCGTGACCGGCCTCGCCCTCCCGAACTTCGTGATCGCGGCCGCACTGCTCGTGCTGTTCAGCTTCAAGACCGGCTGGCTGCCCGCGGCCGGGCTCTCGACACCGCGACACCTCATCCTTCCTGGCGTCTCGCTGGCCTTGCCGCTCGCGGCGACGATCGCGCGCCTCGTCCGCGCCGGGATGCTCGACCAACTCGGGCGGGATTACGTGCGCACCGCACGGGCGAAGGGCTTGTCGCCGCTGCGCGTCCTCATGAGACACGCCCTTCCAGGCGCCCTGATGCCGGTCGTCGCCTACCTCGGGCCCGCGGCTGCTGCGACCTTGACGGGGTCCCTCGTCATCGAAGCGGTTTTCGCGCTCCCGGGGCTCGGCTCTCACTTCGTGCAGGCCGGGTTGAACCGCGACTACCCGCTGGCCATGGGCGCGGTGCTCGTCTACACGGTGCTCGTCTGCTCGATCAACGTGGGCGTCGACGCCTTGCACGGCGTGCTCGATCCGAGGGTGAAGATCGCATGAGCGCAACTGGGATCGGCGCGCAGGCCCCGGCGACCTCGCTGGCGCGCCTCGCATGGCGACGGATCGTCTCCGGCGTGGGCAACCGCGCGTGCCTGGCGATCCTCGCGATCTTCATCGCGTCGTCCGCGCTGGCCCCGCTCGTGCCCCTCGCCGCCCCCGACGAACCTCGCGCCTCCGAGGCGTTTCGCGCACCGTCGTTCGCCGATGCCTGGCGACACGGGATGCCGGCGACGCGGTCCCAGGGGATCGACGGCGCAATGGACGGCCTTCGCCGCGCGATCTTCGGCGACGGTTTCATCGGACCTCTCCTCGGAACGGACGCGCTCGGGCGGTGCCTGCTCTCTCGGCTCGTGAACGGGTCGCGGATCACGTTGCTCGCCGCGGCGTGTGCCGCCGCCGTCAGCCTCGTCCTCGGCGTGCTCGTGGGCGCCACCGCCGGCTGGTGCCGGGGCCGCGTGGACCTCGTGTTGATGCGCGTCGTCGACGTCGTCGACTCGGTCCCGCTCGTCTTCATCGTCGTTTTCGTTCAGTCGTTCCTGCGCGGCATGCGCGGACCGGACTCGGCGCCCGGAAGCCAGATCTTCGTGTTCTTCGCGATCCTGGGCGCCATCACGTGGTTGACGATGGCCCGTTTGGTGCGAACGCAGGTCCTGTCGCTGCGTGAACAAGGCCTGGTCGAATCGGCGCGGGCGCTCGGGGCGAGTGAATGGTGGATCCTCGTGCGCCACGTGCTCCCGAACCTGTGGAGCGTGATCCTGGTGGGGCTCACGCTCACCATCCCGAGGATCATCCTCTTCGAGGCGTTCCTGTCGTTCCTCGGCCTCGGAGTCGAGGCGCCGAACGTGTCCCTCGGCATGCTGGCTCGCTCGGGACTCGACGC
This sequence comes from Planctomycetota bacterium, assembly GCA_044222185.1. Classification (GTDB taxonomy): domain Bacteria; phylum Planctomycetota; family CAIWVZ01; genus JBGANV01. Next base: position 102,382 of record JBGANV010000003.1, read on the forward strand.
GGTCACCGCCATCGACATCCGTGCCTGGCTCGTGGCGTCCCCATCGGTCGCGCTTGCGATGCTGCTCTACGCCGTCAACTTCCTCGGCGACTCCGTCCGCGATGCCGTGGACCCGCGGGCCGGCGCGGACTGACCGCGACGGCCGATCGCGTCACGACTCGGCTCCCGAACGGTCGCTCGCGAGGATCGGCGCGTCCGGCGTCCCGTCCAGGACCAGGCGTTTCTCGTCGCCGCTCGGACCCCGGACCGTGTCCCACCGCAGCCTCCCCGAGATCGCGATGGTCTGCCCCACCCGCAGCGTGCCCTCCGTGTACCGGATCCGGCGGTTGAAACCGAAGAAGGTCGTGGCCGACTCACCGTGGGCTGCCAGGAACTCCTCGAAGTGCGGCGGCGGATCGTTGAACGCTCCCGAATCGAAGCGGCTCGTGGATTCCAGCGCCACGGACGGAGTCGCCGCCATCTTCACGAGAACCTCCCCCGTGCCATCGCGCACGAGGAAGTCGACGCCATGACAGCGGTCGATCACGGTTCGCCAATGGGAATGCTTGCCCGAGCGGCGATGGACCTTCACGGCGACCTCCCAGTAGACGCAGGGTTGTCGGCCCAACGGGGACTGGATCGGCGGGCCCACGGCGAGGATCTGGCCCACGAACCGGACCGGTTCGGTTCCCGTGGCGCTCCGGATCGGCACCAGGGGACGTTTCGCCAGTGCGCGGCGGATCCGCGCATCCTCGTTGAAGAAGATGCCGATGAGGATCGCCGCGACGAACAGCGCCACGAAGAGGAAGAGGAAGATTCCAGGGTCCATTCGGCCTCACGAATCGCTCCGGCTCCCGGAGCGGGCGGGTGGATCTTCATCGGCATCGCTGGATCCGGCAAGCGTGACGGCGCGGCGCTTGACGATAGAGTGCCGCCATGCCGCTGCTCGACGTCCTGGACCTGCACGTCCGTTTCCAGACGGAGCGCGGGTCCGTCGATGCCGTCCGCGGGCTCTCGTTCTCGGTCGAGCGCGGCGAGCGACTGGCGATCGTCGGCGAATCGGGATCCGGCAAATCGGTGACGCAGCTTGCGCTCACGGGACTGCTCCCGCGCACGGCCACGGTCACGGCGAAGCGCGCCACGTTCGACGGCGTGGACCTCTTGACGATGAGCCCCGTCACGCGGCGTCGGATCCTCGGGAGGCGGATCGGGATGGTCTTCCAGGACCCGGTCGGAGCCCTCGCGCCGCACATGAGGGTCGGCGCGCAGGTGGTCGAGGCGATCCACGCGCACGAGAACGTGTCGCGCGCCGCGGCCCGCGCGCGGGCGCTGGATCTGTTCCGGGTGCTGGCGATTCCCGACCCCGAGCGCCGTTTCGACGCCTACCCGCACGAGCTGTCGGGAGGACTCTGCCAGCGCGTGATGATCGCCATCGCGCTCTCGGCCGGCCCCGACCTCGTCTTCGCCGACGAGCCCACGACCGCGCTCGACGTGACGGTGCAGGCGCAGCTCCTGCGGCTCATGCGCCAGATCACGACCGAACGCAACGTCGCGCTCGTCATCGTCTCCCACGACCTCGCCGTCGTCGGCGGCGTCGCGGATCGGGTGCTCGTGATGGAGCGGGGACTCGTCGTCGAGCAGGGGGCCGTCGACGCGATCTTCCGCGCGCCGACCCACCCGGTCACACGCGGACTCCTGGCGGCGGCGCGCCGCGGAGACGCGTCGTGACGCGGGCCGCCTCACCGGTCATCCAGGTCGAGCACGTCGACGTGACGTTCCGCGGCAACGACGGCCACGACACGCGCGCCCTCGTCGACGTCACCGTCGACGTCGCTCGCGGTGACGTCCTCGCCGTCGTCGGCGAGTCGGGCTCGGGCAAGTCCACGCTCGCGCGCGCCCTGCTCGGGCTGCTGGCGCGGCAGCGCGGCATCGTCCGGGTCTTCGGCACGGACGTCCCGGCGGACCCCGCGCGCATGCCACGGGACCTCCGCCGCCGGATCCAGCCCGTGTTCCAGGATCCCAGCGGCGCGCTGGATCCGCGGTTCCTCGCCCGCGACACGCTGTTCGAGCCCATGTCGCTCCGCACGCCACGGCCGAAGAGGGCGGCATGCGAGGCGGAAGCTCGCGAGCTGATGCAGCAGGTCGAGCTGGACCCCGCGCTCCTGGACCGATTTCCACACGAGATGTCCGGCGGTCAGAAGCAACGACTGTGCATCGCGCGCGCCGTCGCCGTCCGTCCCGAGATCCTCGTCCTCGACGAGCCACTGTCGGCGCTCGACGTCTCGTTGCAGGTGCAGATCCTCGAACTGCTCGAACGGCTGAAGCGCGAGCGCGACCTGACGTACGTGATGATCACACACGACCTCTCCCTCCTGCGGCGGATGGCGACCGGAGTGCTCGTCCTCTATCGGGGATATGCGGTCGAAGCCGGAGTCGCCGCCGACGTGATCCGCAGACCGCTGCATCCCTACACACGGGCACTCGTGGCCTCGACACCCGAATCCGATCCGGCCCGGGCGCGAGCCATGCTCGATGCCCTCCCGGCCGAGGTTCCGTCCACCGAGCTGCCTGCGACGGGCTGCATCTACCGGCTCCGCTGCCCGCTGGTCGAGCCATCGTGTGCGACGACGAGGCCGCCGATGCAGGCCATCCAGGGCGGTCGCCAGGTCGCTTGCCCGGTCGCGGTCCGCACGACCGCGTGAACGGCCGCGCGCCTCAGCTGCGCGAGGCGAACTTCAACCCGACGGTACCGGCGACGATCAGCGCGATGCAGACGACCCGCGCCGCATCCCTTGGCTCGTCGAGCACCACCATGCCGATGATCGCCGTGCCCGCGGCGCCGATGCCCGTCCACACCGCGTAGGCCGTGCTGATGGGCAGCGAGCGCACGGCGAATGCGAGGAACACGAGGCTCGCGACGTACGCGACGACCGTGACGGATGCCGGGAGAAGGATCGTCATCCCGCGACTCGCCTTCAGCGCGATGGCCCAGGTGATTTCGAAGGCGGCCGCGATCAACAGGTAGAGCCACGGCATGGACGGAATCCTCCACGATTCGGTGAAACGGACGCGAGCGTCACAGATGACGTGCACGCAAGGTCTCGTGCGTCGCACGGAACCAGCCGTCGATGGCGAGCACGTTGGGATTCAACCGTGTCATGCGGCGCAGCTCGGCGAGGGCCGCGGGCTCGTCACGCAGGAACGTCAGGACCTCCACGAGCGCCTTGCCCGCATCGAGCAGGCGCGGAGCCTCGGCCGTCGCACGGACGAGCCGGTCGCGGGCGACCAGCAGACGCGAACCGTCGCCGTGGGGCGTACCGTCGTTTCCCAACGCTGCGAACACCCCCGCCGAAAACAGCAGCTTGCCGCGCGATGGCCCTTGCGGTGACGCCTCGGCCCCAGCGGATGCACGCCGCTCGGCCTCGCGGACCCGTCCTGCGAACACGAGCGCGTCGCCCAGAAGGTCGTCGGCCTCCGGATCCCCGCTGGTCACGTCGAGGATGGCGATCACCTGCTTGTACTTGCGGAACTCCAGGTACAGCCGCGCATCGTCGAGCCTGCGGCGTCGGGCATCGCGCGAGTCTTTCGGGCCGAACGGATCGGGCTCGGACGCGCGTTGCGCACCGAACAGGTAGCGCGCCGTCTCGAAGTCCGCGGGACGAACGTAGAGCCCGATTCGCGACGTGTCCTTGTCCACGTCGAGCGTGTCGGTTCCGACCCAGAGCTTGGCGCCCATGAACCGGAACTCCTTCACCCACTTCTGGGCCTCGCTCGGGTCGACGCAGGTGTGGACGCGCATCAGATCCCGCGGCGTATCCTCCGGCCCCTTCATCACGCGGGTACCCCGGTCGACCACGGGCCGGTGGCGGAGGGCCGCCTCGAACTTCGAACGGGGGATCACGCGCAACATGCAGTCGCAGGCGCTGCACCGCTTCAGCGCCGACAGGAACTCGTTCCAGCACGAAGGGCACGTGCGAACGGGCTCGTCCCGGTCGAAGAGATCGAGCAGCGGATCGATGAGCGGATCCCCCTCCTCGGGGATCCTCGGTTCCAGGGCGTCGACGGAAAGCGGCGTCGCGCAGATCGGGCAGCGCCGGGTGCCCTCACGCACGTCGGTTTCGCACTTGGGGCATCGCGTCCGCAGAGCCATGGGCGCGAAAGTTAGCACGGTGGATCGGGCCGCGTGGCGTGGCGCCGTCGTGCACCTACAATCCGCCCCACCCCGTTCGGCCACAGGTCGATGAGTCCATCCCGCACATCTACTCGATGCCCAGGCCCCCGGTGAACGCACCCGACGGACAACCGGGAACGGTGGCGCTCCTGGCGATCCCAGCCCTCGTCGCATGCCTCGTCGCATTCCCGTCGATCGGCGGTGGATTCGTCCGCGACGATCACGAGTACGTCCGCACCAACCCCCACGTTCAGGGCCCCGCAGGCCTGGGGGTGATCTTCTCGTCGACGTTTCCGCCCACGCGACCGCTGGGTCTCTACCGGCCTGTGACGACGCTCTCGCTTCGGGCCGATCGCCTGGTTCGCACGAAGTCCGAACCCGGGGTATTCCACCTGACGAACATGGCGCTCGCGGCGATCGCGAGCGCTCTCGTGGCCGCGCTCGGCCGGCGCCTCGGGCTTGCTCCGCGGTACGCACTGGCGTCGGGTGTCGTCTTCGCCGCTCACGCAGCTCGATCCGAGGCGGTCTGCTGGATCTCCGGTCGCGCGGAGGACCTCCTGTGCGTGTTCGCGATCGGAGCGCTCGTCGTCGCTGCCGGCCCCAAGGGCAGCTGGCGCGGCCCGCTCGCCGCCGCGCTGGCGATCCTCGCTGCGTGGTCGAAGGAGCAGGGGTTCGTGCTTGCGGCGCTCCTCCCCATGCTTCCAGGGCTCGCGCGGCGTGACCGCATCGCGCGCACGATCTGGGTCGCTCTGGGGCTATGTGCAGCGTTCGCCGTGAGGTGGTGGGTCGTCGGCGGTGTGTCGCTCGCACCTGGTATGGCCGTCCTCGACGGTTTCGGGTTCGGCTCCCGCTGCCTCGCAGGCGCCGAACTCCTGTGCCGATACGTGGCGATGATCGTCTGGCCCAACCCACTTCTCGTCGAGTACGACGAGTCGCGCATCGTCACGGGTGCCGCGTCGGTCGCAGCAATCGCGGGCGCAGCGATCGCCGCCGGAACGATCACGGCCGTCGTGCGCTGGCCGAAGTACCCGCGAGCAGCCTTCGCAGTCGTCCTTTTCGTCATCCCACTCGTGCCGGTGCTGAACGTGTTCGTCAGGACGGGTGAGATCTTCGCCGAGCGGTTCCTCGCGTTGCCGACCGCGGGAGCCGCCCTGCTCGTCGGGCTCGCGGCGGCGCGGATCGGCAGGGCGGGGACGGGCCTCATGTGGGGCGCGGCGTTCGCTCTCGCGGTCGTGTCGGGACTGCGCGCCACCGACTGGAAGTCGGAGCGCTCCGCCTGTGACGCACAGATGCGGGACGCGCCCGACGCGGCCGGATCCATGTGGATGATGGCCACGTCGTTGCTGTTGCCGGAGGGCGGTACGCGGCCCGCGGATCCACGGGACCGCGCGCAGGCGCGAGCCCTCCTCGAGTCGGCCGTGAGGGTCGATCCGGGGCACGTTCCTGCCCGGTTGACGCTTTCCGTCGTTCGAGAACAGGATCGCGCGGCGACCGGGGGCCCGGTGAGCTCGGACGAGATCGCGTTTCTCGAAGAGAGCGTGCGGCGCGCGCCCGCCATGCCTCAGTTGCACGGGCTGCTCGGCCTGGCTCTCCGGCGTGCGGGCCGCGCGAGCGATGCGAAGCTCGCGTTCGAACGCGAGCTGTCGATCATGCCCACGGATGGCACCGCGTCCGAGAATCTCGCCAACATCCTCGAGCAGGCCGGCGATCCCGACGGCGCCGCACGCGTCCGCGCGAACCAACGGCGCGCCGTCGAGGCGGCGCGGTCGCGCTGACGAGCACCGTCACTTCTTCGCCGGCGGATCGTCGCTCGATGGCCGCAGCCGGACCGTCACGCGGGCCCCGTCGGCCGGAACCGCGAAGTGCTCGTCGGTGAACCGCCCCTGGTCGCAGCCGACCGAAATCCACACCGCGTCGTCGAAGACCGGTTCCACGCGGATTCCCTCGTCGTCACCCGCGATGCGGAGAGTCTCCAGATCGTCGCGCAGGCCGCGCACGGACGCGCGCACGTTCGTCGGAGTCCTTCCGTCCGGGCTGATGACCGTCAGGTAGAAGTGCCGAAAGGTCAGGCTCGGCACGGAGACTTCCACGTCGTGGCCGCGCGTCAGCTCGACGGCCGTGCTCCACAGCGTCGTCACGAAGCTCGGGTGGCGAACCTCGATGGTCGCCATCCCGGTCGATGGAAGCGCGGGGAAATCGACGAACTGTGACCCGATGAGCGATTCGAACCACTCCCCCTCCGCGACGCGCGCCCGCACGATGAGCGTGGAGCGACCGGGCAGTTCCACGGCGCCGACGAGCACGCGCAGACGGGACTGCCGCGACAACGTCACGACGATCTCGGACGTCGACGCCGGATCGAGCGTCGCGCGCGCCGACTCGTATCCGCGCTTGAAGAACTCGAACTCGCCGGCGACCGGAAAACCGGACGTCGTGCGGCCATCCGCATCGGTATCGGCGAGTGCAGCCCACACGAGCCCTGATGTCACTCGCTCCGCGACCGCGATGGGACGACCACGCACGCCGGCGATCGGCTCACCGCGATCGTCGACGACGCGAACGCGGACCTTCGATGCGGGGGCCACCGTCACGACCCCCAGATCCCGGGAGCCATCGGCGAGATCGCCGAGCTCCATGCGACCGCGGAGCCGCAACGTCGGACCCCGCTCGAAGATTCGGATCGACGCCGACGGGAGCGGAGTTCGAGGCAATTCGATGGAGAACGAACCATCCGCGGCGACGTCCCCGTCGGCGAGGAACGACTGGTCTGCCGTCGTCCGCGCCTCGAGGCGAACCTGCGCCGTCCAGCACGGTGCCGCGCCCGTCTCGCCGTCGAATAGCCGGCCCGAGAGCCGCGGAGGTCCGAAGAGCCAGACGTCGACGGCGGAAGCGCCTCCTGGCGTCAACGTGATCACGTTGCCGAAAGCCGCGGCCCCGGATCGCGAGTCGAGGAGGAACGGAACTCCGACGGACAGCCGGACGCTCGCGGTCTTCGGGAGCCCGCGAAGCGCGAACTTCCCGTCCCTCGCCGACACTCCGGAGCGCCGTTGGGTCGCGGATTCCGGCCTGACCGTGTCGTACACGACCGCCGACCAGGGAACCGGGCGCGAGGGCGCTCCGCCATCGACCCAGAACTGCCCGCAGATCTGCGCGGGACCCTTCACGACGACGCAACACCTCGCAATCCCGCTCGGCAGAGGCTCACGGACGACGCCGCTTCCGTGGATGGGCGGCAGATCGACCTCGACCACGGAGTCCCCCGCTGGCGCCTCGATTGCGGCCACGCCCAGTTCGTCGGTCCATTCCTGCTCGGCTCGGCACCCCGGCGGCATGTTCGCAGGCACGATCCGCACGAGCGTCGCGTCCACGGGAACCCCACCTTCGAAGACGACGTGGATCTCGACCTTCCCGTCGGCGCGCCGAACGCCATCGTCGGCGACGAGTTCCTCCAGAGACGAGTCGAAGAGAGATGGAGTCACTGCCGGCAGTGGAGTCGCGCGCGTGTCGGCGGCCTGCTCCGGGACGCCCGGGGGCGCTTGCGCGGGAGCCGGGAGCGGAGGCGGCCGGGACATCGCGGCGCCGTCCATGAGCAGCATGCCTGCGCAGACGGCCATCGCAACGATGACGACGATCACCACCACAGCGCGAGCCGACATGAACGCCTCCAATGCCTGGCGGGCCGGCGCATTCTAATGCCGGTCGTCGCTGGGTGGCCACCGATCGGGGAGCGGTCAGTCGAACCGGGACACCCGGAGCTTCCTGAGCATGGCTCGCTTCTTCTGCTGATGGTCCTGCATGCGCTTCAGGACGTTGTCCAGGAATCGCACCGTCGCGACGGCGTGGGGCCCCTTGTTCAACATGACGCACTCCGCGCGGACGCTCATGGCGGCGTCGGTCACTTCCGCCCGCGACGGCGTGCCCTTCTTCGACATGGATTCGAGGACCTGCGTGGCCCAGACGACGGGAACGTGTGCGGCCTCGCAGAGCCAGAGGATCTCCTCCTGGACCTCAGCGAGCCGCTCGAAGCCCATCTCCACGGCGAGGTCTCCCCGGGCGATCATCACGCCGACGGGCGGCGAGCGGAGGCCGGTCAGGAGGATCTTCGGCAGGTTCTCGAACGCCTCGCGCGTCTCCACCTTGAGCATGATCCCGAGGTGTGCCGCCCCGCGCCGCGCCAGTTCCTCCTCGAGGAGCAGGACGTCCTCGTGGCTACGAAGGAAGGACAGACCGATCATGTCCGCATGCGTCGCCGCGAAGTCCAGGTCGGCGAGGTCCTTCGCCGTGAGCGCCGGAAGGTCGAGATGACTGTCGGGGAGGTTGATGCCCTTGTCGGCGCCCAATCGCACCCCCTTCGGACCCGCCTGGGTGACTCTCACCTCCAGGCTGTCCGGGCTCACGCGCGTGATCATGCCACCGACCTTGCCATCGTCGAGCCAGACGCGGTCGCCCACTCGCGTGTCCCGAAACACCTCGGGGAGCCTGCACGGCACGCGGGCCGGGACCACGACCGCGCCCGCGGCATCCCGCTGCTCGCGCGACCCGTGCGTGGCGTCACGCGTCAGCACCATCACGTCGCCGTTTCGCAGCAACGCCCGTGCGTCGACCTCCACGGGTACGTGCGTGCAACCCGATGCGATCGTGCGGCCGTTGCGCAGCACCGTGAGCGGCGTCCCGGCACGCACGTAGGCTCCGTCGTCACACGTGGCGATGACACCTCCCGTCGCCTCCACGCGCTCGACGGACAGGCGGAGCTTGCGCCCCCTCGCCTCGGTAAGGGAAATCTCATCGCCGGCCTGGAGCCGCGCGAGCGCCGCCACGTCGATCCCGAGCGTCGCGTCCTCATCGCGACCGACGACGGCCCCATCCGCGGCGATCAGCCGAACCCGGGCCGGAGCGATGGTTGCGCCGAACTCGTCGCGCGCGGGCTTCCAGCGAACGACGTTCGCCTGCGACGCGATCGGACCCGTTCGCAGCTTGGGCCCTCCCAGGTCGATCAGGACGCGGCAACGCCGACCGCTGGCGTCGCTCGCGCGCCGAAGGTTCCTGACCATCCGCTCCCACGCTTCCGGCCCATCGTGCGCCGCGTTGATGCGCATGACGTCCATGCCGGCATCCAGGAGCCCACGTACGAGGTCGGGATCGGACGCCGCCTCGGACGGCATCGTCACCATGATTCGGACGTCGCGTCCCTCCGGACGAGCACCGAACATCTCCTGCGTGTTGCGGCGGAGCAGTTCACGCCCCACCCGGAAGTCGACGGGAGCGAGGTTCGACGACGGTCCGCGCCGGCGGTCGACGCCAGACATCCGACTCAGCGCCCACAGCACGGCATCGAGGCTCGCGAGGACGTGAGCCTCGCTCCGACCCAGCGACGAGAGCCCGACCGACGCCAGCTCTGATTGAAGATCGCGAAGGTCATGCTGCCGGAGCGCGACGTAGTGAACGAGATTGCACGCGCTCGCACGAGCGGCCGGCGCTGCCCGGTCGATGGCGGCACGGTGCTCGGCCTCGGTCGCGAGCAACTGCTCGCGCAGGGCCTCGACGGCCGCGAGCGTTCGGGCGGAGAACTCGACCGCAGGTTCTGGCGTCACGGCTCGGCTCCACGTTTGCGACCGCACGGACCCCCGAAAACGACGCGCGCGCCGCCCGCGTCACGGGACACGGTGGCGCGCGCTTGCGGATCGAACCAGGAACTACCTGATCTTGTGCATCACGTCGACGTCTGCGGCCTCACCCGGGCCGTGGCAGACGTTGCAGGACTCCTGTCCCGTGGACGACACCTTCGTGTCCATGTGCGCGCCAGCCTCCACCGTGTCGTGGCACGAGCTGCATGCCGTCTTCCACGGCTGCGCGTGCATCGTCATGTTGGTGGGGTGATCGCGGTCCGTGAAGCTCTGCCACGGTTTGGCGGAGCCATGGCACTTGGCGCAGCTCTTCACGCCCTCGGGCATCGCGGGGAACCCGACCTCACCGACCGCGAATGCCGACCAGTTGTTGGGATAGGTCGATCCGCCGCCGAGCGCGAGCGTGTCGGCGGCTGCGTTCTCGAGCTGGGTTCCTGCATGCAGGCGATGCAGGAACTGGCGGAAGTGGACGCCGATCCCCAGCGTCGCCGGCGCGTTGGGCGCCACGTATTGCGGACGGTCCGCGAAGCCCGACATGCCGTGGCACAGGATGCACGTGTCGTATCCGCGTCGGCCCGAACCGTGCGCGAGCACCATGTCGTGGCAGGAATCACAGGAGGCTCCCGACGTCAGGTACGCGGTCGGTTCGAGCGTGGTCGCGGATCCCACGAGGAAGTCCACGGTCATCGGGTCGCTGGCAATCCGGTAGGTCTGCGTTTCGCCGTGGCGAGCCACGACGGCGTTGAACGAATCCCAGATGCCGATCGTGTACGTCCCGCTCGCGATCGGCTTCCCGCTCCAATTGCCGTCGTTCTCGGACAGGTCCGCCGATTCGTTCAGTGCGTTCGGGTAAAGAGCCGGCAGCTGGAAGTCCGTCGTGTAGGTCACGATGACCTGGTTGCCCGTGCCGAATTCCGTGACCTCGGTGATCTGCCCCGTGGCCGCGTTCACCGTGTAGTCCGTCGTGACGGTCTTCGTCGTGAGGGTCACGGGCGCGACCGACACGCCCGACGCATGCGAGTACCGCAGCGACGGCTGGTAGGTGGACGAGCCGCCGGACGCGAACCACAGCCGGTTGCCGGAGACGGTCTGGACTCGGAGGTACTCCTCCTTCCCGGGGACACCCGATTCGATCACCAGGTAACCGTCCCTCACGAAGCCCGCGGCGCTCGCCACGTCGATGTAGTTCTGCATCGGGACGCCGGCGGCGGTGAGAGTCGTCGACGCAGCCGTCGCCGTCCGAACGCGCACGGACGTCAGAGCGTTGGTCACGTTCCATTGCGGGATGCGCGCGGTCGTGAACGTCTCCAAGGCCCCCGTCGACGTGCCGACCAGCTCCAGTTGGACGAGTTCAGGCACGTTGACGTTGTAGGTCGGTCCGGTGCCGAGCGCCGCGACCGGAATCGACAGGTTGTTGACGAAGTTGCGATTGTTGGTCGGCCCGACGATCACGCAGCTGACCGACCCCGCGAGTGCCGACGGCGCGATGGGCGCGCCCAGGTCGTTGGTGATGGTGAACGTCAGCGCGATCTTCTCGCCGACGTCTATGCGCCCGTTGGCGTTGTTCGCGCCGGCCTCGGCGACGGTCTGAAGGTTGATGTGGATGCCCGTGTTGATCGCGGGATCCGTCATCGGGTGCGTGTGTGCTTCCTGCGTGTCGAGGATTCCCGTCGGGCTGTGACAGGTCGCGCAGGCCGAGTCATCGGGCTGCGGCGGCATCGCGAGGACGTTCGCCTCGTAAGGCTTCGTCCAGTCGATGTCGTCGTGGCAGGAACCGCACGCACGGCGGGTGGGGTTCGTGTAGATCGTGTCGCCCTGCGCGGGTGCCGTGAGCGGGCCCGAGCCGTCTGGATCGCCGTGACACTTGGCGCACGCCGTGACACCGGTCCGGATCGTGTCGTCGAGCGCCTTCTGTGTCGTCGTCAGCGCCGTGTATCCGAAGCGACGCGGCATCGCCGACGAAAGGTTCGGCCAAACGGGGAAGACGACCTCGGAGAAGTCGAGTACCGAGTTGTTGAAGCCGACGAGCTTGTACGGCGTCGGCGTCGCCCCGTAGTTCCGCGTGCCGTCGCTGTTCGTCGAGACGCCGAGTACGGATGGCAGGTGCTCGCCGTTGTGGATCTTGTGGATCATCACACGGAAGTCGATCGATGCGCCGGGCGTGCCGCCCTCCACGGATGCCACGTTGCGATCCTCGGAGCCCGAGGTGTGGCACAGCACGCAGAGCTTGACGTCACGGCGGAAGGTCCCATGCGCGCGGACCTGGTCGTGGCATTGGGCGCAGTTCTCGTTCTTGACCAGCTCTCGGTGCTCGATCGTCGTCGCGCCCCCGAAGAGGAAGTCGCGCGTGACGTTGATCGGGTCACGATAGACCGTCTGTCCGACGATGTAGTTCTTGTAGCCCTCGATGCCGAGGGTGTACGTGCCGGGCACGAGCGCCTGGCCAGTGAGCTCGCCGTCGCCGGCGCCGAACGCCGTCGTGTCGTTCAACGGCGCGCCGAACGTCGCCGGGATCGGCATCGGGAACGTGTAGCTGTACGTGCCGTCCGTGTTAGTGACCGTTCGCGAGATGAAGTCCGTCTGGCGCGGAATCACGACCTGGTAGTTGGACGACGGCCCGGAGATGTAGGCGGAGGCCGAGTTCAGATCGGTGACCTTCAGCGCGGTTCCGTTGGTCTTCGTCAGAGTGAAATTGATGACGGGCGTATCACCGACGCGGAACGAGCCGCCAGCGCCAGTGCCGCCGGCGAACGAAGTGATCGTGAAGACTGCGCCGGGGAGGCTTTCGTAGATGTTCAGCGGAACGGGATCCGGTGGAGTCACGACGACTCCGCCGCCACCACCTCCGCCACCGCCGCCGCCTCCTCCTCCCCCACCACCGCCACCACCACCACACGCCACGAATGCGAACCCAGCGACCGCCGCCACCACGAGGCGGATGAAGCACGGTCGTAGTCTTGTTGAACGCATGTGCTGCACTCCGATTGACCAACGAACCTTCCGTCACCGTTTGGCGACGGAGGAACGTAGGTGCGCGCGGGAGCGTTCCGAATAAGGCTCATGCGCAGTCAGAAGTGCCCATTGGGCGTATGAGAAGGTCTCAAGTCCGAGGACTTCGACCGTCAAATCGAGATCGACTCGCAGGCGCGCCGGTTCCTCGCCGCACTCCCGGTCGAGACGGCGCAGCACACTCGCGCACGCCCGGAGGATCACCGTCGTCGACGGTCCGCGACGAGAGCTCGTGATCTGCGTGAGCCGCTCGCCGCATGCGCTCGCGCTCACGGGTGTGGCGCCGCGCCGCGCGGCCGGGCCGTGCCGCCGCCGAGGAGCATGCAGACGCCGTCGGGAACGTGGGCGAAAGACGTCCAGCCTGCCCCCACCGAATCCTCGAGCCAGAACTCGATCGGCCGCGACTTGCCGGCGTCCCCGCAGAACTCCATGGGCTCTGCCGCCCGAAAGCACGTCCGCAACCAATCGTCGACGACGTCGGCCTCGATCCGCAGCTCGCCATCCGTGACGGCGAGGAGCCAGTCGCGCCGCAAGCTCGGCTCCCCGGGAAACTCCCCGAGGACTCCGCAGGGCGCCGTCCATTGGCACAGCCGTGCAGCCTCGCGCGAGTCGAGTCGCGGAAGGTCGTCGCGGTGCGGGAAACGGCGGTTGAGCGCGCGGAGGCGCTCCCAAGCAGCGGGGCCGAACAGCGGTGCTCCCCGGCTGCGCAGGAACGGGGGCGGGCCGTAGTCGTCCAGTTCCCAAGCGCCTCGGCCCATGGCGCCAAAGGAAGGAACCCAGATGACTCGATCACCGATGCGTCGGAGGGCCACCCACCCCCCGGGCGCACAACCTGCGCATCCGCAATACTCGCATGCCGAAACCTGGGTCGCGTCCGGATCCACGTCGACCCACTCGATCGCGTCCACGAGGCGGACCCCCGACGCGAGGACGGTCGTGTCACGACGACGCGACTGACCCCATGACGACAGGTCGAACTCGGCGGTCGTGACCTGGATGTCGTCCGCGCACCAAGCCACCGACGCCGACTGGCGGTTCGCCGTCATCCGAGTGCGCCCCTTGCCGCCGTCACGCGAGAAGCCGCTGGCGGGCCTCGCTCAATCCGGGAGCTTCGAAGCCGAAGCCGCTGGCGACGACGCGGGCCAGCGCCGCGAGATAGAGCCAGCGGAATGCGGGTCGCGAGGACGAGAACTCCTCGATCGCCGTGCGGAAGAACTTCTCGTGATGCAGGGCGCCGTCGCTCTCGACGGCATGGGTCAGGCACGTCGCGATCACCGGGTCGGCCGGGAGATCCAGGCTGCCGTAGCGCTCGACGAGCGCGGCCGCGGCCGCCTGATCGCGACCGCGGATGCTCTCCTCCAACGCACCCACGACGTCCTTCGGGACGACGGCAGCGGCACGATCGCGAGCGCTCGCATGATGCGGCTTGCCCAGATCGACGGAGCCGCTTTGGCCTCCGGTGTGCCAGCCCGCGGCGATCATCGTGGCGGTCGACGTCGCCGGAGTGGTGACCGCGGCGATGCGGCGCCATGCGCTCGCTGCATCGGAGGCATGGACACCGACGGAGGCTCCGTGGACGCTGCCCTTGGGTTTGCCGGGATTCTCCCGAGTCGTACCCGGGTCGTGCAGTAGAAGCCGCACGGCCGCGAGAGAGATCGCCTCGCCGACGGTCGCCAGCCCGAGGCCCTTGGAAAGCGCGTCGGCGACCTCGCGTGCTGCGGCGTCCGACGTCCCAGCCATGATCCGCGCTGCGAGGGCGTCGAGCGTCGCGTCGTCCGCTGGCTTCGCCGACGGGCGGACGTCCCCGTCGAGGTGGAACTCGGTCATGAGCTTCGGGACCACGTCGCGGATCGTGGGAGCGGGCCGCCCGTCCTTCGCACGCGATCGTTCGCGGTCGACGCACTGGCGCAGCGATTGTCGCAACATCACCTGCGCGTTCTCCGCGCCGACGAGGCTGATCATGTCCCAGGCGCGCCACGCGAGCACGACCTGGTGAACGTCGACGTTGTCGCGCACCAGAGGCTGAAGGGCGTCGAACGCGGCCCCAGCACCGTTCGAGATGATTCCGGCGAGGGATCGTTCGGCCGCGCCGATGTCGCCAGCTCGCTCCGCTGCCAGCATGGCGGCGGCGTCGGATCCGGTGGGCGCGCCGACCTTGCGCAACACCTCCTTCTCCCGCCCTCCCCGTTCGCGCATGCGCGTCGCGTTCCGTTGCAGGACCTTCAGCACGGGAAGGGCCGCGAGTTTCGGGTCTGGCATCTGGGCAGCCATCTGACGCGCCGGGATGAGCGCCATGGCGCAGTGGTAGCCCGTGTAGTCCTCACCGCCGAAGGTGCGCGCGTTCGCCAGCGCCGCGGCGGCAACCAGCGTGTCGAGGGGCGTTCCGGCGCGAAGTCGTTCCACCGCTCGCCGCACGCACAGGTCCGGCGGCGTGTCCTGCATCTCGCGAACGAGCGGCTCGAACCGCCCCAGGTCGAGACGGTCATCCGGGTCCTGCAGTGGCCGCGTGCGAATTCCGAGCGGCCTCTCTCCGAAGCATGCCGGCGCCAACAACGCCAGCAACGACCCACGCCCCAGGTTCTCGAGGAACTCGCGTCTATCGATGCCGTTCACGTCGGATCCTCCCAGGCTCGAGACCGGCCGCGCACCCGCGGCGCGCGAGTGCGCCACGAGCTTAGTCGGCAGGTCCGCGGGTGTCACGCCTCGAGTGACGACCTGGCGCGGCGACGGTCAGCGCCGCTCAGCGGCTCTTCAGCACCTTGCCATGCCCGATCACGGCGATGCAGTCGATCTCGACCAGTGCGTCCTTGGGAAGACGCGCCGCCTCGACGGTCGAACGCGACGGCGGGTTCTCGGAGAACGTCTTGCCGTAGATCTCGTTCATGGCGGCGAAGTCGCCGAGGTTCTTCAAGAACACGGTGCACCGCACCACGTCCGTCGTGAGGCAGCCGGCAGCGGCGAGTACGGCCGTCAGGTTCTTCAAGACCTGCACCGTCTGCTCGGCCGTCGTGCTGCCCACCATCTGCATCGTCTTCGGGTCCAACGCGACCTGCCCCGAGCAGTAGACGACGCCGTTCGAGATCACCGCCTGGCTGTAGGGACCGATGGCCTGGGGAGCACCGTCCGTCTTCACGATCGAGCTGTCTCGTTGTGACATGGCTTTCCGTTGCGGGTTGGTCAGGGCTTGGACTTCAGGCGTCGTGCGAGCGCCGACGCCACGGGCGCCGGGACGAAGCGCGAGACGTCACCGCCGACGACGGCGATCTCGCGAATGAGGCGGCTCGACGTGAGCGCCCACTTCTCGTCGGGCATCAGGCAGATGGTCTCGATCTCGGGAGCGAAGCCCCGATTCGTCATCGCCATCACGTACTCGCTCTCGAAATCGGACACGGTGCGGATGCCGCGGAGGATGACGCCGAGGCCGCGGCTGCGCGCGCAGTCGACCGCCATCCCCTCGAACGTCACGACGTCGAGGTTCGCCAGGCCGCTCGTCTCGGCGCGGATGAAGGCCATCCGCTCTTCGGCGGTGAACAACGGCGACTTCGTGACGTTCGTGCCGATGGCGACGACGAGCCGATCGAACATCCGACTCGCGCGGCGGATCAGGTCCAGGTGCCCGAACGTGACCGGATCGAAGCTGCCTGGATAGAGGGCGTTCATTCCCATGACGAGGCGGCATCGTAGCAGCGATCGCGTCGGCGCGTGGCCGTCTCCCGGAAGCCGCCACGAGGCGCGCGCATCGGCTTCCGGCCATCGCTGGCCGCCGACGACGCTCGATCCCCCGGGTCGCCGACGATACAGTCGCGCCATGCGCTTCTATCTGACGACGGCGATCGACTACGTGAACAGCCGGCCGCACCTGGGTACGGCCTACGAGAAGATCACCGCCGACGTGATCGCTCGATACCACAGGGCCCGCGGCCACGACGTCCAGTTCCTCATGGGGAACGACGAGCACAGCCTGAAGATCGAGCGGGCCGCGCGGGAGAAGGGGCTGGACCCGCTGGCCTACTGCGACGAGATGGAGCGGATCTTCCGCGACGTCTGGGACGCCCTCGGGTGCTCCTACGACGTCTTCATCCGCACGACGGAGCCGCGCCACAAGAAGGCCGTGCAGGAGATCGTCCGCCGGATCCACGCGAAGGGCGATCTCCACCAGGGCAGTTACGAGGGCTGGTACTGCACGGGCTGCGAAGCGTTCAAGAAGGCCGAGGAACTCGTCGACGGCAAGTGCCCCGAACACCTGAAGCAGGACCCGACCTGGCTCGAGGAGAAGAACTGGTTCTTCCGCCTGTCGAAGTACCGAGACCCGCTTCTCCGCCACTACGCGGAGAACCCGGGGTTCGTTCAGCCCGAGTTCCGGAAGAACGAGTTGCTCTCGCTCCTCGAACAGGGACTGCAGGACATTTCCATCTCGCGTCAGTCGGTGGCTTGGGGCGTCACGTTCCCGTTCGACGAAACGGCGAAGGTCTACGTGTGGTTCGACGCGCTGATCAACTACGTCACGGGCGCAGGCTTCCCCGATGACGCGGCCGCGTTCGCCAAGTGGTGGCCGGCCGACGTGCACGTCGTCGGAAAGGACATCACCCGCTTCCACTGCGTGATCTGGCCGGCCATGCTGATGTCCGCCGGCCTCCCGCTCCCCCGCCAGATCTTCGGCCACGGCTACGTGAACCTGGGCGGCGATCGCATGAGCAAGAGCGCCGGTACGAGCGTGGATCCCAAGGCAATCGCGGCGAAATACACGGCGGATGCTCTCCGCTACTACCTCTGTCGCGAGGCGCAGTACGGAAACGACCTGGAGTACACGGAGGAACGTCTGAAGATCCGAGCGAACACCGACCTCGCGAACGGCTTGGGGAATCTCCTCAGCCGCGTCGTATCCATGACGCACAAGTACCAGGGCGGGCACGTCCGCGGGGACCTGTCCGCGTCGGCGATCGTTCACGACGCGAAGTCGTCGGTGTCGCGCTGCCTCGCCGCCATGGACGAATTGGATCTGCAGGGAGCCGCGTCGGCCGCCATGACGATCGTCGAGCGCGCCAACAACTGGGTCGACGTCCGCGCCCCGTGGGCCCTCTTCAAGGACAAGTCGAAGGCCGCGGAGCTCGACGTGGTGCTCACCGAGCTGGCGACGCTCACGCTGATCGCAGGAACGCTCCTCTACCCGTTCATGCCAGTGAAGATGGCCGAGCTGGTGCGACGATTGACGGGGCAGACCATCGACCCGCACGCCGCGCTCACGGACCCGGCGGCACTGCGGATCCCACCCGAGCGACAGCTCGAGATGGGCCCGCCACTCTTCCCGCGGATGGATGACTCGGCCGCCACGTGAGGCTTCCACGCGGCATCTTCGTCAAGCTGGTGGGGGTGTTCCTCCTCGTGGGGCTCGTCCCGTTCCTCGGAATCGAGGTGTGGGCGTACCTCCAAGCCCGAAACCAGCTGACGAAGAACGTCGTCGAATCCTGGCTCACGCGACTCGCCCGGGAGACGGCGGCGCAGGTCGACCGCGAGGTCGAAGCCATGCGATCGACCGTCCTCGCGTGGTCGCAGGAAGAGGCGCTCGTCACGGACGCGATGATGCTCGCCGGCGGCGGTGCGCCGTGGGCCGGCCCCGCCGACCGCCTGAATGCGGCGCTCGCGCTGCGCGCGGGGACCCTCGGAAACGTGGCGCTGGCGACCGTCGTCGACGGCGAGGGACGACTCCTCGCCGCGGGGCGCTCCGACCGGTCGAAGCCCGCGACCCAGATCACGGCGCGCCTGCTCTCGGAGATCATCCCCGATCCGGGTGGGCGCGCGTGGATCGAGCGCGCCGCCACCCGGACCGGGAGCGACACGCCCCAGATCTTCAGCACCGGGTGGCACCGCTCGCCGCTGGTGGCCGCGCTCGGAGACCCGGACGAAGCGGCGAGCTACCAGGTGGGGTTCGCGGCCCGGCTGGCGCCGCCGGGCGACGGCGAGAACAAGAACCGGCGTGAGTCAGCACTCGTCGTCTTCTTCCGCTTCGAGACGATCCAGAGCGCACTCGATCGCGTGAAGCAGAGGTTCACGGACTGGGAGGACTCGCGGAAGCCCGAGCAGAGCCGATACTCCAGCGGCTATGCCTTCATGTTCGATTCCGACGCAGACACCGTCATCGCCCACGTGAACCGCCAGCACTACGGGACGTCCCTCGTCCGCGACCACCATCAGCCTGAATTCCACCAGGCGATGATCGATCAGCGCTTCGGATCCATCCACTACGAGTACCCGCCGGGAACTCCGAAGATCACGGGGTTCGCCCACTGCGCCGAGGCCGCGGACGGCGGATTCGGCTGGATCGTGGGTGTCGGGGTGAGCCAGAAAGACGTCTTCGCGGACCTCACGCGCTTCCAGGAACTCCTCGGCGTCGCGGCCCTCATCCTCGCGGGAGCCGTCGTCGTGACGGCGGCGCTCATCTCCGCTCGCATCACGCGCCCCCTCACGCGCCTCGTGGTACTGACCGAGCAGGTGGCGCGAGGAAACCTGGACGCCCAGGTGCAGGTCACGACGCGCGACGAGATCGCCGTGCTCGCCGACGCGTTCAACAAGATGGCCGCGGACCTGAAGGCGTCGAACCATCGGCTGATCCAGGCCGAGAAGGACGCGGCGTGGCGCGAGATGGCTCGCCAGGTCGCGCACGAGATCAAGAATCCGCTGACGCCGATCATGCTGTCGGCCCAGCAGGTGCAGCGGGCTCACATGGATCGCCACCCTCACTTCGATGCGATCCTCGCCGACTCGGTCCAGAGCATCATCGAGCAATGCGAATCGCTGAAGCGGATCGCACAGAACTTCGCGAGCTATGCCGCGTTCCCGCGCCCCACGCTGGAGTGGCAGGTTGCATCCAAACTCGTCGCGAAGTGCGTCGCACAGTTCGTCCCGTTGCTCGAGGGCAAGGCTCGCATCGTCACGGAGATGGACTGTCCGGACGACGTCGTCGTGAAGGCCGACCTGGACGCCATGCGGCGCGTGTTCCTGAACCTCGTCAACAATGCCATCGAGGCGATGGCGGAACGGCCCGAGCCCGTGCTGACGATCGCGGTCACGGTAGGCGCCGGTGATGCAGGTGAGGTCGCGCGCATCCGCGTGACGGACAACGGCCGCGGAATCTCGCCGAGCGACATGCGCCGCCTCTTCGAGCCCTACTTCTCGACGCGAAGCAGCGGTACGGGACTCGGGCTCGCGATCTGCCGGAAGATCGTCAACGAGCACGCGGGATCGATCGCAGTGCAGTCGGAACTCGGAGCGGGAACGACGTTCACGATCACGTTGCCCGTACGGCGCGGCGACGCGCGCGCGATCGCAGCATCCGACGACGCGTTCTCCGAGACCCGAACCATGCCGCACGCGCGGCCGGACGCGCCATGACCCGTCCCATACTCGTCCTCGTTCCGACCCCCCGCGAGCGCGACGCCCTGACGTCTTCGCTCCAGCACCTCCGCGTCGACGTCGCCGTCGCCCTCTGCGGCTTCGGCCCGGTCGTCGCCGCCGCCCGCGCGGCTGGGCTCATCGCGCATCACCATCCGAGGCTCGTCATGCTCGCGGGGATCGCGGGCACCTATTCACCCTCGGTCGCACCGGTGGGAGCGGCCCTCGAGTTCGGGCGCGTGTTCATCGATGGCGTCGGCGCTGGCGAGGGCGAGCACGGGATCGGCCCGAGAGCCATGGGAATTCCCATGTGGAGCGGCGACGGCGCGCTCGAGCCTTCGATCTGGGACGAGATCTCGTGCGACGCCCCGGACGGCACCGAGCACACGCTGCTGACCGTGTGCGCCGCCTCCGACTCCGCCGCGTGCGCCTCGCGCCGGAGCGCCGGCCCGCGAAGTCCCGTGGCCGAAGACATGGAGGGATTCGCCGTCGGATGCGCCTGCGCGATCGCCGGCGTCCCGTTCCGCGTCATTCGCGGTATCTCCAACGTCGCAGGCGATCGCAGCCGACCGAATTGGCGCATCGACGAGGCGCTTGCCGCTGCAGCCGCTCGCCTCGCACAGGCCCTCGAGCCGCGCCCATGACGCGCCACTTCCACATCGGCATCTCGACCTGCCCGAACGACACGTTCGCGTTCCACGCCCTCCTCGAACGGTGCATTCCCACACCGGGGATCGAGCTGACGTTCGAGTTGCTCGACGTCCAGGAACTGAACGAGCGGCTCGCTCGCGACGACTTCGACGTGGCGAAGGCGTCGTTCCACGCGGCGCTGCACCTGGGCGAGCGCCGCGTCGTCCTGCCGGTGGGCGCGGCGCTGGGATTCGGCGTGGGTCCGATCCTCTTGTCGCGGATCCCGGGCGACCACCCGTCGATCCCGCGTGCCGACGGCCGGGCGGCGCGAGTCCTCTGCCCCGGTGCCTGGACGACGGCCACGCTGCTCTATCGCCTCTTCCATGCCGCAGACGGCGCCGTCGATCAGGTCGTGTTCAGCGCCATCATCCCGGCGCTCCGCCGGGGTGGCGCGGACTTCGGCGTCTGCATCCACGAAGGGCGATTCACGTACCGCGAAGCAGGGTTGCACCTCGTGGAGGATCTGGGGGCGACCTGGGAGACGCGCACCCGGTCGGCGATTCCCCTCGGATGTCTGCTGGGCCGGAAGGATCTGCGGACGCTCCTGCCCGCGATCGTGGACGCGATCCGCAGATCCATCGACTACGCGTACGACCACCGCCAGGAGGCGCTGGAGACGATGCGCCGGTACGCGGCTGAGCTCGACGACGCGGCACTGTGGAAACACGTCGAGCTGTACGTCAACGCGTGGACGCGCGACCTCCGCCCGCAGCGCCGGGCGGTCGACGCGCTGGCCGATGCCGCGCGCGGGATCGGAATGACGACGGGTTCGCTCGAGATCCTCGACTGCTGACCTGCGGGAGCGGCGCCGCGCGGCGCTTCGCGGCCCTGTCGCTACGGGTTCGAGAACGCCATGCGTTGCGCCACGGGGCCGCGCCCCTGAGCGGTTGGCCGCCGTTTTTCGACGAAAGGGGGAAAATGACGCCGCGAGGTGAGTCTCTCCCTCCGTGCTCGCCTTCTCGATCGCCTTCCTGATCGTCGTCGTCGCACGCACGCCGCTCCCTCCGGTCGGCATCGCCTCGGCGGCAGGGATCGGTGCGGCCCTCGCGGCCCTGGTGCCGCCGCTACGGATTTCGGATGCGACGAGGGAGCGTTGCGTCGGCGCAAGCCTGGGCGCGGTGGCGGCGCTGCTGCTCCCGGCCGCGGCGCCGCCGCCCTCACGACCGGCCGTCGACCCATTCGATCCGGGGCAGGTGGTGCGTTGCGAGGGAACGGTCGATTCCGACGGACGCCTCGACCCGATTGGTGCGTCGTTCAGGCTCACGCAGGGACCGCGTGTACGAGTGCGGAGCATGACGTTCCTGCCGTTGTCCGGAACACGACTCGCCGTGGTGGGGCGGCTCGACGCTTCGGGGCGTACGCTCTCCGCAGAATCCGCCGAGGCGGTGACGTTCCTCGATCCGCCGCCCGCGCTCTCGCTGCGCACGCTCGCCGCCAATCTGCGCGAGTGGTGTCGCGGAGCCATTCGTCACGCCTGCGACCCGCCCACAGCAGGCTTCCTGCTGGCCCTCCTGATCGGCGACCCGGGTCTGCCACCCAGCGCCCGCGACGATCTCGTGAGGACGGGCACGCTCCACCTCATCGCCGTCTCGGGCACGCACCTCAGCCTCTTCCTCGCGGGGCTGCGACTGGTGACGCGGCGAGCGCGGGTGAGCATCCCGCTGCTGGTCGCGTACGCGCTCGTCTGCGGGCTCCAGCCGCCAGTCCTCCGCAGCCTCGTGCTGGCGATCGGCCACGTCCTCGGCCGTCGCATGAACCGCGCGTCGGATCAGGCGGGCATGCTGCCGTTTTCCGCCTGCGTGGTCCTGGCATTCGACCGTGGCGCGCTGTTCGACGTGGGTTTCCAGCTCTCGTTCGCCGCCTACGCAGGGCTCGTCTGGTTTCGGCCGCCGAGCAAGGACCCGGACCCGTTCGAGGCGGCACGCCTGCGGTCCTGGCACGGGCGCATGGCGGCGAGGCTCCGCCCGGCGCTTTGGGCCGGGATCGGTGCCACGCTGCTCACGTCACCCATCTCGGCATCCGGTTTTCACCGCCTCGCGCCCGTGGGGATCCTCGCGACGCTGGCACTCTCACCGCTGATCCCCATGCTTCTGTGGCTCGCCGTCGCGATCGTCGTCTTTCCCGACCTGCGCCCACTGTCCATCCTCGCGCGCGCGATCGTCGAGGGAGTCTTGTTCGTCGCAGACCTGTGGGCCCGCATCCCGTTCGTGGTGTTCGACGTCCCCAGGCTCGACGCGCGCGCGCTGGGAGTTCTGTGGTTCTTCGTGATCGTGTTGACCGTCCGGTGGTTCGAGATGTCGCGAGCGACGAAGACCGTCGGATTGCTCGGGATCGTCGCGTGCCTCGCAGCGACGGACCGCGCTCCGCCGGGTCTGTACCAACTCGATGCCGGGGCGGGCGCAGCGACACTCCTGGTCGACGACCGGGTCGCGCTCCTCGTGGACACTGGCCCGATCCGCGCTCACACGGCCGAACAGATCCTCGCGCTCGGCATCGGCCGCATCGACGTTCTGGCTCTCACGCACGGGCACGAGGACCACGTCGGCGGCCTGGCCGAGGTCACGGGTCGGCTGCGGGTCTTACGGACCCTGGTGACGAGGGCGTCGTCCCGTTGGGCCACTCGGCTGCAGCTGCCGGCAGAGGTCGTGCGGCGCGGCGACGTGCTGGCGGCTGGCGCGAACACGATCGAGGTGCTCCACCCAACGGACGACTCCGACTTCGGCCCGAACGACGGGTCGCTCGTCCTTCGGCTGTACTGGTGTGGGCGCCACATCCTTCTCATGGGCGACCTCGAGACGGACGGCCTGCGCAATCTCCTCGAACAGGAACCGCTGGATCCGGTCGACGGGCTCCTTCTCCCGCACCACGGCTCCGCGAACGACCACCTCGGCGAATTGCTCGCGCGAACACGGCCCGCATGGGTCGTCCTGGCGGCGCGGCCAGGCTTCGCGGCCGATAGTACGGGGCTCCTGGTCGAGTGGATCGGCGCGACGCTTCGCGCCACGGCCACGGAGGGAGTGGTGGCGCTTCCGTTCGAGAGGCAGCACGGGCGCCGAAGGCCGCGCTGAGGACCGCCCGAAACGAAACCGGGGACCAGCCCGTTGGGTTGGTCCCCGTGTCCTGCGCGCGTACGCCTCCGATCAGCGCTTGCTGAACTGGAACGAACGGCGTGCGCCGGCGCGGCCGTACTTCTTGCGTTCCTTCATGCGCGCATCACGCGTGAGGAAGCCATTCGAGCGGATCACCGGCTCGAGTGCCGGGTCCAGCTTGACGAGCGCTCGGGCGACGCCCATGGCGATCGCGCCGGACTGCCCCGTGCCGCCACCACCGAGCGCCGAAACGAGGACGTCGTACTTCGCCGTTCCTTCGATCGCCGCCAGTGGGCCGCGGGCCGTGATCTGCCAGTCGGTGACCGGCAGGAACTCGTTCAGTTCGCGGCCGTTGACCAGGAAGGTCCCCGTCCCGGGCCGCACGCGCACGCGCGCGACCGACGATTTCCGACGTCCCGTTCCCCAGATGTAGTTCTGCGTCGCTGTTGCCACGTTTGATTCCTTCGCACTCAGCCTTTGAACGGCACCGGTTGCTGCGCGCCGTGCGGATGATTGGGCCCGCGATAGACCTTCAGCTTCGTGAAGATGTGACGACCGAGCTTGGTCTTCGGCAGCATGCGCCGCACCGCCAGCTCGATGATCTCCTCGGGCTTCTCGACGATCATCTCCCGGTAGGGGCGCTCCTTGAGGTTTCCGATGAAGCCGGTGTGATGGCGGTAGACCTTCGTCTGCGCCTTCTTGCCGGTCACGGTGATCTTCTCGGCGTTGATGACGACGACGAAGTCGCCGGCATCGACGTGGGGCGTGAAGGTGGGCTTGTGCTTGCCCATCAACATCATGGCGATCTTGGTCGCGAGTCGCCCGAGGACCTGGCCGCTCGCATCCACGAGCTGCCACTGAGCGTTTTCATGTCCCGGCTTCGCCAGGGTCGTCGTGTTCATGTTCCGTATCCGAGGGAGGGCATGACGCCGTCCGAAATGCTGGAACCCGAGGCTCTTCCAAACGAAAAGGGCATGCCGAGAACATGGCACGCCCGCCGAAAGGGACGACACTATACCAGCCGACTCCCCCCCATCAACGGCCGGACCGCGAGCGTCATTCGGGGATCTCGAAGACGAGGAACGACCCGAGGTCGTTCAGCTGGAAGAGTCCCGCCGGGGAATCGAGGCGCCGGGCGCCTTCCGCCTCCACGAGCAGCCGCCGTCCGGGCGTGCCCGCCCCCTGGGGCAACGGGCCCGCGAAAGCTCCGATCAGGGCCCTCGGAAGCGCGCCGAATGCCGGGGCGGGCGCCGCCGGATCCAGCGAGATTCGCGCACCATCGACGCGGCAGGCATGGGCTCCGCCCCCGTCGATCAGGATCGCGCGTCGGAATGTCGCATGACGGATGCCGAGGACGTCGTCGACCCCCTCGCGCGTGCGGACGAGGAACCCCCCGCTCCCCTCCGCCTCCAGGCGCAGCGGCGCCGCGTCGACGAGGTCTTCGCGAACGAGGAGCTTGGCGTGGAACCGATCCAGGCGGACGTCCTCCAGGCTCGCACCCGCGTCAGCCGTCATGAAGCGTCCGGGAGGGAAACCCGGATCGCGGTAGGCGAGCAGGTTTCGATGCGCGGGCCAGGGCGTGGACCACGTCTCGCCGCTCATGGACGCATAGCAGCGGAACTGCCGGGCCACGGCGGGCGCGTCGCCCGCGCCGAGGGTCACCACCGTGCAGGCCTGCGAGTAGACCTGGTTGTCACGGAGGAAGAACGACCGAAGGACGCCCCGCGCCGCGAGAACGACGACCACGACGACGAATCCCACCGAGACCAGGTAGACGGCCTGAGACTTGTGCGCGTCGAGGCGGAGCGGGAGCAGGAACGCGAGCACGAAGGCGACGTGATAGAGGAAGAGGAACAGGATGAGGCGCGAGAGATCCAGCGCCTGCCAGTCGGGACTCGCAAAAAGGCTCTTCAGCGTGGCATCGAACGACGCGGCCTCGCGGCGCCGGAATCGGGCGGCATCGCGCAGAGCCGATGCAGGGTCTGCCGCGCCGTGAATCCACCCTTGTCCGAACGGTTCGTCGCCCGCGGCACGCCCGACCACGACGCAATGCCCGCCGAGCGCGGCGAACGCTCTCACGGTCGATGCGCCGGTGGCCGCATCCCATTCCGGCTGTCGTACGACGAGCGCATCGAGTGATTCGAGGCCGGCGGCGCCGCCTGGGAAGCGCAAAAGATCGCCCGCAAGCACCACGAGGGAGGATGAGTCACCGGCCGGGGGCAGGGCGCGCAGCCCCACCGCCTCCGTCACGCCGACGAGCGTGCTCCGATCGTCCACGAGGGTCACCCCCAGCGGCACGCGCCGGGTCCGCCCACCGCTCGTCACCTCGAAGTCCGACTCGCCGTGCGTGAGCGTCGCGAAGATCACGCGGTGCTCACCCGGCTCGACATCGTGGAAGTCGGAGCGGAACCGGAGGGTCGCGTGCCCGGCTCCCCGCGGGACGGTGACCTCCAGCGGCACTCGCGCCCCCGCGCGGGCGGACGAAAGGCGGGGCGTGATGGTGACGTCGGCGTCGCTCGCCTGGGGCAGGAGACCGCCTGGAACGAGTACGAGCAGGATCGCGGCCGACACAAGCTTCGGTCCACGACCACGACGGCGTCGCGCGATCAAAGGGACGAGCAACCACGGCACGACAGCGGCGATGGCGAACCCCGTGATCGATGGGACCTCGCGCAAACACGCGATGCGATGAATCCATGCCGTCGGCGAGGCGACGGCGAGTGACACCGGCGACGTCAGGCCCAGGCTCGCGGTGAGCACCTCGACGGCCGGGATGACGAGCCCGAGCGTGACGCCGACCATCGCACAGACGACGTGCGCCGTCGCGCCGAAAGCCGCATGAGCGAGCATCGCCGCCCCCCCCGCGCTCGCCAGGATGCAGCCGATCGCGACGAGGCCCCCCGCACTCACGCCGGAGATCCACGCGGCCACGACGAGGGGAATCGTGGCGAACATCAGCACGAACAACGCGAGCACCCACCAGGGCGCGATGCGCCGAGTCCCGTCCCGGGGAAAATTCGCCGGGAACATCAACAGGAAGAAGCCCAGCAGGAACGACGCGTAGGTGACGAGGCTGCTCGAGCGATCGAGCAGCGGCACGACGCCGCTCACGCGGTCGAGGGTGATCAACGGGAGGAGCGAGGCGACGAGGGACAACGCGACGAAGCCGAGCACGAACCGCGTCACGGCGCGATTGTGGCCAGGTGCCTCCAAGGCGGCCGTTCCTCTCTCAGTGATCTGGAGTGACGAACGGCGGGTCGACGGTGACGTTGACCTTGGCGACGTTCTGGAATTCTGGGTTGCGGTCGTTCACGAGCGCGAGCGCATCCAGCTTCGTGTCGACGGGAAGCTCGATCGGGCCGAGCTTCCCGATGGAGGCGCTGCCCCACTCCACGATCGTTCCGTTGACGAGTTCGAGAGTGATCTCCGGGCCCCTCTTCCCGCCGACGTTCGTGACGTCGACGGTGACGCCGTGCAGGAATCGCGACGCCGCGTGCGCGTCGTGTCGACGCAGGTCGTTCAGGACGCTGAGGCCGTTGAGGACCGACGGAGTCTTGAACGTCCCGCCGACCCGCGGGATGCGCGGGATCGACTGCTTGTTGCCGCGAATGATCGAGAGGCCGGAAGGCGCGAGTGACGCGCGGTCCTCGAGAACGAAGCCTTGCGCATCGACGGTGACACGCCACGCCTCCACGTCGACGACGGCCACGGGCTGGCGCAGGTCCAACTCGACGGCGACGCGGCTCGGGAACATGCGACGAACGGCGTGAACGCGCTCGACCCACGGGTGCTGCAAGAACGAAGCGCGGAGTTCGTCGTCGAGCGCGGGATCGAGGATCGACCGCGCGGGCACGTCGGCGAGTTTTCGCAGGTCCTTCGCGACGGCCTCGGGAACGAACGGCGGAAGTTGAGAAAGGTCGATCGACGCAGGATCGACCCGGAAGCGGCTCGAGAGGAGCACGCGGCCCTTCACGAGGTCGACGAGCACGACGGCGAGGATCGCGATCGACACCAACAGCGCGATCGCGAGCGTCGGCCCGCGCAGGAGTGCGCGACCGTCACCGACGAGGCGCGGCAAGATCGTCTTGCGCAGGCCGTCGCGTGCATCGAGAGTCGCGGTCATCGTTCGCCGGTCACCGCAGCGTCAGGATCAGTTGACCTTCGTCGCCGTCGCCGTCTGCGTCGCCGCGACGAACTTCTTCGCGCTCTGATCCTTCACCTGGCGATACTGGCCCTCGAAGTCTTCCACGAACATCTGAACGGTCTCGATGAGACTCTTCAGGACGTCGCGATCGACGTTGACCATCTGGTCCTGGCGGCTGAGCTCGAGCTCGTGATTCATGAGGCCCAGCGCGACACGCACGGGATGCAACCGACGATCGACCCACTTTCCGATGTCCATGAGGCACTCCTGGAGCGCCAGTCTACCGGCATCGGAGAAAAGCTGTAGGGGACAAGGTGCCCGGAGATCACACCGCGCGAGACATCCAGACCCGGACTTCGCGTTCGAGCTTCACGCCCGCGTGTCCCAGGACACCGCGTTCGAGTTCCTCGATGAGCGCGAGCACGTCCTTCGCCGAGGCGGTCCCCATGTTCTCCACGAAGTTCCCGTGAAGCGGCGACACACGCGCCTCGCCCCTGGCGATGCCTTTCAAACCTGCCGCGTCGACGAGCTTCCCCGCGGATTGGCCCACCGGGTTCTTGAAGATGCAGCCGAAGTTCCACCCGGTCGTCGGCTGTGCGGCGTTCTTCTCCTTCAGGATCCGTCCCGCTTCGCGCTTCAGCGGCAGCCGATCGCCAGGGCGGAGCCGGAACGTCACGGCGGCTACGAGGGCACCCGCGGGAATGCGCGAGGATCGGTAGGAAAACGCCAGATCGGCGGCCGTCACCGTTTCGATGCGACCCGACGGCAGAGCGAGGTCGACGGTGTCCACGAACTGGCCGATCTCGCCGTACCGCCCACCGGCATTCATGGCGATCGCCCCTCCGATCTGGCCGGGGATGCCGGCGAGCGTTTCGAGGCCGCCGAGTCCCGCGTCCGTCGTCCTGGCGATCAGGTTCGACAGCGTGACGCCGGCGCCCGCACGCACGTGACTCCCGTCGATGGAGACGGAATCGAGACGGGACGGGTGAAGCACGACGAATTGGAGCGGTTCATCGCCGACGAGGAGATTGCTGCCGCCGCCGAGGATTCCGTAGCACTCCCCCGCCTCGCGCAGGGCCGACAGGCAGAGCGCGGCGTCGGCGGCGTCGCGGGGCTCCACGAGGATCGGGGCCGGCCCGCCGATCCGGATGGTCGTCATGTCCGCGAGCGGCACGTCGGTCCGGATGCGATCCAGGAACGGGGCCGCCCACGCCGGAAATGCACGTGGCGGTGTCACGGTGGATTGTGCGGGCATGGAGCGTCGGCGTCGAGCCCTGAGGCCGAGCGACGGGGGGCGTGTGGCCTCAGCCCCCGCGGGGTTTCACAGGACGTTGCCGCCCGACGACACCGTGGCGTCCCAGGACGCGTCCGTCGTCGTCAGGGCGCGGGGCCGGTCCTTCTTCGTCCGTCCCGGAGCGGGCGTGGCCGGCTTCGAGACCTTGGGAGATTTCGCCGGGCCCGAGTTCTGGACCTTCGGGGTCTCCTTCGAGGGCGCGACCTTGGCCGACGGCGGAAGGAGGATCTTCTGACCAGGCTGGAGCCGGGATTCGACCCGGAGCCCCTTGTTCAGGGCGACGATCTTCCCGACGAGCGCGCCATTCCCGAGTCGGTCGCGGGCGATCTTCCCGAGGGTCTCGCCCTTCTTCACCGTGTACTCGACGGGCGCCTGCGGCGTGGAGTCGGCCTCGGGCTTCGGCGGGGTGCGTGTGCGCGCCCGGCCTGAAACCAGGTCGTTGTAGGTGAATTCCTCGACGGCCTGGGGGATGACGCGGGTCGACTTCGGGCTCGAAGGCGGCGGGGTCGCCGCCGTCTTGGACGTCAGCGCCCCGGCGAGTCCGGCGGCCGCCGGATCCGCCGTTTTCTTCCCTTCCTCGGTTCCCAGGATGGCCACCCCGGAAAGGACGGCGATCAGGCCGGTAACGACGATCAGGGCAACTTTCTCTGGACTCATGGGAACCCCTCGCCTAAACAGGACACGTCCGTCGATCCGATGCCATCGAGAACGCGGTGGAGAACGCCGCGCCCTCGGGGTTGAAAGCCAGGAAGCTGCCTCGGCAGATCGAAGGCGCTCGGGCGCCCTCGTTGATGGTTTGCGCGATATGCCAGGCGAGACCAAAGGAAAGAGGTGGTCTCAATGAATTGTGAGATCGCCGAGGCAGCTTCCGGTGTGATGTGACGCCTGCCGACCGCCGGCAGGCGTTGAGGGTTTCGATGGAGGTGATCACGCGACCTCCTCCAACGTGAGTTCGAGTTGTTTCTCGCGTTGAGCGACGCGGCGCGGGGGGCTTGCCGGCGACGGGTCGGTCGCGGCAACAGCCGGGGCCGGCGCCTCTGACGGAGAGGCCTTCACCGTCGCCGCAGTTCCGTTCGCCACTCGCGCCACGGAGTTCAGGATCCCGAGGCATACGCCCAGACAGAGGAGCGACGATCCGCCGTAGGACACGAACGGCAGGTTGATCCCCTTGGGCGGAACCGTGTCCGTGGCGACGGCGATGTTCACCGCGGCCTGGAGCACGATCATGAACGACGCGCCGAACGCCAGACTGAATCCGAGCTGGTCACGCGCGCGGGCCGCGAGCCGCAGCCCGTGAAGGAAGATCAGCACGAACGCCGCGGCGACGGTCGCCGTTCCCACGAACCCGAGCTGCTGCCCGACGGCGGCAAGCACGAAGTCGTTGTAGATCTTCGACACGTGCCCGAGCTGAGCGCGCCCGCTGCCGATGCCGACTCCGAACAGGCCGCCGGATCCGATCGCGATGAGCGCTTGCTTCACCTGTCCGATCTTGTCCTCGAACGATCCTTGGAACGAGCGGAGCCGATCCTCCACGTAGGAGTGGAGGTTGCTCATGCAGATCACGGCGGCCGGGAGGCCGACGGCGACGAACGGCAGCATGTGACTCAAACGCATGCCGTTCACGAGCAGCACCGTTCCGCCGAGCACGGCGAGGAACATGGCCGTCCCGTTATCGGGCTCGACGACGACGAGCCCGCAGGTCACACCGAGGATGATCATCCCCGGAACGAATCCGCCCCAGAACCGCCGGAGGGCCTCGCCCCGGTTCTGGGCGAAGGCGCTGGCCCAGACGATCACCCCGACCTTCGCGAACTCCGAGGGCTGGAGCTGCCCGAGCCCGGGCATGGGCAGCCAGCGGTGCGCGCCCAGTTGCTTCGGCATGAAGAGCACGGCGATCAGCAGCACCCAGAGCACGGCCAGCCCCCAGTAGCACTTCTTCGCGAGCGTCCTGTAGTCGAGGCGCGAGAAGAACACGGCGAGCGCGACGCATCCGGCGAGGGCGTAGAGCTGGCGCTTGAAGTACTTGTACGGCTCGGCCGCAGGCGTCTCCGGGCCCGTGCTCGTGCTCACGATCATCACGAGCCCGAGCATGGCGAGGAGCGCCGCGAGGACCGTGATCATCCGAGCGGATGCCACGGCGGACCCGTCGCCGAGGAGGATGAACCCCTTGGACGGAACCGGGTTCTTCTGGCGGCGCTTCGATCGCGGCGGTGCGGCCGGCGACGCCGACGGCAGTTCGATCGCGGTGGCATCAGCCATGCGCCACCTCCATCGCCAGCAGCCGCTCGAGGCCGATCCCGCGCGAGCCCTTCATCAGGACGAGGCCGCCTGCATCGAGGAGCCGTGCCGCGTCGTCGTGGGACTCGCCGGTCGTGCGGCGCCACGTGAGGTGGCCCTTGCCGCCGAAGCCGCGCGCGAAATCCGCGCCGTGCATGCCGATGAAGAGCACGTTCGTGATCCCGGACTGGGCGCACAGGCGTCCCAACTCGGCGTGCGACTCGGACGCTGCAGCGCCCAGCTCGAGCATGTCGCCGAGGATGGCCGATTTGCGTCCCGGACGGACCTTCATCTCCTCCATCGCTGCAGCGGCGGAGAGCGGGTTCGAGTTGTAGCAGTCCACCAGCACCGTGGCGTCGCCGACCTGACGGACTTCGCCCCGGAGGGCTGCGGGTCGGATCGCCGCGGCCGCGGCCGCGATGACGCTTTCGTCGATTCCCAGGTGGCGCGCGATCGCGGAGGCGAGCAGCAGAGCATGACGCAACACGCCGAAGGCGAGCTGCGTTCCGATCACCGGGCCTCCAGCCGACAGCCGGATGGCCACGGCGCCGGCCGACGGCACCACTTCGCCCCGGACGTCGGTCGCCCGCGGACCGAAACCGCACCGGACGACGCGCACGTGCGACGGGTAGTTCGCGTCCGCGAGCCACGGGTTGTCGGCGTTGATGAAGACGATCCCGCCCGGCGGAAGGGCCCGCACGATCGCCAGCTCCTCCTCCAGCACTCCCGCCAGATCGAGGAAACCCTCGAGGTGCTCGGCGCCGATCGACGTCAGGACTGCGACCGTGGGACGTGCCAGCTCGCAGAGTGGCGCCAGCTCCCCAGGATGATTCGTCCCGAGTTCAGCGACGAGGACGTCCGTGTCCGCTTCGACGCGGCAGATCGTCAACGGCACACCCAGATGGTTGTTGAAGGAACGCTCGGACGCCACGCTGCGGAACCGCGCCGAGAGCAGCGTCTGCAGCATCTCCTTCGTCGTCGTCTTGCCTGCGCTGCCGGCAACTCCGATGACTGGACCGGCGAAGCGGCGCCGAACCAGGCGCGCGACGGACGTGAGGGCCGCGAGCGGATCCTCGACCGCGAGCACGCGCTCGGGGTACGGCCCGTTCTTCTCCGCAAGCACGGCGACGGCACCGGCCTCGAGCGCCGCCGGGATGAACGTGCGTCCATCCGCCCGCGTACCGCGGAGCGCGACGAACAGGTCTCCCGGTTCGACGGATCGGCTATCGCTCGTGACTCCCGTCACGATCGCGGCGGCGAGCGCCTCGGGCCACGGAGCGCCGACGGCTTCCGCAATCTCGCGTGCGAGCGTGGGTGTCACGCGGCAGGCTCCTTGAGCGTCTGCTCGAGCACTTCCAGCCGGTCGTCGAACGGGAACAGACGATCGCCGGCCTCGATCGACGTCTCGGCGCCCCGGCCCGCGATGACGACGACGTCACCCTGGCGTGCCTGCGAGAGCGCGAGCCGGATCGCCGCGCGACGGTCGGGCTCGACCTCCACGTGATCGAGAGCACGGAACCCGGCGACGATGTCGCTGAGGATCGAGCCCGGGTTCTCGGACCGCGGGCTGCCCTGCGTCACGATGATCTCGTCCGCGCACGCCTCCGCGACGCGAGCCATGCGCCCGCGGCGGCCGCGGTCGCGCTCGCCATCGCAGGCGAAGACGACGATGAGGCGGCCGAGCGTGAACGGGCGAAGCGCCGAGAGGACCTCGCGGAGCGCGGCCTCGTTGCGGGCATGGTCCACGTACACCGCATACGGTGCGCGCAGTGGGAGCCGCTCCATGCGGCCGGCGAGCCGGTGCATCCGCGACAGTGCCTCGCAGCACGGCCTCAACTCCATGCCGATGGAGAGGCACGCGGCGAGTGCCGCGAGGATGTTCGCGGCGTTGTGCCGTCCCACGAGCCGGGTCGTGAGGGACTCAGTTCCACCCGGCGTACGAACGCGCAGGACCGTGCCATTCCCGTCGAGCCTCATGATCTCGCCGCGGATGTCCCCGCCGCTCGAGATGCCGTAGGTCACGACGCGCGCCCGAGTCTGCGCCGCCATGACCTCCCAGGCCGGATCGTCCCGATTGAGCACGGCGACGGCATCCGTGCCGAGCATGCGGAACATCTCGGCCTTGGCGTCGACGTATTCGTCGAACGTCCCGTGGAAGTCCAGGTGATCGCGGCTGATGTTCGTCAGCACGCCGCAATCGAAGTGGACGCCATCGAGGCGTTGATCCACGAGGGCGTGGGACGGAACCTCCATGGCGCAGCCGCGAACCCCGGCGTCCACCATCTCGCGGAGCGTGGCGTGGATGCGCGTCGCGTCGTCGTAATGAGCGAACCGTGCTCCGGGAGCGCGACCGCAGGTCTGGTGTCGAGGCTCGAGCGACTCGGATTGCATCCCGCACGCGGCCATGGCGGACGCCACGAGCTGCGCGACGGACGACTTGCCGTTCGTACCCGTGATTCCCACGAGACTCAGCCTGCGGGATGGGCCACCGAAGAACCGATCGGCGATGAATGCGAGCGCGCGCCGCGCGTCTTGTGCGAGCAGCACCGGGATTCCGCAGTCGGATTCGACGTGCCGCTCGGAGACGATCGCGATGGCGCCACGGCTGACGGCATCACGAATCATGGGCTGCATCTCGGCACCACTTTCGTCGACGGCGACGAAGAGATCGCCCGGGCGCACGTCGCGTGCGTCGCAAGCGATCCCGCGGACGTCCACGTCGGGGATCTGCCCGTGGCTGAGGAGTGCGCGGCCTGGAACCAGTTCGGTGAGTTTCATCGGAGTCAATCGGGCGCGGCGAAGTCGTCTGCGGTCGGAATCAGTACTCGGTGAACCAATGAATGAGACGTGTGACGGTCGAGCGGAGTTTCGAGATCATCTGCCCTCTCCAGTCTGGCGAGGTGCCAATGGCGAGTCCTTCGGGAGCGCGTCGACCGGCTGATCCGGTTCCACGCCGAGGTACTCGAGCGTGCGTTCCACGATCTCCTTGAGCACGGGCCCGGAAACGACGCCGCCCGTGTAAGTGCCCTTGCCGCGGTTGGCGACGCGGTGATGAACGACGATCACGAGGATGTCGGGGTCGCGCGTGGTCGTCGGGTTGTCCGGGTTCTTCGCCGGCGCCATTCCCACGATCCAGGCGTTGTACTGCGCACCGCGAGCGGTGTACTTGTCCTGGTACTGCGCCGTGCCCGTCTTCCCCATCGCCGAGTAGCGCGTCGATCGCGCCGTCGAGTACGCCGTGCCGCGCGGGTTCTCGTAGGCCTGCAGCATGGCGTTGCGGATGTAGTCCACGGTCGCGCGCGACAGGATGCGCTCCCGCGCGGGCGGCGGCGGGCGAACGATCGTCCCGCCATACCGGACGTCGCGGATGACGGTCGGCGTGACGCGCTCCCCGCCGTTCGCGAAGGTCGTGTAGATCGTCGCGAGACCGAGCGGCGACACGCGAACCTCGTAGCCACGAGGGAACGACACGCCAGCACCCGACTCGGTCGCGCCGCGGATGCCGTGCTCGGGATCGCTCTTCTCCGGCGTGTGATACCCGGCGGTCTCCAGGGGAAGCCCGCTGTTGGGTCGACTGCGGACGTGGAACGCGGCGAACGCATCGAACAGTCCGCGGAGCTTGAGTCTCTCGAGTCCGATCCGAGTCGCACCGACGTTGCTCGACCGCCACAGGATCTGCGCCGGAGTGAGCGCCTGCGGGTTGACCGAGTACTCCTCGACGAGGCGGTTGTAGAACACCTCACGCCCATCGGCCCCGCCGCACTCGAAGTACTGATCGCCCCGGATGTAGCCCTTCTCGAGGCCCCACCCGATGATGACGGGCTTGATGGTGGACCCCGGCTCGTAGGAGTCGGAGGCGACCGCGAGCGGCATGTACCTGGCGTTGAACCCGGGGCCTTCGGGCGCGGACGCCGGATACGAGACGGAGGCGAGGATCTCGCCCGTCTTCGGATCCAGAACGAGGGCCGAGGAGCGCACGCACGGGTTCTTCTTCGCGTTGTGCTCGAGTGCTTCGAGGCAGAACCGTTGGATCTCCGCGTCGATGGTGAGGTGCACGGCTGCGCCCGGCGTGGGCGGGACCTGGAACTCCGTATCGAAACGGAACTCGTGGCCGCGCGCATCCCGCTCGCCGTCGGTGACGCCGCGACGCCCTTCGAGGATCTGGTCGAATTGCCACTCGAGGCCCATGCGGCCTGCGACGCGGCCATCGTCCTTCGGGTCCTGCGATTCGCCGACGATTCCGACGACCTGCGCCGTCGTCTCGCCGTATGGGTAGACGCGCGCCACGACGTGCCGCCAGTTGAAGCCGCTCCACCGGCGCTGTTCGATGGCCGCAGACAGAAGGCGTTGAGTAGCCGGATCGACGTCGCGACACAGGAGGACCTCCTGGATCACGCGTCCCGACTCGGTATGCGTCCGCTCGATCTTCTCGGCGACGGTCTCGGCGGCGACGCCCTGCCCCACGGACCGAAGCAGCGCCGGAAGTTCGCGCACGATGGAGTCCTTCGCCGCATCCAGCTCCGCGATCCGCTTGGGTCCGGCATTCGGCAGCGGGATGTACGTCGACGGGTCGAAGCACAGACGATGCTCGTAATAGGAGCGCGCCAGCACGCGGCCCGCACGATCGACGATGGGGCCGCGGACAGGACGCTCCTCGAGCGAGATGGCATTGGAGACCGGCACGAGCGTCACGGGCGTCGGCTTGGACGCCTGCCGCAGGGCGCGGGTCCGGAACTCGTCACCACGGAGGATCTGGAGAAAGAACAGCTTGCAGATGAGGCCCGAGAAGACGAGCAACACGATGACCCCAATCCACGCAGCCGTGCGCTTGCGCAGGTTCTCCGGGTCGAGAAGGGCCTGGACGACGACCGGTGTGGACAGGGTCTCGCTCATTGCCCCGGCGCCTCGCGAACGGGACGTTGCGGCACGACGACGAGCGGCGTGTCCTTCACGGGGAGATCGACACCATGCTTCGAGGCCGCGGCCTCGAGCGCGCGCGGCGTGCTGCGACGGTCGATTTCGGCCCGCAGCCATTCGTTCTCGTTCCGGATCGTCGCGAGGCGCTCGCTGAGGGCGTGGATGCGGTACGCCGACCGGAGGCACTCGGCGCGGCGGTGCGCTCCCACGAGCACGAGCGTCCCGACGAGGGCCACGCCGAGGATCAGCAGGATCGTCTTCATGCCGTGTCCTCCGATTCGTCGGACCATCGCGCAGCATCGACGCGGCGGAAGTCGCCCTTCAGGGCCGCGCGGAACTTCGCGCTTCGGGACCGAGGATTCCTTGCGCACTCGGCCTCGGAGGCCACGAGGGGCTTTTTCGTGAGCGTCCGCGCGCGGCGTTCTCGATTCAGCGTGCGGAAGAAGTTCTTGACGATGCGATCTTCGCCGGAGTGGAAACTGATGATGCCGATGCGACCGCCGTCGGCGAGAGCATCGAAGGCCTGTGCCAGCGTGCGCTCGAGCACTCGGAGTTCGTCGTTGACGGCGATCCGGAGCGCCTGGAAGACGCGCGTCGCGGGGTGGACCCGGCTTCGTCCGCGCAGCCTCGGCGGAACGAGCCCCTTCACGAACTCGGCGAGTTCGGTCGTCGTCGTGAACTTGCGGTGTCTCCGCGCGTCCGTGAGCTCGCGTGCGATCCGGCGCGCGAAGGGCTCGTCGCCGTAATCGCGGAGGATGTGCTCGAGGGCGTCGGCGTCGATGCGATGGAGGAGCTCCGCCGCCGTCTCGCCGCGGGCCGACATGCGCATGTCGAGCGGCCCCTCGCGCATCATGGAGAACCCACGGCCGGGCTCGTCGAGTTGGAGCGACGAGACGCCCAGGTCCATGAAGATGATGTTCGGCGACGGCGCCGCCTGCTGGATGAGGACCTCGCGGAGAGCGTCGGAGCACGCCTCGCACAGCGAAATGCGCGACGCCTGGGATGCCAACGCTCCCCGCGCGACCTCGAGGATGGCGGGATCGCGATCGATGCCCAGAAGGCGGCCGTCCGGCGACGTGCGACGGAGGAACTCGGCGGAGTGTCCGCCGGCGCCCACCATCGTTTCGACGGTGAAGTCCCCAGGAGTTGGATTCAGCAGCTCCATGACTTCTGCCACCATCACCGGCTCGTGCACCCTCGCGGGTGTCGGATCCGGGACCATCTCATCCCCTCCCCATGTCACCTGCCGGCGGGGATGTCAGCCGGCAGACGGTTGCCCTCTCCGGCCGCGGCTGGAGTTCCGCGACCGAGTGCATGCGCTTCCTTGCGAGCGGTGGACTCGTGCTGGAAGAACGACTCCAGCGCGCGACCGATCCGCTCGGCGTATTCGTTGCGAGACGCGTCGAAGGTCTCCGTCGCCCAGACCTCCAGGCGGTCGCGCTTGCCCACGAGCGTCACGCGCTCGCGGATGCCGGCCTGTTCCATGAGGTTCACGGGCAGGCTCAGGCGACCCTGGTTGTCGGTGAGGACGCGGACGAAGCTCGCGCGCGTGTGCGAGGTGACCATCCGCTCGTCGGCGGAGTCACCGAAATGGCTGTCGAGCCGGGCGAGGAACGCCTGGAATTGCGGCTCGCTCATCAACCACATGCACGGCGGCTGAAGGCCTGGTACAACCCCCACCGCCAGTTCGATCGACCCGTCAGGCCGCACGTCGAGCCCGCCGCGCGCCACCGGCGGGAGTCCCAGCCGGTTGCGTTGATCGAGCTTCAATGGAGGCCAACCCGTGTCGAGCATGCTTCAAACCACCACGCATAGGAGCCCGGGGAGGGGTCCCGGTCACAGGATTCAGGGATAGCCTCCCTTTCGAACCCCAATCGACCAGCACTTGAGCCCCATTTCTGCCTGGCAGCAGGGATGGCTCTCCTACGGGCGGCAGTTAAACCGACCGCAAGCCGTCCCGTCAAGGGCGCACAGAAAAATCGTTTGCTCGTTCGAGCGCGCCGACCCGCGTCATTTCTCCGGGAGAAAGCGCGACATCTCGTGCCCCGCGCGCCGCCCCACACCACATCTGGCGGATCCGCGGCGCGCCCGTCGAGGCGCGATCGCTCGACGGGTGTTCAGCCGCAGGACATTTTTCTTCGCGCCGTGGCGGCCGAGACGGACGGATCCACCTTCCACGAAGGAGCCATCTCCCTAAGAATGGCGCCATGCCACGCGTCCTCGATGAAGAGCGGAATCCGGCCATCGGCCAGCTTTTGGTGCTCCTTCGCTCCGTCACCCACCAGTCGGACCCCCACAGCTTCCGCGCGACCATGAAGCGCGTGGGAGCGTTCGTCGCCTATGAGATCGCGAAGACGCTCGAGACCCGGCAGGAGACCTGCACCACTCCCCTCGGTCAGCGGGCCGAGCCCGTCCTCGCAGACGTCCCCGTGCTCGTCACCATTCTGCGAGCGAGCCTGCCGATGTGGGACGGCATGCTCGAAGTCTTTCGCCGCAGCCCGACGATCGTCATAGGAGCCGCGCGTCGCGAGGGCCGCGTGCGATCGACGGATCGCGGCCTCGCCATCGACCTCAGCTACGCAGCGCTTTCGTCCGTCGAGGGACGCACGCTCATCTACGCCGATCCCATGATCGCCACGGGAAGCACGCTGCTCGCCGTTCATCCCGAGATCATGCGCCGCGCGGGCAAGCCGAAGCGCGTGATCATCGCGGGAATCATCGGCTACCGAGGATCCGCCGAGCGCATCGAGCGCGAGATCCCGGGCGCTGAAGTCATCCTCGCGTCCGCCGACGACGAGCTGAACGAGCACGGCTACATCGTGCCCGGCCTCGGCGACGCCGGCGACCTGGCCTTCGGCCCGAAGTTGCCGACGAGCGACCTCCGCCCAAACGCGTGATCCACGAGCGTGCTCGGCGACCGGTCGACGCCGCGCGGCGGGAAGCGCTTCCCGAGAAATTCCTCCAACGTGTGCAGCGGACAGGCAGTGAGCGGCACTCCACCTCCGCAGGAACGCCGACGGGGCGCAAGACCTGCTCCTCCCGCTCGGACGGAGATATGGAGATTCCATCCATGAAATCGACACCGCTTGCGCCGGCACTCAGGGCCGCCGTCGTGCTCGCAGGGATCGTCACGTTCGGCCTTCGTGAAGCACCCGCGCAAACGGGTGGAACCGTATTCAATGCGCCGAAGGTCGTCGCGTCCGACGAATACCAATTCCGCGCCCTGACCGATTTCAGTGGCGACGGCGTGAAGGATCTGGTGAGCGTGTGGTGGCTCGCGACGGTCACGCCGAGCTCGCCGACCTACGACCTCCGTGTGACGGGGTGGCGCAATGACGGTGCGGGCAACGTCGCCCGCACGTGGACGCGCGACATCGGTCCGATTCCCGCGCCCCAGGGCCCCACCGCGAAGACGGTCATCGTCCCCGGGAGACTGGATGCCGATGGCCGTGGAGATTTCGTCCTGACGATCCACAACATCGTCGGCTATTGGCTCGGTGCCGGCGGCGCGACGGCGCCCTCGATCCCGTGGGGCCTCACCGAGCCGTCCTACGTCCTTGGCGCGCTCTTGATCGACGTCGATGCCGACGGGCTCGACGACCTCGTGCTCGCCAACCAGACGGAGCTGAAGGTGTACCTGACGCGCGTGGGCCAGCCTCCGCTCCTCGCCTCGACACTTCCACACGGAATCACGGGTGACCTCGAGATCCTCTCCGGCGAGATCGACGGTGACGGCAGCCCTGACGTGATCCTCGTCCGAAAGGGACCGACCAGCACGATCCGGCTCGTTCCCATCATCAACGGGGCGCTGCAATCCGGCGGGCAAGTGTTCCCGTTCGCCGGCGTCTCGGATCCGTTGACGACCGCAGGCGACGTCGATGGTGACGCAGACTGCGACATCGTCGTGTTCCGCGCGACGGGCGGCGTATATCAGGTCATCCGTCGGACCGGCCCCACGGCCTTCGCCGTCGAAGCTCCCGTCGTCGGCGGGCCAGCGACGAACCTCGTGGACATCGATCTCGACGGCGACCTCGACGGCCTCTGCTGCTCGGGCGGTGGTCCGTCGCCGCCCCCGCCGTACTACAACCTCGTTCCGTCCATGTTCGAGTACGCGATCAACGACGGCTCGGGCGCATTCGCTCCGGCGATCGGCGTTCCGAGCCTCGGTGCGTCGCGGCTTGCGGGCGCGGCCGACATGGACGGCGACGGAGACGTCGACTGGGTCGCCGGACGCTGCATCCACTTCGCGCGATCCCAGACTCCTCCTGGCCCCTCGTACCTCGGCACGGTGGTCGACTCGGCGCGCACGGTCTTCGACCTCGAAGACGATGGCGACCCGGACTTCCAGAGCCCGCTGGGCTCGTGCCTGCGAAACGACGGTGCCGGCGGCTTCGCAAACGTGCCGATGACACTGCCCCCTCCGCCAGCGGGCAGCGCGTTCGCCGGCCCGGGATGTGCCGGAGACTTCGACCAGGACGGAGTCGTGGACCTCATCGTCGAACGTCGCTCCGGCACGTCGGCGCTGATCGAGATGCGGTTTCTCAAAGGGACGCATGGAGGGTTCGTCGACGGCGGACCGGCCGCGGCCCCCGGCGTCGACATGGGAACGATCCTCCCCTCCCTGACCACGACGCTCTCGACGGCGATCACGGCGGTCGCCGATCTCGATGGCGATGGGGACGACGACCTCGTCCTCCGCGCGACCTTTGCGGCGAACTCCCCGTACGCATCCGTGCTGTGGTTCAACGACGG
Organism: Planctomycetota bacterium; assembly: GCA_044222185.1. GTDB lineage: Bacteria > Planctomycetota > CAIWVZ01 > JBGANV01. The sequence goes on from JBGANV010000003.1 coordinate 143,717, forward strand.
GAACGGGTTCTTCAGCTCGCCTCTCCTCGTGGCGGGAGTCGACGTGAAGATCGTGTACGACGTCGACAGGGATGGACGTCCCGATCTCATCGGTTTCATCAACGGCGGGTTCGGATGGGGCTCGCTCGGGTTCATGCGCGGCTTGGGAGGCGGTGCGTTCCAGACGCCGGGCCTTCCCCCGTGGCAGATCTACTCCAACTTCGTGTCCGTCTTCGACGACCCGGCACTCGGCGACGTGAACGACGATGGCTCCCCCGAGCTGATCCTTCCCGATGGGCTCGTGTATTTCCTCGCGCCCGACGGATCCGTCGCGTCGCAGACCGTCCTCACGCCTGGGATCCTCGTCGCGACGTTGCCACCGAGCACCACGTTCCCCTGGGAGCGACGTGCGTTCCTCGCCGACGTGGACGGCGACGGCGCGTCCGATGTCGTCGTGTCCAGGCTGCTCAACGGGACCAATGCAACGTGGACCTGGCTTCGCACGGCGCCGGGTGTGTTCGCGGCACCGGTCACGCAGATCGCGCGAACGCGCGCACTGGCCGACCTCGACGGCGACGGCGATCTCGACTCGCTCGGAGCGTCGTCCGCCGTTCGGAACACGCGCTTCTCCGGTGGTTCCGCGGGCGTCCGCGTGCAATTCGGTCAGCCGACCCCGGGAACGGGCGGGATGTCGATCACGCTCGGTGCCGCCGGCTCACTCCGCGTCGGCGAGCCGGCCGAGATCCGCATGCGGGGCGTCGTCGGTGGAGCGACGGGCGTCTACGTCGCCGGTCTCTCTCCGCTCCAACCGCCGGCGTTCGGCGGTCTGCTTCTCGTCGACCCGGCGTTCGTCCTGCCCGTCGCATTCGGCGGAATCATCGGAGCGCCCGGTTCGGGCGACCTGACCATCCCGCTGACCTATCCGCCCTCGACGGCGGGCGTGGCACTCTTCTCGCAGGTCGGCGTCGTGGACCCGGGTTCGGCCGCTGGCATCGCCACGTCGAACGCGCTCGTGATCGTGCCAGGCTCGTGACGATCGGATTTGCTCGCGACCCCGATCACGCCGCCGGCGCGGGGTAGCGCGCCGCGTCGCGGGCGCGCTCGTCCCGCAGGTGTGATCCCGAAACGTTCGGCGGCTCCTCGGACCCATTCCCGGCCACTGAGAACCGCCTTTTCATGCCGGCGGTCGCGAGGCTCAAAGGCTGCGCGCGGTTCGGAACCCGATGTCGTCTTCGCGCGTCGCCGGGTCGAGTGGATGTCGCGTCGCCGTTCTCGAGTGCGCGCCGTCCTGCTTGAAACTCCCGCCGCGAGCGACGCGCCGGAACATGTTGCCGGGCGCCGGCTCCCTCGACGGGTCGTGTCCCGGCTCGTCCTCGTAGGTGTCGTATCCGTCGAGACACCACTCGCGGACGTTCCCGCACACGTCGTAGAGGCCCAGTGCGTTCGGCCGGAAGGCCCCGACCGGTGAATGCACCGTGAATCCATCGTCCAGCGCCGTGTCGAATCGCCATTGCGTGCGCGAGCCTCCGGACGCGAAGGCATGTCGGTCGCCCAGGTTCTCGGCGCCGGCCAGGGATCCAGACGTCGAGCCCGTCCACCACGCGGTCTCCGTGCCCCCGCGAGCTGCGAACTCCCACTCGCTCTCGGTAGGTAGCCGCAGCCCCATCTGCCGTGCCGTCTCGACGCACTCGCCCCAATCCACGTACTCGACAGGATGCAACGGCGTGCATGGCTCGGGCGCACGAGCCGCTGGCTGATAGAAACTCGGATTCGAGTGGTTCCACCGGACCCACTGCGCCTGCGTCACCTCGAATTTGGACAGAAGGAATGGGCTGATGGTCACGCGTGCGACGGGCTGCTCGTTGACCTCGGCATCGACATGGAAGTTCCGCGCCGCACGGTCGTGAGATTGAGCGCCCATGGTGAACGTCCCACCTGGGATGAGCACGAGGATGATCCCCGTGTCCGTCGTCACGGGAATCCGTCCGGCCGAATCGCGGCACGGGATTGGGCCACGGTGAGATGCCCAATGCAGGAACTCCTCGAGCGTCGTGTCCGGGTCGATGCCGAGCGGGATCAGGCCGACCATCGGGCGGATGGTGAGCGCGGCGTATCGAGGATTGGCAGCGGCCCGCGCGACGGCGCCATCCCAGGCGCCCCGGCATCGCTCGATCGTCTCGATGCCGATCCTGCGCGAGATCTCCAGCCTGGACTCGATGCTCGGAAGCAGCCCGGCGGGAGGTTCCGTCGCTTGCTCGAGCCTGGCGACGAGACGTGCGGTCGTTTCACGTTGAAATTCCAGGTCGGCGCGGTCTGAGACGGTCGGTGTCGTATCGCGGCCAGGCACGAATGCAGCCAGACGGGCGTCGAGTTCGCACAGGAACGCGCGATGATCGGACAGTCGCCCGAAGATCGGCCCGAACCCGGCCTTCCACTGCACCAACGCCGGAATGAGCTCCGGTGCCGGCGGCCACAGCGCGTCGCTGGCTTTGCCGGCGTCGTCGAGCCGGCGAATGTCTGCGAGGCGTTGGTACTCGGCGAGGGTCGTCGAGAGCCGGCGGTTGCTCACTTGCTGGGAGGCCATGATCGCGGATGCAACTGCGACGCACGCGAGCACGGCGCCGACGACGAGAGGGTGACGGCGTCCCCACCGCAAGGCCCGCGATCCGACCGGGAGCGGGCGCGCGCGAACCGGCTCCCCGCGCTCGACACGCCCGAGATCATCAGCGAGCCCGCCCGCGGACGCGTATCGGCGATCGGGTGACGGGTCCATGGCCGTCGCGATCACGACGGCGAGATCGCGCGACACGGCGGGTGCGCGCCACCGCAACGGCGTTGGGGCCCCGCGCTCGATGTCTCGAAACAATGCGGCGCGCGTCTCGCCGTCGTACGGCCTCACTCCAGCCAGCAACTCGTAACCGATCACGCCGAGTGCATGAACGTCCGTCCGCTCGTCGGCGCGCTTCCCATCGCCGCGGACCTGCTCGGGCGCCATGTACGGCGGACTCCCGAGGAGGTCTCCGGAATGCGTCACGCCCTCACCCTCATCTCCTGCCGTACGTGCCAGGCCGAAGTCCACGATCACTGGAATTCCACCGCGGTCGAGCATGACGTTCGAGGGCTTCAGATCGCGGTGAATGACTCGAGCTTCGTGGGCGACGCTCAAGCTCGCCGCGAGCCGCCGCATGAGCGAAACGACGCTCCGCACGTGCGCTCGCGGATCCGTCCGCCGGGCGGCGTCGCTGAATCTGCCGCGGACGATCTCCTCGGCAAGCGTCGTGCCCTCGATCCACTTCATCGCCAGGTAGATCCCCGCACGCCATCGGCCACAGCCGTAGATCGAGCCGATCCCCGGGTCGTCGATCCGGGCAAGCGCGCGCGCTTCACGCCGCAGCCGCTCGAGTGATCTTGCGTCACCGCCTTCCATGAGCTTCAGGGCCAGGTCGCGCCCGAGGTTCGAGTCCCAGGCCTTCCATACTTGAGCCTGCCCCCCTCGTCCGAGGAACTCGACGATCGTGTATCCGTCGATGCCATCGCCGATCGACGGCCCATCGGGGAACGCCGCGGTGTTCACCTCGAGTTCGCCCATCCATCGGAGCACATCCGCCTCGCGCCCTGGGAACTGTGCGGTGTAATGGCCCGGCGGAAGATCTCGTCCCTGATTCAGGTCGTCGAGAATGCGGCTGTACAATTCCGGCCGGATGTCCAGTGATATGTCGCACATGTAGGCCACCGTCCTTCGCCTGATAGCGTCTCCGCCATGATCGATCCTCGCAACCCGGACGGTCCTCCCGAAGCGAGCGCCGACCGGTCGTCGACCTCCGATCACGTCCGCCGCGCAACGAGCGGCGACCGGGACAGCATCGCGTGGCTCGTCGAGCGCTTCACGGCGATCCTGGCCGTCGGCGCCAGGATGAGGCGAAGTCGCGCTCTGGATCGTCACGCAAGCGACGAGGACATCGTGCAGCAAGTGTGGTGCCGCGTACTCACCCGCATGAGCGAGTTCCGCGTTGCAGGGACCGCACCGGGAAAGGCGTTCCTCGGATACCTGTCGGTCACGCTGAAGCATGAACTGATCGAGCAGATGCGCAAGGCGATCGTCGGGCGGCGGCAGGAGTTGAGGGACGCGGCATCCGACAGCAGCGCTGTGGACGCGGGACTCGCTGCGTGGCCCGACTCCACCACGGATGTCGTGTCGCGAGTCATGAAGAGGGAGGAGAACCAGCGAGTCCTGCAGGCCATATCGAGCATGGATCCCGTGGATCAGCAGATCATCTGCCTCCGCTCGTTGGAACAGATGTCCTTCAAGGACGTGGGTGCCAGGCTGGGCCTGAAGCCCAATACCGCGAACGTTCGTTATCGGAATGCACTGCGGCGGTTGAGGCGGCGCTTTCTCGGCGAGGCCGACGCCTGCGGGGCCACCACGTTCGACTGACGCGGGCGACCAGCACGCAGCCCGCGCCCTGCCCCCTTCAGATTTTTCTCCCCCACCCGTTTCCGACGCCAGACGTCGCCGGCGGACCCGAAGTGGTTTTCGGGGAATGCCTGCACGCATGTCTGGCCCGCCATCGTCGCCGTGGTCGCGAGGTGCTCGGGTCCAATCGGGAGAAGCCCCGTGTTCAATCCGGACTCGCTCGTTCGTGCCGTTCTCATTGCCTGGGCGGTCAGCGCGGTACCTGCAATCGGCCAATGCTATCCGGGCTGCAGTCTCAACTGGACGGGCCCGACTCTCACCGGCAGCTTCAGCGGAACGAGTGGGCCGCTCGGGAGCAGCGTCCCATTCGTGATCTGCTTGACGGGCACCTTCCCGGGCAACACGGTGAACGTCATCGGCCTGACCCTCGGCCCGAACACCATCGTTCAGGTGCCACCGGGCGTCTCGCTTCAGGTCGTCGGCCCGATGTCGGCGGTCGGCACTCCAACGGAGCCGGTCGTCTTCACTTCGTCGGTTCCTTCACCAACGGCTTCGCAGCGCTGGGGCGGGCTCATCTTCATCGGTCCTTCCGTGCCGGGGACCAAGGTCATGAGGTTCTGCCGCGTCGACAACGCGGCCTACTCCGGCATGAGGATCCGGGACGACTCGCCGACGATCGACGACTGCCTCGTCATCGGAAATCTGGCGACGGCCCAGAACGGGACCTCACTCAGTGGAGGCGGGGTCGACGTCGCGAACCACAGCATGGGGCTGACGATGAATCACGTGGAAGTCCGGGGAAACCAGGCTCTCGCGAATCACGGCGGTGGCATCCATGCAGTCATGACCGGGGGTACGACCCTGATCCTCAACCAATGCTGGATCGTCGACAACTCGGTGAACCTGGCGAACGCGCCGGTGGGGCAACTGCTCGGCGGCGGGCTGCGAATCAGCGGCAACAGCGTCCTGGACAACTGCCGCATCGAAGGCAACCGGCTTTACTCGAATGCAGGCTGCTTCGGCTGCCTGACGATCGGCCAGGGTGGCGGCATCTATTACGACGGCACGTCAGCCACGACGCATGTCCTGAGGCGGTCGATCCTCTCCGGCAATCTGTGCCACCATGCGAACTGTGCGCCCTATGCGCTCGAGGCCGCGTACGGCGGAGGCTGCATCGTCGCGAACTGCACGCTGAACGCAGTGAGCTCGACGATCGTCTGCAACACGGCGGTTACGGCCTGCGCTGGCCCAGGAGGGTTCGGAGGCGGCGTATACGTCGCGGGTGCGGCGGCGTCGGCGAATCTCACCAACTGCACGATCGCATCCAACTCACCAACCGGCGTCGACGCGAGCGGCACCGCCGTCGCCATCGACTCGTGCATCGTTTGGGGAAACAACGGCGGCGGCGCTCAGCTCGGCGCTTCCGTTCCGTGTCCGACCTTCAGCGACATCCAGGGCGGCACCCCCTGCGGCAACAACATGAACCTGAATCCGATCTTCGCGGGGGCAGCGACGTTCGGGAGCGGGTGCACGCCCGCTGCGTTCGCGTTGTCCTCGTACTCGCCGCTCGTCAACGCTGGCAACCCGGCGCTCTCGAACGCCTCTCCTCTCGTCGGGTTCGGACCAGGCAACACGGTCGGTGCCCTGGGCGGCCCGTTGAACGGCGGTGTCCTGTCGCCGTGTCACATTCATCTCGGCGCCAATGCCATCGGCGTCGCCGCCGGTAGCGGGAACTCCCTGTCGCTGGCCTTCGGGACGGGTGGGTCCGCTGCTGGAGGATCTCTCTCGGTCACCAACGCACAGCCCGGCAGCACGGGCGTCCTGGTCGCGTCACTGTCCTACGCCTGGACGACCGTCGGTTGCTGGACGGGCTACCCGATGCCGCCCCCGGCTGCGACGCTCCCGATCTCGCTCCCAGCGGGTACCTGGAGCCTGCCGATCAGCCTCCTCGTTCCGGCGCTCAGTGGGACACCCGTCTACGTGCAGGTCGCAGCCGTGGGCCCCTCGGGGTTCGCCGTGTCGAACGCCCTCGAGCTTGCCTTCTGACCGCCAGGGCCCTCGCGAACCGCTACGCCGGCTTGGGATCCAGATTGAAGATGCGTGCGAGGTCGTCGCGCATGGTGGCGAAGGCGTCGTCGTCGAGACCTGGATCGACGACGCGGAACACGTGCTCCTCGTGCTTGGGCTTCAGCAGGAGCACTTCCCGCTCGCCGTCCTGCTCGCGGCCCGTCTGGACGAGCAGACGCCGTCGCAGGAGGAGAATGGCGACGATCCAACGGAGGCGGGACGACTGATCGTCCTCGTGACCCTCGAGTCGGCGGAAGAGCTCGAGGAGCGAATCGAAGTCGAGTCGGCGGGCGTAAGTCGTCCCAGCCGCGCGACGCGCGCGCCAATGCGAGAACACGCCAGCCTCCAGGGCCTCGCCGCAGCTGAGGCAGCGGTCCTCGCGCACGATCCCGGTCGAGGCGAGGCGGACGGTCGCGAGGTACTCGTCACCGATGGCGAACTCGCGTCCGCACTTCGTGCACTTCTCTTGCGCCCGCGGGACGCGCTTGTCCCAATCCTCGATCGTCACTTGCCGGCTCCCGAGCGCCAGTCCGGACTCGCCAGGAAGCCGCGCCACGCGCGCGAATCCGCTCCGAGCTTGCGGCCCGTGAGCCGCACGAGCGAGCCGTAGGCCTCGTTCACCGAATCCACGTCGCCCTCCTTCTCCGCCGCCTCCATGGAGTCGACGAGAGGCGGAACGGCATCCATACGTTCGAACGCGGACACGAAGTGCGCGGCGAATTTCCGGACGGAGCGGTCGGAGTCGGCGAGGCAGCGGATCACCGCGGGGTAACCGCGCGGGTCCTTCAGCTCGCCGAGGCCCTGGATCGCGTCGATGCGCGGCTCGAATGATTCGCCGGACGTCGCGACCTTCGACAGCATCGGCACGGTGGCCGGCGTGTGGATCTTGCGGAGGGCGCGAACGAGCTCCCACTTGCCCTTGGCATTCGCGTCGTCCCAGGCCTTCGCGATCTCGGGGACGCCGTCGTCGCCCATGGCTCCGATGAGGTCGGTGCACTGGTTGCGAACGACGGAATCGCCGAGGCCCCGCGACACCCCGAGGACGAGCATGGGCAGCGAGTAGGCCTTCAGATCGATCAGCTCCACCCGTGCCCGGTTGACATCGACGCGGCTTCCGGCGTCGAAGGCGAACACGTAGGCCCGCAGCAGATTCTCGGCGAGGATCATCGGCGCGTCGCCGCCGAGCGCGAGCCATTCCTTGCGGGCTTCAGGCCAGCCGGTGTCGCCGGCCATGTAGTAGCCCCACCACTTGTCGATCTTCTGCTTCCAGCCCGCAGGCAAAGTCGATGCGCCCGCCGTCCGAGCCTCTTCCATCTTGGCGCGGTCAGCCTTGGCCTCGCGCTCCCGGGCCATCTGATCCCAGAGCGAGCCGCCCTGGTTCGAGGACGCCGCGGTCGACTCCTTCGCGGGTTGTGAGCGCGATCCCCCCGACGTGCCGGAGCCCGAGCAGGCGACGAAGGCCAGGAACATGAGACACGTGGCGCGCAAACGGATGTTCATCGAAGCGTCCTTTGGGCCAGGAGTTTCCGCGTGCGGCGACGGCCGATCAAGCGCACGCCAGCGGGAGGCAGTCCGCGATTGACCGTCCGGGTACCGCATGCCATAGTCGCCGCCGCGCGATGCCGGCCTGCGGCGACGGGGATGCGGTCCCGTCTCGCCAAGCCTCACGACTCCCGGGGAAGTCACCATGAAGTCGACGGATTTCGTCCATCTCCACGTCCATAGCGACTACTCCCTGCTCGACGGCAACTGCCAGATGGACCCGCTCCTCGACCGCACCAAGGCCGAAGGCCAGGACGCCATCGCCCTCACGGACCACGGCAACCTCTTCGGCGCCGTGCATTTCTACAAGGGCTGCAAGTCCCGCGGGCTGAAGCCGATTCTCGGCATGGAGGCCTACATCGCGGCGGGCAGCCGCTTCGACAAGGCCAAGCAGGAGGAACCCGGCAAGCGCAAGAAGACGACGTTCCACTGCACGCTCCTGGCGGAGACCACCGAAGGCTTCCAGAACCTCGTGCGCCTGGCTTCGACGGCCTACCTGGACGGCTTCTACCGCCGCCCGCGCATCGACCGCGACGCCATCCGCCAGTGGGGCAAGGGGATCATCTGCCTCTCCGGCTGCCTCGCGGGCGAAGTGAGCCAGGCGATCCTCGCCGATCAGCTCGAAGGCGCCGAGGGAGTCATCCGCAACTACAAGGAGCTGTTCGGCGCCGACAACTTCTACCTGGAGCTGATGGACCACGGCATCCCGGAGGAGGACCGCACGAAGAAGGCGCTGATCGAGCTCGCGCGCCAGACGTCGACGCCGCTCGTCGGCACGAACGACATCCACTACATCGACCCGGCCGACTGGGAAGTGCAGGACGTGGCGCTGTGCATCGGCACCGGCAAGCTCGTGCGGGAGACCGAGCGCTACAAGATGGCGACGCGCGAGCTGTGGTTCAAAAGCTCGCAGCAGATGGTCGACCTCTTCGCCGACTGCCCCGAGGCGATCGCGAATACCCGCGTGATCGCGGACCGCTGCAAGGCCGAAGTCAAGCTCGGCGCGCGCTTCCTCCCCACGTTCACGGTTCCGGCGCCGGAAACCAGCGAGCAGGTCTTCCGCCGCCTCTGCGAGGAGGGCGTCGCCCGGCTCTACCCCGTCGTCACGCCCGAGATCCAGCAGCGACTCGAGTACGAGATCCGCGTCATCACCCAGACCGGGTTCGTCGACTACTTCCTCATCGTGTGGGACTTCGTGCGATTCTCGCGCGAGGCGGGAGTTCCCGTGGGACCGGGCCGAGGATCGGCCGCCGGCTCGCTCGTCTCGTATGCGCTCGGCATCACGCGCATCGACCCGCTGAAGTACGACCTCCTGTTCGAGCGCTTCTTGAACGCCGAGCGAATCTCGATGCCGGACATCGACATCGACTTCTGCTGGCAGCGGCGGCAGGAGGTCATCGACTACGTCAACCTGAAGTACGGCAAGGATCGCGTGGCGCAGATCGTCACCTTCGGAACGCTGAAGGCGCGCGCCGTCATCCGTGACGTGGGCCGGGTGCTCGAGGTTCCGCTGGGCGAAGTGGACCGCATCGCGAAGAAGATCCCCAACGGCCCCAAGGACACGCTGGCGGACGCCGTCGAGAAGGACACGGAGGTCAAACAGCTCTACGCCGAGAGCGAGGCGAACCGGCGCCTGTTCGACATCGCGCTCAAGCTCGAGGGCTCGGCGCGCAACATGTCGACGCACGCGGCCGGCGTCGTCATCACGGACGTCCCGCTGACGGAGCGCGTGCCGCTCTGCAAGTCCGGCGACGACGTCGTCACGCAATGGACCATGGACGTCCTCGAGGAGATCGGCATCCTCAAGATGGACTTCCTCGGCCTGCGGACGCTCACGATCATCGACTACGCCGTCCGCAACATCAAAGCGACGACGGGCAAGGCGATCGACATCGACGCGATCCCGCTGAACGACCTCACGACCTACAAGCTGCTGCAGAGCGGGCGCGCCGCGGGCGTCTTCCAGCTGGAATCGGACGGCATGATCGACCTGTTGAAGCGGATGCGCCCCGACCGCTTCGAGGATCTCATCGCCGTCCTCGCGCTCTACCGGCCAGGCCCGCTCGGCGCCGGCATGGTCGACATCTACGTGAAGCGCAAACACGGGCAGGAGCCCATCAGCTACCTGCACCCGAAGCTCGAACCGCTCCTGAAGGAGACGCTGGGCGTCATCCTCTACCAGGAGCAGGTCATGCGCATCGCCAACGTCCTCGCCGGCTTCTCGCTCAACGAAGCCGACGCGCTCCGCAAGGCGATGGGCAAGAAGAAGCCCGAGATCCTGGCGAAGTACAAGGAACAGTTCATCGCGGGCTCGGAGCGAAACGGAGTTCCGCGACAGGCGGCCGGCGAGATCTTCGACCAGATCGAGTTCTTCGCCGGGTACGGATTCAACAAGTCCCACAGCGCCGCGTACGCGCTCGTCACCTACCAGACGGCCTGGCTCAAGGCGAATCACCCGGTCGAGTTCATGGCCGCGTTGCTCACGTGCGAAATGCTCTCCATCGACAAGACGGTCGAGTACGTGGAGGAGACGCGCGCCATGGGGCTGACGCTGAAGCCGCCGGACGTGAATCACTCCTTCGCGCAGTTCGCCGTGGAGGCGGGCACGATCCGCTACGGTCTCGCCGCGATCAAAGGCGTGGGCGAGGGCGCGATCAACGCGATCGCGGCCGTTCGGTCGAAGGACGGCCCGTTCAAGAGCCTCTTCGACCTTTGCGAGCGAGCCGGAACGCAGGCGCTGAACAAGGGCATGCTCGAGGCCATGGTGTGCGCCGGAGCACTCGACAGCCTTCCGGGCAATCGGGCACAGAAGCTCGCAGCCCTCGAGGATGCACTCCGCATGGGTGCGAGCGCCGAACGGGACCGACGCTCCGGTCAGATCTCGCTCTTCGGTGACATCGAAGAGGAGGCCGCGGCTTCCGGTGGTGGATCCGCGTTGCCGGACGTGAAGGAGCTCCCCGACGATGAGCGGCTGCAGCGAGAGAAGGACGTCCTGGGGTTCTACCTCTCCGGTCATCCGCTGAACCGCGTTCGCACCCAGCTCGCGCGCTACGCCTCGCACGAGATCAAGCGGCTCGCGAACCTGGAAGATCGCCAAGGCGTCCTCATCGGCGGACTCATCCGCAGCGTCCGCGTCGTGATGATCCGCAACGGCCCACAGGCGAACCAGAAGATGGCGATCCTCGGCATCGAGGACATGAGCGGCGCCATCGAGGCCGTCGTCCCGCCCAAGCTCTACGTCGAACTCTCCGCGGAGCTGCGCGAGGACCGCATCGTGTTCGTGAAGGGCACGGTCGATCGGCGGCGTGAGCTGCCGAACGTGAAGGTCGAGAAGATCATCGACATCAACGACGCGCGGCTGACGCTGTCGAGCCGGGTCGTCGTGAGACTCGATGGCGGCGACGATCTGGAGTTGCAACTCGCCGCCGTGAAGCGCATCTTCCGCGAGCATGGCGGTTCGGCGCCCGTCATCGTCGAGCTGGCGACGCCCGACTTCGGCACGGTGCAGGTGCAGGCCGGTGACGAATACCGCGTGTCCATCTCGGCGGGCCTCGTCTCGACGCTCGAGCGCGTCCTCGGAACCGAGCGCGTCGTTCTCACCTGACCCTTCGGCCGGCGCACCGACCTCGGCGCGCTTCGGCGGGTGCAGCCCGGCTTTCGGGCCAATCCCGCGGAGAATCGGGGCCTCGGGACGTGAACAGGCCCGACGTCGCGACACGGAAGCGGGCCGGGCGCCAGCCGTGGGATGCTTCCGCTGGCGGATTGGGCGCCTATCCTATCGGGCCGCGCAAAGCCGCCGCGGCCGGAAAAGGGCATTGAACACACCACACCGCCGCCGTCCCCAACGCGAGTCGTATTCAGAAGGTCGGGCTCCGTCGAGCCGCACGAATCACGACCGCGAAGCTCCCCGCGAGGGCAGTCGCGACGCATCCCGAGCCGCCGCCAGCGCACCGGCCCGGCTCCACCCGCAAGCGACGCCGCCCGCGACGCTCACCTTCGATGCCTTCGCACTGTCGCCGAAGGTCCTCGACGCCATCGACGAGATGGGCATCCACACGCCGACGCCGATCCAGCGTCTCGCGATCCAGCCGATCCTCGACGGCAAGGACGTCATCGCGAAAGCCGAAACGGGAACGGGCAAGACACTGGCGTTCGGCGCCCCCATGATCTCGAAGATCGATCCCGATCGGCGTTCCGTCCTCGGCCTCGTCCTTTGCCCGACGCGCGAGCTCGCCGAGCAGGTCTGGAGCGTGCTTTCGCACATCGGTCGCGCCCGGACGATCAAGGTCGCGTTGATCGTCGGCGGAGCGCCCATCGAGCCGCAGATCAAGGCGCTGCAGGAAGGCTCGCAGGTCGTCGTGGGGACGCCGGGTCGCGTTCTCGACCTCCTCACCCGCCGCATCCTCTCGTTCCCGTGGACCGAGTTCGCGGTCCTGGACGAAGCCGACGAGATGCTCGAGATCGGATTCCTCGAGGACATCAACAAGATCCTGTCGAAGATCCCGGACGAGGCGCAGACGCTTCTGTTCAGCGCCACGTTCCCGCCCGACCTCCTCCGCCTCGCGCGCGATCACACGCGTGATCCCGTGGAACTCGCCACGAGTTCGGGTGTCTCGACCGTGAAGTCCATCGACCAGCGGTGGATGCGAGTCCACGACGACGACCGCGCGCTGACGATCATGCGACTGATCGAGCAGAGCCGCCCGGAAGACGTGTTCCTCATCTTCGGCGACCGCCGCACGGAGGTCGATCGACTGTTTCACCGTCTCGAGCGGCTCCCCTACCGGATCAAATGCCTGCACGGCGGGTACGAGCAGGATGCTCGGTTCCGCGTCATGTCCGCGTTCCGAAGCGGCGAGGTGAAGGCGCTCGTCGCCACCGACGTCGCTTCGCGAGGGCTGGACGTCAAGCACGTGACGCACGTCGTGAATTACGGACCGCCGCAGGACATCACCGATTACACGCACCGCATCGGCCGCACGGGTCGCGCCGGCCGCAGCGGCCACGCGATCACGCTCGTACCGCCGATGGGCATGGGGCGATGGCGCCGGATCCTCGCTGCCGCGAGCTGGCCGATCCCCGAGGAACCGCCGCCGCGGGCCGGCGACCGCCGCGACGGATCGCGTCGCCCGCCGAGCGCGGCGCCGCGTGCCGCGCGATCGGGCGCCGATGCAGGACGGGACCGGCCACACGACCGTCGCGACGACGAGGTTCCGCCACGCGACGATCGGCGACGGGGCGAGGCGCCATTGCCGTCGCGTCAGCAGGCTCCGCGCGACGATCGTCGCGAGGACCGACACGACGATCGGCACCGTGCGCCGTCGCATTCCCAGGCTCCAGGTCGCCCCGCACGGGAGGCGTCCCGGGATTCGGACCGTCGCCACGCCGATGCCGACGATGCTCCGCCGCGGTCGCGCGAACGCGAGGTCCGTCGGGACGAGGGCCGCCGCCCGCCGGCGAGCCCGTCGAAACCCGCCGCATCCGCGCCGCGGGAATCGCGCCGTGACGAGCGCTCACGTGCGACGCCGCCGCCGCGACCCGCCCGCGGTGACGATCGCGACGCTCCGCGCGAGCGGAGTCGTCGCGAGACACCGGCCGACGACGCATCTCCGCCGCGCAGAAAAGCTGCAGGCGAGGAGCGGAATGACCGGCGTCCCCACCGCCGCGACGCGTGGTAGCATCCGCGCTCGTGAAACCGGCCGGCGCACACCGACGTCCGCGCCGTCGCCGCATCGGGCGGACGGCCTCACCGAACGACACCCTCGACCCGAAGCGTGTCGCGGTGGATGTCCCGCCGGAGCTGGCGGGCGACGCACCGACGCCGGCCGTTGACGTACCGGTCCTGCTCGAGTCCCACATCCCGCGGCTGCGTGCGTTCCTCAGGTTGCGTGTCGGGCCACTCCTGCGCGCGAAGGAATCGCTCGCCGACATCGTCCAATCGACGTGCCGGGAGATCCTCGAGCACGCCGATCGCTACCGCCACGGAGGCGAGCCACATTTCCGGAGCTGGCTCTTCGCGACCGCCACGCGCAAGGTCGTCGACCGCGCCCGGTTCTACAGTGCGGGCAAGCGCCAGATCGCTCGGGAGGTCCAGCCGCCGCAGCCTGACGAAACGGACGCCGCCCTCTCGGGTTTCTACCAGTCGATCTTCCCCACCCCGAGCCAGGCCGCGATCCGCCGCGAGGACCTCGTCCGCCTCGAGAGTGCCATCGACCGACTCCCGGACGAACTTCGGGACGTGGTGCTCCTCTCGAGGATCGCCGGGCTGCCACACGGCGAGATCGCCGTGCGCCTGGGTCGCCCCGAATCCTCGGTTCGAGTGCTCCTCTTCCGGGCCCTGGCACGGCTTGCCGTCGGACTTCGGCGAAACTGACCCGCCCCGATCCAAAAATTCCGGCGGTCGAGCGCGACTGGCGTTTCCACTGTGGCCCCGATTATCATGCCGCCCTTCTGAACCGGCACCCCACACGCCCAAGACCCTGCCCCAGACCGTCCCTCTGACCCCCGCAACCGAATCCCCAATCGAGGTTGCCCGCGGGGGTCAGGGTTCCCGCGCCGTCAGGCCGCACCCGCTCGTACGCGCGTGGTGTCGCCGAGGGGTGCGGGCACCGCACGGCCCTGGCGGCCGAATCCCGTAGCAACCGGAGCGTTCAACGAACCATGCGAAACCACTCTGTCCTCTCGACCGCATTTGCCCTCGCCGCGACGGCGTCGATCCTCGTCGGTCAATCCACCGGCCCGGACGTCATCGTCGGTGACCTTTCGGGCATCGGCAACTACGGCACGGCGAACAGCATCGCCGCGTTCTCCGTCGGCACGACCTCCTGCAACATCGGCAACACGCCGCTGAAGTGGATCTCGAACACGAACGAGCACCCGGTCATCGGCCAGAACATGTACCGGGTCAAGAACGGCCGCCTCGAGCAGATCGGCATGTCCTGGCTGAAACATGGGTTCACCGCACTTGCGCAGAGCCTCTGCCAGTCCTGCAACAACCCGGGAACGGGCACGCTCCTCGGCGTCGGCTGCTCCGACCCCTACGTGTCGAGCCTCAACGGAACTCAGTCGGGACTCGGTCCCCGTTTCGAGGTGAACCCGTTCACGGGCGCCTACAAATACCCGTTCACGAGCCCGGCGATCACCAGCACGGTGATCGATCGACGCCTCCGCGTGAACGTCGCCGACCTCGACCCGGCGCAGAACGCGGGCGCCCAGTACTTCGTCGAAGGTCAGTACGTCACGCCGGACGATGCGGCAGCCGGGAACAACTTCAACAACGCGTCGTACCGTCCGTGCAGCATCACGCAGTCGGGCGCCACGACCTACAACGGCACGGTGACGGGTTCGACCGTCCGCATGCAGCCGGCGATCATGGCGTGGGCCGCCGTGGATCCGACCGTCACGGTCACCACGTACGACATGCCGGGTGACGGCCGCTTCAACATCGCCAAGAAGGTGACGTCCCTCGGTGGCGGAATGACGCGGTACACCTACGCCGTACACAACCTGAACTGCGATCGCGCGGCGCGCAGCTTCGCCGTCGACGTCACGGGCGCATCGGTGATCACGAACCTCTACTTCCACGACGTGCCGTACCACAGCGGCGAGCCGTTCGACGGCACCGACTGGACGGCGACGACCTCGTCCGACTCGGTCCGCTGGGAAACCGTCTCATCGTCGGTGAACTACAACGCGAACGCGCTCCGCTGGGGCACGACGTACACGTTCGAGTTCGAGACGGACGGAGTCGCCGGCGCCACGGCGATCGAGCCGTTCAAGTGCTTCAACGACCCGGCGACGGCAGCGCAGGGCGCCTACACGCTCGACACGAACGCCCCGTACACGTTCGTCGACATCTCGGCGATCGGAACGAACGGCCCGAGCGGCGACAACGTCAGCCTCCTGCTGTCGACGCCGTTCCCGATCCCGTTCTTCAACGGCACGCTCACGACGGTCCGGATCTCGACGAACGGGTACATCACGACGAGCGGCCAGTCCGGAACGGTCTCGAACAACGCGACGATCCCGAGCACGTCGAATCCGAACACGGTCATCGCGCCGTTCTGGGATGACCTCACGGCAACCGCCGGGGCGATCAAGTACGCCACCGTCGGCACGGCACCGAACCGCCGATTCGTGGTTCATTGGAACGGCGTCACGGTGAACGCCGCCGCCGCGGCGCCAGAGAGCTTCGAGTGCATCATCGAGGAGAACGGATCGATCTGGTTCACGACTGTTTCCACGAGCACGGGCGGAATCGGCGCCACGCGCGGCATCGAAGACCAGACGGGTGCGAACGGCATCCTCGGTTCATTCAACCAGGCGACGGCCGTCGCGGGCACGAGCTGGAAGCTCACCCGTTCGAACTTCTATCCGCCGACGGCACGGCTGACGCGCACCGGTGACGGCTCCGCCGGCAACGCACTGGCGTTGACGGTGATCGGCCAGGCGTCGAAGCCGGTCGTGATCACGGCCGGCACGCTCCTCGGACCGACGTTCGCGCCGCCCTACGGCCGCCTCGAGCTGAACTACGCGGATCCGTCGTCGTTCGTCGTGCTGGCGGACGGTGTCGGCATGACCGGCGCCGCCGATCCGAACGCCGTCACGTCGAGTGGCTGCGACTACACGTTCAGCGCCGTCCTGCCGGTTGCAGTCCCGTCGCTGCTCACGGTGTACTTCGAGGCCATCGTCTTCGATGGAAACGCCCCGGGTGGCTACTGGTGGCGTTCGAACGTCGCCCAGGTCACGGGACTCTGATCGGCGCATAGGACGATCCGCCGACACGGATCACCTCGCCAGAACGCGGCGGCCATCGGTCACGGTGGCTGCCGCGTCTTTCGTCGTGGAGGACCGGAACGGGACGAGAGACAATCGCCCATGACGCGACCCGACGCCTTGCTCTTCGACGCGTGGATGCGGAGGTCCTTCGACCAGTGGGTCGGCCCGATCTCGCCGGAACGACGGGCCGAATACGACTCGACCGTGACCGCGGTCGCGGCAGCGATGACGTCGCGCGGTGACCGGTTCTGGTGCGAGATCCCGCGCGCGATCCAGAAGACGTTCGGTCCGCGCGGCTTCGCCTGGAACGGCATCTACCGTGTCTCGGCGCGAACGCTGGAGCTCGTCGCTGCCGCAGGCCCACCAGTCTGTACCGCGCTGCCCCTCGCCGGGGGACCGGGCTCGTCGGGCATGTGCTGGGATGGCGTCCTCATGAACCAGACGCTCGTCGCTGGCGACGTGAAACGGTGGCCCGGCTACGTGTCCTGCGACGGTGAGAGCGGCCTGCGAACGGTTGCAGGCCTCGTCTGTCCGATCCGCGAAAGCGGCGGCCGGCCGATCGCCGTGTGGGACCTGGACAGCACGCGCCCGCTCGCGCCCGAGGATCCCCTGTTCTTCGACCGGCTGTTCGCGACGCTTTCGATCGCTGCGGAACCGGTTGCGAACGACCTCGAGCCTCATTGAGGTGGAATCCGGCTCGGAGCGGCAGGCGCGCCCGCCGCACGGCTACCATGCGCCCCTGGAGAGCCTTGGATGACCGATTACCGACTTGCGACGAAACGCGTCTATGAGGGCCGGGTCCTGAAGGTCGACCTCGACCTTGTGAGCCTCCCGAACGGCAAGCAGACGAATCTGGAGATGATCCGACACCCGGGAGCCTCGGCGGTCGTGCCCCTCTTCCCCGATGGCCGCGTGCGACTCATCCGCCAGTTCCGCTACGCCGCCGAGGCGTTCATCCTGGAGGTCCCGGCGGGCAAGCTCGACCCGGGGGAAACTCCCGCACGGTGCGCCGCACGCGAGGTCGAGGAGGAAGCCGGAGTGCGCGCCGGTCGATTACACTCGCTCGGCTTCATCTTCACGACGCCGGGGTTCACGGACGAGCGGATCCACCTCTTCGCGGCAACGGGGCTCACTCCCGTCGAACGTCACCTCGACGACGACGAGGTGATCGACACGGTCGACATGACGCTTTCGGAAGCCTTGCGACTGGCGCGCACCGGCGGGATCCAGGACTCGAAGTCGTTGTGCGCGCTGTGGCGGACGGAGCAGGAGCTGGCCGCGGGAGCGATCACCCTCGCATGAAGTTCGCCCTCGTCGCCGCATTCGTGGCGATCGTTCCCTGCGCGGCACAGAAGGCCTCGAAGGCGCCCGAACCCAAGTGGATCGCGATCGAGCGCGACGCGCTGGCCGGCATCCAGAAGCTGTGGGTCGATCTCGCCCAGGCCGCCAACGAGCAGCGCGATGCCGGGATCGCGAGCCGAGCCATCGCCGCGGCGAAGGACGCCGGCGTCGACGAGAAACGGCTGGCCGCGCTGCAGGCGAGGTCAGCGACGGCCGCCGACTCGCGCCCGAGTGCGACGGCGCTCGCCCGGGAGAAGCTCGTCCGAAAGCAGGCCGCGGACCGATTCGAGAGGCTCGCGCCAACCGAGTGCGACGCGGCCGCCGAGGAGCACTTCGAGCAGCACCTGTGGCGCGCGTTCGACCTGGATGCCTCGAGTCCGTCGAGGCTCGTGGCGTTCCAGTCCATGCTCCGCGACGCCGCTGCCAGGCATCGATGGGATCGCGTGCAGCGCATGCTCGTTCGCGCGGAGACGCTGGACCCGGCCGGGTTCGATGCAGGACGGTACGCCGCCGTCGGCGACCAACTCGGGCTGGAGGACGCCGTTCGCATCCACGCCATCGCGCATCCCATGCAGGCGTGGGTTGCGCTTCCCAGGGGCTGGACGAAGGCGAAGTCCTGGCCAGTGGTCGTCGCCGTGGAGGGCGCCGGTTGCAACTTCCTCGGGGCGTGCAGGGCATTCCGGGGCGCGCGCGCCGACCTCCCCTTCATCATCGTGACGCCCGTGAGTTTCACGAACACGAACGAACTCAACCCGGCGGCCTACCCCTATCCGCCGTCCGTCATCGAGGCGAACAAGGATCGGAGCGCGCGCTTCGACTTCGACGTTCCCGGGCTCACGGCCACACTCGCGGCGGTTACGGCGCGCTTCAACGGCGAGCGGACGTTCTACATGACCGGGTTCTCGGGAGGCGGATTCCTCACCTACTACTGGCTCCTGCACCGCGGCGACGATCTACGGGCCGCGGCCCCGGCCTGCGCCAACTTCGATCCCGCGCTGGCTCAGGCCGTCGCGGCGCCGAAGGATCTGGCGCTGCCGATCCACGTGTTCGAGGGTGAGAAGGACGAGAACCGACGGCTCGTCCTCGGCAAGTACTCGCCCGGTCTGGACGAGCAGAATGATTCGGCCGCGCGAGCGCTGTCCGACCTCGGAATGACGAAGATCGAGCGCACGCGCCTTCCGGGCGTGGGGCACAGCTCCTGTCCCGCCGAGGTGATGAAGTTCTTCGAGTCCGTGCGAACGCGCCGGCCCTGATGGGCGCCGGCTCGGCCGGTCAGAGTATGTCCTTCATCTCGTCGACGGCTTCACTGCGCAGATCGTAGTTCGAATCGATCGCGACGCGCGGCAGGTCCGACCAGGGCGTGCGGCGGCCCAGGTTCCCGAGGG
This sequence comes from Planctomycetota bacterium, assembly GCA_044222185.1. GTDB lineage: Bacteria > Planctomycetota > CAIWVZ01 > JBGANV01. Next base: position 163,223 of record JBGANV010000003.1, read on the forward strand.
CGACGACCGCGTAGGCGCGGGACAGATGCTGCTGGTGATCGTCGTCGACGATCTTGATCAACGCATCGAGGACGGCGGGGTCGCCCAGCCGCCCGAGCGCGGTCGCCGCCGACCCCTTGATGACGTTCGATCCGCCGTCGCTGATGAGTTTCACCAACTGATCACGCGCCGCCTGATCGCCGATGCAGCCGAGAGCGAACGCCGAGCCGCAAAGGAGGTCCGCCGACTTGCTGTCGTTCTGCAGCTTGATGAGCACCGGTGCCGCCGTGCGATCCCGAAGCAGCGCGAAGTACCACATGGTGTGCGCCGTGACCTCCGGCGAACGTCCCTGCTTCACCAGGTCGAGCATCATGGGGAGCGAAGCCTTGTCCTGCAGCAACCCCAGCGACACCGCCAGTGCACCGCGAAGCGAGTCGTCCGAGCCCGACTCGAACTCCTTGCGAAGGGCCGGAGCCACGTCCGTCGCGCCCGCGATGCCGAGCGCCAGCGCGACGAATGCGCGGTCCTGCTTCTCCTGGTTCTCGTAGCGGGTCTTCAGCGCCTTGATCGCCGTCGGCCCACCGACGCGGCCGAGCGCGATCGTCGCCATGCGGCGCGCGAACAAATCGCCGTCCGATGCGGCCATCTGGGCGAGCACGCTGACGTTCTTGGCGTCGTCCTTGGCGAGGATCCGCCCCGCCGCGATGGCCGCGGATGCACGGACGTCCGCTCGCGGATCCGCGAGGGTCTTCATCACGAAGGGAAGCGACCCCGGATCCCGAACCTTCGCGATCGCGACCGTGCCGAAGGCCACGTCGAAACGGTCCAGCGTCGTCGCCTCGCCCAAGGCGCGCTGGAGCAGCGATGCGACCATGGCGCCGCGATCCTTCGTTCCGTCGCGGCGGTCGGCCCCGGCCCAAAGGCCGGCGCCGATCCACCGAGCCGACTCGATCGGCGCGAAGCCTGCCTGGCTTGCGAGGGACGCCTTCGCCGACCCATGTCCGAGCCCGTCGAGGAGCAGGCCGCGCGCCGCCTCACCGCCGGAGAACCCCAACGCGATGGCGGCCATGCCGCGCTCGCGCACGTTGCGCTCGGTCGTGTTGAAGATGTTCACGAGCGTCGCCTCGCCCTTCGCCTCGCGGAGGAGTCCGAGCCCGACGATCGCGGCCTCCGTGACGTTGCGGTCGTGATCGGCAACCGCACGCACGATCGCGTCCAGATCGTTGCCATCACCGGCCTTGCCCAGGGCGATGGCGGCGCTCGCGCGGACCTCGAAGTTCTTGTCCTTCAGCGCGCGCATGAGCACGGGAATGAGTTTGCGGCGAACGTCCTCGCGCGTCATGGGAACGGCGGCAGCCATGGCGCCACCGTCGGACGCCGTGGCGGTCGCCCCCGGCACGAGGAAGTCCTCCCGGTTCATGGCCCACCAGCACTCCCACCGCGCCGGGTCGAACGTGGGACCGTTCTGCGAGAACGCCGGGACGCCAGTCTTGGGAATGCGGGGGCCGTTTCGATCGGGACGACGCGCCGGCGGAATGTCCACGCTTCCCGGGCCCGCGTACTGACCACCATGCGCCTCGGCAACGGGTGCCATGAGACCGAACAGGACGACCACCAGGGCAACGACGACGACATGGAGATGTTTCACCGCGTGGACTCCCGTGCGATTCCGCTCGCAACTGTTGGTGATTCCTACGTGATCGCAGGCTCATCGTGAACCCCGCCATGCCTGGGCCCTCGGGATGGACCCCTGCCGGACGGTCGCACGCCCCGGTCAACCGCAAACGACGGGCCGACTGTCGCCCCCGGGCGCCCGCGGGAATCTTTGTCCGCTCCGTCTCGTCGATCGGGGACCGAACGCAACGGAGCCGAACCATGCGACGTGTCGTCTTCCTCAGCGGCCGATCGATCTGGCCAGCACTCGCCCTCGCCGTGTCCTTCTTCGGCGGCGCAGCGACCGCTCAGCGGGACACGGGCCCGGAGACACCCGAACCCCGTTTTGCCGACCGCGTGCTGTTCTTCGAGCCCGACTACCTGCGCGGCCGTGTATCGACCGATCCTGATTGGACGGCTCCGTCGGCGGCTTTGGGACCCCCGACCCAGTCCGTCGGCGGGTACGTCGCGCTCGGGGGCGGGGGGCGCCTCGCGGTCGGGTTCACGAGGGTGTGGATTGCGTGCAGCGGCGACGGGCGGCCGGATCTCACGATCTCCAAGGCACGCGACAGAAAAGCCTGCGACGTTTTCGTGAAACCCGCCGACCGATCGACGGAGAGCGCATTGATCGCCGCCGAGTACCTGGGCGACGCCGCCGGGTGGTTTCGCGTCGGCAGGGCCGCCGACGAGGTTGAACCCTTCGACCTGGACTCCTGCTTCACGCGAGCCGCAGGGTGCAGTCTTCGATTCCGCGGTGTGCGCCTCGACGACGCCAACCCGAGGGATGGAGACGCGCTCGCGGGCGCGGCCATCGACGCCGTCGCCGCGTTGAGCTGGGTCGAGGCCGAGCATCAACTCGATTCCGCCGAAGCCTCGCTTCGCGTGTTCGGCGAGTCCGACGACACGTGGCCACGGGCGATCGAGGTCAACGTCAACGAAGCGCGCAGGCTCCACGTCGAGGTGCGCGCCGCGCCCTTCACGCCGTTCATGATCCTCTTCTCGCCGGCGGGGCTCGTCGAGCATGCCGGCCTGCCAATGGACGGAGGCATCGTCGACCTCGACCCGCGGGACGGAATCCGCGTCATCCTCGACGGGATCCATCGTTCGGGCGGAACGCGCTTCGACCCGGACGCCGTAACGGACGAATTCGGTACGTGGTCGTTCAGCGTCCCATTGCCCGAGATCGACCCGTCGTCGGTGACCGACCCGAGGGCTCACCTCGGCGCCATCCAGGTCGCCGTCCGGGACCCCCTGCGGCCACGATCGGTGATCCTCACGGGCGCGGCGGACATGACGCTCGTCGCGGCCCGCCCACGCGCGGGGATCTTCGTCGCGCGCCTCGACGACGTGGACCGCGCCGACGGTTCGCCGCAGCGGCCGTTCCCCAGCGTCACGGAGGGTCTGGCCGCCGCCCGGGCGTCCCACGCAACGCAGTTGTGGGTCGCGGCTGGCGTCTATCACGAGAGCCCCGTGTTCCCCGACGGCGTCTCGGTGCACGGCGGACTCAACCCGGAGGACTGGCACCCGGTCGCCGGGGCGTGGTCGACATTCGCCGTGGGCTCCGTTCCCGCCCAGGTCGAACGCTGCACCATGCCGACGCTCGTCGAGTGGCTCGAGTTCTTCGCGGAGACGCCCATTCGCCCCGGTCGCAATTCGACGGCGCTCGAGATCAACCAGTCGACGCCTGCGCTCGAGTTCCGCGACTGCCGTTTCTTCGCCGACCGCGGTGCCGACGGCGCTGACGGCGTCGTACGCCCCGATGTCCCCGGCTCCTTCGGGGGCGACGGTGGCCGTGGCGGGAGTCGACTGAACGAAGCGGGACACCGCGGCCTGAGCGGCGAACTCGGTGCGACGGGCGGCGCGGGTGGTGCGGCGTCGGCGATGGGAAGTGGTTCTCCAGGTCATGACGGGTCGGCCGGTGCGCTCGTTCGCCCCGGGCGCAACGGCGAACGCGCACCCGACGGAACACTCTCCGAGACCGGGTGGATCACCGGCGCGGGCGGCGACGGCACGGATGGCGACGCGGGACGCGGCGGCGGTGGTGGCGGAGGTGGCGGCGCTGGGGCCGCGCCCGGGCCGCGCAACCGCCGCATCACCGTGCCCGGCGGCGCGGGCGGGGCCGGCGGTCGCGGAGGCGACGGTGGCGGCGCCGGCATCGGAGGCCTCGGCGGCGGCGGTTCGTTCGCAGTGACGCTGATCAACGCAAGCCCGGTGTTCTGCGGCTGCACGTTCCGTGCGCAGCGCGGCGGCGCGGGTGGGGCCGGCGCCGACGGTCACCCGGGGACGGACGGATTCGCGGGAATCGCCGGCGTCCCAGGCGCGTCCTTCGGTGGCGTCACGGGTGGCACGGGCGGAGCGGGCGGTCGCGGCACCCGAGGCGGTGCCGGTGGCGGCGGAGGGGGTGGCAACGGTGGCCCGAGCTACTGCGTGCTTCGAGCTGGAATCAGCATTCCGACGCTGATCCGCTGCGGGAATCACTTCGTGACGGACTTCGGCGGCGCAGGCGGCCGCGGCGGCACGCACGGGTCGGGCTTGAGCACCGCTCCCGCGGGCGTCGACGGCGTCGCGGCATCGACCAACTGACCGTCGCGTCCGATCGGGGCGCAAACGCCGTGGTACGCTCGCCCACCATGGAATCGGCGAACGCGGACGAGCCACAGACGGAGCCGGACGAACCCTCGAAGTCCCGGCCCCGTCGCACCTCCCCGTCTCCGCCCCCGGGCGACCCGGGCTCGACCTCCGACGAGACGCTGTGCCTCTCCGACGAGTTCTCGTCGCACGACTTCTTCTCCGACGTGGAGTCGTTCAAGGACCTCGGACGGCGTCTCCAGGCGACCCGCGCCGGACCGGGCCACGACGTTCCCCGACACCTGGGGCCGTTCCAGATCGAGGAGTCCATCGGCCGCGGACTCACGGGGACCGTGTTCCGCGCCCGCCATGACCGGACCGGACGTCGCGTCGCGTTGAAGGTCACGCCGTCGAACAACCTCGATCGCGCCGACGAGCTGCGCGCCGAGGGCCGCAAGCTCGGGAGCATCGATCACCCCAACGTCGTGAAGGTACTCGACACGGGCGAGGAAAAGGGCCACGTCTGGCAAGCGCTGGACCTCGTCCCAGGCACGACGCTCGCGCGTCGCATCGTCGAGGCACAGAATCGCGCCGCGAGCACGGACGACGGCCTGGGGCGGGCACGCACGAAACCCGAACCTCTCATTCCCCCGGACCTCGCCGTCGACTGGTTCACCGATGCCGCACGCGGCCTCGCCGCGCTCCACAAAGCGGGACTCATTCATCGCGACGTGAAGCCCGGCAACATCATGATCAGCGAGCACGGCCCGGCCGTCCTGATCGATCTGGGACTGGCCGTGTCGGCCGACACCCTCGACATGCTCGACGACGCGATCGCGGGCACGATCCCGTACATGAGCCCCGAGCAGCTCGCTGGCGGAGCCGGCAGCCTCACCCCACGGAGCGACGTCTATTCGCTCGGAGCGACGTTCTTCGAGGTCCTCACCGGGCGCAGGCTCGTCACCTCCGTGCTGCGAAGCGGTGTCGGCGGCGGCTACCAGGTCACGCGCGCAGTGAAGCCCGGTGACCTGATCCCGGGGATTCCGGCCGAGATCAGTCGGATCATCGACACGTGCATCGACGCGGACCCGGCGCGCCGATTCGAAAACGGGGCGGCTCTCGCGGAATCGCTGGAGGAGACCCGCGCGGCACTCTCGAGCGCGCTGCGTCCGCGTCCGCCGGTGATCACCAGGACACGAACGATCGTCGCCACGACGTGCCTCCTGCTCCTGGCTGCGCTCGGCGCCGGGCTCTGGAAGCGCAACGTCCGCGGCCGCGAGATCCAGATCGTCATCGACCGCGCAGCGGGCGCGCTCGCGACGCGCGGCCCGTCCGCATCCCTCGGCGAACTCATGTCCGCGCGGCGCAGCCTCGGCCCCTCCGAGCGCCTCGACGCGGCGATCGGCGACCTGACCCGGCGCGAAGCCCCAGCGATCCTCGGCGAGTGGACCGCTGCCCTGACGATCATGCGAGGGGACCCTGCGGCGCTCGCCGACTTCGACGCCGCAGCCCGCGACGCCGAGGAGGCGCTCGAGGTCTCGCCGGTTCCCGACCTGCTCGGGCTCGCGGTCCTCCGCGGCGTACTCACGCGCGACGGAAGAGTCGCGGCGACCCTCGCCGCCCACCCGACGATCGACTGCGCGACGGTCGCCGACCTGGATGCCATCGTCCGCCTCGAAACACACGACATCGCAGGGTTCGCCGACTCCGTGGCGCGCGCCGATCGGCTACGCGCTTCGGGAGACGACGGCAATCGGTCGATCCTCGTCTGGCGCGACTACTGCTGGCGGCGGGCCTTCGACCGCGCCGCGAACCGCGGGTCGACGGGCGAAGCGGCTGCGCCGTGGCCGCAGGCGTTGTCGGCGAGGACGCCCGAGCTGTCGGCCATCCGAGCCGCGCTGCGCAAGCTGACGGAGTCGAGCCCCGGGAACGCACTGGCCCGAACCGTCCTCGGTCTCGCCGCGTGGGACGACGGCGACTTCGTCGAGGCGCATCGAGCCTTCGACGGCGTCTGGAGAGAACGCGGAGCGCGTCCCTCGACGGCGCACCTGATCGCCGTCGCGGCGATCGCCCGTTGGTTCACCGCGGCTGCGACGAACGGCGCGACGGAGCCGGTGCTCGACGGAGTGGTTTCGGACCTGGATCGCGCCGCAAGCGAGTCCCCGCTCTCCTGGCGCACCGCTTTCACCTTCGCCGGCGATGCCGTGAAGCGGACGCACGGGCGCGCCGCGGGTGTAGCCCTCTGCCGCAAGCTCGCGCCGCGATGGACGAAGCGTGACGAAACGCCATCCGGACTCTTTCGCACGTTGGCCGAGTGCGCGCTCCAGGCTCGGGACGCCACGGACACGCCTTCGAGTCTGCGCGCCTCCGAGCTGGAATCCACGTGGGCTGTCGTGTCCGAACACGACATGGCACACCGATCGACCGACGACCGGTTCCACCGCCATCTCATCCTGGAATGCTGCGTCGCGACGCTCGGTGACACGGCCCGCGCGACGACGGACGCTGCCGTCGCGATCGAGCTTGGCGGACGGATCGAAGCACTGATCGAACACGAGATCACACGGAACGGCGATGCCGGCTACGACGCCCAGTGGGAGGCGTTGCAGGGGATCGCACGCGTCGCCGACGTGGCGTCGAGCAAGCTCCCTGCCTCCGTCGCGCGCCTCGGGATCACGATCGGATGCAGATTGACCGATGACGCCTACTTCGCGTCGGAGCTGGAACGGACGCCCTATGCGGCGGTCCGTTCTCGCCGTCCGGAGCGCCGCGGCGAGGCGGCGCGCCACCTCGAAGCCTTGCGCGCCTTGGAGTTCTGAGGAACATCCGGCGGCCCCACGAGCCGGGCTTGGGCCCGTGCCGAGCGTCGGGCGCGCCGATCGAAACCACGAGACCCGCCATGCAGGACAACGGCCCCATCGCGCTTCCGCCACCGCCAGCCAGCCCGGCGCCGCGCCCCCGCATCGACATCGATCACGGCATGGGCACGAACCCGCTCTGCGTCGACGTCGTCGTCGACTGGTCCGGTGTATCCGGCGTCGCTCTGAGGAACGCCGACTCCTACGTCCAGATCTCGAGTTTCGAGTCGTCCGACGCCACGGCGCCCCCACGGACCACGCTCCGGCGCCCGCTCTACACGGCGGAGGTGCGTGCGTTCACGCGCGCCGCGTCGGGCGAACACGTGGCGTTCAAGACCAAGTGGACCGCGGCCGACTTTGGCGGGGCGATCGACCATTTCACCGTGACGCTCACGCTCGCCGTCGAATGCCAGAGCACGAACGCCGCCAACGTCGTCGGTCTCTACCAGGGCCAGACCGTGACGAGCGTGACCCTCAGTGCCGACGGTTTGCAGGCGACCGACGCGCGAAGGAGTTGGATCCCGCGCGCCGTCAGCCGGGACACCCCGGTCCCGGCCAACGAAACGACGGACGCGGTGAACGACGGGTGAAGAGGGCGCCGCGCGACCGCCCGCTCACGGTGACCCGAGGACGAGCCTCAACCCGCGCGTGAGGGTCGCACCGCCGAGCTGCGGGAACGCCGTACTCGTCGGGTCCAGGACGAGGATCTGCACGTAGCAGACGGCCGCCATGAGCTGCGGATCCGGCGGGATGGCGACGCCGAGCGCGCCCTGACCGCTGCCATTCGTCGGAAACGTCAGGGGCAGTCCCGGCGCGGGAAGGATGATCCGCGTGACGTCGACGTAGACGTGCGTGCTCGGCGTCACGGCGACGTCGTCATACGCGGCGCTCACCACGATCAGCGCAGACGAGTTGGGGGCGGCACCCTGCACGCCCAGGGTGAACGACGGATTGCCCAGGAAGGGATTGCTCGTGCTCGTGAGCTGCGGCACCGCTCCGGCCGACGGATTCCCGTAGAGAGCGCGCGCGGCGGGAACGGCATGGGGCGTGGCCGTCGTGTACCAGGGTGCCGTCAGTGGATCGCCTCGGAAGAAGGCGTCGAGCAGGCTCGCCACCTTGAACCGCGCGAGGACGTTCGGGTGCGTTCCGTCGGACGGTTGGAAGTCGCGGCACTCCCAGACGAGACCGTCGCTCCGAGGTGTGAGTCCGTCGGCCCAAAGGTACGGACCCCACGAGACCCACGGAGCCATCACGGGTCCCATCGCCGGATCGAAATTCAACGACGGGTCACCGTTGATCTGGCTCTCGATGAGCCACTTCACGGAGAAGCCGCTTTGGTAGGCGTGCGGCTCGGGGTTCAGCGTCGTGCTCGCGTAGCCGGCGTAGGTGCGGCTCGAGAAGAATGCGGCACGGACGTTCGTGAACTTGGCATGGAGATTCCGCGCGATGCTTGCGAGATCGGCCTGAAGGATCTGCGCGTCCAACGGGAACGGCTGGGTGGGGCCGATCTCGGCTTCCTTCACCCAGCAAGCCTGGACTTGCGCCGCGGTGACTCCAGCCGAGGTGAGGCGCTGCTGAACGACCGTCCAGAAATTGGAGTTCGGGTTGGCGACGACGGCCGCATCCTGGCCGCCCTGCGCGCCGTCGACGACGACGAGCCTGGGATTTCGCAGCGGGTCGCCGTTCGACACGCCGAGGAACTGCGTGAACTCCTGGGTCGTGTTCGACATCCCGATGGACAGAAACACGATCCTCCCGGTTGCGCTGGGGGCTCCGGAGGCGTCCCGCGGCACGATCCCCGCGATCTGCGCAGCTCCGGCTGCCGCGTGCGCCAGCGGCCGAACGTTCGCCCCGCCGGGATAGAGGCCGCCCTGGAACCCCTGGTAGGTCCCCGTCCCAAGATCGTTCAACGGCACGAGCCCCGTGGTGACTCCAGCGCAGTTCTGGGCCCGAGCCGCACCGATGCATGCGAACGTGAGCGCGACGGCAAACACCGCGAGTCGAGGCTTGACGACCATGACGACCTCCTCACCTTGGGTCGGCGCGACGGTGGCGGCCGAACCGAGGATCAGTACCCGAACTGCAACGACAGCGCGTTGCTCAACGTGAACCGCAGCGATGGGTTCCCAACCACGGGCGGTCCGGCGGCATCGAGGATGATCGCCTGCACGGCGAACGACATCCCGGCGAGCGGCGGAACCGCGGGCACGGGAAGCGGAAACTGGCACGCGCCGAGGCCGGACGTCGTCGCGGTCCCGAGAGGATTCAACCCCGCCTGCGTGAGGGCCGCGAAGCCCGCCAGGTCGAGACGGAGGATGCAGCCGTTGCCCACGTCGAGCGCGGGCCCGACGCTCGTGCTGGCGAACAACGTCGCCGCCGAGAGAGGGGCCCCGGTCGCGAGCGTCGCCGCGAAGGTTGGATTGCCGAGGGTCGGCAGGCCCGCGCCACCGAGTTGCGGGATGAGGTTGAAGAAACCCGGGCAGCCCTGCCCGACGACCGACTTCTGCGCGAGTGCCGAGGACTGCTGGATCGTGATGCGCTGGTTCGTGGTGACCCCGAGGAGGACGTCGGTCGTGCCGTCCATCCAGTGAACGATGACCTGATCCACCGTCGCCGCGGCTCCGCAACCGAAGTGCGCCGGCAAGAGGTTCTGGCTGAACGCGCCCGACGCCGAGTTCATCAGTCGATATTGGTGCGTCGCCCCGATCACGACTTCGACCGTGGCCCCGATCGCCGACCGATTGTCCCGAGTCCCGCGCGGTGTGACCTGGAGCCAGTGGTTCGCCGACCCCGAGTTCCGATAGAGCTTGTCGCGATTCAGCGCGCCGACGTGGATGTCGAGATCGCCGTCGTTGTCGTAGTCGACGAACGCGCAGTCGTAGCCGTTCGTGTTGCTCGCGTTCGCGCCCGCGGCATTGGGGACGACCTGGAACGTCAGGTTGCCGAGGTTGCGGTAGAGGAGGTTGGGCCCGGCGGGCATCGACAGGTAGATGTCGACGAGTCCATCGTTGTCGTAGTCGCCGATGTCGCACCCGCGACCGTAGGATGGCGGCCCAAAAAGCCCCGCCGCCTGGGCGACGTCGAGCATCGGGAGAACGCCGTCGTTCCGATAGAGGTGGTTGGGTTCGCCCGCCGCACCTGCGACGAAGAGGTCGTAGTCTCCGTCACCGTCGAAGTCGGCCCACTCGGTGCCGTACGTATTCGGTGAGTAGTCGACGCCGGCAGCGGCAGCGATCTCCGTGTAGTTCGGCTGGCCCGTTCCGATCCGATTGTTGCGGAAGAGTCGATTGACCGTCGCGCCGGAGCAGGTCGAGAGGAAGCAGTCGACGTCCCCGTCGCTGTCGAAGTCACACCACGCCACGCCGTACGCGTGGGCCTGCGGATCCGCCAGGCCCGTCGACTGGCTGACGTCCGCGAAGACGCCACCGTGGTTCTCGAAGAAGGTGAACGGCGTCAGTTCCTTCGCGACGAAGAGATCCAGATCGCCGTCATTGTCGTGGTCGACCCAGGTGACGGACTGCGCGAACTCCGAGTTCGCCGCACCGATGGCGGCCGAGACGTCCACGAACGGCCCTGGGTACTGGTTGCGGAAGAGGTTGTTTCCCGCGAAGTTCCCCAGGTAGAGGTCGGGCTTGCCGTCACCGTCGTAATCCGCCCAGGCACACGACCAGCCGCTCGACGCATGAGAGGTCCCCATGGCCGCCGTGACGTCGACGAACACTCCACCGTCGTTGCGAAACAGGCGACTCGTGCCGCCATTGTTTTGAACGTAGACGTCGAAGTCGCCGTCGCCGTCGAAGTCAGCCCAGCCCATTCCTCTCGTCTGATCGTTCGCGCTGGGGAACCCGGCGGCCGTCGCGACGTCCGTGAACGCCTGTCCCCGAACGAGCGCACAGAGCAATGCGGTTACGGCGAGCGATCGAACGGGTGACATCTGCGGGATCTCCGTGCGGCAGTGAATGCCGCGCGGATTGTAGGCCCGCCCCCCGTGACCCGCCAGCGCGATCAGAACGTGACGGAGACGCCTCCGTGGAAGATCACTTCGAAGTGATCGTTCACGTGCTCGTTCAGCGCCGCGGCATTGTTGCCGAGCCAGAGGAATTGCACGCCGGCGGATGCCTGCCACGAGCCTGCCGACGGCGGAATGAACCCGAGCGGCATCGCGAAGGTGAAGCCCGTCTGGAAGAACCCGAAGGTGTCGTCGTCGCCGGCGCCGTCGTCGTAGTAGTCGTCGAGGCTGAGGCCGACGGCCGTCGGGAACGACATCCGGACCGGATAGGACTCGGACTTGATCAGCGTGAAGCCCGGCTCGATCGAGAACTCGAAATACGTGCCCTCGTGAAGTCCCAGGTCGGCTTAATTGTTCAACTCGCGAGCGATCGTGATCGTCGGATGAAAGCCGTCGAAGCCGTCGATGTCGACGCCGACCGTGTCGCTCCAGAACTTGCTGTCGTCGATCCCGATGCCGAAGTCGAGTTCGTCGATGTCTTTGAACCCGTCATTGGGGCTCGTGTACTTGTAGTAGGCGATCGACAGCTCGAGGAAGTCGAAGAGCCCGACGGACACGCCGCCGTAGAAGTCCGCCTCGTACCACGGGTCATCGGCGGCACCTTCCTTGCCAGTCGGCCCCCATTGGAAGCTGTGGAACGTTCCTGCCAGCAGGCTGATGCTGTTCAACGCGCCCGAGTCCGTCTCGTACACCATCAGGCTCATGTCGACGGCGGGCTGGAGCGTGACGTTCTGGTTCTCGGCCCAGATGCCGCGTCCGAAGTACTGGCTTGGGAAATCGAACGCGAGCGTGAGCGAGAACGGGCTCGCCGCCTCGGCCTCTGCCTCCTGCGGGACCTTCACGTCCTCCGTGGCGGCCTCGATCGTGGCGGCCCTCTCGGCCTCCTGTGAGACGGCGATACGCGGGGCGACTGCGGCGAGAGCCATACCGATGATGAGCCACTTCTTCATGGGAGCGCCTGTCCTCTGCTGACCAATCCCGGATTCCGTCCCTCGGTCCTCGCGCGCGAGCGCAGGATGCATCGATCGCATCCGCGCACCCACGAGGGTGCGGTTCGGAGGCGGTCGCGGCGCCATGGCGCCGCGCGAGGGAACGATCCGACGTGCCGCGCTCAGTGTCGACGACGAGGGCGGCGAGACTTGACGCGGAGCGCGCGACACGACTGCCGGAGGACGATCCATCTCCTTTCAGCTCGATGCGCGTCATCCGGCGGTCGCTCGAAAGGTGCGCGGTCGCACTTCAAAGGACTTGAGATTTTCCGGACGTCACCGGGCATCGGCCACGGGATTCGGTGGTAGCCTCCGCCGGAGGTCACGAACAAAACCACCATGATTTCACGCCAGCTCATGACGTTCGCCCTTACGTCCTTCGTTGCCGCCGTCTTCTGCATGCCGCCGACCGATGGCGGTGCATCCCCGGACCCGACCTCCACGCGGCCTTCGGCGCGCAAGCCGGTTCCGGCTGCCGTCACGCCGGGAACGCGCACGGGGAATCGCCGCTTCCACGCAGCGGGCCACGTGCAGAAGCACAGCTCCGGTCTCATCAAGGGCTGACTTCCCCGTGAGCGGCATCCTCGGGAATGCCGCTTGCGACGGTCGGATTCCCAGCGGTTTTCCCGCGTCCGCTGCCGACGATGACCGTCATTCCTCCCCCGGATGGCGCCCTTCAATCGCAGGGCCAACCCAGTCGATACCTCCGCTGGGTCGCGCCATTCGCGAGGCGGAGGAACCGTAGCGACACGCTCGATTACGCCGGCACCCCCTGAGGAAGCCGGCGGATCCGCGCGTGCCCCGGCAAGCAGGCAGCTCGCGAGCGGCTCCGACAGTTGCGGAGCGTCGTGACGATGAACGACATGGGAGAGGTCCTCAACGAGTTCCTCGTTGAGAGCTACGAGAGTCTCGAACATCTCGACCAGGATTTCGTCGAGTTGGAGAAGTCTCCGAGCAACAAGGAGATCATCACCCGGATCTTCCGTGCGTTCCACACGATCAAGGGAACGTCCGGCTTCCTCGGCTTCCAACGCCTCGAAACGCTGACGCACGCGGGCGAGAGCCTGCTGAGCAAGCTGCGCGACGGCGTCCTCACGGTCGATCGCGACATCATCACGGCGCTCCTCGCCACGATCGACGGCGTCCGTCAGATCCTGAAGGCGGTCGAACAGACGAACGAGGAGCCGGACATCGACTTCACGGCGCTCGTCGCTCGACTGTCGCAGCTGCAGAAAGCCGATGCGCCCGCCGCCCCGGCGACGGAGACGCAGGCCTCGCCGCCCGCGCACGCACCAGCCCAAGCGGCCGCACCCGCAGCACCCGCGCCCGCGACGGTGACCCCAGCCGCGACCACGCCTGCGACTCAGCCGGCGCCAGCCGCTCCGGCAGCTCCCGCCCCCCTTGCTTCCGCTGCGCCGGTCACTCCCCCGGTCGCCCCGCCGCCAGTCGCCGCAGCGCACGCCCCAGCGGCCCCAGCAGCGCCGCCACCGGCCGCCCACGCGGCGCCACCGACTCCGCAGCCGCCCCAATCTCACGTCGCGCCAGCCGAGAGGCCGGCGCCAGCGGCCCCAAGCGACGATCACGCCCCACGCGAGGCTGCGTCCGGCGAGAAGAACCACTCAGTCACGGACAACAACGTCCGCATCGACGTGGCGCTCCTCGACAAGATCATGAATCTGGTCGGAGAGCTCGTCCTCGCCCGCAACCAGGTGCTCCAGTTCGGCGCGCAGAACCGCGGGAACGGCGCGTTCGTCGCGACCACTCAGCGCCTGAACCTCATCACGACCGAGCTGCAGGAGAACGTCATGAAGACGCGCATGCAGCCCATCGGGACGATCTGGCGCAAGTTCCCCCGAGTGTTGCGTGACCTCGCGCTCGCGTGCAGCAAGCAGATTCGACTCGAGATGGTCGGCGAGGACACGGAACTCGACCGCACGATCATCGAGTCGATCCGCGACCCCCTGACCCACATCATCCGCAACTCGTGCGATCACGGGATCGAGGAGCCCGCGGAGCGCGCGAAAGCCGGCAAGCCCGCGGAAGGCGTGCTGAAACTCCGGGCCTTCCACGAGAGCGGTCACGTGGTGATCGAGGTATCGGATGACGGCCGCGGAATCGACGCCGAGCGCGTGAAACAGAGCTGCATCAAGAAGGGGCTCGTCACTCTCGAGCGCGCCGCGCGCATGACCGAGCGCGAGCTCGTCGACATGATCTTCCTCCCTGGATTCTCCACCGCCGAAAAGGTCACGAACCTCTCCGGGCGCGGCGTCGGCATGGACGTCGTGAAGTCGAACGTGGAGAAGATCGGTGGGACGGTCGAGATCCAGACCGTGCGTGGAACGGGGACCACGCTCGTCATCCGGATCCCCCTCACGCTCGCGATCATTCCGGCCCTGACGATCCGCTGCGCGAACCAGCGCTACGCAATCCCGCAGGTGAGTCTGCTCGAACTCGTCCGCGTCGACACCGGCGGCGGCGGCGCGGCAATCGAGTCGATCTTCGGCGCTCACGTCTATCGGCTCCGCGGTCACCTGCTTCCCCTCGTCTGCCTGCGTGAACTCCTCGGGGCACCGCCGCTCGAGCGGAAGACCGGCGACGACGACGCGGACTCGATCAACATCGTCGTGCTCCAATCCGCGGGCCGGCACTTCGGCCTGATCGTCGACAAGATCGAGGACACGGAGGAGATCGTCGTGAAGCCGCTGAGCAAGCAGCTGAAGCACATGCCGGTGTTCGCCGGCGCGACGATCATGGGCGACGGCAAGATCGCACTGATCCTCGACGTGAACGGCATCGCGCAGCACGCGTCGATCGGAGCCCAAGGCGCAGACGTCGAGCCATCCCGGGGAGACGCGCGAACCGAGGCGAAGAGCCGTCGCATGTCCCTCGTCGTGTGCGAGACGTACGGCGGAGCCCGCGTCGGGATCCCGCTTCCGCTGGTGGCGCGCCTGGAGGAATTCCGCGTCGGTGCGGTGGAGCACGTGGGCAACCGCCGAGTGATCCAGTACCGCGACGACATCCTTCCCCTCGTTCCCATGGACGAGATCCTGGAGTCTGGCGGCGGCAACGGCACGTTGCCGACGGAGGCGGACCAGAAGATGGACGCCATCGTCCATCAGCAGGGAGACCGCAGCGTCGGAGTCCTCGTCGGACACATCGTCGACATCGTGGAGGAGGCGGTGAACTTCCAGAACGGCGCCCGACGAAGCGGCGTCCTGTGCAGCGCCGTCGTCAAGGGGCGCGTCACCGAGATCCTGGACATCTCCGAACTCCTTCGTCCCCAGTTTGCCGAGCCGGCGGCCGAGGCCGCCTATCGATAGGACCCACCATGCCGAACCGCCGTCAGTTCTGCACGTTCATGGCCGACCGCTTCTACCTGGGCATCGAGGCGCACACGGTCCAGGAGGTCATCCGCAATCACGAATCCACGCCGGTGCCGCTTGCACCGCGCGAAGTCACCGGGCTCATCAACCTTCGCGGACAGATCGTCGCGGCGGTCGACCTCCGCACGCGCCTCCATCTGCCCCCGCGCACGGGGAACACGGTCCCCATGCACGTCGTGGTGAAGACCCCGGACGGGCTCGTCAGCCTGACCGTCGACGAGATCGACGACGTGATCGAGGTCGACGACGAAACCTACGAGCCGCCGCTGGAAACGGTGAAGCGGCCGATTCGCGACCTCGTCTCGGGGGTCTACAAGCTGAAGGATCGCCTCTTGCTCATCCTCGACACGCAGAAAGCTGTCGCCATCGGTGGCTCTGCGGTCCCGGCCGCGAAGGGCGGGTGATCGATGCACACGGACGTGACGATGCGTCCCACCGCGCCTGTCCGCCGAGCGGCATGCGCACTCAACTATGGGAGTTCGACTCCCGATAAACACTTGCAGGCGAGAGGCCGGCGACACGGTTCGCGAACGGCGCGCGCCACCGGTGAAGGAACTTTCGGCGGAGCCAGCCATGCGCGCGCTTGTCGTTGACGACTCGAAGAGCATCCGATCGATCATCGGACGAATCCTGGCCGAGTGCGGGATCGAATCCGTGGCCGCAGACAACGGCGAAACGGGCCTGGCGGCGCTGGAAGCAAGCGAGGTCGACTTCGTCCTCGTCGACTGGAACATGCCGGTCATGGACGGCTTCACCTTCCTGAAGACCGTCCGCGCGGATCCGAAGTACGACGCGCTGCAGATCATCATGTGCACGACTGAGACGGAGGTGTCCCAGATGATGGCCGCACTCGAGGCCGGCGCGAATGAATACGTCACGAAGCCGTTCACGAAGGACGTCATCCTCGCCAAACTCGGACTCCTCGGAATTGTGAGCTGAAGCCCATGGCGTCCTCACCGCTTCCGCGAATCAAGGTGCTCGTCGTGGATGACTCCTCGGTCATTCGTCACGTCGTCGCACACGTCATCGCGATGGATCCGGCGTTCGAGATCGTGGGCCATGCGGCCAACGGCAAGATCGCACTCGAGATGCTGCCGCGGCTGAACCCGGACTTGGTGACGCTCGACATCGAAATGCCGGAGATGGACGGAATCGAGACGCTGAAGCGGCTCCGCAAGACCCATCCTCGGCTGCCCGTGATCATGTTCAGCACGCTCACCGAGCGCGGCGCGGCGGCGACCGTCGAAGCTCTCGCTTGCGGTGCGACGGATTACGCCGCGAAGCCGTCGGGCCAGACCAGTCTCGACAGTTCGATCCAGACCATGCAGGTGGAACTGATCCCCAAGCTCCGGGCGCTGTTCCCGCAACGCGCGATGACGTCGTCGCGGCCAGCGTTCTCCGGCAGCGTGGGCGCCGAGCTGCCCTCCGCCCCGGTCCAGCCCATCGACCTCGTCGTGATCGGTGCATCCACCGGCGGTCCGGGGGCACTGCAGCACATCCTTCCCAAGCTGCCTCGGGACCTGTGCGTTCCCGTCCTCGTCGTTCAACACATGCCGCCAGTGTTCACCCAGGCGCTGGCCGAACGGCTGAACGATGCGTGCCCCATCAGCGTGCGAGAGGCCGTCGATCGAGAACCCCTGACGCGGGGCACGGTCCTGATCGCGCCCGGCGACGTCCACCTCGAAGTTGCCGGCGTGCCCGGTGCCGGCAAGGTGCGGCTCCACCGCCAGCCGCCGGAGAACTCGTGCCGGCCGTCCGTGGACGTCTTGTTCCGCTCCGCTGCCCAGATGTACGGCGGGAACGTCCTCGCCGTGATGCTCACCGGCATGGGCCAGGACGGGCTCAAGGGTTCGCAGCTGATCGCCGAAGCCCAGGGTTTCCTCATCGTCCAAGACCAGGCGACGTCCGTCGTCTGGGGAATGCCCGGCGCCGTCCAGAAGGCCGGGATCGCCAACTGCGTGCTGCCACTCCAGGAGATCGGACCCGCCATCGTGTCCACGGTGAACGCCAGCTTGAAGAAGCAGCGCGTCGTGCACGCACCGTCCACCCGAGACTGAAATGCCGCTCGCTGCCCCCGTCATGGAATTCGTGCGACGAATGGTCCTCGACCGCTCCGGGATCTCGCTGGACGCGTCGCAAGACTACCTCGTCGAGGCGCGGCTGGCGCCCCTGGCGCGGGACGACGGATTCCGCTCCGTCGACGACTTCATCGATCACGCACGGGATTCGGGAACCGAGACGCTCCACGAGCGGATCACAGAAGCGCTCACGACGAACGAAACGAGCTTCATGCGCGATCCGGCGCTGTTCGACGCCATCGTCAAGCACGCGTTGCCCGAACTCATCCTCGCGCGCGCCAACGAGCGCAAGCTCACGATCTGGTCCGCGGCCTGTTCCACCGGCCAGGAGCCGTACTCCGTTGCGATCCTCCTGCGGAGCAGATTCCCCCAGGTCGCGGACTGGGACGTGAAGATCGTCGGAACGGACCTCTGCGAGAGCGTCCTCGGCCGCGCACAGGAGGGCCGCTACACGGCGATCGAAGCGAACCGGGGAATGCCCGCGACGCTCCTGATCAAGTACTTCGAACGGGTCGGGCTCGACTGGCGCGTGCGCCCCGAGATCCGCGCCATGGTCGAGTTCACCAAGCTGAACCTCATCGGGAGCTGGCCGCCGCTCCCCATGTTCGATCTCATCCTGCTGCGGAACGTGCTGATCTACTTCGACGTGCCCGTGAAGCAGCGAGTCATCAAGAGTGCGCGCAAGGTCCTGCGACCGGACGGATACCTCGTGATGGGAGCCGCCGAGACGCTGTACACGGTCGACGACAGCTTCGCCCGGATCCAATGGGAGAAGGCCGTCGCATACCGTCCGATCCCATGATCAGGAGAGAGTAAATGGAGGCTCACGTCATCAACCTGGCCGACGACATCACGAAGATCACGGAGGCCGTGTGGACGTCGACTCTGAACGAGTCGATCATCCGCAAGCGCCTGCCGGACAACGCGCTGTCCCGGCCGTTCCTCACCACGTGCATCCACATCACGGGCGCCTGGGAAGGAACCATGATCCTCGAGTGCTCATTGGAGTACGGACGCGCCGTCGCCGCGTCGATCTTCGGGACTCGCCCCGCGGACGTCACGCACGACGAGGCCCACGACGCCGTCGGCGAGTTGATCAACATGATCGGCGGCAACGTGAAGGCGCTCCTTCCGACGCCGTCGCAGCTCTCGCTGCCGTCGGTTGCCGAGGGGATGAACTACCGGATGTCCATCCCCGGAACCGTGGCGCTCCACGAGTTGGACTACGACTCGAACGGGCATTGGATCCGCGTGCGGCTCCTGCAATCGACGCGTCGCCGCGACTGACCAACACCCCAACAGGATTCACTCCGACCACGAACGGGAGTTCTCGCGCCATGAAGATCATGATCGTCGACGACAGCAAGGCGATGCGGATGATCGTCCTCCGCACGCTTCGGCAGGCCGGTTTCCAGAGCCACACGTTCGAAGAGCAGCCGAACGGCGCCGAAGCGCTGAAGGCCATCCAGGCGGGTCCGCCGGATCTCGTCCTGTGCGACTGGAACATGCCGGAAATGAACGGCATCCAGCTCCTCACCGAGCTGCGCAAGCAAGGCAACGGGGTGAAGTTCGGCTTCATCACGTCAGAGGCCTCGCCCGAGATGAAGAACCTGGCCGTGGAAGCCGGCGCGCTCTTCCTCATCACCAAGCCGTTCACGGTCGAGACGTTCCAGCAGATGCTCACGCCCGTCGTCTCCTGATCGAGCGACGCCCCGCCATGACGATGTGCACCGTACCGACCTGCGAATCCGTGTCCGCGTTCCTGGAGAGCCTCTTCGGAACGAAGGTCGCGGCGTCGCTCGGCACGACGACGGCGTTCGATCCGAAGGCGCCGCTCGTGGCCGCGATCTACGCGAGCGAGCAGGGCGCAACGGTCGGCGTCTGGCTTTGCGACCTGTCGTTCGCCGCCAGCGCGGCGGCGGCGCTGTGCGTGGTGCCGGTCGAGCAGGCAACGGACGCGATCACGGCGGGAGCGCTTCCGGACTCGCTGATGGAGAACCTGAAGGAAGTCTTCAACGTCGGCTCACGCTTCTTCGTCGGGCCCGGCGCCCCGCGCGTCGCCCTGAAGAGCGTGCACTCGCAGCCGCTGCCGACGGAGATCCGCATCGCCATGGCGAAGTCGCCGCTCCGCGTGAACGTGGATGCCGAGATCACCGGCTATCCCAAGGGTCGCATGACCCTCTTCATGAGCTGACGCGATCCCGAACGAGGGTGTTCAGGTCCCCCGCGCGGGATCTGCCAGCGGCTGACTTGACGCCGAAGCGGCATCAGCCGGCCCGCCCCCCCGCCCCCTTCCAGCAGGGCGGCGGAGGAACGGACGACGCGAGGCCTCGGGTCAGAGGCTCGTGTTGAAGAACGCCCACGTCAGGCGGAATCCGACCGGACTCGCCGCGTCGAGGTAGCCGGCCTGGAGCGTGAAGTGAGCTCCGGTCGGCGGGTTCGGCGCAACCAGCCCAGGCAGGATGAACTCGCCGCCCGGCGCCGTGTTCCCCGGCAGGTTCGGGCTCATCACGATCCCGGCCTGCGGTGGTCCAAAGACGCCGAGGCCATCGAGAACGGGGAAGAGCCCCGGCGATCCCACCTGGAGCACGAGGTTCGCGGCAGGAGTGGGCCAGTTCGTCACCGGCCCCGGCAGGCCGGAGTCACCGACGAGCGTGAACGCGGCGTTCGGTGCACAGCCCTCGATGTTGAACGAGAACGTGACGCCCGGAGTCATCGGATCCTGCAGGGGCACGTGCCCGATCACACCGTGGTTCGAGCCGCTGCCCACGATGACCTCCGTCATGTTGGACGCGACCGTCGGGAAGTTCTCGACGGCGATCGCGAGGCCACCGGACATCCGCGTCTGCTCGATCGACGCAGGGATCGAGGCCGTCAACTGCGCGGCGCTCACGTACGTCGTCGTGAGTTGCACGCCGTTGGCGTACACCTTCGACGTCGGCATGAAGCCGCTGCCGTTCACGGTCAGGTTCGTGGCGGGCGACGCCAGAGTCTTGATCGCGATCGACACGGGCGTGAGCGAGGTGATCGCCGGCCCCGTGATCGTGAACGTGAGCGCCGGCGTGTTTCCGCCACCCGGTCCCGGATTGCGCACGAGGATGCTCGCGGACCCCGGGGTCGCGATGTTCGCCGCAGGAATCGCCGCCGTGAGCTGCGTCGCGCTCACGAACGTCGTCGGCTGCGGGACGCCGTCCCACCGCACCTGGCTCTGCGTGTTGAAGTTCGTTCCGGTCACCGTGAGCGTGAAGCCGGCCGTACCGGCGAACCGCGAGGTTGGGCTCATCGACACCAGCGTCGGGACCGGGTTGTTGATCGTGAAGGTCAACACTCCCGAGTTCCCGCCGCCCGGCGCCGGGTTGTTCACCCGCACCGACACGGTCGCCGCGTTCGCAACGTTCGCCGCCGGCACCGAGGCCGTGACCTGCGTCGCGCTGACGAATGTCGTCGAGAGTCCCGCTCCGTTCCACTGCACCTGGCTCTGCGTGTTGAAGTTCGAGCCGTTCACCGTGAGCGTGAAGGCCGCCGAACCTGCGAGGGTCGAGCTCGGCGACAGCGACGCGATGGTCGGCACCGGGTTGTTGATCGTGAACGTCAACGTCCCGGAGTTACCCCCGCCCGGCGCCGGGTTGTGCACCAGCACCGATGCCGTCCCTGCAGCCACGATGTTCGCCGCCGGCACCGAGGCCGTGACTTGCGTCGCGGAGACGAACGTCGTCGTGAGGTTCGCGCCGTTCCACTGCACCCGGCTCTGAGTGTTGAAGCTCGAGCCGTTGACGGTGAGGATGAACGCCGCACCGCCCGCAGTCGCGCTCGAGGGGCTGAGCGACGCGATCGCCGGCACCGGGTTCGTGATCGTGAAGGTCTGGCCTGCCGTCGTCCCGCCGCCTGGCGCCGGGTTGAACACGGTCACCGTGTGCGTGCCGGCAGTTGCAAGCAGCCCCGCCGGAATCGTCGCCGTCACCGACGTCGCGCTGACGAACGTCGTCGGTTGGTTCGCGCCGTCCCAACGGACGATGCTCCCGGCCACGAAGTTCGTCCCGGTGCAGGTCAGCACGATCGCTGCACTGCCCGCGCCCACCGTCGCCGGGCTGATCGACGTGAGCGTCGGCGCCGGGTTCGGCGTCACGTCCACGTCGACGACGAACGAGCCCGAGATCCCGACGCCGCCGTCCTTGAAGACGAGGATCGCGTGAACGCCGGGGCCGAGCGTGCGCGTCATCGTCGGACCACCGACGGTGGACGCGAACACGGCGGCGCCGCGACGAGCCCACGCCGGCGTCGCCTGGGGCTCGAACAGCGCCCACTCGAGCCCGGCCAAACCGGTCAGCACCATGTCGTAGCTGCCTCCCGGCGCCGGAACCGTGAACTCGAAGATGCGGAGTGCCTGCGCAGCGCCCCACGCGGCCGAGTACGGCGTCCCCGGTGTGACGGTCACGCGCGTCGCTTGGTTCGCGCTGGCCGACGTGGTGCCGAAGAACCGAGCCATGACGCCTTCGGTCGGCGCAACGGTGCCTTGGTAGCCATCGGCGACCACGAAGTCGCACGCCGTGCCGCCGAGCTGCGACTGGCCGGAGCCGATCTCCACATCCCAGTCGCTCGCGGCGGACGTGATCCCCACCGCATTCCACACGCCGGCCACGGGTGCGACCGTGAACGGCTGGCACTCGTTGGTCACGGTCGTCGACGCGGTCGACGGGCTGAGTGCGATGGGCGGCGCAGTTGCGCACACGTGAGCCGTGAACGACGCGGTCGCCGTCACGGGGCCGCCGTCATGGACGACGGCGAGTGCGTGCCAACCCACGCCGAGTGACGCCGTCACGGTCCCGGTCGACGTCGTGCCCGACGCTTCGATGTTCGTGTTGTCGCTGACCCAGCTCGAGTCCACCCCGGGCGAGTGGAAGACCCAGCGCAACGATGGATCGCCGGTGACCGTGACGTCGTAGCTGCCCGCGGTCGTGATGTTGACCTCGAGCAGTCGGATGATCTGGTTCGCCGAAAGCGAGCCGAAGTACTGATTGTCGACCGTCATCGTGCTCGACGAGGCGTGCTGGAGCGTCGCGTCGGCGCTTCCGGCGAAGCGGGTCGTCGTCCCGGACGACGCCGGGATCACGCCCAACTCGCCGTTCGCGATGACGTAGTCGCAGCTCGTTCCACCGGAGAACGCGTAGGCCTCGCCGAGGAAGACGTCCCAGTCCGCCTGCGAGCTGACGGCGACCGCGTTCCACGCGTTGGCGACCTGCGTGACGCTGAAGCCCTGGCACGGGTTCGTGACCGTGACCTGCGTGTTCGCCAGCAGTGCGATCGGAGCGACTCCCTGGCAGACGTTGATCGTCAGCGAGGAAACCGTCGCGCCGGCGCCGAGGTTCCGATAGACCGCGATCGCGTGCCAGCCCGTCCCGAGCGAGATCCCGGAGACGGGGCCGCCATTGAGCGACGATCGTGACGCGAGCGACGCCGACGAGCGAGGCCGCCAGTCGTTGTTGGTTCCCGGGCCGTAGAGGATCCAGCCGAGCGAGGAGTCACCCGTGATGTTGACGTCGTAGGTGCCCGACGACGTCACGTTGAATTGATACAGCGCGAACACGTCCGTCGACGAGAACGTCGAGACGGTCGCCGCTCCGACGTTCACCGTGGTCGCGACGGAGAACTCGCCGCGCGCGGTCGTGCCACCCGAGTATCGGTACATGCGCCCGCTGACGGGCGGCACGGTTCCCAGGTTGCCGTTCGCGATGATGAAGTCGCACGTGGGGTTGAAGTAGGAGGAATAGAGGCCGTCCACCTGCATGTCCCAATCGCTCGTCGAGGACACCGCCATGCCGACCCAATCCGTCGAGGACGTGGTCGTGTTGAAGATTGCCGGGGTGCAGCTCAAGAGCGCCGACGTGCCGTTGGACAGGCTGAAGTTCCCGCAGCCGATGGTGGTGTTGATCGCCGCCTGCAAGGCCCCGGTGAGGATGCTCGTGCCCGCGTTGTAGCCGAGCGTTCCACAGAAGCCGTGCGTGTGGATGCCGATGGCATCACCACTCGCCACGTCGATGACGGGCGCGCCCGAGTTGCCGTCCGTCGTATCGACGTCGTATCGGATCTCGGTCCCGCTGACGCCGTTGTAAGGACCGGCCGACGTCTGCTGGACGTAGTTGTAGGTGTTGTTCGGCGTGGAGTCCGAGCCGTTCCCCGTCACGCGGATCGTCGGAACGATGACCGGCGGGAAGTAGGTGGGCAGGGAGGTCGCGAGCGAGAACCACGAGCCCTGACGCGCAGCGGCCGTCTGCCCCGACGTGTTCGGGTGAAGACGAGCAACCGACCAATCGTCGCCCGATCCGTTGTCGGATGCCTGGATCGTCGACTGATCGACAGGGAACTGATCCGCGACACCGGGATGCTGGATGGAACCACCGCTCGTCGAGAGCGGGTAATTGAATTCGGCAACGACGAGGAAGTCAGGGGCCGGGTTGGCGCAGTGGCCGGCGCTCAAGATCGTCGACGTGTTGCTGATGAGCCAGCCCGTGCAGCCGCCGGACGTCTGCGTCGCGCTGAAGAGCAGACGGCAGACGCGGACGTCGGAACTCAACACGCGGTTGTCGGAACCGCAGAGCGTGTCGAGCACGGAAGCCGGCATCGTGGGTGCTCCCACCAACGCTTCGCTGACCGCCACGTTCGCGGTGGAGCCCGGAGCGAGCGTGACCGACACGGTCACGGTGGAACCGTTGAACCAGGCCGAGTGGTTCTGCCACTGCTTGAGCGTTCCACGGCGAAGGTCCTGGAATTCGCCGTCGATCGGGTTCGTCACACGGATGACGTCTTCGTCGCCGCCCAGGTCGGCAACGGAGAAGATGAGCTGGATGGCGCTCACCGCGGGGATGGAGATACTCTCGCTCCACACCACCTGAGGCGTCGCGGCGGGGTTCGAGAGCGGGCCGCTGAGGGCCTCCGCTGGAACCCGAAGAAGCGGCGGGTTCGCGACCTGCGCTCCGGCGAGCGTCGTCAGAACCCCGAAGAGCAGGCACGTTGACCAGTTTCTGCGTCGCATCATTTCGATCCTCCTTTGAGTCGTCGATGGACAGACTTCATCCCCCCAGCGACGCCTCGGATGCCGATGTGACAGCCCCGCGTGAATCCGAGTGGCCCGAAAGCGCAGCAGTTTGACGGGCGCGGCCCCGACCGTCCCCGCCGGTGCGACGGATATGCGCAGCTGGGGGCTCGGTTGGAGCCACCGTCCGAGCACTCGGCTACCCCGATGGACCAGTCGTCGCGGGAGCCGCACCGCATGCGCGATGGCAGGCGCGGCGGCAGCCCACGACGCGAGCCATCGCCGCGTCCGCGTCGCCGTCGCCGTCGCCGAGACATCGAGCGCGGCCACTCTCCGTGCCCAGACGCGCGCCGCCCCCCCACGGTGCGAAGCGTCGCGACGCCGGGGAATTCGCGCGGGCGCCCCAAGTGGGTCGCGCGGAAAACGAAGCTACAACGCCGACCGCGCCGGAGGCCCACCCCATGACGACGCGTGAAGATCAGTCAGACAGCATCTCCGAGTTCACGCTGAAGGCCGTGGTCGCTGGCGTCGGCTTCGGAATCCTCTTCGGAGCGGCCAACGCGTACCTGGGGCTGAAGGCTGGCCTCACGGTCTCGACCTCCATCCCCATCGCCGTCCTCTCGACCGCCGTGTTCCGGCTGATGTCGCGCCGAGGCGGCACGATCCTCGAAGCGAACATGGCGCAAACGATCGGCAGCGCCAGCTCGTCGCTCGCAAGCGGCACGATCTTCACCGTCCCTGCGCTGTTCATGTGGGGCGTGGTCCCGCCGATCCACCAAGTGGCGATCCTGGCGTGGTGCGGAGGCGTCCTGGGCATCCTCGCCATGATCCCGCTCCGGCGCCTCCTGATCGTCCAGGCGGACAAGGAACTCCCCTACCCTGAAGGTCGCGCCTGCGCCGACGTCCTCCGCGCCGCGGGAGATTCCGCATCCAGCCGCTGGATCTTCATCGGGCTCGCCACCGGTGCCGCGGTGAAGGTGCTCGGCTCGTTCTTCAAGCTGCTTCCCGAAAGTGCGAGCTGCCCGCTCGGCGCCCTCCCGAACGCCACGCTCGCCATCGCGATCGCCCCCGCACTTCTCGCGGTCGGGTACATCGTCGGCTTTCGCGCCTCATCGATCATGGTGGGGGGAAGCCTCCTCACTGCGATCGTCCTCGCGCCGCTGATCACGCGCATGCACGGCGAGGGGGTCGCTGCGGCGAAGGCGACTCTGGCGCCGCTGACGGCCGGCGACGTGCGCAGCCGCTACATCATCTTCATCGGCGCCGGCGCGGTCGCAGCCGCGGGCATCATCACCGTGATCAAGACGGTGCCGACGATGGCATCCTCACTTCTGGCGGTCGTACGCGGATTGAAATCCCAGGCCTCCGGCGTGACGGACTCGGAGCGGACGGACCGGGATCTCCCCTCCGGCGTGATCATCGCCGGGCTCCTGATCCTCGTGCTCGTCCTGGGATTCGTACCGGGCGTCTTCGCGGGGAACCTCACGTTCGGTGGCCGTCTCGCCGCCGCAGCGAGCGTCGCCGTCTTCGGTTTCCTTTTCGTGCCGGTCTCCTCACGACTCGTGGGGCTCATCGGCGTTTCCTCCAACCCCACGTCCGCCATGGCGCTGATCACTCTGACGACCTGCGCCGCGATCTTCGCGCTCATGGGATGGTCCGGCATCGACGCCAAGGCCGCCGTGCTCACGGTCGGAACCGTCGTCTGCGTCGCGGCGTCGAAGGCCGGTGACATCTCCCAGGATCTGAAGACCGGCTGGCTCGTCGGCGGGACGCCGGCGCGCCAGCAGTTCGGACAGTTGATCGCCGCGGCATGCGCCTGCTGGGCCGTCGCGGCCGTCGTTTGCGCGCTCGGGGAGAAACCAGGCTTCACGGGCCCCGGGGCCATGGCTGCGCCGCAGGCGAAGCTGATGAAGACGGTGGTGGAGGCCGTCCTCGGCGAGACTCTCGATTGGGGCCTCCTGCTCACGGGCATCTCCCTCGGCGGAATCGGATTCCTCGTCGGTCTTCCGCCTCTGCAGCTCGCGCTGGGCATCTACCTGCCTCTGGGAACCATGGCAGCGATCTTCGTCGGAGGCTGCGCTCGCAAGTACTCCGAATCACGACCCGGCGTCACCGAGAGTCACGTCCAGAAGGGCGTGCTCTGCGCGTCCGGCCTCGTCGCCGGCGAGGGCCTCGCCGGCGTGGCCTACGCCATCAACGCGTTCGTGCGAAACCTGGACCGGGAACAGGCGCCCCCGCCATCCACTACCCAGCAGTGGGCGGGCGTCGCGATCGTGCTCTGCGTCGCGATCCTGCTGGCGTGGTCGGCGCGTCGCACCGCGCCGGCGCCACGCTGATCATTCCGGCGGTGCGCCCCGCGGATCGGTGAACAAACGCTCGATCTCGGCCGGCGTGAGCTCGCGACATCGACCGGCCGTCAGGTCGCCGGGAAGATCGAACGCACCGATGCGGTCGCGGTGCAGTTCGACCACTTCGGCGCCGCATGCCGTGAACATCCGCCGGACCTGGTGGTAGCGGCCCTCATCCAGGATCACGGTGGCACGACCGCGCCCGTCGGGAGTGCGTTCGTGGATCTCGAGGGTGGCAGGTTTCGTCGGCTCTTCGTCGTCGTCGATCCGGATGCCGCGTGCGAACCTCGCGACCGAGTCGGGCTTGAGCTCGCCCGAGTATCCCACGCGGTAGCGCCGCGGAACGTGCCGACGCGGGTGAGTCAGCCGTTGGATGAACTGCCCTTCCGTCGAGAGCACGAGCAGCCCGGAAGTCTCCCGGTCGAGGCGCCCCGCAGCCTCGAGCCCCGCGGTGACGAACGCAGGAGGCAGAAGCTCGTAGAGGGTCGGGCTCTCCGCCGGGTCGTGGCTGCAGCTGTAGCCAACGGGCTTGTGGACGACGACGTGGAGGACGTCCTTCGGCCGTTCCACCCGCTCGCCGTCGAAGGCGACGTCGTTACCGTCGACGATCTGGGCCGGGTCGCGACACACCGCCCCATCGACGGTCACCCGCCCCCTGCGAACGAGGGCCTTCGCGCCGCTGCGCGAGGCGATCCCCGATCGACTCAGAAATGCGTCGAGACGTTCTCGCATGTCGTCTGTCCCACCCCGCAAGCGCCCCTGGACCGGGAGTGGTGCGCAGCGTAACAAGCGGCCCAGCCTGGCCCGGCCCGCCCGCGCGGGACGTCGGCGATGGAGATCCTCGGTCATGACGATGCAGACGGCGGCGATGCGGCGCATCGCAGTGGTTCTCGGACTGTGCGCGACGTTCGGGCTGTCCCAGGAGACGCGGCCAGCGGCGCCGGGAAGCACGGTCGACTGGGCGAAGGACCTCGGCGCCCTCGTTCACGGGATCGAGGAGCACCACGTGGCGCCGTTCACGATGATTTCGAAGGACTCGTTCCTCGAGAAGGCAGACGCGCTCGCAATGCGGATTCGCACGCTCGGGGACGACGAAGCCGAAGTGGCGCTCCAGGCCCTCGTCGCCGAGCTCAAGGATGGCCACACGCTCATCGCGCTCAAGAACACGCAGCGAGATCCCATGCCGATTCGCTTCGCGTCATGGTCCGATGGCGTGCGCGTCTTCTCGATCGATCCGGCGAACAGGCGCGCGCTCGGCTGCAAGCTCGCCGCCATCGACGGCATGCCGATCGAGGCGGTGATGGCGCGGCTTGCATCGGTGATCTCTCGCGACTCGGATCCGGCGCTCGACGCCCAGGCCTTCTGGCGCCTTCCGCAAGCACGGGTGCTCCGCGGCTTGGGCATCGTGAAGGATGCGTCGAAGGTGACGTACCGTCTCGCACCGGACGAAGGCGAGCCATTCGACCTCGCCTTGTCGCCGGGGATGCTTGGCAGGGACGCCGTCTACGCGGCACCCAAACGAGCGGCAACGACCGACCAGCGCGGTCGCAAGTGGCACCACCACGAGGTCGTCGACGGCTCGATCCTCTACATCCAGTACAACCAGTGCTCGACGTCGAAGGAGCAGGACATCAGCGTCTTCGGCGAAGCCATGGAGAAGATCCTCTGCTCGGGATCGATCAAGGCGATCGTCTTCGACCTCCAGTACAACGGCGGCGGCAACTCGACGCTCGGGGACCTGCTGTTCGCGCGGCTCGGGCGGCAATCGCCGATGAAGGAGAAGAAGAACGTCTTCTGCATCATCGGACCGCAGACCTTCAGCTCGGCGATCCTCAACACGTTGTCGCTGCGCAAGGGTTTCGGCGCGGTGGTGATCGGCCGCCCGACCGGGCAGGGACCGGATCACTTCGGCGAGGTGAAGGCGTTCACGCTCCCCAGCTCGGGGCTGACGGTCCAGTACTCCTCGAAGGACTTCCGTCGCGGCGCCGGCAACGAGCGGTCGATCATGCCCGATCACGTCGTCGGGCGGACCTTCGCCGAATACCAGGCGGGAAAAGACCCGCTGCTCGACAAGGTCCGCGAA
The DNA here is from genome assembly GCA_044222185.1 of Planctomycetota bacterium. Taxonomy (GTDB): domain Bacteria; phylum Planctomycetota; family CAIWVZ01; genus JBGANV01. The sequence continues at coordinate 192,201 of JBGANV010000003.1, forward strand.
CTCATGAAGTGACGTCGCTCCGGCGGGACTCGCTCGGCCCGCTGGCCCGTCAGAGGTCGATTTCCCTGACCTCCCCCGGATTGACGACGAACGTCGACGACCCGGCGGAGCCACCCTTCAACGCGCCGAAGACCGCGCCCAAGTCGGGTTGATCGTTCCGCTTCATGACGCTGATCCGGTAGCTCCCGGTCGCGAGTCCGGAGAACTCGAATCGCCCCTCCGCGTTGGTCGCGGCATCGCGCGGGCCATCGATGGCGTTGGCATCGAGCGGGGTCAACTGCACCGCGGCCTTGGGGTCGGGCACTCCGTTGGAGAGCACGCGCCCGCGGACGATGGCCCCGAGCGTCAGGACGATGTCCCGCAGGGTCGACTCCCCGGTCGCCGGTACGCTCGTACCGGCGACGACCGCCGGAGCGAATCGCTCGTGTCGCACGGAGACCGTGTAGGTACCTGCCGGTACCGTGGAGATCTCGAACCGACCGGCGGAATCGGTCGTGACATCCCTGGTCTCCCGCCGGACGACTCTCTCGATCAAGGCGGAGAACGGGTTCGTGGGCACCGCCGTCTTCGGTGCGACGTCGAACGAGACGAACGCGCCGATCACAGGCTGATGACGCGCGTCCACGACCCGACCCCGGATGACCGCGCCCTTCATCAGGCGGATTTCCACGCCCGTGCGGCGCTCGCCCTCCGCAAGCACGATCTCGCCCGTGCGGCCTCCCGCGTATCCCGGCGCGTCCGCGACGAAGCAGTAGCGCCCCGCGTGCAGGCTCCCGTAGTCGAACGTCCCGTCCTTGAACCGCGGCGGACCGAACGCCCGCATCGTCGCCTGCATCGGAAAACCGTCATCGGTCGAGTTCCGGAATCCCAGCCGGAACTCCGGCACCGGCTGGCCGGTCGCGTCGTCGACGACTCGACCGAGGACTCGCGCGAGCGATGGAAGCCGGAAGTCGACGCCGGACGTTCCGGCCTCGATGGGGCGGTGCGTCACGGAGAGATAGTCGGACGTCGTGGCGGCCACGGCGTACCCACCGACGCGCAGCCCGGTGATGACGTAGGAGCCGTCCGGGCCCGTCCGCACGCAATCGAGCGTGGTGAGCGGCGCCCCGTCCGGGGCACGCTTGATGGCCTCCGCGGCGGCGGTCTCGTCGCTGCCAGTGCCGTCCGCCGGGTGCTTGGGGTCCGCGAGCGCCTTTGGGCTCGGGAGCGTCCGGTGATCGGCCACCGCCTCGCGTGGCGACCCCTGGACGGAGACCCAGACTCCGGCGATCGGCGCGCCCGTGTCGGCGGCGGCGACGTGTCCCGAGATCGTGAGGCCTGCATCCAGCCAGAACTCCAAGCGCCCCGCGTCGGCACCGACCGGCACCATCAGGCTCGGGATCACCCCCGTGGCGAAGGATGCATGACGCGCGAGGACCTTCTTCAGCCCTGGCGAGAGGCTGGCCGCACGGAACGAGCCCGTGCCATCGGTGGTGGCCGACTTCTCCAGCGCTCCCACCGGGTCGAGAGCGCTGGCCCGCTGGTCGTAGAAGCTCACGGTCGCGCCGGCGATGGGCGCTCCCGCGCCATCGCGGACGAAGCCCGTCACGGCCTGCCCGCTCGTGAGAACGACCCGCAGCGACGCGGCCCCGGCGGCACCCAACGTGACCGGTCCAACCCGCGCAACGGTGAAATCCGCATGCGAGACTCGGACCAGGTACGCCTGCCCCGGTGGAACGTCGCTCATCGGAAACGCGAAGAGCCCGCTCCCATCAGACCGCGTGCGGGCCTGCGGATCGCCGTCCTGCGTGCGAGTCCGGATCGCGGACACGTCGACGACGAGTTCGCAAAGGGCATCGCTGACGGGCACCCCGCCATCGGAGATCACCACGCCCCCGATCCCATCAGTGACCCTCGCGGCGGTGCCCTCGAATCGCGACACGGTCACAGCCGGGCCTGAATCCGCCTTTGCGGGTGGGATCTGCGCGCCATTTCGATCCGCGACCGGACGTTGGGGCGGTGCCTCGAGCGGAGCCGGTGCATACGGGCCGCCGGCGGTCTTGCCGGGCTCGTCCCCGGGGGGCGCAAGGAACGACCAGCCGAGAGCGGCCAGTCCCACCGCGACGATCAAGAAGATCAGTACCCCAATCGGTCGCTTCATCGCCGTCTCCCGGAACGGCGGCTGCGATCGGCAGCCACCAACCGGCAGAGATCGACGTCGGCGTCCGAAACCGAATTCCCGAACGTCCAAGACACCGTGTCGCAGGGCTGCGCGACTCAAAAGACCCGGCTTGGTACTTCCGGATTCGGGCTCGGAGGACTACGCTCGCCGCTGATGCAACCCGGACGTGCGTGTGCCCGTCCGCGACCGCAGGGGCGCCAATGCCGGCGCCGAGAGAGTTCTCACCCATCCAACATGGAGTCCGTCCCGATGAGAGTTTCCGCCATCCTGATCGCAACCGCGCTGACCACGACGCTCGCCGTCGCGCAGACGTTCCCGAACGGCCTCTACTACCGATTCAACGAAGGGGCGGGCACCGCCACGCAGAACCTGGCGAATCCCCAGGTCGGAACAGCATTCGGCAACTTCGTCGGCTCACCCACCTGGACGGCCGGTCAATTCGGCACCGCCTACGCCAACACCGGGGTCGCCACCAACTACGTCGACTCCGGGTGGCCGGTCAATTTCACGAACACGTCGTGGACCCTCGAGTATTGGGTCAGCCTCAACTCGATCACGACGACGATCAGCTACATGTGCGGTGACACGTCGACGGGCTTCCGCACGTTCAGCGGCGGTGTCGCCGGGTCGAACGGCATCATCCTCCGCGGCACCGGAATCACCGACTGCTGGATCAACCCGGCCGTGAGCGCCGCCGCCACGTGGGCGCACGTCGCGTGGGTCTACGACAACTCGGTCACTCCGAAGGTGATCTACGGCTACCTGAACGGCGTGCTCGCCGTGACGTCGGTGCAGGCCACCCCCATCACGGTGACCTCGGCGAACAACTTCCGGGTCGGCGCCCAGACGACCGCCACGGCGCTCAATGGCTCGATGGACGAGTTCCGGCTCTGGTTCGTCGCGCGTTCGGCGGCCGACATCATCGCGAACTACAACCTCGAGGTGAACGATCGCAACATCCTCAACGTCACGACGACGGGCGCCGGCACTGGGGACCTCGCGGTCTCGTTGACGAACATCGACCCGAATGCCGTAGAGGGCTATTTGCTCATCTCCGCCACGCCGCCAGCCATCGTCGGAACGGGCCCGCTCCTCGGACTGAACCCGGACGGTCTGACCTGGTCGATCTTCAGCATTCCGTCGTTCCCCGGGAACCCGCTCCACTTCCCGATCGGATTCGTCGGCTTCTTCCCTGACGTGCCGTTCACCGTCGGCGCGGGAGGCGGAGCCGTCTTCGCTGGCCAGACGTGGGATTTCGCCGCCGCCGTGTTGGGCACGGGTGTGACGTACCTGGGGCGATCCGGAGTGAAGCGCATCACCTGGTGAGGGGTGACTCGAAGTGATCCGGCGGGCGCCGCGACGGCGCCCGCGCTCGGCACACGGACTCCGACTCGGAACCCCCGAACGCGCCGAGGACTGCTTCACGAATCGACGTTCGACCGAGCCCGGCGCGGATGAGACCGGTGGCGGCACCGGGAACCGCCCGCGCCGAGGTGACGCCTGCTCACGCGCCCCGGTCGTCCGCGTGATCGACGACGCTGCGGCCCTGTTCCGAGGAACTTGCGTCGCGGGCGCTCCGATCCCTGCCGCGCTGGCGCTCGACGCCAGGAGCTCGCGGCCGGCTCGCGCGCGTTCCGCCGAGCCCCGCGGCGGCCTCTCCAACGTCCCCATCGGACGCGCGTCTTCGACGACGAACGAACGGCCGTCGCGGCGGCGCATGATCACACGTGCCGGCCGATCGGTCGGGATTACCCGTCCGGTACCAACGCCGTCGCTCCCTCGAGGGCGGCCACCGGCCGTCGCCGTGCATCGGGCAGGGCAATCGGCGTCGAGATGGTCTGACACCAGCATCAGGCACGGGAGTTGCAAAACGCCGCCCAGGTCCGGCCCTCCCGTTCGAACCCAAACCGAAGAGGTCATCCGATGAAGAAGTCGATCCAGGGGAAGGTTTCGGCTCTGTTGCTGTGGCTGCTCGGCATTCCGCTTCCGATCGTGCTGCTGATCGTGCTGTTCAGAGGATGCTCGTGAACCGCGCGACTTCGAGCTGAAACAGGTGCGACCGGGCAGAAGCCATGCGCGGAGCGCGAGCAGGAGGATCGCCCCGCGCGCGGGGCCGAGATCGAACGGGTGCCGCACGCGGTCGAGCTCGTACCCACGGCCCTGCGAAGGCACGACGGCCCGACGATCGGGCCCTGAGAAAGCCCATCGACGGATCGAGCCCGGCCGGCGCGAACCTGGAGGACGCTGCCCGCATCGAGGGAACGCGGGGCGTGGCGCGACGAGTCCTGCGCCCGACCTTGCGCCCGACCTTGCGCGAGAAACGCCTGCGAGTCCCAACGGAGCGGAGACTCCCGCGCTCAGAAGCCGAGTCCTCCGTCTCGAGGCTCGCGAACGCGACGACGTTGCGTCGCGTGAACGTCGGACCCGCGACGACCGTGCGGTCGTCCCCCGAGGCCAGGCCGTTCGATCGCGTCGTCGCACGGAACATCGACGGGAATTCGCCGTGAACGACCCTGGTCGCGAAGGGACGTCGATCCCAGATGAGCTCCGATTCTCACGACGCGGGCGGGATCGTCCGGCAGGCTGCGCGCGAGGGTCGTCGTGCGCCGCACCGCGGTGATGGCGCTCGGAGCGCCAGCCGCGGTCGACGCGGCTCGCGACCTGGCGCGGCCTGAATTGATGGCTCGGCGCTCGTCGAGGAACCTCCTGCATGACCGCCACCGTCCGGCTCGCCGTCATCGGAGACATCCACGCGCACACGGAGTACCTCACCCGGGTCCTTCGGCGTATCGCCGACGTTGGCGCGGACGGCGTCCTCCTGGTCGGAGATCTCGGCTCGCATCACCTCGGCTAGGTCAGCCGTCGAACGCCGGAACGCGACGCGCGATACCTCGCCTCCGTAGACGACGTTCTCGATCGCGTGCGCGCGCCGGGGCTCCCCGTGGTCTACGTCCCTGGGAACCACGACCTTCCCACGCTCGATCGAGACGGGAACGTGGACGGCCGCGTCACGCAGATCGCCGGCCAGAGGATCTTGGGCATCGGTGGAGCCGGTCCCGCGCGCTTTGGATTCGCGTATGAGTGGGACGAGGACGAGATCCGCCGGCGCCCGGCACCGCCGTGCGACGTCATCCTCTCGCATACGCCGCCCGCGAACACGCCCCTGGATCGACTGGCCTCCGGCGCCGGTCACGTGGGCAGTCTGGCGATCCGTGAACGTGCGGAGGCCCACGACGGCGTCCTCGTCTGCGGGCACATTCACGAATCGCCGTCGGGGGTCCAGATCGGGCGCTGTCTGTGCGTGAACGCCGGCGGACTGGGCCGTCCCTTCGGCCGGGCGCAGGTCGCGTTCATCGAGCGTGATCCGACCTCGTGGACGGCGTGGCACGAAGACTTGGATGACGGCCGCGTTCAGCGCTGGGGTCTTGCGACCGCGAGGTGACGCGCGGGCGTGGCTCGCCGCGTGGCCTCGCTCGCTGCGCGAAGCGCCTGCCGTAGATCCCTCTCGAGTCCGCTCGCAGCACGCCCGCGCTCGCCCTCCTGGAGGCGGTCGATCAACTCGCTGGCATGGCGGAGCGTCGAGACCGCCGAGCGTGGCGACTGCAACCGCAGCTCGTTCGACGCGGTGATTCGCAGGTAGCGCACGGCTCGCGAGAAGTCCCCGCTCTGCTCGAAGTGCACGGCGAGCTTGGCGGCGATCTCGGCGACGCGGTCACCGTAGATGGCCTCGCCCCTCGTGCCGATGACCTGATGCAGTCGGCGGCGCCGCGAGGGCGCGACCTGACGGTAGAGGGCGTTGCGATAGAGCGAGTGAATGAACTCGTACCGCGCCGAGACCGTCCCGTCGGGCCACTCCATCACGCCGATCGAGCGCAGAAACTGGCGCCGGCGCACCATGCGTTCGAGGCACTCCTCGACCGCGAGGACGTCTCCCTCGAGGCCGATCGCGACGGTGGCCGAAGAGAAGTCCATCCCCGCGACGCTGCCCACTTCCAGCGCTGCGATCTCCTGCGGCGAGAGGCGCTCGACCTGCTTCTGGATCATCTGCTGGACACTCTCGGGAATGCCGATGACCCCCTGGTCCAAGGGCTGAGCGATGACGACCGCGTCGCGCGTCGTCGAGATCACGCCGGTCGCGAGGAGCCAGTCGATCACGTTCACCAGGAACAGCGGATGGCCGTTGGTCCATTCGTAGAGGGTCGGCGCGAACTCGGTGGGAAGGGACAGACCGCGGAACCGATGCGCGACGACGTCACGAACACCCTCCGGAAGCAGTCCGTCGAGCGTGAACTCGCGGCAACGGCCCTGTGCCACGAGGTTGTCCCGTACCACGCGTATGGCGCCATCGGCGAGGATCGCGTCGACCGGACGGAACGTCCCGATCACGAGAAGCTGCGCGCGGTCGCGCCGCGCGGCGACGACGGAGAGGAGGTCGAGCGTCGACACGTCGGCCCAGTGCAGGTCCTCGATCACGAGAATGAGCGGTGCATCGGCCGCGAGAACGTCCAAGGCTTCGGCCATCTCGCGGAGCATCCGCTCACGAACCGCGCCCGAGCCGGCCGCGCCGGGCAGCTCCGGTTCTGCGATCCCTCCCGACACGTGACGCAGCCAGGTCGGAGCCAGACGTCGCAGCACCGCGAGTGCGTGCGTGTCGATTCCCTGGCGAACGACCCTCGACAGGGCGTCGAGAACCGGGAGATAGGGCTCGCGAGGGCCGTGATGCTCGATGCAGTCGCCACGGAGGACTCGGACCTCGGGCCGCCCTTCGACGGTGGAAAGGAACGCGTCCACGACCGCGGTCTTGCCGATCCCGGCAGCTCCGCTCACGAGGCACACCTGCCGCTGCCCCCGCGACGCGGCGAGGAGGTCCGCGGTCAGTCGGGCGATGGCTGACCCGCGCCCGGGGAGGTCGACGTCGGTTGGGATGGTCGAAGGTCGCGGAGCCGACTTGATGGCTGCGGGCCGCAAGTCGCCGAGCGATTCCCCGCCCCGTGCGCCGTGAATCTCGCGCACGTCACGAAGCGTCCCGACGAATCGATATCCACGGCGGTGCTGCGTTTCGATGAAGCGCGGCGCCTTCGCGTCGTCGCCGAGAGCCTGGCGAAGCTCCCGCACGCACACCTTCAGGACCGCGTCACCCACGATCGTGTGCGGCCACACGGCATCGAGGAGGTGCTCCTTCGTCACCAGGGTGCCCGGCGCCTTCATGAGCTCGCGGAGCAGGGAATAGGCCTTCGGCGTCAGCGCGATCCGGCGGCTGCCGTCCGTCAGACACTCGTTCTGGATGTCGATGTGAAGGTCCATGAAAGCTGCTCGCAGCGGCCGGCACGGCTGCCGGACGCCCCCCGCGCTCACGCGACGAAACGATGACTGAACCCTTACCGTTCGATCAGGACTCGGCCCGGTCGGCTCCCTAGAATCCGGCGCCGTGACACGACCCCAGGGAGCCTCCCGTGATTGAAGAAGGCAGAACTGCCGCGCACCTAACAGCCGATCGCGCATTCGTGGTCCAATTCCTGCCCCCGTCCCCAGTGCAACCGGCGGAACTCCAAGGCCGCGTGGAACATGTGGTCACGGGGCGGGCGGCGCGTTTTCAGTCGGCCCGAGAGATGGTGCGGTTCATGGCGACGGTGCTGCTGCGGGAGGACGCGTTCCCCGGCCAGTCCATCGCGCCGGGGGACGGGCCTCTTACCGGATGATGACTCCGATCTGACACGTCGATGACCTGGAGTTCATGACTCCTTGGGCGCCGACGCGAGCATGGGCCCGCAAGTCGAACCGAGCCGCTCGAGCCGCGCATGTGCGCGCGCCGCGCTGGCTCGAACCGAGGTGAATCCCATGAACATGCAGATCCGAATCGTCACCGCCACCCTCGCCCTCTTCGTCGCGACGACGGCCGCCGCGCAAACTCCCCCGGACGCCTATCACATCGCCTTCTCCGTCAGCGGTGGAGCCGTCGCGAACTACCCGACGCCGTTGACGAACCCCGTGAACCCGGCGATCGCGTTCACGAACCAGACGATCGCGCTGGTCGATCCAAGCAGCACGGCGACGAACACGGCCTACGCCATCTCGGACACGGCGACATGGGCGGCCTGGCTCGGTGACTCGGACGGCGACGGCAACTACGCCGAATCGATCATCCTGTCCGTGGACGCGATCGATCTCCCCGCGGGATCGCGGAACCCGCCGACGATCTTCGATTTCCTCGTCTCGTTCCAGAACGACATCGGATCGACGGGAGCGCTCAACGGCGTTCTCGTCCGTGACGGCGACGTCGTCCGCCTGCGACCGGGTGGCGGAGTCACGCCATTCATGACGGAGACCCAGTTCATCTCGGCCATCGGAAACCTGGCACCGACGACCTTCGACATCGACGCATTCGCGATCGACCCCGCGACTGACGACATCTACTTCAGCGTCGATGCGGACACGCTGGTGGCGGGGTTCACGCTCCGCCGGGACGGTGACCTGTACGTCATCCGGAGCTCGAACTACACGCTGGGCGCGAACGGCTCCGTGACCTCGGTCGTTCCGGGTTCGGCCCAAGTTGCCCTGGCGGAATCGGCCGTGAACGCCCGGTTCACGGCTGCGGGTCTCACCGGTGGACTCCTGGACCTGAAGGCCATCGAGATCGATCCCCGCGGCGGCACGTTCACGAGCTCCGCCGGCGTGTGCCCGAACCTCCTGTTCTGCGGTGACAACACGGCGCACGGCGCGACGATCGTGTCGACGGTCGGCGGCGGCACGGTGTTCAGCCTGCAGGGCGACAACAACCAGCAGATCGTCTTCAACAACCCGCTGCGGCTCGGGATCCTGAACAACCCGGGGTCGTTCCAGTTCAACACGATCGCGAACCTCGCGATCGGCGTCGGGTTCCTGGAGACGACGCCGCGGTTCCTGGACACGGACTCCGTCGGCTATCAGACGCCGGGCGTGCTCCGTCTGGACATGACCGGGCTCGCGCCGAATGCACCGGTGCTGCTGCTTGCCCGCCATGGAACGACGTCGCCGTCCGGGACGATCACCAGCCGCCTCGACATCGACACGGTCTCTTTCCCGGGGATCAACCTGGACCGCGCGGGCGGATTCCGCGAGCTCTACCTGATCGACCCCGCGGACTCGATCTTCAATCTCTCACTCAGCCTGCCCGCGCTGATCGCCGACGCCAACGGCCGCGCGACGCGCACGTTCAACGTGCCGTTCCTGAACCCGGGGATCGGGTTCTGCTTCCAGGCCTTCGACACCTCGAACACCACGCTGACGACGCCGGTGATCCCCGTCACGATCTTCATTCCGTGAGGGTCCCCGGCCCGGCGCGATCTGCGCCGGGCCTTCGCTCGTCAGCGCCAGGCGAACACGAGACCGGATTGCGTCCGACTCCACCCGGCGGCGAAAGTTGCGAATGCGATCTGGCTTCCGGTAGCGACGTCCACGAGCCCGATGTCGTTCGGCCCGTTGCCGATGAACGCGTAGAGCGTCGCCGTCAGCAGGTACTTCCCGCTGGGTGAGACCCCGAGCACCCACCGTCCGTCCTGCGATGGCTGGGAGTACGGAACCGCCGTCGTGGTGACGCTCGACGGGTCCGCCAGATCGAGATGCACCGCTCGAATCGAGTCCGTCGACACCGCATAGGCGTCCACCCCATTGCGAGCCGAGACGTAGGTGAACGCAGGCGTTGCGGTCGAAAGCTGGGCGCTCGTGAGCGCCCCGATCCAGCTTCCACTCGCCTGGTCATGGCGGTGGATCGTTGTCGCCCCGCCGGCGGTGACCTGGGTCACCGCGACCGAGATCAGGCGTCCGGTTCCCGTCATCGTCGGGCGGCCGATCAGGATCCCGAACCCGATCGCGAACGGCGACGGCGCCACGCTCATCGGTTGCAGGTATGACGCGCTCGTCGGATCGGTTTGAAGGATCGCGAGGCCACCGATGGAGCGGATCACGGCGAGCCGCAGGCCGTCGTTCGAAAGTTCCATCTGGTATCCCGGCTCCGTCGTCTGCGCGAGGAGCGAGCCGAACCCGGCCGACTGGGGCGAAGCCTCGAACACGCGGAGGCCCGCCCCCCCACCGATCGCGTAGAGCCGGTCGTGAACGCGATCGAAACACAGGTTCTGGCATCCGCCGGGTGCGATCAGGGAGACGACTGGCGCGGGCGACGTCGTATCCACGACCCAGACGCCATCCGTCGCGGCGATGAAGAGGTCCCGCCCGCCGCTCCCGAAGACGAGATCGTTGACCCAGAACCCGGGCGACGGGGGCGGAATCGTCGTCACGGCGCCGAGGATCGGGTCCAGGAGCGCGATGACGCCGTTCGGCTGAGTCATCGCCAGCATGGAGTGGCGAGAGACGTCGAGGAAGAGCGGCTGAGTGGCGCCGATGCCCCCGGCCGACGATGGAGAGACGACGGCGGCCTGCGCGTAGGCATTCAGGCCCATGAGCTCCGGGACCTCCGGTCCAGCGAGCGGTCGCGCCAGGGTGCCACGTCCTGCGGCGTCGAGCGTTCCGAGGCCGACGTCGATGACGTCCTCGCCGGCCAGGCTCGGGTACAGCGCGAGCCCGAGGAAGGACTGGTCGGCGCGGCGGACCGAGGCCACGAGGAAGAACGTGCCGTTGGCCGGGCCGCCGACGATCTCGTAGCCGAACTGCATGTTCCCGAGCCACGGCGGCTGACCGACGAGCGCAGGCGTCCTGCCATCGACGGGAGTCCCCTGCCCGAATGGGAACTGACCGGAGGCCGATGTCGACAGGAACGACGACAAGGACACGGCGAACAGCACCGCTACGGTTCGAATCATCGCGAACCTCGCTCGGTGAGCCTTGGGGGTCAGCGGGGCGCCACTCGTGCCCCGGCTTGCACAGCGGTGGGGTCGTCGGCCGCTGGTGCGGAGAAACAAAGAGTGAAGTGCCGGCGACCCGGGTGGCGTTGCGGGCGGACGCAGCCAACCGGTGCGAGCGGGGTGCAACCCGGCGTACCCCCGGGAGACGGTCGCCGGACTGGACTTCGATCCACGGCCGGCCCACAATCCCAGACCATGCGCCCGCAGGCCCACCGTGCACTCGCCTTGTTCTTGCTCAGCGTCGGGCTCGCCGGGGCGCAGGCGCCCGCCGGGTTCCGCACGTTCGTTGCCGAAGGTACGGGGCTCGAGTTCTTCGCTCCCACGGAGTACTCGCAGATCCCGCTTCCTCCCACCGAGTCGACCCTCGCCGCACGGTTTCAGCGCAAGTCGGTCCCCGACGAACTCGAGAGCGCCAAGATCAAGATGAAGCCGGAGCTCGTCGTCTACTGCTTCCCGATCCGGGCCCGCAACGTCACGGGGAAACCAAGCTCCGAGTCCGCGCCGGCCGACGAAGGCCCGAAGACGCTTCGCGAAGCCATGGAGAAGCGTTCCGAAGTCGTGGACTTCGAGGACTTCAAGGCGAAGCGCCTGGGCGGATGGTCCACGACGGATGTGCCGGGGAAACCCGGGCACTTCATCCTCCAGTCCGCCGCGCAGAAGACCGCCGAGGGTTACCTCGTGCACCGTGAGGAGCATGGCCAGGCGTGTGGGATCTACGGCGTCGTGCCCAAGGTCTATTCGACGCAGCTTCGGGCCACGATCACGGGCATGGCGCGCGGGCTCAAGCTTCCCGACCGCGCGGCCAAGGACACGGATGCGAGCGCCGATTCCACACTCGACCGGCTCTACAAGGACTCGAAGCTCACGGCGATCGCTCACCGAAAGACGGTTCGCAAGGGCCTCGCTACGGGATGGAAGGCACTGGACACGCCGCACTACATCATCGTCCAGCACTCACCCGACGAGAAACTCGTCAACAAGATTGCTCGCGACATCGAAGCCATGCAGGGCTTCTACTCGCAGCTCTTCCCGCCCGTGAAGCCCGTGGAGGCCGTCAGCGTCGTGCGCGTTTGCAGGAACCGCACCGAGTTCCTGGCCTACGGTGGGCCGCCCATGTCGGGTGGCTTCTGGCACGCCGGCAACGAGGAGCTCGTCTTCTACGACTTCGAGCAGACCACTCTCGACAACGAAGCGGCCGGCGTGACGGCCGGCAAGACCACCGACAAGGACTCACTCCTCGTCCTCTATCACGAGGCGTTCCACCAGTACATCTATTACGCCGTCGGTGAGGTCGCGCCGCACGATTGGTTCAACGAGGGGCACGGCGACTACTTCAGCGGCGCCGTGATCCCGCAGTACGGGACGAAGGTCGACCACATCGGGCCGTCGCCGTGGCGCATCCACCGAGCCAAGGACCAATGCGAGTTCGGCAAGGGGTGGGTGCCGCTGAAAGCCCTCGTCCACGCGGAACGGGCCGAGTACTACAACCCGGCGCGACAAGCCGATTACTACGCTGCCGGCTGGTCCTTCGTCTACTTCCTCCGCGAAGCCGAGGTCGTGAAGAAGCACCCGCGGTGGTCGAAGGTCCTGACCGACTACTTCGATGCACTGAAGCGCGGCTACCTGGACGCCATCGAGCCGATCCCCAAGCCGACGCTCGCGGACAAGCAGGCGGCCCAAGCGAAGGCCAAGGAGGCCGCGCTGGCGGCGTTCCTGAAAGACGTGGACCTGGACGCCCTCGAGTCGCAGTGGAAGAGCTTCATCGTCAAGATGAAGGACCCCTGGCCGGAGCGGCGGAAGAAGCCGTGAGGCGTGACGGAGCCTGCACCGTCCATCGGCGCAGGACCGTTCGTCGACACGCATCACGGGATCGTGAACGTCCCCGTCCCGCCGATGTCGCGGATCACGAACCCATTCGCCGTGACGTCGAACGTCACGGCGGCGGTGAACAGCCGCGGCCCGCAGAGCGCCGGCTCCGCAGGCAGCGCGAGGACCGATGTCGCGGCCCCGGCACCATCGAGCGCTCCGGTGAACCCCTGGAACACGCTGGGGCGGCCGGGGATCGGGTCGAGGATGATCGACGGTCGAGCCCGATTCGGCAGCCGTCGCCCGTAGCGAGGCCGGTGCGTGCGTGCGCCGACATCCCGAGGAGGCAACCGGCGCCGTGCGAAGCGGCCGCTCCCACGGCGAAGGTCGTCGACGCACCAGGTCCACCGATGGAGCCGATCGTGTGCACGATCGCAGCAGGCCATCCCTCGATGCGCAGATCGTCGATGGCGCATTCCGTGCCCGAGTCGCCCGGGACATCCGCAACGCGAAAGCGACCGCGCGTCGCGCTCGCAGGAACGATGAACGCGTCCAACGTGACGCGATGCTCGGTCCAACTGTTCCGCCGACCGCGGACCTCATCGACCCTCACCCAGGATCCACCACCATCGTTCGAGACGTCGATCACAACCGCGTCATCGTGATCGTCGTTCGCGAGCGTGGTCGTCCTCGGGCTGCCACGGGAACCACCCGCCCGGCGAGACGATCAGGCCCGCCTGGACGGGATCCACGCGCGTCCACGCGCCGTCACCGAAGTCGAGGGCCAAGCCCACGGTCCACCCCGACGGATTCTCTCGGTCATCGCTCGCGATCCTCGCCCCAACGCCGGCGAACAGCGGGACGGTCACCGTGCGCGTGATCCCGTCCAACACGAGCGTGGCCGACGATCCAACGGCTGCGCCCGTCGGAACCGCAGCTGCAAGGGTGATCCGGAACGTGGCGGTTGCGTTCGAGCGCGACGCCGCAGCGCCTGGCGTCGTGGCGGAATTCGTCACGAGCCGGACATGCGGTGAGAGCGCCGTCACAGACGCGGCGACCTGACCGCTCGTCCCCCGCCGACCCACGTTGCGAAGCGTCGAGACGACGTCGAGCGCCTCGCCGGCCTCCAGCCATGTGTCGCCATCGCCGCTCACTCGAACGGCCTGCGTCCCGGCAAGCGCATCGAACGCAGCCACCCTCTCCGCGAACGTGCCCCCCCCATGCGTCCCGAGCCCACATCCGGAAACGAGTCGAGCGGCGACGCCAGGCCTTCCTGGACGTGGGCGATCCGGTCTTCGTGCACCATGACCGAGGAAAGCCCCGCCTGGTCCAACATCGCCAACGCTGCCGGAGAGTTGATGAGGACCGGGACCCAGCCGGGATCGACGTGGTTTGGGATCACATCCAGGTCGAGCCCGCCCAACGATGGAACGCGGCTGCCGTCGGAACGTGGGCCTTCGCCTCGGAGGAACGCTCGGGCGTCGGCGCGTCGGCGACTCCGGCAAGCGCGAACGCCGAGAGCGCCACGGCGAGGACGAAGGCGATGAGCGCCATGGGGTTCTCCAGTGCCGGCGCCGCGTACGGCGCCCTCGCAGCCGCGCAGCCCGATCGTAGTCGCATACCCACGACAGGAGGTACCTCTATCCCACGCTCGGCGATTCAACCGGGATGACGGCCTCCAAGCAGCGACACGCTCGCGAGTCCTGCCTGGTCAGAACCCGAGCGTGAGATCGATGGCATTCGAAAGCGCGAACGACGGGTTGCCACCGAACTGGATCGCCTGGGTCGCGACGAAGATTCCCGCCAGTGCAGGGTCCGGCGGGAGTGGAATCGAGAAGCTCGCCTGTGGCCCGGCGATCGGCGGAGTGAGCTCGAAGACCGGGAAGTCGATGAGCAGCACCTGCCCGCTGGCGAGCGCGAGCTGTGTCGCGGCAGCCGACAAGAAGATCTGCGCGGCGGCGTGGTTCGTCGGGGCGAGGTCGACGTTCCCGCTCCACGACTGGCCAAGGCGCGGGAGCGACGACGTGTAGGACTGTGGGTTGGGAGGGACGTTGCGCGACGTTGCCAGAGCCGGGCCCTGAAGCGCGAGCGTCACCGACACCTGGTATCCGCCCGTGAACGGGAAGGAGTTGAAGATGCTCTCGGCGCGATTCTGAACGCTCAACGAGTACTGCCCCGGCCCGAGCGTCCCGCGCGTCACGAGCGTGAACGTCCCAGGAGGCCCGAGCCCGGTCGAATACGGCGGCGGCGTCACCCCCGGGTCGGGCGTGATGCTCGATCCGCTGAAGCTGTACGCAGCACTCGAGACGAGCGTCTCGTTGCTCGTCGCGCTGAGGGCGACGTTCAGGGTGAAGTGAACGGGTGCGGGCACCGTGAACGTCCATTGGTCGCGTGCATCCGCAACGGCGCTCGAGCCTGCGGGCCCGACCGGTCCGCGCATGGCGTTGCCGATGGCTGAGATCGAGAGGCTCGTCGGAGTGGGAATCACCGTGAGCTGCGAACCGGCGGAACTCGGGAGCCACGTCGGACCGCCCGGGTCGCTCACGGCGATCGTGTCGGCCGTCGGAGTCGTCGTCGTGAACGTGTGAGATCCCGAGGGACCCCCGAACTGCCCGCAGTACGCGAGGTTCGTCCCGAAACGGCTGACGTACGTCATCGTCACCTGCGACTGACCGAAGCCACGTGACGCCGCACAAGCGACGACGATTCCGAGCACGAGGCCTCGAGCCCCGAGACGAGCGAACCAATCATTCGACGAGCCGTGCATCTTGGACTCCCCTGGTCGACCTCGTGTGCCTGACGACGACGGAGGGTCCCGTCGTCATCCGCTGGTGATTCGACATATACAGGATCCGCCGGAACGAGCAACGCCGACGCCGTGATCCTGGAAATTCGGCGAGGCGGCGTCATCCCGGCGGACGCGCGCGTTGGACCGGTGCCGCGACGGATCAGGCGCATCGAGCCGAAACATGCGCCGAAACGTCGTAAGTCCCTCGCCAGGGCGCTCGTCGCGCGACGACTCACCTCCGATGCAGCAGGAGTTCCATGAGCCGCGGAAACACGGTGGGGTCGCCGCGGAGCTCGCCCTGACGGCACTCGCCCCGAGCGATGAGCGCCAGCGCGAGGTCCCGCCGCACGGAAGCGGCCGTCCATGCCGTGGTCGCGCCTCCACTACGAGAGCGCGATCTTCACCTGCTTGCCGATGGCGACCAGTTCGGCGTCCTGCTCGGCGGGCGTGAGAGCCGCGAGGGGACGCGATGGGTCGTTGGCTGCCTGGAACTCGGACAGCGGCGTCTCCGCAAACGCGCTGGCGCGAACGGCGATCCACAGAATGATCAGCCCCTCGGTACTCGCCGCCTTGAGGATGCGAGGAAGTTCCTCGTCGGCGACGAAGTCGGAAGCGAGGAACGACGGCGTGACGAGCAGGATCGCGACACGCGTGCGGCGCAAGGCCACCTCGATCTCGCTCTTCCACTTCGCCCCTGGCGCGATGCTCTGGTCGTCCCAGACCTCGACCGCCTTGTGGCGAACGTAGGGTTTCAGCGCTTCGCGAATGCGATCGAGCCACTCGTGGTCCTTGTGGCTGTAGCTGATGAACACCCGGTCGCGGACATAGCCCGAGAGTGCACTGTTGAACGCCGTCATTGCGCGCGCGGCGCCGGCCTCGGCGCGATCGTCGTGGGAAACCCTTGCGCGATCCTGCGCGGGCGCAGGGACGCGGCGCGTTCCCTCGACGAGCGCGGACAGCTCCGGAATCGCCTCCTCGGCGGCACGACGCCCAGACGCGATCAGCCCGTCCTTGCGTGCCGCTGACATTCCGAACTCGTCGATCCGCACGCCGAGCGACGGGATGTCGACGATGCCGACTCGGCCCATCTGGTCGACCAGGTACTCGTCGCGCGTCCACCCACCGATCGCAAACAGCTGGCCGAGGAAACCGGCCAGGTTCGATTCGCGCACGGACTCCTGAGGATTGGACGCGGGACGGAGCACAACGATCGGGAGGTCCTCGTCGTGGTGCGCTGCAAGCCAGACGGGACACGGGGACGCGAGCGCACCATCGACGACGATCCGCCCGTCGCGTTCGTGCGGCGGGTACATGAACGGCGCGGACACGGCGATCCGCATCGCCTCCGACATGCGCAGATCCGGCGTGGTCTGACGCGAGTAGACGAGGAGATGGCGCGAGACGAGATCGACGCCGATCGTCGCGAACGGTTTCTGGAGCTGCGCGAACGTCGGATCCGCGCCGAGGATCCGCGGAAGCTCGCTGGCGATGCCCGGCTCCGAGTACGCAGCGAACGGCCACGACCACATGGAGCCCACGAACGGCAGGGCCGCCAGGCGGTGCTTCACTCCGGCCAGCCGCGAGAAGTCGATCGCGATCACGAGACGCTGCACGTCGCGGGGCGCGATGCCCGAAGCGAGCATGGCGCCGTACAAAGATCCCGCCGATGCCGCCGAGATGCTGGCTACTTCGAAGCCGGCCTCGTCGAGCACCGCGACGGCGCCCGCGTATGCGACGGCTCGCATCCCGCCCGCCGCCAGCACGAGGTGAACACGCCTCCGATCGTTCATCGATCGCCCTCGCCGTCCGGACATGCCGGACCACCGGACCGCAACAGCTCATGCCCGTTCCGGGCGGAACGGTACCCGATCGATGCGCGCGGACCACGGTCGCCCCCGCGCGAGCCTACCCATGCGACGTCACTTTTCAGCTCAGCGTGACGCTTGAGTGAAGGGCGGAAGTCTTCGAACGGCAAGCGACTCGCTTGATGGAATCCGCCGGGAACAAGCCATGAAAAGCACCACATTGCTTCGGTTGATCGCGCTCGCAGGACTCGTGGGACCAACGTTCGCTCAGAGTGGGCCATGGACCGACGGCGAAGTCGTCGTGTTGTCTCCCGCGAGCGGCGGCGGCGGGCTCGCGCTCCACCGCATCGCACCGGAGACCGGCCACGGCGAGGTGCTCGTCGGTGGCTCGTCGGGATATGGCGGATGGTCGGGAAAAGTCGCATTCGACCCCTATCGCAACGCACTCCTCGTCAACCTCGCGCTGCCGCCCGACGGACTGTTCACCTACAAGCTCTGGGCCGTCAACTGGGACGGCACGAAGGCTGCAATCCCCGGCTTCAGCGGAGCCACGCTCCGCGCGCTCTGTCCCACCGGCGACGGGCGCGTCTACTTCCAGGACCACGCAACGGGCGCGACGAATGCGATCCAGTACATCGACTCCGCCAACACGATTCACACGCTGATGAACTCGACGAACACCGCGCCGTTCCTCTTCGCGGTCGAGCACATGATCTTCCACGCTCCGAGCAACTCGCTGATTGCAAGCACGTCGAGCTGGTGGTCGACGAACGACTGTGCGTCCACGGGTTCGAGCCTGTTCCGGATCCCGCTCTCGACCGACGGCTCACGGGTCTCGGGGGCCGTGACGTGCACGAGCGTGAGCAATGCCTACGCCGCCGAGGAGATCATGTCTCTCGATTACCTGCCGGGGGGGAATCTGCTCATCACGCTGGCGTCAGGTGTGCCGGGCTATGCGCCCGACAAGCTGATGTCCGTGAATCCTTGGACACTCGCCGTGAGCGGCTGGGCGCACCCGGCGCAGATGGACCTGAACGGCGGGCTCTACAGCACCCGCATCGGGAAGGCGATCGTTCTGGATGACGGACCAAATCAACTTCGCACCTTCGTCCCCGGTCAGCCCGGGCTCGGGACTCTGCTGGCGTGTGACGTGCCACTCGGGGACGCCACGACTGGTTACAGCCCGGCTGAATCGATCTGGGAGATCGACACCAATGGCCCCGGATGTCAAGGACTCACGCACACGTTCGGTGCGGGCCTCGCCGGGAGCAACAACGTCATCCCGGCGCTTGGCGTCGTCGGTTGCCCCGACGTGAACAGCAGCTTCACCATCTCGATCGACAACGTCGTGGGAGGAGCGAGCGGACTCCTGGTCGTCGGCACTGCGCCTGCGGCAATCCCGGCGCTCGGCGGCACGCTCTACGTCTACCCCATCGCGCTGCAGTTTCCGGTGACCGTCGGAGGGACCCCGGGCGCGGCCGGTGCGGGTTCGTTCGGACTGCCGCTCCTCGTGACGGATCCCGCGCTGACCGGCCTGACCCTCTTCATGCAAGCGGGCTTCATCGACGGCACCGCGGTCCAAGGTGTCTCCCTCACGAACGGCCTCCAGCTCGTGATCGGGTGAGGCGCGCGGCCGGGTTCGATTCGCCGCGCGCACGGCGGAGGCGGCCGGAGCGGCCAGGACACCGCGCAAGCCACGGATCGCTCGGCGCCGCGTCATGCCGGCCCCGAATCCGCGCCATGGGTTTGCCGAGGGGCTCGGCTCAGTGCCGCACCTGGCCGCAACTGAACGCGCCCACGGCATTCATCGTGGCGGCGAACGCGGATCCCCGCTCTCGGGGTCGCAAGACTCGCGACGCGACGCCGAGTTGGGAGCCGCGGACGAGGTCGCGAACTCAGCGAGAGCGAAGGCCGTGTGGGGTGCCGCGGAGCCATCCGAGGTTGGCAGGACTCCGGCAATCGGCCGCGAACGTCCTCCGGCGTCCTCACTCGGACGAGCAGGCCGGAAAGCAACGAGCCCCGGCCGGATCCAGAGATCCAACCAGGGCTCGTTGAGCGAGGGTGACGGGACTCGAACCCGCAACCACCAGATCGACAGTCTGGTGCGCTAACCAATTGCGCTACACCCCCGGGGCGCACGCCTTCGACGACGGGGTCCGCCGCCAAAAGAGGGCCGCATCATAGCGGCGGCCATCAGCCGGACAAGGGCACCGGGATCGGGCGGAATGCACGGTTGGAATCCACGGGTGTGACGTTCAGGAACGAACCGGCCTCCCGGATCCGGAGGGTTTCGCGCAGTCGCGCGGCCTCCGGAGATGCCATGAGGATCACGTCCATTCTGCTCGTGTCGCTGGCCGCCGCGGCTTCGATGACGGCTCAGACCGGTTCCGTCATCCCCGACAGCCAGATCCCCCGCGATCAGGTCCAGCGCGACTGGGTGAATTTCGAAACGCACCCCATCCAGCCGATCGCGTTGTCGAACGACCAGAGCCTGTTGATGTGCATCAACCAACCGGCAGGACGGTTGGTGATCTTCAACGCGGCCGATCGGTCGGTGTCGGGTGTCGTGAGGACCGGCCCGGGCGTGGTGAGCGTCGTGCCGCGACCAGGGACGAACGAGGTGTTCCTCGTGGACGCCGTCGCCGGCGCGGTGTCGGTGCTGGACCTCGGGCTGCGATCGATCGTCAAGACGATTCGCGTCGGAGCGCAGCCACACGGACTCGTGTTCACGCCCAGCGGTGACCGCGCGTACGTGGCATGCTCAGCCATCGACAGGGTCGACGTGATCGATCTGCGCACGGGATCGGGAACCGCGTACGGCGTCGTGAATCAAATCGCCATCCCGGCCAAGAACCCTCGCGCCATCGCCTACCTCGGCGGGAAAGTCTGGGTCGCGTCGCTGCTCTCGGGCAACAACACGTCGGTCGTGTCCCCGGGAGCCAACCCGGGCGCCACCTCGGTGAAGAAGGTCACGGCGCAGAACGGCGGGTCGGGGTTCCAAAGCCCGCTGCCCGACCGTGACATCCTCGCGATCACGCCACATCCCACGAATCCGGCGCTGGACGTCCTCGACCCGACCGCGACGGTGACGGCAGTGGGCACGAGCCTGTTCAATCTGCACGACGCCGCGGGTGCGCTCTGGGTGCCAAACACCGACGCGCTGAACGCAGACGTGATCGGCGAGAAGAACTTCGTCGGCGGGCAGGTGGTGAGGAACCAGCTCACGAAGGTGACGATTCCGGGCGGCGCGACGACGGTCTATTCGCTCGACCTGCCGCCAGCGGGCAGTGCCCCCTGCGCCCAGCCGACGGGGATGGCATACGACCCGGTGAACGGAAGCCTGTTCGTTTGCGGATATGGCAGCGACACCGTCGCCGTCCTGAATGCGTCGACGGGGACGTGGCGTGGACAGGTCGCACTCCCCGCGGCCCCCGGGTTCCGCACGGGGCCACGGTGCGCGCTCTACGACTCGACCCGGAAACTGGTCTACGTCCTGAACAAGGCCGCCGACACGCTCAGCGTCATCGACGCCGCAGCGACGCCGACGCTGCTCACGACGGTGAGCCTGGGATTGGATCCGACTCCGGCTCCGATCAAGCGCGGGCGTGGCCACCTCATCAACGCCAATCACTCCCTCTCCGGCACCGGCTCCTGCGCGTCCTGCCATGTGGACGGACACCTGGACGGTCTCGGCTGGGACTTGTCCGCGTTCCTCGACCCGGTCGGCACGCAGACGCCGATGTACGAACAGGACCGGAAGGGGCCGATGGTCACCCAGAGCCTGCGCGGCCTTCGCGAGACGCTCCCCTACCACTGGCGTGGCGAGCGCGCGACGCTCGAGTCGTTCAACCCGGCCTTCGTCGGACTTCTCAAGCGCCCGCAGGAATTGACGTCAGCCGAGTTCGCGGACTTCCGCGCGTACATCGAGAGTCTGACGTACTCTCCCAACCCGCGCCAGTCGTCCGATCGGACGTACACGACGACTCAGAGGATGGGAGCCGCCATCTACATGTCGACGCCGGTCGTCAGCAATCTGGCCTGCAACGGCTGTCACGCGCTGCCGCTCGGCACGCAGGGAGAACCGCTGTTCGACGTGCCCGGGAACGAGCTCTCGCGGTCCTTCGTCGTGCCGCACCTGCGGGGGGTGGTCGACAAGCTGTCACCGGCGTTCTTCGTGGGAGGCAACTTCCAATACCGGCCGGAAACGGGCTTCGGCCTCCTTCACAGCGGCTTCTTCGCAACGCTGGAAGTGCTGACGCCTTTGCAGGCGAACGGCGACTTCATGAGCCTCTTCATTCCGCTCTCGCAGACCGAGCGGACCCTCGTCGGAGGCTTCGTCTCCGCGCTCGACACGGGGCTCGCCCCCGCAACGGCTTTCCAGGCGACGGTCAACCAGCAGAACGCGGGCTCGTTCTCGACGGACCTCACCTATCTCACGAGCCAGGCCGATCTCGGCAACTGCGACATCGCCGCGTTCGCCAACTTCCGCATCTCTCCAACCCAGAGCGTCAAGCGTGGGTACGCCTACGATCGGACCTCGCACCAGTTCTGGTCGACGACGATAAGCGAGGGACTGAATCAGCCGGCGCTGCTCGTCGGGCTCGCGAGCCTCGGCATGGGTGAAGTGACCTTCGTCGGCTTGCCCGTGGGCATGGGGTGGCGTTTCGGCGTCGACGAGGACATGGATTGGTTGCAGGACGACGACGAGGCGGCCCGCGGATGCAACGGCGACGTCTCGGACAAGGACCTGGACGGGTTCCCCGACGGTTGGGAAGTCGCCCGCGGGATGAACCCGACGCAGTTCGACTCCTCGGCGAACGACACGCAAGCCCCCGTGATCTTCGGAGCGCAGCTCGTCTACCAGACGACGAACGTGGCGAAGTACCGCGTCGACACGAGCGAGCCGACGCGCCTCCTCGTCACGACGACCGTGAACAACGTGACGACGAGCACGGTGGTGAGTCCTGCGGATCCGGGCCCCGACTTCCAGATGTCCCACATGGTCGTCGTGCAAGGGCTGTCCGCAGGTCAGGCGGCGACGATCTCGATCCAGGCCACCGACCCCGCGGGAAACTCGTCCGCTTCGTCCGTGAGCCTGGTCGCACAGTCGCAGAACTTCCCATCCCTCCACGTCGGATCGTTGACGGTCCAGGTGACCACCGACCCGGCGAGCCAGACGGCGACGGCGACGATCCAGGTGGGCGTGGCGTCCGAGACGGGCGCCTTGCTCGCCAACATGAACGTCGAGGCCCGGATCTACCTCGAAGTCGGCGGAGTGCTGACCGAGCCGTTCGCGACGCCGTCGAACCACATGGTGACGGCGGCCAACGGGATCGCGACGTTCACGGGGACCTTCACGCTGCCGCCCCCGAACAATCGGAAGCTCCACGTCGCCGTGTGGGACGTCTCCGAGCCCGTGTTCCCACCGGTTCGAGCCTACGTCGAAGCCCGCGACGTCCTGAACTACGCGAACGCGGGATTCTGATCTCGAGGGCGGCATTCGCAGGGCGGCGCGCGCTCCCGCCGCCCCGCGGCCCCGCGGTAGACTCCGGCCATGCCCCGCGCCGTTCAACGCACGCCGAGCCTTGCCTCCATCCTCGCAACGACCGCCGCCCTGATCTTCGCCTGGCTCTGCACGAGCTGTCAGTCGCCGTCGACGCCGCCACCGACTCCGACGCCGCCGAGCACGATCATCGTGGGAACCCAGCAGCCGGAGTCGGCCGGTGGGATTCTCACGCTCGCGCTCGAAGGTGCGGAACGCGGCGCGCAGCGCTCGGCGCTCGCGGGCGTGGCGAAGCCGACGTTCGTGCACCGCGTGGCGTCGCGCAACATGCTCGTCGTGGCGAGCGAGGTCGGCGACGTGAAGCAAGGCCGTGACGGTGCCATCGTGACCGTCGCGTGCGCTTCCGACGGGACGCCCGCGCGCGTCCTCGGGCGGGCGCCCTCGGGCGGCGCCGGTCCGTGCTCGCTCGACGTGACGGAGGACGGCCGGTGGGTCGTCGTCGCGAACTACGGTGGTGGAAGCGTGGCCGTGCTCCCGATCGACGACGCCGCTGCGCCGAGGGCGCCGACCGCGATCGTCCGACACGACGGCCGCGGTGCCGTCGCAGGTCGTCAGGACGCGCCGCACGTGCACGACGCGCGCTTCGCCTCGAACGGGCGCTTCGTCGTCGTCGCGGACCTCGGGATCGACCGTGTCCTCGTCTACCGCTTCGATCGCGATCACGGCACGCTCACGCCGCATTCATCGCCGGGAATCGACCTGCCGCCCGGCTCCGGCCCCCGCAAGATCGCCTTCCACCCTTCGGGCAAGTGGATCTTCGTCGCCTGCGAGCTGTCGAACACCGTCGCCACGTGCGCATGGGATGAGGCCGCGGGCGCACTCACCCTCGCCGCGAGCGTCTCGACACTGCCGGAAGGCTTCGAAGACAGGAGCTTCGCCGGGGACGTCCTCGTCTCCGAGGATGGCCGGCGGCTCTACGTCAGCAATCGCGGAAACGATTCCATCGCCACGTTCTCGGTCGACGCCGGAACCGGCGGGCTGAGTTTGCTGGCGCACACCGCGAGCGGGGGGAAGTTTCCGTGGAGCCTCGCTCTCGACGGCGCGCGCCGGCTGCTCTTCGCCGCGAACCAGGGTTCGAACGAAGTCGTCGCATGCGAGCTGGACCCGACGACGGGCGTGCCTGGCGCGGCACGACGATTCGCCGAGGCGACCCGCCCCACGTCGCTCGCGCTCGAGTAGCGGCGATGGCGTGGATCGCACCGGCGCCAGCGACCGACCGTCGGCGACGACTCGTACACGACCAGGACCCCAGGGCAAAAAAAAGGTCCCGCCGCACCCGAAAGTGCGGCGGGACCACGCAGCCTCGCCTCGCACACGGCTGGTCGCTTCCGCGACCAGCCTCCCTCCAACGTTTCTTTCCCCAGGAGTCCTTCCTCACGAAGCTCCTGAGCACGCCTGACGTTGTCCGTTCGTTCGCGGCCTTTTGGGCCGCAGGAGTGATCTCCGCGAGACCTCGTCGATCACTCCCGTGAGCTTGTTCTCGGAACGCATCGAACTGACTTGAGGGACGGCGCCGAACCCGGACGAGTCGCCGTTGGAACGCCGGATCCGGGTTGGAATACTGGCGGCCGACCCGCAAGGTTGGGCCTGTCGCTGCCCGGCACCGTGCCGACGCACCGGACGAAACCAGCACGGATCGAAGCCTTTTCCCGGCCCCAGGCGTCCCGTGTGGACGCCCCGGAGCCGGCGCGACTCCCATGGCACAGAACATCAAGACCCGCGCGGCCGATTACGCGCAGTGGTACCTGGACGTCATCAATGCCGCCGGCCTGGCCGACTACTCACCCGTCCGCGGGTGCATGGTCATCAAGCCGCACGGCTACGCCATGTGGGAACAGCTCCAGAAGGAGTTGGATCATCGCTTCAAGGCGACGGGCCACGTCAACGCCTACTTCCCCGTCTTCATCCCCATGAGCTTCCTCGCCAAGGAAGCCAAGCACGTGGAAGGGTTCGCCATGGAGTGCGCCGTCGTGACGCACGCCGGATTGGAGCCCGACGGCGAGGGCGGACTCCGCCCCAAGGGCAAGCTGGAAGAGCCGCTCATCGTCCGCCCGACGAGCGAGACGATCATCGGACACATGTACGCCCAATGGGTCCAGTCGTGGCGCGACCTGCCGATCCTCATCAACCAATGGGCGAACATCGTTCGCTGGGAGATGCGCACGCGCCTCTTCCTGCGGACCATGGAATTCCTCTGGCAGGAAGGACACACCGCGCACGAGACGTGGGAAGAAGCGGAGGCGGAGACGCGCCGCATGCTCGACGTCTACTCGGACGTCGCGCAGAACGTGCTGGCGATCCCCGTGATCCGCGGCCGGAAGACACCCAGCGAACGCTTCGCCGGCGCCGACGACACCTACTGCATCGAAGCGATGATGCAGGACGGCAAGGCGCTCCAGGCGGGAACCAGCCACAACCTGGGACAGAACTTCGCGAAGGCGTTCGACATCAAGTTCCAGACGCGTGACCAGCAGGTGGCGCACGTCTACACCACCTCCTGGGGTGTCACGACCCGGCTCATCGGGGCCGTGATCATGACGCACTCGGATGACGAAGGCCTGGTCTGCCCGCCCGCCATGGCGCCGGTGCTGCTGGCCATCGTCCCGATCTACCGCAAGCCGGAAGAGCGGGACGCAGTCATCGCCTACGCCCGCCGGCTCCTCGCGCAGATCGCCGGAGAGGAAGCCGTCGCGCGCGCAGAGGCCGAGCGCGGCAACCAGGAGATCCTGAACGTGAACCTGGGCGGCGCCCGCGTGGGACAACGCGTGGTGCTCGATCTGCGCGACGGCCTCCGTCCTCCGGACAAGTTCTTCTGGTGGGAGCAGCGCGGCGTGCCGATCCGCTTCGAGGCCGGTCCGAAGGACCTCGCACAGGAGAGCGTGATGACCGTGCTCCGTCACACGCGCGAGAAGGCGCCCATCAAGGCCGTCGACATCTCGCACACCTGGTTCGAGGCCACGCTCGCTCGGATCCAACAGGCCCTCTTCGATCGCGCCGTCGCGTACCGGAAGGACCACACGTGGATCTGCGACAGCTACGCCGAGTTCAAGGACAAGATCGAATCGCAGCCGGGTTTCTACCTGATGCACTGGGACGGCACCGCCGAGACGGAAGCCCGCATCAAGGAGGAGACGAAGGCCACGATCCGCTGCATTCCCCTCGCCGACACGTTGGACACGGCGGGCGGTGAAGTGAACCTCAGGACGCCCGGAACCGACCCCATGTCGGGCAAACCATCGAACGGGCGCGTGATCTTCGCTCGCGCCTACTGAGCTCGCAAAAGCCGGGGCGACGAGCACGATTCTTCGCAAGTAGACTGCCGGGGGAACGACGGGATCCGTCCCCGGAACCACGAGACCATTGATGACCTACAACGTTGTGTGTCTGCCAGGTGACGGCATCGGCCCCGAGGTGATGAACGAAGGGCTCCGCGCGCTTCGCGCGGTGGCGAAACCCCTGGGTATCGACTTCAAGTTCGAAGAGATCCCGTGCGGCGGCCAGTACTTCCTCGCGAACGGCAAGCACCACGACTGGCCCGACGGCAGCTTCGAGAAGTGCAAGGCGGCCGACATGATCCTCCTCGGCGCGGTCGGCTGGCCGTCGCCCGACGGCAAGGGCCCGACCCTCATGGAGAACGGGCACATGGCCGGCCACTCGGCCGTCCTCGGCAACCGAACCAAACTCGACCTGTACGCAAACGTTCGTCCCGTCCGCCTCTACCCCGGCATCCACCATCGGATCCACGGTGGATCGATGCAGGTGTGGCAGCCGGGCAAGGTGGACATCATCTTCGTCCGCGAGAACACGGAAGGCCTCTACAGCCCAACGGGCGGCATCCTGGCCCCCGGCGACGTGAAGCAGGTCGGCATCGATACGCGCGTCATCACGCGTCGCGGGTCGGAGCGCGTGATCCGAAAGGCCTTCGAGATCTGCCGCCGTCGCAATCGCGGCGCACCGGCCGACGGCAAGAAGCGCGTCACCTGCATCCTGAAGGACAACGTCCTCCACGGCTGCCGCCTCTTCGGCGAGATCTTCTTCGACATCGGCAAGGAGTATCCCGAGATCGAGAAGGAGACGTCCATCGTCGACGCGTTCACGCAGTGGCTCGTCACCAAGCCCGAGTGGTACGACGTCTGCGTCACGACGAACATGTTCGGTGACATCGTCACGGACCTCGCATCGGTGCTTCAAGGCGGCATGGGCATGGCGGCGGGCGCGAACGTCGGAGACGACCACGGCATGTTCGAGCCGATCCACGGCTCGGCGCCCAAGCACGCAGGCCTCGACAAGGCCAACCCCATGGCCATGGTCCTCGCCGCGAAGGAAGGCTGCTCGTGGCTCGGCCATCGCAAGAACGACGCGAAGCTCGAGAAGGCGGCCGACTGCCTCGAGCACGCGGTGATGAACGTCCTCGAGCGCGGCAAGCCGCTCACGTACGACCTGGTGGACGACCCGAAGAACGCCGCGCGCTGTTCCGTCGTAGGTGCGGCCGTGGCTGACGAGGCCGCGCGCCTTGCGACGGCGCACTGATCCCAGACCAGCAACGAGAACCGCGGCCGCCGGCCGCGGTTCGAGTCTCCGAGGTGCGGCCCCGGCATCGTTCACGCCCCTCCCCGCCGCGTTCTATGCACGCAACGCACTCCGCGTCGCGCGCGACCTGCTCGGCAAGCTCCTCGTCCGAGAACTTCCCGAGGGCCGCGTCGTCGTCCGGATCGTGGAGGTGGAGGCCTATCGCGGCCCCGCGGATCGCGCGGCCCACAGCTTCGGCGGGCGCCGCACGCCGCGCAACGAGGTGATGTACGGCCCGGCGGGCCGGCTCTACGTCTACTTCGTCTACGGAATGCACTGGTGCGCCAACGTCGTCGCGGCACGGGAGGGTGTGCCCGAAGCCGTACTCCTCCGCGGCGCCGAGGTCATCGAGGGATCGGCCATCCTCCGAGCCCGCCGCGGTCGGGAGCTGCCGGACCACGAACTCCTGCGGGGCCCGGCGAACCTCTGCAAGGCCCTCGGAGTCGACGGAACACACAACGGCGTCGGCCTCGAGACGGGCGCGATCCATCTGGCGGATGCGCCCAGGATCGGGAGCGCACGCGTGCGGAGTTCGCCGCGGATCGGCGTCGACTACGCAGGTGTCGACGCGAGCCTGCCGTGGCGGCTGTTCGTCGCGGATTGCCGCTCCGTTTCCGGCCCGCGTCAGAAGAAGGCGTAGCGCGAAACGCACGCGTCAGGTGGCGCGGCGCAGCAGGGAGCGATCGAGCTGGCCGATCGCCGTTCGGCCGCAGAGCCGCATCGCCAATCGCAGCTCGTCGCTCAACAGGTCGAGGGCGCGAACGACCCCCGCCTCACCCGACGTCGCGAGCGCATAGAGAATGGGTCGCCCAACGAGCACGGCCTTCGCTCCCAACGCGATCGCTTTCACGACGTCGGTGCCTCGACGGACCCCGCCGTCGACGAGGACGTCGGCCCGGCCAGCCACCGCATCCACGACCTCCGGGAGTGCCTCGATCGGCGGGATCGAGCCGTCGAGCTGCCGGCCGCCATGGTTGGAGACGATGACCCCCGAGCAGCCGTGCTCGACGGCAAGCGCCGCGTCCTCGGCGGTCAAGATCCCCTTCACGATCACAGGGAGCCTGGCGTTTGCCCGGAGCCACTCGACGCCTTCCCAGGTGAGCGAGTCATCGAGTTGATCGTGCACGTAGTCGGCGAAGCTCTTGTAGGCGGAACGGCCCGAGGCGTCCGTCGGCATGGCCAGCTGCGGACGGGCGGTGAAGTTGCGCAGCTCGACGCCCGGGGGAAGCGTGAAGAGGTTCCGGATGTCGCGCTCGCGGCGCCCGAGGTGAGGCGTGTCGACCGTGAGGACGAGCGCGTCGAATCCCGCGGCCTCCGCCCGATCGACCAGGTGCCGCGCCAGCGCCCGATCCTTGTACACGTAGAGCTGGAACCAGCGCGGGCCGGGCCCCGTCGCAGCCACCTCCTCGAGCGAACTCGACGCGGCCGTGCTCAACACGAACGTGCAGTCGCGTGACGCCGCGCCGCGCGCCGTCGCCAGTTCGCCCTCGGGATGCGCAAGCCGATGGAACGCCATGGGCGCGATCACGATCGGCGACGGCATCTGGCGGCCGACGACGGTGGTGCGGAGATCGATGGTGCTGACGTCGACGAGACTTCTCGGTCGCAGCCACCAACGGTCGTACGCCCCGCGGTTCGCCACCAGCGATCGCTCGTCTCCTGCGCCGCCGCAGAAGTAATCGAAGCTCGCTCGTGGGAGGCAGCCGCGCGCGAGGACTTCAAAATCGTCCAGGTTGATTGGGTTCTGGTCCATGCCGCCGGACTCTGCATGCGCCGCGGCCGGAACTTCAAGGCTCGGAGCGTCCGGCCGACGTCCGGATGCGGTGCAGGCACGGCCCCACGCGCCACCCGATCGGCCTTGAACCTCCGTGGCCAGCCGTATTCCGCCCGCCCGGCACTCGATTCGATGGCATCTGCGCCCTATCCTGTGCGCTCATCCGGTGTCCGCATCACCCCGCACGCCGGATTCGTGGGGCGCGAGCGATCCATCCTCGCGCGCGAAGCGACCCACCATCCATGCCGAGTCCGTCAATGAACCCAATGAGAAGCCTCACGATCCTGGCTGCCGGTCTGCTCGTGCTTTCCTGCGGCCGCACGCCGACGGCGTCGATGACCGCCGCCGCGGCCACCATCGACATCCAGGCCACGTCCCATGCGGCCGAGCACGGGCTCGCCCCGGATGCCGTGCGACGCATCGCCGCATCCGACGAAGCCACGGCGGCCGCATTGGCGCTCACGGTGGTGCAGGTGAAAGAGCTGCACGAGCTTCGGGGGTTGAGCAACGACATCCTCCTCACGCTCCCGAAGGTCAAACTCGACCGCGCGCTGTGGAAGTGCGCCAATCCCAAGCCCGACCGGCCGGATGAGGCCGAGCTCTGGCGATTGGAAGGCCTGAAGGACGAGAACGGCGAGATCCCGCAGAACGCGGTCCTCACCGCGAGGCAGCAACTGGATGCGCTGCCGAGCCCCGACGGCGGGGGCATCGGGCAATTCAGCTGGACGTGGCTTGGTCCCAACAACATCGGCGGCCGGATCCGCAGCATCGCCTTCCATCCGACGACGCCGTCGACGATGTTCGTCGGCAGCGTGTCCGGCGGACTTTGGAAGTCGACCACGAGCGGCACCAACTGGTCCGTCGTGAACGACTTCATGGCAAATCTCGCCATCACGACCATCGTCTTCGACCCCACGAACGCGAGCGTCATGTATGTGGGAACGGGCGAGGGCTTCTCCAACGGCGGCGCCGTGCGCGGAGCCGGCATCTTCAAGAGCACGGACGGCGGCGTGACGTTCAGCCAGCTCTCGCAGACGAACAACTCCAACTTCAACTACGTGAATCGCCTCGCGATCTCGTCGAACGGCGCGACGATCCTCGCCGCGACGAACGCCGGCATATTCCAGAGCACGAACGCTGGTGGAAACTGGCTGCAGCGCACGCTCACGCGGGCGTTGGACGTCGACATCGATGCGCTGAACCCCTCCCATGCCGTCGCCGGTCAGGACAACGGCGTCGCGATCGTCTCCAACAATGGCGGCACGAGTTGGAGCGCCTCCACGGGCATCGCGGCGGGCGGGGCCCGCGTCGAAGTCGCGATCTCGAAGACGGTCGCGAACGTCGTGTACGCGTCCGTGAACCAGGGCAGCGGGCAGCTCTATCGCTCGACCGACGGCGGCGCGACGTTCACGCTCCGCAATTCGGGGACGAATTACCTGGGCTCCCAGGGGTGGTACGACAACGTCGTCTGGGTGTCGCCGTACGACGTGACCGGTGCGGCATCAGCTGACACCGTGATCGTGGGCGGAATCGACCTCTGGCGCTCGGTCGACGGTGGCACCACGCTCACGCGCATGAGCAACTGGTCGCAGGCGCCGAACAGCGCGCACGCGGATCAACACGGCATCTTCGAGACGCCGACGTTCAACGGCCTCACGGACCGCACGGTGTTCTTCTGCAACGACGGCGGCGTGTATCGCGCGAGCAACGTCTTCACGGCCGGCACTCCGTCGTTCACCTCCGGATGGTCCGCCATGCTCTCCGGCCTGGGGATCACGCAGTTCTACGGCGCTGGCGCCAGCCCGGCTTCCAACAACGTCATCGGCGGAACCCAGGACAACGGGACGCTGAGGTACACACCCGCGACCGGCCTCACGTGGTCGACGATCTTCGGCGGCGACGGGGGCGTCTGCGCCGTCGACCCGACGAACGGCAACTACGTGTACGGCGAATATGTCACGCTCGACCTCTTCCGGTCGAGCACGGGCGGCGGCAGCACGGGGTACATCAACGGCCGCACGGGCAACAGCTGGAAGGCGCCGCCCTACGTGATCACGGACTGCCAGAACGGATTCGCGAGCTTCATCGCACCGTTCACGCTCGATCCGAGCAATCCGAACCGCATGATCGCCGGCGCCCGTTCCGTCTGGCGCAGCAACGACGTGAAGACGCCGAACACCTCGACGACCGGACCCCAATGGGCCGCCATCAAGCCGCCGACCACCGGCAATTCCAATTCCACGGCCGTCTCCGTTGCGCCGAGCAGCAGCGACATCATCTGGGTTGGCCACGGAAATGGTGACGTCTACTACACGACGAACGGGACGGCCGCGACGCCCACGTGGACGCAGCGCAACACGACGTCTCCCGCGTTGCCCGGGCGCAAGGTGACCCACATCACGATCGACCCTGGCAACCCGAATCACGTGCTCGTGACGTTCGGCGGCTACAGCGCGCAGAACGTCTGGGTGACGAACAACGCCGGGGCGACGTGGACGGCCCTCCCCGGCATTCCGTCGATCCCCTGCTACGACGTGGAGATCCACCCGCAGATCACGAACTGGCTTTATGTGGGGACCGAACTCGGCGTCCTCACGAGCGAGAACGGTGGCCTCACGTGGTCCGTGCCGAACGACGGGCCGGCGAACACCCCGGTCTATGAATTGTTCTGGAACAACGGCTCGCTGTATGCCGTGACCTACGGCCGCGGGATTTATCGACAGGCGCCCATTCTGGGCTTCGAGTTGGAGGCCTACACGTCGGGCAACGGGACGGGGGACCTCACGGTCCAGTTGCACAACATCCCCGCAGGCATGGCCGAGGGATTCGTGCTCGCGAGCTTGACGACGACCACGCCGATCGGCGGCGGAGCCCTCTTCGGGATCACGCTCGACGCGATCACCCTGAGCCTCGCCTCGACTCCCGCATCGCCGACGAACCCGCTGCACTTCGTTCCACCACTGGTTCCGGGTACGCCGCCGGCCAGCGCGTCGGTCTTCCCTGCCGGCGCGGTGGGGCTGCCAGCGGGCACCACAGTGGACCTGGTCGGCGTGGTGTTCACACCGGGGCTCGTCTTCCTCGACCAGACCGCGGTCGTGCGGCTGACGTTCTGACGCGCGAATCCAACCGCCCGGCGGCAGCGCCGCCGCGCGGATCATCGGCGGACGCGGCGCGCCGGTCAGAGGCGAGAAACAAGCGCGGCCAGGCCGACCGGCCGACGTAGAGCGCGCTCGCGCGTCGATGGGATCGGGCGCGCGGCGGCGATCTCGCGGCGCACGGCGCATGATGTTTCGGTGACCGTTGCGAGACGCGCGGCGATCCGATCGTTTCCCGCCAGACCGGCCGATTCCCCGCGCTCCGCCGCGGCGCGCCCAGTGGCCCCCACCGGCGCGATCGTCATCGCGCGCCACGCTCACGGCGCGACGATCCGCGATCGAGAAAACGAATCGAGCCCGCACCGGCGCGTGGCATCGGAGCGGGCTCGGTCGACTGGGATCAGATCAGAGCGAGAGGAACGTGCGGTCCGGATTGCTCGGGTCCTGAGCGAGGAAGCCCTGCAGCTGCACGTTCGTGATGAAGTTCACCGTGACGCGCATGCCGGCATAGGCGGCACCGTTGTGGGCATTCGGCGCGACGCCGGCGCCCGGCGCGTCAGCGAACGCGTCGAACACGAAGTCGTCCGTAGGCCCGTCGAACATCGAGCCGCTCAGGTTGAAGTTCCACGCCATCGTCCGGAACGTCCCGGCGTTCGTCCCGACGTTCGTGCCCGTGTAGTAGATGAAGTTCTGCCCGGCCGGCGGGGCGGGGCTGCAGGTCACGAGCGTATTCGTGGCCGTCGGGACACACCCGGTGACCGCGATGCAGTTCTCGCGATAGGCGGTCGAGCACTGGAGCGTGCCGCCCGAGTTCGTGACGTTGTTCGTGTAGAACTCGTAGGGAAGCGTCGGGTTGGAATTCACGAAATCGAGTTCGATCGACGAGATCGGGATCGTGCCCGTGTTCCGCATTCTCCAGAACCCGGTGACCTGGAGGTTGCTGACGCCCTTCGCCTCGAAGCTGAAGTGCTCGCCGGGAATGCCGGGGTCATAGACCAGCTTGGCGGGGTTCGACGTTCCGGCGTAGAGCGGATAGCCCGGATCCAACGCGATGGACTGCAGGAAGAGGGAATCGCCTGGCGTGAAGAAGGGCGCGGGCACGGGGATGATCACGCCGGGGCTGGTCCCATAGTTCGCTGCGATGGGGATGTTCACCGCAGCAACACCGATCGACGTCAGGTGAAGCGAATCCGGGAACTCGATCGCGGCGCCGATGGGCGTGGAGAAACCGTTGCAGACCTGGAGACCGGCGACGGACTGCCCGCCGAAGCTCGTCGAGCAGGTCGGGCTGAGGCCTCCCTGGTTGTAGTTCAGGAGCACGCTGTACGGCGATCCAGGCAGCCCTGGCGAGTTCGCGGTCCACGTCACCAGCGTTCCGTCCGTGAAACGCTTCTCGCGCTTGTCTTCCGGATCGCCGTTGATCGACGTCGTCAGGTTGTGCTGGTTCACGACGCCGTCGAACCGCCCGTAACACTTCTGCGGCAGGTTCGGCGCGGCAAGTTGCGTGTTGTAGTCCGCGAGGACCTGGGCCGGCGTGCGATACACGGTCCAGAACTGGAACTCGTCGTATTCGCCCGGCATGGCGTTGCTCGATGACCCGTTGTACCCAGCGAACGTCAGGTTCGTGAGCGAGTGATTGAGGGCCGCCGTCTGCGCGAACGTGCCGTTGAGAACGCCGTTCACGTACACGTAGATGGTTCCGAACGTGCTTGCCGTCGGGTCATACGCGAACGTGACGTGCGTCGCGACTCCGACCGTCAACACGCCGGGTGCCGTGCTCGCAGCGCCGCCGGGCGTCGGTGCGGTGAACGGCTGGTTGGGGAATCCCCGGAGGACCAGGTTGTTGTTGTTCGAGTTGTTGCCGTTCGTGAACGTCCGGAACGGACCGTTCGCCGCGTCGAAGACTGCCGTCGAATCACCCAGCAGGTAAGCCAGTGAGCTGACGGCGAGGGCCGCCGGGCGGATCCAGTACTCCATCGTCCACGGGCCACTCAGCGCGTACGCCACACCCGTGTTGATGTAGGAGAGGTTCGCGGACCCGGCCGCACGCGTCAGTGCACCGGCACCGAGAATGGGTGCCGTCGCGTTGGGTGACACGAGCCCGCCCTGGGTCGTCATGACCTGCAGGTTCGGTGACGTTCCTTCGTTGAAATAGCCCTGCCCGAAGCCGCTCGCGGCCAACAGCACGGCTGCGCTCGAGAGCACCAGAAGCTTCCTGGTCTTCATGCTGCGTTCGCTCCTCGGAACGGGATGATGATCCCGCCCGTCGACTCACGTCTCGTTTGCAACACTTGGGCGCGGCGCGCTCCGCCGCCCCGTCACGGCACGTGACCAGCCGAACACCAAGCCCGGCTGGCCGGAGACAGACCTTAGGCCCGCCTTGGCCGCGATGTCAACGGTTCTCACTGGAAAGGCGCGGCGGGTCGCAGCGCCCAGGTCCAGCGGGCGAGCCGTCCTGACGTTCCGGCGGCCGCCGGTTCAGAACATCCCGAGTTTCAGCTTCGCCGCGTCGGTCATCATGTCCCGGGTCCAGGCCGGCTCGAACACGACCTCGGCCTTCGCATCCCTGACTCCGGGGATGGATTTCAGCTTCGTCTCCACCTCTTTCTGGAGGACCCCGCCCATACCGCACCCCGGCGCCGTCAGCGTGAACTTCACGTCGGCGCGAAAGCCCCCACCGTCGACCTCCGCCACCGCGTTCTGGTAGACGAGTCCGAGCTCGACGATGTTGACTGGGATTTCGGGGTCGTAGCAGGTCCGCAGCTGGTCCCAGGCGGCCTTCTCGACGGCCGCCTTGTCCGTCAGCGGAACGACGGGGGGCGCGTCCTTCGGCGCGTCGACGTCACCGAGCGCGTCGGCGTCCCGACCCTCGATCCGCACGAGGAGGCCAAGCTCGGTGACGACGGTGTAGCTGCCGCCCAACGCCTGGGTGACCGTCACCTTGGAACCGCTCGGGAGCGACGTCAGCCCGCCGTACGGAATCTGCGTCGCCTCGACGGTGCGTCGGAGTTCGATGCGCTCGTTGAGTTTGATCATCTTCGTGGCTCTGGATTCGTCACCGACGCGGCCCGTCACTCGGTCGACACAGGATCGCTCGCACCATCGAGCGCGGCTTTCAGCGTGTGCCACGCGAGGCTCGCACACTTCACGCGCGCCGGATAGTCGGAGACTCCGGCGAACGCCTGCAGCTTGCCCATGTCGTCACCCGTGACGCCGTGCCCGGTCACCATGGCGTGAAACCGCTCGAACAGCTCCTGGGCGGCGGCGCGGGTCTTCCCCTTCACGGCCGCGGTCATCATCGACGCCGACGCCTTCGAGATTGCGCAGCCGTTCCCTTCGAAGCGGACGTCCCCCACGGTCTCGCCATCCATCTTCACGAAGATGGTGAGGTGGTCACCGCAAAGCGGATTGCGGCCGTCGACGCGACGATCCGCATCGGGAATGCTGCCGTAGTTCCGCGGCCGCTTGTAATGGTCGAGGATCACTTCCTGGTAGAGGTCCGACAGGTCCGACATCAGCCAAACACCTCGATTGCCTTCGTCACCGCCGCGGCCAGTGCATCGACGTCCGAACGTGCGTTGTAGAACGCGAACGACGCCCGCGCCGTGGCCGGAATCCCGAGCCTCGTCATCACCGGCTGCGCGCAGTGATGCCCCGCGCGGATCGCGACGCCGCGATCGTCGAGAATCGTGCCGATGTCGTGGGGATGGATCCCATCGATCGTGAACGAGAGGACGCTTGCCTTGTGCGAGGCCGTCCCCACCACGCGCACTCCGGGAAGGGCCGAGAGCTGCGCCGTCGCATCGCGGAGGAGTTCCGCCTCCCACGCCGCGGCGCGCGGGAGTCCCAGGGACTGGAGGTACTCGATCGCGACTCCGAGGCCGATCGCACCGCTGATGTGCGGTGTCCCCGCCTCGAACTTGTGTGGGAGCTCGTTGAACTCCGTGTGCTCGAACGAGACGGAGCGGATCATGTCGCCTCCGCCCTGCCAGGGCGGCATCGATTCGAGCAGCGCGCGCTTGCCGTAGAGGATCCCGATGCCCGTGGGCGCGTAGAGCTTGTGGCCCGAGAACACGTAGAAGTCCGCGTCCAACGCCTGGACGTCCACGGGAATGTGCGCGACCGCCTGGGCCCCATCCACGAGGACGCATGCACCGTGGTGCCGCGCCGCAGCGATGATCCGCGGGAGGTCGTTCACCGTGCCGAGGGCGTTCGAGACGTGTCCGACGGCGACGAGCTTCGTCCGTGACGTGATGACGCCGTCGAGACCGTCCAGGATGAGTTCGCCCGAGTCGCGCATGGGGATCACGCGGAGCGTGGCGCCCGTCGCACCACACAGCATCTGCCACGGCACGATGTTGGCGTGATGCTCGAGCGCCGACACGACGATCTCATCGCCGCTGCGGACGTTCGCTCGCCCCCAGGACTGCGCCACGAGGTTGATGCCCTCGGTGGCGCCGCGGACGTAGATGACCTCGCGAACGTCCTTCGCGTTCAGGAACTTCCGCACGGTCTCCCGAGCAGCCTCGTACTTCTCCGTCGCAAGCTGACTCAGATAGTGGACGCCGCGATGGATGTTGGCGTTCTCCGCCTCGTAGTAGTGCCGAACGGCGTCGATCACGCAGCGCGGCTTCTGAGTCGTGGCGGCGTTGTCGAGATACACGAGCGGGTGCCCGTGGACGCGCGTGGCGAGGATCGGGAAATCCGCCCGCGCCTTCGGAAGGTCGAACTCGGGCCGCACGAGCGCCGATCGGCTGCGGTCGTCCTGGACTGTGCTCATACGGCACCAGACCCTGCCGGGGACGCCGGCACCATCGTGAGCAGACATCCGCCGAGCTGGGCCCGGATCGGATCGAGTTTCACCTGGTCGAGGATCTCGCTCGCGAACGCGTGGATGAGCAGCCGCCGAGCCTCGTCCTCGGCGATACCGCGCGAGCGCAGGTAGAAGAGCATGTTCATGTCGAGCTGGCCGATCGTCGCACCGTGCTTGCACTTCACGTCGTCGGCGTAGATCTCGAGTTCGGGCTTGGTGTTGATCGTGGCGGCGTCCGACAAAAGGAGGTTCTTGTTCTCCTGAACGGCATCCGTCTTCTGCGCGCCGGGGCGGACGACGACCTTCCCGTTGAACACTGCGCGCGCCTCGCCGCCGAGGACGCCCTTGTACGACTGCCGGCTCGTCCCATGCGGCGTCGCATGCTCGATGGTCGTGTGCGTATCCGTCAGTTGGTTGCCGGTCACCTCATAAAGGCCGTTGAGCGTGCACTCGGCGCCTTCGCCATTCAGCACGGAGTGGATCTCGTCCCGTGCGATGGCACCGCCGAAGGCGATCGAGTGCGACTGGAACCGGCTCGATCGGGCCTGGTGAACGTGGAGTGACGCGACGTGGTACGCGGCGTTGCTCTCGCGCTGGAGCTTGTAGCGGTCGACGGACGCGTCCTGTCCGAGAATGACCTCGGTCACCGCGTTGGTGAAGTAGACGTCGTGACCCGCGCTGACGTAGCTCTGGACGATGGTCGCCGATGCACCGTCCTCGACGACGACCAACGCGCGCGGATGCGTGACGATCGACTCGCCGGTCGGCGCCGCGATGAAGAGGAGGTGGATCGGCTCGGAGCACGTCATGCCCCGGGGGATTCGGATCAACGCTCCGTCACCGAAGAACGCGGTGTTCAACGCGACGAAGGAATTCATGTCGAACCCGGCATGGCGTCCCAGGTGCTTTGCGAGGAGGGCGGGCTCGGATTCGAGCACGGCGGAGAGATTCTGTGCGCGGGCCCCGTCCGGCAATCCGATGACGCTCGACAGCTCGGGAGCGAAACGGCCGTTGACGAACGTGAGCTGGCAGGCGCGGAGAGGTCCGTCCGCGAGCGTCGTGAGCGATCGCGGATCTGGGCGCCGCGTCGGCAGGTGGAACGAACCCTCGATCAGTCGCGTGATGTCGGTGAATCGCCACTCCTCGTCGTGCGACCAGTCGGGGAAACCGATCTCGCGGAAGCGATCGATCGCCGATTCGCGCAACGCCTGGAGCCACGTGAGCGCCGCGCCCGGTGCGTTGTGTCCGGCCTTGATGAAGTCGGCAACGTAAGCGCCGCGGTTGTCGAGTGCCGTCGTCATTTCGCGGCCACCGGTTGTTGGGCCTGCTGCTCGATCCACCCGTAGCCGTGCTTCTCGAGCTCGAGCGCCAATTCCTTGCCGCCGGAACGCACGATCCGGCCCTGGAACAGGACGTGGACGACGTCGGGAACGATGTAGTCGAGCAGCCGCTGGTAATGCGTGACGACGATCATCGCGCGATCCTTCGACCGCAGCGAGTTCACCCCGCCCGCCACGATGCGGAGGGCGTCGATGTCCAGTCCCGAATCGGTCTCGTCCAGGATCGCAAGCCTGGGTTCCAGGACGGCCATCTGGAGAACCTCGTTTCGTTTCTTCTCCCCGCCCGAGAAGCCCTCGTTCACCGGTCGGTTGACGAGCGACTCCTTCATCTCGACGAGCTTGGCCTTCTCGCGCATGAGCGCAAGGAAGTCGACGGCGTCGAGTTCCTCGAGCCCGCGGTGCTTGCGGATCGAGTTGAGCGCTGCCCGCAGGAAGTACGCGTTGCTGACGCCAGGGATCTCGACCGGGTACTGGAATGCGAGGAAGACGCCCTCGCGAGCACGGACCTCGGGCGACATCTCGAGGAGGTTCTTGCCCTGGTACGTCGCCGATCCGGACGTGACGGCATATCCGTCCTTGCCGGCGAGGACGTTGGCGAGCGTGCTCTTCCCCGATCCGTTCGGGCCCATGATCGCGTGGACCTCTCCGGCGCGGACGGTGAGATCGAGGCCCTTCAGGATGGGTTTTTGGTCCGCGGTGACGCTCACGTGCAGATTCTTGACTTCGAGCATGCTCAGCCCACACTCCCTTCGAGGCTCACCGACAGGAGCTTCTGGGCTTCGACGGCGAACTCCATGGGCAGCTCCTTGAAGACGCGCTTGCAAAATCCGTTCACGATCATCGAGACCGCATCCTCCGTCGACAGCCCGCGCTGACGCGCATAGAAGAGCTGGTCCTCCCCGATCTTCGACGTCGAGGCTTCGTGCTCCACCTGGGCCGTCGTGTTCTTCACTTCCAGGTACGGGAACGTGTGAGCTCCGCACTTGTCGCCCATGAGGAGCGAGTCGCATTGGGAGTAGTTCCGCGCACCCTCGGCGCTCTTCATGATCTTCACGGCGCCCCGGTACGTGTTCTGGCCGTGGCCCGCCGAGATTCCCTTGGAGACGATCGTGGATCGGGTGTTGCGGCCGACGTGGACCATCTTCGTCCCCGTGTCGGCCTGCTGGCGGTTGTTCGCCAGTGCCACCGAGTAGAACTCGCCGACGGAGTCGTCGCCCTGGAGGATCACGCTCGGGTACTTCCACGTGATCGCCGACCCCGTTTCCACCTGCGTCCAGGAGATGCGTGAGTTGCGGCCACGGCAGGCACCGCGCTTCGTGACGAAGTTGTAGATGCCGCCCTTCCCGTCCTTGTCTCCCGGATACCAGTTCTGGACGGTCGAGTACTTGATCTGGGCGTCGTTCAGGGCCACCAGTTCCACGACGGCGGCGTGAAGCTGGTTCTTGTCGCGCATGGGCGCCGTGCAGCCTTCGAGGTAGCTGACGTACGCTCCGTCTTCGGCGACGATCAGCGTGCGCTCGAACTGCCCCGTGTCCGCGGCGTTGATGCGGAAGTACGTCGACAGCTCCATGGGACAGCGGACGCCCTTCGGGATGAAGCAGAACGACCCGTCGCTGAACACGGCCGAGTTCAGCGCGGCGAAGAAGTTGTCCGTGTAGGGAACGACGCTGCCGAGGTACTGCTTGATCAGCTCGGGATGGTTGTGCACCGCCTCGCTGAACGAACAGAAGATGACGCCCATCTCGGCGAGCTTGCCCTTGAACGTGGTCGCGACCGACACGCTGTCGAAGACCGCATCGACCGCGACTCCTTGCAGGCGCTTCTGCTCGTCCAGCGAGATGCCGAGCTTCTCGTAGGTCTTCAGGACCTCCGGGTCGACCTCGTCCAGGCTCTTCGGGCCGTCCTTCTTCGCCTTCGGCGCCGAGTAGTACACGATGTCCTGGTAGTCGATGCGCGGGTAATGGACCTTCGCCCAGGTCGGCTCGGTCATCTTCTTCCAATGACGAAACGCCTTCAGGCGCCACTCGAGGAGGAACGGTGGCTCGTTCTTCTTGGCCGAGATCAGCCTGACGACGTCCTCGTCGAGGCCCTTCGGGATCGCGTCCGCCTCGACCGACGTCACGAACCCGTACTGGTATTCGCGCGTGGTGAGCTGTTCGAGCGTCTTGTCGTCGTTCATCGGAGTGCCGTCCGTCAGACCGAGAGAGTGCGCGACGCGAGATCCAGCCGGATGGACGTCGCGTCACCGTCGTGGGGACCCGTGTCGTTGATCATGTCCGCGAGCGTGATCCCATCGAGCGCGACCTCGACCGCCTGGTTGATCCGGCGCCAGGCGGCACTGACCGCGCAGGACTGCTCGAAATCGCAGGTGCCGGCGTCAGCGCCGCTGCACTCCGTGATCGCGATCGGTCCCTCGAGGGCCCGAAGGATCGAGGTGAGCCGGATTTCCTCAGGTGGCCGGGTCAGGCAGAACCCCCCTTTCACCCCGCGGTGTGCGCTGAGGAGGCCGTTGCGGGCCAGGAGCTTGAGGACCTTGCTGACGGACGGCAGGGGCAGCCGGGTCTCCCGCGCCAGGTCCCTGGCGCTGTGCTGTTTGGGGCTGCGGACGAACTGCGCCAGAAGCATCACGGCGTAGTCGGTCAACCGGGTCATGCGGATCATGGATCACCTCGCGCGGACGAAAGAGTACAAACGCGGTCCTGATTATCGGGGATCGTCGGCAGGATCAAGGCTTCGCCATCAATTTTCATCCCGCGGATGCGTCGCAACTACGGGGCTGGAGCGAGGACGCGTGTGAGGCCGCGAACGAAGGACGCGGGCTCACAAAGGAGGCTGACGACGCGCCAACCCGCGTCCGCGAAACCGTACAGCTCGCCGGGATGGACGAGGACGTGGTCGTCTCGCAGAAGCCTGGTGACGGATTCCCAATCCGGGGTCGTTGCCGGAACCCGAAAGACGGCGTGCCACCCCGCCTGCGGCGCCAGGAGCGTGGCCCACGGGGCCGCAGCGACGAGCCCCCGCAGCGCGTTCAGATTCTCCGAGAGCCGCGCACGGATGAGTTCACGCACCAGCGCTCCCCGCGCGAGGAGGTCGGCCGCGGCAACCTGCACCGAGGTCGATGCGGAAAGGTACTGGTCGTTGACGAATTCGAGGCGCTCGACGGCCTGGCCGACGAGCGCCGCAGGCCCCTCGACTGCGCACCAGCCGAGCTTCGCCTGCGGTAGCCCGACCGTCTTGGACAGCCCTCCGAGCCGGAACCACAACGCCTCCTTCGGCGGACGGCCAGCCCGCTCATGCGCAGGTGTGCGATCGTCGTGGTCGTAGTCGTCGAAGACCTCATCCAGGATGACCGCTGCCCCGCTCCGCGCGGCCAACGCGTCGATCCACTGGGCGTCGTCCGGATGAAGCCGCGATCCCGTGGGGTTGTTGGGACTCACGAGAAGCACGGCGCGGCACCGGGCTGCCTCCAGATCCGGCACGCGCTCCCGAGCGACCATCCACCCACCCAGGCCGTCGAGCCAGAGGTCCACGACCTCCAACCCCTCCAACCTCGCGAGGTGGTCGAAGAGCGGGTAGCTCGGCCGCGGCACGAGGACACCGTCGCCCGGGTCCGCCAGCAACTTGAAGAGAAGTGCGTAGGCCTCGCTCGTGCTCGCAAAGAGGAGGACCCTCTCTGCGTCGACGACGTGACCGCGGCGGGCGTAGTCCGCAGCCACGGCCTCCCGCGCACTCAGGAGCCCGGATGGGTCGGGAGCGTAGCGGAGCGCACGCGGATCGGACATGCCCGCGAGCAGGTCGGCCGGGTAGTCCAAACCGACCTGAGTTGGGTTCGTGGCCGTGAGATCGTCGAAGGCGGTGCCGGCGGCAACCAGCCGGCGGCGCACGACCTCCAACGCGTTGGGCGCGAACGATCGGGGTATGCGGTCGGAGAACACGCCGCCATCTTCTCGCCGGCGCTCGTCGGAACAACGGGTCGCGTGATACGCTCGCCCCGCCTCCGCCCAGGCATCGGGAGTCCTCCGTGATCGCGATCCTCGCCTTCGTCACGTTCCTCTGCGCCCCACCGCAAGCACCCCTCGCATCGCCGGCGTGGGAACCGGCGCTTCGCCAGACCATCGCGTTGCCCGACGTGGAGGGGCGAATCGACCACATGGCGTTCGACCCGAAGACCAGGCGGCTGTTCATCGCCGCCCTCGGGAACGGCACGCTCGAGGTCGTCGACACCGTGAAGGGCGAACGGATCAGGAGCATCCGCGGCTTGAAGGAACCCCAGGGCGCCGTGCTCGTACCGCGTGCCGGACAGGTCGTCATCGCCAGCGGCGGCGACGGCACCCTTCGCGCGTACGACGTCGAGACGCTGGCCGAGGTCCGCCGCATCGACGTCGGCGACGACGCCGACAACGTCCGCCTGACCGATGACGGGGGCCAGCTCGTCGTCGGAACCGGGAAGGGAGCGCTCGTCCTCGTGGACGCCCGCGCGTTCCAGAAGATCGGAGAGATCCCGCTGCCGGCTCACCCGGAGTCCTTCCAGCTCGAGCCTGGAACGACCCGTGTCTTCGTGAACGTCCCCGATCACAAGAACGGAGGCGGTTCCGTGCTCGTCGTCGATCGCGCGGCGCGGCAGATAACGGCGACCTGGACGATCAAGGACGCCGAGAGCAACTTCCCCATGGCGTTGGACGCCGCACGAAAGCGCCTCTACGTGGGGTGCCGCAAGCCGGCACGTCTCGGGGTGATCGACACGGCGACCGGTGCCACGCTCGGGTCACCGGAGTGCGTCGGAGACCTGGACGACGTCTTCGTCGACACCGCGACGAGCAGCGTGCTCCTCATCGGTGGAGGCGGGGCGCTCGACGTCTTCGGCGCGGGCGACGCTCCCCGATGGGAGCGGATGGCGTCGGTGGCCACCTCCGATGGGGCGCGCACCGGACTGCTCGTCGAAGCGGCGCGGACCGTGTTCGTCGCCTGCCCGAAGCGCGGCACGAACGGCGCGGCGATCCGCCAATACTCACTACCCGCCGCCGACTCGCGGCGCTGACCTCCTCAGAGCAGGATCGTCGAGACGGTGATGTTGCTGGCTCCGACGAACTGGCCAGTCGTGTCGCTGATCGTCGCGACCTGCGTGTGGAACACGGTGCCCGCGAATCCGGGAGGCACCGTCAGGTTCAGTGAACCGACGCCCACGGCGCTCAGGGGACCGCTCACGAGCGGAATGAAGTTCTGCAGAACGTTGAACCCCAGGTACGACATCGTCGTTCCGTCGAAGGCGATCACGAGCACGTAGGTGTCGTTGGCGCCGCCGGCGAAGTGGGCGGAGAACGGGCCGTTCGACAGGAGCGTCGCCGTCGCAGTCAGCAGCGGCGGGTTCACCTCCACGTACGTGAAGCTCGCCGGGGCACTCGTGCCCGTCGGCCCCGTCACGGTGACCGAGTTGCCCCCGAGCGCCTGCGCCGTCGGCGCGCTGAACGTGATCGTCGTCGGGTTCACGATGGAGAACCCGAGGGGCGCGTTCAGGACGGTCCCACCGAAGTTGACCGACGT
This sequence comes from Planctomycetota bacterium, assembly GCA_044222185.1. GTDB lineage: Bacteria > Planctomycetota > CAIWVZ01 > JBGANV01. The sequence continues at coordinate 236,293 of JBGANV010000003.1, forward strand.
TGCTCCGGCGAAATTCGCGCCCGCCAGCGTCACCACTCCGCCCCCGAACGCGGCGACGGATGACGGCGTGACGGACGTCACGCTGGGTGGAATCTGGTTGAGCGTGATGGGGAACGCGTTCGACAGCAGGGCCGATCCGGGCTCCCACACCAGGACGTTCCCGCTGACCGCCGCGGCCGGAATCGTCACGGCGACCGACGTTCCACCTGCGGACGTGGGTACGTTCGCGACGACGCCTGGGATCGTTCCCGTGTTCGTCGACGTCCGCGCCGTGAACTTCACGTTCACGGTCCCCGCGAAGTGCGCGCCCGAGATCAACAGTGTCCCGCCCGTGGCGAACGAGCCGCCGAGTCCCGTGATGACGGGCTTGGTCAGCGGAACCGCCCCGTAGACGGCCTGGAGACCCGCCTGATCGTCCGCGCGGATCACCCGCTGGCTCGACCCGTTTCCACACACGAACGCGCACATCGAGGGCGACGTCGTGCAGCCCGCGGTCGGGCAGTTCACCGTCTGGCTGTGCCCCAGTCCGAGCGCGTGTCCGAGTTCGTGCGTGAGGACGCCTCGCAAATCGATCTGCGTGCCCGAGGGGGTCCCCGTTCCGCCGTACCACACCCACGACGACTCGCAGACGAGGATGCGCCAGCCGTTGTCGACCGGCGTCTCCGTGTAGGCGAGCGTTCCGCCGCTGCAGCCGGTGTTCCCGAAGCTGATGGTGTTGTCGTCCGGGTTCGAAGCCGTGGCCGAGCCCTGCCAATCGAAGTCGAAGTTGCGAGCGGCCGTGGACGTGTCCGATGCCCAGGCCTTGGCCCCCTTCCACGCAGCCAGCGCAGCGCCGCTGGCATCAGGGAACGCGGGATCCGTCGCACCGGCCGGGTTCGCGGATGGATCGAGTGCGTTGTTCCAGACGCGCAGGTCACGTTGGTACCCGTTGCCGCCGGCGGAAACGCCCAGGCTCTGGCCGAGCGTCGTGTAGGCCAGGATGATCCCTGGCGCGGCGACGACGGCGGTCGCGACGATGAGAGCGGTGACGGAAGTGGTGCGGTGCTTCATGGGATCACCGCTTCTTCGTCGTCGCGACGGTTTGGAGGACTTCCTGGCGGGCATCCGCCAGGCTCTTGTTGTCGGGGAACGCCGCGCCGCCGCCCTGCCCGAGGATCACCTCGCGCGGGCCCGTCCGCGTGTCGACGGATTCGATGCGGTAGACCTCGGCGAACGACGGAACGAGCCACGGCACGTCGCTCGGAAGATCGACGGTCGCCGGACGCCTGGCCAGGAAGAGGAGTAGTTTCCGCCCCGGCTTCATGTCCTCGGGCGACGGCGTGATCGACGTGGACCGCGCGCCGGGGCGAACGCCGCCACGCATGGCGACGCGCGTCACTCCGTTCGTGGCGCCCGTGACCAGCGACTCGGCGACCCGCAGGTCGGCGATCGTCCACGTGAAGGCGTACCCGTCGGGCTCGACGAGGTCCACCTCGCGAACGTCCACGACCGTGGCGATGACGATCTCGTCGCCGGCCATCCCGACCTGCTCGGAGAGGTTGCGGGGAATGACACACGCAATGGCGACCGGAACCAGAACGGCGATCGCCGCAAGGGCGACGAATGGACCAGGCCACATCCTCGATCGACTCTGCATGGAAGCTTCACCCCGTCGCGTGTTCCGTCCGTGGGCGATGGCGGACGTGGACACAGTGCCGGAAAATCTACCCGCCTGGCTCGATCCGGGCCAAAAGTGTTTTCGAGCCGGAGCAGAGGCTGTCTCGACGATCCGGCACTCCGAGCGACCACGACGCACGCGGCGGTGTTGCCGTCGGAGCGCCCGCCGGGCCTTCGGCGAACTTGCAGGTGTCAAATCGGGCTGCACCGACGCGGCGAAGATCCCGAGTGAGACTGCGCGTTTCCCGCGGAAGTCCGGCGTGGAACGAGTCGCGCCCCGAACGGCATTCCGATTGCATCGTGCCTGTCGCTTCGCCCCGCGATCCCCCACGTGAGGACCTCCCAAGGTGAACGATGGAAGCCCAGACGAGTTCGCATCCAAATCGCATCCCTCGATCGGCGCTCATGCTCGCCTGCGCCGCGCTGTGCCTCGCACCGAGTCGGGCGCAGTGCCCAGCCGTCGCGGGGCTGTTCTCCGCATCGGCGTCGACGACGCCCACGCAGTCGGCCACCACCCTCGCGACGGCTGACTTCAACGACGACGGCGTTCCCGACCTGCTCGTCGGCGGCTTCTCGAACATCTTCCAGGTCCTGCTCGGGACCGGCTCGGGCACGTTCCTCCCCCCCATCAGCGTGCCGTTGCCTGGAGGAATCTTCGGGCGATTCGCCGCCGCCGGTGACATCAACGGTGATGGCATCGTGGACCTCGCGGCCGGAGGTGCCGTGTCGACGGTTGGACCGGGCCTCGTCTCCATCCTCTACGGCGTGGGGTCGAGCGGCGTCGGCACCGGCACGTTCTCCGTCGGCCCCATCATCAACCTCCTCCCCGCGCCCGGGTTCAGCAGCGTGGGGTCGCCGTATTCCGTCCGGATCGCGGACCTGAACAACGACGGGATCCCCGACATCATCGGCGTCAACACGGGGTCGATCTCCGTGCATCTCGGCCAGGGGACGGCAGGGCGCTCGAACGGGACGTACCTCGCGCTTCCGGCGGTCGCACTCGCGGGAGGCGCGTCCTACGACCTCGCGGTTCGCGACTTCAACGGCGACGGAATTCTCGACGCCGCGATCATCCATGGCGCCGGATCCATGGAGGTACTCATCGGCCAGGGCGCGAACGGCGTAGGAACGGGCGTCCTCGTCTCGACGCAGGTGATTCCCATCGCCGTCAGCGGGTTGCTCACCATGGTCGCTGCGGATTTCGACGGCGATCAGATCCTCGACCTGGCCGTGCCGGACGGAGCGAGCACCGGCAGCGTCCTCGTGTTCCGCGGCGCCGGAACGGGCGGAATCGGGAACGGGACCTTCGCGGCCCCGACGGCCTACCCCGTGGGCAATTATCCGTCGTTCGTGCGAGCGGCCGACTTCAACGGCGACGGCATCGCGGACCTCCTCGTCGACCGGCAGACGGCGATCACGACGGGCGGCAACCACGCCGTGTCCCTGCTCATCTCCCAGCCGCCGGGCGGGTTCGCGCCATACATCGGACTCGTCGCCGCGGGTGGAGGTCTTCCGTGGGGCAACGTGGCACTCGACCTGAACGGCGACCGTGCGCCTGACATTTCGATCGCAAAGCAGATCGGGCAGATCGACACGTTGTTCGGCACGTGCGTCCAGACGTCGTCGGCGGTTCCGGGCGTGATCACCCCCGCGCCGGGCGTGACCTGGGCGGCGGGTTCGAACCAGACGATCTCGTGGACGAAGCCGAGCTTCGTTCCCACGGTCGACGTGGAAGTCTCCCGAGACGGCGGCGTGAACTGGGAGATGATCGTCGAATCGTCGACGAAGACTTCCTACGTGTGGCACGTCACCAACCCGTCGTCCACGCGCGGGATGATTCGGGTGAGAGACTCTGCCGCCTGGAGTCGCGCGGGCACGTCGCAGCTCTTCAGCATCGCGGGTGCGTGGACGCCGTCCGCGACGGCTTTCGGGACGGGATGCGGACTGTCGATTCCCGCACTTTCGCTCAACACGCCACTCATCGGGTTCCCCGTCATCATCACGCTCTCGGGCGCGACGGCCTCCGCCCCAGCCGCGTTGTTCGCAGGGGTGCCGGCGAACGTGCCGCAGGTCATCGGACCCGGCTGCAGCCTGGCGTTCGATCCGTCGACGGCCGTGCCCGTGGTCGACTTCGCGACGGACGCCGCCGGCGGTTGGTCCCTGGCATTCCCTCTGCCGCTCGAACCGCGACTCGTCGGCCTCGACATCGGCCTGCAGGCCGCCGTCATCGCGCCGGCGACGCCCCCGGGATTCCAGGTGTCTGCGGGCGTGCGCGCGCTCATCGGCTACTGACGCGGGAGCCGGGCACGCGCCACCGCACGCGAGGACTCTCGGCGAGCGGCAGCTGCCGCGGCGCAGGCGTCATCGCGCGCAACTGCCGCCAGCCCTACTCCCTCTCGTTGGCCCAGGCGAGCAGCCGCCAGCGTCCCTCCGCGTCCTTCACGAACAGGCGCGCGTTGAGGAATCGGTCCGCCCCGATCGCGACGCGACACGTGACCAGGGCCCGCATCTGGCCGAGAGTCTGGACGTCGATCGATCGCGAGTCACAGGTTCGCGCACCGCCGGCCTTCAGCGCATCGAGGAATTCTCCGCGCGGGACGACCGAAGCGTTCGCCCGGCGAAAGGCAAAGGCTCCGGCGAGGCGTTCTTCGAAGAACGTCCGGTTTCCGGCGTTCTCCTCGTCCGTGAATCGCTCGTTCAGCGCCCGCAGGTCGAGTTCGTTTTCAGGATCGGACATCGAGCCTCCTCTGCGGCGACGGCGATCGACGAGCCAGGGAGCCCTGACTCGGTGCCCCGTCATCAGACGACGCGCCCCACCGCGCTGGGGGCCGGTGGCCGCCGCACCGTGCCGCGTCCGTTCGTTCGAGCGTCGATCTTGGCGCGAAGGTGACACGGACGCGGCGAGCCCATGTGTTTCGCGCATCGCGGCGGTGACACCGCGAACTACCGGCGAGATTCGGTGCTCGGGGCGGCCTCCACCTCTCGAAGCACTGCCGCGTCCGACACGAGTCGCGCAGCCGATCGCAGGTCGTCCATGACGAAGCGGTGGATCAGGAAGTCGGTGTCGGCGGCGACGCCAGCCGCGATCGGTCGCAGGGCCGCGAGGGCGGCGCGGATTCGCTCCGTTCGGGTCGCGTCGGACAGACCTGGCGCGAGCGCGGAGTCGGCGATCACGCAGGGGTGACCGGGTGCAGCGGCGAGCGCTCCCGCCTTCGCTCCATCGAAGTCGCTGCGGTACTCCGTCGCGAACCCCTCGCGCATGGCGAAGGCCTGGCGTCCGTGGACCCACGCGGTCACGGGGTCCGACGACCCGAGGACGAACATAAGGTTGAGGTGCGACTCGGGGAGCGGTCGCGGACACGTGACGGCTCGCAAGTACGCCGCAGCCGCTTCATCGGCCTCGTCGCGGTGCGCATGGGCGCTGCCCAGGGCGTTCCACGATCGTGGATCGTTCGGGTCGGCTACGGTCGCCTGCTCCGCCGCCGCGACCGCTTCGCTCGTCTGCCCAGTCGCGTCGAGGAGGGTCGACATGTTGAAGAGCGCGTCGGCCCGACCCGGGTGGACCTCCAGCACGCGTTTGTAGAACGCGATCGAGCGCGACGGATCGGTGGGCATGAGCAGCAGCGCGAGGTTGAAGAGCGCGGGCTCCAGCCGGGGGTTGCTCTCCAGCGCCTCGGCGTAGCGACGCTCGGCGGCCTCGCGCTCGCCGAGCGCGTGGTGGAGCGATCCGAGGATGACGAGCGCATCGGGGAAATGCGGCTTCAGCTCGAGCGCCCGCTCGGCGGCCGTCCGCGCGCCATCGAAGTCCTTCAGGTTGCGCCGCGCGTTGCCGAGCATGGACCACGCGATCGGCGAATCGGGCCGCAACGCGACGGCCTCGGTCAGCACGTCGCGGGCATCCGCATCACGAAACAGGCGGATCAGCGCCGCGCCCAGGTTGACGCGCGCGTCGAACTGTTTGGGCGCGAGTTCGATGGCGCGCCGGCATGCGGCCTCGGCATCGGCGTAGCGGCGCTCTTCCACGAAGACCGTGCCGAGAGAGCTCCACGCTTCCGGGAAATCGGGTTGGATCTCGATGGCGTGCTGGAGAAGCGCGATCGCCTCGCCCCGGCGTGACTGATCGGCGCGGACGGCGGCGAGTTGCGCCAGCGTCACGGCCCACTCGCGCGGGCCGCGGTCGCGAGCCATCGCCTCGGCCTCGACGGCGGCCCGCTCCGCCTCCGCCAGGAGCCCGGCCCTGCGCAGGTGCACCGAGTACCGACCGAGCCGCGCAGGCGTCGAGATGGCGGTCGTCGCGCGGAACCGTCCCGCGAACGCCAACGCTGCGCGGTAGTCCTGCAAGCGCGACGCCTCCTCGGCGGCGAACCAGGCCAGGCCCGGTGCCAGCTCCTCGCGCTCCATGGCGGACTCGAGCCGCTGGAGCGCTTCGAGGTGCCGGCCGCGGGCCGAGAGCAGCAGCGCCTGCGCCAGGTCGAACTCGGACGCGAACCCCATCGGGTCCGGCCCCGCGGTGCGAGGACGACTCTCCGCGCGGCTCTCCGGCCGCGACTCGCTGCCGTCGATGAGGGCCGCGATCGCCGTCCAGGAGTCGTCGGGGACTCGGCGCGAGAAATCGTCGACGACGCTCCGCGCCAGGTCCGTGCGTCCACTCCGGACGTGGACGCCGATCAAGAGGATCGCCGCGCGGAGGTTCGTCGGGTCCGCGTCCAGGATGGTCTTCAAGGCGTTCGTTGCGAGCCGTCCATCGGGATCGCTGTCCACGTCGAGCGCCAGCGTCTCCGCGTCGATCTCCGCTTCGAGCCGGACGATCTGCTGCTGAATCATCGGGAATTCGATGTGTCCCTCGGAGACTTCGGAGACCTCGGCCGCGAGGCGGAGCACGCCGCGCGCGGCACTCGGGTCACGCCGCGCGATCGCCAGCTCGGCTTCCACGAACCGCCGGCCGGTGATTTCGAGCAGGCGCCGCATGTCCATGACCTGCTGGGTCACGAGGCCCGCGACCGTGGGCAGTCCGATGGCGAGGACGACGGCGAGCGCCGCGACGGCGGGCCGTCGCCGGACGAACTTCGCGATCTGGCTGAAGACGCTCGGCGCCCGCGCGACGATGGGGCGGATCTCGAGGACGGCGCGTAGATCGTCGGCGAGCGCTCCGGCGGTCGCGTAACGGCGTGCCGGGCTCTTCTCGAGCGCCGTGGCGACGACGACGGCCAAATCGCGCGGGAGCCGCCGCACGATGCGATTCACGGGAGCGGGGTCCTCCGTGAGGATCTGCTGATACAGCGCGTCGCGCGTCGGCGCCGTGAACGGATGGCGGCCCGCGATCCCCTCGTAGAGCATGACGCCCAGCGCCCACACGTCGATGCGGCGATCGCTTCGCAGGCCGCCGCCGCGAATCTGCTCGGGCGCCATGTACTGTGGCGTGCCCAGCACCTGTCCCGTACGAGTCAGGCTGGCGCCGACGGCGTCGCGCAGGTCGTGAGCGAGCCCGAAGTCGAGGACGACCGGCGTCCCGTCGGGCGTGACCATGACGTTCGTCGGCTTGAGGTCGCAGTGGACGACCCCGGCTTCGTGGGCCGCGTGGACCGCTCTCGCCAGCGTCTCGATCCGCTCGACCGGACGTCGCCACGATTCACGGCCGGCCTCCGAGCGCGCGGACGCGCCGGCCGTGTCCGACGATTCGTGCGCTGCCGCCATCTCGTCGCGGAGCGTACGCCCGGGGACGAATCGCATGGCGATCCACAGTTGGCCGTCCCATTCGCCGGTGGCGAGCACGCCGCAGAGGTTGGGATGATCGAGACGGGACGCCACTTCCGCCTCGCGCTGGAAGCGCAGGCGCATTTCCGGATCGGCGGCGACACCCCGCGGCAGAACCTTGAGGGCGACCTGGCGCCGGAGCGACGAGTCCTCGGCGAGGTAGACGGTGCCCATCCCGCCCGAGCCCAGCTCGCGAATCACCCGATAGGGTCCGATGACGACCGGCGCCGGTCCCCGATCGCCGTGGGGCGGTGCGCCCGTGATCTCCGTCGCTGGCGTGGATGCGTCCGCAGGAGTCGGCGCGTCGACACCCGAGGGGCGCACGACGAGCGTCGGCTCGGCCTGCGAAGGCGACGAGGCGGGCGGCTTTGCGCCGGGGGTGTCCGGGGTTTTCGGATCGGGCGCCATGGGATCGAGTCCACTCGAAGCATGGGGACTCTACCCTGCATCGCGCGCCCGGGAGGGGCGCGCCGCATGGCGCCGCGATCGACCCGGTGCGCCCGGGCCGTCGCAAATCGATCAGCCCAGGCGCTTCACGAGGGCGTCGCGCTGGCGCTTCATCTCTTCCGGGAGGCGCGGCTCGAGCTTGGTGAAGAACTCGCTGATGCTCGCGGCCTCGGCCTTCCAGTCGTTGCGATCGATCGTGAGGAGTTCATCCATCGCCGCCGGATCGAGCGAGAGTCCCGTCGTGTCGATGGCGCCCTTGGCGGGAAGGAGGCCGATGGGGGTTTCCACCGCAGCGCCCTGTCCCTTGCATCGCTCGAGCACCCACCGAAGGACGCGCATGTTCTCGCCGAAGCCTGGCCAGAGGAACTTGCCCGCGGCGTTCTGGCGGAACCAATTCACGTGGAAGATCTTGGGCGGATTCTTCACCGCCGTGCCCATCTTCACCCAGTGCGCGAGGTAATCGCCCATGTGGTAGCCGCAGAACGGCAGCATGGCCATGGGATCACGACGCACGACGCCGACGGCACCCGACTGGGCGGCCGTGGTCTCGGATGCGACCGACGCACCGACGAACACGCCGTGATTCCAGTCGAACGACTGGAGCACGAGCGGTGCCGTGCGGGCGCGACGCCCACCGAACACGATCGCCGAGATGGGCACGCCCTGCGGATCGTTGAAGTGCGGCGAGATCGACGGGCACTGGGCAGCCGGCGCCGTGAAGCGCGAGTTCGGGTGCGCAGCCTTCTCCGTCGACCCCTTCTTCCACGGTTGCCCGCGCCAGTCGGTGAGTGTCTCCGGCACGTCGCCGTCGATCCCTTCCCACCAGGGGCAGTTGTCCGCCGTGAGGGCCACGTTGGTGAAGATCGAGTTCTTCTTCACCGTCGCCATGGCGTTGGCGTTGGTCTTGCTGGACGTTCCCGGCGCGACGCCGAAGAAGCCAGCCTCGGGATTGATCGCCCAAAGCCGACCGTCCGGCCCCTGCTTCATCCAGGCGATGTCGTCGCCAACGGTCCACACCTTCCAGCCTGCCTGCGAAGCCGGGGGGATCAGCATGGCCAGGTTCGTCTTCCCACACGCACTCGGGAATGCCGCTGCGACGTAGGTGGTCTCGCCCTGCGGGCTCTGGATCCCCAGGATCAGCATGTGCTCGGCGAGCCAGCCCTCGTCGCGGCCCTGAACGCCCGCGATGCGCAGCGCGAAGCACTTCTTGCCGAGGAGGGCGTTGCCGCCGTAGCCCGAGCCGACGCTCCAGATGAGCTTCTCTTCCGGGAAATGGAGGATGAAGCGGCGGTCGGGATTCAGGTCGCCGAGCGAGTGGAGGCCCTTCACGAAGTCCGCGCTCTGCCCCAGCTGCTTCAGCGCCGGCTCGCCGATGCGCGCCATGATCCGCATGTTCGCGACCACGTACGCGGAGTCGGTCAACTCCACGCCCACCTTGCTGATGGGCGAACCGAGGGGCCCCATGACGTACGGGATCACGTACATCGTCCGGCCCTTCATGGCACCGGCGAACAACGCCCCGACCTTGGCCTTCGCCTCGTTGGGCTCCATCCAGTTGTTCGTGGGGCCGGCGTCGTCCTTCTTCTTCGAGCAGATGAATGTCAGGTGCTCGGTCCGCGCCACGTCGCTGGGGTCGCTGCGATGGAAGTACGAGTTCGGGTACTTCTCCTCGTTCAGCCGTTTGAGAACGCCCTTCTCGGTCATCTCGGTGATCAACCGGGAGTTCTCGGCTTCCGAGCCGTCACACCAGTGGATCCGATCGGGCTTCGTCAAAGCGGCGACTTCGTCGACCCAGGCCTTGAGCGCTGTGTTCACGACAACCTCGTGGGAGAAGGAGACAGGTCCGTCGGGCTTGACCTGGACAACCGAGTCACGGCCGGGAGACGGGTTCTTGAAAGGTGAATCGCGGCAAAAAAACTCGGCGCATTGTAGTGCGGCGAGGGGCGCGCACCAGACGGGTGCGGACCCTCATGGAATCACCGCGCCCCGCCGTGCGTTTTCCCGTAGAATCCCGGCCTCGTTTGACGCCCCCCCGTCCCGCTCGAAGGAACAAGAGATCGCACACATGTCCGAGCCTCAAAATCCCGTCGACCCCGGTCGCGTATCGCGCCGCGGGTTCCTGAAGATCGGTGGCATCACGGTCGCGGCAACGGCGGTGCTCGATGGCGCCGCACTCGGCCGCGATGCACGGCGCGAGGACCCACCCATCCTGAAGGGTGAGACCAAGGTCACGTTCACGCTGAACGGGGCGGAGACGACCGCCGTCGTCGGCACGGGCGTGACGCTCCTCGAGCTGCTCCGCGACCAGCTCGATCTCACAGGTACGAAGATGGTGTGCGATCGCGGCGCGTGCGGCGCCTGCACGGTCCACCTCGACGGCAAGACGGTCAACTCCTGCCTGCTCCTGGCGGTGGATGCCGCCGGCCGGAAGGTCGACACCGTGGAGGGTCTGGCCAAGGGCGACAAGCTGCACCCGATCCAGCAGGGGTTCGTCGAAGAGGACGGCCTGCAATGCGGGTTCTGCACGCCGGGCATGCTGATGTCCTGCAAGTCGCTCCTGGACCGCAACCCGTCGCCGACGCGTGCCGATTGCGCCGAGGCAATCTCGGGCAACATCTGCCGCTGCGGCACCTACTTCAACATCTTCCGCGCCGTCGACCGGGCCGCGCAGCTCCAAAAGGGAGGGAAGTGAGATGACGAGTCACGACCTTCCCGATCCCGTGAAGATCAAAGTCGGCATGCCCTCGGACCCCAAGGAGATCACGGTGGAGGTTCCGGCGACGGAGCCGATCCCGTGGCAGCTCGGCGAGGAACACGCGCTCGTCGGCAAGCGCACGCCGCGCATGGACGCCGTGCTGAAAGTCACGGGCAAGGCCAAGTACACGCACGACATCAACCTGCCGGGGATGCTCTACGCAGTCCTCGTCCGCAGCCCGCACGCGCGCGCGACCGTCAAATCCGTGGACGTCACGGCGGCGAAGGCCTACCCGGGAGTGAAGATCGCCCGCGAGGCGGGATCGAAGGAGGTTCGATACGCCTGGCAGCACGTGGCCGTAGTTGCGGCGGCGACGCGCCAGGCGGCGACCGAGGCCGCCCGGCTCGTGAAGGTCGAGTACGAGGTCAAACCGCACGCAGCTCGGATGGAGCAGGCACTCGCGGACGGCGCGCCGGCGGTTCTGCGGAACGGGCCGAACAAGCGAAGCGCGTCGCGCGAGGAGACTCCGCCCGAGCGGAAGAAGGAAGTGGACGACCTCCTGAAGTCCCTCGGCGAGGATCCCAAGGGGTCGGTGGGACGGGTCGTCTCCGCCACGGCCACGACGCAGGTCCAGACGCACAGTGCGCTCGAGACCCACGGCCTCGTCGCGCAATGGGAAGGCGACAGCAAGTTGAAGGTCTGGGCGTCCACGCAGGGGACGTTCTCCGTTCGCGGTGAGCTGGCGGGTCACTTCAAACTCAAGGAGTCGGACGTCACCGTCATCGCGCACTTCATGGGTGGCGGTTTCGGCGCGAAGTTCGGAGCCGACTACTTCGGAATCCTCGCAGCCGAGCTCGCGAAGGAGGCAGGCGCGCCCGTCAAGCTGATGCTCGATCGCAAGGGCGAGCACACGTCCGTGGGAAATCGACCGAACTCGGTCCAGGAGATGACGGTGGGCGTCAAGGCGGACGGCACGATCGCCGCCTACCGGCTGAACCTCATGGGCACCGGTGGGATCGCCGGCGGCGCCGGTGCGGCGAATCCGCTGATCTACAACTTCGGCGTCGTCGATCGGTCTGCGTACGAAGTGGCGACGAACGCCGGGCCCGCCGCCGCGTTCCGGGCACCGGGCCACCCGCAGGGGTCCTTCGGCGTCGAGACGATCATCGACCTCGCCGCCGAGGCCATCGGCATGGACCCCCTCGAGTTCCGGATGAAGAACGACCCGTTCCCCATCCGCCAGCTCCAGTACAAGGAAGGCGCCAAGCTGATCGGCTGGGACAAGCGCCAGAAGAACGGGAGCGGATCGGGTCCCATTCGTCGAGGACTGGGCGTCGCCGCGGCGCGCTGGTTCCAACTCGGTGGCCGTGGCGCCCGTGTGCTGTGCCGGATCCACAAGGACGGGTCCGTCGAGGTCCGCAACGGTTGCCAGGACATCGGCACCGGCACGCGAACCATCATGGCGATGGTGACGGCCGAGGAGCTCGGCGTGCCGCTCGCCGCCGTGACGCCGTTCATCGGCGACACGAACGATCCGGTGGGCCCGGCGTCCGGTGGAAGCACGACGGCCCCGACGCTCATGCCGGCCGTGCGTACGGCGGCGTACCTCGTGGGTATCGAGCTCAAGAAGGTCGTCGCCGAGCAATGGAAGTGCAAGCCGGAGGAGATCGCGCTCGCCGGCGGCAAGGTCCAGCACAAGACCGACGCGTCGAAGTCGGTGGCGTGGAAGGATGCGTGCGCCATGATTCCCGGCGACGATCTCTCCGCGCAGGGCGAGCGCTCGCGGAACTTCGCGACGTACAAGGACAGCATCGGTGGCGTGCAGTTCGCCGAAGTGGAGGTGGACGTCGAGACGGGCCAGATCCGCGTCACGCGCTTCGTCGCCATGCAGGACTGCGGGACGGTCGTGAATCCGCTGCTCGCCGAGAGCCAGGTCAACGGCGCCGTGATCCAGGGCATCTCCTACGCGCTGTTCGAAGAACGTCACCTCGATCGCCAGGTCGGACAAATGGTCAACGCCGACATGGAGATGTACAAGATCGCGGGCGCGAAGGACATGCCGGAGTTGAAGGTCGTCCTGACGGAAGTCGTGAACGGCGGCAACAACGTGGGCCTCGCAGGACTGGGCGAAGCGCCGGCGGTTCCCGTGGCCGCGGCGATCGCCGGCGCGGTGCACAACGCCATCGGCGTGCGCGTGCTCTCGCTGCCGATGACGCCGGACAAGGTGCTCACCGCACTCGAGGCGAAGGAGAAGGGCAAATGAAGAACCACGACTACGTCCTCCCCCGATCCGCCGACGAGGCGGCTCAATGGTCGGCGAAGGCCGGCGCCGCGGTGAAGGGTGCGGGCACGGACCTCGTCGATCGCCTGAAGGAAGGCGTCGCCGACCCCTCCATGATCATCAACCTGCTCTCCGTGAAGGAGCTGGCTGGGATCCGCGAGGAAGGCGACACGATCTGGATCGGCGCGACGACGACGCTCGCCGACATCGCGTCGAGCGAGCTTCTGCGGCGCGTGGCGCCAGGCCTGTGCGAGGCGGCCGAGCAGGCCGCCACGCCGCAGATCCGCAACCGCGGGACGCTTGGGGGAAACCTCTGCCAGCGTCCGCGCTGCTGGTACTTCCGCAACGACACCTACAAGTGCAGCAAGAAGGGCGGAGACACCTGCTACAGCATCGAGGGTGAGAACAAGTACCACGCGATCTTCGAGAACGTGACCTGCAACATCGTGCACCCGAGCAACATGGCGCCGCCGTTGTGGTCGCTCGACGCGGTGATCCACGTCGCCGACGCCGCGGCCGGTGCCGTGCAGAAGAAGGACGTGAAGGTCGCCGACTTCTGGGTCCGCCCCGAGGAGGACATCTCCCGAGAGAACGTGCTGAAGCCCGGCCAGATCATCACGGGAGTGAGTTTCCAGAAGCCCGCTGCGGGAAGCGGTTCGGCGTACCTCGAGACCCGGGAGAAGGAGTCCTTCGACTGGGCGCTCACCGCCTGCGCAGCCAGGGTCACCATCGACGGAGGCAAGATCACCGACGCGCGCGTCGTCATCTCAGCGGTGGCGCCGATCCCCATGCGCCTCGCCACCGTCGAGGAGATGTTGAAGGGCAAGGCGTTCACCGAGGATCTGGCACGCGCTGCCGGACAGAAGTCCGTCGAGGGTGCGACCCCCATGCGGGACAACGGCTACAAGACGAAGCTCCTCGCCGTCAACGTGGCCCGCGCGTTGAAGTCCGCCGCTGCGCGCGCAGGAGGTGCCAAATGAACTCACCGGAACCGACGTCGGGGCCCGCGCACGGCGACATCCCCATGCCCGTGCGCTCGCTCGGCGCGCACGTCTGCCCGAAACTCCGCACGAAGACCATGTACCTGAACATCGAGCACCGGCGCGCCGCCGACGAGCCGGAGAGTTTCGGAACGGCAGTGTTCCGCTGCCTGAAGACCATGTCACCGCTCGGGCCTGACGAGGCGCCGGCCTCGCCGGAAGACTGCGTACGCGGTCGCGGTTGCTGCGACCTGCCGCCGCTCGCCTGATCTCCCTCCCCCGCGGCGCCGCGCCCCTCGTCGCGAGGCGGCGCCGCTTCAGTTGCTGCCGGGCGCGAGGATCTCGGCCTTGCGGATGAGGATGTCGGTCTTGGGCAGATGCTGCAGCTTGCCGACGGAACGCACCTCGCCTGCCGCAATCTGGGTCACGACGGCCTCGCTCTCACCCGCGACGCGCCCGAAGACCGTCGACGTGATCGCCGAGAGTGTCACCTTCTCCTGAAGGTAGATCATGAGCTCGGCGCTCCCGACCATCGCCACGGTGAAGCGCGCGTTCTTTTGCCGCTTCGTCCCCTGCGTTTCGGCGGCAGGGGTCCCAGCGGCGACCTTCTTGGGCTCGCCGCGCGTGGTGAGGATCCCGCCGCGAATCGATTGATCGCGCTTCACCTCGTGGAGGATCGTCCCGTCGTAATCGCCGGCCTTCACGTGATCGAGAAATGCCTCGACGACGATCGGCGCCCACGTCGGCTCGACTTCGATGACGACGCTGCCGACGTTCGTCGTGAGCTTCACCCTGGGTCTCATCGCCGACCGGTCGACGACGAACACCCTCTCCGGTACGGGCTGGACCAGCTTGCGATTCAGCGCGTCGACGACCAGCAGTTCGGCCGTCATGTCCACGCCGGCCGGCAGGAGCGTCCCGGGGATGGTGGTGGTGAGGAGCGCCGCATCCGCGGGACGCGACGTCGCGAAGATCGAATCCGCGCGGAGCGGGAGCCACGAACAGAGGGCCGCGCCATCCTTCGACACGAAGCGCAGGCTCCACGCAAGCTGGAGCGTCGGCATCTCGTTGCGGAAGGTCACGACGTTCGCATCACCTTTCAGGACGGATTTCTCGTTGGGGAGGAACTTCGTCTGCCCGCTCACGAGCCACGGAGTGGCCCAGGCCGGCGGGAGCGTGCGCGAGATCGTGATCGTGCGGCGCGCGAGAGTATCGCTGGCACGACGCAGCTGGATGTCGACCGGGACCTCGAGCACGTTGGTCGGTACCGGGAGCGTGAGCTCCTGGACGCTCCTCGACGATGCGTACGTCTCTTCGTCCCCCGTCCCGACGCGAACGGTCACGACCGCGTCGGCGGCCTCCTGGTCCCGCTCGATCTCCAGGGCGACTTCGCGCACCGCATCGGGGATCGCGATCTGCTGATCCGCCGCGACCCACGCAATCTTGCCCGGCGCCGTCGACCACGCGATGGCCGGCCGCAGGCCCGCCGGCTTCGGCGGTCGGGATTCGGTGGGGCGACTGCCCGTACGGCTGGCCGGCTGCGCGATGCGCGCTTCGAACCGGCGTTCGGTCGCGTTTCCGGCCCCATCGCGCGCGCGCAACGTCCGGGTCCACCGCTCCGCGCCCGCGATGTCGATCGTCACCGGGCCGTCCACTCCCAACCGCATCGTCGATCCGTCGCCCGCCACGTCCTCGATGACGACCGGAGTCGTCGGATCGCTCGCCGTGACTGAGAGGGTCGTGCCGGGCTCGACCTCCACGACCTCGTCCCGCAGCCACTCCCGAGTGACTGCGCCGGACACGAGTCGCGCGGAGATCCGGGGAGGAGTCCAGTCGAACACGAGCTGGGCTGCGGTCCCCGCAAAGGGCACGCGCGTGCCGTTCGCGAGACAGGCCAGCGAGGCACGCATGCCCTCACGCTGCTTTTCCAGGGGAATCGCCAGGAGCGCTTCGAAGAGGTCACCCGCTGGATTCAACGCCATGCGCGCGACGTCAGAGCCGTCACCGCCGACGAGCACGAGCTCGCACGTCACGCCCCTGGGCAAGCCGTCGAGCACGACGCCGAGCGTGGTCTGGAAGCCAGGCACTGGAACCTCGGGCTCGGCGCCGGAGATCACGCGCCCGCCGACCCGACGGAGTACGGGGCGCAGGCCGGAGACGTCCGCCTTGCCGTCGAACCAATGCCAGGGCCGCGCGATGACGACGATCAGCGCGAGGACGGACGTGATCGCGAGCATTCGAGAGCGGAGCTTCCGTGATCGCTCGTTGCGTCGCGCCACGTCCAACGCCGATTCCAATCGCTGTCGCAGATCCTCCACCGATTGCGGACGCTTGTGGGGGTCCTTCTCCAGGCACTCGAGGACGATGGCCTCCAGAGCGGGGGGGATGTCCGGGTTGAGCTTCGTCGGCGCGATCGGGCTGCCGTGCACGACCTGGTACGTGACGGACGCGAGGCTCTGCCCACGGAACGGGCGTTCGCGGGTCAGCGCCGCGTAGAGAATCGTGCCGAGGGCCCACACGTCGATCAGGTGTTCCTTCACGATCAACTGGGGCTCGAACTGCTCGGGCGCCATGTACGAAGGCGTGCCCGGGGACGTGGTCCCGCCCGTGAGCGTGGTGTCGTCCTGATGCTTGGAGATGCCGAAGTCCAGGATGAGCGGCTCACCGTCTTCGCGAACGAGGATGTTCTGCGGCTTCAGGTCGCGATGGACCATGCCGTTGCGGTGCGCGTGCGCCACACCCTCGCAGACCTTCATCACGAGGTCCACGATGGCGCGGATCCGCTGGGGCTCGGCCAGTGAACCCACTTCCCCGAGCCACCGGGTGAATTCGCGACCCGGGACGTACTCCATCACGAAGTACGGGTGCCCTTCGTGCTCGCCGGCGTAGAGGACCTGGACGATGTTCGGGTGCCGGAGCTTCCCGAGGTTCTTCACCTCGCGCTTGAACCGGTCGATCATCTCGATCCCCGCCCCGTGGGTATCGAGGATGACCTTCAGTGCGACCTGGCGATCACCGATCGCCGTATCCTCGCACAAGAAGACCGCTCCCATTCCGCCGCGCCCGATCTCGCGCAGGATGCGATAGGGACCGACCATCTGGCCCGGTACGAAGGCAGCGATCGGCGGAACGTTCCTCAGCGTGTCGTCCATGCGAGCGACGCCGGCCTGCGGCGCGCGCGGATGGTAGCAGCCACCTCCACCGGCCGAATCGCATGGGCGGCGTGCCGATCAGTCACACCGCGCGCGGCGGATCACTTGAAGGCCTGCATGAACTCCTTGATCCGGTTGCGGACGATCTTGTCGTCGGCGTAGAGCGGCTGGAGCAGCTTCATGACTCCGAACCGTCCCCCGGCCCCGCCGGCACCGCGCCGGCCGCCGCCACCGCCGCCGGGCGGGGGCTCGGGCGCGCCCGTCAGGCGGGCCTTCGCGAACTCGCCGACGCGCTTCACCTGGGCATTGTTCTCGTCTTTCAGAAGATCATCGATGATCGATGCCGACGTCGGCGATTCCGACATCGTGAGTCCCCACAGGATCGCCGTCTTGATCTTCAGCGAGCCGTCCTTCGCCCACTTCGCCTTCAGGTCCTTCACGACGGCAGGCCGGCTCACCGCGAAGTAACCGAGCGAGAGACACGCGGCGACGCGTACGTTCTCGGCCGAGCTGGAAAGCTCGTGGACGAGCGCGTTGGCGATCTCCTCGCGCCCGCCGCCCGTGGGGCCGAGAGCGCGAACGATGTCCTTGCGCACTTCGGGGTCCTTCTCACCCTTGAGGACCTCGAGGAGTTTCATGCCGGTGTCCGTGTTGGCCATCTCCTCCAACGTGACGACGGCACAGTTGCGGAGGTAAGTGTCCTTTTCGGCCAGGAGCGCCGTGAGCCCGACGGCCGACGCGGAGCACTCGGGATAGCCCCCGCCGCGCACGGTGTCGCCCCGGTCTTTCGAGCCCTTCATGTCCTTCAGCGTCGCGAGGAACGCCTCGACGCGTTCCGCACCTTCGACGCGCAGGAGTTCCTTGGTCGCGGCATCGCGGTCGGCCGGCTCGCCGTGGGCGATCCTCTGGCAGAGCGCCTCGACCGCCGGCGACCACGCCTTCCGCCCGGCGGCGTCGGGCGCTGCGCCCGCGACGGCCGGCTTGGACTCCGGTGGTTCGCCGCGGAACGCCGCCAGGCCGCGGTCGAGGAACTCGACGAAGCCCGCGGCCTTCATTTCGTACGGCTTGCGCTCGAGCACGCGCCCCTCGGCGTCACACATGATGTGCTGAGGCGCGATCACCGTTTCGGACTCCTGGAATCGGGTCCGCATCTCGCGCTCGCACGACTGGTGCTCGGCACAGCTCACGCCGGGGAACTGTGGGCACCCGGCCACGAGCTTGCCGTCGCTGTTGATCTCGGGCGTCACGTGCATGTAGGTGCTGCACGGAACGAGGACGAACTGGGCGAGCTTCTCGCGGACCTTGGCATCGCGGTACGCGGTGTCGAGCATGCGGCGGCAGCCGATCTCCTTGTCCTTCATGATGCAGAACAGGACGGGCCGCTTCTTTTCCGCGGCCGTCTTGAACGCCTCGGTCGTGGAGTGTGCCCAGGTGAGCCCATCTCCGGCCGATCCCGGCGGTCCGTTGGACCCGGGCTTGTTGTCCTGTGCGCGGATGGGTCCGAGGAGCAACGCAACAGCAACGTAGACAGCCAGCGCGCGTCCCGTCATGGGATCTCCGGGGTCTGATCGGTTTGGGCAACCTCTGCCGGGCCCGACCGGGCGTACGGCTCGCCGGGACCATGCTCTTCCCGGGACGGTGGCGCCGGATGTTAACCGTCGGCCCGCACCGATCTTTCGGGCCTTCCGTCTGGAGAGACGCCCGGATTGGGCCCACCGTTCCGGCACGTTCGGGGCGCCGCGCGAAAGGAGGCCGGACACTCAGTTTTCCTCAGGTGGCAGCTGCGGAGCCGGTCGGTGCCCCGCTTCCAGTCGTTGCCCCCTGGCGCGGATCACTTTGGATGCGGCCTGGACGAGCCTACCATCGCCGGACTTCCGCCGGCCTGACGCCCGTGCCCGAACCGGCACCCCCCCCACCACTGCCCGTTTTTCTGGAGTTCCCACCATGCGAGCCAACCGCTCGATGCTGATCCCCGCGCTGGCCTTTCTGGCACTCGCGGCCGCCCCAGCCACAGCCCAGTATCCCTTCCTCGTCATCAACGAGCTGGACGCCGACACGCCGGCCCCGCCCGCCGCAGCCACGAACGACGACCTCGAGTTCATCGAGATCTACGACGGCGGAATCGGCAACCTGCCGCTGACGGGCTACTCCCTCGTCTTCTTCAACGGCGGCGCCGGGACCGGCACGCTCTCCTACTTCGCACTGGATCTGACCGGCTCGACGGACGCGAACGGCTACTACGTCGTCGGCAACCCCCTCATCGCCGGCGCGGCGCAGACCTGGCCGCCGAACACCCTCCAGAATGGATCGGACGCCGTGGGTTTGTACTTCGGGCCGGCAGCGGCCTTCCCGAACAACACGGGAGTCACCGCGCCCGTGCTGGCGACGACCCTCGTGGACGCCGTCGTCTACCACACGTCCGACGCGCCGGCGACGGGACTGATCGCGGCACTCACCCCAGGCCAGCCGCAAGTGAACGAGAACGCCAACAACATCAGCGCCACCGAGAGCATCGGTCGCTGTCCCAACGGCCTGGGCGGCCCGTTCACGACGAACGGATGGCTCACGTTCTCGCCGACGCCTGGCGGCCCGAATGCCTGCCCGACGGGTCCGATCTTCGGCATCTCGATCACGCAGAACCCGCCGTGCGGCGGACCGATCATCATCCAGGTGTCCGGTGCGACCCCCGGTGCGGAGATCTTCAACCTGATCTCGCTGCAATGCTCGGCGCCGGCCGGCAGCGGCGGGCTCTTCGGGCTGAGCTTCGGACCGGGATCGGGTGACCCGCTCTCGCAGTTGTTCCTGCCGATCAACTTCCCGCCGTTCCACGTCAACGCGGACTCGGGCGGTTCCTACAACCTCGGAATCCCGACGTCGGGCATCTGCCCGGGCGTATCGCTGTCGGTCGAGGCCGTGACGATCGCGGTGACCGGTACGACCATCAACGGGGTCACGCCCACCTCGGGATGCGTGCCGCTGAATCTGTGATGAAGCGGTAAGCCCGCTCCTCACGTTTCAATGATCGCCGGACGGCCGCCCTCCTCGGGGCGGCCGTTTTCGTTTCGCCGGGGCGTTCACTGCACGAGCATCTGGCGAATGAAGATCTGCTCCACGCGCCCGGTCTTCTCCGGGAACACGGTGGACTGGACGTGGTCGAGGATCTCGTGTTTCAAGAGGAGGAGGTTCTCCTTGCCCTCGATCTCGCGCTGGGTCTTGTTCGACAGCAGCATCGTCAGTTCGTCCTTCAGGGCCATCTCGGCCTTGGTGAAGGGCGCCTTGGGATCGGGTTCCTCGGCGCCGACCTGGTATCCGATGCCGATGCCGATGACGAGGTAGCGCTGGCCCTCGGTCCCCTTCAGGTTGACCGTCAGATCCTTCAGCTCGTACTGCTGGATTCCGGACGTGTAATACGCGTCCGTTCCACGCTTCGACTTCCAGTCGACGTGCTCTTCGTGGTGGCCGGCCTTGCCCGCGACGACGACCGCCGCCAGACCGAGAACGACGACGGCTGCGCCGCCGATGATGATCATCTTCTTCATGTCACGCCCTTGCACTCACCGCGAAACCGGGACGCCTGCCGGAAAAAGTCCTCATCCTCCCTATCGCCTAAATTGCGTGCGTCGGTGAAGGCGCGAGCCCGCCCGGTTGGCCAGCGGGGTCCGGAGAAGCCGCTGCAGACGATTCCTTCTTCACGACGCGCCTCAGGCGCGGGTGGGCCGATCAGGGAATCCGCACGCGAATGAGGGACGGTTCATGGGCGGGGACTTCGACCTGCGCGTCGGCCCACGTCGCGCTGCCATGGGTCACCACCACGCGCCAGGACCCCGGGATCGCGGGCAGCGTGAGCTTCGTTGGGCACTCCATGCCGGCGAAGCGGATGAGCGGCTGGTCGTGCCACACGACGCCGGCTGCGTCTTCGACCCGCATGCGGACCCCGGGGAACCGCGCGCGCAGGATCGGATCGGTAGCGCTCAGGAGCGTTCCGTCGGCGTTGCTCCGATACTCGAACGCCAGCGCCATGGGCGTCGTCGCGAGGATCCGGAGCTCGACGCTCCGCGCGCCCACCGCGTCGACCGTGATCCGCGAGGGTGCCGAGACCCGGAACTCCGTTCGGCTGACCGCCCGCGCCATCACCCACCAGTCGCCCGGCTCCAGCCCGCGGACGGAGAACGCGCCGTCGGCCGCCACGGCGACCTCCGTCGACCGCCCCTCGACGGCTGCGCGACGGACGACGACCGACACCGTGCCTCCGGGGACCGCTCCGTCGGCATCGAGCACGTGGCCTGCGAGCGATCCACCGACTCCCAGCCTGACGGCCACGTCGATGATGGGGCGCGAGCCATCGACGACGATCCCGTCTCGTGCCACGCGCATGGCGTGCGGCGCCCACACATGAACCGTCCACGTCCCGACGGGCGTGCCTCGGAACTCCACGATGCCAGGCCCGGTCACCTGCCCGACGCGGCCGCCCCCCGACCCGGAGACGAGTTCCGCTTCCAGCCCCGCGAGAACGGGATCGCCCGTCGTTCCATCCGTGACCGTCACCCTCACCGTCGCGGTCGGCGTTGCCGTCGCACCAATCGTGAGCACGATCGGCGCCGAACTCGGAGAGATCTCGAACGTCTTCCACGCTGGCCCGACCCCATCCGCTTGCGCGCAGAGCTCGATGGGACCCGGCGCGAGGTCCTCGATGCGAAACTGCCCACGGGCATCGCTGGCCAGGTATCGCAGTCCCATCCGACGGCCCGTCTCAGCTTCGGCCTTCGGCGAACCGCGCGCCATCACGACGGCTCCCGCCACGGGCTCCCCCGCCGCCGTGACCACGGACCCGGAGACGACGAGCCCCCGCGACAGCACGATCCGCAAAGGAGCGCCCGCGGCGCCCATGGGAACGTCCGTCGTCACGAACCCGCTGGCACTCGCCCGCACGGTGTCGGCCGCGACGGCCTCGCCGCTCGTCGTTCCGCTGATGGATGCGGATGCGCGGTGCCCGCGATCGACCACGATGGTGAATCCGCCGGCCGCGTCCGTCAGCACCGTGGAGGGCCACGACTGCGCTTCGATGCGAGCGCCGGCGATCGGCGTCCCCGCCTCGTCGACGACCGCTCCGCTGACGCGATCACGCCCCATGGTGAAGACGAGATCGGGGGCCTCGATGTCGCGTCCCGTCGCTGGAACGAGGAGTTTCGGGTGGCCGGGCAGGGACGTATCGCAGCCGCAGGCCGTCAGGCGAATGCTGGTCGACGAGGCGCGCGGAACCGCGACGGTCGCGTGTTCGTAACGACCCTCCGCATCCGTGACCGCGGCACCGCCGAGGGGCCCGCCTTCGCCGGGAACGATCCGGCCCTCGTCACCATCCGCCTCGTCGTCGGGGGCGGCGAACACGCGGACGCCGGCCACCGGTCGGCCGTCGGGATCGACCACGCGACCCGTGATCCGCAGGCAGGCGCCCAATGCGATCGACACCTGCTGCACCTCCCGCTCGCCATCCGGCATCACCACGGGACACGAACGCGGCGCGTGCCCTGGCGCGATGGCGGCGACGCCTCCGATGACGCGTCGGCCATTGACGAACCGTGAGCTGAGCGCGGGCAGCTTGATGCCCGCCACCTCGACCGGGATCCGATCGAACCGGTACCGGCCGTCGGCGTCGGCCCGGGTCCGCTGTGCGATCCGACTGCCGAACGCGTTGCGGACTCCGACGCCGCGGATGTACCGGGTCCCTTGCGGGCCGTCCGCCATCCAGAAAACCACGTCGGCGCCCCCGATCGGTCGACCCGACGTGCGATCGAAGACGACGCCCTCCACGACGCCTCCCCGCGCGAGCACCACGTCGAGCGTCACGACGCCCGAAGAATGCGCGGGCTGGGGCCGGAGCGGCCGGGCTTGTGGCGCGAACCCCGGCGCATCGAACGCGACGTGCGCGTCGCCGGTCGGCTCGAGGGCCGTCGCCGGCACTCCGTCCACCGAGTAGGTCCCGTCCGCGGCCGTCGTCGTGCGCGACGTGACCGGGGTCCATCCCACCATCGTCCGGTAGGTGACGGTCGCGTCGGCGATCGGGTGCCCGCCCAGGTCGGAAACGACCCCGCGGATCCGGAATGCGGCCTGGAGCACGATCGTCGTCTCGATCCCATCGGCGCGCACGAGATCCTTGATCCCCACGGCGAACCCATCGGCCGTCGCGAGCACGTCGAACGCTCGCGCCGCAGACGGCGCCGTGATGACGAATCGCCCCGAGGCGTCCGTCACGGCGGTCGCGAGAGGAGGCGACGGCTCGCGCTCGGCGGCGCCGATCGCCACGGGAGGCCGCCGACCGGAAGCGAAGACCGAGAGCCGCGCGCCGGAGATCGGTGCGCCCCTGAGGTCGACCACTCGACCGAGGATCGCGCCCCGCTCGTCGAGCGTCGCCGCGGTCACGGAGACCGGGCGCACGACCGGTCCGTCCGGCGCCGCCGGAGTCGTCGCGGGGCTCGGCGGCATCGCCGCGTCATCGGCCGCGTCATCGGCCGCGTCGGCCGTCCGTCCGACGAGCGGCGACGGCGTCGGCGAAGCCATGAGGCCCCACCAGGCCGTGAGTCCGAGCAAGACGACCCCGAACAGCACGAGGAGCTTCTTCATCGTCACGACTCCGGCCGTTCCGGCCGCGGCCAGCGAAATCCCTCCGTCGACGGACGCCGACGTGAGCACGTCGACGGCGCGACCCGTGGTCCGTCCGAGCGCTGGAAGGAACGCGAGCGCCAGCGGCACGCGCTCGGATCCGCCGATGCGATCGAGCGTGGCGCCGAGCCGCCGTCGCGCTTCGTGCACGCGCCGTCCGATCGTGCCCACCTTGCAGTCGAGGACCCGCGCCACGGCGGCGTGATCCAGGCCCTCGTCGTACACGAGGTGGAGCAGCGCCCGATCGGCCGGTGACGACCGAGCGAGGCCGGCCTCGATCCACTCGCGGAGGTCCCTCAGCCTCGACGGGTCGGGGCCGGCGACGTCGAGGAACCCGTCCTGGTCCCCCAGGCTCAGGGCGGCGGGCCGCCGCGAGTCATCGACGATCCTGTGCCAGGCGATCCTCAGCGCGTAGGCGACGGGGCGATCCGGCGCCATGCCGTCCCGGCATTTCTCCAACAGAGCGAGCACGACCGCGGACGTCAGATCCTCGACACGATCCGGGCCGACGAGCCGCCGCACGAACCGCCGCACGGGATCGCGCACGGCCAAGAGGACCTGATCCACGCGCGGGTCTGCTGTCGGGGTTCGCGCCATGTGCTCGACTCATCCTACAGACGGTCGGCGCGGCGGATCCTTCGCTCGGCTCGCCGAAAACCGACGACCCGTCCGCTCTCGATCAGCTTTCGGTGAGCGACGTCGTTCCGCCCGATGACTCCGCCGGGGCGGCGCTCAACGCACCGCGAGCCAGTACACGCTGGACGCGCTCACGTGGCCGCCCGGTAGGCCGATCACGACGCCCACCGGCGAACCGCCCGCCGGGGCGAGCCCATCGCCAGCAGGCAAGGGCATCCACAGCCGGCTCACGCGGTAGCTCCCGTTGGGCGCACCGATGTCCTCCTCCGTGACGAGGCACCCATCGACCCCGTCGGTCGCCGCGAACGTGCCGAGCGGCGTCCCGTCCTTGTCCACGAAGGTGATGCGCGCCGAGCGGATCGCCGGCGGCAGCAACGCGAGGACCCCACGGGGCCGCGCCTCGAACGGGCCGGCGGGCTCCAGGCACACGGGCGTCCCGCCCGCGAGCGTCACGCGCCACAACTCGGTCTGCGCCGTGCGATCGCCGTCCGTGCCGGTCGTGCGCCGCGGCATGAAGGCCATGATGCCGAGCGCCGCGATGCCGCAGAGGAAGAGGATCCGCTTGTTGCGCGCCTTGACGTAGGCAGGGTCCAGGCGGCGTACGGGCTGCGACGCCTCCGGCTCCGCTTCGACGCTCGGTTCGTCCATCGGATCGACGGACTCGGGGCGCACCCATTCGGCGGCGTGGCCGTGCTCGCCCCGACCGGGCTTCCACGACTCGGCGAGTTCGCGGAAGGCCGTGCGGCAGTCAGGGCACCCCCGGACGTGGGCGAGTGTCCGCGACGCGGCGCGATCCTCGACCTCGCCGCGGATCACCTTCCGAATGGTCCCTCGTTGCGGACACGACATGCTCCGACTTTCGGCAGGAAGCGGAGTCAAATCGGAGCCAGCGTGCGGGAAACCCGCCGCGCGGCCCTGGCGGAGCGCCGCCCCCCACCAGCCGTGTCCGAGGATGCATGCGGCGTCGCTCGGAAGTGCGGGCCCGCGGGACTACTGCACGTGCGCCTTGAACTGAGCGGCCATCTCCTTGTCGATCCGCTTCACGAGATCCGGGGTCATCATGCTGCCGTGGTCGCCGGGCACGATCTCGACGACGGCGTCGGCGGAGATGTCGGCGAGGTCCTTCTTGAGCAGCTTCACGGCGCCCTCGAGATAGAAGGTGTCCATGTCGCCCATGTAGACGTGGATCTTGCCGTTGAGCTTGGGAGCGAGCGACTTCCACTGGGTCCGCAGCGTGAGACCGATGTCGAACTTCTTCCAGGTCTCGGCCGTTGCTGTGTCGACCTCGCCCGTGTCCCGGTTCCAAAGCCGTCGCGGCTTGCCGTCCGCCATCTTCGGACTGAACACCATCTCGAACGATTCGAGCTGTTCGCCGCGCAGCGGACGTTCCATGTCGCTGAACTGGCGGTAGGTCACCATGACTCGATCGCCCTGGCGTGCCAGCGGGCGCGGCTGGCCCGAGCCGTCGACGAACATGTTCGACCCCTTGGTGTAGAGGTCGATGCGCTGGAAGTCGCGGAAGTCCACGGGATCGGGGCTCGTGGACCAGCAGCCGCCGAAGACGTTCGGGTAGGTGACCTGCAACCACAGGCTCGACCAGCCGCCGCTCGAGTGGCCCGTGACGAAGCGAGCCTCGGGCCGGCCGATCCCGCGGAACTGCGCCTCCACGTGCGGGATGAGCTCGGTCGTCAATGCCGCGCCCCACGGCCCGTTGTTCTCGCTGTCGGCAAACACGCAGTGCCCGCCGGGACACGACGGGTCGAGCAGCACGCGAATGAAGGGCTGTCCGTCACGCACCGTCCGCATGTCGCCCGAGCTCCCGCCCGCGCGCGAGTGATCGCCGCCGAATCCCGGGATCTCGTAGATCACGGGGAACTTCTGTTCGGGGCTCGCGAGCGACGCCTTCGGCAGGATCACGGCGCAGTTGATGGTCGTCGGTCGTCCGTAGAAAGCCGACAGGAGCTTCGACTCGAGGCGAACTTCCTTCGTTCGATCCGAGTCCTTGAACGGTCGGCGCACGATCGTTTGATCGCAGACGATCGCGACGACGCCGGACTTCGCGGGATCGAGGTCGAGTGACACGGTCTTGGAGTAGACGTTCCCCGCCGTCGCCCCGATGGACCGGCCTCCGAGGTTGCGATCGACGACGGCCTGGACGTTCCACTTGCCGGGCTTCAACGCCGACGGCTTGCCGGGAAACCCGATGGCGTTGCGATCGTCGATGATCATCGCCGCGCCTGGCGCGACGGCGGCGAAGTCTGCCGCATACATGGGCTCGGGACGAAACCAGTTCGGACCCCGCCGTGGCTCATCCGCCTGTTGTGAGAGGAACACGACGACGCGACCGGTGAACGGCGTCGAGAGCGCCGCGGTGGGCACGGTCACCGAGAACCCGAATGCCGGTCGCGACTCCTGCGCGATCGATCCGGCCACGACGACGGCGAGGGCGAAGAGGATGCGACGAATGGCTGCTGGCATGGGAGGTACCTCGGGCGAGGTCGCCGTTGTAGCTCCGTTTCCGGCGCTCCCCATTCACGACGGGTGGCGGTTCTACCAGAGGACGATGCGTCGCGCGGGAGTGAGGCCGTAGCCGAGGGGCACCGCGGAGTCGAAGACGCCCACGTGGGCGAAGACCATCACGCCGAACAGGGCGGGCAGGTTCGGCAGCGGAATCGGGAAGGTCGCCGCGCCCAGGGCATCGATGGTTGACTGCATCGCGAGCACCAGCGCCGACGAGCCTGGATCCAAGGGGACGCCGGCGGGCGCCGCGCTTCTTGGGCCGGCGTTCACAGGCCCACCGTCGGCGACGCGCGACTCCCGTCGCGCCCGTTCGAATCGCCGCCCTTACTCTGCACGCCAAGCGAGAGCGCGGTCCGTGGATGGACCGTCTCGGAAGTGCGTCGAGGTCCAGGCCCGACGAGGTCGAGGGGCAACCGTTTCCTGGCTGGCTTGCGATGGCGCGCCAATCCGGGAGTGCCAGACGGCCGTGATGCAGGGCGTCGATCCCGACGCGAAAACGCGAGGACGGGCGCGTCGACAACGGTCCACCCCACGCTCCGCGACGACGTTGCCGCCGTCGCACCGCCACCCCGCGCCGCGACTCAGGGCAGGAACGTGATCACGACGGCTCGGCGACCCCAACGGTTCTGAGCGAGCGGAGGTGCACCCGCGCGGGTCGCCGCGCCGAGCGTCAACATGCCATGGGCGACGCAGCGTATACGCTTCTTGTTCACGCCACCGCGGACCAGGTAGTCCCGCACCGCCACGGCGCGAGCCTCCGAAATGTCCCAGCCGTCGTCGGGGCTCGCGCCTTCCTCGAACGCGTACCCGTCGATGCGGACCTCGAACGACGCCGCGGAGATCCCGCGCGCCAGTTCGTCGAGGAACGACGCGTGTCCGCTCGTCAGCGCCGTCGAATCCTGGTCGAAGATCAGCGGAGCGGGCAGCGTAGACGAACCCTTCTTCGCCATGGCGTCGACGATCACCTTCCGCATGGTGTCGCGGTTCGAATCGAGGATGCGCCCGTCAGGCTCGGCGAGCGTCTTCGTGTTGATCGAGGCTCCAGGGCGATACACGACGCGCCCCGCGTGAAACTGCACCGGCACGTGCGCGCCCTTCATGCTCCCGAGCGACCCGATCGGAGAGATCCCCCGCTGGATGGACCCGAGGCCGTCCTCGAGGAGGATCCCCTGCTGCTTGGACGCGAAGGCCGTCAGCAGGATGAAGAAGCACATGAGATTCGTCATGGTGTCGGCGAACGACAGCAGCCACAGCGGAGCGCTCGGGCCGAAGTCGGGGTGGTGCTCGGCGTGCTTCTTGTGGTGGCCGTGGCCGCCGTGTCCCCCACCGTGCTCGCCACCATGCCCACCGTCGCCTCCATGTCCGCCGCCGTGACCGTCACCATGCCCGCCACCGCCGTGTTTCTCGGCGCCGTCCTTGTGCCCGGCATCGTGCTTGGCGGCGTGCCCGTCCTTCGGCTTGGCCGGCGCATGCTCCTTGGGGCTTGCGGGCGCAGCGCTCACTGGACCTGCCTGACGATCACGTCCACGCGACGGTTCTTGGCGCGACCCGCCGCCGTTTCATTCGACGCGATCGGATACGCAGAGCCCAGCGCCGTGAATCCGATCCTCGCCGGCTCGATGTCCGACGCCTTCGAGAGGAGCACGGAGACCTTCTGCGCCAGCGCCCGCGTGAGAGCGACGTCGTTGTCGTAGCTCGAGAACTTCCACGTGCGATCATCCGTGTGGGCCTCCACGATGAACTCGCACGGTTCGCCTCGGAAGAAGTTCCCGATCTCCTCGAGCACGATGGAGGCATCGGGACCGAGTTCGTCGCTACCGGGAACGAAGAGGGCGGGCTCGGCCAAGCTGACGTGCAAGCCGTCGGCGAGACGCTTCAGGTCGGGCTTCACGGAGTACTCGGCCGATTGGACCTTCTTCGACATCGCTTCGTCGAACTCCTTCTCGCGACGCTGCGAGCGCTCTTCGGGTCCAACGATGTCACGGGTCCCGTCCTGACCTGGGCGCCTCGCGACGAGCGCCGGGACTTCGCGGGTCGACTCGGATCCGAAGATGCCCGGATTGCCGGGCCGGAGGTTGCGCCCTCCGTCCGCCGCCGAGCCGGAACTCGAGGATGAGTATGTCGCCATGAGAATGAAGAAGATGACCAGGTTCGCGATCATGTCGGCGAACGAGATCACCCACAGCGGACAGCCCGGCCCATCACCACCGCCACCGCACATGGTTCACTTCTCCGCGGCTGCGCCTTCGGCCTTGGGCGACGCCGACTGGAGGCGACGGCGGGCCTTCGGGTTCAGGAACGCCTTCAGACGCTCTTTCAGCACCTGCGGCTTGTCACCGCGTTGGATCGCAAGCACTCCCTCGATCATGAGCGTGCGGATGAGTGCCTCCTCCTTCGCACGCGTATCGAGCTTGCTGGCGAGCGGCATGAAGATGACGTTCGCGAGCATGGCGCCGTAGAACGTCGCGAGCAGCGAAACGGCCATGGATCCACCGATCGACGAGGGATCGGACAGCTTCGCGAGCATGCCGACGAGGCCCAGCAGGGTTCCGACCATTCCGTACCCCGGCGCCATGGCGGCTCCGTTGTCGATGATCTTCTTCACCGTGCCGTGGCGCTCCTTCATCGTGTGCACGTCGGCCTCCAGGATCTCGCGAACCGAGTCGGCCTGGAACCCGTCGACCACGAGCATGATCGCCTTCTGCAGGAACGGGTCCTTGACGTTCTTGATCTTCTCCTCGAGCCCAAGGAGGCCTTCGCGCCGTGCGACGGTCGCGTAGTCCGCGAGTCGGTCGATCTCCTCGGGCGGAGACGGCAGCGGGTAGATGAAGCACTTCTTGATGGACGAGGGAACCGCTGCGCAGAGGTTCATGGGGAACGCGAGCAGCGTCGCCGCCAGCGTGCCACCGAACACGAGGATGATTCCCGGCAGGTTGATGAAGAGTTCGAAACCGCCTTCGTGGTGCATCATCCAGGCGATGATGCCCAAACCCATGGTCGCACCGATGACGCTCGCGAGATCCATCACACTCTCCTCAGACCAAACGCCTGCGGATCCCCGAGATCGAGGAACTCCGCGCCCGGTGCATCATCGACCGCTGGCTCGCCCGGAGCTGAATCGGATGTCGCCGAGGCGATAGATGCCCGCAGGCGAACGTTCGCGAGTGCGAGCCGTCCCGCGCTACTTCGCGGCGGTGGGGGTCTCTGGGTGGCGCTCGTCGGTCGTCAGCGTCTGCAGCCGCTTGGTGATTGCGACCGCTTCCGGCGTCTTCATGGCGCCGAGGATCTTGCCGGCCTTGCGCTCCGTCATGCGCGAGATGAGCTTCGCCGCCATGTCCGGATCCAGGTCCTTGAGCTTGGCGGCCGCGTCCTCGGCCGCCATGCCTTCATAGATGCTCGCGAGGCTCTTGAAGTTCTTCACCTCGGTCTTCTCGACGAAGACGCGTTGTCGGTCCAGTTCGTCCAGCGCGCTCTTCACTTCCTCCCAGTCCTTGTCGAGCTTCGAGCGCGATCGCGCGATCTCCTCGCGTTGAGCGTCCAGTTCCGCCTTCGCGCGATCGATCTCGCCTCGCTGTTCCAACAGACGCGTCTCGAGCGACTCGGCACGGGATCGAGCCTCCTTCAACTCCATCACCATGGTCTTGATCTGATCCACGGTGTAGGGCTCGGGAAGCTTGAAGTCGTGGCGGCTCTCTTCGAGCCACCTGGCCGCCTCGCGGTCGCGGATTTCCTCCTGCGTCGGCGGCGGGGTCTCCGGAACGTACTTCGGGAAGAACCCACCGATGACGGGCCAATCATGGAAGACGCCCATGGCCTCCGGCTTGTGGTTCCCCTTGATCATCAGTGCGCCGTGGACCATCCCCGCGAACAAGAGCAGTGCAACCAGGAGTGCACCGAAGACCTTCATCACAAGTCCCATGGATCACCTCGTTCGGTTGGCGAAGCGCGTGCCGGCGACTTCGTCGAGGAATGCGTTCTCTTCGCGCCGCGACTCTTCGGCCCAGGCCGCCCGCTCCTTCTCTTCCAGTTGCTCGAACGCCCGGCGCGCGGCCTTGCGCTTCTGCAACTCCTGTTGGGCCGTTCGTACCGCCTGCGCCGCGTCGTCGCGCTCGCGCTCGGCAGCGCGAACGAGCCGCTCGATTCGACCAGCATGAAGTCCCGTCTGCACGGGAGCCGCAGGATCGGTCGTTCCCCGCGCGAGCAAGACCCCGAGGTCCCGGTAGAGCGTCTGGTGCTCCGCGCGCAGGCCCATGATCCGCTCCTCGATCGCGCCGAGCGTCTGCATGGCGCGCCGCAAAGCGAGCGCGGCCTGATCCTCTTCGATCCGGCGTACGTCCAACAGTCGTTTCAGGCGGAAGCGGAAGCGTTTCATCACTCGACCTTCTGGCCGATTTCGGTCAGCCGGCGAACCGTGTCGGCGAATGCCCGGCCATCGCCGGTCTTCTGGGACAGCAGACCGTCAATCTCTTGGATCGAACGAACCGCCTTGTCGACTTTTGGGTCGGCGCCTGGCCGATATGCGCCGACCGCAATCAGATCGCGAGCATCCTCGTATGTGGCCATGGAGCGCCGGACGCGTGCCGCCGCCTCGAGATGCTCCTTCGCGACGACGCGGGGCATGATGCGCGAGACCGACCCTGCGACGTCGACGGCCGGGTACCGGCTGCGGGCGATTGCGCGCGAGAGCACGATGTGCCCATCCAGCAATCCACGCATGGTGTCGGCGACCGGGTCGTTCATGTCGTCGCCATCGACGAGGACGGTGAACAGGCCCGTGATGCTTCCCGACAGCGTGCGACCCAGCCGCTCCACCAGCTTGGGAACCGTGCTGAAGAACGACGGCGGATAGCCCTTCACGGTCGGAGGCTCGCCGAGAGCCAGTCCCACCTCGCGACTCGCAGCCGCGAAACGGGTGACCGAATCCAGCATCAGCATGACGTCCGCGCCCTGGTCGCGGAACCACTCGGCGATGGCCACGGCCGTGTACGCAGCCTTGATGCGGATCAACGGAGGTGTGTCGCTCGTGGCGGCGACCACCACCGAGCGTCGCAGGCCGTCCTCGCCGAGCGTCTCCTCGATGAACGCGCCGACCTCGCGACCGCGCTCACCCACCAGGGCGATCACGTTCACGTCTGCGAGCGTTTCACGTGCGATGTCGCCGAGGAGCGTGCTCTTGCCGACGCCCGAGCCGGCGAAGATGCCCACGCGCTGCCCGCGTCCGAGGGTGAGGAACCCGTCGATGACGGACACGCCGGTCTCGAGCGGCTGATCGATGTTGCGGCGGTGCAGCGGGGACGGCGCGTCCTTCACGAGAGCAACGGCCTCCCCCCGCGGCAGCGGCCCCTTGTCGTCGATGGGGCGACCCAGGCCGTCGAGGATGCGCCCGAGGATCTGCTGGCTGACGGTGACCGTGGGTCGTTGGTGCATGGGGGTGACGAGGGCACCAGCAACGAGACCGTCCGCGTCCCCGAGCGGCATGAGAAGCGAGTGTCCCTCTTCGAATCCGACGACCTCACAGAGCAGCGGCGACATCGCGCCGCGATCGATCGAGCAAAGCTCGCCGAGCGGCACGGTGACGCCGCGGCAGGCGATCGTCAGCCCGACCATCCGGGTGACGCGCCCGGTCTGGCGAATCGATGGGACGCGGCTCGCGGCCGCGAGGTACGTCGCGACGTCACGCATCATCCCGGTCCTCCAACGCCATGGCGCGCAGCCGCTCGCCGATCACTGAAAGCCGTGCATGGACGTCCGTCGAGAGCTCGGCGCCGCCCGCTCGTACCTGGCATCCCGCCCGCGGAACGCCTGCGTCCGCATGCAAGCGCACGCGCGACCACGAGTCGGACAGCGCGTTGGCGGCCTCGCCGCCCGACGCACGACTTTGCGCCCGGACGACCTCGAGTTCTGCGAGGTCTGCGGGGTTCAGTGCCACGATCACGGCCTGGTCGCCGATCGATGGCACCGCCTCATGGAGCACCGTGTCCACCATCTTCTTCACGTCGTGCGCGGACTGGCGAACGGCATTCCCCACGAGGATTTCTGCGACGCCGAGGGCGACCTCCACGGCGAACTGGGCCGTCAGCTTCCGCTCGTCCTCACGTTGGTGAGCCAACGCCTCGGCGGCGCGCTCGAGGTCCACGATCATGGCGTTGAAGCGTGAATCCAGGTTCTTGCGTTCGAACTCACACCCTCGCTCGAACGCGCGCCGCTGGAGGTCCTTGAGTTCGGCGACGGACAGGCCAGGCGCCGGAGGCGCGACGGCGGAGGGCGCGGCGGCCGGTTGAGCCCCCGCCGCCGGCGCCGGCACTGACGTCGGCGCCGCGCGGAACGAAACGAGCCCTCGCGGGAGGATCAGCCGCTCATGTGACATAGACGGCGTCCTTCCCACGGGCGATGGAGATCTCGCCCTTCGAGATCAGATCGCGGATCGAATTCAGGATCTGGTTGCGTGCGTCGAGCACGTCCTTCAGCGGAACACTGCCCAACAGCTCGCGCTCGTCCTTGATCATGTCCGCCGTGCGCGACGAGACGGCGGAGAGGACCTTGGCTCCCACACCGGATTCGTCCGAGCCCTTGAGCGACATGGCGAGGAGCCGCGTGTCCGTGTCGGCGAGCACGCGCTGCATCGTCCGCTTGTCGAGTGACAGGAGATCGGTCCACTCGAACATCTTCTCGCGGATCTTCTTCGCCAGATCTTCGTTCTTCGTCGTGAGGCTGTCGAGCACGAGCTTGTCGTTGCCCGGCTGCGCCGACAACAGGATGCGCGCCACGGTCTCGAGCCGCGGGTCGGTGGCATTCGGATCCTTCTCTCCCCCGCGCTTGAGTCCGCGGGTGCGTTCGATGACTTCGTGAGCGACGGTCTTGACGAGACGCGCTGGAGGCTCCTCCGTCGCTGCGATCCGAGCGACGAGGGCCGGGCGCAGGTCCTCGGGGATCTCGTCCAGCACGGACGCGGCGAGATCGTGATCGAGGTGCATGAGCACCAAAGCCTGCACCTGCGGATGTTCCGTCAGGAGGACCTTCGCCAGGTCGCCACCCTTCAGGCCCCGAAGCGCCCGGAACGGATGTGAGGTCTTGGACTCCTCGCGAAGCTGCGTGATCCGCTTGCGCGCCTCCTCGGGCCCGTGGACGTGTGCGAGCAGCTCGTTCAACGTCTTCTCGATGTTCGTGATGGCCGATCCGCCTTCCTTCAGGAGCTTGCGGAACTCGTCCACGATGGACGTGATGCTGGACTCGTCGAGATCCAGGTTCTCGAGCTCGAGCAGCGCCTGGGTGATCATCTGCTGCTCGTCCTCTTCGAACGTCTTGAGCAGCTTGACGGCCGTCTCGCGATTCACCACCGCGAGCACCACCGCGATCTTCTGGATTCCACTCAGCTTGGCCATCTGTCGTCCATCAACCCTTCGCCGTCTCGTACAGCCAGTTGCGCAGGAGCTTGCTCACGGCCTGGGCATCCCGATCGATGACCTGGGAGATCTCGACCGTGGGATCGGAGCGCCGGGACTCTTCCTTCGGCTCGGATTGAGCATCCTCGAACGCGGTCCTCATGGTGGCGCGCGCCGCCTTCACCGACTTCAACACCATCAGTCCGATGATGATCGACGCGATGCCCGTGACGCCCCACTTGATCATCTCGATCACGGAGGGAAGCTCCAGGCCCGCGATCCCTCCCGGTGCCGCCGGCTCGACGGGCTTGGGCGGCTCGGCAAACGGAACGACCGCGAGCTCGATGTAGTCCTTGCGGGCCTCGTCGAAGCCCACCGCGCCCTTGACGATTCCCTTCACCTGGTCCTGGCTCGCCTCGAAGGACTTGTCGAGGAGCACGCTGACGGTGAGCCGCTTCACGATCCCGATCCGCTCCGTGGTCGTGTGGGTCGTCTCGCGCGTGTACTCGAACTTGCTCTCGATCTCCTCCGACTTCCCGCCAGAGGATGCGGCGGTCGCACCTTCGGTCTCCGCGCGCGTTCCGACGGGACCGGCGGGCTTCGAGCCTCCCCCATCGGCCGAGTTCGTGACCTTCTCCGACATCGTGACCTTCGAGTCCGGCTTGATCGCCGAGGTCGTGTTGTCGGTCGTCTCGCTCTCGACGACGGCATCGACCCGAACGACGGCGTGGTTGGGCCCGAGCGCCGCATCCAACGCGGACTGGGCCTTGTTCGCCAGGTAGATCTCCCGCGCGCGGGCTTGGGTGAGCATGCCGGCACCATCCGAGTCACGCCCTGGCACCGAGAGCGCCGTTCCGCGTGTATCGGTGATGACGACGTTCGAGCGGGTCAGCCCCGGAGCCGCGTTCGCGACGACGAGCGTCATCGCTTCGACCGTGCTCGGGTCGAACACGTGCCCGGGCTTCGTCTTGATCACGACCGAAGCCTTGGCCGGGAGCGCGTCCTTGCGGCTGAACCCTCGCTCACTCGGGACGAGGTGGACCTTCACGGAGTCCACGCCCTCGAACTGCTTCAGCGAGCGCGCGATCTCCTCCTCCTGCGCGATGCGGACCCGGAGCTTCTGCTGCTCCTCCGTCAGTCCGAAGCTCATGTTGGTGATCCCGCGATAACCCAGCAGATCACCATCCACGGGAAAGAGTTGCTGCTGGACCGCCACGGTCTGCGCGCGCTCGAAATCGCGGACGTCGACCATGATCTCGCGCCCGTCGTTCTCCAGGCGGTAGCGGATGCCGGCCTCGTCCAGGCGCGTCAGCGCCTTCGATGCCGTCTCGCGATCGAGGTTGCCGCGCAAGAGCCGGAACGACGGACTGCCGCCCCAGAACGCCGCGGCGATCATCCCACCCACGCACAACGCGATGACTCCGATCATGAGGGCGCGTTGCGCGCCGTTCATTCGGGCCCAGATCTTCTTCAGGTTTTGGATGATGGCTGGCATGTGTCTTCAATTCGTTGGAGCACTACACCTGCATGCGCATGACTTCCTGGTATGCATCCAGGAGCTTGTTGCGGACCTCGAGCATCATGCGGAACGAGAGGTCGGCGCGGTTCATCGCCAGCATCACCTGGTGGACGTCGCCGATCTCGCCTGTCCCGAGTTTCGTGACCATCTCGTCCGCTTCCGTCTGGAGGCGGTTCGTCTCGCCGACGGCGTTCTTGATCGCCGTCGAGAATCCGGCGCCCTTGTCGCCCGGCTCCTGGGTCTTGCCCGCGGCCTTGAACGCGGCCTCGTAGGCCTGACCTCCGCCGGATCCGATGACGCTGAGTGGGTTCATCTCTCATCACCTCCCGAGCTGCAGGGCCTGCTCGATCATGCTCTTGAACTGGCGTGAGGCCTGGAGGTTCGCTTCGTACGCCCGCGAGGCCGAGAGCATGTCGACCATCTCGAAGACCGGCGTCACGTTCGGCATCGTGACGTTGCCGTCCTTGTCGGCGTACGGGCTGTCGGGCCGGTGCACGACCGGAAGCGGCGTCTTGTCGTCCTCGACGACGCCGCGGGCGTGGACCATCCCGTTCTGCACCTTGTCGAGAAGCGTCTCGAAGACCACTTCCTTGCGGCGGTACGGCTTGCCGTCGCCGCGGTTCATGTCTTCCGCGTGGGCGATGTTCTCCGCGACGACGTCCATGCGAACGCGTTGCGCGGTCATCCCCGAGCCCGTGATGGCGAGTGCTCCGAACATTCGGTCGAAGTTCATGGATCAGGTCCTCAGAGGCTGCGACCCGCGATGGCGCTGCGCATTTCGTGGGTCTTGAGATTGACGATTGCGAGTGCGGTCTGGTGGATCAGGGCGTTCTTGCCTGCTTCGGCGACCTCCTGCTCGAGGTCGACGTCGTTGCCGTTCGGCTTCGCGGGCCCACCCCGACCGACGACCGTGAATTCCGCTTCCGGGACGTTGTCGGCGTCCGGATTCATCAGAGCCGTGTCGAGTGCCTTGCCGAAGTCCAGGTCTTTCGCCTTGTAGTTCGGCGTGTCGGCGTTGGCGATGTTCTGCGCGATGAGACGCTGCCGGCTCGCAGTCGCGTCGAGCATCACGCGGAGGAGGGGTTCGTTTCGACCGAGTGGGTTCATGGTCAGGCACTCACGACCTGGGACAGGAGTCCCTGGCTCCGATAAAGGCGCAGCTTGTTGCTCAGCGTCCGCGTCGTGACGCCCAGGACCCGAGCCGCCTCCGTGCGGTTCCAGCCGGTCATGTCGAGGGTGCGCAGGATCAGATGGCGCTCCGTCTCGTCGATGGTGAGCCCGAGCGGAACGACGACGGCGCGCGGTGCCGCGCCCTGGGCCGGCAGTCCCAGGTCCTCCGCGAGGATCGTGTCCCCGCCGGCGCGGAGGATCCCTCGCTGGACGACGTTCACGAGCTCACGCACGTTCCCGGGCCAGTCGTAGGCCGCCATCGTCATGAGCGCGCGGTCGTCGAACTTGCGCGCGGATCCACCGAGCTCGCGGCGGAACTGATCGAGGAAGTGCGCGGCGAGCGGGGCGAGATCGTCGCGACGATCGCGCAGCGGCGGCAGCGTGACCGGGAACACGTTGAGGCGATAGAAGAGGTCTTCGCGGAACCGGCCTTCACCGATCGCCGCCTCGAGGTCTCGGTTCGTCGCAGCGACGATGCGGACGTCGGCTTTCATCGTCCGCGTCCCACCGACGCGCTCGAACTCGCCCACCTCGAGAACGCGCAGGAGCTTGGATTGGACCTCCGGAGCCACCTCGCCGATCTCGTCGAGGAACAACGTGCCGCCTTGGGCGAGCTCGAAGCGGCCCTCCTTGCGCTGGTGCGCGCCCGTGAACGCCCCCTTCTCGTGCCCGAAGAGCTCGGAGGTGAGCAGCGTTTCCGTCAAGGCCGCGCAGTTCACGCGGACGAAGGGTCCGCTCGCGCGCTGTGAGTTCTCGTGGATGAGGCTCGCGACCAGTTCCTTGCCGGTGCCGCTTTCGCCGCGGATCAGCACGGTCGCGTTCGTGCGGGCGACGCGTTCGGCGAGCGTGAGGGCGTCACGGAAGCCGCGGTTGCGACCGATGAGGCGCGTCCGCGTCGGTCGCGACGGCTCGAGGCAAGCCTTCAACGTGCGGTTCTCGCGTTCGAGACGAGCTTGTCCCTGCACGCGGCGCAGGACCAGGTCGAGCTGATCCGGCGACAGCGGCTTCAGGAGGAAGTCGGCGGCGCCGTCGCGCATGGCTTCGACGGCGGTTTCCACGGCGCCGAACGCCGTCAGGACGACCACCGGCCGGGCAGGGGCTCGCTCGCGCGACGCCCTCAGGACGGCGAGTCCGTCGGCCCCCGGCAGCCGCAGGTCGGTGATGACGAGATCGAACTCCTCGCGCTCGATGAGGGCGATGCCCGCGCTTCCGTCGGCGGCGGCGCGCGTCTCCAGGCCATTGGCCTCGATCGCTTCCACCAGGAACTCGCGAGACAGGGCGTCGTCGTCGACGATCAGTACGCGTTGAATCACGTCATCCCTCCGGCGGCGAGCGCAGCGGGCTCAGCCGCCGTTCGCGAAGCCGCCACGCAACGATCGGGCAGGGTGACGAGGAAACCAGCGCCTCCGAGCCGCCCGTCGACGAGTTGGAGCTCGCCGCCGTGCACCTCGATGAGCTTGCGGGCGACGGCGAGGCCGAGCCCGGTTCCCGACGCCTTGCCGGTGATGAACGGACGGAAGAGCTTGCGGCGCAGATCGGACGGCACACCCGGGCCGGTGTCGTCGACGCGGATGCTCAGGCCCGTCGACGAGCGGTCGATCGCGACGACGACCCGACCGTCGGGTCCCGTCGCTTCCAGAGCGTTCTTGAGCAGGTTCGAGAGCACGATCTTCAGCTTGACGCGATCCGCCAAGAGGTTCGTGACCTCACGAATCCCCGTGCATTCGATGGCGGCGTGCCGTTGCGCGCCCGCGAGCACGGGCGCATCGCCGATGACTTCCCCGACGAGCTCCGGGAGGCCGAAGGTCGAGCGCGCGAGGCGCTCCGGCCGAGCCCAAAGCAGAAGGTTCGTCACGATCTCGTTCACCTCGCCGACACCCCGGCGCACGCGATCGACGTAACGCTGCGCCTGCACTCGGTCGATGCCCTCGGCGGAGGCGAGCATGCGAGCGAGCAGCCCGGCAAAACCCTCGATGCCGTTCAGCGGGTTGCGGATCTCGTGCGCGATTCCGGCCGCCATTTCTCCCAGAGCCGCAAGCGTGTCCAGACGGTTCAACTGCGTGCGCAGGTGAGACACCTCAGTGAGGTCGGAGATGACCTCGATGCGACCGCCGTCTTCGAGCGTGGCGACGACCGATGACACGCGACGCCGCGACCCGTCGAACGACTCGACGTCGCGCTCGACCGGGCCCTGTCCACCGCCGAGCAAGGCGAGAAGCGGCGTTCCGTCGCGTGCCGAGACCGCGCGCGCATCGCGCCCGATCAACTCGAAGGCCGCACGTCCGAGAATGCGCTCGGCGGCCCGATTCATGCTGACGATGCTGCCGTCCCGATCGCAGGCGATCACACCGCACGGGATCGCATCCAGCACGCCGTGAAGGTGCCCGGTCACCTGCTCGAGCTCGACGACCTTCTCACGGAGCTGGCCGTTGGCCTCACGCAGGCGCTGGTCCACGCTCTCGGCACGCATGCGAAGCCGGCCATACGCGGCCTCGAGGTCTCGCGTCACGCGGGTGAAGACGTGGAAGCTCTCCGTGAGCTTCGAGATGTCCTCGACCTGCGGAGCCGCAGCGGCAGCGCTTTCGATTTCGAGTCCACTCACTGTTGTTTCTCTCCGGTCTGCTTGACCCTGTCGATGCGCTTCTTCACGGCGTCGTCCACACCCTTCCGGCCGCCTCCGATGCGGAGCATCCAGGAAGCCTGGCGTCCCCAGTGTCCTTCCGGGTCTGCCTTCGCGAGCGCCTCGTAGGCGGCCTTGGCCTCCGTCCAGCGGTCGAGGCGGTCGAGGGAACGGGCGATGCGGTAGCGATCCTCCGACGTGCGCGCGTCCTCGGGTATCTGGTTCGCGGCTTCCAAGGCGCCGCTGAAATCCTCCGCCGCGTAGAGCGCCCGGCTCAGGCCCTTGGGGTCGAGCGCCATTGCCCGCGGCGCCGGTTTGGACTCCGCGGCCCGCGGCGCAGTCACCGGGACGTCGAGATCGACCGCGAGGAGCGCGCTGCCGATCGCCGTCGCCCGGGTCGGTTTGGGAGGTGTCTCCGCCTCGGTGCGCGTGGGCGCAGCGACGGGCGCGCGCTTCATCTCGTTTGCGAGCGCGAGACGTGAGCGAAGCTCCTCCACGCGCCGGACGTTCTCGGCCCGCGCGGCCTCGGTCGCGTCTTCCATCGACCGCCCCGTGCCAGGAGCGTCGACGAGGAGCCCGCCTTGCACGCGGGTCAGAAGACCGTTCAAGAGGCGAAGCTCGACTTCCGTCTCCGAGAGTCGCGCCGAGATCGCCTTGGCCGAGCGGCGGTCGACCCATTGGAGGTGATGCAATGCGTCGCCGACCAGTTCGTCGACGGTCGGCGGGGACTCGCCGTCGCCGCCACGGGGCTTGGCGGCGTCGTCCTGACTTCCCCCGGAGCGCGTCTGGGACCATGCCGCGAGCGGCAGGAGCACCAGAGCGATCAACACGGCGTTGGAATCCAAGCGCCTCATCTCTTTTCCTCCTCGCGACCTTCGAACACGCGAGCCGCCTCGAGCGGCCGCCCCAGCTCGAGCAGAAGCTCGCCGCGAAGCGTCGTGACCTCCGCCTTCGACGGCGTCGGGTCGATGAAGTCGGCAGCTTTCAGGCGGTCGATGGCCGCGAGCGCGGCACTCTTGTTGCCGGCCCGCCGCTCCGTGCGTGCGAGGTGGACGAGTGCCGCCGCCCGATACCGCGGCACCGTCGTGAGCGCTTCCAGGGCGCGCGCCGCCTCGTCGTGGCGGTCCGTGTTTCCCAGGGATCGCGCGAGGACGGCGAGCGCCCGCTCGGCCGTCTGTGAGGCGTCCGGCGTCGCCGCCAGGGTCTCGGTCGCCGAGACGACGGCCTGCTCGAACAGGCCAAGCCGTTCCTCGAGCTCGGCCTTCATGAGCAACGCGCGACGCTTCTGCAGTCCCTCGGGTCCCAGCGCGAGACAACGCTGGACTGCGACCAGGCCCGTGACCAGGTCATCCAGCGCCACGAACGCAACCGCCACGGACTCGGCCGCTCGGATCTGCGCCGACTTCTCGTCGACGTTCCGCTGCGCGATGCGCAGCTGGAGGAGCGCCGATCGGAAGTCCCCCTTCAGCATCAGGCCGATCCCGACGGCGAGTGGAACGTGCTTGGCCAGGTCGGGAAACTCCCGCCGGGCCTCCGAGCGGAATTCGGCGAGCGCCACGAAGGCGTCGTCGACTCGCTTCGAGTCGAGCTCGAGCTCCGTCAGGAGCAGGCTCGCGACGGCACGAGCGCGCGGCGACGATCCCTCGCGAACGACACGCCGCAGCCGGATGCCGGCCGCCTCATCGTCGCCCGCGGCCCGGTGGATCACGGCGGGCACGAGTTCGGCGTTCGCGAGGTCCGGCAACCCGGCGTCGCTCGCCTCGAGCTGATCGATCGCCTTCTTCGCCGCCGGGAGGTCGCCCGACTTGTAGTACGCGTAGCCCGCGAGCAGCCGCGCCATGGGGACCCGTGAGTCCTTGGGGAACTCGGACGTGAACGACTCGAAGCTCACGCCGGCCTCGTGCATCCGCGTGAGGCGGTAGAGCAGATCGGCGCGTGCGTATCGCACGTCGGCCGCAAGCCGCGGTTCCGCGTGTACGAGGATCGTGTGATCGAGATGATGCATCGCCGCGTCCGCCAACGCCGTCTCCGGATCGCTGGCCGCGGGCCTCACCTGAAGCCGGTTCTCCTTCACGTCGACGATGAAGCCGGTGCTCGCGCTGATCAGGATCGCGAGCTCGTCGAGCGTGATCCGGGCGCGGTCGATGGAAATCGTCCGCTGGACCAGATCCGCCATGAGCGCCGGCTCCACACGCAGCTCGACGCCGAACGCCGCGCAGGCGCGAGCGAGCAGGTCCACCACCGAGGTGTCGCTGGCATGGATCTCGAGGAGGCGGCTCTGGCTCGCCCCGTTCGCCGCCACGACCGCCCTGCGTTGGCCGGCCACCGGGGACGCCGCCAACACGAGCAGGAGAACGAGGAGGGCGCCGTTTCGGCTCATGGCTCCTTCCCCGCGAACGTGACCTTGGGCTCTGGGATCTCGACGCTCGCCGCCTTGTCACGCCAGATCGCCGCGACTGCGATCGCCATGCGTCCGTGCGCCCACGCGATGAGGGCCTCCTCGTCGGCTCCCAGGTCACCGGCGCTCATGAGGAACGCCAGGTACTTCTCGCGGGCGTCCTGCATCCGTCCCGCGACGAAATCAGCATCGGCGGCAGCGAGCCGCGCGGTGCGAGCGGGACCGGGCTCTGCTGACGCATCGTCCTGCCCGGAGCCGGCCTCGTCTTGTGGCGTCGGCCTGCCGGCAGCTGCGAGGATCCGCTCGTAGCGGAGCCGCAGCTCCGACTCCCCCTTCGGAAGGAGGGGCCTGATCCTGACGGCCATCTTCCGCGCGTCGGCGAGTCGGCCGCCGCGAACCGCCGCCTCGGCCAGGACGAGAAGCTCGGTGAGATCGAGGCGGTCGTGCCCGGATCCAGGACGCGCCGTCGCGGCGACCCCCTCCTGTGCGTGCCCCGAAGCCTCGGCGGAAGGAGAGTGTTCGTCCGTTCCCTCATGCGGCCTGGCCGCAGGGGCGTGGGGGTCGTGGGCGCCGTCCGCGCCGTCCGCCGTCCCCTCGCCCGCCTCGTGTTCCGACTCGGCAACCGCGTGCGCTGCGTTGCGGAGCATCAACCACGCGGCCAGCCCGATGATCGTCAGGAGTGCGCCCGCGGCCCCCATGAGCACGAGCTTCCGCCGCTTGGACCGCACCGCGGGGCTCGCCGTCGGAGCCGGCGCTGCCGGAGCGTTCGCGACAGTCGCGGGCCGTGCTACGGTCGTGCGGGGCGGCGCCGCGCCCGTCTGCGACGGCGGACGTGCCCCCGTCGCCGGGCGCTGGGCCGTCATCGGCCGCGGCGTCGGCTTGGGTTTCGCCGCGGAGTCGCCGTGCGTCGCCGGACCCGAGACCGTCGCGGGACGCACCGTCTCTGCGGCCGGCGGTCCTGCGTGCGGAGTGCTGGTGGTCGTCGTGTGGCGGGGTGGACCCGCCACGGCGTCGTGATCAGCGTTGGGTGGCTCGGACGTCATGGCTTCGTTTGCGCTTCAGCAAGCGGCGTTCCTGCGCGCTTCAGGGCGTTTTCCTCGTGTTTCGTGACGGACCGTGTGCGTGGCATGTTCGAAAAGTCGGCCGCTGCGGCCGACGACGTCGCGAAGTGCGACAGCGGCGCGCGAGCGTCGGAGAATCAGACGGTGCGTCGGAGGAACAGTCGTTCGTTCCCCTCGAGGCCCAGGCTCTTCATCTTGTGATAGAGCGTGCTGCGGTTGATGCCGAGCATCTTCGCAGCTCGCGTGATGTTGAAGCGCGTCTCGCCGAGAACGAGGCGGATCAGGTCCTCTTCCACGGAGCGGAGCGTTCGATCGCGCAACGGCAGGACGTCGGCCGACGTCTCCGAATCGGGTGTGGACTCGATCGCCGTCGGCTCGGAATGCTCGGAGAACGCCAGGTGGCGAGGCTCGATCTCGGCTCCGTCGCAGACGATGACGGCGTATTCACAGACGTTGCGGAGCTCACGGACGTTGCCAGGCCATTCGTGCTCGAGCAGAGTCCGAAGCGAGGTCTCGCTGAAACCGGAGACGGGCTTGCGCAGGTCCTGTGCGAAGCGGTCGAGGAAGTGTGCGGCGAGGACCGGAATGTCCGACTTGCGCTCGCGGAGCGCCGGCACGCGGATCGGCATGACGTTCAGCCGGAAGAAGAGGTCCTTGCGGAAGGAACCGGTGCGAACGTCGTCCCACAGCTCCCGGTTGGTCGCCGCGATGATGCGCACGTCCACTCGGGTGTCCTTCGTTCCACCGACGCGCTTGAACGAGTTCTCCTGAAGGAACCGGAGGAGTTTCGCCTGGAGCGACGGCGCCATCTCCCCGATCTCGTCGAGGAAGACCGTGCCGCCATCGGCGGCCTCCAGGAGTCCCACCTTGCCATTCGGGCTCGCACCCGTGAACGCGCCGCGCTCGTAGCCGAACAGCTCGGCCTCGAGGATGTTCTCGTTGAGCGCCGCGCAGTTGATCGCCATGAACGGGCGCGCGCTGCGGCGACCGTCGAAATGGATCGCGCGGGCGACGAGTTCCTTGCCCGTGCCGCTCTCGCCCTGGATCAGCACCGTGGTGCTGGGGGTCGACGCGACTCGTGCGATGTGATCGCGCAGGCGAGCGACGGCGTCGCTGTCACCGATGATGGGCGGCCGCGAAAGATCGGTCGGCGTGGGCCCCTTCCGGTGGGATGCGCGCCGCGTCGCCGCCTGATCCTCGAGCGCCGGCGTGAGGACGTTCAAGAGGCGCTCGGCGAAGAGCGGCTTCTCGAGGACGTCGAGCGCGCCCTCGCGCACGGCTTCGACGACGACGCGAACGTCCGGATACAGCGCGGTCATCAGGATCACGGGGGCATCTGGAAGCCGGTGCAGCTCGCGGACGAGGTCGATGCCGAGCCCGTCCGACAAGCGGTGCTCGACGAGCACGGCGTCCGGCATGGTCTCGGCGATCGCACGGCGAGCCGCGGCGAGATCCGCAGCGCCACGGACCTGCACCGCCTCGATCCCCAGCGCATGCGTCAGTTCGCTGACGAGGCCGGGATCCGAATCGACGACCAACAATTGAAAACGCACCGTCATGTCGTGTTCTCGAACAAACTGGGAGAGTCGCCTCTCCTGGGCCAAAGACCGACGTCGATGCATCTATCGGCGTTTGCGACACCCCTCTGAAAGATATTCCTGCCGTCGGATAGCCCGACAGGGTGCCCGAAACCGCGCCGGCCGCGCAGATTTCGCATCTTCAAGCATCCTC
Organism: Planctomycetota bacterium; assembly: GCA_044222185.1. Lineage (GTDB taxonomy): Bacteria > Planctomycetota > CAIWVZ01 > JBGANV01. The sequence continues at coordinate 280,952 of JBGANV010000003.1, forward strand.
AACAGTCCTGCGCGCGAGGGCCGAAAACACCAGGGGGGAGGGCCTTGCGTCCGCCTTCGAACAACCATGGCAACGACATCATCAACGCCCATCGCCCAGTTCCAGGGGTTTGCTACGGGCCTCGACACGGCGTCGATCATCTCGGCGCTCTCTCAGGTCAAGCGAGCACCCATCGACCGACTCGACGCCACGAAGGCGAAGCTCCAGAAGCAGCAGACGCAGTTCACGACCCTCAAGGCGAAGGTCGACGCGCTCACGGCGAAGCTGAAGGAGCTCGATACCAGTGCCGAGTTCTCGGCGTTCACGACGACGTCGACGGACACGGCGGCGATCGCGGCCACGGCGAACGGGTCGGCAAACGAGGGGACGTATCAGATCGCGGTCTCACGCTTGGCTGCGGCCGAGAGCCATTCGTCCCAGGGATTCGCCTCCAAGACGACCCTCCTCGGACACGGCGCCATCGGGTTCACCGTCGACGATGTCGACTTCACGGTCAACATCAGCAGCGACGCGACGCTCGAGCAGGTGCGGGATGCGATCAACAACAGCACCGCCCCCGTGACGGCGACCATCATCAACGACGGAACGGCGACCAGTCCCTACAAGCTCGTCGTCACGAGCGAGAAGACCGGCGCGAAGAACGCCTTCACGGTCGACTTCAACAACTTCACGGCCGCCTCCTCCGCCCCGTCGGTGTTGAACCTCAGCAATCAACTGAAAGCCGGCACTGATGCTTCGTTCACGATCAACAGCGTGCAGGTGAGTTCCCCGACGAACGTCGTCGACCAGACGATCGACGGAGTCACTTTCACGCTGACGAAGGAGAACTCGACCGCCACCGTGACCGTCGCGCGCGACAATGCGGCGGTCAAGACGAAGGTGAAGAGCGTCATCACGGCGTTCAACGACGTCATCAACGAGCTGAAGTCGCAGGAAGACCCGGCGCTGAAGGACACCAAGGCCGTCCTCTACGGTGACTCGACGATCACGGCCCTCGATCGGCAGATCCAGAATCTGATCCGCACGCAGGTGACGGGATCGTCGTCGTCGTTCCGCACGCTCGCGTCGATCGGCGTCGAAACGACCTCCAACGGCAAGATCCAACTGGACGAGACGGCCTTCGACCGCGCGATCGCGGCGGACCCCGACGGCATCGCGCGAATCTTCACCGATGCCACCACCGGGATCGCGCAGAAGGTGAAGACGTCCGGAGAAGCGATCAACAAGACGATCAACAGCCGAACGTCGACGATCCGCGATCGGATTCGACAGGGCGACCAGCGAGCTGCCGATCTCCAGGTCCAGCTCGACCGCTACATCGACGGGCTTCGCACCAAATTCGGAAACTTGGAACAGGTCGTGGGTCAACTCCAGTCGCAGGGCGCAAGCCTGTCTGGGATCCTCGGCTGAGTAGGAGTGGAGGGAATCCGTGACGTCGACACCGCAGAAGCAGTTCCGCAGCGCCAGCATGGAGTACCTGACGAACGCCGTCATGACGGCGACGCCGGAGAAGCTCGTCGTCCTCCTGTACGACGGTGCGATCCAATCGCTCGACGCAGCGGCTGACGCGTTCGACCGAAAACGCCGAGCAGAGGCGGGCACCCAGGTGAGCCGCGCTCTCTCGATCGTCGGTGAGCTGCGAGCCTCGTTGAACCTGGAGGAAGGCAAGGAGGTCGCGCGGGACCTCTTTGCGCTCTACGGCTTCATCACGAACCGAATCACTCGCGGAAACGCCGAGAAGAACAGCGCGCTCGTTCGCGAGGCACGACAGGTGATGTCGACTCTCCGGGAAGGGTGGGATGGAATTGCCCGTCGCAACTGACAGACGTGCCACGCTGGGGACGCTTCGCCGTCTGCGCGACGTCTCCCAACTGATCCTCGTTGCGATCGAGCACGACGACACCGTCGAGATCGAGCGGCTTGCGAACGAAAGCGAGCGGCTCATCGACACCGTGCGTCCGGCGTTCGAGGGCACCGGGGCCGAAGCGGCGTCCACCGACCTGATTGACGAGATCGCGGCGATGAACCGAATGATCGTCCGTCGCCTCCAGGAACGCCGCGCCGAGGTCGCTGCCGAACTGTGCGCGGCATCGCAACTTCGAACGCAGTTGCGCGCGATTCGAGGTGATGGCCCGTGCGAGGGCGACGAGCTCGATCGAGAGACATAGGTGAGCACCATGATCCCATCCGTCACTCAGTCCGGATACCAGACGATCCAAGACGGCGTGAACCGCCTCGACGCGGCGGCGAAGCGCATCGCGCGCGGAACGCTCCCCGAGGATGGAGCGAAGCCACCCGCCGACGCGGATTCGACGGACACCATCGGTGACGTCGTCGACATGATCGAGGCGAAGCACCAGGTGGAATTGGGTGCCGCCATCGTCAAGAAGGCCGCGCAAACGCACCAGTCACTGATCGACCTGCTCGCCTGAACCGGGCTTCGGCGAGGGCCGGGAGAAGAGAGAGATGAAGAAGGGACCCAGGGTCAGCCTCTGCATGATCGCGCGTGACGAGGCGGCCACGATCGCCCGCGCACTCGATGCCGCTCGTCCATTCGTCGACGAGATGATCGTCGTCGACACCGGATCGGCCGACGACACACGCGCCATCGCGATGGCGCACGGCGCACGAGTCATCGACGAGCCGTGGGCGGACGACTTCGCCAAGGCCCGAAATAAATCCCTGGACGCGGCGACGGGCGACTTCGCGCTCGTTCTCGACGCGGACGAGTTCATGGATGCGCGGAGCGGCCGGGAGATGCGCGAGGCCGTCCGCCGGCACAAGACCTACGGCGTGTTCCTACCGATCATCAACCGGTTCGAGGACGGCCGGGTGATCCCCACGCTCATCATGCGTTGCTTCGTCCTGCGGAAGGATCTGCGTTTCAAGAACCGGATCCACGAGCAGGTGATCGACGCGCTCAACGAGATCGCCGTCGCCGAGGGCGGCAAGCTGATCAAGGTCGAGGGCGAAGTGACGCACGTCGGCTACCGCAAGGAGATCGTCGCAAGCCGGCAGAAGAACGAGCGGAACCGCCGGATCTTCGAACTTGCGGTCGCAGACGACCCGACCAACGTGTACCTGGCCTACAAGTTCGCCGACTTCCTCCGGCAGTTCCCCGAAGAATCGGAGCGGGCCCGCGCGATCCTGCAGAAGGCCGCCGAGGACGTCGCCGCGTTGCCGAAGGCCAAGGCCCGAGATCTTCCGTTCGCCGGAGAGATCTTCGCATTGCTCGCGCAGTTGACGCGCGATGCCGGTGACCCGCGCCGCGGGCTGGAGATCGCGGAGCAGGGGTTTGCCGTGACCGACGTCACGACGAACCTGCGCTTCATCCGAGCGTCGCTCGCCGTCGATCTCGGGGACGCGCGCACTGCCGCCCGTGAGTTCCGCAACTGTCGCGAGGCACATGGCAAGGTGCTCGTGATCCCCGCTCAGCCCGGCGTGACGAGCACGCTCTCCGGCGCCGGGCTGGCGCGTGCCCTCCAGATGCTGGAGGAGCACGACGCAGCTCGAGCGGCGATCGAGACCGTCATGGCCGAGGTCGATGATCGGAACGAGGCGCTGGACTTCTGGCTCGAGTGTTCCCGCCGATCGGGGCAGTTGAACGCGGCCTTCGGCTTCATCACTGGCTGGCTGACGAAGAACCCGTCGGACTCGCATGCCTGGTTCGTCGGCGGTCAGCTGCTCTTCGCCGCGCAGATGTTCGCGGAAGCACGCAAGTGGCTTGCCCGCGCGGCAGCGGACCCCAACGAACGCGACGCCGCGCGTGGCTGGATCGCCGAGTCGTTCGTGCACGAGTGCAACCTGGACGAGGCGCTGGCAGCGGCCGCCGCGGCGCCTTCCGATCCACGGGCGCAGGCCGTCATTGCGGCCGTCAGCGTGGCCGCCGACGTGGAAGTCCCGAGCCTCGTACACCATTGCGACGTCCGCGTGAAGGACGCCTTCCGGACGATGGTCCGCAACCTGCAGATGACGGCCGGGGCGCCTGTCGCCGCTCGCCTCGATCGGGCGCGGACGGAGATGAAGGTCTTCGATCCCGCGGGGATGGAGCTGGTCGTCGACGCATTCGCCGTGGCGTGACGCGACGCCCACCGGCGGATCAGTCGCCAGTCGGTCTCACGCGGCCGCTCGGCGTGAGCCTCTCGCTCACGCGTGCGGCCTCCTCCGCGAGCTCGCCGCCGAACGCCGCTGCACGCAGGCGGAAGAAGAACCACGAGTCCTGGAAGTAGTCGCGGTGCGAAAGCTGCGAGAGCATCTGCTTGCGGCGCGGCGTCTCAGGCTGACGTTTGAAGAGGCGGCGCTGCGACAGCATGACCTGGCGGACGCGATAGGCATCGCGGCGTGCCATACGCAGTCGCTGTGCGATGTCCGTCAAGCCGTCGACCGTCGACAACGACGGAGGGGCGTTCCCCCCGGATTCGATCTCCTCCTCGTACAGCGGCGAGAACAGCACGGCGAAGATCCGGGCGTTCGTCACGGCCTCGCCATCGCGGACGGCGTCGTCGAAGGCCCGAAGCATACGCCAGTAGCCCTGAAACGCCGCGGCATCCGGCCGCGATGCGAGGTCATCGAGTGCCGCATGAAGCTCGGGCAGCATCACCTCGAGCAACCCGGTGCGGAAGAGGAGACGCACGGCGTCGTGACCGCCGCCGAGGTTCATCAGCCGCAAGATCTCCTCGAGCACGCGCGGCTGCGCGGCACGCTCCACTTCCCGGCGGCAGTCGACGATCGCTTCGTAGACGTCGTCGGCGAGACGGAACCCGAGCCGCCCTGCGAATTTCACGGCCCTCAGCATGCGGACCGGATCCTCGCGGAAGCGGATCCAGGGATCACCGATCGTCTCGATGACGCGGCGGTCGAGATCGGCCATGCCGCCCACGTAATCGATGACGCACGCCGTCTGGGTGTCGTAGAAGAGCCCGTTGATCGTGAAGTCGCGCCGGCGCGCATCCTCCTCGGGTGTGCCGAAGGTGTTGTCTTGTTGGATGAGGAGATCCGTTCCGTCGGCGGGAGGCTCGGCGGCGCTGCGGAACGTGGAAACCTCCAGGATCTTGTCGGCGAACGTCACCTGAACGAGGCGGAACCGGCGCCCGATGATCCGGCTGTTGCGGAAGAGCCGTTTGACCTGGCGCGGGGTGGCGTCGGTCGCGATGTCGAAGTCCTTCGGGCGGAGATCCAGGAGCAGGTCCCGCACGCTGCCGCCGCACAGAAAGCTCTTGAAGCCGTACCGGTTCAGCCGGTTCAGCACCTTGACCGCGTCTGGGCAGATGGCGTTGACGCGGTCGAGGACGTGGGGCTCATGCCCCGTGGTTTCCGGGTTCCGCACGCCGCCGCCGTTCCGTGTCGCGACTGTCAAGCTCGTGGTGGGTGGCCGGGTTCGTCACCGGCCCTGGGATTCACGTGTCATCCGCCGTCATCGGTGGGTCACGGACTCGGTGCGCATGATACTGCCGAGACAAGCGGCTGCCAGTCGGCGGCCGGCGCCCTGAAGTCGCAAGGAGTTCGGCTATGATCCCGCGCTTCTGGAAAGGCGCGACGATGCAGCATGCAAAGTGTCCGGCCTGCGGGGCCGGTTTCGAGGTCGACTTTGAGCCGGGGACCGAGTTCACCTGCGGCGGGTGCGGCGGAACCGTCGTGGTCCCTGCACCCGAGGCGCCGAGGGCGCCGGCAGCGGCACGACCGCCGGTCGGCCGACCGCCAGTAGGGCGCCCCGCTCAACCGGCGCGGTCGGCGCCACGACCGGGCGCTGCGGCCCCCCGCCCTGCACGAGCCGCCGCAGGCGCACGGGACCCGGCCCCCGCGAAGAAGCCCCCGAACATGCTTCTCATCGGCGGCGCAGGCGCGGCCCTCGTGATCGGCGTCGTGCTCTTCATCGTCCTCGGCGGCGGTGACAAGTCGCCGAAGCAGTCGCCCGCGACCTCGGGCAACTCGGGAACCACCGGCACGGCGGCGCAGAAGCCCGAGACGGTGCCCGCCAAGGTGCCGGACCCTCCGAAGAAGCCCCGCCCGACCGAACCCCTCGCTGCGGCGCGCTACGACGCCGAGCAGCCCAACGCCGGAGCCACGGAATTCCTGGCACTCGCGAACATGCTGTGGTCCGAGATGACGACGGCTCAGGGCGCTGGAGACAACGACAAGGTCAAGTCGCTTCGGGAGGAGGCGCTGAAGGCCTACGAGAGCGTGCTCCGCATCGAGAAGTCCCAGCCGACCGCACGGGAGCGGCTCGGGTTCGTGCCCTTCGTCCTCGCCGACGCTGAGGGATACGCCAAGGCCGAGTACCTCCCGCGGAAGCTCCGACAGGACATCTCCGACACCATCGACCAGATGAAGAGCGACGCCGGGGGCAAGGATCTCCCGGCGACGATCTGGCTCAATCCCCGCTCGGAGAGGCAGAAAGACCTGGCGAACGACTGGCGCAAGGTGCTTCGCGAGGCCGAGCGGCGCACGAAGGTGGAGCGAGAGAAGGCGACGGATCCGTTCTACAAGCGCAGCGAGAGCCTCGTCGCGGGCGTCGAGAAGGACGTCGGCGACTTCCTCAAGCGGCGAGGCGTCGAGGGCAACTGCTTCGTCGGCTTTCCGTTCAAGCCGTTCGTGATCATCGTCCAACGAGACAAGAACTACGACCCCGAGGCCGTCGCCATGCGTTGGGGCGAGACTCTCGAGCAGTTGCGGGACACGTTCTTCGAGCGCTTCGGCAAGAAGTTCAACCTCGCCGAGATGGATCGGCCGACGCCGGTGCTCGTGCTCCGTTACGACTCGGATTACTCCAAGTACCTCCGCAAGTCGGACAGCCGAGCGCAGATCAGCAGCGCTGCCCACTTCGAGCCGTGGTCGAAGCGGCTCGTCACCTGGGCCGAGGTCGACAACACGGACAGCAAGACGCAGAAGGGAATCAGCGAGGACGAGGTCCGAACGACCCTGTTCCACGAGGGAACGCACCAGCTGATGGACTTCTACACCACGCAGCGCCTCACCAACTCGGGCGAGTCGCTGTGGTTCTCCGAAGGAATCGCGGACTACTTCGGAGGTCACGGACGTGCGTGGGACACGACGGACGGGCGATGGCGATACGAGCCCGGCCTGATCAACGAAGGCCGCGTCAAGGAGCTCGCCGAGGCCAAGTCCGGCGGGTACCTGTTCAAGCTCGAAGACCTTCTCGTGTACAAGCGGTCCGACTACGAGCGCGACAAGAACATGCCCAACGACCCGCGGCCGCGCACCGCGTACGCGGAAGGGTGGGGCCTGGTGTACTACCTGGCGAATTGGAACGACGGAAAACTCCGTCCCAAGTTCGAGGAGTACGTCAAGCTCGAGATGAGCGGGCGGTCGGGGCGCGACGCGTTCCTCACCGTCTTCGGCAACGATCTCGCGGCGATCGAGAAGGACTTCCACGCGATGATCGATGCACTCGGTCAAGCAGCGAAGGACAAGAAGATCGTCAACGGCCGGCTGCAGAAGTGACGGCGGCCATCCCCCGTCGAGTACCGACCACGCACCCGTGAAGACCGTCGCGCGCTACCTGCTGTTCGCCGTGGCGGTCGTCGCCACCTTCAGCATCCCCGCGTTGAACCTCGAACAGGTTCTCGGCGGTGGGCATCGTCTGATCACGGTCGGCGGATCGGCGGCCTTCTGTGTCGGCGCCATCCTGCTTGCGAGGCGGTCCGGAGCCTACTGGCTCGACGCTTCGGGACGCGTGGCGACGCGCCTCGCCGCGATCCCTCGCACGCGGTGGATTCTCGGGTGCATCGCCGTCGGCGTCGCACTCCGCGCGGCGTGGATCGCCGCCTTCCCGTTCGAGCAGCAGTCGGACTCGATGACCTACGGGTATCTCGCCCATCGCCTCGCGACGGGCGCGGGCTACGAGGTCGCGGGGATGAAGTCGAACTGGCCTCCCGGCTTCCCCCTGCTGCTCAGCGTCCTCTACCGCGTGCTTGGCGAGGGACGCTGGGTGCACTCGGGGCTGAACCTCGCGCTGTTCGCCGCCGCAGTTCCGCTCGTCGACGGTCTCGCCCGCCGGGTGGCTCGCGAGGAAGGCGCGCGAATCGCGACGGGCATCCTCACCGTCTGGCCCAACGCCGTCATGACGAGCGGCGTGGCGAGCAAGGAACTGCTCGTGTTGACGCTCCTGCCGATGGCGATCGCGCTCTTCTGTCGCGCCGATGCCAGGCTGTCGCTCGGGCGCCAGGTTCCGGCACTGGCGGGCTGCGGGATCGTGCTCGGTGCCACGTGCCTCGTTCAGCCAGGCCTCCTTGCACTGCCGGCAGCCCTCCTCGTAGGCGAGGTGCGCGAACGACGGCCGGTCGCGCAGGCGGTCGTGCGGATAACGGTCGTTGCAGTCTGCATGCTGCTGCCGATCTTCCCGTGGACGCTGCGCAACCAGGGGGCCCTCGGTGAGTGGGTCCTCATCTCGACCAATGGCGGCGACGTCTTCTATCGCGCCAACAATCCGCTCGCGACGGGTGGCTACACCCCTCGCGGAGAGCGCGATCTCGACGGCCTCGGGGAACTCGATCGATCGCGCAAGGGCATGGAGTGGGGCAAGGAGTGGATCCGCTCCAATCCCACGGCCTTCGCAGGTCTGTGCGCGCGCAAACAGATGCTCTTCCTCGGCGACGACTCCACGGGTGCATTCGAAACGCTTCAGCGCGGTGGAGCCGCGAGTCGGCACGCATTCGTGGCGGCAAAGGGGATCGCCAACGCGTTCTGGCTCGCGATGTGGCTCGTGATCCTCGCGGCATGTTTCGAGACGCGACTCTTCGGCGGTGACGGCGACGCACCGCTATGGATTTGCACCGCGGCGTTCATCCTGCTGCTCGCCACGCACACGGTGTTCGAGAGCAACGGCAAGTACCACGTTCCGGCACTGGCGATCCTGTCGGTGATCGTGGGCGGAGCTGCGGCGATCCGCGCCCGCCCCTCGACGTCTTCCCCGTCATGACGAACTCGACTCGTCGGCGGATCGCGATCCTGTGGCCGAAACCACGCGCCCGGCGAATCGCTGCCGCCGACCCTGCCGAGACTCCCGACCAGAGCGACGGCCTGTCGGCGCTCGGCTCGCGAGGTTTCGACATCACGATCGAGGACCCGCTGCCGTTCCCGTGGAATCCTCTGGCGAACCGTCACGAGGTGTACTGCGCGCTGGACCCGCTCCGCGCACTACGGCTCGCACTCTTCAGGCGTCGGTACGACGCGATCGTGTCGGTCGGCTCGTCCTCTGCATTCTTGACCCACCGCGCTCTTGCGGCGACGCTCAAGCCCACGCCCATCGTGATGATCGATCCGGCCATGTCGTACGACTGGCCGCTGCGCAAGAGGCTTCAGGATCGGATCCTCCCGAAGGTCTCGCACGTGATCGTGTACGGACGAGTGCAACTCGACTACCTCGCGCGCGAGTACGGAGAATCGCCCACCGGGGTCTTCATCCCACACCGCGCCGACACGCGGTTCTACGATCCCGCGGCCCCGCCGCAGACGCCGCCTCCATCCAAGCCATACCTGCTCGCCATCGGAGATGACGTCTCACGAGACTTTCAGGCACTCGCGGACGCGTTCGAACGGTCCAGGGCATTGGCGAACTGCGACATCCGATGCGTGATCCACACGAGGCTGCCCGTGACGGCACGGGATCCGCGGGTGGAGTTGAGCCGCGCATTCCTCTCGCACGTCGCGCTGCGCGACCTCTATCGCTACGCGACGGCCGTCGTCCTCCCATTGAAGGACACGATTCACGCGGGCGGAATCAACAGCCTCGTCGAAGCGATGAGCATGCGACGGCCCGTGATCGTGTCGCGATCGGCCGGCCTCGCCGATTACTCATCGGACGGAGTGACGGCGCTCACCGTGCCGCCAGGAGACGTCGAGGCGCTCGGCACGGCGATCAGGCGTCTACACGACGACACGGCGTTGGCGAGGCGAATCGGAGACGCGGGCCGGGAGTGGGTCGTCCGCGAGTGCGGACACTCGGCCTACGCCGAGCGCGTCGCTGCCGTACTTTCGGCGGCGATCTCGCGGCGCGGTCGCACGGCGTAACCGCCGACGACGCGCGTGAACCGGATCTTCACGAGGTCCCGCAGCATCTGCAGGGAATGGCGGACCGGCTGCACCCGGCTGTCCGCGTCGTTTCGCCAGGTGACGGGAATGTCGCCGATCGCATATCCGAAGGATTGAGCCACGTAGATCACCTCGGCGTCGAACGCGAAGCCGTTCACGCGCGTCGCACGAAAGATCTCGCGGGCCACGTTCCCATCGAACCCCTTGAAGCCGCACTGCGTATCCAGGAAGCGCAGCGGCAGGATCCTGCGGAGGATCCAGTTGAACGTGCGCCCCATGCGCTCGCGATACCAGGGCTGGTGCACTTCGACGTTGGAGGTGTCCAGTCCGCGTGAGCCGATGACGATGTCGAGCCCGCCGTCGAGCGCCGCTTCGAAGCGCGTCCACTCGTCGATCGGCGTCGACATGTCGGCGTCCGTGAAGAGCACACGGCGACCGCGGGAGGCGAGCACGCCCGTCCGCACGGCAGCGCCCTTCCCGCTGTTCTTCTCGAGGACGATCACGCGAACCGCGCCACCCTTCGACCGCGCGAGCTCGGCCGTTTGGTCCTTCGATCCGTCGTCGACCACGATGACCTCGTACGGCTTGCCGAGAACGTCGAGGAACGAGACGACCCGATCGAGCGTCGGCGACAGCCGTCGGGCCTCGTTGTAGGCGGGGATCACGACGGAAAGTTCGAGGGGCTCGCTCATCATCAGGGGCCGATTGTCGATCTGCGGGGAACGACTTTCAACGAACGACGCGCCTCCGGGATCCGGCCCGACGACCGAATGGCGCGACTCCCATCCGCACAGCGAACGCGCATTGCAAACCGACGTGCCGAGCCCGCAACGCCGCCGTTCGCGCGGTCATCGATCGAGGTAATAGACGAGATTGCAGAAGACGAGGTCCGGATACGGATTCTGGGACGTCGCCATCAGGGTCCCCGCGCCGCCAGCGAACAACACGCCGATCGGCGCGCCAATCGTCTGAGCCGTGGCATCACTGGGGTTGAAGAGCATCCCGAAGACCATGGGGCCGATCTGGCTTTGCCCGGAAATCCACGGCGTCCCGACAGCGGCAAACCCCGGAGGCCCGAAATTGCCGCCCTCGGACGTGACTTCGAACGGCAGGCCGGCCACTGAGATCGGGCTGTAGAGGTAGTTCGGGTCCGCACCCGTGTCGACCGTTTCGACGGACGAGGCGCTGAGGTTGCCCCCGGTCGCCACGACGACGCTGATGCCGAGCGTGGTGTTCAAGAAGTTGTTCACCCAGAGTGCCCGTTCCTGGCCGGCGGGCGAACCGACGGACGGGCCCACGACGAATGCCACTCCCCCACTCTGCCTGAGGAACTGGAGGAAGCGAGCGGCTTCCAGCGGTGAAGGCGGAACCGTGAAGCGGCAATCCAGGATCACGTCGTACGACGTCAGCGCGGCTGGAAGCACGTCGTCCGCGACCACGACGTGATTGCCCAGCAGGGTGAGCGACCCGGCGAGGGCCGTCGCCTGCGCGCTCGGATTTCCGATGGCCGACGTGCTCGCGGTCTGGCGCAGCAGCAGAACGTGCTTCCCCGTGGCCAGGAACGGCGAGACCTTCAGATGAACGCTGTTCGACATGCGGATGTCGGCCACCTGGGGATCCGCGACGGCGCACTGCACGGCGAACTCCAAGCCAGCGAGGCCGGGGTCCATCGGCACGGAAACCACGTGCTCGAGCATGCTGCCGCCGCCCAGGAGCGTCAGGTCGCGCAGGACGAACCAATCCGCCCCCAGGTCGGTGAAGTAAGGCCCGATCCAGGACGGCCCGGTTTCGGACGACGCCAGGATCCACACGCCCGCCTGCGGCACCGTGTGGAGGACGAGGTGAAGGTCGTCGCCGAGTTTCAGGTTGTTGCTGACGAGCTTGTGCGGCGCCGCGGGGACGACGCTGTTGCCGCCACCCGGTCCGGCGCCGGGCACGCCAGCGAGTTGGAGGATGACGAACATCAAGAACAGGGCTGCTGCGGCGGCGATCAGGACCTGAGTCGAGCTGGCCTTCCCGCGCGAGACGTCGGTTGACATGGTCGGGCGCAGACCGGTTGTTGTGGTCCGCTGAGCCTCCTTTTCGACCGTCGGCGTGTGCGGGCTTCATCCCCCGCAGGAAGAAGACGCTTCGAGGGGCTCTCAGGCGTGGCTGCGATCGGCAGCGTCGATGGGCTGCGGCCCGGCACCGGAACCGCGCCACGTGCGCACGTCCTCGACGATCTCCTGGGAGCCCGCGCACAGGATCTGCGTTCCGAAGCGCATGTTCGGGCCGTGGCCGCACTGCCCCAGGCAGTGCACATCGGTGAACTGGAGCGCCGGGTTCGCGGTCGCGAGTGCAGCCCGCAGGCGTTGGTTGAGCGCCGCGGCGCCGGTCAGCCGGCACGTGACTCCAAGACAGAAGCGGAACTCGTCGGCCGGCGTGGCCGACACCAGTTGCGCGTGGAACCGCCTGGTGTCGTCCAGTTGAGCCGGCGTGACGCCGAGGTCGGCCGCGACTGCGCAGTGGACCTCGGGGTCCTCGATGCCGCATCGCCAGAGCGCGTGGGCGGCAAGGATCAACGCGCCGTCAAGCGGTCTGCCTGACGAGTCGGTCCAGTCGCGCTTGATGTCATCAATGGACACGACGCCCTCCGGAGTTCCGGCGACGACCCGCTCCGTGATCATCCGAAAACCGGCGCGAGTATACACCTATCGAAAGTCGCCGACCAGAGAGCCCGGGCCCCCAGGTCGGCGTCGATCACTTCGGGAAGAGCGAGTCCAGCCGGTCTTTCGCCGTCTGGTCGTAGTCGGCCGCGAGTTCGACCGCCGGGCGCGTTCCCTTGCGTGTGCGGATCGACTCGAACAGCTCGCTGAGCTTCCGCGCCGCCTCGTTCGTGTAGAGGCGGACCATCCCGATCGTCGTCTGGTCATCGAAAATCACGGTCAGGATCGTTCGCTCGCTGATCAGGGTCAACTGGATGTTGTCCCGCTGCCCCTGATGGAACACGACCGAGAATTCGTCCTCGCCGAGGATCCGCGCCATCTCGCGGGTCGCAGCGAACGACCCGGCAATCAGGGCTGCGATCGTATCGATGTCGAAGTCCCGAACGACTCCGGTCTTCGCCACCATGTGGCCGTCCTTGTCGATGAGCAACGCGCACTTCGAACCAGAGAGGTTCGTGAGCTCCTTGAGGACGGCGTCGATCTTCGCCATCTCCTCGCGATAGAAGACCAGCCGTTCTTCCCGCAGTCGGTCGGTGTCATTCATGACGGTTCACTTTCGTCTATTTCCGGGCCGCGCCTTTCGGACGCGTTCTCCGCCCACGGCAATCCGCTGCGCGAGGACCCGGTTCCCAACTCACTCGTGGTTGATGGGTTCATTTCCGGAAAAAGAAGAGGACGGCAACGGCCACCGCAGCGCCGAGCAGCACGGCGCCGCCCCAAACGAGAGCCGGCGATACCGACCGCCTCGGGCGCGACGACGAAATGATCACGCGCTGCCGCGACGTGGACTGGCTTGCAGGCGAAGCCGTCCGCTTGGCTCCCGGACGCGTGGCAGGGCGCGGCACTGCGGGCACCGGCATGCCGCCCGTCGCCCCTGCCGAAGCCGGATCGGGGTGCGTTTGGGCACGAGGCATTTCGACGGTCGCAACGCTCCGCGCGCTGGCGACCGGCCCGGTTGCGGCGGTTCCGGCCGTGCCGTGGCCATGCGCGGGAGCCGGAGCCGTGGGCGCGGCATGCACTCGCGGAGTCGGCGGAGCCATGGCTGGCCGGGGCGCACCGGCCGTCGCAGGTGCGGAAACCGCCGCTTTCGCCGCCGGCTTCTCGTCTGCGAGCATCTTCACCTTCTGGAGCACGAGCATCGAAAGGCCCTTGAACGTCTCGACGACGCCCGTGCCTTTCGCCGCGACCGCCTCGAATGTCGGGACGTTGAAGCGGTTGAGCGTTCGGTTCATCTCGTCGAGCGTGAGCGCGTTCGGCAGGTCGCGCTTGTTGAACTGGATGACGTGCGGCATCTCGCACAGGGACCGGCCTTGTTCGCGCAGGCAGTCCTCCAGGTTCTGGAGCGACTCGACGTTCTCGGCCATCTTCTCCGGGTTGCTGTCGGCGACGAACACGACGCCGTCGGCGCCCCGCAGGACGAGCTTGCGAGTGGAGTTGTAATAGACCTGCCCAGGAACCGTGTAGAGCTGGAACTTCGTCTTCATCCCGCCGACGGTGCCGAGGTGGAGGGGCATGAAATCGAAGAACAGCGTCCGGTCCGACTCGGTCGCGATCGACGAAAGAACGCCACGACTCTCGTCCGGCGCCTTCTGGTGAACGACCTCGAGATTGGTCGTCTTTCCGGAAAGGCCAGGTCCGAAATACACGACCTTGCAGTTGATCTCTCGAAGGGCCAGGTTGAACTGCACCACGACAACTACCCCCCGTCAGACGGTGATTTGACCGAGCTTCCGCAACGTCTTCGCGGCGCTCTCGATGTCCAGGAGACCTTGATCGAGGTCGATGTGACGATCGGTCACGACGACCAGGTACGCGTTTCCGAGATCGGTGACGATCACTTTGCCGCGGGTCGCCACCATGACGAGCCGTGACATTCCGCCGTCGCCGCATTGGCGTACGACGCTTTGAGCTCCCGCGAGCAATGATGAGACGAGGGCTGCCGCCGTGTCAGGGTCGAGTGAACCTCGAAGCCGTGACGCGACGACGATCCCGTCGGGTGTCGCCACCAGGCTGCCGGAGATTCCCGGCAGCGAATTCAATTCGTCGAGGACCTCGATCATGAACGTTTCCTATCGGGAGCGATCCACCGCAGCCGCCACGTCTCGGGCAGCCTCGCGGACCGCATCCAAGTGACTCGATGTGATGGCGACGACGAGCACGAGGGCGCTCCAGCCACCGACGACGACGATCGTCTTGCGCCCCGAGACGATCTCCGTCTCCTGGAAGGCGCCGATTCCGATCCGCCGCGCGCACACGGAGACCGTGCGCCGCATCATCCCTGCGAGGGCGAGGAATGGGTCGGGCTCGGATGAATCCGCCTCGCGAACCTGCCCCTGCATCGCGACGAGTTCGTGCGCCGGATGAACGAAGGCCACGCGCTCGACGCCGCCCAATTCGGAGAGGCCTCGCAGCGCGCGCGACAGCTTGGGCTTCAGCCCGGGCGCCGCGCCGAGACGGCGGCGATCGCGCGGACGCCATGCGTCGAACGGACGGTCCCGGTCTTCGACGGTCTGGATGAGCACGTCGATCGTCGAGGTCTCCAGGGGTAGTCCCGTGAGGCAGTCCTTCAGACATTCGCCGTCCGGGTCGTTCGCCCGGAGATCGAGCAGCGCGTAGACGTGGTGGAGCGCGCTCGCGACGGCGCCGACGTAGTAGTAGGCCTCCGCGAGCGCGAGGTGAGCGTCAGAGTCGTTGGGCTTTCGTTCCACGACGAGGAGCCATGACCGCACCGCGGCAAGGCCGTCCGCAGCGACATGGTCCCGGGTGAAGCGTCGCCACAGGATCCGCGCGCGCGCCGCGACCGCGTCCGGCGAGTCCGGATTCGCCGCGCAGAAGCGGTCGGCAACCCCCAGGGCCAGGTCGAGTTCCTCTGCCTGACCGTAGTGATCGATGAGCGCCGAGAAGTCGCCGCCGTCGCCGCGGCCGTCGACGCGCCCGACGAGCTCGAGTTCGCGTCCCCGTCCGACCTGCCGCCAGATCAGACGCAGCTGATCTGCCATCTCTCGCGAGCGCGGGAACCTCTCGACCCCGGCCCGGGCGGCGTCCATGGCGCGGTCCCAGCGGCCCTGTCGCACCAGGGCGCGGCACTCTGCCAGGATGGCCCGAGGACCGTCGGTCGGCGGCGCCCGTCGGGACGCCTCCACCCGCGGTTTGGTTGTGCGTTTGAGAAAGCCCAGCATCACTCCACAGCCTGACGCGTGTTCGAGCCCGGTGCCGGCACGCAAAAACGCGGGCGCGGCGGAGGACCTTCCCGTTTATCGGTAGGACAGAGGCAGTTCGTTGACGGCAGCCCGCGCGATCCACGGAACCCGGTCCGCCCGCGTAGAAATGGGTCGCGCGGCTGCGCGACCTCACGCCTCCGCCGACGTGATCGCACGCAAAGGCGCGCCGGCGCGCCTGCTCGGAGCGTCCGGGACCCGCCGACGCTGCTGATAGTTGCAGTTCCCGGCTGGAACGGCCGGCCCCGGACGCGCCCCGAGCTTCTCGATCCGTCGTCGAGAACCGCGGAGGAAACCCGGCGAAGCATCTTCCTGCGCGCGTCCGACGATCAGGCCGGCCCTCGCGACGATGCGTCACCTCCCCGTTGCCGCCTCTCCGCGGCGACCAGTCTCTTGCCCAGCCACCGGTCGACGGATAGACTCGCCGCGTCGTAGGGGATCCCGCGCGGACCCCGTGGCGCGAGTGGGCGATCAGGTGGCTCTGAGCCCCTCGCATCAAACAGACAACGTCGGCCCGACCGGCCGGCATGACAATGGAAAGCGGATGGGGTTGTGTGTCTCAATACACGTAAAACTCCCTCCTTCCTCTCTACGCCTGAAATCTAGCTCCTCGTCTGCTTTCCACTTTCAAACGAGACAGTTCCGATCAGATGCTGATCGGAACTGTTTTTTTTGACGGAGCACGTTGCCGCAGCGCCCGTTTGCTTGAGCAAGCGTTCGCCGCTGATAACATCGCGGCCCGTCAAGCATTAACTGAGCGAAGCCAACGACTTACGTTCAGCATCCTTCACGCCGAGTGCGCGGAGAGCCATCGATGAAGGCGTGTGCCCATTTCCTGCCGTTCGTTCTGATCGCGACATTCTGCGCAGCTCCGCTCGCCGCGCAGGAACACCCCAAGCCCAGCGCGGAGGTCGACGCGACGGTGCCCGTCAAGCCGGCCACGCCGGTGCCGCAGCCGCCCACGCAGCCGAACGTCCTGCAGCCGCAGGGCGTCGAGAAGCCCGCCGATCCGAGCAAGGTGCGCGCGACCTTCGAGCTGCAGGGCGCCACGGTCCCGATCACCGAAGGCGAGTTCTACGACGCGTACCGGCGCCTCGAGAAGTTCGACACCAAGCAGGGCATGAAGATCACCGTCGAGCGCGCGTACGAGCACCTGCTCTCCTACGCAGAGGCCAAGGCCCTCGGACTCGAGGCGACGGCAGAAGAGGTCGCGCTCTACGACCCGCTCGCCTCCAATCCCGAGCTCGCCAAGCAGACGCGTGAGCGCTGGGAGAAGGATGGCATCACGCAGGCGATGTACGACGCCTTCCAGCGGGAATCCCGCACGATCCAGAAGGCGAAGGACCTCTTCGCGAACTCGGTCCGCGTCTCGTCGAGCGAGATCTTCGACATGTACCGCCGAGACCACTACACCTACCGACTCGAGTACGTCGAGTTCCTCGCGTCCGCCTACGCGGCCGAACTCCGGCAGGCGAAACCGACGGATGCGGACCTGAAGAAGTTCTGGGACGAGAACACGATGGTGCAGAACAAGCACCGGATGCAGGCGACGGTCACGGCGGACTTCGTCTACTTCGACCCGGCGATGTCATCGGGGAACGCCGTCGAGACACGAACGGTCCCCCGCGAAGAGGCCATCGCCTACTACCAGAAGCACAAGGCGCGGCTCGACTCGCAGATCCCGTCCGAGCGCCGCAAAGAGCTCTACCCCACCGGCCAGGCGGACCTGACGTCGCTCGTCACGCCGTTCTCCATACTCCGCCCGATCATCGAGCGGGAGATCCTGCTGTCGGGTCGGGTCGCGACGGCATTCCAGGAGGCCAAGGCGGGTGCAACCGATCTGAAGGCGCTCGCCGCGAAGCACGGTCTCGGTTTCGTACACATCGAAAAGGCGAACCGGGACGTGATGGCCCAGCAGCACCTGCGGTTCGGCGCGCAGGCGTTCCCGGTGCTTTCGAACCTGAACCCGAACACGCTGTCGGACGAAGTGAAGATGGAGGGGCAGCTCCACTTCTTCTATCGCCTCCTCGACAAGGAGCAGAGCCGCCTCCCAGACTTCGCCAGCGTCCGCGAGCAGATCCTCGGCGACTACATCGAGACGACCTCGCTCCAGCGCGCGCAGAACGCCGCCCAGGAGTTCCGCAACTCGATCGACAAGAAGGTGGATCAAGAAATCGCGGCCGAGCAGGAAACCCAACTCGGCAAGGCCGAAGCGGATGCCAACGCCGAGATCAAGCGTGACAACGTCACGGACGGTCGCCAGATCGAGGGAATCAAGGCGCGGTATCGACTCCAGGCCGAAGCCAAGATCCGCCAGATGAAGGACGGGATGGCTCCGAAGTACTTCGCTCAAGCGGTCACGGACGCAAAGCTGAAGCTTCTCGATACGGGCCCGTTCGAAGTCGGCATCCCGCGCGGTGACCGCGGCGCGAACCCCGAGGATGCACAGGCTCGCATCGACTTCCTGAAGACGGCCTACCAGGTCCGCACGATGGAGGTCGGTCAGATCAGCACGGTCCTGAGCGACGCCGTGACGAAGTCCCACTTCGTCGTTCGCGTGGTCGAGAAGGCCGAGCCCGACTTCACGAAGATGACCGACAGCGAGATCCTGTCGTTCCGCTCGTCGATCGAGCGCAACAAGTCGTTCCAGGCCGTGTACCGCTGGACCTACTACGAGATCTCGCGGCGCTGCAACCTCGTCGTCAAGTGACCGAAGCCACGGTGAACGGAGTTCGAGACATGATTCGCATGAAGACCATCACCCAGCTCGCGGCCATCGTCGTGTTGACGGCGGCTCACGTCGTCGCTCAGGAGAGCGCGGCGGCAATCTGGAAGGATCTCGAGGCAGCCCTTCCCCGCCACGGGACATCGACGTTCCAGGCGACGCCCCCGACGCCCAGTGCCGCCATCGACTGGCAGTCCGTCATGGAGAAGACGGAAGGTCTGATGGTGCGCGGCGCAGATTCGGCAGTCGAGCCCTTCGCCATGTTCTACGTGGCGAACTTCCAGTTCGAGACGGGCCGGCTCGACGAAGCCATGGCGCTCTACGACACGATCCGACAGAAGTTCCCGAAGCACGCACTCGTCACTGCATCCCTGACCAAGGACACGAAGCCGCTCCTCGTTCAGGCGATCGAGGACTGCGCCTCCGAGATCGCGTGGCGCAAGAAGTACGCGCGCCCGCCGATGCAGGTCCCGGTTCTCAACGAGAAGCACACGGCGACGCTGCACCTTTCGGCCGGCGACGTCACGATCGCCTTCTTCGACAACGTGGCCCCGAACCACACGAAGAATTTCGACGAGCAGGTCGCCGCCGGGCGATTCGACGGCACCAAGGTCGGGCGGATCATGGCTGAAACCGTCGTGAACCTGGGAGACCAGGCGACCAAGGCGGATCCGACCGCGCAACCGACTGGCCGCGCTCCGCAATCGCAGTTGCCGTCGATCGCACCAGAGTATTCGAACCTCTCGCACACGCGCGGGATGGTCGCGATGTCGCGCAACATGGGCGCAAATGAAAGCTCGGCGACGCAGTTCCAGATCATCTTGAAGGACCAACCGCACCTCGATTTCCAGCAGACGATCTTCGGCAAGGTGATCTCCGGCCTCGAAGTCGTCGATCAGATCTCGAAGGCGATGAAGAACCAGTTCGAGGTCCCGGCCGCCGACGTGATGCTGAAGGGCATCACGATGAAGAAGCCGTGATCTGACCTCTCCACGCCCGGAGCCGCACGCTCCCGGGCGACGGCGGCCGCCATGGCACCAACGGTGCTGGCGGCCGTTTTCATTGGCGACGACCCAGCGCGGCCGCGCGACCAGCGGCCGATCACTCAGCGCGACGCCAGCAGGTCAGCGTGCTGAGAGAGCCACGCGTCGCGCACCGCGACCAGCCATCGCTCGCCGACCGCGACCTGCGTGCTCGTCAGCCCTCGGACCCATTCGACGTAGGTCGTGGGGCGCGTGACCCCGGCGAGCAGGGTCGACGTCGCATTGGCCGTGACGCTGATCTCCGGGACCCTCCCGAGCGTCGCGCGCGCCGTCTCCAGGCGGCCCCGAAACCCGCGCTGGAACGCCACGTCACCGTCGTCACCAAGGTCGTGTTCAGCGCCGCTGAGGATCTCGGCCGACACGACCAGGTCGTCAGCAAGCCGCGCAAGCTGCTTCGTGCGCTCGTCCACGGCCGCCGCGAGGAGAAGGTCCGCCGCCTCGATCGCGGACGTCGCGAATGCATCCCCACGGACGAGGTCGCGCCGGATCTGACGATAGAAGCTCCGTAACGCGATCAGTTCGCTGATGTACGCGAGGTTTCGTTGCACCTTCCCGCGAGCCTTCGTGAAGATCCGTGGATCGAACGAACGCTCGCGGGCCGGCAACTGCTCGGCGTAGACGATGACGCCATCGCCCCTGTCGCGCCGGTACACCGAGCCCGCCGCGAGCACGCTGCCGTAACCCACCGCCATCGGGCCGACGACGCCACAATTGCCCCCGAGGAAGATCCGTCGACCCCGGAGGAACACGCCCCGCACGACGTCACCGAACATCGACGGCGTCGCCTTGTCGCCGTGTTTGCCGTTCGGCGTGAAATTGAAGTGAATGAAGCCGCTCCCGACCTCGCTGTGATCCTCGGCGCTGCTGCCGCCAGCCAGAAGGCAGTCACAGAAGTTGATGAGGCTCCCCAGGGTCGCGAACGGAAGGAGGATGGTCTGTTTCGTTCCGACACCGTGGCCCGCGCGCGCGCCTTCCTCGAAAAGCGTGCCCGGGCGTGCATATCCCGCGGGACCGAATTGCGCACCATCGAGGAACACGGCGCCCTCGAACGTCCCGGCCGACAACTCGACGTCGCGACCGATGACGGAGTCACGAACGCACACGGGCCCGCCCGTGCCCAGGCGCGCCCCTCGGCCGACGGCGGTTTTCTCGCCGTGCAACCGCACCCAAGGCATCAGCGTCGCGCCCGCTTCGATGCGGTCGACGACGACCTCCGGCGCGATGAAGACATGCTCCGGCGCCGGAATCTGGACGCCGCGAGCGATCAATTCCAACGTGACCTTTCCCGTCATGGACCCATGCTAATGTGCGCCCCTCCTCTCCGTCCACCGCCCCGGTCGATAGCGATGAGTGGTCGCACGCAGGTGGAAGCTCGAAGAGCCAGTGGATCCCCTGTCGGTTGGCCTGCAGAACGCCATGCCCGATCAGCCGCTGATACCCGACGAACAAGTCGCAACCCTGATCGACCCGGACCTCCGCCGTGAGATCGGGGACCCGGTGCCGGTCAAGTTCGCCGCGACCGTGGTCTACCTGCCGCTGCTCCTGCTCGGGGTCGGCACGTCTGCGTTCTGGTTGAAGACGGTCCCGGGCCCGAACCTGAACCTCCGCACGATCGCAATCGATCTCAGCGCGGGAACCGGCACGGCCCTCGTGCTCGTGATCGTCACCTACTTGCTTGCGAAGTACGTGAAGCCCTTCCACGAACTGGGGCGGGAATTCAGCAACGTACTCGGGACCATGTCGACGCGGGAGGTCCTGCAGATCGGTGCGCTGTCCGGCGCGGCGGAGGAACTCGTCTTCCGCGGGACGATGCAACCATGGCTCGCAGGGCACATGGGAACCGGTTCAGCGATCGCCGTCACGAGCGTCGTGTTCGGGCTGTTGCATTTCGTTCCCTACCGGGTGTTTTTCCCGTTGACCGGGTTCGCCACGGTCGTGGGGCTCATCTGCGGCGCGCTGTTCGAGATGAACCACACGATCGTCGCTCCGATGGTGGCCCACGTGCTGTTGAACGCGATCAACCTGTGGCTGCTCGTCAGCACGCGCACGCCGGATCGCACGACGCCACGCCCCTCCGCCGGCTGACCGCGCGGGTCACTTCGCCGTCTTCAGGGCTCGCTCGACGGCCTCACCGAGCGCCGTCGCGCTGCGGCGATCCGTCCGGCTCGACCCGATCTTGACGTGCGCGATCGTTCCATCCGGGGCGATCACGACGGTGTGCGGGATCCCCTTCACGGAAAGCGCCTTCAGCATGCGGAAGTCGGAAATCACGGCAACCGGGAATGCAACCTTCTCCGCATCGAGAAACTCGCGCAGCAGCTTGTCCTCTTCGTCCGCCGAGCGGGTCTTCTTTCGGTAGTAGGTCGTGAGACCGAGAAACTCGACGGGGCGCCCGGCGAACCGCGTGGAGAGGTCGCGCATCAACGCCAGCTCGGCCTTGCACGAATCGTAGAAGCTCGCGAAGAACGTCATGACGACGACGCGCCCCTTGCGCTCCGCAAGTGTCCGTCCCGCGCCGTTCAGCCAGGTACGGACCCCATCCAGCTCGGGCGCGGGCTTGCCGAGCCAGTCGAGCTGTTCGCGTTGCGCGACGAGCGCCGGAGCGTCGGGGTGCGCCTTCAAGAGCTCGTCGAGTCTCGCACGCGCCTCGGTGACTCGTCCCGATTCCGTGAGCGTCGACACGATCTTCAGGCTCGCGTCCGCCGCGAGCGGGTGCTCGGCGCCCGTCTTGACGACCTCCTCAAGACGAGCCAGGCCCGTATCGATCCGACCGGCCTGGAGCTGTGCGATCGCGAGGTAATACAGAGCAGGGATTCGCTGATCGCTCTTCGGACGGTTCTTCAGGAAGTCGTCGTAGACGGCGATCGCCTGGTCCGTGCGCTCCGTGTCCAGGTAGCCGGCAGCGAGGCTCAAGAGCGCGTCCTCGATGTCCTCGGATTGCGGGAACTCGCGGGTGAACACCTCGAGGTGCGGCACTGCGTCCGCCGGCCGACCGGAGAGCAGCAGGGCGCGTCCCAAGGGGAATCGCCCCCTGTGGAGATCCGCCGCGCGCGCGGACCAGCCGGTGACGAAGCGCCCGATCGCGGCCTTGAACGATTCGGCGGCCGCGCGCCTGTGGTCCTCGTCGGCATCCTTCGGCGGCGACGCCAGCTGAAGAACCGACTCGAATTCCTTCTCGATCTCGACGTCGGGGTTCTGCGCCCGCGCCGCGATGCAGTTCATGGCGAGGAAGAGCACCAGGGCCATCCGATGCACGACGTTTCTCCGCGGCTCCATCGGTGCGAGTCTACTCGGAGAACCGTCGCCACTCACGACGGGCGGCGGGGCATGGGGCCCGGACGGCTCTCCGTCTGCGGGTCGCCCAAAGGCCGCCCGCCGCCGCGCCGACGATCGGGGCCGGGCGGCCCGGGGCGACCACCGTCCGGCCCGGGCGGCGGCCCCTGTCGAGGCGGCGGATCACGTCGTCCTCCTCGTTTGGGGCCGAGTTCCGGGAGGGCGTCATGGAGCCGGCGCTGCATCTCAGGCGGCGGTCCTTGGAGGATCTTGGCGCGCACGTCCTCCGGCAGCGCGAGAAATCGCTCGCGGACCGGACGCGGCATCATCCGCAAGAAGTCCGCGCGACCGGCTTCTTCGAGGCGCTCCGCGCCAAACCGGCGCAGGCTGAAGGGCAGTCGAAGGCGTGCGGGCAACTCCTGGAACGTGCGCTGCTCCTCGCGACTCAATTCGTCGAACAACGATGGCGGAAGTGGGAAGTCCGACGGCTCCTGTCCGCGCGCGCCGCGAAGCTCGCGCGCGAAGTGGATCCGCCTCATGTCCCGGGCGAGGCGTTTCATGACGTCCGAGGGCAGCTCCACGAGGGCCGCACGCCGCTGGGGGCTGAAGACCGCTTCGGCGACCTCGGATGAAACTCGGCCGCGCTCGAGGTCGGCAGTGAAGGCCTCGAGCAGGTCCGGGTCGACGGACCGGAGCCGCTGAATCTCCGACGGAGTGAGGAACGCGAACGTCCGATAGTCGCGAAGGGCCGGGTGCTCGAAGAACTCTCGAGCCGGTAGTGCCTGGAGTTCGGCCCGCAGACGCTCGGGCATCTCGGACCAGTCCTGTCCGTGAGTCACGACGAAGAGCTGCTTCTGCAGTCCGAGCGTCGCCTCGGCCTTGTCGCGGAGCGTCAGCCGGCTGATGCGATCGATCTCTTCGTCCGCGACCGCGCCGCGGTTGCGAGCTTCCTCGGCGACGCGTGCAAACCGCCGTTCCACGCGGAGCGTGATGAGTTTCTCGCGCCTCTTCTCCGGTTGACCGGCGAGGGCTTCGAGCGATGCGCGCTCCTCGTCCGTGAGCGTTTCGATGAACGCCTTCTCGTCAGCGGCCTGCCGGGCCTCCATCAGACGAAGGATGGCTCGCTCGCGGTCGGGGCCGCGGAGCTGACGCAGCGCCGAACGCTGCTCCTCGGTGAGGTCGAGGAGACGACCGAGTCCCGGACGACCACCCGGCCCGTCCGGCCGCCGATCGGGACGGGCCGGCGGCCGATCCTGCGCGGCCAGAAGCGCCGCCAGCGTCAGAAAGGCGAGGATGGTCAACTCCCGTTTCATGGCTCAGTCCGATCCGAAGAAGTTGGATTGGATCGCATCGATCTCGTCGAGGGTCGCCGCGACCTCGCGCAGGGCCTCCGGTGTCGTCGATTCACGACCGGCGACGACGCGCGCGACCGACGATTCGAGCGGCTCGTCCTCGGAGCCCGGCCCCGCGGCTGGCGTTCCATGGGTCGCGTGCGCCAGGTAGCCCCACGCTCCGATCGCAACGACCAGGACCGCGGCCGCCACCGCACGCCATCGCGGCGGGAACGGCAGCCTCCAGGAGCGCGCCCTTGCGGCCTTCATCGCACGCGACGCCACGAGGTCCGCGTGAAGTGCGGACGGCAACACGCCGAGGAGTCGATCCACGGCTTCGAGCTCGCGTACGCGCTGCAGCGCCGATGGGTCGGCATCGATCCGCCGCCGCACCTCGGCGGCAGCGGTCGCGTCGAGCGCGCCGTCCACGAACTCCATCAGGCGATCGTCGCCCAAGTCGTCGTTCGTCATACGTTCAGTCCTTTCGGCGCCGACGCCTCGGTCGCGAGCACATCGCCGATCTGTGGGGCAAGGGCACGTCGCAGCGCTTCCTTCGCGCGATTGAGCAGGCTCTTCGTCGCTTGCAGGGACAGGTCCAGGGCCTCCGCGATCTCCTGGTACGAGAGTTCCTCGAAACGGAGGAGCAGCACGGCCGCACGCTGATTCGCAGGCAGCGCCATCACGGCGTTGCGGACCGCGTCGCACACCTCACCGCGCTCGAGCCGGCCGCTGGGCGCTTCCATCCGCTCGTCGGCCGGATCCAGTGGCCGCACGCCGCGCCCCGTGTCGACGGGAGCGTCGAGCGAAGCGGCCGCGCGGTATTCCTCGTAGCGAAGCCGGTTCAGGCCGAGGTTCGTAGCGATCCGGTACAGCCACGTGCGGAACCGCGCCGCTGGGACGTAGGCATGACGCGCCTTGTACATCCGCATCAGGACCTCCTGGGTGAGATCCTCGGCAAGTTGCTGATCACCGGTCTGGCGGTACATGAAGTTCAGGAGCGGTGGGGTGATGATCGAGACCAGCTCCTCGTAGGCCCCGGGCTCGTCCGCCTGCACGCGGAGCATGAGGCGGACCTCGGGATCGGAGGCAAAGCTGCTCCCCATCACCTACCTGAAACCCCGGCGGCGCCATCCGGTTCCGGCGCGGCCGCGGAAAACGGCGTCCGAGGCCTGACTCGCCGGATCACACCCGCTCCCTCACGCTTTTTCCTGCCGGTCGAGGAGCGTCAGGATGAGCAGCACCCGGAACGTAACGTCCGTGTACTTCTTGTGTTTGCCGCGCCAGGAGTCCTCCAGCGGGAAGTAGTGATATTGCGACGGCGTGACGGCCTTTTCGATCTCAGCGTCGGGCCGGAAGACGCCATCTGGCTGCTGGAGGCTCAGGACCCAGTCGAGCAACTCGACGGCCCGCGGCTGGGTCAACAGCGTCCCGGTCCGCGCGAGAAGCTCGAGGTCATGAAGGAGGAACCCCAGCTTCTGGGCGGCGAAGTCCTCCCGGGTCATATCCCCGATACGTGGCTGCCGCAGCCTCAGGACTCGCTTGCCCTCGACCTCGAGGATCATCTTGGGCTCGCCGGTGCGCGTGAAGAGGTGGTCTACGAAGCGATCCACGACGCGTTGCCCGCGCGGGGTCGAGCGGATCTGGGGCAGGAACGCCATCAGGTAGAGAGCGAACATCTCCACTGGGATCGCATCGGGCTTCAGACGCGCGTAGCGGCCGTCCTCCGGAATCTCGAGATCGCCGTCGTAGATGTCGGGAGCATCCGTCTTGCCGTACTGTTCCTCGACCTCGTCGAGGAACCGCGTGGCGTAGCTCGTGATGCGGGGATCGTCGTACGATCCAGCACGAACGAGGAGCGCCGCCGATGCGCGCATGAGCCAGCGACGCACGACGTGGTCGAGGACCTTGTTCTTCCCCACGTAGCCGTTCAGCTCGTACAGCTCTGCCGTGGTGTCCTCCGAGAGGTACCGGAAGAGCAACTCCCCCGAGCAGTGCAGGATCGGGTGGGACATGTCCCATCCGTACTCGACGAGTGCGAGGAACTGGTTCACGAGGCCGGGGCCGCGCTTTCGGCTGGGGTTCGGCGGCTCGAACTCGAGCACCTTGTCGAGCCACGTGCCGGCCTGTTGCTGCAAGCGGGAGATCGTCACCGCCGGCTCGTAGTTGTAGGCGCGCTCCTTCGCCCGCTGCAGGTCCCAGTCACCCGGCTTCGTCTGGAGGATCTCCGTGTGGGTGCGGTACTGGATCGGCGGACACGCCTTCTCGAGCAACCACGGCACAGGCGAGCTATTCAACCGATCCGTCCACCGCCCCATGAATCAACCTCCCCGCGACCGGACGACGTCACCGGATTCGGCGCACACGCTCGAACGGCCGAACCACGGCACGCACGAATCCGACGACGGATGACAGCGGAATCGGCCCGAAGGCCGCGTCACGGCTGTCGATGCTGACTGGAACGTTGTCGCCCACGAGAAACAGCTTCCCCGACGGGACGACGACCGCTCCACTCACATTCTCCGAGGCCCAACCGTAGTGGACGTCCCGAAGCACCTCAAGCGCCCGCATGGTGATCGCACCGCCACGGGCCTGAATTCGAAGGCCGGAGAAGCTGCCGTAGGTGGCCGTGTCCCGAGGCTCGGAGAAGAGCTCACGCCACCCGGTACCCTCCCGACGGCTCACGCGGAACACTCCGTCGACGGTCTCGATCCGGATGCCCGTTCCCACGCACGCACCTGGGAAAAAGCCCCGGCGGGTCTCGCTCTCCGGAGTGCCCCCGAGAATGGCGATCCCGGTCGGGTCGATTTCGACCCGTCGCACCTCACCGCCCTCGAGTTCGTGGGAGATGCGCAGGCCACCGCCCCCCAACTCGACCCCTCCGAGGTCGACTCGGATGTCGGGGACCACGTTCCTCCCCGGGACGATCCTGCCGTCGGGTCCCATGTGGTCGTCGCGAAAGCACCGCCGGTCGACACCGCCACCGGGGAGCAGGTCGACCGTCGCCATCCCGCCAGGCTCCGGCTGGATGGAGAGGGCGCCTGCCTCCCCGCGCGCCGACCCGCCCGCGACGCGAAGCATCGACAGCCATGCCCCGTCAGGCGGAAAGACGCGGAACATCTGGGCATCGACGAGGTCCGGCGGTCGCTGAACGATCGACATGCCCCCGTGCCCATCCTCGAGCACGATGTCACCGCCCCGAAAATCCATGCGGTCGCCGGAGACGCCGATGACACGCTTCACGTACAGGTGGGAGTTTCCGTCGCCGTCCGAATGGGCGAATACGCAGACGTCGAAGCGCGCAGGAGCGGAGAATCGTGCGCTCAACCGATCCACGATCACGTAGTCGGCCCCGCCCTGGAGCGCCGGCCACATGCTCTGCTCCCGCACCGGATACACGTCGACGACGAAGAGCTTTCCGAGCAAGGGCACGACGGCCACGATCGCGAGCTTCCACGTCAATCCGAGGCGCGGCTTGCGCCGTCGTGGCGTACTCACAGTCGCCGGCTCGACGGCATCCGGACGGTCACTCACGCCTCGCCTCGCCGGTAGTGCTGCATTCCACCGATGTGGACCGCCTCGACGTCCTCCGGGCCGCAGGTGAAGACGATGGTCGCGAGCGGATCTCGAATGGGCGCATGGCGCGTGGTCGAGACGTCGAGGATGACGAAGTCAGCCGACTTGCCCACCTCCAGCGTTCCGGTGAGGTTCTCGAAGCCGAGTGCGCGCGCACCGTTGATCGTTGCCATCCGGAGCAGTGTAGCGGCATCCATCGCGCCGACGCGACGCGCGAGCCCACGCTGGCACAGAAGCGCGGTTCGCATTTCTTCGAACATGTCCAGGCGGGAGTTCGACGCAGCCGAGTCCACGCCAAGCGCGACGTTGACGCCGGCTTCGATCATCGCGCCCACCGGGGCGACGCCCTCGGCGAGCTTCAGATTCGAGCGCGGACAGTGAGCCACGTGCGTACCGGTGCGTGCCAGGATCGCGATGTCGTCGGAAGTCACCTGCACGGCGTGCGCGACGACGGTCTGGGGACCGAGCGCGCCAAGCTCTGCCATCAAGGCCGTCGGGGTCACGCCGAAGCGGTAGCGATCCAGCGTGCCGCGCTCCGCGCACATGCGCTCGAGGGGGCCACTGCGCGCGGAGATGAACTCGTGCTCCTCCAGGCTCTCGTCCAGGTGGAACGAAAGTCTGCGTCCCTCGTTTCGCGCTCGGTCGACGACGGCGGCGAAGACGCGAGGAGGGCAGGTCCAGGGCGTGTGCGGCGAATAGCCGACCGGTGACGTAAGACCCTGCGCCCGGATTCGCTCGACGATCGCATCGACCTCCGCGATGTATCCTGACTCGTCCGGGGCCATGCTCCCGAAAAACTCCTGGAAGTAGATGCCGTGTTGGCCCGTCTCCTCGAGCACCGCCATGGCATCCGATCGGAAGAAGTTCTCCCCGACCAGCGTCACGCCGCTCGCAAGGAGCTCGCGAGCGCTCCGTCGCGCGCCCTCCGTCCAGATGCCGGCATCCGCGCCGCGCTCCTGGATCGCAGGAAGAAGCGCGTTGGAGATCCAATCGAGGAAGGGGCGGTCATCGCCGCAGCCTCGGAAGGAGCCCAGTGCGAGATGGCAGTGCGCCGACACGAGCCCCGGCATGATCAGGCGTCCGCGCGGAAGGCTCACGGGGCTCACGCCGGTCGGGGGCTCGCCGCGGCCAACGGCCGCGATTCTGGTGCCCTCGATGACGATCCACCCTGGCGAGAAGACGGCGCCCGAACCCGTGACGAGGTGATCAGCGAAGAAAGCGGTTGGCATGCGATCTCAGAGCCCGGCGCGGACGAGGCTCCGCAGCAGCTCTTCCGAATCGGCGTGGCGCGAACGGAACCGCGCGAGCATGCGGGAGAACCCTTCGTCGGCCCCGATGGCCGCAGCCAGTCGTCCCGCGTGCGCGAGGATCTGCGCGACCTCCTCTGCGCGAGGCCCACCGGGCGCGTCGGCAACTCGATGAGCGGCGACGATCATCCAGCCTGCGGCAAGCTCCGCTCGCGTGCCCTCGATGGAGCGCGCTGCTTCCATCAAGACCGCGGCGTCGATCGGCTGCGTGACCACGAGGCCATCGGCGTCCGTGAACATTCCCTCGTCCACGTACAACCGAAACACCAGCTCGGGGCAACGCTGATGCTTCTGGAGATGCCCGAGCACCCGGCCACGCACACGCGGCCAATGCTCGGCGGTCGTCGCTCGGCGGAGTTCCTCGAAACGCGGGCTGTCTGGTTCGGCGAGGAAGCGCGCCTCGCACGCGACTCGAATTCGCCGGGCCGGCGCCTCCGCGCGCGGCTCCTGCAGGCCTCCGGCAGCCGCTCGAACCGGCTCCGCGCTCGGCGCCGCTGACAGCCGGCGGGACAACTCCATGGCTTCGCTTGAACGACCGGCGCGAACGAGCGCTGCAATCATCTCGCGAGCGTCACCCGTCATCCGCGCGCGCTGTCGGGCAGCCGCAATGCCGTACTCATGACCGCCGCTGCCTGCGAGGATCTCTCCCGCGAGGCGATCGAGTGCCCAACGGCGCGCGGCGAGATCCAAACGACGCGGGTCGAGCGATTCGAGACTCGTCCCCGGGAAAGGAACGGGGAGGTCAGCCAACGCGTCCGCCGTCAACTGCAGGAGCTCTCGTCGATCCGCCGGTTGCTCCGCGAGTCGGAGGAGTCGATCCCCGAGGCGCCCGAGGACTCGCCCTCCGTCGTCCTGCCACACGGAGAACAAGCGGACGAGTCCGCCCCCTCGATCGAAATGGTGCCGCTGGCTTCGCGCATCGCGATGGTAGATCCGATCGAGGATCCGCAGTGCGTGCTCGAGCACTGCCGCGAGGTCCGCCGCAGCACCCGCCGGAGCCGCCGCCCAGTCGACGTCGCAGGTGGCGACGACGCCGAGAAGGTTGACGACGGCGTCATGAGTGTCGAGAGGTTCCTGTACAACGAAACGGCGCAGCTGGGAAACCAGCCGCGCCGCAAGCTCCTGGACCTTCGCGTGGTCAGCCGCGGTTCTCGCCGCGGCCAACTGTTTGCGAATCGTCAGGATCGATCGTCGACAACCATCGAGGGTGTCACTTGGCTCCACTCGCCACCTCGGAGCCCGAGGCCTTCGACGGCTCGAAGACGTCCGCCTTCAGGCCCGTGTTGATCTGCGCATCCTTGACGTCGATCGTTGCGACCGGCTCGAGGGACGCGCCGAGAACCGACACGCGCGATGGCGTCGTGATGCCGGAGGCGAAGCGCCAGCCGGTGTAGTCATATCCGCGAGTGCGGACGCCACCGCGGCTCCACTCCGTGTGGGTCGGCACGCGGAGGTCCGAGCGGAACGTCGCAGAACCGCTGACGCCGTTGTCGGCTGACGGCTTGACGGTGTACGTCTCCTGCGTGACGAAGTCGACTTCCGCCGCCTTCGTGAACGTGAAGGAGTACGCGGTCGCGTCGAACGGAACGACGTCCGCGAGCGTGACCGGCGTGCCGTTCAGGCGGATCTCGGAGGCGAGCGACGACGCCGACGCCGTGCCGCCATCCTTGGTCCAACGAGTGATCTTCGTCATCGCACCCGACTCGCGCATGAAGAACACTTCGCGGGTCACGTAGTCGGCGCCGGACTTCTCCTGCACCTCGATGCGACGCTTGATGTCACTGCCCCGGAGCTCGGCGACCTTCACGCGGAACTCGACCTTGCGCAGAGCCGCGTCGAGGCACGAGACGTCGAGCGACACCGAGCGATCCTTGACGCGGCCCATGTCGGCCGTGATCGCGGTCTTGAACGCGGTGCCGAGAGCCGTCGCTTCGGCCGCGGTCTCGGGTGCGCCACTGTCACCACCACCTTCGGCGCCGTTGCGATCGCGACGTGCCGTGGCCGCGCCCGCGCGAGGCGCCATTCCGCCGCCGCGCGATCCGCCGGTCGTCCCACCTTCGCGAGCCGTCGTGCCTGGCGTGAAGCCGGCCGGCGCCGGGCGCGCGCCCGTGTTCGTGTTCGGCGTGTTCGACGACGTCGGGTTGCCACCGCCGGTGAGTCCGCGTCCAACGCCCGGGGGCGACGGCGGCGGCGAGAAGCCGTGAGCCAGGGCCTCCGAACTGGCGAATCCGAGAACGGTCACCACACCCAACACGATTGACGCTTTCCGCATCTGCATTCTCCTTCAGATCACGAGGCACACCGGGCTGGTCGAGTGAGCCCCATCGAACGCGTGTGGAACGGGACGGCCGGGATCATACATCGGTCGCGGCTGGGAGTGAAACTTCAGCTCATCATTCTCGCGAAACCGATTCGGGGAACGGACGGCAGGCCGCGTCCTCACACAGCAGCGCCCCGGTGGGTGAACCGCTCGCCCCCGCGATCCCGACCCCGATCGCGGCGAGGGCGGGACGACCCGCGTGAGTCACCGGGCACACCGAGCGGCCAGGGGACTGGGCTCGGTGTGCCGCCTGCAGCAGCTGCCGGAACCGGGCATCGGACCCGTCACCCCAGACCGTCAGTTTCCTCGGCGGTTCACGCAGCTCCACCCAGGCGCTCAGCATCAACGGGAATCCCTGAGGAACGCGCGCGACCTCACCTCCGAACGCCCGGACGGTCTGCCGGCCCTTCTCGCGTAGCGCCTCGTCATCGAACAGCGCGCCCAGCCGCGCCCACAGGAGAGCCAGCACCGAGTTGGCGGAAGGAAGGGCCCCATCATGGGAGTCCTTCATGCGAGCGATGAGCTCGGACGACGGTTGCGAGAAGAAATACCCGCCGCCAGGGGCGGCAAAGAGCTCGTCGCACCGGGTCGCCAGTTCCCGGGCCCGGCTGACCCAGCGCGCCTCCCCCGTCGCCTCGAACAGCCCCAGGTATCCAAAGGCCAGGTAGGCGTGGTCGTCGAGCGACCCGGGGAACCGGGCATCGGCATCTCGGTAACGGCGAAGGAGCGTCCCGGTACCGGGTTCGACGAGGCGGCTCTCCACGAACTCCGCCGCGCGCCGCGCCAGACCGACCCAGCGGTCGGAGCCGGTGACGGCACCCAGGCGGGCAAGTGCATGGATCGCCAGGCCGTTCCAGGAGGTCAGGACCTTGTCGTCGAGCCCGGGCCGAGGCCGGCGCTCACGTGCGTCATACAGCTTGCGGCGAACGGCCGCGTACCAGTCGAGGAACGCGTCCTCCGTGAGGCCTTCGGCCGCCGCGATCTCGGAGACGCTCGCCGTCAGGTGCAGCACGTTCGCACCCTCGAAGTTCCCGGTGGGCTCCACGCCGAAGACCCGGAGCACCCGCGGAGCATCCGCCCCGAGCATGGACTCGAGCTCTTCCTTCGTGAAGACGTAGAAGCGCCCCTCCTCGCCCTCGCTGTCCGCATCTTGCGCCGAATAGAACCCGCCGGCGTCGTGCGTCATCTCCCGCTCGATGAACGCGGCGACGTCAGCGGCGATTCGAAGCAGGTCGTCACGTCCCAGGAGCAACGCGCCGTCGACGTAGGCCTCCAGCAGGAGGGCGTTGTCGTACAGCATCTTCTCGAAGTGTGGGACCAGCCACCGCTCGTCCGTGGAGTATCTCGCGAACCCGCCCCCCACGTGATCGTAGATCCCGCCGCGCCACATCATCTCGAGCGTGTGCCCGATGGCGTGCCGGCGACGCGTGTCCGGCTCCCGCGCCTCCCGGCGAACGAGCAGGTCGAGAATCGAGGTTCGGGGGAACTTCGGCGCGCCCCCGAATCCACCGAACCTCTCATCGAATTCGGCGACCAACGCCCGGTCAGCCTTCTCGACGGCGTCATCCAACGCGGCGTCGCCGACGGCCACGCCTGCGGGCCCGCGCGCCAGCATCTCGACCATCCGCCGACCGTTCTCGTCGACCTCGGCCCTGCGACGGCGATACACGTCCGCCAAGGTCTTCAGGATGTCCGCGAAGCCCGGTCGCCCCCACCGTGCATCCGGCGGAAAGTACGTGCCGCCGTAGAACGGCTCGAGGTTCGGGGTCAACCAGACGGAGAGCGGCCACCCGCCCTGGCCCTGCATCGCCATGACGGCATGCATGTAGACCTGATCCAGATCCGGGCGCTCCTCCCGGTCGACCTTCACGTTCACGTAGTTCTCGTTCATGATCCCGGCGATGGCCGGGTTCTCGAACGATTCACGCTCCATGACGTGGCACCAGTGGCACGTGCTGTATCCGATCGACAGGAAGATCGGTTTGTCTTCCAGGCGCGCCCGCCCGATCGCCTCCTCGCCGAAGGGGTACCAGTCGACGGGGTTCGCGGCGTGCTGGCGCAGGTAGGGACTCTTCTCGTTCGCCAGTCGATTGCGGTGCGGTTGGGGGTGCATGAAGCTTCTCGGCTCCGGAGGAAAAGGGAGACCAGAGGGTACCGAAGTGGTTCTCTTTGCCACGATCCTCGCCGGCCGGGGAGCCGGGGCGTCGTTCCTTCGCGTGCCCCGACAGGCGTTTGCACCGTCAGGCGCGCCATCTTTGGGCCAGCAGCTCCGCTCCAATCCTTTCACTCGTTGAGGATTAGAGCGAATCCGGCAGCGTTTCGTCCGCAGGCCGGACCACGCCCGTCGACGACGCGGGTATCCTCGTATCACTCTGTAGTCGGCCCCATGTTCGCCACCGCTGAGCGCCAGTCGACGGTGACCGAGCGAGGGGAAGGAGTCGTCGCCATGTCGTCCCGCGGACCCCGAGGTGGATCCAAGGTTCTTTTGTCGCTCTGCCACCAGGTCGACGTTCTGTCCGAGCGCATCCGCGCGTCGGTCCCGAAAGGGCCACGGCTGCTGGAAAGTCGCCGGCGGAACGCCGTGCATCGGCTCAGGGCGGCGCTCCACCGACCGGGCCGGGACCGATTCCGCAACGCCCTCCGCCTCGTCCGGCGCGAGCACGGGTTGGACGAGACGTCCATGCTCGTTGTCCTCCTGCTCTTCAACCGACGGATCCGCCGAACGAACCCGGCCATGTCGGGTCGGGAACTGCTTGAGAGCGTGTCTCGAAGCGGCTCGGCCATGATCGAATCGTCGAACGTCCTGCACCCCGATGCGGCGCTGCTCAGGACGGGGCTGATCTCGGGGTCCGCGGCGACGCCCGAGGACGTGTTCGATGCCGAATACCGCATCAGCGTCCCGGCGTTTCGCTCCCTCTATCGGGCGTACCACGGGGTCCCGGCGGCCGGCGGCGCGGAGACCGACCTCGCGGTCCCCTACCGGAACGTCCTCGAACACCTGTCCGACATGCGGCTGCGGGTCGAGATGGCCCGTCGTCGGGCGGCGCGCCTGTTCCCCCAGAGCTACTGGGCCGAGGTTCACTCGGACGAGGAACGGCCCGCCGACGAGCTTCATGACCTCGTCCGCCGCGTCGAAAGCGCGATCGCCCAACGGGAGGAGTGCACGGCGAACCAACCGGCCCTGCCGCTCGTCCGGCTGAGGACCGAATTCAAGCTCACGCCGGACGAAGAACTGATCCTCTCGGCGCTCCTCGTGCAGGAGCTGTTCACGGCGCGCCAGACACTCGAGCTCGGCGAACTGCTACGGCTCGTCGCCACGTCCGAGACGGAGGTGATCACCAAGCGCCACGTGATCGCCGCCGACTCCACGCTGCGTCGTGACGGGCTCATCACGGTCGAGTCCGAGAGCGACGGCAAGGACCTGATGGCAACGGCCTGGCTCGCGCCCGCCACGACGGAGCGGCTGCTCGGAGATGCCCGACTTCAAGGAACGATCGGCGAGGACGAGCGGAGGAAGTTCCACGATTTCCTCGAGAAGCTCCGAGGTAGTGATGACTTTTTTCAACAGCTCTGAACAATGATGACGATCCGCGCCGGCCGAGTCGCCCCCCTATCGACGGGGCGGATCATCGAGTAGAAGGAACCGCATGAAGCTATCACCCGCTTCGGACCCGAAGCTTCGGGAACAGTTTCAGCGTTATCGCGAGATGTTCCCGCACGAGTACGAGGACCGGTGCTGGGTCGCCGTCGCCGAGTACTTCGACCTCCAGAACGATGAGAAGCGGACGATCTCGGCGTTCAAGCAAGCGATCCTCTTGAACCCGGAATGGGGCAAGTGGCACCTCGACCTCGCCAAGGCGTACATGCGCGCCAAGAAGCTCCCGGAGGCCATCCATCACCTGGAGCGCTGCGCTGAGCTCAGCTCGTCGGGCTGCCAGAACGCGTACTTCGCCGAGAACGTCCTCTACTACCTCGGTTACGCGCTGTTCATGTTGAAGCGATACAAGGAGGCCGCGGAAGCCTGGCGTGGCGCCGAAACGACGATCACGAGCTGGCGGCATCCAGAGCCGCTGAAGGATTTCCACCTCCATCGAGGCTGGGCCTATCACCTCGAGCGTCAACTCCTCGACGCGCTCGAAGCGTACCGCAGAGGCATGGTGGCGCCGGGCCCGGGTGACTGCTCTGAAGACGACCCGATGGATCCCGACGAGGTCGAGTCCGTCCAGGACGCCATGAACGACAACATCATGAAGTTCCACCAGATGGCGAAGGAAGGCGAGATCCCGGACGCGGACACGTTGAAGGCCACCCCTTACACCAGCTGAACGCGCCCCCGCACCCGCCCATGCACGAGCTCATCTTCGACTGGAACACCGTCGGCGACTCGGATCGCAGGCCTCGCTCCGTCACGTTCGACGACGAGACCCTGCGCGACGGTCTCCAATCCCCGTCGGTTCGCGACCCGCACATCTCGAAGAAACTCGAGCTCCTCGACGTCATGGAGGAGCTCCGCATCGAGACCGCGAACCTCGGGTTGCCCGGCGCCGGAGAGAACCAACGGCGCGACATCCTCGAGATGTGCCGCCATCTCGCGAAGAGCAAGGCGCGCCTGCGACCGAACGTCGCGTGCAGGACGCTGATCTCCGACATCGAGCCCGTCCGCGCGATCATGGATCAGACGGGGCTTTCGGTCCTCGCGTGCTGCTTCATCGGGTCGTCGCCGATCCGTCAATACACGGAAGACTGGAAGGTCGACACGATCCTCGGGCACATCGAGAAATCACTCACCTTCGCGCGCGACCAGAAGATCCCCGTCATGTTCGTGACGGAGGACACGACCCGCGCCCATCCCGACGACCTGAAGAAGATGTACGACCTCGCCATCGGCCTCGGCGCCGAGCGGATCTGCGTCTGCGACACCGTCGGGCACGCGACGCCCCACGGGGTGACGAAACTCATCGCCTTCATCCGCGATCTCGTCGCGGCCGCCGGTCGACCGGTGAAGATCGACTGGCACGGTCACCGCGATCGGAACCTGGACATCGCGAATTGCATCGCGGCGGTCGAAGCCGGAGTGGATCAGGTCCACGGCGCCGCCCTCGGTGTGGGCGAGCGCGCCGGCAACGCACCGATGGACCTGCTGCTGGCGAACTTCGCCCTGCTCGGCTGGATCGATCGCGACCTGCGGGCGCTCGACCGCTACGTCCGACTGGCGTCCGAGGCCTTGGCCGTCCCCGTACCGCACAACTACCCGATCTTCGGCAACGACGCGTTCCTGACGGGAACCGGCGTCCACGCGGCCGCGGTGGTGAAGGCCCTTCGCAAGAACGACGTCTGGCTCGCCGACCGCGTCTACTCGGGAGTCCCCGCGACGTCCTTCGGCCGCGAGCAACGCATCTCGGTCGGGTACATGTCCGGCAAGTCGAATGCCGCCTATTGGCTCGAGCGGCACGGCTACACGCCTACGGATGAGCTCGTCGCCCACGTCCTCGGCGCGGCGAAGGCGGGAAACCACCTTTTCACGGACGACGAGATCCACGCGATCTGCAAGCGCTTCGGCGCGAGCACCGCCGCGCGCGCGTGATGGCGCCCGCCCCGGGCGCGCGAGTGCGCGCCACGAACCAGCTCCAAGCTGGCACGTCCCGCAACTCCGCACGCACGGGTCGGTCACCGACGACGCACGACCTCGACGTCCGGATCATGCAGGTATCTCAGACCGCGCGTCGCCAGGAAGCAAGACGCGCGCGGCGACGGCCCGTTCGACGCTCGCACGCAAGCCCGATGCGCCCACCGCGGTTCTTCGTGCGCCGCAAGCTCAGATGAAGAGCGGCATCAACAGGCCGATGAGCAGCCCGAGGACGCCGCCGAGGACTTCCACCGCCGCCAGCTCATTTCGCGTCGCCTCGTGGATCAGCCGCTCGAGCTCACCTTCGTCGAGCTCCGAAAGCTGCTTTTCGACGAGCGCGCGGATGTCGATCCGGCGCAGGCCGGTGACGATCTGCTCGGAGACGACGGCCTCGAGCTCCGGCAGACTCTGCGTGAGCGTCCCCCCGAACCCGTCGAGCCAGCGGTCGAGGCGCGACACGAGGTCGTCGACGATCTCGTCCCCGTGCCGTTGGAAGCCGCGGTTGATCTCGGCCTTGATCCGGTCGAGGACCGGCGTTTCCACGAGATCGACGACCCACGTCCACAGCTTCTCGCGGAAAAAGCTCCTCGCCGCCGCCGTCACGCGCTCCGTCAGGACGCTGCGGAATGCATCGTCCGACAGATAGAGCCTGCCGGTCTCCGAAAGCCTCCGCTTCAGGTCAACTCGAAACTCGCCGGACTCGAGCAGGCCGGAGAAGCCGCGATGCCATCCGCGGATCGCGTCGGCCACGACGCCCTTCTCTCGCAGCCAGCTCGCGAGCACGTCGGGATTCACGAGGTGGGTCTCGATGGCGGATGCAAGCCTTCGGATGAGCTTGCCCCGGTTCGCGGGGATCACTCCGAAGCCGAACCGCGGTCGGGTCGGCTTGAAGAGGAGGCGGATCGCGACCCAGTTCGTCCAGTAGCCGACGAGCCCCGACATGGCGCCGAGAAATGCGTAGCTGCGCACGGTCGAGCCGCGCTCGAAGCACAACGCACCGAGCACCATGGCGAGAAGCGCCCACGGGGTGACGATCGTCATCGCGACGAACGGCCCGGCCGGCCCCTCCCGCGGGGGAGCCGCCGGCACGTCTGCAGACGGCAGCTCGTCGTCCTTGGCTCCGATGACCTCGGCGAACTGGCGCCCGAAGCCTGCCCAGATCGGCAGCAACTTTTGCGCGGCGGGCCCGCTCAAGAGTGAATCGGGCGACTCGCCTCCGCCGGCGTCATCCTGAACGCGACGACGGAACCGTCGGAAGACCCGGAGGGCTCCGAACAGGGAAACCACGAGCATCATGAACCATCGCCCCATGTTGCCGGGACGGATTATCACTCGCCGGGTCGTGGCATTCACCTGCGCGCGCCCCTGCGCCCGAAGCCTCCGTACCAGTCGAGCCTCGACAGCTGCCCGTGAACCTTCTACGATTCCGGCTCGACCCGCGGAGGTCGTGACGCGAACCAGGACCGCAGACTCATCGGATGCCTCGTGGCGGTCCGGTGACACGCTCGGAGCTGTCGGCGCTTTCCTGTTTCACGCACGTCGTCCTGCAACTTCATGAGCCGGAGCCACCATGGCCAAGGTGCTGATCACCGTAGTCGATGCGCCCGCCCCTCCCCGCAAGCACGAGCACGCCCATGCCCACGCCGACGGCGATCCGAACGGCATGCGATGGCCGACGCTCGACCGCGCGCGCCGCGGTGAATACGAGCGGGTGATCATCGTCGGTTCGATCCGCTTCCATTGGGAGCAGTTGATCGGACTTACGGCCGAAACGACGTCGGACGACCCCCAGGGCCACGAGGAAGCACACCCCCAGGAAGGCGACGCCAGCCACGAGGGTCACGGCGACGGCGACGCGTCATCCGAGGAGACGTCTGAATTCGCGCCGGCGCCCGAGGTTCCAGCGGCACCCGAGGGACTCTCTTCCCCCTCTCCGATTGCGGCCGAGGAATCCGAGCACCATGACGTGCGCGAGGAGGTCCCCCAGCCAACCGAACCCGCGACGACGGACGCGCCACAAGCGGACACCGAACAGCCGGCGGCCGCGCCGTCGGAGGTGCACCCGGACGCGACTTCTGGCGAGGTCACCGCCGGCCCGCCGACGCAAACGGCGCAGCCCGAACGCAAGGAGCGCCGCCACAAGGAACACCGCCCGCCGCCGCAGACCGAGGACGAACTCGTCGTCCGCCTCCGCATGATGCAGCGCACGAGCCGCATCGACCGCGCCGCCCTCGACAAGCTCGCCGAGATGGTCGGCCAGCGCTACGGGCTCCCCGAAGTCACGTGCCAGATCGCACCGCCGTTGATCCGCGAGCGCGATCAGGTCGCCTTCGTCCGAGGCGTGCTGAATTGGCCACACGCGGGCGACCGTGTGCTCGTCGATCTCGCTGACGGCCCGCGCGCCTTCGCGGCTCTCGGCGTGGCCATCGCCCACGCGTTCCCGTGCCTCCGCCCGGAAGTGCAGGTCGAAGACGTCATCGTCGAGCGCGGACATGGGCTGCCGGTGAGCACGCGACACCTCGTCGCCATGCTGCACTCGCACGAACTCTGGCAGGAGCTGCGCGAGGGCGTCGCTCCGCTCGAACTCACCGAGCAGATGCGACGTGAGCCCCGGCTCCACGCCATCGCCGAGCCCTATCACCGCTTCGTTCGCGCGCTCGACTTCGGCAACCCCGCCGAGACGGCGCGCTGGGCACGCGTGCTCGACGAGCGCCGGGAGCACCTCCGCAAGTTCGGCGGAGACGGGACGCAGCACCCCTACGTCGGCGCGTTGTCGGCGGCCATCTCTCCGTTCGGTCCAGACGAGCCGTGGAGCCATCGCCAGCTCGCGATGGCGTCCAACGCCGTGAAGCGCGGAAACCTCCACCTGGGTGCGCTCCACGTGCGTGAAGCACTCGTTTCCGGCCTGATCGAAGCCTACGGGCAGAACCCGACGAAGGGCTGGGTCGCGGCGACGCCCGAGGGCGGAGCGCACGACCGCGTCCGGATGCGGGACGTCATGGCGTGGGTCCTCGGCACCGAGAACGCGGGTGAGTTGGTGCCCGATCTCGCGAAGCTGTGGGAGTGGGTCGAGAACCCCCGGATGCGGTTCCTGATGTCGTCGCCGGTCACGCTGGATCCGAACCTGCTTCGTGAAGGCGCAACGGCCATCGAACAGATCCCCCGCGTCGCCGGATCGATCCTCACCGAGGGCCGCTTCAAGGCCATCGTGGACGCGTTGCCGCTGGAGCGTGCCGTCCAGATCGCCCTCGAGCACGACGCCGTCCGCGCTCAGGCCCCCCGCGGGCGTCGCGGCTCGCAGTCGGAGGCGCGCGGCGAGCCGAGCGACGGCGGAGCCGACGGCGCGAGCCATGCCGGCCCGCAACAGCCGCGCCCCACGCGGAATCGCCCGCCGAGGGACGCTGGCGATCGGCCGCCCCGCCAGGACACGCGCGGACCGCGTGAGGTTTCCGTGCGGCCGCCGGCCGGCCCCGGGCCGCGTGACGACCACGAACAACGCCACTCGAGCGTGCCTGTCGGCGGTGTGATCAAGGTGGAGCGCGCCCGCTCCGGCCTCGGAAACCTGGGGCTCGCGCTCATGAACGCCGGACTCGCACCGGCCCAGAAGCCTGATCGGAACAAGGACCGGGGCAGCAGGAAGGACGATCGGGCCGCGGGGCCACCGTCCGACGCGGACGCGAAGTCGGCCGACGCGCACCCCTCGGAGCCATCGTCCGAATCGTCGCCACCGCCGCCGGAGCCTGCAGCCGAACCGCCTCCGCCGGCACCCTCGTTCGATGTCGCCGGCCCCATCGGCACCGAGCCGGCGGTCTGAGCGGCGCCGACCGTGACGGAGACGCTCCGGCCGGAAGACTTCCCATTCCCATTCCGTGACGACCAGCGCGCGATCGCCGCGCGCTTCGTCGAGAACGGCCAGGCCGAGCTGAAGGCCACGGGGTCCATGGCCCTGTGGCGAGTGCGCATCAAGATCTTCAAGCGAACGCTGGAGGCGTGGGCCGAGCGCGACCAGAAGACCGGCAAGCTGCGCTTCGCGTGTGAATGCCCGCACATCGAGAACACCGGCGAGGGCTGCGCTCACCTCTTCACGCTTTGCCTCCTGATCGAGCAGCAGCTCTCGCTGTCGGCCGCGGGCGACGAGCCGACGGATCCCATCGCGCTCTGGTGGCTCCTCGAACGAGATCGTTCCATGGGGCGTCGCAGCGCGTCGTTTCAGCCGGCCTTGCGCGGCGACGACGGAACCTTCGCGCCCGTTCGCATCACGTCGGAGGTTCTGTCGCGCGCATTCGGTGACGAAGACCGGCTCCTCAAGCTCTTCGCGCCTTCCGGTGGCGGCCGGCTCCCGCTCGATCGCGGTGGCGGATTCGCGAAGCCCGATGGCCCATTCCCTCTCGAGGACGACGCGCTCGCCGCCGCGATCGACCTGCTGCTCCGGTCGGGGCGTCTCTTCCTGCGTCGCGCTGACGGCACGACCAACGGACCGATCACGGCGGAGTCTCCGTTGCCGTTCCAGCTCGTCATGTCCATCGAACGGCCCGCCGCCGACGAACCGCCTGAAGCCCACCCGCTGCGCGGCGTGCTCGTCCGCGGATCCGAGCGCGTGCGAACGCGCGACGCAGATCTCGTGGTCGTCGGCCGGCGACCATTCGTCGTTCACCAGGGGCGGTTCGGATGGCTCGAGACCTTCGACGCGAGCGACTGGCTCGGCTATCTCCTGAAGAAGGACGGACCGCCGGTCCCGGTGAACGACGTCACCGCCTTCCTCGAGCGGATCGCGGCCGGCGGGGCGCTGCCGCGCCTGCAACTGCCGGGCGACCCGGAGCCCATCCCCGTCGAGACCGGCATCCCCGAGCCCGTTCTCGCGGTGACGAGAGATCGCCAGGACGTCGTGGCGACGCTCGCATTCCGCTACGCGGGCCAACTCCTGCGCACGATCGGAAGCCAGTCACTCATCCTCGACGCGCCGAACAAGCGCCAGCTCACGAGGGACCTGAAGGCGGAGGAAGCGGCGTTCGCAGCCGTTCGCGACGCGGGAGCCGTCGAGGATCCGGACCAATACGGCCGCCTGCTGCCCCCGACGGACAAGCTCGACGTCTTCGCGGCGACGCTCATCGGCAAGGGATTCACCGTTCTCGTCGACGGCAAGCCGCGACGAACGGCCACGTCGAAGACCGTGAACCTGAAGTCCGGCATGGATTGGTTCGAGGTCGGAGGGGCGGTGACGTTCGGAACGGAGGTCGTGCCGCTCACGGTCGTGTTCGACGCGCTCCGGCGCGGCAAGCGCTTCGTCGAGCTGAAGGACGGATCAGAGGGGATGCTGCCCGAACAGTGGGCGAATCGCTGGAGAATCCTCGACGATCTGGGAGAGCGCCGGCAAAACACACTCCGATTCAATCGATCGCACGCTCTCTTCCTGGAAGCCGTCATCGGTGACGGCGATGACGGCGTGGAAGCAAGCCCTGAGGCGTTGGAGAAACTCCACGGCACGCTGCGGTCGCTGACCGATCGACCCCGCACAGCCGCACCGAAGACGTTCACCGGCGAGCTCCGGACGTATCAGCAGGAGGGTGTGGACTGGATCGCCGCACTCGCCAAGGCCGGATTCGGGGGATGCCTCGCGGACGACATGGGACTCGGGAAGACCGTGCAGGTGATCGCGTGGCTGAGCCTGCGGGCTGCGCAGAAGCCCGGCGCGCCGACGCTGATCGTCGTCCCGCGGTCGCTCGTGTTCAACTGGCAACGCGAGTTCCAGCGGTTCGCGCCCAAGCTGCGAGTCCTCGACTACTCGGGCATCGAACGCGCTGGCGACCGATCCACCTTCGATTCCGTCGACGTCGTGATCACGACGTATGGCATCCTCCGTCGAGACATCGACGTGCTGGAGAAGGTCCGCTTCGACTGGGCGATCCTCGACGAATCGCAGGCGATCAAGAACAGCGCCTCGCAGAATGCCAAGGCCGCATGCAGGCTCGTCGCGGCGAACCGCCTGGCGATGACGGGCACGCCCATCGAGAACCGCGCCGAGGAACTCTGGTCCCAGTTCCGGTTCCTGAACCCCGGGCTCCTGGGCACGGAGGCGGATTTCGGTCGCCTCGCCCGCTCGACGGAAACCCGCCCGGTCCTCGCGCGGATCGTGCGACCTCTGATCCTCCGCCGGACGAAGGAACAAGTCGCGACCGAGCTTCCGCCGCGGATCGAGCAGGTGATCTACTGCGAGCTCTCGCCCGAGCAGGCGACGCTCTATCGCACCATCGCGGATGCGGCACGATCGAACCTGGGCCCCAAACTGGCAGCCGACGCTGGCGGTGCCGTGAAGCTCCAGGTGTTGGAAGCCCTGCTCCGCCTCCGACAGGTCGCCTGCCATGCGGGCCTCGTCGACAAGGCGAACGAACAGGCGCCCTCCGGCAAGCTCGAGGTTCTCGTCGACGAGATCGAGGAGGTCGTATCGAGCGGCCACAAGGCCCTGATCTTCAGTCAGTTCGTGAGTCTCCTGACACACGTGCGGCGCTTCCTCGATGCGACGAAGGTGCCCTACGCCTACCTGGACGGCCAGACACGCGACCGCGAAGCGCAGGTGCAGCGCTTCCAGCAGGACCCCGAAACACAGC
Organism: Planctomycetota bacterium; assembly: GCA_044222185.1. Classification (GTDB taxonomy): domain Bacteria; phylum Planctomycetota; family CAIWVZ01; genus JBGANV01. The sequence continues at coordinate 324,728 of JBGANV010000003.1, forward strand.
TCTTCCTCGTGAGCCTCATGGCCGGCGGTCACGGACTCAACATCACCGCTGCCGACTACGTCTTCATCCTGGATCCGTGGTGGAATCCGGCCGTGGAAGCGCAGGCCATCGCGCGCGCGCACCGGATCGGGCGGAAGGAGACGGTCGTCGCCATTCGATTGGTCGCTCGCGGCACGGTCGAAGAACGGATCCTCGAGCTTCAGGAGCGCAAGCGATCACTCGCCGACGCGCTGCTCGAACAGGGCGACGCAGCGTTCCGAGACCTCAGCGTCGAGGACCTCATGCTCCTGTTCGCGTAGTGCACGCCGGCGCCGACGCGGTCACGTCACTTCGCCGCCTGCTGAGCCACTCGCGTCTTCACGAGCTTGCGCACGAGTGTCGCTGGGATCGGCTTCTCCGCAGAGAAACGGATCGCCCCCTTGGAGAGCCCGTACCCCTCGAGCTCCCCACCGTGGACCTCGATCGGCAGTGCTCCCGGGTAGAACGCACAATGGCTCTTTCCCGCTCCGAACGAGAGGAGGTACCGGCCGTTCAGCTTGAACGATGGGACGCCGTAGCTGATGCACTCCTCGGCCTTCGGGACGGCCGCGTGGATCGCCGCGCGCAGCTTCTGAAGTGCCGCACGCTTGACGGGGTCGAGCGTCGCGAGGAACGCGTCGATGTCCCTTGGTTTCTTCGCAGCCATCATCGTTCTCCGGTACGAGGGATTGGGCGGAACCGCGACGGGCGATCACGCACGCAGGAACCGATCGATCACCAATGCCGCGAGCTGCGCGCGCTCGCGAAGCGACCTGAGCGACACCCACTCGCGGTCCGAGTGAATCTCGCCGCCCACGGCGCCGAGGCCGCACACCGCCGGGCAACCGGCATCGAACGCGAGCACGGCGTCGCTGCTCCCTCCGCGCGACTCCTCGACGAGTTTGAGCCCCAGATCGTTGCCAGCGAGGATCACCGCTTCGGCCGCCGCGGCGACGGCCTCCGTCCGCTCGAGCGCTGGCCGGATCAAGTGCTCCTTGCAAACGGTGCGGATGAGCGGTCGCCCCGTCGGTCCGCGTTGATGCGCGTCGGATGCGATCTCGATGATGGCGTCGCCCAGGTCGTCCCCCGTCTGCTTGTCCGGGAATCGGTAGTCGACGGTCATCTCGGCCTCGGCGGCGAGGACGTTGGCGGCGCTCCCGCCGTGGAACGTACCCACGTTCACACTGACCCTCCGGTCGGGGTCGTGGAGCGCGGCGATCTCCACCGCCTTCTGAGCAAGTTCGAGGACCGCGCTGCCGGCGCGGGGCCCCTCCAGCCCGGCGTGCCCCCCGGGACCCGTCGCGCGAAGGACCATCCGGCCGACACCACGCCGTGCCGTGACGATGGTGCTCGCCCCCTCCTCACGCGCGAACCCGCATTCGAAAACGAGAGCGAGCTTCGCCTCCTCAGCCTCCAACCGGATGATCTCCGTGGAATCCGGCGAGCCCTTCTCCTCGTCCGCGTTGAGGACGACGGAGATGCAGGCGTCCTCGAGCCGCCCGGAGGCCTGCAGCGCCTCGAGTGCGGCCAGCAGGACCACGAGGCCTCCCTTCATGTCGGCGACCCCGGGTCCGACGGCGCGGTCCGGATCGCCATCCGCGCGCAGGAACTTCTGGAATGCGCTGTCTTGGGGATAGACCGTGTCCAGGTGCCCGATGAGAAGGAGTTTCCTGGACCCGCCGCCGGGCCGGCGGGCGATCAGGTGGCGGCCCCCAACGCCGGTGACCATCACCCCGACGCGGAACCCTGCGCCCTCCAAGGCGGCCTCGCACCAGGCGCCCACCTTGTCGACCCCCGCCTTGTTGTCGGTGAAGGAGTTCTGCTCCACGAGCGCCGCCAGCCGATCCATGAGCTGGGACTGGGGCGGAACACGCTCGATGATCGACTGTTCAGTAGGACTGACGGGCATCATCCACTCCCCGACCGTGTGGTTTGGGGCGAGAATGTAGCACCCGCCGACGGAGCGTCCGTCCGTCGGACCCGTAACCGAACTCGGCACCCGGGAGACGAGCGCGCCGGCTCACCCGCGTCGCCAACCACGGATGGAAGTCGGACCAGGCCGGCGCAGGAGCGAAACATGAGACTCTCAGTGGACGCGATGCTGTGCTCGGTGGTGATCCTGGGCCTGGGATTCGCGACGGCAAGCGCCAGCGCGCAAAGCGCGCCCGAACCGGCAAAGAAGTCTTCGCGCGCCATCGTCGTGATGCCGGAGGGTGTGTCCGAGGGAGTTCCCGTCGCACCGCTCCCCCCGAAACCGCCGGCGCCACCCAAGGCACCGAAAGCCCCCAAGGCACCTGCGGCTCCGCAAGCACCGAAGGTCTCACAGGGTCTCACGTGGGACTTCGGCGGCAAGCACGCCACGGTCGTCGTCGGAGGCGACGATATGCCGATACACGGCCTCAAGGTCCAGGTCGCCGGCTCGGACGACGAGGACGAGTGCGACGACTGTGAAGGCGACGACGATGGGGCCGCATGCGAGAGCTGCGACGCCGACGACGACGATTCGGACGAGGCCGACGAGGCTGGATTGTTCGAGGTCGTGATGTCGAAGACGGACGGCGAGGACGGGTGCTGCTGCTGCTGCGGTGGTTGCGGGAAAGGCGGCAAGGCCAACCCGAAGATGATGATCATGCGCGGCAAGCACGACGGCGCGAAGGCCACGAAGAAGGCCGACGGCCACGAAGGCAAGCGCGTCATCAAGCGCACGATCAAGCTGGGCGGCGGCAAGACGGCGACCGTCACGATCGAGACCGAGGGTGACGGCAAGATCTCCATGGGCGGGATGCCCGGACGGCTCCGCGAGGTCATCGGCCACCCGCTGACGGATCACACGTTCAACATCGAGATCCCCAAGCTCGACCTGGGCGAGATGAAGATCGCCCGCACGGGCCCCACGGGCGAGTTCCACCTCGGCGGCGAGCTGGCCGAGCTCAAGGGACTGGGACCGATGATCCGCGCCCACGTCCAGGACGCGATGAAGGAAGCGCACAAGACGATCGAACCGAAGGTCCGGGGAATCCTGCGTGATTTCCACGCCGCACACGGGGGCGACGCTCCGCCGCCTGCCGCCGTCGAGCGACTCAGGGAGCCGCTGGTCGAACGCCTCCAGCTTCGGCGCGGGAACCCTGGCGAAAACGCGTCAGGTGCGCCGCCCGTCCCAGGCCGCGCGACCCCGCCGGCCATGGCCGACGGTCTGCGCAAGGACGTCGACGAACTCCGCAAGCAGATTCGAGAACTCGAGCGGATGGTCCGAGAGCTGAAGAGCCGGTTCAACCAGGATCGTCCGAGCAACCGCTGATCGGCGGACTCGGCGTGCCGGCCGGCCGGCATGCACTCGACCGGAGACGGCCGCTTCGCACGACGTGCGAGCGGCCGTTTCGCTAGGCGCCGAGGTCGCGTTCAAGCGCACGCAGCGGCTTCCGCCGCGGGAATCGGCAGCCGCACCGTGAACGTCGACCCGCGCCCGGGGATCGACTCGACGGAGATCGTGCCGCCGCTGGCGTCCAGTTCCTTGCGGCACGTTCGCAGGCCGATGCCGATCCCTTCGAGCGGAGGCTTCGTCGTGAAGAACGGCTCGAACAGGTGTTCACGCACCTCGGCCGTCATGCCGCAGCCCGTGTCGACGACGTCGATCACGACCTGATCATCCTCCATCCGCGCCGCCACCGTGAGCTTGCGGATCTCCGCCGCCTTCATGGCCGCGATGGCGTTGTTCAGGAGGTTCAGCAGGACGAGTTGCAGCCGCTGCCGGTCGATCTCGGGCGTCGGCAGTTCCTCCGGAACGACCATCTCGACCTCGATGTCCGCGGCACGAAGGTCGTACGTCTTCAACGAGAGCGTCTCCGCGATCACGCACGAGACGGAGCTCGAACCACGCGGGCCAGCGGAGCGTCGCGCGAATCCCAACAGGTTCTGGATGATCACGCTGCAGCGCTGACCTTCGCGGAGGATGTCGTTGACCCAGCTCTTCTCCGGCTCGCGCTGAACGGCATCGCTGAGCGTCAGCACCTGCGCGAACCCGAGGAGTGCCGTGAGCGGGTTGTTCAGCTCGTGGGCGACTCCGGACACGAGCTCACCGACGGCGCGCTGCTTCTGTGTCTGGATGAGCTTGGCTTCGGCGCGGTCGCGCTCGAGGATCGAACGCCGCAGCTTCTTGTTCTTCGCGCGGATCGCCTGGTTCGAGCTGCGCAGGAGCACCATGTGGCTCGCGATCCCCGCGAGAAGCCCCACCGCCTGCAACGCCTCGGCGTCGAACGGAGTGGCCGCGGCGATGCGACGCATGACGAAGACGAGCCCGATGGGATGGCCGTTCGCCACGAGCGGAACTTCAAGGACGGCGCCATAGCGGTCGCCGAGCGGGCCATGGCCACAGTGATCGACGATCGCCCCTTGCCCGGCGGCAAGCATGGGCAGGCCGCCGTCGTCGAGGAACCCGTTCCAGTTCTGGCACTGCGCGTCGAGCTGCGGGTCCTTGCGGTCCGCGCTTTCGGTGGCGGCGGCGATCATCAATCCGTCCGGACTGCGGAGGACGACGAGCGCAGCATCCGCGGCCGCGAGCGCCTCGGCCTCGGTGGCGAGGGCCATGTAGAGGTCTTCGAGAAGGTCCACGGATTCGAGCCGGCGACCCGCCTCGAGCACGGCGCTCAGTTCGCCCACCTGGCGGATCAGGCGGATCCGCTCGGTCTGGTGCTCGATCGCAGCCGGCCGCGGGCCGCGGCCTTTGAGCGCGGCTCGCGTCGCCCACCACGCTAGCCCGATCATCACCGTCGCGATGCCGAGTCCCGTCACGAGGATCGCAGCGTCGTCGAGCCTGATCGCGACGACGACGGCGAGCGCGCCGACGGTGAAGGCCGTGAGCAATTGAATGGCGACGGGCGCGACGACTCGGGGCATACGCTTGGACGGAGGCGGCGAAAACGGCCCCGTCCTGCGCCGTGCACTCGATGGCGAAGGCTCAATGCTGGTCGGCATGGACGCGGTTTCGTCCTTTCTCTTTCGCCCGGTAGAGCGCATGGTCCGCACGGAACACGAGCGCGTCGACTTCGCACGGGTAGGTCGTCGTCGAGGCCACGCCCACGGACACCGACAGCGAGAAGTCGTAGCACGACTCCCGCATGATCGATCCCAAGCTCTCCACTTGCGATCGAACGCGCTCTGCGAACGTGACGGCCTGTTCGGCATTGCACCCTGGCAACGCGACGATGAACTCGTCACCGCCGTAGCGGCCGATGAGGTCGCCTTGGCGGGCGCAGTCGCGGATCACCTTCGAGACGTCGCGCAGCATGCGATCGCCGACCTGGTGGCCGTAGGTGTCGTTCCACGACTTGAACCGGTCCACGTCCAGCATCACGAGCGACAGCGGCCTGCGATAGCGATTGGCGGCACGGACCTCGGCCGCGAGACGTTCGAAGAAGTGACTGCGGTTCAACAGGCCCGTGAGGCCATCGACTGCGATCCGTTCGGCGACGAGGAACGATCTTCTGCCGAGCTGAAGCGACTCCAGCGCCTCGCCGAACACGCCAGCGACGAGGCCGAGCGTGGACGCTGCAGCCGGCGTGAGCACGGGGCCGGGCTCGGGCACGATCACGAGCCCGACGGGCTTCTTCGCCACCTGCAGGGGCACCGCGAGCAAGCGCGTCGCCTTGAAGATCGAGAACAGCCCCTGGTCCGGGGGCTGCGGATCGTAGATCGCCGCACGCCCCTCGCCGTGGACGCGCTTCCAGAACTCGTCCACTCCGGCGGTCGTCCGAGCCGCCTCCCCCAAGCGGAGGAAGAACGGTCGGTTCGTGGGATGTCCTTCGAGCATGCTCTCGCCGGGCTCGTCCAGAAGGAGGATCAGGGATCCGACTCCCGGCAGGTCGCGCACGGCTCGAACGAGGAGCCTGACGGCCTCGGGTTCGTTCGTCGCCTGGCGGATCGTCTGCAAGGCGTGCAACGTCGCCGGGGCAAGTCCCACGGGCGGTAATTCGGGTGGAACGCGGTCGACGCTGACCCGTGCAAAGTCGCGATCGAGCGTCTCCAGGCTCAGTGACGGTACACCCAGGAGGATGCCGAGGATGAGGAGACCGTCGGCGACTTCGCGCGTGGCGCGATCGTGCGCCAGGTCGGCGAGGACCTTCACGCGCTCGGGCACGGACTCATCCGCCCCGGCGGCATGGACGTCGTCAGGGTCGAGCGGCGCGAGAAGCGTCGCGATCCGATCCGCCATGACCAGGACGGATGCCAGTTCGACGACGGCCTCGGACTCCAGGGCCTCGATGGCCCCGTGATGGAGCGCGACGGCGCGCACGATGGAATCGGGAAGTCCGGCTCGGTGCAGGAGGCGCGCAGCGCGCAGCGCATGCCGGCCCTCCACGTCGTGGCCGACACCGGGGATCCAAGCGGCGATGTCGTGGAGGACGCCCGCCGTGCGCGCCATGCTGACGTCGACCGTCTCGAGGACGCGAGCGAGCGTCCCGGCGATCAACGACGTCATCAGCGCGTGTTGGAAGAGGCGCATCGGCGAGCCGCCGCCCCGAATCGAAGCCGTCGACAAGAGGTCGCTGATGCCCGTGCGGAGCGTGTCCCGTCCCAAGACCTGGAGCGCCGCGGGAACGGCGCCGATCGTGACACCCGTCGGGGCGACGGCGCGGTTTGCGTCCTGCAGGAGCCTGTAGGTGAGCCCGGCGTCGGCCTGAACGAGGTCGGCGATCTCCGCGCTGCGGTCGCTCGTCTCCTCCAGAAGTGCGAGCACGCAGCGAGCGATGACGGGCATGCAGGGTACGGGCCAGCTCACCGCCTCCGAGTCGGTGAGGAGCGTGGACCACGAAACTGGAATCCCTCTGCTTTGGGTCACGAAGCGCGGCTGCCCTTTCGGCGTTTCCGTCAGTATCGGAACGAACCCCGGCGCGCTTGACGTGGTGGAACACGCCATCTCGCGGAGGAATCACGGGCGGACGGCGTGTGCACTCGCAGCGCGATCCTTGGCCGAAACGGGGCTTTTTGGCACGCTCGCCCGCTCATTTGCGCCGACCGAAGACCCCACGAGCCACCCCCTGAAAGGACGCTTCACAACCCGCCTCGCCCCCTCGCCGACCGGCGCCATCCACCTGGGGAACGCGCGGACGTTCGGGATCACCTGGTGGTGGGCCCGCGCGTGCGAAGGTCGGCTCGTGCTTCGAATCGAAGACATCGATTCACCGCGCAAGAAGCCCGGTGCCATCGAAGAGCTGCGAGCCGACCTCGCCTGGCTCGGACTGGACTGGGACGCGGAGCTGCCGATCCAGTCATCGAGGCAATCCCGTCACGCGGCGATCCTGCGCGACCTGCTCGCCCGCGACCTCGTCTACCCCTGCGCGTGCACGCGGCGCGACGTGGAGGAAGCGCAGAGCGCTCCCCACGAGGCGCCCGGTGATCTCGTGTATCCGGGGACGTGCGCCCTCACGCCGCGTTCGCTCGATGAGGCACTCTCGCTCGGAGACCGCCCGGTCGCTCTGCGCTTTCGATCCCCGCGTGAACCGATCACGTTCCGCGATGCGATCCATGGGGACGTCACGATCGACCTGGCGTCTCGCAGCGGAGATTTCGTCGTCGGCCGGGCGTGCCGGGGCGGCGCGCTCGAGCCGGGTTACCAACTCGCCGTGGTCGTCGACGATGCGGATGACGCCGTCACGTCGGTCATCCGGGGTGACGATCTGCTGATCTCCGCTGCACGCCAGATGGCGATCCAGCGAGCGTTGGGGCTGCCTCCCGTCACCTACGCCCACGTCCCGTTGGTGGTCGGCGCCGATGGCCGCCGGCTGGCCAAGCGCCACGGCGACACGCGCCTTTCGACGCTTCGCGCGTCCGGCGTTTCCGCCGAACGGGTTTGGCGGTGGATCGCCGGCACGCTTGGCCGTCCGTTCCAGAGCGTGCAGGAGCTTGTCCACGGAGGGTTCGATCCGGCGTGGGTCCCGCGCGCTGCGGTCGTCACCCCGGCGCGGAGTGACGGCACGATCGCGATCTGACGGATCGCGGCTCCGACTCACCGCCCGCGATAATTTCGGGAGCTGGCCAGTGCCGACTCGAGCTCGATGCGCTGGCGGGTCCTGCGAGCCATGGCGTCGGCGGGATCGACGGCGATCGCGCGATCGACCCAGGACAGCGCCTGCACGTACGAGTTGCGGCCCGAGTACAGGCTCGCCAGCTGGAGATGCGCACGCACCAGGTCGGCCCGGAACTCGGAGCGCACGGCCTCGACGTCGCGCGTCTCGTCCTGCGTCAGCGAGGCACCCCGAACCGCCGCATCGACGCTGGAGAGGGCGGCGCCCAGGTCCGCGATCGCCTCTTCGTATTCGGCGACGGCCACCCGGAGGCTCTTCGCGGACTCGAGGCCGCGCGTCACGTGTTCGTGGCTCTCGGCGTGCTTCTTCTCAGCCGACGCGAGTGCGCGGCGGAGGTTCGTGCTCGCCGCGGTCATGGTGCGCGGCGGTGCCGTCGCGGCACGGCGTGCGCTCGCGAGCCTCGGCGAAGCCTCGGCCGCGGCGGGAGTCTCGGGGAACTCGGTCACGATGGACGTGAGCAGCCTCTCGAACTCCGGGAGATCCCCTCCACGGGACGCGGCCTCCGCTCGCGCCGCGAGACTCCGCGCGGCGGCCTCGTCGACGGACCGCATGGCCGACGTCACGCGGTCCGCGAGACGGGGATCGGCCTTGAGCGCGAGATCGTAGTGCTTGCGAGCCGCCGCGAAGATCTCGGCGCGCAGGGCAGCGTCACCGACGGCGAGCTGTGCCGGCGCGTCGCCTGCGGCCGCCTTGCCCGCCATCAGCCGGTACAACGTGCGTGGATGAAGCTCGGAGTACCGCACCGTTCGGCGGGCCTCGCCGCCGGTCCCCGAGAGTCTCACGACGACGGACGCGCCGTCATCCTTCACGAGACGCCCGGAGATCGCGGAGCCATCCGCGAGGAGGATCATGTCCTGGCTGAGCGCGAGCGGCGTCGCCAGAAGCACGAGCCCAATGGCGAAGGATCTGGGGTGACTCATTGCGCGCCCTCCTCCGGATGGACTTCGAGCGTACGGCAGACGCAGGTCTCGTGACCGCAGTCGCGGCCGGTCCTGGCGCAGCAGTCGGGCGACGTGCAGCCGTAAAGGTCGGAGTCCGGGCTTCCGCAGCAGTTGGCCGAAGCGGTGGCGTGAGTCGCCCGGTCCGCGCGGTTCGCGGACCCGTCGTTCCCGGCGCACCCGGCCGCCACGAACAGGGCGGACAGGAACACCATTCGCGCGAGTGATCTCATGGGTTCTTTCTCGTCTCTGCCGCTCCGAGTGCCGCGCGGAGCCGTGTCGCCAGGTCCGTCCGCCCTGCCGTCTCGCAGGCGCGAACGAGCTGATCGACGGGCCTCCGCACGATCTCCATCGGGCGGCTGTCGAGCCCTTCGATGCCGCGGATCACCGAAGGGAACACGTCGCGCGCCTCGTCCTCAGGTCCACGCGCGAGCAGCGACTCACACAGCAGCGCACGGAGTTCCAGGACGGACGTCTCGCTGACCGGCGTCCGGACCTCGGCCACGCGGAGCGCCTCACGTGCCGAGACGATCGCGTCGCCGTGGCGCGAGCCCTGCACGAGCACGCGCGTGCGGATCACGAGGAGCGCAACGCGCTCGGCCTCATTCTGCGGAGCCACCTCGCCGTGGATCCGGAGCGCCGTCGTGATCTCGCGCAACGCTTCGTCGGTCGCGTTGCGTCTGCCGAGGACGGACGCCAGGTTCCCGTGGAACGTCGCCGCATGTGCGCTCGCGGGACCGGCGACGGCATCGGCAATGCGGACGGCCTCGCGGAACGCACGCTCCGCGACGTCGTCTTTCTGCCGCCGGCGTGCGACGGCGCCGACGTTGTTCCACGCGAGCGCTGCATCCACCGTGCTCTCGCCGATGCCTCGGCGCACGATCTCGAGTGCCTCCTGGGCCGCGCTCTCGGCCTCCTCGAGCGCGCCCACGGCGAGGCATGCAGCCGTCAAGTTCTGCAGCGGTCCGGGGAGACGAAGCCGATCGTCACTGGGGGCGCGTCGCAGCAGGTCGACGGCGCGGCGCGCGTGGGTCATCGCTTCAGCGTAGGCCCCGCGTCCATGGCGCAGCGCACCGAGCGTGCTGACGGCCTCCGCGAGCCGCGGGTGGTCGCGGCCGTAGGTGGCCTCCAGCGCCGCGATCGCCTCTCGTATGAGCGACTCGGCCTCCGTTTCCCTCCCCAGGGCCATCAGCAGCCCGGCGAGGTTCGTCATGTCGCCGGCCAGAACCGGGTTCGTCGACTCGAGTGTCCGGCGGTGGATCTCGAGAGCGCGACGATACTCACGTTCGGCGTCCGCGAGCTTTCCGCGTGCGCGCAGGATCGCGGCAAACGTGGAGCTCGCCGACGCGAGGACGGGATCGTCAGGTCCACAGAGCGCCGCCAGGATTCCCATCTCTTCGCGCGCAGCGGCCTCGGCGTCGTCGAGTCGTCCGCGCACACGGCAAAGAGTGGCGAGAAGCCCGCACGCCTGGGCCCGAAGCCGGCGCCCGTCGCCGGGCAGTCGGCGGGATGCCTCGATGGCGTCGCGAAGGCGGCGCTCCGAGTCATCCCATGCGCCGGTCCGTTGATCGACGGACGCCAGGTGGATCCTGACCAGGATGGAGCGCTCGCCATCCTCGCCATCCAGATCCCGGAAGATCGCGCCCGCACGCTCCAGCAGCCGTCGCGCCTCTTCGTAGTTTCCGTCCGCATCCTCCACCAGGGCGAGCGTGTGCAAGACCTCGGCGAGCTGCTGACGATCCATCGCGGGCAGCTCGTCCATGATCTCGAGAGCCTTCTGCAACTCTCGACGGGCGCGATCGCCGTGCCCCAGGCTGCGATAGGCCATCCCGAGCGTGGCACGAAGGGTCGCCTCGGCCTCACGGTCGACCATGACGTCGCGGTCGAATCGCCGCGCGAACGAATCGAGAAGCTCGATGACGGTGAGGTTCTTGCCGAAGCCCCGGTCCGGCGTGCCATCCTTGAGGAGGCTGACCAGCAACGCGAGGACACTCTTCGCGCGCGCCGCATCGCGCCGCGCGGCGGTCGCGCTCGCGATCGCCGCTGCCTTCTGCTCGTCCGCCTCGCGCCGCGCCTCGCCCTCGAGCTCGCGGAAGTGTTTTTCGTTCTTCTCACACGTCCGTGCGAACTCCATCTCGCGCCGCGCCGTGGCTTCCGCTTCCATGGCGCGATCACGCTGGTGATTGGCCTCGATCAAGCTGACGGCGGCGATTGCCAGTCCGCCGACGAGCGCGGCGAAGGTGATGAGCCCGGCCGCGATGAGCATGCGATGACGGCGCGCGAACTTCCCGATCCTGTACCAGGCTCCCGGCGCTCCGGCCTCCACTGGCTCGTTGCGCAGATGACGGGAGATGTCGTCGGCGAGGGCATCGGCGGTCTGATACCGGCGGACGCGATCCTTCTCGAGACACCGCATCACGATCCAGTCGAGTTCGCCCAGGAGCGCGCGCCGCAGCCCGGCCGGATCGACGCGCCGATTGTGCGCCACGGCCTCGGAGGTCGTCCGGTCCTCATGGCGGCCCGCCGTCGAAGGCATGGCCAACGTCGCGATTCGGCGGCTCGGCGTCGGTGGGTCGACCTCGCGAATGAGCCGCTGCATTTCGGAGAACACGAGGCTCTCCAGCTCGGCTTGACGCAGCGGCGTCGTGCCCGTGAGGAGCTCGTACAGCAGCACGCCGAGCGAGTACACATCCGTCCGTGTATCGATGTCGAGCCCGGACATCTCGGCCTGTTCGGGACTCATGTACGCCGGTGTCCCCAGCAGCTGGTGGAAACCGGTCAAGTGGGGCTGGACCGCCGTCCCGTGGTTCACCGCCTTGGCGATTCCGAAGTCGATCACCTTGGGCACGGGAACGCCATCGTGGATCGCGACGAGGACGTTGCTCGGCTTCAGGTCGCGATGGACGATCCCCTTCATGTGCGCGTGTTGGACGGCCTGGCAGACCGGGAGGAAGATCTCGAGACGCTCGCGCGCAGTCAGCCTCGCCTGGTCGCAGTACTGGGTGATCGGCAGCCCGCGAACGAGTTCCATGACGAAGTACGGGCGGCCGTCGGGAGTCTCTCCGGCATCGAGCACGCGAGTGATGTTCGGGTGATCGAGGAGCGCGAGCGCCTGCTTCTCGACTTCGAATCGCGCCGTGACCTCCTTCGAGTTCATGCCGGACTTCAGGATCTTCAACGCCACGGCGCGACGCAGGGGAACGGTCTGCTCGGCGAGGTACACGGTGCCGAAGCCGCCTTCGCCGATGACTTCGACCAGGCGGTACGGCCCGATGACGTCCGGGTCGCCCGGGTGAGACCGCGGCGTTCCCGCCCCCCGAAGGTCGGCGATGTCGCGAAGGACGGGCTCGAAGTCCACGGGTTTCTCGGCCCCGGCAAGGAGGCGCCGGACCTCGCGCGCGAGCTCCAGATCGCCGCCGCACCTCAGCTGCACGAGCGCCGTCCGCTCGGATGCTGGGACGTCTCGGAGTTCGAGAAAGAGGCGGGCCGCTTGCTCGAAGCGCGGATCGCTCACGTGGCGCGCTCGGGCATCAACCGCGAAGCGAGCCACGCGCGCGCGATGGCCCAGTCGTCCGCGACCGTCGACCGAGCGACCTCGAGGACCTCGGCGACTTCGTCCACCGTCATGCCTGCGAAGACACGGAGCTCCACCACGCGCGCGCGGCGCTCGTCGATCGCGGCGAACTGCCTCAGGAGTTCGTCGAGCTCCAGCACGTCGAAAGGCTCGTGGCCGATCTCCGGGTCACTCGTCGTGATCCCGCGACGGGGCTTGACGCTCCCCCGCTTCAGCGCGCCGCGGCGGCGCGCCGAGTCCACGAGGATGCGCCGCATGGCGACGGCAGCCGCCGCCATGAAGTGCGCCTTGCCCTTCCACGCCTGACCCGACGGGGCAAGCCTCAACCAGGCTTCGTGCACGAGGGCCGTCGGCTGGAGCGTATGCCAGGCGCGTTCCCGCATGAGATAGCGCGCCGCCAGGTCCCGCAGGTCCTGGTAGACCTCGTTCACCAGCGCCGCGCCGTGGGGAGCCGGGCTCGCGCACGCCTCCGGGCCGATTCTCACGGTCGTGAGATGTTTGATGCTGTGGGGCTGCATGGTGGCGCCGAGGCGGACTTGCACCTTGGATGCACGAGCCGGCCGGGGGGTTACAGGTCGCCGCCGCATTCCGGCGGGGCCGGATCCGGGAATGACGATGCCGCCCCAAGCCGCGGGGCGGCCCGGTTGGACCGCGGCCGATTGCGGCACCCCACCGTCGGAGTCGCTACCGGCGGGTAACCCCCGTCGGCGGATCGGCGCGGGTGGACTCGGCCTCGTCGACGCGAGTCCGCGTCTGAACCCGCAGGGCTGGGCAAATGGCTCGCGGATTGCTTTCCCGGCGGCCGGCACACGGAAGGGATCCATCATGTCGCACCGGTCGGTCTTGATCTGTCTCGCTCAGCTCGTCGCCCTCGCACTCCCCGCTCGATCCCAGGGGCCGCTGTTTCGCGCCCTCGAGCTCCCGATCCCGCCGGATGCGGGCAGCGTGGTCGCCACCGCCGACTTCGACGGCGACGGCGACGTGGACATCATCACGGAGGGCGTGCCGCCGAGCCTGTTCCGGAACGATGGATCGGGACGATTCACTCGGGGCCCGACGTTCGCGGGCACGCCGTTCTCCGCGAACCTCAACTCCGTGGTCGCCACCGGCGACTTCACGGGAGACGGACGACCGGACGTGATGTTCGTCGGCAATCCGCCGGCGTCGTTGATCCTCACCGTTGCGGTCAACGGCGTCATGACGACCATCACCCCGACGACCCCGGCTACACCGCCACCGGGCGGGACGCTCGGAGCCTTCCCCACCGAGGCGACGGCCGCGGACGTCGACGGCGATGGAGACCAGGACCTGGCCGTCGCGTTCGCTGTGTCGCAGGTCAACCATCACACCGGTCCGGCCCAGGTGCGCCTATGGATCAACGTCGGCGGCAACGTCTTCGTCGACGCGACGGCGACGAACATGCCCGCGCTGGTCCTCACGAACTCGCTGGGGCTGTTCACGCTCGCCGACGTCGACCTGGACGGCGACGCGGACCTCGTCGCCTCCGATACCTATCCGGGCTTCGTCTTCTCGACGCGCGTGGCCCGAAACAACGGCTCGGGCGTCTTCACGTTGGCTCCCGCGATTCCCGGCGCAGCCCCGGGTTCCCAGGCTGGTGCCATGGCGATGACGGACCTGGACGGCGACGGCCTGCCCGACCTCATCGGAGTCGCGGCGACCGGCTCGAGCCAGGAGGCGATCTGGAGGAACCTCGGGAACGCGACCTTCGCGGCCCCGCTCGTGACGCCGATCGCGTCCCCCCCGATCGCCTACTCCGCGGGAGACCTGGACGGCCTCCCGGGAAGCGAGGTGCTGAGATTCCGCGTCGGCACGACGGAGGTCGCGAGGTTCGTCCCCGGGTCGGGACTCGCGGCCCCGACCCAGTCGTTCCCCATGGGCATCAGTGCATACTCCCGAGTGACGGGCCTCCGGGATCTCGATGGCGACAACGACCCCGACGCGTTGGTTCGCGGCACCACCGGGTTCCGCGTCCTCTTCGACACGGCGGGCGGCGTTCTCGTGCCGACGCCCACTCCGCGGGCCGGCACGGCCGGGTACGCAGGTCTGCAGCTCGGCGACGTCAACGCCGACGGTCGCATGGACGTCCTCGCGCTGGAACTCGGAGCGACGGGCTACCGCCTCGCCGTCGAGCTGAACGACGGCACCGGTGCGTTCGCCGCGGGTGCGGCGGCGACGACGCCTTTCGGGCTCGGCACGTTCGGCGCCGGGCAGGTGGCGTTCCACGTCTTCGATGCGGACGGCGACGGAGACGCGGATGCCTTCGTGGCGCCGGGCCTCTACTCTGCCGGCACGGGTGCGACCTCGACCGGGCTCCTTCTCCGGAACATCGCCGGCACGTTCACGGCTGCGGGAACGGTCGTCCTCCCGCCCGCGTGTCGCGCGGTCGCGAGTGGCGACCTCGACGGGGATGGCGACCTGGACCTCGTCGTCGGCGCCACGAGCCCGCCCGCGAGCGGCGGGGGAACCGGCCCGAGTTACGTGGTGTTCAATCTCGGCGGCGGCGCGTTGTCCGCGGCCGTCGCGCTCCCCGCATCGCACTTCACGTCCGCGATCTCGGTCTTCGACGCTGACGGCGACGGAGACCTCGACATCGTGGAGGCGAACGGTGGCGGATTCCTCCCACCGACCGACGCGTCCGCACTGTTCCTCAACAACGGCGCCGGGGTGTTCACCGCGAGTGCGAACCTTCCCGCCATTCCCGCGATCACGACCCTCGCCGCCGACATCGATGGCGACGGCGATCGCGACCTGATCCTCGACGGCGTGATCCTCAGCAACGACGGCGCCGGGGTCTTCACGCAAGTGGCCCAGCTCCCGACGCCCTTGCTGGGCTACTTCGGGTCCACGGTCGCCGCGTTCGACGTCGATCTCGACGGTGACCTCGACATCGTCGAGTCGGGCGGATCGCTGTACGTGAACGCCGGGCTGGGAGCCTTCGCGACTCCGGTCCCCGCGGCCAACGGGCAGTTCGGCATCGACGCGCGCGCGGTCGCCGACCTCGACGGGGACGGCGACCTCGACATCGCCGGCCCGGAGATCTACTTCAACACGACCCGCCAACTCGCCCGAGGCGCGCTCGCTCGGCCGGGACGGGTGGCGTCTCTCGACGTACACGGCCCCGCGGGCGCCGCCTGGTTGTTGTTCGCCTCCCTGGGTCCGGCGTCCGTCGCCGCTCCACCCTATGGGACGATCCTCATCGATCCGGCGACGACCGTTCTCGTGACGTCGGGCATCTTCTCGCCGTCGGGTACGGCCACGTTCAGCGCGCTGGCGCCTGCCGGTCCCGGCGCCGTCGGCGTGAGCCTCACATGGCAGGCGTTCATCGTGGGACCGAACCGGCTCACGGGACGCAAGGTGACGACGGTGACGGCGTACTGACGGCGAGCGCGGTCACTTCATCTCGAGCCGTCGCGGTTTCGCTTCCCGCGACGGACCGTCGACCGTGATGACGTCGGTCGCACCGAGGCCCGAATCCGTCTTCGCCTCCAGCGTGAAGCGCCCCTTCGGGAGCGAGAGGCCGTAGAGCTGAATGCGGCCCCGATCGAGCGCAGGTCGCGTGAGGCGACCGACCTCCCACACGACGGCACCCGACTCGTCGCGCGCCACACACGTCACCACCGTCCACTTCGTGTCCGACTCCGGAAGCACGAGGTACGCATCGACCTCGAAAGCCGCCTCGCTGTGGATCTCCACGCGCCGGGTTTCACCGGCGACGAGTTGGATGTCCTGCGCGCGAATGAAGCGGGATCCCGGTGCTGCGCCGAGCCTCCACGTGCCGGGCGCCAGGTCCGCGCTCCGGAAGATGGATCCGTCGCGTTCGAAGCTCACGGTTCCGTGTCCGTCGCGATTCAGCCACGGGCGGAAGTCCTCGGGGGCGACGCCGCCGACGAGCACGACCTCGATCCGACCGGGCTTCTCGATGGACAGCGTTCCCGCATCGACGGTCGCACCTGCAGGAACCTCGATGACCGGACTCGTCAGGAGGGTCATGCCGCCGCGGATGACCTGCAGCGTGTAACGACCGGCCGAGACGTCGCCGTGGTCGAAGGCTCCCGTGGCCTCCTCCATGTCGACGAAGAGTCCCTGGTTGCCGCCCACGGGGCGGATCGTGAGCTGCACGTCTTTCGGCGGCCGCCCGGCTTCGTCGACGACGCGACCTCGGACGCGGCCGTCGGCGAGCGCGGTGTCGGTGACGACCAGCACGAGGTCGCGTGTTCGCGGCCGCAGGCTCTTTCGCTCGGCGCGCGGGGGGATCGGCACGGAGCGCGGCGCCGCGACCGTCACGTTGTAGCGGTACTGCTCGTCGAGGTTCGCGAGGACGAACCCGCCGTCCTCGCGAGTCTCCGCCTGGCGCGGGTAGGTCATGCCATAGGGATCGGGGTCGGCGTAGACCTTCCAGCCACGCAACGGGTGCCCGTCCTTGTCCTGCACTCGCCCTTCGATCGTCGCACCCGGGTCGAGCTTCAGCGTGACTTCCGTCGTGCGACCTGCGGCGCATTCGGCCTTCACGGTCGCGCGGCCGAGATCGGGGCGCTTTCCGACGCGGCCGTTGAGCTCGCGGAGGCCTGGCGGGACCCAGCGAAGCGTGAAGCCTCCGTCGGCATCGGTCACCGCACGTGGCGCCGGGAACGCGTCGAAGTGCCAGCCTCCCTGATGCTCCACGGATTCGACGACGTTCGCGCCTGGCACCGCCGCGCCCGAGGCATCGACGACGCGCCCCACGATCGTCGCCGGCGTCTCCAGGGCGATCTCCATCGTCGCCGTCTCGCCTTCCTTCACGGCGACCGAGCCACTCCAGTTGGGCCAGCCGCGCGCCGTGACGGAGACCGGCTGGTCGCCCGGCGGCAGCGCACCCGGGTAGGTGAACCGACCGTCGGCATCGGTGATCACGGCGACCGGTTGTGGCGCCGTGCCCCGCACGCCGCTCGGCAGATCGATGATGTGCCCGCCGCGTGGTCCGACCTTCACCTGGGCCCCGGCGACGGGCGCGCCAGCGGGATCGACGACGCGCCCCGCGACGGCGCCGCCTGGAGGCCCGAGCGTCAGGGTCACCGTCCGGACGCCCGCTGTATCGACGGGCATCTCGCCCACCTGGAACAGGGTCGACGGCTGGAACCCCGCGGCCCGTGCGCCGATCGAGCGGCGCGCGTTCACGTCCCGGATGAAGAATGAGCCATCGGCACCGGTCCGGCCTCGGATCGGGCTGACGTCCGCGACGAGCGTGTCGGAGACGAAGATCGACGCGTCGGCGACGGGTCGGCCATCGGAGTCGACGACCTTCCCCGCGACGCCCTCCGCCTTCGGCAGCGTCAGTTCGACGGTGCGGGTTTCGCCCGCCTTCACGTCCGCTTCGAAGCGCGGGCCACGGTCCGAATCGATGCTCACCGCACCGGCGAACAACGTGTCGAAGTGAGCCTCGCCGGCGTCATCCGTCCGGGCGTGGAAGCGCTCGTCTCGGGGTGCCGGGTCGCCCACACACTGAACCACGAGCGCGATCGCGCCGGCAGCACTCCCGTCCGACCACTTCAACTTCACGGTCAACGCCCCCGTCGCGGGCTGGGTGTCGGCACGCGACTCCGCGGCGTCGCCCGGGTGGAACGGCTTCGGCACGACGGCGTTGCCCCCAGTCGACGGCGATGCGCGCTCCGCGGTGGGCGTCGGAACCGCATGGGGAGCGGAGGGAGTGGCCACGGGAGCGGGCGTGAGCAAGCCGCGCCACCAGACGAGGGCACCGACCGCCAGCACGACGAGGACAGCGACGACCTGTTTCATGACGAGTGCTCCTCCCACCAACCCGGCGCCCGATGCCGCACCCGACGCGCTTGCGACGCTGACCGCTGCATCCCGACCGAGGGCGAGCGGGAGCAGCGACGCGAACCACGCCTCTCGACGGCCGCCGAAGCCCGCATCCAGCGCGACGCGCAGCCGCGCAAGTCCACGGGCGAGACGGGTCTTCACCGTCTTCACGGGAACGCCGCACCTCACCGCGATCTCCGTGGGCTCGAGTCCCTCCCAGTGACGCAGGTAGATGACGCTCCGGTAGGGCTCGGGAAGCGCGAGGACGCACGCGACGAGTCGCTGGCCCACCTCCATCTGCTCGACCCCGCCGTCCTGGGGAGCCACACCTTCGGGACGAGATGTCGTCCGCTCACGCGCGACGCGACGTCCCGACGCACGGCGTCCATCGCTGGCCAGGCGCCGCATCACGGTCGCGAACCAGCCCCGCACGGCGCCGGCAACGCGCGGCGGCCTCACCAGGTACCGGGCACAGGCATCCTGAAGCAGGTCGTCGGCGTCGTGCTCGCTCCCCACCAGGTGCCGCGCGAGGCTGCGCAACGACACGAGGTGCCGCGAGAGTTCCACGAAGGTCGGGGCGTCGGAGCTGGACATGATCCGTCGGAGGAGCTTGGCCCTCCGCAGCAGAAGACGCCGCCGGTGGCCGTGCGACCTCATTCTGCCTGGGAAAACCCTCGCGGGAGCTGGACGCCCCGAAACCCGAGGCCGTTGGGGATGCATGACCCTCGCAGCCTGCACCCGATCGCGTGCCCCCATCCGTCTCGCGATCCTCACCCTGTCGGTCGCTTTCGCCTGCGGTTCGCACGCCCAGTCACCGAAGCCCGCACCGAAACCGGGCATGGGAAAGTCCGTCGCCCAAGGCGTCATCGAGGGCGACGTGGGGCGCGCGCTGGACGCATCCGTCATGCGTTTCGACTCGGATGCCGGCGGGTTCTGTGGCACGGTGCTCGTCGCCGCCGGAGGCAAGGTCCTCCTCGAGAAGGGATATGGGATGGCCGACGCGGCCGCGAAGAAGGCCATGCCGTCGGATGCGCTGTTCGACTGGGCCTCGGTGACCAAGCAGTTCACGGCCGCCGCCGTGCTCCGCCTCCAGGACAAGAAGAAGCTGAAGCTGGACGACACGCTGGCCAGGCACTGGAAGGACGCCCCGAAGAACAAAGCGGGGGTCACGCTCCGCCAGCTCCTCAATCACACCTCGGGGATCGAAGCGGGGTTCAAGAAGGAGTGGTCCTTCGACGCGCGGAGTCGGGAGTCGTTCGAGAAGCTCGCGATCGGACTCCCCATGACGTCGAAGCCGGGCGAGGCATTCGAGTACTCGAACTCGGGTTACGCACTGGCCGCCGCCATCGTCGAGCGTGTGAGCGGAAAGACCTGGGAGGAGTTCCTCGTCGACGACCTCTTCAAACCGGCGGGCATGAAGGACGCCTGCTGCATCGGCTGGAAGACGCTCGATCGCGCGCGTGTACCGAAGATCGACCGTGGGATGGGCTTCACCGATCGCCCCGCGGACTTCTCCTTCGCCTACGGGAACGAGCTGACCTGGGGCTACCGGGGATGTGGCGGCGTCGTCGCGACGGCCCACGACATGTTCCTGTGGGATCGCGCGCTTCGCGGCGAGAAGATCCTGTCGAAGGCCGCAAGAGAGGAGTACTACCGCGTGGGCCTGAAGGACTACGCGCTCGGCTGGGAGGTACGGAAGTCCGACCTCGGCGACCGCGTCGAGCACTCGGGCGGCGTCCTCGGCGTCGTCACCTACTACCTGCGGCTGCTCGAGAAGGACGTCGTGGTCGCGATCGCGTGCTCGTACTCGCCCAAGGACCACCCGGGAACGTTGGCGGAGGGCCTGGCGCGCAAGGCGATCGCCGGAGGGTGAGCGCAACACCGCGCGGCACACCCGGCGAAAGAGGGAGCCCGACCGCTCGCAGTCCCGTATGATCCGCGGCACGTCGCCGGAGGATCCATGCGTTTCACGTCTTTCGCACTCGCCGCGCTCGTCACGCTGACATCGTCGATCGCCACGGGTCTTGCGGGCGCGCAAGGCGGAACGCTCGTGGTCCTCAACAAGTCCGACGGGACGGCGTCGCTGATCGACCGGGCGTCCGGGCGGGTTCGCGCCACGCTTCCCGTGGGCGAAGGTCCCCACGAGGTCGCCACCTCACCGGACGGGCGTCGTGCATTCGCGTGCAACTACGGCACGCAGACGGCACCGGGGAACTCCATCACCGTTCTCGATCTGGTTGCCGACGAGGTCGAGGCGACGTGGACGTTCGACGGTTGGACGCGGCCGCATGGGATCGCGGTCTCACCCGGCGGCACCCGCGTGTTCGTGACGTCGGAGGCGACGCAGACGCTGCGCGTCCTCGACGCCGAGAGCGGCAAGGAGATCGCCGCGATGCCGACGAAGGCGCGGCTCTCGCACATGGTGACGCTCGCGCCGGCGCAGGGTCGCGCGTTCGTAGCCAACATCGGATCCAACACGATCACCGCCGTGGATCTCGAACGTCTCACGCCGATCCAAAACGTCGCCACCGGCGCCGGGCCCGAGGGGATCGCCGTCACGCCCGACGGTCGTGAGGTCTGGGTCGGCAACCGCACGGGTGACACGATCTCGGTGATCGATGCCCGCACGCTCGCGCCGATCACGACGATCGAGGCCAGCGGTTTCCCGATCCGCGTACAGATCTCGCCCGATGGTCGATTCGCTCTCGCGTCGCTTGCGAAAGCTGGAGCCGTCGCCGTCTACTCGGTGAAGGACAAGAAGGAGCTGCGGCGCATCCCGGTGGGCGGTGAGGCGAAGAACGCCGAGAGCCGCTTCTTCGGCTCGCAGTTCGGGTCGAGCCCCGTGCCCGTCGGGCTCGTGATCACTCCCGACGGCAAGGAAGCCTTCGTAGCGTGCGGTCAGACGGACCAGATCCTCGCCATCGATCTGGACACATGGTCCGTGTCCCGCGAGATCCGCGCGGGAAAGGAGCCCGACGGGATGGCGTTCGCGCCGTCGCCCGCGGCCGGTTCCCGTTCCGAGTCTCGCGCCACGAGCCGACCGACCGGCCGTTGACTCCGATAACCGGCGAGGCCCGAGGGCGTTACGGATCGGAAACGACCGGCGCGATCCACCGCTTGCGTTTCACGTGCGTTCCGCACTCGGCACAGCCGTTGCGAACACGCGCCCGCATCGCCGGCGTCCCGTCGCGACGCACCACCGTGTGCGTCCTTCGGGTCTCCGGCCGTGTCACGGAGAAAGCGACATGCGTGCCACCGTCGTGCTGCTCTCGAGTTGGATCCTCGTCGGGATCTTCGCCACGTCCGGATCCCCCGGTCAGGGCCCCAGGCTCTCGTCGCTCGGCGAGGCCGGCGCGCTGCCGAAGCAGGGTGTCTACGGGCCGACGGCGCTCGCGGACTTCAACGGCGACGGCGCCCCGGACCTGCTGCGCACCGACGGGGTCGTCTTCAACGACGGGCACGGACGGTTCTCGGTCGCGGGCAACGCTCCCGGCGGGCTCTTCTCGACGGCTTATTTCACCGCGGTTGCGGACTTCGACGGAGATGGCGACCTGGACGTCTTCGCGCCGTCGAGCGCGAGCGGGGTCGCGCTCCTCCTGAACGGCGGAGCCGGTGTGTTCACGGCGGCACCGATCGCGCCGCCGGTGCCAGGCGGCGCATCGCTCGCAACGATCTACCGCCTGGTCGCAGCAGACCTGAACGGCGACGGAGCGATGGACGTCGTCGGCGAATACAGCGCTGGACCTACGTTCGGCCTTTGCGCGTGGTTGAACTCCGGCGGCGGGACGTTCTCGGTGCTCCCGTTCAATCGGCCGCTCTCGTGCTACCTCGTCGACGTCGGCGACGTCGATGCCGACGGCCGAGCGGACGTGGTGTTTGCCGAGGGCAATCTCGGGGGACCGGGGAATGTCGTGCGATCCGCAGCGCTCGCGAGCGGGAGCCTCGTCGTCAGCGGTTTCCTCACCTCCGTCGGGCCGAACGGTGCGATCTACGGAGCCGTCGCCGACTGGAACGGCGATGGATACGCGGACTTGATGGCGACCACGCCGGTTTCGACGTCGAGTTCCAACGCGCTGTACACGTTCCTGCCGGGCGGAGCCAGCGGACTCGGCGCCGCGACGACATCCGCGATCACGACGACTTTCGCCTCGCGCATCCTGCCTTTCGACCTCGACGCCGCGACGCCGGCCGAGGTGCTGTGGGAGACGCCACTCGGAATCCAGATCCACGCCGTCAACCCCGCTGGTGGAACGGTCGTCGTCGCCACGCTCCCCCACACGTCGTACGGCAGCAGCCCGATCCTGACGGGCGACGTCGATTCCGACGGCGACATCGACGTGATCGGACTGACCCCAGCGTTGCGCTCGCGCGTCTGGTTCAACGCCGGCGGCGTACTCGTCGACCCGTCGCCCGGTCTCGACGCTGCACTCCGCTCCGTCGTCTGCGCCGCCGACATCGACGGTGACGGCGATCTGGACCTCGTCGGTGACGCGCTCACGTCCCTCGAGATCAACGACGGCATCGGACATTTCGCGCACACCGCGACGCAGCCGCCCGTGCCATTCCTCTCGCTGCCTGCGGGGTGCGTCGCAGACTTCACGGGCGATGGCCGCGCGGACCTCTTCGTCGGCGCAACGCAGGCGACGGGCAACCATCTCGTCGCCTACGTGCCGGCGGGGACGAATTGGGCGACGTCGACGACGGCGACGAGTCCCCTTTTCTATTGCAAGCGTGCCGTCCCAGCGGACATCGAATTCGACGGCGACGCGGACGTGGTGGTCGTCGGGGACGTCGGCCCCGCGATCACGTCGCCCGGTGCAACGCCCGTTTCGCGCATCGACGTCCTGAACAACAACGGGGCCGGATCCCTGTCGCAGACCGCCTCGTTCGTCGGCCATCACTTCACCGACGTCGCCGTGATGGACTTCGACGGAGACCTGGATCTCGACATCGTGGCTTCGTGTCTGCGGGCGACATCGGTGCCAGATCCCTCGGTCGTCGCATTGAACGTGGGAGGGACGTTCGTCGTGACGCCGCTCCCGTTCACTGTCGAGGCAGCCACGGTCGCGGCCGCGGACCTGGATGCCGACGGCGACGTCGACCTGGTCTTCGACGGTGTGGCCTACATCCGGACCGGATCGAACTGGACCGTGTCCCCCAACGTGGCGCAGGCTCCTCTCGTCGGCGGCTTCAGTCCGCACGACCTCGCCGATCTCGACGGCGATGGACGACCCGAACTCCTCACCCACCATGGCTGGCACATAGGCCTGGGGCCTGCAGGTTTCGGCCCGGTCACCCCTTGGGAGTACGAGGCGTCCTTCCCCGGCGCCTATCCGTTCGGGCTCACCGTCGGAGACTTCGACCGCGACGGAGACCTCGACGTTCTCACCAGCTGGTCCGTGATTCACTGGAACCTGCGCCGCCACCTCGCACAGCAGGCTCCCGTACGTCCAGGCCGCCCCGGGTCTCTATCCATGTTCGGCGCACCCGGGGCGCCATACCAGCTCGTCTACTCGTCGGCCGCAGCCCAAGCGCCAATCCCCGTTGCCGGTTGGGGGACGATCTTCATCGACCCGGCGAGCGCTGTCCTGGTCTCCCCGGCTTTCATGGATCTCGCGGGCAACGCAACTCTCACTCTCCCCTGCCCGAACAACCCGGCGTTGGTCGGACAGACGATCTGGTGGCAGGCGGCAACGCTCAACGAACTGAAACTCACCGGCGCAGTGAGGATGCAGATACTCGGGCTTTGAGGCGGGAGACTCCCGAGGGCTCCGAGCCAACAGGGTCAGGACCGATCGCGTCAGCACGCCCGTTGCGTAGGATCGTCGCCTTCGCGCAGGCCACGATGATCGCACCGAATGCTGCACCCGAGAGACCGGTCCACGCGGGCATCGCTCACGCGGCGGATGCGTGGCTGCCGTGGGTCCTGCGTTCGCCGTGGCGCGACGCGATCCTGCTCGTCGTGATGGCCGGCGCCTGGTGGATTCCCGAGACGGCGATCGACGCGGGCCCCGCGTTGTGCAACTTCCGCCGCTGGACGGGACTCCCGTGTCCGGGTTGCGGCTTCACGCGCGCGTTCGTTCACATGGCACACGGACACGTCGTCGACGCATTCGCGGCGAACGCGTTCGGGCCGCTGTTGTTCGTCGTGGCCGTGGGCGTCGTGGGCGCAGACGCGATCGCGTGGGCGCTCGGGCGACGGGTCTCACTCACCGTCGTCGCGCGGCGCGTGAGGAAGCCAGCGCTGGTCGCCGCCGTCGCCTGGGTCGTCTGGGGAGTCGCGCGTGCGGTCGCCGTGGCGATCGGACGCGCAGGCTGATCACTCAGGGCAGGAAGTTGATGCGCAGCGCGTTGGAGAACCCGACGCCGGACGTCGCACCGGGGTCCAGGATCGCGCACTGCGCGTAGAGCGAAAACGGGCCGCCGCCGCCCGTCACCGGCGTGGTGAACCCACCGGCGGCGTTGGTCGCGAACGGCCCGATCAGCGTCGTCGGGTTCGGAAGAACCGTCCCACCGAAGAGGATCCCGAAGGACTGCGTGAACGAGATCCCGCAGAAGAACGTGGCGTTCGGCGGCGCCGAGACGAGCGCGAGTGTGCCGGTGTTTCCGCTGGCGAGCAATCCGCAGACGGTGAACCGTGGGAAGACGCCCCCGGTACCGAGCTTGCCGAAGCCGAGATCGACGGCGGCCGTGTTGCATCCGAGTGGCCCCGGAAGGATGAAGTCCGCGACCACCGGGTGGTGATCCGAGGCCGTCGAGCCGGCCGTGGACGGCGTCGGGTAGCCCACGAGCTCCGGCGGAAGCGCCGTCGCAGGCGCGATCGTCGAGGGATCGAACACGAACGCACGCCTCAGGGCGACGATGCTGTCCTGCCACGCCACGTGATCGAACTTCACGTTGCCGATGGTGATTCGGCTTCCCGTGAACGGGTCGGTCGCGGCGTCATAGGTCATGTCGGTGCGGTTTCGATCCGTTCCGTCGGTGCCGCCCGACGTCTCCGGTGAGAGAGCCTTCGTCAGCCACTGCGCGGGCCCGACGGTGGCGCCGTTCGTGAGTTCGTCCTCGTTCCAATCGCCGCCGATGATCACGGGTGTCTCGGGGCCGAGGATCGAGGTTGCAACGGGGTTGTCCGCGACGAGCCCGCCCGGGTCAGGCATCGTCGTCCCGAGGCCGTTGAACATCGCGTCGATGTAATAGGCGACGTTCGCAGCGGCCGTGACCCGCTGCGTGTGGTCCGCGCCCGCAGACCCGGCCTTCAAGTGCGCCGTTCCGATGACGAGGTCGCCGGCGTAGGTCGCGTTCGGCAACGCGATCTCCGCGAACGCGAATCCGCGGATGCCACCGTTGCCACCGGGCGCGTAGCCGCTCGCCGTCACGTTCGGGATGTCGTTCAGCGTCGAGCGCGTGTCGCCGTTCAGATCCGCGAACGGGAAACGGCTCAAGATGCAGTTGCGGTTGAAGCCGTCGCTCACCGAACTCACGAGCATGTACGGGAAAGTGAAGCCCGGAGCATAGAGCTGCACGTAGGCCGTGACGGGCGGGTTGCCGGCCTTGAACGTGTCGTTGCCGCCGTTCAGGAAATAGCCGAGAGTCGTCGTGAGGTTCGCGACGCTGTCGACCCCGGATCCGGTCCCGTTCCCCGAATTGTCCGCCGTCTCCTGCAACATCAGGATGTCCGGCTTCATCGACGCGACGATCCGCGCACACGCCGCCCAGTTGTTCGCGCCGGCGACCTTGTTGTTCGACGTGCAGAGCGTGTCACGCACGTTCCAGGTCATGACGCGGATGTCGTTCGGGCTCGTCTTCCCCCACTGCCCGACCGCCGGGTTCCACTGAGCCGCGACCGGATGCGACAGCAGGAGCAGGCAAGATAAACCGCCGACGCTTCCAAATAACGACTGGCGCAGCGCCGCACGGCGCGCGTTCACTGTGGGTGTGGATGTCATGGGTGCTCGCAGCAAAACGGCGGGCCCAGCATAGCGCAGGGTCCGCCGTCGGCGAGCAAGAAAGAGTGCTTGTCTGCGGCGCGATCAAGGCGCGCGCGGATCGCGCGAGACGACTCGCGCACCCCCGCGCATCAGCGCACGCCGCGTCTTCAGACGCTCGGAATCAGCTCACCAGGCAAGCTGACGGGCAGCCGTGACGCCGATCACCTGCCCGGCGCCGTTCAACGCGACGCCCGCGACTTCCCAGACCTGTCCGGCGAACACGGACAACGCGCCTGGCGGAAGCGCAAACGGCACCGACGGATAAAACCCCGGAGTCGGGTAGGTCCACGCGACCGGGTTGCCCGGCGACGGCGCCGTCGTCACGACGGAGAACACGAGCGGAGTGAGTGCCAGCCCGAACACGGGGCCACGACCGAGGATCGGCGCGGGCAACGTGCTGATGACCGTGAAGCCGAGCGAGGTCGCCGCCGGGACGTTCGCCATGGCGAGGACGAGGTCACCCTGGCCACCGCCGCCGGTGAACGCCGCGAGATCGAACTTGGTGCTCGCTCCGAGGGTGTACGTCAGGTTGATCACCGGCGCGGCATCCGAGTTCGCCGTGTTGCCCGCGGTCGCGGTCGCGCTCGACGCGTGGCCGTTGCGTGCGCCCCACGCCGTCGGGAACTGGCCATCGACGATGAAGCCCGCGGCCGGATTCGGACCCGGCAGCGTCAGCTCGACGAGGATGTCCAGCTTCTGGACCGGGTCGAACTCGAACGGCGTCTGGAACGGGATGTGGATGTGCCACGGAGCCGGCTGCCCCGGCGAAAGCGTGGTTCCGGCGAACGGAAGGATCGTGATCGGCCCCGTGTACACAACGGTGTAATCGGGTCCCCGATTGTTGGCGAAGATGCCCGACATCGTGTTGTGGTTCGGTGACGCCAGCGTCGACATCGCGACGGTCGCGTTGGGGAACGTCCCGCCGACGAAGGCGGCCCCGGTCGACCGGCGGAATTCGATCTGCGTGATCGTGACGGGGCACTGATGCGTCATCTGCGTCCAGTCGTATGCGAACTGCCAGAGCTGCGCGGCTGCCGTGTTGAACGGAAGGCTCGTGGCGTAGTTCCCGTCGAGCGTGTCGTAGCCCTTCGGCAAGGTCGCGGTGAATTGCGCCTGAGCGGCGACGGAAAGTGCAACCGCAAACAGCGCGGCATGTGTCATGGATTTCATGGTTGTTTCTCCTGTCAGTCGTCGCTCAGAAGCGGACGCGAGCCACCGGCGAGTAGTTGATCAACAGCGACGCCCCGTCCAGGTAGACGACGACGGCATCCATCGAGACGCCAGCCAGTGCCGACGCGCTGCCGCTCGGGAGGATGAAGGGAGCATCCGGGTAGAGGCCCGGAATGCCGACGTTCAGGAAGTGGAACGGGCTGCCCGCCGCGGCCGGCGTGTTCGCGAACGAGAACGTCGTCAGATCCGGGTACAGGCCGAGGAACCAGCCCGCGCCTGCGAGCGCGTTCGTGTCGAACGAGAACAGCGTATAGCCGTGGATCCAGCCCGTCGGCGGGATCGGTGCGGCGAGATACACGTCACCACCGCCGCACGTCGCGAACGTGAATCCGGCTGCCCCGACGCTGATGTAGTTGATGTAGGTTCGCGTCGATTGCGTTGCGCCGTCGGAGACGGTGAGACTCACGGTGTAGCTGCCGGGAGCCTGGTACGGATGGCAGGGGTGCTGCGTCGTGTCGTCGACGAGCGTGTCGCCGTCGAAGTCCCAGGCCCATTGCGTGATGCCCGCGGGGCTGGGTGTCGTCGACTGATCGGTGAATTTCACCAGGAGCGGCGCGCTCCCCGAGAGCCGACTCGCGGTGAAGTTCGCCTGTGCCTGGGGCGGCGCGAGCTCGGTGTTCATGCCCGCTTGGATCTGGGCCTGGGAACGCGCTTCGCTCCAGAAGCGGAACTCGTCGATCGATCCGTTGAACGGGTCGCCAGCACCGACGACGCCGCCGAGCATGAAGTTCGTTCCGATGGCACCGGGCGCGGCCGCCTGCTGCTGATCGAGGTTGCCGTCCACGTAGCCCGTGATCGTGCTCGCCGCGGCGTCGAAGACCAACGCCAGGTGATGCCAGTTCTGATCGCAGACGTTTGCGAGCGGCGCCGTCGCTGAACCGGAGGTGGCCGAGGCACAGGCGCCACAGAGGTTGCCCGTGTTGCCGCCGAGGTAATGGGCTCCGGGACCGTACCACCCGATGTAGCAGCGGAACGTCGCCGTGGAGTAGTCACCGAAGAGGCGACCAAGCTGCCCGCCGGTGTAGGTGAAGTTCGTCTTCATCCAGCACTCGATGGTGTAGCTCTGGCTCAAGTTCGTGGGGCCGTTGCTCAGGAGGCGCTGCCCGCCGACTCCGCCTGGATTCCAGGCGCCGGTCCCGAGACGCGGCGTCGCCGTGTTCCAGTTCACGGGGATGATGGCCGACTCGAAGCTCGGCGCGGCCGGATTGCCACCGCCCTGGGGGATGGCGTAGTTGACGACCTGATTGCCCGCGCCCTCGTTGAACTTGTAGTAGTAGACGTCTGGATAGGTCAGCACGCCCTGTGCTGCTGCGACGCCTGCGAGAACGAGCATGGCTGAAAGCACGTGTCTTCGTGACATGCGAAACTCCTCATCAGAATCGACGGCGGAAACGCGGGCGTCCGGAAACGGCCCTTCCAGAGGGGCGCAACGGCGCGAATGGCGCGTTCGGCGGCTCCCCACGACGAAGCCGGGGAAGCCGAGCGGCGATCATACAGAGGGGCGCGAACCGTGGACAGTGCGAGGATGCCCGCCGGCGTCGACCCCGGGGCTGAGCGTTCCCGTGCCTCAGTAGTCCTTTCGAAGTCGAGTCCCACCCACGATTTCGACGGATTCGAAGGGCGGTTCGCCGCCCCCGGGCAGCAGCACCAGCTGGCCCTCGCGGCGAAGCAGGCGAACCCGCCATCTGCCCGGCCGAAGACCCCGCAGAAGGTAGGTTCCCGTCGCGTCGGTGGCGGCCTGCGCGATCGGGGGCTGATCCTCACTCGAGTCGAAGACGGCAAACACGGTCGCCGCCGTGTCGAAGGTCCCGTCCTTCGCCTGCACGCGGCCGAACATCGCGCCAGCCCGTTGCAGAACGATCGTGGGCACCTCGTACGAGGCGATGACACCCGTCGAGAACTCCGTCGTCGCGAGACTCACGTGATCAGGATGCTCGACCTCGACCCTCACGTTGCCCGGTGACGTCAGAAGCTCGAACCGCCCGTCGTCGTCGGTGCGCTCCGTTTCCGCTGATCCCGACCGCGGCACCACGCGAAGGTCTTTCGGGCCGGACGGATCCCGACGGTGAACGAGGACGGTCGCATCGGGAACGGGCCGCCCCTGGTCATCCAGAACGCGGCCGACGAGGAGCATCCCCGTCGGGACGGAGATCTCGATGTCGGAACGCAGCTCGCCACGTCCCACGTCGAAGGGCCCCGCCGCGAACAACGGATGCCCATCCGTGGACACGACGATGAAATGACGGCCAGGACGAACGTTCGCGAAGTGGAACGTGCCGTCCGCGGACGACACGTAAAGGCGACTCAACGGAACGCCCAGGTTCGTGTCGGGCGATGCCGACAGCCACGCGGTGTACGCGGTGATCGGTTTTCCAGTGGCCTTTTCCAGAACGCGGCCGGCCAGTCCGGCCTGTCGCGGCATGCGGATCACCACCATTTCCGTGGGCGGCGAGCCCGAGCCTTCCCGGGCGACGTGCGCCGACGCGATCGCCGAGCGTGCACCGTCCTCGACGCGCGCGACGAGCCTGTACAACCCGGGCCGGAGGTGGTCGAAGCGGAACGTCCCGTCGCTTCGCGTCTCCACCGTCAGGGTCGGCAGGTCGGGGTCGACGCTCTCGCCGTCGGATTCGAGTTGCACGACGTCCAGGTCGACCATGGCGCCCCCGACGCCTTCGTCGCTCCCCTCGCGCTTCACGGTGCCTTCGAGCGGTGAGCCTGAGAACAACTCGATGCCGATGGGGCCCGCTTCGCCCCGCGCTGGAATCTCGACGATGGCGCGTCCGCCGGGCGCCAGGTCGGCGGCGATCGCTCGCACGGTCTTCCGTCCCGCCGCGAGATGATCGATCACGAACGTTCCGTCCACCGCGGTCGTCGCCGAGCCTTCGGCAACGAGGTGGAAGCTCCTCGAAACACCGGCGTAGACGGCGACACGCGCTCCGGCGACCGGCGATCCGCCGAACGTCACCGTGCCTCGCAGCTTCGCGCCGCCATCGAGTCGAACGTCACGGACGAGCGCGACCTCGTCGCAGGGCTCGATCCCGCCGACGTCTCGCGGAGCGAAACCTGCGGCGCGCGCGGCCAACAGGAAGCGCGCGTGGCGCGGGAACCCCTCGATGAAGTACCGGCCGGCGGCGTCGCTGTTCGCCCGGCCGGCGATCGGGCCCGGCAGCGGTGTCAACGGCGTCGATCCCAGGTCGACGTGCAGCGTCAGCTCGACATCCGCGAGCGGCTTCCCGTCTGCATCCTGAACCTGCCCGGAGAGCGTTGGCGGCGGAAGGAGGTCGCGCCGGACCCGCGGCGCCCTCGGGACCTTCCTGGGCTCCGTGCGCCGCGCAGCGTTGGCGTCCGCGTCCGGCCCGCTTACACCGTGCGACTCCGAACCGTCGGCTGCGCGCCCGACGGGGTCCGCGACATCGGGGCGGACCGTCGGCGACGTGGAGGACGGCCCGTCACGATCGCTCACGAGCGTCGTGACCCAGACGACGGCCGCTCCGACACAGAGCACGATGGCGA
Source organism: Planctomycetota bacterium (assembly GCA_044222185.1). GTDB lineage: Bacteria > Planctomycetota > CAIWVZ01 > JBGANV01. The sequence goes on from JBGANV010000003.1 coordinate 355,887, forward strand.
CCGCACCGAGCGTCGAGGCGATGGAACGCATCACGGCAGAGGCTGGCATCGGCGAGCCGACAACGCAATTCGCGGACCGGGGACGCCAGCGCCCGGGCGATCAAAGGTCCAGGCTGGCGATCTGGCGGGCGGCGAGGGTCACCGTCGCCTCGGGCCTGGACTCGCGTCGCCCGCTCCCCCCGTCCGGAGTCTCACCCACCAATCGGGCTTCGAGCCGGAACTGGCCCGGTGGGAGATCCGGAAGGTCGTAGCTGCCGTCGTCACGCACGTTCCCCCAGTGACGCAGCAGCAGCGGCTCCGCGCGGCCGTCGTCTCCGAGCCGCGTTGCACAGACGCGGAAGCGTGCGCCGGGGGTCGACGCAGTCGACACGTGGCCGAGAACGCGGCCCGCCGGCTCCATCACGATGGGTGCGGCGAGCGACATGGTGGACGACGCCGGCTTGACGGTGAAGTGCCTGGTCACGACCGTCGCGAACCCGGGCGCGACTGCGATGACCGCGAACGTCCCCTCCGGTAGGTGCGGGAATCCGAAGCATCCGTTCGCATCGCACCGCAGGAATCGCCGCTGCGCCCGGGACTGCGCGAGACATTCGTCCCGCTCCGGCGTCGATTCAGCTCCCAGGCGCCTGGGCTCGATCGCAACGGAGACCCCGGCGACGGGAGTACCGCCCTGATCCACGACGCGTCCCATCACGAGGCAGCCGCGCTCGAGATCGATGCGGAACTCCGCGACGCTTTCGTTCGCGCACAGCCTGACCCGACGCCCCAACGCAGGCGCGAAGCCCTCCGCGGTGACGACCGCCCACACCTCGCCTGGCGGGTTCTCGAACGCGAATTCGAACCGCCCGCTCGCCCGAGACTCGAACGTGCAGGACTCGATCAGCGAGAGTTCCCACTCATCGCGCTCGTGTGACACCGACACGGTGAACGCCGCGGGGGCGCCCGGCTCCGCGCTCTTCACGGAGCCCGAAAACCGGGCCGGGCCGCGCGCGGGCGGCGCTGGTGCAGGGCCGGTGCCGAGCGGCGGCGTGGTCGCGTCGGGTGGCGACGCAACGGACGCCGGGCGAGAGAGCCAGGCGTCCGCCGCAAGCACGACGGCCACCAGGAAAATGGCACCGGAGGCGAGATGAAGCCGGTTGTAGCCAGCCGGAGTCTCGTCAGCAGGCCGGTCACTCATGGGCGACGGCGGCCCGCGAGCCGCCGGACGTCAGGGACGTGCGTGACGGCGCACAATCAGAGGTCGACTTCCTTGACCTCGCCTTCGCCGAGCGTGAACACCGCGGACGACGAAGCACCATCCTTGGCTTGCTTGAGGATCGACGCGAGGTCGATCGTGCCGTTGCGCTGCGCGACCGTCACGCGATAGGTGCCGATCGAAAGCCCGGTGACCTCGAAATGCCCCTCGGCATCGGTGTACGCCGTGCGCTGGGAACCGAACCCGGCACCGTTCGTCGCCACCGGAGCCACCTGCACCATGGCCTTCGGATCGGGCTTTCCATCGGTGGAGACGCGGCCGCGAATCGTGCAGCCGCGCGAGAGCTGCAGGTCGGGCGCCGAGACCTCGCCGCCCTTCGACACGACGACGGGCGAGCTCGTCAGAGGTCCGAACGTCGGATGGCGCACGGAGAGCGCGTACCGCCCTTCGAGCAGGTTCGGGATCGTGTAGTTGCCCTTGCTGTCGGTGCGGCCTTCCTTCATCTCGCGGCGCATGTTCGCCTTGATCAGGCTCAGGAAGGGATTGTCGGGCTGGCCTTCAGGCTGAGCACCTTCTGCAGTGACGATCGCGTCGGCGACGCCCTGGCCCTGATTGTCCACGACGCGTCCTCGAATCGTCGCGCCCCGGTGGAGGCGGATCTCCACGTTCTCGCGACGCTCGCTCTGGTTCATCGTGATTTCCTCGCTCTTGCCGCCGGCGTATCCGGGGGCTTCGGCGAGGAGCCAGTACTTGCCAGGGCGGACGTCGATGTACTCGAACTTCCCGTCCGTGAATCGGGGAGCGCTGAACGATCGCTTCGTGTGGGGCGCGATGTAGGTGTCGTCGGGCGTCGTCGTGAATCCGATGGTGAATGCGAGCACGGGCCTCCCGGTCTCGTCGTCGACCACCCGGCCCAGCACGCGGCCGTTGGACACGAGCTGGAAATTCACGCCGTCCGAGCCGGTCTCGGCAGTCTGCTGCGGAGCCTGCATGTACCCGCTCGCCGCGACGGAGACGACGTAACTGCCGCACTCCAGTCCCGGGAACTCGAATCGGCCGTCGTCGCCCGTACGGACCGTCTCGCTGAGCATGGCGGGCGGGGCAACGGGCGCCGTGATCTTCACGGACGGATTGACAGCTTCCGCCTCCTCGCCGGCGGCGGCGCCGTCGTCGTCACCCTTGCCCTGCTGTGCACGGAGTTTCGCCCGCACTTCACGGGCCGCGAGCTTCGCCTGCTCGGGGTCGAGCTTGGGTCCGACGGCGAGCGGGCGAGCCGTGACGAGCGCGCCGCCGACGGCCGTGCCGGTCTCCTGCGACGTGATCAACCCGCCGAGCTTGCAGCCCTCGCCCATGATGATGTCGACGTGTTCGACGTTCTTGTTCGCTTCGACGTTGACCGTCTGGCGGCCGTTCGTCGCAAAGCCGACCTGGCGCGCCATCAGTTTCTTCACGCCGGGCTTCAGGTTCGAGACGACGTAGTTGCCGGTGGCATCCGACGTGGCGACCTTCTCGACCGCGCCGAGCGGATCCCAGGTGTTCGTGTTCAGGTCGTACGCCGTGATGGTGACACCGGCGAGTGGCGCACCGCTCGCCGTGTGGATCGTCCCCGAGATCGCTGCCCCCGTCGTCAGCGTGACCTTCAGGTTGCCGCTCTTGGGATCCTTCAGCTCGACCGGGAAGTAGCGCTCCATGGAGTATTCGGGGTGCGACACGCGGAGCACGTAGCGCTCGGCCGTCGAGAGATCCTGGCGCGCGAAGAAGAAGAGGCCGTCACCCTTCGTCGTGCATTGGGCGCGGACGTCGTTCTCCTGGGGCTTGTTGATCAGTGCCGAGTTGTCGACCACGAGTTCGCAAAGGGCCGAGTCGACGGCGGCGCCGCTGCTGTTCTGGACGATGCCCATCACGCCTGAATCGATGTTCCCCATGTCCTCCTTGGCGTTGAACGTGGAGACCTTGACCGGGGCAGCGCCATCGGTCTTCGGAGCCGCCTTGTGGTCGACCTGCGGCAGCGTCGGTCGGTCCTGGAGCGGACCCGCCGTGTCAGCGCGCCCGGGCTTCACGGGGCCCGACCCGCCGTCGCCCGCGACGAGGAAGTACCCGACGCCGATCCCGGCGAGGGCGAGGAACGCAACGACCGCAATGACTCCGGTTCGGTTCATGTCTGGAGCTCGGATTGGATGCAAACGACCCGCAACGGCGCACGACCGTGCTCGGGGCGACCTCTTCGACGTGAGACTGTATCGGCAAATTCCCAGAGGGCCGAGCGGCGCCATGGCCTGGGATGGAAATCTCCGCCGCGGGACGGGTTATCTGTCGAGCGAGGTGGCTGGCGGCGGCCGCGAACGCGCGTCAGAAGTCCGCGTCGACCGTCCCGCCCTCGACCACTTCGATGGACCTGGTGGCCCCGCTGGGCCGGTCGGGGTGGACGATGGGGCCCAGGTCGATGGTCCCCTCCTTCATGGTGACGCTCAGGCGGTAGGGCCCCGCTGGGAGAGATGCGAAGACGTAACCGCCGTCTGCGTCAGTGGTCGCGATCCGTTGGGGCTCGGCACGTCGCGCCGGGTCCATGGGGACCAGCTCCAACCGCGCCTTCGCGTCGGGTTCGCCGCTCTTCGTGCGGACCTTTCCCCGGATCTGACCGGCCGCGCGCATGAGGATGTCGGGGTGGCGAAACTCGGCGCCGGCGGCAATCGTGAACACCGGGGTGATCTCCGTCGCGAACGACGGGTGCGACGCCGTGAGGCGGAACTCCCCCGTCATCACGCCCGCGAGGCGGAACGTTCCATCGGCCGCCGACTTCGCAGTGAGGATTGCCTTGCGCGCCTGCCCCTGTGTCAGGCCGATGAACGGGTTGTCGGCCCGGGAGTCGGTCATGCCCACCTGGCTGACGGCCACTTCCGCATCCGCGACGGGTTTCCCCGACCGATCCACGAGCCGCCCGAGGACTGCAACGCCGCGGACGACGCGAACCTCCACGCGCTCGCGCCGCTCCCCTTCGGCGAGGGTGATCTCCGCGCTTCGACCTCCGGCCCAGCCCTTCGCCTGGACGAGCACCCAGTACCGCCCTGCGGGAAGGTCGACGAGTTCGAACGAACCTCCGATGGTGCTGGGGGGCGCGAAGATCCGGCGCGTCTCGGGCGGGATCAACGTGACCTTGGGGTTCGTCACCACGCCGATCTCGAAGTGCGTGAGGGGCCGACCCGTCTCGTCGTCGACGACACGCCCGGCGACGGAGCTGCTCGGCGACAACGCCAGGATCACGTCCGGCACCCCTGCATCGACGTTCCGCTCGACCTGCGGCGATCTGAAGCCCGGCGCCGACGCCGTCAGCAGGTAGGGCGCGGTCTCGACGCCCTCCACGAGGAAGTGGCCGGTCTCGTCGGTCCTCACCGACAACGGAAGGAACGCGCTCTTCTTGGGTTTCACGTCGGGCCCGGCTCCAGGCGTCCGATCGCGGGCTGCGGCCTGCGGGTCGCGCACCTTGGGCGCTGGACGCGCCGTCACGAGAGCGTTGGCGATCGGCGTCCCCGTGGCCCCCGAGAGGACGACGCCGCCGATCGACGCGCCATCCTGGAAGATGAAGTCGACGAACTGAAGGGACTTGCCCTCCTGGAGCTCGAGCGCAGCGCGTCCCGTGACCGCGAGGCCGGGATAACGGGCGAGGATGCGCTTCGTCCCGGGCCGCAGACGGTTGAGGACGTAGCGGCCATCCCGATCGGTCATCGTCTCCGTCTCGAAAACTCCATCCGGCGCCGAGTCCGTGAACTCCGAGTAGTAAGCCGTCACCCGGACGCCGCCCAGGACCTGGCCGGTCTCCCGTTTCGCGACACCCGTGATCGAGAACCCCGGCTGCATGAGCGCCAGCAGCCGTCCCGCGCGCCGGCCGCGCGGATCGACGAACGGCAGCCGCTCCGGAGCGTAGTCGGGATGCGTGACGCGGATCACGTAGCGCTGGCCGGCGACGACGGTCGGCGGGCCGAAGTGGAATTCACCGTCGGCCCCCGTGATGAGAGTCTCGACGGTCGGGCCTTCCTGCGTCTTCGCCGGGATCGTGCTCGTGTCGAGGATGAGCGCGCAGCGCGCTCCGGCGACGGGGCGTTCGTCGGGACCATGCACGTGACCGCGCAACGTGAGCTCGGACTCCGGCTCCGCCACCACGGGCTCCGTCTCGGCGAACGGCTTCGGCACGAGCTCGCCACCGCCGGACGAGCCGCGCGTCGTCGAGCGCGTCGCCGTGCCAGCCTCGGTCAGGGCCGGAGGTGGAACCGGGTCGCGGCGTTGATGTTCGCCGTCGCCGCTCGTGAGCTTCAGAATCAGCGCGACGACGCCGACGAGAACGAGGAGAGCTCCGAATGCCGCGGCCTTCCCGCGCGAGGCTCCGGACGTGGCGGACGTCGCACGGCTCGGCTCTGGATCGGTTGATGTCATGTGATGGCGGAGGTTGGACGACGGTTGGCGTTCAGGATTCCAAAGGTGCGCGTGAAGGTATTATCGGTCGCGATGAGGGCACTTCGACAGCTGGCGATCCTCGCCGGGGTCTCCGCGGTCGTCGGAGCGCAGTCTCCGGCAGATCCAGGGTTCCGAGTCTATCTCTGGTTGGAGGGCGCCTTCGACCTCACGGCGACGAGCGTGGCGGCGATCCGGGACCTGGGGTTCGGCGGCGTGAACGCGGAGAGCCCGGCGGACGTCGAGCGGGTCGGGCCGACGGGAATGCCGTTCTACGTCGACCACGCCGTGCCGAAGGGTTTCCTCCACATCAGGCCCGAAACCTTCACCAGTGCGCGCGATGCGTTCCGCAAGTCCCCCGGCGCCGCGACGCTGGGTCGCCCCACCTGCCTTCGGGACCCCGCGGCACTCGCAGACGCCGAGGCCGCATTGAAGCGCGTCGCACAGGTCTGTCGGACGTTCCGGCCGGACTTCGTGTCGCTCACGGACGAGCCCTCCGCGACGCGTGGGATCAACCCGATCGACTGGTGCCAGGACGCCCGGTGCGTGACCGCACTTCCGGCCTTCCTCACCGAGCGCTGGGGGGACGCGCAGCGCGCGCGCGAGGTCTGGGGGACGCATTGGCCCGCGAACGCTCCCCCGGTTCCCGTGGATACGGAGGACGCGCGGCGCGCAGCGTTCCACGCCATCGGTCCACCTTCGTTGATCGCCGCATGGAACGACACGCGCAGCTTCGCCGACCAGGCCTTCATCGACGCCGTGGCGCACCTCGCGAGCGGCCTGCGGCGTGAGCTTCCCGGCGTGCCGGTCGGGCTGAACGGCGTGTCCATGCCAAGCGCCTTCGGGGGCTTCGACTGGGAGCAACTCGCGCCCGTCCTCGACGCCATCGAGCCCTACGACAACGGCGCCGCGCGAGACCTCATCGAAGGATGCGCGCGACCGGGAACGTCATTCGCTCACACGTACTTCCCGGAGAGTCGAGATGCGACGAGTCTCGCGCATGAGCTGTGGCATTACTTTCTGAAGGGGGATCGGGCCGCGATCTTCTTCAGCACGCGCCACTGGCTCATGGCGAACGACCCCAAGCGCCCGACGCCGCTACTCGAGGCGGTCGCGCCCCTGCTGAAGGAACTGGCGAGCGATGCGCTGGCACCCTGGCGTCGGTCGCGGCGCCTTCGGCCGCAGGTCGCGATCCTGCACTCCATGGCGTCGACACGCGCGCATTGGCTCATCGACACGCGACACGACGGAACGAGCTGGTTCAACCGCCTCAGTTCCTACGAGGACGAGAACTCGTCTGAAGCCGTCAACCGCGCCGCATGGACCGCGTTGCTTGCGGACCTGGGGCTCTCGTATCGGTTCGTATCGACGATGGATCTGCGCAGCGGCGCGTTGGCGAAGAGCGACGTCTCCGTGCTCGTGCTCCCGCGAACCATCGCGCTCAGCGACACCGAGGCACGCGCCATCGAACACTTCTCGCAGGCACACCTCGTCCTCGCTGATCGGGACATCGGGCTGTTCACGCACCGCCTGGAACGCCGACAGAAGCCCGCCCTCGACGACCTGTTCGGCATCACGCGCGCGGGCCCCGTCGACCTCTCGACGCTCGGGGATCTCACCGTTCGTGGTCCCACGCCGGCGACGCCGCACGAACGTGCGATCACGGCCGCGGGCGCAGAGAGCGGAGCATCCATCGATGGCGTCCCCGTCCTTTTCGCGCGGGGTTCCGCCGGCGGGCGAGCCGTCTATCTGAACCTTCGCATCGGCAGCTACTCGAAGGACCGGGTGAGCGACCCGGACCGCGCCGCGCGCCTGCGCAACTGGATCCGCCCGCAGCTCCTGGGGAGTCAGATTCGCGCCAGGGTCGACCTCCTCGAACGGGCGACGGGGCGACAACCCCTCATCACCACTCACGTCCGGACGGATGGCGACGACCTGCTGGTGGCGTTCGAGGCGCCGCTCCCAGCCACCGACTCCCGTCCTGGAAGTGAATCCCGGCCGCATGCCGCGCCCGTACCATTCGTCGCCCTCGTCCCCGGGACCTTCCAGTTCACGGACGCCGTCAGTGGCGCCGAGCTCGGCTCCGGGAACCGGATCGAATCCACGACCAGCCCCGATCGGCCGAGAATCGTCCGTCTCCGCCGGCGCTGAACCGCCTCAGATCCGGACCAAGCACCACATTTGGGCCAGGTCACAGCCACACCCACCACATCTTGGGCGTCGCGGACTGCCGCAAACCGCCACCGCCGCGCTTGCAACAGGCCTGTGGAGTTCTTGCGTTGACCACCCCCCCGGTAGTTCTATAATCCCCGCGCTGTCGACGGAGAGCGTCTTGTTCACGTTGCCAGCGGCGCCCGAAGAACACCGGGTCCGCACCCGCCGACTTCCGGCTCGACGCAAGACAAAGCTCGGATTTGGCCACGATTGGAAAAGGTCCCGTAACTCCTGATCCGTCCCCGATCCGACTTCCGAGACCCCCGGTGCCTTCAAGTGCCGGGGGTCTCGTCCTTTTCAGCGACCACCTCAGCTCGTCGCACACCCGCGCCCGCAACGTTCACGGCGCCGCCGGCAATCGATCGGCGGGTGCCACTCCCGCCGGCGAAATAGTTCCCGCGCCCAAATGAGTCCCCTAAGATGCGTGCCGACTCTCGTGCGAAGGCACGGCGCCAGTTCCCGTTGATGGTCTATCTGCTGCTTCAAAACGAAGTCCTCGAGAACGTTCCGTTCGACCTCACGCGTGAGCTCGTTCTCGTTGGCCGGGGCGCCGACGCCCACATCAAGGTCGACCACCCGAGCGTCTCGCGGATCCACGCGCGGATCGAGCGAACGAGCGACGCGCTGCTCGTCGAGGATCTGGGGAGCCGCAACGGGACGTTCGTGAACGACCGTGCAGTTGCATGTCCCACGGCGGTCCACCCCGGTGACCGCATCCGCTGCGGTGAGGTCGTGTTCGTCGTTCGCGAGCGCGACGCCGCGCCGGGGGTATCCGCCGCGGCACCGGCGCTCACGCGACGCACGCTGGTCGGCGCGGCCGTCGTGATCCTCGCTTGTTGCGCCGCAGCCGCGTTCGCATTCACGCGAACGCGTCATGAGGAAGACCGCTCTCCCGCGCCAGTCGCCACGGCGCCAGCCGAGCCGGTCACGAACGCGAGACCCTCGAACCACGCAGCGATGCAAGAGCTTCCGGTGGTCGTGGAGCCGCAACCCGAACCTCATTCACGCCCGGTGATCGTCGAGGCCCCGCCAGTTCCCAAACCCCAGCCGCCGACGGAAGTCGTCGAGTCGCCTCCTGCGCCGACGGCAGCGGCGACGCTGACGCCGATGGAAACGGCCGCGCCCAAGCCGGCTCCCGCGACCGAGGCGCCGTTCCCGGATCGACTCGCCGAGGCCCGCGCGGCTGGCTTCGAGGCCGTATCGGCCCTGCTCGCCGATTGCGACCGCCGCGCCCTTCACGACGAAGCCGACCGAACGCTCGCCGTCGCCCTGGAGATGCGCCCCGAGGACGCCACGCTCCGTGCGCGCATCGGAGACCGCCGATACCTCGGTCGCTGGCGATCTCACGCCGACCTCGTGAAGCTGGGCGTGCTCGATGACGCCGGAAAACTGCGTGGATCCGACACCGACCGAGCCCGCGTGCGCCGCCTCTACATCGACCTGGTCGGACGCACGCCGCTTCTCACCGAGCTTCCGACCGCCCTCGCCATGAGTCGCGAGGAGATGGTCGACAAACTCCTCGCGTCCGCGGAGCACGCATCACTCTGGTACGAGGACGAGCTCTTCTACTTCCTCCTGCTCGACGATTTCCGCCCGTCCGAGGACCGGCTGAACGACCTGCCCGGGCGCCTCGCGGCGGCACAGGTCACCGTCAAGGACGGGATCGGCGAGATCGTGAAGTCCCAGTTCTTCAACGCCCGCAATCCGGGGAACGACACCTACGTCACCGTGATCCTCGAGCAACTGCTCGGCATCACGGTGCAGAAGGACCCGCGACTCCTCGAATCCGGGAAGAAGATGTACGACGGCTACGCGACGTCGATCTTCGGGAAGCGCGGCGCGTCGCAGGGTGACTTCGTCGAGATCTCCATGCAGCAGCCGGCGTTCTCGTCCTTCTACGTGGCGCGCGCCGGCCGGCGCCTCTTGGGCCAGGACCTCCCGAAGAAGGAACTGGACCGCCTGGCGGCTCAGTTTCATGGCGAGCCGCGCACGTTCCTGGCGATCGAACGCGAGATCGTCCTGTCGGCGGCCTACACGGAAACGTGCAAGACGCCGCGCAAGAAGACCGATCAGCAGTTCGTGCGCACCCTCTACCACGACCTTCTCGCGCGGGCGCCGACCTACCAGGAGCTGCGCAACATGCGCAACGCGACCCAGGCGCTCGCCGACCCGGTGGGGATCCGCTCCGTGATCATCAAGGCGATCCTGGAGTCGGAGTCCGTGGCACCGCCGCCGAAGAACGAGATCAAGCCCGCGACCTGGATCCCCGATCAATTCCTGCACATGCTGGGACGATCGCCGAGTCCCGCGGAACTCGAGACGTTCCTCGACGTCTGGAAGACGCCCGCGTGCCGCCCGTCGACGATCCTGCATGCCATCCTCACGAGCGCCGAATATCAGCACTACTGAGATTGGACCCCGTCATGACACGATCGAAACTCAACCGACGCGACTTCCTGCTGGCGACGGGCGTCGCCATGGGGACCGCCGCCGCGGCGCGGGCCGGAGTGACGCTTCCGTCGCGGGAGCTGCTTCTCCCGACGCGAGCGCCATACAAGACGCAGCGGGTGATCCTCGTGGCGTTCGCGGGCGGTGTTCGCAGCCGTGACACGATCGGCGCGCCGCAGAACGTCCCGAACCTCATGAAGATCGCCAAGGCCGGCGTCGTGTTCCCGAACACGCGTTGCTCGAACCTCGGCCACTTCGGCGCCGCTCTCTCGATCTTCACGGGTGTCCAGGACTACGCGGGCATCCGCGAGAACGACCGCGGCGACTACCCGACGATGTTCGAGTACCTGCGCAAGCAGCTCGGGCTCTCGGCATCCGACGTGTGGCTCTCGGCGACCGGCGGCGTCCAGCAGCAGAACTTCACGTACTCCTACCACCGCGGCTACGGCCAGAAGTACGGCGCCAACCTCATCTCGTCGGACGGGATCTTCAACGCAGAGTTCCAGGGCATCCTGAACTCGTTCGGCAAGGTCCAGATGCCGACGGAACAGGAGAACGACGCGCTCCAGCGCCTCCGCACGGCGATGACCGCGGAAGCGAAGGACCGCGGACTCGCCGGAGCGGACCTGAACTCGCCGGAGGCTCTGCGCTCGATCGAGAAGTTCATCCTGGAGGAGCTCAACCAGGACACGGCGCGGCTGACGGGGCCCGGATCCGGCGACGCCAAGACCATGCGCGTCGCATCGAACCTCTTCCGCGGCTTCAAGCCCAAGGTCCTCGGCGTCGTGCTCCAGCAGGCGGACGTGGCGCACGGGTCCTACAACGGCTACGTGGAAGTCATCCGGCGCAACGACGACGAACTGGGCAAGCTCTGGCAAGGGATCCAGAACGACAGGGCGCTCCGCGACACGACGTCGATCTTCATCCTCCCCGAGTTCGGCCGAAACAAGGACCTCAACGAACGCAACGGGCTGGACCACGGCGACGGAAGCCTCGATCTCCAGAACATCGCGCTCGTCGCGGCAGGCCCGGACATCAAGGCGAACCAGATCGTGAAGAAGGACATCCACGCCACGGACGTCTGCCCGACGATCTGCGAGATTCTCGGCGCCAAGCCCGAGCTCGCGAAGGGCAAGGTCATCCGCGATGCCCTCGTGTGAGCCCTGACGCCGCGCCACCGACGCCCGGCTCGCTGATGGGGCGCGGCCCGATGCGAACTTCCAACCCATGACGACCTCGCCCGAGCTCGCATCGACTGGGATGATCCGGCCGGTCCTCGCGGCAGTCGTCGTGGCGGCGATCGGTGCAGTCCTGCTGCCCGGTCCGGCGGGTTCCGTCGTCGCGCGCCCGACCGACGGCCCGCACGTTCGCCCTGGAGCGGAAAGCTCGGGATGCGAGACCTGCCACGCCGGAATCGAGGACATGCATCCCGCGTTCGCGCTGACCTGCGTCGACTGTCACGGGGGCAACGGCACGGCGACGACGGCGGATGGCGCACACGTCAAGCCCGAGCGCGCGCTCCCCAACGACGAACGCATCGTTCCCCTCGACTACGACCTTTCGTTCCGCCGCTTCGTGAACCCCGCTGACCTGCGCGTCGCGCAGCAAGCCTGCGGGGGCTGTCACGCAGGGATCGTCGCGGACGTGAAGAAATCGCTCCACGGGACGACCGCGGGCCATCTCTCCGATGGCTTGTTCGAGAACGGCGTCGTCAAGAAGCGTGGGACGTCCTTCTCGATCTTCCCCGTCGCGCACGAGAGCACGCCCAAGTCCCCGCACGGGCTGAAGGAGCTGTCGCCGGTTGGCGGCTTCCAACCCTCGGCGCCCGCCGACGAAATCCCGACGCACTATCGCGACGTCGTCCGCAAGAACTGCATGCAGTGCCACCTGTGGTCCCGCGGACGCGCGGTTCGCGGTCGGTTGGGACTGGACGGCGACTATCGCTCGGAAGGCTGCGCAGCGTGCCACGTCACGTACTCCGATACCGGGTTCTCCACCTCGGCGGACACGAAGATCGACCACAAGGAACCCGGTCATCCGTTGAAGCACGCGATGACGAGCAAGATCCCCACGGACACGTGCACGCGCTGCCACTACGGCGACGCACAGATCGGGCTGTCGTTCCGCGGACTGGCGCAGCTCGTTCCCGGCCAACCAGCCGGCCCCGACGTCCCGGGAACCACCGCCAAGCGCCTCAACGGAAACTTCTACGTTCGCGACGATTCGATCACGCCGCCGGACGTCCACCACCAACGCGGCATGCACTGCATCGACTGCCACACGTCCCGTGACACCATGGGCGACGGTGAGATCTACCCGGTGATGGATCATGCGGTCGAGGTGGAGTGCTCGACCTGCCACGGGACGATCGAGGCGGAGGCGGACCTCAAGACGGCAGCCGGTCGGTCCATGAAGAATCTCGTCCGCGAGGGACAGGAAGTCTTCCTCGTGTCCAAGGTCACGGGTGCGCGCCACCGCGTCAAGCAGGCGAAGAACGTCGTCGACGCCCTCCATCCGGACTTCCGACCGATGGCCCGCGAAGCGATGACGAAGGAGCACGGGAAACTCGAGTGCTACGCCTGCCATGCCGGCTGGACCGTGAACTTCTACGGCTTCCACTTCGACCGCAACGAGTCTTTCACGCAGCTCGAGCTCATCTCGGGCCAGCGCACGCCCGGCCGCGTGAACACGCTCGAGAAGGTCTTCGCGACGTTCAAGCAATTCCAGCTCGGTTTGAACCACGAGGACGCATTCAGCACCTACGTGGTCGGGTTCAGCACGTTCTGCACGGCCTATGACGCCACCGGAAAGGTCGTCATCGACCAGCGGATGCCGAAGAGCGCGAACGGGTTGTCGGGGATGACCCTGATTCACCATCAGACGCACAGCACGAGGCCCGAGGCGCGATCCTGCGTCGAGTGCCACCGCTCCGGCTCCACGTGGGGGTTGGGGTCGGGTTCGTTCCGGCTGGGACGTGGCCTCGTCGCCAGCGCGACGCCCAAGGGTGTGGCCCTCGTCGCAACCGATCGCAAGACGATCGCCCAGTCCGTCGCCATGGCGGAGGTGCCCGTCGAGAATGCGCGGGACGTCGCCGTCGTCACGGATCCCATCAACGGCTTCACCGAGACGATCTACGCGGCGACGGCCCAGGGCATCACGGTCATCTCGACGGCGAACCCGGCGTTCCCCGACGTGCGGGCGAAGATCGCCGTGGAGGGAGGCGTCCGCGCCGTGCTCGCGACCGACCGCACGCTCTACGCCGCGAGCGGCCGTGGCGGCGTCCTCGTCTACGAGCTGAAGGATCGCCTCAAACCCGAACTCGTCGCCCGCGTCCCCGTGCAGGATGCGCGCGGCCTCGCACACGGCTCGCTCTGCCTCTTCGTAGCCGACGGTGTGAACGGGCTCACGACGCTGGACGTCGCCGACCCGCGCAATCCGTCCATCCTCTCGAACCTGAAGCTCGGCCGTGTGTCGCCCACGGACCCGCCTGACGCGGGCTGCGAACGCGTTGCCGTGTTCTTCCAGTACAGCAGGCCCGCCATCGGAGACGCGCCGCGGTCCCGAGCGCGCCATCTCGCCGTCGCTGGGGGCCTGGGGATCGGGCTTCACCTGATCGACGTCACCGAGCCGACCCGGCCATTCATCATCAAGTCGTTCGGCGGAAAGAACGCGCTCGAGGGGATCAACAACGGCCGCCTCGTCGGCGTGGAGATCGTGAGCAAATACGACCTGGGAAGCGCGGGCGGCGGCATCCCCTCGGTCGAGAACGACTACGTCTATGCCGCCATCGCCGGTGAACGGAACAGCGTCCAGATCCTCCGCGTGTCCGATCCGCGCAAGGCCGAGCGCGTCGAGACCATCCGCCTCGACGCCCGCCCGACCGGCCTCGCGACGCTTCGCCTGTACAACCCGCCGTTTCTGGTTCACGACCTCGTCATCCCCACGACCAAAGGCCTGCGCATCGCCGACGTGACTCGCTCCGAGCAACCGGCGATCGTCGCCAAGATGGACGATCTCGTGTGCTCGGGCGGCGTCGCCGTCGAATCCATGCCGTTGGATCGGGTGATCACCGAGGAAGGGATCCAGTTGAAGGACATCGCCCACGAACACGCCCGCTACGTGACCGCCGCAGAGCTCCGGCGCATCCTTCGGACGCGGATCCCGTACAATGCCCCCGACCCCGCAGACGACCAGCCCGACGAACTCCCGAACAAGGAGAAGCGCCCAAAATGAACCGCCTGCTCATCGCGTGTGCGCTCCTCGTTGCGACGTCCGCGGCGCCTGCGCAGGACACGCCGGCAAAGACCGCGGATGCGGTCATTCGCAAGTACGACACCAACCACGATGGCTACGTCGGTTACGACGAGCTGAAGGACCCCGAACTCCTCAAGAAGTACGACAAGAACGGCGATAGGCGCATCACGGCTGCGGACTTCCTGGCGGCCGAAAAGCTCGGTGGCGGCAAGAACGAGATGATGATGACCCTCGCGCTCGAGTACGAGGGATTCCAATCGATCACCAAGTTCGACACGAACAAGGACGGAAGCTTCGACGCCGCCGAGTTGCGCTTCCTGTTGTTCACCATCTGCAGCCGCGATCGGGATCAAGTCATCACCGAACGCGAGGCGCGGGTGTCCCCCGTCCCACCGGCGGCCGGCGCGCTCCTGACCGAGGGCTGGTTGTTTCGCGAGTTCAAGGCGCTCGACGGCGACGGGGACGAACTGATCACGATGAAGGAGTTCCGAGTCCCCGAAGCGTGGATGAAGGCCCTCGACAAGAACCGCGACGGGAGGATCTCGTTCGACGAGTTCGCGCACGCGCAGGTCGACGCCATGGGCGGCTACATCGCGAAATACGGTGAGCTGTTCGTGGCTCTCGGGCAGCGGCAGAAGGTCGATCGCGCCAATTGGACGGGCGACGTCGCCATGTTCAACCGGATGGACGAAAACAACGACCAGGTGGTGACGCTCCAGGAGTTCGACCGATACGCGCGAAGCCTCCGGACGGTGCTCGGGCTCGCATCCGACTTCGTCACACGCTTCGACATCGACGGGGATGGCAAGGTCGCCCGAATCGAGTTCCCAGGCAATGACACCATGTTCAGCAGGATGGACCGCAATGGCGATGGCTTCATCGCGGCGAACGACCGCTGAACTGCCGCGCCTCGCGTCCACGTCCGGGCTCGGCGCGCGGCGTACCGGAGAGACTCTCGTGCATTCACGTCCCCGCGCAGCCATGCTCTTCCTCGCGCTCGCAACGTCATGGGCGACGCTGGCACAGGATCCGGGCGTCACGACCTCGGAAGACGTGGGCACGGCAAGAGTGGTCGTCGTTTGCGCGCCGACGCTCCCGAAACAGGCGCTCTTCGCCTGCCTTCCGATTGGGCTCCTCACCGACGATGCGGGAGCCGCGCAGTTCGCTCACCTGCTGGAACACATGTTGATCCGGTCGGTCGATCCGGGCGGCCTGGAGGTCGACGGCCAGGCCATCAACGGGGAGACGAACGGATCCCTCGTGCGATTCGAAGTGATCGGCCCTCCGTCCAAACTCACGGAGATGGCCGGCCGGCTTCACCGATGGCTTGCGGCGCGCGAGTTCTCGCCGCGCGTCCTCGAGACCGAGAAGCTCCGGATCCAAGAGGAGGAGCAGTCGACGGTCGCGGGGGGATTTGCCGCGAAGTGGGCGTCCGCGGCCTGGTCGCAGGTCGTGCTCCACGGGCGATCCCACGCCGCCGTTCACGGAGACGTCGCGCAGGCGTCGGCTCCGGCGCTCGCCGCCTACGCTGCCGCACGCGTCCGCCTCGATCGGCCATTCACCATCCTCGCCGTCGGACCGTCCCGCCACGACGAGGTCGTCGGAGCGATCCGGTCGGCGTTCCCGCCGGCGGATGCCCAGCCCGGGCGGGGCGCCGTCGATGCCGAATCTCGCACCGCGACGCGACCGGAAACGCGACCCACGCGGACCGCCATCGCAGCCACGTGGGACCTGGACGTCCGCCACCGCCTCGATTGGATCGTCGTTCGAGTCGGGTCGGCCGCAGATCGCCTGGCGGCGGCGGCCGTCGCGCAGGAACTGCAGCGAATGGCCGCGATGCGTTCACGCGCGGGCAATGCTCCCATGATCCTCACTTCAGCCGACGCGTTCGCGCCCGACCGGATCCTCCTCGCCGCGGGCGCGAGCTATCGGACCGACGCCGAGGGTGATTCGATCTCCACCCGCCTCGCGTCGCTCGCCAATGCGTTGGGGAAGGTCGCGAAGAGCACCCTCTGGAACGGCCGGGCCGAACTGGTGCTGAAAGAGGTCGCCGGACCAGATCTCACACTCGCGGCCTCATCCACGGCTCTCGCCTCGATGCCGAAACGGGTGCGCGACCTCGCCGGCATCAACATGGCCCTCGGCGCGATGGTGCCCTATCTGGGAGTGGGTGCGACGCCCGCGACGCGCTCGGGTGTCGATGCCGCAGACGTTGCCGCTGCCATGAAGGCCATCGCAGCGGATTTCGCGTCGGCCGAGTCACGTGGCTCGTTGACGCTCACGCCGGTCGGCAAGTGACGCGGCCCAACCGTCGCCCTCGTGCCGCCGCGGCCGCGGCGTATGATCTCGCCCCGTGGAACCGATCTTCCCGCGTGCGCTGAAACCCGGTGACAAAGTCGCCGTCGTCTCCCCCGCCGGCCCGCTCCGCGAGCGCGAACCGCTCGACGCCGGCATCAAGCGCCTGAAGAAGTGGAACCTGGAACCCGTGCTGATGAAGCACGCCCTGGACAGCTTCGGGTACCTGGCGGGACAGGACGCAACCCGCATCCTCGATCTCCAAGCGGCGATCGACGACCCGAAGATGCGGGCCATCTTCTGCACCCGCGGTGGCTACGGAATCACGCGGCTGCTCGGCAAGCTCGACCTCACGGCGCTGCGCACCGACCCGCGCCCCGTGATCGGCTACAGCGACATCACGGCGTTGCTCCTGGCCATCCGGCAGATGACCGGTCTCGTGTCGTTCCACGGACCCATGGTCGCGACGGGCCAGGGCTGGGCCTTCGACGCGAGGACGGAGGAACTTCAGCGAAGCCTCCTGTTCGATGCCCAGAAGGAACGCGTGATGCCGCTCGATACGACGGAGCCGGCACCGCACGTCATGGTGCGCGGAATCGCAGAGGGACCGCTCGTCGGTGGCAACCTGTCGCTCCTCGCGGCTCTTCAGGGAACGGCATGGGCGCCGGACATGGCAGGTGCCATTGCCTTCATCGAAGACACCGAGGAGGCTCCGTATCGGATCGATCGCATGCTCACGCAGCTCATCCAGACGGGCTTCTTCAACCGCGCGGCGGGCGTGATCCTGGGGGACTTCCACAAATCCGATGCGCCCTCCGGGACGGAAGCCACCGACTTGAAGTGGGTTCTGCAGGACCGCCTGGGGACGCTGAAGATTCCTGTCGCGTACGGATTTCCATTCGGGCACCGGGGGCGCGCGTGGACGATCCCGGTCGGCGTCCGCGCGACGCTCGTCGCGAACGATCCAGCCCGTCCCCCGCAGTTGACGCTGACGCAGGCCGCAGTCCAGACGCGTCGGTGACCGCGCTGCGGACGTGCCGCGCACGTCACCATGGCCGGACGCGATCTCATGTCCGCGAACAGGAAACGGCCATCGACGTCCGATAGCTCTCGCATCAGGCGTTCGAGCGAAAAGCGGCCGATGTTGGCTCAATTTCGCGCACTTTTCCCGTGGTAGTCTCGGTCGATCGCGCGTCGGCACCCCATTGAGGACCGGTGTGTGGCCGCGGCTCGCCGCGGCACCCCGCACAACTCGGAAGTAGTTTTTCATGAGAGTTCTCCTCTCGCACTCGGACTTTGCGCCCGCATCGCTGGCGCTCGTCAACGTGAAGGGGTTCGCGCTCGCAGATGCACAGGTCCGCGACGCTACTTCGATCGAGATCCTGACGTCGCACGTCTCGGAGGACCCGACGGCGTACGTCGAGCGGTTGGCCGACGTGGCCCGTCGTCACGCCCCGGACGTCGTCGGGCTCTCCGTCTACATCTGGTCGCGCGACCGCATGTACGAGGCCACGCGCCGCGTGCGCGAGATCCTCCCCGACGCCTTGATCGTCTGGGGAGGGCCGGACGTCTCCGACGCCGACTACGCGCTGGAGCTGATGCAGGAGAACCCGGGCGTCGACGTGATCGTCCGCGACGAAGGCGAACAGACGTTCCGCCGCCTCCTCCGTCACCGGCTCGGGGTCGGCTCACCGCTCGCGGAGATCCGAGGGATCACGTGGCGTGATCGCGCGACGGGCCGGATCGAGTCCACCGGCACCGTCGACTTCCTCCAGAACCTGGACGAGATCCCATCGCTCATGGACTCGCCGGACATCGACGTCAGCAAGGTCGACTCGCTCGCGATCGAGACGTTCCGCGGCTGCTACATGGGCTGCAACTACTGCTACTGGGGCGGGACCACGCGGCGCGCCTTCTCCGATTCGCGCGTCTACTCCGACCTCGGCAGGATTCTCGCGCTCCCGAACGTCAAGAACCTGTGGTTCTTCGACTCCATGTTCGGATACAAGAAACAAGCGGCGAAGGACATCCTGCGCTTCATCATCGCCCGAAAGAGCCCCGGGCTCTCCATCACCTTCTTCCCGAACCTCGACTTCCTCGACGAAGAGCTTTGCTCTCTGTTCCGCGAAGCCAACGTCTACATCGAGGTCGGCATCCAGACGACGAACGCGGCCGCGTACGAGAACCTGAACCGCAAGTGGGATCGCCCGTTCCTCGACAAGAAGATCCCTCTCCTCGAGCAGTACGGCCTGAAGTCGAACGCCCAGCAACTGATCCTCGGCCTCCCGGG
The DNA here is from genome assembly GCA_044222185.1 of Planctomycetota bacterium. Classification (GTDB taxonomy): domain Bacteria; phylum Planctomycetota; family CAIWVZ01; genus JBGANV01. The sequence goes on from JBGANV010000003.1 coordinate 375,029, forward strand.
CGACGACCTGCGCGGGTTCCGCGCGTCCATCGACTACGCGTTCGCCACCAACCCGGAGTGCATCTACGTCTTCCCGTTCTCGCTGCTGCCGGCGACCGGTTTCTGGCGAAGGCGGAACGAGTTCGGACTGAAGATCGACGGTCAATTCCGGATCGTCTACGAATCGACGACGTTCAGCGAGTCCGACATGATCACTGGCGGCCTCATCATGGTCGGCGCCAAGTGGTACGGGAGATTCCCCGGCCTCGCTCAACGCGCAGTGAAACTCCTCGGCGTGAGCGCCTCCGAACTGTTCGAACGGTTCGGGATGACGTTCGCGGCCGACGTCTGGGGGTTGCCGCTGAAGCCGGAGCACTCCCCAGCGCTCCGGCGAAAGCTGCTCCTCCAGGCGTTCCCGGAGCATGACGAGCAGTACCTCGTCGCAGAAGCCCTCCGGCGCACGGTGGCTCGATACTTCGGAGGACGCGGGTTCGAAGCCGTGATCGACGAGATGATCCGGCACGAGCAGTTCCTGAACACGGATCAGATCCTCGTCGACGGCGTCTCCGATCCGGCGTCGGTCACGGCCGCGATCGAGACCTGGCGCTCGCACCCCGACGCCGCGCCTCTGACGGAGGTGGCCCTGGACGTGTTCCACCCGCAGCCCCCCGGGCCGGCGGCACCATCCCCGTGGGCGCCGATCCACTTCCTCGCCTACCCGCTCCCGGCCCCACGCGACTTCTTCAAGAAGGACCGCCCCAGGTATCAGATCGTCGTGTTCCGAGACGGCCCGCCGTCGACGATCACGCGAACGCCACGACGGCGCGCGGTTCCGGCACGAGCCCGGTGACACCAGGGCGCGCGTTCTGAGGTCCTCGACCGCGGACACGCGCGCCGAGTCCAAAGCGCAAGCCCCGTTATGATCCCGCCCATGTTCCGCACTCCCGCCCACGCGAACGGCCGAGCCCGGACCTCGTGACGGCGCCGCAGCCCAGAGACTCCAGGGCGATCGCATCCAGCCGAGCGATCGTCCTCGCCGCCGTGCTCCTCGCGACCGGACTCGCGCTCCATGGGATCTCGGACGCCTGGGAGGAGGGTTTCCGCGGCATCAACGGCGGCTTCTACCACGGCAACTTCGTCCGCCATTACCTCGAAGCCGGTCTTGCGGCGACGCACGGCGCCGCCGCGATCAAGTCGATCCCGGGCAATCCGCCCACGCTCTTCTTCGACCATCACCACCCCACGGGTTATCCGCTCGCGCTGGCCGCCGCCGCAGCCGTGTTCGGCCTCTCCGAACTCACGCTGCGGGTTACCGCATTGCTGATGTTCCTGCCGGCCGTCGTCGGCCTTGCCGCCCTCGCGCGGCGATTCGGCGGCGGGCAGCGCTCGGGCGTCGCGGCGCTCCTCCTCGTGCTGTTCCCGCTCGGTGGCTACTGGGGGCCCATGGTGAGCGCCGACGGCGGCGTACTCTCGGCAGGCCTGTGGACGCTCGTGCTGTTCGTCGACCAGGTGCGCGCCCCAGCCCGGTGGCGCGGCCTCGCACTCGCGCTCCTGTACGTCGTCGGCGGCTCCCTCGACTGGGGCTATCACTTCTTCGGCGCCGCCTGCTTCCTCATCGCCTGGTTGCTGCCCGAGCGACGGCGGGCGCTGATCACGGTTGCCGCGCTCGCGGTCGTGAGCTGCGTCCCCATCGGCATCTGGGCCGTCCAGGGAATCGCCGTGTACGGTTCGGTGAAAGGGCTGGGGGCAGCGCTCGAAACCATCTTCGACCACTCAGCACGAACGAGTCCGACGCTCGGAGTCTTCGCCGGAACGGTGGGAGGGTACGCGTGGAAGTGGATCACGTGGCCGGGCCTGGCGGCGCTCGCGCTGGGACTCGTCCTGGGCTGGAGGCGACGGAGTGACGGGACTCCCGATCCATTGCCGCGGCTCGCAGCCATCCTGATCGTGCCCGGCGTCCTGATGTGCACGTTCCTCCCCGGACACGCGGTGGTGCACGACTTCTGGATCCTGCACTCCCTGCCGGGCGTGGCACTGTTCGCGGCGTGCGGCATCGACGCCGTCGCCCGACGCTTCGGAGCGCAGGCGACGACCGTCGCGATCGTGCTCACGCTCGCAGCCGGCGTACCGGGCGGCGTCCGCACCTGGGTGGCGGTCGAGGAACACAGGACGACGCGGTTTCGAGACACGGCCGCGCTCGTCAGCAGTCTCCTCGAGCCCGGCGACATCGTCTGCACGACGGCGTCATTCGACATCGAGAGCTACTACATCCCGACGTTCGTCTTCCCATTCCAGCAGACGGTCGAGGCATTCGATTTGGCCGTGAAAGGGCTGGCGCTCCTGCCGCCGGGCGTGAAGCGGATGGTCTACGTGATGGGGCCCGAATGGGCGGGGAGCGCGCTCGACCAGTCGATCGCAGCCCGCTACCCTCGCGAAGTCCATGGGGGATGGATCGTCTACAGGGTCCCCCGCTGAAGGAGTCGCCATGGCTTTCGTGACCGGGCCCAGTGGAATCCCCATCGCCTACGACCTGGACCTGGGCACCGCGGATCCCTCGACCGGGATCGTGTTCCTTCACGGCTTCGCTTCGATCCGACACGGCGAGAAGGCCGCCCTGTTGCGAGACCGCTGCCGGGTCCTCGGGTGGTCGTGCCTCGTCTTCGACGCCCGGGGACACGGCGAATCCGGCGGAAGCTTCAAGGACTTGACGGTCAGTGGCTATCTGGAGGATGCCAGGGCGGTGATCGCCGGTCCGGGAGCCGGACTCAGGCGCATCCTTCTCGTGGGATCGAGCCTCGGCGGCCTCGTCGCCCTGCACCTGGCGGCACGAACGCCGGGCGGGTTTGCGGGGTGCGTCGCCCTCGCCCCCGCCCTGCGATTCGCTGAGCGACACCTTGCAGCGGCCGGTGCCGAAGGTGCCCGAAAGTGGCGCGAGTCGGGGGTCCGCCGGCTTCGCAACGATTGGATCGAAGTCGACGTGGGCTGGGAGTTCATCGCGGACGGCCTGTCGTTCAAGGAAGACGAGCTGGTCGCGAAACTTGCGACGCCGACGCTCATCATCCACGGCATGCAGGACGAGGTGGTCCCCGTGCGCGGGTCCACCGACTTCGCGCTCCGGTTCGCGCGCCCCGGAGTCGACCTCGTGCTGATCGGAGAGGGCGACCACCGACTCAACACGGTGAAGGCTCGGGTCCAGTCCATCATCGAAGAGTTCGCGCACCGGCTCTTCGCCGATCCGTCCTCGCGATGACGGCCCTCCGTGAAGCTGATACTCGCAGCCTCGTACCGCGCACGACGTCGCCGCATGCCAAACCCCGCGGCGTCGTCAATAGGTCGGAGCGACTTTCCATCCGAGAGCGAGCGCGTGATTCCCCGCATTTTTCCATGAAAACGGGCTTGCCCTCCTTGGGGGACCGACCCACAATCTGCGCGTCCAGCCGGGAAAACCGGTGTTTTCTGCTGCCTCGAAAGGGAGACGAAATGGCCAACGATGGAAAGAAGCCGCTGACGAAGTCCCAGTTCCTGAACGCCCTCGCCGAGCCCACTGGGCTCTCCCGCAAGCAGGTCGCGGGCCTGATGCAGGAGCTCGGGAACCTCATCGGCAAGCAACTGAGCAAGAAGGGTCCCGGCATCATGACGATCCCCGGCCTGATGAAGGTCAAGGTCGTTCGCAAGCCGGCGACGAAGGAGCGTGAAGGGATCAACCCGTTCACGAAGGAGAAGATCACCATCAAGGCGAAGCCGGCGCGGAACGTCGTCAAATGCGTTCCCGTGAAAGCCCTGAAGGAAATGGTCTGATCCCCAGGAATTCCTGACGGAACTCGAGCGCGCCGGTCACGCAGATGCGTAGCCGGCGCGTTTGTGTTTTCGGGCCGGGTGGCGTGCGATCACTCGACGAGGATCACGCCCACGTCGTCGCCTGCGAGCACGACATCGCGCGGGTTCGTCTCGACGACACCGTCCGGACCCGCTGAGATCACCCAGAGCCGATCGCCGCTCCGGATCGCGCGCAGATTCACGAGGTACGAGCGGCCCCACGGATCGATGGGCACGGCGTCGAGGTACGGACCCTTCCACGCGGCGCCGAGTCCGAAGTCGTCGCGCACGAGCAGCGACGAGATGGGCCGGGTTCGAGAAGCCACGAGAGCGCGGCCGTTCGGCGTGACGCCCGGGCCATAGAGCACGTCGGGCCAGGACTCGCAGCGGGCGACGTCCGTGCGCGCGTCGCGCAGCGCGAACCGCATCGAGAGTCCGATCTGGTTCAAGTCCGCGAGCGCGCGGCGGCGGGATTCGGATTCGGTATCCCCGCCCAGGGTCGGGCCGACGATCGCTGCGACGACGCACGTCGCCAGCGCGAACGACAGTCCCGGCAGTACCGAGTCTCTGAATTTCCAGGGCTTCGAAGGGATTCCGGACATGCGCCAGCGCCGACGAACCTGCGCAACGAAGCAGGTTCCTCGCGACTCATCGACGCGGCAGCCGACAGGACTTGACCGTCTCGATCAATTCGCGCGCCCCTGGCCCACGAAGAACGCGGTGACGGCATTGGCGAAGCGGAACAGGAGGAAGGCCCACGCCTGGATGCGGTGACGACGCAGCATGGGCGCTCCGCGGAGGAGCTTGCGCCCGACGACGACCTGGGCGACCCACAGGATGACGGCGGCGACGGAGACCGCGATGTGAAACTTCAGCAGCCCGGTCTTCGCGGTGGCGATCTGCTCCACGGCGCTGCGCTGCAGCTCGATCAGCACCACCAGCAAGAGGTCGGTGATGAAGCACCCCATCATGATCCGCACGTGGAGCTGACGCTGCTTGTGAAGCAGGACACCGACGAGGATCACGACGAACGTGGCGGCACCGGCCACGTCGAAGAACGTGCGAGGGATTCCCAGGTCCAGCATGAGGCGCGGATGCTAACCCGCGGCGGAGGGTTTCCGCACGCGCGTGCCGCTCTTTTCGACGGGTGGCTGAGGGCCGGTGCGATCAGCGCCGCGCCTTCTCGGCGCCGTCGTCGGGCGTGAGGATTTCCGTGACGCGGAATCCGTAGCGATCCCCCACCACGACGACCTCGCCTCGCGCGACGAGACGATCGTTCACGAAGAGGTCCACGGGCTCGCCGGCGGCGCGTTCCAGTTCGATGACCTGACCGGGCACGAGCGACACGATCTCCGAGATCTTCTTCTCCACCGTCCCGATGCTGACGGTGACCGGAACGCTCACGTCGAGAACCATGTCCAGGTTGGCGACGTCGACACCGCCGTCCCGGTCGCCAGCCGGCGCCATGTCCTGAAAAGCCGCCGGACTGACCGAGGTGGAATCGGCCGATGGAATCGCGGAGTCACTCATGGCACGTCATGTCTTCTTCGATGGCGGCGTTGGTTCGGGTTTCGGGGCCGGCTTCACTGCCGCCGGCCGCGCGACGCGGTAGGTGAAAGAGCCGTTGTGCTGTCCCAGGAAGCCCACGTACTTGGGCTTCCCTTCCACGAGCAGCTCGCAGCCCTCGTTGATCTGCCGATCGAGGACGATGACGTCGTCCTTCTGGAGGCCGACGAGGTCGCGAAGGCTGAGGTTGGCCGTACCGAGGCGCACCGCCACTTCGACGTGCGCGCCGGCCACGTTCTTCAGCAAGTCGCGCTCGAGATTCGCGCGGTTTGGCGGGCTGACGACCGGCCGAGGCTCATGCTGGAGGTGAGGCTCCAGCCCGCCGAGCGGGATCGCGAATTGGATCGTGGCTCCGTCGGCGAATTGCCCGAGGCGATAGCGGGCCAGGAGCATGATGTCCTCGACGCGGATGTCGCGGACGTAACGGGCGACGGCCACGGGGCGGGTCACCTGGGCCTTGAGGGTCGTGTAGGGCTGCCACGCGAAGACGTGTGCGGCGAGGATCAGGCGGACGACGTCGTCGAGGACCGCGATCTCCGTCGCCGAGAGCTCGCGCGGCTCACCGGTCGGCTCACCACTACCGCCGAGAAGGCGATCGATCGTGGCGTACGCGAATGCGTGGTCGATCACGAGGAACCCCGCCTCGCGAAGGGGCGAGAGCTCGATCACGTACCCGCACATGGGTTCGGACAACGAGTCGCGCACGTTGCCGAAACGCATCTGCTCCAGGCCGTCCAGGCTGACCGTCAGATCGCGGTTGAGGAGCGCCGAGAGGTCGTTCCGCAGGATGCGCGCCGCCTGCTCGTGCCGCAGTGTCACGGCCTCGAGCGACGACTTCGGCACCCGGGACGGGGTGTCGAGGTCGTAATCCGACACCTCCGCCTGCTCGCCGCCGCCGGCGCGGAACAGCTCCAGCAGCGAGTCGATCTCCGGGAGTGTCAGGTTGCGTTCGAGCGTCTGCATCGTCTGAGAAGGAACGCGAGTTCCCGTCCCTTCGCCGGTCGTATCGTCTTGTTTCGCGGCGCGCCTTCTGCCCGAGCCGCCCGATCCACCGTCGGATTTTGCGACGGCGTCCGGAATGCGGGCACCGCGGCCGCACGGCAGGCCGCCGCCGAAGCGGACAGCGAGGGGGAATGCGGCAGCGGAGGTGGCCCTCCGTCGGACGCATCGTGAACCTCGATCAAGGGTCGATCGGGCGTGCCGGCCGGACACCGAGGTGCGACTGTTTGTAAGTCGGGTCGCTGTGATCGCGGTAGGAGGAGCGCGCGGGCGTGGATCGCGTGAAGTAGCTGCCTCCGCGGAACACCCGGTATGCCGGCGCGTCGCCTGCATCCCGAAGGCCGTCGGCGCGACGCCAGACATCGAGCGCGTATCCCTCGATGAAGCCATCCAGGCACCACTCGGCCACGTTGCCGTGTACGTCATGCAGGCCGAAGGCATTCGCCGCCAGGCTGCCAACCGGCGCGTGGACGAACCATCCATCGTCCCACGGCTCGAAGCTCCATCCCTCGTTCTTCGATCGCGCGTAGAGGTCCTGAAGGTTGGCCGCCATCGCCAACCGCTCCGGAGCCTGCCCTGGCCACCACGGCGTGGTCGTCCCGGCGCGGCACGCGTATTCCCACTGCGCTTCCGTGGGCAAGATCAAACCCAGGCGCGGAAGGCACCCGCGATCGCCCTGGCAGTCGTTCCAGGAAACGAGCTCGACCGGATGACGCAGGTCCGCCTTCGACCCCTCGAACTCGACGCGGCACGAGTACATCGCCGGATTCGATCCGGTCGCGCGCAGCCACTGCGCCTGGGTCATCTCGTATTTCGAGAGGAAGAACGGAGCGACTGTGACGGTTCGCACAGGACCCTCGTACGAGTCGGCACGGCGGTCACGGTTCGGGCCGTCCTCCGGCTCATCCGGTGAGGGGGGCTGGGCCCCGATCTGGAACTTCCCTCCGGGGATCAGGACGAAGACGAGGCCCGTGTCCTCCGTGATGATCAGGCGACCGTCGCCGTCGCGCGCCGGGATCGGGTCGGTTCCAGCCGCCGCCGTCGCGAGGTGGACGAATTCCCAAAGGTGCGAGTGGGGATCGGGGCCGATGGGGATGAGCCCGAGTTGGTAGCTCAGCCGGAATCCGCCGTACGGGCCCGAGGGTGATTCGGTTGCTGCTTGCGCGCTCTCCCACCGGCTCAGGTACCGACCCCAGGTAGCGCCCTCGACGGTCTCCGCGAAAGCCAACCGCGCTCGAATCGACGTAGGGGGGCCACGGCCTTCACGCGAATTGACGAGCGCTCGGATGTCACCAACCAGTTGAACCTGCGCGTTGTACTCGGACTGAAGGTCGGGGTCGCCGAACTTGACCTCGAAAGTACCCCCATCGACCGAGCCCCGTCGTCGCACCGGGACGACCTGGCCCCGCATCGCAAGCGAGCGCAGCGCCTCCTCATGCTCGGGAAGTCGGGCCACGACCTCATCCGCCCGGCGAATCCACGCACGCAGCGCCGGCACCATCTCTGGACCCGGAGGAAACAACGTCTCGGCCTCGAGTCGAAGTTGTGCGATGCGGCTCACGTCGCGCTCGCACTCGTACTTGACGAGCGTTCGGTAAAGGTGGATCAAGGAAGCCACTGAGAGAATCAGCAACAACGACCCCACTCCGATCGCCGCACCCAGTGCCGGGTTTCGCCGGAGCCATCGCACGAACCTGCCAAAGGTCCCCGTACGCCGCGCAAGCACCGGCTCCCCGTGGCGCAGGCGCCGAAGGTCCTCGGCGAACGCTTCCGCCGTCGCGTAGCGCCGATCGAGGTCTTTCGAGAGTGCCGTCGACAGGACGACCTGAAGGTCGCGCGAGCACCGCTGCCGCGAGCGCGCCGGATCGAACGGCTCTCTCTCGAGGATTGCGTGGTACGTCGCGTGGCGCGTCGGGCCATCGAATGGCCGCTCCAGCCACAACGCCTCGAAGAGCGTGACCCCAAGTGCCCAGATGTCCGCCCGGCGATCGTGGCGTCCAGCCCCACCGCGAAGCCATTCCGGCGCGATGTAATTCGGCGTCCCCACCAGATCACCCGTCAGGGTCAGGCTCGGGGCCGTCGACTCCACCTCCTTTGCGAGGCCGAAGTCGAGCACGACGACGGCGTCGTCCGGCGTGATCATGATGTTGCCCGGCTTCACGTCACGGTGGATTACACCGGCTTCATGCGCGGCGTGCACGGCGCGGGCGGCGTCCTCCACGATCCGGAGCGCTCGCGCGACGCCTGGGTCCTTGATGGAGAGTGCCCGCTGTGGCGCGGGTGCCCCCAGCGATCCCGGCGACGACTCCGCTCGACGCTTCCGCTCGCGGGCCACCTCGTCCGCCAGCGTTCTCCCCTCGACGAGTTTCATCGCGACGTAGGAGCAATTGCCGTCCGATCCCACGTCGTAGATCGGACAGATCCCTGGATGATCGAGGCGCGCCGTCAAGAGGGCCTCGCGTCCAAGGCGTGCGACGTCGGCGCCGATCCCGGCCCGATCCGCCGTGAGCACCTTCAGTGCGATGACGCGATCGAGCCACGTATCGCGCGCCCGAAACACCGTGCCCTGTCCGCCCCGCCCGAGTTCGTCGATCAGGACATAAGGACCGACGCTCGTCCCGCTTCGTGGCACCGGAATGCGGGAATCCATCGGCGTCGCACGGGCTGCCTCGGAGAGGAGAAGAGCGAACTCTTCGGCGACGACATCGGTGAACCGTGAATGTCGGGCCTGATAGTCCTCGAGGCGTCGGAGGCGACCGTCGTGGAGGTCGCGCGCCATGGCCATCCCCACGTCGATTCGCAGGTGCTCTCGTGCAAGCGGCGACAGGCTCACGCCGACGTCTCCGCCGCACCGTCACTCTCGAACAGCTCGGACAGGTCCGTGCCGACGTGATGACGCAATTGGGTGGACAGCCGGCTCCAGCGCTTGCGTGCAGCGGCCTCCGTGATCCCCAGCAGCTCCGCGGTCTCGCGATGTGGCAGGCCTTCGAGCTGGCAACCCACGATTGCCCGATCGGCGTCGTCGAGTCGCCGAACGATCTCGACGAGCCGCGTGACGACCTCGTCCCGCGCCGCGCGTCGGCTGATCGATGTCACGGCATCGGGGACGTCGGATGGGACGTCCTTCGCCCGCGCATCCGGCCGCCGATAGCGGCGGCGGACCTGCCCCAGAAGGACGTTCCGTGAGATCCCAAAGATCCACGCCCGGAACGAGCCCTTCTCGCGCTCGAAGCGATTCAGATCCTCGAGGGCCGCGCGCCAGACTTCCTGCATGAGGTCCTCGGCTTCGATACCGAGCCCGGACCCGCCACCCGCAGTCACCCGCACTGACACCCACGCCGCCACGGCCGGCGCGATGCGCGAGTAGAGCTCGGTGAACCGGCTTGCGTCGCCCTGCTGGATCTCCCTGACGATCCGTGACGTGATGTGGCCGTCATGGTGCGGCGAATGCTCGCTCATGGCCGTTCCTCCGGATCCGGCCACTCCATACATCCGCGACCGAAAGCTGGCGCGGATCCTACCCGCTCCCTGCATTTCGTGAAGTGTCGGTCACATCGGGGCGCGATCGGCAAAGGACGTTCGCGGGGAAATCGGACTGGTTCCAGCTCACCCCCGTCGCACCTCACCACACGGAGATCACCATGACGACCGATCGAGCCATACTGAATCACGCTTCCCACGCCTTTGCGGCGTCGCATCACCGTTTCGCGCGGATATTCATCATCGCGGCCGCGATATCGGCCGTGGGACGATGCCAGACGTGTCCGACGGCATTCTCGTACTTCGAAGGGTTCAACGTGTCGGGCACAGGAGCGTTTCCGCTCGTCGCGGGGCCGCAGTACTTCGGGCTCTTCTGCAACCCCCTCGGATGCCCTTCGCCGCCGCCCGGACTGCCGTGTCCACAGTTCACCGTGAGCGGCGGCGTGCTGCAGCAGCGGAGTTTTGGTCTTCAGGGCGAGCACCTCTATGTAACGCTGACGGCTCTTTCGAACGGCGTGCTCGGCAGCGGCTCCCTGATCCCCACTCCGTCCCAGATCCCCACGGTGACACCCAACCCGGCAACCGGCGTCGGTACGCGTTGGTTCTTCGAGGCCCGCCTGCGCGTGATCCAGATCTCCGGCGTCGGCGTCGTGTTCGAGGCGCGCGATGGCGATGGCCAGATCGACTACATCGCGACGATCAGCGCCGACACGTCCGGATGCGGTCTCGGAGGGCTCACGGGCCGCGTCGCCATCGGAGCCGGCTCGGCCCCTGCCGCGTCGGCGTGCCTTCAGCACATCGACCAGTTCCACGTCTACACGATGGAAGGAGACTCCAGCACGGGACTGACGCATCTTTGGATCGACGGAACACTCTCGCTTTCCGCCGTGCTGCCCATCAGCTCCCCGCCCGCACCGCCCACCACCGCCCGTGGCTTCGCATTTGGTGACAACGGCTGCGACGCCACCACGGGCTCCGCCGACGCCGACTGGGACTACATCTGGATCGGCCAGGGATCGGCCGCGCCGCTCGGGCTCGGTCAACCGAACAGCGCGGAATCGCGGCTCCAGATCAACGATGCCGGCGGCGGCGTCGCGGCCGGCCCGGTCTGCCTGGACGTCTTCGGATCGACGCCACTGACGATGCGCTGGGCCGGTCCGCCGTCCGCACACGTGATTCTCGCGACCAGCGGTGGCCCGATGGCAGGACAGCCGACCGGCAGTTGCCGCGGCCTCGTCGACCTGAATCTCCTAGGCGCGTCGATCGTGGTGAACTCGGCAGCTGGAGGCTACCCCAACGTCCTCTTCCAACTCGATGGAACGGGATTCGGCCAACAGTCGTTCTCGCTTCCGTTCCCGCCGAACACTCCGATCTTCCTCCAAGGTGCCGTGCTGCAGCCACCGCCGCCACCATCTGGATCGAACCTGGGGCCATGCGCTGGCAACTACGTCCTGACGTCCGCGTTCTACATCACGAAACACTGACCGCCTACGCGGCGGTCATCTCGCGGGCGCGCGCCGGCAGAGACTCGCCCCGTCCCCACACTCGCGCCTGCGAATCCGATTTGAGTGATCGCCGGCGGTCTCGACCTGCCAGCGCTCCTCGTCGCGAAACCAACACGACGGGCGTGCGCGAACTCCTACCGCGCGGAGCGTCGAGGCGCGGCCGCCGTGCTCAGCCGGCTGCCCGGAGCGTCCGTCGTGGACGTCGTCACACGATGCCGTCGACTCCTTCATGTGCGACGGGCAGCACCGATGGCGCGTCGGGCAATTCGACGACTCCGGGGGCCACTTGCCGACTATCGCGGCGGCGGCTCGAAGCTGGCCGCGGCGTGGTCGCCCGCGCCTTTGGGACGGCGCACGGAGCCCTGCCGTCCGGCCGCGTGAAGCGCCGCGCCCCCCCGCTACGCCATCACCCCGCAGTCGATGTTCATCGCCTGCCCGGTGATGCCGGCGGCGAGAGGCGACACGAGGTAGCGCACGTAACCGGCGACTTCGTCCGGCTCGAGCGCGCGGCCGAGCGGGACGTTCTCCATCATCCGACGCTGGGCCTCGCGGACGTCGCATCCCATCTGCGTCGCGAGGCGAGAGAAACTGGCCTCGGACATCTCCGTCGTCACCCAGCCCGGGCAGACGGCGTTCACGGTGATCCGCTCTCGGGCAAGATCGCGGGAGAGCGCACGGGTGAACCCGACCAGGCCGGCCTTGGAGGCGCAGTAGCCGTGGTACTCGGGGATCCCGAATCGAGCGAGAACCGACCCGATCATCACGATGCGGCCGCTGCCGTCGCGAGGGATGCTGGGGAGCAGCCGCCGCGTGAGCCGCATGGGCGCCGTGAGATTCACGGCCATCTGCCGATCGAAGGTGGCGAGGTCCGGGTCCGTCAGCGGCGACGGTCCGCCGATGGCCGCGTTGTGGACGAGAACCGTCAGGGGCTTGTCGCCCTGGGCGGCCCAATCAGCGAGCGCATCGGTCGCCGCACGGTCCGAGAGGTCGGCGGAATAGAGCGCAGCGAGGCCGCCAGCACTCTCGATCTCGTGCGCCGTGCCCTGAAGCAGCTCGAGACGGCGCCCGGTGATCAGGACCTGGAATCCGTCACGCGCGAGCCCGACGGCGATTGCGCGGCCGATCCCCGTACCAGCTCCCGTCACGAGTGCGGTCGGACGGGGCGCTTTGGACTTCTCATCGGCCTTCGAGGCGGACTTCGGCTTCGTCACGGCGCAGGAGTTTGGGATGGGTGACCAAAAGAGACAAGCCCGCGGTCCTGAAGGTGCAGGAAGTCAAAGCGCGACGCTCGGCCGGTCGATGCAGGAGCGAGAGGTCTGCCCGCCATGGAAGACTGCGCAAAACCGAGGGACGCCCGCCCGCACATCGGCGTGATGTTCGACTGCTGCCAGGTCTACGTCCGGATCTATCGAAGGCCGGATCAACCCGCCTACCTCGCGCGGTGCCCGAGGTGTCTGCGCTCGGTGCGCGTCGAAGTCGCCGAGGGGGGCGAGGACGCGCAGTTCATCCGGGTGTCGTGAACCGCGGCTCCTGTCGCGGAATCCGACGGTCGCCCCTGCCGGCTTCCCCGCCACCAGCGTCCAGGAATCCGACACCGTCGGAGAAATCGCCGCGAAAACGCCGGCCAGGCGCACGCTTCACCGCCGTGGCATGAGCGTTGCAACGGAGATGCGGCCATGAGCCCCGTTTCCGGTCGTGTGTCTAACCCGAGCCTTGCCGCGATGCTCCGCCGTCCCGCGGTGAAACCGTTGGTCGTGAGCGGTCTCCTCGCCGTCGGCTGCCTTGGCGTCTTCTGGATTGCCGACCGCATCGGAGCCTCGGTGACACCGAAGCACCCACCGGCGACCCGCGACGTCGCCTCCTCCGAGGATTCGTCGACCCCACCGCGAGCCGCGAAGAACGACGAAACCCGCTCGGCGAGCCTCCTCGATGGCACGCCCGAGATCTCCGGCGGCCGGTCGAAGAAGTCGGCGCTCGACGCGGGCCACGCGTCCGTCGACTCCGGCGCCGGCGCGCAGAAGGCGTTCGGCAAGACCGCGTCCGACCGTGGCGCGGCATCCCAGCAATCACTCACCTCCGACGGGTCGCGATCCACGCTGAACCTGGCGGTCACCATGATCGCGTTGCTCGGAGCGTTGATCGCCGTCTTCGTCGTCCTGCGCCGCATGATGAGGAACTCGCGGATGGCGCCATCCGGCAAGAAGACTCTCGTCATTCGCGACGCGCTGTCGCTCGGCCCGAAACGCTCCGTTTACGTGATCAAGGTGGACAACCGCTCGCTCGTCGTCGGCTTGAGCGGCGATCAAATGACGCTGCTGAGCGAGTTCTCCGACGACTCCGAGGCGCCGTCTGCGGCCGCAGAGCCGGCTGCCGAGCCGTCCGAGGACGCCGAGGCGGCACGCCCGGCGCCGGGCGCGCTCGCAGCCGTGTACGCGAGCCTCGCCGCCGAGACGGTCGACGTCATCGAAACGGAGAACCAGGACGTCGAGCCCGACCCCGTCGAAGAACCTCCGCCTCCCCCGCCGCGGCAGAAGGCTCCGAGCGCACCCGAGCGCGCCCAACCCACCGCGCCCGTCGCGGCGTCACGGCCCCTCACCCAATCGGAACCGACGCCGCCCTCGCGTTCCCAGGCCCGCGCCTTCCCCTTCGACTACGTCTCGCCCGAAGACGCGCGCGCATCCAAGCGCCGCGTCGAGCGCGTTCCGCCGAAGTTCCGCCACCTTCTCGAGAAGGCTGCCGCCGCATCGAACGGGGGTCGGAAGTGAAGCTCATCCGCCTCGCGTTGATCGTGCTCGTGGCGTTGGCGCCGATCTCCGCCCAGACGCCGCAACCAAAGACGGCCCCGGCCGCCACGCCCGCCCCCACATCCACGGTCGAAGGGCTCAACGACATCTCGGGCCCGTTGAAGGTCGTTCTCGTCCTGACGGTGCTCGCGCTCGCACCCGCGATCCTGATGACGGCGACGTCGTTCACCCGGATCCTGATCGTGTTGTCGTTCGTACGGCGCGGCCTCTCGATTCCGGAACTGCCTCCGAACCAGATCCTCATCGGGCTCGCGCTCTTCCTGAGCCTGATCGTGATGCGCCCCGTGATCCAGGACGTGAACACGAACGCCGTCCAGCCCTACCTCGCGAACCAGATCACGCTCACGCAGGCGGCCGATGCGGGCAGCCACTCGATCTCGGAGTTCCTCCTCCAGCACGCACGCGACGAGGACATCCACCTGTTCCTCGACCTCTCGAAGGCAGAGACGCCCGCGACGGCGGAGGACGTCCCCCTCACGATCCTCATCCCGGCGTTCGCGCTGTCGGAGCTGCGCACGGCGTTCCAGATGGGGTTCCTCGTCTACCTGCCCTTCCTGATCCTGGACCTCGTCGTGTCCAGCATCCTGCTCTCCATGGGCATGTTCATGCTGCCGCCCGTCATCATCTCGACCCCGTTCAAGATCCTGCTCTTCGTCCTCGTGGACGGCTGGGATCTCGTCATCCGCTCGCTGGTCCAGTCGTTCCACATGTGACTCGATGAACCAAGAACTCGTGATCGAACTCGCACGCGAGACCGTCTACACGGCGCTGCTCCTCGCAGCGCCAGCGCTGGCCGTCGGACTCATCGTCGGAATCGCCATGGCGGTGTTCCAGGTCGTGACGTCCGTGCAAGAGCAGACGATGGCCCTCGTTCCCAAGCTCTTCTGCGTCATCGCGGTGCTGCTCCTCGTCCTCCCATGGATGCTCACGACCATCGTCGAGTTCACGCGCCGCATGTTCATGGGCATGGCGACGCTGCGCTGACACGTCATGGATTTCCTCCCCCTGCTCGAGGCGAAGACGCGGTTCATCGGCCTCCACGCCGTGCGCGTCCTCATGGCGATGTCTGTCCTCCCGGCGTTCGGGAGCGGATCGGCATCGCGGTACGTGAAGCTCGCCCTCGGGCTGTTCCTCGGCGTCACCGTGGGGATCGCCCGCAGCGACGACGGGTGGCTCGATCCTGGTTGGCACCCGCTCGGCCTCGGCATCGCCGTCATGCGGGAGGGACTGTTCGGCTTCATCCTCGGCTGGCTCGGGCGATTCTGGCTCGAGGTGTGCCGCATGGCCGGCGGGCTCATCAGCAACGAAATGGGTCTGAACACGGCAAATCAGATCGACCCCACGTCCGGTCAGTCCGTGCCGTTGATCGGGTTCCTGTACGAGACGGTTGGATTGATCCTCTTCTTCGGGATGCGCGGCCATCACGCGCTGCTCGGCGGCCTCGTTCGATCGTTCGACGGCGTCCCGCCGGGGGCGTTCAATCCCGATGACCGCGTGCTGTGGGCCATCTCGACGTTCGTGACCGGGCTGGTCGAAACGTCGCTCCGGGTCGCCGCGCCCGTGTTCGTCGTCCTCGTCCTCACGTCCGTGATGGTGGGATTCATGGCTCGCGTCGCCCCGCAGTGGCACGTCCTCGACAGCTCGTATTCGATCCGGATCGGCGTCGCATTGATCGTGATCGTCCTCACACTTCCCCACATCCGCCCGCTGCTCGAACACGTCATGGACGTGTCGCACGATCAGCTCGAGGTTCTCTTCGCGAACGAGTGAACCATGGCGGAAGACGATCGCACAGAGCTCGCCACGGGGCGCCGCCTCGATGACCTGGCCGGCAAGGGCCAGTTCGCCTATTCGAAAGAGGTCTCGGGCGCCCTCACCTTGTTCATCATCGCCGCCGCGCTGAGCGCCACCGGCTCGGATCTCGTCGATCCTCTCCGCAGCATGTTCATCCGGTGCTTTTCGCTGGAAGACCACCAGCAAATCGCGGTCGCGGGCGTGGCGACGTTCTTGTTCGACACCTCGCTTCGCTCGGGACTGGTGATCGCTCCGCTCCTCCTGGTCGCCTTCACGGTCGTCCTCGTCTCGGGGTTCTTCCAGATCGGATTGCGCATCGACACGGGACGCCTGGCGTTTCGCTGGGAACGTCTGGACATCGCGGCCGGCTTCAAGCGCATCCTCAAGCCCGGCGGCTTCGTGCCACTGAGCTACGCGCTCGCGAAACTCATCGCCGTCGGATGGATCACCTGGGGAGTCGCCGAGCCGTTGGTGATGAACTCGGGCGGACTCGCGCAGGTTCCGCTGCGCGACCTCATCGCGTTGCTGACGGATGCGGCGCTTCGCATGGCCTTCCGCGTCGGCACCTTCCTCCTCCTCATCGCGGGGTTCGACTTCTTCTTCCAGCGGTGGAAGTTCTCGAAGGACACCATGATGACGAAGCACGAGGTGAAGGAGGAGAACAAGCAGGCGGAAGGCGACCCGGTCATGAAGGGCAAGATCAAGTCGCGCCAGCGCGAGATCGCCCGATCGAAGATGATCCGCAACGTGCGCAAGGCGACGGTCGTCATCCGAAACCCCACGCACTTCGCGGTCGCACTGAAATACGAGCGCGGCGTCGACGGCGCGCCGCGCGTCGTCGCCAAGGGACAGGACTTCCTCGCCCTGCGGATCATCGCCGAAGCCGAGAAACACAAGGTTCCGGTGGTCAGCAAGCCGGAAGTTGCGCGCGAGCTGTACCGCACCGTGAAGGTCGGGAACGTCGTGCCCGAGACCCTGTACAAGGCGGTGGCCGCGATCCTCGCCTTCGTGTTGCGCCAGAAGCAGAAAAGAGCCTGATCCATGGCGGAAGCCGTGACGAAGTCGATTCCCGAGCCGGCCCTGCTCCGCAACGCGGACTACGCCCTCGCCGGCGCGCTGCTCGCCGTCTTGTGCGTGCTGCTCGTGCCATTGCCCACGCCCGTCCTCGACCTCGCCCTCGTCGTGAACGTGAGCACGGCCCTCTTGATCCTCGTGATCACGCTGTCGTGCCGCCAGCCGCTCGACTTCTCGACGTTCCCCAGCTTGCTCTTGTTCACGACGCTGACCCGGTTGTCGCTGAACGTGGCCTCCACACGACTGATCCTCTCGAAGGGCCACGCCGGCAGCGTCATCCAGGCCTTCGGCGACTTCGTGCTCGGCGGCAACCTGATGATCGGCCTCGTGATCTTCCTCATCCTGGTGATCATTCAGTTCGTCGTCATCACGAAGGGCTCCAACCGCATCTCGGAAGTGGCCGCGCGGTTCACCTTGGATGCCATGCCTGGCAAGCAGATGGCCATCGACGCCGAACTGAACGCCGGGCTCATCAGCGAGCACGTGGCGCGGGCCCGACGTGAAGTCATCACTGCCGAAGCCGAGTTCTACGGTGCCATGGACGGTGCCGGAAAGTTCGTTCGCGGTGATGCGGTCGCCGGCTTGATCATCACCGTCGTCAACATCCTGGGCGGTGTCGGCATCGGGTTCTTCGACGGGCTCTCGGCCGTCGACGCGCTGAAGAAGTACGCAGTCCTCACGGTCGGTGACGGCCTCGTGTCGCAGGTCCCGGCGCTCCTCATCACGATCGCCTCGGGCATCCTCGTGACGAAGCAGCGCGGCCAGCACCAGCTTTCGCGCGAAATCACTGCGCAGTTCATGTTCTCGCCGCGCGCGACGCGCATCGCGGCGACGCTGGTGACGATCCTCGGATTGGTTCCGGGGCTGCCCATGGTCCCGTTCGTCGGCATGGGTCTGGGCCTCTTCCTTTTCGCGAATTACAGCGCGAAGAATGCGCCAGCGCGAACGGCCAGCCCCGACGGGACCGCGGCCAAGGCGGAAGACGGGGGCCGCGATGGCGCCAACCAACCAACGGCGGGCGCCGCGGGCCCGGACGCAAGCCCGGAAGCCCTGGGCGAGCTCATGAAGGTCGACCGTCTCGCACTCGAGATCGGCTACCGGCTGATCCCGCTCGTCAGCGCGGAGAAGCGCAGTCCGCTCCTGGACCACATCGCCATGCTGCGCCGGCAATTCGTTACGCAGCTCGGGTTCCTCGTGCCGCCGATCCGCATGAAGGACAACCTGGCCTTGGAGCCGAACGCCTATCGCCTGCTCGTCAGCGGACAGGAGGTGGCGCGCGGGAAGCTCTACCCCGATCACTACCTCGCCATGAACGCCGGCTTCGCACGGGAGGAAATCTCGGGGATCAAGACGAACGACCCCACGTTCGGTCTGCCCGCGACCTGGGTGCCGTCGGCACGCAAGGTCGAGGCCGAGAGCCTGGGCTACACCGTGGTCGACGCCGAATCCGTGCTCATCACACACCTGACCGAGGTGCTGAAGGAACATGCGCACGAGATCCTCTCCCGCGACGACGTCCAGAAGCTCGTCGATCGGGTCAAGGAGGTGTCGCCCGCCGTCGTCGCCGAATTGGTGCCGGACACCATGGGCATCGGGACGATCCAGGCCGTGCTCGCCAACCTCCTGCGCGAGCGCGTCCCCGTCCGCAACATCCCGGGAATCCTCGAGGCGCTCGCGGACCACGGCAAGAAGGTCAAGGACCCGGACACACTCACCGAACTCGTCCGTCAGCGGCTGAGCCGCACGCTGCTCGAACTCCACGCGGCCCCAGGCGCCGTCGTCCAAGGGATCACGCTCGAGCCCCAGGCCGAGCAGATGCTCTCGGACGCCCTCGGGGGCAGCAACGATCCCAAGGTCACGTCGATCCTCTCGCCGACGACCATGCGCCGTCTCCAGGACAACGTCGCCGTCGCCTGGCAGGCGGCGCAAGCCAAGGGGAAGGAACCGGTGTTGTTGGTCCGGGCGTCCGTCCGTCGCTACCTGGCGGACCTCATGAGGGCGATGACGCCGCGAATCCCCGTCCTGTCTTTCAACGAGGTGACGTCGGCCAAGTCCATCGACGCAGCCGGCACGGTCGCCGTGCTGGAACCCGTTGCGCCGGAACGGCGCCAGGCCGCCGCGTCCGCCGGGGCCAAATAGTGCTTTTCGGAGTTCTCGTCCCCGGCTGAAGTCCCAACGGAAAAGAGACCGATAAGAGTCCAAGACGCCCCAGGCGTCGTGTTTGAAGACCGATGAGCGAGAAGGAAAAGAAAGCATCTCCCGCCCGTCCACCCTCGGCTGCTGCCGGGCACGTCGCGGGCGTATTCGTGGGAGCGGTCGTCGGCATGTGCACGGCCCTGGCCGGGCTCGTCGCCGGCGTACCGGCACCCGAGATCCTTCTGCGCTCCGTCGGTGCCGGCGTCGTCGCCAAGATCGCCGCGGGCCTCGTCGTCGGCCTCGGCATCCGCAGCATCGTGATCGAGCGCAAGAAGACACAGGCCGCGACGGAGGGTGACCGTTGATGGACTCGACTCCACACCCCGCGATGACGACGGCCGAACGCAACCGGCTGATCGAGGAGTACCTGCCTCTCGTCCATCACGTCCTCGGCCGGTTGACCATCCACCTGCCCTCGACGCTCGATCGCGAAGATCTCTTCGAGGTCGGCGTGCTCGGGCTGATGCACGCGGCCCAGACGTTCAACCCGTCGCGCGGCGCCGCGTTCAAGACGCACGCATTCACCCTCATCCGTGGCGCGATCCTGGATGAGATCCGCAAGCACGACCCAATCCCCCGCTCGCGGCGCGACCGAGTGAAGCAGCTCGGCGAGGTGGAGGCGAAGCTCGAAGACGAACTCGGGCGCGCTCCCACGCCCGAAGAGATGGCGGAAGCGTCCGGCCTCACCGTCGAACAAGTCGAGGAGTCGCTGGTCAACGCCCACGGCGCGGCCATGCTCTCGCTCGAGGACCACGACTCGGGAAGCAACGACGAGCTGCGGCTGATCGACTGCCTGCGACTGCCGCGAACCGAGGATCCTCTGGACCTCGTCGCGCGCCGTGAACTGAAAGAGCGCCTGTCGGCGGCGATCCAGCGGTTGCCGGAGCGTGAGCGCCACGTCATCGTCCTCTACTACGCCGAGAGCCTTCGCCTGAAGGAGATCGGCGCGATCCTCGGCATCACCGAATCACGCGTGTCACAACTGCACGCGCGCGCCATCCTCCGGCTGAACCGCGAGGTCCTCGGCGCACACCCCGAACTCTCCCAACCCGAGCCGTGAGCCATGAAGAACCGGCCGACGTTGATCAAACGGAGTCAAACCCGTCTCTCCCCCGAGTCCGTCGTCACGGGTGAAGGAGTCCAGGCGGGTATCTCTCGCGCGCCGGCGCCCCGCAAGGGCGACCAGCCGCTCGTGAACGTCCGCCGCAGCGGCGACGTCATCGAAGCCTTGGAAGTGACGTGTCCCTGCGGGCGCTCGACCGTCATCGAATGCCTGTACGACGCGAAGAAGACGGAAGTCACACCATGAAACTCACAACGACCCTCCTCGCATCCGCGATCGCCTTGTGCGTGTCTACGGGTTGCACCTCGGCCGAGGCCGAGCGTGTCGCGCGGGCGAAGCACACGAACGATGCGGCGTCCAACGGTTACCTGAAGGACGGGCCGACGATGGCCCTCGACGACGGCGCGCGTCTCGAAGACCCGACGACGCTCCGCCTCCTCGACGAGAAGACCCAGGAGCTGGCGCGCCAGAAGAAGAAGAACGAGGATCTCGAGGCCGCCCTCGCGCAGAAGTCGGCGGAGATCGAAGTGCTTCGCAAGGACGCCGCGACTCACGCCCAGGAGAAGGAACGCCTGAACGGCCTCCTGAGCGACGCGACGGAGCACGAGCGCGCCGCCGTCGAACGCGCCCTCGCGGCCGACATCGCGCGCTTGAAGATGGAGCAGGAACTGCTCCGGACCAAGCTCGGGAACCTGGTCGGAGAAACGAACAAATGAGCGTCGTGACTTCGGGGCGGTCCGTTCTTTCGGCATGGCGAGGCCGGCTGATCGTGGCGGCACCACGGATTCCAGAAGGCCAATGCCGGCGGACGAACCTGCCCCGAGGCCACCGCGCGCTCGTGGCGATCGGCCTCGCGCTCAGCATGATCGGCAGTGGAGGCTGCAAGTTCGCGGGCGATCCCACGCCGCCGCCGGTCGACCTGGCCACGTCCCACGAGGCCGAGGCCCAGACGGTGGCGAAGGTACGGCGCGTCGTCGTCCCGCCATTCCAGGACCTCACGGGTTTCCCCCGAGAGGCCGAACAGACGAGGCAGGCGTTCCTGCGGGCGCTCGGCCGGCGCCAGCGCTTCGAGCTCATCCCCCTGGGGGAAACCGAGCTGCGCGAAGTCCTGCCGCGCGAGACGTTCCAGAGCGGAACGATCGCGAAGGACATGCTGATTTCCGCCGCGCGGCGCTATCGGGCCGACGGAGTGCTGTTCGGCGTCGTGACCCACTACCGTCCCTATGACCCGTTGGTCCTCGGCCTGAAGCTCGAGATGGCGTCCGCCGATACGGGTGCCGTCGTCTGGGCGACGTCCGGGCTTTACGACGCCGCCACGCTCGACGTCACACAGGACGTCCACAACTATCACGACACCCAGCTCGCGGGATCGAGTTCGTTGGAAGGCTGGCGCCTGATCCTGATGAGTCCATCACGCTTCACCGATTACGCCTGTGCCCGTCTCGCCGCGACGCTGAAGTAGCGCGTCCGGAAATCGAGCATCGCATCGACGACAATCGCATGTCGCCCGCATAGAATCCCCGCACGATGCTGATCACCCTCATCGTGTCCGCTTCCCTTGCGGTCCAGGTGGTGGCCGGAGGCATCGCCCTTCGGATGCTTGGGAGATCCGACCGGCGAGGGCCGTGGTTGTTGCTCGCCGTCGCCATGCTCTTCATGGCGGCCCGCCGGGGCCTGACGCTTGCCGACCTGGTCTTCGGCTCGAAAGCCAAGCCACTCGACACGCCTGCGGAACTCGTCGCGTTCACCATCTCGGCGCTCATGCTCGCGGCAGTACAGGCGTTTGCGGGTCTGATCCGTGAGCGTCAACGCGAGGCCTCGGCACTGGCCACCAGCGAAGCGCGATACCGGAACCTCGTCGAGACGTCGCACGACCTCATCT
The DNA here is from genome assembly GCA_044222185.1 of Planctomycetota bacterium. GTDB lineage: Bacteria > Planctomycetota > CAIWVZ01 > JBGANV01. Next base: position 397,187 of record JBGANV010000003.1, read on the forward strand.
GGTCCGTCGACGAAGAGGGTCGTTGGACGTTCCTGAACGCCGAGGCGACGCGTCGGATCTATGGCTGCGAGCCCCAGGAGATGCTCGGACGCAGCTTCGTGGAATCCCTCGCAGACGACCGGAAGGCGATCGATCCGGACACCCACCGCAAGATCCTCGAGGGCGCGCGCGTCGTCGACTTCGAAACGACCCACCTTCGCCGGGACGGCCGACGAGTCACGCTGCGTTTCAACGCGATCCCCCTGCGGGATGAATCAGGCAAGGTGGTCGGAACGACCGGCACGGCGACGGATGTGACGGCAGCACGTGACGCCGAGCGCAAGGAGAAGGAACTCCAGGATCGACTGGTCGAATCCCAGCGACTCGAGAGTCTCGGCGTGCTCGCCGGCGGCATCGCGCACGACTTCAACAATCTCCTCATGGCGATCAGCGGCAACGCCTACCTGGCGCTCGACCTCCTCCCCACCGGATCGGAGGTGCGGAACGCCGTGCAGAGCGTGATCCAGGCCTCCGAGCGAGCGACGACGCTGACGCGTCAGATGCTCACATACGCCGGCAAGGGACGTCACCAGATCTCCTCCATCGACATGTCGAAGGTCGTGCGCGAGATCTGTCCCCTCGTCGTTCCGACGGTCTCCAAGAAAGTCCAACTCGACCTGGACCTCGACCCCCAGATTCCCCCCATCGATGGTGATGACGGCCAGATCCAGCAGGTCGTGATGAACCTGGTCATCAATGCCGCCGAGGCCCTGGCCGACAAGGTGGGGAGCGTCTCGGTGCGAACGTTCGTTCGGTTCGCCCACGACGGCGAATTCACGAGCCGCCTCGGCGCCGAGTCGTTGCCAGCCGGGCGCTACGTCATGCTCGAGGTCGAAGACACGGGCTGCGGCATGGACGCGGAAACCCAGCGCCGGATCTTCGAGCCGTTCTTCACGACCAAGTTCGTCGGACGCGGCCTCGGGCTCTCGGCGTTGCTTGGAATCGTGCGCAGGCACCACGGCGGACTCGCCATCGACTCGGAAGTCGGCGTGGGCACGACGTTTCGCCTGGCGTTTCCCCCGGGGGCGACGGCACCTGCGCCGACGCAAACGCCCGCACCCGTGGCCGATTCACGAGGCAATGCGCTCATCCTTCTCGTCGACGACGAAGACGGCGTCCTGCGGATCGCGCGGACGGCACTCGAGCGCGCGGGCCACACCGTCGTGACGGCGTCGAACGGACGAACGGCCATCGAGGTCTTCGCCACCGTCAAGGACCGCGTCTCGCTCGCGATCCTCGACATGAGCATGCCGGAGATGGACGGCGCCGAGACGCTCGACGCGCTTCAACGCGTCCGCCCCGGGTTGCGCGTCATCCTCGCCAGCGGGTACCACGACCATCTGGACGACCCGTTGCGGACGCACGCAGGCCCCGTGAGCTTCCTGCCCAAGCCCTACACGCCCGGGCAACTCGTCGGCCTCGTCCATGACATGCTCGCGCGCGCGCCGCGGCCCGATGCCGCCGCGACCTCTTCGTGACCGGCGCACGAGGACGCGTCGCGTCAGGTCGCGCCGTCGACCTGGATGCGTGCGAAGTCCGCGATTCCGCTGAAGAGCGTCCGCAACTCCATGAGCAGCCGCACGCGGTTCTCGCGGGTCGCGCGATCGTCGGCGATGACCATCACGCTCTCGAAAAACGCATCGACGGACGGCTTGAGCTGAGAGATGCGGCGCAGGGCACCAGCGAAGTCGCCACGCGCGGTTGCAGCTTCGACGTCGGCACGGGCCCCGACGTAGGCAGCGTGGAGTTTGCGTTCGGCGTCTTCGTTGAACCGGGCCGGATCGACCTGCCCCGCGACGACGTCCTTCCCGTTCTTCTCGACGATGTTCACGGCACGGCGGAACGCTGCCGCAAGAAGCAGGAAGTCGGGCTGGCCGATCATCTGCCCCAGGGCCACGAGCCGCTCCCGCGCGATCACGATGTCGTCGAACCCCGTGGCGAGAACCGACTCGACCACGTCGGCCCGCTGCGTTTCGCCGAAGAGGACCTTCAGCCGACCGCGGAAGAACTCGAGGACCTGCGTGCGAACGTCGGGCTCGCCGGGTTTGCGCTTCGCGTCGACGAGCTTCGGTGCGAGGAGACGAAGCGCTTCGTCGACGGCGCCCGCGAGCGAGAAGTGCAGCCCCTTCGCCAACGTCACGTTGATGATCGCGATGCAGGCGCGCCGCAGCCCGAAGGGATCGGCTTGGCCCGTGGGCGGCTTGCCGATCCCAAAGATGCCGGTGAGTGAATCCAGGCGGTCGGCGAGTCCGATCAGCGCCCCGGGGATCTGCGACGGCATGTCGTCGGACGCGGTGCGCGGCAGGTAGTGCTCGAAGATCGCCAATGCGACTTCTGTCGGCTCTCCGTCATGGCGCGCGTACTCGCGTCCCATCACGCCCTGCAGCTCCGGGAATTCGCCCACCATGCCGGTGACGAGGTCCGCCTTGCACAGCGCAGCGGCCCGGTCGACGGTCCGTTCCACGGGGCCGTTCCCCGTCGCCTGCGCGAACCAACGCGCGAGGGCTGTGATTCGCGCGACCTTCTCCGCGGTCGTGCCGAGCTGCTGCTGGAACACGACGCGCTCGAGGCGGGGCAGGCGCGCTTCGAGCTTCGTCTTGCGGTCCTCGTCGAAGAAGAAGCGGCCGTCGGCCAGCCGCGCCTTCAGGACGCGCTCGTACCCCCGCAGCGACAGCCTCTCGTCGCGTACCGGGGTGTTCGACACCGCCACGAAGTGCGGGAGCAGCTTGCCGGCCGAGTCCGTGACCGAGAAGTACCGCTGGTGGCCCTTCATCTCCTGGATGAGGACCTCGGGCGGCAGATCGAGGTGGCGGGCGTCGAAACTTCCCAACACCGCGTTGGGCAGCTCGACGAGATTCGTCACCTGATCGAGGAGCGAGGGATCGTCGAGCACCTTCCCGCCCGCACGCTCCGCGGCCTGCCTGACGCGAACGAGCGTCAGCGCCTTGCGTTTGGCGATGTCCGGAACGACGTTCCGGGTCTCGAGTCCGGCCTCGTACTCGGATGGCTCGCCGAGGACGATGGGCGAAGGCGTGAGGAAGCGGTGCCCGAACGACGTCCGCCCCGACGCGACGTCGGCGAACGTGACCGGAACGACTTGGGAGCCCAGGAGCGCGACGATCCACTGAACCGGACGCGCGAACGACAGGTCGACGTCGCCCCAACGCATGGACTTCTTGAACGCGATCCCATGCGCTGCGGCGTGCAACGCGGCCGTGACGATCTCCATCGCCGGCTTGCCCGGGTCGACGACCGTCGTGCCGAGGTATTCACCCTTCGGCGACTGCACTCGTGCCAGCTTGTCGACCGAGAGTTTCACGCTCTCGGCGAACTTCTCGGCGGCCTTCGTGGGTTTTCCCGACGGATCGAATGCGGCCTTCACCGATGGGCCGAGCACGTCGCGCGTGACGTCACTGGATCGGTCGGCGAGGCCGGTGACGAGGATCGCGAGGCGCCGCGGTGTGCCGAACGTGCGGACGTCTCCGAAGGCGAGCCTCGCCTCCGTCAGTTTCTCCGTGACGATCCGTCGGATGTCCGCCAGCGCCGGCTCGATGAACGACGCAGGAATCTCCTCCGCACCGATCTCGAACAGCAAATCAGCCACGGGCAGCCTCCGTCGGGGCGTTCATCTTGATCGCTTTCCAGGCGTCGGACGCTGCCGCACCTTCGAGGATCGGGAGCTGCTCGCCCACGGTCCACTTCGTCTTCGTGAGCGGGTAGCCGAGCCGCTCGCGCATCTTCAGGTAGCCCTCGGCGCACAGCCGCGCGTTGTCGCGGACGCGTTTGATGAACGCGGCGCGCTCCGTGACGGAGATGGCGCCCCGCGCGTCGAGCAGGTTGAAGGCGTGCGAGCACTTCAACGCGTAGTCGTAGGCCGGCAGCGGAAGCTCACAGCCGATCATCCTCCGACACTCCTTCTCGTAGGAGTCGAAGAGCTGGAAGAGCATGGCTGCATCCGACTGGCGGAGCGCGTAGTGGCTCATCTCGACTTCGTTCGCGTGGAAGACCTCGCCGTAGCGCACGCCCTTCACCCACTCGACGTCGTAGATGTTCTCCACGTTCTGGAGGTACATGCAGATGCGCTCGAGGCCGTAGGTGAGCTCGGCGGACACGGGCTTGCAGTCGAATCCGCCGCACTGTTGGAAGTAGGTGAACTGCGTCACCTCCATGCCGTCGCACCACACTTCCCAGCCCAGCCCCCAGGCGCCGAGCGTGGGGGACTCCCAATCGTCCTCCACGAACCGGATGTCGTGAGCGAGCGGGTCGATCCCGAACGCCTTGATCGAGTCGAGGTACAGGGCCTGGACGTTCTTCGGCGCAGGCTTCAGGATCACCTGGAATTGGTGATGCTGGAACAGGCGATTGGGGTTCTCGCCGAAGCGCCCGTCAGCCGGGCGGCGCGACGGCTGGACGTAGGCGACGTTCCACGGTTCCGGGCCGAGCGCGCGCAGGAACGTCGCGGGGTGCATGGTCCCGGCGCCGACTTCGAGGTCGTAGCCCTGGACGATGATGCAGCCCTGCTTCGCCCAGAAGTTCTGGAGCGTGAGGATGAGATCCTGGAAATACATGGTGCGGCTGTCCCCCGTTCGCGATCGCGAAGGCCGCGACGCTACGAATGCGGTTCGCTGCGGGCAAGAAGTCGGCGGCCGGACGCCGCGCCCCGCGCCGCGGAGCGCCGATCGTACGAGCGGCAGCGCCGTCGATTCCCTCGTCGCCACTCGAGCATCGAACCGGCCGCAGTCCTCTCACGCCCGCCGTCAATCCACGCCAGTGGGCCGCGCGAGGACGCGCGGCAGTCCGGCCCCGCGCCGCGGAGACGGCGGTCGCGTGGCGCTCCGGCACCAGCGCAGGAAGGCGCTACAGCTTCCGCACGGCGTCCCCCGCGGATTCGACGATCACGTCACCGCTCGCAAGATCGACGAGCACGAGCCGCGCCCGCCCCGAGCCGACGGGGATCTCATAGGCCTTGCCGGCGATCTCGACCCTGCGCACGGCGTCGCGCGACATCTCGTTGCACACGACGACCAGTGCCGACGCCTTGGTGTAGAAGACGTTCGCCGCAACGGGGTCGATCGACGGACTGAAGCGCGCGCCGGCCGTCCGCAGGGCCTGCGCGTAGAGCGCCCGCAGCGGCATGGCCTCGCGAGCGAACTCGAGCGGGAGCGGCTCGTGCCACACCGCACCTTCGAGCTTGTCGAGCGGCGGCCCGTCGGCGGCGCGAAGCCACTCGCTGCAGCGTTCGTCGAACGTGGCGATCGCGTTCACGTTCGACGACAGGATCCACGAGGTCGGTTCACGCGTCATGACGGGCCGATGCCCGCCGCGAATTCCCAGGCTCGCGAGTTCCTGCGGCGCCAAGCCCGAGTCGATGCAGTCGAGCCCGCCCGTCACGAGGACCTTCGTCCCCGAATCCGAAAGTTGCTTGACGATCCGGGAGAGTCCCGCGTGCATCCACTCGGGCGCCGGGACGATCGCGAGCTTCCATTTGGGCGCCGGCGTGGGCAGCGGCGCCACGTCCGAGACGACCTCGGGAACGACACCGAAGTGCTCGGCCAGCGTGCGAACGCACTGCTTGACCGCGTCCATGTTGCGCGGCCGCCCCGCGAAGTGCCGCGCGTGCGGGATCACCAGCCCCACCTCGCCGGGCTCGTAGTCGTCGAGTCGCGTGCGCGCCTTCTCGAAGAACGCGGCGAAGGAGTCGACGACTCGCAGTTCGGGCTTCGCGGTGCCGTCGGGTCGATTGAACCCGATGACGGCCTCGTTCTCGACGGGCATGTAGGGGTTGATGTTCCACGCCCACTGCACGGCGCCGCATCCGCCCGCCATGAACGCGTAGGCGAACTTGCGCTCGAGGAGGCGCGCCGCGGTCTCGGGAGTGCGCCACGGGAACCCGCGGTCGCTCTCGAGCCGCATCATGCCCGTCTCCTGGATCAGGCTCGGCTTGCCGAGGGCCTTGGTGACGACGCCGTCCCACAAGAGGTCGTCGTTGTTCCACCAGGTGTGCACGGAGGTGTAGTCGACGGACGACTCGTAGAAGAGCTGGGATGGCCGCACCGTCGTTCCGCCTTCGTCCTGCCCGAGCGTGACGAGCGGTCCGGCGCCCGCGACCTTCAACGTGTCGCGCAACTGCGCGGCCCAGCCGGCGACGGCGTCGTTGGTGAAGCGGACGAAGTCCAGCGCCTTGCGTGGCCGTTTGCCCTCGCGCCACGGCGTGTAGGCCAGTTCCTCGACCTTCGGCAGGCCGAGCACGTCGGACGACGCGTCGTCCCACGCCAGTCGCAGACGCGATTCGTCCAGTCCGCCGTAGGCCTTCGTCAACCAGCTCCGCCACTCGCGCTTCTCGAACTCGTCGCCGATGGGACGGTTGTTCCACAACTGATCCGCCGGCGAATAGGACGGCTCGTTGATCAGGTCGTAGTGGACCCACCCGCAGTCGCGATAACGGCGCGCGATCAGCGTGAGGAGCGTCTTCTGGCCCTCGAGCGCCCGCGGATCGAGGAACGGGTTCGCGCCTCCGAACATCGGTGGTTGGAACGCGAACAAGTTGAAGCACACGTAGATGCCGTGCCGCGCGGCCGTGAGCACGAATGCGTCGAGCGCACGCAGGACGCCGTCGTCGATGGCGCCGGAGTCGAGCATGGCTCGCGTCCAACCGGTCCAGAGTCCCGTTCGCACGAGGTTGATCCCGTGCTGCTTCATCATGGCGAAGTCGCGATCCCACACGGCCGGGTTGGGCTCGAAGAGGAACTTGCGATGCACGTCGGACGCCATGTAGGTCGTGCCGATGATGGGCATGGGTTTCCCGCCGGAGCGGATCCACGACCGCGAGATCGCAAGCGGTGGCGCGGCCGGTGCGCGGTCGACGCCTCCCACCCAGACGGCGCAGCGGCTGACGTCGACCGTCGAAAAGGCCGCCGTCGTCACGTCGATCGCGTAGAGGCCCTCGGTCGAGGCGAATGCACGCGCGGGAATCACCAGTTCGGACGTGGCCACGGTCCCGTCTCCCACGAGCGGGGGCCCCGCCCAGCGCGTCGGGGAAGACGGTCGCGTGTCGCTCGAGTTCGAGACGAGGGCTTCGACCGCCGCCGAGCCCAGCGGCAAACGTCGTCGGGGCGAACGCGCGGTGACGCGCACGCGTGCGTCCTCCGACGTGGATAGGGTGGCCGCAACCGGGCGCACGTCGAACGCGATGGCTCCCGCCTTCGCCGTCGCGATCGTGTATCGGATGAAGTCGTCCGAGAGCGGCGCGTCGCACGGCACGAAGACCCAACGCCCGCCGGCCTCCGTTCCGCGAATCCGATCGACTTCGACGAACGCGCAGCCGCGCGCGACGCCGCTGGCGTCGACCATGTGGATGAAGGGGCGGACGATCGCATCCCGCGGCCCGCTCGATCCATCCTCCTTGTCGAAATCGCGCTTCGTCGTCAGGCGAAGCGTGAGCGTCCACGTGCGCTTGGGCGCCTGGAACGTTTCCAACCATCCCATGCGCGCGAGCGGGCGAACGGTCAGTCCATCGCAGGGGATCTCCTCGCACGGCCCGATGAGGAGTTCGCGCGCGAACGTGGGCGTGCGAGGCGCCGATTCGTACGTCTCCTCCCCGGGCTTGCCCGTCGCCAGGACGGGGACGTGGAACGGCGCGCCGCCAAAGACGACCAGGCTTCCACCATTCGCGATGAACGCCCGGATCTGTGGCCACGCCTGGATTGGGAACGCCGACCCGTGGGTGAACACCACCGTGTCGTAGCGCTCGGTCGTCAGCCGCTCGATGAACTCGGGAACCGACGAGATCACGTCCGAGTCCTGGTTCGAGACGACGCGCGCAAGCGTCGCGTCGTCGATGGGCGCCGCGTCGATCGTCGGGAACCCCTTGGGGCGGAACACTGCAGTCCGCGACGCGCGCGCGTCGGCGATCTGCGCCATCGACCCGACTGTGAGCGTTGCCACGAGGAGCACCAACCGAGCCGATCCCGTCGTCATGAGCGTCCCTTCTCGAAGTGCGACGCGAAATCATACAGCAGGCGAACTCGCACTGCCGCCCACGCGACCGAGGGGCGCCGCGGGCGTACGGACTCGGACTCCCAATCGGGGCCGCGCGCGTGGCAGCCGTCGGCCCGAGCGTCGTGCGTGCGGGCCCAGCGGCTTCTCTCAACGGCTTATTCCCCGAATCAGATCGCGCTGCTCTGATGGCGCCGGCTCATCGGAATCTCCCGAGGTCCCGGCGTGGCTTGGGCCAGCACGACCGCGGACGCTCCCAAGGCCAGTCGACACGCACGCGCCGGCCGCCCGCGTATCGCAAAGAGATTCCATCCCTCCGCGGGAATGCCGCTGACGTCAGGCCGCGACACTTCCCATGTCTGCTCCCGCCTGAAGGAAGTCGAGGAGAAGCGCCATGAGGTCGACCCTGAGATGGAAATCCTTCGCCCTGGTCTGCGCAGCCGTCACTGCCGCCATCGTCCTGCAACCTCAGTACCGATCATCGGACGTCACATCGACTCAGCGTCCGGGCTTCACACTCACGGCGACGACCGTCGCGGACGCGCCGCTGCCGATGCCCGCCGCGTCGCAATCCCCATTCGTGGTGCCCGTGGCCTATGCGCCGAACGAGGGGCAGTGGGACGCGGACGTCCGCTTCGCCGCCGAGATCGGGGACGTGAACGTTCGCCTCGGCGACCGCGGATGGACGCTCGGCCTCGCGCGAAGAGAACCGGATCCCGCGGCGGCACGGTGTGCCCTTCGCGCGGAACGGAGCGTGACGCGCGTCGTCGCCGAAGCGACGGTGCGCATGACGTTCCGAGGCGCACGCGAACCGTCGACGATGACGCCTGAGGGTCGCCTCGCGGGAATCGACATGTACTTCGCGGGCGACGATCCCGCGCGGTGGCGAACCGCGGTCCCGCGCTATGCAGCCGTCCGGTATGACGAGCTGTATGCCGGCGTGGACGTACGCGCGTACTCGACCGATGGCCACTTCGAGTACGACGTCTTGCTCGAGCCTTGGGCGGACATCGGCGCCGTGGAGGTCGCAGTCGATGGCGTCCGCGCGATCTCCGTGGACGATGGCGGCGGAATCGTATTCGACACGGCCGCGGGTCTCTTGCGGCAGCCTGCACCCTCGGCGTTCGTCCGAACCTCGGATGGCGGACGGAGGCGCGTGCGCTGCGTGATCGAGCCCCGCGGAACCGACGCGTTCGGTTTCCAGGCTCCGGACTGGGACGGCGCCAGCGCGCTCGAGGTCGACCCGGGACTCATCTACTCGACGACGTACTCGGGTCAGGTGTTCGGAGTGGCGATCGACGTGAACGGCGTCGTCACCTTCGGCACGCTGACGGGCGTGCTCGTTCGCGTGAACCCGTCGCTCCCCGCCGGGCAGCAGCTCGTCTGGACTGCCTCGCTGTCGGGTGCCACGCTCTGGGATCTCTTTCTCGAGCCGGGCGGCGCCGTCGTGGCGACGGGACGGACTACGTCAGGTTCGTTCCCGACGACGGTCAACGCCTACGATCGCACGTTCAACGGCAACAACGACGTCTTCATCACGCGCCTCGATCCGTCGTTGCCCGCCGGCCAGCAGCTGACCTGGTCGACGTTCCTCGGAGGCAGCGGGATGGAATGGGGCGGCTACGGCGTCTTCGTCGAGCCGTCCGGCGTCGTGGCCGTCTGCGGTTCCACCGAATCCGCCAACTTCCCCATCACTCCCGGTGCGTTCGATTCGACGTTCGGCGCAGGCGGGCAATTCGGGGACGGCTTCGTGTCCGTCTTCGATCCGTCCCTCGCCGGGACCCAGCAACTCCTCTACTCGACGTTCGTCGGCGGAGCCGGCAGCGAACTGCTCACGAGCATTCGGGGTGGAGACCTGATCACGGTCGCCGGCTGGACGACGTCGCCGGACTTCCCCACGACCGCGAACGCCTGGGACCGGACCCTCGCCACGCAGGACGTCTTCATCACGCAGCTTCGTCCCGCGCTTCCTCCGGCGGAACAGCTCGCCTACTCGACGTACTTCGGTGGAAGCGGCACCGAGGGAAACTCGCCGCGGACACCGCCCATGATCGACGCCGCGGGCACGATCACCGTCGCGGGGAGCACGAATTCCGCGGACTTGCCCACGACGCCTGGCTCGTGGGATCGCACGTACCACGGCGGCACGGACGCGTTCGTCGCGCGCCTGGATCCGTCCCGTCCGCCCGCAGGGCAACTGATCTACGCGACCTACCTCGGAGGAGCGGCGATCGAAGAGGTGTACGGCTCCGCGAGCGACCTGAACGGCATGGTGACGCTCGGGTGCATCACCCGCTCGCAAGACTGCCCCACGACTCCCAACGCGTTCGACTCGACCTTCGGCGGCGGAGTCAGTGACGCGTACGTGGCGCGCATCAACCCGACGCTCGCAGCTCCCCATCAACTGACCTACGGCAGCTACCTCGGTGGCAACGGCTCCGAGGAGGTCCAGGACATGGCGCTCGCGAGGAACGGAAGCGTCGTCGTGGGCGGTCGCGGCAGCAATGCAACCTTCCCGGTCACTCCGACGGGAACTGCGGGACTCAGTGGCTTCGTCACCGTCATGGACGTCCCGCTCACGTTCCCGAACGAAGCGCCGACGGCGCAGGCGGGCGCGGATCAGGCCGTGCATGCCGGCGCCACGGTGCATCTCGACGGCTCGGCGTCGTTCGACGACAACACGTCGCCGTCGGCGCTGTTGTATGCCTGGGCACTCGTCGCCGTACCGCCAGGAAGCACGGCCGTGCTCAGCGGTGCATCGACGCCGTTCCCGTCGTTCGTCGTGGACATTCCGGGAGACTATGCCATCGACCTCGTCGTCACGGACGAGGAGGGAGCGAGCAGCGACCGCGACCAGGTCGTGGTCTCGTCGTTCAACGTGGCGCCGACGGCGTCGGCCGGACTGGACCAGCTGACGATTCTCGGCAACGTCACGACCCTGGATGGCACCGGCAGCTTCGATCCCGATCAGGACCCCATCGTGTTCGCCTGGGTGATGACGTCGCGACCGACGGGGAGCCTGGCGTTCCTCGCGAACGAGATGACGGCCACGCCGTCGTTCGCTCCCGACGTCGAAGGGACGTACACGATCTCTCTGATGGTGAGCGACATCTTCACATACTCGGCGGTGGACGAGGTCGTCGTGACCGCGATCACGGGCACCCATTACGCGGAGAACGTCGTCACCGTCGTCGCTGCCGACGTCTTGAGTCTCCCGCCGGCTTCGGTCACGAACGTCGGCAACCAGACGTCGCTCAACCAATTCCTATCGAACGCCGTCCAGCAGATGCAGTCCGACAGGATCGCCCTCGCGCGGCGGAAACTGGAGGACGCACTCGCCCGCGTCGACGGCTGCGCGTTGCGCGGTCAGCCCGACACGCAGGGGCCCGGCCGCGATTGGGTCACCGACTGCGAAGCGCAGGCGCTGATCTATGCGGAGATCCTCGCGGCGTTGAACGCGCTCGCGCCGTGAGCGGAGCGTCGTCGGCCGCACGACGGCCGATGGAACTCCGCAGACCGACCGCGTGAGGTGCGCCGCATCCACTCGAAGTGAGCCCGCGGCGCACTGCCGCGGGTTCGTTGCCGGGGGCGGCCGCAAGGCCCCACGCCGCGTGGTCCTCGACCCGAACGCGAACCTCCAGGGCCAGAGCCTCTCGGTCCCAAGAGCCGGATGCCGCGCGCACGCAACCCGCGCCGCCCGACTCAGAACCCCAGGATCGTGGTCGTCTCCCGCGGCGTGAGCCGCTGCGTCGAGAGGATCGCGGCCTGCCAGTGGACGGTCGCACCCGCGAGGGCGGGGACCGGCGGCACCAAGGCCGTGATCGTCGTGTTGCCGTTGGCGTCCAGGTTGCCCGTGACCGTCGTGATGGCCGTCGCGAGGTCGATGGCGAGCCGGCCCCACGGTGAAATCACCTGGGACGGCGAAAGCAGGCCCGTCGTCGGAACGAGCAGCCATGGGGCCGTCGGCGGGCCGACGATCTCGAGCGTCGTGATCCGGCCCACACGCGGGAGGTCGCCATGTCCCAGATGCCGAGTCATGTTCGTGATGAAGTATCCCCGGTCGCAGAAGGGATCGAGGTCACCGTCTCCGTCGTAGTCCACGGGGATCAACGCCGACACGGTCGTGGTGCCGTTCACCACACCCTCGGATGGCGCGAACGTTCCGGCTCCGAGCGAGCGTTTCCATTCCCGCGCGCCGAGCGCATCGGCGAGGCCGTCGCCATCGATGTCCGCCAGCGCCCAGCCATCGTTGGTCTGGGCTGTCAGCGTCGTGAGGACTCCCGCCACGGTGAACGCGAGGTTGCCGTTGTTCACGAGCACGGAGTCGCCGGCGATGAGGTCCATGTCGCCATCGCCATCGACGTCGCCCGCGGTGATCGTGTATCCGGTCGTCGGAGCCGCGATCGAAACCTGCGGACCCAGCGTGAACCCGCCCACCCCACCGACCATGGTGTTTCGGCAGACGCGAACGGTCGGGGGGTTGTCGGTGAATGCGGCGAGGTCCTTCCGACCATCGTTGTCCAGGTCCACGGCCACGATCGCCACGGCGCTCGTGTTCGTTGGATTCGTCACGCTCGAAGCGACCGTGAACGTTCCGCCGCCCTGGTTCAGCAGGATCTCGAACTGCGACGCGGCGCCAGCGTGGGCCACGGCGATGTCGAGCCGCCCGTCGTTGTCGAAATCCGCCGCGGCCTGCGCGACCACGTTCGTGACGGGCGCGTTCGTCGTCATTCGGGAGAAGTCGCCGTTGGAGTCCGAGGCGAGGATCGCGGGCACGGGCGTCGAGGACGAGAAGACGCTGACGTCGATGCGTCCGTCTCCGTCGAAATCACCCGGAACCATCACGGCCAGACTTGGCGGCGGATTCGCCGGCACGACGGGGTTGGGATTCGCCAGCTGGAAGGTCCCCGCGCCGTCGTTTCGTGCGAGCGCCAGCGTGAAGATGCCGACCCCCGCCGCGGGAGGATGGACGCGCGCGATGACGTCCACGTCGCCATCCCCTTCCGCGTCGGCGAACGCGAACACCTTGGTGGTGAGCGGTTGAAACAACAGCGGCAATCCGCCCGAGGTCCCCGCGTCGAGGTCGTTGAACGTTCCCACGCCCGAGTTGACTTCGATGTGCACGGTCTCGGACTTGACCGCCCGCGTGGCGATGTCCCGCAGGCCGTCGCCATCCAGGTCCGCGACGATCGCTGGAACGCGGAACGGGAACGTGAGCACCATCGCCGCGATCGTCACCGCGAAGGCGCCGCCGCTCGCCGCGACGGGGCCTGGGAATGACGATCCGATGACGACTTCATCCGCTCCGTCGCCGTCGACGTCGAGGGCGCCGACAGGGACCACGTTGGCGGCCAGGGACCCATTGAACAACGTCGTCAGCGTCCCGGCGCTCCAGGTGATCACCGTCAGAGGTGAGCCGGAGTTGACGGCCGTTCCGATCGCGATGTCCGCGCGGCCGTCGCCGTTGAAGTCGCCGATCCCGGTCGACCAACCCAAGTGCGACAGATCCATCTGCCCGCTGGGAGCGAAGACCCCGCCGCCCGTGTTCCGCACCACTTGCGCCCTCGAAGCAAATCCAGGGGCCGGCAGGACCGAGTAGATCAGATCCACCAGTCCATCGCCGTCGAAATCGGCAGCGGCCCGGACCGAGCCGCCCTGTACGGCCGTGGGGAGCGCATTGAGGACGGGGACGAAAGCGTTGCCGCCGAGGTTCCGCAGGACTGCCTGGCTGAACGGGGACGGGCCGAACGTGAACACCAGATCGGTCTGCCCGTCCGCATCCACGTCAGCCGGCACGATCCACAGGATCGGAGCCGGTGACAGGGATCCGAAGGTCGCGACGGACACGAACGTCCCGCCGATCAGCTTGTGGATTTCAAACCCGCTGCCGGACCCGACGATCATCTCCGCCGCCGGGTCGTTGTCGACGTTGGCGAAGGCTCGGCCGGTCGGGTTGCTGACGGCCAGCGGCACGGGGCCGCGCACGTAGTGTCCGTTTCCGTCATTGAGGAAGAAGCGGGTCACCGGCGGCGCGGCGTTCACCTTCAAGTCCGTCGCGAGGAAGTCCACGTCGCCGTCGCCGTCGATGTCGCAGAACGTTTCGCCCTGAATCGAGATCCCGTGCGGGATGGGCGTCTCCGGCTCGCGGAGCACCGTGGATTGGGCCGAGGTCACGCCGCACAGCACCAGCGCGGCGACGAATGCGACGTGCCAGGACACACCGGAAGACGCAGTGGGCTCGTTGCGGTACGAGATCATCGATTGACTTGGGTCTGGGGGGTGGAGGTGGACATTCCGCGGCTTGGAACGGGTGCGGTTTGCCCGTCATAGAGGTTACACCGCCCACCTGTCAACGACCGGGCGCCGCAGACGGGTGACCGTCGCACCGACGCTCGGAGCCTGGCGCCCCGAAGCCGACGGCTCCGCGAAATCGACCGCGGAGTGACGATTCCCGCAACGAAGGAGCCCGACCGGCATCCAATCCAGTGAAGGACGATTCCATGACACCTCCACCACCGCAGGTTTTCTCCGAACCACTCCCCGACGTCGTGATGCCGGCATGCAGCCTCCAGAAGGTCCTGAAGGGCCAGAAGGCGCTCGTCACCGGTGCGAACTCGGGCATCGGAAAGGGCGTCGCGATCGCACTCGGCCATGCCGGCGCGGACGTCGTCGTGAACTTCAAGGCGGGGCCCGAGGCCGCGCAGGAAGTCGTCGCCGAGATCCAACGCTGCGGCAGCCGCGCGTTCGCTCACCAGGCGGACGTGTCGAACGAATCGGACGTCGCCGCCATGTTCGCGCGCATGAAGGACGAGTTCGGCACCATCGACATCCTGGTGAACAACGCGGGGCTCCAGCAGGACGCGCCGTTCGAGTCGATGACGCTCGCCCAGTGGAACCTCGTCCTGAACGTGAACCTCACGGGCCAGTTCCTCTGCGCCCGCGAAGCCGTGCGGGAGTTCAAGCGGCGCGGCGTGCGCCCCGAGATCTCGTGCTCGGCCGGCAAGATCGTCTGCATGAGCTCGGTTCACGAGGTCATTCCGTGGGCCGGCCACGTCAACTACGCCGCATCCAAGGGCGGCGTGATGTTGATGATGAAGAGCATCGCGCAGGAAGTGGCGCCCTACCGCATCCGCGTGAACTCCATCGGCCCCGGAGCGATCCGCACGCCGATCAACACGAGCGCGTGGAAGACTCCGGAGGCCTACGCCGACCTGATGAAGCTCGTGCCCTACAAGCGCATCGGCGAACCCTCCGACATCGGCCAGGCCGCCGTGTGGCTCGCGTCCGACGCCGCCGACTACGTCACGGGCACGACGCTCTACATCGACGGCGGGATGACGCTGTATCCGGGGTTCGAGACGGGCGGCTGAGGACGGCATCGCGATGGAGCCACCCTCGTGGGTCGTGCTCGCGGGGCTCGCGAACGCCCGTCGTTCTCACTCCGCGCCGCGCCGACGACGCCGACGTCACGGTTGGAGCACGAACGCCGAGGTCCCGCCGAGCGCGTAGGTGCCGCTCGTCGCATCGTAGGTGGCGACCTGGAAGTAGAACGGCACGTAGAACCAGGAGGGCGGGAGCGGCAACGGCGGGAAGCCGATGATCGACGATCCCGCCGCACTCATGTTCGCCGATCCCATGGCGGCGATCGCCGAGGTATCGATCAGCACCTCCCCGAGGAACGGCGATGGGGCCGTCTGGAACGCGGCGGCTGGCGACACCGCGATCGCGAATGTCGTAGCCGGTGTCGAGACGAGGAGCGACACGGTCACGAAATGGACGGCTGACGTGATCCACGGCCCCGGGTTCACGATCTCCGGCAGCAACGCGGCGGAGATCACGGTGCCGGTGTATCCGGGTGCGGTGTACCCGCCGTGGCCGGTGCCACCCTGCAAGCTCGTGCCATGGACGGTTGCCACGCCATCCGTCACGAGCCCTGCGGACGGGGGAACGATGAAGAAGGGGCTGACCCCGAATCCGTGTCCACCCTGCACGATCCCGCTCCCGAACACTCGGACCGGGGAATTCACGAGGACGACGCCGGGAAACGACTGCGTGACGACCGCGGGATTTCCGGGGCCGATGAACGTGTGGGCACCCGTGATGCTCGATGAGTCGATCGTCACACGGCTGTTCGTCGCCGCGACCCCTGCGGTCCCCGCGGGCACGATGGCGCCCGAGCTCCCACTGACCGTGCAGTGAGAGATCGTCGTGTGAGGCGAGTTCTCGATCACGATCGGCCCGACTGAACAGCGATGGATTCCCGCCTCCGCATCGACGATCCGCACGCCGCTCGTCGGCGTCGTGGCGCCGAACGGCATGGCTGCGTCGGTGATCGTCAGTCGGCCAGGCCCGAGGCACTCGAATCCCGCAGTCACGGTGAATCCGTTGATGAACACCGGTCCTGACGACGGGGTGTTCGTCACGGTGATGTGGCCCGACACGACCGTCGCTCCGACACCCGCGCCGACGATCGTGAGTCCCTTGCCCGACAGCGTGAACCCCGCATAGCTGCCCGATTGCACCAGGAGGACGTCTCCATTCGTCGCGGCATCGATGCCCGCCTGGATGCCGACGAACTGGATTCCCGGACCCGCGGTGGGTCCGACGACGTACACGGCCTGCGCCAGACTGACGTGCGTGAGGACGACGATCCAAGCGAACCAGCAAATGCGCGACATGCCCTGACCCTCCCGGCCCGGTAACGCGCTTTCGCCGCGCCCGTTCGAGAATCGACGCGCTGTCGATCCGTCGAACACCGCTGCCGTGCTGCGCACCTCACTCCTCCCAGATGTGCACCTCGAACCGCCCCGTCGAATCCGCGGCACCGCGATACATGCCCTCGGAGTTGAACTCCATGGCGATGGAGCCGTCGGCGCCGACGGCGATGAGCCCGCCGTCGTCCTTCTGCAGCTTGTCGTGAATGATCGCGTGGGCCGCCTCGCGCACGGTCGAGTGTCGATATTCGATCTGGGCCGAGAGGTCGCGCGCGACGCCGTGGCGCATGAAGACTTCGCCGGTGCCGGTGCAGGAGACGGCGCACGTGCGATCGTCGGCATAGGAACCCGCTCCGACGAGCGGCGTGTCGCCCACGCGACCGAACCGCTTGTTCGTGAGTCCGCCGGTGGACGTGGCGCACGCGAGGTGACCGCGGGCGTCGCGCGCCACGGCGCCGACGGTTCCGTAGCCGGAGCCGCCTCCGCCAGATCGCGCCTCCTCCGCCTTCACCTGCTCCCAGGCCTGGCGCCGCGCGTCCGTGTCGAACCACGTGTTCGGCACGCGCTCGAGGCCGCGCTCGTCGGCAAACTTCTCCGCGCCATCACCGGCCAGGAGGATGTGCTTCGTGTGCAGCATCACCTCCCGCGCGAGCGCGATCGGATGGCGCACGGTCTTCACTCCGGTGACGGCACCGCACGCGAGCGTTCGTCCATCCATGATGCAGGCGTCGAGCTCGTGCGTACCGGCGTTCGTGAACACGGCGCCTCGGCCCGCGTTGAAGTGCGGATCGTCTTCCAGGATCTGGACGACGGCCGCGACGGCATCGAGACTCTCGCCGCCGGATTCCAGGATCCGCGCCCCCTCGCGCAGCGCTCCATCGAGCGCCGCGCGATATTCCGCCGCCTTGGCGTCGCCCATGGACTTCGAGATCGTGCCCGCTCCGCCGTGGATCGCGATCGCCCAGCGCACGGGGGCCGTACGGTTCAGCTCGCGCTGCGACGTCGTCGACGTACACGCGACGAGCAGGAGCAGGCCAAGGCACGTCGATAATCGGTCTCGCATGAGTCGGATCTCCATCGGACGTGCCCACTATCGGCGCCGCGGATGCAAACGGCAACCCGCCGAGCCCTGGCGGCGCGCGCCCGGCTGCCTACCGGGCGGCCGCAGCCGTCAACATTCCGAATTGGCAGCGGTGACCGCGCCCGCTTGACAACCTGGGTTCTGCGCGCATCCTCTCCGCACTCGATGGCGGGCCCTCCCGCCCGGTTCGGAGCCGGGGGATCCCTTTCCCCCGATCACCCCCCTTTCTTGGACAGGAACTCTCATGGCTGCGACGCAAACGAAGGGTTCACACCGCTGGCGGTTCTTCCGCGCAGGCGGCGTGGACCAGGTGCGAATCGAAACCGGTGCCGACATCGCGCATCTCGCGAACCTCGATCAGAAGCTCTGGGTCGCGTTGAGCTGTCCGGTGAAGGGCTTGGAGTTCGACCAGCGCACGCTCGAACTGCTCGACGTCGACAAGGACGGCCGCGTTCGTGTGCCCGAGATCCTCAACGCCATCGAGTGGCTCAAGTCCGTCCTGAAGAACCTCGACGGCCTGGTGAAAGGCGAAGACGGCGTGCCGCTCTCGGCGATCAACGACAAGTCGCCGGAGGGTCAGAAGCTCCTGGCTTCGGCCCAGCTCGTTCTCGAGAACCTGGGCAAGGCCGGGGCGACCGTGATCACCGTCGGCAACACGCTCGAGACCGAGCAGATCTTCAAGACGGCCAAGCTCAACGGCGACGGCATCGTTCCAGCGCCGTCCGTCGACGACGCCGCCGCGAAGAAGACGCTGGAGGACATCCTCGCCACGCTCGGAGGCGAAACGGATCGCAGCGGCCTTCCGGGCGTGTCGGAGGCGAAGCTCGAGGCGTTCTTCAAGGCGTGCGCGGACTACGTCGAGTGGCTGAAGAAGTCCGAGGCCGACAAGGCCGCGATTCTTCCGCTCGGTGACGCGACGGCGGCCGCCTGCGACGCCATGGATGCGGTCGCCGCGAAGATCGACGACTTCTTCGCCCGATGCCGACTCGCAGCCTACGACGCGCGCGCGCAGGCGAGTCTGAACGGCGAAGAGGCGCGATTCCTCGAGATCGCCGCGAAGGATCTCTCGATCACGCGGGCCGAGGTGCAGGGCCTCCCGCTCTCGAAGGTCGAGGCCGGGCGCGCGCTCGACCTCACCACGGGAATCAACCCCGCGTGGCACGAGTCCATCGGCGCGTTCCGCGCCAGCGCCGTCGCGAGCATCCTGGGCAAGGACAAGACCTCGATCACGGAGGCCGATTGGGCCGCGATCAAGGCGAAGCTCGCCCCCAACCGCGCATGGCGCGCAGCCAAGGTGGGAGCCGAAGTGGAGAAGCTCGGCGCCGCCCGCGTGAAGGAGATCCTCGCCGGCAAGACGAAGGAAATCCTCACGAAGGCCATCGCCGCCGACAAGGCCGTGCAGCCGCAGGTGGAGGCGATCAGCGCCCTGGAGAAACTCGCCCGCCTGTGGCGTGACCTCCACGAACTCCTGAACAACTTCGTCTCGTTCGCGAACTTCTACTCGCGCCGCCAGCTCGCCGTGTTCCAGTCGGGAACGCTGTATCTCGACAGCCGGAGCTGCGATCTCTGCGTGCGCGTCGAGGACGCCGGCAAGCACGGCTCCATGTCGCCCATGGCGCGCACGTACCTCGCGTACTGCGACTGCACGAACCCCAAGGGCGAGAAGATGACGGTCGCGGCCGCGTTCACGGCCGGCGACTCCGACTACATCACGGTGGGCCGCAACGGCATCTTCTACGACCGCAAGGGTCGCGACTGGGACGCCACCGTCACGAAGATCGTCGACCAGCCCATCTCCATCGGTCAGGCATTCTTCGCGCCGTACAAGCGCTTCCTGCGCTGGATCGAGGAGCAGGTCGCGAAGCGCGCCGCTGCTGCCGATGCAGCCTCGAACGAGATGTTGACGAAGACCGCGTCCGAAACCGCGGAGGCGGTGAAGGCGAACGAGGAGCAGAAGCTCCCGAAGAGCAAGTTCGACGTGGGCGTCGTCGCCGCATTGGGCGTGGCCGTCGGTGGCATTGCCGCTGCCGTCAGCTCGGCGATGAACGCGCTGTTCGGCCTCGGCGGGTACATGCCGCTCGGCATCCTGGGCATCATCCTCCTCATCTCCGGTCCATCGATGGTCATCGCGTGGCTCAAGCTGCGTCAACGCAACCTGGGCCCGCTGCTCGACGCGAACGGCTGGGCGTGCAACGGCCGCGTGAAGGTCAACATCCCGCTCGGCGCGTCGCTCACCGACACGGCCACGCTGCCCCCGGGTTCGGAGCGGTCGCTCACCGATCCGTTCGCCGCGAAGAAGGCCAAGTGGCCGAAGGTCGTCCTGTGGCTCTTCATCCTCGCCGTCGTGTTGTTCGGCGTCTATGAAGCCAAGCCGTTCGACAAGGAGACCTGGTACCAGGACGCGCTTCACTTCGTCGGGCTCGACACCAAGACCGAGCGTGCAGCGAAGGAAGCCGCCAAGGCTCCAGTGGTTCCGGCGACCCCGCCGGTCGAGAAGAAGTAGTCCGCGGGCCCGTCAGGCTCGGGCGGATGAGGCCCGAGCCTGACTCCGCCGCCGCCGCGGAGGCCGGGCTGTTACCGCGGCCCTCTCCAGGACTCTCATCTCTCCGGAACGAGCTCGCCCGGAGATCGATGATGAGGAGAGAAGCGTTGAGGACGTCGGACTTGCTTCGTGGGCTTGCCCTCTGCGTCGCGCTCGCTGGGTGCGCGCTCCCGGCCATCGCGCAGCTCGAAGCCGCGATTGCGTCCATCGAGCCGTGCGGAAAGGTGGCGACCGGCGCCATCGTCACCATCAAGGTTCAAAACCGCGGCAGCACCGCCGTCGAACCGCTGGTGTTCGAGTGCACGCCGAAGGCCGGCGAGCCCGTCGTGCTCAGGCGTGTCCCGGGTCCCTACGTGTATCGCGCCGGCCGGCCCACGCTCGCCGGCGGATCCCAGACCTACCCGATCTTCGCCAAGGTCGCCGTGGGGCTGCTCGCAGGGGCGCGCGTGCGCGTCATTCGTGCCGCGCCGTGCGCCGTGCCGCCGCCGACGGACGCTCGGGCCGTTCTCGGCCCGATCGGGTCCGACAAGCGCAACCACGAACGCGGCGGGACCGTCGAATACGCCGTGTTGCCGATCCGGAACGATCGGGACATGCCGCTCGACGTCGTGATCCGCGCGGTGTTCGACAAGCCGACCGAGTCCACGGTCCTCATCCACCGCCGCCTCGAGCCGCGGCAGCAGCTGCAGGCGACGTTCAGCGACGTGCCATGGGACCCGGTGCCGGATCTCGCACCCGCGACGGACGGCGTCGTGATGGACTTCGTCGTGCCGAAGGGTGCGCGGATCACGTCGGCGAAGCTCGTCGACTGGTGCGCCGTGGAGTCGGGTGATCCGGCCATTCCGGCGTCGTTCCTCCGCGAGGCCTACGCTCCGTGGTTCCGATGGGAGAAGCCGCTCGCGGTGTCGGGGCGTTACGTGGCGACGATCCGCACGGAAGGCGCGGTGCGAGACATCCGTGGCAGGGTCGGGCTCTCCGCGGAGGGGGCCGTGGCGAACCAACCCGACTCCCCTCCCTCGCCAGATGACCTCGGGTTCGTCGGCAAGACGCTCCAGCGCGCGTTCGCCGATCTGCGGCGCCCTTCCGTGGAGGAGGCGATCAAACTGTGCGCTCCGGCCATGGCCGATCTGGGTCCCCCCGTGGTCCTCGACTGTCCGGGAAAAACCTGGGACCCGTACTACGGCGGGACGCGGCTTGCCGTCAGCCAGGATCGGATCCTCGGAGATGCCTGGTACGGCGGTGACCCGAGGGATCTGCACGCCGACTGGATCACCGAACCGTTCGAAGGCGGGTACGTCGTCACCGAGCGCCGCATCTTCAGCGTCAGCGGTATCGGTCGGCCGACGGAAGTCCGCCGATGGCGATACGGCCGGAACAACGGGATCGTCCTCCCCGTGCGCGTCAGCCTCTCGATGGACCTCTCGCCCGCCGCCAAGCCATGGTCCGCGGAGATCGCCTTCGAGGACCTCCAACCCGACGTCACCGCGGGGACGCCCGTTCCCTCGCCGGCGACCGACGCGGTGCGCGCGGCGTGGAACTCGGGCTACCGCTACCCGAGCGGGCAGGTCGGGTTCAAATGCCGCTTCGAGATTCGCGCGGGCAAGGATGGCATCTGGCGAGGCGTGAAGGCGGTCAAGGGGACGGCGGCCATCGAGGCCTTCACCGGCGGCAGCTGGGGCAAGGTCGTCGCGGAGGTCGAGGGCGTCACCGACGAGTCCTTGCGCAATTCGCTCGCGAGCGCGGCGATCGACCGCTTCGGCATGTGGACCGGCCGCGACTTCGGCGCGCGAGGAGACTTCGAGCGCACGTTCGCCGGCGCGTCGTTCGCCGAGCGTGCGGGATCGCCGGGCGTCTTCGACGTGACGAACGGGCCGTGTTCGGCGGTCACGGTGAAGGACGGGCGCGTCGCGTCGCTGGGATATCGGGCCGGCTGGAGCCGCGTATTCACCTGGACGAAGGTCGGCGACGACATGGTGGTGACGAAGGCGGTCACCGGGCCGGAAGAGGTGTCGGCGACCTTCACGCGCGTGGGCGCGTGGCTCGTTCCGACGCAGATGAACTACAAGGGCGTGTTCGGTGACGAGAAGACGTGGGGCACGGAGGAAGTGAAGCTCACGTCCGTGATGCCCCGCTGACCGCTCACTTCCCTCGTGAGTCCTCCAGCACGAGGTCGACGATCGGCGGCGTCGGCGGCGATGTCGACGTCGTCTCGTCCTCCAGGATCTCGAACGCCGTCTCTCCCTTCGCGCCGGCGTATGCGGACGTGACGCGATAGCGCCCCGGCTTCAGGGTGAGGCTGACCATCGGGATGTCGTCTCCTCCCGCGAGCCCGCGGATCGCGCGCTCACAGACCTGCGCGCCCGTGGCGTCGATCACGCGCACGTTCAGCGGATCGTGATACGTGGGCAGCACGGGCGACTTCACGCGCACGTCCCGACGAACGCCCTCGACGATGGGGATTTCGAGCTGCGTCACGCGACCGCTCTCGATCGTCACGACGCGATCCACGTCGATGCCGGCCGGGTTCGAGCCATGCATGCGGACCGCGTACCGGCCCGGCTGCAGCGTGGCGCGCGCGACCCCGTCCGACGTCGTGGCAAATTCCGTGTGGAACGAGCCGAGGCCGAGGATCTCGACCATGTAGGAGGGCTTCGCGGTCGGCGGCGTGGCGAACGTCACGACGAGGCTTCCGGGCGGAGCGAGCATCACGTCGCCCAAGTCCCACGTGTCGCCGGTCGCGACCTCGCGCTCGCCCAAGAGGACGGTGCCGAAACCCGACGCCTTCACGCGTACGTAGAGGCGGCCCGCGCGATACGGCCCCAGTCGGAAGCGCCCGGACACGTCGGAGAGTTCCTCCGACTCACCATCCTCGCGCACGTTCCCCGCGACCAACGTCGCACTGGGAACGACGCTGCCATCCTCGCGGATCAGGCGTCCCGTGATCAGGCACGACGCGAAGTCAGACGAACGGATCACGATCACGTGCTCCTGGTCGTCGGGCTCGAGTTCCACGGTCCGATCCGCGATCTGGTTCCCCTTCCGGACGTTCACCGTCATCCGATAGATCTTGTGGTCGCACTTGTTCGGGAAGACGGCGCGGCCGTCGGCGTCGGTCTTCCCGTAGGCCGACATGCGCTCTTGCGCCACGCCGGGTGCCCACAGCTTGAGTACACCCGAAAGGCTCGCGCCGGCGAGCGGCCGCTGCGTCTCGTCGACCACGCGGATCTTCAGCGCGACGCCCTGGCTCAGCTGCGCGTCCCAATGAAGGTTCGTCCCGTCGGTGACGTCGCGGAACGACTGCGCCGCGTCGCCCTCTCCATCGTGATGGACGGTCACGTCGATCGAGCCCGCGTTCAGGCCGTCGAGACGATACGCGCCGTCGTCGCCGCTGCGCGTGCTCGCACCCCAGATGCTGTCCGGCATCCCGACCGTGACGCTGGCCCGCGCCAGCGGAACGCCGGCCGCGGTCAGCACGCGTCCTTCGAGCGACACTCCGTCCGGCAGGACGAGTTCGACCTGCGACGTACGTCCGGCGTCGACCTGGATCGTCGTCTCCACGGCGCCAGTCTTCGGCCCGCGGGCCTGCACGCGCCTCAGACCCGGTTCGGCCGTCCCCATGCGGAAGTGTCCGAGGGCGTCCGTCGACGTGGCGAACGGCGGGGTGCCCTGCTCCGGTCCGCCCTTGCGACGCGCGGCGATCCCCGTCGGCCCTTCGGAGGAGACGATCACGACGGCGCCAACGACCGGCACGCCCCGACTGTCGACGACCCGTCCCTCGACGCCGCCGGCCTTGCCGCTCAATCGCAACGTGACTTCGCGCCGGTCGCCGACGGCGCCCATGACTTCGACGGCCGACGACGGCGTCATGCCGGCAGCGCGCGCGGCCACGAGGATGCGTTCACACACGTTTTCCACGGTGAAGCGGCCAGCCGAATCCGACTTCAGCGAGCATGGCTCGGTGAACCGTTCGAGCATCCGCCCAAGCAGCACGTCGGCATCGGCGATTGCGTGGTCGGCGTCGTCCACCACGCGGCCTACGAGCGTGAATCCATCGCCGACGTCGATCGTCACGGAGGTGGTCGTCCCGGCCACGACCTTCGCCTCCGAACCCCATCCCGAGTCGGTGACGGCCCAGATGCGTCCCTCGTGGATGCCTTCGAGCCGGACGCGCCCCGAGTCATCCGTCCGCCGCCGCACGGGCGAAAGCATGGGATGCCCGTGGTCCATGCCGTACACGGTCAGCATGGTGTCCCGCATCCCTCGAGCGCGGTGGCGCACGAGGATGTCGACGACGCCGTCGACCGCGCGCTCCTGGAACGGCACGGCCGACATCCGCGTCGAGGGTCGCGTCGCGGCGGGCGACGGCCGCGACGTGGCGTGAGACCCCGTCAGCAAGCCCGGAGCTGGCGCAGTTTCGGATGCGCCCATCCCGGCGGGCAGATGCGAGTCCGACTGGGCGCTCCGGAACAACGCCCATCCGCCGACGATCACGAACAGAACGCTCGCCGCGGCCAACACCTTCGTGCGCACCGTCATCGAAGCAGCCTCCCAAAGCGCGGCGCCGGCTCCGTGCCAGGCGCGCGCGACGAGCACATGCCCGAGTGCGGAGACCTTCGATGCCGCCGTGGGGCACACGAGCGGGATCAACGCGCCGAACGCCATCGGCTCCCCACGTGAGTCCCCGCCCAACGCCGAGCGGAGCTTCTCGTGAGCGGTCTTCAGACGCGTTCGCACGGTTTCCAGGGGAACACCGAGGGCCGCGGCGATCGCGCGGGGGCTCTCGCCGTCGAAATAGCGGCGCAGGACGACGGTGCGGTGGATCTCCGGCAGCGCCAACACGGCCTCGACGAGCCGGCGGCGCTCGTTCTCCCGGGCGACGATCTCGGCGGCGCTGTCGACCGCCTCCGGTCGCGCCACGACGGCTTCGCGACGCGCGCGGCGTCGCGCGCCCCGCTGCATGCGTGACGCGAGCCGTCGCAGGATCACCGTGAGCCAGCCGCGGATCGGAGCCCCCTGCGGAGGCTCCTTCGCGAGTGCGGCGACGAACGCATCCTGCGCCACGTCGTCCGCCGTCGCCGCGTCCATGACGACCCGGCGCGCGAGTCGCCTCACGAAGGCGTCCTCGGCGATCAGGTCCGTCATGCGTCGTTCGATCGGTGCCATGTCTCCATGAAGCCTATGCCCGCGGATGCTCGATCGGGTCGGGACAGGTGAGAATCCCGTGAGCGGTTCGCCTCCCGCCACGACGGGACGGTCGTCGCGTCGGTCACCCCCAGCGAGCGCCGTGGTATCATCCGCGCCGCGATTTCCGGCACGATTCACGCCGCGCCCAGGAGAATCCCGTGACCATGGCCCAGGCAGCGATGGCCTCACTCGTCGTCCTCTCGACTCTCGCCGGTTGCTCGTCGACGGCCGAACCCGCATCCGAGCGCGGTGGGTCGGAGTTCGACCAGCTCTTCCACGACGACCAGGCCGCCCGGGCGACGGATTGGGGCACGCTCTCCGCCGAGCGCCTGCAGGCGATCCATCAGGCCGACACCGCCCGCCTCGCGCGGGTGAAGGAACTCATCCACGCCGGTGCGCTGGCGACGCCCGAGGATCACTATCACGCGGCCATGGTGCTCCAGCACGGGGAGCAGCCCGACGATTACCTGCTCGCCCACGTCCTCGCGTCGGCCGCGGCGATCCAAGGAGTGGCTGGCGCGAGCTGGCTTTCGGCGGCGAGCCTCGACCGCTTCCTGCAGAACATCGACCGACCGCAGTGGTTCGGCACCCAGTACCGGCGCAACGGCAGCACGACGCCGTGGACGCAGGAGCCCCTCTCTCCCGTCCTGTCCGATTCGATTCGCGCGGCCTTCGGCGTGCCGACGTTGGAGGCGGCGCGCAAACGGCTCGACGAGATGAACGCCAAGCTGGCGCTGCGATCGAAGGCCGCGGAATCGAAGCCCGCGACATCCATTCCGTGAGCCAGCTCTTCGGCTGTTGCCGCCCGGTCATCCGCGACGACGGCGCCGAAGGGTCCCGCGAAGTGCCGGCCTCGCAGGTTTCACGCGGTAGCGCGTGCGGGCTCGAGCGCGGGCGTGTCGTGGGGCGCTTTTTCGGCCGTCTTCGTTCGACGAACGACGAGCCAGTGTGGGCGACGGGATGACGGTTCCCATTCAACCCTGCCTCCATGAGGTTGGAGGGCGACGTCCTGGCAACCGGGAGAGATGCGGCCGTTCGGCGGTTGAGTGGTCGTGTCGTGGCGCGGCGTGGGTCGTCGACGATCGCGCGAGGCGAGGACGCCTCGCGGTCCGGCCACGCGAAGCGTGGCGCTCCGGCGCCGGTGTGGCCTTACTTCTTCGCCTGCGAGATCTCGCGCTCGCCAACTCCGTGGCGGCGTCGGCCATCCGAGTCGGAATCAAGCTTGCGCCGTTCGAGATGCTCGCGGTCGCGCCGATCACCAGCCGGTATTACGCGCTCGTCCTCGCGCTGCAGTTCAGGCGGCAACGATGCGCCTTGCCAGGCACGACCGTCGGCGCCGACGTCTCAGCGCCGTATCCTGTCGTCCCATGAACGCATCTCGACGCACGCTGACGACGACGGGCACGGCGACACCCGTCCGCCGTGCGGCCATCGTCATCGCGGGCCTGTGCACCCTCGCGCTGGCTCAGGAGTCGCGGCCGTCACCCGCGGTCACGTTCGCCGACCTCCTCGCCCAGATGACGAACCTCGAGGATGTGGCCCGCGTGCCGTCGCCGGCGTTCACACAGCAGCAGGCGAGCAGCTACAACCGCGAGTCGAAGGTGCGCGGCGGCCCCGGCTGGTTCGCCGATTCGGACGGTACGGGCTTCATCCGCGAAGAAGCGCACGGCGCGCGGTCCGAGTGGGTCGCCATGGAGCACGAGGGACCCGGCTGCCTCACGCGGCTCTGGGCACCGTACTTCTATTACGACTTCGGTGATCGCGTGGGACCGCGGGTTCGGATCTACCTGGACGGTTCGCCCGATCCCACCATCGACGCGAACTGGATCGAGCTCCTCACGAACGACGCCTGGCCCGACAGCCATGGCCCCGCGCCCAAGCCGACGAACGGCTTCTCGATCCCCGCGCCGCTGGCGCGCTTCACCGCCCGCGCCGGTGACGTGTACCTCCCGATCCCGTTCGCTCGGTCGTGCAAGGTGACGTTCGACAAGAAGCCCTTCTACAACATCGTCAACTGGCGCGCGTACGGGCCGGGGACGAGCGTGGAGACCTTCACTCGCGACAAGCTGCATGACGCGTCCGTCGCGACGTGCGCCGCCGAACTCGAACGCGTCCCCCCGCAGCCGATGCCCGACGCAGACCTCGTCGCGATCGCGCCCGAGGCGACTCTCCCCATCGCGAAGCTGCTCGGCGCGAACGCGATCCGAGAGTTGCGCCTCCGCCTGGGTCCGCAGGAGGTTCGCGCACGACCGTCGATCCTGCGCACGCTCGTCCTCACGGGAACGTTCGACGGCGAGACCACGATCTGGTGTCCGATCGGTGACCTGTTCGGGTCGCCGAACGCCATCAACCCGTTCACGACGCGTCGTCGGTGGGTCTCGGAGGACGGATCGTTCGTCCTGCGATGGCCCATGCCGTTCGCTCGTTCCTGCGAACTTCGAATCGTGAACCTGGGAACCACGGCTGCGCGCGTCTCCGCGAAGGCCACGACGATGCCTTGGACCTTCGACGACCGCTCGCTCCACCTCCACGTGACCTGGAACCCCGACGCGATCGAGCGCGGAGACCACTTCGAGGACATGACGCTGCTCTCGGCTCGCGGCACGGGCGTTCTCGTCGGCGACCAGCTCACGGTCCTCAACCACACGAGGGGATGGTGGGGCGAGGGCGACGAGAAGATCTACGTCGATTCCGCCTACGATCGCGGATTCCCCGATCATTTCGGAACGGGAACCGAGGACTACTACGGCTGGGCCGGTGGCGTGAACCCCACGTGGGCCGACACGTTCAGCCACCCGTTCCTCGCGAACATCGCCGTGGGATCCGGCACCCGCGCCAGAGTCCGCGAGCGCACCGGCGACACGCGCGGTTTCAACATCTGCACGCGGGAGCGTGGCCTCGATGCCGTTCCATTCCGAGAGCGCCTCGTGTTCGACATGGAGGCCTCCCCCGGCGTCGACCAGCGCACGAAGGACGATCGACTCGGCTATTCCTCGGTGGTCTTCTGGTACGGACGACCTGGCGCCACGTGCGAGCGCGGGGCGGACCCGGCCGCGGCGCGAGCACCTCTGATGCGGTAGTGGAGCGTCGGCCGACGGCGATGCGATTCACGTCAGGGCGATCGCGAGGGCCTCGCTCGGCCGGACGGTCACGCGATCCGCGAGCGTGACGGACACGCGCCCCGCATCCGACGACACGGTCGCAGGGAGCGTGCGGTCGCCCAGACGCACGCTCACGGAGCTCACGACGCTGCCGATCGGCGGCTCGAGCACGATCGTCCGGAGGGCGACCGACCCCCAACGCACCAGGAGCGAGGCGGTCATGCCGGTCTTCGTGTGTTCCTGGGCGAACGTCCCGAACCCTTCGGCGCAGACGAACGCCGCACGGAAGCGTTCGGGCGTGAGTTTCGGCGAGAACCCGATCCGTCCGCTCGGACCGTGGAACTCGAATCCACAGGCGGCGATGAACGTCCCGTAGCTCGCCATGGCCCGGGCGTAGTGGTTCGAGCACTCGACCTCGTTCCACGGGTTGCGCCGCGACGCGTCGTACCGATCGTGGATCAAGCGCGTGACGGCCAGACCTTCGAGGACGAGCCCCTCGGAGATCATGTGCGCGGCGGCCTGGTGCTCGAACCCGCTCATGCACTCGTTGAAGTACCCGGCCGCCCACGCCTCGCCGCCCTTGCCCGTCGCCGCGGTCTCACCGCCCTTGGGCCACGTGCACATCAGCAGTCCACCCTCACCCGGCATGGCGTACCACCGGCCGCCCTTCAGCGTCGCGTCGAATCGCTTGCGGTACGGACCGACGTCCGGTGCGACGCCGTAGCGATAGAGCGAGCGGAGGGCCGACACCGCCTCGCGCTTCGGCACGACGCGCGGCAGGCCAAGCTGGTGCGCCCAGAACTGCCCCAGGAGCTGATCGATGTGGCAGCCCGTTCCGGTGCTGTTCGCCTCGGGATGTTTCGCGTCCGTCAGGTGGATGAAGTAGTCGCCGTCGAAGAGTCGCTCCACCATGGCGCGCGATCCGCGATCGGCGCGATCCGAGCACCTGGAGGCGAAGGCTCCATTCCCCACCTCCGTCGCCATCGCCGCGGCAGCGCGCAGCGCCGCGATGAACAGGGAGCTGGTCCACGCGATCTGTCCCCACCACGTCGCGTCGAGCGTGTTGTATTGAGCGCCATCGAGCAGACCGTCGCCATCCGTATCGCGTTCGAGAAGGCACTCGACGGCACGCTTCACACGTGGCCAGGTCCTGCGAAGCATGGCATCGCTCGACGACATCTGGTGCTCCCGGAAGAACCGCAGGATGACGCCGGACTGCCCGTCGACGGCGAGGTCGTGGCCCGCTTCACCGCGGTAGTGCACGATGCCCGATGCGTCCTCGAACTCTGCGCCGAAATCCACGCGCTCACGAAGCGACCGCTCGAGCTGTGGAAACAGACGTCCGACGGCCTGCGCGTAGTGCCACACGTGCGTGCAGGTCCCGGGGCAGCAGTGCGTCCCCTCCCAGGCGTAGAACCGCCCGTCGTCGAAGAGGTGGCACGTGCTCGTGGCGAGCGTGGACGTGTTCGCCATCGTCCGGTCCAGGAACCAGTGAGGAAGTGTGGAGTCGTACCAGGTGTCGCGCCACAGCCGTGTGCGATGGGTGATCGCGTCCAGGTTCGTCACCACGTGGCGGACGACGGCGAACGCGTCCTCGAACGACGTGGCGTAGTGGCGCCGGCGTTTCCCGATGTCGGCGAGGAACGCCATCTCCGCACGACGCGGGGTGGGAAAGTGCCACGCGAAGACGAACACGGCCTC
Source organism: Planctomycetota bacterium (assembly GCA_044222185.1). GTDB lineage: Bacteria > Planctomycetota > CAIWVZ01 > JBGANV01. The sequence goes on from JBGANV010000003.1 coordinate 427,544, forward strand.
GCCCACACCGCCCGCCGCGAGCTTGATCCGCCGGCTCGCAAACCCGGTGGAAGTCGCCGGGAACGGCGTACGCGCCTCGCGGGCCTCGCCGTCGCCGACCCGGGCGTGCACCGACGACGGGTCCCCGATGACGGCGACGGACATCGTTCCGAAGTCCGCGGCCGCGCGCAGGTCGAAGCCGCTGCGGGGCCTATCCGTCAGCACGAAGTCGTCGCAGCCGATGTTGCCCCACGGACCGGCGACGGCGTCGACGATCTGGATGATGGCGCTTCTTCCCGCGAGATCGCGAACGTCCCAGTCGAGGACACGCATGCGATTCTCGTCGCGTCCCGTCGCCGTTCGCACGACGACACCGTCGGACACGAGGTTCACGCAGGTCTTTCCGGGGTGATTCCCACCACCGATCCGAAAGCTCAGCCAATCGCGTTCGATGCGAAACGCGATGGACTCGAGCGCGCCCACGTGCGCGTCCCCGCGCGCGACGTCCTCACCGTTGCGCACCTCGTGCGAATTCACGAACCACTGGCCGGCACCTTCGAGTTCGCTCTGGTACCTGGCGACGTCCTGCTTCGTCCGCGGGGTCTTGCCGAATGCGGTGCCCGTGACGGTCCAACCCGCGTAGGTGCCGCTCTCGAAATCGGCGACGACGATGTCTGGGCGATCGGCCGATGGCCGCGCAGCGGGAGCGGGCTCGGCGGAACAGACGACGGCCGTGAAGTCTCTCTCCTCGCGGATCCGATCGACGCGCCAACCCCGGGACGGCTCGCCGCTTTCGAGGCACACGCCGTTCGAAAGGCGGGCGACGAGCTCCACGTCCACGGCGGTCTCCGATCGATTGCGCAACGTGTAGCGCATCACCGTCGCCGGAACGGACGAGAACGTCACGTCCAGCGGTGACGTGGGAGAGAACGCCTCCAGATCCACGTCGATGGACGAGGCAGGATCGCGATACTCGACGAGGCCCACGGGCCATTGGCCGCGGAACGTCACCTCCTGGAATCCACGAGCGTCGAGAGGTCGCTCACGCGCGCCAGCCTCCGTGATCACGCGCAGCACGACGCCCTGCTCGATCGGTGACGCCGGCGCGGCGGGGTGCGCATAGAGCGGCCCGCTCGACGATCGCCAGGCCTCGTTCGGCAACGTGTTGAATACGTCCCAATGCCACAACCGGCCGTCCCCCGAGAGGTACACCTGCCCGCAGCAGATGCCGCCGATGGGCATCCCGATGAACTCCAGCTCGCGTCGCGACGAGCGGTAGGCTCGCGGCTCGCCGCGATCGAACAAGGCCTTCACCCAGGCGGGATCCCACTTCTTGTCGGCGGGGATCGGGAAGTCCTCGGCCGCATCGAAGGGCCCGGCGACGGCACCCTTGGGCCCCATCAGCGCGGAAATCGCCACGACGCCCGTCGCGGAGAGGAACGCGCGGCGCGATACCGTGGCATCCCGTGGTCCGCACCCGCATCCGCTTCCGCACCCCTCGCTCGCGCTCGATCGCGTGTCGTCGCTCATCGCTGCGAGCTTATCCGCAAACCGGCTCCGCGCGCGTGACGTTCGCGGCGGACGATCCGTTCCCTCGGTTCACCTCATGACGAACCTCACCCGAGTCGCCGTCGCCGCGTGCTTCGTGATCACTTCCAGCGTTGCGCAGACGCCGCTGCGACCGCCCGCCGTCCCGCTGATCTGCCACGATCCGTACTTCAGCATCTGGTCGGCGGCGGATCGGCTGACGGACGCCTGGCCCGTGCATTGGACCGGGCATCCCCATGCCATGCAGTGCCTCCTGCGCATCGAGCGTGCGGGCGAAACGGCGAGCGTCTTCCGCCTGATCGGCCCCAAGCCGGCGGAGGTTCCGCCCCTGCCGCAGCTTGGGCTCGAGGTCCGCCCCACGACGACCGTCTACCGGTTCGGCAACGAGGACGTTCACGTGACGCTCTCGTTCTGCTCGCCGGCGCTGCCGTCGGACCTGGATCTCTACTCGCGACCGGCGAGCTACGTGACCTGGGACGTGGCGATCCCCCGCGGCGCGCCCGCGGACGTGACGATCCGCTTCGATCTCGTCGGAGAGGTCGCCGTCGACGATCCCGGCCAGGACGTGACCTGGTCGGTGGACGCGACACCGATGACGAAGCTGCTCTTGGCGCGCATCGGAAGCCGCGAGCAGGCCGTCCTCGAGAAGGTGGGAGACGATCGGCGCATCGACTGGGGCTGGGCGTTCGTCGCGACGGCTCCGGGCGACGGGCGCTCGATCGAGGTGCTTCCCGCCGACGAGACGCGCGCGGCGTTCGCCGCGGGCAAGGCGTCGCCGACGTTCGAGGCCATGGGTCCCCGGCGTGCGAGCGACCGCTGGCCCGCGATCACGGCGACGCTTCCGCTCCGCAGCGTCCGCGCGGACGCCCGCTCGACGTTCGTCGTCGTCGCCTACGACGACGAGTGGAGCCTGCGGTACTTCGACGCCAGACTGCGTCCCTACTGGCGACGCGGCGGCGCGGACGCTCCCGCCATGCTCGCGGCTGCCGTCGCCGATCGGGAGAAGGTTCTCGCCGCTGCCAGTGCGTTCGATCGCGATCTCGTTGCCGAGCTCACGCGCATCGGCGGATCGCAGTACGCGGCCCTCGCTTCACTCGCCTATCGCCAGGCGGTCGCCGGCAACAAGCTCGTGGCCGACGCCAACGGAAAGCCACTCCTGTTCCCCAAGGAGAACTTCAGCAACGGCTGCATCGGGACGGTCGACGTGATCTATCCCATGGCGCCGCTCTTCCTCGCGCAGAGCCCCGACCTGGCGCGAGCCATGCTGATTCCCGTGCTCGACTACGGCGCGAGTTCGCGCTGGAAGTTCCCGTTCGCGCCGCACGATCTGGGGACCTACCCGCACGCGACCGGTCAGGTGTACGGCGGCGGCGAGAAGACCGCCGAGAACCAGATGCCCGTGGAGGAGTCGGCCAATCTCATCCTCCTCGTGGCCGCGGCGAGTCGGGCGGACGGTTCGAAGGACCTCATCGCGAAGTATGCGTCGACGCTCGCTCGCTGGGCGGATTACCTGCGGCAGAAGGGCTACGACCCCGAGAACCAGCTCTGCACCGACGACTTCACGGGGCACCTTGCGCACAACGTGAACCTCTCGGCGAAGGCGATCCTGGCGCTCGGGGCCTACGCCTGGATCCTCGATCGACGCGGCGATGGTGCCGGCGCCAGGGCGTGGCGCGAGTCAGCCGAGACGTTCGCCGCGCGCTGGGTGAAGGAGGCGGATGACGGCGAGAAGACGCGGCTCGCATTCGATCGCCCCGGCAGCTGGAGCCAGAAGTACAACCTCGTGTGGGACGACGTGCTGTCGCTCGGGCTCTTCCCCGCGGCCATCAAGGCTCGCGAGGTGGCGTGGTATCGCAAGGTCCAGCAGCCGTACGGCCTTCCTCTCGACGACCGCGCCGACTTCACGAAGACGGATTGGACGCACTGGTCGGCGCTGCTCTCGGGCGATCGCTCGGACTTCGAGGCGCTGATCGCGCCGCTTCACCGCCTGATGAACGAAACCCCGGATCGCGTCCCCCTCTGCGACTGGATGAAGACGAAGGAGCCGCGAAAGATCAACATGATCGCCCGGCCCGTCGTCGGCGGGTACTTCATGCCGCTCCTGCGCGACGCGGCGGCCTGGAAGCGCTGGTCAGCGCGGGGGTCGAAGGTCGCCGGCGGCGCGGCGACCTGGGCGCCGATCCCGATCCGTTAGTGGTCCGCGTGCGAACATGAGCGAGAACGCGATGCCCGCCACAGCCATGAGAATGCCGGCGCGGTCGACCCGCGCCAGGCCGTCGTCCACAGAGACGTGGCTTCGGTTCAGGGCACGAACGTGAACGGAGCGGCGGTGCTGATTCCACGAATCCCGAGTGAGGCTGCTGGATCGAGCGTCACCGCGACGGCGTAGGCCGTGATTCCCGCGAGCGCCGGGATGTTCGGGATCGTCACGGTCGGCTTGGGCGACGCGATGCCAGCCCCGTCGAGAGCCGTGACCATGTCGGAGAACACGCCGTTGCCCGGAGTCAGCGACAGGTTCGTGATCGCATCGATCGTGATCGGAACCGCGCGCCCGTCGCCGAGCGGGGTCGGGCCGGTGCCGAGCGTGAACGCACAGACCGCGGCGAGCCCAGGCGTCGCCGGGCAGAAGACGTCGAGCGTGACCGTCGAGCCGATCGATGCCTGACGATCAGGCAGCAGGCCGACGAGATGGGCTGAAACGGGAACGATCTCGAGCCGATCGAACAGATAATCGGCTTTCAGCGTGTTCGAGTCGATGTTCCCGAAGAAGAACGTCACGGTATCTGTGAGCGATGCAATGTTGAATGTGACCGGCGGGGTTTCGACCCACTGATCGACCGTCTGGTTGGTGGAAAGCAGCGTCGTCTGGGTCGCGGTCGCGCCGACGGTGGCGCGAAGGTCGAGGTTCTCTGCGAAGGCGGCGCTTGTGAACTTCTTCACGCGCACCTTGGCTGCGTAGGTGCCCGGCGGGAGGCTCAACGCTGGCGAGTCATACTCAAGCCACCAGACCTGGTTGAGGGTGTCGACGACGCCCGAAAGCGCCTCAGGGCTCGGGACGTTGTCAGTGAAATAGGGAGCCGACCACGCATGCGTCCACTCCGTTGCGAGGCTCGACACCGCCGGCACGGGCCGGATCGTGAAGCTGTCGATGAGGTATCCCTCTTTGAATTGGCCGAGGGCCGTGTTCTCGAAGGTGAATTGGATCGGTGCCGTCGTCGGGGTCACGTCGAAGTACAGCGGCGGGGTTTCGACCCACTGGTTCATCGGCTGTCCGCTCGTCGGGAGCGTCACGGACAGTGGGACGCCGTCGACGATCGCGTTCAGATCCAGGGGCCACGTGCTGGAGGGCGCGAGGTACTTCTTGATGCGCACCGTGGCGGCGTAACGCCCAGGAAGCAACGGCGCTGGGGTGTGCCAGTATTGCAGCCACGTGAGTCCGGTGCCGACGGGCACGTCATCGACGTACCCGAAATGGGATTCCGACGACGTCGTGGTGACGGCGTAGGGAGAACCCCAGACCTTGTTCCAGTTCATGGCGAGCGAGTTGGTGAATCCGGATTGCGCCGACGCCGGCGCCAAACAGAGGATGGTCGCGAGCAGAAACGAGCAGGACTTGGTTCGAAGCATGACGTCTCCTTTTTGGTGGATGGGCCGGATGTCCGGCGCTGACGTCAACAAGACCTGGGATTCGCGGACCTTACCGGAATCGTGAACTCGGGCAGAAAACGGCGTGTGGCCGGGTCGGAATCAGCCTTCCGAGTCACCGAGTTCCTCAAAAACCGACCCGACAAGCGCGCTCCGCAGCCGCGAGAGAGCGCGGTGGTACCGCACGTTCACGGCGTTCTCCGTGATGCCGAGCACGACGCCTACCTCGGACGCCGGATGGGCCTCGATCGCGCGAAGGATGATGATTTCGCGATCCTTGTCGTCGAGGGCCTGAAGCTGACGCCAGACCTCGCTTTTCCGCTCCTCACGGACGGCGTGACTGACCGCGCCCGTCACGTCTGCCGACAGCTGACTCAGGCCGGCGGCGGAGGTTTCGTGGCCCGGCGTCGTCTCGGTTCGTCGTTCGCGGATCCAGCGATCCTGAAGCCGGTGGATCCGATGAAGGAGCGCCGTCGCAAGGTAGGCCAGGATCGCACGCGAGTACGACCCGCCTGAGGGCGTGAGGCTCCCGAGGTTGGGGAGACACGCGAGCCAGACGTCGTTGACGAGATCTTCTGGATCGACGGCGCGCCGAAGCGATCGGCCGAGCCGATACTCGGCCTGCACGAGCAACAGCGGTGAGACCCTCCGAACGACCCAGTCGGCGCTCGTCGTGTCCCCCGCGAGTGCACGGCGCACCTGGACGGAGGTGTCGTCCTGCGGTTGGTCGGTGGCATCCGCCGGTGATCGCGACATGCCCGTATGATATCCGCGCCCGGCGGACGACGGCCATGAGCACATCCGACACACCGCGAGCGATGGCGATCCGCCTCGCGTTCCGCGCGCGTTACCTCGAGGACATCGAGTCGGACACCGTCCGCCCGGTCGAGCACTACCAGTCGGCGTTCCCGGGATTCGAAGACGTCGTCGCCGAGGAACACTCGGTCCTCGCGCGCGCCTCGGCCGCATGGGACACGCCCCTCCCCGTTCACGCGGACATGAATGAGACCGCTGCGTACGCCGCCTCCCAGACAGTCGGTGAAGTCATCGCAGGCCACCGCATCGAGAGGCTTCTCGCGAAGGGCGGACAGGGCGCCGTTTACCTCGCAACGGATCCGGCCGGGCGCCGTGTCGCGTTCAAGATCCTCCGCCCGCTGTGGAGTCAGTCCGAGACCGCACGGAAGCGCTTCGTGCTCGAAGCCAGGATCCTGGCCGCGCAGGAGCACCCTGGGCTCTGCACCGTCTACGACGCGGGTCAGCATGGGGAGCTGCAGTGGATCTCCATGAAGTTCGTCGATGGGGAATCTCTGGCAGCGCACCTCTCGACCCGCCGCGCATCAGGCACAAAGCAGGTGTCGGCCGAGGAGGTCCGCCGCGCCACTTCCTGGATAGAACGGACGGCGCGCGCCGTGCACCGGGCACACGAGATCGGTGCGGTCCACCGCGATCTGAAGCCGTCGAACGTCATGATCACTGGGCGCGACGACCCGGTGGTGCTGGATTTCGGTCTGGCCCACGCCGAGACCGCGGACGAATCCTTGACGCGGACCGGGGACCTGCTCGGAACGCCGGCGTACATGGCGCCGGAGCAGGTCGCCGGCGGAAGCGGCGCGATCGATCGACGGACCGACGTCTATGCGCTCGGTGCATTGCTTTACGAACTGGTCACACTCGAAAAGCCGATCGTCGAGCCGGACCGATCGAGGCTCTACGCCGCGATTCTCACGGTGCGCCCCCGACCCGCACGGTCCCTCAACCCAGCGATCCCCCGTGACCTCGACGCCGTACTCGACGCATGCCTTCAGAAGGCGCCATCGGACCGATATCAGACCGCCGAGAGTCTTGCAGCAGACCTCGCGGCCGTGCGCGAAGGAAGAGGTGTGGCCGTCCGAAGACCATCGCTCGCGTCCATCGTGGCGAGGCGCGTCCGCAGCGAACCGGCCCTTTCATCGCTGATCGCGGCGGTCGTCGTGGTGCTGGGGATCGGCATCGTCATCATCGCGATGCTCAACCGGAGGATCGAAGCCTCGAACACGATCCTCGGCGCCGAAGCCGCCCGCGCGTCCGCTGCCCAGCGCGACGCCGAAACCAACCTGGAGGACTTCAGCCTTCTTCAGGATCTACGCAACCTGGACGGTCTCGAGGCTCGCGCCGACGAACTGTGGCCCGCCATCGAGACGTCGACCGCACGGATGGACGCGTGGGTCAGTGACGCGACGGCGATCGCCTCGCGGCTCGATCGCGACCGGGCCGCGCGTGATCGCGTGCGTTCGCGCGGTCGTGAGACTCCGTTCGGAGGGACGCGATCGCCATCGAGGCCCTCGGCCGCACAGGCACGCTTCGCCGAGATTCGGGGTGTCAGAGACCGGATCGAGTCGCAGCTCGAACGCACGCCTGGGACAGACACGAGAGCCACGACATTCCTCCGCGGCCGCCGTGACGAGGCCAAGAACGCGGAAGCGGTATTCCTCGCGCCGTTCGAGGGCCACGGAACGTTCGAGTTCGAGGATCCCGCAGATGCGTTCGCCTACGAACGTCTGGACGCGCTCGTCCGGCGGGTGCGACATCTCGCCGAAGACCTGCTGCCCGCCATCGAAACACGTCGCGCGCGCGCGGCTTCGCTATCACATTCGTCGATCGACGAGCACGCGGACGCATGGAGGCGGACCGTCGCGGAGGTGAGGCAAGCCCCCGCGTACCACGGCCTCGCGCTGGAACCGATCCGAGGACTGGTGCCCATCGGGCGAGACCCGGAATCGGGGCTGTTCGAGTTCGCCCATCTGCTGACGGGCATCATCCCCGCGCGCGACGCGGCCGGAAAGCTCCGGTTCGCGGCCGAGTGCGGGGTCGTCCTAGTCCTCGTGCCGGGCGGGCCCTCCCGGATCGGTGCAAGCAAACCGACGTCGTCCGAGTCCGGCCCGAATCTCGACCCTGCCGCAAAGGGCGAGGAGGGTCCCGTCGCCGAGGTCGACCTCGCTCCCTACTTCATCTCGAAATACGAGCTGACCCAGCGTCAATGGCAGCGGATGACGGGAACCAACCCGAGCGCGTCTCCGCCCACGGGTCGCGCACCGGACGAGGAAGCGCAACGCGCGATCTGTCCCGTGGAGAATGTCAGCGCCGACGACTGCCTGCTGTGGTTGCGCCGCTTCGGTCTCGACCTGCCGACCGAAGCTCAATGGGAACACTCGGCACGCGCTGGGAAGTCAACAGTCTGGTGGACCGGTGACGATGTGGAATCGATCGCAGGCTGCGCGAACGTGGCGGACGTCACACTCCAGCGCCAGAATCCAGGGTTCGGCTTCACGGTCGAGGCATGGCTCGACGACGGGTTCGCCCAGACGGCGCCCGTCAACGCGCTCCGTCCGAATCCCTTCGGCCTTCACCACGTGATCGGCAACGTTCGCGAGTGGACGAAGGACCGTTGGGGTGACGCGCGGTACGCGTGCCAGCCGGGAGACGGCATCAGGCTTCCCCCGCCGTCAGAGTTGCGCGGCGTGCGCGGAGGTTCCTTCGCCGGGCCGGCGAGCAACGGCAGGTCCAGCGCACGGTCGAGCGTGGAGTCATCGAGTCGGTACATGAACACCGGCGTACGACCCGCGAGGGCCCTCCCGTGATTCGCGTCAGCCGATACGAGATACGAGGTGAGATCGGGCGTGGTGGACAAGGAGCCGTCTACCTCGCCAACGACCCGACCTTGGGACGGAACGTCGCGCTCAAGCTCATTCACCCGCGTCCCGGGACGACGGCCGAGCAGGAGGCTTCGATGCTCCGCTCAGCGGCCGTTACGACGGCCCGCATCGAAGACCCTGGAGTCTGTCCCGTCCTCGACGTCGGCTGCGACGCCGGTTTCGCGTTCGCGACGATGCCGGTCATCGACGGCGAATCGCTCGCGACCTGGATCCGCGACCGCCGCGCGACGAACACGCCTCCCGGGCGCGACGAGGTGAAGGACGTCGCGGCCTGGATCGAAGGCGCCGCCCGGACGCTGCACCATTGCCACGAACGCGGATGCGTTCACGGCGACGTCAAGCCCAGCAACCTCATGGTCGCACGCGACGGCCGGATCGTCGTCCTGGACTTCGGTCCGTCCGCCGACCATGGACAGCAGTCGATGCCCGGAACTCCCGCCTACCTTCCTCCCGAGCGCGCCGCGGACACGACATCGATTCCGGACGCTCAGGGAGACGTGTTCGCGCTCGGGGTCTCGCTCTTCGAGACGCTGACGCTTTCGCGACCTGCCGAGGGAGCGACCGTGACACGGCTGCTCCACGCGATCGTGCATGAGGAGGCGCCGCGTGCCGGCCATCTGAACCGGGCAGTACCCCGCGACCTCGAGGCGATCGTCTCGAAGGCCATCGAGAAGGACCGAATCCGACGCTACCGGACCTGCGCCGAACTCGCCGACGAACTGGCGCGCTTTCGTGAAGGTCACCCCGTCGTGGCGCGGCGGCCCACGCTCCTGTTGCGCGTCACACGGCTGTGCCAGCGCCGACCGTGGGAGGCGATCGCGACGATCCTGCTCATTTCCGTTCTCGGATGGGCGCTCGTTGCATCCGTTTCGCGAACGAGACAGCTCTCCGTGATCGGCACCAAGACGGCGGACGCGACGAAGTCCGCCGGCCTCGCCACCGACGCCGCGATGGCTTCGCTCCGGGATTGGCGCGAACTCGCCGACCTGGACGAGGTCAGGGACCTCGAGCAGCGCGCACGAGACCTCTGGCCGCCGCACCCGGCCTCGGTGCCACGGATGCGAGCATGGCTCGACGACGCGCAGCGATTGCTCTCCCGCTTCGAACGACAAGCGGATGCACTCGAGTCGCTCCGCCGGGAAGCACTCCCATGGGATCGAGCGGCCGCCCAACAGGATCGCGTCACGCACCCAGGGTGGCGGCGGTTCGAAGAGCTTCGGTCGTCTCGCGACGCCATCGCCGCGCAGATCGGAGGAGGCACGTTCCGTTTCAGACGGCAGCTCGACTCCGATCTCATCGCGCTCGACGAGTCGCTCGCGCGGTTGGGCTCCGAGATCGAGGTCCGCCGGTCATGGAGCTTCGCCGACTCCGCCCGCGGCTGGCGCCACGAATCGCTGTCGGCGCTCGTCAACGAGATGCGCGCGCTTCGAGAAGCGCTCGTCCCGGAGGTGAACCGGCGCATCGCGACCGCCGAGTCGATCGGGAGCCGCACACTCACGGGGGCGCAGACTTCTTGGGCTCGAGCGCTCGATTCGATTGCCGACCGGGGTGAGTGCCCTCTGTATCACGGGCTTCGGATCCGGCCCCAGGCAGGCCTCGTCCCGATCGCACGCAACCCGACGACGGGTCTATGGGAGTTTGCTCACCAGCTCTCGGGGACAACGCCGAGCGTCGGAGAGGCTGGAAGCCTGGTTCTCGACGAGGAGAGCGCGGTCGTTCTCGTGCTGATCCCTGGTGGCACGTTCACGATGGGTTCTGCGCGAGGTACGACCCCGGTGCCCTCGGAGGCAGAGCTGCCGTCTCACGAGGTCAGGCTGGATCCGTTCTTCATCAGCCGCAACGAGATGACTCGAGTTCAGTGGCGAAGATGCGGAGGCGCGCCCAGGTGGAATCCTGCCGGGCTTCCGGCCGACGATCAGGACGACGTGTTGCCGGCCGCGAACGTGGATTGGAACGAGACGTCGTCGGTGCTTCGATCGGTGGGGCTCACGACTCCAACCGAAGCGCAGTGGGAATGCGCTGCACGTGCCGGAACGAAGACGGGTTGGTGGACCGGAGACGACAAGGCCGCCCTGCGGCTCGTAGCAAATCTGCGCGACCGGATGCGGACGACGGTGCCCCCGTTCGAAGAGTGGAACGACGGCTTTGCGGACCTCGCACCCGTCGGCTCCTTCAAGCCGAGTCCCTTCGGCCTCTACGACGTCCACGGCAATGCCTGGGAATGGTGCACCGATGCCTACGACGACTACTGGATGCCGGTTCACGCTGGTGACGGCGCTCGAATCACGCTCAGCTCGGCGGAGCGGTGCTATCGCGGAGGCTCCGCCACGAACATTGCGAACGATGCGCGATCAGCGAAGCGATTCGGCGACCCGCCAGTGACGCGCTATCTCTTCCTCGGAGTGCGCCCGGCGCGCCGTGTTGATGCGGAGTAATCGCGAGGCGGTCCCGCAGCCGCGTGCGATCGGGGACCTCGCCCACGGACTCCTCGTTCGCAGCGGCGCGACGGGTTCGTGGCGTTGACGCGGCGAACCCTGGGGTCGTGACCCGTCATGCGTGAATGAGCGCCTTCCGTGCGCGACGTCCCTGCCGGCATCGCCGTGCCCGGCGGTCGGCCGCCGGACTTCAGCGTCAGAACACGATGCAACGCGCCGTGGACGACGTTGGGCCGATCACGCCACCCGTGACATCCACGCAGATCGCGTCGAACGTCAGACCGATCGGCTCGAAGTGCGGACCGAACACCTGACTCGTCCCCGTCGCCTGGAAGTGCACGGGGAGCGCGCCCAGGGGAAGCTGGAGCTGGAAGATCAGGTAGGAGAGGTCGCTGAAATAGAGGCCCGCGTAGGGGCCCGTTCCCAACCCGTTCGCGAGCCACTCGCCGCTGAAGAGGTTGTAGTACTCGTGCCCGGCCACGAGCTTCGAACTCGTCCCGAACAGTGCCGTCCCCGACCCACCCGGCTGACTGAAGCCGATCGTCGGCCGGAGGTCGTCGTACCGCGCGACCGACCGGGTGCCGCCCGCGGCTATCCGCGCGAAGGCGAAACCGGCCGGAAGGCTCGGAATGGTCGATTGCCCCACGGAATTCCGCCCCCACGCGACGAGCGATCCGTCGCTCAGCCGCGCGAGGGAGTGGTCGTCACCAGCCGCGATCTCGACGTACGCGCGCCCCGGCGGCGCGGCTGGCGCCGTCGACTGACCGTAGGTGTTGTCACCCCACCCCACGACCGTTCCGTCGCTTCGCAATCCGAGGGCGTGCCGACGCCCCGCGGCAATCGCCAAGTACGTGAGCCCCGGCGGGAGCAATGGCACGTCGGTCTGGGACACATCGTTCAGTCCCCAGGCTTGGGCGGAACCGTCGCTCATCCGCGCCAGCGAGAACCGCTCTCCAGCAGCGACGGCGACGAACGTGACACCGGCCGGGAGTACGGGGACCGCGATCTGGCCGAACCCATTGTTACCCCACGCCACCACGCTTCCGTCGCTGCGCAGCGCCAGGGTATGGAAGTCGCCGCCCGCAACGCCCGAATATGTCAAGCCCTGCGGTAGCGGCGGAACGTTGCACTGTCCGGCGATGTTCCATCCCCACGCGGTGAGCCCGCCGTCCGAACGTCGCCCGAGCGAATGGTAGAAGCCGGCTGAGATTTCGACGTACCCGACGCCCGGCGGCAGACTCGGCACCGATGCCTGACCAAAAATCGCGTACCCGAAACCGACGACAGTCCCGTCACTCCGTCGGACCAACGTGTGCGTCGGGCCGACGGCGACGTCCACGTCCGCCGCGGTCGATGGCGGCGATGGGAAGTTGCACTGCGAGTTTGCGTTCGCGCCCCATGTGACCACGCGACCGTCGCTCCGGCGGGCCGCGCTGTGATTCAGGCCGGCCGCGATCTGGACGTACGTGAGGCCTGACGGCAGGACAGGCACGTTGCACTGGCTGTCGGCGTTGTTCCCCCAGGCGACGATCGACCCGTCGCTCCGGCGCGCCAGCATGTGGCTACCCCCGGCGGAGACGTTCACGTAGCCGAGCCCTGGTGGAAGTGGCGGCACCGTCATCTCGCCGTAGGAGTTGCCGCCCCAGACGACGATGACGCCGTCGCTCCGACGGGCTGCGATCGCGGTCAACCCGACAGTCAGTTCGACGTACGTCAGCCCCGGGGCCAGCGGCGGCACGAGCCCTCGGCCGTTCGAGATATCGCCCCACACGACGATCGAACCGTCGTTGCGCCGTGCGGCGCTCGTGTTGCCGCGAGCCGAGACCTCGACGTATGTGAGTCCCGGCGGGAGCTGGGGGACGACGCATTGGGCACTCAAGTTCAAGCCCCAGGCGACGACCGCCCCGTTGCCGCGAAGCGCGAGCGTGTGGTTCGCGCCGGCCGCGATCTGGACGTAGGGCGCTCCAGGCACCAGCAGCGGCACGGCGAGTTCGCCGTTCAGATTGCCGCCAAAGGCGCGCAAGGATCCGTCCGTCACGAGCGCCACCGTATGACTCGTCCCGATCGAGACCTGCACGTACGACTGCCCCTGCGGCAGCGGGAGGATGTTGCACTGCCCCGCTGAGTTCTCGCCAAAGACGACGAGCGATCCGTCGGCGCGGCGAACCGCCGTGTCGACGGACCCGGCCGCGACGTCGACGAACGTCTCGTCACCGAGGCGATCATCGACGACCTGGCCGCCCCAGCCGCGAACGAAACTCTGTGCGCTCAGTCCGCAGGCAGAGCCGAGCCACACCGCGAGGATTGCCAGCGTCCGAATCGGTCGCCAACCCGCCAACGATCCGACTGTAAGGTCGTCGGACCCGCGGTTACGCGTCACGCGCACTCTCATCGCCCGAACGCCCGAATGCTCCCGCATGGCCATGGCAGCCCTCCATCCCGTAGACGAATGAGATCCTGCGTGCACGGGGCCAACCGCAGAATCCCAATCCGCGTCCCGGAGAGCGTACAGGAGGATTCGTGGATGGGCGAACGACCGTTGCCCGATCCGGCGTCGACCTCCTGCGAACGGACCGCGCCGAGCGCCGCATCTTTTTTTGGCGGGCCATGGCCAGCCCGCCGGCTCAGGCGTCGCACGGGACGCGTCGGCGGAGTGCTCCTGGAGTCGAGCCCGCGAGGCCCCGAAACGCCGCGACGAACGCGCTCTGACTCCGGTAACCACATGCCTTTGCGACCTGCTTGACGCCGTGGCCGTCGCTGACGAGACGGATCGCATGAAGCAGGCGGAATCGCTTCCGCCACTCCTCGAATGTCTGCCCCGTCTCGAGAGGAAACAGCCGCTGCGCCGTGCGGACACTGACCCCGTGGCCACGGCACAACGACGCAAGATCCGAGGTGCTCGCCGGCTCCGCCTGCACGCGCGCCGCGATCGACGCAATGCGCGCATCGCGCGGCCAGACCAATTCATGCGGCGCGCGAGCGCCTGACGCGATCTCGTGCGTCAACAATCGCGCGAGGGCCAGATGCCATGGGATCCGCTGATCGACGGCACTGAGCGTCGAGATTCTGGCGACGACCTCGCGCAGGAGCGGACTCACGGCGACCACGCAGCACTCTGTCGGCAAATCGACACCGCGTCGCGGTCGGACGTAGAGCATCCGCAATGACGTCGGCGTGCAGATCTCCAGCTCGTAACGCGCCCCGGCCGGAGCCCAGACCGCGTTTGAAGCCGGCGTCGACCACGCGCCGTGCGGAGTGCGGACGATCATCACGCCGTCACCGGCTGCGACGAGGCGATGCCAGGCCTTCGTCGGCGACGTCGTGCTCACGCCAGGAGCGCAGGCAACGACCATGGTACGGACGAGCAGGTGGCGCTCGTCATCAGGCGTCAGCGCGGGTTGGCGCTTGAACGACATCAGTTGGCGCTCCACGGACTCGCGATCGCGCGGCACCGCAGGTATACGTGACCATCGCGCACGCGCCGCACGCGCCGCACGCGCCGCACGCGCCGCAGGAGCTCTCGATCATGTCCAATCATCTGTCGCATTTCGCCGTCAGTGCCGATGACACGCAACGAGCCCGCCGATTCTACGAGCGCGTGTTCGGCTGGGGATTCGAGCCGTTCGGGCCGCCCGAGTTCTACCTCTTGCACACCGACGGACCGGGCAAGGGCGGGCGGGTCCCCGGGGCGCTCCAGAAACGCTTCGAGGTCGTGCCCGGCGTCCACCTCTCCGGTCCCGGTTTCGAGTGCACGATCTCCGTGCGCGACGTCGATGCCGTGACGGCGCTGGTCAAGAAGCATGGCGGAAAGATCCTGATGCCGAAGGCCACGATCCCGACCGTGGGGACGCTGATCCGATTCGCCGACACCGAGAACAACGTCGTCTGCGCCATGCAGTACGAGAATCCGGCGTTGTGAGCGGCCGGCGCGCCTCGCTCACTGCGGTCGTGCTCCTGGCAGCTTCGTGCGGCTCCATCGAAACTCCGACCCACGAAGGAATGACCATGTCCATCAGCTCGCCCCTCGCATCCGCGTTCGTCATGGCGTTCGGCGTGACCGTCGACGCCGCCCGCTGTCGCGCGTTCTATGAAGGCAAGCTCGGCTTGCGCGTCGTCAGCGACGACCCCATGGCGATCACCTTCGCGTCCGGACCCAGCGTGATCCGCATCCAGAAGTTCAAGGAGTTCGCACCGAAGCCTTACACGGTCCTCGGGTGGACCGTCTCCGACATCCGCACCACCGTCGCCCAGCTCACGGCCGCCGGCATCGCGCTCGAACACTTCGGCTTCATGCCGATGCGGGACTCGACCGGCATCGCGACGTTCGACACCGGCGACCAGGTCGCGTGGTTCAAGGATCCCGACGGGAACATGCTCGGAGTGACGCAGTTCGCGAAGGGGTGATGAGGGGCAAGCCGTCCTGCCTCACCGCTCCGGCGGCAGGTGGCGTGCCGTTCGGGCACGCGTGATCTGCGATTCGAGGACGTCCAGCTCGTCGGCATCGACGCGGAGCGTGGTGGACGTCGGGCCGTGGCCGACCGCGATTTGTGCCGCGGGTGAGATGACGAACGATTGATCGTCGTCACGACACCGGACCACGACGACGGCGCGCAGCGCGCACGGCTCGGGGACGGGCACGGCAAGTGCGCCTGAGGCTGACAGGGCGCATTCGTGATGGAACGGATCGCGATCCCAGGGGTGCGCCGGCTCGGGGCACGCAATCACGCGGAGCAAGACGCGTCGGCCAAAGCGCGAGAGACGATCGAACGGCTCGAGGGCGATCGAAAGCGGAATGGCCGGCCGGAGCGTGACGTCGACGGCAGCCGCGGGCGCGGGGACATAGGCCGTGCGCCAACCGGCATGGACCACGCGGATCTCCGCCGCATCGCGCAGGATCCACGCGTCGCACACGCCGTCGGCTCCGACGATCGGCATGTCATGTTCAGCCAGCCACGACGCCTTGCCGATCTCCACGCGAGCCCCAGCGGCTGGGCGCCCATCGGGCAGGTGGACCGAAACGCGGATGCGGCGCACGAGCGCCGTGATGTCGAACGGGTTCAGCTCCGGCGGCGCGAGCGTCTCGCCCTCGCGAATGGTGAACGTTCCGATGGAGACCTTGGGCGCGCCCTCGATCAGGAGCTGGAGGAGGAACTCGTATTGACCGGGCGCGAGCGTGCAGAGATCCTGGGACGAAGTCTCTTGTGTCGCGAACATCCACGTGAGTTCGTCACGACCGGTACGGACGTCGCGAATCACGAGCTTGCCTTCGAGGCTCTTGGGCGAGCGGAACCAGCCCACGAGTTTTCCCGGACGGTGAAGCACGATCTTCACCGCGCGGTCCCCGGCGACGAACGGAACGACGGTGATCGGGTAGCCGTCGAGGTTGGCGCTGAGATGGCGGCCCTCTTCCCAATCCTCGGTCGGGATGGTGAAGCTGCCCTCGGAACCCGTTCGCACATCGCCAAAGAATGAATTGAGCATCAAATCCGGCGCGTGCTCCCGAAGAAGGTTCTCGACCTTGCCGTCTCTCGACGTCCAGACCGCCACACCCGCCAGCGGCTCGCCAGCCGCATCGACGACCGTTCCGGCGACGAGCACGGAGCGCCGAGACACCGTGCGCGTTCCGAGGTCGCGGACTTGCGCGGGTGACATCGCGGCCAGGTCGACCCAGGCGAAACGCCAGGAGTCGGCTTCGCGTATCGGTCGCAAGCGCAGTGACTTCGCAGAGACCGGCCGTTCCTGCGAGTCGACGATGAAGACACCCGGGACGCCGATCGTGGCGACGCCCTCGCCATCGGTGCGACAACGCGAGAACTCGCCGATCGAGCCAGGCCCCTCGAAGAGGGTCGACAGCTCCTCGTTCGCGAACGGATGTCCCGCCTCGTCGACGATCCGCACGCGAACGGTCGCCCGCGCGGGGGCGAGATGCACGGTGATGACGTCGGCGAACCCGTCGCGCGCGAACGCGCCAAAACGGCGATGCTTTTCCTCGAGTGCGTTCGCCAGGACCCACGCCCCGTCGAGCACGTGAACGTCGACGTCTCGGCGGTACACGGCGCCATCCCGCTGGGCCGATGCCAATACGACCTCGCCCGTCGTCGTCGTGACGACGGACGTGACGTCGGATTCCAAGTCCTGAAACTCGCCGCCGCCCCACTGCGTTTCGTATTCGACGACGACCGGCGACGTCACGAGCTTCTCATCCGGGCCCACGACCCGGACCAGCACGTCTCCGAGGGGCGGCAGGCGAATCTCCACGGATCCCGAGGGAGGCGCGAGGGAATCGATCCAAAGCGATGGATTCGTTCCGTCGGAGATGGGAATGGCGGCCTGGATCGCCAGGTCCGGCGCCACGATCCGATCGTTCGCGCGCCGCGCGCGTCGCAGCGACGATCGGCGAGGTTTCCGCCGGCGGCTTGGTTTCCGAGGCCCTGCGATCGAGGGCGCCATCCTGGCTCGCACCGTGATTGCGAAACGTGAAAAGCACCGCCGCGACGACGACGGCGACCGTGATCGCCAACGCCACCGTCCTGCGACGGAACGTGCTCACGCCAGTCACGGGTGACTCCGGCGGTGAGCGTGAACGCCACGGATCACCGGCGAGCGCCGAGTGTACACCGGGCGTCGCGAGGTGGTGCGTCGCTCGGTCGCGAGGTCACTGCGGAAAGGCCGTGCGGTGCGTGAGGCAGGGCGGGAGCCCTGCCATCCGGCCAGGCGGGAGCCTGGCGCTCCGCGCAGCGCGCCCTGAACGAGCGACGGGGCGATAGCGGAAGAGGAATGGGCTCTACCCGGCGGCGCCGCGAGTCGCGAGCCAATCGACGACGGGCTGACGTCCGGCTTCGCGCGCGACCGCAAGCGGTGTGCGGCCAGATCCGTCGCGGAGATCGAGTGGGGCGCCCGCCGAGACGAGGAGCTCGACGACTTCCAGGCTCCCGCTGCGCGCGGCCTCGTGGATCGCGCTCGTGTGGCCGTCCATGAACGAGGCAAGCGTCCGATCGGCACCGAGGCGCTGTTTCACGAGCCACGTGAAACCCCAGCTCGCCGGAGCACAGATGCCGAACGCGCGCGGCGTGCAGCGCAGCCGATCGTCGCTCGCTTGCGGATCCGCCCCGGCGGCAAGGAGCGCGGCCACGATCTCGGCCGAGCCTCCAAAATGAGCCCAGTGGAGCGCGGTCCCACCCATGTAGGCGCGGAACGAGAGGTCCGGCCCCTTGGTGAGGAGAAACCGGGCGACCTCGACGTGGGCGTTGCGACACGCGATGTAGAGGGCGTCCGACACTTGATCGCGCGCGCCGGGCGGCGGGCTCGGCAGGAGACTCCCGTCGGGTGCGTAGCGCGAGCTTCCGGTCTGCGACGAACCGGGAATCAATCCGCCGCCAGCATCGAAGAACGCGGTGACCTGCGGAAGGAGCCCCATCCCAGCCGCGCAGAAGAGGTCGGGCACGACGCCGGCGCGCACCATCGTGTGCGCGAACACCATGGCGTTGCAGGTGACGGCCCACGACAGCGGCGTGTGATTCCACTGCCCGAACCTCGCCTTGGGATCGGCACCGAACGCGAGGAGGAGGACCCCGATGTGCGCGTCGTCGAACTCAGCGGCCCGGTGCAATGGACTCGCGCCGTCGGCGGCCGCGCCGCGCGCGAGTTGCGGACGGCTGCGCAGAAGCGACTCCACGAGGGGTCGGTCACCGGTGCGAATCGCCGAGAACAGGTCCTCGAGGTCGGCGTCGGTCATGAGTCCTGATCAGGCTCCACGAATCGTGCCGGCCGTCAACGATCCGTCCCCGATTCGCCCTCCTCGGCATCCGTGATCTGGTCCAGGAGCACCCGCGCCGGGCCGAAGCTCGGGTCGATCTGCAACGCACGCTGACATGCCGCGGCGGCCTTCCGGGCCATCTGACCGAAGTTGTAGAAGCGAGCCTTCGAGAACCAGACGAGCGCCGAATCGGGTTCGAGCTCGGTGGACGCCTCGATGGCCTCGACGGCTTCCAGGCTCCGACCACTCACGGCGAGCGCGGCCGCGAGGAGTCCGCGAGCGAGGCCGGACCGCGGGCGAAGGGCCACTGCAACCTGCAGATGCTCCAGGCTGACCGCCGCGCCCGCCGCGCGGGCCGCCGGACCGTCGGCCACGTGCTTCAGCGCGATCGCCCCACGGACGAACTGCGCGAGGTACGAATCCGGCCGGCGTCGGATCGTGAGGTCGAGCAGCCTCTCCCCCTCGTCGAATCGTGACTTCACGCCGAAGAGGGCGCCCGCCAGGTGAAAGAGGTCTTCCGCCGATCGCGCTCGAAGCGCGTCGTCCGTCAGCATCGGCCCGAACGTGTCCTCACCGGTTTCGGTGTACCGGCGACTGGCGGCATCGACGGCGGTGTACCAAGGGTCCTGTTCGCTCGATGCGATCCAAGCCTCTGCCGCGCGTCGCGCGACGTCGAGTTCCGCATCCCTCGGAGCAAAACTGCCCGCAGGTGCAGGCATCCCCCACAACTCCTGCGAACGACGCAGTGCGTGCGCGGCCATGCGCCACAGCTCGAGGTTGCGGGCGTGCAGGTCGGCCATCCGCTGGGCGTCGGCCGCCGCCGAAGAGGCACCGAGTTCGAGTCCGAACTGACGCCAGAACCGCAGGGCCTGCTTGGCGACGCCGGTGAAGTCCATTTCGCCGCCGAAGCCGTAGCTCATCGTTCCGAGGGTCGCATCGAGATCTTCGATGTTCTCGCGCAGCAGCTGATCCCGCTGCAGGAAGTCGAGTCGCTTGCGCTCGGCCTCGGCGCGATTGCGCTCGGCCTCCGCGCGATCACGCTCGGCGACGGCGACGACGCGAAGGCGTTCTTCGACGTCGGCCTTGCCGGACGCGCCGATGCCGTAGCTCAGGAGCGCGGACGCGATGAGCACGAGCACGACCAGGCCCGTGAGCGTACTCGCGAGCGCCGTGTTTCGCTGGCCCCAGCGAAGCAGGCGGAGGACCGGGCCCGCCGCCCGCGCGCGAATGGGTTCGAGCTTCCGCACGCGCCGCAGTTCGTCAGCGAAGTCGGCGGCGGACTGGTAGCGGCGGTCGCGGTTCTTCTCGAGTGCCGTCTCGATGACGACCTTGAGGTCACGGGGGACGGCCGGGTTGGCCCGCCGCAGATCGGGCGGGTCGTCGGCGATGATCGTCTGGTACAGGGCCTCGCGCGTCGGAGCCGCGAACGGCCGCCGCAGGGTCAGGCACTCGTACAGCGTGACGCCGAGCGACCAGACGTCCGTGCGGCGATCGAGTCGGATGCGTTGCCCGGTGATCTGCTCCGGACTCATGTAGGCCGGCGTCCCGAACAACTCGCCCGTGCGTGTGAGCGTCTGCGTATCCGAGCCCTCGTCTCGTGCGAGACCGAAGTCCATGATCACGGGCTCGCCGTCCGGCGTGACCATGATGTTCGCAGGCTTGATGTCGCGATGGATGACGCCCGCCTCGTGCGCCGCGTGGAGCGCCCGCGAGGCCTTCTCGACGATCTCCAAGAGGCGCACCACGTCCGCGAACCCGGGGACTTTCAGCCCCACGGCCGCGGACGTCACGGAGTCGGTGCTCGGCCGTGCCGGCGCCGGATCGTCTTCCAACTCGACGAGCGACGAGTCGGCCGCGGTGGGGCCCGCGCTGCGCGTGTTCGAGATCAGGTTCGCCAGCGTCTCGCCCTCGATGAATCGCATGGCGATGTAGGCGATCCCATCGGTCACGTCCGCATCGTGGACTGCGCAGATCCCCGGATGATCGAGCTGCGATGAGACCTCGGCTTCGCGCCGGAACCTCTGAACGGTCCCCTCGCTGCCCGGCCCCAATCCAGGAAGCACCTTCAGCGCCACGCGACGGTGCAGACGCTCGTCCTCCGCGAGGTACACGATCGCCTGACCGCCGCGCCCGAGTTCCCGCACGACGCGGTAGGGCCCGATGCGGCTCCCGGGCTCGCCCGGGCGGCCGCGCGGCGAGACCGGGCGCGCCACGACGGTCGCCGGTTGTGCGCTGCCGAGAGCGGCGCCGTACTCGCGGGCGATCGACACGTCGTCGCCGGGAAAGCGCGCGAGGTACTCCGGCAGATCCAAGACACGCCCCACGGCCACGTCGGCCGAGAGCGCATCCAGGAAGCGTTGAAGCGGTGTTCGCGAGTCGCTGCTCATGCGTCGGTTGCGGCCGCGGTGCCGACGGGCCGCGCGGTCGAAGGCGGAGATGATACCGCGCCGCTGCGGGCGTAGGCCGCGGAGCCTGGACGGAGCTGCGCGGTTGCACGGGATTTCGGCGGGATCGGATGCGGGCGGTGAGCCTGGGCCGCACCGTGATCGCCGTTGGTTGGACCGCGCGAGACGCGCGCCAATCCTGCCGATTCCCGACGCGACGTCGGTGAATCGACGCTCCTCACGAAAGCCGATCGGAGCGTTCCCTGCGACCCACCGTTCGTACTCGTCGGACGCGGGTGACCGAGCCTTCATCGTTGCAGCGGAACTCTCCTGATCGCCACGGCATTGTCACCGGGACAAGTACGCCGTCGCGCGGGCGGACCTGCCACTACGATGGGCGCCGCCCCAGCAAGGAATGACCTCGATGAACAATCGCCCGGCCGCATCGGTGACCGCCGCCTTCCTCACGATCCTGCTCGCCTGTTCCACTCCGATGGCGTCGGCGCAGGAGTCGCGCCCGCGGCGCTTCACCCTCGACGACCTGGGAATGATCACCCGCGTCGCCGATCCGCAGATCTCGCCAGACCAGCGCTCGATCGTGATCCTCGTGTCACGCGCGAACTACGAAGACAACCGCTACGACGCCGAACTCGTGCTCGTCGACGTGGAGACCGGGAACCGGCGCGTTCTTACCCGCACTCGCCGCCACCTGGGATCGGCACGCTGGTCGCCGTCCGGCGACCGGCTGGCGTTCGTCGCGGATGCGCCGCCTCGCGGCAAGAAGAAGGCCGCGGGCGATGAGCCGGCGCAGCAGATCTTCATCATGCCGATGAACGGCGGCGACGCGCTTCAGATCACCGACGCACCCGACGGCGTCCAGCAGTTCGCCTGGCGCCCGGACGGAGACGCGATCGCCTACGTCACCGAGGACGAGCCTGCCGATCGCGAGGCGCGGAAGAAAGGGATGGACGAGTTCGAGGTCGGGAACAACGACTCGCTCGCGACGTCCGCGCCGCGCCCCGCGCACATCTGGCTGATTCCCGCAGCCGGCGGCGAGGCGAGGCGGCTGACTTCCGGCTCGTGGAGCCTCCCCATGAGCGAACCGCCCGGTCCTCCGTCGTCGGCGATCTCCTGGTCGCCCGACGGCAAGGCCATCGCGTTCGTTCGGCAGGAGCGCCCCCATTTCGGAGACTCGGATCTGACCATCGTGCAAGTGCTCGACGTCGATTCGGGGGCGATCCGATCGCTCACGTCGCGCAAGCTCCTGGAATCGACGCCGACGTTCAGCCCGGACGGTTCCACCATCGCGATGTGGCATCCGCGCGGTGACGACCCCAATCAGGTCAACGAGATCGAGGTCGTGCCCGCGACCGGCGGGACTCCACGCACGATCACCAGCTCGATCGACCGCTGCCTCTACCAGTCGCGCTGGATGCCGGACGGCAAGTCGATCCTGACCGGGGGCAACGACGGCACGCGCGTTTCGCTCTGGATCCAGCCGCTGGACGGCCCGCCGCGAAAGCTGGCCCTCGGTGCCGCCAACCCGTCGTGGTCCTTCTGGATCGACGCGACGGTCGGGAAGTCCGGGATGATCGCGTTTGCGGGCAGCGAGCCACACCATCCATCCGAGCTGTTCGTGATGGCGTCGCCGGATGCCGCGCCGCGCCGGCTGACGTCGTTCAACGATGCGGTCGAAGCACTCGACCTGGGAGCCGTGGAGCGGATCGAGTGGAAGGGACCGGACGGGTTCCAGGAGGACGGCGTGTTGGTCCTTCCGCCCGGCTTCGACGCCACGCGGAAATACCCGCTCGTGCTGATGATTCACGGCGGGCCCGCGGCAGCCTCGACCCAGGCCTTCGCGCCTGCCGTGCAGGCGTTCGCGGCCCGTGGATGGGTGATCTTCCAACCCAACTATCGAGGAAGCGACAACCTCGGGAGCGCCTACCAGAAGGCGATTCTCGGCGACGCCGGCGACGGCCCGGGCCGCGACGTGATGTCGGGAATCGAAGCGGTGAAGGCCCGGGGATTCATCGACGCGGAGCGCATCGCGGTCTCGGGATGGTCGTACGGCGGCTACATGACGTCGTGGTTGATCGGACACTACGGGGTGTGGAAGGTCGCGGTCGCCGGCGCTGCGGTGACCAATCTGATCGATCAGTACGACCTGTCGGACTTCAACGTCCAGGAACGGTACTCGTTCCACGGCCGATCGCCGTACACCGGTGACGCGGCGAAGGACTACGTCGCGCAGTCTCCGATCACGGCGATCGCAAACGCGAAGGCTCCGACGCTCGTGCTCTCGACGACGGGCGACGCCCGCGTGCCCGTCGCTCAGTCGTACCGGCTCTACCACGCGCTGAAGGACAACGGAGTGGAGACGAAGTTCGTGGCCTTCCCGGTGGGCGGACATTTCCCCGGGGACCCGGTGCGGGCCCGCTCGGTATATCGCCACTGGATGAACTGGATCGCCGATCACCTCGGCGCGACGGATGCGTGATCCCATCCGGCGTGTAGAGTCTCGCTCGTGGTCGGACGGGCCGCGACCGGTCCCTCCCCCACCTGGAGCGAGCCCATGGGAACTGCAAAGCGTTCGAAGGACGTGACTGGCGCCGACGTGATCGAGGCCGCGCTCGCGCTGCCTGGAGCGGAGCGCGGAATCGCGTGTGCCGGTACGTCGCTCGAGGCCACGACGGTCACGACCGGCGGCAAGGCGTTCGTCTTCGTGGGAAAGAAGGACGTCCGAATGAAACTCGGCGAGTCTCTCGCCGCATTCCAGACCATGGTGAAGGCCGAGCCCAAGCGCTTTCTGCCGGCGCGGGCGGATGGATCACGATGAGGTTCGACGAGAACGGCCGCGTACCGGCGGAGGCCAAGGGCGCGTGGCTCGGCGAAAGCCAGGCGCTGTTCGCCTCATCGGCGAAGAAGACCGCGTCGCCCAAGCCCAAGCCCAAGCCCAAGGCCGCGCGCCGCAAGGGCTCCTGAACCCACTGACGACGAGCCCATCGTGCCCGAGCGCCATTTCCCCGTTCGCCCTGACCTCGGCAGACTCACGGCCGAAGCCGAAGCTCTGCACCGCGCGATCCGGGACGGCGACGCCGATGCCAGAGCAACCGTTCGACGCAACCACCCTGACGCATCCGCCGCGGCGAACCCGAGCGTCGACGATGCCAGGCTCGCTCTCGCTCGCAGCTACGGATTGCCTGACTGGTCGCGTCTCGTCCTCGCGTGTCAGTTGACCGACGCCATCTGGCAGGACGACGTCGACGCGGTTCGTGAGCTGGTCACACGCACGCCATCCCTCCTCGTCGAGGATGCCCGCGGGGTGAAGGGCAACTGGGGACCGCCCATGTCGTACGCGGCGAACCTGGGGCGCGACCGCATCATCGAGCTTCTTTGGGGCCTCGGCGCAACCGACCTCCAGTTCGCCTTCGATCGCGCGTGCCTGCAAGGTCGCACCGACACGGCGCGCAAGCTCCATGCGCTCGGCGCTCATCCCGCACGGGACGCTGCGATGGGGCCGTGCGAAACGCAGAACGGAGAGGGGCTGGCGCTGATCCTCGAGCTCGGAGCGACGCCGTCGGACGAGCACGGAGATCCGCTCGCGCCGGTCGCCATGGTCCTCGAGACCTACTGCCGCAACCCCGCAGGCAAGCACCGATGCCTCGAACTCCTCGCGCGCCACGGGGCTCCGCTTGCGGACACACCGCCGATGGCGGTCCACCGGGGACGTCTCGACCTCCTCGAGTCCCACCTCTCGCGCGACCCGGCACTGTTCTCGAGGACGTACTCCCACGGCGACATCTGGCCCCGTGAACTCGGGTGCCATGCGGACGAGTCGCTGGCGCTCCACGGCTCGCCGCTCGCCGGCGGAACCCTGCTCCACCTCTGCGTCGACAACGACGAGATCGAGCTGGCCCGCTGGATGATCGCGCACGGAGCCGACGTGAACGCGAGGGCTGCCGTCGATGCCGACGGATTCGGCGGCCACACGGCACTCTTCGGCTGCGTCGTCTCCCAACCCCACCGCGTCGGGCTGCGGAAGGACGACGGCTTCGCCCGGCTGCTGCTGGAATCGGGCGCGGACCCGACGATCCGCGCGTCGGTCCGCAAACGGTTGCGCTTCGTCGCCGACGAGACGATGCACGAATATCGCGACGTCACGGCATGGGAGTTCGGAGCCCGATTCCACGACCAGGACTGGGTGAACCCCGCGGTGATGGCGCTCCTCGCTTCCCGAGCGACGAAGTGACGGCCGCAATCACGGGTCTGGCCGGGACGCCGGCTCGTCGATCCCGCTCCACGGTTTCAGATCGGCGAGCGTGCTCGTCGCTCCTGCCGTCACCGGCACGCCCCACTTCGTGAAGAAGGGCGAGAGGTCGCGGCCTGCGGCACGGCTCATCCGCACGAGCCACTGGTCGCGTTTGTCTCCGTCCGACCTGGGACGCTCCGCCGCCGCGAGCGCGGCGTACTCCGCGAAGACGCGACGGTACAAATCCCAGCCGAACGCCTGCTGAATCTCCGCGTACATGCGGAGCGCGAGGAACGGATCCGACTTCCACTTGTCGAACGGCGCGCCGCTCGCGATGTGCTTGCGCGCGACGTCGGCCTTCCCCTTCACCTGGGGAGAATCCCATGGCTTCACGCCGCCCACCCGCTCGGAGACGTAGAGCGAGAACAGGTTGTTCGTCACTTCGCCGGTTCCACCAAAGGTCCACGCATCGCGCTGGCGGTTGTGTCCGAGCTCGTGCCAGAAGCCCCAGCCGGACGTTCCGTTCGTCAGGTACTTCACGTCGACCATGCGCGCGCCCGCATCGAGGTGCGTCATGATCGGGTAACCCGAATGCATGTAGCCGGCGCTGATCTGCACATCGGTCACGATGCGCTCGGGCCGCTGGTAGAGAGGCTCACGTCCCAGCTCCTCGTAAAGATCCATGACGCGGTCCCAGAACGCGAGCAGCGACTCCGGGTCGTCGAGCTTGCGGACGTGCTCGGACTTCAACGTCAGGACGATCTTCCGCGTCGCGAGCTCGGCCCACGGTCCGGGCGCGTGGCGGATGGTCGTTCGCCACTCGTCGACGGAGGTCACTCCCCGCCGGTACAACGGCGCGTGCACGACGCCGCCGATGGCGACGCGGACGGAGGTTGCCTTGCAGCCCTTCGGCACCTCCAGGTAGACGAGCCCTCCGTGCATGGTCGTGACGCGAAGGCTTGGACGATCGATCGGGAACGTGGCCGTCACCTCCGGATCGCGCGACCACGAATCCTTGCTCCACAGATCGTCCTCGTGGCACCCCACGCGCAGGCGCAACCCGAGCCTTGCCGCGTCCGCGGGAACGTCGATCATCACTGCGTCGCCCGCCGTCGCGAAGAGCCCAAGGCTCTGCCAGCCGTCGATCGCCAGCTCGACGTCGCGCTCCACCCGAACGCGCGGGACGTCGCGCGGCACCACACCGGGAAACCATGCGGCATCGGGTGCGGCCGGGACCTGATCGATCGGCAGCCGCGCAGCGTCCTGATGGCGAAGGACGAGGCCAAGGCGCGCGATCACGTCCGCACTCTTCAGCGGCGAACCTTCTCCGGGCAGCTTCGGCGCGGACGCTGCGACGGCACCGCGAACGCGCGGCAGGAAGGTCGCGTCGTCCGGAGGCAGGGCACGGAGCGCATCGATGACGGTTCCGGTCAGGGCCGAAAGCCGCTTCGCATCGCGCTTCCCGCGACTCTCGGTGGCGGAGAGAAGCTGGTCGAGAGCGTGCCCCGCGTGGACGCATCGACGGCGCTCCAGGTCCGTGTCCTGCGGCGGCATGCGCCCGAGGTATCCGTCCGACCACGCGAAGCCGGCCTTGCGGGCGAGTTGGTTGCCGCGGTGGTCCCGGTCGAGTCGCAATCCAGGATGGGTCTGCTTCCACCCCCACCCGAGCGAGGATGCGACGAACCCACCGCCGCGGAGGACGAAGCCTTCGACGTCGCCGAGTTGCTCCGCCGTCAAGTGCTCCGTATCGGCGACGATGACCGAGGCCCGCTCGATCGTGGACGGCCAGTCGAGGCCATGTCCGTCGACGACGGTGATCCCCGCTGCTCGGGCGCGCGCGCCGATCTCCGGAAGGTCGACGGCGAGCACCGCGATCGTGGCATGGTCTCCCGCGGCCCAGCGCACGCAGTTCAGCACGAGCCTTCCGGTGTCGCCCTCGTCCATGGCGGCCTTGCCGAAGTAGCCGCCGTGACCGAACCCGACGACCCGCCCCTTCCCCATCCGCGCGGCGGCGACGGCGGCCTCGTCGCGCGCACCGTTCGACCACAGCGCCACGGCGAACGCCGACTCGCCGAAAACGACCAGAGGCCCGGGAGTCCCCGGCGCCGCGATCGCCTTCACCCCGGACAGCAGAGCATCGACGTCGGATCGAGTCTGAGCGCCCAGCGCGACGCCGAGCGCGGCCCACAGAACGTTGCAGCGGAGTAGGTGGCGCATGGCTGAAAGCTTCGTCGGACGATCCCTCGGGTCAAGTCGGGACGCTGGATTCCCCCCCCACGTCGCACGCACGCCGAAGCGCCGTGAACGTCACGGGCGCGCGGAGTCCACGCGAAACGACCGGCGGATTCGTCCTCTGGGGTCGCGGGTTCGACCGTGGCCGACGTTTGGTCTCGCTCGGAGAGAACGCGCAGTTATCCTCCGCGACCAACATGGACTCGCCGGCGGGAATCCGTTCCCGTCGGCGCGCGTTTCGATCGAGGCCTCCACCCTGGGGCTGAGACCGCCTGGCAAACCACCGGAGATCCGCTTTGCTCGCACGCATCCTCGGACCGTACTCCAACACCGTCTACACGATCCTGCGCGTCCTCGTCGGCCTGCTCTTCGCGTTCCACGGAATGCAGAAGATCTTCGGCGTGCTCTCGCCGCACGCCGTCGAGCTGTGGTCCCAGATCTGGTGGGGCGGGCTCATCGAGCTCGTCACGGGCCTGGCCGTCGCCGTCGGCTTCTGGACGACGTGCGCCGCGTTCCTCGCGAGCGGGACCATGGCCGTCGCATACATCCAGTTCCATTGGAAGTTCGCCTTCGACTCCAAGTTCTTCCCGGGCGTGAATCAGGGCGAACTGGCCTTGGTGTACGCGTTCCTGTTCCTCTACATCGCGTGCCGTGGTGGTGGACGGTGGAACTGCGACAAGCCCTGACGCTTCACCCGTGTCTCCGGCGGTGACCTGCACTTAGGACGTTCATCGGTCGCCGACCACGTACCGGATCACCGGTCGTGGCGCGACCGAGCGCCTCGACCGCGCCGTGTGAATGCGCGTCTGCCGGCTTGCGATCGTGCCGAGACGTGTTTCGATCTGCCCCCACACGCGGCGAGCGATCGCTCGATCCATGTCCGGCGACATGGGCACCGCCTGGTGGCATGCCGCTCGAACGAACCTCGGCCAAGACGAAAGGCCCACCCGATGCTTCGCAAGCTCTTCCTGTTCCTCCTCGCCGTCATCGTCATCCTCGTCATCGTCATCGCCACGCGCCCGGCGACGTTCCGCGTCGAGCGCTCGACGTCGATCGCGGCGTCTCCCGAGGCGGTGTTCGCCCAGGTGAACGACTTCCACAACTGGGTCGCGTGGTCGCCGTGGGAGAAGCTCGACCCGGAAATGAAGCGTACGTTCGGCGGCCCGGCGTC
Organism: Planctomycetota bacterium; assembly: GCA_044222185.1. Classification (GTDB taxonomy): domain Bacteria; phylum Planctomycetota; family CAIWVZ01; genus JBGANV01. The sequence goes on from JBGANV010000003.1 coordinate 456,635, forward strand.
AGGCAAGGGATCGACCTACGGCTGGGTGGGCAACGACAAGGTCGGCGAAGGGAAGATGACCATCGAGCAGAGCACGCCTCCAGCCGCACTCGGGATCAAGCTCGAGTTCATCAAGCCGTTCGAGCAATCGAGCGACGTGAAGTTCGCGTTCTCGCCGGAGGGCGCGGGGACGAAGGTGACGTGGTCCATGGAAGGAGAGAACAACTTCCTTTCGAAGGCGTTCTCGCTGTTCATGGACATGGACAAGCTGGTCGGTGGCGACTTCGAACGCGGCCTCGCGTCGCTGAAGACGACGGCCGAGGGCGCCGGGGCCCAGAAGGCCACGACGACGAAATGACCGGCCTGCGGCCATCGACGGCCGCGTGCACGGTCGCGGAACCGGCGGCCGGCGGACTGCGTCCTCGACGCGGCCACGCCGACTTCCGGAGCGCAGGCGTGTGTTCGATCGCGGCGCCGCGTGACGCGGAACCTGGCGGATGCCGATGGCGACTCTCTACATCCTCGCATTCCCGGACTTCGACGAGGCCGACGGCCGCTTCGTCGACTCGTTCCGCACCGCCCACGATCTTCGGAAGTCGAAGCTCGTCGCGCCCCACTTCACTCTGATGTTCGGCACCGACGTTCACGGCCCGGACGTGACCGTCGACGCGGCGAGGGCCGCGGCCGCGTGCACACCGCCGTTCCAGTTCGCATGCAAGGAAGCACGACTGGGCACCGACCCGAGTGATTCACGCGGTCGCGTGTTTCTGGTCCCCGAGACCGGTAGCGCCGAGCTGGCACTCCTGCACCGACGGGTCCACGCGGGTGCGCTCGCACCGCTGCTCACGGATGGAAGGCCCTTCGTTCCGCACATCACGATCGGCGAGACGGCCGACATCGCCGGCGCCGCGGCCCTCTGCGCGCCGTTGAATCGAAGCGGACTCCATGTTCGCGGCGCGGTGCGCCACCTCTCCGTCTGCGCCCTGGCCGGGGATGTCCTCACCTCGATCGCGCGGCTCCCACTTGGTCACTGACCTCGCGCCACGCGCGCACATCCGCACACATGGGAGCCCGACCGTGCGACATCGAACCCACGATGCCGCTCGGCATGTCCGAACGCGCGGCGCGGGCGTGGTTTTCACCGCTCGATGCGCGATTTCGAACGCAAGCCGTCGGTGAATGCGCGCACCGAATACGCCGCGGTCGAGGGAAACAAACCAAACCACCCCCATGCGAACCCTGGGGCGCTCGCTCCCCGTGGCGCCGCATGACGTCGCGCCACGAAACGAGGATTTCACCCGTGCGACACTGTTTGCGCACTGCGTCTATGATCTCGCCAACGGAGTGAACGAGATGAGTGATGCGTTTTCCTGGCGGAGCCATGCGGCGATCGACCGCTCGATGACCCTTCTGTTCGCGGTGTTCGCGGTGCTGACGCACGTTGCGACGTCCCAATGCCCGGTTGCATTCGGACAACTCTCCGCGTCAGGCCTGCCCGGTCCCGCGAATGCAGTCGTCGAGTTCGATGACGGACGCGGGCCCGCATATTGGGTGGGCACATCCGGGGGCGTCGCACGGTGGGATGGCGCCACGTGGTCGTCCATCACATGCGTCGATCCGTCCGGTGTCCTGGCGGGTGTGGTGAATGCACTGGCGGTTCATGATGACGGCACCGGGCCTGCGCTCTACGCGGGCGGGATGTTCTCGAGCATCGGCGGCGTCGCGGCGAACTCCATCGCGAAGTGGAACGGAACGACGTGGTCGCCGCTCGCGGGTGGGATTCCACAGCCAGGATTCGCCGTCGCCGTGCGGGCACTCCTGTCACACAACGAAGGCCAGGGGCAGCGGCTGTTCGCTGCGGGGAGCTTCCGGACGGCTGGAACCACGGCGGTCCCAGGGCTGGCGCGATGGAACGGATCCGCATGGTCCGCGGTAGGAACGGCGACCGGCGGAGCAGCACAGATGTTCGCGCTCGCTGCGTTCCCGCCTGGGCCATCCGCGCAGCTTCACGTCGGTGGCGGGTTCAATGGCTTCGCGGGGACGGCCGCAGTGAACGTCGCCCGATGGAACGGCACTTCGTGGTCTGCGGTCGATCCAGGCGCATTCTCGGGCAGTGACTCCGTCTACGCCCTCGAGAACTATGACGACGGCAACGGCCCCCGTCTCTACGCCGGAGGACAGCTGCCTACCTTGGGGCACATCGTGCGTCTCGTTGGAAACAGCTGGACGACGCTCGGACCGAGCCTCGGCATCAGTGCGAGCGGCGGCGTTTTTCCCAGCGTCCAGTCCCTCGCAGCCCACGGGACGGCACCAAACAGTGCTCTCTTCGTCGGCGGAGTGTTCACGAGCGCGGGCCCGGTGTCGACGCCGAACGTCGCGACCTGGAACGGCACCTCGTGGGCCGCGGCCGGTGCAGGCCTGGACGCCATCGGGTTCTTCAGCTCGAACGTCGCGGGGCTCCGCTCGGTCTCCTCGTTGAACGGTCCCGAGGTGATCGCCACGGGATTCGTCCGGAGTTCGGGCTCGCAGGGAGTCGTCAACGTGGCGCGGTTCAGCGGAGGGTCCTGGTCCTCCGTGGGACGAGGGCTCGCGAGTTCGAGCGTCGAAAGCGTCGCCGCCATGAACGACGGAACTGGACCTGCCATCTACGCCATGGGCGCGGGGACGTGGCCTGCCGGAAACACGGCGGGTGGCGGCGTGGTCAAACTCGGCGCGTCCGGATGGGATTCCGCGTTTGGCACGGGAACGACGGGAAACGGCACGATCTCCAAGGTGATCCAACCCGCGACGACGGGCTGGCCGCAAGTGATCGCCGCGGGCTCCTTCTTCACCATCGGAGGCGTCGCGGCGAACAACGTCGCGGCCTGGAACGGGACGAGTTGGGCGCCGCTCGGCGGCGGCTTGACCTCAGGCCCTTCAGCATCGAGCGTGCTGGTCTACGACATCGCGATGTACAACGATGGCACCGGTCTTGCGCTCTTCGCCGTGGGCCAGTTCTCGGTCGCCGGAGGACAAACGGTCAATCACATCGCGAAGTGGAACGGCACCGTGTGGAGTTCCGTCGCAGGCGGGATCGGAGGCGTCGGCGAGATCGTTCGCACACTCGAGCCGTTCACCGATGGATCGGGGACCGCTCTGTATGTCGGCGGGAACTTCACGACCGTGGGCGGACTTGGCGGAACGCCCGTCGTCACGCGGCGCGCGCTGGCTCGGCTTTCGGGAGCCGGTTGGTCGCAGGTCGGGCCAGGGATCACGACGGGCGACGTGTACGAGCTGAAGACGATCGCCGGTGTCGGTGGTTCGGACCTTTTCGTCATCGGCCAGTACACCTTCGCTAACGGCGTCGCGTCGCTGGGACGGTATCGCACCGGTAGCGTCCAACAGGTCGCAGCGCCGGCACCGTTCCCGGTACACGACGCCGCCATCTTCGACGACGGCACGGGCGCGACGACGTACGTCGGCACCACGTTCAGCCCGTTCATCGCCGGGAATCCATCGGGGCTGCTTCGACACAACGGGAGCGCCTGGGTCGTGGCGGGTCCGGGCGTCGTCGACGGCAACGTGAGCGCCGTCGACGTCCTGGACGACGGCCACGGCCCGCGCCTGGTCTTCGGCGGTTCGTTCAATTCGGTCGGTGGGCGGTTCACCGGCCCAGTGGCGACCTACGGCGCCGAGACGCCGATCGCGTTCGTCGCGCAGAGCGCAGGAGCGGGAACGCCGACGAGCGTGACGTTCGATCGCCTCCGTTTCGCCCACGAGTACTTCGGCATCTTCAGCGTCGACATCTGCCCTGGACCCGTTGGATCCGGCCCCTATCTGGGGTTGTGCGTGCTGCCGGCGAGCATCCCATTCATCGACCTGCAGATCTCGGCCCCGATCGGAGTGATCCCGTTCCACTTCCTCTCCAACGGTCCGACGATCACCTCGCCGCCGTTCGCACTCGCGACGGGATTCACGTTCGAGTGCCTCTGCCTCGAAGTCGTCGGCGGCACCCTCGGGTGCGTCTCTCCGGTGACCCGGTTTTCGGCTCAGTAGCGGAGCGTCGCGCGACGCGGTGCGCCCACGGCTGGGCCCGGGGGCGGAAGCGTCGGGCCGGGCGGGCGAAAAAAAACAGCGCATTCCATGTAAGCGGGAGCTCGGCGCCCAAAAGGCGGAGTCGGCGACGCGACACCGGCCACTGTCGTCCGGTCTCACGTCGGGAAAGCGACTCCGATCATGGAACCCCGTCGACGCATACCAATCCTGCTCGTCACCGCCCTGCTGATCGCGCCGGCAGGGGCGCAGTCCCTCATCCAGCAGTTCGTCGGAGCACCGGGCGACCAGCTCGGCGCGACCGTGGGCGCGCTCGGCGACCTGGATCATGACGGCTGGAACGAGGTCATCGTGGGAAGCCCCCACGTGGGCAAGGCCGTCGTCTACAACGGTCGAACGTGGGCGGTCATGCACACCGTCACCGGCCCTGCGAGCGACCGATTCGCTGCCGTCGTCGGCAGCGCGGGTGATTTCGACGGCAATGGCACGTCCGACTTCTTCGTCTCGTCACCGGACTACTCCAGTCCGCTCGGGCAGCCGTTCGTCGGTCGCGTGCAGATCTGGTCCGGGTCTACGGGCGTTCCGCTCGCGACGATCCAGTTCGGCGTCTCCAACTCGCACTTCGGGACGTCGGTGCTCTCGATCGGCGACGTCGACGGCGACGGAAGGAGCGAGATCGTCGTCGGCGCCGCGAACTACTTCAACAATCGGGGAACCCTCCGAGCCTACCGCGGCGGCACCGCCACCCAGTATTGGGGCTTCGACAACGCGACCAACGATCAGTTCCTCGGCACGTCGCTCGCGAGCCTGGGCGACGTGGACGGTGACGGCCGAACGGATTTCGTCGTGGGCGCATCCGGGACGTTGACGTTTCCGTCGGCACCGGGGTTCTTCCGCGTCTACTCCAGCGCGACGCTGACCGAACTCGGCACGGAGTACGCCGCGAGCCTTCAGACGGGCTTCGGTTCCTTCGTGGCGGGCATCGGCGACCTGGACGGCGACGGCAGGAGCGAGATCCTGGCCGGCTCCGCGCCGCTCAACGGAACGCTCCTGCCCGAGGCCCGCATCTACCGCTTCGCGGGTTTCGATCTCCTGCACGTGCTGCCAGGCCGCATCGGTGGCGCTGGCGCCGTGGGAGACCTGGATGGTGACGCTCGATCCGAGTTCATCGTCGCGAGCCCGACGGCGAACGGGAGCGGAAGCCTCGGCCTGTACTCGGGCGCGAGCTTCCTCCCCCTGCGGTCCTGGCAAGGCACCGCCGCCGAGTCCCTGGGTGCCGCGGCCGCGGTGATCCACGGCGTTTCGGGGCCGGCCCCGCTGGCGATCGTAGGCGCACCGTTCTCGAGTGCCGGCGGCACTGCAAGCGGAGCCGCGAGAATCATCAACCTGGGGACGTACCCGGGTTCCGGGCGGGACTTCGTCCTCGGTACGGCCGTCAACCAACCGGGGGCTACGCCCGTGACGAGCGCGCGCGACGTTTTCGACCTCGGAGACACGGACGCCCTCACGCTCCGCTTCTTCTCGCCCGCGGGCACCGCGGCGCAGGATCCGCTGTACATCGCCGTGATGCCGTTCGCGACGGGAGCCTACCCAGGGCCGACGGCCGGCTTCCCTTCGATCGCGTTGAACCTCGCGCCACAGAACCCGGTGGTGCTGCTCTCGGGCACCGCGGGTACGCCCCTCGGCGCGACGACGCTCTCGACATCGGGCTTCACGCTCTCGGCGCAGGGTTGGTGCGACCTGGGCGACACGAGCTACCTCGTCCAGGCCGCAGTGACGGACCCATCGCTTCCCGGTGGATTCGCCACGACGAACGCCGTGGAGCTCCGTGCGGCGGACTGCCCCGTGTACGTCTCGGCATCGAGCGGTTCCGATGCGAACGCCGGTGATCGCGGCACTCCCGTCGCGACGATTGCGCGTGCGCTGCAGATCGTCCAGTCGTTCGGCGTCCTTCCGAGTGGTCGTCACCGGCCGATTCGGATCGCATCTGGCGATTACACCGTCGGGGCGACGACGATCAGCATTCCCGTCGACATGCAGGGGTCGCTGAACGCGACGACGTGGTTGCCCGAGTCGACCGTGACGACGACCTGGCACGTCCCGTCGAGCGGCGCGCGGTTCCACGGGATCACCGGCTCGTCGACGGTGAAGCGCATCCGCTTCATCGCCGCGCCCGGCGCCGACGGAGGGACGTTCCTTTCGGTTCCAGCCGAGTCTTCCATCGCGGTTCGCGTGACGTCCTGCCCGAACGGGCCTCGCTTCGAAGGATGTGAGTTCCGCGCTGCAAACGGCGGCAACGGCCAGACCGGCTTCACGGGCTCCGCTGGCGCGCCGGGCGCTGCGGGATCCTCCGGGATCGCCGGCTCCTTCTGCCATGGCAACGCGTTTTGCCGCGCGGCGGGTGGCGTCCACGGCTCGGGAGGGACGGCTGCCCAGGACGGCGGCGATGGCGGAACGGGCGGGTTCTGGGCGGAGAACGGTTCGAGCGGCACGTCGGCGCCAGCCGGTGCCTGCGGTGGAGCGGGCGGTCAGTACGTCACCTGTGACAACGGCTACTTCGGAACGAGCGGGTGCTGGGGGTCGACCGGGGCCCACGGCGGGATGGGCGGCGCCGCGCTCCTCGGCTACGCGACGGCGATCGGATTCGACGTGGGCGTTCCCGGCACGGCGGGATCCCATGGCTCGAACGGCACCGCAGGTGGCGGTGGTGGTGGCGGGTCCGGCGGAGCGGGCGGCTGCTTCGTCGGTGCGCATGGCGGCGGTGGCGGCGGCGGCGGTGCCGCCGGCATCGGCGGCTCGCCCGGTTCCGGTGGTGGCAACGGCGGTGCGTCGTTCGCCGTGTTCATCTGGGGTGCCCTCCCGACCTTCGACGGATGCCTCTTCGCCGCGGCCCAGGGTGGAAGCGGTGGCACTGGAGGATCGGGTGGCGCAGGTGGAGCCGGTGGCGTGGGCGGCATCGGGGGCGATGGCGACATCTTCACCGTTCCGCCGTTCAACGCCGTCGTGGCCGGCGGCCCGGGCGGAAGCGGCGGTTCGGGCGGCTCCGGTGGCGCGGGCGGCGCGGGCCAGGGCGGCCACGGCGGGCCGAGCTTCTGCGTGTACCGCGCGCTCGGCGCGTTCCCCGTCCTGACGAATCCGACCTACGTCACGGGAATGGGTGGCACGGGTGGCCTCGGGGGCCTCTCGGCGGGTGTTCGCGCCGGATTCGGGCAGACTGGCGCCACGGGCACGGTCTACTGAGATTGCCTGCGCCGGACGATCATCCACTCACTCCGTGCGGAGGTCGTCGAAGACGGATCCCGGGAGGCGCTCGCGCAGCCGTGCGAGCGCCCGGTGGTAGCGAACCGACGCGGCGTTCGTCGTGATGCCGAGCTGCGCCGCCGCGTCGACGAGCTCGGCCTGCTCGATCCCCCGCAGCACGATGATCGCACGATCGTCTTGCGACAGTTCGTCGAGCGCACAGAGCACGAGGTCACGTCGCTCGGATCGGGATGCACGCGTGACGACGCCGGACGCCTCCAGAGCGGTCGGGGTGCGAATGCCTGGCGCCGACGGATCGAGACTCACGACCTCGCGGCCATCCTTCGCGTGCTTCTGGAGAAGGTTGCCCATCACGTGTCTCAACGCCGTCGTGAGGAACCGCAGGAGCACGGGGGTGAGTCTTCCCTCCCGCTCGGGCATCTTCCCGAGCCTCGGCAACGTCACGCACCACACCTCGGCGGCGACGTCCTCCGGATCGTAGAGTGCGCGCAGCCTCGGCCCCAAACGATACTCGGCGTTCGCGCGCAGGAGCGGCGTGAAGCGGTTCACGATCCAGTTCGCGGCGTCCGAGCTGCCGCGCGCCGCGGAGCGCAGGTGGGCCGAGGTCAGGTCGGCGGCGGGATCTTCGGGGGCGGACATGACGGCGCGCGAGCGTACCACGCGGCCGAATCACCTCATGGCTTCGACCCCAGCTCCTCAGCCTCGATGATGAGTCGCTGAACGTCCGGCTCGCTTCGATCGGGGGCTCGCTTCGCCGCGTCGAGCCGTTCGAGGCCGGAATCGCGAGCCCCCTGCCTGAGCTTGACCATGGCCTGGATCACCAGATCCGCGCCCAGCGCCACGGCGTCCTTCCCGCGCAGCTTGAAGCCCTCCTCGGTGGCCAGGAACGCCGCGTCGAAGTTCCCGAGACGATACTCGACGAGAGCGAGCGTGTTGCGGAGCCCCCAGCTGTCGGGCCTGGACCGGATGGCCGACAACGCCGCCGCACGACCGGCGAGGAGTTCCTCCTGGCTCCGTCCGGGATGGAGCGCAGCACCCCAGGCGAGGTTGTTGAGCATGGACGGGTGATCACCGGCGATCCGCGCGCGTGCAGCGGCCGCCGCGCGAATCTCCGGCGGCGCCGTCGTGCACGCCAGGAGCCCTCGCTCGAGCGCATCCGACGTGACTTGGGACGCGGCCGGCTGAGTCACGATCAAACGCGCCGCACGTTCGACGAGGTCACACGCTGCGCATCCGGATGCCGGTGCTCCGGCGTCGAAGGCCGCCAGTCCCAGCGCGCCTCCGCTCGCCGACAGGTTACGCCGCGTCCAAACCAGCGACACCGGCGCCAGCCCCGCGGCGCGCAACCGCAACGGCTCACGCTCCAGACGCACGTCGAGGATGCAGACGGCGCCGTCCTCGAAGCCAACCGCCAGACGATCGTCGTCGACGGAGAACACGGCCGACGCAGCAGACGGCGTCGCGACCCGCCGCGCGCCGAGCTGCGCGCCTGAAGACGCATCCCAGACGATGACGACGCCCGACGCGTCGGCCGACGCGAGCCGGCTTCCATCGTGCGACCACGCGATGGCTCGAACGGTCGCGCGGTGCCCGCGCAACTCGCGAAGCGCGTCTCCGGAGTTCGCGTCCCAAAGCCGTACGGTCGAGTCGCGCTCGCCGTCCGGGATCGGCATCGTCGTGCCGGCAAACGCGCCGCCACCACCGGAACCCGATGCCAGGACGCGACCGCTGGGATCGAACGCCATCGCGCGGATCGCCGAGCGGTGGCCGGCGAACCGCGTCGCGCGGCGCTCGATCCGCGAGTCGAAGGCGATGATCGCCCCGCCGGCCAGGCCTGCGCATACGCCCGACCCGTCCGGTGCCACCGCGAGGGCCGTCGCCGACTCCCGTGTCGGCGCCCGGATCCGTCCCGTGGGATCTCCGCCCGGTGTCATTCGATACAGGCCACCGCGCACGCCCGACGCGAAGACGTACGCGCCGTCGCCGGACCAGGCCACGGCTTGGAACAGATCCTCGGAAACGTAGTCGCAGGACTTCAGCGCGCCGGTCGCCGCGTCCACCACGCGGATCGAACCCCAGCCCGCGCACGCGAACGCGTGACCATCCGGGGACGGCGCCGACGCGAACACACCGTCGGCATGGAGAGGGACCGCACGAACCTCCGGGCCCGTGCGTGGGTCGAAGATGCGGATCGAGCCGTCGGACGCTCCGACGAAGACACCGCCCAGCTCCGGCAGGAATCGGACGCACACGGCGCCATCCTGCGGCGCGCACAGCCGGCTGATCCTCACGCCGGATGCGGCGTCCAGTCGGAGGACGCCCGCGCTCCCGATCGCGAAGAGCGAATCTCCGTGGTCATCGGCGTCGATCGCCGCAGGTACGGCCGTGGTGTCCCGCGACGTCCACGTCGTCGTGCCGGTCGTGACGTCGATTCGCGAGATGGTCGCTTCGGCACTCCCCACGGCCGTGATCAGCGTTCCCCGCCCGATGAAGCTCGCGTAAGGCGCCGTGCTGCGCCAGATCTCGCTCCAGTCCGTCACGCGCATGAGGCGCGCCGTCGTTCCGCCGGAAACCAGGCACCGCGTTCCGGCCGCGTCGAACGTGATCCGCGCGACGGGGTCGTGGTCCACTCGCGATTCGTGCACGGTCTCGCCGGTGCGGCCGTCGAGGGCGACGAAGCGCCGGTCCCGGCCGTAGGCTGCCACGAGGAGCCCGTCCCGCGTGATTCCGAGCGCCTCGATCCCGGCGAGATCCGCGCGCGTCCACCGCGTCCGACCCGAACGAACCTCCACCATCCGGACGGGGTCGGCCGTGACGAGTGCGTCGGCCAGGTCGGCCGTTGCAATCACGCGCGTCGAGGCCAGATCGTCAGTGACGGCGGACTCGAACGCCGGATCGTCGGGGTCCACGCGCACGAGCGAGCCGTCGGCGGTTCGCGCGATCAGTCCCGTTCCCGGGCTGCCGTCGACCAGCACGGCCTGGCCCGCCCCCGGAGGGCGGACCACGCGCACGGCGCGATTCACGCTCCCGTTCAGCCACTCCCACTCGAAGCCGCGGAGATCCACCGGTGTCGATCGGAGAAAGCGCCCGGCCGAGACGTCGTCTCCGGCCTCGTGTGCGGCGAGGGCGGCCGCCAGCGCGGCCGAATACTGGAGCGGTGCCGCAGCCGCCTTCTCGGACAAGAGGTCGCGACCTCGCGCCTCCGCCTCTCGCCACCACGCGAGCGTCGTCGCCAGCCCGACGACCAACACCAGGATGGCTGCCGAAAGGCTCGCAGCGGCCGGAGGGTTTCTCTGGGCCCAGCGAAGGAGGCGGGTCAGCGATGGCGTCGGTCGCGCACGGATCGGCTCGTGCTCGCGGACGCGCCGCAAGTCCTCCGCCAACGCGAGCGCCGTGGGATAGCGAGCGTCCGGTCGCTTGGACGTCGCCGTGGAGATGACGACGGACAAGTCCCTGGAGATCGCGCGGTTCAAGAGACGCGGATCCGAGGCCTCGTCATCGAGGATGGCGCGGAACAGCGCCTCGCGATTGGCGCGTTCGTGCGGGCGTCTCCGCGTCGCGGCTTCGTAGAGCACGGCGCCGAGCGCGTAGACGTCCACGCGCCTGTCGTGGACTCCGCTCCCGCCCTGGATCTGCTCGGGCGCCATGTACGCCGGGGTCCCGACGCCGCAACCGGATCCCGTGAGCGTCGTGGACGTCAGGTCCTGCGCAAGGCCGAAGTCGAGAAGCACGGGGTCGCCGGATGGCAGCACCATGATGTTGCCCGGCTTGACGTCCCGATGGACGACGCCCGCTTCGTGAGCCGCGTGGAGCGCGCGCGCCGCGGATTCGACGACTCGGATCGCGAAGGCGACGTCGGATGCGTCGGGAGGCTTGCCGGCATCCAGCCCGCGCTGGATCCGTCGCGCGAGCGTCTCGCCTTCGACGTGCCGCATGGCGATGTAGGCCATGCGCCCCGCGAACCCGGCGTCGTAAACAACGCAGATCCCCGGGTGGTCAAGCCGCGAGACGAGCTCGGCCTCACGGCGGAAACGCGCGAGCGCGGTCTCGAACCACGCCCCGGACCCCGACAGACACTTCAGCGCCACCTTGCGCCCGAGGCGCTCGTCGACGGCGAGGTGGACGACGCCCTGTCCGCCACGGCCCAACTCGCCCATCAGCGTGTAAGGGCCCACGTGGGAGTCGTCGTTGGCCAAAGGCGGCGACGGCGGCTCGCCGCCAGCGAGCTCGAGCTCGGCAAACGCTTCGGCGACGCTCTCCTGCGCGTCGGCGAAGATCTCCAGATACTCGCCGAGCGTTCGGATGCGCTGCGCCTGCCGGTCCTCGAGGTAGAGGCGGATGAACCGAAGCAGGGCAGGCTGATGGTCCTCATGGGACATGGGCCACGCATCCTAATCGCGCAGTGGCGCGATCGTCACGGTGCGGCGTGACGGAGTGCCTCAGGGAGAGAACGTGACGTCGTCGAAGATCGCGACGATGCTGGCCGGCGCCGAGTTCGAGTAGACCATCGCGCCGACCTGGACGGTCGCCGCGAACTCCGGATGGAGGTGACTGCGCAGAAGCGTCCACGAGGTCGCGCCGACGGCCCGGAAGTAGAGGGCGATCAGCGCGCCTTGCCGTGTGATCCGCAGCTCGCCGTCCGGAGTCGAGATCGGGTAGAGGATGAAATCCGAGGATGAGGCCACCGTCGTCTTGTCCTCCGCCGCGACGGGCACGGCCGCGGTCCCCGCACCGAGTGCCACGTGGGCGGAGTTCCGATTCCCGGGAACGGAGTTCGGATCGCGCACGATCAGCCCGCCGAGGCGGTACGGAAACGGAGGCGGCTGAGTCGGAGCCAGCGGATTCCGCGCGTGGATGGTCGCCGTCACGGTGAAGTCGCCCGTGACCGATTTGTAGACCATGGGACCCTCGCCGTCCGCGAACCACGTGGCGGCGTTACCCGTCGCGAGCGGCTGGAGCCGGAGCGATCCGCCCGTGACGGTGATCTGTACCAGCCCCGGATTCCAGACGCTCCAGCTCGATGAGAGCGTCGAACCCGTGAACGTGTCGCTCAGTGCCGAGAGCGTCTGCACCGACGTCTGGAACGGCGTCGTCTTCGCGAGGGTCACACCGCCGGCCCCGCTGCTGACGACGACCGCCTGAGCGAACACGGTGAGGAGAGGGATCGCCGGAGGAACCACCGTCGCGAACGTCGCGCCGCCACCCGCGTCGGCCGGCGTCACGGAGAGGATCGTCACGGGCTCCAGGACGTCGAGGCACAGCGTCGTCGGTGGAAAGCACGTGCCTGAACCGATGCCGGTCAACGAGAGGAGAAACGCCACGTCGGCACCTGGAATGGCGCCGCTCACTTGCAGTGCGGCCGGTTGGCCGAGGATCAGATCGGTGTGGGTCAGCGACTGGGCGCGGACCAGGCCGGCAGTGTGAACCGTCGCCGCGACCACGAGGACGAAGGCCTGAAGGCGTTGCATGCGTGGAAACCTCGGGGGCGTGGTGAGTCTACACGACCGCGCAGGCATGGTGCAGCCGCACCGGGCGTCACGACTTCTCGAAGCGCTGCACCGACCTTCCGTTCACCGTCACGACCAGTGCGACCGGACGACCATCCTTCCAGACGACCTCCAGCGGAGACTCCGTCGTCCCCTTGTCCCAGTCGAACGCGGAGAGCCGCGTCCTCGTCGTGGGTGCGACGCGGCGCTCGGAGCCGAATCGCGGGCCGGTCAGGTTGAAGCCGCTCAGTCGGCCGTGGTCGATCACCACCGTCGCCCGCGAAACGCCGCGGGACGGCCGTGGCGCGAAGGTGACCTCCGTCACGCCTTCGCTCGGCGACTGCGTACCGATGGGATCCCACTCGTCGATCACACCGAGCGGGGCGACGAAGCCGGGCCAGTGCAGGCTCACGAGGTCGTCGGGCCAACGCGACGGCAGTCCATCGCGCACGACTCTCCGGATCGGCGCGGCATCCTTTGCGATCAGCGCCGCGATGACGGTGCGAGCCACCTCGACCGCAGGCTGCGCCTCGGCACGCCCACCCGAGAGCCACCGGGACGCGTCCACGCCCTCGGCTCCCACGAGGAAGCCGCCGCCGTCGCGCTCGAGGACGAGCCGCTCTCCGGCCGCCGATGCGTACGTCCCAGATAGCGACGTCAGTTCCGCATCCGACAAGTTTGCGAGTGCCGGTGGCTCGGGGCACTGCGGCTGCCCGTCGAACATGGCGGCCTCGAGGCTCCACGCCGGCATCCACGGCGGGACGACGTCGGTGTTGGCGAGCACGACGATCACGACCTTCTCCTCGGGGAAGATCTGGAACTCCGAACGAAAGCCCTTCACGTCCCCTCCGTGGGAGATCCGGTGCGTCTTGCGGGCGGTCGTCGTGACTCCCCACCCCAGGCCCTGGTCCTTCACGCTCTCCGTCTGCATCAATCGAACGCTTTCGGGTTTCAGCACGCGCCCGCCCTCGAACGCGACGGCGAACCGGACCAGGTCGTTCGCCGACGCCACGATCCCCCCGATCCCCTTGTAGTGCCATCCGAACGTCCCGTAGGGATGCTCTGCGGCGTAACGCACCGCGGCGCCCGCGGCGTAGCCGATGGCCTGCCGCTCCTTCGGCATCGCATCCCCGGTGAATCCGGTGTCGACGAGTCCGGCCGGCGCGAAGACGTTCTCGCGGCAGTAGTCGAGGAAGGGCTTCCCGGAAACCCGCTCCACGAGTGCGCCGAGGATCGCGAACCCGCCGTTCCAATACTCGAACGTCTTGCCGGGCCGGTGCGCTCGTGGCGGTTTCAGATAGGCGGCCACGGCTACGTCACGATCGTCGCCGCGGCCGTCGGCGGCGCTTCGCGGCATCCCGGACGTGTGCGTGAGAAGGTGTCGCACCGTGATGTCGGATTTGTCCCCGGGCACGCCGGAAAGATGGCGAGAGATCGGATCGTCGAGCTTGATGCGCCCGGCCTCGACCAGCTTCATGACGGCGCACGCCGTGAACGGCTTCGTGACGGATGCGATCTCGAAGAGGGTGTTCTCGTCGATTCGCCGGCCCGACGTGCGATCAGCCAACCCGCCACGACCCGTGAACACGACCAGTCCGTCCTTGGCGACGAGGGCGACGCCGGAGAACCCGAACGCCGTGCAGGCAGCGAAATAGGCCTCCATGCGCGCCGCTTGGGCCGACTGGGATGGCGCCGGCTCGGCGATCGTGACGACGAGCAACGCGGCAGCTGCCCACGTCCTGGCACCTGAACGAAGCGTCTTGTGCATCCGATGTGTCCGTATCCTGCGCGGTCCGCCGGTTCACGCGCGGCGCCGCCACGCGGCGGCGGCCCGGCGCGAACCTCAGGTGTGCGGCGGCGACGCCGCTCGGCCACCGTTTCTCGATCGACGGCGGGCGCCCCCTGTGGAGTCGCCCGCCCGTACCTGGAACACTGCTCGCCGCGTCCGGACTCGTCGCGCACTCGTGCGGCTTTCTCCGGCGCGGCCACATCCTACCCAGACCGAACCCGCCCGGCTCAGCCACCGTGCGGCGAGGATCCACCGCATGAGCCCGGCCACTGACTTCTGGAACTGGTTCGCCGCCAACGAACGACGCTTCCGTGACCTCGAGGGACCGAACGAGGAAGCGCTGCTCGACGAGATCCTCGAACGGATCACACGCGTGGATCCGAACCTCTATTTCGAGATCGGACTGCCCGACGACGGGCCGCTCGAGTTCGTCGTCACGGCGCAGGGCGATGCCGCGCTCTTTCCCAAGGTGCGCGAGCTCGTCGGCGTCGCGCCGAACATCCCCGGGTGGAACATCGTCGGTCCCAAGCCACCTCAGGGATTCGACACGGTCGTATCCCCTGCCGGCGTCGAGCTGGACCCGGGCGAGTGCTGGTTCGTCCCGTTCGAACCCGAGGAGTCGCCCACGGAACTCGGGCTGCTCCTCGTCGGGCCCGGTTACTCGGACGAGACGCGCGACGACTTCGCCGCGGCGATGTGCCAGATCATCGAGGAAGGCCTGGGCGAGGTCTCGGCGGCAGAAGACATCCAGTTCGTCGAGTTCGGCCCACTGCCCGATGACCCCGCCGCGGACGGCTTCATCGAACTCATGGAACTCGAGAGCTACATCACGCAACGCAAGACGCGCCGCGCGGCGAAATAGCGCCGAGCTGAGCGCGCGCGGTCGCCAGCGACGCGCACGCACCACGAGCCGACGGCGGCCGCTCCGTGCGCAACCGCACGCGGCGCAGCACGCTCGCACGACGCCGGTTTCGGAGAAGCGTTCCCTCAGCGCCGCTTTGCCGCGCCATCACTCGAAGGCGCGACGCGAACTCGAACTTCTCCGGCCCCACACCGGCTCTTTACGAAGGGCCGCCAAGACATAACCTCGTCTCCCCGAACCCGATCAGGGTTCGCGTTTCACCCAGCCCCCTGCGCAATCACAAACAGGAAGTCTCGTGACAAAGCCCCAATCTGTCGGGTCCATGGCCTCGGTCCGCCATCGGCTCGCGACGTCGACATGCCTCGTCCTCCTCGCCTCGCTATCGGCCACGCTGCCTGCGCAAGCGCCGATCGCGCCGGGCCACGTCGTCGCTCTCCGCCTCGGTGACGGCGCCGCCGCACTCGGCTCGGCCGCCGCCGCCGTGTTCCTCGATGAATACACCGCGGCGGGCTCGCTCGTCCAGACGATCGCGCTGCCGACGTCGGCAGCGGATGCCATCACGAACTCCGGCACGGCGACGTCCGAGGGGTTCCTCAATCTCTCCTCGAACGGTCAGTTCCTGGTCCACGCCGGATACCGGGCGATCCCGGGAACCGCGAGTGTCGTCACCAGCGCTGCGGCGCGAGTCATCTCACGAGTCGCGTTGAGCGGCGGCATCGACACGACGACGGCACTCACCGACGCGTACCTCGCGAGCAGCGTTCGCAGCGTCGCGACGGTCGATGGGACGCAGTTCTGGGTCGGCGGTACGGGGAGCCCGACGACGAGCGCCGGCGTGCGTTTCGTCTCCGGCGTGGGCCAGTCCACGTCGACGCAGCTCAGCTCGACCGTCACCAACAATCGCGTCGTGAACATCTTCAACGGCCAGCTCTACACGGGGAGCGCGTCAGGTGCGTTCCTCGGCGTGTCGACGGTCGGCACGGGCCTTCCCACGACGAGTGGCCAGGTCACGACGTTGCTCCCTGGATTCTCCGCAGTCACCGGCAACTCGACGTACGACTACTTCTTCGCAGACAACTCCACTCTGTACGTCGCGGATGACCGGACGACGACCGCTGGCGGGATCCAGAAGTGGGTCCTCTCGTCGGGCACGTGGACGCTCCAATACACGTTGAACCCCGCGACGGGAGTCGGGTGCCGCGGCCTGTCTGGCGTGGTCAACGGCGGAACGACCACGTTGTACGCGACGACCACGCAGGCCACCGGAAACGCTCTCGTGTCCGTCACGGACGCGGGACCTGGCGCCGCGTCACCGTTCACGACGGTCGCGAATGCGGGAACGAACCGGATCTTCCGCGGGGTGCGCTTCATCCCGGTCAGCTGCACGGCTGCGCAGATCGCCAGCGGCGGCGACCCCGTACCGGCGACCGTGTGCGCAGGCGCGCCGGCGTCGTTCACCGTGAGCGCGACGGGCACGCCGACGATCGCTTTCCAGTGGCGCAAGAACCTGAACCCGATCTCGGGCGCCACGACGGCGACGTTCACCATTCCCATCGTGACCGTCGGGGACGGCGGGTCGTATGACTGCATGGTGACGAACGGCTGCGGATCGGCGACGAGTGCGGCCGCGACCCTCACGGTCGATACGGCGCCGACCATCGACACGCCGCCAGCTTCCGTCAGCGCCTGCGAGGGCACGCCCGCGTCGTTCACCGTTTCCGCTACCGGCACGGCGCCGCTCACCTTCCAGTGGCGCAAGAACGGCAACCCGATCGGCGGAGCGACGCTCGCGACGTTCTCCATCGGGTCGGTGACGAACGGCGACGCCGACACCTACGACTGCGTCGTCACGAACGGGTGCGGATCGGCCACGAGCGCCGGTGCGACTCTGGACGTGACGGCACCGCCGGCGCCGTCCGCGCCCGCGCCCGTGGTGACGTGCGAGGGCCTCGGAGCGTCGTTCGATGCGACGGCGACCGGGACGGGCCCGATCACCTACCAGTGGCGGAAGGACACGAACCCGATCTCTGGCGCCACCTCCCCCACGTTCGTCATCGGATCGGTGACGACCTTCGATGCGGGCGCGTACGACTGCGTCGTGTCGAACGGCTGCGGTTCGGTCACGAGCACGACCGCGACCCTGACCGTGGACGTCGCGCCGTCCGTGACGTCGCCGCGATCGCCCGTCACCACCTGCGAAGGAACGACCGCGACGTTCAGCGTCTCCGCCTCGGGCACCGCACCCCTGAGCTACCAGTGGCGAAAGGACGGCAACCCCATCGGCGGCGCCACGCTCGCCACGTTCTCCATCCCGGCCGTCATCGCCGCGGACGCGGGTTCCTACGACTGCGTCGTCACCAACGGTTGCGGGTCGGCCACGAGCAGCGCCGCGTCACTCTCCGTCGACCTGGCGCCGGTCGTCGACACGTCGCCCACGGGCACGGTCGTCACTGCCGGGATGCCGTTCTCACTGTCCGTCTCCGCGTCTGGCACCGCACCGCTCACGTACCAGTGGCGAAAGGACTCGAACGCGATCTCGGGAGCCACTCTCGCCACGTTCACGGTGAACGCCGCCGCCTTCGCGGACGCTGGATCCTATGACTGCGTCGTGACGAACGGGTGTGGGCAGGCCACGTCGAACGCCGCGGCCGTCACCGTCGTCCCGGCCAACGACCTGTGCACCACCGCCGCGCCGGTCACGGTCGGGCTCGTGATCGGCGACAACGGCACGGCAACCACCGAGCCGGGCCTGCCGCTCTTCTGCGCGCCTGCATCGCGCGACGTCTGGTACTCGTTCACCAACTCGACGTCCTGCGCGAGCGAGCTCACGCTGTCGCTGTGCGCGGCGGATGGTGCGGGCGCGTCCTTCCCCGCCGTCCTCGGAGCGTTCACGGGCGGATGCGGGTCACTCGTCCTCGCGGCTTGCGATGCCGGCTCGTGCGGCACCGCGCCGAGCGCGGCCGGCGGCGTCCCTGGCGGAGTCCCGCGCCTCACGCTGACGGCACCGGCCGGCGTCACATACCTGATCTCCGTGAGTGCGCTCGGCTTCGCTCCAGGCGGGTCGTTCACGCTGGCCGTCATCACGCACTCGGCCGTGAGCGAAACCTACGGCACGTCGTGCGACGCGTCCGCCGGTACGTTGAATGGCACCCTGCCGATCCTCGGACAGGTCGGATGCCTGTCGATCAACGGCGCGGCGCCCGATGCTCCCGGCCTGCTGCTCTTCAGCGGACCGACGGCCCCGCCGTACGCGCCCTTCGGGTCGTGCAGCATCTATCTGGCGCCGGCAGGCATCGGCATCTTCCTCGGAATCACGACCGACGCGCTCGGCTCCTGGTCGTTCTGCTCGACGATCCCCAACGATCCGCTCCTCCAATGCGCCGACGTTCGATTCCAGGCGTTTCTCTTCACGCCGACGGGATTCTCGCTGACGAACGGTTTGCGATTGACGCTGGGTACGTGATCGAGCACGCGGGTCGCGGTGCCGGACGCCGGCACCGCGACCGCTTTCACGAGAGCGCACTCCGCGTCTCCGCGATGGCCCGTCGACGCGCGGTCACCGCGCAGCGCGAAATGCGCGCTCGAACCCGGCCTTGCACGCGGCGCAGAGTACGTCGGACTCCGCGTCAGGCTCCTCCAGGCTGATGCAGAACGCTCGGGCGCACCCGGGATCCGTGCACCGCTCCACACCGAAGACGTGTCCGGCGCTTGCGAGCGCCTGCTTCAGCACTCGCGTCGTGAGGCGCGACCGCAGCGGCGTCTCGCCGAAGAACTCCGCCCTGTACCTCGCATAGGAGAACACGCCGAGGTCGCCCTCGGCCTGACCGAACAGGTAGTTGTGATCGTCGGCGTAGATGTCGAGTCTCGTCACCGCGAGATACGCCACGCCTTTCTTGCGGAACTGCTCGAGGCGCGTCTTCAACTGCTCTCGGATGAGGGCCGCGTCCCATTGCTGGCGCAGTGTCGCCAGACGGATCGATGCGTCGAATGCAGCGACGGCGACGGGGCCGCCAGTCTCCGCGCGGAGCCACCGCTCGACGGCCAGCAGGTTCTGGTCGGCGGCCAGCTCACCCGTCGAGAGTCCGATCTTCGCGAGCGCGCGCTTGACTTCTGGAGATTCGACGCGCTTCATCAGCGCGGTACGCATCCGCCGGAGCGTCTCCCCGAGCGCGTCGCGTCCGGGCTGCCCCATCTCGAACTCGAGCTGACGAACGCGCCGGGATACCCAGTGTCTTCGAGAGCGTTTGGGCGAGTTCGACGATCAGCAGCGGATCGAAATCCCCGATGGGCAGCAGAACGAGCGCTGGCGTGGTCTCCGGCGCCATCTCCAGTCGCACCGGACGTGTTTCCGGCGTCGGCGTCCCGATCACGGCACGCGCGCGGAGCACGAGCGCGTCGTCCTCGCAGAGCGTCTCGACGACGCGGTCGCGCGCCTGCACGACGTCGAGCGCGAGAACCTCGTCCGCCGACTTCTTCAGCTTTCCAGGGTCACCGTCCTGAGTCACCGCGACCGCACAGAGGATCGCGCACGCAAGAGCGACTTTGACCGTGATCGGTGCGCACTCACGCGAGGCATGGACGGTCGGGGACATCGAACCCTCCTCTCGAACGGCCGCGGCGCTCCGCTGCGGCCAGCGTCTTTTCCGGAGCCGTCGCGACCGGCGAGGTCTCCGTCGAGCTGCGACGTTCCAGGACCGCGGGATTGTAGTCGATCGCGTCGCCGTCGTGTGTTGCTCCGCCGAAAGGCGCACGCCCGCCATGGCGCGTGCGCCGCAGTGTCCGAGGCCGCAAGCCGGGGCGGTCCGACGAACGCGGCAGCAGACGGGGACGATCGCACGACGTCGAATCGGCGGCGGAGCGGGGCGTCGATCCCCGAACCTTCGTTGCAACGCCGTGTGTTGGACGCGGTGAGTCGTCGGACAGGATCGCCGCTTCCCTCCCAGCCGCTGCCGGCCACGCGGCCCAATACTTAGGCCTTGACCTAAGTGTTCGACTTGGCACAATCGAAGCGCCCCGAGCCCGCGACGACGCCCATGACGACCGCCACCGACACGATGGACGACATCTTCCGCGCCCTTGCGGACTCGACGCGTCGCCGGGTCGTCGCGCGGCTTTGTCGAAGTCCGGCGACCGTCAGCGAGCTTGCCGAGCCTTTCGACATGGCCCTCCCGTCGTTCTCCCAGCACCTCGGCGTACTCGAGGACTGCGGGTTGGTGCAATCGCGCAAGGAGGGCCGGGTGCGGACCTACGAGATCGTCCCGAAGCGGCTCAAGGTGGCTGAGGATTGGCTCCTCCAGCAACGAAGCCTGTGGGAACGCCGGTTGGACCAGCTCGACGACTACCTGTTGAAGCTCAAGAAGGAGCGCAAATGAGTTTGCCTCGTGGATTCAAACCTGATCCGAAGCTCGACCTCGTACTCGAACGGACCGTCGACGTACCGCGCGACCTGGTGTGGGCAGCATGGACGCAACCGGAGCACCTGAAGAAGTGGTTCTGCCCGGTTCCGTGGCGCGTCGTCGAATGTGAGATCGACCTGAGGCCCGGCGGAATGTTCCGAACGGTGATGCGCGGACCGGAGGGTCAGGAGTTCCCGGGCAACGGCTGCTATCTCGAAGTCGTTCCGATGGAGCGACTCATCTGGACCGATGCGCTCCTCCCCGGGTATCGCCCGGCACCAGAGCCCTTCTTCACCGGCATGCTCAGCCTCGAGTCGGTCGGAGCCGCCACGCGGTACACGGCGATCGCGATCCACCGCGACACGGAGACCCGCGACAAGCACGAGAAGATGGGGTTCCACGACGGCTGGGGCAAGGCGCTCGATCAGCTCGTCGCCATGGCGAAGACGATGCGATGACGCGACGGGAGATCGGCGCCAGCGGGGCCATGACGGCTCAGTCGACGCCGATCCCCCACCCGGTCCCGCGACAGCTCGTGCACGGGCTCGCGTCCTGGTTCGTGCCCGCGCCGGCGCACGCCGCGCACGCTCCGGCGCCCGCAGGCCGATCCGGCCACAGCGCCAACAGATCCATGTGACGCTCCGCGGCCCTCATGAGCGCAGAGTCGCGAAGCGCACCCGACACGCCTTGCACCGCGCCGCTTTGGACGTCGAGGCGAATCACGGACGCGTCCCGCATCAGGACGAGGGGACCGTCGATGCCGAGCTCGATCGGCACGCCGCCCGTCGCGCGTGCCGCCGCAGCCCCGAATGAAGGCCCCCGCGCAGCCTCTCGCGACAATCGCTCGATCGCCGGCACGAGGCGCACGTGATCCCGAGCCGAGCGGACCCACGGGAACTCAGCGACCACGAGATCAGGCCGCCCCAACGCGACCAGCGCGGCGCGCGCCGCCCGCTTCCCCATCACGTGCCGCCCGTGCCCGCGTTGAGCGACCCGCATGGCCGACGACACGCGATCATCGGCGACGCCGATCCGGCCGAGAGCCTTCGCGACGTGGCGCGCGATCCAAGGCTCGCGAGCGAGTCCGAGCGACGATCGCGCCAGCTGGTGAGCCACGGAGACATCGCCACGGCAAACTGCACCGATCACGTCCAGAGCCACTTTGCGTGCAGGGCCCGACGGCTCCGCCGCGACCATCAGGAGCTCGCGCAGCTCCGCCGCCGCCGGTTGCACCCCGCGTCTTGCGATGGCGACGAGGTGACGCGCCCGCTCTTCCTCGACCGCGCGATCGTCGCCAGGCCCATGATGGCGTCGCTCGAGCCTCGTCACGCTCGTTGCGCGGCATCTGCGCCGCGCGGCGCTTCGGGGGCCGCCGGGTCGCCTCCGCCACGACTCCTTCGCGGATACCCGATGTGTCGATCACTGATCCGCCCTTCCACGGCGAAGGCCTTCGCCAGCTCGTGGTATTGCGAATCCCGCATCCGCAGGATCGCCATGCCGAAACCCGTGAGGTTCGGAGCGCTGTTCGAGCGGATCGAAACGGAGAGCGTGTAATCCCCTGGCTCGGTCACGACGGTGTGCCACCAGTGATTGGGAACGCGGAGCAGGTCACCGTCGCGGATGACGACGCGAACCAACGGAACGTGGAGATACCCCTCGAATCCCCGTTGCCGTTGCACGTCGTCCGACTCGCGGATGTCGATGTTGCTGCCGAAGTAGTTCGTGGTGGTCTTCACCCGCGGTCGCATGGCCGCGGTGTAATCGGGATGGGCAAGCGTCCAGGTCTTCACCCCGTGATTCAGCGCGACGAAGTTGTCACCGGGTTCAGCATGCCAGAGCGAATATGCGGAGCCCGGCTGAAGCAGGAGCTGCGCGCCCGTCACCAGCCCGACGAACAACCGCGAGCGTCTCCAGTGGTGCTTGTTGTCCGACCAGCCCGTCAGCCGTTCGAAATACGGAATGTCGAGGTCGTTCCGCAGGCGCGCGCCGTCATGATGCATCACGTCCTCGGCGACGGAGACGCGCATGTGGCCGCCGTGCCGGATCGAATCGACGACCTCCGAGAGCGTTCCACGCCGGAAGTCGTAGTAATTGGAGGCTTTCGTCGGCAGGCTCGTGTCCTCGGACGGTCGGTCGGCCGCGGCGTTGATCGGCACTTCGCAGGAGCCGGCAACCGCGGTCAGGTGATCGAGCGTCCACTTCGCCATCGGGAGGACTCGTGCACCGCCGCGAATGACGAAGGGCACGTTCATCCCCATCAGGAGGCGGATCTCGGCGATGCCGAGCTCTCCCTGCTGAAACGACGGCACGTCGATCGGCTCGGGCTTGAGTGGCGCCCGATGAAGATCCCGGTTGATCGCCTCGCAAGCCCGGTCGTAGCCGCGCTTGAAGAAGCCGTCCTCGTATTGGGCGTCGCGTGTCGGCGAGTACTTCATCACGCCTCGGCGAGCGAGGCCGATGTAGTGGAACCAATAGACGAGGCGATGCCGCAATGGGACCCGAACGGACGTCGCCGCGCGCAGGAAGTCCTCGCCGATGGAACGAACCCGCCGGGCCGGAACTCCTCCGTCAGCGCTCATGCGACGCCGTCCAGCACGAACGAGCCATCACGCGGTCGGACCGCATCGACCTCCCACCGAGGCGTCTGACTGGAATGCATGGAGCGTCTCCCACGGTGCTTGGTCTCGCGACGATGGCCCCATCCTCGTTCGGCGTGGCGACCGCGGCGGCGATGGTACCAGCCTGGCACCGGAACGTTGAAATCGAAAAGGCCGCGGACGCGGCGGCCGTCTGCTGCGGGGCACCCACCCGTGGACGACTCGCCGGCTGAGTCAGGTCGCGTGCAGCTGCCGCACCTCTCCGAGCGTTCGTGTCGCGAAGACGAGACGCAACAGGCGCTCCGCCGCCGACGTCGCCGCCGTGGTGGCGCTGCGGTCGACGCGATCCAGGAGAAGGCCTGCGCGCGCTGCCGCCGCGATGGCGGATTCGAGCGCCGGCCTGGCGTCCGCCGCGGCACCCGTGCCGCGCTGAGCGAGGCCCAGCAGCGCGGCCTCCACGGCGGAAAGGGTCGTCGTGGTCGCGTTCACGGGGATCGCAGCGGCAAGGCCTGGCGCGAGTCCACTCAGGTGGTCCGCGAGACGGCCATGTCCTCCGGCCTCGGGCGCCTGCTCCTTCCCCCGTCCCGGGTCGAAGTCGAGGCAGTCGATGGGATGCGAAGCACCCTCGTCGATCAGCGCGATCGGGCGGATCGTTCGGCGTCCCCCGCCCGAATTGCAGATCGCCACCACCGTGACGGGAGCGCCGTCGGGGAGCGCCTCCAGTCGCTCGATGGCTCGCGCCGTGATCTCGGAGTGCTTCAGCGTCAGATCGAGCACGTCGTCGTTCCGATCGATCAACGGCCAGTGCAGAGTTTGCGACGCGCCCTCGAACCTCGCTGCCTGCGCCGCCTGCGCGCTCAGCACGACGACGTCACGCCGCGGATCGTGCACTCCGAGCCCGGCTCCCGCCGACGCCTTCGATCGGGAGGCGTCGAAGTCCTTCCAATCGTCGAACCGGCACCCGCGAAACGACGGAACGGCGGCGGCGCTCCCGACGATGACGCGCGTCGTCGACGAGCCCGACAGGCGCCCGACGGCATTGCTGCGCGCCCCGAGAAGCCGCAGGTTTCGCCCGATCATCTCCGCCGGTGCCACACCGCCGTCCCATGGGCACGCCGCGCGGAACCGCGCGGATGGATCCAACCCACCGGCTTCCCTCGGCGTCATGTCGGTCCAGGTCCACCAGTCACCTTGGGCCTCGGACCAGAACAGCACGGTCAGCCCCTCATGGCCAGAGCCGCTGCGCCAGACGTGGGCCGCGACGCCGTAGAGCTCCAGGGCCGGGATCTCGTCGTACGTGGACCGTGCACGACCGGCCAGGCGATCGAGGAGCGGCCCATCCGCGCCCGCGAGGGCCGTGCACAGCGCGAAGGCGGTCGCGCATTCATGCAGCAGCACCGCCGAGTCGGACCGTGCGCTCCGCGCGATCGAGGCCTCGACCCCATCGGCGAGGCGATCGAGCACCAGTCGAAGCCGATGCAGGCGCGCACCCTCGGCGAGTACGGCGAGTGATGCGAATCGATCGATCATGGACGGAGAGAGGTGCGCGAGTCCGATCGTCACGCACTCCTCGAGCGCCGAACGACACTTGCGAGTCACCGACTGGCGCGCGGCCGCGAGTTCCGCCGACGCGGGCTCGGCACGGCTCGAATGGGCGTGCGCCGATAGGACACGTGGAATCGGGCGCCCGCGCCAGACCTGGAACGCGAGGACCGCCGCAACGACGAGCATGGGGCGCCGCCTCCCCCGCGTCGCGCAGATCACCGAGTCGAGGCCGCCGCCGGCGTAACGGAACACGTCGGCCACGCCGCCGATCGTGATCGTGATCGTGGGGCCGTCGACGACCATCGCCGGCTCACCACCATCGACGAGCGCGGCCGCCTCCAAGACCGCGCCCCGTCCCGCGAACGACTCCAGTGCCGCGAGGTCCATGTCGAGGAGTTCGGCGGCGGGCGACGAGGTCTCGATTGGAACCAACCCCGGCCGCTCCACCGACGCGTCCCCGTCAGGTGATGCCAACGCCAGCAGGGCCCCGATCACGTGGTGACAGACGTTTCGCGCCGGGCATGTGCAGCGCGCCGCCCGCGGCCCCTGACGATCGAACGTGACGCGCTGCCCGTCGATCGCCACGACGACGGAGAGATCCTCCACGGTGACGACCGGCGGTGCGGCCGCCACGTCCTTGCGCGCGCGCCGCAGGAGTCCCACGCTGCCGAGCGCGGCAAGGGCCGCGTCGTCGAGCCGCCGCGCGGTCGCGCGGACCTCGCTCAGGAGATCACCGTCACCAGCCATGCTGCAAGGTTCTTCGGGGTCAGGGAGGCGATCTCCATGCCCGCTTCGGCGAGCCGTTGGGCGATGGCGTGGTCGTGCACCGGCATGGCATCGCGGTCGAGCGACGCCAATCCCAGAAGGCGCGCCCGCGCCTCACGAAGCCGGCGGCAGCTTTGCACGAGCGCGTCGGGCGAACCGCCCTCGGCGAAGTCCGAGATCAGGACGACCACCGCGCGAGCCGGCACGTCGACGAGCCCCTCGCAGAAGCGCATCGCCTTCGCGATGTCGGTCCCACCTCCGAGCTGGATGCCCATCAGGACCTCGACCGGGTCGGAGACGTGCTCCGTCAGGTCCACGACGCTCGTGTCGAAGGCGACGAGCGAAACGCGAAGGCTCGGAAGCGAACTGAAGATCCCGGCCATCACCGCGCTGTGGATCACCGAGTCCGCCATGCTCGCGCTCTGGTCCACGCACAGGATGATCTGCCAGGGCACCCGCCGACGATTGCGCTCGAAGAACTTCGCTCGCTCGATCACGAGTCGCCTTCGCGCCTGGTCGAAGTTGCGCAAGTTCGCACGGATCGTTCCCTGGGCGTCGAAGTTCTGCCGGAGGCGATCGAGACCATGCCGCAGCCGGTTTCGGCGACCTGATAGCGCTCGGCGGACGTCGGATTCGATGCGTGCGCGGATCTCGTCGACCACGGTGCGGATCACGTCCCGGACGGCCCCGAGGACCGGAGCGGCCAGCTGGCGTCGGAGCGACAGAAGGGTCTTCAGCAGATCCGTGTTCGGCTCGAGCTTCTCCAGCGTACGCGGATCGGTGACCAGTTCGGTCAGTCCGTATCGGTGGAGCGCGTGTCGCTCGACGACCTCCACGACCTCACGGGGGAAGAGCTCGCGCACGTCGTCGAGCCACTCGGGGATCGTCAGCTGGCTCGGTCCGAGCGACCCGGGCTGCGCCCTCATGCCCCGGTCCTCGTATTCGCGGCCGTAGAGGAACTCGAGCGCGCGGTCGATCCTCACGCCGCGCCCATGCAGTTCGGTGGCGAGGCTGGACGCCGCGTACCGGCCGAGCACGAGCCGCCACCGCCTCGCCGCCTCCTCGACGTCGTGGGTGAGCCGTTCGCCGGTCATGGCGCAGCCTCCCGCCCGGGCTCGGACCACCACTCGCCGAGGCCGTCGCGAAACAGCACGTCCCGCAGGGCGAGGCTCGCTTCCAGGTTCCCCTGCATCTCGCTGGCCGTCATGCCGTGCAGGATCGGTGCCGAGTTCGTGCGGAGCCCGAGCCCCACGGCAACTCGCCGTCCCACGTCGTCCGACTCCTGGGGTGTGAGCGATGCGAAGGCCAGCCGGAGTTCGGGGAGCAGGCGCAGGAACGCGTCGTCATCGGCGCTCTCCACTATCTGCCGCAGAGTCGCGAGGATTTCGTCGGACTGCCACAGGACCTCGCGCGCAGTGAGCGCCATTCCGCCCAGGAACGCGACGGCCGCACTTGCCGAGCCGCCGCCGCCGAGGTGGCCGCGCAGCTTGACCGAGAGCACGGATTCGTCCATCAGTCCTGCGCCGAAGAGGGCGCCGCAGGCGGCGCCGCCCAGTCGCGGCGGCGTGTCATACACGCTTGCGCAGCGGCGGAGCACCGACCAGAGCAGTTCGCCGTCGAACCACGTCGCCAGGCTCCCGCTGGCGGCGGCGCGGAGTTCCACGACTGCGGCGGCGGCAGCGTCCGCGGCATCACTCGCCGTCGGCTCCGCGAGAAGTGCACAAGCCCGCGCGAAGCACGTGCGCGTGAGCGCCGGGAGGGCGTCCAATCCCTCGGCACCGAGAGGCACGCGTGACTCCCACAGCACCAGGAGCTGGGCCATCGCGCCGACCACGGACCGCAGGCTCGGGTCCTCGTGGGCGCAGCGGGACACGTGCGAGACGACGAGCGCCGCGAGGTCGTGGAGTCCGAGCTGGCAAGCGCGAGTCAGATGCTCGGCCGCGAGTTCAGCCGACCGTCTCCCCGCATCCGCATCCCAGGAGCTCAGCCCTCGAATGAACCGGTCAGTCACCGCCTCGCGTACCGTGTTCCCATGGATGGCCACACCGAAGAGCGCGACGTCGGTCTGGGGCGCCCAGCCGTACTCCCAGGTCTCCATCAACCGCGCCTTCGCACCACGAACCATCAACGGCTGCCCCGCGAGCCGCACCCCGAACGGCACGTCGAGGAAGGCCACCGCGTGGAGAAATCGACTCTTCTTGCGGTGTTCTTCCTCGCGATAGACGTCGAGGGTGGTGCGCCGCCGCGCCGTCGATCCGAGGTCCAGGCCGAAGCCAAGGGCCGTACTCCGGAAGTCGGCGACGATGGGAGGGAGCCCGGCCTCCGGCGGAACCTCGCCGATCCGGGACCCGGTGAGCACTTCGTGCAGCGCGCGATGGACCGGCGCACCCTCGGGACCGTCCTCGCCCGCGATGAAGCTGCCGACGACGGCGTCGACGATGTCGAATCGGCTTGGCGTGAGATGCCCACGCAACGTGGCGAGTCTCTCCGCCATCTCGCATGCCGAGATCAGGGCGGGCGTGCTCGTGAAGTCGCGGGCGCCGCCGTCGCGCAGGACGGCGGCCACGGCGGAGATTGACTCGAGCGCGAGCGAACTGCACCCCGCGTCCCCGGCGGTCGCGCGCTCCCAGACTCGCTGGCGGTGCGCCGGAGACGCGATGCCGGCCGCGTAGCCGCTGACCCGATCCACTCGGTCGAAGCTGTAGCGGACCATCACGGAACCCTTCTCCGTGACGCGCGACGTGTCGATCTTCGGAGCCTCCGTCCCCCTGGCCACGAGATCCGGAAGCACGACCGTGTGATATCCGCCGGTGACGACGAGCACAGGGCCGGGCACCGCGCGCTCTTGCGTTCCCTCGCGGTCGTCCAGGCGGCGTCGCACCCGCGCTGCCATGGTGGCTTCGCGAGCCGCGGTGCCATCCCGCTCGTGGTCGTCGTCGCGCACTTCGGCCCGCGCCACGGCGCACCACGCCACGACACGTGCGACGAACTCTTCGGAGTCCACGCCGTCCCGCCACACCTCGAAAAGGGCATCCCACGACTCGTCGACGTCTCGACAGCCGAGCCGCCGGGCCAGCCGCGCCAGTCCGCTGCTCCGAGCGAGTCGCTGCTCGCCGAAGAAGCTCGCGAGTTCGCTCGAGAGTCCTCCGGCGCGGTTCGCCAGAACCTGCTCGGGGAAACTCATGTCGATGAACTCCACGTGGGCGCCGAGGGCTGAGCCTTCACGCACCGCAACGAGTTCGGGAGAAAAGTCGCACAGGGGATACCACGCGCCATGGCGCGCGGTCGGCGCATCCGCGGGCTCGCGCAGGTGGCACCACGTGAACACGGCGATCGGAGCCTTGGTGGCGGTGTTCGTGAGGAGCGGGACGAGTTCCGACATGGAGTCGGGCCCCTCGATGAGGATCGTCGACGGCCGGCGTTCGCGAATCAGCGCCCGCAGTTGCAGCGCACACGCTGGACTGTGATGGCGGATCGGAAACCAGAGCACGGGACCGCGTAGGAGCTCGCGTCCGCGGCGCCTCGCATCCGCGACGGACAGGAGGCCCTCGGAGACCTCGTCTACCACGAGAGGTCCTTTCGGGCGTTCCAGCACGAGCCCCACGCGGCGTCGCGTCGCCCGCGGGGTTTCACGACGAGGTCGAAGTAGCTCGCGAGCTTGCGCCCGTCGTCCTGGTTGTCCTTCAGGACGGTGCCGATCAGCTGGCGTCCGACGTGTTCGCCGCTGAGCGTCCCATCCCCGAAATGGCGCGCATCGAGGCATGCGGCGTATCCCACCGCGACGGCCTCGGCCGTGGACATCACGGCCGTCGGACGATCGAGCACGACGCCGTCGTCCGTGACGCCGCGTCGTAGATCCTGAAACGCCGTGATCAACAGGTCGATGACCTCGGGCGGGCGCCGCACGTCGATGCCGGACTGCGCGAGCAGTGCCGCGGTCTCCCGCTCGATGAGCTCGCGCTCGAGCCGCTTGTCAGATATGGCGCGCACGGTCTCGAAGTTGAACCGCCGCTTGAGCGCGCCAGAAAGCTCGTGCACGCCACGGTCACGCACGTTCGCCGTCGCGACGATGTTGAACCCGCGCGCCGCGAAGACGAGTGAGTCATCACCGGAGAGTTCGGGCACGTGGAGAGCCTTGTCCGACATCACACTGATGAGCGAGTCCTGGATTTCGGGCTGGACGCGTGTGATCTCCTCGAAGCGAACGATCGATCCCTGGCGCAGTCCGCGGTGCAGCGGCGCAGGCACGAGCGCGCGGATCGACGGCCCCTCGGCGAGGAGGAGCGCGTAGTTCCACGAGTACTTGATCTGGTCCTCGGAGGTGCCCGCAGTCCCCTGGATCGTGAGCGTCGAGTCACCTGAGATCGCCGCAGCGAGGAGCTCGGAAAGCATGGACTTGGCCGTGCCAGGGTCACCGACGAGCAGCAGTCCCCGTTGGCTCAGCAGCGTGACGATGCATCGATCGACGAGCGCGTCATCGCCGTAGAACTTCCTCGACACGCGCGGGATGCCCTTTCGCGCGTCGGATGCGGCGCCGGCCTCCGATCCGACGATGAACGTACGCACCGCCCGCGGCGACAGCCGCCAGCCGGCGGGACGCTCGTGTGCATCGGCGGCGACGAGTGCAGCCAGTTCGGCTGCATGCATGACCTCGGCGGGCTGCCGCAGGATCGGGGGTGAAGATGTCATGGTCGCTATCCAGTCTTTCGTTCCCATTCGGGGTCGAACCCCGTGCCGTCCGCGGCCATGGTACGCAGGTCGTTCCAGCACTCGCTCAAGAGGACCGGAGGGACCTGCCCCAGTGGCACCGTCGCGTCGCCACGGCCAGAGGCCCCGGCGACGACCATCCTGAATGACAGATCCCGCAGCGCGACGAGTCGGTTCTCCTCCGGAAGAGCGCTCCCCGTGAACTCGATCACGGCTTCCAGCCCCGCAGACGGGAACCGCCGAACGTAGGTGAAGTAGAACCCGGCGTCCTCCGCCGGACCCCGCAGCCACCCGAGTTTCGTGGCACGGCCGCGGAGGGCGAACGACATGAGGACGTGGCCCAGGAAGTCCTGTACGGTGTCCTCCTCGACGCGCTCGGCAGGTATGCGATAGACCGGCTTGCCGAACTGCGGGAGCAAGGGCGCCACGTCGTAATCCCGCAGGTGCTCGATCCACCGTTGCGAATCGGCGGGCGGAATGACGACCTCGTGCGCCACGCGGACGACGTCGTCCGGCCCGAGGGTCACGACCTCGTCGTCGACGTTCGTGAGCGACCCGTCCTCCAACGGACGGAACGTGAACCCGTGATCGCCGCGGTCGGCGCGCCAAACGAGGCGCTGGCAATGGCGGCGGAGGATCGGATGCCTTCCGAGGAAGCGCGACCAGTCGGCCGCGGCCCAGGCGCGCTGCGTGCACATGGCGTCGTGCAACCGCGCGCGCTGGCTCGTGACGACGCTCTTGAGCTCCTTCTTCGCCGCCGAGAACTGCTTTCGAAGCCCGGCGACGCGCGCGGCATCCTCGTCCTTGCGCGCCTCCGGCAGGTTCGCGATCGATCGCCCCTCCTCGTTGAACAGCTCGATCCCCAGCTCCGCCGTCAGTCGCGCCGTGAAGGCTCGGTCGCCGTAGTCGAACGTCGACGTGCCATCCTCGTCGAACCCAGCCGTGGGGATCGTCCGATCTGCGAGTTCCTCGAGCGTCCAGCCGCGTCGCTCCGCGAGGAGCGCGGCCTGGCGATTCGCCTCGTCCTGGAATCCCTTGGTGCGAAAGCGCGACCCGACGGACAGCATGAGCTGCGTCGCCGACGGGTGATCGACCCACGCGAGCATCTGGATCAGGGCCTTGCCCTGCGCTGCTCGGTGCCCATACCAGACCTTCAGATATCGCTCGGTCATCCCGGCGATGGCCGCTCCTCCGCAGGCCGAGACCACGGAGAGGATCCCCTTGGCACCGATCACCGAGCCCGCCGGCGTCATGAGGTGGGCCGGGAGGCGGCGCTCGAAGATCTCGTCCTCCGATCGCCCCTTGTCCGGCGACGTCTCGTAGAACTGCGGGTACTGCTTCATCGATTGCACGACGCCGATCGCCTCGGCGCGGGCGCGTGCGACGGCCTCCGCGTGCGGAATCGGGCGAACGTCCTCGGCGAGCCACGCCGAGAGGATCGTCTCGCCGAGGGCCTCACGCGCTGCCGGTGCGATGGCCTGGACGTGACGGCGGAGGACGGCGCTGGGTTCGGGGGTCTTCCCCTTGCACGCCTGAACGAGCCACCACATCGGGATCTCGCGAGCGAGCGGTTCCCCGCCGTCCGCCCAATGCAGCACAGGAAGGGCATCCGCAGGAAACCAGGCAAGCTCCTTCGGAATCCCCTTCTTGAGCCCGGCTCGTGCGTCCGTCGCGAGCTTGTCGCGATCGAGGAAGCGGTCGAGCGAAGCACCCAGAGCCTCGAGTGCGCCCATCATGGCGGCCGCCGCCTGGTCGTGCTTCTCCTTCGCGAGCGCAGCCTCGATCGACGAGAGGGCCTCGACGTCGCGAAGCCGCCCAAGCCACTGCGCGGCGTTCGCCCGTGACTCCGCCTTTCCCGATGCGAGCGCGGCGACGAGCCGCTCGCGCCGGCCGGGGAACGCGTCAAGGATCCTCTGAGCACGCAGCCGCGCGCTCTTGCCGCTTCCGAGTGCGATTCCAAACAGCCGGTCGACGAGGTCGGCCGGGACCCGCGGGAACGTGGCGATCGCGTCGAACACGCGTTCGGGGTCGAACCAGAAATCGGGAGTCAGGGTGAAGCGTCCATCGAGGACGTCGTCGATCAAGCGGCGATGGCGCGCGAGGTAGGGCCAGACCTGCGCGGCCGTCCAGCCCTCGGCGATGCGTTGCCCGATCCGCCGCATCCAGTCACGCGCCAGCACGTCGCCCGACACGCCGCGCGCCTCGAGGTGCGCCGCGAGGTCCAGGAGGGTCACACGACCTGCCCGGCCGAGGACGTTGAACACGCTGCATTCCGGCTCCGCAAAGAACGCAGACGGCGATGCGAGATCGAGCCGACCGGCCGATTGGAGCATGACGACCACGTGCCCCAGAGTCACGTCAGGGCGCAGGGCCCAATCGCAGAGCAGTCGCTTCGCAAGTCGTTGATCGACCCACGTCTTGACGCTGAACTCGACCGTCGAGTCGGGTGGAGGCGGATTCCTGACCTGGGCCACGATCCGATCCAGTTCGTCGTCGGTCAGCGGTTTCCACCCGGGCACGGTGCCCGAACTCCGCGCGACGGCATCACGCCACCGCGCATGCGCCGCGTCGTTGATCGCCTTCAACGCCGCATGCAACCGCGCGGCCGCTTCCGTGCCGAGCGGGGCGCTGAAGTCGGCCTCGACGGTAGGCACGGTCAGATCGGCGTCGACGGCGGCGCTCGCTTCCGATCGCCGTTGCAATTCGATGACGGCCTGCCGGACGGACGGCGCCGCGTCCGACGTCGCCCGCGCCTGGACGAATACCCGGGCGGCCTGGCCGCCCATGGACCAAAGCTGCGTCAACGCGAGGATCCGGGTTTCGGGCGCTGCATGGGTCGCGAGTCTCTCGAGTTCGGGTTCGATCGCGCTTCCCAGTCGACGCGTAGCGGCTTCCGATGCGACGCGCACCCGATTGCTCCCGTCCGTCACGAGCGCGGCGATCGCCCCCGAAAACGGCAAGAGGTCCTCGGTCGTGGCTCCGCCGAGGAGCCCCACGGAGTAGGCACGATGCTCGTGCGCGTCGGCCAGGAGGTACGGGCGAACGAGGTCGGCGTGTCGCGCCGCCGACGCGGCGAATCCCGGAACTCGGGCGAGGAACTCGGGATGAGACCAGACCTTGGCCCCGAAACTACGGAACGCGGAGACCACGAGCTCCGACTCCGGCAGCCCGGCGGCGGAGAGCAGCGCTTCCAAGCGCCCCATGGACGCCTTGGGATGTGGCTCGAGCTCGGTCGGACTCCACGAGACGTGCGTCAGCGGCCGCTTCAGCAAGTCTTCGACGAGTGCGTCGATCCACGGGTGGTGCTCGGCGATGTCGAGGTAGGTCGCAAAGCCCAAAAGCGACGAGGTGGCTGCGAGCATCTCCCCGAAGCGGATGAGAACGAGCGGCGGCACGTCGTCCCAGCGGTCGTAGAGACGCCAGCACTTTGCGCGGCGTTCGTCCTCCGCCTCACGCCGCGCCCGGTCGAATCGGCCCGATTGGGAGGTCCGGACTCGACCCGGCAGATCCGCCGGCCGCCCCTCGAGGACGAACCCCAGCGCCGACTGCGCCTGAGACGGATCCGCGAAGGGCAACCCGGCGACCGCTTCTTCGAGCACGGGCAGGAAATCGGCATCGCGACCACGATCTCCGTTGCCCCCCAGCAGACCTCGCAGGAACTTCGCCATGGCGCGGGATCGTACAAAACCGGGTGGCGGTCGTGGGCACGTCGGGGCCGCCATCGCGATGAGTGGCCCCGGGGCGCCGCAGGGACGCGGATGCGCCCGCGGGGGTCCCGGGAGTCGCGGTCCCCGGTACGTCGTTCTTCGGGGCACGACGGCGGAGCGACCGCAGTCGAGCGGGCCGCCCCCCCCTCGGGACGTCCGGCGGGCCCTAGACGTCCCCCCTCGACGGTTGTGTTCTCGGCGACAATGACGCAGGACCATCGTCCACCGGCCGACGATCCGACCCGCGCCGCCCGCATCGATCGGCCCGTCCGCGTCCCACCCCACGAGTCAGCCCATGCTTCACCCGACCAGGCTCGCCATTCTCATCCTCGTTCTCGCGTCGTTCGCGATCGTCGCGCGCCCGGCATCCGCCCAGGACACGACCGCACTCCTGGCCGCCGGTGCGTCGGCGCCCGACTTCGCATCCAAGGATGCCGTCGGGAAGGACGTCCACATCGCCGACTTCCAGGGCAAGGTCGTCGTCCTCGACTTCTGGGCGACGTGGTGCGGGCCGTGCATCCGGTCATTGCCGCACGTGCAGGAGCTCGCCGCGGCTCAGAAGGCGAACGGCGTCGTCGTCCTCGCCGTTTGCACCAGCGACTCGCGCGCGCGCTTCGACGCATGGGTCAAGGAGAACGCGAGCAAGTACCCGGACGTGGTCTTCACCTGTGACCCGTTCGATCGCGGGAGCAAGCAATTCGACGAGCGCGCGTCGGCGAAGCTGTATGGCGTTTCCGGCCTCCCGACGAAGTTCGTGATCGGCAAGGACGGCAAGGTCGTCATGGCGATCGTCGGAAGCGAGGACGGCGACGTGCGCCTGGAAGCCGGCCTTGCGCGAGCGGGTGTGGCGATCGACGCGACCGTCGCGAAGCGGGGCGAGGAGCAGGCACTGAAGGCCGAGAAGGAAGAGGCCGCTCGGATCGCCGAGGCTGCCGCCAACCCTCGTCCGCCATTCATGGCGCAACTCGGCTCGCTCAAGTCCGGCGGCGCGATTCCCGATTGCGCTCTCGTCGGCACCGACGGGAAGGAATTCACCTTCGCTTCGCTTCGCGGAAAGCCGCTCGTGATCGCGATGTCCTGGCACGACATCGTCCCCACCGCCAAGCTCGACGAGATCGACCGGCGCTACTCGGCGTACGGCGTACGAACGCTCGAGGCGATGGTCTTCACGTCACGCACCGACTTCGACGCATGGGCGAAAGAGCATGCCGGTGAGTTCACGTTCCGCGTCGGGGTCGACCCTGCGGGCAAGTTCGAGGGGAAGTCCGGCGTGAACGACGCCGAGGCACGGATGGCGTTCCACCGAACGACCGTCGTCGGCAAGTTGTTCAGCGGTGGCGGCTTTCCGGCGATGCCTGTCGGGATGGTCGTCGATGCAGAGGGTCGCTTCATCGGCGGTTTTCATTTCGGCGATCAGATGACGGAAGGTCTGGCGAATCTGCTGCTGCGCGCGGGCGTCGGACTGAAGCCCGAGGACATGCCGTCGAAGGTCGCACCGCCGGAAGCGTTCGTGGTCGCTCCCCCTCCTCCGATCGAAGCGCCGGTTCAGCGCCTGGCCGTCGGTGCGGTCGCGCCCGACTTCGAGAGCCAGGACCTCGCGGGCAAGACGGTCAAGCTGTCCGACTTCACGGGCAAGATCATCGTCCTCGACTTCTGGGCGACGTGGTGCGGGCCGTGCAAGGCGTCGTTGCCGCATACCCAGGAGGTCGCGCAGCAGTACAAGGACCAAGGCGTCGTCGTGCTGGCGAACTGCACGAGCGACGGCCGCAAGGCGTTCGAAGCCTGGTCGCAGAAGAACCAGGGTGACTTCCCGGACATCATCTTCACGCATGACAAGGCCGAGAAGGGACCCGATCGCGCCTCGCGCAAGCACTACGGAGTGGGCGGCATCCCGCAGCAGTTCGTGATCGGCAGGGACGGAAGGGTCGCGGCGATCGTGGACGGGTACGTCGCTGGCGAAGTGTTGCTCGAAGGCGCGCTCGCCAAGGCCGGCGTCACGGTCGATGCGGCGACGCTCGAGAAGGCGGCCGCGGATCAGCGAAAGCGCGACGAGGGACGCCCGAAGGCGGCGGCCGCGCTCGCGCCGATGTCCGCCCCGGCATCCACGCGGCCCACCTCGCCCGGGCCCGGTTCGAACCTCATCGGCAAGGCACCACCGCAGATCCGCGTCGCGAAGTGGGTCAAGGGTGAGCCGATCACCGAGCTCGAGAAGGGCAAGGTGTGGGTGATCGACTTCTGGGCGACGTGGTGCGGGCCGTGCAAGGCCGCGATTCCTCACCTCACGAAGCTCGCCCAGGAGCACGCGGGCAAGGTCGAGGTGGTGGGCGTCAGCATCTCGGAGCGCCAGAAGGACCCGACGGACACGGCGTACATCGAACTGGTGCAGCAGTTCGTCGACAAGCAGGGTGATCGCATGGGGTACCGCGTCGCGGTGGACACGCCGGAGAAGACGATGCACGCGACGTGGTTCAAGCCCACTGGCACCGGCGGAATCCCGACGGCGTACATCATCGACCGGAACGGGTTGGTCGCGTGGACGGGAATCGGCGATCCCCACGACGTGCAGCGAATCGTCGAGGCCGTGCTCGCGGGCACGTTCGATCCGAAGGCGGAGGCCGAACTGCAGGCGAGGCTCGATGCGGAAGCCAAGGAGCGCGCCGCGGCCGACGCCGCGAAGGCACGCGAGAAGGGCAAGACCGACGCCGAGGTCCCCGGCTATTCCGACGCCATGGCGCGCGGCGACACCGCCGCAGCCCTCGCGGCTCTCGATGCCGCATTCGCCGCCGACCCCACGCTCGAGTCTTCGGGGCGCTACCAGTGGAAGTTCATGCTGCTCATGCAACGCAACAAACCCGACGAGGTGAACGCCTACGTGCGGGATCTCCTGAAGCGCATGCCTGAGAACGACGACGTCATCGGCTTCGCTTCGGCATGCATCGTCGCCTGTACCGATGATCCGCCGCGCTTCGACCCGCAACTGGCGCTCGAGGTGGCACGAAAGACCGCCGCCGCAGCCAGGCCGGACAGCCGGTGGCAGCAATTCGCGCGTTGGCGCCTCGCCTGGGCGTTGTTCCACACGGGAGACCGCGCGAAGGCAACCGAGCAGATGCAGCTCGCGCGCGAAGGCGTGAAGAAGCTGAAGGGCACCGTCGATTTCGACGACCTCGAGATGCAATGCGACGAGGCACTGAAGGTCTTCAAGAAGTGATCGGGCTCGCGCCGCCACGTCGGACCCGCCACGTCGGTCGGGAGCGGTTTCCCCGGCGACCCGGTGATTCTCGGCGCAAGGTCGTGGACTCGCGGTAGCCCGAAGCCGCGACGCTTGCCGTCGCCATCGACGACCGGAGCCGCCCGCGCGGCCGGCCCCTTGTGCCGTCGGCGCGCGCGCCTCGGGTGGCCACGGTCGACTGCGCGGTTGCGGCGGCGAACGGCGATCGATGTCGTCGCGAGCGACGCAGCCTTCTCCCTTGACGCGCTTCTACAGCTGTCATAGCATCTGCGACATCTGTAGAAGTCATTCCCGCCGGATCCAAGCGTTGCCATGCACCTCAGCGAAGCCGAATGGAAAGTGATGTCCTGTGTCTGGGATCGCGGTGCCGTCGGCGCGCGTGACGTCTGTGACGCCCTGCGCGATGAACGCGGGTGGGCCTACACGACGGTCAAGACCATGATGGCGCGCCTCGCACAGAAGGGTGCGCTGACGGAGCGCAAGGAGCGCAACGCGAGCGTCTACGAAGCCGCGGTGAGCCGGAGCAAGTGCCGGCGCGCCGCTCTCCGAAGCCTCGTCGATGGCGCGTTCGGCGGCGCCGTCGAACCCATGGTGCACTTCCTCGTCGGGGAGACGAGCTTCTCCGCCGAGGCCGCGGATGAACTCACGCGGCTTCTGGAAGAGAAACGCCGGAAGAAGGCCAGGCGATGAGCGAAACCGCTTTCGGCCTCGTCCAGACCTGGGCCGCGTGGATCGTCCCGATGACGATTCAGGCGAGTCTCTTCCTGGCCGTGCTCGCGGCGGTGGACCGGCTGTGGCGGCGCCGGATCCCGCCGGCGGTGTGGACCGTGGCTTGGCTCGTGGCCCTGGCGAAACTCGTCGTCCCACCCTCGCTCGCAAGCCCACTTGCCCTCTTCCGCGGCGTGGGCATGGACTCGGGCCTCGCGACACCGCCGGCACTCGCCACCACGCCGGTGACGGCTGACGTGATCCTGGCGGCGGGCTGCGCGATCTGGATCGTCGGCGGACTGGTGTTTGCGACCCGTGCGTCCCGCGCGACGGTTTCGTGGCGGCGGAAGATCGTCGCGTCGGCCGTCGACGGGCCCGAGCTTCGTCGCGTCGAGGCGGCCTTGGTGCACGCGGCGAAACGCGTGCGGCTGCGGCGGGTCCCCCGAGTGGTCGTCACGCCGCTGCTGCAATCCCCCGCGGTCACAGGGTGGCTGTCGCCGCTGCTTGCGGTGCCGACCGAGATCGCACGGAACGCCGACGACGTCGTGCTCTCGGCGATGGTGCTCCACGAGGTGACGCACCTCCGCCGTGGCGATCCGCTCGTGGCCGGCGCTGCACGCGTCCTGCACGGCGTCTACTGGTTCATTCCCTTCGTCGGCCTGGCGCGCCGCCGTCTTGCCGCGCTCGCCGAGTTCGGGTGCGACGCGGCCGTGGCGCGATTGCTCGCGGCGGAGGCCACGACCTATCGCGACGCGTTGCTGGATCATGCAAGCGCGCTGGCGTCGCGCGGCGTCGGAACACTCCCACCGCCCCGCTCCGCTCTCGCGTTCATGAACTCGTCGGGAGACGAGGTCGTCGCCCGGATCCGCGCCCTCGATGGGCTCACACCGAGGCGCCGACGACTCCAGAGCGGAGTCGCCGTGGTCGTGGCCGTCCTGCTCGCTGCCTGTGTGGCCCCGATGGGAGAACGACGGACGGGTGAGGCCGTGGCTCAGGACGACGCCGCGCGTGACACGATCGAGCGGTGGGAAGCGGGGCAGTCGGTGAGCTGTTTCCGGGTCCGCTGGGCCGCCATGCGGCTTTACGGAAACCCAGGGGTCGAGGATCGGAGTTCCAAGAAGCCATGAAGACCTTTCTGCTCTTCGGAGCGGCGTTCGCCGCACTCGTTTCGGCCGTGGTCACTCCCGACCAACCGCGCGGCGACGTCGCCTCGCAGGTTCCCCAGGACAAGGACGCGGCTGCCGGCCTGCAGCGCTTCGTCGATTCCTGCCGACCCGGCAAGAACCACGAATGGCTCAAGCAACTCGTCGGCAAGTGGGACATGACGCAGCGCGCCTGGATGATGGGGCCTGACGCAAAGCCGGAGGAGAGCAAGGGCACGGTCGAGTACCGCTGGCTCGTGGAAGGCAAGTGGCTGTTGCGCGAGGCGAAGAGCTCGGTGTTCGGGCGCCCGTGCACCCAGACGACGATCCTCGGTTACGACAACTTCCGGAAGAAGTACGTGTCGACGAAGGTCGACAGCATGATGACCATGATGGTCCGGGAGGACGGCGTGCTCGATCCGTCGCAGAAAGTGCTGACGCTCTACGGCGAGGTCGACGAGCCGATGACGGGCACGATCGGCAAGGCCGTGAAGTTCGTCACGCGAATCACGGGCGCCGACTCGATCGTCGAGGAGGTCCACGACCTGACGATCCCGGAGCCCAACACCAAGGTGATCGAGTACGCGTTGGTCAGGGCGAAGTAGTCCGGCGCCTTCGCGGACGGTCCGATGCGCACGAAGAACGCGGGAGTCGTCGAAGGCGCCGCGAGACCGCGCGGCGGTGCGGCCGGCAAGGCCCCTGCCCTGCTTCGCCCGCGCCGCGAGCGAGATCTCTCCACGCAAACGATTCGACGAAGTCGAAGGAAACCACACATGAGCCTGAACAAGGACGCATCCGGGCGCCGCTCGGTGCAGGTCGACGTCGAGATCACCGGAACCCAGGACGAGGTCTGGCGCGCGATCGCCACCGGGCCCGGCATCTCGGCATGGTTCGTTCCCACGCGAAGCGATGAGCGCCAAGGCGGCCAGATGGTGAGCGACTTCGGTGCCGGGATGGAGTTCCCGTCCACGATCACGTCGTGGGATGCACCAAGACGTTTCGTCGCCGAGGCTGCCGTGGGCCCTCCCGGGTCGCCTACGATCGTGACGGCATGGAGCGTCACGGAGCGCACGAATGGCAAGTGCCTCGTCCGCGTGGAGCACGGTCTCGTCTCCGACGAGGACGACTGGGACGGTCAACTCCTCGCGATGGAGGACGGCTGGCCTGCCTACTTCAAGATCCTGCGGATCTACCTCGAGACGTATCGCGGGATGCCGTGCGCGGCGATGCAGCTGGTCGGGTTTTCCAGTGAGCCGGAGGAGACG
This sequence comes from Planctomycetota bacterium, assembly GCA_044222185.1. Taxonomy (GTDB): domain Bacteria; phylum Planctomycetota; family CAIWVZ01; genus JBGANV01. Next base: position 497,105 of record JBGANV010000003.1, read on the forward strand.
ACCTGGCGCGTCGCCGGGACGGAGCTGGGGCTGCTTTCACTTTCGGAGGGGCAGCGGTGGACCGCCCCGCATGGTTTCCCACGCACGTCCGGCGTCGTGGATACCCGCGGACGAGGAATGCACCCGAACACGGTGATCCTGCGCATCGACGCTCCCGCGCCGGGCGCTGCCTACGTCGGGGCGTTCTCCTGCGGCGGGATGGTCCAGGTCTACATGGCGGTCTACCTCTACGGCAATCAGGCCCGCGCTGCGGTGGACCGCGACCAACCCGCCTGGCAGAAGTGGATGAGTGCGCGCTTCCCGATCCCCCAAATGGGTTGACCGGACGCGACCCGCCCCGTCCCGATCGGGACGCGGCGAGCTCGCCGAGCGCGTCCATCGAGATGCGGGGGTCGAGCGCGCCGTCGCTGCCCCTCGGGCGAACTCCGGCGGCGATCCGCGCAGTTCGGACGAAAGGCGCGGAGTTCCGCCGCGCTAACGTCCCCCATGCATCGATCGAACGTCGTCAGACTCGCCGTCGTTCCCGGGTTGATCACCGTCCCGCTCACCGCGCTTCGAGCCTGGCTCGAAGTCAACCACCCCGGCGAGGGCATCACGACGCTGGTGAGTCTGAATGGGCTCGCGCTCGCGTGGATTCTGGCATTCGCGGTGATGATGCGACGCGGCGGTCGCCGCTTCGCCGCGTTCTTCTTCACCCTCAGCGTCTTCTGCACGATCTACCGGCTCGCAATCGGTGTCGTGTACACGCTGGCATGGGCGCAATCCTGGCGGACGGTCACCGGAAACCCGACGCGCTATCAACGCGACATGATCGACGCCTTCGCGCAGATGAAGCTCGAATCGCCCGAGCAGGCATCGGCTGGCCTCGTCTTCGCATGCACGGCGCTCTTCCCCATCGTCACTCAGTTGGTCTTCGGCTGCATCACCTGGTTGCTGGTCCGACTGCTCGTGAAACCGGCTCGCGTCCCAGCGATGCCGCTCGAAGGACGAAGCCGCGACGCGCCGTGAGCGCACCCCGCCTCACGGGACATGGGGGCCGCGATCGCGATTGTCGCGCCGCGACCGCAACCTCGCCGAGGGATCTCGATCGCGAGTTTCGTCCAACCCGATCGCATCGGCTCCGCCGGGCCAGCGAGCGAGCGCTCGGCCGATTCGATCGAGGATCCGCGCCGGACCCGTGATCGCGAGGCCCATGTAGGTTTCCGCCTCGACGGTGACGAGTCGTCCGTCGACCCGACAGCGTAGTGTCTCCAACTCCTGGGAGCCAGCGACGCCCCATGTGTGCTCGAAGGACTCGGCGCCGAGCCCCTTCAACGCGCGCAGGACTGCCGCCCGAAGCGCGGCATCGGATTCGAGTCCGAGCACCCGCGTCACGTCGCCATTCGAAGGGTTGGGCTGTTCCATCGGATTTCCGTGCTCATTCGACCCGCATGAGCTGGCCACGCCGACGATGCACCCAACGGCGGGCCAGCGCCGCACGCGAAACTGTACGCTCTTGGCAGCCGGAATGAATTCCGGCAAGCACGAGCCGCAGCGTTCCGATCGTGAATGGAATGGCACCCCGGGTGAGCGAAGCCGATGCGTCGAGTCCAGGCATCCGTCGCCGTGCTCGGCGACGATGCGCTTCGATGACGCACCGCCAAGCGGCGCGCGCCCAAGTCGCGGCCATCGCCCCTGTGCTGGGGGCCGACGCGCACGTCCCCGAGTGAGGCGCAGGAATTCCTGCTGCGTTGCACTCGATGCCGGGAGCCATGCGCCGAGCACGTGCCACGTTCAATCCTCGCCCGCGAAGACCGCTGGTAGACTGACCGCGTCGCAGCTCACCGGATCCTATTCCGCCGTGGTCGTGGTCGACCGTCCGCGGGGTCGGCGGGGCGGCCGATCAGCCATGTCGCAGGCAACGCCACATTGGGACTCCAAGTTCTCTTCCGCGTGCTGGCAGCTGTTCTGTCGCTGCCGCGATGGAGACGGCGACACGGAACGAAGGCAGGCCAGGATGGAGCTTGCGGCGCTCTGTGCCCGTCCCGTGCATCGGTTCTTCGCGCGAGAGCTCCGTCTACCCGAGCATGAGGCCGACGACCTGACGCAGGGATTCCTCCTTCGCTTCATGGAACGAGACGGCGCCCTCGATCCGAAGGAGCGCACGAGCTGTCGTGGCTTCATCAAGGCCGCGTGCCGCGCGTTTTGGAAGAATGAGATTCGGCGCCGAAATGGCGGCATCGAGGGTTTGCTGACGACGTTGCCGGCGGACGACACGGGCGTGGCTGTCGACGAGCGGACGACGACGATCGATCGGATGATCGATGCCGAGTGGCGACGGATGATCATCACCGAAGCGATGGGCCTCACTGAAGCCCGTCTCACGGCCGAGGGCAGGTCCGTCGAGTACGCAGTGCTGTGCGAGTCGGTCATCGATGACGGCCGACAGCGGGCGACGCGGCAAGACGTCGCAAGGCGCCTGGGCCTCACCGTGATCGACGTTCAGAACGCGCGTGCATCGGCCCGTCGCGCTCTGGAGGAGGCACTTTGGGACGTCGCTTCGCGCCTGTCACACGACCCTGATTCCGAACTGCACGGGCTTGGCCTTCCGACCCGCAGGAGTCGCGGGGCATCGCGCCCTCCGCCGACGGGAAAGTGATGGACGAGTCCACGAGCGAATCCGCGCGCACCAGGTTCCGGCAGATTCTCTCCGCGGACCTTCGTGCCGGACGGGTCCGCAGCCTCAGCGAATACCAGGAACGCTTCCCCGAGTGCCCAGACGTCATCGAGGCCGAATACGACGCCCGACTCGACCGCCTGCTGGAGGTCACGGACGAGCAGCATTCCTCCGCGGATTCCGCCACGTTTCGATCGCCACCACCGCCAGTCCCCGACCCGGACGACCGGCGATGGATCGGTCAGTACCACATCCTGCGGTTGATCGGCCGCGGAGGGCAGGGTTCCGTCTTTCTCGCCCACGACACCAAACTCCGGCGCGACGTGGCCATCAAGCTCTTGGCAGGCGCCGGCGGAACGGGCGCCGACGTTCTCGGTCGCTGCAGGCGCGAAGTGGCGGCCCTGTCCCGAATCCATCACCCGGGCGTTTGCGACGTCTTCGACACGGGGCTCGTAGACGGGATTCCATACATCGTCATGCGATTCGTCGACGGCGAGTCTCTCGCACAACGGATCACATGGACCGTCGCCCGGTCGGGTGGGACGCCGGGCTGTGCCGACGTCGCTCCCACGGACGCGGCGAGCGGTGCGGCGGAGGACCCACGGGATCGGGCCACTGTGCTGCGCGCCGTCCGGCTTGTCGAGCAGGTCGCGCAATCGCTGCACGCGGCGCACGAGGTGGGGATCGTCCACCGTGACGTGAAGCCAGCGAACATCATGGTGACGAGGGCCGGCGAGCCGGTCATCCTGGATTTCGGACTTGCACGTCAGGTCGACAGCCAGTCCGTGACCCTGACTCGCCCCGGCGACGCCGTCGGGACTCCGCGATACATGTCGCCCGAGCAACTCGGTCCCGACTCCCGCATCGCCCTCGATCGCCGCACGGATGTGTGGTCACTTGGCGTGGTCCTCTTCGAATGCCTCACGTGCCGGCATCCGTTCGACCGCGGGTCACCGGCGTCGCTCGTCGCCGCGATCCAGACCGAGGAGACCCCAGACCCTCGTCGCCACAACGCGTCGATCAACAGGGATCTGAAGACGATCATCGAGAAGGCCCTCGAGAAAGATCGGACGCGGCGGTATGCCACCGCGGACGCCTTCGCACGAGACCTGCGGAACCTGCTCGAATACCGTCCGATCGAGGCCCGGCCGGCGAGCCTCATCACACGGACGGTTCGCCTCCTGCGCCGCCACCCGCTCACGACCGCGTCCTCGGCTACGGCCATCGCGATGCTGCTCCTCGCCCTCTGCGTCCCGGGCCTGTGGATTCGCGCTCCCCGACCGCCGACCGGCCTGCGCTTCGGGTCCGTCGCTCCGGCTCGCACGCGCGAGATGGCAGCGCAACTTCAGGTGGAGGTGCGCGCGGCCGACGCCGGGGCGGACTCCCCCTGGACTCCAGCCCCGATCGACGGGGAACTCGTGCGGCTGCCCCCGGGGAGATACATCCTCCGCATCCGGCGGACGAACGCATTCCCCTACGTGAGCCCGCGACCGGTGACGGTCGTCGACGGCGAGACACCGACGATCACCGCCCTGCTCACTCCCATCGAGACCTGGTCGTCACACATCGGCGCGATCCGCTCTCGGCCCGTCGTTCGGAGGCGCGTGGGGATGTCGCCCGAGGTCATCGTGCGCAACGACGCTGGACTGCGCCGTCTACAGGCGCTCTCGGGCATGGAGCGAGAGCGCCTCACGCAGACCACGAGTTCGGGGCCAGCGCAGGAATGGCTCTCGAGCGAGACCATTCCCCTGCGTCTCTTCTCGCGGTGCAGCGGCGGGATCAAGGTCTACGATCTGCCGTCCAAGGAAGGTCAGGATCTCGAGGGACACAGCCTGGGCGTCGACGTCGCGCGAATCGCACGGATGGAGGTGGTCGGCGACGTGGACGGCGACGGCGTCGACGACTGCGCCGTCGCTCTGCTCGCAGATGGTTCGGGCCCCGGGAGGGTCGACCTGTTTTCCGGCAAGGATCAGCAGAGGCTGATGACGGCGACAGCCCAGGTCCGTCGGTGCGACGTGATCACCTCGTTGCGTGATCCGCGCGGTAGCTTGTCGGCGCTCGTCGTCGCCGCGGACGAGCGCGTGAGGATCCTCGGGCCACGCGGCGAGTGTCTCGAGACCTGGACCGTGCCACGCGGCGTCGACACGGTGGTCGGCGCCGCTGGCGCGTCGTGGCCCGCGCCGATCGCGGTCGCCGGCGCGTTCGGCGCAATCCTCGTGGAACCAGGAACTGCTGGACGACCGCTTCGTCTGAGTTCGAGCCCAGGCTGCGCCATCGCGGCGGCGCGATCACCCGAGGGCGCCGCCATCTTCGTGCTCGCAACGGCGAGCGGCGTCTCGGGCTACGCCGCCGACGGACGACTCCTCTGGGAAACCGCGCTCGTGCTCGTCCCGCCGATACGATTGTCGATCGGCGATCTCGACGGTGTGGCTGGCGACGAGGTCGTCGTTGCCGGCGGCAATGGCATCCTGCGAGCGCTCTCCGGGACGTCGCACGAGGAATCCTGGAGCTACGAAACCGGTGCAGCGATCCTCTATCCGCCTGTCGTCGCTGACCTGGACGGTGAAGGTACGTGCGGGGTCATCGTCGCGGGTGCAGACGACCAGTTGCGCGCGCTGCGCGGTTCACCTGGGAGCAGGGTCTGGACCGCCACCGTCGAATACGCCCTCGGGGCACGCGCGCAGCTCGTCACTCGGCCGCACCTCTCGCCGGTCGTGGTGATCGGAGCCGCGGGCTATGGGGCGGCGCCCTACGAGACCGCGATGTCGGGGCCGTGCGTTCGGGCATTCGATGCCTGGAGCGGAGGCGACGTCTGGTCCTACTTCTCCGGCTCCGCCTTGCTGTGGTGCCCGGACGTTGTGGACCTCGACGGTGACGGAACCTCCGACACGCTCGTGCAAGAGCGAAGCGGAAGGCTCCTCGGGCTCCGCGCGACCGATGGCGGGATCAGCTTCGACCATCCGATCAACGGAGAGTTCGCGTTCGCGGCTCCGCGGATCGCCGATCTCGACGGCAACGGGAAACCCGAGATCCTCTACAAGGAGATCGTCTACGGAGACTCAACGTCGGAAACACGGTTGGTGGCCCTCGACCCTCGTACACGGCGCGAGCTGTGGCGTTGTGCCGACGCTTCGATCCGCCGAAGTTCCGCACTCGTCGTCGGTGACATCGACGGAGATCGCAAGCCGGACGTCGTCTGCACGTGTGGGCCTGAGGGCTACGTCATCCTCGACGCCGCGACAGGAGCCGTCATCCGAACGGAACCGCCTCCGCAGGAGACCTACGCCGTCCCGCCGGCGATGATCGACGACGTCGACGGCGATGGCGTCGCGGATTGGATCGTGGGCTTCAGGACACGGGATTTCCGCAAGGCCGACTCTCAGCTCGTCGTACTGGATGGTCGAAGTCGGCGGGTGCTCTGGCGAGTCCGAGACCTCAGCTACGACGCCCCTCCCGCGCTCGCCGACGTCGACGGGAACGGCAAGGCGGTCATCGTCTCCGATGGCGATGGATCGGTGCGTGCATTTCGCGGCCGGGATGGACGCGAACTTTGGAAGCCACAGAGGATCTCGTCGATCGGGCTGTACTCCGCCGCCGTCGTGGGCGATCTCGACGGCGACGGTCACCCCGAGATCGTCGTCGGTGCCGAAGACCGCAGGGTGTGCGTGTTGGATGGCCGCAGTGGCGCGCTTCTTCGCGCCTTCGGTACGCAGGCCGCCGTCCTCGGCACGGCACTCCTGACGGACCTCGACGGCGATGGACGTCTCGAGGTCATCATCGGTGCCGACGACGGCAAGCTCCATTGCCTCCGCTACGTGCCGCCCGCGCGCTGATGTTGCGGCTCAGCGGCGGAGCGCGGTGAGCGCCATGCACCGAAACCTCGCCATGCACTGAGCGAGCGCCCACGGACCCGCGCCGCTGTTGCTTCACGGCGCCCGCCGTGCCCCGAGAAATTCCTGCGGTGTTTGCGGCTTTCTATTCGACGCGACACGGCGCGTGATCGGCCGATAGCACCTGGCTTGCGTCGCGTGGCGATCCGCGAGCCTCTTGCGTGCGCGCCGCACAATGGAGCAAGTCCGTGAGAGCACGATTCCGAACCAAGGCTCGGTCACATTCCCCGGTCGATTCAGGCGCGTCGTCGGCGACAAGGCGACGAATCAGGGTTGGAGGCCCAAATCGACCCCGCGTCGGATTGGCCTGCGCCGTTGGGCTCGTCCTCACGCTGGCCGCTGCAGGAGCCCGGGCGCAAGTCTGGGTGGGTGCCAATTGGAGCGGCACGACGTGGGCGACTGCGTCAAACACGGGCCCGACGCCGCGATCCCGTCACGCCATGGCCTACGACAGCGCCCGCGGAAGGACGGTGCTGTTCGGCGGAACCGATGGTCAAAGCCAGACCTGGGAATGGGACGGCCATACGTGGGCGCAACGCTTCCCCTCGAACGTGCCTCCGTCTCGCGCCGGACATGCGATGGCCTATGACCGTGCGCGAGGCGTGACCGTGATGTTCGGCGGGACGCAGACGAACCCGCTCGGAGACACCTGGGAATGGAACGGCACGACGTGGACCAACCCACCCGTCGTCGGCCCGACGCCTCGTGCAAATCTCGCCATGGCCTATGACATCGCGCGCGGAAAGACCGTCTTGTTTGGTGGAACGGATGGACAGAGTGAGACGTGGGAATGGGACGGCGTCGCCTGGGTGCAGCGGTTTCCTTTGAACCCGCCTCCGTTTCGCGCCGGCCACGCCATGGCGTACGACAGCTCGAGACACGTGACCGTGCTGTTTGGAGGCACGCAGAGCGGTCCACTCGGCGACACGTGGGAGTGGAACGGCTCGGCGTGGACCCAACAAGCAAGCACGGGTCCGACACCGCGCGCGTTCCACGCGATGGCCTTCGACGAAGCGCGCGGACGAATCGTGCTCTTCGGCGGATCTGACGGCCAGAATCAGACCTGGGAGTGGGACGGCGTTGCGTGGACGCAGCGCTTTTCGCAATGGGTGCCTCCGTTCCGTCGCGCGCACGCACTCGCCTACGACTCGGCTCGAGGCCGGACCGTGATGTTTGGCGGGTTCGATGGAGCGTCGCTCGGCGACACGCTGGAATGGGCGGCACCCTGCGAGATGGTCGCCGTGGGACACCCGGGCGGAGGGCTTCCCCTGGGCTGCACCAGCGCCCCGGTCATCGGAAGCACGTCCTGCCTGGCCTTCCCGAACGCCAGCGCGCAGGGACTCATGGCGATCGGAGTCGCGCCCGTGATCCATCCGCCACTCGCGACGACCACGCCGCTGACCTGCGCACCGGGCAACGCCTACGTGAACCCGTTCATCGTGCTTCCAGTCACCGGCGATCCGGGTGTGGTCTGCTTCTCGATCCCGCCCATCGCGACGCTGGCCGGGCAGAGCTTCTGCATCCAGGGTGGCTCGATCAACGCCGGCGGCTGTGTCCAGCTGACCAACGCCGTCGTGATCACGATCCAGCCCTGACGACGGAACGGTGGGCACGCGTGCCGGCGACGCAAAGCCCCGTGGTCGGCGCAGGTCGTCGTACCGCTGACCGGCGGGATTCCCCCGCCGTCTGTCCTCAACCGCCACCCATCGGAGTTCCTGGAACGTCAGACGCGGCGGCGCCGCGGAAGGGTGTTCCATGGTTCGACTGCATCGGGTGTTCTTGAGCGTGGCGGTCCTCGCGGCGGCCGTGTCGGGCCAGGCGATCCTCTCGGCGGCGGTCGTTCCGGTCGCGGTCGCGAGCGCGGTGCAATCCAACCCGGGGACGATGCCGCTGACGGCCTGGAGCGGCACCGTCTTCGTCCCCGGCGTCGCTGCGATGCGGCTGAAGTTCGACGTCGCGAGGCTCGCGGGAGCAGACGACGCCATCGTCGTCACGAACCCGCTCGATGGGCAGATCCAACGGCTCGATCCCGAGCACCTCGCCCAATGGAACGACACGTCGGGATGGTTCAACGGCAACACGCTGACCGCCTCGCTCGAACTGGGACCGTTCTCCAGCGGCGCCGTCTCCGTCGGATCTGCGACGGTGCAGGTGGCGCCGCTCATCCCCGAGACGATCTGTTTCAGCGACGACAGAGCGCCCGTCCTCGATCTCCGCATGTTCCGGCTCGTGATCGGCACGAATCAGGGCACGAACCTGTGCACGGGATTCGCCGTCGGCGGAGGGCTCGCGTTCGTCTCGGCCGGTCATTGCTTTGCTGGATTCACGGGGCTGTCCGTCGTCGCGGAGACCAACGTCCCGCCTTCGACGAGCGCGGGCATCCTCGTCCATCCCGCGATCGTCGATCAGTTCCCGGCGGATGAGGCGTCCTTCGTGGTCAACGCGGGCGGACCTGGCCATGACTGGGCCGTCGGGAGACTTCACCCCAATTCCGCCGGTGTGCCCGTCGGACAACTCGTCAGCGGTACGCTGTTTCCGACGAACGGTTTCGGCGGCGCCATCCTGGTCACGAGCTTCGGTGCCGACTCGACGCCCAACCTGACGCGCAACTACGTCGAGCAAGTGAGCGCGGGCACCGCCACACTGGGTACGCCGGGCTCGAACATCCTTCTCCACGACGCGGATACCGACTCTGGCTCCGACGGCGCGCCGGTTTTCACGGTCACGAGCCTGGGGAACTTCGTTGCAGGCATCCACACAGGTGGTGGCTGCACTCAGTCCGGGGGCACGAACACGGCGACGTCGACTTCGGATCCCGCGTTCCAGGCGGCGCTCACGTCGGTTCGCGGCTGTGGGGATCTCCAACTGCTGGATGGACCGTCGCACCAGGTGGGCTGTGCGACTCCGAACTACTTTCTCACTCCGGTGCAGGCGCGCTGGAACGTCGTCGGAGTCTCGTCTCCGAGCAACTGGGACATCCGATTCGAGGGCATCTCGTCGGCCCTTGGCGGCAGCGCCTGCGACTTCCTCGTCGCCGACGGCCACGCGGGCCTCGTCCCGACGACGAGCGGCCCGCTCAATCGCGTCAGCGGGACGTCTCCCGCGCAGGTCCAATTCCAAAGTGCAACGGTCGTCCCCGTCGGGCAGACGCTCTCGTTGCCCTGGGCGAGCACCGACATCCTCGTCCCCTACGAGTTCCAGGTCACGGCGGCCGGCCAGCACACGATCAACCTGTTCGGCGACCCATCGTTGAGCTGGTTGCTCTTCGCGCCCGGGAGCGGTTCGAGTTGGTCGGCGCGCTCCAGCGCCATCGCGGTCGGTGGAATCGCGGGCGGCGGCCCCGTCACGACACCGTCGCTCACTCCCGGCGTCTACTGCCTCGTCGTGTTCCGCGACGGTGGTCCGGCGGCCGTGAGTCCATCGACGATCACCCTGAACGTCTGTCCCACGCAACCGACCATCAATCTGCAGCCTGGGATTCCGCAGCCGATCAACGGCGAGTGCCAGGCGTTCACGTTCACGCCGACACCGTCGATCTGGACTGGCGTCGCACTGGCGGCGTCGTCCGATTGGTCGCTGTCGGTCAGCGTCAACGTGGGCGTGAACCCGGCGCCGCTCACGGAGTTCGCCGTGGGGAACGGACACCTCGGCACGGTGATCCCGCAATCGGGCGTGATGGTCCGCATGGGCGGGCCGGGCCCGGCGACGGCCGAGCTCGTCACGGCGACGTCGCTCGGAAGCGGAGCGTACACGTCGACGACGCTCCCGGCAGGCCACGTGATGCGGCTCTTCGAGGTGACGACCACCGTGGCATTCAACTACGAGATCACGGTGACGGGCGATCCAGCGCTCAAGTGGTTCTACTGCACTCGTGCGAATGCAGGTTTGTTCGGGCGCACGCAGGTGCAGATCTCCGGAGACGTGGGCGACAACGGCGCGAGCGTGGCGGTCGGGCCTGGGACGTTTGCCATCGCCATCGTGTATGACGGCCCGGTGGCGGCGGTCGATCTTCCGTTCGCACTTCGCGTGGGCAGCGCGGCGTCGCACCTGACGCTGAGCGGCCCGGGAGCGAGCGTCGCCGTGAGCAACTCCACGCAGTCGAGCTTCAGCTTCACGTCGGCACCGGCAGCCGCGCGCTGGAACGCCGTGGGCGTCGACGGTGGCTTCAGCCTCGTCGGCGGCTGGGGCATCTCCATGGGACCCGCTTCGTCTGCGAGCTCGTTCGCATCGGTGCTGCTTTCGAACGGGCGGCTCGGCTTCATCAACCCCGTGAACGGGATCATCCAGACCGGCACCGCGTTGAGCGCCGGCGGCGCCCTCCGTGAGGCGAACATCACGACGTTCAACGTCGGACCAACCAGCGGGACGGCGACGTTCTCGCCATTCCCGCTGTTTCACCTCTTCGAGTTCCAGGTGACTACCGCAGGTCTCTACGACATCACGGTGACGGGCCCCACGACTCACAACTGGTCCCTCTTCCGCCCGGGGACTTCGGCGGTGTGGCGGTCGCGGTCCGCCGCCGACCTGACGGCCCCGTTCGGGACCCAATCGGGCGTTGCGCTCCAGCCCGGGTGGCACGCGATTCTCGTCACGCGGGCGTCCGGTACGTTCGGCGGCAGCACCACCACGACGGCCACCGTCACACCGGCACTGCAGCCTCTCCCCGTACTCACGTCGATCACGCCGCCGACCGCAGTCGCCGGCAGCGCGGACACGCAGCTGACCCTCGCCGGTAGCGGATTCAACGCATTCAGCACCGTTCAGTGGGACTCCGCAACGAGCCTCGCGGTCTCGAGCGTGAGCGCGTCGACGATCGTGGTCACGGTGCCGGCCTCGCTCCTCGCGGCGCCGGGGGCACATACACTTCGAGTCTTCAATCCACTGCCCGCGGGCGGAACGTCGGCGGCTCAATCGTTCGACGTCACGGCACCGGTGCCGTCGATCGCTGCGCTGAGTCCGACGACGGCCGTGGCGGGAGGGCCCGCGTTCACGCTCGCCGTCACCGTGTCCGCTGGAACGCCCGTATTTTCCGGGAGCCTCGTCAACTGGAACGGCACGCCATTGCCGACGGCACTCGTCGATGCGACGCATCTCACGGCCTCGGTATCCGCCGCCGACCTGTCGGCTGCCGGCATCGCGTCGATCACGGTGACGGCGACGCTGCCCGGCGGTGGGACGTCCTCCGCCGCGATGCTGCCGATCGTTCCGCCGCACATCATTGCGATCTCCCCCGCGTCACTTCCCCTGATGACGCCGGCTTCGCCACTCGTGACGGTGACGGTGACTGGAACCGGTTTCCATCCAGGTTCGTTCGTGCGATCGGGTGCGATTGCGTTGCCGACGACGTTCGTGACGGCGACCCAGCTCACGTGCGGCGTCGGCCCGTCGATTCCCGAGACGCTCGCGCCTGGCGGTGTGTCGTTCACGGTCGAGAACGCGCACCTCGTGGTGTCGAACACGACGGCCGCGCTGGTGGCACCCGGCCGCGCCAACGACGGAACCGTGATCCGGTTCCCGATGGCCCCAGCCGCCGCTGAGGCCTTCGGTCTCCGCATCGAGGGAGGCAAACCCGGGGTGCCCTTCGTGCTCCTCGCGGACCTCGCGCCACCAGCACCGATCGCACAGTGGCCGACGCCCGCCGCGAACCTCCTGCTCGGCGTGGGTTTCGGCGCAACGACGATCCCCCTCATCGACGGAATCGGGATCTTCGGGCCCGCCAACTCGGCCGCCGTGCTCGGAATTGCGCCGTCGAGCCTCCCACCGCGCGGCCAGTTCACGCTGAACGGATTCACTCGGCCCTCGGCGCCGCTCGGCGTCTCGTTCACCCTCCAGGCAGCCTATCTCGACCCGACGGCCCCGGCCGGATTCGTCCTGGGCTGGCCTCGCCTCGAACGACTCTGAAAGTGCGAGTCGGACCGCGCGCGACGGCGCCGTTGACATCGTCAAACCATCCGGTATATTAAACCGCATGGTTTTAGATCGATCGCCAAGGCTCGACGTCGTCTTCCGCGCGCTGGCGCACCCGGCCCGGCGCGCCATGATCCGGCAACTGTCGGATGGCGAGCGCAACCTCAGCGAGCTGGCCTCTCCCCTCGAGATGACCTTCCCGGCCGCCAGCAAGCACGTGCGCGTGCTGGAGCAGGCCAAGCTCGTGCGCCGTCGCGTCGTGGGACGCGAGCATCTCTGTCGTCTGGACGCGGCGCCGCTCAAGGACGCGATGCTCTGGACGGAGCAGTTCCGCAAGAACTGGGAGGCTCGCTTCCAAGCCCTCGATTCACTCCTCGACGAAATGCAGTCGGAGGAGAAACGCCGCGCTCCCCGCCGGTAGTCGTCACATCCGCAATCACCCCATCGTCCATCACGAGGATCGCTTCATGCCCGCGAACCAGCCAGGTGGCCTTCAAGTTTCCACTCCAACTGACACGACCATCGTCCTCACCCGCACGTTCAGGGCACCGCGCGAGCTGGTGTGGGAAGCGATGTTCACGCCCGCGAGGATGCGCCGCTGGATGCTCCCTCCGCCGGGTTTCATCCTCACCGTCTGCGAGTGCGACGCGCGGCTGGGCGGCGGGTTGAAGCTCGTGTGGAAGACCGACGAGGCGGATCCGGCCATGACGCTTCATGGAGTGTTCACCGAGGTCGTGCTGCATGAACGGATCGTTCACACCGAAACGATGACGCTCGGCACGGGGCAGGTCGTGGGCTCGTTGCTCGAGATGCACGAGTTCACCGAGAAGGGCGGAATCACCACGATGCGCATCACGCAGACGTACGACTCGAAGGAAGCCCGCGACGAGGCTGTCGGCTCGGGAATGGACTGCGGCATGGAAGCCGGATACGTCCAGTTGGACACGCTGCTCGCGCAGTCCGCATAGGAAGGAACCACTCACATGCGAGCATCGATCGTCGACTCCGTTCCGCGGCTCGTTCCGCTCCTCATCCTCTCGCTCCTCGTCAGCGTCGGGTCGGCTCAGACCCGCACGCAGGACGTCATCTACCTGAAGTCCGGCGGTGTGGCCTTCACGCTGGACGTGTCGAAGCCGGCGAAGCCCAACAAGGCCGCGGTGATCTTCATCGTGAGCGGGGGCTGGGTCTCCGACCACGCGATGATCAAGCCGATGGCGGGCGCCGCCGAGAAGGTGTTCACCGATGGAGGCTTCACAGTGTTCTCGGTGGTCCACGGCGCGCAGCCGCGTTTCAAAGTGACCGAGATCGTCGAGCAGGTGCGCGCGGCGGTCCGCTTCGTGCACGCTCACGCGGCCGACTATGGCATCGACACGAACCGCGTCGGAGTGACCGGGATCAGTTCCGGCGGGCACCTCGCCCTGATGGTGGCAGGCTCACCGGAGTCTCCCGTGAATGCGGTGGCGGCGATCGCGCCGCCGACCGACCTCGCCAATTGGGGCAAGGCGGGCGTGATCCTCACCGAGGAGCCTCAGTTCGCCACGTTCATCCCTGCGCTGGGCATCGACACGAAGGCGCCCCGGAGTGACACCGAGGCGCTGGCGAAGAAGCAGTCCCCGATCAACGGCGTCACGGGCAAGTTCCCGCCGACGCTCATCGTCCATGGAGATGGCGACAAAGTCGTTCCGCTACAGCAGGCCAAGGCGATGGATGAAGCGCTGGCGAAGGCCGAGGCTCCGCACAAGCTCGAAGTCGTTCCGGGAGGCGGCCACGACTCGTCGACGTTCGGAGCGGGCGTCACGAAAGCCGTCGATTGGTTCAAGGAGAAGCTCCTCAAATAGGAGCGCGGCTCGCGCCCGCGCGCGGCAGCGATGCGCGCAGAGGAGGCCCGCCGCGCGTGCCGGCGTTCGGTATCCTGCGCCGGTGACACCACGACGCGCGAGTCCAAAGGCAATAGGAGCTCCGACGCCAACGCGGCGTCGAGCCGACCTTCGCATCGATGACGATGTGGTCAGCGTCCAGCGGGCGTTCGCCCGCATCCATCCGATTCCCGCGGCCGAAGTCGCGCGGCTGGTGCAAGGCGCGCATGTAGCCGAACTGAAACGAGGAGCGATCCTGTTCCGGCAAGGGCAGCCGGCGGATTGGCTCGGCATCGTGATCCGCGGCCTCGTGCGGCTCTACTGCATCCGGGAGGGCCGGTCCGTCAATCTCGGCTTCGAGATCGAGGGCGGATTCATCGGAGACTACGCGGCCTACATGCAGCAGCTTCCCACCAGCCACTCCGAAGAAACGCTCGAACCGTCGCGCGTGATCTCGTTCTCCCGTGAGCTGCTCGGTCGGATGATGACGGAGGGCGAACACTGGCGCGAACTCGCGAGGCGCGGCGCGGAGGTGGAGCTGGTACGGAAGCTCGGGAAGGAAGTCGATCAGCGCACGCGGACGCCGGCCGAACGGTACGCGGCGCTCGTCGACGGTCGCTCGCCTCTGCTGCAGCGCGTACCGCTCTACCACCTGGCGTCGTATCTCGGCGTCACGCCGGAGACGTTGAGCCGGATCCGCGCCCGCCGCGCAACACGCGCTCGATCTTGATCCGGATCAAGGCGACGTTCGGCGCCAGCCATAGAATCGGCCCCCATGTCGCTCAGATCCCTGCGTCTCCTCCCGCTCTTGGCGTTCATCGTCTTCCCGAACGGGCCGTCGCCCGTCGATGAACCGATCGAGCTGAAGCTGGAGCCCTACGCTGGCCCACTGCGCACCCTCACGGCCGACGTGGGTGGCAAGACAGCAAAGATGATGTTCGACAGCGGCGGCGGATCCACGGTCTTCTCGCCGAGGCTCGCTGCGGCCGCCCGCTCGACGGTGTTCGGTCGCGGAACGGGCTTTCGGCACGATGGCTCCCGCATCGATGGTCGCCGCGGAACTGCCGTGGCCTTGCGCTTCGGATCGTTCACCCGCAATGACGAGGTCGGCGTCCTCGACCTCGATGCGATGCTTCGAGGTCTGCCGCCGCTCGACGGCATCGTGAGCCTCGAGACGTTCGCGGGCCGCGCGTTGACCGTCGACCTGGCCCGCGATCGACTCACGATCGAGACGCCAGCGAGCCTCTCGTCACGGATTCGAGCCATGAAAGAGCTGCGCGTGCGCATCGCCCATCAGGCCGGCGGCGCCTCGCTCGATCTGTTCGTTGCCATCGAGGGTCGGCACGGTCCGCTATGGTTCGAGCTCGACTCCGGCAACACTCAAGGCGTGCTCCTGGCGCCGCACTCTCTCACCGAGTTGGGGCTCGCTGAGAAACCCGTCGGCGCCACGCTCGACGTCAGCCTCCCGATTCGCGGCCTGGGCCAGGTGCGCTGCAAAGCCAGCGTGAAGGAGTTGATCTACGACGGCTTGCTCGACTTCGGATTCCTGCAGCGTCACGTCGTCAGCCTCGATCTCGCGAACGGCCGCGGCTGGGCCGCGGCGAACTAGGCGCGAGTCACGTTCGCCAGCACCGATCCGGATCCATAGGCCCCCGGGCTCGATCCAAACGCGGCCAAATACCACCGGCATCGCGGTCGCAACGGGGACTTCGACGCGCCACGTCGGCTCGAGAGCGACCATCTCGACGACGGCGCAGTTCATCTCGCCGCGCACACTCGAAGGCCCGGTCGGCGACGGCATGACTCACGGAACTCTCGATGAGCCCCACGGCACCAGGGCGTCGCCAGTCCGTCCCGGCTCCCACTGCAGCCGACGCGTGTGATGCGATGCGTGCGCCAACAGGAAATTCTCGATTCACCATGGCGGGTCTGAGGCGCCCCTTCCGAGATCCCAGACGAACGCCGTCGACTCAGTGTTCACGAATATTGGAGAAGCCTCATGTTGAATATCGCCATCGCCTGTCTCGTCGCTGCGCCGTTCCTGTCATGGCCGTCTCTCGACAACCCGACGAGGGCCTCGACTCCTCCGCCCGCAGTCCCCAAACGGGAGATCTCCGTCGTCGACAACGCCGACACCGGCTACATGGAAACCCAGGGTAGCTGGTTCGTCAGCGCACTGCCTGGGCTCGTCGGCGACTCTCGATACTCAACGAGCGCCAACGCCGTCGCCAGGTTTTCGTTCGGCCCGAGAACCGGCGTATTCGAGATCTCCGCAAGCTGGCCGAGCCATTCCAACAGCAGCAAGGCGCTCTACCTGGTCGAATGTGGCGGGACCCTGGTCGGCTCGGCGATTCGGAACCAAGCGAACGCTGGCGGCGACTACGTCTCGCTGGGCACCGTGGTGGCGACGGGGGGTGAACTCGTCGTCACGGTCTCTCAGGCTCCCGGCGGGGCCGGTGCGCTTCGTACCGATGTCATGAAGATCTCCGACGTTTCAGCGCGCGACGTCGACGTCACGGCGATCATCGGTGCAGGCGTACCGGGCGCTCCGGCAACCCTTGCCACGTATCTGCTGGTGTCGAACACGCATTCGACGGCGACCGTCACGGTCGAGGTGTCAGTATTCACCCCCGGCGGCACGCTTCGTCACGAGTCAGACGGCGGAGCGGCCGGGAACATTCGCGACGGCGGCTCGCCCGGCGCCACGTTCCAGGAGGCTGGGCCGGCGGATCCGTTCACATTCACCGTGACGATCTCGCCGAAAGCCACGGCACAGATCGACTTCTATGGCGCGCCATCCGGCGACCTCGGAAACGGCCTCTGCCACATTCACTACGCAAGCCCGAACGGGGCTGCCGTGCTGGTCGGGGAGGTTCGCAGACAATTCAGCACGACCGTGAGCGGCGGAACGTGCAACGGCATTGCAAGCCAGCCGATCCTGGGCGGCGCAACCTTCTGACTGCATAGGCTCCCATGATCGACGCCATCGACGGTCGACAGGCGCGGTCGCTCCCAGGCGGCCGCTGCGAGGAGACGTGGTTGTTGCCATGGGGAGCTGGCGCGTTGCCCGCCATGAACCTTCGGACTACGATCGCGCTCGGATGAACTCGACGTACAACGAGGCAGTCGACGACCGCGAGTGGTTCGTGCGGCTTCATTCCGAAGCGCGACGCCTCGCGCGAGCCGCCTTGCGCGGAATGCCACCCGAGTTCTCACTCCGGACCGACGACATCGTCCATGAGGCGTTCTTGAAACTCCTGCGTGGAGGCGTGGACGCCCCTCGCGATCCGGGACACGCCGTTGCGCTGATCGGCCAGGCGGTGAGGTTCGCCGTCACCGACCACGTGCGAAGCCGCAACGCCGTCCGACGAAGTGCCGAGCGTACTGCGACCGCACCGGACGAGCTCCAGGCAGTCGACGGCGCTCACGACACCGACCTGCTCGACATCGACGCCCTGCTCGAGGAGTTGGCAGCCGACCCTCAAACCGAGTCGACCGCACGCGCCTTCGTCCTGCGGTTCTACGTCGGGTTGTCCGAAGCCGAGACCGCCCTCGCGCTTGGGGTATCCGTACGGACGGCCGAGCGTAAGATCAGGTTCGCCCGAGGATGGCTACACCGACGCCTGAACCGATAGACGCATCCGATCGCACAAGCCGCGACGCGGAGATCCTGGCGCGCGCCGCCCTGCACGTCCCAACGGCTGGGCTCGCCGACTTCCTCGACGACTGCTGCGGCGCCGATCGCCGACTTCGCATCGCGGTGGATCGGATGTTGGACGCGATCAGGGCTGCGGAGTCAGACCCCGAGGACGTCAGCGTCAGATTCCGCGCCGAAGATGCTCGCGCAACGGTCGCATCCGACGACATCCGATTTCGCGGAGGCTCGTTCGGCCCCTATCGACTCCTGCGCCGCATTGGAGAGGGCGGAAGCGGCGTGGTCTTCGAGTCCGTTGGCCCCAAGGGTTCTGTCGCGATCAAGATTCTTAGACAGGGCTCCGGCGACAACGCCCGCGGCGAACGCCGCATTCGCCGGGAAATCAACCTTCTGCGTCGGCTAAGCCACCCGGGCATCGCGTCCTACTGCGACCATGGCCGTACGCAGCCGGGTGAGGGTTCCGAGCTCTATGTGGCCGTCGAGCTCGTCGCCGGTTCGCCATTGACCGAGTACGCCCACCGCTGCGGGCTGGACGACGCGAGACGGGTCGAACTGATCGAGCAGGCGTGTGCGGCCCTCGGATACGCACACGCGAAAGGCGTCGTACACCGCGACCTCAAGCCTGCGAACCTGCTCGTCGACACGAGTGGGCGGCTGAAAGTGATCGACTTCGGGGTTGCCGCCGCAGAGCCCGAACGCTTCGACTCGAGCCAAACGAGCGCGGGGCGATCGTTCGTCGGCACCGTCGCCTACGCTGCCCCTGAGCAGGTGTCCGGGCGACGCGTCGACGGTCGAGCCGACATCTACTCCCTGGGCGTCGTGCTCTTCGAACTCCTGACCGGAACGACCCCATATCACCTGAAGGACGGAGGGCTGTTCGATCTCGTCGACGCCGTGCGATCGCACCGAACGAAGCGACTCGCCGACCTTCGACCCGACATTTCGCCCGATCTCGAAGCGATCACGGAGCATGCGCTCGACCCTGACCGAGAGCGGCGCTACCGAGATTGCGCTGAACTCGCGGCCGATCTTCAGCGGTTCCGCGAGCGCAAGCCCGTCTCCGTCCGCAGTCCGGGGCTCAACGATCTGCTCCGACGCGAGGTAAGACGGCGACCCGTCGTCACCGCCGCCGTGATCGCGGTCGTACTGGCGGTCGCTGGGGCCGGCGTCCTGGTCTACTCCACGGCACGAAGAGAGGCTGATCTCGCCGCGTCCACGCTCGAGAGCGTCGCTTGCCAGCTCACACAAATTGCCGAAGCACGCGACCAGGGGTTTCCCCCAACTGCCCAACTGCAACTGTTGAGCGCGGCGGAGGCGGCTCTCAATTCGATCGCGCGTGTCAGGCCGGCCGACGGGCTCTTCCTGCGCACGCACGCAAAGGTCGCGCGACTTCAGGGTGAGGCCAGTCTGTCTCTGGATGACTTCGTCGATGCGTCGACCCGTTTTCGCGTCGCGTCCGCCGACCATGAGTCCCTGAAGGCACACTTCGACTCAACGCAGGACGACCGGCTCGATGCGATCGTGATCATGGTGAAGCTGGGTGAGGTAGCGAAGGCCCAGCACGACGCGTCGACATGCGAAGCCTTGTTCGCGGAGGCACTCAAACTCAACGAGGCCGAGGCGAGAAACGACCCCACACCGCGTGCTCTCGACGATCTGGCCTCGAGCTACGATCGCTGCGCATTCATGGCTGCACAGGAGCACGGTGACTGGCGAAACGCGGAGAGGCTGTATCGGCGCATGAAGGAGGTCGCCGACACCCTCGGCACGATCGCGCCCGAGAGGTTGACCGGACTGCGCGCGAAATTCGACGCTCGTCGGCATCTCCTCGGACTGGCTGAGGCGACGAAGGACGACGAACTCTCGCAATCGCTGGTGGCCGAGCTCGGCCCGTTGGTGGCCGAGCTCATGAGGCGTGAGCCGGACGGTCTCGACCACCTGGAAAGCGCGATGTCCGTCGAGCGCAGTCGTGCGCGGCTGCGCGCCATCGCGTGGCGGAAGGACGGGGGGGGCTCCACTCGTGCCGTCGGCGGACGAAGCGGATCTCGAGCGCCGCCACGTCGAGATCTGCGCACGCGCGCGACGCTCGGCTTCGCGTGATCCGATCCGTGAACGAGCCCATCGAATGGCCCTGGTCCTCGCCCGCACCGCGGAGTACCGCGACGACCACGCGACGTCGCGAAACCGCCTCGCCGTCGCCGTCGAGTTTGCAGAACGGTCGAAGCCGAATAGCCACGGAGCACCGGCTCCGTTCGACCTGGATCTCTTCGCCGCGTCGCTTCAAGCGGGCACCAATGGTGAGTCACCGACCTCCGAGTCGTCGGAGCCAGATCGTGACCTCTTCCTTGGAGTCGAAGCGAAGAGCGTCGCAGTGGCCTCCCCAGCCGTGATCTGGTTCCTGTGCAACGACCCTCGCGCGGCCGATTCGTCCAACTTCCGTCGGGCTTTCGAGGCCCTGAAGGCCGAGTTCCTGGCGGGACGCGGCAGCTCTCCCGACCACCTCGTGCCGCTGGTGATCGCGGCTCGAATCTGTGGCGACGCAACCACCGCTCGCGATGCGGCCGACGCGGCACTGAGGCTTCTCCCTGCACGGCGATCACCACTGCGAACAGAAATCGAGCGCATAGCTCGCGGGTAGGACGCGGGCACGCGCAGGTCGATGGTCAACGCCGCCACAGAGAGCCCATCACCCGCCAGACGGAAGGTGCGACACCAAGGGGGCCATCGCTGTGTGGCTGGGGGTAGGACCCGGACGCCGCCGAACCGCGTCTGTCGGGCCGGCGCGAGCCCCCTCGATGGCGAACGATGCCGACCTCGGGCGGACTCTCTTGCCCTGCTGCGTCGCTCCCGCGCCGCTGAGGCCATGCTCGACACGTGGATCGTGGCGTCGGAGGCCGGAGGGTCCGACCGTAAACGGCCACGGCAGCACCACCACCGCCCACCGCGCGGACGCCTCGCGCCGACGAGCGCAATGTGCAGATGGAGAGGCGGAGGATCATGGAGACACGGAGGCAGATCCTCGTCGGGGTCCGCCCGAGGATCCCGCCCGTCACCACAGCGGATCGCGTGGGGTAACGGCAAGCTAACCGTACTGCGGGACCTCGACGGCGCGAGCAGCCTCTGGGGTCCGCCCGCGGAGCGCGGGCTCGGCGCGCCGCCGGGAACGGGCGTGCTGGCCCGCGATGCAGGAATGCTCAATCCAGCGGCAGCGAGGCGGCAGCCTGGCGGTCCGTCAACCCACAACCTGGGCGACTGTCCGCTCACACCGACCAGGACTAGTCGAGCGCGTCCAAGCGAATGCCGTCGCCCACGGGGAGGATCGGGAGTCGACACGGCGCCGTCCGCCGGCGTTTATGGTCACGGACCAGCTGATCGCAGCGATGGACTGGCACGAATGCAAGCGAGGACGTTGGCGGCGGGTCGGACAGTAAGACCTGTATTGATGCGGGGGCATCAGGATCAGGTGCTGAGGCGTAGATCTCGACGATTGCCGGAGTCACCACGCCGGTGTCGCGACCTTCGACGTAGATGCGGGCAACCGCCCGCTCGGACTGCACCGGAACCCACGTCGCAGAGGCGCAACCCTCTATGAGGAGAGACGCTCCGAGCGCTGCGGCCATCAACGGCACCGGCCAGTACTGGGATGTGCGACGCCCGGACGTCGGCGTGATCCTATCGCGGCGCCAGAACGCGATGCGAGGCCCTGCCGCCGAAAGCCGACGGCACATCCTCGGCAAGACTGAGACGGGGACGCGAGGCCCTCGTGAATCCGAGGAACCTCGTTCGCTAGTCGTGTGGGCATCGCGCTCCCCCCGAGAGCTCCGGCACCCGCGCGAACGTCGAGCCTCGCTTCGAAACTCGAACACGCACACGCCGATTTCGTCTAGACTGCCGCCATCGGTGCCGGGCTTCCCGATCGTTGGGTGCACCACCCACAGGCCGGCGTTCACGAGGACCTTCGGTCGAGTTCCTCAGCAGGCGGTCGACCCCGCTTGGATGTAGCGGCGCATGGCTATTTGCGGATCGCAGGGAGACACTCCTATGTCACGAATCCGATGGGTCCCCAATTCAAGGTATCGCAGGCACGCTTTCCGGACGGCGGCGTTCGTCGCGTCCAGCGGACACGCGCCATCCTGGGTCGTGTCGCCACGACTTGCCGCCGCTCTGGGCAGGGCTTGGCTCATCGGATTGGGTCTCTGCGCCGCCGCGCCGGCCCAAGCCGGCATCGCCGCCTGGGGGAGCAATTTCAATGGACAATGCAACGTGCCCGCGCTTCCTGGGTTGGCTTATCAGCCCGTTGCAGAACCCCGCCGCCCCGAGCGCCAATGTCGTCGGAATCGAATTTCGGTGCCGGTTCGGCTGATCGTCGCGGGCCGCTGAGGCAATCGCTGTCGCTGATAGCCGCGCGTCCAGTGTCGAATAGCGAGCGCGAGCAGGCGCGAGAG
Organism: Planctomycetota bacterium; assembly: GCA_044222185.1. Lineage (GTDB taxonomy): Bacteria > Planctomycetota > CAIWVZ01 > JBGANV01. The sequence continues at coordinate 519,514 of JBGANV010000003.1, forward strand.
CGCCCCGAGGGCCTCGGCGAGGCCTTTCGGCGTACCGAACCCGCACAACTTCCTCATCACCAACCCGAGGTTGAACGCGCTGACCTGCAGGAGGTAGCGCTTTTCGTTGTTCTCCCGACCCCGCAGGTGTGTGCGCCTCAGCCCACCAGTGTCGAGCAGATGAGCGAACGACCGTTCGACCATTTTCCCGCGCTTGCGCAGCAACCGTTTGCCGTGGTCGCTCCGGATCCGCCGCCGGTTCTGCTGCCAGCTCCGATGCGCGATCTGCGGTTTCGAGACCCATCGGCGCTTCCCGCGAACGATCGGCTCGGCGATGCACGTCTTGATGCCCGCCGTCGCGCAACCGGCAATCACCGATTCGGAGTGGTATCCCTTGTCGGCGATGACGGTGAAGTTCTCGCTCGGGATCTCCAGTTCATCGAAGGTCGCAACCACCGAGGTCAGCGTTGCAACCGAGGTGGCGTGGTCAGATTCATCGGCTGCGTTCACCGTGGCGGCGACGATCGCGCCGGTTTCCACATCGCGCATGTTCCGCTTGTATGCCAAGTGCGTGCGACCGTCTTTCGTGCGGGCGATCTTCGCGTCTGGATCGATCGGAGACTTCAATCCTTGTTCGAGGTCGACCGGTCCTCGCGCTTGCGGTCGAAACGGGCGACGTCTTCGCGCGTCGGCGCGGGCTCGCCCGCTTCTTCGTAGGCGCTCCACGTATCCGGCATAGCTCTCGTTCGTGTCGCGGCGGACGATCGTGCGCATCGCCGCGTTGGCGTCCATCGTGCTCGCATCGAGCGCCAGCGCGCGGCCCTTCAGAAGATTGGACTTCTTCAGGATCTCGAGGACGAGCCTGTTCACCGCGCGGAAGACCTCGATCGGGAGGCGCCGCCGCACGATCGACAACGAACTGTGATCCGGCGCCGCGTCCGCGGGGCCCAGCCCGATGAACGACTTCAGCGACAGCGAGTCGTCGAATCGCCAGGCCAGGCCGCGCTCCGAACTGATGCACTCGAAGTACCCGACCATGACCATGCGGAAGTAGCGCCCAGGAGGGATCGAGGGGCGGCCGTTCTTGTTTGCGTAGTGCTTCTCGCAGAGCGTCTCGACCTTCGCATCGAAGTCATTCGCCGCGAGAATCTCGTTCAGCTTGCCGAAGAACGGATGGCTCGGCGTCTTGATCTCGCTCGTCGCCACCCACAGATCCCCTTGCCGCGGCCCCATGCGTCCCATCGACATGCGCTTCTCCTCAACGAGTCGCATCGATCACGGTCGAGATCGCTGGGGACTTCGCGAGTTTTTCAACGGGCTGCTACGGGATAAGGCGACACCGAGTCTTACGAGGGAGCGACGGGTTCCAGCTCGGGACGAGCTGGTGCAGTGGCGCCAGCTCCGCGGTCTGTGTATGTGACTTCGGCGCGGCGTGGCCTGGCGCAGCCCCAACCTCGCTCTCGTGTGGCTCCGCGGCTCCCCCCCAAGGTGTCTGGCGCGACGAGCATCGTGCGTTAATGGCGAGCGACAACGGGCTCCGAGAAGCCGGGCTGCGCACAACGAAGCCATGGGCGATCAGGGGGACGGCGATCCCGCTCTGGTAGGCCGTGGGCAGGACGGCGGCGATGCGACCGTCGCAAAGCTGGACGGCCTCGGCGCGCGAGAGTCACCCCGAACCGATGATGCGATCCGCTGCAGGACGATCGCCCCGCCTGACTGCCCGGCGTAGCGCCCCCGCTGGCGCAACTCTCGTCCCTGAAATGAGAAAGCCCTTCGACGCGGTCGTCGAAGGGCTTCTTTCGAACCGTAGTCGGGGTGAGAGGATTTGAACCTCCGGCCTCTTCGTCCCGAACGAAGCGCTCTACCAGGCTGAGCCACACCCCGAAGAACTGGCTGCGCGGGACAGATCGGCCTGCGCAGGGCCCGGAGTTTACGCAGGCCGCGAGCGAATTCAAAGCGCACGCGGCCAGGATGAAACCGGGCGGAGAAAACTGGCGCCGGGGGGCGGAACCGCCGAGACGTCGGGGATCCGCGCGGCGCCGCGCGAAACGAGTCTCAGAGCGCCTTGCCGTGCTCTTTGAGGAAGTTCGAGATGCCGGCGGAATTCGCCTTCATCGCGGCCTTTCCCTTGTTCCAGCCAGCCGGGCAAACTTCGCCGTTCGCCTCGAAGTGCTGGAGCGAATCCACCATGCGCAGCGCCTCATCGATGTTGCGACCGAGCGGCAGGTCGTTGACGACCTGGTGCTTGACCATCCCGTTCTTGTCGATGAGGAACGTGCCGCGGAGCGCGATTCCGGCCTCGAGCAGGACGTCGTAGTCGCGGGAGATGCTCTTCGTGATGTCGGAAACCATCGGGTAGCCGAGGTTGCCCACGCCACCCCTCTCCTCCGGCGTCTGCTTCCACGCGAGGTGCGAGAACTTGCTGTCGACGCTGACGGCGACGACCTCGCAGTTCCGCTTGCGGAACTCTTCCAGGCGGTGATTGAACGCCACGAGTTCCGTCGGGCAGACGAAGGTGAAATCCAGCGGGTAGAAGAAGAGGACCACGTACTTGCCGCGGAGGTCCGAGAGCTTGAACTTGTCGTTGAACGAGTTGTCGCCCATGACCGCGGGAGCCGTGAAGTCCGGTGCTTGCTTGCCGACGAGAACGCTCATGCCGATCTCCTGATCGATTGGGGGAAAAACTGGCGGCGATACCGCCGTGCGCGCGAAGTGCGCGCGTCGCGCTGACTTCGCCGCAATCGTGGTGAAAGTGGCTCTCAACTTAGCCGGCGCGGCGTGGCGTCCAAGGGCCGCGCACATGCCGCCGGCGGCCGGAGCGCGAAGCCCCCGCGCGTGACGAATCGCGCCCGCAAAACCGGGCGTCGACGGCCGCACGGACTCGCGGCCTCATGCGAACGGCCGACCGCTGCCTGAGCGTGTCGTGGATCGAAGCCCACGTGCCGCCGATCGCGACCTACCGCCGCATCGACGCCAGCGCCGGGTGGTCGCCGCGCACGAACGCCTCCGCCTCGCGCACATCCTCCGGTGACCCGATGTACAACGGAGTCCGCTGATGCAACTCGGTCGGGACGATGTCGAGGATGCGCCCATGCCCGTCGCTCGCGGCTCCGCCTGCCTGCTCCGCGATGAACGCCAGCGGGCTCGCTTCGTACAAGAGACGCAGCTTGCCTTTCGGGTCCTTCTTGGAGCCCGGGTACATGAACAACCCGCCGTACAGGAGATTGCGGTGGAAGTCGGCGACCAGCGATCCGATGTACCGCGACGAGCGCGGACGCCCCGTCGCCTTGTCCTCCTGCTTCAGGTAGTCGACGTACCCCCGCACGTTCGCGTCCCAGTAACAGGTGTTCTGCTCGTTGACGGAATAGATCTTCCCGCGTGACGGCGTCTTGATGCTCGGATGGCTCAGGAGGAACTCTCCGAGCGACGGCTCGAGCGTGAATCCGGCGACACCGTTGCCCGTCGAGTACACGAGAACGGTCGACGACCCGTAGAGCACGTAACCCGCCGCAACCTGCTTGAACCCAGGCTGCAGGCAATCCTCGAGTCCTCCACGATCTCCCTTCGAGACCTTCCGGTGGATCGAGAAGATCGTACCGATCGAGACGTTTGCGTCGATGTTCGAAGAGCCGTCGAGCGGGTCGAACATCAGCACATATTTGCCGCAGCGGAAGCGCTCGGGAATCGGGATGATCGACGGCGACTCCTCCGACGCCATCACGCAAACGCGCCCTGTGTGATCGATCGCGCGGTAGATCCATCGATCGGCGAAGACGTCGAGCTTCTTCACGTCATCGCCGCTCGAGTTCATCTCGCCCGCGCGCCCGAGGATGTCGGCAAGCCCGGCCCTGTTGACCTCCCGTGAGATGATCTTCGCCGCCAGCGCGAGGTCGTAGAGCAGGTTCGTGAGATCGCCGCTGGCGTCCGGGAACTTCTGCTGCTCATCCAGGATGTGGCGTTCGATGGTGACGAGCTTGGCAGGCGATGGGCTGTCGTTGGTCATGAGCTTGTCTCGTTGTGCGAGCGATCGGCGCAGGCAGCCGGTTCGGATCCACTCGATGCCGGATTCGGGGAGCGGATGCGAGCGGAAAACCGTAGCGATCACGGCAGCCGGCCATTGTAGGGGTGCACTCGACCCCTGCAACGAACGCGCGGCCATGGCAGACACCGGGCAAGCGGCTACGATCTGGCCTCTTCGGTGCCCGCTCCAAAGACTATCCCATGACCCAAGCGACCGGCCGATCCGATCTCGACACGCGCCTTCACAAGGCGGCGAACACCATCCGTGCGCGGCTGAAGAGCCGAATCGTCGGCCTGGAGAACGTCGTCGACCTTCTCCTCACGAGCGTGTTTGCGGGCGGCCACTGCCTCCTCGTCGGAGTTCCCGGGCTCGCGAAAACGTCGCTCGTGCGCGCCATTGCAGAATCGCTCGACCTGTCGTTCCGCCGCATTCAGTTCACGCCGGACCTCATGCCGTCCGACATCACCGGCGCCGACGTGATCGTCGAGGACTCGCAGACGGGCGAACGCGCGTTCAAGTTCATGCGCGGCCCGATCTTCACGAACATCCTGCTGGCGGATGAGATCAACCGCACGCCGCCCAAGACACAGGCAGCACTCCTCGAGGCCATGGAGGAGTTCTCCGTGACGGTCGCCGGCAAGCGCAGCGAGCTCGAGCAGCCGTTCTGCGTGCTCGCGACTCAGAATCCCATCGAGCAATCGGGGACCTACCCGCTTCCCGCGGCACAGCTCGACCGGTTCATGTTCCTCGTGATGCTCGACTATCCGACGCGCAACGACGAGTCGGCGATCGTCCGGATGACGACTGCGCCACACGTGGAGGAGAGCGGTGCCGCGGTAACCCGCGCTGAGTTGCTCGACATTCGCCGCACGCTGATGGAAGCACCGGCGCCGAAGGAAGTCGTCCAGTACGCGACGACGCTCGCGCGGCGTACACGCCCCTCGGAATCCGATGCGCCCGAGCGCGTGAAGAGCTTCGTGGCGTGGGGTGTGGGCCCTCGCGGCGGCCAATACCTCGTCACCGCATCGAAGGTCCGCGCGGCGCTTCGAGGCGCTCCCGGACCGACGCCCGAGGACGTCCGAGCCCTCGCGCTTCCTACGTTCCGCCACCGCGTCGTCGTCAACTACCAGGCGCAGGCGGACGCGGTCGACGCCAGCGTCGTGATCGACGAGGTCATCGCATCCACGCCGGCGCCTGACGGATGGCGCCCGCCAGCTCCACCGAAGGCGAAGCGGCGATTCGCGTTCTGGAGCCGGTAACGCCCGCGCGGACGCAACCGCGCACGGTCTACCGAAACACCTCGCTCGCACCGGGCGCCATGGGCGGGCGGCAGGCGTTGCGGATGCTCGCCGACACCAAGAGGACGAGGCCGGAAATCAGCGGCCACAGGCACGACGCCGCGGCGAACGCCCAGCTCACGCCGCTCATCCCCATGATGACGGTGTCGAAGAGCTGATCCACCTGCTTCGCATCGAGTGTGGAGGGCCTCTGAGAATCCTGATTCCGGTGGACCTCCTCCATGACGGTCTGCTTGACGGTCGCCATGGTGTCGTTGAATGCGCCAACCGCGATCACCGTCGAGACGACGAGGCCCAGCATCGCCAGTACCGAAATCCAGCGGCCGGCGTTCTTTCGCAGAAGCAGGACGACCGACCCGATCAACAACACGAGCTGGCTCACCGCTGCGCCGACTGACGCTCCCTGTGCGCGCCTCGACGTGGGACGAGTGCCGATCTCCTGCACCGCAGCGAGGATGGGCTCGCGCTGATCGGTCATGAACGCTGCAATCTGCTCGGCGTTCTCGCGATCACGGTCGCCGTGAGCCTGGGACCGCAGTTGGCTGCGCATCCGGTCGACGATGTCGGGCCACCGGTCGCGCGTCTCCTGGATCTGGTCTGGGGACGCAGCCTCGCGGAAGCCGGTCCAAGCCGACGCGAAGAACATGTTCGAGCATCCGCACGTCAGCGCGAACAGGAGGTTCATCACGCCGAAGAACGTGAGGAGGCCGGTGGACGGCTGTGGGAGGTAGACCGGCTGCGGGCTCGGCGGCGGCGATGCCCACGCCGGCTGCTGGGGCGGCATCGGGGGCGGAGTTGGCGGTACCGGCGGCGGTGATCCCGCGCCGGGGGTGTTCATCCACGGTGGCAAGTCCTGAGGTCCGGCCATGGTTCTCCTTGTCCTTTTGGACGCGGCAACTCTACCGACTCGCACGATGTGACGGGATGCGCGACGACACACGGAGGATGCCGAGCGACGGCACGCCGTCCGTCACCGAGCGCCCACCACTCGCTACCGCCCGGTGACGGAGGATCGAATCGACTGCCGTGCGCCGTCCGCTCGACCCCGCATTTCGCGAGGGAATCAGCCGCGGACCCGGGGAACCTGCCCCGATGGAACGGTCGTTGCATAAGGGGTCCATGGCACCGGCGTCGCCGCGGCGACGGTGCCGGGAACGGAACCGAAGCCTGCGCACCTCGACCCGAACGAGCTCGATGGGGCGTCAGGTCTCGATCCTTCTCCCCTGTCACGGCTTCTGCGTGTGGGTACCGCGGCGAGAAAACCAGTTTCTTCCGACGACGGGGGCCGTGCGATTGCCTTTGTCCTGCGGTCAGCACTGCCCGCCTGCATGCCCCGCGGGCTGGGGCTCGAGCGCGGTCCCCGTCCGACGGATTCCCAATTGCGCTGCGGAGGGCATCGCCCTCGCCACGGCCCCCCCCCCGGCACAGACGCGCTCCCAGCGACTCACCTGCGAGTCCAGGCAACCCCGCTCGCTGCAGCCGGCCACGTCCCAAGGCACCCCGGATGGGTTTGGCACCGAGCCCAGGTCGGGGCCCACCAGCCCTCGTCCCGCCCTGCGGAGCGTCACCCGATCGCCGGCCCAGCGACGACAGCGGAGTCGGTCCCGAACTGCCCCGAAATCGGGGAGTTCTGTTGAACCGGCGCACCGAGTCCGCGTCTCAGAAACTCGGCACTGGTTGCACTTTTTCTGTATGATCCGCCCCTCGTTCGAGTCGCCCGGATCACCCATGGGGACTCGCGACTTTCGCAGGAGGAACGTCAGATGAGATCGAGTCAGATTCTTTCGGTCGCATGCGTCGTTGCAGTGGCGTCCGTCGGGTTCGCGCAGGGAGGCGGCACCGGGCCCGACGTCATCGTCGGGGACTTCCCCGATGTCATCTCGTACGGTGCGAGCAACGGCATCTCCGCGTACGCGTTCGGAACGAGCTCCTGCAACATCGGCACGCAGAATCTGGCGTGGCTTCAAAATACGAACCAGCACCCTGTGATCGGCCAGAACCTCTACCGCGTGAAAGACGGCCGTTTTCAGCAGATCGGTGTCTCATGGCTGAAACATGGCTTCTACGCGCTGTCGCAAACGCTTTGCGGTAGCTGCCCGAACGGTGATCCGACCGGTAACTCGCTCGCCGTCCAATGCTCCGACCCATACGTCGCGTCATTGAATGGCGCGCAGTCGAGCCTCGGACCGCGAAGTGAAGTGAACCCGAGCACCGGGTACTTCCCGTACCCGTTCGGGACGAGCGCGAGCTTCCCGACGCCAACGGGAGTGCTGGCGCGCCGCCTGCAGGCGGCCAACGCTGACGTCGATCCGGCACAGAACCCGGGCGCACGCTATTTCGTCGAGGGCCAGTACGTTCACCCGCAAGACGCGTTCTTCGGCAACCAGAACAACAACGCGTCCTACAGGGAAGTGAACTTCACTCCGAGCTCGAATACGTTCATCGCGGCGTTTGCAGCGGCGGTCCAGCAACAGAAGCCCGCGATCCTCGCGTGGCGCGACATCGATCCGAAGGTTCAAATCACGAACGTCGATGTCCCGGGCGACGGGCGGCTGATCCTCGCGACGAAGTCCTGGTCCCTCGGAAACGGGACGTTCCAGTACGTGTGGGCGCTGCACAACCTGAACTCGGACCGTGCCGTGCAGGCGTTCAACGTCCAGCTCAGCCCCGGCGTCACCGTGTCGAACACCGCCTTCCACGACGTGAACTATCACAGCGGCGAGGTCTACAGCACGACAGACTGGACCCCGAGCGTCAGCGGCACGACGCTGTCGTGGGCAACGCAGACCTATTCACAGAACGTCAACGCGAACGCGATTCGCTGGGGCACCACCTACACGTTCGAGTGCATCGCCAACAAGCAGATGGGCGGCATCACCATCAACCTCTTCAAGCCAGGCACACCGGCGCAGATGAACGTTGCTCCGCAGTGCCCGCCAGCGCCTGTCTTGCCGGCGACTCCACCGCCCCAGTACACGCTGACGAACAACGCCCCGTTCACGCAGGCGACGCTGACCGCGGCCGCGTCCAACGGCCCGACGGGTGACGACGCCCAGCTCACGGCGAACATCGGTTTCACGTTCCCGTTCTTCGGCTTCAGCTACACCCAAATGGTGATCAGCACGAACGGCTACCTGACGATCCCCGGCCAGAACGGCACCGTCAGCTCCAACGCGTCGATCCCGAGTTCCGGGCTTCCGAACGGGATCATCGCGGGCGGATGGGACGACTACAACGTGACCGGCGCCGGCAACATCAAGTACCAGACGCTGGGCACGGCCCCGAACCGAGTGTTCGTCGTGGCCTACAACAACGTCGCGATCTACTCGATCCCAACGCAGACCACGACCTTCCAGATCATGCTGCACGAGGACGGGCACATCACGAACTCGATCATCGGCGGAAACTACAACGGCAACTCGGCCACCCGCGGTATCGAGGCACCAAACGGCACCGAAGGCGTGCTCGCCAGCTTCAACCTCGCCTCCAGCATGGTCGGCGGCACGACTCACACCTACGCCACCACGATCATCCCGCCGGACGCGGCGCTGTCGGTGTTTGGGACGTTGGACCTCAGCGGTCCGACGAAGATCTCGATTGTCACGCCGACTCCAGGCCTTTCGGTCTTCATGGTCGCCGGAGGCAGCAATGGCCCAACCCTACTCCCCACTGGAAGGCTGCTTGCAATCGGCATCACTGCGGATCTCATCTGGGTGTTGGACCCGACTGGCATCCTGTCCGGAACCCCCCCGAATCCCAGCTTGGTCACCTCGGCGCCGTGCAACGATTACACTCTCGTCATGGGCGGAATAGCCCCGTTGGGCGTCACGGCCACCGTGTATTGTCTCGCGGCCGCCCCCGACCCGACCGCTCCAGGCGGGACGCGGTTCACAAACGGAATCGCCATCGTCCTCAACTGAGGCCCGATAGGGAACGTCGAGCCATCGATGCGGCTATCGTCGATCGAGAGCCGGTCGCTTCAACTCCCTCAATCGGGGCCCGCTCCACGGGCCCATAGGGAATCGAACGCACTGACTCGTGCCAGATTCGCCCAGTGATCCAACCTCAGCTGGCGACGCAACAGCCTCCATTTCGGCGCGACACCAGCCGGGAAACGTGCTGACGCCTCGCGCCACCTGAAGTGCTCGCGTAGCCCATGTCTGGGCGTTGTCCCAATCACCGCACTTCCCCATGACTATGGCGGCGTGCCGGTACAACTCTGCGCCGCCACCGACGATTGCAGGAAGGGACTCGATGGTGAGCATCGCGTCACGGCCTTCAGTCATGGCCCGATCAAGTTGCCCAGCATCGGCGAGGCACCGCGCAAGGATCAACGTCAACTGCGCGTGGCGCTGCTCTAGGAACGGACTTCCGCGTCTGATTGCCTCTCGCGCGCGCATAGCGACCGGAAGCACCTCGATCGCGTGACCACTGTCGACCGCAGCTTCCATCCACCTGTATAGCTCTGCCACCGGATGCGCCGATTGTTCATGGGGCGACTTCAGCGGCAATGCACACTCTGCGAACTCTCGCGCTGCGTCAACGTCGCCAGCATAATATGAAACGTCGGCTGCACCGAAGTTGACGGTGCGCGACAGTGCCACACCGGGAGGCACATCGCGCAAGGCCTCAGCGATCTCGGTCTGCGCAGTTATCACATCCCCACACCGAACAAGGCTACGGGCACTGAGCGACTGTGCCATTAGCCTTACGGCAACATCGCTCGAACGAACGTATGGCCGAATGATCTCGCGTGCATGCTCGGCTTGCTGATCCAGAAGCAAGCACGCGACGAGCCCACTGTCAGCCTGCCACCGATAGGCAATCACATCCGCGCAGTAGGTCAGACTGGTTTCACGCGCACGCCAGAACGCTGAAGTCGCGGCCTCGACATCTCCTTGCTCGATCGCGATCGTCGCCTGCTGAACAAGAGTCGTTGCGAATACGTCCTTTCGCCTTGAGCCGGGGATCTGAGTCTGCAACGCCAAGGACTCGTCGACCGCCGCCGCAGCCCCCGACAGATCGCCGACGATGCGCCGGGCGGCTGCGGCAATATTGAGCAAGTCAGCACGATCAAGCGGACTGCGTCCGGTGGCGGCAGCGGCCGGAAGTGCCGCCTCGAGCACCTCATGTGCCGCGGCCGCATCGCTGAAGTGTAGGAGTGCGTCGCCAAGGAAACGCGCGCAATTCACGCCTACTGTCGACCCTGGCCCACACAACAAGGTCGCCTGCCGTAGTGCTTCGCGGCCGAACTTCAGACAGCCGTCTTTGTCATTCAGCGTGCGGCAGAGCGCCGCCTCGCGTAGCAAGAGCGTCGATCGGGTTCGACTAATCGGGGCCTCAATCGCATCCACGACGCCGCGTGCGGCCTCCAGGTTAGACTTCGCCGCCGAAACGTCACCCGCTTCAATCGCACAGTTGATCGCCCAGAAGCGGTACTCAAGTGTCAGCCGCCTCTCCGCTGCTGAGGAGCTTGGGATATCCGCGGCCGCTTCATCGAAGGCCCTTGCCGCGTCGGCGAGGCGCCCACGGTTGGCGAGTACCATTCCGGCGAGGCCGAGCCGATCGCGTCGCTGGGTCGCGCTGAGAGCCTCAATCGGCCATTCGGCCTCAACTTCGCCAAGAATCCGCTCTGCGAGATCGACGTCACCAAGCGTGAGAGCGCTCCGAACATAGGACAGGCCGAGGCGGAAGACCTTTCCGCGGCTTCTCGGTGGCTCCGCGTTCCGCGCGGCCCATGCGGCGCCGAGTGCGCCGAGGGAACGCTCGTGCGCTCCAACTGCAGGCGATAACCATGCCACCGCGCACTCTACCGCCACGCGCACGGGCCCCGTTATCCGTGAGTTGTCCTCGAGTAATGCGACCATCGCCTCGACTTGGCTGGCAGGTTCGTGCTCACGCTGCATCGTGTCCGAGTAGAGCGCCGCGTCGACGGCCAGCAACACCGCATCAATCGCCGCTTCCGTCGCTTGCGCCTCCGCCTTCGCGGCGGCGTTGGCGGCGCGAAGGGCCTCGACGGTTCGTTGGAGTTCTTGGCCGTGGGTGAATTCGCGCCAACCGAGGATGGCGAGGAAGGTGAGGAGGGAGGCGGCGGCGATCTTGAGGCCGCGGACGAGGTGGTGTCGGGCGCCGAGGAAGATGGCGATCCGGAGTCGAAACGGGAGGATGATCGAGAGGCGCACGTCGTCGCGGCGGGCGGCGTCGACGATTTCGGCGAACGAGGACGCGGTTTGGAAGCGGAACTTGTGGTCAACCGCCATCGCACGTTGGATGAGGTCGCTGACTCTTCGGGGTACGAACGGACGGAACCGGCGCAGGGGCGCGGCGCGGCCGTTCGTGATGCAATCCTGCAACTCTCGACTGGAACGGACCGCGGCGAACGGATGGCGAAGGCCAATGCACTCATAGAGAGTCACGGCCAGCGAGTAGACGTCTGAGTGCGAGCCGACGACACCGCCCGTGAACACCTCCGGCGACATGTAGATGAGAGATCCAATGGGCGTTTGGGATCGCGTGAGCTTCTCTGTTCCTTCGGCGCTCGCCAGTCCGAAGTCGACCAACATGACCCGACCGCCGCGCGTCACCATGAGATTCGACGGCTTGATGTCGCGATGGATCACCCCGCGAGCGTGAGCATGCTCGAGGGCCTCCGCGACCTGGCGGCCAATCCCCAACCACGCATTCGTCCAGGACTCACGGAACTCGGCCTGCACCAATTGCAGATCGTCGGCCGCCCATCCCGCGCGCCGACCGACCGCGGCCGCGATGTCGGCTCCGGATAGGGTCGAGGGATCGGCTCCGGCCAGGTCCTCGAGGACGTCCGCCAGCGTGCAGCCCTCGATGAACTCCATGGCGAAGTAGGGGACACCGGCATCCTCCCCCACGGAAAAGACGGGGACGATCCCGGGATGCTGGAGCCGCGCGATGGTCTCGACCTCACGGCGAAATCGCTGGCGGGCCTTGGGGAAGTAGAGATACTCCGGACGGATCACCTTCAGTGCGACGATCCGACCGAGGCCGCGCTGCTCGGCGCGATAGACGACGCCCATCCCGCCAGCCCCGACACGCTCGATCAGCCGGAAATCGCCGAGACCGTCAGGAAACCCGGCCGGCGCAGCGTCATCCGCCCCGGCGCCGACTTCATGATCGAGCCAGGCATCGATCTGTCGGACCTCTGCGACGAGACGGCGCACGGCGTCCGCGATCGACGGGTTGTCGCGACAAACCCCCTCGAGACGTTCCGTCCGCGCGGGCTCATCGAGCGCCAGGATCTCGGCAACCAGCACTTCGGCGGCCTCCGTTTGCTCCGAGACGTCCGAGAACCGCCCATCGCCAACCACACCGCCACCATCAGTCGCTTCCATCGGCAGACTCACGACAGGTCACGCAGCTCACGCAGCACTCCCGCCCGGACGGGCGATTCTAAGGACGTCGGGGCCGCCCCGCCTCGTCCTTGACCTGAATCGGAACCCGCCAGCTGCCGCGACAAAATTGTCGCCGGAGTTTCACCGAGCAGCGGCCCCCCGGACCAGCTCGGTGTTCCGTCCCCCCGGGCCCGCGGAACTGCGAGAAACTCGTTGACAATCCCGAGGGACCGGGCGTATTTCTATCGCAGTTCGTTTGCCGTGCGTTCAACCAGACCACCAGAGGTCCCGACCCGCGCCTTGCGATGCGTCGTGCGGTCGTCGTGCGCCTTCAACACGCATACAGGAGTGATCGATGAGAGCCGCCATCTCTGCCGTCGTGCTCGCCGCATCCCTCGCGGCGCAAACTCAGATCTGCTCGCCACTGCTCTCCGGGAACGGGCAATCGGGGAACATCTTCGACGTGGCCAACGTTTCGGCCCAGACCGTGACGATCACGGGCATCGGACAGAACTTCTTTGCAGCCGGCACGTGCGTCTACGAAGCGTGGGTCACCACGAACGGTGGGCCGTGGAACGGGCTGCAGAACAACGCAGCCGCGTGGACGCGCGTCGGCACGACAGGAACGACACCGATCGCCGTCCCAGGCGCCGGCACTGCGTTCACGATCCCGTTCTGCGTCAACATCACGCTCGCGCCCGGCCAGGTCCTCGGCATGTACCTGACCTGCACGAACGCCACTGGGACGATCGTCGCCTACACCAATGGCACTGCCATCGGCACACCACTGATCAATGACGGCACGCTCGAGATCCGCAGCGGCCTCGGCAACGCATATCCGTTCGGGGGGACCTTCAGCCCGCGCAACTGGAACGGCTGCCTCAGCTACGTGTTCGGCACTGCGTCCGCCACCTACGAGACGAATGACCCGCTCTCGACTTTCACCTTCGACACGTCCGTCGGCTCGGGATGCACCGCGGCCGCCACGACGGTCTGCCCGAATGAAGTCCACTCGGCAAATTTCGCGTCGAGCCAGGTGGGAGCGCCGTTCGAGACGATCGTGACGCTCGAGGGCACGTACCCGGGCAACGGTCCACCGGCGATCACGACCGCCAACGGCCAGATCGTCAACGTCAACCTCTTCTCGCCGACGCTGTTCTGGCTGAACGGCGGCGCGGCGCCGATCTTCGCCCCGCACCCAGGGGCGTTCAACTTCGCGTTCAACACGGGCCCAGTGCCCTTCACGGCCTCCGCACAGCAGGCAGTTCTGACGCCCGCACATCCGGACGGATTCGCGCTCAGCCAGGCCGGTCAGCTGACGATTTCCGCAGGAGTGACATCGGTCCCAGGTCCTTCCGGCGATGACGTCGCGCTCGCGATTCCGCTCGGCGGGCAGCCGGGTTGCGGGCCGGGCTCCGTGTCGTTCTTCGGTTCGACCTACACCACCATGCAGGTGATCACGAACGGCCGCGTCATGTTCGGCACGGCGAACACGTCGTTCACTCCGACCGCTGCGGCCGCTCTGACGGACGCTCCGAGCATCGGGTGCTGGACCGACTTCAACACGGCGACCGGCGGGAACATCACGATCGACTTCTCGGTGCCGAACACCGTCCGGGTGAACTGGAACGCCGTCGCCTACTTCGGCCAGGCCGGCACCGCCAACACGTACTCGATCGTCTTCGACAACACGACGGGTGTGGTGACCCTCGCCAACGTCAACACGCTCGGCGCCCAGCTCGTCGGTTCGGCGCTCAACATGTGGACGGGCGCGAGCCCCGGACTCGCTGGCGGCGCGACCAACTCCGGAGCGACTGCGTTCGGACCGGGCCTCTCCGGCACCCCAACCCTGCCGACGGACGAGATCTACATCTTCGGCACGGCGCCGCAGCACGCCGGCTGCGCCAACATCTTCTTCGTGCCAAGCGGGACGTCGTACACGTGGGCAGCGAACTGAGCTGACCCGGGCGAGGACCAGGTCTTCCGAACACGGCGCCGACTGCAACGTCGGCGCTGCGTTCGCTTACGGAGCGCCCCGCTCGCCGCGGGCATGCGGGCTCGTCCTCCCGCGTCGCGTTGGCTACACTGCCGGCCTCCGAGACTCGATCCGTTGCGCTCCACATTCACTTCCGCCGTCGTCTTCGTCCTCACCGTCCTGCTCGTGATCGGCTGTTCCACCGGATCCCCGGAGCGCCCGGGCGCACGCTCGACGTCGCCCATGTGGCTCACGACGAGGACCCCAACCCACGACGAGTTCACCACGGTCCAGGCGGGCAACAGGTCTGCAAACACGGAGGCGACGGACGACACCGACCGTGAGTTGCAGGAATTCGGAGTGAGTGGGGGCAGCCTGGAGCCGACCGCGGCCATGGCCGCTCTCAAGCGGGCCGGACTCGAACAGAAACTCGAGAACTGGGCGCAGACGCCACCCGAACCCATGTCCATCGTGCAGCGACACGCGGCACTGACGCTGCACCTGGCGAACGCCGTGAACTGGTCGGCCGTGGAGCGTCGTGCGCTCGACCCGCAGCGCTTCGATCAACTCGTCGCCGAGTTCAGGGATGCCAGCACCGCGCTCCTGAAGGCGGCGCGTGGGAACGACCGCCCACGTGTCCAGGCGACAGCATCCTCGCTGCTTGCGACCTGCGTCGACTGCCACACGACGTTCCGCTGACCTCCGTCCGCGGCGCCCGCGGCCTCCCGACCGCACAAGCGCCAGCTACACTCGCCCCATGCGTGGGTCGCCCTCCGATCAACAGACGACCATCTGGCGCGGCGTCGTCGCCGACACGCCCGAGGATCCATTCCGTCGCAGGAGCGCTGCCCTTCGCGTTCTGCACGACGGAGCGGTCGTGGCTGGCCCCGGCGGTCGCATTCTCCACGTCGGGCCGTTCGAAGGCGCCGCCGCGGCCTACCCGACTGCGCACGTCGACGACCGCCGCCCCGCGTGGATCCTGCCCGGGTTCGTGGATTGTCACACGCACTTCCCGCAGACGTTCGCGATCGCGTCCGGTGGCGGAGACCTCCTGACGTGGCTTCACGGTCACGTCTTTCCGGAGGAGATCAGGCTCCAGGACCCGACCTATGCGACCCGAGTCGCGGCGGTGTACTGCGACCGCCTCGTGCGGTCGGGCACGACGACGGCACTCGTATTCGGCTCCCACGACCCGCAGGCGACGGCGCTGTGCCTGCGTGAGGCCCGCCACCGACGACTCCGCGTGATCGCGGGGAAAGTCCTTCATGGTTGCGACGTTCCGGCCCCGATGCTCGACGGCCCGGACGGCGGTCTGGACGCGTGCCGCGCCCTCGTCGCCGATTGGCATGGACGGGACAAGGTTCGAATCGCCGTGATGCCGCGGTTCGCGCTGACGTCCACGGCGCAAACCTATGAAGCCTGTCGTGCACTCCTGCGAGAGAATCCCGGTCTCCACGTGCACACACACGTGAGCGAGAGCGTGCGCGAGGTCGCCGAAGTGGGCGTGCGATTCCCGGATTCGACGAGCTACTGCGACGCCTACGACCGCGAAGGCCTGCTCGGACCGAATACGATCCTCGCCCACGGCGTCCATCTGAGCGTCGACGAACGGTCACGGCTTGCGCGGCGCGGCGTCGCGCTCGCGCACTGCCCGTCCAGCAACGCATTCCTCGGGAGCGGCATCATGTCTCTCCGCGAGGCGATCGAGGCTGGCATCCGCGTCGGGCTCGGGACTGACGTGGGAGCCGGCACCTCGTTCTCCGTCGCCGAGGAGACGCGGGCCGCCTACGGCGCCGCCTCATTGCGCGGTCGTCCCCTTTCCGCCGCCGAGATGCTCTGGCTCGCGACTCAGGGAGGGGCCCAGACGCTGGGATTGGGTGACGAGGTCGGGAGTTTCGCACCCGGCAAGGCCGCGGACTTCGTGATTCTCGACCCCAAGAGCGACCTGTTCCTCGTCGACCGCCTCGACCGCGCGCCCGACGCGGAATCCAAGCTGTTCGTGCTCCTCTTCCTCGCAGGCGCTGCCGCCATCGGAGATGTGATCATCGACGGCCGCAGCGCGATCGCGGAGGGATCCTGCTGATGCGCTGGTTCCGAATCGGCGTCATCGTCGTCATCGTGGCGGTCGCCGCCGTCTTCTTGTGGCTCGCGCGCTCCGTCCGCCCGAACCTCGTGATGATCGACGCCGAGCCCTACGCGATCGCCGCCTCCGGCCGGGTCGACCACTCCCCCTTCGAAAACCTCCTCGCCCGGTTCCTGCGCGCCGACGGTTCGTTGGACTACGCGTCCTGGCATGCCGACCCCGCTTCACGAAATGAACTCGATCGTTACCTCGCGACGCTCTCGAAGGTGAGTCCCAGATCCGCGCCCGCGAGCTATGGCGACACCACGTCCGCCATCGCCTATTACATCAACGCCTACCATGCCGCGGGCATCGCGGTGATCCTGCGCGCCTGGCCCGTGCGCTCCATCCGAGAGATCGGACCAGACCCGGATCACGACGACGCCCGTGGGTTCTTCCGCCGCAACACGTTCCTGTTCGGCGGATCCCAGATGACGCTCTACGGTCTCGTGTGCCGATGGCTCGCCGACCTGTCCCCCGACCCGGCCGTCGCGTGCGCGATCGGTGGTTTCAGCCCCATGTTCCCGCCCGTCCCCAAGTCGATTCCCACGGGGCCGTCGCAACCCTCGTTCTTCGCCGAGCAGGCTCGAGCCTTCGTGAATTCACCGGGAGTGGTCACGCTCGACGAGGCGCGGCAGCGGGTCCTCGTCTCACCGGCGTTCTTCTGGCGCCACGAGCTCTTCGCCCGAAGCAGCGACGAGGCGGATCCCACGCCCGACATTCGCGCGCTCTGCGAGCGGTTCGCCGCACCGGATCTCCGCGCATCGCTCCTGCGCGCCCGCAAGTGGGAGCTGGCGCCCGCGGCCGCGGATCTATCGATTCGCTGAACTCCCCCGAACTCAGCGGTACGCCACGCACCACGCGCCGTCGAGACGCCGCGTGAGCCCGGGGATCACGTCGAGAACGTCCGATCGCTCGCGCGGGACGACGAACACCGTGACGCCGTAGCGCTCGGCGGCCGCGGCGAAACGCGCCGCACCGTCCGGCACGACGACGACGGGCCGCGACGTCGCCAAGGCGACGCCCGTCGCAACCGTCGACTCCGTCATGATGGCGCCCTTGGTGTGCGCCGGTGCACTGCCGGGAATCCCCGCAGCGATGCGCTCGGCGAGGTCGGGGCCGATGTCCGCCGGCGCCGACTCTCGGTCGCCGATCAGCCACAGGATCGGGCACGACAGCACCGCGACCGTCGCGACGGCGGCGAGGTGGCGCCGTGCGTCCGCTGGCGCGACCGGGTGCGCTGACGTGCGAGGGTGGAACGCCGTCGCGATCGCCACGGCGGCGGCCGCCACGAGCGGGGCGACGCACGGCAGGAAGACGTACGCCGCGGGGAGAACCACGGCCGCGACGCAACTCGATGCCACGGCCCCTAGCGCGAGCCACTCCGGATGGCGCACACGCCGCTTCAATCGCAGGCCGAGGAGGACGCAGCCGAGCGCTACGAGCGGCACCCCCCGATCCCGGCTCAGCTCCCGAGGAAGCGTGCTCCACGCCGGCGACGCGGAGCCGAGCGCGTCGACGGCCGCGGCGACGCGCATCCACGTCCACGGGCCAGGCGCGTCGGAGTCAGACACGAGGCGCACCTGCGGCGCGAGCAGAACCACGAATACGAGGATCGCAAAGACGAGCTGCCCCAGCGCACGCCGCGTCTTCCATTGCTGCTGCACCGCGATGTACCCGACACCGGCGAGGACCATTCCGATCGAACTGCCCGCGAGGAGGCTCACGTCGGCCGCGAGTCCGCAGAGTGCCGCGGCGGCGCCGAGGCGCAAGAGGTTGCGGCCCCCCGTTTCCACCTGGCGGCACATGGCCATGAATGCCCAGAACACGAGAACCGCGGCGAGCGCGTCCCGCCATGCGGGTCCGAGCGGGGCGATCAGGGGATCGATCTCGTGGCGCAGCGCGAGAGCGCCGACCGTCGCGAGGCCAGCGACGATCCCCACCCGGCGAGCGACGACGACGAATGCGAGGACCAGCAGCACGGCGACGAGCGCACACGCGAGGCCCGCGGCATCGGGCCGCGCGGAACGATCCGTGCGGCCGAAGATGGCGCCGAGATCCAGACGGAGATCGCGCTCGGAGCCTGCGTCGGGGTAATCCCACGCATGGTGCGAGATGAGCGCCGGCCCCGCTTGCCCTTCGCCGCGCGAGGAGAAGGCGACGTCGTCGTAGGTCGGTCGCGGCATCGCACCGGCAAGGCGATCGACGCCGACTCGATGGCCTGCCCAGACGAAGAGGGTGGCGAAGAGCGCGACCGCCGCCGACCAGCGCCAGAGCGTCTGTCGTTCGGTGTCAAACAATCGAGCCGGTCTTCGCGATGATGTAGCACCCCTTGCACTGCGGGTGTGGCTCGGCCGAGTAGACGCGACGACGCATCTCCGCGTAGACGGGGCCATTCCAGATCAGCGAGAACGGCCGCTCCATGGAGTTGCCGATCTCGATCGCATTGGCGAGGCAGCAGGTATACACCTCACCACGGGGGCCGATGTAGGCCTTCCGCCACAGGAAGTGACACCGCGGTTGTCCGTCCGGAAGCCACGGCAGAGAGTCGATCCATCGCGTCGCATCGGAGCCGCCGGGTTCGCAGCCCGCGCCATCCTCGGACACCTCGGAGAGCCACCGCGGATCGACCTTCGGGAGATCGACCAATGCCGGCATCGGCGCCGCCGCCTCGTCGGGAGTGAGCTGGAACGGCGCCGGGCGGTCTACGGTGATCCCGTACCGCTCGGCCCGTCGCAGCGCCTCGGCGAGGCAGAAGTTGGTGAGGGCGCGATCGTTCGCGAGCGTCTCGCCCTCCGAGCCCGGCATGTAGTGCAGGAGGTGGAAGCACGAGACGACGTCGGCGCGAAACGCCGCCGCCAGATCGATGAACGCTGGAAACTCGAGGATCGTGCTCCTCATCAGCACGAAGTTGAACGTCAGCCGCGGCCGGACCGCTCGCGGCATCTTCAGCCGCAGCTTGTTGAACCGCCGGATGTTCTCCATCACCTCGTCGAAGTCGGCGGGGATCCGGATCTTGTTGTAGGTCTCGCGTGTGGCGCCGTCGATCGAGAACGTGAACGTCTCGGCGCGCTCGACGAGATCGTGGAGGATCTTGCGCTCGCGCATCAACGTCCCGTTGCTGATGATCTCGAGGCGAACGTCGTAGCGCCTGAGGTCCGCGAGGAGGCGCGGGAGATTGGGCGACATCAGCGGCTCGCCCGCCGCCGTGAGCTGGACCGTGCGCAGCGTCGGGAACAGCGTCGCAGCCGTCCGCTGGTAGACGGCCTCCTCCATGGGCACGACGGGAACGAGCCCCTCGCCTTGAGCGCACATGATGCACCGCAGGTTGCACGCCGTCGTCGTGACCATGTTGAGCCACACCGGGAGGTTCCGCGTGTGGGGCCGGCCGGCCAGTTCGTCCTCGAAGGCCAGACGGGCGTTGCGATCCTTCAGTTCCTGCAGCGTTGGCATGGTTGCGTCGTCGCGGGGCTCGGCAGTCTACGGCCCGCTCGCAAGCAGTTCACGCGGCGCCCGGGGATCACGCTCACTGCCGCGGACGACGCAGCCAGGCGACTGGCCAGCGTGGCGTGACGGCGACCAGCGCGGCGATCAATGGGCCCGTCGTGACGACCCCACCGATGGCGCCCGTCCACGACAGGTCCGAGCCCCGTCCCAGGTCGTTCGTCCCGCGGAACGGCCACAGGAGCAACACCGCCAGGAGAGCGATCACCATCCCCACGAGCGCCTCACCGCGCGCACGGCTGACGGGGAGGATGCGCCGCGTCCAGAATGCCGCGAGCCCTAGCGCGAGATACACGAGCGGATACGCGGTCCATGCCGTCAGCGAAGTCAGCCCATCGAGAAGACCGAATCCAACGGCGGCGGCCACGAAACTCCCGGTCGTCGATCGCCGCGCCCACAGCACGACCCATGCCAGCCCGACGAAGGGCACTGCGAGTCCGAACTCGCCCAGCATGGCGCGCAGCCAGCACGCGGTGATCACGCTCAGGAGCGAAACGACGGCAATCACCGCCGGGCTCCCGACACCAGCCGGAGCAGCTCGTCGCGAAACGCGAACACGGGGATCGTCACCGCCGATGGCCACACGTCGACGGATCCCTCGATCACCAGAGCTCCACCGAGCCCCGTGCCCGAGCTCGCGATCCGTCCCACGCCGACGACGAGGTCGGCGGGCACAAGGCCCTGGCCGCCGGCGGTGAGCAACAGCACGGGCATGGCCTCGAACGGCGGCTGAACGCCACCGACGAACTCGAAGACGCCGATACCCTTCGACCGCAGCATCGTGCGTCCGACCCGATCGTCGCTTCCAATCCAGCGCACGGAGACCTCGTGCCCTGGATCGTGCAGACGCGAGCACAGCGCGAGCGGCCCCGCCGTCCGCACGACGCGTCCGAGGTATCGATCGTGTGCATGCACGGCCGACCCTTCGACCACGTCGGCGATCGTCGCGCCGGTGACGATGGCGCCGACGCCTTCCGCGGGCCCGTCGATCGCCATCACGGACGGGTCACCCTCGAAGAGGTTCTCCGTCGCGAGGTTCTTCGCGTAGGGAAGCGAAACGAACCCCACGTCTTCGGGCCGTGCCGACAGCTCGGTTCTGGGCTTTGGTCCGCGCTCGACGACGTGCGCGACGGACACGTTGCGCGGCGTCGCACGGTCGCCGTCCCCGCCGAACGTGACGACGGCGTCGCCCACGGCGAAACCCTCGAGCAGCGACCCCTGGGTGAGGTGCGTGCGCTCGCCGTCCCCCTCGTGGATCGCGTTCAGCCGCGACATCCCGCCCGGGAGTGCGGGACGGGACTCGGCCAGCGTGACGGCGACGCGCGTGCCCTTCGCCGAGAGCAGCGAGACGCGGGACAGGTGGGCCTCGATGCGATCCACGAATCCCACGAGCCCCGTGGGCGCGATGACCGGGTCACCGATGGAGACACCTTGGTCTCTGCCGCAGCCGACGACGACCTGCTGGCGATCGGACCGGTATTCCATCACCGGCACGAGCGTGTCGTGCGCGAGAGTGCCGCGGCGCTGCGCTTCCCACCACGCGAGCCGCGCGCGAACGTCGGGCCCGAGCTCGGCGACGGTTCCGGGCCGAGGGCGGTCGAGGGCGACGGTCGGCGCGAGGACGAGGTGGGCGATGCGGAGTCGCAGCCCTTCGGACTCCTCGCGAAAACCCAGGTGGGCTACGGCGACTGCGAACAGCGCGAGCGACGCGCGGGCGCTCGCCCGCAGGCCGCGGCCCTTCGTCGCCCACACGTCAAACGTCCTCGGCCGTCTCCAGGATCTGCTTCAACAGATCGAGGTTGTCGAGGATGAAGCCCGTGCCGCGCGCGACGGCCGTGAGCGGGTCATCCGCGATCGTGACCGGCAGGTCGATGGCTTGCTGGATCCGCTTGTCGATGCCGCGCAGGAGCGCACCACCGCCGCAGACGTAGACGCCGCGATCGACGAGGTCGGCCGCCAACTCAGGCTCGGTGACCTCGAGCGTGGACTTCACGGCGGCGACGATCTGATCGAGCGGCTTCTGGAGCGCTTCGCGCACCTGCTCGGAGTTCAGCGCGACGGAACGCGGGAGACCGGACTTGTTGTCGCGCCCCTTCACCGTGAGTTCGAGTTCCTGTTCGAGGGGCACGGCGGAGCCGATGGCGATCTTGATGTGTTCGGCGGTCTGCGGGCCGATGAGCAGGTCGAATTTCGCCTTCATGTAGTCGACGATGGCTTCGTCGAGCTCGTCGCCGGCCGTGTCGATGCTCTTTTTCTCCACGATGCCCGCGAGGGAGAGCACGGCGACCTCCGTCGTGCCGCCACCGATGTCGACGACCATCGATGCCGTCGGATCCTGCACCGGGAGCCCGATGCCGATCGCTGCCGCCATGGGTTCTTCGATCAGGAACACCCGCCGCGCGCCGGCGCGCTCCGCCGAGTGGATGACGGCCTGCTTCTCGACCTGCGTGATGCCCGAGGGGATCGCGATGACGACACGCGGGTTCGCGAACATCCGGCGCGCACCCTGCACGCGGTGGATGAAGTACCGCAGCATGGCCTCGCAGATCTCGAAGTCCGCGATGACGCCATCCTTCATGGGACGGATCGCGCTGATGTTGCCCGGCGTCTTGCCCAACATCTCCTTGGCGCGCATGCCGACGGCCATGCCGTTGAGAAGCACCTGGTTGGTGCCTTTGCGGACGGCGACCACGGACGGCTCCGACAGGATGACGCCGCGTCCCGGCACGCAAACGAGCGTGTTCGCCGTTCCCAGGTCGATTCCCATGTCGACTGAGAACATCCCGATGATCCGGTCCAACCAGCGCATCATGCGCTCGCAACCTCCCCGTCACCGGTCCTTCGGGCACCCCTGGAAAAGAGACAACCCGGAACAGGCGTCCCGGGTTGTATCAAACAAGCATCAGTGATGAACCCGCAGTTCGCGGCATTCGTCACTGGCGTCAGTCATGGCCACGAGGCCGCGTACCACTTGCCCATCGCGCGCTCGGCGATCACGATCGCGAGCAGGAGGAGCACGGTCGTCAGGATGACGATGCCGCTGGTCATCCCCTTGGCGTTGTCCTCTGACATCGCCATGGCCCCGCCCTGGTCCATGTCCTGGTCGTCCATTTCGTCTGCCATCGTTTTGTCTCGTTTGGTTGGACTGGGTCGGGTGGCCCATGTGGGCTCACCCAAGCACAGGGTTGTTCAGTTCAGCGTGTTCAGGGCCAGGTCGCCGACCATGACGGTCTCGCCCGGCTTCAGAACCTTGAGCGTGCCCGACGCCGTGTTCTCCGAGACGTTGTCGACCGACATGCGGCCGATGTAGCTCGAACCACGGACGAGGTCGAACACGTACCCGCGGGAAACCTTGCGGTTCGCGCCCACGTTGACCTGGACGAGCTTCGTCGCCATGTCGACGCCGAGGACGCGGGCGTCAGAGATGCTCTCCATGGCAACCATGCCGGAGAAGTCGATGCCCTGCTTGCGGGCGATCTCGATGAGGAGGTCAGCCTCGTGCTTGGCGTCGGCCAGCGCTTTGTGCTGCTTCTCGAGGTCCGCGAACTTGTTCTCGCCAGCGAGGATCGAGTCCTTCATCTTGGCGACTTCGGCGTTCGCCTTCCGCTCGTTGTCCTGCGCCGCGAGGATGTCCGTGCCGAGCTTCGTGTTCGCCTCGGTGAGCTTGGCGCGCTCATCCTGCATGCGCTTCATCGTCTCGTTCATGTCCGCGACGTTCTTGTTCGCGGCCGCGATCTGGGTGTCCTTGTCGGCGATCTGCGTCTTCAGAGTCTTGTTCTCTGAATCGAGCCGGCCGTTGGCGCCCTCGAAGTTCGAGGACTTCTCCTTCGTCGCAGTCAGGTCGCCGTTCAAGCGCTCGACTTCGCGCTTGGAGGCATTGAGCTGCTGTTCGAGGTTGGCCTTCTCGGCTGCACGATCTTTCACCTCTTTCTCGTGCTTGCCCTTCCAGTCCGCCTGGTGACCCAGGAAGGCGCCCGCCACGCACATGAAGCCGGCGGCCAAGATGAGGTTCAAAACGACGAACACCCGCGCAATCTGGCTCATGAATGTCTCCGTGGGAAACACCTCGCCACCCGTGCATCCCAATGCTCACGGGGTCCAGGACGTGGGCGTTTCCGATTCCGAGGCGTGGATTGTAGGACTGGAGAAGGCTTTGTCAACGCACCCAACTCGAAGGCAGGCTTGATCAGGTGGCGCGGATCCTACCACGCCACACGAGGAACATGAGAAGGGCAGTTGCCCCGAGCCAGACCGAATCGCCAAAGCGGACGACGGCCGTCATGCGGTGAGACACGGGAATTCGGCCCAGAAGCACGCCGCGGACCTGCGTTCGGCGGCCCGCCGCGTCCTCGACGACGGCCATCCGGACGCCGTCCGGAGCGATGAGCGTGCTCACCCCGGAATTCGAGACTCGAAAGAGCGACCGGCCCGTCTCCACCGCCCGGAAAATCGCCGCCACGTCCACCAGCTCGAGTTCGGCGGACCCGTCGAACCAGGCGTCGTTGCTCATGTTGACGTGGAAATCCGCGCCAGCCCGAACGCTCTCCCGGAAGAACCTCGGGAACACGATCTCGAAGCAGATCGTCGGGCTTGCCCGTACCGGGCCCGCAGGCCCGGGAACGTCGAACACCATCGTCTCGGCACCGCCGGTCAGGTCGGGGATGTAGCCGGCCACATCCTTCACGAGCTGAAGGAGGCCGTCGTGCCCGGCCATGCCGGCCGGAAGGGGCACGTACTCCCCGAACGGGCACAGCAGCCGCTTCGCGTACACCTCGCCCGTGGGCTTGCCGCCCCGAACGACCCAGGCGACGTTCCGCTCGACGATCCCGTTGCGGTCGTCATCTCGCCCGACGACGCCGGGTCCGAGCCTCGCCCCGCGGATGAGCCCCAGGAGCGTCACCTGCCCGTCGCCGTGCAGCACCATCCGCTCGAATGGGATCGGAGGCTTCCCCGAGTCGGGCTCCAGGAGGACCTGCGTCAGCCGTCGATCGAGCGTCTCGTCCGGCTCCAGGATGCTCGGCGAGAAGCTCGTTTCCGGCCAGACGATCATGTCGGGACGCGCTCCACCGGCCTCGGCCATCAACGCCGCCATGTTGTCCATGTGGCGGTAGAGCCGCCGGTGGGACTCGAGCCTCCGGCGCCGCTGCTCGGCCGCCACGGCGACCGGATCCTTGGGATCCACGGGAACGGCGGCAGGGTCGAGCCTCTCGATCTGGGGGATGTTGGGCTGCAAGCCTGCAACCAAGGGGCCCGGTTCGAACTCCCGCGGCCGGATCGCCATGCCGAGGATCTGCGCCGCCGCGATCACCACCCCGGCGAGGATCACCGGCCGCACCCACCGGCGCTCCCCCACCGAGGCCCTGGCCCGCCATCGGATCCACGCCTGCGCCACCAGGGAATTCACCGTGACGACCACGAGCCCGATCAGGTGGACGCGCCCGAGCGACGCCAGCTGGATCAGGTCCGTCCAGCCCGCCTGCGGATAACCCAGCGATCCCCACGTGAGCCCGTCCAGGCAGGTATCCCGCAGGACCTCCACCAGGACGATGATCAAAGGATCGGTCAGCGCAGGCGAGCCCCCACTGCGGGTGCGCGTCCACCAGATGGCGCGCCCCGTGAGCCACGAAAACGGCACGCCCAGCACCGGAACGGCGAACACGAGCGGTGGTGCCACCGTTCCGACCCACGCCAGCAGGCAGACGTGGAGGAAGAACTGTCCGATCACCCATTGGAGCCCGAATCGGCGCGCGCCGAGGTCGGCGCACGACCGCACCATCCACGGGACGAGGGCGATCCAGGAAAGCGGCCACAGGTTCAGCGGATGGAAGCTCGCCGCCCACAGCCCGATCGACGCGAGCATCCATGCGAGGTCGACCCAGAACACCCGGCGGGATGGCTTCGCGGGGGTTTCACGGCTCACGGGAGACCAGTCTTCTCGGGCGGAGCGCTCGGTTGGCGAGCCGCTCCACCAAGACGCGGTCGCCGGGCCGGGGTGCCGGCCCGGAGCTCTCGACGACGATCAGGCCGTTGGCATCGACGACACCGCGCAAGTCCGCCGACCCGTGCCAGACGAGCGGCTTGACCGAAAGGCCACCTTCGCCTGCCACGACGACGGCAGGGACGTGCTGCGTGCGGGCGATCACCTTGATCTCACGATCGTGATCGAGCGTCGCCCAGAGCCGCTCCGCTTCCACGTCCGAACGCCCGAGGCACGCCAGGAGGTAGGGCCGAACGAACAATTCGAACGTGACGAAGGACGACACGGGATTGCCGGGCAGCCCGAAGACCGTGCAGCGCGAACCGTCGCCGCGGGAAACCGTGCCGAAGAGCAGGGGTTTCCCTGGCTTGATGCTCACCTTCTCGACCTTGACCTGCAGACCCCGCGCCTTCAGCTCGACGCCGACCAGGTCGAGATCGCCCATGGAGACGCCGCCGGAGAGGATCAGGACGTCATGGCCCAGCCCGACGTCCAGGAACTCGCGGAGGCTCTCGCGGGTGTCCCGCGCGATCCCCGGGCGGAACACGCGCAGAGCGCTGGAGACCTGGCGGACCTGCAGGTCGAGCAGGATGCCGTTGGATTCCCGGATCTGGCCGGGGCCGGGGGCCGGTCCCATCGGCGGGACCAGCTCGTCTCCCGTGGGAATCACGCAGACCGTCGGCGGACGGTAGGTCGGGACGGGGTCGACGCCGACGGAGGCGAGCAGCGAGAGCGCCGCAGCGTCCAGCTCGACCCCGGCGCGGACGACCACGTCCCCCCTGCGAACGTCCTCGCCCAGCCGGCAGACGTTCTGCCAGGGGTTCACCGATCGCCGGAGCTCGACGGTTCGCCCGTCGGCCGAGAGCGTCGAATCCTCGACCATCACCACGGCGTCCGCTCCCGGGGGAAGCGGTGCGCCCGTCATGATCTTCCAGGTCTCGCCAGCGGTCAGCGGGGCCGGCGGCGTCTGTCCGGCATGGATCGCACCGCGAACGACGAGCGCCGCAGGGACCTTCGCGACGTCCGCCGCGCGCACTGCCCACCCGTCCATGGACGATTTCTCGAACGGCGGCATGTCCACGTCCGCGACGGCATCGCGGGCGAGCACGCGCCCGAAGGCGAGGCCCATGGGCACCTCGTCGACGGACCGGGTGGCGGGCGCTTCCCCAAGGATGATTCGAAGCGCCGAAGCCTTGTCGAGCACGTCAGATCTCCACGATCGGCGAGGCCGGATCGATCACATCCATGAACGCCGACACGCTGAACACGGCGCGCCCCACCCCCGCGGGTCCATAGCCGGAGGGCGCAGGCACCCCGAGGCGATGGTGGGTGTCGCGCCAGAGTCGGAGGAGCCCCACGTGATATTCGAGCGGGGCGGGCCCGTTGGTGGCGCCGAGCTCCGACAGGGGCTCGGGGCACCAGGTCGTGAACCGCGGCATCACGCCGTGCCGCATGAAGAAGTCGAGCCCTTCGCCCGTCGATGCAAGCGCCTCGGCGATGGTCGCGAACCCGTAGGGCCTGGAGAGCTCGATCCCCGCGACGAAGTTCGGGATGACGCGCCACGGTCCGAACACGTCCACCGAGTCGATGATCCGCCGGATCCAGGTGTCGCGTCCCACGTAGCGAGCCTTCCCGGGGCAGATGCGTTCGAACTTCTCCTTGTCCCAGATCTCGTAATTCGGGTGGTAGATGCGGATCCCGGCGGCGCGGATCCGTCGCAGGTCCGACACCGGGAGGGCCTGAACGACCATCTTCCCGATCCAGCGGCGGGGGAATTCGGCTTCGATGGCCTCCGCGTACCGGACGTAGAAGGACGCCTCATCCAGTCCGTCGAGTGTCGTGGTGACACTCCCGCCCGTCAGCGTGTAGGCGCCCGGGGTTGCGCCCGAGGCCACGACCCGCCGGAGCGCATCCAGGACGCGCTCGACCGGCTTCACGGGGAAGTAAGGCCTCCCCTCCTCCCGTTGCTGCCGAAAGTTGTTGTTGATGTCGCAGAACCGGCATTCCTCCTCGCGGCCGAAGTACTGGCACACGCGAAAGACGGTGAGGTAGAGCAGGTATCCCCACTCGATCGAGGGCGCCACCTCGGTGATCGGGGTGCCGTCCGTCGTGGTCTGACCGTAGTAGGGCGGCCGCGGAGAGAAGCCCACCTCCGCCACGGGCACGCCGTCGCCAAAGAGCATCGCCTTGCCGTCCGGTCCCACGTCGACCTTCCAGGGGCTCGAGGGGTTCAGCCGGACGGACACCACCACGCGGCGGAACCCCCAGGGCCCGCCGGAGAGCGAGATCTCCTCCGGCGCGCGGTCGCGCTCCACGCCCTCCATGTCCTTCAGCGGCTCGTGGTCGAACGAGAAGATGAAATACGACTTGCGGGCATAGTCCGCGCTCGTTTCGAGCGCCGCCGCCTCGAGCCAGACGCCGCGGCGCAGCACGTCCTCCTTGACGACCGCTTCGCGCGGGATGTCGGGGAAGGTGGCATGGACGGCTTCGATCTCGCGAAGGACCGCGCCGTCCGTGGTCGCCGGCGGACGATTCATGGCGCCGATGATCCCATCCGCGTCCTGCGTCGCAAAGATGCGCGATTCGCGCCGAATCCGGCCGGACGCCGTGCGCCCGCGGCACGAGCCGTCGATGCTACGATCCCCGCCTCGCTGCGCCGCCGAACCCTGGCGGCGCCAGACCAACCGGAGCCCGACACTTGCGCCCGACCTCGCCGTGCCTTCTCCTGGCCTTCCTCGTCGGCTTGCTCGCCTGCGGCGGCTGCCTCGACTTCGGCAAGAAGAAGGAGGAGAAGAAGGAGACGGCTCCCGAGGTGCCGCTCATCCGACCGGCGCCCCTCGCCCGCCGCACCCTCAACAGGACCATCGAGATCACCGGTGAGGTGGAGGCGTTGAGCCGGGTCGAGGTCACGCCGCGCCTGGGGGGCGTCCAGGTCCTCGCACTGAAGGCCGACCTCGGCGATACGGTCAAGATCGGGGATGAACTCGCCCTGCTCGACGGCATCGACATGCAGATCGAGCGCGACGACGCGCGGGTCGTAGCCGCCGAGTGCCAGGTCCGCACCTCCGACGCGGCCCTCGCGGTCAAGGAGCTGGAGGCCCAGCTTCGGGGCCAGAGGCTCTCGACGGAGCAGGCCCGCAAGGCCGTCGATCGCGCCAAGGCCCAGGCCGAGAAGGGCGCCATCGCCCAGGAGCAGCTCGATTCGGCGCAGTCGAAATACGACACCGAGAAGGCCGGCGAGGAGCGGCTCGCCGTGCAGATCGAGAAGAGTCGCGTCGCCGAGGAGCTCGCCCGCAAGGCGGCGGAGAAGGCGGCGCTTTCCTTGTCGAAAGCGGAGCGGAACGTCCAATGGGCGTCGGTGAAGGCGCCCATCTCCGGGATCATCTCCAAGCGTCCCGGGAAACTCGGGCAGCAGACCGTGGCGGGGCAGCCGCTGTTCGAGATCTTCGACCCCACGACCACGTCCGTCACGGCTCAGATCACGCAGCGCGATCTGCCCCACGTGCGCGCCGGCATGAGGGTCGAGCTTCGCACCGACGCCCTCCCGAACGAGGTGTTCGATTCGGAGGTGACGATCGTGTCCCCCGTCATCGATCCGCAGGCGGGGACGGTGCCCATTCGCATCTCCGTGAAGGATCCGGCCAAGCTGAAGCCCGGTCTCTTCGTCTCGGGCCGCATCGTCGTCGAGGCGAAACCCAACGTGCTCGTCGCGCCGAAGAAGGCCGTGCTCTACGAACGCGAGCGGCCCTACGTCTTCAAACTCGAGTCGGCGCCCGGCGGCACGCTCCGGGTGAACCGCGTGTTCTTCCGCGAAGGGCTCTCGGGCCGCGACGAGGTGGAGATGATCTTCGGCGACGAGAGCGACGGCCGGACGATCGTCGACACGGATCGGATCGTGCTCGTCGGGCAGGATCGGCTGCGAGACGGCGACGTGGTCCAGCTCGAATCGCCGTCGAGCCGCCCCTCGGACGCGCCCCAATCGAAGTCGTCGGCGGGCAATTGACGTGACGGCGCCGAACGCGGAGCCGGGCTCTCCCCTCACGTCCGATTCGCCCTCGCCGGCACGGGCCGCGGAGGCCGCGAAGTCGGGCCTCGCCCATTTCGTCGTGAGTCGCCCCGTGGCGGTCACGATGATGGTGCTCGCGGTCTGCGTGTTCGGCGCTGTGTCGCTGGGGAAGCTCCCGGTCACCCTGCTTCCCGAGCTGAGCTATCCGACGCTCACGGTCCGGACGGACTACCCGGGTGCCGCGCCGGCGGAGATCGAAGAACTCATCACCAAGCCACTCGAGGAGAACCTCGCGGTCGTCTCCAACCTCACGAGCTACCGCAGCATCTCGCGCGCAGGTTCGAGCGACGTCATCCTCGAGTTCTCGTGGAACACGCCCATGCAGTTCGCGGTGCAGGACGTGCGCGAGAAGGTGGACCAGCTCCTGCCCCGCCTCCCGCGAGGCGTCGAGCGGTCGTTGATCCTGCGGTACGACCCCACCTTCGATCCGATCCTCCGAATCGGCCTCTACGGCGACGCCGACCTGTTCCGTCTGCGCTGGTACGCCGACGAGGAACTGAAGCGACGCCTCGAGAACACGCCCGGCGTCGCCGCCGTGAAGGTGAAGGGTGGATACGAGAAGGAACTCCGGGTCGAGCTCGACGAGAAGCTCCTCCGACAGAACAAGATCTCGCTGGAGTCGATCAACCAGCGTTTGCAGCAGGAGAACGTGAACGTCGCCGGCGGCATCCTGCGGGATGGGGACGTCGAGTACCTCGTCCGCACGCTGAACGAGTTCAGGACGCCGGACGAGATCGGCGCGCTCGTCATCTCCATGCAGGGCGGGCAGCCCGTTCGCCTCAATCAGCTGGGGCGGATCACGCCCACGAACAAGGAACGCGACGTCATCACGCGCATCGAGGGACGGGAGTCCGTCGAGATCGAGATCTACAAGGAGGCCGACGCCAACCTCGTGCAGGTTGGTCAGGCGGTGAAGACGCGGCTGTTCGGAAAGGAATGGCGCAAGGACCTCGTCGATGGCGAGTTCCGGGGCAAACCCGAGTCCCAGGATGAATCCGAGGGCACCAAGAAGATGGGGCCCGAGCAGGCGAAGCCCATCGCCGCACTGATGCCCGCCGAGATGAAGCTGAAAGTCCTCGGCGACAGCTCCGTCTTCATCGAACAGAGCCTGGCGGAGGTGCGGGACAACGCGCTGCAGGGAGCCGTCCTCGCGATTCTCGTGCTCTACGCCTTTCTCCGCCGCTTCAAGCCCACCTTCATCATCGCGATCTCGATCCCGATCTCGAT
Organism: Planctomycetota bacterium; assembly: GCA_044222185.1. Lineage (GTDB taxonomy): Bacteria > Planctomycetota > CAIWVZ01 > JBGANV01. The sequence continues at coordinate 551,047 of JBGANV010000003.1, forward strand.
CCTGGCCACGTTCGCGCCGCTCTACCTGATGGGCGTGAGCCTCAACATCATGTCGCTCGGCGGGCTCGCGCTGGGCGTCGGCATGCTGGTCGACAACTCCATCGTCGTGCTCGAGGCCGTCACGCGCAGACGAGAACTCGGCGAGAGCGTTTTCGCCGCGGCCGTCAACGGCACGCAGGAGATGGCCGTGTCCGTCTGGGGGTCGACGCTCACGACCATCGTCGTCTTCCTGCCGATCGTCTTCGTGGAGGGCGTGTCGGGGCAGATGTTCCACGACCAGGCGCTGGCGATCGTCTTCAGCCTGGCGGCATCGCTGGTGGCGGCGATCGTCCTCGTCCCCATGCTCGCGAGCCTGGGCGCAGGGTTCGGCCGCACGACCGCGGCGGGTACCACGACGCGGCTGGGCGCTCTCGCGAAGGTGGCTGGCGTGGACGGCTCCCCGTGGATCTCGTGGCGCCAGCTCGCCATCGCGCCAGGTACTTCCGCATTCAATCTTCTTTGGAAGGTGCCGCTCGCGGTCACGCAGGTTCCCGTCGAGCTCGCCGGCCGCGCGCTGGCGACCGTGTCGCTCGTGGTGATCGGCCTCGTCGCCGGCGTCGTCGGCGGAGCGGGCTGGTTGATCAGCAAGGTGTGCTGGCCTCTGCTGTGGCTCTTCGAGAAGTCGTTCAACGGCTTCCAGTCGTTCCTGTCGTGGCTCCTTCGCGTGGCGCTGAAGGCCCGCTTCCTGACCACGCTGATCGTCCTCGGGCTGTCGTACGCCGCGTTTCGTGAAGCCGTCGGCCTGAAGGAAGACCTGATCCCGCCGGTCCACCAGGGCCTCTTCTACATCGAGTGTCAGCTGGACGTGGGAACGTCCGTCGACCAGACGGATGAGCGCACGAAGGACCTCGCGAACATCGTTCGCGATGCGATCACGCGCGAAGGCATCCAGATCGCCAGCATCTCGTCGGCCGTGGGCGTGCCTCGAGACGCCATCGCGAAGCCGGGCGACGGCTCGCACACGTCGCGGCTCTACGTCCAGCTCCGGACGGGCGCCGAACTCTCCGCCGTCGAAGAGCGCGCACGCACCGCGGCGCGCCACGCCCTGGAGCGCGTGACGGGGATCGGCGTCCCCGTGATCGACGCGCCGCAGATCGTCCAGACCCGCTCGCGCCTCGAGGTCGAGCTCGTGGGCACGGAGACGAACAGCCTGCGCGACGCCACCTCGCTGCTCGAGCGGGCCGTCGAGCAGGTCCCGGGTGTCATCGGTGCGCGCAGCACCGTGCGGCGCGGCCGCCCCGAGATCACGATCCGCTATGACCGCGAGGCGCTCGCCCGCTACGACCTTCGCCTCGCCGACGTCGCGGGCACGATCCGCAACAAGATCCAGGGCGTCGTCGCCACGCGCTTCACGGAGCACGAGCGCAAGATCGACGTCGTCACGCGCCTGCCGAAGGACGACCTGACGTCCGTCGCCACGCTCACGAACCTCCAGATCAACCCGGGACGCACACCGCCGATCCCGCTCTCCGCCGTGGCGCAGATCGACGTCGCGGACGGCCCCGCCGAGATCCGCCACGTGGGTGGACGCCGCGCCGAGATCATCGCGGCCGACCTCACGGGCATGGACCTGCGGGGGGCGGGGCGCGAGATCGAGCGTCGCGCGAGTGAGCTCCGCCGTGAGAACCCGGCGACGTTCAAGTCCGTCGTGAGCCGCGTGGCGGGGCAGGTCGAGGAGTCGGCCCGCTCGACGGACAGCCTGCTTTTCGCGCTCTACCTCGCAATCTTCCTCGTCTACCTGGTGATGGCCGCGCAGTTCGAATCACTCGTCCACCCGTTCGTGATCATGTTCACGATCCCGCTGGCGCTCATCGGCGTCGTGTACGCGCTCCTGTGGACGAAGACGCCGATCTCCGTGATGGCGTACATCGGCGTGATCCTTCTGGCGGGGATCGTGGTGAACAACGCCATCATCCTCGTCGACACGGTCAATCGACTGCGGCGCGACGGGTGGATGCGCAACGACGCGCTCATCGAAGCCGCGAAGATCCGCCTGCGTCCAATCGCCATGACGACGGGAACGACGGTCCTGGGACTCGTTCCGCTTGCGCTGGGGCTCGGCGAGGGCGCCGAGATCCGCCAACCCATGGCGATCGTCGTCATCGCCGGCCTGACGTCGAGCACGTTGCTGACGCTCGTCGTCATCCCCGTCGTCTATTCGTTCTTCTCTCGTTCGGGTCCCATCAAGTCGGAGGCGCCGGCATGACGACTGCGGTCGAGAAGGCGGTGATCTGGACGCTCTCGCGCCGCGTGACCATATTCGTGCTCGCGATCACGACGCTCGTGCTGGGCGTGATCGTCTATCGGCGCATGTCGATCGAGCTTCTCCCGCGCGGCATGACGCAGAACCAGATCTCCGTGTTCATCCCGGTCAACGCGGCCAACCCGGCGGAGGTGCAGGAATCGATCATCCGCCCGACGGAGGAGCTGATCCGCACGATCCCCGGGGTGACGAAGCTCAACTCCCGCGCACGCCCCAACAACGCCGGGATCGACGTGACGTTCTCGAAGGAGATCGACATCAACCTCGCGGCCGCCGAGGTCCGCGACCGAGTCGAGCGCGCGCGCGTCGGCTGGCCCCAGGAGGTGCGGCAATACTCGATCTTCCGGTTCAACATCGACACGGACCTGCCGGTCTATTCCTTCGGGATCGAACTCGATCACCCGACGGACGAGCTGACGTTCGTCGTCGAGGAGAAGATCCTGAAGCCGCTCGAAGCGATCCCGGGCGTCGCGCGAGTCACGTGCTGGGGTCTGCTTGAAGACCAGCTGCGCATCTACATCGACCGTGACAAGGCGCTCGCCGCCGGAATGAGCCTCTACGAGATCACGCAGAAGCTCCAGTTCGACAACGTGGACACCTCGGGCGGCGAAGTCGAGGAAGGCGGCCTCAAGTACACCGTCCGCAGCGTTGGACGCTTCCGCAGCACGGACGACGTGAAGGAGTTCCCCCTCCGGCCGGGACTGACCCTCGGCCAGATCGCCACCATCGAACCGGAGAAGGCCGTCCGCGATTTCGTCGTCCTTTCGGGCCGGACGCCCACTCTTTGGTGCCAGGTGCAGAAGGAATCGACGGCCAACATCGTCGAGACGTGCAACCGCGTCCGTGACGCGCTCCAGACTCGCATCGCGACCGACGAGAGGCTGAAGGAACTCGGCGTCCGGTTCGTCACGTTCGATCGGATGGACTTCGGTCACATGATCGGCGACGCGCTGAAGACGCTCGGCGACACGTGCCTCGACGGCGCTTGGCTCTCGGTCGTCGTCCTGCTCTACTTCCTCCGTCGCATCCGGCTGACCGCGATCATCACGCTCGCCATTCCCATGAGCCTGCTCATGACGGCCATGTGGATGGCGGCGACAGGAAGCACGGTCAACATCCTGAGTCTCCTCGGGGTGACCATTTCCATCGGGATGCTCGTCGACAACGCCATCGTCGTCGTCGAATGCATCCAGCAGAAGCGCGAGGCCGGCATGCCCGGCATGGAAGCCGCGTGGCGCGGCACGGCGGAGGTCGCTCTCGCGGTGACGTTGTCGACGCTCACGACGGTGGTCGCGTTCCTTCCCCTGATCTTCATGAGCGGCGACCAGGAAATCACGTTCTTCACGTCGAACATCGGCCTGCCGCTCTGTTACGCCGTGCTCGCGAGCCTCGTCGTCGCGCTCGTCTTCGTGCCGCTCGGAACGGTGTTCTTCTATCCGAAGGGTGATCTCGTGACGCGCAACAGGATCCTTCGGAGGATCCGCAACTCGCGCTTCGTCGAGAAGATGACGGCCGCCTACGGCATGACGCTCGAGGCCACCCTGAGGCACCGATTCGTGTCGATCCTCCTCATGGTCTCCGTCTCGTCACTGCTCACGTGGATCGCATGGACGAACATGGGCAAGACGAGCATCCGCAACGACAACGGCGGCGGACTCTCGATCCGCGTGGAGGTAGGCGCAAACTTCACGCTCAACGACTCCTACAAGGCGTTCGTCACGCTTGGCGAGGCCTTGGAGGCGATGAAGAGCGAGATCACGCTCACGCACTACTGGTGCTTCTTGAACAAGCGCAGCGGAGACATCTGGCTGCAGCTCGCCGAGCGCGATCCGAACAAGACGAAGGCCTACGCGGACATCATCAACAAGCGGCTGCCGCGGCTGCCGGGAGTGAAGACGTCCTGCGGCATGCGCGACGACGGCATGGACAAGTCGAAGATCACGTTTCGAGTCTTCGGCCCCGACGTCATGAAGCTCGCCGAGGTGTCGCGAGACGTGGCGGACGTCATCGCGTCCGTCCCGGGCGTGCTGACGGCCAAGTCGGACCTCGAGCCCGCGGAAGACGAGGTTCACATCCTCCCGGACCGCGCGAAGCTCCAGCGACTCGGCATCGTTCCCGAGGCACTGTGGGGAACCGTGCAGTACGGAGTGCGAGGTTTCCCACTGCGCGAACTCGCCGCCGGCGAGCGTGAGATCCCGCTCATCGTCCAGATGAAGGGCGGCGACACCCAGACCCTGACGGAGCTGCGCGACACCGCTCTGCGTTCGATGACGGGCACGGACGTCCCCATGTCCGCGGTCGCCAACCTCACAGTCACGCGCGGATTCGGCGAGATCCGCCGCGAACAGGGCAAGGCTCGCGCACTGATCAAGGTCGACGCGGCGATCGAGGACACGGCCAGCCTCACCTCACGGATCCGGGAGCGACTGAAGCGCCACAACCTCCCAGAGGGGTTCAGCTACGAGGACACACAGGGCGTCGACTTCACGGAAGGCATGAGGAACCTCGTCACGGCGGTCGTCATGGGGTTCGTCTTCGTGTTCCTGATCATGGGGATCATGTTCGAGTCGTTCCTGCTCCCGATCGCCGTCGCCGTGAGCGTGCCGTTTTCATGGGCCGCCGCCATCTGGGCGCTGGCCCTGGCCGACATGCCCATCGACTTCGTGGGCGCCATCTCGGCGATCGTTCTCGTCGGCGTCGTCGTCAACAACGGCATCGTGTTGATCGACTGCGCGCATCGGCTCCGACACGAAGGCCAGTCTCAGTTGCCCGCCCTCGTGAACGCCGGTCGGCTTCGCCTGCGTCCGATCCTCATGACGGCGCTCACGACGATCGTCGGCCTCGTGCCGACGGCGATGGTGAAGGCCTCGGGCTCGCAGATCTCCTACCAGTCGCTCGCCGTGGCACTGATCGGCGGTTTGTCGGTCTCGACGCTGCTCACGCTCTACGTGACGCCGATCAGCTACTCGCTCCTTGACGACTTCCGCGGCTGGTTCGGCGGACTCGTGCGCGCGCTGATCCGGCCAGGCGTCGTCGATGTGCCGTCGGCGACCGTCGCAGCGCCGCCCCCAAACCCGAGCGGCCTCTGAGACTGCACGGACTCCGCGGCCCACGGCCGAAGCCGCTCGGTGCGCCTTGGCGGAGGCGGCAGGAAGCCGCAGACGCCGCGTTCAGTTCCGCAGCCGGGGAAACCGGTAGCGCGTCTCCAGGCACATCGTCATGAGGGCGGTCGTACCCACACGTCCCGCATCCACCGCCCACGAGTCAGCCGGGTCCCAGCTCCCGCGCGCACATCCCGTCTTCACCTGATGCTCGAGAAGCGCGGCCTCGAGCGCCGGCGCCCACTGGGTCCACAGCTCGCCGCCCGCCTGGAACGCGGCGAGCGAACCCCAGTACCAGTAGACGGCGTCGACCGAGCCGGGCACCGCATCCCACCGGGGAAGCCTGGCCGAGAGACGTGCGCTCGCCTTGGCCTCGAGGTGCACGGGAGCCGCGGGCCGACAGAGGAAGCGGCACGCCAGGGCCTCGGCCGTGAGCGCCTCGCTCGCCGTCGGCAAAGCCCGCGCACCGACGGATGCGACCCCGAGCGGGGCGTCTCCGGCGGCGAGGTATCCCGTGCGCCCGGTTTCCGGATCGCTGACGGCGTCGAGAAACCCGAGGGCCTCTTCGGTGTAGCGCCCGTCCGCCGCGATCCCCGCCTCCTGCGCCGCGCGCAGCGCCAGGAGCATCCACCCAGTGGGGGAACGGGCATCGTCACCCGAACGAACGCCGTCGCGCCATGCCTTCTCGGGGTTTCCGTACTCACGGAGCGCCGCCAGGGCCCGGTCCGCGCAACGCCGCCACGACGCACGCCGTGTGGCGTGGTGCGCCTCGCACATCGCCATCGTCGCACACGCCTGCGCGTCGATGGAGCGTCCGAGGTCCGACGACGCGAACGACCCCGCCGGCCCCTGCGTCGACGCGAGGAACCTGAGTCCACGCGAGACGGCGTCCCGGTACGAACTGGGACGGGCGTCGTCATACCCTGCGCCAAGAAACGCCATGAGCGCGAGGCCCGTGACGAGAGTGTCGCGGGCCGGCGAGCCGATGCCGCCGCACGGTGTGCCGAGCGCCTCGTCGCAACGGTCGGGGAATCCAGCGCCGCCCCAGCCTCCCGAGGGGTCCTGATGGCGTCGCAACCAGTCCAGGCCCGCCATCACGGCCGCGTCGGTCGATTGGATCTGACCTGCAAGGGCCGTCCGGCGGGTGAGACGCTCGCTGCGTCGCACATCCGACACCGGTTGGATCGGACGCGTCGCGGCATGGCCCGACCGGACCGTGAGCATGACGGTCACGATCCCCTCCCGCTTCGCGGCGTTGACCACGCGAACGACGTCCTGCCACGCCACGTTTGCGGTTGCGTCGACGACGAGCGGCTCGTTGGCGCGCGCCGCGTTCCCGCTCGCGTCGTAGACCTCGCGAATCGCGGCCTGCAACCCCTTCACGCCGGGCTCCGGTGGCACGACGGGAGCGCGGCCCAAGAGAATCACGATCGGCTGGGTCATGCCGGTATCGGGATCGCTCCCGACCATCACCCGGATCGGCCGCCGCTCGGAGGCGGATGGCGCCGACTCCACGGAGAGATCGCACGCGATGCGCGCCACGGCAACGAACGCCCGCGAAGGCGCAGCGACGATCGAGACCTTGCGGATACCGATTGCCGCCGCCGAAGCGAGCGCGTCCCGCACGACGATGTATGGGGCGCCGGAATCGGCGCGCACCATGACCGACCGTTCGCTCGACGATGACTGGACAGGCCGGGTGGCGCTCGCGAGATCGGAAGGGGTGCTGACGATCACGCGTTGATCGGCCGGATCGCCCGACGACGATTCCTGAAAGAACGTCGTCCGCCAGTGGGTGGCGTCCGTACATGCGCGATCGCCGTTCGCCGCATGTGCCGGGCAGGGCTGCGCACCCAAGCCCGCGTGTCCGATTTCGATCACGACGCCGAGGACCGAATCCGCTGCAGCATCAGTCACGGCCTGATCTGCGATCGGCAGGGTGAACGGAGGAGACTCGGCGGTGCGGACGTTCGCGTCCTGGGCACAGAGAAGCCGAGCACCAAACAGCAGCCACGCAATGCACGCCACCCTGGTGACACAGCTGGTACTCGGCATGCTCACCTCCTCGGCGCCGCCCCTCACCTGGGCGACCTCACGCCGTCCGCTCGGACGCGGGTGCAAGCGTACTGGCGGCACGCGCACCCGAATCCATCTGACGGGGCAATGTACCCGACGCCAACGTCCAACGGTGACGCACGGACGAGTTTGCCGCTCCCCGATGCCCCGCCGCCGACTGAAATCAGCCTGAAATCAGGGATGAACGGACCCAACGGCGACCCGATTCCCGATCCATCATCGCGCCCTCGCCGTCTTCGAAGGCTCGCCGATGATCGTCGCACGTCACGCGACCGCGACATGGTGAGCAGGCCGCCCCATCCTCATTCACGTGCCGGAGCACCCATGCCACGCACGTTCTCGGTCCTGATCCTCGGTGTCGTCGCGCTCATCATGCCAAGCCACGGACAGTGCGTGAACGGAACCACCACGAGCCTCGCATTCGACGACGGCGATGGGGTCCGCATACCCCAGCCCGGCGCAGCGGCCCTCGGCGGATTTGCAGACGTCACGGTGGAGGCGTGGTTCCGTACCGCGTCGACGGGGTTTCAGAGCCTCGTCTGCAGCCAGGACAACTCGACCCTTCAGCAGGCGTTCCTCCTGCGCCAGAGCTCCGGCTCGGTCCAACTCGCGATGAACGCCGGACAGTCGGCCATCGGGGGCGGTCCGAATCTCGCGGACAGCGCGTGGCATCACGTGGCGGTCGCTCGCAGGGCCAGTGCGGTGAACCTCTACCTCGACGGCACGCTCACCACGACCGTCACGTTCACGGCGCCGCTCGTTGCCTCCGCGTCCGACTTCTCGATCGGATGCCACATGTCGATCGGAGCGCCGGTCGTCCCTTCGGGGTTCAACGGCGACCTGGACGAGATCCGCGTCTGGTCCGTGAGGCGGACCCTGCCACAGATCGACTCCACGAGGTTCTCCGTGCTGAACGGCAACGAAACCGGCCTCGTCGGCCATTGGCGCTTCAACGACGGCGCTGGTCAGACGGTCACCAACTCGGCCACGGCAACCGGGGCATCGCTGAACGGAACTCTCGGTGCCTCCACGGCGGTGTTCACGGACGATCCGACGTGGACGTTCTCCACGACGGCACCGCTGACGCAATGCGCCCCCAGCAACGGCCAACCGAACACCGCGGCCGCGTCACTCCGCATCAACGGAGTGGGCGACATCGGCGTGAACGGGCCCTTCCAGGTGATCGTCCCGACGACCGGCGCTGGCGCGGGCCAGGTCACGCTCTCGTGGGCGGGCCCGCCGACCGCCGCGCTCGTTCTGCTCCCCGGTGTGCCGCAGACGAACGCAGCGATCATCCCCTGCGTCGGCCGCCTCGATCTCACAGTGAACGGGCTCACCGTCGTCGGCGATCACGTCCATACGCCGCTCTCCATCAACGACCTCTTCGTGACGGACACGAACGGCGCGCCGCAGACGACCTTCACCGTCCCAATCGCGGTGCTCGGCGCGCCATGGGTCACGCGGCAAGGCGCCGCGTTCGCTCCGTCATGCGGCGGCACGACGCCGTTCACGCTGACGACGGCGCTCACGATCCGTTGATCCCTCGCCCGCCGGCGAAACCTGGCTCGGCGCTAGAAGCTCAGGTTGCGACGCGCCCACGTCAGGCGGAACCCGAGTGGCGCCGCCGGGTCGGGATAGAGAGCCTGCGCCGAGAGCGTGACCCCCAGCGCGGGGCTCGGCATGGTGATGCCCGGAAGCACGAAGGTTCCGCCTGGCGCCGTCCCGTTGGGATCGGGGGCGAATGCCGCGGGGACGGGCGGCGCAAGGACGCCACTCCCATCGAACAACACCAGCATCCCAGGCGACCCCACGCCCAGGACGAGGTTCGTCACGGACTCCGGGAAGGCGCCGACGGGATCCGGGTTGCCGAGATCGAGCACGTACGTGATCGGCGCGTTCGGCAATCCCCCCTCGAGAAACAGACTGAAGCTGGTTCCTGGAGCCGGTGAGGGTGGCGCGAGCCGGATCGTGCCCTGATTCGTACCGGTCCCGACCCGTAGCGCCACCGCGTTCGACTCCGAGTCCGAACCGGTCGACACGTGTACGGTGATTCCGCCGATCTCACGAAGCACGGTCATACCGGCGGGCAGCGTTGCGTCGAGCCGGCCCGACGTCACGTAGGTGGTCGACAGCGGAAGCCCGTTTCCGAGCACGACGCTGCTCGGAACGAACCCGCTACCCATCACCTGAACGGTCACCGCCGGCGCCCCGACCGGCTGCGGTGGGACGGTCGCCGGCACGAGGCTCGTGATGTGCTGCCCGATGATCGTCAAGGTCCGCGCGGCGGAGGTGCCACCACCCGGCCCCGGCGTCTGCACGGTGACGAGTGCGTCCCGCGGCGGCCACGAGAGCGACGGAGGCACGACGGCTGCGAGTCCAGTCGTCGAGTTCCAGGTCGTCGGGATCGGCGTCCCGTCCACGACGATCTGGGACTGGCCGGCGATGAACGCGCTACCGGACACCGCGAGCGTGAGCGGACCGGTTCCCAGGACGTGCGCCGATGGCGTCGATGCGGTGAGGACGGGCGCGGCGTTCGTCACGACGAACGCGAGCGTTGCCGAGTTCCCGCCGCCGGGTGCGGGATTCGTCGCCTGGATCGTGCGGGTCCCCGCGGACGAGAGCACGGACGCGGGCAGGACGACGTCCAATCGGCCCGGACTCACGAACGTCGCCGGCAGCACCACGCCGTCGACGCGCACCGTCGCCCCGGGAACGAAGTTGGCCCCGAGCAACGTGACGGACGTGGCGACGGCTTGCCCGTCGAACTCGAACGTGCTGGGCACGCTGGACGTCAGCGTGGGCGGAACGTTCGGCGAGACGTCGAGGGTGACGGAATACGGCGTGACGGATGTGGCGGGCCCACCATCGCGAAACACCACGATCGCGTGCGGACCGGGAGTCAGCACCATGGTGACGAACGACGGCGCGCCGCCGGCGTTCGCCTGGCTTCTGGCGCGCCATCCGGAGCCCGAAGCCGGGGCGAAGAGTGCCCACCCTGATGCACCGCCGGTCATGCCCACGACGTACGTGCCCGTCGAAGGGACGTCGAACTGGTGCAAGCGCACGAAGGACCCGAGGGGCATCAGGCTCGACTGAGTCCCGGGGGCGGACGGGAACAAGGCATAGACGTGCTCCGCCGTCGTCGCCGTGCTTCCCGTGGGAACGCGCGCGAGGACTCCGCTCGTCGCGGTGATCGGGCCGCCATGCCCGTTGGCGACGAGGAAGTCGCAGGCGTTCCCACCGAGGACCGACGGCACGTTCCCGATCTGCATGTTCCAGTCCGGCGGACCCGAGACTCCGACGACGTTCCAAGCCCCGTTCCATGGGGTGACCGTGAACGGCTGGCAGAGCAAGGAGGTGTTGACGGGCGTCGTCGTCGCGGCCGTCAACGGAAGCGTGGGCGCCGCCCCGCAGACGGACACCGCGAATGGCATCGACTGCGACGACGCGCTTCCGCTGTCGTTCCACACGACGAGCGTGTAGACGGCCGTCGCGAGATTCATGGGCAGCGAAACGTGACCGACGGATCCGCCGGCCTGCGCCATCGCGGGCGATTGCCAGACGCCGGGGGCTCCCGGACCGAAGAACGCCCACCGCAGGCTCGGATCCCCGGCGGTTGCGACCAGGTACGACCCGGGTGTCGGAGGGACGAGGTACAGCGCGCGGTGGAGGTGCCCCGCGTCGATCGCGCTCGAGACCTGCGCGTTCGATGCCATGGGCGTGGCCAGGGCGTAGTCTGCGACGGCGAGCGGTGCGCCGCCGTTCGCCGAGAACAACCCCGAGTCCGTGGTCACACCCTGGGGGGCGTTCAAGACTGCCACGTTGCAGCCGGGGCCTGCGTTCGTCACGGTCGTAGTTCCGATCGACAGGCTCCAGGGACCCTGCGACGCAAGCGACACGACGTTGGGCACGGTCTGGTTCTGGAACGCGTACGTCGCGAATGGCTGACACCCGTTGGTGACCGCGGCCGGAATGCCCGGCGTGAGAATCAGCTCGTCGACGTGGTTGCACACTCGGACCGTCAGCGCGGCGTTGGCCAATCCCGCGGCCCCGCCATTGCGGCTGACCACGAGCACGCACCGCCCCGGTGAGAGCGAGACGAAACTCACCGGATTCCCGCCAGCCGTGGCGGAGGCGGCCGGTGTCGCGAGCGTCCGCGTTCGCCACGACGAATCACCGACGGCCGAATACAGGAACCAGGTGAGCGTCGGGTCTCCGGCCACCGTGACGTCGTGAAGACCACCGTTCGATACGACCTCGAAGGCCTGAACGACGTCGGTGTTTGCCCAGGTCGTCGTGACCGGAACACCGATGGACAGCGGAACTGCGACGGCATGCTGGATGCGCGCCGAGCCCGCGCCGTAGGCCTGCACCGTGGACGCTGCGGGCAGTCCCTGGGCTCCATCCTGAATGAGGAACTCGCAAGCATCACCGCTGGAGTTGCTCGTCAACCCCGGCGCCGTGCCGGCGCGCAGGCCCCAGTCCGAGGTGGCCGAAACACCGATGACGTTCCAGTGTCCCGGCGCGAGCGTAGGGGTGAATGCGACCGGCGAGCACAAGAGCGGGAGCGAACCGGGCGCCGAGGCCGCGAGCGATTGGCAGGAGGTCTTGACGAGGTAGGCCGCCTGAACGGCAGGTTTGAAGATGCTCGTCGCCGTGTTCTGGTTCGAGCTCCCCAGGCACGCCTTGTGCGTCACGATGCCGTACGCGGCACCGGTCGCCGCGTCGTAGAGCGGGCCGCCGGAATTGCCGTGATCGACGTCCACGTCGAACGCGATTTGATCGCCAAGCCGGAAGAGGAACGGACCGCTCGCGGTCTGCTCGATCGAGTTGTAGGTGAGGTTCGGCGTGTCGTCGATGCCAAAGCCCGTCGCGACGAGCACCGCCGGCGCCGTGGGATGGTCGTCGGCAAAGTAGAACACCTGCGGGTAGACGGCCGACACCGGCTGGTTGAACGAGTTGTTTCCGAGGCGCCCCATGGACCAGTCGTTGCCCGGACCGTTGTCGACGGTGGTGACGGACGAACGGATCACCGGGAACTGCTTCCAGATCGGCGGAGCGACGGGTGCGCCCCAAACCACCGAGTAGGGCACGTCGAACTCGGCGACGATCGACTGCGGCGCCGGATCCTCGGGGTGACAGTGACCCGCGGTGAAGAACAGGGAGTCCCCGCTCACGAGCCACCCCGTACAGATCCCGACGTTCAATCCGCTGAAAGATACGAGCCGGAACGCCCGGTTGTCGGTCGTCGGGACGCGATCGTCGCTGCCGTTGCAGAGGTCATCGGTGCCGACGGGAGTCGTGGGGTAGAAGAACGCAACCGACGCGATGGTGATCGAGGCCGCGGAGCCTGGGACGACGCGCAACGTCACGTCGACGGAAGCGCCGTTGAACCAACCCGTGCCGTCGTTCCAATCGAGAAGCTGGCTGCGCGTGAGCGTCTGGACCTCGCCGTCACGCGTGCTCCGGACCGACACGGTGTCGTATGGAGACGCCATGGTTACGTCGACGAGTTGAAGGCGGAGCCCGACGGCCGGCGGGACGGTGACCGTGTGAGTCCACTCGATCGGTCCGGATCCCGCCGTGTTGTCCACGAGGCCACTCGACGTTCCATCGAGCGCACTCCCGCAGGGGATCTCCGCCACCTGGCCCCAGACCGTGGAACACAGCACCAGCATCGCCGCCACGCCGACGTGGAGTTTCGCGTTCATGTCTCGCTCCTTGCGGTGCCGCTTCCCTGAAACGACCGGGCAGGACTCGGCTTCCGCCCGATCGGCGGGAGACACCCGAGGCGTGCGCGACCGCTGGCACCGCGCGAAGCGCGCCGGCCACGCAAACAGGCTTCGGCGAACGCGCGCAGGTCTTTCAGCGGCCCGGAGGAATTTCCGGGCGCGACTCCGGTTCGTCGAATTCGCGGATTTCAGACCTCAACCGGTCCATCTGCGCGCGGATGTCGCGGTCCGGAAACGGGTGGGCGTCGTCCAGCGCCGCAAACTCCTGGATCCTCGCGAGAGCCTCGCGGGGCTGGCCAGCCTGGCTCGCGATCACGGCGGCGCTGTAGACGGCCCACAAGAGCTTGGGATCTCCGACAGGAACGATCTGTCGGAAGGTCTCGATGTGAGCCCGCGTCAGGGGAAGCGCGTCGGCGAACCGGCCCTGATTCGCGAGCGACTCGATCAGGGACTGCGTCATGAGGCTCCGGAACATCACGGCCGCGGGTGTTTCGCCGGTCTCGTCGGCGATCGCCTTGCGGGCGACGGCTTCCGCCTCGGCGGCGTGCCCCGAAGAACCGAGGACCGACGCGAGCGTGATCCGCACCTGCCGCGATGCGCTCTCGCGACCATTCGGAGCGGCGTCGATGCGCGCCGCGATCTCGCGCAGGCGCGCGACGGCGCCTACCGGGTCGGTCCGAGCGTCGTCGGAAGCCACCGCCAGTTCGAGAGTCAGCACGCGCGGGTGCGAGGCGCCGAGGACCTCACGAAGTCGCGGGAGGAGTGGGCGCGCGATCGCAGCCGTCTCATCCCCCCTCGCGAGAGCCAGCGACGTCTCGGCTGCGAATGCCTCGAGTTCGAGCGCCATCGGGGAGTCGTCGCCGAACGTCTTCCGGGCCAGCGCGGCGGCGCGGAGGAACTGCTCCCTCGCCGGCTCCGCACGACTGAGCTTCACGAGGGACTCGGCGAGCGTTCCGCGCAACTCGATTTCGGTTTGAGCGTGCGCCGGAGGCGACGCATCGAGCCTGGCGAGGACGGATTCGATGAAGTCCACCATGGTGACGGATGGTCCGCGGCCCGTGGGTCGCGGCGCTGCAATGCCGTCGCGCAGGAGGTTCAAGGCCTCCACGGCCCGCTCGTGGGCGACCTCCGTCACGCGGAGCGACTGCGTGAGATCGCCGCGAGCGACCTCGGCCTCACGCCACGAAACGAGTGCGACGACCGTCGACACCGCCAGCGCCGCAACGACGGTCACGACGGCGGCGACGGGCCATCGGTTTCGCGCGACGAAGCGCCGAACGACATACCATCGGTCGTCTCGGCGCGCGGCGATCGGGAGCCCCACCATCGCATGGCGGACGTCTTCTGCGAGTGCCGCCATGCTCTGGTAGCGGCGCGCCGGATCCTTCGCGAGCGCCTTCAACGCGATCGTGTCGAAGTCGGACGAGATCCCACCGTCGTGCGCGGACGGCGGGACGGGGTCCACCTCCGTCACCTGATGGATGAGCTTCCGCAGGTCTTCGGTCGTGGCGTGGGGCCGCACACCGGTGAGCAGCTCGTACAGCATCACGCCGGCGGCGTGGACATCGGCACGTGCGTCCACCCAGGCGCCACGATCCCCGAGCTGTTCGGGCGCCGCATAGGCGAGCGTGCCGACGAACTCGCCGGTGAGGGTGGACGCAATCGGCGCGGGGTGTTCGCCCCCGAGCCGCCGTGCGAGCCCGAAGTCGACCACACGCGCGTCGCCGCGGCGATCGACGAGCACGTTCGCCGGCTTGAGATCGCGGTGGATGATCCCGTTCAGGTGCGCGTGATGGACGGCGTCGCAAACGGCCATGAATGCCCGGAGCCGGTCGGCGCGCGTGATGTCGCTGCGCCGACTCCAGCGGTCGAGACGCTCGCCGTCGACCAACTCCATCGCGAGCCAGGGAGTGCCGTCCGACGTCGTGCCGCCATCGAACACGGTGACCAGCCCGGGATGACGCAAGGATGCCGCCGTCTCGACCTCACGCTCGAAGCGTCGGTGTTCGGCCGACGACGAGTACCGACCACGGATCATGAGCTTCAATGCGACGGTCCGGCCCGTCGACGTCTGAACGGCGCGATGGATGACGCCCTGGCCGCCGCGATGCAGCTCCGGCCCCACGACGTAGCCTGGAATCGTCGTCGCCGCGTCGGGCCCTGGCCGAGGGTCGATTCCCGCAGCGAGTTCGTCGTTGGCCCGCAGCTCCGCCAGGGCGACCGTGCAGTCAGCGCACGCCGCGAGGTGGCCGCGCAGTTCCGCGTCGCGGTCGGTGGACAGCCGCCGCGCTTCCAGATCCTCGAGGTCTTCGATCGAGAGGCAACCCATGGGTTCAGTCAGGTTTCGGCCAGCTCATCCAGTTCTTTCAGGAGAACGCGCAGGCGTTTCAGCACGCGGTGTTTGGCGATGAAGACGGCGTTGCGCGTCATGCCCAGCTCGACGGCGACGTCGGCGGGCACTCGCCCCTCGAGCTGGACGGCGGTGAAGGCGCGCCACGTGTTCGCGTCGACTTCGAGCGGCACGCGGGCGAGTGCCTGATCCATGAGGTTCCGCTGCCAGGTCAGATCCCAGATCTCGAGCTGATCGCACTCGGCAACGGCAGGAACCCCGCCGCCATCCGTGTTCCCCGCCTTCTCGCGTGCGCGACGCGCGCGCTCGTCCCACGTCTGGCGGACCTTCATGCTCGCGATGCCGAAGAGCCACGAGCTGAGTCGCCCGCGGCCACGGACGAAGTTTCCACGCCTAAGCCCATCGAGGAAGGCGAGCAGTGTCTCCTGACACACGTCGTCCGCCTCGGCAGGCGTCAGTCCGAGTCTGGACGCCAGCACGAAGACGGGGCGGCGGAAGCGTGCGACGAGAGTCGCCCATGCGAGCTCGTCTCCAGCCTTCAGCTGGTCGATCATCAACGACGTGGTCAGCCACTCCATGTCGCGGCCATCGTAGCCGAGGCATGGGCCCCACGACGGACTGGTCATGCCGAGCCCGCAACGCGGGGGCCGGTGCGCAAGCGCCGTTGCGAGGAGCGCCCGGCGGTCACCGGCCTCGTCGAGGTGATCCAGCGGGCGTCACGGCGAGCCGGGGGAGATCAGTACTCCTTGAAGACCTCGTCCTTCGCGTCGTCGTGGAAGTGCTTGATGTCGGTGCGGAAACGGTTCGACTTCCCATCGAGCGCTTCGACGCACGTCTTCGCGTACTCACGAAGCGCGAGGTCGCGCGCCTGATCGGCCAATCGTCGAAGCTTGTCGCCGAGTTTGGGCTGAAGCGCGATGAACTCCTTCGAGTTCGGCCGCGCGACCGTGCGCGAGTAGCCGTCCGTGGTTCCCGCTGCCCCCGGAATCGACCGCTCGTAGACGGGAGTCTTGGCGCGCAGGATGATCTCCGTCGCCACGTAACAGGCGACGGCTTGCACCGTCAGACACGTTCCCTTCTCGGCGATCTCGATGATGAGGTCGAGCTGCTCCGGCGAGATGTCGATGTCCAGGCACGCGAGGAGCGCGTGCGTCCGCATGAGCGGTCCACCCGTCGTGAGGTTGGTCTGGTGGATCTGGAGCATCTTCGCGTGGTCCTTGTCCATCTTCGCGATGGTCCGAAGGATCAACGCCCGCATGCGATCGGTGTTTTCGCGCAGGTAGCACGTGATCATGGGCTCCACGCCCTCGACCACGCCCAGGTTGCGCAACGCGAACACGGCGTTGCGACGGAGCTGGCCGCTCGCATCGCCAAGCAGCGGGATGATGAGGGTGAGCGCGTTCAGGTTCTTGGCGTCCTTCGTCGCCTTGATGGCTTCCTGCCGCTTCACCTCCCCCGCCTCCGGCTTGAACTGCTCTGCGAGCAACTTCAGCGCGCGGGGGTCGTCGATCCTCGCCAGCTCGCGGATCGCGGGCTTGCGGATCGTGTCGCGGTTCGCGTTGGCGGCTTCGAAGAGGGCCTTGAGCTTCTCCGGCGCCACGGTCCCAGCCTTGTCCGCGTCGGCCACGCTGTCGAGCGCGAGCTGCATCTGCCCGGCGAGCTCGGCACCGTTCGTCATCCCGATGCGGCGGAAGATCAGGGATCGGTCCGGGCGGAGAAACACGAACTGGGCGGGCGTCGGGTTCGGGCTCTTCGAGACGGCTTGGCTCGTCTGGGTCCAGCTCGCCTGATGATCCTTGCAGCGAGTCCCGGGGAAGCGGGCGCAGGACTGATCCTTGCCGGCCGCCTCGTGCACGTCGGGACTCCCCACGACCCACACGAATTTCTTGGCGAGCTTCAGGACAGCGGGGTCCATCAGGGCCTGGGTCACGATCGACTGACTCGCCTCGTCCGTCGCACGGTTGAAGTGCACGAGGATCAGGCGGTTCGACGCGCTCGCTTCCATGGCCGCCGAGTCGAAGCTCGCAACCCAGGTGATCCCAGTGGATGCGGCCTGAGAGCGGAGCCCAGGTGCCAGAGCGAGCATGAAAACGGCGGTGCGGACTGCGATCGCGAGAACGGCGTCGCGATCACCGCGGGCGGCATACGTCATGAACCAACGCTTTTGTTGACGGTCTCGACTGGCAGCGCCGAGGGCAGGTCGGCGGGGTTGGGCGTTCCGAGGGTCGGAGACTACTCCCCATCCCCGCGTTCGGTCAAGTGACACTCGGCTCGCGTTCGACTCCCATTCGACGCGGCGCCGGCCAGGTTCGGCGGCCGCTGCCCCGTTCAGATGACCTCGTCAGCGAGGCTTCCGTGGCCGTCGCGTCCGCGCGTCGAGGCGCTCGACATCCGCAAGATCCTTGGGACGTCCCGCCGCCGGTCGTTGCGGATCAACGGAGCACGGCCGATGAACGTGACACGAACATCGTCGATCGTGTCCTCGCCCCGTGAACGCCAGGCCTGCTCGAAGGACACACCGGAAATCGCCGTGAGGACGTCGATCCGGCGCGGCGGGAGGCCGATCTGGTACACCACGCCGGGCCGAGCGAAGTCTGCGACCGCCACACCTGCGGACTTCAAAGGAGCACGAGATTCCACGAGCGCGGAGTCGACCCGCTCGGCATTCTTCGTCGTCGGTCGGACGAAGAAATCCATGTCGTCGACGCGGAGAGGTCGTCTTGGGGCTCGAAGCCGAGGACGAACATGCGAACGGGCCAGGCATTGCGGGCGCGAACGGCCCTGGGCCCGGCTGTTCTTCGGCTTCTCTTCGGCATGGAGGCGCGACCTCATCAGGCAGCGGCAGCGTCGTGTTCCGTGCGGAAGGCGATCGACCCGCCGAGCACCGCACCGCCGGGCCACCGCGGTTTCAGGTCTTCCAACGCCCGCCGTGCCAGCTTTCAGGGGTAGGCCTCGTGGGGAGACGGCGCGACGCACCGCTCACAGGACGGCACGGCCGCATCCTTGTCGCTCGCGACCTCGACGCGGAGGCCTTCGATGAACGCCTGGTCGTTCTCGACGCGGTCGGGCATGAGGTCCGCCGTCATCGCCTGCTCGAGGGCGACCGCGACTTCGTCGGTGGCGTGGGAACGGCACTCGGCCTGATCGACGTCGACGTCGTCCGCAGGCGACTTTGGTCACCCACGTCATGCGGTGACGGCGCCTTCCGGATCACCCGCTCGCGGCGTGGCGACTCCTGAACAGAACGCTGCTCGTCTACGCACCCCGCCGGGAGCCGGCTCCTCGCCGGCCAGTCGTTTCGACTCGGGGATGGCGTCGAGCGGGAAACCGGTCTCCAGTTGCAGTGCCGCCTTCTGAAGGCGGAACTCCGGCGCCGGGTCATGGGTGTCATCGAGCAACTTGCGCGCAGCGTCGAAGGGGCCCGTCGAACCATGCAGCTGGGCCTCGACGTGCCGCAGGCGATCGGCAGCCCTCGCTGCGGTGCGCGACCGCAGCGCCGCGATCTTGGCAACCGCACTCTCCGCATCGCCGCGCTCGGCAAGCGTCACGCCGGACGGCGTCGGGAAGCATGGCGCAATCGACACCGCGACTTCCCCGACCGACGGAGCGGAGCGCCTTGAGAATTCCCCAGAGAGCCGTCGGCATCGGAAACAGGCCGAAGGGCAACCCCCACCATCCGACGGCACCAGTCCTGACCGAGGGTCGGCCGATGGCTTCGGCCGTGCAGTCGGGACACTTGCGATGAGCGAACGTCCGCCAGGACGTCATCACGACGATCTGACGACGCGACACGAGGCCGTCGTGACGGCGCCCGGCACACCGCGGATCTCACACCCGTCGGATAGGGCGCGCGCGTCCGCCTCGCCTCGTCGCGGATATCGATCCACGTCCGGTCCGCTGATGAGGGTCGGAGAGAATCACCGGCCGCGCGGACGCGGATGCCTACCTCTCGCCCAGTCGCTCGAGCGCGGCCTTGGCGAACTGGTAGGGGTAGGTCTTGCCGGGCGACATGGCGACGCACTGGCGATATCCCTTGATGGCATCGGCCTTCTCGCCGGAGATCTCGTGGTACATGGCCTTCACGAAGGCGAGGTCGTTGGCGTGACGGTTCTCGACGGTGCCCGGCCGCGCCGTCGGGTCGGGTTGCGGCAGCCCTTCCCCGGTCGCGAGGAAGTTCGACGCGACGGAGGGGAAGTTGAGCTCCGGGTCTTTCTGGGGCCGAGGGCACGCTTCCCACGCGGCCACGGCGGCGTCGCGCTTGCCGTTGCGCAGCAACGCGATGCCCAGTTCGAACGACGCGAGGATCCGATCATCGAGCGCCGCCGAACGATCGTCGACGAGATCCTGGAGGATCTCGACGGCCTGGACGTAGTTGCCGCGATGCAGCTGCACCGAACCCCGTACCTCTCGAACGCTCGACCTCTTCGGATCGACGTAACGCAGGATCTTCTCGATCTTCGCGAAGTCGGAAAGGCCGCACAGGAGTCTCACGCGCCACACCTGAAGATCCGTCGCGAACGCCGTCGTGGCCTGTCCGGCGAGGATTTCCAGCAGGTCGGCGCCTTCGCGGGCCTTGCCGTCCTCGGCGAGGGCGAGCGCGACGAAAGTCGCGACTCCACACTCCTGCTCGTCATCCACGGTGACGAACTGAGGGTTCACGAGGCACTGATCGAATCGGCGCCGCATGGCGTTGCACGCAAACCGCACGGTGTTCACCCCGGGATCGGACGGCCAGCGCTTCAGCGCGGCCTCGACCACCCGGTCAGCCTGGTCCAGCTGGCCCGCGGCGAACATCGCAT
This sequence comes from Planctomycetota bacterium, assembly GCA_044222185.1. Classification (GTDB taxonomy): domain Bacteria; phylum Planctomycetota; family CAIWVZ01; genus JBGANV01. Next base: position 571,407 of record JBGANV010000003.1, read on the forward strand.
AGGCGAGGTCTTCCCTCAGCCCGGGGAAGTCGGGGTTGAGCTGGATCGCGGCGTTCAGCTCCGTGATCGCTGCCGGCACCTGCCCCGCCGAGATCTGGGCACGCGCCAGGGTGGCATGCGCGATCCAACTCGTCGCGTCGGCCCGCACCGCCGCCTGGGCCTGCTGGACGGCGCCGGCCGCATTGCCCGCGTCGAGCGCCTGCCGTGACGCGTCGAGACACACCACGACGTCGTCTCGGACTCGCTCCATGCCACTCTCGCGCGCAGTGGCGCGCTCGCGCTGCTCCATGTACGTCACGCCTGCGACGGAAAGGATCGGCACGGTGAGCGCCATGGTGAACAGCGCGGTCCCCACACCTCCGAAGCCCGCGCGAGAGAGCGCTCTCTGATTGACCCAAAGAGCCCAGGGCGTCCTGATGATTCCCCACGGCACGCCCCACCAACCCAGCAACGCCGAGATGAGCATGCGCTTGCGCCCCTGCCGCGCGATGCATGGGCGACACAACGGCTGGTCGAATTTCCGCCACGTCGTGAGGACGAGGAAGCTCGTCACCTGTGCGAGCTCGACAGGCCGTGCGTTCTTCGCACCACACGCAGTGCAGTTGATGGGATTGGCGGCCGCCTTCTCTGCCGCCGCGGCGGCGAGAAGGAACGAGTCCACGGGAGTCCAGTTGTCCGTGCCCCGTGGAGCAACTTCGGCGTCCGCGGCGAAGGCCTGCTGCTCGTGCATCGCCCGGATCTGTTCGAGGGGAAACGGTCCCATCCGCTCGCCGCCCTGGCGAACGCTGAATTGGATTCCATCCTTCATGAGTCTCTCTCCCTGACCGCATCCGCCTGCGATGCGCCCCCGGCGTCGAGCCGCCGCGGGATCGGAACCTCGCTATGATCCGCGCCGCCATGACACGCGCTCACGAGACGCACGGAACGCTGGCCGGGGGAACGTCGCCCCTGGACCGCATCCGCATCGTCCTCGTGGAGCCGACGGGCCCGCGCAACGTGGGCGCAGCCGCTCGCGTCATGAAGAACTTCGGCCTGCGCAGGCTCGTCGTCGTCAATGGTCCTCCGCTCGACCTCGCCGACTGCTGCGCGATGGCGGCGTCCGCCATCGACGTCCTTCATGGGGCCGAGACGCCGCCGACGCTCGCCGATGCGATCGCGGGCTGCGGCCTCGTGGTGGGAACCACGGGACGCGTTCGCGCACGGACGCCGGTTCGCTCGCCGCGCGAGTCCGCGCACGAGATCCTCCACTCCGCGTCCCAGACCGACGTCGCGATCCTCTTCGGTCGGGAGGACGACGGCCTCCACATCGCTGAACTCCGCCTGTGCCAAAGCGTCCTGTCTATCGACACGGCCGCGGCCTACCGTTCACTGAACGTGGCCCAGGCGGTCGGCGTCGTTGCCCACGAGATCTTCTCCGTATCGGGCGTGGAAAGCGTGCGTGCACAGGGCCGGATCGGACGGTTCCTCGACGCGAATTGGCGAGGTCGTCTCGAGGACGAGATCTTCCGGACGATGGAATCGCTCGGCTCCGTCACACCGAGGACGAAAGACGCCATCAGGAACAGCGTTCGGCGCGTGCTGTCGGCGGGTCCCATCCAGACCCGGGACGCCCGCGTCCTCTTCTCCCTGGCCCGGCGGGCGCGCGCCGCAGCGGAGTCCGCCGCGGCAAAACCGGCGAGACCGGAGGGAAAACCCGCGAAGCGGCGTCCCTCGTGACGCGCGCGCGCCGCCGCGGCTACTGCCCGTCGATGGCGCTTGCTACGGTCGCAGCCCGTTCGAAATGGACACTTCGCTCGGGGCGACCAACATGCCAAAGGAGGTTTCCGGACACGCGCGCGGCGAGGGCCGACGGATCGCAATCGTCGTCTCCCGGTTCAATTCCGACGTCACCGAGCGGCTTCTCCAAGGGGCACTTCGGGGGCTGAAGAAGGCCGGCGTCGTCGACTCCGCGGTCACGGTGGCGCGGGTGCCTGGCGCGGTGGAGATTCCCCTCGCTGCGGCCAAGCTCGCCGAGGACGGACGATGCGATGCCATCGTCGCTCTCGGGGCCGTCATCCGGGGAGACACGAGCCATTACGACTACGTGTGCAAGATCGTCGCCGACGGCGTGCTGCACGTCATGATGAGCACCGGCCGCCCCGTCGCATTCGGCGTACTCACGTGCGACACCGACGAGCAGGCGATGGCCCGGTCCGGGCCCGGCGACGACAACAAGGGCTTCGAGTCGGCGCTGGTCGCTCTCGAGATGGCCTCCCTCCTGGACGACATCCGCTCATGAGCGACGTCACACGCAAGAACAAGCCGGGGCCGGGAAGCGGCGCCCGATCGCGCGGGCGCGAGCTGGCGCTCAAGTTCCTCTACGCGTTCGACGTGGGCAAGCAGGGCAGTCCGGAAGCGTTCGACGAACTCGCACTCAGCCAGGACGTGGGCGGCGTCGTCGTCGACTTCGCCCGACGTCTCGTCGATGGCGTGAAGCGCGATCGTGACGCCCTCGACGCTCAGATCACCGGTCTCGCGAAGAACTGGAAGCTCTCGCGCATGGCGGTCATCGACCGCAACATCCTTCGCCTGGGTGCCTGGGAGCTGCTGAACATGACGGAGACGCCACCGAGCGTCGTCATCAACGAAGCCATCGAGCTCGGCAAGGCCTTCAGCACGGCCCAGTCGAGCAAGTTCATCAACGGAATACTGGACAAGATCCGCGCGTCGATCCCCGGTGCGGGCGACGGTACGGACAAGAAGCCCGAGGGTTGACCCGTGTTCGGCAAGCTGAAGGCACTCACCGAGAAACTGAAGGACGGTCTCAAGAAGACCAAGGACAAGCTCGTCGGCGGGCTCCGCGCCATCATGCCGTTCGGGCGGAACCTGGACGACGACCTCATCGAACAGATGGAGGAGTACCTCTTCACGGCCGACATCGGGCCGAAGACCGTGAAGAAGATCATGGACGCCGTGCGGCTCGCCTACAAAGAACGCCGCATCAAGACGACGGACGAATGCTTCGCCTTCTTGAAGCAGTTCCTGAAGCAGATGCTCGCGGGTGACGGCAAGGGGCTGCGACGCGCGCCCTCCGGTCCGACCGTGATCATGGTCGCGGGCGTGAACGGTTCGGGAAAGACGACGTCGATCGCCAAGCTCACGAACCGACTGAAGAAGGACGGCAGCGTTCTGCTCGCCGCGTCCGACACGTTCCGCGCCGCTGCCGTCGATCAGCTCGCGCTGTGGAGCGAGCGCCTCGGAGTGAAGATCATTCGCCAGGCGACGGGCTCCGATCCCGCGGCCGTGGCCTACGACGCCGCCGAAGCCGCGGTCGCGCGAAGCGTCGACTTCCTCGTCGTGGACACGGCGGGCCGGCTCCACACGCAGGAAAACCTCATGAAGGAGCTCGAGAAGATCAAGCGGGTCATCCAGAAGAAGATCCCGGATGCGCCGCACGAAACGCTCCTCGTCCTGGACGGCACCACGGGTCAGAACGCGATCAACCAGGCACTCGAGTTCGGCAAGATCCTGAACATCACGGGGATCTTCCTCACGAAGCTGGATGGAACGGCGAAGGGCGGGGCCGTCATCGGCATCCGCGACCAGGTCGACATCCCCATCAAGTTCATCGGCGTCGGCGAGAAGGCGGAGGACATCGAGGACTTCGACCCCGAAGCCTTCGTCGAGGCCTTGTTCGAGACTCCGGAGGGCGCAGCGAAGAGCTGACGCGAGCGAGCGAACGAACCGGACGGCGCCATGCGATTCATCGCACTCCTCATCCTGATCGGCGCCGTCCCCCTCGTCTGGGCGCCGGGTTTCAACGAGGAGTTCGTCGTCCCCCGGGAGGCCTTCGTCCTCGCGATCCTCGCACCCGTCGCGGCCTTCTGCTGGTGGCGCGACGACGGCGCGCGGCGGTCGGCCCGAATGCCGTTACTCGCACTCCTCGTCGCGCTCGTCGGCGGCCTCGTCCCGCATCTCGTCGGGGTCCTCGATCCATACGGGTTCGCGCGCTTCGTGCGGCTCGTGAGCATCGCCGCGGCTCTCGTGATCGCGGGCGCGGGTGTCGGCGGGTTCTCGAACGGCGGCCGGTGGCTCGTCGTCACGCTCGGCCTGTCGTCCGTCCCCGTGCTCGTCGTCGGATTGGTGCGGCGCCACCTCGGATGGCCCGCCCTCCTCCCGGACCGGCCTGACGTCGCTCTCGGATCCACGCTCGGCAACAGCAACGCACTCGGCGAGACGTTTGCGCCGATCCTCATGGCGGCGATCGCCATGGCCCTCGCGCGTGCGCCGCGGACGACGCGAGTCCTCTCCGCCGTGGGCGCCGTGGGCTCGGCGGCGCTGGTGGCGCTCTCCCAGTCACGCGGCGCATGGCTCGCGTGCGCGGTCTCCGGCGTGGTCGCCATCACCCTCTGGGTCCGTGATGCCGCGCAACGCGACCAGCAGGCGCGGCCGGGTCCCGTCGCTCGGGCCGCCCTCGCTCTGGCGGCGATCGGCGTCGTGGCGTGCACGCTGGCGTGGCTGCCCGCCGCGGGCCCGCTCCGCGAGCGCATCGCATCCACGTTCTCTCCCGATCACCCGACGAATCTCGTGCGGCTCTCGACATGGCGCGGAACCCTGCCCGTGATCGGGGACTCGTTCCCAACCGGTGTCGGCGGCGGTGGATTCGAGCGGGCGTTCCTCCCCCACCGCGACACTCCGGAATGGCTCCTGTCGGGCATCGACACGCGCGTCGACAACCCACACCAGGAGTTCCTGTGGATCACGGCCGAGGCGGGCCTGCTCGGACTCGCGGCGCTCCTCTGGCTCGCGGCACTCGCCCTGCGGCGTGCACGCACACCCGCCATCGGAGAGCCCGAGCTGCGCCGCGCGCTGCTGCTCGGGGGCATCGCGTTCGGGGTGGTCGCCTGCGTGCGGTCGCCGCTCCATCACGCCGGTGGAGCCCTCGCGGTCGCGGCGCTGATAGGAGCCGTGGGACCCCGCGGCCCCGGGCGCGGAGGGCTCCGCGTCGTCGACGGGCTCGCGTTGGCGCTGCTCGCGCTCGCGGCGGCGATCGCTCTCCTGAACGCGCGCGAAGATCGTGCCCTGGGGAGCGCCGTCGACGCTCTCAACACGGCCAAGGGAGCGCTCCACGCGGCCCGGACCGAGCTTGCGCGCGACTCGATTCTCGAGGCGGGCCGTGGCATCCGCGGCATGCGTCAGGCGGTCGTGAAGGACTTCGCCCGCTCGTTCCGCGCCTCGCTCGCGGCCGGCGAACTGGCGGAGGCTCGCACGGCGATGGCCGCGGCCGGCATCCCGCAGGAGACGTTCGCCGACCTCCCGACGCTGGACGATGCACGGGCGTTGCTCGAAGAGACGCTGGCACTTTGTCCGAACCACCCAGGGGCGACGAATCAGCTCGCGCGGCTCTGGCTCAGTCAGGGGTCGACGGCTCAGGCCGTCTCGATCCTGCGTGACGCCATCGAACATCTCCCGAATGCGCCCCGCTTCCGTCACAACCTCGCAGCGATCTACGGGATGGCCGATCTGCAATCGGACGCCTTCGACTGGATGCAGCAGGAGCTGAATCTCCAAGGCGCCCACCCCGTCGAAGACCGGCTCGCCCTGTGGAGCTTCGCGCTCGCGCTGGGCAGCGAACCGCGACACTTCGGCAGGTACCTCGTGCCCATCGAATCCGTGAGCACGACGGACGACGTGCTGGATGCCGCCGCTGGCGCCGTGAGCGCCGGTCAGACGACGGACGCACGCGCACGGCTCCTCGAACACGTCTATCTGCACCCCGGTGACGGTCGCGTTCTCGCACGGCTCGCCGAGGTCGATTTCGCGGCCGGGCAGAGGCAGTCGGACACCGCCATCCTCACGGAAGCGAACCGGGCTTTTGCGCGCTCGCGCGTCCGTTTTGCGGTTCAGGCGGAAGCCGACGGCGATCACGAGCAGGCCGAGGTGTATTTGAAGCTCGCGCTGCAGAAGGATGCGAACCTCCTCGATGCGCTGTTTCTCCGTGCGCGCGTGCTCACCCGCCTCGACCGCATGGACGATGCCATGACTTCGTTGAAGCGCATGCTCGACCGAGGCGTGGCACCCGCCGACCTGCGCACGCTCATCATCAACGACGCGGTGTTGAACCCTCGCTACGCCGACAAGCGATTCTCCGCTCTCGGCATCTGAAGAGCCGCGGAGCTCGCGATGCCCGCTCCCGCGTGAGCGCTCGACCGGTCGACGGCGATTCGCTCCGTCGGGGCGCGTGCCGGTGGGCACGAATGCGCGTTCCCGCTCGGCAGCCCCGTTCGGATTTCATGTCAGACGGACTCAGGTCGCGCCAATAGAAGGACGGCGGGGCGCAATTGGCTCTCCGCCACGGCGGTTTTCGTCCGCGACTCGACTGGCGGCCGGCAAAGCCGCCCGAGGTACACTCCCGTGAATGCAGCCGCAGGTCTCGACACACGCGAGCCTCCTGATCCGACTCAGGGAAGGCCACGATTCCGTCGCCTGGGGCGAGTTCCACCGCCGCTACTCCGAGCTGCTCATCGCCTTCGCGAAGAGGCGCGGCCTGCAGGCGGCAGACGCGGAAGACGTGGCACAGGAGACCCTTCACGCCATCGCGCGCGGGATCCCGGAGTTCGCCTACGACCCTGGAAGGGGGCGATTCCGCAACTACCTGAAGACGGTGGCGATCCGAGCCATCTGGCGCCGCATGCGGGACAACGCCGCCGCACCCCAGCCGCTCGACGACGGGAATCCGACCGCGCTGGATTCGGACGCGGCCGTCGAGAACGAGTGGGAAGCGGAGTGGCGCCAACATCACCTACGACTCGCGATGACCCGCGTCCGGCAGGAGTTCAACCGCACGGATCTGGAGGCGTTCGAAGCCGTGGCGGGCACGGGGCGGGAAGCCGCCTCGGTCGCGGCCGAACTCGGACTGAGCGTCGACCAGGTCTACAAGGCGAAGTCGCGGATCATCCAGCGGCTGAAGGCCCTCGTCGCCGAGCAGACGAACGAGGAAGGCTGACCCCAGCCGAGGTGGCCGCGCCATGGAGGTGAGCTCAACGTTCGGATGGTTCGAAGACGAGACCGTCTTGACGAACGAGCTTCGGACACACTTCGCGAACCGCGAAGCCGCGCCCGACGTCGCGGGCTACGAGAACCTCCGAGAGATCGGTCGCGGCGGCCAGGGAATCGTCTACGCGGGAATCCAGGTTTCCACGCGCCGGCTGGTTGCCGTGAAGGTCCTGCGCGACCCCGCAACGGGATCCGCCGCGGCCCGACGCCGGTTCGAGCGCGAGATCGACGTGGTCGGCTCGCTGCATCATCCGGGGATCGTGAGCATCCACGATGGCGGCATCACCTCGGACGGGCGACCGTTCGTCGTGATGGAGCTGATCGACGGCGACCCCATCGATCAGTGCGGCCCGGTGCTCGCCCTGCGCGCGCACCCCGATCGGGACGGCCTCGTCGCCGTCATCACGCTGTTCGCCGAGGTCTGCGACGCGGTTCAGTACGCGCACCAGCACGGCGTGATCCACCGGGATCTGAAACCCGGCAACCTGCGCGTCGATCGCGACGGTCGGGCGTGCGTGCTCGACTTCGGCCTCGCGAAGGCGCCCAACGCGGGCCCCGGCGTCACGGCGACGGGCACGGGACGTTTCGTCGGATCGCTCCCCTGGGCCAGTCCCGAACAGGCCGCGGGCGACCCCGATGCGATCGACGTGCGCACCGACGTGTACGGGCTCGGCATGGTCCTCTACAACCTCCTCACCGGTGGGCTGCCCTTCGACGCATCCGGTTCGACGCGCGACGTCCTCGAGAAGATCGCGCTCGCGCCGCCCAACGCACCGAGCCGCCTCTGCCCGGTCATCGATCACGATCTCGAAACGGTCATGCTGCGCGCCATCGCCAAGGAGGCAGCGCGCCGGTACGCCTCGGCCGGGGCCTTCGTGGAGGATCTCCGCCGCTGGATCCGGCGGGAGCCCGTCGAGGCGCGGCGCGATTCGGCGCTCTACATGATCCGTGCGACGGCGCGGCGTCATCGGGCTGCCGTGGCGTCCGCCGCCGTGATCTTCATCGCCACGGTCGCCGCGCTCGTGGTCTCGCTCTCCGCGTTGACCACGGCGCGAGAGGAGCGGACACGCGCGACCGAGGAAGCAAAGGCCGCCGAGAGCGCGTTCGAGTTCCTCGTGAAGACGCTGGGCGTGGCCGATCCCGATCAGGTCGGCCGCGAAGCGAAGATCGTCGACGCCGTCGACCGCGCCGCAGCGACCGTGGAAGAGCGGTTTGCCGATCAACCGGCGCTGCGGATCCGCATGCACGCCGCGCTCTGCGACCTCTACTCGCGACTTGGCCGGCTGGCGGATGCCGAACGCGAGTCGCGACTCGCCGTCGACCAGATGGCCACTTCTGCCCCCGAGGACGCCCCCGAGCGGCTCGCACTCGAAAGCGAGCACGCGCTCGCCATGCACCGCATCGGGCAGACTGCGGAGGCGGCCCCGATCCTCCGTCGCGTCCTGAAGCTGCAGGAACGAGGCGGGCCCGCGCTCGAGGCCGCTGCGCTGAAGACCGCCGACCACCTCGCCAACGTGCTCGTCGCACTCGACCGATACGACGAGGCGTTGACCCTCGTCACGGACGTCGGCGAACGAGCGAGTCATCAGCTGGCTCCCGGCGACGAAGTCCGACTGGGCCTCGAAGAGAGCCGCGCGGTCGCGCTCCGACGAACGGGGCGGCTCGAAGAGGCCGAGCACGCCTACCGCGAAGTGTGCGCGCATCGCGAGCAGTATCTCGGCGCGGACCACACGGAGACGCTCACCTGCTGGGGCAACCTGGCCGTGCTCTTGATGGACCGCGGCAGGCATCGAGACGCCGAGGCGATCCAGCGCCAAACCCTCGCCGTCTGCCGGACGAAGTACGGTCCCGAGCACGACATGACTCTCACCGCCGCCGCCAACCTCGCGACGACGTTGAACGCGCTCCACGAGCTGAGCGAAGCCCACGAACTCATGGTGGAGACTCTCGCCATACGGGAGCGCGTGCTCGGGGCTGAGCATCCCAACACGGTGACGCTGATGTCGAATCTCGCCTCGCTCGAGCTCGACCTCGGCAACTCGGACGCGGCGGAGAAGCTCCAGCTGCGCATCCTGGAGATCCGCAAGCGCCGCCTGGCCCCCGATCACACGGACACGCTGATCACGTTGAACAACATCGCCGGGCTGTACGGCAAGCTCGGCCGCCACGAGGAAGCCGCGGTCTACTACGAGGCGGCAGTGGAGGGCGCGAATCGCGCGCTCCGGCCCGACCACTGGATCTCCGCTCTCTTCAGCGCGAACTTCGCGCGCACACTCGCGAAGCTCGAGAAGTTCGCCGAGAGCGAGACGAGACAGCTCGCCGCGCGGCAGGTGCTCGTCGCCAAGCTCGGCCCGCAGCACGCCTACTCCGAGGTGTCGCGCAAGTACCTCATCGAGCTGTATGACCTCTGGAAGAAGCCCGCGGAGGCGGCGCGCTGGCGCGATCCTGCCGCATCGCGACCTGCGACGGATTCGTCGCCGGCATCCGAGAGCCGCCCTTCCACGCGCCCCGGCGGCTGATCGCGTTGCCGTCGCAGGTGCCGTCGTCTGCGACCGAGATGCGCTCTCCCTCGCAGGCCTCGCCGTGCATCGAACGGCCGGGTCAGCTCTTGTTCGTAAACCATCTCCCTCGCGTTGACTTCGTTTCGCGCGTCGGCCATGACGCACCGGCGATCCCCGATCCCTGCGAAAGGAGTCCCCGTGCGCATCCACGCGTTCGAAATGCGTGCCGTCGGCGAGCCGCTCGTGCGAACGGTCCGAGAGCTTCGAGACCCGGGCCCGGATGAAGTCGTCGTCGAGGTGAAGGCCTGCGGGGTCTGCCACACGGATCTCGGCTTCCTGCATGACGGTGTTCCCACGCGACATGCCCTTCCACTCGTGCTCGGTCACGAAGTCGCGGGAGTGGTGACGGCGTGTGGTGCCAATCAGGCAGCGCTCGCAGGCAAGCGCGTCATCGTTCCTGCCGTGATTCCCTGCGGATCTTGCGATCTCTGCCGCCGCGGTCGCGGTGACATCTGCAAGGCGCAGATCTTCCCGGGCAACGACGATCACGGAGGCTTCGCGTCTCACCTCGTCGTCCCGGGACGAGGCCTCTGCGTGGTTCCGGGCGCGGGCGATCGGGACGCATTCGCAAGGCTCTCCGTCTGCGCAGATGCCGTGTCGACGGCCTATGAAGCCGTACGCAAGTCCGGAGTCGCCACGGGCGATTTCGCGATCTTCGTGGGCGTGGGCGGAGTCGGCGGATTCGGGGCGCAGATCGCGCACGCTCGGGGCGCGCACGTGCTGGCGTTGGACGTCGACGACGATCGGCTCGAGACCATCAAGGGACGCGGCATCCGGTGGGTCCGGAACGTCCGCACGCTTTCCGCGAAGGATCTCAAGAAGGAAGTGCGCGATCTCGCGAAGTCGGCCGGGCTCTCGCCGACCGAGTGGAGGATCTTCGAGACGTCGGGCACCAAGCCGGGCCAGGAAACGGCGTTCAACCTCCTCACCCACGGCGCGTACCTGGGAGTCGTCGGGTACTACCCGGGCGACGTCACCGTCCGCCTGTCGAACCTCATGGCGTTCGCCGCGCGCGCGGAGGGCACGTGGGGTTGCCCGCCCGAGCAGTTCCCAGAGGTCTTGGACCTCGTCCAGAGCGGCAAGGTCGCGCTCGAGCCGTTCGTCGAGCTGCACCCCATGACGTCCATCAACACGGTCTTCGACCGGCTCAAGAAGCACGAACTTCGCAAGCGGCCCGTACTCGTGCCGGACTTCGCGTGACGCAGGAGGCAGAAATGGATTGGAAGAACCACGATCTATCCCCGCAGCTGAACAGCGGGATGGTGCGCTACGAGCACAAGGCCGTTCACACCAAGGACGGTGGCTTCGCCACGGGCCTGCACGCCATCTGGATCACGCTCGACAACCCCGAGCAACTCAACTCCTACACCACCGAGATGGTGAAGGACGTGATCCTGGGATTCCGGCGCGCGTCGAACGATCGCGCCGCCGTGGCCGTCGTTTTCACCGGCGCGGGAACCCGTGCATTCTGCACCGGGGGGAACACCGCGGAATACGCCGAGTACTACGCGGGACGGCCCGGCGAGTACGCCCAGTACATGCGGCTGTTCAACGACATGGTCACGTCCATCCTCCTTTGTGACCTGCCCGTCATCTGCCGGGTCAACGGCATGCGAATCGCCGGTGGCCAGGAGATCGGAATGGCTTGCGACGTCACGATCGCGAGCGACCTCGCGACGTTCGGGCAAGCCGGGCCCAAGCACGGATCCGCGCCGGACGGCGGCGCGACCGACTTCCTGCCGCTCTTCGTGGGGATCGAACGCGCCATGGTGAATTGCGCGCTCTGCGAGCCGTGGACGGCGTATCAGGCCGTTCGTTACGGGCTGATCACGGAAGCAGTGCCGGTGCTGGAGGTCGCAGGGCACACGGTGCCGAATCCGCTGGTCTGCCTGTCGAACGCCACGGACGCGCGCGGTCAGATCCACTTCGGCGAGCCGCTCACGGGTGAGGACTACGACCGCGGCAAGGCGACGCTTCAATCGGGCCGGGTGAACCTCGACCCGCTCGACCGGGCCGTCAACACCCTCGTCACCAAGTGCCTCTACACGTTCCCGGGCTGCGTATCGAAGACGATCCAGTCGGTGCGCAAGCAGAAGCTATTCCACTGGGACCGCAACAAGGAGACGAACCGCGCGTGGCTCGGGTTGAACATGATGACGGAAGCGAAAGCCGGCTTCCGCGCGTTCAACGAAGGTCAGGGGCGCGACCGCGAGATCGACTTCATCGCGCTACGCCAGAAACTCGCTGCAGGGGAAGTGTGGAGCGACGACCTCATCGACTCCGTGATGCCGCGCTCCGCACACAAGGCCGGTGCCCGATGACCGACCCGGTGGGATCCTGCCCACACGCCGCACGAACCACTGCCCCGGAGGGCTCATCATGACGATGCCGACCGATCCGCGCGTCCGTGCCTCGTTCGACGAGAGCGGGCTGATCCATCACCTTCTCCTCGACCACCCGCGGGGGAACATCCTCGATCGCGCGATGATCGCGGCCCTGCGCGGCGCCATCGCCGACGGCCGCAAGAAACCCGAGCTACGCGCGCTGGTGATCGAGGGTTCCGGGAAGCACTTCTCCTTCGGCGCCTCCGTGGAAGAGCACCGCGCGCCGGTCGTCGGCGAGATGCTGCGCGAGTTTCACGGCCTCTTCCGGGATCTGGCCGACTGCGGCAGGTACCTCATCGCCATCGTGCGCGGTCAGTGCCTGGGCGGTGGACTCGAACTCGCCGGGTTCTGCCATCGAGTGATCGCGTCGCCCGACGCGCGGCTGGGGAACCCGGAGATCAAGCTGGGCGTGTTCGCGCCCGTCGCGTCACTCGTCGTCCCCGCCCGCGCAGGGCAGGCATGCGCAGACGACCTTCTGATCACGGGCCGGACGGTCGTCGCCGACGAGGCGCTGCGGATGGGGCTCATCGACGCGATCACGGACGATCCCAGCGCGGCCGCGTCGGCGTGGGTGAAAGAGCACCTCGCGCCGATCTCATCGATCGCCCTGACGCATGCCCTCCGCGCCTCGCGCCACGCCTTCTACGGCACGTTCTTCCCAGCTCTCCGCGCGCTCGAGGATCAGTACCTGAGCCAGCTCATGGCGACGGCGGACGCCAACGAGGGAATCGCCGCATTCATCGAGAAGAGGAGCCCGTCATGGAAGCACCGGTAAAGGACTCACCGGCGGAACGTGCGCGGGCGGCGATCATCGCGCGCGCCGAGGACCTCTACCGCGACGTTGAGCTGAAGAGCGTCCGCGCCTGGAAGGAACGGAATCCGGGGCGAAAGGCCATCGGGTATCTCCCGACGTTCATCCCGCGGGAGATCGTCCACGCTGCGGGCATGCTGCCCGTGGGAATCGTCGGCGGCGGGGAGATCGAGGTCGTTCGCGGCGACGCGTGCTTCCAGAGCTACATCTGTCACCTCCCCCGAAGCACCATCGAACTCGGACTGAACGGCAGTTTCGATTGCCTCGACGGCGTCGTGTTCCCGAGCATCTGCGACGTGATCCGGAACCTGTCGGGCATGTGGCAGATCATGTTTCCCGGGAAGTACGTGCACTACTTCGACATGCCGCAGAACTTCGACCCGGCGATCGGCGGGGCCTTCTACGAGCGTGAGCTGCGCCACTTCGCCGCGGACCTCGCGAAGCTCGGTGGAAGGCCGGTGACGGACGCTGCACTCCGGAAGTCCGTCGAGATCTTCAACGAGAACCGTCGCCTCCTCGCCCGCATCTACGATCTCCGGTCCGCCGAGCCGTGGCGGGTGCCCGCGTCGGAGATCTTCCTCCTCATGCGCGCCGGAATGCTGCTCCCCGTGGAGGAGCACACGGAGATGCTCGCGGCATACCTGGATGCCGTCCGCGCCGTCGACCGCCGCCCGCTCGACATGGCGCGGATCTCGATCCGCGGCTGCTTCTGTGAGCAACCACCGCTGGACCTGGTGCGCACGCTCGAGCGCTCCGGGTGTTTCATCGTCGACGACGACTGGATGCTCGTGCTGCGGTGGATCCGGGGCGACATCGAGACGGACGGCGACCCCTACCGGAACATGGCCCTTGCGTTCGTCCAGCGCAGCGCCGCGTCACCGTCGCTCTACGTGGCCGAAGCGGGACGCAAGGGCGAGCAGCTCGTCGCCGACGCACGATCGAGCAAGGCCGAGGGAGTGATCTTCGCGGCACCGAGTTTCTGCGACCCCGCGCTGCTCGATCAGCCCATGACCATGGCCGCCGTGAAGGAAGCCAAGATCCCGTGCACGGCCTTCCAGTACGCGGAGAACACGGGGCAGTTCCAGGTAATCCGGGAGCAGGCGGGCACGTTCGCCGACTCCATCAGGCTCGCATGATCGGAGACGCTCGATGACGACGGTTCAGAAGGACAGGAGTCAGGAACGGCAGAAGGAAATGATCGCCCGGCACTTTCACCGCCTGGCGCTCGCCCCACATACCGGTGAGAAGTCGGTCTACACCTTCGTGCCTGGGAATCTGACGGAGTTGCTCCTGGCGTTCGATCTCCTGCCCGTGTTGCCCGAGATCAACGCGCTCCAGGCCGGCATGCGTGGACAGAGCGGTGACCAGGTCATGAAGGCCGAGAAGCTGGGCCACTCGGAAGACGTCTGCGCGTACGTGAAGGCGAGCATCGGCGCGCTTCACAGCGGCAACCTCGGCCCCACGGGCGAACGTCTCCCGAACCCGGACCTGTTGCTCCTCTCCTACACGGGCTGCTTCACGTTCATGAAGTGGTTCGAGATCCTGCGCGAGGAGACGAAGGCGCCGACCGTCATGCTCCACGTGCCTTACCAGGGCGACGGCAAGGTCACGCAGGAGATGCGCGACTACATCGTCAAGCAGCTGAAGGAGGTCATCATCCCGGCGCTCGAGCGCGTTTCCGGTCGAAAGTACGACGAGGACAAACTGCGGGAGTGTCTGCGGCGCTCCGCGCGCGCGGAGGACGATCTGGTCGCCGTCCTCGAGTCGGCCAAGCACAAACCATCCCCCATCGATGGCTACTTCGGGGCCGTCTACTACGTGGGGCCGATCTTCTCGTCGTTCCGTGGAACGGAAGATGCCGTGCTCTACTACGAGGAGCTTCGTGCCGAGGTCGAGGAGCGGATGAAGCTCGGACTGGGCCCCGTGACGCCGGACGGCCCCATGGCGAAGGAGAAGTACCGCCTCGTCGTCGAAGGCCCTCCGAACTGGACGCACTTCCGGGAGTTCTGGCGCATGTTCCACGCCGAGGGCGCGGTCATCGTCGCGTCGACCTACTCGAAGGTGGGCGGTGTGTACGACGACGGATTCCGTCACGACCCCGACCGGCCGCTCGAGACGCTCGCCGACTACTGCCTCGGATGCTACACGAACCGGAACCTCTCGAGCCGCATCGACATGATCGTCCGCTACATGAACGACTACAGCGCGGACGGCCTGATGATCAACTCGATCAAGTCGTGTGACTCGTTCTCCGCCGGACAGCTGCTCATCCTCCGAGAGGTCGAGAAGCGCACCGGCAAGCCCGGCGGGTTCTTCGAGAGCGATCTGGTCGATCCTCGCTACTTCTCGGCGGCCAACATCAAGAACCGCATCGAGTCCTACCTGCAGATGATCGAGCAGCGCCGTGCGGGAAGGAGCGTCGCATGAAGTGCTTCGTCGGAATCGACCTGGGATCCACCACGACGAAGGCGGTCGTCTTGGACGAGGACCAGAACGTTCTCGGCCGCGGCATCACGAACAGTCGCAGCAACTATGAAGTGGCCTGCAACATCGCGCGGGCGGAGGCGTTCGCCAGCGTGCGGTTCACGCTGTGCGCGCGCGCCCTTCCAGAATCGCTCCTCGCGAGCGAGGCCCGCGACCTGTTCCTCGACGCGCTCGAGCGTGCGTTCCGCCTCGGCCAGCATCACGAACAACTGAAGGGACTCGGCGATCAGATGATCGAGGACGTGCCCGCCGTCGAGAAGTTCTTCCCCGGCGTGTCGCTCGAGGCTCCGCTGACGGACGTCCTGCAGTCGATGAAGGCCGAGGCCGAGGCACTGTTCGCACCGGGCGCCGCGCGGCGCTCCGACTTCTTCCGCGACACGGCGACGAGCCAGTACCACCGACTCGCCCAGGCGCGCGCGCAGGGACACAAGCAGACGTTCGAAGCTCTCCTCGGGGTGTTCGACAAGTCGATCCTGAAGGCCGAGAACCGCGAAGTGAACATCCCGTTCGAGACGGGAGCCGGCTGGGCCATCGATCGGGCGCTCGGGGTGATCGGCCTGCTCGGGACGAAGGAGGCGTCGACGATCCGCGCGGCGCTCGCGCGAACGTTCTCGATGCCGCTCGAGGTGATTGCGAGCGTCGGGACGGGTTACGGGCGCGCCACGCTGCCCTTCCCGCGCGAACAGATCCGGTCGGAGATCCTCTGCCACGGTCTGGGCGCCCATCGCATGTTCCCAGGCACCGCGACCGTCCTCGACATCGGCGGGCAGGACACGAAGGCGATTCAGCTCGACCCCACGGGGATCGTGACCAGCTTCCAGATGAACGATCGATGCGCCGCAGGCTGCGGTCGCTACCTGGGCTACATCGCGGACGAGATGAACATCGGCCTTCACGAGCTGGGCCCGCTCGCCCAGCAGGCAACCCGCCCCGTGAAGATCAACTCGACGTGCACGGTCTTCGCCGGTGCGGAGATCCGCGACCGCCTCACGCTCGGTCAGCGCAAGGAGGACGTCCTGGCCGGACTCCACCGCGCCGTGATCCTGCGCGCGATGTCGCTTCTCGCTCGCTCCGGCGGGGTGAAGAACGAGTTCACCTTCACGGGCGGCGTCGCGAAGAACGTCACGGCGGTCCGAGTCCTCAAGGACCTCATCGCGCAGAACTACGGAACGGTGACGACGAACATCTCGGCCGAGTCCATCTACACCGGCGCTCTCGGCGCCGCCTTGTTCGCCTGGCGCGGCGCGGCCGTGCCTGCGGCATAGGAGCCGCGACATGAACTACACCGCAGGCATCGACGTCGGGTCCAGTGCGATCAAGACGGTGATCATGCGACACGATGGGCCCGTGCCCGCCGTGGTCTCACGGCGGTGCGACCGCCTTCGTCACCGCAACGTGGTCACCGTCGCGGACGAAGCATTCGCCGGCGTGCTGACTGAGGCGGGACTCTCGCGGGGAGACATCGCCTACATCGCCACGACCGGCGAGGGCGAGCTGATCGAGTTCCGAACGGGCCATTTCTACGGCATGACGGCCCACGCGCGCGGCGCCGTGTTCCTGATCCCAAGGGCGCGGTCAGCCTTGGACATCGGCGCCCTGCACGCGCGCGCGATCGTCCTGGACTCCGGCGGACGCGTCGAGCGCTACCGGATGACGAGCCAGTGCGCGTCCGGGTCGGGGCAGTTCATGGAGAACATCGGGCGCTACCTGGGCGTCGCCGTCGAAGAGGTGGGGACGCTCTCCCTCGAGGCCGACAAGCCCGAGAAGTGCTCGAGCATCTGCGCGGTGCTCGCCGAGACGGACGTGATCAACATGGTTTCGCGCGGCATCCGCACCCCGAACATCCTGAAGGGCATCCACCTCTCGATGGCAGGACGCTTCGTCAAGCTTCTCGAGGCCGCGGACGCCGGGCCCGTCGTCGCCCTCACGGGCGGACTCGCGACGGACATCGGACTCCTGGCGGCACTGAAGGAGGAAGCGGCCAGGTCGCAGGCCGAGCTCGAGTTCATCGCTCACCCTGACGCGATTTACGCCGGAGCGATCGGTGCCGCGCTCTGGGCGCGTTTCCGTCTCGCGAAGCTCGAGGCACTCGGTGCCAGGCTCGCTGCGGGCCCCGCATGAGCGACCTCGCATTCACTGGGCGCACGGTGATCGTCACCGGCGGCGCGTCGGGGATCGGTGCCGCCACGGCGGCCGCGTTCGCCACACGCGGTGCGACCGTGTATTCCCTCGACCGCGCGGAGGCCGCCGCCCCGATCCGATCGATCATCGCCGACGTGCGTGACCGCGGCGCCGTCGACGGGGCCGTCGGTCGCGTGGTGACGGATACCGGCCGCCTCGATGCCGTCGTCTGCTGCGCGGGAGTGACACGCGATGCCGTCGTCTGGAAGCTCACCGACGACGACTGGGACACCGTACTCGACGTGAATCTGAGCGGGGCGTTCCGGGTCGTTCGCGCCGCCGCGCCGCACCTGCGTGCGATGGGCCGGGGCGCCGTCGTCCTCGTGGCATCGATCAACGGTGAGCGGGGCAAGCTCGGTCAATCGAATTACGCAGCCAGCAAGGCCGGGCTCATCGCCATGGCGAAATCGGTCGCGCGCGAGCTGGGCCGGTTCGGGACACGGGTGAACGTCGTGTCTCCTGGAATGATCCAAACGCCCATGACTCGGTCGTTGCCGGAGGAGTTCATGAAGAAGGCGGTCGACGAGTCCGCGCTGGGACGCCCGGGAGATCCCGCGGACGTGGCGAACGCCATCCTCTTCCTCTGCTCGGATCTCGCCCGGCACGTGACCGGGCAGGTCCTGCGCGTGGACGGGGGGCAGTACATGTGAGCGCCTGACGGGTTGCCACATGGCGACCCGGATCCGGCGCGGAGGGTCGACGTCGTGAAGACGAAGAATGACGATCTGGATCGAGAGGCCGGCGAAACGGGACTCGAGCACGTCTTGGTGAGAGACCTCCGGCCGACGGACCTGGACGCGATCGTGAAGATCGACGCCGAGTACTCAGGTCGCACGCGGCGCGAGTACTACCAGCGGAAGCTTGCCGAGGCGACGAAGGAGACGGGCCTGAAGATCTCCCTCGCCGCCGAGGTGTCGGGCGTGTTCGCCGGGTTCCTTCTCGGTCGCCTGTACTTCGGCGAGTTCGGGCTTCCTGAACCCACCGCCATCGTCGACTCCATCGGCGTGCGGGGCGACTTCCGCGGACGACACGTGGGTGCGGCGCTGTTCGCGCAGCTCGAAACGAACGTGCGCGCCGTCGGGATCGAGGTGCTCGAGACGCAGGTCGACTGGGATCGATTCCAGCTTCTGGGGTTCCTCGCGGGCCACGGCTTCAAGCCCGCCCCGATCCTGACCCTCCAAAAGCGGCTCGGCCGGCGCTGACCGCGCCCCTCGATGAGGGCGGGGGCTGGCGAGCCTCGACGCCCCCCGGCCGGTCGCAGCCGCCCGTGGCTCGGATAGCCCGTTCGGGCGGGCTTGCTTCGGCGATGACACGACCGCTGCGCGGCCGGGAGCGGGCGGCCAGGCACACGGTCGGAAGCCCGGTTGGGCCCCCATGAACCCTGGCGATGAGCGCGGGCCTGCGTTGCACCCTCGGAACGCCCACCTGGCGGCGGGACGGCATCACCCGGGCCCGTCGCTGACTCGCGGAGGTTGGTCTTGCGGCACCCCGCAGACCTGGGCGTCGCTCGACCTCACCGAGGACCGGTGGGGCGGGTCTGGTGTGCCTTGGATCGGAGCCCGCCCGGCATCGATACGGCCCACCGACGTCGCCCCAACCCTGAGAACGGGTCCCGGCAACCTCCCAGTGATCTGGATCCGGCCGCCATCCCAGGTTCGACCCGATCGGATCGGGAGCGGCGATCCGCCTCGGGCGCATCGACCGCTCGGCGGCCTCCATGGCGCCCTCACCCAAGAGCGAATCAACAGGTCTTCCACAATCGACTCCACTCCCTCGAGGCGACGGGCCTGACGGGTTCGCGCGATGACGACACGGACGGTCGAGACCGATCGGGTGGACCGGTTCGACCCCGGCTGCGCGAAGGGCGATCCGAGCTGCGTTCCCTGCTCGACGGAGGTCGCTCGGCCCGGGCCGATTTTTTTTTCTGGCACCGCCATGGTGGGTGCCGCGGACTCAGCGTCGTGCCATCGAACAGGTGCAACACATCGCGCGCGAGCGAGCCCGATCACACGTTTCCGTGTGGGCAAAAAAAAGAGGCCGCACCGATCACCGGCGCGGCCTTCATCGATTGCGTTTTCAGCAACCGAAGGGAGTGCTCACTTGGCTTTCTTAGCCTTCTTCGCACCCTTCTTCGCTGCCTTCTTGGCGCCTTTTTTCGCGCCCTTCTTCATTGCCTTGGCCAAGGTCCTACCTCCAGAAATGGAAGGTACTCGATAGTTGAAAAGGTCCCGTAACCTTTTTGTGCTCACAGTGAGCACGCCCAGAAGTTAATTCGACGCATCAAAAGATGCAACAGGCATCAGAGATGCGCTCTTGATTTTTTTCGAACGCACGAGTCACCGCACTGAAGAAGTTTTTCTTCAGTCACGCCGACTCGAGAGCGTCGCGAGCACCATCGCTGCGTCGCGCGACGACGCATTCAACGCGCGGCGCGATCGCGCCAACGCTCGTTCGGAGTGATTCGACGACTGAGGTTCTGAAGGAAGATCGACGCGAGCGCGCCGTTGTTCTTCACAGCCGACCAATCGGCATCGTCGCGCTTCAGCGGTTGCTCTTCGTTGGTGTTCTCCTCGGTCTCCTGACTGCACTTCGGCTTCCACCCGTCGTCGTCCGTTCCCTCGTAGGTCACCTTCAGGCGCGCGCGACGGCCCGTGTGCGAGATCGGCGAGAGGTTGACGTTCCACTCCGTCTCGATGGTCTTCGTGGTCCGGTCCTGGGTCGCAAGCTGCCACCCGCCGTCCTTCAGCTCATCGATGGACGACTGCCAGATGAAGTCGAACGGGACCTTGAACGCGTCCGGGCTCGCCTTCTCCTCGGGTTCGGGAGTGTTGCAACCAAGCCCGAGGACGAGGAAAAGGAACAGGGGAGCTGTGCGGGAGATCGGCATGTGTGGTTCTCCGACCCGGTGGATGGGCGAACCAATTGGTCCGGCCCAGGGCTCCGGGGACGTCAGGTGTCTTCGAACATCGACTCGCGCTTGCGGAACGAGATCCGCAGGGGGATCTCGTGGAAGCCGAAGGCCTCCCGGAACCGGTTCTCGAGGAACCGCCGGAAGTCGTCCTTGAAGGCCTCGGGCTCGTTCACGAAGAGGACGAACCACGGCGGGAAGACCCCAACCTGGGTTCCATAGAAGATCTTGGGGTACTTGCCTCGTGAGAGGCGCGGACCGCGGACCTCTGCGGCCTTCTTGATGACCTTGTTGACGTCGGGGGTCGGCACGCGGGTACCAGCCTGCTGGTAGAGGTCGAACGCGACGTCGATGAGCTCGTCCACCCGCTCACGCTCCTTGGCCGAGATGAACACCACTGGCGCGTAGTGGAGCAGCGGCAGCCGCGTGACGAGATACTTCATGTACTTCTCGGTGTCGATCTCGTGGGCGAGATCCCACTTGTTGATCGCGATCACGCACGGCTTGCGGTTGCTCAGGATCCAGTCGGCGACCATCTTGTCGACCTGGGAGACCTCCTTCGTCGCGTCGATGAGCATGATCACGACGTCGGCGCGCTCGACGGCCTCGTGGCTGCGAACCTGGCTGTAGAACTCGATCGAGTCCGCCAGCTTGTTCTCCTTGCGCGCCCCGGCGGTGTCGATGGCGATGAACGTCCTCTTCCCCATCGTCACGCGAACGTCGACCGAGTCCCGCGTCGTCCCGGGGATCTCGCTGACGATCACGCGCTCCTCGCCGAGGATCGCGTTCATCAGGGTGCTCTTCCCCGAGTTGCGCTGCCCGACCATGGCGAGCTTGAGCTCCTCGCTCGGTTCCTCGTCCTCGCCGTCCATCCGCGGGGGCAGGATCGACAGGATCGCGTCCTTCAACGCCTCGATGCCGACGCCGAAGCGCGCGGCGATGTGGAGTGGCGTCCCGAGGCCGAGTTGGCAGAAGTCGTTCGCGTCGCCCTCGAATCTCTCGTGATCCACCTTGTTCGCCACGAGGAGGATCGGCTTGCCGGCCTTGCGGAGGAACGACGCGGCCTTGCGATCGAGCTCCGTCAGCCCCTCCTGTGCGTCCAGGAGAAAGATCACCACCTGGCACGCGAAGACCGCGGCGTTGATCTGTTGTTCGACGTGAGCTTCGAGGTCGGCACGGTCGACGATCCCGATCCCGCCAGTGTCGATGATGTCGAAGGACCGCCCCTCGTGCGCGACGGTGGCAGCTACACGATCGCGCGTGACGCCCGGGGTCGGGTCCACGATCGAAATGCGCTTGCCGACGAGGGCATTCAGGAGAGAGGACTTGCCGACGTTGGGACGGCCCACGATGGCGACGGAAGGGCGGTTCATAGCTGTCCCATGAGCCTGTGCACCTGCGGCACGACGCGCACGTGGCGATGAACTTTCAACGCCGCGGCCTGGAGCGTGAGCGCCTTCTGCGCAGATGGGCTACGTCGCACGCTACCGAACGGCGACACCGGTTGCAGGATGAGCGGAACGTCCGGACGCAGTTCGGCGACGGCCCTCGCCGCCTCCAGGACCTCGTCGATGGACGTCTCCTCGACGTATACCGCCTTCACGTAGCATTCGATCCCGCCAGAGGCGCCGAGGATCGCGCGGTGCGCATCGGCAAGGCACGGCTCACCGGTCGCCGAGGCCAGTTTCCAGTCCATGCTGAGCACGTCGACGACGTCCCGGACGCATTCGAAGGCCGCAGGGAGATTCGCATCGGTCTCGAGCAGGACGGCGACGCCGCGGCGGTGGATCTCCGGGACCGTGGCGAGGATCGCTTCCGGCTGAAGCAGGGGTTCACCCCCCGTGAAGGACACGGCGGAGTGAGGCACGCCCGCGTCGAGCCGCTCGCCGATCAACGCGGAGAGATCGGAGAACGCGACAGGGTTCGCACGCCGTTCGAATCTCCGCTCTCCCGGCGCGAGTTCGAGCCGGAACTCGGGCAGCTCGACGTGGCACGACGGTGTGTCGCAGTAGACGCATCGCATGTCGCAATGCATGAACCGGACGAAGAGGTGACGCTCCCCGACGCGCGTACCCTCGCCCTGGATGGCCGAGAACATCTCGACCAGATCGGCGGCGCCAGCAGAGGCCGCCCGCGCCAGTCTTTCCGGAAACCACGTCATGGGCGGAGCGCCGGGCCGGGAATGCCGGTGGCTTGGCCACCGGACCCGAAGGAGTTGGATGCGCGCCGGATGGCGGAGGCGGCGTCAGCGCCGCTCCGAGGCGACCCGCACGCGATCACTTCTTGGCCGGAGCGGCCTTCTTGTCGGCAGCCGGTGCCGCAGCCTTCGCTGCCGGGGCCGCTGCGCCCTTCGCGGCGGCCGCACCTGCAGCCGCCGGTGCCGCTGCCGCGCCTTCCTCGGCCTTCTTCTCCTTGACCTTCACCCGCTTCATCGTCTTCTCGACGCGGGTCTTCGGGAGGCCGAGAACGCTGCCATCGCTGCGCAGGCGCCCTTCGCGCTTGAGGATCTCGAGACGCTCCGTCCGGGTGTAGACGTTGCGGGACCGGGACATCGCCAGCTTGGAAACGAGGCTCTTGTCGACGCTCATGTCAATCAGCTCCAGGCGTGCCGCCGTCAGCGTTTCTCGGGCTTCGTGGGGTACGCGCTCTTGAAGGGTTTCGAATTGCGCGGGTACTCGACCTTGACCAGCTTCTCCCGAAGCGGTTCCAGGTCCTTGCGGTTCCGCGCGGCCCCGACGTACACGCACCACTTCCCTGCGACCTCGTTCGGCTTTCGGTCCTCTTTCAGAACCTTCACGGCGAACGGGTCACGGAAATCGGGGTCGGGAAGGCTATCAAGGAAACCGAGGATATCTTCCGCCTGCTCCCGGGCCTTCTTGAGGGATCGTTCGTTGGTGAACGCGAAGCTGCACGCGAGGAGCGCGTAATCGCCGTTGTTGGCCGCGGGCTCCTGCTGCGCTCCGCCGTCCGCGCCGACGGCGTTGGTCTGAAGAAGAGGGGCCGAGCCGCCGTCGTTCTTCTGGCCCCGTCCGGAGAATTTCCAGTACATCGCCCCGGCGAAGATCACGCCGACGACGAGGATCACCGCCACGAGACCGGCGGCGTTGTCGCGGATGGACGACAGCCCGTCCAACGGACGGGCCGCGGAACGGCGCGCGGCCGAGCCGCGCTCACCGAGCACTTCGAAGAGAATCGGACGTCGGTTGGTGGTCATGGGGGCAGTTCCCTCCCCGAGGAACGGCCGGCTTCCTCGCTCGTGAACCGACCGGCCGGGCACCCGCCCACACCGACCTGCGCACCCGCTGAGGAGCGTGCACGTTATCTCGGGTCTCCCGGAGGCGTCAACGGGCACCCGTGCGCGCGCGCGATCTCCTGGGAATGTCGGCCGTTTGGCGACGCCGGATGCAGAAAACGGCGGGACGGCCCGCGCCAGGTCAGCCCGATCGGGCCCGTTTCCGCAACATGGTGAGCGCCAGGTCGAGCGCGGCCACCATGGATCGGGGGTCGGCGACGCCTCGTCCGGCGATGTCGAACGCGGTCCCGTGATCGACGGAGGTCCGCACGATCGGCAGGCCGAGGGTGACGTTCACGGCGTCGTGGAACGCGAGGAGCTTGACCGGGATCAACCCCTGATCGTGGTGCATCGCCACGATGACGTCGCTTCGACCTTGGAAACCGGAACGGAAATACGAGTCAGCCGGGAACGGGCCCTCGATCGCAGTGCCCTCGCCGGCGAGCTTCCGGATCACGGGGATCAGGACATCGACCTCCTCCCGGCCGATGTGCCCGTCCTCCCCTGCATGCGGGTTGACGCCGAGGACGTGGATGCGGGGTCGTCGCAGGCCGAACCAGCGTTCGAGATCGCTCGCGACGACGCGGATCGTCGCCGCCAGCGACTCCTCGCAGATCAGGGTCGCGACGTCCTTCAGCGGCGTGTGGACCGTCGCGAGGGCGACCCGGAAATCCGGAGCCACGAAGAGCATGACCGGGTCCGCGACTCCGCACGCCCGGGCCACGTACCCCGTGTGGCCGTCGAACGCGACGCCGGAGGCGACCACGGCAGCCTTGCTGACGGGCGCCGTCACGAGAGCACGTTGCATCGGGTTCGCGCGGACGCGGGACAGCGCTCCATCGATCGCCGCGAGCGCCGCGGCACCCCCGTAGGCCGACGGTGGCGGACCTGGCGTGAGTCGCGGCGTGGCCGTCGGAAGCACCCAGAGGCCGGGAGCGGCCGTCGCGGGATCAGCCGCGACGACTGGCAGCGCCGCCAGTGCTGGATCGGCGGGATCGCCGCAAAGGACGCACGCGACCTTCGGATCGCGCGCCACGAGATGGCGCGCCGCGGCGATGCTGACCTCCGGGCCGATGCCTTGCGGGTCCCCCGTCGACACGACCAGTTCGAGGACCACCGACGTCAACGCGTCTCTCCCCGCCACAGTCGCTTCAGGACGACGTCGAGCACGAACAACGCGGGCAGTGCCACGAGCCATCCGAATCCCACGGGCTCACGGGTCTCCCGGGTCTCGCGAGCCACGTCGAACGTGTCGGGAGTGACCGGGACGAACGTGCCGCCGATCCTCGCCGCGAGGGTCTTCAGGCCGTCCAGCCGCAGCCCTCGCTCGGCGATCTCCGGCGCGGGCGCGACCGCGGCGCCGCCGGCGCCGTCGCCCGGCTCGCCGCGGACGCTCACCCGAGCCTCGAGCCATGCGATGGGTTCCTGTGGCGGGAGCGCCACCTGGATGCGGCCGGGAGAGAGAGTCTCGATCGGCATGGTGAGCACGCGCCCGCGCTGGTCACGAAGCTCGTAGTCGAGCGCAGGCCACACCGCGCCGTTGGACTCCACGTCGGTCACCTCGACGGTCACGAGCCGCCCGTGAGCCGTCGCGGTCACGAGCAAGCGCTGTGGACGCCTGGAAGGCATGAGGAACCGCGCGATCTGGCCCACCAGATTCGCGTAGTCGTCCCACTGCAGGAACGGCCCGGAGGCCACTCCTTCGAACGGCACCGTCGTAGCGACGATGCGGCCAAAGCCCAGGTAGGTGTGCACGACGAGGGGGTCGCCACCGTCGGTCGCGAGCGAAATCCACGCGGACGGCGTCGCGTCCGCACGCTGCCAATCGAGCACGCCCTGACAGTTCTCGGGGTGGACACCCTTCAGATAGGCAGCAGGCCATCGGGCCATGACGGGCGTCGTCTTGCGCGGCGCCTCTTCCGCCGGGTCCGGCTTGTGCGGCGGATCCTTCGTCTGCGGATTGGGCGGCTGCGGCCCCGGCTTCTCGTCCTTGGTCGTGTCGTCGCGAACCTCGATGCGGCGACGCGCACCGTACTGAGTCACCACGCGCTCCGCTTCCACGGTGATCACCTGTGGAATCTCCTCGGCCGAATAGGCCGGCTGGTACTTCCCCCGCCCGCGCGCCGCGAGTTCGGAGAGGACGTCGAAGCGGGCTTCGGTGCCGATCCCGACGGTGGAGAGCGTCACTCCCTCCCGCACGAGTGCATCCACGCGATCGAAGAGTTTCCCCGGACGGCTCTCACCGTCCGAAAGCAGCACGCAGTGTTTGATCTTGAGCTTCATCGCTCCGAAGATCCCGCGCGCCTCGTCGAGCGCTGGGCCGAAGTCGGTGCCGCCGCCAGCCTGGATGCGACCGATGCGGTCGACGACCTCGGCACGATCGCCTGCCGGGCACATGGGCAGGACTTCGATCGGCGTGTCGTTGAAGGCCACGACGCCGATCTTGTCCTCGGGGTGGAGGACTTCCGCTGCCGCGACGGCCGCCTGCTTGGCGAGGCGCAGCTTCTGGCCCTTCATGCTCCCACTGCAGTCGATGAGGAGCAGCAGCCCCAGCGTCGGCGCTTCACGCTTCTCCGTCTTCTTCTTGTCCGGCTCGGGCGGCTTCACGCCTTCGCCATCCGGCGGCAGTTGCGGCGGAGGCTCCTCCGGTTTCTCGGGCGCCAGCGGCCTGCCGATCAGCGGGAGGAGCCCGAGAAACGCACGCCCCTCGGCAGCGACGAGTTCGCCGCGGCGCTCGCTCGGCAGGTACATGAGCCCGCCGCCGCGCTGCACGAAGTTCGAGATGCGGGACATGACGGCGGCGGACGAGAGATCGTCGACCGGAACGCGATCGACGACCAGCACGCCTGCACGATCCACGATCTCCGGGTGCGTGATCAATTCACTGGACCTGACGACCTCGACCGGAAGTTCCTGCGCATGAAGCGCGGAGGCGAGCAACGACCGGCCATCCGGCGCGGCGACGACGATGCCCGGCCTCTCTGGCACGTCGACAACGACACCG
Source organism: Planctomycetota bacterium (assembly GCA_044222185.1). Classification (GTDB taxonomy): domain Bacteria; phylum Planctomycetota; family CAIWVZ01; genus JBGANV01. The sequence goes on from JBGANV010000003.1 coordinate 598,067, forward strand.
CCGTGATCGTCCAGCGGCTCGTCGTCGCCCGAGTCCAGCCACACTCCCACGACGTGCCGCCCTGGCGTGGCCAACGGGAGCGGTGCCACCAGTTCGAACTCCCCCGCGGAGACGTTCACGGGGAGCGCTCGCGCCTCGATCCCGTCGACGATCACGTGCAGCGTGCCGGCCGACGTCTCGCTCGACGCACCGCGGACGACGATCGACCAGGCATCCGACTCGCCGCCCTCGGACTTCGCGAGGGTTTCGAGGACCCTCGCGTTCCGACCGCCGTTCGCTTCCATCGACAGGACGACGGGTTTCGCGTGCGGCCAGAAGTCCAGGCCCTCCGCCGGATCGACGACCGCCCCATCCGTGAAGACGACGATGCGGTCACGTGCCGAGCGGGCGCCGAGCACGCGCGCGAGATCGAGCGCTGGCGAGGGATCGGAGGACAGGTCACCACCGCGTCCGGAAGGGCGCGACGCGGGCGCGTCCGGATGCCAGTCCGCGACGATCCGCGCTCGCTCCCCGAACGCGATCACGCGAGCCGGTGAGCCCGCGGCGCGGGCCCATGACTCGACGCGGTCGAGCGCCGCATCGCGAGCTCGATCCGGGACGCTGCGGGACCAATCGACGACCGCCAGGATCCCGCCCGTCAGCGTCTCCCGCTTGGAATGGACGGGCTCCGCAAGTGCGACGACGATGAGCGAGAGCATCGCGCTCCGCACGATCAATGAGGCGATGCTTGCGGGCCAGGGCCTTCGCCGCGCACGTAACGCGAGCGCCGCGCCGAGGATCACGGGGATCGCCGCGATCCACCACAATCGCTCCGGTCGCGCGAACTCGATCCCCAGGATCACTTCAAGACCATCGCACCGCCGACCACGGCGCGGGCGCCGGCGTCGAACGAGTCGCCGAAATCGGCGACGATCGCCAACTCCTTCGCACCTTGCAGACCATCGAGGTCGACCAGGACCGGATCCTGCCCCGCGCGCAGAACCTCGCTGGCGAAGCGTGGCTTGCCGTCCACGAGCACGGAGATCCGCACCGAGCCGGGCAGTTCGCGCGCCGTCGTCGCCGGATCCACCCCCACGCGCGCCGAGAAGCGCGTCATCGCGGGCGGCACGGCGTACGTGACCTTCGTCTTCGCAAAGAGCAGCAGCCCCTTCATGAACGTCTGGCGGCCGATGCGCAGAGGGTCGCCGGGCATGAGCCCGCCGTCGCGGCGCATCCCGTGTCGCGCCGACCCGGGCAGCAATGGCGTCTCCTCGATGGAGGCGGGTTCCAGGTCGGAGAGGTAGCGGAAGCCATCTCCCGCGAACGTGATCGTCTTCACCGCGGCCCAGTCGAGGCCGATCTCCTGGCCGAGGGTCATCTTGAGCTTCACTCGAGCGGCGTCGCCTCCGCGAATGACGCCCGTGATCCTCCCCGAGTCACGCAGCGCCACCGTCGCGGTGGTCCCCGCGGCCGCCTTCGGAGCCCCCGTCCTCGGGAGGCGAAGCCCGACGATCCGGTCGCGACCGAAGTCGAATCGCCGGTTGTCGCCGGCCGCGCTCGAGAACACCACGTCGTTCGCACCGATCCGCTCCAGAGTTCCCGGGATCGAATCGATCCAGCCCTGGCGGTCGACGTACAGCGTCTCCTTCTCGGTCTTGATGGCGGGCGGTTCGGCCCCGCCCTTCACGAAGTCCACGTTCCAGATCGCCACGAGGTCGTCCAGCGAGAACGTGGCCTCGCCGTAGGCCGAGCTGCGCAGGCGAACGTCGTCGGCCGTTCCCCCCGTGCACGTGCCGATGATCCGGTCGCCCGAGCGCGTCTCGAGTCGCAGGCTGCCCGGCGGCGGCGGGGCGTCGGCGCCTGAGCCTTCGAGGGAGACGATCTGGTCGAGAGGAATCCGGGCCGGCCCCGCTGCGGCGTTCCAGCTCAGGCGGCCATCGGAGATGCCCGCCGGGGTTCCATGGGCAACCATGCGATCCGACGTCGTCAGGGTGAACTGGCCGAGACATTGGACGGTGAGGAGCACCCCGACGAGGATCCAAGCGCGCGTGTGCATCAGTTCATCCCATTGCGGCCCGCGGGTACCGGAAGGGCCCCCATATAACAGCGACGGAGTCCACCGCCTGCCATCCTGTCAGCGGCCAGGGCGAACCTCGCGGGCCTCCTGCCAACGTGGCAGCAGCCCTCGGTCCGGCGGGGCAACCTGCCCGCCCGCAACCCGCGATGATTCGGCCCCCTCCCCGATCGCCGGCCAAACGCCTCCAACTGGTCCCTGAATTGCTTGGGACGCGCGTCGGTCGCGCCGTCGCCGTGCCTTGGCGGGCGACGACCATCCAAGTCACAGCCTCGTTTGACGCGAGGATCCGGAGAGAAACGAACCATGGCCAAACAGCTCTGCTTCGACGCCGACGCGCGAGAAGCGCTCAAGAACGGCGTTCAGAAACTGGCGCGAGCCGTCAAGAGCACCCTCGGCCCCCGCGGGCGGTGCGCCGTCATCGACAAGGGTTACGGGGGTCCGACGATCACGAAGGACGGCTACACCGTCGCCGACGAGATCGACCTCAAGGACAAGTACGAGAACCTGGGCGCCCAGCTCCTCAAGGAAGCGGCCAGCAAGACGAACGACGTCGCCGGTGACGGCACGACGACCGCAACCGTGCTCGGCGAGGCCATCTACGTGGCCGGCCACAAGCACCTGACGGCCGGTGCCAACGCCGTCCAGCTCATCCGCGGGATCCGCGAGGCCACGGATGCGGTCCTCGCCAACCTCGCCAAGAAGGCCCAGAAGGTCACGCTGACCGACCAGGCCCGCATCCAGCAGATCGCCGCCATCGCCGCCAACGGTGACAAGGAGATCGGCGACACGCTCTTCAAGGCCTTCAAGGACGTCGGGCAGAACGGCGTCATCAACATCGAAGAAGGCAAGAGCATGGAGACGGAGGTCAAGGTCGTCGACGGCATGCAGTTCGACCGCGGCTACCTCTCGCCCCATTTCGCGACCGACCAGAAGACGCTCGAGGCGGAGCTGAAGGACTGCCTGATCCTCATCCACGAGGACAAGATCTCGAACATCAAGAAGCTCATCCCCCTCCTCGAGGCGGTGAGCAAGTCCAACCGCCCGCTCCTCATCATCGCCGAGGACGTGGAAGGCGAAGCGCTCGCGACGCTCGTCGTCAACAAGCTCCGCGGCATCGTCAACTGCTGCGCGGTGAAGGCGCCGGGATACGGTGACCGCCGCAAGGCCATGCTCGAGGACCTGGGGATCCTCACGGGCGCCGACCCGGTCTTCAAAGACCTCGGCACGGACCTGGAGAAGGTCGGCATCAAGCAGCTCGGCCGCGCGAAGCGCGTGGTCGTGACGTCCGAGACGACCACGATCGTCGAGGGCGCCGGTTCACCACAGAAGCTCAAGGCGCGCGTCGCCCAGATCCAGAAGGAGATGGAGACGACCGACAGCAACTACGACAAGGAGAAGCTGCAGGAGCGTCTCGCGAAGCTCTCGGGCGGCGTGGCGCAGATCAACGTCGGCGCGGCCACCGAGACCGAGATGAAGGAGAAGAAGGCTCGCATCAAGGATGCCCACAGCGCCGTGAAGGCCGCCCTCGAAGAAGGCATCGTGCCCGGCGGGGGCGTGGCTCTCGCCCGCATCGCCGAGACGATCAAGGCCCAGGCGAGCGAAGAGACGGACGTGGGCCTCGGCTACGCCGTCGTGCGTCACGCGCTCTCGGCACCGCTCCGCCAGATCGCGGACAACGCCGGCGGGCAGGGCACCGTCGTCCTCAAGCGCATCCTCGAGGACTCCAAGTTCAGCATGGGGTTCAACGCGGACACCGGCGAAACCGTCGACATGGTCGAAGCCGGCATCATCGACCCGCTCAAGGTCACTCGTTCGGCCCTGCAGAACGCCGCGTCGGTCGCGGCCCTGCTCCTCTCGACGAACTGCCTCGTCACGGAAGCGCCCAAGAAGAAGGGCGACGATGACGGCGAGGGCGGCGGCGAAGAGATGGACGAGATGTGAAACAGGCCCGACCAGACAAATTCCACGGAGACACGAACATGGCACTGAAGATCCGTCCCCTCGATGACCGCATCATCGTCGAAGGCCTCGCCGCGGAGGAGAAGACCGCCGGAGGCATCGTCCTGCCGGAGGCCGCCAAGGAAAAACCCCAGCAGGGCAAGGTGATCGCCGTCGGCCCGGGCAAGGTCGGCAAGGACGGTGAGCGCATCCCGCTCAACGTGAAGAAGGGCGACACCATCGTCTACGGCAAGTACTCGGGCACCGACATCAAGGTCGAGGGCACGGAGTACAAGATCATGCGCGAGAGCGAAGTTCTCGCGAAGTGGGCGTGAGGGAGACTGAACCAACATGGCGAAACAACTGATGTTCGATGACGAGACGCGCCGGAAGATCTCCGACGGCGTTTCGAAACTCGCCCGCGCGGTGAAAGTCACGCTCGGCCCCAGCGGTCGGAACGTGATCTTCCAGAAGTCCATGAGCGGGCCGACCGTCACGAAGGACGGCGTGACCGTGTCGAAGGAAGTGGAGCTCTCCGACCCCTTCGAGAACATGGGCGCCAAGCTCGTGAACGAAGTGGCGAGCAAGATGGGCGACAAGGCGGGCGACGGCACGACGACGGCCATCGTCCTCGCGGAGTCCATCTACTCCGCGGGACTCCGCTACGTCACGTCCGGGGTCTCTCCGACCGCGTTGAAGCGCGGCCTCGAGAAGAGCGTCGAAGCCGTGAGTGAGACGCTGAAGGGTCTCGCCAAGCCCGTGAAGGGTCTGGACGACCTCGTCAAAGTCGCCACGATCTCGGCCAACAACGACCCGACCATCGGCGCGCAGATCGCGAAGGCGCTCGAAGAAGTCGGCAAGGACGGCGTGGTCACCATCGAGGAGGCCAAGAGCATCGACACGACGTACGAAGTCGTGAAGGGCATGTCCTTCGACAAGGGCTACATCTCGCCTTACTTCATCACGAACACGGCGAAGATGACGGCCGAGCTCGAGAGCGCACTCATCCTCATCTACGAGAAGAAGATCTCGAACGTCCGTGACCTCGTTCCCCTGCTCGAGCGCGTCGCCCAGAAGGCGGAGCCGCTCGTGATCATCGCGGAAGAGGTCGACGGCGAAGCGCTCTCGGCGCTCGTCATCAACAAGCTGCGCGGCGTGTTGAACGTCGTCGCGGTGAAGGCGCCGGGATTCGGCGACCGCCGAAAGGCGATGCTCGAGGATCTGGCCGTCCTCACCGGCGGAACGTTCATCGCCGAGGAGACGGGTCGCACGCTCGAGTCCGTCACGCTGGCCGACCTGGGCCGCGCGAAGAAGGTCATCGTCAAGAAGGACGAGACCCTCGTCATCGACGGCGAAGGCAAGCCGAAGTCGATCCAGGAGCGCATCGACCAGGTTCGCTCCAAGCTCGCCGTGACGACGAGCGACTACGACCGGGAGAAGCTCCAGGAACGCCTGGCGAAGCTCACGGGCGGAGTGGCCGTCATCCGCGTCGGCGCCGCGACCGAGAAGGAAATGCAGGAGCGCAAGTACCGCGTCGAGGACGCCATGCACGCCACGCGCGCCGCGCGCGAGGAGGGCATCGTCCCGGGCGGTGGAACGGCCTACCTGCGCTGCGTCGCCGCAGTCGAAGAGGCGCGCAAGAAGCTGAAGGGTGACGAGCGCTTCGGCGCCGACATCATCCTCACGGCCCTGCGCGCGCCCTGCCGCCAGATCGCGGAGAACGCCGGCTTCGACGGCGACGTCATCACCGACGCCGTGCTGAACCAGCCGCAAACGAAGTCCAACTGGGGCTGCGATGCCCGGTCGGGCGAGATCGTGGACCTCGTGAAGGCAGGCATCGTCGATCCCGTGAAGGTGACGCGCCTCGCTCTCGAGTACTCCGCCTCCGTGTCCGGCCTCATGCTGATGACGAACACGACGATCACCTCGCTCAAGGACGATCAGGCCGCCGTGGCCGGCGCCGTGTTCTAGGACACCCCGCTCTCGACGGAGGTGGCGCAGGCGCGCCCACCTCCGTCGCTTCATTTTCGCCTTCATCCGATGGCACCGCAGATGTCACAGAAACGCGACTACTACGAAGTGCTCGGCGTGCCGCGCGAGTCGTCCGAGGACGACATCAAGAAGGCGTATCGCAAGATCGCATTCAAATTCCACCCCGATCGCAACCCGGGTGACAAGGACGCGGAGGCCAAGTTCAAGGAAGCCTCCGAGGCCGCGCAGGTCCTCACCGATCAGCAGAAGCGAGCCCGCTACGACCAGTTCGGTCACGCCGGCATGGAAGGCGGCGGATTCCAGAGCGGCGGCTTCCGCGACATCAACGACATCTTCGCCGCGTTCTCCGACATCTTCGGCGGTGGCGGATTCGGCGGCCGCGAGCAGAGCGGCCCCGAGGCCGGCAACAGCCTGCAGATCAAGCTCGAACTCACGCTCGAAGAGGTGCGCACCGGCGCCAAGCGAGTCGTCACGCTGAAGCGCGGCGAGCTCTGCAACGCGTGCCACGGAACGGGCGCAGCATCCGGCTCCAAACCCGAGACGTGCTCCATGTGCCGCGGCCACGGCGAGGTCATCCAGTCCCAGGGCTTCTTCAGCATCCGCCGGCCGTGTCCGCAATGCGGCGGCGAGGGCACGCAGATCAAGAACCCATGCCGTACGTGCAGTGGGCGTCGCCTCGTGCAGAAGCAGGTCGAAATCACCGTGAACGTGCCCGCCGGCGTCGAGGATGGCACGCAGCTCCGCGTCGCGAATGAAGGCGAACCGAGCCCCGATGGCGGCCGTCGAGGTCACCTCTACTGCCACATCTCGGTCAAGGATCACAAAGTCTTCACTCGCCGCGGACGCGAACTCCTCTGTGAGTGCCGGATCAGCTACACGCAAGCGGCCTTGGGGACGACGATCGACGTCCCGACCCTCGAAGGCACCGTCGAAATGAAGGTGCCCAAGGGAACGCAACCGAACGACGTGCTCAGGCTGCGCGGCCTGGGACTTCCCGATGTCCATGGACATTCGGCGGGTGACATCCTCGTCCGTCTCCAGGTCGAGATCCCGCGCCGGCTCAACGACCGTGAGGAAGCGCTGCTCAAGGAGCTGGCGACCGCGCGGGGCGAGTCGACGCGTGAGAGTCCGAAGGGCATCTTCACCAAGATCAAGCAGTGGTTCGACTGACCATGGATCCCAACAAGAAGTCACAAGATGGAGCGCCGGACGCCGGCCCGACCACGCCGACGGGCAAGGCCAGGGATGAGTCCAGACCCCTCGATGCCGCTGCCAACGCGGCGCCGAGCGACGAACTCGCCGCACGCACCAAGGAGCGCGACGAGATTCGCGATCACCTGCAGCGCACGGCGGCCGAGTTCCAGAACTTCAAGGCACGCACGGCGCGCGAGAAGACCGAGGCTCGCCGGTTCGCGATCGCCGATGCCGTTCGCAGCGTCCTCCCCGCGCTCGACAACCTGGAACGCGCGACCGCCGCCGCCGACGCGACCAATCCTGCGGCACTGGTGATGGGCGTCCGCATGGTCGTCGAGCAGTTCCGCCGCGGGCTGGAGGAACTCGGCGTCAAGCCCGTGCAAACCGATGGCGCCCTGCTCGATCCCACCTGCATGGAAGCCATTTCGCGCGTGGAGACCACGGAGGTTCGAGAGAACCAGATCGTCGAAGTCTTCGAGAAGGGCTACAAGCTCGCGGACCTCGTCATACGACCCGCTCGCGTGACCGTCGCCGCAACACCGCGCCCGCGGACGGCCTCGGCGGGTCCGGACGAGCCGTCGGACGCCTGATCATCCAAGGAATCCCCGAACATGCCGACCTACGACTACGCCTGTGAGAAGTGCGGCCACCAGTTCGAGACCTTCCAGAGCATGAAGGACGAGCCGCTCCGCGCGTGCCCGAAATGCAAGGCCAAGGCATTGAAGCGACTCATCGGCGCCGGCGCTGGCGTCATCTTCAAGGGTTCGGGCTTCTACCAGACGGACTACCGCAGCACGTCCTACCAGTCGGGAAAGACGGCCGACGCACCGAAATCCGAGCCTGCGAAGACTGACTCATCGAAACCATCGTCCGGGGGCGGCTGCGGGAAGCCTGCGTGCGGCTCCGGCGGCTGTCACTGATCGCGGATCCGTGGCCCGCTCATCCGACAAGGCGTGCCCGATCTGCGGCACTGCCGTGACGCCACCTCCATCGAAACGCGCCGGGGCGGCCCAGCCGGCGGCGTCGCCCGGTTCGCCGCATTTCCCGTTCTGTTCCGAGCGCTGCAAGATGGTCGACCTGAATCGCTGGCTGACCGGCGCCTATGCGATTCCGGGAGAGCCGGTTCCTCCGCCCGAGGACGAGTGAAGCGCCAGCGACCCCGACGACGGGGGCCGGGCCGTCCCGCGCGGCGACTCCTGCGACGACGCGTCCAACGGCACGGCCGGCGTTGCGGCACTATCCTCGCAATCGAAGCCGCTCGCGGAATTGGCGAACGCGCGCCCACAGGCCCGCGACGTCGGCGGGAGCGCTCGCGGCGCGGCTGCTGGGCGCGGTGGCACGCGAGTCCGGGCTGGCCGGCCTGATGCCCGCGAACTCGGAGCAGTTCAGGATCTGCGCGACGCAGATCTGCGCGGCACGCACGTCCCGACTTCCGAGATCGTCGGCCATTCCGTCCCAGGCTTCGAGATCGTCCCGAACCCAACCGATGGCCTTCGTCCGGAGTGCCGTGCGCGACTCTGCATCGATGGTCATCCAGTCGGCTCCCATCCGCGCAGCCGCAGCGGCGGCCGCCCGCGCCGCGTGAAGGCGATCAGCCGCGCGCGGGTGCGGTGCGACGCCGCCATTGAGCTCCATCGCCTTCTCGAACAGCCGGACCGCCATGACGAAGCGCTTTCGGCCGAACGCGACTCGTGAGAGCCGCAGAGACTCGGCGAAGTCCTGCGGTTCCGCCGCACCGCCAGCGACCGCGTCGAAGCGCGTCTCGACCGGGGCCAGGGCTTCGAGGTTCGCGACCCAGGCATCGGATCGGTACTTCCAGCCCGGCGTCCTGCTACCGACCTCATGCCCGCGCCGCATGGCATCCAGGGCTTCCAGGTAGCGGCCCATCTCGCGCAGCGTATGGCCCAGGTTGCAGAGAGCGTCACCCGCACCGGGGTTCGCCGCGACGACGGCGCGGTAGTCCTCCACGGCCTCGTCCTCGCGTCCCGAGTCCCGGAGGATCGCCGCGCGGTTGTATCTCGCCTCGAGCAGGTTCGGATCGATTGCGAGGGCGCGATCGAGCGTGACCACGGCCGAGTCCTGGTCCCCCGACGCGACCTCCGCTTGTGCGAGATTCACGAGCACGCGCGCGTCGTTCGGCCGAAGCTCCGCCGCCCTGCGCTGAGCCGCGAGAGCGCCGGCGAGGTCGCGATTCAACTGGCGCGCGATGCCAGCCTGGGTCCACGCCGTTCCGTTCTTCGGGTCGACGGTGATCGCCTTCTCCGCGAGCGCCGGCCACTCGTCGTTCTTGCCGGCGAGCTGGAGGAGCGTCACGAGACGAGACTGATAAATGCTCCGGAATGGCGCGAGGCGCACGGCTTCCCGCTGATGCTGCTCGGCCTGGACGAGGTCGTGTTGAACACGATGGATCTCGGAGAGGGCGTCGTGGATTCGTGCATCGTCCAGACCCTCCGCAAGCAGCGACTGGAGCTCGGCAGCGGCGCTCGCGTGTTTCCCCTGCTCCTCGTGGACCATGGCGACGGCGAACCGTGCCGAGGCGAGTTTCGGGGCGCGGGCAAGCGCTTCCGCGTACGCCGCAAGGGCCGCGTCGGGGTCCACGGGCGCGAGCGCGAACCCGACCCAATACGCCGCGTAGCCATCGTCGGGCCACATGTTGCGGATGCTCGCGGCCACCCACCGAGAGAGGTCGGCTTCCCGCACGTGCCCCGCGGCATGCGCCAGCCCGAAGTGGAACATCGCTCGCGCTCGCGGCGACCCGATCACGGCTCGGAGGTGGTCATCGCGCGCGCGGGCAAACGCGCTGTCGTCGCCGGCGTGCCCCTGAGTGAGCTCCATGACGCCACGAATGAAGTGAGCGATCGGGGACTCACCTGGCCGGGATCGCTTCACCAACGCGACGGCCTCCTCGCGGCGCCCCTGCACGACGAGCGCATCGGCGATGAGTGGGTCGAGCGCGGATTCTCCCAGTCTCGCCCAGTTGCGTCGCTCGACCTCGGCGAGGAACGCGTTGTCGCCGCGGCTGACCCTTGCCGTCATCAGGGCCCCGGCAAGCGCCTCCACGTTCTGGGGATCGAGAGCGAGCGCATGCTCGAACGCCGGCGCCGCATCGGCGGCATTCCCTTCCTGGATGTGGAAATAGCCTTCGACCAGCGCGGTCTCGACCGCCTCGCGCCGCCGCGACTCCTCGGCGAGCTGGATGTCGGCGCGGGTGGCGATCGAGTAGGTCACGAGCGACGCGAGTGCGGGCACGGCGACCAGCAGCGTCCCCGCGAGCGCGGCCTTGACGGGTTCGCGCCGAACCCAGCGCATCAATCGGCCTATCGTCGAGACGGGTCGTACCGAGATGGGACGGTTCTCGAGCACGGCCGCCAGGTCGTTCGCGAAGGCCGCCGCGGTCTGGTATCGACGGATCGGCTCCTTCTCGAGCGCGGCCTGGAGGACGACGGACAAGTCGGCGGATGCACTCATGCACCGCTTGCGGATGTCCGGCGGGTCCGACCTCGTGACGGACTGGAAGAGCATCTCGCGTGTCGCGCCTTCGAAGGGACGCACCCCGGTCAGGCACTCGTACAGAGTGACGCCCAGCGACCAGACGTCCGTGCGTCCGTCGACGCTTCCCGTTTGGCCCTGCATCTGCTCCGGTGACATGTAGGCGGGGGTGCCGAACACGTCGCCGGTCTGGGTCAATGCATCGATCTCCGAGTCGCAGTCGCGCGCAAGCCCGAAGTCGAGGATCACGGGCTCGTCGTTCGCCGTGATCATGATGTTGCCGGGCTTGACGTCGCGGTGGATGATCCCGTGCTCGTGCGCGGCGTGGAGCGCGCGCGCCGCGCGCTCGATGATCCTCGTGATCCGACGGATGCGGTCCCCACTCGATGGCCGCCCCTCCGGACGTGGAGGCGCGGCGGCCGTGCTGGGATCTCCGGACGGCGGCATGAGCTCCGTGCGGGCGTCGTCGTCCTTCGCCGCGAGGCCCGGTTCATAGGCCGTCGAGACGCCCTCGCCGGTCGCGCCCAGGTCACGCACCAGTCTCAGGAGCGTGGATCCCTCCACGTACCGCATGGCGATGTAGGGCACCCCGTCCGCGGTCCCCGTGTCGTACACGGTGCAGATGCCGGGGTGATCGAGTTTCGACGCGGCGATGGCCTCGCGCTGAAATCGCTGAAGCACGGCGGGCGAGACCGCGCCGAGGCCCGTGAGGATCTTCAACGCGACGAGGCGGTGCAAACGCGTGTCCTGGGCGAGGAAGACGATGCCCTGCCCTCCGCGCCCGATCTCGCGGAGGATCGCGTACGCGCCGATCTGTTTCGGTGTCCGGTCAGACTCGCCCAAGGCATCCCCGATCGTGTGGTCGGTGGATAACACATCCCGGAGCGGCGCGCCCGGACGACGCGCCGCGGGGGTTCGTCACGGCGAGCCGTGCACGTCGCGGGCCGTCGTGCGCCCGCGACGCGGACCGGGTCAGAGGCTCGTGTTCACGAACGCCCAGGTGTTGCGGAACCCAACCGGGCTCGACGGATCCAGGTATGACGCCTGGAGAGTGAAGTGGAGTCCCAGCGGCGGATTCGGATTCGTGAGCCCGGTCAGCACGAACTTGCCGCCAGGCGCCGTGTTCCCCGGCTGGTTCGGCGACGTGACGATGCCGGGCTGCGCCGGGCCGTAGACGCCGATGCCGTCGAGTACCGGGAAGAGCCCCGGGCTCCCGACCGACAGGACGAGATTCGCCGCCGCGGTCGGCCAGTTGCCGATGGGCGCCGGCATGCCGGTGTCACCCGACAGGACGAACGCCGCGTTCGGGGCGCAACCCTCCATGTTGAACGAGTACACCACGCCCGGGGGAACGGGGTCCGCCAGCGGCACGTGGCCGATCGTCCCGTGGTTCGCGCCCGTACCCACGATCACTTCGGAGAAGTTCGACGCCACCGTCGGGAAGTTCTGGACCGAGATCCAGATGCCGCCGATCGACTGGGTCTGCTGTACCGAGGCTGGCAGGCTCGCCGTCAGAGTGGTTGCATTCACGAACGTGGTCGTCAGCTGGACTCCGTTGGCGAACACCTTCGACGTCGCGAGATAGCCGCTGCCGCTCACCGTGAGGGTCGTCGGCGGCGAGGCCAACGTCTTCACGGCGATGGCGACGGGCGTGATCGACGTGATGGCCGGCCCGATGATGCCGAGGGGCAACGAAACGGAATTGCCGCCAGCCGGACCCGGGTTGCGCACGAGGATCTGCGCCGTCCCCGCCGTCGCGATGAGCGAGGCCGGGATCGACGCCGACAACTGCGTCGAGCTGATGAACGTTGTGGTCTGCGGATTGCCATCCCACCGGATCTGGCTCTGCGAGTTGTAGTTGGTCCCGGTGACGGTGAGGGTGAACGCTGCCGAGCCGGCCGCGACCGACGACGGGCTGATCGACGACAGGGTCGCCGGCGGGTTGTTGATCGTGAACGTGAGCGGCGCGGACGTGCCGCCGCCCGGAGCCGGATTGAAGATCCGGATGCCTGGCAGCCCGCCGGCCGTGATGTTGCCCGCGGGGACCGTCGCCTGGAGCTGGGTCGAGCTCACGAACGTCGTCGCGAGGTTCGTCCCGTTCCACGTCACGATGCTCTGCGCGTTGCAGTTCGTGCCGGTCACCGTCAACGTGAACGCCGCGCTGCCCGCCAGGATCGACGAGGGGCTGAGCCCCGTCAGGGTCGGCACCGGGTTGTTGATGGTGAACGTCAGGTTGGCCGTCGTACCACCGCCTGGTGCCGGGTTGTTCACCCGCACCGTGGCCGACCCGGCCGTCGCGATGTTCCCAGCCGGAACCGTCGCGGTGAGCTGCGTCGCGCTGACGAACGTCGTCGTCAGGTTGGCGCCGTTCCACTGCACCCGGCTCTGCGTGTTGAAGTTCGACCCGTTTGCGGTGATCACGAACGCCCCACCTCCGGCGGTCGCCGAAGCCGGGCTGATGCTCGAGATCGAGGGCGCCGGATTCGTCACGGTGAACGTGAGTCCGGAAGTCGTCCCGCCGCCAGGAGCCGGAGTCGACACGGTCACCGTGTGGGTGCCAGCCGCCGCCACGAGTGCCGCGGGAATCGACGCCGTCAGCGAGGTCGCGTTCACGAACGTCGTCGCCTGCGCGACGCCGTCCCATTGCACGACGCTCGAAGCCACGAAGTTCGTCCCCGTGCACGTGAGCGTGAACGCCCCGGATCCCGCGACCGCCGTCGTCGGCGAGATCGTCGACAACGTCGGCACGGGATTGGGCGTCGGTTCGATGTCGACGGTGAACGAGCCCGAGAGCCCGACGCCGCCGCTGCGCGACACGATGATCGCGTGGGCGCCGGTTCCGAGCGTCCGCGTGGTCGTGGCAGCACCGACGACAGACGCGACGTTTGCATTCGCTCGGACGCGCCACGCCGAGTCCGTGCCCGGCTCGAAGAGGAACCAGTCGAGGCCGGCAACGCCCGTGAGCGTGATGTCGTAGCTGCCTGCCGTCGCGACGTTGAACTGGAAGATCCGGATCGCTTGCCCACTACCCCAGGCCGCGCCGTATGGAGTGCCGATCGTCGGGGTCACCAACGTCGCCTGATTCAGACTCGCGTTGGCGGTACCGAAGAACCGACTGACCATGCCCAAGGTCGGAGAAACGGCGCCGAGCGTCCCGTTGGCGACGACGAAGTCACAAATCGACGAGCCGAATTGGGACTCTGCCGTGGCGATGACCACGTCCCAGTCGCTCGTCGACGTGACGCCGACTGCATTCCACTGGCCCGAGGTCGGCGCGATCGTGAACGGCTGACACGGGTTCGTGAGCGTCGTCGCGACGGTCGACGGCGAGAGGTTCACGATCGCGGCCGTCGCGCAAAGGTGCACGGTATACGGGAGCGTCGTGGCCGCGGGTCCGCCGTCATGGGTGACGACGACGGCGTGCCATCCGGCCCCCAGGCTCACCGTGTTGACGTTCCCGACGATCCCTGCCGTGATCGCGCCGGTGCGGTCGTTCCACGGTGCTTGCGATCCCATGAGGACGAAGCCGAGGCTCGTGTCGCCGCTCAACGAGACGTCGTAGGACCCGGCGCTCGGAACGTTGAACTGGACGACGTCGACGATCGAGCCGGATGCGAGCGCCGTGTCGAACGGGGTTCCGACCGTCCCCGTCGCCGCGGTGGCGTGTTCTGCCGTTGCGTTGGACGAGCCCAAGAAGCGGACGATCGCGCCCGACGATGGCGAGATCGCTCCGGCGTGGCCGTCGGCGATGCAGAAGTCGGTCGTCGACCCGCCGAACCGGGAGTAGCCGGCCCCGATCGCGATGTCCCAGTCCGAAGCGCCGGTGACGGCGACGACGTTGAAGATTCCCGCCGTGGGCGTCAGGCTGAACCCCTGGCACGCGTTCGTGATGGTCTGCGCGACATTCGCCGCCAAGGCCACCGGCGCCACCGATTGGCACACGCTGAACGTGAATCCGCCCGACGTGGCCGCAGGTCCGCCGTTGCGCGTCACGACGAGGCAGTGCCAGCCGGTGCCCAACGTCAGTCCGAGCGTCGGCGCGCCGCCGACTGTGCCGCTCGCGATCTGTCCCGCGCTCGACCGCGCTCGCCAGCCATTGTTGGCGCCCGGTGCGTGGAACTGCCATGTCAGGCTCGTATCGCCGTCGAGCGCGATGTCGTAGGCACCAGCCGACGTGATGTTGAACTGGTAGACCTCGATGATTTCCGTGCTCCCGAAGAAGCCGACGTTCTGCACGCCAGTCGACGAGGTCGTCGCGACCTGGAACTCGGCCGTGGCGTTGGGGCCACCGGAGAACAGGTACACCTCGCCACCCGTCGGCGCGACCGACCCGAGGTTGCCGTTCGCGAGCACGTAGTCGCAGGCGGTCCCGCCGAACGTCGAGAAGACCGATTCCACGTGCAGGTCCCAGTCCGAAGCGGAGGACGCCGCGAGGACCACCCAATCGCTCGACGCGGTCGTCGTGTTGACGTATCGCGGCGAGCACGTGATCGTCGCCGGCGAGCCGTTCGAGAGCGACGTGCTTCCGCAGACGCCTGTGTTGGTGATGGCGTTCTGCAACCCGCCGTTCAGGATGCTCGTGCCGGAATTGCTTCCGCTCGACGAGCCGCAGCCGGCGTTCGTGTGAATCCCGATGGCGAGGCCGTTCGAGTCGTCGATGACCGGCGCGCCGGAGTCACCGCCCTCGGTGTCGACCTGGTACGTCAGCATGGTGCCGCTGGCGCCGGTGTATGGCCCCACGGCAGTCTGTTGAACGAAGTTGCGGATGCCCGAATCCGCCCCGCAGCCGGTCACGCGGAGCGTGGGAATGATGAACGGCGGCAGGTAGAGGGGAAGGCTCCCGGCGAGGCTGAAGCTCGCGCCACCCATGTGCTGGAGCGCCGTTTGACCCGTCGAGTTCGGGTGCAAGCGCATGGCAGCGTAATCGTCGCCGATGGCGTTCTGAACGGCGATGATCGACTGCTGATCCACCGGGAACTGGTCGGCGACCGGCGGGTTGATGATCGATCCACCCGTAGTCGAGAGAGGCACGTTGAACTGCGCGGTGATCAGCGCGGACGTGTTGGCCGGAATGCCGCAGTGGCCGGCACTCAGCAGCATGTTCTGGCCGTTGATGAGCCAGCCGGTGCAGACGAATCCGTTGCCGAGGAGCCGGCAAACCCTCGAATCGGACGAGAGCACGCGATCGTCCGTCGTGCCGCACTGGGAGTCGACGCCGACCGGCGGCGCGATCGTCGTTTGATAGATGAACGCGGAGCCGACGGTCACCTGCCCGGAGGACTTGGGCGAGAGCCTCAGCTCGATGAGGACCGCGCTGCCGTTGAACCAGGCCGAGTGGTTGCGCCAGTGCTTCATCACCACCGGGTTCAGCACCTGCACCTGGTTGTCCGTGAGGCTCGTGACGACGACGGCGTCATCCTCGCGAGCGAGGTCCGCCACGTCGAACACGAGCTGCATGCAGCCCGCCGTGGGAATCGTCAGTACCTGGCTCCAGACGATCTGGGGCTGAGTCGTGGGGTTAGACGCGATGCCGCTGGCCAGCTCGGCCGACACCTGCGTCATGATCTGTGGATTGACTTGAGCTGCGCTCACGACGGAAAGCGTGAGTGCCACGGCCACGACGGCGAGGCTCCTGGACATGCGATCACTCCTTGAAACGGTTGCGGTGACGGCGGGCGGCTCGAGGGGGAGCCCGCACGGGTATCGAAGACTCTCGATGCGAGTGCCGAGGATCCGGCAGCGCACGGCGACGGTTGGCACGCCGAAGTGCCCCGCATCGAAGGCCAGGAGCGTACCGCTGATGCGGCCGGGCGTGAATGGGGGCGAAGAAACCTGACGGGATCGTGGCGCCGAGGGCCACATCCCGGTCTGATCACCGTCAGCACGTGCTTGCTCAGGCACGAACGAGCGCGGCGCGGACGGCGTGCGAGGGATCGCCTCGGTCGATCGCGGAGACCGTCAATTTCAGAAAAGACGACGGGGCCGAGCCGCGGTCCGGCCCGACCCCGTTTCACGCGAACGCGCGCGCTCTCGCACGCACCCCACCGCGCCGCACCGTCAGCACGGCGCGGCGCATCACACGGAGCCTCAGATGCTCGTGTTCACGAAAGCCCAGGTGTTGCGGAACCCGACCGGGCTCGCGGGATCGAGGTAGGACGCCTGGAGCGTGAAATGGAGTCCGAGAGGCGGGTTTGGATTCGTGATCCCTGGCAGGACGAACCGCCCGCCCGGCGCCGTGTTGCCCGGCTGCGCGGGGCCGATCACGATCCCCGGCTGCGCCGGGCCATAGACTCCGATGCCGTCCAGAACCGGGAACAACCCAGGGCTGCCGACCGAGAGCACCATGTCGGCCGCTGGAGTGGGCCATGCACCGATGGGCGCCGGCATTCCCGTGTCGCCGGAGAGCACGAACGGCGCGTTCGGAACGCAGCCCTCGATGTTCAGCGAATAGACGACGCCGGGCGCGACCGGGTCCGGAAGCGGCACGTGACCGATCGTCCCGTGGTTCGCTCCGCTCCCCACGATCACCTCGCCGAAGTTCGACGCGACGGTCGTGGCGTTGCGGACCGAGATCCAGATCCCGCCGAGCGACCGCGTCTGCTGAACCGTCGCCGGAAGCGAGGCCGTCAGCAGCGTGCTGCTCAGGAAGGTCGTCGTGAGTGCGACGCCATTCCCGAACACCGTCGAGGTCGGCAGGAAGTTGCTCCCGTTCACCGTCAAGGTGGACGCCGGGGACGCGAGCGTCTTGATCGCGATCACCGCGGGCGTGACCGACGTGATCGCAGGCCCGACCATGCTGAAGGTCAGGGTCGCGGAATTCCCGCCGCCGGGGGTGGGATTGCGCACCTGGACGCTGGCCGTTCCGACCGCCGAGATCAGCGCCGCGCTGATGGACGCGGTGAGCTGCGTCGCCGACACGAACGTCGTCGCCTGCGGCGCACCGTTCCAGCGCACTTCGCTCTGGGCGTTGAAGCTCGATCCCGTCACGGTGAGCGTGAACGCCCCCGTGCCGGCAAGCGCCGACGCCGGATTCATGGAGCCCAGCACCGGGACGGGGTTGTTGACCGTGAAGGTCAACGCAGCCGTGGTGCCGCCACCCGGTGTGGGATTGACGACTCGCACGGATGCCGATCCGCCGGCGACGATGTTCGCCGCGGGGACGGTCGCCTGGAGCTGCGTCGCACTCACGAACGCGGTCCCAAGGCTCGCCCCGTTCCACGTCACCGCGCTCTGCGCGTTGAAGTTCGTGCCGTTCACCGTGAGCGTGAACGATGCGCCTCCCGCGATCACGGATGAGGGGCTCAGCGAGGTCGCCGTGGGCACCGGGTTGTTGATCGTGAACGTCAAGTTCCCCGTGGTGCCACCACCCGGTGCAGGGTTGTTCACCGAGATCGTCGCGGTTCCCGCGGCGACGATGTTGACCGCCGGGACGCTCGCCGTGAGCTGGCCCGCGTTCACCAACGTCGTCGTCAGGTTCACCCCGTTCCAGCGCACGCGGCTCTGGGAATTGAAGTTCGACCCGTTGACCGTCAGCACGAAGGCCGCGCCACCCGCAGTCGCGGTCGCAGGCGCCATGGACGCGATCGTCGGCGCCGGGTTCGTCACCGTGAACGTCACGCCGCCCGACGTTCCGCCACCGGGCGCCGGTGTGAACACGGTCACGGTGTGGGTGCCCGCTGCGGCGACGAGCGCCGCCGGGATCGACGCCGTCAGCGACGTCGAGCTGCCGAACGTCGTCGACTGCGCGACGCCGTCCCATTGCACGACGCTCGCGGCGAACCCGTTCGACACGAAGTTCGTGCCCGTGCACGTCAGGGTGACGGCTCCCCCACCCGCCACGACCGTCGTCGGGCTGATGGATGCGAGCGTGGGGACCGGGCTCGGGGTCTGGCTCACGAGCACCGAGTACGCGCCGCTGATGCCGACGCCGCCGCTACGGGCGACGACGATCGCGTGCCATCCGAGCCCCAGGTTGCGCGTCAGCACGCCGCCACCCGTCGCCGACGCGAGGTTGGAGTTGGCGCGCGTTCGCCACGCGGACGAAGCGCCCGGCTCGAAGAGATCCCAATCGAGGCCCGCGAGGCCGGTCAGCGTGAAGTCGTAATCACCCGCCGTCGTGACGTTGAACTCGAAGATGCGGAGGACCTGGCTCGCCCCCCACGAAGTCGCGAACGTGGAACCGATCGACAAGGTCGACGTCGTGGCCTGGTTGACCGTCGCGCCGGTCACGCCGTTGAATCTCACGATCGTGCCGGCCGTGGGCGAGATCACACCCAGGTGACCATTCGCGAGGACGTAGTCGGCGGTGGTACCACCGAACTGGGACTCGGCCGTACCGACGAGGACGTCCCAGTCGGATCCCGCGGATGAGATCCCGACCGCGTTCCATGTCGATGCCTGGGGCGCGAGCGTGAACGGCACGCAGGCATTCGTCACAGCCGTCCCGGTGCTCGATGGAGTCAGCGCGATGACCGACGCCGTGGGGCACAGGTTCACGGTGAAGTTCAGGAGGGTCGTGGCGGGACCACCAGAGTGGATGATCACCATGAGCCAGATCCCGGCCGACAGGGTCACCGTCTGCGTCGAGCCGAAGCCCACCGTCCCGGTGGCGGCGTAGTTCGCCAGCGGAATCCAATCGGCCGTCGTGCCGGGAGCCATCAACATCCACTGCAGCTCCGTCGGGCCGGTGACGTTCACGTCGTACTGGCCGCTCGACGGGACGTTGTACTCGATGGCTCGGACGACCTGGTTCGCACCAAACGTCGTATCGAACGTGGCGCCCACGGTCCCGGTCGACGTCGCGGCGACGTGCTCACCGGACGCGGTGCCGGACGCGGAATAGCGCATGAACGTTCCCTGGGTCGGCGTGATGGCGCCGTTGTGGCCGTTCGAGGCGCAGAAGTCGACGGTCCCGCCGGAGAACGCGAGCCCCGACCCCAAGAAGACGTCCCAGTCGCTATTGCCGCTGACGGCCACGACATTCCACAGGCCGGCAGTCGGCGTCGTCGAGAACGTCGCACACGCTGCAGGGATCGACTGGGTCACACCGGGTGTGAGCGCGATCGTCGGCACGGCGTTGCAGATGCTGGCCGAGAACGTCGCACCTGAGCCGGGTCCGCCGTTGCGGAACACGACGAGGCAGTGCCATCCCGCACTCAGAAAAACGTTGGTGAACGGCGCCGCGTTGGCGACGCCGGACGCGACGAATGACGTGCCGCCGCGGGCGAACCAGGCGTTGCTCGCAGCCGGTCCGTAGAGGTGCCAGGTGAGCGTCGAGGGTCCGTTGACGGCGACGTCGTAGTTCCCCGCCGAGGGGACGTTGAACTCTAGGAGCGAGATGACGTTCGAGCCCGGGATGAATCCGAGCGTCTCGACGTTCACCGCCGCAGTGCTTGCGACGGCGTACTGAACGGTCGCGTTGGGCCCGCCAGAGAAGAGCTGAATCTCGGCGCTGACGGGGTTGACGGCAGCTGCGTGCCCGTTCGCCAGCACGAAGTCACACGCACTCCCGCCGAGGAAGGATCCGATCGTGTTGACCTGGATGTCCCAATCGAACGGTGATGAGACGGCGATGCCCGTCCAGCCGAAGGTCTGCTGGGTCGTGCTCACGTAATGCGGAGAGCACGAGATCGTCGCGGGGAAACCCGGGCTCAGGACCGTCGAACCGCAGTTGCCCGTGTTCGCGATCGCGCCCTGGAGGCCGGCATTCAGGATGCTCGTCCCCGAGTTGCTGCCGAAGACGGCACCGCAACCGCCGTTGGTGTGGATGCCGATGGCGAGGCCCGTGGCCTCGTCGATCACCGGCGAGCCGGAGTTCCCGCCCTCCGTATCGACCTGGTAATTGATGACGTCACCGCCGGCGCCCGAATAGGGGCCGGTCGCCGTTTGCTGGACGAAATTCGCCGTGCCCGTGTCGGCGCCGCAACCCGTGACGCGGATCGTCGGGACGGAGAACGGAGGGAAGTAGAACGGAAGGCTCGACGCGAGGCTGAAGCTCGCTCCACCCTGATGCGAGAGTGCCGTCTGCCCCGTCACGTTCGGGTGCAGGCGCATCACGCTGAAGTCGTTGCCGATGGCAGTCTGCACCGCGACGATCGTCCCCTGGTCGACCGGGAACTGGTTGTGCGCGGGAGGGTTGATGATCTGACCGCCGGCCGTCGACAACGGCACGTTGAACTCGGCGGTGATCAATGCCGACGTGGACGCGGGAATGCCGCAGTGACCGGCCGAAAGGATCATGTTCTGGCCGTTGATGAGCCACCCCGTGCAAACGAATCCGTTGCCGAGGAGGCGGCAGACACGCGCGTCGCCGCTGAAGGTGCGATCGTCGGTCGCTCCGCACTGCGTATCGATCCCCGCGGGCGTCGTCATGGAGGCACCGAAGAGGAACGCCGAGCCGACCATGACCTCGCCGTGCGAGCCGGGCATGAGCCGCAGTTCGAGCGCCAGGGCTCCGCCGTTGAACCACGCCGTGTGGTTGCGCCACTGCTTCAGGCTCATCTGCGTGAAGACCTGCGAGTCGTTGTCCGCGAGGCTCGTCACCGTGAGCGAGTCGCCCTCGCGCTCGAGGTCCGCGACCGTGAACGCGAGTTGCAGCGATCCCGCCGTCGGAATCTGGACGACCTGCGTCCACACGACTTGCGGGCTCGCGGTGGCGTTCGTGAGCCGGCCGCTTCCCACTTCGACCGGAACCTCGGTCATCAGTTGGAGGTTGCCTTGCGCGCCAGCCAGGCACGCGAGCCACAACGAGCATGCGATCGTCAGCGTCGAACTCTTCATCGAGAATCTCCGTGAGATTGAAAGGCGCGCCGCCGGGAGCGAGATCCAACACGTCGCTCGCCGAAGGCCGCCGCGAACCGACCGGTCACGCAGACCGATGAGCCCGAAGCGGCATCGGGCGGCGGAAAGTGACAGGCGCGTCGGAGAAAAATCACCGAGCACGCAAACGTCGATCTTCAATAGGTTTACGGCACGTCATGGATCATGGACGGACGTGACGAACGGCCCTTCCCATGTCCCGCGCCGTCACAGCAAGCGTGGACCCGATCGGGGGATCGACACGCGACTGATAGCCACACGGCGTTTGCTTCACGGCGACGGCACCGGCTCGATGACCGGTGGCGCTGGACGTGCAGCGCATGTGTGCCGGCCCGCCGCGACGCGGCGCGACCCCTCACCGCTTCGAAGCGATCGTCGTGGTCGCGACGCGCCTCGCCGACACGAACGCGGCGAACTGTGCGGGTTCGTCACGTCCACGGACACCGCCCCACACGGCGCCGCCGACCGGACGCCGCGAAACACACGAGCCGGGGAAGCGACGTCCGCCCCGCGTGAGATCGCGTCGCAGCAGGCGCCAGATGCACGCATCGCGCCGCTCGAAGTAGCATCCCCCTGCCGATCGACCGGGTTGTCGCGAGCGCGCAACGATCGGATTGCGGGAAAGGACTCTCATGGCGAGCGTCGCGAAACAGGTGTTCATCTCGTACGCGAGGGAGGACAAGGAGAGAGTCCGGCGCCTCTACCGACGACTGAAGAAGGACGGCATCGACTCGTGGTGGGACGAGGAAGACCTGGACCCCGGCGTCGCGTGGCCGGATCGGATCTCGACCGCGATCAAGAACTGCACGATCTTCCTCGCCTGCCTCTCGACGACGGCCGTTCGCAAGCGAGGTCATGTCCAGGTCGAGATGCAGCAGGCGCTGGAGGTGCTCAAGACGCTCCCGGCCGGCGACGTCTACGTGATCCCACTCTGCCTCGAGACGTGTGCCGTTCCAGAGCCGATCGCCGATCGGCAGAAGCTCGACCTCTTCGCGCCGAAGGGGTACGAGAGGCTCCTCACGGCCCTACGGGAACGCCTCTCCCACCCACCCACCTGCGGTACCGAACCTCGCCCGAACCCGCCGACCGCGCCGCGACCGTTTCTGATCGGGATCGATGTCGGGACGACCAAGATCGCAGGGGCAATCGTCAGTGTCCCAGACGGGCAGGCGCCGACGGTCGTGTTGGAGCAGCGGATCAACCACGCCGAGATTGGCAGAGAGACCGGCATCCTCGACAAGGTCGAATCCGTCGTCCGGCGCCTGATCGCCGATCATGGGCTGAAGCCCGGCGATATCGCTGCCGTTGGAATCGGGCTTCCCGGGCAAGTGGACTCGGAAGACGGAGTCCTGAAGTTCGCCCCGGGGCTCGCCCTGCATGAGATCGCGGTTGCTGGTGAATTGACGAGACGTCTGGGAATCGCGACCTATGCGGACAACGACGTGAAGTGCGCGACCTTGGCCGAACTACGCCACGGGTGGGGCCGGACAAACAAGGACCTCGTGTGCGTCTTCGTCGGCACGGGGATCGGGGGTGGCATCGTGGTCGACGGCCGACTATTGCGCGGTTCAGCGTGGTGCGCCGGCGAGGTCGGCCACATGAAGATCGCAATCGGCGCCACGGCGGAGGCCTGCACGTGCGGGGGTCTCGGTTGCTTCGAAGCGTATGCGTCGTCACGAGCCCTCATCCGAA
Organism: Planctomycetota bacterium; assembly: GCA_044222185.1. GTDB lineage: Bacteria > Planctomycetota > CAIWVZ01 > JBGANV01. The sequence goes on from JBGANV010000003.1 coordinate 621,246, forward strand.
TGGCGCGCGCGGCGATCGACGACGCAAAGAAGAACGGAGTTACGACGAAACTCGCCGCCGTCGATCAGGCCACGGTCCGGCCCGAGGTGATCGTCGCAGCCGCCAAGGCCGGAGACGACGTCGCATGCGCCGTGATCACGGAGTTCGGCAGGGTCCTGGCGGTCGGCCTGGCGAACATCGCGAACGTCCTGAACCCGGACGTCATCGTGCTCGGGGGCGGTCTCGTGAAGGGTCTGGCAACCGTCGACGGTTTCAACAAAGGGCGCGATCAGTCGTTCCGGGCCCATGCATTTCGGGGTTGTGCGGATTCGAAGATTCGAGACCCCGAATTGGGCGACCACGCGCCGATCATCGGGGCCTGCCTGCTCGCGCTCGAACGAAGCCGACGCCGATCGAGAGTGTCAAAACCTGCCGCCGCTCCCGCGTCTCAAGCGAACGCCACCTGACCGGCCGCAGGCGACGTCGCAGCGACCGCAACCGCGACCGCCACATCCACCTGAAAACGCCCGCGGACGGCGCGCCTGCAGGCTGAGGAAACCCGCGCAGCCGCGCGGCATCCAACCGCGCGTCATGCACTACGACGTCATCATCATCGGGACCGGCGCCGGCGGTGGAACTCTGCTCCACCGACTTGCGCCGTCTGGGAAGTCGATCCTCGTCCTCGAGCGCGGCGGGTTCCTTCCGCGCGAGAAGGACAACTGGAGCCCCCACGCGGTCCTGACCGAATCCAAGTACAAGGCGCAGGAGACCTGGTTCGACGCGGAGGGCAAGGCGTTCCACCCCGGGATCCACTACTACGTGGGCGGGCAGACGAAGTTCTACGGCGCCGCGCTGCTCCGCATGCGCGAGCGCGACTTCGAGGAAGTCCGACACGCCGATGGGATCTCCCCCGCATGGCCCGTGGGCTACGCGGAGTTGGAGCCGTACTACACTGAGGCCGAGAGGCTCTACCGCGTTCACGGTGAGCGCGGATCCGACCCGACGGAACCCTGGGCCAGCGCGCCGTACTCGCACCCCGCCGTCAGTCACGAGCCGCGCATCCAGCGGCTCCATGACGATCTGGTCCGCATCGGACGCAAGCCGTTCCCGCTGCCCATGGGTGTGCTCCTCGACGAACGCCGACCCGAGCGCAGCCCCTGCATCCGCTGTGAGACGTGCGACGGATTCCCCTGCCTCGTGAACGCCAAGTCGGACGCGCACGTCATCTGCGTGAACCCGGCGCTGAAGCACCAGAACGTCACCCTGCTCACGAACGCACTCGTGACGCGGCTCGAGGTCGATGGAACGGGGCGCGACGTGCGACGCGTGCACGTGGACCGCGACGGCGCGAAGGAAACCTACTCGGCCGATCTCGTCGTCGTCGCCTGCGGCGCCGTGAACTCCGCGGCCCTCCTCCTCCGGTCGGCCTGCGACCTCCACCCGCGCGGACTCGCCAACCGGTCGGGTGTCGTCGGTCGCCACTACATGTGCCACAACAACTCGGCGCTGATCGCGCTGTCGAAGGACCCCAATCCGACACGCTTCCAGAAGACGCTCGGACTGAACGACTTCTATTTCGGCGACGACCACTACCCGTTCCCCATGGGCCACATCGCCATGTTGGGCAAGCAGGACATGGAATCGCTTCGCGGCGGTGCACCGGCGTTCGCGCCCGGAATCGTGCTGGACGCCATCGGGAAACACACGCTCGACTTCTGGCTGACGACCGAAGACCTGCCGGATCCGCAGAACCGGGTCGTCCTGCGCGACGACGGCGCGATCGAACTCCGCTACCGAGAGAACAACGTGGAGCCGCATCGCCGGTTGACGCAGAAGCTGAAGGAGATGCTCGAGGCGATCGGCTGTGACCACCGCCACCTGATCCCCCACGCCCTCTACCTGGGCAAGAAGATCCCCATCGCCGGGGTCGCGCACCAATGCGGAACGATCCGGTTCGGAGAGGACGCCGAACGCTCGGCGCTCGACCGGAATGGCCAGGCCCACGACGTGGAGAATCTCTTCGTGGCGGATGCGAGCGTCTTCCCGTCGAGCTCCGCCGTGAATCCCGCGCTCACGATCATGGCGCATGCACTCCGCCTCGGAGATCACATCCTCCACCGACTCGGCGTCTCGGCGAGCTCGGCGAGCTCGGCGGAGGTCGCACGATGAGCAGAACCATGCCTTTCCTGCGCCAGTCGTGTCGTGCCGTCGCCATCTTGGTGGCGATCCTTGCGGTCGCCCGACTCCCAGCCCACGCCCAAGCGGACAGTCGTCCGGCGAGCCGGGCCGTCGCCGTCGCAGAGGTCTCCATGACCGTCGCCGACCTCGACCGCGCGGTGGAGTTCTACACGCGCGTGCTCGGCTTCACGAAGCGAGCCGAGGCCGAGACGGAAGGGGAACGCCCGGAGGCGATTCTCGGTGTCTTCCCCGCTCACACACGAGCCGCCAGGCTCACGCTCGGGGATGAGTCCATCGAACTCGTGCAGTTCCTGACGCCCCAGGGCCGCCCGTATCCCCGCGATGCGCGAAGTCACGACCGCAGTTTCCAGCACGTGGCCATCATCGTGCGCGACATGGCCAAGGCGTACGCGGTCCTCCGCCAGAACGAGGTGGCGCACATCTCACCGTCGCCGCAGCGCCTCCCGGATTGGAATCCGAACGCGGGCGGAATCGAGGCCTTCTACTTCCGTGACCCGGACGGGCATCCCCTCGAGATCCTGCACTTCCCCGCCGGCAAGGGCGCACCAAAGTGGCACCTGCCGTCGGAGCGGGTCTTCCTGGGCATCGACCATTCGGCGATCACCGTGCGCAGCACCAGCGACGCCCTCGCCTTCTACCGCGACGTTCTTGGCATGACCGTCGTGGGGACGAGCGAGAACTCCGGGATCGAACAGGAGCGCCTCAACGCCGTTCGCGGTGCGCGCCTTCGGATCACGACCCTGCGAGCCGAGCGCGGTCCGGGCGTCGAGCTCCTCGAATACGTCGCGCCGGACGGTGGCAGTCCGATGCCCGCCGACGTGCGAACGAGCGACGTCCTCCATCGGCACACGACGATCGAGGTCGACGATGCGCGCGCCGCGGCGCGGGCGATGCGAGAGAAGGCGCTACCGTTCGTTTCATCCCGGGTCGTCGAGGAGGATCCTGCGGCGGCGTCGGGAACGTGTTTCATCGTTCGAGACCCCGACGGTCACGCCGTGAAGATCACCGAACGCCAGAAGGGGCGGAAGCCATGACGAACCACGAGGCACGCCGATTGGAGGACGCACGCACGCAGGCAGCCGCGTGGCGGAGGTGGGGTCCCTACGTCTCCGATCGCCAATGGGGAACGGTCCGTGAGGACTACAGCGCCGACGGCAACGCCTGGAACTACTTCCCCTACGACCACGCGCGCAGCCGCGCCTATCGATGGGGCGAAGACGCAATCGGTGGAATCTGCGACGACAAGCAGAACCTCTGCTTCGGTCTCGCGCTGTGGAACGGGCGCGACCCGCACTTGAAGGAGCGCTTGTTCGGGCTGGGCGGACCCGAAGGCAATCACGGCGAAGACGTCAAGGAGCTCTACTACTACCTGGACTCGACGCCGACGCACTCCTACATGCGGATGCTCTACAAGTACCCGCACGCCGAGTTCCCCTACGAGGCGCTCCGGCGCGAGAACAAGAACCGCGGTCGCACCGCGCCGGAGTACGAGATCCTCGACACGGGCGTGTTCGACGACGACCGGTACTTCGACGTCTTCATCGAGTACGCGAAGGCGGACGTGGAGGACATCCTCGCGCGGGTCACGATCCACAATCGGGGACGCGACGCCGCGGCGGTTCACGTCCTCCCCCAGCTGTGGTTCCGCAACACGTGGTCCTGGGTGAGCGGCCGCCCGCGGCCGACGCTCGCCTGCCCACGAAGCGGTGTCGTCACCGCCGACTGCGCGGCCCTCGGCAAGCGCTGGTTGTTCGTCGACCGGCCTGCCGACTTGCTCTTCTGCGACAACGACACGAACGCACAGCGTCTGTTCGATGCCTACCCATCGCCGGGATACTTCAAGGATGGCATCGACGACGCAATCGTGAATGGACGCGCCGATGCCGTGAACCCGGACAAGACGGGGACGAAGGCCGCGGTCCACTTCTTCGCAGAGATCGAAGGCGGCGGCTCCGTCTCATTCCGGCTGCGCCTCGCGCCCACCGACCTCCCGGCGCCGTTCGCCGACTTCGACCGCACGTTCGCGGCGAGACTCGGCGAGGCAGACGAGTTCTACGCCGACCTCCAGCGAGACCAGCCCGATGCGGACGCGCGCCTGGTGCAGCGGCAGGCCCTCGCCGGCCTGCTCTGGACCAAGCAGTTCTTCTACTACGACGTCCCCGAGTGGTTGAACGGTGATCCGGCGCAACCGCCTCCACCCAATGCGCGACGCCGGGGCCGCAACCACGAGTGGACGCACCTGAACAACGCCGACGTCATCTCCATGCCCGACAAGTGGGAGTACCCGTGGTACGCCGCGTGGGATCTTGCGTTTCACTGCGTCGCGCTCACCCTCGTCGACACGGAGTTCGCCAAGGATCAGCTGATCCTGCTCACGCGCGAGTGGTACATGCACCCCAACGGGCAGATGCCTGCCTACGAATGGGCGTTCGGCGACGTCAACCCTCCGGTGCACGCCTGGGCCGCGTGGCGCGTCTACAAGATCGACAAGAAGCGGACGGGTCGAGCCGACACGGACTTCCTCGAGCGCGTGTTCCACAAGCTCCTGCTGAACTTCACCTGGTGGGTGAATCGCAAGGACGCCGAGGGCCGCAACGTCTTCCAAGGCGGCTTCCTCGGCCTCGACAACATCGGCGTCTTCGACCGCAGTGCGCCGCTTCCAACCGGCGGGTTCATCGAACAGGCCGACGGCACGAGCTGGATGGCGATGTATGCGCTGAACCTCATGCGGATCTCGCTCGAGCTCGCGCAGACGAAGCCCATCTACCAGGACATGGCGACGAAGTTCCTGGAGCACTTCCTCTACATCGCCGGCGCCATGGCGAACATCGGAGGCGACGACGCGAGCCTGTGGGACGAGGCCGACGGGTTCATCTACGACGTGCTGCATCTGCCCGACGACGGGCACGTGACGTTCCGCATCCGGTCCATGGTCGGGCTCGTGCCGCTGTTCGCCGTCGAAGTCCTGGACCCCGACGTGCTCGATCGCGTCCCCGAGTTCAAGCAGCGGCTCGAGTGGTTCCTCGCCTATCGGCCGGACCTCGCGAACCTCGTGTCGCGGTGGCAGGTGGCCGGAAAGGGTGAGCGACGTCTGCTCTCGCTGTTGCGCGGTCACCGCATGAAGTGCCTCCTGAAGCGCATGCTGGACGAGACGGAGTTCTTGTCGGAGTACGGGGTGCGGGCCCTCTCGCGGGCGCACAAGGACCAGCCCTACGTCCTCCAGGCCGACGGCAAGACGTTCACCGTCGGCTACCAGCCCGGCGAGTCCGAGTCGGGCCTCTTCGGAGGCAACTCGAACTGGCGTGGCCCGGTCTGGTTCCCGATGAACTACCTGATCGTGGAATCGCTCCAGCGATTCCACCACTACTACGGCGACGAGTTCAGGGTCGAGTGCCCGACGGGCTCCGGAAAGTTCCTGACGCTGCTCGAGGTCGCCTCCGAGATCGCGCGGCGCCTTGCGTTCATCTTCCTGCGCGATGCCCGCGGCCGCCGCGCCGTCTTCGGGAAGGACGAGCGGTTGCAGAACGACCCGCACTTCCGCGACTACCTGACGTTCCACGAGTACTTCCACGGGGACGACGGGAGAGGACTCGGCGCATCGCATCAGACGGGCTGGACGGCGCTCGTCGCGAAGCTGCTGCAACCGCGGGACGCCGCCGCGCCGGCCAAGGCGACCGCCCGCGACCTCGGCGAAACCCGCGACTCGCGCGCACCGCGTGACGGCCAGGCCGTGGCGGCCGGTCCCGCGCGTCGCAGGAGTCGGGTCTCGTGACACGGAACGGAAAGCAACTCGAGATCGGACCCGATCGACTGCGCGATCTGCCGCAGGCGACGCGTCAGGAATGGCTCGAGACGAACGGCCTGGGTAGCTACGCCTCCTCGACCGTGTGCGGGATGAACACGCGCCGCTACCACGGGCTCCTGGTTGCGGCGGCGCGCCCCCCCGTGGGCCGCTGCGTCCTGCTCGCGAAGGTCGAAGAGACGCTCTTCGTCGGCGATCGAACGGTGCCGTTGTCGGTGAACCGCTACGAGGGCACGACGCATCCCGACGGCCACCTCCGCCTCGTTCACTTCACGGACGACCCGTTCCCGACGACGCGATGGCGCGTCGACGACGTCACGATCGAGCGCACGATCTTCATGCCTCGGGGACGTCACGCGGCCGTGATCACCTACCGGAGGGTCGGCGGAGGTGACACCGGACCGATCCACCTCGAAGTCCGACCGCAGGTGGCGTTCCGCGACTACCACTCGCTCGGCCGCGAGGCACCGTCCCGTGAAGCGCGCTGCGCGCGCAGCGCCGAGGCGCGCGTCATTTCGGGCGACCCGGCACTTCCTCGGCTCCACCTCACGTTCAGCGACGCCACGGTCGATGAGCGCCGCTGGTGGTACCGCGGACTCAGGTACGACGCGGAGGCGGCGCGCGGATTCGACTTCATCGAGGACCTCCACAGTCCATGCGGGATCCGCTTCGCGCTTCGCCCCGGGACGGATGCCGTCCTGATCGCCGCAACGGAACCGATCCCGGCCGCGGCCGCAGCGGCGTTGCGAGCGGCCGAATTGCGCCGACGGCGCGCGCTCGTCCCGAAGTCCGCGACCGAGCCACGACCGATCCGTGCGCTTCGCCGTGCAGCCGACGCGTTCCTCGTCCACCGCGGCGAGCACCGTTCGATCCTCGCTGGATTCCCGTGGTTCTCGGACTGGGGTCGCGACGCCATGATCGCGCTGCCGGGCCTCCTCGTCGCGACGAACCGGCTGGCAGAAGCCCGCGCCGTGCTGCTCGCATTCGCCGACGCCGTGAGCGAAGGAATGCTCCCGAACCGCTTCCCCGACTCGGGTGAAGCGCCCGAGTACAACACCGTCGACGCCACGCTCTGGTTCTTCGAGGCGATCCGCGCCTGGCACGCCGCGTCACGAGACGACGTGACTCTCCGCGCGCGCCTCCTCCCGGTCCTCGATTCCATCGTCGACTGGCACGTCCGCGGGACGCGCCACGGAATCCGCGTGGATGACGACGGGCTCCTGCGGGCCGGAGAGCCCGGCGTGCAACTGACGTGGATGGATGCGAAGGTCGGGAACCGGGTCATCACTCCGCGAACGGGAAAGGCCGTAGAGGTCCAGGCGCTGTGGTTCAACGCCACATGCAGCCTGCGCGATCTCGCCCGCCGTCTGGGTTGCCGCGCCATGGCCGCCCGCGCCGCGACGCTGGCGGATCGCGCTCGACGGGCCTTCGGTCCCGCGTTCTGGAACCCTGGGACGGGCTGCCTGTTCGACGTCGTCGGCGACGGCGCACCGGACCCGGCGATCCGTCCCAATCAGCTCCTCGCGGTCAGCCTCAGGCATGCGCTCGTCCGCGGACCGCGCGCGAAGAGCATCGTCGCCGTCGTCGAGCGCGAGCTTCGAACACCGTATGGGCTGAGGACGCTGTCTCCGGCCGATGCACGCTACGTGGGACGCTACGAGGGCGGCCCCGAGCAACGGGACTCGGCCTATCACCAAGGAACCGTCTGGCCGTGGCTCATGGGCCCTTTCGTCGACGCGTATCTCGCAGCCCACGGCCGCACGCGCACGACGGTCGCCCGAGCCATGCGCTGGCTCGAACCGCTCCTCGCGTTCGCAGCCGGCGAGGGCCTCTCGTTCCTGCCCGAGGTCTTCGACGGCGACGCGCCGCAACGCGCCGGCGGATGTTTCGCACAGGCTTGGAGCGTGGGCGAAGTCCTGCGCGTGGCGCTGTCGCTGAGGAGTCGCCGGCGGACGAATCCGTCACGACGGTGACCTGACGACCGGGACGCGGCGTCGGGTTATGATCCGCGCCACGATGACGTCGTCGCCCCGCTCGAACCCGCGTTTCCCCGGCGGCCTGGTGCCGCTGGCCCTGATGTTCGCCGTGGCCCTGTCGACGGGCGCGCTCGCGCACGCCCAGTCGGACGTCATCAAGCTCCAGCAGGGGAACCCACTCCGGGCCCGCGTCTGGGATCGGACCGGCGACTCCGTGACGTTCAACACGTTCTTCACGGGCATCCGCAAGGTGACGTTCGGGACGGAGAAGCTCCCGGCGAAGGGCGTGAAGGAGATCGTCGACGATCCCGATCCGCACCGCGCGTTCTGGCGGCGGGCCGCGGCGCTCTCCGCGGGCACCGCCGACGAGTGGGTGAAGCTCGGAGCGGACGCCGAGCACTCGAAGCTTCGGGGACTGGCCCGCCATGCCTACACGGAGGCACTCGTCCGCGACCGCGCGAACGCCGCCGCGCTGAAGGCGCTCGATTCCAAGGCCAAGGAGATCCTGGCGTCGGATCCTCGACTCGACGACGCGCTTCGCGCGAAACTCGCGGCCTACCTCGCGCTGGAGGATCCGGGCGGTCGCGACGCCGCGTTCCGTGAGATTCAGCAGCTCGGTTGCACATTGCCCCAGACCTACCTCGATCGCGCGTGGCGATCGTCGCGTCGCAAGCCAGGACGGACGGATGAGAATCTCCTCACGCTGCGGTCGCAGGAACACAAGGGAACCTACTGCCTGTTCGTGCCGCAGTCCTATGACCCGCTCCGGCCGACGCCGCTCGTGGTCGGGCTTCACGGAGGCGGCCGTGGCGGAAAGGACGGCAAGGCCGTCGTCGGTTCCGGCGAATCGGCCATGGCGTTCTATCGGTCCGGCGCCGAACGGCTCGGCTGGATCGTCGTTTGCCCCACGGCGATCGCCGCGCCCTGGTCGGAGCAGGTGAACGACGGGTTCCTCCTCACCGTCGTCGACGAGATCTGCGCGCTCTACAACGTCGACCGCAACCGCATCTACCTGACGGGCCATTCCATGGGCGGCTACGGCACGTGGCATTACGGCCCGCTCTACGCGCACCTTTGGGCTGCGATCGCGCCCATGGCCGGCGGGGGTCGGCCCGATCTGAAGCGCCTCACCGACACACTGACGGGTGTCTACATCTATCACGGGGCCGATGACCCGGTCGTCGGCGTGGGGTCCGACCGCGAAGTGGCGCAGGCGATGAAGAAGGCCGGAATGGATTTCGCGTACGCCGAGATCCCCGACTCGGGGCATGGATTCCCTCCCGAGGTCGAGAGCGAGATGTGGGAGTTCTTCATTCCCCGCCGACTCGCCGTCACCCCCGACCGGAGTCCCAAGGGCAAGTTCACGACGACCCAGGAGCCCGAAAGCTCATTCCTCACGAAGCCCACGGCGGACGAACTGAAGGCGTTCGGCCCCCTCGGCAAACCCGCCGCTGCCGACGGCGACGCACGCGAGGTCACCACACTCCTCGCTGACCTGCGCGCGGGCGGAGGCCTGGCCGAGAAGGCTGCCGCCAGGCTCGCGACCTTCAAGGACGCGGTGACGGCCGAGCGCATCGTGAAGGTCGTGATCGATCCCGCCTCGGCGCCAGATACGAAGCGGTTCGCCGCGGTGGCGCTCGGCACCATGGGTCAGCCCTCGGCCATCAAGCCGTTGGCAAAACTCCTCGCCGACGATTCGTTGAGCGTGGTCTCGGCCGCAGCGATCGCGCTCGGTCAGATCGGCGGCGCCGACTCCGCCAAGGCACTCACGAAGGGGCTCGAGGCCCTGAAGATCCGCTTCGAGAAGAAGGTCTCCGGGCAGCGCATCGACTTCTCGGACTTCGAGGCGCACCTCGCGACGGCGGCCGCCTTCGCCGACGGGGTGAAGCTTGCCAAGGACGGCGCTCCGGCGGCCGCGCTTCACGCGACGTGTTCGGCGCTGCTCTCCGACAAGATCGACGTCGACTTCACCGCGCGGGCGGGGCAGAACCCGGCGACGCCCCGCCGGGCACTTGCGAAGGCGCTGATCGACGCGTGCGCCGCGCTCCCAGGGCCAGCCGTGAAACCCACCCTGGACCTGCTCGCATCCCGACCCGACCTGGGTGTCGCCGAGCGAGCGAAGGAGCTCCTGCCGAGATGACCGGTGGCGTCGGCCGCGCCGCGTAACCGCGCCGCGGCGGAAGCATCGAAGGGCAACGAAGCGTCGCCGGATTCCCTCGGCGACGCCGCCTGGAGTCCCCGATGCCGACGAAGTCCGCAGTGGCCGGCGTGCACACGCACCGCACCGCCTGGCAGGTCTGCTCATCACCGCGCCCCCCCATGCGACGTGCTCCCGCCCACGAGGCCGACGATCACTCGCATGGACAGAACCGCTTCGCAGTCATTCCGACCATCGAGCGGCTACGTGCATCCTCGGAGCTGACGGGGCGCGGAATCACCATGGCGTTCCTCGACTCGGGGTTTGCCCCGCACCCGGACATCACGCAGCCCGCGAGCCGTGTCGTCGCCTACAAGGACGTGGCCAATCCTCGCGCGCGCCTCCGCGCGGACGTCGCGCCTGACGCGATGGCGTGGCATGGAACGCAAACGGTCGTGTCGGCGGCAGGCAACGGATACCTGGCGGACGGCGTGTATCGCGGGCTCGCCAGCGAGGCGCGGTTGGTCCTCGTGCGCGCGTCGCAGAACGGCAGGATCCCCGAAGACAACATCGTCCGCGGGATCCAGTGGGTCGTCCGCAACCGCAAGAGGTACGACATCAGGATCCTCAGCATCTCGCTGGGCGGTGAGCGCGCGGACACGGATACGGGACGGGCGATCGAGAGAGCGGCCGAAGAGGCCGTGGCTGCCGGCATCGTCGTCGTCGCGGCAGCCGGAAACTCGGGATGCACGTCGTCCTGGCGCGTGCTGCCGCCGGCGACGGCCGCGTCGGTGATCACGGTCGGTGGGTTCAGTGACGAGAACGACCCGGACGCGCCCCAGCTCGCCCTCTACTGCTCGAGCTTCGGCGAGAGCGCGCGCGGCGATCAGAAGCCCGAGATCGTGGCTCCCGCCGCCTGGGTCGCCGCACCGATCCTGCCGGGAACGGAGCTGTACCGAACGGCCGTCGCGTTGTCGCGCTTGGACGCGGCACCCCAGTACCGCCTGGCTGCATTGGCGGCGAAGCTCGAGGCCGAGTCGGGACTGGGTGAGGTGTCACGGTCCGGCGATGCGCCGGCGATCCGTGCCGCGATCGACACGGCGTTGAAAGATCGCAAGATCATCTCGACGCACTATCAGCACGTCGATGGCACCTCGTTCGCCGCGCCCATCGTCGCCTCCGTCGTCGCCCAGATGCTCGAAGCCGCACCCAAACTCACGCCCGCGGAGGTGAAGACGATTCTGGTCGAGACCGCCCAGCCGCTTCCAGGAGCTCCGCGCGAGCGTCAGGGCGCCGGCGCACTGGATGCGGCGGCGGCCGTCGCGCGAGCGCGCGAATCGGTGGACGGCGGCGGTCCCCGCGTGGCACGCCGTACGCGAGAGGCGACGTTCCGCATCGCCGCCCCGGATGCGGCGTCGGTTCACGTCGCAGGCACGTTCAACGCCTGGCACGAGACGGACACCCCGCTGCGCCGCGCCGCCGATGGGTCGTGGTCGGCACGTGTGCGTATGCCAGGACCCGGTCGGTACGCGTTCAAGTTCATCGTCGATGGTTCGCAGTGGCTGGAGGATCCGTCGGCCGTCGAATCCGACGATGACGGGCACGGCGGCCGAAACTCCATCGTCGTCATCGCCTGACATGCGAACCGGACGGGACTCGACCTCCACCGTGCATCGATCGCGCTGCAACCTCGTCGAGTACGCACTCGACGGAGCGCTGCTCGGGATCTTCATGATCGCCGCCTGCGCGTTCTGTGTGATCCTCGAGCACGCCGGATCGCCGGTGCGCGTCGCGATCGAGAGTGCGTTCCTACGCCGCGCCCTGATGGGCCTGGCGATGGGGCTGACGGCCGTCGCGTTGATCGAGTCCGCCTGGGGACGCCGCTCGGGCGCGCACATGAATCCGGCCGTGACCCTCGCCTTCCTGCGGCTGGGGAAAGTGCGAGGCGTCGACGCGACCGGCCTGGTCATCGCTCAGTTCGTCGGAGCGTCCCTCGGCGTCGCGGTGGCGCGGCTTGCGCTCGGATCGACGATCGCCGCGGCCGAGGTGTCGTTCGTCGTCACACGTCCGGGCAGCAGCATCGGCGCGGCCTTCGCGGGCGAAGTCGCGATCTCGTTCCTCATGATGAGTGCCGTGCTCGCCGCGTCGAGCTCGCCGCGACTCGCCCCGATGACGCCCTGGATCGCCGGCGCGCTCGTCGCCTGCTGGATCACCGTCGAGGCGCCGCTCTCCGGCATGAGCATGAACCCGGCCCGCACGTTCGGCTCGGCGCTCCATGCCGGCGTCTGGACGTCAGCGTGGATCTACTTCACTGCCCCGCCGCTGGGCATGCTGCTGGCGGCGGAACTGCGGGCTCGTTCGTCCGTACGAGCGCGCGCCGCCTGTGCCAAACTGCGACACTGCGCGCGGTCTCGATGCATCTTCTGTGGCCACGAGCCCGATCGCCGGCGCGCGGCACCGCCCGATCACGCCCTGAAACGAGCACGGGCCGGACGCGCAGTGCACGAGCACTGCCCGACCGACCCGTGACGTCGATGGCTTCTCGTGAGATCAGAAGCCGATGGTGATGTAGAGGCCGTTCGTCAACTGGATGCCGTTCGTCGAGCCGATGAAGGCCTGGAGGCCGACCGGGAGGCAGTCGAGGGCCGGATCAGCGGGGAGCGGCAGGGTGATGCTGAACGCGCCGGCCGCGTCCGTCGGGAACGGGAACAGCGCGTTGAGACCCGTGTTGCTGAGGTACAGGTTGCACGACCCACCGAGCGGGGTCGGCGATCCGGTCTGGGCGCCGTAGAAGAGCACGCCACTCGAGCTCGGCGTCGCACCCGTCACGCTGATGACGTAGTTCGTGCCGAGGCGCGGCAGGTTGCTGTCCAGCACCGGAGCGGGAGCGCCGCAGCCGGAACCGACGATCTGCTTCGACGCGTCCGTCGCGGCGAGCGTGATCGAGAAGTTGTTGCCGGCGATCGTGTTGAAGGAGCCGATCGAGATGAGGTAGGTGGCGTTCGCCGGGATCGTGAACACGACGTGCGAGCGAAGACCGGTGACGGTCGACCCGCAGAACGAGTCGTCGTTGCCGGTCACGCATGTCAAGCCACCGGCGCACGTCCCACTCCACACCTTCAAGGTGGTGTCGTTGAGGGTCGGGGTCGGCTCGCCCGCGAGCGGGCAGGTGTTGATGTCGACGGTCTGCGGGCAGTTGTGCGGGTTCGTGTACGTGAACCACACGTCGCGCGAGGTCGTGGCGTTGCAGATGTTGGTGCTCGCCGTCGGCGTGGCGCCCGAGTTCGTGAAGAACCGCGAGCCGATACCGAGCGGGATTGCGCGGCTGCAATCGTCAGCCATCACGATGAACTGGACGTTATCGATGACGGCCGAGCTGTCGAACGCGTTGTCGGTGGCATTCCAGCACGCGACGCTCAGGTACGCGCCCGCGGGGCGCGGATAGACGAGTTCCTTGTCGGCGTTCTGCGGGCCGGGATTCCCGACCTGCGTTCCACCGAAGCCAGTGCAGCCGCTCGTGTTCGCCGTGGCCGCGTCGCGATAGACGAGGTTTTGCAGCGAGTTGCCGGCCGCATCGCAGACGTCGATGCTCATGCCGTCGTTGTAGACTCCCGGGGTCGGTCCTTCGGCGTTGAAGAACTCCCAGTCGAACATCGCCCCCGTCGCATTCGCGGGAATCACGATGCGAAGTTCGGAGACGATGGCAGCGAGCGGGCGCGCGACCGGGCCGCCTGGGGCAACGGGGACGGGGCCGTTGGCGACGATCTGGGCTTCCTGGGCACCGGACGTCGGGAACCCGCAACTGACGGTGTTCACGACGCCGCCGCCTGCCGGCAGGTTTGCGGTGCAGCCGGAGCAATCGGCCGCCGCGCCGATGAGCGGGAACCCGCCGACCGGGCCGCAGTCAAAGTGCGCAGAAGAAAGCACGGTTTGCCCCATGGACAGGCTCGCGGCCAGTCCAATAGCGATCAACAGTCGATACGACTTCATGTGCACTCCAACTTTCAGGGAACAAAAGGGCCAGGAGGGGGTAGCACCCGGCAGCGGCAACGCTGCGCTCGGCCACACGGCCGGCGCGAAGGGCGGCAGACCAAGGCGGTCCCGCCGCGTGTGCAAGAACGCACGTCGCAAAAGCGACGATGGTGTGACGCTCGGGAGCCAGACCATCAGAACGACGTCGCGGCCGAGTCCACGCGGATTCCGCTCCAAACCAAGAAACCCCGCGTCGGCGTCGCAAACACCGCGCGACAAACCTTCCCGTCACCGTCGGTTCAGTCGCCCATGTCGGTGAGCGCCGCCAGGACGCGCTCTTCACGCCGCACCAGGAGCTGCCCTGCCCACGTCACACACCCAACTACGACGGCGGCGACGAGCACCACGCAAGCCGGAACCGTGAGCAGATACCACGCCGCCTGCAGCCGGAAGAGCCGAGGGATCACGGCGACGGCCCCGACGATCCCCGTCAGCACCAGCACCGGCGCGAGCGCGACCGTGCGCCCCATGGCGACGGCGCAACCGTCCTGACGGACTCGCAGGCCGCGGCCCTTCCCGGAGCGCAACAGCGATACGGGCGCGAGCACGGAGACCACCGCCCCGCACGACAAGAGCACGGAATCGGCCACGACCGTGAGCGCGTATGCCGCCGCCCAACGTGGGAGGGCATCGGCAAGATCGTGACGCATGGCGCCGAGGATCCCGATGGTCACCAACGTCACGACGGCGTCGACGGCGAACAGGATCGCGGCGATCGCGACGAGCCGCCCGAGGATCAGCCGCGCGCGGCCGATCGGTGATTGAAGGGTCAACTTCAGCCCGCCCGCGTCGAACCCGAAGATGCTCAGCGCGAGCCACGCATGGGCAAAGACGATGACGACGGGGATGAGGAACCACACCGTACCGTCGCCGCGGCCATTCAGGAGGATTGGCGCGAGCAGGAATACGTGCTGCTGAAGCAGAAGCGCCTTCAACTGCGGCTCGCGCCAGATGAGGGATAGGCTCCGCCGCGCAATCTGCCCGATGTCCGCCGGCAACCGGTTGAAGAGACCCTCGCCCCGATCCTCGATGGCGTCGCCGCGATCGCCGGTCTCCCCCGCAGCCGCATAGAGCCTGCCGAACGCGCGGGAGCCGAGCCACAGCGCGCCCAATACGGAGGTGGCCACGCCCGCCGCCATGAGCGCCGGCCGAACTCCCGCGAGGGTCGGGTTCATGAACACCTCGCCGAACCAACTGGTGGGAAACCAGGTGAGGTACCCCCACACCGGGTGCTTGAGGAGGGCCACGAGCGGTTCACCTTGTCGTTCCGCACCCCCGCGCACGACGAGGTAGGCCGCGAGGCCCGCCACGCTGCTGAGCAACGTGGCGGCATCGCGGAGACGGCGGCGGTTGTACAACGCCAGCAGCGCGAAGCTCGTCGCCATGGCGATCGCCTGCCCCAACGTCACCAAGAGCAGGACGATCGCGACTCGCGCGACCACGGCCGGCGTCGGTCCCGACAACAGGGCGACGAAGCTCAACCCCGGTGCTGCGAACATCAGGGTCGCCGGGTGGAAGACGGTCGAGAACAGCATGGCCGAGAAGATCTCGCCAGTCCCCACTGGCAGGTGCAGCAGCCGACTCGTGTCGAAGAAGTCGCCGGTCGCGACGAACACGACTCCAAAGGTCACCTGCAGGACGAACACCGCGAGGAAGATCACGCGGACGCCGGTGAACCACTCATCCGGGTAGTCGGCGAACATGCGGTAGGTGACGAAACCGGACGACGCGCCCCAGCCCAAGAGCGCCAGGAACCCGACGACGGCGAACAGCACGCGCCCCGGTTTGCCGGCGAAGTTGTTGATGAGCAGGCGGTAGCGCAGGCCCAGCAGCAGGAAGAAGCGGCCGAGGGCACCCATCAGCCGAGAAAGTCCAGGCTGCCCCGGACGACCTTCTCGCCGCCCACGGCCATCACGAAGACGTCCTCGAGACTGGCGGACTCGGCGGCACCGACCTGCATCCGGACCTCCGCCAGCGTACCGAGCGCCCGCAGACGGCCGCGGTCGACGATTCCAATCCGCGAGCACAGACGCTCGACCTGCTCGAGGATGTGGGAAGAGAAGAAGATCGTCATTCCGCGCGCGACGAGCGATTGGAACACCCGTTTGATCGCACGCGTCGTGACGGCGTCGATGCCGTTGAAGGGCTCGTCCAGGAACAGGAGGCGCGGGCCATGAAGGAGCGCGCAAGCGAGCGCGACCTTCTTCTTCATTCCCATGGAGAAGTCGCCCACCATGCGCCGCCGTTCGGCCTCCGCCAGTTCCAGCAACTCGAAGAGCTCGCCGGCTCGACGATCCGACTCCGCACGCGAAAGGCCGTAGAGGCTGCCGACGAAGCGCACGGTTTCCACGGGTGAGAGGCGCTCGTACAGCTGGATGTCCTCGGGGAGCACACCGATGAGCCGTTTGACGGCGAGGGGGTCGGCAGCGACGTCGATGCCCAGGATGCGCGCCGTTCCTGCGGACGGCTTGAGCATGCCCGCCATCATCTTGATCGTCGTCGACTTGCCCGCGCCGTTGGGCCCGAGGAACGCGAAGAACTCGCCCGCTGCCACCGTGAGGTCCAGGTTCTCGACGGCGACCTTGGCGTCGAAGCGGCGCGAGAGGCCGCGAACCTCGACCACCGGCGCCGAGGGAGACGGGGCGACTTCCATGGTCGGGATCATGTAGTCCCGCGCAAGCGACATCAACCGGCGGGATGGCGAGTCGTGATTCGCCGGACGAATTCCACCGGATAGAGCGGCGGCGGAATGGGGATCCCTCCGCTCACGCGCCGCCAGCGAGCGATGCGTACGACGGAGACGGCCCACTGGACCACGATGAGCAGGAACAGCCCGATGCCGAGGTACATGACGCGTGCGGTCTCGCCTGCCTTGGCGGCGACGCCGATCCCGAGCGCAAGGAAGTCGTAGGCGCCGTGCCAGAGGGCCGGCTCGATCACGGCGAGCCGCATCTGCAGGCCTGAACCGTGGACGGGGCCGAAGGTCGCCCGGGCGAGGCGGTCACCCATCAGCGTGCCGTTGAGCGCATGCGCCGGAACCGCTGTGAGTGCCCGCAACACGCCCACCGAGATCCCGCCCTTCATCACGTAGAGGACGTTTTCGATCAAAGCGAAGCCCATGGCCGTGGCCACGCTGTAGACGAGCCAGTCGAAGCCATTGCCGATTTCGCGATCGTTCCTGGCACAGACCTGAACGGCCAGGCGCTTGCCGATCTCCTCGATCGCCGCGATGAAGACGAATGCGCCCAGCGCCACCGACCAGAGACTCTTCTCGGTGTCGTAGCCCGGCACGAATCTGGCCCCGGTCAGTAGCGCCGCCTCGATCAACGCGACCGGGATGACCACGAGCGCGCCAGCGAGGAAATAGCGCAGCACGTTGCGCAGGGGCTCGCGCTCCCGATCGACCGCATAGACGACGTGGAGGATCGCGAGGCACGGACCCACCGCGACCGCGACGAGGAGCCAGGGCCCACCCATCAGCGACGGCGATCCACGACGACCACGCCCCTCTTCACGACGAGCGACACGAACGACTCACCGAAGTGATACGGGACGTAGCGGATGTTGGGGACGTCGAGCGCCACCAGATCCGCCTGGAAGCCCGGTGCGATCACGCCCAGATCCGCTCCACGGCCGATGGCGTGCGCGGCGTTCACCGTCGCCGCGGTCAGCGCCTGCGCCGCCGTGAATCCGTAGCGCACGCAGGCGAACGTCATCACCAGCGGCATGGATCGCGTGGGGGACGAACCCGGGTTGAAGTCCGTGGCGATGGCGAGCGCGAGCCCCGCTTCCAGCATGCGTCGTCCGGGCGCGTCCTGTTTCAGGTTCAGGAAGAACGACGTCGCCGGGAGGAGGATCGGAACGACGCCCGCGTCTCGCATCCGTGTCATGCCTTCGTCGCTCACGAACACGAGGTGGTCGGCGGAAAGCGCGCCCACGTCGGCCGCGAGCTCGGCGCCGCCCGTCGGACGGATCTCGTCGGCGTGCAGCTTGACCTTCAACCCCAGTTCCTTCGCCCGGTTCAGGATCCTGCGCGACTCGTCGACCGTGAAGACGTGTTCTTCGCAGAAGACGTCGCACGCCGTCGCGAGCTTCTCGTGGGCCACCTTCGGCAGCATCTCGTCGATGATCAGGCGGACGTAGCCCGCGCGGTCGTTCCGCCACTCGTCGGGAAACTCGTGCGCGCCGAGGAACGTGGGCTCGAGCTCGAGGGCGTGATCGCGGCGCACGGCCGCGATGGCGCGGAGCGAGCGCAGCTCGTCGTCCGTCGAAAGCCCGTATCCGCTCTTCGCTTCGATCGTCGTCGTGCCCAACGCGAGGAACGCGTCCGCGACCGAGCGCACGTGCGCCAACAAGTCGTCGTCGCTCGCCGCGCGGAGCTGGCGGACGCTGCGTCGGATCCCGCCGCCCTCCTTCGCGATCTCCACGTAGCTGCGTCCTTGATTGCGCCACTCGAATTCGTCTTCGCGCGTCCCGAAGAAGACCGGATGCGTGTGCGGGTCGACGAAACCGGGAATCACCGTGCGCGCGCCCAGGTCGACCTCGCGGCAGCCTCGGTGACGGGCGCGCAACGCCGCCGGCTCGCCGGAATCGACGATGCGGCCGTTCTCCTCCACGATCCCGAAGCCCTGCCGCAGGCCCGCGTCATTCATCGCGGCGGCGGCGCGTGGCCCCTTCGCACCCGTGTCCATCGTGGCCCACTGCCCGGTCCCGAAGAAAAGAGTCGGCGGTCGATGCATTGAATAGACCTCAGGTCAGGTGGCCTTCGTGGCTCCATGTCCTTTGGCCCCCATTCAAACCTACCGCGGTCGGGATTGGATTGGAACGGTTCGCTCCACTCGCAGAAATCACCCTGCCGGCGCCGTAATGCCGTTAACCTCCGCGCCGTCCATTCGGGCCCCACTTGCGTGTCGGGATGAAGGCTCGGCGCGGGAAAGAGCGGCCAGGCCGCACCGGGTCGCGGGCGCGGACGATCCGAGCAAGAAGGCGATCGAGGAGCCGGGCAGCGTCTTCGTGGGATCGGGTGAGGAGCAGGCGAACGACGTAGGCAGCGAACCCAAGACACGCGGATTTCGGCGACAGTGCGGAGTAAGGCACTCCCGTGCTTCGTGCGGCGACCGCCATCGTGGAGCGAGCGATAGCCACGAACAGAGCGAGCGTCTGGATTTCCTGGTTCACGCCCTCGACGGACTCCGAGTGGAACTGGCCCTGGCCCAAGTACACGCCCTTCTCGAGCTTGTAGAACGTCTCGATGTTCCAGCGCATCCGATAGAGATTCGCGATATCGGAGCGCGCGATCTCGTCCCTGTCGTGGAACGACGTGAGGAGCACGGTGCGCTCGCCCTTCGGAGGGCGGACCATGACCGCTCGCACCCGCATTGGAGCACAGTCGTGCAATGGCCCACGCGGAGGCGCGATCGACAGCAGGCGATCCTTCGCACCACTCGCTGCGAAATCGGTCACGGCTTGGAAGGTGCTTTGCGCAGGGACGCGCATCACGAAGTCGATCCCTGCGTCGGCAAGCATGAGCATGACTTTGAAGGACGGGTAGCCGCGGTCCAAGACGAGTACGTTGCCGGGTCGCACGCGGCCCAAAAGGTCGTAGAGCTGCGCGCGCTCGGCGTCGTCGACCGGCCCGACCACGACGTCGCGCGGCATCTTGCTGACGAGCTTGAAAAGGGTGCTGACGAGCGTCTGTGGGCAGTACGCACCCTTCGGTACCCCGAACTTCGCCTGCAGTTCGGGCGCGCGCCGCAGGTTCATCTTGGTTCCATCGACAGCAAAGACCCGACGGCCGAACCAACGGTGCTCGGTGCCGAACTCGTCGTCGAACGCGTCTGCCGCCTGATGGACGAGTCCGCGGACAGCCGCGGCCGGCAGCTTCCGACGGGCCTTGGTGAAGGCGGCAGCGGAGACCGGGGACCTCGTGCGAAGTTTGAGGCCGAGGGAGGTCGCCTCGTCCCAAAACGCATCGAGCAGATGCCGGTAGCCGGAGCGGTTCCCGTCGGCCACCATGTAGAGGAGGAGCGTGACGAGCGCCTGCACCCTGAGGGGGCCGCGGCGTGTGAACGCGCCTCGCAGTCCGCAGGCATCGCAGGCATCGCAGGCATCGCAGGCATCGCAGGCATCGCAGGCATCGCAGGCATCGCAGGCATCGCAGGCATCGCAGGACTTGCGAACGATCCTCGCGCTGGAACGAACGATTCTGCTGAAGAAACTCTTGGTCGGCAGCGCGAGGCGTCGTCAGCTGTGTCGACGCATGCGCGGACCCTCCGTTTGATTGGGGGTCTAGTGAGCGGGCAAGGCTCACCTGGCATACCGCGCAACGAAGCTCCGGCCCGTCATGCGCAGCCGCCGCAGCTTCTCGCAGCCAGCGCCAGAATCTTCTTTCACCAGTCGAACCGGACGACCGCTGCGGGGCCGCGCTCGTTCGCGACGGCGGAACGGTCCGAACCCGCCGAGATCGCCAGCCCCGATCGCGCGGCGAGGCCCCCGCCGCACGCCGCGAAGGTTAACGGCATTGCGTAGAGGGGGCGCCCAATTCCTGAATAAGGAAAAACCCCATGCAGCCTGCATATCGGGTTGTAATTGGCGCCCGCGTAGAGGGGGCGCCCAATCCAGACGAGGAAAAACCACATGTCAAATCCGTTCGGAGTTGTAATTGGCGCCCGCGTAGAGGGGGCGCCCAATCTGGGCTTCGTGATCTGGTGGATCAAAGGCCAAGTTGTAATTGGCGCCCGCGTAGAGGGGGCGCCCAATCCACAAGGAGGTCCCGATATGTCGTCCCAGCTCGTTGTAATTGGCGCCCGCGTAGAGGGGGCGCCCAATGTTCTTTCTCTTTTTTGAGCACTCCAAGGAGGAGTGTTGTAATTGGCGCCCGCGTAGAGGGGGCGCCCAATAATAGGAGAATCACTTGGCTATTTACGTACCAAGTTGTAATTGGCGCCCGCGTAGAGGGGGCGCCCAATAAAGAAAGGTCCGACATGCGAGTTTATTGTTTGATCGTTGTAATTGGCGCCCGCGTAGAGGGGGCGCCCAATAAGGAGACCCGCAATGGGTATCAGTTTCGTCGCAGTTCGTTGTAATTGGCGCCCGCGTAGAGGGGGCGCCCAATCGCTCCACATCGGAGCCAATGAAACAAAGGAAGTTGTAATTGGCGCCCGCGTAGAGGGGGCGCCCAATTTCAGTTAAGGAAAGAAATAGCCATGGCATATAAGGTTGTAATTGGCGCCCGCGTAGAGGGGGCGCCCAATTTATGGAGATAGACGACCAAGAACTGCTTTCAGTTGTAATTGGCGCCCGCGTAGAGGGGGCGCCCAATTCGCAGCGGAGAAATCTCCGATGTTCAAGTTCGTTGTAATTGGCGCCCGCGTAGAGGGGGCGCCCAATGGTCTCCTCGATCGGTTCGAGGAAATCGATGGCGTAACTTGCTTTGCCGAGGCGTGATAGGTCCCGGAACAGTCTATTCGGATTTCAAATACGGGACGGACCGCACCCTCGCGCACATTGTGCGTTTCCGGCCTGCGTTTGCCGAGGTCGAGCGCATGTCGCGCTCCCGGCGCTCGTCCGCACAGGCTGGGAGGTCGGATCCGGCGACGCCCCCGATGCCGGGAGACGTCGCGGACATGTGTCGACGAAGCATAGATCTGCGATCGGATCATTGCAACACCATCACCGCCGGCCAACGATCCGGCGGCTCTTGCCACGATAGGCGACGACGCCGGTCCCGTTCGTCAATCGGGAATAGCGCGAAGCGATCCTTCGCGGAAAGCCGCGATCCGACGTCGCGCTTGAACTTCGCCATGTCCTCCGGGTCGAGATTGACCTCGAATACGGACTCCTGAACCCTGGCGCCGTACCGGAGAAGTACGCGTGCGAGCTTCGCGCGCCGACGGTTGTCGCTGACGTCGTAGGTTGCCACATAAAGGCTCATGGATGTTCGAACGTCCAGAAGACTGGCTCGCGGACGCAGAGGGCGCGGCGGATTGCCCGCGCCATGGCGGTCATGTGGTGCCGGTACGTCCGCGCTTCGACGCGTTCCTTCGCGCCACACACGATCGCGAACGTCGTCTGCACGTGGAGCATGAATCGCTGGATGGCATCCGGCTTCAGGTGCATGGGGAGTCCAACGTCTTGGGTGGCCTGGAAGTCGCGGGGGCGGAGCTCGCGTGCCGCCGTCAGCACGACGCGATCCATCAGATGCCTGAAACACTCCTGGATGTCCGAGGCCAGGGCGGCGTGTCCGGCATGAGGTCGATGCAGAAGACCGATCGCCGGCGCCAGGCCTTCTTGCTGAAGGACGGCGACCAGCAGCTTGTGCAGCGAGGTTTGCGCCAAGTTTATCATCGCATTGACGGGATCGTGGGCCGCTGGCGCCTCCCGACGTCGGAACTTGAACCATGCGGGGAGCCGCGTGCCGAAGTCGCTCCACCACGCGGCTGCGCCGGACCCTTCGAACCCGAGCAGTTCGTCCAGACTCAGTGCTCCGCTGCATTTTTCGGCCAAGGCCCTGAGTGAAGCCGGCAGGGACTTCGAACTCCGGTCGGTCAGCGTGACTTCGGCCAGGCTGGCGCAGTTGCGAAGCTTCGACGCGACGAACAGCTTGGCGCATGCAAGCCGGAACTTCTCGTCGGCGGCCGTCGCAACCTGTGCGTCGAGGACTTCGGCATCCAAGTCAGTGTCGCGGCCCGTCAGGATCCCCCACGGCGTGCCGGCCGCGGATGAGATGTGCACGGGAATGTCGCGGGTCAGAAGTCGCGCGACCGCAGATGCTCCGAGAGTGGTCGTCCCCAGTACTACGACTTCGCGGATGCGATCGATCGGCGCGCCAACGACGTCGCGCCCACCACGATAGGTACAGACGAGGCGCCCGTTCCGTACGCGCAGCATCGAGGCGCCGGGTCCCACGATCACGGTGGCGCCCTGCGAGACCGGCGGTTGCCCAAGCTCGCCGGGAAGGGGCGCGAGATCGGCGGGTGGACCGAAGTCCGGTTTCGCCTCATGCCATCCGAGGTCGTCAATCAACGAAGGCGTTCCGGTCGGTGACGACCGCCATCTGTCTTTGCGTTCGAAGCGGTACCCAAGGAAAGTGAACGGTTCGACGAGATCGAGTTGCTCGGTCTTGTCTCCGTTCAACGCGAGTGAGAGGTGAGCCGCGGCTTCGGTCGCGTCGGCAAAAACGGCATCCGCTTCGGCGCGGTCCTTGTAGAGAACGAGGAAATCGTCCGCGTATCGCACCAACACGTGAGAGTGATGGGCAATTTCCTCGTCGAATGCGTCAAGGAAGAGGTTGGCGAGCATGGGCGAGACCGGGGCACCCGTCGGCACGCCGCGATCCGGCGCCGGCGCCCCTATTCGCACCCACTTCATCAGAGCGTCGGTTAGGACCTCATCGGCCACGAAACAGCGGATCTTCGCTTCGAGTACGTCGTGGGGAATCGAGTCGAAGAAGCGGCGGAAGTCCGCGCGGAGCGCATGCCGGTACCCCCGCTGGTAGAGGACCTGGATGCGGGCCGCAGCTCGCGATCGACTCAATCCCCGCCGGTATGCGAACGACGACTCCTCGAAGATGAGATCAAGTGCCGGAGCGAGCCGATCCACGACAAGTCGCTGAAGTGCGCGATCCAAGCGCGGCGGTATTGCGAGGGTCCGATCGGCCCCGCGCCCCTTCGGGATCTTCATGATGAAAGGCCGGCCGGGCTCGTACTCCCCTCGCGCGAGCGCCAGCGCGCTGACCTTGACGATCCCGCTTTGCAACTTGAACTCGCTAGCGACACGGTCGAGTCCTGCGGAACCCAGCGACAGGTTCAGGAGGCTTGTCGAGCGTGCGCACCGCGTGTCATCGGGCCCCAACTCGGTGATTCTGTATGACCCGAATCCGAAACGGGTGACCTCGCCGACACGTACGTATTGTCCGCGAACGAGGGCGTCGGCCGCGTGCGGTCCGACGCCGCCGAATCGAATTCGTCCGACCGCTCCGCTGATCTTGTTGGGACCCTCAGTGAACTTGCGTCGACCCTTCGTGCTTGGCCAGGCGACGTCCAGCCACATCAGCCGGTTTTCGGCGACGAAGAGGCTCGCTGAAGCGCGGGGATCCGCCTCGGGATTGGCGTGCCGCATTCCCAACTCCCGGAGGCGGTCGAACAGACGCGTGCAGAACACGTCGGGTTCGAACCCGTCACCGTCGAAGTAGTAGTGGTAATCCGCGCGCGTCTTTTCGGTGCGGCGCCATTTCAGTGGGGTCAAGAATTCCAGGGTCAGAGTGTCGGCGCCCCGGAGCCGCAGGATTTCGGCCTCGAGCCGGTTTTCAGAGATGGCCTGTGGTGCAGTGCCCGGTTCCAGCACCTCGCCGGCAACCAGGTCCCGCACCTCAATCACGTCGAAGTTGCCTCCGAGCTTGGGCTGGTCTGTGGGCTGATCAACGCCGAGTCGGCGGAGTCCCTTGACGAGGCGCCAGACGAGTTCCCCAGCATCCTTGGCGGTCTCACCGAGGTAGCTGAATCCGAATGCGTACTCCTCATCGGGACCGATCACCAGGCGACATTGCTCCGGAGCGTCGACCAT
Organism: Planctomycetota bacterium; assembly: GCA_044222185.1. Taxonomy (GTDB): domain Bacteria; phylum Planctomycetota; family CAIWVZ01; genus JBGANV01. The sequence goes on from JBGANV010000003.1 coordinate 645,934, forward strand.
GATGCCTTCGGGGATCTCTGGCTTGGTTCCAGCGCTCGCCGCGTTCGAGTTCGCCAGCAACGCATACACAACGGGAAGGTGGTGGTAATGAAGCTCAACTCGGCGCGTGACGCGAATCAGGATGCGGATGCGGAAGACGAGCGTCCGGGGACGAGCGCTGCGAGGAGGGCGGGCATCCTTCTGGTCGGCCGGTCGGACTGCTTGGGTCGAGCCGGCCTGGCTTGGCCGATCAACGTTCACTTCGGTCCTCTTCGTGGATCCTTTGGCAGTCGCGACCCGGGCTCCTGGATCTCCCTGACCGGGTCGGGGAGAAGGTGGCCGCCGCTCTTCCTGTTGCTGACGAACCACTGGTAGCGCTCGTGATCCGGCTTGTTCCCCACTGGATTGGGAGGGTAGTCCGGCTTGGGCTCAGAGCTGACGTCCGCGCACATGAACTTCAACTCGTCGAGCATGGTTTTCACCCACTTCTCCTTCGTCGCGGCGTCGCCGAGGTGGGAAAGGAAATCCCGAATCGAATCGCTCGCGGTCAAGTTTCGTCGGGCAGGATCGGTCAAGGTCCGGCAACGATGGTCCTTGTTCTTGCTCGGTTCGCTCAAGTCATCCACGACCAAGTTGGTCACCGCGATCGTGGCGCAGCCGAGGCCGAGAGGTTTACCGCGTCCCAGGCCGTGCAACCCCGATGGCGACAGCTTCCCGTCTTCGTCGGGCTCAAGCTGCAGCGTAAGCGATGTCAAAAGCGCCCCAAGCTCGAGCTTGGTGAGGTTGTCGAAGTCGACGCGGAATGTGAATTGAAGGCCCGAAGGAAGCGGCGTGATGGTCTGGTTCTGCGGCCCTTTTTCCTCATGCCTGGAAACGCGATCGGGTCGACGTGACTGGTGAGGTCCAGCCACGCGCCGGTACATCTTCCGTCCGCTGAGCGAGGCTTCCTCGACGCGATAGTGCGGAATCGTTGACGCCCGGGCGTCCTTGAGTATTGGCGGCCATCGTGTTTCTTTCGCCGTCTCGTACGCAGGTGGCCCGACGGGCCTGAGATAGAACGCCGTCGTGGTCGGTCGCGGCGCGCCAAGGATCGGCAGAGTCCGCCACGCGATGTGACCGTCAGCCTTTGCCCAATTCGTGCTTCCGCTCGCATTCAGCATTCCGTGACTGAACCGCAGGTGGCCGGCACTCGCTTGGCGAGACTTGTCTGAGTCCCCTTCCTGTTTCACCCATCCGAAAACGCGACAGGCCGGACACTGCCTGTCGATCGACCTGCACGGGTGCATTTCCTTACAGAGCAACTCGCCTCGTGTATTCGGGTAGGCCAGTCGGGGAAGTGCCACTGGGTAGAGACCGACAACTTTGTCACCGCGTAGCAAGGCGTAGAACACGCTTCCCCTCTTGGGGAGAGATGGGCCGCTATCCCTACCATCCAAGAAATCGCTCGGGTAAGGAGCGTCAGGCGACGGGCTGAGGACACGAGGTGTCGGAGGGAGTGACTCGTCATATAGCGCGCGACGATGTCGATCGAAATAGCGGGTGAGTGAGCTTTTCAGGAGTTTGACGACCTCGGCATTTGCGTCGAGCCTCACCCGTGGTCTGATTGCCGTGACCGATTCAAACCAGAAGCTCTTGAGCCGCTCGTCGAAGTTCTTAAGCGAATCGGGCGCGTTGAACGGTGCCGACGCATCGAAGAAGAGGCGCTCGTCGTGCTTCTTTTCAATGTTCGGGCCGGTCCGGTGGAGGTAGCCGAAGACGATCCACTCGTCCGCGTTGCACAGCGGTGGAGTGATGCTCTGATCACTGTCGGGCAGTGGCATGACTGCGTGTGCCCGTCGGTAGCAATACCGAAGCTTGCCGTCCGCGCCATATCTTCTGTCCGCTGTCCGTTTGATCGTCGCGACAACCGGCGCACCGTCCGGGATCGTTGGCACGTGCGCGACGATTCCCGTTGCGCTCCCGTTGTGTGCCTGGTGCTTGTGGCCGACGCGAACTGCCCCGGCGTAGGCTGGCACGAACGCCGCTCGCAACGTCTGAGGATCATCGCCTTGCGCGCGCCCATCCAACTGTTCAAGGACGATCGAGCCATCGTTTATGACGTCCACGACTCGCACGGGGACGTAACTCGGCCTATCGGCACTCTGCGCGCCCCCCCCCCGATGCGCTGGGTCAAAGCCAACCCGGATGTCCAGCCCGCCGTCATCGAACTGGGAGAAGCATGAGGCCGTGAGCGTCTCGAAAATCGACCGGACCATCCCGCGCAGCGAGGAGGCCGGGACGGCCGGCGTGGTGCGATCGCGGACGATGTCGTCGAGCGCCCCCGGCCTCCACTCAGGAACGTCATCGAGGGTGAACCACCCGGCGGACTTGTGGCCGTTCGCGCCTTTGTTCGCCTTCCGGGCGTCGGGGATGAACCACTCGCTCCGCGTCGTGAGGCGGCACTCGACGAAGCCGGTGAGGCGATCGGCGTGAAACCGGTCGTGGCTGGCTGGCGCGGAGCGCCCAAACAACTCGTCCGTCGCAAGTTGCCCGAGCCCCTCTCGAGGAACGCCGACGAAGTTGTACGCGTGGATGAAGCGGGTCGCGTCGGGCAACGGAGTCAGCGTCCGAATTGGTCGAGAATCCGCCGGGATTGACGACGGTTCGGCCTCTGCCGGATCAGCCAATCGCTGAACAGCGACCAACGTCGGTTCGCCGCCTTCGACGTCCACGGTGAACATCGCTTCGAGCATTGGTGGCACTTGGGCGATGAGGTGCGTCGGCACGCAGACCTCCCATTCGTCCGCGTTGCTCGGAACAGACGTCTGCCCCGCCATCTGCTCGATCACGATTCGGATCGAGCCTCGACCTTGACTGATCCGCTTCACTTTCCCACGAAACGGTTGAGTCATGATCCACCTTCCTCGACTCCACGCCTCCCTGCCCGGTTCAGTGTGACCCATCGGACCAACGCACCACCGTCAGCCGGATGAACCCGGACGGTCAACGTGGCCGCGCCCTCGCAACCAGCGCGTTTCGTCGCCCACTCCTTTGCGATCGAGATGTGCTGCACTTCGCCATCGCTCAGGCTGATTGCCGGGACGGAGGATTGCGACCCGTCAACGCCGATGACCCGCACGAGCCAGGCGTCTGACGTGTCCTCAAACGATCGGCGACGGGCGAAGACCTCGACATCCGGCCCGAAGGCGCGAACCAACCAGAGACTCTCCAATGACGCGAGACCTGGGTCGGCCAAGGCGAGGAACCCGGACGACAGCGGGCCTTCGATAAAGGCATCCGTGCACGCCGTTCTCACGGACGTCAGCACCGCAACAAGGGCGGTATCGTGCATGCGTGCGGCCCAACATGATCTCGTGGCGCTCATCGGCGTTCTCCACTGTTCGTTGAACCCGCAACGCTCGGACTGGTTGGGCGTTGAATCAACTGCCACAACGCGTCGACGAAAGGTTGGCACTGATTCAAGGATCGAGCGGGTGGCTCCGCATCAGTCCGTGATCCATCCGGCACGCCGCGCACCACACAAGGCGTCACGTCGAACACCCCGTTCCCACGCGATGATGCGGCGCCAAACGCAACGCGCTTGTCCATGAGATCCCGGGCGAAGAGCGCGAGCAACCCGAACGCAGGCTCGGTGACGTCGTTGTCGCTACCGCGCGACGCAGCGACCTCGATGCGCACCTTGAAGTGCTGCCCCATCGCGAGTCTCGCGTTGAACTTCTTGCCGTCGGCAGCGCCGCCAGTGAAACGATCGATGGCAACGTAATCGATCGGGATTGCCCTCGAACGAGGCCCATCCAGCCGCGTCACGCATACCCGCACGCACGACGCGTAGTTCTCGTTCCCGAATACCCGGCAAGCGAAACACAGTTCCGCAGGCTGGGCATCTGGCAGCGTACGGCTGCACGCTCCGGCGCCCGTCGGGTCGCATGCCGCACTCTCGTTCAGCGTGCGTAGGATTCGTTCACAGTGAGATCGCAGCACGCCGCGGAAGCTGGTACCGGGCAGCTCTGGCCGATCCCCTCCCCGTGGGGCGGAGTCGTATCCGGTGCGCACCGATTCGGTCGGATCGTTGACAAGCAACGTCGTCTGATCGGTCGACTTGAGGGCGAACTCAATCGACGGCCACCGCGACGGTTGTTGCTCGTGGAACTCAACAGCTTGCGTCTCGGTCCACGCCGTGTCGGAGTCATCTCCATGCAGGCACGCGGCGATCAGTGCATTTGCGTTGCGCGAGTTCCTCGCGCGCACGGTAATCAGCGTGGCTTCCACTCGCCCAAGCCCCTGCGCTGTTCGCGCGCCGATTCCGACTCCTCCTCTACCGATCTCGGCAAGCGCCTTCTTCAGCGTGTCTATTTCTTCAGCCGTCAGGTCTCTTCCTTCGACCACGATCAGGAAACGGGCACCGGGAGCGACCTCCTCGTGACTGAACAAGCGATGGTCGGCGGCACTCCGTCGAGTCCGGTCGATCGACACGTTGTCGACCACACGAACCGACGGTTGTTCGATCTGGGCGTCGTGGAACGTGAGCTTCGAGCAGCGTGCTACGGCACGATTCGTGGCCGCGTTCGCGTCCCGCGTCACGGGACGCACGTTCCCGAAGAGCTCGCAGCACTTGCACTGACAAGGCTCGGCGCTGCCTGGCGATGCACTACCGCCCGTTGCCAATACACACTTCGCCGTCGTGCCCGTCATGCTCTCCACCACGCCACGGAGAACGCCCGCCAAAGAACTCCCAGGAATCACGCACGTCCCGTCCAGTCGACGTCGAAACGCAATGTCGGAGGACTGCGATCCGCGCCCGTTGCTCGTGAGCAACGGCGTCGTCGTCGTGCACTCCATCTTGAAGCGGTGTTCGGTGATTCCGGTCGCCGACTCGGTCATGACTTGTCTCCTCGAGCGAGATCAGATGCGGTCGCACGGAGACGTTCAGCGGCTTCCGCGTCCCCGCAGTTCCACCCTGAAATGGAGGCGAGCAGTTTGTCCAGCGGCCGTTGACGGTCCGCGCGTGGTTCTTTTCGGCCTTCGAGTGCCTCCGTGACGGTTTTGCGCCACGTCGCTCCCCGTTGCGCCGCCAGCAACAGAAGCCGCGCGAGTCCGCTCCGCTCCGAGGCAGTCATCTCATCAGTGAATGACTCGCCATCAGCCGTGGGATCACAACTCGCGCTGCGCGACGACACCTCCGCACATGCGGTGAACGCAGCACCCGGGATGAGCGTCGCAAAGCGAGGAGACGCTAACTGGCCATGACTGACGGCCTCCTGGCCGAGCAGATTCACGACGATGCGTCCGAAACCTTCGCCGCGACGGAATCCGATGCCGCGCTCTTCGGCTGTGACGAGTAACTTCGCAACGGCAGCCCTATCGGCATCCGGACTCAAGCGGAACTCGAACATTGAACCTGCAACAATCGCCACGTCGTCGGTGCGTGGAACGCGCGGGACGCCATTGAAGCCACTGATGGTGCGCGGCGAGCTGAAAGCTGAGTTAATTGAGAACTGCGCGGGGCCCTTGCCGCCGATCAAACTCCAGAACTCGTCGGCGCTCAGTGTGGTGAGCGGTCGCAGCATGTCGTCGCATGCGATGAGATCGCTGTAGAGCGTTACGGTGAACGATTCCCCCTTGAGATCATCGGTCGTGATCGCTCGCGAAACGAGGCCCGGGTAGGGTGAGTCCGACGCGCTCGCAGCCTCGCTCGAAGGAGCAACCGCTGCATGCGACAGGAGCGTCAGTCGAAGCCCGCCGTGACCTCGCGAGATCGCGCGGCCCACGTGCGCCTCGAAGGACGTGCCTAACTGCATCTCGATGAAATCGACGAGTTGGGCTGGCCCGTGCATATGGCCTGCGAACCACGTCCCACGTTCGATCACCTCTGTTGCATAAAGCTCGCCGTCCTTGCCGCGTTGGGTATCGGAGTCGATGGCGGTGCGTTGGATGATTCGCATCGACGGAGTGCACGCGCTGATCTCCTGACCTCCGAAGGTCCCGTTGAGTAGAGACGCAAATCCTGAAAGCGGTTGGAGCGTCTCGCCACAAAGACACGGTACCTGTGTCTCGCGCTCGCCTGGCGCGTCCGAGACGTCAGGCGCCCACCCGCACGTGTCGTGGCCGGTCCGGAGATCTGTCACGCCGTGAGGCACATTGACCGCCCCGGGGTTCCGCCCGACACCGGGGTACAGCTTGCATGTGTGAAGATGCTGCGGCATCGGGAACGGCGCGGACTGCTCGACCTCGGGATGCGAAAGCGGGTAGAGGGGCCCAAACACGACGGCTTCGCGTGCGAAGACGGACTCGAACTCAGATCCTGCGTCCGTGCCAACTCCCTTCGCGAGGAGTCGGGCGGCGATCGCGCCGCGCACGGATGTTCCCGGCACGTACGCAAGGCTATGAACAACGTGTCCGGCCTCGGGTGAGCCGGCGACGGCGAGATTGGACACTGCGAACGCGACAACCACGCGGGACGTCCAGGCTGCGGGCGTCGCTGCCGCTGTACCCGCCTGGGACGCCGCCTCGGGTACGGTTCGGCTGCGCGCGTCGTTGGCATCGCTGGTCGTTTCCGGTACGTCTCCCGGCTGCTGCAGCACCGCGCTCAGTGCACGCTCGAACTCGCCGTGGCGGACCACTATCGGCGTGCCGTTGGGTGCAGGCACCTGAAGGCCCTTGAATGGGCCCTCCACAACCCTGACGGTCACCTTTGCCTGTCCCTTGCCGCGGCGGCGTTGCCCTCCGATCGCGCGGATGCGCCGCAGCGCAAGGATCAGCAGCGCGACCGCAACGTCCGAAAGAGGCTGACGCGAGGTAAGCCGACATCGGAATTGTCCGGTCTCCGCGTCCTCGAAATGGAACAGGTGCCCCTTGAGCGCCCGGCCGGTGATCCGGTCGCGGCTGCTCCGCCCGGTGATCTGCGTGGTCCGCTTCGCCGGGACGCTTGCACGGATTGAACGAGCGTCGCGGAAGATGACGGCGCCGCTGCGGTCTCCGTTTCGCCCGCGGCTTCCGAAGATCTGCGTCACACGCGGATCAGCGTCGCCCTTCTCTGGGAACAACTCGGCCGCGGCAGCCCGTGCGAGGCCCTTGATCGTACTCGCCGGGATGACGGCAAGGCCGTCCTCGTCCTTGACGATCCCGGCATCGATTGTTCGGCCGACGCCGAATCCTGATCCGATGTGAAACTCCGCTTCCATCGTGATCGTCACTTCGAGATCGAGCATCTTCAGACTCCCCAGAGGCGCTGCCCATCGCACAGGTCAGGTATGGCGGTCCACTTGGCCGATGGGACCTCGTCCGTCCAAGGGACGGCAGACGACGACGGCTCAGTCGGTGCGGACGGATCGCCGAGTGCTTTGAGGGCCGCGACCCACTGCGACTCCGCTGCAGCGAACCGTCTCAGCCGTGCACGCCACGCGGCATACGTTCTGTCCAATGTCGGCAGCAACGCCGAGAACGGGATCGCTAAGCCGGCTTCCGCTTCGATCCGCGCGACACTTCCCCATTCGCGTGTCTCGTGCAACTTGCTCGCCGGAAAAGAGGCACCGAGTTCGCGACACGCGTCTCGGAATGCCCCGAGGCTCCGTGGCCCGGTGCCCTCTGCCTTGAATGGACGCCCCGTCAGGCGAATGGCATTGCGACCGTGCACCTTCTGCCGATCGCCAAGTACGACGCTCGCTTCAACGCCCGATTCGCTCACGATCGCGTAGTCGGCGGCACCGACGTTCCATTCGAGCCGCTTTCGCGTTGCCTTGGCCTCGCGGAGCAGGCGCGTCGCGAAGTCATACGCGATCCGGAACGGGAAATGGGGCCCGACGATCGCGATCCCGGAGGAGATCGTGAGTCCTTCGAGCGGGCTGCCGGGCTTGGAGTGCTTCGCCACGAACTCCTTTGTGAGTTCATGCACGAACGGGAGGCCGATCGAGCCTCGCGTCACGATGACGAGGTCGTCACCGGCGCAATAGATCGTTTCGGCTGGGAATTTCGCGAGATGCTTCGGCGGGTCCTCGCTGGAGAGTTTGTCGATGAGTTGTTTGACGACAGTTTCGACCGCGGACACGGCGCTGGCCTGAATTGCCGCCTGTAGGAGCTTCGAGAATTCCGACACCTTGTCGAGGGGGGTGGCCGCGAGTTTCCTTCCTGCCCCGTCGACATCGGCGACGACGACTGCAAGCCCGAGCGGGTCATCGCCGGCGATCTCATCGAAGTCCTTGGCGCGGCGGACGTCCTCGTTCCAATCGATGGTGGCCGAGTTTCCCGCGGAAGCTTCTGGCGGCGCGAACACAACGCGCGTCCGACCGCTTCCCTTTTTCTCGCACAACGGTCCAAGCACCCGTTCAGCCGTCACTATTCCAGTCGGCGTCTTCACTGTCACGACTTCAAGGCCACAGCCGTCGCATCGCATGGCCGTCGGGAAGTGCTGGCTGCCGACGTCGACCTGCCGTGCGCGGCGGAAGCGTTGCAATTCCTCGACCGCGGCCTCGCGGGCGCGCTCCGCACCGTTTGGGTCGGCAGCGACGATGCCGCTCACGACCAGCTTGTCCTCTCCGAGGTGCTTGGTTGCCTCGTGCCGAACGGTCGACACGAACTTCGCCGCGGTCGCCTCCAACTGGAACCCAAACAGTCCGGCGCCACCGGCGGCAAACACGACAAGGGCGTCTGTTCCAGCGTCGGCTGCGCATTTGCGCAGGATTCCGTCCGGATCCTTGTCGAGCCCTTCGAGAAGCTGACTCGCTCCCGCAACCTCGCGCAGCTTGGTCGAACCAAGCAGGTACGCCTTGATGTGGTCGACATCAGTCGCGACGAAGAACTTGGAGTTCGCCGGATTCATGAGTGTCCACTCGCATCGAGGGTCAGGCGGAGTTGGTCCGGGAGACTGTCCATCGTCTTGAAATAGGGGTCACGCTCTTTCCGTGAGAATCCGTTCGTCGTTTCCCACGCAAGGCCATCATCCGGCCACGGCGCCGGGGTCGCGACGCGGCGAGTGGCGACGAGGAGCGCATCGAGTGCGATTTTTGTCGCGGTTCGCGCGTCCGGAAGCGAGTCTCGATCGTCCGCCGACAACGACCCGCGCATGTGCACGATCTGATGACGAAACTGAACCCAGTCAGCCCTCGCGTTGATTTTCTTGAGTGGATTACAGTAGGCAACGAGCCCAGGCTTCAGCACGACCTTCAGGCTGATTGAACGGCGCCCGCTCCCATGATCAAAGGTAAGGACCTGGTTAGGCTCGATAATCAGCGCCGACGGCTCCGTTGTCACATCGAAGCTCACGCGGCGTGGCGCTCCGTAAATGAGCTTGATACGCTCCGGAGTGTTCGCACCCAGACCGACCGCGAGCGCGGCGTCCAGTGTCTTACTGACAAGGCTTTGCTCGCCTTGCGTGTAAGGTGCCGATCCTTGCTCTTTCGGGGTAAGGCTTTGGACCTCGATTCCATCCTTGGCTGCGACCACCAAAAGCGCGCTGACCGCGAGTTCGAGAAACGCGGACCGACCAACGATCTCTTCATCGAAGCGATCGGTATCCTCGAGGCTCTTGAGGCGCCACCAGTCGTCGACCAGGAACTCCGTGACCGCTTCCGTATTCTTCACGAGGCTGTTCATCCTCTCGCTTAGTTGGAGCGTCTTTGAATTCTGCGCCCAGTTCTTCAGTGAGGTATGACAGTCCGGCAGGTCGGAATAACGCTGCTCGGCGAACGCGCGACAGTGGCCAATACTGGCCTGGGCGAGAGCGATTGCCGTCTTGTCGGCTTTCTCGAAGTAGTCGGCCAGTTTGCCATTCGATTGATCCACGAGCTCAGTGACGAGCACCTCAGCCGCCGCGAAGTCGCGGCGCTCTACTGCGTTGCAGATGCGCTGCCGAGACTGCAACGACAGCGCCGCCTCCGGCATCACCTGCTCCCGGTAGCTGCACGTCCACGGCTTTGGGCGACGAAGCTTGGAATCGTACTCGCCGAAATCCAGGTAGTAGGACGGTATCCCGTAGTACATCGCGAACATCGACGCGGCGCCGTGCATGGGCTTCTGGCCCCCTGTCACATCGATGGCGAGCGAACGAACGTCCGTCAGCTCGCGGGCCCACTTGAGTAGCCGGAGGAAGATCAACGCCTGATCCGCGCCGTCTTTCACTTCAACTTGGTCGACGATGTTCGGCATTTTGAACACAGTCGAAAGCGCCGTCTCAACCGCCCGAAGCATCGTTCTCACACGTGAACATGCATCAGTCCACGACGGCCGTGTCCCGAACGGCACGACCTCAAGCGTCCCGCCGCTCTGCATGGCATGGACGGCGATCGAGAGCGCGAGCTGTTCTTCGCTGAAGCCGGTGCAGAGCACGAGTCGCCGCGGGACCGTGTGCTCCACCGTGCTCCGCCTGGAGTCCGTCCCGGCCGTCGTCGCGTATTCGATCGGCTTGCCCTGTTTCAGTCGGTCAGCGAGGACTGCTGCGGTGGCCGGAATGTGCTTCCCGCGTAGACCCTCCCACCGCTTTTGCGCCTCGTCAGGTAACAGCGAATTGCAGAATGCGTCCTTCCAGCACTTCTGAATCGCCTTCGCATCCTCATCGCCCATGCTCGCTCCACCTGTTTGCGACGCCATCTCGACCTCCTCCGCTGTCCGGCTCCAACCGCCACAGGGTTCGTATCCCCAGCGATAGTTCAGCCATGGATTCACCCGCGCCAACCGACTCCCCCTGCGGGCGACATCGCCGCGGAGCTTAGGGTGGCCGGCCCGACCTGTCAATCAGGGCGTCGCTCGGGTCACCTTCGGCACGTTCACCGCCACCTGGCCGATTTGCGTGGCTTGGATCGGAACGAGGAGGTCGACCACGAGAGGCAACGACTTCTCGACGACGGTCGGTGTGAGAATGAGGTTCACGATTTCGGCAGAGTCCTCGGCGTGAGCGCGGGCGAGGCCCCGGAGTTCGTTGGCAACGGAGCGAATGACGCGGGCACGGGCCGCGTGTCGATCGAACAACGCTGTGAAGTGCAAGATGCTGCTTTCCAACGACTCCAGGCGAGCGCGATAGAGCTGATGGCGCGCCGGACTCTCCTCGCGATGGAGCGCCTTGGCGTCAGCCTCATGACGTTCGCGAAGCTGTGCGAGAACGACGCGGGCTCCGAGTTCTGCACTGCGATCGAACGCGACCGCGGCCCGCTCGAGACGAGTTGCGATTTCGTCGTGCAGCAGGCGGAGTCGTTGCTGAACATCGTTCGCCACGATCCGCCGTTCGCGGAGCGCGCCTCCAAGTTGGGGGCCAAGGACCTTCAACGAACTGATCGAGGTTCCGACGGCTGCGGGCCAGAGATCCAATCGCTCCGCGCGGTCGACGATCGGTGACGCGCGCGCTTCGGAGGCATCGATAGGAGGGAGATCGAGGGCGAGCCATGAGGCGACCGCCGCTTCATCGAGGGCCTTGACGATGTCGTCCTGCGGTGGCGGCGCGAGGACAGGAGCTGCCTTTGGCGCGGTCGGCAGGATGCCGCGCTGGCTGCCGCGTGCTGGAGGCGCCATACGGACGCCGCCCTGGGACTGCCCTCCGAGGGTGAGAACAACCCCCGACCGACCGTCGCCGCGAAGATTCGTGTCGATCAGGAACCCCTCCGGCGTCGACCGGAACGCTGGTGGGAGTGATGACGCCTGACGAGCGATGCCACCGCGCGAAACGTGATCCGCGACCGCGATGCAGCAAAGCGAGAAGACCAACGGGAGGCATGTCGCAGCCCGAAACGCATTTTGAGTCATCGTAGGGATCTCCGCCTTGTTGAGCCCGTCTCGAGTCCAACCTGACACTTCGCTCGATCAGCCAAGTGTCAGGTTCCCGAATCCCGCCGACTTCTGGTTGCGATGGGCAATTTCACCCCGGACGAACGGAGACCACACATGCGATCCGGACTCTTCAGCGTGCTTGTTCCCTTCGGGTTCACAACCATCGCGCTCTTCGCGCCGGCGCCAGCACAAGAGTCACGCCCGGGGCCCGTCCGAATCCAGACGGGCGATCCGCGCGATGACGAGATGTACGACCGGACAGACCGGTTGATGAAGCAGCTCGAAACGACGCTCACCGACGTGAAGGGTGCGTCGGAAACCGTCGAGCGCAGCAAGCAGATCCTCGACGCACTCGCCGCGTGGGCGAAGGAGGGAGAAAATCAGAAGGCTGTCATCCACGCTTCGCAGTCGTTGTATGCCGAGCTCTACGGCGTGCTGTCATCCATGCAAGAGCGATCCGGTCGCGTGCTTGCCAGTCGCGCAGTCCTCATCGCGGACCTCCACGCCATGAAGGAGCGGACGGATCAAGGCTGCACGCGAGGCACTTCCAGCGAACGACGAGGATCGTCTCGAATACGAGCAACTGGAGTCGCGCGCCGCGGCCAACCTCGCGCGGGCCGAGACCTTGTTCGACGCACTGAATGCCAAGCAGCATCGGATCAACGACGCGAAGTCGAAGGTGCTGCGACAAATCTCGAAACTGAACCTGATGATCGGCGTCCAGCTCAAATTCGAGGAGCTCCTGAAGAAGCTCGAGGATCTCAACCAGAAGATGGATGAAATCCTGCGGGCACTTCTGCCGGAAGCGTGAGCCTCGTGACCCACCCGCTGAAACTCGGAATCGTGCTCCTCGCATTGGCCGGGGCCTGCAGTCCGCGGGCTTCGGAGCGGGAGCCCACGGTCGAGGAGGCGACCGCCGCCTTGCTCCGCAGGGCCCGCGGCGACCAATCGCCGGATCCGCTGCGCACGGTCCGGAGATTCCTGCGGACCGAAGGCCGCGACCTTCCGCCCTGCGAGGAGGCCAAGCCAGAGGGCGGGCGCTGACCAGGCCCACTGGGGCCCCGGCCGAACGGGACCCCATTCGGCGTCGTGCGCGGCTCCCTTGACGCCCGTCGTTCGAAGGGCTTAGGCTCTCGTTCTGCGACCAGGGACGAATCCGAAGGCGATGCCACCAAAGAAGCGAAACGCGTGGGAGGAGGCTCTCGACTACATTGGGACGATCACCGACCCTGCGGTTCGCGCCTGGGTCGACGAAACCTGCGAGGCGCTCAGGAGGGCGAGCGCGATGAAAATCAAGGCAACAGTCCCGTCGCACTGGCGGTCGCGGTCGGGGGACCCACTTCACAAATCGATGGACCCACTGAACGTGGATCTTCCCGCAAGTGTCGAGGACTTCCTTTGTCAGTGGACTCTGAAAAAGGTCGTCAAGGAGCTCAAGGAATCACGCGGGGGGACGCTCCCTAAGGCCGAGCGCGTTGCGGCGAAGTACGTGAAGCACTCCGCCCACGAGTACCTGAAGTACTGTGGCATTCAGCGGCGCGCGTCTGCTCGGACGGTTCAACCAGGCATACCGATCGAGCAGATGGGCGGTTCGATCGCACTCCCGAGCTGTGACGACAGGCGCGACGAGCCCTTCGGCGAGTCCGTCCTCAGCCTCCCGGAGGATGAACGGCTTCCGGCGCTACGAAAGCGATTCATCCGGTGTGCCAAGAACACGTTGTACATTCAGCCGCACCATGAGGTGCTGACGAAGCTGATCACGTTGGCCGGCCCAGCGCCAGCGAGCGGGCTGTCCGGAAGAGGGCGTGGCCAGATCCCCTCAAGGGTCGGGGCTCCAATGATGGTGGCATACGCCTGCATCCGATGGTGGCGGGTCAATTGGTCGAAACATAGACTTCGCCGCAATGGACGGGAAGCTGTGCTCTCGCTCCTGCGCTCTCGGAAGTTTGGGTGTCCTGATCCGGATCCCGTCGTCGCGCTCGACCGCGAACACGACCGCTCATTCGAGAGCTGGATCCGGGAGCACCTCAAACTCCTGACTGACTTCGTCAGCGCAGCCGCCGCCTCGGCCAAGAAGCCTCATGGTTCCAGGTCCGAGACCGGGACAGATTCCGACGATCGCCAGCCGATCGAGTGGGAGGAGATCTTTCGGCGTAGGCTCGCCGCCGTTTCTCAGCACGTGACCAAGCTGATTCGCGCCGGCGCGCCCATCCGTGGAGTCAATGCCGCTGCCGACAGGCCGCTCCACGCCGAATTCCCGATCAATCGAACCGCTCTGCATCGGATAGCCCCTGCAATCAGCGAGTCGAACTGGGACAAGACGCTCGAACGTTTGCGCAAAACCCTTCCACAGCTCGAGGACTACATCGACCAGCGACGCGGCAGCCTGTTCAGCCCGACTGATGGCGCGGACCCCGAGGCGACGCCATGACCACCGCGCGCAACCGCTCATCGACGCTCCGGGGATTCGAGCTCCGTGTGAAGCCCGACGAAGCCGCGGACGGAACCCGAGTGTTCGACTGCGGCGACGCCGTCGGTCTCCTGTGGAACCGTGGCGGCAAGCAGCGGTTCGAACGATTGTCGGCTTCCGTGAAGAAACTCAAGGCCCCAGGCATGTGGCTCATGCTTGGGATCCAGCGCACGGCGTTATCGCTCGCCCGGTCGAAAGGACGAGACCTCGCGCGGGACATCGCGAGCGCTCAGGGCTGGTGGGTGCTCTGGCGGCGGATGGACGACGCCGGGATTCACACTTCACCTGCGCTGATGAGGAGAGCCGCGAATCTCGCGCGCGAGGCGAGCCGCCGGCCTCTTGACGCCCAGGCGGTTTCCGAAATCGAGGCGTTGCGCGACTGGGTCCGGCTGCCAGAAAAGGACCTGATCGCCGCGTTCGCCGTGCCGATGCACGCGGCCGATGTCAAGCTTGCCGCAGATGTCCAACACGATCTCCGCAAGGCATTCGAACGCGATCGAAAGAAGGACTCCCACCAAAGGTCGGTGCTTCGTCATTCATCGGAGCGCCACGACCCGCGGGCACGGCGAGTTCATGCGGTCGCTGCGGACACGGGGTTCGACGAGATGCGCGCCGCTCTCGAGTTCAAGGGCAAGCGGGTCGGCCCTCTTACGGTCACAAGTTCCGTCACCGCCTCATCTGTACTCAAGGTCACCATCACATCGCGACGCTCCGTGCGCCGAGTGGCATGGGGCCGCGTACCGCTCACCGCGGGCATCGCGGGAAGGTGGACGCTCAAACTGAAGCCAGACGACTTGTCTGCAGCCCAACGAAGACGGCGAAAACTCATCATCACCTGTCATGACGGGCAAACGTACACGGTCTCGTACTGACTCAGTTCTCAGGAAACTCGTCGACGCGACGAGGCTCGCCGAACTGGCGTCGGCAAGCTTCGAAGACCTGCTCGCATGCGTCGCGTATGCGGACGAAAGCTCCCTCGGAGCCGACGCGTTCCTCGCCTACGTCCGCTATCGGGCCGATCTGGCCGGCAAAGCAGGAAGGTTCTCGCTGTCGCAGCTCCCACCCCGTCTCAAGAGGATCCAAGGTCAGCCGCCTCCGGGATTCCCGTTTGTCGCCCTCCCCCGCACCGGCGACGAATTGCCTCCGGTCGGCTACGTCCGGGTCGAGTCGATCGGTGGCTCTGAACACCGGTTCGCGAACGCACGGGAGGATCTTGTCGAGGCCGTCCGCTCCGCGATCGACTGGTTCAAGGAGATCGATCCCCGGATTTCTGATGCTGTCGCGTGGCTCGACCTCGACTTTCGCGAATGGACCGGAAAGTCCGCGGCGCTCTCTGCCTTGCTGGCCGCCGTCCTGCTCAGCCTTCGCCGCAGGACTGCTCCGTTCGGCGCGGTCGCCTCCGGCGGAATCAGCAGCGATGGCAAGCGACTCCTTCCGATCGCCTCGAAACAGCTCCGGGCGAAGATCGAGATCGCCGCTCGATACGGCTTCAGCCACATGTACGTCGTTCAGGACGGAGCAGGCATCACCTCCGGCGGGAAGCGGAAGATCGAGCCCCAAGGCATCGAGCTACGCTGCCTGTCACCAGATCCGCGGCGCGCCATCCTCGACTTTCTCGAGTTCCTCGGTCCCGAGGACGGGCGGCGCGCGACCCAGGATCTCATCTATCTCTTCGACCGGGTGTGCATGCACGACGTCGAGCGCACGTGGTCCGAAAACGAACGCGTCATATCGACGCTCGAACAGTTTCGCTCGGTCCAGGACCCGGTCGCACGAGCCCTGGCGACGTTCGGATTGAGCAAGGCGTACGCTCGTTCGGCCGACTCCGCCCGGGCCGTCGAGCTTGACCGCGCGGTTGCCAAAGACCTCCAAGCCTGCGCCGCGTCCGGCGGATTGATCCTCAGCACGGCCATCGAGTTCCACCTTCGGGTCGATCGGATCGCGCACTGTGCAATCCTTGCGATCGACAGCGGCGAATGGAAGCAAGAAGGCCACCCATCTTGGGAGCAGTTGCACCGGGAGCTTCACGAAGCACGCGATGATGCGAACCGAGACAAGCAGCTCGACCCCAAGGGTCATCTCGCACGCATGTACCTTGAGAACGTCGAGTCGCGCCTGATCGAGTACAAGGCTCGCGTTTGTCGCGACACGAAGGCGATCATCGGGGAGGCGAGACGACGAGTGGTGTGGCTTCGGCGGATCGGCGATCTCGCGACCTACGCTTTCGACCACCTCGGGCGTTCCGACACCACGGTCGAGCGCCAGCAGAACTTCATCATGGACGCGCTCTTCGCTGCCTGGGTTCTCGGTGCACCGCGAGATCGACTCGATCTGGTCGACTCCATCCCGTGGTTCTTCAAGGACGGCTCGGGATCGATTCCAACATCATTGACGGATCCCCGCTTCGGGAATGACTTCGACCGGCACTCCCTTCTGAAGTACTGGCTCATCACCGGCGCGATGACCGGAATGCCGAAGCTCGAGGTCCAATGTCAACGGTGGATCGAGGGTTCGGGGAAGATGGCGTCGAGTTCACCGACGCGGACGGCGATCCTGGAAACTCTGTGCCTGCATCATCCCAACGCGGGGATACGCCGGCTCGCCGCGCGTCGTCTCTCGCGAGGCCTCTTGAGGATTGCGTCGCCGCCTTCCAAGCCGGTTCTGGCCGACCTTCTCGCTCTCCGCACCCGCGCGGCCATCGCCCTCGGCACGCGTCGCGTCGCTCTTCGATCGATTCGAGAACAGCTTGCGGAATGGCGCGATTGCCCTTTGACGCGACTCGCCCGAAGAATCGCCAAGTCGGCGCGCTCCCTAAAGGACTTCGCGGTGCGCCTTCCTTATTGATCGTGGCCAATCAGCGGCACGTTCCTCGCCGCGTGGTGCTGGCGGCCCGCGTGCAACGACCGGCACCGGGGCAGTCTGCGGCCGAAGAACGTCGTGACGATGACAGCGCGATTCCATCTCCGTTCGAAGATCACCACGAGCCAACGACGACGGTGGTCGTCACAGCAGACCGGGGACACGACGAACTCGCGCCTTCGGTCAATGCTTCCACTGAACACCGGATTTGAGATGACCTCGTGGACTTTCTGAACTGGAACGCGACGGCGGCGCATCCGTATGAGCGCATGTCGCGAAGCGATCACGAGGGGTTCGCTTGCTTCACCGATGTGGCCCATGACTGGCTCTCGGCGGCGGACGGCGGCTCGGCACGCCTGCGGCCATCATGACCGTGGCATCCGCACCGAACGGCCACCTGCTGCTTCTGGAACAGTGAGCCAGGCATGCCATGGAACCTGACACTTTGCCGGCAAGTGTGAAGCGTGCGAGCCTGGTGCAGGCAGGACGATCCGCAGGACACCCGCCCGTTGCGATTCAATCAGTTGCGGGGCGCCGTCTGGAGCCAACAAGATCCGACAATGACGACTTCGACGACGCGACCTGCAGGGGCGACGCTGGGCGTTGGCACGCAGGCATGCCACATTGCCCAAACCACTCTCATGATCCGGTTCGACGTGCAGGGCGGGCGGGATCCCATCACGCGATGGTGCAGCGCCATGCTGGACCGGCGCGTCCGTCCGCTGAACAAGACTCAGGAGGAGGAGGAAAAGGATCGACCGCGACTCTGGAACGAGCTTCTGAGCCGCCCTGCCGAACTCGACGAACTGTTCCCAAGCTGGCGTCACGTCGCGCACCGGCGGTCGAAGAAGGAGCGCCGGACCGTTGACGAGTCGGTACACCAGACGCCTGCCGGCGATTCGATCGACCACGCCATCACGCTCGAACTCGGGGACAGCTCCCGGAGCAAGTGCAGCGCCCCAGCTCTGGTTGTCAAGAACACTGCCTCCGCGCGATTTCTTGCCACTGGAGCAGCCGTCTCGCCGCCAGCACCGCGAGCCGGCTATCGACTCGTTCCCGCGACCCTGACGTCCGTCCGCGTAACGGTGTTCCCTTCTGGCTTCGGCGTACTGGCAATCCAACTCGAGTGGATCGACAGTCGAGGCAATCTGAGACTTGATGCGGTCATTGACCGTGTATGCGCGGGCCGCCGGATGGATGGAACCAATCGCACCTCCGGATGGCTTCTCCAGGGCGAGCCACTAACCGTCCAGGACGCAGAACGGTTGGAGAGTCTCCTCGTAAACCCTGCCGACGCCCAGCAAGGTGAGCTTCTCCCGAGCTATCTGGATTGGCTCGGCGAAGTTTCCCCGGCAGCGCACGGGGATAGAAAGCCCGTCGCTCTGCGGCAACTCGCCGCATGGCTGCTCGGGTGCGACCGGCCGGGTGTGCGGTCGACACTCTCCCATTCCCACTTCGCCGAACATCACACAGTCATCGTCCTGCGGCGCGAGCCCGACGGCCCCAAAACGAACGCCGCCGTGTTCCGCCTGATGCACGGACACGACGCGACCTATCCCACGCCGCCTGATGCGCCGCAGATCCCGGGCGTCATTCGCCCACGCGGCAACCGGATCATCGGCATCGCGCGCGAAGGAAGCGTTGCCCTTTCGTGGCTGGTCGACGGCGCCAATCCCGAATTCGAGTTGCGCCAGTGGCACACGACGTTCATGGGCGTCTACCTCTGGCTTCGCATGCACGCCATGTGCGAACTCGCCGACTATGTTGATCTTCAGCTCAAGGTAAAGACGATCGCCGCACGGATCGATACACGGCTCGGTTCCTCACGAATTGGCACGGTGGTCAAAGCCGTGGAACTCGCCCTCTTGCGCCAGACGCTCTTCATGTCCGTTCCCGATCTGGGCGGCCCTTCCGACTTCGTCCAGTTCTTCCGGTCCACACGGGCCTGCTTCGACGTCGAAGGGCAAGCCGCTGCCGCCCGCATTCAGATCCAGGATGCGGCGGCCCTGCTTCGCACGATTTCCGAGAAACGAGTGGAGCGAATCGTGTTCGCAATCTCGGTGCTCGCGATCCCGGCAGCAATCGTCCAGGGGTTGACGAATGCCTACCCGCGCCTCACCGGGTGGCTCCGATCCGATCCGGACCTTAATCCCGTACTGTGCGAGCGCGGCACTCTTCTGCTCGCGGCGGCGACCGGGTTCATGATCATCGTCGCCTTCGTTTCCTCGCTCGCATTCCGCGGGGGCCGCAGGAAATAGGCGCCTGCGGGCGGTCCGGTTTCCGCCCGAACTGTCAGGATCCCGCGCCCAGCCGGCTCTGTCCGTTGGATGGCAACGCCTGCGGAAAGCGCCGTGATCCAAGGATCCGATCCGCGGATTGGGCAACAGGCTGCTCGCGTGAGCGGTCAGGTGCCACCGCAGCGTTTCCGGAATCGTGTACGGAGGCCCTCATGTCGAGATCCGCGATCCTGCCCACTCCGGCAGAGATGAAGGCACAGATGGATCGATTCGTCGTCGGGCAGCACGCAGCAAAGGAGCAACTGGCAACGGCAGTGTACGCCCACTACCTTCATCGCGCTGCGGCCGCGGCGACGGGTGAGCCGACGGTCGCAATCCACAAGGAGAACGCGTTGCTCATCGGTCCGTCTGGGTGCGGTAAGTCGCACCTCGTGCGAACGTTGGCCAACCTGCTCGGCGTCCCGGTCGCACACACCATCGCAACTCGGCTTTCCGAGGTCGGGTATGTGGGCGACAACCCCGAGGTCGTCGTTCAAGCCCTGTTCGACGCCGCCGGCGGCGACATCGCACGCGCCGAGTCGGGCATCGTGATCATCGACGAGATCGACAAGCTCCGCCGGCAGGAAACCGGCAGCCGCGACGTCTCAGGGCAGGGCGTGCAGCACGCCCTCCTCTCCATCATCGAGGGCAGCGGGGTCAAGGTTCAGACCAAAGACGGGCTCCGCGAGGTGAACACGACCGGTGTGCTGTTCGTTGGATTGGGGGCCTTCGTCGGGCTCGACGAGATCATCCGCGATCGCGTCAGCACGACGCCGCCTGTGGGTTTCGGTGGCTTCGGGCTCGCCGTCCAGCCAGCCGCATCCGCCGCGCAAGGCGAGCTCGATCTCGCGGAGCCCACGGACCTGATCCGCTTCGGCTTTGCACCGGAGTTCGTGGGCAGGTTCTCGACCATCGCACACCTGCAGCCACTCGGGACGGAGGAGATCGCGGCGTTGCTCGCGAGCCCCGAGGACTCGCTCATCCGCCGCGAATCACGCCTGTGCGAACTGCACGGCATCGAGTTGGAGGTGACGCCAGATGCACTGCGGGCCATCGCCGAGCGGGCGCTTCGTGACGAGACGGGCGCACGAGGGGCAACGCGCATCACGCGCCAGATGCTCCTGTCTGTGCGGCCTCGGCTTCCCGAACTCGCGGCGAAGGGGGTGAACCGAATCACGATCTCCGACGGCGTCGTGCGAGGCGCGGCGGCTCCGTCTCTTGCGTACGGCCCGGCGAAATCCTTCCACGTCGACCTCGCCACGCTGCGCCGAACATCCTTCAGCGCAACACCGAAGGTCGTCGAGGCGACCACCCCTCGGTTCACGGACCCACGGTCACTGACGCGCGAGCAGCTCTGCCAGTTCGTCGCGCAAACCCGTGACCGGTTGGACTGGAACTCGACGACGGGCTCGGCCCGCAAGTGGTGGCTCGCATTCGAAAATGAACAGGCCGGCAACCTTGGGATCGTCCTTCGCCTCGCCGAGGAGCTGGCCTGGCGCAAGGCCACGATCACCGAGTTCTTCCTCGCCTATGTGTACTCGAACACGGACAACATCCAGGCGAATCTCCACTACCTTGACTACACGCGGTTGAAGAAGGCGGAGGAACAAAAGAAGCGTGAGCAAGCCGAGGCTGTGAAGCTCCGCTCCATCGTGACTGCAGCGGTGCGCGCGACCAATCACAAGGACACGGAGGCCGATGCGAGCGACGCCCATCCCGATGCGGACGACGAAACGACGCCGGAATCGAACCGGGATCGAGGCTGACCCGGTCGATCCCCGGGTGAGGTGATCACCGGCTGCATCGCCACCCACTGCCGGTTTGAGGCCACGGCATGGGCGGTGACTCCCGGTCGAGGTGAGTGCCGAGGGCGACGGTGGTGAAACGTTTTCTTGTCGCCTCACGCGCCAACTCTATGATCAGCCGGCATCCAGTGTGCTCTATCGGAGTTCCATTCGCGCATGACGGACGGCACCATCGACTACTTTCAGGCAGTCGCCGATTGCATCGACGACGACGCACGTTCGGTCGAGTGCGTCGTCCAAACTCTGCAGGCGTTGCTCAAGGAGGCAGGGGTTGTCGTGCCGGTGGTCGACCCGCTCCTCGAGTTCGCGAGCCTCGGCTGGCTAGGTCGCGGGTTCAGGAACGCGACGCGGCACGACGCGACGGCAGCCCAGGAAGCGCTTGGTGCGGTTGAGGAAGCGCTCAGGCTCCGGGAGTCGATTCCACGCCAACGCCAGAGCCCTGTGCCGCCGGAGGCCGGTGGTCTTCACGGTGCCGACGCGAGCGCACCCCAGGCTCAACGCCTGCCGCCACCCGTCAAACGCTCAACATCCTTCTATCTCGGCGCACGGACGATTCTCCAGACACTGCTGCACTCTGACCTGCCGGTTGACCGCAGTTCGCTGTTGCAGAGCTTACACGTTGCCGGCGTCGCGCTGATGCGACTCGAAACAACCGAGGCGGTTACCGAAGCCATTGCTACCTTTGAGGCCATCATCGAGGCTACCCCAAGAAGGAGGATGTGGCGCCCGATGTTCTTCGTAAGAGCCGCGGCCTTGGTCAACGTGAGTTGCGCGCTCAACCTTCTCGGCACACATACCGCAAGCCTCAGATCGATCTGCTTCGCATCCGAGGCCATCGAGGATCTCGACGCATCAGCCCCGGTGAATGACCTCCCCCGGCTCGAACTGCTCGTCCTTGCGCTGCTGAACAAGGGGACGGCGCTCATGGCGCGGGATGACGCTCCGTCAACGGCACAGGCGATCCGGGTCCTCGAGACGGCGGAGCAGTTCCTGTCATGCGCACGTCAGAAAACCACATCTCCCAGGTTGCGGCTTGCCCGTGGAATTGCACTGAACAACGTCGCCTTCGCCCTCATCAAGGAAGGATCCGGCGATTCCGTTCGGCGAGCCATCGAGGCGGTCAATCGCGCGCTTGGCGTCCTATCGGCCGAGGCGGAGCCCCGAACTCATGACACAGTCGTCGCGACCGCCACGGCGCTCGCGACCCGCTGTGGAGCCTTGGTTGCGCTCGGACCCGAGTTCGGACCTGATTCACTGCATGAAGCCTCGAACGCCGCGGCAGAGAGCATTGCAGTCCTCACGGAAGCCAGGCTCTCGCCGACTGTGCAGGCACAGTGTGCCCTCGCAAACGGTTGGCGACATAAGGCAGCGGCGCTCATAGCGCGCTGCCGGACTGGTGCCACGAACCTCGCCCAGGAGGCGTACGACGCGGCCCAACAGGCCACTACCCTGAGCGCGACGCTCGCTGGTGACTCCGCCCTCACTCTGGAAGTCCTGATCGAGTCGGCTCGCTTGCAGTGCCAGGCGGCCGAACAACTCGCAGTCTCCGACCCAAGCGACTGCGAACGGTTGGTCGAAGCCATCCACAGGGCGCGCACCGCGCTCGCGTGTGTCCGCGAGGCCGAGCTTCGCGGCGTGCGGCGCTTCCGCATCGCGGCAGCGCGGCTTCTATCGGCCCTGGGAACGCTTGCCGCCGTGGCAGACCCCGAAGCAGCACTGGCCATGGTGCTCGACAACATTGACCCGCGGCGAAGTTCGGGTGCGATGCCCGAGACCTGGCAGATTCACGCTGCCGCTGACGAGACCGTCGTGCAAACGCGGAAGCACCTCGCCCGACGCGCCGCAGCCAATCAGGACCCCGGAACAGCAAGGCAGATCGAATCTCAACTTGCCGACTCTGCCGATGTCGAAGCTCGGCTCGCCGAGCTCCGCCAAACGTATTTCGGCGAGGGCGTCGAAAGTACGCGACTGCTCGCGACGCACTACGAGCGGAGTGGCGATCTCGACGCTGCCCGCGAGTGCTGGGAAGAGATGGTCGCGTTTCATCCGACTGACATCGGCGGGTACATCGGGCTGGCTGAATGGCACGATTGCCACGGTTCTCGGGATCGTGCCCGTGAGTCATTGCGCAACGCGATCTCGAGGGTTCCGGAGTGCTTCTCACCGCGAAGAGGTTGCGAACGCGCTCAAACGGTAGAGCTCGTGGCTCGCTTGTGCCAGGAACTCACCACCATTCACGTCCGAGCCTCGGTCCTTCCCGGACGCTCGCTCGAAGAAATCGATCGGTGTTTCGAGACCGCACGCGCCGAGCTCATCGGTCTCAAAGTCTGTGAAGGAGATCCTGTCGCCGCCCAGTGTGCCAGGGATGGCATCACGGCTGGGCTCGCGAACGTGGCCGAGCGCCGCAAGGCCTGGTTGCGTGATGTCGATGCGTCGAACAAGGCTGACCGGCGGTTGTCGGCCGAGCACGCGGTCACGACTTATGGAAACCTGGTCGAACCCGTACTCATGGCGCTGGCGAAGGACATCCCACGAACATGGCAATGGGGCGTCGAGACGCTGAGAACCGCGAGGACCGCGCTCGTGCGACGCGTAGCTCAACTTAGGAGTGAAGGACATGACGACGACTCCGTGATCGAAATGGCGGCTACCTCGCTCGAGCGCGTGCTCAGCCGGGTTGCTGAGAGCGTTCAGGCAGATGGTGCCGATGACGGCACGAAACAGTTCATGGGCCTCGTCGGACCCGAGGTCTTCGAGCACATAGGCGCCGACGCGCGGCGCGAGTTGCTGTTTGCAGAACGGCTCGTCAGCGAACCAGATCTCGCCCCCTTTCGAGGTGTCGCTTTCGGCCGCACACTCGAGCGTGAGATGCTCGCAACCCTCTTCGAACCTTGTCGCGTGCGAGTTCGTGGGGAACACGAAGCATCAAGGTCGTGCGCGTTCCCGTTTGACGCGTCACATAGCCTCGAAACCAAGCTCGCGAACTTCTTCGCCGAGGCACATCCTCGTTGCTTGATCACGATCGGTGACATGGCGAGCTCTTTCGAGCTGGCGATTCTGCGTCAGCAGGATCTTCATCGACCGGCATTTCGAGTCATTCACGAAGAAGTTGTCCGAACTTTTGTGGACCCACCGTCGCTCCTGGGCCTCGAGCACGAGGCCGCACGCATGCAATGCAGCAACCTCAGGTGTGTCGTTGAGCTGCGCAACCTATCCTGCCATGCCCACGACCCCATCGCCTCGTCCGACGCCGACCGCGCGCGCGACGCACTGATAGGCCCGACGGGATTTCTTCCACTCTACGTCAAGGCGCGCACGATCCGGCAGGGTGCGCCCCAAACAACAGGGTCGGGACGTCCAGACCCAAGATCCAAGGAAGCGACGTCTTGAGGCGGCACTCCGGAACTGGCCGTCCATAGGAAGGAGCGCCTGACTCGCGCCGATCGTCACCTCTCGGTTGGCGAGAACGTCTGGCGGCCACTGCAAGTTTCGCGTCCGCGATAGGGGCCGACGACGGCGGAGCGCCGCTCCCGCCCTGCACTATCCGCTTCAAGGCGCGCGCGACCGTCCTGCCCGGGTCTTCAGTCATGGGTCCCGTCCCTCGTGTTCGTGTCACACGGATCCTGCGCGTGCGCTTGGCGCTTCTGGCCGAGAGGCAGCAGTGGGAACAGGAAGAACACCAGTAAGAAAACGCCGGGCAAGATGTAGAGGAGCCCGTGCTTGACGGCCTCGACCTCTCCGAAACAGAGATGGACCAGATGCGCCGCATAGAAGCTGATGATGAACCGCTCGAGCCGTGCGACATGGTCTTGCGTCTCGCGAGTCGCGCGGACGTTGTCGGCCATGTCCCGGCCGATGACGAGTTGCGTGTGGGCCAGAGCCTTCGTCTGCTCGAGGAGTGCCACCTGCCGAGTCGCCGCCTCGGCCGTCGCCCGACTGATCTCGGTCTGCCGCTGGTTCGTCCAACGTGCTTCGAAATCGGCCAGAGCGGCACGCGTGTCCGCCGCAACGGCACGGACGTCCAGCCCCTTCTGGCATGCTCGGAGATACCGGTGCAGCACGTTCCGCGTGCTGACACGATCGAAGTGACCATGCACCGACAGGTTGAGCAGGTCACCACGAAGCCGTAGCAACTCGCTCGCATTCGTATCGATGCCGGCGCCATGGCGATGGACGTCCTGAAGAATTCGACGCAGGACCAAGCTCTCGAGCTGAGTCACGAGCCAGGGCGAGAAGTACTTGATGAACCCACGAAGCGGGCGTTCGGCGTTGAAACTCGATTTCGATGCTCCTGCAACCACCGCGGGGTCATTGAACTCGGACTCGCGCTGATCAGTCATGATGTGCGCGGCGCCAAGAAGAGACACCGCGGCGGCATGCACGCGCGACAGCAACGCCACACGAACCGGAGCCTGAGCGTGGGACGCACCGGGATGCGTGGCCTCCTCGATCTGTGCCAGCTTGAAGAGGGCCGCCTCGATGCCCGCGTCGGCGATGTCGCCGCTGTCACCCGCCGAGGCGCGCGCGACGGCCACCGTGTAGACGGACAACTGCTCTTGCGTTCGTTCGAAGCGCAGCTCCGGAATGGCCCTGAGCGGCTTCGTCAAGGCGTCGATGATCTCCTTGAGATAAAACAACGAGCCAGGCTTTGCGGCGCACTGCAAGGGGTAGAGAGCGGGTGCTGTCCTCAGGCGGTCGCCGAGGCGCAATTCCGTTGCCTGCGAGACTGAGAGAGTTCTGATCGCGCCGTGCTTGCGATCGGCGAGGCGCGAGAGCAGGTAGTTCGCCTGCACGCCGGCACTCGCTCGGAGCCCAAGGTCGATCTCCGTCTCGTTGGTCGGGGGCGCCGATCTGATGCACAGGTTGACACAAACGAGCCCGACGCCCTGATCCAGGAGAAAGACCTCCGCGAAGGGCAGCTTGCCGCCCTCGGGTGGGGTGACGATCACCGACCTGTTGTCGTGCAGCGCCAACTCGCCGGCCCGGAAGAGTCGCTGTTCGAGTTGAACGGATGTCCCCAGATACCGGCATCGACCGTTGGCGGCTCTGCAAAAGAGAAAGCGCGCGACGTGTCGCAGCATCTCCTCGATGTAGAGGCGGTGAGGCTTCCGCTTTGACCACAGTGGGTACGCCTCAATGCTCGAAGCGGTCGGCGCGGCGAAGTCGGCGGTCGCACCGCGCAACGCCTTCTCCGCGGCGTCGACAGAGTGGCGTTCGATCGAGAACGGAAACACGAACCGCGAGTACATCGAATCGAAGATCATCCCGTCCGCTCCCCTCTGTTGTAGAGGTCGGCCCAGCATACCCATGTGGAGGGAGCCTGCAACGCCACCGGAATCGACGCTGGCGCGGCCTCCTTCAATGGCCGAACAAGCTATGAGTCGGTGACGAGGGGCAACCTGACACTTCGGCGATTGCGCGTGTGCGGGTCGGATCGCGTTTTCGCACCGCGGGTCGTGGCGATGACCCTCTGCGAACGCCGAATCCCGACGGCACATCACGAGCCGTCCCGCGTGAACTGTCAGGTCGGACCGAGGCTCCGCCTCATCTCCACAGAGAGTGGCGTTGTGCCACCAGGAGACTGCGAGATGAGAACGATGTTCGCCATGCTGTACGTGGCCATGGTGATGGTCATGAGCCCGTTCCTTTGCTCCCAGGAGACCAAGCCCGAATCGACCGTAGGAGCCGACGATTCGGCTCGCGCCGTCGAGACGGAGATCAACGACTGGACGATCGAGACCGCGGCCGCGCTCCAAAAACCAGGGTTCTCGCGCCAACTCCGCGCGCTCCTCGAAGTCATGAGCGTGCGCCCTGCGGGGTACACGACAAACGCAGGCGAGTCGCGCATGGTATTCGACACCGTGCACGAGCGTAGTCCGTTGCGAAAGGTGCTCGATTCCCTCGGTCCACCTGTCGGAACGTGGGCGTCGAACCGCGACGCGATCGCGACGCTGGGAAAGAGAATCTCAGCACGACTGTCCCAGCTGAAAGCCGAATACGCCGGCGCCCCGCACGACGTGCGGGACGCGATCGAGGCTGATCGTCGCATCTTCGATTCGCTCGGGGAGGTGTTGCAGACGTACGACGCGATCAACTCGCTCCGCGTGTCCCACGGCCTCACGCCACTCTCGTGGCGCTGGCGGCGGGCGCGAGAAGCCGAAATGCTGCTGCGAAAGCGGCTCGCAGGCGATGGCGACGGCGCCGCGAGCCGGGCCGCGGCTGCGACGAGTGGTCAAGAAACGCGCCAGACGACGGTTCGCTTCGTCCGTTGGACGCAGATGGCACTCGCGGTCTCCGAGGGCATGGCTTCGGTCGATCTCCGGGCGGCGATCCTTGACGAGGCGGGCCGGTGGGTCGGAGTGGGAACCGTCCCGGCACAGGGAGATCCGCAGGTGATCATCGTCGAGCGAACGCCAGCATCGGCGGAATCACGGCAAACGCTCCGGACGTCGCCGAGCGCGAATGCGAAGCGCGTGCCGGTGGCCGGTGCCGGGACTGACTCCAAGGGTTATCCGATCCTCGTACTCGGAGGCGACGCCGAGGAGCCAGGCTTCGACGCGCCGACAGCCACGGTGAGCGACGGGAAGAGCAAGATCCCTGTTCGTCTCGAGGGACTTCCGGTTTTTGACTCGGATGGCGTGGCACGCCGCAAGCTCCTCGTCCTGACGCCGCATAGTCACCTGCCTGGCGGAGTACGCATTCACGTCGTCGTGGAGTGGACCAGCAACAAGAATCGTCGATCGCTGTCGTGGTCGTTCCAGACTGCGGACCCGAGTATCGACGCACCCACTGAGAGGCTCGTCGCGAACGCCGACCATCCGCCATTTCTTGCGAACTACCTCAAGTTCTTCGCGGCCCAGGCCCAGGTCACCATCAATGAATTGGCAGCCGCGAAGTGCGATGGCGAGGCGCGTGCGCTTGCGCATCTGGCTGCAACTCACGATGTCGCACCCGCCGAGGCATTCGTCCAGCTGATTGCCTCGTCCCGCGGGTCGAAGTGGGAGTCCAGCGGAGGCCGAGCCACTGCGGCCCTCAAGCGGATGGGTGAGAAGGTCGCCAAGCAATTGACGGCCCTTCTCGCGGAGGCCAAGGATATTCCCGACGCGGACCGTCGCATGCTCTCCGTGGAACGCGACATGCTCGAGCACTTCGACCGGATCGTCGAGGCGTACGTGCGGCTGAACCGCCGGGTCGTCGATGCCGGTGCCCCAGAGGTCGGCTGGGTATGGAAAGAGGCTCGAGGGGCGCGCCTCCACAGCCTCTACATGCAGCAGACCGGGACAATTGCGAGGGAGGACGCGACAAAACCAGGATTCACGCCGGAGGGATCGGCAGCAGCCCTGGGATCGTGCCTGTCGCTCAATGATGCAGTGGGCGCTGTCGCGCAGATCTGGCGGAGCGCGAATTCGCGGCTCTTCATCCTTGGGACACCGTGGAGGTTCGTCGGGATCGCGGACGTGACTGCGAGCGGCCAAACACAGGCGGCGACCTTTTCGTTCCGCGAGGCGATTCCATCAGACCCCTCCGCCGCGAAGCTTCTCCTGGTGCCTTCGTCCCACGCGACGGAAGTGCCGCTCTCCGGGGATGTCGTCGCCGATCCCACCGGCGCGAATCAGCGCGTCAACTGCGGCTTCCCGATCACCGTGACCGGTGCTTGCGGCTACGAACCCTTGAGCGGTGCCAATGCGACCCTAATGACAGCCAAGGGCTCAGTCTTCTGCACCTTGTGGACGCCCACGACCCCGGACGCGCCAGATTGGTTCAAAGCAAAGAACACGGTCATGCTCCTGCCAAAGGAGCCGTTGAAGCCGGCCACGCAGTACAAGGTCAATGTCTCATGGGAATCCGGGAATGGTGAACGCACCACCCGCGAGTTCACCTTCACGACGGCGCGGAGCGACTGATCCGCTGCCATAGGACCCCCCCCGGGGACGACGGCGCCCGCGCGGAATGCACGTGCGCGCGCTGGGATCTGAGATTGACATCGCCGCTCCCGCACCGTGTGGCCGCATGCGCACGGTTGCGGCCCGTCGCGACGGCGCCCAATGATCTTGCGTTCGAGGTGCCGAGTCGAACACTCCCACCACGACACCACATCCTGGCGCCGTCACGAGGGCAAAGAACGGGGTCGTCTTCATCAACGAGGTCGACGAACTTCGCCGGCAAGGGGCCGAAGGGCGCGTCACTCCACATCGTTTCACGAGTAGTCAGCTGCTCCCATGCGAACGGGCCGAGCAGGTCAGCGTGGAGGCCTCACGAAGATGGATTGGAAGAAGATGGCTGGTTCCGCGCGCAAGTGGAGCCTTGCGTGCGAGCGTGAAAACGCATCGAAGCGCAGTGCCGCGCCGAGGGTCGTCGAGGGACTCGTTTGGCGAAGAGCGCGATCGGGGCGCAGAGCCGGTCGGAAACACCTGCGATGTGGCGGCCGACACCGGATCCGATCCTGGCAGTCCAACCACGGAGAGCTCGAGCAGGGATCCCTCCGACAGCGTGGGCGCATGAGTTCCCCGGGTTCCGCGCGTCCGCACGGCCTTCCCGGCCTCGACGGCCGCGCGATGTCGCCCGATGATGAGGTGTGAGGCGTAAAGACCCTCGCACCGCAGAAGGGCGCCGACACCACCGGTCTCCCGCGCCGTCTCGGCATCGCGCAGGATCTTTCGCTTGTACTCGGCCGAGAACGTCCGACGGGCTGGATACGCGACGATTTCGATGTAACGAGCTGATGGGTTTGTCGGCGAGGCCCGATAGGCCCCTGCGCTCCGGCCGTGCTTGCTACGCTCGCTCGTCCTCCGCTCCGGAGCCGATGGGGCCTCGGGCTTCTGGAAACAACCGCCTGACTCGGTTGTCATTGCTGTTCAACACCTCATCGCCCTCCACAATAGACTCGGATGGGGTGGTGTCTCACGATCATTGGCACCGAGGACGACCCCGCACGAGACGCGC
Organism: Planctomycetota bacterium; assembly: GCA_044222185.1. GTDB lineage: Bacteria > Planctomycetota > CAIWVZ01 > JBGANV01. Next base: position 676,017 of record JBGANV010000003.1, read on the forward strand.
GGATGCTCAACCGCCGGGTACCTTTGAAGGACACCGGCAGGGGGCGGCGACACCGCGTGACGGTCGGTTTCGACCGGGGCTTCAGCGGAGCAACTGGTTCGACGGTGCTGGAGCCCCGCCGCGCGCGATCTCGCATCGCCCGAGAGTCGCGGCGCCAGGAGTCGCTCGGCGGCCTCGTTACAATCCCGCCCCATGAAACTCGTCGAATGCGTGCCCAATTTCAGTGAAGGTCGTCGGCCCGAGGTCGTTCAGCAGATCGTCGATGCGGGCGCTGCCGTCCCAGGCGTGGCGATCCTCGGGCAGGAGATGGATCGGGATCACAACCGCTCCGTCGTCACCTTCGTCGGAACGCCCGACGCGGCGGTCGAAGCGGCCTTCCGGATGACGGCGAAGGCCAAGGCGCTGATCGACCTCACGCAGCACCAGGGCGCCCACCCGCGCATGGGTGCGACGGACGTCATCCCATTCATCCCGCTCCAGGATCTGACGATGGACGACTGCGCGGCGCTTGCGCGCCGGCTCGGCGAACGCATCGGTCGCGAGTTGGAGATCCCCACCTACCTCTACGCACACGCGGCGGCGAAACCCGAGCGCAAGCGCCTCCCCGACATCCGTCAGGGCGAGTTCGAAGGGCTTCGCGACCGCATCGGCACCGATCCGACGCGCACGCCGGACTTCGGCCCGAACCACATCCACCCGACGGCGGGCGCGACCGCGGTCGGCGCGCGGTTCTTCCTCATCGCCTACAACGTGAACCTGAAGACGGCGGATCCGACGCTCTCGCGCGACATCGCCCGCACGATCCGCGAGTCGGGATGGAAGGGCACGCCAGGGCTCTTCAAGGACCTTCAGGCCAGCGGCTTCGAACTGACGGAGCGCGGCCTGACCCAAGTGTCGATGAACCTCCTCGACTACCGCGTGACCGCCATCGAAGACGTGTTCGCCGAGATCGAGAAGCGGGCCACGGCCGCCGGCGTCGAGATCGCCGAGAGCGAGCTCGTCGGCCTCGTGCCTCGCGACGCGCTGCTCTCGAGCACGGCCAAGCGATTGAAGCTCGTGGGGTTCAAGCCGGAGCAGGTCATCGAGACGCACCTGGACCGCACGCGTGACGACATCTACCGATGCTTCGACCCGTTCATCGACGCGCTGCAAAGCGGCGCGCCCACGCCAGGCGGCGGATCGGCATCGGCACTCGTGGGCTCGCTCGGCGCCGCGCTGGGCGCCATGGTCACGAACCTGACCATCGGCAAGAAGAAGTTCGCCGCGCACGAGGCCGAACTGGTGGCGATCCGCGCGCGCCTCGTCGCGGGCATCGACCGGCTGCGCAAGGGCGCGCGCGAGGACGCCGAGCTGTACGACGTCGTCATGGGCGCCTACAAGCTCGCGAAAGCGACGCCGGAAGAGGAGAAGGCTCGCGCCGCGGCGATCGAGGCGGCGTTGGTCAAGGCGGCGCGCGGCCCGCTCCACGTGATGGTGGATGCGGCTTCGCTGCTGCCTGACCTTCTGGTCGTCGCGCAGAAGGGCAATCCGAACGCGGCCTCGGACGCGGCCGTCGGCGCGCTGCTGATCCAGGCGTGCGTGCACGGCGCCGCGTTCAACGTGTTGATCAACGTGAAGCAGCTCGCTGGCCATCCCGACGGGGCGCGTATGAAGTCCGAGTGCGAAGCCCTGCGCGCCAGGGTCGACGTGAAGGCGCGCGCCGTGCTGTCGGCCGTGGAATCACAGCTCTGACGGCCGGCGGGCGCCCCCACTCGATCACTCGAGATGGAGGCGGAACCCGCTGCTGACGCAGAAGGATCCCACGCTCGTCGGGTCGAAGACGCCCCACTGGCCCGCGAACGACAGGCCGGTGAGCCACGGCAGCGGGCGCAGGTAGAGGGGAACGAACCCCGAACCGAACCCGTCCGCGAACGTGACGTGATCCTCGAAGATGTTGGCGGAGTCGAGCCAGAGCTTCGCCTGGTGGTTGATCGCCGCCTCCCCGCCGTACCACGCGAGCACCAGTGCCATGGCCGCGCCGGGCGGAACGTTCGAAACCGTCGCGAAGTACGTGCTTCCCAGGTAAGGCGTCACCTGGGAGATCGCCGGGTGGCTGCCACTTCCGCAGGCCGACGCGTCGCCGAACAACTCGATCCAGGGGAAGTGGATGGCGAGCAGGTCGTCGCGCAGGTCGGTCGCGGCGTCACTCAGATTGGTGCCGCCCATGAGCGTCCAATCGTTGATGCGGACGGGGAAACCGCAATCGGTGAGCGGCGTCGTCCATTGGCGCAGCTGCGGACTCGGCGTCCCGATGTCGAGGACGTAGGACATGAGCCCCGACGAATCGAGCGCGCTGATGGCGGACGGATTGAGCTTCGCCAGCGCGACGTGATCGGAGCCGGTCACGACCTCCAGGTACGTCGGGAAAATCGCGTGAAGGTTCTCGACGACGAGGAATCCATCGTCGTAGTTGCCAACGGTCCGGTCATGTCCCGACGACGGGAACACCAACCGGTCGGTCGCGAGGGACACCGGCGGAACCGAGGTGTCACTCATGCCGAGGCCGACGCCCGGGCGCCACTGGGCCGACGCCGGGTTGGCACCAGGGGCGAGGAAATGAACCTTCACTTCGTCGTCGCTGTCGTGGAATTGGCGGTTCGAGCCCGAGGAGATGTAGGCGAATGCCCGACCCCCGATGTCGATGGGTGTCGGGACCATGATCCAGCCGAGCGGGAGTTCGCGCTGCGTGCCGAAGACGGTGGCCTGGACGCCTGCCTCCATGTGATCGAACGCGACGTAGAGCGGTTCATACACGTCGTTCGTGCGCGCCACGCTCGGGAAGATGAGCACGGGATCCGCGTCGGCGATCGTGACCGGGCCACGTTGCGAGAGGAATGCGCCGATGGAGATGTTGTCCACGGACCCATGCACCGTGACGGAGCCTGTCAGGACGCGGCAGACGTACAGGGAATCGTCGCCGCTGCCCGGCAACTGATCGGCCCCCAGGGCTCGGACGGCGACGAGTGAATCACCGGCGCGCGCCGTGTCGGCGGCGAGAGGAACACCGATCGCCAGTTCCTGCATGGTGATGGCGCCCGCGGCCAGTCCCTTGACGGCGACGACGAGATCGTCGTAGGTCCCGGACAGGCCATCCGCTCCGGGCGCGACCCAGGCAATCGTGTCCGCATCGAGCACGGCCACCGTTTGCTGATCGGGATCGAGCGCATGCACCTTGTCGAGGGCGAACGTGGTGACGGTGTTCGTCGCCGGGATGTCGGAGACGATCATCAGGGTCGGTGTCCCGGTCAGCACCCCGTGATCGACGTACAGGAGGCTGGTGTCACTCAACCGAGTGAGCGTGGAGGACGAGTCGCCCGTGATGCCGAGCGCGGTGTAGAAGCCCACGTTGGCCGTGACGAGCTGGCCCGTGCGGAAGCCGCTGACGATCACGATCTGGTCGTCGGGGATGGTGGGTCCGCTGGAACCGCCGTCCGACACCACGGCGAGGACGTCGTCCGTGAGCCGAAGGGGTGGGTTCGTGATCCCGCGCATCGAGTGGCCGAGCCCGCCACCCACGTAGATCGAGCGTGTCGACTGCGCCTCCAGGCTGGAGAGCGCGATGACGGCAAAGACGAATGCGAACCGGATTGCGGCTGAGCGAGACATGGCCTCCCCCGCTAGCTGGGACGAAATGAAATGTCGTTGTGCGTGAACGCCTCAACACACTTCGTCTCAGGCCGGATCTAGCTTGAGCAGAACAATCCGTTCACCTGGGGGCGCGTCGTACGTGGTGCGAACCTGCCTGCGGGCGTGGGATCAGCGCCCGGCCTGCGCGTGAACCCGTGCGGCTTCCGCAAACGAGTCGCGCGTGCGGCTGCCGAACCAGGAGAACGCCTCGCCGCTCACGCAGATGACACGCTCCTTGGAAATCCCCGCCGCCGATGCGACTTCAGCCCGATGTGCCTCGGTGAACGGAAACGGCTCGGACGCGAGCAGCACGACGTCGGCGGACGCTGCGCGCGCGAGGTCGATGACTGGGTAGCGGCCGCCCCAACTCCGCGCCACGTTCTGGAACCCCGTCTCTTCGAGCATGGCATCGATGAACGTGTCGCTCGATGCCGCCATCCACGGCTTGCGCCAGATCAGGTAGATGCACCCGAGGCGCGGCGTTCGCGGGTGCGCGTGAAACCGCACACGGGCCTCGGCGATTTCGTCGCGCAACCTGTCGGTTCGTCCGCGCTCGCCGAGAAGCACGCCAAGTTCCCCGAGATGATCGAGGAGGCCGTCGAGAGTACGCGGATAGGACACGTGGACGGGTGCGAGGTGGCGCAGCCGGGCCACGTCTTCGAGCCGATTCTCCTCCTTGTTGGCGAGGATGAGATCGGGCGCGAGGGCACGAATGCGGTCGACGTCAGGGTCTTTCGTACCTCCGACCGTCGGCACGGTCGCAACGCCGCTGGCCGGGTGAATGCACCACGTAGTCCGGCCGATGACGCGATCGCCGCATCCGAGCGCAAACAACGTTTCCGTGATGCTCGGAATCAACGAGACGATGCGACGGGCCGGGGCCGGAAGAACGACCACGTCGCCGAGTGCGTCCCCGACTCGGATCACTTCGGCGTCGCGGTCTTGCGGGCGTCCGTGCTCGGGAACACCACCAGTTCGTCGTCCGGGATCGGCCGACCTTCCGCAGCACAGATGTACCGCTTCACGATGGCGTCCTTGACGGTCTTCTCGACCATCGGGTTGTTGCCCTGGAGCTGCCACTCGAACGGCACCGGTCGATTCTCCTGCGCCAATTCGAACTGGGGAACCGGCTCGATGACGAGTGCGAGGACGCTGAGGCGCATGTCCGTCAGCGAACCGGGCTCGGGCTCGATCTTCGCCATGACGCGAGTCCGGTGAAGCATCCCGTCGCCGAACCACTCGATGACCTTCGACTCGACGTAGCGCGTCGAGCTGCCCGCCGGCGCGTTGACCGGGATGTCGCCGTTCGGCGGTTCCTCGAGCTTGAAGGCGTGCTGCATGTAGCCCTTCGTCGCTTCCCAAAGTCGCACGGGGTTCGCCTGGGCGAACGTGTGCGTGGTCGGCTGCATCGCATCGAGCTGTTCCTTGATCTTCGCCGCGGACTCGGCCTCCGTCCGCGACTGCGACGCCGGACCGCCTCCCCCGCCGCCCGCGCAGGCGACGAAGAACAGGCCGACGGAAGCGAGGCTCAAACCGATGAGACGCGTGCGGATCAGCATCCGAATCCCCTTGTCCGGTGACGGACCACGTTGGCGCTGATTGTCTGTCGATTGCGCCCGCCGCACAACGCGCCGAGGAACGGACCGGGGACCACTCATCCCCGCTTTCGGATCTCCACGTAGAGCCAGGGCCCGCTCTCGAGGCCGCGATGGGGGTCCAGGCCCGCGACCGCGCACAGCTCCGCGATCCGCCGGCGCGCGATGGCATGGGCGGGCCATGCGTTCCCGCGCATCTGCGACTCGAGGAGGCGCCCCGCCTCCGAGTCGGCGTCCAGGAACTGGAGCCAGCCGCGGCCACCTCGGTCGAGGACGCGCGCGATCTCCGCGAGATACGACGTGACCGTCGCTTCGTCGACGGTGACGAAGCACAGAGTCGACCAGACGAAGTCGACCGAGTTCGCCGCGACGGCCGAGAGGTCAGCCCCCGCCGTCTCGATCAGTTCCACGTTGCCGACGCCCGCGAGCGCCGCCCGCGCAGAGGCGAGCGCCGCTTTCGAGACATCCACGCCGATCACGCGCCGCGCGAGGCCGGCGACCCGCTGGAGGAGCGTCCCCGTCCCGCACCCGATCTCGAGCGCGCAGGACTCGGGGCGGATGAACTGCGACAGCTCGGCGACGGCGGCATCGAGCGCCTCGCCCTGCTCGTCATGGTTCACCGCTTGCGGCGGCGACGTCGCCCGCGCGCGAAACTGCGCATCCCAGAACGATCGGGCATCTTCCGGGTTGAGGCCGTGGTCCGCCATGGTCGCGGCGCACGATCGCACGCGACACGGCCGGCGGTCAACCCCACCGCCGCGTCGGCGCGCGCGCGGCACCGCCGCGCAGACCTTCGGTCGAGCCGCCTCTCAGACTGGTATCTCGATCGTGAGCGAGCCGGCTTCCAGGCTGACTCCGTCGGGGAAGATCACGGCGGCGACACGCGGATCACGGGAATCCGGCTCGATGCGCGTGCCCGCGAGAGGCTTGCCGGCAACGGACGCCACGACGGAGGCGCGCGGCCCGCCCGGCGCGACGATCACGCGCGTGAGCCGGACGCGACCCCACGTGGCGTCGAGTTTCGCGCGGAACGTCGACCCGTCGCGTTCCTGGCGGAACGTCCCGAATCCTTCCGCGCCGGTGAACGCGGCCTCGAAGCGCTCGGGACTCACGCGGGGGTCGAACCCGATGACGCCGGCTGGTCCGTCATGCTGGAATCCGCAGATGGCGACGAAGCAGCCCCAGCTCGCAAGAGCGCGGGCGTAGTGATCGCCGCACTCGACCTCGTTCCACGGGTTGTGCTTTCGTCCGTCGTAGCGTTCGTGCACGCCGCGAACGACGGCCAGTCCCTCCGTGAGGAATCCCTCGTGAATGAGATTGGAGGCGAACTGGTATTCGCAGCCCGTCCACACCTCGTCGCGGTAGCGCACGCCCGCGTTGCCCGGGTGCTTCGACCTCGGCCAGGTGCAGATGAACAGCCCGGCTTCGCCCCGGCGGGCGAAGTATCGCTCCGGAACGTGTCTCGCATTCTGGGGCCCGACGTCGGGCGCCCAGTTGTAGCGGTAGATCGATTGGAGGGCCGTCCGCGTCGCGTCACGCGGATAGAGCAATCCCAGGCCGACCTGCGCCGCCCAGGCCTGCCCGAACAGCTGATCGGCGAGGCATCCGTCGGCGTATTGCCACTCGCCGTGCCGCTCGACGTCCACGTCCTGGCGGAAGTACTCGCCGTTCCACAACCGTGCCATGGTCGCGGCCGAGCCTCGATCGAACAGCTGGCGACACTTCGTGGCGAAGGCGTCGTCGTTCATGCGGCGCGCCATCTCCTCCCCGGCGCGGAGCGCGGCGAGATAGAGGGCCCCCACGAACGTGTTCGCGCCGAAGAAGTCGATGTCGTAGGTGTTGGGCTGCGCATCCTCGAGGATGCCGTCGGCGTTGCCGTCACGCGCGATGGCGAACTCGAGAGCCTTCCTCGTTCGCGGCCACGTCCGCTCGAGGAATCCGCGATCGGCGGAGCAGAGGTGCTCGCGGTAGATCTTGAGCACGGTGCCGCATTGACCGTCCGCCGCATAGGCGCGGTTGCCGCGGAACCCGACCAGCCCTGAAGCCTCGTCGAACCCCTCCCCCAGATCCTGGCGCTCACGCACGTTGCGCTCGAGCTCGGGGAACAGCCGCGCCATTCCATGGGCGTAGTTCCAGACGTGCGTGCAGGTGCCCGCGCAACAACCGACCCCTTCCCACGCCCACAGCCGACCATCGCCCCGCCACTCCACGAGGCTCGTCGCGAGATTCGCGATCGGCGCGTGAACGCGCTCGAGGAACCAATTCGGAAGCGTTCCGCCGTAGAACGCGCGGTGCCACGCCATCGTGCCGTCGTGAAGCCGATCCCAGGACTCCGCGATCGCAGCGACCACGTCCTTGGCGGACTTGAAGCGGTTCGCGTAGTTCCGGCCCCGCGGGTGATTGGGGAAATGCCACGCGAGGATGGCGATCTCCTGCGCCGATTCCTTCGGCTTAAGTTCGATGAGCGCCGTCACGGCACCGCGCGTCGGAGACACGCCGCGATCGATCGCCGTGGCCAGGTGCCCAGGGCCGGACGCGTCCTCGAGCATGGCGAGAGCGAACGTGCCGAAGTCCGCGAGCTTCGTGACGTCGTCCAGGTCGCCGGCGCGCGGGTGGTCGGAGAGCTCGATCTGATCGACGTTGACGTGCCCCCAGGGCCCGTCCGCGTCGTCGAAGATCTCGATGCGCGCGGTCTTGCCGCTCCATTTCGAGACGTCCATGCGCTGCCACGTGAGCCGCTCGTCGTTCCGTCCCTGCGCGGTCCGCACCGTCGCGCCGTCGACGACGAGGCGGAGCCCGACGTTGCGCCCCGCTCCACCACCCATGAGGAAGTTCAGCCACCGTCGATCGACGACGAAGTCGGGCGACGTCAGCTTCCCGCGCGCGTCGTCGGTGTTGGCGTAGGAGTTCACGAGCCCTCGGCCCTTGAACCCGGTCACGCGCTGCTGCGTGGGGGCCTTGCCGCGGGCCGGCTTCGAACCCATGGCCGCGCCCTCGGCCTTCCATTCGCCCCAGTCGTCGCCCTCGAAATCGCCGAGAACGCGCGTCGGACGAGATTCGGTTCCTCCATCCGTCCGAGGCGCCGACGACGCCATCTCGAAGACCACCATGGAGGCGGCGCGCTTGCCGCCGGCCCCGCGAATCGAATCGCTCCGCGTGCGATCTTCGAGATCCAGATCCTGGCGGTTGTCGCGCAGGACGGCGTTCTCGAATCGTCCCGTGAGCTTGACGCCCACTTCCGCATCGGAAACGTTCTCGATCTTCCAGGCGAAACACGTCGCCGGGAACCCGGAAGACGCGGCATCGAGCGGGATGAATGGACTGAACACCCTGAGCGTCACCCGGACGGGGCAGGCTGGATCCGAGTAGCGGATCTCGGCCACGGGATACTGCCCCACGAACTCGACGGACGTGAATCCGCTGCGATCGAGTGTCCACGTGCGCGACGTCTTGTCGGCGCGGATCACCTCGACGTCGAAGCTCTGGGCGATCGGTGTCTCCGGCACGAGGAATTCGTAGTTGCGCAGGCCGTAGCCCGTGTCGCGATGCCGATTGAACACGTCGAATCGCCCGAGCCGCCCGTCACCGAGCAGATACACTTCGCCCGTGCCGATCCCGCCGCAGGGCATGCCCAGCGCCTCCGCCGTCTCGCCCGAGTAGATCGTGGGTTCGCCGCGCTCGGTGAGCGCGCGAACCCAGGCAGCCGGGAGTTTCTTGTCGGCCGGCACGAAGTGATCGATGTCCGGTCGTACGTCGGACGGCGCGAAAGGCCCCGCCGCGCCGAGCCAGCCCCCGATCGCCCCCACGGAAATGAGCTTCACGAATTCGCGCCGATCGAGCCCGTCGCCCGTCGGCGCCGGCGAACACGTTCCACCCGGACAGCATTCGGTCATGGCGATGATCTCCCAGCAGGGCGCAGCGTATCCGCCTGTGATCGCACGGTCGAGGCGGTGAGCGCGGCCGTGACACGCTCGTGACGAGTGCTGGTGCGGGCGGGTGTCGACGGTCGCGGCGAGGACGAGCCTGGCGTTCCGGAGCGCTGCGTTTCACGCGGCTGGATGGCGAGGCCTCCGGACTCGCCGGGAACGACGGGTTGGCATTCATCGCGCGACGGTGCGGGCGGCGATCGGTCGACATCGCCGCACGCGGTTCCAATGCGCGTCCGCCCGCTTGGCGAGGTGGAACCTCGCCGTCCGGCCAGGCGGAGCCTGGCGCTCCGCGCGCATCAGGCGAGGCGTTCCTCGAGCAACCACTGAGCGATGACGATGAAATCCTGCTCCGTCACGATCCCGACGAGGCGGCCGGCCTCGATCACCGGCAGGCAACCGACCTTCCGCTCGCGCATCACGCGGATGGCGTCCAGGGTCGGAGTGTCCGGAGTGACCGTCGCCGGGTCGCGTTTCATGATCGACTCGACCGTCAGCGGTGCCAGCGGGCGACCCGCAGAGTTGGCGACGAGCCGCACGATCGCCCGATGGGACACGACACCGACGATCCGGCCCTCCTCGTCCTCCACGGGAATGTGGCGCACGTGGCCCCAGTCCATCAGCGCGGCCACGAGGTCGACGAGGTCCCCGCGGTGCACGGTGCGCAGATCCGTCGTCATGAACTGGCCGACCGTCCGGTACGACGAGCGGAAGTCGTCTCCGGGCTGAGCGCTGGCACTCTCCCATTCGTGGACGGGGCGTCCCGTCCGCTGCTGTTCCAGAGCGGAGGCCGTGAGCGCGCGCCCCTGCTGCTCGCGCGGGACGCCAGCGGCCGTGAGTGCGTGCATGGACGCCAGCGCCCACGCGGATCCCGTGCGACCGCTGCGAACGCGCTCACCGATCGTGCCGAGATAGCGATCGACGTCCGCCTCCACGACTCCGCGTCCTCGCAGGCCGGCGCGTGCGAGCGGAAGCAGGTGCTCGCCGATCAGCACCGCGGCGGGAACCGTTCCGATCCCGGGCCAGCGAAGCTGGGCATCGAGGCCGAATCGCGACGCCGCGAGGAAGTTCGCGCGCGCGTCGTCGAACGGGATGAGAGCGGAGACGTCGCCGTATTCGTCCGAGACGCCCGCGAGCAACCCCGTGAAGAACGCCGCGTTCGCCATCTCGTCCAGGACGGTCGGCCCCGCGGGAAGGGCGCGCGCCTCGATCCGCAGGTGCGCGACTCCATCGACGACGCCATAGCACGGCCGGTTCCACCGATAGACGGTTCCGTTGAAGAGGCGCAGCGCCCGAAGCTGCGGGGCCACGCCGCGATCCACCAGCGCGATCGGATCCTCGTCCGGATCGCACGCGAGCACGACGCGAAACCGCGAGATGTCTTCCTGGAAGATCTCGAGCACGGAGTTGCGGACCCACCGATCGCCGAAGTCGACGCGAGGACGATGCCCACGGACCTGCTGGCCCGTCGTTCGCGAGTCGATCGAATGCTGGAACACGGCGACGCGGGTTTCCGCCCACAGGCGCCGGTTGAGGAGCACCGGAGAGTTCACGGCCGCAGCGAGCACGGGCGCCGCGATGAGCTGCGCCGCGTTGTAGACCTTCGCGAATTCCTGGGGCGAGACCTGGTAGTGGACCTGGAAGCTCGTGTTGACGGCCTCCAGCATGACGCTGTCGGAGGTGACGTCGATCTCATCCACGCCCTTGATGTGGCAGCGGAACACACCGCCACGAAGCTTGCGAACTGCGTCGTTGAGCGCGCGATAACGAGGCCGAGGCATCATGTTCGCGAGCGTCAGATCCGCGGTGCGGATCGTGGGGAGAATGCCGCAGAGGAACGGTCGGGCTCCGCTGCGCGCGGCGGCCGCGTCGACACGGGCAAGCGCCGCGACGAGTTCGGCCTCCATCTCGCTGAGACCACACCCCGTCAGCAGACGTGGAGCCAGGTTGATCTCCACGTTGAAGCGCGCGATCTCGGGCACGACAGACGGATCGTCGACGGCGTCGAGAACGTCCGTGGCGACCGGGGCCGGATTCATCGCCTCGTCGACGAGGACGATCTCCTGTTCGGCGCCGATGCGATGGACCCCCGTCTCGAACAGCCCTGCGTCGAGCGCGCGGCGCAGGGCCTCGACGTCGCGGAGCAACGCGGCCGTGACGTTACGGACGCGCTCGTCGGAAAGTTCAGGTTCGGTGTCTTGTTCGCCCATGGTTCGAGCTCCGGGACCGCGTGCAGAGTACACGGCGGCCATGGCGAAAGGGCGTCGCGAGGAATGCAGCGCTCCAGGACGTCTTTCCGCTCGAGCGATGAGAGTACGTCGCAGCCGCAGCCTGGCCAGCGCGAAACGCCCGTCGCGAATTCAAACCTCTCCTCGCCGGGTGGATTGCCTGGGCCCGGCTCACGAGCGTCGAACGGGCGTCACTTCACCCCAGCCGCCTTCAGGAACTCGTCCACGTTGGCCTTCGTGATCGCCTTCGTCGGAAGCGTGGTCCTCTTGGGCACGGGCTGTCCTTTCAACACCTCGGAGGCCTCGCGAATCGCCTCGGGCCCGGGCGTCGTGTAGACGAAGGTCGCCGTGAGGAAGCCATTCTTCACCCACAGGCCGCCCTCCTTCGGAATGGCGTCGATCCCCACGAAGGCGATCTTCTCGGCGCGGCCAGCCTCCTTCGCCGCGAGGTACGCGCCGTAGGCCATGGGGTCGTTGTGCGCGTACACGAGGTCGATGGCATCGAACTGGCGCAGCGCCGTCTCCATGACGGATTTCGCCTTGTCGAGCTTCCAGTCGGCGTCCTGGTTGTCGAGCAGGACCTTGATGCCCGGCTCCTTGTCGACGAACTCGCGGAAGCCCTTGTGGCGTTCCTGCGCAGCGATCACCGCCATGCCGCCCCAGATCTCCACGATGTTGCCCTTGGCCTTTCCCACCCCGCCCAGGTGCTCGACGACGAACTTCCCGGCCTCGCGCCCGATCGCCAGGTTGTCGCCGCCGATGAACGCCGTCTTCTTGTCCGTGTTGGAGTCGCGATCGAGGACGATGACGGGGATTCCCGCATCCATCGCGCGCTCGATCGACGGCGTGAGCCCGGCCGAGTCCTTCGGCGAGATCAGGATGACGTCCACCTTCTGGCGGATGAACGCCTCCACGTCGATCACCTGCTTCTCGAGTTTGTCCTGGCCGTCGGACACCGCGAGATCGAACTGGTCTTTGTGCTTCGCCGCCTCGCGCTCCAACTCCTCGTTGAAGAGCGCGCGCCACGGCTCGGACGTGGTGCACTGGCTGAAGCCGACGACGGGCTTGCGGTCGACGCCCTTGGGCCCGGATTCGGTCCGCCCGCATGCCACGATTCCGCATGCCAGCGCGACGAAGACGACCCACGCGACGCAACTGGACCTGGAAAATTCCCTCATCCCCGTCATGTCTTCATCCCGTGCGCCTTGCGCGAATCCGGCTCCACCAGGCGCCAAGCCGATCGCCCTGCGCCACGGCGGCGACGACGATCAGCAGGCCCTTGATCACGTACTGGATGTTCGAGTCCAGCCCTTGGAGCTGGAAGATGTTCTGCATGTATCCGAACAGCAGGACTCCGACGACCGTGCCGCCGATCGACCCATCGCCCCCGCGCAGGCTCGTTCCGCCGATCACCACGGCGGCGATGGCATCCAGTTCCTTGCCGTCTCCGGCGTCGGGTTTTCCCTGCGTGTACTGCGCAGCGTAGAGCGCACCCGTCAGTCCTGCCAGCGCGCCGCACATCGAGTAGACGAAGATCTTCACCCGTCCGACGGCGATGCCGGAATGACGGGCGGCCTCCTCGTTGCCGCCCACGGCGAAGACGTGCCGGCCGAGCGGCAGGGCGTGGATCAGGAACATCCCGACGACGATGGCCGCGACGAAGAACAGGCCCGGCACGGGCACGAGGTCGGCGAGCCGCGACGCGAGCCTGCGAAATTCCTCCGGCGCCTGCCCCGGTCCGAAGTAGATCGGGCGGACCATCTGGCCCGCGCCCGCCGCGAGCCGCGAAACGCCGAGCACGGCGACCATGGATCCGAGCGTGGCGATGAACGGCTGGAGCCCGCCGACCGCCACGAGCATGCCGTTGACGACGCCGACGCAGGCGCCGCAGGCCGTCGCCGCGAGGAGCACCACGGTGACGCCGCCCCAGCCGCCCGGCATCCATTCCATGAGGAGTCGTGCCGAGACGATCGACCCCAGCGCGAGCGTGGAGCCGACCGAAAGATCGATGCCTCCCGTGAACACCACGAGCGTCATGCCGATGGCGAGGATGCCCACCGATGCGATCTGGCGGAGCACGTCGCTCTGGTTCCCGGCGCCGAGGAAGATGTTGCCGCCCGCGCGATCGGTCGGAGACAGGATCGCGCCCATCGCGAAAAGCAGCACGAGCGCAACTCCCTGCATGGACACGATGCGTGACAGACCTTTCACGCCGCGCCTCCTTCCGCCGCGGCCGCGAGGAGTCCCGCTTCGGTGAGCTCGGTGGCATCGAACGAACGCGCCACCCGGCCCCCGCGGAGCACGAGCACGCGGTCGCACAGCTCGCACAGCTCCTGCCAGTCCGAGCTGGCGATGATCATGGCTGCGCCGGCGCCGACGATTTCCCGCAGCTTCTCGTGGATCTCGCGACGCGCACCCACGTCGACTCCGCGCGTCGGCTCGTCGATGAGGAAGAGGCGCGGCTGCGCCGCCAGCCACTTCCCGACGACGACCTTCTGCTGATTGCCGCCCGACAGTTCGCCGACGCGTTGGGCCGTGCTCTTGCACCTGATTCCGAATCGGGCGACGACCTCGTCGACGACGCGACGCTCCTCTCCACGATCGCGGAGTCCGCGTCGGGTCACCCGCGCGGGGACGGTCAGGAGGACGTTTTCGGCGATGGAGCGGCAACCGACGATCCCCGCGACCTTGCGTTCTTCGGGAACGAACGCGATGCCGGCGCGGACCGCGTCCCTCGCGGACCGCAGCGCGAGTCGGCGGCCGTCGAGCTGAACCTCGCCGTGCACGCGGCCCGCGAGGAGTCCGAAGAGAGATTGCATCGTCGCCGTGCGCCCCGACCCGAGAAGTCCCGCCAGTCCCACGATCTCGCCCCGTCGTACGTCCAGATCCAGACCGTGGAGTGGGACCGGTCGTCCCGCGCGACGCGGGGCAAGACTCAAATCGCGAATCCGCAGCACCACGTCCCCGGGCACCGCGCGGGAGATCGCCGTCCGAGAGACCTCGCGGCCCACGAGCATCCGCACGATCTCGTCGCGCGACGTCCCGCGAACGGGGCGTGCGCCCGCGACGACGCCGTCGCGCAGGATCACGAGTCGATCGCAGAGAGCTTCGACCTCCTCCAGCCGGTGGGAGACGTAGATCATGCCCGTCCCCGCCGTGCGGAGCTTGCGCAGCACGGTGAAGAGCGTCTCGCGCTCCGACGACGTCAGCGCGGACGTGGGTTCGTCGAGGATCAGGATGCTCGCCTGCCGCGAGAGCGCCTTGGCGATCTCGAGAAGCTGGCGGAGGCCGACTCCGAGTGCGGAGACGGGTTCGTCCGGATCCAGGCCCGCGTGCAGCGTCGCGAGTTGCGCCTGCGCCTCGCGTCGCATGGTGCGGCGGTCGATGAAGCCGAAGCGCGTTCGCGGCTCGCGGCCGAGAAACAGGTTCTCCGCGCACGTGAGCGAGGGAACGAGCGAGAGCTCCTGGTGGATCGTGGCGATGCCCGCGCGTTGAGCCTCCGCGGGCGCGCGGAAGTGCTGCACCTCGCCGGCCACTCGGATCTCGCCGGCGTCGGGGCGATGGACGCCCGCGAGCGCCCGGATCAACGTGGACTTGCCGGCGCCGTTTTCGCCCAGGAGCGCGACGATCTCGCCCGCGCCCACGTCGAGATCCACGCCGCGGAGCACGGAGACCGCGCCGAACGCCTTGCGGATGCCGATCGCGCGCAGTCGCGGTTCGTCAGTCACGGAGTTCGACGAATTCGACGCCAAGCACGCCGGCGATGGTCCGCAGCTCCTCGATCCAGTCGCCGTAGGTGCCGTGGATGTGGTTGCAGTGGAAGTTCCCCACGAAGGTCTCGGGCGAGCAGCCGAGCCGCGCGAGCGCGTGGGGCCAGTTGTCCTGTGTCGTGAACGCAAGCGCCTGGTCGTCCGCCGATCCGAAGCTCATGAACTCGGCACGCACGGCGGTCAAGCGGTACTTCGCGGTGCCGCATCGCGTGAAGCGCCCGAGCGTGACCTTCCCCGGTGACGCGATGTGGTAGACGGCGGCCCCGCCCGCTGGGAAGTAGAAGCCCTGCGGCTTGAACGAAACGCGGGGCAGGTTTTCACGCGGGTCGTGGCTGCGACCGGCGAAATAGGTCGCGTGGTTGCCGGAGTTGCAGAGGTCCCAGACGCCTTCGCGCTCGAAGTAGTGCCGCACGTCGGCAAACAGGCTGGGCTCGCCCGACAGAAGGTGGAAGACCTGCATCGTGAGGGCCGCGTCCATGTCGGCTTCCGTCGAGCAGACGATGGGGTCCTTCGGTCCGTCGAAATCGTAGGGGTCGTTCAGGAACGCCTCGGCGATGTCGGCCGTCGCGTAGTGCTCGGTGAGCTCGCGCTGCCCCTTGATGCCGCAGAAGTCGTAGCCGAACTCTGCACAGAGCTCCTTCGCGGCGTAGTACATGGAGATCTGGCGCTTGAGCAGATCCGGCGTCAGCCGTCCCTTGGAGTCGTCGGCCCACTCGATCTTGCCGACGTGCTTCTCGCACCAGCGGAACGCCGCCTCGACGCGATCCTTCGCGACGAGCCCCGCGCGACGCACGAGTTCCATCTGATCGACGTGGTCGACGTCGATGCCGAACTGTTTCATCCACAGCGCCGGATCGGCGACGGCCGTGTCGATGCCGAGCGAGCGTCCGCCGAAGAGCCCGAACGTCTGCCCGCGCAGACGATGCGCCGTGGCCACGGCGCGGATCTGGCTCACGAGGCGGCCTCTGACGTGCGCGTCGTCCGTATCGCCGAACGTCTTGAAGAACGACACGTCGGCCTGAGCCAGCGACCCGGATGCGGCGAGCATGCCCACGAGCCCCGGGTAGCGCGGGTTGACGTTGGAGAACTGAATGATCGGCTGCGGGAGGATCTGGCTCGCCACGCGTGAATACTGCGGCCAGGCCCACACCGCGTAATTGAACACCACCACGTCCACGTCCGCCGAGCGCAGCTGCTTGGCGTTCTTCTCGGCGAGGTCGTTGCGCCAGATGACGTCCTCACCCTCGACGACCTGCATGCCTTCGGCTTCGAGAACCTCGCGCAGGCCCTTCGTGAATCGCGCATTCACCTCCGAGAGGGGCCCCTGGAGAAACTCGCGGCCGTCACCGAACGTGAGAACACCGACGCGGATGGGTCGTTTCTGGCTCATGCTTCGTGGCTCGCTCTCGCCGGCTGAGGCGAGCGCGCAACGTACCACGGGGCGAACGATCAGGGCAACGCGGAGAGCCGGTCCTGCCCCGAGCCCCGGCGCGCGCGAAACCTGATGGAGGACCCACGTGACTTTCGGCGGAGCGATTCCCGGCGCTTCCCTTCGCCCGACGCCTTCCGATAGGATCCGGCCGTCACGGCGGGCGCGGGCACGACATGTCGAAGCGAGCGAGAGTCTGGGTCGGCGTCGGATTGGTGGCGGCGGTTGTCGCGGCGTGGGCGTTCGTCGTCAGTCGCGAGGAGGCGCGGGCGCGGGTCGCCGTCGCACGACTTGCGGATGAAGCTCACGCGACCGAGCCCGACGGCGAGTCTCGCCCCGCATCTCGCAGCCAACTGCGGACCATCGCCTCGCCCTTCGATCCGTCCGCGGATCCTGCCAACGCGCCGGTGAAGACGCGCGTGATCCTGGGCCGACTCGTCGGTCCGGGGCGGTTCCCCGTGGTGGACGCAAGCGTCGTGGTCACGGGCGGCGATCAGTCGGTGACGACCACGAGCGATGCAGCTGGGGCATTTCACGTCGACCTTCCGTTTGCGGCCACGTCCGACGACTCGGTAACGGTCGCGGTCCACGCGCGCGCGCCGGACTCGATCGGCGCGATCACGACGTCGTGGTTCAACCCGCAGATCCCCTCCCCGCTCGACCTCGGGATCATTCCGTGCGCACCCATGCTGACGCACGTCATTCGCGTCGTCGGCGACGAAGGAACTGTGGCCCATGCGCACGTCCGCATCGCGCCCGCCCCTTGGATGACGCCGGTCCTGGTCGACGCTACCGCCGACGGCCATGGCGAACTGTCCTTCGGCTGGGTGCGCTCGTGGCCGTGGGTCGCACGCGTCGTGACGCGCGACGGGCGTATGGGCGTGGGCGTGCCGCCGAAGGAAATCGACGAGCCCACGTCGCTGACGGTGCGCGTCGGTGCGTCCGAGCGGATCACGGTGGACGTCCGATCGGACACGGACGACAAACCGGTGCCGGGCACCTCGGTGAGCGTGGTTATGGGCGCCGAGGGCGATCCCGTGGCTCTTTCCGCGCCCGCCGTGTCGGACGCCGACGGCCGATGTGTCTTCGACGTGTTTGCTCCACGCGCCAGGCTCTCCGTGCGTGCAGCGCCGCCCGCCGGTTGGCAACTGCCCGACCCCGCGGTCGCCGAATTCGCCTTGGGGGACAAGCGCGACTTGACGCTTCGATTGCGGCGGCACGCCGTCCCGCTCGGCATGCGGTGGCCGATCGAGCACGATGCGGCTACGCCGGCCGATGGGGCCTCCGTCGTCGTCCGACACCTGAGCTCATGGCTTCTCGGTGGCAAGTTCGCAGACGCACGCGTGCAGGGCGGAGTCCTCGTGGCGCCGACGATTCCGCGATCGGGCGGGTGGAGTCCGTTCGCCATCGCGGTCGACGCGTCGGGCGCGGCCGCGCGGCTGACCCAGGCGGACGGACACGAGGTGGGCGAGCCGATCCGGTTCGCGCCGCTGTGCCACCTCGTCGTCCACGTCGTGGCGGAGAACAAGCCCGTCGGTGGCGCGGACGTGCAGCTCGTCGCATCCGCCGCCAACGTCGCGTTGACGCATCCGCGCACGACGAACGCGGACGGAGACGCGATCTTCGAGGCGTTGTGGCCGGACACCTACGCCGTCGACATCCACCTGCCGACGGCTGCCCGATGGAACCGGCTACGGGCTGACTCGTTCACCATCGCCGACGGAGAGCGGTCGAAGCGCGTCGCCGTCGATCTGGGCGCGCCGCTCCAGGTCACCGCACACGTCACGGTCAACGGCGCGCGGCGGCTGCCAGACGACTTTCAGATCGACCACGACCGTTCGCAAACGATGATCACGGATTGGCGCGAGGACCCGTCATCAGCCACCGTCACGTTCCAACTCTGGAGCCAGACGCACGACGTCGTCCCCATGTTGGAATTCAGCTCGAACGGCATGCCCAACGTGGTGATCAGAAGCGCGAGCGACTTGCCGTGGCCCGCTGGAGGTCGACTCGACGTCGCTGTCCCGTTCACCAAGGGGCTCTCGATCACGGCGACCGTCATCCCCGCACCCGGGCTCAGCCTCCAACTACGGCTCAACGAGTGGCCTCACGTCGACGCGCACGCGTTCGTCTACTGGCGCAGCGACTCGAGTCAGCCGCCCTCGCCAGATGGCCGGCTCCGATTCACGCTGCCGGACGTGCCCCCAGGCCGTTACTGCCTAGTCGACGCAACGACCGGGCGCCGCTCCGAAGTCGTCGAGATCGCGGATCCGAACGCGCGATACGAGCTGTCACTCGATCTGAGCGGACTTCGCCCACAACGCGGCGTCGTCGTCGGGCCGCGGGAGCGTAGCGTCAAGGGTGCGTTGGTGCTCGTGAAGGATGCGATGAGTGAGCCGCCACGAACCGAGGATACGGTGACGACCTCGGTCGACGACGACGGCACATTCGTCGTCCCGATCCCTGTCGGGCACGAGAGCCGTGTGAGTGTATGGCATCCCGAGTTGCGCTCCTCGCCGACCCACGGCTCGGTGACGCTGACGGGGCCCGTGGACGCGCTGCAACTCGCGCTCCTGGCACCACCGCGTGCGACGCTGACTCTGACAGGTGACGTGCCGACCACGACGACCGACGCAAGCGACGCAGAGGCGCCGCGCATCGGATCGGTCGTCCTCGTCGAGCCCGGGCCAAAGGCGGCCGCCATCGATACGTTCCCCCTCTTCGCACGAGGCGGCCAGGCGTGGTTCGAATACGACGAGGGACGGACGTGCAGGATCCGCGTCCACGTGGACGGCAAACCGCTCGCGTGGATCGGCCCCGTAGCTCTCCCCGACGACGGCACCGTGGAACTCGGCCGCGTGAAGCTCGATCCAGGTGGACGACTGCGGATCGAACTCGCTCCGAGCGCCAACGTGGAGGCGGAGTCCTACGCCGTTTGGCTTTCGTCAGACGACCCCGTGCAAAACCTCCTGAACGGCTACGAGCGGAACGTTCGCCATGACGAGCCCGTCGTGACCTTCGACCCCGTCGTCCCCGGCACCTACTTCTTGCGCATCACACCTCGACTCCAGTCGCCGCGAACCCCGAGGCCGTCCCACATCCTCACGCGCACGATCACCATCGATTCAGGCCGCGAGACGTTCGTGAGGTACGCGCCATGAAGCGGATCGTCCTGCGAAGCGCCGCGATCGTGGCGTTGATCGGTTTCGCCGCGGGCACGGCGTGGCTCGGGGAGCGATCCGCACGAGAGACGACGGCCGATACGCGGGGCGACACGGAGGCGGACGCGGCGTTGTTGGCGCTGCGGAAGCTCCCCATCACCGAACCGGTCGAGGGTGGGATCGTCGTGCGCATCGTCTCCGAATCAGGCACGCCGTGCGGGGGCGCCGACGTCTTCTGCACGCCGGAGGCCGATCTCGTCACTCGCCATCCGGCGGAGGTGGGCTCGTTTCTCCCCGATCTCGAGAACTGGATCGCGCCCCTCGCCACGCGCTACCGCACGGACGCCTCGGGAGAGACTCGCATCGCCCACGACTCGGATCGGATCCTCATCGCCGTTCATGCGGAGGCGGGAACGAGTGCTGCGCGATGGGCCGAGGGGGAACGCGCGCCGTTCACGATCGCGGTCGGCCCGGAGCGGCGCGTGCGCGTGCTGGTGGTCGACGACGACGACGTGGGGGTCCCAGGCATGACCGTCAGCTTGAATCCGCTGCAAGAGCTGGAGTCGGCTCGCATGACGCGCGTCACGGGAACGAACGGGTTCGTGACTCTCGGGTGCCTGTCGCGCCTCTTGCGCGGTGTCAGTCCCGGCCGCGTCGATCAGGCGACGGTGTCGATCGCCGTGCCGAGCCCGTCGGCCGGCTCGGCCTCCGTCGACCTGCGGAATCCGCCCCGCGACTTCGTGGTGCTGCGGCAGAGGGAAGGCGGCACGCTGCGGATCACCGTCGTCGATCGATCGGGCGCGCCCATTCGGGAGGAGACGCCCATCACCGTCGCGCCGCGAGGCCGGAGTCAGGACGATGGGAAGGCCGGCAGATCCTCGGGGAATCCGCCGAGAATGACGCGATCGGACGGAACCCTGACGCTCGAACGCGTCCCGTTGGGGTTCGAAATGGAGGTCACCGTCACGGCGGACGAGTACTCGCCGGCGAAGACGAAGATCAAAGGGCCAACGCACGCGGGCGAGACGATCGACGTCGCCGTGGCCGTCGGTGCCGCCGTGCCGGTCGTCCGCTTTCGCGTCGCGGCGGTGAGCGGACGGGCCCTGGCCTCGCGGGGCTTTCAGCTTCGGTGCGAGGATCGGGACGTCTCGGGAACAGTCGTCCCACGTCGGTCGACCCCGCAGACGGACTCCGAAGGCTTTGCGCGGTTTGCGTGGCGCGATGTCTCATCCTCGCTCGCGCGTCCGCCAGCGTTCGTGGAGATCACGATGCTCGATGGCCGGTGCGGCCTCATCGAGCTCCCGGCGACGCTCGCGGTTGGAATCAACGACCTGGCCGACGTCGTCGTGCGCGAGACCGCCGTCGTCGCGGAGGGGTGGGTGATCGACGGCGACGACCGCCCGGTCGAGGACGCGTCGGTGAGCGTCGTGCACCTGTCGGCGCGCGCCGGGGATCGGCCCCTCGAGTTCTGCTCGAAGCCGCCGACGCGAACGGGGTTGGACGGACATTTCGCGGTGCGCTCGTGGCTCCCCGATCCCTTCGCCCTGCGGATCACGAAGAGTGGCTCCCGGACGGTTCTCACGAAGCCCGTCGCGCGCAACGGCGCGCCGCAGACCTATCTCCTCGGTCGTTGAACGGGACGCTTGCGATTCAGAACACGATGTCGTGCGCCGCGCTCGCCGCGTACGTTCCGTTCGCCGCGAGCGGGTGCACGGCGAAGAACTGGAGCCGCACGGTCAAGCCGCCGAGCCCCATGGGGACCACGTAGCTCAAGTCGATTCCCGTCGGCGGCAGTGGATCGCCGCCGCCGTCGAGCCACAGAGCGAAGTCCACGTCTTCGTTCGATCCCGGGAACGCCAAGCTCTGCCTCGCCGGTTCGGCAGGGCTCCTGCCCTGCCGCGAACGTCGACGACCGCGCCATCGCTGTCGACATCCCGACAACTCCACTTCCCGCACCACCGTCCGAGCGGCCGTCAGCACATCGGGCAGGGCAGAGCCCTGCCGTCCGGCCGCGTCGAAACGCGGCGCTCCCCGCGCACCGCTTCCCGTGCGTGCTGCGCCGGAACGCCAGGCTCTGCCTGGCCGGTTCGGCAGGGGTCCTGCCCTGCCGTGAACGTCGACGGCCGCGCCATCGCTGTCGACATCCCGACAACTCCACTTCCCGCACCACCGTCCGAACGGCCGTCAGCACATCGGGCAGGGCGGAGCCCTGCCGTCCGGCCGCGTCGAAACGCGGCGCTCCCCGCGCACCACTTCCCGAGCGTGCTGCGTCGGAACGCCAGGCTCTGCCTGGCTGGTTCGGCAGGGCTCCTGCCCTGCCGCGAACGTCGACGACCGCGCCATCGCTGTCGACCTCCCAACGAATCCAGCTCCGCACCACCGTCCGTCCGGCCGCGTGGAAACGCGGCGCTCCCGCGCCCCTCACTTCGCCGCGGGATTGACCGTATCGCTGACCGCGTAATCGGCGATCTTGTAGGACTTGTCGTCGCGCACGAGGTTGACTTCCAGGAGCAACGCTCCCAGCTCGTCGTGGCGACTGTTCTCGTTCCCGAGCAGGAGCGTGTAGCCGAGCACGAACCCGCGGGGCCATTTCCGGTTGCCGCTGCGCTTGGATGCGAACCGGACGTCGCGCACGAAGCCGCGCGCGTCGAACAGCTTCGTCCAGTCCTCGACGAAGACGTCGAACGGGACGTCGAGCTGTTTCTCGGGCATCAGCATGTCCCACGCCGCGCGGAGCCCCGTGACCGGCGCATCCTCGGGCTTGGCTCCGGAGCCCTTGACATAGCCGTTCGCAAGTCCGATGCGCTGCACGAACAGCTCGGCGACGTCCTCGTGGCGCGGGCCACGGTCACCGCGATCCCTGAACACCATGATCCCGAGCGCCGCCAGCCCCCAGAGGATTCCCACGGCGATGGCGGCCGCGATCCACGGGTTGCGTCGGGAAGGCTTGCGCGGCCCGAAGCGCGAATGCGGCGGGCGGCCGACGCCCTGCGCCATCGGGGGCGGCACCGGTGGCGGAGTCGATGAGGGTGGCGACGGAGGCGTCGAGTTCGGAGGCACGCCAGCCATGAGGCAACAGAATACCCCCGCCGCGGGCGGGAGACGAGCCACACCGCGCGCTCGTCGCCGCTTCCGGCCACTGCTAAGCTCGCGCCCTCCCTCGGCATGACGGCCACCTTCACACCTCCGCCGGCACCTCCCGGACCCGGGACCCGAGCATCTCGTTCATGAGCGGTTGGAGCGCGTCGGCATTCATCGTCGGGTCCTACCTCGTCGGATCCATCTCGTTTGCCTACATCCTCGTGCGCCAGCTCCGTGGCATCGACTTGCGCACGGTAGGCAGCGGGAACCTCGGCGCGACGAATGCTGGCCGCGTGCTCGGGCGGAAGCTCGGGATCCTCATCTACTTCCTCGACTTCCTGAAGGGATTCGCGCCGGTCGCCATCGCCAAGGAGGCGCTCGGCGATCCGTCGTTGCCTGGCAGCCTCTCGATCCCGGTCTCACTCGCCGCCGGCTTCGCTGCCTTCCTCGGGCACTGCTACCCCCTGTGGCACCAGTTCAAGGGTGGCAAGGGCGTGGCGACGGCGTCCGGTCTCATCCTGGCCCTCGCACCGCTCGTCGGCATCGCGACGCTCGCCGTCTTCGGCCTCGTGCTCGCGATCTTCCGCATGGTCTCGCTCGGCAGTATCGTCGCCTCGATCGCGCTGCCGCTCCTCTTTTGGGCCTGGAATCGCGAGACCGCCTTCGCGCGACCGAAGTCCTGGACGCTCGCGCTCTTCGTATTCGTCTCAGTCTGGGTCGTCATCCGCCATCGAAAGAACGTGAGCCGCATCGTGAGTGGACAGGAACCGAAGATCGGAGGGAAGCGGGCGTGAGCGCGAAGTACGCAGTGATCGGAAACGGTGGTTGGGGCACGGCCGTGGGACTTCTCCTTCTCGAGCGCGGACATCCCGTGACGATCTGGGGTCATGATGCCGACTACGTGGACGTCGTCCGGACGAAACGCGAGAACGTGAAGTACCTCCCCGGAGTGTCGCTGCCGCGTGATCTCGTGTTCACGCACGACCGGGACGAGGCTCTGAACAAGGCGGCCGTCATCATCAACGCCGTTCCCACGCAATGGGTGCGCGGGGTCTTCGGCGACTTCCAGGGCGTGGTGCGGCCCAAGCAGCTCATCCTTTCGCTGTCGAAGGGAATCGAGATCGGCACGCTGCTTCGACCAAGCCAGGTCCTCCGCGAGTTGTTCCCACGCAACACGATCGCCGTGCTTTCGGGTCCGAGTCACGCCGAAGAGGTGGCACGGCACAGCCCCGCGTCCGTCGTCATCGCCACGCGCTCGCACCCGATCGCCCGCAAACTGCAGAACGCCCTGACGACCCCGCGCTTCCGCGTCTACACGAACGTGGATCCGGCGGGCGTCGAGCTTGGTGGTGCCCTGAAGAACGTCATCGCGATCGCGGCGGGAATCTGCGACGGGCTCGGATTCGGCGACAACACCAAGGCCGCGCTCGTCACGCGCGGGCTGGTCGAGATCTCGCGCCTCGCACGCAAGATGGGCGCCAAGCCCAACACCATGCAGGGACTCGCCGGCATGGGCGACCTCATCACCAGCGCATTCTCGCGCCACGGCCGCAATCGTTTCGTGGGCGAGCGGCTCGGCAAGGGCGTCTCGCTGCAGAAGATCCTCGGCGACATGGAAATGGTGGCCGAGGGCGTGCCGACGACGAAGTCCACGCTTGCGCTCGCCCGACGTCACCGCGTCGACATGCCGATCGTGCGCGAGGTCTACGAGATCCTCTTCGAGGAGAAGCCGCCGCTCGAAGCGCTGACGTCGCTCATGACCCGCTCGACGAAGACCGAGCTCTGACGGACGGGTCGGCGACGGCCCGGCTGAGCGCGGACTTCCGACGGCGCACGCGACGAGCCTGGAGTGTCCCACCCTGAGCGTGGGCGGATGGGATCCCCGAGCGGCGGCGATCGAAAAATCGGGGTGCGCCTCGCTGACGCCTGTAAGCTGACGAGGCTTCACCGGTCCTTGCCAGGGCCGTCATGTCACTCGCCGTTTCCTACCGAAGGCGCCCTTTCATGCGGAATCTCGCTGCGTCCTCCGTCGTCTCCCTCTCCCTGCTCGCAACGTCGCTCGTTGCGCAAGCCTCCGTCGGCCCCGACGTCACCGTCAGCAGCCTGACCGACGTCGGAGGCTACGGGCAGAACGCGGCCAACACGATCAGCGCGTTCGCCGTCGGTACGGTCGCGTGCAACGTCGGCACGCAGCCCGTCACCTGGATCGCCGGCAACAACCAGCATCCGGTCATCGCCCAGAACATGTACATGTACGCCAACGGGCGGTTCCGCCAGATCGGGATGTCCTGGCTCAAGCACGCGTTCTCCTCGACGAACAGCGGCGGGTGTGGCACCTGCATCCAGCCTCCGAACGGCGGGGCGCAGCTCGGGGTCGGATGCTCCGACGCGTACGGTTCGGGCCTGAACGGCAACCAAGGCGGACTGGGACCGCGCAGCGAGGTGAACGCCACGACGGGCGTCTACACGTTCCCTCACCTGATTCCGGCAGGTGATCCGACGATCGCCGGCCGCCTTCAGGTCGCGAACGCCGACCTCGGCAACGCCGCCGCTCAGTACTTCGTCGAGGCCGAGTACATCACGGCCGATGACGCCTTCGCCGGAAACGCCACCAACAACGCCACGTGGCAGAGGATCAACACTCCGGCGGTTGGGGCACCGAACGCGAGCTTCAACGGCGCCGTCCATGCGCAGCAGCCCGCGATCTACGCCTGGCAGGCGATCGACCCCGCGGTCGTCATCACGACCTACGACATCGACGGCCGCTTCTTCATCGGCAAGCGCGCCACCCCGCTCGGCGGCGGCAACTACCACTGGGAGGTCGCCGTCCAGAACTTGAACTCCGATCGCTCGGGTGGCGGGTTCACGGTCAACTTCGCCCCGGGAACGCTCATCACGAACGCTGGCTTCCGCTCGATTCCGTACCACAGCGGCGGGCCCTACGCGAACACGCCGTGGGCCATCACCATCACCGGGAGCTCGATCCACTGGGAGTGCCCGCACACGTCGCGCTACGAGAACGCGCTGCGCTGGGGCACGATGGACAACTTCTGGTTCGACGCCACCGCCGCGTCCGACGTCTCTGAGGTCATCGATCCGTTCAAGCCCACGACCGCGTGCCCGGCCGATCCCAGCGCCGTGACACCGCAGACCTACGTCCTCAACGCCGCGGCGCCGTTCGACAACCCACTGCTCACCTCGCCGAGCAACGCAACGATCGGTGATGACGTCTCGACGCTCGTGCAGCTCGGTTTCGGGTTCACCTTCTATGGCGCGACCTACACCAACGCCTATGTGTGCTCGAACGGATTCTTGAGCTTCACGTCGAACGCGACGACGTACGCCAACACGGGGCTGCCGAACGCCGGCGCTCCCGGCGCGTGCATCTGCGCCTATTGGGATGACCTCTACCAGGCGCCGGGCACGATCACGTACCAGACCCTCGGCGCGGCGCCGAATCGCAGGTTCGTCGCGTTCTGGAACGGGGTCGGGCACTACGGCAACACGAGCCTGATCGAGAGCTTCAAGGTCATCCTCGACGAGACCACGAACAGGATCACGACCTCGATCATCTCCTCCATGGACGGCGGCGCGAGCGCGACGCGCGGGATCCAGAACCCCACCGGATCGGCCGGCATTCAAGCGTCCTTCAACGCAGCGGGATCGGCGCTCGCGGGCACCTCTCAGACCTACACGCCCGCCCTCGCCATCCCGCCCTCGGCGGCCCTGACGGTGACGGGCAGCACGGGCCCGAACGGCGTCCTGACGTGGTCGATCAACGCGAACGCCGGAGGGCCTGTGATCCTGGTCGCCACGCTCGATCCAGGACCGGTGAACCTGGGAGCGCTCGGCCTCCTCAACGTCGGGCTCACGCCGGGGCAGTACTACGTCGTCGCCGATGGCACGGGCGCGTTCCAGGCGGCCAATCCTGGAGCTGCCACCGATTGGTGGTGCGGCGATTACTCGATCTCGGTGCCCCTCGGCCCCGGCGGGCTTCCGCCCGGTCTCACGATCTTCAACCAGGGCGTCGTGATCACGCCGTCGAGCCTCCCGCCGCCTCCGAACGGCCAGTTCCACATCACGAGCGCGGTGACGATCAACACGTGAACCGGGGCGAGGCTGGCGCGGCTACGACGACGCATGTGCGTCGGGCGACGCGTCAGCGTCGCTGAAGACGGGCGTCGACTTCCGACTGGGTCGGCGCCCGCAGGTTCAGCGTCGGCGGGGGTTGCCCCTCGGTGCAGGTCACCGAGCCCTCGATACCGAGGCCAAACCGCGTGCGCGGTGACGGCGTCGCCGCCAACGGCGTGCTGGGGCGGATCTGGAGCAACATCTCGGCCCGGTACGTCCCGAACGCCGGAAGCCAGGCGAGCGCCGAGCCGTCGGGCGCAACGGCGGCCTCGGCGCTGCCGCCCTCACCATGGAGTCGCACGAGGAGTCGTGCACGACCGCGGAGCTCGGGCAGCGGTCCGGCCAGGCAGATCGCGACCGGGATGCCGCGCGGCACCACGACCTCCCGATCCGACGTGACGCCGTCGACGGTCAGCACCCGCCCGTTGCCGTACGCGATCCACACGGTCACGCCCGCATCGGTCGTCGGCACGAGGCATCGACCGCGAAGCTGGCGAACTCCATCGGTGGAATCGGCAACGGCCCAGTCCGAGCGACACTCGGTGACGCACGCGAACTCGTCCACGGGATGACCTTCGTCGTCGACCACGGAGATCGATGCGAGGCGGATCCGTCCCCGCAGATCGAGTCCGACGAGGCGTGGGTCATCCACATGCCCGTCGTCGCCGACGAGCACGTCGTCGATCCGCAGCGCTTCGGCGCCCGATCGCCCCAGCCGAAACCTGAGCGTCCCCACTCCGGGTGCGACCGTGGCCGAAAGCGCGACGTGATCCTGAAATGGATCGACCGGAATGCGGACGCTGGTTCCGGCAGTGTCGCTGGGGATCCAGTCGGCCGCGACGAGCGGCGCCGCCCACGGGTCGGTGCGAACCGACAGCGAGATCCCGCGAGTTCGCCGGATCTCGAGTGTCGGCTCGGTGGATGGCTCACGTTCGATCTGAACGTCTCGTCCCTCGAATCCCAGACCGCCGAGGCGGACGTGGAGAAGACTCGACGCGGTATCGCCGAGGGCGACGAAGACGCCCTCACCGTCCGTCACGACGACCGAACGCGGAGCCAGAGGACAATCCACTCCCGTCAGGCGCACGAAGACGCCTTGAGCCATTTGCCCGCGTTCGTCGACGACGCGGCCCGACAGGAGGACCGGCCGCTCGCGCAGCACGACCGTGCCGACATCGCGGCCCTGGGCCCAATCGACCCGCGCCACGTCGACGATCCCGAAGCGATCGACCTCGCGCACCATCGGCGGATGCATGGCGTGGTGCCGCAGTTCGAGTTCGATGCGCGCCGGCGGCGCCTCTCCAGGAGCCAGGACGTCAGCCATGGGAATCACCACGCGCCCCGTGGCGTCGCTGCGGGCGAATTGCGGCCGTGACTCGATCGGGCGATTCGGAGCCGACGGATCGACGGTGATCGCCACCTCGCAGTCCGCGAGCGGCCGGCGGTCGTCGTCCACGAGCGTTGCGCCGATCGCCGGCGCTGCGTTCTCCCGGGGCATGACGACCGCTCGAGAATCGGGCCTCGCCACTTCGATCGTCGTCACGGACGAGAGGGCCGTGTCCACGTCGATGCCCTTCGATACGGAACCGCAGCCGGCCACCGTGACGCGGATCGCCCCGCGGGCCGGCAACTCGAACGGATCGCCTTCGAGCGGAATCGTGAACACGCCGTCCGCCGTGGGCGGCGGCGCCGTGTCCGCCCCAGCCGCATTTCGCAGGATGAGTTCGACTCGTGCTGCCGTCACGGGAGCGCCCGCCTGATCGACGAGTCGAACACGAATCACTGGCGTCGTCGGCCGCATCGTCGCAATCGGAGACTGCGGCACCGCGACGACAGCCCGCGCATGCGCCGTCGCAGCCAGGCCGATCGACACGATGGTGAAGAGCCTCAAAGACGCCCGAACCATCATGCGCGAGAGTCTACAGGCAAGCGCGCGCCGCTGTCCAACTCAGGCAACGCGGGGACGCCGGCGGGTCTCCCGCCGCGCCGATCACTCCGCAGCGCCCTTTCTCGTCGGCTCCACGACGCGGAACGCCTCCTGCTCGGCCGCCTCTGCGAGGCGGTCGTCCAGCGTGACGAATCCAAACGCCTCAGGCCGATCGCTGACGAGCGTGAGGGCCGCAGCGAGCGGCAATGCGTCTGCGGCACGCCGCCGGCGCACGGCACCGATGTCGGACAGTTCCGTCCAGTCATCAGACAGCTGAACCAACGGACGCCGGGCCGCGGTGATGTCCGGCGATCGCAACGCGCCTTCACAGCGTTTCCTGGCGACCGCTGACCACACCTCGACGGACGTCAGGCCCCAGACCACAACTTCATGGTCGGCTTCGGACTCCTGTTGGACGACCTTGGTCATCGGTTCCCTGACGACCAACGGCACCAACGCCGAGGAATCCCAGAACCTCATCGACCACCTCGCCGCTCATCGAGCAACGCATCAAGCGCGCCGGTCGGCTTCGCCCCGGGTGGGCGCCTCTTGGCGATGTCACGGACCCCTTTCATGGGACCAACACGAACGACACCGGCGCGGCGCAGCTTCTCGAGCCACTCGGGAGTCGTACGCGCACCATCCGTCGCCACGGGCCCGACGGGCACCAACCGCGCGACAGGTGTGCGACGATCGAGGATCTCGACGGTCTCGCCGTGCTTCACCGCCTCCAGGAACCCTCGCAGTCTGGCGCGCAGCATCGTCACATTCGTCGACTTCACGATGGACGCATCGTACGGAATCGGAGCGTACATTCGTGCGGTGGCTTGCCTGACCAAACCACAGACCACCGGCACCATGCCGGCGCACGTTCGAATTCCACCGGAGTTCTCCGGAAGCGCGGCGTCCGCCCCCGCTGATACGCTGCGCGCGTGTTGAACGATCCTGAACTCCTCTATCGCAAGCTGCTCGATCGCGATCCCGAAAGCGACGGCACGTTCTACGTCGGCGTGAAGACGACGGGGATCTACTGCCGGCCGACGTGCACGGCGAAGAAGCCGCGGCGCGAGAACGTGGAGTTCTTCCCGAACGTGACGGACGCGTGTCGCGCCGGCTTCCGCGCCTGCAAGCGGTGCAAGCCTGACGCCTTCGCCGCCGGGTCCGATGCGCGTGCATCCGAGATGGATGCGCTGGGCGCGGCCCTCGCCGAGCGGCCGCACGAATTCCGCACGTCGGCGCAGATGCGTGCGTTCACGGGTCTGGCAGCGTCGCAACTGCACGCCTTGGTGCGCGAGCACTGGCACACGACGCCGTCCGAACTCGCGCGGCGTGCCCGGGTACATCGGGCGATGCATCTGTGGCGCGAACGCCGCCTGCGAGCGAAAGACGCGGCGTTCGCCGTGGGGTTCGAGTCCGCATCCACGTTCCACGCGGCGCTCAAGCGGCTCACGGGACTCACGCCGGCGGCCGCGGAGAAGCTGGGCGCCGCTCCCAGATTCCGCATCGAGCTCCCGGCGACGCTGTGCGTGCAGGCGATCCTCGACGTGCTGGGGCGCGATCCGTTCGAGGCGACGGAGCGCGTGCGAGGCTCGATCTGGACCACGGGCACCTGGATCGGCGATCGGCCCGCACGCCTGCGCGTGGAGTTCCGCGCCCGAATGGCGCTCTGCGAGATCGAATCGGACGAGACGCTCCCCTGGAGCGCCGCCTACGACGCCCAGGCTCTCGTGACGCGCGTCCTCGGATTCGAGCAGGATCCACAGCGGTTCGAGCGCGACACGATCCGCGGACCCCACCGCGAGCTGATCCGCACGCGCGGCCTCGTGGCGCCCCAAAGCCAGACGACCTTCGACGGCGTCCTGCGCACGATCGTCGGCCAGCAGGTGAACCTGAAGTTCGCGGCAGAGCTGCGCCGCGTCATCTGCGAGCTGGCGTCTCCCGAGGTCGGCGATGGACTTCGCGCGCCGCCCCGTGCCGAGGACGTGGCGAAGCTCGACCTCGGCGATCTCACGTCGCGGAAGTTCTCCGGGGCCAAGGCCCGCTTCGTCGTCGAGGCTGCCCGCCGCTTCGCGACGCGCGCATTCGACGACGAGGCGTTCACGCGTGTCGGAGCCGTCACCGCGGCCAATCGCCTGCGAAAGATCTCCGGGCTCGGACCGTGGTCCATCGGGTATCTCCTCTTGCGAACCCGCGGCTTCGTCGACTCGGTGCCCGTGGGTGACTCGTCGCTCGCGAGCGCATTGCAGAAACTCTTCCGTCTGGACACGCGCCCGGACGGTCCACGCACCTTCGAGCTCCTCGAGCCGTTCCGCCCCTGGCGCGGCCTCGCCACCACGCACCTGTGGAGATACGACCGGGAGGTCCCATGAGCCGTTTTCACAACGTCATCCAGTCCCCCATCGGCCCCATCACGACCGTCGTCGATGCGACGGAAGCGCTGGTCGCGATCTCGTTCGGAGGCGTGGCGCCGACGGAGATCGGTGAACACGACGCGCGACGCACCGGCGCCGTGGACGCACAACTGGCCGAGTACTTCGCCGGGCAACGACGCCGCTTCGACCTGCGGTTCGCCGAGCTCGGCACGCCGTTCCAGCGGCGCGTGTGGGACGCGCTCTGCGAGATCCCCTTCGGCGAAACGCGCAGCTACTTGGACATCGCGCGCCGGATCGGATCGCCGGATGCCGTCCGCGCCGTCGGCCAGGCGAACGGCCGCAACCCGCGCGGCATCGTCGTTCCGTGCCACCGGGTCATCGGATCGAACGGCACGCTGACGGGCTACGCGGGCGGATTGTCCACGAAGGACGCGCTGCTCCGCTTCGAGCGCACGGGCTCGATCGCCGAGCCGTCGCTCTTCGGAGCGGCGTGCTGAGTCGCGGGCCTCAGAACGTGCGGACGCGGATCGCGCGCAGATGCACGGACGTGGTGCTGCGTGCGTGGAGCTGGAATCCAAAGACGCCCTCGCGGGCTCCGTTCTGGTCGTCCATCTCCGACATCACGACGCCGTTCACTTCGACTCGGATTCGCGACCCGCGCGCGTCGACGACGTAGTGGTTCCAGCGATGCAGTCGCACCTCGGGCTTCCACAATTCGGGAGGCGCGAGGTGCAGCATGCCGCGTCCGCCCTCCTCGTACAGCGACCCCCAATAGGCCTCGCCCACGTCGGCCTGATATCCCATCACGCGGAACCCATCGCGCTTCGACCGGAACTGCAGGCCGCTGTTGCCCTCGTCGAGAAGCACGTCGAACTCGGCGATGAAGTCCCGGTATGACTCCTTCGAGACGAGGAACGTGCTCAGCGGCTGCCCGTTCGCGAGGCCGTGGATCGTCGAGCCCTCGATCGTCCACAGGCCCGGCTCGCCATCCCAGCCGTCGAGCGTCTTCCCGTCGAAGAGCGTGCGCCACTGAGTTGCGGCAGGGAGCGGCGTCGGCTTGCCCGCGTTGAGGAACGCGAAGAGGTCGCCGATCTCCTCGAGGGTCAGCCCGTCGAGGAGACCCTCGGGCATCACCGACACGGTCGATGGTTTCTCCTCCTCGATCGCCTCGCGCGCAATCTTCGTCCGCTCGCCGGTCGGAAGCAGGAGTTCGATCCCGGCGTCCGTCCGACCGACGACGAGCCCGGAGACGACTGGGTCGTCCTTCCGGAAGACGTTGATCGGACGGTACTGGTCGGCGATCGTCCGCGACGGCTCCATGACGGCGACGAGCTGATCGTCGATCGAGAACCGGGCACGCACCGTCGCCAGATCGGGACCGACGGCCGTGCCGATGTCGCCGATGCGGTGGCACGCGGCACAGGTCCGCTTGAACACGAGCGCGCCTTCGGCGGTCGATCGTCGCTCGGCGGAGAGGGTCCGCCGGAGCATCTTGAGCGTGAGGTCGAAGTCGCGCTTCGGAGACCCCGCCGCCAGTTCGACACGCAGGCTCGGCGTCGCCGACGCAATGGCTTTGTCCAGCTCCGCCCGCAACTCGGGGCGGATGTGCGACGCGAAGTCACGACGGATCGCGGCCAGGTGGCCTCCGAAGCTCGCGCCGCCGGACCAGGTCGCGGCTACGGAATGCCACCGGATGAACCGGCGCGCCCGCTCGTCGTTCCAGTTGCGATCGAGCAACCGCAGGCAGTAGGCGATGCGGATCTGATCCTCGTGCGACGGCAGCGAATCGAGCATGCCGAGGAGCGCGTCGATGGCTTGCGGATCACCCTCCGTTCCGAGGGACGACGACCACGCTTCCGCCATGGCGCGCAGTTCAGCCTGTTCGATGACGAGTTCACGGCGATCGGGCGAGCGGATCGCCGGTGCGCCGAGTGCGACGCCGATGGCCTTGTCGTGAATCGCCGCGAGTTCCCAGAACCGCAGCCTCTCGGCATCGCTGGCGACGGTCGCATCCGTGACGGGAGCCTGCCAGAGCGCCACGGTCTCGGTCCACGACTCGGGCGACGACGCTCCACCGATCGACCGGCGAGCGAGCGCGATCATGGCTCCGAACTTCTGCCGCTCGGTCCGCCAGCTCCGCGAGGCGGGATTCCATTGGGCCGGGTCGCGCCGTTCCAGTTCGCGGCCCGCGAGGAAGCGCGTGGCCCGGTCGGCGTCATCGAGCCCGAGGAGGAGCGCCTCGATGGGCGTGGAGCCATCGAAGGGAGCCTTCCAGGGCACGGCTTGCGCCACGGGCGCCCGCCCCTTCTCGTCGGGTGCGGCCGCGTGGAGGCGGAACAGCGCGCCCCGTGTCCCTCGACCACCGGTCGTGAACAGGACGTCGCCGTTGTCGTCGATCACGAGGTCCGTCACGTTCAGCGGACGCCCCGAGAGCAGGACCTCGTGATCGCCGGTGAAGCTCGCGCCCGTCGGTCGGACGAAGAACGCCAGGATGCGCCCCTGCGCCCAGTCCCCCGCGAGGATCGAACCGCGGAAGCGCTGCGGCACGTTGGGGCCATCCCACGTCGCCATGCCGGTCGGCGATCCGCGGCCCACGTCGACGACGCTGCCGAGCGAGTCCGGATACCAGTCAGGCCATTTCCCGGACCCGTTGCGCCAGCCGAATTCCGCGCCGGGCATCGCATGGCAGAGCCGCACCGGGCGATACCAGGGCAAACCGATGTCCCACTCCATGTCCGAGTCGTAGGTGAAGCACGCCCCGTCGGACGTGAACGCGAGGTCGTAGGTGTTGCGGAACCCGCCCGAGATGATCCGCCACTCCTTGCCCTCGCGATCGACGGAGGCGATGACGCCGCCGGGTGCGAGGATTCCCACGGCATGGCCGTTGGGATCGGGAAGCGGGGGCACGACGTTTCCTTCGTAGGCGATCCGGTATGGCGAATCCGGGCTGATGGGCCCGGCGATCCGCACGTGGTTTCCGACGGCGACCCAGAGTCGATCGTCGGGCCCTTCGACGATGGCATGCGCGCCGTGCTCGCCCATCTCCCCCGTGTAGGCGCCGAGCAGGACGGGCGTGCGCGCCGTGCCCTCGCCGTCGACGCGATACAAACCCGGGCCGGCCGGTCCGCGGCCATTGACGAACAGATGGCCCTTCGACCAGCAGAGGCCCTGCGCCGACCACCCGCCGGTGAGCCACGGCGTCCGAGTTTCGAACACGCCGTCGCGATCGCGGTCCTCGAGGAGGATCACTCCGCCGCGCTCGATCGCCACGAACACGCCGCCGGCATCGTTTCGGCAGCACGCGATGATCGATCCGATCCCGGAGGCGATCTCCGTCACCGTGTAGCCCGGGGGCGGATCGAAGGCGGGCGGTTCTTGCGGCGGCGCTGCAGCGACCGAGCCCCACGGCCCGCCGCCGAACTTCGCGATCTCACGCGCCGGAGCCCAGCCGGACTCGTCCGCATCGGTTTCGAGCCAGCGCGGGGTCTCTTTCGATGACGTGAGCCACGCTCGATCACTGACGACGGTGGGTTTGGCATCCGAGTCGAGACGAAGCGCGAACGCCAGCCCCGCGGGTCCGCCGTCGTTCGCCGCCCTGACGCAGATCACGTTCCGGCCGGCGCGCAGCTTCCCGGCGACGTCGACCGACGGTGGAGCCATCCAGTCGTCACAGACGACCACGGGCGAGCCGTTGATCCAGACCTCGCCGCGATTGTCCGCGGCGACGACGAGCATCGCCTTCGTTGGAACGGTCCCGAGATCGAGGGTTCGCCGGAACCAGCAGGCTTCATCGCTCGGGCGCGTGAGATCCTTCGCCCACGATCCCCAGATCCACTGAGTTCCGTTCAAGGACTGCGCGCGCCCAGAGGTCGCCAGCGACAAACCGAGGAGGGCGATCTGAACGACGCGGAACGCTTGGGATTTCGGCTTCACTCGATTGACTCGCGGTCGCGCATGACGACCCGGCCTTGTACTCGCACGCGGCTCGGCCGCAACGCGCGACGGCTGGAATCGCCGTCGAACCGGGTGCCAGGTTTCGGTGAAGCGAGAACGTCGGCCGCACTCGGGCCGTCAATCGGGTCTGTCGATTCGCGTGCGCGGGGAACCGTGGGTCAGATGCCCGCGGACGCCCGGCCGAAGTGCGATCGGTCCGGAACCGTCACTTTCGCGCGGTCGCGCGGCGACCGCACCACGCCGGGAGGCCGGGCCCCGGTTTGTTCGCAGGGCTCGCGCCGAGCACGATCGCCCAGCAGGCGGTCGTCCAGACTTCGCCGACGGAGACGTCGGTGTTCGTGCCCATGCTGATCGTCTCGTGCCACGGCCGCGGCTGCAGCGATCCGTCGGGGGCGCGCGCGAGGATCAGGTCGTTCTGCACGGCCGTCCAGTACTTCTTCTCGGGCTCGCCGCCGAGAGCTTGCGCGGCGACGCCAGCGAGGAGGATGTGCTGCATCAAGCTCGCGTGTCCGCCGAGGACGTCGTCGATGTGATGCGTGACGTAGCTCTTCATGCGCTCGTGGAACGGCCGCTCCGTGAGCCCCAGGTTGACGTAGCCGAGCCACGCGCCCGCGCTCCGACCGATGTTGCCGATGCCCTGCTGGCCCTGCATGGTCGAGTACCCGACGCCGCCGTCGCCGCTGGACGACGCCTCGACGTATTCGGCCGCCTTCTTCACGAGAGCCTCGTCGATCTTGCAGCCGGCCTGCTTCGCGAGTCCGACCGCGTTGAGCGTGAGCGCCGCCATGATGTTGAGCTCGACGTAACCGAGCGCGTTCTTCGTCTCGCCGGGGCCGTGGCCCCAACCGCCGGATTGCACCTGGCTCTTCTGGAGGAACGTCGCCGCGTCCTGGAGTCGCGCGCGCACCGATTCCGATGGCTGCCGCGCGTGGAGTTCACCGAGGAAGATGCCGGCGTGTGCCCAGCCCCAGTTGTCCTGGTTCCAGTTGGGTCCGTCCTTGGGCATCATGCGGTCGGCAGCACTCTTCGCGTCCACGTTCTTCGTGACGAAGGAGAGTGCCTTCTTCAGGGCATCGCCCTGTTTGCCCTGTCCCGGCAGGTTTCCAGCCGCAAGCCACGCGAGGCCCGCGAGACTGGCCTGCACCACGGCGCCTCCGGTCGCGTTCAGCGTCTCCGGATATCCGCCGTCGCCGGTCTGTCGCGTCGCGAGCCACGCCAGGGCCGCGGCCTGGACACGCGCACGGGCAGCCGGCTTCGCCATGTCCGCCAGGTCCTTGCCGACCGCCGGCACGCTCACCGTGACGACGCGCGTCTTGCCTGCGGCCTCGACGGTGAGCGCCACCTTGCCGACGCCCTGGCCGGATTCCGCCTTCACGAGTGCCTGCGCGAGTGCGGGCATGGACGACTTCTCGAAGTTCGCGCCGTTCACACCGACGACGACGTCGCCGACCTTCAGCCCGGCCTTCGCAGCGGGTCCATCGGGAAGGAGGCACTCGACCCGAAGCTTGACCGGCCCCTCGTCGGCCTTCGGGTCGTCCGCGCCCGTGGACACGATGCGCCGCGTGCCATTCGTCGGCGCGGCTGGTGGCGGAGCGGCCGCATCGCTGGCCTTTGCGCCGAGGAGTCCCAGGTTCCACAGGTCGCGGCCTTCGCGCATCGACATGGGATCGCCGTTCGCCGGTGTGGCGAACGGCCACTTGGGTCCGCCCTGTGCCTGCGCGTGGGACGGCGTGACCAATGCGACGACGGCAGCCAACGACAAAAGGGCCCGCGCGAGCGGAGTACGTGCGACGGCATGGCTCATGGGAGTTGAGCCGCCGGCCTGGGATGGGGTTCAGCGTCCGCAGGGGCGGCCGCGAGACGATACACGGTTTCCGCCGGATCCGGACGACACCCAAGCTCCGCGCGCGCCCGCGAGCGTCACTTCCGGAGCGCGAGCACCCAGCGCTGCCATTCCTTCTGGAACGCGTCCAAGTCCTGCTGCTTCAACACGCTCTTCAGCGTTTCGATGCCCGTGGGGTCGGACTTGCGGTTTTCGAGGCAGCTCTTCCAGTACGCGTGGAGCAGGCCCTTCTCCTGGAGGAAGTAGAGCAGGTAGCGGGACTGGGCGTAGTTGTCCCCGCGCTTCTCGGCGTAGAACGCGTCGTTCGCGAGCGAGAACACGTCCTTGAAGCTCGGCAGGCGCCCGGCGTTGATCTCGCGCTTCAATCCCTTCAGGCGCCAGTTGACGAGTCCGACGATCTTCCCGTCGCGTTCCGCCGACTGCTCGAACAGCGAGGCCAGGCCTTCGTTGAGCCACGCGGGGCAGGTCGGATAGACGGCCCGGACGAAGGGGTGAACGATCTCGTGGACGAGCGTCCCCCGCCCCGTGGAGATGTTCATGATCAGTGCCTTGTGCGTCGGCGAGTAGTAGCCGAACGGCGTGTCGGGGTCGTCCCCGAAGATCTCCTTCGCGTGGCTTCGGTAGCTCTGATCGTCCTTGAACAGCCAGATCTCGATGAGTTCGTTCGGTTCCGCCGAGAAGAACTCGCTCTTCAGATGGTTCACGGCCCAGCGGACGGCGTAGACGGCGTGGGATTCGACCGACTGGGTTGGCTCGTCGCCGAGGACGACGAAGGGCGGTTCGACGATGACCGTGAAACCCTTGGGCCCGAAGTGCGCGCGCAGGTCAGCGGCCCGCTTGTCGAGGTCCGTGACGGTCGGCGGCGAGCGCCGGGACTCGGCCCGGTGCGGAGTCGGCACCGGCCGAGTGTCAGTCGGTGCCCGTCGCGCGGCGCTGAACGTCATCGTCCAGAGCGAGGCGGAGATCACGACGGACAAGAGCACCCTGAGTAGGGTCATGGAGGTCCATCCGGGTGGCCGGGCGGCGGCGAGGGTACCACAACGTGCCTGACGTTTTCGCCGCGGGCGGGTCACAGAACGGCGGCACGCGGGCGTCGTGCCGCGCACCTCGGCCGGATGAAGGACGCGAGAAGCCGCCGCCGGAACGCCATGAGGATCCGCACGACCGGGTGCGGCGCGCCTTGGCCGGCCTCGCCGACGCTGAGAACATCCCCGGCCATCGGCTTCTGGCCAAAGTCCCGCGATCGCGGGGGTTTCCATCGACGCCCGCGGCAACGCGCATGACGGACACGCCGCGCATCCTCTTCCTCATGTCGGACACGGGCGGCGGGCACCGTGCCGCGGCCAACGCCATCACCGTCGCTCTTCGCGACGTCGCGCCGGGCGCGGCCGTCGAGATGAAGGACGTCCTGGTGGAGGCCGGCCGCTGGCCGGTGAACCGATCCCCCCAGATCTATGCGTGGGGCATGACCCACGCCCGGTGGGTCTGGGGCGCGAGCTTTCATCTCACGAACGGCCCGCTCCGTGCCCGCTGGATGGGCGAGTGGAACTACCTCCCCATGCGACGGCGCTTGATCGGGCTGATCCGGGACGCGAAGCCTGACGTGGTCGTCAGCGTGCATCCGCTGCTGACGCGATCGATCGCACACGCGCTGGAGGCAGGCGACATCCGCGTGCCGTTCGTGATCGTCGTCACCGATCTCGTCACGGGCCACGCCACCTGGTACGAGCCGGCGGCGACGCGGATCTGCGTCCCGACGCCCGAGGCGCGGCAGGCGGCGATCCGCTGCCACGTGGACCCCGACAGGGTCCTCGTGACGGGCCAACCGCTTCATCCGCGTGCTGCAGCCGCAGTCGGCGACCGCGAGCCGCTCCGCACGCGCTTCGGGTGGACGCAGCCCGTCGTACTGCTCGTCGGTGGTGGCGACGGTGTCGGCAACCTCGGCGCGCGCGTCCGGGCACTGGCCTCCCATCGCATCGACGCGCGGCTCGTGGTCGTTTGCGGTCGGAACGAGCGTCTGCGCTCCGAGCTCGCGGCCGTCGCCTGGCCCATCCCCGTCGACGTCATGGGATTCGTGCAGAACCTGCCCGAACTGATGGCGGCGGCCGACGTGCTGGTGACGAAGGGCGGACCAGGTTCCGTCATGGAGGGGTGCCTGGCCGGTCTCCCGATCCTCATCTACGACTACCTCCCGGGGCAGGAGGTGGGCAACGTCGAGCTGATCCGCAGCAACGACGCCGGCGCATTCGTGCCGCGCGTCGAAGACCTCGTCGCGCAGGTGCGCCACCTGATCGCTGCCCCGGACAGGCGCGCCGCCATGGGGGCGCGGGCGCGAAGCCTTGCGATCCCCGATTCGGCCTACCGGATCGCGCGCGAGGTGATGGCCCAGGTGCGGCCGGCGCCGACTACGACTTCAGACCCGGGACGCGATCGAACGGCACCCACTCCCTGAAGGACGAGCACCACACGTGCACCCCGCGCGGAAGAGTCCCCGCGCGGACCGAACCTCGGATGAACTCGAGCG
The DNA here is from genome assembly GCA_044222185.1 of Planctomycetota bacterium. Taxonomy (GTDB): domain Bacteria; phylum Planctomycetota; family CAIWVZ01; genus JBGANV01. Next base: position 715,624 of record JBGANV010000003.1, read on the forward strand.
CAACCGGGCCGGCATATGCGCTCGGCGTCGCGTAGTACCAACCTTCTTCGGGGAGGGCGGCGGCGGCCGTGGTCGTCGTGTAGCTCCCGTCCGGACGCGGCGGCTCCGCTGGGGGTGCCGGGGTGCGCGGCGGCGACGATGCGACCGGTTCCATCGGTGCCATGGGGGGTGGGACGGGTCCCGGGATCGGCGCTCCGGCGGCCGGGTGGACTCCCGGGGGTGGCGGCATGGGCGGGAACGGGCGCGGCGGAGTGGCGTAGGTGCCGTACGGGACCCCCGTCCCGACCCTCAGGTTGCGACGGTCCGGAACGAGAAAGAGGAGCGCGAGCCCGATCCAGGGCAGGAAGAACCCGATGAAGAACCACCCGAGGGACGACCGCCCGCGCGACGAGGCGAAGACGGCCGAGAGGATCCCGCTGACGAGAGAGGTTCCACCGAGAACCAGTTCGGGACCCGAGGCGTGAAGGCCGCGGGACGACACACAGAGCAACGGAAACATGGCGTCCAATGGCATCTCCGCAACGACATCCGGCTGATGATGGCCGGACCTGACGAGGGGACCCATACGAGCACGCCCGGTGAATCTTCCGGGCGGTTTTGGACGTGAGCGGCTCGTTCGCGGGGGTCCGCGCGCGCCGCGCGGTGCGGCGGGGCGGGCCGGGGGACGGCCCCCGGCCACGCCGGATCCGACTGGCCTCAGTGGATGAAGAGGATCTCGCGGTACTTGGGCAGCGGCCACAGATCATCGTCGACGATCAGTTCCAGGCTGTCGCAGGCCTCGCGCACCTTCTGCATCGCCGGGATGACGACGTCGCGGAACGTGAGCGCGTGCTCTTTCAGGCCGCCGTGGTGGGCGTCGGCCTTGTCGGAGGCTTCCTGGAGCCCTTCGACCGCCGTGATCAGCGCGCCCAGACGATCGGTCACGGTCTTCAGCAGACGCTCCTGGGCGCGCCACTCTCCCCCTGCGTTCAGGCCGCGGAGCGCGGTGAGATTCGCCGCGAGGCGTCCCTGGAACGTGAGCGCAGCCGGAAGCACGTGACTCTGCGCGAGGCCGAGCGCACTCTGGGCCTCGATGGCGATCGCCTTGCAGTAGGTCTCGTACATGATGTGGCCGCGGGACTCGACCTCACGCCGCGTGAGGACGTTCTGCGCCTCGAACAGCGCCACGTTCTTGTCGGAGGAGAACTGCCCGACGGCGTCGACCGTGTTGCGGAAGTTGGGCAGCCCGCGCCGCTCGGCTTCCTGGTGCCACTCGGTCGAGTAGCCGTTGCCGTTGAAGATGATCCTCTGGTGCTTCTTCAGCGTCGCCTGCACGACCTGCTGAACGGCCGCCTCGAGACCGACGCTCGCCTTCAGCTTCTCGATCTCGTTCGCGAGGTAGCTGAGCGAGTCGGCCGCGATCGAGTTCAGGACGATGTTCGGGTACGCGATCGACTGGCCGGAGCCGACGGCGCGGAACTCGAACTTGTTCCCCGTGAACGCGAACGGCGACGTCCGGTTGCGGTCCGTCGCGTCACGCGGCAGTGGTGGCAGCGTCGTGACTCCGAGGGTCATGGTCGCCTTGCGGCGATCGCCTGCGGGGGACGTGCCTGAGATGATGTTCTCGACGACCTCGGTGAGCTGCTCGCCGAGGTAGATCGAGATGATCGCTGGCGGGGCTTCGTTCGCACCCAGACGGTGATCGTTCCCCGCATGAGCGATGCTCGTGCGGAGCAGGTCGGCGTGCATGTCGACCGCGCGGATCACTGCCGTGAGGAACACGACGAACCGCATGTTCTGCGCCGGGGTGCGCCCCGGCTCGAGCATGTTGTCGCCGTAGTCCGTCGCCAACGACCAGTTGTTGTGCTTGCCCGATCCGTTGATTCCGGCGAACGGCTTCTCGTGCAGGAGGCAAATGAAGCCGTGCCGCTGCGCGACCTGACGAAGGACCTCCATGGTGAGCATGTTGTGGTCCGTCGCGATCGTCGTGCGCTCGAAGATCGGGGCGAGCTCGAACTGGGAGGGTGCAACCTCGTTGTGACGCGTCTTCGCCGGAACTCCGAGCTTCCACAGCTCGCGCTCGACTTCGTGCATGTACGCGAGGACGCGCGGGCTGATCGACCCGAAGTAGTGATCCTCCATCTCCTGCCCCTTGGGCGGACGCGCGCCGATCAGCGTGCGCCCGGTCGCCACGAGGTCCGGTCGAAGAAGGAAGAAGTCGCGATCGACGAGGAAGTACTCCTGCTCGGCGCCGACCGTCGGATTCACCGACTTGACCTTGTCGTCACCGAGAATGCGCAGGAGGCGGACCGCCTGCTTCGAAAGCGCCTCGCCGCTGCGGAGCAGCGGAGTCTTCTTGTCGAGAGCTTCGCCCGTCCAGGAGCAGAACGCCGTGGGAATGCACAGCGTCGCGCCGTTCTCGCTCTCGCGGATGAACGCTGGCGACGTGGGATCCCACGCCGTGTAGCCGCGCGCTTCGAACGTGCTGCGCAGGCCACCAGACGGGAACGACGAGGCGTCGGGCTCGCCCTTGATCAGCTGCTTGCCCGAGAACTCCAGCATGAGGCGGCCGCCCGAGAACGCCACGAACGAGTCGTGCTTCTCGGCGGTGAGGCCGGTCATGGGCAGGAACCAGTGCGTGAAGTGCGTGGCGCCGCGCTCGAGCGCCCATTCCTTCATGGCATTCGCCACGATGTCGGCGAGCGCCGCGCTCATCTCCGTGCCACGCTCGATCACGTCGCGGAGTTCCTGGTAGGCCCGTTCGGGCAGGCGTTGGCGCACCTCCTCGTCGTTGAAAACGTTCCTGCCGAAAAGCTCGGAAAGAGTCTCTTCCGTGTAGTGGACCTTCGTGGCGACGGGCTTCTTCGCCACGATGGCCTGAACGGCAGCACGACGGGCCTGCGCGGACATGGCGTCTCCCTGGGCCGGACCTCACAAATGAAAACGCGCGCGAACCCCGGTCTGGCATCTGTTGAGGTCGCGCGGCACGCGCGGCTTTCGCGCGTTGGCGCGCACTTTAGGTGCCGACTGTCGATCGGACCAGCCGTCCCGGCGAACTGCGCGGGAACTAGCGTTCGACCGCAGCCGGAGATCGGCTTGCGGCAACGAGTAAGGCCTCGTGCGCGTCCGTTCTGCACGATCCGTCCACGGGCATCGGTCGTGCATTCTCATCGGCGTCGCGGGCGAAGCGTGCGGCGGCCACCGACGATCACGGCTCGATGGGCGTGATCTTCATCGACCAGTGGAATCGATCGAAGTAGACGTTCTTCCCATCGCACTCGACCTCGCCGCGCTGGAAGTCGACGGTGTCGCTGCGAAGCGACGGCTTGGGCGGATTCAGCGGGACGCCGTGATCCGAATTCGCGATCAAGCGGAAGTGATCCAGGCCGCCGAAGTAGAAGTCGCGAACCTTGCGTCGCGAGGCGTCGTCGAGCGTCGCTGCGTAGACGGCCATGTAGGGATCGACCGGACACCAGCCTTGTCCGTCGATCCACATCTCGGCCCAGTCGTGCATGGTCTCGTTGCCCGGCCACGGCGCCCAACCAGATTGCCACCGCGCGGGGATCCCGTTCATCCTGCAGAGCGTGATGAAGAGCAACGCCGCCTCGCCGCAATCGCCGTAGCGACACGCGACGACCTTCTCCGGGATGCACGGGATCGTGGAGTACTCGCGCGCGAAGCTGTATTTCACCTCATCGCCGATCCAGTCGTAGATGCGGCGCGCGAGCGCTCGCTTGTCCGCCGTGCCCTTCGCGAGTTCTTCGGACAGGGCCCGGATCGGCGAGGAGAACACGACGTGGGGCGGGGCCTCGGCGAGGAACCGGGCCCGCTCCGCATCGGAGATTGGTGCCACCGTCCGATCCTTGCCGGCAAATGGAGCGACTGCCCGCGCCGTGTATCGATAGGTCGCCGAGAACGTCGTCTCCTCGTCTTCGACTGCGGGGCGTTCCATGTAGAGCGCGCGCATGGGGGCGTCGACGGGCTCGACCCCGTAGAACATGGGCGCCGTCTTCATGACGACGCCCGGCTCCTGGTGAGGCAGCGCTCGCGGGAAGGGCATCCAGCACCGTACCGTCTTGCCCTCCGGCGTCGCCGATGGATCGACACGGATCGTCATCGACACCTCGTAGGTCGCCGGCAGCACTTCGCGGCGCCCCGTCCGCTCGGCCTCCTGGGCGACCGCGTCGATGTGGGCGAGGATCCGCCCCTTGAGCGTGTCCGGAGCTGGGTGCACGCGGCGCGCCGCGAGCTCCGGGTAGCGGAAGAAGAGGTTGCTCCGGCTGCTGTTCGCGTATCGGCGCTGACCGTCGATCATGCGCGCGTCGAATCGGCCCTCCCGATCGAAGCGGTCGAATTCCTCGGCACTGAAGTCGCGGACGGCGTCCTTCAACTGCGCGAGGAGGTCGTCGCGCGTGAGCTTGTAATCGCCCCGGATCCGCCGCACCACGTCGAGATCGTCCTCGACGCTCTTGCGCATCCCGGCTGGCGCGTGGGCGCCGACGGCATCGAGCCACGCCTGGCCCTTGACCTCGGCCTCGCGGAAGGCGCCGGTTGCTGCGATCTCCACGATCGCCGGTCGCGTCGGTCGTGACTCCTGTCCGTGCGCGACGGTCGAATGGACGACGAGACAGGCGAATGCGATCGCCGCGCTCCGGGCCAGGCGCGTCGCGAGATGAGGAACGGCCATCGGGATCGTCTCCAGGCCCGTGAACCCGTCGCGGGCGCGGCGCAGTCTACGCCGAACGCTCGCGTCTCACCTGCTCACGCGGAACGCCACGCGTTGCGCGGCTGGTTCGCAGGGCTCCGGCCCTGCCGGCACCGCGAACGGCCGTCGGCGGTGCAGCCTCATGCGATGCAGGGCAGCGGGAGTGGCGGAACGCCGTCATCATTCCCGACAGCGCTCGAGCGCTGCCGTCCGGCCAGGCGAAGCCTGGCGCTCCCGCTCGCGGAACGCCACGCTTTGCGCGGCTGGTTCGCAGGGCTCCGGCCCTGCCGGCACCGCGGACGGCCGTCGGCGGTGCAGCCTCATGCGATGCAGGGCAGCGGGAGTGGCGGAACGCCGTCATCATTCCTGGCAGCGCTGGAGCGCTGCCGTCCGGCCAGGCGAAGCCTGGCGCTCCCGCTCGCGGAACGCCACGCTCTGCGTGGCTGGTTGGCAGGGCTCCTGCCCTGCCAGCACAGCGAACGGCCGTCGGTATCGCACCCTCATCCGACGCCGGTCGACGTGGCGCTTCGGAGAACCGGATCAGAGGATGTGGGCGAAGATCGCCGCGGTCATCGTGACGGCACAGCTCGATCCGGGCGCGCGGAACACCACGCCCTGGAGGTTCAGGTCGAAGGGCCCGGGCGGCACCGTTCCGAGGAACACGACCTGACCATTGGCATCCAGCTGGAACGGCGATCCGGGCACCGTCCCATCGACGAGAACCAGGAGGTCGAAGAAGTTGGGTGCGGTCCCGATGTTCAACTCGCCGAAGCACGAGAAGGACGTCCCCGCCGCGTGCTGCGCGGCCGACACGAACACGGCGAAGGGCTGGCCCGGATCACCGCGCATCGTGAAGTTCGCCGTCGAGTTCCCCGGAATGTTCAGCGTGAACGGACCCGGACAGGTGCCGCCACCGGCGCCGTTGATCTCCATCCGGCCGTGGACCGAGTTCGCCTGACCCGACCCAGTCATCTGCGTCGAGGTCACGACGATGTTGTCCACGAGGCCGTAGCCGTTCGTCGTCGCATCGCCCCGATTGGCGACGAGGATCACGAGGTCAAGCGCCATCCCCGGGACGTAACCCGCGACCGACGCCATGTTCAACGTGACGTGCTTCGGTCCGGCAGGTGACACCTCACCGTTCACGAACGAGAACGGGTAGCTCACTCCCGTGGCTGCGCAGGCGGGCTGAAGCGTGCCGTTGCCGTCGCGGGTGTCGACGTACACCATCGTCGCCAGCAACGTTCCGTTGCCGTCGTACAGCCGGATCGACATGAAGTCGTTGTAGGTCGGCTGATTGGGCAGCTCGGCGCAGAACCACGTCCAGTCGAACGAAATCGACGTGACGTTCTCGCAGCCACCGAAGAGCTGATTGACCCACCCACCGCTGTAGGTCGGATGCTGCGTGCAGTTCAGCGTGTACGAGCCGGTGAAGTCGGACGCGACCCGCGCGAACTTGATGCCCTGCGTGGGAAAACCAAGCTGAGGCACGTTGTTCACGAAGGACTGGCTTCCGTTGGACTCGAGCCACGGGGCCGTGAACACGTTCCCGGGTGCCTGCTGCTCGAAGCTCCCGTCGGCGAAGGCCTGCCCGAACGTGCGAGAAGACGTCACGAGAAGCACGAAAAGGCCGAAACAGAACGCCTTGTTTTTCAGTCTTGGCACAAGCGGATCCTCAGTCAGACGTGGATTCACGACGACGAGATGTGGAACTTCGTACGCCGCGACTTTGCGGGGATCGTACCACCCGAAAAACACGCGGTCGGGGATATGTCCCATTGATCGAAAACTCGACGACGAAATGACGCGTGCCGGAAAAATCGTCCGCGCGTGAAGAAACCCGCGGGCAGAGATCGAGGCGTTCGAACTCGTTGCGCCGCGCAGGGCGCCGTGTCGTCGGCGGGCGCACGTCGACCAAGGCTCGTTCGCGATCGTGCGGATTCATCGCCTTTCGAACTCCGCCGGAGCTGCGAGCATGCGGGCCGCGGCTCCTCTCGCGCCGCATGCACCATGGGCCTCTTCTCCTTCGCATCCAACGGTCTTCGCAGGCTGAACCGCCGCCACGTCTTCGGTCGGATCACGACTGAGTGTGACCTCAGACTGTCGTTCGAGGCCCACCACGAGGACGTTGCGCTCCTCGAGCAGGTGTTCGTCGAGCGCGTCTATTCCGACTGGTTTCCCCATCGGCGCACGGCGACGATCGTCGACATCGGAGCCCACAAGGGCTTCTTCACCCTGTTTGCCGCGCGGCACGCGGCTCCCGATTCGCGGCTGTTCGCCATCGAGCCGTCGCCGGGAAACCTGACCCAGCTCCGCACGAACCTCGCCGCGAACGGCCTTTCGCACGTCGCCGTCCTCGACGTCGCCGTCGGGGCCGAGGACGGTCAGACGCGGCTCCACCTCGGCCCCAGCGAGAACCACTCGATCTTCCCCGATCACACGGCGCGACTTCGGCGCGCGTCGTCGACGGTCAGCACGCCCGTGGAGATGGTGACGCTGCGCACCGTCCTCGACCGGTGCGACGTGGATCACGTCGACTTCCTGAAGCTCGACTGCGAGGGCTCCGAGTATCCGATCCTGCTCTCGGCCGATGCCGCGACGCTCGGCCGCATCGACGTCATCTCACTGGAATTCCACGACACCGGGAAGCCGGGGTGGACCGGGCGTGACCTCGCCGAGCACCTGGAGCGTTCGCGATTCCGAGTCGTTCGCTTTGCACACGGCGCGACGTGGATCGACAACGACTACGGCCGCATCATCGCCGTTCGCGACCGCCACTGAGGGGACGCGACCCCGATTCACTCCGCGCGACGGGCGAACAGCAATCGCACGGAAATCCCCGACGACGCCTCGGCCTCGTTCACCAGATCGGATGCGAGGATGCCCCCGCAGAGCGAATATGGCGCACGGGGCGCCGTGAACGTGATCCCGGCTCGGCAGCGGACGGACCCGCCGATCGCTGCGACGAACGGGATGACGACGGGATCCAGCCCGCTGACGGCCGCATACTCCGACGACTCCGGCCCGAACCACGCGATCTTCTTCACGTCGATGAGGACCTGTGGTGGAGTGAACAAGCTCAGTCCCGCATCGATCACCGAGATCTTGCCGATGGCCGCCTCGACGAACCGGGTCTTCAACTCCTTCGAGAGGAGCCTCGCCGAGAACAGGCGTTTCACTCCGCGCAGCCACGCGGATTGCGTCTTCTCGAACGTCGATCCGTCGCCGCGCCAACCCTGGACCACTCGATCGAGCCGCTCCGCTACGCGCATCTGCGGGCCGACGCTCGCATGCGGGCCTCGCCCGGCCGGAAGCTCGACGGCACCAAGTGCGAGAAGCTCGCGGTACCGCTCGTAGTTGCTCGCTGCCAGGTCGGCGCGCTTCGCGGTCCGCACGACCGACTCGAGCGTCTGGCCATTCGAATCGAAGAGCGTCATGCGAACGCTGACCGAGGATCCATCGTCGGGCTCGCGCGGGCGTGAGTCGGCCTCGGTCGCCGGATCGACGACCTCGGCCGACACGAACCAGGTCTCGCGCCGCTCACCGCGCGTGAGCTGGAGGCCGACGCCGACGGCATCGCCGACTCTCAGGCCATCCTCCGATGGGCGTGCGAACTGGGCTTCGAATGCGGCGGGGCGAGGTCCCGCCAGCTCTCCACCGGGGACGAACGACGACGTCACCGGGTGTTCCGGCAAGTCCATCACGTCGACTGCGCAGCCGCCGACGATCGAAACAGCCGCGAGCAAGACCGCGAGGATCGAGCATGTACCGAGTCGCTGCACGAGATGAATCCTTCGTCGCTCCGCGGACAGCATACCGATTCGGACGCCGTCCATGGCAGCACCGGAGCGGGGCCAGGCATCGCCGGTTGGGCGGCGAATGGGACCTCAGGGAACGAAGCGCACGTGCACAACCTCGCCGGGTACGAGCCCGAGCTCCGGATCGGGCAGGATCAGAACAGGGCGCGCGAACTCGGGGCGATTTCGGTCGCGCCACAGCCGCTCGGGCAGACGCGCGATCTGAGGCCCCATCGCCGGCCTCGCCGCCAACGAGGCGTGAACGCGGCCGCCCCGCCGCACGATCTCCACCTTCGTCGCGGAATCGGGTAACGCCTCGCCTTCGGGAATGAACGCTTCGATGCCGTCCGCGCGCTCACCCAAGACGCACGCGACGCGCTGCCCGTCCGCCACGGTCTGCCCGCGCAACACCGGCAGCTCGGTGATTCGGCCCGTGACCGGAGTGCGGATGATCAGCCGCCGCCGCTCCAGTTCGATCTGGTTGAGCCTGGCGCGCTCGACGAGGACCTGTTCCTCGAACGCGCGCAGCACCGCCGGTTGATCGATCCCGCCAACGAGACCTTCGAAGCGCTTGCGGCGCGACTCGGCGGCCGCACACTCGGCCTGATTCTCCTTCAGCGCCTCGGCCCGGGCGGCCAGGCGTCGATCGAACACCTGGCGACGCATGAGGAGGTCGTCGACGTCGGCACGACTGACGACTCCGGGCGTGGCGAGAGCCTGCGTTCGTTCGAGTTGAACGCGAAGGCGCTCGATCTCCGCGCGATCCGCCTCCATTTCCGTTTCGATCGACCGCGTCGCGAGACGAAGCCGGCTCTCCGTATCGAAGAACCGCTGGAGCTCTGCGGCGTGGTCGGTGGCGGCCTGGCGCGACTCGGCATGCATCCGCGCCTGCTCGGCGGCGGCCGCGGCCGCGAGTTGCTCGATGGTCGCTCGCGCCGTCGCGGCCCGCGCGTCGAGTTCCGCCTCGTCGAGCACGACGATCACGTCGCCGGCCTGCACTCGATCGAAGAGCGATACCCGGACGTCCGTGATCGCCCCGGCAACGGGGGCCGTGATCTCGCAGCGCGCGCTTCGGACCTCCCCCACGAACGCCACCGCCGGCGAGCGCATCCCGATCATCCGGAACGCCGCCACCGCGGCGGCAACCCAGACGACGAACACGACCGGACCGCGAGCGAGGTCACCGAGTCGCTGTCCGAGCGGCGTGGATACGGTTCGCGCGTGTCCCCGATCGGTGATCACTCTTCAGGTCTCCGCGAGATCGTCGTGCAGTACGAAGGCCACGCGACCACGATCGTCGAGCGACTGGAGCTCCACGGCGAAGTCGTCGCCCCGCCGTCGATCGCGCAGTCGTACCTGATACACGTACTCCACCACGCCGTCGCCGTGCCGGCTCGACAGTCGCTTGGCAGCCAGGCAGTGTCGGCGCAGGACGGCCGGCAGGACCTCCACGGCCGCCGGTGCCTGGAACCGGCACGTCAGATGCCCGTCGAAGCGACCCCGATTGCCGAAATCGACGACGTTCAGGTACGTGGTGACGGCGACCATGATCACCGCGCCCGGGACGGCTGCGTCGTACCGCTGCGAACCGCAAGCCATTCCGAGGACGAGCGTCGTGAAGACGAACACGGTGTCGCGCGTGTCCTTGAGCACGTTGCGGAACCGGACGAGGGCCAGGGCGCCGATCAACCCGAACGCCGTGACGAGGCTGTTGCCGATCACGAACATCACGAGTGCGACGATCATCGTCATCAGCACCAGCGACTGCGCGAATGCACGCGAGTAGGACAGGCCCGAGTGCGTGCGCGTGTACGTCCACGACAGGAGCTGGCCGATCACGAACGACATGAGCACGGCTGGGATGAGCGTGGTGACACCGAACTCGGGCGTCTCGTGAACGCCGGGGTACGAGAGAATCCGACTGAGCTCATCCATGTTCGGCCAGCACCTCGGTTCGCGACGCCACCTTCGGCACGAGGTCCGGCGCACGCCGCGCACCTTCCGTCTCGACACGACGGTGGCCGAGCATCCCCCGTCTCCTCGCGTCTTCGACGCAGAGGACGTACTTCGCCACCGACTCCCGCTGCAACTCGAACTGGCGAACGAGGGCCAGCCCCCAGGATGGGAGCCGCTCCGTGAACTTGAACTCCAACACGACGCCGGGGAGGCGGATCGGCATCCATCCATCACCCCCCAACCGGGTCTGCGGAGACGTGGTGAGGCTGTAGGAAAGCTCGGAGTCGAACGTGACGCGCAGCGGCGCCGAGTCCAGGCCTTCGTACGCCTCGCGCTCGTAGCGCACGCACAGGACCGGTGCGGCCGCGATGCGCGCCCGTTTCTCCATGAAGTCCGCGACCGCCGCATGGTCGCGAGACCGCGTCTGCGGAGTGAATCCGACCACGAGCTCCGCCGCCTCGGACTTCGGCATCGGGGCGCGGGCCTTCGTGACGATGCCGTTCATGCGCGCCTTGACCTCCGAGAACACGGGCGACGCCGGATCGTCGGAGTAGCTGCGAACTCGGAGCTTGAACCGCGTCTTCTCGCCGTGGACGGTCGCTCGCAGCAGCGCGAAGTCCGCGCTGTCGAGATACAGACTGCTGATGACGTAGCGGTGATCAGGGGCCACCAGCGAGTACCGATCGAGGGTCACGAACGGCGCGATGAAGCGCCGAAGCGTGGGCAGGAGTCCGGGCGACACGATGTATTTGCACTCGTACCGCGAGGTCAGCGTCCGGTCGAACGATGGCGAGGTCATGCTGATTCCAGGCAGGCGTGGAGGTTCGCGGCGTCACTGCGTCACGGGAATGGCGCAGGTCGTGAGGGCGAACGCCGGGAGGTCGAGCGCCTGGAACGCGACGCCGAACCCCGGCGGCAGCGTGGGGACGGCGAACGTGAACTGGGCGTAACCCTGCGAGCTCACGGGCACCGGCGGCAGCGCGGTGATGAGGCCCCACAGCGGATCGACGAAGTCGTCCGTGTAGAGCTCCGGGAAGCCGCCCGGAACGCTCACGGCCGGGACGTAGGGAACGACGACCGTGCGCGGCGTGTATCCGCCGAGTGCCGTGACCTGCGCGAGATTCGCCATCAGCAGCACGCTCCCGTTCGGAGATGCGCCGCCGACGCCGAGGACGAGCGACCCCGGCGTCACGAGTTCCGTGTCATGGATGTTCAGGAGCCGCGGCGCCGTCGACAGCGATCCGGCACGGACCGCGATCCCCGTCACCGTGTGCACCGCGCCACCGTCGAAGTTGGTCGGCCCGAGCCCCAGCGCGGGGCCGCCGCTGAGTATCACTCCGTTGCGCGAAGCGATGGATCCACCGGTACGCGTGCTGCAGATGACCGCCGTCGACGAACCATCTCCGGAGAGCCAGAGGTTCGGAATCGTGAACCCCGTTCCCGCGACGACGACCGTCCCACCGGCGGGGTCGATCTCGAGCCCGTCGAGGTCCCCCACGACTCCGATGCCGGCGTTCGCGAAGTAGACGTTCACGTCGGCCTCGCGCAGGACGATCTGGGCCGCCCCGGGCGTCACGAACGCCACCGTACCGTCGGGGTTGGCGACGTATGCCGCGGCGGGAAGTCGCACGACACCACCATCCTCCACGGTCACGCCGTTCACGGTCTGCGGGAGCGTCATGCTCCAGTAGATGTCACCGTTCGACGCGACGCAGATCCCGTCGACGTCGATGTCGAGCCCCGGAGTCGCCATGGCCGAGGCGATCTGAACGCGGGTGATGAAGTACGTGACGCCTCCGGCGGGACGCAGGCGCACGACGTCGCCGTCGTCGATCGGAGACACCACGCGCCCCTGCCCGCCGTGATCGTGGGAGAACGACAGGTAGAAGTCGAAGATCGTCGGCGGGTTCTGCGTTCCAGGGACGAACTGGATGGCGTCGATCCTTCCGACGACTCCTTCGGTGTAGAGGCCGTCGCCGTCGTCATCGCCGAAGTAGGCCGCCCAGGTCGCTTTCGTCGCGCAGCCGTACGCGGTGAATGGCGTCGTCGCCGACGGAGACACCACCATCACGGACTCGTTGCCGAAGATCGCCCCGGGATTTCCTGGGAACAGAACCGAGCCGCCCGCGCCGGAGGCCGCGACCTCTTTCCCGTCCGTCGAGAACGCCAACGTGAATGGCGTCTGGGCCGGGACCGATCGGCAGAGCCCGAGGAGTGTGATGGTGAGTGCGGCCAGCGTGGTTCGTGTGCGCGTCATTTCAGTCGACCTTGGTGAGGGGAACACGCGAGGTTGCGGGCGGACCGAGCGGCGCATGGGCGCCGCTCCAAACCTCATGGGCACAAGCGGACGTCGAGAGCGCGGCTCGCGCGCGCGCTCGCGCCGTCGGGTGCACCGACCTGGAGGAAGAGGTGCAGTCCCGCGAGTGCAGGGTCGCTCGGGAGCGTGACGGGGAGCACCGCCGCGCCCGCACCGTCCAACGGAAGGCTGAGCCACAGGAGCGACGTCGGATCCACGAGCAGGGTCACGGGCGTGCCTGCGACCGGGATGTGCGCCCCTGCGCCCGAAGCGAACAGGAGTGCGAAGCCGGATGCCGGACCATTCCCCACTTGGAATTGGACGTTCGTCCCCACACCAGCGGTGCCGGACATCGTGAACGTCATGACGTGCGACGTGGGTGCAAGCGCCGTGTAAGCCCTCGCCCCGCACGCCGTCAGCTCGTTCACCGCACCCGGCGTCGGCGTCGGGAACGACACGAAGGGAAGACCGCCGTCGTAAAGGCGTCCCGTGGAGACGTTCGCGACCTGGGCGCCGAACGCGATCGAATCCAAGAGCGTCACACCGTCGGATGCAAACAGCGAAACGCTCTCACCCCCGGCGGACAGTTTGAAATTCGCGTGGAGCGGTCCCTGGATGGCGTCCTCGTCGCACCAGACGAGCAGCGTCCCGTTGGCTGGAAGTGTCTGGCCCGCCGGCAACTGGAACTTGGTCGGGTTGAGCAGATCGTCCGTCAGGTACATCCCACCGACGGTGACGGGCGCGCTGGACGCGTTGTACAGCTCGACGTAGTCCTCGAACTCACCGAACCCGTCCGTGATCACCGACGTGTTCTGAGCCAGGAGTTCGTTGATGCGCGCGGGCGAGGTCCCCGTTGGCCATGCCACCTGGAACGCGTTCGCGTGGTGCTCGGCGGTCTTTGGAGCAAAGGTCAGTCGCCCGGCAGCAGTGGCAGCCGCGGCGTAATACTCGACGAGCGTGCCGGGCGGGACCGCCGGCAGCGTGACGCCGAACGTGCCGTCGCCCGGGGCCCCGTCGCAGTGATTGCCGTCGTCGAACATGGGTGTCGACAAGAACGGACCTGCGGTCCGGTAGAAGAGCGTGACGGTGCTCGCGAGGCTCGACGCCTGCACCGTGAAGCAGACCGACTGCTGAGGCGTCGGGGCCGCGGGCGAATGATTCAGGTTCGTCAGCGTGGCTCGCGTCCCCGCGAACTCCGGTTGCGACAGAAGGTAGGTGCGACGGCCCGTGATCAGGGGCTGAAGTCCCGGGACCGTCGTGCTTCCGCCCCCCGGCCCGCCGCCACCGGTCACCGTCACCGGCGCCGTCACGTTCGTGTTGAACTGCGCGTACGTGTAGATCTTCTTGGGATCGGCGAGCACGTCGGCGTCGATCATGGCGTGATACTGGTTGATGAGCGGTCCGAGGACGTTCCAATCCCACGTGTCCTCGAGCATCGTCCGGTAGTGCGCGATGTACCGCTGGTTCCAGTCCGCGAAGGTGAGCGTCTTCGAGAACGCCGGCCGCGTGGCGAGTGTCGTCTGGTACCACATGCTGAGCGTCGTGCTGCCGGCAAGAGCCTCGTTCAGGTCGAACGGGAACATGTGGAACTGGCCGAACGTCGTGTCGTGATAGAGAAAGTGGTCCTTGCCGGATTCGAGGTAGCTGTCGGTGTTCGTCGTGATGCTCATGCACGCGGCATACCGATAGAACTGGTCCACGCTGAAGATCGTCGGCACCGTCGCCTGGATCAGCGAGTTCGGCGTGTTGTTGAGCAGGTTGCACAATTGCATGAGGTCCGTGCCGTCACCCTGCTTGGCCTGGTACGCGTCCAGATAGGACTGGACGACGCTCCCGAGCCACGTCAACGCGCAGCGGCCGTTCTGGAATCCGCCCGTCGTCGGGAACCCGCGATAACGATTTCCGTCGTTCGTGCGGAACCACTGCCCGGCCCATTTCGCATTCGGCTGCTGGACGTTGATGTACACACCCCAGAACTGGTTGTTGATGTAGAGCCGCACGAAGTTGCACCGCGGTGCCGGACCGTACTGCCTCATGATGTAGTAGGTCAGGAACTCGCGAATGAACGTGGGGTCGTGGAACCCGTTGTTGAGGTTGATGTGGTCGTACCCGAGGAGGTCCTGTCCAGGCACGAAGCTGTCGGTCTTGATGTTCAACCCGACCTTTTGCGACCCGGCGGGGAGCTGCGTGTAGGACGTGTTTCCGCGGATGCGCACCCCCACGTTCGGAAGCGCGATCCCGTCGACCGTCAGCGTTCCCGGGATCTCCACCTCGGAGACGTAGTTCTGCTGCAGCAGCGTGAACCAGTTCGACTGGGCGAACGTCAGGTAGAAGGTGCGGTAGGTGGTCGGGTCGTACAGGTCGGGCGCCTGGCCGGCGGCGAACCCCGCGGCAAGCGTCATCGAGAGACCTATCGTTGCGACGATCGGGTGTTTCATGGGAGCCATCTCCGAAGGCGAGTCCGCGGGGCCTTGCCGGGCATGACTCAGCCGGCGGACCGTTTTCAGCAGCCCTTCACGTGATTTCGCCGTTCACTCGACGGTGCCCGGATGACGGGCCCGACCTTCGATCGGACCGACCGCCCGTCCCGCGACGCCCTGACTCGTCGCCGCAACTCGTTTTGACACCAGGACATGTTTCCGGCGCGACGACATCGCGCCGGGGAGCGGGAGCGTCGCCCGTCCGTAGCACCGCGAAGGGCCGAGCCCGCCGGAGAACCGCCATGACCCAGACTCGCCGTGACTTCCTTCGCACCACCGCCGCCGCCGCGCTCGTTGGCGTGCTGCCGTCGACTTCAGCCCGCCCAGTCCGCCAGGACTCGGCGCCGACCAAGGGTCTCAAGATCCTCATCCTCGGCGGAACGAACTTCCTCGGCCCAGCCTGTGTGGAAGCCGCGCGGGCGAGAGGTCACACCGTCACCCTCTTCAACCGCGGCAAGCACAACCCGGACTGGTTCCCCGACGTCGAGAAGCTCCACGGCGATCGTGATCCGAAGAAGGACAAGGGCCTCTCGGCATTGAAGGACCGCAAGTGGGACGCCGTTCTCGACAACTCGGGCTATTACCCGCGGACCGTGAAGGCCTCCGCGGAGTTGCTCGCGCCGAACGTCGGGCACTACACGTTCGTCTCGACGCTCTCCGTCTACGCGGACACGGAAACCGAGAACCAGGACGAGACGGGCAAGCTGCTCACGATCGCCGATCCGACCGTCGAGACGATGGGCAAGGAATTCGAGAACTACGGCCCGCTGAAGGCGCTCTGCGAGAAGGCCGCGGAGGAGGCCATGCCGGGCCGAGTCGCCGTCGTACGGCCGACGTACATCGTCGGGCCTGGAGACACGAGCGACCGGTTCACCTATTGGCCGGCGCGGTTCGCCCGCGGCGGCGACGTCCTCGTGCCGGGCACTCCGCAGGATCCGGTTCAGATCATCGACGTGCGCGACCTCGCTGAATGGATGATTCGACTCGCCGAGGCGAAGACGGCCGGGGTCTTCAACGCACTCGGTCCGGTGCCGCCGCTGAAGTGGGGAACCCTCGTCGAGGCATGCCAGGCGGCGGGCAACAAGACGGCGAAACCCATCTGGGTCAACGCCGAGTTCATGGCGAAGTTCATCAAGCCTGACGATGACGTCGGCATTCCGATCTGGATCCCGCCCGTCGGCAAGACGAAGGGTTTCCACACGTTCAGTGCCGCTCGATCCGTGAAGGCAGGCCTCACCTACCGTCCCGTGGCAACCACGGTGAACGACACGCTGAAGTGGTGGAACAGCCAAACCGAGGAGCGCCGTGCGAAGCCGCGTGCCGGACTCACTCCCGAGAAGGAGACGGAGATCCTCACGGCCTGGGCGAAGTCGCAGGCGAAGTAGACGGACGCTTCGGTTCAGCCGCTCGACGGCGGACGCGTCATTTCGAAGCGCTGCTCGCCACTGGCGACAGCGCCCACGCGCGTCCAGCCCGCAGCCTCGTAGAAGCGCTCGGCCCGCGTGCCTGGCGCGGTCGTCAGCCAGAGGCGATCGAGCGCCTGCGTCCAAAGCCACGCGACCATGACGTCGTGGAGGCGGCGACCGATCCCGCGGCCTTCGTGCGCGGGATCGACGAACAACGCCCAGATGTTGCCGGTGCGGCCGTTTCCCACGGCGAACCCCGCGATGGTGCCGTCGACCTCGGCGACCCAGCCGCGACCGACGTCCTCCATCTGCGGGACGTAGCTCGCCTCGGTCACGATGGCGGAAACGAGTCGGTTCTCGCGAACACCCATGCGGATGCTATGCATGGCCGGGATGTCCCCGCGGCGCGCCTGGCGAATGGTGACGGTCATCGCCCAACGATAGCGACGCCTGCCCACGACCCGGCGCCCGCCGTCGCACCGCGAGCGGCGCCGGCCCCGCGCAGGTTTTTTTCCCACGCGACGTCACTTCCGCGTCACTCGCCCCCATGAGGACCCCAGGGGGCTCGGTGATCCGGGCCCGGCCCAGGATTCACCTCATGACCATCCGCACACGCAACCTCCGGACTCGGCTCCTCGCCCTGACAGGCGCGATCGCAGTCGCCATCGTCATCGTCGCCGTCGCATGCCGAGAGTCCACGTCGGCGGGGCAGTCCCCCGCGTCTCCGGCGCGGGTCCAAGTGATGACGTCGGAGTCGGCCTCGGGCTCGGACACCACGCACACCGCGCAGGTGGCTCCCGTTCAGGTGAAGCCGTTCCACGACGGTGTGGCCCCGTCGAGCCCCAACGGCGGATCGGCGTCGGTCACGGGATCGGTGATCACCTCCGACGGTCAGCCGGTGCCGGGCGCAGAGGTGGAGATCCAACGCGACCCCACGCGCGGGGACGGCCCTGCGGTGGATGGCCCTGCGCTCGCAAGGACGACGACCGACTTCGCGGGTCGATTCACCCTCGGCGGCATCGTGGCGAGCGAGGCCTACCTCCTGCGTGTCGAGCACGAGCGATTCCAGGTCGGCGTGTTCCGCCCCGTTCACACCCAAGTGCCCGCCTCCCTCCATCCCACGATCGTTCTGGAGGACGGCGGCACGCTCAGCGGCGTCGTGCGCAGTCAGGAGGGCACGCCACTCGGCTCGGCCCGCGTCGCGATCTACAGCTCGTCCGAGCAGGTTCCGCCGGTGGGGCTGCGTTTCGAACGGGCCGTCGACACGAACCCCGACGGATCGTTCCGCATCGGGCACCTGGCAGCGGGCCCCAAGCGCGTCGTCACCCAGAAGCTCGGCTACGCCACCGAGGTCGTCGAAGGGTTCCGGTTCTCCGCCGCCCCTGACGAGCGCGCGCTCGAGATCACGCTCGCCTTCGGCTCCACGATCAAGGGCCGTGTCGTCGACGCGACGCGCGGAACGCCGCTGGCGAACGTCCCTCTGAGCGCCCGCATCGCGGGGCCATCGACCGCGTCCCAAGGACTGGGCAAGGATGGCACGCCGATGGCGGCCGCGCCCAAAGCCCGCGCCGCGGGGTCGAACCCGCGCATCGATCCGACCGTCGCCATGGTGACGGTCGACGCGAGCGGAACGCGCTCCGTGCAGTTCGCCTATCCGCAGTGGCTCCGTGATCGAGCGTGGTTCGACCTCTCCGTCACGTCCGACGCCGACGGGACGTTCGAGTTCGTGGGCGTGCATGACGGTGACTACGTGCTCGCCGTCGCCGACGAGTCGTACTCACAGGGAACCGAATGGCTGGTTCACGCCGGCGACGATGACGTCACGATCGACGTTGCGCCCGGCCTCATCCTCGCGGGTCGGATCGTCGACGAGGAAACCGGCGCCGCCGTCTCCCCCGCCGTCGTCGCCGTCGGCGGCAGCCCGGAAGCCGGGCTCGTCCCCGCGGAGAAGCGCCACCAGATCGACGACGGCGACGGGCGGTTCCAGCTCTCGGCCCCGCGGACGAGCGTCTCGTACATCCACGTCTGGGCGAGTGGGTTCGCACCCTTCGTCAGCGGCCCCTACCTGCCGAACGGCCCGGACCGCGTGGACTCGATCGTCGTCGCGCTGCGCCGCGGTGCGACGATCGACGGGGCGGTCAAGGATTCCGCTGGGCGCGGCCTGGCGGGCGTCAGCGTCTCTCTCGTCGATCCGCTGCCAGACGCGACGGGAATCGACGACAGCCTCCGCTTCCTGGCGCGGCGGTCGATGGGCGCGCTCGCCGCGTGCCACGCCGTCACCGACGCGCAGGGGATGTTCAAGATCACCGGAGTCCCGGCGGGGCGCATGGCGATCAAGACCGAACACCCGGAGTTCGCGGAGATGGTCGGCGCGCCCTTCGTCTGCGGCGGACGCGGAACCGAGCGCATCGCCGACGTCGTCCTCGCGCGCGGTGCCCGACTCGACGGCGTCGTGCGGGGCCTGCAAGGTCACACCGCACACCTCCTCGTTCGCGGCATGACGCCCGGGTCCCCCGTCCGAACGATCGAGCTGGCGCCGAACGGCGTGTTCCAGTGCGCCGGTCTGCCGGCCGGCACCTATCAACTCATCACCATGCGTGACGGTCGAAGCGACCCCGCGCAGTTCCTCGCGCAGACGAACGCTGCGCCCAAGATCGAACTTCACGAAGGCGAGATCCGCGGAGATCTCGCACTCGGCGAGGAGCCCGTGGCGGCTCCTGAACGCCCGAAGGACTGAATCCGCAGTTTCCCGCGCCGGGCCCACGTCGGCCCGCCCATTCCCAGAAGGAGTCCGTCATGTCACGTCGAATCGCCGTCTGTCTTGCTCTCGCCCTTTCGGTGGTCACCGCTTCCGCGCAGTTCGCTCACGACCCGGTTTTCGGGATCGCACCCAACTCCCCAGTTCCGCCGTCGGGTACGGGTGGCGGCGCCTGTGGCACGCCACAGAACACTCTGAACGTGTCGTTCGTCGGCTCGTTCGTCGGTCTCGTCGGACAGATGAGCGTGACCGTCAACATCGATCACACGTTCGTCGCAGACCTCGTCATCACGCTCACCCACGACGGCGTCTCCGTGGTGCTGTCGGACGGCAACAACCTCGCCAACGGAAGCGCGGACCTCCACGGCGCATACGTGTTCGCCGACTTCGCGGCGACCCCGATCGACGCGGCGTCAGCATCCGCCGGGACGCTCGTGCCGGGCTCCTACCGTCCGGACAACCCGCTTTCGGCATTCGCGTCGACGAGCATGGCTGGGCTCTGGACTCTGCAGATCTGTGATCGAGCGTCCGCCGACGTCGGCGTCCTCCACTCCGTGTTCATCGACGCCGCGACGCAGGGCACGCAGGTGTCCGACCCGGCCGTGCCAGCAACGATCCCGCCGTCGGGCACGGGCGGTGGCGCGTGCGGCGCGCCGCAGAACACGTTCACCCACCTGATCAACGTGACCGAGACCGGTCGCGTCGGCGACGTCGCGGCGTACTTCAACATGACGCACACCTACTCGAGCGACCTCACGATCACGCTCTCGCACTTCGGCGTGACGCGCACGATCTTCAGCGGCGCGAACGGCACCGGCGGGAACGACTTCAATGGCTTCTACAGCTTCTGGGAGAATCGATTCAGCCTGCTCACCGGCAGCAACGCAGCCGGCGGGACGCTCACCACCGGCTTCTACCGCAGTCTCCAGGACTTCGCCCCGTTCCACGGCATGGAGATGTCCGGGCCCTGGTACTTGACGATTTGCGACGACGCCGGCGCCGACACGGGCGTCCTCTCAGCGTTCGAGTTGAGCATCGCACGGCAGGGTTTTGCGATGAACCTCTCCCAGCCGAACGGGTCGGCGGACGTGCGTGCGAATGACAGCGCCGGGGCAAGCATCGGCAACGCCTACTTCAACGCCTTCACGCTGAACGGCGGCAACTACCCCTACGGCTGGTTCTACGGGATCGACATCGCGTACAGCGATCTCCTCTTCCAGATCAATCTGCCGATCGGGTTCTTCAACGGAACGCTCGACGGGTCCGTCCGCGCCACGTCGACGATCCCCGGCCCGATCCCTGCCGGTCTGACGGTCTACGGAACGGCGATCGAGATCGAGTCCGGCGCGTTGCGTCAGGTCTCCACTCCGACCGCGCACCAAACCGTCCCGTGACCTCGCGGGTGCTCTCGATCCCCGGCATCGACTCCCGTCGGTCCGGGGATCGCTCGCGTTCGCGGTCCACGACCCCACGCGGATCTCCCGCTTCGCATCCTCCCCGCGCGCGACCGCAACACACACGCCCGTTCGCATTCGTCCGAAGGAGCCTCCGATGCCGCACCGAACCGCAACCTGTCTTGGCCTCGCCCTGTGTCTCGTCGTGATGGCGCCCGCCCAGACGGCGCACGGTCCGGCCTTCGGGGCCACACCGAACGCGACGATTCCGCCATCCGGCACCGGGGGCGGCGCCTGCGGCGGGACATCGAACACCTTCGACACGCATGCGACGGCGGCGTTCGCCGGTCTCGTCGGCAGCCTCGTGATCACGGTCGACATCGACCACAGCTATGCCGGCGACGTGGTCATGACGCTGATCCACGATGGCGTCTCCGTCGTCCTCTCGGACGGAAACAACTTCGCGAGCGGCGGAGGCGCCGACCTTCACGGCGGATACAGCTTCTCCGACGCGGCACCGACGGCGTTCGACGCGGCGCCCCTCGCACCCGGGGGAAGGCTCGCGGCCGGCACCTATCGGCCCGACAATCCCCTCTCCGCGTTCACAGGAGCCGCCGTCGCCGGGATCTGGACGCTCCGCATCTGTGACCGCGCGGCCGGCGACGTCGGCGTGTTGCACTCGACGTTCCTCGACGTCAGAACGCTCGGCACGCAGGTCAGCGACCCCATCGTCCAGGCGCCGATCCCGCCCTCGGGGACCGGCGGAGGCTCGTGCGGCGCTCCCCCGAACACCTTCACGCACGTCGTGAACGTCGTGCAGACGGGCCGGGTCGGCGATGTCGCGACATACTTCGACATCACCCATTCCGCGTCGGGTGATCTCACGATCACGCTCAGCCACATGGGCGTGACGCGCACGATCTTCAGTCCGGCCATTGCCACGGGCGCTCTCGACTTCAACGGGTTCTACAGTTTCTGGGAGAACCGGTTCTCGCCCATCTCGGGCGCCAATGCGACGAGTGGAGCCCTCAACACGGGCTACTACAGGAGTCTCCAGGACTTCGCCCCGTTCCACGGCATGGAGATGTCGGGCCCCTGGTACCTGACGATCTGCGATGGAGGTCCCTTCGACGTCGGCGTGCTGCACGGCTTCGTGCTGAGCATCGCGCGCCAGGGCTTCTCGCTCTCGATTGAGCAGCCCACGGGATCGGCGAGCCTCGACGCCGTCGATCGACACGGTGCCGCCACCGGCAATGCCTACTTCAACGTCGTGACGTTGAATGCCGGCAACTACCCCAACGGGTGGTTCTACGGGATCGACATCGGCTACAGCGATCTCCTGTTCCAGCTCGACCTGCCGATCCCGTTTTTCCATGGAACCCTCGACGCATCGGTGCAGGCCGCGTCGTCGTTGCCCGGTCCGATCCCAGCCGGCATCCACGCATTCGCCACGGCGATCGAGTTCGAGAACGGGTCATTGCGCCAGGCATCGGCGCCGAGTCAATACACCACGCTCCCGTGATCGTGCGCGGACACCCGACGTCGTCCGGGTGACGCCACGCACGGGAGCTTCACCCGAGTTCGTCAGAGTCGGGACCGACGAGATGATCCACGATGGAGGCAGGCAACGTCTGGCGGAGCTTCTCGAGCGCGCGGCGCAACCGCACGGTGACCGTGTTCGGCGCGAGCCCCGTGACGGCTGCGACGACCCGAACCGGCTGTTCCTCGATCGCACGGAGCACGACGACGGCACGGTCCGTGGGATCGAGGGATGCGATGGCGGAACGGACGGAGTCGTGGCGCTCGGCACGGACGGCCCGCGAGACGACACCCGTCGTCTCCGCCGACAGTTCGAGGGCCGCACCGCGTTCCGACCCGCCGTCGACGCCCCGATCCGGCAGGGCGATCGCACTCGGCTTCCCTGCGATGTGCTTGTCGTAGAGGTCCCGCACCTGGCGCAGGAGCACGGTCCCGAGGAACCGCATCAGACCGGCGGACGTGCTCCCGGGTTCGGGACGGTACTCGGGGAGCCGGCGCAGGGCGACCAGCCAGACGTCGTTCACGAGGTCCGTCGGATCCACGAAGCGGCGGAGCGGCGCACCGATCCGATACTCCGCCTGCATGATCAAAAGGGGCGTGAACCGTTCGACGACCGTCGTCAGATGAGCGAGACTGCCCAGCGACGCGGCGCGGATCACGGCCGAGAGTTCCCGATCATCCTCGAGGCGGTTTTGAGACACGGCCGGGAAGTATGCCTCACTTCCGGCGTTTCTGAATAGGATCCTCCCCCATGGACGATCTCAGCTCCGATCTCGCCATCGAAGTCGCCGTGATGGACGCCATCCTGGACGCGCGGGCGCAGGGACGATCCGTCACCGTCCAGGAGCTCTGCGAACGGTTCCCAGGGTGCGAGCCCGAGGTTGCCAAGGCGTTCCAGCGCGCGACCGCGCTCGGGTCGACCGACACGGAGATGCCGCGCCACGTCGACGCCGACGCCCCCGTCGCCAGACACACGCGGGTCGGGCCGTACCGCATCGAGTCGGAACTGGGCCGCGGAGCCCAGGGCGTCGTGTACATGGCGGTCGACGAGCGCCTCGACCGCCGCGTGGCGCTGAAGATCCTGCTTCCCTCCTGGGCGGCGTCGCCGCGGACGCTCCGCCGATTCGAGAACGAGGCCCGCACGCTCGCCGCCCTGGATCACCCGGGCATCTGCACGGTTCACGAAGCCGCGACGATCGACGGGACGCCCTTCATCGCCATGCGCCTCGTGGCGGGCGAGTCGCTCGTCGCCCGGATCTCGCACCTTCGGACGCAGCGCGACGGCGGGCGGCCACTCGCGGCGGACGTGGCGAGTGCGGTCGCGATCATCGAGAAGGTGGCACGCGCGGCCAACGCCGCGCACGAGGCGGGCGTCATCCACCGGGATCTCAAGCCCGCGAACGTGATCGTGTCCGACGCGGACGAGCCCACCATCCTCGACTTCGGGCTCGCGAGTTCGGCGGAGGACGGCGACGGTTCCCTCACGATGAGCGGCGACATCCTCGGGACGCCCGCGTACATGGCACCCGAGCAAGCCGCGGGCAACATGGACGAGGTCGATCGCCGCGCCGACATCCACGCACTCGGCGTGATCCTCTTCGAGATGACGACGGGACGGCGGCCGTTCGATGCGCCCACGCGGTCCGGCCTGCTCGACGCCGTGTGCAACACCGAAGCGCCCGACGCGCGGCGGACGAACCCCGAGGTCGACCGGGACGTGGCGACGGTGATCGCGCGCTGTCTCGCCAAACTTCCGAGCGACCGCTACGCCTCCGCGCTCGACCTCGCGGACGACCTTCGACGTGTCCGCCTCCTCGAGCCGATCGCGGCCAGGCCCGTGTCGACTGCCGAGCGCGCGCTGCGCTGGGTCCGTCGAAACCCGCTGCGGGCGGCCCTGATCACGGTCATCGGCCTGCTTTTCGCCACGCTCATCGCCGGCGGCGCCTGGTACCTCGCCAACCGCGATCGCCTCGCGAGCCAGGAGGCCGCCGAGCGCCGTGCGCAGGTCGAAGAGGAGCTGGTCGAGGGTTCGACGGCCATGGCTGCGCTGCGCCAGGGTGCCGCCATCGCCCACTACGAGGCCGCGCTCCGCCTCGACCCGTCCTCGGTCGAGGCCATCACGGCGCTCGCAATCTGCCTCGTCCGCCGCGGGCACCGGGACGTCGCGATCCAACGCCTCGACGAGTTCGGAGGCCGCTTCGGGCGATCCTCGGCATGGTATTCGGCCCGCCGTTTCGCCGGACCCATTCCAAACGATCCCGAACCCCGTGCCACGAGTCGCCCTGACACCGCGTCGCCGCGTGATGACGTCTCCTGCTTCATCGAATCGATGAAATGCACCGCCGAGAGCGAGATCGGATCGGAGGACGGCATCTCGCGCGCCTGCAACTGGCTCGAGGCGGCGATCCAACGGAGCCCGACCCGGCGCCTGCTCTATCTCAACAGCCTCGCGGCGGTCGCCAGCCGCCTCAACGACCGGACCACGGCGCAGCGCATCGCCGGGACGCTGCGCACCGTGCTCACGGGACCACGCGCCGAGGTACTGGCGGGACTCGCTCTCTGCCGCGCCGATCCGGACGCAGCGCGCGCAACGTTCGCTCGCGCGGAAGCGCTGGGCGGGAACCAGACGGACATCGGCTACGGGATGTTCACCATCCTCGTGGGCAGCCGCGACTTCGCCAGCGCCGCCGCACTCATGCGTGACATGCTCGCGCGCCGACCGGACGACGCCACGCTCTACTACAACCTCTCGCTGGCCGAGCTGAAACTCGACCACGTCGCGCTGGCACTCGAGGCCGCGCGCCGCGCCGTCGAGCTCCGCCCCGACGTCGCCGCGAACCATGCCCAGGTCGGGATGATCCTGCGCGATGGCCTCCAGCAGTTCGCCGCAGCCTCCGTCGAGTTCGAGCGCGCGCTGGCGTGCAGCCCAGCAAACCTCGAGGTCGCGGGCGAGCTGTCGCGCTGCCTGTCGTTCAAGGGTGACCAGCCGGCCGCGCTTGCGATGGCGCAGCGGGTCATCGACAAGGATCCGCAGAACGTCGTCGCCTGGCGGACGATCGCGCGAGCGCGCCTGCTTCTCGACGATCCAGAGGCGGGCGAGGCTGCCGCGCGTCACGTCGTCGAGCTCGCTCCGGAGTACGCGATCCACCATTTGGAGCTTGCCCGTGCCGTCGCGGCGAATGGTGACTTTGAAGGCGCGCGCAAGATCGTCGACGAGTGGTATGAACGGGCCGTCGCTTCGGGGCTCACCAGCTATCTGAACTTCCTGGAATCGAAATTCCCCGGGCTGGCACCGCCGCGGTCGAAGTGACGGGCTCGCCGGGACCGTGGCGTCGTCCGACCCGTCGAGGGCCGAGCACCCCCGTCGGCTTTGAGGTTGCGGCTTCCGACGGCCGATGAAGAAGCGGCGCCTTCCTCGTTCCGACGGCGCCGCATCCCATGACGCTCTTCGCCGAGATCCATCACTGGTGCCGTGGCCGCCACTGGCCGGCACGCGCGTTGTTCCTCGCGTGGCTCACGTGGGTCGGCGTCCGCTGCACGGGCGATCGCCGGTTCTGCACCATCTTCGACGGGATCAACCTGGGGATTCACGAGGGCGGACACGTCATGTTCAGCCCCTTCGGTCGGTTTCTCTACGTCGCTGGCGGAACGATCACCCAACTCGCAGCGCCGATCGCGGCGGCGTTCATCCTCCGTCGACAGGGCGACTGGTTCGGCGTCGGTGCGACGGGTGTGTGGCTCGCGACGAACTTCTTCGGCGTCGCCGTGTACTCCGCCGATGCGCGCAGTCAGGCGCTCCCCCTGGTCACCATCGGCGGCGGCGAGGCCTCGCACGATTGGACGTACATGCTCGGCCGGCTCGGCTGGCTGCGCCACGATCAACTCGTCGCGGGACTGTTCCGCGTCACCGGCCTCGGCGTCCTGTGGCTGTCGCTCGCGTTCATGGCGTGGCTCGTCGTGAACATGATCCGTTCTCCCGAGCGAATTCCCGTGCGCCAACGGCGCGCCATCGTTCGCGATCTTCCCCGCAACGCGCCCACGACCCAGCCAGCCAGCGTGCGCACCGACCCCGTCGACCCGCGCTGACATCGCTCGCACGACATGCGACGTGTGGAAGAACGATGCGCGACGCCGCCGCGACGTTGACGGCTGCACGTGACCACATCTACGATCACGCCCCGTCGGGGCAGTGCGTTTGGAGCGGGAGGGTATGCGATGAGGAAGCAGCGGGAATCATCCGTCGTCGGTGCGATGACGAGGCACGACGGGAGGAGAACGAGCATGCGAGGAGCCGGCGTGCGTGCGATCCAGATTCTCTTCATGTTCACCTGCGGATCATGTCTCATCGCCCAGACCTGCATTCCCGGATGGGGGCCAGGCTGCACGACCCTCGGAGGGATCCAAGGCGGTGTGACGGCATACACCGAGTACGACGCCGACGGCCCCGGGCCGGCGCCGAAGCTCCCCGTCATCGGTGGCAGTTTTGGGGTCGCAATCGGTGACGCCGAGGGCGCCAACTGGCGAATCATCCTCGTGCCGTCCTCGGCCGGTGGGGTGACAGCCCTGGCAACGCATGACTTCGATGGCCCTGGGCCAGGCCCGGTGGAGATCGTGGCCGCGGGCCGCGCCGGGACCTTCGTTTCCCAATACGCGGCGCCATTGGGTCGTTGGAATGGCACGACCTGGTCTACTTTCGGCACGGACCTGACTGGCTGGACCTACCCTGCACCGGTTACGCGAATGATCGAGTGGGACATGGACGGCGCGGGCCCCGGGCCCGCGGAGCTGATCATGGGCGGGGGATTCACCGCGCCCTCGATGCCGCCTGCATTCGGCGTCGCGCGATATGGCGGAAGTTGGAGCGCGCTCTCGCCGCTGGGATCCGGCGGAACGCCGAGACACACCAGTGTCGACGCGTTGATGGTGTGGGATGACGACGGCAACGGCCCCAATCCCCCGGCCCTCGTCATAGGATCCCACAGCAGCCTTAGAGGGACGACATCGTCGAGCCTGGTCCGCTGGGATGGACTGACGTCGACGCCGCTCGGTCAGGGGTTCAACGGAGCGGTACTCGACCTCGCCGTGTTCGATGACGACGGCCCGGGCCCTCACGTGCCGGCGCTCTTTGCCAGCGGATCGTTCACCCTCGCCGGTGGCGTCTCGGCGCCGCGCGTTGCGCGATGGAACGGTTCGGCCTGGAGCGCGACCGGCTTCGGCGTTGGCAGCGCCGTGAGGACGATCACACCTTTCGATCTCGACGGCCCGGGCCCGCTCGGGGAACGACTCATAGCGGGCGGAGAGTTCACGACGGCCAACGGAGCGAACGTCGGCAACGTGGCGAGCTTTGATGGAACGAACTGGATCCCCGTCTCGTTCGGCCTGGGCGTCGGCGGCGGCGCCACACCCATTCCAACCGTCGCGAAACTCGCTTCGCTCGATGCGGACGGAGCCGGGCCGGGAGAGCCACGCCTCCTGGCGTTCGGGAACTTCGTGTCGGCCGATGGGGCGCCAGCAAATTCGGTCGCGATCTGGGACCGCGTTGCGTGGAGACCCACCGGACACGGATTCGTCCTACCGCCGCGCGCCATGGCGGTGTTCGACGCCGACGGCCCGGGTGCCGCTCCGGCGACGCTGTACCTCGCTGCTCCGCCTGTACAACTCACGACTATGGCGGTCAGCCCCGTCCGCGCCTGGACCGGGAGCGCGCTTTACACCGTACCGTCCCCCGCGCTCATGACCGTGAACGACCTGATAGTGGGTGACCCTGACGGCCCGGGACCGCTCCCCAACCGTCTGATCGCTGGCGGAGCGCCGACCCTGTTCGCAGCACCCGTGACGACCTTCGACGGGACCGCTTGGACGCAGCTTCCACCGCTCCCGGCGATACCGCCGTACACCGGCGTGAGGGCCATGACGTTCTTCGACGACGACGGACCCGGACCAAGCGCCCCGAAACTCGTAGCCGCCGACGACGGACACGTTGCGCGGTTCGATGGCGTCGCGTGGAGCCCTGTCGGAGTCCTCGGATCGTCCTACGGTGCTGTCCGAGCGATCGCGGCTTTCGACGACGACGGCGCGGGGCCGAGGACCCCGGCGCTGTATCTCGGTGGTTCGTTCTCGACGCTGGCCGGCGCACCGTCGGGCGGGATCTCGCGGTGGAACGGGTACTCCTGGGTGCCCATCGGGGTGCCCGCCGGAGTGAGCACGGCCGGCGGCGCGTTCAGCTCCGTGAATGCGCTGCTCGAATACGACCCGGACGGCGCGGGACCACGGCCTGGGCTGCTCGTCGTCGGCGGCGATTTCGACACGGCTGGCGGAGTCCCCGCACTGGGAATCGCCGCGTGGAACGGATCCGGGTGGTCCGCAGCGTTCGGCTCCGGAGTCGTGCGTGGGAATCTCCCCGGAACGGTCTCGGCGATGGCGGTCGCCGACCTCGACGGGAACCCAGGAACACCCGACGAGCTCGTCGTCGCAGGCTCGTTCACGAGTGTCAGCGGGATTGCCGCCGAATCGATCGCCCACTGGAACGGGACGTCCTGGGCGCCGTTCGGCGGCGGCATCACTGCGCTCGGCAACTCGGTCCATTTCGCTTTTCAGCCTGCGGCGCCACCCGGCATCGCCGACCTCGCAATGTTCGACGAGGACGGGAGCGGCGGCGGCAGCGCGGCAGCCGCACTGCATGTATGCGGCCAATTCCTGACGGCCGGCGGAGTGTCGGCACCGCTCCATGCGCGCTGGGGAACGGCGCCGGGCTTGAGTCTCTCTCTGACCCGCGCGGGCCCGAACGCACCACTGCTCTTCACCGATTCCGCATGCGCCGGTCTGGACACCTGGTTCAACGCCATGAGTCTGGACCCGATGAACGCGGCATACCCGAACACCGGCCCCTGGTTTGGCCTGCACATCGGTCCCACGGATCTCCTGGGGCAGTTCCAGTCCGGCGTCGCACCGTTCCGAGGCACGCTGAATGCGATAGGCAATTCCGTGACGTCGGCACCCGCATCGACTCTGATCCCCTACTCGGGCGTGAGGGTCTGGAGTGTGGGCGTCCGCTTCGACGCACCGAGCCTGACGGTGCATGGAGTATCGCCGGTGACGTCGATTCAGCTCTAGGCCCATCCGCAGCTGGCGCGCTCATTGCACGGCCGGCGCGGGTCGGCATACAATCCCGCGGGCGCAATGACGTCCGGTTGCGCTCGTGAGGAGATCCCATGAATAGCCAAGGCTGCGTGAGTCACGGTCCGCCTTCGACCGAGGAACCGAATGACCGGAAACTCCCTGCAGATCCGAGACGCCGCGGATCGTGCATGCTCGCCGGGCTGGTGTGCCTGATCGTGCATACGGCCGTTGCGCAGACGTGCGCTCCGGGCTGGGCGACTGGGCCGGGGACACTCGGTGGCGTCGGCGGCACCGTGTACACGTCGACGACCTGGGATCCCGACGGACCCGGACCCACGGTCCCAATCCCCGTCTTGGGAGGAGGCTTCGGCGTCGCATTTGGTTCCCCCTCCGGCAACAGCTGGTATCTGAATGGTCCAGTGCACCAGGCCAACGTGTCGGCGTTCGCGTGCGTCGACTTCGACGGGCCTGGACCGGCACCATGCGAGCTGGTGGCCGCCGGGTGGTTCGTCGACCCCGCCGTTGGATCAGCGCCGCTCGCCCGATGGGACGGAACGCGATGGCTCCTCTTCGGCGCTGATCTCATCACCCCAACGCCTACGTCGTTCGCAGACATCAATGGCCTGTGCGCGTGGGACCCCGACGGCAGCGGCCCGGGCACCGAGGTGCTCATCGTCGCCGGAGATTTCATCGCGCCGTGCACTCCGCCCGGGTTCGGAGTCGCAGCGTACTCGGGCGCCTGGGCGCCGCTGTCACCAAATGCCAGCGGTGGCACCACGCAAGGGACAGTCGGGATGGCGGTCGCGACGTGGGACGACGACGGCACCGGCCCGCACGCGCCCGGCCTCGTGCTGTCCGAAACGAACCCCTTCACGATCCCCAACACGAACCGCGTGACGTTCTGGTTGGCCGGACAATCGACCGTTCTTGCAGGCGCATTCAATGCCGCGGTGCAGACCTTCGCGGCGTTCGACGAGGACGGAATCGGTCCGCAGCCGCCACGACTCTTCGCCGCGGGTACGTTCGCGGGCGTGAACGGCCAGTTAGTGCCTGGATTCGCGCGCTGGAACGGGGCGAATTGGGGCACGCCACCAGCCGGCCCGTCGCCCACGACGGGGGTTGCGTGCATGCTGGCATTCGACCTCGACGGTCCGGGGCCGCTACCCGAGCAGCTGGTTGTGGGAGGACGAGCCACCGCGGCGAACGGAGGTTTGACGGTCAGCACCACCGCGCTCGGGCCGTCGGGCTGGACGTCCGTCGGATCGGGGTTCGGCTCGGCCGGTCCAGGCTCAACACCGGGATCCGTGAATACCCTCGTGTCCATCGACATCGACGGGATAGGGCCGGCGGCGCCCCGTCTGCTTGCGGCCGGTGCATTCGACGACGTGAACGGTCACCACGGCCAATCCGTCGCGATCTGGGGGACGGGCACATGGGGAACGACGGGCACGGGTCCGAACACTCCACCGAACGCACTATCGGTCTTCGATCCGGACGGCACAGGCCCAGGCCCATCGAAGCTCTACATCTCCTCCCCGCCGCTGACGACGTTCGGCAACTTTCCAACCGACATCCTCGCCTGGGATGGAAGCTCGTTTCAGTCACTGTCAGCGACGCCCACGGGGCTCATCCACGATCTGCTGAACGCGGACATCGACGGGCCGGGTCCGATTCCAGCCCGGCTGTATGCCTCGGGACGGTTTGGCTCCAGTCCCTTGCCTCAGTTCCAACACGTAGTCGAGGCATTCGACGGAACGACGTGGACGCCGCTGCCGACGTCGACCACCACGTTGTGCCGCGCCATGACGATGTATGACGACGATGGACCGGGGCCCAACCCCGCGAGACTGACCACGGCCGGAACGGGCACGCCCGCGTCTTACGACGGATCCAGCTGGACACCTCTGGGCGTGACTGGCCCGAACGGAACGATCAACACGCTCAGCGCGTTCGACGACGACGGCCCCGGCCCGGGTCTGCCCCTGCTCTATGCTGCCGGGGGATTCACGAACATTGCAGGGCTCACCACCAACTCCATCATGCGGTGGAACGGTTTTTACTGGTGGACAGTTGGCGCCGGCCTGTTCGTCAATCCCGGCGGCGGCGTTCCCGGGACCGCGAACGCCATGGTCGATTACGACCCCGACGGGCCCGGCCCGCTGCCACACATGCTCGTCGTCGGGGGAGTATTCGGGGGTGCGGGAAGCCTCGCGGCCATCGGGATTGCCGCGTGGAATGGCACCGCCTGGTCGAACGCCTTCGGTAACGTGATGCAGGCCAACGGCAACTACGGAACGATCTCCGCTCTCGCGGTCGTCGACTTGGATTCGAATCCCACGACGCCTGGAGAACTCGTGGCCACCGGCGACTTCATCTCGATCGGGGGTGTCGCCGCGGCGTCGATCGCGCATTGGGATGGGTTCAATTGGTCCGCATTCGGATCGGGGCTCGGCGGCGCCACTGCAGCGCCCTATTTCCCATATCAACAGATCCTGCTCCCCGGCGGCAACGACATCGCGGTCTACGACGAGGATGGAACCGGAGCCGGCAACCCGGGCATGTATGTTTCGGGCGTATTCGTGACGGCCGGTGGTCATGCCTCCACGTATCTCGCGCGCTGGGGCGTCGACCCGAGCACGAGCCTCTCTCTTGCGACGGCGGGCCCGGGAACGGCACTGTCGATCATGACGTCGGCGTGCGTCGGGTTCTCGCACGCCTTCACGGCCTTCAGTCTGGATCCGAGCAACGCCCTGAGCCCAGGCACGGGACCCTGGTTCGGGCTCCACATCAGCGTGAACGACCTCGTCGCGCAGTATCAGTTCGCGAGTCCGCCGTTCGTCGGGACGCTCGACGCGTTCGGCCTCTCATCTTCCGTCGTTCCTGCTGCCACGATCGCACCGCTGGTCGGGCAGAACCTCTTCGCCGTAAGCGTCCTCTACGATCCCTCCACTCTGACGGCCTTCGGCGTTTCTCCGGTGGCCTTCGTCCAACTGTGATCGCGCAGCGGCTCGGTGCCGCCAGCCCGCGTATGGCCGGCGACGCCGACGCAGCGGCCCTCGGCCGCAGCCGAATCGCCGCCGCTCTACCGGTCCGCCCGGATCACGGCTCGAAACGAGCGTCGTAGATCTCGTTGGGAACGAGCTCGGGCACGCCGTCGAGCTGGATCGTCGCGAGGCGGCCCCAAGGCGGTGTCGTGAGCACGGCCTTCAACCGCGCGGGCGCGGGCTCGAGGCGCGGAGCGACGGCGATGACGGTGCCATGCAGCCGCTCGCCCACGTGGTCGTGCGGGCGCAGTGCGACCTTGACCCCCGTCTTCACGGTCGTGAGCTGGTTGTAGGTGACGTAGGCGACGACGCGGCCCGGCCGCGACACGACGATCGTCGCGACGGGCACGCCCGTCGCAACCCACTCGCCACCGTGATGCGACACGCTGGCGACGACGCCCGCCGCGGGCGCCCTCACGACGCACCGCTCTCGCCGCGCTGCAAGCTCGGCGAGCCGTAGGTCGATCACTCGAAGCTCGAGCTCGAGCGGTTCGAGCCGAGAGGTCACCTCGGGAACCGGAATCGTCGACGGCACCGAATCCAAAGTTGCGTTCGACCGTGCCCGCATCCCCTCGATGGCGACCGTCCGCCGCGCGATCCGCGCGGCGAGCGCCGCCCGCCTCAGCGAGAGATCGGCCAGGCGGTCCGAGGTGGATGCGCCCGGGGTCGACAGCGCCAGCCGCGAGATCTCGCCTCCGAGCGCCGCCGCCTCGGCCTCGTCTGCGGCTTGATCGACCTCGTGCCGGTCGAGTTCGCCACGGAGCGCCTCGACGTCGAGGGCGCGCGCGCGCCGGCGTTCCTCCGCGCCCGCAAGCCGGTCGGCCGATTCGACGCGCCACGCCTCGGCCTGCGCTCGGATCATGGCCCGAACCCGCTCCCCGTCGGCCTTGGTCACGGCGATCTGGCCGTCGACATCCTGCGTGTCGAGCTGCGCCAGGACGTCCCCCGGCTTCACCGCGAGACCCGTCTCGGCGTCCACGTGGACCAATCGACCTTCGATCGCGGGCGCGACCTGCAGCTCGACCGTGTCCGCGAACGCGAGCGCGTCCCCGCGAACGCCCTCGACGAGCCAAAGCCTCGCTCCGGCCACGGCGGCAGTCGCCCAGATCGCAAACGGCGCGACCCGACGAATGCCGGCGATGATGCGGCCGCGCGCCGGAATCGCCGGCGGCGGCTGGACCCGAAACGCCCCCGAATCGGCGACCGGCGATCGGACCGGTGCGCCGGTCCCGGCTCCGCCCGCGCTCTTCGTCGCGCTCATACCTCCACCGCCTGATCCTGCATGAGGATCGCCACACCGTCCACCTTCGGGACGGTGCGCAACGCCGCGACCAGCGCCGCGTTCAACGACGTGTCGCGAAGCCGGACCTGGTAGGCGCGCTCCATCACCCGGCCTTGCGCCAGCTCGCGCAGGTTCACGAGGATGAAGTTCGAGCAGTACTGCTGGAGCACGGATCGACAGTGCTCATCGACCTCCGGATCGGGCGGCGTCTGGAAGCGCAGCAGGCCATCGAATGCTCGGCGGGAACCGAAGTCAGAGAAGCTGATCCACAACGAGGCGAGGCAGAAGATGACGGATCCGATCAACGCGACGACGTAGGTCTGCACGCCGCACGCGATGCCGATCGCGAGACACGCGAAGACGAACGCCATGTCGCGCGTGTCGCGGAGCGTCGCGCGATATCGGACGAGGGCGAGCGTCCCGAGCAAGCCGAGGCCGCGCGCCACGTTGTTGCCGATGGCGAGCATCAGCATGGTGCTCA
Source organism: Planctomycetota bacterium (assembly GCA_044222185.1). Taxonomy (GTDB): domain Bacteria; phylum Planctomycetota; family CAIWVZ01; genus JBGANV01. The sequence goes on from JBGANV010000003.1 coordinate 749,860, forward strand.
CGAGCCCCGTCATCACGAGCGAGTGGACGAATCCGCGGGAGTACGACAGCCCACGGTAGGTCCACGCATAGACGGCGGCGCACATCTGGCAGAACACGAACGAGGCGATCATCGCGAGGACGACCGACTGCCAGGTCATGCCGGGTTCGTATCGAAGGAAATCGTCGAGGAATGACTGCATCGTCGTCGGTCAGAGGAAGGGGTTGGGACGCCAGAGCGATGGGAGTCCGACGCGAACCCCATCCATCAGGTGTCGGATGCACTCGAAGTACTTGGACGCGTTGGTGCGCACGAGCTCGAGCGTGCGCACGAGGTCGAACATCCACACGGGCACGTGGCGCGTGAACTTCAGCTCGATGAGGACGCCCGCGGGAAACCCGGCGACTTCGAGCCCGGTGTCGAGGTACTGCCAGTTGCCTGGCTCGCCACGGAGGTCGAAGCCGCAAGCCGGCTGGAACCGAACGCCTCGATCGAAGGTCAGTCGCGCGTAGTCACCGAAGGCGCTCTCGTAGGCTTCGCGCTCATAACGGATCAGCACCTTCGGCTCGGCACCGTGCCGTACGGCCTTGTGCTGAAAGTCGGCGAGATGGATGGCGTTTTCGCCGCCCGCGTCGGGATCGATCACGCCTCTCACCCGGGCGTCATATTCGGCGCGCGGACATCGACCGCGAGTCTTGACGACGACGTCTTTCAGCTTGCGCTTGACTTCGAAGAAGATCGGGCCGTCGGCATCGGCCCCGTAGGTTCGCACGCGCAGCTTGTACCGATCCATCGAACCGGCCGCCTGGCGGTGCCACAACGCGAAATCCGGTGAATCGAGGTAGAGGTTCGTGATCGTGTAGGCCCCTTCGTCGCGCGTGCCGGCCTCGGCGTCGTGCACCACGTAGGGCGCAATGAAGCGCCGGATTCGATCGACCCGGCTCTCGGGCACGAAGTACTTGTATTCGAAGCGCTCGAAGCGGACGGATGTCATGGAAGGGTGGTGGCGACGCGGGCAGTCTCGGACCGGGCCGAAAGGATAGACGAACTCCTCGGCGACTTCGCGGGATTCTCCCCGCGCAGTACCGCGGTCCTACCCGCATCGCAGGCCCGGTCGCCGCACGCGACGCGCCTTGGCGCGGCCACGGAACCCGAGTCACTCACAGGAACAGCGGGGATTCGCGCGAGTTCCGCTTGGTGGTAAGGACGTTGGATCCGCCGCGGGGGAACGTGACGCCGCGCGTCGACGCGCGCCGTTGCGAGCCAGCCGCCACCGCGCCACCGATTCCGCGGTCGGACTCCCTCGCAGTCTGGGAGCGGCCGTCACCGCAGTCCGCCCGGTGAGGCCCCTCGCACGCGAGCGTTGACGCCCGCGCAGGCCCCACTAAACTGTCGCCCTCGAGTTCGCGTCGATGGCGAACTCGCACATGCGTGGAGAGCGACATGCCAGCGAATGAACAGGATGACCGAGGCGCCAACCTCGGCGAGCGACCGGACGGGGCTGCACCCGTCGAGCCGACCGAAGCCATCGAAGGCGAGACGGGTGACCCAGCGGTCCTGACGGACGCGCCCGTCGCCACGTGCTGCACCGCGCCAAACCCGAGCACGATCAAACCGTGTGCGCTCTGCCAGGCGCCCGTCTGTTCGCGCTGCCGGACCTACGCCAACACGAAGGCCGTCTGTCAGACGTGTGCCGCATCCATCCAGGCCGAACTCGCCGCCGAGAAAGCCGGGGTGCTCCACATGCCAGGTGCGATCCTGGGCGGATTCATCGCTGCACTCGTCGGTGCCGGCGCCTGGGCGGCGATCACGATCATCACGAACCTGCAGATCGGGTACGTCGCCGTCGGCGTGGGGTTCCTCGCGGGACTCGGAACGTTCATCGGTGCAGGGAAGAAGAAGGGCGCGCCGCTCCAGGCCGTCGCCGCGGCGTGCGCGGCCCTGGGCCTCATCGTCGGCAAGTACTTCATCTACGCCCATTTCATCGTCGAGTACGTGAACAAGAAGCAACCGGGCCGGGACCTGTCGATTCTCGACCTGAACTCCATGGTGGTCCTGAAGGAGTGCGTCCTCACGCTCAAGGAGCCCATGGACCTCCTGTTCCTGGCCCTCGCGTTCGTCGCGGCGATCAAGGTCGTCCGTCCTCAGCGCGTGTCCATGCGCTCGGTGGGGCGCCGCTGAGATGGCGATGGACGAGAGCCCGCTCGCACGGCTTCGGCGGCTCGAGGGCGAGAGTACGCTGAACCGCGCCCCACCCCGGCCCCCGGGCAGCGGCGCACCTGGGCCCGGGCCGAGCCGGAGGAAGGGCGGCGTGCTCGGCGGGATCGGCGCCGTCATCCTCATCGTCCTCGTCAAGAGCAAGACCCTGCTCCTGCTGCTGGTGACGAAAGGCAGCGCGATCCTCTCACTGCTCAAGGTGGGGAAGCTCTTCGCCACGCTGGCGACGATGGGCATCTCCATCGTCTACTACACGGAGCGCTGGGGCGCGAAGTTCGCCGCGGGATTCGTCGGCCTCATCCTCGTCCACGAACTCGGCCACGGTGCCGCCGCCAAGATCGTGGGACTGCGCGTCGGGGCGCCGATCTTCATCCCGGGCTTCGGAGCGTTCATCTCGCTCAAGGAGCAGGTGCGTTCCACGTGGCAGAACTTCGTGATCGGGTACGGCGGGCCGCTCGCCGGGACCCTGGGCGGCACGCTCGTGCTCGCCGCCGGGATGATGTCCGGCGATGACGAGGTCGTGAGTTTCACGCGCGCGCTCGCCGAGCTCACGTTCATCATCAACCTGTTCAATCTCCTGCCGGTCTTTCACCTGGACGGCGACCGCATCTCCGAGCCTTTGAAGACGCGCCACTGGATCACGGGGCTCGCGGCGACGTCCGTGATCGTGCTGCTGCAAGGCGCCCCAGCCGCGGACTCCGAGCGAGGCCATCCGGAGTTCGGGTTCGTCCTCCTCATCCTGATCCTGGGGGTGGTGAAGGCGATCCTCGTGCATCGCCGCGCCTCACATCCGGCGACGGTCCGGCTCGTCGATCGACTGAACGAGGCGGCTCCGGCACCGCTGCTGGAGGAAGCGACGGTCAGCGACCAACAGCGGACGATCGCCGCGCTGTCCTACTTCGGGCTCGTCGTACTGCTCTCGGCGCTCGCGCGAGCCGCAGCGCCGTACGTGTGACGTCAGACCCTGCGGATGCGCGCTTTGGGTCCTGCCCGATCGACGCGCAGTCGCGTCACTTCAACGCCTCGAAGAGCGCGCGTGCAGCCTCGCGAGCGACGAAGCGGTTGCCGGCCGGCGTGAGATGAACGCCGTCGCTCGTGAGCACACCCGCGGCGGCATCCTTCGCGTTGAAGACGCGCAGGTGATCCTGGAACGCGCGGCGGAGGTCGCAGACGTGGAGGTGGCGCTCCGCGGCCACACGGCGCGTGATCGCGGCATAGGTGTCGAGCGCCGCATCCAGGTCGTTCGTGCCCGCACGTTTCTCGCCGATCACCGACGGGGTGGCGAGGATCGGGACGGCGCCCGAGGCTTCGAGCCTCGAAACCAGGTCGCGCAGTCCAGACTCGAACTCGTTCTCGGGAGTGCCCCGGCCCTGTAGCCGATGCCACACGTCGTTGATTCCGATGTAGACGAACACGACCGTGGCCCCGCGGTCGATGACGTCGTGCTGGACACGCGCAAGCAGGTTGGGCACGCGGTTGCCGCTCACGCCGGCTCCGATGACCTGGACGCCGAGGTCCGCATGCGCAGCGAAGGCCTCGGAGATCAGCGTGACGTATCCGCCGGGCCCGGCGCCGCTCTCGGTGATCGAATCGCCGAGGAATGCGATCTTCGCGCCCTTCTTCACGGGAGAGTGCGCGCCGGTGAGGAGCCCGAGCGCGCGCGCCACTCCCCCGTCTTCAGGCCGCCGCTGTCCGAACATCCACGGGATCACCCCGCCCTCGCCGTAGGCCTGACGCCACGAGTCGTGCCCGACGCTTGGAAGCTCCGTCAACCGCGCATCGCCGCCGGCGGCGTGGATCGCATCGACCATCTGACGCGAGCGCACGGGCCAGACGGTCTTGTCGTCCGAGCCGTGGAACGTCCACAGCGGCACGCCGACGAGCCGATGCGCCAGACGTTCATCGCCACCACCGCAGATCGGAGCGACGGCCGCGAACCACTCGGGATGACGGACCGCCAGATCCCACGAACCGAACCCGCCCATGCTCAATCCCGTGAGGTACACGCGGTCGAGGTCCACCGGGTTCTCGGCGATCGTGCGGGAGAGGCACTCGAGCGCGAGTTGCATGGGGAAGCTCGGCTCGGACGGCGCTGGCGTCGACACCTTCGCGTCCCAGGGAACGTCGACCCACTGCCGTCCCAACGGACATTGAGGTGCGAGCACGAAGCACGGCCAATCGCGCCGCGCCTTCTCGCTGAGGAGCGGGCCTTTGATGTGAGTCAACGCCAGATCGGGGTCCGAGCCCCGCTCGCCCGCTCCATGCAGGAACATCACGAGGGGGTACCGACGGTTCGGTTCCAGCGCTGCGGGCGAAATCAGCACGTACGGGAACGTCTCACCGGCATGCGGTCCGGCCTTCAACTGGATCGTGCGGCGTGACTCGGGCACCTGGGCCCGCGCGCGCATGGAAACCATGGCCATCGCCAGAAACGCGACCGCGAACAGAGGGAGCAGGCGCATGGCGTCCTCCTGGGTGGGGTGCGCCGACGACGGGGGGCAGGCGCCTTCCGCACACCCTCAAACAGCCGCGGGTTGATGCCGGCGCGGATCCGCGCGACACCAACCCGCTGAGATAGCGGCGACAGGACTCGAACCTGTGACCCGGGGCTTATGAATCCCCTGCTCTACCAACTGAGCTACGCCGCCGTTGTGTTGTCATCCCCCGACCTGCCGGTCATCCGGCCGCAGCGGGGACAGCGTTGTACGGCTCGACCCGACGAGCCTCAACCGATCGCGTGAGGGATGTTCGCGGCCGCAGGACACGAAATCGAAACGATCGCCGGGGCGCGACATAAGTTCTCACGAGGTCGGATCGATATACAAAAAGCACGAGCTGCGGCCAACCCGGCCCCCCCGGGATGCGACCGCGGCGGACCTCGATCAGCCTTCTCCATCGACACGCAACTGACTTCCCTTCCCTCCTCCGCCTGAACCCAAGATCGAGGTCTCATTCTTCCGGGCGCCCCCGACGCGACGTCGGTGGCGCCCGTCTTTTTTTCTCCGCGTGCGTGCGAGTCAACGCCCGCGTCCGGGGAGAAAACTGGCGGTCGCCACGCGCGAAGATTGCGCCGCGTCCTCGCGATGGGGACCTGTAGGATCGCCACCGTTCGCCACGTCACCGAGCGACCTGAGGAAGTCACCCCATGAGAATCGCATCGATCGGCACGCTGATGTGCCTCGTCATTTCAGCCCCCGCGCAGCAGGTCTGGCTGCCGAGCTCAGGCGGCAACGGCCACACCTACGAGGTCCGCGTCGTCCAGGGAGGCATCAGCTGGCTCGCCGCCTCGACGGACGCCATCGCGCGCAACGGGCACCTCGTGACGATCACGAGCGCGGCCGAGAGCGCCTTCGTCCTCTCGCTCGTGAACACACCGACCTGCTGGGTACCGAACCCGTACGGCTACAGCTTCGGACCGTGGATCGGCGCCTATCAGCTGCCCGGCTCCGTCGAGCCGAACGGCGGCTGGGTGTGGGTGACCGGCGAGCCCATGGTCTACACCAACTGGCTGCCCGGGCAGCCGAACAATTCGTGTGCGCCAGGCGAGGATCACGCGCACTTCATGGAGAACACGTACCCGGCGCGCGGGAACTCCTGGAACGACCTCGCCCCGGCTTCCTGCGGGATGCCGAGCGCCTACGTCGTCGAGTGGGACGTGAGCCTCGTCGTCGACCAGCCCCAAGGGCCCGGCACGCCCATCATCGTCACGAACCACGACCTGAACCTGGGAAGCGAGTACTTCAACGTGTTCAGCACCGACGTGTGCGCGGGCACGGGAGCAGGGCCGTACCTGGGACTGTGCGCCAGCGGGGGCGCGGGACTTCAGCTCATTGCGCTGCAGGTCCTCGCGCCGCTGAGCACGCCGCCGTTCCACGTCCTGGCGACGTCGCCGTCGGCGTCATGGCCAGCCGTACCCAACGTCCCGCCGATCACGATCCAGGGCGTCTGCTTCGAGGTCGTCGGGGGCTCGATCGGTGAGACGTCCCGCGTCGTCACGTTCACCGTCTTCTGACGCGGTCAGTTCTTCGCGTCGCCGATGAGCGTGACCACCGGCGCATCACGCCCAGGCACCTTCAGCAGTTCCTGGGTCAGGCGCGCTTCGAACGTTGCGGCCCCGGCCTTCTTCTTGAAGCTGAACTCTGTTGGATCGCCGGGCTTCAACACGGGACCGTCAGGGAACGAGAACGGACGGGAGTCCGTACCAACGGATTTCCCGCCGACGTCCACGTGATTCACCGTTAGGACGACGCTCCGTCCCGAGGACGCCGGCAGCGAGTGCCCGGCGTTCGAGGTCAACGTCACGACGACGTCGTCACCCTTGGTCTCGAGCTTCACGTCGACCGAGTCCGTGACCATGTCGCCCTGGCGCGCACCGGCGAATGTGTGCTTGCGACACTCGACGACGCCGATGGTGAACTCGTCCTTGATGTCGGAAGCCGTGACCATTTTGCGCTGCACCGCGGGCATGTGACACGACTGGCACGTGTCCGTCGGCGCGCGGTTCTTGTTCGCGAGGAACGATGAGACCTGCTCGTGTTCCTTGCGCGCCTCGGCCTGGCCGTGGCAGCTCGCACACACCTTCACTTCACGGAACTCCGGCGTGGGCTCGACGCCGCCGTGGCCCGGACTCTTGAACGGGCCGTGGTAGCGGTTGCCCTTCATGTGGCACGTGACGCAGTTGACGCCGAGTTCGCGGTCGTTGACGCGACCCTTGGGGAGCGCGCCGAGGCCCGCATCCATCACTTCACGCGGCGCGTGGCAGCGGGCGCAGCTCGCGCCCTTGTCCTCGAGCGTCGCGATCGCAGCCTGAAACACCGGGTTGTCCCACGATTTCGAGTGCTGGGACGACGACCATTCGTTGAAGTCGTCGGCGTGGCACTTCTTGCAGCTCGTCACGAGCGTCTTCATGTTCGAACGCTCCGTGTCCTGGAAGGGATCGACGAAGCCGTCGAGGCCGTCGCGTGCGGACGAACCGTCGAGTGCGCTCGAACCGAAGAACGCCAGCGCGATGGAGGCAGAGGCTGCAAGCAGAAGCTGTCGCATCATGGTGAGGCGCGGATCTTACCGCGGAGACGGCGGGGAGCGCGCAGCGGAGGTCAGAACGTGCGGTCGACGGCTGCCGCGATGGCGCGGAGCGACGGCATCAGGTTCTGGAGTTCGTCACTCGTCAGCGCCTGGCGTCCGTCGGAGAGTGCCTCGTCCGGTTCCGGGTGACTTTCGATGAGCAACCCATCGGCGCCAGCCGCGACGGCCGCGCGCGCCGCCGACGGAACGAGCGTGGCGAGGCCCGTGGCGTGGCTCGGATCGGCGATGATCGGCAGGTGCGTGAGGCGCTCGAGCACGGGGATCGCGGCGACGTCGAGCGTGAACCGCGTGCGGTGCTCGAACGTCCGGATGCCGCGCTCGCACAGGACTACCTGGTCGTTGCCCTCGGCGAGGATGTACTCGGCAGCGGAGAGGAACTCGTCGATCTCCGTCGCCATGCCCCGCTTCAGCAGCACGGGCTTGCGGCTCTGGCCGACGGCGCGGAGGAGGGGGAAATTCTGGATGCTGCGGGATCCGACCTGGAGCATGTCCGCGTAGCAGGAGACGAGCGGCACCTGCTCGGGCGACATCACTTCCGTGACGACGGGGATGTCGAGCTCGGCCGAGACTTCGGCGAGGAGCTTCAGGCCCTCCTCACCCAAGCCCTGGAACGAGTAGGGCGACGTCCGCGGCTTGAACGCACCGCCGCGCAGCATGCGGCCGCCCGCCGCTTTCACGGCGCGCGCGACCTCGAAGATCTGTTCACGTGACTCGACGGCGCACGGGCCTGCGATGAGCACCACTCGCCGCCCGCCGAACACGACGTCGCGCACCCGGACGAGGGTGTCCTCGGCATGAAACTCCCGCGCGGCGAGCACGTAAGGCAGGTCCGCCTGGACCACGCCACGGACGCCCGGGAACTCGTCGAAGCGCAAGGCGTCACCGCGGGTGGAAGGCCTGCCGGCCGGAACCCGAACCACGGTCGCGGCATGAGCGCGGGTGACCGAGGGTTCGAACCCGAACCGCTGGGCCTCGCGCACCACGGCACCGACCTGTGTTTCCGAGGCTCCGCCCTCCAGGACGACGATCATTCGCATCGTCCTTTCATGGCGAGTTCATGGGGGCGGCAAACCGCGGTGTGAGACATCCGGACCCGTCGAGACATTCGGCGGGATGTTAGCTGCGAGGTCCCTCTGTTCAACGCGGCGCGGCGCGGGCGAGACGGCCCGACCCGACCGCGCCCGTCGAAGGTTCGCCGGGCTGAAGCAATACGGCGCGGTGGCGGCCGTCCCGAGGGCGACGGCGCCAGCCACCGGATCAGACGTGGGGCCGCGTCAGGTTCCGATGCCCGGTCGCGGTGACGACGACGTTGTCCTCGATGCGGATTCCGCCGAACGGCGCCAGGCGCTCCACGAGTCGCCAGTCGATGCTGGCCGCGTCCTTTCCCGTGCGATAGGGCCGAAGGAGCATCTCGATGAAGTAGAGGCCCGGCTCGATCGTGAAGACCTGACCCTCGGTGATCGTCCGGGTCGTCCGGAGGTAGGGGTACTGCGGCGGCGGTGCGACGGTCCCGCCTTCGGGCCCCTTCTGGCGTCCGCTCACGTCGTGCACCTGGATTCCGAGGAAGTGACCCACGCCGTGAGGGAAGAACGGCGCCGTGAGGCCCCGTGCCACCGCCTCCTCGCCCCCCACTTTCAGGATGCCGTGTGTGTGCAGCAGGTCCCCGATCACGCGATGCGCCGCGTCCTGGATCGCGACGTAAGACAGCCCGGGCTTCACCATCGCGCAGAGCTGCTTCTGCAACGCGTCGACGCCAGCGACGAGCGCGCGGAACGTCGGGTCACAGGCCGTCGTCGTCCACGTCCGCGTGATGTCCGAGCCGTAGCCGAGCCATGAGGCACCGCAGTCGATGAGGAGGACTCGCCCGTCCCGCTTCGTCCGCTTCACGGTGTAGTGAAGCGTCGCGCCCTTCTCGTCGAGGGCGACGATCGTCTCGTAGGGGAGCTCGTGATCGACGCAGCCCACACCCGTCATGTACGCGTGGTGGATCTCGAGCTCGGAGGCTCCGGTGTCGAAGGCGGCCTTGGCCGCCGCGTGTCCACGAGCGGCGCGTCGGGTCGCCTCCTCGAGGCACGCGACTTCGTAGGGAGTCTTGGTGCTGCGATCCCAATCGAGACGCGCCGTCAACGCCGCCGGATTCACGTCGCCCTCCGCGACTCCGTTCGCCAGCGCCTTCGCGGGCGAAGCGCCGATGGCCGCGACGCGGCCGCTGCCACGCACGGCCTTCCAGCCCTCGTCCTCCGTCTTCACCTCGACGACGTCGAACGCGCCCGCCCAGAACGGGCTGCCGAGCGGCGACTGCTCGTACCAGTAGTCGTCCGGCGCGAACCGCACGAGGCGCGGCTGCTTGCCCGGCCGGATCGACAAGAGGTGGAACGGTCCCGTCATGGGCACCCAGTGCGCGAAGTGCGGCGTCGCGCGATGCGGCGCGCCCTGGTCGTCGGCGAAGTACGTGAACGGCGTGCCGCTCGACAGGATGAGTCCGTCATAGCCGCACGCGGCGAGCGCCGCCTCGGCCTTCGACTGCCGTTCGGTCACGTGGGCTGGGTAGAGGGATTCGAGCATGGCTGTCTCACTTCACTCCGACCATCCAACGACGAAGGACGGGGATGACACCGAGAAGAACGACCGCAGCGACGCCCAGCGTGATCGTGATGAAGGTGAAGAAGTCCAGGGGCTTCATCGCCTCGATCTGCTCGGCGCCGATCCCGGCAAGCTTGTTCGCGAACGCGTTCGTGAGGAACCAGACGCCCATGAGCATGGCTGCGAAACGCGCGGGCGCGAGCTTCGTCACCATCGACAGACCGACGGGCGAGATGCACAGTTCGCCGAGGGTTTGCAGGAAGTACGCGGCCGTCAGCCACATGAAGCTCACCTGTTCGCCGCCGCTCGCCGCCTTGGCTGCGCCGATCATCAGGAAGAAGGCCAGGAACTCGAATCCGAGTCCGAGGAACATCTTGAACGCCGTCGGCGGTTCCTTCTTGCGCACCGCGAGCCACGTCCAGATGAACGCGAACACCGGGGCGATGACGATGATGCACAGCGGGTTCACCGACTGATACATGCTCGATTCGAACGACGTCCCGAACGCCACGTTGCGGGTCAGCTTCTCGGCGAAGATCGTCATCGACGATCCGGCCTGCTCGAAGGCGCCCCAGAACACCATGACGAAGATCCCGATGAGGAAGATCGAGCCGACGCGGCTGACCTCCGCGCCCTTGCATCGCATCATCAGGAACGCGAACAGGCACAGGACGATCGTGCCGGCGATCGGCCACAGCATCGATCGCACGAACGTCAGCGCCTTCGGCGGGCTCACCGTCGCACGACGCTCGGCGAGCGCCATGCGCTTGAGGATCCCCGCATAGTCGAAGCGCTCGTCCTTCCCGACGACTCCGATCTTGTCTTCACAGGAACCGCGCGCGTCCTTCGTCGGGTCGTCGGACTCGAACCCTGCGTCGCGGTCCAGAACCATGCGTCCCTCGATCGTCCGCAGCGCGAACAGCCCTTGGCCCCATCCCCCGGCGGCGATCCGCAGGTCGTCGATCAGCGGTGGCGACCAGAATGCGAGGACCTTCGCGCCGGGCGTCAGTCGGGCCTGAACGCCCGTCTGCAGGAGCTCCTTGGTCTTCTCGCCTTCCTTCTTCGTCACGCGAACCGGCACGCGGATCGTCCGCGTCGCCAGCGACTCGCCGCGATAGGAGTGGGCGACGTCGAATTCGTAGCGAATCGCGTCACGTCCACCGATGACCTCTGGAGTCGCCGCCTTCACCGTACCCTCGAACACGAGGTCGGAGACGGCGTAGAGGTCCGAGAGATCCGCCCGCTTCTGGACGGGGATCAAGGCCGCGCCGACGCGTGCGTCCAGCTGTTGAGCCTGTTCCTCCGGGGTCGCAGCGACAGCGGTCTCCTCCTGCTTCGGCTCGAGGGCCTTCATGGCCTTCGTCACCGCGAATCCGATGCCGACGATCGCCACGAGGGCGATGATCGCCAGCTCGCGCGCTGTCAGCGGCGCACCCGTCTCCGCCTTGGTGACGTCCGCACGGGGCGGCTTCAGCCCGATCGAGCCCAGGTACTTCCGTGCGCCCCAGGAGAACACGACGAGCCCGAGCAACATGCCGATCGTCGCGAGGCCGAACCCGAGGTGCCAGAGCGGCTGGTCGTCCCGCAGCTCGGAGACGCCGAGCACCCACTTCACGATCGGCGCGAAGTTGCCGAGCCAGCCGTCCTTCATCTCGCCCCAGTAGCTCTGGCCCAGCGCTCCGCATGCCAGCGGCGCGAGGAACGCACCGACGTTGATCCCCATGTAGAAGATCGTGAATCCGGCGTCGCGGCGAGGATCGCCAGGCCGATAGAGCTGCCCCACCATAGTCGAGATGTTGGGCTTGAAGAACCCGTTGCCGACGATGAGACAGAGGAGCGCGGAGAGCATGAACCACTGGTTCGGGTGGTAGCGATCGTCGACGGACATGAGCCCGTGGCCGAGCGACATCAGAAGTCCGCCCAGGACGATGGACCGTCGCAGGCCCAGGTAGCGGTCGGCGACGAAGCCGCCCAGTAGCGGCGTCAGGTAGACGAGTCCCGCGTAGTCGCCATAGATGCCGCCTGCATAGGCACTGCTGTAGAAGATGTGCTGAAGCATGTAGAGCATCAGCAGGGCGCGCATGCCGTAGTACGAGAACCGTTCCCACAGCTCGGCGAAGAACAGGACGTAGAGCGCGCGCGGGTGACCGAACAGGGTCGGGCCGTCGACGACCGACACATCGATGGCAGCCGCTGGGGACTCGGAGGGGTGACTCATGGCGATCTCCACGATCGACCATGCGGTGCGATCGTCCAGAGGGGTGGGGCGGATTCTACTCGGCTTGGATGGGGACTATCGGTTCGCGATGGCGAGCACCGCGACGAACTGCTCCGGCGTGACGGGCTGGATCGAAAGGCGGTTGGCCCGGCGGAGAACTCCCATCTGGGAGCACACCGGATCGCTCGAAAGGTCGTCGCGCGTGACGACGCGCGGGAACGTGGCGGCATGCTTCACGTCGACCATGAACCACGTGGGTTCGTCGCGCTGCGAGTCCGGATCGAAGTGCACGTGGCCTTTCTCGAACGCCGTGTGATCCGGGTAGCCCTCACGGACGACGGTCGCGCGCCCGGCGATTCCCATGGGGTCGGCGTTGCTGTGATAGACGAGCACCTCGTCGCCGAGCTTCACGTCGTCGCGGAGCGTGTTTCGAGCCTGGTAGTTCCGGACGCCGTCCCAGAACGTCGTCTTGGCGCGGGCGAGGTCGTCGATCGAGAACGCCTCGGGCTCGGTCTTGAACAGCCAATAGCGCTTCTCGCCGGCGGGCCGGGCGACCCGATTGGCCGCTGACGGACGCGCGGGTTTCGCTGGCGACTTCGCCGGCACCGTCCGGGGCTTGGGGTTGCGTGGTTTCGACTCGACCGACGGGCCTTTCCGCTTCTTCACGGGGCGGATGATACACGGAGCGATGTTCGGCGTTTCGGGTGTGCAGTGGCCGTCCCGCGCCACAGTCTGAGTGGACACGTCGAGAATGGCGGATTCCGCGCGTTTCGTGGGCCAGTACAATCCGCGCCGGCAGACGCAGGCACTCGGATCCGTCCGATGACAGAGGCGCTCACTTACGAGTTCAGGCCGCTTCCCTTCTCGCAGCCCGCCCGGGCCCGTCTGGAGGCCGATCGCCTCGTCGTCCAGCGAGGCGAAACGACGGAGCGGATCGGTTTCGACGAGGTGCGCCGGGTCCACATGTCGCGTCTTGGCACCCGCACGTCATGCCAGGTGTCCACGGAGCGACGTCGGATCGCAGAGATCACGAACGCAGCCTCCAGCGACGTGCGGGAATCGTTCGATCAGCGCATCTTCGTCCGCGTCGAGCCGGACGGTTCGATCGGCAGCGTCGACGACCGTCTGGCAGGTTTCGACGCGTTCGTCCGCGATCTGCACGCGCGGCTGCGAGCGGCCGGAAGCGAGCCGCGATGCTTCACCGGATCGTCGGGCTCATCGTGGCGCACGGTCGGCGTGGGAGCGCTGATCGCCCTCGGCGCGGGCGCGCTCGCGGTCGTCGCGACGTGGAACGTCACCGTCGCTGCCGCATGCCTCCCGATCGTTTGCATCGTCGGCTGGGATCTGCCCGAAATCGTCTCGAGATGGCGACTCGACGGGGCCGCCGGATCGCCCCGTGAATACGATCCCGCGCACGTCGAGGCCGTACTGAGGACCCCATGACCGAACCGCTCACCTACGACTTCAAGCCGTTTCCATTGGCTCGACGGGTCCACCTTCGGCTGGAGGAGAATCAGCTCGTCGAGACGATCGGATCCGACACGCGGCATGTTCCCTTCGATCGGGTGTTCTGGGTGCATACGGGACGTTTCGGCCGGACGCGGGCTTGCGGGCTCGGGACGCGACTCGGCGGTGGCATCAGGTTGCAAGGGCCGATCCGTGGACCGGGCGACGCGATCCAGGCCGCCGCCTTCGACAGATTCGTCACCGCTTTGCATGCGCGACTCCTCCCCCATGGGGGACACATCCAGTTCACGACGGGGGCATCATGCGCGTTCGCCCCATGCTGTTCCTGACGGCGTTCGCGGTGTGTTACACGGCCTTGATCGTCGAGTTCGACGCGGGGTCCTGGCCGGGTGGCGAGACCTCCGGGCTCGCCGGATCGGCTACGACATCACGTCGCGCTGATGGCGGCCCGACGGTGGCAACTTCATCGAGCTGCATCGCGGTGCGAGATCGCGGCAGGGCTGGAGCGCCAGGATCCCCGAGTTCGACGAGGGGTCCTGGCTGGTTGGCGAGACCTCCGGGCTCGCCGGATCGGCTGCGACATCACGTCGCGCTGACGGCGGCCCGACGGTGGCTACTTCACCGAGCTGCGTCGTGGTGCGAGATCGCGGCAGGGCTGGAGCCCTGCTGATCCGGCCGCGTGAAACGCGGCGCTCCGGTTCCGAGTTCGACGAGGGGTCCTGGCTGGTTGGCGAGACCTCCGGGCTCGCCGGATCGGCTACGACCTCACGTCGCGCTGATGGCGGCCAGACGCTGGCAACCTCATTGAGCGGCATCGCGGTGCGGGCTCGCGGCAGGGCTGGAGCCCTGCCGGTCCGGCCGCGTGAAACGCGGCGCTCCGCGTCAGCGGCGTGGTTTCGCGCGCGCGGTCGGCTGGGCGGTCCAGGGATCCTCGGGCCAGCTGTGCTTCGGATAGCGACCGCGAAGGTCCTTGCGAACCTGCTGGTAGGTGGTGTTCCAGAAGCTCCGCAGGTCCTGCGTCACCTGCACGACCTGCATGTTCGGCGCCAGGAGGTGAAGGATCACGCGCACGCGACCGCGGGCGACGGACGGCGTTTCGGGCTGACCGAACAACTCCTGAAGCCGGACGGCGAGGACTGGCGCCTTCCCCACCTCGTACTTCAACCCGCGCCGCGAGCCGGACGGCATGTCGAGGACCTCGGGCGCATCATCATCCAACGCCTTGCGCTGATCGCGCGACAGGCGCCCGAGCAGGACGTCGTGAAGCGGAATCGCGCGCAGTGCCGCCACACTCGACTTGCCATCGAGCCACGGCTCGAGCGCGGCGACGATTTCTGCGTCCGTCAAGCCAGGCCAGGAAAGCTCGGGCATCCATTCGGCGAGACACCGCAGCCGCGTGATGAGGTCTCCAACCGAGCCCGTCAGATCCAGCGCCGCGTGAGGATCCTTCCGCGCCGCGTCGAGCAGCAGCTGCGCGCCGGCGACGGGATCCGTGGCGATCTCCACGTCGTCGAGCACCAGGTCCTCGTAGCGCGTGCGTCGCCGCGTGACGGCGCGTTGGCGCTCCGCGTCCCACGCGGTCTCCTCGCTCACGTTCATCGCCCCGGGGATGCGATCGAGCCAGGCTCGGCGGACCGCGCTCGCCTGACGGACTTGCGCCTTCGCGAACTCGCCCCGTCGTCCCATGTCGCCGTCGATCACGACGAACAGCTCGTCGTCGCGGACGACGCTCTCGGGCGTGAGCACGAGACCTCGGCCGCCGACCATGACGGCCTCCGCTGACTGCGCCTTGCGCCGTCGCGCCACGCGGTCGACGTATCCGCTGAAGACGATCGCGAGCAGATCGTCCTCCGAGGCCCCGCCCCGCTCCGACTTCCCGAACACGTCCTCCGAGACCCGACGAAACTGATCCCGCGCTCGTTCCACCGAACGGACGGCGTTCGAATCCAGGTCACCGTGACGACCGCGGCCGCCCTCGAGCAGGTCACGCCGCGCCAACACGTCGCTGGGGCCCGTCGGCAGGAGCGACGCCGTGCGCGACAGGTCGGCGGCCCGCCGGAAGACGACGTCCCGCTCCGAGAGCAGCGCCGCAATCGACGCCGCGTCGCCCGGCGCACCGCGCCGATGTCCTTCGGCGAGGATCCGCGCCACGCGCGGATGCGCCGGCACGCGCACGAGCGCACGCCCGAGCGCCGTCGGCGCGAGGGTCGACGGATCGAGGGCCCCGAGGCGCACCAAGAGTCGCTCCGCGCGTTCGAGCGCGGCCGGATCGGGAGCCTCGAACCAACCGAATCGCCGCAGGTCCGTCTCGCCCCACGCACGAAGTTCGAGAACGGGGCCAGCCAGATCGATCCGCCGGATCTCGGGCGTGTCGTGGGGAGCCATCTGCGACTCCTCGCTCTTCGTCCACATCCGGTAGACGACGCCGGGGCCGAGACGCCCCGCACGGCCGCCGCGTTGCGTCGCCGACGCGCGGCTGATGCGACGCAGCTCCAGTCGATCCATCCCGTGGTCTTGGTCGTGGGTCAGGATCCGCGCCATGCCCGTGTCGACGACGATTCGCACGCCGGGAACGGTGAGCGACGTCTCGGCCACGTTCGTCGCGAGGATCACGCGCCGCTCCTTCGAGGGCTGCAGCACGCGGTCCTGGTCCTCCGCGCGCATCTCACCGTGCAGCGGCAGCACCACGAGCCTCCGCTCGCGTGCCAGATCCGCGAGGCCCTCCGCCGTTCGCGAGATCTCTCCAGCACCCGGCAGAAACACGAGGATGTCGCCCTCCGACTCCGTCACGGCGCGCCGAACGCCAGCGACCGCACGGATTGGAATGGGCCGATCGTCCGACTGCTCGAGGAGCTTCACCTCCAATGGGAATTGCCGGCCCGGAACCCTCACGATCGGCACGCCGCCGAGGTAGGCCGCGACCGGTTCCGCCTCGAGGGTCGCCGACATGACGACCAGCCGCAGGTCCGGCCGCAACCCGGCGCGGACGTCGCGCACGAGCGCGAGCGCGAGGTCGGCGTGGATGCTGCGTTCGTGGAATTCGTCGAGCACGACCGCATCGACTCCGCGCAGCTCGGGGTCGGACTGAAGGGCCCGCATGAGGATGCCCTCCGTGACGACGCGGATGCGCGTCGCTGCCGACGTGCGATTCTCGAATCGCACCTGGTAGCCCGCCCAATCACCCACTTCGGACCCGTGCTCCTCGGCGATGCGTCGTGCCGCCGCACGCGCGGCCACGCGTCGCGGCTGCAGCACGACGACCTGTCCCTTCGCTGCAAGGCCGCTCTTCACGAGCGCTGGCGGAATGCGCGTCGTCTTCCCCGCGCCAGGCTCGGCGACGACGACGACGGCACCCGCCGATCGGATCGCCGTCACGATCTCCGGGATGAACGCGTCGATGGGCAGGGATTCGCTGGGCATGCGCGCGTCAGGGTGCGAGAAGCCGGCCGACGGGGCCGCCATCCGAAATCAGGAAGCCGGCCAGCGCGGCGTACCCGCGATCGTTCAAGTGGTAGCGATCGCTCGAGACGTCGACGGGTAACAGGCCCTCGTCGTCGACGAGTGGCGGACGCCGCGTCGGCACGAACGTGAGGCCGCAGTCGAGCGCGATCTTGCGCCACGCGATCGTCAGCGTGGCGAGTTGAACGCGGGTCTGCGCACCCAGGTCGCGCTCCGACATCACTTCGAGCAGCGCGATCGGGACCCCCGGGTAGCGCGCTGCCAGCGCATCGACGACGGCGCGAACGCGGCCAGGGATCTCCGTCACGGTCAGCTCGGGCTCCCACCGCGCGTCGGCGCTGCCGGCGTACAGGACGATCCCCGCCGGGCGTGCCGCCGGCAAACTGAACGGAATCCGCGCCAGGAGGTCGACCGCGTTCTCGTTCCCCACTCCGCGATTCACGCAGCGCTTTCCGGGAAACGCCGACTCGAGCGGGAATCTCTCGATCGTCGACGAGCCCACGAACAACACGTAACCGTCGGTGACGCTCGGGTTCTCGACCTCGAACCGCGCAAGTCGCTTGCGCACGAGTGGATCGACGGTTTTCGCCGAACCGCCGAGGGCGCCCTCTGGCTCCGACGTGCTGCGCCGAAGCCACGCGTAGACGGCGACGCCGGCCGCGATCAGCACGACGGCGACGAGAAGCCCTCGCCACGCGATCATGCCGAAGCTCGCGGGCCGATCGGCTCCCGATACACTCGGCGCTCGACGAAAGTGCACACGATGACCACCCCCAAGACTGCGATCGCCGACCATCTCGGCCGGCGTGACGACAAGTTCCACAAGGCGACGCTCTTCGAAAGCCCGCGACTGCTGCTCGGCGTGAACTGTCTCGAGCCCGGCCAGGTGCAGGCGGTTCACGATCACGCCGGCCAGGACAAGTTCTACATCGTGCACGAGGGCACCGGCCGCTTCACCGTCGGTGCAGAGACGTTCGATGCAACCGCCGGGCAGGTCGTCTGGGCACCGGCCGGTGTTCCCCACGGAGTCGCAAATCTGGGATCGACGCGGCTCTCGCTCGTGGTCGGAATCGCGCCGGGCCCAAAGGCCGAGCGCGGCTCATAGCCCTCGGGCCACGGCGGGACCGCCGGTCTACTGGACCGCGACGAACGTCATTCCGTAGGAGAACGCCAGCCCGAACGGTTGCGTGGGATCGAACGCCGCCGTTTGGAAATGCCCCCACTCGCCCAGGTACGCGACGTTCGTCGGCACGTCGAAGGTGGTGTACATCGTCCCGGTCGGATCCGCCTGCTGCACGAACAACGTCAGGAACCCCGGGTCCAGGAGGAACGTTCCGCCGAAGATCGGGAACGAGGCCTTCTGGGCTGAGAACCCCACGAGCCCGAGGGCATTCGGCAGGCAGTTCCGGGTGACCAGCGTGAACGGCGTCCCGAGCTTCGCCCAGCCGACGGTGTCGAGGTCGAGCACGTTGACGCCACCGCTGTTCCGTCCGAAGTACCGGACCGCCGACGAGAAGAGCGTCACGCGGCCCGAGTTCGTCCCGCCCAATCCGTCGACGCCGTACGCCGACACGAGATACTCGGCGCCCCCGTCTCCGTCGATGTCGCCCATGCCCGCGACGGCATATCCGAATGCGTCGCCCTGATGCGGGATGCCCAGGCCGAACTCACCGCTCGTGACGGTGATGATCGAGTAAGTCGCGGTCTCGACGAGATACGCGCGGCCGTGCCCGCCCTTCTCGGTCTGGCACGCACCGAGCACGAGCTCGGGCCGACCGTCGTTGTCGATGTCGCCGGCGTTGGCGACACCGATGCCGAGCCAGTCGCGATCGGCCTCACCCGTCCACGTGGTGAGCAGCCCACCGCTTGCGCCGTCGAACAGGTAGGCGCGGCCGCGGTTGTCGTCAGGGCCCATGGTCGCGAGATCGTAGCGGCTCGCGCCGACGAGGACCTCGCCGTGCCCATCGCCATTCAGGTCGCCGACGCCATCCAGCGACGTCCCGAAGCGGTCGCCCGTCCCCTCGCCGTTGAACACGTGGATCACGCCCCAGTCGAATGCGTGCCCCGTCGTCGCCGTGTGGAAGACGTAGACGCGTCCCGTGTCGACCGACGCGGGCGAGTCCGCCGTGAGCGCTCCGACGGCGAGGTCACAGAGCGCGTCTCCATCCACGTCACCCGCCTGCGAGAGCGCGTAACCGAATGCGTCGCCGACCTCGTTCATGCCGATGCTGACGATGAACGCACGGGTCGCCCCCGAGTACACGTACACGCGGCCCGCGAGGCCGCCGAGCACCGACGGCGCGCCGACGGCGAAGTCCGGAAAGCCGTCGCCATCCACATCGTTCATGGCCGCGAGGGAGGTGCCGAATTCGGAACCGGCGGGGCCGTCGATGGTCGCAACGAGCCCGTAGTCCTGGACGTGGCCTGGAGTCACGCCGTGGTAGAGGTAAACGCGTCCCCCATTCGAGCTGCCGGGCTGATCCACGCCCCGGGCGCCGATCAGGATGTCCGGTCGACCATCACCTGTCACGTCGCCGATGAGGGCGCACCCAACGCCGTACTCATCGCCGACCGCCTCGCCGCTGAACGTGTGCAGCGGCGCTCCCGTGCCTGAGTAGACGTACACCTTCCCGGCGTACGGCGTCGTCCCGTTGCCGCGCGCGCCCACGAGAAAGTCGTTCCGTCCGTCGCCGTCCAGGTCGAATCCCGTCGCAAGCGAACGCCCCGCCTCGGCACCCGCGGTGTCCCCGTTCATCGTGGCGCGCGGCTGCTGGGAAACGCAAAAAGTCGACAAGACGGTCACGAGCAGACCGATCGTCGCACGGCGAGTTCGCGGACTTCGGGGGTTGGGCATGAGCATCGCTCCTCGGGCGTCTGGGCTTCGGTCGCAAAACGGCGCGGACAGCATACCCGGACCTCCGCCGCCGCGCCTGCGTCCCGGTGCACGCGCCAGCTTCGCGCGCGCTCGAGCCGATTGCCGTTGACCCGCGCCCGGCGGACCCCCTAAATTCCTCGGCGACCGCCGCTTGCGGGGATCGAGGAGACTCACATGTGCCGAAGCTGGCTGCCATGGTTGTTCGTTTGCGCGGCCGTCGCGCGCGCCCAGGTGTCGGCCTACGTTCCCGACAACGCGCCGGCGCTCGGTGTCTGCAATTCGATCCCGTTCGGAGTGACCTCGCAGATCACCTACCTGGCGCGGATCCCCGCATCGAGCCTGGGGGGAGTTGCCGGACGCCACCTCCTCGACGTTGCGTTCGCGCCCTGCGGGACCGGAACTTGGTCATCCGCGTCAGTCATCGTCGGTGTGGGCCACGTTCCCACGCCCCAGCCCTGTCCGTTCACGTTCCCGTCGTCTGGGGGAACGTCGATCGGCAGCTTTGCGGACTTCACAGTCGTGTGGGATTCGTCCGTGCGAGGGCCGCTGACCTGGAACGCCGTCCAGGACACCTGGTCGCCGCTCGGGCTCGGAGGCACCGGCTTTCTGTGGGACGGGGTCCGAGACATCGGCTTCTTCCTCACGTCACAGGCGCCAACCTTCGGCGCAGGCTTCTCCGGAGCGTGCCACAAGACGACGTCGGAGCCCGCGCGGACGCACAGCGCATCGTTCTGGGCGCCCGCGAGCACGCTCACGAGCTGCACCGTCGCCGCGGGCCTGAAGATGCGCCTGGACTTCGTGCCCCTCCAGGCCCAGTGGCAGGTGAACGGTCCCGGGGCGAGCCTCGACATCGACGGCGTCTCCTCCTCGCCCTACGTACAGATGGAGGTGACCTCCTGCACCAACCAGCCGCACGTCGCGAACCTCGTGAGCTCGACGACCGTGGGCAACGTGTGGAACGTCGTGCTGACGACGGGGCCCGGCGTGCCGTTGTTCGGTGGCGGAATCCCCACCGCCGGGGGGCAGATCGTGAACGTCGATTTCGCAGACCCGTCACTCATCCTGCTGTTTCCGCCGGGAACGCCGAACGCCTTCGCCGTCGGGGCAGTCCCCCTTTCGTTCCCTCAGGCCTTCGACACGTCGGCCCAGATGTTCGTCATGGACGCGGCCGCTGCCGACGGCTTCGACCTCTCGGCCCTCACCCGACTGCACGTCGCGACGAACGTCCAATCCCTTCCGGGGCCGACCGGCGAAGACACCTACGTCACCGTCGGACTGGGCACGCCGCAGCTCTGCGGCAGCTCGCCCGTCAGCTTCTACGGTTCGACGTACACCCTGATGCACGTCAGCGCCAATGGACGCGTCATGTTCGGCGCGCCGAACACGGACTACCTCCCGAGCCCGGCGCTCGCCGTGACGGAATCGAGCTGGGCCGGGCTTTGGTGCGATCTGAGCCCCACAGCGGGCGGGGCGATCTCCATCTCGACTACACCGGCGGGCGCCGTCCGGGTGGACTACGTCGGCGTCCCATACTTCGGCGAGCCGGCGAACCCCGTGACGTTCGCCATCGAGATCGACCCGATACTCGCCACGGTCACGATCGACGGGCTTTGGGGGGTCCCGCTGAGTTCGACCGGCCTGTTCGCCATGCTGGGCGTGTCGCCCGGCTTCCCGTTGGCGACTGATCCGGGGGCGATCAACCTCGTGCCTGGCGGACCGAGCCCGGGGCCGGCCGGCGGCGCGATGCTCTATGCACTGGGGGTACCGGGCCTCTTCACCTCAGGTCTGGCGAGCGTGGTGTTTGTCCCGAACGCCATTGGGAACTACGATTTCACCGTCTTCTGACCCTCGTCTGGCCGTCCGACGTCGAACGGATTCAGACACGGGGCCGGGCGATTCGATAAGCGCCCCGTAGGATGCATCGGTGATTCGCCAAAGCAGAGCCATCTTGCTTGCCCTGATCCTCCCGGCACTCGTGCTGCCGGACGGTGGGCTGTTCTGCCTCTGCCGCGCGTCGCTGACGCGAGCGTTCACGTCGTGCTGCCGCACCCTCGAGGCGAGGATCCCGGAGTGCTGCCGCAAGGTGTCGAAGACGCGCGACGCCTCACCACTGGCGACCGCGGCATGCAAGGGCTGCCTGAAGCTCTCGACGGGAATCAGCCAGTCGACGCACGCGGAAACGCGGGGATTCGACCTCGCGAAAGTGATGGCGCTGCCGGTGCACGCGCAGACCGAGTCGAGCACGCAGGCCTCCGCGTGGCGACTGCTGACTCCGCCGCTGCTGGATTCCGGCGGCAGGCCTCCAGGGCCCGAACGAACGCCGCCCTTGCAGATCTGAGATCGACTCCATCGCCGTCGTGGACGCATTGCGTCCGGACTGATCGTTCGCGGGCTCACCGATGGAGCCGTCATGGATTTCCGCCGTCTGGTCCGAGTTCTCGGGCCGGTTTCCCTGCTGTCGCTTTCCGCGTGTTCCGCTCCGGATCCCGCGCCGCTCGATGACCGCGCGCTCGTCGCGGCCGTAACCGAGCGTGCGGCCACGCCGACCGATCTCAGGAACGCCCTGGAGATCGCCGGAACGACGTCGCTCGCGCTGCCGAGGCCCGATGCCCCGACGGCCGTCGATCGCGACGACCCCGTGTTCTGGACGGCCTGCGCCTACGCTTACGACCCTGCGACGCGCCAGGCGCGTCGTCGGCTGCAGGCGGCGATCGCGTCGGCGCGATCGGCCGGTGCTCCGGGTGCGGTCGGCGTCGACGCCGAGCACGCGCAGAACGCGGGCGAGCGTGATACGGAGGTCGCCCTGACGTTCGACCTCCTCGGCCTTCTGGGTCTCGGCCGGTCGGCCGCCGAGGAGAACCTGGCGAACGCCGAGGTACGCAACGCGCTTGGTGTCCTCGAAGACGCCGTCTGGCGCGCGCGCTTCAACGTCGCACGCGCGCGCCTCCGCCTTGGAGCCGCGCGTGCGCGCGTCGCTGCGTTCGAAGAACTGCTCGCGGATGCAGCGGGCGAGCGTGAGCGGATCGAGATTCTCCAGCGCAACGGACGCCTCGCGCTCGCAGACACGCAATGGGCGCGGGCCGTACTCCACCACGCTGAAGGCCTGGTCTTTCAGGCACACGCGTCCGCGGCCGACGCGCAGGCGGAGCTGGCCAAGGCTTCCGGCCTCGCCTCCGAGCACCCGGCGATCGCCGCGGTTTCGGCGCGAGCCCTCCCCTCGAACTTCGACGTCGACGCACTCGATCAGGTCCCCACGCGGGAACGCCTCCTGGCAAGCCTGCCGAGGCTGCGCATGCGCCGTCTCGAATACGCGGTCACGGAGGCGATGCTCCGACGCGAGGCCGCCGAGACGTGGCCCCAGCTGCGGATCGGGCCGAAACTGATGTTGCAGCCAGACATGACGCTCCCCGGCGGAGTCGTCGGGCTCGAACTGCCGTGGCCCGGCAGCGCCCAGGGGCGAATCGCCGCAGCCGTCGAGACGAGGTCCGCCGCGCGCGAGGCGCTCGAAGACGAGTTCCTCGCCGCCACAGCAGACGTCACGCAGGCCCGCCAACGGTTCGTCGCTCGCGTCGACGACGTCGAACACCACCTCGCGCTCGCGGATGCCACGTCGATCGCTCTTCGCGCCGGCCGCGCACGCTTCCGCGCCGACGCCGCCATGCTGGAAAGCTGGGTCATGGCGATCGACCGTCGCATCGACGCGCAGATGAAGGTGCTCGAGTCGGAGGAAGCCGCAGCGCTCGCCCGGATCGACTTCGACGAGGCGGTCGGGCCGAAAAACCAACCCGAAACGCGCGCGACAGACACGGAGTCACGCCCATGAGCAACGTCCGACCCGACATCGATCTCGGCGCGCTCTCACGGACGCCGACGGCCGTCGCACCGCCGCCCCGCCGCTGGCTGCGGATCGTCGTTCCGATCCTCATCCTCGGGACGTTCGCGGCGATCCTCTTCACGAGCCTCGGCGACGTGTTCCGAAGCGCCGTGGAGGTGACCGTCATCCGGCCACGCCCCGCGGCCTCGTCCGGCGGCGCGTCCGCCTCGAGCGTCGCGTTCCAGGCGGCGGGATGGGTCGAGCCCAACCCGTACCCGACGCTCGTGACGGCGCTGACGTCGGGCGTCATCAGCGAGGTCCTCGTCCTCGAGTCGGACGCGGTCAAGGCCGGCGACCCCGTGGCGAAACTCGTCGATGCCGACGCGCGCCTCGCGCTCGAGGGGGCCGAGGCCGCACTCGCGCGTGCTTCCGCGGAACGAGCGAAGGCGGCAGTCGAGCTGACCAACGCCGACGAATCGTTCCGCGCCGCACTCGACGTGACGGAAGCCGACGCGACGGCGAAGGCGGACCTGGACGGCAAGAAGTCCGAGAGCGTCTTTCGCGCGGCCGCAGTCGTCCAAGGCGAGGCCCAGTTCCGGATCGCGCAAGAAGAGCTCGCCGTCCAACAGGAGCTGGTGCGCGCCTCCGCAGCGGGACCACGCGCCGTGGAGATCGCCGTCGCCAAGGTCGACGAAGCCCGGGGCAACCTGGAGGCGCTGCGGGGCAGCGCCGCCGCGGCGAGTGCAGAAGTGAAGAAGGCCGAAGCCCGCCTCGCGCGAACGAGTGCGGACCGACAACTCCGTCTTTCCGACCGGCTGCGCCTGGAGTCGGCGAAGACAGGTGCGGCACTGGCGGAGGCGGCAGTGCGCGAGGCCACGGTCGCGCGTGACGTCGCCGCGCTGCGGCTCGAACGAACGGTCGTCCGAGCGCCGGCGGCGGGGATCGTCCTCGAGCGGCTCGTCGCACCGGGCACCCCCGTCGGAGCTACCGACGGCGGCGGTGCGCCCGTGTGCTCGCTCTTCGATCCACGCTCGGTGCGAGTCCGCGTCGACGTGCCCCTGTCCGAGATCGGCAAGGTGCGGCCGGGACAGAGGGCAGAGATCGCAAGCGAGGCGCGCGCGGGCCGACCCTATTCGGGCGATGTGATCCGCATCGTCCAGAAGGCGGACATCCAGAAAGTGACGCTGCAGGTCCAGGTGAGGATCGACGACAGCGACGCCCTCCTGCGGCCCGAGATGCTCTGCCAGGTGCGATTCCTGGCCGACGCCGCATCGAGCCAGGCGTCGCGAGGCGCGGACGCACCGGTCGACCGCGTGCTCGTTCCCGAGAAGCTCGTGCTCGGAGGGAACGCCGTCTGGGTCGTCGACCCGATCGGACACTCGGCGCGACGTCGAACCATCGAAGTGGGAGGCCGCAACGGCGAGTGGGTCGAAGTCAGATCCGGCCTGAATCTTACGGACAAGCTGATCGACGAGGGTCGCAACCAGGTCAGCGAAGGCGCGCGCATCCGCGTGCGCGGAGGCGAGTGACATGGCATTCATCGAACTTCGCAACGTGACGAAGAGCTACAAGAAGGGCGACCACGCCGTGACGCCGCTTCGCAACGTCACGCTGGACGTGCAGCAGGGCGAGTTCTTCGTGCTGCTCGGACCTTCGGGCAGCGGCAAGACGACGCTCCTGAACCTCCTCGCCGCCATCGACAGGCCCGACGAGGGAACGGTCACGGTCGGGGATCGGGAGCTGGGCACGGCGCGACGGTCCGAGCTCGCTCCGTGGCGCTCGGAGCACGTGGGGTACATCTTCCAGCAGGCGAACCTCGTGCCGGTGCTCACCGCGTATGAGAACGTCGAATTGCCGCTGTGGCTCTTCAAGCTGTCGGCCGCCGAGCGGCATCGTCGAGTGGCGCTGGCTCTCGAAGCCGTGGGGCTCGCCGATCGCGCCGACCACCTGCCCAAGCAGCTGTCCGGAGGCCAGGAACAACGTGTCGCGATCGCCCGCGCGATCGTCGCGGATGCCCCGCTGATCGTCGCCGACGAGCCGACAGGCAACCTCGATCACGCCTCGGCCGAAGGCATCCTCACCCTTCTCGATCGCCTCAATCAGGAACGAGGCAAGACCATCGTCATGGTCACGCACGATCCGCGCGCCGCGTCCCATGGCACGCGCCGATTGCACCTCGACAAAGGAGAGCTCCACGCCGAGCCTCCGGAGGCGAAAGCCTCATGAAGCTGTTCAAGCTGATCCGGCGGAACCTGGGCCGACGGCCACTGCGGACGTTGCTCACCGTGCTCGGCGTCGCGAGCGCCATGCTCCTCCTCGTGCTCGTCGAGAGCCTGAGCCGAGGGCTGGATCACGCACTCTCCGGCACGGAGGCCGCGCGAACGCTCATCGTCTACCGCCAGAACCGGTACTGCCCGCAGACGTCGTTCCTTCCGGAGCGCTACGCGGCGCAGATCCGCAGGGTGCCGGGCGTGGTGAGCGTGCTGCCCGTGAAGGTCTTCCTGAACAACTGCCGCGCAAGCCTCGACCTCGTGGCGTTCCAGGGCGCGCCGGTCGACGATCTCTTCACGGCGCGGAAGATCGACGTCATCCGCGGCGACGTTGCGAAGTTCCGAGACGAGCGCGATGCGGCGCTCGTCGGTCGCGCGTTCGCCGAACGAAAGAACCTGGACGTCGGCGACAAGTTCCGGTTCGGCAACATCAACGTGAAGGTGGCGGGCGTGTTCGGCTCGGCCGAGCCGATCGAAGAAGGCGTGATCCTGACCCACCTCGAGTTCCTCCAGCGCGCCGGGCCCGTGAACAAACTGGGGACCGTGACGGAGTTCGAGGTCAAAGTGAGCGACGCGTCGCAGGCGCGGGAGATCAGCCGCGCCATCGACGCCCTGTTCCGCTCGGAGGAAGCCCCGACGGATACGCGCGCGAAGGTACTCTTCCTCGAGAACGCGACGCGCGACATGCGGGAGATCCTCCGATTCGCGCGACTTCTCGGCATCGCATGCGTGCTGGTCGTGCTCGCCCTCGTCGGCAACACGGTCGTGATGTCGGTGCAAGAGCGGGTGAAGGAGTTCGGCGTGATGCGGACGTTGGGATTCGGCGAACGAAGCATCGCGTTCGTCGTTCTCGGCGAAGCGGTCCTTCTTGCGACCTTCGGCGGCTGCGTCGGACTGGGCGCGGCTCTCGCTGTCATCCACTTCTCGCACCTCTCGATCGGCGCCGAGGGCGTGGCCGTGGCGTTCTCCACGTCGCCCGAGCTCATCATGACGGGAGTGGGCATCGCCCTCTCGACCGGCGCGCTTGCCGGCCTCATCCCGGCGATCCGCTCGTCCCGTCTCGAAATCGTCGCGTCGCTCCGGAGTGCATGACCATGGGCCGCAGACTTCCGTTCGACTACGCGGTCCGCAATCTCGGTCGCCGGCCGCTACGCACCGTTCTTACGGGGACGTCGAGTGCCCTCGTCGCCGCGCTGCTCGTTGCGACCACCGCGTTCGTTCGAGGGCTCGAGGACACGTTCGCCGGCGCCGCACAGGCGGACACGGCCATCGTTCTGTCGAAGGTCTCCGAACGCGACGTCGTGAGGTCGACGGTCACGGCGGGCTTGCCCGAACTCGTAGCGGCCTCCGTCACGGGCGTGAAGGTCGTCGACGGAACGGCACTCGTCTCCGGCGAGATCCACATGGCGACGAACCTGCACCTCGGTCCGGCGGCGCCGCCGTCCGAGCGCGATGCCAC
Organism: Planctomycetota bacterium; assembly: GCA_044222185.1. GTDB lineage: Bacteria > Planctomycetota > CAIWVZ01 > JBGANV01. The sequence goes on from JBGANV010000003.1 coordinate 777,286, forward strand.
CTACCAGGCATTCGTGCGCGGGATCACGTCGCGCGCGTTCTTGGTTCACGATGCCGTGAACATCACCGAGGGCCGCGCTCCGCGCAGCGGCGAGGTGCTGGTGGGCCGGCTCGTGGCGCAACAGCTCGGCGTGCCGGATGCGGCGCTCGCCGTCGGGCAGAAGCTGCGGTTCGAGGGCGCGACGTTCACCATCGCCGGACGCTTCGTCGCGCCCGGAACGACCATCGAGGCGGAGATCTGGACGGACCTGTCCGAGCTCCGCGGCCTGACGCGTCGCGACGACAGCTCGGCCGTGTTCGTCCGCATGGAGAAGCCCGGGGATTTCGCCGAGCTCGACCTCTTCTGCCAGCGGCGACTCGATCTCGAGATCGCCATGATGCCGACGGCGCTCTACTACCGAGAGCTCTCCGACTACTTCGTGCCCATCCGGCGTCTCGCGTGGGCCATGGCCGCGATGATCGTCGGCGCGGCATTGTTCGGCGGGGCGAACACTCTCAACGCCGCCGTGCAGGATCGCGTGAAGGAACTGGCCACGCTTCGGGCCGTCGGCTACTCGGGACTCGCTCTCGTGCGCTCGCTCGGCCAGGAATCGATCGTCCTGGCGGCCGGTGGCGGCGTCCTCGGGCTCTTGCTCGCCCGGCTGTTCCTCGCCGGCAGCGCCGTCCGGATCGCCATGAGCGCCTTCGCGTTGAAGGTCGATGCCGTGGCGATCCTCGTTGGATTCGGCGGCGTGCTCGTCCTCGGACTTCTCGGCTCCGTACCCGCGGCGGCCCGCGTCATGCGGCTGCCGATTGCCTCGGCCCTCAAGGAAACGTAATTCAGAACCCCAACAGGAGAGTGACATGCGCTCGTCGTTGACCCTGGTTGCTGCCGTGTGTGCGCTCGCGTTCGTCGCTGGTTGCGGCGAGAAGTCGAAGGCGTCTGGCGCGAGCGAGGCCGCCCCGCCGAAATCCGACGTGCCCGAGAAGTTCTGGGCGGCGCAGGCCCCGGCGTCGCCCAAGAGCGTCGCCGTCGTGAAGAAGGAGTCGAAGAACGGCGACGAGGTCTCCGTCGTCGGTCGCGTCGGCGGCGCCGAGAAGGTGTTCGTCGACGGCATCGCGGCATTCACGATCGTGGACGAGGCCGCCGTCGCGTGCACCAAGGATCACTGCGAAACGCCGTGGGACTACTGCTGCGTCGATGCCAAGGAACTCACGGCGCAAACCATCACGGTCGAGTTCGTGGATGGTGACAAGCCGGTGAAGACCGGGGCCCGCGGCTTCCACGGGCTCGATTACCTCTCGACGATCGTCGTCACCGGCAAGGTCTCACGTGACGATGCCGGCAACGTGACGGTGAGGGCCACGGCGCTCCACGTCAACTGAACGGACGATCGCGAGGCGTCACAACGTGAGGCTCTCCAGGTTCGTCGACGCGAGAACCTGGAGCGTCGCCGGGTCGTAGAACGCGGTCACACCGAAGACTCCCTGGCCGATCAACGCGGGCGGGATCGCGCCCGCAGGGAACGTGAACTGCGAAGCACCCCCGCCGTCGAGCGACCCGACGAATGGCGGTGCTTGTGACGCGAATTGCGACAGCAGCTCGGTGTAGGTCACGTGGAGCCCGAGCCAGAATGCGTTCGTGCTCGCGGCGGGGCCGGAATTCGCGGGGTCGAGGCTTATCGCCGTGAAGTACGCCTCGCCGGCTGCCCCGCCGACGTTCCGAAGCACGATCACCGAACCGCCGGACGGACGTTCGAACCAAAGCGCCGGCCGCCTGACGGTCAGTGCGAACGGAGCGCTCGTCGTGGTGCCGCAACCGTTCGCGACCGTCACGGTGTAATTTCCCTCGTCGGCGAACGAGAACGACGGGATGGCAAGCGTCGGCGAGGTCCCGCTCCCCACGATCGCACCGCCGCGTCGCCAGACGTACGACATGGGTGGCGCGCCCCGCCCAGCGAGGGAAACGACCCACCGGCGTAAAGGTGCGTCCCTGCCGCCGTCGTGTGCGTTGCGAGACACGTCACGACGGCGTTCGAGTATCCCGACCACGGGAGGGAACCGACGGGAGAGAAGGCCGTGCCGTTCGAGCGCGCGATGCCGTTGCATGCGACTCCGCCAGCCAACGTGAATTCACCACCGACGTAGAGGGCGCCGGGCCGTAGACCGGGTCCGCGTACGACCGCAGGGCGAAAACCGGCGCGCTGAACGGGCCAGAACTCACGCCGCCCCCGGTTCCCTCCCAGGCCGTTCCATCGAACATCGCGATGTTGTTGAAGACCTGCCCACTGGCGGTCGGGGAATTCCCGGCGGCCCAGAGTCGGGGTCCCTGCCCCGCGTCATGGGCTGCGATCGTGTAGACGTCGGCAAATCCGCCGGCCTGCACCGGAAACCCGAACCCGCCGACGAACGATGGATCGCAGCCTGACTGGGCCATCAGGCGCGGACACACGATCAGACATGCCCGTGCGATCACCTTCATGGGTTGAGCCATGGAATCCGACTCCTCGTGGCCGTCGGGCAATGCACCGGCTGTTCCCGCGCGCGGAGATGCCCCACGTTCTTGCGAGGAAAACCCGCGGCAACGCGTCGTGGGCGGCGCCGGACACCTCGGGAGTTCCGGTCACCTCACGGTGACGGGCGAGACCGCGTCGCCCGCTCAGGTTGGGGACCAGATCGCTCGGACTACGCCCCCTTGCGCATGGGCGCGACCGCTTCAAACCGCGCCGCGCTCCATACAATCCCGTGATTCAATTCCCCCGGTGCCGCACCAAGCGCGCCACCCCCGAACTCACCACCATGAATTTGATTGCATCCACGTCCGCTCGCGCGGCTGCGTTCGCCATCGCCGTTGCGTGCGCCGTCGCCGCACACGCACAGACCTACGACTACACGCTCACCGCCATGCCCACGACGGTCACCGTGCAGCCGGGTTCGACCGTCACCACGTGGACCTTCAACGGCAGCATGCCCGGCCCCGTCATCCGAGGCACCGCGGGTCAGCCGCTGCGGATCCGTTACGTGAACCAGACGACCGACCCGTCGATCGTCCACTTCCACGGCCTCGAGGTTCCCGTCGGCATGGACGGCGTGATCGGCCTGTCCAGGCCCGCCGTCGCCCCGGGCGAGGAGTTCATCTACGAGATCACTCCACCCGATGCGGGCACGTACTGGTATCACCCGCACGTCGAGGACCAGATGGACCTGGGCCTGTACGGCGTCATGATCGTCGATCCGGCGAACCCCGCCGACGATCCTCCCTTCAACCAGGAGCAGACGATCATCCTCGACGACTCCATCAACCTGGGGCTCGGGGTGAGCAAGCCGGGTCTGGGGACGTTCAGCGGGTACTTCATCAATGGCAAGACGAGCACGGGCCAGACTCCGATCGCCGTGCAGAACGGCCAGACGCTCCGGTTGCGAATCCTGAACGCGTCCTCGCGGTCGAGTTACGTCGTCGCCCTCGACGGGCATCCGCTCCTCGTGACGCACGCAGATGGTCACCGGATCACGCCGATCTCGTTCGACGCGCTTCCCATCGGACCCGGGGAGCGGTGGGACGCCTACGTCACCCTCAACAACCCTGGAACGTGGAGCCTCGCCGTCGCGCCGCTGGCCAATCGCAACACCGTGCTCGTGAGGACGGCCATCCAATACGCCGGGCAGTCCGGTGCGATGCCGTCAGCAAGCTACGTTCCGCCGAACCTCTCGACGGGCACGATCCTCACCTACGCTGCGCTCTCGTCCCTGAACCCGGTCACACCGATCAGCGCAACTCCCCAGCACACGTTCCCGGCCGCACTCGGCATGATGATGGTCGGCTCGACGATGATGTTCACGATCAACGGGCAGGTGTTTCCCAACGTCACCCCGATGGTGGTTTCAGCGGGCGACATCTCCCAGATCGACTTCGTGAACACGATGTCGTCGATGGGCGCGTCGGTGGCCCACCCGATGCACATGCACGGTCACACGTTCCGCATGATGGGAACGGCGGGTGGCACGACGAATCCACCCCTCAAGGACACGGTGCTCGTGCGATCCATCAACCAGTCGCCGAACGCCGTTTCCGTCCAGTTCACGGCGAACAACCCGGGTCGGTGGCTCATGCACTGCCACGACTCGCTCCACATGATGATGGGGATGGTCACCCTGCTCGACTACACGGGCGACGCGGATGGCGACACCATCCCCAACCCCGTCGACATGGACCCGCTCAGCGCCTACCCGACACTCACGGTTCCGGACGTGGCCTCGGCGTTCCAGATCGGTGGCAGCGGCGCCATCTCGGTCACGTGGGTGCCGTGGAGCAACGTCGACTTCTTCATCGGCGATGAGCTGGCGACGCCGGTGAGCTTCGGCAACTACGGCCTGCTGCGCATCTGGCCGCTCGCCTACGTCACGTCCGCGTCGACGGGCGGGAGCGGGGTGGCGAACGTGCCGTACGTGCTGCCGAACGATCCGCTCCTCGTGGGCGCGCGCGTGGGACTCCAGGCCGCGGCGACGACGTCGCTCGCGCCGGGGTATCGCGCCTCCACCTGGCAGCCGTTCACGATCCGGTAGCTGCCGCGCCCGGTCCCGCGTCGGCACGACGGGGACCGGGTCCGCCGCACCGCACTCAGGCGACGGTGACCTCCTTGCAGAGGTAGACGTCCTGGATCGCGTTCAGGAGCTGCACGCCGGTCTTCAGCGGCTTCTGGAACGCCTTGCGGCCCGAGATGAGGCCCATGCCGCCGGCGCGCTTGTTCACGACGGCCGTCTTCACCGCGTCGAACATGTCGTTGTCACCGGATGCACCACCGGAGTTGATCAGGCCCGCGCGGCCCATGTAGCAGTTCGCCACCTGGTAACGGGTCAGGTCGATTGGGTGCGGCGAGGTCAGGTCCGAGTAGACCTTCTTGTGCGTCTTGCCGAAGTTCAGCGCGTTGTATCCGCCGTTGTTCTCCGGCGCCTTCTGCTTGATGATGTCCGCCTCGATCGTCACGCCGAGGTGATTCGCCTGTCCCGTGAGGTCGGCAGAGACGTGGTAGTCCACCCCGTCCTTCTTGAAGGCGCCGTTGCGCAGGTAGCACCACAACACGGTCGCGAGGCCGAGCTCGTGCGCATGGTGGAATGCAGCCGACACCTCCTGGATCTGCCGCGCGCTCTCGTCAGAGCCGAAGTAGATCGTGGCGCCGACGGCAACCGCGCCCATGTCGAACGCCTGCTGGACGTTCGCGAACATGAGCTGGTCGAACTTGTTGGGATAGCTCAAGAACTCGTTGTGGTTGAGCTTCACGAGGAACGGGATCCTGTGCGCGTACTTCCGCGCGACCGACCCGAGCACGCCGAGCGTCGACGCAACCGCGTTGCACCCTCCCTCGATCGCGAGCTTGACGATGTTCTCGGGATCGAAGTACTCCGGCGCTGGCGCGAACGACGCGCCGGCCGAGTGCTCGATTCCCTGGTCGACCGGGAGGATCGAGAGGTACCCCGTGCCGCGCAGGCGTCCCGAATCCATGATCCACTGGAGATTCCGCAGCACGTTCGGGCTGCGATTCGAGCCCACGAAGATCCTGTCGACGAAGTCCGGGCCCGGGAGATGAAGCGCCGACTTCGCAATCGTGGTGCACTTGTGTTCGAGGAGGCCTTTCGCCTCCGGGCCGAGGACGTCGAGGATCTGCTGAAGCATGCTGATGGTTCCGTGACTCGTGGGTTGGCGGAAAATCACTCCGGCTTCGCGCGGTGCGCGTGCCCGGATTCGAACTTCTGGAGCTGTGCGTCCGCGTAGTCGATGACGTGGCGGACGTACGCGCGTTTCTCCAGGTAGCTCCCCGGGTAGAACGACCGCTTGAAGCCGTAGATGAGCGAATCGCGCACTTCGGCCGGACTGAGCCCGAACGCGTCGAAGGCGCGGAGGATCTCGCGGCTGACGGACGTCCGCGAGACGAGACGGTTGTCGGTGCAGAACGTCGTCGAGAGGCGGCGCCGCCGCATCTCGGCGAACGGGTGCTTGCGGAGGTCATCCGCCAGCTCGGGCACCGTTTGCTGGTTGCTCGTGAGGCAGACCTCGATCGTGATTCGGCGGTCCGCGATGTACTGCGCGAGGCGGCTCACGTAGGCCTCCTTGTCACGAACCGAGTCGCCGACCTTGTCGACGTCGAAGAGCCACGTCCCATGACCGATGCGATCGGCGTGGCAGTCCCCGATGGCCTGGAAGATGGACTCCGGGCCGTAGTCCTCGCCTGCATGCACGGTCTTGCCGAGGAACGACTCGTGCGCCACCTGATAAGCGTCGCGGTGGAGGTTCGCGGGATAGCCCTTCTCCTGCCCGGCCAGATCGAAACCGACGATCGGCAGGCCGCTCTCCCACCTCAACCGACTGCCCGCGCGGGCCAGCTCCAGGCTCGCGTAACGGAACACGTCCTCCGGCGGAGAGTAGCGGTGCACCTGGCAGAGGCGTCGATACTCGTCCGAGAACTCGTCGGAGAAGAACCGCAACGCGCAGAAGATGATCCCGGCGTGGAAGGCCGGGCGCTGCATCTGTTTCACCTCGGGATGGGCGTTGTGCTCGCGCTCGGCTCGCTGAAGTCCCTTGGCGACGGCCTCCGCGACCTGGACGATCGACATCCGGCTCGAGACATGAAGCTGCGGCGCGAAACGCACTTCGATGTAGACGACGCCCTCCTGTTGGCAGTCGATCGCGAGTTCATAGGCGACCCGTTCGAGGGCTTCGGGTGTCTGGAGTACGGCGCAGGTGTATCGGAACCCGAGCAGATACTCACCCAGGTTCGCGTAACGGGACTTGAACACCGTCTCGGTGAGCCCGGCCTCCGTGTAGGACGGCAGCGTCACACCTTGTTCGCGCGCCAGCTCCACGAGCGTGCCCAGTCTCAGGGATCCGTCGAGGTGAAGATGGAGGTCCGTCTTTGGGAGCGCACGGACGAGCGCTTCGAGACTCATCGACTCCGTTCCTGGCATGCGGACATGGTGAATGAAACTCCAATCCTTGCAACGCCGGCAGCGGTTTTCGGCACGTGACGAGAGCTTTGCCGCGGCCGCACTTTTTGGCCGGGCGAAGGGGCGTCTGGTACCATCGCACGACTTCTCCCCGGATCGATCGTCCACCCTCCTTCAAGACACAACGATGCGAATCATTACCGCGACCTGCCTCGCGTTCCTGACGGCTTTGACGCCCGCACAAGCGGGGCTGCGCGTCAACGAGATATCCACCGGGACCACCGACTGGCTCGAGCTCGCCAACTTCGGCGGCGTGACGATCCACCTCGGCGGCTACAAGGTCTTCTGCGGCGGCAACCAGAGCGGTGCCTTCCAGTTCGGCCAGTTCATCATCCCCGCGAACGTGAACATCGCGCCGAACCAGCTGATCGTCATCACGGATGACGCGACCCTCGCCTCGCCGACCGTGCCGTCGGGCGGCCTGAAGCTCTACTCCGGCTTCGACATCATCTGGTCGAACGTCCCGGGCGGGAACGGCAGTGGCCAATGCACGCTGACGGATGCCAACAGCCTCGGCGTCGATACGGTGCGTTGGGGCACGCCACTCCAGGACCTGTCCCTCGGCGCCTCGTTTTCGGGGACCGTCTCCCTCGGGACGATCATGCGTCGGACGTCCAACGGCGACACGAACTCATCCACGGATTGGTTTTCGACGAGCGCGTCCGGCGCGTCCGCCGGCGCTTTCAACCTGGGTCAGACGTTCGTGCCGGTGCTTCAACTGACGGGTACGACGACGGGGCTCGGGGACCTGAGCCTCACCGTGACGACGCTCACGCCGGCAGTCCCGAGTGGCGAGATCTTCAACTTCGTCTCGCTGGTCGACACGGTTCCGGACGGCTCGGGGCCGCTCTTCGGCGTGGATGCCTCGGCGCTGCAGCAGGCGCTGACTCCGCTCTCGCCAGCCAACCCGTTCCACACGCCGCTCGATGCCAACGGACACTGGAACATCTTCGCGCCCGTCGGCTCGCTCCCGCACCTTCACCTGGAGGTCGTGTCGATCCTGCTGGAAGGCGGGCTCATCACCCGCACGTCCGGGGTCGTCGCCCTCGACATCTGATCCCCGTTGGACGAGCCGGCGCCTTCCCTTTCGCGCGCACGCCGTGAATTGGCGTGGATGATCGCGACGGGTGCGGGCCACTTGGTCTTCGAGCCCCTCCTGCACCTGAAGGCCGCCTACTTCACCTGCGTGGGCGCCGCGTGGACCGTCTACGTCGTCCGATGCGTTCGTCGTGATCCGTCGACCCTATCCACCTGGGGATGGCGACGCTCCGGCCTGAAGCCCGCCACGTTCTGTGCGGCAGCCGTGCTGGTCGTCGGCGCGATCGCGGTGGGTCTTGCTGGGCACTCGCTCGGGCATCTGAGGTTCCCCGCCTCGATGTTGGTCCTCCTGCTCGCGTACCCGGTCTGGGGCTACGTGCAGCAATTCCTCCTGCAGGCCTTCGTTGCCCGAAACCTCGCGGCCCTGGGCGTGCGCCAGGGGTTCGTCGTCCCGCTCACGGCGCTGGGATTCGGTGTCGTCCACGCACCGGAGTGGCGGCTCGTGGGCGCCTGCGCGTTGCTCGGGCTCGTTTTCACGCCGATCTATCTCCGCTGGCGGAACCTGTGGCCCCTGGGCCTGGCGCATGCGTGGCTGGGAACGCTGGCGTTCTACTGGCTCCTCGGTCGCGACCCCTGGGTCGAGTTCCGGAGCTGACGGCGAGTTTCACGTTCCGGCGGCCCGGCACGTTATTCATCGCACCATGAACCGGTCAGCGACGATCGTCCTGTTCCTTTCTGCGTGCGCCCTGGGCCCGGCACAGACCGGCCCCGCCAGCAGCGACTGGTGCGCCACGGGCCTCGACTGCACTGCGTTCGCCGCCGTGGACGTCGACGGCGACGGGCGCGCCGACGTCCTCACCTTGAACGGAGGCGACCAGGTGTGCGTCGCGTTCTCCGTCGAAGGCTGGAAGGCTTCCGGGTGGGAGGTGATCTACGACGGTGCGCTCCACGGAGCGGCGGCCCTGGCCGCGCGACGGACCGCGGATGGAAAGGTCGAGACGGCGCTCATCGACGGACAGACCTGCGAGGTCGCCTGGAACTGGGACGGGAAACGCCTCACGCAGAAGGCGCGCATCGCGGCGCCGGCCGGCCGCAAGTTCTCCGCGCTCGCCGCAACCGCTCGGGGCTTCCGCGTCATCGACGACGCCGGCGAGGCCTGGGTCGTGACCGCGCAGACGAACCTGAAGCTCGTCTCCGATGACCAGGCGACGTCACAGCCCGACACGCGGCCCGCGCTCGCCCGCGTGACCGCGCCGCCCTACGAGCCGGACGCCGCGCAGCTCCTGACGTTCGGTGGCGACGTGAACGGCGACGGCAAGCCGGACGCGCTCGGCGTGTTCACGCTGTCGCGTCCCTACGGGCTGCGCGTCGTCCGCGTCGCGATCACGCCGAACCCTGAATCGGGTGACTCCGACGGCGACGGTCTGTCGGACGCCGACGAGGCGCGCCTCGGCACCGACCCGAACGATCGCGACACGGATGACGACGGCCTCCTCGACGGTTGGGAAGTGAACGGCCTCCCCCGCGGCACCCCGTGGCCCAAGGAGCAGGCGCCGGATCCGCGGCATCAAGACGTCCTCGTGGTCGTCTCGCGTTACGCCGAAGTCAGCGAGGAGGCCGCGACCCGCGAACTCACGCACGCCGCCAAGCTCTACGCCAAGCTGCCCAACGTGAACCCCGACGGGACGACCGGGATCCGCCTGCGATGGCGCCTCGATCCGGCCGTCGCCAAGGAGAAGCAGCACGGCGGATCGTGGTACGAGGTCGGCTGCGAGCAGTTCGCCGCGAAACAGCGCGGCATCCTCCACTGGATGCAGCTGACGCCCGGAGGAGGCGGGCAGTCGCAGGAGCTCGGCGACATGGGCGGCAGCGGCATCAACTGGGCGTGCTTCGCCCACGAGCTCGGTCACCAACTCGGGCTCTCGCACACGGGCGACTCCGCGCCCGCGTGGTGCCCGCTCTACCCGTCGATCATGAACTACGCGTTCTCCTATTCGCTGAACGGCGACGCGGAGGCGATCGGGTTCTCGACGGGGCGCTTCACCGCAACGCGACTGGACGAGAAGAGCCTCAGCGAGCATCTGCCCTACCCCTATGCCGACCTGCGATACCTCGCGGCGGGGCCCTTCCGCTTCACGCTGAAGGACGACGGAGCTGGCGGCACGCTCATCGACTGGAATCAGAACGGGCGCTTCGACGACGGTCCCGTGACGGCGGACATCAACTACGGGAGCTCCACCTCCGCAGGGATCCGTCGCGCGATCGAGGTCTCCGGGTCGGCGCCGGCCCTCGCCTACGTCGGAAACACCTGTCGTGTCGTCTACTCGGCCCAGACGCATGCGCGCTCGTTCGTGCGCGACTACCTCGGAGACGAGAAGTGGACGGACGCGCGACCGATCCCCGAGTCCGCGACGCACGACGACCCGGTGCTCGCCGGCGGCTCGGCCGACGGGTTCGTGTTCTTGAAGCAGCTCACGGGGTGGAAGGTGGCGACGCTGACCGAGAAGGACGTCTCGACGCCGGTCGGGCTCCCGGGGCTGCCGTCGTGCGCGCTCTCGGCACTGCGGATCGGCGAGCGAACGCTCCTCGTTTCCCGACACGACGACGACCAGCTCGAAGCCCGGTGGCTCGACTGGAAGGACAAGAAGCCTCAGCTCTCCGCGCCACAACGGTTGGAAGCGCGCTCGCAGACGCCGGTCGGGCTCGGATTCAGCGTCGCCGACAAGCGTCTGGCACTCGTCACGTCCATGCCGAATTCACGCGGCGCGCAGATGTGCATGCGCGTGACGTGGTGCACGCTCGCGGGCGACAAGCTGGTCGAGGCCGAGACCCAGTGGACGCGCGGCGAGGCGAGCGGGAACAACTGCACGACCCGGCCCGTGGTCTCGTTCACGGACGACGGGCGCATCGTGATCTTCCACACCGGCTGGCCGAGCCCGGACGGCCTGATGACGTCGTGGCGAACGACGCGCGTCGGCAACAAGGATCACGACGACGGCTGGCTCACGTGCATGATGTATGACGTGTGGACCGTCACGACGGTCGGCGTCGGTTTCGCGGCCGGCCCGCAGGGCGCGATCTTCGGCTTCCGCTGGGATTCGGGCGAACACGCGGGAATGAAGACCAACCACCTGCTCCTCGCCCACAACGGATTCGGCATCGACCCCGAGCCCATGCGAGACTTCGACGACGGGGCGAAGATCTCGCGCTGGGGCATCCGACACTCGATCCTCACCATGTCGCGATAGCCAGCGCGGGGCCAGCCGGATCGCGCGCGGGGCGAGCCGGCTCGACGAGACGGCCGCGGCGCGCCATCGCCAGACCTCGCGGCGAGCGCGGCCGCGCGGACGACGCGGTCGCTATGATTCCGGCTTCGAGACCCGCATGACGACCGACGCCGCAACCGCCCCTTCGATCGCGATCGAAGCCGATCGCTCCCTTTCCCGCGTGCCGGTCGAGCTGCGCTCGTTGCGGATCTGGGTGACGACGTTCGCCGTGTGGTCGGTGATTGCCGTGCTGTCGGCGACGATCCGGTGGATGTACTACGGCAGCAAGGAGCAGATGTCGCTCGCGCAGTCGTTCGGCTACTCGATCTGCGACGAGTACGTGAACGCCCTCCTCACGCCGCCCATGCTGTGGCTCGGGCGCGTGTTTCGCGTGACGCGCGAGAACTGGCGGCGAATGGCGCCGCGACAACTGCTCATCGCGGTGATCGCGGGCGCGTTCTCCGCGGCGCCGTCCACGTTCGTGACGGATCGCCTCGCCCAGAGCTTCGGCCACCCCGGGTGGCAGTGGGAGACCGCGCAACACGAGATCGTCGGATGCTACCTGGGCAACGTCGTGTGGATGTCGCAGATCCTCCTCGTCTCGCAGGGTCTGCTCTCGATCAAGGAGTCGCGCGAGCGGGCCGTGCGCGCGGTCCAGCTCGAAGCGCAACTCGCCAAGGCCCAGCTGCAGGTCCTCCGCATGCAGCTGAACCCGCACTTCCTGTTCAACACGCTGAACGGGATCGTCACGCTCATGCATCGTGACATCGATGCTGCCGAGCGGATGATCCTCCGCCTGAGTGATCTGTTGCGCCTCGCGCTCGACGACGACGGCTCGCTCGAGGTTCCCCTGCGGCGCGAGGTGGATTTCATGGAGCGGTACCTGGATCTGGAGAAGGTCCGCTTCGCCGAGCGGCTGCACGTCACCGTCCGCCTCGCGGACGACACGCTCGATTGCCTCGTGCCGAACCTCATCCTTCATCCCATCGTCGAAAATGCCGTGAAGCATGGCGTGGCGCGCACGACCGACGGAGGTCACATCGAGTTGCGCACGTACCTGGAGGACGGCCGTCTCACGATCGACGTCGAGGACGACGGGCCGGGGTTCGACGAAGCGCGATCCGGCGGCGGCATCGGCCTCACGAACACGCGCGAGCGTCTTTCGCGCATGTTCGGATCGGAGGCGAGGCTCGACGTCGGCGTCGGTCCGCGTGGCGGGGCACGGGTCCGGCTGCGGCTGCCCGTGCGGATGCAATCCCGTTCGAAGGGTTCGGAGGTAGCGACATGAACACGATTCGCGCCATCACGGTCGACGACGAACCGCTCGCGCGGGAACGGCTGCGCGGTCTCCTCGCCGAGGAGGCGGGCATCGAACTCGTCGCCGAGGCCGCCGATGGGGACGAGGCCGTCGCGGCGATCCGCACGCACAAGCCGGACCTCGTCCTCCTCGACATCCAGATGCCCGGCCTCGACGGTTTCGGCGTGCTCGCGAAGCTCCCGATGAAGCCGCTCCCGGTCGTCATCTTCGTGACGGCGTACGACCAGTACGCGCTTCGCGCCTTCGAAGTGCATGCGCTCGACTACGTGCTGAAGCCCATCGACGGCGATCGCTTCCGTGCGGCGATGCGTCGGGCCCGCGACCAGATCGAGCGCGAGAAGCGCGGGGAGGTCGACGAACGCGTCCGCGCGCTGCTCTCCGAACTGCGCGCGCCCTCGCCCCATCTCGATCGGCTCGCGATCCGCTCGCCCGGCCGCGTCTTCTTCGTGAAGACCGAGGAGATCGACTTCATCGAGGCCGCCGGAAATTACGTCCGCATCAAGGTCGGAGATCACGAGCACCTGCTTCGTGAAACGCTCAACGCCATGGAGCAGAAGCTCGATCCCCGGCGATTCGTCCGCATCCACCGCTCGACCGTCGTGAACGTCGATCGGGTGAAGGAGCTTCAGCCGATCCTGCATGGCGACTACTCCGTGATCCTGCGCAGCGGCGCGACGCTGACGCTCAGCCGCAGCTTCCGCGAGAAGGCCCAGCAGGCGTTGGGTCTCGAGCCGGAGGCGTAGGGGCGCGGCGTCGCGTCCGCGGCGCTGCAGCGCCGAAGCGCCGCGCGGCGCTCGGAGCGCCGCGCTACTGCGCGGCCGGATGGCAGGGCTCTGCCCTGCCTGGAACGTCGAGTGGGCACGCTCGCGGCCGACGTGTCGGACGACGCACGAAGATCCCCGGCCACATGAGTCGATCAACGCCTCTCCACACTCAGGGCAGGGCAGAGCCCTGCCCACCCGGCCGGGCAGAAAGCCCGGCGCTCCGGCGCCCCGACGGTCACCGCGATTCGGTCGGCCGCAACGCACCAGAGGTCTCCATGTGCCGGCGCTCGAGCGACTCCAGGTAGCGGTCGATGCCCAGCTGGGCGTTGATCTCTTTCACGAGCCCGAAGACGTCTTTCGCATCCGGATCCGAGGCGTCCGCGACGACGCGCTTGCGCACGCCGCGGGCATTCAGGCTCAGGCGCACCCGCGGCGCGTCCGTATACCGCGCGTCGACATAGGACTCGTCGAGTTGCTGAAATCGGAAGCGGAAGAACAGATCGAGGATCGCATCCAGTTCGGCCGGACTGAGTCTGCGGGTATCGCGGTCACCGAATCGTGGGGTAATGCGAAGTTCGCCGGATCGGCTCAGCTCAAGACCGAAGCTCCACCCAGCATTCATGCAGGACCGCTGGATCTCGACGACAGTGTCAGCGCCAAACGGTTCGTCCAAGAACAGGTCCCGCTCGCGGGTCACCCAACGAAGGAACGCGAAGCCGCCGTAGACCGCCAGTGCCATGATCGCGCCCCAGACGATCCGCTGCCGCGGACTCCGCGCCGACAGCCCGTCGCCGCGCGCGCGGCGCGCGAACCGCGCGTGGCGATCTGGATCATCCATTCGGTTCTCCTTCGTGCGGACCGCCGCGCCCGGCGCGGCTGGAGGGCAGGGCTCGGCCCTGCCTCTCGATCGGTGACTTTATTCGCGCGCGACCACCGCGGCGACCGACGGATGAAGGCGACGATCAGCGCGGCTTGTGGGCGTCTCGCCACGCGCCTGGCAGGGCAAAGCCCTGCCGTCCGGCCGGGCGGAGCCCGGCGCTCCGATCTACGCTCGTTCCCGACCAAATCAGGCCTTTTGGACTCCCCCGGCCGGCTCATATAACTTCCCTCCGAATTTCCGGGCCCTGATGGAGTCTCAAGAGCCGATGCTTTCCTCCCTTCTATCGCTCACCGCGCCCGCGCTGGGGATGCAAGCCCCCTCGCACAGCGGCGAACTTGACCTCGTCCTTCCCGACCTGTCCAGCCAGCAGTTCATGGGCATGAACGGCCGCATGCTCCTCATGGGCGGCCTGGGCATCTGCGCCCTCGGCATGGTCTTCGGTCTGGCGATCTACAGCCAGCTCAAGCGCATGCCGGTGCACAAGTGCATGCTCGAGATCTCCGAACTGATCTACGAGACCTGCAAGACGTACCTGCGCACCCAGCTGAAGTTCATCCTGATGCTGGAAGTGTTCATCGGCGCCATCATGGTGGTCTACTTCGGGGTGCTGAGACATCAGCCCGCCGCCACCGTGGCGACGATCCTGTTCTTCAGCCTGATCGGCATCGCCGGCAGCTACAGCGTCGCCTGGTTCGGATGCCGCGTGAACACGTTCGCCAACTCGCGCACGGCGTTCGCGTCGCTCCGGGGCAAGCCGTTCCCGGTCTACGCGATCCCGCTGAAGGCCGGCATGAGCATCGGCATGCTGCTCATCTGCATCGAGCTCTTCCTGATGCTCGTGGTGCTGCTCTTCGTCCCGCGCGACCTCGCCTATCCGTGCTTCATCGGCTTCGCCATCGGCGAGTCCCTGGGCGCGTCGGCCCTCCGCATCGCGGGCGGCATCTTCACGAAGATCGCCGACATCGGGTCGGACCTCATGAAGATCGTCTTCAACATCAAGGAAGACGATGCGCGCAACCCGGGCGTCATCGCGGACTGCGTCGGTGACAACGCCGGTGACTCGGTCGGCCCGACGGCCGACGGGTTCGAGACCTACGGCGTCACGGGCGTGGCGCTCATCTCGTTCATCCTCCTCGCCGTGAAGGACCCGGGCACCCAGGTCCAGCTGATCGTGTGGCTCTTCGCCATGCGCATCATGATGGTCGTCGCCAGCGGCGTCTCCTACCTCATCAACGAGGCGCTCGCGAAGGGCAAGTTCGGCAACGCCGACAAGATGGACTTCGAGCAGCCGCTCACGTTCCTCGTGTGGCTCACGTCGTTCGTGTCCGTCGGCATCACCTACGGCGCGTCGAAGCTGTTGATCGGCTCGCTCGGTGACGGCTCGCTGTGGTGGAAGCTCTCGACCATCATCACGTGCGGGACCCTCGCCGGCGCGATCATCCCCGAGGTGATCAAGGTGTTCACGTCGACCCGCTCCGGCCACGTCCGCGAGTGCGTCGAGGCCTCGAAGGAAGGTGGCGCATCGCTGAACGTGCTGGCCGGCCTCACGGCGGGCAACTTCAGCGCCTACTGGATGGGTCTCGTGATCGTGGCGCTCATGGGCATCGCCTACATGGTGAGCCTGGAAGGCGTCGGGTCGCTCATGCAGGCACCGGCGATCTTCGCCTTCGGTCTCGTGGCCTTCGGCTTCCTCGGCATGGGCCCGGTCACCATCGCCGTCGACTCCTACGGCCCGGTGACCGACAACGCGCAGTCGGTGTACGAGCTCTCGCTCATCGAGAACGTCCCGAACGTGAAGACCGAGGTCAAGAAGGACTTCGGCTTCGACATCGACTTCGATCGCGCCAAGGACTTCCTCGAGGAAAACGACGGGGCAGGCAACACCTTCAAGGCGACGGCCAAGCCCGTCCTCATCGGCACGGCCGTCGTCGGCGCCACGACCATGATCTTCTCGATCATCATGGCGCTCACGCACGGCCTGACCGAGAACGTGGGCAAGCTCTCGCTGCTCCACCCGCCGTTCCTGCTCGGCCTCATCACCGGTGGCGCCGTGATCTACTGGTTCACGGGCGCGGCCACGCAGGCCGTCGCGACCGGTGCCTACCGCGCCGTCGAATTCATCAAGAAGAACATCCGCCTCGAAGGCGTGACGAAGGCCTCGACCGAAGACTCGAAGAAGGTCGTCGCCATCTGCACGCAGTACGCCCAGAAGGGCATGCTGAACATCTTCATGGTCGTGTTCTTCTCGACGCTCGCTTACGCGTGCCTCGAGCCGTACTTCTTCATCGGCTACCTGATCTCCATCGCCCTCTTCGGACTGTTCCAAGCGCTGTTCCTCGCCAACGCCGGCGGCGCCTGGGACAACGCCAAGAAGGTCGTCGAGGTCGAGCTGAAGATGAAGGGCACGCCGCTGCACGCGGCGACGGTCGTCGGCGACACGGTCGGCGATCCCTTCAAGGACACGTCTTCGGTCGCCATGAACCCGATCATCAAGTTCACGACCCTGTTCGGCCTGCTGGCGGTCGAGATGGCCGTCCAGCTCGAGGGCAAGCTCCCGACGATCCTGGCCGGCGTCTTCTTCGTCGTGTCGCTCGTGTTCGTGTACCGCTCCTTCTACGGAATGCGCATCGGCTCGGCCCGCGGCTGAGCCCGACCACGCCCGGCCGCCGCCCCCCTTGCGGCGCCGGGCGCTTGCCGTTCCCGCCCGGTGCGAGCACGATGTTCGCCATGCCGCACCGGCAAATCCGCCACGCACTGACTTCCGTCACCGCGCTCTTGCTCGGATGCGTGGCGCTCCTGCCGGGGTGCTCCTCGACGTCGGCGGCGTCCTCGGGAAGCAACCCTCCCCCCTGGCACTACACGGTGCGCGTCTCGGACGACCTGAGCACACTGCACGTCTCCGTGCTTTTCGACGAGGATCCTGGCACGCACTTCATACTCGGCGAGACCTCCAAGGAGAGTTTCGTGTCCGACGTGACCGCACAGCCGGGCGAGTTGCCGCTGGATCGCGATCGCGAACACGGCGGCTGGCACTGGGGATTCGAGGAGCGCCTGACGGGGCTGGACTACGTCGTGCACCTCGACCAGATGTTCGCCCGCAGCGGACGTTCACGGGATCGGGCCGATCGGCGCGACGTCGTCGTACCCAACGGCGCGTGGCTCGTCCGCCCCATGCGCCTTCCCGGACCGCGACCTGCCGACCTGGCGGTCGATCGCGCCGAATCCGCCTCGACGGGCGGAGGGCCGCCGCTGGAGGTGTCCTTTCCCTGCGGCCGCTTCGACGAACGCGCCAACGGCACGAGCGCGCGATATACCCTCGATCGGACGGCGTTCTGGTACGAAGGCGCGCTCGCGATCGGTCCGTTCGCAAAGAGTGCCTTCATGCACGGCGACACGACCTTCGAGATGGTCCTCCTGAACGGACGCCGCAAGGCCACGCCGGCGGGACTGCAATCCTGGCTCACCCGATCCGCGGATGCGGTCGCTGCGCTCTACGGGGGTTTCCCGAAGAAGCAGGTTCGCGTGTTGGTGAGGCCTTCCGGTCGCGGGCACGAACCCATCGTGTTCGGACTTGCGCAACGCGGTGGCGGCGCATCCCTCACCCTCTACCTGAACTCGGCCGCGTCGGATTCCGATCTCACGTCCGACTGGGTGACGGTCCACGAGATGACCCATCTCGGAATGCCGCCGATGCACGACGACGATGGCTGGATGTCGGAGGGCTGGGTGACCTACTACACCGAGGTCCTACGCGCCCGCGCAGGCATGAAGTCCGAGGAGGGTGCGTGGCAGGGCATCGCCGAGGGGCTCGCGAACGGAATCGCCGAAGCGAACGCGGTGTCGCTCCGTCAAGCCAGCCGGACGTTGGACGAGGGCCAGCGCTGGCTTTACGTTTATTGGGGTGGCGCCGCGACGGCGCTGCTGCTCGACGTGGAGATGCGACGGCAATCGGGCGGCGCGCGGTCGTTGGATCACGCCATGCGTGAGATCTACGAATGGCGCAAGGCCCGCGACGAGCTGGTCACCTCCGACGAGATCATCGAGCACCTCGACGACTGGTGGGGTGCTGATCTCTTCTCGAAGACGCTCAAACTCCTGGTCGACGGCTCCGACTTCCCGAAGGTCGGCCCCGCGTTCGCCCGTCTCGGGATCGCACGCATGGGAGATGGCGTTCAACTCGACGACACGGCTCCGGACGCCGCGATCCGCCGGGCGATCATGGCGCCGCCGCCGAGTTCGACGAAACCTTGACGCCCCGATCCGAAGTGGACGAAGTCATGGGGCCCGCACCGAAGTCGAACGTCCCGCACTCCGCGCAGCCTCGGCGCAGCCGCCGGCGTCGGATCGTCCGATGGGCGATCATCATCTTCCTCCTCGCCATCACGGCGTGGCTCGTCGGCTGCTGGTTCGCCGCGGGCACCCTGATCCACCCCTATCGGCAGTCCATTCCCAAGGTGGCGGAGATCGGCGGAGCGGCAGTCGAGGAAGTCGCGTTCCAGACCCGCGACGCCGTCACGATCCGGGGCTGGCTGATGACGAAATCGCCCGAGCGCGTCGTGGTGCTCGTGGCGGGGCTCGGCGGCAACCGCACGTCGTCGACCGAGATGGCGGCCCTGTGGCTCGAACACGGATGGAGCGTCCTCACTCCCGACCTTCGTGCGACGGGAGCCAGCACGCACGACCAGGTCACGTTCGGTTGGGATGAACGACTCGACGTCGAGGCTGCGCAGGGCTTCCTCCGATCACGGGGGTTCGTGCGAATCGGCGGGCACGGAGTCTCACTCGGCGCGGCTGCACTCTGCTACTCCCTCGACGATGCGACGACGTGGGACTTCCTCGTGATCGAGTCGTGCTACGACACGATCGAGAACGCCTTCCGCAATCGCATGGATCCCCTGGGTGTCCCGGCCTTCGCCGCATGGCCGATCAAGCTGTTCGTCGAGTGGCGCACGGGGATCGACCGCTCGCGCCTCGAGCCGGTCCGTGCCATCCGTCCCCACACCCGCCCGCTGCTCGTGATGGCCGGCGACGCGGAATACCAGCTGAAATTCGGCGAGGTCGCAGCCCTTCACGCGGCATGTTCGTCCGAGAAGAAGATCCTCCACGTGTTCAAGGGACACGGGCACCACAGCCACATCGGGCGATCGCCGCAGGAGTACCGGACCGTCTTCGACGAGTTCCTCCGCTGGCTCTGACCGCGCGCCGAGATCCGTCGATCAGGGTGCCCGCACGACGCGGAAACCCACGAACGAGTTCGCCTCGTCCGGCGCCAGGAAGAACCGCTCGGCCGATCGGCAGTTGCGCGCCGGGTTGATGCACGACCCGCCGCGCAGGACGCGCAGGACGCCGATCGACGGCCCCTTCGGATCGACCACACCGGCGCGGCAGCGGGCATATTCCCGCTCGTCGTACCAGTCCCAGCACCACTCCCAGACGTTCCCGAGCATGTCGTACAAGCCGAGTCCGTTGGGCTTCTTCGTCCCGACGGGATGCACGAGGCCGTGACTGTTCCCGAAGTGCAACGCGATCCGGTCGAGCTGACCGGGGCGTGACGCCGCCTGCCCCGCGCGACAGGCATACTCCCACTCGGCCTCGGTCGGCAGGTGGAAGTTGAAGCGCACGCAGAACGCGACCGCATCGCTCCACGTCACGTTGACGACGGGACGGCGCACGTGGGTCGCCTCGTCCTGCTCGGGCGCCGGGCGCGTCTGCTCGGGCTTGAACAGGCCGAACTGGGCGTTCGTGATCGGCATTCGCCCCATGTAGAACGGCGCGGAGATCGTCACCGAATGTTGGGGTCGCTCGTCGTCGTCGCCGCCGTCTTCGCCGATGGGCGAGCCACGCGTGAACGAGCCCGGAGCGACGAGTACGAGCTCGATGCCCGTCTCGCGATCGAGGACTTCGCGCGGGAGGCCGCACCCTTCGTCGATCACGGTCGACGCTTTCGGAATCGCCCAGTCGGGGCACATGGTGTCGATGACGGCGAGTTGTCGCCCCTCGAGGATGAGCTGCGTCGGCTCGGGCGCCCGGATCGTCGCGCTACCGGACATCGTGTCGCGGCGCGTCATGTCCATGTGGAAGTCGTTCGGTGCGCGATCCGCATCCAGGCGGCTGAACGAGTGCGTGTCGACGCCTTCGAGTGCGGCGATGCTCTGCTGCAGCGTCTGGTTCCACTTCTTCAAGTCCTTCGGGCGCATCTCCGGGTTCGGGCGCAAGGCCTCGTGGATGAGCGCGCAGAGGTTCGGAGTGCACTTGAGCACGGGAACGATGTCCGACAGCGAGACCGGCTTGCACTCGGCGACGCGGAGGATCACCTCGTCTTGCGAGCGCCCGGGGAATGCGGGCCGGCCCGCGAGCATCTCGTATGCCGTGGCGCCGAGGCTGAAGACGTCGAATGCGGCCGTGATCGACGCGCCACGCGTCCGCGGCTCGTGGTACTCGGGGGGCGCGTAGCTCGGCGTGCACGCGCCGCCCTGCGTGACGAGCCCCACGGTCGTGACCGCGTCGGCCGTGTCGGCCAGACGGGCGATCCCGAAGTCGAGGATCTTGACGAGGGGGACGTCGTCGAGATCGGGCGTCAGCATGATGTTGCCTGGCTTCAAGTCACGGTGGACGACGCCGGCCTTGTGGATCGCCCGCAGTCCCTTGGCGATCTGCACGATGATCGGGACGGCCTCCGTCGGCTCCATGCGACCGCGTTTCAACCGGTTTCCGAGCGTCTCGCCCTCGCAGAACTCGAAGACGATGAACGGACGGCCGTCGCGTGAAACCCCGAAGTCCCGGAACTGCGCCACGTGCGCCGAGCGGACGCTCACGGCCGCCCGGGCCTCGCGCTCGAAGGCCTGCCGGATCGCGGGGTGGTTCGCCACGTCCGCATGGGCGAGCTTGATGGCGCAGGGAATTCCCAGCGGGTTCATCACGGCGCGATACACCGTCCCGAAGCCGCCCCGCTCGAGGTACGACTGGATCGTGTAGTGTTCGCTGAGGTCCGGGAACTGCATGACGCCCCCAGTGTCTTCGGCACGATGGGGCCCGGGGCTTGCTGCCGCGACGGCGATCCAGGGAAAACATGCCGCCCGCAGATGTTCTCCGACGCCAGATCCGGGCTCCGGGACTCCTCCGGCGACGAACGGCCGCAACGCGACGCCTGGCGCAGAGGTTTGTGGACGGCGCTTCCTGTCCTCCACGCTATGGAGCTCAACGTCCGACGTCGGTAATCGGTCCGACGCAGCCGCGCCGGTATCGGAGACGACCGTGCTCCGTCGCCGCGCCATGCAAGGGAGCCTTCGTCACGCTCTCCGCACTGGTCCGCCTGAACCTCGCGCACGGCCCCGAGAAACCAGTCGCCTTGCGTGACTTCTCCCGGCAGGCGCAGGGCCCCACGCACGTGAGAGCGGCCTGGCGACGCCCGGTCACGGCAGAAACGGTGATTCCATGTCCGGATGGGAGCGACGGGCTCAAGTCGGGCCTATGCACCTGCAAACCCCACGTCGACACGCCGCCCCGATGGCCTGGGCAGACCTGCGCGTGGGTCACCCCGCGCCGACGAGGAGCCAGCAGCCATGACACGTCGCCCACCCACGTCTACCTGGATCGTCGCGGCGATCGCCCTCTTGGCGGCTGTCGGACTCATCGATCGAAGCACCCCTGAACCGCGGGCAATCCTCTTGGAGGCCGCGACTCCGCTCGCGGCCGTGTCGACGGTCAGCCGTCCCGTGAGCGACGATCGGCCGGCACCACTCGTGGTCGCTTCGTTTCACGCGGCACCGCCGGACGCGACTCCGGCTCCCGTGCGTCCTCGGCGGGGCGTGCGAGGACGAATCGTAAGCCCCAATGTGATCATCCGACACGGGCCGGACGGCGCCCCTGTCTTCGGACTGTCCTCCTGCGAGATCCTCCCGTTCCGTGCGGTTGAAGACCAGAAGGCTCGCTTCACGACGTTCGTATTCTCCGGCTCGAAGGACCGGGCCGTGACGCCGTCGGCCGAGGGCGACTTCGAGATCGACCTCGCTCCGGGGATCTACCGTATCTCGGCCCAGCACGACCCCAGACACGCGACAACCCCGTGGCTACGTGAGTTCTGGTACGCGATCGTTCGGATTGACGCGGCCGACCAGGGCTTGCTGGACCTCGGAGAGAACCGTTTCGCGCCAGCCCCCGTCACGGGCACCATCGTCGATCTCCGAATGCCAGGGACGCTCGACCTCAGCGGGACAAACGTCGAATTCTCGGATGCCCAATCGGAGGAGCCGGGGTTGCCGCTGTCGGCCACTGGGTATGGCGTCGACGTGAAGCCGACGTCAAGCGGCGAGTTCGCCGTGAGTCTGGCACGTTATTCCGGGTCGAACGCACTCATCCCTCACCCGGGACGCGTCTGCGGCTGCATCACCGCGACGCTCGGGGGAGACACCGCGTCGCTCGAACCCGTGACAATGGGCGAACATGTAGAGGTGAAGTTGACGTCCGCGCCCCGTAGGGCCGAGGTTCCCACAACGGAGCTGACACTGACGTTCCGCAACGTCCCCGCGACGGCGCATGCCTGGCTGATCGGCGATCGGCTGGTCACAGCCAAGGACTTCGGTTCGAGCAAGAAGAACAAGGACGGCTCGTTCCGCACGACGTTCGTGCTCGAACGTGGGAGATGGTCACTCGAGGTCTCCGATGCGACGACCAATCGCTGGTTCGGACGCGAGATCGTGGTGGACGCGCCCGGGCAGTCGATCGAGATCGATCCTGATTGGCGCGACGCGCGAACGGTCACGTCCGCGACCGGCGAAGCGATGACGCGAGTGATGGTGCGCGGTGGACGCGAGATCCCACTGCAACGTAGCGACGCGACGGCCTCCGGGGCATGCAGCGTCCTGCGCGGGCTTCCGCCGCACGGCGATGTGGTCCTGCGCGTCGGCGACGAACTCTTTCGAGTCGACGAAACGCGTGGGCAGTCACCGCTCCTCGACGCAGCCTGCCCGAGGATCGGCCGATAGCTCGCGCGACGCGTCCAGACAGGTTCTGTGCAGGTGTCGCATGTCGTTTTCGGTTACGGGTTCCAACAATGAAGGGCAACGAAGATGTGTAGGTTCACGAGTACGATCGATCGAAACACCAAGGGTGGAGCCGTCGCGCTGCTACTCGTTGCGATGACGCTCAGTGCACGCTGCAATGCCGAACAGGGCTTCAGCTACGCGCAGCAGACCGCGCAATGTGCGTTCATCGCGGACGCCATTGACCGAACGGGAACATCGCCGCCGGCGGTGACTGGGAGTGGAAACTGGGCGACAGCAGTCGATTCCGGTGTGGTCTACCAGGGGGAAGCCGTCGCCACGTGCATTCCGTTCACGAGTTCGGGCACCGCCGCGAATTCGGCATCCGGGTCGCTGATCAAGTTCAAGATGCGACACCTCGCCGGGAATGGCTGCGCTCCGGCACTCATGTTCCATTCCGAGTCGCTGCTGTTCGCCAGGGTCGAGTCCCACATCGGTGGAAATTGCCAGGCTTCGTGCCATGCCGGTGGTCTCGCGCACCTGAACGGCAACGTACTTCCGGCGAGCGACCTGGCCGTGATGGCGCAGAACTCGAACGTCGGCGGGTTCAGCGTGATCACGGTTCCGATCCCGGGCGGGGGAACGTTCCCCCTCCCCAATCCGCTACCGGACGGGCCGACCGACGACGTCGATGAGAAGCAGATCCCGAAGAACCACGACGCCGATGTGAGCTTCGAGAGCATCACAGGGTACTCCTATGTAGATGTCATGGCGTTTGCGGATCGGAATCCGTTCAACCTCGCCGGATTCGGTGCCGCGAATGCCTGGGTGAAGCTGACGACGGTCCACGTCGAGACGTCGGCGTCGTGCACGGTGCACGGGACGCATGGGGTTCTGACCTACGACGACCGGTGGGCAAACGCGCTTCACCCGTGACACGATCCCGCGCGTCGCGCCGCGGAGACCGAGCATGGCGCGGCGTGATCCGCCGCGACACATCGGGGTCCTGCCGGCGCCATGAAGACGCTGGCGAGGACCCGACACCGCGTCTCGGGTTCGACGTCCGCGCGGTTCATATGCGGCTCGGCCCTATCTCGGTATGCTGCCGCCGTGCCCTCACCATCGATCGAGCCCGTGGGTTGGGATCCGCGTCGCAAGCGCAATCCGAAGGACTACTTCTGGCCCCTGCTTACCAACGGGCTGCGCCTGCGCTGCCCGGTCTGCAAGCGTGGACGGATCTTCCCCCACCTCATGCGGATGGCGAAACAGTGCCCGGCGTGTGGGATTACCCTCGAGCGCGAGCCTGGCTACTTCCTCGGCTCGATCTACTTCAACTACGGCGCCACCTGTGCGCTCGCGATGGCGACGTTCGTGGTCAGTTACTTCGCGCTCGCCGCCGGGGAGTCACTGAGCGTTGGTCTCGCCGTCGCGATCACGATGACGTTCCCGTTCTGGTTCTGGCGGTATGCCCGATCGGCATGGCTCGTCTTCGATCAGTACTTCGACCCGCGTGAGATCCCGCCGGCCGGCAGCACGTCGGCTCCAGGTGAATCAGCGGGCTCTCGCCGGACCTGACACGGCGTTCGGGCCGGTCGGGCATCACGCGAACAGGGATGCCGCGAGGAGCCCACAGAGCCCGACGACCACCGCCGTCATGCCCCCGAGCAGCATTGGCTTCACCCCAAGCCCCTTGAACGCGCGCAGGTTCGTCGTGAGGCCGACCGAAGCCATGGCCGCCCCCAGGAGAGCCTGGACCCAGGTTTCGCCGACGAGTTTCGTGATCGCCTTCCATCCGGCAGCGTCCCAGGTGCCGTAGGCGAGCCCCGTGGCGAGGCCACGATCACCGAGCGTGCGCACCACCGCCATCGCGAGGAAGCCCACGATGAAGATGGGGAACAGCTTCGAGAACGGGACCTTCTTTCCGCCGCCGGTCCGGCCGAGGCGGCGCCAGTGGAAGTACGCGAGGATGGGAACCACCGCGGCGAGGCATGCGTTTCGGGCAAGCTTGGTCACGGTGGCCATCTTGAACGCGTCGTCCGCCTGAAAGAGCTCGCGGTAGGTGACCGCCGCGCCCATCACCTGCGACGTGTCGTGGATTGCCGTCCCCAGGAAGAGGCCGGCCGCCTTGGGGCTGTTCGCGAACAGCGCGTGGGCGAGCCACGGATAGACGAACATGGCGATCATCCCGAAGATGGTCACGTTGGTGACCGTGTAGGCGATCTCCCGGTCATCGGCTTCGATGGCGGCACCGACGGTGAGCGTGGCGGTGACCCCGCAGATGCCCGTGGACGCCGCCGCAAGCGTCCCCATGTTGCCGGGGACCTTCATCAGCCGCGCCATCCAGATGGCGACGATCAGTGCCAGACACACGACGCCGATCACCACGGGGATGCCCACGGCACCGAGCTTCATCACGTCCGTGAAAGAGAGCTTGATGCCGACGAGCACGATGCCGAGGCGCAGCAGGCGCTTCATGCTGAAGTCGAGGCCTGCATGGAAGAGCCTCGGCACCTGCAACGTGTTCGCCGCGACGAGGCCCATCACGATCGCGAGCATGATCGGCGACACGGCGTTGTGCGCCGGGTCGTGCTTGCGACCTTGAAGGTCTTGGATCCACGGGCCGACGACACCAGCGAGCCACATCGCCCCGGCCACGACGACCGCCGCGAGGATCACACCCGGGATCACCCGCGGCAGATCCACGAACCGGACTCCGAGGAAGTACCGCTCGATCCACGAGACGACGCCGCCGGATGCGGTGGCCGGAGAACCAGCCGCCGGAAGGGGTGATTTCGATTCCATCGCGTGTGGGGTCCTGCCTTGACTTGGGCCCCGCGCAGGCGAACGCCGCGTCGTGGCGAGGCGAGGTTCTAACCGACGAACCGAAGAATGGGAGCGCCGGTCAGCTGCAGCCGGAGAGGTCCACGCATTCCGCCGAGAGGCCGGAGGCTCGGAAGGCATCGCGAATCGGACCGTTGTTCTCCAACGCGAGCGTGGACTCGAGGCGTCGCTTGCCATCGTCGAGGCCGAGGATGCGCGCGATCACGCCCTTGGCCTTCGCGTGGCCGGTGTCGGTCTTTTGGAGCAGGTGGAAGTACATCAACGCGAAGAGTCCGTGGAACGGGTCGACCCCGAGTTCCTCGCAGAGTCCTACCGATCGCTTGGCGGACTGGATGGCCTTCTCCACGTCGCCCTTGAGCTGCCGGACGTAGCCGAGGTTGCAATGCGCGAAGGCGCGCGCGGACCGAGCCGAGTCGTCGCCGTCGGGCAACGACAACACGCGCATGAAGTCCGCCTCCGCGGCATCCAGCTGGTTCCGCCACAGGCGAAGGACCCCGATCATGTTGTAGGCGGTGGCAAGGTGCCGGGTGTTGAACCGCGTGATCTCGGTGCAGATCCCGATCGCGAGGTCGACCTTGCGGTCCTGCGATCCGGGGACGTCGTCCAGGACCCGCCGCACGTCCTCGAGGTCGCAACCGGCCTGGATCTCGGACGAGCCGACGAAGTCCTCCGCATCCTCGATCATCTCGCGACCGTACTGGGCGTGGTCGCGCGCCGAGCCCTCGACTTCACCCTCCACCGGGACGACGTTGTCCGTGTTGTCCTCGGGGTCGTGCCGCTCCTTCAGCACGGTCTGGGCGAGCCGATACATCGCGAGGCACATCTCGTCGATCGTCTCTCGGAGGTAGGCCGACTCCGGCAGGTCGATTGCACGGAAGTAGCCGCCGAGCGCGTCGTAACAGGGTCTGCACCCTTGGATGTGCTGCGAGACTCGTTCGAGATCGAACGACTGGCGGGCCGCCGTGTCGAGGAACGACCCGAGGTATTGGCTGACGTACTCGCACCCCATGACCGGCTGTCTCGACCCGGTGGAATCCCGGGCCCCGCTCTCAGGCAAGTGCGCGCTGATGGTTCAGTACGAACCGCAGCGCCACCTCCCATTTCTCGACGAGGCGGTTCAGACCGTCGCCCGAGTTGTCACGGATCCGGAGATCCTTCGACTCGACGATGACCCGCAACTGTTCGAGCACCCGACGGACGTAGTTGCTTCGGATGTCGATGCCGAGAACGGCGCGTGCGCTCTCCCGCAGGAGGACGTGGAGAGCCCTGAGGTATTCACGCTTGGCTGTCTTTTCGTTGACCGAGAGTTTCGATGCGATCTCCGACCACCCGAGATTCCCGTGGCCATCCAGTTCTCGATCCAGCTCCCGCAAGAGCTGCAGGAAGGGCTCACCGCGATCGGGGGCGGCGTGCGCGGCCGCCGACACGGTGTCCCCCGTGCGGTTCTTCGCCAGGTAGACGAGTTGCTGCGTCGCCGAGAGCTTCGTGGCGAAGATGTCGAGCATGAGGCCGACGCGGTCCGCCGGATCACGATCGACGACCTCGTGCGATGGATCGTCGACGGTCGACTCGGGAACCTCGCCCGCGTCGACCATGGCATGATCCAATGCGTCCTGCGACTGGCGGCACCACTGGAAGTACGCCTTCTTGAGGCAGTTCAGGTAGTAGTAGGTGAGGCAGAAGACCTTCTCGCCCGCGAGCTTGGCCTGTCCGAACTCCACCATCTTCTGAAGCGAATCGCGGCTGACGAAGACGGAGATGAGATCGGCATGTACCGCCGTGTAGATCCCCGCGCGTGGCGCGAACCGGCGATCGATCTGTGTGAGGCCGTGGAAATACAGTCCGACCTGGACGAAATCCACCACGGCCGACGAGATCAACCCGGTGCGCACCATGGCATCGCCGACGACGTTCAGGAGGTAGGCCGGCTGGAAGAGCGAAACGCCGAGCCGTTCCTGCGCGTCGTCGATGCAACCGAGGAAGGCTCGGACCTTCTCCCGAGTCTTGGGCGGCGTTTTCTCCGCAGCCACCTGGTCCTGCAGCTTGCCGATCATCTCATGGAAGCGCTCGAGCGCGACGGCTCGATCGCTCCCATCCGTGGCCCGCTGCAAGGCGGCCCGGAGTCGGTCCATGAGGGTCTGGCCCATGACGGTTCTCCGAGCGATCAGTTGATCGGGAAGGAACCGGCCGGGCCACCAGGCGCACAGCCGTACAGCGTGAGGTGGAACACCGACGAGGTGCCGTAGCCCGCGCCCGGGATCACTGCCCAGGAGAACGGGAACAATGGCGCTTCGGTGCCGGGGAGCGGACGCAGGTCGCTCCCGAATCCCGGTGCGGACGGATAATCCGCCGGCGGAGGACTGGAGGGGTTCCCGACCACGTAGTCGTCGACGAGCAGGCTCCACAGTGGCGAAGTCAGGATCGTGTTGTTCGCACCGGGCGTCACGACGCGCACGCTCACTGCAACGTCACCGCCGAGTCCGTCGAAGGTCGAGAACGGGACGTCCCAGCGATACTTCCCGCTGGCGTCGAAGTCGACGAGCTTGAGGAAGTTCACCTGGTTCTGAGTCGAGCGCTGAACGATGGTGATGTCGAGTGCGCCCGGGGTTCCGGCCGGCGCGTTCGACACGGCCTCGAGCCAGATGGTCTGGTTCGACGCATCCGCCGTGAGCGTGAGAGACGGGTCGCTGGCGGAGGGACTTCCGTTCCCATCGAGAGCCGTAGTACGGCCGAGGAAGACGGCACCGACGGCGAGAACGATCGGAAGAAGTACGGCAACCCGGGATAGGCGCATGTCACGGCCTCCGTGTGGAATCCCGCGGGACGTTGCAGACCGCCTCGCGGGCACCAGACAGGTGCGAAGGGAATCTCACGGTCCCCTCGCGTCGCTGACACGCCTTCGAGCTTCACTCCGCGGCGGACGGCGACGCGGCGCATTGTAGGGTCGACCCCACCGCAAGGGGAAAACTTTCGTTTTTATCTGCGCAGGCGTGCCAATGCGAAGAGCACGAGGATCCCCGCGGTCGCGGGCGTCAGGCACACGAGCAGGTCGGGGATCCGGAGCCCCTCCGCGCGATCACGTACCAGGAGCCCGGTCGCCGCAACCCCCAGCAGGGCCAAGCCCAATGAAACGTAGGCGGCAGTGTGGCTCGTCGCCGGGAGTCCGAAGTAGCGGCTCTCGTAGCGGCTTCGGGCCTGGGCGAGCTCGGTTCCGGCGGCCCGCATGGCCGCGTCCAGCGCATCCAGCTTCGTGGTCAGGTTGCTGTACTCGGTTTCCACCGCGGCCTGCTCTTCCGGCGTCAGGTAGGCATCGATCTCGGCCGACTCCATGTTTTCCCGGAACGACTCCTCGATGTCCTCGCTCTCGCGGTTGTAGGCCCGCTGGCATTCCTCCCAGCGGTGTTCGCAGGCGAGGACGCGCTCCGACAGGCGGTCGAGTTGCAGCCGCCGTTCGGTCCCGCTCGTCAGCTTGTCGAGGCGCGCGACGTCACGCCCCAGGCTCCCGACCTCCCCCTCCAGGTCCTCGGCCTGCTGCCGGTGGCGATGGATGAGGCGAAGCTGGCCACGGAACAGGTCTCGGGCGAGCGTCCGCGCTTCCGGGGGTGGGGAGATCTCCGCGGGTTCGACGGCGACCTGAGCCGCGACCGGCCGAGCCGTCCCGCGCGCGCCGGCCTGTGCCACGGCCAGGGCCTCGGCAGCCTGCTGACGCGCCCCGCATTGCTCGCAGAACATGGCGAACCAGCCCACGACGGCGTTGCAGGTCGTGCAGAAACGGACGCGCTCTTCCATGATCAACCCATTCCCCAGACGCTCTCGCGCGGCCTACCCCGTTGCGGTCGGAGGCAGGATGCCGTCCTGCCAGCGAGCCCCGCCGGGTCCGAATTCCTTCTTCCAGATCGGCACGCGTGCCTTCAAGGTATCGATCAACTCGAGTCCCGCCGTGAAGGCTTCCTGCCGATGCGGCGAGCCGATGGCGACGATGAGGCTGGCCTCCCCCACGGCGACCTTGCCCGTGCGGTGCAGCACCGCCACGTCGACGACACCGTGTCGCGCACCGACCTCGGAACAGACGGCGAGGAGTTCCCGCTCGGCCATGGCGACGTAGGCATGATATTCGACGTGCTCGACGGCGTGGCCCTCGTGGTGGTCACGCACGAGCCCATGAAAGACGAGGACGGCCCCGTTCGCAGGTCGGCTCACGGCCCGGCGCGCCTCCGCCTCATCGAGTGGCTGGTGAGTGATGCGGATGAGCACGATCAGCCTCCACTCACCGGCGGGATCACGGCCACTTCGTCGCCTTCGCGCAGGGCGTGGTCCGGACGGACGAATCGCAGGTTCACCGCGATCGCGACGGCGGACAAGCGGTCACGAAGCTGCGGGTGCGACGCGCGCACGACCTCCAACGCGTCCGACGCCCTCGCTCCGTCCCAAAGCTCCACGGCCGGCAGCTCGGACCCGGCGAGCTCACCGAGCGCGCCGAACAGAAGGAGGCGGATTCTCATGAGCCAGTTCCGATTGCGATGCGGATGCTTGACGGGCGGGCGTCGACGCGGGCATCGTACGAAGCCCATTCGGGCGGCCAAACACGTTCACCCGCGCGCCCAATCGACAAGGAGTCACTCGTGTCGCGTTCGCCTCTCCTCCCCATCGTCTTCGTCGCCTTCGCCGCGCCGCTCATCGCGCAGGACTCGCGCCCCACTCCGATCACGCTCGACGAGGTCCTCCTGCAAGGGGGCAGGTTCGAACCCCGGCTGCCGCGACAACTCATGTGGCACCCCGCCGGCGACAGGTACTGCCACGTCGTCGGCGAAGGCACGGCTGCGACGCTGACCGAGTTCCGGCTCGCTGACGGCAAGCCGATGCCCGTGGTCTCCGTCGCGGACATCACGGCGGCGCTCACGGCAGTTGGCGAAAAGACCGAGCTGCGCGGCCTGCCCGCACTCGAGTTCGCGTCGGATGCCAGAGCGCTGCAATTCCGTTACCCCCACAAGCTCGCCGACGGGAGCCCCGCCATCCGGACCTGGCGGTTCGACCTGGTGACGCGCAAGATCGCGGCCCTGGCCGACGTGCCTGCGGATGCGAACGCGATGGTCGCCAGCAAGGACGGCGCGGTCGCATACGTCGAGTCGAACAACATCTCGGTCCTGACCGTCGACGGCGTCGTCCATCGGGTCACGAAGGACGGCAACGAGGATCTGCACTACGGTGTCTCCGCACATCGGGAGGAGTTCGGAATCCAGGACGGATTGTGGTGGGATCCCACGGGCCGGCGCATCGCGTTCTATCGTGAGGATCTCCGGCCGATCACGCCCTACCCGTACGCGAACACGGCGGTCGTGCCGGCGACGCGCGCGCACGGTCGATATCCCATGGCCGGCGGGAAGAACTCGGTCGTCACGATCGGCGTGTATGACGTCGCGACCGAAACGACGACGTGGCTCGATACGGACACCGCGGCGGACTGGTGGCTCACGAACGTCACGTTCGACCCGACGGGGGACGCGATCTACGTCGCCCGCGTCAACCGCCTCCAGAACGCCATGGACCTCGTCCGTTTCGACGCCGCGACCGGCAAGCAGGCCGCCGTGCTGTTCAGCGAGAAGGACGACCAGTGGGTCGAGCCTGAACACGGACCGACGTTCATCCCGGGCCAACCCAAACGACTCCTCTGGCTGAGCCCACGTGGCGGCTGGCTCCACCTCTGGTCGTTCGACGCCGAGACGGGCGAATCGCGCGACATCTGCACGGGAACGCACGACGTCCAACAGGTTCTGGGGTTCAACGCGGCGAACGACCGCGTCTACTACATGGCGGCGTCGAACGACGATCCCCGAACGCTCCACCTTTGGGGTGCCTCACTCGCCGACGGAGGTAGCACGCAGATCACGAAGGGGCGTGGCCGTCGCCAGGTCATGCTGTCCCCGAAGGCTGATCATGCGCTGATGATCCGGCAGGACCTGGAGACGCCGCCCGTCATCGAGCGGCTCGACCTCGCAACAGGCACCGTCCAACCGATCGCCTCGTCTCTGAACCCGCTGGCGGCACGGGCGCCGCTCGGCGACCAGAGGTTCTTCACGGTCAAGTCCGCGAACGGCGACACGCTCTTCGGTCACATGTTCACGCCGCCGAACATGCAGCCGAACGAGCGCTATCCGGCACTCTGCTACGTCTACGGCGGTCCGCACGTGCAGCTCGTCACCGACTCGTGGCTTGGTGGCGCGAATCTCTGGTTGCGCTGGTTCGCGTCGCAGGGCTACGTGGTCTATCGGATCGACGGGCACGGCACGCCGAATCGGGGAATCGAATTCCAGCAGGCCATTCATCGGCATCTCGGGACGACCGAGATCCAGGACCAGCTCGCCGGGCTCGAATACGTGAAGTCGTTGCCCTTCGTCGACGGGGCTCGGGTCGGCGTTCACGGCTGGAGCTTCGGCGGATTCATGACGGCATCGCTTCTGTGCCGCGCACCCGACGCGTTCAAGTGCGGGATCGCCGGTGCTCCCGTCACGGACTGGGCGATGTACGAGACCGGGTACGGCGAGCGCTACATGGACACGCCGTCGGAGAATCCGCAAGGCTACGCCGAGGAGAACGTCGCGAAGTACGCGAAGGATCTCAAAGGTCGCCTCCTCATCATTCACGGAACCGCCGACGACACGGTCGTGTGGCAGCACACGCTCCGGCTTCTCGACGCGTTCATCGACGCGGGTGTCGACGTGGAGTACTTCGTCTACCCGGGCCAGAAGCACGGCGTCGTCGGCAAGGCGAAGATCCACCTCTACCGCAAGATGACGCGGTGGTTGATGGAGCACATCTGACGGCGTGGGGCGTCGCGCTCAGCCGAGCAGGCGCGCGACGAGCAGGGCGAAATCATCCCGCAGGTAATCGGAGCCCAGCCAGTGGGCTTCGACCGCGGCGAGGAGCGCGCCCGTGAGATCCTTCGACGCACCGGCGGCATGGCGTCGCACGATCTCCTTCACGGCAGGAAGTCCGAAGAACTGCCCTGCGCGGTTGCGCGCCTCGACGATGCCGTCGGTGTAGAGCACGATCACCGACCCGGGGGCCAAGGCCAGGTCGCGCTCCCCGTACTCGACGTCCTCGATGATTCCGAGCGGCGGGCCAGACGCCACCAGCTCGACGAATGCGTCCGTGGCGGGGTCGTACACGAGCGCTGGATTGTGCCCCGCCGACGCGAACGACAGCGTGTGTTTCTCCGCGTCGAGAAGCACGCAGCAAGCCGTGGCAAACATGGCTCGATCGGTGCGGATCCCCAGGAGCTGATTGCAGTCGGCGAGTACGCGGTTCGGTGTGGTGCTTCCAAGGAGCAGCGACCGGAAGAACGACATCGTTCGCGCCATGAATAGCGCTGCCGCCACGCTCTTGCCCGACACGTCGCCGAGCACCAGCGCGACGCGTCCGCCGTCGACGGGGCGGCAATCGTAGAAGTCGCCGCCCACCTGTTTCGACGGGCGATACGCCCAGTCGATGTCGACGCCCGGATGGCGGAAGGAATCGTCGGGCAGCAGCCCCAGCTGGATTTCGCCGGCGATTTCCAAATCGCGTTGGAGCTTCTCACGGTCGCGGGCCTCGCTCATGAGCCGCGCGTTCTCGATGGCGACGGCCGCCAGGCCGGCGAACGCGCCGAAGAAGTCCAGATCCGACTCCGTGTACAGGCGCGCTCGCCCCGGATAGTCCGCGTAGAGTGCACCGACGACGCGGTTCTGGACGAGGAGCGGAGCGCAGATCGCAGCCCGGATGTTCATCATCAGGATGCTCTGCGCGTGGTTGTAGTGGTCGTCCTTGTGTGCGTCCTCGATGATGCGCGGCTTCTTGCTCCGGATGACGTCCTGGATGATGTGCTGGCTGCAGACCGTGGAGAGCTCGCGCTTGTCCGATTCGGGCCGGAGCACCTGGGCGCGAAGCGAACCGTCCGGCTCGAGGAGCGCGACGGCCGCACGCTTCACGGGGAGGATCTGGAAGAGATGCTCCATCACGCGCTCAAGAAGCTGGTTCAGCTCCATGGCACCGCTGAGGCTCTTGCCGGCTTCGATCAGCAGCGCGAGACGGTGCTGGTCGATGTTGCGATACGCCGTCGGGCTCGGGTCGAGGCGCAGCCCCGAGCTGGAGTCTCCGCCCACGCTCGTGTCCGTGGAACGCCCCGTCGAAGTGACGTCCAGGGGATCCGAGATGGGGATCATGCCCGTCTGACCGGCGCGGCGACCGATGCGGACCCGCACCATGCCGACCTGCATCTCGTCACCACCGGTGAGCTTCGCGTGCGGAACCTTCTTGGCGCCGACCCACACGCCGTTCGCGGAGTGGAGGTCGAGCACCTCGAGGCCGGTTGCCGTCCCGACGACGCGACAATGGCGGCGCGAGACCGATCGTTCGTCGACGACGATGTCCGCGGTCGGATCGCGACCCATCACGAGTTCCTTGCCGATGGGAACCTCGTGCCGCGCAATCTCACGGTCATCGACGACGACGTGCAGCGTCCACATTCTGGGGCGCTATTCTCGCGGAGCGGTCGACGACGGCAAGCTCGATCACGACGAACCGGAGCGATTCCGTGCCGTTGCCAAGCGACCGTCTCGACCGGAACTGTCAGGTTTCCGCGTCGTCGGCCGCCGCTGGAGCGACCGCAGCCTTCGGCGCCTCCTCCTCCGCATCGGCCGATTGGATCTCCCAAACCTGAAAATCGTTCGCGAGATGCGTGCGCGAGAAGACGCGGGCGGCCTCGACGAGCATCCGCTCGAGGCGGGCCTCGTCGTAGCGCGGATTCAGATGCCCGAGAATCAGGTCCTTCACCTGGGCGTCCCGAGCAATTTGCGCGGCGCCGTTCGCCGTCCCGTGGATGCGCAGGTCCTCGTGGCCGGAGGCTTCGTCCTCCGAATCGAGCCACGCGTCGTGGACGAGCACGGCGGCCTTCGACGCGAACGTCGCCGTTTCAGGACGGCAGGTCGTGTCCGACACGTAGCAGACGTCCCGGACGCGGAAGCCGATCGTCGGATCGGAGTGCGGCTGGCCGATGACCTCCACGGTCTCCCCGGCGACGCGGTTCCGCCCGACCGAAAGCTCGACGAGCTTGAACCCGTTCGGAAAGCGACCGGGCCACGTCACGATGGGATGAGGGAGAAGCGGCGCTCCGCTGTACCGCCCCAGGATCTCGTTCGCCGTCACGCCCGTGACGGAGGCCGGCGGCGCCGCGAGCGTGACGTCGTGGTCCCGCAGGAAGTGCGGGAGGTAGTGCAACCCCTCGATGTGGTCGTGGTGGTAGTGCGAAAGCAGCACGAGGGCGCGCGGAACACGCCGCAGCACGGCCTGCATCATGGGGTCCGACAGCCGGCAAAGCCCCACTCCTGCGTCCAGGAAGATGAGGCATCGGCGGGTCTCGATGAGGAAGGAATTCGTGCTTCTCCTGGGCGTCGGGATCCATCCGCCGCCGCCGAGGACGTAGAGACGTGGCATCGTGCAACTCCTGAGCTTTCGGCCATTCTGCCGAGTCGCGACGCCGGGTCCAGCTTCGCGAAAACGTTGCCCGCATTTCCCGCGGGTGCTACTCCCGACGCGGAGCGGGTTCTCGAACCCCTCGGACCAGCAAGAGCCAAGCCATGAGCAACATCAAGAACATCGTTGCCGTCGCCGCCGGAAAGGGCGGTGTCGGCAAATCCACGGTCGCCGCGAACCTCGCCGCCGGCCTCGCCAGGACCGGGGCCCGCGTCGGATGTCTGGACGCCGACATCTACGGTCCGTCGATCCCGCTGATGTTCGGTGTCAACGAGCGCCCGCAGGTCCGCGAATGCGAGGACGGCCGCAAGCTGATCCTTCCCATCGTGGCGCACGACGTCCGGCTGATCTCCGTCGGCTTCCTCATCGAGCCGGACAAGGCCGTGATCTGGCGCGGGCCCATGCTCCACGGCGCCTTGCGGCAGTTCTTCAACGACGTGGAATGGGGGGATCTCGACTACCTCATCGTCGACCTTCCCCCGGGCACCGGCGACGTGGCCCTCACCATGGCGCAGCAGGCACCGGTGACGGGCGCGGTCCTCGTCGCGACTCCGCAGGCCGTGGCGCTGGCCGACGTGAGGAAGGCCTATGCCATGTTCCAGACGAC
Source organism: Planctomycetota bacterium (assembly GCA_044222185.1). Lineage (GTDB taxonomy): Bacteria > Planctomycetota > CAIWVZ01 > JBGANV01. The sequence goes on from JBGANV010000003.1 coordinate 813,465, forward strand.
GGGGATTCCCGTCCTGGGACTCGTCGAGAACATGACGGGACCGGTGTTCGGACAGGGTGGCGCCCGCGAGTGGGCCAAGCAGACCGGCATCCGCTTCCTCGGGGAGCTGCCTCTGGACCCGCCGATCCGCGTCGCCGGAGACAATGGGGCCCCGGCCGTCCTGGACGCAAACCCGGCGATCTCGGGCCCGTTCAAGAAGCTCTGTCAGGAGCTCATCGCGGCCGTCGATACGCGGAATGCGGAGGCGCCGACGGTCAAACCGATCTCGATCAACAGGTAGCTCGCGCGGGCGCCTGCGGGCCGGCGCGTCGCCTCACTTCTGGGCGAACCACTCGGCGACGCGCTCGAACTCCGTCGCCAGGGCCTGTCCGATGTCGGCCCTGACGCACTCCCCCAGCCGACCGGCCGCTTCGATCGTCGTCGCCAAGGTGCGAAGCCCCTCCGCGCCGACGCTTGCGGCCGCGGACTTGAGCGCGTGGGCCTCACGGGTGATGACACCGACGTCGCGGTTGGCCAGGCTCCCGACGATCAAGCCGATGCGCTCGCGGGCGTCCGTCAGGAACGTCCCGACAACTTCGGTGACGAACTCGTCCCCGCCCATCTCGCGCAACTCATCCAGCTTCGCCTGGATCACCGGCGCAGGTGCCTTCACCGCTGAAGCCCCGGCGCCTTCGAAGTTTCGGTCCGACATGACTTTGAACTACCTCGACTCAGTGCGCGAGAAGCCGTGCCGAGCCGCTCCGGCCTCGGCGTTCCAACTGCCTACGGTTCTTGCACGACCTCTATCGGACACGGGCCGCCGGAAGCGTGAGAATTTCGCACGCTGACGGCAGCCAAACCCCTGCGAGACCTCAATTTCCAAAACCGACGCGGGGCGGCAGTGCGCGGGATCGCACGGCCTGCGCGGCCCGACCGACCGAGCGCAGACCAAGCCGCGGTCGAGGATTGTGTCAGGACCGGACCCGGTACTGCTTGCGGAGGACGACCCACACCCCCGCGATCGTCGAGACGAGGATCGTCGCCACGATGGCCGTCAGGGCGTCCGTCGCGGTTCCATACCTGGCGCCGGCATCGGCGGCGAGCCCCATCCAGAACGGCCGGTCGTCGTTCACGAGGAGGCAGCGCAGCTGGTACTGGATCGACAGGTGTGAGGTCGTGCCGGGAAGGTTCGTGAGCACCCCTTCGACGGCGAATGCGTAACCGAGTCCGACGACCATCGGGTGTTCGAAACATGCGCTCGTGGCCGCAAAAATCGCCCCGTAGCACAGCCCGCCGAGGACGGCCGGTCGCAGGACCTGTCCTGCGAGGGCAGCCGGAACCGCGCCCCCCGACGTCTGATTCACCCGAACGACGGCGAACAACGCCAGTGCCCCGATTGCCACCACCGCGACGACGATCGTCACGGAGGCCACCGCTCTTCCGAGGAAGAACGCTGCGCGCGACACGGGGCGCGTGAAGACGTAGGAGATCGTCCGGTCGGCGACTTCCTCCGCCACGACGGCCGACCCGGCGATGACTGCGACGAGCGGCACGATCACCTGCAGGAGCACGAACCAACTCACGGAGGCGACGACGCGCGTGGCGTCGACCCGTGGCCGAAACTCCGACAAGAGGAAGACGGGCACGGACGGGGCCAATGCCAGCAGGAACATCACCAGCGCGCGACGGGATCGCGTGGTTCGACGGAGAGACGTCGTGAACGTCAGGGCGAGGGCGCGGAGGAAGGCACTCATGCTCATCATCCCACGAGGTAGTCGAAGACCGCCTCGAGACCACTGTCCGTCGTTTCGAACCCGAACACGCCGGGCTTCACGCTCCGAACGATGGACGGCAACGCACGCTGAAGCGCCACCAGGTCTCGTGTCTCGATGAAGATCTCGTCGCTGCCGTCGACGCGCACGCTCACCACGCCCGGCACCTCCCAGATCGGGCCGCCGAGGTCCCGCGGCGAACGAGCCCGTATGGTCACCCGCCGCGGATGGCGTCCGAGAAGCTCGCGGATTTCTGGGACCGCGCCGTGCGCGAGGATCCGGCCGCGATGGATCAGGAGGATGCGTTCGGTGAGCGCTTCGATCTCGTGGAGGATGTGCGACGAGATGAGGATGTTGGCGCCACCGCGCGCGAGTTCGCGGAACAATTCGAGGAAGTGCACGCGGGCGAGCGGATCGAGCCCCAAGAGTGGCTCGTCGACGATCAGGAGGCGGGGCGAATGGGCGATCGCTTGGGCCAGCTTGGCTCGCTGGCGCATGCCCTTCGAGTAGCCGCCGATGCGCCGGTCGGCCGCCGAGCCCAGCCCGACGCGCTCGATGGCGACGTCCGCAAGATCGCGGGCCCGCCCGGACGAGAACCCGTGGAAGCGCATCATGAGCCCGACGAACTCCCGCGCGGTCATGTCGTCGTAGAGGGCTTCGTGTTCGGGCGCGTACCCGAGGTCGGCATAGAGCGCGCGGTTCGCGAATGGCTCGAGTCCCAGCACGCGCAGCGTTCCCCGCGATGGGCGGAGCTGGCCCGTGATGAGCTTCATGAAGGTGGACTTCCCCGCCCCGTTCGGACCGAGGAGCCCAGTGATGCCTCCGCCCACCGTCGCCGTGAGCCCGTTGACTCCGAGGACCTGGCCATACCAGTGCGCGAGGCCGTCCGCCTCCAGGGTCGCCGTCATGCGACGACCTCGAGACGACGCACGCGCCACGCGACGACGGCCGCGGCGACCACCATGACGCCACCGAGCACCGCGATGGAGTGCTCGACGGGCCAGCCGTACCACGCATCCGGACGATCGATGGCCTCGTACCCGACGCGGGCCAGGTCCACGAACGGGCTCAAGAGCCGCCATTCCGTGTCCTCGCTGAATCGCCACATGGCCGTCCCGACGCCGTGCGGGATGAGCATCACTCCGAACGTCGCAGCCAGGGCGAACACCTTGCGCGTCGCGACGCTCGACGCCACCAGGACGATCAGCGAATAGAACGCCGCCACGAGGATGCCGTAGGCGAGGGTTCCGACGATGACGCCGCCGTCTTCAGTCACGAAGGCCCAGTCGGGTGACGAGAACGCCGCCGTCGTGCAGATGACGAGTCCGGGGGCGATCGTGCAGAGCCCGGAGAAGAAGAACACGGTGAGGAAGCGGGCGACGAGGTAATCCAGACGCGTGATCGGCCTGGAGAAGAGGAGGAGGTGCGTGCCGTTGCGCCGGTCGTCGATCAGCAGGCCGGCGCCGTACCACGCGGCAGCCAGCAGGCCGAACATCCGCGTGAACTTGAAGAGCTCGGCGAGCTGCCCTCGCGTTTCGAAGAGCTTCGCGGCCATTCCCGCCGCAAGCCGCCCCGCGAAGCCCGGAGGCGCATGGCCCAGCACGTTGCCCTCCTCCAGTGCGAACCGCGCGTACACGTTGAACGAGAAGATCACGGTCCAGATCGCGGGGATGGTGTAGATCGCGATCAGCGCGATCTTCTTGCGACAGCCCGCGCGGACCGCCACCACGAGCAGGGGCCAGAAACGCAGGCGCAGCGAACGCAGACGGCCGGCGTACGGCCGATAGGTCTCCGCCGTCATGGTCGCGCCCGTCCCTCCCCCATGCGAAGGGCGCCGAGGAAGACGTCCTCGAGGGTTCGGCGCACGGGAGTCACGGACGTGACCGTGACTCCGCACTCGGCCGCAGCCGCGAAGATGCAATCCGCGTCCGTGGACCCGTCCGGGAGCCTGACTCTCAGGCCGGCGGGCACTTTCACGGCCTCCGTCCCGGACTCGACGAACCGGTGCAGGACGGCGTCCGCGTCGCCGCCGAACGAGGCGTCCACCCAGGTTCCCTCCGATCGTGTGATCGCCGTGATCTCGCCCTGGGCCGCCACGTCCCCGGCCGAGAGCACGATGACGTCGCGGCAGACCCGTTCGACGTCCGGAAGGAGGTGCGAACACAAGAGGAGGCTCTTGCCGTGAGTTCCCGCGAGGTCGGCGACGAGCTCGAGCATCTGTAGCCGCCCCTTCGGATCCAGCCCGTTCGTGGGCTCGTCGAGCAAGAGGATCGGCGGATCGTGGACCAGCGCCTGGGCGAGCTTGAGCCGTTGCTTCAAGCCCGTGCTGTAGGTCTGACAGTCGCGGTATCGGACTTCCTCGAGCCCGGCATAGAACAGCACGTCGTGGGCCCGCGTCATGGCGTCCGTCGGCGAAAGGCCGCTCACGCGTCCGAGAAAGCTCACGAGTTCGACGCCACTCATCCCGGCGATGAGGCAATCGCTCTCCGGCATGTATCCGACGGAGCGTCGCAAGAGCAAGCGCTGCTCGCGGACGGATGGGTCGTGGCCGGCGACGCGGACTTCGCCGCTCGTCGGCGTGACGAGCCCGAGGAGGACCCGGAGCAGCGTCGTCTTCCCCGCGCCGTTCGGCCCGAGGAGTCCCGTGGACCCCGGGCGGAGCGTGAGCGAGACCGCCTTCAGGGCGCGCGTCGCTCCGAAGTCCACGGTCAGGTTCCGGACGGAGACCAACGCGTCCGTCGGGGATCTCGCAGGGGTGGGTTCGACACGCTTCATCGGCGGGGGACTCTATCCGAGAGTGGCGGCGGGCGGCGGTGACGGCGTGGCCGTAGCCGAGCCATTCGCACAGGCCTGTCGTTCTTCGCCGGTCTCTACGGCCTATGTGGCTGGCGCGTCGCTGCAGGAACTCCCCTCACGAAACCGATGTAGTCCGTGGGCGGTGGGACGCCGCCCCCACGCCGCAGGAGCCAGGCCACCTGGCCTCGGTGGTAGGCACCGTGCAGGCAGACGTGGAGGAGGATGTCCCCGATCGACGAGTCGAACTCGTCACCAGCGCTCGTCCGGTAATGGACCGTGCGCGTGAGGTCGCCGGGGGCGAGGGTCCCGAACGACTGGAGGAGTCCGTCCCGGTTTCGTGCGAGCACGGATGTGCATTCCGCCACACCGAGCTTGGGCCAGACCGCGACCGTCGGCGGCCGCCCGTCGAGGCGCGCGAGCCAGACGTGCTCGGCCCCGAGCACGTGTCCCAGGAGCTCGAGCGCCGCGGGATCGGGTGACGCGGACGCCTTCAGCGCTTCGAGCACCGCACCGTCGGCCCACGCCATGTGATCGAGGGCGCGCTTGAGCAGTTCCATCATGCGATTCCTCCGGCGGCCGGATGTTAGCCGCGAGGCACCGCGTCGCAGCTCAGAACCGCCAGGTCGCCGAGAACAACCCGAACCAGGCGTCGTCACCGTCGGTGAATGCGAACCCCGCATGGAAGTACGCCACATCCAATTCGAAACGCCAGTGCGGTGACGGCTTGTACCCGATGATCAGGTCCCACTCGTTGCCCAGGTCACGCGATCTGCCGTTCGGGTCGTAGCGCAGTCGCGTGTCCCGCAGGAACGTCGCCGCCTGATCCTGTTGGAAGTGGTGATACTCGACGTCGATCGAGAGCTCGTCGACGGGCCGGAACCCGACCCCGCCGTAGAAGATCAGCATGTTCGACAGCTCGAAGTCGGCGGCCTCGCCGAAGTATCGGAACGTCACCAGGCCGTTGAATCGGTCGTTGTTCCGTTGGAGACCCGTTTGACGGAAGTTCCCGTCGACGCCCTCCGTGGGATGCGCATCCCCCGATCCGTAGGCGAACCCCGCGTAGACGGACGGCTCCAGTGGAACGTCTTTGAAGACGTACATCGCAGCCACGTCGGCGCCCACGGCGAGAACGTCGTTCCCCCTCTCGTCCCCGAAGACGAGCGCCGAGTCGAACCACGTCGTGAAGTCGCCGAACTCGCCCTTGTACGACACGCCCGTGTGCGTGCGGGCAACGTCCGCAGTCGTTCCTCCGTGGCGATGAAGACCGTAGACGAACAGTTCGTGGCCGTCCGCGGGCTGGGTGTGGACGCCCAGGAGGTAGTTCCAGATCTCGTCCTCCTCGGGCGTTCGATCGAAGATGACCGTGCTCGCGGAGAGTTCGACGACGGCCTCGCGCAGGTTCACGAACAGTCGTGCCGCATCGAGCTGATCCCGATACACCCATTCGCGCCCCTGATCGAACTCCTGTCGACCGATCTCGATGGAGATGCCGTTGACGGGAACGTCGTCGAACAGGACGTAGGCCTCGGCGACTTCGAACTTCTCGCCGCGGTTCAGGTCCTGGTCCTGGTCGAAGTGGACCCACTCGTCCAGCGCGCGTAGCTGCGTGAACAAGAAGACGTGGCTGCTGACGTCCACCGAGATCTCGAGTTTGGCCGTGAGGCCGTGAATCAGCCGGTCCCGATCCCGGTCGTTTCGCAAGTCGAGGTTCCGTCGCAGCTCCGAGTCGAACTTGATGTCGCCCCCGAGCGTGACGATGTCCCCGATCATGAGCTGGTCGTCGGGACGCTGATCCTCCTCATCGAGGCGCATCACGCTCCTGGGCCGAGCCTTGGGCCGAAGGACGGTCGAGGACTCGGCCGCCGCGGCGGCCACGGCAGCCGCGGTCGGCTCCGATTGCTTGGCGCGCCAGATGACTTCGGCTGAGTCCAACAGGGTCACGTCGACGCCGGCGATTCGAACTCGGCGTCGCCCGACATCCACCGACTCGACCCTCCCCTTCAGCTGCTCCTCCTCGCCGGGCTTTCGCTCGCGCACCGTGAGTTTCCAGAGCTCCCGATCGCCGTCGCGGACCTTCGCCTCGATCTTGACCCACGCTCCCATGGGAATGGCGGCCGGATCCACGTCCTTGCCACCGGAGTCCTTGAACTGCGATCGCTCGGAAATCGTGAACGCCAGACCCGAGACGCGACCGATGTGGTCACGGAGGTCGAGCGCCTCGAGCACGCCCTTCACCTCCATCTCGTCGTCGGGGTCGTGGACCTCCGCGGCGTTTGCGATCAACTCCCCATCTTCGAACTCACCGCGGAGGATCAAGGTCTGTTTCTTCTCGATCGCGACGAGGCCGATGCGCGGACCCGTGGGCCGCGAGGTCACGGGCGAGGACTCGGCACGCGGCGCAGCTGGACGGGATTCGGGCGGCGGCGCGTTCTCGGGCCGGAACGCCGCGCACCCGACGCACCCCAGGAGAACGGCGCACAAGACGGCGAACGACCTCAAGCAACGGCCTCCCGCAACAGACTTTCACTCAGATGACGCCACTGACGACGGAACAGGTAGATGGATGCGAGGCGGAAGAACGTGTCCTTGCGGAAGCTGCGCACACGGTCGGAGTCATGATTGCCGCCCGCTTCCGCATAGGCCGCGAGCAGTCGATCGGCCGCAGCGTATCCCGCGCTCGCGTCATCACCACGCTGAAGTGCGCGAAGGACGAGGTGCGCACAGAGATTTCCCAGGTCCTCTTCCGCTTCGCCGAGGAATGCCATGTCCGTGTCGATGAGTCCGATGGCGTCCGGCGCAACCAGGATGTTGCGATCATGGAGGTCGCCGTGGATCAGCACGCGATTTTGCGCCCGCCGCTCGAGCACTGGGAGGTTGCGAAAGGCCTCGAGCCAGCTCTCGAACGACCGCGGCTCGAACCGCTCGACGATGCTGACCCACTGGGCAGCGCTCGGAGGATGCGGCTCGGGGATCGTCACGTCGTCGGGCAGGGCCCCAGCATGCATGCGGGCAAGCGACAAGCCAACCTGCGGGATCGCATCGTTGGCGCGGCACTCCATGAGTCGATCGTGGAATGACTCCCCAGGAACGGCGCTCAGTACGATCACGCCGTCGTCGGGGTGGCACTCGATGAGCGCGGGGAGGGCGGGCCCGCCGCGGGGGCGTTCCGGCCGCCACACGAGGTCGACGAGGCGAAGCCTCTCGATGAGTGCCGGCGCGCGCTTGGGACGAACGATCTTCACGTAACGAGTGCCCTCGGGCCCGGGAACCCTGACGACCGCGCGGTGGCCTGCGCGGTAGGCGACGAGCTCACCCATGGCCAACCACCGGCGCCCACGCGCGAGAGCGGGGTCCTCGCCGGGGGCCATGACGACGAGCCGGCGCGTTTGCGGGTCGAACGTTCCGAAGCGGCGCTCGCGGTCGCCGGCTTCGAGGATCGCGGGCCAGAGCCCTGAGGAACGAGGGAAGAGGGTCTGCCACTGCAGCCCTCGCCCCGAGTGCTGAGCCCCATCACTGCCATCCGCGACGTCCTCGGAAATCACGGCAGCACCGCTCCCACGATCGACCGCGCGAGGCTCAAGAGGTCCAACGTCGCACGCGACGCGGCACTCCAGTTCGCCTCCAGGCGGCGGAACGGCAACAGCGCGAGCTCGAGGAGCCCGCAAGCGACGAAGAAGAGGAGGTCCCCTCCGGGCCGTCGCGGCGCCCCCGCGAGATAGGTCCGGAGAAATGCGTCTCGGAAGGCGTCGATGTGTCCGCGAGTCCCCGCGTCGGTCGCGCGCGCCGCGTGGGAAAGCAGGTGCGCCACGAAATTGCCCACGTCTTCCAGCGGATCGCCGATGGCGACCCGCTCGAAGTCGACGAAGACGGGACCCCCGTCGGTCACGAGCACCTGATGGAGGTGGAGGTCGCCGTGGATCGTCGATGCCGGCGGCGGTCCAAAGGCGTGTCCTTCGACGACCCGGAGGACGGAGTCGAGGGTCGCAGCGAGCGCCCCGTCGGCGGAACGGAGGGCATGCACCGCGGCACGTGCAGCCTGGACGAGCGTGGCCGGCGTCCGCGTCCAGGGAACGGGAACCTTCGTGGCGTGAAGCCGCAGCAGGGCCGAGGCGACGGCCTGGGCTGGTCCCCGTCCCGCGCCGATCACCGCCCCCAGATCGATCCCCGCGACCGCCTCCTCGGCGAACACCCGCCCCGCCAGAAGCGATCCCAGCGGCTTGGGGACTGGCGGCCCGCCTGCCGCACCATGGAACGCGCGCGCGATCGCGTCGAGCTTCGCCCCACGTGAGTCGGGAAAGAACCTCAGGAAGACCTGGCGCGTGGACTTCTCGCCCGTCGAGTCGTGCTTGAGCGCGAGATCGACGCGAGCGATGAAGCGTCGCTCGGGCTTGTAGCGGACCGGATGCACGATCGACTTTCGGCCCTGGACCCGCCATCCCGCGTCACCGACGCCGGCAAGCCCGCCGAGGATGCGTTTCAGCTTGTCGGGGTCCTCGATGAAGCGAAGCCCCCGCAGTTGCGCGTCGTTGGGAAAAAGGAACAGGACGCTCCTGCGCGTAGCGAGAAGTCTCACACCCGGACCGACGACGGTCGCGCTCGGCTTCATGGATTCCCACTTCGCCGCCAGGGTCACGGCCCGATCGTCGGCGAACGTGCGGAAATAGCCCGCGATCGTGAACGGCCCACCCGACTCGTCTGCGCCGCGGATCGTGCAGCCGAGGAGTGCACTCTCCCCCGCCTTCAGCCGCAGGTAGTCGTGGTTGACGGACGTGGCCGCGATGCCGGATTCCCGCAGGAGTTCCACGGCACGGACGGGGTCGAGGAGCATGGAGAGATCCCCCACCTCCAATGCGCCACGCGATCCGGGAACGCCGTCGCTCACCGCGTGACCTCGAGCTGGTGAGAACGGAGCGTCGATACGACGCGGCCGTGATCCACGTGGAGCACCAGGTCCGGTCCCAGCTCGGATGCCGGGCCGTGGCTCACGACGAACGTCGTGCGTCCGGCCGCGATCGTCCGGATCGCCTTCGCGACGGTCGCTCGGGCGACCGGGTCGAGGCCCGAGAGTGGTTCATCCAGGAGCAGGATGCGAGCATCGCGAACGGCGGCTCGCGCCAGCATCAGGCGTCGGGCTTCACCGCCCGAGAGCGTGGCTCCACCCTCTCCAAGGCGGGTCTCGTAGCCCTGCGGCAGCCGTTCGATCATGTCGTGTGCGAGCGCTGCCCGGGCTGCCGCTTCGATCTGTTCGTCCGTGGCATCAGGGCGTCCGAACAGGATGTTCTCCCGCACGGTCGCGCCGAACAGGAGGATGTCCTGTGGAACGTACGCAACCCGATCCCGCCAGGATTTCAGCTCCCATGCGAAGACGTCCTGTCCGTCGATGAGCACCGTGCCAGCAGTCGGCGTGACGAGGCGAAGCAGCACGGAGAGCGTCGTGGACTTCCCCGCGCCGTTCGGCCCGTTGACGACGACGAGCGATCCCGCCTCCACGTCGAGCGAGAGTCCCGTGAGCGCCCGGACACCGGACGGATAGCGCACCTCGAGATCCGAGATCGACACCCGTCCACGGATCTGCGGAGCCTCGGGTCCCTGGCCCATGGGCTCGGGCTCGTGCTTGAGCAGATCCATGAGGCGTTCGGCGCAGGCGGTCGCCTTCGAGAGCCGCGTTCCGTCCTTCGAGAGTCCCCGCAGCGGCTTGTAAAGCGTCCGCGCGTAGGAGACGAGCAGGATGAGGTCGCCCGGGGTGATCGTTCGGGAAATCACCCGATCCGCGCCGAAGTAGATGAGGGCCGCGAGGCCCAGTCCCGTCAGGAACTCGGCGGTGCGTCCCATGCCGGCCGCGATCCGCGCGGCCTCTCCGCCCGCACGCTCCGTCGACCGGCTGTCGCGAGCGAACTGGCGCGTCGCGCGCTCCTCGGCCGTGTACGCTTTCACCACGCGAATCTGCCGGAGCGTCTCTGCGGCGAACGCCGCGAGCGTTCCCTCCTTCGCGCGCTGCTTGCGCGTCACGATCGTGAGCTTGCGTGACGAACGCTGCATTCCGAAGGCGAGCAACGGCAGCGGTGCGAGCGAGAGGAGCCCGAGCCATGGGTCGACGGTCATCATCATGATGGCCGTGCCGACGAAGAGGAGCGCACGGCCGCCCAGGCTCAGCCACGAGGTGAACAAGAGGTCACGGACGTTGTTCACGTCGCCCATCAGCCGCGTGAGCAGGTCGCCCGTTCGGTGAGCCTGGTGGAACGAGAGCGCGAGGCGATGCATGTGCTCGTAGACCCGCTTGCGGATCCGCACGGACATCTTCCGGCCGACGACGGCCGAGGCCACGGCCTGCCGAACGCTCAACCAGCCGATGAGGAGGGAGATGACGACGATCGCCACGCAGGAGGCGATCAGGATTTCGTTCTGACGCAGGCCAAAGTACGTCGGACGGTTCGCGCGACGCCCGATGACGCTGTCGAACACGAGCTTGATCGGCCAGGGCCGAGCGAGTTCGAGCCCGGCCACGAGGACCGAGTAGACCGTCGCGACGATGACGCCCCGCGACTGCCCTTCGACCGCCGGCTTGAACACACGGAAGGCCGACCGGAGCTGGTCCGTCGTCACACCGATCGAGGGTCGTTTGAACTTCAATCGCACCGGTGGAGTCCTCCAGCCAGGACGCCGTCGATCAAGCCGACGGTCGCCGCAGCGGACGCATCCCACGTGAGTTCTCGCAGCGCGCGGTCCCGTGCCGCGCTGCCGAGCGCCCGGCGTCTCGCGGGGTTCGCGAGGAGTTCGACGACGGCTCGAGCGAACGCCGCGTCGGAGGCGGGGTCCACGAGCCAGGCGCAGTCCCCTGCGATCGCGGGGATGTCGCCGACGTCGGAGGCGACGACGCAAAGCCCCGCGGCCATCGACTCGATGACCTTCATCGGGCAGAAGTAGAAGAACTCGGGCGGCTCGTACGGCGCGAGCGACACGACGCCATCGCAGAGACGCATGCGCGCCTCGGCTTCAGACAACGCCCCCGTGACGGTGACGCGCCGTGCCAGGCCGACGTCCGTCGCTCGGGCCGACAGTGCCGAGGCGCCGTCGCCGCCGCCGACCACCACGAGTCGAGCGTCGAAACCCTCCGCGACGACCCGCCCGAGGATCCCCAGGAGTCGGTCGGCGCCATGCCAGGGTTTGGGGTGACCGAGGAACACGAGCGTCGCCTCCGCGCGGGCGACGTCGGCAGGTCGAGGAAAGTCCTGCGGGTCGCAACCGTTCCGCACGACGCGCACGTCACGCTCGCTGCCGCGTTTTTGGGACACGTACCGTCGCAGCGGTTCCGACACCGTGACGATGGCATCGGCCTCGCGGAACAGTCGGGTCTCGATGGAGTCGGCCTCCGCGTCGACGGTCGTCGGACGGTGGCGCAGCGCTTCCTGTACGAGCGGCGCGTTCACTTCCAGAACGAGCGGGCGCCCGAGGCGGCGGGCCAGCTGGAGCCCGACCGTCGAACCGAGCGAGTAGCGTTCATAGACCACGTCGGGGATGCCGGCCGATTCCACGACCGCGAGCGTCGCGTCGAGGCCCCGAGCGGCCGCCACAGATCCCAGATCCGCGGCGGCGTCACCCGCGCCCTTCGCGACGATCGTCGACACGTCGTGGCCGGCGCGGCGAAGCGCGCGGTGGATCGATCGCATGTGGACGGAGGCGCCTTTCGTGCCGTCGAATGCGATCCCGGGATCAGAGCAAAGCTGCAGCAGCCTCATGCCGTTCCCCCAGGGGCCGCGCGCCGTCCATCGGGTCCCCCGAAGAGCTCCAGGAGGTGCGGAAGCGTCGCCGTGCGGTCGAACTTCCGTGCGGCCGTCACCCGCCCAGCGGCGGACATGCGTCGCCACGCCCCGTCGTCGTGCAGGAGTCCCGAAACGGCCGCGGCGATCGCGGCCACGTCGTTCTCGGGGACCACGCGGCCCTCGACTCCATCCTCGATGATCTCCGGGATCCCGGCGACCGGCGTCGACACGGCGGGTAGTCCTACCGCCAGAGCTTCGAGCAGCACCGTCGGTAGCGCGTCCTGGTTTCCGTCCGTGCCGCGCAGGCACGGCGCCACGAGAACGCGAGCCCTCCGCATCCACCGCAAGACCTCGTCGCGCGTCAGCGGCCCCGTGAAGGTCACGGTCCCGCCGAGTTCGAGGCGCTCGCAGTCAGCCAGCAGGCGTCCGCGCTCGTCGCCGTCGCCGATGATGACGACCTTCAGTCGCTCTCCCCCATCCACCAGACGCCGGGCCGCTTCGAGGAGCAGGTGGAACCCCTTCTTCTCGACGAGGCGACCGACGGCCACGACGAGGTCTGGTTCCCGAGTTCCTTCCGGGGCTGCCAACTCGTCGAGGGGTATCCCGTTGTAGATGCGGACGACCTTCCGGTCATCACCACGCAGGAAGCGGTCGGCGATGAACCGCCGGTTGTAGTCACTGACTGTCACGAGCGCTCGGGCGGAGGCCGTCACCTCCCTGAAAACGTCGCCGTCGACGGTCTCCCTGAAGATGTCCTTGGCGTGCGCCGTCACCGTGTAGGGAACGCCCGTGAACACGTGCGCGAGGTAGGCCACGTGTGCGGCGATCGTCATGAAATGCGCGTGCAGGTGATGGAGGCCGAGCGCCGTCACCTGGTTGGCGACGAGGAGTCCCTGCACCAGCAACGCCGAGCGTTTTTCCGCCGAGACGCGCTCGACGAACCCCATGGCCCGATCCAACGCCTGCGGCCGAAGCCGGTCGAGCTCACGCAGCGATTGGAACGCGGCCCAGGCGGCGCCGGACCCGAACACGGGCAGGTAGTGGACGGCGGCGACGAGGCGCTTCACCTCGGGGTGCGCGGGCTCCGCGTCCGGCGGGTGAAGAGACATCACCCCGACGTCGACTCCAGCGGCCTCGAGCCCCATCAGCTCGTTGAGGATGAACGTCTCGGACAGCCGAGGGAACTTCTTCAGGACGTAGCCAACGCGAAGGGAGCGGCGATCAACCGGCGGCATGAGCCCTCGATTCGGGGCGGCCATCGTCCGCGGAATCCGCGGAGATGCCGAGGATGCCGGACATGGCATGGGCGACGTTCTGCAGTCCGTCGAGGCAGACGATCGATTCGGCCGCGCGGGCTTTCACCCGGAGTGCTCGCTCGACGAAGCTGCCGATCGTGGCGGGGTCGCAGTTCTTCGCGCGGCAGTACTCCACCGCGCCGATGGCTCCGAGACTTCGCGCGCGGATGAGCTGCTCCTGACGCGGTTTCTCCCGGGGGATGAGCAACGCGGGCACGCAGGCCGCGAGGATCTCCGTGACCGTGTTGTAGCCGGCCATGGCGATCACGCCGGCCGCACTCGCGATCTGGGACTCCAGATCGACGACGAACTCCGTGAGCTCGAAGGGATGCCCGGTCTCCCGCAGATGGGCCGCCACCTCGCGCTGGCGCCGCGCAGAAAGAAACGGGCCGGTGACGATGCGGGAACGGAACCGTGCGGGTTCACGGAGAGACTCGAGAAATCGGATGTACAGGCGCAGCAGTCCTTGTCCATCACCTCCGCCACCGGCAGTCACGAGGATCGTCGGGCGGTCCTCGGCGCGGGCCGCGCGATGGAGTCGTACGTGAGGCCGACTGATGTATCCGACGTGTTGCACCTTGCCCGGCACTCGGCTTCCGAGGCCGAGTTCCTCTGCGGTCGACACGATCCGCTCGTCGCCGTAGACGAAGATCCGGTCGTAGATCGTGGCGAGACGATCCCACACACCGAGCTTGCGCCACTCCTGTTCGACGCGCGCCGGATCATCGATGACGTCGCGCAACCCGAGCACCATCTTCGGGCGATCCTCCGGGCTCAGATGCCCGACCCAGTCGAAGAGCGGCTCGAGTTCGCCCTTCATGCCGAGCGGCGCATGATCGACGATGATCGCGTCAGGTCGGAAGCTCGAGGCCGTCGCCAGGATGATGTCCGCGCGCAGGCGACGAATGGCGTCGAAGGTCCCGCGGAGGGTACGCGGCTCGTAGGTCCCGTCTCCCTGCTTCAGCACCGCGGGGAGTTTGACGGTGTCGCAGCCAGGCGGCAATGCGAATGCATTCGTGCGCGGCGACCCGGTCACGATCAGCACCTGCGGCTCGTACGACGACGACGCAAGCCCCCCCGCGATGAGCAGACTGCGACGCAGGTGCCCGAGCCCGTAGGTGTCGTGGCTGTAGATCAGGATTCGCTTGGGTGTTGACTGAGGCATCGTTCGATCCGTGGCCATCGACCTTCGGGGACTCCGACCGTCACTGGACGATGAACCGGAACTCGTCGTGGTCGACCTCGAGCCCCGACACCGGATCGTTGAACTGGCCCCGCATGCGGAAATTGAACCCGTTCAACGACGGCGGGAACACCGGGGTCCCGAGAGTCACTCCCGGCACGATGACCAGCGCACCTGAGGGCATCGAGAGCGGGAACGGCGCGAGGATGAACGTGTTCACGCCCGTCGGATCGACGATGTACAGCGACGCAACGACGGTCTGCGTCGTTCCCGTCGCGTTGTAGATCGCAGCATCGAACGTGAGCACTCCGCCGGCGGAGATGGCGCTTGTGCCGAGCGTCGGAGGACCGCCGTACGGGATCATGAGGAAGGTCATCGACGTCGTCGCCAGCGTCACGTTCCGCGTCGTGGCCGCCGTGATGGGCACCCCGGTCGCGGCCGACGTTGCCGAGAGGCTCGCATTGATCGGCCGGTACAGCAGGTTCCACGTGCCCGGCGGGACGACGACCGAGTAATGGCCTGCGGCGTCGGTCACGTCACGTGGCGTCGGCACTTCGGCGTTGGTCACGGGATCGATCACGTCGATGTTCACACCGGCCTCCGGCCCTCCGAGGGCGCCGATGACCGTGCCCTGGAGCGTCACGCCGGGCGGGAGGAACAGGTTCCCGAGGTTGACGTTGGCGTTGGTGACCGCGATGGGCTGGAGTCCGACGGACGCGAGCGCGGCTCCGGCCGGAGCGTTGGCGATGAGCTGGTAGTTACCGGCGGGCACGGCGAGAGCGAAAGCCCCCGTCGCATCCGTCACGTCGTTGGGCGTGTAGAGACGCGTCGTTCCGAGGATGGCGTTCACGTCCAGGTCCACGTTCGCCACGGGGCCAGTGGTCGCGGTGACGGTTCCGGTGATGAGGAACCCCGGCGTCAGGCCCACGATGCCCATGTTCAGCGCCCCCGTGACGTTCACGTTCTCGACGCGCTTGGGGAGAATGGCCGCGCCCGGCGGAGGGTCGAACGTGACGCGGAGACTCCCCGGAGGAACGACCAGCGAGAACGCTCCGAGAGCATCCGTCTTGTCGTTGGGCGTGATCAGTCTCTGCCCGTTGGACATGAGGTCCACGTCGATGTCCACGTTCGCGAGCGCCGCCTGCGTGGTGGCGTTGCGGACGGTCGCCGACAGCAGGAACCCCGGCGGCAGCAGGATGAAACCCACATTCGTCGCCGCGTTCACCACGACGTTCGAAACCTGTTGGGACACGAAGAGCCCGCCCGTGGGAGCATCGGCCGTCACGTTGTAGACGCCGGCCGGAACGACCACGGAGAATACGCCGCTCGCGTTCGTGTTGTCGTTGGGCGTGTAGAGCTTCACGCCCGTCGCGGCGTTGATCACGTCCGTATCGCCGTTGACGATCAGCGCACCCGTCGTCGTCGTGACCGTGCCCGTCAACACGAGCCCAGGTTGCAGCGTCACGAATCCGAGGTTCAGCGTTCCCGCCACGTTCATGTTGGCGAACTCGGCGGGGGCCACGGTCGTGCCCGTGGGCGCGAAATCGATGGTGTAGACACCGGCCACGACCGTCAGCGTGAAGGTCCCCGTGGCGGTTGTCGCGATCGTCGCGGCAACGGCGCCCGTGGCAACGGAGACGGCGTTCACGGTGACGCTGGCGATCGGCTGGCCCGAAGTGTTGCGGACCGTGCCGGTGATCGTGTCGGCGAACGCGGATCCGGCGATCAAAGTGACCGCGACGGCAAGCATCGAAAGAGGTCTACGTGAATTCATCGAGGGTTCTCTCTCCAAGCACCGGGCGACCGGTTCGTTCAGCGACGGGTCGGGCAGACCCGAGGCCGTGTTTCGCAGCCGCGCGGAATCCCCGCGAATGCAAACGCCGGTCCAACTGGCAGATGCTCCGGTCCGACCGGTTCACCTCTCGGCGGAACCCCGGTGACGGCAATGGCACCGAGGCACGCACATGCGACCCCATCGGGAGGCAGCATCCGCGGGTTACGTCACTACATAGACACGGCTCAGCTTGAAACTGCGTTTTCAGCGCAATCATCGGTGAGAGGGAGATTGGCGCCAGGAGAATCTCCCCAAAAACCGAGTTTTTCGCCGGTCGCAAAGGCCCGCCAAAGCGTGAACGCCGGAGGCATTAACAGTTAAGCGGCAGAAACGTGTCGCCGGCCGGAGCCGTCCCGACCGCGCATCCCTTCGTGGGCGATCAGTGGACGAAGCACCAGACGCCGAGCACGGCGGCGGCGGCGAGGGCGATCCAGAGGACGCCGAACAGGAGCCGGGACGGCGCGCCGGTCGTGACGTCGGTGGTTTCCTCCGGGAGCTTCGCGCGCTCCGGTGCCTCGCCAAGAAGTGACCGCAGTCGGGTGGCGAATTGCTCCGCTGACGGCAGGCGCGTTGCAAGCGACGGATCGAGGCACTCGGCCAGCAGTGCGCACAGGCCATTGGGCACATGAGGGAGAGACCGCGCGAGCAGCGACATCCGATCGGGCACGGCTGCGAAGTCCGGAGGCTCGGAAAGCGTCAACGCGGCGTACGTGAGCACGCCCAGTCCGTAGACGTCGGCCCGCCAATCGGCCGGATCGGCAGCTCGTCGAACCTCCGGTGCCACGAAGAACCCCTCGGTCCCGAGCCGGCTCCACACCATGCGGGCCTCGCCCACCATGCCGAGACCGCGGAGGCGCACGGAGCCCCGCCGGTCGACGACGACGCTGCTCGGCCGTGTGTCCAGGAGCAGAAGCCCATGCGTGTGGGCGACGTCGAACGCCTCCGCGAGCCCGAGGCAGATCCGCAACACACCCCGCACGTGTGATCGATCGGCGAGGAGTCGGGACGCCGCGGCATCATCCGGGATCGACAGTGGCAGCTCGACGTCGGCGTCGAGCCACGCGTGACCTGATTCGGAGGGCGGCTCCAACACCTCGGCGAGGGTCCGATTGCCACCGCCGCGGCGGAGGCGGCGAATGATCCGTTCCAGGTTGACCTCGGACCGGAAGTCGTAGGCGGCATAGCGGAGGTCGCCGGCCTCACCGACCTCGATCAGCGGCACGATGCGATCGTGCTTGATCCGGCGCACCTCCTCGGCGGCGGCGAGAAGTCGCGTGGCACGCCCGGGTGAAACCCGAGCCCGAATGAGCAGCAACTGCGCCGGCAGGCTCGACTGCGTGTCGACGCCGACGACCCACTCACCGAGCGGGTGCCGCGCGTCGACTGCGACGAGGCGGAAGTGCGAAAGCTTGAGCTCCTGGATCGGAGGCGAACTGCTCGAGATGTCGCCGGGTGTGAGAACGTCGGACAAGAACGAATGGAACCGCGCCACGTCCCGGATCTGCGCGTCGAGGTCGGGGAACTCGGCGATCGCCCCCTGCACGTCCGGCGGCTCGCCGCGGTTGGCAGCGTCCTGGAACCGCCGCTCGACCTCAGCGATCCGGCCGTCGCGCGCGGGCTTCGCCGGGTCCGCGGGCGGCGCGGCCTGGTCGCCGCCATCCACTTCGAGCAGTCCCTCGTCGAACAACGACTGGCGGAGTTCGATCAGTGACCTCACCTTCTCGGCGCGGTCGGGGAACCGTCGAGCGTAGCCATCGACGTCCACGCGTTCGCCTTTGGCGATGCGCTTGTCGATCTCCGAGGAGAACTCGCGTTCCCACTCGGCACCACTGCCCGACTCCAACCCCATGAAACGGTCTCTCAGGACGAGAAGTAGGCCATCTCGCGCAGAACCTCGTGGAGCTTCTGCTGCGCGCGGTGAAACAACACGTTCACCGCGTTGACCTTCACGTTCAGGAGATCTGCCGCTTCCTTCGCCGAGCGCTGCTCCAAGTGACGCAAGCGGATCACTTCCCGGTAGTGCGTCGGGAGTTTCTCGAGAGCCTTTTCGAGCATCTTGTAGCCTTCGCGTTGCATCACGATCTGCGAAGGCGTCGACTGCCCGGCGCTGATGCTCTCGGCCAGCTCGCGAATGGAACTCTCGCCACCTCGAACGTTCTCGTTCAGCGACAGGGTCTCACCGGGTTGCCGCTTGGACGTCTTGAAGAAGTACTTGTCGAAGTCTTTGATCTTCCAGCCGATGACGGTCACGAGCCACTTATAGAAGGAGTTGGGATCGCGGTACTCGAACTTGTGGAAGTTCCGAAACACCTCCAGGTAGATCTCCTGGATGATGTCGTCCGCCTCGACCTGAGCCTTCAGCTTGTCGAGCATGTGGAGCTTCACGAGGAGGCGGATTCGCGGGTAGTAGCGATTGAACAGCTTGCTGAAGGCTTCCCGATCGCCACCTTGGCTCTGCAGGACGAGTTGCTGAGTCGTTCGATTTCCTTCGGGAGTCGGCATAGGGGGCACACGGAGCAGCAAACGTCGATCCGCTCGGGCTGGGGTGCGGCGCGAGTATACCAGCCCGCATGGCGCACCACGCGCGCGTCACCACACGAGCGTGCGGCGTTCCGTGAACAGGTCGAGTGCCCAGCGGACGCCCTCGCGTCCCAAGCCGGAGGCCTTCGTGCCGCCGTACGGCATGGAATCGACGCGCAACGTGGTCGCTTCGTCGACGATGAGCGCGCCAACGTCCAGGTCGCGGAACAGCTGGCGGATGACGGTCGCATCGCGCGTGAACACGCTCGCCTGGAGACCGTATCGAGACCTGTTGATGCGACCGACGGCCGCGCCCAGAGCGTCGTAGGTGTCGAGGGTCACCGCGGGGCCGAAAACTTCCTCGCATCCAAGCTTCGCACCGTCCGTGACGCCCTCGATCACCGTGGGCTCGATGACGCGTCCGTTGCGCCCCCCGCCCGCCAGGAGGTTCGCGCCCTGGGCGCGCGCCTCGGAGATCCACGACTCGATGCGGTCTGCGTCGCGGTCGCGAAGCACTGGTCCCATCACGACGCCGAGCTGGCGCGGGTCGCCAGGCACGATGCGCGCCGTCGCCGCGAGGAATGCCTCGCGGAATCGGTCGGCGATCGACCGATCCACGAGAATGTGCTGGACCTTGATGCACACCTGACCGGCGTAGGCGAAGGCACCGAACGCGCAACGATCCGCGGCGCGCTGGACGTCCGCGTCCGCGTGGACGATCGTCGTTGCGTCACCACCGAGTTCGAGCGCGACGGGCTTGCCGTGCGCCGCATCGCGCAGCGCCCACCCCACGGCGGCCGAGCCCGTGAACGACAGGACGCGCATGCGTGGGTCGGAGACGAGCGGCGCGGCGAACAGGTCGGCCTCCAGTGCCAACACCTGCAATCCAGGTTGAGGCCACCCTGCCGAGTGGATGATCCGAGCCAGCTCCAATGCCGTGAGCGGTGCTGCGGGCGCTGGCTTGAGGATCACGGGACAACCCGCTGCAAGCGCCGGTGCGACTTTGTGTGCCACGAGGTTCAGCGGGAAGTTGAACGGCGTGATCGCCGTCACGGGCCCAAGGGGCACGCGACGCACCAGGGCTTCGCGATTCTCGAGCCCCGGTCGCACGTCGAGTGGCACAATTTCGCCGTGATTCGTGGCCGCGACGTGCGCCGCATCCTTGAAGGTCGCGATGGCGCGGTCCACTTCGATGCGCGCGAGATCGACGGGCTTGGCGACTTCCTCCACGATGAGCTGCGAAAGCAGGTCGCGCCGCGCCGCGATGCCGTCGGCAATCGCCCACAGGATCTCCGCGCGGTGCCCCGTCGTGATCTGCGAGCAGGCTCGTCGCGCACCTTCGGCAGCGACGATGGCCCGCTCGACCTCTGCCGCACCACCCAACGCAACCCGACCAAGCGGCCGGCCGTCGCAGGCCGACACGTGGTCGAGCCAGTTGCCGGTAGTGACTTCCGCGCCAGCGATCAGGAGCGCGTGGTCCGCACCGCCACCGTCATTTCGAAGCGGCATATCCCTTGTATCCATCGGCGAGAAGCGGCAGCCACTTCTCGACACTGGCGTTCTCCCAGCCCCACGTGGAAAGGAGACTCTCCTTCGCGGGGTCGACGACGAGGTACTGCGGCATCCCCACTCCTAGTCCGAACTTCTTGAGCAGCGCGTTGTTCGCCGCGCGTCGTGCAGGGTCGATCTTCGCCGCATCTCCATCGAGGTGCAGCTCCGTCATGACGAACTTGTTCAAGGCCGCACGGACCTCGGGCCGACTGCTGCCGAAGACTGACGCTTCGACGGCGCGGCAGTTGGGTCACGAGAAGCCCGTGAAGTCGATGAAGAGGGGCATCTGGAGCCTTCGAGCCTCCGCCAGCGCGCCGTCGTAGTCATCCACGAAACGCGCGGAGTGTCCCACGCGGCCGCTCGACACCTTGCCGATCACAGGCTTGCCGCCGCCGAGGCGCTCCTCGATGGCGTGCACGATACGCTCGTCGCGTTCGACGGCGTTCAAATGCTTCTCCACCGGCGGTAGCCACGAGTCGATGAAGGCGCCGAGCGGTTGACCACTCAGCCCGGTGAACAGGTAGACGCTGACCCAGAACATCACGATCGCGAGCAGGAGGGCGACGACCCCCACTCGCTCCTTGGGCGCATCGTGCGGCAGCCGGATCTTGCCGAGCAGGTAGACGCCGGCAAGGGCGAAGAGGACGATCCACGCCGAGAGGCAGACGTTACGCGTCAGAACGTCCCAACCCCGAAGCAGGTCCGTCGTCGACAGGAATTTGAACGCAGCGGCGAACTCGACGAAGCCCATGACGACCTTCGTCTCGTTGAGCCACCCACCCGCCCGCGGGAGCTTCTTGACGTAGCTCGGGAACATCGAGAGGAAGAGGAACGGCAACGCCAGCACGCTGCCGAAGACAACCATGCCGAGCACCGGCCTCAGCCAATGGCCGGACCCGGCCGCGCCGGCGAGCAACGTGCCCACGAACGGCGCGGTGCAGGTGAACGTCGTCACGGCGAAGAGGAGGCCCATCAACAAGACGCCGATGGGGCCGCCCTTCCCCTGGGCGGAACCGACGAGATTCAACAGCGCGGGCGGCAATTGCAACTCGAACATGCCGAACAGCGAAAGCGAGAAGAAGATGAAGAGCACCCCGATGAACAGGTTCGTCAGCCAGTGCTGCGCGAAGGTGTTGGCGCCGTCGGCTCCAAGGAACGCCGTGAACAGCGCGCCGATCAGCGTGAACGACGCGACGATGCCGAAGCAGTAGAGCAGGCTCATCATGACGGGCCGGCTGTTGCCGCCCTCGGCCTGCTTGGTGAAGAACGAGACCGTCACGGGAATCATGGGAAACACGCACGGCGTCAAGAGCGAGGCGGCCGCGGTCACCATGGCGATGATGATGAAGGTCAGGAGCGCCGTGCTCACGCTGAATTCACCGGCGAATGGCGCGCGCACGTCACCCAGCTGGACCGATCCCTTGAACGCGAATGTTCCGTCGACGGTTTCGGCTGCGAGCTTCACCGGCAGAGACACCACGACGCCCGCGGCGTCGTCGATGACGGCCGCCTGTCCGGCGACGAACAACCCGGCCGCCGTGAGGCTCACGTCCGCGGACGTGCCGGGAGCGACGTGCAAGCCGGGGAAACGGATCATCATCACGCCCGTCTTGCTCGCTTCGAGCTTCGGCGGATCGAAGGTGACCGTGCCGACGGGAACCGCCGCCGCGCGCGTGTCGGACCTGGGCGCTGGCGCCTTGCCGTCGTCGCTGGGCTTCTTCGGAGGATCGCCCTTCGTTCCCTCGACCGGCGGGGCCGCGTCGCCGCGGACGTCGACCGAGAACTCGAACTCGGCCTTCGACGGAGGAAGGCAGCCCTGCATGGTGCAGGTCTGGTAGTCGATCGCGAAGTGGACGATGCGCCGGCCGGCTGGACCGCTCACGGTGACGGGAACGGAGAAGCTCACGGTCTTCTCCCAATAGGCGAACTTCTCGTGCTCCGTCTCGAACGGCTTGGCGGGACGATCGGGCACGGGCTTGCCGCTGACGGCGACGAGCTTCTCGTCGGCGCCGGTGCCGGCGGCCGAGAAAGACGTCGGTGTCTCGAACTGGCCCACCTGCTCCGTGCTGTAGATGTGGTAGGGCGCCGTCATCTCCACGTCGACCTTCACGTCGAACTTCTCGCCGGACACCACGGCCTTGGGGTGGATGATCCTCGTGACCTGGAAGGGGTCCGTCGCCTCGAACTCCCCGAGTCGCTTGGGCGGCTTCAGCGTGACGACGTCGCCCTGCGGTGCGCCCGACGGCGGAACGACCCCGGGCTTGGATTCGGCGTCGCCCTTCGTCGCGGGAAGCGCGACCTTGAACGGCACCTCACCGCCGGGGAGACAGGAGTTTTCGTCGCAAGCCGTCACGGACAGGTGCCCCTTGACCTCGGTTCCGGGCTTTCCTGTCGACGTCAGCGTGGCGGTGAAGGTGACCTCGCCCTCGTGGTAGTCGTACTCCTCGACGTAGCCGCCCTCGAACTCCTTCCTGTGATGCTTCGGAACGGGCTCGGAGGGAGTGCCCTTGAGGGCGCGCGGGCCGTCGTCCAGCGCGATGTTCGTCGTGTTCCCCTCGCCGCCCTTCAGGGAGTAGATGTGGTACCCCGCTTCGACGGCGACGGTGATGACGAGGCTCTCCCGCTCGATCGCCACGCGCTTCAGCTCGACCTTCGAGGACGAATCTGATTGGGCGAACGACGCCGCGACGAGCACCGCGGCGAAGAGGGGCGTCAACGATCGTGGCATGCTTGATTCCTTGATGGGCTCCGTCGACCCGACCTTGGAGTCGGGTTTCTCGGGAAGGTTTCAGCCGGCATGAGGCCGGACACCCTACCAAGGGCAACGTGCGGCGGGGCCGCAGCATTCCCCCGAGCGGGGGGATCGGGGTCGGGCGGGCAAATCCACACGGGTGCCCCCCAATGCGGACGTCAGCAGATCGGACGAACGGAGAGCCGTTACACTCCCCCGCCATGCCCGGACCGTCCATCATCTGCGAGACCTTCGCCGTCGGCCCCCTCCAGTGCAACTGCACGATCCTCGGCGATCCGGCCACGAGATCCGCCATCGTGGTCGACCCTGGGGACGACGCTGACGTGATCGTGGGACGACTGAAGGCGTTGGGCCTCGAGGCCAGGGCCCTCATCCACACCCACGCACACTTCGATCACGTGGGAGGAACGCGGTCAGTCTGCGAGCAGACCGGCGCGGGCATCCACCTCCACGAGAAGGACCTGTTCCTCTACGAACGCCTCGACATGCAGGGCGCGATGTTCGGCATGTCTTTCGATCCCGTGCTGCCGGTGGACCGTTTCGTGAAGCACGGCGACATCATCGGGCCGTCCGGCATCGAAGTGGAAGTGCTCCACACGCCGGGACACACGCCGGGCTCGATCTGCTTCCGCTTCGGCGGGTCCGATCCCGTGCTGTTCAGCGGCGACACGTTGTTCCAGGGCAGCATCGGTCGCACGGACCTGTGGGGCGGCGATTACCCGACGATCACCCGCTCGATCCAGCGCGTCCTCTACGCGCTTCCGCCGCAGACCCGCGTGATCCCGGGGCACGGCCCCGAAACGACGATCGGTGAAGAGATGCGGTCGAACGCGTTCGTCCGCGCCTGATCGTCCGCTCAGCAGCGGGCCGCCGGATTCGTGGCAACGGCCTCCCGCACCGCGATCGGTCCACATAGAATCCCGCGACCTTTCGAGGGAAAGAAGAAGGCGCGTGGCCACAGATGGGTCCCGCGCATCGGATTCGTTGGAGACTCAGCATGCCGTCGCCCGCCGACCTGCGCCTGGACCCGACCGGCCGTTCCCTTGGTGCCGACAAGAAGGCGGCGCTCGATGCCGCGTGGCACGAGTGTGTGGAGACGATCCTCCTCAGCACCACGCTCGCGCAATCGGGCCACCCCGGCGGCTCGCTCTCGCTCATCAACATCCTCCTGACTGTTTATGGCGTCGCGAAGGTTCGTCCCGAGTCGATCCACGACGAGTCGCGTGACGCGATCTTCGTGAGCAACGGCCACATCTCGCCCGGCGTCTACTCGGCGCTCGCAGCCCATGGATTCGTGACCCACGAGCAGATCCGCGTCGGATTCCGCCGCGCAGGCAGCGCGTTCGCGGGCCACGTGGAGACGAAGGTGCCGGGCGTCGAGTGGAACACGGGAAACCTGGGACAAGGCGCGTCGGCGGCGGTGGGTGCCGCACTGGCTCGCTCGCTGCGCAAGTCCGACGCGTGGTCCTACGTGATCATGGGCGACGGCGAGCAGCAGAAGGGGCAGATCTCGGAAGCCCGCCGGTTCGCGGTGAAGTACAAGCTCCACCGTGTCATCGCGATCATCGACCGCAACTTCCTCCAGATCGGCGGCAACACGGACGACGTGATGCCGCAGCAGGTCGATCAGGAATGGGCGGCCGCTGGCTGGAACGTCCTGAAGATCGACGGACACGACTGGGATCAGATCTACGGCGCGCTGACGACGATCCGCCGGGGCGAGGTCGCGAACCCCGCGGCTCCGACCGTGATCGTCGCCAAGACGACCATGGGCAAGGGCGTGCCGCTCATGGAGGGAAAGGCGCACTATCACGGCGCCGCGGCGAGTGACGACCAGTTGCGTGACGCGTTCAAGCACCTGGGACTCGCCGACTCGCTCGATCAATGGAAGGCGAAGCGCAAGGCCGCGGCGTTGTGGTCGGGCCTGGAAGAGACCTGGCCCAAGCTCCCGGGCCTGGAGGTCGGGCCCGCCGCGGTGCGTACCGCGCCGACCGATTGCCGCTCCGCCTATGGCGACGTACTCGAGGACCTCGCCAAGAAGAACAACACGGGTCCCATCCCCAAGGTGCTCGCCGTCAGCAACGACCTGGAAGGCTCGTGCAAGATGAGCGGTTTCCGAAAGGCGTCGCCGGGCGCGTTCTTCGAGGGTGGCATCCAGGAGCACAACAACGCCGTCGTCGCCGGGCGCCTGGCCCGCGAGGGCTTCCTCACCTACTTCTCGACGTTCGGCGTGTTCGGCGTCTGCGAGACCTACAACCAGCAACGCCTGAACGACATCAACCTCGCTGGCGTGAAGATCGTCTGCACCCACCTGGGCCTGGACGTCGGCGAAGACGGTCCCACGCACCAGAACATCGACTACGTGGGGCTCCTGCGCGGGACGTTCGGCTTCGAGATCTACCTGCCAGTCGATCCCAACCAGACGGATCACGTCGTTCGCTACACGGCGCGGACGCCCGGCAACCAGTTCGTGGGGATGGGACGCTCCAAGCTCCCTCTCATCACGAAGGAGGACGGGTCGCCCTTCTACGACGCGTCCTACCGGTTCCGCCCGGGGACGATGGACGTCATCCGTACCGGCACCGAGGTCACCGTGATCGCCATGGGTACGGCCATGCAGTACGCGGCGGCCGGCGCGAAGATCGCTCGGGACCGCGGCCAGTCCGTGATGCTCATGGCGTCCGCATCCATCCGCCCGTTCGACGTGGAGGCGGTCCGCCGGGCGGCAGCCACCGGTCGCATCATCACCGTCGAGGACCACAGCGTACAGACGGGGCTCGGGGCGCTCGTCGCGGAGACCGTCGCGGACCTCGGCATGAAGTGCAAGCTGGTCCGCATGGGAGTCCACCGATACGGAACATCCGGCCCCTCGCCAGATGTTTTTGCGGAGCAAGGTATCTCGGCCGAGTTGGTGGCTGCGCAGATCGACCGACTGGTGAAGAGTTGAGCGCGGACCTGCCAATGGGTCACGCCGCGTCCTTTTTTCTCACAAACCGTCGCCAGCGTCGTCTAAGGCGGTGAGCGATCCGAAACTGGACCCCTCACCGACGAGGCTCAAATGGAACTGCTGGAACGTTACGAGCTGATCTTCTTCCAGGCGCTGAACGAACTGAATCCGCCGGCGCTGTCGGAGAGTGCGCCCGAGCTCGCCCGGCAGCACGGTGAGCTGGCGCCCCCCCTCGGTGACATCCTCTACCGCCTCGCCATCGAGCACGGCGTCCCCTACAACCAGTTCCGGCGTGACTCCATCGAGCTCCTGGTGCTCCAGAAGCCCGTCACGGCACCGGCCGGCAAGCGCGCGGCGAAGAAGTCGGCGCCCGAGTTCGCGGCAGCGGTCCAGAAGTACCACCCGTTGCTCCTGCTGGCGCTCGAGACGATGCCGCCGGACAGCGAGATCTGACCGAACACATCTTGCGCGGGCTCACCGAAGCCACGCGCGATCCGGACGGACACCGGATCTTCTCCCCGAGACTCCACCGTGGTTCTCGGGGAGCCTTTGTTCCTGGCGCGTCGCGCAGGTCGGAGGGCCGGACCCGCGCAGCGCGCGCCACGGCGAGGGCGACCGATCGGCGTCGACCGTGCCACGACCGCCCCCCTGACGATCGGTCCCTGGCGGTCAGCTTCCGACGAGAACGTACAGCCCGCCCGTCGCGGCGACCCCCTGCGGCGCACCCGCGTCGAGCACGCCGATCTGGTGATAGATCGAAAGCCCGGCGAGGCCGAGCGGGAGGGTCCAAGGCAGGGTCCACGTTCCTGCGCCGGGTGCACCCGGCGCGCCGGACGTCGTGAAGTCGACGGCGAACGTGGGCTCGACGAGGAGCGAACCACCGAAGAGCGGCACGTTCGCCGGAGCCCCGCCGATCACGAACACGGCTGCGGCGCCGCCCAACGCGTTCGTCAAACGGATCTCGCCGGAGAGCCCCTGGCGGAACGGTCCCACGTCGCCGATCACCGGGACGAACCCGCCGGAGCCTGCGACACCTGCTCCGTACTGCAACCGCGTCCCACCCGTTGGCGGCTCGATGCGCGTCGCACGCCACACCGATCCCCCCGTGAGATCCTCGTCGCCGTCACCGTCGACGTCGACCACGGCCATTGGCTCGACGACGAGGTTGACCGGGTCGACGACGTAATTGAACCCCGGTGCCGACTTGCGAAGCAGGACCGCCTGGCTCCGCACGGATGCCATCAAGTCCAACTGGCCGTCGCCGTCGGCATCGACCCGCACGAGCCGCCCGGCGGACTCCACCTGGATCGGCCCCAGTGACAGCGTCGATGCGGAGAAGACGGCGCCGCTCCCGTCGTTCCGCCGCACGCGCAGCTCCGCCGGGAGGTTCAGCCCCTGCTGGACGAAGGCCACGTCGACGTCGCCGTCGTCGTCCAGATCACCCACCACCTCGCGCATCGTTCCGAACGAGTATCCCGTGGCAACGACGACGCCGGGCTGCGCATCGTAAGTGAGTGCGCCGTGCGCCCGCGAGATCACGAGCTGCGGTGGGCCCTGGTTCGGAAAGAGGTCGTTCTGCCCGAGGATGTCCAGGTCGCCATCACCGTCGAAGTCCGCGACGGCCCGAGCACGGAACTGCGGGATCACCTGCGCACGCGTGAACGAGCCGCCGACGTTGCGCCAGACGTCGGCCTCCATCACGCCGAACTCGTCCGGCGACATGATGACGTCCAGATCCCCGTCCCCGTCCAGGTCCGCGACCAGGGCGTCGGTCTGCCGTGGACCGCTGCTCGACCCGCCCATCTTCCCGAGGGAGTCGGCGGCCGGAGTGGCCGGCCCTCCATCGACGAGTCCGCCTCCACCGACGTTCAGGAGCCGTCGCATGCCGACGAGAGAAAACGGCGTGCGAACTTCCAGCAAGAGGTCGCGATCGCCATCGCCATCGACGTCCAGGCTGATGCCCGGACCAAACCACGTCGTGCCTGCCGGTGGTGGCGGCACCGCGAGGCTCGTCGTCGAGAACGTGCCATCACCGGAATTGGTGAAGCACCCCTGCCCGATTCCCGGATCGCCGATCCCGAACTGGACGTCGGGATCGCCGTCACGGTCGAAGTCACCGAAGGCACGCGCCGAAGGCGGCACCGCGGATTCCCCTCGACCGAAGCGCGGCATGGACGTCGGGCTCAGCGGACCACGCGCGTAGTAGACGGCGCGCCCGGAGACGAGGTCCAGGTCGCCGTCGTGATCCAGGTCCGCAACCCCTGCCAGATGGGATGCGCCCACGCCCGGCATCAGCACGGCCGCACCCAGAACACCGCCAGTGTTGAACGAGATGCGGAACGTGGCGGTCGCCGTGTTGCGAACGGGATTCCCACCGCCGCTCCCGCAGCAGGCGCCGTCGAGGTCTCCGTCTCCATCGACGTCGACGAGCCGGTCCGCGGGTCCACCAGGTCGCGATGGCTCCACGGCGAACGTCGCCGGGCCCGTTCGTCGCAGGACGCGATACGTCCCCGTCGGCGCCCACCCGCCGATTCCCGGATCGAACATCACGAGGTCCACGTCGCCATCACCGTCGAGGTCGCCAGCGGTGGTCATCGCACCAGCGCTCGAGAAGCCAGTCACGGTGCTCGTCGCCGCAGTCGTCAGCCCGGCACCAACCCATGGGATCCGCCACACCGTCGCCGCGATGGGGTTCACGGCGAAGTTCACGCGAACGACCACGAGGTCGACGAGTCCGTCGCCGTCGATCTCGGCATCGATCATCGACCAGTG
Source organism: Planctomycetota bacterium (assembly GCA_044222185.1). Classification (GTDB taxonomy): domain Bacteria; phylum Planctomycetota; family CAIWVZ01; genus JBGANV01. The sequence continues at coordinate 842,626 of JBGANV010000003.1, forward strand.
ATCGAGCGAACTCGGGCTGCCGACCGGGAACGGGCTGAACGAGTACGTACCGGCGAGCTGGGGCGCGCCGCCCGGGATGCCGTGGTAGACGAACAGCCCGTTGCTCGTCAGCAATGCGAGGTCGCTGATTCCGTCCGAGTCCCAATCGAACACGCGCGCGCTTCGGACGCTACCCGGCGGCGTGAAGTTCCATCCCTGTACGAGCGGTGCTCCCGTCGGCTGCGCGAAGAAGCCCACGACCATGTTCCAGAGCACGAACACGAGGTCGTCGCGTGAGTCACCGTCGAGGCGCGCGCGAAACGTGTCGGCGAACTCCGCGTCGGGCGTTCCGAACGTCGGAACCGGGATGTTCTGCGTAGGAACGAGTCGTCCCGTCTGGTCGTTGCGCCACAGATCCACGGACCAGCCCACGTAGCCGAACGCCCCCGCGGCGTCCATGAAGCCGTCGCCGTCGACATCGAGCAGCGCCTCCATCCGCGCCGTGTCCGGAAAGACCAGTTGGCAGGCATTGAAGCGGCACACGGACTCCTGCGCGCGGGCCGAGTGAACCGTCGCAACCATGAGCATGGCGATGCACAAAACCGTCGATCGCATCTCGTCGACTCCTGCGGTGTGGGAGCACGTGGTGGGCGCGAGTGTACGGCAGATTGGCCGGGCGCCGAGTGCACGAGAACCGTCATTTGCACCACGATTTTTCCTTTGCAACGCGGCGGCGATCCGAGGCAATTGACGGGGTTCGCGCCCGCGAGCGCCGCGCCGGAATCCACGCCGCGCGTATCAACCGAGCCGGCCGACCGTCTCATCATCCGGCGACGCTCATCCCCCCGAAGCCGCGGCCAATTCCGCCCTCTCACCGAGACAGGTGATCGGCCGGCGAAGGCCAGGAGAGGCCCCATGATCCAGCTCAATGGAGGTCGTGGCGTGATCGCGGCAACTGTCGCGATCCTGTTCTCGGCGCAAGCGCTCGCCCAGGACATCGGCGCCGCGGCCGTCGATCCGCGCATCGTCCAGGCCGGTCCCGTCACCGATGTCGCCAGCGCGCGGTCGTTCCTGATGGCGAATGAAGGCGTGTTGGGCACGACGATGACGTCTCTGTCCGACGGAGGAACGGCCACGTCCACCCAGGCTGGCGCGTTGCACCGTGCCTTGCGCTTCTTCCAACGCATCGACGGGATCGAGGTGGAGGACAGCGTCGTCATCGTTCTCTCGGACGCGCGTGGCCATGCGACGCTCGCAGACGTGAGGATCGGTCGCGTCGAAGACGGCCCGCGCGGCATCGTCGTTTCGCAAGAAGCAGCCGTGGCCACGGCGAGGGCCGCACTTGCCGGTGGAGACCGGCTCGACGTCCGCGACCTCGCGCCGTCCCTGGTATATCGTCGGCACGCGTTCGGCGATCCGCGAAGCGCCGCCCGTGCGTATTGGCGCATCGACGTCTCCGCCGGCGGTGACGCCGGCGACCGGCGGCCGATGACGCGCCGCATGTACGTGGACGCTGTCGATGTCACGGCGGCGATCGCCGCGCAGTTCCCGTTGGTGATGGCCGCGGACACCCGGACGCGCTTCGTGACGAATCACCTGCCGCCGGACGATCCGGGCGCCACAACGGCGACCGAAGGCGAATCGGGCATACCCGTTGGGTTCTTCTGCGCCTACGGCACGTCGGTGTTCACGACGTCGGGGACGGGCGGTGCGTTCGCGCTTCCGCCCGGTTTCACGTGCACGGGCCCGTCGGGACCCGGCGTGATCAACGTCATCGGCAGGTGGGGCACGCCGACGTTCCCGGACGTCGACGTGTATCAGGGTCTTTCGCCGCTGCCCTCGCTCGGCGCCGCCTGCGGAGGCGGCCCCGGGTCTGCGTCCCAGCCCGGGGTCGGAGGCATCATGCCGCCAGGCGTCATGACACCGCCGGATCTCGTTCTCGGCGGCGCGGCGGGCCAGGTCATCCATTGGCAACGCGCGCTGCGCGCGTTCACGGCGCCATACCCGTCCGTGCTGTCGGGCGTTCGCTTCACGGCCGAAGTGGACACGCCCGCCTTCCCGTTCATCGCGTGCGCGTCCCCCGCCGGCTCGCTGTGGCGCGTGCGTTTCGGAGCCGCAGGCGTGCCGCCCGGTGGCGCAGCCCCGGTCGCCAACGCGGCGAGTTCGACGTTCGTCGTCCACGAGATGGGACACGTCGCGTGGTGGCACACGACGGCGCCAGGGCTTTGGACCGGTGCTGATGCCGATGCGATCAACGAAGGCGTTGCCGACGTCTTCGCAACGTACGTGACGGGACAGGAGTCGATCGGACCCGGGTGGATGGGCCCTGGGACCGGAGCTCTGCGCACCGGGCTCAACCTGCGCCAGTACGGCACGCTCGATCCGGAGGGCGATGCGCACGATGCCGGAGAACTGCTGATGGGAGCCTTCTGGCAGATGCGCGTGAACCTCATGGCCGCGATGGGCGCGGCGGCCGGTGCGGACCACGCGCGCGCCCTCTTCCTCGACTGGCTTCTCCTGTTCGAGGACACGACGCTCGACTCGCGGATCCTCGATCACCTTCTCTACCTGGATGACACCGACGGCGACTTCACGAACGGCACACCGCACCTCGGTGCGATCACCGCGGCGTTCCACGCTCACGGGTTCCCAGGCGCGGACCCGGCGCTCTACCCGGGCGGAGCCTCGCCCGTGTTCGGCGCCACGTTCTTCGATCCCGCATCAGCTCCACCGGCCGGCGCCGCGCGCATGAGCAAGCTCGCGCTGTCGGTGTTCGATCCCGCGGGCCCGGGCGGCAAGCCCGTGATCGTCATCGCCGGCGCGCCGGCAGCGATCCCGCTGCCCCCGTTCGGAACGCTCGCGGTCGACATCTCGGGCACGTGGTTCACGATGATCGACGGCACGATGCCCGGCGGCGGCGTGTTCGCCGACTTCCCCGCGTCCACCGGGGTCCTCGGCGAGTGGAACACGCGGGAGGTGACGACTGCGTTCTGGGCGCTCCCGCCTGGCATCCCGTTCGTGACGCAGGCCTTCGTGCTCAACCCCGCGAACGTGGGGCTCTCGCGGCTGTCGAACCCGGTCGCGCTCATGACGCCGTGAACTGACGCGGACGCGATGCGAGCCCGTCGGAGCATGATCCGGCCATGCGTTCGAGGCTTGCGGGGCATTACGGACGATGTGCGGCCGCATCGCTTGCAATCATCGCCCTCGCTGCGTGCAGTGAGCCGGTCGACGCGCCAGCGAGCCCCGCACGCCGCGTTGCCACGTCACAACCTGAATCGCAGCCCGAGTCGCGACCTATGGCACCGGCCTTGCGCGTACGGGTCTCACGCGACGGCAAGCCCCTTCGTGGAGCGCGAGTCGCCGCGGGGTTCCCCGGCGCACATGGCGAAACGACCTCGCCGACTCCAGAGTGCCGAACGAACGAGGATGGCCTCGCGCGATTCGACGGCCTGCCCGGCACGCTCGGGCTCGTACTCGTGTGGCCAGGAGACGGTCCTCACGCGTCGCCGATGGCCTTCGACCGCGTCGATCTCGCGAAGTCCGACGATCCCATCGACGTGGACTTCGGCCTCCTCGTACGGGCGACGGTGGACCTCACGGTCGACGGTCGCAGGGCCATTCCCGACGGGTTCGAGCTCGAGCCCAGGAACTGGATCACCGCGGACCATCGCATCTTCGCTTGCGAGATCGCCGTGTGCGAATGGATCGAAGACGCGGCGCTCGGGCGCGTCCGGTTCTCGCTTTTGACGCGGAGTCGGTGGGCCGCCTACCCCTTGCCGGTCGACGGCGTATTCCGCGGGGCCGGGGGCATGCGCGTGCCGTTCGAGTGGCCTCTCCGTCCCGGGCAGAAGTCGATTGACGCGGAGGTCGCATTCGGACGACCCTGCGCCGTCGACGTCGCGATCGTTCCTCCATCGGACGGGAAATTCAGCTGGAAGCTCGAACGACGGTCGGTGATGCGTGCTTCCGAGGGCGCCGAGGAACTCGACGTGCGTTGGATCGATCATTGGCCTCCGTGGGTGCTCTCCGGCGGGCGCGGGTCCGACGAGAGGCGATCGACCGTGACGGACCTCCCCCCGGGAACCTACCGGCTGACGGACGAGTGGACCGGCATCACATCGGACGAGATCGACCTGCGCACGACCGGCTCCCGCGCGGCGGTCACGCTGGACCTCTCGCCGATCTTCGTTCAAACGGTGCGCCTGCTCGTTCCGCCTGACACGCGCGTCGACCCCCGGATGGTGCGGGCTCGGTTCGCCGACTCACGACCAACCGCCGGGTTCCATCTCGACGACGCCGACGGCGGCCCGCAGTGGTCGGACCAGCCCGAGTGCTCGTCGTGCATCGACCTGCGCCTCGTGCGCGGTCACCGCGCGACGGTTTTCGCGCGATGGCCGGGCCTCGTCGCGTCGAAGACCCGTGGGTCGGTCGTGGTCGATGAACCCGGACCTTTGGTGACGCTCGAACTCGTCCACGGTCACCGCGTCGAGTGGCAGGTCCCGCGGCACGCGACCGACGAGGTCGTGCGTTACGAGCAACCGCCGGAGGTGGGGACGGTGACTCTCCGCGGCGTGTCGGGCCCGGCGGCGTCCGAACCGGTCTTCGAGTTCACCAGCGACGCGGAGGCGGAGCAGAAGATGCGGACGTTCGGCTTCGTGACGAACGATGCCGGTGATTTCGACGCGACGTTCACGCTGGACGGCTTCCTTCCGCTGACTCGACGGATCTCCATCGCCGCCGGCACGACGAAGCTGGGCCAGATCCGATTGACCCCGCGGTAGGCATCACACCTCGAGGATCCACAGAAATCGAGGGAATGCGACACCGCAAGTCAGTTCGAAATATGGACATGAGTCAAACTCGGCTGATTGACTTTCCAAAGCACGATCAGCCGATGCGATGCAGGCCGTGCCGACACCCAAGCCTCGCCACATTGCCGGCGTCGTCGCGAAAGCTGCACGTCAGTCCCCGGTCATCGTCATCACCGGCCCGAGGCAGTCCGGGAAGACGACACTCGCCCGACGGCAGTTTCCCGACAGGCCCTATCTCAGCCTCGAGGATCCGGACGTGCGGCAGCGCGCCGCGTCCAATCCCCGCGAGTTCCTGGCCGCGTGTCCCGAGGGCGCGATCTTCGACGAGGCGCAGCGCCTGCCGGATCTCTTCTCCTACCTTCAAACGGAGGTCGACCGGGATCCGCGCCCAGGTCGCTTCGACCTGACGGGATCGGAGAACCTGGCCCGGTCGCAGCGTGTGTCGCAGTCGCTCGCGGGACGCGCGCTCCTCCTGAAGCTCCTGCCGTTCAGCCATGCGGAACTCCTCGATCGCACCGCGGCGCCGCCCGGCCACTGGGACGAGCCACCTGGGCCGGCAACCCAGCCGGTGACGACGAGGTCCTGGACGGCAACCGCGTTTCGGGGGTTCTTCCCCCGCGCGGTCTTGGAGGACGCGGACCCAACGCTCTGGCTCGACTCCAACCTCGAGACGTACGTCGAACGCGACGTCCGCCAGATCGCCAACATCGGCGATCTCGACTCCTTCCCGCGCTTCCTCCGGCTCGTCGCTGCGCGCTTCGGGCAACTCTTGAACGACTCCAACCTCGCCATGGACGCGTCCGTCAGCGTGACGACCGCTCGCGCATGGATTTCAGTCCTCGAGGCCGGTTTCATCACGCGCCTGCTCCCGCCATTCCACGAGAACTTCAACAAGCGGCTCGTCAAGACGCCGAAGCTCCATCTCGTCGACCCCGGCCTCATGTGCCGGCTGCTCGCGATCCGCTCACCCGAGGAAGTGGCGTTGCATCCGCTCCGCGGCGCAATCTTCGAGACGCTCGTCGTCGGTGAGTTGATCAAGGCGTTCCTGAACGCTGGCGAAGATCCGCCCCTCTTCTTCTGGCGGGATCGCTCGGGCCATGAAGTCGACGTCATCGTCGACATGGGCATCCGCCGCATCCCGATCGAGATCAAGGCGACCGAGATCGTGCGCGACGACGACACGTCGCCCGTACGTCGGTGGATGCGCATCGCGAAGGCGTCGCGAACGGGCGTCGTCATCCATTCGGGCGACGTGACGTCCCCGCAGGAGGACGGCATGGTCCTGCGGTCGTGGCGCGATCTCACGTGACGCAGTCGTGATTCGGTCCGGGGCCTCGGTCGGCGCCACGAATGCGGTACTCGGAACCACTACGATTCCGCCGCCTCCCTCGCCTTGGTGAACGAATCGTCGAGGTGCATCGCGGGCTCGCCGTCGTGCACGAGAAGCGAGCGGGCCTCGCACGACGGCGAACACGACCGTCCGCAACGCGACTGAAAGCCCGTCGGCGAGCCCGAGCGCGCACATCTCGGGGCGTGCAGCGATTGACCGCCCCTGGAGATCGGAAGCAGATGCGCAGGGCGAAGTCTGCCCGTGCCGCGTCGACTCGCCGCCGAGTGAAGGGTGCGGCGCAGCGTCGACGGCGCGAACGCGCGGCCCACGCGAGGATCTCTTTCAACGGCGATGGGGCGAAGCCTATCGTTTCGAAGCCGTGCGAATCCATCGCACGCGATGAAGGGAGAGAACCATGAAGCGGAACGCCCCTGCCCGGACGTTGCTCCTGATCTCTTTGATGCTGATCTGCCCGGCCTCCCCACTCGCATCACAAGTCCCCGCTGGACCGCCAGTCGTGTGGCCGACGTCCGCGGGCGGAAACGGCCACAGCTACCAGCTCTACCTTGGCGCCATCGGCGGATGGCTCGGCGCCAACACCTTCGCGGGCCTGAACGGCGGTTACCTCGCGACGATCACGTCGGCGGACGAGAACGCGTTCGTGTACAACCTCGCGGCGGCCGTTCCCGCGGCATGGAGTGCCGCCAACGGAGGCACCTACGGCCCGTGGCTCGGCGGCGCCATGATTGGCGGCTCCTTTGCCTGGGTGACGGGCGAGCCGTTCTGCTTCCAGCACTGGGCGCCGGGCGAGCCCAACAACGGGTGCGTCGGGATTCCACTCGAAGATCACGTCCACTTCGGGAACCAGACGATCTACGCGCTCGATCTCTGGAACGATCTGGCGTCGCCGGGCTGTCCGGCCGGCGGCATCGTCGTTCCGTCGTTCGTCGTCGAACGATCGCCGTACGCGTTCGCGATGACGCAGCCCGGCGGGCCCGGTGCGGCACTCGTGATCGCGGCGACGGGCGGCACGGCCGGGAACCTCTTCTTCAATGCGTTCACTCTCGCCGCCGACCCCTGCCTCGACGGCTGGTTCTTCGGCATCGAAATCTCGTTCGGTGATCTCGCCACGCAGCTGACGAGCGGTCCACCGTTCTTCGGAGTGCTCGGCCCGGCAGGCTCGGCCGTCTTCGTGGTTCCGCCACCGATCCCGGCGGGAATCACGCTCGACGCCGTGAGCATCCACATCAGCGCCTTCGGACTTGGTCCGATCGCGGCGTCGATCCCCATCACCTACACAACGATCTGAGCGTCGCGCCGAGATCCGCGCCACGACGTCGATCGTGGCGCGCGATCAGAGCCGCAGCGCCTCCGCCTCTTCCGTCGCTTCGGAGAACGAGACGTGGAGGTGGAGGACGGCAAGTGCCGGGAAGAGCTGGCGCACCGAGCGACCGAGGGATCGCCGGACGCAATCCATGCGCGTCCAGGCCTCGGCGAGCGTGCCCAGGTTCTCGCGAAGGAAGCGCAGGGTGCGCGAGATGGAGGGCATGGTCCCCGGACGATGCACGGCATCACGCAAGGCGACGGCAGTGCGCGCGAGCGAACCACCGCCGGGAGCGGTCGAGCCCACGTCGCGCGTCATCCGATGGAGCCCGGCGAAGACGAATCCGATGGCTTCCGCGGAGAGGCCCACGCGCGTCAGCGCCTCGGTGACGGCCGGCACGGCGTCGGCGATCGCTTCGACGTCGACGCGCTCGGCGGGGCTCATCTCGCGCAGGACACGCGACGCGACGTGGTCGAAGAGGATGCGCTCGACCTCCCGTTCCGAGAGTCCTGGGTAGATGGAAAGACCGACGCGACGCGCCGTCGCGAGCAGGATCTCCCACCAGTTGTGATTGCGCAGCGGGAGGAGTTGGCGATCCGGCCCGTGTGACCGGGCCTGCAGCCCACGCAGGTCGGCGTTGATGATGAGCCAGGCTTCCGCCGCGCGATCGCCTGCCGCGCGTTCGAGATTCACGCCGAGGAGGCGGGCGATGCCGTGGCGAAGCGAGGCCGACATGGAGGTCAGCAACTGGAACGGGCGGTTCACGCCCTGGGCTGCGGCTCGACTGTTGAGCATGGCGTCACTCGATCGGAGCTGCCGCGCGTGGAGGCGCGGTCCGTGGCCGTGCAAAGTACTCACCCGTGGACCTTTCGGCAGCCGTCACGCTGAAACCTGACCCCCCGCTCACATATTCCGGCGGTACTCCCCGCCCACTTCGAACAGCGCGCGGGTGATCTGCCCCAGGCTCAGGTGGCGGACGGCCTGCATCAGCTCGGCGAAGACGTTCCCCGCCGGATCGAGAGCAATCCGTTGGAGGCGCTCGACGGCGACCTGGGCCTGCGCCGCGTGTGCGGCCTGGAAGGCCTCGAGCTCGGCGATGCGGCGGTTCTTCTCCTCGACCGTGCTGCGGGTCAGCTCGATCCGATCCATGGCTGCGGCGTGGTCCTGGGTCTCGTCGACGTAGGTGTTGACCCCGATGATCGGCAGCTCGCCCGTGTGCTTCTTCCGCTCGTAGAGGAGCGACTCCTCCTGGATCTTCGTGCGTTGGTACTGGGTTTCCATGGAACCGAGAACGCCGCCACGCTCCGAGATGCGCTCGAACTCGGCGAGGACGGCCTCCTCCACCAGATCCGTGAGCTCCTCGACGACGAACGAGCCCTGGAGCGGGTTCTCGTTCTTCATGATCCCGTGCTCGCGGTTGATGATCATCTGGATCGCCATGGCGCGACGCACCGACTCCTCCGTCGGCGTCGTGACGGCCTCGTCGTAGGCGTTCGTGTGGAGCGAATTGCAGTTGTCCTGCAACGCGATCAGCGCCTGAAGCGTCGTCCGAATGTCGTTGAAGTCGATCTCCTGCGCGTGCAACGACCGTCCGCTCGTCTGGATGTGGTACTTGAGCTTCTGGCTCCGGTCGTTGCCCTGGTAGAGGTCGCGCAACGCAACCGCCCAGATCCGCCGCGCCACGCGACCCAGCACCGTGTACTCGGCATCGAGACCGTTGCTGAAGAAGAACGAGAGGTTGGGCGCGACGTCGTCCACCTTCATGCCGCGCGAGATGTAGTACTCGAGGTAGGTGAACCCGTTCGCGAGCGTGAACGCGAGCTGCGAGATCGGATTCGCCCCGGCCTCGGCGATGTGGTACCCCGAGATCGACACCGAATAGTAGTTGCGCACGCGGTTGTCGATGAAGAACTGCTGCATGTCCCCCATCATCCGCAGGGCGAATTCCGTGGAGAAAATGCAGGTGTTCTGGGCCTGATCCTCTTTCAGGATGTCGGCCTGCACGGTGCCGCGCACGACTTCGAGGGTTTGGGCCACGAGCTTCGCGTGCTCGTCAGGAGCCGGCACGCGCCCGCGCTCGGAGCGGAAGCGGTCGACCTGCTGATCGATCGCCGTGTTCAGGAACATCGCGAGGATCGTCGGCGCGGGGCCGTTGATCGTCATGGAGACGCTGGTGTTCGGATCGCAGAGGTCGAAACCCGCGAAGAGCTTCTTCATGTCGTCGAGCGTGCAGATGCTGACGCCCGACTCGCCGATCTTTCCGTAGATGTCCGGCCGCGTCGCCGGATCCTGCCCGTAGAGAGTCACCGAGTCGAACGCCGTCGACAGACGTTTCGCCGCGTCGTTCCGCGAAAGGTAGTGGAAGCGCCGGTTCGTCCGCTCGGGGGGGCCTTCACCGGCGAACTGGCGCTTGGGGTCTTCGTCGGCGCGGCGAAGTTCGAACACGCCGGCCGTGAACGGGAACCGGCCGGGCAGGTTCTCCGTCATGAGGTAGCGCAGGATCTCGGCGCGGCTCGTGGTCCTCGGCAGCGCCACCTTGGGGACGAGCACGCCGGACAACGTCACACTCCACAGCGGTCGTCGCAGTTCCTTGTCGCGAACCTTCGAAACGAGTTCCGGAGCCCGGTAGGCCTGGAGGGTCCTGGGCCAATCCTCCAACGCCCTCCGCGCCTCGGGCGACAACGCCTCACGGGCCTCGTCCGCCATCTTCGTGAGCCGATCGAGGAGCGCAGGCTCGGCCGATCGGGCCTTCAGGGCCTCGATCGTGATCTCGAAGCTTTCCAGGCGCCGCACGGTTTCAACGTCGAGGCCGGCGCGCGTCCGATAGCGGCGGCAGGTCTCGGACACCTCGGCGAGGTATCGCTGGCGCGGCCCCGGAATCACGCGACTGCGAACGGCGGAATAGGGCTTCGTCTCGGTGGCGAAGCGCGTCTTCCAGCTCACCTGGGTCTTCCGCTCGATGGCGCGCAGCATCTCCAGGTACGCGGCCGTGACCCCGTGGTCGCCGAACTGTGCCGAGATCGTGCCGAACACGGGCAGCGCGTCGTCACCCGGCTCGTGGAACAGATTGCGGCTGCGGCGATACTGCTTGCGCACGTCGCGCAACGCATCGAGGGCCGCGGGCCGCTCGAATTTGTTCAGGACGATGATGTCGGCGAGATCGATCATGTCGATCTTCTCGAGCTGTGAGGCGGCGCCGTACTCCGGCGTCATGACGTAGATGCTCACGTCCGAGATGTCGACGATCGACGATTCGCCTTGCCCGATCCCGGACGTCTCCACGAGCACGAGGTCGTGGCCCGCACCTTTCATGATGTCGATGGAGTCCCGGATGGCTGCCGACAGCGACGCGCCCGAGGCGCGAGTCGCCAGGCTCCGCATGAACACGCGCGGGTCGTTGATCGCGTTCATGCGGATGCGATCGCCCAAGAGCGCACCGCCGGTCTTTCGTTTCGTGGGGTCGACTGAAAGGACGGCCACCGTCTGCTTGGGGAAATCGAGGAGGAACCGACGGACGAGTTCGTCGATGAACGACGACTTGCCGGCCCCACCCGTTCCCGTGACGCCGACGACGGGCACGCGCTTCGAGGTCGCCCGGTGGCGAAGTTCCGTGAGGTGGATGCGTGACCCCGTCACGACCGAGGGCTCGTCCAGCTCGACCATGGTGACGAGACGCCCGAGCGTGCCCCCTGTCGATTGCCCGGCCGTCACGCCGTTCAGCTTGTCGAGTGCCGGCGGTGTGAAGTCGCAGGCCTCGATCATGGAGTTGATCATCCCCTCAAGGCCGAGTTTCCGGCCGTCCTCGGGCGAGAAGATCTTCGTCACTCCGTAGGCGTGAAGTTCCTCGGCCTCCCGCGGGACGATGGTTCCGCCCCCGCCTCCGAAGATCTTGATGTGCCCGGCCCCCTTCTGGACGAGGAGGTCGCGCATGTACTTGAAGAACTCGACGTGACCGCCCTGGTACGACGAGACGGCAATCCCCTGGGCGTCCTCTTGGATCGCGGCGTTGACGATCTCGTCGACCGAACGGTTGTGGCCGAGGTGGATCACCTCGCACCCGGCGGACTGGAGCAGGCGCCGCATGATGTTGATCGAGGCATCGTGTCCGTCGAACAACGACGCGGCCGTGACGAAACGAACGTGGTGCTTCGGCTTGGAGAGGGTGGTCTGCATGGCGCTCGCGACCTGGTCGCGGATCCCGACCGCCTCCCCGGTGACGCCCACCACACGGGAAAACCTGCCCGGCCGCGCGGGGGTCACGGTATCGCGCGCCTGTTGGAGCGGCAAATCTCGGGTGCGGCCCCACTTCGGCGTGGTTTTCGGACGCGATCGCGTGGGAGGGGTGTGGCGGAAGCGATGTCCCACGACTTCGATCGTCGGACGGCGGGATTCACGGGGGGCCGGCACGGCGACGCGCCCGCGACCAAGCCACGTCCATTCCGGTCAGCGAGGCGCGCTCGGATTCGGCGATCGTGAGCCTCCGTGAGCTCGGCACCCGCAAGACTTGCGCACGGCCGCTCGCCGGACGTCGGGAGGCTGCGGCCGGACGGCGCATCGGGGCACGGGTCCATCCGGCGGGGACTCGGCCCGCAGGCGCTCGACCGCGGACGTGAGAAAAACTGCGCAGCCGACTTGCCCGGGGTGTACCCCCGATCCGTAGAATCCGGCGACCTGTCTCGTCAGAACCCTGCGCTCTTGCCGTGCGCGGGAATGCGGCACGAAATCCAACTCACGATCGCGACTGAGGCTCTTGACCGGGTCGGCTTCGGAGGCTCTCTCTTGTGGGGGCCTCGGGACAAAAACGGTTGGCGGAGGGCGGCGGTCCGAGGAGTGAAGGTTGGAGAGAGATGAGAGTTACATTTGCCGTTTTGATGAGAGAGGTGTGAAGCGAGGCCCACACGCCCTCCGCCATGTCCACTCGTATAGGCGCGACCCCCACCCGAAAACGGAAAAAAAAGTCCGAGCTTTTTTGAACGGTGACGACAAGTCGTTCTGATCAGCCGACTTAGTCTCCCGCGGAGACCGGGGCGCGCCGTCCGCGACCGCTCAGCCACGTCGCGCGGACCTCGGCTATGATCCGCGCCACCTTGCGGTCCCGCGTCCGTTCCCTGGAGACATTCATGCGCTGGTCCCTGCACCTTTGCGTCCTTGCCCTGACAGGAAACCTGATCGCCCAGGCGCCGGCAGTGAAGCCGCCGCCCCAATCCGCAGCTCCCGGCTTCCAGACCATCAACCCGGACGACTGCAAGAAGTGGCTGTCGGTGCTGGCCAGCGACGACTTCGAGGGCCGCGAGGCCGGGACGCCGGGCTTCCAGAAGGCGGCCGACTTCGTCGCGGCGCACTTCAAGGAGCTCGGGCTCAAGCCGATCGGAGACCCGGGCGCGGACGGCAAGCCGACCTACTTCCAGAACGTCCCGTTCGTCGCCGGCAGCCTGAACGACGCGACCGCCGTCTTCGAGATCTCCGGCGGCTCGTCGGGCCCGATCGCCCTGAAGGTCGGCGAAGGCTTTGGCGGATGGGGCAGCCAGAACGTCGCGGCCAGCGGCACCGTCGCATTCCTCGCGGCGAAAACCAGCACGAAGAAGCTGCCCGAGCACAGCATGGCCGGACAGATCGTCTTTCTCGTCGGCCTCGACGATCAGGGCAACCCGGCGGCGGCCCTCGGACGGCTCGGGGCCGCGCTCAAGAACCTCGGTGCCGAACTCGTCGTTCGCGTGAACGACGTCCGCGCAGCTCAGGGCTTCACGCCGTCGAATCCGCAGCGCAAGGACCGGGCCGGGTCGTCCGACGGCACCACGGGCGTGCTGTGCGTCTCACGCGAGGTGGCCGCAAAGATCGCCAAGGCCGGAGGCAACGACCTCGATCACATCATCAAGGCCGCCAAGGAGCAGGGTTCGCCCTACACGGTCAAGACGAAGCTCAGCGCCAAGGTCCGCGTGGACGCCGTGACGAAGGACGTTCCGGTCCCCAACGTCGTCGGGATGCTGGAAGGCTCGGACCCGGCCCTGAAGGACGAGTTCGTGATCATCGGCAGCCACCTGGATCACATCGGGCGCAGTCCAAACGGCGAGATCAACAACGGCGCCGACGACGACGGGTCGGGATCCACCGGCGTGATGGCCATCAGCCGCGCGTTCGCGAAGAACGGCTCCATGCCGAAGCGAAGCATCCTCTTCATCTGTGTCTGCGGTGAGGAGAAGGGCCTCCTCGGATCCGATTGGTACGTCGAGCATCCGATCGTCCCCATCGAGAAGACCGTCGCCGAGCTTCAGATGGACATGATCGGCCGGCGCGAGGAGGCGCACCCCTTCGAGAACCCGGGGAACGAGAAGGCCGAAGAGAACATCAACACGCTTCACCTGATCGGGTCGCAGCGGCTGTCGACCCAACTTCACGAGATCATCCTGAAGGTCAACTCGGACAACGTCGGGTTCGAGTTCGAGTACGACCAGGAAGGCGTCTACACGCGAAGCGACCACTACAACTTCGCCCGCAAGGGAATCCCGATCGCGTTCTTCTTCACCGGGTTCCACACGGACTACCACAAGCCCACGGACGACGTGGAGAAGATCGACTTCCCGAAGCTCGCGCGCGTGGCGAAGCTCGTGTACCTGTCGGCGTGGGGCGTCGCGGACCGCGAGCAGCGGATCATCGTCGACAAGAAGGGCGAGGACCCGACGCGCGGCGGCCGGCGGAATCGGTGATGCGGAACCATGCACGGCGCGTCGCGGGGATCGTCCTCCTCGCTGCCACGGCCGCGCTGACGGCAGCGTGGACGCCGGCGCAGCGCGACGTCTCGCTCGAGACGCTCGTCGGGGCGCTGGAGGGCCGGCTTGGCGTTCATGCGCGCAACCTCCGGACAGGTCAGGAACTGGCGATCTACTCCGACTCTTCCCATCCCGTCGGCGCGCTTCGACTCCTGCTCGGCGCGGACTCGCGTCTTTCGGCGGCGCCCGCGACCGACAATGCAAACGCCACTCTGCCCAGCGTCGCATGGGACCACGTCGTGGCGGCGCTTTCGACCGATGACCTGGCCGTCGAGCGGCTGGCGTGGAGCGGACTCGGAGCCACGGGCCTGACGATCCGCACCTCCGCAGCCGATCCGCAGTCGACCGTCAATCTGGACTCTCCGCTCGACGGCCCAGCTCGCCCGATGGCGACGGCGCGTGTCCTCGCCCAGGCGGTCGAGCGCTTGCGCGGTGCGTTCATGCGCGACCCGGCGCACCCGCTGCGCCGCGCCATGATCGAGGTGGATCGCAAGTGGTTCGGCGCACTCGTCTCTCCCGCGTTCGAAACCGGAGCCGCGCTGACGGCCGTTCCCGGGACCGCTGGAGCGGCTGGGTGGGTCTCCACGCCAAAGGGCGATCTCGTGATCGCCGCGCTTTCGCACGGGTTCGAGGATGGAGCGGCCGCGGCCAGTCTCCTCCCGGTCATCGTCGAAGCCTGCGTACGCCGCATCGCCTCCGGCTCGACCGAGCCGGCACGCGAGCCCGATGCCGATCGCACGGCCGGCCTCATCCTCGCGTCCCTGCACGAAGCGAGGTCGGACGCGGAGCTTTTTGCGAGCGCGCCGTCTGATCTCGACGCCGCTGCCACGGCGCGACGCGCGCGTCATCGCCTGACGTTCAAGCCGGGCGAAACGATCCGGCTGGCCATCCTGGCCCGCGTCCCGACGCCGACGCGGGTCGCCGTGCAATGGATCCTCCCGGACGGCGCGGGCCGCGCCCCGTCACCGCAGCGGCTGATCGCTCCGACGACTGGCACGGACCTCACCTTCGACCTGCCGGTGCTCTCCCCCGGCTCCTACCGCGTCCGCTGCAGCTTCGCCGACCGGATCGCCCTCGACGAGACGATCTACGTGACCGCGAAGTGAGCGGCGTGCCGCGCACGAGGTTCGTGTTCCGACGAGACCACGCGACGAGGCCGCGCGTCGCGCGAATCGCCCGGCAGCGGTGTCCCGTCCTGGAACGACGCGCTCCGCGCAGCGCGCCGGGCATCGAACGGCTCGGCGAATCGACTCCTGGACGGCAAGGCGGCGCGTGCGTGCGCCGCCTGCGGTCAGGCCTGCTCGATCAGTTGAAGTCGAACGACAGCGGATCCGACAGGCGGAAGTTGCCGAGATCCAGCGCCTGGAAGGTGAGCACGAAGCCGAAGGGCACGATCCCGATCAGCGGCGCAAGGTTCAGCGAAAACGCCGTGTCGCCGTTGTTGGCGCCGGCCGCGTCCGTGAACGTCACGAGGGGGTTCCAGTTGAACGGGTTCGTGGCGGGCCCGCCGTTGAACAGCGACGCGACGAACGGGTCCTGACCGAACGGTGCGAGGAACGCCGGCGCCATCAGGAACGACGGGTTGTTGATCCCGAGGATGTCCATGTAGAGGTCCGGGAACCCGTTCACGGGCGACAGGTTGGCGGCGCTGTAGCGATCGATGAACCCACCGGGAACCTTGAGATCCGCGCGCATGAAGATCGCCAGCGCGCTGCCCGGGATCACGCCCGCCGCGTAGCCGAAGATCGTCTGCGTCGGCGTCGTCCCGTTGAGCGTGTAGCCGCTGTCCGGGAACGCATCGAGATGGATCGGGTTGCCGAGCACCGGGTCCCATGGGTTCTGGAGATCGACGATGTCGAGGGCGTCCATGGGCCCTGCCCAGAAGCCGGGAGCGCTCGTCGACGTCACGTTCGAGAACGAGACGTCGTGGTATCCCGCGGCGTTCGGGGTGTTCATCGTCACGCCGTTGATCGTGGCGAACGAGCCACCGTTCTGCGTGTCGTAGATCGCGGCGGCGCGCGGGTTCGCGGCTGCGGTGAGGCTCGGGCCACGGCTGTCGACGTTGAACCACAGGTGACGGATGGTGAACCCGCGCGGCGTGAGGTTGGGCGCCGACGTCGTGTAGTTGACGTCCATGTCCTTCATGTTCGTGAAGCTCACACCCAGGATCGGCGTCGTTCCGCCGTTCGCCAGCGTGACCATGGCGAGCACGTCAGCTGCGTTGTAGACGCGCTGCACGAGGTTCGCGATCGGGTTCGTGACGATGCCGTAGGGACCGCTCGGCGTATACGCGCTGCCGGGAATGCGGAACACTTCGCCGGCGAGCACGGGCTGATTCGCGAGGAACGACCCGGGCGCGTCGAAGAAGCCGGCACCGGAGAACGCGGTGGCGTTCGACGACGTCTGGCCGTCGAACGAGATGTAGATGTCGCCGTTCGATTGATCGACGGCGAATCCGTCCGTGTTCATCGTGTTGCCCGTGCCAGGCGCCATGCCGAAGAACACTTCGAGATCAGCCTGGCGGATGAAGAAGATGGGCTGCGTCGCGATGGACGGCAGCGGGTAGAGGTTCGTCGACGCCGGGAAGAGCACCATGTCGGCCCGCTTGATGGCCGCTCCGCGGTACCCGCCCGTGCCGACCGAGTCGGAGAACGTGGACACGAACATCTCGTGGATCGTCACCGCCCGGCCTTCCGGCACGAACGGGATGTAGAGGGCGTCGACGCCTGCGAAGTTCGCCGTCTCGTTGTAGAGGCCGTCGTTGTCGGTGTCACCGCAGATGACGTTGAGTTGCGGGAAGTTCACGACCTCGACGAAGTCCGTCACGCACGGGATGTTGTTCGGGCAACCCGGCACGCCGACCTGCTGGGCGTAGCGCGCCTTGTTCGGCACTCCCGGGCGCACGACGGCAACGCCCGGTGAGTTCATCGCCACGGCCTCGTTCACGTAGCCGGCACCGAATTGCGGCGTCGGGAACGTGGCGGCGTGCAGGTCCGAGATGAACCCGCCGTTGCCGGATGCGGGCGTCTCCGAGAACCGCGTGGAGAAGTAGACGTACGTGCTCTGTGGCTGCTGGGCGAACACGGTGGTCGCGAGGAGCGCGATCACCAACGAAGTTGCGAAACGGCTCATGTACTGGTCTCCAATCGTTGCCGGACCGACCGCGCGCCGGTCCTCACTTCACACGTCGACTCGTTGGGAATCACCTGGCGGGGGCCGGGACGTCATCGCGCGCAACCGTAGTGAGCCCGCGTGAAGCCGATACAGCCCGCTCGTTGGGGTTCGGCCAAGGGGCGCACCCTGCCCCGGCATGCTGGTGCCGAGCTTAGTGGGAGACTGCTCCGAGCCAAGGGCGCGGTCTGGAATCCGCGACCGAACCCGGCGTGCGCGAAATCACTCGACGACGAGCGGCTCGCCCTTGGGGAAGAGCCCGGAGATCCACTCGGTCGTCTTGCGCCACATCTCGCCGGAGACCTTCACGACGCCACTCTTCACACTGCCGGCGATGTCGCCGACGATGCCGCGCCCGTGGGAGGCCGCTTCCTTGAAGCACGTCACAAGTACGCCCTGGACCGAGGCCTCCGTCCATGCGTGGAACGATCGGCAGCGAGCCTTCGCGACGTACCCGATCCGGGTTGTCACCAGCGCGTTCACAATGCCGTCGGCGACGGGCCCCATCATCGTGCTCGTGGCCTTTCCGAGCCACCCGCCGAGCAATCCGGTCGCGCCCTCGAGAGCCCCCTGGAGCTTGGTCGCGAGGAACATGGCCGTCGCGACGTCCCTGAGAACGAAGAGCGTCCCTCGGACACCGGGCCGGCCGTAGTAGACCCCTGCGAGTTTCGTCACGAGGTTCAGGTTGCGCCAGAGCACGATCCAGGCGTCGACCGTCCCGTTCATCGAGATCGCCGTGCCGAGCCCGACGGCGAGCGCTTCGGCACGGATGATCTGGTTCGCCTCGTCGTCCAGAGTCTTGTACAGAGGCTCGAACGACGTCGACTCCAGCGACTGGAGCTGAGCGCGCAGCTGCTCGATGGGTCCACCCGGCTTGCAGTCGGCGACGAAGCGATCGGCTGCATGTCTCGCTTGCATCACCGCGGGCACGGCCGTCGCCATGCGAGGGTTGCGGGCGAGGTTGTCCGCAAGCCGCACGAGGAACCGCCCACGCTCCGCGAGGTCGGTGATCGCCGCGGTCTGGATCGAGCCCTGATCATCGGGGGGTCGCACCGCTGCGGGGACGGCCCAGTATCGGATCATCGGTCGAACGACGGCGAGCCACAGGCCAGCGGCAACGACCCCCAGGAACAACACCCCGAGGGCCGGGTTGATGTCCCACGCCACGCGGAACCACTCGCGGACCTCGCGTCCCACGACCAGCACCGCCAGAACGATCATGCCGAGCGAGGCCCATCGGAGCGCCGTCCAGACGCGGCGCAACATCTGTCCGAATTCACCGTTTGGAATCACGAGGGCCTCCTGGCGTCAAAGCCGAGGGTCACAGGATACGCGGAGCGGCCGTGCAAACGAGCCGGGGCGACGCCGCGGTTCCGCGGCCCGCGTCGATCCGAACCGGCAATGGGTGGTAAAACGGCGGCCACCCGACGCCATTCGACGCGCGCCGGCGTTCTCTCGAAACTCGACATCGCGGAATTCCATGGCGCCAACCCTCTTCCGTATCGGACCACTCGCCGTGCAGGGCTATGGGTTCATGGTGGCGACGGGCCTGATGCTGTGCTGGCTCCTGCTGCGCCACGAAGGCAAGCGCAAGCACCTCGACGCCATCGCCGCCGACATTCCATCGCTGTATCTCTGGATGCTGGCTGCGGGTTACGTCGGCGGGAAGCTCTTCTACCTGTGGACGAGCCCCGAAGAGGCCGAGGCGATCAAACGCGAGAGCGGCGCCTTGGCCCTGGTTGGGACCGGCTTCGTTTTCTACGGCTCGCTGATCTTCTGTCTCCCGACGCTTTGGTGGTGGCTGAAGAAGCGCTCCCTTCCGATCCTCCCTTCCATCGACGTGGTCATCCTGGCTGCCCCGGTGATGCTCGGCACCGGGCGGATCGGATGCTTCCTCGCGGGATGCTGCCACGGGTGCCGGTACGACGGCCCCCTGGCCGTGACCTTTCATTCGGGGAAGGGTCTGCAGGACGTGCCCATCCACCCCGCGCAGCTCTACGAGACGTTCGGCTGCTACCTCGTCTTCGCGATCCTGTGGTTCTTCGTTCGCAAGAAGCCACGTTTCGATGGCGCCGTCGCAGCCTGGTACTTCGTCCTCTACGGCATCGAGCGATTCGTCGTGGAGTGGTTCCGTGGTGACACGGCGCGCTCGTTCCTGTTTGGAGGCGAGACGCTCAAGGTGGGAGATCCCCCCACCGGCGTGTCGTTCTCCCAGGGTGTCTCGATACTCATCGTCGCAGCCGGAATCGCGTGGCTGTGGGCCGCACGACACAAACGGCCCATGGTGATCCGGCCGCGCCGAGCCTGACCGGAGTCGACGGCGATGACTGACGACACTGACGACCGGACGACATCCCGCTGCCCGTTCTGCGCCCCCGATTCGGAGGAATGCGAGCACGTGGTCGGGATGGCTCACACCGACCCGGTCGAGCTGATGGATGCCTTCGGGACGTGGTCGCAGATCGACGACATCGTCTCCAAGATCGATCGCTGGGCCGTCGACGGACCGGCAACACTCGACGGGCTCGTGCGATTGGCGAAATTCTGGTGGCTCACGCGCCGCGGTGAAGGCGATGGCCTCTGCGAGCGTCTGGCGAAACCGCCGGCGATCGCGCGCCGCTTCGACCTCGTGTTGCAGAAGGTCACCCGCGACGACCTGGGCTTGGAGCCACAGGAGGTGCTGGCGCTCCTCGCCAAGGACCGCGACGCGGCGCACGCGCACATCGAAAGCGTCCTCGACCACGTCCTCGCCGAACTCCGCATCCTCGAGCGGCGGTTCGGTCTCGCGGAGCCGCAGGCGAAGAACCCCCGACGGGGTCATCGCTGACGCCCGCGACTCACGACCACCATCGTCATCCACCATGTCGAACCAAACGCCGCGCCTGGGCGCCATCGAAGCCGGCGGAACGAAATTCGTGTGCGCGATCGCGACGGCATTGCCGGCGATCGACGACCACACGACGATCCCCACGACCACGCCGGAGGAGACGATCGGATCTGCGATCGCCTGGTTCCGTAGCCGAAGGATCGACGCACTCGGTGTCGCGAGCTTCGGCCCCGCCGACCTCGCGCCGTCGAGCCCGACGTTCGGCCGCATCACGACGACTCCCAAGCCGGGCTGGCGCAACGCCGACGTCGTCGGACCGTTGCGCGCAGCGCTCGGCGTCCCCGTCGTATTCGACACGGACGTCAACGGCGCGGTGATCGGCGAGGCGGTCTTCGGCGCCGGAGTGGGCGCCGACCCGCTCGTCTACGTCACCGTCGGGACGGGAATCGGCGGCGGGGTGTTCGTGTCCGGGGCTCCGATCCACGGACTCGCACACCCCGAGGTCGGACACATGCACGTCCGCCGCGCCGCGAACGATCCCTTCGGGGGCTCGTGCCCGTTCCACCGCGACTGCCTCGAGGGACTGGCGAGTGGCACCGCCATCCGCAACCGCGCGCGAGGCCGCGGCGGCGAATCGCTCGGCTCCGACGATCCGATCTTCGGCTTCGTCGCCGGCTACCTGGGACAACTGGCGGCCAACCTGGTCTGCACCGTGTCGCCCAAGCGTCTGATCTTCGGCGGGGGCGTGATGCACCAACCGGGCATGATCCAACGCGTGCGCGCGGAGCTGTCCTCGGTCCTCGCAGGCTATGTCGATCGGCCCGAGCTCGGACCTGGCTTGGACCGTTTCCTCGTGCTGCCGGGACTCGGCGACCGGGCCGGTGTCGTCGGCGCGGCAACGATGGCACGCCGGGCGCTCGACCATTCGGCCTGAGCCAACCGCCGGGAGACGGCGAAGATCCGCCGGAACACGGCCTCCCTCTCCGCCGAGCTCAGCTCGCGGCTCCCGCCTGAGCACACGGCCGCGAGCATGGCGGATTCGCGCTTGCGGTCGACAGCGGGCTCGCCGTGCCGGGCCTTCCAGCGTGCGATCCGCCGGACGAGCCGCGCCCGCTCGTCGAGCAGGCGCACGAGGCTCTCGTTCACCGCGTCGATTTCGGCTCGCAGGTCTCGAAGCGTGGTTCGGTGCATGACGATCTCCGGCCCAACCATCCAACGCGCCGCCAGCGCCCCCGGCGGCCGCAGGGACCGGTGATACCCGACCGGCCATGCGGTATCAGTGCGCTTCGTGTTCCGATGACCCAGACGCCACCGACACCCACGCCACGACGCCCGGAAGTCCTCGCACCTGCCGGAAGCCCGGACGCGCTGAAGGCCGCGCTCGCGTGCGGCGCGGATGCGGTCTACTTCGGGCTCGACGAAGGGTTCAACGCCCGGGCGCGCGCGACGAACTTCTCGCTCTCGAACCTGGCCTCCATCGTCCGATCGATCCATCGGGCGGGCGCCCGCGCCTACCTCACGATGAACACGCTCGTCTTCGAGCCCGAGCTCGATCACGTGGAGACGATCCTGCGCCGCGTCACGGAGAGCGGCGTCGACGCCATCATCGTCCAAGACCCGGCCGTGGCGCTGATCGCACGCGAGATCTGCCCCGAGCTCGAGATCCACGCGAGCACGCAGATGACGATCGCCGATGCGGACGCCGCCACGTTTGCCCGCGGCCTCGGCGCCACGCGAGTCGTCGTGCCACGCGAGCTCTCCGTCGCCGAGATCGCCCGATTCGCAGCCGGGGCGCAGATCGAACTCGAGGTCTTCGTCCACGGAGCGCTCTGCGTTTCGTGGAGCGGCCAATGCCTCACGAGCGAGGCCTGGGGCGGTCGCTCGGCGAACCGGGGGGAATGCGCGCAGTCCTGCCGCATGCCCTACTCGCTCGACCTCGACGGCGACGTTCGCGAACTGGGCGACGTCAAGTACATCCTGAGTCCCAAGGATCTGGCGGGCACGCGTGCGGTTCCGGAGCTGGTCCGCCTGGGCGTCCACGGGCTGAAGATCGAAGGCCGGCAGAAGGGCCCGCACTACGTGGCCACGGCCGTTCGCGGCTATCGGCGCTGGGTCGACGCCGTCGCCCGCGGCGAAGGTGATTCGACGGCGGCGCAGGCCGCGCTCGCATCCGATCTGCGCGACATGACGCTCGCGTACTCGCGGGGATTCGGCGACGGATTCCTGGGCGGGTCCGATCATCAAACTCTCGTCGAGGGTAGGTTCCCCAAGCACCGCGGGATCTACCTGGGACGCGTGCGACGTCTCATCGGATCCATGGTGCACGTGGGACGCGACGCCGAGGGCCGACCGTGGACGGGCGCCCTCGCGGCGGACGAAGCGCGCTCGAATCCACGAGGCGTGCCCGCGTCGGCACTCTCCGGATGTGGCGGTTCGAGCGTTGCGTCGAGCGGGCCAGCCGCGGCGGAGGCGAAGCCCGTCCCCGGCATGGGCGTCGTGTTCGACGACGACCATCCGGAAGACAAGCACGAACCCGGCGGCCCGATCTTCGGCGTCGAGACCGTCCCCGACGGATGGCTGCTTCGCTTCGGCGACCCTGGCCCCGATCTCGCGCGCGTACGACCGGGGCAGCGTGTCTGGTTGACGAGCGACCCCGCCGTCACGCGCTCCGTGAATACCGTCCTCGGCTCCGAATCGCTGCCTGGCCGGATCCCCGTGGTCCTCACCGTCTTTGGTGCTGCCGGCGAGCCGCTGCGAGTCGCAGCCCGCTCCCGCGGCCAGGTGGTGGAACACGCGAGCAACTCGCGGCTCGCGGTCGCCCGCTCCGGCGGCCTCGACCAGACGATCCTCGAGGACAAGCTCGGATCGTTCGGCGGGACGCCGTTCGCACTCGAAGCCCTCGACGCCTCGGCGCTCGGTCCGGGTCTCCACCTGCCGGTCTCCGAACTGAAGGTCCTGCGTCGCACGATCGCGGCCGAGCTCGAGGAACTCGTTCTCGCTCCCCGTCCGCACGCGTGCAGCGCAGCCGGCGCCGTGAGCCGCGTCCGTGAAGCCGGGCAAGCGCGCGCCCGACGCACGGTCGAACACGAACCGGTCGCCGCGGCGCCCGAGCTCCTCGTGCTGTGCCGCACCGATGAGCAGCTCGGCGCGGTGATCGAAGCGGGGCTTCCCCAGGTCGAGCTCGACTGGATGGAGATGGTCGGACTGGCGCGCGCCGTCGGCCGCGCGAAGGAGGCGGGACTCCAGGTGACCATCGCCACGCTTCGCGTCGTGAAGCCCGGCGAGGAAGCCTTCGATCGCCGGCTCGCGGACCTCGCACCCCATGCGCTGCTCGTCCGCCATCTCGGCGGCCTGGTGAGGTTCGCCCGCATGCGCGCCGAGGGCGCCGCCTTCGCGCTGCACGGCGACTTCTCGCTGAACGTGACCAACGGAATCACGGCGGACCACCTGCTCGGACTCGGGCTCGACTCGCTCACGGCATCGCACGACCTGGACCGCGCGCAGCTCGATGCGCTCCTCCTGAGGACCACGCCCGAGCGGATGACGGTCGTCGTCCATCACCGGATCGCGACGTTCCACACGGAGCACTGCGTGTACGCCCACCTCCTCAGTGAAGGGCGGGACCACCAGACGTGCGGACGGCCGTGTGAAGTTCACCGCATCGGCCTGCGCGACCACCTGCAACGCGTGCACCCGGTGATCGTCGACGCCGGTTGCCGCAACACGGTTTTCAACTCGGAAGTGCAGAGCGCGGCGAGCCTCGTGCCCGGCCTCATCCGGCGCGGCGTGCGCCGTTTCAGGATCGAGCTCGTCCGGGAGTCCAAAGCCGAGACCCTCGGCATCATTTCCGCATGGCAGGCGTTTCTCGGGGGGCGATGTGAAGTCGAGGAGCTCCTCACGCGCTCGGGCGCGGTCGATCGGGTCGGCGTCGCGCACGGGTCGATGACCCTCATCGTTTGAGGCGGCGCCAGCGGCAACGTGATCGACGCTTGACAGCTCGGACGGCGGCGCCCCATAGTGTGACCTCCCCCAATCGAGCACCAACACCGACCGGGAGTCCCACCTCATGACCGTGAAGCTGCACCTCCTCGCCGCCCTTCTTCTCTCCACGTCATGGCTTCACGGCCAGTCGTGCGGAACAGGCCAGACACTCCTGAAGAACGACATCCTCGCAGCCAATCCCACGGGGTCGAATCAGATCAGCGTCATCCAGGGTCTGTGTGAGGGCGAGGCCGCCGGTGCCGCGTTCAACTTCGCGTCCGTCGGTTCCGCCGTGCGCGTGAAGCTCGCGAGCGTGGGCTACGTCAACGTCGCAAGCGCGTCCGGCATCCAGGCCGCCGTCGACCTGGAGTTCTTCGATGGGGTCACCTTCAGCGGCGCGAACGTGACGCTCGGACCGAGCCTCTTCCGCTGGTCGACGGTCACGAACTCGAGCATCGGGCTGGTCAGCAGCGGCCTGAACGTGACGCCCGATCTGACGCAGTACAACATCGTCGCGACGTCAGGGAAGCTCGTCTGCGCCTGGTACATGGACTTCAACCCGCAAGGCGGCACCTGCCCCACCGGTTACCAGACGAATTTCGCCACGGACAATTCGACGAGCTTCGGCTTCACCTGCAACCCGCAGGTCACCCCACCCCAGAAGAACCTGATCTTCATCACCGGACAGGGATGGCGAGACGCGGCGCTCGCCACGGTGGGCGGGTTCCAGCTCTGCCCCATCTATTACGCGGGCAACTGGCTCATGCGCGTGTGCGTCGAACCGGTCGTCACGGCGCCGCCGTTCACGCTTTCCGTCTTCGGCCCACCCAATCCTCCGCCGGGTGCGTTCCTCTCGGTCCAGTTCAGCTCGCCGAGCGACGCGGGCGTCGGATACGTGGGCGCGGTCGCCTGTGCGAACAGCCCGGGAATCCCCTACGGCACGGGGATCATCCCGCTGGCATTCGATGCGTGCCTCCAGTTCCTGCTCCCCGACATCCTCGAGCAGGCCGGCGCGCCCACGAACTTCGTGACGGGCTTCACGGGCAACCTCGGTGCCGGTGGGACGGCCTTCGGGACGCTTCAAATCGCGCCGCAGGTGCCCGCAGGGCTCGGGTTCCAGATCTTCCTCGCCGCGATCACGGGGTCGGGGAAGATCTCGAACGGCGTGACGATCACCGTTCCTTGACGACGGCGTCCGGCTCGCACGCGGCCCGGATCCGGCTGACGAGGTCCTCGGCCTTGAACGGCTTCGCGAGGTAGTCGTCCATGCCGGCCGCGAGACACGTGTCGCGGTCGGTCTCCTGAGCGTTCGCCGTCACCGCGACGATGGGCGTGTGACGGCGCCCGAGTTGCTCGCGCTGGCGGATGGTGCGCGTCGCCTCGTAGCCATCCATGACGGGCATCTGGCAGTCCATGAGGACCACGTCGAGGTTCTCGCTGGACCATTTCTCCACGCCGAGTGCGCCGTTTTCGGCCTGAACGACCTCACAGCCGAGGTTCTGCAGCAGCTTCGTCGCGACGAGACGATTCACCGGGTTGTCGTCGATGACGAGCACGCGCAGCGGGCGACCGTCCACGACGAGCGGATCCCGTGCACTACGCGCTGCGGCGATCGTCGCGGACTCCCCCGTCGCGTCCAGTGCCTGCGGCAGGCCGACGGGGAGGCTCAGCGTGAACGTGCTTCCCTCGCCGACCGTGCTCTCGACGGTCAGCGTTCCGCCCATGAGGTCAGCGAGGCGCCGGCTGATCGCGAGGCCAAGCCCCGTTCCACCGTGGCGGCGGGACGGCGAGCCGTCGACCTGGGTGAAGGCTTCGAAGATCGACTCGTGGCGATCGAGTGGGATCCCGCAGCCCGTGTCCTGGACCGTGCACACGAGCTGGGCGTGCCCCCCGGCACTTCGGACCTCGGCCCGCACCTTGACCGAGCCGCGAGCCGTGAACTTCATGGCGTTCGAAACGAGCTGCACCATGATCTTGCTCAGGTGGATCTCGTCGACCGTCACGCGCGTCGGACAGTTCGCCGCGACCTCGTAGGTGACCTCGACGCCCGGCTTGCGCATCGCCGGTTGAACGGCAGCAACCGCGTTGCGGATTGCCCTGGGCAGGTCGAGGATCGACTCCCGGATCGCCACGCGCCCGTCCTGGATCTGCGAGTAGTCGAGGATGTCGTCGACGATGAGTCGAAGCGAATCGGCGCAACCGGAGAGTTGTTCGATGAGCTCTCGCTGGCCCTCGGTCACGCTCCCGCGACTCAATGCGTCGGCGAGCCCGACGATCCCGTTCAGCGGCGTGCGGAGCTCGTGCGACATGTTGTTGACGAACTGGGACTTCGCCTTCGTGGCGGCGTGAGCCTTCTCGTTCGCGAGCGCCAGAGCCTGTGCGCGGCTGTAGTTCTCGGCAGCGACGTAACGCAGCCGCCCGGTCTGCCGCTCGAGCTCGCGCGTCCGGTCCGCCACCGCGGATTCGAGGCGCTGGGCGTACTCCCGGATCTGACCATCGCGCGCCGCGATCGCGCTCGCCATCTGACACATCCGTCGCGTCAGCACGGAGACCTCGTCGTCGCCGGTGACGACCGAGCAGGCGGCAGCTTCTCTGCCCTGGCTCAGCTGGTCTGCGATGTCGACGAGCGACTGAAGGCGCTCCGCAGCGTCCTTCGCGCGGCGGCCGAGCGCGACGGCCGCGACGACCACCGCGGCGGAGACGAGCGCCAGCGCGCCCGCGCCGACCCAGCACCGGCCGCCTCCGGCGTGCGCGCCCTCGACCGTGAGGACGAGAGCGAGAAGCAGCGGCAGTCCGGCGAGCCACGCCATGGTCCGCACGATTCGCCGCTCGGTGACACCGCGGCGTCGACTCTCGACGACATGCGGCGCGTCCGGCTCTGTTCCAGATTGTGGATCGGTCATCATCGCCTCCGCGGCGTGCGAACGGTCGCGCACACCAACAGCCTCCCCGTGGTATTTCGGCCGGAAACCGTGGCGCGCGTAAGCGCTTCCGCAAAAACTGAAATCCCGTCGGGCGCAGCAGGAACGCGCGACACCGAACCGGGGCCGGGCTGCGACATGCAACGTCGGCGCGTTCACGGCCGGTACGCGCAAAGCCGACTATGATCCGGCGTCGGACGTGGCGGGTGGTGCGGATCGGCAATGCAGGCGAGGCAGGATCGGCATGACGCGGCAAACGGTGGTGGCAGCGTGTTTTCTCGCCGGATCGCTCCTCGCCCAGTCCGCGGTCCTGGTCAACGAGATCCAGACGGGAACGACCGACTGGGTCGAGATCGTGAACCTGGGACCGAACGCCGTGAACCTCTCGGGGTACAGACTGTGGGTTTCTGCCACGTCGGGCGCACCTTTGGCGTTCGTCCTTCCCCAAGGCGCGGTGTTGACCCCCGGCACGGCCCTCGTCGTCACCGATGACTTCACCGGGTTGCAGCCGGCCGTCGGGCCCGGGGTCCAGAAATTCTTCGCCGGGGGGAACATCCCCTGGAACACGACCGGCCTCGGGTCGACCGAGGGCGGCGCCTGCGCGCTCACGACACCCACGAACGCTGGGCTGGATCGCGTCCGGTGGAACACGCCGGCCGACCCCCTGGCATTCGCATCGCCGTTTGCGGGAACCGTTGCGCCGACGGCCTCGGGGCTCGCGCGACTCTCGAACACCGACTCCGACTCTGCGGTCGACTGGGTGTCGCTCCAGATCGGCACCGCAACCGCGGGAGCTTTGAACCCGGGACAGTCCGCCCCGCCGGCGACGGTCTCCGTGATCTACGTCTCACCAGGTCCGACGGCTTTCCACGCGTCGATCACCACGGCGCAGCCTCCCATGCCGAACGCCGAGTTCATCCAACTCGTCTCGTTCCAGGATGCGATCCCGGATGGCTCGGGCCCGCTCTTCGGGTTGCTGCCCGACGCACTCGCGACGGCATTCACACCGCTCGTCGCCGGCAACCCCTACCACGACAGGCTCGATGCGGCTGGAACGTGGGCGTTCGACGTCGCGCCTGGATTCCTCGCTCAGGGCCTGCATTTCGAGGGCGTCGTACTCGTGCTCGGCGCCGGCGGGATCGCACGCGTGTCCGCCGTCGCGTCCATCACGCTCTGACGCCGCGCGTCGCGCCGTCCGCGCCAACGTGCGACCTCGGATAGGCTGTGGACTCGATCCATCCCCCGATGAGCGCCGACCCCACCAATCCCGACGACTCCGCCATCTGCGACTTCCTCGATCAATTCCTCGAGGACGAGGGTGCACAGCGCATCCGTCCGTTGTCGGAATACCTGCGCCGCTTCCCGGGACACGAAGAGGCGATCGCGCGCGAGTTCATCGACCTCGTCACGGAACGGCGCCAGTCCGGCGGCGGCCGACCGGGGGACGCACTGCGCACCACGGCGAACCGCCCGCCTCTGGATGACTACGTCCTGATCCGCGAGCTCGGCCGTGGCGGCCAGGGAAGCGTGTATCTGGCGGAGGACCCGCGGCTGAAGCGCAAGGTTGCCCTGAAAGTCCTCGAGGGCCCCGTGGGGCGGCTGTCGACGGCGCGCCGCGAACGATTCCGGCGCGAGGCCGAAGTGCTCTCGCGGCTCGAACACCCTGGGATCTGCACGATCTACTCGGCGCAGCTCGATTGCGACCAGCCGTTCATCGCCATGCGATTCGTGCCCGGCCTCACGCTCGATGAGTGGGCGCGCGGACAAGCGTTCGGTGACGACGTGGCGGTGCGCACCGAGCCGATCCGCTGGGAGTGGCCCCGACTCGCGACCGTCCTGTCGATCTTCGAATCCGTCGCGCGGGCACTTCACGCCGCGCATGCCGCCGGGGTGATCCATCGCGACATCAAGCCGGCCAACGTGATGGTGACGCCGGAGGGGTCGCCGGTCATCCTCGACTTCGGCCTCGCGCGCCACGACGACAACGTCACCGTGTCACGCGCGGGCAACGACCTGCTCGGGACGCTCGCGTACATGGCGCCGGAGGTGATCCGCGGAGCCGCGCGCCCGGACGCCGCATGCGACGTCTATGCCCTCGGCGTCTGTCTCATGGAGGCCGTTTGCGGTTGCCGCCCTTATGCCGGCCCGACGGAGGAGGCGCTCCTCGCGTCGATCTCGACCGGTCCCGCACGGTCGGTGAAATCGACGGGCGTGCAGGTCTCACGCGACGTCGCCCTGGTGATCGAAACCGCCATCGAGCGCGATCGCCACCGTCGATACGCGACGGCGGAGGCTTTCGCGGAGGACCTTCGCCGCGTGCGTGCGCAAGAGCCCATCCGCGCCCGCCCCGTCCCTCCCGTGCTGCGCGTCCTGCGGTGGATCCAACGCCGCCCCGCGGTCGCCGCGGCGTTTGCCGTCGCGTTCCTCGCGACGGCAGTCGGCCTCGTCATCGCTCTCCACCTGCTCGACCGCGTGACCAGCGAGGAGACCGCGCGAGTCGCCGAGACGGACCGGCTCCGCGCGCTCGAAGACGCCTACTCGGCTCGGATCGTCGCCGAGGAGCATCCGACGCTCGCGCTCCGAATGGGGCTCGACGCCGCGCGTCGCTCGAAGGACACGAGCATCACCAACATCCTCTACGACTTGATGGATCGGTGTTTCGAGAAGCGCGTGATCGAGTTCCACGATGCCGCGCCGCCGATCCGCCTGCGCCTCGCTGTCTCGGGCGACGGGCGCCAGATCTTCATCGTGCGCGCGACGGGCGAACTGCGCGGCGCCGACACGGAGACGGGCGAGCTCCTGCCGTGGGCCAGTGGCATACGCAACGTCACCGAGATCGCCGTCGACGCGCCGCGCTCCCGGCTCCTGCTGGGCCACCTCGACGGAAGCGTCGAGATCGACAGCCTCACCGACGGGCACTGCGTCACACGGTGGGCGCCCCCGCCGGAAGCGGGACGCCAACCGTCGGCGGTGAGGCACATCGCGATTTCCCCCACCGGTGCGACCGTCGCCATCTGTGACCAGGCGGGAACCATCGCGCTTCGCCGCAGTGCCCAGGCGGATGCGGCGCCGACCCTATGCGAGCGGACCTGCGTCGCTGGCACGCTCCAGTTCTCCCCGGACGACCGGTGGCTGGCGGTTTTCGCCCGCGACGACGCCGTCGGTTCCGCGGATGCCGCGACCGTCCTCGTGTTCGACGTCGCGACGGGACGGCAGGTCCGTTCGCAGACCACGCGCTCGGTCGGCCGCAGGACCATGGCGTGGCTGCCGGACGGGCGGCAGGTGGCGTTCGGAACCGACGACGGCGAGATCTGCTTCCTCGCCGTCGAAGGTGAAACTCACGGCATCCCACTGAGGCACGACAGCCCCGTGCAGTGGCTCGGCGTCCACCCGGACGGCCGTCAGGTCGTCACCGGGACGCGCGAGGGCGCCGTCGTCTGGGACCTGTCGAAGGGATCGCGCGTCGCCGTCGTCGACGGGTTCCACGAGCGTTCGGTGATCGCCGGGGCATTCAGTGCGGATGGCCGCGATCTCTGCGTCCTGTCGTGGGATCAGACGGGAGCGATCGTGGACTGCGCCACGTGGAAGCGGCGACGGACGCTGAAGGGGCATCTCACGCGCCCTCTGGCCGTCGCCTGGCCGGCCGGTCGAAGCGAGGTCGTCACGCTCGAAGAGGGCGGCACCGCGCACGTGTGGCACGCAGGGTTCCGTCCGCAGCTTCCACAGTTGGAGCGGCCCGGGGCGCGGATCCTCGACATCCAGATCCACCGCAAACGCCCACTGGTGCTCGTGCGCGCGTCCGACGGCCACGTCGTCGGGTGGGACTTCGTCAAGAACGAGGTGGTCTGGGACTGGGCGGACTCCCGAGGCTTCGTCGCCGCCCGGTTCGACGCACTCGGTGACCACGTCTTGCTGGCGACGGCCGCGACGCTGGAGGTCCGCGCGACGGGCGACGGGTCGGTCCGCATGTCCACCACGGTGTCGAGTCCCATCGTCGACGCGGCGTTCGCGCCCACCCGGGATCTCGTCGTCACCACGCACTCGAGTGGTCGCATCGCCCTGTGGGAACCGCAATCGGGTCGCCTCGTCCATGAGTTCGTCGGACACGACGGCACCGTCGGCTGCATGGCATTCCACCCCTCCGAGCCTCTGCTCGCGACCGGGGGCGACGACGGCCACATCCTCCTCGTCGACCTCGCTGCCATGACGATCCGCCGCCTTTGGGAGAGCCCTCGGGGTCGAAGCCGCACGGTGAACGCGAACCTGGACAACGTCTCGGGGCTGTGCTTCTCCGCTGCCCACGCGAGCATCATCGCTTCCTGTGACGATGGGATGCTGCGCCAGATCGCACTCTCCGGCGACTCCGTCGTCGAGGTACCGCGGGGGCCGACCCCGGGGGCGCTCGCGATGGCCAGGACGCAGGACCGACTCCTCCTCGGCGACCGATGGGCCGGCGGCGTGAGATTCGTCGACCCATCGGACATACGACGCGTGGAAGCGACGATCCTCCTCGACAAGTCGCACATGCTCGCCGCCATCGGGTTCAGCGACGACGACCGCTTCATCTACATCGCGTCGCGGGACTCGCGTGTGCGAATCCTGGCGGCCGACGGCTCTCGCCAGCACGCCGTCATCGACTCGGGCTCGACGATCACCTCTGCGACCGTGACCCCCGATGCACGGATGATCGCCGTCGGCACGGTCGATGGGCTCGTCCGGCTGTTCCCACTCGACCCCGTTTCCGTCGCCGAGCGATACTGCCCCATCGACGAAGCCTCGTGGGGTCGCATGAAAGACTCCGTGCGGAGAACCGCGCTGACGCGCTGAGGTCGACGCTTCACTCCGCGGCGACGCTGATGAGATCGCGAGTGACCTTCCAGTCGCGCATGCGATCACGCAGGCGCTGCCACCGCTTGGCGATCGCCGCGGGAGTCCCGTCGAGACGCGTCGCGGCCTCCGCCACGCTCATCTCCTCCAGCCCGCAGTGGATGATGATCTTGCGATCCAGGTCGTCCAGCTCGGAGACGCGGTCGACGAACCGCGCGACGCCCTCGTCGACGCGCAGCCGACGGGTGATCGCCGAGAGGTCGTCGGGAACGGCCTCGATGCGGGCGATCCGACTCGAGTGCCCTTCCGGCGTCATCTCCATCGAGTGACGTCGCAGCGAACGCTGCGCCTCGAGCAACACGTGTTTCGCGATCGAAAAGAGCCACGTGCGGAACGTCGCCCGCTTGGGATCGAAGGAATTCCGGATCTGCGTTGCGCGCAGCCAGATCTCTTGCGTGAGATCCTCCGGACTGATGAGCCGTTTGAACTGCGGCTTGAGCCGCAACCGGGCCCACGCCTCGAGCGCCGGCCCGAGCGTCGCGTACTCCTCCCAGAGCGGCAGGCTGCCGGTCCGGCGGGAGCCTGGAGCCCCCGCGCCGTCAGAGTTTCCCTGGGCGCCGTTCACGGTCGTTCTCGGGGTCCCCGGCAACAGTCCGCTGCACGCAGCGCATGGCGCGAAGTGTACACGTTCGATCGCGATGGCGTATCGCGTGGGATCAATCTCAAGGCTTTGGGGCGCGACCGCCGAAATCGTGGACTGGGTTCCTCCGAAGACTGCAACGCGTGACGACCTCCCCAACAGCCCTGAACGACCTGCTCGCGACGATCCGGCGGCTGCCTCC
This sequence comes from Planctomycetota bacterium, assembly GCA_044222185.1. Lineage (GTDB taxonomy): Bacteria > Planctomycetota > CAIWVZ01 > JBGANV01. Next base: position 875,409 of record JBGANV010000003.1, read on the forward strand.
GCTTCCCAGCGGAATCGCCCGGCTGATGGCGCTGAGCCCCATCGATTCGGGCTTCTTCGAGACGGCGTGCGTGATCATCCGGGCCGAACCCGCCCTCGCGACGCAGGTTCTGAAGATCGCGAACTCGGCATTGTTCGCGAGCCAGGCGCCCGTGACGAGCATCGACCGCGCCGTGATCCGCATCGGTGCGCGGATGATCTCGACCATCCTGGCGGAGGGCCACCTGCAGCACGCGTTCAGCACGCGCGACGACGTCATGGGGCAACTGTGGCTCACGAACTCGTTCGCGGCGAACATGGCCCAGACGGTCACATTGAAGCACCCGGACCTCGGGATCATTCCTGAAGTCGCATACACCTTCGGGCTTCTCCACGACGTGGGGCGATTGGTGCTCGTGGCGCTCTACAAGAACGCGTCGAGCGAAGTGATGGAGGAGAATCCCCATCCCCAACTGGAACTCATCCAGAAGGAAGAGGTCGCGTTCGGGGTCAACCACATGATGGCGGGACGCCTGCTCGGCAACCGCTGGAAGCTGCCCGCCGAGATCACCCTGGTCGTCGCCGCGCATCACACGGAACGATCCACGCGCACGTCCTACCCGCCGGAGTTGAACCGCGCCATCGACCTCATGGCGCTCGTCGACGAAGTCGTGCATCTGGCGCTCGAGGCGCCGTGCGAGATCGACGAGTTCGAGATGCGCGTCGAGTCCGCACTGGATGCCTCCGACTCGGAGGCGATCCTCGAGCCCACGGGACTCTCCCCGCGCCAGGTCGTGGATTGCATACGGCCCGCGCTCGGATTGGTCGAAAAACAGAAACAGGTCCTCGGAATCCGGGCCTCGCGCCCGTTGCCCACCCTCTCCAAGGCGTGATCGCATGACTTCGACGCGTGACATGGCGCTGCTGCGAGATCTCCTCACCCAGATCCGGGGCCTGCCGCCGTTGTCGAACGGCGTGAGCAAGCTCATGGGCCTGAACGGCCAGGATCCGGCCCTGCTCGAGAAGGTCGTCGCCATCATCGCCAGCGACACGGCTCTCGCGACGCAGGTGATGAAGATCGCCAACTCGGCGGCATTCACGGGTCAGTCGACCATCGACAGCGTGGAGAAGGCCGTGCTGCGCGTAGGCGTGCGCATGATCACGGGCACGGTGGCGCAGACGCAGTTGCAGCGCGTCTTCGATCCGCACGACGAGGTGATGACGGAGCTTTGGGTCACGAACATCACGGCGGCCTATTTCGCCATGAACCTCGCCGCGGCGAACCCCGCGCTCGACATCGTCCCGGAGACGGCTTACACGTACGCACTCCTCCACGACGTGGGCCGGCTCGTCATGGCTCACATGCTGGGCGCCGGCCTCGTGGAGTTGCTGGAGGAAGATCCCGATCCTCGCACGAAGCTCTCACGCCGCGAGCGAGCGCTGTTCGGATTCGACCACGAGACCGCGGGACGGATGCTCGGCAACCAATGGAAACTACCGCCGGACATCACGCTCGTGATCGCTGCCCACCACCTGCCGATCGGCCAGCGAGAGGCGTTCCCCGAGAGCACGAACCGCACGATCACGGTCATCGACCTCGCGGATGCGCTGTCCTATCAGGTCCACCTCCACTCCAAGCGTCGCGAGGAGCTCGAGGAGGACGTCGAGACCCTGATTTGCGATGGGCGCGACGAGGAACTGCGCGAGGAGCTGGGTCTGAGCGTGGAGTCCGTCATCGGCACGATCGCGCCGACGCTCGCTGCCGTGGATCGCCAGCGCGTCCTCATGCTCGGGTGACCGTCAACCCGCTCGCGCTTTGAACGTCGTCCCCGCCCCGCGTACGGTCGGACGTCATGAAGGACGCCCTGCCGCCGGTCGAAACGTTCGCCAATCCCAATCCACGCCGTGATTTCGTCATCGAACACGTGGCGTCGGAGTTCACGTCCGTGTGCCCGAAGACCGGGCATCCCGACTTCGCCACCGTCGTGCTCCGGTACGTCGCCGACAAGGCGTGCCTCGAGCTGAAGAGCCTGAAGCTCTACTACCAGAGCTATCGCAACCGCGGCATCTTCTACGAGGCGGTGACGAACGAGATCCTCGATCACCTCGTCTCGTGCTGCCACCCGCGGTGGATGGAGATCGAAACGCGTTGGACGGGACGCGGCGGCATCGCGTCGACGATCCGCGCGCGATTCGACGGCAAGCCATCGAAGTCGCCGAAGCGTTGATCGCACGCGCGAGACCGCGCCGTCAGTAGCCCACGCTCATCCGCTCGGCCCCCGTGAGCCGGATGCCGCTCCCGGTCACGAGCGCGGCCTGAACGTAGGTCGTGAACCCGATGATCGAGAGCGTGCTCGGGACCGTCGCCTGAATCTGCGCGCGTCCTGTCGTCGACAACACGCCCGAACCGAGCAGCGAGAGCCCGGCGGGATCCAACAAGAGCGTACCCATGGGCGCGAGCGGAATCGTCGACGGACCCGGCGACGCGAACACGAACCACGGCGCAAGCGGCGGTCCGGCAAGTTCCAACGACGTGGGCCGGCCCGCACGCACGGGCGCGCCGCGTGCGAGGTTCCGCGCGAGATTGGTGGCAATGCGGGGGCCGGCGAGCACCAGGTCTTCGTCGCCATCTCGATCGAGATCGGCGTGCACGAGTGGGACGGCAGGCGTGGGCAACGACTCCCACGTCGGGAACGCGCCACCCGGCGCGCCGCGATACAACCGCCCCTGGTCGTCGATCACGTCGACGATGCCATCCCCGTCCACGTCGAAGGCGGTCGTCGCGAGAGACGGGTCGGCACCGGTCGGCAAGGTGTTGCCCACGACGAACGTGCCGGTTCCTGCATTCCACCAGAGTTGCCCGCCCATCAGCAGGTCCGCATCGCCGTCTCCGTCGAGGTCCGCCGCCGTCACGTGGAACGGGAGGACCGATCCGACGAGAACGGCGCCCGTCGTGAAGTGCGCGGTCCCGTCGTTCAGATAGACGATGGCGGATGCGGTCGAAGCGCCGGGAAGTCCAAGCCCGGCGACGATGTCGAGGTCGCCGTCCCGGTCCAGATCCGAGAGGACGATTTCGCTGAGTCCGGAGGGAGCTGCGAATCCCGTCGCAGGCCAGGTGATCGCCGCCGCCCCGACGTTCAGCGCCACGACGATTGCCGGCCCCGTCGCCCCGACGAGGTCCTCCAGTCCGTCGCCGTCCATGTCACCTGCGACGATCGGGACGGTGGAATTGAGCGACACCGTCGCGCCAGCCACCCACGTACCGGGCCCGGAGCTGACGAGGATCCGCGCCGGGGTCAGGGTGAGGGGCAGCACGCACGCGAGGTCGGTGAACCCGTCGTGGTTGACGTCGACGGGAGTGAGTCTGCACGGGAAGGGCGCGGGCGTCACCGGGAACGCGACCGAGGCGTCCGGCGCAAGGTTCCCGCGGCCGTCGTTGCGCAAGACCCGCGGGATCGCGCCAGCGGCGATGTGTTCGCTGTAGAGGAGGTCGACCGCGCCGTCCCCGTTGGCGTCGGCTGGGATCAGCCCCGCGGCCGACCCTGCACTGGTCACGGTGCCGAGGGCAGCCGACAGATGCCCCTGCAGATCGTTGAACCCGGGCCGCAGTCCCTGCGGCGTCTCCACGACGATGTCCAGATCGGCGTCGCCGTCGAAGTCCCCAACGGCGCTGCGTCCCATGGACGGGACGTAGATCGTCGTCGCGGCCGACAGCGACGACGTCGAGATGGGCACCAGCGCTCCCGCGTTTCCCGCGGGCCGCGGGTAGACGAACACGCCAGCCTTGTCGGACACGACCACGTCGGCCTGGAAGTCACCCGTTACGTCGGCGAGCCACGCCTGGCACGCGCCTCCGTGAGTCGACGTTCCCGCGAGCGTGAACGTCCCACTGCCGACTCCGCGAAGGAACTCGATCTGTGTCGCTCCGATTCCTGCCGGACGCACGACCGAGAAGAGGAGATCGGGAACGAGATCGCCGTCGGCATCTCGCACGTCGAACGTCTCACCGCGGACCGGCGTCCCCGGAAGGATCACCGGTGGCGACGGGAACGTCCCCCCTCCGGAGTTGCGCAGCACGATTCGCGTGGGCGCTGCCGGGGCGGTGCCGCCGCTCGGCTGATTCGCGCAGACGATGTCGGGGAAGAGATCCCCATCGACGTCGACGAGCGCGGTCCAGACGGAAACGACCTGGGTTGCCGGCGATGGACTCGGCGTGAAGACTCCGCCCGAATTCCGCCAGATCTCGATGGGCCCGGGATTGAACCCGCCCGGGACCTGCACCGGATGAGTCATGACGACATCCAGATCGCCGTCGCGGTCGAGATCGGCGAGGACGACGTCGCTCGTGACCGTCGAGATCGGCGTCGGCAACGGCGTGACGGAGAGGACGAACACACCACCGCCCAGGTTGATCCAGATTCGCGGCACGCCGAGGAAGACGCCGAACAGGTCGACGAGGCCGTCGCCATCGAGATCGCCCAGCGCCGCTTGCGGGCGCAGGAGTCCGTCCTGCACCAGGAACCCGCCCTGCGGTTGGGCCACGGCGGTGAACACCCCGTGGCCGTCGTTCAATCGAACGCCGTTCGTGGTGACCACGTCGACATCCCCGTCCCCATCCAGGTCGGCGACGCCGATCAACCCGTCACCGGGTGGAAACGACTCGCGCAGGACGGCAAACGGCGCGATCGGGCCCTGCGCGCCAGCCAGTTCGATCACGAACCAGAGCCCGAGGATGATGGAGATCGGATGACGCATGGGATTCTTGGTGGACTCGGGTCGCGGGTCGCAGGTCACATGTGCCGGAGTGCAAACCGCAAGCCGGACCCGAGCGGACGGCGGGAAGGCGCTCGGCTTTCGGGCCGATCTCGACGAGCCGAGGGCCCATGCGGCAATCGCATTCAGTTACTCACAGGTAACGAGCAGGGGCCGAGTGCGGTTCAGATGTTCCCGAGGCGCAGCACAGGGCCGCTGACGTCGGCATGATCCTCGGAAGCCACGCTCGCGAACTCACCTCGGTCGGGCCGATCGAGACGACCGGCGGTCCCGCCGCACGCACGCCCGCTTCGCGTGCGGTCGTCCGGCGCTCCATCGCGGGTTTGCCGTCTTGCCGCGCAAGGAGCGTCATCAGCGAGCGTGTCGATCGATGGCGTCGCGCAGCGCCTCCTCGAATCGCGCACGCAGTCCTCCGTTTGCCCACGCGACGAACCCGACGTCGGTCGAGAGATCGAGTGGCGGATCGAGCGGCGCGCCCCGCTCGTCCGTCACGGGCAGACCGGCCTCCTCCAGGATGACGGCCGCGAGCACGTCGTAGGGGTGGGCGCACATCAGGCGGTCTCCCCGCCGGTCGCGGAACAGTGGACGCAGGTCTGCCACGAACCGATCGCGACCTGTCAGCAGCGCGTGGCATTGCCCCCCGTTCGAGATGAACTGGTCCTCGAAGATCGCAGCGCAGGAGAGCGGATCGATCTCCGCCACACGGTCGAAGAACGACTCCGAGAGCGCGCCGATCCGATCCGCGGCGCCGGCGAAGAACCGGCTGAACGAGGCGAACCCGTGCGCGAAGGTCGTCGCCGTGCTCGGTGCGGGCGAAAGCGGTACACGTGTCCCCATCACAACGTTCTCGGTGAACCCACGCACGCCCGCGCCGCGCGTCGCGGCAAAGACGTCGGACAGGTCCGATCGGGACGTGGGGATCTCGACCATGACGGCACACGTGACGTCGCGCAGCCGCGCGCCGTCGCGGTCCGGTGCGATGGCGGCGAGCACGAATGCGCTGCGCTTGTCGTGCATGAGCCCCCGCGTGCCGTCGATGGGATCGATGACGAGAAGGCGCCGGTTGCCGCCGCAGCCCAGGACCACGCCCTCGGGCCGGGTGCCCTCGGCCAGGAGGCGGATCGGCCCGTCCGAGAACCGTTCCGCCGCCAGTTCCGCCAGTCCTTCCTCCGAAACCCGGTCGATGGCGTATTGGAGATCCCCCGTCGCCTGGCCCGCGGGAGATGCCAGATCCACGCCAGGCTTCGAGCGGTGTGCGGCGACGACCCGGTCGCGAATCGCGCGGGCCAGGTCGACGAGTGCGGTCTGCGTTGGGTCGGGTTCGGTCGTCACGTGATCCTGAAGGCTTGGCGAAGCGTCCCCGCTTCGCGCGGCAACAGGATACAATCGCCCCGCATTCCCAACCGGAACCGCCGCCGAAGGAAAGGATGAGACATGTCAGCGAGAGGCTCATTGATCGCCGTCCTGCTGCTCTCGAGCGCAGTCGCCCACGCCCAAGACCTCGCCATCGCGAAGGCCGCCGCGCGAGTCGACGCGATCCAATGGATGACCGACGGTTTCAACGCGCCTGACCCGGGCGGGCCCCAGCCGGTGCTTCCGAAGACGACGGTCGACCGCAACAAACTGCTGGATGAGGCGCTCGCCCGTGCGGCCGCCGAGAAGAAGCTCGTGTTCTGGTACATGCCCCGCATCGAGGGCGTGCAGATGTACCGGTCCCCGCTGCTCGACGACTACATGAAGGTCGTCGCGTTCACGGATCGCCTGCTGCCGAAGCTCATCGAATCCCGTTTCGTGCCCGTCCGCATGGCGTGCAGCAAGGACCTCCAGAAACGCACGGGCATCAAGAACGTGGACTGGATCGAGCCGGCGATCGTCGTCATGAAGCCGGACGGAACGATCATCCATCGCCTGGACGGGATCCGGACTTTCAACGCGGACTACTTCCGGCAGGTGCTCATGGCCCTGCTGAAGCAGCAACCCGAACTGGCGCCGGTTCCGGCGTCGGTGGTCGATGAGACGAAGGCGGCAGAGGCCGACTTCTCGAAGGCCGCGACCGCGACCTTCGACGCAGTCGCCGCGGGCTTCGACGAAGGCGCCGAACGCATCGGCCGTGCGCTGATCGAAAAGGGCCCGAACGACGTCATGAAAGCCCACGGCTGGTTCGTCATCGCGGTCGTGAAGCGACTCTCCCACGAGATCCAGGACGCGATGGCCGCGCTCGACTCGGCTGCGAAGCTCGGCGGTGAAGATGCCGAGCTGAAGGGCTACATCGCCACCGAGCGCGGGCTCGTCGCGCTCCGCACGGGCGATCTCGTCGCCGCCGCAAGCCACCTGGATGACGCGTCCGCCGCCGCGGCAAACCCCCGTGCCGCCGAGGCCCGCTACCTCACGGCCCAGGTCCAGATCCTCACGGGCAAGTCCCGTCAGGCCGAATCCACGTTCCGCGACGTCGTGAACCGTTGGCCCGATTCCTCGTTCGCAGCCCAGTCGGCGACGAACCTCCTCGTGGGCCGCGACACCACGCCGATCGGCCCCGCGTTCCACGCCTTCGAAGACCCGTTCTTCCCGCCGGACGCCGTCTGCAAGGTGCTCGCATCCAACACGACGATGAAGCGAACGATGGCGCAATCGGACGACGCCGTCCAACGCGCGGTGGCGTTCCTGCTGCGCCGCCAGGGGTCGGACGGGGGCTGGACCGATTCGCGGTACGCATACTGGTCCACACCCCGCATCCTGCCGAACGCATGGACGGCCATCTCGGCCATCGCCATGTCGGGCCTGCTCGACTGGCGCGAGGTGAACCCGGACGCCATCGACAAGGCACTGAAGAAGGGTGAGGCGTTCATCCTGAACGAGGACAGCCTCGCGCGCGGGCACAACGAGGAGTGCTACGCCGACGCGTTCCGTCTCGTTTATCTGAGCAAACGCATGGCTGCCGGCGTCAGCGACAAGAAGCATTACGACAAGTACCACGAGGCCATGACGCGGATCGTGAAGGACCTGGCGCGCCAGCAGTCGGAGAAGGGGTTCTTCGCTCACGAGTACTCGAACCCGTTCACCACGGGCGCCGTCGCCGTCGCGCTCGATTACGCGCGGCAGGTCGGCATCGCGGTGCCGGATGCCCTGTTCGCGGAGGCCGCCAAGGCGCTGAATTCCGTCCGCTCGGATGAGGGCGCGTTCGCCTACGGCGCAGGCCGTGCACCGCGAAACGGCGAGGATTCGCTGAAGAACGCCATGGCCCGGATGCCGGTCTGCGAGCGCGCCCTGCTGATCGCCAAGCCCGGCGAGACGAAGGCACTCGAGGCCGCCATGGACAACTACTGGAAGTTCATGCCGCGATTCGAGCGCGTCCGGCTGTGCGATTACCACACGGACGGCGAACTGGCCGGGTTCTTCTTCTGGCACGCGACGTGGGGCACGTCGGAAGCCCTGAAGGGACTCCCCGCCGACAAACGAGCCGCCCACGAGCAGAAGCTCGCCGAGCAGATCCTCTCCATCGGCGAGTTCGATGGGAGCTTCATCGACAGCCACGAGATGGGCAAGAGCTACGGAACCGGCATGGCCCTGATGACGCTGAAGAACGTCCTCCAGAAGAAGCCCTGACCCTCGTGGCACTCGCTCCTCCGCGAAAGTCATTGATCGGCGCTCCACCGGGGGAACTGCGCCTCCCGGACGAGCTCCTCTACGCCGGGATTCCACGCGTCACGGTCACGATCTACGACCAGGCGCACGTGGACTCGCGAACCATCCAGAGGCTCGACGAGATGCCCGTGGACGTCGAGCCGGGGAAGGTGCTGTGGATCTCGGTCGAGGGCCTGGCCGATCTGGGTGTCTTCCGTCACCTGATGAAGACGTTTGGAATCCACCCCCTCGCCATCGAAGACACGCTCTCGCGCCGCTCGCGCCCAAAGACCGAGTCGCACCACGACGTGATCAACATCATCGCCGTCGACCCGCTCACGAGCGACTCCAACGATCTCGGAAACGTCGAACTCGTGTCGCTGTTCCTGGGTGACGGCTGGGTGATCTCCGTGGAGGATTCGCCGGGCGACACCTTCGAGGCCGTGCACTACCGCATCCGCCATCCGGGAAGCCGCCTGCGTCGGGGCGGCCCGGATACCCTCCTGCAAGCCCTCGTCGACACGCTGGTCGACCGGTTCTTCCCCGTCCTCGACTCGTTCGCGGAGCGACTCGAGGCCGCCGACGAAGCCGTGGGAACGAGCGCCGACCTCGTGGGCGTGAGCCAGGAGCTGCACTCGCTGCGCCAGGCTCTGCAGAACCTGCGCCGCTACGCGTGGCCCATGCGCGAAGCCGTGAACGCGCTCGTGCGGTCCGACTTCAAGCAGATCAACGAAACGCTCAACCCGTACTTCCTCGACGTGAGCGACCACCTCGCGCAGGTCATCGATCAAGTGGAAATGCTGCGCGAGCAAGCGACGTCGATCCGCGACCTCCATTTCTCGGCCGTCAACACCAAGATGAACGAGGTGATGCGGAACCTCACGGTCGTCTCGACGATCTTCCTGCCGCTCACGTGGATCGCCGGCGTCTACGGCATGAACTTCGATGCCATGCCGGAACTCCACCACCCGCTCGGGTACTTCATCTGTCTTGGCGTCATGGTGATCGTCGGAGCCGCGAGCTTCTGGTGGTTCCGCCGGCGCAAGTGGGTGTGAGCCGAACCCGCCGAGAACGACCTCATGCCCGCCCAACCGCCGATCTTCGAGCCGCTCGAGAAGGCCATGCTGCGCCGTTTCCGGGATCTCCTGGGAACGACGCGCGTCTTCGACAACGCCGCCCGCGTCCTCGTGTACGAATGCGACGGCCTGACCCACTTCAAGCAGGTGCCGGCGGCGGTCGTGTTCCCGCGGACGACGGCGGAGGTCCAGGCGATCGTCCGGCTCTGCAACGAAGCGGGCGTTCCGTTCACGCCTCGGGGCGCGGGAACGGGGCTGTCCGGAGGAGCGACGCCTCCGCGCGCGGGCGTCCTCATCGAGCTCACGCAGATGAATCGCATCCTGAGCATCGACCCTGAAAACCGCCTCGCGGTGATCGAGCCGGGCGTCATCAACCAGAGCCTGACCGATGCCGTCAAACCCTACGGCCTCTACTACGCGCCCGACCCATCCAGCCAGACGGCGTGCTCGGTCGGCGGCAACGTGGCCGAGAACGCTGGCGGGCCGCACTGCCTGAAGTACGGATCGACGGAGCGCCACATCCTGAGCGTGAAGGTCGTACTCCCGGACGGGACCCTCGCCACTCTCGGCTGTGCCGCCGAGGGTGCGCACGGCCTCGACCTCCGCGGGCTCTTCCTCGGAAGTGAGGGCACTCTCGGCATCGCCACCGAAATCACCTGCCGGCTCCTCCCGATCCCCGCCGCCGTCGAGACGCTGCTCGCTCCCTTCCCCACGCTCGACCAGGCATGCCGCGCCGTCTCCGACATCATCGCGGCAGGGATCGCGCCGTCGGCGCTCGAAGCGCTCGACGAACGGACGATCGCCGCCGTCGAGGCGAGCGTTTTCAAGGCCGGATATCCCACGGAAGCCGGAGCCGTCCTCCTCGTGGAGCTGGACGGTCATCCCGCCGAGGTCGCCGACGCCTCCGCGAGGGTCGTCCGCCACCTCCAGCGCAACGGTTGCATCGCGGTGACGACGGCACGTGACGCCGACGAGCGCAAACTCCTCTGGCGCGGCCGCAAGGGCGCGTTCGGCGCCATGGGCCGACTCGCCCCCGATCTCTACGTGCAGGACGCCGTCGTCCCGCGCAGCAAGCTTCCCGAGGTCCTCGCCAAGACCTGCGAGATCTGCGACCGCTTGAACCTGCGGCTCGCGAACGTCTTCCACGCCGGCGATGGCAACCTCCACCCGAACATCTGCTACGACGGCCGCAACGCGGACGAGGTGGCGCGGGTGGTCCAGGCCGGTCGCGAGATCGTCGAAGTGTGCCTGGCAGCCGGAGGAGCCCTTTCCGGCGAACACGGAATCGGCCTCGAGAAACAGGAGTTCATGGCGCTGCTCTTCTCCGACGACGATCTGGACGTCATGCGTCGTGTCCGCCTCGCCGTGAACCCGCGCGAGCTGATGAACCCGGGCAAGATCCTGCCGACTCCGAGGGCCTGCGCGGAAGTGCGCGGCGCCAAGCTCGCGCGCGACGCCGAGGTTGCATCGTGACGACGAGCCTGGGGACCACGCACGACGTGCTCGAAGCGATCCTGGGCTCGGACCGCGTCCGCCTGATCGAGTCGGGGGCCGAGCAGTACGCCCCGCACGCACTGCCGCTCGTTCACGTGATGCCGCGGACGCGGGAGGAGGTTGCAGAGATCGTGCGCGCCGCCGCCCGCGACGGGTTCGTCATCGTGCCGGTCGGCGGGAACACGTCGCCGCGCGTGGGTCCCGCCGATCCGCGTGTCACGTGCCTTCTGTCCACCGAGTATCTCGATCGGGTCGTCGCTCACGAAGTCGGGGACCTGACTTTGACCGTGGAGTGCGGCGCCGGACTCGCATCCCTCAACGATGGGCTCCGCAAGCACCGCCAGTTCGTCGCCATGGATCCTCCCGATCCGGAACGAGCGACGATCGGCGGGATCATCGCCGCCGCGAGCGACGGCCCGCTCGCGTCCCGCTTCGGTCACGTCCGTGACCAGGTCCTCGGACTCGTCGTCGTAGGCGCGGACGGCCGCGTGACGAAGTGTGGCGGGCGCGTCGTGAAGAACGTGACGGGCTACGACCTCTGCCGCCTGTACACGGGGAGCCGAGGAGCGCTCGCGATCATCCTCGAGGCGACCGTGCGGCTTCGGCCAACGCCCGAGGCGTCCGTGCGACTCGTCATGCGTCACCCGACCGATGACGGAGCCTTCGAGGCCGCCATGGCACTGCGCGCCGGCGTTCCGGACCTGGCGGCGCTCCACCTCCTGGGCGGTGCGGCAGCGGCGGACCTCGGGATCGAAGAGGGCGCCGCGGTCGTCGCTTCCGTGATGGGGATGAAGTCGCTCGTGGGCGCGGTCATCGACGACGTCCGCGCCCGTGCCTCGGTGCCCGTGGAGGTCCAGGATGCGGGGATCGCCCTCGCGCCTTCGATGGAGGCGCCCCCGAACGACGTCGTCCTGCGGGTCGCGTCGCTGCCCGCGAGCTGGCGCGGCCTGCGCGCGTCCGTCGTGCCCCGGCTTGCGCCGGCGCGTGGGGTCGTCCACGACGTGCTTTCCGGCGTCCGCGAGTCCTGGTTCGAACCCGGCTCATCCCCGATCGTCGACCCGAGGAACCTGGAGCTCGCCCTGGTCGCGGCTGGCGCCACGATCGACATGCCCCGGGAGCCCTCGTTCCACCTCACGCTGGCCGATCGCTTCCCGAGCCAGGTCCCAGGTGGAATCGACGTGATGCGCGGCCTGAAGGCGACGCTCGATCCCGCACGCCTCTTGAACCCCGGCCGAACGATCTTCGGCTGAACCCGTCATCCGGGACCGGCGCTGGGCCCCCACGGCTCGTCCCGACCGGTTGGCGACGCCGTGGGCATGCGCCTACGATGCCGGCTCGCGAAAATGGCGCACCGTCGGAGCGAGGCGGCGCGTTCTTCGGAGGCCGTGATGAACAGAGTCGCCCTGGCACTTTCCGTGTTGATCGGCGCTGCCGCCTGCCGATCGGCGCAGCACGTCGAGATGTCGATTCCCACGGAGATCACCACGGACTCCCAGGCGGCGGCCGACGGCCCCGCAGGATCGATCGCGAGCGTACGAGTCCATTGCACCGCCGAGGACACGATCTTCGAGAAGGACGGCTACGAGCTGACGTTCCGCGGCCACCGCGGCTATTCGGGCCGGCTCGGTGAGCGTCACGGCCGGCTCACGATCGGAGCCCTGACGTTCGAGTACGACGACGACGGCGTTTCCTGGTCCGGCCCGCACGGCGGCGGTCGCTATGCCCGACTTCCCCACGCCTGGGCGGCGGTGATCGAACAGAGCGGTGCGAGCTTCGTTCACTGACCGGCCGCCCCGCTCGAGGCCTCGGTCACGGACCGCCCCCGGCTCGAGAATCAGGCAGTGAGTCGTCGTCGCGGCGCGTATCGTCTCTCCGCCCATGACGACCGCGGCCGATGCCCCCTCGAACCTCGCGAGCCAGCCCGAGCGCCTCGCGTATCAGCAGTCGCTCGACTGCGTCCACTGCGGACTCTGCACGCAGCACTGCCCGACGTACCGCATCACCGGTGACGAGAACCAGAATCCGCGCGGCCGAATCTACCTCATGCGGGCCCTTCTCGAGGGTCGCGCCAAGCCCGATCTCGACCTCGTCGCCAACCTCGATTCGTGTCTCGTCTGCCGCGCGTGCGAGTCCGTCTGCCCGTCGGGCGTGCGATTCGGCGAGCTCATGGCGCACACGCGCCACGAGCTGCGCCGGCCGGGTGCGATCCGGCGGTTCCTCCTCCGTCGCGTGATTCCGGACCGTACACGGCTCAACCGCCTCGCGGGCCTCTTGCGCTTCTGGCAGCGGTCGATCTTTCGCCCGATCCGTCATCTGCTCCCGAGGCGGCTTCGCGTCATGGAGTCCATGGCTCCGGAGATCCCGCGAGCCTCCGATCGCCGCCCGCTTCCTCGGCGCGCGTTCGCGGCCGGCGAGAAGAAGGGAACCGTGGCGCTGCTCGAGGGCTGCGTGATGGCCGTCCTGTTCCAGGACGTGAACCGCGACACCATGCGGCTCCTCTCGCGCGCTGGGTTCGACGTCATCGTGCCCGAGGGACAGACGTGTTGCGGCGCCCTCCACGAGCATGACGGCGATCTCGACACGGCTCGCTCGCTGGCACGCACGAACATCGCGGCGTTCACCGCGCCGAAGGCCGACGCCGTCGTCACCAACAGCGCTGGGTGCAGCGCGGCGCTCGTGGGTTACGGGCATCTCACCCCGGATGCGACGGCCGCCGCACGGCTCCCCCGCATCGTCGACGTCACGCGATTCCTCCTGGAGAACGGCGAGCGGCTGACGTTCGTGGCGCGGCCGGAGATCGTCACCTACGACGCGCCGTGTCATCTCCATCACGCCCAGGGTGAGACGAAGGCACCGCTCGATCTCCTGAAGCGGGTCCCGGGCGTCCGCCTCGTGCCGCTGGAGATGGCTGAGCTCTGCTGTGGTGCCGCCGGGATCTACAACGTCGACCACCCCGAGATGAGCGACGCCGTCCTCGAGCCCAAGCTCGACGCGTTGAAGCGTACGGGTGCCGACGTGCTGCTCACGGGCAACCCGGGATGCATCCTGCAGTGGCGACGGGGGATCGCCCGCCGAGGCCTCTCGATCCGCGTCGAACACCCCGCGACGTTCCTCGCCTCCCGCCTCACCGCCGAAGGTTGACCGGATCGGCCGATGCCCCGTCGGCATCGAACGTAGAGAGACGCCCAAAAGGTCCCGGCTCAGCTCGGCCGAAAAGACGTACGGACGCGTGCTTTCTGGTACTTTCAGCCGCCCGTTTCGGCCGTGAGGGCGCCGGCCGACGACGCGGCGCTCGACCGCGGAAGACGAGAGGGGCTCGGCGATTGCGCGCGCACCCGAAAGAGGATGGAACGATGCAACTTGGTTTCGTCGGGCTCGGGAAGATGGGCGGGTTCATGGTCCAGCGGCTGCTTGGCGGCGGGCACCAGGTCGTCGTCTACGACCGCAGCGCGGAAGCGACGAAGGCGGCGTCAGCCAACGGGGCCCGCGGAACCGATTCACTCGAAGGTCTCGTCGCGGCACTTGCGGCACCGAGGGCCGTGTGGGTGATGGTGCCGAGCGGCGCCCCGACCACCGACACCATCGAGGCACTCGGCCGGATCCTGAAGCCCGGCGACACGATCATCGACGGTGGCAACTCCCGCTTCCACGACTCGATCGCGGCGCACGCCGCCTTGAACGCCAAAGGCATCCACTTCATCGACGCGGGAACGTCCGGCGGCATCTGGGGGCTCAAGAACGGCTATTGCCTGATGATCGGCGGGGACGCCGAACCGGTGACGCGGCTCGCGCCCATCTTCACGACGCTCGCCCCACCGGACGGGTGGGCGCACGTGGGCGGCCCCGGCGCCGGCCACCACTGCAAGATGATCCACAACGGGATCGAGTACGGGATGATGCAGGCCTACGCCGAGGGCTTCGAGATCCTGCGGCGGTCGCGCTACCAGTTCGACCTCCACCAGGTCACGAAGGTCTGGAACCGCGGATCGGTCGTCCGGTCGTGGCTGTGCGAACTCGCCGAGGACATGTTCAAGGCGAACCCCACGCTCGACGGGATCAAGCCGTTCGTACCCGATTCGGGTGAGGGTCGCTGGACGGTGCAAGAGGCCATCGACCTCGACGTGCCGGCGCCGGTCATCACGCACTCGCTCTTGTTCAGGCTCGCGAGCCGCCAGGAGGAGTCCTTCGCCGGGAAGGCTCTCGCCGCCATGCGGAATGCCTTCGGCGGCCATGCCGTGAAGAAGGCCTGACCCATGAAGATGAAGCTGAAAGACGGCAACGGGAACGGCGACGGAGCACACCCCCAAGCCGTCGCACCGCACGTCTTCGTCCTGTTCGGTGGGGCCGGCGACCTGGCGAAGCGCAAGATCGTTCCGGCGCTCTACAACCTGGCGCGACAAGGACTCCTCCCCGAAGCGTTCGCACTCGTCGGGATCGGCAGCACGCCCAAGTCGAACGAGGACTACCGCGCGCTCATGCGCAGCTCGGTCGAGGAGTTCTCGCGCAAGAAGCCCGTCGAAGACGCCATCTGGTCCAAGTTCGGCCCCAAGCTCTACTTCCTCTCCGGCGACTTCGGGAGCGACGCGCTGTACGCGGACTTGAAGGCGACGCTGCAGCGGATCGACCGTGAGCACGCGACCGACGGCAACCGTCTCTTCTACCTCGCGACCCCGCCCTCGTTCTTCGGGCCCATCGCCACGAGCCTGGGCAGGGCTGGCGTCATGCGCCGTCGCAAGGAAGGAACGGGCTTCGTCAGGCTGATCGTCGAGAAGCCCTTCGGCCGCGACGAGGCGTCTGCCCGTCAGCTCAACGACACGCTTCTGTCGGTGCTGGACGAGCAGCAGATCTACCGAATCGACCACTACCTCGGCAAAGAGACCGTCCAGAACCTGATGGTGTTCCGCTTCGCGAACACGCTCTTCGAGCCCGTGTGGAACCGGCGGTACATCGACCACGTGCAGATCACCGTGGCCGAGAGCATCGGCATCGAGCATCGAGCCCGCTACTACGAGGAGTCCGGCGCCCTGCGGGACATGGTGCAAAACCACCTCCTGCAACTCATGACACTCGTCGCCATGGAGCCGCCGCCGGCGTTCGATGCGGATGCCGTGCGCGACGAGAAGGTGAAGGTCCTGCGCTCGATCCGCCCGCTCGCCGAGGACGAGATCGCCCACAACGTGATCCGCGGCCAGTACGAGACGGGGATCCTCGACCGGCAGTCCGTGCCGGGTTATCGCGAGGAGGAAGGGGTCGCGCCGAAGTCGCAGGTGGAGACCTTCGTCGCGTGGCGTCTCTTCGTCGACAACTGGCGCTGGCAGGACGTCCCGTTCTACCTGCGTACCGGCAAACGCCTGCCTCGCCGCGTTTCGGAGATCGCGATCCAGTTCAAGCGCGTCCCGCATCTCCTCTTCCGGTTCCTCGAGAAGAACCGCCTCAAGGGGAACCTCATCGTCATTCGCCTCCAGCCTGACGAGGCGATCTCCGTGCGCTTCGAGTCGAAGATCCCCGGACCCGACATCCGCGTTCAGGCCGTCGACATGGACTTCCGCTGGGACGAGGCGTTCGGCAACGAGCAGCCCGAGGCGTACGAGACGCTCCTCCTCGACTGCATGCAGGGCGACGGCACGCTCTTCAACCGGAACGATCAGGTCGAAGTCGCGTGGCGTCTCACGGACCCGATCCTGAACTACTGGAAGGAGACGGAAGACCCCGTCCCGACGTACGCAGCGGGGACGTGGGGTCCGCAGGAGTCGCACATCTTCCTGGCGCAGTCGGGGCACACGTGGCGACAACCCTGATGGATGACGTGATCGCGGTCGACTGCCCCTCGTGCGGCGAGCCTTCGGAGATCGAGGTGGACTTCTCCGCGGGGAAGTCGCAGCGTTTCACGCAGGACTGCCCCGTGTGCTGCCGGCCGTGGGTCGTACGGGTGACCATTCGCCGCGGTCGAGCCGAGGTCCAGGTCGAGGCCGAGTGATGACTCTGCCCGTCCAGGTCCTCCCCGATCCACAAGGCGCCGCGCGCGCCGCGGCCGACGTCGTTCGACGTGCCGCGCAGGACGCCGTTCGCGAGCGGGGTCGGTTCTCCATCGCGCTCTCGGGCGGAACGACTCCGGCGATGATGTACGAGGACCTCGCGACGAACACCGACCGCCCGGTCCCCTGGAATGTGACCGACGTGTTCTTCACCGACGAGCGGTGCGTGCCGCCGACGCATGCCGAAAGCAATTACGCACTCGCGAAACGCGCGCTCATCGATCCCCTCGGCCTGGATTCCGCGCGCGTCCACCGCCTTCGCGGCGAGGTCAAGGATCACGTCGGAGAGGCCCAACGCGCCGAAGCGGACCTCCTGGCGTACTCACCCGACGGAGGCGTGGACATCGCCCTCCTCGGACTCGGACCCGACGGGCACGTGGCCTCGCTCTTCCCGCGCACACCGGGGCTGGACGTTTCGGATCGCTTCATCGTCGCCAACCCGGCAGGTCTCGCCCCGTTCGTTCCACGCCTCACCTGGACCTTCGCAGCCCTCGCGAAGGCGCGCTTCGTCCTGATTCTCTGCACGGGTGCAGCGAAGGCCGACGTTCTGTGGCGAGCCGCGGGGCTGCGTGACTCCCACCTGCCGGTGTCACGAGTGCGAAGTGCTTCCGGCCCGCCCATGATCATCGCGGATCGCGCCGCCGCGGCGCGGCTCGACGCACAGGGCGGCGAGCCCCGCTGAGGCCCAGGGGCGCCGGGATGCCGCGCTCCGAGGCGGCCCCTCTCAGCTCTTCGTTTCTCAGCGCTTCGTCGACAGCTCGAAGTCCGCGGGCTTCAAATCGACCTCGAACGTGCCGTTGCGCGCCAGGATCTGCAGGCGAACGCCGTCGTGCTGCTTCGCAGCCGCGACGGCCAGAGACCTCATCGGCTTCTGTGCGACCGTCGCGCGCATGGGCATCTCGATCGTGTCGCGCATGGTCGCGGGCGGAGTGGTCCGTGCCCGCGCCGCGTTCAGTTCGGCCGTGAGCGCCAACACGCGTTGTTCCGCACGGGCGATGGCCTTGGTCCGCTGGGGCGACTCCTCTCCCTCGCGCAAGGCCTTGAGGTAGCCCTCGGCGGCCTTCATCTCGGCCTCCAGTTTCGCCACGGACTCCTTCGCCCTGGGCCGTCGCGAGTCCACGTTCTGGAACGTGATGCGCGGCGACTTCGGATCGAGGGTGACGGAGATCTTCCACGACCACGTCGTGGTGCCGCCCACGAGCGTGAGGCGCCCCGCGTCGTCGATCTGGATCACCTCGGCGAGGGGGCCCGCAGGGCGGTCCGAGCGATCACTGACTGGAGCGGCATCGAAGGCCCAGACCGACTCACCGACGTCGACGCCGGCGACGCCGAAGGTCGCCGTCGGTCCACCGAACGGGAGCGGTTCGGTCGCCTGCCACGGCAGTGTGCCCAGTTCGAAGTCGCCGCCGAACGGGCCCCACCGAGCCGAAAGCACGCCGGGCTTGCTCGCGTCCACCCGAAGCGTCGGTGCCGTCGCCGCGGCGGGCGATCCCAGCGGCCGCAGGGCGATCCCTCCCCTGGCATCGCTGCCAAAGGTGAGATCGTCGCGCGTCGGCGCCGGGTGGTCGTCGATGGCCACCGTCAGGCCGGCGGCACCGAAGTCGACCAGCAGCCGATAGGCACCCGGCGGAAGAAGTTTGATTTCGCGGAAGTCGAGGGGGCGGGGGTCGGCGTCCGTCGGGATGCGGCCGGCGAGAACGAACGCGCGGTCGCTGCGGATCGAGCCGGCCACGGCCAGAGGGGCCTTGCCGTTGCGGGCCTGGTCGATGACGGCCCCGTCGCTCGGCCACGCCTGCGGCTCGATCTCCACATGGACAGCGGGTGACGCGGCTGCAGCGGCCTTGTCGGCGCCCGACTCCTGAGGTGCGCGCGCGACAACGCTCGACACGAAGCACGACAACGCGGTCACGACGACGAAGGTCCTGAGCATGGCTTCCCCTGCGGGCTCGGGCGCGGGTCGAGCGACCCGCGCGCCGGATGTCGAACGAAGCGGGCGCGCGATTGCGCGCCCGCGCATGCTACGTCGTCGCGAGGGCGCCCGGGCCTGAAGCCCGAACGCCTCTCCCGAGAGATCACGGGATCGTCGAAGAACCGAACAGGTGCTGCGTCGCCCAGCTCGTCATCGAGCAGTTGTTGTAGGCCTCGATGAGGCTTGCGACGAGGGCGTTCATCGCGGTGAACGTGTAGCCGGGCGGCAGACCGTTGCCGGCGAGCGCCTGATTGGCGGCCGCCAGGATCTGGTTCACCGTCGAGCCGTTCATCGAGTCGTTCACGCCCACGTTCCAGTAGACGAGCGTGCCGTAGTCGATGGCGCCGCCGTTCACGCCCGCGGCCCCGAAGCCGATGTTGAGCGTGAGGGCCGCCGTCTGACGGGCGAGCTGACCCGCACCCAACGTCGTCGTCGGATTCACCGCGTCGACCGGCAACGCGCCCGACGGGCCGCCCGTGGCGTTGAGGAAGGTCTTCAGCGCCGCGCGACCCGTGATGTCACCCGTCCAGTGCGCGCCGTTCGGCGAGGCCGAGCCGTTGCCCGGGTTGAACACGCCGATGTCGAGCCCGTTCGGGAACACGGTCAGGTAGTGGTTGTCGAAGATCGTGCCGGCAACTCCGTTGCCACCGTAGGAGCCTGGCACGTACGTGCAGTACGGCACGCACGTCCCGTCGAACAGCGCGAGGCCGTTCGACAGGTGGACTCCGCCGAGCGGTCCGCCCGGCGCCACGACGCCAGCCTGCAGCCAGCAGTCGAGGTTCAGCAGCGCCGGATCAGCCGGCATGAAGATCGTGAACGCCGACATGCCGAGCGCGTCCGTCATGAACGGCCCGCTCAACAGGAACGTGAACGGATCCACGAAGAGCGTGCACCCGCTTCCGAGCGGAATCGGCGTGATCGCGTTCGCCGGACCGGACAGGAGGATCCACGGCGCGTTCGGCGGAGCGTTGACCACGCCGACCGTCACGTTGTTCCCGAGGACCGGTTGCGTCGAGATCAGCTGCGGTGCCGGGTTGCCGCACCCGCCGCCCAGATTCGTCACGGCCGATTGGACCGCGGCGATCAGGTAGTAGGTCGTGCACGAGGCCGAGTTCCCGCAGCCGTCGGTCGCCGTGATGATCACGGTCACGACTGGCGTGGCCGGAGGCACCGGGGTGCCGGCCGGCGGCGACTGCGTCACGACGACCGTGCCGCAGTTGTCGGTTGCGATGGCGCCAGGCGTGAAGTCCGGAACGGTCAACGCGCCACCGGTCGCGCAGCCCGACAACGTGCCCGGGCAGACGAGGCTCGGCGGCGTGGTGTCGACCGTCCAGCTCACCGTGCGGTCGACGATGACGGCAGCGTTTCCGCACCCGTCGGTCGCCGTCCACGTGCGGGTCTGCGAGGCGGTGCAGCCATTGAAGGTCACCGTCGAATCAGTCGCGCTCGGCGTGACCGGGCCACAGTTGTCGGTGGCCGTCGCGGTGCCGAGGGCGGCTTCGATCTCTGCCGAGGTCGGGTTGCAGCCGAGCTGCAGCGTCGTGCCAACCGCGGTGATGACCGGGACCGTCGTGTCGGAGGTCCACGTCACCGTGCGGGTCGCCGGAACCGCCGCGTTGCCGCAGCCATCCGACACCGTCCACGTGCGCGTCTGCGAGGCCGTGCAACCGGTCAGCGACACGGTCGAATCGGTCGACGTCGGCGTGACCGGGCCACAGTTGTCGGTAGCCGTTGCCGTGCCGAGCGCCGCTTCGATCTCCGCCGAGGTCGGGTTGCAGCCGAGCTGCAGGGTCGTGCCAACTGCGGTGATGACCGGGACCGTCGTATCCGAGGTCCAAGTCACCGTGCGAGTCGCCGGGACGGCCGCGTTGCCGCAGGCATCCGACACCGTCCACGTGCGGGTCTGCGACGCGGTGCAGCCGGTGAGCGACACGGTCGAGTCCGTCGACGTCGGCGTTACCGGGCCACAGTTGTCGGTGGCGGTCGCCGTGCCGAGGGCCGCCTCGATCTCCGCCGTCGTCGGGTTGCAGCCGAGCTGCAGGGTCGTGCCAACCGCAGTGATCACCGGGACCGTCGTATCCGACGTCCAAGTGACCGTACGGGTGGCCGGGACGGCAGCGTTGCCGCAGCCATCCGACACCGTCCACGTACGCGTCTGGGAGGCCGTGCAGCCAGTGAGCGACACGGTCGAGTCCGTCGACGTCGGGGTGACGGGGCCACAGTTGTCGGTGGCGGTCGCCGTGCCAAGGGCCGCTTCGATCTCCGCCGAGGTCGGGTTGCAGCCGAGCTGCAACGTGGTGCCCGCGGCCGTGATCACCGGGACGGTCGTGTCCGACGTCCAAGTGACCGTACGGGTGGCCGGGACGGCAGCG
>JBGANV010000009.1:0-226549 GCA_044222185.1 Planctomycetota bacterium
CCCGCCACTCCTCACACCGCCTCCCGCCACCGTAGTCCGAACGGCAAGGTCGGCGGACCGAACACGAAGTGGAGCACGCGGCGGAGGCTCGTCCCCGTCGCCTTCGACGAGGCGTGCAGCAGAAGTGGGCGCATGAGGAGCACGTCGCCGGGCGCTGCGGGGCAGGCGACGGTCGCGGTGTGGGCTGGCGGCGCGGCGTCAGGGCGGATCCCGCGAGCATGCGATCCGGGCACGACCCGCAGCGGACCGTCTTCGAGCGAACAGGGATCGAGATGGACGCGGACCGCAACGAGGGCCCGAAGCACATCCGCAGGGGCTTGGACGAAGTGCGCACCGTCCTTCGTCGACCATCCTCGGAGGTGCGGGTGATCGACACGCTCGGCGACCGGGATGAACAAGTCCTGATGGAGCGGCACGAGCCAACTGCGCCGTGGCGGCTTCACGAACTCGGTGCATTGCACGGCGCAAAGGCCTGCGACGATCGGCGCGATCGACGCGTGGAGGCTGAGGGAGCGGGCGAGATCAGCGCACCAAGACGCGGCGAGGAGCGACCGCCGGCCCGTGGAGGTGGGGCTCAACCCTGCAAGTCGAGCGATGAGCTCCGCGCAGGCGACAGGCGGTAGAACCCCTGGCACGCGTACGAATCCGTCGGCGGCGAAGCTCTCGGCGAGCATGGCGGCGCAGTGTAACGGGGGCGCGAGCGGGGCGGCCCGGACCCGCGTGCGGTCCCGCATCGCCTTGGCCGCGCGCGCCGGGTGGATTACGTTCGCTCCCGCCGCGCGAGGCCACGGCCTCGGCGCATTCGCAGGAACGGCCAATCCAATCGACGAGGTTTGACGCATGAACCAGGCAGCGAAGTCCGGCTGGGTGTTGGTGACGCTCCTCGCGTGCAGGTTCGTCACGGGGCAAGTCCCCGAGTCGCGGCCGCAGATCGCCGATTCGCAGCCGGCCACGGAGTCACGCGCGGTCACCACTCGCCCCGATGGCGCCGAGCGGGTGGACGCGGTGCTCGAACCGATCCGCGTGCGATTCGACGTTCCCGCGTTGGCGGTCGCCGCGTCGGTGAACGGGAAGATGGTCGGCATCGGCGCCACGGGCTTCCGCCGTCGGGGCGACGACACGAAGGTCACCGTCGACGACCTCTGGCATCTCGGCTCGTGCACGAAGGCGATGACGGCCACCCTCTGCGCGATCCTCATCGAGAGGGGCACGCTCGACTGGAAGACGACCGTGGGCGCGACCTTCAAGGATCGCGAGGAGACGATGCACGCGGACTGGGCCGGCGTGACGCTCGACCAATTGCTGACGAACAGCTCCGGCGCGCCCAACTCACTGGACGCAGGCGGACTGTGGGGTCGCTTGTGGGCGCGCCAGGGAAGCCCCCTCGAGCAGCGACTGCAACTGCTCGACGGCGTGATCACGCGCGCACCCGAGGCGAAGCCCGGCACGAAGTTCATCTACTCGAACGCGGGCTTTTCGATCGCGGGCGCGATCGCCGAGCGGGTCACGAAGACTCCGTGGGAGACGTTGATCAAGCGCGAAGTCTTCGATCCGCTCGGGATGGAAAGCGCCGGATTCGGCGCGCCTGGAGTTGCCGACCGTCTCGATCAACCCCGCGGCCACCATGGCGAGCGCGGGCGCCAGGTCGTCGAGCCCGGACCGGACGCCGACAACCCGCCCGCCATCGGTCCGGCGGGCGTGGTGCACTGCACGATCGCCGATTGGTTGAAGTTCGCCTCGCTTCACGCGACCGGCGAAAAGGGCACGCCCAAGCTCCTGAAGGCCGAGACGATCAAGCGCCTCCACACTCCGCCGTTCGGAACCTACGCGTTCGGGTGGGGCACGGCGAAGCGGCCCTGGGCGCACGGCGGCGTGATCACCCACTCCGGGAGCAACACGAGCTGGTACTGCGTGACGTGGATCGCGCCCGAGCGGGGTTTCGCCGTCGTGGCGGCGACGAATCAGGCGGATGAAAGGGCGCGCGGAGCCGTGGACGAAGCCTGCTCCACCATGATCGGGCGCTACCTGGAGCCGTGAGGCGGACGCCCACGTCCGCGACCGCGATGGTGCGAACGTGGGCCGATCCGACGGGGTGGATCAGTCGTGGAACGCGACGCGCTGAACGTGAGCGGCGCCGAGGCATCGGCCCTGCGTCAGACCGACTTCGTTCCCTGAACGGTAGTGGATGCCGCCGTAGAGACGGGACAGCGCGGCCTCGTCGCCCGCGGCCGTGAACGAGGTGAACGAGCGCGGCTGGAACCCCTCGTCCTGCTTCGACTCATCCGTGAACGGGACGTCCCCGAACATGGCGGCGAGAACCGTGGTCGCCGCGCCTGACTGGGTCGAGTGTCCCGAGGTGTACTCGGGGAAGGCCGGCGTCGTGAGGAGCGGGAGCCAGTTCGCGTCGATGTTCTGGCGGATGAACGTCACCGGACGCTCGCGGTTGTAGGTGTACTTGGCGGCCCAGCACGCGATGAACGCGTCCGCGACCGCCATGCCCACGCGGGCATACGCCTGCGCGCCGACGGCGAGGTCCACGTTGTAGTTCTGGAGGAACCCTGACGTGATCCGCACCCAGTGTCCCGGCGGCGTGCCCGTCGCACCGGCGTTGTCCGCCCAGTAGTTCGCGATCAGCGTCTGCTCGGCCGTCAACCCGTTGACCGTGGTGTAGACCTCGAGCGCCTCCGCGTAGTAGGCCGACGTCATGTTCGTGTCGAACGGCATCTGGGCAGGCGGCAGGCATTCGACGCCGCTCGTGGCGATGAACGGGCGGAGCTGACCCCAGCAGGGCTGCAGGGGATTGGGCGCAAAGGCCGGCGGCGTCGGTTCCCAGAGACCTGGGCCCGTCGGCGGCGTGTACGCGCACGCGTTGTAGGTGGAGAACCCGTCCGTTCCCGCCCACAACAGGATCGCGGCACCGACCTGCTGCCCGTAGGAGCGCGATCGCGTCAACACGGCGGGATCGATGACGAACCCGCGGTTCTTGATCCAGTCGTTCTCGGTGTCCGTGATGGCGGCCGTGGTCGCCGGGCTCGGGCTCGGGATGATCCCCGCGGCCACAGCGGCCAGCGCGGCGTTCGCAACCGAGGGCCAGTCGTAGACGAGGTCCGGGTCCGCGGGCGGAATCGACCCGTCGGCGAGGCCGTTCACCTGGCCTTGGAGCGAGCGCCCGTGCTTGATGCCGCCGACGACGGACTCGTACAGCGTGACTCCGAGATAGCCGTAGATGCGCGACGCGACCGGCGGGGAGATCGACTGAGCCTTCACGAGGTCGTAGGCGAGGTTCATCCACGCGCCGCCGATCGACGAGTCGAAGGACGACGTCTGCGGCGACGCGATGGCCTCGGTCGGATTCACTCCGTTTCCGCCACAGCTTCCCAAGGTGGCCACGGCGACCACGGCGGTGGCGAGCAGGACACTCGAACGGACTTCCTTCTTCAACGCGGGTTCTCCTTCGCGGGCGAGGCGGCACCATCAGCGCGACGGTCCGGCCCGCTTTTGGGACCCGCGCGCGCACCTATTCCCAGAGGTCGGCATGGCCGCCTCATCTCCTTGACATCGGAACTCTTGCGCTCGTGGGCTGAGTCTCGTTCGCAATGTTGTCGTTGTCAACGCCGCCCGCCCGCGGATTCGCCGTCAGCCGTGTCCGAACGCCGCGCGGTGGAGTCCGACGACGGCGCAGCCAAAAAGCAGGTCGGTGGGCGGGTCGGGGGAGTCGAGGGACGCTGCCAGGGCCTCGGCGGCTCCGGTTCGCAGCAGGTCCCTCAGGGGCGAGGCGGAGTCGCCGAGGCAATCGCGGACTACCTGGCGGAGCGACCCGGCCGTCAGCCATCGCGCCAGCGGGACCTGGAACCCTCGCTTGCGGCCGGAGGTGATCGGGTCGGGGAGGCGGCGGCCGAGCATCGCGCGCAGTGGCAGCTTGCCTCGGGTCCAGGACGCCCGGATCCGCCCAGGCATCGAGAGCCCGAGGTCGACGACGCGGTCGTCGAGGAATGGGGCCCGCATCTCCAGCCCGAAGGCCATGCCGGCCCGGTCGGCCTTCGGCAGGAGGTCGCCAGGGAGATAGCTGGTGAGGTCGGACAGCCCCGCCGCCTCGGCCGGATCCGCGCCCGCTTTCCAGGGCGGCAGCGCGGCGGCGGCCGGGTCGCCCTTCATCGCGAGATCGGGATGCAGCCAGGGGGCGAGTGCGCGCCACGGAACGAGGCCGGTGAGTTCCGACCACGTCTCCCGTGGGTCGCCGCATCCAGTCGTCCACCGCCGCTGCCATTCACGGGACCGACTGAGCCGGCGCGCCTGCCGGGCGAGCGGGCGCAACGCACTCGGGACGACCGATGCCCATCGCGCCGCGCGATGCCGCCGATAGCCGAGGAGCGTCTCGTCGCCACCATCTCCCGTGAGGACGACCGTGACGTCGCCCGAGACCGCGCGACATAGATGAGCGAGCGCAATCCAGGACGCGTCGGCGAGCATCTCGCCCGAGGTCTCGATCAGCTCCCGCAGGAGCGCCGCCGGGTCGCTCGTGAATGGAACGACGTCGTGCCGCAGGTCGATCGATGACGCCGTCAGCTCGGCCAGCCGTGATTCGTCCATCGCAGCGTCGTCGAAGGCGAGCGTGAACCCGCGGAGCTCCGGGCCGCCGGTGTCGCGAGCGACTGCGGCGACGGCCGCCGAATCCAGACCACCGCTCAAAAGGACGCCGAGCGGTCGATCGGATCGCATCCGGCGCCTCACCGCGGCGCCGAGTTCCCGCTCGAGCGCGTCTGCCGCCGATCGTGGCGTCCAATCCGTTCGGACGGTCGGGGCAGGCTCCCACCAGCGCCGCCGCACGGTGCCGCTGGGCGTGCAGAGAAGCGCTTCGCCGGGCAGCAGCGATTGGATGCCTTCGAACGGGGTCTGGGGCGCGGGGATCCACCCAAGCCGCAGGAGCGTGGGAACGGCCTCCGCTCGCCACGGTGCAGGAACGGCGACCCGCAGGGCGCGGAGCTCGGATGCGAACGCGAGCCCGCCTTCATGCTCCGCGACGAAGAGCGGTTTCTTGCCGAGTCGATCGCGCGCGAGGAAGAGCTCCTGGCTTCGCGGGTCGAAGACGGCGAGCGCGAACGGGCCGTGGATCTCGTGGACGAGCAACGTTCCATGCTCGAGCCAGAGCGGGATCAGCAGCTCCGAGTCGGACCGACCGCGAAACCGATGGCCGCGGGCAGAGAGCCGCGCGCGCAGGTCGTCGGCATCGTAGAACTCGCCGTTGACGACGCCGGTGACGCCGGTCTGAGGGTCGAGGAACGGCTGGCATCCGGCTGCCGTGAGGTCGTGGATCGCGAGGCGCCGGTGTCCGAGGACCGCTCCGCCGGAAACGACGAGACCTGCTCCGTCCGGTCCGCGATGAACGAGCGCCTCGAGCATGGCCGCGACGACGTCCGCGTCAGCAGGTTCACCGCGTCGAAGGATGCCGGCGATGCCGCACATGAGGCCGCTTTGTAGCAGCGAAGCTCGTGGGCGACCTCCGCGCGGTCACGCGATGCAGAGCAGCGCCGCGCCCCCCACGGCGACGACGGCACCGATCGCGCCCCGTGCGTGAGGGACGTCACCGATGAGCCACCATGCGACGGGAACGGTGAAGATCGGCGTGGTGGACAAGAGCACGGCGGCGAGCCCCGACGGCAGGTTCGCGAGGGAGACCTGCATCAGCACCATCGCCACGTACGTGCCGATGAACATGGGGAAGAAGAGGCGTCTCCAGCCCTCGGAGCGGCGCAAGGGCAACGTCGAACGGGGGAGCGAGCCCTGCAACGTCGCTCCGAGCAACGTGCCCAGCGACGCAGCCGTCATGCGCAACGTCGACGCGATGACGGCGCCGTGGAGGTCGCGAGTGCCGCCCGCGGCCTCGAGTGCCGTCCAGCCCCGATTGGTGCAGTAGATGCCCGTCGCCTGTCCGACCGCGGCGAGCGTCGCCGCGAAGAGGCCAACCTTCCACGAGCCGTGGACCTCGCCGGGCTTGCGCTTGCGCACCGTCGCGAGGAGCACGCCGGCGATCACGAGCACGACGCCCGCCGTGTTCATCACGGTCAGCCTCTCGTCCAGCAACGTGATCCCGAGCACGAGCGCGAAGAGCGCCGACGATTGATAGACGACGGCCGTGGTCGTCGGGCCGATGTGTTTCAGTGCGACGAGGTAGGCCGTGTCCCCGAACGCGAGTCCGAGGACGCCGGAGATCCCGAACCATGCGACCACGCTCGACGGCAGCTGGAACGCCGCCGCGCCGAGCCACACGAGCACGGTCAGGTTGAACATGGCGGCGGCGACGGTCGTCTTGAACGTGTTCGCCGCATGGCCGCCGAACGCACGGCTTGGAGCCACGAGCATCGTGCTCGAGAACGCCCAGATCGCAGCGCTCCCGAGCGCTGCGGCGCAACCCAGAAGTGGGTTCATGGCGGGGACGGATCAGGCGCCGGCGGCCGGTTTCCGTTTGATGGGGACCTTGTGTCCCGTTTCGTCCGTCGACACGTAGACGACTTCGGCCTCCGTCACGATCACGCGCTCGCCGATGGGCACGAGGCGCTCGGCTTCGACTCGAAGCTTGACCGTGATCGACGTGTTCCCCACGTTCGTGACGGTGGCGTAATAGGAGACGATGTCGCCCACGTAGACCGGGTGTTTGAACTCGACCTGCCGCATGCAAACGGTGACGACGCGTGGTGCGACGTCGCGTGCTGCAATCGCGCCGGCCTGGTCGATCTGGGCCAGGATCACCCCGCCAAAGATCGTGCCGTGGACGTTCGTGTCGCGCGGCATCATCGCCACCTTGATCGCCGGGACGGGACTGCAGGTATCACCCATGGGGGCGCAGCGTAGCTCCCACCCGGAGGGCGAGAAAGGAAGCGCCATGCACCGTGTTTCGGACGCGTGGGCCCTAAATGACGAATTCGAGCGTCTCTCCTGCGGAGCCATTCCGCGATGACGACACTCGACCGCGCCACCGCAACGTCCGACCTTCTGGCAACTCTGGTGGACGGTCCGTGGAGCGCGGGCTGCCGCCTCGCGGAGCTGGCCGCGGCTGCCCCGGATGATCTCGCCGCGCGCCTCGGAATCCCGCAGGAGGCGGCGCGCCGCGTGTTCGCCGCGTTCGAGCTCGCGCGCCGTCGCGACCTGGAGGCCCGCCCTGCCCGCCCGATCTTCGACACGCCGGCGCGTGTCTTCGAATGGGTGCATTCGGCCACGCGGGATGAGGATGTCGAGACGTTCCGTACGCTCGTGCTCGACGCGAGGAACCGCTTCCTGGCCGAGGTCGTCGTGTCGCGCGGGATCCTCACGGCGAGCCTCGTCCACCCGCGGGAGGTGTTCAAGCCGGCGCTCGTTCGTGCGGGCGCGGCGGTGGTCGTCGTTCACAACCATCCAAGTGGCGACCCGACGCCAAGTCGCGACGACGATGCCATCACGGATCGACTGGCGCGAGCCGGCGACCTGCTTGGAGTTCCGCTCCTGGATCACGTGGTCATCGGGGATCGCAGTTTCTGGTCGTATCGTGAACACGGCGCCCTCGGTGCGGAAACCCTGGGGCGCCGTGCGACGACACCCATCGATTGCCGCGGCCAGAAGCCGCTCTCGAACGGAGGTGGATGATGCAACGACGAAGGAAGTCCGTGGCGCCGCCGCCGACCGACGAGGTGCGATCCCACCTGGTGAAGACGCGAGCCGGATGGGTCGGAATGGCCTCCCGCGGAACGGCTCTCTGCCGGATCGTGCTTCCCGTCGCCACGCGCGCGGGCGCCGTCGCGGCCCTGAGGCGGAGCGGCTTTGGCGGCGAAGTCGGGGACCCGCCGCAGGCACTGCGCGGCGTCGAGAAGGCGCTGGTCGGGTATTTCGCCGGCGAGCCGGTCGACCCGGCGCGCCTCTCGGCCGAGCTGGATCCCGGGAAGATCACGCCGTTCGCGAAGCGGGTTTATGACGCGCTCAGGTCGGTCCCGAGGGGTTCGACGGCAACCTACGCCGAACTCGCCGCGGCTGCGGGACGGCCAAAGGCCAGTCGTGCCGTCGGCATGTTCATGGCGCGCAATCCGCTCCCGCTTCTCGTGCCCTGTCACCGCGTCGTCGCGAGCGACGGCGGACTCGGAGGGTTCTCGTCGAGTGGCGGACTGCCCGACAAACGGCGGCTGCTTGCACTCGAGGGAATCTCCGTGGGTGCAAAGGCCAAGGCGCGCTGAAGATCGGCACGTTGGTAGCCCGTCGGAGGGGATGTTAGGTTCGGCGCCCTCTTTGAGCAGGGAAGTCAGACGTGCACGCACTCATCTCGGATATCCACTCGAACATCGAGGCCATGACGGCCGTCCTGGAGGATATGGCGAGATTCTCGGTTTCGACGGTCTACTGCCTGGGCGACGTGATCGGTTACGGCCCCAACCCCCGCGAGTGCCTCGACATCATCCGGCGATGCGAGTTCACCCTGATCGGGAACCACGAGGCCGGGATGCTGCAGGTCGCCGACGACTTCAACGACCGGGCTCGGCGCGCGCTCGAGTGGACGAAGAACGCCCTGAACGACCCCGCGTTCCCCCGGGACAAGAACTACGAGTACTGGAACCAGATCGACGGGTTCGTCGAGACCTACCGCACCGACGATGCCCTCTTCGTCCATGGTTCGCCCCGCGATCCGATCCGCGAGTACGTGATGCCGTCGGACGCGAACGACCGCGAGAAGATGGACGAGATCTTCGCACTCATGGACCGGCCGTACTGCTTCGCCGGTCACACGCACGTCCCTGGAATCTTCACGCTGGAAGACGGATTCACGCACCAAGGCGAGCTTCCCGAGAAGGTCAAGCTGCCACCCAAGTGCTTCGTGAACATCGGTTCGGTCGGACAGCCTCGTGACGGCGACAACCGCTCGTCGTACGTGATCGTCGACGGTGACTCGGTGATGTTCCGGCGCGTGCCGTACGACGTCGCGACGACGATGCGGAAGATCAAGTCGATCTCCGCTCTCGACGTGTTTCTCGCCAACCGCCTCAAGGTCGGGAAGTAGTCCCGCCTCTCGCAAGGCCACAGGGATCGCCGAAAGCGATGGAAAAACGCTTCACGCTCGCTCTCGTCCTCACCTTCGCGTTCGTGATCCTGTGGATGCAGGTGATCAAGCCGAAGTTCTTCCCGGCACCGCCGGCACCCCCGGTCTCCACGGACTCGCGTCCGGTCGAAGCCGACTCCCGCGCGCAGACGTCCACGGCACCCACGACGCACGCCGAGTCTCGCCCCGTCGTCGCCGCGACCGAAGCGAAGACGCCGAGCATCGAGAATGAGCACGTTCGGCTCGAGTTCTCGTCAGTCGGGGCGGTGATCACCAAGGCCGCGCTGAAGGACTTCAAGACGATCGCCGGTTCTTCCGAGCCGCTGAACATCCTCCACGCATTCAAGGATCGGGCCCGGGCACTGGAGCTGCGCGACACGAGCGACGGCACGGCCTGGCTCGAAGCCAGAAACTGGGCAACCCAGGTCGACGAAGCTGGTTCGTCGATCACGTTCACGATCGAGCGGGGTATCAGCGGACTCGACAGTCCCTATCGCATCAAGAAGAAGGTCTCGCTCCCGAAAGGCGCCTACTACGCGGACGTCACCTTCTCGTTCGAGTACCTCGCCGCGAGCGGACGCATGGAGAAGGCCGTCCGCCTCACTCCCACCGGCGGCGTGAGTCTCGACTCCGACGCCTACGGCACCCACGACCTGACCGGTGCCGAATCGGCCCTGTTCAAGAACGATCCGCAGGAAGGCGAGAAGTTCGCGAAGACGACTCCGCTCGAGGTCGGCAAGGGTCTGAAGGTGCCGGCCGGCGTGGAGTTCATCCCGGAATCCGACCTGCCGCGCGTGACCCAGTCGCTGAACGGTACGCGCCGCTACACGGCCGACCTGAACAGCTACTTCGGCGTCTACTGCGGGCTCACGGACATGCCGCCGAAGATGGAGGCATCCTTCGTCGGAATCGTCGACCCGGAAGCGACGGGCCGTGCGAAGAACACGGTCTCGCGTTCACGCGTCGACCTGGATTTCCGATTCGTGGGCGACGCCGGCAAGGCCGTCGAGCATTCGCTCTTCCTTTACTTCGGCCCGAAGGAAACCAAGCGCATCGAGCAGCGCCTGACCGGCACTCACGCCGAATGGGTGCCCGACTTCGGGCGGGTCTACGCCGACGCCCTCGGCATGTTCGCGTTCGTCGGGAAGGCCGTGCTCTGGCTGCTCGGGCTGTTCCACTGGATGACCGGGAACTGGGGCGTCGCGATCATGCTCCTGACGTTCGCGGTCAAGCTGCTGATGTTCCCCGTCACGCGCCGGTCTCAGGCCTCGATGCTTCGCTACTCGGAGGCCATGGGCAAGCTGAAGCCCAGGCTTCAGGAGCTCCAGCAGAAGTACAAGGAGGACCCCAAGCGGATGATGATGGAGCAGCAGAAGCTCTACAAAGAGCACAACGTGCCCATGGTCCCGCTGGGCGGCTGCCTCCCGGTCTTCCTGCAGATGCCGATCTTCTACGGACTGTTCGCCGCGCTGCGCTCGTCCATCGATCTGCGGCATGCGCCGTTCTGGTGGGTCGCGGACCTCTCGCAGCCCGACCATCTCATCCGGTTCGATCACCCGTTCCAGAATCCGCTCGTGCACCTGCCCTGCACGTGCTGCCTGCCGCCGGGCATGTCGGACACGCTCTCCGGCCTCCA
This sequence comes from Planctomycetota bacterium, assembly GCA_044222185.1. Taxonomy (GTDB): domain Bacteria; phylum Planctomycetota; family CAIWVZ01; genus JBGANV01. Next base: position 10,692 of record JBGANV010000009.1, read on the forward strand.
CCTCCTCCCGCTGCTGATGACGGCTGCCTGGTTCCTGAACCAGTTCCTCATGCCGAAACCCCAAACGGAGGACCCGCAGATGGCGCAGCAGCGGAAGATGATGATGTTCATGCCGCTGATGTTCGGCTTCATGATGTACAGCTACGGCGCAGGCCTCTCGCTGTACTGGCTGACGTCGAGCCTGCTCGGCATCATCGAGACGCGGCTCATCAAGCGAAAGCTGCCGGCGAAGGTCGCATGACCTCCGCGCGCGCCCGGACGTGATGCGTCGGGCGCGCGAGGAGCGGGACCACGCCGGCCGGGCTGACGCGCCGCAGAGCGTCGCCGGAGATCATGGAAGACACGATCGTCGCCGTCAGCACGGCGCGCGGGTCCGCTGCGCGCGCGACCGTGCGGCTTGCAGGTCCGCGGGCATTCGCGCTGTTCGCCGGGCTCGTGGCCGATCGGTCGATCGCCGCCGGTACGACCAGGCTCGCCGGACCGCGGCGAGCGTTCATTCCCATCGATCGCTTCGGTACGCCCGCGCCGTGCGACGCGTGGTGCTTCGTCGGGCCCAGGTCGTTCACCGGCGGTGACCTCGTCGAGTTGCACCTGCCGGGCAGCGCGCTGCTCGTCGACCTCGTCGTGCGGCGACTGTGCGCGGCGGGAGCGCGGCCGGCGCACCCTGGCGAATTCACCCGTCGGGCGGTCATGGCCGGCAAGCTGGACCTGACCCGAGCCGAGGCGACGGCCGCGCTGATCCGCGCGCGGGACGAGAACGAGCACCGTCGCGCCAAGGCCCTTCTCGACGGTGGCCTCGCGCGCGCCATCGCGACGATCGAGGATCGCGTCGTCGCGCTGCTCGTCCCGCTGGAGCTCGCCCTCGACTTCTCGGACCAGGACGTGACCATCGTCGAGCCCGACTCCCACGCGGCGCGGCTTGCCGAGCTGGCAGATGAGGTGCGACGCCTGGGAGACGCGTCGCAGGCGACGCCGCACCGCCACCTTCCGCGCATCGTCCTCCGCGGCCCCGCCAACGCTGGCAAGAGCAGCCTCTTCAACGCCCTTCTCGGCCGGCCGGCCGCGATCGCGACGCCGATTCGCGGCACGACGCGGGATGTCGTCGCCGCCGAATGGAACGGCGTGGCCGGCGGCGCGTGGCTCGTCGACACCGCCGGTGACGACGTGTTCGGCGGCCCGCTGGACGACCTCGCGCATGCGGCACGGGAGCGGGCGCTGCTCGAGGCCGATCTCGTCCTCGAGGTGCGCGACCTCCGAGCGGCGGTGTGGCCCGCGTCGGCCGACGTCCCGTTCCTTCGCGTCGGCACCATGCTCGACCTCTTGCCCGACGGATCCCGACCGCCCCCCGGGATCGTCGCGGTCTCGAACCGGACCGGCGAGGGTCTGCAAGCCCTCGGACGGGCCATTTCGGGGGTGTTCGAGCGCGGCGAGGGTCGCACCGAACCGTTCCTCGTGACCGACCGCCACGCGGTCCACCTGCAGGCCGCGTCGGCTGCGATCTCCCGCGCCGCGTCCGTGCTCGGAACCGCTCCGCCGGAGTTCGCCGCGGCCGACCTCCGCGACGCGCTCCGCGAAATTCGACGAATCACGGGAGCCTCGGGCGAGGACCCGGTGTTGGACCGCATCTTCCGGGACTTTTGCATCGGGAAGTGAGGACGCGCTCCGCCGACTCGCGTCGTCGCGGTCCGTTCGCGACCCTCCCGGTCCTTGACCATCAGAGAACGGCGGTGGTATGAACCGCGGACTCACACCGTCCTTCTCGGCGGCGCGGGTTACCCGGGGGGTGCGCATGAGGTGCCCGTTCTGCAAGAAGGACAACGACAAGGTCATCGACTCACGGTCGAGCAATGACGGATCGGTGATCCGCCGCCGCCGCGAGTGCGTGGCCTGCGAACGTCGCTACACGACGTACGAGCGCGTCGAAGAGGCGCCGTTCCGCGTGGTGAAGAAGGATGGTTCGCGCCAGCCGTTCGAGCGTCCGAAGATCACGCACGGGATCGAGCGAGCCTGCGAGAAGCGGCCCGTGTCGACGGAACAGATCGAGCAGCTCACCGACCGCATCGAAGCGCGCGTCAAGGAGATGTTCGACACGGAGGTGAGCTCGCGCGTCATCGGGAACATGGTCATGGACGAGCTTCGCAGCCTCGATCCGGTCGCCTACGTCCGTTTCGCGTCCGTCTACCGTGAGTTCAAGGACGTCAGCGAGTTCATGAACGAGCTGGCATCGGTGCGTGGGAAGGAAGGGAATGTCCCTGATCCGGCAGGTACGTGAGGACGACGGCACACTGGTGCCGTTTCGCGAGCGCAAGGTCGCCGACAGCGTTCACGCCGCGCTCATCGAAGGCGGGATGAACGATCGGGCACTGGCGGAGGACCTCGCGGGACTCGTCACGCTGTTCCTCGAGAAGCGATTCGGTGAACAGTCGGGTGTTCCCACGATCGACGACGTCCAGGACGTGGTCGAGCGCGTGTTGGAGGAGACGGGGAACACGCGCGCCGCCAAGTCGTTCCGCCGGCAGCGAGAACAGCGCGAGGAGATGCGTGACCTGGTCACGGTGCGCGAGCCGGCAGCCCGAGGCGCGGACGACGTCGTCCTCCCCGACGACGCGGCGTCGGACGATCGCATCACGCGTTGGAGTCGCGCGCGGCTCATGCGGACGCTCACCGACGATGCGGAACTCCCGCCAAGCCTCGCTGACGAAGTGGCCGTGGCCGTCGAACGACGCGTCTTTGCCAGCGGCCTGAACTGCGTCACCGCCGACTTCGTCCGTCAGCTCGTCGAGCACGAACTGTTCACGCGCGGGATCGGGAATCAGAAGCTCCGCGACGATCGCGTCGTCGTGCTTCGTTCGGAAGTCTCGCCGTACTTCACGGGTGAAGACACGGGACCGACGCCGGCGGATCGTGCAGTCTCGTCGCCGATCCTCGCTCGGTTCGCACTGACGGAGATGCACGGGCCGGCGGTTGCACGTGCCCACCGTGAAGGCCGGATCCACCTCCATTCCCTCGATCGCCCATTCGCCGTCGAGCGGCTGATCATGCCCGTCGACCTGGTGGCGCGCCCGGACGTACGGGCGTTTCCGCGTGCGCTCATCAAGCTTCGGCACGCACTCGACTCGGTTCGAGACCACGTAGCCGGTGCCGTGGAGCTTTCGGGGCTGATCCCCTGGGTCGCCGAACGGATCGAGGCGTCGGACGCCGAGTCGGCTGCCGAGGACCTCGCCCTCGCGCTCTCATTCGACGACGCGTTCGACCGCTCCGCCGGGCCGTCGTTCGAGATCGACATCCCCGTCGGAGGGTTCGGCCCGGGCTCGGCCGGAGACGCGCGCGCTGCGCTGACCCGCGCGTTGCTCACCCGCCTGGTGGAGCGCCCGGCTCTGCACGAGCGTTGGCGCGTGACGCTGCTCGCCCCGCCGACGGCGCCGGCGGAGTTGGACGCCCTCGGAATGCGGGAGGCGGCACGTGAACTCGTGCTGGGACGGCCCGACGTGCGGCTGTCGGTGTTGCGCGACTCCGACTCGGACCCCTGGGCGAGCGAGCCGTCCCGCGCACCGGTTCCTCTCCACGTCTCGATCGCGCGAACCACGATCAACCTTCCGCTCCTCCTCCTGGACGTGGCCGGCCGCGGCCTGAAGGACGCCCTGCCGGAGCTGAACGACGGCCTGTCCCTCGTGCTCGACGCGTTCCGCGAGCGCTTCTGGCAGCAGCGTCGGGGCGCGCCGTTCGGGATCCACGGTGTGGTCGTGCGCTTCGGCGGTCCCGGCGAAGTCCAGGTGCGCGCCGACGCGCAGTCCGTCGACCTCGAGGTCTGGGGTCTGCCCGTCGCCCTCGAGCTTCTGGTCCTTCGCGGGGTGATTCCGCGGTCGATGATCCCGGAGGCGGCGGCACGGATCCTCGGGTACATCGACTACACCGTCGCCGAGGAACACGATGGCGTGAGCCTGCGAGTGCGACTGGGCGGATGCCGGTCCCGCACCATCCGGCGGCGGTTGTTCTCCGCGGCCGAGCAGATCGCACGGCGTTACGCCATCTCGGATCTCCTCTCCCTCTTGAAGCAGGAGCACGCGGCGGAGGGCGTCCTGCCCGTCGCCGCGCCGCTGTTCGAGCGGAAGAACGCGCCCCTCCTCGAAGCACCCCTTCTGGGGCGTCTCGGGTTCGGGCTCTCCGTCCCGGCGCCGGCCCTGCCGGACCCGCTCGCCCACGAGACGTTGGCGCGACTCCGTTCGGAGACGCGGTTTGCGCGCTTCGGAGTCACCCGCGAGACCTCGGCCGACGGCCTGTTCGAGGTGCAGGAAGAGCTGTTCGCCTGACCCGCGACCCCCGCGCCGGGCGCCGCCCGGAAAACTAAAAAGACACTTCCCCTGGGGGTACCAGCTGGCGGGGGCCCCCTGTATCATGGGCCCCGCCTTGCGGAGCCGCGGTTCTCGATCCGGGTCGCGAGGGTGGTTCGACCTCCACATTGCCGTGGGGTCGGGGGTTTGCGGTCTCGAGTTCCAGAGGTCCGGGCGATTCCATGAGGCTGAAGAAGCTCGTCGTTCAAGGGTTCAAGTCGTTTGCCGACCGCACGGAGTTCAACTTCGACGAGGGGCTGACCTGCGTCGTAGGTCCGAACGGCTGCGGCAAGTCCAACGTGATGGACTGCGTGAAATGGGTGCTGGGCGAGCAGCGCCCGACGAGCCTTCGAGGCAAGGAGATGGCGGACGTCATCTTCAACGGGACGGACCGACGGCCGCCCCTGGGCATGTCGGAGGCGTCCCTCAGCTTCGACAACCGGGACCGCCAGCTCTCCATCGACGCGGACGAGGTGGTCCTCACGCGCCGGCTCTTCCGCAGTGGGGAGGGCGAGTATCTCATCAACAAGAAGGAAGTCCGGCTGAAGGACGTCCGCGACCTGTTCTTCGGGACGGGCCTCGTCCCCGGCGGCTACGCCTTCATGGAGCAGGGCAAGATCGACAGCGTGCTCGCCAGCAACGCCGTCGACAGGCGCCGCGTGTTCGAGGAGGCGTCGGGCATCTCCCGGTTTCGCGCGAAGAAGCGCGAGACCGAGCTGAAGCTCGAGAAGGTGGCCGAGAACCTCACCCGACTGAAGGACATCGTGGAGGAGGTCGCGCGGCAGGTGCGCTCGCTGAAGATCCAGGCAGGGAAGGCACGCAACTACCAGGAGATCTCCGCCAAGCTGAAGGAACTCCAGCTGGGTCACACGCTCCACCGCTACGACGAGGCGTCCGCTGAACTGCAGACGGTCGCCGATCGCATCCTCACGGCTCAGGGCGAGCGTGACCTGTGCATGCTCGATCGCGATCGATGCCGCACGGATTACCAGGCCATCGACGCCGACCTCCGCGGCTTGAACGAGCGCGTCGCCGACGCGCGCGAGCGCGTGGCGGAGATCGCAGCCCAGCTCGACGCGGCCCGCGAGAAGGCCGAGTTCAACCTGCGCTACGAGGAGGAGCTTCGCACCCGCATCGAGAAACGGGTCGCCGAACTGGATTTCCGCAGCGGCGAGGCCGTGCGACTCGAGCAGGAACTCGTCGTCGTGTCCCGCGAGCGGGCCGACCTCGACCACGACTGCAAGCGGCTCGCGCAGGAGCGCGTGTCACGCACCAACGAGCTGAACGAAGCGCGCCGACGGGCGTCCGAGCTGGATGCCGAGCTCCAGCAGACGGTCGAGCGGCAGCGCGACCTCGAGCGCGGGCTCGCTCAACTCTCTGCCGACGAAGCGCGCCTGCGAGCGCAGGTCGGACATCTCAACTCCGAGGTCACGCGGTCCGACGAGGCCCGGGCCCGCCTCGACGGTGAACGCGAGGCGTTGCGGGCACAGATCGACGAGAAGCTCGGCCTGAAGGGGCAGCATGCGCAGGCGCTCGACGATCGCCGCCAATCGCTGGCCGGTGCCGAGGCGCATTCCGAGGAGTGCGACCGGGCGGCGTCCCAGCGCACCGAGGACCTGCGGCAGCTCGAGGCGGAAATCGCCCGCGTGGGCTCGCGCGCGGACGTGCTCGATGCAGCGCTCCACAAGCGCGAAGGCCTGGAGGAGGGCGCACGTGCGATCCTCGCTCGCAAGGAGAAGGACGCGGCGTTCCTCCCGGGGCTTCGGGGTGTTCTACTCGACCTCTTCGACGTCGACTTCAAGGAAGCGCGGGCCATCGAGGCGGCGCTCGGTGAAGCGGCGTCCGCGCTCGTCGTCGAGACCGTCGCCGAGGCGCTCGACGGGATCTCGTTCCTCCGGTCGGGCAAGCTCGGCGGGGCCATGTTCCTGCCCCTCGAGTGCTTCCGCGGCGCGAAGCTCGGCGACCTGAACGGCATTCGCCCGAAGACCACCGAGATCGCGGCAGTCCTCACCGCGCTGCTCGGGGGCATCAAGGTCGTCGGCGTCGAGGCCTTGGCAGCGACGCTGTCAGGCGCGCAACTCCCGCCCGTGCTCGTCACGCTCGACGGCGACGTCGTGCGCGATGGCCGCGTGTTCGTTCATCCTCGCGGGAAGGGGAAGCCAGGCCTCGTCGTCCATCAAGCCGAGCTGCGCGACCTTCGCCAACGCGCCCAGGAGCTCGACCAGCGTCGCGGGGCTGCGCGCGAAGCGCTTTCGGCCGCACGCGCGGCCACCGAGGCGGCGCGGGCACGCGTGAAGGAACTCTCCGTCGACCTCGTCCGCCAGCAGGGCGACGCGGCGCGTGTGGATCAGGAGCTGATGCGGCTCACGCACGAGATCGATCGGCTCCAGGAGCAGGAGCAACGTGAACTCGAGCGCCGGGCACGCAGCCTCCAGGCTCGCGACGAGGCCATGCGACGACTGGAGGACTTCGAGTCCAATCGTCAGGTGATCGACGAGGATCTCGTCCAGCTCGAGAAGGACCGGCTCGAACAGCTCGAGCGCGTCGAGTCGCACGCGGGCGTGACGCACCAGTTCGTCGCAGCCCTCGAGGCGTGTCGCATCGACGAGGCGCGCGTCGCCGAGCGCTTGAACGCGCGGACGCAGCAGGAGCGAGGGCTTCGCGAGTCCATCCAGAACGTGAAGGCCGCGATCGCGGCCGCCGAGCGCGAGATCGAACACGAGCAGGCACTCCGCGAACAGAGCATCAAGACGGCGGCGGACGAACGCGCGCGCGTCGAGCTGCTGACGGAAACCGTCGAGGCGGAGCGCGCGACGCTCGCTCAGCACGAGGCCGGCGCCGACGCCGTCCGCGAGCGACTGGAGGCGTCGGGCCGTCAGTTGCAGGGAATCGAGCAGCGGCTCGATCAGGTGAGCGAGCACCTCAGCCAGGTCCGGGGGCGCGACGCCGAGCTGCGCGCGCTCGTCGCCGGTCTGGTCGAGCGTGCGCGCGAAGAACTCTCCGTCGACCTGGTCGCGATGTACGAGACCGGGTTCACGCGCACGGAGGCGAATTGGGAGGCGATCGCCGACGAGATGCGCGAGCTCAAGGAGCGCATCGTGCGGCTGGGCAACGTCAACCTCGCAGCCATCGACGAGCTGAAGGAGGCGGAGGAGCGCGGGCAGTTCCTCGAACGCGAGCAGGCCGACCTGAACCACAGCCAGGAGACGCTGAAGGACGTCCTCGCGAACATCGAGAAGCAGTCGACGGCGTTGTTCCTCGAGACGTTCAACGCGGTCCGTGAGCACTTCACGGTCATCTTCCGCAAGCTCTTCAACGGCGGAAAAGCCGAGATCCTGCTGGAAGACGAGACCAAGCCGCTCGAGTCCGGCATCGAGATCCGCGCCCGTCCGCCGGGGAAGGAGCTGCGCGCCATCTCGCTGCTCTCCGGTGGCGAGCGCACGATGACGGCCGTCGCGCTCCTCTTCTCCATCTTCCGCTCGAACCCCGCGCCGATCGCGCTGCTCGACGAAGTGGATGCGGCCCTCGACGAGGACAACACCGAGCGGTTCGGGCGCATGCTCGACGAGTTCCTCTCGCGCAGCCAGTTCCTCATCATCACCCACAGCAAGCGCACGATGGACAAGGCGAACATGCTCATCGGCGTCACCATGCCCGAGCGCGGCGTCAGCCGCCGCGTCGCCGTCCGTCTCGAGCAGATCGGGAACGACGGCCGCATCCGCGACATCGACGCGCTGAACCGCCAGGCCCAGCGCGAAAAGCAGCTGGTGACGGAGGAAGCGGCGCAGGAAGCCGCGGACGTCGCCGCGCAGCCACCGGTATCGCAGACGGTCGTCCCCAACGGGACCGTGGAAGGAAACGGCCACGCGGTCATCAACCGACTCGAGGGGAACGGGCACCCGGCAACCGAGTCGAGCCGGGCAGGTATGGAGGCGGGCGCCGAGGCCTGACGGCTTCGCGTGCCTCGTGCGCCACGCGGGAGCCGCCCCTGAGCCAATCCACGTTCGAGCGGATTCGTGAAGCGACGGCCTGGGTCTGCTCGCAGGCGCGATCCGTTCGAATCGTCGACGACCGCGTGGCGGCGTTCGCGCGGTCGCTGCCACTCGATCGGCTCAGTGCGCCGACGCTCGACCCGGCATCGCATTACCTCGGGCGTGGCGCGGACACGGCCGCGTTCATCATCACCCTCGACGCGATCAACTTCGGGTCGGGCTGGTTCCCGTTCCTGAAGAAGCGGTCCGGCATGTCTGGCTACTTCACCGTGGCGACGTCGCTGGCCGAGCACTACCGGGCGCATGGACCGCCAACGGTCGCCGACCTCGAAGGCCTGGACGCCGCCCGCTGCGCCGCGATGTTCGGTCAGTCCCTCGATCAACCAGACTCGGCGGAGCTCATGGGCCTCTTCGCGCGCGCACTCAACGATCTTGGACGCTGCATCGGGCGCGGTTTCGGCGGGCGCTTCGACGCTTTCGTCGAGGCGGCGCGCGGCTCGGCCTCGCGGTTGGTGGAGCAGCTTCTCGAGATGCCGTTCTACCGGGACGTCGAGCGCTACCGCGGACGTGACGTTCCGTTCCTCAAGCGGGCGCAGATCACCGTGGCCGATCTCGCCATCGCGTTCGATCATTCGGGGCTCGGCCGCTTCGACGACCTCGACCAACTGACGATCTTCGCCGACAACCTCGTGCCGCACGTACTCCGCGTCGAGGGGGTCCTCGATTACGACCCGGCGCTCGTCGCCCGGATCCTGCGCGAGGAAGTCATCCCCATCGGCACCGAGGAGGAGGTCGAGATTCGCGCATCGGCGGTCACGGTCGTGGAGCGGATCGTCGCCGTACTGAGATCCGACGGGCATCGCGTCACCCCGCAACAGGTCGACTACGTCCTTTGGAACCGCGGCCAGGAGCCCCGCTTCAAGGCGATCCCGCGCCACCGCTGCCGCTCGACCTTCTACTGAGCGACCCGAGCCCGCGCGCCGGAGCCTCGCCGCCGCGATCCGAAATCCTCAAGCCAGCGTCGCTTTTCGGCCGACGCTCCCTGCGTGCGAGCGTTCCAACTGAAGGACTCGACCGTTCCGCCGTTGATCGTCGGCGCGCTCTCGGCGTTCGTCGCGATCGTCTGGGTGATTCCCCAGTGGTCGCGCTTCCCCGAGACTCGATGGGACGCACCGGGACACCTGCTCGCGATCGAGACGATCCGCGATCGATTCCTGCCCTGGCCGACTGGCTGGGAGGGCCGGGTCTTCAGCGGCTACGCGCAGGGTGAGTTCTATCCGCCCTTTGCGCACTGGCTCGCGGCATGGATCGCGTGCATCGTTCCCGCCGGGACGGCATACCGCCTCGTCCTGTCCGCGTCCGTGCTCCTCGTTCCGCTGGCCTCGTTCGTGTGCGCGCGGGGCTTCCGCATGCGGGGGTCGCAGGCCGCGACGTTCGCGATCCTCGCGACGGCGATCCTCGGTTCACCCAAGGCGGTGCTCCATGCCACCTACGACCTCGGCTCGACGTTCGAGTCGGGCTACCACATCGGCCTGTTCTCGGGCGCGGTCGCCGTCCCCATCTTCCTGCTCGGCGGCGCGGCGTTCGGGCGGGCTCTTTGCGGTCGTGGTTCGACCCTCGTGGCCGGGCTGTGGCTCGCGGCGGCGGTCACGAACCACCTCGTGGGCGGGATCGCGACGGCGGCGCTGTTCGCGACGGCATCGGGCGCTCGACTCCTCGCGGGAGGCGGCGCGCGCGCCACGCTCATGTGCGCTGCGAGGATCGGGGGCGCCGCGCTTCTTGCGTCCGCATGGTGGTTCGTTCCATTCCTGCGCGGGCACCGCGAGCTGCGCGTGTCTCACATCCCGTCCGATGCGGGTCCCGTCCTCGTGCTGGCGTTCGCTCTCGTGGTGCCGGTTCTCGTGATGAACCACGGATCGTTCCGGCGTCTGGCGTCGCGGGGCGGGGCGTTCGCCCTCCTCGCGGCGGGCCTCGTCGCCTGGATGTCGTTGGGCGATCGGCTGCGCGCGACCGGTCACCTGTACCGCCTGGCTCCATTCGTGTTGCTCGGGCTCTGCGGCGTCGTCGCGGCCGCTTGTGACACGCGACGCAGCCGCGTGGCGCTCGGAGTCCTGGCGTCCGCCGTGCTGATCGCCACGGTTCCCTTCGTGCAGGAACGAGAGACCGTCGCTCCGCCGCCGACGATCCACATGCCACCGGACCTGACGACCGACGACCGCATCCTCGTTGCGACGCTGCTCGGCCACGATCATGCTCCGCACTTCCTCGAGGCGGAGGTCGTGCGACGGTCGCCGGCGTCGGCGCTCGTGGGCCTCTTCGTCGAATCCTCGCCGTTGTCGCGGTGGTGTCTGGATCTGGCTCGCACGGTCGCGTTCGACACGTACTCGTGGGGAGTGCCGGTCGACAGTGCGAACACGGCACGCCTCGCCACGGCGCTCGACGACGGTGGCCCCCTCGCCACTTCTGAAGAGGAATCGAGGCGCCTCCTCGCGGAAATCGCCGACCGCATGGCGCTCTTCGGTGTGACGCGCGTCCTGACGGATCGCCGTCTGCCGGCAGAGCTCGTCCTGGGCGACGCGCCCGTCGTCTGCCGGATTCCGTTCGAGGGCGAAGTCGGCGGCAGCGAGTTCGAGGTCGACGGTGGAGCCCGCGTCTTCCGCCTGCATCGTGTGCGTCAGCCACCTCGACTCGCACAGGTCGTGAGGGCACCGCTTCGCCCCGTCGAATACACACCCGACGCCTGGGATCGCGCCGTCGGAGAGCATCTCTTCACGGAGACGCCAGCGGAAGGCTGGCCCGTGGAAGAACGAGATGGACTCGACGTGACGCCTGCGCCTCCAGGCGCCAGCGCGACCGCAACGATCTCGGGTGGGGGGACCCGTGTTCAGGTCGACGTCACGTCCGACGTGCCCGTGCCCGTCCTCGTGTCGGTGGGATTCCACACGGCGTGGCAGGCGACGGATGGGGACGGTCGCCCGATCGCCGTCGACCGCGCGTCTCCCGGGTTCTGTCTCGTGCGAGGCATGGGGCGTATCACGCTCGATCGCCGCGAGGGCCTCGCGCGTCCGCTCTTCATCGTTCCAGGACTTCTGATCGCGGTCGGAATCGCCGGGGGCGTGCGCCGCCGGAGGTGTGGCTGAGGCGCGGCGACGACGCGACGTCCGGAGGCCTCGCTGCGGCGGCCGAGCCTCAATGATGCGCTGCGAACTGCCGAAGAGTCCCACGGGGATCCCGTGCGCTCGCAGTCCGGTCGACTGCAGCAGGTCAGCGGACCCTGGAACGGTTTGAGGAGTCGAAGGTGAACGGAACGAACCGGGTTCAACGCCGCCCTGGCACTGCGGGATTCACGTTGGTCGAGCTGGCCGTGGTCGTGGCGATCCTCGCCGTGCTTGCGGGCATCCTCGTCCCAGTCATCAGCGGAACGATCGACGACGCGGCGATCTCGCGCGCCGACGGCGACATGAAGACCGTCGGAAACGCGTTCAACGCGTACCGGATCAACACCGGGTCGTGGCCGAGCAACGACCCGACGGCCGCCGTCACGACGAAGAACGAAGAGCTTCGCAACTTCGCGTGCTTCTACTCGAACGTCCACACCCGAACGAACTGGAAAGGGCCGTACCTGAACCAGGGCGTCGGCACGGGCGCGGCGATGACGGTCGCCGGCAGCACGGCGTCAGGCAACACGGGTCTCATCGATCCATGGGGCAACGCCTACAAGGTCTACTGGTTCGCGAAGAACGCACAGATGGGACCCGCTGGCGGAATCGCCATCGTCTCGCCGGGCCGCAACGGAACCGTCAACAGCTCGCTCGCGCAGATCGCCCAGGGTATCGCCGCGTCGGATGACGTGGTCGTCGTCGTCACGCGTCGGCTCTGAGGATTCGGGAAGCGGCGCTCCTCCGCGAGCGCCGTGCGCGGAAGAGGGAACGGAGCGGCGCCGCGTTCAGCGCCGAGGTTCCGACGCGCGTGGGGGAAGTCACCGGATGTTCCGAACTCCTGGCAGGTCCGACCTCGCCTTCCTGTTCGTGTCGGATGCGGGCATCACTCGCGTCGACACGCAAACGGTCGACGGTCGAATCGTCGCGCGCATCGGATCTTCGACTCCGGGTTCCTCGCACGACGACATCGCACGGCTGGCGACGGAGACGTCGCGAACGTCCCGCAGCGTGGTGGCCCTCGCGGGGGACGGCGTCTCGCACTCGTCCGTACTCATGGCGCCGAAGGTGCGTCCGAAGGCCGTGAGGCCCCTGCTCGCGCGGCAGCTTCCGGACGGTGAAGCCTTTGCGTCGTTCGAAGCTGGGGACGTTCGGCAGGACCAGTTCACGCTGGCCGCGCATTTCGTGTCGTCCGTTCGAACGCGTGCGATCACGCCGCTCGTTCGGGAACTGGTCAATCGCGGCGTCCGCGTCGCGGGCGTGATCCCGGCCGATCGCCTCATGCTGGTCTTTGGACGACGATTCCTCGGCGCTGAGAAGCGCGGGTTGCGGATCGTGGCCTTTCAGGAGCCGGAGCGCCTGAGTCTGTCGTGCTACGTCGACGGCCGCGCCATCTTCCTGCGGAGCGTGGAGGGGGCGCCCGAGGGCGACGACGAGATGCGCGCCGCCTTCGCCGTGGCGGAGGTCCAGCGCACCGGGCTCGTCGTGCGCGGCCGGTTCAAGACGCCCGACCTGGAAGCCGCGGTCGTCGTCGACGCGATCGGCGCCTTGAGAGCCGACGCGCTGGCGCAGGCGGGCGAGCGCGCCGGCGTGGCCGTGACGCACGCGCCGTTCGCGACCGAGACGGATGCGACCGCGGACCTGGCATCGCGCGCGCTGGCCGTGCGTGGCGCCTTCGCCCGGGCCCTCGTCACGGCCGGCGAGCACAAGGTGGCCATGGCTCCGTGCGACTTGCCGGCGCCGCGATGGATCGTCGGCGTCCGCTTGCTGGGCGCGGCGTCGCTCGTCGCGGCGTTCTGGATCGGCGGCTTCCGGTTGAAGACGGAGGCCGAACGGTTGCGGTCCGGGATCCTGGACGCGGCACCGAGCGGATCCGTCGGTTCGGAGACCGACGAGATCCTGGCCAGGACTGCGGCGGCCGAGGATCTGGCGCGCGGTCTCCTCGCCACGCTTCCCGAGGTCGAATCCCGACCATCGTCGCCAGCGGTCTCCGCCGTGCTGAGGGCTCTTGCCGCCGCCATGCCCGATGACGTCGCCCTCACGCGGATCCAGGTCGAGCGAACCTCGACGACTGCGCGGGTTCACGTCGATGCGCGCGTTGCCGGATCGCTGGCGGATGCGCGCAAGACGATGCGACGGGTCACGGCCGCCGTTCGCGCGTGGCCAGCGGTCACGTCCGTGAGCGAGCCGGCGGTCTCCGACACGAACTTCGCCTTCGATCCAGCCGTCGCACAGGCGACGACGTCGGTCGCGTTCGACGTGAGTTGGGAGGCCGCTCAGTGACCCCACGGCGGAAACTGATCATAGGGGGCGGTGTGACGCTGGCCGTCGCGCTGATTCCCGCCGCGCTCGCCGCCGTGCCGTCGTGGTACGGCGTCATGCGGGCGAGCGCCGAGGCCCGGAAGAACGCCAGCGTCGACGCACGATCGTCGCTTGCCGCGGATCGTTGGGCCGACCTGCGCGAGCACACGTGGCCCCAGGTCAACGCTGCCGCGGCCGCGATGATCGCCCGCGTCCCCGTCGACGAGGCTCCGGGGGATCGCCTCCTCGTCATCCAGCGATGCGCCGCGGCCGCAGGCGTCGTCATCGAAGCTGCCAGCGAAGAGGCGTCGGGGACGGATGCCGGCGAAGAGGCTCAAGCGGCGGGCCCGCTCGGCGCCATCGACGTGGACGTCTCCTTCCGCGCGTCGCCCACGCGGCTTCGCGCGTTCGTCGAAGGCATCGAGTCCGGTGCGCGGCTCGTGAACATCCGGCAATTTCGCGTGGAACGCAGCGACGACCTCGAGAAGGGGCTCATCGGCCGGCTGACCGTGGCGTTCTCCGTGTGGCGTTCGCCTCCGAGCCCGCTGTTGATGAAACCGATCACGGAGGGCGAGTGAGCAACGACCTCGTCGAATCCCCTGGTCGGCGGCGCCTGGTTGTCCTCGTCGTCGTGTTCGTGGCACTGCTTGCGGTCGCGGGAATCGTCCGTCCGAAGTCGGGCAGCGCCGAGCCTGCGCCGGAGACTGGCGCGCCGGACGGGCCGATGGAGGAGGCCGCGGACGCAGCCGGCGACCTCACGCCGGAGGCCTTCGCTGCCATGACGGAGAAGGTGAGCAGGTCGGCGGGACCGTCCAACGACGTGACGGCGCGTGACTTGTTCGCCTTCGCGCCGAGCGCCGCCGTGGATCCCACGCCCGTGACTCGGCCGGCCGTACCGGAGTCCCAACCCGAGTCCCGTCCGATCGAGACCCGCCCCTCGTCGCCACCGGAGCCCGTGGCGACGCCTGCGGACGTGGCCGCGATCGACGGCCTCATCCTTCGCGGGTTCGTGCGTGGAGGGATCTCCGGGACGACGGCGGTCACGAATCGGGGGCGCCTCAAGATCGGCGATCTGGTGCCGTCGTCGCGCTGGCGTGTGGACACGATCGACGCCGCTCAGGTGACGCTGCGCCTCGGCGCGGACTCGCGCGTGCTCACGCTGAAGCCGTCGGGCAAGACGGCCACGTCCCATTGATCGAGTGTTAGGCTGGCGCCCCCATGGGCGCGACGGCGACGAAACGGTCCAGGTCAGAGGACGTTCGATTCGAGCTCGAACGGCTGACACGGCAGTTCGGGCCCGGTTGGCGCGACGCCGATCCCGTGCGGTTTCCGCACCGATTCGCCATCGCGTCGGATCGGGAGATCGCGGCCTTCTTCTCCGCGTCGCTCGCGTTCGGCAACGTGAAGGCGATCCTCGCGAGCCTGGAATCCTTGTTCGAGCGGCTCGGTCCTCGGCCCGCGCACACCCTCGTCACGGCCACTCCGCGAGAGATCCGTTCGCTCGCTCGCGGGTTCCGGCACCGCTGGATCGGGGAGAGCGAACTGGCGGTTCTTGCCCTGGCGGTGCGGTGCGTGGTCCGCGAGCACGGGACGCTGGAAGCCGCGTTCGTCCACGGTGACGTGGCGGGCGCTCCGACGACCGAGGCGGGGCTGGAGGCCTTCTCTCGGCTCGTCCTCGCGCGTGTCGACGGCACCCCGTCGCGGGGGCTCAAGTTCCTGCTTCCCGCGCCGTCGTCCGGAAGCGCCTGCAAACGCGCCAACCTGTTCCTGCGGTGGGTCGCGCGTCCAGCGGACGGCTTGGATCTGGGGTTGTGGCGGCGCGTGGAGCCGAGGCGGCTGATCATCCCGCTCGACGTCCACGTCGGTTTCCACGCCCAGGTGTTGGGTTTCACCCGGCGGCGTCAGCTCGACTGGAAGGCCGCTTGCGAGGTGACAGCGGCCCTCCGCGTGTTCGACCCTGACGATCCGCTCCGGTTCGACTTTTCCCTCTGCCATCTCGGAATCCACGGAGAGTGCCGCAAGCGACGTGTGGCGCACGTCTGCGCCGCATGTCCGTTGGACCGCATGTGCCGATTGCCCACGAGAGGAGTGCGACGATGACCGCGTGGACTCGCGAATCCGTGATCGAGGCCGTCCGCGCGGGCCGCACGCTGGCGAACGCCGACCTTTCCGGACTCGACCTTTGCAGCGCGGAGCTGCGGTCCGCCGACCTCCGCAACGCGAAGCTCGACGGGGCACGGTTCATCCGCGCGGACCTCTCGAACGCCAACCTGAACGGGGCCCAGGTCTCCGACGCATTCTTCGAGTTGTGCGTGATGCCTGGCGCCGATCTGCGGAACGTCCACGGTGAGCGCGCGCACTTCGCGAACGTCTTCCTTCAGGGCGCTCGGTTGGACGGTGCCCGGCTGCCGGGTGCGGACTTCTCCGGTGCGACGCTCGACACGTCGAGCCTCCACCGGGCCGACTTGACGGGCGCGGAGCTCGGCAACGCCGACCTCACGGCGTCCGACCTCACGCAGACGCGCCTGGAACGCGCGAGTCTGCGCTGTTGCATCCTGGCTCGCGCCAAGCTCGAGGGGACGCTCGCCCGTGCCGCGGATTTCTCGTCCGCAGACTTCTCCGACGCGAACCTCGTCGAGGTCGAGGCAGGTCGCGCCCAGTTCCTGGCAGCAATCTTCGACCAGGCGACGATCGCGCGCTGCGACTTCGAAGACGCCGACTTCCGCGGCGCCGGTCTGCGCGCCAAGGACCTCGTCGCGTGCGTCATCAAGGGCGCCGTCTTCAAGAAGCCGCGGATGCCGGGTGAGACGGACGGGTGATGGCCTTGCGGACCGCGCCGGCCCTCGCGAGCCGTGCGGTCGCGGGCACGTCGCGAGGCGTCAGAAGTAGACGTATGTCCCGGTCGCCGAACAGCCCGACGTCGACGTGACGACGAGTGGCACCGGGCCCGGGGCCGAGCCTGCCGGAACGCCGACGAGGATCGTCGAGGCCGTCAGCGCCTGGATGGCGGCCGGATTCCCGCCGATCGTCACGGTCGTCCCGACGACGAACTGGGCCCCGATGATCAGGACCGTGCCTCCGCCGGCGACCGGACCGGATCCATTGATGAGGCTCAGGATCGTCGGAGACGGATTGAACGGCGTGGTCCGGGTCTGCCCGTCAGGGTTCGTCACCGTCAGGGTCGCGCTGCACGGAACTCCCGGCGGCATCACGAAGGTCATCGACGTCGCGGTCTGCGCCGTGACCGTCACCGGAATGCCGCTGATCGAGATCGTGGCGCCGGCCTGGATTCCTTGTCCCACGATCGCGACGACGGCGCCGGGAGGGGCGACGAGCGGGCTCACCGTGGTGATCGCCAGGGTCGGAACGTAGGTGAACGCGCCGGGCAGCGTGAATGAGTTTCCGTCCGGGTTCGAAACCTGCACGCTTGCGGCGCCGAGCGATCCCGCCGGCGTCGAGCACGTGATCGTCGACGAGGTGATGACCGACGCGTTCGTGGCCGCAGTGCCGTTGAACCGAACCGTCGCGCCGGGGAGGAAGTTCGAGCCGTTGATCGTCACTGGCCAGCCACCGGCCGTCGGGCCCGTGGCCGGGGAAACGCTCGTGACCACGGGCGGCGGCGCCGTGACGGACGTCGACACGGCGTTGCTGATCGCGCCGACGCCATACGGAGCCAGGCCGTCGATGACGAAGAACGCCGCGGAGAGCGATTGTCCGATCAGTTGCGGTACCGCTGGCAGGTTCACGGACGGGAACGCGAGGCCCATGCCGTTCGTGATGCCAGCGAAGCCCACGAACACGTTCGGAATGACCGCACCATACGTGCTGTTCAGGAAGGGCGGATTGAGCGGGAAGCTGCCCGTCAGCGGGGCGGGAAGCACGACGCCAGGCGTAGAGCCCGAGAGCGAGACGTCCATCAAGAATGGTGTGCTCGGCGGCAGGGTGAACAGCTCGTAGCCGATCGTGGTTCCAATGGGGGCGCTCGGAGCGGCGTCCAGGTAGATCGCGCGGACGGGGGACGTCGACGGCACGATCGAGATCCCGGGCCCGATGGCGACGCCGTTGTGGCCTCCGGTGAGGTCTGCGTAGTTCCCGTCGAAATGCCATGCGGCGACGAGGCCGGGCTTGTTGTCAACCCGCTTGAACATCGTGGACTGGATCTGGCTCGCCGATCGCGCCACGGACCAGATCCGGATTTCGTCGAGCTTGCCGCGCCAGGTTTCGGACGAGCTGCCACCCTGACCCAACTGGAGGATGTCCGTGTCACCGTTGATCGTGCCGCTCGCGGGCATGGAGGAGACCAACACCCCGTCGAAGTACATCCGCATCATGGCGCCGTCGTAGACGCCAGCGACGTGGAACCACGTGTTCGTCGGTATGGGCCCGGGGGAGTAGAGGATGTTCAAACCCGCGGCCGACGTCGAGACGATGAACTCGAGCGCCGCGTTCACCCCGTTGTGCTTCACGAGGACGTAGGAGTGGCTCCACTGGCTCTTGCGAATGATCGAAGGTCGGTTCGATCCGCCCGGCGCCGCCGGGTCGTGAAGGACCCACGCCTCGACGGTCAGCGTGTTCGCCGGAACGAGGTCCGGTGAATGCTGCACCTGGACGTAGCCATTCTCGCTCGTGTAGCTGATCATCCCCGGGCCCTGTGCACCGAGGAACGCGGACAGGGACAGTGCGCAGAGCGCGGAACATCCGATCTTCATGGTTGCCCTCCATCGACGGCGAATGGTCGCAGTCACGACGCCGATTGGGGGCGATTATCTGCGGGGACGGCGACCGTGGCAACCATGTCGAGTTCGTGGGCGCCTTTTGCGCAGTGCTGCGGCGCCGCGTCTTCGCCATCGCTCGCGCGACGCCGAGACCCGGTCGCCGTCGCGACGGACGTCGTCGGCGAGGTCCCGTTGCGCCGAAATAGAAAAAGGCGCCGGAACGACTCGCCGCGGGGCGAGGGTCCGGCGCCTTTGGCGGATCACTCACGTGTGCGCGTGAGCGACCGGCGCGTGGCGAGCGGGCGCGAGACCCGCTCGTCCACCATCACTGCAGGTCGAGCTCGAGGCGGTAGTTCGTCGCCGAAGCCGAGGTCGGGACGAAGCGGACCTTCGAGTAGTAGATCGTGTGCGAGGCGAGGTCGAAGTTGTCGCCCGCACCAGTGAACTGCTCGAACATCGCGGCGTTCGTGCCGGAGTAGGCCTCGCCGTTCTTCGAGAGGTCGATCTCGGTCGCGGTGCTGATGTTGTTGCCGGGCGAGATGCCGACGATCGCGTCCTGGAGGCTGCAATCGAGGTACTCGATGCGGATCGAGTTGTCGGCGCCGAGCGTGAGGCGGATCGTGTTCGCGCCAGTCGCTCCGAACTCGGGGACGTTGATCCATTCCGCGACGAACTCGGGGAGCGGGCCACCGACCAACCGCGTGCGGACGATCGGGGCGCCCTGCGAGCCGGTCTGGTGCGGTCCCAGGTCGTCCCACAGCGCGCAGATCTTGGGCGCACCTGCGAGCAGCCCCGCCACGCTCTCGGAGAACGTGCCGTGCGCCGCGCCGAAGGACACGTTGCCGTTCATGTTCAGGTACAGCGACGTGTAGTCCACGCCGTAGTAACGGAAGGTGAAGGGCAGGTTGATGGCGATGCTGCCATCGTCCGACGGAGTCTGGACGGTCGGAGCCGGCCAGAACTTGAACGTGTGGACCTCGCTGACCTCCTTGACGGTGTCCGGGTAGGCCGGGTCGAACGTGAAGCCCACGTGGTAAAGCTCGTACCCGATGAGGAACGCGGCGTTCGGGATCGCCATCCGGTTCGAGAAGGTGATGCCGCCAGAGCTGAGCGTGCCCGTGAATCCGTACCAGAACCAGGTCGGGCCACCGGTGAGGGTGTCGAACCACAGGTTGGTCCAGATGTCCGGCTCGAGCGGGGACCACGTCTGATCCGAGAAGCCGAAGCCGTTGCCGAGCGTCGCGCTCGGGACGCACATGTAGGCCGCGCTCGGGCTGTTCGGCGCGATGAAGTCCATGTAGTAGGCGGTGTCACCGATCGTCGAGCCCGACGTGGCGCTCGTCTCCGGCGACCATTCGCGCAGCGTGAACTCGGACGTGTCCGCGTACTTCTGGCTCCAAGCCAAACCGACGAACTCGCTCGTTCCGTTGAAGCGGTAGTCGTTGACGGCCACCGAGTACCAACCCGTCGACGGCGGCGTGAACTCGACGAGCTCGTAGTTGTTGTTGAACGACGCGGACCCGCCGAAGTAGGTGCCGCTCGTCTGGCTGACGCCTGCGTAGATGTAGATGTCCAGGTCGGCGTTCAGGACGTTGGTCGTGTACGCGGCGTTCGCCTGCGAATCCCAGCTGAAGCAGACGCGCGTGCGGTCGCCGCCCTTCAGATAGATGTTGTAGACGTAGTACCCGTTCGTGGAGAAGCTCGTCGTGGACAGCGACGTTCCGGTCACGCGGCCAGCGAGCGACGCACGGTAGGCGGCAAGGCCGTTGAGACCGCCAGCGCCATCCTTGTCCGAGTTCTGCGTCGAGCCTTCGATGTTGTGCCACGCGGTGGCCATCATGAGTGCCATCGCCGCTTCGGGGTAGCCGATGATCGTTCCGTTGTTCACCATGGCGTTGGCGAGATTGCCGCTCGCGTGAGGCGCGGCGAAGCTCGTGCCGTCGTAGTTGTCCGTGAGCCACGTCGGGGCCTGGCCGAGCGTGTCCACGTCCTGGCCGTTGGCGGCGAGGTTCGGCTTGTTGCAGCCCGTTCCCGGGTTGCGCCACGACGAGAAGCTGCTCATGACGTCGCCCGTGTAGTCACCGTTTCCGCCGTCCGTGTGGCTGCCGATGGTGAGGACGTTCCAGGCAGTGCCCGGCGATCCCACCCACTCGCTTCCGACGGAGTTGCCGTCGTTGCCGGCGGCCGCCACGTACGAGTCGGCGTAGACGCGCGACTGGTAATCGAAGTAGCGATCGAGGTACTGCATGGCGCCCGAGTAGTTGCCACCGAAGGACATGCTCGTGATGTCCATGTTGTTCGTGGCGATCCAGTCGGCTGCTGCCGTGACGTTCGTGTCGCTGTACGTCGTCGCATTCGCGCTGAAGAGCGACACGTCCGGCGCCGAGCCGAGGCGGGAAGCGAGCTGCGAGGCGACGCAGCCCGACGTGCCGTGGATGTGGTTGTCCGGGTCAGGCGTGCCCGGGTTGAACCAACCGGCGATGTTCAGGTACGGGCACGCCGGATCGACGCCGTTGTCCTCGAGCATCGCGACGCGGATCCCGCGACCACGCACGCCGTAGTCGTGCACGCGGTCCGTGCGGTGGGTCTTGTTCGCGTCGAGGTTGTCGTCCTTGCGGTTGCTCGTCTCGAGATAGACGGTGTCGACCTCGGGAAGGCTCGCGACCATGAAGATCGCTTCCTTCTCGACGGTCGCGAAAACCACCGGCGCCGTCGTCGAAACGGAGCGGATCCGGAGCGCGCCGCCGGCACCGCGAGTGAACTCCGACGTGACTCGCTGCGCTTCGGCCATCATCAGCGGTGTGAAGCGCTTCTCGATCTCCCGGACGGTGTTCGCCGTCTTGTCGCTGGCGTCGATCTCGCGCGACATCTGCGCGCGCAGTCCGTCGACCGCGGCTGGATCCTGCACGAGCCACAGCACGACATCCACCGGGCCCGTTCGCGGGCTCGCGATGAGCTGCGTGAGAGCCTCGTCGAGCTTCGCCGCGGGGTTCGCCGCGCGAAGCGCGGTCTCGTGGGCGAGCATCGCCGAGACGTCGGCGCGGGTGCCGTCGGCTGCAACGGCGGTTCCAGAAACGCGGCCTGAAGCATCGACGGTCTTCGTCTCGACGACCGTCGTTCCCTGGAGGGGGAAGTTCAGCACGCGCTGATCGTGAATCTGGGCAGGCTTTGCAGGCGCGGCGACGGGCTGCTGCGCTGCCGTCATGCTGCAGACGAGCGCCAGAGCGGCCACCAGGGCCTTGGCGCGACGAATGGCTGATCGTGTCATTGCGTTCCTCTTGGTCATGGGACGTGGGGGAATTCAGTCCCGGGGCGCCAACCGCGACCCGGGTGTCCAACTCACATGGACCAGAGCGTCCACGCCGGAATGAAAGTGACAGCGGCCGGTCGGTGAGTGTCGCCGGGGCGGCGGAGGTCGGTGTCGACTCAGCCACGCCTCGTTTCCGCGTAATGACTTATGGCGATCATGTCGACGGCGTAGATCGGTCGAATGCGCGTTCCCGATGCTGTCCGCCCTCGGCGCGGACCTGCAGGATTTGCGGATGACGCGGATGCGGGGACGGACCCTGCAACAATTGCCGCCACGTGAACGACGAGATCCCACCGCCACCGTCCCCTGACCTCCCGCTCCGCAACCTGAAGCTCGTCATCTCCTATGACGGCACGGCGTATCACGGGTGGGAAACGCAGAAGAACGGCCTTGCCGTCCAGGAAGTGATCGAGGCGGCGATCCGACGCATCACCGGCGAGAGCGCGGCGATCGAGGGCTCGGGCCGAACCGACGCGGGAGTCCACGCGCTCGCTCAGGTCGCGAGCTTCACCCTTCGCAACCCGATCCATCCGCGGAAGCTCCTGCTGGCGCTGAACGCCGTACTCCCTGACGACGTCGCCATCGTGGAAGTCAGCGAAGTGCCGCCGGGATTCCACGCCCGTTTCTCCGTGACGGCGAAGACGTATCGCTATACGATCCTCAACGACCGCGCTCGGCGCCCTCTGCTTCGCGCGACGAGCTACCACTTCCCGCAGCCGCTCGACGTCGAGCGCATGCGCGCGGCCGCCGAGCATCTCGTCGGAACGCACGACTTTCGCGCCTTCGCGAAAGAGGCGGCGCGCAGGAAGAACTGCGTGCGGACGATCTTTCGTGCCGACATCCGCCGGGATGGTCCGCTCATCCACTGCGAGTTCACCGGCAGCGGGTTCCTCTACAACATGATCCGGATCCTCGTCGGGACGCTGATCGACGTGGGGCTCGGTCGCCGCAGGCCTGAGTCGTTCGCCGATCTCGTCGAAGGTCGCGGTCGCGCAGACGCCGGGTTCACCGTGCCGGCATGTGGGCTGTGCCTCGTCGACGTCCAATACGACTCGACCGAACCGTTACGCCCCAAGCACCTTTGAGGGTTTGCATGAAAAGCCGCGGATCGGTGAAGCGGCGGTGCGCGAATCCAGAACGGGCATCAGTGGCGCGCGATCCGGAGACGACCCCTATAATCAGCTGCTCACCTGGCGGGGCCCGGTGGGCATCGGCAAACCGTCGAAAGGAGCCACACGTGGAGATCACCGTCACCTGCCGGCATTCCGGGATCACGCCGAGCATGAAGTCGTATGCGCAGGAGAAGGTGCAGAAGGTCACGCGGATTTTTGATCGCCTGACTTCAGCTCAGATCACATTGGATCACGATGGGGCCCTGCATCGGGCCGAAGTGAACGTTCACGCTCCGTCAGGGCAGACGGTCGTCGCACACGCGACGTCCGCGAGCATGTTCAGCGCGCTCGACGAGATCGAGAGTCGGCTCGAGAACCAGTTGCGCAAGCTGAAGAGCCGGATCGTGGAGCGCCGGCACCAATGAACGACGCCTGATGGCAGGACCGTGGCGCGTCACACGATGCGCCACCTTGCGACCCCGGATGCCTCGCGGCGTTCCGGGGTCGTGTCGTTCCGGGGGTGTTCGTCTGGCGTTTCGGCAACGCGCGTGTTGCCTTAACGGGGCGTCGCCTGGGACCGGCGCGGCTGGCCACGCAATTCCACGCCCTGCCCCGCGCGCAACGGTCGGGATTCGGGCGCCCGGGCCGCCGCTCGATGCGGCACGGAGTGTGCATTGGCGGCGGAGCGTCCCCACCCCACAGACCGCACACGCCGGAGCCCGCCGTGAACACATCGCGCCTCGTCTCATTCGCCCTGTCAGCCGCGACCCTCGCCGCCGCCGCTGCGGGGCAGCTCTCGGGTCCCATCAAGCTCTACTCCAACCCCACCTGGTCCAACTGGACCACCGTCCCGTGCCAGGTGATGCCGACGCCGGCAATCAACAACGAGGCGGCGGACGATTTCGTCGTGAACGGCACGATCATGCGCGTGCTCGCCAACGGCTCTGGATGCTTGACCTGCGGCACCGTCAACGGAGTCTGGGTCCGGTTCTATGCGTGGAACAACGGCGCCGTCGGAGCGCTGCAGCACGAGCAGTTCGTCGCTTCGACGGACCCGCGCCTCCTCCTCGGCAACTCCTCCACGTCGGCCATCGAGGTGACGCTCCCGATCCCGTTCGTCGCCAGCGGTCACCACTTCATCTCGGTTCAGGCGAGCTTCAACCCGGGAGGGACGTGGGGCATGTGGAGCGCGGATTTGAACTCGCCCCAAGGCTCGGCGGTGAAGGTCCGCACGAACGGCGGCGCCTGGGGTCCATACAACCAGATCTTCGGCGGCGTGCTGAACGCCGACATCGACTTCGAGCTGTGGGGCATTCCCAACGTCATCCCGCCGCAGCCGGCGGTGGGACCGTGCGGGACCTGGTCGAATCTTGCGGCCACGTGGCCACAGGGGACGACGCGGTCGCTGGTCCGTGCCATGCGCGTGATCGGATCTGGCGATGCATGGCTCGTCGGCGAGTCCGACCTGAACCCCAACGGCAACATCGAGACGTTCTCCATGGCGCAGCACTGGGACGGCGCCCGGTGGAATCTCGTTCCGACGCCGTCGCCGGCGCCCGCGCCCGGCCTGACCAACTGCGCGCTCTTCGCCGTCGACGGAACGTCGAGCAGCGATGCCTGGGCGGGTGGCTGGCAGAACATGGTCGTGAATGGCGGGTGGACCGGACAGCAGCTCCTCACGATGTACTGGGACGGGAACCAGTGGACCGTCGTTCCCGCGCCGCTGCCGACGACGAACCTCGGCGCGAGCGTCAACGGCGCCTCGGTGCGAAGCATCTCCGCTTCGGCACCGAACGACGTCTGGTTCGCCGGCAACTGGGTCGATCTCAACCTCGCCACGTCGTTGACGTCTCATCCCGGGTTGCTGATGCGCTGGAACGGGTCGAGCTTCCAACGGTTCACTCCGCCGATCGTCTCGGGAGCGAGCGGTCAGGCCTTCGCTTCGATCAAGGCGTTGGCGCCGACCGACGTCTGGGCCGTGGGCTCTGCGACGAACGGAACCAACTCGCCGGCCGTCGTGTTCCACTGGAACGGGACGTCCTGGACGAACATGCCGCCGCCGAATCCGTATCCGGGCTACTTCATCAACTACCGCCAGGTGACGGCGCGCTCGATCACGGACGTCTGGGCGCTTGGCGAGGCGTCGAACATGGTCCCGGGCCAGGGTGGCACGTTCCTCTCGCATTGGAACGGCAGCGCGTGGTCGACGGTCCAGGGCCCGGCCTGGTCGTCGACCACCGGCCCCCTCGCGCAGATCCACCTGGACCCGACCGGTGACATCTTCGCCATCGGGACCGGGGTGTGGCGCTACCACTCCGGAGCCTGGACGCAGATCGAAGCCTTCCCGACCGTCTCAGGGCTGGGACTCAGTTCCATCGATTCGTCCGGGCCCTGCGAGCTCTGGGTTGCGGGTGGGCAGCAACTGGCACTGCAACCGATGCCTTACGCCGCTCGCACGAACGCGCCCGGCCTGTGGAGCACACGGACGCGGCTTTCCTGCACCACGCTCGGCGCGCCGGCACTCCTGACCCGCGTGACGCCGCCGCTCGTGAACTCGGTCTTCACGGTGGCGGCCGCCGACGCACAGAACTTCCTCAACGCCCCTGGGGGCGTGGCCCAGGCCATCTGGGTGATCGCCGCTCCGTGGGCCACCGCGGCCGGCTGCGGTGCGGCGTATCCGACGGGTGGCGTGGGCGGTGGAGCCGGCGAGCTCCTGATCGATCCCAACGCGCTCCTCGTCGCCATGGGGCCGACGACGGTGAGCGCGGCCGCGCCGACGGCCACGTGGTCCATCCCGCTTCCGCCGGTCGTGGCGCTGGTCGGCGTCGAGGTCTCCTCGCAGGCGGCCTTCCTGAACGCGGCGTCGCCCGGACAGATGGTCTTCACCAACGCGCTGGACATCCACCTGGGTCTGTGACGTCTGGCAGGCCTTCGGGCGTTGCGTCTGGTGGTGGCGCCACATACCGTGACGCCGCTGCCTTGCCGCGGCTGCCGACGCACTGGCGTGATTCGGCGACGCGACCGAGAACACGGCCCGGACCGACGCAATGGACCTGGAAAGCCTGCTCCCGACCCGCATTGCCCTCAACGATCTGAAGGTGACCGATGCCGCTGGCGCGTTCCAACACGTCGCCGAGGCTCTGGCTGCCGCCACGATCATCGCCTCTGCTGACGTGACCTTCGTCGCCGACGCCTTCGTCGACCGCGAGAAGAAGGGATCGACGGCGCTGGGCTTCGGCATGGCCGTGCCGCACATCTTCTTCGAGCGGGTGGCGACGCCGCACCTCGTGGTGGCGAAGTTGGGCACGACGGTCGACTTCCGCGCCGTCGACGGCCGCCCTGTGAACCTCCTGTTCTGCCTGATCTCGCCCGAGTCGGCCCGCCCCGCCTACCTCCACATCCTCGGGTCGGTGGCACGCGTCGCGCGCGACAAGGACTGGCGGCGCTACATCGAGCGCTCCGCGACCGCAGGACAGGTCTACGACGCCCTGATCAAGGGCGACAAGTCGCTCGCGCGCTGAGGACGGAGTGGACGAGCCGCTTCCCGCATCGACACGCGTGACCGTGATCGGTGGTGGTACGGGAATCTCGCCCTGCCTCTCCGGCATCAAGCACCTGACCGAGCTGGTGACGGCGATCGTCACCGTCGCGGACGACGGCGGTTCGTCCGGGCGGTTGCGGAAGGACTACGACATGCTTCCGCCCGGCGACATCCGCAACTGCCTGGTCGCGTTGTCCTCCGCCGAACCCCTGCTCGCCGACCTCTTCAACTACCGCTTCGACGACGCCCTCCTTCGTGGGCACTCGTTCGGGAACCTCTTCCTCGCCGTTCTCACGAAGCTCACGGGCGACTTCCGCCAGGCGATCGAGCGGGCGCGGATGATCCTCGACGTGCGAGGCGTCGTCCTTCCATCCACCACCCAGAGAGTCGTGCTCGTCGCCGAGCATCCGGATGGGACCAAGTCCACGGGCGAACAGTGGATCTCACGCAGCCAGAAGGCGATCGTGCGACTCCATCTGCGCCCCACGCCGCCCCCGATCTCGTCGGAGATCCGTGCGGCCGTCGAGGACGCCGATCTCCTCGTCATCGGGCCGGGAAGCCTCTTCACGAGCATCGTCCCGAACCTCCTGGTTCCCGGGATGTGCGCGGCCATCGAGGCGTGCAAGGGGCGCGTCGTCCACGTCGCGAACCTCGTCACACAGCCGGGGGAGACGGACGGATTCGACCTCGAGCGCCACGTTCGCGCGATCCAGGAGATCGGCGGGCTGAAGCGCCTCGACATGGTGCTCGCCCACCGCGGGGACATCCCGGCGGCCATCGTCGATCGTTACAAGGCCTCGGGTGCCGAGGTCCTTCGCGCGCCCCCGCTCGGTGAGCGGATCTGTGGCATCCCGATCGTCGGGGCCAACCTGGCACACGAAACCGAGGACCATCGCCTGCGCCACCACAGCTACCGGCTTGCCGAGGAGCTCCGACGGGTCTGCCAGGGCGTTCATGACGGAGCCCGCAATGGCTGAAGCAACTTCCGGAGAAAAACGAGCCGCCCGAGTGACGAAGATCGTGAACAAGCAGGGGTGGCATGCGCGCCCGTCGGCGCTCGTCGTGAAAACGGCGAACAAGTTCAAGTCGCGCCTGCAGATCACGATCAACGGCGAAACGGCCAACGGGAAGAGCATCATGGAGGTGATCATGCTCGCGTCTCCGCTCGGGACCGAGGTCCTGATCGAAGCCTTCGGCGACGACTCCGAGGAGGCCGTCGCGGCGATCATGTCGTTGGTCGAGTCCGGGTTCGGCGAAGAGCTGGCGTGATGCGCATCTTCTCCGGAACCGTCGTCTCGGACGGCATCGCCTCGGGGGAGGCGCTCGTCCTGCGTCGCGGCGAGATCCAGATCGAAGAGCAGTCGATCAAGCCCGCGCAGCGCGAGCGCGAGATCACCAGGCTCAAGCGCGCCGTCGACGCGACCCGCAAGGAGATCGATCAGCTCGAGCGCGAGACCCAGGGCAAGCTGGGTGACATCTCCCGACTCCTGAACATCTACCAGACTCTCCTCGACGACCAGACCGTGATGGGGCCGATCTTCGACCTGATCCGTCTGAAACTCATGTCGGCGCCGACCGCAGTCCGGCAGGTGCTGCGCAACTTCGCCACCGAGTTCCAGAAGATGGGCGAGCCGTTCTGCAACTACGCGCCGGAGCTTCTCGAACTGGAGCGCCGGATCATCGCGGCGTTGATGGGCGAGGACTTGATGCGCCTCGACCGGTTGCCACGCCCCGTGGTGATCATCGCGGACGAACTCACGCCCATGCAGGCGCTCGCACTCGATCGCGACAAGGTGCTGGGCTTCGCCATGGAAATCGGCAGCCCCGAATCGCACACGGCGATCCTCGCTCGCCATCTCGGGATTCCTGCCATGACCGGACTCACCGGGATCTGCGACGCAACCACCATGGGCGCCCGCGTGATCATCGACACGATCGGCGCGCGCGTCGTCCTCGATCCCGACAAGGAGACCGCGCAGGACGTCGCCAAGCTCAAGCGCAAGATCGACCGCGTCAGGCAGGCCTCGGCCGAACAGGGACCGCGCCGCGCGATCACCCAGGACGACGTCCCGATCGAGTTGCGCTGCAACATCGACACGTGTGAGAACGCCTTCGACCTGGCGGAGAGCGGCGTGCAGGGCGTGGGGCTTTTCCGTACGGAATACCTCTACCTCGGCAGCGCCGTGCCGCCCGACGAAGCGGCGCAGCTCGAGCAATATCGAGGCCTGCTCAAGTCGTTCGGGTCGCGTCCCGTCGTCATCCGCACGATGGACTTCGGTGCAGACAAGTTCGACCACCGCGTGAACGCGCCTCGCGAGCCCAACCCGTTCCTGGGGCTCCGCTCGATCCGCCTGAGCTTCGAACGCGAAGACCTCTTTCGTACGCAGCTCCGCGCCATTCTCCGTGCCTCCGTCCATGGGAACGCGGCGATCATGTTCCCGATGATCATGGACGTGGCGGACTTCTGCCGCGCGCGTGGCATCGTCGAGTCGGTGAAGGACGAGCTGCGGGCCAAGCGGACGCCGTTCGTCGAGGGCATTCCCATCGGCGCGATGATCGAAGTTCCGTCTGCAGCGCTCGTCGCCGACAGCATCCTCGGCGAAGCGGCGTTCCTCAGCATCGGAAGCAACGACCTCACGCAGTACACGCTCGCCGTCGACCGTACGAACGGTCGAGTGGCCCACCTGTACAAGCCCCACCACCCCGCGGTGTGTCGCCTCATTCGTACGGTCATCGAGGCCGGGCAGAAGGCCCAGCGGCCGGTCTCGATCTGTGGCGAGATGGCCGGGAACCTGCGTTGCATTCCGCTGCTGCTCGGCCTCGGGCTACGGTCGCTCAGCATGGCGGCGCCCCGCCTCTTCGACGTCGCCGAGCGCATTCGGCGCGTCTCGATCCCTGCGTGCGAGGAACTTGCCTCCGCCGTGCTGCGCGCCGGAGACGCCGACGAGTCGTTGAAATTGCTCGAGGAGTTCGAGGCCCGCTCCGCCGATCGGCGTCGCCGCTCACGTTGAGGCGGCCGGCCGATCGATGGTTGGCGTGATGGAATCTGCACCCGACGACAGGTCTGCGCCCGCCGGTCCAGGGCTCGGTTCGTGGTTCGGGTGCGCCGTTCGATCGACGAGGGACTTCAGCGTCGTGGCCGTCCTCGTCGACGCCGCCTCGCTCACTCTTTCGGGAAGCGGCGGCGTGAGCGCAGCCCTTCGCGTGCTCGTCGTGTCTCTCGCGAGCGCCGTCCTGTGCGCCGGTGCCGCGGCGCTCGCGGCGCTCGGGGTCACGGGTGCAAGCGTCGCTCCGATCCGTTCTGCGCGTCGGCGGGGCCTCGTCGCCGGGATCGTGTTTGGCCTCATGGTCGGGTGCGTGCTGTGGCTTGCCGGGGGCTCGCTTCTCTCCGGACGCGGGATCTCGGGACAACCCTGGATCGGCACGGCGCGACTCGTGTTCTCCGTTTCGACGTGGGGCGTCGTACCACTCGCCATGGCAGTCGCCTGGTCGTGGCGGGCGCGGCGCGCGGCAGCCGGGAGCTGGGCCGCGTCCCGCGTGCGACGCTTCGTCTGGTGGGCAACGGCGGCGATCGGCGCCGTGTTCGTCGGCCTCGATTGGACGGTGTATCCGCTCCTCTATCCCGTCGGTCACATCGCCCTGTGGTTCCTCGTGGGGCTCTGCGTCTTCGTCCTGAGGTGGTTGCGGCCGCGCGGGGAAGGACCCGCGAGCTTCCGGACTGCTGCGTGCAGCGTCGCGGTGCTCGCTGCGGCGGCCGCGGTTCTCTGGATCGATCCGCTCTCCGGCGATTCCACGGCGCGCGCGTCGGCGTTCAGGCAGACACGCTTCCTGCGCCGCGCCCTTCCGCACCTGCGTGCGATCAGCCCGGATGCGGCGCGTCCCATCGATCCCGCGACGCTCGATCGTCTGCGCGCGGGCGGCCGGCTGGACGGGGAGACGCTCGATCGCGCGATCCCGGGCCGCCGCAAGCTCAACGTCGTGTTCATCAGCATCGACGCGTTGCGCGCGGATCGTCTCCATCGGAACGGCTACGCGCGTGACCTGACCCCCAACCTGGACGCGTTGCTTGCAAAGGGGACCTACTTCCGCAGCGCTTGGACGATCTACCCCTACACCATGTTCGCGTTCTCCGGTCTGTTTCGAGGCTGCTACGCCTCCGGCACGGACGCGTACCCGGAGATCCTCCGACCCGGGACGACCTTCGCGGGAACGCGCAAGCCGACGCTCGGCGGACTCCTCTCCGCTGCGGGATGGCGAAGCGAGGCCGTCGTCGGATTCCCAACGTTCGTTTGCAGCTACTTCCGGCGCGATCACGAGGGCTTCGGCGCACTGAACAAGAAAGCGGAGCGAAGCTGGTTCCTGCGGCCACTGGTCGCCGAGGAGGTCACCTCGCTCGCTCTCGACGCGCTCGACCGAGACCCCGACAAACCGTTCTTCCTCTGGGTGCACTACTTCGATCCGCACGCGCCCTACGACCCGCCGGGCGATCGGCCTTTCGGCACGGCGAAGCCCGACCTGTACGACAACGAAATCCTCTACATGGATCGGGAGCTGGGGCGCTTCCTCGACGGGATCCGAGCCCGGGGCCGCATGTCGGACACGGCATTCTTCGTGCTCTCGGACCACGGTGAGGACCTCGTCGAGTTCGACCATGGCACCGCTCTGACCGAGGAGCAGATTCACGTACCTGTCGGCATCGTGATTCCCGGCGCCGAGCCGCGAGAGATCGGCTCGCCGGTCGATCTCGCCAGCCTCATGCCGACGGCGTTGGAGCTGCTCGGGTTGCCGATCCCGGCGACCGTGCACGGGCGGTCGTTGCTCCCGTTCGTCCTCCTCGGCGATGCAAAGGCGGAGAGCCGCGGGGCTTTTCCGCCGCCGCTGGCGTTCGTCGAACTGGGTTCCGTCGAGGAGAAGCGGGGGCCTCCGCCCCAGCTCGCGGTGCGAGAGAACGACTGGAAGCTCGTTCATCACGCGGACGCGGACACGTACAGCGTGTTCGACCTTCGCGCCGATCCGCAGGAGGCGCACGACGTTGCGCCGGCTCGTCCCGACATGGTGGAGCACCTCCGGGGCATCCTCGATGCCTTCCGGGCGATGACGCGCTGAGCGACGCCCGCGGTCCGCGGCTGCAGGGATCGGGTCGCCGGGCTCTCCTCACTTCAGTAAGCGCCATCCTTGGACCGAAAAACTCCTTGGTCCGTGCACACGCCCCGCGTCTGCCGGACGCGCGTTCCCGCGCCACGGAGGGTCGGCAGATCATGTTCGCAAAAGCGAGGAGTTTCGTCGGACTCGACATCGGTTCGAGCGCCGTCAAAGCGGTCGAGCTCACGGACCGCAACGGCGCGCTCGAGGTCACGGGCTTCGGGCAGATCGAGGTCGGAGCGGAGGATCCCGCGGCTCGCTCGCGCGCGATCGCCGAGCTGATGCGCGAGGGCGGCTTCAAGAGCCGCCGCGTGATCACTGGCCTCTCCGGGAAGATGGTGATCGTTCGCTACCTCACGATGGTGAACATGAACGACGACGAGCTGAAGAACGCGATCGCGTTCGAGGCCGGCAAGTACGTTCCGTTCCCCCTCGAAGACTGCGTGATGGACTGCCAGCGGATCGAAAGCCCGGTCGATCGCGCCGGCCACGGCAACATGAACGTGTTGTTCGTCGCGGCCAAACGGTCACAGGTCGTCGAGCATCTCGAGATCATCAAGGCTGCAGGCTTCACGCCGGAGGTGGTCGACCTCGACGTGTTCGCTCTCAGCAATGCGTGGGCGCTCTCAGCGCCGGCGACCCCCGAAGGCGAGAAGCCCAAGACCGTCGCATTCGTCGACATCGGCGCGCAGAAGACGTGCTTGAACATCGCGATCGGCACCACGTCGCTGTTCACGCGCGAGATCTACTACGGTGGCCAGGACTTCACCCAGGCCGTCGGCCGCCGGATGAACGTCGAAGCGCGCGACGCCGAAACGATCAAGCGAGAACCAGGCGAGAACGACGGACTCGTTCGCGAGGCCGTGCTCCCGACGATCGACGACCTCGGCAACGAGATCCAGCTCTCGTTCGATTACTTCGAGAACCAGTTCGAGCACGAGATCGACGAGATCCTGCTCTCTGGCGGAGGAAGCCGGCTCGAGATCGTCGTGGAGTCGTTCGAGAAGATCTTCGAGAAGCCCACGACCGTGTTCAATCCCTTCGAGGCCCTCGCGATCAACTCGGCGATCGACGCCGATCTGCTCGCCTGCAACGCGGGGCGCCTGGCGGTGGCAGCGGGCTTCGCGGCCCGAGTCCGGAAGAACTGAGCCATGATGATTCGAATCAACCTGCTCCCGCAGGACTTCCGTCGCAAGGAATCGACCCCGTTCGCCGTCCTGGGACCGATGCTCGCGTGCATCGTCGTCACGCTCGGCGCGGGCTTCGCCTGGGCGTGGCTGCACTTTGCCGAGCTGAACACGCAGCTCGATCGGCTGTCGGAGCTGACCCAGGTGCTTCAATCCAAGGCTCGAGGCGTGGCGTACGTCGGCGCGCTGAAAGGCGAGCAGGACGACTTCGCCCTCCGCAAGCAGACGATCCAGGAGATCGCGGGCTCGCGCATGCTCTGGACGAAGAAGCTCGATCAGTTCTTCAACGTCGCCACGAGCGACGAGGACGGTCAGCAGTACCTCATCTGGTTGAACACCTTGGAAGTGAAGCCTCCGCCGGGCACCGGCGGCTCCAACAAGAACCCGGTGGGCGAGACCGTTTCGATGAAGGGGTATTGCCTCGCGGAGCAGAACCCGCTGCAGCACTACAACACCTTCCACGCGGCCATTCGGAATTCCGAGTTCTTCACCGATTTCGTCAGCCTCGACGATCCGTCGGGCAAGTCCGTGGAATTCGACGACGGGATGCAGCCATCGTCCGCATGGGACATCGATCTGTCGATGATCATGAAGCCGCGTGAGCTGCCGAAGGGGAAGAAGGCGGCGCAACCACCCACCAACCGCATCGCGGAAGCGGGCAGCAAGAAGTGATCTGCAAGGAGCCGTGACTGTGGCGGACATCAGACAACACAAGAAGACGCTCTGGATCACGATCGGCGTCTGCGTAGTGGGGATCGGTGGCTTCGGCTGGTTCGGGTACCAGGACTGGCTGGCCCGCGACGAAGCGATCACGAAGATCGCTTCGACTCAGACGGAGATCGAGCGCTCCGAACAGCAGATCCGAAGCATCCCCGAACTCGAAGAGCGCGTGATCGCGCTCCGCGAGAGCGTCAAGGAGTGCGCGCGGATCCTGCCGGACGACAAGGAGATCAACTCCTTCGTCCAGCAGCTGACGGAGTTCGCGTCGAAGGCCGGCGTGCGGATCATCAAGCTCGACGACGAAGACGCGCGCGTCCGTTCGAGTCGCAACAAGAAGGGCGCGACGGCCACGTTCGATCGCGTCGTCTACAAGATCAGCCTCGAGGGTCAGGTCGAGCAGGTCCTGCGGTTCATGGATCTGTTCGAGGGGCACGAGCGATTCGTGCGCATTTCGACCTTCAAGATCGTTCACCACGCTCAAGCGCAGCCCGGCGTCGATGCGCTGACGATTCCGCACCAGGTCGACATCGAGTTGGAGACCTACGTCTACAACCCGAAGACGAAGAACTACACCCAGGTCGAGATCCCGCAGGAGGCCATGAAGGTCGAGAAGCTGCGACAGTCTGGCAAGGTCCCGGCGGATCCCATGGCCGAGGTTCACCTCGCCGTCTACCACCGCGATGCTCCACGCGATCGCCGCGACATCTTCCTCGACCCGCGTCTCGTCGGTGACAAGAAGGCCCGCGAGGCCGAGGCTGCGCGCAAGAAGGGCGAGGAAGTCATCAGCCAGTTCGCGGAGAAGCTGAAGGAAGTGATCGGGAGCATCACGGCCGAGGCGAAGATCGAGAATACGGTCCGGCGCCTCCAGCAACGCGAGAAGACCGATCAGCTCGTGAAGGACCTGGGCGCGTCCATCGCCAAGCACAAGGCGGAGACGCCGTTCACGGACGACAAGTTGAAGGAGCGATTCTCGAGGGACGTCGAGCGTCCCTTCGACGAGATCGTGCGGGCGCGTGCCAGCGGAGACGACAACACCGCGCAGGCCTTCGCAGTCGAGCACTTGCAGGATCTCATCGGGCGCATGAAGACGGCCGGCGACGAAGGTCGCTGGGAAGACGTCGTGAGCGTCGGCGACGAGGTCGGCCAGCTGAAGCGCACGGCACCCGATGCCAAGCCGATCCAGGACCTGTTCAAGCAGGCCGAGAACTTCGAGCGGGTCGCGAAGATCCACATCGAGTTCAAGTCGCGGTCGTACACGTTCGGCGGAGCCGTCTGCTACCAGAGCGATCCGACGCACGCCGTCGTCATCATCAACGGGCGTCCCTATTCCCCCGGCGAGACCGTCGACGGGGAAGTGCGCGTGAAGACGATCACCCCTGCAGAAGTGACGTTCGAGTTCCGTGGTGTGACGCTGACGGAGGCGATCAAGTCGTCGGTCGGTGGAACACCTAACTCGGGAAATACCAACGGCGCGAGAAAGAAAACATCGCGGCCCGGCGTGTTGCCGGCCGATCAGAAGAGAAGGGGCGGCTGAGCACCGCCAAAGGAACGTCGTGCAGCGCCGGCCAAGGCCGGCAACGGCGCGGTGGGTCCCGTGAAGAGGGATGACTCATCGCACCGTCTCCGAGGAGGCTACTCATGGTGATTCGGGAAGAGGGAATCCGGGGAAATCGCGGCTGCGCCGTCGCAGCGATCGCGTTGGCGTTCGTTCTGGGACTGCCGGCCATCGGCCAGCATCCGGTCTCCAGTCGTCGTGACTCGCCGGACAAGAACGACACGCGCGTGTCGCTCCACGTCAAGGAGCAACCCATCGCCGACGTGATCGCGACCATTCGTGACCGGGCCGGCGTGAACATCGTCCTGGCCGACGGGATCGACGAGAAGGTCACGATCGACCTCGAGCTCGTCCCGTGGCGTCTTGCACTGGAGACCGTCGCCGAGAAGGCGGGGTGCGTGCTCGTCGAGAAGGCGGCGAACCTCATCCGCATCGAGCAGCCGCCGCGCGTGACGTTCGAATTCGCCGGCGCCGACATCCGCGTCGTCGTCGACGCCATCGCGAAGGTCGCCGGTGCGTCCGTCGTGCTGGCTCCGAACGTCGAGGGCGCGGTCTACCTCCGCATCAGCGACGTCCCGTGGCGCACGGCACTCGACACGGTCGCGAAGTCACTGGGCTTCGTCGTCGTCGAAGAGCCGTGGAACATCCTGCGCGTCGTCAGCCCGGCGTCCCTCGAGACGCAGATGGAGACGCGCATCTTCCCCATGAAGTACCTGCGCCCGCCGGCGCCCTACGTCCCGAAGATCAAGACGGAGTACGCCGAAGGTTCGGTGAAGGCCCCGTCGCAGGATCCCGAGAAGGACTTCACGCTGATCAAGTCGATGCGCAACGCCCTGTCCAACGGCGGCAAGCTCGACTACATCAGCCGATACAACATGATCGTTGTGAAGGACATCCCGCCCGTCATCGCGCAGATCGAGAAGATCCTGCAGGAAGTTGACGTCGAGCCGTCGCAGATCTTCGTCGACGTCAAGTTCGTCACGACGACCAACACGGACGCCCTGACGTACGGCTTCGACATCAGCGACCAGGGAATTCGTGCGGGCATCTCCGGCGGCGCCATCCCGACGCGGCTCCCGTTCAACTTGGGCGGCGGCGGCTGGAACAACGCGCTGATCGCAAACGAAGGCGGGCACACGCCGGGCTTGAGCGAGGCCGACACGCTCAGCGCCATGACGTTCGGCACGCTCGACTTCACGAAGACGACGTTCACGTTGGACCTCCTCAAGAAGGACGAGCGATCGCGGATCGTCCAGGCGCCCAAGCTCATGGCGCTCGACAACCAGGAAGCGACGATCTTCGTGGGTCGCACGATCCGCTACGCCCAGACGGAAGCGTCGGCGGCTCAGAACGGTGGCTTGACCTACTCGATCAAGGAGGCTGACAACTCCCCGGTCCAGACGGGCTTCCAGCTCTACATGATCCCGCACGTCATCCCCGGATCGAACAAGATCATGATGACGCTGATCCCCGAGGCCGAGCAGCTCGTCGGCAACAGCGACGATCCGCGCCTCGCCGGGTTCCAGATCTTCAAGTCGGGCGAAGGCACGCCGAACGAGGTGTCGATCGCGTTGCCGCAGGTGGCGTCGAGCACGCTCGTCACGACGCTCTTGATCGAGTCGGGTCACACGGCCGTCATCGGCGGCCTCATCACCGAGACCGAGACGGAGCGCGTGAACAAGGTTCCGATCCTCGGCGACATCCCGTTCCTCGACTTCTTCTTCAAGAGCACGAAGAAGGCGCGAGTGCAGGAGAGCTTGATCATCTTCATCACGCCGCGAATCGTGCGCGATTCGGGCGAGGTCGATCAGCTCGTCGATGCGGAGACGCTGCGCCGTCAGAAGGCCGTCGAGGAAGAGATCGAGAAGATCTACTTCGGCGTGAAGCTGACCCCGCCCTCGTGGAAGCTCGAGAAGGAAGGCGGAAAGGCTGACGCCCCAGGCGCCGAGACCGGCCCGGCCAAGCACGCGCCAGGCACGTTCGAGAACGTCACGGAGCAGGGGGCGGCCGGTGGAACCGCGCCGCAAACGGGGAACGGCGCGCCAGCTGGCGAGACCGGGAACGCGAACGGGGGCACGACGCCACCGAACGCCGAGAACAACCCGGTGGCGCCTGGCAATCCGAACGGCCAGGAGGGGACGACGCCGCCAGTCGAGACTCCCGCCAAGCCGAACGAAGGCGAGACGCCGCCGAACGGCGGCGGTTGATCCGCGATTGGATGCAGGGCGGCATCCGTCGCCCTGTGGCCTCAGGTTCTCGTCTGAGCGAATCGGCGCCGCGCATCCGTGCGGCGCCGTGTTCGTTCCATGCCATGCCGAACGGGTCGCCCGCTCAGCCAACGGCAGCCCGCTTCGTGTATAAGCGTCGGTCCGATGGCACCGACGCACCAGCGACCCACGGGCCTGAACCACGGAATCGTCGGAAACGGCAGCATCCTCGCCCTCATCTCGCCGACGAGTGCGGTCGAGTGGCTCTGCCTTCCGCGCTTCGACTCGCCGTCGTTCTTCGGGCGGTTGCTCGACGCCGGCCGCGGAGGCACGTTTCGGATCCTGGATCCCACGGGCGAGATCACGGGACGACTCGAGTACGTGCAGGACACGAACGTCCTGATGACCCGATTCGAGAGCGACGATGCGGTGTGGGAGGTCCTCGACTTCGCCCCGCGCCTTCCTGACGGCTGGGGAACGCGTGCGCCACGCGAGCTGATCCGCATCGTTCGACCGATCCGTGGAACTCCACGCGTCGTCGTCGATTTCGACCCGCGGCCGGACTACGGGCGTGCGCGCCCGGAACTCGTTGACGTGGGCAACGGGATCCAGGTGCACGGGGCCGAGGTCCCGGTGACTCTGCTCACCGACGCACCGCCCGCGTACATCCTCGGGCGGCGTCCGTTTCTCCTGACGGCGCCCGTGCACTTCCGCCTGGTGTATGGGCGCGTCGGCGGCGCCGTGGACGCGGCCACCATCGGGCACGAGCTGGGCTCGACGATCGAAGGTTGGCGTGCGTGGGCACGGACGTGCGCGCTGCCCATCTTCGAGCCCGCTGCCGTGCTTCGCTCGGCCCTTTGTCTCAAGCTCCACGCCTACCAGGAGACGGGCGCGATCATCGCGGCCGCAACCACGAGCATTCCCGAAGCCATGGGGACCGAGCGCACGTGGGACTATCGGTTCTGCTGGCTGCGCGATGCCGCGTTCACGGTGGATGCCTTGCGACGCCTGTCGCACCTGGCCGAGGGCGCACGGTTCATTCACTTCCTACGGAACGTCGCCGAATCGGGTCCGCTCCAACCCGTCTACGGCATCGACGGACGCCGCGATCTCGAGGAAGTCATGCTGCCGCATCTCTCCGGATTCGCGGGCAACGGCCACGTTCGCATCGGCAATGCTGCGGCTATCCAGCGTCAGAACGATTTGTTCGGTGAGTTGATCCTCTGCCTTTCGTCGCTGCTGGAGGATCCGCGTTCGCTCGAGGCGGAGCGAACGGGCTACATGCCGCTCGTCGAGCGACTCGTGGAGGAGGCCGTGGCCGCAGCGCCGACGGATGACATGGGCATCTGGGAATTTCGCACGATGCTCAAACCGCACACGTTCTCCCACGCGATGTGTTGGGCGGCCATCGATCGCGGGTCGCGTGTCGCACGAGTCTGCGGCCGCCCGGACCTCGCGGCCCGGTGGGAGGGAATCTCCGCGACCGAGCGGACGACGGTGCTCGAGCGCGGATTCAACGCCTCTCGTGGCTACTTCACGCAGGCGCTCGACGGAGAGAACCCCGACGCGTCCAATCTGTTGCTCGCGTCCATCGGCCTGATTGACGGCCGCGATCCCCGGTTCGTTTCCACAGTCGATGCCTACGAGAAACTCCTGGGGCGCGACGGCTTGATGCTTCGATATCGCACACCCGACGATCTGGGACTGGCGACGAGCGCGTTCACGATCTGCAGTTTCTGGCAGGTGGAGGCGCTCGCCTTGTCGGGTCGCCTCGACGACGCGATCGACAGGTTCCGCTACCTCCTCAGATTCGCGAACCCGGTCGGGCTGTTCTCGGAGGACATCGACCCGCCGACGGGCGCTCTGCTCGGAAACTTCCCCCAGGCGTACACGCACGTCGGCCTCGTCAACGCCGCGATGACGATCGGCGGCTTGCTCGAGGCGCGCGAAGGGCGGATCCGGACGTGGAGGTGAATGTTCCGCGAGTCTCATCTGGCAGGACGGTCCTCGTCGCGAACAGGCTGCCGGCCACGATCGTCGCCACGGACGATGGCGCTCGCCTCGAGCCTTCGGTCGGCGGCGTCGCCACCGGGCTGAAGGCCGTTCACGATGCGGGCGGGGGCGTCTGGGTTGGATGGCCCGGCGAGGTTCCACGCCTGTCACGGAATGCGCGTTCGGCCCTCGATCGCGAGTTCTCCGCCCTCCGCCTCGTTCCCGTGCCGCTCTCGGTCACCGAGGTCCGCCGCTTCTACGAGGGCTATGCGAACGGCGTGTTGTGGCCACTGTTCCACTACCAGCTCGAGCGGTTGCCGTTGGATTCTCGGGACTTCGACGAGTACCGCAAGGTCAACGAGAAGTACGCCGACGTCGTCGCGAGGCACGTCCAGCCGGGCGACGACGTCTGGATTCACGACTACCAGCTCGCGTTGCTGCCGGGGCTCCTGCGCGAGCGGATCCCGGATGCGCGGATCGGCTTCTTCCTGCACATCCCGTTTCCCGCCGCGGAGGTGTTTCGAACGCTCCCGCAGCGTGAGGCCATTCTGCGTGGAGTGCTCGGAGCGGACCTCGTCGGGTTCCACACGGTGGGCTACTTGCGCCATTTCGCCGCATCGACCGCGCACTGCCTGGGACTCGAGCCGGACTTCGACCGCGTGGGTTTCGATGGCCGCAACGTCCAACTCGGCGTGTTTCCCATGGGGGTCGATTCCCGGCACTTCGCCGACCTCGCCGCCGACGACGGCGTCCGCGCTCGGGCGGTGGAGATCCGTGCCGGTGCTCCGGAGCGGCTCGTCGTCGGGATCGACCGCATCGACTACACGAAGGGACTGCGAAGACGCTTGTTGGCGTTCGGCCGCCTGCTCGAACGTTCACCCGAATGGCGCGGCCGTGTCCGCTACGTGCAGATCGCCGTCCCGTCGCGCACGAAGGTCGAGGCGTACGTTCGATTCGGCCGCGAACTCGACGAGTTGGTCGGGCGCATCAACGCTGCCTACACGACGGCCGAGCAGGTTCCGATCCACTACGTCGGGCGCGGATTCGACGATCGCGAGCTGACGGCGCTGTACCGGGCCGCGGACGTGTGCGTCGTCACGCCACTCCGCGACGGCATGAATCTGGTTGCCAAGGAATTCGTCGCGTCACGCACCGACGATGACGGCGTGCTCGTTCTCAGCGAGTTTGCGGGAGCGAGCGCCGAACTCGGCGAGGCGTTGATCGTGAACCCGTTCGACATCGATGGAACCGCTGCCGCCCTCGGCCGCGCGCTCGAGATGCCTCGCGAGGAGCGCGCCACGCGCATGCGGACGCTTCGCTCGCGCGTCGTCGGTTGCGACGTGGACGCGTGGTCGCGTGACTTCCTTCGACGGCTCGGGACCGCGGCGGCGGCG
This sequence comes from Planctomycetota bacterium, assembly GCA_044222185.1. Lineage (GTDB taxonomy): Bacteria > Planctomycetota > CAIWVZ01 > JBGANV01. The sequence continues at coordinate 51,349 of JBGANV010000009.1, forward strand.
CCGCGGGCTCCCGCGCGGCAGGCGCGCATGCAGGACGTCGCGACGCTGGTCGAACGATTTGGCGGCGCGCGCCGGCTGGTGCTGTTCCTCGATTACGACGGCACGCTCGTTCCACTGGCGGCGTCGCCCGCGCTGGCGAGCCCGGACGCGAACCTGCTCCAGCTGTTGACCCGCCTGGGTTCCCGGCCCGGGGTCGCGTTGCACGTGGTCTCGGGTCGGCCTCGCGCGGATCTCGCCCGCTGGCTGGGTCGCCTTCCCGTGGGCCTGCACGCGGAGCACGGCGTCTGGTCGCGCTCGCGACCGGGGGACGATTGGACGCTCGCCGTTCGTGCCGACGTGGATTGGAAGGAGCGGCTTCGGCCGTTCCTCGACCAGGTCACGATCTCCACCCCCGGGTCGATGCTGGAGGAGAAGACCGCCGGATTCGCCTGGCACTGGCGCGGCGCCGACCCGGAGTACGGCGCTCGCCAGGCGCTCGATCTGAGGCTTCACCTGGCGGACCTGCTGACCGGGTCGCCCGTCGAGGTCATCCAAGGCGAGAAACTCGTGGAGGTCCGGTTGCAGGCGGGCAACAAGGGCGCCGTCGTTGCGCGGGTCCTGGCCGGCATTCAGGACGCGACGGCCTGCGTCGCCATCGGCGACGATCGAACGGACGAGGACCTTTTCGCCGCGCTGCCGCCGGAGGGCACGGCCGTCCGGGTGGGGCTCGGACCCTCAGGTGCCGAGCATCGACTGGCCGATTGGATGGAGGTGCGACGCCTGCTCGAAGGCGTCGACCGGCGGCGCCAACTGGACGGAGCAGCGTTCGCATCCGAGTCGGGCGGCACCGTGATCGACTGACCTCGACGCACGACGGCACCGGGTTTGGACTTGCACCTTCGTCGCAGCTGGCGCACAATCCGACCCAAATTGCTCGGCTGGATTGCGACCGGCCGGGGTCGGCGAGTGGTCGAGGTGCGTGCCTCGCTCGCCTGGTTCCCGCAGGGAACCAACACGAAACAACGGGCGCCGGTGTGAGCCGGTGCCTTCAGGAACGTCTTTCAGCAGTCAACTCATTCCCAGCGAGAGGGAAACGCACAGGCCAGAGCCCGGACACGAGGGAGGATTCGCGGGGCCGGCGGTGGCCGTGGAACAGGGACGGATGACGAGGACGGGTGTGCCGATGCAAGTGCACGCTCGGACCGTACGTGCGCAGCGGGGCGACTTGACTCCGCGCTGCGCGCCGCCGCTGTGACGCCTCGGCCGATCGATCCTCGAATCCCCTGCATGAACGCATGTGATCGTTCGTGGTCGGGCCTGTGCTTCCGCTCCCGGAAGGACTCAACGTGATCGTGGCTACCGTTGGCGGGATCGAAGCGCGAAAACACGTGCGACTCGTCGAGTCGCGCGTCGCGGATCCCACGGCGGCATGTCCCGTCGGTGAGGGGAAGTTCTCGAGACTTGCTCGGTCACGCCGGCAACGGCGCCGAGCCGACATGAACGCGCGCGCGGTCGCGCTCCGCCGGCCATCTCAGGCTGACGGACGCGTCCTGGTTCTCGCTCACACCGACATCGTTCGGACGGGCGACTCGAACCCCGTGCGCGCCGCACGCCGCGACAACGCGGCCATTCGATCCCCTGGCCTCGCGCCGAGTCTCTCCGTTGGCGGTCCCTCGATACGAGAGGGCCATGGAGAAGCGCATTTTCATCAACGCGGACGACAACGAAGAAGTCCGCATCGCGATCACCGTCGACGCTAAGCTCGAAGAGATCTACATCGAGCGGGCGTCCGCCGAGGCCTACCTCGGGAACATCTACAAGGGTGTCGTCACCAACGTCGAGCCCAGCATCGGCGCAGCCTTCGTCGACTTCGGCGGCGATCGCAACGGGTTCTTGCACGCCTCCGACGTGCTGCCGATGTACCGGCAGAACAACACGCAGATCACGGACGCGGACTGGCGAGAGGATCCGCGCAAGCACGAGAAGAGGAACATCCAGGAATACCTGATGAAAGGCCAGGACGTCCTCGTGCAGGTCACGAAGGACGGCATCGGCAAGAAGGGCCCGACGCTCACGACGTACCTGAGCATTCCCGGCCGTTACCTCGTCCTCATGCCGAGCCTCACGCGCTCCGGCGTCTCGAAGAAGATCGAGGATCGCGAGGAGCGGCACCGCCTGAAGCAGTTGCTCGAGCGCATCGATCCGCCGCCGGGCATGGGATACATCATCCGCACGGCCGGCATCGGGCGCAGCGAGGAAGAGCTGAAGAAGGATCTGGATTACCTCCTCAAGCTCTGGAACACGATCGTCAAGCGCGTGAAGAGCGATCGCACGCCGTCGACCGTGTATCAGGAGTCGGACATCGTCATCCGAACGATCCGCGACACGTTCACCGCCGACGTGAACGAGGTCATCATCGACAACGAGATCGTCTTCAAGAAGGCGAAGGACTTCCTCCGCGCCGTCATGGCCGACCACGAGGACCGCGTGAAGATGTACACGGACAAACGTCCGCTCTTCCATGCGTTCCAACTGGAGGAGGAGATCGACCGGGTCTTCCAGCGCAAGGTCAACCTGAAGAGCGGTGGATCGCTCGTGATCGATCAGACGGAAGCGCTCGTCGCCATCGACGTGAACTCGGGCAAGTATCGCGACGAGGAAGACCTGGAGGAGACGGCCTTCCGCACCAACATGGAAGCCGTGCAGGAGATCGCCCGCCACCTGCGGCTCCGCGACCTCGGTGGCGTGATCATCAACGACTTCATCGACATGCAGGACGACCGCCACAAGCGGGAGGTCGAGCGTCACCTGCGCGAGTGCCTGAAGGATCACAAGGAGCGGATGAAGGTCGCACGCATCTCGCCGTTCGGCATGATCGAGATGACGCGGCAGCGAGTCCGGCCGAGCCTCTCGCGCAGCAACTCCGTGCCGTGCCCGCACTGCAAGGGGTCGGGATTCGTGAAGACCGTGGACTCCGTCGGACTGAAGATCCTCCGCGAGATCACGGAGGTCTTGTGGCGCAACAAGGCTCGCCGTGTCCGCGTCCGCGCCAATCCCCGTGTCGCCGATTTCCTCCGCCGCAACAAGGGCGAGAAGATCCGCGGGATGGAAGAGCACTACCAGAAGCCCATCCTCATCGTCGGTGACCACGACCTGGGCACCGAGGACTACGAAGTGCAGCGACTGAAGTAGGGGAGCCCGGGCCGGTCGTCAGCCGCGTCGCCGCAGTGAGGTGTGGTCCGGAGCGCCGGGCTCCAGCCCGGCCGGATGGCAGGGCTCCGCCCTGCCGCGACCTCCACCCGCCTCCCGCTCACTCGACGCCTTCCAACGTCGCAAGCCGCCGGCGCACCCACAGCGCTCCGCATGGGCCGCGGCCCAATCACCGACGACTTCCCATGCCCGATGAAGCGCGACGCGGAAGCCAGCCGCGTCACCACGGGGCCGCGACGTTCCGGAGCGCCGGGCTCCAGCCCGGCCGGATGGCAGGGCTCCGCCCTGCCGCGACCTCCACCCGCCTCCCGCTCACTCGACGCCTTCCAACGTCGCAAGCCGCCGGCGCCATTCCGCCCGCGCGACCCCCCAATCCGGTCGCGGATCGATCAACGCGAACGCATCGACGAGGTCGAGGTGGAGCCGCGCGATCGCGCAGCGCTCCGCATGGGCCGCGTGCCCCTCACCGACGACTTCCCATGCGTGGTGAAGGGCGACCGCGGCGTCCGCATGCCGGCCCGTCACCAGGCGCGCCACGGCGAGGCGGCGGAGCACCTCGGGCTTCAGTGCGTGCGTCCGGTTGGCTTGCACGCGGGTCATGAGCTCATCGGCCTCCACCGAGCGCGACGTTGCGAGCAGGATGTCTGCGAGGCGCAGGTCGAGCGTGAGGGTATCCGTCTTCAGGGCCGTCGCGTCCACGTAGCCCTCGCGGACGATGCGCTCGGCCTCCGAGAACTTGCCCGCGTTCACGAGGTGCTCGGCGAGCCTCCCGCACTGATCGACGACGCGGCGGTGCGGAAGTTTGGTCACGAGCCGCATCATGGCGAGGCCGTCTCTCATGGCAACTTCGCCTTCAGCGTCCTGCCCCGACCTCGCGAGGATCGTTCCCAGGTTGAAGCGTGCGTGCGCGACGTCGAAATGAGGCTGGCCATGGTGGAACTTCTCGATCATGGCGAGTGCCTGGCGCGCCTTGGTTTCCGCCTCGATCGGCTGGCGGTGGTCGATCAACACGGTCGCCATGGAGCCCAGGACGATCGCCACGTTCTCGTCCTCGTCGCCCAACCCGGCGCGATAGATCGAAAGCGCCTCCGAGTAGGCCTCCAACGCGGCATCGAGTCGACCGGTTCGGCGACAGAGGATCCCAAGGCTGCTGAGGGCCTGCGCCAGATCGAGACTCTCGGGGCCCAGGAGCTCCCGGCGCAGGCGGATGGCTTCACGTTGGAAACGCTCGGCCTGGGCGAATCGTTCGGCCTCGCGATTCACGCGCGCCATGTACTGCGCGACGTCAGCGGCCTGTTGGCTGTATCCACCGAACAGCTTCTCCTGGAGCGGCGCCACGGCGGCGAGGTGCTGCTCCGCCGCGTCGAGGAGACCGACGGCCACGTACGTTTCGACGACGCTCATGCGGATCGCGTACTCGGCCTCCGGCCCACCGGCGATTCCACGCTTCATGAGTTTCTTCGAGACGTCGTCCACGGCTTCACGCACCGTCATGTCGGCGCGGCCGTCGGCGTACATGGGGTTCCCCATGCGAAACACGTCCCTCATGAACTCGACGATCTGGACCTTCACGGCCAGATCGGCTTTCGCCTTGACTTCGGAGGCCTCGGCCGCCGCCCGCAGCGCGTCGGCGTTGACGCGAAGGTCGTGCTCCCGCCGGGCGGCCGCGCGTTCCAACAGGTAGAGGACGATGGGGCCGCCAACGACCAGAAGCACGCCGAGGACGATGGACGTCGCGGCTGCCGGCCGACGCAGTGCGAATCTGCTGGCGCGGTGAGCGAGACTGGCCCGCCGTGCCGCGACGGGTTCTGATCGCAAGAACCGGTCCAGGTCGTCCGCGAACGCGGCAGCGGTCGGGTAGCGACGCGACACCTCCGGATCCATCGCCTTCGCGATGACGGTCGCGAGGTCCCGCGGCACGCTGGAATCGAGGTCGCTCAGCGTCCGCGGACGCGACGCCTCCAGACGGCCCAACAGCGCCGCCGTCGAACCCGTGCCGAACGGCGGGGCGCCCGCGAGCGTCGCGTACAACGTCGCACCGAGGCCGTACACGTCCGTCCAAGGTCCCACGTCCGCGTTTCGACCGCGGAGCTGCTCGGGCGCTGCGAACGCGACCGTCCCGAGGAAGTCGCCCGATGCCGTGTGCTGGGATTGCTCGGCGTCGCGAACGAGGCTGAAGTCGGAGAGCACGGCGGTTCCATCCCGGCGGAGGAGGATGTTGCCGGGCTTCAAGTCGCGATGGATCAGCCCCACGGCGTGAGCGGCGCTCAGGGCGTGCGCGATCGCGGATCCAATCCGAGCAACGGCGCGCGGATCCGCGGACAGGCGTCCTCCAGCCGCCGCTCTCCCGAGCGTCGTCCCGTCGATCCACTCCATTGCGAACGCGCAGACGTCGGGCGTCGTGATCACGTCGTAGATCGCCACGACGTTCTCGTGATTGACGCGCCCGAGCGCCCGAGCCTCCACGGAGAAGCGTTCGCGCGATCGCGGTGAGTTGACGAGCGACGGTGCGAGGACCTTCAGCGCGACGATCCGGCCGACGGCTTCCTGCCGCGCGCGGTAGACGATCCCCATTCCGCCGCGGCCCACTTCCTCCAGCAACGTGAAGCCCGGTATGCCCGGAAGCTCCGTTCGGAGGACCGGCTTCCGTGTGACGGCGACGTCCCGCGCGAGTTCGAGGGCCTCCAGGATACGGTCGCGGAGGTGCTCACGGCCTTCGAGGAATCGGCCGACGTCGAGGACCGCGCCCTCGGCCTGGCATTGGACCGCTGCGTCGAAGACGTCGTCGACGATCTCGTCGTCGCTGCGAGGATCGGCTTGGATTGCCATGGGGCCTCGAAATCTGCCTGGGTGAACCCAGCGCCTGGCGATGTACGTCGCGGCCTTGGCCGCGGCGCCACGCATGCGCACCGGCGACTCCGTCCGGATCTATCTTCGGGCGGCGAGTCTACAGCAGGCCGCCGCCGCGCGCTTCGCGGTTCGGGAAACGGTCGCCGCGCGCGCGACGCGGCGGAACCGACACTCGGATGCGGGCCACTCCGAGCCGCTGGCGGGTGTCCGGCGGTGTGTTCCGGGCGGAACCGCTGGTCGTTCACCGACGTGTCGTTCGAAGGACACGAGCGCGTCCTCGTGCGGCCGTCGAGGGGAACCTCAGCGTCGACCTCGACCGATCTTGAAGACTCGCCCTGCTGGCCGCGCGGACCGCTCGATCCGACGCGGTCGGGAGGAGTGCCGTCGGCGGGGCATGGACCGAGCTCGACACGATGAACCGTCGATTCCACACGGGACGCGGCGGACGGTGAGAGTTGGCCCGGCGCCTTCGCGATCCCGGACTGGGCGACTTGTGTGGGCACGGTCGCGCCCGGCCCGGTCCTGACGAGCGGAAACGGCGAGTGTCGGGTGGTGGTTCGCATGTTTCGTCGGTTCCAGCGAGGCCGCGGCGAGCGCCGCGGGCGTCCGCCGTGCCGACCCGTGGGGATCGACCGAATCCAACAACGGAAATCCGGACGTGAAGCGCCGTGAGTTTCCGAAGCGGCATTCACCGGATCGCCCGAAAACGCGCACGGTGCCCCGACGCTTTCGCGACGGACTTCCGTTGTTGAGGCTCGGAGTCCCTCGCCGCACGACACGTTCGACTGCGGTCGGCTGCGGGCCGGTGGCCGGTCGCCGACCCGGGCGCGGCCGCGTGCAGGCGCCTGGAGTTCGATCCCGAAGACCACGTCGATCACGGCCGACCCCGCCCGCCGGAACGGCCAGAAGGAATGAGCATGAGCCAGGCCAGTCGTAGCCTCGTCACCTTCCTCGCATTGACCGCCTGTGTCGCCGCACAGGGCACCTCGATTCCGATGATCACGGTGCGCTATCCGGTCGCGACGGGTCCCTTGCAGAACCTCACGGATTCGCCACTGCCCGCGTTCGCCACGACGCTCTTCGTGCCCGGGGCGACCTCGCTCCGCGTGGAGTTGGCGGATGTCACGCTGGGAACCGACGAGGATGCCGTCGTGTTTCGAGATCCGCTTTCGGGCGACGTGCAACGGATGACCCGCGGCATGCTGAAGCGGTGGAAGAACTGGACCGGTTGGTTCAACGGCGCGTCGGTCGAGATGATCGTGTCCGTCGCGCCGGGGTCGGTGGCCGCCGTGTCGGTCGCCTCGGTGTTGACGATCCCGGCAATCGGGATCGACGGAAACCAGGGAATCTGCGGGTCCGAAGATCGGGTCCTGAGCAACAGCCAGGCGAGCTGCCGCTTGCTCGGCAACGGCACGCTCTGCTCGGGCGCCCTCGTCGACAACTGGCCGTACTGCGTCTCGGCTGGCCATTGCGCGGCCCCGTTCCCGGGCGCGCTTGTCGTCGCGGAGTTCAGCGTGCCCCCGTCCTCGAGCTCGGGAGCGATCGTTCATCCGCCGATCGCGGACCAATACCCGATCGACGAGTCATCGATCGAGTTCGAGGACGGGGGAGCTGGAGCGGATTGGTCGGTGTTCCGTCTCCATCCGAACTCGAATGGCGAGTCGGCCTTCCTTCGCCAGGGTACCGCGTTCGTTCCGGCGACATCGCTTCCGTTCCCCGGAACGTCGGTGGTCCGCATGCGTGGGTTCGGAACGCACCCGACGCCGGCGCTGGACCACTCGACACATACGGGCACCGGGATCTACATCGTCACGATCGGAGATCGCATCACGCACCTCGTGGACCTGGACAATGGTGACTCGGGCGGCCCTTTGACCAACGAAGCGACGGGCGAACTCATCGGTGTCAACACGCACGGTGGATGCAACACGGCGATTGGAGCGAACAGCGCGACGAGCATCTTTCGGCCCGCCTTCGTGACGGCTCGGAACAATGCCAGCGCGTGCGGCCACACGTCTCTGACGAACAACGTGAGCGCGACCCAGCTCACCTGTGAACCACGAGAGGTCTCGATCGTTCCCTCGACCAGCGCCTGGAACGTCATCGCCGTGTCGGACTCGAACGACGACTACGACATCTCGATCGAGGGCGTGAGTTCTTCGTTCAACGGCACGGCCTGCGACTTCCTCGTCTCGAACGGCAACAACGCTCCGGTGTCGGCGCCCGTGAACGCCTGGGTCGAGGGAATCGGTTCCGTCTCGAGTGGGGACGTGCAGTTCCGCATCGCGGGGACGATCAACGTCGGGACCCTGAACGTCATCCCGTGGGGTTCGAACCAACTCGTGGAGATCAAGGAGTTCTCGATCACGACGGCGGGCAACTACGACGTCACCGTCGCGGGCGCGGACGGCTACAACTGGCGCGTCTATCGCCCGGGCACGAACTCGAACTGGCGGTCGCGCAGCAGCGCGGACTTCAGTGGAGCCGTCAATGGCGGCACGTTGAACGGCCTCGCGCTGACGGCCGGGACGCATGCGCTGGTGATCTTCAAGAACGGTGAGCCGGGCGTGGGCGATCCGGCCGCGTTCACGGCCGTCATCGCCCCCAGCACGACGTCGATCGCGCTGACCTCCACGCCGACGACGGTCACGAATGACGCGCAGGATTTCACCGTGACCCCGGTAGCCGGTGAGTGGAATGCCGTCAGCGTGTCCTCGAACTCCAACTGGGACCTGGCGATCGGAGGCGGTTACGACAACCAGGGCAGCAACCTGAACGCCTTCGCGATCGCCAACGGCCACGATGGCGCCATCGCACCGACGGCAGGCGTCATGGTGAGAGCCGCGGGTACCGATCCGGGCACCGCCCAGCACATGTTCTCCACGACGATCAGCGTGAACTCGACCCTCGCCACGACGTTGGTCGCCGGTCGGGTGATCAGGCTCTACGAGTTCAACGTCACGACGGCCGGAACCTACGACATCGGCATCACCGGCGGCGAGTTGGACCCGCGAATGGAATGGCGTCTCTATGCCCCGACCGGGACGTCGCGGTGGAGGAACCGGAGCGACTACATCGCCGCAGGCGACGTCGGCGAGGACTTCCTCACGGCGTTCTCCCTTTCGACGGGCTGGCACTGCATCGCGGTGTTCCGAGACGACGGCCCGCCTGCCGCCACGATCGGGTTCAACGTCCACGTCTACGCGGCGACCGCGGTCGACGCGTTGACCGTCGGCGAGAACAACACCGTGACGGTGGATGACCAGATGTTCTCGGTTTCGAGCCCGCCGGCGACGTGGACGGCCGTCGGCTGCACCAGCGTCGGCACGACGAACGTCAACGTCTACCTGGGATCGGGCGAGTCCAACTTCGCGACCGGCGGAACCACGGATTTCGTCATCGCGAATGGAAACGCGGGAACGATTCCCGACTACCGGGGCATCGTCGTGCGCCTCTCGGGCACGGACGCCTACGAAGTCGAGCGTGCAACCGTCACGTCGTTGACGCCGGGAACGACGCTCAACGACTCCTACGCCTCGAACCAGGTCCTCGAGGTGTACGAATTCGACGTCCCGATCCTGCGGTCGTTCGACGTCGTCACGACGGGCCCGTCCTCCTTCGGTTGGAGCCTGTTCGAGCCAGGGACCAACGGAGCGTGGAGGCGGCGCTCGGACGACGTGATTTCGGGGCTCATCGGTGCGGCATCAGTCGTCTATACGCCGACTCAGACCGGCCGCCATGCGTTGGTCGTCTATCGCAGCGGCGCGACGGGAGCGACGGCCGCCGTGAGCCTCCTCCTCACGCCTCACAATCTCGTGCCCACCCTGACGTCCATCGCGCCGACTCAGGCGACGTCGGGAGCCGCGGCGTTCACGCTGTCGGCGACCGGCTCCGGGTTCGTTTCCGGCGCCAAGGTGCGTTGGAACGGTGTCGATCTGACGACGACGTTCGTGTCGGCGACGCAGCTCACGGCGAGCGTTCCCGCGGCGAACGTCGCGTCGGCAGGCACGGCGAGCGTGGTCGTCTTCAACCCGGCGCCGGGCGGCGGGACGTCGGCGGCCCAGACGTTCACGATCAACAACCCCGTGCCAACGCTTGCGTCGTTGAGCCCGTCGTCGGCCACGTCGCTCGGCTCGGCATTCACGCTGACGGTCAACGGCACGAACTTCCGGAGCGGCTCCGTCGTTCGCTGGAATGGAGCGGCGCGAACCACGACCTTCGTGAGTACGACGCAGTTGACGGCCTCGATCCCTGCGACGGACATCCAGACGGCGGGGACGGCCACCGTCACCGTGTTCAATGCGTCCCCAGGCGGCGGCGTCTCCGGGAATGCGACCTTCACGATCACCAACCCGGTCCCGACGACGAGTGCCCTTTCACCGAGTTCCGCGACGTCGCTCGGTGCCGCGTTCACGCTCGTGGTCACGGGGACGGGCTTCCGTTCGACGTCGGTCGTCAACTGGAATGGGGCGCCGCTCGGGACGACCTTCGTGAGTACGACGAGCCTGACGGCCGCGGTGCCCGCAGCGAACATCGCAACGGCCGGTACGGCGTCCATCACGGTTTCGAGTCCGGCGCCGGGCGGCGGGAACTCCGCCGCACAGACGTTCACGATCAACAACCCGGCTCCCACCGTGTCACTCATCAGCCCCTCGACGAGGCTCGCGGGGAGCCCATCGTTCACGCTGAACGTCCAGGGGACCAACTTCCGTAACGGGTCGACGATCCGGTGGAACGGAGCCCCGCGTGCGACGACGTTCACGTCGGTCAGCGCGCTGTCGGCGACGATCAGCGCCGCGGACGTCGCGAACGCCGGCACCGTGACCGTGACCGTGTCGACGCCCTCGCCGGGCGGCGGAACTTCGGCCGGCGTGTCGTTCACGATCACGAACCCCGTTCCGGCGCTCTCGAGCGTGACCCCGAACGTCCTGCTGACCGGCTCGGGGACGACGACGGTGACGGTCGCGGGGTCGGGATTCAACTCGCAATCGAGCGTGCGGTGGAATGGTTCGACGGCGGGCGTGACGACGACCCTGGTCTCGGCGACGAGCCTGAGCGTGAGCGTCTCCGCGTCGCTGCTCGCGGCGCCGGGGAGTGCGACGGTGACGGTGTTGAACCCGCCACCGTCGGGCGGCGTGACCTCGGGTGCCGTCGTCAACATCGTCGGACCGCGTTTGAGCGGGGTCCTTCCCACGGCGCTCCTCGCACCGCTCACGGCCGGCGGTCCCTCCGTCAACGTGACGCTGCTCTCGCCGACGGGCGTCTCCGCGGCGGCGACCGTCTTCCACGTGAACGGCGTGCCCGTGACCGCGAGCTTCGCCGGCCTGCCGGCGTCGGTCCAGATCACGATCCCATCCAGCATTCCGCAGATGCAGCAGGTCGGTGGCGTGACGATCACGGCCAAGAACTTCGGGGTCTGGACGTCGAACGCCATCCCCCTCGAGATCGAGGACCGCAACAACCAGGGAACGATCGAGCAGAACCCCGTGGCGCCATCCCCAGGTCAGGCCTTCGCGCTGATGGTCGAGCGCTGCATCCCGGTGGCTCCATTCATCCTCTTCGCCGACTTCACCAATCCGCCGCCGCTGGCTGGGTGGCCGGACGGAGTCTCGAACCTGGTACTCGGAGTGAATCCGTTCCCGGCGAACGCGGTCCTGGATGGCCTCGGAGTGTTCGGCCCGGCGAATCCGCTGGCCGTGTTCTCTCCGGACCCCGTGCTGCCGGCGCTCGGGACATTCGCACTCCCGGGGCTGATCCAGCCCAATCCGCCCCTGGGGATCTCGATCTCGTTGCAAGCCGTGTACCCGGACCCGACGTTGCCAGCGGGGTTCCGTCTGACGCACGCGCGCCGGCAGTTCGCCATGTGACGGACCGGAGGGGTCGGCTGCCTGGTTGAAGGTGGCGGAGCGCCTTCAACCAGGCCGGAAGCCGGCGCATGAGCGTCGATCTGGGGTCGTCAGCGCCGCCGCGAGCACGCGAGTATGATGCCTCGCTCGGTTGGCCGCGATGACGAACCCCTTGCTATCGGACGACCCTGAGGTGTGGAACGGGCTGGTGACGGCGGTCAATCCGGCATCGATCCTGGTCGTGATCGCCCGCCGAATGGGGGAGCGCTTGCAGCTCAGCACGACCGCCGAGGACATCCTCCAGGAGGCCTTGCTGCGGGCCTGGCGATCGCGGCGTGATTTCGAATGGGCCGGGATCGCATCGTTCCGGCGATGGCTCATCCGGATCGCGGAGCGCTGCGTGGAGGATCAGAGGGACCTTGCGCAGGCGAAAAAGCGCGATGCCGCGCGAACCACGGCGATGTCGAGCGACGGCCCCTCGTCCCATGGCGGGGGCTTGGAGCCCTGGACGAGCACCACTCCGAGCAGGCTCGCCGACGCGCGTGAGGTGGCCCGGTCGATGGAAGCGAGCCTCGAAATGGTCCCCGATGACCTGCGGGAAGTCGTCCGACTGCGGTTGTTCGAGGACCTCCAGATCGACGAGATCGCGGCGCGGCTCGGTCTCGGCGAATCCGGCGTCCGGCACCGCTTTCGGCGCGGCGCCGAGGCCTACCGCCGGTCCCTGCACGCGAGACTCGGTCGGGCCTCGGCGTTTCCGGACGGGGGGCAGTCGGCGGCCGAATGATGCCCCGATCCCGTGGCGCGTCGCCGGTCGGCGCCGGGGTCAGCGACAGAATCTCCCTTCGTCCATGAATTGAAGGCCGGACTCGGGCTGATAGCATCCCCGTCCCTCGTGGCGGGAAACCTTCGCCCAGGGAGCGAAACCACCATGTACGCGATTATCCAGGACGGCGGACATCAGTACCGCGTCGAGCAGGGCAAGAGGGTCCGCATCCAGCTCCGCGAGACCGAGGATGGCGCCAAGATCACGTTCGACCAGGTGTGCCTGGTCGGCGGCGACGGCGCCCTCAAGGTCGGCAAGCCATTCGTCTCGGGCGCCGTCGTCGAGGGGAAGGTCGTGCGGAACGAAGTGAAGGCCAAGAAGGTGATCATCCTCAAGTATCGCCGTCGCAAGGCCTCACAGCGGCGCAACGGTCACCGTCAGCGCTACACCGAAGTCGAAATCACCGGCATCAAGGGCTGATACGCCATGGCACACAAGAAGGGTGGCGGTTCAACCCGCAACGGTCGTGACAGCAATCCCCAGTTCCGTGGCGTGAAGGCCTACGGCGGACAGACGGTCGGCATCGGCTCGATCATCGTTCGCCAATGCGGCACCGTGTTCAAAGCGGGTCGCAACGTCCGCATGGGCCGCGATTGCACGCTCTACGCCATGACGCCGGGCACGGTTCGCTTCCTCACGCGCGGTCGCGTCGAGGTCGAGCCTCTCGCGACGAACGCGTAGTCGGCCGCTCGGCGGCTCCCGGCCCGACGGAAGGCGCATTCCATGTTCCGTGACGAGGCCAGGATCTCCGTCAAAGCCGGCGACGGCGGCAAAGGCTGCCTTGCATTCCGCCGCGAGAAGTACATCCCGCTCGGGGGGCCCGACGGCGGAGACGGCGGCAAGGGCGGTGACGTCGTTCTCCAGGCGACCGCCTCCGACAACACCCTCCTGAGCGTCGCCCGCAGCCCGAACTACCGGGCGGCGCCGGGCCAGCCGGGACGCGGCGCCAACCAGACGGGTCGTTCCGGCAAGGATCTCGTCATCCTCGTGCCCGTCGGCACCATCGTGCGGGACGAGGAAACCCTCATCCAACTGAAGGACCTCGCGCACGACGGCGATTCGGTCGTCGTCGCGAAGGGCGGGCGCGGCGGTCGCGGCAACGCGGCATTCAAGTCGGCGCTGAACCAGGCGCCGCGCCAATGGGAGCCCGGCAAGGTCGGCGAAGCGCGCCGTCTCCTGCTCGAATTGAAGCTGATCGCCGACGTGGGGCTCGTGGGACTTCCGAACGCGGGCAAGTCCACGTTCATCACCGCCGTCTCGCGCGCGACGCCGAAGATCGCGGACTACCCGTTCACGACGCTCGATCCCCATCCTGGCATCGTCGAGCTTCCGGGCTTCCGGCGGTTCGTGCTGATGGACCTTCCCGGGCTCATCGAGGGCGCGTCCGATGGGGCGGGCCTCGGCCACCGCTTCCTGCGCCACGTCGAACGCACCCGCGTGCTCGTTCACGTGGTGGATCTCTTCCCCGGTGAGAAGGCGCCGGCGCCTGAAGATGCCTACCGGACGATCGAAAGCGAGCTCGCCGCGTACAGCCCGGTCCTCGCGTCGAAGCCCCGGATCATCGTCTTCAACAAGGCGGACGTCGACCCGGTGGGGGCGCCTTCCCGTGCTGCCGAGGCCGCGAAGGCCTTGGGGATTCGGGACTACTTCATCGCCTCGGGTGCGGCGCGCGAGGGCCTGAACCCCGTGCTCGAGGCGTGCTGGAAGCTTCTTCGCGGCTGAGCAGGCCGCGGATCCGTCCACCCTGACTGCGCCTCCGCCGTTCCCACGGTCGATAGGTCCACTCAGGAGACGCTCAAATGGACCTGGATCGGCTGCTTCGCACGATGGTCGAATCGGACGCGTCCGACCTGATCTTGAAGGTCGGCAGCGCGCCGGCCATGAAGGCGCACGGGAAGATCCTCTTCCTCTCCGACGGTCCGCTGGACGTCGCGAGCGTGGACTCGGCGCTCGATCACATCGCCTCTGCGGAGCCGAAGGCGCGCCTCCACAGCCGCGGGGAATGCGACTTCGCGTTCGAGATCGAGAGCCTCGGACGATTCCGGTGCAACGCGTTCCGGCAGGGCGGGCACGTCTCCATCGTCATGCGACAGATCAAGCGCGTCGTTCCGACGTTCACCGAACTGTCGCTGCCCCCTCGCGCCTTCACGCAGTTCGCCGCGCTCGAGCGTGGGCTCGTCCTCGTCACGGGCGTCACGGGCTCGGGCAAGTCGACGACCGTCGCCGCGATCCTCGACGCCATCAACAACACGCGGAACAAGCACATCATCACGTTGGAGGACCCGATCGAGTATCGCTTCACCGACAACCTCTCGATCATCAACCAGCGGGAGGTCGGATCGGACACGGAGACGTGGCTGACGGGATTGCGGTCGGCGATGCGTGAGGCGCCAGACGTCATCATGCTCGGTGAGTTGCGGGACACCGAGACCATGTCGGCTGCGATCGCGGCGGCCGAGACCGGACACCTCGTACTCTCGACGCTCCACACGGTGAACGCCATCCAGACGGTCGAGCGCATCATGACGTTCTTCCCGCCGCACCAGCACGAACTTGTCCGGTTCCAGCTCTCGATGGTGCTCGCGGGAGTCGCAAGCCAGCGGCTCGTGCCGTGCCTGCAGTCCGCGCGCATGATCCCGGCAGTCGAGGTCCTTCAGGCGTCGCCCCGCACGCGCGAGATCCTCCGCGAGGGCAAGACCCGCGAACTGGAGAAAGCGCTCGTCGAAGGCGCCGAGTACTACGGCACTCAGACGTTCAACATGTCGCTGAAGGACCACCTGGACCACGGGCGGATCACCTTGGATGACGCGCTGGCCGCGTCGGACAACCCCGACGATCTGAAGCTCGCCATGCGCGGGGTGAAGCGCGGCATCGACCGCAAGCTCACGATCGAGCGGTGAGCCAGGCCCCTGGGAGGGGGCGGGCCCTTCGGGAATAGGCGGGACGGCCATGCCGTCCACGCTTCCGTCGGCTCCACGCTTCCACGAGCCGCGATGGGCCGGTACGATCCCGGCCTGTTCGAGGTGGCAATGAACATCAACCGCGCACGCGTCTTTCTGGTCTTCGTGAACGTCGGTCTCGCCGGACTCACGGGCTTCACGGCCTACAAGGAGTTCAAGGCGAAGGACCAACGGAGCATCGCCACGGCCCAGTTCGAGGAGAAGCTGAACAGCGAACTCGGCAAGATCGTGCGCGTCTCCGGTCGAACGGGCCTGCGGTCGAACGTCGACCAGAAGGACCTCGTGGACATGACGGGGCAGCCGAAGGCCGAACCCGTGCCGGAAAGCACGAAGACGGTCGAGACCAAGGCGACGACCTATTCGCCACTCGAGCCCCTCATCCGCGTCCTGACGATCACGTGCTCGGACAACCCGGTCGAATCGCGGGTCGGAATCGTGCGGAAGGCCGCGGGGGAGACGGGCGCGGAGGCGATCATCTTCGGCGTCGGTGACATCGTCCCGTTCGCGAACAACGCCCAGATCGTCGCGATCCACACGAAGGACGTGGTGTTCCAGAACGGCGAGCAGCAGGAGACCCTGCCGATCAACGAGCAACCCGTCGCCGACGGCGGCGCCGGTGCCGCGCGGCAGCCCGGAACGGACTCTCGCGCCGGCGCCGTCGGCAACATCGCGGACTACCTCGACGTGAAGCCCGACTCGGGGATCGTGAAGGTCCGTTCGGGCGGCGCCCGCGCGATCGCCCGTGACGGCGAGCAGGTCCTCGAAGGCGTGATCTTCAGCACCACCGACATCGGGGGCGGCAAGAAGGCGCTCAAGGTCGACAAGATTCCGGCCGGCAGCCCGCTCTCCAAGTTCGGCGCCGTCGATGGGGACGTTCTGATCTCGGTCGACGACATTCCCATGTCCACCAAGGCGGAAGTCGTCGATTACGCGAAGAAGAACCCGTCGAAGAGCCGATTCGACGTCAAGATCCAGCGCAAGGGCGGGATCCTCACCAAACAGGTCCTCATCGAACGGTGAGCGAGCGGGTGGCGACACCCGGTGCCACAGGCGGCGGCCTCGACCGCGTTCGCGATCTCCGCGCCTGGGTCCTGGACGTGGGGAACACGCGGACGGCCCTTGGAGCCGTCGCCACCGATGGAACGCTCATCTCCACCTGGCGCGCGCCCACGCCCCGAACCCCGACTTCCCCCTGCCGCCTGCCTGACTGGCCGCCCGCCCCGGCGCATGTGGCCTCGGTGGTCGCGGCGGCGGCGACGTGCTGGTCGACAGCCCTCGCGGCCCTCGGTTGCCCCGTCACCATCTGGGGAGATGACCGCCCGATTCCGATCGCCCACCCCTATCCACCCCCGTCCCGGCCGGGCGCCGACCGGCTGATCGCTGCTCGGGAGACCTGGATGAGGTTGAGGCGCTCTGCCGTCATCGTGGACGCTGGCTCTGCGGTCACCGTGGACGTGGTGAGTGACGGTGGCGAATTCCTCGGCGGGGCCATCGCTCCGGGCATACGCGCGCTCGTCGCTGGCATGGCGGCGATCGCCCCCGAACTGCCGCCAGCCGATCCGGCGCAGGTCCGGCCGTACCCTGCTGGAGCGACCCAGGATGCGGTGAATCTGGGTGTCGACGCCACGGCCTGCGGGATGGCCGTCCGACTCGTGGGGGAGGCACGTGCCTGGATCGGATCCGAGGCGCCAGTCGTCGTGACGGGTGGTGACGCCGGCCGGTTCGCCGCGTATCTTGCTGCCTGTCAGCCGGCGATCGTCCAAGAGCTCGTCCTGGAAGGCCTGGCCCGGCTGTCGTTGGAAACGTGACTCACACCGAAGCACTGCGAGCCGGGCGGATCTCACCCTGCGGAGAAGGGGCGATCACCATCTTTCGACTCCGCGGGTCCGACGCCGCCCAAGTGTTGACCCGCATCTTCCGGCCAAGAGGCGCGCGCGCCCTGGCGGTGGAGGACCTCCGCGTCGGTACTCTGATCCTCGGCGGCGAGGTCCATGACGCAGCCGTCGTGCGGACGAACGGCAACGGCAAGATCACCGAGGTCGACCTGTCGGTGCACGGCGGCCAGTGGCTGGCCGATCAGCTCGAACATCACTTGCGGAAGCTCGGGGCCGAGCCACTCGACGACACCGACGGCGCCGGGCTTTACGACCCGTGGAAGGCGGGGCCGGCGATCTACCGCGAGGCCCAGAGGCTCTTTCCCAAGGCGTTCGCCGAGGCGCAGCTGGCGTTCTTCCTGAACGTCATGAGCGGCAACCTCGCGCGGACGATCAGATCACTTTCTGCATCGGTGAGCGCGGTCGTCGGTGCCCCGACACCGGCCGCATTGCTTGCCCGGATCGACTCCCTCTTGAGCCGACAGGCGTTCGGACGCGGCATGGCCGACCCGCCCGTGGCGGTGTTGTCGGGGCTCCCGAACTCCGGCAAGTCGACGCTCTTCAATCAGCTTCTCGGCCGGGAGCGCGCCATCGTCAGCGAGATCGCCGGGACGACCCGCGATGCCCTCGTCGACAGCGTCGCGATTCTCGGATTCCCGTTCGTCCTCGTGGATACCGCGGGGCAGCGCGAGACGACCGACCCCATCGAGCGCACGGGAGTTTCCCGGGCGGTCGAGCTGGCCGGCCGCGCCGACGTGCGAATCGTCGTGATCGACGCCACGCGGTCGCCGGAGGAGCAGTCGCACCTGATCCCGGACGCATCCGATGGGGTGGCGCGGGGCCGGACCGTCATCGTCGTTTCGAAGCCCGACCTGGCGGACGCCGGCAGGCACACGGCGGCCTGCGCCGCCCGCGGATTCCACGCGGTCGCCTGCGTGGCTCCGAAGGGCGACGGGCTGCCGGCCGTGCGCTCGACCCTCGTGCGGGCGTCGCCGTTCGGCAGCTCGGCCGTGTCCCGGCATGCCGCACCCTTCAGTGAGCGCCAGGTCGAGGCGCTGCGTGCGGCACGCCAACACCTCGCCAATGTTGGGCGTGACGGCCAGACGCGAGCGTTCCGCCTTCTCGACGGCGTGTTGGACGACAGCCGATGAAGCGTGACCTCGTCTCGATCGAGGATCTCTCGAACGACGACGTGCTGGCCCTGCTCGACCGAGCCGACGAGATGGCGGCGCACCTGCGCGAGCGGGCACACCTCCTCCGCGACACCATCCTGGCGACGTTGTTTCTCGAACCGTCGACACGCACCCGGCTGTCGTTCGAGGCCGCCATGCATCGACTGGGAGGGCGGGTCATCACGAGTGCCGACCCCGCGTCGTCATCGACGAGCAAGGGCGAGACGCTGATGGACACCATCCGCATGGTTGATGGATATGCGGACGTGATCGTTTTGCGCCACGCCGCAGCCGGGGCCGCCCTCGTCGCGGCAGGAGTGGCCGATGCGCCGGTCATCAATGCCGGTGACGGGGGACGGGAGCATCCGACCCAGACCCTCGTCGACCTGTTCACACTGCGTCGCGAGCGGGGGAGGCTTCCCGGGTTGACGGTCCTGCTGTACGGCGACCTGCGTTACGGAAGGACCACGCATTCCCTGGCCCGGGCGCTCGCGCGTTTCGGCGGGCGGGTACTGGCCCTCGCCGAGCCGGGGCTCGAGCTCCCCGACTACGTGATCGAGGGGTTGGGGGAGATTCCCGGGGTCGAAGTCGCCTCCGTGGAACTCGATGGAGTCAGTGCGGCGTTGCGTCGCCCACGGCTTTCGACTCTCATAGCCCCGGGTGCGGCCGCATTCGAAGGACGGAGGGTCGTTCTTGAGGCCGGCGAACTGGATGCGATCTACGCGACGCGAATCCAGCGCGAGCGGCTTCCCCAATCGTCGCGCGGCGCCCCCGAGCTTCCGCGGATCGACGCCGCGTTCCTGGCATCGCCTGCGACCAGGTCGTCGGTCGTGATGCACCCCCTTCCCAGGGTCACCGAGATCGACGTGGGAATCGATGCGGACCCGCGGGCGGCGTACTTCCGGCAGGCGGCTGCGGGGGTTCCAGTCCGCATGGCGGTCCTTGCCGCAGCCATGGGGGATTTACGGCTCGCCTCGGTCGGGTCCCGACGCCGGGAGGCGAACCCCGCCGACCTGCCCCGCGGGGTGCGATGTGCGGAGCCGGCGTGTATCTCCACTCGCGAGCCTGCGGCGACGCCGCCGCGGTTCCGACGATCCGCGGCGGGTACGGTCCGGTGCCTGTACTGCGAGAATGCGGCCGTTCAGGAAAGCGTGTGACCACGCAGCCCGTGGCGCGTCCTCCTCGAAGCCTGCCCACCCACCGGCTCGTGATGGTGCCCGAAGACCGTGCGGAAGTGCAACGGACTCGGCGTGACTGAGCGCTCCTGGCTGCCTGGCCCGGGATCCGTCCCCGCCCATTTGCCGGGATTCCATGGAGACGCGTCCGCGGCACGACCCTTGCTCTTTCGCCGGAATGACCTGCTCAACCACGGACTCTGCCTGGTTTGACAGGTGAGGCCTGTCGTTCATAGTATGCGCCGCCCTTCTGGGAGCGACGGAAACCGTGGACGCAAAAAGTGCGTCTGGCAAGTGACTGGCGGTTCTCGCCACCTGCACGATCGCAGGAAGGGTCCTGGTAGACGCTAGGAGAAGCTCAAAGATGTCCCGACGATTGGTGCAGACCGCGGCTTGCATGTTTGCGGTGACCCTCGGTCTTGGGTTGACGCTCGGTGGCTGTGGCGGTGGTGGAAATGGCGGTGGAACGTCGAACCAGGGCTCAGGAGTCCTGCAGACCGTGTCGTTCCTCGGCTACGCACCTGGCCCGGGCATCGGCTTCAACGGTACGGTCCCGCTTCCTGAGGTGTTCCGTGACCAGGCCCTCGAGTTCGCCTTCGACGGCCCCATCGACCCGTCCGGACTCGGCGGGTTTTTCCGCCAGGGCGTGACGACGACCGATCCTTGCGGCACTGGTGCCAACGTCGAGTTCCTCGGCGTCGCGCCCGCCGGTTCGACGGGAGTGCCGTACTACGCGTTCTGCAATCAGACGCTCGCACGCAACGCCCTGCAGATCCGCGAGAACGCCGCGCTCGGTCCGCAGCTTCCCTCGTACATCCTGGGCGTCCACCGCGACAAGCCGAATGTCGTCGTCGTCGACCCACGCATCGACGCCACCAACCCGTTCTCGCTGACGCCGAGCCAGGGGTTCAAGGCGACCACCGAGTACGTCTACATCATCCCCGTCGGAAACGCGTTGCGCGTCGGCGGACGTGAAGTCACCGCCGTCGGTCCGAACGTGTTCGCGCTCCCGATTGCGGCGCCGCCGTTCTCGACCCAGCCGGCGTTGAGCCAGATCTTCCGGTCGGGCGTGTCGTTCGGACCTGATCCGATCCCGCCCGCGATCGTCTCGATCACGGCTCAGAGCGGTCACCTCGGGACGCCGGCAGATCCGATCCTCGAGCAGGACCCGATCGTGATCACGTTCACGAAGCGCGTCTCTGCGGCGTCGATCGACACGATCAAGAACGCGATCTTCCGCAACATCAACGTGACGAACACGTCGAACCCGCTGGGTGTGCCGGTTCCCGGCTCCCTCGATCCATTGAACGTCGGGGTCACCGACGACAGTGCCTACGTGTTCACGCCGACCGTGCCCTACGGACCGGGTACGGCGGGAGTCGGCTACGACATCGCGGTTCGCATCGGCAGCTTTGGCGCGCCTGCGAACGTGATTCCGCCCATCAAGGGAGTGCCGACGGGTCTGAGTGGGACGCAGCTCGACCTCTCCAACTCGCTTGCGGTGACTCTCCGCTCGACGCCCTGCGCCGGCGGATGCCCGTCGCCTGCGAGCGTCACGGAGCCGTTCGATACGCAGACCCAGCAGGACACGACCTTCGTACCGCCGTTCGCTGGCACCGCCCGCTGGAATGCCGGGTCGGCCCCGGGGTTCCTGACCGGCCGCGTGATCTCCGGCTCGCCAACCGGGAACAACCTGGCCGCGCTCGGCACACGAAGCCAGTTCACCGTCGATCCGACCCCGCCGACCACCACTCCGTTCACCGGGCTGTTCTCGCCGTTCGATTCGGCGGCGGCGTTCTCCGGTGGTGCCTGTGGCGCAGGCGGTTGCAACCTTGGAACGACGGTCAACCCCAACGGTGGCTCGCACATCATGCACCTCTACGAGTCCACTGAACTGGGCTCGCTCGAAGACTCCCTCGAGATGATCGAGTGGAGCCCCGTGAATGGGGTCACGATCCCGACGACCTATCCGGCGTACCAGATCTGGTGCGGACTGACGAGCACGGCGGCGCCGCTGAACAGCACCACCTGCCCGGGCTCGGCTACGTGCCCCGGACTGGCGACGGTCTACGACCAGAACTACAACCTGGCCACGTTCCAGCCGGGAACTGCAATCCCGGCGGCGTGCACGAGCGCCAGCGCGGCGAACCCGGACAAGGTCGCGTGCGGCGGCCCGACGGCCTACTCGGTGACCCTGGCGACCACCGCGTTCTTCCCGTTCCCGATCCTGCAGCCGTGCTTCGACTTCGCGACGAGCACGGGCCAGTCCGGTTCGGGTGTGAACCTGCTGTTCGAGCAGAACATCGAGTCTGGTACCCAGGCCCCGAACTTCAACCGCTACCGCGCGACGGCCTTCACCCCGGTGCGCCGCTTGATCGCCGCCCCGCTCTCCCTGAATGCGCCGGGTAACTGCGCGTTCGGCGTCGGCGGGTCGTACGACATCTACCGCGCCCGGTTCACGATGGTCGGTCTGGTCTCGTCGGCCCGATCGCTGTGGTACGACACCGGCACGCCCGATCCGCAGTACGTGAACTTCATCCTGAACCCGAGCATCCTCTCGCAGCCGGCTGGCACCCAGTCGATCTGGATCCTCGAGGCGACGGACACGGCGAACCCGGGCCCGGGTACGACGGGCGTGTCGATCACGTTCGTGAACGCCGCCGGTACGGTGAACACGGCGGGTCTCACCACGCTCGGCAACCTGCGCTACTTCCGCTTCCGCACCCAATTGCGGGCCAACAATCTGACGAACGTCGCGCCGACCTACGGCAGCGTCACCATGGCGTACACCTTCTGATCTGCTGAAGGTCGCCCACACGCCCCGCCGCGCTCACGCCCGGCGGGGCGTCTTCATGTCCGGGCGATCCGGCCTGGGTGCACGCGACGTAGCCGCTCGTCGACCCCAAACCCCGGGCATCGGCACGCTCGCCGCGTCTTCCGTTTCCGGGAATGCACACCTACAATCGGCGCCAGATCCTGAGGTGCACGCGGCTCTCACCACTGCCGATGGGGTGGTCCGTGCCCCGGTCGTCTGAACGCTCACAACTGAGGGCGCCCTTCGTCGCCCTCTGAATTCCAGGGAAGTCGTGTTGAGGGAACCGCGAGAGTTCCTCGTCATGGGGATGGTCGCGTCGATCGGGGCGTGCGTTGGCTCGTTCCTGAACGTCGTCGCCTATCGCCTTCCGCGCGAGTGCATGTCGATCGTGAAACCGCGCTCGCGTTGCACGCGATGCGCTCACATGATCGCGTGGTACGACAACCTGCCGATCCTGTCGTGGCTCATGCTGCGCGGACGATGCCGCGCGTGTCGCGTCGGGATCTCTCCGCGCTATCCACTCGTCGAGCTCTTCGTCGCAGCGCTCTTCGTCGTGACTGCATTGCTCGTCCTACCGCACGAGGGTTGGCGACGACCTGCCGACCACGCGACACAGTGGCTTCAGGTCGGGGTGATGGCGCTCATCGGCTCGGCTCTCGTCGCGCTGACGTTGATCGACCTCGACTTCTTCATCCTTCCGGACGAGATCACGAAGTCCGGCATCGTCCTCGGTCCGTTCCTCGCATTCATCGCGCCGGGGATTCAGCCGTCGCTCGTGCTCAAGGGATGGACCGTGTTCGGACTCCTCGGAACCCCGCTGGAGACGATGGTCGGTGACCGCGGAGTCGCTCTCATCCATGGAGTCCTCGGTGCCGTCGTCGCCGGCGGAACGCTGTGGCTCATCGGAGTCGCGGGGACCTGGGCGTTCAAGAAGGACGCCATGGGGTTCGGCGACGTGAAGATGCTCGCCGCCATGGGCGGTGTATTGGGATTCTGGTCTCTGCTCGCGCTGGTCGTCGCCGTCATGACTGGCGCGGTGGTGGGGATCGTGGTCAGATTGGTGAGCAAGGGGCGCTACATCCCGTTCGGGCCGTTCCTCGCGCTCGGAATGTGGATCGTGATGCTCTGGGGAAAGCCCTTGCTCGGTTGGTGGCTCGGACTGTATCGCTGAGTGGCGGCAGCACGGGGCTGCGACAGGAGCGGCCCTCGGGAGGTGTCGACGATGTTTCGTGCAACGTGGTTCGTGTGTCTTGGTTCATTGGCGTTCTTGGCGGCCGGTTGTGCGTCGGACGATGAGGCCCTCGCGGAGAAAGACCGACTCATCCAGGAGAAGTCGAGTGAGAACGAAGGGCTCGCTCGTCAGAACTCCGACTTGAAGTCGACGTCCGTCGTCATGCAGCGCGAGCTCGACGAGAAGAATCGACAGCTCGCGATCGCTCAGGCCCAGGCGCAACCGACGAACGCGCCAGCGCTCGGCTCCGTGCACACCGAGCCGAAGACCAGCAAGGACGCGACGCCCGTCGCGTCCCACGAGAAGGGCGAGTCGAACAAGGGTCGTGCCGCGAAGGTCTCGATCAAGGACGAGGACGTCGACGTCATCGCGCGGGGCGACGGCGCGACGCTCATCCGCATGTCGGGCGGCGCTGGCTTCGACGCCGGTTCAGCCACGCTGACGAAGCGCGGCAAGGACGCCTTGAAGAAGATCGCGGACGAACTGAAGGACACGACGGGCGAGATCCGCATCGAAGGTCACACCGATGCGACGCCGCTCACAGGGAAGAACAAGGAGCGGTTCGGCACGAACCAGCACCTGTCGATCGCGCGAGCCCTCGCCGTCCAGGAATACCTGGTCACGAACTGCAAGTTCCCCAAGTCGCGCATCGGTGAAGTCGTCGGTCTCGGCGAAACCAAGCCGCTGGACAAGGCGAACACGAAGGCTGCGCACGCGAAGAACCGTCGCGTCGACATCATCCTCCACTCGAACTGAGTGACGGACGCCGGGAATTTCCGGTCGACCGCCGGGCGATCCGCAACCACGCGGCCGCCCGGCGGCTTCGTTTTCCGGGCAGCTCGGCGGCGGGGGGCGCCGGCGCGCATGATTTGCCGCTCGTCGCCACGCATGTGGGAGCGTGTCGATCCGAGGCCGTGTGCAGCACGGATCGCTACCGACGCCGGATGCAAGAGCGAACGCCGCACTTTTTCCCGCCCCGTCTTCGCATCTGGCCGCGGGTCACGCCCTTGCCAGCAAAAGGGCTTGTGAAGTAATCTCGCGCACGCACTCAATTCAACCGGTGAGGTCGGCATGTCGAAGCACGCTCCAGCGGATCTTCGGAACGTTGTACTGCTCGGGCACGGGGATGCGGGGAAGACGACGCTCGCCGAGAACATGCTGTTCAAGGCGGGGGCTGTGAACCGCCTGGGTTCGGTGAAGGAGAAGACCTCGCTCTTCGACTTCGAACCGGACGAACGGGAACGCGGCCACTCGATCGACTGCGCCGTCGGGCAATGTTCGTGGCAGGGCAAGGACATCAATCTCGTCGATTGCCCGGGCTACCCGGACTTCTTCGGAGAGGTCATCACCGGCGTTTCCGCCGCGGACCTCGCGCTCGTCTGTGTGAACGCGCACTCGGGGATCCTCACGGGCACGCGTCGCGGGTTTCAGGCGGCCGAGGCGCGGCAGAGGGCACGCGCGATCGTGGTGACGAAGTGTGACCTCGAGATGAAGCGTCTCGGGATGATCCTTCGCGACATTCGTGCGGCGTTCGGCGATCGTTGCATCCCCTACCACGGGCCACCGGAGATCGGAGAGTTCCGCCAGCAGTGGACGGACGCCGCCGTCGAGGCCGACGATGCCCTCATGACTCGCTACCTCGAAGGCGAGGCCATCACCGAGGACGAACTGCTCGCCGCGGCCCGCAAGCAGGTCGCCGCGGGCAAGATCATCCCCGTGGTGTTCACGTCGAGCGAGAAGGGGATGGGGGTCGACACGATCCTGGACATGATCGTCGCGCTCGGCCCGTCGCCGGTGGACGTTCCGCGCCGTCTCGTTCCGCTGAATGACCAGAACGCGGAACCGGAGCTGATCAAGCCGGACCCGGCCGCGTCCTTCATCGGCACGGTGTTCAAGGTCCAGATCGACAAGCACGTCGGTCGGCTCGTCTTCGTTCGCGTGCTCACGGGGACACTCAAGCCCGGTGACCTGATCCACTCCATCAACCACCAGAAGAAGGAGAAGGTCGGGCACATGTTCCGGCCCATGGGCAAGGATCAGAAACCGGTCGAGTCCGCCGGTCCGGGCGACCTGATCATCCTCACGAAGATCGATTCACTTCGATTCGGCGACACGCTGGCGACGAATCCGGCGAGTCACGTCGCCATCCCCGGTCGCTTTCCCAAGCCGATGTTCGGCGTCGCGATTCGTGCAAAGAACCGCGGCGACGAGGTGAAGATGGCCGAAGCGCTGCACAAGCTCGCCGAAGAGTCGGCGACGTTCGTGCCGCACCGTGAAGCTGCCACGGCGGAACTCGTCGCGTCCGGTCTGAGCCAGCTCCACGTCGACATCATGCTGCGCCGGCTGAAGGACCGGTTCGGCATCGAGGTCGAGACCAGCAAGCCGAAAGTGCCCTACAAGGAGACGATTTCGCTCGGTGCCGACGGCCATCATCGCCACAAGAAGCAGTCGGGCGGCCGCGGGCAATTCGCGGAGGTGTTCCTGCACGTCGAACCGGGGGAGGCGGGCAAGGGACTCCAATATCTCTGGGAGATCTTCGGCGGCACGATTCCGCGGAATTACGAGCCCGCCATCGAGAAGGGCGTCCGGGAGGTCATGGCCAAGGGCGTCATCGCGGGGTACCAGATCGAGGACGTGATCGTCCGCATCAAGGACGGCAAGTACCACGAGGTCGACTCGTCGGACGCCGCCTTCAAGATCGCGGGCGCGCGCGCCTTCAAGGACGCCGTCGCGAAGGCCAGGCCCTCTCTCCTCGAACCGATCGTGAAACTCGAAGTCACGGTCCCGTCCGAGTGCATGGGCGATATCTCCGGCGATCTCAACACGCGGCGCGGGCGCATCCGTGGGATGAGCCAGATCGGGGATCTCCAGGTCATCGAGGCCGAGATCCCCCTCGTCGAAGCTCAGGATTACTCCCGCGTCCTGACCTCGCTGACATCAGGCCGCGGCAGCTTCACTCTCGAGCCCGACCACTACGAGGTCGTTCCGGCCCAGATCCAACAGCAGATCATCGCGGCGTACAAGCCGCACGCCGACGAGGACGAGTAGCCCGCCAGAGGCGCCCGCGTCTGCAGCGTGGCGCTTCGGATTCCCTCAATCGCGCACGAGGACGCGGCTTTCCGCCGCGTCCTCGTTTTCATTCCACCCTCCCCTCGTCCGATAGTTAGTCGGACGGTGTCGCGATCCGGCGCTCCTCAGCCGGAGTGTGCCTCACCAGCGTGACCCGTTTCTCGTCGGGCAGTTTTCGCGGCTCGCTGGGAGGGAAGCCATGTACACGTTCGAGACACTCCTCGATCAGCTCGTCAAGCGCGGCGGGTCCGACCTGCACATCTCCGCAGGGTCTCCGCCCAAGTTCCGAATCGACGGCAACCTCGTCGACGTCGGCAACGAGGGAATGACGCCGGCCGAGACGAAGCAGCTGATCTACAGCGTGCTGACGGATGATCAGATCGCAACGTTCGAACGCGAGCTCGAGCTGGACTTCTCGTTCGGCGTGAGCGGGCTCGGACGCTTCCGCACCAACGTCTTCCAACAGCGTGGCGCCGTGGGATCCGTGCTTCGACTCATTCCGGTGAAGATCCAGGCATTCGAGGAGTTGGGGCTGCCGCGTGACGTCTGCGAGCGCCTCTGCCAGCTGCCGAAGGGCCTGATCCTCGTCACGGGTGCCACGGGCTCCGGCAAGTCGACGACGCTGGCGGCGATGATCGATCACATCAACCGTTCGCGTGCCGATCACATCGTGACGATCGAGGACCCGATCGAGTTCCTCCACCAGAACAAGAAGTGCCTCTTCAACCAGCGCGAGGTCGGGACGGACACGCACGGGTTCAAGAAGGCGCTGCGGGCCGTGCTTCGTCAGGACCCGGACGTGGTGCTCGTGGGCGAAATGCGCGACCTGGAGACGGTCGAAGCCGCGCTCACGCTCGCCGAGACGGGACACCTCACGTTCGCCACCCTGCACACGTCGGATGCCGTGCAGACGATCAACCGAATCGTCGACGTGTTCCCCGCGTACCAGCAACAGCAGATCCGGACGCAGCTGTCGTTCGCGCTCCAGGCAGTCTTCTGTCAGCAGCTCCTGCCCAATGCGAACGGCCGCGGTCGCGTGCTCGCCGCCGAGGTGATGATCGCGAACTCCGCCATCCGCGCCCTCATCCGTGAAAGCAAGGCGCACCAGATCTACTCTCAGATCCAGACGGGCGGTCGCGAGGGCATGAAGACGATGAACCAGGCCCTCGCCGACCTCATCGAGCGACGCGCCTTGTCGATGGACGACGCGCTGACCTACTCCACGGACAAGGACGACCTCGTCCGGATCCTCGGCCGCCACGTTTCGGCCCCGGTGGGCGCGCGGCGATGAACGTCAGTTTCGATCGGAGGATTCGCTCACTTCTCGAGCGCTCCGGGCGCTACAAGCCGGAGGATCTCGAGGCGTTGGGCGAAGCTGCCGCACGAGAGAAGCTGCCGCTCGCCCAGATCGTCACCGAGAAGGGCGGCATCAACGAGAAGGAGTTCGCCGGCCTCCTCGCCCGCGAGTCGAACCTGCCGCCCGTCGATCTGGACATGATCGAGGTGGAGGCGACCGCCGTCGAGTCGCTCGATCGCGCCATCGCCGAGCAGCACAACATCCTCCCGATCGCGAAGATCGGCACGTTCCTCACCATCGTCGTGTCGAACCCGTTCGACCTGCCGACGATGGACCATCTGAAGGTTCAGACGGGCTGCGAACTGCGTCCCATGGTCGCGTCCTATGCCGCGATCCGCCGCGCCGTGCTCGGCCAGTATCGGCGCGACGAGCAGAAGATGGAGGAGCTCCTCGGCAGCAACGAGGGCGAGATCGAGCTCAAGGCCGAGGACGTCGTCGAGGATTCCGTCGATCTGGCGGACGGCGGTGAGGAAGACAGCAAGGTCGTCCGCGCCGTCAACATGATTCTGTACCAGGCGGCCGTGGACAAAGTCTCCGACATCCACATCGAGCCGTTCGAGAAACAGACGCGGGTCCGGTTCCGCAAGGACGGTGTCCTTCGCGAGGCTCACCAACTCGGGAAGGCAACGCATGCGGCGATCATCTCGCGGTTGAAGATCATGGCCGGCCTCGACATCGCCGAGCGCCGCCGCCCGCAGGACGGCAAGTTCCAGATCCGCGTCAACAGCCGTCAGATCGACCTGCGCCTCTCGATTCTTCCCGTCGTTCACGGTGAGAAGGCCGTGCTCCGCCTCCTCGACTCGTCGAACCTCGTGCTCAAACTCGACGACCTGGGGTTCGAGCCATCCTGCCTCGACGCCATGCGTCGGGCCATCAGCGCACCCTACGGCATGATCCTGGTCACGGGGCCCACGGGCTCGGGGAAGTCGACGACTCTCTACTCGATCGTGAACGAGCTGCTGAGTGATTCCGACAACTTCATCACGGTCGAAGACCCCGTCGAGTACCAGATCGACGGAGTGAACCAGGTTCCGGTCAACGTGAAGCGCGGGTTGACCTTCGCGGCCGCGCTCCGATCCATCCTGCGCCAGGACCCGGACGTCATCATGATCGGCGAAATCCGCGATACCGAAACGCTGGACATCGCGATCAAGGCCGCGCTCACCGGCCACCTGGTGTTGTCGACCCTCCACACCAACGACGCACCGTCGACGGTCACGCGCATGATCCAGATGGGGGTCGATCCGTTCCTCGTCGCGTCGTCCGTCCTGATCGTCGCCGCGCAGCGGCTGGCGCGAAAGCTCTGCCAGTTCTGCAGGAAGCCCGTCGAGGTGCCCGTCGAGCGCCTCGTCGAGGTGGGCATGACGCGC
The DNA here is from genome assembly GCA_044222185.1 of Planctomycetota bacterium. Taxonomy (GTDB): domain Bacteria; phylum Planctomycetota; family CAIWVZ01; genus JBGANV01. The sequence goes on from JBGANV010000009.1 coordinate 81,080, forward strand.
GCGGATGCCGAAGGCGCCAAACTGTTCCAGGCCGTCGGCTGCGCCAAGTGCAACCAGGGCTACAAGGGCCGATTCGCGCTGCTCGAGATCCTCGAGGTCACACCCGACATCAAGGAGGTCATCCTCCGGGGTGGCAACGAACTCGAGATCAAGCGCGTCGCCATGGCGAAGCAGCAGATGATGACGCTGCGCAGGGCAGGGCTCTCCAACGCGCGCCGCGGCTTGACGAGCATCGAGGAAGTGCTGCGCGTGAGCGCCGGCGACGAGCTCGAGGTGAAGGGCTACGTCCGGCCGAAGCAAGACACACCGACCGAGGACTGAGTCGAGGATCCAACAGGCTAGAGGTTAGACCATGTCGAGTTTCAAGTTCACGGGCAAGGACGCGTCCGGCAAGACGGTGACTGGGCTGATCGACGCGCCGTCGCAGCAAGAGGCCATCATGGCCGTCCGCAAGCGGGCGCTCATCCCGCTCGAGGTGAAGGCCGCCGGTGGCGCGGCCGACAGGCCGGTCAAGGCGGCGCGCGCATCGTGCAAGAAGGGCGAAGTGGAGATCTTCACGCGCCAGCTCGCGACGATGATCGGCGCCGGCATCCCGCTGCTCGAATGCCTCGAGATCCTGGAGGAGCAGGCCGAGAGCCGCGGATTCCGCTCCGCCCTCCACGGCGTCGTCGACGAGATCCGGGGTGGGTCGGACTTCTCCGCGGCGTTGAGCAAGATGCCCAAGGTCTTCACGCCGATCTACTGCTCCATGGTCCGCGCCGGTGAAGCGTCGGGTCAGTTGAACGAGATCCTGCTCCGCCTCGCGGAGTACATGGAGGGTAGCGCCAAGCTCAAGCGCGAGATCAAGGCGGCCATGACCTATCCGGTCATCTCGCTGGTTCTCGTGTTCGGCATCACTGCGTTCCTCATGATCGTGATCGTGCCGAAGTTCAAGGAGATCTTCGACGGCCTGGGTGTTCCGCTCCCGGCGCTCACGAAGAACGTCATGGCGGTGTCCTTGTTCTTGAAGGACAACATCGCGCTCGTGGCGGGGGGGATGACGGGTCTCGTGTTCGCGATCATCGGGTTCAAGAAGTCGAAGCCCGGACGCCGCTTCTTCGACAAGCTGGTCCTCCGCATGCCCGTCTTCGGCGACTTGTTCCGCAAGGTCGCACTCAGCCGCTTCAGCCGCACGTTCTCCACGTTGATCAAGAGCGGCGTCCCGATCGTCGGTGCGCTCGAGATCGTCGGCGAGACGTCCGGCAACACGGTCATCGAGAACGCCGTCGCGCGCGCGTCCGAGAGCGTCAAGGGCGGCGACACGCTCTCCGGACCGCTCGAGAGCGAGCCCGTCTTCCCGCCCATGGTGGTGCGCATGATCTCGATCGGAGAACGCTCGGGCGCGCTCGAGCAGCTGCTCGCGAAGATCAGTGAGTTCTACGACCAGCAGGTCGAGGCCGCGGTCAAGAGCCTCACCTCGATGATCGAGCCACTCCTCATCGGAATCATGGGTTTCGTCGTCGGTGGCATCGTCCTCGCGGTGTTCCTCCCGATCATGAAGCTGCAGGAGGCGCTCACGCCGAAGTGACGCTGGTTCGAAGGCGGCGGCCTTTCGCCGGAGGAGGAGAGATGGATTCGCAGCAATCGAACGATTGCCCCGCCGTCGCGCCGCGCGCGACGGTGCGCACGTCGTGGGCGCGCGTGATGATCTGTTCCGTCGTCGGCGGTGCGGCACTCGTCGTCGCGACGCTCGTGGCCGTTCCGAAACCGTCACCGACGGCGGATGACGCGGTCGATCAGGTCATCCAGCTGTACGCGCAGGGGAACCGCGACGCGGCGATCGCCGCCTGCGACGCGGCGTGCGGTCAGTTCCCCGCTGCCTATCGTCCATGGCTCGCCCGCGGCATGCTCGCGGACGACCGCAACGACCTCGACGGCGCCGAGAAGGCGTACGTCCGAGCGCGTGAGGTCATGGGCGCACACACGTACGGCGTCGAGGACATCGAGATCACCCTGGCCGACATCAAACGCCGCCGCGGCGACGCGCCAGGCTGCCTCGCAGAGCTCGACGCCATCCAGTCACGCGGGGCAACTTCAGGCCGCCTGAATCAAGCTCGTGCGCTGGCTTTCGTCGACCTCAAACGCTTCGATGACGCCTTGAGAGAAGCGCAATCGCTTGCCGAAAAGAGGGGCGGTGGCGGCGTAGCACGTCAACTCGACAAGCAGATCCGGCAGGCCATGAAGTCGCAGACCGCAAAGGGTGGCTGACGCACACCCGCGGGCGCGACTGCGCGGTGGCCGCGATGGCTTCGCGAGCGCTAGACGCCTCGTGTGTTTTTCCATCGAAGCTTGCTTCAGGAGACAGTTCTCATGGTCAAGAAGAACCAAGGCTTCACGCTCATCGAGTTGATGATCGTGATCGCCATCATTGCGATCATCGCGGCAATCGCGATCCCGAATCTGCTCTCGGCGCGCGTCAGCGCCAACGAGTCGAACGCGATCTCGACGCTCCGCAACCTCGTTTCCGCCCAGGCGCAGTTCCAGTCCAGCGGTGCGATGGACGAGGACGGCGACGGCACGGGCGAGTACGGCTCGTTCGGCGAGCTCTCGGGCGCCGTCAACCTCCAGCGCAACAGCGTTGGTGTTGCCGCCCGGCTCAACCCGCCGATCTTGCCGGCGACGTTCCAGGTCATCGACGGCAACGGCCGCGCCCAGAAGTCGGGATACCTCTTCCTCATGTACCTGCCGGACAACGCCGGCGCGGGCGTGCCGGAAGTCGTCACGACGGGTGGTGCGGGCGCGACCGTCGACCCGAACACGTGCGAGGCCGTGTGGTGCTGCTACGCGTGGCCGGTCACGCCGGGCACCACGGGGAACCGTGCGTTCTTCGTGAACCAGCGCGGCGAGATCCTCCAGACCAAGATGGACGCGCTCCCCTACGACACCACCACGAACCCGGGTCCGGCAGCTGACGCGGCGTTCACGACCGCCGGCAGCATCACGGTCGCTCCGGCCCTCAACGCCGTCGGCCAGGATGGCAACACCTGGACGCCGCTCGGCTGATCGACGCTCGATCATTCGAAGCATCGACCGATACCGATCGCTCGCTCCCAAACTCGGGGGCCGAGCGATCGGGTCGTTTTCGGGCCGGTGTGCGCGCCTCGGCACGCGGTCGGACCGGGGGATTGGAATCGGGGGCGAAGGTCATTACCCTGGCCCGCCCTCGGCCATCGCGCGCGACGGCGCCCCCGGTCGATCCCGGGCGCGCTGGACTGACGGACGCGACGACAGAGGGAAAAAACACCGGCCGGCCGTCACATCCGCGCCACCCCTGGCGCTGAAGAAACCGTCGGCGCACGCGAAGCGTGACGTGCAAACCCCCGTTTGCACGGAAGCGTGCAATCGAAACTTCCAGGAAGTTCCGGTGTTGGCGTGATCAGAGGCGTCGAAATGGCTTCCTCCCCCGGGGAGCCACGGACCGAAGCGATGATTCTCCAGGATGTAATGAAGGCGCGGCGCGCAGGTCGCCGATCCATGCGGCCCGAGAGCAGCGGCGCAGGGAACGCGACTTGCATAGGCGCGCGTGCTCGCTGGTTCCGTAATGTGGCGGCCGATCGCCACACGGGTGTGGAGCCGGGGGATGCCGGCCGTAGGAGCGTCACCATGCAGGTTTTGTCATCAGCCAGAGTCCTCGGGGTCGTGGCAGCCGCCTGGCTCGTCGCCCTCGCCAATGGACAGGCCGTGACCTATCGGTGCAGCGAGGGGGCGGCAGGCGGAGCGGCCCTCGCCGACAGCGCGAGCCCTGCAATCTCGGGGGACGGCCGTTTCGTCGCTTTTTCGAGCCTCGCACCCAATCTGGTCGTCGGCGACTCCAACGGTGATCGCGACGTTTTCGTCTTCGATCGCGCAACCGGCGTCATGGAGTGCGTGACCATGGGATTGGGCGGTTCGGGCGCCAACGGCGCCAGTGACCTCCCGTCGATCAGCCAGGATGGGCGTTTCGTCTGCTTCGTGAGTCTCGCGACGAACCTCGTTCCTGGTGACAACAACTACTCGCAGGACGTATTCGTGCACGACCGTCTGACCGGCGCGACCCAGCGCGTCAGCGTCGGGGTCGGGGGATCGGATCCGGACCGGGATTCGGACCGCGGTGCGATCTCCGCCGACGGAAGATGGGTTGCATTCGGCAGCCAGGCAACCAACCTGGTTCCGAACGACACCAACGGATTCTCCGACGTCTTCGTGTTCGACCGCGCGACGAGCCAGACCGAACGGGTGAGCGTCGGCGCCGGCGGCAGTCAGGGGGACGGACCGAGCTCGTCGGCGTCGATCTCGGCCGACGGGATCCGCATCGCCTTTGCGAGCGACGCCCGGAACTTCTCCGGCAAGACCGTGATTTCCACGGACGTGTACGTTCGTGACCGTCAGACCCTGACGACGGTTCTCATCAGCCACGACGCACTTGGCCAGGCGCGCGGGGGCATCACCCCCGTGATCTCGGCGGATGGTTCGACCGTCGCATTCGATGCGCCGGACGCATTGCTCACGGCAGATACGAACTCCGGCCACGACATCTACGCTTGGAACTTCGTCACCGCCCAGATGCGAATCGTCAGCGTCTCCTCGCTGGGCGATATCGCGACCGGGTTCTCGGTCCCTGGCAGCTTTGGGGTCCCCGTAGCCGTCGAGGCCGATTCCTATGGGCCATCGATCTCGGCTGACGGCCGTTTCGTTTCCTTCGGGAGCCTCGCCAGCAACCTGGTCAACTACGACACGAACGACGGCCCGGACGCCTTCGTTCACGACATGCTGACGAACCAGACACAGCGCGTTTCCGTCGACGCCGCGGGGATCCAGTCCGACGCGTCCTGCGCGTGGAACGAGATCCTCAGTACGCTCGAACGGCCGGTGACCAACGTCGCGATCTCCGCAGACGGCGGGCACGTGACCTACGACTCGCCGGCGTCGAACCTGGTGCCGGGTGACACGAACAGCGTTGCGGACGTCTTCGCCATCGACCTCTGGCCGCACCTCACCGCCGTGACGTCGGCGCAGGTCGGGCACGTCGTTCAACTCGATCTCACGGCGCCGCCCTCCGCGGGCAAGGAATACATCGTCGGCCTCTCCGGCACGACGGGCGCGGGTACGCCGATCGACCGGCGCCGCCTCCCTGTGGTCGTCGACGGACTGCTCATGCTCTCGCTCATGGCACCGGCGCCATACTTCGTGGGCTTCTCGGGCTCGCTCGATGCCTTCGGCTCGGCCGAGGCCTACATCTCGATCCCGAACGACCCGAATCTCGCGGGCCTGATGTTCTACGCGTCGTTCATCACGATCGACCCGGCGGCACCGTCGGGTGTCGATGGCATCGCGAACGCCGTGGTACTCCAGGTCGTGAGCTGACCGGCGGGCTCCGATCGCAGACGGGCGCGCGGTCGGGTCAGCCGAGTATCGGGAGGGCGAACAGCCGCTTCGCGTTCTCGGACGTCAAGCGCCCCGCAGCCTCCGCGCTCATTCCCAGCGTCTCGCCGACGACCTCCAGGAGGGCCTGGAGAAACGCGGGCTCGTTGCGCTTTCCGCGCTGTCCCTCGGGCGGGAGGAACGGGCAGTCCGTCTCCACGAGGATGCGGTCCCTCGGCGTCATGGCGAGAACGGACCGCAGCTCGGCGTTCTTCTTGTAGGTGAGGGGACCTGCGAAGGAGACGAAGAGGCCCAGGTCCAGGGCGCGCTCGGCATCTCCAGGTCCGCCGCTGAAACAGTGCATGACGCCCGGGGATCCACCGCACTCGGCGAGCGTCTGGTAGACGTCGGCGAAGGCCTCACGGCAGTGGATGATCACGGGCTTTGCATGCCGGCGCGCCAGGGCGATCTGCCTCGCGAAGGCAGCCCTCTGGGTGTCCTTCGGGGCCCAATCCCTGTAGTAATCGAGGCCCGTTTCGCCGACGGCGACGCAGCGCGGCTCGGCCGCGAGGGCTTCGATGACGGCCCAGTCCGCCTCGGACACCTTCGCCGAGTCGTTCGGATGGATGCCGGCCGTCGGGAACACGTCCCGGTGCTCGGACGAGAGGTCGAAACAGGCCTTCGACGATATGGCATCCGTCCCGACCGTCACGAACGCGACGACTCCCGCGGCCCGCGCCCGCTCGAAAACTTGTGCACGGTCTGGGTCGAATCGGTCGAAGTAAAGGTGTGCGTGCGAGTCGACAATCACCATCGCGCGACGATGGCAGGGCTGTCGACCTCGCGCAACCGTCCGCGCGGGCTCGAGGGAAACCCGCCGCGGGGCGCATGCTAATACCTGACCTCGCCGGGGGAACGTGATGGATCGCACGAGCATGACCATGGCTGCGTCCATGGTGCTGATTCTGTTGGGACTGAGCGGGTGGGTGGCTTCCGCACCCAGCCAGTACGGTCCAACCCGCGGGCGAATCGTCGAGGCGCCTCCATCGGATGCGTCCGCGCCGGCCGCGCCGGCCGCGCCGGCGGTAGCACCTCCGTCGGCTTCGCGTCCCGGTCGAAGCTGGCGAATCAACGAAGTCCTCGCGCGGCAGCACCAGCCGAGGGTCGGCCCCGAGGTCCCCGCCTCCGTCCTCGCGGACGCGGGCCGTGGAGGGAGCGGATCCGTCGGTGGAACCAGCGTGCGCGACGCGAAATCCGCCATCCCGGACGCCTCACCCGACGTTCGCGCGCGCGTGGTTGGCCTCCGCGGCCAGGCGCTCGGGCTCGTCGCGAGGGTCGCCGGGCTCCTCCTTGGGATCGACACAGCCCTGTCGCCCTCGGCGGAACTTCGCCGGCTCCTCCGCGACCCCAAGGTGTCGGAAGTCGTCCGCAACCGCCTCGCATCCATGCCTCGCCGCCAGGACGCCGAGTCGGTTCTCGAGCGGGCGCGCCGCGCGACGAGCGCCGACGCAGCGGAACTGGCCGACGCACTCGACCTCGTGACGCCCGAGCAGCGGGCGACGGTCGCCGGCGTGATCGCGCGACTGGGCCACGCGGACGGTGAGCCGACCCTCCGTCGTCTGGCTCACAACCTGGACCCCGCCGTTCGGTGTGCCGTCATCGACGCCATCGGTCGCGAGCGGCTCGTTCACGCATCGGACGTCGTCACCGCAGGCGCATCCGACCCGGTCGAGTCCGTCGTGATCGCCGCCGCGGACGCGCTTTCGGCAATGAAGCTTCCCCTCGACCCGGACGTCGGGATCGGTCTGTTGGCCGACCTGCGCGAGCCGTTCTCGCAGGACGTGCTCGACGCCATGGGACGCAGCCCCGATCAGGCCAAGGTGGTCGCGGCGTTGCTCGACGCCTTCGAGAAACAGGCGATCCGCGACACGTGGTCGGCTGCAGGCCTCCTGCTGGAGGCCGGTGCATCCGGCGGCGGCGCGTTCCAGGAGTCGCTGCTGCGCAACCCATGTCCGGCAGTGCGAGCCCGCGCATTGATCGCGCTCGTCAGGAACCGGTCGGCGCCGCTGGGCATGAACGAACTCGAGCGACTCGCCACCGATAAGGACCCCGTCGTTCGCATGGCCGCGGCTCGTGGCTTCGGAATCCACCCGGACGAACTCTCGCGGGCCGAACTCGTCATGCTGACCCGCGATCCGTCGTTCCTCGTGCGCGACGAGGCGGTGATCGCACTCGGGCTGAAGGAGCCATTCCACGTCGTTCCGATCCTCCGCCGCGCGCTCGCGGACCCGGACCCATGCGTGCGGAACGCGGCCCGGATCTCGCTCGTCCGCCAGAAGGTCCGCGTGATGGCGCCGGATCTCGTGGACGACATGGACGACCCCTGGATGTCGGCCCGCACGCGATCCGTGATAGCCTCCATCCTTCCCGAGGTTTCCCAGGATCGAGTGGCCCTGAAGGCCGCCCTCGTGGAGGCGACTCACTGACGGAGGTTCATGCACCTCGCACGATTCGCGGACGATCTGGCGCGGTGCACGGCCTGTGGCGCTTGCCGCTCCGGCTGCCCCACGTTCGACGTCTCGCTCGAAGAGGGGATGTCCGGTCGGGGCCGCGTCCAACTCGCGAAGCGCCTTCACGACGGTACGCTCGCACCGAGTGCACGGATGGCGGAGCTGTTCGACACGTGCACGCGGTGCAACTACTGCACCTCGATCTGCCCCGTAGGCCTCCCGGCCCTCGCGATGATCGATGCGGCGCGCGCCGATCTGCGTGAGGCGCGGAGCGCGGGCTTCCGGGAGCGGCTCTTGTTTCGTGGGCTCCTTCCGCGGCGTTGGGCGTTGGACGGGATCGTGCGCCTTGCGGCGATGCTGCAACGGGTCCTGGGGCGATCCGCGCGCGCGAAGATCGAGCCGCTGCCCCTCATCGGCAGCACCAAGCGGTTGCCGCGCCTTCCGTGGGTGAGCGCGCTCCGCCGTCTCGCTGGGACTCGGCCCGCAAATCCCCAGGGAGTGACCGTCTCGCTCTTCGTCGGGTGTCGGACGAACTACTTCTATCCCGAGGTCGCCGCCGACGTCGTGTTCCTCCTCGAACGCGCTGGCGCGCGCGTGTCGGTGCCCGGGAAACAGGTGTGTTCAGGAACCGTGGCGCGGGGCTCGGGCGACACCGCCGCGGCAGAACGCCTCGCGGCGACCAACGTTTCCGTATTCGGCGCCGAGGGCGCGTCACGTGTCGCGACCACCTGCGGGTCATGCCTGACGTCCTTGCGCTCGCACGGGCCTGAGGCGGGTGTTGCGCCAGCGACGCGGAGCGCAGACTGGGCGACGATCCTGCGGGATCTCGGTTGGCGCGGCCCGTTTTTTGCACCGGCGCTCCCCGGACCCGTCATCGTCCACGAGACGTGTCAGTACCGGTGGCTTCCCGGACAAGCCCTGGCCGTGCACGACCTTCTGCGACTCGCCGGCGTGGATGCGACCCGGCTCGTCGGTCCCACCTGTTGTGGCGGTGCGGCGCCGTTCGCCGTGGCGCACGGCGCGTTCTCTCGAGAGCTCGGGGACGCGGCGATCGCCGCAGTGCGCGCGGCCGGGACTCGGACGCTGGTCACGGGGGATCCGGGATGCCTGCTACAGTTTCGCGACGCGTTGCAGGCACATGCCGATCTTCGGCACGTCGAAGTGATCCACTCGGCGACCGCGCTCCGGCGACTCGTCACCGCCGCCCATGGGTGAGCCGATCCTCTTCCTCGACAACGCCGCGACTTCGTTCCCCAAGCCCGATTCCGTGATCGAGGCCGTGGTCCACTTCCACCGCCACGTTCCGGCGAGCGCGGGACGAGGAGCCTACCGGGAGGCCGTCCTCGCCGGGCAGATGCTCGACACCCTCCGCGCGACGCTGTGCGGACTGTTCAATGGAACCAACCCGGAGCGCGTGATCTTCACGCTGAACGGTACGGATGCGCTGAACCTGGCGATCAAGGGATCGGTACGGCGTGGCGACCACGTCGTCACGACGTGTCTCGACCACAACTCGGTGCTGCGGCCGCTCGCCCGGCTCGAGGCCGATGGAATCGTCGACGTCACGCGCGTGCCCGTCTCCGCGGATGGCGTCGTCGCCGTGGAGGCGATCGAAGCGGCGATCAGGCCGAACACGCGCCTGATCGTCATGACGCACGCATCCAACGTCTCCGGAACGATCCAGCCCGCGGCGGCCGTGGGCGCGATCGCAAGGGCGCGAGGCGTGCTCTTCCTGCTCGACGCGGCGCAGACCATGGGTTCGATCCCCGTCGACGTCCAGGCGATGAACGTCGACCTGCTCGCGTTCCCAGGTCACAAGGCGATGATGGGGCCGCAGGGGACGGGAGTGCTGTGGGTCAGGCCCGGCGTCGAGATCGCGCCCCTGCGCGAGGGCGGCACAGGGAGCCGTTCCGATCTGGCAATCCAGCCGGACTTCCTCCCTGACCGGTTCGAGCCCGGCGCGCACAACGGGCCGGGGCTCGCAGGCCTGCTTGCGGCGGCGCGCTTCGTCGCCCAGACGGGCATCCAGCGCATCGCGGAGCGAAAGGCGGCGATCACCGAGCGACTCGTCGCGGGGATGCTCGGGATCCGGGGCGCATCCATCCTCGGACGGGCTCCCGCCGCGGAGCGCGTCCCGATCGTCTCCGTCCGGTTTGCCGATGTGGACCACGCGAAACTCGCAGCCGAGCTCGACCGGCTGTACGACGTGAAGGTCCGTTTCGGGCTGCACTGCGCGCCGCTCGCCCATCGCGCGTTCGGGACCGCCGCGTGTGGGGGAGCCATCCGGTTCTCACCGGGTTGGTTCACGACCGATGCGGAGATCGACCGTGTGCTCCGGGCCGTTCACGTCCTCGTGGCCGGGGCGGGTGCCAGTGCCCCGTAAAGCCCCAAAACCCGGGCCGCCTCGCTCAGCCGGATCGGCTGCCGATGGGCTCGCCATCCGGTTCGACGGCTCGATGATCTGCGTGCTTGGCGTGCAGGATCTCGACCGTGCCGTCGGCTGGTACCGCGAACATCTTGGGTTTGGCGTTCGGGTCGAGGACCGGGATTCGGGTCTTTGCGACCTGGCGAGTCCGGTCACCAACCTCGTGATTCGCCTGCAGCTGGCCGGGGCCGGAGCCTCGCGCCGCCGGCTTGCTGGCGCGGCCCTTCTGCTCGGAGTGGCTCGGCTCGACGCGGCGCGCCATGCCCTCGAACACGGAGGCGTCGAATTCGATGGGCCGACCCGCACCGAGGCCGGCAACCGTCGCATCGCGGACTTCCGTGACTCCGAGGGCAATCGTCTCGCCCTCTTCGAGGATTCGGACGGGGAGTGAACGGGTGCGGGCCCGGCGCGGAGGTTGCGGCGGGGAAACCGCCGGTGCTTGCTCGTCAACGGGCGGCGGTTGGTTTTGGACGGACGTGCCCAGGCACTTGCGAAGGGTTTCCAGAGTTCGGCGGTACCGCACGGCGACGGTATTCGGGGGGATGCCGAGCATTCGACCGATTTCCTCGTTGGGGCGATCCTCCAGTCCCTTCAGCAGCAGAACCTCCCGCGCCTGGGGGGACAGGCGGAAAAGCTGGTCGGCCAGGACCGACATGAGCTCGCGGGATGCGGCCCGGTGCTCCGCCAGTGCGTGCTGGCCGTCGCATGCGCGCTCGCTCAACCCGTCGAGAAGCCGTTCGATCGTCTCCACATCCCGTCGAGGCTTGCCGCGCACGTGCTTTTGAACGAGCGTGCGCCAGCGGTTGTAGAGGGTCGAGAGGAGAAACCGGACCAATACCGCGGTCCGAGACTCGTTCTCGATGCGGAGCGCGCCGAGCTTGGGCAATGCGGCAACCCATACGTCCGCCACGAGGTCCTCGGGGTCGTAGAGGGCACGCAGCTCGCCCGTCAGCAGCACTCGAGCGCGGTATCGCAGAAGCGGCGACCAGCGCGCAACGAATGCGGCGTTCTCGAGAGTATCGGTCACGGTTTGCACGCCCGCGGGGAGCGGGTCATCTCCGGGGAAGGATTGCCTACGGCGGCTGTGTTTGCGAAGCCTCGGGTTCCTCGTCCGACCCGTGGGCGTGGTCACAAGTGTTGGGCGGGGTGAGCGCCGGCCTGACTCGTTCGACGGGCCAGATCGAACCACCGTTCTCGGCGGCTGTCAAGTCCGTGCCCGAGTGCGAGACGACCCTGCGATGTGACTCCGAAATGTCCGCGTGATCGGTGGCTGCGACGCCCGATTCGCAACGGAGCGTGTGCCCACAACCCGAAAGTCCGGTTGGTGATGCGACATGTGGCCACGGACAAGTACGCCGGCTGCGGTAGCGCGAACTCGTCGATCGCGGTTTGCAACGCTCACGCGTCGCAGCCGCATGTCCGAATGGCGAAAAAGAATTCCAGGTGCGTGTCACCGTGAGGCCCGTCGGCCAATTACTAACCCTGGAGAGTTCGGCGACGGCTGCACGTCGCGGTACTGCTTCGTTGGATCGCCTGGGACACGACACGGCCGCGTGGTCGATCGAAAACCGGGCCGTTACGGCGATGCGGTGCGGTCGGTGCGGCCGGTCCTGCCGCGATACATGCATCCCCTGAAAGCTGTTGACGCGCTCGGCGCCCTGCGCTGGAGCCTGCACCCACGCCGCCTCGCTGCGCCGATACATGGGTGTCCGTCATCTGCCAACCGACGCATGCGGTTTCTTCAGGTCAGCCGAGCCTCCACGCACCGCGCGACCCCCATACATCTGCGCACGCCGGGCACGGAACGCCGCGCCCGGCGCATCGCGCTTCGATTTCAGGACGGTTTCCTTCCGCTCCCATCAGGAGAGATGACGTGACTACTCGTTGCATCCCCTCAGCGTTCGCAGCCTTTGTGCCAGGTCGGACCATCTCAACGCTCGCGGCAGTCCTGCTGACCTTCAGCACCCTGACAGCAACGGCGTTCGCGACCGGCGGTGAAACCGGCCCGTCGAAGACCGCGGCGTCCGCGCCGCGGTTGGCAACGACGTGGTATGTGAACTCCGCCCTCGGAGCGAACAACCCCGCGCCGACGAACGGTACGGGAACGGGTGCCGCCGCGTGGCAGACGATTCAGTACGCGATCAGCGATCCGGCCGTGCTCGCCGGTGACACGATCATCGTCGAGGCGGGGAACTACAACGAGGACGTCAACGTCAACAAGTCGTTGACGATCCAGGGGGCGGGGGCGGGGCTCTCGATCGTGAGTGGGGTGATCGGAGGGCTCAGCACCTCGACCTTCGCCCTTTCTGCCTCCGGCATCGTGCTTGATGGCTTCACGATCACCCGCGATGGGAACAACCCAGCACAGTGGGCGCTTGCATTGAACACCGCAGGTGCATCGATCATCGGCCCGAGCCTGACGGGAATCCGGATCAGTAACTGTCTTTTCACCGGAAACCGGACCGGCATCGACATCAACAACTCGAGCGGCCACACGGTTCGGAACAATGTCATCGACTTCAACCGCACTGGCATGATCATGCGAAATGCGACGGACAATCTGACCGTCGTCGAGAACAAGATCACCAACAACTACACGCTCGGCGTGATCTTCCTGGATGCGAGCTCGGGGAGCAATTCGCCCGTCCAGAGCGCTCTGAACTGCACCTTCTTCAACAACGACATCAGTGGCAACTGGTACGCACAGATTGTGGACCGCCAGACAGGCGGCTCCCTCCCCCTACCCGGCGCCAATCTCAAGAACCTCAGCGGCAACTGGCTCGGCACGACGGCTCCTGTCGTGACGGTCGCGAACTCTGCGGAGCCAAGCGGGAACTCGCCGTTTCCGACGGCGTTCGGCGGACCGGACAGTGCTCCCGGCGGCCAGCCCGACATCGCGGGCGCGGCATCCGGGAATATCGACTACACGCCGTACCTGAACTCCGGGACTGACACCGACGTCAGCACGGGCTTCGGAACCAGCGGCTTCCAGGGCAACTTCGACAACCTCTGGGTGGATGACAGCAGTGTGCAGACGGGCTCCTCAGGCCGCATCCAGGAAGCCATGGGTCTCGTCGTCGACACGCCGACTCGCGGGACGATTCACGTCCGCGAGGGTACGTACGTCGAGTCGATCGCCCTGACGAAGTACATCCGCCTCGAGGGCGCAGGTGACGGGACGAATCCGCTCGTCGACAGCGTCATCGCGCCAGCGCCGGGCAACCCCGGCATCAACGTTCAGGCGAGCGGGACGGCATTGGTTCCGATCGAGATCGTCGCCCTGAATCTGACGGGCGGCTCGCACGGCATCAACTTCTCCGGAACGCGGTCGCACGTGACGATCGACAACTGCACGTGCCGGAACTCCACCGGCAACGGTGTCGAGATCAACGGAATCGTCGACGACCTCGACCTCCTGAACGTCGACCTCATCAACAACATGGCCGGTGCGGGGTTCCGCGTCGGAACGACGGGCAAGCTTTCGAACTCGTCGATCACGAACGGCAACATCACGGGGAACGACGACGGCGTGCTCGCGCTGTCGGACCTCTCCGCCACGAACAATGAGACCGGTTTCGTGAACGTCACCGTCACGGGCACCACCGTCTCGAACAACGGCAACAGCCCGTCGGAAGGCAAGGGCCTCTACTTCGAGAAGGCCAGCGGAGTCGCGCTGTCCGGACTCACGGTCAACGCAAACGGAACGGGGTCGAACTTCCCCGGCGGCGTCCTGCTCAACCTCAAGCGCGGCAACTTCGGCTCGACGTCGATCACGAACTGCGTGATCACGAACACGGCCGCAGGGCCAGGCGCGAACGGCCGCGCGATTTCCGTCGACGTCCGCAACGACGGAGCGAATGGCCCCACCACGTTCACCGCCGGGAATGGCGTGAGCGTGACCGGGTGCACCTGCACCGGGTCCGTCACCGGCATCCTCGTCGGTGAAGAAGGCGCGCTGACTGGGACGTGCCGCGTGAAGATCCAGGGATCAAACCTCTCTTCGAACGCGTCCGTCGGCCTGTTCGTGTTCGGCAACGCGCTGGTCGACGCCGGCGATTGCTCTAACTCGAACATCACCGGACTCGGCTCGAGCACCGGTGGAAACACGTTCACGGGGTACGGCTATCCGCCGAACGGCACGCCGCCATTCAACGCGGCGATCCTCGGCGCCAACGCCGCGACGGGACCGGACATCCTCGCCTTCAACAACAACTTCGGGTTGAACGGCGTCAACAACAACTTCGAGACGTACGTGATCGACGGTTCGGACAATCCGGCCCTCGGCCAGGTGCAGGGGTCGCAGTCGACGGGCCTCTTCATCACGTGCCCGCCGGCTCAGTCGATTCAGTGCAACGTGCTGCCCGCGGCTGCGACCACGCTCGCACAGTTCCTCGCTGCCGGCGGGACGTCCTCAGCCACGGCCGGGACGGTGAGCTCGTCGGACGGAGCCCTCGTCGGAGGCCTCTGCGGAGGCACGCGGACCCGGACCTACACGGTCTCGGATACCTGCGGCAACTCCACGACCTGCACGCAGGTCTTCACGATCAACGACACGACGCCTCCGACGCTCGTGACTTGCGGGGCCAACCCAGCAAACGTCTCGGTGGGCGCGAATTGCCTCGGCGTAGTTCCCAACGTCATCGGTGACGTCCAGGCGACAGACAATTGCGCCGTCGGGCCGACGATCACGCAGTCGCCACCGGCCGGATCGCTTCTCGGCCTCGGGACTCACACGATCGTGATTTCGATCTCTGACTCCTGCAACACGATCACGTGCAACAAGTCAGTGACGATGGTGGACACGACTCCGCCGTCGATCCTCTGCAACGTCGGCTCCGCCACCGTCGATCTCGATTCGGTCTGCCACGCGCTCGTGCCGAACTTCGTGCCGACCGTCACCGCGAGCGACACGTGCTCGACGCCTGTCGTCGTGACGCAGAACCCGCCCGCAAACGATCTGCTCACGGGGCCGACGGCACCGGGCAGCCCGATCCTCGTGCAGATGAAAGCGACCGACGCCGCAGGCAACGTCGCGATCTGCACCGTCGCGTTGCGCGTGCGTGACGTCACGCCGCCGACCATCACCTGCAACGTCGCATCGAGCAAGGTCTTCGTCGGCCCGGCATGCACCGCCACGATGCCCGACCTCCGCGGCTTCGTGACTGCGAACGACAACTGCAACACGGTGACCCCGGTCCTGGTCTCGCAGGCTCCGGCCCCGGGCACGGCGCTCACCACGACGCAGCCGATGCCCAACCAGCTCACCGTCGTCTTCACGGCGACGGACGGAAGCAACCTGACGGCGACTTGCTCGATGCTGTTCGACCTCATCGACAACACGCCGCCGACGGTTACCGCTGGCACGATCTCGTCTTGCTACCCGACGGTTGCTGCCGCCGAGGCCGCCGCCATCGCCGCGACGACCGCCGTCGACAACTGCGACCCGAGCGTCGCGAAGACCGCGACGACGAGCGGGACTTGCTCGGCCACGATCACGGTCACGGGAACGGACGACACCGGCAATTTCGCCACCGCCGTCTACTCGACGCGGATCGACAACACGGCACCCGTCGCGATCTCCACGGGCCCGATCGGCACGTGCTACCCGACGGTCGGAGCCGCGCAGGCCGCCGCTCTGATGAACTCCTCTGCGACCGACAACTGCATGGGCCCGCTGGCGCCCAGCGTGTCGACCTCAGGGACGTGCTCGGCGGTGGTGACGGTGACGTTCGCGGACGGGTGCGGCAACGTTTCGAACGTGCTGACCTACAACACGCGGATCGACAACGCATCGCCGACTGCCGACCAGGCTTCTGGCGCCCTCGACGCCGCGCTCCAGTGCAGCGACCTCGCAGGGATCTCGGCGGCATTGGCGCAGGCCCCGACGTTCACCGACAACTGCACCGCGGCGCCGACCGTCACGATGACTGGCGACAACACGGTGGCGGGATCGTGCGCGAATGCCTACACGAGGACGCGAACCTGGACCGCCAGTGACTCCTGCAGCAACGTCAGCGCCGTCTACACGCAGACCATCACGGTGGTCGACACGACGGCGCCGGTAGCGACGACGACGTCTGGGGCGCTGGACGTAACGATCCAGTGCAGCGATGCGGCCGGTCTCTCGGCCGCGCTCGGCATGGCGCCGGCGTTCTCCGACAACTGCACCGCCGTTCCGACGTTGAATGGGCCGACGGACTCGACGACGTCGAATCCTCCGTGCCCGAACGCCTACACGCGCACCCGGACTTGGACCGCGAGCGACGGCTGTGGCAACACCAGCGCGATCTTCACGCAGACGATCACGGTGATCGACACGGTCGCGCCGGTCGTCACGACGCCTACCGGCAGCCTGGATGCGACCCTCCAGTGCAGCGATACGGCCGGGATCGCGGCTGCCGTCGCTGCGGTGCCGTCTGCCAGCGACAACTGCACGGCGTCCCCCACTCTCGTGCCCATCAGTGATGTCACGACGGGAAGCATGACGTGCGCCAACGCGTACGTTCGCGTCCGGACGTGGAACTTCACGGATGGCTGCAGCAACACGAGTGCGAACTTCGTGCAGACCATCACCGTTGTCGATACGACGGCGCCCCAGGCCACGACGGCCCCCGGCGCACTCGACGTGACCGTGCAATGCAACGACGTGAGCGGGCTGAACGCGGCCCTCGCCATGACACCGGTCTTCACGGACAACTGCACGGCGTCGCCGACGGTGTCGATGCAGACGGACGTCACTACGCCGGGAAGCTGCGCCAACGCCTACACGCGCACACGCACGTGGACGGCCAGCGACGGCTGCAGCAACACGAGCGCCGTGTTCACGCAGGTGATCACGGTCGTCGACACGACGGCCCCAGTGGTGACGACGGTCGCCGGGAGCCTGGATGCGACAGTGCAGTGCAGCGACGCGCCAGGCCTTGCCGCCGCGCTCGCCCTCGCCCCGTCGGCGACGGACAACTGCACAGTCGGCCTCGTGCCGAACCTCGTGAGCGACAACACGGTGGCGACGCCTGGTTGTGCAAACACGTACGTCCGCACCCGCGTGTGGAATTTCAACGACGGCTGCACGAACGTCAGCGCGTCCTTCACGCAGCTCATCACCGTCATCGACACTCAGGGACCAACGTGGGCCACGTTCCCGGCGGACCAGACGCTCGCGTGCAACCTGCCGCGCGACCCGTGGGCGACGGGCACCCCGACGGCGACCGATACCTGTGGGGCCGTGACGATCTCGTACAACGACGATCGTTCCACACTCAATCTGTGCAACTCGACCGGGTTCATCACGCGGACCTGGACTGCGACCGACGGCTGCGGCAACACGACGAACCAGAACCAGATCATCAACGTGTTCGATTCGATCGCGCCCGTGCTCGTCACTCCGTGCCCCGCGAACATCCCGGTTCCTGCCGACCTGAACTCCTGTGCCGCCGTCGTGAACTTCACGCCGCCAACGGCCGTGGACGTCTGCTACGACCAGGGGTTCGAGGACGCCGGCTTCCTGGCGGATCCGCTCGGACGGTCGACGGACTGGAGCTACGACAACAGCGCCGTTCTCCGCGCGTTGAGCGGGACCGACGGCATCACGTCGGCCACGGGTTCGGCACACGCGGTCCTCGACTCGACTGCGCCCCCGAGCTTCACCGGCGCGTTCTCACGCCTTGGTGGGTACAACCCGACCTTCGGCACGGGATTCAAGACGTCGGTGGACATCTATCTCGATATGGCGAATCCGGCGGTGAGCGCCCCGTCGCCAACCTACGGGTGGGACGTGTCGTCCGCGGTGAGCAATCAGGCGAACGGCCACCGCCGCGACTTCATCTTCCATGCGGCCTCGTACACGTCAGGGACGATCACGATCGGTGCCAGCAACAACTCGAACTTCACGCGTAGGAACGACCTGCTTTCGATCAACCACATCACCCTGAACACCTCCGGTTGGTACACGTTCGAGTGGAACTACCGGAACCAAGCCGGGCAGCTTGCCGTCGACATGACGGTTCGCCCGCTGGCGGGGACTGTCGTGTTCACCGAGGTTCGTACCGACCCATCGGATCTGATCGCGACGATCGTCGGCGGAAGCCGCTACATGTGGTTCACCTTCCTCGAGGTGGACAAGCTCGCGATCGACAACACGCGGCTCGAGCGCAACGTGGCGATGACGTGCTCGGCATCGAGTGGCTCGTCGTTCCCCGTGGGGACGACGCCGGTCACCTGCAATGGTGTGGACGCCTGCGGCAACCCGGTTTCGTGCGGATTCTCGGTGACCGTGACCGACACGCAGCTGCCGTCGATCACCTGCCCGGGCACGATCCAGGTCGAGTGTTCGTCGCCGATTCCGCCACCAGCGGCCGACCTGCTCGCATTCCAGGGGCTGGGCGGCTCCGCGTCCGACAACTGCCTGGGCGTGAACGTCACCTGGGTCAGCGACGTCGGATCGCCTCCGGGCTCCGGTTGCGGGAACTACGACATCATCCGCACCTACATCGCGACCGACGCCGCGAACAACACCCAGCCGTGCACCCAGACGATCGAGGTCCGTGACACGACGCCGCCGTCGATCACGACTTCCGCTGGCGCTCTGGATGGGACGTTCCAGTGCAGCAACCTGGCCGGCATCAACCTCGCGTTGGCACTGGCCCCAGCGGCGACCGACAACTGCACGCCGTCACTGACGCCGATCCCGGTGTCGGACAACACGACGGTGAACCCCTCGTGTGCGAACGCCTACGTGCGCGTCCGCACCTGGAAGTTCACGGATCTCTGCAACAACGACAGCGGTGTCTTCACGCAGACGATCACGGTGGTCGATACGACCGCGCCTGTGGCGACGACGGCGGCTGGGGCGCTGGATGTGACGATCCAGTGCAACGACGGCCCCGGCCTTTCGGCCGCGATCGGCATGGCCCCGGTCTTCTCCGACAACTGCACGGCCGTTCCGACGCTGAGTCCTCCGACGAATTCGGTCACGTTCAGTCCCTCGTGCCCGAACGCCTACACGCAAACGCGGACCTGGACGGCGAGCGATGGCTGCGGCAACACGAGCGCGATCTTCACGCAGACGATCACGGTGATCGACACGATCGCGCCTGTCGTGACGACCGTCGCGGGCAGCCTGGATGCGACGCTTCAGTGCAGCGACACGGCCGGGATCGCCGCCGCGGCCGCCGCGCTTCCGTCCGCCACCGACAACTGCACGGCGTCGCCGACGCGCGTGCTGGTCAGTGACCTCACGACGGGCAGCATGACGTGCGCCAACGCGTACGTCCGCGTCCGGACGTGGAACTTCACGGACGGCTGCAGCAACACCAGTGCGAACTTCGTGCAGACCATCACCGTGGTGGACACGACCGCGCCCCAGGCCACGACCGCTCCGGGTGCGCTCGACGTGACCCTGCAGTGCAGCGACGCGAGCGGCCTTGCCGCGGCTCTCACCATGGCGCCGGTATTCACCGACAACTGCACGATGTCGCCGGTGCTGAGCCTGCCGACCGACGTCACGACGCAGAACCCGCCGTGCCCGAACGCCTACACGCGCACCCGCGCGTGGACGGCGAGCGACGGCTGCGGAAACACGAGCGCTGTCTTCACGCAAGTGATCACGGTGATCGACACCGTTGCCCCGGTCGCCAGCGGTAGCCCGATCGCTGCTTGGTACCCGAGCCAGGCGGCTGCGGGCTCGGCCGCGGAAGCGGCAACCTCTGCGACGGACAATTGCACCGCTACACCCACCCGAAACATCTCGTTCTCGGGTTCCGGATGCTCACTGACGATCACCGTGACGTTCACGGACGGCTGCAGCAACACGTCGAACGCCATCGTTTACAACACGGTGATCGACGGCACCGACCCGGTGATCTCCGGCTGCCCGGCGAACCAGGTCTACAACGCGGCGCCGGGCGAGTGCTCGCACGTGTTCACGTGGACGCCGCCGACGGCGACGGACAACTGCTCGCTCGCGACCTTCACCTCGAACCACGCACCGGGCGAGGTCTTCCTCCCCGGCACCACGACCGTCACCTACACGGCGACGGATGCGTGTGGACACGTCTCGATCTGCAGCTTCACGCTGACGATCAACGGAGACTTCGGCCACGTCGAGTGCTACCCGACGGGCACGGCGCCGGCGGAGGTGGCGGTGGCGGAACTCGGTGTCGCGGGTAACACCACGGCTACGGGCCTGCCGGCGGGCAAGGACATCGTCACGGCCGACAGCGGCAGCGACAGCCTGACCGTTCGGTTCAACGACGGGACGGGCAACTTCAGTGCCAGCTCGACGACGATCCTGTTGAGCAACGGCGACACGCCGGTCGCAGTGGTCGTGGGAAGCTTCACTGCGAGCAGCATGGGCAAGGATCTGGCGGTGGCCTGCAAGGGCCGCGTCAGCCCGCCAGTGCCAAGCTCGGTGAAGTTCCTGCGGAACACGGGGGCCGGGTGGGTCTTCGACCACGCCGTGACGCTGGGCGCGCACACGAACCCGATCCAGATCGCAGCTGGGGACCTCGATCAGATCCCGGCGTCGTTCGACGATCTGGCGGTGGTGTGCCAGGGCACGCTGTTCACGCCGGGAACGGCGGGAATGGGCGTGATCCTGAACAGCGCGGCGTACACGATCCTGGATACCTCGACGGGTGGCTACACGCCGCAAGACGTGGCCATCGGTGACCTGAACGGCATCCAGGACGGCGTGATGGACGTCGTGGCAGTCGAAGAGGGTGGCGCGATCGTGTCGCCCAACCGTGTGTCGCTCTACATGGGCATCGGTGGTGGTTCGTTCTTGCCGCGAGCGTTCATGAACACGTCGGCTGAGCCGTACGCGGTGTGCGCGGCTGACATGGACGGCGATGGCCTGACGAACGACCTGGTCTTTGGGACCGACGGCACGGTGATCGGCGGCCAGGGCCGCGTCGAAGTGCGCAAGAACCTGAAGTCCGGAGCGGGCCTGAGCGCAGCAACGTTCGCGGCGGCCTCGAACACGACGTTCATCGGACCGGCGTCCGGCCCGGCAGACGACGGGTTCAACCCGCGCGATCTGGCGTGTGGCGACCTGCAACGCGACACGCTGCGTCGCCTGCCACCGGGAAGCCCGGCGTACTTCGCGTCGCAAGACGTGGTGACGGCGAACTTCTCGGGTGTGGGTGGATCGGTCTCGATCGGGGACAGCTACAACACGACGACCAACGCGTTCCGTTCGCAGACGAGCATCTGCAACATCGTGGGGATCGCTTCGGCTGTGGCCCTCGCCGACGTGGACGGCGACACGCTGGAAGACATCATCGTCACGGATCAGGCAACGAACGGGAACAAGGTGTGCGTGATCTACTCGCGCGTCCGTGCGCTGGCGACGCCGTTCGGCGCCGGCTGCCCGGGTACGGCGGGCCTGACCCCGCTGCTGCAAGGCAACAACCTGGCGGTGATGGGACAGGTGGCGACGGTGGATCTCAGCCTCGCGCGTCCGAACACGGCGGTCGTGTTGGGCGTGTCGGCGGCCATCCAGGAGACGCAGCTCCTGCCGTCGGCGTGCGTGGTGTACCTCGCGAACCCGATCTTCACGTTCTCCGGCTTGATCACGAACGGCGCCGGCAACATGACGTTCGCGTTCGCCGTGCCCAACGTGCCGAGCCCGTTCCTCGGAGCCGAGGTCTACTTCCAGGCCGCAGTCTCCGATCCGTTCGGCTCCTACCTCAGCACGCTCGCGTTCAGCAACGCCCTCCGCGTTCGCCTCGGGTTCTGATCCCCAGACGGCTCGTACCCCCCGCTTGACTCACGCCTCGAGTCGCCGGGGGGTGCGCGCCGCGCGCGCCCCCATCCGGGGAACGCGCCGTTTGCAAGTCAGTCCATGCGGCGTCGAGGCCGCAGTCGCATCAGGCCACCTTCGAATGCGGAGGTGGCCCGGTTCGTAAGAACGGGGCCCGCGCCCGCGAACACAACACGACAGATTCAATTTCCCGTTGTCCCGATTTCCGACAGGGTCTCCGATGTCACCACGCAAGCCTGGCTCTGACGCGTTTCGCGCTGCATGCGCGCTCGCGCTCGTAGCAACCATCTCGATCTCGTCGATCGCACAGTCCACGCAGGTGAAGGACATCAACCCGGGAGCAGCGCACTCGTTGCTCAATGGGCCGAAGTTCATCGTGTTCGGCGGGTTCACCTACTTCCGCGCGACGGATGGCGTGAACGGCGTCGAGCTCTGGCGGACCGACGGGACCACCGGCAACACGACCCTCGTGATGGACGTCAACCCGGGCTCTGCGTCGTCCTTCCCGGACAACTTCGCCGTCGTCGGATCCAATCTCTTCTTCACCGCGACTACGGCCGCGGCGGGGAACGAGCTTTGGAAGACGGACGGTGTCACGACGCAACTCGTGAAGGACATCAACCCGGGCGCAACGGGTTCGTCTCCAGGGGACCTGGTGGAGATGGGCGGCAGCCTCTATTTCGCCGCCGACGATGGCACGACGGGCCGCGAGCTGTGGACATCCGACGGTACGCTCGGCGGCACGTTCCTGCTGAAGGACATCGCCCCGGGCCAGATCATCTTCTTCCCGCCGTTCAGCTCGAACCCGCGCTTCCTGACGACGATCGGGAGCACGGTCTACTTCAGTGCTGACGACAAGCTCACGGGAACGGAGCTCTGGAAGACCAACGGAACCCCCGGTGGCACGGTCCTGGTGAAGGACATCTTCCCCGGCAACACGTTTGGACCGAACGCGTCGAACCCGGAGTTCCTCACCGCCGTCGGGACGACGTTGTTCTTCCGCGCGACCGACGGCGTGAACAACGTCGAGCTGTGGCGCAGCAACGGCACCGCCGGCACGACGGTTCTCGTCCAGGACATCAATCCCGCGGCAGGCACCTCCCTTCCGCAGGAACTGAAGGCCGTCGGGACGACGCTCTTCTTCCAAGCCGATGACGGCACGAACGGTGCCGAACTCTGGAAGTGCGCTCCGCCGTACACCTCCGCTGCGCTCGTCAAGGACATTTCGCCGGGCGCGAACCCGAGCACGCCGATCGAGCTCGCGAACGTCAACGGCGTCCTCTACTTCCAGGCTGATGACGGCACGAACGGTGCCGAACTCTGGAAGAGCGACGGAACGACCGGTGGCACCGTGATGGTGAAGAACATCGACCCGAGCACGTTCCCAGTTCCAGGCTCGGGCTTCCCGATGAACATCGTGGCCGTGGGAGTCTGCGGCGCGGTGTTCAGCGCGAACGATGGCACCGGCTTCGAGCTGTGGCGTACGGACGGAACTGCCGCAGGAACGATCCGCGTGCAGGACATCCTCGCGGGCGCACAGGGCTCGATGGATTTCGTCCGCCCCGAGTTCACGCTGTTCGGCACGGACGTTCTCTTCGCCGCGCGTCTGACCCAGGGCGTCGAGCCGTTCAAGGTCGCGCAGTCGGCAGTGGCCGGCGGCGCGCCCCTCATCACGGTGAATCCCCTCGGAGGTACGTTCTGCCCCGGTTCGACGATCGTTCTGAGCGTGACGGCGACCGGTGGCGGGCTTTCGTACCAGTGGCGCAAGAACACGGTCACCCTCGGAGGTGAGACGAACCCGACGCTGACCATCAACGGCGCCACGGCGGCGGATGATGGCTCGTACGACGTCGTCGTCACGAGTTCCTGTGGGAGCGTGACGAGCACGGCAGCCGTCGTCGTCGTCGCCGACACTCAAGCCCCCGTCATCACGGCGACCGGCACCACGCTGACGCTCGGATGCAATCCGACGCCGACACAGATCGACAACGCCCTCGGCACTGCGACGGCGACCGACAACTGCTCGTCGGTCACGCCCACGCCTTCGGATTCAGGCGTGACTTCCACGGGTTGCCAGCGTTCCCAGACGCGCACGTGGAATGCCGTCGACGCCAGCAGCAACGCCGCGACGCCGGTGTCGCGCACCGTCACGTGGACCGAAGACACGACCGCGCCCGTGATCACGGCGAGCGGCACGACGTTGACGCTGGGCTGCAACCCGAACGCGGGCGACATCGCGAACGCGCTCGGCACCGCGACGGCGAGCGACAACTGCGGCTCCGTCACGCCCAACGCGTCGACGGGCAGCGTGTCGATGTCCGGCTGCACGGCGAGCCAGACTCGCACGTGGACGGCGTCAGACGCCTGCGGCAACCCGGCGACGCCGGTGTCGCGCACGGTGACGTGGACCGTCGACACGACGGCTCCCGTGATCACCGCGAGCGGAACCACGTTGGCCTTGGGCTGCAACCCGAACGCGACGGACATCGAGGATGCGCTCGGCACTGCGACCGCGAGCGACAACTGCGGCCCAGTGACGCCAAGCGCGTCGACGGGCAGCGTGTCGACGTCCGGTTGCACGGCGAGCCAGACTCGCACGTGGACGGCGTCGGACGCCTGCGGGAACCCGGCAACGCCGGTGTCGCGCACGGTGACGTGGACCGTCGACACGACGGCCCCGGTGATCACCGCGAGCGGAACGACGTTGACGCTGGGCTGCAACCCGAACGCGACGGACATCGAGGATGCACTCGGCACTGCGACCGCGAGCGACAACTGCGGCCCGGTGACGCCCACCGCGTCGACGGGCAGCGTGTCGATCTCTGGCTGCACGGCGACCCAGACTCGCACCTGGACGGCGTCGGATGCCTGCAGCAACCCGGCCACGCCGGTGTCACGCACGGTGACGTGGACGGTCGACACGACGGCTCCAGTGATCACCGCAAGCGGAACCACGTTGGCCTTGGGCTGCAACCCGAACGCGACGGACATCGAGGACGCACTCGGCACTGCGACCGCGAGCGACAACTGCGGCCCGGTGACGCCAAGCGCGTCGACGGGCAGCGTGTCGATCTCTGGCTGCACGGCGAGCCAGACGCGCACGTGGACGGCGTCGGATGCTTGCAGCAACCCGGCCACGCCGGTGTCGCGCACGGTGACGTGGACCGTCGACACGACGGCTCCCGTGATCACCGCGAGCGGAACGACGTTGACGCTGGGCTGCAACCCGAACGCGACGGACATCGACGATGCCCTCGGCACCGCCACGGCCAGTGACAACTGCGGCCCGGTGACGCCGAGCGCGTCGACGGGCAGCGTGTCGATCTCCGGCTGCACGGCGACCCAGACTCGCACCTGGACGGCGTCGGATGCCTGCAGCAACCCGGCGACGCCGGTGTCGCGCACGGTGACGTGGACCGTCGACACGACGGCCCCGGTGATCACTGCGAGCGGAACCACGCTGGCCTTGGGCTGCAACCCGAACGCGACGGACATCGAGGACGCACTCGGCACTGCGACCGCGAGCGACAACTGCGGCCCGGTGACGCCAAGCGCGTCGACGGGCAGCGTGTCGACGTCCGGCTGCACGGCGAGCCAGACGCGCACGTGGACGGCGTCGGATGCCTGCGGCAACCCGGCGACGCCGGTCTCGCGCACGGTGACATGGACCGTCGACACGACGGCCCCTGTGATCACCGCGAGCGGCACGACGTTGGCCCTGGGCTGCAACCCGAACGCGGGTGACATCGAGGCCGCCCTTGGTACCGCGACGGCCAGCGACAACTGTGGCCCGGTGACGCCCACCGCGTCAACGGGCAGCGTGTCGATCTCCGGCTGCACGGCAACCCAGACTCGCACGTGGACGGCGTCGGACGCCTGCAGCAACCCGGCCACGCCGGTGTCGCGCACGGTGACGTGGACCGTCGACACGACGGCCCCGGTGATCACCGCGAGCGGAACCACGTTGGCCTTAGGCTGCAACCCGAATGCGACGGACATCGAGGATGCACTCGGCACTGCGACCGCGAGCGACAACTGCGGCCCGGTGACGCCAAGCGCGTCGACGGGCAGCGTGTCGACGTCCGGCTGCACGGCGAGCCAGACTCGCACCTGGACGGCGTCGGATGCGTGCGGCAACCCGGCGACGCCGGTGTCGCGCACGGTGACGTGGACCGTCGACACGACGGCTCCCGTGATCACCGCGAGCGGAACGACGTTGACGTTGGGCTGCAACCCGAACGCGACGGACATCGACGATGCCCTCGGCACTGCGACCGCGAGCGACAACTGCGGCCCGGTGACGCCCACCGCGTCAACGGGCAGCGTGTCGATCTCCGGCTGCACGGCGAGCCAGACCCGTACGTGGACGGCGTCGGATGCCTGTGGCAATCCGGCCACGCCGGTCTCGCGCACGGTGACCTGGACCGTCGACACGACGGCTCCGGTGATCACCGCGAGCGGAACGACGTTGAGCTTGGGCTGCAACCCGAACGCGGGCGACATCGAAGCCGCGCTCGGCACCGCGACGGCAACCGACAACTGTGGCCCGGTGACGCCGAGCGCGTCGACGGGCAGCGTGTCGACCTCCGGCTGCACGGCGAGCCAGACGCGCACGTGGACGGCGTCGGATGCCTGCGGCAATCCGGCGACGCCGGTGTCGCGCACGGTGACGTGGACCGTCGACACGACGGCGCCCGTGATCACCGCGGCCGGCACGACATTGACGCTCGGCTGCAACCCGAACGCGGGCGACATCGAAGCCGCGCTCGGCACGGCGACGGCAACCGACAACTGCGGCCCGGTGACGCCAAGCGCGTCGACGGGCAGCGTGTCGACGTCAGGCTGCACGGCGAGCCAGACCCGTACGTGGACGGCGTCGGATGCCTGTGGCAATCCGGCCACGCCGGTGTCGCGCACGGTGACGTGGACCGTCGACACGACGGCTCCCGTGATCACCGCGAGCGGCACGACGTTGACCCTGGGCTGCAACCCGACCGTGACTCAGCTGAATGCCGCGCTTGGATCGGCGACCGCCACGGACAACTGTGGCCCCGTGACCCCGACGGCGTCCGACAGCTCGGTGACGCTCAGCGGTTGCACGGCGAGCCAGACACGGACTTGGACGGCATCGGACGCCTGCGGCAACCCGGCGACGCCCGTATCCCGCACCGTGACGTGGACGTCGGACACGACGCCGCCCGTCGCCGTGTCCACAGGCCCGTTGAGCCCGTGCTTCACGACGCAGACGGCAGCGCAAAACCAGGCGCTCGCGCATTCATCGGCGACCGACAATTGCACGGCGACGGGCTCGCTCGTGCCGCACGTGTCGACGTCGTTCAGTGGGTGCGTTGCGACGATCACGGTGACGTTCACGGACGGTTGCAACAACGAATCGAACGGCCTCGTCTACACGACCGTGGTGGATGCCACACCGCCGCAAATCACGGGATGTCCGACCAACATCACGGTTCCCGCCAACGCGGACCCGTGTTCGGCCATCGTCTCGTGGACGCCGCCGACGGCAAGCGACAACTGTGGAACCGTCAGCCTGATCCCATCCCTACCGCCGGGATCACTGTTCCCTCAGGGGACCACGACGGTGGTCTACACGGCGATCGACGGCTGCGGACTTGCGGCATCGTGCAGCTTCACCGTCACGGTGCAGCCAGTCGTCCCGCAGGTCACGGTACCGCCAGCGAGCCAGTCGATCTGCGTCAACGGCACGGCAACCTTCACCGTGACCGCGACCCCGGCGTCGCCGACGTTGAGCTACCAATGGCGTCACGACGGGTCGCCGATCGGCGGCGCGACGGCGTCGACGCTCACGATCAGCAATGCGACCATCGCAGACGGCGGGACCTACGACGTGATCGTGATCAACGGCTGTGGACCGACGACATCAACGCCCGCCTCGTTGATCGTCAACACGGGCCCGACCATCGGTGTCCAACCGCAGGCATCCGCGGTGTGCATCGGCGCCAACTATCAGCTGAGCGTGGGGGCGAGTGGGTGTGCACCCGTCACGTATCAGTGGCGCAAGAACGGCGCGCCGATTTCGGGAGCCATCTCATCGTCGTACACGATCACGAACTTCCAGGTGGCGGATCGCGCGTTCTATGACGTCGTCGTGACGGATTGCTGTGGGTCCATCACGAGCGACTCGGTTCACATCACCGCGCTCTTCGCACCGCAGATCGTCGTTCCGCCGCCGAGTCGGACGGTCTACACCGGGGCGTCGACCACGTTCATCGTGCTGACGAACCAGCTGCAGCCGGAGACGTACCAGTGGCGCAAGGGGACGGTGCCGATTTCGGGCGCGACCGGAAGCACGTACACCATCCCACGTGTGCACCTGACGGACGCGGGCAGCTACGACGTCGTGGTGACCAACTCGTGCGGGAACCTCACGAGCGCCGCCGCGACGCTCAACGTGCTGCCGTTCACGTTGATCTTCGATCAGCCGTTCGGGCCGCTCTCCGTTCGCGTTCAGAACGTGGGCGGCGTGGCCGGAGACACTTACTTCTCCGCGTTCTCCATCGACCCGCTGAACGGGACCAACCCGGACCAGGGACCCTGGTTCGGAATGTGGATCACGCAGTCGGACCTGGTGCAGCAATTCCTGTTCGGGTTCCCGCCGTTCGTCGGCAACCTCGACGGCTCCGGCGGTTCGTTCTTCGCGCTGCCGGCCAACGGCCTCGCGCCGTCGCTGACGGGTTTCACGTTCTATGGCGTCACCCTCATGGCCGACCTGAGCGGACCGACGATCCATGGTGCGTCGAACATCCCGTCGTTGACGGTACAGTGAGCCGATCTTGATTTCGCGAGCGGCGCCCATGGGAAGCATCCCGTGCTGGCGCCGCGGTTCGAATGGGCGGTGATCGTGTTGTCCCCGGGCACGATCCCCGATTAAGCTCTGCGCTTCTTGAGTGCCCGATCAGGCACCAGGGAAAGACCACAAATGGCATCTCGATTCGGAGCGCCGCGCGGCCGGCGCACGGGGAACGGTCCAGTCAGCTCCTGGATGGTGCGCATCGGCCTCGTGGCCGCGGCCCTGACGGCTGGCATCGCCGGCCAGTCCTCCCGGCTCGCCGACGCACCCGGGAACGGGTCGCCGGTGGGCTTCGGGGTGCTCAACTCAGTGGCGTACTTCTCCTACGACGACGGAGTCAATGGGGCGGAGCTGTGGAGGACGGACGGCACGGTCGCCGGGACGTCGCTCGTTGCCAATTTGAATCCCGGCGGGCCGTCTTCGCCGCATGCGTTCACGGCGTCGGGCGGGCGGCTGTTCTTCGTCGCTGACGACGGTGCCACCGGCGCCGAGCTCTGGTCTACGGACGGAGTGACGACGGCGCTCGTGCTCGACGTCAACCCCGGCCCCCTCGGCTCCTCGCCCGATTGGCTCACGGACGTCAATGGGACGTTGTTCTTCAGCGCCGAAACGGCCACGCAGGGGCGCGAGCTGTGGAGCAGCGACGGGACTGCCGCGGGGACCGTACTCGTCAAGGACATCGCGCCGGGGCAGCTCGTGTTCTTCCCGCCGTTCAGCTCCAACCCGTCGTGGCTGGTCAACCTGAACGGCGTGCTCTACTTCGCCGCCGACGACACGGTCTCGGGCTTCGAGCTGTGGAAGAGCAACGGAACCGCGGCTGGCACCGTGCTCGTGAAGGACATCTACCCGGGTGCCGTCTTCGGACCCAACAGCTCCGTGCCATCGGAGCTGACGGTGGTCAGCGGCGTACTGTTCTTCCGCGCGACGGACGGCGTCACCGGCTACGAGCTGTATCGCAGCCTCGGAACCGCGGCGTCGACGCTTCGCGTCGCGGACATCCAACCCGGGATCGCGAGCGGGTTCCCCGAACGTCTGCGCGCCATCGGTACGACGCTGTACTTCACGGCGAACAATGGCGTGAGCGGGATCGAGCTGTGGAAGACCGCGCCGCCGTTCACGACCGCGACGCAGGTCCTCGACATCAACCCCGGCCCGACGTCGTCGACCCCGACGCAGCTCGCGGTCGTGGGCGGGGTCCTGTATTTCGCTGCTGACGACGGCGCACACGGTGTCGAGTTGTGGACGAGCAACGGCACGGCCGGCGGCACGACGCTCGTGCTCGACGCGAACCCAGGCACGGCGAACGGCAACCCCAAGGGCATCGTCGACGTTCTCGGATGCGGCGGGGCCGTCCTTGCACTCGATGGGGGATCGGGCTCGGAGCTGTGGCGCACCGACGGCACGGCCGCGGGGACGTCGCAGATCCACGAAATTGCCGTCGGACCGACGGGAGCGTTCGACACCGTCGCGCCGCAGTTCGCACTCGTGGCCAACCGGATCGTGTTCGCGGCCGACGACGGCGTGACGGGGAACGAGCCCCGAACGCTCTTTGCGGGATCGGTCGCGATCGGAGGGCCGCGCTTCACGCAGAATCCGCTCTCCCAGTCCCTCTCGTCCGGCGCGACGTTGACGTTGTCGGCTGCGGCCCCGAATGCGGCGTCGTTCCAATGGCGAAAGGACCAGGTGGCGATCCCCGGCGCGACGAGCGCGACGTTGGTGATCCCGTCGGTGACGCCGGCTCACGCGGGCGTCTATGACGTCGTCGCGACGAACGCTTGCGGCGACGCGGCGAGTGCGGCCGCGACCGTCACCGTCTCGGGATTCACTCTCGTCTTCGACCAACCTCTCGGAAGCCGCTCGATCCGGACCCAGAACTCCAACGGCATTCCGGGACTCCTGTACTTCACGGCGGTCTCCGCGGACCCGACCAACGGTGCGACTCCCGGAGCGGGGCCGTGGTTCGGCATGTTCATCGACTTCAACGATCTCGTGAACCAGTTCCTCATCGGGTTCCCGCCGTTCGTCGGAGTGTTGGATCCGGCAGGCGGCTCGCTGTTCGTGCTCCCCGGCGGCAGCCTGGATGTGTCGCTGGTGGGCATCAGCTTCTGGGCAGTTTCGGTGATGGCGGACCTCTCGGCACCCGGTGGCCCAGTCATCGTCGGGGCAACCAACGTCGCGAGCGTGACGATCCAGTAATCGCCGCGCCGAAGCAGGAATCGCGGCGGCGTTTGCGCAGTTACAATCGCCGCCCGATTCCAGGACAATTCCCATGCACATGGCCCGCATCCCCGTTCTCGCGTTCATCCTCCTCGCCGGCTCTCTCGTCGCGCAAGTCGCGCCGTCGAAGCCCGCGCCCAGGCTCAAGTTCGAGGAGCAGGAGTTCGACTTCGGCAAGCTCAAGACGGAGGCGAAGGTCACGCACGTCTTCAAGTTCCGCAACGTGGCCGAGGCGGCCACGGTCGAGATCAAGGGCGTGCAGGCGAGCTGCGGATGCACCACGACCGAGCTGTCGAAGAAGTCGTTCGCGCCCGGTGAGACCGGCGAGATCTCGGCAACGTTCGATCCGCGCATGCGCCAAGGGAAGGAGCGCAAGGTCATCACGGTGACCACGGACGATCCCGCCGCCGAGAAGATGGAGCTCGTCCTGCTCGTCGAAGTCATTCCGCAGATCATCATCGAGCCGCTCGCGGCGTACCTCGGTGAAGCGCGCTTCGACGAAGTGGCCAAGGCGACCCCGCCGCTGAAGAAGACGATCCAGATCAGCATCCGCGGCGAGGTCTGCAAGGTGAAGGGTGTGAGCATCGACGACAAGCGCGTCGAGCTGCGCAACCTGGGAACCGGTCCGGCGGAAGTCGACGGAGAGAAGGTCGAGCGCACGACGTTCGAGGTCGCTCTCGAGAAGAACACGACCATCGGCCGCATCCAGACGCAGGTCGTCGTCGAAACGACGGACGTCAACCGTCCCAAGCTCTACATCCCGATCATCATGGACATCGTCGGGGAGCTGCGCTTCTACGAGTACCCCTGGTATCTGCGCATGACGGGCGCCGGGCAGGCGGTCTCCCAGGTGTTTCAGGTCGGCTCGCGCACGATGAAGCCGTTCAAGGTGCTCTCGGCCACCGTCGACGGCGGAGACAAGATGCCGCTGACGATCGCGTTCGAGCCCGCGCCTGACACCAACAACACGACCTGGAAGTTCACGCTCAAGGGCACGGCGCCGGCAGGCGGGACCGCGATTGCCGGCAAGGTCACGTTCAAGACCGACATCGACATCCAGCCCGATGTCGAGATCCCCGTGAGCGGCTTCGTGCCGATGGCGCAGCCGACCGCCGGCGGGCACTGAGCCCCTCGCGGGGCGCCGCCGTTGCGGCGGCCGTTCACTGGCGCCCCGACCCGCATTCGAACTCGTCTCCGCGAAGGAGCGCCGATTCTCCGACGTCTCGTCGGGAATCGGCCGGATCGCCGCGCGTCTCGCGCGGCCCGGTGCGCGTCGATGGGTGTGGGGCATTCGAGGACTGACATCGGCATGATCTTCGAATGCGCCGAGGCGACGAGTGTCGGCCGGACCGGACTCCTCGGCTTCGCCGCGGTAGTCCGGCGGTCCCGCCGGTCGCGTTCGAGCTTCGCTCGAAGTCGACGCGGCGCTCCTCGCGGGGCGATCGGGGTTCTCTGCCTCATCGCGTCGGTGGTATCCGCTCGTCCCGATCAGCGCTCGAACTCGTCTCCGCGAAGGAGCGCCGATTCTCCGACGTCTCGTCGGGAATCGGCCGGATCGCCGCGCGTCTCGCGCGGCCCGGTGCGCGTCGATGGGGCAGGGCGTCCGAGCTTCGCTCGAAGTCGACGCGGCGCTCCTCGCCGACCCACGGGTGCTTCCGTCGGGCCGGCGGTCGCGGCATCATGCGACCGCCATGGCGAACGTGGTCCGACTCATCCTCCGACTTGCGCTCGGCGCCCTGTTCTTGTTCAGCGGCATCAACAAGCTGCGAGATCCGGGGATGTTCGCGTTCTCCGTGAACGCGTTCAAACTCGGACTGCCCGAGCCAGCGACCGTCCTCTTGGCATTTGCATTCCCGTGGATCGAAGTCGTCGCCGGCGCGTGCCTCGTCCTCGGATGCTGGACCCGGTCGGCCGCCTTCGTCGTCGCGGTACTGATGATCGGGTTCATCGGCGGAATCATCTCGTTACAGGTGCGGCAGATGGACGTCGAATGCCCCTGCTTCGGCAAGTTCGAAGTGATGTGCACGGGACCCATGGGCACGTGCCACATCATCCGCAACGCGATCCTCGCCGCCGTGGCCGCGACCGTGATGGTGATCGGCTCGGGCGCGTTCGCCCTGCGTCGCGATCAGAGCCCCAGATAGCGGGGACCGCCGGAGTCCGGCGGCACTGTCCAGGTGATCACGGCGTACGGATCGAGGATGTCGCACGTCTTGCAGTGGACGCAGTTCGAGAAGTTGATCTGCATGCGCTTCTTGCCTGCGCCCGCGTCGACCATCTCGTAGACCGCCGCAGGGCAGAACCGCTCGCAGGGGTTGCCGTACTCTTCGCGGCACTTGGACGCACAGAGATTCAGGTCCGCGATCTTCAGGTGCGACGGCTGATGCTCTTCATGCGTCGACCCTGATTGGAAGACCCCCGTGAGCTTGTCGAACGTGAGCTTGCCGTCCTGCTTGAACGTGCGGCCAGCCGCCGCGTCGCCCTTCTTCATCGCCTCGTGGTCGGAGTGAATGGGCAGGAAGTCGCTGAAGATCTTCCCGCCGAGTGCCCACATCAATCCGGCGTGCACCTTGCCCAGGGCGAATCCCTTCTGGAATGCCTGCCGCCAGTTGCGCACGCGCCACAACTCCTCCTTGATCCACGACGCGCCGATCCTGGATTCGTACGCGGACAGCGCGGCCTCCGACGTATCGCCCTTCATGAGTGCGTCGAAGATCGTCTCGGCGGCGAGCTGCCCCGATTTGATGGAGGTGTGGATGCCCTTCAGGCGCGCGATGTTCAGCACCGATCCGGAATCGCCGACGATGAGGAAACCATCGCCGTAGCTCCTGGGCCGAGACCACCACCCACCTTCAGGGATCGTCTTCGCTCCGGCCTTCAACACCGTGCCACCGTCCAGCAGGCGCCGCACGAACGGATGTGTCTTCCAGGTCTGCATCGTTTCGTACGGATCGATGCCTGGGGCGCCGCCGTCGAGTGCCGTCACGAACCCCACTGACAGCTTCGTGTCCGACTGGGCGTAGATCCACGACCCGCCGTACGTCGTGTTGGGGAGCGGCCAACCCGCCGAGTGATAGACGGTGCCCTTCGTCACGCGCCCCGCGGGGATCTCCCACAGCTCCTTCACGCCGGTGCCGTAGACCTGCGGATTGCGGCCGTGCAGCTTCAGCTTGTCGACGACCTGTTTCGTGAGGGAACCACGCGACCCCTCTCCGAGCACGGTCACACGCGCGACGATCTCGGCGCCGGGAGTGAACCCGGGGCCGGGTTTGCCGTCAGGCTCCACGCCCTGATCCGACAGCCGCACTCCCGTCACCTTCGTCCCGTCGATGACAGCCTCGCTACCGGCATACCCCTCGGCGACCATGATCCCGAGCGACTCCACCTGCTCCTTCATCCACCGCGTGACGTTCGAGAGCGCGACGATGACGTTCCCGTGGTTCTTCAACGGAGGCGGCAGGAACGGCAGCGGCTTGGCCTGATCCGACGTGAACTGGAGGACCTGTTCGTTCGTGACGTCAGCTTCGACAGGGCACCCGCGCGTCCGCCAGTCCGCGCCCCATGCCTCGTTCATGCCTCGGGGGTCCATGACGGCACCCGAGAGGATGTGATCGCCGACCGCACGGGCCTTCTCGATCACCATGATCTGGACGTCGCCGAGTTTCCCTGCCGCCTCGAGTTTCTTGCCGAGACACCAGGCGGCCGTGAGATTGGCAGGCCCTGCTCCAACGAACAGGACGTCGACGGGCATTTGTTCGCGGTCCATGGTTTCGACTGTACTGGCGGCCCGCGAGCGGCCGAAGCGGGCGAACGTGCGAGTTTCGCGGCGATTGATGGGGCGGAAGTGAGGGCTATAATCCGCGCCCAGCTTCGGCCGGAAGGCTCTTCAAATCGCATGGCGGCGGCCACGGGTCGCAGTTGCGCCGAGAGGAAGGGACGCCCGATCGATCGCTTCGGCGGCATAGCCAAGTGGTAAGGCCGTGGATTGCAAATCCACTACCCCCGGTTCGAGTCCGGGTGCCGCCTCTTCTCCCTTCTCACGCCCGAGGTCCTCGTGACGAAACCCGTTCGCGTCCGCTTTGCGCCGAGTCCGACGGGGTACCTGCACGTCGGCGGCGCCAGGACGGCGCTCTTCAACTGGCTTTACGCGCGCCATTTCGGCGGCACGTTCATCCTGCGACTCGAGGACACGGACGAAGAACGCAACACCGAGGCGTCTCGCCGCACGATCTTCGAAGGGCTCCACTGGCTCGGACTCGACCCTGACGAAGGTCCCGAACAGGGCGGCCCGGGCGCTCCCTACTCCCAATCCGAGCGAGATGGGATCTACCGCGACGCGAGCAAGACCTTGCTCGAGCGGGACGGCGTCTACCCGTGCTTCTGCACGAAGGAGCGCCTCACCGAGATGCGCGAGCACCAGGTCAAGAACAAGCTCGCGCAGGGCTACGACAAGACGTGCCGCGCGGTCAGCCGGGACGACGCGTTGCGTCGCGTCGCGGCAGGCGAGCCGTACACTCTCCGCCTCAAGGTGCCCGAGGGGGAGACGGTCCTCCACGATCGGATTCGCGGCGAAGTGCGCGTCAAGAACGAGGACATCGAGGACATCATCCTGGTGCGAACCGGCGGTGCCGTCGTCTACAACCTCGCGGTCGTCATCGACGATCACCACATGGGCGTCACTCACGTCATCCGAGGCGAGGACCACCTGACGAACACGTTCAAGCAGTTGCTCATCTATCAGGCGATGGGATGGGACCTGCCGGTGTTCGCGCACCTTCCGCTCATCCTGGGACCGACGGGCGAGGGCAAGCTCAGCAAGCGCAAGCACCCCGAGGCGGCGCTCGAGTTCTACCAGCGAAAGGGATACCCGCCGGAGGCGCTCCTCAACTGGATCGCGCTGATCGGGTGGGCATTCGACGACAAGACCGAGATCATGACGCGCGCCGAGCTCGTCGAGCGGTTCTCCATCGAGAGCGTGGGCAAGAACGGTGCACGGCTGCCCCTCGACAAGCTGGAT
Source organism: Planctomycetota bacterium (assembly GCA_044222185.1). Lineage (GTDB taxonomy): Bacteria > Planctomycetota > CAIWVZ01 > JBGANV01. Next base: position 117,218 of record JBGANV010000009.1, read on the forward strand.
TGGATGTCGGGTGAGTACATCCGCCGGATGCCTCTCGATCGGGTGATCGCCGAGGTGACGCCGCACCTGCAATCTGCCGGCCTCGTGGCGACGACTCCCACACCCGACGAGGTGGAGAAGATCCGCCGCATCGCGGCCGCCGAACATCCGCGGCTTCGGTATTGGGCGGGGATCGTGGAATCCTCGTCCTGGGCGTTCGGCGCGGATGTCGCCATGGACGCGAAGGCGCAGGCGAACCTCAAGAAGAGGCCCGACACCGCGAAGCTCCTCACGGACTACGCCGCGGCACTCGGACCCGTCGCGTTCGCGGATGGCGCGACGGTCGAGGCTGCGGCCCGCGCGTTCGTTCAGCAATCGAACGTGCCGTTCGGCGAGTTCGTTCACCCGGTGCGCGCCGCGCTGACGGGCCGCTCGGTCGGGCCCGGCCTGTTCGATTGCCACCTGATCCTCGGCAAGGAGCGGACGCTGTCCCGGCTCGCGGCCGCAGCGCGCGCGTCGGGTGGGTAGGGAGCGCCGATTCTCCGACGTCTCGTCGGGAATCGGCCGGATCGCCGCGCGTCCCGCGCGGTCCGGGGTGCATCGAACTCGAGAGGGCGTTCGAGCATCAGCGTCGGCCTGATGATCGAAGATTGCGCCGCAGGCTGAGCCCTCGGTGCCCGCACTCCTCGGCTTACCCGCGGAAGTCCGGCGATCCTGCCGGTCGCGTTCGAGCTTCGCCCGAAGTCGACCGGCGCTCCGGCGCGGGTCGGTCGGCGTTCTCGCCGTCACCGCGTCGGACGTATCCGCCCGTTCCGGCCGGCGCTCGAACTCGACTTCGCGAGGGGAGCGCCGATTCTCCGACGTCTCGTCGGGAATCGGCCGGATCGCCGCGCGTCCCGCGCGGTCCGGGGCGTGTGGCTCGCCCCGCGACTCGGGACCACCCACGCCCCGCCGTCCGCCCACCTTGAAACCCCGAGCGCTCGGGCCTATCTTCCGGCTCGCGTTTTTGGGCGGAATTCGCCCGCGTGCCTCGTGCACGACACGCACCTGCCCCTGTCGTCTAGGCCGGTCCAGGACGCCAGGTTCTCATCCTGGAAACACGGGTTCAAATCCCGTCAGGGGTACTCGCGCTCGACGAGACGTGCGGCGCCGGAAGCGCCGCACCGTCCATCAGATCCCGGAGGGCCAGCGCGCGAACGTCAGGCGGAAGCCCACGGGACTGGCCGGATCCGGATACGCGGCCTGCATCGTGAACGACAGGCTCGGCGACGGACTCGGCGCCACGATCCCGGGAAGCACGAACCGTCCGCCGGGCGCGGTGTTCCCCGGCTGCGCGGCGCTGAACGCCACACCGGGAACCGCTGGTCCGAAGAGTCCGATGCCGTCGAGGACGGGCGTGTAACCCGGAGCCCCCGGCATCCCCAGAGAGAGAACCATGCCGCCGGCCGCATTCGGCCAGTTCGTGATCGGTGCCGGCATGGACGTGTCGATCGAGAGCAGGAGCGGCGCGTTCGGCGTCCCACCGTCGATCACGAGCGCGAACGGGTTGCCCGGGACGAGCGGATCGAGGAGCGGCCAGTGCCCGATGGTTCCCTGGTTGTGCCCGTCGCCGACGACGAGCGCCTTCGCGTTCGAATCGACCGTGCCGAAGTTCTCCACGGCGAACGCGATTCCGCCCGGGACCTGGGTCTGAGGCAACGTCGGCAGGACACACACGATCTGAGAGGCCGTCAGCGAGGTCATCACGAGCGGAACGCCGTCGGCGTAGATCTGCGACGCTGGCACGAACCCCGAGCCCGTGACCGTCACGATCGTCGACACCGACGCTGGCGTCTGGACCGCGATCGACGCCGGAGAGATCGCGACGATCTGCGGCCCGACGACGGTGACCGGGATCGCCGCGGACGTTCCACCCGCCGGAGCCGCATTGACGACCGTGACGTTCAGCACGCCCGTCGTGGCGATCATCGAAGCCGGGACCGGCGCCGTGAGCTGCGTCGCACTGACGAACGTCGTCGGGAGAGACGTCACGCCGACCTTGATCACGGACGCAGCCACGAACCCCGAACCCGTAGCCGTCAGCGTGAACCCGCTCGCGCCGGCGTTCACCGACGTCGGGCTCGTCGCCGTGAGGACGGGAACGGGGTTGTTCACGGTGAACGTCAGCGACTGCGAAGTCCCGCCGCCCGGTGCCGGGTTCTGGACGCGCACCGTCGGGGACCCCGCAGTGGCCACCAGCGCTGCCGGAACGCTCGCCGTGAGCTGCGTCGCGCTCACGAACGTCGTCGTCAGCGAGCCGCCGTTCCATTGGATGACGCTCTGCGAGTTGAAGCTGGTGCCGACGGCCGTCAGCGTGAACGCAGCACTTCCGGCCAGCTTCGAGGCCGGGCTGATGCTCGAGAGTGTGGGTGAGGGATTGGTGACCGAGAAGGTCTTCGCGTTCGAGGTGCCGCCGCCCGGTGCCGCATTGAACACGACGACCGTGTTGGAGCCCGCTGCCGCGAGGCGGCTGGCCGACACGGTGGCCGTGAGCAGCGTCGTACTGACGAACGTGGTCGGCAAGGCCGTGCCATTCCATCGCACTTCGCTTCCGGCGAAGAAGCCGCTGCCGTTGACCGTCATCGTGAGCGCACTCGATCCCACGGCTGCCGTCGTCGGCGCGATCGTCGTGATGGAAGGTGTCGGGCTCGCGCCTGGCGTCACGTCGACCGTGAACGTCCCTGGCGTCGGCGCCGCAGTTTCGTGAACGATCGTCAACAGGTACCACCCGGGCGTCAACGTCACGGCCGCCGACGCCGTTCCATCGGTGAGACCCGAGGCCGTCGCGCTGGTTCGCGGGCGCCAGGCACCAGAGGTTCCCGGGTCGAACAGGTGCCACAGGCAGGAACCCGACGCATTCCCGGACACGCTGATGACGTGGTCGCGCGTCGCCGTCACCTGGAACTCGATGAGCGTCATGATCTGGGACGCGCCCAGCGTCACCACCGCCGGCGTGCCCGGCGTCAGCGTCGACAGCGGCGCCTGGTGCACGAAGCCGAAGCTCGTCCCGGCGTAACGACTGACGATCCCGTACTGGCTCTCGAACGCGCCCGCGTGGCCGTTCGCCACGAGGAAGTCCGAAGACGTCGAGCCGAGGAGAGACGAAGCGGATCCCGCCGCGATGTCCCAGTCCGCGTTGGACGCGACGGCCACGCCTTCCCAGTGCCCCGACTGGGGCGTCACCGAGAACGGAGCGCACGACACCGCGACGATCTGGGTCGTCGTGCTCGGCGACAGCGCGTACGTGCTCGTCGGAGTGCAAACGGACACCGCCACCGTCGCCGCGGTCGGGATGGTGCCCTGTCGCCGATAGACCACGACGGCGTTCATGCCAGCATCGAGGGAGACGATCGCGCCGGTCGTGCCCACCTGATGATGCTGGACCTGATCGTCATGGTCCGCCCGCCAGAAGTTCGTGTTCTGTGCGTTGAACACCGCGAAGCTCAGACCTGGGTCGCCGAGCACCGACACCGAGTAATTGCCCGGTGCATTGACCTGGTATTCCTTCACGCCGATGACGTGGTCGGCCGCGATCGTGAGGTACGAGACGTACTCGAGAGTGCCGGCTGATGCGGACACGTGTTCGACGACCGCGTCGCCGGTGCCGGAGGACCGCGCGACGACGCCTGCGAGTGGCGGCGGCGTGTTCGTGTTCACCGTGTAGTTCCCCACGACGAACGACGTGTTGGTCCCCACGGTCGCCTGGCCCTTGCCGAGGCCGAGGTTCCAGTGCGAGGTCGCGGAGGTCACGGCGACGGCGTTCCAGTGGCTTGGCGTGGCCTGGACCGAGATCCGCTCGTAGTCGGTTGTCACGGTCGCCGGAACGAACGGCGTCAACGTCATGCCGACGGCCGTCGGGCGGACGTTGATGGTGACCGTGGACGTGCCGAAGAGGCCCGGCGAGACCGGCCGGTGTACGACGAGGCAGTGCCAGCCGAGGCTCATCGCGGCCTGCCTGGTGCCGCTGGCACCGCTGCCCGACTGCAGGGCCGCGCCGACCTGCCACGTCGACTGCGGCGCGCCGCCGATCAGCGTCCATTCGACGAACGGGTCCGTGTTGACCGTCACGTCGTAGACCCCGGCAGCGGTGACGTTGAACTCATAGAGCTGGAAGAAGTCGTCGCTGCCCCAGCCGAACACGTTCCATTGGCCGACGGCGATCGGGCTCGCGATGGAGAACTCTGCCCACGCGCCGCCCGTGCCGGCGAAGCGATAGACCTGGCCGCTCACCGCGGGCACGATGCCCGCATGGCCGTTCGCGATGCAGTAGTCGGTCTGAAGCGCGCCGCGTTGCGACACGATTCCCGTGACGTTCATGTCCCAATCTTCACCGGGGTTGTAGTACTGCGAGATGACGCCCACGCCGACGAAGTTGCCACTGCTTTGTGTCGTGTTGATGATCGTCGACGAGCACGAAACGAACGCATCGCTCCCGTTCTGCAGCGGGACCGTCGCGCAACCAGACTGCAACGTGATGGCACTCTGCAACGCCGGCTTCAGGATGTTCGTCGCCGTGTTGAATCCCGCGGCGGTGCAGCCTCCATGGGTATGCACGCCGACGGCGAGCCCCGTCGTCTCGTCGATGAGCGGACCGCCGGAGTTGCCACCCTCCGAATCCACGGTGTGGCGGATCTGGTCACCGACGAGCGCGACGTTCCCGCCGAGGCTCGTCTGCTGAGTGTTCGTGGCGGTGATCGGCGTGTTGTCGAGCCCGTAACCCGTCAGGCGGAACGTGCCGCTCTGGCTCGGCGTCGAGGTGGTGGCGAGCGAGAACGCCGCGCCCTGTCGCTGGTAGGCCGTCACTCCTTGCGAGTTCGGGTGAAGGCGTGCCACGGCCCAGTCGTTGCCCGGCCCGTTGTTCGAGAACGTCAACGAAGAACCGTCGATCGGGTATTGGTCCGCGACGGCCGAGTGGACGATGACCCCGCCTGACGTCGACTGCGGAACGTTGAACTCCGCGAGGGAGAAGTAGCTCGGGTTCGTCGCCGCGCAGTGGCCGGCGCCGAGGACGGTGGAGCGATCGTTGATCATCCACCCCGTGCACCCGTACGAGAACGTGAGCGCGTTGAACACCAGCCGGCAGACGCGGGGATCGGAGCTCGCGACCCGGTCGTCGGCGCCGCAGATCTCGTCCGGCCCGACGGGCGCCGTCGGCACCTGGACGACGGCGTTCCCGATCGTGAGGTTCGCCGTCGAGCCGGCGGCGAGACGGAGCGACACGTCGAGCGTGCTTCCGTTGAACCAGGCTGACCGGTTTCGCCACTGGGCCAGCTGCTTTCGGTGCAGCTCGTGAACCTGCCCGTCGAGCGGGTTCCGGACGATGATCGCATCGTCGTCAGACGTCAGTTCGGCGACGTCGAACTCGAGCTGGATGCCGGCGATTCCAGGCATGGAGACCTGTTCCGCCCAGACGACGGCCGGCGCCGTACCGGGGTTCGTCTGGGTTCCGCTGCTGATTTCGACCGGAAGGCGGTCGGTCCCGATGGACACCTGTGCCGCCAGGCTGCCTGCGATCACGACGAACGCCGCGATCATGAGCCGTGCTCGTGACATGACTTCGATCCTCCGAAGGGTTGGGCCGTCGAGACGCCGTGGACCCGGCCCGCCGCTCGGCGAGACCTTCGGGCGTCCCTTCACGCACGCCTTCGCTCGACCCCTCCCGATCCGGACACCTCCCTGGAAAAATGGCGACCCACGACCCGCGTGTAGAATCCGGCGTCGACCAGAACGGCATGCCATCGGAATCAGGTACTGACCCCGAAGTCGAACGCCCGGGCGATCGGACCGACCGCACGACGGATCTCGTGCATCGGGCCCGCGCCGGCGACGTCGTGGCCTTGACGCCGCTCTACCTGAGGATGGCTCCCGCGCTCTACGCCTGGGCAAGCGTCAAGATCCCGCCGGCCCTTCGCGGCCGCATCGACCCCGAGGACGTCGTGCAGGACTGCTGGCTGGGCGCGCTGGAGAGGTTCGGGACGTTCGACCCGGCGCGCGGCGAGTTTCGTGCGTGGGTCTTCGGCGTCGCGCAAAATCGACTGTTGCGGATGCTCCGCACCCTGCGCGTCGACGACGTGCGTCGAGGCGCCATGCGCCCGGAGCCGGAGCGCACGCCGATCTCGGACATCCCCCAGGACGTCACCGGTGTGAGCACCCGCCTCGCACGGGACGAGCACCTGCATCGGTTCATCGATCACGTCACGGCGATGGAGGAGGACGAGCGCAAGATCGTCGTCTGCTGCGGGCTCGAGGGACTCACGGCGGCTCAGGCGGCGGAGATCCTGGGCGTCACCGTGTCTGCCGCCGAAAAGCGCTGGCAGCGGGCGCGGGCGAGGCTGCGCGCCGACCCGGCCTGGCACGACGTGGTTGCTTGACGGCCGGTGCGCTGGCGGTCACCGCTCCTCGCGCAGCGGAGCGTCGAGCACGACGCGGAGCCCGCGACCCAGGTCCGACCCCGCAGTGACGAGCGCAGTCCGCGCGGCCGAGCGGGCCCAGACCAGCTCGGTCCCGAATTCGCCGCCGCGATAGCAGCGCGTGCGCCCGCTCCGGTCCGCCGTGTAGCTGAGCGGGATCACGCCGGTCGTCGGGTGGGGTACGAGATCCCAGACCGGTTCAGCCACGTTCCCCATCATGTCGTGGAACCCGAACGGGTTCGGGGCGAAGCTCCCGACGGGCGCAAGCAACACGAAACCGTCGAAGCCGTCCGGCTGCCCCGGATCAGACGGCCGCGTCGAACTGCGGCGTGCGGAGTCGATCACGTTGCATCGGTTGGCGGCGTCGGCGGCCGTCGCACCCGTGTACCACGGCGTGGTGGTTCCGCCTCGGCATGCGTACTCCCACTCGATTTCCGTGGGCAGGCGGCCACCGAGGCGCTTCGCTGCCTCGACGGCGAGGTCGAACGGGATCGAGTCGACGGGACAGCGGAGCCGATCCTCGCACGGGGGATCGGCCGGACCGAGGGGCGAGAGGCTCGGATCGCGCAGCTCGGTGCACCGCCACTGACCGCGCGTCAGCTCCGTTTTCGCCATGTAGAACGGCGGGCACGTGAAGGGCTGCTTGACGACGTCCAGGTCGTCGACGAAGTCGGGGTCGGCATACGGCGTCGTGCGCGAGTCGTCATCGCCGAGCGGGGCGGCACCGATGATCCCGTTTCCGCGGGGAACGAGCACGAAGACCATGCACGAGGCGCCGGACGTCGTCAGGTGAGAGCCTTCGGGCGCGCGCCTGGGTACCTCACCGGATCGGACGTGGGCGAACTCGCAGAGGCCTGACGCCGGATCGAACCCCAGCGGAACGAGGCCCGACACCGGGCGGATCCTGAGTCCGGCGTAGATCGGGTGCCGCGCTTGGTCGGCGATGGCGGCGACGGTGGATCCCCACGCGTCAGCCGCATCCACGAGCGTGCGGGCGTCGACGGACCGGGCGTAGGCGAGGCGCTCTCGAACTCCCTTTTCACGCTCGGCCACCCGCGCGGCGAGATCGACGAGCTCGCGCAGTCCCGCCTGGATCCACGCGTCGTGGGCCTCGGCCGTGGTCGCTCTCTCGGAAGCCGAGGCCGCCTGCGCGAGCGCGGCGTGACGTGACTCGTGGGACGCGCGCGCCACGCGGTGGCCGTCCGCGCGTTCGGCGAGCGCCGTGGCGGATGCGACCCAGGACTGAAGCCCGCGTGGTCCCGCGATCTTCTCCGGAACCGGAGGCCAGAGCTCGTCGGCCCAGGTCAGAAGGTCGCGCGCGACGCGGATGTCGGAAAGTCGATCCGCCTCCTCCAACGCGCGGTCGGCGGTCGCCCGTTCGCGCGCGATCGAGACCAGGCCGGCGGTCGCGAGCGCAAGCACGACGATCAGCGTTCCGAGGAGTGCCGTGGCGAGTCGATGGCGCCCGCACCAGCGGAAGGCCCGCTTCGCCGCCGAGAGCGGGCGCGCTCGAACCGGTTCGTGACGCCGAAGTCTCGCCAGATCGGCTGCGACGTCGTCCGCCGTCGCGTAGCGGTCGCGGCGATCCTTCGCCATCATCCGGCCGATGATGCACGCGAGGTCGGACCCGACGGCGGGGTTCGACGCGGTGGGCGGTCGTGGTTCATGCGTGCGGATCGCCGCTTCGAGCTCGGCCCGCGTCGCCGCTTCGAAGGGGCGCCGGCCGGTGACCAGTTCGTAGAGGACGACACCCAGCGCCCAGACGTCGGCCCGGTGGTCGACGCCTCCCGGCGGCGGCGCAAACTGCTCGGGTGGCATGTACGCGGGCGTTCCGAACACGTCCCCATGGATCGTCGAGATGCCTCGATCGTCCCGCGCCGTGGCCAGACCGAAGTCCAGCACGACAGCGTGGTCGTTCGAGTCGACGATGATGTTGCCTGGCTTCACGTCGCGGTGGACGACGCCCGCGGCGTGCGCGGCCGCAAGCGCCCGAGCAACCCGCTCTGCCCACGCGACGATGCGATCGAGTTCGGCCGGCGTCGAGGGAGGACCGTTTTCGGCGATGATCCGCGTCAGGGGCTTCCCATCGACGTAGCGCATGGCGATGTACGCGTCGTCGCCGTCGAGTGCTGCCTCGTAAAGCGTGCAGACCGCCGGATGCTCGATGCGCGCGATCATCTGGGCCTCGCGCCTGAACCGCGCGAACATCGCCGCGCCACTTCGGTGATGGTTCAAGACCTTGACGGCAACTCTCCGTCCGAGCTCCGCGTGTTCGCAGAGATAGACGGCTCCCTGTCCGCCGCGCCCCAAGAGACGCATCACCCGATAGGGACCGATCGACGTGCCGAACGCCGCGCTCGTCATTGCGTCTCCCGGACGACGTCGCGCGCCGGTCGGAGTCCGAGGAACCCATCGGGAGTGCGCGCCGACAACTGGTGGCGCGTGGACGCGCGGGCCGCCGACGCCGGATCGCCCCACGATCCGCCGCATGCCGCGTGCAGGTCCTCGACCGGCCAATCCCGCGGGCGCGATGCCGCGGCGCGTTCGCGCACGGGCTCGCGGACGTTCCCGATCATGTCGTGGAATCCGAATGCGTTCGGTGCGAAGGCTCCGATGGGCGAGTACTCGATGTAGCCGTCGTCGACCTCGTCGCTGACGTTGACGTGCGAGGGAGACGCGCGGCCGAGCGATTGGTCGGCGACGTTCGCGAACCCGGCCAGCGAGCTCGCATCAGGGCCCGAAAACCAATCCGTCGTCGTGCCGGCGCGGCAGGCTGCCTCCCATTCGTCTTCCGTCGGGAGACGCAGCCCGAGCCGACGGGTCGCCACGGCGATCGAATCCAGGCTCAGCCCATCGGCCGGTGCAACGTCGTCGAACGTCGTGCCGCGCATGCCCGGGCCCGTCCGGTCGACCCTGAGGTCCGCAGGCATGGTCCGCTTCCATTGCGAGCGTGAGATCTCGAACTTCGAGAGGAAGAACGGTTCGAGGTGGATCGCGGTCAAGCCGCCGCGATCGGTGACCTGGTATTCACCACCAGGCATCAGGACGAACACCATCCCGCAGGCCGCCGTCGGGTGAATGCGCCCGTCGCTCGGGTCGCGCCGTGGGATCGCACCCGACTGGAGATGTGCGAACTCGAAGAAGCCCGACCGGGGGTCCTTTCCCATGGGGACGAGGCCACGCTGCGGCGTGATGCGCAGACCTCGATACGCGGGGTTCGCTTTCGTGTCTGCGATGGCGTCGATGGTCGAACGCCACTCGGCGAATCGCGAGTGGATGGTCGCGTCGTCGACGGCGAGGGCCCAGGCGCGCCGGGCCTCCATGTCCGCGATGGCGGGCTCGAGTGCCTTCGCCCGCGCCACGACGCCCTGCAGGCTCTCGCGAATCCAGGCGTCCCGCTCGTCGCCCACGCCGTCGTCGGGCCGGGGCTGCGCCCCGTCATCGAGCCATCGGGCGTCTTCTGCGGCGCGGTTCTCCAGTCGTCTCGCCGTCGCGAGCCAGGCCGTCATCCCGCGCGGGCCGTCCACGAGGTCGGGAGTGGGAGGAAGGAGTTCTTCGGCCCAGACGCTCATCAACGAAAGCGTGTGCTCGTCCTCGATTCGCTCGAGACGGTTCAGGATGCTGCGCGTCGCCGCGCGTTGGCGCTCCACGACCAAGGCCAGTGCGATCACCACCACCACGCCGACGACGACCGTCGCGATCGACGCCGCCGGGAGTGGATGGCGTCGCGCCCATCTCCAGGCAAAGCGCGCCCGGCCAGGCCGGGTGGCGCGGATCGGCTGATCGGCGCGGAGACGCTCCAGATCGTCGGCGAGTTCCGCAGCCGTCTGGTAGCGGTGCGCCGGGTCCGTCGACAGCGCCGTCGCGAGCACCGTGATCGCATCCCCGCCGACCGCGCGAAGGCGGCGCCGCAGCGCAGGAACGCTGGCGCCGCCGGCATCCCCCGGAGGGGCCGGCGGCGCCGAAGCACGAAACGGCACCCCACCCGAAAGACACTCGAAGAAGATCGCGCCGAGGGCCCACACGTCCGACCGCCGATCGCACGCCCCAAGCGACGCATCGAGCTGTTCCGGCGCCATGTACATGGGCGTGCCCGGGGCGGGTCCGTCGCACGTGACTCGCAGTTCGGACTGCTCGAGCGCGTGTGCGACACCGAAATCGAGGACCACGGGCGCCGACGGCGTGAGCATCACGTTGGCCGGCTTGACGTCCCGGTGGACGATGCCGGACTCGTGTGCCGCATGAAGTGCGCGCGCGGTCGCGGCGACGACTCCGATCGCTTCGTCGCGGGCGATGGGCGCGGCACTCGATCGACGCAATCGGTCCGCGAGCGACTCGCCGTCGATGAAGCGCATGACGATCCATCGCCGATCGTCGTCTTCCCCGACCTCGTACACGGGGCAGAGACCTGGGTGGTCGATGCCCGAGGCCAGGACCGCTTCGCGGCGAAACCGCGCCGCAGCGACCACATCCGCCGCATCGTGCTTCTCGTAGATCTTGATGGCCACGTCGCGGCCGAGCGCCTCGTCGCGCGCGAGCCAGACGACGGCCTGGCTGCCTCGGCCGATCTCACGGACGAGGCGGAACGCGCCGAGCGTCGAACGGACCGCCCTTGCCGTGTGATCCAGGCGTGGCGTTGCTTCGCGCCGCGTGACACGCTCGAACTCCTCGGCGATCACGTGCTCCGCGCGAGGGAACGACGCACGGTAGGCGGAGAGCGGCTTCACCGACTGATTGGCGACGTCGTTCCAGTACGCCAGCTGGAATTCGAGCGCCGTACGTTCCGCCTTGTCGTCGTCGGATACCGTGCCGTTTCCCATGGCGTGTTACCGCTCGTCGGCGTCAACGTAAGGTCGCTTCGTCGCGGTGTCGAGACCCGAGCATCCTCCAATTCCACGGACCACCGTCGAGCTGAGGAGTCGGTTGAGCTCAGCTGATTCCCGACTGACGGCCGCTCAGGTCATGAAGTAGACTCCCGCGACCGGGGGAGCCTCGACCCCGGCGGAGTCAACATGAAGCGCGCGTACGCGATCGTTCTGTCTGCTGCGTTGGTCGGGCCTCTCGTGTCGCAAGGAGGGTTTCGACCGGGTGACATCTACCTCCACTCGAGTGCGCTGGTGAACAGCTCGAGCACCGGTGGCGGGCTGATGAGGATCGACCCCATCAGCGGGACGACGCAGATCCTGCTGAACTACCCTTCATCGGCCGGCCTGTGGCAGTCCATGGCCTACGATCCGTATCGCGATCGCCTGATCGGCTACGTGGCCGTGGGAACGCCGATCCTGAAGCTCTATGCGCTGACTTCGACGGGGAGTCCGACGGACCTCGGCCTGCCTGCTGACACGTATTCGCTGATCACGCCGCGCGGAGATGGGATCGTCTATCTCCGTCGCGGGTCGACGCAGCAACAGATCTCGTACCTGGACGCCGCGAACGGGCTCCACACGTTGAACGACGCCACCGGCACGACGCCATTCTCGTTCCCCGCGAGCGCAACGAGCGCCATACCCACTCTCTACTATCACCGCGCGCAGAACGCCCTCTATGCGGCGGTCCCCAGCGGAACGGCGACCTGCACCGGCGGTGCGTCCACGGATCTGAGCATCTATCGCGCGCCGCTGTCGATCGACGGTACGCGCGTCGTCGGCACCGTCACCTGTGCGCAGGCCGTCGTCGATCCGCTGGGAAGCAACCAGCCCGTTTGCTGGAGCCTGACGGCCGACGGCAGCCTCCTCCTCGTCGTCGATACGAACTCCAACGCGGCCCAGCCGCGCATGTTGTCCATCGACCCGGTGACCTTGACGGCATCGATCTATGCATCCAACGGCTCGTACACGGGCGCTGCGGCGACGAACGCCGGCTTCTACTCGACTGTGCGCGATGCGGCCATCGTCCTCGACACGTTCAGCGACGTCTTGCGGATCTTCACCGCGGGAAGCACGGGCGGCGGCAGTCAGTTTGCGACCGGCGTGTCGTCACCTGGAGGAAGCGGCGAGGTCGCGCGCCTCTTCGAGATCGAGCCGACCGCCGTGTCGCTCACGCTTCATGCCAACAGCAGCAGCATCTCCCTGCAGGCGGGGGGCACCGACCTGCTGACGTTCGCCCCCGGGCCGGCCTTCTCGGGGGAGATCGCCGTCGTCGCGGCCTCGCAGTCGGGATGGACGCCGGGCATTCCTTATGGCTTCTGGGTGATCCCGCTCGTCTACGACGCCCTCACGACCTACTCGATCGCCAATGCCAACTCAGTCCCGTTCGTGAACAATGCGGCGGTGCTCGGATCGACGGGCGTCTTGTCGACCCAGTTCGTCGTTCCACCCAACGCGCCCCCGGGGTTTGCCGGCACGACCGTCTACTTCGCGGGGATCGCAGCCACGACCGGCGGCGTGATCAACCACGTGAGCAATCCCGCGGCACTCTCGCTCGTGCCTTGACCGGCCTCCGTGACGGAGGCTGAAGCGCCCTCCGGCGTGCCGGCCGTCGTGCCGAGCGCCCGGGAGCGTCGCGCTCGCGCGACGACGGCGGGCGTGCACGCATCGGGCGGTGTCGGCGCCCTCCAGGCCTCTGCGCGTCGATAGGCGGCCCGCGAGCGATCTTCGATGCGGTCTCGGACCCGACCCGGCCGGACCGCCCGCCCAGGGGATCGTGGCCCCGGCGTCGCCTCCGCGGCCCGGGCCGCCATTCCTCGCGCCCGCGTCGACCCGCTTCGCGCCGGGTTTCTGACGAGCGGTGGGGGGGATTCCGCGCCGCCGATGGAAGGACTCACGAAGGCTCGACGGCACACCCCGAAAACGGGGGCATCGCGCGTCGGGCCGCGGCCATCCCCCGTTGAGACCTTCCATGAATCACATCGAATCGACGCGCCGGCTCCGCGCGGTCGGCAGCCTTGCCATCGTGCTCGCCATTTCGGCTTGGAATCTCCGAGCCCAGAGCGCCCCCTCGCCCGAGTTCCCGCCGCCCCACCACACGCTCGTCGACGACATGTGGCTGCCGGACGAGGTGGTCTGGGGCGACGGCGTATTCACGGCGGCGCCGTGGCCTTCGGGGGTCGTTCCGTACCTCTTCGCCACGTCGGTGTCGTCCGGTGAACAGCACCTGATGGAGACCGCCATGGCCGAGGTCGAGGCGATCTCCCAGGTCGATTTCGTGCCGTACATCCCCGGGACTCACGCGAACGTCATCCTGATCCGTCCGAACCCGAACAGCGACAACGTCAGCAGTTCGGCCGTCGGCATGGCGGGCGGCGGGCAGTTCCTGGACATCGGCGCGAACCATTGGACCGTGAAGTACGTCATGGTCCACGAGCTGTTTCACGCGCTCGGCTTCCTGCACGAGCATCAACGGCCGGATCGCGACACCTACGTGACGATCCAAACGAGCCGCATCTCGCAGACCGGATGCAGCGGTGGTCCGTGCAACGGGAACTTCACGCTCGTCGCCGGTGCGACGACGACGGGGCCCTACGACTTCGACTCCATCATGCATTACGGGCAGAATGCGTTCTCGAACGGGACCGGCCCGACGATCGTCTGCAAGCCGAGCTACGCGGCGCACCAGTCCGAAATCGGAAACCGCGGTCACATGACGTCACTGGACGCGCAGGCGATCGCGACGCGTTACGGCGTGCCGTCGTCACCGACGCTCGTGAACGTCGTCCCCAATTCCGTCGCCGCCGGCGGAAGTGACAGCGTCCTCATCGTTCTAACGGGGACGCGCTATCTCGAAGGATCGCCGACGTCGGAGGGTGTGCAGGGAAGCGTCGTGCGATTCAACGGCGTGCACCTCCAGACGGTCTTTTCGTCGAGCACGACACTCGTGGCGCTCGTGCCGGCGAGCATGATCCAGCTGCCATCGCCCACGAACTCGATCACGGTCGAGAACGACGTGGACGCGGGCGGAGTTTCGAACGCGTTGAATTTCGCCGTGACGGCGCCGCCGTGCCCGAGCGCCACCGACTCCCTCGGACATGCGGTCGTCGCACTCGGCGACGTCGACGGCGACCACCACGACGATTACGTCGTCGGCGCACCGCAGTGGGGTACGACGGGGCGCATCTGGTGCCACTCCGGAGCGAACGGCGCCGTGATCTGGCAGCTGTCTCCCAGCGGCGTCGTCGAGTTCGGCTACTCGCTGGCACGGATCGACGACGTGAACGGCGATGGCGTCGACGACGTCCTCGCGGGTTCGCGAGGCATCGGCCTCAGCTCGGGTGGGGCTCGGCTGATCGACGGCGCGACCGGTTCCGTGCTGGTTGCCGTCACGCCGCCCTCGGGGGGCGGATTCATCTTTGGAACGGAATTCGGGTACGCCGTCGCGGGTCTGGGTGACCTGAGCGGCGACGGCATCCCGGACTTCGCCGTCGGCGCGCCGAACTGGAACCCCGGGGGAGCCGTGTTCGTGTACTCGGGTTCGACCGGCGTGCTGCTGCGTTCGCACTCGGAGCCGGCCACGGGGTTCCGTTTCGGGTCTTCCGTCGCCGGAGGACGCGACGTCTCTGGCGACGGCACTCCCGACTACGTCGTCGGCGCGCCCGAAGCGGACGTGCCAGGAGCCCTCGATGCGGGCGAAGTGACCCTCTTCTCCGGCGCGACGGGGGCGGCGCTCGTCATGCGAAACGGCGTCGGTGCGTACGACTTCTTCGGACGCTCCGTCGCGCTCATCCCGGCCGTCACGGCGTCGGGGCGTCGGGCGTCATTCGTGGTCGGGGCTCCCGAGAGCGGGTCGACCTCGGGAGCGTTCGGCGGAGCGGGCTACGTGCACGTCTATCGCGGATCGAGCACGCTCTCGCCTTATGGGCTCGCGTTGACGATGACCGGGCCGGCCTACGGCTCGCACTACGGGTACTCCGTCGCCCATGCCGGCGACGCCGACGACGACGGGAGTGCGGACATCCTCGTGGGCGCTCCGCAGGTTGGCATTGGCGTCGCGGGCCCGGTGGGTCCCGGCTTCGCGGAGATCCGATCGCTCGCGGGGACACTGCTCGCGACGACGAGTGGGACGAGCGTCGGTTCGTCGTTCGGGTCGGCTGTGAGCGGGGACTTCGACACGAACGGGGACGCGGTGCTCGACGTGATTGCCGGAGCGCCGCTCGCGGACGTGCCCTGCCCGGATGCAGGCGGGTACTCGATCTTCCATCCGCGGCTCGTACCGAAGCAGGACAAGGTGCTCATCACCGAGATCTCCACGGGCGTGCCCGCTGGCGTCGAGATCACCAACTTCGGAACCGGTTCGGCCACGCTCACCGAGTGGACTCTCGTGTGGTCGAACACGGGTGGGTTCAGCGATCCGGCGACGGTGCCGCTGCCCACGATCACGTTGCAGCCGGGCGAGATCGTCATCGTGAAGGAGCCGGGCGGCACGATCGCCGAACTTCCTCCCGCAACGCAGGTCTACAGCGTGCTGCCGTCGTTGTCGCCATTCGTCGGCGCGGCTGTGGTCGTCGCGCTCCGCAATCGCGCCGGAATCACCGTCGACGAGGTCCGGATGGCCGGAGTCTCGAACACCGAGCCCGGGATCTCCCTGGGCGGGCGGTTCCGCGGGTTCGCGCAGAACTTCCAGCCCGGTGGTTTCGCCACGAACATCGGGGCACAACGCATCTGGGGTTTGGATTCGAACGGCGGTGGTGACTGGACGAGCGCACAGCCGCGGACCTTCGGGCTCGAGAACACTTCGAGCGGTCATCTGGGCTTCGATCCGGTTCCCGTATCGAGCATCGTCATCAACGAGATCGACGACGCGCCGGACTACGTCGAGTTTCGCAACAGAGGCCCGGCTGGCGCCGCGGGTGCGGTCAACGTCGAGGCCTGGTCGATCCTCGCGAGCGGAGCGCAGGGCAACGCCCTCGGCCGTTGGCGGCCCTGGCCAGGCAGCTACGTGGTGCCGGGCGGCGCGTACTTCGTCTTCGGCGCGGGACCGCTGCCGGCGCCGCCGGAGCTCCCATTCGGCGCGCTCTACGCGACCGCAGCGGCTTCCGTTCCACCAGGCGCTTCCTGGTCGACGGACGAGTACACGCTCGCGCTCGTCGACCACCTGGGGCGGCCGGTGGACGTCCTACGCGTCACCGGTCACGACGACGACGTCGTGCACAACCATCCACGGATCCCGTCGTCCGTGCGAGCGTTCACCGGCGGCGCAAATCGCGGCGCCGTGGCATCGGGAGTCATCGGGAGGAACCTGACGTCCTCGGACACGAACACTGAGAGCGACTGGCGTCCCATGACGACACGAACGCTCGGTGCGCCCAACGGAACCGGTCCGCTCACGTGGGTGCCGGACGCCACGCCGGGGATGGACGTACGCGTGAACGCAACGGGACTCGGCGGCGGCCTCGCGATCATCGTGAACGCAGGCGGCGAGCGCGCCGGGTTCCTTTGGAGCTTCCTTTGGGACGTGGGCCATTTCGACGGCCAAGGGCCGGTATTCGGCCTGGGCCCCAACGCCATCGCGAACTGGAGCTGGTCGATTGCGAACCCGCCGTTCTCCGGCCCGCTGGATTCACGGGGCGCGGCGCGGGTGGACGTCGCCTCCGGCACGTTGCCACCGGGCATCGACGTGGACGCCATCTTCGTCCTGACGGACGCGGTCGGGAATCTCGTGACCTACACGCCGATCATCGAGTTCGACACCTGATCCGGACGGGTGACATCCGGTGCCATCGTGCTCTATGATCGCGGGCCGCGTGACGACTGAGAACGAGACCTGCTGGACGGTGATCGGCGCCGCTGCCCTCGGTGACGACACGGCCCGCGATCGTTTCGTTCGCCGCTACCTTCCGGTCATCCGCGCCGCCCTCGCCGCTCGGTGGCGAGGACGCGCGCTCGAGTCGGAGATCGAGGATGCCGTTCAGAACGTCATCCTCGAATGCATCCGGGAGGATGGCGCGCTTGCGCGGGCATCGGCGGAGCGGGGGAGCGGATTCCGTGGGTTCCTCTTCGGCGTCACGCGCAACGTCGCCCTGCGGCATGAAGCCCGGTTTGGGCGGCGAGGGGTCGAGCTCACGAGCTCGGTCGCTGCCGGTGATGCCGACGATGGCTGGGAACGCAGCTTCGATCGCGCATGGGCCGAATCCGTCGTCGCGGAGGCGAGGGCGCGACTCACGAGCTGGGCTGACGTGCGCGGAGAGGCCGCGATCCGTCGCGTGCGAATCCTGACGCTGCGGTACGGCGAAGGGTTGACGCTGCGCGCAATCGCTTCCCGCTTCGGTTGCCCGGAGAAGAGGGTGCAGAAGGACTACATGAAGGCCGAGGCCGAATTCGCCGCGATGCTTCGGCAGGTCGTGGCGTTCCACGTTCCGTCCGGCGCGGCGGAGGTCGAAACCGAGTGCAGAAGCCTCCTGGCGCTGCTCACATGACTCGGACTGGAACCGATGGCGAGGGTGCGAGCGCCGACGGCGAGCTTCTGCGCGCCGGACTTCGCCACGCGTTCGGGGGTGCGGGGCCGCAGTCGACGAGCGACGATGGGGGCGACGACGTCGGAGCGCGATCGGGCTCGCAGTGGGTCGACGACCGCTACGCGATCCGCGGAGAGCTCGGGCGCGGTGGCATGGGCGTCGTCTACCGCGCGTTCGACGCGGACCTGGGGCGAGAGGTCGCGCTGAAGGTCCTCCGTCACGGAGCGCTCGCGAACCACGCGGCACTGCACCGCTTCTCCGACGAGGCGCGCGTCTGCGCCCAGCTCCAGCACCGCGGGATCGTGCCGATGTACGACACCGGTGTGGGTGCCGACGGCTTTCCCTACTTCACCATGCGAATCGTCGAGGGTCGGACGTTGCGCGACGTGCTCGCGTCGTCGTCGAGCCGCCCCGACCTCGCGTGGATCGCGGAGGTCCTGGAGCAGATGTGCGACGCGGTCGGCTACGCGCACGCCCGCGGTGTGGTGCATCGCGACCTGAAGCCGTCGAACGTGATGATCGGAGCGTTCGGCGAGGTGTTCGTCATGGACTGGGGGCTGGCGAAGGTCATCGGCGGCACCGAGCCCGAGACGGCGCACGGAAGCCCCGAGGTCAAATCCGGGCGCGCCGACCACGCGACGCTGGCGACGTCCGCGGGGGCCGTCGTCGGAACCGTGGGCTACATGTCTCCGGAGCAGGCCCGCGGTGAGGTTGCCAGCCTCGATGCGCGCACTGACGTGTTCGCCGTCGGGGCGATCCTCTTCGAGGTCCTGGTCGGGGCGCGACCGCACGCGGGCGCGAGCGATCCCCTGGACGCCTCCCGTCGCGGTGAGGCGGTCGGGCTATGGGCCGCGCTCGACGCAGTCGAGCATCCCGTGGAACTCGTGGGGCTCGCGCGATCGTGCCTCCAACCGCGTCCCGAGGACCGGCCGAAGGATGCGGGAGCCGTTGCGCAAGCGATCGGTTCGTGGCGCCGCTCTCAGCTCGAACGCGCGCGGGTCGCCGAGCTCGACGCGGCGACGGCCCGCGCGGCGCTGCCCCACGCGCGTCGGGTTCGGCGTCTCTCCGTGGTCCTGGTCAGCGTGGTGGTGCTCGTCGCCGCGGGCGTCGTGTGGATCCAGGCCGACGCGCGTTCGCGACGTGCGGCGATCGACCTGCGCGTCGAAGAGATCCTCGATGAGACGGCGCGGCTGCGACTTGCCGCCGCGTCCGCACAGCCGCCGGCGCTGCCGAGTTGGCTTTCAGCCCATGCCGCCGCCGAGCGCGCCGTGGCGTCGGCGCGGAGTGGCGGCGCGAGCACTCCCGTGATGCGACGGGCCGTCGATCTGCTTGCGGCCTTGGAACGCGACGTGGATGTCTTTCGTCGCTCGGCGATCGAGGAAGATGCTGCGCGAACCGACGGTGCGCGAATCGACGAGCTCCTGCAGGTGCGCTACCCCCACATCACTCACGCCGAGACGGCGCGACGTCTCGCGGACTTCTTCGCGGGCGTCGGTATTTCGATACCGATCACGGACGTCGAGGGTTCGTCCGATCTGATCCGTCGATCGCGAATCGCATCGAGTCTCCTGTTGGCGCTCGATCAGTGGATCTTCAGCCTGTGGCGAGCCCCAGCGCAGCGCGACACGTCGCGCGTGCTCGCGAAGGTAGCGGATCGCGCCGACGGTGATCCGTTCCGCACCCGCGTCCGGAACGCATGTGTCAGCCGCAACGCGGCCGAACTGGCAAGCCTCGCTGCCGATCCCGCGACGCTCGACCTGCCGGGACCGATCCTCGCGAATACCGCCGTCGTGCTGACAGAGGTGTCTGGTCCGCAGGTGGGCCTGGCGTTCCTCAAGCGCGTGCGCGAGCGCTTGCCCGGCGACTTCTTCGTGAACAACCAATTGGCGTGGACGCTCGACCAGATCAAGCCGGTCGACGTCGCGGCGTTGAATGCTGCTGCGGCGGCCGCGCTGGCGTCGGCGCCGAAGAGCGCGCTCGCGCGGGCCAACTACGCGCACGTGCTTCACCGCATGGGAGCGCTGGACGAGGCCCTCCGGCACGCCGAGGTCGCCGTGGCCGCGCGCCCGGATCTGGAGTTCGTTCACCGCGTGCTCGGCTCGATCCTCAATGCTCGGGGAGAGTACGCCCTCGCCGAGGCGCAGTACCGCGCCGCGCTCGACTGCGATCGCCGCTCGCCGCTGACGCACTTCTTCGTGGCTGAAGCGCTGATCAACCAGAAGCGATTCGCAGAGGCTGAACCACTGCTCGTGGAGGCCGTACGCCTCGCACCGAGTGACGCGGAGACGCGGTACTGGCTCGGCTTCGTCGAGTATCAGCTCGATCGGTTCGCGGATGCAGAGGCTCACCTCCTCGTCGTCCTGGCGGATCAGCCGCGGCACGTTGCGGCCCTACGGGCGCTGGGCGCGACGATGCGGGCGTCGTCGCGGCATCGCGAGGCGGTGCTGTGGCTCGAGCGCGCGCGGGTGCTGTCCGGCGGCGATGCCGGGACGTCCGCGTGGCTCGATGAACGTATTCGGGATTCGCGGGCGATCGCAGATGCCGCCGAGGACGCGTCCGACGAGACCCTCGGATCGAGAGCGGATTCTCGAAGGACTCTCGCCGCATGGATCGAGCTCGCGGAGAGCCATGCGGCTCGGAAGCACTTCGTGCGGGAGAGCGAGCTGTGGCGGCGCGCGTTTGCAACTCAGCCGGAGCTGTTCGACGATCTCATCGCCGTTCGCCGCGCGGCTCGCGCGGCGGCCGCTGCGGGCGGCGGGCGAAGCGACGACGGCCGTGACCTCGACGCCGCGACGCGACGCGCGTGGCGCGACGAAGTCCGTCACTGGATCGGTCGCTTCGTGGAGTCGGCTCGACGTCGGCTCGAGGATCCGCGGGCCGACCGCGCCGCGATGCGCGCGGCAGTCTCCGACCTGTCGTCCGATCGCGTCGCGCTCCGCGATGCCGGCGGCGTCGATCCCGTTGCTCCCGACGAGGCGCGCTTGGATCTGGCGCTCTGGGAGGCGGTGACGGCGCTGGAGTCGGCGATTCGTGAGTGAGCCCACGAGCGCCGTGGTTCGGCGGAGGAGATGCGTGGCGAGCGGACGAGGCAGGCTGTAGGCTCCCCTCGATGCGCAAGGCAGCGTGGTCGCAGGTTGGAAGCGCGGTCGGGATCGCCCTCGCCGTCGGAGTCGGGCTCATCTTGTGGAGTGGCGAGCGCCAGTCGGCTGCATCCCCGGGTGTGACGCTTCCAGGTCGCACGTTGCCCCCCGAATTCGTCGAGACGCGACCCGCGCTCGCGAGCGCGCCGGTGGATGTCCGGCCCATTCGCGCCGTGCCCATCGAGACTTCGGCGAGCGCCATTCGCGGGCAGGTCGTCGACGCGTCCGGCGCGCCCGTCGCCGGTGCCCAGGTCGTCGCCGTTCGAACGCGCCTGCAAGGGAACGTGGAGATCGCCCGCGGCGGGGCGTTGCCTGAGGGCGCCACGGCCTGTCTCACCGGCGCGCGGGGCGACTTCGCCTGCGAGCCGGCCGGCGCAACGTCGACCCTCGTCGTCGATGCCCGTGGATTCGCGCGCTGGAGCCGGGCCGACGTCGAAGCGGCGACGGAGGTTCACGCGACGCTCGTCCCATCCTTGGACCTCGTCGGCCACATCATCGATCGGGATGGGAACCCCATCCCCAACGCCCGGGTCTCCTGGAGCGCGAGCGTTGATGGCGTGAAGACCACCGCCGCGGCGCGCGCGGGAGGCGATGGAACGTATGAGTTGCGCGACATCGCGTCCGACAGGCCGATGACCTGTTGGGAACTGATGGTCGTCGCGGACGGCTTCGCGCCGCGGCGCTTCGGCAGCCTCTCAGGCGGCGTGTGGCGTGGTGGCGAGCGAACGTTTGCCGATCGCACGCTGCGGCGCGATTGGGTGCTGTTCGAGGGCCGGCGGATCGAGGGCCGAGTCGTCGACTTCCAGACACACGTACCGGTCCAAGCGGCTCGCGTGTTCATCCTGGGTCAGAGAGATCACGAGCGGGCAGACGCGAACGGACGCGTCGTTTGGGCGCCGTGGATACTCGCGGAGACAGGGACGAACGCCGAAGGTTCGTTCACCGTCGACCACGTTCCCGAGGATCCGGAGACCGTGCGACCGGCGCTCGGAGTCCTGGCACTTGCACCCTCGGGAGCGGTGGGGCAGGCGTTGGTCGTCCTGCGGAATGGTCCGGCGCCGGTGCAGGTCGCCGTCACCCCGACGGCAACGGTTCGCGGCCGCGTGGTGGATGCCGAGGGACGGCCGGTCGAGGAAGTGCGCGTCGCCGCCCAGTTCGGAAGTGCCATCGAGCAGCCGGTGCTCGACGGAACGGGTCGCAGGTTGGATGCCCTCGCGACGCGCACGGACGCCGCCGGCCGTTACGTGATCGATCGGCTGGATGCCTCGCGCTTCGGCATGGGGCTGTTGTTCGCGTCGTCGGACCGCGTGAGCCTGCAGAAGGAGATGTTCAAGGGCGTGGCGGTCGCTCCCGGGGAATCACTCGAGATGCCCGATGTCGTGGTCGAACCGCGCCCCGTCGTCCGCTGTGAGGTCGTCGACGGGCGCGGGCTCCCGATCGCGGGTGCGCGGTGTTCGTGGACGTACGACACGAGACTTCGAGCGCTGTCGGCGGATGCCGATGCGTCGGGTCGCTGCATTCTCGTGCGACCGAGGCTCTTCGACGACGAGCCGTCGATCGAGGTGTACGCTCGCGCGCGAGGGTTCGCGTTGGCCAAGGCAAAGGCGGTTCGCGAGCCGGGCAAATGGCTGTACGACCTTCGGTTGGTGCTCGAACCCGGACGCACGTTGACCGGCGAACTCGTCCACCCCGACGGAACGCCGGCGGAGCGGTGGACCGTGATGGCCGCGAACGCCGAACTGCCTTTGGCGGACGCCTTCGCCGCTGCGAGCGAGACACCGATCAACACCCTCGACGCAGACGTCGTCTGGTGGGGCGCGACTGAGTCGGATCGACTCGGCCGGTTTGCGCTTCCGAACCTGCCGATGGGTCGCGTGCACGTCGCCGCGATGTCGGATCGCTGGAGTCGCCCGACCGCCAGGCTGAGTTCCGTCGCCGCGTCGACGATCCGGATCGACGTAGGACCTCGGGCAGTGCCGGAGGCCGCCCCGCCCGACCCCCGGGCACGCATCGAGATCCGAGTCGTCGACGAGTCGACGAAGGTCATCGTCGCGGACGCCCAGGCGAAATGGGTCGATGCGAAGGGAACGAGCCTCGCGTCGGCGTATCTCGCCGACGGACGCATCGTCTTCGAGTCGGTGATTCCGCGCAGTGGAACCGTCGCGGTCACGTCGACGCGTCACAAGCCTTGGACGTCGGCCACGATCGATGCCAAAGCGGGCGGCTCCATCGGGCTGGTGGCGGAACTGCAGCGGAATTGAACCGGACGGCGGCTCGCCGATGACGGAACGGCCTTTCCTTCGTCAGCGGCGTCGGCCTGCCTCGCGTCAATAGAGCGTGTACCGGCTCGTCGAACCCGGAAGCCATCCCGCGCCGCCCGGCAGGAAGTGCAGCGTGGTGCCCGTCAAGTCGTAGGGATTGTCGTAGGTCTCGAGGTAGGCGATGTTCTGGGTCGTGATCCCGTGCCACTCGAAGAACGCCTCGTTGATCCCGCCGACGTAGGCGTAGGGCGGAGTGGAGAGGATCCCCGGGCCCAGCGTGCTGCCGGCAGGCTGGGGCCCGGTGAAGTTCTTTTGCGCCTGATTGATGCCGCCCAGTCCGAACCCCGGCGCGATGCCCGTCGTCTGGTCGAAGTGCGACGCGTTGTTCGTGATGGGCGAGTTGATCTCCACGTAACCGTCGGTCCTGATCACGATGGAGAAGGTGTGGGGGACGGGGATGATGTAGTCCTGGACGTTCAGGTAATCGATGCGGACATAGCCGGGCATGCCCGGGCCTGGATTGGGATCGATCGTCGTGCGGACGGTGTTCGGCGGGCACACCATGTCACACCATTGCGCGGCGATCCGCGGCGGACCCGTCAGCATGTCCTGTGGCGACGACGTGGGATCGCTTCCGAGCGACGTGCCGAAGCAGACGTATCCGTTGGAGCCGACATACACGCCCGTGTAATTGGTGCCGTAGAACGGCAGCGGCATGGAAGGGAACGTCAGGTGCTGCTCGTATTCGTCTCCGAGGAAGTAGGACTGGACGAACGGACCCTGAGTGACCGTGATCTGCGTGGCGGCAGTCAGGCTGTAGCCGGCCGCGGAGATGGGATCGGCGATGACGGCCTGGAGTGCCACGTGGAGGCCGAGGGGGACGAGGCCGGGCCCCGCACCTGCATCCGGAACGAGGAGCGCGATCGTGCTGGTGCCATTGCCTGCCGTCTGGAACGTCGGAAGTACGAACCCGTCGATCACGCATTCGGGAATCGGCGACATCGGAAGGTCGACGATCGAGCCCCCGAGGGTCGCAGAGCCCGCAGCGACGTTCGCCGCCTGGTAGATCGCGTACGGGCGTTGCGGCGCACCGCGCACGGTGATGACCGTCGCGGTGTTCGTGCGCACCGTCGTCGCGATCGGATAGGGCGGCCCAGCGGATCCGTCGATCGTCATCGAATGAGTGGCGTCATTCGGTTGCTGAGCGAGAGCGCTGGCAGCGACGATGAGCACTGCCAGCTGGCGAATGAGATTCCGGGTCATCGAGCACCTCCCTGCGATGCGGGCACGGACACGAAACGGCGAGCAAGCGACGTACCGAAGACGCCCTCACTTCCACGCGCGCACGGAATCGACGGTGCATTCCACCGGGATCACGCGCCGCCACCGCGCACCTCCGCGTGGCGCTTCGCGGATGTGGTCACCCGCAAGTAACGCGCGAGCGGCATCGTCGGCGCGATACAGCTCGCAGGCTCGACCGATGAACTTCGTGGAGGCGCCGCGCGCGTCGGTGAATACGGCTGTATCAACGCATCGACGTCGACGTGCGGCATGTTCGTTGCAATCCGACGCGCACGGAGATCAACCATGCTTTCACGTCCCACATCTGCGTCGCGCACGCCTCATCTGTTGCTGATTCTCGCGCTCATCGCGGTGAACGTCGCGGCACAGCTCCCCGCCTGGAATTCGATCGCAGTCTCGGGCTCTCAGACCATTCAGCTCGAGCAGACGCTGATGGCCGTGACCGACGGCAACGTCGTCCGTGCATGGTCCGCGCTCACGCGCAATTGGTCGTCGATCACTGCGACCTATGGCCCACCGGTCAACACGATCCTGAACGAGCATCTCATCGTGCGCGACGGCCCGATCTTCTATGGCTACTCGCCGCGCAGTGGGGCGTTCCAGGCGCAATTCGTGTTCTCGCCCAGCCCGATGCTGGTCCCCTCCGCATCGGCGCAGACGTGGCACAGCCTCGTGATCGACGGGAACAACCTCCACGCCTACTTCGCGTACTCGGGCCAGTGGATGACGTACTCGTTCCCGAGTCCTCCAACGGTCACGACCGCGATGAATGGACGCTTCTGCTTCTTGATCCAGGCCGGTGGGAACCTCTATGCGGTGAGCACGTTCTATGGCTCGCTCGTGCCGGCGCCTGTGCCGAGCGCGACGAGTGCGGGCGGGTTCGGGAACATGGCCTTCGCAAATGCGCCGGGAACGCTGCTCGGATTCAGCGCCTCGCGAAACACGTGGGCGTCGCTCTCCGTGGCTGGCACCCCGACGATCACGACGGGCAATGCGCAGCCGGCGCTCGTCGCCATCAACGACGGCGCGGCGATCTCGTTGTTCAGCGGCAACACTGGCACGTTCACCACGCTCCCCGCGTCGCCCTCGGCGAGCGTGAACATCGAGCGCTATTCCGGCGTGGTCGTCGACGGCGCGACGGCTTATGGGTACTCGGCGATCCTGGGCGCGTTCGCGACGCTGCCGCTCGGCAGCACCGTGACGGTGATCAAGCAGCAGATGTTCACGCTGCTCGATGACGGAGTCAGCCTGACCGCGTTCAGCGCGACGACCGGGACGTTCGGTACGCCCGTTGGCTACTCCGGGCAGACTCTTCTGCACAAGGCGCAGATCGCGACGCTTACCCCGGCCGGCGCCAGCGTCCCGAGCGCGGTGTATTCGTCCTATCGCAACCAGTGGGAATCGGGGCCGGGCCTGACCGCCGGTACGACGTATCTCACGGCCGTCTCCGTGATCGTCGAAGGGTCGACGGGCGGATTGTGGGGCTGGTCACATCGATCCGCAGGCTGGCGGTTCCAGCCGGCGTTGCCGACGGAATCGGCCGTCGCCGGGAGCAGCCCGCCGAATCTCGCCGAGACGTTCTGCGCGCGCCAGGGCACGACCCTCCATGCGTTCAATCCACGCACGTCGGCGTGGCGTTCGACGATCACTGCTGCGCCGGCCACCATCGTCCGTGCGCACCACGCGGCGATCCTCGCGCAGGACGGCGCGCACGTCTATGGGTTCAATCTCTGGAGCGACGAATGGGCGAGCCAGACGCTGCAGGGCCCGTACGTCGCCGGGTCGGCGCAAGTCGAGAGTGCCTACGCTTCAGACGGGGCCCGCATCTACGCCTACGCCGGCTTGGGCCAGATGAATACCCTCGCCGAGTTCCCGGATTTCTATCGCGTTCCGACGCTTGGTTCGCTCTTCCGGTTCGAGGTCGCGGGCGAGCCCGGCGCGGCGGCCATCATCGGGTTGGCGCTCGGTCCGGCGGAGATTCCCATCGCGTTCGGCACGCTCCTGCTCGACCCCGCGTCGCTCTCGATCCTGGCGCAGGCGTCGGTTCCGCCGGCTGGACTGCTCAGCTTCACCATGCAGATCCCGCTCGACCCGGCGCTGCGCGGGCTCACGCCGCACCTTCAGGCCGCGCTGGTCGACGTCGGTGGGGCCTATCTCACGAACTCGATCTTCTCGACGATCTACTGATGCTCCGATGGTTCGTGCACCGCCCGCAGCCATCGGTTGCGGGCGGCGCCGTCACGCTCACTTCACGCGGGTTGCCGTGCTCGTCATGACGACGGCGATGTTGCCCTCGCTGATCGTGTCGTAGACCTCGACGGTGTGCTTGTCGTCCGACTCGATCTTGATGACGATGCGCCACGGGCGGCCCTTCTCCGGCGACATCGCGTCGCGGATCTCGCCGTTCAACGTGATGACCTTGCCCGCCGCGTCCGCCGTGCCGTGAGTCGTGTACTGACCGGTCGACATGTTGTCGCTCCACGTCGCCACGTACTCCTTCAGCGTGTTGTCGTACCCGAGCATGAAGATGCCGCTGAAGGGCTTGCCCTGGGCCATGCCCGTCGACTCCTCGACGAGCTGACGGCCGCCGAGGATGACTCGCGCATCCGCCGTCCCCTTGGTTTCCACCGACGGGAAGCCCGGCATGTCGCACGGCTTGTTCACCGTTTCCCATTTGCCCGCCAGTTTCGCCAACAGTTTGTGCTGCTCTCCCGGCGCGCCTGCCTTCTCATACGCCTCCATCATGGCCTTGACCTCTTCGGCCGTCGGCTGCTTGGGCGCGCCCTTGGCGTCCTGTGGCTTCAGGTCCTGATGAATGGCGAGCGAGCCTGCGAGACATGCGATTCCTGCGATGACGAGTTTCGACAACATGGTTTCCTCCGTGCGACCGCGCTCCGCGGCCAAGTTGGGGTCGGGACGATATCACGCGGGGGGGACGGGGGTGGGGCGCGGCCGCGCTCAGCTCTGCTCGGACCGCAGTCCTCGTGGTTCTGGATCACCATGACTCAGCATCGCCGATCTGAGCCCGCGAACGCCCGCGCCCAGGAGATCGCTCGTGCATCGGGTGCCAACTTCGTTCTGCCGTTGACCATGCCGCAGAGCCCCCGATATCCTCCGGCCCATGCGGCGCTTCCTGATCGGCGTAGTCGTCGTGCTCGTATTCGTGGTCGGCGTCGCCCACCTGTCGACGCATGACGCCGCCTGGCAGACGGCCAGCCGCCGGATCGATCACATCGGGTCGGGGCTATCACCGATCAACGGTCGCGTGGTCGACGCCGCCGGTCGGCCCGTAGGCGGTGCACGCATCGTGGCCGTTCCGGCGGATCCCGAGCGGACCGAGTTCGCGGCGCCGGCGGGCTCGATCCCGGATGGGGCACGATTTGCGACATCCGACTCTGAAGGGGCGTTCGCTTGCGACGTGCAGGCTGCGTGGAGCGATCTCTTCGTCGACCGACAAGGCTTCGGGCGAGTGACCCGTACTGACGTGCCCGCCGGTGAAACCGTGACGATCCAGCTGTTCGCACCACTCACACTGGCGGGTCGGATCATCGATCGCGACGGGCGACCGATATCGAAGGCAAGCGTGTCGTGGAATCACTCGGCCGCCGGTATCCGAACGACGACGTCGACGGTTGCGGCGGACGACGGAACCTATCGCGTTGCCGGCTCGGTGGAGGGGGCCGATCCAGTTCGCGCGTGGGTCGAAATCGACGCACCTGGCTTTGCGCGCCGCGCCGTGTACGGACTTCCGGGGTTCGGCGTCGACAGCGCTCGATCGATGGCGGCCCAGGGGCTCGAAGTTCGCCGGAGCTTCGTGCTGTTCCCGGCGCGACGGGTCACCGGCGTCGTCCGCGATGCGGTGACGGCGAAGCCCGTCGCGGGTGCGTGGGTCCATCTCGCCCCGCTCGGCTCCCGACTTCCGCGTCGCGACACGTCCACCGACCGTGAAGGACGCTTCGCCTTCGATGGCGTCGACGACACTCGGGATGGGGAAGTCTCGTGCTGGGCGGTGATCGCTGGCGCCGAGGGATTCGCCGTCGTGCGCAAGCGTGCCGTCGACGTCGGCGAACTGTGCCCGTGTGAGCTTCGCCTGCGCAAGCCCGCGCGGGTCGTGGGTCGCGTCGTCGATTCCGGCGGTCGGCCTGTCGAGGGCGCCGTGGTCCGCTGGGCGGCGCCGCAACCGGCCGACGAGTCCTGGGTTCGTGTTCCGCAGCGTCTGCTCCCGAGCGACGGATGCAGAACGGATCAGGACGGGCACTATCGTCTCGACGGAGTCCCTGGAGGCGAGCCGGACGCGGGCGTATTCGTGGACACGCTCGAGAACGAAGAGCTGACCGAGAACGATTCCGTGTGCGTCGGCGTGTCGCCCGAGCCCGGGACGACGATCGAAGCCGCGGATCTCGTCGTGAAGAGATCTCCGTCGGTGATCTGTCGCGTGGTCGACGCCCGCGGGGCGGCTCTCGTCGGGGCGAGATGCTTCTGGTGGACGCGAAGCCCGTCGGAAGCGACGTCGGCGGATCCATCGGGAACGTGTCGCTTGTTTGCGAGGGAACGCGATCGGGCCGACGGGCCTCTACGCGTGATCGCGTCGGCGCCTGGTTATGCGCGAGGCGCCAGTGGTTTCGTCGTCCCGTCCGAGTCGGACCCACCGCAGCTCGAGATCATTCTCACCCCAGAGCGGACCGTCGAGGGGAAGGTTCATTACGCGGACGGCTCTGCCGCTTGCGACTTGTTCGTCGTCGCGGGCAATGCGCGCCTATCCATCGACGAGGTGTTCCGCCCGTCGTGCGTGCCGGATCGCAACCCGGGTCGCGAGCCCATTCCGTGGCTCGACACCGCACGAACCGATGGACGGGGCCATTTCGTGCTCCGCGCGCTGCCTCCGGGGCCCGTGCATCTCGAGGTGTCGCTCGCTGGCACGCCGAATCGCCGAGTCGTGCTTGCGAACGCCGTCGACGATTACGTGCGCATCGACGCTGGCCCGCGGCGGACCGTCGAGAGTGGGCCGACCGAAGCGGATGGCTGGATCGAGGTGAGCGTGGTGGATGCCGACGCCGAGTCGATGGTCGCGGACGCCCGCGTTCGTCTCGTCGATCCGACGACCGGCGCCGCGCGGGAACTGGCGGATCTGGATGACGGAGTTTTCGTGATGAGCACGTGCGCCCCACAGCGATGCGGCGTTCGCATCGAGTCCGCGCGCCATGCAACGCAGCTGATTCGGGACGTGACCGTTCGCTCCGGAGAAACCACGAAGATTCTCGTGCGACTCGAGCACGGACTGTCGTTGGAGACTCGCCTCGCATGCGCGGCTCGAAGGGATTGGAGCGGGGCGACCGTGACGTTGCTGGACGGCGAAATGGAGCTGATCTCGGACATCCCGGTTCGTGCCGATGGCGGTGTGCGGATCAAAGGCCTGCCGTCGAACAAGCGATTGACGGTCCACGTCATCGTCGACGACCGGGTGGCCTGTTCGAGCGTGCCGGGCGCGGAACTGTGCATGAGACCGGGCTCGCCCGCCCGCGAGTCGGGGTTGCAGGTCGTCGAGGTTGGCGTGCTCGATGTGAACATCCACGGCGTCGACGGATTCGTCTGGCCCAAGGGCGACGGGCACGACGCCAGCGGTGCGTGTGAGTCGACGATCGAAATCATTGGCCCAGGTTCGTTCCACGCGGTTCGAGCGGGATTGGTATCGCCGTTCCAGTCGTTCCTCGTTCCTCTGGGCACCGCCAAGGTCCGCGCGCTGATCCCAGGCCACGCTCCCATCGAGCGCCTCGTCCAGGTGGATCAGCACGACGACGCGAGCGTCGATATCTCGTGGGAGTGATCGGGAGCGCGTCGCGGAGCTCTCGGCATCGAGTCCCGTGGCTCGCATGGCGATCCGATTCATGCGAGGCCGCGATCTTCGAGGATCGTTCGCGCTTCGCACCTGGTGGTTCGCCCATCGAAAACCCCAGTGCCGTCGCAGCAAACCGCGGTCGAGCGTCCTCAGCGAGTGAACGTGCTCAGGGCGCGACGGTCAGCGCGACGCGGAACCCGATGTCGTACGCACGACCTGCGCGATCGTACGAGCGCCGGAACGCGGAGCGTGCGCAAACGGCGCGCTCGGTGAAACTGCCGCCGCGAAGCATGCGAAGCGTGGAACGCGCGTCGGCCGACGCTGTGCCATCGGTCGGGGTGTGTTCGTAACTGGCCTGCCACGCGTCTTCGCACCACTCCCAGACGTTGCCGTGGACGTCGAAGAGACCCCAGGGGTTCGGACGCTTCAGTCCCACGGGCTTGAGCGAGCATCCCCACGCCGCGAGCGTCTCCGTGTCAGGCGTGAGGGTGTCCGGCGGGAGGCGATCCTTGCCGGAATTCAGGAAACACCAGCCGAAGTCGTCGAGGAGCGCCGGATCGTCGCCGAAACTGTAGGCCGTCGTCGTTCCGGCCCGGCACGCGTACTCACGCTCGGCCTCGGTCGGGAGACGTCCACCGATCCATGCGCAGAACGCCCGCGCCTCGTCCCAGTTCACGCCGACGACGGGTTGCATCGCGTCGTCGTACCGGCTGTCGTAGAAACCACCGGGCCTGGGCGTGCCCGGCCCTTCGTCGACGTACATCCGCATCTGCGAATTCGTGACCGCTGTTTGCCCGAGAAGGAACGGTCGTACGGACACGCGGTGAACGGGCTTCCCGTCGAAGAGGTCCGTGCCTCCCATCTCGAACGTTCCGCCGGGGATGAGGACAAGACCGATCGTCGTCGCGGCGAGCCGCTCGGGGGGCAGAGGATTCGACGTCGGCAACGTCAGCGCGAATTCCTCCAGACCGGTCGACGGCTCTTCGCCGCACGGCATGATCCGAGGGTTTGCGCGCAGGTTGGCGAGCAGGGCGTCGATGTCCTGCAGGTCGTACACCGCGCTCCGCTCGAGCCGCTGCTGCAGCTCTTTCCACGCATCCAACGGGGCACTGGACGAACTCGGGCGCGGCAAGTTTTCGAGGACGATGAGCGCGGCGACGGTGGCCAGCAACATCCACGTGAGTCTGCGAGCGGAACCCGGCCGCCAGCCCCTTGCGCTGCGGCTCGCCTCCTCGCTCGAAGACAGTGTGCGGTCGACTGGCGCCATCGATCATCCTTGGGGCGAGCGCAGTCTACCCGCGCGTCTTGCGTCGTCCCGACAATGTTTTGCCCGTCCGTCGCATCCTTGAGAACTTCAGGGCCAATCGCTTCCAAATGCTCGATCAAGGAGTCGCGCGCATGAGATCAATCGCCGTCGTCGTCGGAGGGCTGCTCGTTTGCGCGTCGGCGCACGCCC
The DNA here is from genome assembly GCA_044222185.1 of Planctomycetota bacterium. Classification (GTDB taxonomy): domain Bacteria; phylum Planctomycetota; family CAIWVZ01; genus JBGANV01. The sequence goes on from JBGANV010000009.1 coordinate 149,027, forward strand.
AACAACCGGAATCCAGACCGGACGTCGACAAGCTGCTCGACAAGCTCACGTTCACGAAGGACAAGGCAAGCCTGCCGTATCGACTGCTCAAGCCGGATGGATACACGAAGGATGGGAAGGACCGTCATCCGTTGGTGGTGTTCTTGCATGGCAGCGTCGGACGCGGGAACGACAACAAGAGCCAGATTCGGAGCGGCGTCGATGAGTTCTTCACGGACGCGATGCGCAAGAAACACCCGTGCTTCCTGGTGCTCCCGCAATGCCCGACCAAGCAACTGTGGTTCAACGTCGATACGAAAGACGTGAAGGCCAACATGCCGCTGCCCGAGCATCCCACCGAGCCGTTGGCTCTCGTGATCGACCTGATCGACGCGCTCGTCAACGAATACCGCGTGGACAAGGATCGGATCTATCTGACGGGCCTGTCGATGGGCGGGTATGGCACGTGGGATTTGATCTCGCGCAAACCGGAACTGTTCGCGGCGGCGGTTCCCATCAGCGGCGGTGGCGACCCGGCACAGGCGGAGAATTTCGCCAAGATGCCCATCTGGGCCTTCCACGGCGACGCGGACCGGCTCGTTCCGATCGAGCGGACTCGCGACATGATCGCCGCCGTGAAGAAGGCCGGCGGCACGCCGAAGTTCACGGAGTACAAAGGCGTCGGCCACGACGCATGGACCGCGACCTACAAGAACCCCGAAGTGCTCGACTGGATCTTCGAGCAGATGAAGGGGAAGTAGGGGCAGTGGGCACGAGTCGCCGGCGGGAGTGACTTTCTACGCCAGGGTCGTGCGGCGGCGCCGACCCGAACCGGCCGGGTCAGGTCCTGAGCTACCTCTTTCGGACTGATGCGCCCGGCTTGCCCGTGACCGCGCGAGGACGGCGTCGGCATCCGCGAGGCCGGAAGTGATGCCGCACCGAGGCTGCCGTTGCCGGCGATCTCGCGGCATGCGGCCCCCGAAGCGAAGGCCGCGGACCTCGGGGCGTGGCGCGGAGGCTGCACGGAGATCTGAAGGTCGTGGCCGGACGTGCGGCTTGCGGACCCGCCGGATGCAATTCCGCGCAACACACCACGTAGCGATGACGTCAATCGGTGACGCTGAGAGCGAGGCGGAAACCGATGAGGGGGGCCTCGAACTGGCCCACCCACGGCGTGCGGGCCCCGGACCGGCACCAGTCCGCGCCGGTGATGTAGGCTCCCCCGCGGACGACGTGATAGCGAGTCCTTTCGTCGCGCGAACTGCCGTCAGGCGTCGGAGCGTTGAGCTCAATGAGCTCCGCAGTGTCGTCGCACCACTCGAATGCGTTGCCGTGCATGTCCTTCAGCCCCCAGGCGTTGGCGCGCCTCTCGCCGACTTCATGAAGCTCGCAACCGGAGTTGGCGGAATACCACGCCACGTGCGCGAGGTCGTCGCGCGTATCGCCCGAGCTGTAATGGGTCGTCGTGCCCGCGCGGCACGCGTGCTCCCATTCGAACTCGTCGGGAAGGTGGCCACCGAGCCATGCGCAGAAGGCCTGGGCGGTCTTCCAATCCACGCCGGTGACGGGCTGGTTCGGCATGCGACTGTACCGATGATCCCAGGAGTTGGGGCTCGGAACGTCGGGCACGTTCTCCACATAGACTCGAAAACGCGAGTTTGAGACCTCCGTGCGCGAGATGAGGAACGGATCGATACCCGCACGGTGCTCGGGGCCGGCCGACTGTGGCTCCAGCCTCTCGAGGGCGACCGTTCCGCCCGGGATCAGCACGAGATCCAGGGCCATCTCAACGCGGGTTTCCGCTTCGCTCGGCCTCGATCCCGGCAAACGGAGCTCGAATTCCTCCAGGCCCGTCGACTCGTTGATGCCGCGCGGCGTGAGGTCAGATCTCTCCCGGAAGCGCGCAAGCGCCGCGTCGCGGCCCCGCAGATCGTATTTCGGGTTCCGCTCGAGGCGCTGCAGCAACTGCTTCCACGCGTCCGACGTCGGGCTCGACGTCGTCCGGCGCGAGTCTGGCTTCGGGGGGCGAGGCCGCATCTGCGGGCGGTCCGGTCGAGGCTTCATCGACGTGGGGGGCTGTCGGGTCGGGCGCGCGTTCTCTTCCGACGAGAACAATGCATCGCCGATGACCAGTGCGAGGGATGCGAGCACGACCCAGGTCAAGACGCGACTCTGCGGTTGCCGGCTCCGCACCGGTGGATGTGTCCCACGTGCGGGCGCCATCGTCGGTGCGGCAGACCTCGCCCGTCGCTCGCGTGCGTGCGCGTCGGGCGCGCAACCCAATCCGGTGAGAGCCTCGCGCACGAGCGGGCCCACGGACTCCGGAGTGGTGAAGGTCAACGGATTGCCGTTCGTCGGCTGCGGTCCGGGTTGAATGACGCCTGTCGCGGCCGTTGGAGTGGCGGGCGGAGGCTCGGCGGCGCCTGGACCTGCCGGCGCTCCGCCCGAATGCAGAGTCACGACCGGGATCTGGGCCGCGCGCGCATCGTCGAGCAACGACCCAAAGACATCCCCGGGCTCATCGCCGGTTCGGGGTTCGCTCGAATGGCGGTAATTCGCGAGCACGACGACCGCATCGCAGGCACGCAGCTTCACGCGACAGGCGTCGACGCCGGAACTCGCCGTCGAACCCATGCCCTCTTCGTTGGCCAGCACCCACCCGAGCTGACGCGCGGCGGTGCGCGCAACGCGCGCGTGGCTCGCGAGGTTCTCGCCGTCGTAGAGGATCAGGACACGCCGGTTGGGTCGTGGAACATCGTTCACGGACCAGCCCTCCTCGGAATGGCGGCAGTATAGCGGGATGCACGGCGCACACAGCCCATTCCGCCGATGTTGCGCGCATGGCGGTGGCGGCGGAGGTCGGCGGTTTTCTGGCGGGCTCGCGTGGGATGCGCGCGGCCTCGATGCCACGCGGACGCCGCCCGTTGCCAGAACGGGTACAGGGGGCTCGAGCGGGCGACGCCAGAGGCCTCGCCGTCCGGCCATGGCCCTCGTAGGACTCGGGACCCTGGCGCTCCGGGCGGACGCGAGAGGTTTGCGCTCCGGTCAGAGCGGCGGCCGTTCCTTCCACACGCCCAGTTCTTTTTCGAGGGCGGTGCCGAGGCGGGCGATGGTGCCTTCGTCCCAGTGCTTGCCCCAGATCGTGATGCCGTGGGGAACGCGGGCGCGGCGGCGGGACTCGGGTGATGACTCGGCGCGCGAATCGCTTCGCGACTCGGCGCGGCGATCGCGACTCTCGCGTTCGAGGAAGCCGGTGCGGAGCGTGAGGGAAGGGTGACCGGTGGCGTTCGTGATGAGCAACATGGAGCCGACGAAGCTCGGGCCGAGCAAGACGTCGACGGGCGCGAACACCTTCTGCATTGCCTCCATCACCTCGCGGCGCAGGCGATCGGATTGGACGAGGTCGATGGCGGAGATGAACCGCGACGCGCGGAACGTGTTGGGCCAGGCCTCGGGCGCCTGCCACGAGAGTTGATCGTCCTTGTTCTCGAGCGTGAGCTCTTCGAATGCGGCAGCGGCCTCGGCGTGAAGAGGCGTGAGCAACGCATCGTAGGGCAGCTCGGGCAGCTCGAGCTCCACGATCTCGGCACCGAGCGTCTTGACGGCATCGAGCGCGACCCGGTCGAGGGCATTGGCTCCGCGCCCCGAGAACCACCCCTTGCCGATACCGACCTTCATGCCCTTCACCGTCGCACTCCCGTCGAACGCGAGGCCCGCATCGACGGAAGACGGATCGGCGGGATCCGCTCCCGAGATCGCCGCGAGCACGAGCATCGTGTCCTCGACGGTGCGACACAGCGGTCCGACCTTGTCGAGAGTCCAGCACAGCGCCATGGCGCCGGCTCGCGACACGCGCCCGAACGTGGGCCGCAGCCCGGTGACCCCGCAGCGCATGGACGGCGACACGATCGACCCCAACGTCTCGGTCCCGAGCGCAAACGCCACCAGCCCCGCGGCCGTGGCGGACGCCGATCCCGCACTCGACCCGCTCGATCCCTCATCCGTGTTCCACGGGTTGCGCGTCTTGCCGCCGTACCAGATGTCGCCGTAAGCCAGTGCGCCGAGAGCGAGCTTGGCGATGAGGACGGCGCCCGCCGCATCGAGCTTGCGCACGACCGCCGCGTCCTCCTTGGGCACGCGCCGCTGGAACGGCTCGGCGCCCCAGCCCGTGACGACGCCCGCGGTGTCGAAGAGGTCCTTCGCACCCCACGGGATCCCGTGCAGCGGTCCGCGCCACCGCCCCGCAGCCAACTCCTTGTCGAGTGCGTCAGCCCGCGCCAGCGCCGCGTCGCGCATCAGCGTGACGGTGCACAAGAGCGAGCCGCCGATCCGCGCGAGCCTCTCGAGATAGATCGCGCTGAGCTTGCGGCACGTGATCTGTCGCGTGCGAATCCAATGGGACAGCGACGTGACGGGAGCGAACGCGACGTCTTCGTCCAACTTGGGGAGCGGCCCGGGGTCTACGGTCGAGAAGATCGGTGATGCTGGTGGAGCTGGTGGCGTCAGCACGCGAAAGACCGTCGCCGGTGCCAGCGAGTCCTTGAGCGAATGCGATCGCCGCCTCACGCCGCGCGCCACGTGCTCGTCGATGACGCGCAGGATCTGCTCGCGCTCACCGGGTGTGTAATTCACCGCGGCGAGTTTCTCCGCTTCGGCCAACGTCTCGACGGTGATGCCCGAGCGCGCGGGCGCCGCATCTTGAGGCTGGGGCTCGGCGTCGTCGCCGCGGAGCAACGTCAATTCGCCAGCGATGAGGGCGGCCGGTGCCGTGAGGAGGAAGGCGCGGCGTGAGGGAGCCGCGCGTTTGGCGTCAGTCATGGTGCGCTCGCAACTGTGTCCCGTGAAACTGTCCGTGGGACGGCACTCTAATGGATGGGAACCTGTCCGGATATCCCGTGCGCAGATCTTCCCACTGCAACCCAGGGGCTCGAAGCGTATGCTCGCGAGTGAAAAGGAGGCGATCATGTCGCACGACGCTGAACTGATCACGGTCGAGCGCGCTCCCAGTACGGCGCTGGCGGAGCGGTGGGTGAGCCTTCTCGCGGTCGCCGGAATCGACGCCTTCATGGAGCCCTACTCGACGGACGAGTCCGTCTCCGGCGAGATCTACACGGAGTTCTGCGGTGTGGAGGTCAAGGTCCGCCGATCGAATGCCGATCAGGCGCGCGCCCTGCTGGGCGAGGCGCACGCCGCCGGGCGGATCTTGAAGGAGCTGTGGGAGAAGAAGGAGAAGCACGAGCGCGAGCATCACGCGCACGGCTCTGCGTGACGCGCGGTCAGGCGAGCGGCGTGATCTCCGCTGGCACGATGCGCGTCGGCGACGGGTGTCGCAGGTGCTTCAGCGCCTGGGCGACGAGCCGCCGGAAGTCGAGCGTCATGCGGACGTCTCCGTCGTCCAGGTTGGCGAGGTCCGGATGGTCTCCGATCACGCCCGCGGGCACGTCGCCACCGAAGACGAATGCGGGCGCGGCCGAGCCGTGATCCGTGCCGCGGCTGCCGTTCTCCGCCGTCCGGCGCCCGAACTCCGAGTAGACGATGACGAGCACGCGCGAGCCGAGTTTGCGCGCGGCGATCGCTCGCGCGAATGCGCCGAGCGACGCGTCGACGTCGGCGAGCAGAGTTCCGTGCACCTCCGCTTGCTGGGCATGAGTGTCGAATCCGCCCGTTCGCACGAAGATCGCCGGCACGGACAGCCCGCCGATGATCAGGCGCAGCGCGTCGGCGAGCTTTTCGCCCAAGGGCGATCCGGGGAATTCGTCGCCGCGGAGATCCATGCGGGCGACGTCGTCGAGGCGGTCGAGAAGGCGACGCGCCGACGCCGCCGTGGCGCGATCGACGGCCGAACCCCAGCTGGCATCGAGCTTCTCCAGCGCCTGCGAGCGCATGCGGTCGCGGAGCGATGCCGCCGGAAGCAAGTCGTGTAACGACTCGCAAGCGGCGGTGGGCCGATCACTTCCTTGGAGGACGCGCGGCAGCGCGCGGTCACCGAGGCAGAGTCCTGGCAGCGGCGCGGCCGCGGCCGTGAGGTCATGCAGTGCGCGGCCAAGCCACCCTTCCTCCTTCGGCGTGCGCGCGACGCTCGCCGTGTGCCAGCGATCGAGCGAGAGGAAGTGGCTGCGGTCCGCATCGGGCATGCCGACGCCTTGCACGACCGTGAGGCCGCCATCGCGAAATAGCCGCGACAGGCGGCCGAGCTGGGGGGCAAGTCCGACGACGTCATCGAGCTTGTGGACGGCGTCCGCGGCGATGCGCAGCGACGGTCGTGCCCGGTGGTATCGATCGTCGGCGAACGGCACGACGGTGTTGAGTCCATCGTTGCCGCCCGTCAGTTCGACGAGGACGAGCGTGCGATCGTCATCGGTGCGAAGACCTGCGAGCCCGCGCACGAGCGCGCGCAGCGGCCCATCCAGCAGAACGCCGCCCATGGCCAGCGCCGTCGTGCGAAGGAAATCCCGTCGATGGAGCATCTCAGCACCTCTGGAAATCGGGATGGGCGAGGATCAGTCCGATCGCAAGCGCGCGTGCATCGTCGCCGGCCTCACGCGCCGCGGCGAGGATCACGCCCGCCTGGTCGTCGGCGAGCATCAGGGCGAACTCGTCGTGTGCGACGGCGATCAGCGACGACGTCGACTCGAGGGCGCGCTGCGCGAGCGTGCTCACGGCGTCCACGGTGCGGACGGCCTTCACCGCGGAGTCGAACGTGAACGAACGGCGCGCAAGCAGCGTGGCGGGGTTGATCCACGACGCGCCGCCCGCATAGCCCTTTACCGTCGGCGGATCGAGAAGCGACTGCCCCATGCGCTGACACGCGCGTGCGAGCTCGCGGGGAGCGGTGCGGGGGCCGAGATGGCGGGTCGTCGCCACGACGAGCGCCGCGGGGGTTCGCGTGACAGCGAAGCGGTGGCGCGGCGCGAAGAACGTGTCCGATCGCAGGATCTCCGAGACGATCGCGCCGACGTGGCCGTCGTGCTCGCGCCAGCTCGTGGCGATCTCGTCGACGACGGCATCGTCCGGCGCGTCCGCGACGAACTGTCGGGCGAACTTGCGCGCCATGAACGTCGCCGTCGCGGGATGCGTGCACGTGATCGCGACGACGGCATCGCCATCGAGCCGCCGGCGAATCCCCAGCACGCGTTTCTCGCCATCGTCGTGTGACGCGGCGGAGAATTGGAAACGCCCCGCCCGCAGATGCCAACCGGTGAACGCCCGCGCCGCCTCCTGGATGTCGCGCTCGGTGTAGGGGCCCACTCCCATGGTGAAGAGCTCGAACAGCTCGCGGGCGAAGTTCTCGTTGGGCTCGGACTTGGTGGAGCGCTCGGAGTCGAGGTAGCGAACCATGGCGGGATCGCGCGCGACGGCGGACGTCAGCTGCTGGAACGGGCCCAGTCCCTTGGCGCGGAAGGTGGCCATCTGATCGAGCATCATCCGGCCTTCGCGCACCTTCGAGAGGGCGCTCACGAAGTGGTTGTGCCAGAAATGGACGAGCAGCTCGCGCAGCGGCTCGGCGGTCGTCGTGGCATGGAGGAGGAAGGCGCCCGCGAGGAGGTCGCGCTCATCCGACGTGCGCACGCTCGATTCGACGCGGTCGGCCTCCGGGTTGGCGGCTGGGGCGGCGCCGCCCAAGAGGCGGGCGATCGTCGCGTCGAGGCCGGATTCGACCGCGCGGGTGACGTCGGACGACGTCGCCGACCAGGACGCGCGTCGCAGGAGGTGCGCCGCTTCGTCGCGACCGAATGGGCCCGCGAAGGGCTTCATCGCCGGGATTCCGGGGCGGTCGCCGGCCTCGCTGGCGCGAGGTTCAGCATCAGCGTGGCGAGCGCCTTCTCCACGTTGAAGCGAGCCGAGATCGTCGAGATCCGCGCCGCCACGTCGCCGAGCGTCTTCGCGACGGCGTCGGCTTCGTCCGAGGTCTTGCCCTCCTCCAGGATCTGTCGGCTGGCGATGAACGCGGCCGCGTCGCGCAGGAGCGTGGAGGCCTCGCGGCCACGGACGTCGAGCGAATCGCCCCGCAGGCGCGGCGTCGTGTGCCCGTCGAGAGCCTGGTCGACGAGGGCACGCACGATCGACGGGTGGGTGCCGAGGATGAGCCGATCGCCGGTGATCGCCATCGACGGAGCGAGTTGGAGCCGGTCGTCGGTCGGTTCGGGGAGCGCGTCGGCGAGATAGCTGGCGGACACGATCAGCACGTCGCGATGACGCGCCGTCTCCTGGAGGAATCGAGGTTCACCTTTCTGCGCGCGGTCCGCGTTCACGATGCCCATGGTCGTCTGGAAGCCTAGGAGGATCTCCGTCTTCAGTCGCGGGTTCTTCACCTCGGCGACGAGGGCGGCGGTGGGGAAGCGGTGGGCGGTGGGCGCGGCGTCGTCGGGGAGCCGGGCGACGTAGGCGTCGAAACCGGTGCCGAGACCGGCGAAGAGCTCTTCGACCTGAAGGCCGCCGAGGAGGATCGCCGCGTTGTTCTGGAACTCGGCGAGGCCGGTCTTGCCCTTGTCACCGATGAGCTTGTCGCGCTGCGACCAGAACGCCGAGAGGTTGCGCGCGAGACCGAGGTGGATGGCACAGCCCGTGGGCGGAGCGAGTGCGGGCAGCGTGGATGCGTCGGGGGCGGCGAAGGCCTTCGTGGCTGGAAGCTCCTGGCACGGTGCGTCGAGGCGCACGTCGAGTGATGGCGAGAGGTCGAGCGTGCCGTCGACGGTGGGAGCGGTGGAGAGAACGCCGAGGACGTGGGCGGCGAAGAGGGCCGCGCCGATGTCCTTCGGGTGGCCGATGCCGAAGCGGATGGGCGCGAGTTTCTCCACGTTCGCGTGGAAGCGGATCAGCGCTGGGGATTCGGTTCGTGGAAGTCTGGACGAGAGGGCGTGCTTGGGATCGTCGGAGGTCTCGACGGCTTCCGAGAGGGAATCGGGGTCGTCGCTGAGGAGGAGGAATGCCCCGAGGCGTGTCGAGGCAGGCGCGGACCTGGCTCCCGTGAGTTTCACGATGGCGGATTCGACGGCGGTCGGGTCGTCGGTGGCGACGGCCAGGAGGACGTGCGGCTTGCCGGTGAGGCCGCCGGGGATGAGGCCGATTCCCACTCGGCGAGCCTTGGCTGCATCGAGGATGTCGAGGGCGCGGTCGAGTTGCGCGCGGGGGGTTTTGGGGATGACGTCGAGAAATGGGAGGGCGCGGACGCCGGCGATCGCGGCGGCCACGTCGGTGACGTCGACGTAGAGCGGAATGCTCGCGGGCATGACGTCGGCGGGGTTCGGGCGGAGTTGTGCGCGCGCGATGGTCGCGGCGACGAGGATCGTTGCGAACGTTGCGACGATGGTGCGTGCGGACATCACGGGCCCCATTCGATCTCCCGCTGCGGAATTCACGGCTGGGTCGAGTCTGCATCGTACCGGAGGACGGCCGGGTGGGTCGGGGAGCGCCGATTCACCGACGCATCGTCGGGAATCGGCCGGATCGCCGCGCGTCTCGCGCGGTCCGGGGTGTGTGGATGGTGGAGGGGTATTCGAGGACTGACGTCGGCTTGATGATCTACGGTCGGCACGCGAATCGACGTCGGCCGGACCGGACTCCTCGGCTGCGCCTCGGTAGTCCGGCGATCCTGCCGGTCGCGTTCGAGCTTCGCTCGAAGTCGACCGGCGCTCCTTCGCGAGCGGGCGGGTGCGCGCGTGCGCGACGGCGTGCGGCGGAGGAGCGCTGATTCACCGACGTCGCGTCGGGAATCGGCCGGATCGCCGCGCGTCTCGCGCGGTCCCGCATGCGTCGATCGCGGCGCCCCGCTCGAGGACCACGTCCCCGACATCGCAGCTTTTCGAAGACGATTGGATTCCGCGTCGAATCCGAGCGTCCCTCTCGACTGACGGAGCAACAGATCGTTGAGTCGGACGACGACGAGAATCTCGCGCGGGTATCTCCCGCACCGCCTCCTGCCGCGGTTGCAGTTCGTGACGGTTCGGCTCGCGGACAGTCTCCCCGTCGAGTGCCTCCGCAAATGGGACGCGCGTCTCGCGGCGGCGGAGGGTACGGAACGGCTGCGACTCCTGCGGTTGAAGCGCGCGGTCGAAGTCGAGCAGATCCTGGATGCCGGCTTCGGGTCTTGCGCCCTGGCCGACGAGCAGGTCGCCGGGATGATCGTCCGCGCGCTCGAGCACTTCGACGGAATCCGGTATCGGTTGCGGGCCTGGGTCGTGATGCCGAACCACGTGCACTTCGTCATCGAATTGACGGGGGCGTGGACGGTGCACGACGTCACTGGGAGTTGGAAGCGGTTCACTGGGCGAGAAGCGAACCGGTTGTTGGGTCGGTGCGGGCCGTTCTGGCAGCGCGAGTATTTCGATCGGGCCATTCGCGATGACGAGCATCTGCGGCGGGCGGTCGGCTATGTGGAGGCGAATCCTCTGAAGGCCGGGCTGTGCCGGTCGGTGTTCGAATGGAAATGGTCGAGCGCGCGCTGGCGGCATGGGGCGGGGAGGTTCGGGGCGCTGGGGGAGTGCTGAGAGGGAGTTGGCGCGCGGCGAGCGGTGTCGGCTTGATCATCCGGTGGCCCGGTGCGCGTCGGCGTCGGCCGGACCGGACTCCTCGGCTGCGCCTCGGTAGTCCGGCGATCCTGCCGGTCGCGTTCGAGCTTCGCTCGAAGTCGACCGGCGCTCCTTCGCGAGCGGGCGTCGAACGCTCGCGCGCTCGTCGAGTTCTCGCGAGGGGCGGGCGCCAGGGCGCGTGCGTGACGGCGTGCGGCGGAGGAGCGCCGATTCACCGACGTCGCGTCGGGAATCGGCCGGATCGCCGCGCGTCTCGCGCGGTCCGGGGTGTGTGGATGGTGGAAGGGTATTCGAGGACTGACGTCGGCATGATGATCGGCTGTCGGCACGCGAATCGGCGTCGGCCGGACCGGACTCCTCGGCTGCGCCTCGGTAGTCCGGCGATCCTGCCGGTCGCGTTCGAGCTTCGCTCGGAGTCGACCGGCGCTCCTTCGCGAGCGGGCGTCGAGTTCACGGCGCGCTCGTCAGGTTTTCTCGCGGGGCTCGCGGACTTACCGCCGCTCGTAGCGCTTGCGGATGTTGGGCACGAGGTACTCGTGGAACGACCGCTGCAGATCCAGCTTGGGCTGGAAGCCCCAGTCAGCGCGCGCGGGCGAGTCATCCACGTCAGCGGGCCAGGAGTCGACGATCGCCTGCCGCTTCACATCCGGATCGAACGTGATCCTCGCCTTGGGGAACGCCGCGCGAACGAGGTCGGCGATCTCACCCGCACTCGGGTTGAACGCGCCGATGTTGTAGACCGTCTGCCGCAGCCGGTCGGCGGGAGCCTTCGTGAGCTGCATCAGCGCATCGATCCCATCCGGCATCGCCATGAACGGGATCCGGCGATCCTCCGCCACGAAGCACGCGTAGGGCAGATCCTGCGCCGCCGCGTGGATCATTTCCGGCGCGTAGTCACTCGTGCCGCCACTCGGCACCGTGAACGCCGAGATGAGGCCCGGGAACCGGATCGAGCGGAAGTCGATGCCGGCCTTCTCCGTCTCGACGGCGAGCTGGCGGTAGTGCTTGGAGAAGTACCGCCCCAGGTTCTCGCAGTAGAGCTTGTTGCACCCGTACATCGTCGTCGGCACGGTGAACTGGCTCTCCTTCACGCGCCCCGCGCTGCGCTTGGTCGCGACGTCCGGCAGACCGTAGATCGCAATCGTGCTCGGGAAGAGGAACTTCACCTTCTGCCCGTGCCACCGCGATTGCTCGACGGAGAGCTTGAGCAGATTCAGCGTGCCATCGACGTTGACGTGGTGCGCCGTCTCGGGCGTGAACTCGGACCGCGTCGACAACAGCGCCGCGAGGTGGAAGATCGCGTGGATCTCGTACTCGCTGACGAGACGTCCGAGCAGATTCTGGTCGAGGATGTCGCCGACGATCGGGGGAGTCGCGCAGTACTTCCGCACTGCCGGGTCCAGCTCTTTGATGTCGATGGCGAGGATGTCGTGCCCGCCTTCCTGGGCGAGGCGCTCGATGAGTCCATGTCCCATCTCGCCACCGGCGCCAGTGACCAAAACAACAGGTTTTCTGCGCATGGCGCGAGGATAACATCGCGCCCATGAACGCCGATTTCGAGAAACGCGTCCGAGCCGAGCTCGATGAGATCCGGGATGCAGGGCTGTGGAAGGAGGAGCGGGTCATCCAGTCTCCGCAGGGGGCCAGCATCAAGGTGCCCCAGGGTGACGTCATCTGCTTCTGTGCCAACAACTACCTCGGATTGGCCAACGACCCGCGACTCGTCGCAGCCGCCAAGCGCGGGCTCGACCAGCGGGGCCTGGGCCTCGCCTCCGTCCGCTTCATCTGCGGGACCCAGGATCGCCACAAGGAGCTGGAATCTCGCCTCTCGAAGTTCCTCGGATTCGACGACTGCATCCTCTACACCTCCTGCTTCGACGCGAACGGCGGCGTCTTCGAGACGCTCATGAAGGAGGAGGACGTGATCATCAGCGATGCGCTGAATCACGCGTCGATCATCGACGGCATCCGTCTATCGAAGGCCGAGCGCCTGCGCTTCGACAACGGCGACATGGCGCAGCTCGAAGAGCATCTGAAGGCGAGCCAGTCCAAGCGCACGCGCATGATCGTGACCGATGGCGTGTTCTCCATGGACGGCTTCATCGCGAACCTCAAGGCCATCTGCGACCTCGCCGACAAGTACAAGGCGATCGTGATGGTGGACGACAGTCACGCCACGGGCTTCGTTGGCAAGACGGGGCGCGGGACGCCCGAGCACTGCGGCGTCATGGGGCGGATCGACATCCTCACGTCGACGCTGGGGAAGGCGCTCGGTGGCGCGTCCGGCGGGTTCATCTGCGGCTCGAAGAACGTCGTCGACCTGCTGCGCAACCGCAGCCGCCCCTACCTCTTCTCGAACACGCTCGCGCCTTCGCTCGTCGAAGCGTCGATCGCGTGCCTCGACATCCTCTCGCAAACGACGGAACTGCGTGATCGCCTGGAGCAGAACACGGCCTACTTCCGAGAGCAGATGACGAAGGCCGGCTTCAACATCCGTCCGGGCGTGCATCCGATCACCCCGATCATGCTGGGTGATGCGCGGCTCGCGCAGGACATGGCGAAGCGCATGCTGGCGGAGGGCATCTACGTCATCGGGTTCTCGTTCCCCGTGGTGCCGAAGGGGCTCGCCCGGATCCGCGTGCAGATCTCGGCGGCACACACCCGCGACCATCTCGATCGCGCGATCGCCGCGTTCACCAAGGTCGGGCGCGAGCTGGGCGTCCTGAAGTAGACACGGGCGCTGCGCCCGCGGTCACTCCTTCGACGCTCCGGCCTGGCGTCGCGCAGCGAGGTACGCGCGCACGCCGTCCGCGTCGACGGCGGCCTGTTGACGTCGACACCAGTCCCGCACGGCCACGACCTCGTCTGCGTCACGGAACTCGCGGACGACGAGGGCGAACTGCAGCACCGGCATGTGGTTCATGATCTCGTCGATCGCACCCTCGAGGTCGATCGACTCCTCGCGCGACGCGTTGGAAGTGCCGGGCAATTCGATGGTGACGGTCCCCGAGCCCGACGGCAATTCGATCGTCCCACGCATGAGCTTCAGGTAGCCGTACCGCGCGTAGAGGATCCGCTGTGCATAGAACGGCAGCGTCGGATCCTCGTAGAGGTCGGCGAGCCGCCGCAGGTTCTTCTCCACGTCGAGCGCGGTCGCGACCATGGCGATCGCCGCCTGCGAGCGTCGATCGAGGGGCGCATCTCCATCGGGGCGCGTCGCAGGCCCGGAATCGACGGGCCTGGAATCGAGCCGGTGAGCTGGACGGCGCGCCTTCAGCAGATCCAGCGCGCGTCGCCCGAACACCTGGCACGCGGCTTCCTCGACGAACACCTGGTCGCGGGTCCGACCGCCCCCGACCCATTGCCCGAGGCCCTCGAACAACCCGACGGACTGGTCCCAGATCAGACAGTGGAAGAGTTCGTGGCCGTAGCTCTGCACCAGCTCATCGAGCGTTTCGGTGAGCGTCGAGCGGGGGAGTTCGACGGTGGGCGATCCGAGAAACGTGATGAACGGAAGCAGGCTCCGTCCTCCCAGCACGGCGACGGCCGAGTCGATCTCGCGCTCCCGCTGCCGCGCTTCCTCGGCGGTCGTGCCAGCTGCCGCGAAGATCTGGGGCGCGATCTCGGCGATCTGCGCCCGGGCCGCGGCCGTATCCAGAGTCCCGGCGAGGTGACCGCGTACGGCGGCATCGAGGGCCGGCATCACCGGCGACGCGAGGGCGGCGCCGAAGCGCGACCCGCAATGGTCCACCACCCACTTGATCGCGAGCGAGTGCATGGGAACGACGGAGGTGTCCACGAACCCATTCCATGCGGGGTCTGCGTGCTCGCCCGCGGCGCGCTCATACACCTCGACGTCGTGGGAGTGATCGAGCACCGTCGGAGTTGGGAAGTCGACCTCCTCCCGTGCCACTTCGGACGCCACCGGCTCCACCAGGTCCTCGAGGTTGAAGAACATCTCCTGCTGGATCGCGTCGGCCTCCGATGTGCGCCCCTGCTTCATCAGCTCGCGGTAGCGGAGCAAGGGACCGTTCGGATCGAGAGGGTTGGCCCGGTAGAGTCCGGGAGAGTTCGTCGCGCAGCCTGGGCTGATGGCGAGGAGAGCGGTGACGAGGCAGGCGACGATCGAGTTCCAACGAGATCTGCGAGGCATGGTGCGACCCCGCCTTCCCGCGGAGCGGCGGTATTCTATGGCGATGAGCATCGATCGGGAGACACGTTCATGAGCATTCCGTCGGACGCGGGCGAGGCGTTCGATCTGCGCTTGGGGACCGGGCCGCACGTCCAGGGTTTCTTGCACCGGGGCTCCCAGGGCGGCGACGCCGTGGTCCTCGCGCACGGCGCGGGCACGGACTGCCACGCGGCGATCCTCGTCGCGGTGGCCAGTCGGTTCGCGGCCGTCGGCGTGACCGCGCTCCGGATCAACCTCCCGTTCAGACAGGAGCGACCGCAGGGACCCCCGTCGTCGCGCGACGGCGATCGTGATCGCGAGGGGTTGCGCCGCGCCGTCGCGGCGCTGCGTCAGCGGCGCGCGGCGCGGGTGCTCGTCGGCGGACACTCGTATGGCGGACGGCAGGCGTCCATGCTCGTGGGCGAGGACCATGCGGTCGCCGAGGGTGCCCTGCTGCTCTCGTATCCGCTGCATCCGCCCCGTCGCGAGGCCGACCTCCGCACGCGACACTTTCCGTCGATCCGCACCCCGTCGCTCTTCGTGCACGGCACGCGCGATCCGTTCGGCACGACGGACGAGATCGCGACGGCCATCGCAGCCATTCCAGCACGGACGCAGCTCGTCGCCATCGACGGCGGCACGCACGACCTGCTCGCGGGGCGGACCTCCGTCGCGCTCGACGTCGCTCGGATCGCAGAGATCATCGTGACGGCGACGGTCGCGTTTCACCTGGGCGGGGATCGATCTACCGCAGCCGCCGCTCGTCGCTCCGAAGCTCCTTGAGCTTCGGCATCTTGGGCGCCATGTCTTCGAGGACGTCGCGGACGATCTGAGCCACGGCGAGGTTGCGATACCACTTGGCGTTGGCGGGGACGATGAACCACGGCGCGATCTTGCTGGAGCATCGCCCGAGCGCGTCTTCGTAGGCCGACTGGTAATCGCCCCAGAGCTTGCGGTCGTCCAGGTCGCCGGGCTGGTACTTCCACCGCTTGCTCGGATCCTGGAGGCGTGAGAGCAGACGTCGTCGTTGCTCCTTGCGATCGATGTGGAGGAAGATCTTCACGATCCGCGTCCCCAGCGAGCTCGCGAGCGCCTCCCAGACGTTGATCTGTTCGAAGCGCGCCCGCCATTCCTGCGGCGAGGCGAATCCGCGCACGCGTTCGACGAGGACCGCTTCGTAGTGCGATCGGTTGAACACGCCGACGTTCCCGCGGCGGGGGAGCTGACGCGCGACGCGCCAGAGAAAGTCGTGATCGCGTTCCTCCTCGGATGGAGCCGTGAACGCGACCACCTGGCATCCCATGGGGCTCAAGCGTGAGAACACGCTCGCGATCGTCCCGTCCTTGCCGGCCGTGTCCATCCCCTGGAGGACCACGAGGAGAGCCCGCCGGTTCTCGGCGTAGAGCTTGCCGTGGAGCTCCGCGATCTTGCGACGGTGCTTCTTGAACTGCTGCCGCGCGGCCTTTTTGTCGGTGAGACCGCCCGTATCCCCGGCATCGACCTTGCTGAGCGCAATCTTCATTCCAGGCCGCACGAGGATCGGTCGCGCACGGATCGAGCGAGCGGATTCGGACATGGGAACGACTCCTGGGGGCGCGATCCTACCGCACGCACGCGTTTGGCGCAGACCTTCGCGCCGCGGTTGGCGCTCGCGGGTCGAGCACCTACAGTCGCCGCGATGTCGGCGTGCGAACTCCGCGGCCGAATCGTCCGCAATCGATCCGCGAGGGTTCATCGGGTGTCAGAGCCAGCCACGGGAAACGCCAAGAGCCGGTCGCCGCTCGTCGTCGTCTTCCTCACCGTGTTCATCGATCTGCTCGGATTCGGGATCATCATCCCGCTCCTGCCGGTCTATTCGAAAGCCTACGGCGCGACCGAGCCGCAGCTCGGCCTCCTGTTCGGCAGCTTCTCGCTGATGCAGCTCGTGTTCTCGTCCATGTGGGGTCGCATGTCCGACCGCATCGGCCGGCGACCGGTGCTGCTCGGCGGGCTCGTGGGGACGGCGGCGTCATATGCGCTTTTCGCCGTGTCGAATTCGCTTCCGCTCCTGTTCGCGTCGCGCGTCCTCGCGGGGTTCTTCGGTGCGAACGTGTCGACCGCGCAGGCATACATCGCGGACGTGACGACGCCGGAGAATCGTGCGCGCGGCATGGGCCTCATCGGAGCGGCGTTCGGTCTCGGGTTCACGGTCGGCCCGCTCGTCGGCGGTGAACTCAGCAAGGTCTGGATGCCGCTTCCCGGCCTGGTGGCCGCCGCGCTGTCGCTCGCCGCGGCTGCATTCGGCTGGCGCAACCTCGTCGAGCCCACGCGACACGAGGCGACGACGGCAAGCCGCGGGCTCGTCGAAATGAAGGCCGCGTTCTCGACGCCGCGGTCGGGCACGCTTTACGTCCTCTACTTCCTGGCGATCTTCGCGTTCACGGCGTTCGAGTCCATGTTCACCCGCTTCGGTCTCGCGAGGTTCCCCTCGATCTTCGGGCTCGCGACGGACGCGCGACGCGCCACCGTCGATGAGGTCCTGCGGGCGGCGCCCATCGCGGGGCGGTATCTGGCGGCGATCGGGATCTTCTCCGCCCTCGTCCAGGGCGGGCTCATCCGAAGGCTCGTGAAGAAGTACGGCGAGACACGGCTCGCGGTCGTGGGGCCGTTCCTTCTCGGCGTCGCCCTCCTCATCATCGGCGGCGCCACCTTCGTTCCGGCGTCCAGCACGGCGCAGTGGTGGATCGTCCTCGTCGGCTGCGCGCTGATGCCGTTCGGGTTCGGCTTGAACAACCCGTCGCTCAACGGACTCGTCTCGCGCGCGGCGCCGGCGGGCAACCAGGGGACGTACCTGGGGCTGATGCAAGCGGTCGCCAGCGGGGCGCGCACGGTCGGTCCACCGATGGCGGGACTCGTCTTCGCGTTCCTCGGACCGGAGAGCCCGTTCTTCCTCGGTGCCTGCGCGCTCGCCGTCGCCACGTTCATTTCCGTCGGCTATCGGAGTCGCTTCGCATCCACGTTCACGCTCGACGGCGCCACGTCCGCGCCTGCCGGACACTGATGGCTCGCGTCGGGCGTTTCCTCGTGGGGTTCATGCGTGCGAGCGTCGGTCCGCTGATCGTCATCGCCGCCGGAGCCGTGCACGGATATCTCATCACGAAGGGCGTGTATCGCCGCTACCCCATCGAGTGGTGGCTCGTGGCGGCGTTCGGCCTCTGGGTCGCGTGGCGCGAGCGGCGGGTGCATCGGCACGTCGTCCCGCTCGTCCTCGCGATCCTGCTGGCGGCCTTCTTCGTGTGGATGACGACCGTCGGAACCCGAGTGACGCGTCCGCCGTTGGCGCTTCGTGACGGTGGGCCCTTCACCGCGTCCGAACTGGTGTCGGATTCGGGTGCGGCGGTGTCCTGGCCGCGGGACTTCGGGACGCGCCGCGCGAACCTGCTCGTGTTCTTCCGAGGCACGTGGTGAATCGCCTGCGTCGCGCAGCTCGTGGAGCTGCAAGCACATCTCGCGGCCTTCGACGATCGGGGCGTGGGGATCACCGCGGTCGCGATCGACCCGCCCGAGGCGCTCGCGCGGCTGCGTCGACTTCGCAACCTCACGATCGGACTCGTGTCGGACCAGAAGCGCCAGTTGGCATCGACGCTCGCGATGCTCGACACGCACACGGGAGGTCCGGCCGACGGTTTCTTCGCGACGGCGATCCTGGTGGATTCCCAGGGGCGCGTCCTCTGGCATCGCGAGGAGGACGACCTGCGGGTTCGCGCCACGTCGGCGGAGTTGATCGACGCCATCGACGGCGCGCTTCCGAAATGAACGGGGCTCGATCCGGCTGGCCGATCGACGCGATCGGCCACGGCTTCAATGGAGAGACGTCATGACGTGGAATTCAGCGATGGCGCGGGGGGTCCGCGGCGTTTGCGTGGCGTTGCTGGTGATCGTCGCGCTGCGTGGTCAGGACACGAGACCCGCCGAGGCCGGAGCACCGATCGAGGCCGGGAAGTTTCGACTCCACAAGTTCGAGCAGCCCATCGGGGACGAGAGCTACACGATCGAGCAGGACGGCTCCGACCTCGTCATCCGCTCGGATTTCAAGTTCACCGACCGCGGTTCGCCGGTGCCTCTTCGTGCCGTGCTCAGGACGACGGCCGATCTCACGCCTCGAGCGTTCCAGACGAAGGGCAAGGTCTCGCGGTTCACGCCCATCGACGACGAGATCACGATCGCCGACGGCAAGGCGACGATCCGTGAGGCGGGCGAGTCCCGAGAAGTGAAGGTCGCCGATCGATTCTTCACGATCACGGGGTACGCGCCCGTCATCGTCCAGCAGGAGCTGCTGCGCTACGTGAAGGGACACGGGATCACCGGGGCCGTCGAGACGCTGCCGGGTGGCACCGTCACGGTCGAGGCGCGCGGGGTCGACGTGGTGACGACCGACGGGAAGAAGGTCGAGCTCTTCCGCTACGTGGTCACGGGGCTGATCTGGGGCCGCGAGGCGATCTGGGCCGATGGCTCGGACCGGCTCGTCGCCGTCGTCGCCTGTGATGCCGAGTTCGATCACTTCGAGGCCATTCGCGAGGGCTACGTGGACTCGCTGCCGCTCTTCGTCGCCCGCGCGGCAGAAGACGGCATGGCGGCGCTCGCGAAGGTCGCGAGCACGATCAGCCCGGCGAAGCCCGGGATCACCGCGATCACGCATGCGAGGCTGATCGACGGAACGGGCGCCGCGCCGCTCGATGATGCCGTGATCGTCGTCGATCACGACCGGATCGTCGCCGTGGGGCCGGCCTCTGCCGTGAAGGTCCCAGCCGACGCCAAGGTCGTCGACGTCCAGGGCAACACAGTGATCCCCGGCCTGTGGGACATGCACTCGCACTTCGAGCAGGTCGAATGGGGCGCGATCTACCTCGCGGCCGGCGTCACGACCGTGCGCGATTGCGGCAACGAGTTCGACTACATCAAGACCGTCCGTGACGTCATCGCGAAGGGAGAGGGCCTGGGGCCGCGCCTCCTGCTCGCCGGCATCGTCGACGGCGACAGCGACGTGGCTCTCGGGATCGTCCGCGCGAACGACGCCGACCAGGCTCGCGCCGTGGTGAAGCGCTATCACGACGCCGGATTCCAGCAGATCAAGATCTACAGCTCGGCGACGAAGGCGACGGTCGCCGCACTCTGCGCGGAGGCGCACAAGGTCGGCATGACGGTGACGGGGCACATCCCCGAAGGCATGACGGCGGTCGACGGCATCGAGGCCGGCATGGACCAGATCAATCACGTCCAGTACGTCGCCGACGTCATGAAGCTTCGCAAGAAGAAGGGGACGACCGAGTCGGGGCCGGCAGCCTTCGACTTCGACGCACCGGACGTCGTGCGCACGCTCGAGCTTCTGAAGTCCCGCAACATCGTCGTGGACCCCACGCTCACCGTCTTCGAGTGGTCCATGAACACGACGGACAACCCCTACTCGAACTTCGAGCCCGGGGTTCCTCACGTGGCGCGTGAGCTGTTCAAGACGCTGAACAACTCGGGCCTTCCGCCCGCGTTCGCCCTCCGCGGCAAGACGAAGTTCGAGCAGTTCATGGCGACGGTGACGGCCATGCACAAAGCCGGGATCACGATGGTCGCGGGCACGGACCAGGTCGTGCCCGGCTACAGCGTGTATCGCGAACTCGAGCTGTACGTGAAGGCGGGATTCACGCCCATGGAGGCGATCCAGGCGGCGACGATCGTCCCCGCGCGCGTGATGAAGCTCGATCGGGAACTGGGCACGGTGCAGGTCGGCAAGATCGCAGACCTCGCCATCATCGATGGCGACCCGCTCCGCTCGATCAGCGAGATCCGCAACGTGCGGTCCGTCGTCACCGGGGGGCGGGTGTACGCGAGCGCGCCCCTCTGGACGAGCGCGGGGTTTCGGCCGTAGCGACGGCGTGCGTCACCGCGTGAGCGGCGACGCGGCCCACGCGCCGGGCCGCGTCAGTATCCGAGCTTGACCTGCAGGGCGTTCGTCACGTCGACCCCGAGGCCCGACGCGGACGACGGGTTCACGGCGACGGCCTGGAGTCTCGCGTTGACGCCCGCAAGCGCCGGCAGGAAGGGGAAGGAGAGCGTCAGCGTGGCGTTCCCGCTGGCGTTGGTCACCGGAGTCCCCAGCGTCAGCATGGTCGGCACGTCGATGCCGATGGCGCATCCGTTCAGCGACGACGCTGCCGCGGGGGGAAGGCTGCCGAGGATCGACGCCGTCGTCGCTGGCGGCGCGCCGCTGACGGTGATCGTCGCGCTGCCACCGAGGACCGGCGGCGTGGAGGCGAGCTGGGCGTTGCCGCAGGCCGTCGTCACGGACGTCACCGTGGCGGTGAGCGATCCCGTCGTCCAGAAGAACGCGCCGGTGAAAGAGGCCTGGACTCCCGGGAGGCTCGTCGGCGCTTGCGGCAGCGCGTTGATCGGAATCCAATTCCCGCTCGTCGGCGGAGTCTCCACCTCGAAGAGCAGGTTGACGGCGACCGCGCTTGTCGAGGGGGCGGCGTTCACGACGGCGCCCGACCCGAAGAACGGTGCCGGCGCCGCGATGACGTTCGCACCCGGGGTCGCCGACGTGAGTGTCAGGCGAACGTTCAACGTCGACAACGCCGGGCCGGGGATCGAGGGGTCGTCCCAGCCCACGCTGCCCGTCCACCGCGCGAACGCCGGGAAGCTGCTCGCCGCGCCGTTGAACGACAACGTCTGCGGGCCGTTCTGCATGGCGACCGTGACCGCGCCGCCGCTCTGCGGTCCCCAGTACAGCTGGGTGAATGCACCAGGCTGGAACCCGGTGAACTGAAGCGTGCGTCCGCCGCTGTTGCCGGCGTCGGTGCCGACGGTCGTGAACGTCGCGCCTCCCGGCGGCGGAAACGCCGGTCCGAGGATCTGGGCGAAACCGCTGGCGCTGATGCACGCGGCGACGGCGCCGACGATCACGACTCGCAGGGCCCGAGTCCCCGTTGAAGCCACGGATGAGCGATTCCGCATGAGAGTCTCCTCCGGTCGTTGCGTCCGGCGCTGGGTGAGGTGGCGTCGACCATAGGCTGGCCTTTCGAGATGTGCAAGCGTCGGGATGCTGCGCCGAACCTGGATGCGAGGTGCCATCTCACCCGCTCGGACGGGGGGATTTCAGGCTTCGTCACGCAGGTCTCGCCGTGGAGCCGAGCCCAATCCGGTCAGCCGTCCGGGACGTAGTTCGGTGGATTCCACCGGGAGACTCATCCGCACATGCAGCACCGTCACTCGTTCGCCGCGGCCTGGGTTGCCGCATCGGTCGTGGCCATCAGCGCGCTGGTTCCGGCGCAGGCGGCCCTCACGGATAGCTGGACCGGGCTCGTCAGCGCCGAGTGGACGAACGGCGGGAACTGGAGCCTCGGATCACCGCCTTCCGTGGCGGACCAGGCCGTCATTCCGACACCGCAGCCGGGGCGCTTCGATCCTCAGGTCGGCCTCGTCGACGTCACGTGCGGCGCGCTCACCGTCAATTCGGGCGCGACGCTGACGCTCATCGGACATCGATTGACGGCCTTCGGCTCGTTGACGAATGCCGGGCAGATCACGAAGACGGCGGCCCCGGGTGCCCTTCTCGTCCTTGCTGGCGGCGGCACGGTGTCGAGCTTCGGAGCCTGCACCGTCGACGTCTCGGTGACGAGCGCGGTCGGTGCGGCCAACGCCAACCTCTTCCTCGGAACCAACCTCTTCGTGACCGGGAGCTTCCAGGTGGGGAACTTCGGCAGCCTCACCGTCGCCGGGAACCTGACGGTCAACAACGGGAACCTGATCGTTCCCAACTCGCTCACCGTCGTGACCGTCGGCGGCAACGTCAGCCTGTCGAACATGCCGCAGACGACCTTCGCCACGTTCCAGGTGAGCGGGAACTGGTTCTCCGACGCGAGCTACTCGACGAACTCGGGCGTCGTGACGTTCACGGGCACTTCGCCCCAGACCATCACCGGCGCGGGACTGTTTCCGAGCATCACCGTCGCGCCCGGAGCCGTCGTCGTCACGGCGGGCGCACTCACGATCGCGGGCGACCTCTTCGTCGGTGGCGTGTTGCAGAACGGCGGGGCGGTCACGGCGGGCAGCCTGGCGTTCGGCGTCACGGTGATCACGGGTTCGGTGCTCGGGCCGGGACCTGTCGTCCTGAGTGGAACCGGCGCCATCACGATCGGTCCGAATGCCACGATCGCCGCGCTCGAGA
This sequence comes from Planctomycetota bacterium, assembly GCA_044222185.1. Taxonomy (GTDB): domain Bacteria; phylum Planctomycetota; family CAIWVZ01; genus JBGANV01. Next base: position 171,903 of record JBGANV010000009.1, read on the forward strand.
TCGCCATCCTTCCGCAGGCGACGTTCGCGCTCGCGGCGGACACGCACTTCACCGGAAACTTCACTCTCACCAGCGGCATCCTGAACGTGAACGGGCGCAAGCTCACCGTCGATGGAACGGCGACGTTCCACGGCGGCATCCTCACGAGTGGGGGCAACGCCGCGAGCGAGCTGGACCTGAACGGCCCCGTCGTCTTCTCCGGCACGACCACACCTGCGGGCGCGACGCCTCCCACGATCCGGGCGTCGTCCTCGTGGTCCGCCGATGGGACCTTCAACCCGACGAATGGCACCGTGACGTTCGATGGCGTCACGCAGACTCTCGCCGGCCCGGCGCCCCGGTTCTTCGGCCTCACGATCGCCGCGGGGTCGGCCACCAATCTCGTGGCGACGCCGCTCGTGAGCGGCACGCTCACGGTCGCCGGCACTCTGGCACTCGCGGCAAACCTCGATCTCGCCGGCGGGCTCGCCGTCACGGGAACCGTTGCGGGCCCCGCGCGGCTCCGGCTCGTGGGGAGCGCGTTCACCGGGCTCGCGTTCTCGGGCTCCGTCGCCAACCTCGAAGTCGCGAAAGACACCAACGCGGTCACCGTCGCGGCGCAGGGACCGCTCACGCTGAACAACTTCCGGCTGTCCGCGGGACGGTTCGCGACGAACGGGTCCACCGTGACCGTCAACGGAGCCGGCGAGTTCGTCGGAGGAATCCTCAGCCACGGCGGGTTCGGCGGGACGCTCGACCTGAACGGGTCGACGTCGTTCTCCGGAACGGCGGCGGAGAATCCGACCCTGCCGTTCATCCGCTGCTCGGGCAGTTGGAACGCCGACGCCACGTTCGCGCCGACCGCCGGGACGATCGAGTTCGACGGCACGTCGCCACAGACGATCAGTGGCGGCGGTCCGCGGTTCTTCGATCTCACGCTCGATCCCGGATCCGCGGTCACGCTGGGCTCGGCGATCGCCGTGCTCGGCGCGCTCCAGGTCAACGGTGGCCTCGGTCTCCCGTGGCCAGCCACCGTGTCCGGGTCCGTCGGTGTCGCCGCCACGGGGTCGATCACGGGCAGCGCGCGGTTGCGCATGGTCGGCTCGTCCGCCTCTCTCAGCGGCATCGTGCCACGGCTCGAATGTGCGAAGTCCGCAGGCCAGGCCGTGATGCTTTCCGGCACCACGACGACGCAGGACCTCCTCGCCACGTCAGGCACGATCAACACGAACGGATCGACCTTCACGGTCGATGGGCCGGCGGTCCTGAACGACAGCCGACTTTCCCACGGTGGATTCGGGGGCGCCTTCGACTTCAACGGCAACGTGACCTTGGCGAACACCGTCGCCGAACCCGGACTGGTTCCCTTGATCCGCGCCGCGGGTCACTGGACCGCCGACGGAGCCTTCGCGCCCAACAACTCCCCCGTCATCTTCGACGGCACGGCGCCGCAGACCATCACCGGGTCATCGCTCGGCTTCTTCGACCTGACGATCCAGTCGGGAGCGAACGTGACGACGCAGGCTCCGCTCGGCGTGCTCGGTCGGCTGAGCGTCGCGGGCACGCTCACGTCGAACGTGACCCTCACCGTGACCGGCCAGGTCGACGTGGCGACGGCGGGTCAGCTCCTCGGGACCGGCTTGCTGCGCGTCGTCGGTCCGTCGTCGACGATCGCTGGCGTGATCCCGCACCTCGAGTGCGCGAGGCCGGCGACCGAGACCACGGCGCTCCTGGGCACCACGACCGTTTCGGACTTCGTCCTCACGTCGGGTCGCTTCGCCATCAACGGTTCGACGTTCACCGTCAACGGCCCGGCGACGTTCGTCGGAGGGAAGCTCAGTCACGGCGGCTTCGGAGGCCTCGTCGACCTCAACGGCAACGCCACGTTCGTCGGGACGACTCCTGACGGGACGGCCGTGCCGCAGATCCGCATCTCCGGCAACTGGACGTCCGGTGCGTCCTTCGCACCTGCGGCCGGTCTCGTCACGTTCGACGGCACGACCCCGCAGACGATCGGCGGAACGTCCGTCGCCTTCTTCGACCTGACGATTCAGGCTGGCGCGAACGTGACGGCGCTCGCACCGATCGCCGTCCTCGGGCGCCTGAACGTGTCGGGCACGCTCACGTCGAACTTCACCGTCACGGCGACGGGGCAGGTGGACGTGTTCGCGAGCGGGCAGGTTCTCGGCTCGGGCATCCTCCGCATCGTCGGAAACTCATCCGCCCTTCAGGGGTCGATCCCGCACCTCGAGATCGCGCGCCCCACGGGGCAGACGACGTCTCTCAGCGGGAGCCTCACCGTCGCAGATTTCGTCCTCACCTCCGGCACGTTCTCGACCAACGGGTCGACCTTGACCGTGAACGGACCCGCCACGTTCAACGGCGGCACTCTGAGTCACGGCGGGTTCGGCGGCCTGATCGACATCAACGGCAGCGCCGTGTTCACGTCGACGATCCCGGACGGGCAGCTCGTTCCGCTCATCCGGATCTCGGGCAACTGGACGTCGGACGCGGCGTTCGCGCCGACCAACGGAACGGTCATCTTCGACGGCACGTCGTCGCAGACGATCGGCGGGTCCAGCGTGAACTTCATGCACCTCACGATCCAATCCGGCGCCAACGTGCTCGCGTCCACACCCGTGCTCGTCGCCGGCAATCTGCAGGTCGACGGCGCGATCGCCCTCTCGGGCACGATGTCGGTCGCGGGGAACGTCGGCGTGAGTGGCGCGGGCGCCGTCACGGGCCTTGGGCTCCTGCGGATGATCGGCGGAAACGCGAGCGTGTTCGGTGCGATCCCGCACCTGGAGATCGCCAAGGCGAGCGGCGCCGTGGTGGTTCTCGCCGGGACGCTCACCGATCAAGACTTCCGCCTCACGTCCGGGATCTTCGCGACCAATGGCGCCACGGCGATCGTGAACGGCCCGGCCGTGTTCGCTGGCGGGCAGATCTCGCACGCAGGTTTCGGCGGTCTCTTCGACCTGAACGGCGCCGCGAGCTTCACGAACACGACGGTGCAAGCGGGCCTCGCGCCGCTGATTCGCGCCTCCGGTAGCTGGAGTGCCGACGCGGCGTTCGCGCCGACGAACGGCATGGTCATCTTCGACGGGACGACGCCGCAGTCGATCGGCGGGACCACGGTGAAGTTCTCCGATCTCACGATCCAGGCCGGTGCCGTCGTGACGGCCTCGGTGCCGCTCTCCGTCACCGGCAACTTCCAGGTCGAGGGAACGCTCACGCCGCAGGCCGACGTCGCCGTGGCGCAGGGTGTCGTCGTCGGGGCTGTGGGAATCCTCGGCGGACCCGGGACGTTGCGGCTCGTCGGGCAGAATTCCGCCCTATCGGGCGCCGTGTCGCGGGTCGAGATCGCCAAGGCTTCGGGACAGGCCGTCGTGCTCTCCGGCGCCAGTTCGGCGACGGAGTTGCTCCAGACGTCGGGTGGGTTGACGACGAACGGCGCGACGCTGACGGTGAATGGCCCGGCGACGTTCAGCGGCGGCACGCTCTCGCACGGCGGATTCGGCGGCGTGCTCGACCTGAACGGCAGCGCCACGTTCTTCAACACCACGTTCGTCGGCTCACTCGTGCCGACGATCCGCGTGGCGGGGAATTTCCTCGCCGACGCTGCCTTCGCGCCGTCGACGGGGACCCTCGAGCTGGATGGCACGAATCCGTCGACCATCGCGTCGAGCGTTCCGAGCGGGGTGCTCACCTTCGCGCAGCTCACGATCCGTAACGGCATACGCCGTGCGGCTGGCGCGCAGACGTGGCGCGCTCAGAACGTCACCATCGAGTCGAGCGGGACGTTCTCGACGCAGACGTCCCGCGTCGGCGTGCATCTGCCGACGGGATCGACGGCGATCACGGCCAACGGCGTGCTCGACGTTCCCGCGGGCGGCGAACTCGCGTTGGGTCCGGCGACGACTCTCACGGTCGGGTCGTCGGGGCGTTTGAACCTCCTTGGCGCACCCGGGAACCCTGCGCGGCTCCGCGGTGAAGCGGGCGGCGGCTACGCCGTCACCGTCGGCGGCATGCTTGCCGCTCGCGACTTCGTCGTCGAGCAACCGGGAAGCGGCGGGTTCACGATCCTTCAGGCGGCGACGTTGGCCGCCGCTCCGGACGATTTCCGCCGCGGGGTCTTCGATCGCCCGGCGAACGTGGCGGGCGCCGTGCTGCTCGACGTCCGTCGCCCCGTCGCCGCGGCGTTCAACGACATCGGGTTCCAGAACTCGCTCGGCGTCGCCGCGGCGTTCAACGTGCGTGTGACGGGCGGCGCGCCGGTCGGATTCACGAACTGGTCGGGCACGTTCGGCGGTCCCACCTTCGAGGCTGACCCGCTCGGGCTCGTGACGTGGGGCAGTGCGGCCACGGCCACGGTGAACGGGTTCACCGCGTCCGCCGCGACGTATTCCGCGCTCCTGACGTGGACGTCGACCGCCGAGTCGGGCATCGCCGCCTACGTTGTCGAGAGGGCCATCGGCCCGGGCGCATTCGTGACCGTGGGCGTCGCCCCGGCGACGGGCCCCGGTGCCTATCAGACGCTCGACGGGGACGTCCTCGCGGGCGTGACGTACGCGTGGCGGCTCTCGTCCGTTGCCGCATCGGGAGTGGTGACCGTGCTTGCCAACACGTCGGCGACGACGGGCGCGCCGGCGCCGGCATCGGCGAACATCCTCACGGTGGGCCCGGGCGGATTCCCCTCGATCCAGGCAGCGATCGTTGCGGCCACGGTGCCGTCGTCGCTCATCCGGGTGCGGCCGGGGACCTACCCCGCGTTCACCGTCGCGAGCGTGCCGGTCGGAGGACTGCGCATCAGCGGCGATGGAACCGGACCTGTCGTCGTCGACACCGCCTCGGCGCCCGTTCGCATCCAGAACACGCCGGCGGGGCGGTCGGTCGAACTCGCCGACCTGACGATCGGCAGCGCGGGGTCGCCGAACGGAGGCCTGGAGATCACCGGCTGCGCCGGTCCCGTGATCGTGGATCGCGTCCTCGTGAACGGCGGGTCGGGGCCGGCGCCCTTCGGCGTGCGCGTGTCGGCGAGCTCGCAGGTCGCCGTGCAGCGCTCGCAGCTCCTCGGGGCACCGGCACTCGGCGTGCTCGCCGGGTCCACGGCGTTCGCCAGCGACGGTACGGCCAGCTCCGTGACCGTGGCCGGCGCGTCGCGCCTGACGACGGCCGAGCTGACGAGCCCCGCGCCCACGGTCGACGCGACGTCGACACTCGGCGCCCTCGGCGGACTGATGCCGGCGCTCGACGGCCCCCGGTTCCCGCGCATCAACGAGGCGTTCGCCCTGGGGTTCGACGCGGCCCCGACGACGCCGTGGCTCCTTCTGATCTCCGGGGGCGCGGCCTTCGTCGACACGCTGGCGCCGGCGGTCGAGATGGTCGTGCTGCTCGATCCGGCGACGGCGACCCTGCTGGATTCTCGGGCGACGGATGCGATCGGCCACGACGCTTTCCCCGTGCGGGTGCCCGCTCAGCCGGCGATCGTCGGATTCTCCGTCGAGCTCCAGGCCTTCGCCGTGGATCCGGCGACGCTGACGGTCAGGGCGTCGAACGTGCTGGGGCTGACGATCACCCCCTGATGGCGGCCCCGGCCGCGAATCTCGCGGAGGGGCGCGAATCGTTGTCCAACTTCGGCGGCTCGTGCGACTGAGGGGCAGCAGGGACCACCTGGACGGTCCTGGAGCACCTCTATGATCAGTCGTTTCGCATGTGTCGTCTTCGCGTTGCAACTCGCCGTGGGTGCGGCGTCGGGCCTGGCCCAGAACTCACTCATGGATCAGGACTACCGTTCGCCGGGCTTCTTTCACCGCATCCGCGTGAGCCCCGGTGACCGGGTCGACCAGCGGCTCCGGGGGTCCGGAGCCATCACGCGCCGGGAGGACTACGGTCCGTTCTCCCTCCTCGTCGTGGACGAGCGGTCGCTCGGCGGGCGTGACGCGCTGGTGGCGCTCGACGCCGAGATCCGCGACTTCGAAGCGGTCGTCACGTTCATCGGCGCACCCATCGACACGGCCCTGTCGAATGCGACGGAGAACGCCCGGTCCGCGATCCCTGCCGAGTTCCGTGCGGGTGCCATCGCGACGGCATCGCAGACCGTCGTCGTGCAGTTCGCCGGGCCGATCCGTGACGAGTGGCTTGCCGCCCTCGGGGCGACGGGCGCGAAGCTCGTCGAGTACGTGCCCTACAACGCGTGCATCGTCGAGGTCGATCCGACGTCGGCGGGCCGCTTTGCGGCATTCCGCAGCGATCCTGCCGTGCAGTGGTCGGCCCCCCTCGATCCATGGTTCAAGCTCGACATATACCTGCGTTCCATGGAGATGCGTGCACGGCCGGAGGTCGACGTCTGGGTGCAGGTCCAGGACGGGCTCGACGGCGACGTCATCGCGGACTACCTGGCGGCGATGGGCGCCACGGTGCTTGGTGAAGACATGTTCGTCCTCGCGTTCCGCGACATGCACGTGCGGATTCCCACGGCGATCCTTCCCGTCCTGGCGGCAGCTCCCGCGGTCACGGCCGTGACGGCGGCGCCGGTCGGACGGCTTCTGGACGAGGGACAGGGCCTGATCATGGCCACCCAGCCCCTCACGCTCGCCAACAGCTACATGAACTGGCTCGTGAACGGCGCGGGGCTCTCCGCTCCGGCGACGAACGGGTTCATCATCGACGTGTCGGACGACGGCATCGACCAGGGCAGCCTCACGACCGTCAACCCCGAGTTCCGCGTGGGCGGCGTCCCCGGCGGCGCGAATCGCGTCCTGTACTACAACCAGTGGAGCTCGAGTCCGACGACGGCGTCGATCGCCGGCCACGGCAACATCAACGCGTCGATCCTCGGCGGTTATCAGGCCACGGCAGGCGTGCCGCCGATCGCGGGAGACTCGAACTTCTACCGGCGCGGGCTCGGGATCATGCCGTGGGCCAGCCTCGGCGCGTCCAAGATCTTCAGCGACACCGGCGGATTGACGGCGACCTCGAAGGTCACGATCGCGGCGAGTGCCTACGCGTCGGGGGCGCGCATCACGAGCCATTCGTGGGGCGAGATGATCAGCGGGACGTCGACACCGTACACGACCTACGGCACGTCTGCGCAGGCCTACGACACCGTCGTTCGCGACGGGAACACGTCAGGGGCATTCCCGGGGAACAACGAGTTCGTCGTCGTGTTCGCCGCGGGCAACTCGGGACCTGGTACGACGACCGTGTCATCTCCGGGCTGCGCGAAGAACGTTCTGACGGTTGGCGCCTCGGAAGTGCAGCGCCAGAACGGCACCGACGGCTGCGGCATCACGAACTCCTCGGCGGATAGCGCGAACGACCTGGCGTCATTCTCGTCACGAGGCCCCACGGCGGATGGACGGATCAAGCCGGACGTCGTCGCTCCGGGCTCGCACATCACCGGCGCGGCGAGCCAGGCACCGGGCTACACCGGCGTCGGCGTCTGCGATCAGTACCTGCCGGCAGGGCAGACGCTGTACGCGCAGTCGTCCGGGACGAGTCACTCGACGCCCGCGGTCGCCGGCACCGCCGGCCTCCTCCGGCAATGGATGACGGAACGGCACCTGCCCCCGCCGTCGCCCGCCATGACGCGGGCGGCCATCATGGCGACGGCGCGGTACCTGAGCGGGTCCGGCGGTGGGGACACGCTTCCATCGAACGGCCAGGGCATGGGCTGCGTGGGGATGGGCCGGCTCTTCTCCGGCATCGGCAAGGCCTTCTACGACCAGCTCACCGTGCTCGGCTCGACCGGCGCGACGTGGTCGACCACACACACGATCGCGAACCCCGCGTCGCAGACCCGCGTGGGCCTCACGTGGACTGACGCTCCGGGCAGCCTCGTCGGCGGCGCCTGGAAGAACGACCTGGATCTCACGGTCACGGTCGGGGGCAGCATCGTCTACCGCGGCAACCGATTCGTGAACGACCTTTCCACCACCGGAGGCGTGAGCGACACGAAGAACAACGGCGAGTTCATCACGTTGCCCGCAGGCCTCGGAGGATCGATCACCATCACCGTCACGGCGGCGAACATCGTCGCGGATGGTGTCCCGGGTAACGGAGACACCACGGATCAGGACTTCGCCCTCTTCGTGGACAACGTGAACGGATGCTGCCAGCCGCAGATCACGGCGCAGTCGCCGAACGTCCAGTCGTGCGCGGCCAATTCCGCCACGCTGTTCGTGACCGCGACCGCGAGCTGTGGCGTGCCGCTCTACTATCAGTGGTACTTCGGCTCGAACGCGATCCCGGGCGCCAATGCGTCGACCTACTTCATCCCCAGCGTGAACGCGGCCGCGCAGGGCACGTATCACTGCACCGTTTCCACGCCGTGTCTTTCGATCGACGGATCGTCGGGCATCAACGTCGGCCCCGCGTCGCTGAACGTCGCGACTCAGCCGATCAGTGCCACCACGGTGTGCCCTTCCGCGTCGACGATCTCCGCGTCGTTCGTGTGCAACGGGACGGCACCGATCACCTACCAGTGGAGGAAGGCCGGTGTCGCCATCGCGGGTGCGACGGCGAGTACGCTCACGCTGAATCGTGTCGAGGCGTCGCAAGGCGTCTACGACTGCGTCGCCACGGGGCCGTGTCAGTCTTTGACCTCGCAGCCGTGGACCGTCACGATCCTCGACCCGGTCTCCGTGGCGTCGATCACGGGCCCGAGCAGCGTCGCCTGCATCGGCAGCTCTGCGACGTTCACGGCCGTCGCAGCCGGGGATGGCCCGTTCACCTATCAGTGGAGGCACGACGGGGTGAACATCGCGGGCGCGACGAGCGCGACTTACACCAACTCCAACGTCGCGCAGGCGGACGGAGGCGGCTATGCGGTGTTCGTCACGGGGCCGTGCGGATCCATCCTGTCGTCCACGGTCAACATGCTGGTCACGACCGTGCCGACGGTGAGCATCACCGCCTCGACGGCGACGCCTTGCCAAGGGTCGACGATGACGTTCACCGCGACGTCGGTCGGCCTTGGCATCACGTACACGTGGTTGAAGGGAGGCGTGGCGATCGCCGGTGCGCCGAACGCGGCGATCTACTCGCCGACGGTGACGGCGGGCTTCGCCGGCTCGTACGCCTGCCGCGCGACGAACGCCTGCGGCACGGCGACGTCTGCGGCCATTCCCATCACCGTGTCGACGTCACCGACGGGCACCATCACCGCCACGACGCAGACTCCGTGCGTCGGGAGCACGCTGACGTTCAATGCCGTGGCCGTGGGCGGAGGCACCATCAACTACAGCTGGCAGAAGGACTCGGTAACGATCTCGAGTGCGCCGAACGCGCCCACCTTCACGATCTCGCCGGTGACGGCGGCGACGACGGGGACCTACACCTGTCGCGTGTCGTCCGTCTGCGGGTTCTCGTTCACCAATTCGATCGCGGTCACGGCCCTCGCCGCTCCGACGGTCACGGTGAACGCGAGTTCGACGACATTGTGTCAGGGCGGGCCTTTGACGTTGACGGCGACGGCCACCGGCGGCGGCCCGTACACGTACCAGTGGAAGCTCGGCGGCTCGGCGATCTCGGGCGCGCCGAACGCGGCCACCTACTCGATTGCCGCGGTCAACGCGGCCCAGGGCGGTAGCTACACCTGCACGGTGCAGAACGCCTGCAACACGGCGACGAGCGCTCCCGTGGTCGTCACGGTGAACACGCCGCCGGCGCCCAGCATCGGCGGTGCGTCCAATCCGTGCGCGGGGAGCTTCGTGACGATCTCCGTCACGCCGACGGGCACGACGCCGTTCACCTACGTCTGGCAGAAGAACGGATCGACCGTCCCGGGTGCGACCGGGCCGTCGATCTCGTTCACGCCCGTGACGGTGAACGACGCGGGGACCTACAACTGCCTCGTGACGAACCTGTGTGCGACGGTTTCGACGGCGCCGTTCGTCCTCTCGGTGAGGAGCGTGCCGGCCGTGACGTCGATCACGCCGAGTCAGGCGGTTTGTGCCGGATCGCCGGTGAACATCACGGTCGTCGCCACGGGATCGGGTCCGCTGACCTACGCGTGGACGAAGAACGGATCCGCCCTCGTGGGCGCACCCAACGCACCCACGCTCACTCTGCCAGCGGTCACGGCGGCGGACGTTGGCAACTACGTGTGCACCGTGACGAACAGCTGCACGTCCACGCCGAGCCCGGCGTGCGCGATCAGCCTCGGCGCGGCGACGACGGTCAACGCGCCGACGTCCGCCAGCGTGTGTGAGGGGTTGCCCGCGTCGTTCTCCGTGACTGCAACGGGGACGGGCACGCTGGTCTATCAGTGGCGGAAGGACGCCGCGCCGATCGCGGGCGCGACGGGCTCGACGTACTCGATCGCCGCGGTCGTGCCGTCGGACGTGGGAGCCTACGACTGCGTGGTGACGGGTGCGTGCAGCACGGTCACCTCGGCAGCGGCGACGCTCACGGTGACGGCTCCGCCGATCACGGCGCTCGCGCCGACGCAGATCGCGCCCATGACGCCGGCGTCGCCGCCGGTCGTCGTGACGGTGGCGGGCACGTGCTTCCCGATCGGCAGCGTGGTCTATGCCAACAACGTCCCGCTCGCCACGACGTTCGTCGGGGCGACGACGCTGCAGGCGCTGCTGCCGCCGGCGATCGCGCAGACGCAGTTCGCGGGCGGGATCGGCTTCGCGGTGAAGTCGCCCGGCGGATTGGCGTCGAACCTGGCCATGATGGACGTGGGTGGCCCGTGGACGAACGCCGGTGGCATCCGCATGGATCCGCTGGATGTGGTCCCCGGTACGTTCACGCGCTTCGTGATCGAGGGCGGGACGCCGCTGAGCCCGGTGACGATGGTTGCAGACCTCGGCGGTGGCGTGTCGGTGGCGCCGTGGCCTGATCCCACGGGCAACTACGTCCTGGCCGTCACGCCCTACGGTGGTGCGGCCGGACCGTTCCTCGCGGTGTTCGACGGGTTCGGCATCTTCAATCCGCCGGACGGTGCGGCGCTGGATGGGAACGGGAGATTCGTGTCGCCTTCGTTCCAGCTCCCGCCGGTCGCGATCGGCTACCACGTCACGTTCCAGGCCGTCTTCGTGGACGGCGCCGCACCGCTCGGCGTCAACCTGACGTACGCGGTGTACCCGATCGAGTTCTAAAAACCGGAACGCCGCGTTCCACGCGGCCGGACGGGCGAGGCTCCAGCCTCGCCCGCGTGCTCGCACCGGCCCGTGGGCGCCGCCGAGGGCGCGGCCGAGTCCGCCGCGCTCGGCGGGTCGGCCAAGCCGTACGGTTCGCGCCGTTCAGGGCATGAAGAGCACCTGCATGCCGTTCGAGACGTGATACGGAACTGGCGACCCGACGGGCAGGATCTCCGCCGTCTGGAGGTACGCCGAGAAGCCCGCGAGCGATGGCGTGCGGATGTTGACGACTCCAAGCGCCGCGGCACCGGTGGCGTCGGCCGCGTACCCAAGGGGAGATCCCGCCACGAGCTGATTCAGCTCGATGTACGCGAACCCGCCGAGGGGAAGGGGCGCGTTGGCAGGCGCGAGCGACGCGAAGAGCCATGCCGTACCAAGTGGCGTCAGACCACTGGTCACGATCGTCCCGGTCTGCCCGGTGATCGGACTCCACGTGAGCGCGAGCGTCTGAACCGTTCCACCGCCCGTCACGCCATACGTTCCGGCGCCGGCGTGGCTCGCGAGATACACGGCCCCCGCGCGAGCCGTGCCCGGCACGGGGCTCGCGAACATGGATCCGACGAGGATCTCGCCGATACCGTCACCCGTCAGATCTCCGCCGTCGTCGAGGGACCACCCGAACATCTGGTCCGTGGACGAGCCGTCGATCCGGTCGATGTACGACCCCGTCGAACCCCGCAGGAACAGGACACCACCGGGGTACGGCAGGATCGGGGGCGCAGCCAACGTGTCGACGCCGACGGCAACGTCCGGGACGCCGTCGCCATCCACGTCGCCGGTGGCGCTGACGGCCCTGGCGCCGATCGTCGGCTTGGTCCAGAGCACCGATCCACTTGCGCCGGAATAGACGAGCATGGAACCCGCGCCGAGATTCGGAACGCCCGCGGTCACGCTGCCCGTGCACAGTACCGCGACGTCGGGGATCTGGTCACCGTCCACGTCGCCGATCGCGGCGACCGCACGGCCGATGCCGTCGAGCGTGAGCGAGGGTGAAACCAGAATCCGGATGAGTGCGCTGCTCGCACCGGAATACAGGTACACGGCGCCGGCGCGGAATCCGTTCGGCAGCTGCGGCCCTCCGAACGGGGCTCCCACGGCGATGTCAGCGACGCCGTCGCCATCGAGGTCGCCGACGGACCGGACGCAGTCACCGAATTCGCCACCCACGAGGCCATCCGTGAGCACGCGGATCACGAGACCCGTCGCGCCGCTGAAGATCCGCACGACGCCCGCGAGCGCCGGCGTCGCGATCGTGGCGTACTGCGAAGGCGTCCCTGGAGCACTGACGGCGAAATCCGGGACTCCATCGTTGTCGATGTCACCGACACCGGCCACGGCCGCGCCCTGATGGTCGCCGGTCGTCCCGGCCCCGATCGTGAGCCGCACGAGTCCAGTCGCGCCCGAGTAGAGGTAGGCGCTTCCGGACCAATTGAGCGGGCTCGTCGTCGGCCCCGCGCCGATGGCGCTCACGACGAAATCGGAACGGCCGTCGCCGTCGGTGTCGCCCACGTTGGCGATCGCGCCTCCGAAGTAGTCCCCAGCAGCGGCGCCGCCGATCGTTCGGATCACCTGCCGCGTCGCCCCGGAAATCACCTTGACGAGGCCGGTGCCGGCGATCGTCGCCTGGGTCGCTCCCGCGAGGAAGTCGGCGGTCCCGTCGCCATCGACATCGCCGAGTCTGGCGACCGAGGCCCCGAGGCGGTCGTCTTGCAGCGTTCCGGTGACCGTGATGAGCGGGCCGAGGATCTGCTGAGCCGAGGCCGTTGCACTTGCAAGTGCGATCACTGCGACCGCGAGGCGTCGCGCCGTGGCGTGGTGGATCATGACGGGCTCGAGTTCTCCAAGGGTTGGCACTTCGATGGCAGGGCTGGCAAGCCCATTGCAACCCGCCTGCCGTATCTTCGCTGGCCCCGTGAACCGCCGGAAATCAGCTGCGTCACGCGGAGACCCGACCGAGTGGGGCGGTCGCGGCTCGTTACCCCGTGGTGACGCCAGCGGATGATCGAGGGCACCAGGCTCCGGCGATCGCCAAGTCCCTGCGATCCCCGGGCCCCGTCGTCGGACTCCGCGCTTCTGGCACGGGAAGTTGTCCGATTGCGCCATCTCGTGCGACTTTCCAGATGCGGCGGCGGACCTGGTAGCGGGAGCTGCCGGAGCCGTCTACCCTCCGACGACCGACTCCCCGCGGCATCCATGACTGCGCCCCAATCCAACACGAGTGAAGTGCGACGGCTCCTCGCGTTCTACGAGGAACTCCACGCCGAGCTGGCGGCCGGGGGGAAACCCGACCTCGCGCGCTACGTCGCCCGCTACGAGGGCTCGGCCGAGGAAGTCGCGCGCGCCGTCCTGGAGGCGCTGTCGGGAGAAACGGCGGCCGAAGGTCGGGCCAACGTTCCCGCGCGGCTTGGCCCCTACATCCTCGGGCCCGAGCGCGGGCGCGGCGGTCAGGCCATCGTCTACGAAGCGGAGGACCCGCGGCTGCGGCGCAGCGTCGCGCTGAAAGTCATCACCGGCCTGGGCCCCGGCGCCGAGATCGTCCTGCGTCGTTTCCGCCGAGAGGCCGAGGCGGCGTCGCGCCTCGACCATCCGGGAATCTGCCCGGTGTTCGACGTGGGCGTGGAGGGCGGTGCCGCCTACATCGCCATGCGGCTCCTCGACGGCGAGACGCTCTCGGATCGTCTCGCGCGCGAGCGAAACAGCCGGACCGCGCTCTCCTCCAGCGACGCGAGTCGGCGCACGGGCGAACTCCTCACGATCTTCGAGAAAACGGCCCGTGCCCTCCACGCCGCACACGAGGCCGGCATCACGCACCGCGACGTGAAACCGGCCAACATCATGATCACGGCGTCCGGCGAGCCCGTGCTGCTCGACTTCGGTCTCGCCCACGCGGATGACGCGGGGCCGACCCTCACGCAGACGGGCGACGTGTTCGGAACGCCGGCCTACATGGCGCCCGAGCAGATCTCCGGTCACACACCTGCCGACGCGCGGACCGACGTCTGGGCGCTGGGCGCCTCGCTGTTCGAAGCCTTCGCGCTGAGGCCGCCGTTCGCGGGAGCGACACGCCAGGCCCTGGCGTCGGCGATCCTCGAGACGGATGCTCCGGATCTGCGCTCGGTCGCACCGTCGGTGCCGGCGGATCTCCGCGCCGTCGTCGCGCTGGCGTTGGATCGGGATCCCAATCGCCGCTACCGCACGGCGCTCGAGTTCGCCGAAGACGTTCGTCGCGTACGCGAGGGCGAGCCGCCGCTGGCCAGGCCCGCGACGCTCTTCGGACGGTGGTTGCGACGCGCAAGGCGGCGACCCTTCACGGCCGTGCTCGTCATCCTCCTCATGCTCGCGGTGCCCGCGCTCGGCGTGCTTCTGGGTGTCGTCGTCGCGTCACGCCCCGCGGTCGTGGCGGCCGAGCGAGACAAGAGGGTGGCGCTTCTCGAACGCGAGATCGAGATCGGCCACGCCGCCATTCTCGAGCGCGACCTCGACGAGGCGCGCGCCGCCTTCGATCGCGCGATGGCGCTCGATCCGGACTCCGAAGATGCCGTCGGCGGGAGAGTGATGGTGGATTACGTCGCGCGCGACTGGACGGCCGCGCTCGAGCGCGCGCAGAACTCGTCGCTCTTCCCGTCGTCGGAGGGACTGAAGACGATCGCCGCGGGGTGTTTGCGGGGCCTGGGCCGCTCGGAGGAGGCCGACGTCATCGCGAAGGGCGCGCGCGCAGGCTATGACCCGTTCTCGTGTTTCGTCCGCTCGTTCGCAGCGCTGTTGCGCGAAGACGGGACCGTTGGGTCTCCGACGGCGAAAGACGCCGTGGCCGAGGCCTGGCGCGCCATCGCCGTCGCGCCCAAGCCACGCCGGATCTCATTCCACCAGCTCGCCTTCGCGGCTGCCATGGCGGCCGACGAGCCGTCGGCCCGCGCCGCGGCATCGGCGCTGCGCGCGCACTGGCGACCGACGCCCCAGTCCGAGCACGCCGTCGGTCACGCATTGGAGAACTTCGATCTCGACGCGGCGCGGATCGCCTACACGAACGCCCTCGAGATGCGTCCCGACTGGGAAGCCGTCTGCTCGGACCTCGTGAAGCTGGAGCGCCGTTGCTCGCATCTTCCGGCCGCCATCCGGGCTGCGGAGGCGGCGTTTCGGATCCGGCCGACGTCGGGTCGGACCGCCGCGAACCTGGGCGAGGTCTACGCCCTCTCCGGTCGTTTCGACGAAGCGATCGCCATGATGAATGCAGCCTGCGACGCGGAGCCGCAGGATCAGGAACTGGCGTTCTCACGTGCCGTCGTCCTGCGCCAGGCCTGGCGACTCTCGGAGGCGGAGGCCGCGCTGCGCAAGGTTCTGGAGTCGCAACCACGGTCGGCGCGCGCGCTGTCCGAACTCGCCGTCACGGTGCGATACCTGGGCCGATATGCGGAGGCGCTCGACCTCATGCGTCAGAGCCGCGACATCGGCGATCGCACGCCGCAGCTGGCGGCCCTGACCGTGCGGCGGCTCGAAGCGCTCGAGAAGCTCGTCGCCCGTTCGGAGGCACTGGAGGAGGTCCTCCGCGACGCCGAACTCGCGGAGTCCCTGGAGCACGACGAGCTCTCCGAGATGGCCCAGCTCGCGAGCGAGGCTGGGTACTTCCATGCCAAGTACCGGTTTCTGCAGCAGGACATGCGCGTCGCCGCGCCGGTCGGTGCGTCGCGGCCCACGGACTTCGTTCCGGACTCCCGGCGGCTCACCTGCGCGTCGGCAGCGCTGCAGGCGGCGTTCGGTGACGGGCGCGACGCGCCCGCGGACGCCGCCGTCCGGGCGGAGCTGCGCAGCCAGGCCCTGATGCTGTTGGAACGTGCCGTCGATTCGGAGCGTGCCGTCTCCGGCTTTCAGAGAGAGCTCGCGACCCGGGAGGTACTCGACTTCATCCTGATCGGGGGAAGCATGCAGTACGCGCGGGCGATCCCTGGTTTGACGGCGTTGCCCGCGTCCGAGCGCGAGGCGTGGGCGGCGCTGCTCCGGCGCTGCGAGACCCTGCGAGACGGGACGCCGCCGAACCCATGATCTCGCCCACCCCAAACGAGAGCGAGACGCGGCGACTCCTCGCGTTCTACGGCGAGCTGCATGACGACGTGGAGTGCGGACGTCGACCGGACCTCGCTCGCTACGTGGCACGTTTTCCCAAGGCCGCCGAAGAGGTCGCGCGGGCGGTTCTGGAGGCGCTCGGGGGAGACGTCACGGCGACGGAGTCCGCGACGGAGGTGCCGGCGAGGCTCGGGCCGTACGTGCTGGGTCGGGAGGTGGGGCGTGGCGGTCAGGCCATCGTCTACGAGGCGGAGGACCCGCGGCTCCGCCGGCCCGTCGCGCTGAAGGTGATCGCGGGCCTGGGGCCCGGGGCCGAGGCCGTCCTCCGTCGTTTTCGGCGCGAGGCCGAGGCCGCGTCGCGGCTCGACCATCCGTGCATCTGCCCCGTCTTCGACATGGGAGTCGAGGGAGGCGTCGCCTACATCGCCATGCGTCTCGTGGACGGCGAAACCCTCGCGGATCGGATCAGTCGCGAGCGCCACGCTCCTTCGCCTGCGGCGACGCAGGACGCCCGACGTCGTGCCCTCGAGCTGCTCGTCGTGTTCGAGAAGACGGCGCGAGCGCTTCACGCCGCGCACGAGGCGGGGATCGTCCACCGCGACGTCAAACCCGCGAACATCATGATCACGCAGGAGGGCGAGCCCGTCCTGCTGGACTTCGGTCTGGCGCACGCAGATGACGGCGGACCGAGCCTGACGCGCACGGGCGACGTGTTCGGAACGCCAGCGTACATGGCTCCCGAGCAGGTCTCGGGCGACCGCGTGATCGACGCGCGGACCGATGTCTGGGGCTTGGGTGTGTCACTCTTCGAGGCGCTCGCCCTGCGATTGCCGTTCACCGGCGCCACGCGACAGTCGCTCCTCTCGGCCATCCTCGATGGGGAGGTTCCCGACATTCGAACGCTGGCGAAGGGTGTTCACGCGGACATCCATTCGGTGATCAGCGCGGCCCTCGAGAAGGACCCGGACCGTCGCTACCGCACCGCGCTCGAGTTCGCCGACGACCTCCGACGCGTGCGCGATGGCGAGGCGCCGTCCGCGCGGCCGGTCGGATTCGCGACGCGATGGGTGCGGCGCGCGCGCCGTCGGCCCCTCGCCGCGACGGCCGTGATCGTGCTCGCCCTGGCCGTGCCCGCGATCGGCGTCCTGACGGGGGTGCTCATCGCCTCGCGCCCGGCGGTGCTCGCTGCGGAGCGCGCGACGCTCATGGCCGCCGTCGAGCGCGAGCTCGCCATCGGGCACTCAGCGCTCACGGAGGCGCAATACGACGAGGCCGGCCCCGCCTTCGATCGGGCGGCCGCCCTCGACCCGATGTCGGAGGATGCAGTCGGCGGGCAAACGCTCGTGGACTTCTACGTGGGCCGGTGGGCCGCGGCCGTCGGTCGTCTCGAGTCGCATCCGCTGCTTCCGAGGTCTCCCGGACTGAAGCTGCTCTACTCCATGGCGCTGGAGCAAACGCACCGGGGCGCCGAGGCGAAGGCCGTCAAGGCGTCGATGGAGGGATCCGTCGATCCGTTCCTCTCCTTCGTGAAGGCGAATTGTGAACTCGCGCTCGGCGGTGAAGGGATGGCTGCCGGGGTCGCGAAACGCGCCGTCGCCGAGATCTGGGAGGCGATCGCGCTGAGTCCGACGCCGCGCCTCATCGACTTCCACTACCTGGCATTCGCCTCGGCCATGGCCGGCGACGAACGATCCGCGCGATCGGCCGTGGCAGCGCTGCGGGTTCATTGGGGCTCGACGGCGCAGACGGAGCACGCCATCGGACACGCCCTCGATCGATTCGACCTGGATCAGGCGCGCCTCGCATTTCGAAGTGCCGCGACCCTGAAGCCGTCCTGGGCGATGGTCTGGCGCGACCTGGTGCAAACCGAGCGACGTGCCGCGCACCTGGGCGCCGCGACCGAAGCCGCTGAGGACGCCCGCCGTTGCCGTCCCGGCAGCGCCGACTGGGCGTCGCAGCTCGG
This sequence comes from Planctomycetota bacterium, assembly GCA_044222185.1. Classification (GTDB taxonomy): domain Bacteria; phylum Planctomycetota; family CAIWVZ01; genus JBGANV01. Next base: position 190,056 of record JBGANV010000009.1, read on the forward strand.
CGAGCTCTACCTGCTCGCCGGACGCTTCGACGACGCGGTGCGGGAGATGGAGGCCGCTTGCACCATCGACCCGAAGTCGGCGCGATTCAAGCACAACGTGGCGTCCGTGCTGCGATTGGCGGGACGCGCGGAGGAGGCGGCCGCGGCCTACCGTGCCGCATTGACGCTCGACCCGAAGTGGGCGCGGTCGGCGTGCGACCTGGCGATCGTGCTCCGCGAATCCGGAGACTACACGGGTGCGCTCGCCATGATGAAGCGGGGGCACGAGCTCGGCAGCGCCACTCCCGGCTGGAGCATGCCATCCGCGCGCTGGGTGACGGAGGCGGAGCATCTCATCGATCGCGCTGCGGCGCTGGAGGAGGTTCGCCGCGATCGCGAGGGCATGTCGGATCTGGATCACGCCGAGTTGACCGACATGGCGCGGCTTTCGAAGCTCGCAGGCTACACGGCGGCGGCGACGCGGCTCGTGCAGGCCGACCTCGACAAGTTTCCGCCGAAGGTCCAGCCCGGCGCCGAGGACCTCGCCGACTCGCGGAGACTCATCGGCGCGGCGACGGCGCTGCGCGCGGGCTTCGGCCAGGGGCGAGATGCTCCTGCCGATGCCGCGACGCGAGCGGAGTTCCGGGTGTTGGCCCTCGAGTGGGTCGGCGCTGCCGTCCAGGTGGCGCGGTCGGTGGCCGCGCGGGACGCTGGCAAGGTCGCGACCGCGCGGGACACGCTCGACGCAGTGCTGCTCGGCACCGACTTCATCCTCGCGCGCGCTGCGCGGTCGAGTGCGCTCGTCCCGGCGGATGAGAGAGCGCGGTGGGCCGCGTTGCTGTCATCGACGGAGTCGCTGCGGGACGAGTTGACCTCCAATCCCAAGGGCCGGGCTCCGTGACGCCGGGGCTCAGCCGTCGTCGACCAGATCGTTCGTGATGCCGGCGTCGCGCAAACGCGCTCGCAAGCGCTGCCATCGCTTGGCGACCGCTTCGGCACCGATGCCGAGATCGACCGCCGCCTGCGCGGCCGTCGCGCCTTCGAGGCCGCACAGCACGAGGAGATTCCGGTCGTCGTCGTCGAGTTCGCGGAACTTCTCGATCATGGCGCGGAGGGCCTCATCCTTCGCCACGCGCGTGCTGATGGGCGTGGCGTCGTCCGGCGTCTGCGAGACGGTGGGGCCTCGCGGGACCGCTGGAGTCGTGTGGACCCGGCTGCGCACGGTGCCGCGGCGGAAGGCGTCGAGGAGCACGTGCGACGCGATGCCGAAGACCCAGGCGCGGAACGACGTCGTCGCGGGATCGAACGTGCCGAAGGACGCGAACGCACGCCACCACGTCTCCTGCACCACGTCCTCGGGGGCGAGATTGCGCCGCGTCGCGGGGCGGATGCGGAGCGCGGCCCAGGCGTAGATCGCGGGCGCCAGTCGTTCGTAGAGCGACCCGAAGGCGCCCCGATCGTTTTCGCGGGCGCGGTTCGCCAACGCTTGCGTCACGTCGCCAGGCGGCGGTGGAGTCTCATCCGGCATGCCGGGCCCATTGTGTCCGTCGCGACCGGCGACGTCGAGGGAGCCTGGCGGGGGACGCGCGCGGACCCTGCATGAACCGTGGCCTATGGATTCGCCTTGGGCGGCGGGTCCGGCCAGCGGAACTCGCTTGGACGCTGTGGCCTGCGCGGCTTCAACGGAGTTTCGGCCGGGTTCGGAATGAGCTGATCGAGGCCCACCGTCGACGGATCGCTGACGACGGACTCGGTCCCGGTGGCCTCGAGCGCGCTGACCTCACGGAGCTGGGCGCCCGAGAAGTCCGCACCCGTCAGATCCGAACGAGAGAGGCTCGTCCGCAGCAGGCTCGCGCGACGGAACGACGTGCCGCGGACGTTGGCCGAGCGGATCTGCGTTCCCACGAGCTTCGCGTCCGTCAGGTCGGCGCCCTCCAGGCAGACGCCGCTGAAGAGCACGCCTTCCAGGTGACATCCCCCGAGCCGGGCGCGGGTCAGATCGGCGTCCTGGAAGTTTGCGACCTGGAGCTGGCAGCCGGCGAACGACGCGCCCGCGAGCTTCGCCCGTCGGAAGTTCGCCCGCGAGAGGTCGGCGCCGTCGAACCGCGCGCCGACGAGCGTCGCTCCCTCGAAGCTCGCGTGCTCGAGTTTCGCGCCCGAGAGATCGACCCCGTCCCACGAAACCCCGGCGTAGACGTGGAGGTGCCCGCCGCCGGATCGGATCGCAGCCAGGGCCTCGTCGCGGTGCGCGGCGGCGTCGTCCAGGTGGGCTGCGCACGTCGCCCGGAACTGGACGGCTTCGTTCGAACACAGTGTGCAGGTGCGGCGCATGGGGTGGGTTTGCGGCGATCGGGTTTCGTGCCGCGCATCATACGGGACCGCCGACCGTCACGTGGGCGGCACGCCTTCGAAGGCCCGGACGATTCGCGCGTCGATTGCAACTCAGGACGATCACGTGGTGGGGCCGCGCGGGCGAGTCGTTCGTTGCAAAGCCGTCGGCCCGGGCGGAGAATCCGGCGCAAGCGTCCCTTCGTGCGCTGCGAGGGATCTGGGCGCGCTGCACGCGAGGCCGTGTTGATGGAGCGGCTGCAGAGTGAGTCCGACTCCGAGGAACTCGGACGAGAACATGATGGTTGACACGCATGATTGATGCTCCGGGGGCGGCGTTCCTCCGTGCGGTGGGGCTGCTTGCCGATCCGACCGCCGCTACGGCGATTCATCCGAACGACGAGATGCTGCGCTGGCTCGATCAACCTCACGTCGATCGACGGCTTCAACGAGCGGAGTACCTCCGACAGGGCTATGAAGCAGCAATGACCGTCGCCGAGGTCTGCCGCGTCTTGGGACTCGAGGCCCGACCCCTCTCAGTTCTCGACTATGCGTCCGGCTACGGTAGGACCGCGCGTTTTCTCCGGGCCGCGCTCGGCGACATCGCTCTCAGTGTGTCCGACATTCAGGACGAAGCCGTCGACTACGCCGGCCGGATCACTGGTGCCATGCGGGTACCGGCTGCCTGGACTCCAGGTGAATTGGAGCTTCGATCGCGCCATGACCTGGTGTTCGTCGGTTCACTGTTCACGCACTTGCGACCCGAGCAGTTTGGCGACTGGATCGAGCGCCTTTACCGAATCTGCGCGCCGTCTGGCGCACTGATGTTCAGCACGCATGGGTTGGACGAGGGCCCCATGGGTCGCTCACACCAATTCGAGCCCGTCAGCGAATCCGCCCGGCTTCCGCGGGAGCTCTACGGGACGACGGACGTCGACCCCCTCTGGGTCAAGGCGCTGATCGCGAGCCGTGGCCTTCCCCTCGCACTGTTCGTCATGAAGGGGCTCTGGCTCTCCCAGGACATCTACGTGATCTCGAGGCGCCCATGCGCGAAACACTTCGTGCGGACCTCGATCGCCCGCGGTGCCATGACGATCGCGAGGACACGCGGGGTCGGGGGGGGGGGGGACGGTCTCCTGTGCACCGGCTGGGTCGAAGCCCCGCAGCCGGTGTCCCACGAGGCCGTCACCGTTCGCTGCGGCACGATGATCGCGGTCGAGGTTCCGCTATCTCGGCTGGAACTCCGCGGATCGGCCTCGGGCGACGCAACGGTGCATCGATACGCCTGGACTTGTGCCGGCGACATTCCGGGAATCGACCGGGGCGCGGCTGTCACCGCATCGGTCCGACTTGCCGACGGCACGACGAGCTGCTTCGCCGCGGCGTTCGTCGAGTGACGTCGGATGAGTGATCGACGTATCACCGGGTCATCTCCCGTCGCGCGAGGTGCTGGCGAGGCGCTGGACATCGACGCCGCCGCGCCCGGCGGCCGCAACTCGGGCGTGGAACGGTACAGCCCGGCCGTTCGTTCGACGCGCTCTGGCACCACAGCGTCCCGAAGGACCCTTCGCCCGCGCTACCATCGCCGCCGTGTTCGACTCGCTCGTCTTCCTCTCGCACCACAAGGGCGTGATGCCCGATGACCTGGCGGCGGCACTCGACGCCGACGGGAATCGGGCCATGCTCACGGAACTGATCGCCCGGGGCGCACTGGGGCGGGCGACGATCTACATGGGCGGACCCCAGGCGCGAACGTTCGACTCGCACGGAGTCGCCATCGAGGTCGTGCGGTCGTTTCGTGGTCTCGGCGAGAAGGCCCTCGCGGGCGACATCCTCCTCGTCCGTGGCGACAAGTGGTCCTACCTGCCGGCGCTCCGGAGCGGGCGCTGGAAGTTGTGGGCGTTCTACGGCGCGAGCCGGCGGTTCTATCCCCGGCGGACCTGGGGATACGACGTGATCTTCTGCGACGAGCCGCGCCACGTGGAGTCCACGCGCGCGCTCTTTCCCCAGGCTCATGCCGCGCGCTGGCTGAAGACGACGGACCCGGGTGCGTTCCATCCGCTCGCGGGAGCGGTGCGTACGTGGGACGTGGTCTGCTTCGGCAACATGAATGCGCTGCCGAAGAACTACAAGGCGCTGCCGCCCATCGTTCGCGCGCGACCGAACCTCCGGTGGCTCGTGATCGGAACTCCCGAACCCACGCTCGTTCGGGAACTGAAGGCCGCGTCGCCGACGATCGACTTCGCCGGGCACGTTCCTGCGGAACGCGCGAACGCGCTCCTGAACGCCTGCGGCGTGGGGCTGATCCTCTCGGAACAAGACGGAGCACCGCGCACCATCCTCGAATCGATGGCGGCCGGACTTCCGCAGATCGTGAACTCACGGCTCGTCGCCGGCACGGCGTACGTCCGCGCGGACGCCGGCGAGCTGGCGCCCATCGAGACCTTCGCGACGACGATCGACGCCGTTCTCGCCGATCGCGAACGGTTCGACCCGGCGGCGGCGTTCCGCCGCGAGTTCTCACCGCAGGCGGCCGCGGACGCGTTCCTCGCCGCCGTCACGGCGGCGTGGCCGACGGCCGGCGCTCACCGCACGCCGTTCCGCCAGCGGTGGTGGCACTCGCTGCTCGGCGCCAAGATCAACTCGGGTCACTGGCGGCGACGCGGCGTCGATCTATGACGGAACGAGGCGGCGATAGGCGTCCGCGATCCGGTCGAGGCTGAACTCTCGCGCCGCGTCCAGTCCTCGGATCGCCAGCGTGTCGTGGGCCGCCTCGTTCGATCGCAACGCCACGCAGGCCTCGACGAGCTCGTCGAGCGACGTGACGGCCTGGAACATCCCGCGGAATGGTTCGAACGCGGGCTCGGGGTACGCGACGACGGGAACGCCGAACGCCATCGCGTTCACGAGCTTCAGCGGAGGCTTCAGTTCCAGGGGATGATTCGGGGTCGGCGCCTGCGGCGTGAACGCGAGCGCGATGTCGGCGTTCGCCAACGCGGCACAGTGCTTCTCGCGAGGTTCCTGGCCCCGCACTTCGGTGAGCTCGAACCCCGCAGCTTCGAGGCGCTGCCTGACCACCGTGCGGTCGAGTTGGAATCGGTCGCCGGAGATGACGACCCTCCACACCGGCGCGGGGGTGCGGCGCAGGCCCTCGAGATTGCAGTGGTGAATCGGGATGCAGATCACGGGGTTTCGGATTCGCCGGCGGATCCACTCGGCAGCAAGCGGCGTCAACGCGATCACGCGAATGTCCGGTCGCGTCGAGAGCGCCTCCAGGTCGCGCGCGTCGTCGTTCACGTCGCAGTAGACCTCCCGCGCGGCGTTCACCGCGCGCCAGTCGATGCGCTTCACCATGACGACGGTGTCCGAGGCCCGGACGAACCACGGATTCACCGCGGCGCCGAGCCTCGCGGCCACCTGGCGCGCGCGCGTCGCCGTCGAGGCGGAGGCGCGTCTGCGGGACCCGATGAACACGAGGCGACTCACGGGAGCGGCGCTGCGTACGTCTCGTAGCGGCCGAGCGCCGCCGATACACCTTCGTGGACGATCCGCCGGCGAATGCGGTCGCGGCACGCCTTGTCGAGCGGAAGCAGTTTCAACGCGGAAACCAGACGACGCGCAGCCCGTACGGCATTCCAGGAGTGCATGCGTCGTGGGACGTGGACTGCCGCTCGGTGATGGAGCGAGGGGATCCCTCGGGGGTCCATGCGGATGTGCGCGAACACGTGGGGACCCGGGACGACTCCCGCGGCGAAGAGCCCGACGAGGAGATCTCCCAGCCGCCGCTCGGCATCGGCAGTGAGCGGTGCGGCCGCGAGGGCGTCGGCGATCGGCGGATGATCGTCGTGGACACGTGCTTCGAGTGCGAGCCAGGACGAATCACCCGCGAGCTTCACCGCCACAGGCGCCGGCGCAGCGAGCCCGAACTGACGCATCAGGCGATACGCCGTCCAGAGGATCCTCGTCTCGTACTGGCTGCCGCGGCGAACGGCGAGCATGTCGAAGCTCTGCCACGTGCCCCGCGGCCACGTGGCCTGATCCAGGCTCGGGGCATGGAGGGCGATGCATCCAATGCGGCTCGGGATCGCGTGGATGCCTCGCCCCGCGGCCACCTCGAGGCCGTCCCGATCCGGCATGGGACAGGCGTGAGTCCGCTTGCCCCGGTGTCTGTAGAACCACTCCACGCGGCGAGAGATGGTGGACCACGCGATGCGGGGCGGCCACCGGAGGCCGGCAGACGCGGCGAGGTACGTGCGAAGGAACCGCCATCGGAGTGCGGCGCTGACACGCGAGCGGGGCAGCGTCGCTGCCAGGGCCGCCAGATCCCGAGCGCGCTCGCGCGGGGACACTGCGCGGTGCTGGGACATGGACGCGAGGTCGATGAAGCCGACGCGCGGCAGCGCGCCGTCGATCCCGATCACGTAGATGTGTTTCGCGAAGAGCGAGGGGAAGCGCAGCCCCGCGGCGTGCATCCACCCCACCGCGTGCGCGATGGCATCGGCGACGAGGTTCGTGCGTTCGCGACCGAGTGCCTCGGGCCGCAGCAGCAGCTGGTCGAGACTCGTGCCTTCCATGTTCTCGACGACGAGAAACGAGCTCGTCGGGAGGGGGCCGCGCCGGACCTCGCCGAATGCCAGGGGGCGCGGAACGATGAGACCGGCCTTGCGGGCGCGCCAGAGCATGTTCCATTCCTGGGCGATGGGCGTCGTCATGCGACGCGCGGCGAGGCTCGTCTGGAGCAGGTCCCCGACGCTGATCTCACGCAGCCGTTTGTCGAAGATCCTCATCCCCCCGGGCCCGTCGTCCCGGACGGCGTTCTCCCGATGGCGCGTTCGGTAGAAGACGCAGCGTGTCGGGTCGTCCGCGCGCGGCCCGGAGGGATCCAGGTAGCCGCGCTGCTCGAGCCAGGCTTCGTGCTCGGCGAGGTACCACACGCGGCCGGACGGCGTGCGCAGGAGCTTGACCTCGTCGGACGACATGAGCGAGGTTTATCAGCCGCGCACGGCGCGGCCAACGCGAAACGCTCCGCCACGCGGTGTGCCGATCACTTCGGCTTGGCGACGGCGGACGGATCGGGGGACGCAAGGGTCAGGGTCTTCGCGCCGCCCGTGAGCGTGATCTGGATCGAGCCCTTCTTGGCGTCGAACACCTGACACTCGACCGTCGTCTTCTTCTCCTTCGCCTCGCTCCACGTGGCGGACGTGGCCTTCACGACGGCGCCCGAGTCGGGCTTCTTCACGGCTTCGAAGGCGCTCGTCGTGGGCTCCATCGGCGGGCACCACGACGCCCCGTTCTTCGAGACGACGAGGTTGAACCAGACCGGGTGTTTCTTGTCGAGTGGCTCCTTGCGGAGGTTCGCCACGGGCACGGCCTTGCCCGCGTCGATCGCCTTCTCGAACACGTCGTCTGGGATCGTGAAGACATCGAGGACCCAGCCGGGCGACTTCATCGCCTTGGCACCCGCGACCGTGAACGAGCTCTTCACTTCGTTCGGACCGAAGCGCACGGCGACGGTCACGGCCTGGTTCTTCCCGACGGCCTTGTCGGGTTTGACCTCGAGCTCGAGGGCCTTCGTCGGCTTGTCGAGTTTCCCGAGCTTGCCGGGGAAACCGGCGCCGCCCTCACCGCCCGACGGATCCAGCGCGAGGGTGCCCCCGTCGCAGTTGATGGCGAACGTGTCCTGATCGGTCCGCTGGATGTTGCACCGGTACCCGCCCGGTGGGACGAAGACATCTCCTGCGAACAGGATCGTGTCCGTCGTGAGGATCGACGCGTCGTTGCGCCCCATGCGCCACGTGCTGCCGACCTGAAGTTCCTCGATGGTGTGCTTGCCCACTTGAGGGACGCCGTAGGTGATGACCGCCGAGTGGCCCTGCCAATCGGCTTTCGCTTCCTTTCGCTGAGCCACCCCATGAAGCGAGGTGACGAGGGTGAGTGCGAGGATCGGGAGGACGGACGACGTGGGGCCGCGGCGGATCATGGGGTGCTCCCGTGCCGGTTGTCGGCTTGGGGGGTGAGCGGTTCCATCGGGCAATCCTCCAACGCAAGCCACGGTCGATTTGTTCCTGGTGGCGTGGGCGGAGTGTGCGAGCGAGCATAATGCGGCCATGCTCGGACGCGACGAACTCGTGGCACAGCTGAATCAGCTGTTCGAGGTGGGACTGTTCACCGACTACTGCCCGAACGGGTTGCAGGTCGAGGGTCGGCCGACGATTCGACGAGTCGTCACCGGCGTCACGTCGTCGCTGGCGCTCATCGAGCGCGCCGTCGAGATGAACGCGGATGCTCTCGTGGTCCACCACGGCATCCTGTGGGACGGGGCATCCATGGTGTTGCGCGGCGCATTCCGCAAACGCGTGAGCGCGCTCCTGAAAGCCGATCTCAACCTCCTCGCCTATCACCTGCCGCTCGACCGCCATTCGGAGATCGGCAACAACGCCCCGGCGCTGCGGGATCTGGGCGGGACGGACCTCGCACCGTTCGCGCTCTACAAGGGCCAGGCGGTCGGGTGGCGGGCGACGCTCGCCGTGCCCGCCGCGGCGGACGCATTCCTGGCCCGGGTGTCGGCCTATTACGGAACGGACGCTCTCGCGTTCCCGTTCGGTCCGCCCGAGATTCGCACGGTGGGGATGGTTTCGGGCGCGGCTCAGGGCGATCTGAACAAGGCCGTCGCGGCGGGCCTCGACTGCTTCATCACCGGCGAGGTCTCCGAGTACAACATGCACATCGCGAAGGAGGAGGGGATCCACCACATCTCGGTCGGACACCACGCCTCCGAGCGCGTCGGACCCCGGTGCCTCGCGAACTGGCTTTCGACCCGAATGGGGCTCGACGCCACGTTCGTCGATCTGCCCAACCCGGCCTGACCGACACGAACAGTCCACAGGGCGGTCGCTGCTATGATCGACGCCTTCATGCCTCGGTCGCACACCACTTCCCTCCAGCGAACGGCGCTCGTCACGGGCGCGGGATCGGGGATCGGGCTCGAAATCGCGAGGTCGCTCGCCGCCGCCGGTGCGCGCGTCGGGCTTGCGGGGCGCCGATTGGGCGTCCTCACGACCGCAGCGGAATCGATCCGCAAGGAGACCGGGGGCGACGTGGTCGCGCACACCTGCGACGTGACCGACGCGGCCCACGTGGAGGCTTGCGTCCGTTCCGTCGAGACGGCCCTGGGGCCCATCGAGGTTCTCGTGAACGCGGCGGGGCAGGCTCACTCGGCGACACTCGCCGACACGACGGACGACGAGATCGATCGCATTCTCGACGTGAACGTGCGCGGCGCCCTCCGCATGGTCCGCGCCGTCGTCCCGGGAATGGTCCGCGCGGGATTCGGCCGCATCATCAACGTCGCGAGCACGGCGGCCGCCCGAGGCTACCGGTTCAACGCGCTGTACGTCGCGTCGAAGCACGCCCTGGCAGGACTCACGCGGTCGCTCTCGGCCGAGTTCCTGTCCTCCGGCGTGACCGTCAACGCCGTCTGCCCCGGATTCACCGACACGGAAATCGTCACCCAGGCTGCGGCCGAACTGGCGCGCAAGACGCGCCGGTCGCCCGACGCCGCGAAGGCCGCGCTGGCAGGCCTCAACCCCCTCGGCCGCCTGCTTTCCACGGGAGAAGTCGCGTCGTTGGTCGTCTGGCTGGCGGGCGACGGCGCTGCGGGGGTGTCCGGCCAGTCGCTCCTCATGGACGGCGGCACGGTTCCCGTCTGAGGCCTGGGCGTGAGTCTCCGGAACCGGTTGAAGCCCTGACTGTTCCCAAGCTGGAACGGTTCGTGGTCCGCGCTCCCCGCAATCCGTATGTTTTGCCTGCCCAGCACGGAGCGAACCGTGTGCAAGGCCTCCCGCCCGCGAGAGAACCCATGAAGAACCTCAGCTCGATCCTGTCAGCGATCGCCGTCCTCATGCTCGTGACGACCGTCGCCACTGCGCAGCGCCCAAACAAACCGCCACAGAAGAACCCGACGGGCAGGTCCGAGAAGGAACCCCTCAAGCCGGACCTCGCGGCCGAGTCCATCAAGGTCAAGTGGAAGGACAAGACGACCGTCGAGGTCACCGGGACGGTGAAGAACGTGGGGCAGGGCGAGCACAAGGGCGCCCGGACGGTGACGCTCAAGATCGCCGGAGCGGACGGCAAGTCCACGGACGTCAAGAGCGAGACGATGACCGAAATCGCCCCGGGCAAGACGTTCACGATCACGTTCGACACCACGGATGTCGCCAAGTACTTCGGCAAGGACATCAAGTGGACGCTTTCGATCTACGAGGGCGACGACAACAAGAAGAACGACAACAAGACCCTCACCCTCGACCCGGGCAAGCCCCCGGCGAAGTGAAGTTCTCGCGGGCTTGGGCCCCAGCCCCCTGGACTCTTGGGCCGGCAGCGTGTCAAATCGTTGCCGCCCATGACCCAACCGCCTGAATTCGACGTCGTTCGGGAGGGGCACCTCGTCACGGTGACCCTGAACCGCCCCCCGCGCCTCAACGCGCTCACCCTCGCCCTCTACCGCGGCCTGACGGACTTCTTCGCCGCGGAGCAGAAGAACCTCCACACGCGCGCCGTGGTCATCACCGGTGCCGGGCGGGGATTTTGCAGCGGCGGCGACGTGCATGACATCATCGGAGCCCTGCAAGGGCATCCCATGCACGAGATCCTCGCCTTCACGCGCATGACGGGCGAGCTCATCGGCAACATGCGGCGATTCGATCGGCCGATCGTCGCGGCGATCAACGGGGTTGCTGCCGGCGCCGGGGCGGTGATCGCCCTCGCGAGCGACCTGCGAGTCATGGCTGTGGGCTCGTCGATCGCTTTCCTGTTCAGCAAGGTGGGACTGACTGGCGCCGACATGGGGGCCGGGTTCCTGCTGCCCCGCGTCGTGGGCTTCGGGCGCGCGACGGAACTGCTCATGCTCGGCGACCCCGTTCCCGCCGAGGCCGCGCTCCAGATGGGGCTCGCGAATCGCGTCGTCCCTCAGACCGAGGTGATGCCCGTCGCCCTCGAACTCGCGCGCAAGCTGATGGACGGCCCGCCGCTCGCCATGCGCATGACGAAGCAGATGCTCGAGAACGAATGGTGCATGCAACTCGGGCCGGCCCTCGAGGCCGAGGCCCAGGCCCAGGCCCTCATGATGCTCGGCGACGATCACGCCGAGTTCCACCGCGCCTACGTCGCCAAGCGCCCGGCGCAGTTCAAAGGACACTGAATTGGATTTCGAACCCACGGCGGCGGAACTCGCGGTCCAGGACGCGGCGCGGAGCTTCGCGGCGAAAGTCCTCGCACCTCGCGTGCGAGACGCGGACGAGCGCGGGCATTTCGACCGCTCCATCGTCCCCGAACTCGGCCGCGCGGGATTCATCGGATGCACGCTGCCCCGCGAGGTCGGCGGCGCCGGCGCGACCCACGTGGCGTCCGCGCTGATGATGGAGGAACTCGGCGCCGTCGATTCGTCGTGGCGCGGGTTCATCACGGTGCAAGGCGCGCTGTGCGGGCTGTGCCTGAACGACTTCGCCTCGCCCGAGCAGAAGCGCGAGCACCTGCCCCGGCTGTCGCGCGGCGACGCGATCTACGCGTGCGGCCTCACGGAGCCGCAGGCGGGGACGGATCTGGCGGCGATCTCCACGCGGGCGACGCCCCATGGAACCGGCTGGCGGATCTCCGGCGAGAAGGTCTGGATCACGAATGGCGGTGTCGCCGACTGGATCCTCCTCTTCGCGACCGTCGACCCGGCGTTGAAGCATCGCGGGCTCACGTGTTTCCTCGTGCGCGGGAACGCTCCGGGTTTGCGGCGCGAGCGCATGCCCGGGCGTGAGATGGGCCATCGCGGATCGGACCACGCGCGCCTCCTCCTCGAGAACGTGGAGGTCGGGCCCGCGGACATCGTCGGCAGGCCTTGCGGCGGGTTCCACGTCGCCATGGGCGCGCTCGAGCACGGCCGCCTCGGAGTCGCGGCCGGTGCCGTCGGCATTCACCGCGCGTGTCACGACATCTCCGTCGACTTCGCGCGCCGGCGCCGGCAGTTCGGGCAGCGCATCGGGGACTTCCAGCTCGTTCAGGGGTTGATCGCCGACATGCACGCGAACCTTCAGGCGTCGCGGCTGCTGACGCTCCGCGCCGCCTGGCTTCGCGATCGCGGCCGTTCGAATGCGCGCGAGGTCTCCGTCGCCAAGTACCTGGCCGTCGAGAATGCGGTGAAGGCGGCCAACGACACGATTCTCGTGCTCGGCTCCCGCGGCTACACGAACGAATCGCCGGCCGAGCGGCATTTGCGCGACATCAAAGGCATGCAGATCTACGAGGGAACGTCGCTCATCCAGCGCGTGATCATCGCGAAGGACGTGCTCGGGAAGGATCAGGGGGAGACGCTGTGACGATCGATCAGCCGTACTGGAACCCGAAGATGGAAACGCTGCCGAAGGAGCAGCTGCGCGGGCTCCAGCTCGAGAAGCTCCGCCGCATGACGACCTACGCGGCGCAAAAGAGCGGGTTTCACCAGCGGCGCTTCGCCGCGGCCGGCTTCAAGCCGGAACAGTTGAAGACCTGGGACGACATCCGGCGAATCCCCGTGATGGACCGCCCCGACTGGATGGCCTCCCAGCGAGAGAAGCCCATCTTCGGCGACCTGCTCGCGGTGCCGCGTGAGAACGCCATCCGCTACCACCTGACCTCCGGCACGACGGGCAAGACGCCGCTGCGCGTCCTCGACGGACCGAAGGATTGGCAGTGGATCTCCGAGTGCTGGGCGTACGGCTTCTGGGCGTTCGGTGTGCGTCCGACGGACACGGTGTTCTTCGCGTTCTCCTACGGGTCGTTCATCGGCTTTTGGGGCGCGCATTACGCCTGCGAGAAGCTCGGCGCGCTCGTCGTCCCGTCGGGCAACATGACGACGGAGGCGCGCGTCAAGCAGATCCTCGACATGAACGTGACGACCGTTTGCGCCACGCCGACGTACGCGCTCCGCATGGCGCAGGCGGCGAAGGAGATGGGCGTGGACATCCCGGGGCACGGGACCGTCAAGCGCGTGATCGTCTCCGGCGAGCCGGCCGGCAGCATCCCGGCGACGAAGCGGATGATCGAGGGCATGTGGGGCGGGATCTGCGGCGACACGGCCGGCATGACGGAACTCGGCACGATCATCATGTTCGAGTGCTCCCATCAGCCGGGCGGCGCGCACATCATCGAAGATCACTTCATCGAAGAGGTGCTGAACCCCGAGACGCTCGATCCCGTCGGATACGGCGAGCGGGGTGAGCGCGTCGTGACGTCGTTCGGGCGAGGGATGATCCCCGTGCTCCGCTACCGGACGTCCGATCTCGTCGTGAAAGTGCCGCACACCCACTGCCGCTGCGGTCGCACGTTCGACATCTACGAGGGCGGAATCCTGGGGCGCGTCGACGACATGCTGCTGATCCGCGGCACGAACGTCTATCCGCGCGCCATCGAGAGCATCGTGCGCGAGGAGTCCGCCGTGGACGAGTTCCAGATCCTCGTCGAGAAGATCGACGACGTGGACGAGATCACGGTCAACGTGGAGCTGCGCGCTGGCTGCGCCGACCCTTGGGATGCGGTCCATCGGCGTCTGGGCAAGGAGCTGGCGGAAGCCCACGAAGGCCTTCGCATCAACCTGGCGCAGGCCGCAGCGGGATCGCTGCCGCGCTTCGAGCTGAAGGCCCGTCGCGTCGTCGACAAGCGCAAGGTCAACTGACGGTGGGGAAGAGCTGATCACATGAACGACGACAAGGATCTCCTCGGTCGCACGCCGACCGAGGCCGAACGTCAGGTGCTCGACGTCTACGATCGACTGAAGGCGCTCGTCGCACGGCCCGATCTGCCGCCGTGCGCGCAGAGCAACTCGCGCTTCGCGCTCGCGGCCGTCTGGCAGATGGTCAACGACCTGGGCCTGCGGTTCGAGCAGTTGGACGAGCTGAGGGTGTAGGCGCCGATGCGCCCGCAGCGGTGTGCCGTGGTCCTCATCGGCCTCGACACCCTGCGCGCTGCCCCGACGTTTTCTGCCGAGGGCGGCGATGTCGCACGTCGTCGTGCTCTCGGACCTCGTCGTCGACGGGCCCCGGCCGCTGGCCGAATGTGGCGCTTCATCGGAGCGTGGGTGGCATCAAGACATCAACCCATGTATGCTCTGATGCCATGCGAACGACTCTGACTCTGGACAAGGACGTGGCGGTTCGGCTTCGTCGGCTCCAGGAGCGCCGCCGGTTGAGCTTGAAAGAAGCTGTCAATCAGGTGATGCGCGAAGGCCTGGAGCGACTCGAGGAACGACCCAAGCGGCGGGCGCGCTTTCGACTCAAGCCGTTGAACCTCGGTCGCTGCCTGCTGCCTTCGCTCGCCAACATCGCGGGCGTGCTGGACTTGATCGAGGGCGAGACGCACAAGTGATCCTGCTCGACGCCAATCTGCTGATCTACGCCAACGTGACCACGATGCCAGAACACGCGCGCGCGCGCGCCTGGCTGGAAGATGTCTTGTCGAGCGGCATCCGCGTGGGCTTGCCGTGGCCGTCACTGTTGGCGTTCCTGCGGATCGTCACAAACCCCCGAGTCTTCGCGGCGGCCGTCGATCTTCCCCGCGCCTGGAAGCAGGTGGCGACGTGGCTGGAGGTCGACACCGTGTACGTGCCGCAGCCAACCGAGCGGCACGCGGCGATTCTTGGCGTCCTTCTCGCCGTGCCCGGGGCGACGGCGAAGATGGTCCCAGACGCCCATCTTGCCGCGTTGGCAATCGAGCACGGATTGACGCTCCAGACGCATGACAGTGGATTCGCTCGGTTCCCGGGGCTTGCGTGGTCGAATCCTCTGGCCTGATTCCGGTGGAAACGCAGTGACCTACGTTGGCGTGACTCGACGCACGAACGCATCCACCAACGGAACGAGCTCGCCCCGGAGCCCATGTCCACCCGCATGAACGTGCATCTCCACGTTCACGCCATGGCGGCGCAACTCCGTGGCTGCGTCCTGCTGGCGTGAGACGGGCATGCTCGGATCCCGTTCGCCGTGGAGGATGAGGACGGGGTATCCCGCGCGGTCGGGGAGGACGTCGCCGAGCGACTCGGTCTTGATGCGGCACGAGATCGCGATCAGCGCGTGGTAGCGGGACGGATCGCGTAGGGCCGCGACGCCCGCCAGGTATCCGCCCTGGCTGTATCCCAGGAGCACGACGCGCGACCGGTCGATCACCACCTGCGCCGCCGCGTGGTCGACCACCGACTGAAGGTGCGCGTCGGCGAACGCGAGGGCGCGCATGAACGCCGGCTGGTCGCCCGTGTACTGGTACCAGGCGAATCCCACGCGAAGCCCCGAGTCCTCGTGCATTTCAACGGGAAACGGGCCGTCGGGGAAAAGGCGCGCGTAGGGGGCGGCGTCGAGCCCCCGGAGCCGCTCGCGGATGCGTGCGCCGTCGTCGCCGAATCCGTGGAGTGCGACGAGGAGCGGCCACCCTCCGCGCGGCGGCGGCCCCTCCGGCACGTCGATGCGGTATCGAGCGGCCCACGAGACGGGCACCAACCCTTCGAAGTTCCGTGAATCAGCCATGCGTGGGGCGGGGCCGGCTTCTTGCCTGCCCGTGGGCTGGGTTCTACCATCGCGGGCTCACCCGGCCGGAACCCCCTCGAACATGCCGACCCTCGCCGACTTCCTGACTGCCGATCACATCACCTGGCTCCAGGCGCAGGACAAGAAAGGCGCGCTCGACGAGCTGCTCGGACTCCTTTCCACGTCCAAGTTCGTGAAGGATCCGAAGAGCCTCCAGGACGCCATCTTCAGCCGCGAAGTGATGATGAGCACGGGCGTGGGCTACGGGGTCGCCGTGCCGCACGCCAAGCTTCCGGCCGTCGAGCAGTTCGTGCTGGCGATGGGCGTGGCCCAGGCCGGGATTGCGTACGGCTCGGTCGTCGACGATCAGCCCGTGCGCCTGATTTGCATGATCGCGGGCCCGGACAGCCACCAGGACGTCTATCTGCGCCTCCTCTCGACGGTGATGAAGTTCATCAAGAGCGAGAAGGGACTCGTGCTCGCAGCCACGCATCCGGAGGAGATCCGCCGGTACGCGTCGAAGTACGAGGTCACGGGCATCTGAATCGTCCGGCCGCGCGACCGTCGCACGACGGCGAAACGCCTTGAGGCGCCGAACCCCGGCTGCTTTCATGCACACCACATTCCGGCCATGCCGTCGCCGGAGCGAGGAACCACCCGATGACGCCGGAAGTCGCCGCCAACATCAAGAAGCTCAGGGAGGGGATCGCGCACCTGAGGGACTCTCTTTGACTACCCCAGACTGAAGGCACTCTGGCACGAGATCGAAAGCCAGATGGGGGAGGCGAGCTTCTGGGACATCCCCGACAAGGCGAATGCGCGCGTCCAGCAGCTGAAGAACGCGCGAAGCACGGTCGAGGCCATCGACGACATGGCGCGCGGTGTGGACGACGGCGAGACCCTCGCCCAACTCGCCGACGAGGTCGGTGACGAGAATTCCGCGACCGAAGCGGCCCAGTCGCTCACGGCGCTGATCGAGCGCTTCGACGCCTTCGAGTTGCGCACGTTCCTGTCGGGTCCCTACGACAGCGGCGGCGCGCTCGTCTCGTTCCAGGCCGGGGCGGGCGGAACCGACGCCTCCGACTGGGCGATGATGCTCATGCGCATGTACATGCGCTTCGCCGAGACCATGGGCTGGAAGACGGAAGTGCTCGACATCGTCGAGGCGGAAGAAGCCGGCATCAAGCATGCCGACATCCGCATCGAGGGCGCGTTCGCCTACGGCTACATGGTCTGCGAGATGGGCATCCACCGGCTCGTCCGCATCTCGCCGTTCGATCAGATGGCGCGGCGCCAGACGTCGTTCGCCGCCGTCGACGTGTCGCCGGACGTCGAAGAGGAGTCGGACATCGAGATTCCCGACAAGGACATCCGCGTCGACACCTACCGCGCCGGCGGCAAGGGCGGCCAGCACGTCAACAAGACGGAATCCGCGGTCCGCATCACGCACATCCCGACGAACCTCGTCGTCCAGTGCCAGAACGAGCGCAGCCAGCACAAGAACCGCGAGCGGGCCATGAAGATGCTGAAGGCCAAGCTCCTCCAGCTCCGCGAGATGGAACGCATGGCGGACCTGAAGGCCCTGTACGACGCGCAGGGCCAGATCGCCTGGGGCAACCAGCTGCGCTCCTACGTGCTCGCGCCGTACCAGCTCGCGAAGGACCACCGCACGGACTACGAAACGGGGAACGTGCAGGCCGTCCTCGACGGGCACCTGATGCCGTTCATCGACCACTACCTCCGCCATCGCGCCAAGAAGAGGGAGGCCGCGAAGTGACCGAGCCGAAGATTCGTCGCGCCCTGCTGACGGTGTTCGACAAGACGGGGATCGTGGACCTCGCGAAGGATCTCGCGGCGCGTGGCGTCGAGATCCTCTCCACAGGCGGCACGGCGAAGGCGCTGCGGGCGGGCGGCATCGCCGTGCGCGACGTCAGCGACCTCACCGGCTTCCCCGAGATCTTCGACGGGCGCGTGAAGACGCTCCACCCGAAGGTCCACGGCGGGCTCCTGTTCCGGCGCGACGAGGCGAGTCACGTGGCGACGGCGAAGGAACACGGGATCGTCCCCATCGACCTCCTCGTCGTGAACCTCTACCCGTTCGAGCAGGTGATCGCCAAGCCTGGCGTCACGGAGGAGGAAGCGATCGAGATGATCGACATCGGCGGACCGGCGATGGTCCGCGCGGCGTGCAAGAACTTCGCGCACGTCGCGGTCGTCACGGAGACGGACGACATCCCGGCCCTGCGCGCCGAACTCGGCAACCACGATGGAGCGACGACTCTGGAGTTTCGGCGCCAGCTGGCGGCGCGCGCGTTCGCGCGCACGGCGTTCTACGACTCGGCGATCACGCGCTGGATGTCGCGCGAGACGTTCCCGACGCGGTTCACCCTCGCCGCCGAGCGCGTGCAGACCCTGCGCTACGGCGAGAATCCCCATCAGGAGGGCGCGCTCTATCGTCTGCCCGATCCGGGCGAGGCGACCGTCGCCCATGCACGACAGCTCTCCGGCAAGGAGTTGTCCTACAACAACATCCTGGACGCGGGCGCAGCGCTCGAGGTCGCGCGGTTCCTCATGTATCCGTGCGCCGTCGTCATCAAGCACAAGAACCCGTGCGGCGCTGCGGTGCATCCGACCGATCTGCTCGAGGCGTACCGCCGGGCGTACTCGGGCGATCCGCTCTCCGCGTACGGCGGGATCCTGGCGTTCAATCGCCCGATCACCGAGGACGTCGCCGGCGCCATCGCCGTGCCCGATCGGTTCTTCGAAGTGATCATCGCGCCGGGTTACGAAGGGCGCAGCGTGGAGCTCCTCACGACCCGGACGAAGTGGGGGAAGAACGTCCGCCTGCTCGAGACCCACGTCCCGTTCAACGAGCGCCAGCCGATCACGGGAATCCTGGACATCCGCTCGGTGTCCGGCGGGCTCCTGGTCCAGGATCGCGACGCGTCGGTCGAGTCCGAGTTCACCGTCGTCAGCAAGCGCCAACCCACTCGCGAGGAGTGGCGCGACCTTCAGTTCGCGTGGGAGATCTGCCGTCACGTCACGAGCAACGCCATCGTGCTCGCGAACGACGCGACCCTCGTCGGAACGGGCGCCGGCCAGATGAGCCGTGTCGACGCCGTCCAGATCGCTGCCCGCAAGGCCGGTGATCGTTCGCGGGGCTCGGTCATGGCGTCGGACGCGTTCTTCCCGTTCCCGGACGGCGTGATCGCGGCTGCCGAAGTGGGCGTGACGGCCGTCATCCACCCGGGTGGCAGCATTCGCGACGTGGAAGTGATCCGCGCGGCGGACGAGCGCGACCTCGCACTCGTCACCACGGGGCGGCGACACTTCCGCCACTGAGCGGCGGCGGCGTCACTTCACCTCGGCGATCCGGACCTTGATCGTCAGCTCTTTCGAACCGCCCGTCAGGGTGACGAAACCGAACCCGGAGAAATGGCGCTTGTTCTCCACGATGCTCGAGAGCGAGGCCGTGTAGGTACCGGGCGCCACCCCAGAGAACTCAGCCTTCGAGCCAGTGAGCTTCAGCCGGCGGGTCTCGTGGCCGTCCGCGTCTTCCGTTCCGGTCGTGCCGTCCCGGTGGAGCGTGAGCCACGTGTGCGCGGGAAGCGGCTCGGGCGACTCGATCGTGACGGCGAGTGAACATGCGCCGTCGTTCGCGAGCCGAATTTCCTTCGTCTCACCGGCGGTGATCTTCACCTGACGCGTCAGGCTCTCTCCAGTGCCATCGGCTGCACCGAGCCCCACGTCCCATAGACCCGGCGCGAGTCCGTCGATCGTGAATCGACCGCTCGGCGTCGTCCGGTTCGAGTGAGTCTCGTCGTATCGGACGCCAGGAACCTCCATCGGACGCGCGACGATGGTGGCTCCCGCGACGGGACTGCCGTTCGGGCCGATGAGCGCGCCGATGACGCGGCCTCCGGTCTCCATGAGCACGGTCACCGTTCGGGGCGTTGCCCCGCTCGCTGCTGGGAGCGGACCCACGACGGTTGGCGCGAACGCGGTGTGGTGCACCTCGACGAACAACGGCCCCAACGGCGCGGATTCCATCACGAACGCACCGTTCACGTCGGACTTTGCCTTCAAGGACGGCTCACGCCACGACTCCTGCTTGTGACGCTCGTACTCTTCCGGAGTCATGACGAAGACGACGGCCTCGGGTACGGGCTCGTTCGAGACCTTGGATCTCACCACACCCGTGATCGGGGCGGCGACCGTCAGCGCGATGACTGAGAGGTCCTTGTTGAAGTCGGTCGTCGCGACGACGTGTGGCGCGCGGCCGACTGCGTAGCCGACGCTTCGCGCCTCGACCCCGAAGACCGCACCGGGTGTGAGATCCTCCGAATCCATCGCCCAGTACCCGTCGGTGCCGTCGAAGATCTGCCCCTGCTCGCTCCAATGCGACGAGTAGCCGCCACCCTCCTGCTCGTTTGGTTCGAGCTCGGGCGAGATCAGCCGGATCGTGAAGCGCTTGACAGGGAGTTTCGTCGCCGCGTCGATCACGCGTCCGCCGATCTTCGCGGCCCGTTCGATCGTGAGGACGTGGTCCTGGCGGTCGACCTCCACGTCCTTCCGCACGCGGAGCCACCCTTGGCCGTAGATCTCGAGCTGAACGCCCGAGTCCGGCAGGTCGTTCATCACGAACTTCCCTTCCTTGTCGGTGCGGGCGCGGGGTTCGATGTAGTCCCCGTGCTGGCAGCCTGCGAGCGCCAGGCCGGCGACGGGTGTGCCGTTCTTGTCGACGACGCGTCCACCGACCGAGTGCGAGGGCAGAAGCTCGAAGCGGAGGTCGGCGACGGCACCGCGCTCGATCGGAACGTCGAGGACCTTCTCCGTTTCGCAGAACCCGCGGCGCCGTGCGCGCAGCGCAACGCGGCCGGGCTTGACGGCCGGGAATCGGAAGTGACCGCCGGCATCCGACGTGATCTCGACGCGTTCCATGGAGTGCTTCTCGCCGGCGGCAACGAGGGCGCCTCCGACCGGCGCGCCGTTCTTGTCGACGGTCATGCCCGAGATTTCGACACCCGAGTCGACGATGACGTCGACGGTTGCGTCGCGACCCTGGAACTCGACCCGCGCCACGACCCGGAAGCACCCAGGCGCGTCGACGACGATCTGGTTGTACTTCTGCTCCGGGTCGAAGCCGCCGAGCCGGAAGATTCCGTCGACGGACGTCACCGCGTCCTCCTTGCGGCCGACGGTCCAGGTCCCGACGCGCGCCCTCTCCACGGGCGTGCCGTCGCGGCGCTTCACCGTCCCCGTGACGACGCCTTCGGGCGAAAGCGCGAAATCGCAGCGGGCAGTGGCGCCTGGCGCGGGCGCTTGGATCTGCACCTGCTTGGGCGCGTATCCGGGCGCGCGGCAACCGAGCCACACCTCACGGCTGCGTGACACGACGGGAAAGCGGAAGGCGCCGAGCTCGTCGGCCTTAACCTCGCGTCCCCAGCCGATCGTCGCGCCGCTCACGGTCTTGCCTTCCAGGCTCTTCACCGTTCCCACGATCGAGGCGTCGAACGGCTCCACCTTCAGCACGAACGGCGGGGGAGGAGACCCCTCTCCCGTGACGCTCGCCGACTTCGCGAAGCACTCGTACTCGGGGTGCTCGGCGCGGGCGACGACCGTGATCGCTTCTTTCGGCGTGGCGAGGCCGCAACGGAACGCACCGTTCGCGTCGGTCACCACGCGACCTTGTGCCTTCGTCTCGCCGGCATTCTCGTCACCCTGGACGAGACGGACGAGGACCGTGATTCCCGGAACGGGCTTCTCGTCGGGTGTGACCACGGTTCCCGTGACGATCCACGGGCCGACCGCCGCGTCGGCGCCCGTCGGGTCCGCTTCCCGGAACGGTGCGGGCGCGACCTTCGTCGTGGGCGTGGTCTCCGCGGTTGCGCGGGACTCGATGGCTGCCCCGGTGCCGACCGGCGCGTCTTCGAACGGTGCAACGCCGCCTTGCCGACGTTCGAGCGCATCGCGCTCGGTGTTCACCACGAGGAACAGCGCCACGCCGAGCGCGGCGATCCCCACGATCACGAGTGCGACCTTCGCCATGCGGTCTCCTGACTGGGGGAGCCGCCGCGAATCCCTACGGCGCCTCCCCGACGTGCGCCGGGCGCCGCCGGCGCGCCGTGTCGTCTACTTCGGCGGCTTGACGAGCATGTCGTCAGCTTCTTCGCCCGTCTTCTCGCCGCGCTTGTTGACGTAGTCCTTCCAGGGGACGAGCTTCTTGTCCTTGACCTGGCCGATGTTCGCCTTGTGGTTCACGAACTCGAAGTACGCGCGGTACTCCTTCTCGAGGGCCGCGAGCGCAGCATCGTCCGCCAGCCCGAGCGCTTCCATGAACGCCTTCTTGCCCGTCTTGCCGGCGAGCTCGCCGCGCACGTAACGGTCCCATCCGTCCTTGTACTTGCCGCGCGCACCGACCTGGACGAGGCCCTTCGCGTCCACGTTGAAGTTGTTCAGGAAGTAGATGAGGAACCAGCCCTGGGCGTAGACGAGCTCGATCTTCACCATGGATCCGGACTTCTCCCAGATGCCCTTGTTGGTGTAGGTCGTCGAGAGAAGTTCGCCGAGGGTGAACAGCTTGTCGTCGTAGGTCCGGATGGAGCCGAGGCGGCCCATCTGCAGCACCCCGACCTCGTAGAACCACTCGTTGTTCTTGTCGAGCCAGCGGTTGCTGCCTCCGAAGTACTCGGCGACGCCCTCCTGGAACCAATAGGAGCGGAGCGCGAACGGCATCTGCGTTTCGGAATAGCGGGCGAAGAGCTGGTGCGTGCCCTCGTGCAGCACGACTTCGTGGTCGACGTTTCGGTTCAGGACGAGCCGTCCCGTGTCGGGCTCGAAATGGGCGAGGGCCTTCATCGCACCCTTGCCCGTGCCCTTGTTGTATTCCTCGTAACGCTCGGGCGACGTGAAGTAGAGGACGGGGATCGGTTGCTCGACGGGCTTCAGATTCAGCGCTGCGAACTCCTTCATGTACGTCCGGTTCAGCGACTGAAGCTCGTTGAAGCGCGAGTTGGCCTCGTTCTGCGGTGACCAGCTCGGGCTCACTTCCACGAAGACCATGTAGGGCTTCTGGACGTAGGCCTCGAACGCCAGCTTGCCTTGGAAGATCTTCGACAGGTCGTCGATCGTCGTCTTCTCGAGCGCCCGGGCCTTCTCACCGAACGGAGACGCTTCCATCTCCTCGTAGTCCGCCCGGATCTTCGTGTAGCGGTCGAGGATCGGCTTCACGCGCGAGTCGAACATCGACCTGGAGATCCAGCCGTTGGTCTCCTTGGCCTTGACGCTCACCTGCAGGTTGTTCTGGCGGACGAGCTCCCGGTCCGACTCCGTCACGTACTTCGCGTTGACGTACGGGTCGAGCTCGCCTGAATACTTCACCTCGTTGCGCGCGGCGCGGGCCTCGGCGTGGGAGGGGTCGAGCTCCACCACCTTGTCGAGACAGATGATGGCCTCGTCCGTCAGCTTGGTGACGGCCTCCGGCGGAGCGCCCTTTTCCTTCCACGCGTCGCCCTGCGCCTGGAGCTTCTTCGAGAGCTTCCACAGCTGGTCGGCGGACTTGTCTCCGATCTCGGTGCGCAGCTCCGTGATCGTCTTCGCCGCGTCGTAGACGGGGGCTTGCGGCTTGTCCGGCGTCTGGGCCACAGGGGCCGCGCCCTTGTCGTTGGGACCCGGCGTGGGCTTCGGATCGTTGCCGCCCCGCGTCATGAAGAAGATCACAGCACCGACGACGACCACCCCGACGACTGCCGCGATGATCTTGCCGGGGCCCTTCTTCGGCTGGCTGAAGTCCGGGCGTTGAGCCGCGTGGACCCGCGTGTGCTGGCGATTGGCCTCCGGCGGCTTGCGCACGCCTTCGTCGGCGGCGCCCAGGTCCAGGTCCGACGGCGCCGCAGGGGCGACGACGGGCTTCTGCGAGGGTGCCTTCGGCGCCACGACCGGCTTTGCCGGCTGCACCACGGGTTTACTGGGCTGCACGACCGGCTTCGCCGCGAGCTCGGCGGGCTGGACGATCGGGCGCTCGACCTCCGTCGTCGGGACGCCCGTCGGTACGAGGACCGATGTCCCGCACTTCTTGCACTTGAACCTGGCACCGGCCCGCTCGTTGGGGACCTTGTAGGTGGATGCGCAGGACGGACACGAGACGGTGATGCCAGTGCTCATGTGAACCTCATGCGTGCCGTGTCGCGAGGGCTTCCTTGAATGCCGTGGTCAAGGCGGGGACGACTTCGAACAGGTCGCCGACGATGCCGTAGGTGGCGACCTTGAAGATGGGGGCTTCGGGATCGCGGTTTACCGCCACGATGACCTTGCTCGTGCGCATGCCGGCGAGGTGCTGGATCGCGCCGGAAACGCCGCAAGCGATGTACAACGTGGGGGAGACCGTCTTGCCGGTCTGCCCGACCTGTGCCGCGTGGTCGCGCCATCCGAGGTCTACGACCGCGCGCGACGCTCCGACCGCAGCGTTCAGCGTCTTGGCGAGTTCCTCGAGCGGTTTGAACCCCTCGGGCGCGCCGACGCCGCGGCCACCGGCGACGATGATGTCGGCCTCGGCCACGTCCAACGTCCCCGTCTGATTTGCGATGACGCTCCTGGCGACGGCGCGCACCACGTCCGGTGTGGCCTTGGGCGGAAGGACCTTGACGGCCGCCGTCGCGCCCGCCTGCTTCGGAGCCGCCTCGAACATCTTGGGCCGGAGCGTGACGACGAACGGGTCGGTGTTGCAGGCGACCGTCGAAATCGCCTTGCCACCGAACACGGGCCGGCGCGCTGCGATCCCGCTGCCGTCTTTCACGAGCGCGATGCAATCGGCCGCGTAACCCGCGTCGAGCGTGGCCGCGAGGTAGGGCGCGAGGTCGCGGCCCGTCGTGCTCGCCGCCATGAGGACGAGCCCCGGGTCCACGTCGCGCACCGCTTCAGCCAGTGCCTTCCCGAACAGAGCGCAATCGAAGCTCGCGAGGAACCCCTGGTCGATGGCGATGGCCCGGTCGGCGCCGAACGTCCCGAGCGTTTCTGCGACAGCCTGCACGTTCGTTCCGAGGATGACTGCCGTCACGTCGCCGCACCCGGCGGCCTTGAGGCGTTTCGCTTCCCCGAGCGCTTCGAGCGAGGCTGGACGGACGTGGCCGTCACGGTGCTCGACGTACACAACGATTCCCGATTTCATGGTCATTCCTCGACGGTCAGATCACTCGCGCTTCTTTCTTGAGCAGGTCGATGAGGGCCGGCACCGCGGCCTTGCCCTCTCCGACCTTCTTGCCCGGCGGGCGATCCGGCGGGAGCTCGAGCTTCGCGACGCTCGTCGGCACGGCGACCGGCGTCGCGGCGACGGTCTGGAGCGGCTTGTTCTTCGCTCCCATGATCTCCTTCAGACCGGCGCGTCGTGGTTCGTTCAGGCCCTTCTCTGCCGTGAGGACGCACGGGAAGGCGCCTTCGACCACTTCCATCCCGCCCTCGACCTCGCGCTGTGCGGTGAACTGCGTCCCGTTGACCTCGAACTTCGAAATGCGGGTGACGCAGGCCATCCCGAGGATGGCGGCGAGCATGGGCCCGACCGCGGCCGCGTCGTCGTCCACGGACTGCTTGCCGCAGAAGATGGCGTCCGGCTTCAGCGGCTGGACCTTCTGGGCGATGAGCTTCGCCACCGAAAGACCGTCCAGCGGGCCCGTCGGCGTGATGTGGATCGCGTCATCGCAACCCTTCGCGAGCGAGGCGCGGATGTCCTTCTGCGCGTCCGCCGGACCGACGCAGATGACCGTGACCTTGCCGCCGCACTTCTCCTTGAGCTTGATCGCCTCTTCGATGGCGAACTCGTCGTACGGGTTGATGATGAACTGGACGCCATCGAGGTCGATGGTCGTCCCGTTGGATGCGACGCGGATGCGCGTGGCCGTGTCGGGCACGCGCGACATGCAGGCGATGATGTTCATGGCGAAGCGGGCCCAGGCCGATTCCTGAAGGTGGCGCTCTCGGCCGGATGGCGGGCCGGCCATGTTAGGCGCGGCGGGTGTATGCGACAAGAAACCGAGCGGCCCCGAAGTCGGCCCGGGAAGGGCGTTTCAGCGAGACTCGGACGCCGGCCGCGAGACGGGGGCGAGGCGCTGCAATTCGGTCCGTGCGGCGCGTGCTTCGTCCTGGCGCCCCAGCCGGTCGACGACCGCGGCGAACGTCTCGAGGACGCGTCCATCCGACGGGTTCTCCGCTTTCAACCGTCGCAGGACCGCCTCGGCGCGGGCCGGCTGGCCGTACTGCAGGCAGGCATCGCCGAACGTCAGGCCCACGTTGACGTCGTTCACGGCGCCCGTCGCCGCGGCCTCCAGGTGACCAAGGATCCGTTGGGGGTCTCCGTTCGCGAGGCCGAGGGCCAGCGCGAGCCGGTAATGCGCGGCGACGTGGTTGGGTCGGAGCTTCAGCACTTCCTCGCACAGCCTGACCGCTTCGGCCGGATCCCCGGCGACGGACGCGAGCGTCGCGAGGCGGATCCGGGCACCCACCTCTTCGGGACGCATGTTCACGAGGGTTCGAAGCCGCTGCATGGCGGCCTTCGTGTCGCCCAGGTTCGTGAGGAGCTCGGCGAGTTCGTTCGTCAGGCGGACCGACGCGGGCCTGGCTTCGATCCCCTTCGACAACGTGGCGACGGCTTCCTCCATCCGGCCGCTCCAGGCGAGGACCTGAGCGAGACTCGAGTAGGCGAAGTCGAAGTCCGAGTGATTCGCGATGACGCCGCGAAGGATCCGCTCGGCCTCGGGCAGGTCCATCCGGATCATGGCGAGCCAGGCTTCCTGTCGGGCGATGCGCACGTCCTCGACCAGTCCCGCCGCTCGCGCCGTCGCGAAGTGTGCGGCGCTCGCGTCGACGGCCGCCTTCACGTCGTTCGGGAGAGCACCGAGCACGGACTTGTCCTGGCGCCACACGGCGTCCGCGATCGGTGCCGTCGCCTCCACGAACCGATTTCCCTGGAACGTGTGGTACTGGACGAACGCGCTGTGCGCCATGAACAGCATCCACGCGCCGGCCAGACCGGCGAATGCACGGCCGGATGTCGTCAGCGCGCCATCCTTGCGCAGCGTGAACCACTGGAACGCGACGTCGCGCGCGCGAAAGAGTCGCACGAAGTAGACGGCGACGAAGGCGGTGAGCGCCGATAGCCCCAATGCCCAAAGGAGAGGAACCGTGCCATACAGCTCCTCGGCCCAGACGAACGACCTGCGGCCGGACCCGGGCCACTCGAAGTTGGCGACTCCACGGAACACGACGAGCGCGAAGACGAAGACGAGGACGAGGGCCACCTCTTCGCCGAAGTTCAGTGACCACCGCGCGGCCCGCGTGACCTTCGTCCGCTTCTTCGCGAAGAGGGCGGGCCGGCCGAGGCCGAAGCTCAACGCGTTTTCCGGGCAGACGCTGACGCAGTCCATGCACTTCATGCAACCCGGGTCGACGACCATGCCGTAGTCGCGGACCTCCTCGTGGACGACGACGTTCGACGTGCACACGGCCGTGCAGTGCCCGCAACCCTTGCATGCGTCCGAGACGACGATCCGGCCGACCGAAAGACGATCGACCACGCCGAAGATCCCGCCGTAGGGACACGCATACGTGCAGAACCCCTTGGCTCCGAGCACGTAGATCATGGCGGCCCCACAGGTGAAAAGACTCAAGAGCCCCACCCAGAATCCGGGGAAGGTCTCCCAGAACTCCACCTTCTGGACCGTGGCGGCCGTGAGCGTGTAGTCGGGCGACGGTCGCGAGTTGATGAGCCTCATGAAGCTCGGCCAGAAGAACATGTAGAGCCCGGCGAGCAGCGGCACCCAAACGAGCCAGCGGGATCGGAGCGGGCGCGGATGGACCCCCACCTTCTTCATGAGCCAGGCGCACAGGTCCTGCACGGCGACGAGGTGGCACGTCCAGCCGCAGAAGTAGCGCCCGATCAAAAGCGTCGACGCCACGGAAAGGAGGAGTAGGATTGCGCCCGCATTCACCGCGCCCTCCAGCAGCGTGTACATCGCCTCGCTGGGCTCCAGCGGGCTGAGCGTCCTCCCCGAGAGCTTCCACTGGAGGATGTGCGCGAACACGGCGACATGGACGAGCGCCAGCGTCCAGGCTCGCCGCCTGCCCATTTTCGATTGGCGGACGGTTCCTCGCGGCCTTGCGTCCGGATGAAGGGACTCGGCCGTCCGCGGGGGTCGCGAGGCGTCACCGACGCAAACGGGAG
This sequence comes from Planctomycetota bacterium, assembly GCA_044222185.1. Taxonomy (GTDB): domain Bacteria; phylum Planctomycetota; family CAIWVZ01; genus JBGANV01. Next base: position 218,112 of record JBGANV010000009.1, read on the forward strand.
GCTTGTTCGTCATGCTGGCAGCGTTCCGAGGGCGGATAGCGTACCAAGCGGGCGCTCGCGGACCGCGAGCCGGGGACGGCAAAACCGTGGGTACAATCCCCGCCCACCGAAGGAGTCCAGCCGATGTCCGGGATCTTCACGACCGAGAACATGATCGCCCTCGTCACCCTGACCGCGATGGAGATCGTGCTCGGCATCGACAACATCGTGTTCATCTCGATCCTGACGGGGAAACTCCCCGCCGGCGAACAGCGCCGCGCCCGCCGGCTCGGGTTGGCGTTCGCGATGCTGTCGCGCATCGCACTCCTGCTCTCGTTGAGCTTCGTGATGAAGCTCACGGCTCCACTCACCGAGATCATGAGCCACCCGGTGTCCGGGCGCGACCTGATCCTCCTCGTGGGCGGCCTCTTCCTGATCGGGAAGGCGACCTTCGAGGTCCACGACAAGCTCGAAGGGGAGGGAGTGGATCATGGGACGAGGAAGGCGGCCCGGTCCGTCGGTTCCGTCATCGCGCAGATCGCCGTCATCGACATCGTGTTCTCGCTCGACTCGGTGATCACGGCCGTCGGCATGGCGTCTCACGTGGGCGTCATGATCACCGCCGTCGTGGCGTCGGTGTGCGTCATGCTCGTGTTCGCCGAAGTCGTGTCGCGCTTCATCGAACGGCACCCGACGATCAAGATCCTTGCCCTGTCCTTCATGATTCTCATCGGCGTGATGCTCGTGGCCGAGGGCGCGGGCCATCACATCGAGAAGGGCTACATCTACTTCGCCATGGCGTTTTCGCTCGGCGTCGAGATGCTGAACCTCCGGCTGCGGAAGGGGAGTGCGCCGGTGGTCCTTCATCAACCGCATCTTCCCGACGTCCGCTGAGGTTTCGTCTCAGCTGTAACCTTCTGAGGCAACCTCGGTTGATCTACGCGCAGGGCCGGCGGGGCTGGTATGCTCCGCCTGCCCCGCCGTGGTGTGAGACGACCCCAACCTCCTACCGCGAGTTCACCTCCACTCGGGAGTCCTCACAGATGCGAAACCTCATTGCCGCCACTCTTTGCCTGGTCATCGCCGTCTCGGCATCGGCCCAGAACTGCTCCACGCTCGCCGTCACCGGCAGCGTGAACGCCGGGCAGACGCTCACGATCGACGTGTCGGGCGCGACCGCGAATGCGGCGACGTTCCTCTTCATCGGCTCGACGGCCGGAAGCACGACCATCAACGTGGGCCCGCTGGGCTCATTCACGATCGACCTGAACCCGCCGTTCCTCCCGCTCCCCATGGGACAGACGGACGCGGCCGGCCACGTGGCGCTCTCGGTCATCGTTCCGGCGAACGTGCCAGCGAATGCGATCCCGAACCACACATTCACCGTCCAGTCGCTCTCCGTCGGATTCACGATGGGCGGCGGCTCTGGACCGGGCCTGCCGACGTTGTCGTTCTGCACGTCGAACAGCGGCACCGTCGTGTCCGGGACCGGCTGATCCTCTCGCCATCGGCGTTCTGCCGATGATCGAAGGCAAGACCCCGAGGACGCAGGCGCGCTGCGGACCCGGGGTCTCGTCGTTTTCGTATCAACCCTCGGCCTGGGACGTCCTTCACATCGTGCGAGCGCGAGTTCGTTTGTGCGTCGAACGGTCGGAAACGCATGGACCCCGCGAGTCGAGATCGCTCCACGACGCCGCTCCGCGGTGACGGCGTGGACGTGCTGAGTGACATCCTGGACCGATTCGGTCCGTGGATGCGGTCGCGGATCCGGGCTGCGTTTCCGCTGGAATGGGAGGATGTCCTCCAGGAGGCGCTGGTGCGGCTGGCACGCTCCGTTCCGTCCATGCGAAGCCGTGAGGACGAAGCGCTCCGGGCGCTCGTCAGCAAGACGGTGCGATCCGTGTGTGTGGACGAGTTTCGACGGCGCGCGTTGCGGCGGCGGACGATCCGTCCCGAGATGCCCGCGGACGTGGACCTGGCGGACGACGGCGTACCGGAACCGGGCTCGCGGGCATCCGCGACCGAAGAACAGTCGCGGCTCGAGCGCGCGGTCAGAACCCTGCAGCCGCGGGACCGCCGCATCATCCAGCTTCGCTTTCGCGATGGCATGGGGTTCAGGGAAATCGCGGCCCTGTTGGGGGTACCGCAAGGTTCCGTCGCAGGCTGGTACTCGCGAGCGATGGCAGCGCTCCGGGAGGTCGTCGCATGACGTGCATCGATCCGGCCCTCTCCAACCGACTGTTCGAGAGCGAACCGAAGACGTCGCCGGCGTGGGCGGAGCACCTGGCCCTCTGTCGCGATTGCCGTGTGCTGCACGAATGGCTTCCCGCTGCGCTCGCGGGCGCGGTCGACGGCGAACACCCGTCGGCGGAGGCTCTCGTGGACTTCGACTCGGCGCCGCATGAGGGCGATGCGGAAGCTGCGCGTCGCACCGCCGATCATCTGGCGTCCTGCGAGATCTGTCGCGGGGCGTTGGATGCCGCCGCCCATCTCGGGCTTCCGACCTCGCGCGTCCGCGCGCAAACCATCCGCCCGTGGCTCTTCGCCGCCGCGGGGTGGCTCATCGCGCTCGTGCTGTTCCCTTGGCCGGGATTGCGCGACGATCGCCCCGGACGCCCCGCGTTTCTCTCGTCGGAGACGGTCACGCTCACGGCGCAACGGGGGACGAACGTCCCGTCGATCGCAGGCCCGACCGACGTCGTTCGCTTGCAGCTCGTCCTCGGCGAGGACGTCGCGGTGGGCGACTCGCTTCGCGTGCGCGTGACGACGTCGTCCGGCGAGATTGTCGCCGACGGCGCACAGACCGTTCATGAGACGGGGGAGCACGGCTGGCCGGTGATCGTTCTCGATCGGCGCGCGATCGGAAACGGGCGGTTCTCGATCCACGTCGGCACGAGGAGCGGTCTCGAGAGCGAGTTCGCCCTCGACCTGAAGTGATCCGTCAGCGGAGCAGGTCGGACTGGCCGTGCAGCACGAACGGCGCCCAGAGCGCGGGGTGCGACGTTCGTGGCCGGGCCACGAACCTTCGGCGCGCGGCCGTCACCGCGTCGGGGACGGACCTCCCGTCGCGCAGTTCCTCGAGCGTGAACTTCACGAGCTCGGGAGTGACTGCGTCGTCGATGGGCGCGATCGTGGCGAGGAGATTCCGCGCGCCACTGGCGAGCACCGCTCGCGCGAGACCGCGAATGCCCTCGCCTTCGATCACACGGCCGGAGGCCGTGCGACAACCGTCGAGAACGACGAGTCGCGCGCCGAGGCGCATCTCGGCGAGGTCGGCGAGCGAGAGGAACCCGTCGCTTCGTCCCGCTTCTGGCGAAAGCAGCAGCGCCGTGCGGCTGCCGTCGACGGCGTCCGCGAGCGCATGGGCGGCGATCGTCACGACGGAGGCTGATTCGGCTGCCGTGCGGACCGCGCTCTCGGTCGCGGCAGGGCCCGTCAGCACTCGGCCCGGGAGCAACGTCGCGAGCTCGCGGGCTTCACGCTCGGCATTCCGCAGAGGTTTCAGCTCGTTCGCACCGTAGTGCGCGAGGACCTCGGAGGCGTAGGCTCCCGTCCCGTCGCAACCGACGTACAGGGGCGGCCCGCTCGCTGGCGGCGCGTCGGCCACGAGAGCCGCCAGCAGCGGGGCGTGAGCGATGGTCGCGCGGCACCCGATGAAGCGTTCGGAGATCGGCGTCGTCCCCGGCGTCGCCATGGCCGCAAACGGGAGGTCGCCCCGCGCCGAGAGTCCCACGATGACGATCCGCTTGGGGAGCGCGGCGTCGCCGAAGACAGGTTCGACGAATGCCCGCCAGGCCGCGGTGGCCTCGCGTTCGATGGCTTCGGGTTTCGATGACACCGCAAGCACCGTGTCGGTGAACGTTCCCGCGAGGGCGTCCAGCTCGCGCGGCGACGGCAGCGAACGGTAGGCGAGGCCGCGCCCGTCGATCCGGATGACGCCGCAGGCGTGCGAGCCTCGCAGATACACGAGGACGGCGGCGTTGCTCGCGCGGGCACGCTCGACGATCTCCGGAACGGGGACGGTCGTGCGTTCCCACTGCGGCCGCGTCAGCCCGCGGAGCGACAGCATGTCGCGCACGGTCCCGATGCGACCTCGCTCGCTGATCTCGAGCGCGCGAACCAGGTCGGCGGTCGTGGGTGTTCTGCGGCTGGCGACGTGGAGCGCGTGATCCTCGAACGTGTGATTGCGCTCCGCGGTGAACGTCCGGATGGCCCGGTCCCGTTCGCCCTCGGTCGTGCGGGCGATCGCAAGCGTGCTGCGCTCCTCCGCCTCGAAGTGCTTCTCGGCTCCGGCATCGTCGCACGCCGCGATGCAGACGTGGGCGAGGAGGCAGTGATCCCAGACGAGTCCCATGGGAAATGGCGGCTCGGCCTTCTCGTGGATTGCGAGCGCCGCGTGACCCCAGTCGCGTGCCTCGACGAGGAGTGCGGCGCGTTCGGGCTCGCCGAGGGTGAGCGCGAGCTCGAGTGCGAGGCGGCCGGCTCCGTTGCGGACGTTGGCGTAGTACTCGGGCCGTTCGTCGAGGCGGGGCTCCAGGGCGAGCGCTCGACGCATGGCGTTCAGGCCACCGCGGAAATCCCGATTCTCGTACAGCGAGTAGGCGAGATTGATGAGGGCGCGCGACTCGATGGCGGGCCGGCTTTCCGCTCGTGCCTGGTCGGCACGTTGCAGGAGCCGCCCCGGATCCTCGTCGGGTTCGCCGGCGAGACGGTGCTCCAGGCTGCGGAGTTCCTCCTCGACCTCGGAGGTATCCAGGCCCGCACGCGCGCGCAGCGCGAGGCAGCGCTGCAGTGCGGTTCGGCGTGCCTCCGTCCGGCCGAAGCGAAGGTGTCGCATGGAGAGCCGATGCTCGGCGCGCGCGGCCTCGACGATCCGCCCCTTCGCCTCGAATTCGGCGACGGCCCTCGTCCCGGCGGCCACTCCCATCGCGTAGTCGCCGACGCGGTCGGCGAGTGCACCGAGCGCGATCCAGCCCTCGGGCCAGCGCGGGACGGCGTCGAGCCGGGCTCGTAGGGCTCCGATCGTGCGTCCGGGCGGCTGGCATCGCTGGGCTGCAGCCTCGGCGGCCTCGGTGCCGTCGGCAACCTTCAACGCCTCGAGCAGGGCGTCGTCGCTCGACTGCGCCGACGCAGCTGCGATCGGCAACGCGAGGGTCAGAAGCACGCACCGCAGCGCGAGACGGGCTCCGAGCGCTCGCGCGGCTGTGCAGGCTCGGATCACGGCGCCGGTTCGATCTCGACCGTGAGCGTGGCCGAGCCGTCCAGTTCGAAGTACTCGACGGTGATCGGGACCTCGCGGGGCTCCTTGCAGCGGATGAAGCCCTGGTTCTTCGTGGGCACGTGCCACGTCCAGTTGTCGATGATCCTCTCACCACCGGCCGTCACGCGGATGCCGTCGTCGCTCTGAGTCGTCACCCGCCACTTGCCCGCGGGAATGCGGAGCTTCGTCTCCGCGACGAGCCCGAAGTGGTCGCGGCCCAGGCCGGCTGCGGCGACGCTCTCGCCCAGTCCCAGGTCGCCCGGGCCGCGGCCGCCGAAGCGGAAGTCGAGCCGCTCGACGGAAGTCGTCACCGAGCCCTTGGCCTTGCGATCGCGGTCGAACGATGCGGGGTCTTCGTTGGGCTTGGCCGTGCACCTGAAGAACGTCACGGTCCAGGTCGTCGCCACGATCGTCCCGCGGATCTGGCGACCGTCGATCGTGAGCGTGTAGGGGAAGACGCCCGGGCCCGCCGACTTCACGATGGCTTTCGCCGGGTCGCCGGGTTCCACCGAGACGGTGACGCCGGCACCGGTCACCGAGACCTTGGGGTCCTTGGCTCGGTGCAGCGCGTACGCGTGCTGGCGGCCCGACGTCTCGACTGGTTGGACGAAGGGCGTCTCGTGATCCCACGGGCCCCACTCGCCCATGATGATGTTCTGGCGACCGCGCAACGCGGGGCGTGCGCCGACCGGCTTCGACACACCGAGCGGTTCGACCTTGGGAAGCGAGATGTCGGTTTTGGCTTCCGTCTCGACGACGTTGGCCTTGCCTTCGAGTTTCCGTTCGGCCTTGGGCTCGGTGAAGGTGTTGCCGGAGACCGTCGTGTCGGCGAGGTCTCGCAGGTGCAGCGCGAGCGTGTCGTGGTCGAACGTGTTCTTCTGGACGACGTTGCCGAGGCCGCCCTTGTAGTTCGCCTTGCCCCAGCCTCGCTTGGCGAAGTCGGCGTTCTCGCGTCCCCACAGGTGCACGCCGCAGCGGTTCCTCGCGAACGTGTTGGCGACGATCAGGTTCTTCCAGCCGTGTTCGACGTTCACTCCGCCGCGCTCGAGGCCGTAGCCCATCTCCCCGTTCTCCTCGAAGACGTTGGCGGAGATCACCGTCTCCTGCGAGTAGCCGCCCCAGATGCCGCAGATGCCGTTGCCGACGAACCGATTCCGCCAGATCTGGTTCCCGAAACTGAACGTCATCTCGATGCCGTGCGCGACGCCGTACGACAGGTCGTTGTCGATGAAGACGTTGTCGTTGCAACCCTTGCGGGTGCAGTCGAAACCCTTGTCCTTGGGCGTCGCCTCGCCGAGCGCCTCGCGTCCTGCGAACCCGAAGATGCAGTCGCCGCCGTGCGTCACCGAGTTCTCGACGAACGTGTTGCGGCTGCATTGCTCGAAGATGAGGATGCCCGCCGAGTCCTGGCCGCGGTTGTAGACGCCGTGGCTGTAGCCGCGCACGCAGAAGTCGATGGCGTTTCGCGAGACCACGGCGTCGTTCGAGCGCCACAGGCCCAGACCCCAACCCGACAGGAACGAGAAATCGTTGTCGTAGATCTTCGCCCTCTCGACGCGATCGAGCAGGAGGCCGTTCTGGCTCTGCCGCACCCGGCAATCGTGCACGGTGACGTCGGTCGAGTCCTCGACGTAGAACGCGGCGCCGTAGTTCGCGAGCCATTCGTTGGCGTCGTCGTCGTGCGGGTGGAGCCAGTCCGCGCCGTCTTCTGCCGCGGGTGTCGACCGCAGGTGCTGCCGGAAGACGTCGTCCGTGACGCAGTGGTCGAGGGTGAGCCCCGGGGCGTTCGTCGCGTGGATGCCACCTTTGAAGCCCGACAGGCGCGCGCCGCGGATCGTCACGTTCTTGTGGCCGTCGATGCGGATGCCGATGCCCTGGTACATGTCGGGCTTCACGTCCGCCGCCGCGCCTCGAAGCACGGCGCGATCTTCGAAGGTGATGGTGACGCCGTCGGCTCCGACGATCAGGACGCCGTTCTGGTTCGGATCGGCGATGACTTTGCCGTCGGCGATCGCAATCGTGCACGACGACTTCACGATCGTGTCGTCCTTGTCGACGACGATCCGCGGCAGTTTGTCCTGGGCGAGCGCCCCGGCGGCCATGCCGAGTGCAACGACGCTGGAGACCCACCCGATCCGCAAGGCGCGTGTTCGTGTCATGCCGTGAGCTTATCCGGAGAGCCGCTGATCGGAGCGCCAGGCTCCGCCTGGCCGGACGGCGAGGCTCCGCCTCGCCTGAGTGCCGGCAGCGTCCAATCGGGTCGGTGGCCCGAAGCCGTTCGGACGCACACCGCACTCTGCGTCCGGAAATCGAGCGGCCGTCCGACGATCAAGGCAGGGCGGAGCCCTGCCATCCAGCCGCGCGGAGCGCAGCGCTCCGCAGCGCTCCGGCTCCACCCGTGTTCGACGGCGCTGTGGAGGTACCAGGTGCGGGCGGACGGGTCCTTCACCTTGTCGATGAGCCTCACGAGATGTCCCCACGGCAATTTGTGCAGCAGCTGCTGCACGATTGCCTCATCCGGCCATGCGGCGGCCAACGCCCGCATGTACTTGAGGTTCCGTTCGGAGAACCCGTGGGCGTTCGGGAACGCTCGCCTCAGATCGCGGGCGAGACGGCCGACGACGTTCGCGCCCCAACCGTCTCGCTCCGGTCTCGCCAGGATCTCTCGCCCGACGAACCAGTACAGCCCGACGAGTTCGCGGTTGACGGCGTCACACGCCCGAAGTTGCGCCGTGCGGATGCGGTCGACGAGTGACGTCAGGAGCTCGGAATAGCCGCGTGGTGTCGAGGCATGATCGGTCATGGCGCCATGACATTCCGCTGATCGGTTTCAGCCGACGAATGCAGCACTTTCTCTGCATCGAGCGTCGCCCGACGCGGGGCCTGAATCGTCGCCGCTACGCCGATCGTCGCGAGTGAAGTGCGTCACCTCCGACAGACCACGGCGCCTCGGACCGGGGGATGTGACCGCGTGGGTTCGTTCGACGTGAGGATCCGCGCGTCAGTCGATCCCCTCGATCGCTCGCCACATCGCTCGTGTCCTGCGGCCCTGGAGCGCCAGGCGCCGCCTGGCCGGAAGGGCGAGGTTCTACCTCGCCCTGAACGTCGACGGGCGTCGATGACTCCCGCCGCTCTGCGCGGCTGCTCTCCCAACGCAACGCGCGCAAGGCTCGCACTCCGACATCGGTCCATCTGACCG
>JBGANV010000015.1:0-47712 GCA_044222185.1 Planctomycetota bacterium
CCTCGCTCGCGGTCGTCTGATAGAACTACGCGGCCAGTCCTACCGGACTCGGCACATCGTCAAGTCTCCGAGCATCGAGCCCGCCTCTCACACCGCCAAAATATCCGGAAAACGACCGCCAGAATTTCCGGAACCCACAGACGCACGCCGCGGTATGCTCAGCGGGGACCGTCGTTCGCGTCGAATCGGCCACCGTGAGGCGCGCGCGCCGAGCGGCCACGTCCGGCCGTCGCACCTGAGGATCTGTTTCAGACGTCAGCGGATGCACATCTTCCTGGCCCCGCGCGTGCGGATGAAACGTAGAAGGCGTGCATTGGGGATCATCGTGTACCCTTGGATCGCGATGAAGCCGTGGATCGGTGCACTTCTCATCGTCGCCGTAGCCAGCGTTGCGTGCGACTCTGGGGCGAAGGTTTCAGAGACTCGCCCGAGTGCGCGCCCGGGCGTGGATCCGGCGCTCGTCGGAACCTGGGAGGGGAGAGCGCGAGACCTTGGATTCTTCGACCCGATACGGTTCGAGATCGACTCGTCCGGCACGTTCAACGCCTGGGTGAGGGGCGAGCCAAGATCCTGGCTACTCTCGGCCTCCGGAGGACGATGGACGGTCTGGCCCGCGGCGGGCGGGGAACCATTCAGCGGAACGTACAAGGTGCGAAAGGATGGTCGCGTCGAGTGGTGGGGGATGTTCGCCACAGCTCCGACGATGAGACGAGTTCACTGAGCACGGACGTGATGTCCGGCGGGCGCCGGGCCGCCGTCCCCGGCGGCACAAGGTTCTCACCTGTGCTCCCGGAATGTGCCAACGACTCCGAGCCACTCGCGACCTGCGCCTGTTGAACGTCGACGACCGCTCGTTCGCAGAGAGGATCGAGGAGTCCGCGACCGAGATCCTCGCGATGCGCGCGGCTCCGAACAGGTGGCAGTGGGCCTGGTGCGTCGCCACCCGCAGGCAGTTCAGGTCGTCCGTGTTGGACCGAAACGGGCAGCTCTCACCCTCGTTGAAGGACTGATCTGCAAAGCGATCGACGTGCGAGCGCGTCGTGGATGGGCCCTCTTCCTCCATGCGCGCGAGCGTCTCGGGCGAGAAGTCGGGCATCGGCATGGGTTTGGGCGGCACGGGCCGCAACCGCTCAACCTCGCGGCACGCATCGAACGCCGCGTCGCGTTACGTCGCATGAGTCACGGCGACGCCCGCGACCGCGTCCGCACCCGCCCACGTCGCGCCCGCCGGGATCCTCCCATCGAAGAGCGCGTCGCGGATCGCCGCCTGCGCCACGATCCACGCGCCTTCGAGGCCGACCGGCGCCGGATCCGGCACGAACACTCGTGCGGGCCCAGCAGCCCCGGGGTCGATCGTCAGGATGAAGTCCGCGAGCGCGTCGACCGGGCTTCGGCCGCCCCGTCGCAGCGCGGCGGCCACCGCGGCGAATACGGATTCCGCATTCCGGCTCGTTGGGAGTGCCGCGCCGCCACGAATGGCGAGCCGGGATCGACGGTCTTCAGGGCGCTGTCACTCGATGCGGCGAACGCCGCGCCGCCCGGATCAGGCCCAAGGCGCCGACTCCACGTCGCAGTGCCAGACCTTGCTTCTGCACGGCTCGACGCGGGTCGACTCGCGTTTCGAGGCGCCTGGCGCGATTCATACGCCCCTTGTCGCGCGGAGCCTCGCCCTCGACCGCCCAGGAAGGACCCGTCGAGCATGCCCGGGACTACGAAGGCGGGGCATGATCCTGACCATGCTGTAAGCTTGCGCTCGCTCCGGACTGCTGTCGGCCGGTGCGACGGCGTGACGCGGCCGTTCGAACCGCCCGTCGTCCGTCCGAGTTCGGAGGCCGGGACGACTCGCATGGGGATGATCGGCTCGTCTTGGCGGCAACGCGAGCGGTTCGATGGAATTCAACGGGATGGAACCAGCAGACGAGGGACCTCGGTCCAGGCCGCGCGTCTTCATTTCCTATTCTCACGACTCTGACACGCATCTCGCACGGGTCCTCCAGCTCGCGCAGACCCTTCGACAGCACGGCGTTGACGTCTGGCTCGACCGATTCGAGCGTGGCGTCCCGGACGTGGGCTGGTCGCGTTGGATGGAGATGCAGGTCGAACGCGCGGAGATCGTATTGGTCGTCTGCACCGCGACCTACACCGCTCGATTCAATGGCGCGGCTCCGCGTGGCGTGGGGCTCGGGGCGAAATACGAAGGCGCGATCATCCGCCGACAGATGCTGGAAGCCGGGGGTAACAACTCGAAGTTCCGAGCGATTCGATTCGACTCGCTCGAACTGGAGCACATCCCGACGATCCTTCGGGACTATTGCCATGTGCTTCCCGCCGACTATCGCGTTCTCCATGCGTTCTTGACAGGTCAGGACCTCGTGCGCCCAGAACCCCTGGGACAGATCCAGGTCTCTGGCGAACTGACGTACGCACCGATGGACGCGTGCCCGCCGACGACGCGTGGCTTCTCCGTGGGCGTGGAAGCCGAGTCCATCCCGGATCGAAATCACGCGGCGGTCGATCCGTCCCTGGACCGTGAACGCGACGGTGGGCGTGGAGCGCCGGGACCCGATGCCGCGACTTCGCCCGGTCACCGGTCAGCCGCAAACGGCGCGATGATGCCGACGACTGCGGACGTCAGCCGCACATCGGATTCGCGATCCGCACTCGAGCCGGACATCGCGGCGACCGATGTACAGCCAGAGCCCGTTCCAAAGCCTTCGATCTTCCGCCGCGCCGCCAAGCTTGCACCACTGATCGTATTCGTGGTGGTCGTCGGCGTGATGCTTGTGAGCAACTACTACGGCGGGAGACTCGACGTGATCGCACTGGACATCGAGTGGCAACCTCAACGGCCGAAGGTTGGTGAAAAGGTCAATTTCACGGCGAGGGTCACCGTCGCCTGGATGGTTCGTCACTTCGGGCTGCCATGGGCCGAGCCCGACCTCGTCAAAGGCAAGGAGATTCCGGGCACGTTTCGGGCGACCTGGAACATCGGCGGGAAGCAGCACTCGACCGAGTATGCGAAGGTGATCGAATCCGGGGGCGTATGGGAGATCCAATTCGACTCTCCAGCATTCGACGCGGTCGGAAGCTACCGCGTCCAATTCACGATCGACGTCAAGAACACCATCGACTCGGAGCCCTCGAACAACACGGCTTCTCGCAACATTCTCATCGGTGCGAACTGACCAGCTCGTGCCGCGACCACCGCAGCAGGGTTTCGAGAGCGGCTATTCGCAGCATCCGCCGTGCGTGAATCGACCCCACGGCGCTCGTCGAGCTTCCGCGAGGTCGACGATCACGACGCCGGTCGAGGGCACGCACACGCGACGCGTGGGTCCGACGCAACAACATCCATTCCACGACGTGACCGAGCGCGTGCCTGTCCAGACGCCGTCGATCAGTCCGTTCGCAACTTGATGGCGGAGTGAAGCGTGAGCGTTGATCCTTGAGGCGGCCGGAGCGTGCCAACGACTTTGAGCCCCTCGCATTCCGGGCCAGCTGCACATCGACGAGCGCTCGATCGCAGAGTTGGTCGAGGAGTCAACGACTGCAGCCCAGGGGATCGCTCACCGCGATCGCATCGCGATCCTTGGATTCCGAATCGGGCGTTCGGCAGAGTGTCACCCGAAGACTCTGAGATGGACAGTCTCGACCCAGAGCAGACCCCGAGCCGACGGGCCGTTCGTGCGACACGATGGCATCCATGTTCTTGCTGAAGCGCCCGCCCGCAGGCGACCACACGACCATTGGGCCTCGGACGCCTCGTGTTGGAGCGGCGCTCACCGCGCTGCTCGGCGCCGCGATCGGCAGCGGCGCCTGGCTCATCAGTGAACTGCTGGTTCCGATGCCAGTCGCGAATGCAGCAGCGTATGACTCGCGCCTCGCGGATGCGTTGGGATTCGTCTGCTCGATCGCGTTGGCCCTGTGGGTCGGCTGGCTTCGGCGATCTGCGCTGCGAGCCGCAGTGGGCATCCTCGTCGCGGGGCTGCTGAGCTCTGTCTGCCAGTGGCTGCCGAGCAGCGGAATTCCCATGGCGGTCATTTTGATCGACGTCCCGACCTCAATCGTCGCGCTGCTGGCGGTTGCGCTTGGATTCGATCGCGGCGCGCGGACGCAGGGTCTGGTGCGGCGCATCACCTGGGGATTGATCGCGTGCCTGGTATTCGAAGTCACTTTCGCCGTCGCATTCGGCGTAAGCGGCATTTCGCTCATGGGCTTCGACGTCAGCTGCTATCGCAACTCAGTCGAGCCGTCGGTCTACGTTCAGCGATACGTATGGGCGATCCGACGCGCTGGCCCCGTGTCTCTCGGGATCGCTACTGCTGTCTTCCTGCCTTTGTTCCAACGCGCCGTGTGCAAGGAGACGAGCCAAGATCACGGCCCATCCGCGCAGCAGATCGATGCGTTCTGACCTGCATCGACGAGCGGATGGCGCACGGGAGTCCGCGACATGGTTGCGCCGGGCGGGCGCAGATTGGCTCGGTCGGATTCGTGTCGCCAGGAGTGGCTGACGAGTGCGGGAGTCGGATGGGACCGTCGCCGGGCGGGACCCCCGTAGCGCAAGTGCACGAACGAGCATCGTTCACACCACGGCCCTGATGTCGGTCCACATCCTGCGTTCTTGCGCACGCAACTCGGGAATGCGCTTCCAGGCCGCCGAGGAGCCGTCGTCGCAACCGAGGTTCGACCGCCGTCCACGCTTGGGAACACGCGTGGGGTGAAACGCAGGCGCGGATGGTGTCGGTGACCGACCGTGCGGTGAATGGCAACTCGATCCGCGTGTTCACTGCCAAGCGGGTTGCGTCGGCGGTCGAGACCGACCAGTGCTTCGACGCGCGAGGAATCGAGCGATGCGGACACGTCTCGCGAACTGTGTCGCAGCTCGAGGACCGAGTCGTTCGGTACCTGGCGCCACGCTCACGATCCGTCGACCTGTCGGGCCGGCGGTCGTCGATCCGAAGCCGGGCTTCCGTTCGTGACGGCGTCACGGCGACGACCAGCCCGGACGTCGCCGGAACGGGGGACGAATCGACGCGTTCGCGACATGGTGCACGCCCCTGAATTCCCCGTGTCGCGACACTTTCGCGTCCCGATTCCGTTCTGGGACTGCAGAGCGATCCCAATGAGGCGCGGATCTCGGAGATTTCGATGAGCGTGACAAGCGTTCTTGATTCGCTGGTGGGGCTGAGTCGACTCGATCGTCGAATTGGCAGCCTGCATTCCGTGACCACGATGGCAGCCATCATGATCGCGCTCGGATCAGCTGGCTTCGCCCAGTCGATTGGCAGCCAAACGCCGCGACCCTCGGCTGCGGCCTCGGTCCAGCCTGCCGTCTTCGTTCGTAACCAGGGCCAATGGCGTGGCACATTCCTCTATCGCACGCAGGTGGGTGGGATGACGGTGTTCGTCGAAGAGGGAGGGTTGACGTTCACGCTGGTCGAGAGCCTCGTGCGTCGGTCCGACCGCGACGGACTCGGCCGCAATCCCATGGCCGATCGCGTCGAAACCGGCCGAGGCACCGCCGTACGCATGCGGTTCGGGGGAGGCGGGACGGCTCGTGAAGTGACCGCGGAGAAGCGCAGCGCCGGGGTCCACAACTACTATCTCGGCAAGGACCCCGCGCGGTGGAGGACCGGCGTGCCGCTCCACCAGGAGCTGACGATGCACAACGTCTGGCCGCGTATCGACGTTCGGACGCGCATCTCTGACGGCCACTTCGAGTACGACCTCATCGCAGCCCCGGGCGCCGACCTGGCCGGAGCCTCGTTCGAAGTCGACGGCGCCGACGGTCTCCGCATCGACGCCGACGGTTCACTCCTCATCGAGACGCCGCTCGGGATCGTCCGGCAACCCAAGCCGACGACCTGGCAGATCGACGACGAGGGCCACCGTGATTCCGTGGTGTGCAACTACGTCCTCACCGGGACCACCGGGTTCCGCTTCAGCGCTCCAGCGTGGGATCGCGTGCGAACCCTGGTCATCGATCCAGGATTGATCTGGTCGACCTTCGTCGGTGGCTCGGCACTGGACAACGCCGCCGCCGTGGCGGTGGATCCCAGCGGCGCCGCAGCTACCGCGGGATTGAGCAACTCGGGGGACTACCCGACGACCGCCGGGGCCTTCGACCCCTCCCACAATGGCGCATTCGACGTCTTCGTCTCCCGCGTGGATTCGACCGGCACCAGCCTCGTCTATTCGACATTCATCGGCGACACGTCGACCGACGGTGCCACCGGCGTGGCCGTCGATACGACCGGCGCCGCCTATGCCTGCGGCTGGACGACGTCCCCAGGCTTCCCCGTGACGGCCGGTGCCTACGACACGACGTTTGGGAGCGGCGACAACGGGTTCGTGCTGAATCTCGATCCGAATGGAGCCCTGGTCTACTCCACGTTCGTGGGGAGTGACATGGACCCCGCGGGCCTCGGCGTGGACTTCTCCGGAGCCGCCGTGGTGGTCGGCTCGGTGTTTGCCGCCTCCGGACTCGCGACGACGGTCGGAGCGTTCGACACGTCGTTCGGTTCGCCTGGCACGGGCGAGGGGTTCGCGCTCCGCCTGAACGCGTCGGGAACCGGCGCGATCTACTCGACGTTCCTCGGCGGTCTGAACAACGACAACGCGTACGCAGTCAGTGTCGCCTCGAATGGCACGGCGACGGTCGCGGGCAGAACGGGATCCTCGACCTTCCCCACGACGCCGGGCGCCTATGACACCTCCTTCAACGGCAACGTGGATGCGTTCGTCACGCAGTTGAATCCGATCGGCGCTGCGGTGTTCTCGACCTATCTCGGCGGAACGGGAAATGACCCCGCTTTCGCCGTCGCGGCGAGCGCTGCCGGAACCGTTATCGCGGGCTGGACGACGAGCGGCGCAACGTTCCCAGCGACCGCCGGCGCATATGACACCGCTCAGAGCGGCCCCACCGATGCGTTCGTGGCCAAGCTGAACGCAGCCGGAACGGCCCTCGTCTTCGCGACGTTCCTTGGGGGATCGGGAGACGACGCTGCGTGGACCGTGGGAATCGACCGCGCAGGAAACGCCGTCGTCGCGGGCTACACCGACTCGGGCAACTTCCCGACGACTCCGGGGGCCGTCGGTCCGAGCTACGTCGGGTTCTACGACGGCTGGCTCGCGCGGGTGAGCAGCAACGGTGCGGCGTTGACGTATTCGACGTACCTGGGTGGAAGCTACGACGAAGAGTGCTTCGGTCTCGCGCTGGATGCGAGCGGAATGCCGACGGTGTGCGGTTATACGCAATCCCCCGACTTCCCGACGACAGCCGGCTCGTATCAGACCACGAACTACGGCATCACGAACGCCTTCGCCTCGCGGATCCAATTGGACGCACTTGCGTACCCGCTCATGGCGTTCCCGGCGTCGCAACTCGTTCCAGTCGGCGGGACCTGGGGGTTCGAGGTGATCGGTCCGCCGGGCGCGCCGCTCGCGGTGCTGATCGCGCTCTCGTCGACGAACATCCCGGCACCGCCGTACGGAGTCATCGGGCTCCCGATCTTCTCGGCGATCGTGTTCGACGGCCTGGGGCTCGGTTACCCCAACTCGATTCCGATGGTCCTGAACATCCCGGCCACGGGCCAGTTCTACTTCACGCTCGACTCCGTGCCCTCGCTTCCGGGGCTGACCTTCTGGGCGCAGGCCGCGTCCATCAGCGGTCTACTGCCCGCTGGCGGCGCCGTCAGCACGCACGGGGACCTTGCCCTACCGACGCCGGCATGCGAGACGACGATCGTTCCCTGACGGGCCGTCGAGATCCGCCCGCGTCCTTGGGGGGAGTGGGAGCGCGTCTCCTGGCACGATCGACGCGGCGCGGATCGACGATGAATCGACGCGCGAGGGTCGCCCCGGCCCTCGCGCGTCGTTGGGGCTGGCATCTCCACGGGTGCGTGCCGAGGATCGCCACGCCTGGTCGCGAAGAGTCTCGAGCTTCTCCCGAGTGCGTCAGCGATCACCGACGCCAGGCGCGGCGCACGGCCAGTCGCCCATCGCCGCCGCCGCTGATGAGTCGGGTTCCGTCCGCCGTCCAACCGACGCTCGACACGGTGTAGGGGTGATCGCGCAACGTGATGACGAGCTCCGCGGAGTGCGGATCCCAGATACGGACGGTGCGATCGAGTGAGCCGGACGCGAGTCGACGGCCGTCCGGAGAGAACGCAAGCGATGTGACGGCGTCGTCGTGCCCCGAGAGGACGGCGTGACGCCGTTGAGCCGCACGATCCCAGAGGACGAGCTGGTTCCCCGCGCCGCCCACGGACGCCAAGAAGCGCCCGTCAGGGCTGAACGCCACCGCGGCGCACTCCGGGCCGTTGAACCGTCGAATCTCGCGTCGGTCCTCGACGTCCCACAGGCTGACGCCGGTCGTGAGACCGATTGCGATCGTTCCGCCATCGGGATCGACATCCAACGACACGAACCGATCCTCTCCGGCCGCGATCACGGTGGGCCCCCGAGCACCGTCGAGATCGTGCCGTACGACCCTGCCGTCGTCCGTGGCGACGAAGAGCTCGTGACCGCGGCCGAACGAAATGAGCGGAGCGCGTCGCCCGACGACGGCGATGCGGGTCAATGCCGGCGGTGCCGCGCTCGCTCCTTCCGAAATCGCGCGTGCGAGCGCGTCGCCGTCGAAGACATCGATCCCAGCGCTGCCCGACGAGACGCAGCGCGTGCCGTCGCGGCTCACCGCCACATGCACACCGCCTCGCTCGGGGAACTCGAGTCCCTGCGCCTCGTCCGCGGAGTCGAGTGCCCAGACACCCGCGGAGTATCCCCTGAAGTCCGCCGAGATCGCCACGAATCGCATCTTGGCGTCGGTCGCAAACCGGACCGGCAAGTGCCTCGCCTTTCTGCCGAGCGAGATCCGCGAGACTGCGAAGTCGGACGCGGTCAGATCCCAGACGCGGATCGCGCGCTCCGTCGCCGAGGCTGAGACCACGAGGTTCGTACGTGGCGCGACCACCACGAAGTTCACGTTGCCTGCGTGGCCGAGCCGCGTCGCGATCGAATCGCCCGTTTCGTCCCACACGCGTAGCGTCCGGTCTCCAGCCCCCGCGACGAACCAGTTGCCACTCGAGGTCCAGGCTGCGGCGAGGATGCGGTCGCGGTGCCCTCGGAAGTCAGCGAGGCGAGCGCCCGTCTTCACGTTCATGAGCACGGAGTCGTAGCTCGAGGCGACGACCTCGTCGCGGGTGGGGTGCGCAGCGATGTCCAACGCCCCATCGAATCGCCGCGAGACCGTGCCTTTGGCGACGTCACACGCGCAGAACCCCGAGCCCGAGCCCGCGGCGACCCAGGCACCGCTTCCGCCGAACTCGATTGCCGCGACGGCCAGGCGACCGGTCGACACTTCCCATCGAGGCGTCGGGAGTTCCGCGACGCCGGTGTCACTCCCACGGAGCGTCTCGACGTCGAACAGGCGCAGCATCCCCTGTGCGTCGCCGGCGGCGAGCCGCGTACCCGATGGGTCGCATGCCATCGCGGTCCACTCGATCGACGTCGCGAATCGGCGCCGGATCACTCCGGAGTCGCTGTCCCAGAGCGCCACCGATTTCGAGGCCGTGATGAGCGTGCGGCCGTCGAGACTCAGGGCGACGGCGGAGACGGGGGACTCGTGCTTGACGCGCAGCGTTTCCTTTCCACCCACGAGATCCCAGATCCGTGCCGTCCCGTCGGCCGACCCTGACGCCACGCGCGTGCCGTCGAATCCCATCGCGAGCGCGGTGATTTCGCCGTCGTGCATTCCGAGCAGGCGACTCGAATCGGTCTTCGATCGCAGGTGACCCCATTCCCAGCCCCGAAGTTCGGGGGGGATCGTCTCGAGGATCGCGGCAGCGCCGTATCCATCGTCGCCGGCGAGCGCCACCTGGGCGAGCGCGAGGCGCGATGTGTAGCGCGCAGTGGCCGGCTCGGTCCGCACGGGCCGTGCGTCCGAGGGCCAGAGAGCAACCGCCGTCGCTGCGGCGCCCGCGAGGACGCAGGCGATGGCCAAAGTCCCCACGTGGCCTCGCATCCACCGTCGGGCGCGCTCCGGCAGGCGGCTCGGCCGTCCGAGGATCGGCTCGAAGCGCAGAAATCGTTCCAGATCATCGGCGAGGGCCGCGGCCGTCGCGTATCGACGATCCGGGCTGCGATCCATCGCCTTGGCGATGATGCACATCAGGTCGGGAGGAACGCCGCTCCTGAACTGACTGAGGGGACGGGGGGACTGGCTTTCGATGAGACGGAGCGTCTCGGCGGTGGTCGAGGCTCCGAAGGGGGTCCTGCCCGCCAGTGCCGTGTAGATCGTCACACCCAGGCCATACACGTCGGAGCGCGGGCCGATGCGCGTCTGCTCGCCTCGGATCTGCTCGGGTGCGGCGAAGGCCAGCGTTCCGATGAACTCCCCGGTGGTCGTGTGGAGTCTATGCTCGGCATCCCGAACGAGCCCGAAGTCGGAGAGGAGCGGAACGCCGTCGGCCCTGATGAGGATGTTGCCAGGCTTCACGTCGCGGTGGATGAGCCCGGCATCGTGGACGGCGTCGAGCGCCCGCGCCATCTGCGCCCCGATTCGGGCCACCGTCGCGAAGTCGAGTTGGTGGTCCTCGAGTCTTCGTGCGAGCGACTGCCCATCCACCCACTCCATGGCATAGGCGCAAATGTCGCCATCGGCGACGATGTCGTATACCGCCACGACGTTCGGATGTCTGACGCGGCCGTGCGCATGCGCCTCGGCGACGAAACGCTCACGAGCGCGTTTCGAGAGTGCGAGCGATGGCGCGAGCACCTTGACGGCGACGGTGCGATTCAGCGATTCCTGGGTCGCGCGATAGACGATGCCGACGCCGCCTCGCCCGATCTCTTCGAGCCCACTGAAGCCACGTATGCGCGGCGCGAGCGCTGGTTGGCTATGGGGCGATTGCGCGACCGCCACGTCGCGTGCGAGTTCGAGCGTCTGCCGCAGCTGCTCTCGGAGGTGGGTTCGGCCGACGAGGAGCGCGTCGACGTCGAAGGCCTCGCCGGTTGCATGAAACCGCACGGCGAGGTCGAAAACGTCGTTGAGGAACGTCTCGTCCGACTCTCTCATCATTGCGCCCATGGCCCGGATACTCGATCGGGAAACGGCCGTGAATCGGCCGTCATCCTAAGCAACTTCCAGGATTCCTGTGGTAGGCTCCCAAGCCTCTCATGAGCCGGGATGCAGATCTGTCGGATTCGGCCGCATGGACACGCCTGGTCGACGCAGCCAATCCAGCGTCGATCCTCGTGGTCATTGCTTCGCGTATGGACGCCGCCTTGTGCCAGCGCGTCGACGCCGAAGACATATTGCAGGAGACCCTGTTCAAGGCATGGGAGGCGCGCTCGGAGTTCATGTGGCGTGGTGTGCCTGCGCTCCGGCGAATGCTGATCCGCATCGCCGAGCGGGTGATCCAGGACTACCGAGACCACGTACACGCGCAGAAGCGATCGATGTCGCGCACCGTGTCGCTCGCGGCGCCCGGCGGTGAATCGAGCCATTCGGATCTGGATCCATGGACGACCACCACGCCGAGTCGCGTCGCGGCAGAGCGCGAGCGTGCGAAGGCGATGATGGCCGCGCTCGACGAACTTCCGGACGACGTCCGCGAGGTCATTCGACTGCGGCTCTTCGAGGAGCTGACGATCGAGGAGGTCAGCGCCAGGCTCGGCCTGGGCGAGTCCGCCGTGCGCCATCGATTCCGCAACGGCGCCAGTGTGTACCGCGAGGCTCTCAAGAGGCACCTCGAGACGTCGTCGCGCCCTCCCCGTTGAACGACGACGGAGCCTGAACCCCGGAGCCGTTCCGACGAACACGGGCGGGAAGAGCGACTGGGCCGGCCAGCTCCGCTCATTCCGACCGACCGATCGGATGCGGATTCGGGGTCCGAACATCTCCGGCTCGACTCGTTCCAGGGTTCCAGTTTCGGCAGTTGGTGGCCACACGCGTTGAAGGTCGGTGTCCGCCCGGGTCCCACGGATGCCCGAAGGGGCGACAGGGGTCGGGCGTCGTATTCGATCGCTCGCCGCCGCCGGCCCCGTGCCAGCCGGGCGGCGCACCTTTCGGATGGCGCGGGGCCGCGACGCAAGGAACAACGGATTTCGTCGGCGGCACCGTCGGCGGAATTCGGGGACCGGCGTCGACGGTTCGCGGTCTGAATTCCGTTCAGGGGGGCGGGATGGAGCCCGAGGCCTCCCGAGGATCGACGTGAAATGAACCGACGAAATGGACAGGCCGTCGTTGATTCGCTGCGAACGCCGCACTCGGCGTCGGAGTCGCAGCGATCGGCCATGCGGCCACATCGGTCGCCGCCCAGCGCGGTGCGCCTGCCGCATGCGCGCAGGCCTCGCGTGGCGAGGAACCGCCACATGGCCTCGCCGACGGCGTGCCCCCGCACCAGGTCCACGGGTCGCCGAACCTTCGTGCGCAGGGCTTTCGGTGCCGGAGCCCGACACGGTCGGTGCCGCGATCAGGCCCCGGGCGCAGACGTGCCACGTGTGACCCGCGTCTCGCCGGCAGCGCCTGGATTCCGGCGTGCGATCCGCCTTCGACCTCGCGAACGAGGGCGAAGCTTCGCGACATTCCCGAGGCCGTCGGAGTCCGCTTCCCGGAGCTCGCCATGAATCGATTCCCGCTCGCCCTGATGCTCGTCGCTGCCGTGGGAGTCGCCGTGGACGGCCAGGCGACATGGACCGGTGCTGTCGACGGCAACTGGTTCACGAGCGGCAACTGGGCGGGGAACACGCTGCCCTCGTCGTCCGTCGGGGCGACCATACCGGCAGGGACGCCGCATTCGCCGAGCCTCTCTTCCGCGGCAACGTGCCTGGACTTGACCGTGGTTTCCGGGGCGACGCTCACGATCGCCGCGGGCGCCCAGCTGGATGTCCTTGGAGCCATGGGGGGAGGTGGTTCCGTGCAGGGCGCCGGTTTCATCCGGGCAAGCGGGGGATCGCCCGGGTTCATTCAAGGCCTGACGATCGCGAACGTCGAGATCGCGAAGATTCCCGGAGCGTACACCTACGTCATCGGTGCCGTGGCGGCGACCGGCTCCCTCATCGTCACGGAGGGGATTCTCGCGGTCGGGAACTATGGTGCAGGCGACTTCCTCTCGGTCGGCGGAAACGCCACGTTCCAGGGCGGCTATCTGTATGGCCGCGCCAACGTCGGAACGATCGAAGTCGCGGGGCATACGACGTTCATGGGGGGGCTCATTTTTGGGGCCGTGCCTTCGTTCATCTGCCACGGGAACTGGACCTGTGACACCAACGTTTCGCTCCAGGGCCATGTGTCGACCGTCACGATGGCGGGGCCCAATCCACAGACGATCAGCGGCACCGGGCCGAACTTCACCAACCTGATCATCTCTGCCGTGGCAAGCGTGACGACGACGGGCAACCTGCTCGTCCATGGCGATCTGAACGTCAATGGTGCGCTCTCCGTCGGCGGTGTGCTGGACGTCGACCGGCATCTCACGGTCGCCACTGGTGCGACGCTGAATACCGCAACAGGGACTCACGCCATCGGCGGCAACCTGAGTGTCTACGGGACTCTCAATACGCCGGGCCTGATCAGGTTCGACACCGATTTCACGGCGACGGTGACGGCGGTCGCGCCACTCGCAAACGACGTCGAGATCACGAAGAACTCGAACGGCTACATCTACATCAACGGGGCTCTGACGATCTCGGGCTCGCTGACGCTCGCCTTGGGGTTCCTCCAGGTGGGCGGCTACTCGGCGAGTGATCATCTCTCGATCGGCGGGAACGCCAGCTTCCAGGGTGGCCTCCTCACAGGCGGCTTCAACATCGGGACGATCGACGTCACGGGGAACGTGGCGTTCTCAGGCACTTTCGCCGCCGGAAACCAGCCCACGATCCGCTGTCATGGGAACTGGACGGCGGACGGGAGCTATGCCCCGAATGCGCCCATCGGTACGGCCATCTTCCAGGGGCCCGGCCCGCACGTCATCGGCGGTTCGGGTCCGCGATTCCAGACCGTGATCGTCCCCGTGGGTTCGTCGGTGAATACGTCCGTCGGCCTCGTGATCGGCGGCGCATTGAGCGTCGTGGGCTCGCTCACGTCGACCGCAACCAACCAGCCATTCTCCGTCGGCGGGTCGCTCACCGTCAGTGGAACGCTCTCTGCCGCCGCGACGCTGGACGTCGATGGCGATCTCAGCATCAGCGCCGGCGCATCGGTTGCAGCCGGTGCGGGAACCCACACGTTGGCGGCCAACCTCACCGTCAATGGCGCCCTCTCCGCTCCGGGAGTCATCCGGCTCGACACCGGCGGCACCACATTGATCCAATGCGGACCGGGCCTCGCCAGTGATCTCGAAATCGCGAAGAGTCCCGGAGCGTACGCCTACGTCATCGGTGCGCTCGCGGCCACTGGATCCCTCACCGTCACGGGCGGGATCCTCTCGGTGGGGAGCTACGGACCCGGCGACTTCCTTTCGGTCGGCGGAAACGCCACGTTTCAGGGCGGATACCTGGGCGGGGGCGCCAACGTGGGAACGATCGAAGTCGCCGGTCATACGACGTTCACGGGCAGCCTCATCTCCGGGACCGTGCCTTCGTTCATCTGTCACGGCAACTGGACCTGTGACAACAACTTCTCGATCCCGGGTCACGTGTCGACGGTCACGATGGCGGGGCCGAACCCACAGACGATCGGTGGCACCGGGGCGAACTTCACCAACCTCACGATCGGCTCTGGCTCGAGCACGACGGCGCTCGCGGACGTCACCATTTTCGGCTCGACGTTCACGATCCAGCCCGGGGGAACCTTCAATACGGGGGCGAGGAAGACCACTGTCGAAGGAAGCGCCGCCACGACCGTGAGCGTGAACGGTGTTCTGACGGTGCCGTCCGATGGCGAACTCGCGCTCGGGCCGGGTGTCACGGCAACCGTCGGTGCTTCGGGCACCATCCAATTGTTGGGGACCTCGGCGTTGCCGGCCGTGCTTTCGGGCGCGTCGGGCGGCGGCTACGCCTTCAACGTCGATGGAACGATCGCGGCGTCGAACTTCGTTTGCCAGGAGATGGGGGCCAACGGGATCTCCATCTCCTCGGCGGCCCAGATCGCTCCGCCTCCGAACGATCTACGCAACGGCGTCTTCACCAACCCGTCGCTCGCGACGAACGCCGTTCTCCTGAGGATCGAGAGGCCAGCGCCCCAGGAGTTCTTCGACCTTTCGTTCCTGAACCAGACGACGAATACGACCGCACGCAACGTGAGGACGACGTCCCCGAGCGCCCCGATCACGTTCACGGACTTCTCGGGCGCGTTCTCCGGCCCGCCGTTCGAAAACGACCCGAACAACCTGATCACGTGGAACCCGTCCGTGACGTCGTTCACCGCGACGCCCGGCCTGAGCCAGGTGAGTCTCGCCTGGCAGACGATCAACGAGTTCGAGCTGCAAAGCTCGATCCTCGAGCGGAGCACGAGCCTGGCGGGGCCCTTCATTCAGATCGCGGTGATTCCGTCGACTGGAGTCGGCGCCTACTCCCATCTCGACACCGGCCTCGTCGGCGGGCAGGTGCTGTACTACCGGCTTTCCCTCCGTCGCATCGACAACGTCATCGCGTCCACGTCGACGATTTCGGCGACCCCCAGTGGTCCACCGATCATCAATACCGGCCCGCAGTCGCAAAACGTGTGCGCGGGTGCCTCCGTCACGTTCGCCATCGGCCTCTCGGGCTCAGCGCCCTTCACCTACCTTTGGTCGAAGGATGGGGTGCCGACCGGCGTGACGTCTGCGTCGTATCCAGCCTTCAGCGCGACTCCGTCCAATGCGGGCGTTTACAGAGTTCAGGTCACGAACGCTTTCGGTTCGGTGACGAGCGCAGGCGCCACGTTGATCGTCAGGACGCCGCCCGTCGTGACGACTCCTCCCGCGAGCGGCTCGGCTTGCGTCGGGTTTTCGGCGACGCTGTCGGTGGTGGCATCCGGGACGGTGCCCCACCAATACCAATGGTTTCACGATGGCATGGCCATCGCCGGTGCGACGTCCAATCCGCTCATCATCCCCTCGTTCACCACGAGGGAGGCCGGCTCCTATCACGTGGTGGTCTCGAATTCGTGTGGAAGCGCCACCAGTGCCGCGGCGACGCTCGCGGCCGTGGTCTCGCCCGTGATCGCCACACACCCGACGAGTCAGTCGATCTGTCCCGGTACTGCCGCGAGCTTCACGGTCGCGTTGGCCCAGGGGACGAGTCCGATCACCTATACATGGCGGCACGGCACGACCGTCGTTCAGGCGTCCACCAATCCCACCTTCACGATCCCCAATGCCGTGCTGGCAGACCTCGGGCCCTACACCGTCACGGCGAGCAACGGGTGCACGGACGCCACGAGTCAGATCGCGACGCTCGCGTTCGACCAATTGCCGGCGATCACGAGCCAGACGGGCAACCAGGTTCCGCTCCCCGGCGCGGAGGTCACGCTTTCGGTCGATGCCAGGGGGACGCCGCCCTTCTCCTATCAGTGGCGTCTGGGTGGCATGGCGATTTCCGATGCCCTCGCGAGCACGTACACGTTCACGGCCCCGACCGTCCAGGGTGTCCTCGGAACCTACGACTGCGTCGTGTCGAACCAGTGCCCCAACAGCGCGACGGCGAGCGCTCCGATCACCGTCACGGTCGCCGAACTTCCGCAGATCACGCAGCAGCCGGCGAATGTCGCGCTGTCGCTGTGCGGGAACAACCCGACGGCCACGTTCACCGTGTCGGCGACGAGCCAGTTCGGCCTCACCTACCAATGGCGTTGGAACTCGAATCCAATCACGGGCGCCACCGGTCCATCGCTGACGTTGAGCCAGGTGACCCAGGCCGAACTCGGCGTCTACGACGTCGTCGTCACGAACATCCAGGGATCCGTCACGAGTTCGGGTGCGGTTCTGAGCTTCGCCGGATTCAGTCTGGCGGGGCAGCCCTCGGTCGGCAACGCACCGAAGGACGTCGCGATGGCTGAGTTGTTGGCGCCGCTGGATGGAATCCCGGACGTGATCACGGCGGACTCCGGCAGTGACACCGTCACCGTGATGCGTCTCGGGAGCAACGCCGTTCCGACGTCGATCGTGTCGGTTCCTCTCGTGGTGGGGGATTCTCCGTCGGGCGTCGCCGCGGGGTCTCTGATATCGGGCGGTGGGACGGACCTTGCGGTGGCGTGTCCCGGCAATGGCGTCGTGCGCGTGCTCAGCAACTCGGGAACGCTCGTTTCGGCCACGTCGATCGCGGCCCCGCCGGGTACGCAGCGGCCGGTCGCCGTGGCGAGCGCAAACCTGAATGGCACGCCGGCCATCGCCATGGCGCTCGAAGGCAGCGCGGCAGCAACCGGCGGGGGCGTTGCAGTCGCCCTCGGCAACGGCGCGACGTTCGGCTCCGCCACCTTGCTCCCGGCGCCCAGCGGCGGATTCCGTCGCGTGAAGCAGGTCGCATTCGCCGACCTGGATGGCGACCAGGACCTGGATCTCGTCGCGACCATGGGCGGGACGACCACCACTCCGACGGTGAGCGGGAACATCCTGCTCTACGCGAACGCCGGGAATGGCTCGTTCACGCTCGCGGGCACGCTGTCGGCGAATCAGAACCCGCGGGGCCTCGCAATCGCCGACCTCGACGGAGATGGGAAGAACGACGTTGCCGTGACGTACGAGACGCCCGTCGCCGTCACGCCGGGCGGAATCCTGATCTTCATTCACGGCAACAACGCCGGCATGTCGCCGGCAAGCTTCAATGCGCCGTTGGCGTTCAGCTCCGGCGTCGGTCCCGTCGACGTGGTGGCGGTCGATCTCGGCGATGACACGATCCCGGGTTTCGTATCGAAGATGGACCTCGTCACCGTCAACGCCGCAAGCGTCGATCTCTCGCTCTACCGGTCTTTCACGGGCTCCGCCTTCACGACGACGACGGTCTGCGCCGCCCCCGGCACCTCGATCGCGGCCGCCGACCTCAATCGCGACGCCGCGCCCGATCTCGTGGCGTCGAACGAGAGTTCGGGCCGAGTCAACATCGTGCTCTCCGTGTCGGAGGCGCAGGTGCAGGTGTTTGGAACGGGATGCTCGGGGACGGGCGGACTCGTGCCCCAGCTTTCGCCGATCGGGTTGCCGCGGTTCGGGGGTGCGCCGTTCGGTGTCCAACTTTCGAACGCGCGCGCTGCGTCGCCGGTGCTCGCCGTGTTCTCGTTGCCGCCAACGCCCTTGGCGCAGCCACTCGGCGGCGGCTGCATGGCATACGTGACGGTCGACCAGGTCGTCCTGCAACTCCTGACTGATGCTCAAGGTGCCGCGTCGGCGAGCTTTGGTTTGCCGCCGGCCCAGCCTCCGTTCATCGGGATGAAGGTCACCGCCCAGCTCGCGGTGCTGGATCCGTCAGGCGCGTACATGAACACACTCGCCCTCAGCAATGGCCTTCGTCTCCGTTTCGGCTTCTGAGAGGAAAGGAATCGTCGTGAAACGAACGAACCTTCCAGCGACGGAGCCGCCTCGCAGCGTCACCGTCACGCTGTTGACGTCGGCGCTGCTCGCCGTGGCCGCCTTCGGACAGGCGTCGACGACCTGGACCGGCAATGCCGGAACGGCTTGGGATAGCGATGCCAATTGGACCAGCGGAAAGCCCACGGCCCTGAAAGCCGCCATCATTCCCGCGGTCTCCGCCAATACGCCGGAGGTCGGGGGCGCCTCGCCTGTGTGCCGCGCGCTCAGTATCGCCGGTGGCGCGCAGTTGAACGTGCCTCTTGGGCAGGTGCTGGACGTCGGTGGGTCCATCAGTGCGAGCGGAACCGGCGCGGCGACTGTCGTGGGTGCGGGCACGTTGCGGATCACGTCGTTCGGCGCCATTGCCGGCTCGGCCACCGCCACTCTGGCGCTGCCGAATCTCGTCATCCAGGCGCCCGCTTCGGCCTCCGTATCGTTCGGGGGGCAGGTGAGCATCGCTGGGAACCTGACGCTCAATTCGGGGAGGCTCTGCCTCGTCAACAACTCGACCACCCTGATTTCCGTGGCAGGGAACGCCAGCTTCCTGGGCGGCACGATGCCGTTCATGAGTCTCGGACAGGCCGGCGTCTTGGATGTGGAAGGGAACGTGACGTTCGCGGGCTGCGCGGCCACCCCGACTCACGTCATCCGCTGTGCAGGGAACTGGACGGCTGACGACAATGCGGCGCCGAGTACCGTCGAACTCGATGGGTCCGCGCCAAGCGCGTTGACGGCGACGGGTCCAACCTCGACGCTGAGCTTCACCCTCCTCGAGATCAAGAACGGCGCTCGGGCACCGAGCGTTTCGCTCAAAGTCAGGTCGAACTCCACCGTGATACGCCAGGGCGGTGAGTTGTCGACAGGCGCTCGCTCACTGGATCTGCAGCCAGTCACCGGCACCTTGAACGTGCTCGTGTACGGAACGCTCCGAGTCGTCGCCGGTGGCGACCTCGGACTGGGGCCCAACAACGCCTGTTACGTGCAGATTCTGTCGGGTGGCATGTTGAGCGTTATCGGCAGTCCGCTCGCGCCCGCGGTCGTCCGCGGAACCTTGGGCGGAGGGTACTCGCTTTCCATCGCAGGCACGATGGAGGCCTCGAACTTCGAATTCCGAGAGATGAACTCGGCGGGTGTCGTTCTTCAGGCCGGCATGATCCTCGCTCCAGCCCCGCACGATCTGCGCCACGGGCGCTTCGACTTCCGAGCCGGTGCAACGCCGGGATCCCGGCTGCTCGACACGCGGCTCGGCTATCCCGTGACGATCTCCTACGTGACGTTCGACAACTCGCAGAGCGTGAGCTCGCCCGTCAACATCCGGTCGCCGACCGGGGGGAACGTCGACGTGTACGCGTCGGGTGGCGTGTTGGGTGGGCCAGGGGGAGAGCTGTTCGACGACGATCCGGCCAATCGGGTCCATTGGATTGCGCCCAACCCCACGACGGTTGCCAGCTTCACGGCAACTGGCGGTCCGGCGCTCGTCACGCTCGGCTGGACTTCGAGCGTCGAAACCGACATCGAGAAGTACGTCCTCCTCAGGGCGTCGGCCAACAATCCGCTCTCGTATTCTCAGGTTGCCGAGGTGGCGCCCACGGGGCCTGGGAACTACGCCTACACGGACGTGGGCCTGAGCGTCGGACAGACCTTCCTCTACCGACTCACCGAGCGCCTGACGCATCAGGTTTCCAACCAACTGGGAACTGCCTCGGCACAGACGACCAGCGGAGCTCCCGTCATCGTCACGCAGCCCGCTGGCGTGACCGCGTGCGTGGGCTCGAGCGTCACGTTGTCCGTCCTGGCGTCGGGGAATCCGCCATTCAGCTATCAGTGGCGTCGGGGCGCCGTGCCCGTCGGCGTGAACGCACCCACGCACGTCATCACCTCCGTCTCGACGACGGACGGGGGCACGTACTCGGTCGACGTCACGAACGCCTTCGGTTCGGCGACCAGCGCATCCGCGACGCTGACCGTGCGCACGAATCCGACGATCACGTCCCATCCCGCAAGCCAATCCGTGTGCGCGGGCGCGAGCGTCACGCTCGCGGTGGCCGCGACGGGATCGAATCTCCGCTATCAGTGGTTCAAGGATGGTCGGCGGATCCAGTCCGCCACGGCCTCGACGTGGCCCATCACCGGAGCCACGTCGAGCGATGCTGGGGCGTACACGTGTCTCGTCGGAAACAACTGCAACATATTGACGGCGGGTCCTGCCACCCTGACTCTCAACACCCCCCTGGTGGTGACGGCTGGTTCACCGACCGCAATCACCGCATGCCCGGGTTCCCAGATGACGTTTCAGGTGAGCGCGTCCGGTGGGGGCCCTTACGGCTATGAGTGGTATCGAAACGGGACCATTTCGCTCGGCGTCCACCAGAGCAGCTTGACCATTCCTGCGCCGCCCCTCCCAGGACCTGGCTCGGACACCTACCATTGTGTGGTTTCGAATGCCTGCAATTCGGCTTCGAGCCCCGTGTTCCAATACACGGTCAGCGGAGCCCCGCTCTCCATCACGGCGCAGCCATCGGCGCAGAGCGGCGCGGTCGGTGCACCCACGGTCTTCTCAGTCACGGCGACGGGGACTCCCGCGCCGACTTATCAGTGGAGGCGTAACGGGATCGCCATCCCGGGCTCGACTGGATCCACGCTGTCGATATCGCGCGTCGACTGGGGAGATGCCGGCTTCTACGACGTCGTGGTCAGCAATCCGTGTGGCTCGCTCACCAGCAATCCCGCGCAGCTCACGATCGCAGGTACGCCCGTCATCACGGCGCATCCCAAGAGCCAGGTCCTCTGCCTGGGGCAGCCCGTCACACTCGCGGCGCAGGTGTCGGGGAACGTGAACCTCGTGGAGTGGTTCAAGGATGGCGCGCCCATCCCAAATCCGGCCGGCTTGTTGTCGTTATCGCTCACGATTGCCGCCGCGACGGCGGCCGACGCCGGAACCTACCGTGTCGAAGTGACCGGAGGCGGCGCGACCGCGGCAAGCTACGACGCCAAGGTCGTCGCGCCTTCGACGCATGCGACGGCAACGGCGCCCAGAGACGTCGTCGCCGCCGACCTCAGCAGTCCTCCCGACGGCCGCCTCGACCTCGCCGTCGCGAGCGCGGCGCAGAACGCGGTTGCGATCCACTGGAGCACGACTCCCATTTCCGGAAGCGATCCGTTCACGACTCCAGCCGTGACGGTCAACCTGCAGCCCGGTGACGAACCCTCGGTGTTGGTGCATGGCAACTTCGATGCCAGCGGTGGAGTCGATCTGGCCGTCGCATGTCGTGGGTCGAACAGGGTCGTGTTCCTGCCCAACGTCGGGGCGCCCACGTCCGCGCCGCAGGTTGCGTGGCTGCTTCCGCCCACGGGACTTCCCAGCGGTTTGGCCGCTGGCCGCCTGACCCCGAGCGCGGCGACCGATCTCCTCGTGGCGATGGATGGGGGAATCCTGGGGCAAGGCAATCTCGTCTGGTTCCACGCGATGAGCTTTGCACCAGTCGGTTCCTTCCTTGCACCGGTCGGTGGGTTCGGGTCGATCAGGGCCGTCGCCATCGGCGACCTCGACGGCGACGGCGACATGGATGTTGCCGCATCCATGGCTCCGTCGATCTTCCACGCGCCGGGCACGGGGGGGATTCTCCTCTACGAGAACTACGGGCTTGCGGGTTCGGGTGGAAACGGCAATGCGCAGGTCAGCTTCAGCGGCCCGCAGTTACTCCCGACCGTTCAGAATCCGCGAGGTCTCGTCCTGACGGATCTTGATGGCGACGGCCGCCTCGACATCACCGTCACGTTCGAGTCTTCGGGAATCCTGATTCCTGGCGGCATGCGTGTGTACCTGCACGACAGCTCGGCCGGGATGGCACCGTCGAATTTCACGGCATCGTCGAATGTGGCGAGCGGCGTCCTGCCCTCCAAGGTCGTGGCCGGAGACCTTCGCGACGATTCGGTCTCGGGGTTCCTCGCTCATCAGGACCTGGTGACCGTCAACGCCGGCTCCGGCAACCTGACGCTGCATGAAGACTTCCAAGGCAGCGGGTTCGTCGCCTCGCGCCTCTGCACTGCGGGGACGAACCCCTCCGGCGTCGCGCTCGGAGACTTCGATGGGAACCACACGACGGATATGGCAATCGTCAGCACGTCGTCGTCGAGCCTGACGGTCTACGTGATGCCGCCCGATCCGCTCGCCCAGGTGTTCGGGGCGAACTGCCCTGGAGCCACCGGGCTCAACCCGGTGATCTCGCTTGTGCGGCCGCCGTTCGTCAGTGCCGGGATCGTGGGATTGCGGATCGATGGCGCGCTGGCGTTGAGCACGTCGACGCTCAAGGCGGCGAACGCACTCCAGGTGACCCAATCCCCCGGCACTTGCCCGTTCTACCTCGGATTGAATCCAGCGACGGTTGCGTCGGTGACGACCGATGGGATCGGGCGGGCGATCTTTCCGATCAACCCGGCAGCGTTCGGCGGACCCGCGGGCACGGTGCTCTTCCAGATCCTCGATACGGGCGTGCTTTCAGGATCGCAGACCAGCGTTCAAACGGCCGGGCTGCGCGTGAGATTCGGGCCGTGACGTTCACCGGCACGACGGAGAATTCCATGAAGCGCATTGCGTCCCTCGTCCTTCTCGCGATGGCGAGCTCCAGTCCTCTCGCGGCCCAGGCGGCCTTCGACGTCCAGGGTCCTTTCTGCCTCTACTCATTCCCGATCGGCTGTGCGTCGCTCGGTGATCCGGAGAACGTCTCGTGCAACGGACTGGCTCTTGCGACGGTCGACACGACCAATGGCGCCGGCATGCCGTGCGTCGGGCCCGGGTTCGCGCGGATCGACGGATTCAATCCGGGAACGATCAATCCTCCGCAAGGCGGTCCGGCACCAGCGGACGGACTCGTGAACGAGCTCTACATCCCGATTCCGATCGGCGCGTTGTCGGTGTCTTTCTGCTGGGACTTCTACAACTCGGAAGGCACCGCTTCGCCGGTTTTCAACGATGGCATGGCCGTCGAGGTCGCGGGCCAAGCATGCGGACCGGCAATCGCGACGCTTCTCTATGCAGACACGTTCACGCCGTTGGTCGCGACCCAAGATGCCGGAACGACGTGCGCCACCTTCGCACCCCAGGCGGCTCCCGCTGGGCCGCAGACCACAGGACCGATCGCCCTCGGCCCGAGTGCGCGGTACCTGCGCGTCAAGGTCTGGAACGGCGGCGACAACTCCGCGTCCAGCCACGCCGCGATCGATCAGGTGACGTTCGCATTTGCGCCCGTGTGCACACTCAGCGTGTCGGCGCCGCTCGGCCCGGGGTCGATCGCGATCGTCAACTCCGGTTGCACGCCCGGACACTGGTACCTCACGGCAATCACACTCGCGCCCGGTGTCTTTCCGAATGGTTGGTTCTTCGGCCTCGACATCGGCCTCGCCGAGGTCTTCAATCAGCTCTCCTTGGGCGTGCCGTTCTCCGGCGCGCTGGATGCCACCGGATCCTCCGTCTTCGCCCTACCCGCCGGCATCCCGTCGAGCCTCTCGATTCAGGCCGTGACCGCGGTCTTCAGTCCCGGGTTCGGTCAGTTCACGCAGAACAGCCCGCCCGTGGCGTTCATCGCACCGTGACGGTGCGTCGGCCGTCGGCGGGACCGCCGTGCGGACTGCCGGTGCCCGCAAGGAGGCTGCGCGCGGCCGCGCGCCCGTTCGTTGCCGCTGGCTACCCGCTGCACGATCGCGACATGGATTACCGCTCGGGTAGAGTTCGGAACGCGTGCTCCGGATACCGCCGACAGAGAGCCGCTTACGTCCGGTCATGCCGCGAGAAGACATCCGAATCATGGAGACGCTCTTTCGAGAACTGAAGCCCGACATCGAGACCCTCTGCGGGCCCCTCTTCGACTTCGCGCAGAGCCAGATTCGCAAACGAGGGGCGTACCTTCCGTTTGGAGCCACGCTCGGCGAAGCCGGGCAAGTCGTTCTTGCCGGTGCGGGTCCGGAGGGTGACCCGGCATCAACGAGTCACGTCCTGACGCTGCTCCATCGGGGCCTGCGCGAGACCGTCGGTCGCGAGGGCGCCCTCGCAGTCGCCGTGTGCGAGTGGGTTCGGATCACGCCCACGGGCGAACGTGAGACCGACGCGATCAAGGTCCTGATCGAGCACAGGCGAGGGCTCGTGGTCGCTCTCGACCTTCCGGCACACAAGACGCTGCTGCGTCGCTGGAAGTTCGGGGAGATCGTCGCGCGTCCTGCGCAGGCCGAGGTCTGCCCCTGGGGTTAGCCCTGCGCCGCGGCACCTACAGCGTCGTGTAGCTGAATGGCGCCGTGACGGCGATCAGGGCGAACGTCACGGGATCGGCCTCGACGCTCACGCAATAGGCGACGATGCCCGGTGGCACGCCGGAAATCGAGAACGTCGCGGTGCCGTTGGGGCCGAGCGCACCGAAGAACGGGGGCCCGAGGGCGAGCTCGTTGAGAACGTCGGGAACCGTCATGTCGAGCCCGAACATCGGGCCATTGGGGAACGCACCGGGCGTGAGGGCGACGAGGTTCGCGTAGAGGTTTCCGGGACTTCCGCGGAAGTTCGACACGACGACGGGGAAGCCGGCGGCTGCCTGCGTGAGCGACAGCTCATAACCACCGCAGACCTGGAAGCCGTTGATGGCGCCGGCGCCCGTCACACCGGAGCAGGTGACGACGAGGTCCACGCCCGGCCCGATGACCACGTTGTGCACGGTGTGAGTGATCCCGAGCGTGAACGTGTTCGTCGCCTGCAACGCACCGCCTGCGACCTGCGGGTTCGGCGTCGTCGATCCCGCGACCGTGACGTTCGTGAGGTCCGTCGCGCTGAGCGGCGACCATGCGTAGGTGAACACGGTGTAAGAGCCCGGCGCCATGCCGCTGAATCTGTAGGTCACGACCCCTGCGATCGCCGTGTTGTGGGCATCGTCCATGAGCGCCTGGAAATAGCCGGTCGTCATGGAGTTGTTCCAGCCGAAAGCGCCGCCGAGACCGTCGGTCCGCGTGCATGTGATCGTCGTCGGGTTGTTCGCGAGATTGACGATCGCGTACGGGCCGAGGTCGATGCCGCTGATGTAGTTCCATCGGCCGGGTTGCTGCGCGGCGGCCCCGTACGTCGGCGCCGGCGTCCCTGCGCCTGCACCTCCCGCAGTGATACCCCCGATGTCGAGGTTGAATGACTGTGCCTCTGACATGACGACCAACAGGGCGGATGCGATGGCGATCAGAGCTTTGCGAGTCATGGCTGATTCTCCGAATTCACGATGGCTGCCCGTGACTGGCAGGTCGAGGTGCTGATCTGCGTAGACGGAGGCGCTCGGACTGCCCGCGGTCCGTTGCCATGAGCCCACCCCGCGGCCGAGTCTCCGCCGCGGTGCCCGACATGGCACTCCACCGCTGGGGCTCAGTTGAACTTGCACACAGCGTGGAAGATCGACCTATCGGCGTCGATGGGGCCCGGAGATGGGCGTCATCGCACGAGGGCGACCCAGGGGCGCTCGATCGAGACGCGAAGCCCGTGAAGGGGCGATCGATGCAACCGGCACCGTTCACGACCAGGTCCACCCGGACGCGGGGATCCGGCTCCACCTGGGCGATCCGGTGGATGCCGCGCCACGGCTGATCGAGTCGCTCGCCGAGGCGCAATCCGCATGCACGTCGTTCGAGCGCGGACCGAACGGCTCGTGCGACGGCTCTTTTCCGACACGCCGATGACGGCGAGACCAGCTCACGCAATCGAGGGCTCCAGGCTGGAGGCGCCAATTTGGCACCGTCGCGGCGTAACCAGCACGAGCGTCGGATCGTGAACTACACTGTGCCGGATGGACTCACCCGTATTCCCCCTCACCACCACGTCCATTCACGTCCGAAATGCGCTTCGTGGTGACCGAGAAGCGCTCGGATGGGTCGTGGCGCGGTTCCATCCGTTGCTGGTCCGCAACCTGCAACTGAAGACGCGCGGTGTCAATTTCGGCGACGCCGACGCCCTCGACCTCGCGAACGAGGTGTGGGGAGTCGTGATCCAGAAGTTGGCCTCGCTCGAGCCGCGGAACGGTCGATACACCTCCGTTCTTCATGCCTATCTGGGCAAGTGCGCAAGTTTCGTTGCCAACAATGCGATTCGGCGACATTGGAGGAGAGCGCACAAGCACGGCCCTCCCTCCACGTTCGACGACGGCGTCGACGGACTTGCGAGGACGCCCGATCCACAGATCCAAGACGTGTTGGAGCTCGTCATGCGTGACGACGTACACCGACAACTCGAACGCCTTCTGGCGACGTTGACGGACCTCGAATACGACGTCATCACGCTGCGCATCTGTGACAGGGCTTCCATGGCGACGGTCGCGGCCGCGTTGGGCGTCACCCGCGGCGAAGCACATTCCGCGTATCGGCGTGCTTTGCGGCTTCTTCGGGCGCACACGGAGACCGGGCTGTTTGCCGCGCTTCGTGAAGTGTTCGCGAGAGCCTGACGATGGTCGACGACTCTGCAAACGCACTCGTCCTGCTCAACGCGTTTCTCAGGCGCTACGTGGAGGACCGAAATGACGGGGCGACACGCAGCCTTGGCGAGTATCTGAGAATGTTCCCAGGCGCCGAGCACGACATCGCGCAGGCGTTCGTCGAACTGGAGCGAAACGCGGCCGAAGGCGCCGAACGCGAGCGTGATCGTCGCGTCGGCCATTACGTCCTCGAGGCGGAGATCGGTCGCGGGGCGCAGGGCATCGTGTACCGGGCCCAGGACACGATCCTCGGGCGGTGCGTTGCGCTGAAGGTGATGCGTCGGACCCCGGCAGCCCCGGACGACACGTTCCGGAGATTCCGGCGCGAGTGGGAAGCGGTGGCCCGGCTCGATCATCCAGGGCTCTGCGGCGTGTTCGAAGCGGGGGAGGTGAGCGACGTCGCATTCGTCGCGATGCGCCTCGTGGAGGGCGCGACTCTCGCGAAGGTCCTCGATCTCGCTCGTTCGCTCGCCGCTTCTGGCAACGTCGATGCGATGGATGGCGCAATGCCAGAATCGCTTTGCGCGCTGAGTGCCGAGATCGCCGATCCCAAGACGCGAATCCAGGCATCGATCGGACTTCTGGAGCCGATCGGCCGAGCCATCCACGCAGCGCACTCCGCCGGTGTCGTCCACCGTGACCTGAAGCCCCAGAACATCGTCATCGATCTGGCGCGGCGGCCCGTGGTCACCGACTTCGGGCTCGCCCTCGTGCGGGATGCTGCAAGCGGTTCGGTCACCGGCTCCGGCGACGTTCTCGGAACACCCGCCTACATGGCTCCGGAGCAGGTGAAAGCCGTCGGTGCTGACGTGGGCGCGTCGACTGACGTCTGGGCCCTCGGTGTCATCCTGTACGAGTGCCTGACGCTCGCGAGACCGTTCGGAGGCCCCACCCGCGAGTCGCTTCTACGCGCGATCGCCGAAAACGAGCCGGCGCCCATCCGGATCCGACTGCCGGCGGCCACGAAGGATGTCGCCGCGGTCGTGTCGGTCGCGTTGTCGAAGGATGTCGGGCGTCGTTACGCGAGCGCCGAGGCGTTCGCGGACGACCTCGCCGCATTGGGCCGCGGGGCACCCGTCCGCGCACGGCAGCTGTCTCACGCAGAGCGCGTCGTGCGATGGGCGAGGCGCAAGCCGGCAACCGCAAGCATCGTTGGCGTCGCCCTGTTGAGCGCGTGCGTCGCCATCGCTTCGGTCGTGTCGGCGGCCGCTGAGGCTCAACGGCATCGCTCGGAGTTGGCAGTCGCAGCGGCGAGAACCGATGCAGCACTCGACCGGTCGAAACTGCAGGAGCTGGTTCGCGAGATCGACTACTTCGTGATCCGCAACGAGGAGGTCCCGCTCTTCGCGGAGTGGTTGCGGGCCGCCGACGCGTTGATCGCTCGGATCCCGGACATCGAGCGGACCATGTTCGAGGTTCGTCGCGCCGCGCTGATGAGCAACGGTGCTTCTGGGAGTCCGCGCTATGGATATGAACAGGTGGATCTCAATGATCTTCGCCGTCAGCTCCGCGATCTTGAGGCCGCCGCTGAATCGCGTGGGAGTTTCGACACCCGTCCCAAGACGATCGAGCCAGACTGGGCCCATCTCGACGAACAGATCCGCGGAAAGCGCGCCGACATCGCCGAACGCGAGCGAGTGCTCGGTCAGGTCGCAACGTTCGCCTTTACGTCGACGACGGAACAGTGGCATCACGCCGAGTTGCAGAGCCTCGTGCTCGACCTGCACAACTTCGCGGGCAACGAGCCGGGCCGTCCCACGCGCGCTCGTGTTGCACGCTGGGCCGCGCTCGCCGCATCGGTCCGGGAGCGCTCGATCGATGCACACCGAGACGAATGGACGCGCGTGGCGCGGCTCGTCGACGCATGGGCCCGACCTGGCGGTGACCGCGCGGCCTTCGAACCGATCGAGGGCCTCGTGCCCCTGGGGCCGGACCCGGACTCCGGACTCGAGGAGTTCGCGCACCTGTGCACTGGCGACGTCCCGCGACGCGATCCACGAACGGGGCGACTCGATCTGACGGACCGCTCAGGGATCATCATGGTCCTGATTCCACCGCAGCGTTTCGTCATGGGGCCGCCCCCGGACGAACCGGCGCATCCGCACATGCGTGCCGTCGAGATCGAACTCGATGCATTCCTGATGGGGAAGTTCGAGGTGAGCCAGTCGCAGTGGGAGGCGATCGCCTTCGACCTGTGCGCCGAGAACTACATCGGCACGCCGCGGCTCGGCGGTGGGAACATCACGGGCCGCCACCCAATCGAGATGGTCGATTGGGTGGGAGCGAAGACCTGGCTTCGTCATGTCGGCCTCGAACTGCCGACCGAGGCGCAATGGGAGTGCGCCTGTCGCGCAACCAGTCGCAGCCGATGGGCGTTCGGCGATCGGGTCACGGAGTTGCCGCAGTACGGGAACGTGGCCGATCAAACCGCCGCGACGCTTCAGCAACCCGAGAATCTCAGCCAGGCGGACCCGACGATCGACGACAAACATGCGGGCCACGCTCCCGTCGGGATGTTCTTGCCGAACCGTTTCGGTCTCCACGACATGCACGGGAACGTCCAGGAATGGTGCGCCGAGTTCTACACGAGCCAGGAGCAGATCGCGTTGCCTGGCGACGGTTATCGCGAACCCGGCGCATCCGCGCTGGTGATCTGTCGCGGGGGCTCATTCCTCACGCTTCCGAATGTCGCGCAGTCCCATGCCCGCAATCCCGTACGCCCGGACCTCCCGCGCAAGGACGTTGGATTTCGAGCGGCGATGCGGCTTCCGTGGCGGTGAGCGCGCCGCACGGTCCGCGCACGTTTCCCGTTTTCGTGTCTCGCAGGCGGTCACGCGACATTGCCGTTTCGAGCCCAGTGTCCGACCGCGATTCGATCGAGCGCCCTGAACCCGCGTGACGCGGGGTCGCGGGCGCGTTCCTCGCTCGCGTCGGGCCCGTGTCGTTCGAACACGACATCGGGCTGTCGTTGAAGCGGCAGTCGAGCCTGTGACGGCACGTCACCTCGCACGCCACACGACGGTGAGTTGGCAAAAGGAGAGCGACGATGGAACCGTGCGTGAAGAACGTCTCTGCATCTTCCGGTACCGAGTCTTCGGCGGTCCGTTGGATCCGCTTCGGCGTATTCCTCGCGGCCGTGACGCTCCCGCTCGCCGGGCAGACGTTCCCAATCAGTGTCGATGCGTCGGCACTCTCGGCACCAGACGTCAACTTGTCGACGTACGGGACCATTCCGCCGGCGACGGTCGTCACGACGTCGCTCGCTGCGGGAACCTACACGCTGTCGCACATCTCGTTTCCAGGTCGGGCGCAAGTGACGTTCTCCGTCACGGCGGGCGGAACGGTGAGTTATGACGCAGCGCTCGAGGGGATTCTGACTGGTGCCGGGAGCGCGTCTCTCGTCGCGCACGGAGCCACGATCGCGATCGACGGGTCGGCGCTCTCCGTCTACGACGCGACCCTCTATTACACGGGGATCAGCCTTCACGCGCCGGTGACGCTCCACCTGCTTCCGGGTGGCTACACGATCCAGCACGTGTCGTTCCCGAGTTATGCGTCGATCGGCTTTTCGATCACGGCGAGCGGGACCGTGAGCTACGACCCGATCTCCGAAGGGATGCTCACCGGGGCGGGGACGACGGCACTCGTTGCGCACGGAGCCACGATCGCGATCGACGCGTCGGCGCTTTCCGTCTACGACGCGAACCTCTACTACACGGGGATCAGCCTGCACTCGGCAGCGACGCTCCACCTGCTTCCTGGCGGCTACACGATCCAGCACGTGTCGTTCCCGAGTTATGCGTCGATCGGCTTCTCGGTCACGCCAAGCGGGACCGTGAGCTACGACCCGATCTCCGAAGGGATGCTCACCGGGGCGGGGACGACGGCACTCACCGCCATCGGAGCGCAGATCGCGCTCGACGCGTCCCTCCTTTCTCCGGTCGACGTGAATCTCGCCTACACCGGCATCAGCCTCGAAGCGCCGGCAACCCTCAACCTGCTTCCTGGCCCATACACCATCGGCTACGTCTCGTCGCCCACCAACATCGGCGTTGGGTTCACCATCGGCGCGACGGGAACGCTGAACTACGACCCTGCACTCGAAGGCGTCATGACAGGCAGCGGGTCGACCGTGCTCGGCGTCCCCGGCGCCGCCATCAAGATCGCCATGGGTTCCTTGGGATCCGTCGTTCAGCTCAACTACGTCGGGCTTTATCCCGCGTGCAGCACCCTCCATCTCCTGCCTGGGGTGCATTCCATCCCGGCAGGCGCGTTCTCGGTCCTCGCCGCGGGGATGATCGACTTCTCTCCGATCCTCGACCCCGTCATGAGCGGACGTGGAACGTCGACGCTCAGTCTGATTCAGCCGTCCGGGCATCCAGCGGACTGCTCGAATCCACCGACGGCCGTCGCGGGGCCGGACCAGCAACTCCATGCGGGCACAGTCGTCCACCTCGACGGTCGCGCTTCGTTCGATGACGACACGGCGACGGTAAACCTCGGGTTTTCGTGGACCTTCGTCGCGCGCCCAGTCGGGAGCACGGCCGTGATCGTCGACCCGACCTCGCCGACGCCGACGTTCACAGCGGACCTGTCCGGCGAGTACATCGTGAGCCTCGTCGTGACTGATACCGGCGCTTGGACCAGCGCGCCGGACACAGTCAGCATCTCGTCGGAGAACAGCCCTCCGACGGCGATCGCTGGACCGGACTTGCCGTCAGCCCCCAGCTTCACGGTCGTGCTGGATGGGTCTGCAAGCACCGATCCTGACATGGACCCGCTCACATATTCGTGGACGCTGCTCGAGCGGCCCGTGGGAAGTACGGCGAACATTCAAACTTCCGGGCCATCGGTCCCGACTGCCACGCTGGTGACGGACCTGCCGGGGGTTTATCGCGTCGGTCTGATCGCCAATGACGGCTTCAGCAACTCGGTGATGGACGAGGTCATCATCACCGCCGCGGCGCCGACAGACTTCGCCCAGATCATGCTCGCGGCCGCGCAGGCTGCCGTGAACAATCTCCAAAACTCCGAGGTCGACAAACGCGGCAACCGTGACCGCCTCGCCAGGATGATCGCGGACGCCATCGTGGACATTCAGTCGCTCAAGCTTGCTCAGGCGAAGAGGACCATCGACGACGCGTTGCTGCGCGTCGATGGGTGTGCACTTCGTGGGACCCCGGACACCGCCGCCGGACCGGATCGCGATTGGGTCGTCACCTGCGGGGCGCAAGCGACGATCTATCCCAAGCTTCTTGCGGCTCGCCAAGCGCTTGGCCCCTGACCGCGCGTGGCGGCGACCCTCGAAGCGAATTGGTCGTCTGGACGCGCGACGGCGGGCCGAGCGTGGAGGTCGGCGGATGGCACACCCACGAAGCGGTGTGGCGCGCGGGCGTTGCGGTTTGGAAACGTCGCGAGTCGTTCCTCGACGTGATTGAAGGCACACTCGCTGGCCGATTCGCTGCGCGCGCCGACATCGGCGGCAGCGCGGATGGCTCGACCACCATCCTCGATCGGTCGCAGGAGGACGCGCTGATCGCTGATCTCACGAGTGAGTGCTTTCCCGGTCGCGTGTGCCTGCGCTCGTGGAGCGGAGCGCTCGACCCAGAGGTCAGCCTCCGAGATCTCGCGTAGCCTGATCGAACGCCAGGCGCGAAGGGACCGGGTCGGGCCGCGGGCTCGTCGCGGCCGATCTCCGACGGGCTCGGGGTGATCCCGTCGAACGATCCGCATCGAGCGGCAGGCGCCGCCTTCGACTACCTGGCCGGCGTCTGGCCCCCGCTGCTGGCAGGTCGGTCGAGCAGCGATTCGATCATGCGCTGCAGCAGAAGCTCGTTGTTCGCGTTGGTGCGGAAGTGCTCGTAGACGATGCGACCGTCGCGGTCGATCAGGACGTTCTCGGGGAACCCGCGCACGTTGTAGCCCTCGGCTTTGCACACCTTGTCGTCGGCGCGCAATGGGATGAACGAGTACTTCGTCCCGCGCATGAACGACTCGACGTACCCGTCCTGCTCCACGAGCCCGTTGATTCCGAGGTAGACCAGGTCCTTGCCCGCGAACTTCTTCACGACGTTCTCGAAGTTCGGGAACTCGCCGCGGCAGGGGCCGCAACCCGGGAACCAGAACGTGACGAATACGACCTTGCCGCGCAAAGAGCTCAGCGCGAGCTTGCCGTCGGATCCGTAACGGTCGAGTGCGAACTCGGGCGCCTTGCGCGCGGTCTTGTCGCGCTGCGCCCACACATCGGCCTCGACGACGCCCGCGTTCTTGCCGAGCTTGTTGCCGTAACCGAGCAATGCCGCGCGCGTCGCATCCTCGGGTTTGGCGGCGAGCCGCTTGCACAGCGCGTCGTAGGCGCCTTGGACGTCCCCCGAGCCGGCGAGCACTTCGGCTTTCAGCAGGTCGATCATCTCGCAGTTTGACGAGAACCGGTCGACGGTGAGCTCGGCCGCCTGCTTCTTGGCATCGGCGTGCTTCCCGGCAGCGACCAGCTTCTTCACGTCTACGAGGTTGCGGGCGAGTGCCAGGAGCGCCGTCCAGGTCTCGCGGTCGTCGCGATCGTCGCTTTGCTGCGCCATCGCACCCGCAAGCACGTTCGCCTTGTCCGGATCGACGCGAAGGTAGACGTCGAACAGCAGCTCCATTGCGGACGCCGACCAGCGGAACTTCGCCGGTGGGAAGTCGCGTCGCGCTTGCTCCCAGAACGCGATCTTCTTCACGTCGTCGACCGTATGCTCGCCGAGCCAGTAGAGGGCTTGCGCACCGCGATCACTCGTGGGGAAGCTCTTCGCCACGTCGAGGCTCGCCGCGACCCACTTCACGTCGTCGACGCCGTGCCAGCTGTGTGACCAGTAGAACGCGTAATCGGGGCTCTTGGGATCGGCCTCCATCGCCTTGTGCATGAACTCGCGCGCGCCGGCTCCGTCACCCCACCGCTCGGCGTCGATGGAGAGCATCTGCCACACCTTGGCTTGCTTGGGGTCGAGTTCGACGACGCGGAGGAGGTGCTGCTTGGCGCGCGGGTCTTCGTGCGAGCTGTAATAGGAGCCGAGCCCATACGCCACGCCGACCGAGTTCTTGAAGCGCTGCTGCCACTCTGCGTATTGCGCCTCGATGCGCTTCGCAGCTTCCGCGGCTTGCTCTGGCGTTCCGCGCCGACCGCCGCTCGAGGCCTTTCGAAACAGATCGTGCGCCTCGAAGTTGTCGGGATCGGTCTCGATCACGTCCTTGGCGGCGGCAGCGGCGGCTTTCGGGTCGCTTGCGACGAGCTCTTGCGCGCGTGCGAGTGCGGTCTTGCCGGGGTCAGACTTCGCCGTGTCGGTCTGTGCGCAAATCAGGACCGTCAGGAGCGTCGCGACGAGTGTGGCGGAGACGAGCGACGTCGGTTGAGGCATTGGAGGTCCTTTCGATGAGGGATCGTCGGTCGAACGGAGGTGGGAGGGATTCTATTCACGACGGCGTGGTCGCGCGCCGAATCGGACGGCCGGCGTCATCGTTCATGAGCCGTCTCGTGCTCGAGGCTCGCCGCGAACGTCGTGCGGGGTCGAAGCGAGATGGCGACCGCACGAACGGCGGCTCCCGGCCTGTGGACACCCGGCGACGTGCGGGCCGCCGCGGATTCGAGGGGAGCTGGCCCCAGGCGTTCAACTCTGCCGGGGAGCCACAGGTTCGGCCCCGTCCCTTCGGAATGTGAACCCTTGGCAAGCGCGACCGGTCGAGGGACGTCGGACGGCTCGAGGTCACGCCGGGCTTTCGCGCCGCGCGGGTCCCTCGGGGGCAATGCGTGTACGATCGGAGCGGTCGCGAGAGGATCGGCCGGACGCGCGAAAATCGTCGCGGGAGTTCGCGGAAGGACTCGCCGTGGCTGCGTGATCGCGTGTCATCGATCGAGACCGGGCTGACGGTACCTCGCTTGCGTGTACACCGCTGGACAAGGGTTGGAGCGAGCACCATGTTCCTTGCGCTGAACCTGCTCTGGTTCCTCCCGTTTCTCGTGTGGCGACGATCGAGATGGTCGCGCCACCGATTGCGCAATGCCGGGATCGCTTTCGGGGCGATCATCGTGCCGGCGTCGGCAGGGCTTTATGGGTTCTACTACGTCGGCCCCTGCATCGCGCCGATCGGTTGCCTCGGAGGCGCCGTGGTTGCACTACACCTGCTTCCCCTTGGGCCGATCCGCGACTGGATGCAACTTCCAATACCAGCGGACGCCGACCAGGCACTCGTCTACGAGGGGATCATCGGCAGCGTGTTCTGGTCGATCGCCTACGGACTCCTCGGGTTCATGCTCGATGCCTTGCGCCTGAAGGTTCAGCCGCTCCGACACGAGGGTGAGGGTCGAGAGGTCGATGCATCCTGAGGAGCCGTGATCGAGGTAATCCTTCGTCCCGGCGGATCGGTTCGTTCCTGCGCAACGGGTCGCGCGCGAGGCGTGGCTGAGACGCGCGACGGCCGCGGCTCAGACGACGAGGCCGGCGTCGTGGGAGCGCCGCGCCCGTGCGGTCGGTCGAACGCCAGGGTCATTCCCAGGCCAGTCGATCGACGGCGCGCGCGCTCGGACCGGCAGTCGGACCGTTGGTGGACGGGCGACGATTCCGCGCGATCCACTCCAATCAGTCGGACGTCACGAACCACGTCCCGCCTCGGAGCGCGAGTCGAAGAGTGAACCGAGATCCACCCAAATTCCCGGAATGGGTGCTCGCGATGACCTCGACCGTCGTCGCGTTGATCTCGGCGATGTCCAAAACGCCGAACAAGATTCCCGTTCCCTCGCGGAACTCGGAGCCAGGGCGGACCGGAGGTTCATTTCCCACGAAGCGGGCCATGAACGAATCCAGAGGATCCACTCCGTCGATCCGGACGAAACACGAACTTCCTGGGCGGCTCTTCTCCGCCGCCGTGTCGAGCCCGCCGTCGAACTGATGCCGGAGCCCCACCTCGGCCAAGGCAAGATCCCTCGTGCCTGGCAGGCGAACCATGCCGACGGCCGGATGCTCGCCCTGCCGTTCGGCAACCATCCGCGACGGTGCGTCGCGAGGCCTGTCGAACGGCTGGCGTCACCATTCGACGCGGTGCCCGGGTAGACTGGCCGCCGCCGTTGCACGATGAGGAGGCGCGGTCGCGATCGGGACATCCGCCCAATGACGTGCGGCGCAAGACACTCATGGACCCCATCGATTCTCCTGCGTTCGTCGTCAGGAACTCTCGCCGCCAGTACATACTGCTCTTGCTCGCGTGCGTGGCGTTCTGCGGCATCGGGGCGCGGCTCATCGCCAGCGGGGATCGGAGCTGCGCGACCTGGGTGCCGCTCGCGCTCTTCGGGGGACTCGGCATCCCTACCGCCGTCAGGCAGCTCGTGGATAGGCGTCCACGGCTCGTGCTCGACCGGGAGGGCGTGATGGATCGCACGTTGAAAGTCGGTGTGATCCCCTGGGCCGAGATCGAGGATGCGCAACTCGTGTCGATGTTTGGTCA
The DNA here is from genome assembly GCA_044222185.1 of Planctomycetota bacterium. Lineage (GTDB taxonomy): Bacteria > Planctomycetota > CAIWVZ01 > JBGANV01. The sequence goes on from JBGANV010000015.1 coordinate 36,443, forward strand.
GGAGTTCATCGCGCTGAGTCTTCGCGACCCGACGATGTTCACCGAACGATGGAGCCCGTTCTGGAAGAAACTCGCGGCCGTGAACCGAAGACTGGCCGGGTCCGAGCTGAACGTGAACCTCTCCGGGCTCCCGATCCGAGGACCGGAAGTCCTGAAGTTCATCCACGCCGCGTGCGAAAGGGCGCGACGAGCTTGACGACGCGGCCTGGCTTTCGCGCGGTCAAGCGCCGCGGCGCGCTCCGTCTTGCTCTCCGAGCAGCGTGGCGAAGAGCGAGCAACCGGTGGCTGCTGGTCACCCGTCGCGCCCGGGGCAACACGTCGTCGTCGGGCACTGCCTCTGGCGGGCGATGCGTGTGGGACCGACGGAGTCTCTGCGCGGCGGCTGCATCTCGAGGAAGGGATCGCCATGGTTGAGTCCGAGCCGGATCCTCCACGTCGTCACGGGGTGTTCATCTCCTACGCGCGTGACGACGACGAAGCGTTTGCGAAACGCTTGTGGCGTGACCTCGAGGCAAACGGAATTGCAGTCTGGTGGGATCGCGAGTCCATGGAGAGTCGCGGCCTCTCCTTCCTCCGCGAGATCCGCGATGCGATCACCAGCGCGGAACGTCTGCTCTTGATCGTCGGCCCGATGGCAGGTCGCAGTGCGTATGTCGAGTGTGAATGGCGGCACGCCCTGCGCGAGGGCGTCGTGGTGACACCCTTGCTCCGCGGTGGCGACCGTGCGGACGTCCCGCTGGCGCTCCGTTCATTGCACTGCGAAGACGTCGGCCCGCACGTGGCGGAGTTCGAAGCCCTGGCGAAAGTCCGACGGATCGTCAGCACGCCGGTCCCTGTCCTCGGCCGCCTCGTCGGTGTTCCGCGCCTGCCGAGTCCCTACGTCGACAGGCCGGAGAGACTCGATCGCCTGCGCTCACGCGTGCTGATCGATTCCCTGGAGCCAGTCGACTTGGAGGCAGATCACCGCATCACGGCACTGACCGGGATGGGGGGAATCGGCAAGAGCGTGCTGGCGGCGGCCCTCGTGCACGCTCCTGACGTGCGGCGCTCGTTCACGGACGGCATCTTCTGGGTGACTCTTCGCCGTGACCCCGATGTCCTGCGGGGGATGAGGCGCGTGGGCCTCGCTCTCGGCGCCGACGACGTGAGCCGCTACGACAACGTTCCCGATGCGCGGCTGCTTCTCTCGAAGACCCTCGCCGGCAGGAACTGCCTCATCGTCTTGGACGACGTCGTCGAACCGAGCCTCGTGGAGGCGTTGCACACGGCAGCGAGCAAGCGCGTTCACCTGCTCCTCACGAGTCGGACACGAACGCTGTTCGCGTCGGCTGGCTCATTCGAGGTCCCAGTCGACGAGCTCGATGAAACCGCGGCACGCGAGCTCCTGGCGTCCTGGGTCCAGATTCCCGTGGACGGGCTGCCCGCGGAGGCCGCAGAGATCATCGAGGAGTGTGGCCGGCTTCCGCTCGCCATCTCCATGATCGGCGCCACGATTCGCGGGCGTGCAGACGGTTGGACGTACGCGCTCGAACGTCTTCGCCGGGCGGATCTCTCGAAGATCGGCCGGAAGCTGCCCGACTACGAGCATGAATCGCTCGACCGCGCCATGCTCGTGAGTTTCGAGGACCTCGATCCGCTGTACCGCCAGCGGTACCTCGATTTCGTCGCGATTCCGGAAGACGTGGCTGCGCCATCACGGATGCTGCGCGCCTGGTGGAGCCAGGAGGGCATGGACGATCTGGACGCGTCCGACGTGCTGCAGCATCTCGTCGACCGTTCCTTGCTGCGGATGGATGCTCACGACGCCTGCACCGTCCACGACGTGCAACGTGACTTCCTCGCGATGCGCGCAGACGAGCGCGGGCTTCACATCCGCTGGCTCGCTGCATTCGCGGCGCGGTCGCCGGGCGGGTGGGCGTCCAGCGACGATGACGGCTATCTCTTCGATCACCTCGGCCACCACCTCGTCGGTGCGGAGCGCGCGCCGGAGTGGACCGAGCTGCTGACGTCCTTCGAGTGGCTCGCGCGAAAGTCCAGCGTGCGAGGCTTCTCCGCGGCGTTGCTGGATCTTGCCGAGCAGTCGCAGGACGGACGGGTCCGCCTGCTCTCGCAGATCTGCCGACGCGTCGCGCACGTCCTCACGCATGATCCGTCGCAGCTTGCGGCGCAACTGCTGGCGCGCATCGACCCGGAGGCCCACGGCGGCACGTTCGGCAGGCTTCTCGACGGGGCGCGTGCCTGGCGCCAGTCGCCTTGGCTCAGGCCGCTGACCGTATCGATGGCCGACGATGGGGAGCCCACGATCGTGGTGTTCCACGGGCACCAGGCCGATGGACATGCAGGCACACCCCGAAGCCTGGCGCTTTCCGTCGATGGCAGCCTGATCGCCTCCGGTGGAGGATCGAGCAACGACCCCACGATCAAGATCTGGTCGGTCGGCGCCGCGCGCCTGCTTCGAACGTACCGCGGCGCGGTCGAAGCTGGCGGCTGCACGCGGCTCGCTTTCACCGGGCGGGATGGGCGAATCGTCGGTGCGACGCGACGTGAGCTTCGCCTCTACGTACTCGATCACGACGAACCCGTCGCTCGGTGCGAGCTCGGCGGCGCAACCGTCGGTCCCATCTGCGGTGGCAACGCGCGCGTCGTCTTTGCAGGACTGGACGATGGCCGGGTGCTCGCCTGGGACGGAGCGTCCGAGCCGATCACGCTCCGGCCAGCGTCGGGCGACGGCGTCTTGGCGATCGCGCGTGCCGCGGGCTCGCGCCGGATCGCGATCATCACGACCGCCGCCGTCGAATGCCGCGATGCCGACGACGGCTCGTTGATCGGTCGACTGGACGAGCCCGGGGGCCATGCGGGATCGGGATGGAACGCGCCCCCGGTCGCGATCGTCCCAGATGGCTCCCGCGTGCTGTTCGGGAGTGACCTTCGGACGTGGACGATTGGTGAGCCCGCTTCGACTCCCGCGTCGCAAGTGGTGCGCGTGGACCGCGTGATCGCCGTTGCGGGTAACGGCGATGTCGCTTTCGTTCAGAGCGGAGGCAAGGAGATCACGGCCATGGAGCTCGGATCGGGGCGGAAGACGGGGCGGATCAGCAACTCGCGGGAATTCTCGTGCGTCGTGCCGAGTCTCGACGGGCAGCTGGTCGCGACCGGTGATTTCGAGCATGACGTGAAGCTCTGGGATGTCACATGCGCAGGCGCGGAACCACCTGCCTGGCAGCGCCGCGGCCGCGCGAGTCTCGTCGCGTTCCCCGATGACCCGACGTCAGTCGTCGTCGTCACACCAAGTGGCGCGGAGGTCTGGGACAGGACGAACGGCAAGCTGCGTGGAGATCTCGCGCAGAGTCCCGCGAGCGCGAGTCTGCGATACGGGGGGCCGATACACGACGGGCAGAAAGCCCGGCAAGTGAGGTCGCGCTTGATCGAGGCTCTCGGACGGGATGGGTCGACTGATCTGCTGCAACAGGAGGTCCCTGCGGGCGTGCTTGCAATCGCGGCCGCTGCATCCCGTGCCGTGTCGGCCACGTTCTTGAACGCGAAGATCGGGGACCGGCAGGAATCCGGCTGCGGAGGCGACGGCGACGGCCATCCGCTCCACCTCTGGGATTTGAACGATCCACGGAACCCGATCCTGCTGCATGGACATACCGAGCCCGTCGATTGCCTCGCGATCACGCCGGACGGCAAGTACGCGCTCAGCGGGTCGCGCGGGCGCGTGCTCCGTTTCTGGGATCTGGACGGCCGCAAACATCTTCACCGTCTCGCGGGGCACGCCGGGGAAGTGTTCTGCTGCGCGCTGTCCGAGAGTGGACGGCTGGCGGTATCCGGGTCCGAGGACATGACGCTCCGCCTCTGGGATCTCCGAAAGGGTGCGCTGCTGTTCACGTTTGCGACGTCGAGCGCCGTCACCGCCTGCGACATCGCACGCGACGGTTCGGCGGTCATCGCGGCGGAGACTTCGGGGCGCGTCCACCTGTTCCGGGTCGAGAACCTGCCGGCACCGGCGCCCTGAATGCGGAAGCCACCTGGCGCCTGATCACCCGCCTACCGCGCCGGCTGCGACCCCAGGACGTCCAGACGCCAATCGGTCACGATCACGAGGCGCGGATCGTCGCGCGGCTCGTCTTCGAGGGCGACGATGAAGCGCTCGTGCGGAATGTCGTAGTTGATGAGCGTGACCTGCTTGTCGAGCGCGTGGCCGTCGAGCATGGGCTGCGGGACGCTCACGTCGAGCCGTCCGTCCTTGACGACGACCGTCGCCTTCCAGATCCGCCGCGACGCATCCATCCAACCCAATTCGGTGGCGCTGAACCACCAGATGTTCAGATCGACTTGCGCGGCGGAAACCTGGACCGGCGTCGAGGGCGTCGGATAGGCGACGACCTTCAGCGTGGCGTTCGGGTCTTCTTCACTTCCGACGGTGTATGCGAGCACGTCGCCGGTGGGTGAGAGGCGGGGGTTCCACTCCGCATCCGGCGTCTGCATGAACGTCTTCCCGGGCTGATTGTCGCCCAGGCCGAAAGTCATGATCTCGCCCGTCTTGTCGCGCTGCGGAGTCTTCGTGAAGAGCAACGTCTTCCCATCCGGCGTGACGGATGCCGCCGCGTATTCGAAGCCGGACTCGCCCGGGAACAACACCGTCCCTGGGCCGCCACCGACGGGGAACACCTTGACGGCCTGTCCGCCTCCGTTCACCTCGGCGCCGATGACGCCCTGCTCGCCCGGCGCCCACACGGGCCCATACACGAACTCCTTCTTCGGGTCCCCGAGCATCGTCTTCACGCCTCGCTCGAGATCGATGACCGCGAGGGCCGACTCGGCGCGGCTTCCGACGATCATCGCCGCCAGGCGACGGCCGTCCGTCGACAGGCTCGCGCCCCCAGCACCGATTGCGAGGGGCGCCGCGGGTATGGACGTGCGCTCGCCCTTGCGGTCCATCCATGCGAGCTTGTAACGAGCCGGGGGATTGACCACCTGATAGACGAGCGTCCCTCGCGGCGAGATGCTCGCATTGGCGAATGCGCGCCCCTTGCTGTATTGGACGCCCGCGGCGATGGGCTTGGCGGTTCCCTTCAACTCGAGGCGCTCCAGGTCGAACGGTTGCATCATCAAGTGTTCGTCCCGGACGAACGCGAGATAGCCAGGTTCGATGTAGAGCGCCTCCGCATATCCGGGCAGGACGAGCTGCGACCGCTTCGATGCCGGATCCCAGGCATAGACACCGTCGGCAGTCGTGTTCTGGACGAAGTAGAGAAAGCGTTGCCCGTCCGGCAGCATCTGCGGGACGCGATGCGATTCCCCAGGCGTCGCCGACGTGGTGACGGGCGACGGGGTGCCGCCACCGTCGCCCACGATGGAGAGGCCGCCGCCCGCACCGGGAGCGAAGACGATCGTGCCCTTCGTTCCCCACGTTCCGCCGCGGCCCGCGGGCGCGTCGCAGAGTGTGCGCACGATGCCATCGGCGAGATCGATGCGCTTGAGCTTCCTGCCGGCGAAGAACCCGATCGACTTCCCGTCCGGCGACCAGAACGGGAACGTCCCCTCCTCGGTCCCCGCAAGCAATCGGAAATCCAGCCGCGAGAGATCGCGCAAGAACAATGCGGGCGGCGACGTGCTCGCCCTCTGAAGCAGCGACACCACCACCTGCGTTCCATCGGGCGATACGGCGACGGCTCGTAGCTCCTCCACCAGGGTCATGCCCTTGGGGATGGCCAACTCGGCACGGATCCCGGCGCGATCGTCCTGGATTCCACCGCGCGTGGACTTCAGCCAATACGCAGTCGCGAGCGCCGTCGCCGCAATCAGCAACGCGGCTGCGAGCATGGCGCGCGACCGCCGGAAGGGATGCGCGGTCGGCGTGCGATGTGCGGCGCCCTTGGGCTCGGCGATGGTCCGCTCCAGCTCGAGCCGTGCCTCACCGACATCGCGCAGGCGGGCCCGCGGATCCTTCGCGAAGCAGCGCGTGAGGAGCTCGCGCACGCGCGGCGGTGTCGTCGCGGGGAGCTTCGTGAAATCCGGCTCGCGCTCGATCACGGCGGCGAGGACGTCCGACACGGATTCGCCCGCAAAGGCGCGTTTGCCCGTCAAGCATTCATAGAGCACGCAACCGAACGCCCACACGTCGACGCGCTTGTCGACTCGCTTGCCCCGGGCCTGCTCCGGCGCCATGTACGTCGGCGTCCCGAGCACGACGCCCTCGACCGTCCGGAAATCGCTCAGTGAATCGCCGCCCGTGGAGGCCATGGGCGCCGGCGCTCGCGGCGCCGCCGTCGAGAAGTTGCAGAAGAACGCCCCTGCACCTTCGACCTGCGGGCCCGATTCGGTCGTGTCGAGGGCTTTCGCCAAACCGAAGTCGAGGACCTTCACGGTTCCGTCGGGCGTGATCCGGATGTTCGCCGGTTTGAGGTCGCGGTGCACGATGCCGCGCTCGTGGGCGGCCTCGAGGGCGTCGGCGACCTGGCGCGCGACGTCGAGGGCCTCGGCGGGCGGCAGCGGTCCCTTGGCGACGCGATTGGCGAGGTCTTCGCCTTCGACGAGTTCGAGGACGAGGAACGTGATGCCGTCCGCTTCCTCGAATCCGTAGATCTGCGCGATGTGGGGATGATTGAGCGCTGCCAGATTGCGCGCCTCGCGCCCGAAACGCGTGACGCGCTCCGTATCGCCGGCGACTGCGTCAGGCAGCACCTTGATGGCGACCTCGCGCCCGAGGCGGCCATCCCGCGCGCGCCAGACCTGGCCCATGCCCCCGGCCCCGAGCGGCGCGACGATCTCGTAATCACCCAGCTTGCCACCCGACGTCAACGGCATCTTCGATGTTCCGGTCGGCGGCGAGCTTACCATGCCTCCGAGGGGTCGCTGTCGATCACGGCTGCGTGCGACGGCTCGCCGTCGATCGGTGGGCGGGGCGTCGTGCGGCGAGCTCGACGCTGGTGCCGGAGCGGCGGGTCGCGAACCCGACCGAGGCAATTCGGACTCGCGTGCCGTATTTGCAGCGTGGTGTATCCGCCGCAGCCGGCGACGGCGTTTGAGGGTCGTCGAGACCCCGAGTTCACCGATCGGGTCTGCCCGTGGTCCCGAGAGGTGGATCTTCACGCGTGATGGCGTAACAGCGTGACGTGATGGAACGCGCGGTGGGTCCTATCGTGAGCGTCGTGGGCGCGAATCCCGCGGGGGCGCATGGGGCGACTCGCTCGGATCGAGCCCGGCTCGAAGTCGCCAAGATGGCAAGGCACCCGCGCGACTCGGCACGACGATGAGAAACGGCTGTCATACGAGGGAGCGCGAGGTCGTATGGGTCACGTTGGCCCAGTTCTGGGTCGACACGGAGTATGACTCTGCCGAACTCGACCGCCTCGCCGCCCGGATCGCCGCGTGCGGCTTCTCCACGGCTGAACTCGAACGAATCGCGTTCGAGGAGGTGTGCGGGGCCTTTGCTGCGGACACGCTCTTCATCCCCTTCGGAGGTTGGATGGCGATGCCGTTCCATGACTATCCCGAGCCGGAGGCGAGGACGAAGGTGGGGCGCTTCGTGCGGCGGCCCCGGCTTCTCTCGTGGATCAATCCTCTGTGGTGGATCGGCTATCGCGCGGCGCGACGCCATCTCGCCCCGGAATGGCGGGAGCTTCGGACGCGCATCGACGGCATGACGTCGGATCCGGGCGGATCGCAGGGCCGAACGCGCCAGTGACCGGGCGGCGGTCGGAGGCTCGCGGCCGGTCGTGACCGATCGACGGTGCCGGCGAACGGCTGGGGTGCGGCCGCGCCGCGGTCCAGGGCACCGTCGTCTTCCCGAGTGGTCCAAATCCCTGGTGGATGCACGGCGACGCCGCGCGCCGAGGACGATCGGCGCTTGCCTCGCGCCCACCGAGCAGGGTTTGGCGGCCGATGTTGGGCTTGCGCGGCCCGTGCCCCGGCGGCGATGATCTGCGCCACGGAGGATCGAGTCGCATGGAACTCGACGAGGAAACACGCGGAGGATTTGGGGTCGCGCTGAATGAGTCCGACTTGCTGGGACTCGAGGTCGACCCTGCTCGAAGGATCGCGGCGGCGACGTTTCGTGTCCTGACGCTGCCAGAGAGCGGGCCGCCACCCGAGGACCGTCGTGTCCAGGTCCTCTTCCATTCCGTCGAGCGCGTCGTCGCCTCACTTCGCGAGGGAGTTCCCGATGCCGAAACCGTCGTGCCGTTCGAACTCGGTGATCTCCTCGAGGTCGTCCGCTCATTCGGCGGGCTGCCGATCTACGGGTGGGACTTCATCGACGTCGCCGATGCGACCGACGGTTGGCGCAAGGCGTTGAGTCTGGACTGGTCGACTGGAGCCGCGCAGCCGCGGCATTCGATCACGGTGTTCCAGGAAGGAACCTCGCGGCTCCTCGACGTGAGTCTCTGGTTCGACTGGCTGGAGATCCGCACGCCGGACGGCTCCGTGATCCCGATGGACGCTTTCATCGCCGGCGGCCGGCGATGGTGGGACGCGTTCCACCGCGGTGACCCGCGGACCGACGGCTTCGGACTCCAGTCGCTGCGTGGCGGCAACTGAGCCGAAGGCGGAGGACCCGCGCACGCCACCCGGAGACGATCCGGCACGCCGCGCTCGCGTGCGTTTCCGGATCGGGTCTCCGCGCGCCGCATCGATGCCGCCGGATCGTCGACGACCTGCCTGGCGAACGCTCGGGTAGGATGCGACCGCGATCACGCCACCACCTGTCACCGGTCAGCCCGACCGGACTCGTGACGGGTGACGCGGCACGCTCGCGCCGAGGTCGAAACCAGGAAGGGTGATTCGAGTCCGCGCATGACCCGCAGGAAGAAGAGCCGATCGACGGCGCGAGCGGCGCTCCAGAAGCACTTCGGCTCCCGTTCCGTCGACACGCTCGTCACGACCTCGCGGACGTTCCCCGTCACGATGCGGATCGACCTCCAACTCGCAGTCGAGCGCCTGTTCCGCGACGAGTATCCGGCGGACGTGCGCGGTCTCCACACCGACTACGACCACGAGACGCTCGGGATCCCTCGTCTCGTCGCGGACGGCCCGATGCCCGTCGTTCTCGGCCCCGCCGCCTACGACGAAATCGACGTCGGCAATGCGATCCCGGCCCGCTGCCTCGTGCGCGGACTGTGGCTCGCGCGCTCCGGGAAGATGCCGTTCGCCGTGATCGTCACGCCGGCAAGGCGGTTCGGCGACGCCAGCGGAGTCCACGTCGAGATTGCGGTGCCGACGAGCGAAGCTGGCGCTCGGTTGTCGCAAGGGTTCCTCGATCGGCTCGAGGGTCTCGTGAGGAAGTCCGGCTCCTACCGCGGGAAAGTGCTCTCTCTCGAAACCACGTCCCACTATCCGGGGCAAGCCGGAGCCGTGAAGGTGCATCGGCTCGCGGGCGTCGGTCGGCAGGACGTCATCCTGCCCGAAGCGACGCTGCGCCTCCTGGAGCGCAACGTGACCGGGTTCATCCGACAGCGCGTGCGCCTCCGCGAACTCGGTTTGCCGGTCAAGAAGGGGCTGCTCTTCAGCGGCCCTCCCGGGACCGGGAAGACGCACACGATTCACTACCTGGCCAGCCAGCTTCCCGACCACACGACGCTGCTCATCACGGCGGAACAGGTCGGCCTGCTCGCCGAGTACTTCCAGCTCGCGCGGTTCTTGCAGCCCGCGATGGTCGTGATCGAGGACGTCGATCTCATCGCACGCTCACGCGAGTCGATGCGTAGTGCGTGTGAAGAGTCCACCCTGAACAAGCTGCTGAACGAGATGGATGGACTCCGCGAGGACGCGGAGCTGTTGTTCGTGCTCACGACGAACCGCCCCGATCAACTCGAGGCCGCGCTCGCGTCCCGACCGGGAAGGATCGACCAGGTCATCGAGTTCCCGCTGCCGACCGCGGAGTGCCGCGCGCGACTCGTCGCGCTGTACGCGCGCGGGCTTCGCGTCTCCGAGCAGATCTCCGCGTCCATCGTCGGCCGCACCGAGGGCGCGAGCGCCGCATTCATCAAGGAGCTCATGCGCCGCGCGGGGCAGTTCTGCATCGAAAGTGGTCGCGGCGACGCGCTCCAGGATCGCCACGTCGCGGACGCTCTGGAGGAGATGCTCTTTTCCGGTGGAGCGTTGAACCTGAAACTGCTCGGGGGCGGAGCTGTTGGGAGGTCGGATGTAGCCGAGTCGTGAATATGACGGGGTTCGCCGCCGCAGGTTCAGCGCTGTAGACTGCTGCGACGAATGGCCGAGCCGCCGCACACCGATCCGCCACCGCTCGTCACCGGCTTTCGCCTGATCTTCGGGCTCGTCGTGCCCGCGATCTGCGTCATCACGGACCCTGCGGTGTTTCGCAGCCACGCGTTCCTGGGGCCTGGGTTCCTGCAGGCATACAGGGTTGCTTGCTGGTTCACCATCCTTCTCGAAGGCGTGGCGCTGTCGCTCGTCTTCCTCGGGATCGTCCGCAGCAGGGTTGCGACGATCTTCTTCTCCGGCGTCCTGTTTGCGGGCGCGGTGTTCTCCTTGGCGCTCGGGGTCACGATGCTGCCACTCTCGGTCATCGGACTCCTCATGATGATCGGAATCCTGGGGTTCGCCCCGTTCTTGACGGCGCTCGCTTGCTATCGGACGGCGACGGCGCTTGCCCGTCGGGCTCCCCTTGGTCCGTCGTGTTCACGGGCAAGACGGTACTGGCTTCTGGCGGCGGGCTTCCTGGCCGTGATCGTGCCGGCCGTTTCGATCCAGGCGTGGATCGAGATCAAGACCGGGCGGGTCATCCAGGCACTTCGCAGCTCCGACCAGGCGATCGTCGACCGCGCCATGTCCGAGATCGATCGCGATGGGTTCTTCCTATCCGGCACGCGCGTCGCGGCTGCGAGGCTCGTCGAGCCCGATGAAGCCGCTCGCGGAAGGCTTGAACGCGGCGCCGAGGCGCTGGGGATCTTCATCCGCACGGATTGAGGCGTCCGAAGGTCCGAGGGGCGCCGGAGTCGAAGGCCCGCGCATGCGTCGTGCCGACCCATGGCGCGGCTCCTGCATTTCGGCACGAGGTGCGTACGGACGCGAGTATGATCGCGCGCTGGGAACCGAGCGACGATCGGAGGGATCGCAATGACACCAGCATGCGTTCGAACCTGGGCTACCCGCGCCGCGATCGCGGCATGTGGGTTCCGGAAATTCTGGCGGTCGTTTTCCGGATATTTTGGCGGTGTGAGAGGCGGGCTCGATGCTCGGAGACTTGACGATGTGCCGAGTCCGGTAGGACTGGCCGCGTAGTTCTATCAGACGACCGCGAGCGAGGA
>JBGANV010000010.1:0-200553 GCA_044222185.1 Planctomycetota bacterium
CCACGAGGCTTCGCATCTCCGCCGCGCGTGTCGCCCTCCGCCCACCCCGAACCTCATCGATCATGGCTGGTCTCCTTTCGACCAAGCCATGGTGCGAGCGGAGACCCCGCGGAATTAGGATGGGTTCACCGAGTGTTTACGCTCGTGCGGGCCGGCAATCCTGGCTGATCCCGGCGCGGTGAGACGACTCGGTGCGGAGTGCACCATCGACGCCCGGGCCGGATTCTGGCGCCTTGGTCTTCCGCGTCAGCCGCCCGGCAGCGGGAGCCACGCGGTCTTGGCGCGGATCGTTCTGGGGGACGCCGCCGGTTGATCCGCGAACTTTCGGCGCGGCATGAGCGGACCCTCGCCCGACCCGACCCGCGAGACTCCCCGCGCCGCCGCCCCATGGGGGAGAACTCCCGTCGACCTCTCGTGACGCGAGCCGTCTTCGATTGGACCGGCTCTCGTCGTCGCGTGCCTCGGGCGCCCCGGTCGTCGTCGCCCCAGGCGCGTGAGTGACCTGCAGCGCGGGGTTCGGTGCTGGGTCGCTGCCAGCGCGCGTTCTTGACAATGTCTAGCGCATTGGCTAAATGTCGTTCCTGTGGTCCGGAGCGAATCGAAGGCGCGGATGGACGCGTACGAGGTGGTGTTCACCGCGCTCGCGCATCCGGTCCGCCGTCGCATCCTGCTGACGCTGAACTTCGAGGGCGGGTCCATGTCCGCCGGTGAAGTCGCAGCCGTGTTCGATCACGCATGGCCCACGACGACACGGCACATGAAGCTGCTCGAGGATGCCGGCCTGGTCTCGCACGAACGTCAGGGGCGGGCACGGATCTATCGGATCGAACGCGAGCGGCTGAAACTTGTGCAGGATTGGCTCGCGTGGTTTCAGAAGAGCACGAGTTGACCGCGACATCGGAGGAACCCATGGCGAAGAAGAAGTCCGCGAAGAAACCCGCCGCAAAGACCCGGAAAGCTTCGAAGGCCGCGAAGGGCGCGGCGCGAAAGCCCGCGAAGAAACCTGCCGCCGCCGCGCGGTCCAAGCGCGCCGAGGGCGACGTTCCGAGTCTCTTCCGCCTGAACATCGAGGTCGGCGACCTGGACAAGGCGGCGGATTTCTACGCCCGGCTCCTCGGGATGCCCGGGCGGCGTCAGGCGGGTTCGCGCGTCTACTTCACCTGCGGCGCCGTCACGTTGCAGGTCGTCGACACGTCGACGCTCGGTCGACCGCACCGGGCGGCGAAGGCGCTTTACTTCACGGTGAACGATCTCGACGCCGCGTTCGCGCGAGCGCAGTCGCTCGACTGTCTCTCGTCCGAGGACGTCCACGGCGAGTCCGGCGGCGCGATCAGCGTGCGCCCGTGGGGCGAGCGCTCGTTCTACGTGGACGATCCCTGGGAGAACCCGCTCTGCTTCGTCGAAGCGGGCACGACGTATCCAGGCTGAGTCGACCGTCGCGGAGCGCCCGGCTCCGCCTGGCCGGATGGCGAGACCTCCGGGCTCGCCAGACGGTCGGTGCGCGTTCAACCCTCTGACGGCCCGCACCGCACGGCGTCACCGCGCAGGAGTGTCGTCGCGAGTTCCGGGCACGGCAGGAGCCCTGCCATCCAGCCGCGCAAAACGCGGCGTTCCGGAGCGCCAGGATCCCCGAGTCCGACGAGGGGTCCTGGCCGGATGGCGAGACCTCCGGGCTCGCCAGACGGTTGGTGTGCGTTCAACCTGCTGACGGCCCCCACCGCACGGCGTCACCGCGCAAGAGTTTCGTCGCGAGTTCCGGGCAGGGCAGGAGCCCTGCCATCCAGCCGCGCAAAACGCGGCGTTCCGAACTCGAGGGATTGCCCAGGGGCCATCGGCCCTCGATCGCCGCACGGCGGGCGGCGACGCCGATCGATCACGCGCCGCCTTTTGCCGGCGGAGGCTCGGACGGCTCGTCGGGCTTCTTGGAGGTCGCAGGCTTGGACTCTGCCGCCTTCTTCTCGGCGGCCTTGAGGGCGTCGTCGATGGCCTTCGTGAGGCCCGCGTCCTCGGGCGTCGTCTTCGATCCGAACGCTGCGAGCACGGTGCCGTCGCCGTCCACGAGGAACTTGTGGAAGTTCCACTTCACGGTCGATGGCACGGCGCTCTCCTTTTGCAGGTGCTTGTAGAGATCGCACGCCGCGTCGCCCTTCACCTTCACCTTCGCGAACATGGGGAAGGCGACTTTGTATTCGGACTGGCAGAACGCGAGGATGTCGGGCTCGTCACCCGGTTCCTGGTTCCCGAAGTCGTTGCAGGGGAACCCCAGCACTTCGAACCCGCGCGCACCGTAGGTCTCGTGGAGCTTCTGCAGGCCACCGTATTGCGGCGTGTACCCGCACTCGGACGCCGTGTTCACGATCAGGAGGACCTTGCCTTTGTAGGACGACAGCTTCTCCGGCGTTCCGTCGATGCGCTTCATCTCGAAGCCGTGGACGTTGGTCTTCGCCGGTGCCGGTCGCGACTCCTGCGCCATCGCGAGCCCGACGGCGATCCAGCACGCGATCGTGAACGTTGCGATTGAACGGAACATGCTCGACTCCATCTTCAGCCCGCAGGCGCGGGCGCTTCATGCGTCAGAGGAAGCTACGAAGCGCGATGATGAACGCTCCGACCTGACGTTGTACCGCGGGGGAGGCACGCACCACGAGCAGGTGCTTGGACGCGGTGATCGTCACACCGTCTGCGTTCCAAACCTCGGCGCCGGTCGACAGCTTGATCAGGTCGATGATCTCGTTGGGATCCCGCGAGGACCGGGTTTCGTCCGCGACGTCGGCCTTGCTCCCGTGGGTGCCGCTCGGGCTGAGGTGGATGTCGGGTCCGGGGAAATCGGGGGCCTGATACAGGAGATCGGCGATGTCGTAGAACCTCGTCACGAGCGTTCGTCGCACCGCGTCTTCCGGCGTCGTGATGAATACCAGCCCCGTGTCGTAGAGGAACGTGATCTTGGCCATCGCGGCGAGGGTGCGGACCGCGGTCGCGTACGAGACGTCGTGAAGTTCGAGAGAGACGGTGTCCTTGCGCCTTTCCTCCGCCGCCTTCGTGAACAGCACGCTTCGCCCGAGCCGGTTGGCCAGCTCCTTGGCTATCGACTCGAGGGATGAGTCCTTCCAATCGAAGCTGCCGCGAGCGGCAGCAAGCTTGCGCTCGACGGTGCGCCAGACTGACGCGTCGTCGCCGTCACGGAACGCTCCGTGCGTGAGGACCTGACCGAACGCCGGTGAGATGACGAGACCGAGCGCGACCAACGCGGGAACGAGGCGGATGCGAAACATGGTGCCCTCCGGAGGATGAGTCGGGACCACGTTCGGCCCCGGTGGATGACGTCGGGCGAGGCGGATCATACACGTTCGACGTTCGGATCGACCGGCGGGAACACGCCCTGGGCTCCGCGGGGATCGGATTTCGTGTCGCGCGCGGCCGTCGACCGGCGTGGAGCGCTCAGGTCGACCGGCTCGGTGCGTCATTCGCCCCGTCGCGGAGGAGGCACGCGCGCCCGACGAACACGGCCGCGACGGCCCCCAGTGCGTACCCCGCGAAGTCCCAGGGGTCGAACGTCGATCCGGCGACGAGGCGTCCTGGCAACGACCTGCGCACGGGATCGAGCCAGGGTGGATGCCACAGCTGCGAGACCTCGATCGCACACGTGGCGAGGAAAACCCGAATCGCGGCGATGGACGGAATCACGCCCGGCGCGATGAAGGCGACGACGAGCGTGAAGAACACGACGTAGAGCGCGCCCCCTGCGTTCGCGCGGACGAACCCCGACTCCACTCCCGCCCAGGCCTTCGTGGCCAGACCGACAGGCACGGTCACCGCGAGCGCGACCACGAGCCTGCGTCGGCTGAAGCGGCCGTCCACCCGTCGCGCCGTCACGGCGAGCGCGTTCCCGGAATCGGCGCCCTCGAGTCGATCGCGAGAGCACCCGCATCCATCAGCAACGCATAGCGTCGGTCCTTGCGAAGCATGAGATTGCGGAGCACCTGCGTCAGGCGATCTCCGAACCCACGTCGATCGGGCCGAAGGAGCGCGTCCTGCAACGTCTCGTTCAGGATCGGCTCTGCCGCCTTCACGAATCCCTCGACGGGCCGCCACAGTCCGGGGCGCGCGAATGCGGCGTGTAGCGCCTCGCGGAACGTGGGGTCGGAGTTCACGACGTCATTCCAGATGCGGTTGACGCATTGGGCGACCTCGGGATCGGTCATCACGCGGTCGAGGCTTCGACCGAGTGCGTCGCGGACGGCCGGGTCCTTCCACGCTTCGCTCGCGGCGCCGAGTGCCGCGTGCATCAGCTCGGGGGCGCGCTTGCGCAGAACCGGGAGCGCCTTGTCGCGCAACGCCGTCTCGAGCTCGGTCGCGAACGCCGTCTCCGACCCGACGCCGACCGTGTCCTTCGTCTTCGCCCAGAGAGCGCGCGCAACCGTCCCAAAGCCCATTCCCGTGATGATCTCCTCGGCGATTCCCGCGGCTGCGCGGCCCACTTGTTCCTCGACGCGGGGCCACACCCGTTCCTGGAAGATCGGCGAGAGGTCGTGGTCGACGATGTCCGTCCGGATCCGCGCGACGATCGGCTCCCACGTTCCGCGGTTGCGCTCGATCGCGCCGGGCACGCGTTCGGCGAACGCGCGGCCGATCTCCTCGATCGTGATCCTCAGCTCGGGAGCGAAGCCCGCGAGTACGTCGCTCCGCTCGCGTTCCCAGAGCTCACGCAGGCGAGCTTCGAACGTCCCGCGCAACTCTCCGGGAGCCAACGTCGTCAGCGCCCAGGCCAGGTTGGACGCCGGATGCATGGCGACGACGCGCGCGCCGTCGTGGTGCGTTCGCAGGACCTCGGGATCGGCCTCGAACGTCACGATCTCGTCGCTGCCCGAGACCGTCACGTCGCGCGTGCGCCCGATCACCGCGAAGCCTTCGCCGTCGGGCGCCATCAGCGGATCGCCTGGCAGCAGGCCGCTCGCGGACGTGAATCGAACGGTGATCCGATCGCGCAGGGTGAACACGTGGTCGAGGATGCGCCGCGGCACCGTGCCGACGGTCGGGATCCGAGCCACGAGCACGCCAGTCACGCTCACTGACGTGACGATCGCGAAGACGCCCAGGATCCGCCTGCCGTACATCACGCGCGCCGCGCCTTCGAGGACCGTCCATCGGCATCGATCGCAGCGCGGGCGCCGGCCGGATCGTCGCACGACACGATCACGTCGAGCCGTCCGCGACGGCGGATCCGGATCGCGGGGCCCGTTCGCGCCACGTAGCAGAACGCCGGGGGCAGGGTGATGTGGAACCCGATCCCGTGCCGCCAGAAGGTCGTTTGGATCACCTCGACGGATTCGATCTCGCCGAGCGAGGTTCGCGACTTGAACAAGCGGAACCCCGCGACGACCTCCGCATCGGTCACGAGGATCGTGACGTGGTCCAGCTCCCAGGTCACCAGCAGCATGATGACGAACGAGATGAGGATCGCGCCCCGGGCTGCCACGGGGATCCCTGGGGCGAGGTTCACCGCGAGAAGCAGGACCGCGACGGCGACGCAGAAGCCGAACCACGCGGTTCCGAGGCGTTGTCGCTGGACGTAGGGCTCCATGGGCTCGCTGGAGCCGCCGCGTTCACGTGGCCCGGCTCCGCATGATGACGGCCATCATACGACCCGAGCGCTCACCGCCACGGGCGCGATGCGAAAAGAACCTGGCGACTTCGCAGCGCGTGCACGGAGGCGTGACGACCCGCCCGTCGACGTCGACGCGCGCGAGAGCCCGCAGGGCGGCCGCGCGAAGATCGACGTGGTCTCGCCGGGAAGGGCCGCGCGAAACGATCCCTTCGCGGCCGAACCTCTCGACGAAACGCACCGAGACGTCGTCGCCGACCTCGAAGCAGCAGGGCCCGATGGATGGACCGAACGCCACGGCCAACTCCCGGCTGTCCACGCGCGTGAGCCGCGCGAGTTCGCGGACGGCGTTCTCCACGACCCCCGACAGGATGCTCCGCCATCCGGCATGCACCACGCCCACGGCTCGTCCGTCGGGTACGGCGAGGAAAACCGGGAGGCAGTCGGCGACGGACGCGAGCAGCGGGACGTCGTGCGTGTCGGTCACGAGCGCGTCGGCCAGCAGGAACGGGTCGGGCTCCGTGCTGCCGCGTCCTGCGTCCGCGGCGTGGATGATGGCGACGTCGGCGCCGTGAACCTGGCCTGCGCAGACGAAGCGATCCGCAGGGACGTTGGCGGCGCGACCGAAGCGGCGTCGGTTCTCCAGGACGGTCCACCGGTCATCCCCGACGTGGAGGCTGAGATTCAGGCTGTCGAATGGCGGTCGCGAGAGGCCGCCGTGGCGCGTGGAGCATGCCGCGACGACGTTCGCGACGGGCTTGGACCACGCCGGCCGGAACAGGGGAACCTCCTGGACGGCGGGCTGAAGTGCGAGGTTGGTATTCACGTTCCTCCGATCGGATCCACCTCTTGCTGAACGGGCAAGGTCCGCTGGAACCCCGTTCACTCCTCAAGATCAACGCATACACTGTGCCTTCTGTCACGGAAAAAAGGGGAACCCATGATTCGAGCCCTCGCCCTGTCCGTCGCCTTGGCGACGTCGTTGGCCGCACAGGAATTGACGCTCGCGAGCTTCGCGGAAGAGGTTGGCAGCGTCCGGGCCGTCGCCCTGAAGCCGACGAACACCTTCACCGCCCGGCAGTTCTCGTCCTACGACCGCCGGTCCGTGTCGCGGGCGAACGGCGGCGATGACGGATGGTTCGCGAACGGTGACCAGGGGCAGTTCCTCAGGTCGGAAGTGCGCGACGGCAAGACCGAGTGGGTGATGGCGGACGTGGATGGCCCGGGCGTCGTCACCCGGATCTGGTCTGCCGACCCCAAGGGCGTGATGCGGGTCTACATCGATGGGGCCGACGCGCCAGCGATCGAGGATGAGATGAAGACGCTCCTCGGGGGGAGTCACCGGCTCGCGCCGGCGCCGCTGGCGGGGGCACGGAGCATGGGATGGAACTGGCACGTGCCGATTCCGTACGCGAAGCACCTGAAGGTCACGGTGAGCGAGAAGACGCTCTACTATCACGTGAACGTCCGTACGTATGCCGCGGGCACGGCGATCCGGTCGTACTCCGCTGCCGAGGTCGCCGCAGCGGCGCCCGCATTGACGGCTGCGGCGCGGATCCTGGCGAACCCCGGCCCGCCCGAGTTCAACGCCGGAGAGCCCGGAGTCCTCACCTGGAATGCCGAACTGCCGCCCCAGGGCGCCGCCGCGTTCGAGCCGCCGCACGGCGACAAGCCCATGGCGCTCACGGCACTCGCCGTTCGATTCACAGGCGATGCGCCCCCGCCGGCAGCCTGGCGTTCCGTGATCATCCGAGCCAGGTTCGACGGCGAAGCCTGCATCGAGGCCCCGCTTGGTGATTTCTTCGGCACGGGTCCCGGGTTGCGGACCTTCGCGTCGGCCCCAACCGGCATGGCGCCAGGCAACAGCGGCTGGTCGAGATGGGTGATGCCGTGGGCGAAGGGCGCGAGTTTCGAGTTCGCGAATCTCTCGGGTGCGAAGCTCTCGATCGCGCTCGACGCGCGCGTCGAAACTCTCCCGGAGGGAACCGCGATTCGCCATTTCCACGCGAATTGGAGGCAGGACCGTGACCTGCCGACTCGTCCACGCACGGACTGGAACGCGCTCACGGCCGAAGGCGGCGCCGGCGTGTACGTCGGTTGTGCCATGTTCGTGGCGAACCCGGTGAAGGAGTGGTGGGGAGAGGGCGACGAGAAGTTCATCGTGGACGGCGAGGCGTTTCCGAGCACCTTCGGCACCGGGTCCGAGGATTTCTTCGGGTACGCGTGGTGCTGCAACAAGCCGTTCGTTCACGCGCTCCATGGCCAACCGCGATGCGACGGGCCGGCGAACTACGGGTTCACATCCGTCTATCGGTGGCAGTTCTCGGACTGCGTGCCCTGGACCAGGAGCTTCACGTTCGACATCGAAGTCTGGCACTGGGCCGACTGCAAGGTGAGCCAGTCGATGACGGTGTTCTGGTACGGCGACCCGGGGGTTCGCGCCAAGCACCCGCCCATCACGACGGCGGCCCAGATCGAGCTCCCGGTCCTCCCCGAGCTCAAGCTGAAGAAGGTGGAGGGCGCGATCGAGGGCGAGTCCATGACCGTCGTCTCGAAGTCCGGAACGGCCGAGCGCCAGGATCTCGACGAGACGGTCTGGAGCGGCGGCGCGCACCTGTGGTGGCGCGGCGCCAAGCCCGGGGACAAGCTCGTGCTCGAGTTCGCGGCACCATCCGCCGGCAAGTACGACCTGCGGGCCGCATTCACGAAGGCACGGGACTACGGCATTCACCGGATCTCGATCAACGGAACGCCGGTGGGCGAGCCGCGCGACTTCTACGACCGAAGCGTGGTCGTCACTCCCGAGGTCGACCTCGGGGTGATCTCGCTCGTGGCCGGCGCGAACCGGATCGAGGTCGAGTGCACGGGCAAGCGCGAGAAGGCTGTTCCTGGGTACATGTTCGGCCTGGATTACCTCGTGCTGAAGAAGGCGGAGTGATGATGCCCTTGCGCTGCGTCGCCGCGCGCCCGAGATAGACCCACGCCCACCGCGCTCATGGATCCTCGACGATCGTCGACCGCTGCCGCACCCGCGCCTGGGGATTCCGTTGCGCCCGCGCTCTCCGCCAAGCTGCGGGCGCTGTCGTTCCTCGGGATCCTCATGGTCGTCGTGGGACACTCGCCGTCGTTCCGCGACGCGTCGGCGCCCAGCGCGCGGTCGGTGCCCTACGCCATCGCGGAGTTCTTCCTGGCCGACGCGCTGCCACGCATCGCGGTGATGCTCTTCTTCGCCGTGTCGGGGTTCTTGTTCTTCGTCGGCAACGACGGCACGGCATCGCAGCAAGCTCGCAAGATCAAGAGCCGTGTCCGCAGCCTCCTCGTCCCCTACCTCGTCTGGTCGGCGATCGCGATCGTGATCTACTACGTGCTGCAGGCTCTACCGCTCACCGCCGGATGGTTCACGAACTCCTCGCGCCGCGTGGTCGGACGAAGCGTCGTCGACCTGGTGATGATCTGGCTGTTCGATCCGATCGCCTACCAGCTCTGGTTCCTCCGCGATCTCTTCCTCGTGGTGCTCCTGACCCCGCTCATGGGGTGGTCGCTGCGGCGCGCGACCGTTCCCACGCTCGTACTCGTCGGGTTGCTCCACGCGCTCGACGTGTCCGTGCCCAGCCCGGTTGGCAGCGCGCGACTCATGACGAGTGACGGCTACTTCTACTTCACGGTCGGCGCCGCATTCGCCATCCGACGTTGGCGCCTGGATGCGTCACCCGCCGTGGCCGCCGGCCTCACGTTCGCCACGCTCGCCCTCGCGGTGACGCGGGCCTGGGCTCACGCGACGGATCGAGGCGTCGACCTGATCCTCTTCAAGTGCGTTCACCTGCCCGGCGTTCCAGCGATCTGGCTCGGCTACGACCGCTGGCTTCGCTGGATGGAGAGACCCGGCGCCAAGCGCGTCTCGGCTCACGCGTTCTTCGTCTTCGTCGCGCACGAGCCGTTCATGACGATGCTGCGCAAGCCCATCGTCCGGTTTCTGGGCGCGGGGGATCTGCGGCACGCCGCCGAGCTGATCCTCACGCTCACGAGCACGGTCGTGATCCTCGTGCCCGTGGCCGCGTGGATCGCGGCGAAGGCTCCGTCGCTCTATTCGTTCCTCTGCGGCGGCCGCACGGTCAGTGAAGCTGCACCTCGTGTGCGTGCGACGTGACGTAGCTCCCGTTGCGAGCCGTCGGCGTCAAGGTCCCGGCCTGTACGAGCACCGAGACTCCGTTCAGGCCCGGCGGAACCTGGGCGCTGAGCCCGAACCCGGATGGCGGGAGCGCCACCGGCCCCAGCAGCACCACCGACGATGCGCCGAACGACGTGCCGGGGAACAGACCGACGAACGGAGTTCCCGTGGGCTTCGCGTCCATCACGAGGACGAACGGGTTCCCAGCCTGCGTTCCCAGCAGGTCGTGGACCTCCAGGTTCAACGTGCTCCCGGCCGGGGCCACGTGCACCTCCGGAAGCGAGCTCTGGGGCGTCGCGTTCACGTCGATCCAGATCTCCAGGTCTTCGCCCGTGCCCGGGTAGACCGGCGGTGGCGCGACCCACAAGAGGACCGCGAAGTCCGAGTTCGGGTCCGAGTTGTCGCCGTAATACGCGTCCGGAACTCCGATGAAGAGGTCGGTGGCGTTGGCCGGCACCTGCACGAGAACCTCCGGTGCGAAGCCGTCGCGCGCGATCCAGAAGTCCTCGCCGATCTCCATGGGCAGATTGCCGATGGCGGTCGTGAGGCCCAGGGCCGCGCTCGTTCCGCCGGGGATGGCGTTCTGCACCCGGTGTTGGACGTTGGAGGCGAGGAGCGTGTCGCTGGACGAGAAGACGCCGATCATCGCCGTCAGCGTGTCGCCGGCGAGGCCGTCGTCCCAGGTGCCGACGGAGCGGATCCCGATCCAGGTTCCCGGCGTCACGCCGAAGGCCCAGAGCGGAACCGAGAATGCATCGAGTGCGCCGGGATCCCCGCTCGTCTGCAAGAACGTGGCGCTGGCGATGACGGGGAGGAGGAGTTGCGAGGGCGCGATCGTCGAGAACGTGGTCGAGAGAGCGATGACGCAGAGGGTGGATCGGATCATGGCGGTGTGCGGGCCGGTTGGGACCGCGGCGGGGGCGTGGAAGGAATCGGGGATCGTGTGGAGTCGGCGGTCGCGTGCACGTCGCGAGAGTCGGTGAGTCGTTCGTAGACGGCGAGAAGCCGTCGTGCGTCTGCCTGCGGAGTGAAGTGACGAGCGTACCGGGCACGGGCCCCGTCCGCCATGCGCTTCGCGCGATCGACGTCGGTCGCGAGGGCGTCGAGGGTCGCGGCCCACGCCGCGGCATCACCGGGCGCGACGCGCAGACCGGAGGCGTCGTCGACGACCTCGCGCAGTGCACCGATGTCGCTCGCGACGACCGGTCTCGCAGCGCCGAAGGCTTCGATGACGGTCAGGCCGAAGGTCTCGTACCAGATGCTCGGGACCAGGATGGCGGTCGAATCCGCGATGAGCTGCGGCATCGCCGGCGGCGGGACGTGGCCGAGGATCTCGATGCGATCGGACAGGCCCGAGGACGCGATCTCGGCCGCGAGGCGCGGTCGCTCCGGACCGTCGCCGGCCACGCGGAGCTTCCACGCCACGCGACTGCGTTTCGCCGCGTCGATCAGCACGTGGACGCCTTTCTCGGGCACGAGCCTGCATGCGACGAGGTAGGACGGCGTGCCGGGCAGCGGCTCCGCGGCGTGGCCATCGGCCAGCGGGTCCTCGCACGAAAGCCACTTCGCGATGACGCGATCCTCGGCGAACCCGGCTCGCAGGAAATGCTCGCGCGCGAATCCCGTCGGCGTGAGGATCCGGTCGACCCTGCGGAAGGTCCCGAGCATCCGATGCAGCGCCACGCCGGCAAAGCGAGTCGCACTTCCGCCGAGCCCGCGGTAGCAGCGGTGGATGACCCCCGACCACGGCAGGTGGCCCGAACAGTCCGTGCAGACGTGGCCGTCGCGGAAGAACACTCCGTTCAGGCAGAACAGGTAGAAGTTGTGGGCGGTGAAGACGGTCTTCACGCCCGCCTGCCGTGCCGCGACGAAGACGGACGGGGATAGAAGCGGCCATACGTTGTGAGCGTGGAGCACATCCGGCCGGAAGCTCTCGCACAGCTCGCGGACGCGCCGCGCGGACGAGGCCGACCACGCGTTGCGCAGCGGAAGCGTGGCGCGGTCGGCCAGCCCCATGCCGTCGATCGCGTCGTTGTGCGCGGCCTCCTGCAACACGTCGACTCCGGCCTCGCGTAGGAGGCGGGCCTCGCGTTCGGCGGCGGCGGACTCACCTCCCCAGACCTTGTAGTGGTTGTGGAGCCACAGAACCTTCACGAGACGCCCCCCCCGGCGTTCTTGCGCCGCGAGCGGCCGCGAAGCCAGGCCCAGACGTCGTAGCCGCGACCCATGGCGAATGCGACGGCGAACGCGCCGAGGCGCGGATCAACCGGGACGCGCCCGATGCGATACATGTCGCCGTTGCGTGCGGGGAACGGCTCGGCGGCGAATGCTGCCGTGTAGCCTGCCCCCTTGGCGGCGTCGATGGTGCGGTCGTCGTAGGCTCCGTAGGGCCACGCGATGATCGGCGAGGCTTCGAATCCCCGCTGCCGCAGGTCGGCGAGGCTTCCGGAGAGCTCGTCGACGAGCGTGCGGTCGTCGACGTGCGGCATGAAGTGGTGCGTACGACCGTGGGAAAGCAGCTCGACGCCGCGCCCGGTGGCGTCCTTCAACGCGGGCCAGTCCGCCAGTGTGTCCGCGAAAACGCCCTCCATGTCGGCACGGACGCGGTCGACCTTCCATCCGGTCCCGCGATACGTCGCCTGAAGCTGGGCCTCGATGGCGACGGCGTCGCGAACGAGCCACGACGCCCTGTCGCCCACGCAGCCGGTCACGACGAAGACGGAAGCCTGGAACCCGTGTTCACCGAGCGTGCGAACGGCCTCGGCCAACGTCTTGCCGAGCCCGTCGTCGAACGTGATCACGACGACGTCGCGCGGGATTCGCTCGCCGCGCGTGCGGGCACCGGCGAACCGGCTCGCGGTCCACGTGTGGTACCCGCGACGTGCGAGCCATCGCATCTGCGCGTCGAACACTTCGGGTGTCACCGAGAGCGGGCTGCCACTGCGATCGATGCCGTGGTAGAGGAGCACGCGCGTGCGGCGCGGCGGAATCCACCCGAACAGAAGGTGGATGAGGCGGCACGCAACCCACTGGAGCCAGGACTTCACGCGGGCCTCCGCCGGGCGAGGTCGAGCCACGACTCCTGCATGTCCCGGGCGAGTCGCTCGGGCGCGAAGCGGCTCCTGGCGACGTCGGCGGCGCGGCGTCCCAATGCCGCTGCCGTCGACGGGTCGGTTGCGAGCGCCGCGATGGCCACGGCCATGGCGTCTACGTTGCCCGGGGGCACGAGGACGCCGGCTCGTCCCTCGTCCAGCACGGCCGGAAGGTCTCCGACCGCGGTCGCGACGATCGGGCGCGCGAGCAACATCGCTTCCAGCACGGACAGCGGCAGGCTCTCGCGCAGCGACGCGAACGCATAGATGTCGAGAGCGGCCACGTGCGCCAGAGTCTCCTCCGGCGTGAGCCGCCCCGGCACGTGAATGCGGCCCCCCGCCCGCGGAGATGCGGCCAGTTTGCGCAGGGCGGCCTCCTCGTCGCCGTAGCCGAGGAGAACGGCGTGGACTCGCGGATTGCCGCACCGAAGCACGGCCTCGGCGAGAAGGTGATGTCCCTTCGGCTTGTGCAGTCGCGCGTGCATCCCGACGAGCAACACGTCGGGCGCGACGTTGAGCGAAGCCCGGGCGCGAGCCGCGTTCTCCGCGGCGCCGGCGACGGACGCCGGGTCGACGGCGTTCAGCAGCATGCGAACCGGGACACGTGCCGGGAGGCCGCGCCGCACGTCGCGTTCGGCGCGGGTCGAACCGACCCAGATCTCGTCGGCGGCGCGGACGCACCACCGATCGAGTGCCTCGAAGAGCCGCAAGCGGAGCGTGCCCTCGCGACCCACCCAACCGTGGACGTGCGCGACCCACGGGGCACCGAGGCCGGCTCCGCCTCCCGCGAGCCGGCACAAGAGGTCGCACCGCATGTCGTGCGAGTTCACGCCGTCGATCCCCAGCTCGCGGACGAGTCCGCGGAGCCGATCGACGGGCCCGCGTGCGTGCGACGCGCCCCGCCATGGGATCGTGACGTGTCGCAGGTGAGCGAGTCGCGGCGACATGAAATGCGCCGACGAGGGTCGACCCTCGGTGGCCACTTCCACCAGCACCGGCTCGACGAGCCCGGGGTCGATGTGGGCCAGGTACGTCTCGAGGAGACGACTGGCTCCGCACACGGGGAAGTAGTTGGCCTTGAGCACGAGGATCCTCACGCGACGGCCTCCGGTCGGTGAATGTGGAGACGAAGGAATGCGACGACGAGGCCGAGCCAGACCCAGGGAATGGTCGCTTCCTGGATGTGGAGCACGGCCATCGACGCCATGAGGGCGATGGCGCCGGACTCCATGCAGAGGCCGAGGCTGCGGTCGAGCGAGCCGCGCTCGAGCCGGCGGTTGACGCGCGCGAGGTCGCGCAGCACCGTGAAGAACACCGCCGCCATGAGGGCGATCCCGAGCCATCCTTGCTCGACGAGGACCTCCAGGTAGGTGTTGTGCGCGCCGATGTCGCCCAGGTCGTATCCGACCCACTCCTCCGAGCTGAGCATGTACCGGGCCTGTTCGACGTACATGCCTTTCGCCGTCGCCTCGAAGGCGGGCCCGAAGCAGCCGTACCCGAGTCCTGCGAATCCATGGCTCTGAGCCAGGTCGTTTCCGTAAAGCTGCATCTCGAGACGGGCGGTGAGGGACTCGCTCTCGCGAAGGTGCGAAGGATCGAGGAGGCGTTCGATCATGGTGCTCGGCAGGAGAGGCAGGCACGCGACGCCGAGTGCTGCGAGGATCGCGAGCGTCGGGCCGGGCCGCTTCACACCTCCGCGGACGATGTAGAGGATCACGCCCAGCGCCAGGGCGAGGGCCGCCATGCGCGAGTACGTGAGACCGAGACCGACGAGTTGGATGGCACCGCATCCCGCGACGAGGAGCCGCCCGAGCGGCTTTCGGGCGGCCTGGAGGAGCGCGGGCGTCCACGTGAGCGTGATCGAAAGCAGGAGCGCGAGCCCCAGCGGATGCGCCTGCGTGCCCGTGACGCGGACGATGCTTCCCGACGACAGCTCCGACTCCCACACGAGCGCCGCGCCCTTCGCTCCCGCGGTGTTCTCCTTGGAGAAATCCACCTGGAGCGAAGGCAGGAGCAACTGCGCCACGCCCACCAACGCGGCCACCGTTCCGGCGAAGTAGAGCACGCGCAGGATGGTGAGAAGGTCGACGCGGTGTGCGACGACGCTGTAGAGACCGTAGACCCACAGCGCCCAGTGCAGGGCGCGGATCCCGTACAGCACGCAGATCCGCTCGTCGATCGCCCAGAAGATGCTGACGGCCGCATGCGTGATCGCGACCGCGAGCCACATGAGGGGCGTGATCAGGCCGGGTCGAAGGCCGAGGATGAACCAGCGCAGCAAGAGCGCGAGCAGGACTCCGACCTCGATCGCCATGGGAGCCTTCGCGAGAGCCCCCGATGGAGCCAGCTGCGAAACCGGGGAGAACAGGATCGGCAGGACGAGAGCCCATCCCGCGAAGATCGGTGCCCGCAGCGGGGGCATCGGCCTTTCCAGTTCCACCGTCGCAGCGAGGCTCATGAGGTCAGGCCGCTCCCGTCTGGCCCGTCGCCACGACGGCGATCGGCCGCAGCGCGACGCTGCGCCGCCAGAGCATGAACGTCGTCCCGAGTCCGAGTCCCACGATGAACCCGGCGAGCGTGATCGCGAGGCGCGTGGCGAGTCCGAACGTCCGTAGCGGCGTCGGCAGCCACGTCGGTGGAATCACGACGGCGACGTTCGCGATCTTGTTCTCGTCGAGGATTCGTTCGACTCGGGCGAGGCGCGCACCCTCGTTCGCCTGGGCGAGGGCCTTCTTGGACTCGTCGACGTCGATCTCGGCCTTCTGGATCGCCGCACGACCGGCCTCGATGACCGTGATCCTGGCCGAGACTTCCGTGACCGTCGAGTTCCAGACGCCGAGTTCGGCGTCGAGCGCCGCTTCCTCGGCCTTCGCGGCGAGGAGGTGGTCGCGAAGCGAATCGTGCAGGGTGTTCCGGCCCACGACGGACGACGAGTCGCGCACGGGCTCGGCGTTCTTCTCCAGGTCGGTCAGCAGGTTCACGACCTCGCGCGCCGTCCGCACCTGTGGCGCGTCCTCTTGATACTGCTGGAGCGCGGTCGTGAGTTCCTGCTTCGCGGTCGCGAGTCGGAGCTGCAGCTCGTCGTGCGTGGGGTTGGGACGGCGCTCGGCCGTCAGCTTCTGCTCGGCGGGCGTCTGGTCGAGCTGCGCCGCGAGAGCCGTAACGCGGACGCGAGTGCCCGCGAGCTTTCCGGCGATCTCTCGCTGGCGCGTCTCGGCCTCGGACTTCCGCTTGAGCAGGAGCGACGTCTCCTGAATCACGTCGACTACTCCCAGCTCGGCGCGCTTCGACGAAAGAACCTTCTCGGCGTCGGCCAGCGCCGTCTCGCGGGCCGCGAGGAACCGCATGATGACCTCGGGAACGCCCTTCGTGCTGTAGGCCTTCACGTGATCGGCGTGGTACTGCTCGAGCATGATCTCGATCAGGCGCGTCGCTGCCTTCGGGCGTTCACTGCGGCACTGGATCTCGAGCACGGTCGACGACGGCACGACGGCGATACGGAGGTTGTCCGCCCACGTGTCGAGCGCCCGCTCGTCACGCGAGCGTACGGGCATCAGCTTCAGCCCTTCGCCGATCTCGCGGAGGAACACCTTCCAGCGCTTGGGCTCGGGGCCGAGTGCGCCGTCCACGTCCTCCTTCATGAGTTGCTGGAACGCGCGGCGGAGCAGGTCCTGGCTCGCGAGGAGTTCGACCTCCGTCTGGAGATCCTCGCGCCGGGGATTCCCCGTGATCAACGGTGCCGGCGATCCGACCATGGACGGTCGCGATCCTCCCGTCTCGGGTCCGATCTGGAGGAGGACCTTGGAGGTGACCATCCACTTCTCGTTCGTGGTGATCGCCACGACGAACCCGACGGCTCCGCCGATCAGGGTGATCAACGCGATGATCACGATGGCCGATCGGGCAGTCGGTCCGCGCCGTGGCGAACGCGGTGTGGGGGACTCGGTGCTCATGGAATCTCGGGGTCGGGAGGCGCGGCCGCGCGCGGGCGGCGCTCTTTGTGCGAATCGATGACGAGGAAGGCGACGATACCAGCGGCGAGAACGGCGCGGCTCGCCGCGCGAACCCAAGCGGCGACGAGGGCGCGGTCCTGTCCCGGGATGAGGAAGTTGCCCAAGATCACGACGAGGAGGAGCGTGGCGTTGAGTGCGACGAACCTTCCGGGCCGGTCGCGGCTGACGAAGACGAGGCCGAGCGGGTCCGTCATCGCCGTGCAGATCACCCCGAACAGGAGTATCGGGTAGATCTCCGTCGCGGCGGCGTATTTCGGGAAGAGGATCGGGATCCCGATCTCGACCAGCGGCAACGTCGCGAGCGCACCGAGCGACACCACGCCGCCGAGGATGAGTCCGTTGCGAAGACTCCGCCGCTGGGACGCGGCGTCGCTGGCGCGCCCCGCGTGGGGGAGGAGGATCGACATGACTGCGGACGTCGCGAGCTCGATCGCCGCAGCGATGAGGGATGCGACCCGCAGTTTCGCCGTCGTGACGTCGTCCGTTCGCGCGTCGATCAGGAACACGTCGATCTGAGCTGCGAGTGCCGCGAGCGTCGTCGCGAAAACCATGCGACCGCCGAAATGCAGGACGCGGTGGCGATCCTCGGCCAACGCCCCGGGCGCGGTCCGACCCCCGTTTTCGCGCCGCGCCGATGCCGCTTTCGCCATCCACATGATGGCCGTCGTCGCGAGGTGCGCGCCGAGGGCCGTCGGCAGGCTCAGCGCCCCAGTTGCCCACAATCCGAGCCAGACGATCACGCGGAGCAGGGACTGGCTCACCATCCACGAGCCCATGGCGAGGAAGCGTTCGCGGAGTTGCAGCACGCTCAGGCCGAAGGAAAACATGACTGCGCCGGCGGCGCCGCAACCCGCCAGGCCGAGGATGAGGACGCGCGACGGTCCTTCGCGGGCGTCGATCCAGTGAGAGAGCGCCATGGCTCCCAGCACGACGGCGAGGGGGCCGATGACCGCGAAGCGATGCTGCAGCGACCGCGTCGCGTGAACGACGGCATCGCCGCCTCCGGGGCGTTCAGCTTCGACCATGGGTGCGAGGCGAAGCATCGCCCAGTTCAGGCTGCGGCCCATGGCCTCCTGCAGGAACTGGAACGCGACGATGAAGAGCTGGATCGCGGTGAAGTCGCGGGCGTCGAGCGTATGTCCGAGCAGGACGTTGCCGGCGAGACCCAGGCCGGCGACGAGCGCGTTCGCGACCGCGATCACGCCGGCGTCCGACATGAGGCGGATCGGGTGCGGGTTGGCGTCGGGGGTGGGCCCGTTCGGTGCGCCTGGCTGCGCGGCTTCGCGCGCCACCTCGGGGGACACCGTCAAGCGAGGTCTCCATCGGCGAGTCGCGCGGGTCGCGCGACTCGAAGTCGTGTGGCTCGGCTCATCGGCGGCCCCGATGGAATGGCGGCCAGGGCATGGGGCTCGGGCGCGCGGCATCGGATAGGCCTCGGAACGGCTCGCCGACGAGCGCAGCCCATCGTTCGCGTTGCTGCGGCGTGAGGACGTCGATCACGCGGGCGATCGCCGCCGCGCTCGAAGCCATCGACGCCGTCTTGGCGCGGTCCATCATGCGGCGGAGCGCGCTGCCATCACCGGCCCACGCCCTCTCGATGTCCCGACCGATCTCGGGGTCTGCAGGGCGCGAGTCCGCTTCGTTCGACAGGCCCCGGCGTTGCTGGAACTGGGCGAACAGGCGCGACGCCGCGCGTTCGTCGCCGCTGAAGGCGCGCTCGATCTCGTCTCGCGTCGCCGGGTCGTTCATGGCCGCACGAAACCTGCCCATGTCAGCTGCGTCGGGACGTCGCATCCCGCCGAACATGGGGCCGCCGCCAGGCGGTCCGAACCACGGCGACGCCGTGGCGTCGCGTTCGATCTTGTGGATCCGTTCCCGCTGGTCGCCGCTGAGCTCGAGACGATCCAGGACCACCGTCTCGTGGAAGGCGGCCACACCCTGCACCTGGAGTGCGATCTGCCGGAGGCGCGCCATCTGATCGGATTGGAGGATCCCGGCGAGCGACGATTCGTTCGTCCGCGCGGCCTCGAGCTGGCCGAGCTGCGCCACCTGGTCCGCGGCGACCCGGAGGTCCTCCTGCACGTTCGGGTCACGAACGAGGTAGGACAGCCGTGCGCCGTGGAACGCGGAGAGATGATCGAGGATGGCGCGCACGCGGGCTTCTCCGGCATTCAGCGCGGCCGTCTGCTCCGCGTTCCCGCGCTGTTCCTCCAGGAAGCTCTTGTAGTAGTCGAGGGCGGTCTCGAGCAATCGCTGGCGCGTGCCTTGGAAGATCGGATTCTCGCCCAACTCTTCCTCGCACACGGTCACCAGGACGTCGACGGCCTCTCGTGCCTGGGTGAATCGACGTTCCGCTTCCTCGGCGCGACGGGCCGTCTTGGCCTGCTCCTCCGCGATCATCCGATTGCTTACCCACAAGCCGGCGGTGGCCAGGGCGAGCACGGCCACCGTCGCAACGACGACCGACGGGTGACGCCGGGCCCACTTCATGGCGCGCTCGACGACGGTGGGACGGCGGGCGTGAATCGTCTTCCCGTCGAGGTGGCGTTGCAGATCCTCGGCGAACGCGCGCGCCGACGGATACCGCTCGCCGGGCGCCTTGCCGATCGCCTTCAAGATGATCGTCTCGAGGTCGACCGGCACCGACCTCTCGACGCTGCGCGGCGCGCGCGGCGTCTGGTGCATGATCTGGTGGAGCAGTTCCTGCCGGTTGCGCCCAGGCAGCATCGGCTCGAGCGTCACGAGCTCGTAGAGCGTCGCACCCAGCGAGTAGACGTCGGCGCGCGGATCGACGAGCGCCCGCTTGCCCGCCGCCTGCTCGGGGCTCATGTATCGAAGCGTGCCGACGAGGTCGCCCGTCTGCGTCAGCCCGGCGTCGTCGTGGAACTGCGCGAGCCCGAAATCGGTGATCCACACGCGCTCCCGAACGTCCACGAGGAGGTTCGCCGGCTTGATGTCGCGATGGACGATCCCGGCCTCGTGCGCGTGTTCCAGCCCCTCGGCTGCTTGAACGATGCAGCGAACGGCGAAGCGGAGCGACGCGCGATCGCGCTCGGGGTTCGCGCTCGTGGACGGCTTCGTACCGGTGATCCGGGCCTGGCGCTCTCGGCGACGCCCCTCCACCCAGACCGTGAGAGGCTGGCCGTCGATGAGCTGCATCGCGTAGAAGTGGACGCCCCGCTCGCAGCCGACCGCATGGACCGGGACGATGTTCGTGTGGTGCAGTTGAGCGGCGGCTTGGGCCTCGTTGCGGAAGCGTTGCAGGTGGCGCCCGTCGAATGCCGCCGCGAAGGGAAGCACCTTCAGCGCCACGCGGCGTTCGAGGGAGATCTGGACCGCCTCGTAGACGATTCCCATGCCGCCGCGTCCCAGCTCCCGGATGACGCGGAAGTCCCCCAGTGGATTCGCGGGCAACCCCTCGATCGCAGCGGGCCTTTCAGTCGGCGTCGTCACGGGGGCGACGGGAGGTGCCGCGGCATGAACCAGCTCCAGTCCGTCGAGGCACCGCGACAACGGCCCGGCGAGGTCCGAGTATCGCGTGAGGAAGTCTCCGCGCCTCGGCGCGCCGCCGCGTTCGAGCTCCGCCAGGTACTCGTTGACGGCCTGCATGAGCCGAGGGTCGTCGGGGAGGCGCTCGGTCGCGTCCTGCGGATCTTCGCCAGGCGCGGACTTTCCGTCGTTTCCTCCGGGCGCGATCACGGTGCGTGCCTCTTCAGACTCTGCCGCAGCTGGTCCAGCGCGCGCAGCCACAGCTTTCCCACGCTGTCTTCCGTCCGGCCCATCGCCGTCGCGATCTCCGGGAACGACAGCCGCTCGAAATGACGGAGGGTCAGGACCTCGCGGTAGTGCTCGGGCAGTCGTGAGAGCGCATCAGCGACGATGACGGCATACTCCCGCATCGACGCTTCCTGGCTCGGCGACGCCAGCGCGCCGGCAAGTTCGCGCCCGACGGCGGCCGACTCCTCGACGCCGGCCTCGATCTGGCGTTCCAACCGAACGTCGCGTCCCTGGGTGCCGTAGTAGTGCCGCACCAGGTTCGCGATCTTGCCGGCCAGGATCCGCCGGAGCCACTGGACGAATTGACGTTCGTCCGCGCCGCGGAACTGACCGAAGTCGAGTTGGGCTTCGAGGAACGTCTCCTGCACGAGGTCCGACGGGTCGACCTTTCCTCGGAGGCCCGGGCCGATCTGCGCCCGCGCGAGGAGCCGCAGGTAGCTCCTGTAGAGCTCGAGGAGCGGTCCCAACGCGGCATCGAGCCCGCCGCGGATCTCTCGGATCAGATCTGCTGGATCGGCTGCGAACGATGCGTCAGACGGGCGGGCGCGGTTCATGGGGGCGGCGGCAACAGGGTACGACGGCGAGCGGCCGACCGTGAGTGCGGCGGTGGCGGTTCGGGGTCGAATCTCGCGCAGACGGCGACTCCCTGCGATGGCTGGCGGTCGGGGTGGCGATGTGCATGGAGCGTGAACGACGAACCTCGGACGCTCGACCCAGGCCGCGGGGCATGGGTGACGGGCGTGCGTCCGTACAGTCACGCCCCAAGGCTCGATACCGCCGCTCGGTCGTGTGAATGTGAAACCGCACGGATCGTTGCGAGTTTCGAAATGAGATCGGATTTCGGGAAAATCCGGCCAAAGACGAGCAAAAAAAGTCCGTTGATCCCCGCGGCGGTAATGAGGCATCCTCCGTGGCTGATGGGGTGCCGGACCCTTGCTGCGCCATCCACGTGGGAGGGCGCCGTCGATCCCGGCCGGTCACTCCGAGTTCGTGGAACGGCGCGGTTCGCTGCGCACACCCAACGTTCACAGTCCCTTCGCGGAAGTTGCGGTTCGATGTTTCGAAGCAATCCCTACGTGGCGTCCGCCATCGTCGCCGCGGGTGACCTCGTCGCCGTGCTCGTGGCATGGCTCGCCTCCAGGGCAGCGGCAGATGAGGGGATCTCGCCCATCGCCATCTGCATCGTGGCCCTCACGCACCAGATCGCGCTGTCCAGCGCGAGCCTGCACACCCAACTGCGCACGGTGAGCGCCGTCGACCTGTTCCGCCGGGTACTCGCCGCATGGTTCCGCGTCGTGCTTGCACTCGGCCTGCTTGGACTCGTTCGACCGGACTGGCTGCCGCGCGAGGCCGCCATCCGCTTCGCCGTCGTGTTCTTCGCCGCACTCGTCGTCGTTCGGTTCGGGACGATGATGCTGCGGCACGTCGTACGAAAGCGTGGACGCAACCTGCGGTTCGTCGTGATCGCAGGTACGGGCCGGGCTGCTGCCGACATGGAGGCCTCGATTCTCGCAAACCCCGGGTGGGGCCTTCGCGTGGTCGGATTTCTCGGACCCGTTACGCCGCCCGTGGCGACCGTGATCCCCGCCAATCGACTCATCGGGACCTACGACGATCTGGAGAGGGTCGTGCGCGACCTCGTCGTCGACGAGATCCTCGTAGCCGATCCGGACAGTCCCATGAGTGCCACGGCATCGCTCGTCGCCATGGCGCGGACGTTGGGACTGCGCACGCACCTCGTCGCCAACTTCCTGCCGGGGAACTGGCGGGGCGTGGACGCGCGTCAGATCCTCGACAACATCGTCTTGAGCCTGACGCCCTACCCCCACGACGTCTTTGGACTTTCGGCCAAGCGCGCCGTCGACATCGTCGTTTCCGCGGTCGCTCTCGTCTTGCTCGCACCCGTGTTCGTCGTGGTCGCGATCGCCATCAAGCTGGAAAGCCGGGGCCCGATCTTCTTCTCGCAGCGCCGAGTGGGGCTGAACGGTCGACTGTTCATGTTCCCCAAGTTCCGATCCATGGTGCATGGCGCCGAGGCACGGATCCCCGAGCTGAACGCGCAGAACGAGATGGATGGGCCCGTATTCAAGATGCGCTCGGATCCGCGCGTGACGCGCGTCGGGCGGATCCTCCGTCGATTCAGCATCGACGAGTTGCCCCAGTTCTGGAACGTGCTGAAAGGCGACATGAGCCTCGTGGGGCCCCGTCCGCTCCGGCCCCATGAAATCGCGGGGCACCTTGCGTGGCAGCGCCGAAGGTTGAGCATGAGGCCCGGCTTGACGTGCCTGTGGCAGGTTTCGGGCCGCAACCTCATCAACTTCGACAAATGGATGCACCTCGACCTCCAGTACATCGACACGTGGTCCCTCGGTCTCGATTTCAGGATCCTCGCACGCACGCTCCCGGCGGTCCTGTCGGGGCGCGGGGCATCGTGACGCGGGCGCATCCGTCGTGGCGCGTCGCCGCCATCGCGGCGTTTGCGACGGTTCTGCTCTGTGGGTGCAACAGCTTCGAGAAGATCCCCGAGGGCGAGGCCCAGTCGTTCGAGACGCGCGCCGCCGAGAGCCAGCCGACCGAGTACCGGATCCAACCCGGTGACGGCCTCGCGATCAAGTACGCCTATCAGCCCACGCGCAACCTGGACGTCATCGTGCGGCTCGACGGACGGATCTCCATTCCGTTCGCGGAGGAAGTCCACGTGGCAGGGCGGACGATCGAAGAAGCGGACGCGTTACTCACGGAACGCGTTGGAAAGGTGCTGCGCGACCCCGACCTGACCGTCGTCCTGACGACGATGGCCAAGTCCCAGGTCTTCATCGGAGGTGAGGTGACCCGGCCCGGCGCCGTTCCACTCGCGCCAGGCATGACGGCCTACCAGGCCCTGCTCGCTGCTGGAGGCGTCGCGCCGACCGGGGACGAGAAGTCGGTCATCGTCATCCGCGCGGCGGGGCCGGGCAGGCGGACCGTGTGGCGACTCGACCTCGAAGGGCAGGGGCTCGTCACGCACGACGTCGTCCTCGGGCCCTACGACATCGTGTTCGTTCCACGCACGTTCGTCGCCGACGTCGGCGCATTCGTGAACTCGCACATCAACGCCATCATCCCGCGGGCGGCGAACTTCAGCGCGTTCTACAACCTCGCGGATCCGACCAACCCCTGAACGTGGCGCCGCTACGCCTCGCGATCATCGGGGGTCGCGGAATCCCCGCGAACTACAGCGGTTTCGACACGCTCATCGAAGAGCTGTCGGTCCGCCTCGTCGCCGACCACGGCATGGACGTCACGGTGTATTGCCGAAGGCACTATTACGACGAGCGCCCCGCGACGTACCGCGGGGTTCGGTGCGTCTACTTGCGCGCTGTGCGCGGCAAGGGACTGGAGAGCATCTGGCACACGACCCGCTCCGTGCTTCACGCCTGCTTTCGCCGCTACGACGTCGTGTTCGTCGTGGATCCGGCCAATGCACCTTTCGTGCTGCCGTTGAAGCTCCTGCGATGCCCGATCGCGTTCCACACCGACGGCCTCGGTTGGATGCGCTCCAAGTGGAGCGGGATCTCGCGCCGGTACTACCGGTGGGTGGAGGGGTTCTGCGCGCGCGTCGCGACGGCGCTCGTCACGGACGCGAAAGCCATGCAGGAGTACTACCGCGTCACCTGGAAGGCCGAGAGTACGTTCCTCGCCTACGGGGCGGAGACGGGCGGCGGCGCCACGACGGACGGCTTGCAGCGCCTCGGGCTGCGCGAGCGCGACTTCTATCTCGTCGTGGCGCGCCTCGAACCGGAGAACAACACGGAGCTCATCGTCCGGGAGTACGTGCGGTCGGGGTTGACGCGCCCGTTGATCGTCGTCGGCGGTGCGCGCTACGGATCGGATTGGTCGCGGCGGCTGTTCTCACATGCCAGCGACACCGTGAGGTTCGTGGGTGGGATCTACGACGCGCCGGTGCTGAACGGCTTGTACCGGGCGTGTCGCGCCTACCTCCACGGACACGAGGTCGGGGGAACCAATCCAGGGCTGCTCAGGGCCATGTGGTGGGGCGCCCCGTGCATCGCCGTCGACTGCGGCTTCAATCGCGAGGTGATCGACGACGGCGGGGCTTTCTTCGCCAAGGAGGCTGGCGGACTCTCGCGCGTGCTCGCCGATCTCGACCCGGACGCGAGGCGCCTGTCCGCGTTCGGTGAGCGGGCCGCGACCCGCGCGCGAACGGCCTACCGGTGGGACGACGTGGCCGCCGGCTACGCCGCGTTCTTTCGGCGGTTGGCGCGGAGGGGCGACGCGGAGCCGACGTCGTGATCGGCGCCTGGATCACGGCCGTGAGACGCCGATTGGGCCTGCTCTTCCGGCGTGTGGTCGCATGGCCCCAGCCGGGGTTCGTCGACTTCGGGTCGTTCGGGCGCACGACGCCCGTCAGCTCGCGCTTCGGCCTCGACCGTGGGCGGCCGCTCGACCGCTTCTACATCGAGGAATTCGTCTCGGCGCATGCGGCCCTCGTTCGCGGACGCGTGCTCGAGTTCGGCGACGACGCCTACACGCGACGTTTCGGCGGTTCCGCCGTCGCGAAATCGGACGTCATCCATCCCGCGGCCGGACATCCGGGTGCCACGATCGCGGGGGATCTGGTGTCGGGGCTCGGGATCCCCGACGGCGCGTTCGACTGCATCGTCTGCACGCAGGTCCTCCAGTTCGTGTTCGACCTGCCCTCGGCCGTTCGTTCGTTGCATCGCGCATTGGCACCCGGCGGCGTGCTCCTGGGGACGGTCCCCGTCGTGTCGATGGCGAGCCCGACGGACGCCGCCGAGTTCGGCGAGTTCTGGCGCATTACGTCGCAGGGCATGCGCCGTCTGCTGGAGGCCGATTTCGAACCCGCGTCGATCGACGTCCGCGCGTTCGGCAACGTCCTTTCAGCCGTCGGGTTCCTGCACGGTCTTGCCGCCGAGGAGATCCCGAAGGACTGCCTGCAACGGTCGGATCCCACCCACGAAGTGCTCGTTGCGTTCGTGGCGCGAAAGGCCACGGCGCAACCGCTCTGAATCAACGCCGCCGGAACACACCGAGCGCCGTGGGCACTGGCCTCTGGACGCCCTTCCCGAGCGGGTCGTTCACGACCTTTCCGTGCACGACGAGCGTGGACGATCCGCCGCCGTCCATGTTCATCGCATCGCGAGCGCCCAGGGTGGCCATCAGGCCCGCGAGTTCGACCAGCGTCATGCCGACGCTTTCGGGGCAACGGCCGTCGAGCACGACGAGGACGATGCGATCGTCCGCAGTGAGTCCCACGGCCGTACGCGGGTGTCGGACGTCCTCGGATTCGAACATCCTCTCGGGCTGGCGCGTGATCGTCGGGACGCCATCGCGCAGAAGCCTTGGCCCGGCACCGATCGCGGCGCGAACGCGGCCGAGTTTCGTGGCGCGTTCCGGCGGCGACGTGCGTGTCTCCGTCTCGACTCCAGGAAGTGGCGTCGTCAGGGACCACGTGTCGTCACCCACGCGCGTGATCCAATCGATCCGAGGCTTCTCGTCGTCGCCCCACCAGAGCGCCGATCGGGATACCCGGAACCACGACGACTTCCGCTGAACGGAGAGCACGGGCGGGAAGACCTCTCGGCCATCGATGACGATCCAGCCCAGGACGGGGCACGGACGCACGTCCATGTTGAAGAACGACGTGTTGATGGCGAGCAGGGCCTTCTGCGACGTCGCCATCGCCGAGAGCGGCTCCTTGCCGTCTCGGTGCGTCGAGTGCATGGGCCGGAGCTCGTACTCGGGCCGATGAAGGGGGACGAACGCGGCGAACGCGCGCACCGGGCCGGGCAGCGTCGCGCGGCGGACCTCCATGCCTTCCGGCAGATCCAGGTCGAGGCGGGTCCAGGCGGGGCGTGAGTCCTGGGCTCGCCCCGGACCGCATGCGATCGCGAGGATGACGCAGATCAGGGCGGCGCGGTTCATGGCTCCGATCGTACGCGACGGCGGAACTGGCCAGGCGCCCTTGGAGCAAGCGTCGGCTGGCGGGATCATCGCGCGTGGCCGACGACCTCATGCTCCCCGAGAACCGCGAGTGCGGAATCCGTCACCGTTTCGTGGTCAAGACGCGCGACCTCACGCCCAACCTCTACCCCGAGGAGATGGCGCGGTTGATCCACTGGTGCGGCGTGTTCGACGCGGAAGGCATGGCGCCCGTCGAGGGCGGAG
Source organism: Planctomycetota bacterium (assembly GCA_044222185.1). Taxonomy (GTDB): domain Bacteria; phylum Planctomycetota; family CAIWVZ01; genus JBGANV01. The sequence goes on from JBGANV010000010.1 coordinate 26,842, forward strand.
CCAGCGCCGGAAATCTCAGTTTCCGCACGCCCACCGGCTACGTGATCACTCCGACCCGCTCGCGGCTGAAGGTGGGACTGACCTGGTCCGACTTCGTGGAGGTCGTTCGCGAGAACTGGATCGACTACGAGGTCCACGTCCTCGGCGATCGGGCTCCGTCATCCGATTCCTTCCTGCACGGGCGCATCTACGCCCGCCGGCCGGATGCCCTGGCGGTGTTCCACGGGCACGACGCCCTCGTCCTGCGACACGCCGGCGCAATTGCGCGCCGTTTCGACATCGCGATCACGGACGAGGCGATGGCGTTCGGCACGAAGCGGGATGCGGAGGAAACGGCGCGCGCCCTGCGCGACAAGGACTACATCATCCGCGCTGGCCACGGGTTCGTCGCCGTGGGCCGGACGCTCGATCGGGCCGGCGAGCTGGCCGTTGCCGTCCATCGCTTCGCAGCGACGTGCGGCTGACTCGCCGCCGTCGCGCTTGCGGCGGGCCGATCAAACCGTCATGGAGCGTCGGGGATTCGTCGACTCCGGCTCCATCGTCGAGGACCGCACGGGATCGGAATCATGACCGAGGGCTCGGAGCCTCCGTTCTCCGCGTTTATCCTGGGCCCCTCGCTCGCCCGGCGTTCCACCGCTGCGCGACGGGCGTCGCCATTCCGCGCGACGACACGCGCCAGATTGGTGCGCGACGCGAATCCCTGCCCTCGGAGTCACCATGAAGTTCAGCCCCTGCATTTTCGCCGCTCTCGTTGCGCTCTCCGCGAGCGCGCAGTTCAAGATCACCGAAGTCCACACCGGCGGGACGGACTTCGTCGAAATCACGAACGTCTCCGGAGCTCCGGCGTCCATCTTCGGGATCGGGATCATGGTCTCGAACAACGCCGCGATCCCGGCCTACACCGTCGGTTCGGGGATCACGCAGCAGAACGGTCCCTACGTGTCCACGCGAACGGTGCTCGTGCCCGCAGGCGGCACCTACGTCTTCGAGGACTTCGGCACGGCGGGCGCGACGGCGCTGACCTCGCCGCTCGTCGGGCTGGGCGAGCACACGGGATTCAACTTCTCGTGGGCCGGCGGATCCCACGGGGAAGTCGCCCTGTATGCGAACGCATCCATCGTCACTCCCGCGAACAACGACATCCCGATCACGGGCGTTGCGCTCGACTACATGAGCTTCGAGTGGGATTCGGCTCCCGGCCTGCCCGGCAACCCGCTCGCGGATGGATACCGCTACAACCCGCCGGGCGTCGGCGGCCGCTGGCTGAGCGGGCCGGTCAGCCGCGGCACGGGACTGGACGACATCTTCCGCATCGGCGCTCCGAACTACGTCGACACCGATACGAACGCCGATTGGGCGCTCGCCGTGTCTCCGCCGCACACCGGTGGAATGGTGAACGGGCCGGGAGCGGGCGGTGCAGCGAGCTCCGGCGTCGACCTGGGCGTCGCCACCGGTGGGGGATCGCTGACCCTCGTCGTCCAGACCGGCCCTCCGGCGCCGTTCGCCGAGATCTTCACCCTCGTTTCGCTTGAGCCGAGTGCTCCGCTCGCGGGGAGCGGGCTCGTCTTCGGGCTCGCCGCCGACTGCTTCCAGCAGATCTTCGCGCCGCTCGGGACGCCGGTCTTCCACGTGACCGCCGATGCGACGGGGACCTACACGTTGAACATCCCCGGCGGCGTGCCGGCGGGGATCACCTTCGAAGCGCGGGCGATCGTCCTCTCGGGCGGGCTCATCATCGGCGCGTCGAACTTCTTCTACGGCGCGACGTGACCGCGCGGTCGCGAGGCGCGCGGGACGTCACTCCGGCGTCTGACCGACGTCGCGGAAGTCACGCAGGAGATCCCCGTAGAACGGGAAGAAGAGCTGCTCTTCCACGAGCTCCGTATCCAGGTGCGAGACCTGGATACCCAGGAGTCTGACGGGGCGGCGCCCCACCTCCGTGTCGTCGAGGAGCTCGATCGCGATCGGCAGGATGATGTCGGCCGTCTGGACCCGATACTCGAGCGTGCGGCTGCGCGTCACCGATTTGAAGTCCGAGTACTTCACCTTCAGCGTGACGGTGCGGCCACGGGCGTCCTCGCGCACCAGGCGGCGTTCGAGCCCTTCGGCGAGCGTCGCGAGAGCTGCGGTTGCCTGCTCGCGCGTGCGGAGGTCCTGGGCGAACGTGTCCTCGATTCCGCACGACTTGCGGATCGCATCGGCGACGACCGGACGATCGTCGTCTCCGAACGCGAGTCGGTGGAACATGGGGCCGGCGCTTCCGAACCATTCCGCGAGACGCTCGACGGGATGATCCCGGAAGTCGGCGCAAGTGCGAATGCCGAAGCGGTGACATCGCTCCTCGGTCACCTTGCCGATGCCTGGGATCTTCCGCACGGGGAGCTCGCGCACGAACGCTTCGACCCGATCGGGAGAGACCACGGTGAGCCCGTCGGGCTTGCGGAAGTCGGAGGCGACCTTCGCGAGGAACTTGTTGGGGGCGACGCCCGCGGATGCCGTGAGGTTCGTCTCCTGCCGGATGTCGCGGCGGATCGCCGCCGCGATCCAAGTCGCCGAAGGTGACGACACCTTGTTGGTCGTGACGTCCAGGTACGCCTCGTCGAGCGACAGGGGTTCCACCAGGTCGCTGTAGCGGTGGAAGATCTCTCGGATCTGGGTCGACACCTGGGAGTACCGCGCGAAGTCCGGTGGGAGAAACACGGCGTCGGGGCACAGACGGTAAGCCTGCGCGCACGGCATCGCGGACCGGACCCCGAACGCGCGCGCCTCGTACGACGCCGTACACACCACACCGCGACTGCGCGGCGGACCGCCGACCACGACGGGCAATCCCCGCAGCTCGGGCCGGTCACGCTGCTCGACGGACGCGTAGAACGCATCCATGTCGACGTGGATGATCTTGCGGGACGGGGATCCGGGCGCAGTCACGCCGCAAGTATAGGCAGGGGAGCCGACAGCCCCCGCGCCGTCATGCCTGCGTCGGCGGAGCGCCTGGCCCGGTCGCCGTCGCGGGCTCGGCAGGCTCGATGTCGGGCGTGGACTCGGGAGCCTCGAGGAAGGCTCCGATGGCCATGCGCGTCACCATCGTCTCGTCGGACACGGGCATTCGAAGGTTCAGCACCGCGGGTCTACGGCCACTCGAGTGGTTGATGCGGCGGACGACCTGGCACTCGAGGTCCACGTCGGGAGCTCCGCTCAGCGGCTCGAAGAACACGCGGACCGACTCCCCGACGTTCAGTGGCGTGGACGGGTCGAACGTCAGCCCGTCGATGCCGAACTCGGTGACCGTGCCTTGGATCGAGGTTCGTTGTCCGCCGCGCACGACTTCGACGGTGCCTGCCCGGTTCACGCCCAAGCGAACGCCGGGGCTCAGACGCAGTCCGACCCGATCGGGCGCGGGCCAGATCTCGATCCGCCAGACGGCGTCCGTTTCCTCCATCGGCCCCGTGGTCACCTGCTGGATCTGACGCGATGCCCCCGCGTCTTCCAGCACGATCCATGCGAGCGTGCTTTCCGGGATCGGGGGTACTTCGCCCTCGAGGTTGAGCGTGGCCGACCCGTCGCCGTGGCCGACCACTTCGCACCGGAAGGTGTCTGCATCGACGCCACAGACGGCGAGCCATCCCCAGGTGCCCGGTTCCATGTCGGGGAATGGCGCGACGACGGGGCGACGCGGGGCGCGCGTCACGAATCGGCGATTCGATTTCGGCGTCGGGTCCGGTGGTGGCGGTGCGGGTTCGGCAGCGGCAGCCGGCTCGCGCAGCAGCGCGCGCGCCACCTGCACGACGACGAGCACGAGCACGAGCGCCACCAGCCCTTCGATGATCGACTCCGTTGGAACCCGTCCGGGTCGCGACATCTGCTTCGCGTGGTCCTTCAACGCGTTGAAGTTCCGGCGGGCCTGCGAACCCTCCTGCGGCGAAGGCGCCGCGATGACGGAGACGTGGGCGAGATTCCAGCGGATGTCGATCACGGGTCAGTCCTGAACGGCGAGTGACTATCGACCGAGGTTCACGAGTTCGGCGAGGACCTGGTCAGAGGTGGAGATGATTCGGGCGTTCGCCTGGAACCCGCGTTGGGCTTCGATCAAGCGGACGAACTCCTCCGCGACGTCGACGTTGCTTCCTTCGAGCGACCCCGAGAGGATCTGGCCCGACGAGCCGTTGCCGGCCGTCGTCAGCTGCGGGTTGCCCGAGTTCGACGACACCACGAAGTGCCCGTTGCCGCTGCGCTCCAGGCCTGCGGGGTTCGAGAACAACGCCAGCTGGAGCTGGTCGACGGCGCGCGTCTGGCCGTTGGAGAACCGGCCGGTGATCTGTCCGTTCGACTCGATGCTGATGTCCGACAGGGTCCCGGCGGGGAAGCCGTCGGCATCGCTGAAGACCTCGTTGCGGCCGCCGAACTGCGTCAGGCCGACGCGATCGGACGTGGCGCCCAGTTGGAGGTTCATCGTCTGAGGCGCGGCACCGTTGGCCCACGTGACGTCGAGCGTCGACGACAACGACGGCGGGAGACGGCCGTCGGTGTCGAACGTGAGACTTCCGAGCGACGTGGCGGCGAGGGTTCCTTCCGTCGCCGCGAGGGTCGCCGTCATGTCCCAGCTGCCGTCCGTCTGACGCGTCAGGTCGAACGTGATCTCGTGGAGCTGACCCAACGAGTCGTACACGCTCGCGACCGTCGAGACCTTGTCCGGGTCACGCCCGATGGTGGTGTTCGTGAGACCGTTCAGCGCGAAGTTCGAGTGGCCCGTCGACGAGGGGCGATCGAGGAACGTCAGGCTCAGGCTCGTGTCGCCGGCGGCGGACGCCGCGAGGGAGAGCTTGCCCGCCGAGTTCATGGTCAGCGTCGCCTCCGTCTGGAACAGACCGTTCGCGAAGTTCACGAGATCGTCGATCGTCTGGCCATCCACGCCATAGACGAAGTCGCGGTCGACGTTCGTGCCGTGACCCTTCGACCCGTAGATGCGGATCCGGTCGCCCGTCTGATAGGGAACCGTGTTGTTCTTCAGGTTGTTCAAGTCGGTGGTCGCCGTCGCGGGCGTCTCGCCGCCGGTGACCGCCGTCGTGCTGAACCCGAGTGCCGTGGCGATCGTCGAGCTGCCGACCTGGATGCGCGCGCTGAGGCCTGCGGTGTGCGACGTCAGCGTGATCTTGCCTGCCGCGGTCACCGACGCCGTGATCCCGGGGATGCGCGCATTCAGCGCCGTCACGATCTCCGCCGCCGTGGGCGAACCCTGCACGGCCATGTCACCGGCCCCGAGGACGAACGTCTGCGTCGCGGCGTTTCCCACGTTGATGATGAGCTGGGAGTTCGCGGCGATGGTGTACACGGCGGAGCCGCCGGTGCCGGAGGTCGGCGTGCCCGTTCCCGGGAGCACCGCCTGCGACACCTCCATGAACGGATCCGATTCCCACAGCTCCGTCGTGGGGCCCGACGTCGGTCCCAGGGCGGGCAGATTCCCGCGGAAGTTGACGGCATCGGTGGCGTCCGGCGGAACGACCGAGTTGAGCTGAACCTTGATGTCTCCGCCATCGGCCGATTGGACCTTCAGCCCCGAGCGCGTGTCGACGAGGTTCTCGCCGCTGTCGAGCCCGAACGTTCCGACGCGCGTGTAGTAGGTGTTGGCGCCGTCGGAGAGGACGAAGAAGCCGTTGCCCTGGATGCCCAGATCCAGGTTTCGACCCGTGTTGAGCAGCGATCCCTGGGAGAAGTTCTGGTCGACGCTGGCGACTTCCGCGCCACGACCGATCTGGATCGGGTTCGTGCCACCGATGCTCGAGCTCGGTGACGCGGCAGAGCGGATCGTCTGGCTCAGGATGTCGCTGAAGGTGACGCGGCTCGACTTGTATCCCGGCGTGTTCGAGTTCGCCAGATTGTTGCCGATCACGTTCAGGTAGTTCTGGTTCGCGCGAAGGCCGGTGAGTCCGGCCAAGAGGGCACTGGTCATTTTCGAGTCTCCTCCGAGGTCCTGACGTTCGTTCGACTGTCTTGAATCGATGCGATCCCTCGACGGGGATCAGCTCTGGTTCTGCTGTGCGGCCACCGCGTTGCCGATCGATCCGGCGCCCGCAACCGGCCCCGACGAGCCTGCCGTCGTGCCTCCCGTCGATCCGCTTCCACCGTTCGCCGGCGTCTGGGATCCGCCCGTGGCCGCCGGAGTGGAACCGGCCGCTGGCTGCTTGCCGATGCCGGTGAGGGCGCCGATGGGAATCCGGTTCTCGCCGACGGTCACCATCATCACGCCGTTCTCGACCGTGACGGCATCGACGACGCCCGACCGCTCCGTGTTCGTCCCCGACTCCTCCCAGGTCACGTGCTTGCCCACGAGGAGTGCCGCCTGCGACAGCCCCTGGAGGCCGAGCTGCGACTGCTGGATGTCCACGAGAGACGTCAGCGTCTTGTTCATGTCCGTCTGACCCTCCAGGCTCTGGAAGCTCGCGAGCTGCGAGATGAACGCCGTGTTGTCGACCGGCGAGATCGGGTCCTGATTCTTCAACTGCGCGACGAGCAGGTTCAGGAAGGACTGCTTGTCGACGGCATCGGCGTTGGTCTTCACCTGGCTGCCGGGCCGCGTGCTGGCGGAGTTGTTGATGGAGTCGATGCTCATGGTTGATTCCTCAGACGATCAGATCCACGCGGCCGACGGCCGAGCGCGCGGACGTGGAAACGGAATGGCGGGTACGCGCCTCGGAACGCGACGACGTGCGTTCGGCCGCGCCCGCGGTTCGCGCACCGTCGTGGTTGCGCGGGTCGGCTTGCGAGCCCTGGCCTCCGCGTGCCTGTACATCCAACGAGGCGAGCGAGAGCCCGCTCAAACTGAGGCTCTGCTCCAGGCGCGGGAGCTCGTTCTTCAAGGCCGCCGCCACGTCGCCCCGCTCGGCGAGGAAACGGACGACGAGCCCCTCCGGGCGTTCGGTGAGGCGCACGTTCAACCGCCCGAGTTCGGGCGGTGCGAGGTCGATCCTGAATTCGCGCTTGCCCATGGACACCTCGCCGTGGAGACGCTCGAGGAGCTTCTCGACGGTCGCGGGCCAGGTCGATGCGCGGTTGGGAGCGGCGGACGGCGTCGCCGATTCCGCGGCGACGCGCGTCGTCGGTACGGGCCCGGTCGTCGGCGCGCGGTCGGCCGTGGGTGCGATGGCAGACGTTCGCGACGGCGTCGCGGAGTTCGTCGTGGGGAGCGTTCCTTCCCCCTGTGAGCCCGAGTCGATCGTGGTTTTCGGATCGGCGACGACGCCATTCACGACGCGCTCGGGAGGCAGGTCCTTCGTCGCGGGTGGCGGAGCGACGTCGTCGCTCGCGCTCGGTGCAGTGGTATCGGCCTTCGCCGCGCCGACTCCGCCGACCTTCTTCGCCGGCTCGCGCACGGATCGCGCCGGAGCCGGGACGAGCGCGGCTCGAGCTGCGGACTCCTGCGCTGCCACCGGCTCGACGGGGCGCGTCGTGGTGGGGGAGGCGTCGCTCGAACTCGCGGGCGCGACGTCGGGCCGCTGGCGGGTCGTCGGCTCGACCGACTTGTCCGGAGCGTTCTCCGACGGCGCGGCATCCGCGACCGCCGGCTCCGTCGGCGCGGGCTTGGGGTCGGCCGTGGGCGTCGGGCGCCCTTCCACGGGGCTCGCGCGGTCGGGCTGCGCCGGCGTCTTCGCAACCGCGACCTGCGACTCGACCGGATCGGGCTCATCGGTCGGATTCGAATCGGGCGCGACCACGGTCGCCTCGACGAACGCCGGGCGCACCTCGGGACGAACCCGCGGCGTAGCCGTCGAGAGGGCCGTCGGCGATTCCGTGTCGTCGGTCTGGTCGCTCGCCGGATCGACCGGGGCGACCGGGACGACGATCTGCAGCGGCTCCGTGGAGAGCGCCTGGGCGGCGGCGAGCGCCGCGGCGTCGACATCGGCAGATGGTCCCGCGTCGCTCGATGGCGTCGCCGCTACCTGGGACTCGCTCACGTCGTCTGCGGCGTCGGCCTCCGACGCGTGGGGGTCCTTCGGGGCTGCGACGACGTCGGCCCTGCCGGACGTGCCGTCCTCCGCGGTCTCGTCCTGAGTTCGAGCCTCGCGTGCCTCCAATTCGGGTTCGCCGCGCTCCTCCCTCTTGGGGTCGACCCCGCGTGCAGCGCGTGTCCGCGGTGCCGGTTTTTGCGACGCCTGGGGTGCCTTTTCGGCCGCCGCGACCCGTCGGTCGGGGACTCGAGCCGGTTCTCGGGTCGCCCGGGCCAGTTCATGGGCGAACGACGCGCCGGAATCCGGCGCAGCGTCCGGCGTGGGGCCTACGGTTTTGGGGTTTGGAGCCGAGAAGAGCTTGGCGAGCGTGGAAGAGACGAGGTCGGTCATGTGGAATCCCGAGGCAGGCGATGCCTTCATCACCCGCATTGCAGGATCCGTACCTCTCCGACCGGGTCTCTTTGCACCTCGTCCGTGGTTGGGCTTCAGCCCTCGAAAAAAGGGCTGAAAAAAAGGGGCTCAACTCCGAGTGCGATCTTCCGAAAAGAAATCGGGACGGGGGAATGGACCTCCAAGGGCGGGTTCCCGGTCCGGAAAGCCTTTCTTCGACGCAGGGTACGAAGGCGAAAAAAGTTCGCCGATGCCGAAGAGGGGCCTTCAGTGGGGACCCGAAATTCCGAGAAGACAGGTAGCAACGTGGCGTGACTCACCCTGGCCGAATGGCGTTCAGGGGTCGTCACGCAAAGGAGAGTTCTCATGGACGTCTTCAAGATTGGTGCAGGCGCACCGAAGGCGCCGGAGAGCCGGACCGTGGACCGCGACGTCGAGTCGACCAACAAGGGCGAACGAGCGCGGGCCTCTGACGCAGCGGTCGACCAGTTCTCCGCATCGGCGGACGCTGTGTCGGTCGACAACTTCGTCTCGAAACTCGGGACCGTTACCGATGTTCGCGAAGACGTCATCCGCGGATTCCGCGAGCTCTTGGGTCGTGGCCTCTTGGATTCGGCCGAGTCGGCCCGCAGGGCCGCCGACGGCATCCTCGATGCCTGACGATCGCCGCACCGCGGCGATCGTGGTGCAGGCAGTGCAGCGCGGCTGAACGCAGCCGATGGCGAGTCTCGACTGCCGCGATGACGGCGGTTCGGAGCTCGGCGTGTGATTTCCGTGGGCCCAGTACGGGCGAGGCGCGGCTGATCGCGTGCTGCCCATGCGAAGGGTTCGCGGAGGCTTCCCTTCAATCCGACCTCGCGGTCGAGCTTTGCATTCCCTCGCCGCCCCGACCTCGCACCGGTGACTTCCGGTGTATCCTCCGGGGACTTCCCCAGTTCCCGAATCCCCGATCGAGGACTTCACCACGGATGAGTTCCTGCCGCTGGCTCTGGTCTCTCGCGCTCTTCATCACGATCTTCGACGTCTCGACCGCGCAGGGCGACCTGCGCTTCACCGTGACCGGCACACAGCCCGGTGACGAGTTCGGCTCCATCGTCAGCGGCGCCGGAGACATCGACGGCGACGGCCACGACGACGTGATCGTCGGGGCGCCCTACGATGCGACGGCCGCTGTTCACGCAGGCAAGGCGACCATCTTCTCCGGTCGGACCGGCGGCGTGATCCGCGAGTTCTTCGGGACCGCGGCGAACCAGTCGTTCGGATACAGCGTCTGCGGTCTCGGTGATCTGAATGGCGACGGCGTCCCCGAGGTGATGATCGGGCTGTCGGCCAACGGCAGCACGGGATTGGGACCGGGTGGCGGAGCGAAGGTGTTCTCCGGAGCGGACGGATCGCTCCTGTACACGTTCGCCGGCCAGTTCCTGAACGACTACTTCGGCCTGTGCATGGCCGACCTCGGCGACATCGATGCCGACGGCGTGTCCGACATGATCGTCGGGACGTCCATTCCTCCGACCTCGACTCTCTCCGGGTACGCGCGCGTGTACTCCGGTGCGACCGGCACTCTGCTCCACACGTTCACGGGTTCGTTCGTCGGGCATCGCCTCGGCAACGCCGTGGCGAACGCCCACGACGTGGACGGCGACGGCGTCAACGACATCGTCGTCGGAGCCATCGGCGGAAACCTGTTCGGTGGCAGCACGGGCTCGGCGTTCGTCTACTCGGGAGCCACGTTCGCCCAGCTCTACGTCTTCAACGGAACGAGCTATCAGCAGCACTTCGGGTACTCGGTCGCTGGCGTGGGCGACGTGAACGGCGACGGACGCGGCGACATCCTCGTGGGGACGTACCGCTCGAACGCCATGGGCTACGCCAAGGTGTACTCGGGCTTGAATGGCGCCACGCTCTGGACCTTGAACGGCGATGTCGTCGGCGACGCGTTCGGTCACACGGTCGCGTCCGCAGGCGACGTCAATGGCGACGGCGTCCCCGACTTCATGGTCTCGGCACCCAACGCCCATTCGGGCTCGGTCCTTCAGGCCGGCAAGGTGAAGATCTTCTCGGGTGCGGGCGCGACGCTCCTCGCCGCGCGCTTCGGCACGTTCGCTTCCATGCACCTGGGGTACTCGTTCGCAGCAGCCGGTGACGTCAACGGGGACCAGGTCGGCGACGTGATTCTCGGCACGCTCGTGCCGGGGACTCTCGGTCTGCCAGGACGGGCCCTGACTGTGAGCCTCCTCACCGCCGAAGCGTTCGCGCAGAACGTGGGTGGGACGCAGTCGCTCTCGTTGGCGTGGCAGCCGGGCCGACCGGGGCAGGTGGGGAACGGCACCGCCGTGACGATGGGCGCTGAACCCGGCTCGATCGGTGTGATCGCCGTGAGCGGTGGGACGGGGCTCGCGTGGTTCGACCTCATGCCGCTCGTGGTCGATCCGGCATCACCGGCATTCTCCTATTTCCCCGTCGCCTATGACGGCGCGGGAGCGCTCTCCATCCCCGTGAACCTCCGCACGCCGGCGCTCGCGGGAGTGACGATCTACGCACAGGCGATCGCCGTCGACTCGCTCGGAGTGTTCTCGTCTTCGAACGGGATGATGCTCTACTTCGGGCTGTGAGCGCGGATTCGGGTTCTCCCGGCTCTCCTCGGACTGACGTAGCATGCCGCCCGAGGAGACGATCATGGTGCAACGATTGCCGGGCCCCGGCGGCGACGTCTACGGGGTCATGCCCGCCGCGGTCATCAGGATAGCCGTGGTGCTGGTGCTGCTGTTCGGCCTCACGGTTTCACTCTGGGTGTGGTTCGATTGGCGCATCGAAGTGGATCAGGGCCGCTACGCCATCCTCGTCGCGAAAACGGGCGAGGACCTCACCAACGATCAGCTCCTGACGCCGTCGCCCGAATTCAAGGGAATCGAGCCCGAGGTGCTGCGCGAAGGACGCCACTTCCGGAACCCGTACTCCTACGACGTCATCGGTCCGCTCGATGCCGTCGTCATCCCGTCCGGGAAGGTCGGGGTCCTCGTTCGTCGATTCGGAACGCCACTGCCCGACGGCGAGATCGTCGCGCGAGCGGCGACCGAGAAAGGGATCGTCGCCGATCCGCTGCAGCCGGGGCGTCATTACGTCAACACGCTCGCGTACGACGTCACCCTCGCCGATGCCGTGTCGATCAAGCCGGGATACGTGGGCGTCGTGGTCAACCGGGCGGGAAGCGCACCGAAGTCGCCGAACACGCTGCTCGTCGAGCCGGGTGAACGCGGGATCCAGCGCACGGTGCTCCAGCCCGGCCTTCACTACTTGAATCCCCACGTCTCGGAGGTCGTCGAGGTCGACGTTCGGTCGCAGAAGTTCGAGATGAGCGGACCGGATTATTCGATCCTCTTTCCGTCGCTCGACGGCTTTCAAATCCGTGTGGATGGCACCGTCGAGTGGGCCGTCGACATCGCGCGGCTGCCCGAGCTGTTCGTGAAATTCGTCGACATCGAGGACGCGAAGACGGGCGGGATCAAGAACGTCGAGAGCGTCCTCATCCTGCCTTTCAGTCGTGGTTACGCGCGACTCGTCGGATCGACCCATCCGGCCGTGGACTTCATCTCCGGTGAGACTCGGTCGGCGTTCCAGACCGAGGTGTTCAATCGGCTGAAGAGCGCGTGCGAGGCCCAGGGCGTCATCATCCGGTCCGTCGTCGTGCGCAACACGACGCCGCCGGAGGCCGTCAGGCTCCAGTACCAGGCGCGCGAGATCGCCAAGCGCCAGCTCGACCAGTACAAGGAGCAGATCAAGACCGAGCAGGCGCGCATCCAACAGAAGCTGAACGAGCTTTCGAAGGAGCGGCAATCGCAATTCGGCACCGTGCGGCAGGACATCGCCGGTACGGTGCGAAAGGCGGAAGAGAATCGCGACGTGAAGCTCACGCAGGCGCAAGCGGCCCTCGAGGTGGCGCGCACGCGGTTCGACGCCGCGAAGAAACAGGCCCAGGCCATCCGCGACAAGGGGCTCGCGGAGGCGGCCGTCGTCGTCATGCAGAACACGGCGGAGGCGCTGGCGCTCCAGCAGGAGGTCACCGCGTTCGGCGATGGCGCCACGTTCGCCCGATACAAGCTGCTATCCAAGCTCGCCCCGGCCATTCGCAAGGTGTTGAGCAACACGGACGGAGCGTTCGCCGAGCTGTTCAAGGCCGTGTCCACGCCAGCCGCGCAGCGGAAGGTGGAACGATGAAACGCATCCTTCTCATGACCTTGGTCGTCCTCGTCATCCCCGCGCTCGTCGTCGGGTACTTCGGCATCTGGGAATGGGGGATCTGTCGCAACTACTGCGACGTCGGGCGCAGCCTGCGCCTCACGCGCAAGACGGGCGTTCCTGCCCCGAACGACGCGTTTGCGGGTCCTGGTCAGATGGGCGTCGTCGAACAAATGCTCGGCCCGGGGCGACATTTCGTGAACCCGTGGGACTACGACGTCGTCTCGGTCGCGGACACGGTGATCCCGGCTGGCAAGATCGGCGTCGTCATGTCGCGCGTGGGGCGTGATCTTCCCCCCGACCGCTACCTCGCAGGGCCGGGCGAGAAGGGCATCCAGCGCGCGGTCCTCACGCCGGGAACCTGGCGCGTGAACACGCACGGCGCGAGCGTGGACGTCGTCGATTCGGTGCACGTTCCTGCGGGATACGTCGGCGTCCAGACGATGCTGGCGGGCGCGAACAAGGGCGTGCTCCCGAACGTCCTGCAGCCGGGGACCTACAACCTGAACCCGAAGCAGTTGAAGGTCGAGATCGTCGAGATCGGATACCGCGAGCTCTCGGTGAAGACCGACCTCGACCCGCGGGGCTCTCCCGTGGAGGGAACGGGCGTCTCGTTCCCCACGAAGGACGGGTTCCGGATGTTCATGGACATCACGGTGATCTGGGGCGTCATGCCGGAGAACGCTCCGCGCGTGATCCGCGAATACGGTCAGGTCGACGAGGTCGAGCAGAAGATCATCGTCCCGCAGCTGGACAGCGTCTGCAAACTCCAGGGGTCGCGCGACACCGTGCGGCAATTCATCGTCGGGCAGGATCGCGAAGCGTTCCAGAAGGCGCTGAACGACGACCTGAGTCGCGTGGGCAAGGAGAAGGGGCTCGACATCCTCCTCGTGCTCGTCCGCGGCATCTATCCGCCGAAGGAAGTGCTCGAGCCGATCCAGCAGGCACGTCTCGCGGACGAGGAACGGCAGACGCTCGAGGTCCGCAAGGACACGGATGCGGAGGCCGCCAAGCTCGAAGAGGCGAAGAAGAAGGTCGAGATCATGACTCGCGACTTCACGGCCGAGACGACCAAGCTCGTCGAGACCGAGCGCGCCGAGGGGGCGAAGAAGGCGGCGAATCTGGAGGCGGAAACGGAGCGGCTCGTCGCCGACATCGCCGCGCAGACGGCGACGATCGAGGCCGAGCGGACGAAGCTCCTCGGCCAGGCGGAGGCCGACGTCGTCGAGGCGAAGCGGCGCGCGGAGGCCGACCGGTTCCAGCGCTACGTGAAGGCCTACGGCGATGGTGCGACGTACAACATCGCGAAGTTCGCAGAGAATCTGCCGGAGAATCTCGAGATCGAATTCCGCTATTCGGGAGCCGGAACGTTCTGGACCGACGCGGGGAATGGCGGGCAGCGCGTCGATCTCGATGATGCGGCGACGAAGCTCCTCCTCGAGTTCCTCCAGTCGCGCAAGACCGCCCCGCCTGCGGAGAAGAAGCCATGAATCAGTCTGCGGCGTCGGTTCAATCGGCCGGCTCTGCGAGGTTCGATCCGCTGACGTTTCGCGCGGGGCGCCGGCGCTTGAAGCTGCTGGGGTGGATCGTCCTGTGGGGCGGCTTCCTGCTGATGACGTCCGACTTCACCACCGGCTTTCCCACGCCGCTGACCGGGCCGCGCGTCCTCATCATTTGGGGGCCGGTCCTCGCGTTCGGCGTCTGGTTGCTCGTTCAGGGCTATCGCATTCCGTTTCGCGAGGTGCTGCTTCTGGCGGACGCGCATGGTCATCGGCTCGACGTGCCGACGATCATGCGTGAGCTCTACGTGAGCCCCGCCGTCGCCGAACACATCCTCGATTCCGCCGTGAAGCGGTTCGGTCACAAGGTCGTGACGGTTGCACCCGATCCCGAAACGAAGGTGAAGATCTACACGTTCTACCCGCCCCTCTGAAAACCGGAGCGCCACGCTTCGCGTGGCTGGACCGCGAGGCGTCCCGCCTCGCGCGAGTGTGGAGGTGTGCGGACCGCGTGAGGAGTGCGCGGGTGTCGAGCGAGAGGTGGGGAGGGAATCCCCGGCAGGCCAGAGCCCTGCCAGCCTGCCGCGCTGGAGCCCGGCGTTCCGCGCGGCGAGGGGAGCGCCACGCTGCGCGTGGCCGGACCGCGAGGCGTCCCGCGTCGCGCGAGTGTGGAGGTGTGCGGACCGCGTGAGGAGTGCGCGGGTGTCGAGCGAGAGGTGGGGTGGGAATCCCTGGCAGGCCAGAGCCCTGCCAGCCTGCCGGGCCGGTGCCCGGCGTTCCGCGTTTTTCTTGAAGGGGGTGGCTATCGGATGAAATTCAGCAACGAGATGCTGTTCAGGCGGCTCGTCACGATCAATGACGCCTGATAGACCGCCTCTTGTTCCTTCATGTTGATCATCACGTCGGCCAGATCGACGTCCTCGACGTTCGATCGGCGGCTGGCCAGATCGATCCTCATGTCGGCGAGGCTGTCAGAGAGGGAACTCAGCCGAGTGGACGTGCCGGCGGCTTGCGACGTCGCCGCGAGGACGAAGTCCTCGGCGTCCTCCAGATCGCCGAGGCGTTGCCTCGCCTGGCCAAGCGCGGCATCGATCCGTGCCGCGGTCCCGGTCGTTCGCAGAGCATCGCGAATGGCGATCAGCGACGAGAACACGTCGAACGTGCCGGAGTAGCTCACGTCATCCGTGCCCGCCTGCGTGATGTTCCGCGAGTCGACGTGGGTGACGCTTCCGTCGATCGAGTTGATGATGCCTTGTCCGCCGGACGTGAAGTCGATCGGCGTCGTGGTGGTACCGCCGTCGAGCGAGAGCGTTCCGGTCGCCGTGAGCGTCACGGCGCCGGAGAACGCCGTCGTCGCGCCGGAGAAATCCAGGTAGACCTTCTGTCCGTTCGGGCCCGTGACCGCGAGGTTCGTGTCACCCGTCGTGAACGTGACGGCGGTGCCGCCGTCGAGCGTCACCGTTCCGCCGCCGCCCGCATTCACGGTCAACGCCAGCGAGTGCCCGCTGCCCAGGATCGTGTCACCGGCCGCGCTCGACGCCCCGAGACGGAGCCCTGACGCGTGCGCGGACGTCGGACTCGACGGCGTCCCGAATGACGTCGTCGAATGAGCGACGAGCAATCTTGCGCGCCCCGTTCCCGAGTCGGTACCCGATCCGCGCGCGGCCCCGGTCGTACCTGAGAACGTCGTCGCTGCGCGGGTGCCCCCGCCGAGCAGGCGCGACCCGGGAATGTTCTGCGCCGTCTCGAGCGATGGCCCGACGCTCAGCGTGTTCTCCTGATCGTCGCCGTGATAGAGGACTCGCTCGAGCCCGTCGGCACCGATGCTCCGTACGAAAGGCGCCGTATCGGTCCGCGAACCCGCGAACAGGAAACGGTCATCGATCTTCGCGTTCGCCGCCGTGAGCATCTGCGAGATGAGGGAATCGAGCGCGTTGGCCGCGATCGCGCGGCCCGAGTCGTCGAGCGTCCCGTTCAACCCCGCGATCACGTGCGCCTTCGCATCCTGGAACGCGGATGCGAACGATCCGAGCTCGCGCGACGTCGCATCGATGGACGTCTGGGCTTCGCTGATGTTCCCGCCGAACTGCTCCAGGTCGCGCTGGAGCCGTCGAATGCCCAACAGTCGCGCCGTGCCCGACGGATCGTCGGACGGGCGACTGATCCTCCGGTTGGAGGA
The DNA here is from genome assembly GCA_044222185.1 of Planctomycetota bacterium. GTDB lineage: Bacteria > Planctomycetota > CAIWVZ01 > JBGANV01. The sequence continues at coordinate 43,092 of JBGANV010000010.1, forward strand.
AAGCTGCGACTGGTAGTGGGAGAGGTCGCTGTAGTTGCGCTGCAGGTTCGACAGCGCATCGCGATAGGAGATATTCTGCGTGATGCGTGTGGTCGGCATGGTGATCACCTCACGAGATTGACGAGCGTGTCACTGACCTCCGCCATCGTCTGGGCGAACCGTGCCGCGACCTCGAAGCTCTTCTGGTAGGCCTCCAGGTTCAGGAGCTCTTCGTCGATGTTCACGCCCGAAACTGATTGAAGTCGATTCTGCGCCTGATCCAGCAGAAGCTGCTGCGTATCGACAGTGGTCGACGCGCGTTGCGCGTTGAATCCGGTCTCCGAGATCAGCGCGTCGAGACGCTCCTGCACGGAGCGCTCTCCGAGATCCGACAGCCTCCGCGTCCGCGTTCCCACGAGCCGCGCGATGTTCGTCGAATCGCCGGCGCCGCCTCCGATGCCCGTCGCGAACAGGTTCGAGTTCGCGGAGATGTCGGCGTTGATGGCGATGTCGTTGGCATCGCTCCCGGAGAAGAACGAGTTCGTGCCCGTCGCGGTGAGCACACCGCTCGTGTCGCTGTCGGCGATGGCGTCGATCTGCAGGAACTCGTTGTTCGTGGAATGGACCATCCCCGCGCCCAGGCTGACGCGCACGCCATCCGCAATCTCGAGAGGTGTGCCCGGCGAGTAGCCCGAACCCACCGCCAGGTTGCCTACGAGGGTGCCGTCCGAATCGAAGACCTGCATCGTGAGCCCTGCGGTCTGCCCGATCACGCCCGTGGACGACGGCCGGAGCGTGAACGATCGGTCCAAGCCGCCCGAGAACGTGCCAGTGACGCGCACGTCGACGGCATTGTGCTGTCCCGTCTCCAGGGTCGTCGGCAGCTGGAGAGTCGCGGCGGGCGAGCCCGTTCCATCCGTCACCTGGAGCGTGCCGCTCGTTCCGCTGGTCGTGCTTCGGAGGACGAGTTTTCCGGCGACCACGGAGGCCTGCGCGCCCGAAATCTGTGCGTTGATCGCCGTCGCCACCTCACTCGCCGTGGCACGGGACGGGTCCGCGAACGCGGACGCGTTGAACGTGATCGTCTGCGCCGGGCCGCCATCCGTGCGGATGCTGAACTGCGAGCCCGAGGTGATCGAGAGGGGGAACGTCGAGTTGGCCACGAGCGTAGCCCGGTCGCTGCCCAACGAGCCGCCCGTGTTCGGGGTGGGATTCAGCCGTGCAGAGAAATCGAACTCGTATCCCGTGTCGGCGCTGATGCGAAGTCGTCCGCGACCGTCGATCGAGGCCGTCAGGTTCGGGATGCCGGAGATCGCCGCCTGGAGATCTCCGACGGTCGTCGTCGCGGTGTCGATCGGGATCCGGATCTGCTCCGTCGTGTTCGTCGAGGTGTTTCGGACGTTCACCGTCAGGTTGCCGTCGTTGACTTCGAACGGCAGGCCCGCGGACGCGATCGACTCGTCGAGAACGCTCCCGCTCTCGTTGACGTCCTGGAACGCGTTCGTCGCCACGACCGTCGAGTATCCACCGGAGGGCGGCGTACCCGTCGCGTGAACGTGGTTCACCGCCTCGATCAGCTTGTGAGCGAGCTGATCGAGGATGTCGACGTGGTCCTGGCCGATGCTGGGCTCGAGCTGCATCAACCCGGCCAGTCGCCCCGCTCGCGGCTCGAAGGGCGTGGTCGATCGACCGGCTCGAAGCGCGACCGGCGCCGTCGTCGCGCCGCTCGATTGCACCGCGATCGGATGCGCGGAGCTGGGATCCAGGAGTACCTGGCCACCGCTGGTGACGACGATCTGCCCCGTCGCCTGGCGATTGACGGCCACGTCCACGGAACGCGAGAGCTCGAGGAGAAGCTGGTTCTGGCGATCCTGGACGTCGGACGGAACCTCCGCGCCGAAGCCGCTCGTGACGATCGTGCGGTTGACCTCGGCCAGGTTGTTCAGCAGCTGATTGACCTTGGACGTCTCCTGACGGATCGCGTCGCGCACGTCCGTGTGGATCCGAGACAGGTTGCCTCGGGACCCCCTGAATCCCTGAACGAGGGACTGTGCCTTCTGGATGACGGACGATCGCACGGCCGGATCGGAGGGCGACGATCGAAGCCCCTCGAGCGACGAGAAGAAATCGTCCATGAGGCTGCCGACGCCGCCGTTGCCGGGCTCGCCGAGGGCCGACTCCACGTCCGTGAAGATCTCGCTCTGGGCGGTCGCGAAGCCGAGCTCCTGCGACTGCGATCGAACGCGCGCCGTGAGGAGTGAATCACTCACGGCGTCGATCGAGGCGAGGGTCACGCCGTTGCCGACGAGGAGATTGCTCCCGATGGGAGACGGTGCGGAGGGCGAGAACAGGACGCGCTGGCGGGTGTAGCCAGGCGTGTTCGCATTGGCGATGTTGTGACCGATGGTCTGCAGCGCCACTCGCGCCGCCGAAAGGGCGGACAGGGCCGTGTTGAAGCCGAGGCTCATGTCAGATCTCCCGCGAGAACCGTGGTCCGACGCTCACCGGATCGACGGGCTTGCCGCCTGCGCCGTAGGAGCGGACTCGTGGCGAGCCGTCGCCGAACAGCACGTGCAGCAGGGCGCGGTTCGTATCGAGGGCGTGCCGGATGAGGACGTTGATGCGACGATTGAGCCGTCCGACCTTCTGAAGGACGTCTCGCAGCCGTGACGTGTGAGTCGTGAGTTCGTCCCGATCCGCGTCGTCCGCATGCTCGATCACCGTCTGCATCGTGACGAGATCAGGGGCAAGCCCGAGGCGGCGTCCGACGAGCGCCATGATCCGCAGGCGGCGTTGCGTGAGCTCTTCCATCTGCGCGAGGAGAGGCTCGGCCTCCGTGAGGAATTTCTGGAGCCCCGGCACGTCCTGTTTGACGATGAGTCGTTCCTTTTCCGTCATGCGGTCGAATGCGTGGGACTGTGCCGCCACCTCGTCCTGCAGGTACGAGCTCAGCTGCGCCGCATCGGCGCTCGTGAGTCGGACCGGCGCTTGCGCGGCGCTCGTGAATGGGTTCATCGTCAGGGCTCCGTTCCGGGCACATCGATCGGTGGCGTCGCCGGCTGTGCGTGGGCGAGCGGCTTGCTCGCTGCGCCTGCCATGTTGCGCGACACGAGGTCCTTCAAGCCGAAGCCGCCTTGACGGGCGATCTCGCGGCCGAGCGATTCCTCCAGCATGCCGCCGTAGACGTCCGAGCCCGGACCGCCCCCGAAGAACGACCCGTTGTCGAGAGTCTTCGACATCTCCTTGACGATCAGCGAGGCGAAGAGACCTTCCACTTCCTCCGCGGCCTTGGCGGCGGGGAGGTGCTTCAGGCGTTCCACGCCGCCACCCGGGGAGGCGAGGCCGTCGCTGATGCGCGCGGGCGTCACTGCGATCGATGTGTCGATCCTCATTGAACCTCCAGATCCACGACGAGTGCCCCGTTCGCCTTGAGCATTTGGAAGATGGTGATGAGCTCGCGCGGCGAGACGCCGAGGGTGTTCAGCGCACGCGCGAGTTCGCCTGCCGTGGTGACTCCCGGCAGAGCGCGCATCTCGATGCCCTTCTCGGCGATCTTCACGTCGGAGCGGGGGACGACGGCCGTCCGGCCATCGCTCAGGGGATTGGGCTGGGAGACCTGCGGTGCCTCGGCGACCGACACGGAGAGGCTTCCCTGACTGATTGCGCAAGGGAGGATCGTCACGTTGTCGCCGGCGACGATCGTTCCGGTGCGTTCGCTGATGACGACCTTCGCCTTGGCGTCGACGGCGACGCGGATGTCGTTCAGGCTCGCGAGGAACGGCACGGGGTCATCCTTCGCGGCGGGCGGCGGGACGACCACGATGGTGACGCCGTCCACGGCCTTCGCCGCCTTGGGGAAGATGCGGTTGATCGCGTCCACGACGTTGCGTGCCGTGACGAACGACGAGTTCCGCAGGCGCATCCGGACGTTGCCTTCCTCCGTCAGGATCTTCTGGGGGATCTCGCGCTCGATGATCGCGCCACCGGGAATCCGGCCCACCGTCGGGTGGTTGATCTGCTCCTTCGTGCCCGATCCCCCCTGGGCGCCGGGCGCGCCGTTGAAGACGGGGCCGCTCGCGACCGCGTACATGTCGCGCCCGTTGGGTCCCATGAGCTGGGTCGGCAGGAGCTCGCCACCGAACAGGTTCGACGCCTCCCCGAAGGCGGAGACCGTGACGTCCACGCGGTCCCCGTTTCGCTTGAACGGCGCGACGGTCGCCGTCACGGTGACGACCGCGAGGTTGCCGGATTTGATCTGCTCTGGCGAGATGTTGAGGTTCATGCGCCGGACGAGGTTCGACGCCATGGTCCGAGCCGCGGTGCCCGAATCGCCGGTGCCGTTCAGACCGGACACGAGCCCGAGACCGATGATGACGTTGTCGCGGACGCCGTCCAGCTCGGTGAGGTCGCCGAGCTTCGCCTGCGCGAAGGTGCGCGGCACGGCCAGCGCGACGACGAGCGACGTCAGAAGTAGCGTCTTTCCGTTCACGGCGGATCTCCTCAGAACGGCCAGATGAAGTCGAGCAATTCGCCGAGCCAGCCGCGATTGGTGTTGCTCGTCAGCGCACCCTGGCCTTCGTAGGCGACGGACGCGTTCGCGAGCTGCCACGAGTTGATGGCGTTGTCGGGCGTGATGTCGAAGGGGCGCACGATGCCCGTGATGCGCATGACCTTCGTCTCACGGTCGATCGTGACGGTGCGTTTGCCCTCGACGACGAGGTTGCCGTTGGGCTGCACGTCGATGACGACGACCGAGAGCCGAGTCTCGAAGCTGCCCTCCTTGTCGTACTTCGCCGAGCCCTTGAAGTCGCGTTGGTCGCTGCCTGCCAGGTGCGGAAGCGTGCTGAACGCATTCGGCATGATGTCGAAGTTCGTCAGCACCGCGTCCAGGCTCGCGTTGTTCTTGAGCTCCGTGTCTTCCTTGTTCTTGACGGACTGCTTCTCCGCGATGACGACGGTGAGAACGTCACCGGTGTTGCGCGCGGTGGTGTCCGCGAAGAGCGAGGGGACGGGGCGATCCGTATTCCAAAGGGACTGAGCCGCGGCCGCGGCACAGATCACGAGGGGGATGACGAGGGCGTGGATTCTCACGGGTTGACCTCCGGGGATTCGGCCGGTGCGCTGACGTCGACGGTTCGTGAATCGACGACGGTCGCGTGGATGAGCTTGTTCGACGTGACGTTGGTGACGGGAATGCGCTCGCCGGGCGCACCGGCGGCCATGGTTCGTCCGAGGGCGGTCACGCGCAGCCCGCCGATGCGGATGCGGATCGTGACGGCGTCGCCGCGCTCGACGACGGGGCGGGCGCGAAAGTCGCGCGACGTGAGCGCCTGCCCCGCCGCCACGCGCCGCGCGAGGACCAGCCCCGCGGCCCGGTCTGGCGAATCGAGGGCGCCCATGCCGACCGTCGAGAGGTCCTGTTCGTTCGTCGTGATGTCGTCGGAGCGCAGCGTCTGGCCGGGCTGGAGATCGTGCGCGGCGACGAGGACGCGCCCGCGCCGGCACACGTCCATGACGAACGGCATCGCGCGGCGTTCCTGTCCGTCCGACAGGCACACGATCTCGAGGCGGACGACACCGCAGAGCGCACCCTGTTCCTTCGTGCGGACGAAGACGCGCGTCGACCAGCGTCCGGCGACGCAGAGGAATGGCTCGGGGAGGGGCGCGGCGCCGAACTTCGCATCGCTCGCCTTGTCTCCGAGAGACCGCGCGACGAACTGCCGTCCGAGGGACGCGACCTGCTCGCCGCTGAGCGAGATGGTCTTCAGGGAGACCTGCGTCGATTGCGCGCCGTCCCATTCGATCGTCGCGCGTCCGACGTCAGCCGCGCGGACCGCCTCGGTGAGCGAGTCGCGTGAGATCACCAACGTGCGGCCATTGGCGGGCAGATCCAACAGGCGGATGTTGCGGATCGCCACCGCCGCCTTGGCGTCGACGCCGTCCACCTGGGCGACGTCTCCCAGGTTCAGCTCCAGCCCGGCCGCCTCGGCCTTGGCCTGCTGGCGGATCCAAACGAGCGCGGGCGCATCCTGCGCGCTGCCGAGCGAGGCGATCACGAACGCTGCGAAGAGGAGTCGGCTCATTTCGTCTGGCTCACCGTGCGATCTGGTTGACGGTCGCGAGCATCTGGTCGCTCGTGTTGATGGCCTTGCTGTTCACCTCGTAGGCGCGCTGCGCCAGGATGAGGTTGATCAACTCGGTGGCGATGTCGACGTTCGAGCGCTCGATGTTGCCTTGGACGATCGTGCCCGCGCCGGATTCGCCCGGCGCGGCGGTCGTCGGTGTCCCCGATGCGGGTGTCTCACGGAACGTGTTGCCGCCCTCCGATGCGAGGCCGGCCGGGTTCGTGAACGTCACGAGGCTGATCTGGCCCAGCGACGAGATCGTGTCGCCGACTCGGGCCGTCACGGTGCCGTCGGTGGAGATCGTCACCTGGGCGCCGGTGGGGATGGGCGAGATGGCCGGCGTGAGTTTGAGGCCGCGAGCGTTCACGAGATTGCCGTCCTTGTCCGGCATGAATCCGCCGTCGCGGGTGAAGAGACGCGCGCCGCCCGGGCCGGCCAGTTCGAAGAAGCCCTCGCCGGAAATGGCCATGTCGAGCGAGTTGCCCGTCTGCACGGGGTTGCCGGCCGTGAAGTTCTTCACCGTCGCGACCAGCTGCGTGCCTGACCCGAGCTGGACGCCAGCGATCGTGCTGCTGTCCTTGTTGGCCGCGCCCGGATTCGACGGGTTGACGTAGAGGAGGTCCTCGAAGCGCGCGTCGGACCGCTTGAAGCCCGACGTGTTGACGTTCGCCAGGTTGTTGGCGATGACGTCCACCTGGCTTTGCTGCGAGCGCATGCCGGTCGCAGCCGTGTACAGAGCTCTGAACATGGATTTCCTCTTCTGCTTCAGCCGCGGAGGCGTTGTTGGATGGAGTCGGCGATGGTCTGCATGGCGCGGCTCGCCGTGTCGTAGCCGCGGTGGATGGAGATCATCTCCACGAGGCCGGTGACGGCGTCGTGGTTCGGATACTCGAGGTGGCCGGGGAGGATCTTCGGGGCGACGACCGCCTTCGGGCCCGCACCCGACGGCGCGCGGAACATGGTGTCCGACACCGCGACGAGTTGATCCTTCTTGTCGAAGTCGGTGATGCGCAGCTTGCCGACGGCGGAGCCGTTCTGCATCACCGCGCCCGAGGCGTCGATCGTCACCTTGCCGTCTTTTGGCGATGCGACGATGGGGCCCTGTTCGCCCAGCACCGCATACCCGGCGCGTGTCGTCAGTTGACCCGCGGCGTCGAGGGTGAAGTCGCCGTTGCGCGTGAACGCCTCGCCGCCCGGCGTATCGACGCTGAAGAACCCGTCCCCCGCGATGGCCGACGAAAGCGGGTTGCCGTCGTCGCCGACGAAGATGCCCTGCGAGAAGTCCACGACCGCTTCGTTGCGCGTGGGCTTCACGCGGCCCGAGTTCATCGCCTCGTCGAACGATTTCGCCGACGGCGAGCGCGTCTTGTACCCGGGCGTATGAGCGTGCGCGAGGTTGGCCGTGGAGTAGTCGAGCCGCTGCTCGAGAATCTTCATCGCGGCCGCAGTGTGGAGCATTCCTCGGTTCATGGGTGATCTCTCCGTTCGGAGTTCTTGCGTCCACCCGCCATTCGCAACTTCGAGGCCGTGTCCCCTCAAGCGTCTCTCGCGAGATCCGACACTGATGGAATGTGGGCGGAAACTCCGCCCGTTCTCAGCGCGCCGTCGCGATTCGCGACACTCGCCGCGCGCCCCTCACCGCCGGAAGGGTTTTCGGGGTCGGAGGAAGAGTTTTCCCTACCGCGGAACGCCGCGTTTCGCGCGGCTGGATCGGCGGGGCTCCGGCCCAGCCGCGGACTGGCCGCGGGATGTCGCGCGATGGTGTGGTGTGCGGCGGGGGCTGTCAGCCACGCGGTGGTTCGTCGGCGATCAGGCGAGCCCGGAGGTCTCGCCATCCGACCGGGCTCCCTCGTCGGACTCGGGAATCCCGGCGTTCCGGAGCGCCGCGTTTCACGCGGCTGGATCGGCCGGGCTCCGGCCCGGCCGCGGACTGGCCGCGGGATGTCGCGCGGTGGTGTGGTGTGCGGCGAGGGCTGTCAGCCATGCGGTGGTTCGTCGGCGATCAGGCGAGCCCGGAGGTCTCGCCATCCAGCCGGGCTCCCTCGTCGGACTCGGGAATCCCGGCGTTCCGGCCCGGCCGCGGACTGGCCGCGGGAGGTCGCGCGATGGTGTGGTGTGCGGCGAGGGCTGTCAGCCACGCGGGGGTTCGTCGGCGATCAGGCGAGCCCGGAGGTCTCGCCATCCGGCCGGGCTCCCTCGTCGGACTCGGGAATCCCGGCGCTCCGGCGCGCGCTTGCGGCGCCTCGCCCTACAACTCCCCCGTCAGCGCCGCGAGGAAGAGGGGGAAGGTGGACCAGGTCTGGAAGCGGAAGAGCGGCGAGAACCCGAAGAGGTAGACGACGCCGCGACCGACGCGCACGCGGACGATGGCACCGCGGCGGGCGAGGAAGCGCGTGCCCTCGGCGTAACCGGCGAGGCGGAGGTCCTTGGTGTCACTCCACGAGGCGATCGTCTCGGCGACGATGAACGGGTCGCGCTCGCGCTCGTTCAGCCGGCGGAACGCCTTGCCTCCATCGAACATGGCCGGCACCCAGGTGCGGGGGAGTCCGAGCCACGTGGCGACGGGCGGGTTGATGTCGAGCCTGAGCAACGCACCGGGCACGTTGATCTCTCCGGGCTCGGTTTCGGTGACGGCGTTCACGACCGGGAGATTGAACTGCTTGATGGCGAAGGCCGTCGAGTCCTTCAGCGCGATGAGCGTTCCGCCCTGCTCGCGCACGAAGCGGTCGATCCACCGCGCGCCGGCGTCGCCGATGCCGCCCTTCACCTCGGGCGGCGTGGTCGACGAGGTGGCGCCATTCAAGATCAGGTCCGTGGACAGGTCGGGCAGGATGAGGACCTTCGGTGCGAGGACGGGTTGGGACTCGGTCCCGTGGTCCGAGGCGAGTGTGCGGATCGCCGCCGTCGACAACGAGCGGATCTCGATCCCGAACTGATCGAAGAAGAAGCGCGTCCAGCCCTCGTCCATCGACGCGGTCCACGGCCGATAGACGGCGAACGCGCCGGGCTCCTTCGCGGCGAACGTGCGGGCGGCCTGAACCCCGCGAAGGATCACGTCCGAGCTCGTGTCGTCGGGACGGAGCTCGACCGCACCCGCCGCGTCGACGAGTCGGATCGACGAGGCCAGGATCGCCCCGCGCTGCGCCGCCGGTACGAGCCTCACGTCGAGGTCGAGCAAGAGGCGCAGGTCGTGCGCTGTGACGTCGTAGGGTTTGCGGATGCGCCCACCGGGTCGATCGCGGACTTCCGGATAGGGTGCGCCGTCCAGCATCGCGCGTGCGAAGGCGAAATACGGTTGGGCCGACGGGATGAAGAGCGCCGACGACTCGACGCGAGACTTCTGCACCTGCATGGGCCGCGTGGTCCGATAGACCTCGAGCCCCGCCAGCGCCATGATGTCCATGAGCTTGGACAGAGCGGCAACGGAGCTCTGCTGCGCCGGGATGATGAACCCTCCCAGCACCGGATCCGGCTCGCACGCCTTCTGGAAGACCCGATGGAAGTTGCGAAGCCACGTCTCCCGCTTGGCGCTCGCGTGTCGCAGAAGAGCGAAGGCCGCCTCGTCGTTGTACCGGACGATGTCGGCGAGGGTCCAGCGCTTGCCGACCCACGCCGTGGGATCGGTCTCGGTCGGCTGTGACGAGGGCCGCGACGCCGAGCGCGACGTTGGTTTCACGTCGACGGACGACGCCTGCCGGCACGATGCAATCTCGGTCAGGATCCGAGCTCCGCCGTGGTAGTGCATGAACGCGCGACCCGGTGTCCAGCCGTCGAAGAGCTGGTTGCTGACGACACCCGTGCACCCGCGCTCGATGAGGTCCTTCCGCATCGACGCGCCCAAGTCCTCGATCTCCTCCACGAGGATCGGATCGACGTTCGGCTCGATGGGTGACTGGTAGGGGGGGACGAAGATGCGGGGCCCGCTCTCGCCCATCTGGTGCATGTCGAGCACGATCTGCGGGCGCCACTTGTCGTGGATCTGCTCGACCGTCAGCCGCGACTCGACCTGCGTCAGCATGAACCAGTCGCGGTTGTTGTCGTGACCGACGTAGCGGTTGTAGAGATCGGGCATCGGGCAGCCCTCGTAGGGCGTGCCGACCCATCGCCGATACCACCGGACCTGCTGGTTGTATCCGTCCGGGTTGTGTGAAGGAGTGAGGAGCAGAACCACGTCGTCGAGGACCTTCAGCCATGCGGGATCCTCGGTGGACGCCAGCATGTAGGCGATGTTCATCGTGGACTGGGTCGGTCCGACTTCGATGGAGTGGATCGACGCATTCAGGAGCACGATCGTCTTGCCGGACGCGATGATCGCCTCAGCTTCGGCGGCCTCGATCGCTCGCGGATCCGTCAGTCGAAGGTTGGCCTTGCGAATCTCCTCCAGACGCCTCAGGTTTTCCGGCGACGAAATCGTCGCCATGCCGAACCCGAGGCCGTTCGTCGTCTGCCCGATGACCTCGAACCTCACCCGATTCGACACGGCGGCGAGCCGCTTGAAGTAGTCGACGACCTGGTCGTAGTCCGCGAGTTTGCACTCCGCGCCCGGCTTGAACCCGAGCACCGATTCCGGCGTGGGGAGCTGCGGAGCCTGCGGCCGGGCCGCGTGAACGGCCAACATGAGTCCCAGGAGCAGACGTGTCGTGCGGGGCATGGCGCAGAGAGTATCACCAATCCCGCGCTCGGACGCCGGTTCTTGCCGCGCTCCCAGCCGGGATCGGACCTTCAGCGGCTCCAGGCGCCTGATCGATGGTGACAGGGAGGAATTGCCGTCGCCGTGCGGCGACCGCCCGGAATTTCGTGCAAGCGCTCATCACTGAACTCCGATCACGGTTGCGAGCCGGAACCATCGAGGTGCCCGTGCTCGGAAGCGTGGCTCTGGAGATCCTGTCGCTCGTCACGGCGGAAGGATCGACGGCCAAGCAGCTGTCCGACGTGGTCCACCGCGATCCGGCTCTCGCAGCCCAGGTGATGCGGATTGCGAACTCGGCGATGTTCAGCCCGCTCGAACCGGTGCGCTCACTGAACGAAGCCGTCACGCGTCTGGGATTCGGAACCCTGCGCGACGTGGCCGTCGCCTCGTCCGTCCGGTCGAAGGTGTTCTCGTTCGGTGAGTTCGCCGACGTCGCGCGCGATCTGTGGCGGCACTCGCTCGCGACGGCGGCCATCGCCCGCGAACTGGGACGCCGCCAGACCGGCGATGGCGGAACGGCGTTCCTCTGCGGTTTGCTCCACGATCTCGGCAAGGCCGTGGCGCTTCGCGTCGTCGCCAAGTTCATCGAGGATCCGGTGGGACGTCGGGGCAACGACGAGATCTGGCGGATCGCCGACGACTCGCACGGCGAGGTGGGCGCCCACGTCGCGCACGCGTGGAAGCTCCCGCCCGAGGTCGTGGATGCCATCGAGAACCATCACCACTGGCGCGAGTCGCGGGGTGATCAGTCGCTGTGTGCGATCACCACGCTGGCGAACGACTACGCACACCAGATGTGGCCGATTCCCGAGGCCGAGCACGAACCTCTCGACGGCAAGGAGGAGCACGTGATCATGCGTGCCGTGGGAATCCCCCTCAGCGCCGTCTCGCGCGTGTTCGATCTGCGAGCCGTGGTCGAGGCGCTGGTCGTCGCGATCGGATAGCTCGCCCTGGCGTCGAGACGCGCCGGATCTACCCGCGAAATCGCTGGATCACGGCGTCTGCGCGGCCCAGGTCGGCAGCAGAGACGACGTCCGTGAGCAGCCGCGGGAGACGTCTCCGCAGGGCGTCGTCGGCCGTGCGGGCCCACTCGTGTCGCGCAAGCCACGCGATCTCGGCTTCCGACTCGGGGAGCGTCGGTCCCAGCGGATCGAAGCCCAGGCCCAGTGCGCGGGCCTCGCGAGCGAGACTCTCGGCTTCACCACCGAACCGCCGGACGAGGCGCTCGGCGAGGGCACCTTCGAGCGCGTACGTCGCGACGAGTTCGGCGATCGATCGAGCCGGCCCCGTGGTTCCGCCTGGCAGGCACGTCTTGCGGCTGAGCGACCCGTCGTCGAGCGTGCGGCGCGCCGTCGGCGCCGCGACCTCGACGAGTTCGCGCGCGATCAACCGCCACGTGGTGAGCTTCCCGCCGACCACGTGAACGACGCCCCTGGGTTCTTCGAACACGCTTTGCTCGCGGCTGGTCTTCGACGGTTCTGCGGCGGAGTCCCGGGCGAGCGTGCGCACGCCGCAGAACGCCGAGATCACGTCGCTGCGCCGAAACGGTGCGCCTCGGAAGACCTGGTTCGCCTCGTCGATCAGCCACTGCACGTCGCGCTCGGCCACGGGCGGGTCGCCGGGTTCGCCGTCGTGGTCGCGATCCGTCGTCCCCACGAGCATGCGGCCTTCGAAGGGGATCGCGAAGAACACCCGGCCGTCGGAGCGGGCCGTCAGCGTCAACGCGTGGCCGACGAGCCGCTGCGGCAACATGACGTGGGCGCCGCTCGTCAGTCTCGCGCGGGACTCGGGGGACGCGGAGACACGGCGCCGAAACGAATCCGAGAACGGCCCCACGGCAGCGATGATCGCGCGAGCCCGAACCTCGGCCGTACCTCCGCACTCGGCATCGCGCAGGGTGACGCGGAATTCATCGGGCGGGCCCCCGCGCACGTCGCAAGCTTCGGCGCGCGTCAGGATCGTCGCGCCGCGCTGCGCGGCCGCCCGTGCGACGAGCGCCACGAGGCGCGAATCGAAGACCTGGTAGTCGAAGTACCGTCCAGTGCCGCGCAAGCCCGTGGTGACCAGCGCCGGCTCGGCGGTGGCCGTTTCGTTCGGGCTCAGCCAGTCGCGCCGCAGTGCGGTGTGCGACCTCGCCAAGAGATCGTACAGGAGCAGTCCCGTGCGAAGGCGCAGCGGTCCCAACCGTCCCCCTCGAAACACGGGGGCGAGAAACGGAAGCGGTCGTACGAGGTGGGGCGCGAGTTCGTGCTGAACGGCCCGCTCCCGCAGCGCCTGCCTCACGAGTGAGATCTCGAGGCGTTCGAGGTATCGGATTCCGCCATGGACGAGCTTGCTGGATCGGCTCGACGTCTCGAAGCCGAGATCCGATCGTTCGACGAGGCAGACGCTCCAGCCGTTCAGCGCGGCTTCGCGCGCTGCACCGACGCCGAAGATGCCGCCGCCGACGACCAGGAGATCGAAGCTCCGATCCGCAGCCTGCTGAAATCGTGCCGTCACGACACGCAGTCTATCGGCGTTCGGCGTGGCCCGCGTGCAGCGCGTTCGCCGTCAAGGGGCTGCGTCGCCGGCGAACGTCCCGAACGCAGCGTCGTAGTCGACGGCAGCGGCAGAGAGCGCAAGCTCGGCTTCGACGACGGCCAAGCGGGAGTCGGCCTCCGCGCGGGCCGCCTCGAGCCAGTCGGCGAACCTGCCGCTGCCCGCGCGAAACAGCTTCTCGGCGGCATCCACGAGTGCGTGCTTGCGCTCGGAGGCTGCGCGGTGGCGCGCGAGGATCTCCTCGGCAGCCGCGACGGCGTCGTCGGCGATGACCGCCTCGCGGACGACGTCACGCGCGGTCCTGCGGAGCTCAGCTGCGGCGCCCAACAGGGCGGCGCGGGTGCCCTCTTCGACTTCGGCTCCTGAATCGAAGATGGGAAGAGCGAGCGTGACCTCGCCCACACCGCGGTTCTCTCCGTCGATGCGGCGGTAACCGAAGGAGAGCGCTGGAAGGAGCGCCACGCGCGACGCAGCAAGCTGGAGCCGAGCGAGTGCCGCGTCGTAGCCGGCCCGTGCCTCGGCGGTTTCGGGGCGGCGCGCGGTCGCGCGTTCGAGGCGCTCCTCCATGGGCGTCGCGCGATCGATGGGCGCTGCCGTCGGAACATCGTCGGTCTGGATCGGAACCGGTCGCTCCATGCCGATCGCGAAGGCGAGTGAGATCTCCTGGGCCCGCGCGTCGAGCTGCGCCTTCGTCTCCTCGGACTGCGCGTCGGCCAGGTCGACCTCGGCTCGCGTCACGTCGATTCGCGGAGCGAGGCCTGCGCCGGCGAAACGGCGCGCGGCGTCCATTGCTTTCGTCGCTGCGGCGACGCGGTCGCTTGCGAGCGCGCGGCGACGGCGCGCGGCGAGCAAACCGTCGTAGGCGCGGCGTACGGAGACTTCGAGATCGGATCGCTCCTTGCGGAGCCGTGCGATCTCCGACCGCAGCTCTGCCGAGGCGATCGCCTCCTCGTACGGTCGTGCCAGGAGCTTCTCCAACGCGTAGCCCAGGCTGAACGTCTGCTGGACCGGTGATGGCGCGCCACCGAGCGCGAAGTCCTCCCACGACGCCGTGAGCTCGGGATTGGGTAGAAGTCCCGCCTGGCGCGCGGCGGATCGGGCCATGCGGAGCCGTGCCTCCCAGGCTGCGACCGTCGGCGCGCTCTGGAGCGCGAGCTCGACGCATCGCGCCCTGGTCAGCGGGCCTGCAGCGACCTCGGCTCCATGGCCGGGCGCGATTGTCGGCTCGGTGACGGTCCCGCAGCTCGCGACCGCGATGGCGATCGCGAGCCGCGCGGCGAAGGCGCGGAGCGCCCGTCGACGATCACGCCACATCGTCTGCCTCCGGGTTCAAGCTTCCGCGCGCGAGGGTCGCGCAGCCCAAGGGCACGACGATCAGCGTGAAGATCGTGGAGACGACGAGTCCCCCGATGACGGCGATGGCGAGGGGCCGCTGCAGTTCGGAACCGGTTCCGAATTTCAGCGCGAGAGGTACGAGTCCGGCGATGGCCGCGAGCGTCGTCATGAGGATCGGCCGCAGCCGCACGCGCGCCGCCTCGATCACGGCCTCGATGTCCGACATCCCGTCGCGTCGAAGCTGCTGCGCCGACTCGATCATGATGATTCCGTTCTTCACGACGAGTCCCACGAGCATGATGAGGCCCATCCCCGAGCTCACGTTCAGCGCGACGCCCGAGAGCTTCAACGCATACAGCCCTCCCAGCTGACCGAACGGCAGCGTCAGGAACATCACGGCGGGCAGGCGAAGAGAGCGGAACTGCGCAACGAGGAGCAGGAACACGAGGCCAGCGCCGATGCCGCATACGAGCATCATGTTCGCGAACGTGTCCTTCTGGCTCGCGGCCTGACCACCGAACTCGACGCGAACGGACGGGTCCCTCGGGATCGCGAGCACGGCCTTTTCGACGGCGGCCGCCGCCGATCCCAGGTCGCGCCCGGAGACCGCGGCGGTGACCGTGACCATGGGCGTCTGGTTCTCGCGGGCGAGCTCGTTCTCGTTCAGCGTACGTTCGAACGTGGCGAGGGATGAGATGGGCACGACGCCGAGGCCGTCGCCGGACCTGGGCGCGGGAAGCATCACCGTCGGCGGCGCGTCCGTCGTCGCGCGCGGCGATCTCCACGCGTCTCCGACGCGCACGCGGACGTCGACGAAGATGTCCCGCTGCTGGAGCCTCGTGGCCACGATGCCGACGAGCTGTGCGGTGGTCTCCTCGGCGATGGCGGCGTTGGTGAGGTTCACCCGGGCGGTCTCGTAGGGGTTGGGGCGCCAGCGCAGTTCGGGGCTCCCGAACGAGACACCGCTTGCGACGTCGACGACTCCCGGAATCGATTCGAGTGCGTGCTCGACGTCGGCAGCCGCGGCCTGCAGCGTCTTGTAGTCCGAACCGAGGAGCTTCACTTCGATCGGTTCGGGATTGCCCGCCAGGTCGTTGATCGTGTCCTCGATCGCCTGCACGAACTCGAATTCGGACTGCGGCACTTCGACGGCGAGCCGCTCGCGAAGATCGTCCATGACCTCGGCGATGCTCCGGTTGCGTTCCTCGCGAGGCTTCAGACCGATGAGGAAGTCGCCCGTGAATTGTTCCGTCGCGAAGAAGCCCAGCTCTGCGCCCGTGCGCCTGGAGAACGATCGGATCTCGCCCACGCTCGCGAGGATCGCTTCCACGCGCCGGCATGCGGCATCCGTCTCGGCGAGGCTGGATCCCACGGGCAAGGTGTAATCGAGAACGAACCCGCCCTCGTCCATCTGGGGGAAGAGCCCCGTTTCCGTCTCGCCGAGTCCCGCGAACCCGGCGACGAGCACGGCTGCGCAGAAGATCCACGCGACCGTTCGATGGCCCAGCACCCCGCGGGCGAAACCTCCGTAACGGTCCTGCAGCCAGGTCATCCAACGCCGGGGCTTCGGCGCACGCGGCATGCCGATCCTCGTCGCGAGCAGGAGCGGCGCATAGACGAGCGATACGACCGCGGAGGCGACGATGCTGACGCCGAGCGCCAGGCTCAGGCTCCGGAAGAATTGGCCGACGACGCCTTCGAGCAGGACCAGCGGCAGGAACACCACGACCGTCGTCAACGACGATCCGACCACGGCGCCAAAGACCTCCGTCACGGCATGACCGATGACGCGCAGGCGCTCCGCGCTGGCGGATCCCGCCTTTTGGAGTCGTCGGGCCACGTTCTCCGTCGTGACGATGGCGTCGTCGATGACGAAGCCGATGGCGACCGCGAGCCCGCCCAGGCTCATCAGGTTCAGCGATTCGCCCATGAGCGGGAACATGGCGATCGTGAGTGCGACGGACACCGGGATCGCGAGGCCCGCCACGATCGTCATTCGGAGGTCGCCGAGGAACACGGCGATCACGAGGATCGAGAGCAGCGCGCCGAGTCCGATGGCGTCCTCCACTCCCGCCACGGCGTCGTTCACCAGGGTCGCCTGGTCGTAGACGGTTTCGATGGACCCGCCGCCGGGGACGTGGGGGCGTTCGTCCGCGAGGATCGCGGCCACGTCGCGCGAGAGATCCGTGACTTTCCCTCCGTCACGAAGGAAGACGCTCACGACGGTCGCATCGACGCCCCCGCCGGTGACGATCGTCGTCTGCTCCGCCGTCGTTTCGACGATCGAGCCCAGGTCGGCGAGTCGGACCGGTTCGTCGTTTTCGCGTGCGACCGCCACGTCGCCGAGCTGCGAGGGATGTTCCACCAGGCCGTCGACGAGGATCTGGTATTGCAGGCCCTCTGCGGACGATCGGCCCACGGACGCCTGGACGTTGGCGTTGGCGAGCGCATCGACCACCTGCTTCGCCGAGATTCCGGTCGCCGCGAGTCGGACGGGGTCGGCCTCGAATACGTACTCGCGGCGGTCACCGGACTGCACGGTCACCATGAACGCATCGGGCAGGCGCGCGAGCCGCGGCCGCAGGTTCAGCTCGCACCATTCCGCGAGGCGGGCACGCGCGACGGGGTTCTTCGCATCGCCCCGGCCCGGGAGCACGTTGAAGCTCATCACCGGGAACACGGCGGGAGTCTGCTGTTCGATGGTCACCTTGCAGTCGGCGGGCAGTGCTGCACCTGCGACGCGAGCCCGCACGAGGGCGAGGGCATCGCGCATCTCGACCGTCGGGCGGAAGTCCAGCGAGAACTCGCTCGCGCCACGGATGGTCTTCGACCGGACTCGTTGGAGGTCGGGCACTGCGCTGACCGCCTGTTCGATGGGCCGTGTGACCTCGAGGAGCATGCCTCGGACGGGGTTCTCACCACGCTCGACGATCACGGCGATGCGCGCGAACGCGACGCGGGGGTAGATGCTGCGAGACGACGTGAACGTGGCGCGCACGCCGGCCGCAGCGAGCAGCGCGAGAAGGACGAACAGCGCCCGACGGTGCGGGCGCGCGCGCTCGACGATCCTCACTTGCGTTCACCTGCGGGCGCGGATTCGGCAGCGCGAGATTCTGGTGACTCGGCGACGACGGCCGTGTCGTCCGGGAGGTTGTATCCGCCGTCGACGATCACGAGCGTGCCCGGCGCGATCTCACCGTCGATGGCGATTCGTCCGCGCGCTCGACCGAGAATCTTCACGGGGACCCTGTGGGAATGTCCGTCCTGTATCGTGACGACGACCTGTTCGTCCTCCGCGCGGAGGATCGCCGCTTCGGGCACGAGAAGGGCGTCAGCGATTCGGCCGGATTCGAGCTCGCCGCGCACGACGAGCCCCGGCCGCAAGGGCGGGTCACCTGGGGCGGGGACGACGATCACGTCCACCATCCCTGCCGCAGACACGCCGTGCCCGATCGCGACCACGGCACCGCTGCCCGAGTCACCGAAGGTCGCCGTCGAGCCGACCGCGATGCGCGCGACCTGCGGTGCTGGGACGGCGAACGCGATGAGGCGTCCTGGCAGGAGAATCGACCCGAGCGACGTCCCCGCTTCGATGCGATCGCCGACGTGTGGGACGAGCGCGGTGATGCGGCCGGCCGCAGGTGCCGCCACCGTGCACTCCGTCAGCACGAGCTCCGCATCGGCGACGGCCGCCCGCGCGGATGTCACGCTGGACGCGAGGGCCGCACGCTTGAAGGACGCGGCCTTCTCGGTGAACGCGGCGAGGGTTCGTGTCGCGGCGTCACGCTCGTCGGCCTTGCGTTGGACCTCCTGTTGCGCCTCGAACAGCTCGCGTTCCGCGATCAGGCCGTCCTTCAGCAGCGGTTCGAGGCGCGCGACCTGCGCCCTCGCCACGCGCTCATCGACCTCCGAGCGGTTCTTCGCGGCCTGGAGGTCGAGGCGCTCACGGTCCTTGCCGACGGCATCGAACTCGGCCAATGCGTTCTCCGCCTGCTCGAGGGTCGCGCGCAGCTGGACGAGCGACGCGAGCTGAGGCGCTGGGTCGATCTTGCAGATCAGGTCGCCCTTTCCGACGTCCCGTCCGGCCACGGTTCCGACCTCGATGACGCGACCACTGGCCCGTGATGACAGGCCGATGACCGCCGCGTCGTCCGCGAGGACACGACCGAGGGCGATCGTCGTCGTGATCAGCACGCCTTTCGCGGCTGGCGCGGCCTCGACCTTCACGCCCGCGTGGTCGGCTTCGTGCTCGCCGGTCGCCTTCTCCTCCTGCTCGGTCGTCGCCTGTGGGGCGGCGGGATGAAGGAACCTCGGGATCGCCCATCCGAATGCGGCGCCGGCCAGAAGCAGCGCGAAGCCCGCTGTGATCTTCGTCCAGGCGGTCGTCTTCGATCTCGCGTTCGAATCGCTGCTGCTCAATCGATCTCCCGTGCGCATGGCTGGTCGCGGCAAGTTACAGGAGGAGCGAGGGACCCGCCACGGGTCGCGAAGGTTCTGCCGTCAGCCATTCGGTGCGAGCATGGCGCCCATGCCACCGACACCGCGCTACGGCGGACTGGATGACGACCTCGTCTTGCGGCCCATCGGCCTCGTGAGGTCGCCGTTCGTGGTCCACGCGGGGACGCCGCGCCAGCCGGGCGTCGGTGAGATCGTCGACGGTGAGATCGTGCTTCGCCCGGGGCTTCAGAATCTGCTCAAGGACTTGCGCGGGTTCAGCCACGTCTGGGTGCTGTATTGGTTCAACTACAGCCGCGGCTGGAACGAGATGGTCAAGCCGCCGCGGGACACGCGCAAGCGGGGGTTGTTCGCCACGCGATCGCCCCATCGGCCCAATCCCATCGGCATGTCCGTCGTGCAACTTCTGCACGTTCGCGGGTGCCGCCTGCGGATCCGAGGCCTCGACATGCTGGATGGCACTCCCGTGCTCGACCTGAAGCCCTACGTGCCGTACGCCGATGCGATCCCCACGGCGAAGGCCGGGTGGGTCGACGCGCTTCCGCCGGAGCCCGGGCCGGATCACCGGACGGCGCGCGGGCGGGCGAGGGCGCGGCAGCCAGCGGACTGATTCCCCTCGCCATCCTGGCGCAACCGGCGCGAAAACGACGCGACCCCCGCGTCGGGCAATCCCGGGCGGGGGTCGTTCGTGCGAGCGGACGTGCGTGGCTCAGGTCACTTGATCGTGCCGACGAGAGCCGTGGTGAAGTTGTGGGTCGTCCGCGACTCGTTGGTCACGTAGGCCTGGACGATGAACTGCACGCCGATGAGGTTCGGATCGTTGGGGAACGTGTAGCTCATCAGCGTCGACTGCCCGGGGAGGATGCCGCCGGTGAGCGGGCCACCTTCCGAGAAGATGTGGAACGGGCGGTTCTGGTTGATGAAGAGGTCGCCGCCGATGCCGGTCATCTGGTGCTGGACGTTGTCCCAGGGGGCGTACTCCTGCCACACGGTGCAGAAGTAGCCTTCGATCCCGACCGCGCCGGCCTGGATCTGGAAGATCGAGGTCGTGCCGAGGGTGAAGCTGTCGGTCGGGGTCAGGTCGACGAGGCGGCAGCTGGAGGGCACGCCCATTTCGGCGGACTGGGCGAGGGTGGGGAGGGTGACGAGGGCGAGCAGCAGGGCCGAGGCGATGAGGGTGTTGCGACGCATGACGTGTCTCCTGGTTCTTCTCGCGACCGCGGGAGTGCGGTCGACTGGCACCTACACCGTGTGCCGGCGGGCGGAGGCATTACACGCGAGCCCGAATTCCGCGGTCGGCGGCGGGCGAGCCGTGCCGGTACGATGGCGGCCCATGGAACTCGGACCCGGCCGTTGGCTGCTCGCTCTTCTGTGCTCGTGCGGAATCGCCTGGGGGCAGGTGCCTCCGGGGCCGGCAGCGGGCAAGGCCGCCCCCGTGACGAGCTTCTCGTTCGTCCACGCCTCCGACACTCACGCGCCGGACTCGCGCAGCACGGCGACGATCGCCACGATCCGGCACGACGCGCCCATCGAGCTCACTCCGTTCCGGACGACGGCGCCCGCGCCCGAGTTCGCCATCACGACGGGCGACGTCACGGAGTTCGGTGGGTCAGCGGCCGGCCGCGCCGCGTTCGAGTCGAACGCGGCGGCGTGGAAGTCCATCGGGTTGCCCGTCTGGTACACGATGGGGAACCACGATGCGACCTGGGACTGTCTCCGGTCCCGGCTGCGCGAAGTCCAGGGCGGCGCGAACCTCGCGTTCGAGAAGCACGGTGTGAAGTTCCTGCTCCTGGACTCGTCGACGCCGCAGGACCCACGACCGTCGTTCTCCGCCGAGGTGATCACCTTCGTGCGCGACGAGCTGGCGAAGACGCCGCTCGCCACGCCGCTCGTGCTGGCGTTCCATCATCCGCCGGACGGAACCGAGTTCGCGAGCCCGCATGACCATCGGCGGCTCTTCGATCTGCTCGAAGGCCGACCCGTGCTCGCGATCCTCGCCGGACACGGACACACGGTGTGGCACCGGGTCATCGACGGCGTCGACACGGTGGGCGGCGGATCCACGTTCCCGAAGAGCGGCACGAATCGCGGGTTCAACGTCGTCGCGGTCAAGGACGGGACGCTGCGCGTCGCGTTCGCCGAATTCGACAAGAAGGGCGCATTCCGACCGGTGCTCGAGAAGAGGATCGACGGCGTGCTTCGCAACCCGCTCGCGATCGACGCGCCGCGTCCGGACGAGTCGTTCGAGCGCGAGGCGATCACGGTGCGTGCGACGGTTCGGACGGATGCGGTGTCGCTCGATGCGACGGCGCAGATCTCCGGCCGCGGCGAGCCCGTGCCGCTGCGGGTCCACGCCGGGCGAGGCGAGGCGACCCTCGAGGGGACGTTGCCGATCACTGGCGTTCCAGCGGGTGAAGCCGTCGTCGTCGTCACGGTCAAGCTTGGCGGTGAGGCCGTCTGGATTCGAACGGCAGCCGTCCTCGTGGCCGCCCGCGACGCGGCGCTGCGTCGCCGCTTCCGCGTGGAGCTGCCGGGGAGCGTGCGTGCCCTGCGGCTGTTCGGCGACGTTCTGCTCGTCGGGTGCGGCGACGGCACGCTGCACGGCCTCTCGCCGCGCGACGGTCATCGCGTCTTCGCGGTGCGGACCGGGGGCGAGATCCTCAGCCGACCGCTCGTCCTGGGCGTGCGCGCGTACTTCGCGTCGGGGGACGGCAAGGCGCGCGCCATCGACGCCCGTGGCGGCGTCGCCTGGGAGACCGACCTCGGTGCCCCGGCGTACGCCGAGCCCGTGATGGTGGGTGGCCTCGTGATCTTCGCGACGAACGCGGGGATGCTGCATGCTCTGGATCCCGCGACGGGCACGGTGGCGTGGTCGCTCGCCGCCGCGAAGTACGCCATCGAGGCCGCGCCGGCCACCGACGGGACGCGGCTCGTCTTCGGGGCGTGGGACGAGCTCGTCCATTCGTATCTGCCCGACGGCAACGAGTGGAGCCGAGGCCTGCGCCTCGAGTGGGCGCACCCGAGTGCTGGTGCGGCCGTCGGAGCGCCGGGGGTCCGCCGCTACTACAGCCCGGCGGATGCCGCGCCGGCCATCGTCGGCGACCTCGTCTACGTGGCGGATCGCGCCTACCAGCTCACGGTGATGAACAAGCGGACCGGCGAGCGGCTCGCGCAGCACAAGGACGTCTCGGCGGTCGTCCCGGCTCGCGACGGGCGGCACGCGGTCGCCCGGGGCACCGACGACACGCTCCGTCTCGTCGACCGCGGCGAAGTGACGTGGAGCGTGCGGGCCGAGACGGGCGTCGCACCCATACCGCCCGTCTTCGTTCCGGGGTCCGACCGCATCCTCGTGCTGAGCAACCGCGGGGTCGTCACGCTCGTGGCGCCGCACGACGACAAGCCCGTCGCCGTGCGATCGGTCGCGGCGGGAAGCTTCACGTTGGCGACGCCCGAAGCCACGTCCGACGCCGTCTTCGTCGGAGCGCTCGACGGGAGCCTCACGGGGTTGGAGCTTCCGAAGGAGTGACGATGGGAATTCCTCGCGGTCTTCTCGTCGCCCTCGTGTGCGTCTCGGCTGCCATGGCCCAATCCCGCCCGGCGGGTCTCGAGCGGATCTACGTCGTCCCCGCGAGCCATTGCGACGTCGGGTTCACGGATACCCCGAGCCGGGTGGCGGCGAAGCGGCTCGCGACCATCGAGGCGGCCGTGGACGCAGCCGATTCGGACCCGGCGTTCCGTTGGACGCTCGAGGTCGGGTGGGACGCGGATCTGTTCCTCGACGCTCACGGCGTGCGAGACCCGCTACGCGACCGATTGCGCGCCGCCGTCGGCCGCGGGCAGATCTCCGTCGGCGCGCTCTACGTCAACGCTCACATGTTTCTCATGGGGCCGTTGCTTGCCGAGGTCGCCTGTCATCTCGAACGGTGCGAGCGTGAACTCGGCATGCGTCCGACGGTGGCGATCCTCGACGACGTGCCGCGCGCGCCGCGACGCCTCGTCGACGTGCTGGCCAGGCGGGGCGTGAAGGCGCTCCTGTGGGGGCCCAACGACGCCTTCACGACGCCCGCGCCCCTGCCGCGCAACCGACCCTTCATCTGGGAGGGGCCGGACGGCGGTCGCGTGGTCACGTACATCTGCGACGGCTCGTACACGAATGCGTTTCAGCGATGGCTCCTCGATCCACCGGTCGCGCGTCTGTTCGAGGCCGCGGATGCTCGGTCGCGACCCGACGACGCCGAGGCGACCGCCTTCGGCATCGCCCGTGAAGCGAAGGCCTTGCCATCGTGGTGTTCGATCGCTTGCACGTTGCATGCGTTCGACAACTGGGACGCGGGCGCCGCGCGCCTTCTTCCGAGCCGCGTCGCGCCGTGGAACCGGTTGCGCGGAGGGACGGGGCCTGCTGCTGGCGGACCCGAGATTCGCGTGGCGACGCCGGAGGACTTCTTCCGCGACGTCGAGCAGCGGTTCCACGATCGACTGGAGGTCGTGAAGACGGATGTCGGTGGGCATTGGGAGCTGGTTCGGGCCGGTGTGCCCCTGACGACGGCGCGTCTCACCGGATTCGTCGAGCAGTGGGCGCGCGGCTCCATCACACTCGACGAGGCCGGGGTCCGTGCGACCGTGCTCGCGTTCGATCACAACCTCGCGGCCGGGCCGCCCTGGCCTGGCATGTTCGACGCCGATGGCGCCATCGCTCACAACCGCGAGGTCGCCGAGCTCACGTCGAAACCGGCCCGTGCGGCCGGCGTGCCGTGGACCGAGCCGAGCGGCGCGCGGCCAGAGACTGCCGCGTCGCGTCCCGTGCCGCCGCGACGCATGTCCCCCGCGTGGCTCGACGCGCGGGACGGCCGCGGCGTGGAGCTCCGGGTCGCGCCGTCGTGGCTCGAACCGTCGTTCGGCGGGGGAAAGGCGGTCGCGATGCCGGGCGTGTCGACGGTCTCGGGAGCGGGGGGTGTCTCGAACAGCTCGTGCGTCGTCGATCGGGGCCGGTTCGTCGCTGCGGTCGCCGGCGCGGAGATGGTGGACGCCGGGTGGTACGTCCCGCTGACGTTCGCGACGCCCGATCTGCGCTGGCTCGACCTTCCCGAGCGTGAGCGGCTGCGGATCGGGCCCGATGCGGCCGTGCTGGTCGTCCAGGGTCGTCCGCGGCTCAGGCTGTCCACGCATCCGGGATTCGCGTGGGCGATCCAGGATGACCCCGCGCGGCCTGGGCTTGCCGCGCTCTCGGGGCTCGTCGTCCGACACGGGGAGAAGACAACGGGAAAAGACGGCAAACCGGTCGTCTTGAGCTTCCCGCAGCTTTATCCGGGCGAGCCCCAGACGTTCGACGCGCACCTCGAGATCGTCGATCTCGCCTCGCCCGACTCGCGTCCACGTTGACTGCGGGCCGGCGTGCGCGTTGGTCGAAGCGAGGGAAGTCCTTCCATGGCGCAGGATCCGTGCGCTACAACCCCACCCAACGATGTCTTCCCGCTTCCTCGAACAGCTCGAAAAGAAAGTCCTGGTCTTCGACGGTGCCATGGGGACGGCGCTCCACGCCTTCAACCTGCCGCTGTCGGACTATCGCAACCTCGAGAACTGCTCGGAGGTCCTCTGCGACACGCGCCCGGACGTGGTCCAGGCCGTGCACGAGGGCTATCTCGCAGTCGGAGCCGACGCGGTCGAGACGAACACGTTCGGCGGCGGGCGGCTCGTTCTCGCCGAATTCGGGTTGGAGTCACGGACTCGTGAACTGAATCGGATGGCGGCTGAAATCGCGCGCGCCGCCGTGCAGAAGCACTCGACGAAGGATCACCCGCGTTTCGTCGTGGGATCCGTCGGTCCCGGCACGAAGCTGCCCACGCTCGGGCACGTGGAGCCTCGCGTACTTCACGAGTCCTTCCTGGAGCAGGGCCGTGGGCTGCTCGACGGCGGCGTGGACCTGCTTCTGGTGGAAACCTGCCAGGACCTCCTCCAGGCGAAGATCGCCGTTCAGGCGATGCTCGACGCCATGGCGGAGTGCGGCCGCAGGGTGCCGCTCATGTGCCAGGTCACCATGGAGACGACCGGCACGATGCTCGTCGGCTCGGAGATCTCGGCGGTCATCGCGGCGTTCTCCGGCTTCCCGCTGATCGCGCTCGGCTTGAATTGCGCGACCGGGCCTCGCGAGATGACGGAGCACATCTCGGTGTTGAGCTCGAGTTCGCCGTTCATGATCTCGTGCCTGCCGAACGCGGGATTGCCCGAACTCGTGGACGGCAAGACCCGATACCCGTTGGAGCCCGAAGAGCTGGCGCGCTGGCTCACGCGGTTCGTCGACGAGTTCGGCGTGCGGATCGTCGGCGGGTGCTGCGGGACGACCTCGCCGCACATCGCGGCCGTCGCTCGGGCGTTGGGATCCCATGCCCCGGTCCGCAAGACGCCGGTCGTGCGACCGTCGGTGTCGAGCATCTACAAGGCGGAGACGTTGAAGCAGGACACGTCCGTGCTTCTCGTCGGCGAGCGGACGAACTCCAACGGATCGCGCCAGTTCAAGAAGCTCCTCGAAGCGGGCGACGTGGACGGCATGGTGCGCATGGCCCGCGAACAAGTGGCCGAGGGCAGCCACGTGCTCGACGTCTGCACGGCTTACGTGGGGCGCGACGAGGTGAAGGACACGGAGAGTGTTCTCCGCCGGTTCCGGACGGACGTGCGCGTTCCGCTCATGATCGACTCGACGGAGACGCCCGTCATGGAGCGCGCCCTCGAGATGCTCGGCGGGCGGTGCATCATCAACTCGGTCAACCTCGAGGATGGGGAAGGGCGGTGTGACCGCGTCTTCGGACTCGTGAAGCGTCACGGCGCAGCCGTGGTCGCGCTCACGATCGACGAGGAAGGCATGGCGAAGACCGCAGATCGCAAGATCGCCATCGCCAAACGGCTCTTGAGCATCGCGCAGACTCGTCACGGGCTCCGCGCCCAGGACATCCTCTTCGATCCGCTCACGTTCACCATCTGCACGGGCAACGAGGACGATCGCAAGCTTGCGCTCGAAACTCTCCGCGGCATCGAAATGATCGCGAAGGAGATTCCGGAGGCCGGCATCCTGCTCGGACTCTCGAACGTGTCGTTCGGGCTTCGTCCCGCGGCACGGCACATCCTGAACTCCGTGTTCCTCTTCCATGCGCAGGCGGCCGGTCTCACCGCAGCCATCGTCCATGCGGCGAAGATCATGCCGCTGAACAAGATCGACCCGCAGCAGCGGCAGGTGGCCGAGGACCTGATCTTCGATCGTCGTCGACCCGGGTATGACCCGCTCCAGGTGCTGATCGCGCTGACGCAGGATCTCGCCGAGGAGAAGAAGGTCGATCGCGCGTCGCTTCCGGTCGACGAACGCCTCAAGGCGCGGATCATCGACGGCGACCGCGTGGGGTTGGGGGACGATCTCACCGAGGCGCTGAAGACTCACACGGCGCTGTCGATCATCAACGAGATCCTCCTGGGTGGAATGAAGGTCGTCGGTGAGCTGTTCGCGACCGGCGAAATGCAGTTGCCGTTCGTGCTGCAGTCCGCGGAAACGATGAAGGCCGCCGTCGCGTTCCTCGAGCCGCACATGGATCGCGTGCAGGGCGACAGCAAGGGCCGGATCGTCCTCGCCACGGTGCGCGGCGACGTGCACGACATCGGCAAGAACCTCGTCGACATCATCCTCACGAACAACGGCTACACGGTGTTCAACCTGGGCATCAAGCAGCCGCTCGAGTCGATCCTCGACGCGTACGACAAACACAAGGCGGATGCCATCGGGATGTCGGGCCTGTTGGTCAAGTCCACGGTCGTGATGCGTGAGAACCTGGACGAGATGCAGAAGCGGGGCATGAAGGTGCCCGTGATCCTGGGTGGCGCGGCTCTGAACCGGAACTACGTCGAGGACGACTGCCGGCGGAGCTACGCGGGCCGCGTCGAGTACGCGAAGGACGCCTTCGACGGTCTGCGCCTCATGGAGGACGTTTGCGCGGGCCGCAACGACGCGGCCCCGGCGCCGGTCGTTCGTCGCACGGGTCGCGGTGGCGGACGCACCGACTCGACGGGGACGGCTGCCGCGTGCGCGATCGAGGAGTCCCGAGGCGAGGAGGCGATCCGACGGGACGTGGTCGTTCCCAGACGCCCGCCGTTCGGCGTCCGCGTCATGGAGCACGTGCCGATCAAGACTGTGGCCGCGTATTTGAACGAGATCGCGCTCTTCCGCGTCCAGTGGCAGATCCGCCAGAAGAAGATGACGCCGGCCGAGTACGAGGCGTTCCTGGATGCGGAGATGCGGCCCCGGGTGCGAGCACTGCTCGCGGAGTGTGAGCAGCGCAAGATCCTCACGCCGAGGGCGGTCGTTGGCTACTTCCCGTGCGAGGCCGACGGCGAGTCGCTGCGGGTCTACGACGCGGCGGGTGCCGCGGTCGTCGAGACGTTCCATTTCCCGAGGCAGGTGGGAAAACGCGGGATCTGTCTTTCGGACTACTTCCGCCCGGCCGGCGCGGGGGAGAAGGACGTCATCGCGTTCACGGCGGTCACGGTGGGTGAGCAGGCCTCGTTGGAGACGGCGCGGCTGTTCCGAGAGGATCGCTACCAGGACTACCTCTACCTGCACGGGCTCTCCGTCGAGATGGCGGAGGCGCTGGCCGAATACGTGCACCTGCGCGTGCGAGCCGAGCTCGGGATCGATGCAGAAGACGCGTCGACCGTGGCCGAGCTCGTGAAACAGCGCTACCGCGGCCGCCGGTATTCGCCCGGCTATCCCGCGTGCCCCGAGCTCTCGGACCAGGAGAAGATCTTCCGCCTGCTCAACCCCGAGCGCATCGGTCTGCGCCTGAACGAGGAATTCCAGCTCGAACCCGAGCAGAGCACCACCGCGATCGTCGTTCATCACCCGCAGGCGTCGTACTTCTCGATCTAGGCAGGAAACCGTGCGTGCCCGGTGTCACGGGGACCGCGTGTGCGTGATCGCGGCAGGGCTGGAGCCCTGCCATCCAGCCATGCAGAGCATGGCGTTCCGACGGAGCGCCAGGTTGAACCTGGCCGGATCGGCAGCGCTCGAGCGCTGCCGGGAACGTCGTGGGCGCGCGAGACGGTGGCTGTCGGCGATTGCCGGCAGGGCTGGAGCCGTGCCAACCGGCCATGCAAAGCCTGGCGTTCCGGCGCTGCCGAGAACGTCGGACTACTTCGGCAGGCCAAGCTTGTCGAGCTTGGGCGCGATCACGAAGCGACAGTAGCCCTGGGACTTGTTCTGCATGTAGTAGTCGCGGTGGTACTCCTCGGCAGGGTAGAAGATCCCGGCCTGCGTGATCTCGGTGACGATGGGGGACGCGAAGTGTCCCGAGGCGTTCTCCTCGGCCTTGCTCTTCTCGGCCGCCAGACGTTGCGACTCGGAGTGGTAGTAGATCGCCGACCGGTACTGGGTGCCCTCATCCGCGCCCTGGCGGTTCAACGTCGTAGGGTCGTGGAGCTTCCAGAACCACGCGAGCAGTTGCTCGTATGACAGCCGCTTCGGGTCGAAACGGATCTGAAGGGCCTCGGCATGGCCGGTGTCACCCGTGCAGACCTGCTTGTAGGTCGGTGCGGGGGTCGAGCCTCCGGTGTAGCCCGGCATGACGGAGATGACGCCGTCGACCTGTTTCAGCACGGCTTCGATGCACCAGAAGCACCCTGCCGCGAGCGTTGCGGTTTCCGATTCAGCACTTGAGCGCGAGGCTGCGGCGTCTGTCATGGGGCCGGAACTCCGAGAGGGTGTCGACGGGGCATCGGAGCAGCCGCTGGCGACGATCGCGAGAGCGACGGAGGTCGCCGCGCTGCGAACGAGCGAGCGGCAAGTTCGGGAGCGTCGTTGGATGTGACTCATGGGCATGTCGACAGTATCCGATGCCGACGAACGGGTCGGGGTTCCGCTCCGGTCGGGGTTTCCGCGAGCTCAGCATGCTACGGTCCGCGCACCATGGAACTGCCACTGGAGTCCGAATCCGCCCAGCGCCGCGCCCGAACGTTCAATCGCCTGAAATCCGAAGGCGTGACCCCGCCCCGAAACGCCCCGGATGCGTTGACGACGAAGGACCTCGAGCGCCGAAAACCCGCGGACGTCGCGGATCGCGTTCTTTGTCTCGTCGCCGTCGCGACCAAGGCGTCGGGAGGGTCGACGGAGGACGTGAGCGCGCTCATCGAGCACTTCAAGCTGGCGAAGAAGCTCACGGCCGCCGAGCGCGCCTACCTGGACTCGGTCGAGGCGGACCCGCAGCTCGCGATCGAGATGACCTGGCGGTGGGAGAGTGCGGCGGCGCTCCTTTGGACGCTCGGACACCTTTCGGACCTCGGCAGGCCGGATCACGAATGCGAGGTCGCCCTCATCTCTCGCACGATCGAGAAGCTCGGGCGCGAGGGCCTCGCGAAGCAGGGCAAGTCGCCGCTGACGGTGGAGATCCTCGACGAGTTCGACGCCCAGCTCTGCTACTGCGCCGTCGCGACGTCCGCCATCAACGCGGGCAAGCGCCCGCCCACGAAGCTGAACGCCGGCGTGATCGACGAGCGGCGCCTCGCCCTGGAATGGGTGCTGACGGACTGCGAGTGGGAGTGATCCCCGGGAATCTGCCGCGCGCGGAGGGCGGCGCGGCGCCCGGCGCGTCTCACTCGCCGGCGGAGACGCCGTCGCCGAGGCGGTCCCGGATCACCTCGATGAAGAGATCGACGAGGTCCGGATCGAAGATGCGGCCCCGCTCCGCACGCAGGAGGTCGATGGCCTCCGGAACCGGCATCGGCAGCCGATAGGGGCGCTTCGACGTGATCGAATCGAAATAGTCTGCGACGCACAGGATCCTGGCTTCGACGGGAATGTCGACGGAGCGCAACCCGTCGGGGTAGCCGCTCCCATCCCACCTCTCGTGGTGATGGCGAACGGCGAGGCGGATGTTCTCCGCGAGGAATGCCATGGGCCGAAGCATGTAGTCCCCGATCTCGGGGTGCCGTCGGATCGAGGTGAACTCCTCCTCCGTGAGTTTGCCCGGCTTGTTCAGGATTGCGTCGTCGATGGCGATCTTGCCGACGTCGTGCAGGAGCGCGGCGTCGTGGATCTGGCTCAACTGCGACTCGGGCAGTTGCAATTTTTCTCCCAAGGCGCGCGCAAATGCCGCCGTGCGCCGCCCGTGCCCGATGTTGAACTTGTCGCGTTCCTCGATCGCTCGAGCCAGCGCCACCGCCGTCTGCATGGCGGCCTTGGCCTCGAACTCGCGCTGCTTCTTGAGATTGGCCAGTTCTTCCGCCTGGCGTTTCAGCTGCTGGCGCTCGCGTGCCCGCTCGATCGTGAGGAGGATCTTCTCGAAGTTGAACGGCTTGGTGAAGAAGTCGTAGGCGCCGCGGCGCATGGCCTGGATTGCAAATGAGATGTCGAGGTAGGCGGTGATCATGATCACCTCGACGCTCGATTCCATCTCCTTCAATTGCAGCAGCAGGTCGAGTCCCGACACGCGCGGCATGGAGATGTCCGTCAGGACGAGATCCTGGCGGTTGGCTGCGAACAACTCCTTCGCGACGATGGCGTCCTCCGCGCTGTCGACCTCGAAGCCGTGGTGCTCGAGGTAGGCGGCGAGGGACTTGCGAATCCCGCTCTCATCGTCGACCAGAAGAATCCGGTACGGGCGATTCTTCAGCGCCGGCGGACTCGACGGAGTCGTCGGCGCGGTTTGGACATCGACGGTCATGACCGCGTGAACCGGGGCAGGGGAGTGGTGTTCATGGAACTCGCGACTGTGACGGATCGGCGAACGATCGAGTGTTGGGCAGGGAATCCATCGAGCAGTCGGGGCGGGATTATAGAGTCGATTTTGGAGTTTTTCAGTTCTTTCTGGATCCTCTCAGCAACTTTTCCACATGTTGTTTCGGATCACTTCGGAGGCGCGGTTTCCTTCAACGTGAATGAGTCCCCCAGATAGAGGCGTCGCACCGCAGGGTCCGCAACCAGTTGTTGTGGTGTGCCCTCGCGGAGGATCTTCCCGTCGCCGATCACGTAGGACCTGTCCGTTATCGACAATGTTTCGCGCGCGTTGTGGTCAGTCAGGAGGACCGCCAAACCTGCATTCGAGAGATCTCGCACGATCGACTGAATTTCTTCGACGGCTTTCGGGTCCACTCCAACGAACGGCTCATCGAGAAGGATGAGCATCGGCCGGCGCGCGAGGACCCGCGAGATCTCGAGGCGTCGCCGCTCACCGCCCGAAAGCGTGTCCGCGCGTTGTGCCCGTCGCCCCGTCAGGTGCAATCGCTCGAGCATCTCGTCGACGATCTCGGCGCGGTCGGTCTTCGTGAGCTCGGGCATCCACTCGAGTACGGCCTTCAAGTTCTCCTCGACGGTGAGGCCGCGGAACACGCTCGGCTCCTGTGCGAGGTAGCCCATGCCGCGTCGCGCGCGTTCGTGAATCGGTGACTCGGTGACGTCCGATTCGTTGAACGTGATCTGGCCGCCGTCGGGCCGCAGCAGCCCGATCATCATGCGGAACGTCGTCGTCTTGCCCGCTCCGTTGGGCCCGAGCAAGCCGACGACCTCGCCGGCGGCGACGTGGAGCGAGACCCCGCTGACGACGGTCCTGCGGCCGAATCGCTTCTCCAGCTCCGTCGCGACGAGCAGCGGCGGCGTCTGAGTGGGATCGTTCACCGCAGGATCCGAGGTCGGACGAAGAACACGATGGCGGCGCGACCGACGACGTAGGCACGCGGGGTGTAATGGTCGTAGACGGCGTAGACGGTCGGATCCACCGCGTTGATGTCATCGACCTCCGGCGCGCGGACTTCGTTCGTGATGGGATCCAGGATGTCGAAGAGCTTCGGCCGCAGGTGATGCAGGTTCCCCTGCACGTCGATAAACGCCGGCTTGTTGTCGTCGTTCATGAACGGGTTGTGGCCCCGCCGCACGTTCTCGATGCGGTCGGAAACGGCCTCGAAGTCGCCATCGAGGATCCGCCCCGGGTCGGTCGGGCTCGTCCGCATGCGGATCCGGGATCGCCGCCAGCCTCGGGCGTCGAGGGAATTCGGCGAGTTGTCGCCCAGCATCAGGTACGAGCCCTTGGGGACCTCGAACTCGTCGGTGTGACCGTCGAACCTGGTGTAGTGCACGTCCCGGAAGATCGCGATGCGCGACACCGCGCCGCTCCCCGTGTGCACCCCGAGTTTCACGATCGCTGCGCCGCGGTTCCCACCCGCGACGTCCACGGGCGCAACCACGTAGTCGTAGCGGAACACTTCGCGGCCGTCGATGCGGACGACGATGCGGTGGTCGACGTGATCCACCTCGATCGGTGTCGATGTGCCCGGCTTGATCCTGACGGCTGCGAACTCGGCCGTCGTCAGGTCCTTGGATCCATGGAGCGCGCGTGATGCCTGGCCTCCGTCGACGCCGCATTCGACGCGTATCGACTGCCCGGGCTGCGCTGGATCGTGAACCTCGACGACGATTGCGCCGGCGCCCGTGTCTGGCTGCGCGTCGAACCGCACGCGCACGTCAGCCACGGCCTCGTCGCCGCCCTGCCGCCCCTTCGCGTCGGCCGCGTTCGGGTCCGTGCGAGCGTTCGTGATTCCGGACCGCGTCTTGATGAGGCGGTCCCCGTTGGCCGTCGCTTTCAGCACCACCGCCTTGCGGGCCGCGTCGAACTCCGGATCCGGGTCGGCGCGCGAGTTCTCCGTCTCCACCTGCCAGCGCGCGATCAGTTGGGCGCGGGTCAGACCATCGACCTCCTCGCTCGGGATGACGGGGTTCGCGTCGAAGATCGCGTCCTGGACCGAGTCGGGCTTGCGCGTCACGGCGAAATTCGTCCCGCCCGTGGGGTCGGCATAGACCTGGCCGTGCCAGAGCTTGATCCGTTCGCCCGAGAGCCCCACGGCGCGCTTCACGTAGTTGACGAGGCGCGAGAGCGGGTACTTGAAGACGACGATGTCGTACCGCTCGGGGTCATTGACCATGTAGGCGAACCGATCGACCAGGATGCGGTCGCCCATGTCGCCACGGCCGATGATCACCGGTTCCATCGACTCCGTGGGGACCTGGAACGTGTCGAAGGTGAACTGCTTCAGGAGCAGCGCCATCGCGATCGCGACGGTGAAGCCTTCGAGCTGGCGTCGCAGGAAACCTGGCGAGTTGGTCGTCGCCGAGCTCGGGGCCTTCCGGAGTGTGACCCCGGCGATCAGTTCGGACGTTACGAGCGAAAGCCAGCTGCTCATGGCGACGAAGTCCTCCCGGGACGGCCGGGAAGGATGACCGCATGGCGCTGGCGCGGCAAGAGGGCGCGGAGCCCTCCCGCGTCACTCGTCCGGGTCGATCTTCAGCGCGGCGAAGAAGGCGGTTTGCGGGATTTCCACGTTTCCGACCGACTTCATGCGGCGCTTGCCTTCCTTCTGCTTCTCGAGCAGCTTGCGCTTGCGCGTGATGTCGCCGCCATAGCACTTCGCCGTAACGTTCTTTCGGAACGCCTTGATGGTCTCGCGAGCGATGATCCGGCCACCGATCGCCGCTTGCAGGGGCACCTCGAACATGTGGCGCGGGATCTCCTCCCGGAGCTTGACGAGAAGCTTGCGGCCGAAGCGTTCGGCCTCCTCGCGGTGCACGATCGTGCTGAGTGCGTCGACTTCACCGCCGCCCACGAGGATGCGCAGCTTGACGAGCTCGGCCGCGTGATATCCAAGCATGTGGTAGTTCATCGTCCCGTACCCGCGCGTCGCCGACTTCAGCTTGTCGTAGAAGTCGAAGATGATCTGGGCGAGGGGCATCTCGAACGACAGCAGCACACGCTCCGGGCTGAGGTACTCGGTCTTCTTGTATTCCCCGTGCCGGTCGATGCACAGCTGCATGACCGAGCCCACGGACGATGCGGGAATGATGAGATTCACGAGGACGACGGGCTCGCGCATCTCGGCGATGTCGCCCTCCGGCGGGAGCTTGGCCGGGCTGTCGATGACGGAGACCGTGCCGTTCAACGCTACGGCGTGGTACGTGACGTTCGGCGCCGTCTGAACGAGGCTCAGGCCTGATTCGCGCTCGAGGCGTTCCTGGACGATCTCCATGTGAAGGAGCCCGAGAAACCCGCAGCGGAAGCCGAACCCGAGCGCTTCGCTCGTCTCGGGCTCGTATTTGAACGAGCAGTCGTTCAGATGGAGCTTGTCGAGCGCCTTCCGCAGGTTCTCGAAATCGTTGGCCTGCGTCGGATACAGACCGCAGAAGACGACGTGCTGCGGCTCCTGGTAGCCCGGGAGCGGCGTGGCCTGTGAATTCGCGTTGCGGACGGTGTCACCGATGCGCACGTCGGACAGCGTCTTGATGTTGCAGATGAGGTATCCGACCTCGCCCGTCTCGAGCGACTTTCCCGCCGTCATGTTCGGGCGGAACGTGCCCAGGTCGAGGACTTCGTAGCGCGAGAGGTTGGAGGCCAGTTCGATCTTGTCGCGCAACCCGACGCGGCCGTCGATCACGCGAACGTACACGACGACTCCGCGATAGTCGTCGAAGACGGCGTCGAAGATCAGCGCGCGGAACGGCCCGTTCGGATCGCCCTTGGGTGAGGGGATCCGGTCGATGATCGCATCCAGGAGCGGCGGCACGCCGACGCCTGTCTTCGCGGAAACCCGCAGGGCGTCGTGTGCGGGCAGAGCGAGGACGTTCTCGATCTCCGCGCAGACCTCGTCGGGACGGGCAGTCGGCAGGTCGATCTTGTTCAGGACCGGCACGATCTCGAGCTTGGCGTTCAGCGCGAGGTCCGTGTTGGCGACGGTCTGCGCCTCGATGCTCTGGGCTGCATCGACGACGAGCAGGGCTCCCTCGCACGCGGCGAGCGACCGGGACACCTCGTACGTGAAGTCCACGTGGCCAGGCGTGTCGATCAGGTTGAGCTGGTAGGTCTCGCCGCCGCGCGTGTAGGTCATGCGGACGGCGCGAGCCTTGATGGTGATTCCGCGCTCCCGCTCCAGATCCATGTCATCGAGCATCTGGTTCTGGAACTCGCGGTCGCTCACCGTCTTCGTCGCCTGGAGGAGCCGGTCGGCAAGCGTGCTCTTCCCGTGGTCGATGTGCGCGATGATGCAGAAGTTGCGGATGTAGTCTTGCGGGCGCTTCTGGCTCATGGCCTCGGGCTTTTGGCGAGGATCGCGGGCAGGGCTTCTCGGAGCTTCTGCAACGCGATCCCGCGGTGTGAGATTCGGTCCTTCTCGTCCGGCGACAGCTCCCCGAAACTCCTCGGTCCGGTCCCGACGAGAAACAGCGGATCATACCCGAATCCGCCCGAACCTCTCGGCTCGCGCGCAATCCGTCCCTCGCAGGTTCCCGACGTATCGAACAGCACGCGTTCGGGGGTGGCGAGGACGAGGACGCACCGGTATCGGGCGGTCCGACGGGCATCGGCCACGTCGCGGAGTTCGTGGAGGAGTCTGGCGTTGTTCGCCGCGTCGTTCGACGGGCGGCCGGCGAAGTAGGCGCTGTCGACTCCGGGCTCGCCCCCGAGCGCGTCGACCTCGAGACCCGAGTCGTCAGCGAGCGTGAGTAGGCCCGTGAACCGGGCGTACTCCAGCGCTTTCGCCGTGGCGTTTGCGAGAAACGTCCTGTGCGGTTCGTCGGGGGAAGGCGGCGGCGGATCGAAGTCGGACGGACAGACGATCTTCACGCCGCGGCCGTCGAGCCTCCGGCGTAACTCCGCGAGCTTCTTCGCGTTGCCCGAACCGACGAACAGGGGCGTCGTCATCAGGCCCCGTCCAGCGCGTGCACCTGAGCGTGGAAGACGCGCCGGATTCCGCTCTCGGCCAGGCTCAGGGCTCGGGTGAAATCCGCGCCGGTGAACGGGTTCTTCTCCGCCGACGCCTGGACTTCGACGAAGCGGCCGTCCCCCGTCATGACGACGTTCATGTCGGCGTCAGCCTGGGAGTCCTCCGGATAATCGAGGTCGAGCAGGAGTTCGCCTTTGACGATGCCGAGCGAGATCGCGCCGACGGCCGTGCGAATGACCGGGCGTGCCACCTTGCCCTCGCGCGTCAGTCGCCGCACGGCATCGCAGAGGGCCACGTACGCGCCGTTGATGCTGGCCGTTCGCGTGCCACCGTCCGCTTCGATCACGTCACAGTCGACGTGCAGCGTGCGCTCGCCGAGTGCGGCAAGGTCGACGATGGGCCGCAGCGAACGGCCGACGAGTCGCTGGATCTCCGCGGTGCGGCCGTCGACCCCCGAACCGCGGCGGCCCTCTCGCGGCTTCCGTCGCAACGTGGACCCGGGAAGCATGGCGTATTCGGCGGTGACCCATCCGCTCCCGCGTCCGGCCATCCAGTCCGGAACGGATTCGTCGACACTGACGGTGCAGATGACGCGGGTTCGACCGGTCGAGACGAGGCACGACCCTGCAGCGGAACCTATGAATCCGCGGTGGAACGAGATCTCGCGAATGGCGTCCGGGGATCGTCCTTCTTGCCTGGGCATGGCGCGAGGTTGTAGCTTGCGTTCCTCGCGCGGCGAAGGCGTTTTTGGTCGGGCCGCCGTCGTTCGAGGAGTCGTCGCCGGTCTCTCGACGACGACCGTGATCACCCTCCTGGCGGGGCGGGACGCGAAATGAATGGAAGCGACACACAACGCGACGGCCCGGAAAGAGCGCCGCCGCCATCCGATCCGCGCGCGCGGCTCCGCGAGCAGGCGCTGAAGCAGAAGCGCCGCACGAGGTTCCTGACACGGACTCGAATCGCCGTCTGGGCCGTCGTCCTCGGTCTCGCGTTGGTCTCGAAGTTCGCGCTGAAGGCGCAGTGGGACCGGATCCTGAAAGGCGGTGGCGGTGGCGGTGACGGTGACGGTGCCGGTGCCGACGTGGCCGCCGAGGCCGAGGGTACATCGGGTGCGTCGAGGTGGATCGTGAGGCGATTCGACGAAATCGCCGAACGCGACGGAAGCCAGCTGCGGTTCGTGCCCGTGAGGGTCTTCGGCGCCGTCGGAACGGGGCCGCCCGGTGCGGCGCCCATTTTCGTCACTTCGAACATCGGTAGGTGCGACTGGATCGAGTATCCCGCGGCTGCCGCCGCCGGCGCGCGAGCCTTTCCCACCGACGGGGATGTCGTCGACCTCGACGTCGTCTCGCGTGATGCGGGAGCCGAGTGGCCCGATGAGCTCGTCCTTGGGGTCCGTGTCGGCGATCTCGTCGGTGCGACGCGCGGCGAGCTGTGCGTCGTCGGACTCGACGGGGCGCGCCGCCTCTGTCGGGTCTTCCCCAATCCGGTGAACGCCGTCGCCGGTGGCGTGCTCCGCGACGTCGGCAAGGTCTATTGCGCACTGCTCGGAGCCGGCGAGGTCGTCACGATTCGCGCCGACGGACGGGTCCTCGCGCACGATCGGCTCGAGCACGCCGTCGACCGGATCTGGATCACGAAAGGCGACGAGTCGACCGCCGCGGCGATCTGGTGTCGGGGGCGCGACGGGAGGCCCTTCGCGACGGATCTCCCGAAGGATCGACAGGCCGGCGGAGTGATCGACGCCGCGCGGGATGTTCCGGTCGAGCGCGTCACTGCGGCCGCGTGGGCCGGACGCTTCGACGATGCGACGTCGCTGCTCCACCAACAGGGGGTGGTGATCGGCGCCGGGACTCCCAGGGAGGATCTCGCCGTGCTTGCAACGACCCTCGCGCTCCGGGGATTCGAACGGCGCGAGGCCGCGAACCTCGTGGTCGCGATCACGGACGTCCTGGCCGCGTCCGAGCTGCCGGGCGCGGCCCGGGCGCGGGCCGCCGTCGTCTGGGCACAGGGAGAGGCTCGGCTCTTCCTGCGCGAGGCGGGGGCCTCAGCGTCGGCTCGGACTGCAAGCGGACTGTGTCCCCCAACCGATGATCGTCTTCGCCGGCTCATCGAGGACCTGGATGCCCGCGCACACCAAGCGGGACTTTGATGCCGCCTCGGCCTATCCCCTATGACCGTGCGGACGGCGTGGCGGGCAGCGTCACGCGAATCGTCGTCCCAGACCCGATCGCGCTCGATGCGCCGACGGTGCCGCCGTGATTCGTGACGATGGCCTTCACGAGGGAAAGTCCAAGACCGGCGCCGCCGTGGTCGCGGCCGCGGTCGTCGTCGACACGGAAGAAGCGGTCGAAGATCCGCGGCAGCTGCTCCGGCGCGATCCCGATGCCCTCGTCGCTGACCTCGACGACGACGTGTTCGTTCGAACGTGACACGCGGACGTTCACCGTGCCGGGACGCTCGCTGTAGCGAACGGCATTCGCGATCAGATTGCTGATCACGATCCCGAGCTGCTCGCGCCGGCCGAGGACGTGAGTGATTCCCTGTGCGGTTACCACGAGACGGAGCTGTTTCTCCGTCGCCGTCGGGCGGTGGACGGCGGCGGCCTCCTCGGCGACCGGTGCTATGTCCACGTCGGTCAGGTCCTCGGTGAGCGTCTGGGCATCGGCGCGTGCGAGCGCGAGCAGGGCTTCGGTGACCCCCTCGATCCTCCGGATCGCGGAGAGGATGTCGACGAGCGTGTCGCGGTACTCCTGCGGTTCTCGAGGCCGGCGGAGCGCGACTTCCGCCTGGCTCTTGATGATCGCGATCGGCGTCCGAAGTTCGTGCGAGGCGTCGGCCGTGAACCGGCGTTCGTTGTCGAACGTGGCCCTCAGCCGATCGAACGTCGCGTTGAGCGTGTCCGACAGTGAGTCGAGTTCGTCGCGCGTGCCGGGTTTGGTGACGTGATCGTTCGGATCCTCCAGTCGGATCCGGGCCGCCGCCGCCGCGATCCTGCCGATGGGGTCGACGATCCGTTTCGCTGCAAACCGCCCGGAGAGCACGCCAAACGCGATGATGAACGGCACGCTCACCGCCATGCTCGCGACCAGCGCTTGCAGTGCTCCCTCGATGCCAGCGAGGTCCTGGGCGACCACGACGATCACGTCCGGCGGGGTGACCTTCGTCTGCTCTGCGATGGGGAGTGACGTCGCCAACGACGACATGAGCGTGCCCTGGCGACGGGCGGCGTGGACGCGGACCTCTCTGCCGTCGGTCGGATCCACCACCGTGTCCGTCAGGCCGGCGTCCCGATCCTCGGCCGCATCGAGCTTCCGCTGGATCTCCGAGATCTCGACGGGGAACCGGTGCTCCGGGGTGTTCGGGGAACCGGCGATCAACCGGAGAGTCGCCGCGTCGTGAATCACGAACCGCAGGCGATGTTCGCTCGCGCCGAAGCGTGCGCGGACCTGTTGGGGCAGTTCGACGGACACCTTCTGCCCGTCGGTTCTCGTCACGTTCGCCAAGATGTCTGCCCAGTCGTCGAGACTGGCGTCGAGCGCTTCGACGAGGCCTCGTCGGGTCAGCGTGTAGATGAACACGGAGCGCACCACGATCACGGCGAGAAGCGTCGCCACGAGCCAGACGACGATCTTCGCGCGGATCGAGAGCGCTTTCACGACTGGAGTACGCGGATCACGTAGCCGAGGCCGCGGACGGTCTGGATCAGCTTCTCCCATGGGTCACGGTCGACCTTCTTGCGGAGTCCGGCGATGCAGACCTCGACGGCATTCGGGTCGCAGTTGGCATCGTTGGGCCACACCGACGCGATCAGGCGCTCCTTCGAGATGATCTGCCCGGCGTGGGTCATGAGGTATTCGAGCACCTGGTACTCACGCGCGGTGAGAGCCAGCTCCGTTCCCGCCCTCGTGACGCGGCGCGCGGCGGTGTCGATCGACAGGTCCCCGACGGTGACCACGCTCGAAAGTCCCGCTGACATCGTTCGCAGGAGGGCACGGATGCGCGCCAAGAGCTCATCGAAGGAGAACGGCTTCGTCAAGTAGTCGTTCGCCCCGGCGTCGAGACCGGCGACGATGTCTCGTTTCGTGTCCTTTGCGGTGAGGATCAGGACCGGCGTCCGGTTCTTCTCGCCGCGAATGCGCTTCAGGAGGTCCATCCCGGACAGACGCGGGAGCATCAGGTCCAGGATGATCATGTCGTAGGGACGCGCGCGAAGGTTCGAGTACCCCGTTTCGCCGTCATGTGCGACGTCGACGGTGAACTGCTCGTCGGTCAGGCCTCTGCGGAGGGCCTGCGCGAGCGCCACCTCGTCCTCGATCACAAGCAGTCGACTCATGGATGTCGTCTCCCAGGATTCAGACTATGTGCTGGAACTGTGCAAACGCTGAGTAGGTCAGGGGATAGTCCGGCTCCGAACAAGCACGCCGCAGCTGTGCCTAATCCACACACGCGCGGTGACTGTGAAGTACCGCTTCTTCAAACGCTTACGGCTTCTCAGTCATTTGCGCGAAACCGTCAAAAAACTGAGAACAGGTTCCTGACTCGAGGTGCTGCGTCGAGCGCGGCGGCATCCTATCGTGTTGCTGTTGCGTCTCAAATGCGTTGAGACTGGATGCATCGCGAGTTGGTCTCAGTTTCAAATGAGTCCACTGCGTGGCGCGTGATCGATATGCACGAAGCGACGAACGGTCAGCGCGTCGTCATTGCAGCGAACTGCGACCGGTGCAGCGCGAAGTACGTACCTCGCTGCGCAACCAACTCGGCGTGTGTTCCCGACTCGATGACTCGCCCGTTGTCGATCACGAGGATGTTGTCCGCGCGCTCGATGGTCGAGAGACGGTGGGCGATGACGAGGGAGGTCCGACCGGTGAGGAGATTCCCGAGCGCCTCCTGCACCAGTTGCTCCGAGCGCGTGTCCAAGTTCGACGTGGCCTCGTCGAGGATCAGGAGCGAGGCGTTCTTCAGGATCGCGCGGGCGATGGTGATGCGCTGCAGTTGTCCACCGGAGAGGCTCGCGCCCCGATCGCCGACCAGCGTCTCGTATTGATCCGGCAACGTGAGGGCGAACTCGTGGACGTGCGCCGCCTTTGCGGCGGCGAGGACCTCTGCTTCCGAGGCCTCCGCGTTCCCGTAACGGATGTTCTGCGCGACCGTCGTGTTGAAGAGGAACGGCTGCTGCGACACCACGGCGATCTGCCGCAGGAGACTCTGCCGCGAGATGTTCGCGAGAGGGTTGCCGTCGATGGTGATCTGGCCGCTCGTCGGCTCGTAGAAGCGCATGAGGAGGTCCGCAATCGTCGACTTCCCCGCACCCGAGGGGCCGACGAGCGCGACCATCCCTCCGGCGGGAATCGTGAACGAGATGTTGTCGAGGACGATCTGATCCGGCGTGTCCGGGTAGGCGAAGCTGACGTTCTCGAACTTGACGCTCCCCTTGATCTGCCCGAGGAGATGGGCGCCGGTGCGGTCGCCGACCTCACGCTCCGTGTCGATGACCTCGAACAGGCGCTTGGCGCCTGCCAGCGATTCGTTCCAGACGTGGAACGCCGTCGACAGGCGCTTCAGCGGACGGAACATCGTCGCGAGGGCCACGAGGAAGGCGACGAATTCTCCCGCCTCGACGTCCCACATGCCGTGGATGACGAGCCACCCGCCGCCGCCCAGTGACGCCCCGAGGACGACACCGTAGGTGATGTCGACGATGGCCTTCGCGCGGGCCTTCGCGCGCACGATCGCGAGGCTGCGTTCGCGGTAGGTGACGTTGAGCGCGCGAAACTCGGCGCTCTCGCGCGCCTCCATCGCGAACGCCTTGACGATCCGGATGCCCGCGAGGGCCTGGGAGATCGACTCGGTCGTGTCGCTCATCGTCTCGAGCATCCGCTTGGTCCGCCGCTGGATCTGGCGCCCGATCTGGAGGATCGGGACCACGACGCCCGGCAGGAAGACGAACGCTGCGAGCGCGAGCTTCCAGTTCAGATAGAGGGTCGCTGCGACACCCGACACCACGATGAACGGCTGGAGAAGCACTTC
Source organism: Planctomycetota bacterium (assembly GCA_044222185.1). Classification (GTDB taxonomy): domain Bacteria; phylum Planctomycetota; family CAIWVZ01; genus JBGANV01. The sequence goes on from JBGANV010000010.1 coordinate 84,972, forward strand.
CGACACGAAGATGTTCACGCAGAGGTGGAGCAACTGCGCGTCGTTCGAGAAACGTGACTGCAGGTCCCCCAGCTTGCGTCGCGTGAAGTAGGAGAGGGGGAGCCTCAGGACACGATCGAGCATCTCGCAGCGCAGGTCTGCGACGACGTGAGTGGCGAGCGCCTTGGCGATGTACTCCGTCGCGTAGGTCGCGATGGCCGCGAGGATCGACGTCACGAGGATCAGGACGACGAATACAAGCAGGATGGCGACGTTCTTGTCGCTCGGCGTCGGGATCAGCGTGCCGAACTTCCGCAGGAGGTCGTTGCCGAAGCTGCCGCGCGGGCGCTCGTAGGCCTTCAGGGCCTCGGCCGGACTGCCCTGCACCCAAACGAGCCTGGTCGGGTCGTAGCGGAGGACGACCGGGCCGCTCTCGGTCATGAAGGCGTGCTGGCGGCCGCCTTTGCGGTCGATGTCGCCGTGACGGGCGGCGGGGGTCGCGAGGAGCACGTCCTCGACGAAGACCTTCGAGAGCCCGATAGGGACCGCCTCCGTGACGCCGGACAGCACCATGGAGATGATCGCGAGTACGACCGTCGTCCGGTGCCGCGTCATGTACTTGAGCAACCTGCGCGTGAGTGCCACGCGCTCGCCCTTCTCCAGACCGGCTTCGACTCGGGACATCGGCGGGATCCTATGCGGAATCAGGGGACGTCGCACTCGCCAGATCGACGCCGATGATTCGCGCGTGCTCCGCCCGGATGCGGACCACCTGCCCAGGGGCCGTCTCCAACGTCAGCCCGAGGACGGGATCGATCTCCCTAACGACTCCTGCCTTCAGATCGCAACCCTCTTCGATGACGACACGCCGGCCCAGGAGGACGTCGCGTTCCTTGAACTCCGACGCGAGCGCGGCGGGGTTGGATTCGACGGCGTCGAGCCGGGCGTCCAGCTCGTCGAGCAACGCGGCCGCAAGCCTCTCGCGCGACGGGGGACCCGTGAGAAAGTCCGACAGCGCGGCGGGAGCGACGATTCCGGCCTCGGCGGACGCCAACTCGAGAGAGCGTGCCGTCGTGATTCCGAACCCCGCGATCGCGAGGCCCGCGGCTGGATCCAGCACGTCGATCAGGATCCCGGCGACCTTCCGCTGGTCGACCCACACGTCGTTGGGCCATTTCATCCGCGGCGTGAGGCCGCAGGTCCGTGCGATGGCCGCGGCGGCCGCGAGCCCGCAAGCCACGCTGACGAGTGGCGAGGTGCCCGCGGGCGGTGGCCGGCGTAGGACGACGGAGGCGTAGATGCCGCAGCCTGGGGTCGACACCCACTTCGTTCCGCGTCGCCCACGGCCGCTGATCTGGCCTTCGGCGATCACCACGGTCCCATCATCCGCTCCGCGGCGGGCGAGCGATGCGGCGAGGTCATTCGTGGAATCGACGAGGCCGAGCAGGTGCAGCCCGGCGGTGAAACGCGTCGAGTTACAGGCCTCGACGATGCGGGACGCGCGGAGCGGCGTCGGAACGATCACGCGGCCGGATCCGGGTAGAGGTCCAGCGAGATGTCGAGGGCTCGGACGGAATGCGTGAGCGCGCCGACCGAGATCCGGTCGACGCCGGTGCGTGCGATGTCGCCGACGGTCGCGAGCGTGACTCCGCCCGAAACCTCGAGCAGAGACGGGCTCGATGCGGCGTTTCGCCTTCGCACCGCTTCGGCGTGTTGTGGCGTCGACATGTTGTCGAGGAGGATGATGTCCGGCGTCACGTCCAGGGCGGCGTCGAGTTGCTCGAGCGTCTCCACCTCGACCTCGATGATCGTGCCCGGAGGTGTGCCCGCTCGGGCTTTCGCCACGGCGCGCCGCACCGCGTCGGCGTTCCTCTCCTCGCCCGCGAAGATGAGGTGGTTCTCCTTGATGAGCACCTGGTCGTGCAGTCCGAGCCGGTGGGTGAGCCCGCCGCCCACGCAGACGGCGTACTTGTCGAGTGTTCGATGGCCGGGGCACGTCTTGCGCGTCTCCTGGATGCGTGCCTTCGCCCCTCCGACCGCATCGACGTACCGAGCCGTTTCGGTCGCGATGCCGGACATCCGCTGGATGAAGTTCAGCGCCGTGCGCTCCAGTGCGAGGAGCTCGCATGCGGACCCACGGAGCGTGGCCAGGCGCGTGCGGGGCTCGACCCGGTCACCGTCGGCGACGAGAAGCGTGGAGCGGACGGACGGAAAGGCGGCGAGGAGGGGGCCATGCGCCAGCAGCAGGGGAAGTCCGGCGACCGTCCCCGACGCCTTCGCGACCAGGTGACCGACGCCGCGAGGCCCTGCGCCAACGACGCTCATCGTCGTGATGTCGCGGGCGACGCCATCCTCCTCGAGCGCGAGCCGGATCAGTTGCGTCACTGGGGTCGACGTCAACCATCCTTCCGGGTCCAGTTTCTCCATGGCGTCGTCAGATCTTTCTGCCACTGATGCAGAAGGCGCGTCCCCACGCCCGGCACCAACAAGAGGTCGTCCGGGCACGTCATGCGGCCGGGGCGCCGCCGCATCTCGCAAATCCGCTGCGCCAGTCGGCTTCCCGAACCGTCGAGCGTGGCCAAGAAGTACCACGGCGAGGATGCGGGATCGACGGCAAGCGGCTCGATGCGCGCACCGAGGGCCGCGGGCCGTGAGACGTAGCCGAGCAGTACGAGTGCGGCGGCGGCGAACGAGGCGCCGATCGCAGTGGAGGTCGCGCTCCTTCGTCCTGGCGGAGAAATCGGCGTCATTCTTGGGCTTTCTGCCGGGCGGTGTTCGAGGCTCATTCCTGTCTGTAGACGCTTCGAATGAATCCAACGTCCTGTCGGTCCGGCTAATACGGCGACGGCCCGGGATTCGATAAGGGTCCTGAGTCGTCTCATGCCAACAGGCGGCGTGAGTGGCTGGAGCGAGGTTCGACGCGAGCCGGACTCCTGCAGTTGAATCCGAGGCGGAGTGTGCGCGGCCGAGCGCCACATTCACCCAGTGACGAGGCGAGAGAGGCGATGGCAACGATCACGAAGAAAGAGCTGGTGAACCGGATCTCCGAGCTCACCAAGCAGACCAAGATCATCACGAAAGACGTGATCCAGCTCTTCCTTGACGAAATCGTGAAGGAGCTGGGTCGCGGCAATCGGCTCGAGTTCCGTGAGTTCGGCGTCTTCGAGGTGAAGCAGCGCGCGGCGCGCAAGGCACAGAACCCGCGCACGCTGCAGAAAGTGAACGTCCCGCCGAAGCAGGTCGTGAAGTTCAAGGTCGGCCGGAGCATGAAGGAGGCGGTCGAGCGACTGCTCGCACAGAACGCCCAGCAGCCCAAGAACGGACAAGTCCCCGGCGTCTGACACTCTGCGCCCCTGCCCGACGGGCGCGCCCCGCGAAGAGCGCGGTCGGACGGCGCGGGCACCGTGGCATGGCGGCGCATTTGTCGCGTGTTAGCCTCGCGCCCCGCCCAATCGGCGCGGGTGTTGCGCCATGGACAGCCACGCTTTGGGCGTTCTCGAGTTCGATCGGATCCGCTCGGCTCTTCGCGGACACGCGACCTCGGACCTTGCGCGGCAGGTCATCGACGCACTGGAGCCTTCGGGCGACGCTGCCCGGCTGCGGCTCAGCCTCTCGCAGGTCGATCAGGCGCGGTCGTTCCTGGATGCGGGAGAACCGCTGCCCGTTCGCGGTCTGCGCGACGTGACGGGACTCGTGGCGCGCGCGCGGCACGCCAACCGTCCGCTCGAACCGACCGAACTCCTCGACGTCACGTCTTTCATCCAGTGCGTCCGGGAGTTGCACGAGTGGCTCTTCGAACGGCGACTTCGGGCGCCGGGCCTTTGGATGCTCGCCGAGCGCATCCTCGATCACACGCCGCTGAAGGGCGCGATCGATCACGCGATCGAACAGCCGGGAGCGGTGCGTGACGACGCGTCGCCGAGGCTCGGGCAGCTCCGCGCGTCGTGTCGCAAGATCGAGGAGAGGATCCGATCGATCATGGAGGAGATCGTGGATGCACCTCGCGTGCGCCCGCATCTCCAGGAGCGCGGGTTCTCCGTGCGCAACGGGCGGTTCGTCCTTCCCATCCGCCTCGAGATGAAGGGGCACGTGCCGGGAATCCTGCACGACAAGAGTGCGAGCGGTTCCACGGCGTTCATCGAGCCTCGCGAGGTGGTTCCCCTGTCGAACGAACTCGCGGAGGCGCGCCTGGACGAATCGCGCGAAGTCACGCGGATTCTCTACGAGCTCACGCGCCAGGTCATCGACGACCTCCAACGGCTTCAGTACTCGCAGAACGTGGCGGCGTGGCTCGACTTCACCGCAGCGCGTGCGGCCTTCAGCCGCGAAGTCGACGGGTGCGCGCCGTCGATCTCGGAGGACGGCGTGATCCGGCTTCGGCATGCGCGCCATCCGCTGCTCGTCCTTCGAGCGCGTGCCGGCGAGATCGATCGCCCGATCGAGCCGCTGTCGCTGGAGATCGGGCGTCGGTTCAGGATGCTGGTCGTCACCGGCCCGAACACGGGCGGCAAGACGGTCGTGTTGAAGACCGTCGGTCTCATCCAGGCCATGTTCCAGTGCGGGCTTCACGTCCCCGTCGCCGAGGGCAGCGAGCTCCCGATCGTGGCCGACGTGTTCGCGGACATCGGCGACGAGCAGAGTCTCCAGCAGAGCCTCAGCACGTTCTCCGGGCACGTGCGCCAGATCGCCCGCGTGCTCGAGCGGGCGGGGCCGAACACCGTCGTGCTCCTCGACGAACTGGGGGCCGGGACCGATCCGGTCGAGGGCGCCGCTCTCGGCCGTGCGATCCTCGAGCGGTTGCTGGTTGCCGGTGCGCGCACGATCGTCACGACTCACCTCGGCGTCCTGAAGGGCTTTGCGTTCTCGCACGCCGACGTGGAGAACGCGGCGATGGAGTTCGACCCGGAGACGTTCCAGCCCACCTACCGCCTGATCGTGGGGCGTCCGGGGAACAGCAACGCGCTCCTCATCGCCCGCAAATATGGGATCCCGGAGGACGTGGCGAAGTCCGCCGAGGTCGCCGTCCTGGGTCAGCGCGACTCCTCGCACGAGCTCATCGAGGGCCTCACGCGCTCCCGCGAAGCCGTGGAGAATGCGCGACGAAGCAGTGAGGATCTCGTCGCCGACGCGCGTCGCAAACTGGCCGAGGCCGAGAACCGGCTGCGAGAGGCACACGCCGAGAAGGGGCGGCTCGAGGTGGAGGCCGACGCTTCGTTGCGCCGTGTCTTCAACGAGTTCTCCGATGCCGCGCGGTCGCACCTGAACGCGCTCAAGAACGTGCCGCGGGCCCTGGTCCCGGAGGTCGAGGCCCTCGAGAAGCTCTTCCGCCAACGGGGCGAACTCCCCACGCTCGGCGACCGGCGTCGCGAGTTCCTCGCCGCCATCAAGAAGGACGACCAGGTGTTCGTGCCGAAATTCAACCAGATCTGTCGCGTGAAGAAGATGAACCGGAGCGAGGAGCGACTGACCGTCCAGTACGGCGCGCTCGTCGCCGAGATCTCCTTCGACGACGTGTCGTTCGTCACGCCCCCGACCCCTTCATGAGCGGCGCGACGATGGATCCGGTGGTGAAGAACGTGCCGACGCGCGTGGATCGAGCCGTAACGGCCGTCGTGTTTCTCGCATTCGTCGGCTGGGCCGGCGTCCTCGCTGCGCGCGCGCGCGGTGTCATGGAGGCCGACGAAGTCCTTCATTGGCTCTACGCGCGACACGCGCCGGCGAACCCCTGGAATTTCCTGCACGTGTGGGCGCGGCCCGTCTGCACGGCCCTGATCTGGCCAGTTTCGGGGCTTGGACTTGACGCCGCGCGGTGGATCTCGGTCCTCGCGGCGGGCCTCGCTGCGTTGGCGGCGTGGCGCGCGGCCTCGACCTGCGGGTTCCCCCACGCGCCGTGTGCGATCCCCCTGACGTTCGCGCAACCGCTCTTCTTCCAGCAGACGTTCGGCGTCTGGACGGAGGTCGTGTTCTCGGCGTTCGCGGGCGCGTGGGTGCTTGCCGCCGTGTGCAGGCGGCCGGTTCTGATGGCGCTGATCGCAGCCGCAACTCCGCTGGTGCGCCCCGAGGGCTTCTTCCTCGTCGTCCTGACCATGGGAATGGCTGCGGTCGGATGGGTGCGCGACCGAAACGGCCACGTCGCACGTCGATCGGTGCTCATCCTTGCGCCGAGCCTGATTGCCGCCTGGGCGATCGCCGGGTGGATCGGATCGGGCGATCCCCTGTGGCTCGTGCACGCCTGGCCACCGAACTGGGCGCCCGACCAGGCCTACGGGCGCGGCGACGTGAGCTGGCTGTGGCAGTCGCTGGTCCAGGTGCTTCCCGTGTTCTCGCTGCCCCTGTGCGCGATCGGCCTCGTCCTGTCGATCCGGCAGCGGACGTGGCCGGCTGGGGCGTTGCTGGTCGTCATCCTCGGCCTTCACACGACGCTGTGGGTGCTCGGGCGCTTCGGAACGGCCGGCTACGCGCGGTACTTCGTGACGCTGGCTCCGGCGTTCGCCTTGTTGGCGTGCGGCGGCCTGGATGTGCTGCTTCGCGTCTGGCGGTCGTCCTCGCGCGCGATCGTCACGACCGTGGTCGCTGTCGCCGCCGCCGTCGGGTTGCTCCGCCATCCGACTGCAGTGGACCCGCCCACCATGCCTCCGGATGGCCGACTCCTGGCTGCCGTGGGCCGGTGGATCGAGTCTCGCGAACCCGGCGCGCTGGTGTACTCGGCGCACCCGTTCACCTATCTCGAACTCCCACGCATCCCGTCCGACCGCTTCGCCGATTTCGGAAACCTGAAGCGTCCCGTGCTGGAGTCCGTGCCGCCCGGTTCCTGGCTCGTCGTGGAGGACCGCTTCTACCGACCGATCGCAAACGGCCCCGAGATCGATGCCCCGACCATGAACCCGCCGGAGCGGGAGCTTCCCGGGTTGGGGTTCGTGCGGGTCGAGGTCCCGGACCTCGGGGTCGACATGCGAGTCACCGACCCGCGACAGGATCCGGCACTGGAGCACATGCACCTCGCGGTCTACCGTCGGGCCAAGTGAATCCCGCCGCCCCGCGTCAACGCCTGTCCGTGGTCGCCGTGTGTGCGATATTCGTCGGGCTGTCGGTGGCGAGCAGCGTTCGCTCGACGGCGTTCATCGAGGCTGACGACGTCACCCACTACCTCTACTCGCGCTGGTTGTTCGAGTATCCGCGCAAGGCCGTGGACATCTGGGGAAGGCCGCTCGTCACGCTGTTCTACGCGCTTCCGGCGCAGCTCGGGCCTCTGTCGGCGCGGCTGGGTTCGATCCTGCTCGGCCTCGTCGCCGTGTGGACGGCGTGGCGCGTTGCAGCCAGTTCGGGCCTCCGGCGCGCGGCCCTCGTCGTCGCCGCGACGCTCGGCCTCCCATACGTCTTCACCCAGACCTGCGGGATTCTGACGGAGCTCCTGTTTGCGGCCCTGCTGGGCCTGGGGTTCGTGGCATACCGTTCGAGCCGTCCCAGGGCGGCCGCCCTGGCGTGGTCGCTGCTGCCGCTCGCGCGTCCCGAGGGCTTCTTTCTCGGTCTCCTCTTCGGACTCGTCTTCCTGTTCGCCCGGCGTGCCCACACGACGCCGCGACTCTCGCCGGCGCGCTTCGCCAACGCCATGCTGCTCGGCAGCGGCACGGCGGTGTGGTGGCTCTCGGGTCTACCGATCTATCGCAGCGCGGCGTGGCTGATCGAGGAATGGCCGAAGAACTGGGCCGTCGAAAGCGTCTACGGGCACGGCCACCCGCTGCACTTCGTCGGGTTCCTCGCCGTCGTCGTGACTCCGGCGCTGATCCCGCCGTTCGTCGTCGGTGCTCGCGTGGCATGGCTTGCGGGCCGACGACTCGAATTGCTCGTGATCGGTTTCGTCGTGGGCCTGCACGCGACGCTCTGGACGCTGGGCCTGTTCGGCTCGGCGGGATATCCGCGCTACCTCGTGACCGTCGCGCCGCTCATCGGCGCGGTCATCGCGCTCGGGATCGAGCGACTGTTTGCGGGGTGGACCCGGCTCCGATCCGCCGCTTCGACGGAGACGCGGTGGAGACGGTTCGAGATCGGTAGCGCGGCACTGCTGGCCACGGTGCTCATGTTCTGGCCCAACACCGGTCCCGTGCTCGGAGACGTGGACGTGAAATTCCTCACTGGGGTCTGGCCGTGGTGTTCGGCCTACCGCGCGGAGCATCCGACGATGCGCTTCGTCGTCGACCACCCGGCGTTCACCATGATCGGCGACTTCGATCCGTTCCGTCGCGGCTACCAGTTCAAGCCGAAGTTCCTGGACTATGCCGAGGTGGGCGACGTGGCCGTATGGGAGTCGAAGTTCGCCGCCCGTTACTCCGGCATCCGCAAGGAGGATCTGGCCCGGTACGGCTTCGAGCCGCTCCCGCGCGAGCTGGCCGTCGGTCCCGGTCCACACGCATGGGAGGCGCCCCGGCCTCCAGGCGGTGACCCCGAGCTCGCCGATTTCCAGTGGGACGTCCTCATCAAGCGGCGCTGATCCGGAGCGAGCGCGCGGTGCGCGGCTACCATGGGCCCCATGGTGCGTCCTGAACGCGAACGAAGCCGAAGCCGCGGAATGCGGCCGAGGATCCGTTCGCGATGCCGTGTTGAACCTGCGGGTGTGAGTCCCGTCGCGGTAAGCGCCGCAGCGCCGCGTAGCGGATCCCGGATGCGAGGAGAGATCCGAAGCATCGAAGCGGGATGTCGAGAGCCCGGCGTGGACCGTAAGGCCTGCGCGCGGGGAGCCACGTCTTGGGCCGAATGCGAAAGCGTGAACCTTGCAGGCTCGTGACATTGGTGCCCGAAAGGGCGGGCAAGCCGAGCCGGTCATGTCGCGGCGAAGGCAACAGACCGCGCCCAGAAGCGGAGCGGCGCAGGCATCTCCCGAGGTATTGATAACGGCACGAGATGACCGCTCGACACGGAACAGGAGAGACCCTACCCGGCGGACCTCGTCAGCCGCAGCCGCTTCCTATGAGCCACAAGGGAAAGGGGAGCGAGTCGGGAGGGAGTCCGAGGAGCCCGTAGTACTGCCGACATCGGAGACCAGAACTCCGACGGAGGGAAGGGGCTCTGCTTTTGTTGCGTCCGCGGACGGGGGTAAGCGCGCGGGCATGGCCGCAAGGCCCAACAACCCCAAAGAAGAAGCGCGAGAACTCCAACGCGGACTCTTCATGGCTGCCAGGCGCAGCCCGGTGCGGCGCTTCCACGCTCTCTTCGATCGGATCTCCAGGAGTGACGTCTTGGAGGAGGCGTGGCGGCGGGTTCGGAGCAATGGTGAAGCTGCCGGCGTCGATGGGGAAAGCCTCAAGATGATCGAGCAGAAGGGCGTCGAGGGGTTCCTCGAGGGCCTCGCGGCGGAGTCAGGAGCGGGACGCTATCGCCCAAAGCCGGTGAAGAGGCGAGACATCCCGAAGGCGGACGGGAAGCAGCGGTCGCTTGGGATCCCGACGGTGCGAGATCGGGTGGCGCAGATGGCCGCGAAGATCGTGATCGAGCCGGTCTTCGAGGCCGACTTCAAGGACTGCTCCTTCGGGTTCCGTCCGAGAAGAAGCGCAACCCAGGCGTTGGAGGCGATCCGCCTGCTTGGGGGTCGTGGACACCGCTTCGTCGTGGATGGCGACATCAAGAAGGACTTCGACAGCATCGATCAGGATCTCCTGATGGAGCGAGTCGCACCACGGATGTGTGATCGGCGTGTGCTCAAGCTGCTGTGGCAATGGCTCACGGCGGGCGTGATGGAGGAGGGCGAAGTGAGGACATCCGTGGCGGGGACACCGCAAGGCGGCGTGATCTCACCGCTGGCTGCCAACATCTACCTGCACGACCTCGACAGACGCTGGCATGGCGAATGCGGGCACCTCGGGAAACTCGTGCGGTACGCGGACGACTTCGTCGTTCTCTGCCGTACGAAAGCCGCGGCGCAGTCGGCCATGGCGTGGCTGAGAGAGGTGCTTGGGTCGTTGCGCCTCGAACTGCATCCGGACAAGACGAAACTGGTCGAACTCGGAGTGCACAAGGAAGGGTTCGTGTTCCTCGGCTGTCATCTGCGGTTGGTGCGCTCGGTGTTCAAGAACCGTGCATACCGCTTCCGGTGGCCGTCGCCGCGGGCCATGAACTCGATCCGAACACGCATCCGAGAGCTGACCGATCGCACGCGATGGGCATGGAGGCAGGACCTCGACGCAGTCGTCGCGGGCCTGAACCCGGTCCTTCGCGGGTGGGTCCCTTTCACGCCGAAAGGGTGGGCTCCGTTCAGAGTGAAATCACCAGCATCGGAGAAGTTCCAGGAGATCGATCGGTACGTCTGCGAGCGGCTCACGAGGCTGCGGGCAGGATGGCACCGCAAGATCTGCCGCAAGGACCGACCGAGTCAGTTCCGGCTGAGGGACTGGTCACACCGCCGCTTCGTGCAAGAACACGGACGTCACAAGTTGCTCGGGACCGACCGTTACCCGGGAGGAGCGAACGCCGCATGAGAAAACCATCGGGAAGCCGTGTGCGGGAAACCCGCACGCACGGTTTGAATGGGGGCGACAGGAAACGGAGCTACGAAGGCCACTGCGCCTGAGGTCCATCCCATGAAGCGCCTTCTTTTCCGCACGGCCGGCGAGTCCCACGGCATGGGCTTGCTTGCATTCATCGAAGGGCTTCCGTTCGGGACACCGATCGACGTGCCCTTCATCGACGCCGCCCTGCGTCGGCGCCAGGGAGGCAAGGGGCGGAGCCGACGGCAGCAGATCGAGACCGATTCGGTCCGGGTCTTCGCGGGGTGCAAGCGGGGCCGCACGCTTGGGGGGCCCGTCGCGCTCTGGGTGGGCAACAAGGACGTGCGGATCGACGAGTACCGCAGGATCACCCGCCCACGCCCAGGTCATGCCGACCTGGCCGGCGCGATCCGCTTCCTCACGACGGACGTTGCCGACGTGATGGAGCGCGCCTCGGCACGGGAGACGGCGGCTCGGGTCGCCGCCGGCGCGCTGGCTCAATCCGTGCTCGACGAGGTGGGGATCCGGACCTTCGCCTGGGTCCGGGGGATCGGCGGGATCGATCTCGCGGGTTCGCCGAACGACGCCGTGGGAGCGGCGGAGCGCGACCGGTCGCCGTTCTACAGCCTCGATCCAGCCGGCGACGCGGCAGCCGAGCAGGCAGTGGAGGCGGCCCAGGCGGCGGGGGACACCCTCGGCGGCATGTTCGAGGTGCGGGTGGAGGGGGTCCCGGCCGGGCTGGGAAGCCACACGCAGTGGGACGCGCGCATGGACGGCAGGCTTGCACAGGCGCTGATGTCCATTCAGGGAATCAAGGGTGTCGAGATCGGGTCAGGGATGCAAGCGTCTGTAGAAAAAGGACTTGCATTCCACGATCCGATCATGCCGGAGGGCGGGGGCTCGTTCCTCCGCCCGACCAATCACGCGGGAGGGATCGAGGGCGGGCTGACCAACGGAGCGCCGATCGTGCTACGCGCGGCGATGAAGCCGATCCCAACGGTCGGCCGGGCACTCGCGTCGGTGGACCTTGCGACCGGTGAGGCCGCGGCGGCGGCCTATGAGCGGTCGGACGTCTGCGCGGTCCCGGCCGCTTCGGTCGTGGGAGAGGCCATGGTGAGTCTCGTGGTCCTCGACGCGGTGCTGGAGTCGATCCCTGCTCCCACCTTCGGAGAACTGGTCGCAGGTGTGGCGGCTTTCCGAGAGCGGGTGCGGCGGCTCGCTTGAGCTCACGCCCGCGGTGCCCCGGGCCCCGCATGCCGCTCGCAGATGCTCGCGTTTCGCCACCTTGACACCGGGGGCGCGAGCCGTACCATTCCTGCCCCACATCGGGCCGGGATCTCTCGGCCAGCGTAGCTCAATTGGCAGAGCAGCGGTTTTGTAAACCGCAGGTTGACGGTTCAAGTCCGTTCGCTGGCTCTTGTCGTTTGACCGGCGCATGCGGGGAACGCAGCGGGGAGATACCGAAGCGGTCAAACGGGACAGACTGTAAATCTGTTGTCTTAGACTTCGGAGGTTCGAATCCTCCTCTCCCCACTACGACGTGGTGAAAGGATCGGCTTCGCGGGTGTAGCTCAGTGGTAGAGCCCCAGCCTTCCAAGCTGGTTGCGAGGGTTCGATTCCCTTCACCCGCTTGTCGCGCACGAAACGCACCGGCGTGAACGCTGGAGCTTCTGGCGAGGCAGGAGATCGGAAACGTTGATCACGACGCGCGTCGTGAAGCGAGTGCGCACGAGAGTTTGAAGGTCTCGAGGTCAAGCGTCGCGACCTCGGGACGGACGGTTCGAGGCTGCTGTAGCTCAGCTGGTAGAGCACCTCCTTGGTAAGGAGGAGGTCACGGGTTCAAATCCCGTCAGCAGCTCCATCTTCGTTGAACGCAAAGGCTACAGGAGTCGGCAAGCACCATGGCAAAGGACGTCTTCAAGCGGACAAAACCGCACGTCAACATCGGAACGATCGGCCACGTCGACCACGGCAAGACGACGCTGACGGCGACCATCACGGCGACGCTCGCCATGAAGGGCTTCGCCGAGCGCCGCAACTACGATCAGATCGACAACGCTCCGGAAGAGCGCGAGCGTGGCATCACGATCAACACGGCTCACGTCGAGTACGAGACCGACAAGCGCCACTACGCGCACGTCGATTGCCCCGGCCACGCGGACTACGTGAAGAACATGATCACGGGTGCCGCGCAGATGGACGGCGCGATCCTCGTCGTCGCGGCGACTGACGGCCCCATGCCGCAGACGCACGAGCACATCCTGCTCGCCAAGCAGGTCGGTGTGCCGTCGATCGTCGTCTTCATGAACAAGTGCGACTCGGTCGACGACCCGGAGATGTTGGACCTCGTCGAGATGGAGATCCGCGAGCTTCTCAGCAAGCACGGCTTCCCCGGTGACAAGGCGCCCGTCGTTCGCGGTTCCGCCCTCGTCGCGTCGAAAGCGGTCGACTCGAACAACTTCGATCACCCCGATTTGAAGTGCATCCGCGAGCTGATGGACGCGGTCGATGCGTTCATCCCGACGCCGGTCCGCGAGGTCGACAAGCCCTTCCTCATGCCGGTGGAAGACGTCTTCTCGATCGAAGGTCGTGGAACGGTCGCGACGGGCCGTGTCGAGCGTGGCAAGGTCCACGTCAACGACGACCTGGAGCTCGTCGGCCTCTACCCGCTGTCCAAGAAGACGGTGTGCACGGGCGTCGAGATGTTCCGCAAGCTCCTCGACGAAGGAATGGCCGGTGACAACATCGGCGTGCTCCTCCGCTCCCTGAAGAAGGAAGACGTCGAGCGCGGGCAGGTTCTCGCGAAGCCGGGCTCGATCACGCCGCACACGAAGTTCACGGGCGAGGTCTACATCCTCAAGAAAGAGGAAGGTGGGCGCCACACGCCGTTCTTCAACGGCTATCGCCCGCAGTTCTACTTCCGCACGACCGACGTCACCGGCACGGCCAAGCTGCCGGACGGTGTCGAAATGGTCATGCCCGGCGACAACGTCACGATCACGGTCGAGCTGATCGCGCCGATCGCCATGGAGGAAGGCCTCCGCTTCGCCATCCGCGAGGGTGGACGAACGGTCGGCGCAGGCATCGTTGCGAAGGTTCTCGCCTGATCGAACACGAGCGGTTCTGACGGGCGACCTCCGGGTCGCCTCAACGCGAAACTCAGGTGGCCAGGGGGTTCACGTGACCCCGTGGCCGCCGGCATGAAGGGCTGAATCGGAAATGGAGCCTTACAAAGAAGGGCACGGAGTCTTTGTGCGGCGCGTGGCGTTCGTATCGCTCGCGTTGCTTCTCTTCTGGGGCGGGCTCACGCTCTACGGTTGGCTCCAGTTCTCGTGGGTGAAGGAAGCCCGCTGGGTCGACTACGAGATTCCGGTCGTCCGGCAGTACATCGATCCGGCGTTCGTCATTTCGTGGCTCGTGATCATCGGCGGCAGCATCCTGCTCTACCGGCTGCTCAATTCGCCCAAGGCTGCGGACTTCCTCATCGAGACCGATACGGAGGTTCGCAAGGTGACGTGGCCGACGTGGAATGACGCGCTGAGCTCGTCGCTGATCGTTCTCTTGTTCGTGGCCGTGATGACGAGCTTCATCTTCATCTGCGACTTCGTGATGAACAAAATCGTTGGGTTGATCCTGTGACCGAAGGCGCTGAGGAGAAGGCCAATCCCGAGCTGCGCTGGTACGCGATCCGCGTCCAGAGCAACAAGGAAGACTCGGTGAAGCGAAACCTCGATCGAAAGATCGAGCTTCGCGGATTCACGGATCGCATCAAAGAGGTCGTCGTCCCGACTGAGAAGGTCGCGGAGATCCGAAACGGCAAGAAGCGGTTCCGGACGGTGAAGACCTATCCCGGCTACGTCCTCGCCCAGATGATCATGGACGAAGAGACGTGGCTCTTCGTGCGCGAGACCGGCGGAGTCGGTGACTTCGTCGGTGCGAGTGCCATGCCGACCCGTGGCAGCAGCGGCAAGACCCCCAAGCCGTTCCCGCTTCGCCCGGAGGAAGTGGCAAAGATCTTCGGATCGCCGGTGACCGATGCCGGTGGAGCGAAGATCAAGATCGCGTTCCAGGTCGGGGACAAGGTCAAGATCAAGGAAGGTCCCTTCGAGAACTTCGATGGCGTCGTGGACGACATCAACGAGCAGAAGGGCCTGGTCCGTGTCGTCGTGACGATCTTCGGTCGCGCGACGCCGGTGGAACTCCAGTATTGGCAGGTCGAGGCCCTCTGACGCAGGGCCCTCACGAATGGCGCCGTCCGGTGCGCAAGCGCTGACGGACGGCGCTCGGAGCGAGAACGAACATGGCGAAGGCAGTCAAAGCGAAGATCAAGCTGCAGTGCCCGGCGGGTCAGGCAACACCGGCTCCGCCGGTCGGCCCGGCGCTCGGTCAGCACGGCGTGAACATCGGCGACTTCGTCAAGAAGTTCAACGACGCGACGCGGCCCCAGATGGGGATGATCATCCCGGTGATCATCACCGTGTACGAGGACCGCACCTACGAGCTCGAGTTCAAGTCGCCGCCGGCCTCGGTCCTCCTGCGAAAGGCCGCGGGCGTCGAGAAGGGCGCCGGGAATCCAAAGCGCGACAAGGTGGGCAAGGTCACCCGGGCGCAGGTCAAGGAGATCGCGGCGACCAAGAAGAAGGAGCTCACGGCCGGCTCCGTCGAAGCGGCCATGCGCATCATCGAGGGTACGGCCCGCCAGATGGGCATCACGGTCGTCGACTGATGGCACGCCGGCAGGACTGCCGCGCTTGCGCGGGTCCAGCCGGTTCGAACGAATCACAGATCACTTCCTGCGTCCTCGGAGGGCGTGGGAACCGACGGTGGCGGACTGAGCGCAGGTGCGGTCGGACCACTGGTGGAATACGGGGCGGCGCGAGCAGCCCCGGCACCTGCAGAGAGGCGCGTGAATGCCTTTGAACGGTAAGAGGTACCGCGCCGCGGCGAAGATCGTCGACCGCACCAAGACCTTCTCGGTCGAGGAAGCGGTCGGACTCCTCTCCAAACTGCCCAAGGCCAAGTTCGACGAGACCGTCGAGATCAGTCTCCATCTCGGGATCGACCCGAAGAAGGCGGACCAACTCGTACGTGGCTCGATCAGCCTGCCGAACGGCATTGGCAAGGAACTTCGCGTCGTCGTGTTTGCCGAAGGGGCGAAGGCCGAAGAGGCCCGAGCCGCGGGAGCCTTGGCCGTCGGGTCTGCGGACCTGGCGGAGAAGGTTCTGGGGGGATGGACCGACTTCGATGTCGCCATCGCCACGCCCGACATGATGAAGCATGTCGGCAAGCTCGGTAAGGTCCTCGGCCCGCAGGGCAAGATGCCCACGCCGAAGGCCGGCACGGTGACGGCGGATGTGACAGCTGCGGTGAAAGAGTTCCGGGCAGGAAAGATCGAGTTCCGGAACGATGACGGCGGGAATGTGGCCGCTCCAATGGGGAAGCGGTCGTTCACCGGCGAGAAGCTCAAACAGAACATCGACGCCTTCCTCGATCACCTCGGGGGGATGCGGCCAGCGACGGTGAAGGGCGCCTTCATTTTGAAGGGCACGCTCTGCTCCACGCACTCGCCCGGCATCCCGCTGAGAGTCTGAGGCGAAAGAGGATTCCATGAGCAAAGCCGTCAACGCAGCGATCATCGACACGTTCTGCAAGGACCTGGATGGCCAGGAGTCCTGCGTCGTGGTGAGCTGGGAAGGCATGAACGTGGCCGAAACGGTCGCGCTGCGTGCCAAGCTCCGCGCGCAGAGCTTCCGGATGCGGGTGGTGAAGAACACCCTCGCTGCCGTCGCCTTCGAGCGTGCGAAGTTCACCGGCCTCGGAAGCCGCCTCGGTGGCCAGAGCGCAGTCATCTTCGGAGGCGAGGGAGCGATCGGCATCGCCAAGCTCCTCGTCGAAGAAGTCAAGACGAACAAGAAGCTGAAGATCCGCCTCGGGTATTGCGACGGAGAAGTCCTGGATGCCGCAGGCGTCCAAGTCCTCTCCACGGTTCCGGGCCGCAAGGAACTGATGGGAATGGTGCTTGGTGGGTTCTTTGGACCCGCGAGCGACATGGCCCGCAACCTCGATGGACTCTTCACGGAGTTCCACGGGCTCGTCGAGGCACTCGAGACCAAGAAGTCCGCCGAGGGCGGAAGCTGATCCACAAACAAGCTGTGCACCCGCGGGGTGCGCCGTAGGAGATTTCAATGTCGACTGCAACGTACTCAGAGAAGATCAAGAACGTCCTGGACACGATCGGCGCGATGAGCGTTCGCGAGCTCGTCGAGCTCAAGGAAGCCTTCAAGGCGGAGTTCAAGGTCGAGGCCGCGGCGCCCGTGATGATGGCGGGCGGCGGTGGCGGTGGTGCGGCGGCGGCGCCGGCCGCGGCCGAGAAGACCACGTTCGACGTCATCCTCAAGGATGGCGGCCAGAACAAGATCCCGGTCATCAAGGTCATCCGCGAGATCACCGGCCTTGGCCTGAAAGAGGCGAAGGACCTGGTCGACGGCGCTCCGAAGCCCGTCAAGACGAACATCGCGAAGGACGAAGCCGAGGACCTCAAGAAGAAGCTCACCGAGGCCGGCGCGACCGTCGAGGTCAAGTGACGTCGTTCGGCCGACCCATTCCGCATGGGTCGGCCTGTGCGGTACGAGATGAGGCTTGGCCGGCGTGAGCCGGCTTTCCCAATCCAGACCGAAACACTCCCGATCGACCCGAGAGCCGCGAACGCGAAACAAGGAGACCGTCGCAAGCACCCCGAGAGGGGCGTTTGCGACTGGGCTCCTCGTGCCGTTTGTGGGCTCGACGAGGTCGGGCGTCAGAATCGTGGGGTAGCCTGAGCATGGAAATCCGTCGGTACGGACGCGGCGAAGAAATCCTTCCGATCCCAGATCTCACCGAACTGCAGATCAAGTCGTTCGAGGAGTTTCTCCAGGCTGACAAGCCTGCCACGGAGCGCGAGGACCTGGGCCTCGAAGCGATCATCCGCGAGATCTTCCCGATCGAGTCGTACGACAAGACGATGCGGCTCGTCTATCTCGGGTACGAGCTCGGAAAGCCCCGCTACACGCCGAACGAGTGCCGCCTTCTGAAGCAGACCTACGGCATGCCGTTCAAGGTCCGCATCAAGCTCGAGAAGGCCGAGCCGGTGGAAGAGGACGTCTACCTCGGCGAGATCCCGCGCATGATCGGCGGCGGCGAGTTCATCGTGAACGGCGCCGAGCGCGCGATCGTCTCGCAGCTGCATCGCTCGCCGGGCGTCGACTTCAGCGTGGAAGTGCAACCGGGTGAGAAGAAGCTCCACTCGTGCTGGGTCATCCCCGAGCGTGGCTCGTGGATCGAGATCAACGTCACGAAGAAGGACGTCCTCCACGTCAAGATCGACCAGAGCGGCAAGTTCCTCGCGACGACGATCATTCGCGCGTTCGACGCCAAGTACGCGTCCGACGCGGAGATCATCCGGCTCTTCCACCCCACGAAGAAGATCAAGCTCAAGGACAAGGCCGCGCTCGAGAAGCTGAAGGGCGGCTACGTCGTCGGCGACCTGCGGGACCCCGACAGCGATGAGGTGCTCGTCACGTCCGGCGAGCAGCTCTCCGACGAATTCCTGAAGATCATCGGGCGCTCCGACCTGAAGGAGATCGAGATCATCGACGGGCAGCCGAAGGATCTGCTGATCCTCAACACGCTGCGCGAAGACAGTGCGAAGACCTACGAGGACGCGCTCCTCAAGATCTATCAGCGCTTCCGTCCGGGAAATCCACCGGCGCTCGAGAAGGCGAAGGCCCTCTTCGAGGAGAAGTTCCGCGACCGCTCGCGGTACCGCCTGGGCAAGGTCGGCCGCTTCCGCTTGAACCGCAAGTTCAACCAGAAGGTGGCCGAAGACGAGATGACCCTCACGGCCGAGGACTTCGTCAACTCGGTCAAGTACATCATCGACCTCCGCGGCGGCGAAGGTGACGTCGACGACATCGACCACCTGGGAAATCGTCGCGTTCGCACGATCTGCGAACTCGCGGCAGAGGAGTTCCGCAAAGGCTTCCTGAAGCTGCGCAAGACGGCTCAGGAGCGCATGAACATCGAAAAGGAGAACCTCACTCCGCGCACGCTGATCAACGCGAAGACGATCTCGTCAGCGATCGACTACTTCTTCGGGCGTGGCGAGCTGTCGCAGGTCGTCGACCAGACGAACCCGCTCTCTCAGCTCACGCACGAGCGTCGCCTCTCGGCCCTCGGGCCGGGCGGCTTGAATCGCAAGCGCGCTGGCTTCGAGGTGCGCGACGTCCACATCTCGCACTACGGCCGCATCTGCCCGATCGAAACGCCTGAAGGCACGAACATCGGCCTCATCGCGAGCTTGGGCATCTACGCCGGCGTCGACGCCTACGGCTTCCTCATCACGCCCTACCGCGTGGTGAAGAAGGGCAAGGTCACGGACGAGGTGAAGTGGCTCCGCGCCGACGAGGAGATGCGCGCGATCATCGTTCCGGCCGACACGGCGCGCGAGGAGAAGGGCCGCCTGATCGAGGACCGCATCATGGCCCGTCGCTTCGGCGACTTCCGCCTCGTTCCCCGCGAAGACATCGGCTACATGGACATCTCGCCCATGCAGATCGTCGGTGTCTCGGCGAGCCTCATTCCGTTCCTCGAGCACGACGACGCCAACCGCGCGCTCATGGGATCGAACATGCAGCGCCAGGCGGTGCCGCTGATCCGCACCGAACCGCCGGTGGTCGCCACGGGAATGGAGAAGGCCGTCGCCCGCAACTCGGGCATGGTCATCACGGCGAAGCATGCCGGCGAAGTCCGTCGCGTCACGGCGACGGAGATCCAGGTCGGGGACGACGTCTACCGCCTGCGCAAGTTCGTCGGCCTGAACGAGCGCACGTGCCTCAACCAGAAGCCGATCGTTCGTGAAGGCGTTCACGTCAAGAAGGGCCAGGTCATCGCTGACGGTGCGGCGACGCACGAGGGCGAGCTCTCGCTCGGCCGCAACGTCCTCGTCGCCTTCATGACGTGGGACGGATACAACTTCGAAGACGCCGTCCTGATCTCCGAGCGCCTGATCCGCGAGGACTACTTCACCTCGATTCACATCGAGGACTACGAGATCGAGATCCGCGAGACGAAGCTCGGCCGCGAGGAGTTCACGCGCGACATCCCGAACGTGTCGGAGCGCGCGCTGAAGAGCCTGGGCGAGGACGGCGTCGTCCGCATCGGCACGAAGGTCGCGCCGGGTGACATCCTCGTCGGCAAGGTCGCGCCGAAGAGCAAGAACGAGCTGTCGCCGGAAGAGAAGCTCCTCCACGCCATCTTCGGCCGCGCCGGCGAAGACGTGAAGAACGACTCGCTCGAGGTGCCGTCCGGCACCGAAGGCGTCGTCATCGCGACGGAGAAGTTCTCCCGCAAGGTCAACCAGACCGAGGAAGAGCGCCAGAAGAACCTCGTCGAGATCCGCAAGGCAGAGAGCACGTTCCTCCAGCTCTACAAGGATGAGCTCGCCGGCCTCGCCGAGCGACTGTCGGAAGTGCGTGGCTCGGTCCTCGCCGACCCGAAGACGAAGAAGAAGATCGAGACCGAGGGCGCGGACGACATCCCGCACCTGAAGAGCGTCCGTGAGCAGATCCAGGGCGCCGTCGACTCGATCAAGGATCAGGACGACCGCCGCAAGTGCCACGAGATCGTCAAGAAGTACCTCGACCGCATCGACGAGTACGAGACCGAGAAGACGAAGCGCGTGAACCGCCTGTCGCGCGGTGACGAGCTTCCGAACGGCGTGCTCGAGATGGTGAAGGTCTACATCGCCACCAAGCGCCGCCTCTCGGTCGGAGACAAGGTCGCCGGTCGCCACGGCAACAAGGGTGTCATCGCCCGCATCCTCCCCGTGGAGGACATGCCGTTCCTCGACTCCGGCCTCTCGGTCGAAGTCCTCCTGAATCCGCTCGGCGTTCCGTCACGCATGAACGTCGGACAGATCCTGGAGACGCACCTGGGCTGGGCCGCGAAGACCCTAGGGTTCCAGGCGGTCACGCCCGTGTTCGACGGCGCGAAGGAATCGGACATCGAAGGCGCACTCGTGGAAGCGGGCCTGCCCAAGGAAGGCAAGGTCACGCTCTACGACGGCCGCAGCGGCGAAGCCTTCGAGCAGAAGGTCACCGTCGGATACATGTACATCTTGAAGCTGCACCACCTGGTCGACGAGAAGATCCACGCCCGTGCGACGGGTCCCTACTCGCTCATCACGCAGCAGCCTCTTGGTGGCAAGGCCCGATTCGGCGGCCAGCGGTTCGGAGAAATGGAAGTGTGGGCGCTCGAGGCCTATGGCGCGGCGTACATCCTCCAGGAACTCCTCACCGTCAAGTCGGACGACGTCGACGGGCGCACGAAGATCTACGAGTCCATGGTCAAGGGCGAGAACACGCTCGAGGCCGGGACCCCGGTCTCGTTCGACGTCCTCTGCAACGAAATCAAGGGACTGTGCTTGAACATCGAGCTGCACCGGTCGGAGGCGACCGCGGCCGCTCTGGGCTGAGGCAAGAACATGGACCCAGTGATCACGTCGAACATGGAGTCGTCGCGCTACGAGCGCGTGAATGACATCGGCTCCGTCACCATCCGGCTCGCTTCGCCCACGGACATCCGCAACTGGTCCTACGGCGAAGTGCGCAAGCCCGAGACGATCAACTACCGGACGTACCGTTCGGAGAAGGATGGTCTCTTCTGCGAGCGCATCTTCGGACCGGAGAAGGACTACGAGTGCTTCTGCGGGAAGTACAAGGGCATCAAGCACAAGGGCATCGTGTGCGACCGCTGCGGCGTGAAGATCACGCACTCGCGCGAGCGCCGCTCGCGCATGGGCCACATCAATCTCGCAGCGCCCGTCGCGCACATCTGGTTCTTCAAGGCCATGCCGTCCCGCCTCGGGACGCTGCTGGCGATGAAGACCCACGACATGGAGCGCGTCGTCTACTTCCAGGACTACGTGGTCATCGACCCGGGGAACACGGAAGAGACGAAGCTCGCGGAGAAGCAACTCCTCACCGAGGAGCAGTACCGCACCGCGCGGGACAAGTACGGCAGCAAGTTCGAAGCGGGCATGGGAGCCGAGGCCGTCAAGAAGCTCCTCATGCGCCTCGACCTCGCGAAGCTCTCACAGGAGCTTCGCACGGAGCTGCAGGAGACGCGGAGCAAACAGCGCGCGAAAGACATCGTCAAACGGTTGAAGACCGTCGAGGCGCTCCGCAACTCCGAGAACCGCGCCGAGTGGATGATCCTGGACGTCGTGCCGGTGATCCCGCCGGATCTCCGCCCTCTCGTCCTCTTGGAGAGCGGCAACTTCGCGTCGTCCGACCTGAACGACCTCTACCGCCGCCTCATCAACCGCAACAACCGCCTGAAGAAGTTCCTCGACCTGAACGCTCCGGAAGTCATCATTCGGAACGAGAAGCGCATGCTTCAGCAGTCGGTCGACGCGCTCTTCGACAACGGCCGCTGCCGCCGCCCGGTGCTCGGATCGAGCAACCGCCCGCTGAAGTCGCTGACGGACATGATCAAGGGCAAGCAGGGCCGCTTCCGCGAGAACCTGCTCGGCAAGCGCGTCGACTACTCTGCGCGCTCCGTGATCGTCGTCGGACCGGACCTGAAACTCCACCAGTGCGGACTTCCGAAGAAGATCGCACTCGAGCTGTTCCAGCCGTTCATCATCCGGCGCCTGAAGGAACTCGGGCTCGCGGACACGATTCGCTCCGCGAAGAAGATGCTCGAGCGCAAGGACGAGGAGGTGTGGGACATCCTCGAAGAGGTGATCCAGAATCACCCGGTCCTCCTCAATCGTGCGCCGACGCTGCACCGAATGGGTATCCAGGCGTTCGAGCCGGTGCTCATCGAAGGCAACGCCATCCGCCTTCACCCGCTCGTCTGCACAGGCTTCAACGCCGACTTCGACGGTGACCAGATGGCCGTCCACCTCCCACTGTCGCTCGAGGCGCAAGTGGAGGCGCGCACCCTGATGTTGTCGACCAACAACATCTTCTCGCCCGCGAACGGCCGTCCGATCATGGCGCCGACGCAGGACGTCGTCCTCGGCTGCTACTACCTGACGGTCGACGGGCCGGGCACCGTCGAGGTCCTGAAGTCGCGAGAGGGCAAGGAGTACATGAAGTACTTCGGCTCCGCCCTCGAGGTCTTCCGTGCCTACGGCGACAAGAAGGTCCGCACTCACCAGCGCGTTCGGCTCCGCCTGCGCGCGCGGCGCAAGGTCATCACCGAGAAGGAGACGGTCGAGCTCGAGAACACGACGATCACGACGACCGTCGGCCGCGTGGTGTTCGACGACATCCTTCCCAAGGGGATGCCGTACTACAACCTGCCCCTGAAGAAGAAGCTCCTCGCGCAGGTCATCATCGACTGCCACAAGCTTCTGGGGAAGCAGGCGACGATTCAGCTCCTCGACGACCTGAAGGCGCTCGGCTTCAAGGCGTCGACTCTCGCGGGGCTCTCCATCGGCAAGAACGACATGCGCATGCCGGCGCGCAAGGCCAACATCCTCGAGCGTGCCCAGAAGGAAGTCGAGCAGGCCGAAATCCTCCGCGAGCAGGGCAGCATCTCGGAGAAGGAGCGATACAACAAAGTCATCGACATCTGGTCGCACGCCCGTGAGGAAGTGGGCAAGGAGATGATGGAGGAGCTCAAGACGGACGTCCGTCAGGGCGACCCCTACAAGAACCCCATCTACCTCATGGCCGACTCCGGCGCGCGTGGCTCCGTCGAGCAGGTTCGTCAGCTCGCGGGGATGCGCGGACTCATGGCCAAGCCGTCGGGCGCGATCATCGAGACGCCGATCAAGGCCAACTTCCGCGAGGGTCTGAAGGTGCTCGAGTACTTCTCGTCCACCCACGGTGCTCGAAAGGGACTGGCCGACACGGCACTGAAGACGGCCGACTCGGGTTACCTGACGCGCAAGCTGACCGACGTCACGCAGAACGTCGTCGTCACGACGGACGATTGCGGGACCGCGCGCGGCGTGCTGAAGGGTGCGGTGCTCAAGGGCGAGCGCATCGAGGTTCCGCTGTCGCAGCAGATCCGCGGGCGCGTCTCGTTGAACACGATCCGCGACGTCGTCACGGACGAACTCATCGTCGAGGCCAACGGCCTGATCACGGACGAAGCCGCCGAGCGCATCGAAGCCCTGAACTTCGAGCGCGTCCTCGTCCGCACCCCGATGACGTGCGAAGCGCCCATGGGCGTCTGCGCGCGTTGTTACGGGTCGGATCTCTCGCGTGGCCGTCTCGTCGAGATCGGCACGGCCGTCGGCGTCGTCGCCGCGCAGTCGATCGGCGAGCCGGGAACCCAGCTCACGATGCGTACCTTCCACATCGGTGGAACGGCCAGCCGCGCGGTGAAGGACCGCGAGATCATCCTGCGTCGCGGAGGAACCATCCAGTTCCGCGGCCTGCGAGTCGTCGAGAACGACGAAGGCCAGATGGTCGTCCTCAACCGCAACGGCGCGGTCGCGGTCATGGACGACAAGGGCCTCGAGCTCGAGACCCACGACGTGCCGCTCGGCGCGACGATGTTCGTGCGTGACGGCGAGGAGATCCCCGCGGCCGAGGCCAAGAAGGGCCGCAAGATGTGCGAGTGGGACCCGCACACGAGCCCGATTCTCGCGGACGTCGGCGGTGTCGTCTCCTTCGAGGACATCGTCGAAAGCGAGACGATGAAGCACGAGCAGGAGGCCGGCTCGAAGAAGCGCCGCATGGTGATCATGGAGCACAAGGGTGACCTCCACCCGCAGGTCCTCATCCGCGACAAGGATGGGAACGTGCTGCACCAGTACCACCTGCCGGAGCGCGCCCTCATCGACGTGAAGGACGGCCAGAAGATCAAGGCCGGAACCCTCATCGCCAAGCGCCCGCGAGAAGTCCAGGGAACGCAGGACATCACCGGTGGTCTCCCGCGTGTCACCGAGATCTTCGAGGCCCGCACGCCGAAGGACCCGGCCGTCATCGCCGAGATCGACGGCGCCGTCGAATACGGCGAGCGCAAGCGCGGCAAGCGGATCATCGTCGTGAAAAACCCGGACACGGGCGTCGAGCGCCCGCACCTGGTTCCGCACGGCAAGTACCTCCGCGTCCACAAGGGCGACCACGTCCGCGCTGGCGAACCGCTGGTCGAAGGGCCGCTGGTTCCGCACGACGTGCTGCGGATCTCGGGCGTCGAGGCCCTCCAGGACTACCTCCTGAACGAGGTCCAGGCGGTGTACCGCAGCCAGGGCGTGACCATCGACGACAAGCACATCGAGATCATCATCAGCCAGATGCTGCGGAAGGTCCGCGTCGTCGAGCCGGGTGACTCCGATTACCTGCCGGGTACGGTCGTCGATAGACACACGTTCCGCAGGGAGAACCAGCGCATCATCGATGCGCAGGGCAAGCCGTCCGTGGCCGAGCCGCTGCTGCTCGGAATCACGAAGGCTGCGCTCCAGTCCGACTCGTTCATCTCGGCCGCCTCCTTCCAGGAGACGACCAAGGTGCTGACCGAGGCCGCAATTGCCGGAAAGCGCGACCGCCTGATGGGCCTGAAGGAGAACGTCATCCTCGGGCACCTCATCCCGGCGGGCACGGGGTTCGGCGAGTACCACCGCACGCTCATCCGGCACATCTTCGCCGGGGGAGACGGGCACTCGGCAGGTACGGTCGCAGGGTAATGGTCAACCCCCGGCGTGGCCGGGGTTTCTTGAAGGGGTCAACGCGGGCGGTAGCATGCTCGCTCGCGTTCGCCCGCCGGACGGCAAAGATCCGTCCCGTGGACACGTTCGCCAGGGAGTGGTCCGTAGATGCCGACGATCAATCAGTTGGTCCGCAAGGGCCGTGAAAAGGTGCGCTGGAAAAGCAAGTCGCCCGTGCTCGGGTCATGCCCGCAAAAGCGCGGCGTCTGCCTCCAGGTGAAGACCATGACGCCGAAGAAGCCGAACTCGGCTCTTCGCAAGATCGCGCGTGTGCGCCTCTCGAACGGGAAGGAGACCACGGTCTACATCCCCGGCGAAGGCCACAACCTGCAGGAACACTCCATCGTCCTCGTGCGCGGTGGCCGCGTCCGTGACCTCCCCGGTGTCCGCTACCACGTGATCCGTGGAACGCTGGACGCTGGTGGCGTCGATGATCGCAAGCGCAGCCGCTCCAAGTACGGGACGAAGCGTCCGAAGTAGTTCAGCACGCGGGCGCACCCGGCATGGGTGCGCACGGCCACCCGCAACACCTGGTGGCCGAGACGACTGAGGCGCCAGGGGGCGCAGGCTGCACCCGGCGATGACGCGGCGGTGCGGAGAGTCAGACGATGTCGAAGAAATACGAGTCGACGGAACGGTTCCTGAAGCCGGATCCCAGGTACGGCAGCAAGCTCATCGCGAAGTTCGTGAACTCGCTGATGAAGCAGGGCAAGAAGTCCACCGCGCGCCGCGTCTGCTACGACGCGCTCGAGGCGGTCGCCAAGAAGGTTCCGGAGACCAAGCCCGAGGACATCTTCTCGCAAGCCATCAACAACCTGAAGCCCGTCGTCGAAGTCCGTTCCAAACGCGTGGGCGGTGCGACGTATCAGGTTCCGATGGAAGTGAAGAAGAACCGCCAGCAGTCGCTCGCGTTCCGCTGGCTCCTCGAAGTCAGCCGTTCCAAGAGCGGGCGGTCGATGAGCTCCCGGCTCGCCGACGAGATCCTCGCCGCCTTCAAGAACGAAGGCGCGGCGATCACGATCCGCGAGAACACGCACAAGATGGCGGAAGCCAACAAGATGAACGCTCACCTCGCGTGGTGAGTGCGCTCGCACCCGGCCTCGCGGACGGGTGCGCCTCGAATGCCCGCGGCGCTCTCACGCAGTCTTCATCGCGTAGAGCGTCTTCTTTTTTTGGGCAGACGAGAGTTTGACGCCATCGGCTGCGTAGCGACGGCCGGCCGGACACGCGAGTCCGGATGTGAAATTCGCAGGTGTGCAATGCGCGCGCCACGTCGGCGCGCCAGGGTCATGACGGCAGGGAAACCTGCCCGAACCACAGGTAGACGACCGTGAAGGCTTACGACATATCCAAGATCAGGAACATCGGGATCGTCGCGCACATCGACGCCGGCAAAACCACGGTGTCGGAGCGCATCCTCTTCTACACGGGAAAGGAGCATCGCATGGGCGAGGTGCACGAAGGCACCGCGACCATGGACTTCCTCCCTGAGGAGCAGGAACGCGGCATCACGATCCAGAGCGCGGCAACGACCTGCACCTGGCGTGACGTGACGATCAACCTGATCGACACGCCCGGTCACGTCGACTTCACGGCCGAAGTCGAGCGCTCGCTCCGCGTCCTCGACGGCGCGGTCGGCGTGTTCTGCGCCGTCGCCGGCGTCGAAGCCCAGTCCGAGACCGTCTGGCGCCAGGCGAACAAGTACAACGTCCCGCGCCTCGCGTTCATCAACAAGATGGACCGCATCGGCGCGGACTACTTCAAGGCCATCAAGTCGATCAAGGACCGCCTCGGCGCCAACCCGGTTCCGGTGCTGATCCCCATGGGCGCGGAGAAGGCGTTCTCCGGCGTCGTCGACCTCGTCAAGATGCAGGCCATCAAGTACGACGAGGATTCGCAGGGCGCGCGCTTCGTGCTCGATGCGATCCCACCCGAGTACGTGGAGATGGCGAACGAGTGGCGCGAGAAGCTCGAAGAGAAGCTCGCTGAAACCAGCGACTACCTCTGCGAGAAGTTCCTCTCGGGCGACAAGATCACGTTCGAAGACATCGTCCGCGGAATCCGCGAAGCGACCTGCGCTGGCAAGATCACGCCGGTGTTCTGTGGGTCGGCACTCCGCAACAAGGGCGTCCAGCGCCTGCTGGACGGCGTCCGTTCCTTCCTGCCGTCCCCGCTCGACAAGCCGAAGATCAAGGCAACGAATCCCAAGACGGATGAGCCCCTCTCGGTCGAGCCTGACGACAAGAAGCCGCCGGTCGCCCTCGTGTTCAAGACCGTGAGCGACAAGCACGGCGAACTGACGTTCATGCGCGTCTACCAGGGCACGCTCCTGCCCGGGATGCAGCTCATGAACGCGCGCACTGGCAAGCCCGAGCGCATCGCGCACATCTACCTGATGCACGCGAATGAGCGCGAGTCGATCGAGGCGGCCCGCGCCGGCCAGATCTGCGCCGCCGTCGGCATCAAGCTCGCGGCGACGGGTGACACGCTGTGCCTTCGCGAGACGCCCTACGCACTCGAGGCCCCGACCTTCCCGCCGACCGTCATCTCGATGGCGATCGAGACGAAGACCTCCGACGACAAGGAGAAACTGGGCGACGTCCTCCAGAAGCTCATGCGTGAGGACCCGACGTTCCGCTTCTCGGTCGACCAGGAGACCAGCCAGCTCATCATCTACGGCATGGGCGAGCTGCACCTGGAGATCATTCGCAACCGGATCGTCCGCGATCACCACATCGAAGCGAACGTCGGGAAGCCGCGCGTCGCCTACCGCCAGACGATCCGGAACGAGGCGCAGGTCGACCTCAAGTACGCGAAGCAGTCCGGCGGCCGCGGTCAATTCGCGCAGTGCAAGATCATCGTCGAGCCGGCCCCCGGCCAGGGCGTCGTGTTCGAGAACGAGATCAAGGGCGGGAACATCCCGCGCGAGTACATCCCGTCGGTCGAATACGGCGTCAAGCAGGCCGCTGAGGGCGGCTGCGGGCAGGGTTACCCGGTCATCGACGTCAAGGTTCGGCTGATCGACGGCAAGTACCACGAGGTCGACTCGTCGGACATGGCGTTCCAGATCTGCGGTTCGATGGCGTTCCAGGACGCGGTGAAGAAGGCCGGCCTGATCATGCTCGAGCCGATCATGAACCTCGAAGTCACCGTGCCGTCGCAGTTCCTGTCGCCGATCATCGGCGACCTGAATTCGCGCCGCGCGTCGATCAACGAGCTCGAGACGAGCGTCGAGCCGAACCTCGTTCGTGCCGACGTCCCGCTGTCGGAGTTCTTCGGGTACTCCACGGTGGCACGCTCGCTGTCCCAGGGACGCGCGGCGTACTCCCTGGAGCCGAAGGAGTATCGCGCGGTTCCGCCAGGCATGGTCGAGAAGATCGAGAAGTGACCGCTTCGACCCGCGCGATCGCGCGGGTCGCCCGCCTCGGCTCCTGATGGCCGAGGCCGGCGCGGCGGCTCGCGGCTGACCGCGCCCTCAGGGCCCGCCGGCTCGGCCCGGCCCCACATCCGCCCCCGTTGGTTGAAAGCGCCAACCAGTAGCGGCCTGCGGCGATGTTGCCGCGATACGTCCATCGGCCGGGCCGGTCGGCCCATTTCGGCGTGAAGCGCTACGGCGCGAATCGGCGCCCGGCGGACGTTGCGTATGCGGCGCATCGATCGCCGCACCGCCACGTGCGGCGCATTCGCCCACGCCGCAGTTCGTCGGCTGCGCACGACTCCACGGAAATTGCCGTGCCGACCGCTTGAAGGCACTGGATTTCTTGCCACACTCCCCGTCCCAACGTGGTCGGCGAGTGATCGCGACCAGCGGGCAACCCCAGTCCATCGAGGCTTCGACGGACCTCCGGGACGTGACTCCAGTGAGTAACTGACGGGTCACCGTTGCATCTCCTCGGAGATGCGCGCCGGAGCGGGGGCAATGCCAGAAACGCCGCGTGCCCGAGGGCGCGCGGCGCTCCTGCTTTGTGCCCAGCCTGGACGTCGTTCGCTCCAAATGGCAGGCACCGCCTCCATCAGGCCACATGGGAACGGGACCTCTGAATGTCGGATCGGTCCGTTCGGACCTACCGGCGAAGAGCGAGCGAAGACATGGCTGATGACCGAATCAAAATCAGACTCGAGTCGTACGACCACGAGGCTTTGGATATGTCCGCGCAGGAGATCGTCGAGGTCGCCCGCCGGTCTGAAGCCAAAGTGATCGGGCCGATTCCGCTGCCGACGCGAATCGAGCGGTACACCGTCCTGCGCAGCCCGCACGTCGACAAGAAGTCGCGCGAGCAGTACGAGATCCGCACCCACAAACGGATCATTTACCTGAGCCAGCCGACGAAGCGGACCGTCGACCTTCTGTCGCAGCTCAATCTTCCGGCGGGTGTGGAGATCAAGATCAAGGCGTAGGTGGTCGCGGAACTCCCTGAGATTCGAGATCGACACCGAGGACAGTCACAATGGGACACCTCTTACTGGGGCGCAAAGGTCGGATGATCCAGGTCTTCAGTGACACTGGACAGGTCATTCCGGCCACGATCGTCGAAGCGGGACCATGCACGGTCACGCAAGTGAAGACGGTCAAATCGGATCAGTACAACGCGATTCAACTCGCGTTCGACCCCGTCAAGGAGCGGTCGCTCTCGAAGCCCGAGATCGGCCACTGCAAGAAGGCCGGCATCGGACCGCATCGCGTTCTCCGCGAGTCACGGCTCGGCATCGAGCCCACGCAGAAGCTCGGAGAGGTGATCACCTGCGCGATCTTCAAGCCGGGCGATCTCGTGGACGTCGTCGGTACCACCAAGGGACGCGGAACCGCGGGCGTCATGAAGCGCCACGGCTTCCATGGTCGTCCCGCTTCGCACGGTCACATGTGCCATCGCCGACCCGGTTCGATCGGCATGCACTCGGATCCAGGCCGCGTCTTCCCGAACAAGCGCATGGCCGGCCAGTACGGCGTCGAGCGCTCGACGGTCAAGAACCTCGAAGTGATTTCGGTCGACGAAGGCCAGCACCTCATGCTGATCAAGGGCGCCCTCCCTGGGCCGCGTGGTGGACTCGTTTCCATCCAGACGGCCAAGACGGGCGTCAAGAAGGTCCGCGGCGTGGCCCCGGTGTTGAAGGACAAGAAGACCGCCAAGACCGCCCAGAAGGCGAAGAAGTGAGGGACTGATTCATGGAAGTTCCCATTCTGAAACAAGGTCAGGCCGGTCGCACCGAGGTCGATACGTCGTTCCTCGGCGACAAGGTCAAGACTCGCACGCTTCGCAGCGCGATCATCATGTACGAGGCCAATCAGCGCGTCGGCACGCACGACACGCTGACTCGCGCCGAGGTCGCCCGCGCCAAGAAGCCGCTGTTCAAGCAAAAGCACACGGGCCGCGCCCGCGTTCGGCATCCGCAAGTAACCCAGTGCCGCGGTGGTGGCGTGGCTCACGGCCCGCATCCCCGCGACTACTCGTATCGCATGCCGCGCAAGGCCCTGAAGGTTGCGCTGCAGTCTGCGCTCCTCTCCAAGTTCCGCGACGGACAGGTCGCCGTCGTCGATGCGATCGCGATGAACGCGCCGAAGACGCAGAGCGTCGCCAAGCTGCTGCGCAGCCTCAACTGCGAGCAGTCCTGCTTGATCGTCGTCGACAAGATCGAGAAGAACGTCCTTCTCTCGGTCCGAAACATCCCGCGCGTCAAGGTTACGGAAGTGTCGCAGCTGAATGCCTACGACGTCTGCTTCTTCCGCAACATGTTGATCACCGAGCCGGCCCTCGTGGCGCTGAAGGAGGCCAACTCCGATGCGTGATGCCTACCGAGTCGTGAAGCGCCCGCTGGTCACCGAGAAGAACATGGGACGCGCCGAAGGTCGTGGCGTGTACACGTTCGAGGTCGCCGGCGATGCGAACAAGGTCGAGATCCGCGGCGCCATCGAGAAGCTCTTCAACGTTCACGTCGTGAAGGTGAACACGAGCAAGAAGAAGGGCCTCGAGCGGCGGATCGGCTGGCACAAGACGATGGGTGTCGACGTCAAGAAGGCCATCGTCACCCTCCGTTCGGGCGAGAAGATCGACATCATCTGATCCCGCCTCATCGGCGGGGTCGCAGGACCCAGACCATGGCAATTCGCAGATATCGAGCGAGATCACCGGGGCGCCGCGGCGCATCGGTCGTCGACTTCAAGGCGGAGCTCACGAAACGCGAGCCGGAGAAGTCGCTTCTCGCACCCAAGAAGGGTACGGGTGGTCGCAACGCGCACGGACACGTGACGTCGCGTCACCGCGGTGGTGGGCACAAGCAGCATTACCGCATCATCGACTTCAAGCGCGACAAGGATGGCGTGCCGGCGAAGGTCGCGGGCATCGAGTACGACCCGAACCGCAGCGCCAACATCGCTCTCCTGAACTACGCGGACGGCGAGAAGCGCTACATCCTGGCGCCGGTCGGCCTAACGGACGGCATGACGGTCATCTCGGGACCCGCAGTCGAGCCCAAGGTCGGGAACTCCATGACGCTCAAGGAGATCCCCGTCGGTGTCGAGGTTCACAACATCGAGCTTCGACCCGGTCGCGGCGGACAGCTCGTCCGCTCGGCTGGGATGGTGGCCCGCCTCGTCGCCAAGGAAGGCGACTACGCGATCATCCTCCTGCCCTCGACCGAAATGCGCATGGTCCCGCTGACCTGCCGCGCGACGCTCGGCATGGTCGGAAACCTGGACCACATCAACATCACGATCGGCAAGGCTGGCCGCCATCGCCACATGGGTATCCGCCCGTGGAGCCGTGGTTCGGCCCAGAATCCGACCGCGCACCCCATGGGTGGTGGTGAAGGTCGCCGATCAGGCGGTCGTCACCCGGTGTCGCCGTGGGGCAAGTTCGCCAAGGGCGGCAAGACCCGCAAGAAGAAGAACGCCACGAGCCGCTTCATCATCCGCGGTCGCAAGAAGGCGAGGTGATCGATGAGCCGTTCCACCAAGAAGGGCCCGTACGTAGACGCCAAGCTCCTCGCGCGCACCCTCGCGCAGAAGGAGCGCGGACGCAACGAGCCTCTGAAGACATGGGCACGTTCGTGCACCGTCACCCCGGACTTCGTGGGCCACACCTACATGGTTCACAACGGCAAGACCCACATGAAGGTCTTCATCACCGAGGAGATGGTCGGTCACAAGCTCGGCGAGTTCGCCCCGACGCGGACCTTCCGCGGCCACGGCGGCGAGAAGAAGGAGGCGGCAAGTGCCCCAGCAGCCCGATAATTCGAACGCGCCCGAGTATCGCGCTCGGTTGCACTACGCCCCGATGGCCTCGCGCAAGGCGAAGCAGGTCGTCGACCTCATTCGCGGGAAGTCAGTCAACCAGGCTCTCGAGCAGCTCATGTACATCAATCGGCGCGCTGCGCCGATGCTGTCGAAGCTCCTGAAGTCCGCAGTCGCAAACGCCAGCCAGGCTGGTGCGGTCGACGTGAACGAGCTGTTCGTCAAGTACGTCGTGGCGAACGAAGGCCCGCTCAAGCAGCGCCGCATGCGGTTCCGTCCGGGCCCCCAGGGCCGCGCGATGCCGATCCGCAAGCGAACCACGCACTTCGAGCTCGTTCTCAGTGTCCGGGAGACGAAGAAGGGTGGCGGACGTCGAGCCCGTCGCCAGAAGGCCGAGCCTGCCGCGACCGGCGGCAAGACGGAGTGATCGTTCATGGGGCAAAAAGTCCATCCACTCGGTTTCCGTATCGGAATCAACGAGCGCTGGCGTTCCCGCTGGAATTCCTCGAAGAAGGACTTCCCGCGCACCCTCAAGGAAGACCAGACGATCCGCCGGTACATCAAGTCGAAGTACTTCTTCGCTGGCATCCCGATGGTCGAGATCGAGCGCACGGGTGAGAACACGACGATCATCGTGCACACCGCGCGCCCGGGGCTGCTCATCGGCAAGAAGGGCAAGAAGCTCGAAGAGATCCAGCAAGAGGTCGAGCAGCTGATCAAGGACAAGACGCGGAAGATCCGCCTCACGATCTCGGAAGTGAACCGGCCGGAACTGAACGGCCAGCTCGTCGCCGAGTCGGTCCGCGAGCAGCTCGAGAAGCGCCAGGCCTTCCGCCGCGTGCTGAAGAAGGCCCTCCAGACGACGATGAACGCCGGCGCTGGTGGCGTGAAGGTCATGTTGTCGGGTCGCCTCGGCGGCGCCGAAATGTCCCGCTGCGAGGACTCGCACCTCGGTCGGTTGCCCCTGACGGATCTCGACGCCGAGATCAACTTCGGGTTCACCGAGGCCGTGACGCCGTACGGACACATCGGCGTGAAGTGCTGGATCTACCTCGGCAAGTACAGCAAGCAGAAGACCGGTGCCGGCATCGGCATGCGTCGCCCCACGGCCGTCCAGCCGCGCGGCGAGGCGGAAGCGTAATCGGAGAGTCATCCCATGGCGATGATGCCCAAAAGGGTCAAGTACCGGAAAAGCCAGCGCGGCCGCGTGAAGGGCAACGCCACACGTGGCAACGTCGTGAGCTTCGGCGAGTTCGGGCTCCAGGCGCTCGATGCGGCGTGGATTCCGGCCAAGCAGATCGAAGCCGGGCGCATCGCGGCGAGCCACTTCCTCAGCGGCGAAGGCCGGATCTTCGTGCGGATCTTCCCGCAGAAGTCCGTCACTGCGAAGCCGCTGGAAGTGCGAATGGGTATGGGCAAGGGTGACATCGAGTACTGGTGCGCGGTCGTGAAGCCGGGAACGGTCCTTTACGAGATCGGTGGCGTTCCGGTGGAGTCCGCGCGTACGGCCCTGCTGCGCGTCGCCCACAAGCTGCCCATCCGTTGCCGGTTCGTCCGTCGTCGTCACAAGGTGTGACCGTCCGGGAGTGCTGCGAACATGAAGATGACCGAGATTCGAGTTCTGAAGGATGACGATCTGCGCGTGCAGATCGCCACTCTGAAGCGAGAACTCTTCGACATGCGATTCAAGGATGCGGTCGAGCAGATCGCCCAGCCGTCACGCCTGCGCGACGTGCGACGGGACATCGCCCGGATGAACACCGTCCTTCGCGAGCGTCAGAAGCCTGGGAAGGCAGCGTCATGACCGAAACCAACGACATCAAGGACGATCGCGGCAACCGCAAGGCGTACATCGGCGTCGTCACGAGCGACAAGATGGAGAAGACCATCACCGTGCGCGTCGATCGCCTCGTCAAGCACGGGGTGTTCGGCAAGTACATGCGCCGAAAGACCGTCCTCAAGGCACACGACGAGAAGGAAGAAGCGAGCACCGGCGATCGCGTGGAGATCGTCGAGAGCCGCGCTTTTTCCCGCACGAAGCGCTTCCGGCTGGTCCGGGTGCTCGAGAAGGCCCGCAACACGGCGCCCGACTTCATCCAGGAGGCGTGATCCATGATCCAAGAACAAACGATGCTCGACGTCGCCGACAACACCGGCGCCAAGATCGTGATGTGCATCAAGGTGCTCGGCGGCACGCGCCGGCGCTATGCGTCGCTTGGTGACGTGGTCGTCGGCGCCGTGAAGAAGGCGATCCCGAGCGGCACCGTCAAGCAAGGCGAGGTCGTCAAGGGCGTCATCGTCCGCACGCGCCGTCCGGTGCGGCGTGAGGACGGCTCCTACGTCCGGTTCGACAAGAATGCGATCGTGCTCCTGGACGCGGCCAACGAGCCCCGCGGGACGCGCATCTTCGGTGCCGTGGCACGTGAGCTGCGGGCCAAGAACTTCATGAAGATCATCTCACTCGCGTCGGAAGTCGTCTGAACCTCGACTGCGACGAGCGAAGCCATGAACAAGATCAGAACGAACGACGAGGTCGTGATCCTGGCAGGGAAGGACCGCGGTAAGCGCGGAAGAGTCCTGCGCGTGATCCTGAAGCACAACCGCGTGGTTGTGGAAGGCGTCAACGTCATCACACGCCACCTCAAGCGCAATCCCCAGAACCCGCAGGCCGGCGGCCGCGTCCACCGTCCGGGCCCCATCGCGATCTCCAACGTCGCGTTGTGGTCCGACAGCGACGGCAAGGGCGTCCGCGTTCGCATGACGGGGGCCGGCAAGGACAAGACGCGCGTCTCCGCGAAGTCCGGCGCAACGATCGGCGGAACCAAGGGCGGCAAGGCCGCTCGCCCCGCCAAGGAAAAGAAGAAGTAGGCCGCCCGGGGTCACTCGCAAAAGGACTGAGCCATGGCTAGTGCAGTCGTCGAAAAACCGCGGATGGAAGTGAAGTACCGGACGGAGATCGTTCCGGCACTGATGAAGAAGTTCAATCTGAAGAACATCCATCAGGTTCCGCGTCTCCGGAAGATCGCCCTCAACATGGGCGTCGGCAAGGCGATCGACAACAAGAAGCGCATCGAGGAAGCGGTGCAGCACATGACCGCCATCGCGGGCCAGAAGCCCGTGATCACGCTGGCCAAGCACGCCATCGCCGGATTCCGCCTTCGCGAGAACATGCCGATCGGCTGCAAGGTCGATCTGCGAGGCGCTCGGATGTGGGAGTTCCTCGACCGCCTCATCTCGCTCGCCGTTCCGCGTATCCGTGACTTTCGTGGCCTTAAGGCCAACTCGTTCGATGGCCGCGGCAACTACACGATGGGGTTGTCGGAGCAGAGCGTGTTCCCCGAGATCAACATGGACAAGGCCGAGTTCACGCAAGGACTCGACGTCACGATGGTGATCTCCGGAGGCAGCGACGAGATGTCCTCCGAGCTGCTCACGCTCATCGGAATGCCATTCAAGCGAAACTGAAACGGGGATCCACTCAGTGGCTACCAAATCGCAAGTCAACAAGTCGCTCGGAACGCCGAAGTTCAAGACTCGCCACCGCCGGCGCTGCACGTTGTGCGGCCGCGGGCGCGGCGTGTACCAGAAGTTCGGAGTCTGCCGCATCTGCTTCCGCAACTTGGCGAACCGCGGAGAGATTCCTGGAGTTCGGAAGGCCAGCTGGTGACCTACCGGACGGAGTGATTCATGAGCAATTCTGATCCGATCTCCGACCTCCTGACGCGTATCCGCAACGCGACGCGCAACCGCGTCGCGCACGTGGACGTCCCGGCGTCACGGACCAAGCAGGGTGTCGTCGAGACGCTGAAGCGCACCGGATTCGTCCGCGACTTCCGCGTCGTGGAAGACGAACAGCAAGGCATGATCCGGGTGTTCCTCAAGTACGGCCCGGACGGCGAGACCATCATCAACCGCATCGAGCGCATCAGCCGCCCCGGGCGCCGGGTCTACCGGGCCTGTGGCGAGTTGCCGCGAGTCCTCGACGGCCTCGGCATCGCGGTAGTCAGCACGAACAAGGGCATTCTCTCGGACCAGGAAGCACGAGCCGCGAAAGTCGGCGGCGAAGTGTTGTGCCAGGTCTGGTGATGTCGGACTGAACAGAAGCGAGACGAGTCATGTCCCGTATCGGTGTCAAACCAGTGGCGGTTCCCTCGGGCGTCACGATCCAGGTCAAGGACCGGACCGTCGTCGCCAAGGGACCCAAGGGTGAACTTCAGTGCGCGATCGGCCCGGGGTTCTCGGTGCAGGTCGACGACCAGAAGAAGCAGGTCGCCGTCAAGCGTCCCGACGACGACCGCCAGAACCGCGCGCGTCACGGCCTCTACCGCGCCCTCATCAACAACATGGTGAAGGGCGTCTCGGTGGGGTTCCAACGCGGCCTCGAGATCGAAGGCGTCGGTTACAACGCACGCCTCGAGGGCAAGAACAAGCTCACGCTGAACATCGGGTTCTGCAACCCGGTCGACTTCACGATCCCGGCCGGCCTGACCGTCGAGTGCCCCAAGCCGACCCAGATCATGATCAAGGGCGCCGACCGGCAGCAGGTCGGCCAGTTCGCGGCCATCGTTCGCAAGGTGCGGCCGCCCGAACCCTACAAGGGCAAGGGCATTCGCTACGAGCGCGAGGTCATCGAGCGCAAGGCCGGCAAGGCTGTCGGCGGAAAGGCGTAATCGACCATGGCCACCACCAAGACGACGATCAAGGCAACTCGCCGGCAACGGCGGAAGCAACACATCCGCAAGCGGGTGTTCGGGACCGCGGAGCGTCCGCGTCTCACGGTCTTTCGCAGCCTGAACCACATCTACGCCCAGGTCATCGACGACATGGCTGGGCGGACGCTCGTGGCGGCTGGCTCGGGGGACAAGGACCTGAAGGCAGCGTTCAAGACCGGCGGGAACATGAAAGCCGCCGAGTCGATCGGGACGGCCATCGGCGAGCGCGCCAAGAAGGCGGGCGTCACGAAGGTCGTGTTCGATCGCAACGGGTTCATCTACCACGGGCGGATCAAGGCCCTCGCCGACGCCGCCCGCAAGGCTGGACTGCAGTTCTGACATCCGGCTCCCCGTGAGCCGGCTCGACGAGAAGATTCGATGCCACCACCAAACAGAAACAGACGCCAAACGTCCTCGGACAATCAGCCTCGCGACGACATGCAGGAGACGGTGATCAAGATCAACCGCTCGGCGAAGGTCGTGAAGGGTGGCCGGCGGTTTTCGTTCTCCGCACTGGTGGTCGTTGGCGACCGCCGTGGCCGCGTCGGTATCGGCTTCGGCAAGGCGAACGAGGTCCCTCAGTCC
Source organism: Planctomycetota bacterium (assembly GCA_044222185.1). Taxonomy (GTDB): domain Bacteria; phylum Planctomycetota; family CAIWVZ01; genus JBGANV01. Next base: position 122,658 of record JBGANV010000010.1, read on the forward strand.
GTTGAGAAGGGATCGAAGGAAGCGCGCAAGTCGATGACGCCGGTTGCCATGAAGGGCAGCACGATCCCGCACCGCGTGCAGGGTCGGTACGGCGCGTCATCGGTGGTCATGATCCCTGCGGCCCCTGGCACGGGCGTCATCGCCGGCGCCACCGTGCGCGCGATCGTGACTGCGGTCGGGATTCACGACATTCTCACGAAGTCGCTCGGGAGCACGAACCCGATCAACCTCGTGAAGGCGACGATGGACGCCCTGGCCCAGCTCCGCACGAAGGAGCAGGTCGAGGCACTTCGGGGTGTCAGCCTTCCGGGCTGAGTCTGCGAGAACCACTCATGAACCTCTCTGACGTCAAGAAGGTGGACGTGCCGCGCAAGTACCGGCTTCGAGTCGGGCGCGGCATCGGATCCGGACGCGGCAAGACCGCCGCGCGCGGATTCAAGGGACAGAACTCCCGTGCTGGCTCGCACGCGAAGGTCGGCTTCATCGGCGGTCAGATGCCGCTGTTCCGGCGTCTGCCGAAGCGCGGTTTTTCCAACGCGCTCTTCAAGGTCGTCTACGAGGTCGTCAACCTTTCCGACCTGGCGGTGTTTGCGGCAGGCTCGACGGTCGGCCCGGACGACCTCAAGGCGAAGGGCCTCATTCCGCGTCGTGCCGAGCGCATCAAGGTGCTCGGACACGGCACGGTCGACCACGCGCTGACCGTCCAGGCGCACGCCTTCTCGAAGGCCGCCAAGGATGGCATCGAGAAGAAGGGCGGAACGGCGCAGGAGATCGAGTGACATGTTCGCCCCGATCCTGAATCTGTTCCGAGTCGAGGAGATCCGTAAGCGGATCTTCATCACGCTCGCTCTCTTGTTCGTTTATCGCATCGGTTTCCACGTTCCGCTTCCCGGCGTCAATGCGGCGGCCATGCGGGAGTTCCTCGGCAAGAGTGCAGACCAGACGGTCGGGCAGCTCGTCGGCTTCATGAATGCGCTGTCGGGCGGCAATCTCCGCGTGCCCGTGTTGTTCTCGCTCGGGGTGCTTCCCTACATCTCCGCGTCGATCATCTTCTCGCTGCTGGTGAAGGTCATTCCCAGCCTGGAGGCCCTCTCCAAGGAAGGTGCCGCCGGGCAACGCAAGATCAATCAGTACTCGCGCCTTCTCACCGTTCCGCTGGCCTTGGGCCAGGCGATCGTGCTCTCGCTGACCACGTTCAAGAACCTCGGTGACACGGTCATCCCGGACAGCGGGATCGGCTTCACGATCACCGCCGCGCTCGGCATCACCGCAGGAACGGTCTTCCTGATGTGGCTCGGCGAGCAGATCACCGAGTACGGCGTCGGCAACGGCATCTCGCTGCTCATCGTCACGGGCATCGTCGACAGCGTGCCGCTCGCGTTCGGGCGCATGTTGACCGCGGCGAAGGACGATCGGTCTCAGCTCGTGAACGCGGCCATCCTCGCGTGCCTGTACTTCTTCATCGTCGTGGGCGTCATCTACATGTCCAAGGGACAGCGCCGCATCCCGATGCAGCAGGCGAAGATGATGAAGGGCCGCAAGATGTACGGCGGCAACAAGCACTACCTGCCCATCAAGCTGAACATGGCGAACGTGATGCCCGTGATCTTCGCCTCGTCGCTGCTCGTGCTTCCGCTGCAGATCGTGCAGTGGGTGAGCGGCCGCGCCGAGCGCGTGCCGTGGTTCTCCTACGGCAGCTGGCTCCACGTTCTGCTCTATGTGGGCCTGATCGTCTTCTTCTCGTTCTTCTGGACGTCGATCATGTTCCAGCCGACCGAGATCGCGAACAACCTGAAGGAGTCGGGGGCGTTCATCCCCGGCATCCGCCCAGGTCAGAAGACGGCACAGTTCCTCGAGAAGGTTCTCGTCCGCATCACGCTGGTGGGCGGCTTCTTCCTGGCGGTCATCGCCGTGATCCCGGAAGTCGCGTCTCAGCAGATGAACGTCGACTCGCTCGTCGCAGGCTTCCTCGGCGGTACGGGCATCCTCATCGTCGTCGGTGTCACCCTCGACGTCGTCGACAAGCTGAACGCGAGCCTCCTGATGCGGAACTACGAGGGCTTCATGGGCGCCAGTGGCCGCAAGCCCGGCAGCGGTGCGCGCTGATGCACCTCGTCTTCCTGGGACCTCCGGGTGCTGGCAAGGGCACTCAGGCGAAGACCTTCGCCGAGGCGCAGGGCATCCCCCACATTTCCACGGGCGACATCTTTCGCGCCGCGGTGAAGGAGGGGACCCCGCTCGGAACCCAGGCCAAGGGGTACATGGACCGCGGGGAGCTCGTTCCAGATGCCGTCGTCTGCGGGCTCGTCCGGGAGCGACTGGCCCGGCCGGACTGCCGGAAGGGCTTCATCCTCGACGGATTCCCGCGAACGGTCCCCCAGGCGGAGTCCCTCGAGCAGGACCTGGCTGGACTGGGTCTCAAGTTGACGGCCTGCGTCGACTTCCAGATCCCGAGGGACGAACTCGTCCGCCGGCTGACCGCAAGGGTCACGTGCCGCAACTGCGGAACGAGCTTCAACACACTCACGAACCCGCCGAAAAAGGCGGGGGTCTGCGACGCCTGTGGCGGCCAGACCTACGTTCGGGATGACGACAAACCGGAGACCGTGACGCGCAGATTGGAAGAGTACGACCGAAAGACCGCCCCCCTCGTGGAGTACTACCGGAAGAAGGGAACCCTTCGTCCCATACCCGCGGCGGGTGCAGTCCAGGACGTAGCTTCGGCCTTGAAACGGGCCGTCGCCGGCACTTGAGCCGGTTTTCCGAGGCCGTTACTGTTTCGACCCTTCGAACAAGACGAGAGACGGGTGATCACCTTCAAGACCGAGCGCGAGATCGCAAAGATGCAGCGCGCGGGGGAGGTGATTTCGCGCATCTTCGAGTTTTGTTCACAGCTCGTTCTTCCTGGGATCACGACGCTCGAGATCGATCGCGCGGTCGAAGCATTCATCAGGCGGAACGGGGCAGCCCCGGCTCTCAAAGGCCTCTACGGCTATCCCGCTTCCATCTGTGCCTCGGTGAATGAAGAGGTGCTGCACGGTCTTCCAGCTGAACGCGCGCTCGTCGAAGGCGACGTCCTCACGATCGATGTGGGCGTCGCCTGGGATGGCTACCACGCTGATGCAGCGCGGACCGTCGTCGTCGGGCGCGGTACGGATGAAGCGCGTCGTTTGATCGCTACGACCGCGGAGGCGCTGGATCGGGCCATCGAAGTTTGTCGGCCCGGGCGGTGGCTCTCGGAAGTCGCGCATGCGATCGAACGGGTGGCCGCGAGAGACGGATACGGGATCGTTGACGGATACGTGGGTCACGGAATCGGGACGAAGCTCCACGAGGAGCCCGAAGTTCCCAACCGCGTGACGCCTCGCCTCCGGCGGCAGGACCTGCTGCTCGAGTCGGGGATGGCGCTCGCGATCGAACCGGTCTTCCGAGTGGGAAGCGGGGCCACGCGACTGCTCGGGAATGGATGGACAGTGGTGACCGGCGACGCCAGGTTGTCGGCTCACTTCGAGGACACGGTGGTCATCATGGACGATGGCCCCAGAGTGTTGACCAGGGTCGGACACGCACTCGCGTGCGCCGGCTAGGAGTGGATAGTAGATGCCCAAGGAAGAGCCGATTCGTTTGACGGCGACCGTGAAGCTGCCGCTACCGAACGCCTCCTTCTTGGTGCGTCTCGACAATGGACACGAAGTGATCGCGCACGTCTCGGGCAAGATGCGGATGAACTACATCCGGATCCTGCCTGGCGATCGAGTGACGGTGGAGATGTCGCCCTACGACTTGTCAAAGGGGCGCATCGTCTACCGCGACTGAGACGGACGGAGTCGTCATGAAAGTCCGAGCTTCCGTGAAGCGCATCTGCGAGGGTTGCCGCATCATCCGGCGTCAGGGTGTCCTTCGCGTGATCTGCAAGTTGGACCGCCGCCACAAACAGCGTCAGAAGTGAACCTCGAGTTCTGAGGAAAAAGCATGCCGCGTATCTCGGGCGTTGACATCCCAAACAACAAGGTCGTCAGGATCTCGCTGCGCTACCTCTATGGCATCGGTCCGCACCTGGCGCTCCAGCTCTGCCAGGAGCTGAACATCGATCCCAACCTGCCGGCGAGCAAGCTGTCGGACGAAGAGGTCGCACGCATCGCGTCCGTCATCGACCGCAAGTACACGGTCGAAGGACAACTGCGCCGCCAGATCGCGCAGAACGTGGCGCGCCTGAAGAACATTCGCTGCTACCGGGGGCTGCGCCACATCCGCAACCTTCCGGTTCGCGGCCAGCACACCCAAAGCAATGCGCGCACCCGCAAGGGCCCGCGCAAGACGGTCGCCGGCAAGAAGTCTGTCAAGGCGATGAAGTGACGAGGTGCGCGTGACCCGCGCACGACGGTCGGATCCCAAACGCGGCTGCCAGGGCGGCTGCAGAGTCAGAGACGATGGCAACTGAAAAGAAAGAAGCGACGGCACCGGCGGGCGGAGCAGCGGCAGCAGCGGGCGACAAGCCGGCGGCGGCACCTGCGCGCGCGAAGAAGGTCAAGAAGTCCGTCTCGAAGGCGCTGGTCCACGTCAAGGCCAGCTTCAACAACACGATCGTCACGATCACGGACGTTCAGGGCAACACGCTCTGCTGGTCCAGTGCCGGGGCGATCGGCTACAAGGGCTCGCGCAAGAGCACGCCGTTCGCAGCGCAACGCGCCGCCGAACGCGCGGGCGAACTGGCTTCCAAGTTCGGCGTGAAGGAAGTCGAAGTTCGCATCAAGGGACCGGGCTCCGGACGCGAGTCAGCGGTCCGCGCGCTTCGTCAGTCCGGACTCGAGATCAAGTCCGTGGAAGACGTCACGCCGCTCCCGCACAACGGATGCCGTCCGCGCAAGCGCCGTCGCGTCTGATTCACCGACCCTCAAGACGAGGCAGAGAGAAACATGGCACGTTACATCGGTCCGAAATGCCGGCTGTGCCGGCGTGAAGGCATGCAGCTGTTCCTCAAGGGGGAGCGCTGCCACACCGTCAAGTGCGCGATCGCTCGCCGCGGCGACAACTACCCGCCGGGCGGCCGCATGATGAAGCGCGGTCGCGGTGGCTCCGACTACGGAAGCCAGCTGCGCGAAAAGCAGCGCCTGAAGCGACTCTTCGGCATGCTCGAGCGCCAGTTCCGTCTGGCGTTCGCGCGCGCTCAGCGCAGCCGCGGCAACACGGGCGCCACGCTGCTTCAGGTCGCCGAGCGTCGCCTGGACAACATCGTCCGCATCTCCGGCTTCGGGCACGGCCCGGCCAGCGCTCGCCAGATCGTGGCGCACGGCTGGGTGCTCGTGAACAACCGCAAGGTCGACCGTCCGTCGTACATGGTTCGAGCCGGTGACGTCGTGACATTCACGCCCCGCGAGAACGCACGGAAGGTTCTGGCGGACATCCTTCAGTCGTCGAAGGCGTATCAACAGGTCCCAAGCTGGCTGGAGCGGAACGAGGAAGCGATGACCGTCAAGGTCCAGCAGCTTCCGACTCGCGAAGAGTTCCCGTTCAAGATCCAGGAACAGCTCATCGTCGAAGGCGCGTCGAAGTAACCCGGAACGTCGACACAGAAGGAATCAACCGACATGCGCATTCGCTGGCGGAACCTCGAGCTCCCCACTCGCGTCATCGTCGATCGTGGAACGCTCACCGACACCTACGGGAGCTTCTCGATCGAGCCGTTCGAGCGCGGGTTCGGGCACACGATTGGAAATGGCCTCCGTCGCGTCCTCCTCTCATCGATCGAGGGCACGGCGGTCCGCTGGGTGACGATCAAGGGAGCTCTCCACGAGTTCCAACCCGTCGAAGGGATCGTCGAGGACGTGACGGACATCGTCCTGCAGGTCAAGCAGCTTCGCATCCGCAGCCACTCGGATGGCCCGGTGATGCTGCGCATCCGCAAGTCGGACAAGGGCCCGGTCACCGGCGCGGACATCGTCCCGGAAGGTGACGCCGAGATCGTCAATCCCGAGCTCCACCTCTGCACGCTCTCGCGCAAGATGGACTTCGAGATGGAGATGGAGGCGGCTCGCGGTCGTGGCTACGTGACGGCGGAAGAGAACGAGCTGGGGTCCAGCCGCTATTCCGACCCCCGCACGCGCCGCAGCGCCAAGGACATCGATCAGGAGATCGGCAAGATCTGGGTCGACTCGATCTTCTCGCCGATCCTTCGCGTGAAGTACTCGACGCAGGACACCCGCGTCGGAAAGATCACGGACTACGATCGCCTCGTCCTCGAGATCTGGACGGATGGTTCCATCCGGCCGGAAGAGGCACTCACCGAGGCCTCGAAGATCTACCGCAAGTGCTTGAACCCGCTCGTGTCGTACGGATCGCTCGGCAGCGAGATTCCGGCGGCCGACCTCGAGTCGGGCACCGTCATCACGGATGACGCAGCGCCTTCGGCCGATCTGCTCGCCAAGCCGATCGTCGAGCTGGCCCTGTCGGTCCGTGCGAACAACTGCCTCGAGGCCGAGAAGATCTTCACGGTTGGAGATCTGATCCAGCGCTCCGAGGACGATCTCCTCCAGTTCCGCAACTTCGGCAAGACGAGCCTCCTCGAGGTTCGCCAGAAGCTTGCGGAGCTCGGGCTGCGTCTGCGCGGGGATACCGGCGAGGAAAGCCTGGAGCCGATCGACCCGGAAACCACGGCGAACGTCTGATCGCCTTCGAGACTCGGAGTTTCACATGCGTCATCGCGTCACTGGTCGTCGGCTTGGGCGGACTTCGGAGCACCGCAAAGCCCTCGGCATGAACCTGCTCACCAGCCTTCTGCGCCATCACCGCATCATCACGACTCTCGCGAAGGCCAAGGAGTACCGGCCGCACGCGGAGAAGCTCGTGACGCTCGGCAAGGAAGGCAAGACGATCGTCAACATCCGCCGCGCACTGAAGATCGTCCACGACAAGGACATGGTGAAACACCTGTTCGACGTCGTGGCGCCGCACTTCAAGGATCGCAAGGGTGGCTACACCCGCATCCTGCGCATGGCGAAGAACCGACTCGGCGACAACGGCCCGCGCGCCGTGCTCGAATTCGTCGACCTCCCACGCCCGGAAGTGAAGGAGGAGGAGACGGAGACCACGGCCAAGGCCGGCAAGTAGTTCGGCCGTCCTTGGACGCGATTCGGGCGCGGTGGCACAATGCCGACCGCGCCCGACTTCATTTCATGAGCCACCGCCCAACCATCGCTCGCCTCGGCACGCTCGCGCTGACCGCGCTGACGATTGCCGCGCCCGCGCTCGCCTCCGACGACGATCTCGTCAAACCGCGCGGCTGGGACCCCAAGCAGTGGGTCGGGTTCTCCGTCTACGCCGTGCTCCTGCTCGGCCTGATCGTGCTCGCCTGGCGCCTCGCCCGCCCCGACCCCGACGACGGCCCGACGAACCCGCCGACGGGGTGAAACGAGCCCGCGGCCGCGCCCATCGCTGGGCCGCGACGATCGCGGTGCGATATTCGTCCGGTCGGCGGGCCCCCGCTGCTGAGGCCGAGCCACGACGAGTCTGACCTGTACGAGAGCGACGCCTGCACGCGATGGCTTGGTCCAGTGGCGACGTCGTGCTGCGGTGGGCCACCAGGAAGATCCTCCACGCCGAGGCGAGGTTTCGTCGCAGAATCAGCCACGAATGCATTCCGGCCCCTGCCGAGGCTGCTCGGGACCCAGCGCTGAAGGAGACGGCTGCAAAGCCTGATCGCCACGTACACGAGCCGCGGAATTTCGACGCTGGTCGGAACATCCGCAAGCTTCGCCGCTCTCTCGAGGGCCAAGCGGTCGGACCTCACTGCTGCAGTACGCGCTCGAAACGCGTGCGGAGCGGGGAGCTGCGCTCCGGGATCGTCTGCAGTCCCACGATTGCGGCGCGGCGCATCACATCGGTCCTGCCCGCGATTTCTGCGGCATTGATGAGGGTTGCGATTCTTCCCGGGTCGCGAAATCGCGCCGCATCGAACGCGCAGACGAGGTTGTCGAGCGCCCGACGGAGGTCCGATCTCGTCGCCGCGAGCGGATCGTGACAAATGAGAGGTATCACGAACGCGCTGCGCGAACCGTCAGCGTCACGGTCGAGAGGGTCGTCGAGACTCGTCCGGATTCCGCCGGTGGCAGCTTCATGCGCCCAATCGGGCCGAAGCCTCGCGAGGAGGGCGAAGACGTCCTGCTCCGTCTCGCTTGGCGCTCCGCGCAAGGTCGGCGGGCTCGAGTCGACGAGCGCCAGCCCTTTGCTCCGAAGTTCCTGGGCGCACGTTCCGTCGCGGCGCAATTCAGCAACTGCCGCGAGTTGGAAAAGAAGGCGAATCGCGCGTGAGCGGATTGGCTCGTTCGGTTCCGCCCGCACGGCCCTCTCGTACATAGCGTCCAGACTGCGAAGTACGCGGCGCTCGAGGTCGCCCGGAGCGTCCGCGGCACCGGCCACTCCCGAGGGTCGCGACGTTGCCGCAAGCCGCACACGGCTCCGCTCGAGGGAAATTGCGTGTTCGAGGTTGTCTGGTCGGTCGGGCTCGCGACCCAGGAGCTCCGTGAGTAGGGGACCAGCCTCCGCGATCAGCTTGCGATCGAGCGCGTCGTCCAGCGTTGCCTCTGCGAGGAGCGCGAGGTGATGGCGCGCGAGGTACCTGGCTCGAAGCCCTGAGATCCGACCGGGCTCGAGTTTCCCGAGTCTGTCCGCCGTGACGCGCATACGGTCGAACAGCCTCTCGGCCTCCTTCCAGTTGCCGTGGATCCGAAGTTCGAGCGTTGCGCACCGCTCGTAACTCCACGCGAGATCATCGAGAGCTCGTGCCGTCGGACGTCGCGCGGCCTCGGCTTCGTTTCGACGTAGGACATCGAGGAACAGTGCCTCGCACCTGGCTTCGTCACCGCGGTCCCGCGCCACTTCGCCGCGCTTCACCAAGAGCACTGCCGCATCGAGCACATCCTCTTGCGGGGCGTCGGGTCGGGCGGCAAGTCGGTCGTAGTAAGCCGCGGATTCCCGATAGGCGGTCTCTGCGCCGATCGTCTCCGAAGCTTCCTGCAGACACTCACCCCGGAGGAGGATGGCGGCTGCGAGTATCCGAATGACGGACCGTTCCTCGGGCGGTGGATCGCGGAACAGAGCAAGCAGCGGCTCGATTCCCTTCAACATTCGCAGCTGTGCCGCGACCGTTAGTCCAGCATCACGTGCCGCTGCGACCTCACGGATGTAGCCTGGCAGAGCGCTGTAAGCCGTCTCGGCACACATCGCGCTCTGGAGGCGTTCCTCGTTCCTCTGTCGTTGGAGGTCAAGGATGATGAAGCTCGCCGCAACTGAGATGGCGAACACGGTGAGCATGGCCGCCGCTACCACAGGTCGACGTTGGATCTCGCGGCGCAAGAGATCCTTGATGCCGGGGCCGCGCACCGAGACCGGTCGCCGTTCGCGAAACCGTCGCAAGTCGTCCGCAAGCTGCGCACAGGTCCGGTAGCGCCGGTCCGGATTCCGTTCGAGCGCGTGGTTGACGACAGCCTCGAGGTCCGGCGAGATGGTCGGTCGGAGCTCAGCCAGGCGCCGTGTCCTCTGCATCCTGACGGCATCCACCAGGTCGAACAGTCCGCCATCTTTGAGCCGGTAGGGTGTCGTGCCGGTGAGCAGCTCGAACAGAACGACGCCGAGCGCGTACACGTCGGCCCGTTCATCGACGCGTCGCCCGCCAATCTGCTCGGGTGCGGCATACGCGACTGTTCCGACGAATGCACTTCCCGCTGACGTTTGGATGAAATCGAGTATCGATGGATCGACGGCGGCGGATCCGAAATCGATGATCTTCACCCGTCCTTCGGGATCCACGAGCATGTTCGCGGGTTTGAGGTCTCGATGGATCACGCCCCTGCCGTGCGCGTAACCAAGCGCGGTGCAGGCCTGCTCGATCAGCAGCACCCGAGCCGCGTCGTCGAGGCCGCGCTCCGTAGCATGCTCGGTGAGAGGCCGCCCGTTCACGAGTTCCACAGCCACGAAGGAACGGGAAGTTCCCTGGTCGGCTGGACCCTCGTCGAGATAAGCAGCGATGCCGGGGTGCTGCAGCTCTCGAAGAAGCGCGATCTCACGCTCGAATTTTCGCTGCTGGCGAGGATCGAGCCGGCTGCGTCGCAGGATCTTCATCGCAACGCGCCCGCCAGGTCCCATGGCTTCGAACACGACCCCGCTGGCACCTTCGCCGAGGCGTCGGACGAGCACATAGGCGCCCACGCGCGTGCCCGGCATGTAGCCGTACGTGGACCCGTCGCTCGGCGCGGCTTCGTCGCCGCGCAGAAACGCGTCGAACGGTTGCGGCGTGGCGTTCGCTTCGTGGATATCCCGCAGGAGGCGTTCCGTCTCGCACCGGAGCGATTGGTCTGCGCCGCAACAGTCGTCGAGCAGCTCCGACCGGTCCTCGGCGCGTACGTGAAGGGCTGCGCGTGCCAAGAGTTCGGCCTCGCGTCGGAGTGTGTTCTCGTCGTTCACTGGTGAAGGTGTTGGCGCAGCCATCCCCGTACGAATCGAATCCGGCGCTCGGCTGTCGCCAGCGAGATCCTGAACACTTGCGCCACCTCGGCAACCGTCAAGCCAAGAAAAAAGCGCAGAACGAAAGCGCGCGCGGCCGGCTCGGTCTTCGGGTCGGCCGCGAGTTTGTCGAGGAGCTCATGGAGATCGAGTATCTCCGCTCCTTCGACGGCTGGACCATGCGCAATTGGCTCCGCGTCTTCTGAAGTCCTCGACGCCCTCCGCCGGAGCGCCGTCCGTCGCCGCACGTGATCGACGACGGCGCAGCGTACCGCCTGGCCAATCAGCGCAATGGCGTGCTCCGGGTCAGGAGGCTCGGGCACTCCGCCCCGCATGAGACGAATGAGCGCGTTGTGCACCACATCGTCCGTCTGAAGCGAGAACCCGGGAGGGGTGCCCCGGAGCGCCGCGCGAGCGAGGCGCCGGGCCTCCTCGCGGACCTGCCCGAGCCAGCCGCCGCCCGACAGCCGTGCTCCTGATCTCGCGTGTAACGACTTCGCCATTCGGCCCACACTATATTCGAGTCGAGTGCGCCCCTGCGGAATGACAACGCGGGTGAAATGCAGGCGCGGCAGCGGAATCACCGTTACGGCCCTCACACACCGAAGAGTAGGGCCGGCGCCACTTGCCTCGTGGGATTCTCGGGCTCGGCGTGGCGCCGCTGCCCGCCTCGATGCAAATCCAATCAGAACGGCTTCCCACCATTGGTCGGGAACACATAGATCCCCTCGTTTCGGTAGGAGACAACGGTAGCGATGAGGGCCTCCTTGCTGGCTCCGTTCTGTTGAGTCCAACTCACCGTTCCCCAGCACTCCGCGAAGTTCGCCGTCGTCTCATCGCCGGGAATCTGGAACTGTATTCCACCGATTGCGTGTGGGAGAACCGTCACCGTGAGGGTCTTGCCGCTGGAGTAGAACGTAGCCGGGTCGGAGAGCCCGGCGGTCGGATACTCCGGCGCAACGCTCTCGAGCGCCGGCACCGCCGACGTCGTGAGCAGTGAACCGTCGCGGCCAAAGAGCGAGACGGTCACCGAAAGCGGCTGGTCCGTGATATTCGTGAGGTATAGGAAGCTCTGGACGCCGTAGTTCCACGCGCTCGCCACGTGAGGGAGAATCGCGGAGCCTTGAGCGGCCGTAGTCTCGATCTTTACGGTGTCGGCGCGAAGCACTCCGACCCCGCTCGGAGCGTTCGCGACGGTGACGACGAGGTTGCCGCCCGTCGCGTCGACCCATCCCAAGGAGACATACGCCCCTCCAACATTTGCCTGTGCGCGAAGCGCCGTCCCAACGAGGACGCCGCCGCATTCGATGAGGTAGAGCGCGTTCGTGGTGCTATTTGCGTGTGCCGGCCAGCTCGCGAACACCTCGAAGCGGCCGGACTGCGGACCAAATGAGAATGTCGCGACGGCGTCTGCACTCTGAGAGAACTTCGAATCGCCAACGACCCCGGCCAGGCCGCTTACGCTCCAACTGCCGCGGGGTTCGGCGTACCCTGACGTTCCATTGTCGACGACGACAGCGGTCAGGGCGGTGGCAGCGGCAACGGGCGCAACACCGGACGACGGGCCGGCGGAGGCGAGCGGCGCGACGTCGATCGTGGACCACGTGAGGAACGGAACGGCGAGCGCGGCAGAGAGTGCGAGACGCAGCATGAGATTCTCCCAATATGGAGCAACGGCAGGTGATTGTCCGCCATGAAGCTCGTAATCGGGTCCGCTTGCCCATCACCAGGTTTCCAGAATTCTGCGATGGCCCCCGCCGCGGCGCGACCCCGCCCCAGACAGTGCGGTGCGCAAGGGCCCGTCGAGAACCTCACGAAGCGTCGCGTGACCTCGTCCACGGAAGGCGTGACCGAAGTGGGGAGACGAGGATGTCGATGGGTCGCATCGGGTAAGGCGAAGGTGAGCTGATCGGGGCGACGAGATCGACCCGGACGCCGACCCAATCGCTCTCCGGCGGGCTGAACGTGTTCCTGCCTCTCACGACTTCGACGCGAACATCGAGGGGCTTGGCACGAGGGCCTACGCTCACTGCAGCAATCGCCCTACGCTGCCGCTGGGCCACCCTTTCAGATGGTGTGGACGGCTACTTCGCGTCGATCGGCGCCGAACGTCGATTTGTCCGGCGTTTGGACGACACGATGGCTCTCGATGCATTCCTCGGGCACGGCGTCAGGGATCCTGCTCCCGACCGCAGCTCGCTCTCGACCGTGCGGCGTCAGCCTCGCGTCGAATTGCTCAACGCCATGAGCAGCCTCGTGCTCGACATCCCGGAGAAAGCCGGGCTCTTGAAGTGCTGCGCGCGGGCACTCGGGCATCGACGAAGGGCGCGAATGCGGCGATGAAGGCGGTCATGCGCCAGGACACCAACGAGAGCCAATTCGGCGACGCGGAATGCCTCGCGAGGGAAGCCCGCGGCGCGGCCCAACTCGGGAAACGCCGGCGCAGTTCGACCGCAAGGGCACGGGACCGCTCGACCTCGAAGAAAGTCCGGAAAACACCGACGGAACCGATCGCTCGGCTCAGCCACGGGAGCGGCGGGGGAACGCGCGTCTCATACCAGCCCGAGCCTGCGGTTGACGTCGAGACAGGGGCGATCGTCGCGGCCACCATCGATTTCGCGGACCGGTGCGATGCCGCGACGTCGGCGACGACGGTGATGGCTCTGATGGGCACGCCCGAGGAAACGGGATTGCCCTGCAGGGAATTCACGGCGATCGCAGACAAGCGCTACGGCGCGGAGACCTCGTGATCCCTGGTTGTGCGACTATCGGGATTAAGGCCGGCATCGCGGCGCCCGCCGTTCACGGTGAACGGGGGTCGCAAGCGAAACCAGCAATTGCGCACGGATGCGGAAAGCGAAACGGTCGCCGCCTACGAGGTGGATGAGTGGGACGGCGCCGAAGGGGGCGGGGCGCGACGGTGGAGCAGCCGTTCGCGCGCCTGCTCGACACAGACGCCAATCGCCGCGCGTAGATCCCATCGCGCGAGGCCAAAGGGGCGAGGAGTCTGCGGAACGTGAGCGGTTTCAAGCATGGCTTGGCGATGCGGACATCGTGCGGGTTCGGAGCTCCGACACGCCCCTCCGAAGCCCACCGGTCGCGCGTGTCCCTGCTCAGCCTCACCGTGCGCAGGTTCCCGCGCTTGCTCTTGAAGGAGGCGCACGCGGAGCTCATCTCGAATCGCGCGCGCTCGACCGAGCAGATGGTGGTGCTTGGTGCTCAAGACGCGCGCAACGCCGAGCGGAACTGCGGACCGTTCCGCCGGGGGTTAGCGGTCGGTTCGTCGCACCCGCGTGCGGCCCTTCAGAACCCGACGAGGAGAACGAGCGAGTTCGTAAGGCGGACGTTGAGGCCCGGAACGCCTGACGGGACTCCGGCGGGATCCACGATCACGCACTGCACCGCAATGGAGGTGCCCGCGAACGATGGAACCGGTGGGATCGGCACCTGGAACGTCGGCGAACCCGTGGCCCAGATCGCCGTCGCGAGCGGCTCTGCGCCACTCGCCCCCAACGTCCCGAGCGACAAAGGGTCGAGCCAATGGCTGCACGGGCTCGTCGCTCCGAGCGGCGCACCGCCCAGGTTCGATCCGATGGACCAGAACAGCAGGGCCTGGGCGTTCAGGGGGACGGTGGCGCCAGTGCTGATGCCGAGGGTCAGGGGCACTCCCAGCAGAGGGCGCCCGCCGGTCGCCGCGAACGGATCCGTGAACGTGAACAGGAGCGGCTGCCACGGCGTTGCGCCGCCGCACGAGGGGCCGCCCGTTCGAAGCTCCGCCAGTCGTGGTGCGCACGCGGTCCCGTTGAACGAGAACTTGAACCCACCGGTGCCGGGACTCAGTGGGTTGGGCGAGCCTCCCGTGTAGGGAAGCTGGGTGCTTCCCGACTGCTGCGAGAGCAGGACGCTCGCAGCCACGACGGGCCCGAACGTGGCGTTGAGGTTCGTGGAGGTCGGCGCGGCTGAGAGCGCGAGGACGTAGGTCGTGCCCGCGACGATCGACACGGGAGGCGTGAGGGTCTTCACCTGCCACCCGTAGCCTGAGGAGTAGGGACCGCCCGGCGCGCTCGAGAGGGGCGGCACGACCGGGAATCCCGTCAACGGGTTGATCGCGTGCACGGCGACAGCGGTGGACGCGTTCCAACCCGTGCTCTCGAACACCGAGATCTGATCGACGGTCGCGGTCACCGGGGCCGTGAACCGAATCCGAAGCGGGCTCGCGACCGGGATCAGAAGCTCCCAATCGAACGTGTCAGCGGAGCTGTTGAAGCCGAAGCACTGAGCTGGCGGTGTTTGCGCGACTGCGCACGATCCGCAGAGCAGGAGGGCGATGAGCACGCGGCGCGACATGGACACCTCCGGAACGATGCCGTTGCTGGACATCTCGCCGGGGATCGTACCCGACCGTTTGGCCGGCCGGATGCTCCGCACGGCCGGGCCGGTCGTTACGCCGTGGCTGGGGGCCGGAGGCGAGGAGCCACCACAGGCGCCGAGACGTCGACCCTGCGCCGACGGGCGTCCTGTGACCCGCGCTTGGGAAGCCCGGCTACGATGGCGCGCGGCGCAACCGCGCCAGCGAGACTCCCACGGATGCCGCACCTGTCACGATCGCTCACGCCATCGACACCTGGACGGAATGCGTCGACGGTGGTTCGTCTCATCGCCACCTGCTGTGTCGCGTCTCTCGTTTCGACGTGTGCGGCTGACAGCGCGCCTGTCGTGACGTTCGATGGCGTCCCTGACATCGATGCGAGCTGTTGGGTCGTGTTTCAGGACAGGAGCGACCACTACTGGTTCGGCAGCGACGGGCGCGGCCTCTTCCGTTACGACGGAAAGGCCCTGACGCACTTCACGACCGCAGACGGCCTGTGCAACGACCACGTTCGCGGGATCCAGCAACACGCATCGGGTGACTTGTTGATCACCACGTTGGGCGGTGTGAGCAGGTTCGACGGACGGCGGTTCGTGACGCTGCCCGTGGCCGAGATGACGAACCCGACCGACGGATGGGCGCTCGATCCCGATGACGTCTGGCTTCCGTTCCAACCGATGCAAAAGGGGCCCTACCGCTACGACGGCAAGACGCTCTACCACCTGCGATTTCCGAAGAGCCCGCGCGAGGACGCCTACTTTGCGAGTTCGCCCAATCTCTCGTGGAGTCCCTACGAGATCTACTGCGTCTACAAGGACCGGCGGGGGTCCATGTGGTTCGGGACGGCGAATCTCGGCATCTGCCGCTACGACGGGAAGTCGCACGACTGGATGTACGAGAACCACCTGACGCAGCTCGCCGGCGACCGCATGTTCGGCATCCGCTCCATCATCGAGGATGACGACGGTGCGTTCTGGTTCTGCAACACCCGCTACCGGTTTCGGATCGGCCCACGCACCGCATCACGGCCTGGTCCCGGATCGATCGAGTACACACGCGAGACGGGCATCGACCTCGGCGGCGTGGCCGGGAGTGACCAGGAGATCTACTTCCAGTCCGTCGTCATCGGTGAGAACGGTCACCTTTGGATGGCGACGTTCGGTTTCGGCGTCTGGGAGTTCGACGGAAAGAAGCTCACGCACCATCGGATCGAAGAAGACGGCAAGACCGTGCAGATCGTCTCGATCTCCAAGGACAATCACGGCGAGCTCTGGCTCGGAACGCACGCCCACGGCGCCTACCGGTTCGATGGCGCCACGTTCAGGAAATTCAGACCTTGAGCGTGCCGGCATGTTGCGGGGCGTCGTTCGCGGCGCCCTCGAGCGCGTCGGATGCAGAGCGCCAGTGCACGGTGTCGGAGGTCATTCCCGGTTCGATACGGGGATCGTGACGTCCACCGCATGCACGTCGAACTGGTGCGTGATCGAGCCTCCGAGTTTCCAGATCTCCCGGCGCCGGATGCCGCTCGCAGCCTGAGCGTGTAACAGGTGCCCGTGATCCGGTCGCTCGATCCGATCGCGAGTCTTCCGCGCCTCGAGGATCTGCAGTTGCTGGGGTTTGACCGGCCCGTCCGAGCGTCGAAGTCCGGGAATTCCTCCGACGCACCGGGTTGAGGGATGCGCGGCCGCCCGATCCCCAGTTCGATGACGGGGGGAACCCGGGAAGCGCTGCGGAGCCGAACGTCGTGAGACCGTTCCGCGTCGAGGCAAGTCCGTGGATCGCTCGTGCGGGGCAGGCGCGCGGCGCCCGCCGCGGCGTCACATCCCCACGAACATCCGGTGGATCCGATCGTCGCCCGACAGCTCCGGATGAAACGTCGTCGCGAGGATCCGGCCCGATCTCACGGCGATGGGCGTGGCGTCGTGCCAGGCGAGGACTTGCACGTCCGGACCGACGCGCGCGAACTTCGGCGCGCGGATGAACACGCAGGGAAAGGGCGGGGCGCCGAGGAGTTCGATGGGAGCCTCGGCCGTGAACGAATCCACCTGGCGGCCATAGGCGTTGCGCGACAACACGGCGTCAAGCAACGCCAGGCGGTTCGGTCGCGTGCCGTCATCGGCACCAAGCAGGATCGCTCCCGCGCAGGTGCCGAAGAGTGCCAGCGATCGCTCGCGCCCCCGGCGCGTGATCTCGCTCGTGAGGGCGAAGAGATCGAGCAAGTGGCGGATGGTCGTGGACTCGCCGCCGGGGAGGATGAGGTGCGTGAGACCCTGCAGGTCCGCCGGCCGCCGCACTTCGCGCACGGGGACGCCGAGCCGCGCCATCACTTCGACGTGCGGCTCGAACCCGCCCTGGAGCGCCAGCACTCCCGCGCTCGTCATCACCAGCCTCGGGATGCGAGACGCTCGCCTTCCGGGATCGTGTTCATGGAGATGCCGGTCATGGCGGCGCCGGCTTCGCGACACGCCTCGGCCACGATCGCGGCTTCGCGGTAGCGGGCCGTCGCCTTCACGATCGCCTTGGCGGTGGCGACGGGGTTCGCGGACTTGAAGATGCCCGAGCCGACGAAGACGGCCTCGGCACCGAGCTGCATCACGAGCGCCGCGTCCGCCGGGGTGGCGACGCCGCCAGCGGCGAAGTTGGGGACCGGCAGCCGGCCGAGCCGCGCCACCTCGCGCACGAGTTCGAACGGCGCGCGAAGCTCCTTCGCCTGGGCCATCAGCTCCTCGGGGGGCGCCGACGCGATCCGTCGGATCTCGCGGTTGATGAGGCGCAGGTGGCGAACGGCCTCGACGATGTTGCCCGTGCCGGCCTCGCCCTTGGTGCGGATCATGGCGGCGCCTTCGCCAATGCGACGCAGCGCTTCACCGAGGCACGTCGCTCCGCAGACGAACGGCACGCGGAAGCCGCTCTTCTCGATGTGATGCTCTTCGTCCGCCGGCGTGAGCACTTCACTCTCGTCGATGAAGTCGACGCCGAGGTGTTCGAGCACCTGGGCTTCGGCGAAGTGTCCGATGCGCGCCTTCGCCATGACCGGGATGGTGACGATCGCCTTGATCTGTTCGATGCGATCGATGGCCGCCATGCGGGCGACGCCGCCATCGCGGCGGATGTCGGAGGGGACGCGTTCCAGTGCCATGACGGCCGACGCACCCGCCTCCTCCGCGATCCGCGCCTCTTCCTGCGTCGTCACGTCCATGATGACGCCGCCGCACAGCATGCGGGCGAGGCCCACCTTCACGTCGTAGGCGGGGACCTTCGCCTCCGCGCCGTTCGTCGAGTTCTTGCTTCCTGTCATGAGTGAGCTCCAGTCGCGCCGCGGTCAGACGGCGGCCAATGCGGAATCGAGATCGGCGACGAGATCGGCGGGATCCTCCACGCCGATCGAGAGCCGCACGAGTTCGTCCGAGATTCCCATGCGCGCGCGCTCGGCCGGAGCGACCGACCGGTGCGAGGTCATCACGGGACGTGTGATCAACGTTTCGATGCCTCCCAGGCTCGGACCGACGACGGGGACTCGGAGTCGATCGAGGAACCGCTCGGCCCCATCCGCGCCGCCCGCCACTTCGAACGCGAGCACGCCGCCGCAGCCCGTGAACAACGATCTCGCGAGCGCCGCGAAGCGATTCGTTTCCAGGCCCGGGTAGTGGACGGAACGTACCTTCGCGTGTCCCGAGAGGAACGTCGCCACCGTGCGCGCCGCGTCGTTCTGGTGCCGCACGCGAAGGCCCAGCGTCTTCATCCCGCGATAGAGCAGGAAGCACGCGTGTGGATCCAGGGATCCGCCCAACTGCTCGAGCCGCTTCTTGATTGGCGCGACGACGGCGGCCTTTCCGATGACGGCGCCCGCGACGAGATCGCTGTGACCGTTCAGGTATTTCGTCGCCGAATGCAGGATGACGTCATACCCGAGAGCCGCCGGACGGAAGTTCACCGGGCTGAGGAACGTGTTGTCGATCATCGACACCAGTCCGCGATCCCTCGCGAACGCCACGACGGCGCGATGGTCGATCAATCGCAGGGTCGGGTTCGTGAGTCCCTCGGTGTAGATGACCTTCGTGTTCGGCTTGACGGCGCGGGCCCAGCCGGACGGGTCGTCGGCGTCGATGAAATCGTGGGTGACGCCGGCTGCGCGGAGCCCGTCACCGAGGAAACCGTAGGTGCCTCCATACACCGCGTCCTGGACGAGGACGTGACTGCCCGCCGGCAGGTGAGTGAGGAGCGCCGTCGTGATCGCCGCCATGCCGCTCGACGTCACGACGGCGGCTTCCGCGTCCTCCAGGTCCGCGAGCTTGCGTGCGAGCACCTCGTGATTCGGCCCGTTGTTGTACCGGGAGTAGCGGAGTTCCTCGCCCGCGCGCCCTCGGTACTCGTACACGGTGGATTGGAAGATCGGTACGGATGCCGCACCGCCAATCCGCGGCTCCGGCTCGCCGGCATGGATCACGCGCGTGTCGAAGCGAAAGCGAGCGGCTGGGTTCGACGGGTTCATCGCGAGTCTCCCAAAAGTGCGACATCTTGCATCGAGACAATCGGAGACTATGCTCTGACTTGTCACCTATCAACCGAGTAATTGTCATGATGACACTCTGGCGACCGGATCTTCGCGGACAACATGGCCCCAAGTACTCCGCCCTGGCGGACGCCATCGCGCTCGACGTGCAGGCGGGGAGGCTCAAACCGGGCACACGCCTGCCGACGCACAGGGACCTGGCCCGCCGGCTCGGCGTGACGATCGGCACGGTCAGCCGCGGCTACGCGGAAGCCCACCGGCGCGGGCTCGTCATGGGCGAGGTCGGTCGGGGGACGTTCGTGCGAGCCACGCGGCCCGAACCCGTCGGCTTCGCCCGATCCCACGACCCCGACCCCAACGTCCTCGAACTGAACTTCAACCTTCCGACCCTCGACATCGTTGTCGACCTCATCAGGGCCGCCCTCGCACGTCTCGCCGAGTCGCCGGATCTGGTCAACGTGCTCCAATATCAGGCGAATGCCGGATCGTTGCGGCATCGCGAGGTGGCGGCGAGGTGGCTCTCCAGCCGCGGCGTCTCGTGCACGACGGACGAGGTCGTCGTCACGAGCGGCGCTCAGCACGCCATGCTCACGGTGTTCTCGGTCGTCGCCGAACCCGGGGACATCGTGCTCGCGGAGAGCGTCACGTTCCCCGGCATGAAGGCCGTCGCGCGCCTCCTCCGCCTGAACATGGAGCCCGTCGCCATGGACGACGAGGGGATCCGTCCCGACGCGCTCGCCGAGGCGTGTCGAAAGCATCGCCCGAAGGCGCTCTATGCGACTCCCACGTTCCAGAATCCCACGGGCCGCGTGATGTCCGAAGCGCGTCGTCGCGACATCGCGGAGGTCGCCCGCGCCAACCGCCTTCCGATCGTGGAGGACGACATCTATGGCTTCCTGCACAGCGGCGCGCTGACGCCGCTCGCGGCGTTGTCCGAGGGCTCGGGGTACTACATCACGAGCTTCTCCAAATCCGTGGCGCCGGGGCTTCGCCTGGGCTATCTCGTCGGCCCACGCGCGGTCGCGCCTCAGCTTGCTGCGTCCGTGATGACGACGACGCAGGTGTCGTCGCCGGTCGCCGCCGAGGTCATCACCGGCCTGATCGAGGACGATACGCTCGAGACCCTGTTCCGGCGCCACCGCAAGGAGATCGGCGCACGCCAGGCGATCGCCCGCGCGCTGCTCGGGCACCACGTTCCCAAGGACAGCCACGCGGAGAGTCCCCACGTCTGGGTGAACCTGCCGGATCCCTGGCGCGTCGAGGAGTTCGTGGCGCAGGCGCGCGCGCGGGGCGTGGCCCTCGCGTCAGGCGAGGTCTTCGCCGTCGGGCGGGGCGCCGTTCCGCACGGTGTACGCGTGAGCCTGGGCGCCGTTCGTGAACGCGCTCAACTCGAACGGGCGCTTCGCACCGTCGCCGACATCCTGTCGGAGCAGCCGCGACCCCTCGTCACCGGAATCTGACCCGGAGCCACGCCGGCCACCGGGCCTGCATCGTTCCGGCCGCGATCAGTTCCGAACGTCCACCGTCATTGCGAAGCTCGGAACGCGTCGCGTAAGCTCCCCTCCGTCGGCTGGGGCGACTATGTCCGCGAAACGGATCGGGATCATCTACGCGCTGATTGCGCTCGCGTTCTGCGTCCTCATCGGGAGGCTCTTCTACCTCCAGGTCGTGACGGGCGAGCCGGGCAACGTCGACGAACAACTCGACGAGCCGCACGCGATCGAGATCCCTGCGGCGCGCGGCGCGATCTACGACCGAGACCGGATCGTGCTTCGAGCGTCCCGCGACACCTTCGACGTCGACGTCTTCGCAGGTACGTTCCGCGAGACCAACCTGGTGGATGCGTGCGCCGATCTCATGGCGCTGTTGTCGCCGGGACGGCGCGGCGACGGCCTCACGGCTGCCGAGCGGGCCGACCTCGTCGCGAAACTCCGCACGGCGGACCTTCCGACGATCGAAGCCGTCCTCGACCTCGACACGACGTCGATCGCGGGGAAGGACCCCGTGGCCATCCGACTCGTGCCGCGGATGGAGCGGCTGGTCGAGCCGGAAGGGTCGCTGATCCGCCCACGCTCGTTCGGGTGGAATCGGGTGGTCAGTGCCGTCGTGATCCTCTCGAATCCGGACGCTCGCGTTCTCCCGCGCGAGCTGCGCGTCCGCCTCCGCCAGCCTGGCGAACGCATCGGCGCATGCGCGGGCGTGGCCGCCGCGGACGTCGCCGCCCGCATCCGTGAGGAGGAGCGCGCGCTCGGCCTCGTCGCCGACGAATTGGGATTCGGCGACGCGAGGTCCGTGCGTGTCGCCATCGAGCAACTCTGCGATCGCCACGCTCGCCGGGTCGACGAGGAGATCGAGCGACGCCTCGACGATGCGATCTGCCTGCAGCACTTCGGCTCGTGGAAGCTCGATCCGTCGGTCGTCGGTGAAACCGAATACGCGCGCATGGTTCGCGACGCAGCGACGCCGTTTCACGCGGACGAGCGCGCGCTGGATGCGCTCGACGCGGTGTCCGCGATCCTCGCCGGAGCCGTCCCCGGGCGGAAGCGACACGTGCCCGACACCACGCCTGCGGCTCCGAAGGTCGCCGAATCCTGGGGACTCGTGGACTGCGACTCGCACGCCGTGCGCACGGCCGTGTGCCGAACGATCCGCGCCGCCGGGTTCGAGCGCGAGCGTTACCTCGACGAGCGGAAGGAGACGCAGGCACGCAACGACCTGGCGTCCTATCGAAGCGACACGCTCGGCTGGGGCGCAAGCTTCGCATTGGCCGACGTCATCGACGGAGCCGGCGGATTGCGTCGCATGGGATTCCGTCTGCGGCCAGGCTTCGGCCGCGACCCGACGCGGTTTGCCAGCGGGGAAAGCCTCGCACTCCTGCTTGGTGGCGTGACGAATCAAGGTTCGCCGCTCGGGACCGGCGTCGAGTTGCGCATGGACGATGTGCTCAGTGGGGACCCGGGCGAGGCCGAGACGACGGCGGACGGCACCGTCACTCTCAAGCGGCCGGCGCAGCATGGCAACGACGTGCAGTTGACGCTGTCGTATCCGTTGCAGAAGAAGCTCGAGGGGTTCCTGCACCAGCAGGGTGCCATCGCCGTCGTGGACATCGCGACCGGAGGCATCCTCGCGGCGACCACGTACCCGTTGCCGGTCGACGGGTGGCAACGTGCGATCGCGGAGTACGACGAGCTGAAGGCGAAGAAGGCAGAGCTGGGGCTGCCGGTCGATGCCGCGAGCCGATCCGTGCTCGATGCGCTGAACGAGCGAATCCTCGGGACTGCGGCGATCAACCGTGCCTATGGTTCGCCGGGGTACGTGCCGCCCGGTTCGACGATGAAGGCCGTCACGATCCTGGTCGGACTCGAGCGGGGCGTGATCACGCCCGAGTCGACGGTCGATTGCAAGCCGCGCCGCACGCTCAACTATGGATGTCACGGGCATGGCATCGTCGACCCGCTGATGGCGCTGGAGGCCTCGTGCAACGAGTTCTGCTACCAGACGGCGACGAAGCTCGGGCATGCACCGCTCTTCGAGATGTACGACAAGCTCGGGCTGTTCGATCCCATCCCCGGGCTGATCCCCGCATCCGAGGGACAGCGCCAGCGGGAGCAGTTGCATGAGCGGCCCGGAGACGTCCGCGCTCTCGCCATCGGTCAGGGAACGCTGAGTTTCTGGCCGATCCGACTGGCCGGTATCGCGGCGTCGATCGCGTCCGGGCGCGTCGTGCGCCCGCACCTCGTCGTGCCGAAGGACGGCGAGCCGGCGATCGGCCCTGTGTTCGCTTCGGAGAAGAACCTCGCGCTCATCCGGGCGGGGATGAAGCGCGTCGTGACCGGATCGCGGGGAACGGCGTATCCGCACCGCAAGGAGCTCATCCCGCTCCAGGTCTCCGGCAAGACGGGGACGGCCGAGTTCACGGACAACACGCCCGTCTACGCGGCGTGGTTCGTGGGATTCGCTCCCGACACCAATCCGCGCTACGCCTTCGCCGTGCTCTTCGATCGCACACCCCAGAGCGGTTTCGCGGCATCGCCGACCGCGGCGAAGGTGATCGAGGCCTGCTACGAGATCCTGGGAGGGCGGCCGTGATGAAGCGCGTCATCGGCGAAGCTCTCGCTCGCATCGATCGTCCGGTCATCTTCCTCGCTGCGGCGCTCGTGCTCTTCGGAATCCTCACGATCGCGTCGGCGACGAACGACGGCGAGGGCGACCTCCCCATGCGTCAGGTCCGCGCGCTCGGTGTGGGATTGCTCATCGGCCTTCCGGCGCTCCTCGTGCCCTACCCCAAGCTCTTGAAGGTGGCGCCTTTCGCTTACGCTGCGCTCGTCGTCGCGCTGGGCCTCGTGCTCGAGATCGGGCCGAATCGCTTCGGCGCCCAACGCTGGCTGGTGCTCGGGGGCTTCCAGATCCAACCGTCCGAGCCGCTGAAGCTCGTCCTCATCCTCGTATTGGCGCGCGTGCTTCGGTTCGGACGCGAGATCGCGCGCGTTCGCGATTGGCTTCCGCTGCTGCTGCTCGTGCTCGTTCCGTTCGGGCTCATCGTGAAGCAGCCGGACCTCGGTACGTCGCTGATCTACCTTCCGGTGGGAATGTCGATCCTGTTCGCGGCGGGGATCCCCGCGCGCACACTCGCCATACTGCTGCTCGGCGGCGTCCTCGTCGGCGCCTTCGCGTTCTTCTTCCTCCTGCACCCCTATCAGAAGGAGCGGATCCGCAGCACGATCTTCCTCGACCGGCTCGCGCCCTATGAAGCCAATCGCGAAGGGTTTCAGTTGAGGCAGTCGCTCCTCGCCGTGCGGAGCGGGGGAGTGCTGGGACGCGGATGGGGAGCGGGGCCGGTCACGCAATCCGGGAAGCTGCCCGAGGCGCACAACGATTTCATCTTCGCCGTCATCTGTGAGGAGTTCGGGTTCCTCGGAGCGACGGCGGTCCTCCTGGTGTTCCTCCTCCTGATCCTCGCCATCGTCCGCGTCGGGCTTCGAACTCGTGATCCTCCGGGACGGGTGATCTGCATCGGCACGGCGGCGTTGGTCGCGGCGCAGGCGGGCGTGCAGGCGGGGGTGTCGATCGGCGTCGTTCCGACGACCGGAATGCCCCTGCCCTTCGTGTCCTACGGCGGATCGGCCATGGTGACGTTCGTCGTCGCCACCTGTCTGGTGCTCAATGTGTCGTGTCACCCGCTCGGTGGGCTCGCGGGCGCTCGTTTCGAGCGCGAGTGATCGCAGCGCCGCGTTTCACGCGGCCGGATGGCAGGGCTCCGCCCTGCCGGAACTCGCGACGAAGCTCGTGCGTGGGGGTGTGTGAGGTGGGGCGGGTAGCGGGTTGAGGGGGCAGTGGAGGTCAGGCGAGCCCGGAGGTCTCGCCGACCGGCCAGGACCCCTCGTCGGACTCGGGGATCCTGGCGCTCCTCGTATTTGGTGAGCTCGGGGACCGTCGGGCTTCGGACGGTGAGGCGGGGAGTGAAGGCGCTCTGGGCCGGCGGCGGCGCCGGGCGGGGGTACCCGCGTGTTAGCTTCGCGGCCCGATGAACGACGCGCGTCCGAACATCAAAGGCCTCACCGTCGAGCAGGTCCGTGACCGGCTCGCCGCGTGCGGCGTTCTGGAAGGCGCAGCGCAGCTTCCATACGCCCTCTACCACGGCATTCACCGTGATCGGGGCGAGTCCATTCCGGGCATCGCCGACGTGGCGCCGCACAAGTTGCGCCTTGCCGATGCCCTGTTCAGCACGCACGCACTGGAACTCGTTTCGATGCGGAAGTCGTGGGACCAAAGCGCCCGGTACGCGTTTCGGCTTCATGACGGTCCCGTGATCGAGTCCGTGCTGATCCCGCACCACGGGCTGTGGACCGTCTGCGTCTCCAGTCAGGCTGGCTGCCCGCTCGCCTGCGGGTTCTGTGCAACAGGCATGCTGGGACTGCGCCGAAACCTCGAGGCGTGGGAGATCGTCGACCAGGTGCTGCAGGTCGGCAGGCAGGCGCAAGTCCGCATCTCCGACATCGTGTTCATGGGGATGGGCGAACCGCTGCTCAACACGGACGCGGTCTATCAGGCAGCGGAGATCCTCCGAGCCGAGCACGGACTGCAGATCAGCGCACGACGTCTCACGATCTCGACCGCGGGGGTGATACCGGCGATCCACGAGTTCATCGACCGGGAGCTGCCCTATCGGCTGGTGTTCTCGCTCGGCTCCGCCGTTCCCGAGAAGCGCCTGCGGCTCATGCCGATCCAGGAGCGGTGGGGGTTCGATGCGTTTCTCGACGCCGTGCGCCGTTACGAGCGCTACCGCAAGGGCAAGCACGTCACGCTCGAGTACGTCGCCATCCGGAACCTGACCATGGGTGACGACGACGTCGAGGCGATGGCGCGCCACCTGGTTGGGTTCAAGTTCATCCTGAACGTGATCCCGCTGAACCCCATCGGCAATGAACTGGCGTCGCCAACCATGGAAGAGGTCCGCGAGTGGAGCCGGAAGCTTCGCCCGCTCGGCTTCCCGGTGAAGATCCGGTACAGCGGGGGGAAGGACCAACTCGGCGGCTGCGGCCAGCTCGGGCGCGAACTTCTCGAATCCGGACGGGCGCAGGCCGTCGGGTATCGCCCGGCCTGACCAGGCGCGGCAACCGGTCGTTGGGTATCGGCGGTCGGGCCCCCTGGGTTTACAAGGAAACCCAGGGGACCCATCTGTCACCACCGCCCCGCGGACCCCGAAGGGGATGCGGAGTCACACGCGCGCTCCCTCGCAACTCAGCGTTTTGACTGATCTGTCGACGGGACGGGCTCCCGTCACAGTCGACACGTACTCCAATGGTCGGATCCGTCATTTCGTGACGGAAAGTGGGAGAAAAAATGATCCGCGGGGGACATCGGGGGGAACGGGCCCTCCGTTATTTCGAATTTCCGCCCTCCGGACCGTCCTTGACCGTGAATCGGAACGACGACGTCGTCCCGGAGATGGCGGGGGCGTACATCGCTTCGCCCCGACCCGGCCGGGCCTTGAGCGTCCCGGGGAGTTCGGCCCGCAGGCGGTACTTCAGCGTGTGGGTCCCCTGCTGGAGCCACGTCACGAAGAAGGCCGTCTTCGCATCGCGGAACTCCACGTTCGAACAGATGCCTGCGCCGTACTGCGGGCCGGATCTGACCTCGAGCGCCTCGAAGCCGGCTGGTTTCAGGTCCTCGAAGAGCAGGTAGTCGTAGTCGTTCTTGGCGTCGATCTTGAACCAGACCTCGATGACGTCACCCGAGGCTACGGTTGCGCCGTTGGCGAGCGGCTCGAAGCTCTCCTGCGTCGTGACGACCGTCCGTCCGTTCTCCGACCTCTCGACGGCCTTCGACGTCACTCTCACGTACGCACGTTCGACGAGCAGGTCCTCGCCAGCGGCGGCGATGTCCGCCTCCTTCGTGAAGAACGTGGCATCGGCCGAGACGTAGATCCGTCCCTTGCCGTGCGTGCGCACGGTCAGCGTGGCATCCCCGGTCGACAACTCACCGGCACCGAAGGACAGGGTGTTCTGGAATGTGAGCAGGTTCTCGCGTCCAACGTGAACCGTGTGCGTCCCTCCGCCCTTCAGCGACACGGTGACGTCGAGGTCGGGCTCGAGCTGCCCCGAGGCACGAGCGTAACGCACGAGCGCTTCCACGGCCTGCGCCGTGTCACGCGTGTTGAGCCATTGGCCGCCACGTCGATTCGTCACGAGCCATTTCACGAGCGGCTCCACCAACTCGTGCTTGGGGTCCACGTCGACGAACGCGTTCAGGACGGCGGCGTTCGTCTCCACGAGGTTGTTCCACCACCACCACCAGTCGCGGCTCTCGGATTGCCAGTGCGCGGTGCCGCCGTCGCGATCGACCTTGGCGAAGTCGGCGAGATTCGAGAGCACCAGTCGCGCGTGTTCGGTGTCCTTGGCGGAAGCGAAGGCGCTCGCGAGCAGCGCCTTGCCGTAGGGGGTCAGGTCATCCCGGTTGGTGTAGATCCGCGCGAGCAGCGCCGCGTCCGCATGCCGCGCCTTCGCGAGCGCGTACGCGATGTAGGTTGCCACCACGAGCTTTTGCTCCTTGGGGGCCTGCGCGGCGAGGAACGCCACCGCGCGGTCGATCATCCCCGCGGGAACGGGGAGGTCGGCCTCTCCCGCAGCGACGAGCCCGCAAAGGACGTACGCCGTGAGGTAGGACGACGACTGGTCTGCGCGCCACCAGCCGAACCCTCCGTCACCGTTCTGCATGGAGGCAAGCCGCGCCAGTCCATCACGCACGGCCGAGTCGAGTGCGGCTTGAGTGACGATCGGCTTGTGATCCGTGGCGCGGTCACGCATGCCTCGCGTCTGCCGGGCCTTTGCCACTTCGTCGAGCGTCGTCCCCAGCTCACCCAGCACCCGCGACACGGCGACGGCAGGCATGAAGCGGCTCATGGTCTGCTCGGTGCAGCCGTAGGGGTAGTCGATCAGGTAGGGGAGGGCGTCGAGGAGCGTCAGCGCGAGGCTCGGGTTCAGCGTGACGTCGAGCCGCGTCGTCTCCTGATGCCGCTCGGAAGGGATCGTGAAGGTGAGCGCCTGCTCGGCGTCGCCGCTGAGCACGGCGTTCCGGGGGATGCGCTTGTCGTGGCCCCATTCGATTGCGGTGAACTCCTTCACCATGGCGTCGCTGTCGTTCAGGCCCAGCGCGGTCACGGTGATCTTCGTCCGGCCGGGCTTCTGGACGCCGACGAGCCAGTCGATGCGACGCGCCTCGCCGGGCGGGACGTCCGTCGCCTGCTCCAGCGCGGATTGTGTCGTCAGCACCTGGCCGTCGAGTTCGATCCGAACGCGAGCCGCCTGCCCGACCGCGGTGCGATTGTTCACGAGCGCTGTCACGGTGATCTGATCGCCCTCGACGAAGAAGCGAGGTGCGCGGAGGCGGACCAGGAGATCCTTCGTCGTCTTCGTGTCCGCGGTGATCTCGCCGACCCTGGTGTCGGCCGTCCACGCCCAGACCTTCGCGCGCCAGGTCGTGAGCGACTCGGGGAACGGCACCTTGACGACGGCGCGGCCGGTCTCGTCCGTCGTCACGTCGGCGGTCCAGAGTGCGGAGTCTCGGAAATCGCTGCGGACCTTGGGCGCCGGCCCCGCCTGGCCGGGCTCGCGGGCGTTCGAGTCGTCTTCGGAAGAGTCCTGATCCTTCAGCTCGCGGTTGAAATGGTCCGCCTTCTCCTCCGCGCGCGCCGCGCTCGTGGGGGCGGGCGCCGCGGCCAGGCCGACGGCGGTCGCCTTGTCATCGCCGGCGAACGAGCCCCGGCCACCGCCTCGGTCGCCCTTTTCGCCCGCTGGGCGCCCATCGCGGAGGCGGCCGCGGATGTGTTCGAACTCGAGTGCGCCGAAACCGACGCCTTCGAGCACGCGGGACGCGATCCCCGGCATGTTCGACCACGCCGGCAGCGCGCCGATGACGTCGTACCGGCCCCATGCGACGTTCCTCACGAGCTCTCCGTCGAAGGCCGAGCGCGCGGACGAGTTACGCGCGACATCATGCCCGCGGCGCGATCCCCAGAAGAACCGGCGGATGTCCGGCGTAGTGTCCGATTGGATCTCGAGGATCGACGCGTCGAGCACGGTCACTGCTGCGCGCGCCGACACGGGGTTGCCAGCGTCATCCCGAGTCGTGACGACGAGGTCGCCGGATGCCCCCGGCCGATAGTCGGGCCGATCGAACGTCGCCGTCACGTTCAGGAACTGCTCGACGGGCGGCACGAAGATCTCCACCTCGTCCTCGAAGTACTCGCCCCCACGTACCGAGGCGACGTGCACGTGGAAGTTCGGGACGTGCGTGCGCTCGATGGGGATTTCGATCACTGCGAGCTTCCCGTCGAGCTTGACGACGTCGCACTTCAGCATTCGGCGCCCGCCATCCATCGACAGAAGAAGCGTGCCGTCGGCGAAGTTCGACGTGACGAGAACCAGGGCCTTCTCGCCGACCTTGAACGTCCGGCGATTGGGAATCAGCTCCACATTCTTCATGGCGAAGTCACGGGCACCGAAGCCCGGCTTGTGGACCCACAGTCGGCTCTCCCCGGTGACGAGCTGCTCGAAGCGATCGAGCGCTTCGAAGGCGATCGCGAAGTTTCCGGGCGCGTCGGCCACCCAACGGAAGAAGGCGCGGCCTTCGTCGTCCGTCTTGACGGCCGTCTCGTGGACTACCGTCCGGGCCTCGTTGAGACCGCCCTTTTCGTCGAGTGATGCGTCGATGCGGTAGACCCGCACCTTGCCCTCCACGGCGACGGGCGTTCCCGCGGGCAGGCGGCTGTGGATCTCGCACTCGACGTTCTCGCCCGCGAGATAGAAGTTCTGTTTCGGTGTGACGTCGAGAGAAAGCGCGCGCTTCGTCACCAGCAGCGACCCGGACCCGTCCAGCGTCCGGCGCGACTCGTCGGTGACTTGCGCTTCGATCAGGAAGCGCGATCCGTCGCCGGGGTTCGCGGCTTCCGTCCCCGTTTCGAATCCGATCGGCAGCTTGCCGCTTCCATCGAGGACTCCAGATCCCGAAGCCACGAGTTCGCGTCCCGACTGTTCATGTCGGGGGCGGATCCAGGCGTCGGACCCAAACAGGTAGTCGTATTCACCGCGGCGACCGAACCATGGCCACCACCCCGTGCGGAACACCTTCCACTCGACGCGCCCGCCCGCGACGGCACCACCGAAGAAGTACTGGGCTTCGACGGTCGCGTTGACGCGCGTCCCGAATCGCACCTGCTCGGTGGGCAGGCCGACCGTCACTTTGAACTCGGGTTTGAGGTACTCCTCGACCCGGAAATGGCCCTGCGCCACGTACTCGTTGCCGCGTTGGACCTGCACCACGTAGACGCCGAGCGGTGGCTCCTTGCCGAGGACCAACTCCTGCTTGAACGCGCCGGATTCATCCGTCCGGAGCTCCTGCTCCATCACATGCTGCCCGTTGGGGGCGTGCACGCTGACCTTGAAGCGCGTGTCTGCGATCGCCGTGTATTCGTTCCCGTGGCGAGTGCGGATGATCGACGCGAACCGGATCGGATCCTCGGGCCGATACACCGGCCGGTCCGTCATGACGTACGCCGTCGTCGTGTCCGCGGCTTCGTTCTGCCGGTAGGCGTAGTTCCGGTGAGTGAACGCGCAGCGCTCGCCATCGGCGGCGAACACCTCGATCTGGAACGACTCCCCGGGACCGACGGAATGTGCGCGCTCGAAGATCCCGCGCTCGTCCGTAGTGCCCTTCGAGTACCGGACCTTCCATCCGCTGCCAAAGAGTCCACGGCTGTAGTACCGCTCGCGCACCGCCACGTCGGCGCCGCGGAGCGGGGAACCGGTGACCCGGTCGACGACGAACACGATCGTCCGGTCGTTGTCCTGCTTCGTGATGATCCCGACGTCGGAAACCTGGACGAGCGTGTTCCACTGAAGCCCCTCGCCGCGCGCCTCGAGCACGTAGCAGCCCGCGGGCAATCCTGCGATCGCAAGGGCGGTCTCGCGATCGACGTGACGCCCGTCGTCGCGTGTATCCGCAGTCAGCGTGACCGCTGGGGTCGTGGCCTCGAAGCCGGAAGGGAGCCCCTTGATCACTCCTGACGTGGTGCCAAGCCAAAGGTCGTCATCCGACAGGAAACCGTCCGAGAGGTAGATCGACGGCAACTTCACGGGTCGGAGCGTGACGGCAATCGCCTTCATGTTGCGCGAGTGCGCCGTGAGCTCGAACGGCTTTCCGGGGAGCCTTGGCTCGCCGGCTGCAATCGAGAGCCGCGGGAACGTGATCTGCTCGATGGCCGACTTCGCATCTCCGATCCACGGCGACTTGGGGAAGTCGGCGACGAGCTTGCGGTACGACGCCACCGCATCGACGAGGAGGCCGAGCGTCTCCTGGGCCTTCGCGAGGCTGACGAGGATCTCGTCGCCGAGCGCGGACGTCGCGCAGCGCGCGAACGCCTCCGATAGGACCTTCACCGGGTTGCGATCCGCGGGGACCGCGACCGTCGGCTTGTCGCCGCCGAGCGGCGCGACGAGAATTTCATCGGCAGAGCGGACGTCGCGCGCGGTGGACCGCGTGAACATGCGCAGGCACGCGGCGCCTTTCATGTATCGCGCGAGTGCTTCCCCGTCCTGGTTGGCGACGGCGACCTGGTGACTGATGGCTCCATCGAACGCGCCGACGATGCGATCGTTCCAAGCGGTTTCGAGTTTCTGATCCTGCTGGACATCGCCGCTGACGTTGAAGGCGAGTCCGTGGTCCCGGAACGCCTCGAGGACGGAACCCAGCTCGAGGTGAGCGCGGAGGTGCTCGGCCGAGAGCCCCTTGTCCGTGGCATTCGGAGTCGGAGTGGCATTCGCGACCTGCGCGGCGAAGATCGCAGTCGAGGCCTCCAGATCCGTACGAGCGAGGGTCATGTCGTCCGTGACCGCCCACACGTAGGTGCCACCCTGGATGTAGGTTCCCCGCGAGCGCTGCCCGTCCTTCTCGTAGAAATAGTGCGGCATCGTCGCCGCGATCACGCCCCGCTCGAGCCGCGCGCGGGCCTCGGCGAGAGGTGCCGGCCGCTGCTCGACGAATGCCTTCAGGTGCGCGATTGCCTCGTCGAACTTCGAAAGGCGCGCGAGACAGACCCCGATGCGGACCTCGACCCGGGGGCGTTCCGCGGCGAACTGCGAATCCTTCGCCGCGCTCCGGTAGTTCTCGAGCGCCTTCTGGTACTCGTGGTCGCTGAAGGCCTTGTCCGCGACCTTCAAAGGATCGTCCCTGCGGTCGAAGTGCTGGTGTGCTGCCGTGAGAAGTCCGAGAACGGACGCCAGGACGGCGCCGACGACGAGTTTGCCGAGCATGTTGACTCCGAGGGCGTGTGAGACGACGGGGTTGGACGCCGCCGACGAACCCGGAGTTCCGCCGGCGGGGCGCCCCTCAAGCGAGCGTCTTCAGGAGTGCGTCGGCCTGGCCGGCCGGGTCCTTCGTTTCGACCGCGGACTCGATCTTCCCGTCGGGTCCGACGACGTAGGTGATGCGTTTGGCGTAGGTTGCCGTCGCGTCATCGCAGGCTTCGTAGGCGAGTCCCACCTTGCGGTCCGGATCGCAAAGAAGCGGGTAGGCGAAGCTGAACTTCTCCGCGAAGGCCTTGTTCGCGGCGACGCCGTCGAACGAGACACCGAAGATCAGCACGTTCTTCGAGGTGAATTCGGGGGTTCTGTCACGGAACCCGCAGCCCTGGCGCGTTCAACCCGGGGTGTCGGCCTTGGGGTAGAACCAAAGCACGAATCGCCTGCCCTTCAGGTCGGCGAGGCGGACCCGTTTTCCCGTGTGATCCTGAACGTCGAACGCGGGGGCGGTCGTACCCGGTTTCAGCATGGCGCCATCTCTCCTGTGACGTGTTCCAGCGGTCGATTGGGGGGCGCTGCTCTACGCCACGAAGCGTGCGCGTCGCAAGCATCCGGCGTCGCGCCCCTGAACTTCAATTGCCGCATCGCCGACGCCTGGTAGAATCCGGGCCGTTTCCCGAGCCCCAGCCGCCATGCGGCATCTCCATGATGGATCAGGACTTAGCCTCAATCGCCGAGGCTCGCGCGCTGCTTCGGCGCACCCGCCAGGCATTCAACCAGTACCGGTCGTTCGACCAGGCTCGGGTCGACCGCATCGTCTACGCGGCGGTCGAAGCCGGCTATCGGGCGTCTGAACGCCTCGCGCAGGTCGCCGTCGAGGAGACGGGCATCGGCCGTGTCGACGGCAAGACGGCGAAGAACCGCTTCGCGACGCGAGGACTCTGGGCCGCGATCCGCGAACTCCGAACCTGCGGAATCCTGAACGAGGATTCCGAGCGAGGCGTCACCGAGGTGGCAGACCCGTTCGGGATCGTCGCCGCGATCATCCCCACGACGAACCCCACGTCGACCGCGATGTTCAAGGCTCTCATCTGCCTGAAGTCGCGTAATGGAATGGTGGCCTCGCCACACCCGCGGTCCGTTCGGTGCGTGAACGAATCCGTTCGCGTGATTCACGAGGCCGCCGTCGAGGCAGGCGCGCCCCGCGACATCGTCGCGTGCATGACGAACGTCAGTCTCGAGGGAACCCAGGCGCTCATGCGCCACGAAGAGACCGACCTCATCCTCGCCACGGGTGGCTCGGGGCTCGTACGGGAAGCCTATTCGTCCGGCAAGCCGGCGTTCGGCGTGGGCCCCGGGAACGTGCCCGTCTACGTGGACCGTTCCGCCGACATCGCCTATTCGGCGCGCTGCTTCGTCGAGAGTCAGACGTTCGACAACGGCACGATCTGTTCTTCCGAGCAGGCGATCGTGTGCGACCGGCCCGTGAGCGACCGGCTCCTGGCAGAGCTTCGCGCACGAAAGTGTCACGTCTGCACTCCTGAAGAGGTCAAGCGGCTCGAAGCCATCGCGTTGAAGGGCAAGACGATGAACCCCGACATCGTGGGTCTTCACGCGAACAAGGTCGCGGAAAAGGCCGGGTTCACCGTGCCCGGCGACACGACGGTGCTGATCGCCCCGACGTCCGGCGTCGGCTTCGCCCATCCGCTCTCACACGAGAAGCTCTGCCCCATGCTGGCCTTCTACGTCGTGGATGGTTGGGAGCAGGGCTGCCACCTCTGCCTGGACATCCTGGGATTCGGCGGATTGGGACACTCGATCGGCCTTCACTGCGAGGACGAGTCGATCATCCGGCGGTTTGCCCTGGAGAAGCCCGTCAACCGCATCATTCTGAACAGCCCCACGTCGCAGGGCGCCGTCGGGTTCACGACGCGACTGTTCCCGTCCATGACGCTCGGATGCGGGTCCTTCGGGGGCAACATCACGTCGGACAACATCGGCCCTCAGCACCTCTTGAACATCAAGCGGCTGGCGCGCGTTCGTCCCGAGTATCGCGACGGAACGATGACCGCCGAGTTCCCGCACCTGCCTCCGACTGGCGCGGCGGACCCCGTGACGAGTCCCTGGGACCCCGCCGATCGATTGGTCTCGCGGCCGGAGCCCGACCCCGCCGCGCCTCCCCGGCCGGCCCTCGCGAATCCGGCTCGCCCCTTTTCGCGCGACGTGCTTGCGGGCATCATTTCCGGACATTTGCGGGAGCGGGGGAGTCAGTTGGAGGGACGGGTCGATGGTCGTGATCCGCCCCGAAAGGGTCACGGCGGATGTTGATCGTCGTGCAGACCGGAAGGTTCGAACCGAGGACTGAAGTTCTATGAGCATGATTGCGCTTGGCATGGTCGAGACCCGCGGTCTCGTGGGTGCCGTCGAAGCCGCGGACGCCATGGTGAAGGCCGCCCAGGTCACGCTGATCGGCAAGGAGAAGATCGGTGGCGGTTTCGTCACGGTGATGGTTCGCGGCGAGGTCGGAGCCGTGAAGGCGGCGACCGATGCGGGCGCAGCTGCCGCGAAGCGTGTCGGCGAGCTCGTTTCGGTCCACGTCATTCCCCGTCCGCACGACCAGGTCGAATCGATCCTTCCGTCCGCGCCGGCCCGCGACGAAGGCTGATGGGAGCGCAGGCACTCCTGCCCGCGCACCCGAGTCACTGAATCATGGCCGACATCGAACTCCGCACGTTCGTCTTCCTCGACAGCATGCAGCCGCAGTTCGCGTCGTTCGTAGGCACGACGTCGCGTGGCTATCTGCCGGTCGAATATCAAGCTGCCTTGTTCGTCGAGATCGCCCCCGGCATCGCGATCAACAAGGTGACTGACGTCGCACTGAAGAAGAACGACGTGCAGCCCGGCGTCCAGGTCGTCGAGCGGGCCTATGGTCTGCTCGAGGTCCACGCCGACAGTCAAGCCGAGGTCATCTCGGCCGGCGAGAACATCCTCCAATCGCTTGGACTCAAGCGCGAGGATCGTTTGAAGCCCAAGGTGATGTCGTCGCAGATCATCACCAACATCGATCCTTACCAGGCGCAGCTCATCAACCGCATTCGCTTCGGCAACATGATCCTCGGAGGGGACACGCTGTACATCCTCGAGGTTCATCCCGCTGGATACGCGACGGTGGCTGCGAACGAAGCCGAGAAGGCTTCACCCATCAGCCTCATCGAGATGCAGATGTTCGGCGCCTACGGCCGCCTGTATCTCGGGGGGACCGAGGCTGAGATCGAGGAGGCGGCAGCCGCCGTCCTCCACGCCCTCGATTCGATCGACGGGCGTCCCAACAAGTGAAGGGACGAGAACGTGTTTGTCGGAACAGTCAGATGTGAGATCGAAGTCGGAAAGGCCTCCCAGGCGTTCCGCGGCTTCCGGCTCCTCCTCGTGGAGCCCGAGCACAAGGTCGATTGGGATGGACCCGTGGTCGCGGTTGATACGGTGCAGGCCAACGTCGGCGACATGGTCGTCGTCGCGCTCGCACCATTCGGCACGGGCCTCAACATCCCCGCGGATCTTCCGGTCGAGGCCGCGACGGTCGCGATCGTGAAGTCACTGTCGGGTACGCCGGCCGCTGCGCCGGCCCAGCGTCACGGCACGCCTCCGCCCGCGGCGCCCGCCCGTTCGCCGGACGGACCGCCGCGTCCGGAGCGCGCACCGGACGCGCCCCGGGGTGAGCGCGAGCCCGCGTTGCCGAGCCACATTCGGGACCTGATGGAAACCGCTCGGCCCGCCGCGCCACGCGATGCGGACGAGGGCGGTGCGCGGTTCGCCGACGAGGGACCGGGTGGTCCCCGTCGTCGCCGCCGCCGTCGCGGAGGTCGTGGGGGTCGCGGCCACGAGGACGGGTTCGAAGGCGGGCCCGAGTCCGAGGGCCAGGACGACGTGGCGTTCGCCGAGCCCGCCGACGAGCCGCGGAGCGGCGACGTACGCGAGCCCGTGGATGCACCGCCGGCCGCATTGCCGCCGCGCGACGATCGCGGTCACGGTCGTCGTGACGACCGCAGGCCACGCGATGATCGCGGCCCTCGCGAAGACCGTCCGATGCGCGACGATCGCGGCCCGCGTGAAGATCGCCCCATGCGTGAGGATCGCCCGGCACGCGACGAACGCCCCATGCGTGACGAACGCCCCATGCGTGACGAACGCCCCATGCGTGACGAACGCCCCATGCGTGACGAACGCCCCCCGCGTGACGAACGCCCCCCGCGTGACGAACGCCCCGCGCGTGAGGAACGCCCCGCGCGTGAGGAACGCCCCGCGCGTGAGGAACGCCCCGCGCGTGAGGAACGCCCCGCGCGTGAGGAGCGCGGCCCGCGCGACGATCGCCCCATGCGGGACGACCGTCCAGCGCGCGACGACCGTCATCAAAGGGACGATCGCACGCGGGATGAACCCCGTGGTCCGCGCGAGGATCGCCCGCAACGCGACGAGCGCGGACCTCGAGAAGACCGGGGCCCGCGCGGCGAGGATCGGCCCCGCCGTGACGACGGTCACCGCCATCACGGCGGACAAGATCGCGGCCCCCATGGCGAACCCCGTCCGCCCCGCGAGCCTCGCGAGCCGCTGCGCCCCGAGCGTCGCGAGCCGGCGTCGCCGGTGAGCGAGGCGAAGGCCATCGAGGGTTTCGACGCGCCCGCCGAACGCAAGCCAGCTCGCCAGGAGCCGTCGGGCGATCGTGGTGCGCGCCGGCCTGCGGGCGAGTCTTCCGCCGTGGTGTGGGACGCGTCGCCCGGTCCCGTCGGCGGCTTCGAGATCGCCGAGGACGTCGCGCTGACGTCGACCTCCGGCATCAAACGCCCCGTGAAGCGTCGCGGAGGCCTGCGTAAGTGAGATCGGCGACGGGCAGCGGATCGAGCCCACTCGGCGCCGTCGAGTGGGACAGCGTGGCGCGCGGGATCCAATCCGCCGATGCCCTGCTGAAGGCCGCGCCCGTCACGCCCCTTCTCATGCGACCGATCACGCCTGGGCGCTACCTGGCGCTCTTCACCGGCGAGGTCGAGGCCGTGCGTGCGTCCGTGGCGCGCGCCCTCGAGACCGGTGGCGAAAGCGTGATCGACCACCTCGTCCTGCCGAATCCGCACTCCGGGTTGTGGCTCGCGCTCGGTGCCCGCGGGCAGGATGGCGCGTTGTCGGCCGTCGGCGTGATCGAAACGCTCACGGTCTGCTCGCTGATCCTCGCCGCCGACACCGCGGCGAAGACCGGCGAGGTTCGCCTCCATGAAATCCGCCTCGCCATGGGCCTGGGCGGCAAGGCCTTCGTCGTGCTCACCGGCGAGGTCTCCAACGTCGAGGCGGCCGTTCAGCGCGGGGCCGACCTCGCGCGAGCGCGAGGATTCCTGTTGAGCTCGGTCGTGATTCCCAATCCGGATCCCACGACCGTCGACTTCCTGTCTCGGCCGCCGTCACCCTTCCGTGACTTCGTGGTCTGAGCCAAACGAAACCACCATCGCAGAGGGTCAACGCATGCCGCGCGGCTTCGACATCTTCAAGAAACCCGAGACGCCGAAGGAAGTGCCCGAGTCGGCTCCGAAGGAGACCTACTCCTGGTTCGGGCCGCCCGACACGACGGAACGGTTCCGATTCGCGATCGTTCGCGAGTCAGGCGACCAGGTCTCCCTGCAACCGGGGATGGTCAAGTTCAAGAAGGGCCTGACCTGCCTCCGCTGGAGCGCGGCCGAGGCCGGCGAGTCCGAGCTCTACATGGTCTTGAAGACGACGCCGACGCGCATCGACCTCCAGCGCGCGAAGAAGAAGGCCTGATCGCGCGTGCGGCGCGCCGCCTGCGCGCCGCCGCTCAGAGCGCCGCCCGCACCTGGTCGTAGCTCTTTCCGTCGCGTGCGATCGGCAGATCGCACTGCGCCCAGCCCTTGGCCACGCCGAAGGGGCCGCGCATTCCGTTGAAGCCACCGGCGACGTTCGACAGGTCCGTGAAACCCTCGGCGGCGAGGATGGTGCACGCCTGCCGGCTCCGTCCGCCGGACGCGCAACCCACGACGAGCTTCTGCGCCTTCGCGAACACTCGCGTGATGACCGGCACGAAATCCGGATTGGGGGCCATCCGCCCCATGGCGTCGAACTCGGCCAGGGGGACGTTGACGGCTCGCGGTGGGTGTCCCTGGGCGAATTCCGCCGAGCTGCGGACATCCAGGTAGATGGCGGTCGGATCGTCGGTGAGCAGCGCGTGCGCCTCCGGCGGCGTCAGGTCCTTCGGTGCTTGCATGGTCGCGAATCCTTGGGAGGCCGGATGATACGCGCACGTACCCAGGATCACAGCGCGGCGTTGGCGCGGGCTGCGTCCGGCGGTGCTGCGGTAGAGTCGCTGACTCCCAAGGATTTGCGACACGGGACGTGGAACTCGGGAACGCACGTGCGGAACCCGCGTCCAAGGAGCCGTCAGAGTGTCTTCTTCTGAGCCGAAAACCGACTGGCAACTGATCAAACGGGTCGTCGATGACGGTGATCTCACCGCCTTCGACGCACTGGTCGATCGTTACCAGGACCGGATCTTCGGTGTGATCTCGAGGCTCGTCTCCGACGTGGAGCGAGGGCGGGATCTCACGCAGGAGACATTCCTCAAGGCATTCAGAGGTTTGCGGGGCTTCACGGGAGACGCTGCCTTCTATACCTGGCTCTATCGCATCGCTCGGAACGTCGTCACCTCGGCCGGCCGATACGATCGTGCTCGCCCGGTGGTGGCCGTCTCCCTGGATGCGCCCACATCGAGCGGACGTGAAGACAGCGCCCGGATCGACCCGCCCGCGACCGGAGGCGACCCGGTGGAGAGACTGCTCGAAGACGAACGACGCGCGATGGTCCTGGCGGCCGTGGCCGAACTCCAGCTCGACTTTCGCGAGGTGCTGGTCCTGCGTGACTTCGAAGACCGCTCATACGAGGAGATCGCCGAGCTGCTCGAGATCCCGGTGGGGACCGTGCGCTCGAGGCTCCACCGCGCACGCGCCGACCTGAAGGAGCGACTGCGTCCGCTGCTTGCAAACCCACGATGACGTTCATGACACACGACTGCACAAGAATTCGCGAGTGCTTGCAAGACGCGCTCGACGACCGCCTCGACCGCGAAGCGCGCGCCGACTTCGAGCGGCACGTCGCACATTGCGTCGGGTGTGCGAGCGAGTGGGATGGGTTCCGCTCCATGCGTGCCACCATGCGCGCGCTCGGCCTGCCGAAAGCGCCCGCGGGTCTGCGCGAATCGATCGCGTCCGCCGTGCGAGCGGAGATCTCGGGTGATCTACCGCGACCCCGGCAGTCGGCGAAAGTCCACCGATTCCTTCAGTGGTCGCGTCACTTCGCGGTCGCAGCGTCGGTGATCCTCGTCGTCACACTCGGTTGGATCGCCGTCGAGCAGCGTCGGCAGGAGGCGACGGGTCCGGCTGCGACGAGCGAAGGGCTGGCGGTCGCCGAGAAGTCTGTCGCCCCAATCGACAAGTCGAAAGCAAGGAGCCTCGAGGCCAAGCCAGACGAGGAATTGCGTAAGGCACCCGCGAAACCGAGCGCGCCGGTGGTCGATGCCGGACCGGCCGCAACACCGACCGCTCAGCCGAAACGAGGCGAGCCCGAGGGCGAAGCAGTCCTGGTACTCAAGAATCCGAATGGCTCGGGCGTGGAGGACCGCCTCGGCGCAAAGGACAAGTCGGCGGCCGGCGACACTTCCTCCGGTGAGTTCAACGCTCCTGCGGCGGAAGGCGCCGCACCGCCGGCCCAGGTCCTCTCCGGACGCGACCCGTGGAGGGACGTGTCGGGGGGCGATCTTCCGAATCTGGCGGGTCTCCATTTCGACCGAAAAGAAGATGCGTCGGTCGCGATGTTCCTCACGAGCCTGGACCTGAACGTGCACGAGTTCGCCGTCCAGGTCCCGCTCAACGTTCAGACGACGGTCGACGCGTTCACGGTCGACCTGGACGAAGCGCTCGACCACCTGAGCGATCACGTCTCCGCCGCCGCGCCCGCGGAGCGCGCGAAGACTCGGGGCTCGACTTCCGGCCCTGGCGGCGAAGTCGTGCGCCGCAGCCCGGCGGAGCCCCGCAGTGCCCCGGGCGTGGGCGGACCCGAGGGCAAGTCGCCGTCGAAGGGAGACAAAGGCGTCGGCTCTCCGCGTGGCCTCGCACCCGGCGCTGCAGCGCCGGGTGGTGGCGGCGGCACCGCCAAGTCCAATCCGTCTCCGTCGCGCGGCGGCCGTGCGTCCCCGCAGGCGGGTGGCGCGAGGAACGAGCCGCAGCCGGACCCCAAGCCTGATGCGGATCGGTCCGTCGTCACGGCTGGCCTGGCTCCGAGCCGCGACGACGGCATGACGCCGGGCCCCGAGATTGCGCCGGCGTTCTACCTCGTCACGGGCGCTCAGGCGATCGCCAAGGTCGGCCGCCTCCTCGAGCGGAACGGCTTCCGCGCTCGCGAGATCCAACTCCGAACGATCGACGGTGGGGCACCGTCTGCCGAGTCGAGAATGAAGAAGTCGAGCGAGGTCGGATTCCAGGTCGTGCGTGCGGCCGATGCGGCGGGGTTGGCGCCCGGGAAGAAGTACCGCGTGGTCGAGCTCGATCTACAGCGGTCGCAGGTGAATCCGTTCATCGGGGACCTGGAATCCGTTGAAGGGATCCGCCTCGCGCCCGTGGGACGTCGTGTCGACCCCGCCGCGCCGACGGACCCGGAGCCCACCGACGCTCGCCGCGCTGCTCCGGATGCGGCGCGCCACGCGAAGGCCGACGATCCTGAACGCACCGCCACTCAGGCGACACCCGCCACGACGACGCTTCGGCTGGTCATTCTCGAGCCCTGACGGCGCCCTCCGTTGCGTGAAGGGGTTCGGCCCGCACCCCTCGGGGCTATCATCCGCCCGTGTCTCCGTACCCGTCGAAGGCAGTTCGGCAGAAAAGTTCTCAGGCCGGCGGGGCTCTTTGCCGAAATGAAACGGTGCATTCGGGAAAAGGGGCCCCCGCCGAGGCGCCGGACCGGTCGCGTGTCGATCGGGAGGCGCACACGGTGACTGGGCCGTGCCACCGTGCCGCCCGTCAACCGAGGACATAGGCGATGAAACGAAGTCCAGCCGACGAAACCCAAACCCAGACCGAACCGATCCTCGAGACCCGTACGATCACCGAAGAAATCGGTGCGGACGCGCGTGCTCTCATCCGTCAGCGCCGAGGCGCGGAAGTCCGACGCAAGTACGACTTCTCGGTGATCCGCACTCTTCGCCATCAGAAGGGCCTGACCATCGAGAAGTTCGCGAAGGTCTGCGGGTTGTCCTACGCGCCGATCTCGCGCATCGAGACCAACCTGATCAAGCCCAACCTCGACACGCTCGACAAGATCGCCGAGGGCCTTGGGATCACGACCCACAGCCTGGTCGCGCTTGCCGAGAAGCGAGAGGCCGAGCTTCAGCGCACGGCTGAGCGCAGGGTCGGCGGATTTACCTTCCGCACCGTGTCCTACGAGGGCATCGAGATCCAACACGCCTCGGCGAAGAAGGGCACGGCGACGGTCGACACGGAGTTCCAGGGGCAGAACGTCGCCTCGGTCGTCGTGAAGTCCGGCCTCCTTCAGATCCGCCTGAACGACAAGCAATACAAGCTTGCCGCCGGCGAGTCGCTGCACTTCGAGGGGTCGTGCAACCACCGCCTCACCGCGCTCGAGGACGTCGAGCTCATGTTCGTCCTCCACCCGCGCCGGTGATCCCGATCGGAGCCGCCGCCCGCGGCTCCGGCGTCACTTCTTCGCCGGCGGGGCGACGTCCATCGCCAGGCGGAAGCCGACGTCGCGCGAGCGTTCGAACAGCCCGCGCTTGAACCAGACCCAGCCGTTCGACACGTCTTCCTTGGCGCTGACGAACGAGCCGCCGCGGACCACGATGCCGTGGTCGTCGATCTTCGCCGGGTCGACGTCCTTGCCCTGGTCGTACGTCGCAGCGTATTCGGCGACGTTGCCCGCCAGATCGAGGTGTCCGAACGGCCCTCGCCCCGAAGGGAAGCTGCCGACCGGCACCGCATCGCCGACCTTGCGTTCGACGTCGTTGCACGCGTCCGCCTGCCACGCGTCGCCCCACGGGTAGGGCTTGCCTTCCTTGCCCCCGGCGGCGGCGCACCACTCGGCTTCCGTGGGGATCCGCGCGCCCTTCGACTCGGCGAACGCAAATGCCGACACGAGAGTCACGCAGCAGATCGGCTTGCGTGCCATCTCCTCCGGAAGCTCGTTGCCCACGGCGGGATCCTTCACAGGCCATAGCGGCTGGTTGGTTGCCGTGTCGAGCGGCAGGTGTTTCTTCTTGCCGGCCTCGTCCAGCGTCTTCCACCACTCGAAATACTCTGCGTGCGTGACTTCACGGAGTCCGATGTACACGTCCTTTGGAAGCGTCGTCGCGCGTCGGCCCTTGCGGCGCTGTTCCGTCCCGA
The DNA here is from genome assembly GCA_044222185.1 of Planctomycetota bacterium. Taxonomy (GTDB): domain Bacteria; phylum Planctomycetota; family CAIWVZ01; genus JBGANV01. Next base: position 165,276 of record JBGANV010000010.1, read on the forward strand.
ACCCGGCGGTACCGAGCATCCAGTAGGCTCCGGCCGGGACCCGAGCGAACCCGGGGGGAGCGCCTCGCTGGTATTGCATCACCGGGTCTTTCGCGATCGCGAGATCCCAGCGCGCCCGGTCGAGCCCGTCCCACGCCTTGCGGAACGTTTCGGCGGCGGGGAAGAGATCCGCCAGCGTGGCATTCCAGATTTCATGAACGGGCTTCTCGCTGCCGAGCTCGCCCAGGACGGCCTGCGCCAGGGGCTTGGGCTCGAGCGCCGCGGCCTCCAGCGCGACCTCGTTCGCGACGGTCGCGAGCCGGGTCGTGAGGTAGGGCTCGAGGAGCTGCAGCTCCGGGTTCTCGATCTTCTTGAACGCGACCGGGCCGTCCTTCTTGAGCGCGGCAGCCAGTTGCTGGCGCACCGTCGGACCCTTCTTTTGGATCGCGACCTTCGCCGGGCCGGAAACCGGTTCGAGAACGCGCGCGAGTTCCGCCGTCCAGACCTGAGTCTGATCGGCGCGCGCCTCGGCGACGATCTTCTCGACTTTCGTGTAGAGGCTTCGCGCGTCGCGCTGCGCGTCGTCGAATGCCTTCGTCGCCGCGTCCAGTGCCGCCTGCTTCTGCGCGACGTTGTCCCCAGGCTTCTGGGACAGCGCAGGAATTGCGAGTGCGGCCACGAACGTCCAGATCGCCAGTTGTCGCATGAAGTTCCCCGTCGTGGCCGGGATGCTACCACGGAGGCCCCGATCTCCGGCCTCGCCGGGTTGAACGATCGCGCGCTGGCGCGGATCCTGCCGGCCATGGGGAAACCGAAACGCCCGGCGCCAGCGCCCGACGCGCCGCGCTTTACGGGCAAGGATCTCATCGGTGAGATGCTCGACCGGGATCCGCGCGTCGAAGCGGTCCTCCTGGAGTACGGACTTCCGTGCCAGTCATGCGTCGTCAAGGACTACGAAACGCTGGAGCAGGGGTGCATCCCGCTGGGGCTCAAGGCCCCGGAGATCCTGGCACGTCTGAACGCGCTGCCAGCGAGCCCCACGGGCTGACCTCGGCCTTCCTCCGGCCGATCGCGGATGTGCGCGGCGTGGGCCCCGCTCGCCTCGAGCGACTGACCTCCCGCGGAATCGTCACCGTCCTGGACCTGCTCCTCCACGCGCCGACGCGATATCGCACGGCCCCTCGGCTTTGGAATGGCGAACCGTTCGAGGCCGGCGTCGAGTGGACGATTCGCGGTCTCGTCGCCTCGGCCCGTCGCGTGCGCCAGCGTCGCGGCGGCACGTTCCTCGACCTGCGACTGAAGACCGACCACGGTCTCGTTCGCGCCTGCTTCTACAACCGCGGCTGGTTGAAGCACCGTGTCGGCGCGGGCGATTCCGCGATGGTCGCCGGACGTCTCACGTCGGGAGAAGCGCCCATGCTCGCCGGCACCGACCTGTGGGTTGGCATCCCCGATGCGGACGTGCCCTCGGTGCTCGCCGAACTCCGCCCCGTTCATCCGTCGGTACCGGGCGTCCCAGAGGGCACGATCCAGAACCTCGTGAGCGAGGCGCTGGGGCTGATCGCAGGCGAGCGCGATCCCGTCGACGGACTCGGGGCACTCGACCTCGATCTGCCCGGCCTCGAGGCTGCGCTGCGGGCCGTGCATCAGCCGGCGACGCGCGAGGATGCCGAGAGGGGAGGGGCGCGTCTTCTGTTCGACCGGCTCCTCGCGACGACCCTCTCGGCTCGGACCGCATTTGCCGCGCGCCCCGCGGCGTCGCCGATTCGCGCCGAACCTCGAATACGCGCGCGCATCCAGGGTCGATTTCCATTCCGCTTGACGCCCGAGCAGCAGACCGCCCTCGACGAGATCCTCGCCGACATGGAGAAACCGATCGCCATGCGGAGGCTTCTTCTCGGTGACGTCGGCAGCGGCAAGACGGCCGTCGCGACCGGTGCACTTCTCGCGGCGATCGCAGCGGGATTCCAGGGGTTGCTCGTAGCGCCGACCGAGCTCCTGGCGTCGCAGCATCACGCCACGCTCACGGCGTGGCTGGCCGGCTCTCGTGTCCGCCTCGGGTTCCTGTCGGCGCGCGATGGTCGGCCGGCGATGCGCGCGGTGAAGGAGCGGATTCGTCGTGGGGACGTGGACCTCGTGATCGGCACGCACGCGGCGCTTGCCGCCGACGTCGAATTCCCGAGGCTCGGCCTGGGTGTCGTCGACGAGCAGCATCGATTCGGGGTGATGCAGCGTCTCGCGGCGCGGCGCAAGGGCGCCGAACCGCACCTCCTCGCCATGAGCGCGACACCGATCCCGCGATCCCTCTGCCTCGCGCTTTTCGGCGAGCTCGCGATCACGAGGATCGGTGCCCGGCCGGCCGGCCGGCAGACGCCGCCGACGTTCGTCAGCGAACGCGGGGACGCGTACGCGGACCTTCGGAGTGCGATCGCTCGCGGAGAGCGGGCCTTCGTGGTGTTCCCCTCGATTGCATCCAAGGACATACCGGCGGTCGAGCGGGCGGGGCGCGCGCTGCTCCGACCGGGCGCGCCCTTGTCCGGGCTCCGGGTCGCCTTCCTTCATGGGGGGATGGATGCGGCCGCGCAGCTCTCCGAATTCGGTCGATTTCAACGCGGCGACGCGCACGTCCTGGTCGCGACGGTGATCGTGGAGGTCGGCGTCGACGTTCCCGAAGCAACCATCATGATCGTCGAGGGCGCCGACTCCTTCGGGCTCGCGAGCCTCCACCAGCTTCGGGGGCGCGTCGGTCGCGGAGCCATGCCAGCACGCGTGCATCTTCTTCCGTCGAAGCGCACCGACGCGACGTCACCGACCGCGGCACGGCTCTCGATGCTGGCGCGCGAGAAGGATGGCTTCCGGATCGCCGAGGCGGACCTCCTCATGCGCGGCCCGGGGGATTGGTGCGGCCTGCGCCAGCACGGATTCGGGGGAGAGCTGCCGCTGGCGGCAGGTCGCGATGCGGGAATCCTCGACGCGGTCGCGCGCGCGGCCGGAGCCATGATTGCGAGAGGGTATGATCCCGCCGGCCACCCGTATCTGTCGGCGCTCGCGTCCGCCATCGGCGGATTGCGATTCGAGCCGCGCGACGCGGTGTGATGGAGATCTCCGTGATCAAGAGTGTCAGCCTTGCAGCCGCCGTCGCCGCGGTCGTCGCGTCCGCGTTTCTCGCAGGGTGCTCGGACGAGCCACCTTCGCTCGTCAGCCGGGAGGACGTGATCTCCAAGGCTCGCGCGTTCAACGACGCCTGGGTTCGCGGTGACGTGACGGCGCTCATTCCGCAGTGCCGCCTGCCATTCCGCTACAAAGACAAGAAGCGGGTCTGGGCCTCGGAGGACGACCTGAAACTGAACCTGCAGAAGGAAGTCGTGCGGACGCAGCACCTCCTGAAGGGGTTGGATCAGTTCGAGGCGTTCTCGCGCCAGGACCTGATGGACGGCAAATGGCCACGAGCGCGCGAGATCGACGCGGCGAAGCGCGAGACCGAGATCCGGGAGATCGGCGTGGAAGTGGGCGGGTGGATCGTGCGCGTCTTCGCCGAGGGCAAGCCGGGTTACACGATCGTCTTCAACGCGGACGGGGTGTCACAGGTTCGGGCCCAGGTCGTCGACATTTGAGGGACCGCGGGATTCGCGACCGTTGGCGTCAGTGCGGTCTGCCCGCTCGCGCCGCGTCGTGCGATGCCGCAGGGTGGGTCGCGACGCGGCGTTCGGATGGCTTCCGCAGATCGAATTTGGACCGGCCGCTCGTCCCGCGCTGCGAACCCCTGATGCTGTCGCGGTGCGCCCCGTCTTGATGCCCTGCAGTACGAGCGACGCGCCCTGGAGTGAGCGCTTGCATACGCGCGCGATCACCGATGGTGCGAGCGTCGCCGACGACACACGGAGTTGTTGAACCCGAAGGTTCGGCTCGCGATCGGTCGACCGCAGCGAGCCGGGCTCTGGCCCTCCGCGACGCGACGTCGCCGGAGTGCGGATGAAACCGCCCACTGGGGAACGGCTCGCCCTCCCGCGAAGCGCCGCAGACGCGACGGCTGGCGGAGACGACGATGCAAAAAAAGAGCGCGTGACCCTTTGCAGGACCACGCGCCCACCTCCGTCCTGGAGTTCTTGCTCCGACCGCGGTCTCCCACGGTCGGTTTTCTCGCCGGAGGCCTGAAACTCCGGCGCGAATGCGTTCACGGATTCGTCGCGGGGACGACCTCCTCGACTTCCGCGTTGACCGGCGTTGCGCACGGTTCGAAGGAGAATTCCTTGTTCTTCGAACGGACGCGCACGGACATGCCTTCGTTGACTCGACGCTCGAGAAGTAGGTCCGTCAGCGGGGTCTCGATCTCGCGCTTGATGGTGCGCTTCAGCTCGCGACCGCCGCACTCCTTCTTCCAGCCGAGGTCGACGATGGCGCGCTTGACGTTCTGGTCGTAGATGACCTCGATGCCCGCGCGCTTTGCGATCTGGGCCAGATCCTTCAGCATGAGGTCCGCGATGCGGATGCTGTCATTTCGTGAGAGCGTGTTGAACACGAGGACGTCGTCGAGGCGGTTCAGGAACTCCGGCCGGAACGCCTTCTTCAGCGCTTCGTGGATCTCCTGCGTCATCTGCTCGAAGGGCACCTCTTCACGCTTGAGTGAATCGAACCCGATCGCGCCGCGTGCCTGCTCGACCTCGCGTACGCCCAGGTTGCTCGTCATGAGGACCAGTGCGTTGCGGAACGAAACCTTGAAGCCCTTCGAGTCGGTCACCGTGCCTTCGTCCAGGAGCTGGAGAAGGATGTGGTGCATCTTCGTGTGAGCTTTCTCGATCTCGTCGAAGAGAACGATGAACTCGTCGAGCTCCTTGGCGGCCTCCGTCAGGTATCCGCCCTCGTTGTGACCGATGTACCCCGGCGGGGCGCCGATGAGTTTCGCGTACTCGTGCGGCAGCGCGTACTCCGAGCAGTCCACTCGGATGAGGCGCGACTGAGACCCGTAGAGGTACTCCGCCATCGCCTTCGCCAGCTCGGTCTTCCCCACGCCCACGTGCCCGACGAAGAGGAATGCACCGACGGGGCGGCGCGGATCGCGGAGGCCGACGCCCGCCTTCTTCACCGCCCGCGAGACGATGTCGATGGCGTGCTCCTGCCCGATCACGCGCTTCTTCAGCTCGTTGTCGAGCGTCATGAGCTTGTCGAGCTGCTCCTCCGTCAGTCTCGGTCGCGGCGGGAGCTGGCTTCCGGCTTCCGTCTTGCCGTTGCCGGCTCCGGGAACCGGCACCGAGACCTGGTGGATCTCGAATGCCGGGTTCACCTCGACGCAGAGAAGGTAGAGGAGTTCGACGAGGTCCTGTCCCGTTGCAGATCGGGATGGGCGGTCGACCCGCCCTTCGAGGTCAGGGTTGTGCTCGAGCACTGCCACCCGCACCACGTGCCGCTGAAACGCGGCCTTGTTGGACATCGTCGCGTTCTCGAGGACCCGCTTGGCTTCCTCATCCGCGAAGACTCGGATCCGGACGAACTCGTCCAGAGCCTCGCAATACTTCAATACGAGGTTGAATTCGGCACGCATCATCGTCGTGACCGCCCCCCAACGCCTGGCTTCGAACTGTTTCCACTCCGCGACGACCGGGACTTCCGACGACCGGTCCCGCGGACGCTTCTTTCTTTCGGCCGTTTCCGGCCCGGACAAAAGACGGCCGCCGTGATTCACGCCAGACCGTCGGCTTCCGCGACAGGGCATGGGAGCTTCGTTCCTGACGCCTCGCAGTTTGACTCCGTGCGTGCGGAGCGCGTACGATCGCGCCTCGATCGAATGCCATGAATCTCCCCACGCATGCTGCAACCAGGTAGTCCTGACGACGTTCGCTTCGCGGCGCGGATGGTCGTCGACGGCATCCTCCCGGAAGAGACGATCCGCGCCGTGCTGGCGAAGCAGAAAGAGCTCCGCGAGCGCGGGAAACCGCTTTCGGTCCCGGAGATCTGCCTCCGAAAGGGTTGGCTCACGCCTTCGGAAGTCAGGTGGTTCGCATCCGGCGACGTAGTGCCCGCTGATCTACTGCCGGGCCTTCAGCTCGGTGAGCGCCTCGGCATCGGCGGCATGAGTTCCGTCTTTCGAGCGATCGACACCACCTCGCGGGCGCCGGTCGCGGTGAAGATCCTCCTCCCGCGGCTCGCGCGCGATCCGAATGCCCGCAAGCGCTTCGAGATGGAGGCCGACATGCTGTGTCGCCTCCGACATCCGAACCTCGTTCAGGGCTTCTATCGGTACTCACACGAGAATCTTCACTACCTCGTGATGGAACTCGTCGACGGCGGAACGGCCCTCGACCGCCTCGACAAATCGGGCCCCTTCGGCGAATCGGATGCGCTCGCGTTGATCCGTCAGGCGGCGCAGGCGTTGCAGTACATGCACCAGCAGGGCCTCGTCCATCGGGACGTCAAGCCAGGCAACGTCCTGCTCGGGCCGGGCGGCGTCGCGAAGCTGTGCGACCTCGGAGTGGCGGTGGCCGCAGGCGACGTCGCGGATTCGTCGACGACCTCTGGGACCGTGCACTACCTTGCGCCGGAACAGGCGAGCGGCGAAGCGACGCTCGATACTCGCGCGGATATCTACGCGCTCGGCGTGACGTTGTTCCAGCTCACGATGGGGAAGCTGCCCTTCGAGGGGAATTCAGACGAGGAACAGCTCTCCAAGCGTGTGTTCGAGGAGCTCCGGGCGAAGGAACTGAAAGGGCTCGGGGTCTCGCATCACCTGCACTACTTCATCAAGAAGATGATGGCTCGAGAGCGTGAGTTCCGGTACCAGACTCCGGGCGAACTCATCGCGGACATCGAGGAGACGATTGCTGGCCACGACACCGTTCGGGGCCCGGCACCATCCCGTCCGCGGATCACGTCCAAGTCCGGCGGGCCGGGTCCGGCAAACGGGCGGCCGTCCGGCGACCGCCGACGCGGTTGAGGAGGGGATTCACTGTGTCGACCTCGATGCTCGCGCGCGCCTGCGGATTGGCCGTTCTCCTTCTCGCGTCCCTGGCGCTTCGTGGCCAGGAGAGCCGACCGGTCGACCAGAACGATGCCGCCGCGCTTCATGCGGAGGGTGTTCGCAAGGCCGAAGCGGGTGAGATCGACGCGGCGCTCGGGATCCTCGAACGCGCGCGATCGCTGGACCCGAAGAGCCGCGAAACGACGTTGAGCCTCGCTCGTGTCATCGCCCGCCGCGGCCAGATCCGTTTCGAACAGGCCGACTACGCCGGAGCCCAGGCAGATCTCGAGCGATCGCTCGGATTGGTGCCCGCCGAAGCCGTGACTCGTGTCCAGCTCGCCATCGTGCTTCGCGCCAAGGGTGACATCATCCACGCGCGCAGGGAGATCGAGCGCGCCATCGCCGATGGCCCTGCGCTGCCCTCCGGCTTCGAGGAATTGGGTCGGATCGCGTACGAGGACGACGAGCTCGGTGAGTCCCTCGACTCACTCGACACGGCGCTGAAGCTCGACACCAGGCCAACCTCGGCATTGAAGGAGTTCCGCGCGAAGGTGAGCCGCGAGTGGGAGGTCGAGAAGAACTTTTTTCGCACCGAGCGGGGCGCGTTCATCGTCAAGTTCGACGACCAGACCTTCAAGCAGATTGGCGATGCGGTGCTCGACCTGCTCGATGCCGCGGAGATGAAGGCTCGTCAGACGCTCGGGCACGTCCCGCCCCGGCGAGTCTCCCTCGTCCTCTACACCGGCGGAGACTTCGCGTCCGTGACCGGCGCCCACCAATGGACCGCGGGCCTGTTCGACGGCAAGATCCGCCTTCCCGTCCGGAACTTCTCCGCCGCACGCGAACAGATCGGCCGCACGCTCGTCCACGAGTACACGCACCTCGTCGTTCGCGACCTGACGCGGCACTGTCCGGTCTGGCTGAACGAGGGGCTCGCCCAGGTCGCGGAAGGGCGCGAGGTGCCTGTCGTCAAACCCATGCTGAAGGCGGCCCGGGATCTCCCACACGTGGCCGAGCTGCCGGCCAGCTGGATGAGCATCCGCGAGGTCGACCGTGTGCATCTGCTCTACGCGCACGCGCTGGGCTTCACGTCGTACCTCGTCGAGCGGTACGGCTACCGGACCATCCGTGCCGTCTTGGAGAAGCTCCAGGGGAAGGCGTCGTTCGGCGACGTCTTCGCTGGCGAGTTCGGCAAGTCCCTCGTCGAGGTCGAGGACGACTGGCGGCGCGACCTCTGACTCTCGGGCTGCGCGCGCGGTAGCATGTCGCGGCCTCGACCGGCCGCACCCCCATGCCCATTCGTCGCGACCTTTGGACTCTGGCGCTCGTCGGACTCGTGTTGTTCGCTGCTGCCGTCGTCATGCGGAGCGGCGGCGGTGCCGCGGTCACCCAGAAGCCGGATGGCGTCCGGGAGACACGCGGTGATCGCCCAGTCGAAGCGCTGCCCGCGGACCCGCGACGCCCGTCCGATCTCCCGCGTCACCGGCCGTTCGAGGCGCGCGCGAACCCGCCGCCGAGCTCGGCTGATGCGGGCATCGCCGAGGGCATCGCCGTGCGCGTCGTGGACTCGACCGACAATCCACGCGCTGCAACCACCATCGAGCTGCGTGCCGCCGCGCCTGGCGGCGGCGCCGGCGCGATCATCGGTGATCCCGTCGTCACCGATTCTCGGGGCCTCGCATCCGTCCTGATTCCTCTGCCGAGTCGGAAGCGGGAACTCGTGCTCACGACGGGCCTGCTGCTCGAGGAGCCGCTCGCGATCGCCGTCTCACCGTCGGCGGCGCAGCCGATCCTCCTTCGCACGCCCGAGGTCGGCGCGGTCGAGATCCGATTGGTCGACGAGAACGGTGCCGTATTCGCCGCGAACGCCGAGGCGTGGATCCTGCTCGGGACGAACGATCCTCCGGCGGATCCGGTGGTGCGACAGCGCCACCGCCGGCCGTTCATTGCAGGCGTAGCGCGTTTCGAGGGAGTCGAGGCGGGTACCGTCGTCCTCGTCGAGGCTCGTTTCGACGACGCGGCGCTGGTCACGATCCCGCGCCTCATCGAGGGACCGTCGGCCGAAGGAGCCACTTCGACAGTCACGCTGGCTGCACGCCGCCGTGACATGGCTGCGGCCTCGGGACACTCGGTGGCCGACGATGGCGGCGTGTCGCGACCGGGCATCAAGCGCCATTCCGCCGTTCAGGGCCCGGCCGCGGCGGGAGGCTCGGCCCCGGCCGCCGCGTCGGCCCTCGCCGTCACCCTGAAGCCATACGAGGCCCTGCCACACTGGCCGCTCTCGATCCAGTTGGAACTCACCACTCCCACGGGCGGTGCCGTGGTGGACGCACGCGTGGATGCGAAGGGGAAGGCCGCGCTCGTCGCGCCCGCCGGGCGGTACGAGATCCGGATGCGTTTGTTCAGGGCGGCACCGGATGGTTGGACCTCCGTCGAGCTTCGGGGCGAGAGTGCCGCGCCGCTGCGCACGGAGATTCGCAGCGGCACGGTTGCGAGTCAGGTCATCGACCTGGACTCTGACGCGATCGCAGCCGCAGTGGCGCGGCTGGTGACCGACGGGTGAGCAAGGCTCCGTCCGTCGATCCGCTGTCGCGGTTCAGTTGGGCACGGTCTGGGTGGTGCTCCAGATGAGCGTGTCTCCGCAGTATGCGTAGATGTAGACCTTCGACCCGTAGTCCATGGGTTCTGCCGTGAAGTCCTCACTCCCGGGCACGGTGGCGAATCTCGTTGTGGTCGCCGAGTACATCACGACGACGAGCTTGACCGGGTTGCAATCCGCCGAAGTGACCGACACCGTCATCGTGTGCGCGTTCCAAGTGACGTTGATTACTGGATTCGCCATCCCGCACCTCCTGTCCAGGAGGATCGATGAGGCTCACTCCAATCTGATGCACCGGATTCCGATACCGAGCGCCTGACAGGGTAGAGGACGGGGCCTGCGGGTCTGTTACGCACTGAGCTGAACGCGCCGCTGCTACGCCCGAACGCGAGTCGACAGGATGCGAGTGAGGGTGTTTCGATCCCCCTTCGCCGACGAGAATAGGCGACTTCCCCGGCGACTGTCAACACACGAGCACGATCGGCGGGGCTGGCCCCGCCAGCCTCATTGGATCCGGAATGCCGTCGGTGCGGACAAGCCGAACGTAGGCCCGAGCTGGATCGCCTGGGCGTATATCGTCATGGCCGCGGTACTCGCGGGGATCACGAACGGCGTCGTATTCGCCGTGCCATTTGCGTCCGAAGCTCCGGTGCGGAGTAGCGTTGCGAACGGCTCTTGGAGTGTCACGAGAAGCAGCGCGTCGAACGGGCTGATGATCAAGTTGTTGTATCCACCCGTTCCAACGACATATCCGGTGCCACCAGAGAGCGTCGTTCCGAAGAGGACCCCGGCGTAACGGTTCGAGCCTCCCGACAAGTTGCGCACGGAGAATGACAGGCTCTGGCCCTGGTTGATGATGCCCGTCGACGCGTTCGGACCGTTGGCATCGACCGTGATCGCCGAGCCCGTCGGAAGTGTTGCGGTCGATATCGCCAACGCGTCCATGGCTACCTGGTTGGCGGAGTTTCCGGCCGTCGTGAGCTTGCCGCAGGTGGTGCACGTACCCTGCACGGCGGCCCAGACGTAGGTATTTCCAGCCGGGTTGGACGCCGGGTGCGTGCACAGGACGTTCTCGTCCGAGTACGCATGGAAGACGATGTGCGGCCGGAATCCGCCGTTCCAGACGTGCAGCGGGTCCCAGTTGTTGACGGCCGGCGGCGAACCCGGTTGGAGGTCGAAATCACGAACCTCCGTCAGCGTGTAGCCCGTGAACACGGCATTCGTGACGACGGAGAGGTCCGATGCCCGGTACACGAGGACGGCCGGGATTGCGCCATAGGGCTGGCGGATTGCGAAGATGTCCGCGCCGTTCCAGCCGCCCGCGAGAGTGCCGGGACCGCCGGTCAGCGGGTTGATCACGTTCGTCGCCGTGCCCGTGCCGAAGAAGCTCACGAGCGCCGTTCCGTCGGGCATCTCGGCATAGCCGTCCACGTTCAACGCCTGCCCGGATGCGCCCATGGCCTGCTGTAGTTGGGCCCGCGAGAGCACGGTCGTCCACGTTCCCTGCCCCGTGAGCCGGATGACGTCGCCACTCGTGATGACGGCCTGGCTGAATTGGTTCAGGAGGTCGTAGGCCAGAGAGATCCGGAAGTCGAACGGCGTCGGCGCGAGTTGCGTGTTCGTCCACACGAGGTGCATCGCGTCGATGTTCACCCAGTCGTTCGGCACCAGATCGCCGTCGCGGTCCCCCAGGATGGCGCCGAACGCCTCGGCGCTGTACAGCGACTTGATGCCGTTCGACCAGCCCTGCGTGTACGTGAGGATTTCGCCCGTCGTCAGTGCGGGGTTCCCGGGGCAACCGATGGAGGTCACTCCCGTGTTCTGGAGGGCGTCGAGGGACTGGAAGATCGTCCCGCCTGCGTACTGCGCCGATGCGACTGGATCTACGCAAGCGATGGCGAGAATGAGCAGAGCGATGCGAGCAGCGGTGTTGGTTGTCATTCGATCACCTCGAGCCCGGGTCCTGGTCAGCCGCTCGGGGGCCGGCGCCGAGGGAAGGGCAGTCCGGCCGGGCGGGACAGGCGGCGAGCATAACGATCGCGTCGAAGTGGACCAAAGCCGCCTGCGGCCGCGGCAGCGCGCGCTTGTGCCGCATTCGTCCGGCGGCGATCCTTGCGCTCCCATGGGATTTGCAGAGATCTCGTGACGCCGCCCGTCGCAAGATCCAGTGCCCCCAGAGCCTTTCGGGAGATTCCACCACGAAACGAAAAGTCGCATTCATCACGGATACGACGACTCACGCTGGACCGGATCGCCAGGTCCTGCACCTCGTCCGGCGCATGGACCTGGATCGGTTCGCCCCGCTGGTGGCCTGTCTCCACGACCCCGGTCCGATCGCGGAGAAGATCCAGCACGCCGGTACGACCGTCATCGGATTGGACCTTCCGTCGGATGCCGGAGGCCAGGGCCGCGTCGCACGCTTCCTGGCGTTCAACCGGCTGCTGCGACTCCTGCGACGGTTCGCCCCCGACATCGTCGTCGTCGCGGGCGAGGCGTTTCAGGCCCTGGGACGGGTGGCGGCACGAATCGCCGGAGTTCCCATCATCGTCGGGACGCACCGTCGCCATCGAGGCGGTGCCTGGCGACCCGGATTCCTGGACCGCCACGGAGCGAAAGCCGTCGACGCGATCGTCGCGCCCACGCGGGCGCTCGCGGACGAGGCGGTGAGGCTCGAAGGTGTCTCGGTCGATCGTGTCCACGTGATCCCAAACGTGGTCGAGTTCGCCGAGGTGCGGGGCAAGGAGCGAGCCGAGGATCTTCTCGAGCCCAAGTTCCGGGCTGCGGTGCTCACGCGGCTCGAGGCGGGGCGTGGCATCGACACGATCATCGAGGCGGCCGCGTTCGTCCGCGACCAGGTCCCGGAACTCGAGTGGATCGTCTGCGGCACCGGAGCCGACCCGATTCCGTTCCTGCGGGCGGCGCAGCGTCGCGGCGTCGAGGCACAGGTCAAGTTTCCCGGCGAGCGCGACCACATCGGGGAATTCCTCGCGGGGATCGACCTCCTGGTCGCGCCCGCGGACTGCGGCGGGCAGAGCGTCGCCGTCCTGGAGGCGTTGGCCGCGGGCGTGCCGGTCCTCGCTGCCAGGAACCCGAGTCTGGCGGAGACGGTCGACGCCGATGCAATCGCGTACTTCGAACCTGGCGACGCGAAGGGCCTCGCAGCTGAAGCCACGCGGCTGTTCACCGATCATGCGGCCCGCGCGCGACTTGCGGCGGCGGGACGACGGACATCCGCGAGGTTTCGCCTGGAGGCTTCCGTGATCGCCTGGCACGACCTGTTCGCGGCCCTCGCATCTGCCGCGCTGGCGCGCGCGGGCCTTGGGAGCGAATCGACGGGGCGCACGTAACGGATGGCTGCGAGGATTCAGCCCATGACCAAACCCACGATGAGTGCGCTGGTGCTCTCCGCGTTCTTCGCTTTGGCCTTCGCGTCGGTGGCCCAGGACACCACGGCCCCGACGCCCACCGCCCAACGACCGGTTCTCGGCGTCGAAATCGTGTCGGGCGAGGGCGACGGAGTGGTCGTCGAAGTGGTCCGCCCGGGAACGCCCGCGGAAAAGGCGGGCGTGAAGTCCGGTGACCACATCGTGAAGTTCGGTGACGTGGCCGTCGACTCGGACGACGCACTCATCACGGCGTTGACGCACACCAAGCCCGGCGCCACCGTCAAGCTCGGCATCGAGCGGGACGGCAAGCCGCTCACGCTCGGGGTGACGTTCCCCGGAGGCGACTCGGCTGCGCTGGGTGGCACGAAGATCGGCGAAGCTCGCACGGCGAAGACCCCCGAGCATTCATTTACCTGGGTCACCCCGGAAGACGGCGCGACGGGCGCCAAGCCGGCCGAGCGCACGTTCAAGTTGCTGACCCCGAGCGACGGCCCGGCCGTCGTCGTGAAGTCCGACGACGAGAGTCTGCGCAAGGCCGTGGACTCGCTCGAGAAGGCGCTCGCGATCCTGGACGGAAAGGGTGGCCCTGCGCAGGTCGCGAAGGCGCGCGAGGTCGTCTCGCAAGCGCTCGACTCGGTCCGCGCGGCGCGCAAGGCTATGACCACGTTCGGGCCTGGCCAGGTCGTGCACGTCTCACCGTCGGGCCCGGCCGCCCCTCCGGTGCCCGCCACGCCGCCGTCACGTCACGGCGACGTCCGCGTCCACGACGATGACGACGACGATGGCGATACGGAAGTGGATCCGTCGAAGGTCGACGCGAAGGTCAGAAGCCTGATCGAGCACGGCAAGTCCGCGGCCGACGTGGAGGCAGAACTCCGCAAGATGTTCCCGGGTGCGAAGGTCAAGGTGGCGGTCGACGGGTCGAGCGACCACGCGGAGGCGCACGATTCGCACTCCTCGTCGGATTCGTCGTCGTCGAGCTCGCACGAGGAGTCCTCGTCCAAGTCGCCCAAGCCCCGCAAGGCCAAGCTCAAGATCGCGACGCCCGCGCCGCCTGCGGCCGATCCAGCCACGCCGGTCGCGCCGGATGCGCCGCCGACCCCGGCTCCCTCCGCGCCGAAGCCCGCGAAGGCCGCGACGACCATCGAGAAGGTCATGAAGCCGAGCGAGAAAGAGGACGGCTGACACGCCGCTCGGGCGCGCATCCAACTGATAGGATCGCGCGCCCCAATGAAACCCGCGCGCGATGGAAGTCGATCGACCTGGCGGCTCCGGGTCGACACGGGCGGCACCTTCACCGACTGCCTCGCGGTGGCGCCCGACGGAACGGTGCGCCGCGCCAAGGTGCTCAGCAGTGCCACTCTTCGAGCCTCCGTCACCCGCGTCGACGGCTGTGACCTCGACGTCGCCGTCGATCCTGAATTGCCGGACGGCTTCTTCGTCGGCGCCCGCATTCGCGCGCTGGGCACTCCCGCCGGGGACGTTCCGGCCCCGCGCGTAATCGCCTATGACGCGGCGCGCCGGCGGCTTCGGCTCGATCGCACGCTCGGCGTCTCGTCGACCGATGCCATCGTCGAGATCGCCTCGGACGAGGAGGCCCCCGTCCTCGCGGCCCGTGTGGTCACCAGGACGCCGATGGGCGACCCACTGCCGCGCCTCGAGATGCGGCTCGCGACGACGCGCGGAACGAACGCGTTGCTCGAACACCGCGTCGCGAAGACGGTCCTCTTCGTCACGCGCGGGTTTCGCGACCTCTTGCGCATCGGTACGCAGCAGCGCCCCGACCTGTTCGTGCTCGACATCAGGCGACCGGAGCCGCTGACCGAGTCCATCGCCGAGGTCGACGAGCGGGTGGATGCCGCAGGGACGATCCTGCAGCCGTTGGATGTGGCGACGATCGATCCCGCCGCACGCGCCGCACTCGCGCGCGGCGTCCGGGTCGCCGCGGTTGCTCTGCTCCACGCCTGGATCAACCCCGAGCACGAGCGCCGGCTCGCAGAACGTCTGCGCGGGCTCGGATTCACGCACGTGTCCGTCTCGCACGAGCTCGCGCCATTCATCCAGTTGCTGCCGCGGGCACAGACGACGGTGGTCGACGCCTGCCTGAATCCGATCGTGCGCGACTACCTGGAGAGCATCCGGTTCTCGCTTGGCGACTCGAACCTCCTCGTCATGACGAGCGCGGGCGGCCTCGTGAGCGCGGGCGCGTTTGCGCCAAAGGACAGCCTCCTGTCGGGGCCGGCCGGCGGGGTCGTCGGTGCGCGAGCGGCGGGGCGAGCGGCCGGGTTCGAGCGGATCATCGGATTCGACATGGGCGGCACGAGTACGGACGTCGCGCGCATCGACGGCGACTTCGAGTATCAATTCGAGCATTCCGTTGCGGGGATCACGCTCGTCGCGCCAGCGCTCGCCATCGAGAGCGTGGCGGCGGGCGGTGGTTCCATTTGCGACGTGCAAGAGGGGCGCCTCGTCGTCGGACCTCGAAGCGCGGGCGCATCACCCGGCCCGGCCTGCTATGGCGCTGGCGGCCCGTTGACAGTCACCGACGTCAACCTGCTGCTCGGACGACTGGACCCCGCGAGCTTCTCCGTGCCCGTCGATCGGATCGCCGCCGAGGAGGCGGCTCGTGGCGCCGCGGGGCGATTCGCCAGTGAATTCGGCCGACCGACCGAGGCGGACGTCCTTCTCGAGGGGTTCCTGGAAATCGCGAACGAGCGGATGGCCGAAGCGATCCGCGACGTTTCACTCCGGCGGGGATACGACCCACGAGGCTACGCTCTGCTCGCGTTCGGAGGAGCGGGCGGCCAGCATGCCTGCGCCGTGGCGGAGCGACTCGGGATCGCGACCGTGGTCGTGCCGCCGGATGCGGGGCTCCTCAGCGCCCGAGGCCTGGGTCAGGCCGCCATCGAGAGATTCGCCGAACGCCAGGTGCTGCGGCGCCTCGACGAACTGGGCGATGCGCTCACGGGCCTGCTCGATTCGCTCGCAAGCGAAGCTCTCACGGCACTGGGGAACGAGACCGTGCGCGGCCCCTTGCCGACGATCCGGCGTCGAGTCGCCGAGTTGCGATTCGCGGGCCAGGACTCCGTCGTCGCCGTCGAGATGGGCGAACCCGCGCGACTGCGCGCCGAGTTCGAGGAGCGCCATCAGACACTCTTCGGCCACTGCCCCCGTGATCGCGCCGTGGAACTGGTGTCGCTCCGCGTCGTGGCTTCCGCCGAGCCGAGCGACGAGGTCGGAGACGCGGCTTCGGTGACCGGCGGTGTGCGCGCCGGAAAAACGGTCCGTCTGCGCGCCCGCGGTGCGTGGGTGGATGCGTCCGTGCATGCGCGTGATGCTCTGCGCGCTGGCGACGTCGTCGCCGGTCCGGCCGTCGTGAGCGAGGCCCACGGTGCGACCGTCGTCGAGCCTGGGTGGCGACTACGCGTGGTCGCGTCCGGCGCGCTCGTCGTCGAGGCCGTCGGCGCGACCGTGAGACTCGACCCGGCGATCAGGGATCAGGCCATCGAGCGCGAGCTCTTCACGAGCCGGTTTCGCGCCATCGCCCTCGAGATGGGGGAGACGCTGCGCCGCACGGCGGTGTCGACGAACATCAAGGAGCGGCTGGACTTCTCCTGCGCGGTTCTCGATCCGGCCGGCAGGCTCGTCGTCAACGCGCCGCACATCCCCGTGCACCTGGGTGCGCTCGGCCTCTGCGTGCGCGAGTTGATGCGGACGCGTCCGATCGAGCCGGGTGACGTGTGGGTGACCAACCACCCTGGTTTCGGTGGATCCCATCTGCCCGACGTGACCGTCATCACTCCCGTGCATTCCGGCGACGGGAATCTCGCAGGCTTCGTCGCCAGCCGGGCGCACCACGCCGAGATCGGCGGTGCGACCCCGGGCTCCATGCCTCCCGAGGCTCGCCGGCTCGTGGACGAAGCCGTCGTCCTGGCGCCCGTCCGGATCGTCCGTGCCGGTCGGTGGTGCGGTGACGACGTTCGTGCACTGCTCTCGGCCGCGCCCCACCCTTCGCGGTGTGTGGACGACAACATGGCGGACCTGGACGCGGCCGTGGCTGCGAATCGTCGCGGTGCCGCGCAGCTCATCGGCCTCGTCGAAGCGCACGGGCTGTCTCGGGTCCACGGGCAGATGGCAGCGCTTGCGGACTACGCGGCCGATCGCGTGCGTGCCGCGCTGCGACGCCGCGGCCCGGGTCGATTCGAAGCCCTCGAACGGCTCGACGACGGCTGGGTGATTCGTGTGGCGATCACCATCGGCGACGGTGACGCGACGGTCGACTTCACGGGAACGTCGCCCGTGCATCCCGGCAACCTCAACGCCACGCCCGCGATCGTCCAGAGCTGCGTGGTCTACGTCGTCCGTCTGCTCGTTGCCGAGCCGCTTCCGCTGAATGAAGGGCTGCTGAGGCCGATCACGATCGTCCTGCCGGAGTGCTTCTTGAACCCGGCGTTCCCGACGGATCCTGCGTCGGCCCCGGCCGTCGTCGGAGGCAACACGGAGACGAGCCAGAGGGTCGTCGATGCGCTGCTCTCAGCCCTCGGACTTTGCGCCGGGAGCCAGGGGACGATGAACAACGTGACGTTCGGCACGGCGTCCCGCAGCTATTACGAGACGGTGTGCGGGGGTGCCGGCGCCGGCCCCGGGTTCGCGGGTGAGAGCGGGGTCCACACGCACATGACGAACACTCGCATCACGGATCCCGAGACTCTCGAGCACCGGTATCCGGTGCGGATCGACGAATTCTCGCTGCGCCGGGGCTCCGGGGGGCGCGGAACGTGGCGCGGTGGCGACGGTGTGCGCCGCGCGTATCGGTTCCTCGACCGGATGATGCTCTCGATCGTCAGCCAGCACCGGACGGCCGGTCCGAGCGGGCTCGAGGGAGGGGAGGCCGGTGCACCGGGCCGGCAGTGTGTCATCCGCGTCGACGGCAGATCCTTCGACCTTCCGGCCATCGGCGGGTGTGAAGTCGGGCCCGGTGACCGCCTGGTCCTCGAGACGCCGGGCGGCGGCGGATTCGGAACCCCTGCGTCGTCGACTTCGTTTTTGGCCGCGCGCTGACACCTTCGCCGCGTTTCCGGCCGGTGGGGCTCACCCTGGGCGGGCGAAGGGGATAAGCTCCCGCCGGCAGGGCGACCCGTCCCCAATCGGGTGCCCTCCGACGAAGTAGGTGAGACGCGACGCCCAAGCCCGGTGGCGTCGGGAGTTTGCCGTGCCCATGTCCAAGTCCGACCGCCTGATCCTCCTGTTCTCCGAAGTCGACCGTCACGACGCCGCCATCGTCGGTGGAAAAGGCGCCTCCCTCGGCGAGATGTACCGCCAGCTCGTCCCGAAGGGCGTCCGCATCCCCAACGGGTTCGTGACCACGGCCCGCGCCTTTCGCGAGTTCGTGAACGGGACGGTGCCCTCGGGAGCATGGACCGAGATCCGCGACCTGGAAGCCGTTCCCGGATTGCGCTCCCGGGCCGCCCGGGCCGAGACGCTCGCCGAAGCGTTGCGCGTCTGCTTCAAGGACGCCTCCGGCGACGACCAGGTCGAGATGCACGCGCGCACGGCCCTCGCACGGACGTTCGTGATGACGGCGCCGATCCCCGCCGAGATTCGCGAGTCGATCGAGGATGCCTACGGCGCGTTGTGCACCGAGTATCAGAAGCGCGACATCGACGTCGCCGTGCGATCGTCCGCCACCTGCGAGGATTCGGAGGACGCGTCATTCGCCGGGCAGTGCGAGTCCTACCTGAACATCCATGGCGCCGACCAGGTCACGGCGCATTGGAAGAAGTGCGTCGCGAGCCTCTTCACGGAACGCGCCGTCGGGTACCAGTTGAAGAAGGGGCTGGATCCGTTGGGCTCGGCCCTCTCCGTCGTCGTCATGAAGATGGTGCGTTCGGACCTCGCGACGTCCGGCGTGATGTTCACGCTCGATCCGGATTCGGGACACCGCGGCGTGATCCACTTGAGCTCGTCCTACGGGCTCGGGGAACTCGTCGTACAGGGCAGCGTCTCGCCCGACACGTTCGTCATCTGGAAGCACGGGCTCCGCCACGGCAAGTCGTCCGTCGTCCATCGCACGATCGGTGCGAAGGACCGGAAGATGGTCTACTCCATGCAGGGTGGAACCACGACGGAGAGCGTCAACGTGCAGGCGAGCCGGCGGCGCACGCTCTCCCTCACTCGCGACGAGGTGCTCGACCTGGGCCGCATGGCCCTGGCCATCGAGGAACACTACGGCCAGCCCATGGACATCGAATGGGCCAAGGATGGCCGGACGGGCGACCTCTTCATCGTCCAGGCTCGCCCCGAGACGGTTCACGTCAAGCGTCGGCAGAACAGCCTCGAGCGATACGTCATCGACCAACCGATGGCGGCCGCGCTGAAGGTCCAGAAGAAGGTGTTGTGCACGGGTCAGGCCGTCGGAACCCGCGTCGGCAGCGGGCGCGTGCGCCTCTACCGCTCGTACGAAGAGGTCATCCTCAAGAAGCGCGCGCTCCGCAACATGCTCGCCGAAGGTCGCAGCCTGGAGGACATCGAGCCTGAACAACGCGTGTTCGACCCGGGCGACGTGCTCGTCACCGAGATGACGACGCCGGACTGGGAGCCCATGATGAAGGAGGCATCCCTCATCGTGACGGAGAAGGGCGGACGGACGTCCCACGCGGCGATCATCGCCCGCGAGTTCGGCATCCCCGCGATCGTCGCCTGCGAAGGCGCGACGAAGGTGCTGAAGCCCCTCAGCGAAGTGACGGGCTCGTGCGCCGAGGGCGACATGGCGTTCGTCTACCCGGGCATCATCCCGCACAAGGTCGAGACGGTGGAATTCGACGACTCCGCCGCGTTGAAGACGAAGGTCAAATTGAACGTCGGGTTCCCGTCGAAGGCGCTCATCGACGCCATGCTGCCGTCGGATGGCGTGGGCCTCGCGCGCATCGAATTCATCCTCACGTCCGAGGTCGGCATCCACCCGCTCGCGCTCCTCTACCGAGACGAGCTCCGCGACTTCGCCGAGACGGGGAACGTGGCGCAAGAGCTGCTGCCGTTCGCCGACCGGATCCGCAAGGAGCCGCATGAGGAGCTGATCGGCCTCATCGGCGCCATCGACCGTCGCACGGGCGGCTACGCGGACAAACGCCACTTCTTCGTCGACGGCCTGAAGTACGGCGTGGGCCTGATCTGCGCCGCCTTCCACCCGCGTCCCGTTCTCGTGCGACTCTCGGACCTGAAGTCGAACGAATATCGCGAGCTGCTCGGCGGCCGACTCTTCGAGCCGCACGAGGAAAACCCCATGATCGCCTGGCGCGGCGCCTCGCGTTACGTCGATCCGCGGTTCCTGCCCGCCTTCGAGATGGAGTGCGACGCGCTGCGCGCCGTGCGGCGCGAGATGGGCCTCGACAACCTGCAGATCATGGTGCCGTTCTGCCGGACGCCCGAGGAAGGCAAGGCCGTGCGCCAGCTCCTCGACGATCGCGGGCTCGCCGCGGAGACGGGCGTGCCGCTCTACCTCATGGTCGAGCTGCCGTCGAACGTCATCGAGGCCGACCGCTTCATCGACGAGATGCATCTGAACGGCGGATCCATCGGATCGAACGACCTCGTCCAGACCGTCTACGCCGTGTCACGCGACGACCTCGAGCATTACTCGCACCCGGTCGATGCGCGTTCATCGGCCGTGAAGTCGATGATCCGGATGGCGGTGAAGGCGTTCAAAGACAAGGGACTCGAGATCGGCATCTGCGGACAGGCGCCCTCCGACTTCCCCGACGAGGTTCCGGCGTTCCTCGTGGATTGCGGGATCACGTCCATGTCGGTGACGCCCGACACGGTGATTCGCGTGCGCGCCGCCGTGGCGAAGGCCGAGGCTCTGCTCGGGCGCAAGACCGAACAGCCGGCTGCGACCCGGGCGCGCTGACCGCGCGGGCGTCGATTGGTGGCCGGTGCGCGATCACGGGGGCGCGGCTGATCATCGAAAGGTCCGTGGCGTTGCGACGCACGCCGGACCGGACTCCTCGGCTGCGCCTCGGTAGTCCGGCGATCCTGCCGGTCGCGTTCGAGCTTCGCTCGAAGTCGACGCGGCGCTCCTCGCCCGCGATCGCGCGTCTACGGCGTTCCGATCAGCGTTCGAGCGGGGCTGCGCGTCGGAGCGCCGATTCTCCGACGTCTCGTCGGGAATCGGCCGGATCGCCGCGCGTCCCGCGCGGTCCGGGGCGTGTCGATGGGGGCGGGGCATTCGAGGACTGATGTCGGCATGATCTTCGAACGCGCCGGGGCGAGGGATGTCGGCCGGACCGGACTCCTCGGCTTCGCCGCGGTAGTCCGGCGATCCTGCCGGTCGCGTTCGAGCTTCGCTCGAAGTCGACGCGGCGCTCCGGGGCGACTTCGACGGAGATTTGCCGATCACCGGTCCTCGGCTGATCAGAACCGGAGTCTTCTTGGGGAGGGGCCGATAGCTCCGCCCCGTGGAGATTCTCGTGGGACGTCTCAGTCTGGTCCTGATCGTCGCGTTCGCGGCAGCGTTCTCGTCCAATTCGCAAGTCACGCTCACTCCGAACGTGCCGGTCGCTGTCGCACCGACGACCGGGACGTCGACGGCTGCATTCCAATTCACGCCGGTCACGGGCGTGTTCAACGTGATCGGTCTGGCGAGCTCCGCCGGCAGCGGCCTGTCTCTGCAGTCCGGCATCACCTTCGTGGGGAACTCCGCCCCGGCTCCCTTGACGAATTTCCTCATCGCGCCTCCTTTTGCCTCACCGTCCCTCGCGGCCAATCTCACCGTGACGGCCACGGGCGGTGGCACAGCCGAGCACGCCACCCCGCAGGCCGGTTCGATCAACTCGATCGTCCAGGCGACGCTCGGGGCTGGGTACGCGCTGAAGCTCGTGAACTTCGGCCTGAGCTCGGGCCAGGCCGGGCTCTACGAGATCGTCGTGGCCGGAGACTCCTCCCTGCGGTGGTACCTCTTCAGCTTCGCTTCGCTCGGGGCTTGGGGCGTTCCCTCACAAGCCACGGCGACCGGAACCGGCACCGCCGGCGCCGGGCCGATCGCGCTCGCAAACGGCAGCTACGTCATGGTCGTCACGAGGGACGGTGGGGCGCCAGCGACGGACCTGCCATTCGCAATGCGCGTGGCGACGACCTCCACGCACCTGACGCTGAGTGGCCCCGGCGCGTCGCTCTCCGGCCTCCTCAACGCGAACTATGAATTCACGTCGAACCCGACGGTGAACCGGTGGAACGCCGTCGGCGTCGACGGCGCCCTCCAGAACGTCAACACGCTCTACGCTGGCCCCGCGGTTTCCGCGTCCGGCGTGTCCTTCGCCTACGTCGTGGCGAACGGTCACCAGGCGACCATCCTGCCGACGGAGGGCCTGCTCGAGCACAGCGGCACGTCGGGCGGGACGCTGAAGCAGGCCACGATCCAGACGGTGACCGTGGGGACACCCGTCTCGTCGTCGGCCAACTCCCAGACGTTCCACGTCTTCGAGTTCCAGGTCGCGAGCGCCGGTTTCTTCAACGTGGGTGTCACGGGCCCGGGCAGCCTGGGCTGGGCCCTCTTCCCGGCCAATGGCAGCGCGGCCTGGCGCCCGAAGAGCTCGTCGCTCGGGTCGGGGTTCCTCGGGACGACGATGAACTCCGTTTCGCTGGCGGCCGGATGGCATGCGATCGTCGTCTCGGGCACCGGCAGCGTAGTCCTCCCAGGCACGATGACGTGTTCGATCACGCAGGTCCCGAACAACCCGGTCCCGACGCTCGGCTCGATTTCGCCCACCTCCGCGACGGCCGGCGGCTCGGCGTTCACGCTCACCGCCAACGGCACGCAGTTCGTCAGCGGCGCCTCCGAGGTCCGCTGGAACGGGACCGCCCTCGCGACGACGTTCGTCAGCGCGACTCAACTGACGGCAGCCGTTCCGGCGTCGCTGATCGCGCAAGGCGGCACGGCGAGCGTGACGGTCGTGACGGCCGTGCCCGGCGGCGGGACCTCGAGCGCGAAGTCCTTCGCGGTGATGAACGTGGTGCCCTCGCTGACGTCGATCTCGCCGTCGTCCGTGATCGCCGGCAACGCGGGGTTCACGCTGACGATCAACGGCACGGGCTTCGGGGCCAACGCGTCGGCGTTCGTCGAGGCGACGGCCCTCGCGACGACCGTCGTGAGCCCGACCCAGATCACCGCACTCGTGCCGTCGACGGCGATCCGGTCCGCGGGCACGGCGCAGGTGCGCGTGTCGAATCCGGCGCCCGGCGGCGGGACTTCCGCGCCCTTGACGATGACGATTCGTCCGCCCGTCATCACGCAGCTCGGCACGTCGAGCATCCCCGTGCTCAGCGCGACGTCGGCGCCGATCAACGTCCTCGTCAACGGCACGGACTTCCTGCCGAACCTGCACGTCTATGCCGACGCGACCATCCTGCCGAGGTCGTTCCTCAGCAGTTCGCTCGTTCAGGTGACGATCGGTCCGTCGGTCGCGGGCGCGCTGCGCCGCGGAGGACTGGCGATCACCATCGAGAACGGCCACTTCGCGGTTTCCAACGCCATGCCGATCTCCGTCGGCGGAGGAAGCAACGTCGGCACGATCGTGCGGCATCCGTTGATCCCCCTCACAAACGAGCCGTTCACGATCGCGCTCGAAGGCGGGGCCGCGAACGCGCCCCTCGTCCTCATCGTCGACCTGCAGACGCCGGCGCCCATCTACCCGTTCCCGGACGCGACGGGCAACCTCGTGCTTTCCGTGAGGCCTTTCGCGGTCGGACAACCCGGGTGGGTTCCGCTCGTCGACAGCATCGGACTGTTCGGCGCGCCCCAAGGACCAACCTATGACGCGTCCGGGCGGCTCGACTTCGCCGGGCTCGCGGCGCCACCGATTCCGTTCGGCGTGACGTTCACGGTGCAGGCGGGCTACCTCGATCCTGCGGCGCCGCTGGGCTTCCGCACGACCTGGCCGAGCTACCCGCTGCAGCTCTGACCCGCGACGAGCCCCGCGAGTACGATGGGCGTGCGTCGCCCGGATCGGTCGGTGCAGGAACTCGATGAACTCTCCCACATCGGATGATTCGAAGGTCATGGCGGCGCTGTTCACGCGCGCTGCCGCGGGGGAGAAGTCCGCCACGGCGCACCTCCTCGAGATGCACCGCGAGCGCCTGCGCCGCATGGTCGAGATCCGCCTCGACCGCAGGTTGCGGGCACGAGTCGATGCGTCCGACGTCCTGCAGGACGTGAGTCTCGAGGCGACGCGCCGACTGCCGCGCTACCTGGAGGAACGGCCCATGCCGCTCTTCCTCTGGCTGCGATTCCTCACCGGGCAGCGGCTCGCGAAGCTCCATCGCGACCATTTGCGGACCGGGCGGCGCGACCCTCGACGGGAAGCCTCGCACGTGCCCTGGTTCGCGCCTTCGTCCGTCGACTGCCTCGCGGCGAGCCTCGCGGCCGGCGGCGAGAGCCCGAGCCAGGCGGCGGCGCACGAGGAACAGCGGCGACTCGTGGAGCGCGGGCTCGAGCAGCTCGACCCTCAAGATCGCGAGATCATCAGCCTGCGGCATTACGAGCAGCTCTCGAACGTCGAAGTCGCCCGCGAGCTCGGCCTGGAGACGTCGGCCGCGAGCAAGCGCTACCTGCGGGCGATCCGGCGCCTGCGCGAGATCCTGGACGGCGGCTCCACGCACGGGGGCGCCACGCCGTGAGCGAAGAGGTCGACGACTCCGAGCTCGACACGATCGTGGAGTCGTTCGTCGCGTGCTGCCGCCGCGGCGAAAACCCCGAGCCATCCGCGTGGGTCGAACGGTTCCCGCGGTTCGCCGACGAGTTGCGGGGGATTCTCGCGACGATCCATCAGATCGAGACCGGCGGTCCGAAGCGGACGCCGGACCCGGCGGACGTCGCGTCCGACCTGGCTCCCATGCCCGATCGCATCGGCGACTTCCAGATCGTGCGTCAGATCGGACGCGGCGGCATGGGCGTCGTCTTCGAGGCGATCGAGGATCCCATCGGTCGTCGGGTGGCGCTCAAGGTCCTTCCGGCCCTGAGCCTCGGAACGCCCAACCAACGTGCGCGATTCAACCGAGAGGCCGAGGTGGCGTCGCGCCTCGAGCACCCGGGGATCTGCGCCGTGTACCGCGCGGGAATCCACGACGGGATTCCGTTCCTCGCCATGCGCTTCGTCGAGGGCGAGACTCTGGCGCACGTGCTGCATCGGGCGCGCGCGGGCGGGCGCAAGCCCACGACCGGCGACGAACTATCCGCCATCTTCATCATGATCGAGCGGGTCGCGCGCGCTCTGTCGCACGCGCACGATGCGGGCGTCGTCCACCGCGACGTGAAGCCGTCGAACATCATGATCGATCCGCGCGTCGGGCCCGTCGTCCTCGACTTCGGCCTCGCGCGCGCCGCATCCGGCGACGTGACGCTGACGGACACGGGCGGGCTGTGCGGCACGCCGCACTACCTCGCGCCCGAGGTCTTGCGCGCGGGCCGGTCGGGAGCCGACCCCTCGCTCGACGTCTATGGCCTCGGCGCCGTGCTCTTCGAGTGTCTCACACTCCGCTGCCCGTTCGACGCTCCGACGCCGCACGCGCTCTACCGTTCGATCCTCGAAGACGAGACGCCCGATCCCCGCGCGCTCAATCCGGCCATCGGTCGCGATGCCATGGCGGTCACCTCGACGGCGCTCGAGAAAGAGCCCTCGCGACGCTACCGGAGCGCGGCGGCATTCGCCGACGACCTGCGCGCTCTCGCCGAGCACAGGCCCGTGGCCGTGCAACCGCCGTCGCGCCTCGGGCGCATCGCGCGGTGGATGCGCCGAGAGCCGGTGAAGGCGGCGCTCGTCGCGGCACTCGCCGTCGCGGGACTCGCGCTCGCGGGTGTGGGCGGGTTCCTCCTCGCCAATGCATCGGAGATCCGCCGCGCCAAGGACATCGGCGCCCGCGAGCGCGTCGAAGCGGCACTCGTCGCCGGGTTCATGGATCTCGGACGGGAAGGCGGCGGGTCCGCAGTCGGTTTCGGTCGGGCGCTCGCCGAGGATCCGTCGTGTGCGGAGGCCGTCGCCGGGCTCGCGCTCGACGACCTGTACGACAAGCGCCCTGCGGATGCCATCGCGGAGCTGGAGCGGCATCCGGAACTGCAAGCGGCGCGTCCCGTGCTCGGGCTCATCCGCAGCACGGCGCTGCGGCGCCTCGGGCGCGCGGACGAGGCCACACGCGTCGCCGAGGCCGTGCCCGCGCCGACGTCCGTCTTCGATTGGTTCGTTCGCGGACTCCAGGAGATGGACGCCGGCATGAACGGTGACCGCGATGCGTTCGTGCACGCACGCGACAGCCTCCGTCGCGCGGTGCTGATGAGTCCGACCGCGCGGCCGTTCCAGCTGGGCGTCCTCGCGCAGGCTGCGATGTATTGCGGCGACGGCGTCGTCGCAGCCGATGCGTCGGCGGCGCTCGTCGACCTCTGGCCGCAGGAGGCTGCCTCCTGGGTGTGGCGCGCGATCGCGCTTCAGCAGACTGACGTGGTCGAGGCCGAGTCGGCGTGCCGCAGGGCGTTGCAGATGGACCCCGCGCTCGATCGCCCGCGCGAACTCCTCGTCGAACTGCTGGGTCGCCGGGAGGCGTGGGACGAGGCCGCGAAGGTCGTTCGTGAGAGACCGGGCGCGCAGCCGAGCCCGTCGATCGAGGCGAGCGCCGCGTTCTTCGAGGGCGCCGCGTTGTGGGCCAAGGGCGATTTCGACGGCGCGCGCGAGCGCTTCGTCACGGCGACGACGCGCATGCCCGGTGATGCGCGCAACTGGGTGTGGCTCGGGGACTCCTACAACCGACTGCGGCGCTTCCGCGACGCGGAGAGCGCGCATCGCACGGCGATCGCGTGCGACCGCACCCTCGCTCGCGCGCATGAGGGGCTGGGGCTCGCGCGCTGGCGGCTCGGGGATGCGGGTGGGGCTCTCGATCCGCTCCGCGAAGCCGCGCGCCTGGATCCCAAGCGGGCCAACACGTTCAACGTCCTCGGCGCCGTGCTGAACGAGCTCGGGCGTCGTGCGGACGCTCTCGCGGCGGTGCGCGAGGCGTTCAGGCTCGACCCGTCGAATGCGGTCACGTGGTCGAATCTCCATGCGCTGCTCGATCGCGAGGGGCGGTTCGACGAGGTGCTGGAAGCCGCAGGCCAAAGGGCCGCGGCGCTCCCACTGGATCCTTCGGTCGCCGACGATCTGGGTTCGGCGCACCTCGCCGTGAACCGCTTCGACGACGCGCTCGCTGCATTCGACCATGCGCTGCAGCTCGCTCCCGATCTCGCGTCGGTGCGCATCCATCGCGCCGACGCCCTGCGCCAGCTCGGCAGATTCCGCGAGGCCGTGGCGACGCTTCGCGATGGGCGCGACGTGGCGGCGTCGAGGCCGGCGGCGCCGCCCGGGATTCCGTGGGACGAGCGCATTCGCGTGTGCGAGGCGGATCTGGCCCGGTCCGATCTCGTGCGCCGCGCGGCCGTTCACGCGGACGACGTCGAGGATTCGCCCGTATCGCGCGTCGAGCTGGCCTGGACGGCGCTCGTGACCGGGGAGCCTCACCTTGCGCGACGATGGTGTGCGGAGGTCGTTGCAACGGACCGGGAATCGGCGTCGCCTGCGGCGTTGTTCGGCGCGCTGGCGTCGATCTCGCTGGCGAGTGGCGGGGCCGAGTCTCGCTCGACTGGCGGCGCGGCGCCTGCGGACGCACGCGAGCGGCGCTTCGAAGCATTCCGCTACTTCCGCGCTCGCCTCGATGCCGATCGTTCGCCGCTTGGCGCCGCCGTGTCCCGCGAGGTTCGTGTTCGATGGCTGCAGCATCTCCACGACCCTCGCCTCGCCCCCGTGCGCGATCCCGCCGCCCTCTCGACCCTCCCCGACGACGAACGTCGCGCGTGGCTCCTCCTGTGGGACGACGCCCGCCGGTTCCTGGGAACGGGGTGATGATCGTTTCTCCTCTCTAGACCCCGGAGCGCCACGTCCACCGCCGTCTCGGAGGGGACTGGCCGGATCGCCGCGCGTCCCGCGCGGTCCAACCGGCGTTGATTGCGGCCCGGTGCCCGATCACCCACGTCTGCCTGATCCTCGCATGCGCCACGGCGTGTCGACGCCCGCCGGCCCGGACGCCTCGGCTGCGCCTAGGTCGTCCGGCGATCCTGCCAGTCGCACCGCCGCGTGCGCGGCGGGTCGACTGGCGCTCCGTCGCGCGGGGATTCGCGCGCTCGACGACGATTCGACGCGAGGACTGACGTGGTTCGCGAGAGAGACGGAAGTACGCGAGACCCGGGAGCGCCAGGTCCACCGCCGTCTCGGAGGGGACTGGCCGGATCGCCGCGCGTCCCGCGCGGTCCAACCGGCGTTGATTGCGGCCCGGTGCCCGATCACCCACGTCTGCCTGATCCTCGCATGCGCCACGGCGTGTCGACGCCCGCCGGCCCGGACGCCTCGGCTGCGCCTCGGACGTCCGGCGATCCTGCCAGTCGCACCGCCGCATTCGCGGCGGGTCGACTGGCGCCCCGTCGCGCGGGGATTCGCGCGCTCAACGGCGATTCGATGCGAGGACTGACGTGGTTCGCGAGAGAGACGGAAGTACGCGAGACCCCGGAGCGCCAGGTCCACCGCCGTCTCGGCGGGGACTGGCCGGATCGCCGCGCGTCCCGCGCGGTCCAACCGGCGTTGATTGCGGCCCGGTGCCCGATCACTCACGTCTGCCTGATCCTCGCATGCGCCACGGCGTGTCGACGCCCGTGGGCCCGAACTCCTCGCCTTCGCCTCGGTAATTCGGCTATGCTGCCCGTCGCGCAGCCGCTCCCGCTCCGGCTCGACGTGCGCATCAGTTCGGCATCTTTTTGTGCAAGTGCCGTTCCGAGTTGATCTCGTCGATCCTTACGCCCGGATGCGGCTACGCGGCGCGAAGCGCGTCGAGTGGCGACGAGGCACTTGTCCGGTCGGCGGGCAAGACTGGAGGCGATCGATGAATGCGACGACCGGGATCGTGTTCGCGCTCTGCGTGGCCAACGCGATGGCACAGTCCGCGCGCGGGGTCTCCGACACGCGCCCCGTGACCCGCTCGGACGCGATCCTCGTCTTCGAGTCAAGAGCGGGAACGCTGCGGCCTTGCAGCTATCGACTGCAGGTGACGCGCGACGGGGTGGTGTACGGACGTGACTCCATTGCGCCAGCTTTCGTGCCATCGCAGCTCCGGACGTTCGTGTGTGGGAATGCTGCACCGATGAAGGCGCCACCGCCTGCAACCGGCTGACGTCTTTCAGAGTCGCGCCGCGAGCGGCTCCTGGAACTCATCGGGTCTCCGCCTCGCTCCACCGATGAAGATGCGGTCGGTTCCAGCAGCGGCCTCGGTTCCTTCGTCGTGACGGCAGGCCAGGGACGGACCGAGTCTCGGGTCGTCTGGGAGTCCCTCGATCGTTCTCGCCCGCATGCAGCGATCGAGTGGGCAAGGACCATCGAGCGAACGCTCGGCCCTCGTCCGTCTTCGTTCGGTGACCTGGATCTCGGTGCTGCCCTCGCACCGTGGAGTTGGGCCCATCGAGCGCCTGACGGTCGTTGGCACGCCGTCGACTTTCCGCTCGAATGTCTCGACGACCGGGGCTCGTCCTGTAGGGGTGCGGGTTCAGCGCATTGGGACCTGGGTGTGACCGCGCTCAATCTCCTGGCGCTCGTGGGTTCCGATCGGGCGTTCGACGGCAGGGAACGGTCGTCGGAATTCGGGAGTGCGGTCGCGATCTGTTTCGATCCGCTCACGGCGCTGCAGCGCGACGACGGCTCCTGGGACGTGCCCGAAGCGAGTGATCCGTCCCTGATGCAGGCATGGGCGTGCCTCGCGTTCGCGGAGCTCGTCGCATGCGGCCCGCCCGAACGGTACAAGGCCGCGGCTGCGGCAGCCCTCACGGCGTTGGTGCGCATGCAGCAGGCCGACGGCTCGTGGCGAATGGCAGCCGGATGCGCAATCGACCACGCGACGGTGACGGGGTGGGCAGCGCTTGCGTTGATGTCGGCGACCGATTCTGGGCTCCCAGTCGACGCCCGCGCACTCGGGCGGGCTATCGGCTTCCTGCGGAGCCCTCTGGACTCGGCTGTTCGCGCGGACACGACGGATCGCGTTCGACTCGCCGCGATACGCTGCGCGGTCGTCGGCGCTCACCAACGCATGTTGATGCGGCTGGGTCCGATCCCGACTGGGTTGGGTGTCGACGAGGAGACGAGGCGGTGCCTCATCGACAACCCGCCGACCATCGCCGAAGACGCGACGCGCGTCGACCTGAACGCGTGGCTCTTAGGCTTCATCGGCGCTTGGAATGACCTCGAGACGGATAGCCGGATCTGGGATGCATGGCATCCGACGATCGCCACTTGCGTCGTCCATGCGCCTGCGGCGGGGTGCGTCCGCGGGTCGTTCGATCCCGTCGGACCGTGGAGCAAGGAGGGCGGCCGGTGTTGGTCGACCGTGATGGCACAACTCGTGTTGCTCCACTACTATCGCTTCCCGCGAGCATTCGGCGCGAGGCGTGGTTGGTGAATGCTGCAACGTGCATTGCGTTCGCGTATTGCGTGGCGAGCGCCGCCGCGCAGTCTGGGAGCATTGCCTCCGACACGCGCCCCGTGACCCGCCCGGACGCGGTCCTCGTTTTCGAGTCGAGAGCGGGGACGCAACGGCCCTACAGCTATCGGCTGCAGGTGACGCGCGACGGGGTCGTCGACGCCGGTGCGGGCATGGATTCCCGCGTCTACGGCTCTTCGTTCGCCTGCGATGATGATTCGACCTCGACGGAGAGTCGGCCGGCGCGCGCGTCGATCCAATGGATGTTGTCGTCGGTGCGCCGGGCCCGCCTCGACGAATTGATTCGCACTGCGCCTGGGGCCACGGACCTTTCCGCCGTTCGGCCGCCGTCGACCGCCGGCGCACTGGCGGCGCTCGTCATTCCCACGGCTTCGCAGCGCACTGTCGTCTACGAGTTCGGTGATCCGGCCGCGCCACCTGAGCGCGTCCGCTGGCTTCTCGAGGTCGAGCGGACGTTGGGCGTATCGAAACAGGTCTTGGGGTCAGTCTCGAGTTGGCTCGCGCTCCACCAAGCTCCGGACGGCTTCTGGCACACCCGCGACTTCGACCGCGATTGCCGTGACCTCGGCGACACGCGCTGTAAGGGACTTGGTGCCGTCGACTGGGACGCAGGCGTTACGGCGCTGAACGTCCTGAACTTGATCGGGATGGGGTACCTGCCCAGCCTAGCCCAAAGGCAGAACGGACTCGAATACGCGGCAGGCGAGGGCGTTCGCGCGCTGCAGAGGCTTCAGCGTGCCGACGGCACCTGCGGGCCCGAAACCGCGCCGGAGAAAGTCGTCACGCAGGCGTGGATCTCGCTTGCGTTCAGCGAACTCGCCGTACGTCGCCCGACTTCGTCCAATCGCGACACCGCTCGACGCGCGCTGCGCGCGCTCACTGCGATGCAGCGATCGGATGGAGCCTGGACGCTGGCGGGCGGCTCGGCAGCCGACGACGTGACGGTCACGGCTTGGGCACTTCTCGCATGTTTCTCTGGAGTCGCCGGCCAACTTGACGTGGAAGCATCGAGCCTCGATCTCGGGATGCGCGTCCTCCGACGCGACGTCTCGGCACAGCTACGACCGGGGTCGACGGACGCGCTGCGTGTCGCCGCGGCGCGATGCGCCGTGATCGGACGTCGAGCGAACCTCCTCGGTGGTCCCGATCCGTCCGCCACGAACCTGGCGCTGCTCGACGCCGCCGTCGGGACTCTGCTGCGTGAGCCACCAAGCGCAAATGGCGCCGCCGCGCGAATCGACCTCAATGCGTGGGTGTTGGGCTCGGTCGGCGCCCAGGCCATCGGCGGTGACCTTCAATCCGCGTGGGAGTCGGCGTTGTCGAGCCACATGCACGCGGGGACGGAGCTTGGCGGTTGCGGCAGCGAGGAACCGTTCGCCCCGATCGGCCCGTGGGCCGATCGGGGAGGGCGCGCCTGGTCGACCGCGATGTGGTGGCTGGCCCTGGTGCATGCCTCTCGCTACCCGAACGCGTTCGGCGCGAGCCGTTGATCGCGCGTGACGATCACGGCACGTCGACCGGCACTCGCATCGGCGACGTGCCGACGACGAGCGACGTGGCGCGTGCCTCGGTGCGATCGGCGTAGACGCGAACGGTGTAGCTTCCCGGGACGAGGTTGAGCGTCCAACCGAAGTTGCCGTTCGTCACCGAGTAGATTCGCCGGCCCGTGACGAAGGCGCCGCGGGAGTCTTCGATCACGATCGACGATGCCACGATCGATTGAGGGTTGGGGCGAACGTCGAGGATGACCCGAGTCGCGCCGACGAGTTGCAACCGAGCGCCGGTGACCGGGCCGGCGCTCGTGTCCACGATCGTCGATGCGACGGCTTCGCCCGACGACCCGCGCGAGCGGATGAGATACCGCCCGCGGCCCACGCGCGAGATCTTGAACTTGCCGTCGGCTTCGGTGGCGAAGGATTCGTTGGTTTCGAAATCGAGCGTGGGATCGCGGCGATCGAGGGAGAGGACGGTCAGGTTGCCGGAGACCGGCTTCTCCGACTTGTCGATCAGCGTGCCCTCGATCGTGACAGCCTTGTTCAGGCGCAGGACGCCCAAGTCGACGGTCTCGCCTGGAGCGAACCGGATCGTCTGGATGACGCGTTCGAACCCCGCCTCGGACGGCCCGTCGATGGACATCCGCAGGAGTCCCGGCCGGACGTTCTCGATCTGCACGCTGCCGTTCGCATCCACCTTCTGGCCGGGGCCGCCCGTCTGCCGGTCGTTGAGACCCACCAGCGCGCTCGTGATCGGGCTCCCGGATTCGGCGTCGACGAGCTTCACCTTGAACGTGCACAGGCGCTGCTTCACGGCGTCGACTGACACGTGAAACGTGATCTCGTCCACGGGCGCCGAAACCTCCTGCGTCGCGAGGATCGCGTTTCGAACGACCGCGCTCACGAACACCGGCGGGTCGCACCGAAGCTCGATCGTTCCGAGATACTCCTTCGGGAGTCGCGGGGGCGCTCCAAACCCGCCTTCCGTGATCCCACCGACGGAAAGCTCGGCGGCCTCACGCTGATCCGTCGCGGGGAGATCCTGCGTGGGACGCGTTCGCGTCGCGATGACGGTCACGCCGACTCCCCACGGCATCTTCTCCGCGCGGAGGGCGTCGGCGATCGGCGTCCCGTCGGGCGTGAGGACCTTCACCTTGATGCGAACCGCCGCGTCGAGCGTCGCATCGAGTCGTTGCCGCACCGGCGTGGGCTCGATCGTCAGCGGCTGATCGAGGGATCGGAACCCCGCCGCACGCACCGTGAACTTGCACGGCCCAGGTTTCAGCCCGGAGATCGCGTAGCCCTGCCGCTTCCCGACGTCGGCGTTCAGATACTCGCCCGTGTCTTCGTCGAGGATCGTGACGCGCGCCTCGCTCACCGGTTGGCCGTTCCTCGCGCGGATCGCTCCGAAGAGAACGATGCCCAGCGGGTCATCGGCCGCGTACTCCTGCTCGGGCGACTCGGAATAGGGAGTGGCGACGAGACGGCTCTCCGTCGTGGGCGCTGCGGACGCGGTGGCGCGCCGCCCACGGGCGGGCCGCGATGCGACCGCGACGCCATCGCTCTCCGACTCCGCGACTCCGCCGCCAGGGCTCGGCGATGGCGCCGCCGGACCTGTCGCGGCCGGTCGATCGAGGAACACGAGCGCCGCAAGCACCACGATGACGATGCCCTCGACGATCACGAGGGCGATCAATCCCTTGTTCATCGGTTCTTCCTCCGGTCTCAGCGTCACTGCGCCGCCGCAGCTTACTCGGAGTGTGCGGGGCGCGCGCGTGTCGCGCATTCACGACGACGTCGTGGTACGCTCGGCCCATGCTTTCAGCGCATCGTCCTGCGGTGCTTGGCGTACTCGTGATTCTCGCCGGGACGCTCGTTGCTCAGACCCCCGCGTCGAAGCCCTCGAAACCGCGAGGCGCCGAGTCCAAGCCCGCACCCTCCCGGTTCACCGATCCTCCGGACGATCGCTACGTGAAAGTCCTCGCGGGCAAGTCGCTCGAGGAGGGGAAGGGATTTCCGGGCGTCGTCGTGGTGGGACCAAGCAGTCGAATCGACGTGGAGAAGATCGGCTTCGGCCGCGAGGACTTCTCGTGGCCGTTCTGGTACTTCTACGAAAAGGGCCCGTGGCAGCTGACGGTGGCGACCGTCATGCACTCCGACATGTCAGGCGCCACGACGCAGGCGGTCATCGTCGCTGGCGCGGCCGCGCCGGGGACGAAGAAGGGGCTCAAGATCGGTGACCCCATCTCCAAGGCGAAGCAGATCTACGGCGAGCCCGGACCGTTCGACGGCGCGCTCGTCGGGCTCGAGAATCTGGGGCGCAAGCGGACGCGCTACGGCTTCGGCAAGTCGGCGCCCGAGGAGCAGGTGATCTCCGATCCGCCCGAGTTCGCTGGCGCGCTCTTCTTCCCGGCGGAGCGGCTGCTCGTCGCCGTCGAGAACGACAAGGTCAAGAAGCTCGCGATCGTGTTCAAGGAAGATCCGTTGCCAGCGTTCCTTCGACCTGCGGAGTCGGTGACGCCGAATCGCGACGTGGTCATCGATGCGACGGTCAAGGTTCCCAAGGCGGTGCCCGCCGACCCCGCGGCTCCCGAGAAGAGTGGCCTGAAGTTCCTGGTGCCGCCGCTTCCTCCGATGGAGACGGTGAAGATGCCGCACTTCACCGCGAGCGTGCCGAAGACCTGGACTCAAGGCGAAGACGGATTCTGGAAGGACCCCGAGAGCAACGAGTCCGTGGGGATCCAGGTGATGGAGGGAAATTCGGAGGACACGCCGGAGCGCATCCTCTCGATGATCAACGAGTCCGTGGACATGCCGAACCTCGTCGCTCCGTTCCGCAGGCACCTCCCTGCCGACTTCTGCAAGCGGGCCGGCGTCACGAACGGCTATTGCGCGCTCGTCCGTGCTCCCGGTCGAGGCAAGGACGAACTCGACCTGCTCATGTACCAGATGATGCTGGCGAAGGGCACGCATCGGTACCTCGTGATGGTGACGCGGACGGCGCACCCGACGAAGATCAAACTGCCGAAGGGCGGGACTTCGCACCACGCGTTCATGGGCAGCCCCGACGGCGACGCGCTCGCGCGCGCCGTCATGACGAGCCTGCGCATTCTCGATTGAGATTCGGACCGAGCGTGACGCACCGGTCGTGCTGGCCACGCGTCCGATCGAAACCGCCCCCCGCCACTCCTCACACCGCCTCCCGCCACCGTAGTCCGAACGGCAAGGTCGGCGGACCGAACACGAAGTGGAGCACGCGGCGGAGGCTCGTCCCCGTCGCCTTCGACGAGGCGTGCAGCAGAAGTGGGCGCATGAGGAG
>JBGANV010000011.1:0-177610 GCA_044222185.1 Planctomycetota bacterium
ACGTCCAAGTGACCGTACGGGTGGCCGGGACGGCAGCGTTGCCGCAGCCATCCGACACCGTCCACGTGCGGGTCTGCGACGCGATGCAGCCGGTGAGCGACACGGTCGAGTCCGTCGACGTCGGCGTGACGGGGCCACAGTTGTCGGTGGCCGTCGCCGTGCCGAGCGCCGCTTCGATCTCAGCCGAGGTCGGGTTGCAGCCGAGCTGCAGCGTGGTGCCCGCGGCCGTGATCACCGGGACCGTCGTATCCGAGGTCCACGTCACCGTACGCGTGGCCGGGATCGCCGCGTTGCCGCAGCCGTCGGAGACCGTCCACGTACGCGTCTGCGACGCGGTGCAACCGGTCAGCGACACCGTCGAGTCCGTCGACGTCGGCGTCACCGGACCACAGTTGTCGGTGGCGGTCGCAGTGCCAAGGGCCGCGTCGATCTCCGCCGAGGTCGGGTTGCAGCCGAGCTGCAACGTGGTGCCCGCGGCCGTGATCACCGGGACGGTCGTGTCCGACGTCCAAGTGACCGTACGGGTGGCCGGGACGGCAGCGTTGCCGCAGCCATCCGACACCGTCCACGTGCGGGTCTGCGACGCGATGCAGCCGGTGAGCGACACGGTCGAGTCCGTCGACGTCGGGGTGACGGGGCCACAGTTGTCGGTGGCCGTCGCCGTGCCGAGGGCGGCTTCGATCCCAGCCGAGGTCGGGTTGCAGCCGAGCTGCAGCGTCGTGCCAACCGCAGTGATCACCGGGACCGTCGTGTCCGAGGTCCACGTCACAGTACGCGTGGCCGGGATCGCCGCGTTGCCGCAGCCATCGGAGACCGTCCACGTGCGGGTCTGAGAGGCCGTGCAGCCAGTGAGCGACACGGTCGAGTCCGTCGACGTCGGCGTGACCGGACCACAGTTGTCCGTGGCGGTCGCCGTGCCGAGCGCGGCTTCGATCTCAGCCGAGGTCGGGTTGCAGCCGAGCTGCAAGGTGGTGCCAACCGCGGTGATGACCGGGACCGTCGTGTCCGAGGTCCACGTCACAGTACGCGTGGCCGGGATCGCCGCGTTGCCGCAGCCGTCGGAGACCGTCCACGTACGCGTCTGCGACGCGGTGCAACCGGTCAGCGACACCGTCGAGTCGGTCGCGGCCGGCGTCACC
The DNA here is from genome assembly GCA_044222185.1 of Planctomycetota bacterium. Classification (GTDB taxonomy): domain Bacteria; phylum Planctomycetota; family CAIWVZ01; genus JBGANV01. The sequence continues at coordinate 1,140 of JBGANV010000011.1, forward strand.
GGACCACAGTTGTCCGTGGCGGTCGCCGTGCCGAGGGCGGCTTCGATTTCAGCCGAGGTCGGGTTGCAGCCGAGCTGCAGGGTCGTGCCAACCGCGGTGATCACCGGGACCGTCGTGTCCGAGGTCCAAGTGACCGTACGGGTGGCCGGGACGGCCGCGTTGCCGCAGCCATCGGACACCGTCCACGTGCGGGTCTGAGACGCGATGCAGCCAGTCAGCGACACCGTCGAGTCCGTCGACGTCGGCGTCACCGGACCACAGTTGTCGGTGGCGGTCGCAGTGCCAAGGGCCGCTTCGATCTCCGCCGAGGTCGGGTTGCAGCCGAGCTGCAACGTGGTGCCCGCGGCCGTGATCACCGGGACGGTCGTGTCCGACGTCCAAGTGACCGTACGGGTGGCCGGGACGGCCGCGTTGCCGCAGCCATCGGACACCGTCCACGTGCGCGTCTGCGAAGCCGTGCAGCCAGTGAGCGACACGGTCGAGTCCGTCGACGTCGGCGTGACCGGGCCACAGTTGTCCGTGGCCGTCGCCGTGCCGAGCGCCGCTTCGATCTCCGCCGAGGTCGGGTTGCAGCCGAGCTGCAACGTGATGCCAACCGCGGTGATGACCGGAACCGTCGTATCCGACGTCCAAGTGACCGTACGGGTGGCCGGGACGGCCGCGTTGCCGCAGGCATCCGACACCGTCCACGTGCGGGTCTGGGACGCGGTGCAGCCGGTGAGCGACACGGTCGAGTCCGTCGACGTCGGGGTGACGGGGCCACAGTTGTCGGTGGCCGTCGCCGTGCCGAGCGCCGCTTCGATTTCAGCCGAGGTCGGGTTGCAGCCGAGCTGCAGCGTGGTGCCCGCGGCCGTGATCACCGGGACCGTCGTGTCCGAGGTCCACGTCACCGTGCGGGTCGCCGGAACCGCCGCGTTGCCGCAGCCATCCGACACCGTCCACGTGCGGGTCTGCGAGGCCGTGCAGCCGGTGAGCGACACCGTCGAGTCGGTCGACGTCGGCGTGACCGGGCCACAGTTGTCGGTGGCGGTCGCCGTGCCGAGGGCCGCTTCGATTTCAGCCGAGGTCGGGTTGCAGCCGAGCTGCAGGGTCGTGCCAACCGCGGTGATGACCGGGACCGTCGTGTCGGAGGTCCACGTCACCGTGCGCGTCGCCGGAACCGCCGCGTTGCCGCAGCCATCCGACACCGTCCACGTGCGCGTCTGCGAGGCCGTGCAACCGGTCAGCGACACGGTCGAATCGGTCGACGTCGGGGTGACCGGGCCACAGTTGTCCGTGGCCGTCGCCGTGCCGAGGGCGGCTTCGATTTCAGCCGAGGTCGGGTTGCAGCCGAGCTGCAGCGTCGTGCCCACCGCGGTGATCACGGGGACCGTCGTGTCCGAGGTCCAGGTGACCGTGCGGGTCGCCGGGACGGCCGCGTTGCCGCAAGCATCCGATACCGTCCACGTGCGGGTCTGCGACGCGGTGCAGCCGGTGAGCGACACGGTCGAGTCCGTCGACGTCGGCGTGACCGGGCCACAGTTGTCCGTGGCGGTCGCGGTGCCAAGGGCGGCTTCGATCTCCGCCGAGGTCGGGTTGCAGCCAAGCTGCAACGTGGTGCCAACCGCAGTGATCACCGGGACCGTCGTGTCCGACGTCCAAGTGACCGTGCGGGTCGCCGGGACGGCAGCGTTGCCGCAGGCATCCGACACCGTCCACGTGCGGGTCTGCGACGCGATGCAGCCAGTCAGCGACACCGTCGAGTCCGTCGACGTCGGGGTGACGGGGCCACAGTTGTCGGTGGCCGTCGCCGTGCCGAGCGCCGCTTCGATCTCTGCCGAGGTCGGGTTGCAGCCGAGCTGCAACGTGGTGCCAACCGCGGTGATGACCGGAACCGTCGTATCCGACGTCCAAGTGACCGTACGGGTGGCCGGGACGGCCGCGTTGCCGCAGGCATCCGAGACCGTCCACGTACGCGTCTGCGACGCGGTGCAACCGGTCAGCGACACCGTCGAGTCCGTCGACGTCGGCGTGACCGGGCCACAGTTGTCGGTACCCGTTGCCGTGCCGAGGGCCGCCTCGATCTCCGCCGAGGTCGGGTTGCAGCCGAGCTGCAGGGTCGTGCCAACCGCGGTGATGACCGGGACCGTCGTATCCGAGGTCCAAGTCACCGTGCGAGTCGCCGGGACGGCCGCGTTGCCGCAGGCATCCGACACCGTCCACGTGCGGGTCTGGGAGGCCGTGCAGCCAGTGAGCGACACGGTCGAATCGGTCGACGTCGGGGTGACCGGGCCACAGTTGTCGGTAGCCGTCGCCGTGCCAAGGGCCGCTTCGATCTCAGCCGAGGTCGGGTTGCAGCCGAGCTGCAGCGTCGTGCCCGTAGGCGTGATCACAGGGGCGGTGGTGTCCGAGGTCCACGTCACCGTGCGGGTCGCCGGAACCGCCGCGTTGCCGCAGCCATCCGACACCGTCCACGTGCGCGTCTGCGACGCGGTGCAGCCGGTGAGCGACACGGTCGAGTCCGTCGACGTCGGGGTGACGGGGCCACAGTTGTCGGTGGCCGTCGCCGTGCCGAGCGCCGCTTCGATCTCTGCCGAGGTCGGGTTGCAGCCGAGCTGCAACGTGGTGCCAACCGCGGTGATCACGGGGACCGTCGTGTCCGAGGTCCACGTCACCGTGCGCGTGGCCGGGACCGCCGCGTTGCCGCAAGCATCCGACACCGTCCACGTGCGGGTCTGCGACGCCGTGCAGCCAGTGAGCGACACCGTCGAGTCGGTCGACGTCGGCGTAACGGGGCCACAGTTGTCCGTGGCCGTCGCCGTGCCGAGCGCCGCTTCGATCGCAGCCGTCGTCGGGTTGCAGCCGAGCTGCAGGGTCGTGCCCACCGCGGTAATGACCGGGACCGTCGTGTCGGAGGTCCAAGTGACCGTGCGGGTCGCCGGGACGGCAGCGTTGCCGCAGCCATCGGACACCGTCCACGTGCGCGTCTGCGACGCGGTGCAGCCAGTCAGCGACACCGTCGAGTCCGTCGCGGCCGGCGTCACCGGACCACAGTTGTCCGTGGCGGTCGCCGTGCCGAGCGCCGCTTCGATTTCAGCCGAGGTCGGGTTGCAGCCGAGCTGCAGCGTCGTGCCAACCGCGGTGATCACCGGCACCGTCGTATCCGAGGTCCACGTCACCGTGCGGGTCGCCGGGATCGCCGCGTTGCCGCAAGCATCCGACACCGTCCACGTGCGGGTCTGCGAACGAGCGCAGCCCGTCGCCGTCACGGTCGAGTCGGTTGAGGTCGGCGTGACCGCACCACAGTTGTCGGTAGCGGTCGCCGAGCCGAGCGCGGCTTCGATGGCTGCCACCGACGGGTTGCACCCGAGTGTCAACGTCGTGCCCGTCGCCGTGATCACAGGCGCCGTCGTGTCCGACGTCCAGGTCACCGTGCGCGTGGCCGGCGTCGCCGCGTTGCCGCAGGCATCGGTCGCCGTGAAGGTGCGGGTCTGGGAGCGCGCGCAGCCATTCGACGTGATCGTCGAATCGGTTGCGCTCGGGGTCACCGACCCGCAGTTATCGGTCGCCGTCGCTGATCCGAGCGCGGCATCGATCTGCGTTTGAGACGGATTGCACCCGAGAGTGAGCGTGCTGCCCGTCGCCGTGATCACCGGGGCCGTCGTGTCGACAGTCCACGTGACCGTGCGAGAGGCCGGCGCCGCAGCGTTGCCGCAGCCGTCCGCCGCCGTCCAGGTGCGCGTCTGTGACCGGCCGCAGCCAGTCGACGTCACGCTGGACGTGGACGCACTCGGCGTCACCGAGCCACAGTTGTCGGTCGCCGTCGCAGATCCCAGCGCGGCATCGATCTGCGTCTGCGTCGGGTTGCACCCGAGCGTCAATGTCGTGCCCGTCGCGGTGATGACCGGGGGCGTGGTATCCGACGTCCAGGTCACGGTGCGCGAAACCGGCGTCGCCGCGTTGCCGCAGGCGTCCGTCACCGTCCAGGTCCGGGTCTGCGACCGGCCGCAGCCAGTCGACGTCACGCTGGACGTGGACGCGCTCGGCGTCACAGGACCACAGTTGTCGGTCGCCGTCGCCGATCCCAGCGCGGCATCGATCTGCGTCTGCGTCGGATTGCAGCCGAGCGCCAGCGTCGTACCCGTCGCCGTGATCACCGGCGCGGTCGTGTCGACCGTCCACGTGACCGTTCGGGAGACGGGCGTCGCGGCGTGGCCGCAGGCATCCGTCACGTTGAACGTGCGGGTCTGTGATCGCGAGCAACCGCTCGAGGTCACGGACGAGTCACTGGACGTCGGCGTCACGGGACCGCAGTTGTCGATGCCCGTCGCCGTGCCCAGGGCCGCGTTGATCTGCGCCGGCGATGGGTTGCAACCGAGCGTCAGCGTCGTCCCCGTCGCGGTGAGCGTCGGGGCCATGGTGTCGTTCACGACGATCGTCTGCGTGAAGCTCGACGAGTTGCCGCAGTGATCGGAAACGGTGTAGACGCGCGTCACGACGCCGCCGCAGATGTTCGTGCAGGCGCCGGGCACTCCCCCGGCCAGAACCTGGGCGAGGATGTACTGGTTCGCGGCTGGAGCCAGGATCACGCCGACGTACTGGTTGCAGCCCGGCACGAATCCCTCGTGGGACGCCGCTGCCGCGAGGATCTCAGTCACGTGGCACTGTGTCCACGTCCCCAGACCCGACGTCGATTGGGTGTCCTCGAGCAGCTCCCAGATCGCGCGTTGAACGTCCCCGTAGGTGTACGTTCCGCCGCACGGCGACGACTGCCCCTGGAATCCGTGGTTGATGATCCAGTTGACGAGATCGAGGTTCTCCGGGTGCTCGATGAGGCCCGGCGGAAGCGTCTCGAAGCTCGAGTACACGGTGGCCGTGTAGTTGGTGTTCGAGGAAATCGAGTGATCCGTATCGACGCACCAGCCGTCGTAGGTCCCATTCAGGATCCCGCCGTTGGTGATGGTGATGTCGAAGTAGCTCGGCGAGCCGAAGGGAGCGTTCGGCGGGGTGACGACGTTGATCGTCGCCGTGTTGGGCAGGGCCGCGTTGAACCCCGGCACGCTGAGGTAGGGCCCGTTCACCGGCTGGAATCCGCTGTCGCTCGTCAGCGTCTTGATCAGCGATGAGTCACACGCGTCCGTCGCGCCGATGGCCGACGGATTGGCAGCGGGCACGTTGCCCTGGCACTCCACCGTCATGTCCGGGAGCGGCGAGGTGATCGTCGGCGCCGTCGTGTCCTGGACCGTGATGACCTGCGTGCAGGTCTGCGTCACGTTCACGGCGTTGATGATCGTGTACGTGCGCGCGATGGTGTAGTTGCCCGAGCAGTTCCCGGCCGTGATGCTGTCGGAGCTGCCGACGGTGACGGAGCAGGTGCTGTTGATCGTGCCGCCTTGTGCGAGGAACGAGGCCTGGTCCGTGGCCGCCGCCGGGACGGAGCTGCAATCGACCGTCACGGCCGGCGGGCACGTCACCGTCGTCGTGCAACAGGTGATCGACGTGGGACTCGTGCAGCCCGAGCCGAAGGTCGATGCCCGCAGGTGCACCGCGCTCGCGCCGCCGTCGCTTCGGCGCGCACCGAGGCCCGTGTTCGAATTGCAGTTGGTCGTGCAATAGACGATCGGGTAGGTCTCGCAGGCGTTGGCCGGCATCACCACGGTGAACCGGTAGACGCCCGTCGATTGCTTCGTCGCCGTGTAGCAGACGTTGCCGGTCGTCGCGTTCTTCACCATCACCTGGATCGTGCTGCCACTGCCGCAGTCATTCACGTTCGACAACGTGACCTGGTACGACTTGCCGGGAACCACATCCCAGTTCTGGATGTTGTTGCCCGTGGGCCCGCTGACACAGCCGCCATTCGTCGGCACGACACTGGTGACTCGCCCGTTACCGAGCTGGGCGACGGCATTCGTTGCCGTCAGCACCAATAAGAGGGCGCACAGCGCTGATGCTGGCGAAAAGGGGCGTGAACGCGTCGGACGATCGACCGACGTGACGAGATCAGCCAGGGGATTGGCTTTCATGGTCAACGGCTCTCTGATGGTGAGCGACGTGGTCAGTGCAAGGACTTCCACGCACTCACGGCCTCGGGCAGATTTCATGAGGGGCGCGGTTGGGTGAGAACGACGATGCGCGCCCGCAAGCGGCGGAGAAGTTAGTCCGATGACCGGGCCATCGACAAGTCCGTTGGCTTTTTGTGTTTCACCTCACGGACTCGGCCGCCGCTCGCGCACGACGTCACGTCGAAACGGACGCTCGCGCGCACGTTCCCCGCGCGCTCGAATCCGTCCCCTGCCGCTGCGGTCTCCGTGCCGGCGTATCCACGGTATTCGCAGTCCGTTGCGTGGACGGGGATGGATGCCAGCCAACCACCTGGGATGCATCGCGTGCGCCTGCGCTCGCGAATCACACGCGTGAAGCATTCACCGCGATTCGTCGCACGAGGGGCGAAGCCATCGACCCCGAGGTCGCTCGTCGACTTCACGAATCGGAAAATCCTCGGGCGCTCGCGCGATGACGACGCACGACCCGCAACACGCGCCGCCTGCCGGAAGCGGATTCGCGGAGGCGGAAAATGCGCCCCACAGAAACTCCGCCGACCCGTGTTCCCGACGAACGGCGTCGTTGCGGGTCGGCCGCGCACCGCGACCGCTGCCCGATCGCGCCCCGGCCCCCTCGTCCGGCCCCCGCCGCCGTGCGACCGGGCGGCGCTGGCTTCGTGGCTCAGTACAAAGTGTAGGCCGTATTGCCTGGTGACGTCGGCAGGAAGTTGACCGTTTGGTTGGCGAGATTGAACGTGGTCGACGGCGGCGTCCAGATCTGATTCATGGACTCCATCACGCCGCCGACGTACGCGTTGCCGTTCAAACGACTGAGGATGTCGCCCGTCGGTGCACCCGGGCCGAACACCGTTACCGGCGACGCGAGGTTGCCACCCGGCGTGATGCCGCACATCCCGTCCTGCGCCGCAACGGCGCCATACGTCATGGTGATCGCGCCGGTCACGAAGTTCAGGTTCATGCTGAACGTGTTCTGGTTCGAAACGGCAAACTCGGGGCAGTTCGTCCAGCTCACCGTCAAGGAACTGCCGTCATCGAAGCGCGTGAGCGCACTCGGGTTGACGGGATAGAGGTCGTCCCAGAAGAGCGAGATCCGCGGACTTCCGGAGTTGAAACCGGATTGGTTCTCGCCGAGGTTCGGATCGCCCGCATTGAACGTGATGTAGCCGTTGGAGCCGATGAACAGCTGGTCATGGGCGGTGCCGAAGAACGTGAACGTGTTGCAATTCGATAGGGCGACCTGTGTGTAGCAATCGTCGCAGTTCGAAACGCCGACCGGCGCCGTGTTGGGAAGCGGAGCCGCGGGGACGACCAGGCTGACAGCCGCACTCAACACGAACGTGGGAGCCGTGGGCGGAAGGAAGAGCGTCTGCAGGTTTGCGAGCGATTGGCCGGCCAGGCTGCAACCCCCACTCGCGACGAGCGTCGCCTGAAGGGACCGAAGCCCGGTCGTGCCCGTGGTGGCGATCGCGCCGATGATGTTCCCCTGGTTGTTGATGCCGTCGAGGACGATCGTGATCGGCGGGAACGCCAACGGCGCGATGTCCACGAAGCCGAACGGCGTGCCGACGCCGGGCGTGGCGATGGCGCCGCCGAGGTTCGGATCGGCGTTGAACAGCGTGAACGGCGTATTCGCCCCACCACCGAAGTTGAGAGTGACAGTCTGAGGCGGCGAGACGCCGACGCTGAGCGGACCGGTGCTCGTCGTCGTACCGACACCGTTTACGGTCATGTACCCGACCGGCGAGTTGGGCTGCTGACCGACGCACGCACAAAGGACGATCCAGAACGAGTACAGAAGCCTCATGAGTTTCATCGTCTCTCTCCTCGAAGCGCGGGTCGGTCGTCTCTCCAGCCTCAGTACAGCGTGTACGCCGTGAAGGTCGGGTTGTTCGGCGTGAAGTGAACGACCTGGTTGGCGAGGTTGAACGTCGTCGTCGGCGGCGACCAGAGTTCGTTCATCGATTCGAGCGCTCCGCCGACGTAGGCGTTCGCGCCCAGGTGACTGACGATCGTGCCGAGGGGACTCGTGGGCGAGAACACGGAAACCGGGCTCGCGAGCGAGCCGCCGCGCGTGATGCCGCACATGCCGTCCTGGGCCGCCACCGCGCCGTAGGTCATCGTGATCGTCCCCGTCGCGTAGTCGAGGTTGATCGCGAACGTGTTCTGGTTCGCGAAGGCGAACTCGGGGCAGGCGTTCCAGCTGACCGTGAGCGAGGTGCCGTCGTCATACTTCGTGAGCGTGCCCACGGCGACCGGATAGAGGTCGTCCCAGAACACCGAGATCCGGGGCAAACCCGAGTTGAACGTCGCCTGGTTCTCCCCCAGGCTCGAGTCGCCGCCGCCGAACGTGATGTACCCGTTCGACCCGACGTAGAGGCTCGTGTACGCGGTGCCGAAGAACGTGAACGAGTTGCAGCCGGCGAGCGTGACCTGCTGCCAGCAGTCGTCGCAGTGAAGCACGTCGACGGGTGCTGTGTCCGGGAGCGGTGTCGGTGCGAACACGACGGATGTCGCAGCCGAGAGGACCGGCGAGGGCGACGCAGGTGAGAGGAAGAGTGTCTGGAGGTTGCCGAGGACGCTGGCCGCGGAACCGCACGGCACGCCGTTCTGGCCCACCGTGATCGTGAACGTCGTCGACCCCGTCGTTCCGGTCATGGCTAGCGCGCCGAGTATGTTCCCCGGGTTGTTGATCCCGTCCAACACGATCTCGATGGGCGGAAACGCGACCGGACCGATGTTCACGGTCCCGAACGGCGTCGCGAGGCCGGGAGCCAGCAGCCCCCCTCCGAACGACGGGTTCGCGTTGAACACCGTGAATGGTGTCAGCGGGGAACTGCTGAAGACCATGCTCATGTTGGCCTGCACCTGCGTCTGCACGACGAAGGGACCGACGAGCGGGCTCCCCCCCACGCTGTTGATCACCATGCTCGCACCCGGTGAGTTCGCTTGCTGCGCCGTGCCGCACGCCACGACCAAGGCCCCGACCACCAACATCCGTAGACCTGACATGCTGTTCCTCCGAGCTTGGTTCCTGCTCCGGCCACTGCGACGCGAGACCGCCCGAACGGCCAGCGGGGCGCTCACCTTTCCCGGACCACGAAGATGGAGCGGGAAACGGGAGGCGCGTCCACCGAGACGGCAACGTCGGGAGTTTAGAGCCCGAACGGGTTCCCAGGCAAGAACTGACGGTCGGATCTCGCGTCGAGCCTCCGTCCGACCGTGGCGTCGATCGGATGCACCCGGGCGCGCGAACACGGTGACGTTCGGTTGCGACGGCGGGTGTTAGGACGGTCTGCATGATCACCGTCGCCCCGCATCCGATTCTCGAACCCGCGGCGTTCGTCACCCGCTTCCCGGGTGCACTCGCAACGATGCCCTCGCCGGACTGGCTGAAGCTGTTGTTGGCGCTCGACGCACCATTCCCCATGCGGAGCGACGACGGGGTACGCGCTGCCGTTCGCGATCTCCTCCGCTCAGGTGGATTCAAACCGACGGGCCGATCCAAGCCCGCGTCCGAATACCTGCTGCGAGCGGTTGCGGACGGTGCGCTCGGCTCAATCAACGTGGCCGTCGACGCGTGCAACGTCACGTCGCTCCATTCCGGGATGCCGATCAGCGTCGTCGATCTGAGCCGCGGTCGAAGCCCCTGGTCGATCTCGACGCCGGCGGCGCCAGCGAGCTACGTCTTCAACGCCGCGGGGCAGGAAATCGACATCGCGGGTCTCTTGTGTCTTTGCGACGCCGACGGCCCGTGCGCCAACGCCGTGAAGGACGCCCAGCGGACGAAGACGACGCCTGAAACGACGGAGACGCTGTCGGTCGTCTGGGGGACCCGAGCGCTGTCGGGTCGAGCCGACGAGACGGCGCGGCAATATCGCGCGCTCCTCGAGCGCGCCGGGGCGACGACCTTGGACGCGCCGCTGATCCGGCCGGCATGAATGAAGACGGGGCGCACGGCGAAACCGCGCGCCCCGCTCGTTGCGTCCACATGTCGCCGCGACGCGTCGGCCTTCAGGACTCAGTACACGGTGTAGGACGTGTTGCCGGCGCCCGGATAGAGCGCGAAGCTCGAGTTCGCGAGGTTGAAGTTCGTCGTGCCAGCGCCGGCACCGAAGACCTCGTTCAGAGATTCCATCGCGCCACCGGCGTAGCTGTTGCCGACGTGCGAGAGCAAGGAGCCGTTGGGAGCGCTCGGCCCGAACACCGTCACCAGCGACGCGGTGTTGTTGCCCGGCGTCACGCCGACGATCGAGTCGATCGACCCGACAGGGCCGTATTGGAACGAAATGAGGCCCGTCGTCAAGTCGAGCGTCACGCCGGAGGTGTTCAACGATGCCGGAGCCCCGTACTCCTGGACGCTCGTCCATTGCACGACGACCGTCGAGCCGTTGTCGAACTTCGTGACGCCGCCGGTCACCGGGAAGAGGTCGTCCCACAGCGGTGCAATTCGCGCCGGGCCGGAATCGAAGGCTGACTGGTACTCGGTGAAGCTCGCGTCCGGTGACCCGAACGTGATGTTGCCATTCGAGCTCACGAAGGCCGTGTAGTAGGACTGGCCGTAGAACTGGAACGTGTTGCAGTTCGCGAAGCGCAGCTCGAAGGTGCAATCGTCACACTGGGTGATCGTCTGCGGGCTCGTGTCGGGTGGCGGAGCGCCCGGCAGCTGGAACGACCAGGCTGCGGACAGGACGAACGACGGGGAGGCCGGGGTCAGGAACAATGCCTGGATGTTCGCGAGGCTGCTCGTGATCGTCGTGCAAGGGGCCGTCGCGCCGGTCAGGTTCATCGCGAACGACGTGTTGCCGTAGGGGCCCGTGTTGAGGATCGACCCAAGCAGGGTGCCCTGCGCCGAGATCCCGTCCAACACGAGTTCGATCGGCGGGAAACCGATCGGTCCGATGTCGACGTTGCCGTACGGCGTCGGGAAGCCGGGCGTCAGGATCGTCCCACCTGCGCCTGGATTCGCGTTGAACAGCGCGAACGGCGAGTTGTTCGACCCCTGGAACGTCAACGTGAAGCTCTGCGGCAGGCTGACGGTCTGCACGAACGGCCCCGTCCCACCGGATCCGTTGTAGTCGACCATGAGCGTCGCGTTGTTCGAGTTGGCTGCTGGGCAGCCACGATGGAGGCCAGGCAGATGGCGAGGCCCGTCAAGCGAATGCTCTTCATTCTTGTGAACTCGTCAGTCGTCACGGCGTCATCCGGGCTGCGCCCGACGGGCACGAGTGTGCTGAACGGCGGTCTGGACTGCATCGGCGGCGCGATCGACGATCGATCTCACGCCGCAATTCGGCACTGCGGTCAGGGGACCGAGCGCAACGGATGTCGAACCATGGCGCGACGAGATTAGGTGCAACTGGGGGGACGATGCAACACCGCACTTCCACGAATCACGCTCACGTCGCGATCAGCAACAGCCCGATCACCGTCGTCACGATCGTCGAGATGACTCCGAACCGCAGGTGCGCCCAGAACGGCAGCTCAGCTTGCTCGGCGACGATCAGATTCGCGGCGGACCCGACCAGGGTGAGATTCCCTGCCAGGGTGCTGACCAGAGCAAGTTCGAACCAGTCGCCATCGGTCACCATGTGCGGACCGGCGAGAAGCACCAGCGGGACGTTGGAAAACAGGTTCGAACCGACGAGCAGCGCCGGCACGTACCAGGGAGTTCCGCGGAGATGCTCGACGAGGGTCCGCGACAGTCCCGTGCTGTCGACGCCCTTCACGACGACGAAAAGTCCGGCGAAGAAGACGAGGAGCTTCCAGTCGACGCGGGCGAACACCGGCGCAGGATCGGCCCGAGACGTGATGATCAACGCCACGGCGCCCGCCATGGCGACCCACGACAGGTCGGCCCCGCGAAGAAACGCGATGAAGACTCCGCAAAGGACGACGCAAACGACCGCCACCCGTCGCGGATCGATCAGGATCGGGTCGAGTTCGACGGCACCGAATCGCTTGGGCAGGCTCCGCCCGTAGAAGATGACCAGGAGCACGGCATTGACGACCAGCAACGCCAGCGCGATCGGCCCCATGCGCGCCAGGTAGTTGCTGAACGGAATCTGTGACATGGATCCGATGATCATGATCTGCGGATTCCCGACCAGGGTTCCGATGCTGCCCACGTTCGACGACGTGGCGACGGCCATGAGGTAGGGCAACAACGGAAGTCGGGCTCGCTGGCACGCCAGCACGACGATCGGTGTCGCGAAGAGGCAGATCGTGTCGTTGACGAGGAACGCCGACAGGACTCCCGAGAGCATCGAGACCGCGACCAGGAGGGTCGTGGGCGTGCGCAGGCGCCGAAGGAGAGCGACTCCGGACCACTCCAGCGCCCGGGCGTCCACCAGGAACACCGTGATCACCATCATCCCGAAGAGGAGCGCGAGCGTCGCAGGGTCGATCGCCAGATAGGCGGCACGGGGCACGAGCACGCCGCAAAGCACCATGAGGACAGCACCGAGCATGGCGCCCGCCGCCCGTCCGATGGGAAGCCAACGCAGCTGCCGGTTGGCGATGAGCACGTAGGTCAGCACGAAGATGGCGATCGGAACCGCGGCCATGAGGCGCCGAAGGTACCAACGCACGCGGGTTGACTCGGTGCCGGCGCGCGCGCCGGAGTCCGGTCCCATGAACGAACGCCTCGCTGATCGGCTCTTGATGCGGCGCCAATCTCCCCCGCCGATCATCCTGGCGAGGTCCACGTGCCCGGGTTCCGAGCCTTCACCAGAGCGGGAGTCGACATGAACACGATCACGAACACGCCCGTGCGGAGCGTCTGGGCGCATCTCGCGCGCCACGACGGCCACCTGTTCGACTGCATCGTCCGCCGCAGGAGCGAGCGGCTGAACCGGGTCATGATCCTGTTGACCCGGAGCGGCGATGCTCGCGTCTACCTCGCTGCCGCTCTCCTCGGCTGGCTGATCGGCCCGGACGCCGGAGAGGCGCTCATCGGCTGCGCGATTGCAGCCGGTCTCGCCGCGGGGGCGGGGTACATCCCCAAGCGCCTCGTGGCGCGGCCGCGGCCAGCTCGGATGCAGCCCGGCCTCCACCCCCTCCTGTCGCATCCCGACGCGTGGTCGTTTCCGTCGTCGCACACCGCGTCGGCGTTCGCCGTCGCCATCGCATGTGCGAGCGGGATGGGACCGATCGCCGGGGTGATCGCAGTCGCGTGGGCCACGTTGGTCGGAATATCCCGCATCTACGTCGGGGCGCATTACCCGCTCGACGTGACGATGGGAGCGCTGCTCGGCTCCGCGGTGTCGCTGTCGCTCGGCTTCGTGCGAGATGGACTCGGTCACATCCTCCTTCACCTGCGTTGAAGCCATCAGGCCTCGGGCTCCAGGTGCACTCGCGACTTCGCATCCCGAGCCTCTACGCGGCGTTGACCGCCCCCGCCGTCGGCGTACACTCGGCGCACCACATCGGAGGGGGCCCCATGCAATCAGTCCAACGACTGCCGAACTTCGGCGACATAATCTCGACCTCGTTTCAGGTCTGGACGAAGAATCTCGCGACTTACGTGCCGATCACGCTGCTCCTGGCGATACCGCGCATGCTCGCCGTCACGGCGATCCGCCCCCCCATAGGCGAGTCGCTGGGCACGCTCATCGGACTGGTGACCGATGCCATGGCGGCGGGGTTCCTGACGTTCGCCGTGTTCAGCCACCTCACCGGCAAGCGCCCCGGCCTTCCGGAAATCGTGTCGGTGGGATTGGCCCGGATGGGCTCGGTCATCGGCGTATCCCTCTGCGTCGCCGCGCCGATGGTCCTCACCGCGCTCGGCACGTTGCTGATCACGCCCCTGCTCGGGCTGCTGATCATCCCCGCGTTCATCCTCTTCATCATGTGGTCGGTCGCAGTGTGTGTATGCGTCGTGGAGCGGTCGGCCGTCGGCCTCTGCATCTCACGAAGCGCCACGCTGACGGCCGGCTTCCGGTGGCAGACGTTCGCGCTCCTCCTCGTCATCGGCCTGATCGTCGCGGTGCCGGCGTCCATCCCAGCACTGCTTCTGCGTGGGTCGCCGGTGCTCGGCGCCATCCTCGCGACGACGATCGGCGGAGTCCTCGCCTCGCTTCATGGTGTCGCCGTCGTCGTGCTGTACCGCGAGCTTCGCATCGCCAAGGAAGGCCTGGACGCGAACACGCTCGCAAACGTGTTCTGATCTGAGGGGCGGAGCTCGGGGCGAAGCCTCGCGCAAGGAAAGGGCTCCGCCCAGTCCGGAGCTCCGAGCCGCGGTTCTCATCGCCCGCCGCGCGTGACGGTCGTCGGTGCTGCCGATCGATCGCGTGACGATTGCCGTGCCGCGACGCCCGGGCGTCCCGCCGCGCCCCGTCGCTAGAGTGTGGCCCGCACGCGCTCGAGGAGCGTCTTCGTCGCGCGCACGCCGGCGTACTCGTCCAAGCGGTTGCCCTCGTACTCGATCCCCACGTGACCGTGGTAGCCGCCATCGACGACGATCTTCATCATCCGGGCGTAATCGATGGTCGTCTCGTTCCCCTTGTCGTCGAAGTCGTAGCTCTTCGCCGACACGCCCTTCGCAAAGGGCATCATCTCCGCGGTCCCGAGGTAGCGGTCGTATTGCTCCTTGTCGCTGATGCGGAAGTTGCCGAAGTCCGGCAGGGTGCCGAGACGCGGGTGGGAGACGGCGCGCATCACGCTCGCGAGCCATGCAGCGTTCGACGACAACCCTCCGTGGTTCTCGACGATGACGTTGATCCCCATCGTCTCACCGTACTCACACAGCTTCGCGAGCCCCTCGGCTGCAAGCTTCATCTGCTCTTCCGGTGTCCCGGAGCTCTGCGCGTTGACGCGGATGGTGTGGCAACCGAGGAACCTGGCGGCGCGCACCCATCGGTGGTGGTTCGTGACGGCCTTGTCCCGCTCCTTCGAATCGGCGGCACCCAGCGCGCCTTCGCCGTCGATCATGATGAGGCCGCTCCGGACTCCCACGTCGTCACACCGCTTCTTCAACTCCCCGAGATACTTCTCGTCGTCGGCCTTGTCCTTGAAGAACTGGTTCACGTACTCGACGACGTCGATGCCGAGGTCGTGCGCGACCTTGGGAAACTCCAGGTTGTCGAGCTTGGGCTTCACCTCGCCGAAGAGATGCCGATGGAAGGACCACTCGGCGAGCGAGATCTTGAACGGCAACTCCTTCGCGGCGGGCTTGGAGTCCTGTGGACGGGTCGCGGTGCCCACGACCAGGTGAGCCACCGGAAACGCAGCCGCTGCGGCGGCGAGGAACTCGCGACGATTCGGGGCACGACACATGGTGGATCTCCGGCGTGGCGACACGCGCACGAGCGCAAGCGTACGGCGCCCCACTGCCAGCCGCCAACCAACGCCGCGCCGGGGCGTCCATTTTGGCGGGCCCGCGGCTGTCGTATGCTCGGCCATCTCCGCCCGAAGCGGCTGCCACGTGCGGCACCGCTCGCCCGGGCCCCGCGATCGGACTTTCACGAGGACACTGCCGTGCGACGCAAGATTGGCATCAACGGTTTCGGACGAATCGGCCGCCAGGTCATCAAGGCGATCAACGAGCGCCACAAGAACGAGCTCCAGGTCGTAGCCGTCAACGATCTCCTGGACGCCAACACGAACGCTCACCTGATGAAGTACGACTCGACGTACGGACGCTATCCCGGGACCGTCGAGGTGAAGGAAGGCAAGATCGTCGTCGACGGTGAAGCGATCACGGCGACGGCCGAGAAGGACCCGGGCGCCATCAAGTGGAAGGACATGGGCGTCGACATCGTGATCGAGTCCACGGGATTCTTCACCGATGCGACGAAGGCTCGCGCTCACATCGATTCCGGCGGTGCGAAGAAGGTCATCATCTCGGCGCCCGCGAAGAACGAGGACATCACGGTCGTCCTGGGCGTCAACGACGAGATGTACGACTCGAAGAAGCACAACGTCATCAGCAACGCGTCGTGCACGACGAACGGACTCGCGCCCGTCGCCAAGGTCCTGAACGACCACTTCGGGATCGAGAAGGGCCTGCTCACGACCGTTCACGCCTACACGAACTCGCAGCGGCTCCTCGACGTCGCGAGCAAGGATCTCCGCGACGCACGCGCAGCGGCCCAGAACATCGTTCCCTCGGAGACGGGTGCGGCGCGAGCGGTCGGCCTCGTGATCCCCGAGCTGAAAGGGAAGTTCGGCGGGATGGCGTTCCGCGTCCCGACCCCGACGGTCTCCGTCATCGACTTCACGGCGATCCTGAAGAAGCCGTTCACGAAGGAATCCGTTCGCGAGGCCATGATCGGCGCAGCGAACACGCGCATGAAAGGCGTGCTCCAGGTCACCGACGAGCCGCTCGTCTCGACGGACCTGCGCGGCAGCCCGTTCTCTTCGATCTTCAGCGCGCTCGACACCCTCGTACTCGAGAACATGATCAAGGTCGTCGCCTGGTACGACAACGAGTGGGGTTACTCCTGCCGCGTGTCGGACCTCGCCGCCAAGCTCGCAGGTTCGCTCTGATCACCTCCCCCTGAGCCGCTCATGCCGCGCCGGAAATCGGCCTACCGGGCCGCACTCGCGACCGTTCCCGATCTCCTGCGCGGCCCGACCAATCCGGTCGTGATCCCAGACGGCATGCCGGCGACGGTCGAAGTGGGCATGGGCGCGGGCCACTTCCTCGTGGCCTGCGCCGCGCGCGATCCGGGGCGCATGTTCGTCGGCGTCGAGATCAAGGAAGAGCGGGCATTCCAGGCGTCGCGCGAGGCAAGGCAGATGGGCGTCACGAACGTGATGTTCATCGTCGGCGAGCTGACCCGAATCAAGGACGCACTCCCCCGCGCGCGCTTCGACCAGTTGTTCGTGTTGTTTCCCGATCCGTGGCCGCGCAAGCGTGACTTCGCGCGCCGCCTGACGTCCGTGCGATACCTGTCGATCATCCGGACGTGGCTTGCGCCGGGCGCCCGGTGCGAGTTCCGAAGCGACAACGCCGCGCTGTTCTGCGATGCGCTCGGGACGATCCGCGAGGCAGGGTTCACGATCACGTCGAGCTCGAACAACACGGAGCCCGACGTCGTCCAGACGCGCTACGAAAAGCGGTTTCGCGCCGAATCCAAGCCGATCCACGGCATCCACTTTCGCTGGCCCGGTTGATGACTGACTCAGGCGGATAGACTCTCCCTCCGCAACTCCATGGTCATCACCGCAGGCATCTTGTTCGCATGCTGGATCCTCCTGGGCGCCGGCGTCCTGCGCGCACTGGCACGGCTCGAGATGCTCCGTGACGTGCTCGATCGGGACGAGTCGCGGCACGGAGCCGGCGCGTCGACGCCGCTGCCTTCGCTCTCGATCGTCATCACGGCGCTGAACGAGGAGGCGGACATCGAACGCTGCGTCCGGCGGTTCGCCGGCCAGCAGTACGACGGGCTCCAGCTCATCGCGGTCAACGACCGCTCCACCGACCGGACGGGAGAGATCCTCGATCGCGTCGCGCGGGAGGTCGATCCCACCGGCCGCCGGATCGTCCCGGTCCACATCCGCGAGCTGCCGAAGGGCTGGCTCGGAAAGTGCCATGCGTGCCACGTGGGCGCGAGTCGTGCGGAATCGGACTGGATCCTCTTCGCCGACGGCGACGTGGAACTGCGCGCCGACGACCTTCTGGCCCGCGTCGTGCGGTTCGCCGAGCGCAATGCCCTGGATCACGTCACGGTCGTGTTCGACTCCAAGCCCATGACGATCCTGAAGGAGGCCGTCCTGTCGGCCTTCGCCCAGATCTTCCTGCTCGTCGCCCGCCTCCCGGAAATGATGCGCGACGAGCCTCGCGGCGGAGTCGGCGTCGGAGCCTTCAACCTCATCCGCCGAACCCATTACGAACGTGTCCAGGGCCACCACCGACTGAAGATGGACACGGCCGACGATCTGAAACTCGGCATCCTCCTCCGGCAGAACGGCGCCCGGCAGAGGATCTACAACGCCGATGGCCTGATCTACTGTGCCTGGCAACCCAGCGTCGTGGGTGTCATCCGCGGGCTGGAGAAGAACTACTTCGGCGCATTCGACTACAGCCTCGTGAAGACGATCTTCGCGACGGCGTTCCTCGCGTTCCTCTCCTGGGGCCCCATCGTCCTGCCGATCGTCGCATGGCTGCGCCCAGCCGCAGAACGAACGCCGGTCTTCTGGGCCGCGGTCTTCGCGCCGCTGGGACTGCAGACCGCGCTGCACGTCTTCGGTCAGTACCGCTATGGACGTCGGACCGGCACTCGCCTCATCCCCACGCTGCTGATTCCCTTCGGCTGGCTCGTGATGGTCATCGCCGCATGGAATTCGGCGATCCGGATCCTGGCCCGCGGCGGCGTGCAGTGGCGCGACACGTTCTATCCCATCAGCGAGCTCAAGGCGGGCCTGCTGCGGCCATCCGATCTGGCGCGGAGAGTTCCTCCGCCCGGGTGAGCGGCCATGGATTCGTGGACGCACGCCGCACCTGCGCCGAGGTGAATCACGCCGTGAATCGACCGCCGTCGTGCGCGCTCCGCACGTCGATCCACCTCCGCACGCCACGTTCGGCGCCGTACCATCGGGCGACCCGATCCACGCGCGATGTCGCGTCCTACCGTCGAGGAGTCACGTGCCATGCCGAAGATGAAGGCCTATGCCAGCTTCGACCTCTACCTGGCCGACCAGCCGCCCAAGCAGCAGAAGATCATCAAGGCGTTGCGTGCGTTCGTGAAGCGCGCGGCACCCAAGCTCACGGAATCGGTGAAATGGGGCAACGGCTGCTGGGTCCAGGGGAAGGTCCCGATCGCCTACGTCTACTCCGACACCGACCACGTCCAATTCGGCTTCATCCGCGGGTCGTCGCTGGAAGACCCGCGCGGACTGCTCCAGGGGAAGGGCCAATACGTACGCCACACGAAGCTGCGAAGCCCGGCCGAGATCGACGAGAAAGCCCTGCGGGCACTGCTACGCCAAGCGATCCGATGACTGCTCGGTGCAGGCCGTGAGCCCGAGCGATCACGTCGGGCGAATCACTCCTCGACGAACTCGCGCGCGACCTCGGAGACGCCCCACGAGGGGGGCGCGCGGTCCCCATCGAGACGGGGCCGTCGCGCCGAGCGTGTTCGTCGGTCGTCCTGCGCCATCCGACCCCGCGGCGAGCGGCAGCCGCGGGATCATCCGTCGCGGCCCTCACTGGATCGTGACGGCGGCGATCGGCGTGAACTGCCCAGGGAGCAGGAGCACCGGATCGTAGGTCCCCGTGATCGCCCAGACCGTCGCGCCGCTCAGTCCGGAGAGAGTGCCGGCCGGGAGCACGAACACCGAGACACCATTGGCGTCGAGAGTGCCGACGAACGGCGGGAGCCCGAGGAGGAACTGATTCACCAGTTCCTCGATGGAGATGTGGAGGCCGTACCAGATCCCCGTGCCCGGGCTCGCCGCGTTCGCCGGATCGGCGCTGAACGCCGTGAAGTAGTTCACCCCGGCAGGTCCGAACGCATTCGTCACCTGAAGCGATCCCGGCCCGAGCGGCTGCAGGAACGCCGCCGTGAAAGCGGGCTTCCAGCGCCCAACCTTTGGAATCGTGATCGAGCCGGACGTGTTGAACGCTCCGCCCGCAAAGAGGTCCGCGCAGCCGTCGCTGACGTGCACCTCGAGCGCCCGGATCGTGTTGTCGAACCCCGCGTCGAGCGCCGACCACGCGTCGTTCTGCCAGCGTGCGACGCGACTGGCTGCGACGGTCCCCGCCGCGGTGAACGTGCCCGCGGCGTAGACGCCCTGACCACTCCCGTCGTCGTACGGCGTGATCGCCCGGACCGAGCCGTCGGCCAGCCCGGCACCGAGCACGGACCACGTGGTGCCACTCCACCGCGCGACCCGGCGAGCCGCGCCGATGCCCAACCCTCCGGTGAAATCGCCGCCGACGTACAGCGCCGCGCCGGCCGCATCCTGAATCGCCGCCATGGTGCGAACGGCTCCGTTCGGCGTCGGCGCGCCGAGCGCAGCGAAACCTCCCGAGCCCCATCGCGTCAGGCGGGCATCGGGGACGTTGCCGCCGGCGTTGAAATCACCGCCGACGTACATCCACGGTCCGCTCCCGGCGTCGAACACCTCGAGCGCATGGACGGTCCCGTTCACGCCACCGCCGACCGTCGTCCAGGCGCTGCCGTTCCAACGCGCGAGTCCGGCGTTGCTGCCGGACATCGTGAACGTCCCGCCGACGAACAGCCGCAGTCCCGAACCGGCATCGAACGCCGTCAGTGCGCGAACGATCCCGTTGTCGATGCCCGTGGAGAAACCATGCCACGCGGTTCCGTTCCACGCGGCCACGCGGCGCGCAGAGACTCCGCCCGCGGTCGTGAATTCGCCGGCGGCGTGAAGCTCGGGCCCGTTCCCGAGGTCGAGAACGGCAAGAGCATGGACGTTGCCGTTCACGCCGCCGCCGACCGGTTGCCACGTGCCGTTCGCCCACTTGGCGAGGTGAGCCACGGCAATCCCGCCGAGGCTCGTGAACGCACCACCGGCGTACAGTGCGGGGCCGCTTCCGTCATCGAAGGTCTCGAGCGCGTAGACGGCGTCGTTGGGCGCGCTGCCCACCGGCGCCCAGGCACGGTCAGCCGCCACGGTCACCGTGATCGGCACCTGGGCCGAGGCCGTCGAACCGCAGGCGTTGGTCGCGGTCACGTGGTAGAGGCCCGTGTCGACCGAGCGAGCCGGCGTCAGCGTCAGACTCGGACTGACGGCCCCCACGATCGGCGCACCATCCTTGAACCACTGATACGCGATCGTCCCGCCGCCCATCGCCGCGACCGTCATCGTCGTCGTGCCGCCGGGGCAGATGGCGCCGGCGTCCGGCGGATCGACGATCACCGGCGCGCCGACCGAGAGGTGAGCTGCCGCCGATACAGCACCACAAGCGTTCGTGACCGTGACGGCGTACGTCCCGGCGCTCGTTGGTGCGACCGCCGTGATCGAGAGTGTCGGACCGGTTGCGCCGGGGATCGGGGCCCCGTCGTGGAACCAGCCATACGTCACCGGGAGGGCACTCGTCGCCGTCACCGTGAACGCGACGGAGCCGCCCGCGCAGGAGAACTGGTCCTGCGGCGGCGCCGTGATCTGCGGACGATCGCCCACCGACAGAGTCGCGATGTCGCTCGTGACCGTCCCACAGACGTTGGTGACGACCACGTGGTAGGTGCCCGAATCGGTCAGCGTCACGGACGTGATCCCGTAGCTGCTCGAAGTCGCGCCCGGAATCGGGACGGCGTCGTGAGCCCATTGGTACGAGATCGGCTCCGACCCGGTGGCCGCAACCGAGAACGTGACGGAGCCCTGGACGCAGCCGAGCTGGCTCGCCGGCTGCGCCGTGATGACGGGCGGCGTGAGGACCGTGAGGCTCCCGGACGCGGTTGCCGTCCCCGGGCACCACTCGTTCTTCACGCGAACGAGGATCGGCCCGGCGTCGGTGGCCGCGACGTTGGTCAGTGTCAGCGAATTGGAGTTCGTGTTGACCCACGCGCCGCTGCGAGGCGTCCACCAGTCGATGGTGTACGGGCCGCTCCCCTCGATCTGGATCGCAAACGTGGCGTCCTCGCCCAGGCACCTGGTCCCGTCGCCGGGCCCCGAGGTGATGAGGGGCGCCTCCACGACGGCCAGGTTGCAGGACGCCATCGCCGTCCCCGTGCACCACGAGTTGTTGACGCGCACGGAGATGCCACCGGCGTCCGCCAGCGTCAGGTCGTTCAGCGTGATCGACGCCGCGTTGGGCGGACCGAATTGGCCCCCGCTGCGGGGCGTCGCCCACTCGATCGTGAACGGTCCGCTCCCTGCGACGACGATGGTGAACGTGACGTCCTGTCCCACGCAGCGCGTGGCGTCGGCGGGCCCTGCGGTGATCGCGGGTGGCGTCTTGACCGCGAGCGTTCCGAACGCCTCCGCCGTTCCGATGCAGGCGTTGTTCACGCGGACCGCGATCGCCCCGGCGTCCGCGAGCGTGAGGTCGTCGAGGGTGAGCGACATGGAGTTCGGTGGCCCGTACACTCCCCCACTGCGCGGGGTCGCCCACTGGACCGTGTAGGGGCCGCCTCCCGTCGCTGTGATCGAGAACGTCACCGAGTCACCGACGCAGCGAGTCTGATTGCCTGGCCCCGACGTGATGACGGGCACCTGGTCGACCGCCAGATCGCACCCCGCCGTCGCGGTCCCCGTACACCACGAGTTGTTGACGCGCACGGCGATCGCACCGGCATCCGCGAGCGTCAGGGCGTTCAACGTGATCGACGTGGCGTCCGGCGGACCAAAGACGCCTCCACTCCGCGGGGTCGCCCATGCGATCGTGAACGGGCCGCTGCCCGACACGGCGATGCTGAACGTGACGGAGTCGCCCACGCAGCGGACGGCGCCGACGGGGCCCGACGTGATCACGGGCGGCGTCTTGACGACGAGGCTGCCGAACGCTTCGGCGGTCCCGATGCAGGCGTTGTTCACCCGCACGGCGATCTGGCCCGCGTCGGCAACCGCGAGGGCGTCCAGGGTGATCGACGTTGCGTTCGGGGGTCCGTAGACGCCCCCGCTCCGCGGCGTCGCCCACTGGATCGTGTACGGCCCGCCGCCCGCGACGCTGATGCTGAACGTGACCGAATCACCGACGCAACGCGTCTCGATCCCCGGACCGGACGTGACGGTCGGCGAAACGTTGACGGCCAGTGTTCCCGAGGCCTCGACGGGGCCACCGCAAGGGCCCGTCACGCGCACGCGGATCGGGCCGACGTCGAGCGCCGTCAGCATCGTCAGCGTCAGCGACGGTGCGTTGGGCGGGCCGAACACCCCGAAGAATCGAGGCGCGGCCCATTCATAGATGAAGGGCCCCGTTCCGGCCACGGAGACGCTGAACGTCACCGAATCGCCGGCGCATCGCACGGCATCGCCCGGTCCGGACACGATCACGGGCGGCGCCATGATCGTGAGCGTGGCGCTTGCTTCGGCCGTTCCCGTGCAAGCGTTGTTGACGCGTACCGCGATCGTCCCGGCATCCGCGGGTCCGAGGTCGTCGAGCATGATCGCCGTGGCGTTCGGAGGTCCGAAGACCCCTCCGCTCCGCGGCGTCGCCCATTGGATCGAGTAGGGTCCGCCACCGCTGACCGAGATGCTGAACGTCGCCGAGTCGCCGGCGCAGGCTGCGGCGTTCGCCGGTCCAACGGTGATGACCGGCGGCGTGTTGATCGACAGCGTGCCGAACGCCTCCGCCGTTCCGGTGCACGCGTTGTTGACGCGCACGGCGATCGAGCCGGCATCCGCGAGCGTCAGGTCATTCAGGGTGAGTGAGGTCGCGTTGGGCCCGCCGTAGACACCGCCGCTGCGCGGCGTCGCCCACTGGATCGAGTAGGGGCCGCCGCCGGCGACCGAGATGGTGAACGTCACCGACGATCCGACGCAACGCGTCGCATCGCCCGGTCCTGCCGTGATCGACGCGCCCGTCGACAGATCGAACGTCGCCGGATTGCTGGTGACGGACCCGGTCGGGTTGCAGACGACGACGTCATAGGTGCCGACCTGCGACGATTGGGCCTGGAACTGAAGGGTGGGTGAAGTGGCGCCCGGGATCGCGGTCCCGTCCTTGCGCCATTGGTAACCGAGGTAGGAGCCCGTGGCCGCCGCGTTGAACGTGACCGTGGATCCGGCCGTGCAGGTGGTGACGCTCTGTGGGTGCGCCGTGATCACCGGCGCGGCGACCGGCGCATCGAGTTGGAGCGAGATCAGTTCGAAACACGCATCGGGCAGACAATTCGCGCCCGGCTCCCCGGCATACGTGTTCACGGTCGCGACGAGCCGCGAGATTCCAACGGGGGATCGGACTCCGAATGCGCATTCCGGCGCGTGGCTGTAACCCCCAGGGTGGCTGTCGTACGGACCCGCCGAGAACGTCGTGTCGTCAGCGCGGGTCACCTCCATCGTGAGGCTCTGCGCGCACTGGTAGCAGTCGTCCCAGAACTGGGTCATGAACCCATACACGGGCGGGTAGAAGACGAACTCGAGCTTCCGCGCGAGAGGCGTCCCGTTGAGGATTCCCTGGAAGTAGTTCCCGCCGTCTTCGAGCCAGACGACAGCGGCCGTGCTCGAGATCGTGGCACCGCTCGCGTCGAGGAGATTCACGTCGACCGTCGTGTTGCCGACCTGGAACGACCCGACCGTGCCGGGCGGATTGAGGAACGGCCACGAATTCGGGTAGGGCGCGTTCATCGAGCTCACGGCCTGCGTCCATGCCGTCATGGTCGCGGACTGCGCCGCGGAGTCGCCGCCACTCGCATACAGTTGCTCGGCGAACGGCGGACAGGGTGCCTGGGAACGAAGAAGGCTCGAGACGACAACCGCCAGGAGGACTGAAGCATGTCGCGACATGGCATCACTTCTTTCCCCGGCCGGAACAGCCCGAACTGATCTGCCAGCCGGACTCGACGCACGACGCCCGCCCCTCGCGCCCGAAGGGCTCGCTTGGCTTTCGACTGAAGGCTAGGTCTCTCGGTCCGCCCGCGCAGCTGTCGTTGTGCGTACCTGCGAAATGCCCGCGATCGCGTCATTGCGAGCCTGAGACCCGCGATCGGGGCGACGCGCAACGCGCGTCGGATGACGACCCCAGGCCGGGGAGTTGCGTCAAGGCTGAACGGTAACGGAGAGCGCCGCCGAGGCGGAGACTCCACCGGGGGCGCACGGGTCGGCCCAGGCGAACTGGCCGTAGGCGAATGCACCAACGGGGACACTCGGTGGGATCGGAAGCCCAACCTCGCACACTCCCAGCGCATTCGACGTCACAGGGACGGCCAGAAACACCGACGCCTGCGGGTCGATCCAGATTGAAGCCCCGAACGCCATCAGTGGTGTGGGTCGGACGGCTGCGCTGATGCCGAGCACGCCACCGCTGCTGAGGGCGGGCAGACCGCTGCACGTCAACGAGAACCCCGCGTTGCCGGGTTGAGGCATGGAGGAGACCCCGCCGACGGGAAGGCCGAGACATCCGGCGGTGGGAGCTCCGTATCGGGTGACGCCAGTCGGAAGGCCATCGAGTTTGAAGAGAAACCCGTCGAGGGCGCCTGGCGGAGATGGCAGCAGACTTCCCGCAGTGGCGGCGAAGCCGAACCCAGCGGACGTGGAGCCGACACCGACGATCGCGCCGCTGGGGTCGATGGCGCATCCGCCGAGCCCGGTGCCGAGGGTGGCTCCAAGAGTCAGGCGGTCACCTTCAGCCGAGAGGCGGTACAGGAATCCCGCGACCTGAGTCGCCGTTGCCGTCGCCGCGTAGTACCCACCCGCCGGCGTTGGCAGATCCGTCGATCCGGACTGCCCAGCGATGAGGATCTCGCCGGCCTGCGTGAGTGCGATTCCGGCGTCCGCAGGATAGTCGTTGCCACTGCCCCCGAGGTAGGTCGAAAACCCGAGCGATGTCACCGCGTTGTCGAGTCGCAACGCAAAGACGTCCAAATAACCATTCCACGTCGTGTCAAAGGCACCGGCGGTCGTCGGGAAGTCCGATGACGAAGTGCGGCCGATGACGACGGTCCGGCCGAGGGAATCGACGGCAAGTCCGCTGGCTTCATCGTTCGCTGAGCCGCCAAGGAAGGTCCCGTAGACCACCGTCGAGAGCGTTGGGTCGAGGGCGAGGAGGACGCCGTCGCTGCCGCCGTTGAACGTCGGATCGAAGGACCCAGGAGCGACGGGCCACTGCGCGGAACTCGTCCAGCCGGCGACCCAAACCTGGCCTTGCGAATCGACGACTACATCCTTGAGCGAATCAGTGCCATTCGTTCCGAGGAAGGTCGAGTGGAGGAGCGTCGAGCCGTTTGCGCTCAGCTCCGAAACGAACGCGTCGTGCGTCGGATTGCTGCCATTGACGAACCCGCCGACGAAGGTCGTGGAGTAGGCGCCAGGAGTGACCGGAAACGTTGGATTGCGCGTCGTCCCCACCACGATCACCGTCCCGGTCGCCGTCACGGCGATTGCGCTGGCTTGATCTTGAAGAGGCGCACCGAGGAACGTCGACCAGATGAGGGCGTTCCCTGCCGCCGCCAGCCGCAGAACAAACAAGTCAGCGAAGTTCGCGTTGCACGAACCACAACATGTGGTTTGGAATGCACCCGGGGTCACAGGGAAGTCGAATGAAGGCGTGTTCCCGCAAACCACCACGTCGCCGCTCACCAGTGCAAGATCCGACGTCCCGAGGCCATCGTCGCACATGCCTCCGATGAAGGTCGACCAGACGAAGCTGGCGCCATTCTGCGTCGTGCGTGAGATGACCATGTCTCTGTTCGCGCCGGTCGGCGAAATCGCGTGCGACGGCTGGAATGCCCCGACGGTCGCAGGATAGTCCACAGAACTCGAGGATCCCAGCAGCGTCAGGTCGCCGTTCCCCGAGGCTTCCACTCTGCCGATATCGTCGTCGCCAGTTCCCCCCAACCACGTCCCCCAAGTGAGCCCAGGGTCGATCACGAGGGGCAGGCTCGGATCGGCTCCGTCGACTCGGAACGCGAAACGAACGTCGTCGATGACCTGGAAACGACACGGCCTGCTGACCGTCGTGCCGTCCAGCATCACCTGATGCGCCTTCGGGGCACTCTGCCGTAGGTCTCCGGCCGGCGTCGGCATGATCAATGAGCCGTCGCCCTCCAGAGAGAGTCGGCTGATCCCGTCGCATCTCACGATCACGGCGCCGGGGTCGACGCCCGCCGCCACGACCAGGTCGTATTCCATGAATCCCAGCCCCTGGCGCGCGACGACATCGACCCCCGGTCGCATCTCCCTCCAACGAACGCGTGCGAATCCAGGAACGTCCGTTCGCCATCCGGCCGGATCGTTCCCGATGAAGTAGTTGAAGCGCGACGCAGCCAGGTCCTCGCCAGCGGTTCCGGCTGCTGCGCTGCCCTCGAACCGCATGGCCACGGAGATTGCCGCCGAACGGGTCATGGATGGATGCGACTCATCATCGTCGAGCCGATTCGCACGACGCGGTGCGTTTGGCTGAGACACGGCTCGGCTCAGGATCCACCCATCACGCTCGACCCAGGTCGTGACGCCGCAAGCTCGGAGCTGATACAGGACCGGCGCCGGCCACTGGCCGCAGTTCTTGACGAAGAGCGGCGCCGACACGGGCATCGTAGTCACGGCTGGCGCGACTGTCGGTGACGTGCCCGCGGGGACGACCGCCTGTCGATGCTGCGCCGCCGCGACGGTCCACAGCGCCATGACGAGCAGGACGAGTCGCAAGATCGAGTGCACGCGGGCGCAGCGCATTCCACATCCCAGTCCGACAACCATGATCCCATTCCTCCATCGCCGGAATTCCGACGACCAGCAGACTGACCTCGAGCGCTCTTGGCGCCGGCGATCAGCCGGCGCGCTGGCCCTTCCGCCGGCGCCAACCGTCACGAGCTGCGATCCCGTGTAGCCGTGCCAGGCCCGCGTGCGGCTGGATGGCCGGCCCCACCGTCCTCGCTCATGGCCTGACCATCAGGAATCGGATGTTCGAACTCTTGAGGATCAGGCTGGCCTGACCACTTTGCGATGGGATGACGTCGCCGTTGGCATCGACGACGAAGAGCACGGCCCACGCTCGGTTGCCACGTGTGTCTGAGGACCAACGGCTGCCCGTCCCGTTGTTCGTGTGAGGAATGGTGCCGTTCTGGATGGCAGCTTGAAGTTCCGCCTGTGTTGGCAGTCGCCAGTCGGTGAACCCGCCCTCGGTCGAGCTCGCGGCGTAGTTGGTGGCCCATTGCCAATTCGCGTTGCCGAGGACCGGCTCGCTCCATGTGAGTACGGTCGCGGCCGCGGCTACCGGCGAGGCAACTCCTCCCGGAACAGAAGAGGTCGAAGGCGCAGAACTCGCCGCGACCGACGAGAGAATCCACAAAGACAGGCTGAGCACGGAACCAAGGCTGAGCATTGCGGACATGGGGTTCACTCTCCGAATGTCGGACCGATCGACGGGCGCCGGGGTTCGTCCAGACGCCAAGCCACTTGCCTCCACTCCAACGGCGCGGCGGTTTTCGCGGGTCACTTTTTGAAAATCCGGGCATTCGCGCGGGCGCAGGGGCGCCACCGGGACCAGGGTCGCGACCTGACCGCATCGGATCGACCGGCCGGGGCAGTCGCGAATGACGTCCGGCCCGGAGATCGCGTTGATCCAGCGCGTGCCGATCCCGAGTCGGGCACGAGAGGCCATGAGCGCGGCTTCGAAAACCTGCGACGCCACCAGAGACCAAGCGCACCGTAGTCGAGGCTGCGTGCGATTGCAGGCGAGAGAGTCCGTCTTTCCCCACCGACGTGAGTCCGTAGCCGACCGTCGTACCGGGCCGCCTTGGCGTTCCCGATGGGCGATTCACGGCCCGGGCGCATGCTTTCGAACGTCCTCCCAGAGCGCGCTCCACGCCCGCGCCTCGGTCGGAGGGACCGATTCCAAGCCCGGCGGCACGGTCCCGCGATAAGGAGCGAGGTCCTCGGCTTCGATCCAACCCCTGAGCGCCTGGCGAATCGCGTCGGCGTCAATCGCGCCGGACTCACGCGCGGCGACGAGCGCCATCAGTTCCGCACGGAGCCAACTCAATCCCTGCGCTCGCCACTCTGCACGGGACTCCGCCGTCAGCCCGGCCGCATCCGCAGCCCGTCCCGCGCCGAGGCGCGCCGCGGCGCAGGCGGCATCGAAGCGGCAACCGAACGGGGGAAGTTCCGCGGTCAACTCCGGGCGCGCGAACACCTCCTTCCAGATCCGAGCGCGTGCGAGGTCGAGCTTCTTCGCATGGCACACGGTGATGATCGCTTGAACCTCGGACCCGGTTTCGGGACGACTTACGCCAGCGAGCAACTCGGCGTTGTTCAGCCAATCCTCGGTCGGCCAGTTTGCGGTCGGGTCGGCAGCAGCCAGCTCCTTCACCTTGCGGTACGCAACCAGAGCATCGGCATAGCGCCCGGAGGCTTGCAGGCATGCGGCCAGGTTGATCCAACACCCGAGGTGATGCGGATCGATGTGCGTCGCCTCGCGATAGGTGTCGATGGCTTCGGTGCTCTCCCCCACCCGGTCCAAGGCGATTCCCAGGTTGAACCGGTAGGTGGCGTTCCGCGGATCGAGCGACACAGCCCGCTTGAACTCGAGGATCCCCGGCTTCGGCTCGCCGCGTTCGCAGAGAACGATCGCCTTCTCGAAATGCGCGTCGGCGAATCCCTCGTCGAGTTCGAGGGCGCGACCAACGGAGACCAGAGCCCCGTCCAGGTCGTGCTGGGACCTGAGGAAGCTCGCGAGCGCGACGTGTGGCCGGGGCAACTCTGGTCGGGCGGCCACCGCGCGCCGGTGTAGATCGAGCGCGTCGTCCATTTCGCCTCGATCGCGATGGATGACGGCCATGTTGATGAGGCTCGATGCATCACGCGGGTCGAGTCGAATGGCGTCGGCATAGCTTCGGAGGGCGTGGTCGTGATCGCCGTGCTCCTGCAACTCGCGCCCGAGTCGGAACCGGAGCGCTGCGTTTTCCGGTGAAAGCTCGATGGCCCTCTCGAACGCCGCAACCGCCGCAGCCGTGTCGCCGCACTCCGAACGGTTCAGGGCGACGTTCGTCCATGCATTGACGTCCTGTGGAGTGAGCCGGACGATTTCCTCGAAATGGTCGCGCGCGCCCCGGATGTCGCCGCCTTCGCGCAGACTCATCGCGAGTCGGTTCCGCGCCAACACGCTCTGCGGACGTACGGCGAGCGCAGCCCGGTAGTACCCGATCCCCTCCGTGCCGCCGAGCGCGGCCCCGAGGGCCACGTTCAGCCAGAAGTCCGCCGGATGCGCAAGCACGGCCGCACGACGGACGGCCAGCGATCGCTCACGCTCGCCGACGGCCTCGAGGGCCGCGATCAACAACTCGAACGCGGATGGCGGCAGCCTCGAGAGGTCATTCGATGCCGCGAGCGCCAGAAGCGTCGCCCGGTCCCGCTCCCGCGCGGCCCGCCGGATGCGCGCGCGGAGCGCGTCTCCATCGGCACCGTCCGCGATTCGCGAGACGCGGTCCCACGTCGGCGCCTGCTCGGGCTTGAACGTTCTTCCCGTCTGGGCCCACTCATCGAGCGCGGCGATCAACTCCGGCGCAAGCCGGCTGGCGCGGATCTTGTCGGTCGCGAGGGCCTCAGGCAGGGCGTCGAGGTCGATCCCGTAGTCCCCAATCGCCTTCCCGTAGCTCGCGATCAAGGTACGGCCCGATGCGTGAACACCGTGATCGCCTCGGATCTGCTCGAGTCTCTCGCGCATCCTCGAATCGACGTCGAACTGCCGTGCCGCGATCTCGGCGCGAGCCAGCTCGACCTCCAGCTCACGCAGGAGCCTCTCGGCGCGCGAGCGGGTCTCGTCGAAAGCCGATCCTTCCGTCGACAGATTCACGCACCTACGCGCGGCATCGACCGCGGCACGCCAATGCGAAGGATCCGGATTCGGAGATGCCTGCGCCCGCTGTCGATGGAGCGCAGCCTCGGCCATGGTGTCACCCATTTGCCGTCTGAGGCGCTCCGCGCGTTCCTGGCGAGCTTGCTGGGCCGTCATCCAGGTGGCGGCTCCGCCCACGACGCAGATCAGCACGAGGACGGCCGTCGTCGTGACGAACCTGCGCGCGCGCCGCTCAGCATGAGCCGTACGAACCGCCTCCTCCGTGCGAGCCGACGCGGCTGCTGCGTCCAACGCCGCGACGCGAGCCCGCTCCTCGCCCGCCGAGAGGTGTACGGCAAACGATGCGGCGACCTCGGACGCATCAGCGGGACGAAGCTCCGGGGTCGCATCGAGACAGCGCCGCACGAGTTCTCGCAATTCCTGGTCGGCGTCACAGGCGTCCAACCGCCGCCAGGCATCGGACAGATGCGCTGCGGCGGCGCAGTCGCGTACCTCCCGGTCGGTCGCGCCGGGCCACGGCGGCTCTCCGGTCAGAATCTCGCACAGGATCGCCCCCAGTTGGAAAACGTCCGTCCGCCGATCGATGCGCGCAACCTCACCGCGCGCCTGTTCCGGAGCCATGTACGCCGGAGTCCCCATCACGGACCCAGGCAGAGAGTGCGCCCGATGCGGGTGAGGCGGTCGGCTTGACGTCGGTTCGGTTTGAGGATGGTCGGGGACCGCGGCGGATTCGAACCCGCCAACCACCTTGGCCAGCCCCCAATCCATCACCTGAACCTCGCCGAATTCCCCCACCATCACATTCGCGGGTTTGAGATCGCGGTGGACGATCCCTCTCGAATGGGCGTAGGCGACGGCCTGGCAGATCCGGTCGAAGATGGACATGTGCCGCCGCCGATCCTCCGTCGGCATCGAGCGGCGCCGCAGGAGTCTCGAGAACGTCTGTCCTTCCACGAGTTTCATCGCGATAAACGCGCGCCCATCGCGGAGTGTGCCGCAATCATGGATTGGCACGCAGGCGGGATGCTGCAAGCGACCCGCGATGCGCGCCTCATACAGGAACCGCTGCACGCGCTCCGGCTCGGCATCGGGTCGCGGGGCGAGCACCTTCAATGCAACCACCCGATCGAGGAGGTCGTCATGCGCACGCCAGACTTCTCCCATTCCACCGCGTCCCAGTTGCTCGACGATCCGGTACCGCTCGTTTCGGTCAGCCTGATCGAATGGTCTGGACAGGCGATCGAGGACGCGCCGTACGAGCCCATCCTCGCTGGGTGCGGCGCGCAAAGCCTGGTTGCGAAGTGCGTTCGACAGCAAAGCGTCAAGAACAGGATCGTCGCCTCGCCCGTCTTCCATGCCTCCAAGAACCTCGTCGCTCATCGAACGCTCGCCTCCAGTGACCGTCCTCTCTCTATCCAGCGTCGATCTCGTTTTCGCCCTGCATCACGCGTGCGCTCGACAGCGGACAGCGCTCACACCGGGTCCCCCCGGACCAGTCGGAGGAGTTCTTCGAACACCTTGCTTGGTTCAGTCCGAGGTTCGGTCCCGTGCCGGGCGAGTACCCGCAGCAGCACGTCCTTGAATTCCTTGCGGGCCCGGGCGTACTCGTGATGAATAAGCGCGGCATCGGCCGACCACCGAGCCGCGATCGCGCGAATCGGCTGTTCGTCGTAGAAGCGCAATCGCAGGATTTCGACCCGCCGCTCGGCGGTGGAACCCTTGGCCGTGGCTTCCCGGTTGAATTCGTCGAGCGCCGTCTGAAGGATCATCGTCGCCCATGCACGATCGAACACGGCTGAGACACGGTCGTCGCTCCGGTTCAGGTCGTCGGCGTCGAGCGCGGCCGGGAACTGACCCTCCCGCGGGGCGCGAAGCCGGCTCTCGTAGCGCAGCGCCACGATCCGTGACACTCCGTAGATGAAGGACTTGAACGTGGTGGCGCGGGCCCGCTCGGCGCACGCCAGTGCGCCGCCGTCGCGAAGGCAGTCGAGCAAGACGTCCTGCACCGCATCCTCGACGTGCTGCGAGTACCGCGGACTACTCCATCGAGATCGGAAGACGGATCGGATCACGGGTGCATAGCGTCGAACGAACTCCTCGCGTTCCTGCGCTCTCCCAGCAGCCGCGCCCTCGATCATGGTCCAACATGTGGTCTCCAGAGGAATCACGCGGGCATCCTATTGCCGGTCGCGGCGGTCGTGGTCGTCCGGCCGGAAATTGCACGCAGCGCCTCACCGAGCGTGTGCCCCCTACCAACGGAAAGGGAACCCTCAGCCCAAGAGATGCCACATCGGACCCAGACGTTCCCATCGACTGCAACCCCGCTCGCCTGTACGATCCCGGCTCCGCCCGGCCGGATACCGGGTGGGAGGGAGCTCCGCATGAGACAGGCACGCAGCGTCGCCGCGTGGGTCGCGCTTCTGGCGGCCGGCGTCGTAGCCCAGGCACCTTCCGCCAAGGATCTGCGATCCCTGCTTTGCGCCGACGTGAAGACGTGGGAGGCATCGGGCCGGCTGGTCGCAAGCTGGCCCATGACCGCGCGCGGCGAGTTGGCATCGTTCGAGACCTACCCGGAGGGTGAGCCCAAGGTCGCCGAAACGGGCACCGTGATCCGCAACGGCAAGGAGAACGTCGGCTTCATCCGCTTCAAGGAGCTTCACTTCACCGAGCCGTGCAGGATCAGCGCCGACATGCAGGTCGAGACCGAGTCGACCGGCTTCCTCGTCGAAGTCGCGGACTCCAACGATCAGCTGAAGCGCATCATGGCGGGCGCGAACGTCCACATCTTCTCCGATTCGGCGCGCCGGGCCGACTTCCTCGGCATCTCGGAGAACGGCAAGCCCGTGGGCAAGCCGTCCTATCAGAACACTTCCGTCATCGCGAAGCGCGTCGTGCCGGTGAGTCTGGACGTGCGCAACCAGACGCTCACGTTCTCGGTCGGCAGCACGAAGGTCGGACCGTTCACCACGCTCGTGCCCAAGTCGTTCTCGATCCACTTCGTCGCGCAAGGGGGAACGGCGACGATCAAGAACGTGGCCATCGACGGCCGGGTCGTCCCCGAGACGATGCGCAAGCTGGTCGGGTCGCTCGCCGCGCACGAGAAGGCGGGCGCTGCGATCGTCGCCGAAAAGACCGGCGAGCTCGCGTCGATCGCCGTCGAGCGCGAGATGGCGAAGGCGCCGCCGTGCCCTGCCCTGGGGGAAGAATTCGACAAGCTCGCCTCGTCGCTCCAGGAACAGGCGAGGCGCGGCATGGACGCGCTGGACCACGGGCGACTCGCCGAAGGACTCGACGTCCTGAAGCAGTGCGCGTTCTCCGCCGACAAGAACGCTGCGATCGAGTTCCTGTATGGCCAGGCGCTCGTCGTCGCGGGCATCGCCGACGAGGCTCGAACGCACCTGGAAACGGCGACCGCGGCGCGATGGGACTTGAGCGACGCATGGATCACGCTCGCCGGAGTTCACGCACGGGACGGGAACACGGATCAGGCGTTGGCGAGCCTGGACAAGGCCGCGAAGGCCGCGCCGAAGAATCCGTGGGTGTTCGTCGTGCGCGCCCGAACGCTCCTCGACGATGGCCGCGCGGCGGAGGCGGCCGCCGCGCTCAAGATCGCAGCCGAGCTCAACCCCGAGTCCAAGGGCATCGCGTTGTTCGCCAAGGACGTGGCGCGCCTGCAGAGCCGACCCCAGTGGAAGACGCCGTTCTCGAGCCCTCGCAAGAACTACGTCGTCGAGTGCGGAATCTCGCCCAAGTACGCCGCCGACCTGGCGTCGAAGCTCACGGTCTATCGCGGGTTCCTCGAGAAGGCGTTCCCCCTCGGCATCGAGCAGAAGACGCCGTCGCGCGTCTGGGTGTTCGACTCGCAGGAGGAGTACATGCTGTTCAGCAGCACGCTCTCCCATCGCATGGAACACACGGCAGGTCTCTATCACCCGTCGATCAAGACGCTCCTCCTCATCGCCAACGTGGACGCGGAGGCCACGCGGCAGACGCTCTTCCACGAGGCGTTCCACCAATACCTGGACGTCGCCGTGAACCGTCCGCCGATCTGGTTCAACGAAGGGCTGGCCGAGTACTTCGGATCGACGTCGTTCGACGTCTCGAATCGGCCCACGGAGGCCCAGATCCTCCGCGAGCGGTTGTTCTCGCTGAAGGGCCGCGAGATGTTCCCGTTCTCGCGACTCATGACGCTGACGCCCGGTGCGTTCATGAACGAGAAGATCGTCTCCCAGTGCTACGCCCAGTCGTGGGCCATGGTCCACTTCTTCAAGCGCGGGCCGAGCACGGATGCCGCCGCCCTGTTCTCCGAGTACACGCGTGCGATCCTCTCGAAGAAGTCCGGCGCCGATGCGTACGCCGAGACTTTCGGAGCCAAACCGGCCCAACTGAGCCTCATCGAGGCGGCGTTCGCCGAGTACGTGAAGAACCTCATCGACCACATGTGACGGGTCCGAGGTGGATTCGTATCGGCCGCCCGTGCGGCCCGCGCCGAATCCTCAGTAGAGTGCCCGCTCCATGGCGCTCCTCACCGTCTCGAACGTTCATCTCGCCTACGAGGATCGTCACCTCCTTCGCGGGGTCGCGCTGTCGATCGACGAGGGCGAACGCGTGGGACTCCTCGGCCAGAACGGCTCGGGAAAGTCGTCGCTGCTGTCGATCCTCGCTGGGATCAAGCAGCCCGACGAAGGCGAGCGCACGACGCGCCGCAACCTCCGCATCGGGTTTCTCCAGCAGGAGCCGCCGCTCGATCCGTCGCTGAAGATCCGTGACGCCGTGCGACTCGGCATCGAGGGTCGTGAGGAAGTGCTGGAGGCGCTCGAGAAACTCCACGCGGCCTTCGAAGATCCCACGCTCTCCCCCGATCGGCTCGAATCCCTCCTCGCCAAGCAGGCCCAGCTGGAAGACCGGCTCGAACATCTGGGCGGACACGACATCGAGCATCGGGTCGAGACCATGGTCCACCACCTGGGATTGCGCGACGCCGACGCGCCGTGTGCGAACCTCTCCGGCGGCGAGCGGCGCCGCGTGGCTCTCGCCCGGCTGCTCTTGAGCGAGCCGGACCTCCTCCTCCTCGACGAGCCCACCAACCATCTCGACGCCGTCGTCACGGACTGGCTGGAGGATTGGCTCCTCGACACCCAAGTGCCGCTCTTGATGGTCACCCACGATCGTTACTTCCTCGATCGCATCGCCGATCGGATCGTCGAGCTCGACCGCGGCAAGCTCTACTCCTACGACGGCAACTACTCGGACTACCTGGTCTCGCGCGCCGAACGCGACGACGTCGAGCGCCACATGGATCAGGTCCGCAAGAACACCCTGCGCCGCGAGACGGCGTGGATTCGCCGCGGTCCACCCGCGCAGCGCAAGAAGTCGAAGGCGCGCCTCGCCCATTATTCGAATCTCGTCGAGTCGAAGCCCGAGGGCCCGAACGCGACGTTGGAATTCGAGATCCCGCCCGGCCCGCGCCTGGGTACGCGCGTCATCCGACTGAAAGGCGTCAGCAAGTCGTTTGGCGATCGGGTGATCGTCCCCCCGACGGATCTGGAGATAGGCCCCGGCGAGTGCATCGGCGTCGTGGGTCCCAACGGCGCCGGCAAGAGCACGTTCTTGAAGCTCTGTACGGGTGTGCTCGCGCCGGACACGGGCGAAGTGCTGATCGCGGATTCGGTCCGCATCGCCGCCATCGATCAACAGCGCAGCGAGCTCGATCCCGAGCGCACCGTGCTCGAGGAAGTGGCCGGCAAGAGCAGCTACGTGCAGGTCGGCGATCGCCAGGTGCGCGTCGAGACCTTCCTCGAGCAGTTCCTCTTCCCCGGCGATCGCAAGCACCAGCGAATTTCCAAGCTCTCCGGTGGCGAGCGCAACCGCATCCTTCTCGCCAAGCTCCTGGGCAAGGGCGGCAACGTGCTCGTCCTCGACGAGCCGACGAACGATCTGGACGTGTCCACCCTGCGCGTGCTCGAAGAGGCCGTCGCCGGTTTCGTCGGCACGACGCTCGTCGTCAGCCAC
The DNA here is from genome assembly GCA_044222185.1 of Planctomycetota bacterium. Classification (GTDB taxonomy): domain Bacteria; phylum Planctomycetota; family CAIWVZ01; genus JBGANV01. The sequence continues at coordinate 37,551 of JBGANV010000011.1, forward strand.
GATCGCTGGTTCCTCGACCGCGTCGCGAAGCGCATCGTGTTCTTCGACGGCGAGGGCGGCATGCGGATCCACGAAGGATCGCTGACGCTCCTGCTCGAACGCGTCGCCGCGGAGCGCCTCGCGGCGGAGGCCGAGGAGAAGGAACGGGAGCGGGCCCGGCAGAAGCGGGGCACGGCCAAACCGGCAGCACCGCCGGTCCCCAAGCTCAGTCACAACGAGCGCAAGGAGCTCGATGGACTGCCGGATCGCATCACGGCCGCCGAGGGCCGCGTCGCCAGCCTCGACGCCAGGCTCTCCGATCCGGGCTTCTACTCGTCGCCGCGCGCGGATCAGGACCGCGTCATCGCCGACCGCAAGGCCGCGGCCGACGCAGTCCAAGCGCTCTACGCGCGATGGGAAGAGCTGGACGCCCTGTCGCGCACGACGGCGTAGTCGCACGCGACGCGCGACGTCACCGCGGCTCGCTCGGACGCGACGTCGCCGCCTGACGCGTCGCGATCATGCGCCCGCCGATGCGCTCGAGCGCGTCCGAGGCCGCGGCACTCACCGACGGGTCCTGGTCCTGGACCAGCTCGAGCAACGAGCCGACGGCCGTTGCATCTCCGAGCGCGCCGAAGGCGAACGCCGCGGCGCGACGCTCGATGGGCTTCTCGCTCTTCAGCAGCTTCTGGGCCGCATCGAGCGCGGCGCCACGCGCGTCGCCGCCGTCCGCGCCGAATTCGTCCTTCAAGCGGCGCCGCTCGCGGAGCTTCGTCAGCGCATCTTGAGCCGTCGCCTGGATGCCCGGGTCCTGATCATCGAGCAACGCCACGAGGCGAGGGGCCGCGGCGAAGACACACCGTTCTCCAGCGAACCGCGCGATGGCTGACAACATCCGGCGATCGGCCGCTTCGAGCGCCACGACGGTGGCGGCGGCCGCATCGGCAGGGCTCACCTCGTAGAACCGCTCCAGGAAGCGCGCATCGATGAGCCGCTTCGGCACGCGCGCAACGAACGCGCGCATCACGCTGCCATCCAGCTTCTGGTCTGCGCCGGCCCGTCCCCCAACCATCGCCCACGGCACCGACGCGGCGCCCGCGCTCTCGGCCATGCGCACGAGATCCTCCACGGCTCCATCTCCGATACGAGTGACCATCGCGGCCGCGATGACCGCGAAGGGCGGATCTCCCTTCTTCGCTCGCGACTTCGCGACGAACGCTCGGACGTCCGGCAACACCGTCGCACCGGCGATCTCGACCATGAGCGCCAGGTCGTGCGCACGGTCGCCGTCGTCTTGCGGTTTACGCGCGCGCAGCGCCGGAATGAGCGCCGGGTCCCGAACGTGGTCCGCGAACTCGTGCGCCCGACTCGCCAGCTCCAGATCCAACGACGCCAGGTCCTCCAAGAGAAACCGCGGAAGCGGCTGAGGTGTCGTCAATCCTGCCCCCCGATTGGCGGCGCCGTACGCCGCCATGCGAACCTTCGGATCGGACTCCTCGAGAAGCCGCACGCGGATCGCATCGCTCGCGCGGTCCTGGCCGAGCACCGCATGGGCCAGGGCGGCGCGGCACTGCCCTGGAGCCAGACTGGGGAGAAGCTCGAGCACCCACCGCTCGAACTCTTCGGGTTTGAGATTCCGCGCGACGATCTGCGTCATGGACTGCACCATCGAACCGATCCCCCCGCGGACCCGTTCCTCGGTGGACGGCGCGATTGCGCTCGCTGTGGCCTTCAGCCATCCGGCCATCTGCTCCGGCGAGAGCGTGCGAGTCGCCCGGGTGTTCCACGCGACGCGATATTCCGTTTCGCCGCGCAGCCAGGTATCCACGCCGTCCTTCAACGACCGAAGCCCGCCCTGATGAACGAGGTCCGCCACGTCCTGCGGCCAGGATCGCGGGTATTGCCCGAACACACCGGCGGCCTCCATGCGCACCGACCGGTCATCGTTGTCGAGGAGGACGGCCGCGTGGCGAAGCGCTGAGTCCTCGATCGTCGGCGTGACGTCCGGCCCTCCCATCGCGGCGCGCGCCGCGTGGAGCGCCAGCGTGCGCTCGGCGATCTCCGCGGAGTTCAACGCGGCGAGGATCGAGGTCTCGACCGTCGACGTGGGGATGCGAAAGCTCCGATCGCCAATCCATGCGAGCGCGCGCTGCCGAACGGATCCGGTGCGATGCGTCAGAGCCATCGCTGCGAGCTCCGCGACCCGGGACTCGAGGGACTTCCGCTGCGTCGTCCTGCTCTCCGCGAGCACATCGCACGCCATGCCGTTGATCCGCGGATCGACGTGCCGCAATCCTGCCTCGATGATGGCGAATCGCGCGTCCGTTTCCGTCGTCAGCCGCCGTGCGGAGATCAGCGCAGCCTCGGCGACGCCCAGGCGCGGGTCGGAGGCCATCGCGACCAATTCCGCCAGCGAAGCCGGCGTCTGCTGTTCGGCGTAGACGGAGGCGATCTTGCGTGCCAGCTCGGCCGTCGCGTGCTCGATCAACGGTTTCAGGTGCGGCAGGGCGCGGTCCTGGAGCGCCACGAGCTCGAGCTTGGCGGATGGCTCGGGCATGCGGTTGAGTAGTGCAGTGATCAGCATCGCGGTCGCGTCTGCCGGCCGTGACTCGAGCTCGGCCATCGTCGATCGCACGCTCGGGTCGTCGGGAAATCTATTCCCGAGGTCCTTCACGGCGTCGCGCGCCTCCGCCTCGCGGCCCAGTGCCATCAAGCAGTGGATGCGGCCCACGCCCGCCTTCGCCGCGATGTCCCCCTTCTGCTCCTTCTCCGCCTCCGCCGCCGCTTCGGCGTACAGTTTCTCCGCCTTGGCGAAGTCGCGCGTGCTCTTCTCTTCGAAGAAGCCGCGCACGTATGCGTCCTCCGCTTTCGACTGCGCGAGGAGCGGAGCCGTCAGAACGAGCACGAGGGCCAATGACGTCGAGATGGTGCGATGCATGGTGTGTCTCCCGTGACGTCCTCATTCGACCATCGCGGGACCCAAAACCCCGTCCCGGAGTTGTCACGAACCTCTGGCGTCGAGGTCCAGCCGGTAGCCGTGGCCGTGCACGGTGACGAGGAAGCGGGGTGCGGCCGGATCGGCCTCGATCTTTCGGCGCAACCGCGCGATGTGGTTGTCGAGCGTGCGGGTCTCCGCGGCGCGGGATACGCCCCACAAATCGCGGAGGATCTGCGCCCGGTCGACGGCATGGCCGGGCCTGGCGGCGAGATAACGCAGAAGATCCGTTTCGATCCCCGTCAGCTCCTCCGTGCGGTCGCCGTGATTCGCCGTTCGGGCACCAAGGTCGACGTGCACCCGACCCAACGTGAGGACGTCCCGCGGCACGGCCGTGCCGGTGCGCCGAAGCACGGCCTGGATGCGGGCGACCAGTTCGGCGATGCCAAACGGCTTCGTGACGTAATCGTCGGCGCCGAGCTGGAGCCCCATGACCTTGTCGGTCTCGGAGCCGCGAGCGGTCAGGCAGATGACGGCCGTGGTGGCACCGCGCGCCCGAAGCGTCGTCAACACCTCCGTGCCGTCCACGTCTGGAAGCGACAGGTCGAGGATCACGAGATCGAACGCGGATGCGGATGCCCCATCCATCGCCGCGCGCCCCTGATCGACCCACGTGACGGTGAAGCCCTCACGTTCCAGGTTGAACTGGAGGCCGCGCGCCAGATTGGCGTCATCCTCCACGAGCAGGATGCGGGCCTTCACGTCGCGCCTCCTCGATCCTCGGGCCCGAGCGGCAACGTGACGACGACCTGCGCTCCGCCGCCGGGACGAGCCTCGGCACGGACCTCGCCGCCATGCGCCACGACCACCTCGCGAACGAGTGCGAGCCCGAGCCCCGCGCCGCGCGTGCGCACGCCGGGTCCGCGAACGAAGCGCTGGAAGATGGCGTCGCCGAGTGCCGCAGGGAGTCCGGGGCCGCGGTCGCCGACGGTCACCGTGACGAGTGGAGCCTCCGCCACCACGCTCACGTCGAGCGTGCGGCCCGTCGCCGCGTGGTTGATGACGTTCTCCACCAGATTCATGAAGACGCCGCGCAGGGCATCGGGATTCCCGCGGACGGTGGCGGCGTGCGTCATCGCGTTCGCGTTCACGGCGATGCCGTGCTCCATGAGCAGGGGCCGGCTGCTCGCGAGCACGTCGTCGAGGAGCGTGCGGACGTCGATGGGTTGTCGCCGCGCGGCGACCTCGCCCGAATCCAATCGGCCGAGGTCGAGGACGGAGTCGACGAGTCCGGAGAGCCTCACTGCTTCCTGTTCGATGGTCGTCGCGAACTCGGTGGTTTCGGCGGCCGTACGCGTGCGACCGCGGGCGATGGTCTCCGCGTACATGCGGATCACCGTCAACGGGGTGCGCAGATCGTGCCCCACCTTGGAGACGAATGCGGACCGCGCCCGCGCCGCCGCGTCCGTCGCGCGCGCCGCACTCCAGGTCAAGACGACGGCCGCGCCGCCGCCGAGCAGCAGCAGCACGAGCGCGCCGAACACCACGAGGACGTTGCGGCGCCCCTCGGAGACGACGGCGGAGCGATCCGCGTCCGCCACGATGCGCACGCCCGGGAGGCGGGCCGAGATCGCTCGCGACTCGCGGATCCAGGCGTCCGTCGCGGCGTCGAGCAGGCTGGTTTCATCCGCGATGCGTGTCCCGCTCGGCAGATCCCCGATTTCGCCTTCCAGGAGGCCCACGTCGCCGGTCTCCAATCGACGCCACGCGCGCAGGCGATCGCCATCGATCTCCGCGCCGGCGTCCGGAGCAAAGCCTCGGGCCACGCGCGGTGCGAGGCGTGCGATGGTTGCGACCTCCGCGCGCCGGTTCGCGAGCGTCGGCGGATCGTCGCCGAGGCGTCGCAAGAGTTCCGTGGCGATGCCGTCGTCGGGTCCGCCCACGCAGGCAAGGATGTCGGATCGCAGGTCCGCGTCGGGTCGTCCGAGTTCCAGTCGTCCCTGGAGGCCCTCGAACGTGCGCCGCTCGGCTCCGCCCAGTTCAGCGACGAATTCGGCGAGGCGCGAGCCTGCGGGCGCGCGGCCCGCACGGCGGTCGATCGCGAGGAGGTGCCAGCGCGCCAGCGCACGACAGCGCGGATCCCGCTCCGAAGCCGCAGCGGCGCGATAGAGGATCTGGGCCCGCTCGATGCCGTTCGCCGACGCGTCGCCCGAGGCGGCTTCCGCCGCGGCTCCTTCACGGAGGTAGAAGTGCCCCTGGGGATCCGCGCTCTCAGACAGCGTCAGGACCGCGAGCGCCTCAGGCTGTTTGGGGCTGAGGAAGGTTCCGTCCGCCGCGACCACCATTCGCCGACCTCGATCGCCGAGTCCCGCCTCCAACTCCGCCAGACGCGACGCGACGACGGCCGCCCCCTCGCCGATCCTCGCCGCCAGTCGCGCCCGCGCCTCGTTCTCCGCGAGCACCGGTCCCGCCGCCGCCGTCCGGAGCCCGTGAACCAAGAGCCCGACCGCCGCGAGCCCCAGCAGGGTCGCCGGCAGCCACGGTCGAAGGGCTCGTTCCGGTCTCGACATCGGCGCCGATTGTAGGTCGCCGCGCGTCACTCAGTTCTCCCGAACTTGTAACGGGGGTGGCGGAGCCGGAAGGGGCACGACAACAGCCCCAGTTCCCGCCGGCACGTGCCAGGCTCATAGGCGCCCGGCGCGGAACGCACTCCTATTGCGCCGGGATCGCCGCCGCGCGAGTAGAATCCCCGCCTGCTCATGATCGATGCCGCCGAGGGAGTCCATGGCCGAGAGTGATTCGAACAAGCCGGTCATCGCCCGGCCGCGAAGTCTGTTCATCGCGTATGACACGACCGTCGACTATTTGAAGGACTGTCTGGGCGTCCTCGTCGACTCGGGCGAGCGGATCCGCGACATGCAACCGGTCGTGCTCGCCCGCACACCGGGTCAGGGCAGCATTCCGGAGAGAGTGCTCACGGGGATCCGTGAAGCGGATGCGTTCCTCGGAGTTCTCGACCGACCGAATGCGAACGTCGGCTTCGAACTCGGATACGCGTTGGGCAACGACAAGCCGTCGTGGTTGATGCGATTCGAGGACCGCGCGCACGGATGGCTCAAGGCGCCGCCGCTCGCTGAACTCGGCGTGCCCTCGTTCACCAACACGGAGGAGCTGCGCAATCAGGTCGGCCAGACGGAGGCGCTACGGCCGCCCGGCGCACCTGCGACCGGCGGATCGGAGGTCCTGTTCCTTTGCCCCACGAGCGGGCGCGGAGCGACTCTGCGCGAGAAGGTCAAAACCAGTGCGAAGGGTTGGACGGCATTCGATCACGCAGCCTGGAGCCTGACCGACCTTCCGAAACGTCTCGATCGCGTCGGCACTGTGGTCTGGGCGTACGTTCCGCCGGACCCAAACAAGGAATCAGCTGAACGCGACGGCATCGAGAACGCGATCCTCGCGATCCTCGCCGGCTACGCGCGCGGCAGCGGTCGCAGCCTCAAGTTCTGGCACTACGGCGACCTCACGAAGACCCGGACGCTGGTCGACGTCTCCGACTCGTGGCGCGAGATCAAGAACTTCGATGCGATCCCGGCTGCGATCCTGGATGTGGAGCACGACCGCGCGGCGAACGAATACCGCGCTGCCGTCGAGGACTATCGAACGCGTGCAGCCGATGCATTCCGCACGTTCCGACCGCTGGGGTTCGAGGGGCGCTTCCGGATCGACGTGCGACTCGACGAGTTGTTCTTCGAAATGGCGTGCCGTCATCGGATATCCCGTGCGAGCGGTCGCGATGGGCTCGGTGAAATGGAACGCCACGGCGGCATTCCGCTCACGAAGTCGTTCGACCCGATCGGAACTGACGACGCGCCGGACGGAGTCCTACTCCTCGGTGAACCCGGAGCGGGCAAGACGACGCAACTGCGCCGGCTCCTCCGCTGGGTTGCGCCAGCCAGGTCTGCGGACGCGCGGGGCGCACTCGACGGCGCCGTCCCGTTCCTCGTCAGCCTGCGCGACATCAACCCGGCCCAGCCGGAGGCAGAACTGACGCCGGAGGCCATCGCAAAGCGAGCGATCCGCGCGGCCGGAGCGCAAGCCGCGGCAGGGCGCGTGCGCGACATCCTCGAACGCGAGAAGCCACTCTTTCTCCTCGACGGGCTCGACGAGATCCGCGACTCGAATCAACGGGCAGCCGTCGCCAAGGCGGTCGTCAAGCTCTCCAAGACTGCGCGCGTCATCGCGACGTGCCGGTTCGCGGGCTACGACGCGGTCAAGAGCACGTTCGAAAACCGTTTCCTCCTGCTCGAGGTTCCGTCACTGACGAAAGACCAGGCCGAGGCGTTCGTCCTCCGCTGGTATCAGGCGGTCGAGACGGCAGGAGACATCGACGATCGCGAGAAGCGCCTCGCCGACGCCGCCCAAAAGGCCGCCGAGCTCAACGCAAGCATCGCCGCCGAGAACATCATCACGTCGAAGCGCCTCCAAGACCTGTCCGGCAATCCGCTGCTTCTCACAGCCGTCTGCCTCGTGCATCGGGACCTGCAGCGCCTGCCCATTGGCCGCGGCGAGCTCTACGAGCTTTGCGTCAAGGCGCTCATCGAGCTTTGGACGCGTAACAAGGAAGTGAAGCTCGACCTCGACGCGGCGAAGGCGCAGCTTGCGTTGCAGCGCATGGCGTTGTGGCTTCACCAGGAGACGGATCGGCAGTCGGCCACAGTCGATCAGCTCCGGGCGGAGATCGAGCCGACGCTGCGCCGCCACGGTTGGCGGACTGGGCTCGCCAACTTCCTCGCACACATCCGCGACGAGACGGGTCTCTTGACGGATGCTGTCGGTGGCGGGTTCAAGTTTCTGCATCTCTGCTTCCAGGAGTACCTCGCGGCATGTGAGATCCAGCGACGCGCCATCGACGAGCCGGAACGCATCGACAGCCTCGCGTCGCACTTCGGCGAGAGCTGGTGGCAGGAGGTCGCCGGCATCCTCGTGGCGCTGAAGGGGTCCGACTGTTTCCATCGCTATTTCCGCTCGGTCGTCCGGAACCCGAGCTTCGGCGACACGGCGCACACGGAGGTGGCTCGCTCCTGCGTTCGCGATGCACGCGATCCGACGCCCGAGCCCTTCGTGGACTGCCTGCTCGGTGAGGAACCGACGAACGACGGCGCCATGCGGTGCCACATCGCCGCCGCCACGATCGTCGTGGATCGATTCCCCGACGAAGTGCCCGTGATTCGCGAGCGCTTCGTGGAGACACCGCACAAGAGCGACTACGTGCTGGAGCTCTTCGGCGTCGCGGCTCGGACACCGCTCGTAACGGTCTCGGCGCCCGAGGTTTTCATCACCCCCAACGGTGGCTGCGAACTCGTTCGCATCCCCGCCGGCACTTTCCTCATGGGCTCACCCGAATCGGAGGCAAATCGCCAGGGAAACGAAGGCCCGCAACACCGAGTCACGTTGACACGAGACTTCTACATAGGACGCTTCCCCGTCACGAACGCGCAATACGCCCTGTTTCTCCGGTCGCATGAGAAGCCGGACGTGGTGGAGGAACCGAGCCATTGGCGAAGTCAGCGGTTCAACGAACCTGATCAGCCCGTCGTTGGCGTCAGCTGGGACGACGCGACCGCGTTCTGCGTCTGGGCGGGAACGAACACGCTCGCACCGCTCGAAGGTCGGCTGCCGACGGAGGCGCAGTGGGAGTACGCGTGTCGGGCTGGGACAGAGACGCCATACTGGTCCGGAAACGACGTCGGCGCGCTAGACCAGGTCGGGTGGTTCGACAAGAACACGCTCGGCAGGACCAAGCCCGTGGGTCTAAAGCCCGCGAACCGGTTCGGTCTCCATGACACGCATGGGAGCGTGTGGGAGTGGTGTGCCGACCCATTCGGGCCATACGGTGAAGAAGAAGTAGTTGACCCATCGTGCGGCGACAGCGTCGCGGCGGCCCACTACGCCCAAGTCGAGGCGCTGTGGGTCGACGGGGCCGCGCGCGTGCTCCGCGGCGGATCGTGGGGGGTTGGTGCTGCGAGGTGCCGTTCCGCCGCCCGGTTTTGGAGCCGCCCCGACTTCAGGTTCGACGTGTTCGGCTTCCGCCTGGCTCTGTCCGTCATTCAACCTCGGTAAAGCCTCGACGTTCGATCGTCGGGTTGCGTCGAGCTCGAGCGACAGCGTCGGTAGGAAGTGGACTCCGTCGTGCCCGACCGAGGGACGCCCGTGCCACCGGCATCTCACCGAATGATGCGCTGCTGCCCCCTGGGCGCCCGGAACGGCGGCTCGTAGCCCCGTTGCGGCCCGTCGCGGATCACCGGGGGTCAGGTAGCGGGTCGGCTTCCCGGAGAATGCGTCAGGCTGGCGATGTCGCCGGAGCGACCGCCATGTCACGTCAGCGGCAAAGCACCTCGGGTAGCCGGCGGAATCCGCGGGTCGGAGGTGCCACCGCCGGATTCAACCACACACCAAAGATCGAACATCGAACATCTATCGAGCTCGGGGGAGGGACAGGACGAAGCGGAAGCCGATGAAGACGAGCCGGCCGTCCGGGAGGCTCCCGAACCGCGCGGCGGAGCGGCACCTCGCGGCGCCGCTCCCCCACGAGCCGCCGCGCAGCACGCGGGCGGCGGACCGGTCGTTGCCTTTCGGGTCTTGTTGTGGGTCGGCTGAATAGGCGCTGAACCCGTCGGCACACCACTCCCACACGTTGCCGTGCATGTCGTACAGGCCGAAGCCGTTCGGCCGTTTCTCACGAACCTCAGGCGGGCGCCCGCCTGAGGTTCCGGAGAACCACCCCACCGCGCTGAGAGCCGCGGGGTCGTCGCCAGACCAATACGCCGAAGACGTCCCGGCTCGACACGCGTACTCCCACTGTGCTTCGGTCGGCAATGCGCCGATGAAACCCGTTGGTGCCGCCCTTCCGGCCCAATCGCAGAACGCCTTGGCATCGTGCCAGGACACGCCGACGACGGGTTGCAGGGAGCTGTTGAATCGCTTGTCGCGCCAATATGCGGGCTCACTCACCGACGTGGGCTTGTCGGTGGACTTCAGAAACTCGGCGTACTGCTCATTCGTGACGGGAGACCGTCCAATGTAAAACTCGCGCGTCAGTGTCACGGAATGCTGGGGGCCCTCGGAGTCCCTGCGGCCAGGCTCCCCCTCGCGCGACCCCATCATGAACGTGCCGCAAGGGATCAGCGCCAACTCCAAGCGGGCTCTTCCGAGCACGAGAGTCAGGGGTTCTGCCGGAGTGGTTCGGACCGCTGGCGTCTCCGCCACTAACAAGCGCTGGCTCTTCGCGGCTCCGCGTGCGACCCGCTTGGTGAGCGTCTTCTGTATAGGGAGCTCAAGCGCCTCCTGAATCGCGCGATACGGGTGAGGCTTCTTCGCGAACCGCTCTTTCAACCCGCGAAGTTCTTCGGGCCATCTCCATTTGAGGAGTTCGAGAGCGGCCAGTTGTCGAGGCCATTCGCTCCGACGCGTCGATGGCCGCGCCTGGAGAGTCTTGAGGAAAGGATCCGGCGACGGCTTCGTTGCGTCCTGAACGGCATCCTTCAGGAACGTCAGGTTCGCCGCGTCACCAAACGCCGGCAATTTCGCTGCGGCCTCGAAGTACGACCGAAATGGCGTCGATTGTTTCTGGGCCAGGAGAAGCGCCGTCACTTCCTGCCACCAGCTCTCGTGGAGCCGTGCGGCCAGGTTCGGAATGGCCTTCCGGTCATCGAACGCTTGCTGATGCAGCTCGCACGCCGCGAGGAACTCCTGAAAGCACAGGTGGAGGAACTTGAACCCACCCCCGATGGCGTCGGTGACGAGCCCCGTCTCGTCGCGGATGTGTTCGAGGAACGGTGCTACGCCCTTGTCCCATCGCAGGCGCCGCAGAGGCTGATCGAGAACCGGCTCGAGATCCTCGGTCGTCGCCGACTGCCGCCCCTGCTCCTGGTGAAGCCAGAGCGCCAGTTGCTGGAGAATCGACTGAGCATCGGCCGTCGACATGTCGAGGCCGGACTTCTTGTCGCGCGTCCACTGCTCGAGAAGGATCCGAACGCAGAGCTCGTAGAGCTCGGCGCGACCATTCGGCAGGCGCTTGACGTCGCGGTGCACGAGACACACGGCCGTGAGCAGGAGCGGATTGCCCGTGAGGTCACGAAGCCCCTTCGCGCGGTTACCAGCGGCGATCTCGGCGTTCAGGCGCGCGGCGGTGTCGCGAGCGCCGGTCACGGCCTTCGCACGGTCAGGCACCTCCCCCGCCGTCTCCACGGCCTCGTACCAGCGCACGACGAACGCGTCGGCCTGTTCGGCGTTGAGAGCCGGGACTTCGAGCACGAGGAATCCGTCTTCGAAGCTCGACTTCACGGCTTCGTAGCCGGCGTAGCGGCACGTCGCCGCCACTCGATGCTTCTCAGCCAGCGCGACGACGGCCTTCGCGGCGGAGACGCGCTGCTTGGGATCGCGGATTTCGTCGAGACCATCGAGCAGCAGGAGGAGGTTCTCCGACCGCACGATCTCGTCCACATCCTTCGAGGACGGCTGAATGCCCACAGCCTTGATGGCGCGTGTGACGAGCGCCTTCGCGGTCAGCTGATCGCCTGCGTGCTTCGGATCGATGTCTCTCAGGCTGACGAAGATCGGAAGCAGCCCGTCGAGGGCGCTGCCACTTTCGGTCCTCTGCCTCGAAGCCACCCAGCGAAGCAGGCGACGAAGTTGCGTCGTCTTGCCCGCGCCGGGCTCGCCGAGCAGGATGACCCCGCGGCACGCCGCCAGCTTCCCGATCCGGTCGAAGGCCTTCGCCAGGGGAATACCGCGGCCGTCGAGATCGCGATCGCCGACGGCGCGATGCCGGCAGTTCATATCGAAGAACAGCTCGTCGAACCCGATCTCGACACGGAAGCGCCCCTCGAATCCGAGCGGGCGGAACGTTCGAAACGCCTCCGCCGCCCGCTTGCGGTAATCCTCGACGGCGGCGGTGTACTCGTCCTTGCCCCGCATCGCCTCGACGGTGGCGACCTCCTTTTTCACGGCCTTGAAGTCGGGAAGCAGGCGGCGGATTCCGGACAGATCGGCGAGCAGACGATCCTCGCCCAGCACGCCGTAGTGCCAGAACTTCAATCCAAGCCCCCGGCCATGGGCGTAACCGGCGAGGACGGCGAGCGCAGCATTCTCGTCGCCGTCGCGGACGTCCGCCGGGGTCGGCGGGACGTAGGCCCACACGACCGTGCCCACGCCGTCGAGCAGCCGCGGCATGTCTGACAGCGACCATTCGTCCTCATCGAACGGAACCCACCGGGGGGCATCCCCGCGAAGGCGCTCGCGGAGGTCTTGACCGGCGCCGGTCGTCGGACAGAGCAGCAGGAGCTTCGGTCCGCGCGGCGGCGGCGACGCGAGCTTTGGAAGCGGGTCCTGCGCCTCGACGATCTCCCGCAACTCACTCGCACTCGTGAACGGCGGAATGAGTTGCGTCCTCAACGGGACCTTCTCGAGAAACGGTTCACGCCCTTTCGCGAAGGAGGCGAGCCAGGTGGGCTTGTCGAAGGCGAGCGCATAGCCGAGTTCGAACCCGACGTTGGCATTGGGCCGATCGAGGACGGCGACGAACCCGTCAGCCTCGCGGATCGGTCCGAGCACGTGCTCATCCGGTATGTTCCCTTGGGCGCCCGCCAAGCCCGGGACGATCGCGCGCATGTCCCGCACGCGCTTCTCAGGATCGGCCACATTGCTGAGGAGGTCTTTGATGCGCCTGACCGACATGTCGTAGGCGATGAACAGCCGCGGACCGGTCACGACGGCCGGCGCGGGGTCAGGTGCGGGCATGAAATCTCTCCACGTCCATGGGATGTGGGCGGGATTGTACTCAGGGTCGCCGGCTCGCCCGGCGAGCGCGCCGCACGGACGCCTGACGCTGCGCACGAGGTGCCGCGCCGTCGTACATGCGCCCGGACTGGCCTCCGGAACAGACCGCGAGAACGCTGAGAGGCGGGTCCCTCTCTCCGTAGCCGAAGCTACTGCCGACGAACCGAGCAGGCTACGAACTCGAGCTAATGTCGCCGAAGGACGTAGATCGGGATAAGTGCGCTCCGGCGTTCGAATCCGTCCCACTTCACCAAGCGAGATGCCATGCGGCCGAAGCCCACTCGTTTCCTGTTGCCACTTGCCGCGCTTTCCGTGCTGATCGCGGCCAGCGTCGTCCCACGCAGCGCGAATGAAAATCAACCGAATGCACCCACCGCCCGACCCGCGAAAGATGGCGTGACCATCGCGCTGGCCGACTGGCCGGCGTCACAGGCCGCTCGCCGCGGCCGGGTGGTTTACGAGGAGAACTGCATCGGGTGCCACGGTCAGGAAGGCAAGGGCGACGGCCCCGCATCCCTCAACCTGAATCCCGTGCCGCGCAACTTCCAGAAGGCCAAGTTCAAGTTCCGCTCGTCCGAGTCGGGACAGCTGCCCTTCGAAGAGGACCTGCTGCGAACCGTCGAATGCGGCCTGCCGGGCTCGTCGATGCCGGGCTTCCCGCTGCTGCCTCAGCAACAGCGCAAGGATGTGGTCGCCTACGTCCTCGACGTGGCCGTCTTCGGACGAGCCAAGGTCCTGGCGGAGGCACAGGCTCAGGATGAAGGCCTCACCCGCGAGCAACTCGTGGCGAAGATGCCCGAGCTCGCTGAGAAGACCCGCGCGAGTCAGCTCGGCGGGCGCAAGAAGGTGATCGTTCCGCCGGCCGTGCCGGCGACGCCCGAGCTCATCGAGCGCGGTCGCCAGCTGTATGCGAAGCAGTGCGCATCCTGCCACGGAGACACGGGTCGCGGCGACGGCACGTCAGCCTTCGCACTCCGCGACTGGTCGGACGCGGAGATCCGCCCGCGTGACTTCACGACCGGCGTGTTCCGCGCGGGCAGCACCGCACAGGACCTGTTCCTGCGCATGCGCACCGGGCTCAACGGAACACCCATGCCCGCGTCCAACGAGAACGACGAGACCGTGTGGTCCATCGTTCATTACATCCTCAGCCTCAAGACCCCAGGCACCATCCCGAACACGCGACGGATGGGCTGCGACCGCGGGAACTGACCATGACATCCATAGCTGCAACACTCGAATCTGCTGGGGCCGTGGATCAGCCCCTCGTTCACAAGAAACTGGTCCAGTGGCACCTCATCTGCGGCTTGTTCTTCTTCCTCACGTCCGTCGTGTGGGGAGCGCTGTTCTCGCTGCAGTTCCTCGACCTCTACCCGCTCCAGGGCATCTCGTTCTTCAGCCCGGGCCGCGTGCGCCTCTTGCACACGAACGAAGTGGCCTACGGGTTCCTCGTGAACGGCTTCCTCGGAATCCTCTACTACGTGATTCCCCGCCTGACGGGCCGCCCGGTCCTGAGCGAAAAGCTCGGGTGGCTCATCCTCGTCGTCTGGCAGACCGTGACGCTGCTGACCTCCATCGGCCAGTTGCTCGGGTTCACCCAGGCCATCGAGTGGGGTGAGACGCCGACGGGATTCCGCCCGGGCTCGTGGGACCTGAACTACGTCCCGGTGGACTTCCTCATCGAGCTGGGAGCGATCCTGGTCGCGCTCCAGTTCCTCACTCCGATCTTCAAGTCCGTCCACCAGCGCATGTACGTGTCGCTCTGGTACTACTCGTCGGGAATCGTGTGGCTCATCCTCACCTACGTGATGGGCAACACGCTCGGCGAGTGGGTCTTCGCCGGCAGCTCGGGCGCGGCGACGGGAGGACTGTTCATTCACGACCTCGTCGGGCTGTTCGTGACGCCGATGGGTTGGGGATCGATGTACTTCTTCGTGCCGATCATCCTGCGCAAGCCCATCTGGAGCCATGCGCTGTCGGTCATCGGATTCTGGGCGCTCGCGTTCTTCTATCCGTTGAACGGCGTGCACCACTTCCTCCTGTCATCGATCCCCATGTCGGTGCAGTACGGCGCGGTCATCTCCACGATGGCCGTCGAGATCGTCGTCACCACCGTGATCGTCAACTTCTTCGGCACCATGTGGGGAAGCGGCCACGCGCTGCGCAGCAACCTCCCCATCCGCTGGTTCTACACGGGCATGGTCCTCTACTTCATCACGTGTCTGCAGTGCGCCTTCCAGACGACGCTGACGTTGCAGGAGATCATCCACTTCACGGACTGGGTCCCGGGACACGCGCACCTCGTCATGCTCGGCGTGTTCGCGTTCTGGATCATCGGCGTGACGACGTGGCTGTGGCCGCGCCTCACCGGCAACGAGTGGTACAGCCGGCACCTGAACGGTTGGCACTACTGGCTGTCGACGATCGGGCTCTTGATCATGTTCCTCGATCTGCTCTCGGCAGGTCTCGTGGCGGGCTACATGCAGAAGAACCTCTCGCCGTGGCTGCAGATCCTGTCCGCGCTCAAGCCGTTCTGGTGGATCCGCGGATTCGCGGGCGCCATGATCGTCGCGGGCCAGTTCATCTTCGCCTGGAACCTCTACAAGACTGCGCGGACGCCGAAGCCGTACGACTACCGCGTCGACCTCGTGTCGGGAGCTGCGTGATATGGACCGCCTCAACCAGATCCTTCTCGTAGCCGGTCTCGGCTGTTTCGTCTTCGCCTTCCTGCTGTCGGGGCTCTACCCCTACATGATCACGGACGGCAAGACTCCGGAGGCGACGTACGCGCAGGTCGCGCAGGTCGTCTCGCCTGACTTCAAGGACCTGAAGGACGCCTTCCCGAACGATTTCACGAAGGCGTTCCAGGGTGCGGAAGCAGCGATGACGCCCCGCGAACTCGCCACGATCCCCGCCAACGACCCGCGCCGCGCAGGCAGCGAGGACGCGTGGCGCAAGATCTACGCGACGGCGCTCCGTGACGGCCGCGACCTCTACATCGCCGAAGCCTGCTGGCACTGCCACAGCCAGTACGTCCGTGCCGTCTCCAACGAGGACGTGCGCTGGGGTCCGCCCAGCACGAGCGAGCAGGACAACAACGCCCTGCAGCGCCCCGTGCTGTGGGGCACTCGTCGCGTCGGTCCGGACCTCACCTATGAAGGCGGCGTCCGGTCGAACGACTGGCACATCGCCCACTTCCTCGATCCGAAGAGCACGTCGCCCGGTTCGGTCATGCCGGCCTACACGTGGTATTTCGCCTCGGGTTTCGAGGTCCGCCGCAAGGTGGCACCCGACATCGCCGAACGCGAAGGCATCGCACCGGACAAGAGCTACAGCTACCCCGGCATCTACGACACCAGGCAGGAGGCCGAGCGAGCGATGGAGCAGATCCGCACCTCGCTGCCGAACACGCTTGCCGGCGAGCGAGATCGCCTGTTCGTCGCGGAGGCCCAGCGGCCGACCGCCAAGCTCCTCTCCCTGATCGCGTACCTCCAGTGGCTGGGCACGTGGCAGCCGCAGAAGGCGGAGCGCTGAACATGGACCGACCCATCGAGACCTCCCGTCAGAGTGTTCGCCGTCGATGGATCCTCAGGGTCTTCCTCGTCGGAGCGATCCTCTCCGGCGTCGGATTCGCGGTGAAGATCTTCGAGTTCCTGCAGGACCTGCTGAACTCGAACGGCCTTCACTTCGCCGGCGCCCACCTCGCCGTCTACGCCTTCGTCGCGGGCGGCTTCCTTCTGCTCTTGACCTACGGGTTCCTGAAGGGCCACTTCTCCGACATTGAAAAACCGAAGTTCGACATGCTCGAACGGGAGATCACCAATGACCGACAAGAGTTCGGGCGATCTTGAGGCCGCGGCCGGCAGCGATCAGAAGGAGTACCCGTTCGGGTACGGCCACGGACGCATGCCGTTCTTCATGAAGGTCGTGTGGGTTGCCTTCCTGGCCTTCTGCACCTGGTACATCGTTCAATACCTGTTGACCGCCGTTGGCAAGGAACTCGCGAAGTGAACCGCACGACGAACGATTCCACTCGCAAGCGGAGTCGTTCGTCTGCACGCACTGCGGACTGGAGATACCGGTCCGCAGTCGCAGCGTGGCGCCCACGCCCGGGCAGCCGCTTTTTTGCTGCGTAGGCTGTCGCCTCGCCGCGGCCGTCGGCGGTCGCACGGACGGTGTCCGCAAGTTCCTCGAGGCGCGCCTCCTCCTTTCCGCGTTCCTCTCCATGGGCGTCATGGAGTTCACGCTCGTTCTTTACGGCGAGGGGTTCTACGACGTGGCCTCGGATCCGTCGGCGGCACTCTTCCGGCGCCTGGGGCAGTTCGGCATCGCCGCCTTCGCGTTCCCTGTGATGCTGCTGCTCGGCGTGCCGCTCATGCGCGGCGCGTGGGCCGATCTGCGCCAAGGCCTGGTGCGCATGGACGGACTCATCGTCATCGGCACCGTTGCCGCGTTCGCGCTCTCGGTCTACCACACGATCATCGGCGTCGGCCAGGTGTACTACGAGACGGCGACCATGGTCCTCGTGCTCGTGATGTTCGGGCGGCGGCTCGAGGCGCACGCTCGGTCGCAAGGGCGCGAGGCCGCGAAGGCCCTTCGACTCGCGCTTCCCGAACGCGCACACCGCGTGACGTCCGCCTCCGAGACGGCTGACGTGGATGCGGATGCACTCGTCGCGGGCGACCGGATCCGGATCCTTCCCGGGGAGAACATCCCGGCCGACGTGCGGATCGACGCAGGGTCGAGCGCCGTCGTCGCCAGCCACCTGACGGGCGAGGAACGGCCCGTCGACGTGACCACCGGAGCGGACGTCCCCGCTGGCGCGATCAACGGATTCGGTGCGCTCGATGCCACCGTCGTGCGACCGTGGCGCGACGGGGGTCTCGGGCGGATCCTCGCGCACCTGGACTCCCCTCTCCCGCCGACGCGACTGAGCCGGCTCGTGGATCGCATCGCGACGCACCTCGTGTGGATCTCGTTGGCGCTGGCGATCGTCGGCGGAATCCGCTCCGGCTTGCTCGGCGGCGCGGGCGCCGGACTGCGAACGGCCCTCTCCGTGCTCGTGGTCGCCTGCCCATGCGCCCTCGGGCTCGCGACGCCGCTGGCGTTTCGGGCCACGCGCGCCTCACTCGCGCGGCGGGGCGTACTCGTTCGCGATCCGGTGGCGATGGAGGTTGCGCCATCCATCGGCGCCGTCCTCCTCGACAAGACCGGCACGCTGACGTCGCCCGCGCCCAAGTTGCGCGCGACCGCCGCCAGTGATCCGGCCGCGTTCGCATGTCTGCGGACGCTCGTCAGCCACTCGGGACACGCGCTCGGCGCCGGACTCGACCGCTCCGGTGCGGCACCGGCGCAGCTTCGAGTCGTTCCGGGGTGCGGCGTCGAAGGCGTCGTCGACGGAGTGTTCGGCCGTGCCGGCAGTCCGCGCTGGCTCCAATCCCTCGGGGCGACGGCGTCCGCGGCGTTGGGGGCCGAACTCGCGGAGATCCAGGCGAGTGGCGACTCGGCGATCGCGTTCGCCTCCGACGGCACCGTCCGCGCCGTCGCGGCCGTCGCACACGAGATCCGCCCCGGCGCGCGGGAGATGGTCAACGCGTTCCGCCAGCGCGGGATCCAAGTGGAGATCGCATCCGGCGATCGCAAATCCGCCGTCGCGGACGTCGCCGCCAGTCTCGGGATCGGCTTTCTCGCCGAGCTCGCTCCGGATCAGAAGCTCGCGCGGCTCGAAGCGATTCGGGCGAGCGGGTTGCGCGTCATGTCGGTGGGTGACGGCGTCAACGACGCCCCCATTCTTCGCGCGGCCGACGTGGGCGTGGCGGTGGCGACCGGGACGGCGGTTGCGCGCTCGCAGGCCCAGGTCGAGATCGTTGGCGACGACCTGCGAGGTCTGTGGCGGTTCCACCAGTCATCCGTCACGTTGAAGCGGACGGTCTACGGCAACATCGCGTGGTCGCTCATCTACAACGGCGCGGCGCTGGCGTTCGCGACCATGGGCCGCCTCCATCCGGCGGTCGCCGCGGCGGCCATGGTGATCTCGAGCGTCGTCGTGAGCGTACGCTCCTACCGGTTGATGGAGCCCGCGCCGGCACCGGTGAATCCAGCGCCGGCATCGGAGCACGGCCGCCAGTCTGTACCGCCGCAGCCATCCGCCCTGGCGACGGGGGCGACACCATGACCGTCGCTGCCGCACTCGTCACGGGGTTCCTCTTCGCGCTCGTGAACGCGGCGCACTGTGCCGGCATGTGTGGCGCGTTCGCGCTGCGGACCACGGCGTCGCCGCCGGCGTTCGCGCGGTTCTCGCTCTATGGCGCGGGCAAGCTCTTCACGTACATGTTCCTCGGATCGCTCGCGGGATTCCTCGGCGCCTCCGTCCTCAAATTCGGGGGACGCGCGCAGGTCGTGCTCGGGGTGGCCGTCGGCGCATGGCTCGCGCTCGCGGGAATCCGACTCCTCCGCAATCGGGCCGGCGCAACGGCCGGAGGTGCGGCGCTCGGTCAGTTTCTGCAACCGATCCTCGGAGGCATCAGGGAGGGCGAACTCCCCGGCGGCACGTTCGCCCTCGGTGCACTGACGAGCCTCCTCCCATGCGGTGTCGTGTACGCGGCCGCGCTGCAAGCGGCGGCCACCGGAAATGTGCTGAGTGCCGTCGCGCTCATGTTCGGCTTCGGCGCGGGAACGTTGCCCGCCCTGGCTGGTGTCGCGTGGGTGGGTCGGGGATTCTCACGCCGGATCCCGGCCGCGGCATTTCGCCTGTTCGCCGGATCGATCATCCTTCTCATGGCTGCCGTGACGATCACTCGAGCGGTCATGCCACTTTTCACGAAGACAGGGTCATGCTGCCACTGAAGGACGTGGACCGCGTTCGCGTGCTCTCCGCCGTCGCCAAGCGTGGGGCCGTGTTTCAGGTCGTGCGGATCGCCGTCATCACGGCGTCCCTCGCGATCCTGCTCGCGATCCCCCTCTGCGAGCTGGTACGCATCGATCTCTGGCGCGGCCACCACATCCTCCTCGGCCGCCAGGTCGACATCATCGCGGGGCTCAAGGGGTTCTGCGTCGCCATGGCGGTGCTCTACGGCCTGACGTTCCTGACGAACATGGTCGTCGGTCGGTTCTTCTGCGGATGGGGGTGCCCCGTCGGATACGTGAGCCGGCTCGGTGAGGACGTGGACCTGAAGAAGGGCAAGCGCCGCCGAGTGCTCAAGCATCTCGCCGGCGCGGGATTCGTCGCGACGTTCGTGGCGGCGGTCATGCTGTGGTGGGTCGATCCGCGCGTCATGGTCGACGGCTCGATGACGGCGCGGCTCGTCACAGCGGGCGTGTTCGTCGCTCTGTGGGCTGGTGGGTTCCTCCACGCGTTCGTCTGGCGGTTCGGGTTCTGCCGCAGTGTCTGCCCCATCGGGATCTACTACCAGTACGTCACCTCGAAGGCGCCCATCGGCATCGTGTTCGAGGAGGTGCCCAATCCCTGCATCCACTGCGGCGCGTGTGAGAAGGTCTGCCCCGTCGACCTGGATCCAAAGGCGCTCGGACATGAGATCCCCGACTCGGTGATCGAGACCGTCGACTCGGAGCCCGTCCGCTACGGCGACGCCGAGTGCCTGCGCTGCGGCGACTGCATCGAGGCCTGCAAGATGGTGTTTGCGAAGGACGAGACGGCCATCCCGCCGCTGCGGTTCGGGAAACTTCACGACGAGATCGGCAAGCCGCCCGAGGGTGGTGCCTGCCCGACGTCGAGCGCGCCGCGCAAGGCGATCGGAACGAGGCCGAAGACCGCGGAACGGCATCCGACCGCGCCGGTGAGCGACGAGATCAGCAGGCCTCGCTGAACGCCCCACCGGCCCGGCGCGGCGGGACACCAGGCCGCCGACCGGGACTGCAACACGCCCGGGTTTCGTGGCGAGCGAATGGGCAGCCTCGCCACGGACCGCGGCGACCTCGAAACGAAGGGCCGGAGACACGATCGCCGCCCGAGCTGCGACGCCGACGACCCGACCCGGCATCCCGGACGGCTGCGGCCGCCACCCGACGGCGCCGCTCCGTCCGTGCGGATCGCTTCGGGCACCGGGGCCATTCTGCGCCGCGATCTCACCCTCGTGGCGCTCGTCCCGATCGTCTCAGGCTTGAGCGACGCCGGGCCCCTGGCCGGCCCAACGGACCTGCCGCCGATGCCCGCGGTTCAACCCGGGCGCGTGCGAGCCCGGGAGTGCGGGCAGCGGAGGCTCGGTCGCGCCCGATCGTCCAGATCGTTGCAACTCTGGCGCGGCCGGCGGCAACCCCAGAGGGCAACCCGTCGTCGTGCGCCCTCTCACCGGAACGGAAACGGGGAGTCCTGGTTGATGCGACGGGCACCCACCCTGACGATGCCCGCCGACCCGACGGCGCAGCGGGCGCGTCAGTTCAACGTCCAACGGAGTCCCGACCATGCGAAACGACCGTGTCCACGACGGCGCCCGGCGGCGGATCCTGACACTGGGAGTGCTCATCGTCGCTGCCTGGAGTGCGGCGCCGGCATGCAATGCGCAAGTCAACCAGGGAATCATCGAAGCCGCCGTCGTCGTCGGTGGCGTCGACACGGACTTCCGTGCGCTCTCGGACCTCGACGGCGATGGACTGAAGGAGGCGGTCAGCGTCGCCTTCCCTGGAACGAACCTCGTGGTGCAGGCCTGGCGCTTCGGCGTGACGCAGCCCACGATCGCGTGGCAAGTGACGTACCCGAACGTCGCGAACCCGGCCCCGTCGCGCGTGGCCGCGGGCGACTTCGACGGCGACGGACGCGAGGATTTCGCGCTCTCGATCGACGGCACCGTGGGATGGTGGCTGTCGAACGGCACCGCCGCGCCCCCGTCGATTCCGTGGATCGTCGTGGCCGGGGGAAGCGTCGTCGGCCTCATCGCCGCCGACTTCAACGACGATGGACGCGCCGATCTTGCCGTGCAGACGTCATCCTCGGTCTCGATCTACACCACGCAGGCCGTGGGACCGCCGATCCTCACCGGGACGACGGGCGTGCCCGTCATCATCGGGGCGACGCACATGTTCCTGGCGGAGGCGAACACCGATCGGACTCCGGACCTCGCGCTCACGCTCGCGTCCGGCGGCGTGCAGGTGCGATTGCACGCGGTGACGAATGGCGTGATCGGAAACCCGCAGGTCCTCGGCCCCGTCATCGTGACGAGCCAGGCTCCCACGGGCGCCAGCGGGGACATCGACGGAGATGGCGATTCGGACATCGTCGTCTTCGCGAACAACTCCCGATCCGTGCTACGCCGAGTCGGACCGACGACCTACTCGATCGAAGCGTCGCAACCGGCCGGCGCTGCGAGCCTGCTCGCCGACATCGATGGCGACGGAACTCTCGATGGCGTCGGTTACGCGACGACGGCCCCCGCCGGTGCGGCGACGACGACGACCGGCGCGCGCTTCGCGCTCCAGCTCAACGCGGGTGGCGGCGCGCTCGGGTTCCCGTTCTCCATCGCAGCGGTCGGTGGAAACACGCTCGCGGGCGCCACCGACCTGGATGGCGACGGCGACATCGATCTCGTGGGCGGTCGCTGTGTCGACTGGACCGCGCCCGGGTTCCCACAGCCGCCGCACGCGATCGGGCTCACCGTCGAGCCGGGAACGATTCCGTTCGACTTCGATCGGGACGGCGACCCGGATCTCGGGTTCGGGTTCACGAACGTCGTGCGGAACGAGGGTGACAGCACGTTCGTGACGCTCTCCCCGACCATCGCACCGTTGACGCTTCCATCCGGAGGCGCCCTCGCTGGGACCGGCCTCGCCGGAGATTTCGACGGTGACGGCGCCGCCGACATCCTCGTCCGGCGCCTGATCACCGGTCCGCCTCCCCGCCTGCTGCGCAATTCGGGCGGCGGCGGACTCGTCGATGGTGGCGATGCATCGGCTCCCGGCACGTCTCCGTTCGAACTCGTTCTGCCCACGTCGCTCACGATCCAGATCCAGGCGACACCGCAAAACGGTCTCGTCGCCGACGTGGACGGAGATGGCGACCAGGACATCGTGGTCCGATTCCTCCCGACGACGTCGGTGCCGTCGACCGTCTGCCGTGTGTGGCTGAACGACGGCAACGGGTTCTTCGCGCCCGGGGTCCAACTCAACGGCGAGTACCCGCTCGCAGCGGCCGACCTGGACGGGGATTCGATCATCGACCTGGTCGTCGCGTCCCAGACGACGGGAACGATCTCGGGAGCGCTCCGCTTCCTCCACGGACTCGGCGGAGGCGCATTCGGCGGCGCGACGACGATCGAGCCTGCGTTCGATCTGCGCTCGACGATCGCCGTCGGCGACGTGGATGGCGACGGCGATCTGGACCTCGGCGTCTCGGCCGCGACGACACTCTCCGTGCGCCTGAACGGCGGCAGCGGAAACTTCACGACGGCGCTCCTCGGCACCGCCGAGGCACCTTCGGGTACGCCGTTCGGGTCGCCGACGGAGCCGATCCACCGCGCGTTCTTCGCCGACATGAACGGCGATGGGTCGTTGGATTTCGTCGGCGGCCCGGTCGCTTCGGCCGGCGCGGCGTACGCCTTCGTTCCGGCGACGGCGCCCGGCGTGTTCGGGACGCCCATCGTCCAACCGCTCGACGTCCGGATCGTCGCGGACTTCGATGGTGACGGCGACGTCGACGTCGCAACCGGAGACCAGGTCGGTCTCAATGCGCGATACGTCCACGGATTGGGTGGCGTGCGGTCGCAGCATGGTTCCGCCCTCGCGGGAAGCGCTGGATTCGTGCCCGTTCTCGGGGACGTGGGCCCGTTCCGCGTCGGGACGTCCGGCGCGATCCGAATCACGAACGGATTGGGTGGCGCCCAGGGCTGGCTCGTGCTCGGACTCGCCGAGGTCTCCGTCCCCATTGCCGGTGGAATCCTCCAGGTCTCGCCCGACATTCTGCTCCCGATCCAACTCGACCATGCAGCTGGCGGCGCGGGTCGAGGGAGTCTGTCGATCCCCTGGACGCTGCCGGCATCGATCGCGGGATGGACGCTCCATCACCAGGTGGCGTTGAGTGACGCGGCCGCCCCGTTCGGCGTCTCGTTCACGCGCGTGTTGTCCGTCAACGTGGGGCTCTGAGGCCGGAGTTTCGATCGCACGAAAAGCGCGCGCCGCATCGCCGGCCGCGCACGGATGCGTTGCTTCGAAGGAAGGACCGAATCATGAAGAACCTGATCCGCGCAAGCGTCCCGAAGGGCACCCGCTCGAGGGCCGGCGTCGCGTTCCTGTTCGCGGGCCTCGTCGTCGTTGGCGCCACCGCCCAGGAGTCCAGAGCGATCTTCGACCTGCCCATCGCCGTCGCGCCCCCGTCGACCGATTTCCGCGCGCTGGCGGACTGCGACGGTGATGGACGGAAGGAAGCCATCAGCGTCAACTTCCCCAACGCGTCGACGATCGTCGTGCAGGCTTGGCGCTTTGGAACGGCGGCACCGAGCCTCGGCTGGCAGGCGACGTACTCGGGTTTCACACCGGGCAGTGCGCTCGCGACGACGATCGCCGTGGGAGACTTCAACGCGGACGGCCGCGACGACTTCGCGCTATCCGTCGACAACGCCATCGGTTGGTGGTTCTCGAACGGCGCAACGACTTCGCCCACCGTTTCGTGGGTGCTGACGCGTCCCTCGAGCATCCGCAGCATGGTCGCTGCCGACTTCGATGGCGACGGACGGGACGACCTCGTGACGCTCGACGCGACGGACATCGAGTTGTTCGTCACGCCGTCGATCGGGATACCGACCGTGACGACCTCCACGCTGGGCCCGCCCAGCCCGAGCGTCAGCGCGACGCTGTTCCGCGTCGACGCGAACGGCGACGCGAGTCCCGACTTTGGAATCAGCTACGTCGCGCCCTTCACCAGCACCGTGACCGTGAAGCTCTACCCGGTCACCGGCGGCATCATCGGTGCACCGGCGACGATCGCCTCGATCGCGATCCTGGGCTCGGTGCCGGTCCCGGTCCCGGGTGACCTCGATGGCGATGGCGACGAGGACATCACGATCTTCTCCGTGACGTCGCACGCGACGCTCCGCCGGACGAGTCCGACGTCGTTCACCGTCGAGCCGACCGTCCCAGGCAAGACGGCGTCGGCCCTGGCAGATGTCGACGGTGACGGACACCGGGACGCCGTCGGGTATCTGGGCACGAACCTCGGTCTGCCTGGTTCCGTGAACGGCGGCACACCGGGGTCCATCTTCATCCACCGGAACGATGGGGCCGGCAACCTCCTGCCGCCCGAGACCATCGAAGCCATCGGGTGGGCGACGCTCGCGGGAGTCGCCGATCTGGATGGCGACGGCGATCAGGACATCGTGGCCGGGCGTTGCGTCCGGTGGACGACGGGCGGTCGCCCGACCCGATCGGACATCAGCGCGTCCGTCACGCAGTATCCCTGGGTCGTCGACGACGTCGATCGCGACGGCGATCCGGACCTGGGGGTCCGCGTCGAGTTCGGCGGGACCCCAGCCGTCACGACGACGTCGATCGTCCGCAACGAAGGCGACGGCACCTTCGTCACGGCGGCGGTCACCGCCATCGGAACGACGTCCGGCGTCTACAACGGGCCGGGAATCCAAGGTGACTTCGACGGCGATGGCGCGGTCGACGTGCTCATCGCCAACGCGGCATCGATCACGGCACCGACCTCGGTCGCGCACCTGCTGCGAAACCTCGGCGGAGGATCGTTCGTCGACGTGGGACCTGCAGCGCCTGGGCCCCAGTACCCCTGGCAGGCATTCCAAGTCAACCACTACTACTACGCCCACCGCCTGACGGCCGTCGTCGCGGACGTCGACCTGGACGGCGACTTGGACGTCGTGCATCGCACCTGGGTCGGCGCGGGCGGGTTCACCGATCCCGAGAGCGTCGTCTGGCTCAACTCCGGCACCGGGTTCTTCACCACGCTCTCGCCGATCGCAGGTGTCGAGGTGTTGGAGATCGCCGACTTCGACGGCGACCACGTGCCGGATGCGCTCGCCGCCCGCGGCCTCGGCGGCACGGCGGCGCAGTTGGCGATTCTCCACGGCTACGGGAACGGCACGTTTGCGGCGCCAACGCCATTGCCCATCGGATTCGACACGCGTTTTCGCGTGGGTGTGGCGGACGTCGACGGCGACGGGGACATGGACGTCGGGGTCGCCAACCCGCTGATGCTCCTTCGCAACCAGGGCAACGGCACGTTCCAGCAGACGACGCTCGCGGCGACGCTGGCCGTCCCGCCGTCGAGCACGAACTACTCGCTTCCGCCGGTGACGCTGAACCAGGCGTTCTTCATCGACGCGAACGGTGACGGAATGCTCGACCTCGTCGGAGGTCCGCTGGCCGAAGCGCCCGGCGCCATGGGGATCTGCCTCGCGACGGCGCCGGGCAACTTCGCACCGCCGATCATTCAGCCCGTCATCGCCACGTCCTTCGCCGACATCGACGGCGACGGAGACCTCGATGCGATCACCGTCAACGGCGCCATCATGGGGAACGCCTTCCGTGGACCGGCTGCGGGACGACGGACTCAGCACGGCGTCGGTCTGGCAGGAACCGCGGGCATCGAGCCCGTGATCGGCGACGAAGGGCCATTCCGGACTGGAATCAACGGGGCCGTTCGGATCACGAACGGGCTCGGCGGCGCCGCGGGCTGGTTCATCCTCTCGACGGCGACTGCATCCGTGCCCGTTCTCGGCGGACTCTTGCAGGTCGCGCCCGACGTACTCTTGCCGATCCAACTCGGCGGTATTCCGTGGAGCGCCGGCACGGGATCACTGACGCTGCCGTGGACGATGCCGCCGGGCTTCGAGGGCTTGACGCTGCATCACCAGGCCGCGCTCCTCGATCCGGGCGCTCCGCAGGGCCTGTCCTTCACGCGCGTCCTCTCGGTCACGATCGGTTCCTGACGCGCACGACGAACTGCGGGAGCCCGGGGGCTCCCGCAGGAGGCGTTCAGTAGACCGTGTACTTCACGTGGATCTCCGCGCCCACGTAGGCGCGATGATCCAGCCAGAACTGGATTCCGCTGGCGGGACCGAAGGGCTTCCACGAGCCGTCGAATTCCAGGTCGACGCCGTTCGACGCCTTGAACGGATCGAGCGGCATCAGCACCGGGTCATACATCCACACCTGGAAGTAGGCCCGCATGCCGTGCCACGACGGATCGTTCGGAACCGGGACGATCGTCGCACCGCTCCCGTCCATGGGGAGGATCGCGATCGGGTTCACGAGCAGGATGTCGTTCGTCGTGACCAGCTGCGCCATCGCCTGGAACCCACCGAGCAGGAAGAACTCGGGGGAACCACCCTGCAGCGTGAGGTCGTACAGGATCGGCGACGTGTTCTGCGCCACGCTGCGGAACAGCGTCGCGCGGACTTCGGCGAAGCGGCCCTGCACGGCGGCGAAGGCAACGTTGTTCGTCACGGCCACGAACGGCTGGAGCGGGAGGCCGAGCAGCGTGTCCGCCGCCCGCACTTCCACGGTGACGCCCGTGCCGAGTGGCTCGTTGCTCGTCCACCACGCCTTCGTCCAGCTGACGGCGGGCCGTCCACCATCCTGGACGACGGTGAAGGTTCCTTGCGGCGAGGTGCTGCCGATGGCGACGAATCCCGTCATGTCGCTGTAGTTGTACGGGGCTGCGCCCGCCCCGAGATCGACCACGAGGTCGACGGCACCCACGGGGTAGCCGCCGGTCCCGATCGGACCCGCCGTGGGATCGATCCGCATGGCGTTGCTCGTGTTGTAGTTCGTGACCCAGACCTTCCCGTTCGAGTCGACGGCGACGCCAGTCGGCCCATCGCCACCCGGCAGCGCGACGTTGCCGATGAACGTCCCGTCCGTGCGGAGGTGTCCGACCGTGTTGCGATACAGCGAGTGCGCGACCCAGACGTTGCCCAGGCTGTCCACCGCCACGCCCTGCGCGTAGTAGTCGCCGTGCGCATAGGTGTTGAGGAGAGTGCCGTCCGGGGCGAGCTCACGAATCACGTTGCCCGACAGGCTCGTCGACCAGATGTGAGCCGTCGCCGGGTCGATGCCGAGGCCGTAGTTGTCGGGGTAGTAGAAGCAGTTCGACGTCGTGGTGGCGGTGTCGTAGCGAAGGAGGTTGTTTCCGTTCGTTCGCGCTGACCACAGCACGCCGCTGCCATCGATCAGTCCGCCGTAGCCGCCGCAGCCCACGTTGAACTGCGTGCCCGGGATCGGGGCGCCGGTGACTCCGCTGAGCTTCTCATGGCTCTGGTTTCCGAGGCCACCCACCCACAGGTCGTTGTTGGCATCCACGGCGACCGTGCGCGTGTTCGTACCGCTGACGCGCGAGTAGATCGTGATCGCCTCGTCTTCCGCCGTCGTCACGCCGCCATGCGTGTCGGCGCCAGCCGCGTTCGTCCACGGCAGGATGTCTGCCAACCCGCGCGACGTCTTGATGAGCCCGTCGCTGTTGCGGTCGATGCACGTGTTGTAGATGAACGGCGGCGCCAGGTACTGCCCCGCGGGATCAGGCGTGCCGTTCACGTCGACACGGGTGCCACCGATCACCACTCCGATCCGGATCACGGATCCCTTGGGAACTCCCGCAGAGAACCCGGACTCGTCGCGGTTGGCGACCCAGCAGTTGCCGAACTTGTCGACCGTCGTGCGCGAAGGGTTGCGCGCCATGCCGGCGGGTGCCGTGAGGTACTCGCCGAGGATCGCACCCGTGTTCACGTCGATGCGGACGGCAGTACCGCGCGCTGAGCACGCGACGTAGACGAAAGGCAACGGCGTGGTCGCCTGGTTGAGCTGAAGTTGGTCCCCGTTCGGGGAGTCGTGGTTGACGTTCAACAACGTCCCTTGATCGAAGTCGGCGTTCGACGTCCAGGTGCGAACGATCGATTGACCGCTCGCAACCGCCGACCCGAAGACCGCGGCAATGGCGAACGCCGCCGCGAGGCGTGAAAGACTCCTGGTAGACATGATGGACTCCTTCTGCATCGGCCGGACAGGTCGCCGGCGTCCACGCAAGTGCCACGCGCGACGTTCCCACTCTGGCCGCACGGAACATCGCATTCCGACGACCACTTCAAACTGGGCCGAAGGGAGTGGACCCACGCGACGGGAACGCAGGGGCGGCTGGAAAGCCGGAGTTTCCGACGTCGACCATCTGGAGGCCACGAAACAAAACGTGACGCCTACGCCCCCGTGCGAGTTCACGGCTCCGCGCGTCGGTTTCCGGGTCGGAGCAGGTCGTCGATCGACGACTCGACCCGCAACAGTCCATCGACACGGTTGGAGTGCACTCTCGCGATCGTCGTGACGCGATCGTCGTGACGCGAGAGTCGCCACGTGGGATCGCCCACGGTCGCGCTCGGGTGCGCGTCAGGACGTGCGCGTCGAAGTCACCTTGACGCGCAAGAAGGCTCGGAGTCCAATCGACGTCCGAAAGCACAGGTCTCGGACGAAGCGACATGACGGAACTCATCCCCATCGGCCGCGACACATCCGGTCATCGCCCGTACTTCGTCCTTGCTGCGGAGTCTGCGGCACGGCTCCCGCGTCGGATCTTGCTCCCAGGCGGAAGGTTCGACTGCCTGCTCGCGTGGGACGCGACGCATGAGCCCGTGGACGTGATCGCCGACCTTGCGCAGCGGATCCTCGAGGCCGGGGCCGAGAGTGTTTGCGCCTGGGGTCCTGACTGCGAGCGCGTCCACGACGTCATCGACGAGGTGATCGTCGGGGACGGTTCCGGCGCGGGAGCGTGGAGCAAGGACGTCGTGACGACGTGGCATGCTGACGAGGCGCTGTCGGCAGTGATCGATTCCCTCCTGTTCTGGAGCCCCGCGGCGACGCGAAAGCCGGATCGAGCGCGGTCGGTGTTGGGTGTCGTCATCGGGTCGACGACGTGGCGTGACGAAGTCGTGGACGCATTCTCGGACCCCGAGGCGTTCGCGGAGCGGATGGCGGGGGACGAGTGAACCGCCCCACGGCGGGCCGCCGCGATGCGTCGATTCGGCGAGCGGCCCAGGGCGCCGGTCGTCTCGCTCCGATCGTCGACCTTCCAGGCTCGGCGGTCGCGCGGTGCGGAGAATCGCACCGGGCGCGCGGCGCCCGTCAGTCGACGTGCGAGAGCTTCGTGATGCGACCGGCCGACAGCCAGTCCATCACGTAGATGTTCCCGGCGCCATCGAACGCGGCGGCGTGCGGCGAGATGAACTCGCCATCCCGCCACTCGGAGGGCGGCACGCCGTTCTGGGCGCGCTTCGCCGGGTCGGGCTGATCGCCCAGGTGGCAGATCACCTTGCCATCGGCTCCGAGGATCGAGACGCGACCGGCGAGATCGGCGACGACCAGCTCGGTGCCTCGCGCGCTCATCTTGCACGGGCGGCGAAGCTCCGCCGGCAGGACCGCGATCGGCTTCCCATCGAGAGTGAACGACTGGATCCGGTGGTTCTCGCGATCGGCGACGAGAAGCACGGGCTCCTTCCCTCGCGTGTCGACGAGGAGACCGTGGGGAGTCTGGAACTTGCCCGGCTCGGAACCGGGTCCGCCGAAGCTCGACAGGTACTTGCCCGCCTTGTCGAACCGGTGCACCCAGGACTGTCCATAGCCGTCGGCGACGAAGATCGTGCCGTCCGGTCCCACGGCGACGCTCGTCGGCCGGAACGTCTCCGCCGACTTGTAGATCTTCGACTCCTGCGGCCAGTCGATGGTGAGGAGGACCTTGCCGTCGAGGGTCGCCTTGTAGGCCTGATGCCTGCCGTGATGGGCGAGGTACATGACCTCCTGCTCACCTTCGCGAACGATGACCATGCCGTGCAGGCCGCCGGCGAACTCCTTGCCGAATCCACGCACGAACGTCCCGTCGGGTTTGAACACGAGGATCGCGTTCTCGCCATCGGTGTTGACGTAGACGTTGCCAGCCCCGTCGAACGCGATCGCACCGTGGGTGTTGCCGTACTTCAACCCCTCCGGAAGGCGCCCCCACCCGGTGACCCAGGTGTAGCGGTGCGTGCCCTCACCGAGCGTGACCGGCGCGGCCGGCTTCGAATCCTGCGGCGCGAGCCCCTCGAGTTGGGAGAGCATGGTGGCGAGCCGCG
Organism: Planctomycetota bacterium; assembly: GCA_044222185.1. Classification (GTDB taxonomy): domain Bacteria; phylum Planctomycetota; family CAIWVZ01; genus JBGANV01. Next base: position 68,361 of record JBGANV010000011.1, read on the forward strand.
CCGTGTCGCTGCCGGCGGCCGCTCGCGCCGCCCGCTCCGCCTCCGCGACCCAGTACGCGGTCGCCGACCAGGCGCGACGCGCGTTGCAGATCCGCGCCATGGCCCACAGCCGATCGAACCGATCCAGCGGATCCTCCCCCGCGCCGTGCGGATCGGCGGCCTCGATCTCGACCATCGCCTCCTCGAGATCGGAGCGTGAAAGCGCCGCGATCCCCCGAGCGAGATGGATGGCTTCCTCGCCGTGATGGTGTGGCGCGGCGGGCCGAGGCGAGAGCACGAGGAGGGAGACGATCGTCAGGACGACGGGCGAGGTGGGACTCATGGGCGGGATTATGCACCAACCGCCGCCGCGCGGCTCACCCCCGTGAAATGGCGCCTATTTCGGCTTCGCGACGCGCGGCCACCGGACCTCGGATTGCAGGCTCGTCTTGCGATCCGAACCCGAGCGCGCCTCCAGCGCGAACAGGCCTTGCCCGAAGAGATCCGGGAGTGAACCCTGCCTTGCCGCACCGCGCCCCCGCGGCGGAAGGACGAACGGCTGTGCCGACAGATCGGTCGTCACCCGCAAGCGCGCACCGGGCTTCACCGTGATCGCCTCCGGCGCCTCGTCGGGCTTGCACGCCCGAAGCGCGCCGTTCTCGAAGGCGAGCCGAAGCACGGCGACCCCGTCTGGCTTCGACGACGCCTCGACGACGAGCGGTTGGGCGATCACGAGATCCTTGTCCGTCGGATTGATCCACTCGACCGTGACGGGGTAGGGCTCGCCGGCCACGACCTGCGGAGGGGCCGTGAGGACGAGCGCCGGATCGAGGTGAACCACGTTCGTGCTGTTCGCCACGAGTTCGATCGACCCCGTCCACAGGCCGTCGACCTCGCGGGTTTCCACGTCGAACGCCTTCGCCCGGAATTGCACGGTCCGGTCGGGCCTCTTGTAGCGACACACGAGCGTGTACTCGCCGACGGGGAGTCGATCCGTCTCGTCGCGCTGACTCTTGTCCGCGTTCGAACGGATGGGAGCGAAGAGCCGGCACTTGTCCGTCCAAGCCCGTCGCTCGCCGGGGGCGAGCGTGACGAGCTGCCCGACGGGCCCCTTCGCCCACATCGTCTGGACGGGCCTGTGCGCTGGGGCGAACTCGACCCCGTCCTTCCGCCGCATCACCCATCCCGAGAACGACGGGTCGGATTCGGACTCGATCCAGACCGTCAGCGGCCCAGCGGATTCGTTCACGAACGTCACCTTCAGGTCGAACTCCCGCCCGAAGCCGATCGTTCCGGCGACGGGACTCACCTCCATGCGAAGGCCGTTGGAACCATCGGCAGCGACCGGGTCCTTGAGGTCCTGGGCGACGGCCGAAGACGTGGCGACGACCGCCACCAGCCAACCGAGGAATGCCCGACGAGACGAGTTTGAATGCATGAGCCGGTTCTCCTTGCGGGACTCTACGCGCGCTCGCTCCGTTCGGCTCCCGGCCGTTACACACCGGTTACCCGCGGCCGATCCGCGCGTAGACTTGCGCCACGATGGCGCCCGAGCCCTCCAGACCAGGCGAACGCCCCGCCGAACCGGACGGAGATTTCCTCCGCACGCAATGGATCCGCACTCTCGGCGAGGGCACGAACCCGCGCACCGCGTCCCCGAGCCTCAGCTATCGACCTCGGCGGACGAACACGCCCGGCGGGGTCACGTCGACTCCGGGAAGCGCGTCGTCCCTGGGACTCCGCCCGCCGCGCGCGGCGCCGAGCGGCGCTGGCCCCACGCTCTCGAAGCTTCGCGTCGACGCACGACTCGTCCCCGGCTTCGAGCTCCTCGACGAGATCGGCCGAGGCGGGATGGGGGTCGTCTACCGCGCACTTCAACAGAGCCTCGACCGCGAGGTCGCGCTCAAGATGATCATCGACCCGGCAGCCCGGGACGCGACGGCCGAACGGTTCTTCACCGAGGCGATGATCACGGGATTCCTGGAGCACCCGAACATCGTCCCGGTCTACGACGTGGGCGAGACCCGCGACGGGCGCTGCTATCTCGCGATGAAACTCGTGGAGGGCCGATCCTGGCGGCAGGCCCTACGGGCGCGCGAGGTGCCCGAGACGCTCGTCACGCCGATCGGCGACGACGAGTCGATCACGACGCACGATGGCGACGAACCCCGTCAGCCGCGACTGCTGCCGGCACCACCCCCGGCGGACCTGGACCGCAATCTGCGGATCCTGCTCGACGTCTGCGACGCCGTAGCCTTCGCGCACAGCCGCGGAGTCATCCACCGCGATCTCAAACCGTCGAACGTCATGGTGGGTGAGTTCGGCGAGGTCCTCCTCATGGATTGGGGGATCGCCATGCCGTCGGTGGGCAACCGGACGCTCGAGGATCTGGACTCGTGCGAGCCCACGTTCGAGTCGCCGTCGGGCACGCCCGTCTACATGGCTCCCGAGCTGGCGCTCGGCCAGGTCCACCTCATGGGCCCGTGGACGGACGTCTATCTCCTCGGCGCGATCCTGTACGAACTCCTGACGGGACGGCCGCCGCACGATCATCCCACGCTCCCGGATGCCGTGGATGCCGCAGCTCGCAGTGACCCGCCGCGCTTCGACCCCGTCGTGCCGAAGGAGCTGGCGGCCCTGGTCGAGGCCTCCATGACGCGGCGTCCCCAGGACCGCATCACGAGCGTCGAGGAATTCCGGCACCGACTGGATGCGCACCTGAAGCACCGCGAGAGCATCCTGATTGCCGAGCCAGCCGCGAACGCCCTGCGCCGCGCGACCTCGGCGGCGGCGCAGCGAAGTGCGGCCGGTCGTGGATCCGGACGTGCGCCCTTCCACGAGCCGTTCGCCGAGGCGATCGCCGGGTTCACTCAAGCGTTGACGCTCTGGCCGGAGAATCCTGCCGCAAAGTGTGGCCTCGCCGACGCACGCGTGGCGTTCGCGGAGGCGGCGCTGAACCACGGCGATCTGGGCCTCGCCGAAGCCCAGACCGCGGTCGTGGAAGATCCGGCGCGACGCGCAACGCTCGAGAGCGCCGTCGCGCGCGCGCGCACGGCGGCTGCACGGCGCGCGCGAACGGAATACTGGCTGCGGCGCGCACTGGCCGGTGCCGTGCTCTCGATCGTCATCGGCCTCACGGTGGGCATCGTCCTCCTCGCGCGAGAACAGGACGCCACGCGCGACGCGCTCGAACGAGAGACGACGGAGCACGGCCGCGCGGAAGCGCGCTTCAACGACATCCGTGGGCTCGCCAAGTCCTTGCTGTTCGAGATTCACGACGCCGTGGAGAAGCTCCCGGGTGCGACTCCCGCACGTGAACTCATCGTTCAGCGCGCGCTCGAGTACCTCGACCGTTTGAACCAGAGCACGGGCGATGACGAGCGCCTTCTCGCGGAGATGGCCACGGCGTACGAGCGAGTGGCCGGCGTGCAGGCCCTGTATCTCGTGGGGAACCTGGGACACTCGGAGGCGGCGCTGGAGTCCCTCGAGCGGTCGCAGAGGATCCGGAAGCGGATCGTCGAGCTGACGCACGGATCGGCCGACGCCCAGGGCGCGCTCGCGGCCGGTCGCACGAAGACGGCCGAGATCCTCCTGCGCCTCGGGAAACTGACGGAGGCCCGCCACGAGCTGGATCTGGCCATCCTCGAACTCGAAGCGACCAGGGAAACGAGAACCGATCACGCACAGGCCCTCAGCGACCTCGCCCGCGCGTATGCGCGACACTCCGCCCTGGAACGAGACACGGGTGCCATGGCGCGGGCAGTCGCCGATCAGCGACACGCCGTCGCATTGCACGCGGAGCTCTCCCGCTTCCTGGCGAAGACCGCGGACGTCGACACCGAGCGCGACGAGATCGAAGCCATCGCTGCGCTGGCAGAGCTGCTTCGCAGGTCCGGCGACGCCCAGGGATCGTGGACGGAACTCAAGCGCGCGATCGAGATGGCTCGCTCGCTGGTCACGCGATCCCCGAACGATGCGGCCGCACAACGCACGCTTGCGGGCGTGCTGGAATCGGCCGAGCGCACGGCGAGGCAGGCGGCGGACCGAACGGCGGGCATCGCCTACCAGATCGAGGCGCTCGCGATCCGAGAACGCCTGCGCGAAATGGATCCGCGCAACGTCCAGGCGATGGCCGACCTCGGTGGTGCGTTGGCAGCGCTCGGCGACGCCCACGCGGCGAACGGCGACGACCAGGCTGCGCTCGACGTCCACAAGCGCTGGCTCGCCGCGGCGACCGCGTGGCTCGAGGCCGATCCGGGCAACGTCGGCGCGACTCGTGACGTGCGCCTCGCCTACGAGCGGATCGGCAACGACTACCTCGGACTGGGTCGCATCGACGAGGCCGTTGCGACGTACCGGGAGCAGATCGCGAACGCCGAGCGACGCGCGCAGGCCGCGCCGGGCGATGCGCGCGCGCAGTTCGATCTCGCGAACGGGCTGACGCATCTCGGCACGGCCCTGCGCGTGAACGAGCGCGTCGACGAGGCCGCGGCCGCCATGGAGCGTGCCGATGGCCTGTGGAGTGCGATCGTCGCCGCCGATCCGACCCACGGCGAGGCCCGCCACGCGCACACCGTGTGCGTGAGCGACCTCGCGGAGATTCGCTACGCCCAGGATCGTTTCGCGGACGCCATCGCCGGCTACACGAAGGCCATCTCGGTGGCGGCTGCGGGCGCGGCAGCTGCGCCCACGGACGGTCGCTGGTTGCGGTCCCTCCTCATCGCACGAGTCGGCCTGTCGAAATCCTGCCTGGCGTCCGGCAAGGTCGACGAGGCGGTCGAGGCCGGCGCGGCCGCCATGAAGGATGCGGAGCGGTTCCTCGGCGTCGTGCCGGAGAACGCCGACACGCTCGCCGGCGCCCACCGTGCCGTCTCCGCGTGGGGCATGGCGCTCGCCAAAGCCGACCGGGCCGAGGAGGCCGTCGGACCGATCAAGGCGCGCATCGATCACGTCGACGCGATCGCGGCGAAGTTCACGGGCGACGCGAAGATGCAGCGGCTGCGTGCCGTGGTACGCCTCGACTATGCGGAGACTCTCCGCAACGCCGACCGGGCCGCGGCGGCCCGCGACGTCGTCACGGAAGCGCTGGGGATCCTCCGCGCGATCGAGAAGGATCCGCAAGCTGACGCGCTGAAGCTCCCGCTCCTGATCAAGGCCGCCGAGAGCATGCTCGGCGAGGATCCGGAGTAGTTTCAGCGCTCCACCGAGAATGCCCGCCGCCACTCCCGCTCCAGTCCGGCGAGATCGAGGCCGATGACGGCCTTCATGACGGCGGACTGAGCGTCGGTGTCCGCCGGACTCGTCCCCAGGGCTCGAATGAGTCGGTCGAACCGTGGCGCGTAGCGCGGGTCGTCATGGAGGAAGCCGATGATCGCCGAGGCCTGCCGGTACAGGGCGCAGGGGCAATGGTCGGGGCCGTCACCCTGGGCGAGGCATCCGAGCCCTGCGAACCGCTCGAGGGAGAGTGCCGTCCCCCGCCCGATGGCGTCCCGCGACCACTCGTCGCGGGACGCGCGCGGCGTGCACATGAACTCGGCGCAGCCTTCGTGGAGCCACGATGCGCCGCGCGCGAGAAACAGTCGGTTCTCGAGGAGCTGGTGCGTGGCCTCGTGGATGTGCGTTCCCGAGTCGGGATCCTCGTCGCTCGTCGCGTAATAGTCGAAGAGCGCGTGGCCGGCGATGACGCTGGCCGGGGCGTCGGGAACCCCCTTCTGGCGTTTGTAGAACGCCGCGTGCTCGTCCGGCGATGCAAAGAGGAACACCGGCAGCAGCCGGCGCTCGGCGACTTCGGGAAACGGGAACACCTCGCGGATGCGCGCATGGTTCGCCTCGATCACGTCGGCGAACGTGCGTCCGTGGTCGCCGTTCGTCAGCACGATGTAGTGAGGCGTGCGAATGGGTGGTTTCATCGGCGTCGTGGTGACGAGCCCGGGTCCCGCGGCCCATCGGTCACGGGCCTCCGCATCCGACCAACGCGGGTCGCGAACCGGTCCGGAATAGCGAACGCCCTCGCGAAGGAACGTCCGGATGCGATCCCGCTCCCCGTCGTCGAGCTTCCCGTAGCAATCCACCGCCACGTAGAAGCACGCGTCGCGCAGCAGGCCGCAGAGGATGTATCCCTCGCGTCCTTCGGATTCGTGGCGCAGTTCGGCCAGTGCCGCGTACGGCGCGAAACCGTAGGGGCCGGGCACGAGCTCGCGCGCATCGACGTGATATCCCTTCCAGACCGAGAGCACGCGCCCCACGAGCCCGTCCGGTTCGTCGATGCCGAGAACCGACCGGCGCATGACGGAGAGCGTCACGTAGCAGCGGGCCGCCGAGAACCTGCCGAGCCACTCCCCCACGACCTGCGCGTTCTCGGGCGGCGCGATGGTGAGTGGCGGCAGCCTCTCGAAGTCGAGCGTGATTCCGTTGTCGAACGTCTTCCTTGCCGGAGCCTGCGCGATCGCTCCCACAGTGAACAGGAACGTCACCGCGAGGATGGACCAGCCCCCTCGTCCGCGAAGACGGTTGATTGACGACTTTCGGTGATTCACGCCTGAGCGGCCGCGCTGGGGCCGCTCTCATGCATCGGAAGTCCGATGCCATCGCGTTGAAGCGCGCTCACGAAGGCGGTGATCCGGCGGCTTCGGGAACGTTCACTCGCCCGCCGGGTTGACGTCACGCTCGGATGAGCGAGCGCATGTCATCCGCGATCGGTGGCGGCGAAACGGCGATTGAAGAAGATGACCGCGAGCGAACATTCGACGACGGCGACGGCCACGAGCACGCCCACGGGCAGAAGGATCTCGCTCAGCGGGCTTCGATGCGCGAGGACTCCCATGTATCCGTCCATCGCCCACGCGTTCAGCGTGAAGTGGCCGACGGTCTGCATCCACTTGGGCATGATGAAGAGCGGGAACCACGAGCCGCCCGTCGCGGACATGAGGAGGATGACGAGCGTCGCGATGCCGTCGATCTGCTTGGACGACCGCCCGATCGTCGCGAGCAGGACGCCGAATCCCGTGGATGCAGCGACGGTCGCGGCCGACACGAGAACGACGCCGTGCAGGTGCCGCATGACCGGCAAGCCGAACGCGACGGCGCCGAAGGCGAACATGACGGCAAGTTGTCCGAGGCCGATGACGAACGTCATCAAGAATTTGCCGGCGATGATCGCGCCACGAGGCGCCGGCGTCACGAGCAGGCGGCGCAACGTGCCCGCGTCGCGTTCGTCGAGCAGCGTGCGCCCGCAGGCCGAGAGGCCGAAGAGGAGCATCATCACCGCCGTTCCCGCGACGGCTTGAGCGAGCATGGCGGCCCGCTGCGCCTGGGCCTTGTCGCTGGTTTCGGCGCCGACGACGGTCTCCTTCAGCCCCATGAACGAGCCCATGCCGGTGATTCCGGAGACGCCCGCATCCTTCTTCTTGCCGGTGTCCTTTGCCGGCTTCGTCTCGGACTTGCGCGAGTCGGCCTTGTTCCACTCGATCGCGCGCTCGAAGGCATCGAAGAACGTCGACGCGGCGATGTCCAGGAGCGAGGTCTGGGTGTTGCCGAGGACGCCCTCCGACTGAAGCTCGCGGAGCCCGCGCGTGACCATGGAACGCGCGAGCTTCCCACTCGTCGCCGTCATCAGCGCCGGCATCATGGCCTGCGACGCAAGCTGGAATTCCATCTCCTTGGCGGGATCGCGGACGATCTCGATCCCGGACGGCGTTCCCGCCTCGATCCGCTTCTCGAACCCCGCCTCGATGACGACGCCGAGCGGGAAGCGGCTGTGACGGATTCCCTCGAGCAGCGACTCGCGCGTCCACGGCTTCCCGGCGGATTCCTCCAAGGAGGCTTCGGCCAGTCCCGTGACCGCGAGGGCCTCGACGAACCGGCGGCTCGCGTCCGTCCGATCCAGGTCGGCCACTCGCAGCGAGAGCTTCGGCATGCCTCCATCGTCGTCGCCGCCGAGAAAGCCGAACACGCTCGCCATGATGGCGACGAGTCCCACGGGCAGTAGGAACCCGAGCGCGAGTCCGACCTTGTCGCGGCAGTAGATCCGAAGGTCCTTCAGAGCGACCGTCCACGACAGCCTGAACGCATCCATGAACATCGGCTCAGTCCCTCAGCGCGCGGCCCGTGAGAGCCAGAAAGACGGTTTCCAGGTCGGGCTTGCGGAGCGTCACCGCCTGCGGCCTCACACCGCCGGCGGCGAATCGGTCGAGCACTTTCATGAGCGTCGCCACGCCTTCGACCGGCAACGTGATGGTGTTCTCGTGGATGGCGGTCGCATACCCGGCGAGCGCCGAGGCGACGGCCGGGCCGTCCGGCGCGACACCATCCGGCAAGGTGAGCTCCAGTTGCTCGCGCGCGCCGATCTTCGCCAGGAGTTCGTCGCGCGTGCCGACGGCGACGATCTTCCCGTGGTCCATGATCCCGATGCGGTCGCACAGCCGTTCGGCCTCTTCCATGTAGTGCGTGGTGTAGACGAGAGTCACGCCCTTCCTCTTCAGCGCCTGGACCATGTCGAAGAGGTGGTTGCGCGATTGCGGATCCACGCCGACCGTCGGTTCGTCGAGGAGGACGAGTGACGGTTCGTGGACCAGGCCTGCGGCCAGGTTGAGCCGACGCTTCATGCCGCCCGAGAACGTGTCGACGCGGTCGGCGGCCCGATCGACGAGTCCGGCGATGTCGAGCGCGGCGTCGACCCTGGGCCTGAGGTTCGAGCTCGGAATGCCGAAGAGACGCCCGAAGAACTCCAGGTTCTCGCGGGCGGTCAATTCGGAGTAGAGGGAGAGTTCCTGGGGGACGTAGCCCAGGACTCGGCGCACCGCCGAGGGGTCGACGGCGACGTCGTGACCGCCCACCGTCACCCTCCCCGACTCGGGCCGGATGAGCGTCGACACCATGGAGAGCGTCGTGGTCTTTCCAGCTCCGTTGGGGCCCAGGAGCCCGAAACACTCTCCGACCCGCACCTCGAACGAAACCCCGTCCACGGCCGTGGTCGCGCCGTACCGCTTCCGTACGTCCGCGACCGATAGCGCTATCTGATCCGTCATTTGAAGTTGATCCGCATTCGGATGTCCGGCGGGATCTTCATACCACGCCTTCGTCGCGGCGAGTCGAGCCGTGGAGGGAGTCACCGTCGTGCTCAGAACCGACACCGCGCCGGTCGATCCGCGAGCAGCGGGGGTCCCCGCCGACCGTTCACGCGAGCGCCTGCTGGCATTCCCGGTACGGCTTGTGCTTGATGACTTCCCGATCGGGTCCCGCCATCGGTGGAATTCTCCGCCCGCGGCCGGGGTTCGAGATCGAGAATTGCACGACATGATCTCGCCCATCCGTGGATCCGCTCACCTGGCCGCCGTGGCTTCCGCGGTGCCCCCATTCGTGGTCGGCGTCGATGAAACGGTTGCACGCCTCCATGCACTATTTCCTGACGAGGACCCGGCGTTCGTCCGGGGGATCGTCGAGCGCTCAGGTGTGGAGCAGCGACACATCTCCCTCCCCGTGGAGGAGGCCGTACGGCCGCGCTCCTTCACGGACCGCAACAACCACTACCACCGGATCGCCGCCGATCTGGCCGAGCAGGCCTGTCGACGCGCGCTGCGGCAGGCCGACGTGGCGGCGGACGAGATCGACGTGGTGATCGACGTGTCCTGCACGGGAATCGCGATCCCAGCGCTGGATACGGTCCTCAGTGCCAGGCTGGGACTGAGACCGGACGTCAAACGGATTCCCATCACGGAGGCTGGATGCGCCGCCGGCACGCTCGCGCTCGGCCTCGCCGCGTCGCTCGCCGAGCTGGGGCGGCGATCCCTCGTCGTCGCCGTCGAGCTGTGCTCGCTCACCCTCGTCCAGGGAGACCGCACGCGGACCAATCTCGTCGCGTCCGTGCTCTTCGGCGACGGCGCGGCCGCGGCGGTCGTGACTCCGTCCGGGCCCGGGCCGCGCTTCGAAGCCGTCGGCTCGCACCTGTTCCGCGACAGCCGCGGAGCCATGGGGTTCGACGTGGGCGAACACGGGCTGCGCCTCGTGCTGCAGCGCGAGCTCCCCCGCATCCTGGAGAATCACCTGAAGCCGGCCATCGATGGCTTCCTCGACCGGCACGGCAGGAGCATGGCCGACGTGAACCTCCACCTCGTACATCCGGGCGGTCGCCGAGTCCTCGAGACCTACCAGGAGATGTACGGCCTCTCGCCCGAGGACCTGGAATGCTCGTACACCTCGTTGCGGCGCTTCGGCAACCTCTCGTCGGCGGCGATCCTGACGGTGCTGGAGCTCGCGCTCTCCCGCCACGTGCCGGGCTCGAGACGGGCGCGCGCATTCATGATCAGCTTCGGGCCCGGCCTCTCGGCGGAGATGGCGATGCTCGATTGGACGGCGGGAGGTTGACGTCATGAACCACGGCACGTCCGTCCGACCCTCGTTCGCGAACATCCTTCGCGCTGCAACCATGATCGGGACGCTGATCGCCGTCGCGCCGGCACAAGCCGCTCCGACAGCACCTGCACCGTTTGGTTTTCGTCGCTTCACCGTCGCGTCGCAGTCGAGCCAGGCCGGTTTCGACGGGTCTTCCAGCCTCCACGACTTCTCCGGCAAGACGAAGAAGGTCGACGGCGAGATCCACTTCGACGAGCGCGTGCTGGAGCAGACCGCCGGCGGCCTCGTCGGCATCGACGCCGCATCGCTGGACACGGGCGAGAAGGACCGGGACGCGGAGATGCGCAAGCGCCTCGCGACGGACCGGTTTCCCAAGATCACGTTCGGCCTCGATCACATCACCGGGTCGCTCGTGAATCTCTCCGGCACGGTGAAGGCGCGCGGGAAGTTCACGATCCACGGCGTGCCGCGCGAGCGGACGTTCGACGTCACGTTCGAAGCGACGGACGGCGGGTTCCGCGTGAAGGGCAGCTGCAAGTTCAAGATGACGGATCACGGCATCGAGCCGCCCGTGGCCTTCGTCGTGACGACGAGCGACGAGGTGAAGGTGTGGTTCGACGTCCTGTTCGTCCCAGTCGCCTCCGACACCGTGGTGGCGAAGGCCTGGGACGCGGACGTGACGGAAACCCTCACGCCCGCGCTCGGCGATCCGACCACCTCCCAAAGACGCGACCAGATCCTCGCCTTCGGTGATCGGCTCGTCTGGTATCGACCGGAGACCGGCACTGCCGCACAGCTCCAAGGCGAAACGCTCACGCGGCTCGATCTGCGGGCGGCGGCGACTTCCGGCCCGCCGGACGCGTGCGACTCCCAGTTCGGCGAAGCGCGGGGCCGCCTCGAGGGAATGAAGGCCAAGATCGCGGCGCTTCCCGAGGAGAAACGCGCAGCCCTCCTGGGCAAGGTCCAGGACACGATCAAGCGACTCGAAACCGCCATCGCACTCGCGCCGGAGGCGGGCGATGCCGTCGTCACGACCACCGAGGCGGCGTCCACGCTGAAGCTCGGCACGACCACCTGGCTCTCGTTCGAAGCCGCGGCCGGTGACGCCCGCCTCGGCACGATGCTCGGGGCGCTCGACGGACAACCTCGCGCCGTGCGCGCCGCGCTGCCGCGCCTCGTCGGAGTCCCGAGGACGCTGTCGCTCCGGACGGTCGCGCCAGCGGGAACGAGGACCGTGCGTTGGACCATCCAGCCGGTTGCGGACGTGGCCGTCCCGAAATGGATGGACGACCTCTCGAGCTGGACTCACGCCGCAGAACAAGGAGTCTCGTGGTGACCAGAACGCAACGCTCGGCCCTGGGGCTCGCCGTCCTCGCGGTGGCTGCGGGAGTGGTGATCTGCGTCGTCACGGGAGCATGCGCGGCCCCGAAGCCCGAGCTGCGCCAGGTCACGCTGGGCGAGGTTCAATCACCAACGGACGAGAAGGGACCCGCCGCCGACATGCTCGGCGGCACTCCCGCGTCGTTCCTCGTCGGCGGGAACGCCGACGTGGACGTGCTCATGGCCGAGCGCAAACGGCTCCATGGGATCTACCCCGCGGCGAAGCTCGGCGTCGTCATCGACGGCTCGGGGCTCGATGCACTGAAGTCCACGGCGCTCGGTGATCGCCTCGTCGAAGCCATGCTCGATGAGGGCGCGACCTTGCTCGTCGACCGGACCGGAGCAACGGCACGCAGCCTCCGCGACGGCGCCATGGGGGTCCACCTCGTGCACGTGAACGCCGAATCACGCGTCGATGCGTCGGCGAAGCTCCCCGGCGCGTCCGCCGACGTGGAACGCGCCGCGATGGGATTGGTCCCATGACGTCCGCGGCGTTCGACCTCGCGGTGATCGGCGGCGGCCCCGGCGGTGCGAGCGCCGCGCTCTGCGCCGCGAAGATCGGCCTGCGTGTCGCGCTCTTCGATCCGGCCGATGCCTCCGCTGACAAGCCTTGCGGAGAGGGTCTCATGCCCGAGGGCGTCGATGTCCTCGAGTACATGGGACTGACGGATGTGCTCGCCCGCGCCCGCCCATTCGCGGGCCTTCGCTACGTCATTCCCAGGACGCTGCCGCTCGACGTCCCATTCGCGGCAGCCGGCCGATCGATCACGCGGCCCGACCTGCAGGCGGCGATCGACGCCGCCATCGACCGCGCGCCGACCATCGTCCGGTTTCGCGAAGCCGCGTCCGTCGGGCGCACGGGCGGGCGCTTCGACGTCCGCGGGTCCGAGGGGGCACACATCGACAGTTCCACCCTCGCGGTCGCCGACGGATCCAGCGGCCACGCCGCAGAATGGCTGGGCCGGCGAGCTCGACGTCGGCGGACGCGCATCGGGATTCGCACGCGGTTCGAGGCACACTCGCCACTCGACCGCGTGGAGATCCACATGGGGCACGCCTGTGAGGTCTACCTGACTCCGCTCCCCGATGGGCTGGTCAACGCGGCCATCCTGGTGGACGCCACTGCCGTGGAGCACAGGGACGTCGATGCGCTCGTCCTGTGGGCACTGGATCGCAACCCGCCGGCGCGCGCACGCCTGGGCCCATGCGTCACGAGGCCCGAGGCCCGCACGCTTCACTCCTATCGCGCTCGAGAGCTGTCGGACGGACGCGCGTTTCTCGTGGGCGATGCGGGATGGGAGGTCGATCCGATCGTCGGATGCGGCGTGACGCTCGCGCTCCAATCGGGCCGTCTCGCCGCCGAGTGCGCCGCACGAACGCTGGGTGGAGTTGCCCCGCAGGAGATCGCCCGTCACTACGCCCGCAAGTATCACCGCGTCGCCGAGCCGCGCGATCGCCTCGCGCGGCTTCTGCAATTCCTCTCGGACCACGCACGAGCAGCGAGCTGCGCCGCGTTCGTGCTGGCCCGCATGCCGCGCCTGCTGGCTTTTCTCGCCAACAAGGCGGCGGGCGCGCGCGTCGGAACGCTCAACCGGTCGTGACGGTGGCCTTCAGGATCAGCAGGGGTTCGGAGGGCGTCCCCGATCCGGACCCGCAACGTTCCAGTTCCTTCAGGACGTCCATGCCGCCCGTGATCTCGCCGTAGATCGTGTGCTTGCCGTCGAGGTGCGGCGTCGGAACGAACGTGAGGAAGAACTGGCTTCCGTCCGTTCCCGGACCGGCGTTGGCCATGCTCAACAGACCCGGACGATCGTGACGCACCTTGGGGCTGAACTCGCCGTCGAAGCGGTATCCAGGTCCGCCGCGCCCCGACCCCTCGGGGCACCCGCCCTGTGCCATGAATCGCGAGATCACACGGTGGAAGATGAGTCCGTCGTAGAACCCGAGCCGGCTCAAGTAGATCGTGCTCGTCACGTGCATGGGCGCCACGTCCGGCATCAGCCGCACGGTGATCACGCCCTTGTTCGTCTCGAGGTTCCAGAAGTACTTGCAGCCCGCGTCGAACGCGACCTGGGTCGGCTTCGGAAGGCTCGTGCGCCAGCCTCGGGCATTCTTGTCGATCTTCTTCGACGCGATGAACGCGTCGACCGCGGCGAACGCAGCGTTGGTGTTCTCGGTCATGCGATTGAGCTCCGTTGGGGTCGGCGATGGTAGACGGCCCGAGGGCCGCATTCGAGTGCGCACCCGGCGGAGCGGCGTGGCCTGACGCCAGTCGGTGGAGGGAAAAGGGGGCCTCGCAGCGAAGCCCACCTATAATCCCGCGCCATGTCCACGTCGTCCGCCTCCTCCGGCCCCGGCTCGCCGCTGGATCCGTCCCTCATGACGGTCGGCCACTACCGGGTCATTCGTGAGATCGGACGCGGTGGTCAGGGGACGGTCTACCTCGCCGAAGACACGCGACTCAGCCGCCGCGTCGCACTGAAGGTCGTCTCTCACGCCGTGCTCGGTGACCCGGCCGTCCTGCTGAGGTTCCAGCGCGAGGCCGCCGTCACCGCCAAGCTCGACCACCCGTCGATCTGCACGGTCTACGACGCCGGGCAGTCCGATGGGCTGTGGTACATCGCCATGCGGTACGTCGAAGGCGAGACCCTCGCGGGTCGAATCAACGCCGCCCGTCGAGGGCCCGACAGCGGAGGTCGCCTCGAGATCCGCTTCGATTCGACGACGAAGGATCAGTCTCTCGGTGCCCGGTCCGTGAGCACGACGATCATCGAGCATCCTCGCAAGGAGGTCGGCAAGTCGGACACCACCGGCCCCACGACTCGGGGGGCGCTGCACGAGATCCTCGGACTGATGGAGAGGGTCGCCCGTGCCCTTCACGTGGCGCACGAAGTCGGCGTCATCCACCGCGACATCAAGCCGAACAACATCATGTTGTCCGGCGAGGATCCGGTGATCCTCGACTTCGGACTCGCCCGTGACCTTTCGAGCTCGACGCTGTCGGTCGCCGACTCGGGCGCGCTCGTCGGGACGCCCGCGTACATGTCCCCCGAACAGATCGCCGGCGACCGCGCAGCCGTCGACCGGCGAACCGACGTCTATTCGCTCGGGGTGACGATGTACGAATGCCTCACGCTCCGCCGGCCATTCGACGAAGCGACCCGGGATGCGCTCTACCAGGCGATCCTCCGCGGCGATCCGCCGGACCCGCGACGTCTGAACCGGGCGATCACCGCCGAGATGGCCGTCGTCCTCGGCACGGCGATCGAGCGCGACCAGAATCGCAGGTACCAGTCGGCGCTCGCGCTCGCAGAGGACCTGCGTCGCATCCGTGCCGACGAGCCGATTCTCGCGCGGCCGCCGTCGATTCCCACGCGCATCGTGAAGTTCATCCGGCGCAACAAGACACCGTCGTCGGTGGCTGCGGCCCTTCTGCTCGTCGTGATCGCGCTCGCGACGGTGTGGTGGTTCAACCCCGGTGTGATCGCGGTCACGGTACGCGACCGCTCGGCACAGGTGCGCATCGACGACGGCGCGGCGGTCGAGGTTCCCGCCAACGGCACGCACCGCTTCACCGTGTCGGCCGGACCCCACGCGGTCGAGATCATCGCCGTCGCACCGAAGACGGCACGCACGTCGGCGTCCCACGACGAAGTCCACGTCCCTCGCGGCGGCGGCGTCATCAGCATCGAGCGGTTCGTGCCATCCGCCGATGGCGTGATCCAGCTCGAGTCGACGCCGCCCGGCGCGCACGTCGTCATCGTGACGGAGTGGGGCGAGACGATCGACGTGGCCCAGCCCACGCCGACGATGTTCAGCGTGCTGGCCGGGCGACATTCCGTTCGGTTCACGCTCGAGGGTTTTCCTCCGGGCGAGCAACCTCTGGATCTGACGCCGGGGGCCCGCGGCGTCTCGTGTCACCACACCTGGGCCACGGGGTCGCTGGCACTCTCGACAGACCAGGATGGCACCCAGGTCGAGGTCCTCGCCGCAAGAGGCCCGTCGAACGGTCCGTCGATCCGCACGATCACGCTCCCCCACCCCGAGCCGATCGCGCTCCCCGCGGGCCGCTACACCCTTCGCACGCGCCTCGCCGAGCATGAGACGCAGTCGATCGATGGTGACGACGCGATCGAGATCCGTCCCGGAGAGGTCAGCCGCAAGTTCGTCTGGCTCGAACCCTGGACCCGGACCGTCGACACGTCGGTCGCGGAGGGCGAGATGTTCGCGGTCATCGACCTGGACGGCGACGGCGTCTTCGAGCTCATCGCAGGCGGCGCGCACGGGGTCGTCGCGCTCTCGCTCCAAGGTGCGAAGCGATTCGACGTGGCGACGCAGACGGCCGTGACCTCGCTGGCGGAAGTCGACGTGGAGGATGCGGGCGCGTCGGACGTCGTCGTGACCACCATGGGAGGGGACGTGATCCTTCTGCGCGGCGACGGGACGCGGCGTTGGACCCGGACGTTCACCGCGCCCGACGCGCCGGTCGCGACCGACGTCCACCGCGTGGCCGTCGCGGATCTGAACGGTGACGGTCGACCGGAAGTGATCGTGGGCCTGCTTTCCGGACGGATCGAGATCCTGGATGCGGTGAGCGGAACGACGACGGCGGCGACTCCCCTCGAGGATCCGCTGCGCGAGTTCATCGTCACCGACGTCAGCGGCGACAAGAACCCGGAGATCGTCGCGCACGTGATCACTCGCACGCCGACCTTCGCCGTGCTCCCCAACTCGCGCATCGTCACCATCGGCGCGGACGGCCGGATCTCCAAGACGGTGCCGGTGAGCGTCCGAGTCGAGCGTCTCGTGGCCCTGGACGCCAGAAACACGAGCGACGCGCGGTTCGCGCTCGTCCTCTCCACGGGCAGGATTCTCGGCATGGGCGCTGGAGACGGGGCCCTCTTCGAGCTCCGTACGCCGTCGCGGGCGTTCGAGATCGACGGGTTCGCGTCGAGCGTCCGCACTCGCGACCACGCGCCCGTGATCGCCGCGTGCTCTCGAGACGGGGTCCTGGCGATCGCGCGCCCACCCGGAGGTTTCCGAACCTCCATGAAGATGACGGAAGCGGCGAGCCGTCTGACCTTCACCGATCTGGACGCCGACGGCGAAGACGAACTCGTCGCCGGTTCAGCGGACGGAGACCTCATCGTGTTCGGCTCCGATGGCAGCCGCAGGTTCGCCTCCCGCGTGGACGGGCGCGTCACGGCGGTCGCTCGCTGCCAGGGGCTTGCACGCGCCGGGTTCGCCGTCGCCACGGAGACCGGCGAGCTCACGGTCTTCACGGCAGACGGCCGCAAGCGCATGGAAGCTCACGTGCGCCGACCGGGACAGCTCGCCTACGAAGACCTGGATGCCGACGGCGAACCCGAGCTGATCGTCTCCAGCAGCGGTGGTCGACTCACGGTGTTCGCACACGATCGCAGCCGGCGGCAGGTCCTCCGCACGCGGGGGCAGATCGCCTGCATCACGGGTGCGCAGATCGACGGCCGAGACGAGCTCGTCTGCGGCGGTCGATTCGGCGTGCAGCGTTTCGACCGTGCGGGAGCGACTCTGGCGACCATCCCGACCGCGGCGGGCGTGGACGAAGTGCTTGCGACCGATCTGGACGACGACGGAAAAACGGACTTCGTCATCCGTTCGACGCAGGGGAACC
Source organism: Planctomycetota bacterium (assembly GCA_044222185.1). Classification (GTDB taxonomy): domain Bacteria; phylum Planctomycetota; family CAIWVZ01; genus JBGANV01. The sequence continues at coordinate 85,723 of JBGANV010000011.1, forward strand.
TGGACGTCCTCCGCCCCGATGGCAACCCTCGCGCACGCTTCCGGACGAGCTCACCAGAGGCGATCGTCGCAGCGAATCTGGGACCCGATCGGCGCAAGTCGCTCCTGTACTCGACGCTCGCCGGCGATCTCCAACTCGCCTTCGCCGACGGCACGACGCGCGAGGTCCACCGCGGCATCGGCTTCATCAGCGCGCTCGCGGTCGGTGACATCGACGGCGACGGCAAGCCCGAAATCGTCAGCAGCCTCGCTGCCGGACGCTTCCCCTACGGCCTCGCGGCCTTCCGAGTGGATGGGACGGTCCTGTTTTCGCAGCAGCGGCTCGGGGCGCCCATCCGCATCGAATTGCGCGACGTCGACGGGGATCAACGACCGGAGATCGTCGCCTGGACGCACGGGCGCGCGAGTCCGATCACGCAGAGGAACGAGGCGCCGAAGCCGGGGCGGCTTTCGATCCTCCGCGGCGACGGCACGGCGGTCCTCGACATCACCCAACTGGACGAAGAGTCGCCCGCATCGCGGATCGTCGATCTGAACGGTGACGGCATCGCCGAGGTCGTCGCGGGCGTGCGCGTCGCCGGGCTCGAACACGGGATCGCCATCGTCGCGCTCCCCGGGCGGCGATTGGCGCAGTGGCGCATCGACGGGTCGTTGACGGCGATGGACCTCGCGGACGTGGACGGCGACGCGGCGCCGGACGTCGTCGCCGTGAGCGGGGCCGGATTCGTGCAGGCGAACCGCGTGGACGGAACGCCGATCTTTCGCACGCGCGTTCCGGGCGCTCCGGACCACGTTCGCATCGTCGACTTCATCGGCGATGCGTCCCCCGAAATCGTCACATGGTCCGATCGGCGCGGGGCGACCGTCCTCGATCGCCTGGGGAGGCTCCTCTTCACGACACCATCGGACAATCCGACGACCGTCTGCGCCCTCGTCGAGGCCCCCGGACGCAAACGAGGGGATCTCGTGACGGGAGACGGGCTCGGCAACATCTCGCTGTGGAGCGTCAGTCGGCCGGATGAGCGGCTCCGCATGCGCGATGACCTGGAGACCGCCATCGCCGCTGCGCGTCACGGTGATGAGGCTCGGGCGGCTCCCGCGTTCTCCACCGCGAGCCTCGCCTGGGTCGCGATCGATCCCGACAACGCATGGCTCACTCGCCTTCGCCTGGAGGCGGCGGCCATGACGTCGCCATCGGCGCGCCGGCTGGCAGCCAGATGGGATCACGCGGAGCCCGATTGGGTGGCCGGCATCCTGGCGAACGCGCGGTGGATCGCCGACTCTCCGGCACTCTCGGTCACGCTGCGAACGATCGCGGGTGCCGAGGAGAGCGCGGTGGATACCGTGGCCGCGTCCGGCGACACCGGCTGGGTCGCCGTCGCGATCGCGAAACTCGCCGAACGCGCCGTGGAGGCTGCACGCCGGCGCGACCCGCACGCCCTCGCGACTCTCGCCGTGGCTCTGTGGTACGCCGACCGGGAGGCTGACGCCGATCGCGTGGCGACCGAGGCTCGGACGCGCGCGCTGGAACTGGGCGGCCGCGCGCGGGACGAGATCGATCTCGCGCTGAAGCAGCTCCGTGACTTTCCATCCGTGCCTCGGCCCGAGAGCCGCGGGACGCGCTCACCGCGCTGACCGCCGGCGACTCAGTACCACTCGGTCGTGTACACGTTCTGCGTGATGCCCACGAGCGAGATGTTCGCGGCGACCGTCGCCGTGGTGAGGTCGAAGATCACGAGACGCGCCGGGCTCAGCGCCGTGAAGCAGCAGAACCGGGCGTCCGGCGAGATCGACGGCCCGTTGGCGCTCACGAGGAGCGGTGAACCCGCCAGGTACGGGGTGAGCACGTAACCCGGGCTCGCGGTCGGCGTGAAGTCCACGCGGACGAGGGGCCCACCGCTCACCTGGTCCGTCGCGACGATGAACGATCCGTCGCGCGACTGGGCCATGCGGTTCATCACCTGCTGCGGCATCTGGATGTGTTGGACTCCAGGCGTGATGACGTCGAAGTCGACCCACGCGAGCGTGGGCACGTGGAACCGCCCGACCTGCTGCGCGCCCAGACCACCGAACGCGATCGTCACCCACTCGTCATCGGGCGTCACGGCGACGGAGCTGGCCAGCACGAGCCCGCTGATGGAAGGACACGGGGTCGAGACGATCACCTGCATGTAGTTGGGACTCGTGGGATCGGTGTCGACGAGCTTGAGCGGGCCTGGCGAGAGGTAGACGCCGGGGACCGCCGCGATCCGCCCACTTGGCGACAAGGCCCACCGCTCGAGCCCGAACCCGCCGGCAAGTCCGGTGGTCGTGGCGAGTTGCTGGCCGTAGGTCGCGCTCGCGGGATCGGCGTCGATGGCCACGAGTTCGCGGAAGTTCGCCTGGTTGCCCGTGGTTCCGGGAGGGACGACACCCGTGAGAGTGTAGAGGCGCTTGAAGTTCGGGTCGTAGCCCAGGCCATAGGTTGCGCCCGGGCCCGTGTAGACCGTCGACCAGGTCGTGGGCGACGTGCTCCGGTCGCCATGCGATACCGAATTCGTGATGCTGCTCGCGACGAAGAGATCGAGACCGCCGCGGGCGAACACCGCATCCGTGACGTTGTTCGTGAAGTTGTTGCCTCCCGTTTCGACGACGGTGTTCGTCACCGGGCTCACGACGTTGTAGGGATCCAGACTGCCACCGACGGACGTGCCGACGAAGATCTGGGGCGGCATCGTGATCTCTGCCCGCAGCCCGGCGCTCGCCGCCAGGTTCCCTGGGTTGGTCGGGTCGTCGACGAACACCTGTGCATAGTCGACGAAGCCCGCGAAGGCGGGGTTCATGAACGTCAAAGGCAGCGGGAAGAACGCCGACCCGGCGGCAACCGAGCCGGGCACGCCGCCGAGCGTGATCGGGATCAGCAGGATCAGGTCACTCGGAGTCGGGCTGATGAGCACGTTCACGTTCGCGAATGAGAACGAGGCGGGCTGGAGCGAGATGCCGAGCAGGGCATTCCCGCCACCGACGCCGTTGGCGATCGAGTAGCCGAACGACGCGTTCCCCATCCATGCCTGCGGGCAAGTCAACGTGGGCACGATGCCTCCGGGCCCGGGCGATCCGACGCCGTAGGAATCCTGCGCCGATGCGGCACCACAGAGGACAAGAAGCAGCACGCTCGCATTCAATCTTCGATTCATCCTCGTCTCTCCATCGAACGACGTCGTCGGCACTGTCGTGCGACGCGCGCCGTCACTCGGGCCCCATCGGAGCCACCACCACCGTCCATTGGCGATCGCCGGGCTGCATGGGCTCAGCCTGAACGACCTTGAATCGCTTCACTCCGGCCTGGTTGCCGCTGCCGTACCGTTCGATGACGTGAACGACGTACGGTCGTTCCGCATCGACGCTCGCCGTGAACTCGCCGCGGGCATCCGTGCGAGCACGCGTCCCGCAGAGCAGTCGGACCTGCTCCATGAGGCGGGGTCGGGTCCGATCGACGGTCATCGGCGCAGCCATGGCCTCGAACGCGGCGACGTCGTCGGCAGTCGCGCGCTGCGGAACGAGGAGGATGCTCGCCGCATCGAGCACGCCTCCGTCCTGCATGCGAACGACGCCGCGGATCGCGTGCAGGCGCTGCATCGCGATGGCGATCTCCTGCGCGTGCGTGGGATCGACGTTGACGGCTGACAGGAGCGCGCGCGGCGGCACCAGGTCCAACGCACGGACGCTCTCGACGGCGATGCGGGCCGGACCGGGCGGGAGCGACCAGATGGTGACTCGACCCGCAGCATCCGTGCGACCCTCGTGATCGCCGCAAACCCGGAAGCCCCGGAGCGCACCTCCGCCGTAGGCTTTCACGCCGACCCCGGAGAGCGGCGCACCCGATGGATCCGTGACCTTCACGATCAGCGGTTCGCCAACGGGCAGAGTGATCGCGCCGACGTCCGCCTGGACGCCAGGGTCGAGACGCATCGCCGGAAGTTTGATCGTCGCATGCTCGGGCATGGCCACGAGCAATGAGACGTCGAGCGTGCTGGGCACGCCCGTGAGCGTGAACCGTCCGTCCCCGTCTGTCCGAGCGACCTTCGCACGAGACGCATCACCGATCTCCGACGGCCACGATGCGACGGCGTCCAGGTCCTCGCGCCACGACACCGAGGCGCCGGGAAGCGGCACGCCGGCCGGATCGACGACGCGCCCCGCCACCGACGCGCGGTGAACGACGGGAATGACCAGAGCCGGCGGCGTGTAATCGCGAGTCGCGAGGATCCGCAAGCGGAGTTCGTCGCCTCGTCGGCGAACGACGGGGTCGGGGGAACCGCGGCGCGACTCCGTGGCCGTCTCGAGCGGAAGTGCCGCCGTCTCGGGACCGGCGATGGCGATCCAGTCCGGCGCAGTGACGCCGAACTCGCTCCACCCGTCGATGAGCGACGTGAGCACGAACGTCCCGTCCGGCGCGGTCCTCGTCCGCGAGACCGTCGATTGCGCCGCGACGTAGTTCGGCCGCGGGAACGCCGCGACGTCCACATCGCCGACGCCCTCCCCCGTTTCCGCGTCGATCACGATGCCGCGCGCGCTGCCGCCTCGGTGGATCGGGACCCGCACGGTCGCATCCGTGGCGGCCGGCACATCGAACGTCGCTCCGCAGAACGCGGGGTCGCGGTTGTGCATGGCGGACGTCCGTTCGGCGACCCAACCCGGCGTGTCGAGGACGACCTTGAGGACCTCGTCCTCCGGCACGTCGGCGACCATCGCATGGCCCGACTCGTCGGACACGACGACCTTCTCCCAGCCCAGGCGGCCGACACGAAGCATGAATCGGATCGGGGGCGGTGCACCGTCGCCGCTGCGCGGCTCGAAGGCGAGCGTGATCCGCCGTCCGCGCTTCATGGTCAGGATCGCGCGGCCCTGCTCGTCGAACGGTCGTTGCATCAGGAATGCACTCACGACGTCGGCAAATCCCGGCTTGCGCAGGCTGACTCGCTGGCGGGTGGGCAGGCGGCCGCCGCTGAATCGGTCGAGAAGCAGAAGGCGCGCGTCCGAGACGTATCCGGCCTGCAGGTCCAGGTCGAAGGTCCCGTCGGGCCCCGTCACCGAGTGATCGGTCCACGGCGCGTCGAACGCATAGTCGCCGGCGCCGTTGCTGTGAATCGCCACGTGGACTCCCCCGAGCGGCTGCGCGTCGTCGTCGAGCACGATGCAGGGCACGGTGTCGGTCCGGTCGAGTTTCAGATCCACGGGTGCAAGGGCGGCACCGGCCACCACGCGGACGTCGCGCATCCCGATGGAGTACCCGAGAAGCCGCGCGACGATGCGGTGACGACCTGTCGGAACCCGCGCGAGGCTGAAGGCGCCATCGCCATCCGTCGACGTTTCGGCCAGCGCAGTCGGCGCGACGAACGTCCGTTCGGCGTTCGCGAACCAGTCGTCGCGCGCCCGGCGCGCGTCGCCGGCCTCGGCGACGAGGACGCGCACTCCGAGCAGCGGCGTTCCCGCCGCGGTCGTCACGTGGCCGGTGATCGTCGTCGTGCGGGTTTCGCCGGCGACCTCCGCCCCGTCGGCCCGCCGCGAATCAGGGGCCTGGGGAGAGACGACTGCCGTGGACGGGTCGACCTGCAGGCCAGGCGATGACGTCGCCGGGCGCGCCGCGGCCGTGGGCGTCGGCGACGTCGGCGGAACGCTCATCGGGTCGATCGCCTGCATGGCCAGCCACGCCGTAGCGAGTCCGATCAAGAGCCACCCGCCGATCCCGAGCAGGGTCGCGCCGGCGACGGAAGCGGCGCTCACGGGAGCCGACGCAGGCAGCGCGAGCGGCAGCATCGCCAGGCTCCACGTCCGCCGGTCGCCGAATTCGGCATCGAAGCGCTCGCGCAGTTGGGCCAGGGCGCGGCTCAGCCGGTTGCGAACCGTCGTGACCGGAAGGGAGAGCCGCGCCGCGATCTCGCGAGGCGCCAGATCTTCGAAGTAGCGAAGCCCGACGACGGTTCGATACGGTGTGTCGAGCGCCGCGACCGCTTCCACGAGGCGGCGATGGAGTTCCAGCCGGTGAGCGATCTCGTCCGCGGCCCGCTCGGACTCGGCGCGCGCGACGACTGGTTCGGCGCGGCGACGGCGCACCGCCTTGCGGGCCGACTCGAAGGCGAAGTGACGGGCGACCTGGCGCAGCCAGCCTTTGGGCGACTCGAGACCCTCGGGCCGGGTGCGCAACGCCGCGAGCCAGGTCTGCTGAACGACGTCGTCGACCTGGTGCGGGTCGAAGACGAGACCGCGTACGACGCGGCGAACCCACTCGCCGTGAGTCAGGAGATCGTTCAATTCGAGGGACTTGGCCATGTCGTGCTCGGCGTACCGTCGACAGGATGCCGCAGGATCCCGATCATCTGGCCGTTTTTTTCGAAGGTCGGGGTTGCGATTGGCACGCCGCCGCGGGGCTTTGGCGCCACGGGTCGGCGGCGACGACGGCGCACCGGGGCCGGGCCGACCTGTCGAGGGCGGCGGCGGGGGGCCGGTTCCGCCGCATGCCGGCGGGATTGACGGGAGGCGGGCGCCGAAGGAGGCCGTCAGCGGAGCACCGGCGCTCGCACGCCCCCGGCGGGGCCGGTGGACGGTCCGCGCCCGGCCGCCTGGGCTCACGCCGCAAGCGAGCGCGGAGGAAGCGTGGGGGCAAAAAAAGACCGTCGCGCCAACTCGAGGGTGGGCTCGAGGCTGGCGCGACGGAAGCACGATATTGCGGCTACGCCTTCCACCCCGTGCCGTTGAACGGGGCCGTCGGCGAGCCGCGGGCACTCACATCAGGGCACCAATTCGAGGCGAGTGACGTCGCTGGCGAACGATGGCTGCCCGAAGCCGTCGATCGTCGCGAAGGCATGGTGGAGAACGATGCCCGCAAGACCGGGGATGCCTGCGGGAACCGTCAACGTCGCAACCGATCGCCCGAATCCATCCAGCGTCGAGAACGTGTTGCCGAACGGCGGCAAGTTGGCGAACTGGATCGTCAGCTGGAAGTAAGGATCGATGTTCAGCGGAATGGTGAACGCCCCGACCTGGAAGCCGGGTTGGGTTCCGCTGGCCGTTCCAGCGAGCACGTACAAAGCGCCGGCGCGGGGAACGCCCGCGTCGAGATACATGGTGTGAACGCCGCCAGCCGCCGCGGAGATGTGCGACGGGACGCCGGAGATCGAGCCGAGGCGGATCGTGACGATCGCCCCGCCACCGCCGCTCGTCGTCGGGAAGTTCACAGCCGAGCAGATCGTCCCGTCGGCGTTGAAGCTCAGCGGGTTCGCGGCTCCGTTGTTGAACTGGATGCCCGAACCGAACGAGCCGATGTTCTTGGTCGTGTTGTCCGGAAGCGTGATCACGTCGTTGCCGCGAGCGACCAACTGCAGGCCGACGATGGGATCGTAGGCATAGGTAGCGTTGCCGTTGCCGCTCACGGGGACGACGTCGCCTCCGACGAGCGATGCGCTGAAGACGATCTGGCCGCGCTCGTTCATGATCATGAAGAGGCCGGTCTGGTTGCCGAACACGGCACCCGCCGTACCCGGGGCCGGGTCGCCCTCCTGCATGATCTTCACGAAGTTGTTGGCCGTCCCCTTCCAGATGCCGGTGTCGTTCGTCGTCGTCGTGCCGCCGCCCAGGAGCGATGCCTCGAAGGCGATCTCGTCGCCGTTGTTGATGTTGAGGCTGGCGTTGCTCACGACGTCGAACGTGGCGCCACCGGTGCCCGGCGCGACGTCGCCGCGGCGCATGGCCATGGTCCAGCCACTGATGCCGCCGATGTACAGCGCGCGATCCGTGAGCCCGGCAACCACGTTGCCGCCGGAGATGTCAGCGGAGATCACCGTGTTCCCGTTGTTGTTGAACGTGTTCGATCCGGTGTTCACCGTCCAGCCGTTGCTGGCGAGGCTGAAGGTGCCGCCGCCGGTGCCCGGGGCCGGATCACCTTCGCGCAGGATCAGCGTGTTGCCCACGCCCTGGTTGTAGATCCAAAGCGTCTTGTCGTTCGCGGCCGTCGCTGGCGTGGTGCCGAGCGACGTCGAGAGCGTCTCGTCGTGGAGGACCTGGCCGAGGGAGTTCATCTGGCTGATGAACCCCAGTGCGCTGATGCCGACGGTGCCACCGAGGACGAGGTCGCCCTTGCGTTGCATGAGTTGGAGGTTGCCGGGAAGGCCGGTGAACCACCCCGAGTTGTTCGCGGTCGTGCCCGAGGTGATCGTGTCACCGCCGGCGGTCGCGCTCTGGAACAGGATGTATCCGCTCTCGTTGCACCCTGTCGACTGCTGGCTCATGCTCGAGAAGCTCGACGAAAGCGTGGCGCCGGCCGTGCCCGGAGCCGGATCGCCTTCGCGGAAGAACGGCGCGAGGCTGCCTGGGAGGCCACCGAAGAACGCCGAGTCGTTCGAGGTCGTGAGGCCCGTCCCCGACATCGCGGAGGCGAACATCATGATGCCGGTGCTGGACATGCGAACGGTCCCGTTGAGTCCCTGGGCCGTCGCCGTATTCAGCGTGATGCCAGCCGGGAGGCCAGGAGCCGCGTCGCCGCCACGAATGACCATCTGCAGGTCAGCGGCCGTGTGCCCGCGGAAGAGCGCGCGCTCGTTCGTCGTCGCGATGTTCCCTGTCATGCGACTGCGGAAGAAAACCTCGCCGTTCGCGTTGATCACGGGGCTGTCGAATGGCGACGGCGGGTTGGGATTGGAGCCGGTCTGGCTCGGTGCGGCAAGCACCGCGCTCGCCGCCGTGCCGGGCGCGAACATGCCGGAATACGCGACGAAGTTTGCGCGGGTCTGGACGAGGCTCGGGCTCGCCACCTGCGCGAGCGCCGGCATCGCCAGCGCCAGGACGACCAACAGCAAAGGATTCGATCTGCTCATCTCACACGTCCTCATGGCTGAGTGCGAGCAAACTCGACGGGCATCGACCGGGGCGTCGGCGCCCCGAGGTCCGGGGCAGGTCGACCCCTGGGCCGGGCCGCAGCACGTTCCGAACCCATTTCCGCCGACGACGCCACCTCGCGCGACGCCATCGACCGCGCTCGCCTCAGCACTGATCTCGATCTGGTTGGGGGGCAATGGACCGAACCGGTCGCCGGCGCGGTCCGGGTCCACGTCGCGCAGGGCGCAAGCCCTCGGCGCGGGACCCTCCAGTTCCCTTTAGGTCGCCGTGGGATTTTCTAGCGGGGGACATAACGAGGACGCCGCATTTCTTGGCTGCTGCGGCTGAGACTCAGTCCTCGCACCATCCGATTCCGCGCGCCTCGCCGCGGTTCGACTCGGCATGGGACCGGGTGCGGCCTTCTGGTCGGGTCGCCCAACCGCCGGACGCGCGGCCGCCCGGCCGACTAACGCGTCTCGGGGCGAGCCGTCACGGGGCGCGTCGCCGACCGGGTTCCCAGGCGGGCGACGCGAGCGAGAAGGTCGGTCCATGCCGCGGACTCGGCCATTGGCAGCCGATCTCGCTGGCTCGCGTCGCCGACCCCCGCAAAGCCGGGGTCCTCGAGGATCCGGCGCGAGAGCGCCGCGCCCTCTTTCGCGCCGCCGTCGTTGCCGACTTCCGCCTCGGCGGCGCTGACGATCGGCGTCAGCCACGCGAGCGCCTTGCCCCGCCATTCCGCCGCATCCGCCGGGTCCACCCGTTCATTGCCGCCGCCCGTTCCGGCCGACGCCGCAGCCCTCGCGGCGAATTCCCGGAACGACTGCGGGATCGCCATCCCCGGCGGAGCCCGTCCGAGCAACTCGACGGAGAAGCGCGCCGCACTGACGTGCCGCCCCATGTACCAGGAGGCCCTGGCCAGGAACGCGAGCTGGTCCATCCCGCGGGCCAGGAGGTCGTCCATCGTTTCCTCGCGCAAGTCATCGGCGGCCGCCGCGAGGGCATCGGCCTCGGCAACCCATTCGGCCGACGGGAACTTCCACGAAGCCCCGCGCGCCGACCCGAGCTGGTGTCCGCGGCGAAGCAACTCGCACCCTTCCCTGAATTCGCCTGCGCGAACCAACGCCTGCCCCAGATCGCAGAGGATCTCGGGCGATCGCGGGTCGCGCTCGAGGGCCTCGCGGAACGCCGTCAACGCCTCCGTAGGCCGCACGTTCGTCAACTGCACGGCCAGGGCGTGCCACACGTTCGCAGCGTCCGGCGCCAGTTCCGTCATCTTGCGCAGGAGCGGCAACGCCTCCCCCACGCGATCGTCGGCCACGAGGATCTCGGCGAGAGCCGCCACGAGATCGACCTTGTCCGGCCAGGTCGAAAGAGCCTTCCGGACGGTCTCCTCCGCATCGCGCGCCCGGCCGCTCTCCCGAAGGACGACGACGAGCCCGGCGTAGGGCATCGCCATCTCGGGGTCGAGGGCGATCGCCTGCCGGAGCAGTGTCTCCGCGCGGCGGAGGTCGTTGCGCTTCCATGCCACCAGGCCTTCGAAGTGCACGGCCGGCGCGTACGTCGGGTCGATGTCGCCCGCTTCCTCGAAGTGACGCTCCGCGGAGTTCAGGTCGCCGACCTGCAGGAACGCCTGCCCCAGGTCGACGTGGGCATGGGCGCTCCTGGGCCGTAGCGCCAGCGCCATGGAGAACTGGCGGATGGCATCCGTGAGCGTCGCAGCGTTGGGATCGCGCAGCAGCATGCCGAGCTGGTGGTGAATCTCGTAGACGCCGGCGTATCGAGCTTGAGCCTCGTCGAGTACCGCGATCGCCCGCGCCCGATGGCCGACGTCGTTCAGACTCAGCGCCAGGAGGATCTGGGTGTCATCCGACTCGGCGGCACGCTCCGCCGACTCGACGAGAGCATCGAGCGCCGCGCCGTCGCGGGTGGCCACGGCCGCGCGAACCTTCACGCGGAACTCATCGGGATCCACGCGGTTTGCAACCTCCACGAGTGTTCCCGCAGTCTCGGCGGCGGGCCCGCCGAGCGCGCGCCGCGACCGAGCCCAATCGTCCAGCGCCCGAACGAGCCACGTGCGCAGCGGATGCACCCGCACCTTCTCCGCGGCCCCTGTGACTCCGAGGGCATCCACGTCGATGCCGGCCCGAGTGAACAGCTGCGTGTAGTCCCGGTCCTTGGACAGACGGTCCCGAGAATCACCCACGCGCTCCCGGATGGTCCGGAGCTGTTCGAGTAGCCGGTGACTGTCCACGTCCGCGAGGCGCGAACGCTCGACGGCGGCCACCTGATCCTCGATGCGGCTCTTGATGTCGGGCGCGACGCTGCGACTTCGGACGAGAGCGGCGGCGTTCTGTGCGAGCGCGACCGCCTCGTCCCAGGCGCGCGGGTCGGGCTCGGTTCCCTGACTCGCACGCTCCGAAAGCAACCGGATCCGTTCGCTCATCTCGACGGCCGCGTGCTCGTCGTCGCGAACGCGGGCCGACCGCTCGTGCTCGACCCAGATCCAGCCGCCGGCCGCGAGCACGACCGCCAGCACCACCGCCGCGGCAAGCGCGATCGCGAGGCGCCGCTGGCGCCCCTCGGCTGCGGCCCTCGCCCGCGCCGCCGCCGCGTCCACCGCGAGGATGCGCGCACGCTCGTCGAGTGAACGCAGGTATCGACCGACCTGGTCGGCCACGACGCCCGCGCTCTCCGGACGAGCTGCAGGATCCGGTGACAAGCAGCGCCGCGCGATGTCGACGAGTTCGGGGTCCGCGCCACTGGCATCGAGGCGCTGGCTCGCATCGGCCAGCCACGCCCTGGACGCAGCGAGGAGGATCTCGGACGCCGTCTCACCTTCGTAGGGCGGCTTGCCGGTGAGGATCTCGCAGAGAACCCCGCCGAGGGCGAACACGTCCGACCGGGGGCCGATCCGCTGCGTGTCGCCCGTCGCTTGCTCGGGCGACATGTAGGCCGGCGTCCCGACGATGCGCGCTCGGGGCGCCGAAGGGTCGTCTCCTGGGTGCGAGACGAAGCCCCAATCGGTCACGAGGATCTCGCCGAACGCGCCGAGCAGGATGTTCGCGGGCTTCAGGTCCAGGTGACACACGCCGCGAGCGTGCGAGTACGCGAGCACCTGGCAGATCTTCTCGAAAGCCGAGAGAAATCCGAGGCGATCCTCCGTCGCGTCGGAGCGAGCAGCGAGAGTGGCCGCGAGCGTCCGCCCCTCCACGAGCTTCATCGTGAAATAGGGCCGCCCATCGTCGGCCTGTCCGAGCTCGTGAACGGGGACGACCCCGGGATGCTGCAGCCCGCTCCCCACCCGCGCCTCGGTGACGAACCGGCGAACCATCTCCGGATCGTCGGCCAGGTGCTCGTGGAGGATCTTCACGGCGACTGGCCGATCGAGCTCCGTGTCGTTCGCGCGCAGGACCAGGCCCATTCCCCCGCGGCCGACGAGCGCCTGGATCGGGTACCTGCCCACGGACTCGGGAACCCGGTTGGACGGCGCGCCCTTGGGTCGCGACAGCACGCTCCCGCTCCCGCCCGTTCCAGCGGGACAACCTTCAGCGGGCGAGAACGCCGCGCTCAGGGCCTTCTCCAGATAATCCTCGGACGGCTCGTTCATGCAGGGGGCGGGGGCTGGCGACGACGCAGGCGGTACATGGGCTCACAAACAGGTTCGGACCGACTGAGGATCTCTAGCGGAAAACCTTTCGAAGCTTGCGGCACATCCGGGTCAGAGAGCCGAGAAGATCTCGATGCAACGTCTTTCCAGTTCCTCACGTGTGTCGGTCGGGTGGTAGGCGGCGAGGACCTCGAGCAACGCGGCGCGAAACTCCTTCCGGGCCCGCGTCATGAGCGGATAGACGGCCGCCACGTCGAGCGCGAGCTCGACGGCGATGTCACGACTCGGCAGGCCCCGTTCGTACATCAGCTCGAGGGCTCGCAGCCGCAGCGCCGCCTGGCCACCGGCGTCCGCCCGTGATGCGAGCAGCCGGCGCGCCTCGCGGGTGAGAGCCTGGGCGAACGCCCGATCGAACACGCGCGAAGCGCTGGCGTCGTCGCTTTCGACGCCGTCGAGCTCATCCGAGTCCTGGGCCCGACGTCGCCGCTGGCGTGCAGCCTCCAGCGTCCCGGCGACGTTGCGTGTGATCCCGTAGAGGAAGGCGCGGAACCCACCGGGTCTGTCGGACTCGGCCCGAGCGAGGGCGCCGCCAGGCTTGAAGCATTGGAGGAACACCTCCTGTGCGCCATCGGCGACCTCCTCGTCGGACGGTGTCAGGCGCCACCGCGCGGCAAGGTATGCGCGGATCACGGGACCGTAGAGCCGGGAGAAGGTCTCGCGGCTCTCCGGGTCACCGGCGGCCGCACTCCTCACCAGCGTCCAGCATGTGGAGTCCCCGCGATCCATGGCGAGGATGATACCCGGCGGGCCCCGCATGGCCGTGCGCGGCGAGCGCGGCGTCAGAGAAGCGTGTACGCGAACGGGTTCGTGAACGCGGCGACCGAGGTCAGCGACGCATCCAACTCGAGCCCAACGCAGTAGATCGTCGTCCCTGAGGGGAGCGGCCCGGGGATCACGACCGTTGCGCTGCCATTGCCGTCGAGCGTTCCGAAGAACGGCGGTCCCAGCGCGACCTCGGCCAGGGCATCGGAGATCGACAGGTCGATCCCGAAGAGCGCGCCGTTGGGAAACGAGCCCTGGGTGAACGTGACGAGGTTGACATGGGTGTTGCCGGGTACTCCGCACGCGTTCGTCATGGTGAGCGCGCCCGAGGCGGCGGTCTGCGAGAGGGTGAAGCGGTAATCCCTGCAGATCTGGAAGCCGTCGATCGTGCCCGCGCCCTGCGCCGCCGACCAATCGATCACGAGGTCTGCGCCCGCGGCCAACGTGACGGCGTGCACGGCGTGCGTGATCCCGGGCGTGAACGTGTTCACCGCCACCAGTGCGCCCCCGACGACCTGCGGGTTCGGACTCGTCGATCCCTGCACGCTCACGCTCGTCAGGTACGAGGCGCTGTCGGGCGCCCACGCATAGGTGAACACCACGTAACGACCGGGGGCGAGGCCCGTGAACCGGTAACTCATGGACATCCCCGCCGCGGCTGCGTGGCCGTCGTCCATCAGCGATTGGAAGTAACCCGTCGTCATCAGGTTGTTGAACCCGAACAGGCCGCCCATGCCGTCATTGCGCGTACACACGACACCGGTCGCGGCTCCCGACAGATCGGACAGCGCAAACGGGCCCGCGCTGACGTTGGCGAGCCAGTTCCACGTTCCAGGTTGATGCGCCGCCGCGCCGTATGTCGGCGCTGGCGTCCCGGAGCCCGCGCCACCGGGGACGATGGATCCGACGTCGAGGTTGAAGGACTGGGCGACGAGCGACGTGGCGAGAAGTGCGGACACTGCGACGGTTCGGGGCCTGATTCTCATGGGCGATCCTTCGGTCGGGGGCAGAGCACGGTGGACGCCGCAGGTGCAAGCGCCGTGCCCGCGTCGTCGCAGGCGGAGAACCGCGGGCAACGGGTCAGGCAGGGGCCCCGCTCCGTGTACGTTCGCCCACGCGCCGGGCAATTCACACACGCGAAGGTCGGCGCAACCGGGTCGTCGCGGGGCACAGAGCGCCGCGCTGCGACGCGTCAGTCGGACGTTGCGGGCTTCGGCACGGTCGTTCGCGCGGCGACCTGGCGGTTGTAGGCCTCGATCACTTCACGTCGTCGCAGAAGCCCGAGGAGGCTCTTGCCGGTCGCCACGTCGACGACGGGGATCTCGTCGATGTTCTTCTGGGTGAATCGTCGCATCACGAGGCTCAAGTCGTCGGCCGGCGTCACGGCGATGACCGGCGTGGTCATGACGTCCGCCGCCACGAGCGCATCCCACATCGTCTCGTCGTTCACGAATCGGCGCACGTCGCTCGTGCTGAAGATGCCCGCCAATGCGCCCGACCCGTCCACGACCGGATAGTAGTGGCTCTGGCCCTCGGCGAGGCGCCGGATCAGCGCGCGCAACGGCGTCGCGATCGTGACGGTTTCCGACGGCCTCACGCGATCCATGAGGTCGGAGACGCGCAACCCTTCGAGCACATCCACGATGAAGTCGCCACGGTGGGCGGGAGACTCGGTTCTCGACGACACCTGGGAACGGTAGAGGCGGGCATTGCGGCACAGCGCGAAGGTGATCGCACCGGCACCCATCGCCGGAACGAGCAGGTCGTAGTTCCCCGTCATCTCGCTGACCATGATCAGCGTCGAGATCGGCACGCGCGCCACGCCCGTGAAGAACGCCGCCATGCCGACGATGGTGAACGCGCCAGGATGGGGCGCGACGCCGGGCCATACCTGCTGGAACAGGATGCCCACCGCCGTGCCCACGGAGCCCCCGATCACCATCGACGGCCCGAACACGCCCGCGCTGCCGCCGGATCCGATCGTCAGCCCCGTGGCCACGATCTTGCCGAGCGCGAGCAGCGCGAACGTGCCGCAAAGTGCCCAGGCTCCCGCGCCGCGAAAGGTCGCCGGGGTCAGATCGAGGGACTCCTGCAGCGGCGCATAGCCGAATGAAAGCACGCTCAAGGCACGGCCGTCACCCAGAACCTTCATCAGTCCGAGAGCCAGGCCTCCCGTGAGGAGTCCACCGAGAGCTGGTTTGACGATTGGGTGCAGCCGCAGGCGCTCGAAGGCGGATTCGATCCCGTGAAACGTGCGCACGTAGACGTGCCCCACGGCCGAAAGCACGAGGGCGAGGATCGCGTAGGGCACGAGTTCGATCGGCGAGTGGAACGTGAACGCCGACGAGTTCGGAATGAGGTCGGCGGCGAAGAGAGTCCCGGGCCCGGCGTGCCAGGTGAACACGCTGTAGGACGTGATGCAGCCCACGAGCGCCGGCATGACGACCTCGCTCTCGAACTCGCAGTCGTGATAGAGGATCTCGGCCGCGAACAGTGCGCCGGCGAGTGGCGCGCGGAAGATCGCGGCGACGCCCGCGCCCATGCCGACCGCGAGCAGGATCCGCCGATCGCGGTTGGGCAGTCCGAGCCACGACGCGAGCACGGAGCCGAACCCGGCGCCGATCTGGGCGATCGGGCCCTCGCCTCCCCCGCTCCCACCGGTGCCAAGCGTGATCGACGACGCCACCGTCTTCACCCAGACGACGCTGGCATGGATGACGCCCTTCTTGTGGTGGTACGCATGGATCGCCGAATCCGTGCCGTGTCCCTTCGCATCCGGCGCGAATCGGCGAATCAGCCAACCGACCGCGAGTCCCCCAACCGTCGGAAGAAGCAGGCACCAAAGCGGGGAGATCGTCGCGCGATCGTAGGCGTACGGTGTCGTGAGGTCGCCGGTCTCGCCGCGGGGACGCACCGGGTGATAGCCCGCGAGACTGCCGAGCGCTGACTCGCCCAGACGGTGGGCCATCCAGTGAAAGGCGATGGCACCAAGCCCCGCGATGACCCCGACGATCGCGCTCAGAAGGAACCAGCGCCCCTCACCGAGCAGTGATTCGAGACGGCGAACCCAGGGCCGAAGGGGGCGCTGGCCGGAGGTTTCGACGGTCGGAAGATCGGTTGCGCGCGCACCCGCCGTTGCGAGGTCGCGATCCGCTCGACCATCCCCATCGCCGACGATTCGTGACGCGGGTTCCACGGGCGGCGCACTCTACGTCGTCGTGAGGCTGGTCAAGGCTGTCGCCTGAGGCCGTCACTCAGGCTTCCGAGCGCGACGGCGGCGCCATCCCATCCGCAAGAGCAGCAGGCAGACCCCGAGAACCCCGCAGAGGAAACACGCCGCATGCAAACGCGCCACGTCGTAGGCGGATCCGAGCAGCGGATTCTCGGAGGTGAAGGGGGCGAACGGCCGCGCGTCCTCGTGCATGATCCCATCGAGGATCGGATGCGAGAGTGAGCCGAGCGCACCTCCGATCGCGATGGCGCGCGCGGAGAACTCGAACGAGGTGGCGCCCGCGGCGACATCCGCGCCGTCTGCGTCGAACCACCGAGCCAGGCGCCTGCGAAGCGCAACGAGAACGACGATGGTCACGACCCCGGCGACCGCAGCGCCCGGGAGCGTGTGGAGGGCGCGGTGAAGCGGCCACTCGCCGCGGAGCATGTGGTATCCGGTCTCGCAATCGATGGTCACGTTGGCCGCAGCGAACGCGAGGAACGAAACGTGACGGGGCAGGATCGCCTTGAGCGCGAGGCCCGGTCCGAAGTGGAAAGGCGTGAACGGCATGGAAGTCGCGCGAAGGAACGGCCGCACAGTCTACGGGTGCGCCGGAAACACGGCCATCGCCGTCGCGCACGTAGCATGGTCCCGCATTCGACGACCTTGATCGCCGCCACCTCAGCCACGGGAGCCACAGCATGCCGAGTTTCGTCGGAATCTCCGGAAGCCTCCGCGCGGGTTCGTTCAACACGGGGATCCTCCGAGCGGCGGCCGCCGTCATGCCCTCCGGCTGCACGCTCGCCGTGGAGTCGATCCGCGGCATCCCGCTCTACGACGCCGATGCGGAGGCCGCGACTGGCATCCCACCGCGCGTCGCGGAACTGAAGGACAGGATCGCGTCCTCCGACGGACTGATCATCGCCACTCCCGAGTACAACAACTCCATCCCCGGCGTACTGAAGAACGCGACCGACTGGCTCACCCGTCCGCCGACCGACTCGAAGCGCGTTTTCTCCGGCCGCGCCGTCGCGCTCCTCGGTGCGACGCCCGGCGGGCTCGGCACCGTGCTCGCGCAGGACGCGTGGCTGCCGATTCTCCGCGCGCTGGGCTGCCGCCCGTGGTTCGGCGGGAGACTGCTCATCTCGAAGGCTCCGGCTCTTTTCGACGCCCAGGGCAACCTGACGGACGAGGCGACCCGAAAGCAGATCCAGGATTTCGTCGCCGGATTCGCGGCGTTCGCGTCCGGCGGCGCGTCGCGGTGAAGCGACGCACGCGTCGCGCCGCGGCGGCCGTGCGAACACCGCCGGAGGCCGTCGACAATCGAGCCGAACGTGGGATGATCGCGCCCATGAATCCGTGGGTCGCCTCCCTACTCTGCCTGCTTCCGATCGTCGGGTGCGCGTCGCATTCCTCGTCCGCCACGTCGCGGCGCCCGAACGTCGTGTTGATCGTCGCCGATGACATGGGCTTCGGCGACGTCGGCGCGAACGACCCGCGCGTGACGTGGACGCCTCGGCTCGATCGGCTGGCGCGTCAGGGCGCGCGGCTCACGGACTTCTACGTGTCGCAGCCGGTGTGCTCGGCCTCGCGGGCGTCGATCCTCACGGGTTGCTACGCGAGCCGTGTCGGCATCAGCGGTGCGTTGGCGCCGTCGGACGAGGTGGGCATCGCCGACGGCGAGCAGACGTTGGCCCAGGTCTGCCGTGCCCAGGGATACGCCACTGCGGCCTTCGGGAAATGGCACCTGGGGCATCACCCACGGTTCCTTCCGCTGCGGCACGGATTCGACCGCTTCCTCGGCATCCCCTATTCGAACGACATGGGTCCTGAGAACGCCGAGCGCCCGACGGCATGGCCACCGCTGCCACTCATCGAGAACGAGCGGATCGTCGAGCTGAATCCCGACCAGTCGCGCTTCACGCGGATGTTCACGGATGGCGCCGTGGCGTTCATCGAAGAGAGCGCGCGCCGCAAACAGCCGTTCTTCGCCTACGTCGCGCACCCCATGCCGCACGTTCCGCTGCACGCGTCCGATCGGTTCCGGGGTTCCACCGGCCACGGCCTGTATGCCGACGTGATCGCGGAGATCGACTGGTCCGTCGGAGCAATCGAGGACGCGCTTTCGCGCGCGGGCGTGTCGGACGAAACGCTGCTGATCTTCACCTCCGACAACGGGCCATGGCTCGTCTTCGGCGATCATGCAGGGTCGACGGCAGGGCTGCGTGAGGGCAAGGGCACGACGTTCGAAGGTGGCGTGAGGGTGCCAGCCCTGTTCCGCTGGCCCGGCGTGATCCCCGCGGGACACGTGAGTGCCGAGCCCGCCATGACGATCGACCTCCTCCCGACGATCGCGAAGCTGATCGGTGCGCCGCTGCCGCCGCTTGCGATCGACGGCGCGGACATCGGCCCGTTGCTCACGGACGACGGAGCCGCGTCGCCTCACGAGGCGTTGTTCTTCTGGTACCAGCGCAACGATCTGGAGGCCGTCCGATCGGGTCGCTTCAAGCTGCACTTCGCACACGGCTATCGGTCGATGATCGGCCGAGCCCCCGGGAAGGGTGGCCGCGCAGGGCAATACGATTGGAACCGACGGACTGGGACCGAACTGTATGACCTCGTCGATGATCCAGCGGAGGCGCGGAACGTGGCCGCGGACCACCCCGACGTGGTGGCCCGGCTCTCACGCCTCGCCGATGACATGCGACGGCGTCTCGGCGACAACCTCACGCGTTCGGTGGGCACGGATTCGCGCCCGGCCGGACGGGAGCCGTAGGCGTCGCAACGTCCGGGAACGCGAGGGATCCTCCAGCCCCCCGGAGCCAGACGGCGCGCCGTCCACCCCCGACCAGGCCCGCCTCGCCATCCGCAACCATCGATTCCGCAGTAACTTGCGCTCCGGAGTCACCCGTCGACGCGGCGCCGCCAAAACCGACCTTCGGCGGAATCCGCCGCGAAGCTCGCCGCCTCGCGTCGTATCCGGTTGCAACTGCCATGAGCCCTGACCGCTGCACACGTTGTCGAGGAACGACCCCCATCGGAACGCGGGTCTGCCTCGCCTGCCGGCAGCGTGAGCGGGCGCGCGCGGATCGCGGATGGAGTTACCAGGCAGCCATGTGCCTGGTCGATCTCATCCTGAACCTCGTGCTGACGATCCTCGCTTGTCTTTGACCTGCGTTCCGTCGAGCAGCCCAATCGCGTCCCCTTTCGAGAGTTGAGAGCGATGGACAGGCCGACCGAGTGCATCCGCTGCGCCCGAACGAAGCCCCTGCTGAGTGGCGTCTGCGCCTCGTGCCGGCGGACCGAGCGAGAACGCACACCCTGGGTCCGCGAGAAGCGGCCCGGCGGGCTCTGGTTCGAGCTTGGCGAGTTCGTCGCGCAGGTGCTGCTCGGCTCCCTGCTCGGGGGTCTCTGACGGCGGCGACGGCGCTTTCGCCACCCCCGACTCGCTAAACTGTTGGCACTTCCATGCAGAGCAAAGCCACGACCGTCGCCGAGTACCTGAAGGCGATGCCGGCCGACCGCCGCGCCGAGATCGACAAAGTCCGAAAGGTCATCCTCGAGAACCTCGACGCGGATTACGAGGAGGGGATGCAATACGGGATGATCGGCTACTACGTGCCGCACCGCATCCTGCCGCAGGGCTATCACTGCGATCCGAAGCAGCCCTTGCCGTTCGCCGGACTCGCGTCCCAGAAGGGATACAACTCGCTCTACCTCATGTCGGTGTATGGCGACGCCGAACACGCCAAGTGGTTCCACCAGGCGTGGGCGAAGACCGGCAAGAAGCTCGACATGGGAAAGGCCTGCATCCGCTTCAAGAAGGCGGACGACCTGGCATTGGACGTCGTCGGCGAGGTCTTCAGGCGCGTGCCCGCCGCCCGTTATGTCGAGCGCTATCTGATCACGCTTGCAACGATGAAGAGCCGCCCCCCGAAGGCCGCCAGGCCCGCGCGAGCCAAGGCTGCGTCGGCGAAATCGCGGGTGAACAAGAACGGCTGATCGGCTCGGACGCGCCGCGCGGATTTCACGCTGTCGCGTGAGCTGAAGCGAGCGCGCGCAAGCGGTGCCAATGGCGCTCCACGTCGTCCCAGACGTCGTCCACGTCGAACGCGGACTTCCGGAACCGACCCTGAAGCGAGAAGTACCGCTCGATCGCCGGCCGCGACATCTCGGGCTCGACGTTGATCGTGTAGCGCGAGCCGTGGAACACCTCGAAGACCGGATACAGGCCTGATCGAACCGCCAATCGCACGAGTTCGATCCCATCCGCGGGCTCCGATTTCCACCCGGTGGGGCACGGCGACAGAACGTGGAGAAAGCGGAACCCTCCGATCCCGAGCGCATCGCGCATCTTGCGCACCATGTCGTCCGGGTGAGCGAGCGACAACGACGCCGCATACGGCACGCGATGCGCCGCCATGATTCCGAGGATGTCCTTCTTCGGGACGAGCTTGCCGCGCGTGGTCGTCGTCGTCTTTGCGCCGAGCGGCGTGGCGGAGGACCGCTGTCCGCCCGTGTTGCCGTAGATCTCGTTGTCGTAGCAGATGTAGAGGATGTCCTCGTCGCGTTCGGCCGCGGCCGACAGCGTCGCCATGCCGATGTCGTACGTCCCGCCGTCGCCTGCGAAGCAGATGACGCGCGTCGACTCGCCGTTCATCCGCGCCACGTGCGCGAGGCCTGTCGCAACCGCCGCTGCGGACGCGAACGTCGATGCCGCCACGGGTGCCCCGTAGTTCGAGTACGGATAGGGACCCGCCGTGACGATCCCGCAACACGCGGGAATCACGAGTTGAACGCGGCGCTCGCCGATCGCGTGACTGAGCATGTTGAGCGCGATCGACATGCCGCACCCGCCGCAATTGGTGTTGCCCGCGCGCAACAGCGGTTCGGCGCGATCGAAACGACTCTGCGCGAGTCCGTGAAGAAGCGGCTCGCTCATCGCTCCACCTCCACGAGCCTGGGCTCGTCCGCACTGGGTTTCGCCGACAGGTCGTCCAAGAGCCGTGCAATGTGCTCGGGGAGTACGTCGCCGCCGCCGAGGCCGACCATGTAGCTCTGGACCAGGCTCCCTGGGGCCGCGCAACCACGCACTTCGCTCCACAAGATTCCGCCGAGCCCGGGGCAGAGATCGCGATCGATGATCCCGATGCGCGATGCGCGCGCAAGGAACCGTCGCAGCGTCGCGTCGGGAAATGGCCTGAACATCCGCACCCGCAGGCTGCCGACCTTGACTCCCCGACCGCGCGCTTCGTCCACCACGCGTCGAATCGTCGCTGCCGTCGTCCCCATCGAGACGAGGACGATGTCCGCATCGTCCATGCGATAGGGCACCACGGGATCGGCCACGCGACGTCCGAAGCAGGTCTCGAATGCCTCCTGACATTCGCCATAGACCGCGGGGACGGCGGCCATCGCTTCCATCATCTGCCGCCGATGAACTTCGGTCTCGTGGGGGAAGTCCAGCCCGCCGATGGTGCGTGGTCCTGCCCCGAGCCGATGGTGCAGGTCCAACACCGGCAGGAATTCATCGACGGTTTCCTGCGCTGGGATCTCCGTCGGCATCATGGTGTGCGAGAGAACGAACGCGTCCTGACAGACCATCACCGGCAGGCTGATGCGATGATCCTCGGCGAGGCGATAGGCCAGCAGGATCGAATCCGTCACTTCCTGGTTGTCCTCGCAATAGAACTGGATCCAGCCCGCGTCGCGAAGGAGCAGCGTGTCGCCGTGGTCCACCCAGATGTTCCATGGGGGCCCGAGGGTTCGATTCACGGCCATCATGACGACGGGAAGCCGATACATGGCGGCGTTGATGACGTTCTCCGTCATGTACGCGAGCCCATTGGACGACGACGCCGTGAACGACCGCGCACCGCCCAGGGCGAAACCGATGCACACCGCCATGGCGCTGTGCTCGCTCTCGACGCGGACGATCGTGCCCTTCTCGATCTCGAGGTCGCACAGAAGTTCGATGCACTCGCTCTGCGGAGTGATCGGATAGACGCCGCCACCGAAGCCTCGGCCACTGCGGTTTGCGGAGCCCGCAAGTGCGGCGGCCTTCGCGGCTGCGTGATTCGCACTGAGGAGTTCGATGGTCATAGCGACGTCATCTCCATGGCTTTCCGCGGGCACTCGTGGACGCAGATCCCGCAGCCCTTGCAGAACGAGTAGTCGACTTCATAGGAGCCGTCGCGCCGCCGCAGGATGCCCTCCGGGCAATACACGAGGCAGGTGTCGCACTTCGTGCAGTGTCCGCACGAGAAGCACCGATGCGCCTCCAACGTGCCGTCGAGTCCGTAGTTGACGGGCGCAAAGCTCTTCACGCGCGAGGCGGCGTGCTCGACCCGTTCGCAGGCGGGCGCAGTGCGGGCGAAGTGATCGAGGCGGATGTCGGTGACGGGGACGGCGGTCGAGCGATCGGGCCGACGGAACACGTCCACGGACTCACCGAGCGCGGCGAGGGCAGATCCCGCCACGCGGCGACCGTCCCCGATCGCATGTGTGACCGTGCCGTCGCCCGTGGAGAAGTCGCCGGCCGCCCACACGTTCGTCGCGATTCCACCGTCGTAGAGTCGCCCCTCGCGCAGGTCCCACCCGGGCGGAACCAGCGAGCGGTCGGCGGACTGTCCGAGCGCGACGAGCACGCGGTCGCACGCGAACGGGTGCACCCGATCGGTGACGACGGGCTCGCATCGCCCCGTCGAATCCGGTTCCCCCTGGATCACCTCCGCCAGCTCGACGGCGCTGACGCATCCTTCGCCGAGGAACCCAACGGGCTGCCGTTGGAGGAGGAAGTCGATCCCTTCCGCTCGCGCTTCTTCGACCTCCTCGCGGATCGCCGGCATCTCCTCGGCGGTCCGCCGATAGACGACCGTGACCTGCCGAGCCCCCGAGCGAAGGGCGCTGCGGGCGCAGTCGATGGCCGTGTTGCCGCCGCCGAGCACGACCACGTGTCCAAAGCACCGATCGCCGCCCGCGAGGTTCACCCTGCGCAGGAAGTCCAGTCCCTGCTCGATTCCCACGAGGCGTCCGCCTGGCACGTCCAGTCGCCGAGGCTTCGCCAGTCCCGTGGCCAGGATGACGGCGTCGAACTCCCGGGCCAGCGCGACGACGCGGCTCCAATCGACGGACTGGCCGAGCCGCGTCTCGACGCCGAGGTCGACGATCGCCCGCACCTCCCGGTCGACGACCGCGCGCGGCAGGCGGAACTCTGGAATCCCCGTGCGCAGAAGCCCACCCAGCGACTTCTCGCCATCGAGGATCGTCACGCGGTGCCCTGCACGCACGGTCGTATACGCCGCGCTCAGTCCGGCAGGGCCGCCGCCCACGATCGCGATGCGGCGGGCCGACTCACTGAGGCGTTCGGGCCGCTGCGCGACAGGCGCATGCTCGGCCACCCAACGCTCGAGCCCGCGGATGTGGACCGAGCCGTCGTATTCGCGGCGGTTGCAGCCCTCCATGCACGGTGCAGGACAGACGTGACCACAGACGGCCGCGAGCGGAGTCGATCGACCGAGGATCCGAGCCGCCTCCGCGACGCCGGCCGTGGCGGTCGCCTGAACGAACCCGACGACGTCGTTTCCCGCGGGACACCACGCGTTGCAGGGAGCGAGGTGCTCGACGTGGTGGGGCTCCTGCGTCCGCCAGCTCCCCGTCTTCAACCCGGTCGAGGGACCTGCAACGTGTTCCGTGAGCGGGAGCACGCCGGCCGCCGTTGCTCGCGCCACCGGAGGGCGCGCGAGCGTCGCCGGATCTCCGTCCTGCGGCGCCCGCATGGTGACGGCGTCGTAGGCCTCGCGCGCCGCCGCGAGGTTGCTCGCCAGTCCCAGGTGATGGAAGGTCGCTTCGAGGGCCGACCGTGGCAGTCCCAACAGTCTTGCGAACGCGCCCGCCATCGTCGTGTTGACGATCACGACGGACCTGGTGCCGATCCGATGGCGGCGCGCGATCTCCGTCGCATCCACCGTCGCCAGACGGAACGCGCCGAAGCGACCATCGAATGCAGCGAGCGGCTTCGACGTGTTGATGGCGAGGATCCCACCTGGCGCGAGCCCCGTCAGGATGTCCGTTCCGAGAAGAGTCGGATCGAGCACCAGGATGTGGTCGGGTCGGTTGACCTTGTTTCGATTCGTGATGGGCGCGTCGCTGATGCGCGCGAACGCGCGCACGGGCGCACCCGATCGCTCCCCCGCGTAGTCGCCGAACGTCTGCACGCTCTTGCCCATCTCCGCGTGGACGGCGGCGATGATCTTCGCGCAGGTGACGCCTCCCTGACCGCCGCGTCCGTGGACCCGAATCTCGATCGTGTCCCGAGAATGCGCCTCGCCCATGGTGTGGCCCCGCAGTCGCCGCTCCCGGCACTTTCGGTCGATCCGCTGCGGACCCGAGGCCCGCGAAGAACGAGATCGAAGCTCAGGCCGCAGGAGACGAGGCCATCATCGACCCCACCGGCCATCCTCCCCATTGGGCTTTCATCGAAACGGCGTCTGCGCACCCGGGCGAAGGCCGCGGTGCGCATGGGTCTCACGTGCGATCACTTCGCGACGGGTCGGGTGTCGAGCGGGGGCTCGGGCGCACCCTCGACGCGGGCTTCTCGACGCAGCCGCCCGAGTTCACGCTGCATCTCGAGGAACACCGCGGCGTACTTCGGGTCCGCATGGACGCTCGACATCTCGTGCGGATCGGACTCGAGGTCGAAGAGCTCCCACTCATCGATCAGGTAGTAGTGCACGAGCTTGTAGCGATCAGTGCGCACGCCGCAGTGCCGTTGAACGTCGTGAGTCGAGCCCGGTCCAAACCACTCGTAGTAGTGGTAGTAGACGGAGGTCCGCCAGTCCGCAGGCGACTCGCCTGCGAGCAATGGAACGAGGCTCCTGCCCTGCATGTCGCCCGGTGCCTCGACGCCGGCGAGGTCGAGGAACGTCTGGGCGAAGTCCAGGTTCTGCACCAGCTGCCCGACCTCGCTCCCGGGTGTGGTGACGCCCGGCCAGCGAACGATCAACGGCATGCGAAGGGACTCCTCGTACATCCACCGCTTGTCGAACCAGCCGTGGTCACCGAGGAAGAACCCCTGATCAGACGAGTAGACGACGACGGTGTTCTGCGCGAGCCCGGACTCGTCGAGATAGGCGAGCACGCGGCCCAGGTTGTCGTCCACGGACGCGACGCAGCGAAGGTAATCCTTGATGTAGCGCTGGTACTTCCAGCGGGTGAGCGCGTCGCCGACGAGGCCTGCACGCGCGAACTCCGCGTTCTTCGGCCCGTATGCCGCGTCCCACGCCTGCCGTTGCGCGGCGTTCAGGTTGCCGGGACGCTCGAGTTTCAGATCGCCCGGTGTCAGGTCCCGGGCGACGGTCATCGTCTGCGCCCTCGCCGCGGTGGTACGGCCGCTCCAATCGTCGAATAGGTTCTCGGGCTCGGGGATGTCGCGATCGTCGTAGAGCGTGAGGTGGTTGGGGCCGGGTGACCACTCGCGGTGCGGCGCCTTGTGCTGGAGCATCAAGAGGAAGGGTTTCGAGGGATCTCGGCCCTTCTTCAACCAATCGAGGCTCAGATCCGTGATGAGGTCGGTGGTGTATCCCGTGAGTTTCGTGCGACCGCCAGGCACCAGCATCACGGGGTTGTAGTAGGTCCCCTGCCCCACCAGGACCTGCCAGCGATCGAACCCCGTGGGCTCGCTCACGAGGTGCCACTTGCCGATCATCGCCGTCTGGTACCCGGCCGATTGCATCAACTTCGGGAACGTCGTCTGCGACCCGTCGAAGGTCGTTCGATTGTCCATCATCCCGTTCAAGTGGCTGTGCTTGCCCGTGAGGATGACGGCGCGGCTCGGTCCGCAGATGGCGTTCGTCGCGAAACAGTTGCGGAACAGAGTGCCCTCGCGGGCGAGGCGATCGATGGACGGTGTGGTGTTGATCTTCGAGCCGTAGGCACTGATCGCGTGCGCCGCGTGGTCGTCGGTGAAGACGAACACGATGTTCGGCCGCTGCGGGAGCGGGACCTGGCGCGGCGCGGTCGCACACCCTGCGACGAACGCCGCCGCCACTCCGAAGAAAGCCCGCCACCACGTCACCCGAGCTTCGCCTCCATGGTGATCGTCGCCTTCAGGGCGCGGGACACGGGGCAGTTCGCCTTCGCGTCCGCCGCGATCTCCTGAAACTTCTCCGGCGTGATCACGGGGACCTTCGCATTCATCACGAGGTGGATCGTGGTGATCGTCCAGGCGCCATTCACCTGCTCGAGCGTGAGCGTGGCCTCCGTCGTGAGGGATTCGGGCACGAATCCGGCTTTGCCCAGGGAGGCGGACGTGGCCATGGTGAAGCAGCCGGCATGAGCCGCCGCGATCAGTTCCTCGGGGTTCGTGCCGGTCCCGTTCTCGAATCGCGTGGAGAACGAGTACGCCGTGTTCTTGAGAACGCCACTCGGAGTCGAGAGGGCGCCGGCACCAGCCTTCAGATCACCCTTCCAGACGGCAGTCGCTGAGCGTTTCATGAGTTCTCCTTCTTCGTTCCGCGCACGGACTCGGCACGCGGGGCGTGCCACGGGTTCACCTCGATCGATGGGGGCGCACAGCCTACCCGAGATCCAGCTGAGGCGCCCGACCTGCGTCGCCGGAACGTGCGTCATGATAGGCTGCCCGACTTCCGCACCGCGTTCATCCGCGCCGTCGAACGGGACGCCACGCGCCGTCCCGCCCGCGACCGTCCCCATCGCCCCGAAAGGAGATGCCATGTCGCACCGCCCACTTCTCACCGTGCTCGGATTCGCGTTCGTATCGATCGCCCTCCACGCCCAGACGACCCGCAACGTCCCCGCGCAGTACCCGACCGTGCAGTCCGCGATCAACGCGTGTGTGAACGGCGACAACGTGCTGGTCGCCCCCGGCACCTACTCGGGGAACCTGAACTTCCTCGGCAAGGCGATCACCGTCCACAGTGCGCAAGGTTCGGCGGTCACCACGCTCCAGGGGCTGGGATCAATCCGCGTCGTGACTTTCTCGGCGAACGAGGGACCCAATTCCGTACTCGACGGCTTCACGGTGACGGGCGGTGTCGGAGGGATCGCGTGCCTCAACGCGTCACCGACCATCACCAACTGCCGGGTGACGGGGAACATCGCCCCGACGCTCGGACCGTACGGCAACGGCCAGGGTCCGACGCAGACGGGCGCAGGTGGCGGAATCTACTGCCAGGCGACGACCGCGAACTCCTCACCGACCCTCTCGAACTGCGTCGTCGAGAACAACGTCGCGATCATCGGTGGTGGGGTGTACATGGAGGCGAGCGGAACCGGCACGTCGCTGCCCTTCGTTTCCGGTTGCACGCTTCGCAACAACCTCGCCTACCCGTCGGCCTACGGCTACGTGTCGGGGAGCGGCGGCGGAGCCTACATCAACGGTGCGTCGGCGACTTTCTCGAACTGCACGATCACCGACAACATCTCAGCGCAGAATGGCGGTGGCGGAGTGACGGTCGTCGGTGGTGCCGCCGTCACCTTCACGCTGATCACGTGCAAGGTGAGAGGCAACCACACGAACGGAACCGGTGGCGGTCTGAGCCTCGCCACCCAGTTCACGCTCACGAACTGCATGGTCGTCGACAACTCCGCGACGCAAGACGGAGGGGCGGTGTACGCCAACGGCGCCGGCACCATCCAGGCGACGACCTTGAGCGGAAACACGTCGGCCGCAACCGCCGGAGGAATCGTCTGTGTCGCCGGCCTCTCGGTCGTCAGCTCGATCGTCTGGGGCAACTCGGGGATCGACATCCTTCGCGACATCTACGCTCCCTCCGCTTCGGCTCAGTCCGTGAGCTACTCGGACGTCGGCTTCGTCTCGGGGGCGACGTTCGCCAGCGGCGTGATCACCGCCAATCCACGCTTCGTAGATCCCGCGAACGGCGACTACCACCTCGCCGCGTCGTCACCGTGCCGCAACGCCGGCGTGCCCAACGCCTCCGGCTATCCGACGACGGACACGGACGCCGGCCCGCGCATCGTCGGACCTTCGATCGACATGGGCGGCGACGAGATTCCCGTCCTGGCACTCCCGGGTTCCAACGAGGACGTGGAACTCTACGGCTACGTGAACGGCGGCGGAGACCCGCTCGCGTCGTCGCGCGCGGCCGCCGCGGGAAGCATCGCCAGGCTCCTCATGCGGTCGCCCGGTGGGTCGTTCATCGGAACGACTCCGCTGGTCGTGGGTCTGCTCTTCCCCTCGAACACGCCCCCCGCGCACCCGGCCGGGCTGCCCCAGGTCTGGGTGAGCGGGCCGATCTTCGTCCTCCACGGCGCACTCGGCGCCCCACCGTTCACTGTGCCGGGCCTCTCCTCGGCGGGGCTCACGTTCGACTTCGCCGTCCCGCCGGGACTCGGCGGACAGACCGTTCGCTTCCAGGCACTGGTGGTCTCGCCGAGCGCGTTGAACAGCGCGTTCGCGGTCACGAACGCGACCGACTTCATCCTCTGACGCCAGTCGACGTTCGATTCGACACGGCGGCCCGCGGGCACTCTCCCGCGGGCCGGCGCCTTCACCGAGACACGAACGCGATCACTGGAACGTGACCGACGCCACGTTCGAGTGCCCCGTCGGCGTGAACGTCGCCGGGTTGAACGTGCTCGTCAGTCCGTAGAGCGTGATGCCGTTCAGGGCCGGCGTCACGGTGAAGGGCGGCAGCACGAACGAGGATCCACCGGTCGGATCGAGCTGTCCCACGAACGGCGGAGCGCCGGCGAGGAACTGGTCGATCAGATCCGGCAGGCCGATCGTCAGCCCGAACCAGAAGCCCGTGCCAGGACTCGTGCCGTTCGTCGGATCGACGGAGAACGCCGAGAAGTACGCGGCGCCCGCGGGTCCGAACGTGTTGACGGCAGCGAGCGAGCCGGTCCCCAGCGGCTGGGAGAGCGCAAACAGCAGGTCGTACAGCGTGAGCGACGCGGGCGTGCTCGTGACCTGCTGGCCACAGGCGTCCGTGACGACCACCGTGTAATTGCCGACCGAGCCGGCACCGACGGACGGGATCGTGAAGGTGCTGCCCGTCGCGCCCGAAATCGGGCTGCCGTTCAGGCGCCACTGGTACGTGAGGAACCCGATGCCCGTCGCGCTCACCGAGAAGCTCACGGGATGACCGATGACGCCGTTCTGGTTCGCCGGCTGCGTCGTGATCAAGGGCGGCAGGGCGATCACCGTGACCGTCTGCGTGCACGTCGCGACGTGGTTCGACGTGTCCAGCACGAGCCAGGTGACCTGGCTGGTGCCGGCGAAGAAGACGGGCGGCGCGTTGTTCGAGATCGACAGGATCCCACAGTTGTCACTGACGGTCGGCGTCCCGAGTGACACGTTCGTCGCGATGCACTGGCCTGGGATGCTGTTCACGGTCACGTTGGGTGGACAGGTGATCGTCGGCGCGGCGATGTCGACGATCGTGAACGTGGTCGTGCACGTCGTCGTGTTGCTCGATCCGTCCGTCGCCGTGAACGTGATGGTGTTCGGCCCCAGATTCCCGATCGAACCCGCGGCGGGTGACTGCGTGATCACGACCGCGCCGCAGTCGTCGGAGGCAACGACGCCCGATCGCAGGTCCGGGACCGTCGCATGGCACGCGCCGTCGGCGATCGCCTGCGCGCCTTGTGCGCACGTGGTGATCGTCGGCGCCGTCGTATCGAGGACGGTGAACGTGGCCGAGCACGTCGCCGTGTTGTTCGCCGCATCCGTCACCGTGAAGGTCACGGCGTGCGGGCCCAAGCCGGTCGAGCTTCCCGGTGCGGGGACTTGCGACACGGTGACCGTGCCGCAGTTGTCCGCGGCGACGACGCCGGCGCGCATGTCCGGGACGGTCGCAGTGCAGGCCGGCCCGGCGGACGCCTGGGCGTTCGGCGCGCACGTCGTGATCACCGGCGCCGTGACGTCGACGACCGTGAACGTACGCGTGCACGTGGCGGCGTTCGATGCGGCGTCGACCACCGTGAAGGTGATCGTGTGCGGGCCGATGCCCGTCAGCGTGCCCGCGACCGGCGACTGCGTCACCGTCACGGCACTGCAGTTGTCCGTCGCGACGACGGCCGCGCGCATGTCAGGCACGGTCGCCTGGCATGACGCGTTGGCGTTCGCCTGGGTGTTCGAGCCGCAGGACGTGATGGTCGGCGCCGTCGTATCGACGACCGTGAAGATCGCCGTGCACGTTGTCGTGTTGCTCGACCCGTCCGTCACGGTGAACGTCACCGTGTGCGGACCGATACCGACTGCGGTGCCCGCCGTCGGCGACTGCGTCACGGCCACGGCGCCGCACACGTCGCTGGCGATCACGCCGCTACGCATGTCGGGCACGTTCGCCTGGCACGTCGCGCCAGCCGATGCCTGAGCGTTCGCCGCGCAGGTCGTGATGACCGGAGCGGTGACGTCGATCACCGTGAACGTGCGCGTGCAGGTCGAGCTGTTGCTCGCGGTGTCGGTGGCTGTCAGCGTCACCGTCTGCGGGCCCAGGCCCACCAGCGTTCCAGGCGCCGGCGACTGCGACACCGTCACCGCGCTGCAGTTGTCCGTGGCGACGATCGCGGCCCGCATGTCGGGCACGGCGGCCTGGCAGGACGCATTGGCGTTCGCCTGTGCGTTCACGCCGCAGTTGGTGATCACGGGGGCCGTCGTGTCGACGACCGTGAACACGCTCGTGCACGTCGTGGAGTTGCTGCTCGCATCGGTCACCGTGAACGTGATCGTGTGCGGACCAATCCCCTGAACCGATCCGATGCTCGGCGACTGCGAGATCGTCACCGATCCGCAGTTGTCCGATGCGACGACTCCCGCCCGGAGGTCCGGCAGCGTCGTCTGGCAAGCCGCGTTGGCGCTCGCCTGCGACGCCGGCGCGCAGCTCGTGATCGTCGGCGCGACGATATCGATCACCGTGAACGTCGCCGTGCAGGTCGTGCTGTTGCTGGAGGTGTCCGACACGGTGAACGTGACGGTGTGCGGTCCGAAGCCCAGAAGTGTGCCGGGTGCTGGCGATTGGACGATCGTGACGCTCGTGCATCCGTCCGAAGCCAGGACGCCCGCGCGCATGTCCGGGACCGCGGCCTGGCAGTTCGTGTTGGCGATGCCCGATGCGTTGGACGCGCATTGCGTGATGACCGGTGCCGTCACGTCCAGGACCGTGAAGGTCGACGTGCAGGTGGACGAATTCGCGTGCGTGTCCGTCGCCGTGAACGTGATGGTGTGGGGCCCGACGCCCAGCACGGTTCCCGCGATCGGTGACTGCGCGAGAGTCACGCCGCCACAGTTGTCGGTCGCCGAGACGCCGCTGCGCAGGTCCGGCAGTGTCGCCTGGCACGTGGCGTTGCCGGCCGCCGAGCTGTTCGGGGCGCAGTTCGCAAACACCGGCGCCTGGGTGTCGTTGACCGTGACGGTGAACGAGCACGTCGTCGTCAGGTTCGCGAAGTCGACGGCCGTGTACGTGACGGTCGTCGTGCCCACGGGAAACGGCGCGCCCGGGCTGTGCGTCGACGTGAAGCTCGCGACGGTGCAGTTGTCGGTGGCGGTCGGCGGAGTCCACGAAACGTTCGCCGAGCAAAGGCCGTTCGCGGCGTTGACGACGATGTTGGTCGGGCACCCGGTGATGACCGGCGGCACCGTGTCACCGAACAGCGACGTGGAGACCACCCACAGCTCGTTGCCGTGCACGCCGTCCTGCGCCTGGAAGAAGATGTTGTTGCCGGAGACCTTGAACCCCGCCGGGTTCGCATTGCCGTTGCCGGGGAACACGTCGGCGACGATCAGCGTCGTGGCCAGGGTTCCGTTGGAGTGGTACGGCTCGTTGCCGATCCCGTTGCCGCCATCGGCGGCGAACATGAGCCCGGAGCCGCAGCCGGTGACGATCGACGTGATGCTCCCCGGGCTCGCGCTGCCGGATCCCGCGAAGATGTCGCGAACGAGCACCGTGCCGGCATTCGTTCCGTCGCTCTTCCACAGCTCGGCGCCCGTCGAGCCGTCCGAGGCGCTGAAGTAGGCGACGCCTCCGGACTCGACCATGTTGATGATGCCGGACCCGGGGATCCCGGGGCGGATGTCCTTGACGATCGCCGTGCTGCCGCCGGGAACGGCTTTCCACAGTTCCAATCCCACGCTTCCGTTGTCGGCCGCGAAGAGGAGGTTTCCGTTCAGCGCGATCATGCTCACCGGGTTCGACGCTTGCGGACCCGGGCGAACGTCGAGCGTCACCACGGTGCCGGCAGTCGTTCCGTCCGTCTGCCATAGCTCGTTGCCGATGACGCTGTCGTCGGCCGCGAAGTAGAGCAGGTTCCCGACGGCGACGAGGTTCGTCGGCGTCGCGTTGGACGCGCCGGGGCGGATGTCCTTCACGAGCTGCGTGCCCGCCGTGGTTCCGTCCGACACCCAAAGCTCGCGCCCGAGCACGCCATCCGTTGCGGCGAAGAAGAGCCGCGGAGGATTGCACGCCACGGTGATCGAGGTGGGGTTGCTGTTCACGCCTCCGAGCGGGTCGAACGCGATGTCCTTCACGAGCGTGACGTTGGTGCCGTCGAACCTGTACAACTCGATGCCGAAGGCCGTCGGGCCAGCGGCGATGGCGTTATCGGCTGCGAAGTACAACGCTCCGTTGTAGACCACGAGTTCGTGGGGGCTGGATCCGGGCGCCCCGGCCGCGAGGTCGAAGACCATCTGCGTTCCAGCGGTCGTGCCGTCGGTCCGCCAGAGCTCGACGCCGTTGGTCCCGTCCGTCGCCGTGAAGTAGACGAGCGAGTTGAAGAGGATCATGTTCGCGGGCGCTGACGGCTGCGGGCCCGGATTGATGTCCTTGATCAGAACCGTGCCGCCTACGGTCCCATCGCTCTTCCAGAGCTCGGCCCCGAGGCTGCCGTTGTCGGCCGACATGATCATCGCGCCGTTGAAGTTGATGAACTGCGACGGGTTGGACCCGCCGTTGCCGGGACGGATTTCGATGAGCGTCGCCTGTCCGGCAGCGTTAAGCGCCGTCAACGTGATTAACGCCGCAACACATGCGGCAACGCGCAGAGTTCCAACGAGCCTGCCGAAACCTGCTGGGAATGACTGATCGCACTGCATGAAAGGGACCTCTTCGACCACGCGATGAGCGAAAGGGACACCGGGCCACTGCGCGCCGGTTCGTTCGCCGATGAGAGATAGAAACCCCAACCTGAGCGAGCGAGATTTCTTTCGTAACCAACAGGTGCAAAGCAGGTTGACGCATTCTCGGGATGCCCGTTCGGACGGCGATCGGCGCCTCCGTCGCAACGACGAAGAGCGGGGGCGGGGCCGAAGGTCGCGCACTCCGACGAAGACGGCTTCACACCGGATCAGGCCCCAGGCCCGGCCTCACGCGTCCACCACGCGGAGGCCGGTCCGTTCACGGGGCCATGAACTCGAACGGCGCCATCGCAACGCCCGAGCCGAAACCGGAATTCCGGCTCGGACGAGAGCGCGGTCCGAACCGCAGCGACCCATGCGGCGCGCCAGCGCACGAGACCTCGCGTCGACCCCAGCGCGCCGTGAGACTCGTTGCGCGAGTGGTCCCGCGGCAAATCTCGCGCGGCCGTACCGGTTCACGTCGCGCGGAGTCCTCCGGGATGCGGAGGCGCAACGTCCTGCTCCCGTCATGCGCAGGCTCGCATCACCCAGCGTGTGCGGTCGCCACGCGAACCGTTGGAACGCTCGTCACGACGGCTCGCGAGCCGTTCCTCGGATGCGACGTTTCACGCCATGCCGTTCCCGGTCGACGAGGAGCCGGTCCTGCCCGTCGATGGGCACGGGCCCTTGGCCGCTGATCGCGCTCGGGTGGCGACGCGACGAGCACGGCGGTCCCGATGACAGGCGGGCAGACGCCGGAGGACACGTCGTGCCCGCGCCGTCACGGCACGTTCAACACGCGATCCTGCGAGATGTGAAACGCGCCATTCGGCGCCGACGTGTCCAGCACGAACCCCTGGAAGTAGAGCGTTGTGCCCGACGGCAAGCCCGTAGGACCGAACGTGTACGTGAACGTGTAGAGGCCGCATCCATCGGTCGCCGCTGACGGATTCGGCGATGAGAAGACACCGGGTCCGTCGGCGAGCGGCGCGAACGGCGCGCCGAGCGACACGTTGATCGTCCCGAGGGCGCCCAAGCTCGTGGGGCCGGGCTGCGTCCCCGCGAGCAGAAGCACGAGCCCGCCAACCTTCGAGCTGAGGATCGTCGCGCCGAACGTGGAGTTGGCGGTCCCGTGGCCGGCGAGCGTCAGGTTGGCGGACTGAGGCACGAGCGCCTGTCGCACGTAGCGCGTGGTCGTGAGCGGCGCGGCCGAGCCCGGCGCGTTGAACGACGTCAGGATCCCCGAGTTCCCCGACGGCGACTCGATCCCGCGTGTGGCACTCGCCCCACCGTCGGTCGTCTGAAGGATCGTCGTCGACACGGTGCCAGTCGTCTCGTCGACGATGATCTCGAACGACTCGGGATTGGTGGTGCCGAACCGGTAGACGCCCGACCACTGCACGGCGAAGCGGCGATTGGGCGGCTGCCCGACGACGCCCCAGGTGATGCTCCCGCTGCCGGGAGGAGCTCCGACGTGAAGGTCGTCCCAATATCCCGCGATGAAACCATCGGGGGCTCCACTCGTCGGGATCGCCACGTTCTGCCAGAGGTTGCCCGCCGTCGACGGCATGTAGAGGTAGCCGTTCGTCGAGATGCCGATCTGCGTCAGCGTCATGTCGAAGAACGGCAGCGCGAGCCCTCCGGGAAGCGTGACGACCATGCCGATGTCGTCGCCCGTCGGGCCGGGCTGTCCCACGCCCGTCAACACGACGTGATCGAACGGGACTGACGGGTTCTGCGTGTAGACCGTGGCCGTCGGCACCACGGGCGGCGGCGGGCACGAGTACGGCTTGTAGGGAATGAGCGTGAACCCTGTCGGCGCACCGCCCACGGCGATGAACGCGAACGTGTACGTCGTCCCCCATCGGATGGCGTTCGCCGTCTGGTTCTGGAGCCACGTCTCCCCCGCCCATGAGATGGACGAACTCGTGATCGTCGGCGTCCAGTCCGTACCCGAGATGGTCTCGCCCGAGTGGTAATCGACGTCGTGGAAGTAGGCGCCGAAGACCTGGGTTCCGGGAGTCAGGTCGACGTGGAACTCCTGGCACGCACGTTCGGAGTTCAAGTTGTGGACGGCGTAGACGACCGTCTGCACGCCGGGGCTCCACGTCGTGACCTTGCGCCCGACGATGAAACGCCCGTCGGGAACGTCGACGTACTGGATCGTCACCAGCGGATCGTAGGCGGCCCAGGCTTCGATGGCCGCGTGCTGCTGGACGGTCGAACCCGTCAAGGCGAGGGTGTAGTTCCCCGCCGTCCCGCCAACGGTGCACGGACGCCACGACGCGTTGTTCGCGGTGTTGCCCGCCGTCGCGTCGTCAGGCGTGACGTACTGCCCCTCGGCGATGTAGACGGCACCTGCATTTACCGCCGGATCCAGGTCCGATTCGTGGACCTGGAGGCGACGGTCGATGATCGTGGCGAACGGCGGCGCGGAGAATGGATAGGGAAACACGCCCGTCGTGGGATTCACCTGCGAACGAGGCCCGAGGATCGGCTGGTTTCCATTGGTCCCCGAGCCGTAGGGATCGGAGCACCCGACGCCCATGATCTGGCTGTTGTTCGGGTTCTGGCACGTGCCGCAGAGGTTGCCCGTCGACGAGCCGAATCCGTGCTTCACCCACGACATTCCGACCTGCTCGAACCGACCGTTCAGGATCCGGAACAAGCTCTGGGAGATGGCGGGGTGGTGGTTCGTCGCGGCCTCCCACGGCATGGGCTGGCTGCCCACGTTGCACGACGTCGTACCGAGCGCGAAAGCGGCGATGCCGCCGATCGACCCGTAGTTCGTGGGCGCGGTGAGGTCGCCGACGATGACGTCAGGACCCACGCCTTGAGCGAGCGATGTGAACGCCGTGACGGACGCGACGGTGAGCGCGGCGACGATGGGTTTCATGAGTGTCCTCGGGAGGGCCGCGAGTCTACCCGGGAACCCAAAGGCGTGCCGTCGATGCGGGAATGGCCGCCGCGTTCCGCACCGCCGTCACTGGATCGTCACGCGAAGTCCGTTCGATGCGGAGAAGACTCCGTTCGCCGCGCCAGGGTCGAAACCCGCGTACTGGAACCAGATCTGCGCCCCTGCGGGGACGGCGGGCGGAAGCGTCCAGCCGATGGAGTAGGCCCCGACCGCATTCAGCGTGACGTAGAGCGGCGGGAAGATCGTTCCGCCGAGCAGGAGCGTGCAGCCCTGGATCGGCGTCGCGCCAGCGGCCGTCGCAAGCAGCAGCACGCCGCTCCCGAGCACCTGCCCGTTCGTGACGTCGACGCCCGCGACGTGGTTCGGCCTGGGATCGCCGAACGCCGCGAGGATCGGCGTGCGGTTCGCGCTCCCGGGACAACCGACGCCATAGGTCGACGTGGGCTCGTTCCACTTCACGACGTTCGCCGACCCGGTGCCGTCCACGCTCGAGAAGATCCCGCCGACGGCCAGGTCCACGCCCCACGGGGACAACGCGTACGCCGCCTGCACGGTGCCGCCGCTCGACATGTAATTGGCGACGGGTGACCACGCGTAGCCATTCCACTTCGCGACGTTCGCCGCGGGAAGCCCGCCGGCCGTCGTGAAGATGCCGCCGGCGATCAGGTCACCGGCATAGGACGTCACGGCCAGCACGTAGCCATACACGCCGCCTCCGATTCCGGAGCCGAAGCCCGACCAGCTCGTGCCGTTCCACGCCGCGACGTCGTGGGCCGGGACTCCGCCGGCCGTGGCGAAGAGCCCTCCAACGACGAGTTGCCCGTTCCAGTTGGTGATCGAATACGGGATGTTGTTGATGCCACTGCCGAGTGCGGACCACGCCGTGCCGTTCCACTTGGCGACGTGGCTCGCCGGGTTTCCGCCGGCCGACGTGAAGAAACCCGCGGCGATGAGATCGGCGCCGTAGGTGCCGACGGCCATGACCTGGCCCTGCGTCCCGCCGGACCCGCTGCCGAGCGGCGCCCAGTTGTTGCCGTCCCAGCTCGCGATGTGATTGGCGGGCCCGTTCGCGTCGGTGAAATAACCGCCAGCGATCAGCTTGTTGTTCCACACGCCGAGGCACTGGACCTGGGAGTTCATTCCGCCCTCGAGGTCGGTCCATGCCGTGCCGTCCCAACTCGCGATGAAGTTGACGTTCACGGCGCCCGCGTTCACGAAGCTGCCGCCGGCGATCAGGTTCCCCTGGTAGACGGTGAGCGCCCAGACGTCTCCATCGAGACCCGAGCCGAGCGCCGACCACGACGTTCCGTTGAATCGCGCGATGTGGCTCGCCTGAACGCCGCCGGCCCAGGTGAACTTGCCACCGGCGATCAGATCGCCGTTCCAGACCGTCGTGGCGTACACCCAGTCGCTCACGCCGCCGGCGAGCGTGGACCACGTCTGCGCTGGTGCGGATGACAGGACGACGCACGTGACGACCGCCACTGCGGCTGCGCGGCAGAACTGAACGTGACTCATGGCTGGGCTCCTCGATCAGATGGCAAGGCGTGACCTTCTGCGGGGCCCCAATCAGCAAGGTGCGGGCCGTGGCGCGAACGCACGGCGCAGCATTCTCGGCCGCGGAGTCTCGGGAACCGGTCGCGACACGGCACGTTCGCGCGTCGCCCGGAGCCACAGGTCGGTTTTCGCTGGGGAAATCGGCTGTCTCGATGACGGCCCGAGCCTTCTTGCCGCGCGCCCTCCAGCATCGGAGGCGGCCAAGGTCGAGTCTCATGCGCGCCTGCGGCGTGCGAGTGCACTCCGGTTTCACCAGACTCCGCGTAAGAAGTGCGGAGCGGGACGCACCAAACGGGCATACCCGGCTCGAAGCCCGCGCACACGATTCGGAGTCTCCATGCAGATCCTCGCGATTTCAGGCAGCCTGCGGCGGCGCTCGTCGAACACCGCCGCGTTGCGCGCCGCCGCGTCGCTCGCCCTGCCGCCCGTGACGATCGTCCTCTACGACGGCCTGGCGGGACTCCCCCATTTCAACCCCGACATCGCCGACCCGCTGCCACGTCCGGTTGCGGAACTGCGGGGCTGCGTGCAGGCAGCGGACGCCCTCATCATCTCGTCTCCCGAATACGCGCGCGGGGTCCCCGGAAGCCTGAAGAATGCGCTCGACTGGCTCGTGGGAGGAATCGAGTTCGTCGACAAGCTCGTGGCGCTCGTCAATACGTCCCCGCGAGCGACGCACGCCCAGGCGTCGCTCGCGACCACCATCACCACCATGGCGGGTCGGCTCGTCCCGTCGGCCGACGTCACGCTTCCTCTCCTCGCGAAGGACATGGATGAGTTCGCAATCGCGTCCCATCCGACCTTCGCGGCCGAGCTCCGTCGCGGGATCGACGCGCTCGTCCGCGCCGTCAAGGAGCAGCGGCCCTGACGCATGCCACCACCGCATGCGTCCGGGCCGCGCTGCCCGATCAGGCGGAGACGTAGAACGCGGCGGTGAACACCACGCCGCACGTCGAAGTGCTCGGCTGGAACACGAGTCCTTGCATGTTTGCGAGCGGCGTTCCCGGCAGGTACGGGGGAACCACCATCGTCTGCTTGGCATAGCCGCAGTTGTCGAGCCAGAAGAACGCGCCGATGAACGGTGCGAACGGGTCGAACACGATGTTGATGTCCGAGAACGCGAAGGGTGTCCCGATGTCGATGATGCCCGTGCAACCGAAGTTGAATGCGCCTGGATTCTGCGGTCCGACGATGAGCACGAACGGCTGATTCGCCGGTCCGTTCCACTCGAGGGTCATGGTGCTGCCGGCGGGCGTCGTCACGGGGAAGGGTCCGCGAATGCCAGGAGCACCCGGAACGGTGTTCGCCGTCCGATTGACGAAGAGAGACGCCGCGGCGCTGTTCGCTTGCCCCACGTTCGCGTAGTTGCCGTTGGCGACGGTCACGTACTGCCAATCCACGTCGGCACCCTGGGGCCCGCCGGCCGAGTCACCGAAGTACCAGCCGTTGGCTCCGGCGCCGCTTGCGGGCGCGATCGCCGGTCCAACGAGCGGCGCGCCGTCGACGAACAGTGTCACGACGGTCAGGGGGCCGTTCGGAACGGCTTCGATGCGATAGGTGTGTTGGATGAAGATGCCGCCGGGTACTGCTGCCGGGACATAGCCCGAGTTCGTCTGCAGACCGATCGTCCCCGCGATGCAGTCCACCCCCAGCGCCACGTTTCCTCCGTGGACGGCCCCGAGGATGTTCGTCGTCCCGAACGACGCCAGGCCGACGACCCGAAGGTTCGCCTCCAGCACCACGGGCAGCGCCGAGCTCAGCGTGACGGCCGTCGCCGGATATCCCGAGAACGTGCCGCCGTAGAAGAACGCTCCGAAGCTGTTGTTGGTTCCCGTACGTTGTTGCATCACGCCGCAGGTCGGGCTGAAGAGCGTTGCGCTGGGATAGGCCGTGAGATTCCCCAGGTTCACGTTGGCCGTCGCCGTCGGCATCGGCGTCGGCAGATCGAACTCGAAATGGAAGGCGAACGGCGCAACCTGTGCGGAAACGGCCGCGCAAAGGACGAGGGACGCGATCAAGGTGCTGAACGGACGCATGACACAACTCCTGGGGGGGATGTGAATCAGACCCGGTGAACGCCCATCGGCGTCGCCGCTGGTGATGAGTGACGCCGTCTCCTCGAATTTGGACAGGAAGGTGGGGATCTTTTTCCTGCGGGTGTTCCCCGGAGGGCACGGACACGTCGAAGTCGCCTGAGCCAGTGCGCCGCGAGCAGCGCGCAAGTCCCCGGACGCAGGATTTCGCCCGCCGAATCGCGATTCGAGCCCGGTTTCAGCCCGATGTCGTCGCTGAGACGGGCCGAGCCGCGCGACACGGATGGACCGTCCGCCGCGAGGTGGATGAGTCCGCGGTGCTTTGCGCAGCGTCCGAGCGATCAGCCCGCGATGCGAACGCCCAGGAGGCCCGGAGTCACCTCTGGGTGTCGTGCGTAACGGGATGCGCGTGCGCCGTCCGATCGGAGGAGTCAGCGGCGGACACGAATGACGCCCGCCGGTCGGCTCCGCACGCCGATCACGGCGCGAACGAGAGCGCGAGCCCGTTGGAGACCAGCGGCGGCGAAGCCGCAGGGAACATGGCGCCCTGCAGCCAGAACGTAGCTCCGACGAGGCCGGGCTGCCGAAGGTCGACGAGGGTGCTGGCGACGCCCGTCGCCGGAATGGCGATCGGGATCGCCAGGAAGTGTCCCGGAAGCAGGTCGACGACCACGGGCACGCCAGCGACGGTCGTGGCCGACGGCGCGATGCTCGCGACCAGCACACCCGGTCCTGCGGAAGCACCGGACAAAATGACGGCCCCGGAGGATCCCTGGGTGTGGTTCCACGCAAGCGTGAGCGGATACGGCCCCGAGGCCTGACCGAAGACGTCGGCAACCGCGAGGCCGCCGATGCGAATGCTGCCCCCCGCGAATCCCGCTTCCAGGCTCGAGCAGATGCCCACCTCCGGGAATCCATCTCCGTTCTGATCACCGAGCCCCGCCACCGCGAGCCCCACCTGGCCAAGGGGCGTCGATCCGACGTAGCTCGCGAGCAAGGCTCCGGTCCCGGAATACACCGCGACGCGCCCGACGCCCGGGACGATCGGAGCGAGGGCCGAGTAGCCGGGTGCTCCGACGACGAGGTCCGGGATCCCGTCCCCGTTCAGGTCACCGGCTCCTGCGATCGAGAGGCCGAACTGGGCGCCGAACTGGGGACCACTCAACGTGGTCATCAATCCGCCGGTCGACCCCGAGAAGATGAAAACGCCGTTTTGGAGGATCGCGCCCGAAGCGAAGTCCGCGATGCCATCGCCGTTGGCGTCACCGATCGTGGTGAGCGAGAACCCGAGCCCGCCGTTGATCAAGAAGGCCGGATTCAAGCCGGTCAGGCTGATCGTGTAGAGGACCGCTCCACTCGCACCGGAGAAGGCGCGCACATACCCCCCGGAGATCGGAGGTGTGATCGGCGTGTTGTCGGTCACGAGCGTGAGCTCGGGCGCGCCCGCTGCGAGGTCCTCGACGCCGTCACCATCGACGTCGCCGAGCCGCGTCACCGAGCTGCCGAGGAAGTCCGGCGCGCCCACCCCGACGATCGTGCGGATCGTCGACCCGGTCGCGCCTGAAATCACTCGCACGTAGCCAGTCGCGACCATGGAGCTCAGCTGCAGGGTGTCTCCTTGCGGAGCGCCGGCGACGAGGTCGCCCACACCGTCGCCGTCGACGTCGCCGATCGCGCACAACGACCACCCGAACAAGTCGCCCGTGCTCGATCCGACGATGGTGCGCAGGACCGCACCGCTCGCGCCCGAATACACGTACACGACGCCGGCGTGGTACGGCGCGCTCGAAGGCAGATAGGGCATCCCGACTGCATAGTCCGCGACG
This sequence comes from Planctomycetota bacterium, assembly GCA_044222185.1. Classification (GTDB taxonomy): domain Bacteria; phylum Planctomycetota; family CAIWVZ01; genus JBGANV01. The sequence goes on from JBGANV010000011.1 coordinate 127,643, forward strand.
CCATCCCCGTCCACGTCGGACAGGCCCGCGATCGCCTTCACCTTCGCGTCGGTGGAATTGGGAACGATCGTGGTCGAGCGGATGACGGCGCCGTTCGAACCGGACACGACGAGTATCCCCGCCTGACCGGGCGCCGTCCTGACCGCGCCGACGACGAGGTCCGGAAGGCCGTCGGCATTCACGTCACCTACGCGGGCGACCGCCGAGGGGCGAGGCCAGACGGCCGAGGTCTGGCCGAAGGTGAGCCGTGTATGGAGCTGACCCCATGCCGGAGCGACCACGAGCAGCGCGATGGCGAGGAGTTTCATGGCCAGGCCCAAGCAAATCCGATTCCGCAGGTTTTCCCCGAGGAGAACCCCGTGGACCAACGGGCGCACCTGCGCTCCCGTCACCGCCCGGTAGCGATCTCTCGAGGGGCGTCGCGCCAGACGACACACGCTCGCGGGGGCCTTTCGCTCCCGTTTCGAGAATGCCGCGAACACGGGTACACGGCTTCGTGCGCGGCGCGGGCGGAGACGAGGGCGTTACTCGCGAAGGGAGAGGAGACGAACCCCTGGCGCCGAAACGAGCTGCCCCAGAGGCCGGGCGGGATCTGGTGGCTCGAGGCGCCCTCGTCGGGCGCGAGGCCGGGGAACTGAAGCATGCTGCCCGATCCGCCAGGAATCAGGATCTCCCGCGAGAGGTGCATGCGGGTCGAGGCTGGTGCGGCACGAACACGTCGAGGTGGCCTGAGCCTGGGCGCCGTGAGCGGCGCGCAGGTGCCCGGGCGCGGAGATCCGTCCACCGAATCGCGATTCGAGCCCGCGTTCGATCGGATTTCGTGTCTGAGAGGCGCCGAGCCGCGCGTGACGCGAGGTTCGGCGCGAGGTCGTTCGGCCCCGGGAGCACGAGGACGCGCGTGTCGTTCGCCACGGGGTGGAGACGGTGATGCCGCGTCGGTGAATCCCGTCCGATCCAGCCATTCCGAGGCGAGTCTTGGAGTGCGGCGCCCGACCACACCGGAAGCGCGACCGGCCTTCGGCTGAGGGATGCGACATGAAACACCGACTCGCCGGGCGAATTGCGGAATCCAAGATAGTGGTGGCGGTCCATCAGCGAACGGGATCTCTCGTGTCCGGCCATCTCGAGGGCGCCGACGATGAACGTCGTGTCCTCCGGCCCGCGGATCTCGAACGCTCCCACCAGCCGATCACCCGGACGGATTGGCGTAGCCTGTCGGCGCCGCCGTGGTGGCGAAAGTTGGATCAGTCCACGCCGCTCGAGCCCTCGAAGCACGTGAGCACACGACTCGACGGCAGGCGCGCCTGTTCGTCGCCGCCATCCGAACAGCTCGCACCCGCGCCGCGCGATCTCCTTGCGCCGATGATCGGCTGCATGCCGGACGATCCGGCGGATCTGAGAGACCGCGTTCGGTCCAAGCGTCGTGCCGCGATACGTCACCCGCTCGGAGTCCGCGTGCGTCCGGTGCTTTCCGATCCCGACGACGGGACGAAGCCAAAGCCCTATCGGAAGCGCTCGGGGGAAACTACGAGATGAGCCGCCGTCGGCTCGATCTCCCGACCTTGGCGGAGTCGTGCCCCGGAGGGCATAACCGGGCGCTTCCGGCAGGTTTCGCCTGGAGCCGAATTGCAGACTATGCTTCGGTCGAGTCCCCCATCCGTCCGCCGATTCGACCGGAGATCTCCATGAACCGTCCCACGGCTCTGTTCGGTGCCACGCTGCTCACCTGCGCCGTCTTCGCGTTTCCCATGCAGGACTCCAAACCGGTGACGCGTCCCGATGACTCGGCCAAGAAGATCGAGTCGCTCGCGAAGGCGCTGGATGCGGAGAAGCGACATTCGGCCGACCTGGAACGGCGGATCGATCGCCTCGAATCCGCCATGGTTTCGCTGCGCACGGCCGCCGAGCGGCTCGACTCCGCCGCCAACGACGCCCGCAAGAACGGGTTCGAACAGGCGGGTCCGAATCCGCTCGCCCACACGAACCTGCTGGACGGGCTGAAAGGGTTTGCCGCGCTGATCACGAGCCCGACCGCCGAGCCCACGCCGCCGCGGTGAGGACGCACGCGACCCAGTAGGGCGGGAGCGTCACCGCCTCGGGATTCCGCAGACGCACACGCACCATCGCTGGGTGGTGAAGCGTCGCCTTCGCGTCGAGCGTCATGTCCGCGAGGTTGGACGAGTTCCACCTTCCGCCGTCGGGCCCACGCACGGAGACACTGAGCGGATCCGCGCCGACCGTCGCGAGCCGCGCGACCCCGCGCTCATCGGTCCGCGCGCGGGCAGGCCCCATCTTGGCCGCACGCTGCATGAACGTGATGGTCGCATCCGGGATCGGCTTCCCGGTCTCGTCGGTCACCACGACGCGTCGCACCGTGGTCTTCCCCCGCAAATCCAGGGGCCCGAGTTCGGTCGGCACGATGGAAGCGCCGCGAATCACATCAAGGCCCTCGACTTTGCAGACCTCGACGTCCGAGACGAGAACCGTGACCGTGGCTTTCCCAGGCGGAAGCGGGGTGACGGCGAACCGCCCGTTCACGGGAGCGACAGAGATTCGGTTCGCCCGGAAGGTCTCGAGCATCGATTCACCGCTCCAGCCTGGGGCCGCGCGGTCCGGCGTGACGTCCCGTTCGAACTCCCCCGTGACTTCGACTCGGATGCTCCCAATGGGAACGCCTTCGTCGACGAGGATCTCGCCCCGGATCTCCGCTCCGCGCAGCACGATCAGTTGCACGTCGCGTCGACCTGCGGTGAACGGTCGGCCGCCGGGCTGGTAGAACCCTCGTCGCGATGCCACGAGCCGGAGCTCGCCTGACGGCAATACGCCGCGGATCGTGAATCGGCCGTCCATGCCTGACACCGCTTCCAGACCCGCCACCGGCACCCAGTTGGTGAACGCCATCTCCTTCACGCGGTCGGTCGCCTCGGTGAACTCGATGCCGAACATCGTCCGACGGTTGCACTCGACGGTGATCATCGCGCCGGGGACCGGCGCGAGGTCGGAGTCGACGACCGACCCGCTCGCCACGACGGCTGCTGGCGGGATGCGAACGTCACCCACGTCGTCGACGCCCGGTCGCAATCCGCGTGGGACGACGATCTCACCGCGTCGACGCCAAGTTCCCACGAGCGACGGTCCGACGCCGACCGCCACTCGCACTTGAACCAACGGGTCCGGGTCGGCGAACTCCGGAATTCGGATCCGGGCTCGCCCCTCGGTGTCGAGCGCGATCGCGCGCCAGAGGCTGCCGCCGGTTGGCCTCGGTCGATGCGGATCGATGACGGCCGCCGACGGCTCGGTCACGACGTTCACGACGACGTGCGTGTTCGCCAGCGGCTTTCCGCTGGGCGCGAGGACACGCAGCGCGAGGTCGACGTCCGCGCCGGCATCCGCGGGTGACAACGCGACATCCATCGATCTGGTGGCGTCGGCGTCCGCGGGGATCTGCACCTCGGCGAAACGCGGCCTCGTCTCCGTCTCCACCTGCGCCGCGACTCGCACGCGTTGCCCGGCGCCGACTCTCGAAAACCGCGCCACTCCGTCCTTCGCAGCCACGGTCGCGCCGCGCATGCCGATCGCTTCACTCGTCATCGCCGACGGCGCCTGCGCGAGACGCGCGACGCTCACGACGGCGGGCCGTGAATCGGTCCCACCCTTCGCGTCGACGATGCGGACGTGCAAGGGAACGGACGCCGGGCAGACCAGCGTCACGGGCTCCTTCGGGAGGTGGCCCATCTCGAAGCGCGTCGACCGTGCCTCGGGGATTGGCGCCCCGAGCCGGACCTCGACGGGAATCCTCTCGGCGCCGATCGCGCCCGCGAGCATCACGAGCGGCACGCCGCCGCGAATCAACTCGAGTGCGCACGTGCCCGTTGCGTCGCTGACGGCGGACACGACGAGCGGCTGCGCGGACCATGGCGACGTGCCGAATCTCGTCCCGAACACCGCCGGGACGAACCGCTCGCCGAAGGGAAACACGGCGACGACGGGCACGCCCGCGAGCGGTCGGCCAGCCGCGTCGACGACCCGGACCGCCACGACGCGATCCCAGTCGAACGTGTCCGGGTCCTGGGCGACGGCATACGCCGAACACAGGAACGCCAAGAAGAGCCATCGCGCCGTCGTAGCTCGTCGGCATGAACCCTGACGACTCACGCCATCGCTGGGCCGGCGCGTCACAGCCAGCCTCGGAACGCGGTGTCGAGTTCCTCGAACGTTTCACCGAGTGACCGCTTCACGGTGACCGCAATGTCGTCTCGGTGACTCTCCGTCAGCCAGCTGAGGAACTTGTCCTTGCGCGTCTCGAGGAAGAACGCCATGGCCGCGATCGACATCGTGTCGTGCTCGGAAGTGAGCTGGTCGATCTTCGAGCGGAAGAGCGTCTCCATGTGCATGAGATCGCCGGCCCTCCTCGAACCACGCAGCAGGGCGCGAACCGAAGCGAGCGTGGCGCCCTCCGGTCCATGAACGTCGCCTCCGCGCGCGTAGCGATCCTGCGCTTTCAGCAGGACCCGCGCCTCTCCCAGCGTCGCAATCTCGCAGTGGAGGCCGGCCGCGCGGTGGAGCCAATAGGGCGCCCGACCGTGAGTGCTCGTGAGGAGGAACAGGCTTCGCGATCCCATGTCGTCGGCGATCATCGGCTGCGGCGACGTGTCCCGCTCCTCGGAGTAGAGGTTGCACAGCTCCTTGAACCCGATCCCCGCCAGCCCTTCCGAACGCCTCGTGCCGGGTCTCAGGCCGTGGATGTCCCCGCACTCGGCGATGAACCGGTGCATGTCGGCATCGTGCGGCACGGCGATGAGGCGCGCGATGGGCGTCAGGACGAGGTCTTCGGCCTTGGGGCCGAACGTCCTCCCGAACCACTGCCGGCACTTCTGCTGGAAGTCGGCGAGCTTCTGCGCCTCCGCACGTGACCTGGTCGTGAACGCGACCGAGCCGCCGGAGCGCGCGATGGAGAGCTGCAGTCCGAGAGCCTCCTTGAGCCGCCGCGCGACGTCGATCTCCGGTTGGAAATCGGACGTGTACCATTCGCCGCCCCAGGCAAGCAGGCCGCGTGACGTCATGACCTCGACCACGGTTCGCCAGCGGCGGTCCGGGTCGACCATCCAATCCTTCGGCGCTGCCCGGATCGCAGCCACATCGGCCTTGAGCGCCCATCCGTCGTCGATCCGAACGCGTCCCTCCTTCGTCATCACTGAGATCACCGCCTGGTCCGCCGCCGACTTGCCCGCATACCAGACACCGTCGACCTTCACGTGCCCGAGCACGGCACGGGCCGCCGCATGATCGGGGTTCCGCGCGACGATGCGCCGAGCGAGCCGCTTGCCGTCACTGGCGAGGAACGAGTCCTTCGCCGCCCACTCGGCGAGGCCCGCGAGCGCGTTCGCATCCGACGGATCGATCTTCGCCAGCCTCTCGGTCACGCGCGACGACATGGGCTTGCCGCGCGCGATCGCTTCCACGTCGGCCTTGACGAGTCTCCGCAGCTCGGCGTTCGGCGTGACGAGTTCGACCGACCCTTCCGTCTCGCTCACGACGTCGCCGAGGAGCGTCGAGCCGTCTTTCAGCTTCACCGTGTCCTGGCCGAGGCACAGGGCGACGCAGAGGATGAACGTTGCCATGCCGGCTATGCCTGGTGATCGCAGCATGAAGGGCTCCGTGCGAGACATCTTGCCCCAATCGTGGTCGGATCGCCAAACCGAGCGAGACGCCGTGGCACCGCCCCGCTTCCAATCGCGATGCCGTGGAGGCTCACTCGAGGCGCCGACGCGCGACCGCCGCCCCTGACTCACCGCGACCGGATCTCGAACGGAGAGTCCTCCATGTGCTCGTCGTCGAGGTTCGGCCGACCGTCCCATCCCGGAAGCCGAACCCGGATCCAGGCCTCGACTGGCTCCCAGTGGTCGGGCGGTTCGTCACGCATCGGGCGCGATTCGGCCGTCGCCATCGGCGCGCCAGCGCGGATGCGCAACACGCGATGCTCGCGGGTGAACACCCCATCCACTGCGCACCGGAAGGTGAGCTCGCCAGGAACCGCGACCACCACCGGCATCTCGGAGATCGTGGTGCGGAAGTTGCAGATCGGCCGCCGCACCTGGACTTCTCCGAACTCGACCCGGCACGCGACCGAATCCTCACGGATCGCACTCGGCGTGATGGTCACCCGCGGGCCGTCCTCGATCGTCTGGATCCTGGCCGCAAGAATGTGCCAGGAAGCCTGATGCCCTTCGACGTCGAAATCGAGCGACACAGGCTGGCGAGTGCGGGCATCCGCGACGACGCAGCGTCGCTCGTCGAGGAATTCGCGGGTCGCGATGAGCACGTCGTCGATCCGTGAGCAGATCAACGGACGCACCACGTGTACGAACTCCAGATCCGTCGCCCAGCGGATCGTCGCCTCGTCGGTGACGCTGGTGCGTTGCGCGCGAAAGACGACGACCTCGACTTCCGCACGCGGATGATCCGAGGCGGCTTCGGCCTCTGCGACGGACGACGTCGCTCGAGGCGCCATCTCGCAAGCCATGCCGCCGGCGAGCCACGTGAGAATCAGGACGAGCCATGCAGCCGTACGCCTGTTGGATTCTCGTCCGCAGCGGCCGGTCGCAAGCCGCCGATCCGGCGCCACGGCGTCTCTCGCCGCCATCACCACCCGGCCCGCACGGCGAGGATGAGCGCACCGATCACGGCCGCGCCGATCCCAAGCATCCACCAGAGGCTGCCCACGAAGTACGGGTACACCGTGAGCACGCACCCTGCGATGAGCTGGGGCCAGCGGCGCTGCTTCTTGCCGTAGATGAACAACCCGAACCCGACGCTTCCGATCGCCAGCGAGGCGAACAGAAGCCACGTGAAGTCAGGTGAGTCAGTCGAGATCGGCATGGAGTTCCTCGGTGGAACGAGAACGCCGCGAGCCACGCGGGCCCGCATCACGCGCCGCCGATCCTATCCGACTGTCCGCCGCGAGCGCCGGAACATCCGACCCCACCCGTTCCAAAGAGGGACAGCACGGCGCGGACCCGGACCCCACGTCAGAGGCCGGAGATCTCGCTCGTGATCGCCTGCTCGAGTTCGTCGGGCTTGAACCCGAATGGTCCGGGCGCGGATCGGTACGCGACGCGTCCCTCGCGGTCGATCAGCACCAGCCGATCCGGCCAGGCCTCGTACGCGCGATCGACCGAGTTCGCCATGTCGTCGACGAGTGCCGGGATGGGCTCGAGCGCGAGACGCGTCATGCACGACGCGGCGACCGCATGGCGCTCGGCGGCGGTGACGGGCTCTTCGACCATGGGCAGATCGGCGCTCGTCATCGGCCACGGCGAATCGATCGCGTGCGCCTCGCGAATGTAGACGACGAAGAAGCTGACCTCGCCGCGATGCTCTTCCCAGAGGTTCTTCAGCCGACCGGCTGATTCACGGAAGGGCGGTCAAGTGAAGCTCCCGAAGATCAGCGCGACGGGGCGTTTGCCGCGAAGGGATGAAAGGCGAACCGGCTCGCCACCGGCTTCGGGCGCGAGTTCGAAATCCGGAGCCATCTCGCGGTCTTCGGCTGCGATGGCGCCGACCGGCGGCTCGCGCCCCTCGGTCGCACGCTCGCGCGGGAGCATGATCCCGTCGCGGTTCACGTCGCGGCGATCGAACCCCGCGAGGGCTTCCTCGACGGTGATCGCTCCGTCGTGATTCGCGTCGAGCGCCGCGAGGAGCGAGCCGAACGAATCGGTGGCGCCGGCACGCGGAGCGGCCGCGGCCGGACCCATGTCCGCCCGCGTGAGCTTGCCATCGTGGTCGCGGTCGGCGCGGAGGAAGCCCGTGGGCAGGTCCTCGCGCCTCAACTGCGCCGCGCCCGGATCGCCGAACATGCGGATGAGGAGGAACGGCGTGGCCAGCTCGGTGGGCATGATGACCGGCAGGTCGAAGTCGGCCGCCGTGATCGCGCCATCGCCGTCACGATCGAGCGCTCGGAACGCGTCGCTCCCGCGGTCGTACTCGTCGGCGCGGACCTGGCCGTCGCCGTTCCGGTCGTAGCGCTGCGCGAGGAAGCGCCAGGCCGGATCGCCGCTGGCCGAAGCCGCGGGAGCGACGGCCGGTGGTGTGGAGGTATAACCGGCCAGGATCACGAAAACCGCGACCACCGACCTGCGGTGCGGGATGCGGGCGAGTCTCATGCCGCGCATCCTCGCATGGACACGAGGGCCGCGCGAGAAGTCAGTTGATGTTCAGGCTCGCGACGCTCGTGACACCAATCTGGATCGTGAGCGTGGGATCGAAGAACGTGGTCACGGCGTAGAGGTCAGGCAACGCGGGCGAAAGCGCGCCCGGCGGGAGTGAGAAGTCGGCGATGCCAGCGAAATCGAGCGCGCCGATGAACGGCGCGACACCGGTCTGCGCCTGCTGCACCACGTCCAGAAGGCTGATGTGGAGGCCTTGCCACCATCCGAGGCCCGGGGACGTCGCGTTCGCCGTGTGGAAGCTGAACGCGGTGAAGTAGATCGCGCCAGCGAAACCGGCAGCGGGTGGCCCGTAGACGTGGACGAGCAAGCTGCCCGACCCCTGCGGCTGGCTCAACGTCAGCTCGACCGCGGGCGAGGTCAGACTCACGAGCCACGCGCCAGGCCCCCAGGTGATGACGTTGTTCTGGAAGCCGGTCCCGTCGATCGTCGTGAATCCCGGGCTGCTGAACGACTGCACGAGCCATCCATCCGGCGCCGTCGCGCTGGAGTGGTATCCGATCCAGCGCGGGCCGCCGTTCGAGAGGGTGTACTGCGGCGCGCCCATCACGCTCACGAGAGTCTGCCCCGTCGGGGCGCTCTTCCCATTCAGTGCGTTGATCTGCGCGCTCGTCGCCCAGGTCCAGATCTGGCTCGACTGAACGAACGCGTTGATCGCCGCGCGCGTCTGGCCCACCCATAGCGCCGGGTCGTACCAATAGAGCCCCGTGGAGCTGTCGTAGAAGTACTGGCCGGATTGCCCCACGTTCACGAGCTGCGTGAAGGCCGGCGATCCGAGTCCGAGGCAGAGGATGGCGATGGTCAGCCCGCGATTTCTCGAAGTCATTGTGGTCCCTTTTCGGCGTTGACGTTGGCGAACTGCGGAGAGCGTCCACGGGGCGTGGTCGAGGCAGACATCCGACGATGCTGCGAGAGAAACGAACGAAAGCGAAGTCGCACTGGAGGCGCCAGGCTTGATCCGGTCAGCGCCGGCGCAAGCAACCCTCTCGAACGAGCGCGCACGGCACGGAGGAATCGAACCGCCCTCATGCCGCGCGCGTGATAGCCGCGGCAGTATCGGGCGGGGCCGGGTGCCAGTCAAGGCCGATGTGGGCTCGGTGACTGACGGCCCGCCACGCCATGGTCACGTTCGTACACCGGGCCATCGCCTCAGTCGCGCGCTCAGGGGGTACCGAGAGCGGGATGAAACGCGACGTGAGCCGTGCCGATGAGGCCAAGGCGTTCGAGAACGGCACTCGCCCGCTCGAACGTGCGGCGCGGCTCCCGCGTCGGGATGAAGATGTTGGCCTCCCCGCATCCCATGTCGTGGCCGTCGACGTCATCGCTCCTCGGAAGCGCGTCCGACAATTCGAGTTCCACGGCGATGAGACTGTCGTAGTCGATCAGCGCCGCTCCGGACCATTGGATGACGAGCTGGTATTCGTTTGCCTGCACGAGATCGACCTCGACGACGTTGCGATGACCACGATCCGTCCCACGCCGTCGGTGGCGTGCCGAGGACGCGCGTCACGGACTCCGAGCTCCGCTCCGAAGTCCGGTGCGCGGCTCCGGTGCGGATCGTACGCGCTTCAGGGCCGTCGATCCCACAGGCCGAGGGCGTCGGGTTCCGTGATGTACCAGAGGTTGAAGCGGAGGCCGTCGCGGAACGATTCGTCGACCTCGTCCTCCACGTTCATCGCCTGGATCGTCCGGCTGGATTGCTCCGCGGTCCGGGCGCAATACACATCCCAGGGCTCGACGCCCCGCCTTCCACCGGTGTCCCAGCCGCGAACACACCTGTTCCCCGCCCGATCGGGGATCACACCGTGAACCGTGCCGTCCACGATCGCCCACACCTCTCCTCCGAGCACAGCCTGCCGCGTCGCCGCGATCTCTTCGAGCACGTCGACGACATCGGCCCGACGCCATGCCAGCTCGCCGTTCGCGGCGCGGTAGGCGCGACCGGAGAACTCCGCCCGAAGGACAGGAACGTCGCCGAGCACGACGCCACGCGCCACGACCAACGGCCCCTCGACCAGCTCGAATGCGACGCCGGCCAGAAGGGCCGAGTCGTCGACCTGCTCGTCCATGAGCTCGAACTCGAATCGCTGTGGCAACCCGGGCTCGACTTCGGGGCCAGCGACGAGTCGGACGCCCAGGTAGTCACCGCCACCCTGCACGACCAGGTGCGGCATGTACCAGGCGCCGTTGGCACCCCACGGCTGTTGCGGCGGTACCCGGCGGCCTCCGTCTCGGTGCGCCAGGAACGTGAGATCGACGGCGATTCGCCGGGATGGTCGCGGACGCATCCTGCCAGCCACGCCACCGTGCACTGTGAGTCGCTCCCCGCCTCGGTACCGCGCGCAGGTTGCCGCAGGCGGCGCGGCGACCGCGCCGGGTCGCAGTGCCGTCGACGTTTTCGCGAGCCGGCCACCGCGTCGCCGCCACGGACGCGGTCCGCTCGATCGCCAGCAACGCCGGCCGCGCGACGCACGAGATTCACTCGGCGGAGGCGCACGCGTCGCGCGGGTGCGACGCCCGGCGCTTCATCGACGATGGCGGCGTTTTCCCCGTCAGGTCCGCGCGTCAGCTCTTCGGTTGTGGCCCGGGGCTGACCGTCGTCGTCTTCTTGTCGTTGGCCGTGGTCGCATCACTCGGCGTGACCTCGAGCGTCCAACGGAGCTCTTTCTCGAAGTACTTCTTGTCGGTCGCCTCGAACTTGAAGACGTGTGTTTCGCCGACGGCGAGTTCAGGAATCGTCTCGCTCTTGACGCTCTCCGGCTTGCCGTCCTTTCCCTTGATCGTCAGGTAGGCGGTTCGCGAACCCTTGAACTCGCCGGGGCCGACGTTCTTCACCGTCGCCGTGATCTCGAGAGTCTTCGCGTCCTTCCACTTCGCCGTGATCGAGAGCGCCGACAGGTCGGCCGGCTTCTCGACGGTAGGCTTGGAGTCCGTTTCCGTTCCGTTGTCCTTCGGAGCGGCCCCTCGGTTGGAGCCACCGCTGCCGCCCCGCGCCCCGCCGCCGCGACCGCCGCGGCCGCCGCCCCGTCCCTGTGCATCGAGCATGGCCGGCAGAACCGCCAGCAACACGACGACAATCAACCAAGCCTTGTTCATCTGAGTTCCTTTCGCGACGCGTCCGGGAGTCGGGTTGGGGCCGAACTCGGACCTCCGACAGGTTATTCAACGCACGGGCCCCTGTCACCTTTCCGCCTCACCGCTCCCCCACTGGCTTGCTCGATCGACGCCGCGCGATCGGCCACGCGACACCGGCGCAGAACCGAGCCGGACGAGCCGGTTCCAGCCTGCGACAGCCCCGCCGGATTACCCGTCGTCCGCGCCCCAACGCGACGTAACCCGCTCGACCGAACGCGCGTACCTCGCCGGCCAGCCCGGTGAGGGGTGGTGGACGGGCGCCGCGGCATCAGGCCGAATCGGGCCGTTTTCACCGGCCAAGAGCGTCTCTATTGCGCGAGGTCCCGCAACCTTCGGCGGCGCGTCCACGACTCCCATCGCCCCGGGCCGCGCCGTCGTTCCCGGCTGAACCCCGCCTGAGGGACCCGGCCCGTGCATCCCTCACACGGCAGCGCCGCCGGGAGCATCCGTGAGCCTGCCGCTTGGGCCTGAGTCGCCCCGGACCTCCACGGGACCGCGATTCCCGGCCGGTACACTCCCGCCATGCCATCCACCCGCAAACCGAGTCCGAAGGCGGCGAAGGCCGTCGTCAAGAAAACACCCCCCAAGAAGGCCGCCGTCGAGAAGGCCGCTCCGAAGAAGTCCGCGGCCGTGAAGCCCGCGTCCAAGAACACGAAGCCAGCGGGCGAAGCCATGTCGCTCGCGGACGTCATGCGTGCTCTCGAGAAGGCCGGGTCCGAGAAGACCCGGAAGACCTACGCGCGACACGGCGCCACGGGCCCCATGTTCGGGGTGGCCTTCGGAACGCTATTCGACCTCCAAAAACGGATCCGCGTCGATCATTCGCTCGCGCTCGCATTGTGGGATACGGGCAACGTCGACGCGCGCAACCTCGCGATGAAGATCGCAGACCCCGCCGTGATGAAACCGGCGGACCTCGATCGCTGGGCGCGCGAGAACGCCATGCGAATGTGCAATCTGTACATCGGAAGTCTCGCGTCCGAGTCGCCCCACGGTGCGACGAAGGCGCGTGAGTGGCTCGCCTCGTCCGACGTGAAGCTCCGCGCCGCCGGCTGGACGCTCGTCGGCATCCTCGCCAATCGCGACGAGTCATCGCCGGATGCGGTCTTCACCAAGTACCTCGAGCAGATCGAGAAGGGCATCCACGGAGCCCCCAACGAGGAGAAGGGCGCGATGAACGGCGCGCTCATCGCGATCGGAGGTCGCAGCGCGGCACTGCGAAAGTCCGCGTGCGCCGCCGCGAAGCGCATCGGCAAGGTCGAGGTCGATCACGGCGACACCGCCTGCGAGACGCCGGACGCGATCCCGTACATCGACAAGCTGTGGGCGCGCTCGGATGGGAAGTTCCCCTCGCCTGCCGCCGCGGAGCGCTCACGGGAATCGATGCGAACACGGTGCTGATGCGGCGCGTTCGGCCAGCGTCGCGCGAGTGCGCGAGGCGCCGGCATCAGCGCGCAGCCCCGCCCCCAGATCCGAGGAACGGCGCCACCTGCGAAGCCCAGCCGCGCGACGCCGCGGCCGATTTCACGCCGAGCAACCGGAGGCGCGGCGGCGACCGGATCACCCGCCCTTCGCGCCCTTGCCGCGAAGCGTCTCGAGGAGATCCGCCACCTGGGCCGCGAATTTCATCCGCTGGAAGATGATGCCTGGTGCGCCGCGGTCACCCCCGAAGGAGCGCGCCTGATACTCGCGCGTCTTCGCCGCATAGTTCGTGAGGAACCGCGAGAGCGGCTCCACCGCTGGCGTGCCGATCTGGCGGAGCCGCACGGCTACGGACTCGAACTCGATCTCGTCCTTCGCGAGTCGGCCTATCAGGGCATCGACCTCCGCAGAGACTGAGGGCGATGCCACGGGCGCGCCGGGCTCGTTCGCCCCCGCCTCGCCGCACGAGGAGAACGTCGCGAAGCAGGTCGCCGCGAGAAACATCGCCGCGGCGATCCCACCCTCGGGTCGGGGTAGCCCAGGGCGCGAGGCCTCACCCGAGGGCTGCGCCCCTCGGCGCAGCTTCCCTCGGATGGCGATGACGGAGGCCGCGATGACGGTGCCGACGCCGACGAAGAGGAACCTTTGGACCCAAGCGGCCTCGCGATGAGCCCGCGCCTCGAACTCCTGCGACGCAGACCAGTTCTTCCTGGCGACGGCGGCATTGATCGCCGCCGCAGTCGGGTCATCTCGCTGCGCACTCGAACGGTCGCCCAATCTGCCGGTGGGCGTGATTCCGTAATGCGCAGCGAGCGTCTCGTTCATCTCTTCCTCGGACATCGTCGTCGGGAAGAGCAGGAGTGACGTCGCGCCAAGTACACACGCGACGGCTGCAAGCGTCCCGACGGCTCTCCAGGAAACGCGCCGCCGCGTGGATACCGCATCTGATCGTGGATTCGTGACGGACATGCGATCGACCCTCCCTTGACTGCGCGGCAGCGGCGCTCATGTCCCCGGGTCCCTCCATCGGGGCGCAAACGTCCGCCGCGCTCAATTCTTCATCTGCAAGTGTTCCCGTGCGTTCTTCAGTGAGCGCTGTGCGATCGAGTCGCCTGGGCGGAGCGCGAGCGTCCGCTCTGCTTCGGTGCACGTGTCCTCCCAGCGCTCCAGCTGGTGGTACACGGCCGTGAGCCAGGAGTGCGCATCGGCGTCGTCGGGCGCGAGTTCGATCGCCCGTTTCAACGGCGCGATGGCGGCTTCGGACCTGCCCGATAGATGCAGCGCCCGCCCGAGGTTGGAATGCGCCCTCGGGAAGTCGTTCCGCAAGGCGATCGTTCGCTCACATTCCGCGATGGCGTGCCCCCAGTCTTTCAGCTCCCCACGCACCATCGCCAATCGGAAATGCGTTTGCGGATCCGCCGGGTCGAGCTCCGCGATCACGGTGAGTTCCTGAAGCGCCTCTTCCCATCGACGCAACCTCGACAGGGCGTCCGTGAGATTCGCCCGAGGTTTGACGTACGTCCGGTCGAGCGCCATCGCGCGGCGGAACGCATCGATCGCGGCCTCGTCGTTGCCGAGCGCCGCATGAGCCGAGCCGAGGGTGTTGAAGGTCTTCGGGTTGGTCGCGTCCAGCGCGATCGCACGCTGGCAGGCCGCCACGGCCTCGGCGCTCTTGCCGCTCGCCAGCAAGGCCCAGCCGAGATTGCTGTGAGCCTTGGCGTTCGACGGATCGATGCTGATGGCTTTTCGCGTCTCCTCGACGGCCTCGCCCCACTGCTCGATCTGTCCCAACGCATGCCCGAGCTTGCGGTGCAACTCGGCATCGTTCGGGTTCTGCGCGACCGCCTCCCGGAAGGACCGGGCGGCCTCGCGATAGTCGCCCTTGGCGGCAGCGTCATTCGCGCGCTCGACCGCAGGCCGTGAATCACACCCGCAGAGGGCGACGAGGATGCACGCGAGACAAGGACTCAGAAGTACGCGCCGATTCGAACGTGACATCTCGAAACTCGACCTGAGGCTCCACCAAACCGAACTCAGGACAAGATAGACAGACCGCGATCAGAGTTACGCGAGCTCCGTTGGATCGAAGACTGCGAATCCCCTCCCTCCGTCTCGTCGATCGTATGTCCCCAAATCAGGACGCCGCGGACCCCGGTAGTCCGGACGCATGTCCCGCAGTGACGCTCGCTCCGCCATGTCTGGGGGCCATGTGAACTCTCTGGCTCCGCCGTCGAGATCGATGTCGCGCGGAGCGCGCGAGAACGTCTATCCCCAACTCCGTCCCGTGTACCAGGAGGGGCGGTCGGCCGCGCGGCCGTGCCAGCCCCAGTCATCGAGGGTGGACGCGAAGGGCTCCCTCCGAAAGATCCGATAGGACGCACCGAGTCGAGAGACTCTGTAGCCCGTCGCCTCGATCTCGCCGAGTTCCGCCGGATCGGCCGACGTCACGACGATCCCTCGCGGACCGCCGAAGTCGGAAAGGAACGCCTCGAGTCGCAACTCGCCGCCGTCGGGTCGCGGAACCACGAACGGAGCGACGACTCGTATCCGGAGGGCCGTCCCGACCTCCGCCCACGCACGGCTGATGTCTGCGTCGAACATGCCCTTCCTTCATCGAGCCCGCGACGCGTCGGTCTACGGAGCGAAAGTCAGACCTGGCGCCCGGACTCGAGTGAGCGATTCTGCCAGCGGGATCGACGCTCAACGCAGGATGAGGTCGACCGCCGGCGACAGGCTGTAGCCTCCGTTGGCGGCGAGCGGATCGATCACGACGCCCTGCAAGCGGCACGTGATTCCAGCAACCCCTGGTGGAACGAGGAACACGACGTCGATGCCAGCGGGCGGCATCAATGGCAGACCGAACGGAGAGATCGGCGCACCGAAGACGAAGATCGCCGACGCGGGATCGACGTGGAGGACGCCTGCGTAGCCCGAGGGAGGGAGTCCGCTGGCGAATGCCTGGCCGACGAGCGCGCAGGGTCCGAACGCCGTTCCCTGGAACCGTGCGACGACCATGTCCCCGACGGATGCATGCTTCTGCATCTCCGTCCACAGCCCCGCGCCGTTCACCTGCAAGCCGAGGAGCGCGCGGCCGTCCTCCGTCCCACCGAGCCATTCGTCGGCACCCATGTCCGGCAACGCGGCCGCCGGGCCGCAAACCCGTGGATCACCGTCGAGGTCGGTCGCAGGGAGGCCGCCGGGCACATCGAGGGTCCCCGCTCCGCGGCACGGCGAATCGGATCGCAGATGCAGGCCGAACCCAGCCTCGAATCCAATCGAGCCCGGAGCGCGCACGAACCTCGGATCCAGGGACACGTTGCCAACTCCGGGATATGCGCCGCTCACGTCGCAAGAGCGAACGTCGAGCGAGTCGCCGATGAACTCGCCCGGGCTCGGGCCGATCGTGTTGGATCCCGAGTCGTCCCAGAAGATCGAGTTCAGGACGACGCCTCCCCACGAAATCAGTCCGCCGGGCGCGCCTCCGTCCGGCCCTCCGGTGGGTGTCCCGCCGGAGTTCGCCGTGAAGGTGCAGTGGATGATCGTCGCGGAACCGAATGCGTGAACGCCGCCGGCACCGACTTCGATGCCGGTGTTCCACGGGAAGCCACCGCGATCGCCTCCGACGTTCTGGGTGACGATCGTGTCGACCAGCAGCAAGTCACCCGAGCCATCGATTCCCCCACCGGCACCCGGCCCAGGGCTCTGAACGACGAAGGGATAGCCGCCGACGTACCCATCTCCACCAGCGCCTCCGCGGTTGTCGACGATGATGCAGCGGATGACCTGGAGAGGGCCATTGAACTGGATGCCGCCACCACCGCCGCGGCCTCCCGGCTCGAATTCCGTCGCCGCGAGTCCCGCAGCACCTCGACCGTGAGTCACGGTGAGGCCGATGATCGCGGAACCTGCCGAGGCCAGGATGATCGGGTCCAGGTCGTCGCCATGGACGACGGTCGCCTGCGGTCCGTCGGGCGCGATCAACGTCGTACCGGATGGCATCGAGATGTGGCGCTCGTGATAGACGCCGCGCCCCACTCGGATCGTGTCGCCCGTCGACGCCATCGCGACGCCAGCCTGGATGGTCGGGAACGGGAACTGGAGGCTCCCGTCTCCGGGAGGCGTGGCCGTTGCCGACACGTGCCACACGGACTGCGCGTGCACGGTCCAGACCAGGAGGATGAGCGCCAGCGAGTGCGTGCCGATGCGAATGCGGACCATTAGTCACCTCCGTTCGCGCTTCGTCGTGCGATCACGCGCAGCCTATGAGTCGACGACGGACGCGGGAATGCGCCGATGGACGCACCGCCATCGGGAATGGAGGCGCACGACGGGACTGGATACTGAGATGAACACGCGACGTCGCGGTGGCGGCACTTGCGCGCCGCTTGCGTCGCGCGCGACCCTCTGCGCATGTCTATCGACGCCGGCGTGAACGGCCTGCGATCGCAGTCACGTCATCGGGCCGATGGCCGCTCGGGGTGGACCCGTCCGCGCCCGTCAGTCGCCCAGCACGCCCGTGAGCGTGGGTGGCAGGAGGCACACGAGGACGAGCGCGACGGTCGTGTTCATGCCGATGAACAGCAGGCTCGAGAGTGCCAACGCAGCGGAACCGGAGCGTCGGGCGATGAGACCGGACCACGCCAGCCCGATCAGGCACGCGGAGACGAGCACGACGAGAGTCATCCAGTCGGAGAAGGCCCTCGACCACGCCATCGCGAACGCAGCGGCGGTCGGCACGTGGGTGACCGCGACGACTCGCCAATGGGCGCGCCGCAGACCCCTCGGAATGAACGCGGCGACGCCAGACTCGATCCCCATTGCCACGACGAGCGGGAGCGCCCACATCGGCACCAGGTACGGGGCTCGGCCGACCGCGAGCGCCGTGGCGATGAATGCGATGGCGATTCCGCCCATGACGAATGGGATGGGAGTGTCTTGCCGACTGCCGTCTCGCATGCGTTCAGTGATGGAGAGTTCCCTCCTCGACCGGCAGGCCATCAGTGGAAGCGCGACCGACGATGACGGGCCGTTCGGAGCGCGGCATGACCTGTCACCCCTGGTCGTCGGCGGCCGCGGCCTGATCCCGCTCCGCGTCTCGCCCCTCGACGAGCCCGAAACGCCGTGCAACGACGATGAAGATCCACAGAAGAAAGCCGCTGACTGGGACCACTGGCGCGGCCGCCGCGACCGCGAATGCGGCCAGCTCGCCGTCGGACTGCGACAGGACGAACCCCGCGCCAGCGAGCACCCAGAGTGCGATGAGCACGAACCACATGTCGCGTGCTGCCGCGAGCCGCGGTCTCGGGTCGTTCATCGTCCCGCCCGATCCGCGGCGTTCGCGCGTTCGATGTAGGGGGCGAGGCCAGTCGAGCACACCTCTCCCATGCGCCCGAAGGCTGCCTCGATCACGGCGCAGAACGCCGTTCGCTGTTGCGGCGTGACGCGTCGGTCGAGGGAGACCTCCATCCAGATCGCGTCGTAGAAGCAGCGCGCGCGGACGCCGCTCGAAACTCCGTTTTCGTCGACGTGAAACGAAACGACGTGCCACGATCGCACCGCCTCCGGCCGAGAGTCCGGTGGGCCCTGTGCGACCACGGTCCACGGCTCGTCGCTCGCGAGCAACGCCGCGCGCCGCCTCCGGATGCCTTCGGTGCCCTCGACGCCGAGGTGGCCCACGCCCTCCTGTCCCCCGGGTCCCGACAACCAGCGCTGCGAGCAAAACCGCGTCGAACTCCGATCGAAGCGAAACCGCACGAAGCCGTGCTCGGACGCCGGCGCTGCCGGCAGCCCGGCGGCGACCCAGACCGCGCGCGGGAGAATCTTCTCGAATGCGCCGTCGAGGTCGCGCTCGGCCTGCTTGACTTCCGGATGCATGGCGTCGTCGACGCGGGACTCGACGAGGCCCCATGCGGGCGACCCCCCGATGACGATTCCCCACGCCGACGCAATCGCCAGGATCGGCAGCGCGGCCGTGACGAGGGCGCGACGAAGCATGAACGCAGTCTACGCATGCGGAACGGATCATTCGGTGAACGCGACCGAGGACGCAACAAGTGCGGCGAACGAAGCCTCGCGGACGGTGCGGGACGCGGCGCGTCCGCCGGATGGCCGCGTATCACGGGGCAGCGCCCTTCCGAGCCATCGGGCGACGGCAACCTCGGGCTGACGGATCAGCGAGTCGCACGAGACGTCGGCCGACTCACCGGTTGACGCGCGGCGAGGAAGTCGAGCCAGCGGGTCGCGAATGCGGCGACGTCGGCCCGGGAGCGGGATTCCTCTGGCGCGAGCTTCGGCCCGTCCGGGTGAAGCCCGATCAACGTCGCCTGCAGTTCGTCGAGGCTCGCGTATTCAGCCGCCTTCAGTCGTTCGAGCCCGATGATGAGTTGCGACGTGTCACCGAGAGCCGCGAGCGTCACCAAGGCGAACGGCACCTGCGCGGCATCGATGGCGGCGATCCGGGCTCGAAGCCGTGGAATCACCTGCGACGCGTCGAGCGTACGCATGGCCTCGATGGCGACGATTCCCTTCAGTCCGCGCCCCGACTCGTCGAGCAGGGCGGTGAGAAGCGCGACGGACTCCGGGAAGCCGTGAGCTCCGATCGCCGCGATCGCGTCGATCGTGTCGTCACCCGCGAGATAGGGCTTCAGGCGCTCTGCCGTCGGTGCGAGCAGATTGTTCGCCGCCGACAACCTCCTGCGGGCGATCGCGTCGGCGGCCGTCTTCGGGAACAGATCGACGACTCTCTGGTACTGAGCGTGCGCGTCGTCTGCGCGGTCGTTCAACTCGAGCAGCAGCCCGTGACGCAAGTGGAGCGCGCAGACGTTCTTCGAATGAAGCGCGAACTGCACGTTCGCGACGGCCCTCTCATGGGCGGCGAGCGCCTCTGCGAACTGCCCCTTCTTCTGGAGGATCGCGGAGCGGCGCGTGTCGACGGCGAGACTGACCGTCGCGACCCAATTCCCGCATCCGCCGCCGGCCCTGATTCGGTCGAGGGCCTTCATCGCGCCATCGAGGTCGCCGCTGATCTCGCGGAGGATCGCCCCTCCCACACCCGACGCCGATGCCACGAAGTAGATCCGTTCGGAATCTCCTCGAGGTGGTGCCGCGGCAGCCTTCGCCAGCGCCTGAACGTCGGCCCAGCCCTTGACGTTGTCGGGGGGAACACCGAAGGACGGCTCGAACAGGTCGATCCTTGCAGCGAGCGCGGTGAGCCCCTGCATCGACGTCTCGAAGTCCGGAATCCTCGTGCCCACCACGCCGGGAGGGTGCTCGAAGGAGCCGACGCACGCGGACAGCTCCGCGAGGATCGCAGCAATCTCGGCTTCAGCCGCCTTGCTGCCTGCCTGTGCCGTCGCCACGTCGGCGGCTCCCATCAACAGCAGGCAAACGGACGCGTACTTCAGGCTCATCGGAGCTCCCGTCAAAGGACTGCCATGTTCCAGCCGCGCAGTATCGCGCGGGTGGAGCGGGTCACCGCTCCGACAGCAACCACGGCCGAACGGACGATTACTTAGATTCGCGCACGCTGATGCGTACCGCGAGCCTGG
The DNA here is from genome assembly GCA_044222185.1 of Planctomycetota bacterium. Taxonomy (GTDB): domain Bacteria; phylum Planctomycetota; family CAIWVZ01; genus JBGANV01. Next base: position 147,972 of record JBGANV010000011.1, read on the forward strand.
GCTGCCGACGTCATCGAAGACGGCGAACGCACGACCGCGGCGATCGAGTCTCACGCCGTCGGGGTCAGTCCGACGGCTCACTTCGCCCACGACGCGTCCGCTCCGGCCGCCGGACCCGCTTCGCGCGCACCGTCGACCGCCGCATCACGCGGCCGCCGAGCTTCCCGGTTCGGTGTACGGGCGCATTCCGCGTACGACGCGCCTCCAGGCCGCGACCCGTCGCTCGGTACGCCCCCTTTGGGCTACGCCGAGAAGTGGCCCGCCGTGAACCACAGGCTTCGTTTGAATCGATCGAGCGCCGCGTCGAGCCATGACGCGTGACGGGGGTGAACGACGATGGCATAGGCCCGGGGGGAAATCCTCCGGTATCGGACGACGCTGACGGTCGCGGGCGCGCAAGCCTGATCGAGGCGCTGCTTGAGATTCCTTGCCTGCGCGCCGTGCGGCATCGAGCGATCGAAATGGTGATAGAGAACGGCACTCGCGCCCTGGCCGACGATCGCGGACGCCTCCGCATGGAGCATGTGCTTGGGCGACGGGCGGCTTTCGTTGTCGAAGCCGGACCGTGCCATGCCGTTGTCGGGGTCGCAGCAGATGAGATCGGAGCCTGCAACCTCGAACATCGCCCGCCGGAACCACTCGCTCCGCTCCGAGACGACTCGACGCCTGGGCGTGCGTGCTGAGTAGAAGCACGTCCCCTGCGGCCACGGTGCCAACCGCTCGAGGGCCGCGATCGAGCGCGCGCCTCCACGCGCGACCGCCTCCCGAAATGCGTCGAAAAGCTCGGGGTCGCAGCGTCGAATGGCTTCGCTCGCCTTGGAGAGACCGTGGGACCGCGACTCCGCAAGATAGGTCACGTGCTTGCCGTCGTTGCGATCGACCTCTCTCCCATCGGGCTCATTGGCATACCAGATGACCCCGAGGCGGCGCTCCGCCGCGGTGGCCATCAGGGCGCGCAGAAGCCCGCACTTCGAGAAGTCTCCGATGTCGAACGCGTAACGGTCCTGCATCGCCGCGAGCCTATCGAATCCGCGCGCGACGTCGATCCAGGTCGCGGACATCTGGTCCCGACGCCGGGACCTCGCTCCATCGCGGCAGGATTCAGTTTCCGACGGTCACACGAAGGCCTTGGGTGAGCGAAGCCCCTCCGCTTGCTGACGGGTCGAGGATTCCCGCCTGCGCGAAGAACGTCATTCCGGCCGTGAAGGCATCCAGTGGGAACGTGAACCACCACGATCCGACGCCTGCCGTCCACGCTGTTCCTCCCGTGTGCAGCGGCCAGTCGACGAGAGGTGTGATCAGCAGCGCGCCGCCGAGGTTCCTTTGAAACGTGGTCGGTCAGCCGCTCGCCGTTCGCCGCAGCCCGACGACGCCATCCAGTGCCGGTGATCGACGACTGCGAGCGGACGCGGCCGCCGCATGCCCGAGGCCGGGCCGGCTCCACTCGCCGGCACTCCGGAGCAATCACGGGAGAGCTTGCGATTCCTCCCGAGATCGGCTTCGAGAGACGTCTGCCCAGGCACACGATGACCCCGCCGAGGTCGCCCTCGTTCGTCCATCCCTTCGCACCTGGACCCCGGGACCCCGCCGTAGGCCACGAGGTCGCCACAGTCGCGCGATTCCCGCTTCTGCACCACGAACAAGATCACCAACACTCTTGCCTCGACGCGCCCGCCAGCCCGGGGGGGGGCATGCGGTCCGTCGCAGGACCCGATACACGTCGTGGATTGGAGAGGCAGGACCTGATTGCCGGTCGTTGCTGCAACCCCACTGCGCTCGGTGACACCACCAACGCGGCTGCGGTTCGGATTGATCCTGAGAAGACGCGGAAGTCGCACCGAAGACCGTCTTCGCCGCCGAGGCGGGATGCGAGCGAACACGCCTCCGAGAGCAGTCGCTCGGATTTCACACGCTGAACCCACGGGCTTGTCGCGACCGTCTCCGCGTGATGACCTCACCATCGGCGGCCGGACACCGGAGCGTGCGGCTGAGAGACACGCATGACCTCACCTCGCCGCCAGCGGCCCGCGCGGCTGGCCCACGGCACGGCACACGGGCGGGTGCGGCGAGCGTTCGCCCGCAGGCTGAACGGAAGGTCTGGGCGTCGCACCGGTATCCCCTGGCCCGCGCGACGACGCCTCACGCGTTCACCTTCGGCAATGGTGGGGACCGGCGACGTCATGACGAGCGAAACTGCGAAGGAACGATCAGATCGCCCATGCTGCGCGATCACTGGTAGTTCAGACCCCTGGTACTATCGGACCCCAGCCGTCGTCGAACGACTGCCATCGCCCATCTCACCGAATACACGGAACGGAGGCATGATCATGAATGCAGGCGCAGGTGCAGCGGCGGCGGCAGCGGCCGCAATCGCCCAGGCCATCAAAGCATCCGGCACGATCGTTCGGGTCGCGCCGGAGGAATTCGTGAGGATCCTCGGACGGCAACAGGAGCCCTTGGTCGTCCGCGCAACCGGCGGCTTCTTTGGCACCAGCTTCCAGTACCTCTCGAGTTACAAGGGCCTCGCGTTCTTCACGAAATCTCCAACGACGCTCAGTCTGCCGACCCGGTGCGAGATCATCGACTCCGAAAAGATCTGGATTCCTTGATAGGGCGGAGCCCGTATCCAGCCGCTCCTCGTCGCGAGTTGCGCCGCGCGACGACGGTCCACCGCGACGGGACGATGTCCCCCGAGCATCATTGGGACGCTCGAAACTCGAGGCAGAGGAGATGCCACGACGCGGGCGGACGGGACCACGACCCGAGCCGGCTCCGACGCCGCAGTCGCGGCGATCCAGCCCGCTCCGCGGCAGCTTCCGCCGACTTCTGCGTACCGATCGCGCCACAGGTGGAATCGCACGCCCCAAGCCCCGCGGCGTGTTCGGATGAGCTGTGACTTCAAGTCGAGCGCAACGGCGCGGTTGGGTCCGCACGCGTTTCGACGCCCGGACGGCGTCGACGTTCGGCCCGGTTCGCACACCAAACGGATTCGCTCGCGGCGACCTCCGCTCCGTAGCCCTGAGACTGCGATCCGCCGGCGCGGCTGATACCCACAGGAGCTACGTCGGCGGGCGACCGTGACGCCATAGGATCCGTGTGCACCGGGCCAGTCCAGTGGTGGACTGTCCATCTCGAGGCATAGGGGTAACCACCATGAAACCGATCGTCCGACTCGCAATTGCTGCGGCGGTCATTGGCGCCGCGGTTCCATCGCAATCTCTCGTCTTGTGGAACACGCTTGACAGCGACGCGGCTGCGCTCTCGAGCGTCGTCGGCCCACCGCTCACCTTCTTCACAGGCGGAGCGCCCTATCCCTCCGTCATCGGGACGCGCACCTACGTGCCTGGAGTGGCAGGTAACGCGCTGACGCTGGGTCCCGCACCCTATCTCGCCGGAGTTCGCGCGCAGGTCCTCACGCTCATGAACCCGGGAGCAGTGCTCAACCCGGAGAGAGGCACGATCGAAGCGTGGTATCTGACACGCGAAGAGTCGATGCCCTATTACAACAACTCGCACTGCATGTTCGGCTCGATGCGTGAATGCGGTTTCGAGGCAGGAATCGTCCTGGCGACGTCGAACGTCTCCGGAGCACCGCAAGGAACGCGGCTCTACTTCATGATCGAGGCGTGTGGAACCCCGGTCGACGTGTACTCCCTCTTCGACGGCGCGCAGGGGTTCGCCATCGGAGGGCTCACCAATCGCTGGTTGCACGTTGCAGCCTGCTGGGACCGGCTCGGCATCGCCGGCACGCAGCACACGATGCGTCTGTATCTGAACGGACGGGTGGTCGCGGTGAGCATGGACCCGAGTTGGGGTCACCAATTCGGCTGGGGCGCCACCGTCGGAGGAGCCAGCGACTCACACATCGCCCGGAAGTTCCTCGTCGATGAACTGAAGCTATGGGACGGGGCCAAGACCCAGTTCGGTCTCGACCTCGGGCTGTATGCGGCGCAGCTCGACGGTGCAGGTTCGGCCATCCTCGTGAACTGCACGGGAAAGCCCGGGTGGAAGTACTTCACGGCAATCACCGGTGATCCCGCGAACGGCGGCGCCGGATTGGGGACCGGCCCATGGGGCGGGTTGCATATCTCCCCCGGTGAACTGTTGCTCGAGTGGTCGACGCAGCAGCCGCCATTCGTTGGATTCTTGGATGCGTGGGGGGACTCCTCCTTCGTGCTGCCGGCAGGAACCCTGAACGCGCTCTCCGGCGTCGACCTCTATCTCGTGAGTCACATGCTCAATCCCTGGGGCGGCGTCGAGGAAGCATCGGCACCAGTTCACATCCGGTTGAACTGACGCGGACCAGCGGTCCACGGCGCACGTGCCACCATCCACGCGGAACGGCTTGGAGTGTGAATGCGCCATCTCGCTGGCCGTGCGACACCGGCGGCGCCGAACCACCGCCCGTTCGATCGCATGAGGTCTGTCTCTTTCGTTGGGTCTTCGAGCGTCGGAAGACTCGGCGCTCGAACCGCATCGGGCCGCCAGGCGGGCTGGCGGCTGGCGACCGACATCCGGCAGACCAAACCGGGGCGCAGCCCTATCACGCTGGCTGCAAAGCTGGCACGACGGCGCCGCCGCGTCGCGAGCTGGAAGTCGTCATCCCCGCGAAAGACGCGATGCCCCCGTGTCTCGCACGACGGTCGGTCGCCCGACATCGCGGCGCGCGGATGCCCGCAACTCGTCGCCTGGCCGACGCGCGCGCTCGCGCGGGCCGTTGGGACCGGCTCGAGGAAGAGCGACCGGTCCCGGTCACGCCGCTTGCTCGTCAGTAAACCGAAAACCTCACCGCAGGCGACATCGGTCCGACGACGCCGCCCGTCACGTCGACGCAGATCGACTCGAATGTCAGGCCGATCGGCTCGAAGTGCGGGCCGAACACCGCCGTCACGCCCGGTGCGACGAAATGGACCGGCACTGCACCCACCGGCAGCTGGAGCTGGAAGATCAGAAACGACAGATCGCTGAAATAGAGCCCGCCCCACGGTCCGGTACCAAGTCCGTTGGGGGCCCAGTCGCCACTGAACAGGTTGAAGTACTCATGGCCCGCCACGAGATTCGAGCTCGTCCCGTAGAGGGCCGTGCCCGAGCCGCCGGGTTGATGGAAGGTGGCGCGTGGTTCGATCGGCAGCTTCGCCCGATCCCATGCCTTCAGCTCGTCCACGTAGAACTTGCCCGCGATGTCCCAATCTCTCCCGCCTGCCACGGCAGCCACGGGCCCAAACGATGGCCCCCAACTCGCGGCGACGGTCTTTGCCACGAGCTCACCGTTGACATAAAGACGCACCCGGTCGGCGGTCCCAGCGATCCCTGCGCGATCCCACACGGCGGCGAAATGAATCCATTGGTTGAGCATGTTCACCAACGGATGACCCGGGAGCCCATCGACGATCGACATGGCGTCGACGGAGGCGCCGCAGAGCTTGATCGTGAACACCACACGTGCCGTGCTCCAGAACTCGGGATGATTCACATACAACGCCATCCCTGCCTCGTAGGCGCATTCCTGCGACTGCCCGAACAGCATCTGAGCGTTGTTCACATAGGGTGCGAGTTCTTGCTTGCTGAGGTACCAGACCTCGATCGTCCCGTGCTCGGGATTCAGCACGGCTCCCGGGTTCGGGAGTTCGATGGCGTGGGCCGGCATGTTGGATTCATAGGGTCCAGGGCCGAGTGTGAACGCGCTCGAAGAAACCCCCGGCACGTAAGCCCGCGTCGCGACGATCGTCGCGTAAGGGCGGTTACCTCCCGCGTAGAAGACGAGCGGCGGGCCGACGACGCTGTTCAGCACTGCCACATCGCTGTCGAGCGTATTGTGGAGAACGAGCGTCTGCGCGGCACCGCCTGAAGCGATCATCAAAGCGCACAAGCCGATCAACAGGGGCGCTCTCATGGTCGTGTCTCCGTTTCTCCGCGGCGTCTCAAAGGTCGCGGGGCCGCCTCATGCCCGTCGCACGAGGCCGGGGCCCCAGAGCACGTGGCGGCTCGGCCCATTCAGGCCGCGGTCGGCTCACCAAGCCTGGGCAGAGCCCGTGGCGCGATCACTCCGTACGAGTGCGGAACCTACGCGCGCTGCACGACGGTTGGCGCCCGCAGTCGTGGGCAGTCCGCATGACACGGAGTCGCCGCCAGCGGGCGCGATCGAAGCGAGAGCGGTTCTCGCGTGCAACTGCGACGACGAAGCTCCGGACGTCGGGAATGGCCGAGCGGAGTCGTCGTGATGAACGCAGGCTGCTCTTGCCGACTCGATTCGACCGAGCGCCTTCACTGAACCAGCGCCGCCCTGACGTCAGCGAACGGCTCCAACCACGCCGAGGTGGCGGTCGAACCACGGCAACGCGTGCGCGAACTTCACGGCGGGCGACAGCATGTGGTGGCCGCCGGGATGCACGACGTGTTCCTTCACTTCGCTGCCGAGAAGATCGAACATGGGCACCTGCGCCTCCTTCACCGGGTAGATGGGGTCGGCGTCGCCGTTCAACATCAGCACTGGCACCCGAACGTGAGGCAGATACTGCGGCCAGATGCGAAACACGTGTCTGGTGGACAGTGCGTTCGGCTCCAAGCCTCCAGCCTCGAACACGGCCGCGCGCACGCGCGGCTCGATCGCGAGCAGACTCCCGCCCCACATGGCACCGCGACTGAATCCGTAGTAGCCGATGCGTTCACCATCCAGGCCATTCCGTTGCACGACGTAGTCGACCGTTCGCATCAGATCCCGGCCGATCAACAGCCTGAGATCCTCCGCCGCCTTCTCGTCGCGCGCGGAAAGCGCGAGTTCGCGCCGCTCGTAGGTGCCGGCGAACACGGGGCGCACGAGGGCGCGCCCACTGCGCACGATGGCGTCGATCCCGTACTCCTGTGCGAGAGGCCGCATGCGCGGGAGCATCTGGGCGTCGGCCGGCGGCGCGTAGATGATCGCCTGATGGCCGCGCGCAGGCCGCGCGCCCTTCGGCAAGTAGAGGTGCACCGTGAGCCTTTCCTGACGGCCCCTCGCGTCGAAGTACGCCGCATCGAGTTGCGCCGTCACGTGGTGCCATGCGCCCTCGTCGGTTTCCTCTTCGCTGACGTTCAGCGGCTTCGCGTGGTCGTAGTCGAAGCGATCCCGGACTGCGACTTCGAACGTGGCCTCATTGGCAAGCTGGGCGTGGGTGAGCGGTGCCGGCCACGTGCGTGTGGCGAGAGCTTCGAACGCCGCCGGCGGCCCGACTGCGTCGCCCAACTTCACGCAGCGAAAGCCCGTGTGCGCGTCGCGCTGAAGCGGCGAGCGGCGATCGAGCGTCAGAGGGATGTAGACCGGTTCCCCGCAGGCGCCTCCGAGCGCGAAGCGTTGACCATCGGCGGTGCCATTGATGCACCACTCGCGCGCATTGCCGGCGAGGCCGACCGTTCCGTAGAGGCCGACGTCGTGCAACGCCGTCACCGGCTGGAGACCGGCGCCGAAGTTCCACATTCGGACGAGATCGTCACCCCCGAGCACCACCGAGAACTCGGCCTGGCAGGCGAGCGCCCAGTGGTAAACGGTGGGAAGGCCCTTGCCGGCGAACCGCGCAAACGCCATGGCTTCGAACCAGCTCAAGCCCGTGACGGGGAGATCGCGCTCGCCTGCCGCAAACGAGCCGCGCCGCCAGTTAGCGGGGCCGGGTGACCCGGTCGAGTCGACGAGCAGAGGCCTCACCGCCTCCCACGTCGAGGGTGCGCCCTGTGCGTCGACGAACGGCAAATCGCCCCAGAATCGCGGTTCACCATAGCCGCCGCTGCGCACGAACCGCTCGTAGTCGCCATTGGTGACTTCGTGCCGATCGACGAGGAATGGCGCCAACTCCAGGTCGCGAAACACGACCACCTGCTCCATCCCCGGGCAGGCAGGCGCGCCGCCGCCGACGCGCACCATGTCCGGCGGAGTCGCGTCCTCCTCCTCCAGTTCGAAGTGGACGGACTGTGGCGGGCGGAGACCGACCACGTCGCGATAGCCGGATTTGCTCGCGCGCCACGCGAGCTCGCCGCGCGGCACGCGCAGGAGCCGCGCTCGATCGTTCGTGCGTATCACCGGCTGCCACGCGTCGTCCGCGCCATCCAGCCACCGGATCGAGACGTCCGCGCCTGGCGGATTCGAGGAAACGGTGCAGGTCTGCGCGCATTGCTCCCACAACTCGGGCAAGCTCGCATGATCCGGCAAGAGCACGCTGATGTCCTCGAGCAGGCGGAATGCCGCACGGTAGTCACCGCGCCGGATCGCCCGCTGCACGTCGGGAATGCGATCCATCGCGGCACGCTCCTGCTGGGCGCGATCGGCCGCGGCATGCATGGCGAGGCTGAGCCACCCGGCCGCAGCGAGGGACGCAACGCAGATCACGAGGAGGACCGAGACACGGTGCCGGCGCGCGAACTTCCGGAGTCGGTAGGCCAGCGACGGTGGGCCCGCAAGCACGGGAGCGTCGGCGAGGTGGCGACGGACGTCAGCGGCCAACTCGCCCGCGGACTCGTAGCGGCGGTCCGGGTTCTTCTCGATGGCCCGCATCACGATCCAATCGAGATCTCCGCGGACGAGACGCCCAAGTCGCTTGACGGTGGTGCGGCGCGCGGTCGCGACATCCTCCGCGATGCGAGTGCTCGGCCGGCGTGCCTCGTCTTGTTCGAGGCGGCGCAGGCGCTCGATGGAGCTTCCATCGTCGTGCGGGCCTTTGGAGAACGGCGTCGCGCCGCAGAGCAGTTCGTAAAGCAGGACCCCGAGCGAGAAGATGTCGCTGCGGGTGTCGACGGCCGCCGTGCCCTTTGCCGCCTGCTCGGGACTCATGTAGTCGATCGTTCCGACGATCGCACCGTGCTGCGTGTGCACCGATATGTCGCCTGGCTGTGGCGAGATCGCCTTGGCGATGCCGAAGTCGATGACCTTCGCGGTATGCCGCCCGTCGGACTGCGTGACGAGCACATTCGACGGCTTGATGTCGCGGTGGATGATTCCCTGCTGGTGTGCGTGCTGTATGGCGGACAGACGGAGACGAACAGCTCGAGCCGTTCGCGCAGAGCCACACGCTGCGCGTCACAGTAGCGTGTGATCGATTCGCCACGCACGAGCTCCATCACGAAGTAGGGCCGTCCCGCCGGCGTCGCGCCCGCATCGAGAACGCGAGCGATGTTCTCATGGTTCATTCGCGCGAGCGCCTGGCGCTCGGCCGCAAAACGCGCGACGACCTCGGCGCTGTCCATGCCGAACTTGATCAATTTGAGCGCGACCTGCCGTCGTACAGGCTTCTCCTGCTGCGCGAGCCAAACCGCGCCCATTCCGCCTTCGCCGATTCGTTCGAGCAGCACGTATGGGCCGACCTCGGCCCCTGCGACCTCGGTGACGGCCGATGATTCCACGTCGAGCTGCCCGATGATCGCGGGCTGATCGAGGAAGCTCCCCGCTTCGAGCATGCGCTGCACCTGGTGAAGTAGCGATTGGTTCGCGCCGCACGCAGCTCGCAAGTACGCGGAACGCTCCTCTGACGACGCCAGGGCGCGCGCGTTGAAGAAGATCGACTCGAGGGAAGACGGGTTGCTCATGACGGCCGTTCACCATCCGTGCGACGGGTGTCGACCGAAGCCCTCACGATGGCGGCAGAATTCACCGTCAGGCTCCGCGCGCCAGTTCTGCGTAAAGCCATGCGCGGGCGAACGTCCAGTGCCGCTCGGCCGTCGCGAGCGAGATCTCGAGCGCCGAGGCGACCTCCGGCATCGTGAGCCCCGCGAAGAAGCGAAGCTTCACCACCGCGGCTTTCTGTGGCTCGATCCGGGCGAAGCGATCGAGTGCTTCGTCGAGAGCCATCAGGTCGAGCGACGGCGGATCCGCCACGCCGCAGCCCGAATCGAGGTCGACGCGCTTCTGTCCGCGGCCGTGCTTGAGGCGTCCGTGCCTACGCGCCTTCTCGATGAGGATCCGGCGCATGGCCTCCGCCGCTGCGGCGAAGAAGTGCCCGCGGCCGTTCCAGCTCGCGTCGGCTTTGTCGCCGCCGAGGCGTAGCCACGCTTCATGAACGAGGGCCGTCGCTTGCAGCGTATGACCGCGCTCGCGGGCGAGCTGGGCACTGGCGAGGTGCCGCAACTCGCCGTAGACCGCGAGCAGCAATTGATCACTCGCGCCGACGTCGCCCATGCGCAGTCGTTCGAGAATCCGCGTGACGTCGCCCATCGCGCGCAACCTACCACGAGCAGGATCGGCGCGGCGAACTCAGGGAGGTTCTGATCCGGCGGGGCCGGGTGTCATTTCTCACGGCGCGCTCGAGACCTCGGCCAGGGCTCAGTTGCCGATGTTCGACGACTGTGCCTGCTGGATGATCGCGCTCGCGTCGGCGGCAAGCAGGTACCCGTGCGCCTGAAGGAATGCCGCGTGCTGCGTGATTCCAGCGACGTAGGAGGCGTGGCTCGTGAAACTGGCGGTGCGGTCGATGTGCCCGCCGGCAAGTGCGCGGAGCTGTCCCGGCAACGTACCATCGATGTAGGCCGGTGCGAACGGAATGTACTGGTTCTCGCCCACGGCGACTGCCGGCAACCGATACTGCGTCGTATTGAACGGCTGGCGGCCGACGAAACGCACGAGAGCGTTGCCGTTCGCGTCGCGTGTGATCGTCGCGTCGTTTGGCGCTCCGAGCCACAGACTGGGTGGCGGCAGGATGCCGTCGCACCAGTTGTTCCCGACGACGAAGAACGTGCGGAAGAACGGAGTCCAATCCGCCGTGTTGGCACTGGCCGGATCCGCGAGGCCGAACTCGGCCGCATCGACCGCCCGCAAGTGCGCCGCGCCGGCGAACTGGTAGCAGCGGTAATTTGCCTCTTCGTGGCGTGTCTTGTGGGCGTCCAATGCGAGGACGTCCGTCTCCGACTGGAAGTCGATCTCGAGGCCGGCGCCGCATCGCGGCGGCTTCTCGGCGTTGGAGAACGCGAGGCCATTGCCGGTCGGATGCATGAACCCCTTGCCGGTGCCCCCGACCAGCGAGAAGTGGAATTGACCGACGCCCTCAGGCGACCGCAGGAGGCCGCGCAGGCGGAAGCCGCCCGTCGAATACGAGAACGCCGCGCGCCGTTGAATTGCGCCCGTCTTCTGAAGCGCGATTGGATCGCTGCGCAACGCGTTCAGAAAACTCACGACGATTTCGAACTCATCGCCAGCCGACGTGATGAACTCAGACGTCGTGTCCAGCAGACCATCGGACCATGGCCGTAAGGGATTGCTCACCACCGAGCGCCGGCCGATGCCCGCCTGATCGCAGCGAACCGTCGCGTAGACGAGTCCCCTACCGAAGAGGAATTCGTCGCCCATCGTGTAGCGTGCGTCTGCCTGTTCCTGGCCGACGGCGGTGGCGATGGTCGTCGCGACGAGCCAATCGAAGAGCAGCAGCCCCGAACCCTGGCTTGGATTCGTGGGGGCAATGATCTGGCACGGAACCCGGAACGGATGGTTGTCGGACGTGACGCCCTGGAACATCGCTTCGTAGCGCGAATAGGCAACGCCATTGAACGTGCCCTGTGGGGCGGTGACCACCGTGTTCGGATCGATGGCACCCTGGGGAGCGGACTGCCCGTTCGCGACGCCAGTCGGAACGAGCCCAATCATCGGGAGGACGAGAGCGAGCGGAAGGACGAAGGACCGCAGCATGGGAATCTCAGATCTGTCCGCGCAGTTGGCGACGAACGGCAGTGCTCGCGGACGACTTCGCCCACCGTTCGCCCTTCCGTGCGACGCCCGAGTCTCGCCCCCCTCACCTCGCTCTGCATTTTCTGCCAGCCCAGGGTCCCGAGCTCGTCCTCTCGCTCCGGTGCGCCGCGCCGCGCGCGCCCTCGATCGGGGGCTCCCGAGGGCGAGCCATGGCCGAATGGGCTTCGAACTCGGAGCCTCCACGGTGAGCACGCAGGCGCGGCCGTCGGCGCTGGCATGTGCGTCGCCTCAAACCGGGGCCGACCCATGGTCGCGGGCGGCGGTTCTCCGGCGTCGGTCGGTCCCGACTTCCGGTCCTCCGCGGGCAGAGGCACCTTGCCCCGAGCCCCAGGATGCGAATAGGCTCCCGTCGTGATGCGTGGGCTCGGGTTCCGCCGAAGTGAGCGCCGAAGCGTGCACGGCCATTCACCTCACGCGGGCCTTCAGGCAGACGCAACGGTTGGAAATTCGAGCCCCTCTCACCGGCGCGAGGTGCAACATGACGACGACGAAGATCGCATTCATCAGCTATCGGCGGGAGGACAGCTCGGCGGCGGCTCGAAGCCTGCGAGAGAACCTCTTCGCGGCCTTCGGCGACGCCATCTTCATGGATATCGACGAGATCAGGGTCGGAAACGATTGGCCGCAGGATCTCGAGCGCGCGCTCTCCTCCGCATCGGTGCTCCTCGTCGTCATCGGCCCTACATGGCTGCGCCTCTCCGACCAGTATGGTCGGCGCCGCCTCGACTTGCCCAACGATTGGGTTCGCACGGAGATCGAACGCGCCATCGGTCGAAAGATCCCGATCGTTCCCGTCATAGTCGGACGCGCGACCATGCCACCTCGCGAAGCACTCCCCGCGGCGATCGCGGACCTATCGAATCATCAGTACGTCGCGTTGCGGGAGAGCCATTGGAAGGAAGACCTCCAGCCGCTGGTAGATGTCCTGTCGTCCGCACCCCTTTCATTCCCACGGGCGGGGTCGAGGGTGCCCGTGCCGGTCTGGAGCGCTGCCAAGAGACCGGAGACCCTGCCTCGCGCACTCGAGCCAGACGAAATCCAACAAGCGCTCGCGAGGCACCCGGGCTGGACGATCGTCCGGAGTCCCCTGCCCGGGGATTACCCAAAGGAACGCGTGGAACTGCATCGCGTCTTTCGGTTCGCCGACTTCGACCACGCGATCGATTTCATGAGCGATGCACGACCGTTCATCAACCGAACGAACCACCATCCGCGCTGGGAGAACGTGTTTCGCGCGGTGTCGGTCTGGCTCTCGACGTGGGATGTGGGTCACCGGATCTCGAAGCTCGATCTCGCGCTCGCTGCCCACCTGGACGAGCTTCATGCGAAGGTCGTTTCAGCCGCGCAGGCGCCCTCGACGGGAACGACGAGCGCGCCCTGAATTGCCCGTGGCCTGGCCGGTGTCCAGGGGTCGGCTGGCGGATCATCCGCTCTCCACCGAGCGGGCGACCGTTCTCTTCAGCCGCCGAGGCACTGCGGCGGCAGTGGCCCGAGGCGGGTACGGGACATGGCGGACGAAGCGCTGGCGCCGTGTGTGCGCGGAATGCGCAGAATCGATTGGCAGCAGATCCGAATCCGGCCACGACACAACGACCCGCGTTCGCCTCGGCGTGGCGCCGATCGAACGACACGGGTCGCTGCCCTCAAACCCGACTCGTTCGTGCTCCGCCCGACCCGCTACGATCACGCCCCTCATTGCCCATGGCCACATCCCCTGAAATGCCCCACGCTCGTGCGAACTATGGAGTCGACGCGCCGGGAGTCGTTCGCAACCTGGTCGTTGCCGCCGCCGTCGGACTCCTGCTCTGGACCCTCACCTTCACGGGGATCTGGTCCGGCGTCCTGGTGCTCGGGCCGGTGGCGTTGAGTTTCGGTCCGATGTGTCTGATCACGGGCGTCCTCTGCACCGGGATGGCTGCGTGGATGCTCTTCGAGAGCAGAGTTGGGAAGCTCAGAGAGCGCGAACGTCTCCTGGACCTCCTCCCGTGGACCGGTCACGAGCACGTGCTCGACGTGGGGTGCGGGCGCGGATTGATGCTGATCGGCGCGGCCAAACGGCTCACGACGGGCAAGGCCACGGGCATCGACCTGTGGCATTCATCAGATCTCTCCGGGAACCGGCCCGAGGCTGCGCTCGAGAATGCGCGCAGGGAAGGCGTCGTCGAGCGAGTGGAGGTCGTCACAGCGGATATGCGGTCCTTGCCCTTCCCCGACGCGTCGTTCGACGTCGTCTTGTCCTCGAACGCAATCCACAACCTCGAGGACGCCGCGGACCGCGATACCGCGATCGCGCAGATCGCCCGCGTCCTCAAGCCTGGCGGGCGGGTGCTCATCGTCGACATTCGTCACCCCAACCAGTACGAGTCCGGCCTCCGCGCCGGCGGCTGTATGGAAGTGTCGCGCCGAGGGAGCGCGCTGCTCGCGCTCGGGCTCGGGATCCTGACTTTCGGCTCGCTCCGTCCGACCACGCTGCTTTGTCGAAAGTGACACGCCTGATGACCAGAGCCCTGTCGATGATCCGCGGCGAACCTCGATCGGTGTCCAGGAATCGCCGATCGGCGTCGCGCCACAATAGAATGACGCCGATGTCCAAGCCTCACACCTTGCGGTTCCCGATGGCGCCGTCGACCTTCGCAGCGCTCGGGATATCGCTGTTCCTACAGGGGTGCGCATCCGCGACCTGGGTTCCAGTGGAATCCGAGCCGTCAGGAGCCCGCATCTTCGTCGAGGGTCGCGATACCGGCGAGGTCACGCCGGCGCTCGTCGAGATCTCCGCCCATGCGCCCGATCCTGATGCACCGGCAGCGATCCAGGTTCTATTGCCGGACCATCCACCGACGACCTCGCTTGCGTATTCGCCAGTCCACCGCTGCGATCAGCTCATCTGTGAGCACAAGCGGCGACGGACGTTGCCGTGTCGACTCCCGATCCTCGCTGCGGGAGGTGGCATCCGCTTCGACGCCCTCGATGAATCGTGGGAGGTGCAAATCGACGGTGGGCCTTGGCTGCGCGTTGACGGACCACCCGGCTATCCCCTGGCTGCCGCAGGATTGAGCATCCCCGCATCGCCAGGCGCGCACGCCTTTTCCTGGCGACTCGCCGATCCCGCGCTCCGCCGGCGGACCCCCGAAACGACTCGCACCGTCGAGGTCCCGGAGTCAGGGTGGCTCGCCCTCACCGCCCGCCATCTGCCGTGGTGATGGGCGCGGGACTTCGTCGGGCGCCGACGAGTGGTCGACGCCTGCAACTCCGTGCGTTTTACAGCCCGTTGAAGAACCCCGCCGCCCCGTGCGCCAATGTCGTCGGAACCGAATTTCAGTGCCGCTTCGGCTGATCGTCGCGGGCCGCTGAGGCAATCGCTGTCGCTGATAGCCGCGCGTCAAGTGTCGGATAGCGAGCGCGAGCAGGCGCGAGAGCGCCCCGAGGGCCTCGGCGAGGCCTTTCGGCGTCCCGAACCCGCACAACTTCCTCATCACCAACCCGAGATTGAACGCGCTGACCTGCAGGAGGTAGCGCTTCTCGTTGTTCTCCCGACCCCGCAGGTGTGTGCGCCTCAGCCCACCAGTGTCGAGCAGATGAGCGAACGACCGTTCGACCATTTCCCCGCGCTTGCGCAGCAACCGTTTGCCGTGGTCGCTCCGGATCCGCCGCCGGTTCTGCTTCCAGCTCCGATGCGCGATCTCCGGTTCCGAAGCCCATCGGCGCTTCCCGCGAACGATAGGCTCGGCGATGCACGTCTTGATGCCCGCGGTCGCGCAACCGGCAATCACCGATTCGGAGCGGTATCCCTTGTCGGCGATCACGGTGAAGTTCTCGCTCGGGATCTCCAGTTCATCGAAGGTCGCAACCACCGAGGTCAGCGTTGCAACCGAGGTGGCGTGGTCAGATTCATCGGCTGCGTTCACCGTGGCGGCGACGATCGCGCCGGTTTCCACATCGACCGCATGTTCCGGCTTGTATGCCAAGTGCGTGCGACCGTCTTTCGTGCGGGCGATCTTCGCGTCTGGATCGATCGGCGACTTCCAATCCTTGTTCGAGGTCGACCGGTCCTCGCGCTTGCGGTCGAAACGGGCGACGTCTTCGCGCGTCGGCGCGGGCTCGCCCGCTTCCTTCGCGAGGCGCTCCACGTATCCGGCATAGCTCTCGTTCGTGTCGCGGCGGACGATCGTGCGCATCGCCGCGTTGGCGTCCATCGTGCTCGCATCGAGCGCCAGCGCGCGGCCCTTCGGAAGACCGGACTTCTTCAGGATCTCGAGGACGAGCCTGTTCACCGCGCGGAAGACCTCGATCGGGAGGCGCCGCCGCACGATCGACAACGAACTGTGATCCGGGGCCGCGTCCGCGGGGCCCAGCCCGATGAACGACTTCAGCGACATCGAATCGTCGAATCGCCAGGCCAGGCCGCGCTCCGAACTGATGCACTCGAAGTACCCGACCATGACCATGCGGAAGTAGCGCCCAGGAGGGATCGAGGGGCGGCCGTTCCTACTTGCGTAGTGCTTCTCGCAGAGCGTCTCGACCTTCGCATCGAAGTCATTCGCCGCGAGAATCTCGTTCAGCTTGCCGAAGAACGGGTGGCTCGGCGTCTTGATCTCGGTCGTCGCCACCCACAGATCCCCTTGCCGCGGCCCCGTGCGTCCCATCGACATGCGCTTCTCCTCAAGGAGTCGCAGCGATTACGTTCGAGATCGCCGGGGACTTCGCGAGTTTTTCAACGGGCTGTTACGCGTGTACTAAGCGTGTACAGGATCGAGGCGATCGGACTACCGTCAGTGGGGCCGAGACGTCGCCTGGCGTCGCGCCGCACGTTCCGTCCAACGGCGCCGAATCGTCCCGACCGAGCACGCATTCGAGCAAATCATGCGTCCCACACCCGAGTCCTGCCGCCTGCACTCCCGCCTCGCGCAGTACCGCGATGCCCCTCATGCCTCCCCCGCTCGGCGCAGGTGGCGCAGGCGAGTTGCGAAGGCGTGCGGCATCTTCCTCGGGGCTGTGGACGCGGCCGAGATCATCGTGGGCGTCACCGGCGTGATCATCGCCGTCGGCTGGATCCTCCGCGCGATGTAAGGACCCGATTCGATTTCGCCGTGGGTGGAAGACCACGCCTCCGACTCCTCCCGCCTCCTGGGCGTCACTCTCTCGACAGGGTCGCCCCTCGGCCCCACAATTCGCCCTGCGAGGCCCGCTTCGAAGCTCGACCGAGTTCGTGCACCAGACGGGCGTGAAACATGCCCCGTGGGCAAGGACTACTCAAACCGGATCTCGTGTGCCGCTGCCATGGCGCGGACCCCTAACGGGTAACCCGGGTCGAACGTCGTGAAGGACATCCAGATCGTCGTGCCGCGCAGCGTCGGCTCCCCCGGCACCACGAGCGAAGCCGTCGCCTCCCCCGTAGGGCTGAGCACGCCGCTGAAACCCACGAAGTTCGGCAGCGACTGAGAGATCGACAAGAACAGCAAGTCGTCGGGGGTCAGCGGAACCACGCGGGAATCGGTGCCCAGCGGGTCAAGGAGCGCCAGCGGGAAACCGGGACTGTTGGCGAACGCAACGGCGGCCAGGTACGGACGGTTCGGGTCCTGCGG
The DNA here is from genome assembly GCA_044222185.1 of Planctomycetota bacterium. Classification (GTDB taxonomy): domain Bacteria; phylum Planctomycetota; family CAIWVZ01; genus JBGANV01. The sequence continues at coordinate 165,252 of JBGANV010000011.1, forward strand.
CGACTTCAATGTCCACGATGTGACGGCGCCGAGCGGGGCAGTGAACGAACCAACAACCTCCGGCGTACTGAAGTCACGGAGTTGATAGGGGCTCGTCGTGTGTGCCACCGAGACGGATTGGATGGGCACGAGGTCCTGGGTTCCGTCGAAAAGTCGCAGGTCGGCGAGAACAAAGTTCCCGGCCATGCCTGCGGCCACGATATCGCTCGCCGGGAACTCGAGAGTGAACGCGTGGGGGCTGGCACTCGGAAGGAGCCCGTTGCGGCTCGTGGCCGCATACGAGACGTGCGCGCCGCCAGCTGCCCGGAGTTCCCCGGACAGCACAAAGGTTCCTGTGGCACCAACAATCACGGGCACCGTCAGCCGCAGCACGTCGAATACGCCGTTGTGATCAGTGTCCACGGCTGCCTCGGCGATCGGCCCGCCGAGCTGCGCCGAGTTCGGTGAAACTTGGAAGGCGCCGACTGTCACGCGCGACAAGTGTTGACCCGCAATCGCTGCCCTGATGCTGAACTGGTAGGTCCCCGGCAAGCTCGTACCGAGGAACTGATTCGCGTACGTCCCATCGCCGACGGCACCGTCCCCGTGCTGGCCATCGTCGAACAATGTTAGGCCCGCAATCGTCGTATCGGGGCGCATGATCGTCGCGACAGTTGTCGCGCCTGGCAACCCCACGCCGCCATCCGAAAGAATGGCTGTGAGGTTCACTGTCGCTCCGGAGGCATAACTTGGAAGGCCGCCCGGGACAGTTAACGCGATCGCGCTCTCGGATGTCGCGACCGTCGAATACTCGATCCCGGCAGCGGGAATTGCGCCGGACGCGCTCACCTGCGCCGTCCATGTCCCCGCCTGCGGCGTCGAAATCGTCCAGGTCTCAAGGGCTCCTGCGTCCAGATCCTGGATTTGATGCGTGACGCCTGGCGAACTTGGGGTGAGCAGCTGTCCGAGCGGCGTCGTTAGGGTGATATGAGTCCCGCTCGACGCCGACAGCAGGATCACGCTGGTGGTGGTCGGACTGTCCAACATGAATGCGTGGTTCACGACAGGCACTGACGGCGTTAGCAAGCCCGCCCCCACCGGGACAAGTGGCGGCTCCGTGGACGTGCGTGGAGTGTCCGTCGCGGACGATGGCGTCAACGTGATGGGAGCTTCGTGCTCGAGTAGGCGTCGATAGTCGTTGTAGGGCGCGCCCGAGAGGATGTCGTGCAGCCCTGTGTGGATATTATCTGTAATCCACCTCGATCCTGGCAGAGCTGAGCCTCTCGCAGACGAGCTGCCCACAAACATATCGTTTTGTTCACCCCCAAATAGGGTCAACTGGAGTGCCAGAGCGGGAGCGCCGCTACTTTCACCGGCGACGAATTCCCAGCGCACGCCGCTCGACCGCCGATAGGTGAGATTGAATGGGCCAAACGGTGCCAAGTACGCCTCAGAGAGGCCCAATCCACCGAAAGCCGCGAACAAGCCTGTCGCGAGCTGACCAGCGAAGCCAGAACTCAAGCCGGTGCGCACGATCCGCTCGACCCACGGAGATCCGTGATGCGGAGTCCCAAGCATCATGACGGTGTCGATATCGTTCCTATAAATACCAGAGTCGCAGACGTACACCCGCGCCGTCAGTCCGCCCATGCTGTGCACGATCAGATTCTTCTTGGGAAGCTCCGCCAGGTGGTAGCCGAGGTCGACATCTACGTGATTCTGAATGAAACTGCGAAGGATAAGGCCATTGACGCCGTGATATGGGATGGGCGTCGTGTTGACCACGTAGGTCGGATAGCCATGTTGCTGAAGGTACATCGCTAGGTGGCCGGGGTTCACCCAGATGGTCCCATTGCTGAGAACCCCGTGAACCATGATCACCGGCTGACCAAACTTCAGATCCACGCCGCTCGTGACTTGATTCTGCACAACGGTGACGACCGTGGGTCCCGGCGTGTTTGGGTCCGTGTCGTGGGATGCGACTGCGGTTCCCGTGACCGCGCTCCCATAGTTTGCGACGGACGTGACCTGATGCGCCAGCCTTGCTCTTACGACATACGGTCCCGGCGGGAGGGCCTTAATCAGGTACTTTCCATCGCTATCTGAGTAGTCGGACCCGCTGCTCGTGGGCGAGGGAGAACCGTTCGAGGTGACGGCATAGGCGCCAACTAATGCGCCAGCGACGGGAGTAGGTGCACCCAGCCCAGTTGCCATAGCGACACGTCCCGTTATTCCACTGGGACAAGCACACAGATTCACAACCCAAATCGAATCTCCCAGACAGTTGGTGAGAAACGCGCCGTAGATTCCACCATCGGCTGGTGTCACATTCGGGATGGAATAGCTTGTGGGAGTCGAGGTAGAAGAAGCGATTGGAACGAAGTCAAACGCGCCAGGGCCGGTATACCTACGCCACTGATAGCTTTCAGTCCCCCATGTCATCGGAGGGGCCGGGAGGACGGCCATCTCACCACAAAGGACGACGATCGGATCCGGCTGAGAATATAGGTCTGGCGGCCCCGTGGGGTAAAGAGGGTCGGGAGAATACGGTGACGTGTTGTAAACCCATGAATATGTGCATTGCGCGATCGGAGCATTGCAGCCGCCACCTGATACAGCGCCGCTCACAAACTCATCGATTGCCCAAGGATCGCTCGGCGGAAAATCCGCTGTGCTGATGCCGATTGGGATCGAAACGACGAGTGGAGAGTCTAGCCCCCCACCTGTTCCGCCGGTCTGCACGAAGATGGCCTGCGTGAAGCTTGTGGCGACATTCCGCAGAGTCACTGAGATGGTGACGGTTTGATTCGTGCACGCAAACGGAGCAATCGAGAGCTCGAAGTCGAAGTGGTGGACGGTCGGAAAGCTGGCATTTGAGCAGAACCGCCAGTGTCCACGGACGTATTGGATGATGCTGCACCCATTCTGTCCCACCGCGGAGGCCGTCAGTATGAGAGATGCGACGAGCGTCAGAAAAGCCATGTTATGCCGGCGCGACATGCGATTCTCCAAGCGGTCCTGCTGGTAAAGACACTGGAATTGGCGGGGCCAATCGCCGGAAGCATGTGGACACCTGATGGTAGGGATAGGTGGCGCCCGCTCGGGTGAAGGTGATGCGGCCGAACAGTTCCATGGTCGAGAGCATGCGCCGAGCACGGCTGCCGAAGCACGGGCCTGGGTCGCCGAGTCGTCGCGACCGCCTCATCAGCCTGACGCCATCCTCGGCCTCCGCGTCCCGGTTCCCTGAACCGACGCGGGCGAGCATCACCATGTCCTTCATTCTCATGGCGGCTCCTCGACGCCTGCTTTGGCACGGCGCGCACCACATCAACATGACTTCACCTTGCGGCGGTTCCGGGGGTCGTCCTCAGGCACAGGCTTCTCGGAGACAGCGCGCGGAGCGCGGTCGAAAGCATGAGCACGGTCCGGCGGGAAAACCCACGCACGATGAGATCGAATCGAACCGTCATCCGAACACTCACGCCGCGGAACCGGCGAGTTCGGCTCTTTCAACTTCCCCGGCTCAGGTTCACTCGCGCTGGGCGCTCGCTTCGTCCTCAACCTACACCCGCGGCCCCGTCGGCGCTACGGGCGGGATGCTGAAGTCGACCTTGAACGCAGCCACGGCCGAAGCGTTCCTTCCGCGACCCGAGCCACTACGACGCGCGGTCGCCCCGCCTTCTCCCGCCGCCGACCACGTACATGCCTCGGACCTTATGCCCGGCGCCGTCTCGGACCTGCCGTCGCGGGCCTGTATCGCCGTCGTTCTACACCCGCGGCCCCCGGCGGTGCTACGGGGCTGCGACGGATGCTCAGGCTTGTTGTCGGACGCACTCCACCAGAGAGCCTTAGCGGGCCGGGCGACCGCGTGGATCACCTCGGCGCGCGGGTTGGCGTCGTGTCCAGACTCCCGTGCGAGGATCGAAAAGCTTGAACCGACGGGAGTCGCGCGCCGCGGCCCTCCGTCAGATCGTTCGTCGGATACGGCTCGTCCCGCCATCGAGGAACCGCCGGTACGATGTCTGGGTGACTCCTCTGATTTACCTCGGCCGCATCGGCGATCTTCACGCCATCATCTGGGTCGCGGTGACGATCGCCGGATGGTCTGGTCTTGCCCGCCTGCTGTTTAGGGCACCCGAACCGTTCGGGCGACTTCAAACCTACGGCGTCGCGCTATCCGTGATCCTCTCGACCTTCGCCTTGGGATGGTCGATCCGAGCGTTCACGATCCTGCACGGGCATCCATTGGTTCAGTACAACGAACCGAATTCGGACGTCTGGCACTCCTGGACTCGAACGTGGCCCTATCTGTTCTTCGGCCTTCCAATCGGTGGTTTAGTCATGCTCGCGCTGAAGCGGATCGTGCCCTGCGCGAACACGGCCGGCATGAGACTCGCGGTTTGGCTCGCGCTAGTGCAGACGGTTGTTAGCTGGGTTTCCGTGTTTGCGAACTTCCCCTCGGCATGAGGAGCGTGGCGATCGACTGACGATCGAGCGCGGTCCGACGCGACGCGCACGCGATCGACACGTCCGATAGCGACGTCCTGGGTGAGCACCCGCAGCCCCCGGGCGGCGCCATTGAGGAGGTCGTTGTGCGCTGGCTGACTGCCAGCCGCTGCCCGGCTTCACCGTGGCCTCGACGGGCGCAGCGGCTGCGTGGCCGCCACCTTGGCTCCCGACGGCCGGGGGCGCGGAAGAAGTGCTGGGAACGCGCTTCCTGAGTGTCGATGATGCGGGCGGCAGCAACGACGGCGCGGGCGGCTGAATCGGACAGGATCTGCCGCGGGAGTTCCGTAACGTGGCGGCATCGCGGTCCAGGGCTACGTCCGTCACCTTCACGTCGACGCAGGGCTTCCCGGCGACGTCCGTGCCCTCCGTCAACGCGAGCACGACTTGGATGGAGCCGCCTCAGGGTCAGTCCGTCACAGCTGCTCAACCGGCGCCCCTCGACGCGGGCACGCCTGCGGCCACGATCAGCCTCAGCCTGCCAACGATCACGCGAACCGCCGTGACAAACGATCTGCTTGCTCCGACCGTTCTCCCGCCGGGCCGGCGGCTCCCGGCGGTTTCGTAAGACGGCTCCGCGTGACACAGGACGAACGTTCGGACCGCGGGAGTCGCCGAAGCACCCGTCACAACCATCCCCATCGGGCGCCGGCCCCAGCGCAGTTGACACCAACCGACCGGGGACGAGCATGGCCTGAATTGAAAGGGGATCACGCGGTCATGCCAGACGATGCTTCATTACATGTCAATGTGGGGGCTGTTGATTCCTTCAGCGGGAAGATGTCGTTTTCGGTTGTCGCGCGCCCGAACGGTGACGGTTACGTCCAAGTTTATTGTTCCGACCCGTCAAATTTCCGAAAGGCGGGAGTTCTGTTGACTCTCGATCAGGCCGCATTCGCGAGGCTGAAGGAACTCGTCGCGAAGTCTGACGAAACCGTCGAGTGGGGGTATCGTCTTCGAGCAGGAGTCGGCTGATGTGAGCGGTGTCCCCCGGCCGGTGTAGGTTTCGGCCCCCGATCAGAGGACCAAGTCCATGAAGCATGCCGCCTTTCCCGAGACGCTCCTGGAGTTCGAGAATCGATTCCGCGACGAAGCGGCGTGCTGGGACTACCTGCGAGCGATGAAGTGGCCGCATGGATTCCGTTGTCCGAAGTGCGACGGCCGGCGTGCGTACTTCGTCATTGAGCGCGGTCGCGATGAGTGCGCGAGCTGTGGCCACCAAACATCGGTCACGTCGGGAACGATGTTTCACGGCACGCGGACGCCGTTGCGAACCTGGGCTCGCCTACGACACGGCGTGGACGTGGCTTCAGAAGATCCGTGACTCGTTTTTCCGGCCGGAGCGGGAATCGCTGAAAGGGAGGGTTGAGGGCGACGAGACCTACGTCGGTGGGCCGGAACCGGGCAAAAGAGGACGAGCGCGCGGCGAGAAGACGATCCTCGTTGCCGGAGCCGTCGAGATGAAACCGAGGAAGGGCCTCGGGCGAACGAGGCTTGCGCCGGTTGACGACGCGAGCGGAAAGTCGCTCAAGCCATTCGTGGCAACGGTGGTGAAGGAGGGTTCCAGGGTTTGCACGGACGCATGGCGCGGCTATTTGGGGTTGAAGATCGCGTACAAGCACAAGGTTGACGTGATCGGCGATCCCAAGCGCGCGTCGAAGCTCTTCCCGGGAGTCCATCGTGTGTTCTCACTTCTCCGGCGCCTAATCCTGGGCACCTATCACGGGTCTTGGAGCCGGAAGTGGGCTGCGCTCTACTGCGAAGAGTTCACGTTCCGCTTCAATCGGCGCACGGCATGCACACGGACTCACCTGTTTCGTCGCGCGCTGGAAGGTGCGCTCCGACGCGCGCCGAGAATCCATCTGCTGACCGGCGAAGCCCGCACGGCCAGCGTGGTTCCTGCATGAAGGCGATACCCCCATCCGGAAATTACACCGCCATTTTTTCCGGAACCGACAGCGTCTGTACGATTCGCCCGATGAATTCACCCGAGCCGAGTTCCGCGGGAGGCGCTATCCGCAACGTTCAGCCGTCGAACTCGAAAGCGGACCGCCGCGTAGTCTGGATCCCGATCGTTTCGTGCCTCACGTTGGGCGGACTCGGGCTCTACCCAGGCAGCGTGTTCTCCTCTTCGTGTTTCGCGCCACTCTTATTCGCCGGCCTCGGGCTGGTAGGCACGATCGTCTGGTTGCGTGCCCTGTGCGAAACGAGATTCCGCTTGCCGGTCGTGCTGATTCTCGCGGCCGCGGTGATCGGGACTGGCTTGGCAGCCGACTACGACGACAAGGAGAAGCGCACCAATCGAGGGCTTCACGGAGGCCCCCGGCGTACGCGATGTTCCCCCAAGCCGACCCTCTCGGCTTCAAGAACACCCGATGCGAACGGGACCCCGCACCCGTTGGCGGGCCCGCCAGGTCCTGATGCGGGCCGGTGTCCCGCTTACCGACACCCAGGCGCTACTCGGCCGCAGCGATCCGAACCTGTACGCCGCACCTGCAGCTCAGATTGAAAGCCGGAATGCTGCGGTCAAGACGACAGGTGCGAAGCACCCCGGTTGGATAACTCCACCTTGGATGTCGATTACGGGCCCCGGCGGCAACGCGGGGAGTGTGAACGACTGTGTCGCCGTTCCAGTTGCTCCCGTTGTGAAGAGTAGACTCAATGGCGCGAGCGTTCCGTCGAACAGTACGCCGAGGCCTGGGAGGGCGATGTCGAGTCGGCCGCTACACCCCATATCAATGCTGCATGGCGCCAATGCGCCAGTGACGATTACGAGCGCCGAACCTGGAGGGCCGGTCCAGGAGAAGGCAACCCGCCACGCATCCGGACCGCTCGTCGGGATCGTCACGAAGAATGGTCCAACTGGATACAGGCCAAGCGACGACGGGCCTCCGACACCGTTCACTACGAGCGAAGCGGTCGAGCTGTTTGGTTGCGGCGTCGTGCCCGAGCAGCCTGGGCTGACGTATGGAATCTCGATAATGCCGAATCGCCCCCCAGTTGCTGTACAGACGCCTCCACCAGGGCACTGGACCGGCGCTCCCCCGCTGGGTGGTGAAGGGACATCGTTCCACTTTCCATAGCTCGCGTTGGTTGGGCAACAGAGCTGGATCTCGGCAAAGTCCTCGCCAGGGACGACCGCTCCCGGGCATGGAGAATTGCTGGGCTCGCCTGGCATCCAATTCATGTACGCGGCGGGCTCGCCGCTGTCCCACACGAATGTTCCCGGGGTGCACGCGTCGCTGAGTCCGATCCATGCGTTCATGTTCTGAGCCGTCAACAATGGTCCGAAAGTGCCTACGACGAAAGTATTCTCGGCCGCGCTGTTGATTGCGACCAAGTGGCCGCCCAGAGTTGCGGCACTGGCTCGTGCTGTGTGGACGTCACATACTGTCGCCGTGATCGCGTAGAGGTGGCCATTATTGGGGTTCTTGTAAGACGGTACCTCGATAATCCCGAATCGCCCCCCCGTTGCTGTACAGACGCTTCCACCGGGACACTGGATCGGCGCTCCCGCGCTGGGTGGAGAAGGGACATCGTTCCATTTCCCATAGCTCAGGTTGGTTGGGCAACAGAGCTGGATCTCGGCGAAGTCTTCGCCCGGGAAGATCGCTCCCGGGCAAGAGGAATTGTTGGGCTCGCCTGACATCCAATTCATGTACGCAATGGGCTCGCCGCTATCCCACACGAATGTTCCCGGGGTGCACGCGTCGCTGAGTCCGATCCATGCGTTCATGTTATGTGCCGTCAGAAACGGTCCGAATGCGCTCACGACGAAAGCATTCTCGGCCGCGCTGTTGATTGTGACCAGGTGGCCGCCCAAAGCCGCAGCCTGAGCACGTGCGGTATGCACATCACACGGCGCAGACGTCAAGGCATAGATGTGCCCGTTCGAGTTGACATACATCTGACCGACTGCGATCGACGAGATGAGCGCAACACCAGCGATGGCAACGGCGAGGCGCAGCGCTGCGCCCGGGTGCGAGACGGCGACCAGCGAACCGCGGCATCGTCGGCCGGGGCCTTTGCCATGTGAATTCGAACCCGGACCGGTCCGGTGAGCTCGCATCATTCGACAGCTCCTTGTTGCAGGGGACAAGCGACCGCTCCAGCACGAGAGATCTGCCCGGGGCGATCGGAAATTTGAACATAGACGCGGCGGCGAACGCGGAATCGTGCAGGCCAGTACACGAGAATCTGGGAAGAAAATCCCCGGAATCCGGCGAAGGACCGCTCCCGATGGATCGACGCGTTGCAGACGACCGAACGCGCGCAACGCAGGGAAGTAGGAACTCTCACACCAGAGCGATGCTGGAAATCACAGAGATTCACTCTCAGGCTTGCGGTCCCTGACGGACCAACGACCAGCGATCGGGCGGGGCTCCGTTCCATCGCTTATCATCGGCCCCGGAATGGCCGTGAGCATCACCAACGATCTCGTCCGCCGAGCGGCCGCGCGCGACCGCGCGGCCATGGACCAACTCTTCACCCGTCTCCACGCCGAAGTGAAGAAGATCGTCGTAAGTCTGGGACGCCGCCGCCCCTGGACCGTCGATGTAACTGATGTCGTCGACCGCGTCTACGAGCGGCTTATCAAACAGCGGGATCCAAAATGGACCGATCGAACACACTTCCTGCGATTCGTGGTCCTGATCGCGCGTCGGGCGATCGCGGACCTCAATCCTCGCAAAGTTGCCACGCTCGTCAGTAGCCAGGCCGTCGCCGACGGGAACGGGATCAGCTTCGCCGACCTCGACGAATGTATAAGGCGGTTGGAATTACGTGGCAAGTCGGGCCCGCGGATAGCCGAAGTCGTCCTACTGCGCTGTTTTACCGACCTTCAGTGGCCTGAGATTGCTGACGTCCTGCATGTGTCGGAGCGGACCGTCAAGGGGGACTGGTCCTTCGCTCAGGCCTTTCTCCGGGCAAAGCTCAGCCCGACCGAATGACAGACGGCATTGAAGACCGGCTCGATCGGGTCCGGCAGATTTTCCTCGATGCCGTGGCCCTTACGGCGTCGGACCGCGCCGCGTTCCTTGATGCGCAGTGCGACGGCGACCGCGGCATGCGCGCAGAAATCGAGGAGCTGCTCTCGGCCGCGGTGGGGTCGGAGGGCACCGGCGACGCGAATCTCTTCGTTCAAGGCTTGCTCGGCGGCATCCGCGCAGCCGTGGAAACCTGCGCGCCGGACCGCCTCATTGGGACTCGAGTGGGCCGCTACCTCATCACCGCGAGGCTGTCCGAGGGCGGAATGGGCGCCGTCTACGAAGCCCACCAGGACGAACCCGCGCGCAGAGTGGCGCTAAAGACCATCAGATTTGCCAGGATTGGTGATGAAACGACGCGTTCTCGCTTCAAGCGTGAAATCGCGCATCTCGCTCGGCTCGACCACCCCGGCATCGCGAAGATCTACGAAGCCGGAACGCACGATGATCCGGCCATAGGCCTCGTTCCCTACTTCACGATGGAGTTCGTCCAGGGTGCAGCGTCACTCACGCACGCATGCGAAGCGCGAGGCCTCTCGCGCGCCGACCGGCTGCACCTGCTTGCAGCTGCTTGCGACGCCGTCCACCACGCGCACCAGAAGGGGATCATCCACCGCGACCTGAAGCCTTCCAACATCCTCGTAGATCATGCCGGCCGACCAAAGGTCATCGATTTCGGCATCGCGCGGGCACTCGACGCAGAGGGCGAGACAGTCACACTCGACGGCACCACCCCAGGCACTCCTGAGTACATGAGCCCCGAGCAATGCGACCTTGCTTCGAATGAAGTGGATGTCCGGTCGGACGTGTTCTCGCTGGGGGTCGTCCTGTTCTCCCTACTCTCCGGTCGGTTGCCCTTTGATTTCCCGGCCGATGCGAGCGCGAGCACGAAGATCGCAATCGTCCGCAATACGACGCCAAAGCGGCTGTCGGCGGTCGTCCCCTCGCTCAAGGGCGACCTCGACGCCATCACCGATCGAGCGCTCGCAATCGATCCCAACGACCGGTATCAGTCGGCGAACGAGTTCGCGGCCGACATTCGCAGGCACCTGAACCATGAGCCAACCGTCGCAAGACCGCTCACGCTGCCGGAGCGCGCTGCGCGACTTGTGATCCGCAAGCCCTGGCAGAGCCTGGGCGCTTCGTTGATCGGTGCGCTCGCACTGACGACGGTCGTGCTACTACAGACGACGAGAGACCGCCGCCTCGCTGAAGACCGGGCGCAAGCCAGCAGACTGACCGCAGACCTGGCGGATAAGGCCGCGGATCGCGCTCGGCGCGAGGCGCAGAGGGCCGAAGCTTCCGAATACAACCGAGCCTTGTTGATGGCGGAGGTGGCCCTGCGGGAGAACGACGCGCCGGGCGCCGAACGCATCCTGTCTGAGCATCTGAGCGCTGGTTGGGAGCATGCGCATCTTCAGAATCGAGTCGGGACGTCGACCGGTGAAGTCAAAGGATTCGATCAACCGGTGGTCGACATTGCTGTCAACCCGAACGGAAAGGTCGTGGCGGCCGTGCCCAAGGGCGCGACGTCGATCTGGCTATTCGATGCAGCTCGGCTTGCCCACGAACGCCTCTCTTTGTCCCAGGCGCTTTCGGTAATTCGCCTGATGGGCCGTACGTGTGGGATCGGGTTTTCGAGCGACGGCACCAGCCTCTGGTGCGCCGAGAATTCGGCATCCGGGCTGTCGTGCGGCGTCGAGGTCATCGACGTCACCGATCCGTGCTGCCCCAAACGCGGTCCGGTCGTCGCCATGCAGGGGATCGTGAAGTCAGCAGCAGCCGACTTTCAAGCGGCGAAAATCGCGCTGGGCTTCAACGACGGTGCCATCCGAGTACTGCGAGTTGGGAGTCCGTCGCCGCCGATCGACGTCGACCGTGGCCCAGCCCAACCGACAACACTCGCATTCTGTCCGAACGGCAGTCGTCTATGCTTGGCGGACGAGCGGCATCAGATACGGCTTTACGACATAGCGGACCCAGCCCATCCCAGGTGCACGCTGGAAGCCCTCGTCCACTTTCACAATGTCGAGGAAGTCGCCTGGAACCGAGGCAGCTCGCGGCTCGCGACCGCTTCGGGGGACATGAGCGTGCGGATCCTGGATGCATTTGCGAGCGAAGGCCGCCAGTCCGCAACTGAAATCTGCCAACTTCTGCATAGCAGCGGAATTCAATCCGTCGACTTCGGGCCGGCGCTTGGTTTCGACGACGGACGATACGCCGTAATCACCGGCGCGGCCGACCGGCTCGTCTCTTTCTGGGACGTTCGTGAACACGTGCCTTTCGCGTGCTTCCCTACCAGTAGCGGAGTGCCACGGCCGCTCCAAACCCGATTTGGTGGCCACGAGGGTCCCGTGCGGCGGGTGAGAATGAGCGCCGACCATCGCACGATCTACTCCGCATCAGACGACATGTCCGTGCGAGCATGGCCGGCATGCGCCATCGAGCCCGTGTTTGCAATCGACGTGCGGGAGACGTCCGTCGTCGCCGCGAGCTTTAGCCCGGATGGTTCCCGCGTGTGTTCCATGGATGCCAACGGACGCATGGCGGTGTGGAGGGTCGAGACGGGGCTGGGGTCGAGTCCGATCGCGGTTGGACTCCAGGCGTCCGAGGGCAGCTGTGCGTGGCACCCCCATCTGCCGGTCGTCGCGTGCGCCACGAAGGACGGAGCGATCACGCTCTGGGACCTGCGCATCGATTCCCAGCCGCAGTGCATTCGGGTTCTATCCCGCGGCGGCGACGACCCTCTCTGTGTGAACGCCGCCCCAAAAGTGCGGCACCCGGGCGCCCTCGCGGGCGCCGGTCGAAAAGTGAGACGCCGGTGGCAGTGTCCTGCCCCGGGGTCGTGGTGGATCTGAGGGAGTTCCTCGGTGTCCAACCCTCTCCGTG
>JBGANV010000016.1:0-32489 GCA_044222185.1 Planctomycetota bacterium
TCAGCCGCAGGGCAATCAGCCGCAGGGCAATCAGCCGCAGGGCAATCAGCCGCAGGGCAATCAGCCGCAGGGCAATCAGCCGCAGGGCAATCAGCCGCAGGGCAATCAGCAGGAGACCCCGGAGGCCGTCAAGGATGCCGCGAAGCAGCTCCGCGACGCCGCCAACGAGCTCGAACGGGCGTCGAAAGCCCAGAAGGAACAGAACGCCGCGGGCGGGAAGCAGGCTCGCGAGGCCGCCCAGAAGAAGCTCGACGCCGCCAAGGAGAAGCTCGCAGCCCTTCAGCGTGACTTCGATCGCAAGAAGGAAGAGAAGGCCAAGCTGGCGGAAGCCGAGCGCGACTTCTCCCGCAAGACCGAGGAGCTGAAGAAGGACCTCGAAAGCGTCGCCCGCGAAGGCAACGAACACGCGCAGGAGGCCAGCGACCAGGCGCAGGAGGCCGCGGCCTCCATGAATCAGGCAGCCGAGAAGATGCAGAGCGGCGAGTCGGACCCGCGCGATTCTCAGTCAAGCGCCGCCGAGTCCCTCGACAAGGCGCAGGAAGCACTCGACCGCGCGCTCGGTGAGAAGAACAAGGACGAGAAGAAGGACGAAGAACGCCTGAAGGATCTCGCCAAGCGCCAGGACGAGGTCGAGAAGAAGACCAAGGAACTCGCCGAGAGCCTGAAGCAGTCGTCGCCACAGGGATCGCAGAAGGCTTCGCAGGCGTCGCAGAAGATGGACGAGGCCACGCGCCAGCTCCAGCGCAAGGACCCTGGCGAGGCGAACAAGGACCAGGACGAAGCCATGGACTACCTGGACCAGACCCAGAAGGATCTGGAACAGGAACGCGACAAGTACACGGATCTTCAGCAGGAAGAGCTGCTCTTCTACCTGAAGTCCGAGGTCGACAAGCTCATCACGGACCAGGAAGTCATCAACAAGGAGACGTCGCGGGTCGACGGCGAGCGCACGGCCGAGGGTCGCCTGACCCGAACGCACCGCCGTGACCTGAAGACCGTGCAGGACACGCAGTCCCGCTCCATCTCCAAGGTCGACGAGATGAACGCCGCCATCAAGAAGGAGCAAGCGCTGGCCTTCACGTGGCTGTTCGATCAACTGAAGGTCGACATGAACCGCGTCGTCGAGTACCTGGAGCAGCGCGAGACCGGGCGCCTCGCGCAGTCCGTCGAGGAGGACGTCATCGCTGCTCTTCGCCAGATGAAGACGACCCTCGAGGAGGAGGTCGACCGCCTGCGCAAGATGAAGAAGGACGAGCAGAAGCCAGACGAGTCGGAGGGCCAGCCGAAGAAGCAACCCCTCGTCTCCCCCATCGCCGAGCTCCTCCTGATTCGTCGCCTGCAGCTCGTGAACAACGACGAGACCCAGAAACTCCTGGCTCGCAAGCCCAAGTTCGAGGGCGACGGAGATCCCGTCGAGCAGGAGATCCTCAAGCGCCTCACGCACCGCCAGAGCAGCATCCGAACGATCTTCGAACGGTTCATGAACAACGCCGGGATCCCGCCGCACGAGGGCGAGGACACCGAGCCGCCGGGGAAGGACAAATGAAGACCACGAAGCGTTCCATCTCCACGTTCGTCGCCCTGGCCGCCCTCGCGCTGACGTTCTCGACCCGCCCGCTCGCGGCGCAGGACGAGGAGTCGAGCGATGACCCCGTCGAACTCATGAGGCAGATCCGCCGCAACATGGTCAAGATCGAAGAGGAGCTCGGGAAGATCACTCCGGCCACCGCTGGTCGCGGCGAGCAGGTGCAGAGCGACATCCTGAAGCTCCTCGAAGGCATGCAGCGTCGCCAGGGCCAGGTCGTCAAGGACATCGACGACATGATCAAGCAGCTCAAGCTGAAGGACTCCTCCAGCGGCGGCGGCGGTGGCGGCGGTGGCAAGTCGGGACAGAAGCCCAGCGACTCCCAGCAGAACGGGAAGAACTCCAAGCCCCGCGATCGAAACAAGCCCGACAAGCCGAATGGCGGCCAGAAGAAGCCTTCCGGCAAGGACCAGAAGAAGGGCGGCGGCCAGCCGGAGGACAACTCCGGCAAGGAGAAGGACAAGGGCGAGAACACGGAAAACCAGAACCTGCCTCCCGAGGGTCCGCGCGAGAAGATCAAGCAGGATCTGATCAACCAGATCTGGGGCAACCTCCCGAAGGAGCTCCGCCAGAAACTCGTGGACCGCAACTTCGACGAAGTCACGCCCGAGTACGAAGGCGAGGTCGTCGAGTACTTCAAGAAGACGAACACGCCGAAGAAGAACTGACCCTCGGCGCCCCGAGATCGCGCTTCGAGCCGTGCCCGACATTCGCATCGTGCACGGCTCGTTCTCTACAATCGCGGCCATGCATGCGGCGATGCTGGCGGCCCGCGCCACCCTGGCGGCCATGGCGATCGCGACGAGCGGGCGGACTCAGGAACCGGAGAGCCCCGCCCGGTTTCGGGCCACGCTGGAGGCGGCAACCGCGCGAGTCACGGTCGACGTCGCCGGAGCATTCGACAAGCGCGGCAACGACGTGTTCGACGTCCTCGTCACCGCCATCGACACCGATGGTGCCGCGATCGGCGGGGCCCAACGCCTCGCCAGCCTGTTGCCTGGCCCGGAGAAGGCCGGGCTCACGACGCTCTTGACGGAGCTCGCGGCCGCCGAGCCGAAAACGCGCGCCGCATTCGCCGACGCCGTTCGCGCGCTCGCGAACCTGGAAGCTGCACTCGCCGACCGGCGAAGCCCCCGCAAGTTGCTCGCGGAGCGCCACGCGGCGCTCACCGCGTGTCTGGACGCCGAACCTCACGCCTGGATTCGCGCTCGCGCGAGCCTGGTGGCCGCACTCATGGCAGTCGACGGTGACCTCGCGTCCCAGGCGGCGCCGCTCTCCGCCGCCGCCGCCGTGTTCGACGAGGCGCACGACCGATTCCACCTCGCCCTCACGTCCGTGTTGTGGTCGAAGGCACTCGTCGACGCCGGTGAGTGTCGCCGCGCGATCCGGATGCGGGACGACGCTCAAGCCCTCATCGCCGCGCTCAAGTGCCAGATGGAACGGCCGGGCCTCGTTTCCGCCGTGCTCGCGCGCACGGACGCTTCCGTGGCCAGGCGACTGTTCGACGACGGCTGGGACGAGCCCGCGTTGGTCGCCGCGCAACGGACCCGAGCCGTCGCCAGGCTCCAGGATCCGGATCAAGAATCGGACGCGGCGATCCTCTTCGCCTGGATCATGATCGAACGACGCAGTTACGCCGCGGCGCTCGAGGTCCTCAAGCCGCAACAGCCGCGGCTCTCGGACGACGCACCACCCGACATCCGCCTGCGCCTGGCGACCGTGCTCGGAACGGCCATGCGCCTGTCCGGGCGCGTCGAGTCCGCGACCGACGTCCTTCGAAAGACGCTGGCCAGGACCGCGACCTCGAAAGCTGACGCTCGCGCGGAAGTCCTGGCGCGGTTCACCCTGGGGCTTTGCCTCGCCCAGTCCAAGCAGGCCGAGGCCGCGAGCGAGGCCTTCGACGCCGTCGCCGCGAAGGCTGCCTCCGCGGGGATCGCGCCGCTGGGCCGCGCCGCGATGATGAACCGGGCCATCCTGCAGCTCTTGACCAACAACCCCGACCAGGCAGCAAAAGGAATGGCCGCGGCCGTGGCCACGTCGGCCGGCGGAGCGACACTCGACCGCATCCAGGGTTGCGGACCGCTGCTCGTCTACGCCGACCTGCTGGTCGACGCCGGGAAGCCGGGCGACGCAATGCCCTGGCTTCGCATGGCGGCGGGAGTCTCCGAGGAGATCGGCCTCTCTCTCGACGAGCTCCGGATGCCGGCCGGGGCGGTGATCCCTCCCAGCCGCGTTCCACTCCCCGCGCGCCTCGCGGCGACGATCACGGCCTCGGACCTCAAGCCCGATTGGTCGACTCTCGAACCGGCGTTTCTCGCGGCCGAAACGCCGGCGTTCGACGTCGTGTCCAGGCTGGGGGCTGCGGACGCCGCAGCCTCGGAGACCCGCGACCGGGCCGACGAGTCGCGGCGGAAATTCACCCGCATCCTGCGCGCACTCGCCGGACTCCGGCCGCCGATCGCGGAAGCGGAGGCCGCCGCGATCGTTCGCGAACGGGCCGCCGTCGTGGATGAGGTGTGGACCCAGGACCCGGCGTTTGCGACGCGCGCATTCCCCCGATTCCCGTCACTCGAACGCGCGCGGTCGCAGTACTGCGGATACGACGGCGCCATCTTCCACGCGGTGTTCTCCTCGGCCGGGTCGTACGTCCTGGCCTTCTCTCGCAACCAGCTCGCGTTCAGGTTCATCCCGCCGTCGACTCCGATCCTCGACATGGTGGCGAAGTATCGCACCGTGCTGCGAGACCCGTCGTCCTCACCCGCCGCGTTCGTCGCGGCCGCGGGTCCTCTCTACGACAGCCTCATCACGCCGTTGACGGACGTGCTCGACGGCAGGACGTGGATGGCCGTCTACTTCGACCCGGCATTGGATGACATCCCAATCGAGTGCCTCGTTCCCACCGGCACCGCGGCCACCTCGTGGGCGAACCTCCCCTACCTGATGAACACGGTCGCGATCGGGCGAATCCCGACCGCCGGCCGCACGCTCGCACCGCGCAATCGACGACCGACCAGCTGGCTCGATGAGGTCCGACTCGTCGCGGTGCAAGGCGGGGGTGCGCCAGAAGTCCTGGAGGGTGCCCGACAATTCGATCCAGCGCTCACGGCGGCGTCACCTCGCGGGGATCGCGCCCTGGTCGTGACGCGGGAGGAGTACTGCGCACCAACGGCGCTCGCCGAATCTCGCCATCCCAGGGCGTTCCCTCCGGGCGGCGTTCTGTGGTTCGGGCCGGGGTTCCCGCAGGCGTCGTGCGAATGGCCGGCGGGGTCGACTCCGGGGCTCGTCGTGTCGTCCGACTTCCTCCGACCGCAGTTCAACGGCGACGATCTCACCATGCGCATGATCGGGAAGGGCGCGCGCGCCGTGATCGCACCCCGCGCCCCCATGGATGCGGAACTGGTCGACGGCCTCCTGCGGACCACGTTCCTCGGGCTCGCCGAACAGAGCGTCGGACCGATCCAGGCCCTCGCACGTGCGAAGCAGGCGCTTCTGGGCGGGCGGATGAAGTCCGCAGCGGGGACCGGAAAGGCGGAGTGGAAGCACCCCGCCGTCTGGACGGCGCTCGAGGCCTGGGTGGCACGGCCCTGAATCGGACGCCGCTGGTTCACTGCGCGGCGGAGTGACTCCAGCTCATGATGCGCACGGTCGATGCCGTGCCCGCGGCCGGCAGGCCCCCGAGCACGCTCGAGCTGTACTTGATCGTGGCGTTTCCGTTTCCGTAAGCGTTGCCGATGGCTTGATTGCCGAACGACATGATGGCGCCGACGAGAGCGAAATCGCCGTTCAGGTGCTCCATGTAATCGCAAAGCAGCACGCCCTTGAAGGCGCCGTGAACGTTCTTCATCAGGGCATCACCGGTCGCGCTGTGGTGGACGATCACGGATGGAGAGGCATTCAGCGTCGACCCCAGGTTCACGGGCAGCCAGGTCGGGAAATCCGCGTAGATGATCTTGCTGCTCGGCATGACCCCGCCGTTCGCCGCGAGCCAGGTGTCGAACTGCGCCTGCGTGGAGAAGTACGTCCCGGCGGCTTGGGCGGCGGCCCGCAGCGTCCCGGGTGCCAGGTGCAACATGACGTCCGGCGTCGTCGGGTAGGAGTTCGTGTCCTCGTCCGTCTTGCCGTCGTGGTCGTTGTCGATGCCGTCGAATGCCTCCTCGTCGACGAGGCCGTCGCCGTCGTTGTTGGCACTGTCGGACCAGTTCGCATTCGGCTCGACCGTCGTGGCCGGCGGCGGCTTCGCTGGTGCGATTCCCTTGCCGCCGACCTTGGCATTGCCCTGGTTCAGGATCGACATCACGCTCGAGATCCCGAACGTCCCGGGCGAGAGAATCGCCGTGCCGGAGGAGTTCCAATCGCGGCCGTCGACGACGATGCTCCCCGTCACCGTCACGGGGCCATTCGACGTGATGGCCGCGCGAGCCGGGAACGTGTAGGTCCCCGTCGGGGTTCGCTCGACGAGGGCGTCGGCGCCGGCCCGAGCCCGCAGGAGTACGGCGACCGAATGAAGGCGATAGAGGTTCCCACCGAGGTCGGAACTCGTCACGGTGATCGTCCGCCCGTCGGTCCCGGTCATGGAGATGGTCCCGAGCCCGTCACCCCCGGCGTCGACACCGCTCTTGATCTCGGCCATCGCGCGATGCAGGCCCTCCTCGGCGGCGAGGCGCGCCTCGGAGGTCTCCAACTCACGGGCCGAAACCTCGATTCCGCCGACGCTCGCCGTGTGGAACGCGGACGCGAGCCCGAACATGATCACGGTGATGAGGATTGCGCTCACGAGAGCCGTTCCGCGTTCGTCAGAACGGGGGTTCATGGCTTGTCACCTCTCTGGGCGTCGACCGGTGGCAGGCGCAGAACCAGGCTGATCGCCGTCGCCACGGCAGCCTCGTCCACGGTCGGATCCGCCTGCTGCCGCGGCGTCGTGGCGCGGAGCAGGCTGGCCGTCTCGAAACCGGGAGGCAGTCCGCCCTTGTCGGCCGCCCGCGTCATGGTGTCGCGGAGCGCCGCGTCATCGTTTCGTTGCGTGGCGACGTCGCGGACGAGCGCGGCGTAGCGGTCGAAGTCGGCCCGCGTCATCGCCTGCTCGAACAGGGCCTGATCCAGTTCGCGGCTTCGACCGCCGCTTCCGAGCAGGATTGCAGCCGGGATCTCGCCGGCATGGTGCGTGGCGATCTCGTTCCAGCGATCGACGCCTTCCGCCCGTCCAAGCACCGGGAGCGGAGGGTGGACGACGCGAAACGCCCGGCTCGCCGGGGCAGGCACGCCCATGAGGCAGACCATGCCGACCACGGCACAACCGGCGATGCGCTCACGCCACGAGCAGGCGCGAAGCCGCCGCCAGGCCCGCCGAAGCAGCGGGGGCGAATTGCGTGGGCGAATGACCCTGATCGGGGCGTCTTCGCTCACGTCCCAGGGCTCGTCCCGCGCGCGCTCGCGATTTCCGCGGCGGCCTTTCAGTTGCGAGTCATCAAGCTGAACGACTCGATGTGGTGCTGCCATTGTTCGCTCTCCGCCTCGGCCCGTGCCGTCGAACCAACGGTGATACGGACCACTCGGGGATCCGATACACCTCGCGGGTTCGTCGACGAGGACCAGGGGCTCGATGCCGACGTCGAGACGGCAAATTCGGTGAGTTGCCGCACGATGGTGCGGGGCGTCCGCGTGAAAGCGCGCTCTGCGCGCCACCTCAAGCTCGCGCTCTGGTAATGCTGTACGAGGAACGTCGTCGCTCCGGTCGCGAGATTGATCTGGAGCGAGAGCGTGCGCCAGGGGTAGCTCGTGCTCGACCCCAGCGACTTGTAGATGACGAGCGAAGGTTGGCCGTTGACGGTGCCCGACACGAAGAGCTCCATGGACGCATCGCTGCCCGTGCGCGTCCGCGGGACGCTCCCATCGGGAACCCCGTTCGTCGTGCCGTCGGTTCCGAAGTCCATGAGATTCACCATCGTGGGCGAGACGGGATCGAAGAGCGTCCACGTCCCCGTCACGGTCGCGGGCACGGAGAGCAGGTCGGAGACGTACACGTCGTAGCGACGCAGCTCGCAAAGCCCATCGGTCGTGGCGTACGGGAAGTAGATGACCATCCCAAGCCAGCGCGGGCGCCCGCTGGCATCGACGGACAGGACTCCGTCAGAGGTCCGAGGTATGAACAGCCGAACACCGTCGAGCCGAGGTGCCGACGCGAGGACGCTCCCGTCCAGTGGACACCGGGACAAGCTACCGGGCCAAACCTTGCCCCGAGCGACGGGGCTCAGGCTCGATCCGTTGCGGTACTCGAATCCACAGTCGTACCGGAGCGTGTCCACCAGGAGGCTCGTCGTCGTGTGGAACTTGCACGTCGCGCTCGGACACTGCCTGAGCGTGGTGCCCGGAACGAGGAATCGGTCCGACTCCTGGCTGAACGAGATCAGCCCGGCGACGGTGTAGTGGGTTCGCGTCGACGTGTCGACGAACGCCATCTTCGATTCCGTGATGGGATCGAACATCGTCGCCAGGGCGTTCCGCGTGTTCGCCTCGACCATGTTCTCCGTGACACCGGAATGGGTGTGACTCAGCGCCCGACTGAACATCTCGGAGGCGGCGACGAAGCCGATCGAGACGACCGCCATGGCGATCATCGTCTCGACGAGAGTGAGGCCGGACTCGGATCTGAAGGTGGGTCGGGTCACGGCTTCACCTCCGTCACGACCATGGGAAGCGCGAACGTCCGCGCGCCTCGCGTGCCTAGCCAGCGGATCGTCACCGTGATGACGATCCGGTTGTGGTCCGTTGCGTCGATCGCGACGGATCCCTGTGGATCGGGCTGACCCGTCTGACCGATCGTCGGGCGCAGCTCAGCGACGGCGAACGTCGCCTTGGAACTCTGAGCCCAGTAGGAAACGAGGTTGTCGATGTTGCCTGCGTAGTCGTAGGCGAGGACGGTCTCCATCTTGCTGACGGCGGCTCGAAGGGCGACCGATCGCTCCTTCAATTCCTTGTCGATGACCGTCGACGCGACGAGCGTGCTCAGCGCGGACGTCGTCGCCACGGTGAGCACCATGATGGCGATCGTGACCTCGACGAGCGTGACGCCGGCGTCGGAACGTCGCGGGCGGGTCACTGGCGGGAGGCCGCGCCGTCGCCGAGTCAGGCTGAACATCGTGCTGGCACCTCGCTCTGTTCCGAGGGGGGTCAATGAGACGACACGACCTGTATCGTTTCGAAACGGCTGATGCCTTGAGGTGACGACGGTGTATCGAGAGCGATCCGTTTCCGGCCCGGCGGAAAAGGTTCTCCGCCCTCGTCGTTGGCGGGCGACGAGGAAGACGCGCGCCGAGATCGAGTACCTCGGGCAGATCAGCTGGTGAGGACGTAAGCGAGGCGGAGGCGTGCCCTGCTCCACTCGCGCTCCACGGTCCGCAGCGTCATCCCCATCTCACGCGCCACGTCGGCCATCGGCAGCCCGTCGAAGAAACGGAGCACCACGATCCTCCGCGCATAGGGCATCAAGAAGTCGAGCGCTTCCTCGAACTGAAGACGCTGCGGTGGTCCCATGGCGGGATCCACGAGCCGCATCAACACGCGCTGCGCGCGGGCCGGCGTCGACTTGTCGCGGGCCCGTCGCAACCGGTCGGCGAGGATCTCCTGCATGACGCGCGTCACCGTGCAGAGGAAGTCGAAGCGCCCGTCGAACGTCGTGTGATCGGACGACAAGCGCAGGAACACCTCGCGGACGAGCGCGCGGGGCGCGACGCGTCGACCAGGGCAGAGGCGTGCCGCCAACTGCGAGGCCAGGAGGCGCAATTCGACGTAATGACGGGCCACCAGATCCCGCACGGTCGTTCGGGGCGGAACACGACCAGGCCGCAGCGCTCCCCGCGCGGCGGGCGGCGGGGTGACCTTCGGGGGCTGGCCCCCTCGCGGGTCCGCGGCGCGGCGAGGGACGACGGTTGGCCCGCTGCCGGCCGACCGCTCGACCCGTCTGGCGCCGATCGCGAATCCGCTTCCGTGGTGCATGAAACGCTCCGTGGGATCGGAGCGAGCCAAGGGACGCAACTCCGATGGCTCTTGCTTGAGCCGGAGCCGGAGAATCGGACACGCAATTCGACGAAATTCGCCCTTTGGCGCGAGGCTCAGCCGCGCTGGCAGCCTCGACGCGGACTGCGGGCGGTAGGCGCGGAGGGCTCGACTCAGGCAGGATCGAGGCCGGGGCCAAAGGCGGGAGCCGGCGTGGCGTGCGCCACCTTTGTTCTGAGCAGCCGATAGACGTGGCACTTCAGATAGCGGCTCTCCGCGTGGGGCAGGAGCATGGGGTGATCCCCCGGCTGGCCGCCGCGCTCGACGAGTTGGAGCCTCACCTCCGACTCCTTCGCCACGTTCGCGAGGACGTCCTCGAATGCCGATTCGGAGACGTGCTGACTGCACGAGCACGTGACGAGCAGACCGCCGTCTCGCAGGACCTTGACGGCCTTCTCGTTCACCTCGAAATAGAGCCGCAGGCCCCGCTCCAGTTCGTTCAGGCGATGGACGAACTTCGGCGGATCCAGGATGACGACGTCGAACGTGCGACCCGACTTGGAGTAGTGCTCGAGGGCTCGGAGGACGTTGAGCTCCTCGAAGGTCGCCCGATCGGCGACATCGTTCGCCTGCGCCGCACGCTGGGCCAGAGCGAGTGCGGGTCCGGAGGAATCGAGGAAGTGCACCGACCGCGCGCCCTCCTTCAACGCCTGGAGCCCGAAGGGTCCGACGTAGGAGAACGCGTCGAGCACGTCGCGGCCCGCGCAGAGTTTGCGCACCAGCTGCCGGTTGTCCCGCTGGTCGCAATAGAAGCCGGTCTTCTGGCCGGACCGGATGTCGACCCAGTGGCGGAGGCCATGCTCATTCACCTCCACCACGTCCTCGGGCGGAGTGCCGAAATGAACGGTGTCCGATCGCTGGAGCCCCTCCTCCTCGATGCCGACGCGCGACGCGCGCTCGATCACGCTGGTCGGCTGGAGCATCTCCACGAGACGCGCCACGAGCGCCGGGACGAATCGTGCAATCCCGAGCGACGTCACCTGGATGACGAGGTGCGACCCCATGCGATCGACGATGAAGCCGGGGAGGCCGTCACCCTCGGAGTGCACGACGCGGTAGGCATTCGTCACGGCGTCGAGACGCAGTCCCTGTCGCCGCAGCGACACCGCACGCTCGAGGCGGCCGATGAGGAGCTCCGGCGTGATCGGTCCCTCGAACCATTGCGAGACGAGACGGACACGGATCTGGCTCTTCGAGTTGAAGAAGCCGTGCCCGATCAGTTTTCCCTCGTGATCGCACAGCTCGACGATGTCGCCGTCTTCGACCTGGCCCTTCACGCGGTCTACGGCACCCGAGAAGACCCAGGGATGGCCGAACCAGAACGGACGTGCCTTGCGGAACTTGACGATCACTTTGGTCATTCGCTGGCTCCCCCGACTCGTGATGCGGGGCGGCATGCTAACAGCCCGATCCGGCGCGTTGACGCTCCGTGACGGCGACTGCTACCCTGCGCCGCCTTTTCGCAACCCACGAGGTGATCCGATGGCGAGCCCGTTCAAACTCGACTTCTTCGACGTCGACACGCTGTACACGGAAGAGGAACTCATGGTGCGGGACACCATCCGCTCCTGGGTCCGGGAGCAGTACGCTCCGCTGGTCGAGCACAACTATCGCGAGGGGACATTCCCCCTCCAGAAGGCCCTCGAACTGGCGAGCCTCGGAGCTTTCGGCGCCAACATCAAGGGCTACGGCTGCGCGGGTCTGAGCAACACGGCCTACGGGCTCATCATGCACGAGCTCGAGTACGTCGACTCGGGCCTGCGCTCGTTCGCGTCCGTGCAGGGCGCGCTCGTCATGTACCCGATCCACGCGTTCGGGTCGGAGGAGCAGAAGAACTACTGGCTGCCCAAGCTCGCGGCCGGCGAGAAGATCGGCTGCTTCGGGCTCACCGAACCCGACTACGGCAGCAACCCCGGTGGACTGATCACGAAGGCCGAGGACAAAGGCGACCACTACCTGCTCAACGGCGCCAAGATGTGGATCACGAACGGCACGATCGCCGACGTGGCCATCGTGTGGGCGAAGCTCGACGGCGTCGTCCGCGGCTTCCTCGTCGAGAAGGGCACGCCGGGCTACTCGGCTCCGCTCCAGCACCGCAAGTGGTCGCTGCGCGCATCCGTCACGTCGGAGCTCGTGCTCAAGGACGTGCGGATCCCCAAGTCGAACCTGCTCCCCAAGGCCGACGGACTGAAGGCGGCGCTGTCGTGCCTCACGCAGGCCCGCTTCGGCATCGCCTGGGGCGCGCTCGGCGCGGCGACCTGCTGCTTCGAGACGGCCCGCAGCTACACGCTCTCGCGCATCCAGTTCAACAAGCCCATCGCCTCGTTCCAGCTGATCCAGAACAAGCTGGCGGAGATGCTCACGGAGATCGTGAAGGGGACGCTCCTCGTCCTTCGCGGCTCGCAGTTGAAGGATCAGGGCAAGCTCGACTTCGCGCACGTGTCCATGTGCAAGCGCAACAACGTCCACTGGGCGCTGGAGATCGCCCGCATGGCGCGTGACATGCTCGGCGCCAACGGCATCACGGACGAGTACCCGATCGGCCGTCACCTCATGAACATGGAGACGGTCAAGACGTACGAAGGCACGCACGACGTCCACGCGCTGATCATCGGCGAGCGGATCACCGGAATCCCGGCGTACGCCTGAGGCCTGGCGCCGGCGGAGAGTTGCATGACCGAGTCGCTCTCCGCCGCGTTCGCCGCCGAACTCCTACGGACCTACGGCAGCCCGCTCTACGTCTATGACGAGGCCACGATCCGCGAGCGCTGTCGCCGTTTGCGCGCCGCGCTGGCGCTCCCCGGAATCCAGATCCTCTACGCCATGAAGGCCAACGCCAATCCGGAGATCCTCCGGGTCGTGCGTGAGGAGGGGCTCGGAATCGATGCCGTTTCCCTTGGCGAGGTGGCGCTCGCGAGGCGATGCGGCTTCGCGCCCGAGGAGATCTCCTACAACGGCAACAACGTGGATGACGCCGAGATGCAGGACGTCGTCCGCGCGGGCGTCCACGTCTCGGTCGATGGGCTCGACCAGCTCGAGCGGTTCGGACGACTCCGGCTCGGCGAGAGTGTGGGCCTGCGTTTGAACCCGGACGTGGGCGCGGGGCACCACGATCACGTCATCACGGGCGGACCCGAGGCGAAGTTCGGCGTGCCGCCGGCCGCCATCCCCGAGGCCCTCGCCATCGCGCGGCGCCATGGGTGCCGCGTCGACGGGCTCCAGCAGCACATCGGATCGGGGATCCTCGACGCGGAGACGATGCTGCTCGCCGTCGACGTGATGCTCGCGAACGCGGCCGGACTCCCCGATCTCCAGTTCGTCGACTTCGGCGGTGGGATCGGCATCCCCTACAAGCCCGCGGACCGACCCATCGATCTGTCGACGTTCGGCAGCCGCGTCGCGGGCCGTCTCGGGGAGTTCCGGCGTCGGCTGGGCCGCGAGGTGCGGTTCCGCTTCGAACCCGGTCGGTTCGTCGTCGCCGAATCCGGGACACTGCTCGTGACCGTCACGGCCGTCAAGCGCGGCGAGCGCCACGTGTTCGTCGGCACGGACTCGGGGTTCAATCACCTGGTCCGTCCAGTCATGTACGGCTCGTGGCACGAGATCCGCAACGTCACGAACCCGGGCGGCACGCCCGTGCCCGTGTCCGTCGCGGGCAACATCTGCGAATCCGGCGACCTCTTCGCCAAGGATCGGCCCATCGCCGAGCCTCGCGCCGGTGACGTGCTCGCCATCGCGAACACCGGAGCCTACGGCTACTCGATGGCGTCGACCTACAACCAGCGAGCTCGACCAGCCGAAGTGATGGTGCTCGGCGGCGCGCACCGCCTCATCCGGCGCCGCGAGACCCTCGCCGACCTCTGGGCGACGTTCGCCTGACAGATCTCATGTCGCACTCACCACGGCAGCACGGACCCCGCCGTCCGAAGGCCGCGCGCCCGAGCGGAGGCGAAGGCGTCGCCTCGGGGCCGTCCAACCGGCGGAGTTCACACGAAGACTCCCGCGAGCCGGACGCTGGCCCCATCGCCATCCAACTCACGACGGACGACGCGATCTGCGACGGCTGTCGCGAGCGCCTCGACCGCGACCAATTGTTCGTCAGACACGGTTCGCACGGCCATTGCATCGAGTGCGCCGACATGGGGCACCTCGTGTTTCTCCCACGCGGCGACGCGGCACTCACGCGGCGTTCCACCAAGCACTCGACGCTCTCCGCCGTCGTCGTGCGCTGGAATCGACGTCGTA
The DNA here is from genome assembly GCA_044222185.1 of Planctomycetota bacterium. GTDB lineage: Bacteria > Planctomycetota > CAIWVZ01 > JBGANV01. The sequence goes on from JBGANV010000016.1 coordinate 13,883, forward strand.
AGCGCTACGAGCGGCAGGGCACGCTCGTCGAGGAGGAAGGATTGGCGAAGGCCGAGGCCGAGTGCCTCGCGGATGCGGACGTGCGCGCGCGCAAGCGCGATCGCGATGCCATCCGGCGCGAGCGACTCGATGCCACGTTCGTTGCGACGTTCGCGGCCCGCGTTCGCGAGCGATTCCCGAACGCGCCCAAGGACACGGACGTCACGGTGGCCGAGCACGCATGCCTGAAGGGCTCTGGTCGTGTGGGGCGGACCGCCGCCGCGAAGGAATTCGAGCCGGACATGATCGACCTCGCCGTCCGGGCTCACATCCGCCACGTCCACACACCATACGACACGCTGCTCGCGAAGGGCACGGGCCGAGACACGGCCCGCGAGATCGTCGGGGACCTGGTCGACGCGATCACGCGCGAATGGCGCGGTTGATCACATACGCGCCGTTGCGGATCCGCTGAACGCCGGTGTCGACGACTAAGATCACCGGCGGCAGTCCCCGGGTCGGTCGTTCTCTCGGAGCCCCGCATGAAGTCCATTCCGACGCCATGGGCATGGACCATGGCCCTCTTGATCGTCTCCTCGGCCGCGTCGCAGGTGACGCGGAACGTGCCCTCCCAGTACCCGACGATCCAAGCGGCGATCGCCGCCGCGGGAACCGGGGACACGGTCCTCGTTCAGTCGGGCACGTACTCGGGCCCGATCAACTTCCTCGGTCGTGCGATTGCCGTCGTCTCGGCGCACGGCGCCACGGCTACCACGATCCTCGCGACCGGAACGTCCCGCGCCGTCACGTTCGCGACGGGTGAAGGTCCGGCTTCGATCCTCAACGGCTTCACGATCACGTCCTCGGGCGGCGGCGTGATGATCCAGAACGCCTCGCCAACGATCGTCTATTGCCGATTCCTCAACTGCATGGCAACGACGGCCTACACGTCGCCGTCGGACGGCGCCGGCATCTACTGCAGGGCCATGGGAGGCGGAACGGCGTCACCGACGGTCTTGAGCTGTCGATTCGAGAACGGGATCGCCGTCGACAACTACGGGACGAACACCGTTTGCGGGAGTGCCTGCGTCTTCAACGCCACCGGCGGGACGTCGACGCCGACGCTCTCGGGGTGCTCGATCGCCGGTGGCAGTGGCGTGAACGTCTTCGGATCGGGAATCTGCGCCATGGGGTTCACTCAAGCCGGCGGCCTGATGAGCCCGACGATCACGAACTGCATCGTCTCGGCCAACACGGGAATCGCCGTCAGGCTCGCGAACTGCAACACGGTACTCGTCCAGGACACGCGCATCGTCGGCAACGCGGGGGGTCCCGCCGTCGACGGAGTGGCCGTGCAGGCCACCTTCACTGGCTGCCTGATCGCCGGCAACGCCGCGGGGATCAACATCAACCAGGCGGCGGTCATCGCGAGTTCCCAGCCGGGCGCCTACGCGATCCGAAACTGCACGATCGCGCACAACGCATCGAGCAGCATCGGCGGCATCCGCGCTCAGGGATACGCGTACGCTGCCGCCCAGGTGTCCGTGACCAACTCCATCGTCTGGGGAAACTCGGTCCTCGACGGATTCACGACGGGAGTCGCGACGATCGCCACCAACCACTCGAACGTCGGGCTCGGCACGTGGACGCTCGGACCCGGCACAGTCTCGGTCGATCCACGATTCGTCGAAGCTGCGGCGGGCGACTTCCACCTTTCGTCCACCTCGCCGTGCGTCGACGCCGGCTCGAGCTCGGCCGCCGGAATTCCGGCCGTGGACTTCGACGGCTCGTCGCGCGTGGTCGGTGCGACCATCGACATCGGAGTGGACGAACTCCCGGCGGCGCTGTTTCCGGGATCGAGCGAGGACCTGGATCTCTACACCTGGGTGGACGGCTCGGGCGATCCGCTGGCTTCCGTCGCGACGATCACGGCGAACCAGGTTCTGCGCGCCCGCCTCGCGAGTCCGCGCGGAACGTTCACCGGTTGGCCACCGCTCCTGTTCGGGCGCCTCCACGCCAGCGGATCGCCCGCCGGCACGACCGCCGGTTTTCCGGTCATCCAAATGGATGTGAGCACCGCGTTTCTTCTGTTCGGTGCCTTGGCGCCGCCGCTCCAGACGCCCGGCCTGCCCGCGACGGGAGTGGACCTGTTTCTTGCGATCCCGCCCGGGTTTGCGGGCCAATCGCTTCGCGTGCAGCTCTTCGCCGTCTCGCCGACGGCCGCGAACGGGCTCTTCGCGGCAAGCGCCGCGCACGAGATTCGCATTCTCTGACCCGCGCGAAGGTGCATCGGTCGCGGCGAAACACCACGAGCACGACGCGACCGCCGCGACTCTGATCGCCATCCTTGGCGCACCGCGCGCTTCCCCCCGAGGAAGTGTCCCATGAGAATTCACCGCTCGTTGACGTCCATCACAGGTCTGTGCCTCGTCGCCGCCGCGGCATTCGCGCAGACGACGCGGAACGTGCCGTCCCAGTACCCGACCATCCAGGCAGCGATCAGCGCGTCGAGCAACGGCGACACGGTGTCGGTGCAACCGGGAACCTACTCCGGCACGATCAACTTTCTGGGGCGCGCGGTGACGGTGACGTCGGCGGGTGGATCGGGCGTCACGACGATCGCCACCGGCACTGGCGTCAAGGCAATCACCTTCTCGACGAACGAAGGTCCCAACTCGGTGCTGAACGGATTCACGATCACCGCCGGCGGCGGCGGGGTCCTGATCCAAAACGCCTCGCCGACGATCACGAATTGCCGATTCCTCAACTGCGTCGCCGCCACGACGCAGGCGACGGGAGACTCCGCCGCCGGCATCTACTGCACGCTGGCGACGGGGGTTTCTGCACCAACCGTGACCAACTGCCGATTCGAGCAGGGCGTTGCGCTCGCTCAACAATCGCGCGCCACGAGCGCCTGCCTTTTCGTCGCGAACGGCGGGAGCCTGCTCCCGACGCTGACGGGGTGCACCGTCATCGGGGGGACCTTCTTTTCGAACTACGCCGGCTCTGGCGGCACGCTCACGTTCCTGCGGAATGCCGGGACGCTCTCACCGACCCTCGTCAATTGCACGATTGCGTCGAACACGAGCGTCGTAGCGATCGCCTGTAGTGAGTGCAGCGCGGTTCAGCTCCAGCGCGTGCGAATCACGAACAACCCGGGGGTCGTCGGACTGTCGGTCGGGTTCTACAGCGTCGCCACGCTGGTCACGCTCTCCGGTTGCCAAATCACTGGCAACGGCTCCGGTGTGTCGGTGGACGGCGGCGGCGGTGGCGTGACGATCGACGCCTCGACGATCGCTTCCAACGGCGGCAACCCTCAGTCTTCGGGTGGACTGTATGTGACCGCGGGAAACGCGTCGCAAGTCCAGGTCACCGTGCAGAACTCCGTGGTTCATGGAAATGTCCCTTTGAACGCGGCCGCGTTCGGAACGGCCACGATCACCGCGAGCTTCTCGGACGTGGGGGTGGGGAACTGGACGTTCGGCCCGGGAACGATCACGAGCGACCCGCGCTTCGTCGACGCGGCGGGCGGGGACTTCCATCTCTCGTCCTCGTCACCCTGCGTGAACGCGGGTAATCCCACGGCCTCGGGCCTTCCGAGCGTCGACATCGACGGCTCGCCGCGCGTCATCGGCGGCGTCGTCGACATGGGCGTGGACGAGAAACCCGCGACGGCATTCCCCGGCTCGAACGAGGACCTGGACCTCGACACCTGGGTCGACGGAGCCGGCGATCCGCTGGCCTCGACGATCACCGCCGCCGCGAATCACGTCGTTCGGGTGCGCGTCGCCACGCCGGGCGGCACGTTCGTCGGCGCCGCACCGCTGTTGTTCGGGTACCTCCGCCCGACGGGCCAGGGCGCGGGAACCACGCCCGGATTCCCCGCGATCCAGATGAACGTCAACACGGCGTTCCTGATGTACGGCGCCGTGCTGCCACCGCTGCAGGCCCCCGGCCTCCCGCCCGGAGGAATCGACCTCTACTACCTGATCCCCCCGTCGCTGGCGGGTCAGACCGTGCGCCTCCAGGGCTTTGCCGTGGCACCCGTCGCCACGAACGGGCTCTTCGCCGCGACTGCCGCGCACGACGTCAACCTCTGAGGGCCGCAGCGTCCTCAGCGAGGGCCGGCGCCCAGAGTCGACCCGCTCCCCGACCGGAACCCGTCCAGGTCCAGACTCACGAACCGGTATCCGAGCTGGTGCAGCTGGCTCGTGATCGCGGCGCGCAGGGAGGGATCGATCAGACGCGAGAACTGATCGGCCGGGACTTCGATCCGGGCGTGGTCGCCGTGGTGGCGAACCCGAAACTCCGCGAACCCGACGCCGCGTAGGAATACCTCGGCGGCTTCGACCCGGGCCAGGCCTTCGACCGTGACCGGGACGCCCGCCGGAAACCGCGAAGCGAGGCACGGCGCCGACGGTTGGTCCCAGGTTGGCAGGCCGGCGCGGCGGGAGAGCCTGCGGATGGCGGCCTTGCCGAGCCCGACCTCCAGGAGCGGACTTCGGACGCCCTGCTCCCGCGCCGCGGCCTGACCGGGTCGATGGCCGCGGACATCATCTGCATTCGTGCCGTCGAGGACCGGCCAATCGGACCCGTCGCCGAGCCGACCCAGTGCACGGAACAGCGTGTCCTTGCAGAAGTAGCAACGGTTCCCTCGGTTCGCCTGGTAGTCCGGGTTGGAGGTCTCGTCGGTCCGCGTCTCCACCAGCACGATGCCGACGGTCGCTGCGACCGACCGGGCCTGAGCGAGTTGCGTCTGCGGGACGCTCTCCGACACGCCGATGACCGCCCGGACCCGCGCCGCGGTCAGGGAATGCACCGCCGCCCACAGCACGTAGCTGGAGTCGACTCCTCCAGAGAACGCCACTGTCGCCCCGGGCATCCCACGCAGGACCTGAAGAAGCTCACGCTCCTTCGCGTCGTCGGCAGGAATCGGTGTTTCAGGTTCCGTCGCGCTCACGCGCACCCCATCTCGGAGTCGAAAGAATTTCGTAGCATCGCCGCGAATGGTCAGGACCGATTGCCCGGAGCCGGGTCGACACCTTCGACCGCTGTCCGCGCGCTCGGGACGACGATGATACCGCCCAGCGGGCAGCGAACCCCGGCCTGCATCAAACAGGGACAGGAAGCGACGATCAAGGCCGACGGAACGGCGACCGTCAAGCTGACGATGGGCATCAAGACCGAGGTCATCGAGAACCTCCGCGCCATGATCGAGTCCATGGGCGGCGGCGACGACGACCAGTCAGGCGAAGTGACCGGCGTGTTCGACAAGCTCACGGCTGCCCTCGACGACAAGAAGATCGGCGAGGAATGGAAGAAGATGGGCCTGGAGATCACCAAGTCGTCCACCACCGAGAAGGATGGCTGGAAGACCGTCGACCTCGAAGCCTCCATCAAGAACGTCTCCGAGTACAGCAAGAAGTACGCCGAGTGGCAGAAGGCGATGCAGGAGAAGGTCAGCGGCGGGATGCAGAACCCCAAGGAGATGCTCAACGCCCTCGACAAGATGCTCCTCCCGGCCATCCCCCGCTTCTACAAGACGGACAAGGCGAACATCGTCAAGGTCGGCGTCACTCCGCGCATGGGGAACATGTTCGACAAGATGGACGAGAACCCCCTGTCGAAGCTCGAAGAGATGGGTGACGAAGAGCGCGCCATGTTCGACGCGCAGATGAACCAGATGCGCGCCATGTTCGCCCTCGACGAGATGAAGGTCGAGATGAAGTACACCCTGCCGGGCAAGGTCACTGCCGTGAGCGGCCTGAAGCAGGACGGCAACACCGTCACCTTCTCGATGCTCGGAAAGAACATCGGCATCGACACGATCAAGGACGTCGCCACGATGGGCAAGAACGGCATGACGGCCACCGTCCAGATCGACGAGAAGGACTGGAAGATCGCCCTCGAGGACGAGCCGAAGGCGACCGAGTCCAAGCCCGTCGAGAAGACCGCCAAGCCGGCGAAGAAGACGGAAGAGGAAGAGAAGAAGAAGGAAAAGGACGGCTGATCGCCCGGCGACGGCCTTCGTGACGAGCAGCCCGGCCCGTGCCGGGCTGCTTTCGTTTCCCCCCGGTCCAGCGCGGCGCGCGCGGCCCCATCGGACCGTCCCGCCCTCGCGCTATCCTCCTCGCCCATGTCTCGCCTGCTCGACGACCTCAACCCGGAGCAACGCGCGGCCGTGACTCACGCGGCGGGGCCGCTGTGCATCGTGGCGGGCGCCGGCTCCGGCAAGACGCGAGTCATCACGCGCCGCATCGCGTGGCTCATCGAGCAGGGCGTGCCCCCGACGGCGATCGTCGGGGTCACGTTCACCAACAAGGCGGCGCGCGAGATGCGGGCCCGCGTCGAGCAGCTGTGCGGCCTGCGCGGGGCGTGGCTCACGACGTTCCACGGGTTTTGCGTGCAGATCCTTCGCCGCGACGCGGAGGCGATCGGGCGCCGGACGGACTTCTCGATCTACGATTCGGCCGACTCGCTCGCGTTGATGAAACGCGTTTGCGACGAGCTGAAGATCGACACCGAGTCGCTCCCCCCAGCCGCGCTGCTCGAGTACCTCTCGAACCGACGAAACGCGCGGCCCGACGTGTCGATCGAGCCTCCCGGCCGCGGCATGCGGAGCTTCGCCGAGGACGCCGACCGCGCTGCGGCCTGGTACCACGACGCCCTCGTGGAAGCGAATGCCATCGACTTCGACGAGTTGCTTCTCGAAGCCGTTCACCTGTTCGCCGCGGATCAGGACGTGCTCGCACGATGGCAGGACCAGCTCCAGTTCCTCCTGGTCGACGAATTCCAGGACACGAACTTCCCCCAATACGAGTTGGTGAAGCTCCTCGCGGGGACGCGACGCAACCTGTCCGTGACGGGCGACCCCGATCAATCGATCTACACCTGGCGCGGCGCCGATCCCCGCAACTTCGACGATTTCCGCCGGGACTTCCCCGAAGCTCCGACCGTCGTCCTGGCCCAGAACTACCGCTCGACCAATCACATCCTTCGATGCGCCAGCGCCGTCATGGAGCCAGTGCCCGGGCGGGTTCCGAAACGACTCTGGAGTGAACTGGGCAACGGTGAGCGCGTCCACGTCGTCTCGTTTCCGAACGATCGCCAGGAGGCGAACGACCTCGCGCACGAGATCCTCGCCTGGGAGGCCGAGGGTTTCCGGCGATCGGAGATCGCCGTGATGTTCCGGTTGAACGCGCTCACGCTTCCGTTCGAGCGGGCGCTCATGGCGCGCGGCATCAACTTCCGCGTACTGGGCGGCCCCGAGTTCTTCGGCCGTCAGGAGGTGAAGGATCTCGTCGCCTACCTGCGCGTCCTCGCGAACCCGTTCGACATCCAGGCTCTCTCGCGCATCATCAACACGCCCCCCCGCGGACTGGGCGAAAAGACGCAGGCGATGATCTTCGACGCCGCGCGGGCTGCGGGCGTCGCACCCCTGCAACTCGTGCGGGATCGGGGCTGGCCAGACTCCGTCGGGAAGCGTGCCGATACCGCGCTGAGGCAGTTTGCCGCGCTGTATGACGAGTTGGTCGAGCTTCCGAAGGACCGTGTGGGAGGGCTGCTGGAGGCGGTCATGCGCGCGACGGGCTACGCCGATTGGTGGGCGGGACGGTCCGCATCCGCGCAGCTCATCGAGCCGCTCCGAAACATCGGTCAGCTCCTGGCATTCGCGGGTGAATGCGAAGAGCAGCTCGGCGTCGATCTCCAGGGATTCCTCGAGCAGACGGCCCTCCTCACGAACCTCGAAGGTCGGGAGGAGGTCGAGCGCGTGACGCTGACCACGATCCACGCCGCCAAGGGGCTGGAGTTCGACGCCGTCGTCGTCGTCGGAGTGGAGAGGGACCTCCTCCCGCATGCCACCGCGTTGAATGAGATCGGTGGAATCGATGAAGAGCGCCGCCTCTTCCACGTGGCCATGACTCGCGCCCGACGGCGCCTGATCATGACTCACTGCGGACAGCGCACGCGATTCGGGCGCGAGCAGCCCTCGCAGCCGTCGCCGTTCCTCTCCGACCTCCCATCCGGCGACGTCGAATGGGTCGGCGATGCCCGCATGGGAACCATGCGGGACGACGAGCGCCGCATCGAGCGTGAGGACGACTGGGACGATCCGATCCTGCGGTTGAGCCCCGGATCGACGGTCCGGCATGCCGAGTTCGGCGACGGTCAGGTCGTCCGCGTTCGCAACCGCGGGCAAGGTCTCGACGCGACCGTCGTCGTTCGATTCCGCGGCGGTGCGGAGCGCAATTTCCTCCTCCGCTACGCCAAGCTGACGGTGCTCGAAGCCGACGATTTCTGACGTCCGAGCAAGCTGGCGACGGCTCACCGCCGTCGCCGATCCGGCCGCCTGACGGGCGAGGCGGCGCGCCCCGTGATGGCGCACGACATGTCGCTCGAATGGTCCGCTCGCGCCCGGGAAAACCCTCGATTCCGAATCAACCTAAAAGTGCGCGCGACGTCGCGAGCGCACCTGGACAAACGACGCCGTCGCTGGCACTCTGCGCCCGCATTTCGCGGCGCACTGCGATCCGGACCGGTTTGCAAGCTGGCAGGACGTCACGGCGCTGGCGTGGAATCGAACCGATCACCTCGTTTCGGTCCCCGATGGAGTCTCACCTGATCGACGAACCCTGGCGCACGGGCAATCGCCCGCGGCGACCGTGGCCTCGTCGCGGCCGTGACGTCGGGCCCGAGCCGGGCGTCGCCGATTTCCCCACCCGTGCGCATGCCTGCTCGTTCCGGTCGTCGATCGGCGGCGCGCGTCCCGCGAACTTGCTTTTTTCGTTCGTGTCGCCGCCGGCCCAGCCCCACCACGGCAGCCGGCGATTCCTGTACCCGTTTCCCCATGGAGTTCCCCGAAACATGACGCCTCGTACCTCGATCCTCTCGAAGTCAGCGGCACTGGCTCTCGTTCTTTCGGTTGCGACGTTCGCGCAGACGGCGCACACCGACGGTCTCGCCGGCGCCTGCGGTGACCCGGTCCCGACGCTCAACTGCACCCTGCCCCTCGTCACGCAGGACTTCACGATCTTCGTCACGAGCGCGTTCCCCAACACGCCCATCGCGCTGTACGTCAGCTCGCCCGTGAACGCCGCGACAGACCTCGGCAACAACTGCCTCCAGTGGGTGACCACGGACCAGTTCCTCTTCACCGGAACGACGGGCCCGTTCGGCCAGTTCTCGATCACGGCCCCCACGTCCGTCCTGTTCCCCTTCATCGGAGTGGTGTGCAACGGCCAGGCCGTCCTCCTCGGCACGGGCGCCGGCTCGGTCCAGTTCGCTGGAACGCAGGGCTGGCTCACGAACGGCATCGCCATGACGATGGGCAACCCGCCGTGCAACTGCTCGGGCAAGCCGCTCGGCTGCAACCCGGGCTTCTGCACGATCGACAAGTGTGACTGGGGCTCGAGCTACGGCACGGGCTGCTCGAAGCTCAATTACCACTACATGTCCTGCTTCCCGAACGGCTGCAACGTCGGCCAGTACCAGGGCTGCAACACGTCCTACAACAGCAGCTGCTCGGGCACCAACAGCTGGAGCTGGGGCGGAAGCTGCAACTGGACGGGAAACACGTCTTACGGCGGATGGTGCTCGTGGAGCGGGAACAACTGGTGGAACAACACCTGCAACACGACCAGCTCCCACCGTGGCAAGCGGTTCTCGTGCAGCTCCTCGGGTCTCTACGCGCTCCGTAGCTACCTGAACTCGTGGGGATCGAGCGGCAGCTACTACTGCGACTCCTACAACTCGGGATCTGACTGCGGCGGCGGCGCCCTCGGCCGCGAGGCGACGGCCCTCACGCTCAACGTCACGATGAGCGACAACGGCCACCTCGGCACGAACGCCAACTACCACTTCGGCGACCTCGTCTACGTCAACCCGGGCGACTCGCTCAACGGCATGCGCATCCGCGACATCCTGACGGCGATCAACCAGGCGCTCGGCGGCTCGGGTCTCCCGGCTGGCCACACGATCTCGTCGCTTCAGAACCTCGCGAACAACCTGAACAACTCGTTCGAGGGCTGCTGCGTGTCGTACTGGGCGCGCCAGTTCCTCTACTTCGCGTATCCCCAGTGATCGCGCCTGATCGCGCGGCCTGAACGCGCGACCTGAGGGCCGAAGCGAGTCGTCGCTTCGGCCCGTTTTCGTTGAGACGGCCACATGCGCGTCCCCGTCACGAACGAGACTCCGAATCGAATGAGCGCATTCGCTCGATTCGTGCGAGGCAGACGCCTCGAAGTCGCTGGGAACCCGACCGCCCGCCCACATTTCGCAGCCGGGAGTCACTTTCCAACTTCTCCGTAGACGCACACCGGGACTCCGGACTACAGTCCCGGCCAACCCAACATCAGACTCACCCAGCAGTCACCCAATGGAGCCTCACAGATGTCGTCACGGAACCTGTCAGCTCTCATCGCATTGTTGTTTTGCGTCGCGACTTCCTCCAACGCGCAACTGAACGGCACCTACACGGTCGGTGCCGGCGGAAGCTTCGCCACGCTCGCCGCCGCGGCTACGGCACTGACGAGTGGAGGCGTCACCGGACCGGTCACATTCGTCGTCGGTGGCGCTGAAGCCGGCCCGATCACCATCGGGGCGTACCCCGGCCAGGGCGCCGCGAACCCCGTCCTGATCTCGGGCGGCGGCACGGCATCGCTGACAGGCACGGGCACCGTGCTCACGATCAACGGTCAGTATGTGACGCTGGATGGTTTCAGCGGCTCGTTCGTGAGTGGCGCGGCCATCGTCATCGCCGGATCGTTCACGACGATCCGCAACTGCAACTTCACCATGACCGTCACGAGCTCGACCAGCGCCAACAAGGTGTTCGCGCTCAATGGCGGCACGGGCGTCACCATCGAAGACACGACGTTCGGTGGTGGATACGAAGCCTTCAACTCCGCGGCGGCCGTCGCGCAGTTGACGATCCAACGGTGCCGCATCCTCGGCGGCGGCTTCTGGACCGCGCAGGCCGCGGGCAACACCGTCACGATCCGCAACAACTTCATCTACGGAAACTCGAACTACGGTCTGCGCGCCACGGACCCGGCTCCCAACCTCCGGATCCTCAACAACTCCTTCTACATGGTGCACCCGACCGCGAGCTCGCAGTACTGCGCGCTCCGCTGGTACAACACGGCCGCCAACTACTCGGAAGTGATCAACAACGCGTTCACGGACCTCCATCCGAACTCGACCGTCGGCTTCGTGATGTGGTGCAGTGGAGCGCTCAAGCCGTCCGTCATGGACTACAACGTCTACAACGGCAACGGGCTCGCCCTCATCTTCTCGACGTCAAACCAGACGCTCGCGTCGTGGCAGGCCCTCGGCTACGACCTGAACAGCGTGCTCGGCGACCCGGGCTACGCGAACACCGCGTCCAGCCCGCCGGATCTGCACATCACGCCGACGTCGCCTTGCTTCCTCAGCGGCCAGCCGAACGCGAACGTGCTCGACGACATCGACGGCCAGGTCCGGAATCCCGGCGTGCCCTGCCGTGGCGCCGACGAGCTGGCCGGTACGGGCCTCTTCGCTAGCTTCTCAGCGTCGCCGACATCCGGTGCGGCCGCGTTGACGGTGAACTTCACCGACCTCACGTTCACGAGCGATCCAGGCGGAGTGACGAGCTGGGCCTGGGACTTCCAGAACGACGGCATCGTCGACTCGACGGTCCAGAACCCGAGCTTCACGTACCTCGTTCCCGGCACGTACTCCGTGACGTTGACGACGACGGACGCCTCGCACCCCGCCGCGACGCTCACGCGGTCGAACTACATCGTCGTCAACCCCTACCAGCTCGTCGTGACGACGTCGGGCAGCGGCGTCGGAGATCTGCAGATCCTGCCGGTCCCGCCGCAGTACCAGAACCCGACCGCAGCCACCGGCTACCTGTTCATCTCCTTCGCGACGACGAGCCCGGTCGGCACGGGCCCGGCGTTCGGGATCGTGCCCGACCCGACGGTGTTCAGCATCGCGGCGTCGCCCGCAAACGTCGGTGACCTCCTCCACTGGGTCGTCCAGCCCGGGTTCTTCCCGACGGTGCCGTTCGGCGTACCGGCCGGGGCCCTCTCGTTCCTCGCCGGCGTGTCGGTCGACTTCGTCCAGGTCGACCTGGGACCGACCCAGAACCTGCTGGCCTGGTCGAACGTCCGTCGCGTGACGTTCTGATCGAGGCATCTCATCGCCCGTGACTGCCGCTCGGATCATTCCGGCGGCAGTCCGGCCGCGGCCCTCTCTCGCCTGATGACCTCCGCGATCGCGCGGAGCTGATTCGCATCGAACCTCGCCTCGACGACGGTCACGTCATCCTTGATTTGGACCCAGCGCCAGTCGGCGAGGATCGGCGCGGCGAGCCCGGGTACCACGATCTCGACGACGACCGTCGCGGATGCCAGCCCGGGAGCCCGCAACGTCGCATCGCCAGCCTCGCCGACGTACGCCGCCGGGCGGCGGGATGCGATCGTTCCATTGATCCCGACGAGCACGCGGCGCCCACCTACGGCCAGCTCGTTGTGCTGTGGGACGACCACGCGGACCGCGGGGGCGGCGCGCAGCCGCACGCTCGCCAGCGCCAGGCCCGCGCCCTCCTCTTCGACCGAGACCAGGGCATCGCAGTACCCATCGAGCGTCACGTTGAACGCCGCGCGGCCGAGCGGGACGTCGAGGGACGCGACTCCGTCGTTCCCGGTCATCGCTTCGAGGGTCGTCGTCGAGACCTCCGTCTGCGTCAACGCGACGCGCGCGCCGACAGCCGGCCCGCCCGTCGGAAGTGAAACGACGATCCGACAGGTCCGAAGCAGTCGGGTCCAGTCGATGGGGTTCAGGCTCGGCGGTGCGACGGTCGCGCCGTCCTCGACGAGGATGTCGTCAAGATGAACGACCGCCCGCCCGTCGCCGCCCGGCCGGATGTCGACTGAATAGCGGCCCGGCGCCAACTCGACGGAACCGGCGTGGTCGTTCGCCAGCGCGACCTCTCGCATGCGGTCCGTCGCCGCGTCTCGGAAGCGCAACACGGCGGATCCGGCTCCGGAGGTCTCGGATCGCCACGTCACGTGGCCGTTCTCGACCAGGGTGATGAGGACTTCCTCAGCGCCCGATGCGATCGCGAGCGATCGCCGCATGAGATGACCTGCGTGGCGCGCGCGCAGGTACACGGATCCCGTCATCGTGGTCGAACTCACGAGCCGGAACGTGCCGTCGCGTTCGGTGACGGCCCAGGGCTCTCTCTCACCCGGCAACGCGCGCATGGAGTTTCCGAGCGCCTCGGCGGCGAGCACCTCGGCGCCGGCGATGGGGTTCCCGCGCGAATCGACGACGCGCCCGGACGCGATGAGCTGCGGCGCGTTCAAGACCACCGCTCCCAGGTCGATGACCGTCGCTTGGGGCCCGATCACCTGCGGCGCCGAGCGGCCGGTCGCACCCAGGGACGCGTGGTCGGTGCTCATGAGCACGAGCACGGCCGCGCCGTGGTCGGCGGACGGTGTGGAGGAGTCAGCCGGCGCGTCCGCCTCCCCGTCCACTCCGAGCTTGGGCATGGGCCCGATGCCGATCTCGAACGCTCCGTTCCCGTCGGTCGTGCAGAACTCGTTCACGCGCCACTCGGACGATCCTTCCACGTCCACGTGCAGGCGCGAGCGCCGCAGCGGCGTTCCATCGGCAATGACGGCGCGGCCGACGATCCGATGCACCGACCGCTTCAGTTGGATCGTGAAGAGGTGTTCCGACGCGTCCGTCACCGAGATCACCGGCCAACTTACGCTGCCGAAGTCGAGCCAGGCGCCGTCCAGCGGTGACGCTCTGAGCGGAAGCCGGTGCGGCGCGGGTGCAGGCACGATCAGGGTGGCCTCTCCACCCAGGACCTCGCGCTCGACGATGATCTCGTCGTGTTCGGAATGAAGCGGCGGACGCGGAATCTCCGCTCCGAACGCCACGAGCACGGGCGACGTCACCAGCCTCCCCTCGGCATCGACGACCCGGACGCGGACGTCGTCCGTCGGCGGAAGCGCGGCGACGACGGGTTCCGAGGGCGCGGCTCGCGAGGAGAACGACGTTCGCGGAAACGCTGCGGGAGCGGGCGTCAGCGGGAGGAATGCAAGGTCATCGACCGACGGGTCGATCGACCGCACCGCGCTCGCTGCGAGCCGGGCCCGCAGCTTCGGCCACGATGGAACTGCCGCGATGCCGTCCGACCCGGTCTGCCCGCGCCACAAGAGCGCGTCAGGACTCCTGTCGATCCGCAGGAGTGCCACGTCCACGCCCTCGCGGGGCTCACCGGTCGAGTCGACGATCTGCACGGACAACGTGTCGGAGTCGGAGAGCGTGTACGGTGCGGGCGTCACGCGGGATGTGGCGGCGGCTCGGGAGTCTGCGGCAGTGCCGGGCGTGACCTCGGCCGGGCTCACATCCGCCGTCGTCACCGCGCCAGGGCGGTCGACCACGCCGCGCGGCCCTGACACGTCCGGCGAATCCAACGCCGCTCGCACGGCGACGATCGTCAGGACGACGACTCCGACTGCGAGCAGCGCCTTCGTTCGCGAGTCGGGCTTCATGGACCGTTCGTGCCGCCCATCATCATCGGATCGCCTCATGCACGCGTGAGAGCCTACACGGAACGTTGCAGCCTTTGCACGAACTCCTGGCTCCGCAGACGCCGACGGCGCTGACAGGCTCTGCACATGCAATCATGCTCCGCACATGACGAAGATGAACCAGATCAGGAACGTGCTGGATCGATTGCACGCGAGGCTGAAGGCGCGAGCCGCCCTTTCGCACATGTCGCTTTCGGACTACCTCCTTGCGCAGTTGAAGGAGACGATGGAACGGCCGACATGGTCTGAGGTCCGGGACCGCCTGCCGCGATATGGGGACGCCCTCAGTCCTGCCCCCGCTGACGTCATCCGAGCCGCGCGCGACAGCCGGTGATCGACGTCGACGCATCCGCCGTCCAATTCGTCCTCCGGACCGCGTCCGCCGAGGCCGTCGCCGATCGCATCGAGTCCGCCAACGGCGTCGTGCATGGGCCTCACGTATCGGACGTCGAGGTGCTGCACGTCCTGCGCCGCTACGACCGCGAGCGGATCGTCGACTCGTCACGGATCCGAGCGGCCCTCAGCACGTTCGGCGACCTCACGATCCATCGCCACGAGCACACCATGCTCATGCCGCGGGTCTGGGAACTTCGCGCCAACCTGACGGCTTGCGATGCAACCTACGTTGCCCTGGCCGAGGCGCTCGACGTCCCCCTGGTCACGTGCGACCAGCGGCTCGGTCGAGCCGCTGGCATCCGCACGAACGTCGAAGTGCTCTGACGCGAAACCCGTTCAGGGCTTCTTCGTCGGCATCTCGTCGAGCAACTTCTCGACGGCCTTCTCCATCTCCTCGCCTCGGAGATTCTTGAAGCGGATGACGCCCTTGTCGTCCAGGATGTAGATCGTCGGCCAACCCGACACGTTCCACGCCTTGGCGATCTCACCGCCACCGGGGCCGGCGAAGAAGGAGCGCCACGTGATCTTCTCCTTCTTCGTCACCTCGCGCAGTTTCTCGGCCGTCTCATCGGAGTTCACGCCAACCAGAGCGAACGGCTTGTCCTTCAGCTTCTCCACGAGCGACCGCTCGTGTGGGATCATGGCCCGGCATGGGCCTCACCAGAATCCCCAGAAGTCGAGGACGACCACCTTGCCCCGGAAGTCGGAGAGCTTGAACTCCACTCCGTCGGCGTCCTTGCCGACGATGTCCGGCGCGGTCTTCCCGATCGCGAGGTTGCGGATCTCGAACAGCTCGCCCTTCGCCATGTCGGCGAGTGAGCCATCACCATACGGAGGCTTGACGTCGCCGCCGCCCTTCACGACCTCTTCGTAGAGGGCTTCGGCGCGAGCCTTCGCGTCGGCGACGTCGAGAGTCTTCAGCCACGCGACGGTGTCGGCGCCGAAGTACTCCTGGTATCGCTTGCTCGCCTTCGCATCGGCGTCGGGCTTCTGAAGCGTTTCGGCGGGGCCCGCCATTCCCATCAGGAGGGCCCCCTTCGTCCATTTCGCCATGACGCGCACGGAGTCGTGCGGCGTCTCGGCGAGGACTTTCTCGACGACCTCGAGCGTGCCCTTCGTTCGGTCGTAGGTGAGGTCCATGCACCAGCGGCCGATCGTCGTCGACTTCAGGTGATGCGCGAGGAACGTCTCGCGCACCTTCTCCTTGTCCACCTTCTCGTTGCCCTGCTGCTGGATCCACAGGAGTGCGTCGGCGGCCGCTTCATCCTTGGGATTGGCGTCGACGAGCACCCACAGCTTCTTCACCTGCGGTGCGGGGGACGGATACTCGGCACCGATCTTCTCCCGTTCCTCGTCGGTCTTCGCTTCCTTGTACTTGGCGAAGAACGCGGTGCGGGCGTCCTCGAACTCCTTCTTGACGGCGTCGACCTGCTCCTTTCGGTCGCTGGTCGGCGCGCTTGCGGGCGCCTCCTTCTTGTCCTGCGCCCGGGCGACGGGCGCAGTCATCAGAAGGAGAGCGATCGCGGCACACGTGGCTTTGATCACGGCTGGGTCTCCTTTCACGGGAC
Organism: Planctomycetota bacterium; assembly: GCA_044222185.1. Lineage (GTDB taxonomy): Bacteria > Planctomycetota > CAIWVZ01 > JBGANV01. The sequence continues at coordinate 30,417 of JBGANV010000016.1, forward strand.
CCAGGTTCTACGAACGGGCGACGTGTTTGGCTCCGGCAGTCCACATTTCCACGTGAACCGAGCCGCTCCATCACCCGCCTCGATTCGGCGCGGCGCCCGAAAAGCGCACCTCACTTCTGCCAGAGCAACCGGTGCAGCCACGGCTGCGGCGGTGGCGTCGTTCCCGTGTCTGCACGAGCGTCGAGCCCCTGCGCGAATACCAGGCGCTTTGCGGCGAGCGGATCCGGTTCCGTGACGTGGACGACCTCCGCGGTCGGGATCGTTTGAAGTGACATGACCAGATTTCTCGCGTCTGTGCTGTGGAACAGGTCGTTCGCCGGGAGGTGCGGCTGCGCGCCGGCTGCGAGTACGTGCCACATCTCATGCCCGAAGATGTGCCAATTCAGACCCGGTGTATATACCGGCGCCCCCGGCCCCATGATGACCGGGGCCATCCCCATGGCGCACCGGCCAAGGATCACCACGTTGGCTCGCGGATCGGGGGTGGGGGTCGGTTGGTAAGACTTGCCGAGCGCCGTTGGCGTCACCCAATCCACGTCCAAAATGAACACGTCGACGGCGCTCGGGTCCCATCCCGCGTAATTCAGGCAGAGCACCCACATGTCCCATGACGTGGCATCCGTCGGTTGAGCGGCGACCGGAAACAGGGACCAGCCGAGGCTCGCTGGCGGAGTACCGACGATGCTGAAGTCTTGCGTGATGTTGGCGCGGAATGGAAGCTCGCGTCGATTGGTGACGATCAGGAAGACGGTTGCCCCGACCGTCGGGACCGGAAAGACCTCTGCCAGGAACCCGCCCTGAGCCGCCGTCCTTCCGTTGATCGTCGCTGCAACATCGTTCACGAACGCGTCGATCGGGGTACCCGCCGTGAAATCGACGGAGATGTCGACGTTCTCGATCTGGCCGACGAGCGTTCCCGAGCTCGCCACGGTGGTGATGGAAGTTGGGACGGCGATGAGGAACGCGTTCTTGACGGGGGCCAGGTTCATCGTGCTCGCCGCGGCAGCCCGAAATCCCACCTGCGCGAGGTCCTCGTTGACCCAGGTCACAGCCTGAGCATAAGGCCACGGCTGTCCCGGAAGACCAAACATCCGCAGACTGACCGTCCGAATCGCGTTGTCGCCGGACTCGGACGGCGGCCGGAAGACAGGAAGTGACCGGGATGCGAAGACACTGCCACCGATCCTGAGGGTCGCGACGACATAGTCCGCCGAGTATGCCTCGGTCGCGGTGACCGGCGGGTTGTCGAGGCGGACGAGTCGCGTGTGGATCCCGCCGACTCCGTCGTCGATGCCATTGGAGACGAGGCGTATGAAGTTCGTTCGAAATGCGCTGGCACCTCCCGAGATACCTGAGACCATCGGGTACTGCGCATCGCTTCGCTGGGTCGCCTGCAGCCCTGGGATCATCACGGCAATGTTCACCTGAACGTTGCTGCTGGGGGCCAAGCCAACCACTTCGACGCGGAAGTTGTCGGGGTCACCCGTAGGGGCTGCGTCAAAGACCAGCGGCGTCGGGAACGTGCCATCGGCGGCCGCGTTCGTCAGCCTGACAGTCACCATCTCGCTGACCTCGAGCGCGGCAGCCGCGCCGTACAGCGCTTTGGGAGCCGAGTTGTCTCCGAGGAAACGAAGCCCGACGACGGTCACTGACACGACATCGCGGCACATGAACCGGGCCGTCGCAGGGTTGCTGTAGACCGCACAGTGGATGAGGGTCTGACCGGGACTCCGTCCCTCGACCCAGTAGGTCAGCGTCCCAGCGCTCGTGAAAGGAATCTGTCCCCCGTTCGACAACTCTCCGGTCTTGTCGGCATTGGTGAAGATCTTCACGCCGTCGGCCGGGAACCAGCTGAAGCGCAGACGGGACTGACCCGAGGGCGGCGCGAACGGGAGGACGACTCGGAGTTCTTTCAGGTCGTGTTCGGCGAGGTTGTCGGTTCCGGAAAAAATGGCGGTGTAATTTCCGGAAAATATGGCGGTCGTCGTAGAGGCAAGCCTCGACGCTCGTGATGTTCGCCCTTCAAGGATCGCCGCAGTGGCGATCGCGAAGGGATCGGAGGATGCACGACGT
>JBGANV010000012.1:0-141660 GCA_044222185.1 Planctomycetota bacterium
AGAGCAGGTACGGCGAGCAGCCCGGCGCGGCGCGCATGGCGTCGCGAACGACGCCGCTTCGCGACTTCATCATCTGCTGGGCACGGGCGAAGAGCGCCGGCGGCACCAGCGGCTCGTGCGTGCCCTCCGTGACGATCCAGTCCTCCTCGCGGTTCCGCTTCACCTTGCCGAGGTCGAACTTCGCGCGCGCCGTCGCGACCCGCTTCTCGACCCTGTGGAACTTCGCGTAGCTGATCCGATTCCAGGCCGTGGCCCCCCGGTAGGCCGGGTTGCGGAGGATCTCGCGGACCGTTCCCTGGCTCCACGTGCCCTTCCAGCGGCTGCCCTCGCGGGCACCGACGGCGGTCGGGATCTGGTCACGGTTGAGGCGCGCCGCGATCGAGGCGTAGCCGGCCTCCTGCAGCACGTACTCCTCGAAGATGCGGCGGACGACACCGACGCGCACGGGGTCGCCGGGGATCAGGTGCGCCGCGTCCTTCTTCGTGACCGGCAGGGGAGAGCCGCGCGGCACGACCCGGATGAGCGTGCCGTCGATCGCGCGCTGCTCGCGGTCCCCGGATTCGAGGAACCGAACCGTCTGGTAGGGCACCCCGATCTGGTCGACGTACTGGAGGTCGAACCCATACGGCGGCCGTCCACCGCACCAGCGGCCCTTCTCGACGCGCGAGACCTGTCCGCGGATCGTGACCTTCGAGAGGTCGACGACGGTCTGGTGCGCCACGAACTGTTTGACGCCCAGGAGAAGATCGTCGGTCTGGTCGCCCCTGAGCCCCTCGGCGACGTAGACGACCTCGACGCCGGCCTGCGCGAGCGTGTGGCGGTAGTACCCCGCCTCGTCCGCGCCGACGCGACCGAAGCGTGAGACGTCGTAGACGAGGATCTTGTCGAACGCGCGGGTCTGCTGCTTCGCGTCCGCGACCATCCGGAGGAATGCCTTTCGGGCCTCGGTCTCGGCGCCTGAGATCGCGTCGTCCGTGTACGTCGCGACGATCGCCAACCCGCGTTCCCCCGCGAACCGCTCGATGGTCCGGCGTTGGTCGTCGATGGGCTGTTCCTGCCGGTCCGTACTTCGGCGCAGGTACATGGCTGCGCCGGTGATCGTGTTCTTCAGCATGCGGTGTTCTCCTCGTGCGTGTCGACCGACACACTGAGCCTCGAGGTTGCGGATTGATCCGGTCGGATCCGGGATTCCAGCGCCGCGCGGCCCGCGAGCCGCGCGAACATGCGCAGCGCGTCAACGGCCGAGAGATGCGGGATCTGGACGGGCGTGCCCCGATCTCGGTTCAGCCGTCCGGTCACTACACTCATGAGGATCCGAGGTCCACGCACGTGGCCTCGCGTCCACGGCGTCGAGGCCAGTCGGCGGCTCCGTTCATCGCTCGCGCTGGACTTGCGTGTCCCCGCACGGGACAATCTCCCCACACTCGGCTCCTCAACGCGCCGGTGGCATCTCCGCTGGAGTCGCCAGTTGCCAAGCCTCGGGAAGTTTGGACCCTACCGCATCTTCTTCTTCTCCAACGAGAACGCTGAGCCTCCACACGTTCACGTCGATCGCGAGAATGCTGCGGCCAAGTTTTGGCTGGACCCAGTCGACCTCGCTGAGGCAGATGGCTTTCGTCCGCACGAACTGAGTAAGACCGAATCTTGGTCCTCAACAACCGCGATCGCTTCCTAAAGGCATGGAATGAGTTCTTCAATCGATAGATCAAGAGCGCGCGCACAAGATGTACGCTGCACGAAGGACGAGCTCGTTGTCGATCTCACCGACGGAAGAACCGTGACGGTCCCCCTGGTATGGTTCCCCCGCTTGGTGAATGCCTCGAAGGCCGTGCGGGCGAACTGGCACCTCGTCGGTCAGGGAATCGGTATCTCCTGGCCTGGCGCCGATGAAGACATCAGCGTCGAGGGGCTCCTGGCAGGTCGGCCCTCGCAGGAATCGCTGCAGTCGCTCGCAACTGCGGGAGTGCCCCCAAGCTCTGCGCAGACGATTCGAAGCCGTCGCCGCCGCCATCCTCGATCGGCGCGAGGCGCCCGCGCACACCTCCGGGATTGAACGCTCGCATAGCGAATTCTCATCCACTCTCGCAAAGAGCTCCAATGCGAGCCGTGCTGAGTGCCACAGCAATCTGCACTTTCTGTTCGAGAAACCGACACGGGCGAGGTGGTCGGGACGTGGGAACGGGTTGGCGCCGCCCGGCCGCGTCGGCGGTCGAAGCCGGGTACTCGGTCGTGCCGCTCGTGGAATGGTTGGCCCGTCAGGCCGCATCGGGCTCGGCTCCCGCCTGGGGACTCCTACAGATCTCACAGCGCGCGGCTCGGTTCGCAGCCAGGCGCGCGGTTCGAGCTACCGCGCGCTGCGTGCTCAGGCTCCTCTCGACGTCGCCCGCGGTGCCGAGGTACATCTCGTCGGGCGTCGCGCCTCTGAACGCTGTCAGTGAGCAGTCAAAAGCAGCCAGGCGTGAGCGAATCAAAAAGCAGCCAGATTGAGCGGGTGCGAGAGGCGCCTGACGATGGCCGTTTCCCGTGGGGGCGGCCGTGGCAAACAAGCTCAAGATGGCGGACATCGAGAAGATCGAAGGGTTGTTGCGGCTTGGGTGGTCGCGGCGGCGGATCGCCTGTGAACTCGGGTTGGACCGAGGGGCGGTTCGCCGCTACGCGGACCGAGCGGAGTCAAAAGCAGCCATTCCGCTCGCCGGCACCGTTGCGAGTGCAGGAGTGGGTTCGGAGGCACGCCCGCCGGACGGCGAAGCAAGAGCGGACATTCCGCTCACCGGCGTTTCTGCTGAGCGAGCGGTCGAGACGACCAACGTGTCGGCGCCGACGAAGGCCCACCGCGCCGCAGGTCGGCAGAGCAAGTGCGCAGCCTTCGCTGAGGCGATCCCAGAGGGGCTCGCCGCCGGGCTGACGGCGCAGCGGATTTTCCAGGACCTGCGCGCCGACCACGGTTTTGCCGGGGGCTACTACAGCGTGCAGCGGTTCGTGCGGCGATTATCGGCGTCAACTCCGCTGCCGTTTCGACGCGTCGAGACCGCAGCCGGCGAAGAGGCGCAAATTGACTTCGGGCAAGGAGCGCCGACAATGGGCCCCGGATCGACGTCATTGGCTGACGAAGACACCCCTCTGAACGCTTCCATCCGCTCGCGGCTTGCTATTGGCTGACGATCGCGACCTGTTCGAGTTGAAGCGAGACGGTCGAGCGCAGGTCATTTCCCTGGTAAGCGAAGTCGTCAGACACGAACCGCACGCCGACGTAGGGTCGATCCACGGCCCCATCCGGGATGGCCTCACGGATGCGGATCGGTTCGTTCGCACGCAATTCGAGAGTTGCCACCGGAAACTCGTCGATCAAGATCTGCACGTGAGCGCCATCGATCTCCGACCGCGGGAGACATCGCCCCCGGATGGACAGGATCCGCCCGGTCCCTCGCTTGAGCACCAACGCGGCGTAGGGGGATACAAACCCCAATTTGTCAATGCCCCCATGAATCTGTGCACAAGTGACCGGGTTCAAATCGGGCCACGTGATCTCGGATTGAAGTGGCTTCCCAAGCACCTTGGTCTCCGTCGTCCAGTCCGCAGTTGCCTCAGCAAGGCCGGCAATGTGCACCGATTTCACTTCGTCGTCGGCTTCCTTCCAGGGCTGGAGGCTGACACGGGGGAGAAGGTGCCTCTCGACGATCACGCCATAAAGCAGCTTCGAGATACGCACGTTGCCGATGCGACTCCAGTGGTTGTCCGAGGCGGATATGCGATTCTCCGCTGTCTCCTGGAACGCTTTGGACACATGGACGATCTGATCTTCTCGCAGTCGACTGGCGAAATAATGCCGCGGCAGCTGTTCGTGCCCCCGCCAATTCAAGAGCAAGAGGTAGGCGCCTCCCCGCGCTGCGACAGCCTTGCTTGCGCGAAGGATGGCGTCACCCGCTGCCCGGTATCTCTCACGACTCTCGAAGTCCAAACCTTCATGTAACACGCCCGGTTCGGGTCCACCGAGGACCTCCATGGCATGTAATTGGAAGATGAGGCTTCCAGCTCGTTCGCGGTGCTGATCCGTGAATGTCGACGGCACGCCGAAGCCTCGGACAGACTGGGAGTCGTCGATGTCGTTGTGGACCACGACATGGACCACCAGATCAGGCTGCAACAGTCCAAGTTGGCGCCGTAGGTACGCGCATTCGGCGAGGATGTTCCAACTAGGGATTCCGATCTGGAGGACCTCGATCACACCCGGGGGCGCGATTGCGCGCGCGCGCAAAGACTCTTCGAGAAAGCGCCCGCAGCGGTCATCCAAGGCAACTCCAAGGCCGAACACGAATGAATCGCCTAACATCACGATCCGGACGACCCCTGGCGGTTTGGGAAGCTCATACTGCCGTTCACGAATCCCATAGGAGTTGGTCGAGACCACGACGTCATTGCCGCGGCCAACCTTGCCGTTGTAGTTCGGAGAGAGCACTCGCCCGACCTCGGGATCCGGATGGGAGTCCATCGAGCCACCCGCTCGTGTCACCAGTTCGCGAACCGCCTTTTCTTTCAGTTCAGGGTCGATAGTCGCTAATTGAACGAGCCGGTTGGCGTCCGGGCTGCCCGAAACGCACAAGTAGATCACGGCAATGAGCAAGGTGAGGACGATGGCCATGAGAACAGCGATCAGTCTGAAGGCTGTCCGAAGGCGAGGGTCTTGACCGGAATCAGGTGGGTTGATTGGCGGCATTTGGATCCTGTTCGATTATGTTCGTTCGTTTGAAGCTCGTCGCCGGATTCATGCACTCCCGGAAGCGACTCCGGTATTGGACTGCGATTCTCCGAAGACGGGCGGCGCCGGCTTCACTCCGGTCGCACCGACCGTCGCACCGGGCCGAGAACGGCTCCCTGAGATGCGCCACTTGCGCCGAGGGTCGAGTTCCTCCCCGCAGGTGGGCGCCTGTCGCGTGCGGCACAGGCCGCGGCGTGTGCCCGGAGTGAATCGCCCAAACAACGAGAACCCGTCGTGGATTCGCAGAGCTTCCATGCTGCCAGTCGTTCGGTCGCGAACGGCGCGGCGTTCGTGCCTGAGTGTCCTGTTGGGATGCTCGCAGCCACCCGAATCGACCGTCGCGACTGGCGTGGGGAAGTTGTCACAGTCCATCGAGCCACCTCCATCGGAGGCGCGGAACCTACAGCCCAAGTCGAAAATTCTAGAGCGGGAGCGTTCACAGGGGTGGGGATCGAACGAGGCCATGACTCGGGTCGGTCGTATCTTATCGGCCAGCCGGGATGACGCGGCCCCTTCGACACGGTCGGAATTCGAGACCCCATCGCAGTGGACCCGTGCTGCGCCGACGCCGCGAAAGCCTGCGACCTCGTGGTGAGCGAACTCGGCCGAAGCCATGCACGGACTCAGCACCGAATGGGGTGCGGCTGCCACCGCGGAGCGGGGCAACTCGACAGTTCGTGGCACGCGCTGTAGACTCCCGGTCGCTGCTCTCCGAGCGGCTCCGGCGGTGGACGTTCCCCTCGTCAGCACGCCAGAATCGGGCGAGATACCCTCCTCTACCTTGAACATCCTCGGAATCTCCGCCTTCTACCATGACAGCGCGGCCTGCCTCGTCCGCGATGGCGACATCATTGCTGCTGCCCAAGAGGAGCGATTCACCCGCAAGAAACACGATCAGAGTTTCCCCTCCCACGCGGTCGACTACTGCTTGAAAGCTGGCGGGATCGGCCCAGCGGACCTGGATCACGTCGCGTTTTACGACAAGCCGCTCCTGAAGTTCGAGCGCCTGGTCGAGACGTGGGTCGCGTTCGCGCCGCGCGGATTCTTCCTCTTCGCGAAGGGCCTGCCGGCTTGGGTTCGGCAGAAGCTGCACACACCCCGCGCGTTAGATCGGGGCCTGAACGGCGCATTCAAGGGACGCTACATCTTCACGGAGCACCACGAGTCGCACGCCGCGAGCGCGTTCTTCCCGTGTCCATTCGATGAGGCGGCAATCGTCACGATGGACGGCGTCGGCGAGTGGGCAACAGGGAGCATAGGCAGGGGACGCGGAAATCGGATCGATATCCTTCAGGAACTCCGCTTCCCTCATTCGCTCGGGCTCCTCTACAGCGCCTTCACCTACTTCTGCGGATTCAAGGTCAACAGCGGCGAGTACAAGCTGATGGGGCTTGCGCCATACGGCGAACCGAGGTTCAAGAACGCCATCCTGGAGAAACTCATCGACCTGAAGGAGGACGGCTCCTTCCGGATGGACATGAGCTACTTCGCCTATTGCTGGAAGCAGGTGATGACGTCGTCGAAATTCGACGGTGTCTTTGGTGGCCCGCCGCGCGCTCGCGAGTCGAGGCTCACGCAGCGGGAGATGGACCTCGCGGCATCCATTCAGGCGGTGACCGAGGAAATCATGATGCGCGTGGCACGTCATGCGCATCGCATCACTGGGGCAAAGAGCCTTGTGCTGGCCGGGGGCGTCGCACTCAATTGCGTCGCGAACGGGAAGATCCTCCGTGAGGGCCCGTTTCAGAGCGTCTGGATTCAGCCCGCGGCCGGAGACGCCGGTGGGGCCCTCGGCGCGGCCATGTTCGTCTGGCATCAGCTCCTGGGTAAGCCTCGGACGGCTTCCGGGGCCGACGCCCAGAAGGGTTCGTTGCTGGGACCCGAGTTCAGCGACGCCGAAACGCAGGCGTTTCTCGACTCAGTCGGCGCGAAATTTCGGCGCTTCGCGAACGAGGAATCGCTCCACGACGCGGTCGCGGAGCTACTCGCGACGGAGCACGTGGTGGGTCGCGTTTCGGGGCGGATGGAATTCGGCCCGCGCGCTCTGGGCAGCCGATCGATCATCGGGGACGCGCGGTCGACGAAGATGCAGTCGGTGATGAACCTGAAAATAAAGTTTCGGGAATCGTTCCGGCCGTTCGCGCCAAGCGTATTGCGCGAGCATGTCCAGGACTGGTTCGAGACGCGTCCCATGGAGGACAGTCCCTACATGTTGATCGTGGCTCCTGTGCGCGCCGAAAAACGAACGATCTGCAACGGCGACGCGTCGGGGCTGGACAAATTGAAGCAGCTTCGATCGGTCGTGCCGGCGATCACCCACGTGGACCATTCGGCGCGCATCCAGACCGTCGATGTCGAGCGACACGGCTCCTATTACCGGCTGATCCGTCGCTTCAACGAAAAGTCTGGGTGCCCTGTGATCATCAACACGTCGTTCAACGTCCGTGGCGAGCCGATCGTGTGCACTCCGCAGGATGCTTACCGCTGCTTCATGGCCACGAACATGGACGCGTTGATTCTCGGGAATCTCCTTCTATTGAAGAATGAACAACCGCAGGCGCGCGACATCAAGATCGACGAGTACCTCAAGGAATTCGAACTCGACTAGCCATGTCTCTCATCGAAGTTGATTTGAATCCACCGAAGGCGAAACTTCGGGTCTTCGGAGTCGCAGGGTTCGTCGTTCTCGCCGGCCTCGGGCTGCTGGTCTATTTCACTGGCGGATTGCCCTTCTGGAAGTTCCAATCCGTCGCGGCGGTCGTTGCGGTCGTACTTTTGGTCGCGGCCGTGCTCTCAGGCCTGTTCGCGCTCATCGCGCCGTCATTGAACCGACCGTTGTGGGTCGCCCTGGTCCTGTTGAGCCTCCCGATCGGATTCATAGTGTCCTACGCAGTCCTCGTTGTCGTCTTCTTCGGCCTCATTACTCCGATCGGTCTCGGCTTTCGCCTGGTGGGGCGCGACGCCCTCAAACGCAGGTTCGAACCCGGCGCCCGGACCTACTGGGAGCCCCATAATGCGCCCGCGCAAACCGCGCAGTATTTCAGCCAGTTCTAGTGCGTTGGACCGGGGGATTCATTTCCGCCCGGCGAGATGAACGCTCGACCTGATGAGATGATGTTCACGATGTCGACCAACGAAGTCAAAGAGCCCGCGTCCGAATTCGAATCCGAGGCAGCCAAGAGGCGCCGTGGCTTTGTGGAGGAGCTCTGGGCGTTCCTGAAGCACAACAAGAAATGGTGGTTGATCCCGATCATCGTGATGATCGTCGTCCTCGGCGTCCTCGTCGTCCTGTCAGCGACCGGACTCGCCCCCTTCATCTACACGATGTTCTAATTGCCGTCGACCACTCAGCGTTCGAGCGACCGGAATTGTCGAGGAGCGGAGTGTGACGACGCCCCGACCACCAGGAGTGCCGCGAGTTCAGTGAGGCGGTCGGGGAGCCGAGAGTCAGCAATGGATGGAGTGCTCGTGCTCGCCGACAAGACTCGTGAAATGCAAACATGGATTGTGCCGAAGAAGACCCCGAATTCGGCATCGGAAACCACTGCCGTGCTGCCCATCACAGCCTCCTGGACTCTTTGTCCCAGAACTCGTCATCGCGACTACCCTGGTCCTCCATGAGACGACCGCCCTCCACGGCCGCTCGCAACCCGGACGACCACGCGAGGCTCCGTCGGAGGTCCCAAGCTTGACCGCGACGGATGGATGCTCGTTGGAGCGGTTCGGTGTTCTCTCCGACCCCTCAAGGCGAGGTCCGCGCCGCACCACCGAGAATACTCCGCGGCCCTCTGTGTTCTCTCCGGGCCCTCATTGCGAGGTCCGCGCCACCCAAATCAGAACAATCGTCATCCATCCCCGCCTCCGGCAGGCTGGTTTTGTTTTCTGCGAGCGTGACGAGCGGGCCCCCGCCATCGAGTACTGAGAGCACGGGTCGCAATGACCCGTGCTCTTTCCATTTCCGGGCACCACATCTCGGCCCTCCGAGGTCGCGCCGCCGTCTTCTGCGGGGCTGCAAGGCGTCCTCGGCACCTCGAAGAACGTGATCGTCGCGGCGCCGCTCGCGGGGGCGGGGACGACTCGTTGGATCCGCCCGTGCGGAATCTCGTGTCGCATGGCGAGCGATCCGCGGCGAAAGACTTTCAACACCGCCACGAGATTACCGACGAGCCATCGCCACAAGAGGCTTGCCAACGCTGGAGGCGACCCGCCGCGCGCACGCGTCCTCGATCTCCGAACTGAATTCGTCGCCTTCGGTCCGCAGCGTCAAGACCTCCGGCTAAAGCGCCGCGGCGAGTGACGAAGTGAAGGAGGTGTTCATCTCGTCGAGCTACGTCTCCCGGGTGCGCAGCGACTCGCGACGCGCGTGCTTGTGTGCGGGCTCCGGCGTGTGGCCTCTGGCGCAAGCCTGAACGTGGCCGCTGTCGCCGCCGCGAGTCGGGGAGGGTTGGGCGCGCGAACCTGTACGCGCGCGGGTGCGAGTGGAGACCGTGGGGGAACGACCCGTCTCAACGGCTCGAAAGCGGACGATTTTTTCTTTCGCGAAACGCGCTCGACGGGCCGTCGCCTCTCGTTTCAGACTGGACGAAATGCTGCCCGCACGTCGCGGGTGGGAGTTTCGCCGTCGGACCAAGGAGTCCCGACATGACCACGATCCGCTTCATCTTCGCGCTTTCGCTACTCACGATCCTCACGGAGTTCTCGGCCGCCCAGACCGGCACGGCGTCGGCGACGACGGCTCACGGCCAAACGAACTTCGCCGTCCAGATCACCAACATCGGTTGGCGAAGAGGCGACAGCGTGGAGATCACCGTCACGTTCCCCGACGGCAGCCACCTCTACTTCAACGGAACTGTCCTCGGAAACGGCACGAGCACCGGAGTGAACGTTCAGGATATCGTGGCGGGCAACGAGTCGAACTACGACGGACAGAACGTGACGATCACGGCGGACAATACCTCGAACCCGTCGGTCCCTGACGTCGTCGTGACGGCAACCGTGCAATGACGAAGCGTCGCGTTCGCGTCGGTTCGCGAACGCGCCGCATGTCGTACGTGCCGGCGGGCGCGCTGCAGCGGCCTCTGCAGCGCGTCGACCCGCGATGCCAAGGCCTCGATGCGACCTCGGGCACGTCGTGGCAACGCCGGTCACCAGCCGTGACGCCTGCGTTCGAACTCGGGCGATCGCGGTGCGCCTGCCGCCCGACGAACAGGTGCCGCATGATGATGAGCTCGAACTCCGAGGCTGAGGCCTCGAGCGTTCAAGGAAACGCCGTGGCCGTCGCGCTTGCGGCCGTCTCCCAAGTGATGGACCGCGGCGCTTTCCGCTCACGACGCGCGCTCCCGGCGCGGCGCGCGCAGTCCATTCAGGGATCGATGAACCTGCACTCAGCGTGGCGTCATCCTCGGTGCGCCGCGTCACAGCGAATCGGGATAGCGGGCCCACGTCAGCCGGAAGCCCGTCGGCGACGCCGGGTCGAGATAGACGGCCTGAACCGTGATGTCGATTCCCAGAGGCGGCGACGGAGCGACGAAGCCCGCGAACGTCAGCGTGCTCGTGCCACCGGTGGTCGTCGGCGTCGATGGGAACGCGAAGTTGGCTGCGGGCCCAAAGATGCCGAGACCATCGAGGATCGGGATGAGCGTGGCGACGTCCAGGCTCAGCACCATGGGCGCGGCGGGCGATGGCCACGGTGTTTGCACGCTCGGAGCGCCGAGACTGAGCGACATCGTGACGGGCGACCCCGGCGTTCCGCCTTCGAGCCGCACCGCATAGGGCGCACCCGGCGGTGGCGCGAGGGGAACACGGATGATCGTGCCACGGTTCGTCCCGCTGCCGACCACCAGCGCCATCGTGTTGGACAGGTGCGGCCCTGGGTTCTGAACGTCGATGGCGACGCCGCCGAGGAAGAGCGTGCCCGCGATCTGAGGACTGATGACGCAGTTCATGAGCGTGGATCCGAGCCACGTCGACCCGATGAGTTGACCGTCGGCGAAGACTTGCGCGCCCGCGGCAAAGTCATGCCCGTGGATCTGCACCAACACCGGCGCGGACGACGGCGTCAACGGCGCCATCGACGGCGGCGTGAGACTCGTGATGACGGGAGTCGCGAGGAGGAACGTCGACGGCGCCGTCGTGCCGCCGCCTGGCGTAGGATTCGTCACGGTGACGGCGATCGGACCCTCGGCTTCCGTGAGAGTTGCCGGGACTTGCGCGGTGAGGTGCGTGGCGTCGACGAGCGTGGACGGCACGACCGTCCCGTTCCAGCGCACGGTCGACTGCTGAACGAATCCCGTTCCGGTGATCGCGACCGCGAGCGGACCGGACCCCGATAGCGCCTGCGACGGACTGAGGCTCGCGAGCGTGGGCGTGGGAAACGCGACTTGCGAGACGCCGACGCCGAACGAGCCGTAGGTCTGCAGCGGTTCACCGTGCGTCAGCACGACGAACGCATGCACACCGGGGTTCATGGCCACGGGAAAACTGGTCGAGATTCCGAGCGCATTCGGCGACCACCGTGCCAGCGCCTGCTGCGGCCCCATCCACTCGCCGTCCGACGACGGCCCGAACACCACCACCTCGATCGACGACGTCCCGCCGTTGTACGGAATGAAGTCCGTGCTCAGCGTGTAGAGGCCCGCCTGCGTCACCTGGAACTCGAGCACCTCGACCGGATCCGTGGGCGTCGCTCCGAGTTGTGCCATGGCACCTCCGAACGGCACGTTGAGGAGTCCGACGCGGTGCCTTGCGCGAACGGTCGTCGCCGGTCCGCCGCCGTTCGTCGCGAGCCCGGTCACCGTCGACGGCGCGCCGTGACGCCCGTCCGATGCGACGATCGCGGGCAGGCTGCCGGACGTCGATCCCGCAGCGCTTCCCATGGCGAGATTCCAGTTCGCCGTCGATCCCAGTGCCACGACGTTCCAACGGTTCGCCACTGGCGTGACCGCGAACGGGAAGCATGTCGTCGTCAGCGTCGACGCGTTGGACGAAGACACCGGAACCGGCGCACCCCCGCAGCTCACGGTGATCGAGAGCGCGGCCGCGGCACCGGCCGACGTCGGCTTGCGGAAGACGGCGATCGCGTGCGTTCCGACTCCGAGGTTGTAAGTCCCGGCAACGCCGACGGGGAACTCGCCCGCACTGGCCGCCCGCGGTCTCCACGTCGCATTCGATCCCGCCTCGAATACGCAGTAGCGCAGCGTGGAATCCTGCGCGTCGACGCGGATCCCGAAGTTGTATCCCGCCGTCACGGTGAACTGGAACAGCGCCATCGGCACGGCCGCTGGCAGTTGCTGCGTGTAAGTCGACCCGATGGCGAACGCGGGAAGCTGGATCGCCGACGTGCGTGCGAAGATGGCGTTCGCCGTGCCGCCGGCTCGCGTGATCGAGCCGGTGAGCAGCGGGGCCGCACCGAGCGTCCCGTTGGAGACGAGGCACGCGCCGCCATCGGGCTGATTGAGCGAGAGCGCGGTGCCGGCCCCCAGGTCCCAGTTGGACGAGGAGAAGAGCCCATAGGCGTTCCACACTCCGGGCGTCGTCGCCGTCTGGAACGAATTCGTCGCGCACGACACGATGACTGGCGCCGAACCCAGCGTCCCGAGCGGGCACTGCCCATCGAGGGTCCCGCTCCCGAGGAGCGCCGACAGGAACGCGAGCGATTGCGTGGTGAGTTTCACGGACTTGACCTCCCGGTGATTCGTCTGAGCGAGCGAGGCGGCCCCGGCGCAGCGCCATCCGTGGCGCGTCCTGGTGGGGCGATCCCGCATCCAAAGCCCAAGAACGCAGGACGTCCTCGGCGAGCGTCACGGCTGGTAGGCTCTTTTCTCCCAGGAGTCCAAACCCCGGCATGACAGATGGTTCGGAACACGACATCGAGGCGCTGATCGCCGCCATGAAGCGAGGCGACGGAGCCGCGCGCGAGGCGTTGTTCCGCGCGGTCTACGACCGCGTGAAGGCGATCGCGGCCGGGGCGCTTCGAGCCCGGAGGCCCGGGGATTCGCTGCAGCCGACCGTCCTCGCCCACGAAGCCCTCGAGAGGTTGCTGCCCGAGCGCAACCTCGCCGATCGGGCCCACCTGCTGGCCCTCGCCGCGACGGCCACGCAGCAGATCATCGTCGACCATGCCCGCCGGAGGCTGGCCCAAAAGCGAGGCGGCGCATTCGAGCGGGTGACGCTCGCATCGTTGCCCGGCACGCCCTCGGCTGCGCCGGTCGACGCTCTCGACATCCACGAGGCCATCGAAGAGCTCTCCCGACTCGACTCCCGCCAGGCCGAGATCGTCCGGTTGCGGTTCTTCGGCGCACTCGAAGGCCAGGAGATCGCCACCGTCCTGGAGATCTCCGAGAGCACCGTCGATCGCGAATGGCGGGCCGCGCGTGCGTGGCTCAAGGTCCGACTCGCCGATCGTGGCTGAACGCGTGACGTCCGGATGAGCGAGTCACGGCGCGCGCACGAGCGGGCGCACGGGGCGGAATCCCACCAGGTTGTTTCGACTCTCCTGCGGCATCGCCGAGTGGCTGGCACAGCGATGCGCGGCCGATCGATCGAAGTACGACCCCCCGCGCAAGATGCGGGACGTCTTTCCCTCGACGTGTCGCGCGCCCGTGCCCTCGGCGGCCGGAGTGGTGTAGGGCGTGAGGCGGTCGAGCGTCCACTCGAAGACGTTGCCGTGGACGTCGAACAGTCCGAACGCGTTCGGCAGGAACGAGCCCACCGGCGCGTGGGTCGCATAGCCGTCCGAGCCGGGCTCCGTCGCCCAATCCGGTGGCCACGTGCCGCGCGAGGCGTCATCGGCCATGTTGCCGTATCGGGGCAAGTCCTCGCGCCGATCTCCGAAGCTCCAGATCGTCCCGCTTCCCGCACGCGCGGCCCACTCCCATTGCGCTTCAGTCGGCAAGTCAGCCGCGAGCCGACGACAGAAGTCGCGTACGGCCGTGAACGAGACCTGCTCCACGGGATGGCGGCGCGTGATCCAGTGCCCGAACAGGTAGGCGCCGGCGGACATGGAGCTGGGGTTCGAGCCAGCCACACGAATCCACTGGGCCTGCGTGCACTCGAACTTGGAGACGAAGAACGGGTCGAGGCGCACGCTGTTCACGGGGCCTTCATCGGGCTGGGCCTCGGGGTCGTAGTGGGTTTCCGTCGGGTCTTCGGCCTGCGCGCCGATGACGGCGATCCCGCCGGGGATCAGCACGAAGACGATGCCCGTCGTTTCGGTGAACGGGATCGTCCCATCGGCCTGGCGACGCGGGATGGGCCCTTCGTGGCTTTGAATGTCGAGGAATTCCTGCAGGCCTGTTTTCGGGTCGGCGCCGAGCGGGGCGAGACCGAGGTGGGGACGCAGCTGGAGGCCTTTGAAGGACTCATGTGCTGCCACGGCGCGGGCCGCGTCCGCCCAAGCATCCGCGTGTGCGGTGATCGACTTCGCTTCGACGGTCGCGGCCCACTCGCGTCGCGATTCGACTCCGGCCAGAGTTCCCGTGTCGGCCTGTGTGAATTGCCTCAAATCGCTTACGAGGCTTTCCAGGAGCTCGTGTTCCCAAGCCGTCTCCATGCTCGGAAACGAGAATCCGCCGTTCGCGTCCCGCTCGAGACCAGCTTCGATCGCCGCCAGCGATTCGATGTGCATCGGCAAGCGCGACTTCACGTACCGGGCCTCCACGAGCCATGTATCGAGCGCAGCGAGCTTGTCGGGGTGCGCGGGCCACAGGTCGCGCGCCTGCGCGATCAGACGCCGGAGCCGCTCGCGATCGGCGAGGCGCAGCAATCGGTCGAGAGCCTCGCCCTTGGACTTCGCTTGCCCGGCGGAATCGCTCCGCGCGCGATCGAGTTCGACGTTCTTCAACGCGATCCATGTCGTTCCCCCCAGCAGCAGGACGGCCGCGAGTGCTATGGCGGTGGATGCCGTCGGGTTGCGACGCAGAAGCTTGACGAATCGGTCGAGGCGCGTCGGTGGTCGCGCGAGGATCGGCTCTCTCGAAAGCCAGCGGCGAAGATCGGCGGCGAACGCGCCGGCGGTCGCGTATCTCCTGGCGGGATCCTTCGCGAGCGCCGTGCGGAGGATCGTCTCCACGTCGCCGCGCAGGCCCGGGCGGATGGTCGATGGACGCGTCGGCTCGGTATCGCGGATGCGCTGCATCGCGACCGCTAGCGATTGACCGGTGAGGTCCAGCGGCCGGACCCCCACGAGGAGCTCGTAGAGGATCACGCCCATGGCGTAGACGTCGGTTCGAGGGCCGACGATTGCCCCCTGGCTACCCGCCTGTTCCGGACTCATGTAGGACGGAGTCCCCATGAGCTGCCCCGTTCGCGTGCGAAGGGACGCGTCTTCCGCTCCCGCGATGTGCGCCACGCCGAAGTCGAGGACGACGGGGCGGCCGTCGTCGGTCACGAGGATGTTGGCGGGTTTCAGGTCGCGGTGGATGACGCCTTGTCCATGCGCGTGCTCGACGGCGTCGGCAACGGCGATCATGAGGCGGACGCGGCTTTCGACGTCGAGGTCTCCGTCGGCCGCGTAGGTCGTGAGCGGCTTTCCACGGACGAGATTCATGGCGAAGTAGGGGAGGATCGCGCCGCCGTGCGCGAAGGTCCCGGCCGAAATCACGGATGCGATTCCGGGGTGGTCGAGGCGCGCCAGCACGTTGGCCTCCCGTGCGAATCGGCGCATCGATTCGTCGTCGGCAAGCGGTTCGCGCAACACCTTCAGGGCCACCATTCGCCGCGGTCGATTCTGCTCGGCGAGGAGGACGAGCCCCATGCCGCCCCGGCCGAGCGCCCCACGAAGGGTGAACCCGTCGATCGTGGGCGGAAGGCCCGCGAGGACATCGCCGTCGATGCGCGGCTCCGAAGTCGACGCCAAGAGGTCCGCCAGATCGAGGTTCGGATCGGGCTCCGTGTCCGCGGCGAGCATGGCCGAAACCAGGCGTTCGAGCGCCGGGTCCCCGTCGCATTGCGCCGCGATCGCCGCCGGGCGTGAGGCACTCGGCAGATCCACCATGGCGAGGAAGATCTCCGTCGCGCGCCGATGACGCGCGGCGTCATTCGAGTGGTCTTCGCCGTGGGTTCCGGTCATCGCAACTGTCGGTCGCGTGCTCGCGAGATGGGACTCATCAGGTTTGGCGTGCGTGATGGACGGATGACGCGGCGCCGGCATCGGACGCGGCTCGCGCGGCGCGGGATCCTACCGCGAGTTAGCGCCGGGCTCCGCCCGGCCAAGCGTGTCGGGATGCGATCGGAATCGGTCGTGAGTTCAGGCGGGGCAGAGCCCTCGCGTCGAGCCAGCCAAGAAGGCCTACGCTCGGCGGCTCGCGGCAGAAGTTCCACGCACGTGATCGCGTGGAGCGCCGGGTTCCGCCCGGCCGGACGGCAGGGCTCCGCCCTGCCAAGAGCGTCGGGATGCGATCGGAATCGGACGTGAGTTCAGGCGGGGCAGAGCCCTCGCGTCAAGCCAGCCAGAACGCGCGGCGCCCCGCGAGCCGCCCGCGAACTCGACGCGGCGACTCAACGCGGGGCGACGACGGCCATTCGCTCGAGCACGCGATTCCACGAATGCGGATCAAGCGCGGCCGGCGCCGCATAGCCCCAGGTCATCTTCACGTACCTGATTCCCGCGACGCGAGCGGCCGCTGCGGCATGCGCCGGGAAACATGTTCCCTCCCGCGGATCGCCCCCAGCAGCCGGCAGAGCATGGTCTCCCAAAGCTCGGGTCACGAGCCGTGTGCGGTTGGCTACGTTTGGCCGCGATCCGCTCCTGGCTGATGTAGGCCAGCGTCCCGAGGATGTCACCCGACACCGTGAGCGCTGCCTGCGCGCTGTCGACGTCGTGCGCGAGTTCAAAGTCCGGGACGACGGGATTCCCGTCGGGCGTCACCATCATGGTTCCAGGCTTCAGCCCCGATGAATCACACCGTGTTCGTGCGCGCCGTGTCCTGCGCACGCGACCGACTCCACGAGCTTCCCAACACGTTGGGTCCGTTCCGGTGACACGCGCGTGTCGCCACTCAAGTGGGTCTCCGCGGTGCTCCGCGCTTCCGAATCAGCGCCGCAGCCTGAGCCACGGAGCCGGCGATATCGCCTTCGTCCAGGTCTGATAGACCCTGCGGCATCCCTGTGGTCGGTTTCACACCGCGGTTGCACTCTTGGTGGTGATGGCCCATTACGCCGGTTCCCTCGCTACTGGGCCGCGATTGACTTGGACACTTCGTCCGCTCGCGTTGTCGCTGCCGTTGTGGATATTGCGTCGGCGGACCGTGAGGTGTGCAACATTCGATCGAGTCGATGACGTCATCGTTGGCACGGAGTTGACGTGCCGTGGCGACCCTGCGGCAGCGAAGCTCGCGTGTCGCCGCTGCTGCTGTCACGCGCGTGGATGCCGGCCAGGCGTCGGCCTCCAGCATCACGATGGGATCCGGGCGGTGTCGGCTCCGGCGGGCACGCGGGCAGCGAGCCGGCACAACCCCGCATCGGTGCGCACCGTTTCGGGCTGCAACCCCGCGTGCCAACCTGCTGATGGACGCGGTGGAACGTGCGCAGGTTGGTTCGATTGGAGCGGCGCCTGATTCTGTCCGCGAGTCGTGCCTTGCGATGAGCTTCGGTCCCAGGGCAGCGTGCGCACCGGCGCGCTTGGGGGATCGCGCACTTGGAGAGACCGGCATCCGGCGTCGATTTGCGCGCGAGAGAGGATCTCCGTGCACCTGAGGGGAATTGCGGCAATGGGCGCTCGTGATGGCATCCGTCGATCGATGGCTGCGGCGAGGGCCGCCGCGATCCGTCGGCATGCCGAGCAGGCCGCGCGGCTTCCGCGACCTCGTCGAGTCGATTCCGACGCGCACGCGGTGAACGCCGTTGCCTGGATCGTCTCGCCACCCGACTTCACGCACGGGGGAGGATGGCCAGCGGAATCTCGTCCATTCGCTCGAACACCAGGTCCGGCGACAGACGCCGCAACGCGGCGGGCGCTGCATATCCCCACGTCACCGCGCCGACGGCGATTCCCGCGGCGCGCGCCGCGTCGACGTCGCGGACCTCGTCGCCGATCGCGATCGCATCCGAGGCCGCGATGCCTGCGCGCCGAAGGACGCGCTTGAACCGCATGGCCTTGCCAAGAAGCGAGGCGCCGCAGGCGAAGTCGGCGAAGAGTGCGACATTGGCATCCCCGAGTTGCTTCCGAACGTTCGCTTCGTGATCGGAGCTGACGAGCGCGAGACGCACGCCACCATCCGCGAGCGCTCGCAGCATGGCGTCCGCGCCCGGGAAGAGGCGGATCTCGGAGAGTTGCGCGGACTTCAATCGTCGCACGTGACGCGTGATCTGCGGCAGCCTCCAGAGCGGAACGCCGAGGCCCTCGAGGATCTCCCGCGGACCCGCATGACGCAGCGCTTGGAGATCCAGCTCCGCGATCTTCGTGAACCTGAACCGCTCCGCGATGGCGTCCAGATTCCGCAGGAGCCACGGGAGGCTGTCCACGAGCGTTCCGTCGAGATCGAAGATGACCAGGCGGTAGGGCATGCGCACGTCTCCGCCGCGTCGTGCATGTGGACCTGGCGGATCGGTGCGGGAACGTATCAGGCCGAGCTCCTGCGAGCGCACCGTTGCGGCAAGTCGTGTCCCATGCGGCATCTGCGCCGAGTGGCGCGAGCCTCGATACTCAGGTCGCGCGGATCGGTCTCATTCCGCCGATTCCTCGGAATCGAGCTAGAACTCGCGAACGTTGCCTAAGTTCTCCTGGAAGCCTCATTCACCACGGCCTGCGGGCCGTCCAACCGAGATGAATCCCATGAACAAGACGCAGTCGACTTTCGCCCGTACCAACTCCGTGCCGAGATTCGCCGCGGGCGCGGCGCTTCTTTGTGCTTCTCTCCTCGCTCAGGACCTCTCAGTCACCGTGTCGCCGAACCCCGCGCCGCTCGGCGCGACGATCACGGTGACGGCTCAGGATGCGTCTGGCCTCGGGCTCTACACCCCGTTCGGATGCCTGATCTCTTCGATCCGGTCAGGGACGCCGGGCGGGCCGACCGTCCGCGTCTTTCCGTGCACGTTCCTCGGGGTCGCGATTCCGCCTTGCCCGGGCGCCGCTGTCCGCACGGGCACATGGAATCAGTCCGTGACCGGAGGCACCGCAGCGCCGGGACTGTATTGGATCGAGATCCAGAAGTCCGTGGGCCCGTTCGGCGCCATCACGACGGAATGGCACAGCGTCACGATCGATACGGCCGTGCCGTCGGTGCCCGTGCTCTCCGCGGTCAACACCCCGACGTGGGGAAACGTGTTCCAGATGGCCGTGAACGCTCCGTCGCACCCGTCGGAGACGTACGTCGTTGCGATGTCGCTCACGACGAACACCGGCCTCCTCGTCTCGCCCGGCGTCTTCCTCAGCCTCGACCTCGATGCGTTGTTCTTCCTCTCGTTCCCGACGCCGGATCCGATCCTCTTTGCAAACTTCCAGGGCGTGCTCGATTCCAACGGCGCCGCGACGGGGATCGGGATCAACTTCCCGAACGTCCCGCTCGGCTGCATACCGCTTCACGCGCAGGTCGCGACGGTCGACAGCTTCGCCAACGTGGCGCTGAGCAATGACCTCCACTTCACCGTTCGGTGAGGAGCGCGCGCGACGGGCTCCGCGATCGTCGTTCACCGGCGAGCGCGGCGTCGCAGCCGGCCCGCGTCAGTGCGGCACGTCGAAGACGATCTCGTACTTGATGCCGTCCGGGTCCTTGAAGAAGACGGCGTAGTAGTGCGGGCTGTACTCGGGGTAGGTCTTGGGAGGCCGCACGATCGTCGCTCCGATCGCGACCAACTCGGCATGCATCCGGTCGACCTCCGCCGGCGACGCGGCTCGGAACGCGAGGTGGTGCAGCGACCCGGGCTTGCGGCGGTTGACCACGTCGTCTTTGAATGCCGACCGCGGCGACGTGATGGTGAAGTTCAACCGCGGATGCCCGTAGTCGACGACGCGGAAGTCGTGCGCTGCGATCGTTGCGTCGACCCGCCGCCGCAGGTCGAATCCGAGCAATGGCATGAGCTTGTCGTAGAAGGGGATGGCCCGGGCCATGTCCTTCACGGTCACCTGGATGTGATCGATGATGGGTTCCATCGGCGCTCCGACGCGGGAATCACGGTGTGGGATTGTTGCGCGGGCGCGATGGTATCCGCCAGAACCGTGATCGCATGAGGGAACCGGCCCGTTCAGGCCGGCCTTCACGCAGCGCGTGAGAGAGCCGTTGGTACCATCAGGCCCAAATCACGGCGCCCACCGCATCGCGGATGGCGGCGCCGGCTCCGGATGTTCGACAGGGCGCGCTGCGTCCGGTACAGGTCCGAGGCCGCGAGATCTGGATCCTCCTCGAGACTTGAACCTGCCCATGGCTGACACAGAACCTGTCGCCGCCTCCGGAGGCGACGGCACCGCTCCTTCACCGCTGGTTGGATTCGCCGCCCTCGGCGTCGCGCCCGAGATCCTCTCCGTTCTCACGGCCCTCGGATACGAAGAGCCCACTCCCATCCAACGCGAAGCGATCCCGCCGCTCCTCGCCGGGCGCGACCTCCTGGGCCAGGCCGCGACGGGCACCGGCAAGACGGCCGCGTTCGCGCTGCCGCTGCTTCAGTCGACGACGGTCGAGGAGCCCAAGCCCAACCGCCCTCGCGCACTCGTCTTGGTGCCGACGCGTGAGCTCGCCATGCAGGTCGCTGAGGCGATTCACAAGTACGGGAAGGAACGTCGGGCCACCGTCCTGCCGATCTACGGAGGGCAATCCATCGGGCAACAGCTGCGTGGACTCGATCGCGGCGTCTCCAGCATCGTTGCCACTCCCGGTCGCGCGCTCGATCACCTCGAGCGGGGGTCGATCAGCTTCGAAGACCTTCGGATGGTCGTGCTCGACGAGGCGGATGAGATGCTCAACATGGGCTTCGCCGAGGATCTGGATGCGATCCTGAAGCGCGCTCCGGCCAGCCGACAGACCGCGCTGTTCTCGGCGACGCTTCCGCCCCGGATTCTCGCGATTGCCGGGCGGCATCTGAAAGACCCCGTGCGGATCACGATCGCGCGTGAGCGACCCGTCGCGGGCGAACTGCCCCGCGTCCGCCAGACGGCATACATCGTGGCGCGCCCCCACAAGGCAGCCGCGCTCGGGCGGGTGCTCGACATGGAGACGCCCACGCTGGCGATCGTCTTCTGCCGCACGCGTCTCGAGGTCGAGGAGCTTCAGGAGGCGATGAGCGCGCATGGCTACCGCGCCGAAGCGCTTCACGGCGGGCTCGCGCAGGAGCAACGGGACCGCGTCATGAAACGATTCCGTGGTGGCAAGGCGGACCTGCTGATCGCGACGGACGTAGCCGCGCGGGGCCTCGACATCGACAGCCTGTCGCACGTCGTGAATTACGACTGCCCTTCCGAGCCCGAGGCCTACGTGCATCGCATCGGTCGCACGGGACGCGCCGGCCGCGAGGGTGTCGCCATCACGCTCGTCGAGCCGCGCGAGCATCGCCTGCTGCGCAACATCGAGTTCCTCACGCGACAGAAGATCACGATCGCAGCCATCCCGACGGTTGCCGATCTCCGGCACCGCCGGCTGGAGCTCACGCGGGCCCAGGTGAAAGAGGCCATGGTGGCAGGCGATCTGGAGATCTACCGCAGCCTCGTCGAGGCGCTCGCGTCCGACGCCGACATCATGGATGTGGCTGCGGCGGCGATGAAGCTTGCGCATCTCGCCGGGCGAGAGGAGTCCGGTGCGCCCGAGGACGAGATGGACGTGCCGGCGCCCATGCCACCGCGCCCGGGTCCACGAGATCGTGGTCCGCGCGCGGATCGCCCACCTCGATCGGATGACGGATCGGATGGCGCCGCGTCAGACACGCCACCCCGACTCCCCACGGACGGCCCGCCCCAAGGGTTCGAGTCCACACGCTTGTTCATCGGTGCTGGCCGATTCGGGAACATCCGTCCCGGCGACCTCGTCGGTGCGATCGCGGGGGAGACAGGCCTTCGTCGTGATGTGGTCGGAAGCATCCACATCGCCGATCGCTTCTCGATCGTCGAAGTGCGCGCCGACTGCGCCGATCAGATCATTGCCGCACTGCGTGCCACGAAGCTGCGCGGCAAGCGGGTTCCCGTCCGCCGCGACCGCGAAGTCTGATCGCCGCTGCGCGGAGCGCCAGGCTTCGAGCCTGGCCGGACCGGGCGGGCTCTGCCCGCCCGCGGGTCCCGCAGGGTGCGTGGTTCGCTGCAACGGCAGCGGACTGCACGTCCGCGATCGACATGTCGGACGCCGCGTCGAGGGAACGATGTCGGTCGCCGAACCGGCAGGGCTGGAGCCCTGCCAACCGGCCGCGTGGAACGCGGCGCTCCGCCGAATGCGACCGCACGGTGAAAACGAGTTTGCGCGGAGCGCCAGGCTTCGAGCCTGGCCGGACCGGGCGGGCTCTGCCCGCCCGCGGGTCCCGCGGAGTGCGTGGTTCGCTGCAACGTCAGCGGACCGCACGTCCGCGATCGACATGTCGGACGCCGCGTCGAGGGAACGGTGTCGGTCGCCGAACCGGCAGGGCTGGAGCCCTGCCAACCGGCCGCGCGGAACGCGGCGCTGCGTCGAATGCGACCGCGCGGCGTAAACGAGTTTGCGCGGAGCGCCAGGCTTCGAGCCTGGCCGGACCGGGCGGGCTCTGCCCGCCCGCGGGTTCCGCAGGGTGCGTGGTTCGCTGCAACGTCAGCGGACCGCACGTCCGCGATCGAGGCGCCGGACACCTGCGCGAGGGAACGGTGTCGGTCGCCGAACCGGCAGGGCTGGAGCCCTGCCAACCGGCCGCGCGGAACGCGGCGCTCCGCCGGCGCGGCGCGAGTTGGGTCAGGGTTGGATCGTGATCTTCAGCGCTGGCGTCGCGGCGAGGCCCTGCGAGCCGCAGGCGTCGGCGAAGAACGCCTGGCACCAGAAGTTGACACCGACCAGCGATGCCACGTTCGGGATGCCGCCCCCGACGACGCCGCGGCCCGCGGAGTCCGCCGCGAGGTCGAGCGTCACGAACGGTCCCGGTCCGAGGTTGATGAGCACGTTCACACCGAACACGGAGAAGTTGGACGGACCCAGGCCGAATGCCAGCAGGCCACCGGCTCCCGGTTGCACGTTCTCCATCACGAGCGCGAACTCGGTGTTGTTGACTTTCGGCTCCGAGTTGCCGGTGAGCGTCAGGTTGCCGTAGCAGCCGGCCGAAGACGCGCCCGAGTTCGTGAGTCCCTCGTCACCGTTGCGCGTGCCGTCGAGGTCGCGGTCGATCCCGATGCGGATGCCAGATCCGGGTGGAACGGCCATGAGCGTGAGCCACGCGGCGCCAGATGCCACCTGCGCCCGCAGGTTCGTCCAGGTGATGTTCGTCTCGGCGGACCGATCGGATCGGAACGACTGCGTTGCCGGGTCCCAGTACCAGCTGCGCGGCGCGGAGTTCAGCGTGCCCTCGGCGACGAGGTCACAGTTGCCCAGCGTGACCTGCGCCGTCAGCAGGGTGAAGTCCGTCGCGACGGCCGTCGATGCTGCGTTGAGGCTGGTGACCGTTCGCGAATACCCGACTATGGGCTTCGATCCGGTCTCCATGCAGAGCAGGAACGATCCGACGTTCAGTCGGTTCGTGAGCTGCCCCGCGCCCGCCAGAGTGCCGAAGAACCCCGCCGAGTGCACGTTGTTGAGCGTGTCACCAGATCCCTCGTGGTTGAAGCCGAATCCCGCCGTCGACGGTGCGCCGCGCTGGAATCCGAGTTTCTCGTACGTGAACCGGAGCTGCGGCACCTTCATGTTCTGGGGTTGGAGCGTCTGGGCCGTGGTGAGGATCGATCGGTTCGTCGTCGCCGTTCCGGCGTGGCAATCCACACACCGTAGGCCGTTCACGCCACCGCCGGACAAGACGTTCGTCGTGAAGAACGTCTGCCCTGCCGCCGGGCTGCCCTGTTGGAGCGTTGCGGGCAGGGAATTGTCGAGCCCGCGGTTGGGGTTCGGCGGGAATTGGATCGTCCCGACGTAGCCGCTGAAGTCGATCAGGTCCGGCGGCGTGAGCTGGTTGCCGCCGAGGAGGCCCTGGAATGCGACGTTGAATGCGTTCATGTCCAGCCGATCCCCGCGCCAGTGAAGAGGAGTCGCGCCGGTGATGCCCTTCAGCGGCTGAGTCGTCATCGGTCCCTTCATGGGATGCATCTGGTAGCTGCTCGGCTGCCCGGCCGCTGGAAACGGGTTCGCGACGGTGAGCATGTTCCCGCCCGGATCTCCCAGGTCCCATGCGATGTGGTCCCAGTTCGCATCCACGTGGCAGGAGGCGCAAGACATCGTGCCGTTCGCCGACAGCTTGGCGTCGTAGAGGAATCCGCGGCCCTCGCGCGTCTGCAGAGTCTCGGGGCTCCCCACGGCGAGCTTGCGCTCGGACAGCACGGTGTTGTTGCCCGTGTCGATGGTCTGGACCGTCTGGCTCAGTCGGTTCAGCACGTAAAGCCGTGCCTCGATCGGGTGCAGGGCGAGCCCGCGCGGGCCCTTCTTGGTGCGCGGGTTGGTCGTCGGACCAGCCGGGCCGAGATCGATGCGAGCCGTGACCGCCCCGTTCGGCGCGACGATCCCGATTCGGTCCGTGCCGAGCGCTGCGACGTAGAGCTGTGTACCGGCCGCGTTCCAGATGACGTCCGTCGGCGACGCGAGCGCCGAGCTGAGCGACGCGTTGTCCGGGAAGAGCGTGTAGTTCGTGGACGGGTTCAGGTCGAACGGCGTGACGGTGGCAGGTGCGCTTCCGACGGCCACGCGCGTGACGCGGTTGTCGACCACGTGCCCCTTCAGCACCGGCTCGAAGAACGTCAGGTTTCGCGCCTCGGTGTTCGCGACCCAAAGGTTCCCCGTCCCCGGTTGGACGGCGATTCCGAAGTTCATCGTCCCGACGCCGCTGTAGTTCGTCGTGACCACGTACTGGTTCGCGTCGATCTGGACGACGTCGTTGTCGGGGAGCGTGAAGTTGATCTGCGCCGCGAACGCGGGGTTCGTGATGGAGACGACACGGCCGACGACGGGAGGCGTCGGCAGGGCCGTGTTCGTCGGCGGCGACTGGGGCGGCGCCGTCCCGAACGGGATGGTCGTCGTTCCGTTACCCGATTCCGTGACGACGACGTAGACGGCCGAGCCGTCGGGCTTCACCGCGAGGGCCCGCGGATCCTCACCGAAGATTGGGATGCTCGCGACGAGTCCGTGCGTGCTGAGGTCGTAGACGTTCACGAGGTTGGACTGAGACACGCTGACGAAGGCCCGAAGCGGCGAGCCCGCGAACACCACGTCGGCGGGCTCGTCCTTGACGTAGATCGTGTCCGTCACGACGCCGAGCGCGAGCGAGATGATGCTCACGCTGTCGCTCAGGTGGTTGACCACCCAGATCTCGTCCGAGCTCCAAGCCGCCACGGAGACGGGCTCCATGCCGACGGCGATCTCCTTCAGGAGCACCGGGGACGACGGGTTGGCGAGCGAGAAGACCGAGAGCCGGTTGTCGGGCGTGTTCACCGCGAGCAGCGTCATCCCGTCGGGCGTGACGGCGATGGGGTGCGTCTGCGGGCTCTCATAGTTGACGTAGGACTGACCGAGGACGCAGCTCGCGAGGACCGCGAGGAACACGATCGTTGTTTGAGACCGTCGCATGTGATGTCGACTCCACTCCGCCCGCCCCTGACCGGCCAGCACGACGCCGCACACGGCAGGCATCCGGGGCCGGCCGACCGCATCAGTCGGGGCGATCATAGTGGATGGTCCCGGCGTCGGCGTAATGTTTCCTGTCGGGTTCTTTCACCTGGAAGGCGAGGTCTGGGATGCCGCGGCGGCGCGGCTCCTGAGACCCCGGGGGGCGAGGCGACGCGCGCCGCTGAGATCGGTTGCGCCGTCGGGGACTGGCAGGTGCGCGGTCGCACGCCGTTGCGCGGTGCGTGATGGTCGCGAGCCGTGCTCGCGCTGGGCATTCCGGCAGATCGCCGCGCCGTCGAGCGGATCCGCTCGGCACGGGTGCAGTGATCGCGCGTTCGCCACGAGCGGCCGGCGGAGGATTCGCCCGAGGCGATCGCCGCGCCGGGTCCCGCCGACGGTCGCCGAGCCATGGGCCCGTGCCGCCGCGCTCCCGAGTAACGCGGCGCCACCGAATCCGCCACCGCTGGTCGGTCGGGAATGCGGCGAGGCGCACCTGCGTCGCGCGCGTTCCCGACCCCCACACGGAGGTCTCGATGTCTCACCGAGTTTCAGCCCCATGCGCCCGCGTGGCGCAGGCCGCCTGCATCTTCTCGCTCGCATGCCTCGTCGCGAGCGCCCAGTGCCAGTTCGCAGACGACCCACTGTGCGCGCATCTCTTCCCGCGGGGATCGCAAGCCGCCGGCACGACGAGCCTGACGTTCATCCCCGCATTGAGCCCGCCGCCCGGGGGGTTCTCGGGGACGTACGTTTTCGCGTTCACGGACACGGCGGGTGGCGGCGACGACCTCGCCTACACACTCGACCTGTCTGACCCGGCGATCACCGGGGGCCGCATCAAGATCACGGAAGCCAGCCTGAACGTGCAGCCGTTGACGGAAGCGCGTGTGCTCTTTCGCGACCAGGCCGGTGCCGTTCTGTCGGCCGCCCAGCAGGCCGCCTACCTCACGACGACGCTCGTGAACGTGGTTGCGGACTTCAACGCTCCCTCCGTCACGCTGACCTACACGGACGCGACGTCCGGGAGCCCGCCTGTCGTGCGGACGCGGACCACCGAGATCGCCCTCGTGAAGAAGGCTCTGAAGATCCGGTGCCGCGCGACGAGCACCACGACGGCGGCGTTCGACAACTACGCCGGCTTCGAAGTCGGGGCACTGAAGGGGAACGACCCGAAAGACCTCAAGATCCCCTTCGCCGTCTCCACTCCGATCGCGCGCGTTTCCAGTCTCACGAGCGGTGGGCCTCGCGGCTTCATCACCACACAGGTCGATTGGGCCGCATCGAACGCGTCGAACTCCAGCCAGCCCGAGGTGGAGGTCGTTCCACCCGGTCCGTCCGACCCGACTCTCCTGCGAAACTCCTACCGCCTCGACTATGACGTGAACTCGGTCTCTGGGATCAACGCGCCGTTGGACGAGACCATCTGGGCGGAGGTGACACGAAACCTCTGGGACGCGTTCTGGGAGACGACCGCCGCCCCTTCGCCCTATCGCGAGATCCTGCGCACCCGCCTCGTGACGTTGGAGCGAGATCCGCAGGCCGGGTCAGGCGGTGGGGGATTCCCCTCGTCGTGGGGCGGGTTCGCCCAGCACTATGCCCAGCACTACGCCGCCTGGGGCATGGACCATCTGGCCATCTGGCACAACCATGACTGGAGCGTGACGCAGGTCCCCACGAGCCCGTGCTCGGGGCCGTGCTCGCAGGTTCCGGTACAGGCGTGGTTCCCCGCGGTCAGTGCTCACGGCGTCCCGCCGATGGTCAGCACCGCCACGTCGCTCGGATTCCTCTACGGGCTGTACACGCTGTACGACGTGAATCCGTCCCTGCCCGGTTTCGATCGCACCAGCATCCTGTGGAACGCGCCGCTTGCTTGGACCGCGACCCCGCCGTGCATCGGACCGTCGCCGTTGCCGTCCCCCGTTCCGAGCGCCATGTCGCCCACGGCGATGATCGGGTACGCGGCCTCGGATGAAGCCACGATTCACGCGGCATACGGGACGACGCTGTCCTACGGCGACGTGATGGGATACCAGCATCCGGGGAGGTGGGTCGACCTCGACATGTGCAATCCCTCGAAGGCCAAGACGACCCGTGACGCCCTGCGCGACATCCGCGCACTGTTCAACGCGCGCCAGGACATTCACTCCGGCCCGGCCCTGTCCGAGGGCGCCGTGGGACGGACCTCCGACAACTACGAGATCCTCTACGCGGGGCTCGTGGATGCCGCCGAGGGCACCATCGATACGTGCTGTTTCTGCGATCCCGGATCGAGCCTCCGGGCGACGCACTCCCAGTCGCCCCGCAACTGGTGGGTGGTGCCCGACTACTCGCTGCTCGTGCGCAATCGCGCCCAGGTCAGCTGGGGACTCGGCACGTTCGACCGGTTCTTCCCCACGTCGATCTCGCAGACGCTGCCGCTCTCAGCCTCGGACCTGCGCACCTACCGTGCCTACGAAGTGACGTACGGTACGACGGGGTACTGGCAATCGCTTGGACCGATCGACGGCGACAACTACGCGGGATCCCCGACCTATCCAAACGACCTGCGTTATGCCGACATGGTTCGCGAGTACTACATGATGCAGGCACTTCAGGAGGAGTACCTCGGATCCACGCCGACGGCCGTCGAGTACGAGACGGGAACGGTGGGCTCGGGCCAGTTCAGCACTGCCTCGGCGCGAGTGCTCGCATCGTCGAGCGCGAATCCACTGGACGACTTCCGCAATCCGCGCCTGCGGATCACCTATCAGAATGGCCTCACGATCTGGGTGAACCACGGTTCGACGCGGTGGGACGTCGGTCCCATCGGCGGGGTCACGTACGGACTGTTCGAGGACGGGTTCATCGCCCATGACCCGGCGACCGGCTTGCGGGTGTTCTCGGCCCGACCCTCCGACCTGCGGCCGAGCGAGCCGCAAGTGCCCTTCGATTACGCCGACGTCCCGAACCGCTGGACGATGCTCGACGGCCGTGGTCAGGTGAGCCACTACGACGGCCTCGACGCGACGGCCAACGGCATCGTGGTGGAGAACGTGCTCAAGAACGTGAAGATCACGGAGGATGCGAGTCACGTGCTCAGCACCGCCACGCTCTCCAGCTCGCCGCCCAGCGTCGCGTCGCTGACGCTTTCAGCGCCGGCAACGATGCAGGTGGGGCGCACGGCACTCGCCAAGCCGATCGCAAACTACGACAACGGGGCCCACGTGGAGTTCCCCTACCTCCAGGGGACGTTCTCGTCCGACGACCCGACGAAGGTGAGAGTGAACTCCGCCGGCGTGCTGAGGGCGATCGCACCCGGAAGTCCGCTCATCACGTTCGTGGCTCCCGGATTCACGGCATCGTGGCGAGTGACCGTCGTGCCGTGAACCGCGCCGGGTCAACGGTCCGCGGCGTTGTTGGCGATCTGCACGCTGCCCTTGCTGCGGTTCGTGATGCGCGCAGCACCCGTGAACACGTTGTCCGTCACGACCGCGCGGCGCACGGCCTCGCCCAGTTCGACCTGGGCGAGATCGCGGCGGAATTCGCACCCGCGGATGAGCGCGGTTCCTCCGCCGACCTGGATCGCGTGGCGTCCTTCGTGCCGCGCGTCCCAATCCGCGAACGTGCAATCGGAAAACCCGACGGTGCCGCTGCCGCCGATCCGTGCGATCTGGCGGCACGGGCCCCAGAACGCGCAGTTGACGAATCGCACGCTGCCCGTGTGCGACGCCGCGACCTCGACCATCGTGGGATCGGCGCCGTGGAAGGACACGAACTGGCCGTTGGTGATCAAGAGACCATAGGGCGCGCTCTGCTCCACGACGACGGCGGTCTCGCAGTCGTCGGCGCCGAGTCCGAGGAAGTTCCCGTTGCAGACTCCGGCCCGGCTGGCGCGGAATCGGTATCCGACGTGGTAGCCGAAGCAGAACGTGTCGAGTACGTACTGCCAGTCGGTGCGTGCGAACACGAATGCCTCCCCGTTCGCCATCTGCCAGGCGAGAAGCTTGGGCTTGAGGCTCCACCACGGGTTGAAGTGCACGTTCTCGATCCTGCCGACGTCGTAGATCTCGTCCACCGAGATTCCCCGGTGGAGCGGCTGCCCATGAACGTCGCGGATCAGATGCCGCTCGTTGCGCGTCGCGTCGATTCCGTCGAACGGATTGAGCATCTCGACGGCGATGACCGCGGGGTTCTTGCCGCGCATGGCGATCGCCCAGGGATAGGGTAGGGGCGCGTCATCCTCCTTCTGCTTGGGCCAGTAGAGCACCACCCCACGCAACGTGCTGTTGGTGTCGAGCGTGATGAACGCATCGCCGCCCTCCCGGCCGGCACCTTCGGTGACGAGGAACGTCGTCCCGTCGTCGGTGGGCCTGGGGAGTCCCGCGTCCCGCAGGCCGTTGTGGGCCGGGACGGACTCCCAGACGCCCTTCAACGTGACTGCAGACGGCACGCGCAGGTGGCCGGCGAAGAAGTAGTTCCCGCGCGGTGCGACCACGACACCGCCGCCGGCCTTGCCCGCGGCGTCGAGCGCACGCTGGAAGGCCTCCGTATCGTCCGTCGCCCCGTCGGCCTTCGCGCCGAAGCTGCGGACGTCGAGGGTGGTCGGGCGGTCTTGCGCTGCTGCCGGTGACGAGGCGAGCGCGCATGTGAACACGAGCGCGGTCCAGCGTGGGCTCATGGTCGCATTCCGTCTCCCTCGAACGACCGCCGCGCGGTCGGGGGGGCGTTCGCCCTCGGGCGCAGTGGCCGGGCGCCGGCGTGCGCCGGCACCCACGTCACGCCATTCGATCGATCACGGGATCGTGTACGTCACGGCCGGTGTCGCGCCGATCGGCACGGTCGAGCCCGCCGGTGCCGCCACGACGACGGAGTAGAGCGTTAGGCCGGGGGGGAGTCCACCGAATGGGCCGAGCTGGAATCCGCCGCAGCCGTCGAGCGGGCCGACGAACGGGAAACCGGCGTTGATCTCCGCCGCGAGGTCGTTGATGCCGATGCTGAGGCCGTAGAACCAGCCGTTGGGGAACGAACCCGCGTTGAAGGTGATCGCGAGGAAGTAGAGCCCGCCGGAAGGCCCGCCGGCGATGTTCGCCTGGAGCGATCCGCTACCGAGCGGCGACGTCCACGTATGCGTGAACGCCGTGCCGCCGATGCTGAGGGTCGTGCCGTCCGAGACGGAGGGAGTGTTGTAGCTCCATCCGGCGCTGACGAGACCGTTGCCCGGCGCGCCATTGATGTACCCGATGGTCGCACTCGCTCCACCGGTGACGCCCGTGCCGCTCACTTCGAACGTGGCATCGGGGTAGAGAATCTGGATCGCCGGGCTGCCGCATCCCGGATTGGAGAAGACCTGGATCTCGAACGTGATCAGACCGTACGTCGGGCTCGGGTAAAAGTGGTCGATGTCCTTCCACATGATGTAGAGGACGCCACTCAGCTCTTGCCACCAGATCGTCGTGTTCGGGTTGGCGATCGGGGTGTAGAGATCGTCCCAGAATGCGCAGACCGCCGCAGTGCACGCCGGAAGTCCGACTGACGCCGGGGTCGTGGCCGAGGTGATCGGGCCGCCGTTGCCGAACGTGACGTAGGCCCCCGCGCTCGCACCCGAAAGCGCGACGCCGTTGCTCGAGACCGCGATCGCGCCCGCCGGGAACAGACTGTTACCGATGGTGCTCGTGAACGTGTGCATCGTGTCGTCACCGGCGCCGATGAACGCGGTCCCGCCCGTCAGCGAGATGTCGACGAACGAGCCAGGCAATGCACTGTTGAACGACTGCGCGCTCGCCGCGGAGGCGAGGACGGTGAGGAAGAACGCCACGAGATGCATGGATGTTCGGGTCACGAATAAACTCCTTGACTACGGCGTTGACGAGCCAGCCTCCTCGAACGACCGGCAACGCGGCTGGCGCGGCGAGCATAGGCCCGTTCCTGACCGCGTGCAACGCCGATGAGCGAGTGATCACGGCCGGCCGTTCTCGCGGACGCAGCTCGTCCCATCCTCCGAAATACCGTGGTGCGCCGTTCGTCGAAGTTCTCGCGGACATCGGCGCCGGTTGGGACCCCTGGGGAGCAGCATCTACGATGCGCCGCAAGCGTCGGCTACGCGTGAGAAGTCTCGCGCCGTGGCAGCAATCTCGAGTCGAAACATGCTGAAGTGCGTCTCCTGTCTGGTGGTCGTCACCGTTCTTGCGGGTCCGGCGGTCGAAACTCCGGAAGCCGGTCCATTTGAACGAACGCCTGAGCGCCCGCTGAATCGGGTGGAGACGTGGCGGCCCGAGGTCGATGCGCAGGACGCGGGCCGCGCCGACCCCGCCGAGGTCGCTGCACTCGTGAAGGCCGCGACGACGAAGTTCAAGAAGCCCGAGGTCTTGGACCTCATCGGCCAACTCCAGGCTGCTGTGCGGGAGCAGGTGCCGGAGTATGTGGGTGACGTCGGCTGGATCGCGACGACGCGCACGCTCGCCGCGCGCCTCGCGACGCCGGTGGAGTCGATCCCGAACGAATTCGGCCCGACGCGCACCGCGAGCCCCAAGAACGGCAAGCCGCCGCCCGCGTCCGCAGGCGAGCTGTTCCGCCCCCGCACGGTGCTGTATCGGTTCGGCAACCGCGACTTTCAGTTCCTCCCGGACGAGTATCGCAAGGCAAAGGTCCTCGCGGTGAAGGACATTCCACCGGCGGATCAACTGACCTGGCTTCTATCGGGGCACACGCCGGAGATGGAACTCGCCGCCGCCGCGATCTCGCGCGAGCTCGACGTGGATCGCAGCCGTGACAAGCTCTCGCGGTTCCTCGAGTATTGGCGCAACGGCCCCGAGTCGTTCTATCAAGCGCTCGACCGGACGGCCGGCAGCGACGAACGGGTCTTCTACTACGACGCCATGCTCGGTGAGTTCGTGGCGCGCGTCGCACCCGAACTCGGCAAGGCGAGCTCGTTGAAGGAGAAGCACGATCGGTTGCACACGGCGTTCCTGACGCTGCGCGACTATCGCGCCTTCATCGAGGCCATGTCGATCGCGCTCGTGTCGACGGAGCCGCTGCCCGTGCGGCTGTCAGACTACGAGTACTCGGTAGACCCCTCGTCGGCGCGCGTTCGGGACGTCGTCGAGCTGATCGTCGCGTCGAACCGAGGGGATCTCGTCGAATCGATCCGTGAACTGCGGGAGTTTCTCTCGGCGCATCCCATGCCGGAGCAATTGTGGGGCAAGTTCGCTCCCTCGACGTTTCTCGTCGGTTGGTGCCAGGAGAACGCGGCCAAGCTCAAGGCCCGCCTGCGCACCGCCGAGCCGCGGATCCCCGACCTGCCCATCCACGAGGTGACACTTCGCTGCCGAAAGCTCCGTCAGGAGACGCAGGCGAAGATCCGATCCGTGGCACGGGAGTTCCTCAAGGAGCGGGGAGTGGCGCTGAAGAAATGACGCGGTCGATGCGCACCGCCCTTCTTGCGTGGGTCGCGCCATGCCGTCGCGGGCGGCGAGTATCGCCACTCAGGATCGGGTGCGTGGTGCTCCTCGCGATGCAGGCTATGGGCCAGTCGAACGATCGAGCCCCCGAAAGTCGTGCCGACTCCGCGATCACATTCGCCGCGCTGAGCCTGTCCGCGCGGGGACACCCATCGCGGCCGTCCCTGGCGTGCTCGCTCGATGCGCAGGGACGTGCCACGTTCCGTGAATCGGGCGACTGGGCCTGGAGCGTGGAGTGGTTTCCTGACTCCGCATCGGTGCGAGTGCTGCGCGATCGGCTGACCGACAGCCTGCGCGCGACACGCGTCCTCGACGCAGGCCCCTCCGCCGCGTCTCGGGAGGCGGATGCCGGGGACCGCCTCGAAGTTCGGGATTTGGCGGGAACGATCACGCGGCTTGAATCGCTCGCTCGAGGCCGCGAAGACGTCGATCTTGCCGAGTCGATCCTCGTACCACGCGACTGGGTGAACGCCGGAACTCCGATCGCCTGGCTCGCGCGACACCAGCGGCCGGACGGGCGCTGGCCTACCAGTCCCGAGGAACTCGGCTGTGACTCTCGCATGACCACGGGTTGCCGTGCCTCGTTCGGCGCACGCGTCGCACCGGGAGACGGAGCCCTGGCGGTCGACGCGATGGTCGCGGGGACTCGCGGGGTCGACGGCGTCCGGTATTCGCCAGCCGTCCTGCGAGGACTGCAGACGCTTGCAGCGGGCGTCGGCCGCCCGACGACCGCGACGCGGCCCGATCGCGATGATGCTCTCGACGCCGTGCTGACGGCGCTCGCTCTCCGGCGCGGCGTCACCGTTCCGGGCGCGGGGCAGAGTGCGATCGAGAGGCGTGCTCGTGACGCGCTGGCGATCGTGCTGGATCCTGCCTGGCGCAGATCGCACGTCGATGCGTCGACCGATGACGCAAACGTCCGTCTCCAGCTGCAGGGCTTCCTGATCGTCGCATGCCTCGTCGAGCCGAGACTCGAATGGACGGATGACGCGCCGGCACTGCGTGCCCTCCGCGAAGACGTGCTCTCGAGCCTCGCACCTTCCGGAGCGTCGAGCCGGGGCACGCCCTCCGACCCATCCTCGCGCGCGCTGCGTGCCGCCGTCGAATTGCTGGCGATCGATCCGACGACGTCGGGGCCTCCCGACCTGCGGGTCCACGCGCTGCGGCGGGAACTCGTCGACGGCCTGCCGGCTCTCCTCGCCGACGAAGGTCGTCCTGACCTGGAGGCGCTGCTCCTCGCGACGCTCGCCATCAATCCCGGCGGCGGGCCTCATCCCGTCGACGCCGAGTCGCAGACCGTTCAGTGGAACAGGGCTGTGACGGGGTTCGTCCGCGACTCCCGCACGCGCGTGGGTTGTCCGAGCGGGTCGTTCGATCGAACGCGCATCCGCCTGGGCGGCGGCACGCTCGTGCGCACCACGGCCCTGGGGATTCTCATCGAGGCGGCGGCGCGGCGTGGGATGTGACTCTCGGGATGACGTACGACGTGACCGCATGACCGCATCCCAACCCATCCCCACGCCCGAGGAAGTCTGGCGAGACTACGACGAAGCGGAACGACGACTCACGGCGCCGCTGAGTGATCGCATGATCGCGCTGGCCGGATTGCGACCGGGCATGCGTGTCCTCGACGTCGCGACGGGACGCGGCGAGCCGGCGATTCGCGCCGCGCGGGCGGTCGCGCCGTCGGGGGGAGTCGTGGGCATAGACATCGCCGCGAGCATGCTCGACATGGCTCGCGACCGCGCCAACCGTGAGGGGATCACGAACCTCGACCTGCGCGTCGCCGATGCTGAAACGCTCGAGGGCGTCCCGGACGCGGCCTTCGACGTGTCGCTGGCGCGCTGGGGGCTCATGTACTTCGCATCGCCGGTTCGGGCGCTCGCGGCGATCCGCCGCAAGCTCACGGCCCAGGGCGTGCTCGTGATGGCCGTCTGGGCCGAGCCAGAATGCGTCGACTACTTCACGCTTCCGCGACGGATCCTCGCCAGACACGCGCCCGTGCCCGTGATCGACTTCTCCGTGCCGGGGACGTTTCACTACGCGAACGAGGGGCGCCTTCGGCGGGACCTGGAGATCGCGGGCTTTCGGTGTGACTCCGTGGAGGAGCGGTACACGGAGGTGATGGAGACACGAACCGGCGCCGGCCTCGTCGCCTGGACGCGGGCGTTCGGTCTCACCAAACTGCTGAACGCCCTCGCGACGGACGTACAGGCCGCCTGGGAGCAGGACCTCATCGCAGAGGGGGAGCGGCGGCGGCGCGACGGGTTCATCCGGCTCGGCGGTGTGTCCCGGATCGCGGTGGCCCGTCCAGCCCCCTGATGTCGCCATGACACCTGCGGGTCCTGCAAATGTGCACCGTTGTTGCGGAATTCTCCCGATTCCGTCCAGGCGGAACCCGCACGCACCCAGCGGCGAATGCGGATCGTGGAAGTTCGCCTGACGCAATGCTTGCGCGGCCACCCACCGAGGGTGTAGGTTCGCCGCCCTCACCCAATGACTGGCACCTCTCACCTCCTCGAGGGTTTTTGAATGAGTTCAGCACGCACCCACCTGACGATTTCGGCGGCTCTGGTCTCTCTGACGTTCCTCGCGACGGTCGGGACTGCACAGCAGACGGTCGTCATTCCGAACGGCATGGCTGCTGCCGAGGGGAACTCGAGCAACGCGTTCCCGTGGGGGCGCGGTGGCGCGGGTCTGCGCATCCAGACGGTCTACGACAGCACGAACTTCACTGCACAGAACGTCACGTTCCCGGTGATCATCTCCCGGCTGCGCTACCGCCCGAATGCCGCCACCGCGACGACGTGGGTGAACACCTCGTACCAGACATCCACGGTGCGCCTGTCGACGTCGCCCAACGATCAAGCGGCGCTGAGCACCGCGTCGTTCGCCGCGAACACCGGCGCGGACGTGCAGGTCGTGTTCTCGGGACCCATGACGTGGGCCGCCGGTTCGTCGGTTGCGCCCGGTCCGGCGCCCTTCCTCATCGACGTCCCGTTCTCGACCCCGTTCTTCTATGACCCGAACCTCGGTGACCTCAACATCGACACCGACCTCCCGATCCAGACGTTCAGTGGGACGAATCTCCAACTCGACGTGCAAACGACGGGGTCCCTCAGCGCACGCGCATACGTCAGCACGGGATACCCGAATCCGCCGTTGACGATCAACGCCAATCACGGCGTCGTGGTCGAGGTCACCTACGTTCCAGCGGCGGGCATTCACGCTGCGTTCAGCGCGACTCCGACGTCTGGCCCGGCTGCGCTCAACGTGCAGTTCACGGACACGACCTACACCGACGCGCTCGGCGGCGTCACCGGATGGGCCTGGGACCTCGATGGCGACAACGTCATCGACTCGACCGCCCAGAACCCGAGCTTCACCTACCTCGTGCCGGGTCTGTACTCGGTCACGCTCACGGCGTCGGATCCGATCAACGGCTCCAGCACGCTCACGCGGACGAACTTCATCAACGTGGCCCAGTACGTGTTCGATGCGCAGACGTCCGGAGGCGGCGTCGGCGACCTCGTCATCCACGGCGTTCCGAAGGTCGGTGTCCCCACCGCTGCGACGGGATTCATGTTCCTCTCGTTCACGCCGGCTGCGACCGTCGGCGGCGGCCCGTTCCTCGGCATCCTTCCTGACGGGACGACTTTCGGGATCCTCGCGACGCCAGCGGCCGTCGGCGACATCCTGCACTGGGTGAACACGCCCGGGCTGTTCCCGAATGTGCCGTTTGCCGTCCCCGCCGGCACGTTGGCGTTCCTCGCGGGCCAGACCGTCGACTTCGTTCAGGCCGACCTGACGCCGGGGATGCTGCTCGCGAACGTGTCGAACGTCGACCGCGTGACGTTCTGATCGCCGGCCGCGCGGAGCGCCAGGCTTCGCCTGGCCGGACCGCGAGGCCTCCCGGCCTCGCGTGAACGTGGCCGAGCATTCCGCACCGGACAGCCCCAGCGCGCAGCCGCGGCGGTGCGTGACGGCCATCGAGGCAGGGCCGGAGCCCTGCCATCCGGCCGGGTTGGGGAGCGCCAGGCTTCGCCTGGCCGGACCGCGAGGCCTCCCGGCCTCGCGCGAACGTGGCCGAGCATTCCACCCCGGACAACCCCAGCGCACAGCCGCGGCGATGCGTGACGGCCATCGAGGCAGGGCCGGAGCCCGGCGCTGCGGGCACGGATCCAGCGGCGGCGGCATTTACACTCGCCGCGACGCGCGCCACAGGGCCCTCCCGGCGGTTCGCCCACGAACGGATTCCCACCATGGTCAAAACTCTCTCGGCAGCTTGGCCGCTCCTGCGGGTGCTCGTCCTCGTCGCACTCGGGTGCGTCGACCTCTACGGTCAATGCGGGCAGAACTGGACGACACGCGTCGGGTCGATCGGGCTCCTGAACCGTCCCGCGTACGTGGCGGCGACGTGGTCGAACGGCGGCACGCCGGACCTCTACATCGCCGGCGAGTTCTCGGCGGCCGGCACGGTCGGCTCTCGCGGGCTGGTTCGGTTCAACGGTACGTCGTTCTCGCCGGTGGGGCCGAGCGGCGTTTCGGGCGTCGCAGCGCTCGTCAGCCACGATGACGGCTCCGGTTCCTCCCTGTTCATCGGCGGCACGTTCGCGACCGCCGGCGGAGTCGCCGCAGAGAACGTGGCTCGGTGGAACGGGACGAGCTTTGCACCGCTGGGCACCGGCATGGTCGGCGCGGGAGTGCAGAGCCTCGCCGTCTTCGACGACGGCACGGGCCCTGCGCTGTACGCCGGCGGCTCGTTCTTCCTGGCTGGTGGCGTGGCGTGCAACTCCCTTGCGCGTTGGAACGGCAGCAGCTGGTCCTCCGTGGGAGGCGGAGTGACGCTGCAGGGTGTCACCGGAAGCGTCTCCGCGATGGCCGCGTTCGATGATGGCTCCGGCCCTGCGCTCTACGTCGCGGGGGCATTCGACCAGGCGGGCGGGACGACCGTCGCGAACATCGCGCGGTGGAACGGATCGGCGTGGAGCCCCGCAGGAGCTGGGGTCAACGGACAGATCCTGACCATGACCCCGCACGACGACGGGAGTGGGGCCGCGCTTTACGTCGGGGGCCTCTTCAGCACTGCGGGCGCGGTTGCAGTATCGAGCCTCGCGCAGTGGCGGTCGACCGGATGGAGTGCCGTCGGCACCCAGGTGACGTCCGGGACCGTGATCGTCAGAAGTCTGCTTTCGTTCAACGACGGGACCACGACGAAGCTCTACGCCGGCGGGGATCTCTACCCCCTCGCTGGGCGGAACCTTGCCGTGTGGAACGGGACGGCTTGGTCCGCACCCCCGGGCGCCAGCACTCTGGACCACTTCCCGTCCGCGCTCGCGGCTTTCAACGACGGCCGCGGACCGGCGTTCTATTCCGTCGGTGGGACGCCGAGCCTTTCGGGCCTTCCGTGGCCCTGTCGGCTGTTTCGATTCCACGCAGGCGCGTTGCTGCCCGTGATTGGCGGCATCGACGGTGTGGTGAACGCCCTGTGCGTCGCCAACTTCGGGGCGGGACCACGTCTTTACGCTGGCGGTACATTCAACCTTGCTGGCGACTCGGCGTGTCACGGGATCGCGATCTGGAATGGGAGCGCATGGGGCGCGCTCGGTGGTGGCGTCGGTCCGTTCAGCCAGACGAACGTGGCCGGGGTGAATTGCCTCCTGGCGTTCGATGATGGCTCGGGCATCGCGCTGTATGCGGGCGGTTCGTTCACGTCCATGGGTGGAGCCCCGGCCGCGAACGTCGCGCGCTGGAACGGGACCGCCTGGTCGCCCGTCGGCACCGGATTCGACGGTCCCGTATTTG
The DNA here is from genome assembly GCA_044222185.1 of Planctomycetota bacterium. Classification (GTDB taxonomy): domain Bacteria; phylum Planctomycetota; family CAIWVZ01; genus JBGANV01. The sequence continues at coordinate 38,673 of JBGANV010000012.1, forward strand.
CGCTCGCCGTCTACGACTCGGGGACGGGGCCACGGCTGTACGCAGCGGGTCAGTTCACCGCGGCGGGGGCCGCCCCGGCTGCCCGGCTCGCCAGCTGGAACGGAGTGAGCTGGCAGGCCGTGGGCTCCGGCCTGTCGGGCGGACTCCTCGTTCCGACCGTGTACGCAATGCAGGTCTTCGACGACGGTGGGGGACCACGTCTCTACGTCGGAGGGTCGTTCACTTCCGCAGGCGGGATTCCAGCGCAGAACATCGCGCGATGGGATGGATCGACTTTCAGTCCGGTCGGCGCGGGGGTCAACGGGTTCACGTTGTCGCCGTGCGTGAGGGCCATGACGGTCTTCGACGACGGTGGGGGACCGGCGCTTTTCGTTGGCGGAGCGATCGAGCAGGCTGGCGGGAGCCCGGCGAGTCGGATCGCCCGGTGGAGGAACGGGGCCTGGCAGTCCGTCGGTGACGGCTGGTTCAACGCCCCGCCCGCGCAGCCGAACGGCGTGATCTACGCGCTCGCCGTCTACGACGACGGCCGCGGCCCCGCGCTCTACGCCGGTGGGATCGCCTCCACGAGCAACAATCGCCGCTTGAACCACGTGGCGCGCCTCACGGGGAATTCGTGGGAGCCGCTGGCCGCTGGCGTCCAAACGCCATCCGGGTGCGACGTCCGATCCCTCCTGCCGTTCGACGACGGATCCGGTCCCGGGCTCTTCGTCGGCGGCACGTTTCTCGATGCGTCGGGAGCGGAAGCGCATTCGATTGCGCGTTGGACCGCGCCGGGGGCCCCAGCGATCCTTCAAGGGCCAGCGACGACGGCGTGGATCCACAATCAGCCGGCGAGCCTGCGCGTCGACGCGGCGGGTGCGCCCCCATTGACGTACCAGTGGCGGAAGAACGCGTCGCCGATCCCCGGTGCGACGACCGCGAGTTTCTCGATTCCGTCGGCCGCACCCGGGGATGCGGCCTCCTACGACGTCATCGTTGCCAATGCGTGCGGATCCGTCGTGTCGAACTCGGTCGCCGTCGACGTCCTGGCGTGCACGCTCGCACTCACGCAGCCAACGGGTTCCGGATCCCTTCGCGTCGCGAACGCGTTCGGCAAACCGGGCACGCCGTATTTCACGGCGCTGACGATCGGGGCGGAGTTCCCCACGATCTCCTGGAGTGCGTTGGCCGTCGGCCCCAACGAGCTCCTCGCGGAGTTCGTCACCCAGGCGCCCCCGTTCGTCGGCGTCTTCGACAATCTCGGGCAGTCGAACTTCGTCCTCGGTGCCGGCGCCATCCCGCCACAGTTCCTGCTGATTCCGCTCCGCGGCGTGACCGTGACCTACGATCCGGCCACGCTGCAGGTCACGGGCCACTCGGCGACGGCCATTCGATTCCTGCAGTGACGTCCGCGGTGCGCCGGCGTCGGCGACGTGTCGCTTGCGGCGCCGCAACGCGGCCACGCCAGATCCGTCCTGCTCACGCGCCGGCGTCGCGGGCGACCGGTCAGTTGACGCGATCGGGCCTCCGCCTTGGCGACGTCAGTCGATGCGGAACCGCAGCGTATCCACCTGCTGGCGGATCACGCCCGTCGCGACGTCGGCGTCGATCAGGCGGACGCGGAACCACACCGACCGCGTGCCGTCCGAGTGTTCGTCGACGGCGTGGCCACCGACGAGTCCGAGCGGCGCCGGCGGCGGCTTCAGCGGGACGACCGCGGTCACGCGTCTGCGCGTTCTGACCTCGGCGGTGAAGATGAGGTCGTCGCGGTTTCGTTTGTGGGCGGCGTCCCAGCTGGATTCGACGCCCACGCCCGCGCCCCGCCAGCTGTAGATCGACGGCGACGCGTCGTACTTCCAGTCCGGCGGGATGAACTCCTCGCCGCGCCACCACTGGGCCGGAGCGTGGACGGTGACCTCACGTTCGTCGACCTCGACGCGTGCCGGTGCGACTTTCGGCGCCGCAGGCAGGCGGAGGACCATGGCCGGATCGCCGTAGTACGCCTCGTTGTAGAGCTCGTAGCGGTGAAGCCCGTGCTCTGCTTCACCATTCACGAGGACTGACACCACCATCCGGTTCTGCGCGTACCGGTTGGCTTGCCCCAGACTCCTGCCCGCCAGCACGGCGTTCCAGAACTCGGTACGGAAGATCTCCTGCTGCGCCACGGCGCGCCGCACGTTGCCGACGAATCCCACGGCGCCATTGCGCAGCAGGCGCAGCGCAACCGAGCGGTGCTCCGGGTCCTGATCGAGCGACGCCGGACTGCAGCCGGCGGATTCCACGAGGCATGGCGCCATCAGCACCTCGGAGTCGTGGAAGTAGGTCTTGCCGAGTTGGAGCCACGAGGAGTGCGCGTTGTGGATGAGCGCCCCGACGGACGTGAGCGGCGAGTCGTGCGCGACGGGCTTCTCCCCGTCGTGGAGGCTCGGCGCGGCGAAGCCCACGTTCGCGAGCGGCAAGGCGCCGACGCGTTCCCATTCCGCCGTCGCACACCGCCCGACGAATTCCGGAGCGACGAGGTCGTCGTAGACGAGGCTGCGCGCGGCGAGCAACGTGCCTGCAGCGGCGCTCTCCGCGACGAAGCGGCCCACGGACAGCTCCGTGAACAGGTCGGAATCCGTGTTGCCGTAGGAGAGATCCGACGGTGGATCCTTGTCGATGCCCTCGCCCGACGGGATCGCCGGCATGGGGATCGCCTCCGGCATTCCCGCGAGGCAGAGGAACTCGGGGGTCGCGCCGAGGGCCTTGCGGAACTCTGCCAGCGTCGCTTGAGCCGCGGCGGCATCGGCCGCGGGCGCATCGCGCGTTCCGAGCGTGACGAGCGCACCGCGGCGTCCGGCTGCGAGGGCTGCACCCGCCAGCGAGAGTTTGCGGACGTGGCCAGCGGTCCGATCGCTGGGTGCCACGGCGGCGATGTAGGTTGGCGTCGTCCCCTGCCGACGCAGCCAGCGCGCCATGTCCTGGCAATCGCGCAGGCGCGCGATCGAGACTTTCACGTCGCCCGGTTTGAGGGCGTCGACATCTCCGACGGCGATGAGGGTGGCGGGGCCGAGCCGGTCGATGACACGTCGCGCGCTTGCCGACAGCCCGCCCGGTCCGCAGACGAGCAGTGGCGCCCGCAGGCGTGACGCGATCGGTACCGCTGCCAGCGCCGCCGCGTAGTCATCGTCGCGCACGATCACGACGTGGCGACTGCGCGCGGAGAACTCCGATGCGACCTCGCATGCCGCCTCGTCCGCCGAGAGGGCTTCGATTCGGATCGACGCGGCCCCGTCGACCGCAGGCAGTGGGCCGGCGCCACCGAGCCAGGTGACGCGCTGGGGATGCCATCGGCGGAGGAAGTCTCGGACCGGCGGCGAGAGGGCACCGTCTTCACCCACGGCGAGCACGACGGGCTTCCCCCCGTTCGCTTCGGCCGCGGCCGGGATGGCGGCGAGGAAGGCGATCTCCTGCCACGAGGCCTCCCGAGGCATGGGAACGAGGAACGCGCTGCGGGTCGCGGGCGCCTGAGCCCACGAATCGAGCCCGGCCAGTGAGACGAGAGCGAGTGCCGTGAGGAGAGTCCAGCGGCGCATGAGTGCTGCGAGCCTACCACGCCGACGGTAGGATCGGCCCGCGGATCTCGGTGGGACGGTCGGCGCGGCTCCGCTCGAGGAGGAAGGCATGACTGACGTGAGGCGAGTCGTGCTCGGTGTGTGTGTGATCGCTCTTGCATGCGGGCCGGTTTCGATGCTCGCACAATCGCAGCCCTCCGAGACGAGGGCCGTCCGCCGCCAGCTCACCGGCAAGGTCGTCGACGTCGATGGCCGAGCGGTCTCGCAGGCCCGCGTGATGGTCGGCAACTGGGAGCGCCTCCGGCGCGTGACCGTGGAGGGAAACACGCTCGCCGGTGATCCCGTGCGGATCGAGACGACGAGGGACGGGCGGTTCGCGATCGACACGACGGGGCTTTCGACGCGTGGCGTGGTCGTCGCGATCGCGCCGTCGGGTGCCTGGGCCGTCGTCGACCCCGTTCTCACCGGCGACGTCAATCTCGTCGTCACCATCGGGAGTGCCGTCAAGCTCGAGGGCCGCGTGACGGACTCCAGGCGGCAACCTGTCGCCGGTGCGACCGTGCGTCTCGCCGCGCACGTCGGCGGCGCATGGTTGTCGCGGGCGGTCGTGACCGGCGGCGATGGCGTCTACCGCATGGGCGGCTTGCCGTACGACCCCAACCAACTCGAGTACGACGGGGCCGCCGTCGTCGTCACTGCCCCGGGATTCGCGATGCAGCGCTGGTCGCTCGCCTGGTCGGACGAGAAGGTTGGCAAGGGCGGGGGCGATCGAACCTGGACGCTCGACGTGCCCCTGTCACGCGGCGGAGGTCTCACGGGAACCGTGCGCGATCAGTCGGGCGAAGCCATCGCGGGCGCCCGCGTGGTTGCTTGGGGGTCGACGCACGACATCCACCTCAGCGAGATCGACCTCACGGCAACCTGCCCCGACCGCGTGATCGTCGGGTCGGCGACGACGACGGCCGAGGGCACCTACGAGATCCGCAACGTTCCGCTTCTGCGCCAGCTCGGCTGGATCTCCGGCGAGCACGATTGGACCGGAACGCTGCGCTCCGGCGCCCAGAAGCGATTCCACGGCGGGCTCGTCGTCGTGGCGAAGGGGTACGACCCTGCGATGCTCGAGCTACCCCGCGCGAGTCGTGAGGGTGGCGTGCTGACGCAGCCCATCGTGCTCAGACCTTCGACGCGCGTCCTGGGCCGCGTCGTCGACTCATCCGGTGCGGGTGTGAGCGGCCTTCGCGTCGTCGCCCGATTCGAGCACGGCGATCGGATGGTCGATCAACTGCTGTTCGATCGGGGACCGGGCGACCGGATCTGCGAGCAGGTCACGGGATCCGCCGGCGACTTCGCGTTCGACGGGCTGCCCGAGAGCACGGTGCCGGGAAGGCTCGAACTGTGGGCGATGGACAAAGCCGGCGTTGCCCAGGGAGCGTCCGCCGAGGTCGTCAAGCCCGGATCGGAGACGACGGTCAAGGACATCGTGCTCGACGGCCGTGCGACGTAGCGGTCGCTGACGGGCATCGTCGAGACGGAGACGGGGCGATGCGTGCCGGGCGTCGAGGTGAGATTGCAGGAGCGCCCCGAGCGCGGCGGATACGAGTATGCGAACGTCTCGGACGTCGACGGCAGGTTCCCGGTCCTCGAAGGGACCGAGAGCTGGTCGCTGCGCGCGTCAGCCCCCGGATTCGCTCCGACGACGTTGCGCGACCCGATGACCACCATCGGTGCGGACGGCAATCTCCACGTCAAGCTCGGAGCGCCCGTTCCGCGCGGAGGAACGGTGGTCGATGCCGCCGGGCGACCCGTGGAAGCAGCGCGGATCGCATTCATGCCGAAGTCAAAGGAGGACGGCTATGCGTGGACCGTCAGCGACGCGAAGGGCAGATTCCGCTTCGACGACCTCCCGGCGGATGCGGTCGGATCCGTGGACGTCGCGCCACCATTGCCCGTGGGAAGCCCGTCGGAGGCGAATCGCACGCAAACGGATTACGCCTTCAAGACGGAGCCTCGTCCCTTGGAACTCCTCTCGAAGCACGCGACCTACAAGCTCGATTGGCTGCCCGTGCCGCCAGGCATCACGCTCAACGTGAAGGTGCTGGACGAGAAGGATGGAGCGCTCGTCCCTGGACCGATCCGAGCGATGTTGTTCGCCAACGCGCGCTCGGCGAGGAAGCCCGAGCGTCGGGTCGACCCCTCGGGGGAGCCCCATGCCGAGGTGTTCACGCTCCATCAGTCGGATCCCGGGGTCGTGCGGGCGCGCGGCATTCCGGCCGGGGACCACAGCCTTTCGATCGATGCGCCGGGGTTCGCGCTGCCCAAGCGCCTGGCGATCACCGTGGCCGAGTCCCCGGCGGCCCAGGAGGTGGTCGTTCGGATGGCGCGCGGCATGGTGCTCGCAGGCAAGGTCATCGTGAGCGGCAACCGGCCCGGACGCGGGCTCCTCCTGGTGAGTGCGGTCAGTTCCGAGATTACGAGCCAGACGTTCGAGTGCAGTCCCGAGGCGGACGGTTCGTTCCGGCTGCCGGTTCCGTGGTTCGGCTACACCGTGCAGGCGTTCGTGCGCGACCCCGACGGCAACCACCTGATGCAGTCCTTGATCGTCGAACTCGCCGAAGGCGCGGCCGAGTGCGGCAAGCTGACGCTGGAGGTCAAGCCGGCGGTCGTCTTGCGGTTGCGCATCGCGAAGGAGTTGCGCGAGGCCGGCACGTGCGTCCTCGTGCGCGTCGTCGACGGGGCAGAGCGCGTGTGGTTCGAACGATCGAGCCTCGACGCCAACCCTTACGTCGAAGGGGGGAAGGAAGGCGAGCTCGTGGCGAACGTTCCGGAGGGCCGTTACGTCGTCCAGCTGCTCGCTGGCTACGGACGCGACCGCGAGGTCGTGAAGACCATGAACGTCATCGCGCCGGCGATCGTGCAGATCACGCCGCCGTGAGGCCCGCGGCTCCCGGCGCGCGTGCGACGACGGCGCGCGTCGTGGGACCGTTCATCGACGTTCAATGGTCGCGTGGAACGTCGTGACCCCGGCGGGCACGACCACGCGTTGTCGGTAGACCTCGGATTCGCTGGCGCGTGCCTCGAGTCGGTACATCCCCGGAGAGAGGCGGAGATGGGGTTCGGCCGTTCCGTCGATCCCCACGATCGCGAGCAGTGCGCCCGCCTCGTTGAGTGCGACGACGGCCGCGGTTCGCGGTGGCACCGCGATTTGCACGTCGACTCCCGCGGCGCGCCGGAGAGTCACCGGGATCGTGGTCTCGCTTCGGATCTCGATCTCCTGCAATGCGGGCGCGCGGGAGGAGTCGCCGCTCACGACGACCCAATACCGGCCGGGCGCCGCCTCGAACACGAACTCGGACGCGCTCGACGTCATGGCGCAAGGCCCGAGCGGAGTCCCGTCTTGAAGGAAGACGCCGATCGGACGCGACGGCTCGTCGGCACCAGCTTCGGACTGGACGCGGACGGCCGCGCGTCCGACGACGGGGACGCGAATCTCGCCCAGGTCCCAAGTCTCGTGGGCCTGGAGCTCGCGCGACCCGAGTGGGATGGGGATGCGCGCGTCGCCCCATTCGAAGACGAGGGTGTAGCGGCCCGGCGGGAGAGCACCACCCGCCTCGAATCGTCCGGTCTGGGGGTCGGGGCGAAGCGCGCGCGAGGCGTCGCACGCTCCCGCGAACATCTGCACGTATCCGTCCGTCGCCGGCTTCCCGTCACTCGCCAGGAGCAGGCCGCGGATGTGTGCCGACGGCACGAGTTCGTCGGCGACGACGATCGTGTACTCGGTGTCGCCCGGCGCGACGTCCTCGAGTGGCGCGAGAGTGCGGCCCGACTCGGGGTCGCGAACGTCGATGCAGAGCGCGGCGGGTGCGGGTGTGGGCACGGCGAAGGAGAATCGGCCCTGGCCATCCACGGGTCGCGCAGCCAGATCGACGAGCCTCGATTCGACGCGCCGGTAGAGGTGAACGGACGCGTGGACGACGTGCTCGTGCCGATCGACCACGCGGCCGTGGACACGCAGGTTCTCGTTCCGTGGTGGATCCCACCGCAGTTCGCCGCCCTCCGGAAATTCGAGCGTGGTCGTCGCGTGCTGTTGGGCCGAGTCGCGCGCGCGGACGAGGCGGCGGCCCGGCAGGATCCCGTCGAGGGAGTAGGTTCCATCGGGCGCGGCGGTCGTCGCACGGGCGCTGAACGGCCCGCTGCCCGCGACCTGGATGCGAAGTCGATCGGGCGAGAGTCCGCGCGCCGTTCCCACGAGTCGACTCTCCCGGAACAGGGTGATCGACGCGGTGGCGGCCTGCCCGACTTCAGCATCGACGCGCGCTTCACCGATCGCGAAGCCCGCGAGGTACGCGACCACGTTGCACGGACCCGCCGGGAGCGAATCCACCCGGAACTGGCCGGAGTCGTTCGTTCGCGTCTCGACGGCGAGGTCGAAGCTGGCGGCGCCGCTCGCCGCCATCGCGGTCGTTTCCGGCGAGGCGAAGACGCGTACTCCCGCGAGCGCAGTCCCGTTCGATGAACGGACCGTGCCGGTCACGGACGCGCCGTCGGTCGTGATGCGGAAGTTGCGCTCGACCGGGCGCCCCGTGCCGCCGCCGACGCGTTGAGGTGCCGCTGGCGCCCGTCCGCGGACGTGGGCGAAGAGGGAGAGCTCGGCGTGGACGTCGCGCGCGGCGTAGCTCCCGTCAGACGTCGTGCGTGCGACGACCTGGGGCACGCGTCCGTCGCCGCTCACGAGGATCTCCGCGTCGGAGATCGGGCGATCGTCGCCGTCCAGAACCTGGCCCGAGACCGCCGTGCCCGGATCGAGCCGGTAATCGACGATGCGTTCGTGTCCCGGTTCGATCGTTGCGGCGACCCAGCGCTGCCCACGATCGACGCGAAGCGAGAACGTCGCCGGCGTGTCGACGATCGGTCCGGTCAAACCCATCGCATCGGTCGTGCGACTCTGTGGCTGGCCGCCCCAGCGCCCCGGGTGAAGGAACCCGACGGTCACGCCCGCCGCCGCCGTTCCGTCCGGCCACGAGACCCGCGCGCGCAGGCTTCCGACGACGGGGCCGCTGGCCGCGGGCCCGTCCCGATCGGTGAAGGGAATGGCCACCGTCACGGCCGGTGTGGCCTGCGAACCGTTGCCCGCATTCGAGCGCCGCGCGAGTTCGTCGTCCGCGGCCATCGGTTGCGCGGTGGCCTGCGGCGACGAGCTCGGGCCGACGTCGCGCATCCACCACCAGCTCCCGACTCCCGCGAGCACGACGACACACGCCGCGACCGCGACCTTGGTCTGCATCGCCACGAGAACTCCTTCCATGACCGTCGTCGCCGCGCTGCCGCGCGCGAGGCCGGATCCACCGAGCGCGAGCGCCACGCTGGCCCAGGGATTCGTGCCGCCGTAACGGTCGTCGAGGTGGTTTCGGAGCCGTGCATGCGCGCGCTTCAGTCGCGTGCGGAAGGTCTCCACGGGTACCCCGACGTGCGCCGCCGCGTCCCGCGCGGACATTCCCTCGTACCACCGCAACAGGACCGCCTCGCGGAGATCCGGAGCGAGCGCGAGGACCGCATCGGCAACCGCCCGACGCATTGCTTCGCGGTCGGCGAGTTGCTCCGGCGTCGGAAGCGGCGCTCGTGGCGTCGCGGCTTCCTCGCGTCGCACGCGGCGGGCCGTCTCCCGCTTCAGCTTGCCCGCCAGGTTGCGCGCGACGGTCGCCAGCCACGCTCGCAGACGCCCCGGCCGACGCGGGCCGCCCTGCGCCGTCGCGAGCCAGGTCCGCTGCACGAGGTCGTCCACGTCGTCCCGCGCCACGAGCCGCGCGGCCACTGCCCGCAGGAATCGCTCGTGTGCCAGGAGTTCATCGAGTGTCACGCCGTGTGCGGTCATCACGGGTTGAATCCCCGCGAACGCCGTCGGTGGTTCAACACCGGTCCGGGGGGCGATCGTCACCGATGTCCCGGGGCATCAGTGATCCGTAGAAACCTCTGCGCCGCGACGAATCCGCAGACGAGAGCGAACGTCACACGCGCATGAACGGGCCTGGGCGTCGGCACGGTCCACTCCTTCCCGGCCAGGTCGGACCGAGCTGCGAGCGTAGTTCCTCGCGATTCGAAACGCAACGCCCATCCCGGTCGGGAACCACTGACCGTCGAGTCGCGCGTTCGACATCGCGCCGCGACGTGAGCATCACCGCCGCCGTGATAGCCTCCGCATCGGCTCATGCGCCGGTGCAGGAGGTTCCCATGTCGATGCTTCTCGAGCGTCCGATGGCGGACGAGTGCGCGCCATTCTATGCGGGGTACGTCGCCAAGGTGCCGTCGGGCGCGGACGTCCGCGTGGTGCTGCGCGATCAGGCGCGGCGTCTCCCGGCGGCGTTCGCCGAGGTGACGGAGGCGCGCGCCGCATTCCGGTACGCGGCGGGGAAGTGGAGCATCAAGGAAGTCGTCGGTCATCTGTCCGACGCCGAGCGCGTGTTCAGCTACCGCCTCCTGCGCATCGCGCGCGGCGACACGACGCCTCTCGCGGGATTCGACGAGGACGAGTACGTGCGCATGGCCGACTTCGACCGGCGAACGTGGAGCGACCTCGTCGCCGAGTGGGTTGCGGTCCGACAGTCGACACTCACGTTGGTCGGCGGACTGGATGATTCGTGCTGGTTGCGACGCGGCCTGGCGAGTGAGCGCGTGGTGACCGCGCGCGCACTTGCTTTCATCCTCGTCGGGCACACGGAACACCACGCCGGCGTACTTCGCGACCGCTACGGCGTCGCCATGAGCGCGTGACCGTCGGCGACCGCGCGCGACGCGGTCGTCATCGGGTCGCTTTCACTCGACGCCCTTGAACCCGATCCGCATGCAGCAGAGCGACGAGATCGCGGGGATCGACGCGTCCAGCGCCTGGGCGTAGAGCAGCGAGCCGTTCAGGGCGGCCGGCATTGGCGAGCCCAGGTTCAACTGAATGGGAGATCCGGCGGACGCGAAGGTGACGGCCCCCGGTGCATACGGGTGGAGGAGCAGCATCACACCGGGTGCGACGAGCACCCCGGGGATGTCGACGGGGCTGACATAGACGGTCAAGATGTTCGCCGTCGGCGGCGTGAGGTCCCAGCGCAAGACGCTGTCGTTGTTGTCGGCGTAGACGTTGGGGTTGAGTGAGAGCCTCCCGAGCGTCGTTGCGCCAGCCACGTCGAACGTGCGCTCGTACGTTTCCGTGAGCCACGTCACCGCCTGGGCGTCGGGGATCGGCGCGACCGCGATCGGCGTTCCCGTCGTGTTGTTGGCCGCGTTCGCATAGGCCGTGATCGCGCCGTCGCTACGCAGCACGTAGTAGTCGCCGTGGTTGTCCGCGGTCACGGAGATCGGCAGCGTCGCGAGCCCGCCACGCAGGTCGACGCTGAACCAGGAACCCGTCGCATTCATCCGCAGCACGAATGTCGCTCCGGGAGGCATGCCGCTGAGCTGCAGGTACGGGTTGAACCCGCACACGACGAGGTCGAACCCGCCGAGACACCCCGCGGCCGTGCATGGATTCCAGCTCAGGTCGGTGATGAAGGACGGGCCGACGGCGGAGAACGGGTCGGCAAGCGCTCCGGTCACCGCGAAGCTCGACGAGAGCATCACGATCGGGCCGTTCGTCGTCGCGACGAAGATGGTCCCGTCCGTCTGGCGGATCGCCATCGCCGACATGTCGCCCACGCCGGTGACCGAGACCCACCCTCCGGCGGGCACGAACGTGCCGGGCGTGTATCGGCGGAATGCGGCCTGCGGTGGGGTGAGGAGCGAGTCGAAGGCGGCCGCGACGATCTGGCCACCGCTGATCGTGCGATCGAACGCGACGTCGCGGATGAGTCGGCCCCCCCCAAGCTGAATGGCGCACGGGCCGAGGCACGCGCCGACGCGGGGGATCACGAAGGGGCTGGTGAACTGGTCGATCTGCGTCTGCACGACGCCGCCCGCGAGGCTGGCACGAACGGCGTACACCTCGCCGTGGAGGGAGTTCTGGCACGACTTCACCGTCGCGCCGCCCGGCTGGTTCCCAGGTCCGAAGACGACCCAGGTTCCTGGCATGGGGCCCGTTCCGCGGAGGGTGTAGTAGTCCGTGCTCCCGCCGGCGCCGAGGGCCGCGACCGAGAGATCGATGGTCTGCGAGTGGACGGCTCCCCCGAAGGCGACGACGAGCGCGAGGACGAGCCGGATTGATGCGTGACGACGTGCGGATTGCAGTCTCATGGCGAGGGTCTCCTTGCCGTTGGGTCGGGGTGTCCGGCGCCGGCCGTTGAGCGCCGTCAGCAGCGAGAGGCCCATCGCTCCGCGGTCGTCACGCTCGGCCGCGCGCGATTTCGAATGCGTGTGCGGCGGCGCATCATCCGGAGTTCGGGGCCGGTCCCAGGAGGCTCGGCCATCGCGACGGATCCGCTTGAAGCCCGTCCTCATCACGCCGAGACTTGCGTCGTTCGACGTGTCGCCGTTTCATCTCGTGGAAGAAGCCGGCCGCGGCGGAGAGTCCCACGGAACGCAACGATGTCCCAGAAGCACCGAATCCGCACCGAGTCGTTCACGCAAGACGCCATCCGATTCGTCGGGGAGGCGGACGGGGCGCTCGAGCGCGCGTTCAAGGTTCGAGCGGCGGTCGTGCTCCGCGACGAAGCCGGTGTCGAGCGGGCGTACCTCGTTCGTGCTCTCTACGACTCTGCGTCAGCGGAGGCTCTCATGCTTTGCCTTCGCTCCGCCACTCCGCCGCGTCCGCTCCTTCGGGAGATCGGGGCCGTCTTCTCCGGGCTCTTCGGCACGGAACGTCACCTGGATCTGTTGATCCTCGACGATGTCCAGGAGAAGGACGTGACGGGGGCCTGTCGTCCGTTCTACGACCGAGCGGTGCCCGGGCCCGAGTCAGGCACGCCGCGATCGTAGGGAGGTGTTGCCGCACCGAGTCCGTATCACGTGCGAGCCGAACCGGCCTCGAACGATGGCCGTGGATGGAGACGCATGATCGACGCGCGACGAGTTCTCTGCGGTGCGAGCGTGCTGGTGATCGGGTGGATCCTCGGTGGCTGTCAAGCTGGCTCGGTGAGCATCGCGGGAGTGATCGAGCCCGTGGTGGCGGACGATGGATACGCGCTGACGACATGGCGCCTCGTGCCGCAGGGCGAGGACGACTCACTTCGGACGCCGACGGCGCTCGTCGTCTACGCCACCGGTTCCGAGGACCAGACGGTGACGCGGGTCATCGGAGAATTCGCCGGGTTTGCGATCCTGGGCGCTCGGGTCGTCCTCCCGGAGCGGCGCGGAGTTCGGGGTGACGAGCCCATCGACGAGGCGGCGACGCGTCTTGGTGCGACGCGCGGGCGGCGGATCGCCGATCTCGCGGCCGTCGTCCGCGCAGCAAGTCGCGCGGTCGATGAAGGCGTACCCCTGGTGCTCGTCGGGTCGAGTGAAGGTGCCGACGTGGCCGCCGCGGTCGCCGCCGAGGAGCCCCGCGTCACGCACCTGCTGCTGCTCGGCGGGGGTGGCGGGTGGACGCAGGCCGATGAGCTGCGCCATTTCGTGCGCTCTCGACCGGGGTATCTCGGCATCCACAGCGAGGCGGAACTCGACGATCGCCTGATGGACATCCGCCTCCGTCCGAATGCTGCGGAGGATTGGCTCGGGCATCCCTACCGACGGTGGAACTCTTATCTGTGGAATCGGCCTGCGGACGACCTCGTGAAAGTGAAGCGGCCGATCTTCATCGCCCACGGCGATCGGGACGAAAGCGTGCCCGTCGAGAGCGCCAGAGCTCTGCGCGATGCCTTGTCCGCCGCGTCCTCGGACTTCGAGTATCGCGAGTATGCCGGTGCCGATCACGCCTTCCTTCTTGCCGACGGAGTGACGTCCGCGTTCCCGCTCGTGGAGGTGGACGTGATCACGTGGCTGTCGGCGCACGGCGTACTTTCGCCAGCCGACGCCGCGTCCTTCACCGCTCGGGTGCGCGCCGCTCACCCGCGTTCGTTCCGAACGCCCGGCTCCGCCTGACCGGCCCGCGCCGGAGCGCCAGGCTTCGCCTGGCCGGACCGCGAGGCCTCCCGGCCTCGCGTGAACGTCGACGGCTCATCCTCACCAACCACCCCCGCATTCAATCGCGCACGGACCGACCGGACATGCGGCGCGTCGACGTCCGGTCGCCACTTCCGGCAGGGCGAAGCCCTGCCATCCGGCCGCGCTGGAGCGCGGCGCTCCTCCGATCGCGAAGCCGGAGCGCCAGGCTTTGCCTGGCCGGACCGATTCGAGGCGAGATCATCCCCCGATTCCGTGACGCTGTCACGAGAGTGAGCGGGATGCGCGGCCAGCAATGGAACGTTCTCGGCGACCCGTAGCCGGCGCCACCGATGTCGGGCTGGACCGCCATCCGGAGCGCCAGACGCTTTGCCCGGCTGGATCGCGAGGCCTCCGGACTTGCCCGAGCCGTCGTCATGCGCCCCAAAAAAGGACGGCGGAGAGGCCAATGGCCACTCCGCCGTTCAGCACAAGACACTGAAGTCAGGCGCGGTGATCAGTTCCCGGATTGCCCGGTCACACCGCCGACGATCGGTTTGACGTTCGACTTGGGTTTGCTGGTCATTCCACCGAAGAGCGAACGCGAGTGCTCGAGGTTGACTTCAAGTTTCTTGTTCTGTGGTACACGCCCGGTGTACTCCTTGAAGCCGCCCCCTCAACAGCCTCCGAATCGGCCCTCGACGACGACCGCCTTGGTCTCGGCGTCGTAGACGATGATCTTCGGAGACTTCGCATCGGGCTTGAACTCGTAGTACTCCTCGCCGCCCCGGCCCATGAATTTCACGGTCGGGGGCACGGTGAGCTTGTCCTTGTCGATCGAGAACTCGAAGTCCATGTCGAGAGGACCGCCCCACGCCATCGAGGTCGACTTGCCCGCTTCGACGGTGAGCGGCTTGCAGTTGGTGCCACGGACCTTGGCGGTTTCGCCGCCCTTCCGCACGAAGCCCCAAAGCAGCTTGTACTCACCGGCTGGAACGGTCAGTCCGTTCTTGAGCGCCGAAAGCTCGAACGAGATGTCGCCTGCTGCGTTCGCGATCACGGCTGACTGCAGCTCTCCGCCTTCGGACTTGAAGCCCGATGCGAGATTCACCGTCCCCGTCGGCGTCGTGCACGGCTCGACCTTCACCGAGTCGCCGCCAGGCGTCACGGAAAGTGAGTAGAGCTGGCCGCTGATCGAAATCGTGCGTGACAGCAGCGACGCCGCCTTGCCCGATCCGACGATCATCGCGTCCGTTCCAAACTCGTCGAACCGCCCGTTGCCGTTCAGGTCGATGAGCTTGATGTCACAGCCGGCGACCTTGCCACCCATTGCGCAGGTGCTCAGGTACTTCCACGCCGTGCCTTCGTTGATGATCCGGACCGCATACGAGAAGGCCCGTCCCTCGCTGGACTTGCCTTTCAACACGACCGAACCACCGACGCCCTTGACCCGCTCATCGACCTTGCCGTCGCCGTTGGTGTCGACGCCAAGCGAGATCCCGTCGCTCTCCACGAAGAAGCCGCGTCCGCCGGCATGGGGAACCGGGATGATCTGTCGACCATCCGGTTCCGCGCCGAGCGGTAGCGGGACTTCATTGGGAACGAGGAACTCCCATTTCGGCGGGACGAAGAGCCTCATTTGAGACTCGGCGCCTCCGCTGCCATCTCCCCCGCGGCACCACCCCGATGAGGCGATGATGCACGCGAGGAAGCTGGCCAGGAGCACACGTTGCTCTTTGACCATGTTGTCCTCCGATAGGAATGACCAGACTGGCCGCACACATGCGCGGCCGGCGGCGATTCTATCGGCTGAGGCGGAGCTGGTTGGCCGGATTCGCGGAAATGCAGAAACCGTGGATGGGGAACCGGACGGGCCGGCGACTCGCACCGTACAGGCGCGCCCCGTGACGCTGGCTTCACGCGGCTGGCCGCAATTGGATCTCCGTCTTCTCGGTTGGAGCGACGGTCGACGTGCCCCTGCGGCACGATCACCAGCCTCGACTGGCCCGGATCCGGGCCCCGTCGATCACCCAGCGGCAAGGTCGACGGATCGGCCGATCACCTGCTCGAGGATGTCCTCGATGGTGAAGAGGCCGATCGGATGACCGGCGTCCTCCACGAGACAAACGGTGGTGCCAGTGCGCTGAAACTCGGCGAGCGTGGAGGTGAGGGCCTCATCTGGACCGATCGTGCGCAAGGGCCGCACCAATCGGGTCCAGTCGTCAGGCGTCGCAGGTTCGCCGTCCCCGAACAGGTCCTTCACGAGCAGGTAGCCGATCGGCCGGCCATCGGTGTCCTCGACCGGCCACCGCGAAAAACGCTCCTTCGCGAGTTGCCGGAGTACTTGGGAGAAATCCGCCGACGTCGACAGCCGGCGCACGCGCGACCACGGAACCATCACGCTGCGAACCGTGCGATCACCCAGGTTGGCGACGTTCTCGAGGATCAGCCGAAGCTTGACCTCGCGAATCGAGTGCTCGATGCCGTCGCGGCTCACGCCGGCGTCCTTCAGCACCAGGCGCACGAGTGCCAGCGCCGCCTCGGCCTCCTCGAACACGGCCGCGGATGCACCGGCCTGCTCGAGCGCGGCCCGCTCCGACAGGTAGCGCGCCCGCACGACGATCTTCGCCGTGGGGTTCATCGTGCGAGCGGCGCTGACGACGGCGAGCCGGTCGGCAGCGTGCGGCAGCGTGAGGATCACGTGAGACGCTCGCGCGACGCCGGCCTCACCGAGGATCAGTGATCGAGACGCGTCGCCGAAGATGGCGAGACGCTGGCGCGCATGGAGCTCGCGCACCGTCTCGAGATTCAGATCCACGACGACGGTCTCGAGCCCCGCCTCGCGAAGCAGGTGATCGACGGATTGCCCCACAGGCCCGAACCCGACGACCACGGCCAGCGGCTTCTGTTTCATGGCCGGTTCGGCCACGGCCCGGATCGTGGCGATGTTGCCCGCTCGCACGGCGCCGCGTGCGCCCCGATTCAGGGCGCTCCACAACCTCGGCCGCCGTCGGATCCAACCGTCGAGCGCGGGCAACGCCGCGAAGAGAAGCGGGTTGAGGGTGATCGCGACGATCGCCGCACCCACCAGCGCGTTGTGGCCGGCCTCGGGCATCAGCCCCTGCCTGCGCCCCACGTCCGAGAGGATGAACGAGAACTCGCCGATCTGGGCGAGCCCGACCGCGACGGTCAGCGCCGTCTTCGACGAGTGTCGGAAGGCCATCACGAGGGCGAACGCCACGAGCGGCTTCAGCACGAGGATGACGGCGAGGGCACCGAAGAGCGTCCCCGGGTTCTCGACGACCGATTTCGGATCGAAGAGCATTCCGACCGAGACGAAGAACACGACGGCGAAGGCATCTCGCAGGGGAAGTGCGTCCGCGGCGGCCTGATGGCTCGATGGCGACTGAGCGACCATCATGCCGGCGAGGAACGCTCCGAGCGCCATGGATGCTCCGAACGCCGCGTAGGCCCCGACCGCCAGTGCGATCGACACCACGAGCACCGTGAGCGTGAAGAGCTCGCGTGAGCGGAGTCGTGCGACGCGCGCGAGCAGCCACGGGATCGCACGGGCGCCGACGACCATGAGGATCGCCACGAAGGCGCCGAGCTTGAGCAAGGCCACGCCCAGGGTCGTCGCGATCTGCCATCCGGACGCCGCCGGATCGCCCGGGCCTCCGAACGCCGGGATCAACACCAGCACGACGACCGTGAGGATGTCCTCGACGACGAGCCATCCGATGGCGATGTGACCCTCGGGCGTATCGAGGGCCTGGCGGTCGTCGAGCATGCGAATCAACACGACCGTGCTGGCGACCGCGAGCGCCAGCCCGAAGACGATGCCCGAGCCCATGGGAAAGCCGAGCACCGCGAAGGCCGCGGCACTAACGACGGTGGCGGCGAGACTCTGCCCCAGCGCGCCCGTGATGGCGGTGCGCTTCACCGCGAGCAGGTCCTTCAGATCGAAATGGAGCCCGACCCCGAACATCAGCAGGATCACCCCGACTTCCGAAAGCTGCTGCGCGATGTGGACGTCGCCGGTGAATCCGGGAGTGTGTGGCCCGATCGCGATGCCGGCGAGGAGATAGCCCACGATCGGCGACAAGCGGAGACGCTGGGTCAGGAGGCCCAGCAGCCAGGCAGCGGTGAACGCCGCGGCGATCGTCGTGACCAGGGGGATATCGTGCACGCGTGGCACGATACACGACGCCGGCATCACGACACGGATGCCGTGTGTCCGGGAGGCTACGAGGGCGCGTCTCGCGGCGCTCGGGGCTCGCTCGTCGACGCCGCGCCCGCGCGGTCGATCGTGCGGCTGAGCGCGTGCGGAGCGCGCAATTCGCGGAAGGCTCAGGTCTCGGGATCGACCTCCGATAAGGAACCCAGATCCGGGTCACACGGGCCCGGGAGTGCGACCGCTCGCGCTCGTGCGGTCGGGAGGGTTCACATCGTCATGTCTTCGATCAGCATCAGCGCCGCGCTCTCCAGCCTGTCATCGCACGCCACGGCACCAACACCCGGCGCCACGGCGCGTTCGCGCGGCGCTTCCGGCGCGACGGAGTCCGGTCCGGTCGCGGACGGAGCTCACGCTGCGCATCGGCATCGCTCACGCCCACCCGGGTCGTTCCCGCAGGAGTTGCAGGACGCCGTGATCACCGCGCTCGACGACGCCAGGAGCCAGCCGTCCTCCGATCCGAACAAGATCGTCGAGGAGGCCATCGCCAAGGTGCTCGGCAACCGCAAGCCTGGTCGCGGTGCGCACGTCGAGGGGATTCGAGGTGGGGAGCCGGACGGCGACGCCCACTTCGCCTTCGCCGCCGGTGTCGAAGCCCAGAACGCGGCGCAGCAGGCGTTCTTCCGCAAGCTCCAGGAGTTCGGCATCGACCCGGAGCAGTTTCGGCGCGACTTCGAGTCGGCCGTGAGGAACACGCTCAGCGGTCAGGAGCCCGATCCGTCGAGCGCGTTCAAGGCGTTCCCGCCGGGGTTGACGGTCGACACGCCGGCCTGAGGCCGAGCGGCCGGGCTGCGGCCTCGGTGCATCGTGCGGCCGTTCGTCGACTCGCCGTCACATGATGCGGATGACGGCCGTGTCCGAGACGCGGAACTGGCACGCCGCGCCCGAGAAGTCGGCACCCTGGATTGCGAAGTCCACACCGACGAGCGCCCCGTCGGCGGGGATCGTTCCGCTGAGAGTCGCGCCGTTGATCACGATGGGCGAGTTCACGATGTCCACGCCGAGCAGGCAGCTGCCGCAGAGTGGCGTCGGAGCGATCGGCGCACCGATCACGATGAGCGGATTGACGCCGGCGTTCGGCATCGAAATCGTCAACTGCTGGCCGATGATCAACTGCCCGGACATCGCAAGCCCCAGGCTTCCGCAACCCGTCGCCAGGCTCGCAAGGCCGCCGCTCGCGGCGCGCGCCAGGTATCGCGCCGAGCCGACGCCTCGCGGGTTCGAGCCCCAGTCGAACACGATTTCCGTCTCGACGCCGCGTTCACCGCCATCGAACTTCGACGCGATCGCAGGGGCGGCTTCGATGGAGAACGACGTGGAGACGTCCGCGTTCGCCTCGCTCACCCCGAAGACGGTTCCTCCGATGACGTTCAACGTCGTGGCGTGGAGGTCGTAGTCGGGCGAGCCTGGCGTCCACAGCTCGGAGTATGCGATCGTGTACGTCGCACCGGTGCAGGTCGCCGTCGGCCTGTGACGGTCGTAGTCGAGCGAACCCTCGATCAACGCGAGGTTGTTGGACCCGGTCACGAACGACTGTCCCTGCATCAGCTGATAGCCCACGTGGGACACGGCCCCGACCACTTCATAGGTCACGAGCCACTGCGACGCCCCGAGCGTCGGATCGGAGAGGGTCGTCACGCTGGGTTCGATGCTGTCGATGGGAGTCGTGTTGACGGGGAATGGCGATGTGACGACCGTGGCGTCCCAGGAGAGCCGCGCGCCGACGAGATCGTGCTGCGCGCCGAGCTGACGCTGCCAGACGAGCTGCCAGAACTGCGAGTAGGAACCACCGATCCCGTCGGACTTGGAGATCGCCGGATGCTGGTCGCGGTCGCTGCCGAGGTTCGAGATCGCCAGGACTCCCGTGAACGATGCACCCGTCGAGGTGACGAGACGGGCATGGATGTCCTCGTCCGTCGCGGTGTAGTCCCGCTGCCACGCCACGCAGTAGTAGGTCGGCGAGAGCGTGCTGGGGTCACCACCGACGACGGGCTCGTGCTTGTCGCCACCCTCGGCGCCGCTGATCTGGAACTGCGCACCGCTCGACGGCGGCAGGCCCGACTCGACGGTGCGTCCCCAGATCTGCCGTGCCGGTGCGGCGCCCCGGGCTCCGACCACGAGGAACTGCGTTGCGACGCGGTTCGCTGCGACGCGGGGGTGCGTCCAATCGAGCACGGACGAATCGATGATCGTGAACGATCCCGACTGAACGACGCCGGTATAGCCGAGGAAGTAGGCGTACACGTCGTGGTCGACGGCCGAATACGTCCGCGTGAAGACGACGAGGAAGTGGTTCATTCCGGTCTCGAATGCCACGTCCGAGTCGTAGGCGTCGTCGCCCGTGGAGTAGACGAGTTGCGTCGCGAGACCCGGGTCGACCGTGAGCGGGTAGCGAGCGGATTCGAGGAACGTCTCGGGAACGGTGATGACGAGGCAATCACCCTGGATGCGGGGCGGGAGCGTCGACGCGCGACCGTCGGCATCGACGACGGTGGCGAGTCCATAATGCATGCCTCCGAAGGGGCCGGTGAACGCGATGCCGTCGTCGGTCTCGACGGCCGCGAGCGTCGTCGTCGCGCGGATGCGAAGCTCCAACGCACCGGCCGCCAGCGGCTGCGCGAGCGTGAACGACTGCTCGACGCCGTGGAGGTCTACGTCGTAGATCTCCTGGACGAGGCCGCGGTCGAAGGTCACGCGGTGTCCCGTGCGCCGAGGCTCGACGTCGGCGGCAAAACGGGCCTTGCGCGCTCCGGCGCGGATCGAGTCGAGGCGGAACGAGACGGGCATGCTCTGCGGCGCTGCCGGGCCGAGCGCGGGGTGAAACGCGGCGCCTGTCGCGTCGAAGGCCATCTTGTAGTCCTGGCCCACGGCCCACGTCGTCGACCCGTCGATGTCGAACATGACGTTGGTCTGGATAGGGCCGGGCGATCGTCCGTCGACGTTGGTTTTTGGCGCCCGCGGCTGGGCCACGGGGACGGACGGATCGTCGGCGGCGCCGATGCCGCTCGGGAGCGGCGTGCCGGCGGTCTTGGTGTCGAGGGGGGATTGCGCCGCGGTCATTGCGGCAAGAAGGCAGACGAGGAGGGCGATCGGAATCGAGCGGATCGGTTTCATGATGGGTTCCCTGTGTCGATGGTGTCGCCGCAGCTGCGGCCAGCGATCGCGCGCTGGTCGACCCGTCGCTGCGGTGCTGTTCAGGGGCTCTTCACGCCGCCCGTCGTTTTCATGAAATCGTTCCCGAATTTCCGCCAGGCTTCAGTTGGCCTCGGGCGAATGCGGAGACGCAGCCGTGGCGCGAACGAACGGGCCGGGTGGGGTGGAATGGTGAGTGCCACTCGCGGCAGGGCAGAGCCCTGCCGATCCAGCCGCGCTGGAGTGCGGCGCTGCGGGGCGATCGAGAATCGGTCGGAGCGCCAGGCTCCGCCTGGCCGGACCGCGAGGCCTCCCGGCCTCGCGCGAACGTGGAGACGCCATCGTGATGCGAACGAACGGGCCGGGTGGGGTGGAATGGCGACTGCCACTCGCGGCAGGGCAGAGCGCTGCCGATCCAGCCGCGCTGGAGTGCGGCGCTGCGGGGCGATCACTCGAGCGCGCGGATGCGCGCCCACAACGCGCGCCACGCGTCCGCCTCGGCCGGAGGCAGATGCTCGAGGCTCGCCGGCTCGCGCACGGGGGCGAAGTCGGCGGCCCGCAGTGGCACGTCGCGATCGGTCCGGACGTCGGGCATGATGCCGTCCTCGCGGCGCACGGTCTCGGCCCAGACGTCGGTCTGAGCCGAGAGCCACGTCCGCGACGCATCCCGCCAGTGCGCGCGATCCGTCTCCGAAAGTGCAGCGGTCTCATCGCCGGGTCCGAATGCAGCCCGGATCGCCACCATGGACGCGCGTCGATAGAACCGCGCGCCCGAAGTCGGATCAGGTTTCGCCTGGTGCAGCCGCGCCTCCCAAAGCCGCGCCTCGAGCACGGCCGCATCGCGACTTGCCGCATGGCGCAGGAGCGCATCCCACGCCGCGTCGTCGCTCGGCACGTCGATCCCGAGGAGAACTCGTTGGATCCGCCGCTCCGTCGCCGCACCTTCTCGGCACGCGAGTTTGAGGTCGCCCCAGGTGCGCCCGGCCTCCGGACACTTCCCTCCGGCGGCCTCGGCGCGATCGATGAGATCGAACGCTTCGTCGTACCGCCCGCGATGCCGCAACAGCTGAGCCAGGTTCGTGAGCGCCATGGCGTGCGCCGGCGCGAGCGCGAGCACGCGCCGATAGGCCTTCTCGCCCCCGAGGATGTCGCCACGTGTCACGAGGCGATTTCCATACGCGATGATCACGTTGACGTTGTCAGGCTCGAGTGCGACAGCCTCCTGGGACAAACGCAGGCCATCGCTCGACCGTCCCAGAGCGTCGAGCACCTGCGCAGCGGCCTCGCGCACCTCGGCATCCTTCGGGCATGCCGCCACGGCTGCCACGGCGCGCGGCTCGGCCTCGGCCGCGCGCCCCGCGCGCACGAGCAGCCGCAGAGCGTTCGATCGCGACAGCGTGTGCGTGGGAGCGACCCGGGCGCATTCGTCGAACTCCCGAAGCGCATCGTCGATGCGGCCCTGTGCGCTGAGAAGCGCGCCCAGGTTGTTGTGCGCGACCCCTGAGCGCGGATCGCAGGCGATGCCGCGCCGAAGAGCCGCCTCCTCGCCAGCTGCGTCCTTCGCCAGGCCGAGGATTTGCGCTCTCACGAACCAGGCGACGGCGATGTCCTGCCGTCGAGTGAGCACGGAGTCGATGAGCCTGCGCGCGCGCTCGACGTCGTGCAGCCCGAACGAGACGCTGGCGAGGTTGACCTGGAACACGTCGTTGGACGGAGCCAGTACCACGGCCACCGAGAGGCAGTCGCGCGCCTCGAGCGCCTCGGCCTCCACCTCGGGATCGAGCCAGGACGACAGCCCCACGTTGGCCCAGACGTCGCCCGGATGATCTCGACGGATGATCCGGAACAGGCGAACCGCCTCGGCGCGGCCCACCACCCGTCCGACGGCGTCGGCCAGCAGCTCCGCCGTCGCCGGGGGCAGGTCGACCAGATTCGACGGATCGGCCAGCGTCGTCATCGCGACGACGTCGTTGGCGTGAAGAGCCCGGCGGATCGCCTGCCGCTTCGGATCCGGATCGAGGAGCTTGCCGATCTCGAGGAGCGTGTCGGACGACGGACCCGATGCGGTCTTCGCCCGATGCGCGGCAACGGCCCACCAGTCGAAAGCCGTCGCGATGGGTGCGCCGAGGTGTGGACCATCGAGTCGCTTGGCGACCTCGGCCGGAGCCATCGTCGACACGTCGACGCCGAAGGCACGGAACGCCTCGTCGTACTCGTGGGCCTGTCGGGCCGGATCCTCCACCTGGGCACGAAGTGCGCGCACTTCCTCGAGACGCGCCGCGAGCACTCGTCCCCGCTCGTCACGGCGCGCGGCCTCTTCGGCGGCGGCGAGCGCGTCCCGAAGCGAGAGGACGGCGGACTGCGCGCGCAACTGGACGTCCTTTGGCGCGGCGGCGGCCGCGCCCACGCGCCCCGCCTCGTCTGCCGCGGCGAGTGCTTGCGCGAGCGTGGGCGCGCGCTCGGCCTCCGGCAACGAGAGGGCACGGTCCCGCAACCCGTTCGCGCGGCCGAGCGCGTCGAGGACGGCCGCCGCCGTTTCGCGCTCGCGGTCGGCGCGCGCCGAGGTGACCCACGAGTAGGCGGCCGCGGCGCCGGCGCACACGAGCACGGCCGCGGTGCCGAGCGCGAGCGTGAGCTTCCGCACGTGGCGCTCATGCCTGGCCGACGCCTCCGACGACGCAGCCTGGACGTGCGCGGCCTGCACCTGCGCTTCCAGCGAGGCGAGGTGATCAGCGACTCCCTGGGCGACCATGGAAGCATCGTCCGGCCGCCTCCCGGGATCCTCCGAGAGACAGGCTCGGGTGAGCGCGACGAGTGCCGCGTCGGCCCCGCAAACGTCCAGTCGCGCGTGGGCCTGACTCAAGTCGGCGCGCAACGCGAGCGCGTGGACCGTCCGCGGGTCCGTGCCGACGTAGGGGGGCTGACCCGTGAGGATCTCGCACAGGATCGCGCCGAGCGCGAACACGTCCGATCGGCGGTCCACTCGTTCCGCCTCACCGCGCGCCTGTTCGGGCGACATGTACGCGGGCGTTCCCATCACCGTCCCGCCGAGCGAGTCGATGCCACCGTCGGCCCGGCGCACGGTGAAGATGCTCGATTCGTCGGCGGGTCGCGGGGCCAGCTCCCGACCGAGCACCTTCGCGAGGCCCCAGTCCATGACGTGAACCTCACCGAACGATCCGACCATCACGTTGGACGGTTTCAGATCGCGGTGGATGACTCCGCGGGCGTGCGCGTAGGCGAGGGCTTCGCAGATCGACAGGAACGTGCGGAGGAATCGTTCACGACGGTCTTGCAGGGTCTCGCGCGTCGCGAGACGTTCCTTCAGCGTCTCGCCGCTGACGAGCTTCATCGTGAAGAAGCGAATCTCGTCGCGCGCAGTTTCCAGGTCGTGCACGGGCACGATGCCCGGGTGTTGGAGTTGGCCGGCGATCTGCGCCTCTTCGATGAAGCGTTGGATTCGCTCGGGAGTCGCGCGCAGATCGTCGCGCAGGGCCTTCAAGGCGACGGTGCGGCCCAGCCGCAGGTCGCGCGCTTCGTAGACGACCCCCATGCCTCCGCGGCCCAGCTCGCCCGCGATCTCGTAGCGGCCGTCGGGGCCGACGCGGCGGACCGATGGGTCGGCCGACGGCGGTGTCGTCGTCGGCGGCGTGGTCGCCGGCCGTCGCGATCGTGCCTCGTCCGGGTCGGTGACTGGCGTCTGCGCGGCATCCCGCCGCGTGAGCGCAGCTTCGAGGCCGGCGTCGAGCAGGTCGTCGAGCGGATCGCGCGGTTCGTCGGCGTTCACGCGAGCGCCTCGAGAAGTCTCGCGCACTCCGTGTCCACGTCGGCGCTGGCGCCCGGTAGGTGGAAGCTCACGACGTCGCGGAGCGCGCGTTTGAATTCACGGCGGGCGGTCGCGTACTCCTGATGCAGTCTTGCGGCGTCCTCGTTCCATCGCGCCGCGATCTCGCGAATCGGCAGGCCATCCTCGAATCGCAATCGCAGCAGTCGGGCGCGCTTCGCGGCGCCGGGGTCGGAGGCGGCGAACGTGTGTTCCTGCAGATCCCAGGCCTGTCTCATGATCGACTGCGCCCAGGCGCGGTCGAAGACGACGGCCAGGTCGCCGGAGTCCGCATCCGCGTGTGCGTCGCCGAAGGCCGTGTCGATGGCGACCTCTCGCTTGCGTGCCTTGCGCTGCTCGACGCGCGACGCGACGTTGCGCGTCACGCCGAAGAGAAAGGCTCGGAATCCGCCGGGCCGCCCCGGGTCGGCCTTCCCGAGCGCGCCGCCCTCGCGGAAACACTCCATGAAGACTTCCTGGATCGCGTCGTCGATGTCATGGGCCCGGTCGTTTCGCTTCCAGCGGGCCTCCAGGTAAGCGCGGACGACCGCGGCGTAACGTCGCACGAAGCGATCGCGCTCCTCGGGGATGCCTTCGGCGGCGCCCCGGATCGCGATCCAACAGGTGGATGACCAGCTCTCCATGTGGGTCGACATTGTGGGGTACGGCATGGGGATTGTGAAGCGACCCCCGCTGAGGAAGGAAGGCCGTCGACCCGTGTCGTGCCGCTGTTGGACCGGCGGCGGGAAACCGGACTCCACCCGGGTGAACTTGGCGGTCGATCCACACTGGCGTAGGACTGACCACCTCGGTGAGCGTGCTTTGGGGCTTCGATGCTGTCCGCCCGCGCCTATTCGTTTCGCCAACAATCCCGTCTCGCGATCTCTCTCTCCTTCATCGGCGGCCAGGTCAATGGCGTCGCGTTGATCGCCATGGGGACGTTCGTCTCCCACGTCACGGGGACCGTCACGAACATCGGCCGGACCCTCGTCATCGGGGACCGCGCGGGCCTTCTCTTCTTCGGCTTCCTCCTCGGGAGCTACTGCCTGGGCGCACTCGGCTCCTCGTTGATGATGGAGATCGCCCGCCGCCGGTCGCTTCATTCGAAATTCATCATTCCCATGGCGACCGAGGGAGTGCTGCTCCTGGTCCTCGCGCTGGGATTCGAGATCAACGGCGGACTCATGGCGCACGGCGAGCTCCATCCTTCGCTGCTCATGGGCGTGGCCTCGGCCGCCATGGGACTGCAGAACGCCACGATCACGCGAATCTCGGGCGGCGTGATCCGGACGACGCACCTCACGGGGATCTTCACGGACTTCGCCATCGAGTCCGTGCAACTCGTGTTCTGGTGGCGCGATCGACTGCGCGCCGGTGGCTGGAGGCGGTTGCGCCGTGTCGCACAGGTGGCGCGACGCAACCCGGCGCTGCTTCGGCTCACGCTTCTCGCCAGCATCGCCGGGTCGTTCCTCCTGGGCGGAATCCTCGCGACGGTCATCTGGCTCAACCGTCCCGATGCTGCCTACATCGTCCCCATGCTCATGCTCGGGTGGATCATATTCGTCGACTGGCGACGCCCGATCGCGGACGTCCGTGAGCTCGACGGCCGGAACGACCCCGAGCTGAGCCTGCACGGCATCGACCGCCAGCACTTGCCGAGGGAACTGGGCCTCTATCGGTTCTCGTGCCCGCGGGCGCGGACGCTGCACCGACCGCCGGACTTCCAGCTGTGGGTCGATCATCTGCCGCAGGAGTGGGTCGTCGTCGTCCTCGCGATGAGCCCGCTGACACGGCTCGACCGGAACGCGATGATGGACCTGGATCTCGCGATCCGGCGACTGCACGACTCCGGTCGTGATCTCGTGATCTCCGGCATCACCCCGGTCCAGTACAAGGTGCTCGTAGCCCACGGGATCACGCGGCGGCTGGACATACAGAATCTCTGCCCCGACATGGAATTCGGCATCGCTCGCGCGATCGCCGTGCTCGAGGAGCGCTCGAAGAGCGCGGCGCCGGCCGTTCGGGTCGGGTGAGGCACGCGCGGACTCCGCGTGTCCCCACCTGCGGATCCGGTGTATGGTGCGCACCTCGAACGGAGTCCCATGAGAACGCCCGCGATCGTCTCGTCTCTCGTCCTCGCCGTCGCAGCCGCGCTTCCAGCCCAGGAGGCTGCACTGCCGAAGGGGATGCGTCATGCGCTGGTGACGCTGACGAAACCGGCGGACTTCGGCGGGACAGCGCCGCGAACCACTCTTCCCCGGATCGATGCGTCGAAGGGGCTGGCTGACTCGTTCGAGTCGCCTGTGATTGCAGCACCCATGCCATTTCACGAGATCCTCGTGTCGTGGAACCTGGACGTGCCGCCCGAGGTCGGTGCCGCCGTCGATCTACGCGTGGCGACGGCGCAGGGTGAGTGGTCGCCCTGGCTCGAGGTGGGGCGGTGGGGACGCGACGACCGGCCGTCGCCGCCTCCCGTCGAGTTCGATCGGGGCAAGGTCGACATCGATTACTTCAAGTCGACGGTCACGCACGAGCGTGCACAGCTTCGCGTGACCGGGTGGCTGCCGACGGCTCGCGCGGGCGCGGCGACCATCGTCGTGCGTCGCCTGTCGACCTGTTTCACGCAGCGGCACGTGGAGCCCGCAGCCTCCGTGAGTCGCCCCAGTGCGCCGCGATCGTGGCCCGGCCGTCTGCGCGTTCCGTATCGCAGCCAGAAGGCGGAGGCGAAAGAGATCGCCGGTCGCATCTGCAGCCCCACGTCCTTGTCGATGGTCCTCGCGTACCGGGGCGTCGTCCGCCCGACACGGGAGGTCGTCGACCGCGCGCTCGACGCTCCCCACGACATCTACGGCAACTGGCCCAAGAACGTCCAAGCGGCGTGGAGCTACGGCGTTCCCGGCTACCTCACGCGGTTCTCGGATTGGGAGGACGTCTCCACGCACATCACCCGCGGCCAGCCGATCATCATCAGCATCGCGGCGAAGAGGGACGAACTGACGGGCGCTCCGTATCGGTCGACCGACGGCCACCTCCTCGTGCTCTGCGGTTTCGACGAGAACGGGGACGTGGCCGTCAACGACCCCGCAGCCAAGGACGCTGCGCACGGAGAAATCGTCTACCGCAGGGCCGAACTCGAAACGGTGTGGATGGCGCGCGGCGGCACGGCGTACGTGCTGTTGCCGCGCGAGTGACGCAGCCACACGAACCTGGGATCGAGAATGGACGGCAGCGTTTGGCCCTCGCGACGAGGCGGTGGTAAACCCTGCCTTCGCGCAAGGCGCTCGGGAGAACCATGGCACCCGTGCTGGAAGTGAAGTCCCTCGTTCGCGTGTTCCGCGCTGGCGGCAGAGAGTTGCAGGTCCTGCGCGGGGTCAGCGTGACGGTCGACAAGGGCGAGTTCGTGGCGGTGATGGGGCAGAGCGGCAGCGGCAAGAGCACGCTCCTGCACGTGATCGCCGGACTCCTGCCGGCGACGGCCGGGCAGGTGATCGTCGAAGGGACGGACGTCACCGAACTCGCGGAGAAACCGCGCGCCATCCTGCGCCGCAGGACCGTGGCCTTCGTGTTCCAGAACTTCAACCTGATGCCCCAGCTCACGGCCGCCGAGAACATCGAGTTGCCGCTGCGGATCAACGGAATGGATCCCCAGGACCACGCGGCCCAGGTCGAGCAGCTCATGCGCCGCATGGAGATCTGGGAGCGCCGCGGCCACCGTCCTCATCAGCTCTCGGGCGGTGAACTCCAGCGCGTGTCGATCGCGCGGGCACTCGTCGTCGATGCTCCGCTGCTGCTCGCCGACGAGCCCACGGGCAACCTCGCGTCGAAGTCGGGCCGCGAGGTCATGCAGCTCCTCGCCAGCGCCGCCCGGGAGCGGCAGCGCGCACTCCTCATGGTCACTCACAATCCCTACGATGCGGCGCAGGCGGACCGTGTGTTGTTCCTCAAGGACGGCGCGATCGCGCCAGGCGCCGAGCTCGGCCGCGGAGAGGTGAATGCGACTCTCGTTCTGGATCGTCTCAAGGAACTTGGGATCTAGACGGCTCGCGACCACGCTCGCGATCCTCGGGATCGCGTTCGGCGTGGCTGCCGTCTGGGCCGTGCAGGTCGTCGACCTGAACACCGTGCTCGGCGTCCGTGCCCATTTCCGCCGCGACACGGGCAACCCCGATCTGGAGTTGCGGGCGAAGGACGCGCGAACGCTGACTCCGGAAGCCGCCGCCGCGCGACTGAAAGGAGATCACCGCATCGACGCCGTCACGCCGTTGGTGACGGAGCGCGTGGTCCTCGTGCGGGGGAACCAGCCGCCGGTCGATCTGCTCGGCATCGCGATCGACCCGGGGGCCGCAAACCGGTTCGACCCGTACCTCGTCGTGGACGGCCGCGACATCCGGCGGGGCGAGCGCGGCGTCGTCCTCCTCGGAGGTCGCGCGGCATCGGAGGCGAAGGTCAGGCTCGGCGACAAGATCGCCCTCCAGCGCCCACCCATGACGCACGAAGGGTGCGTCGATGGCGCCACGGTGGTCTTGCCCGACAGCGCGCAGTCGCCGACGTTGCCGGTGACGTTCGAGGTCGTGGGGATCCTCGCGGATCTATACCTCGCGCGGCCCAATCGCGGGCGCTCCGTCGTCCTGCCGTTCGACGACGTCTCGTCGCTCGCGCCGGCCGAACGGCTGCCAGTCCGTTGGTGGATCCGTCTCCTGCACGACGACGAATCGAAACTCGTCACGGCGTCGCTCGCGAACGATTTCGTCGTCACCGTGCCCCAGGCGCGGGAGGTGGGCGAAACCCCCGAGGAGCGGGCGTTTCGGAGCGGCGTCCGCATCGCTTCGTTCGTGGCGCTCGGCGTCGGGCTCTTCATCATCTACCACCTGCTCAGCCTCACGGTGACCTCGTGGGTGAGGCAGGCCGGACTGTTGGGCGCGCTCGGAGTGACCGGCGGACAACTCGGCGGCATCTTCTTCCTCGAGGCGCTCGTGCTGGCGGTGCTCGGCACGGCGACGGGCATCGGCATCGGTACCGGCATCGCGCGATGGATGCTGGACGCGCGGCTCACGACGCTCGGTTGGGGGAGACCCGTCTCCACGTTCGAGATTCCGTGGCGCGACGTCTGGTGGGTCGGATGCGCGGGCGTCGCCGCGTGCCTCCTCGGTGCCGTGCAGCCGTTGTTTCGCATTCGCCGCGTGCAGGTCGTGGATGCGCTGACGCAGGGTGAATCGGCGCTGGCGGCGGTGCCAGCCGGGAGGTGGCTGGCGCCGGTCGTCCTGGCACTCGGGCCGGCCGCCGTTCTGACGATCTCGTGGTACCTGCGATGGGTCGACGAAGGCGTGCTCGGAGTTTCTCTCGGGCTTGCGTCCGTGTTCGGGGCCTTCGTGCTCGTTCTGTGGGGAATGCCGCGGGGCATCGCGCGCGGACTCGGCGTCCTGCTGAAGCCGTTCGAGCGTGGCAACCGCCTCGAGCCATGGCTGGTGCGAAAAGGCCTCGATCGAGGTCTGCGTCGCTTCGCGGGATCCGTGACCGGGCTCGCGCTGGTCGCGGCCGGGCTCGTCACGCTCCACGCGATGACGGGCGCGTTGAAGCGAGAGAAGGACGAATGGGGCGCGACCGCCCTTTCGGGTCGCGTGTTTCTCCGGCTGAAGGACGTGCCGCGGCCCATGCTCTCGGGACTCACCGCCGTGCCGGGCGTGCGCTCCGTCGTCCCCGTCGATGCAACCGTGCGAGTCGCCTTCGACGTGAAGGGTGTCGCTCCGGAGGAGCTGGCGAAGGACGGTGTCCTGGCCGGACCCCTGCATGATGCCGATCGTGTCGAGTTCGCGCTCGGTCGAGGCATGGTGGTCACGTCGGTGTGTGCCCGGGAACATCAGCTCGTCGTCGGCGACGACGTCATGCTGCCGGCCGCGCGCGGCCCGCGGCACTTCAAGCTCCTGGCGGTGGACGATCGCGCCGGGTTCTTCCCCCACGAGCGCGCATTCGGCGTGATCAGCGAAGCGGCGATGAAACAGGTCTTCTGTCGCAGCAACGACGTCGTCACGCAGCTCGCCCTGTCGGTGGATCCGCCGGAGCGCGAGGCGGACGTCGTCGAGCGGATCGCGTCGGGCTCGGTGATTCCGAAGGAGCGCATCGACCGGATCTGGAGCGGCGCGCATCAGCGGAAGCTCTACGAGGATGAGATCAACTCGGACTTCCGGATCTTCGACGTCATTCTCGGGCTGACGGCCGTGCTCGCGGCGCTCGGTATGCTCAACACGCTCGTCGTGTCGGGCCTCGAGCGACAGAAGGAGATCGCTCTTCTGCGCGCGGCAGGGATCACGCGACGCCAGGTGTTTCGGCTCTTCCTGTCGGATGCCCTCATGCTCGGACTGTGCGGCGGCGTCTTCGGCGGATTGATGGCGATGCCGTTCGCTTGGTTCATCGTCGACGGCTTGGCGCGGATCTCGCACATGCCGCTGCGCGCGAGCGTCGATCCGCTCGTCGCCATCGTTGGATTGCTCGGTGTCGCGCTCCTCGCCGTCGTGGCGGCGGTCGCCCCGGCGATGCGCGCCGGCCGTGCCGACGTCGTGTCCGGGCTGAAGTTCGAGTGAGTCGTCGGGCGAGTGCGACCGCCGTTTCGCCCGGACGGCGCATCTTCGATCGGTAGAAACGACCGCATCACCCCCGTCGCTCCCAGTGGAACGCAGTTTGCGAGGCCGTTCACCGCCGCGAAGGGCCGCGTCCCCTTCGGGGCGCTGCCGATCGGAACGCCGGTCGTGGGTTTCCACGAGAAGGGATGTCGCCATGAATCGCCAACAGGGTTCGTCGGGCCATGAGCGCCGGAACGAAGGGCAAGGGTCGGAGTCCCAGCCGTACGATCGCGGCGAGCAGGATGACCCGCGCGACCCGGAACGGCGAGGCGGGCGCCTCCCGCGCCCTCGACCGCACTTCGAGTACGGAGATCGTGACCCGGGCGGCGAGCCTTACGTTGGCGATGCGCCTCCCTGGACCGATCCGCGCAATCCAGACTACGGAAGCTCCGAGCAGCCGTTCGATGGGCACGGTGCGCGGGGCGCGAGCGCCTCCCGGCCGCGGTGGAGCGGCGGGTACGGCAACACGGGCGGATCCATCGGCAACCCGAACGGATCCGCCGGTCAGTGGCGCGCGGGACCGCCGCCGCATTGGGACTCCCCGAACTACGGTGACTTCACGCCATTTCAGGGGCTGACGTCCGACCGTGGCACGCACTCTGGAAAGGCACCCAAGGGATACAAGCGCGCGGACGACCGGATTCATGATGACGTCTGCGACCGCCTGACCGATCACGACGTCGACGTTTCCGACGTCGAGGTCAAAGTCGCCAACGGAGAGGTCACGTTGACCGGAACCGTCACCGACCGCGAGTGCAAGTTCCGCGCGGAGCGGATCGCCGGATCCGTCAGTGGCGTCAGCGACGTTCAAAACCAGATCAAGGTGAGGCGCGACGGCGCGCGCTCGAACGAGGCCGGCTCGGGTTCCGGCGGCGCGGTGACAACCGGCCGCTGACCGGGTCTCCGACGCGAGCGACCTGACGATCGCCCACCGATCATCGGGGGTGCGGGGCCGCAGTTCATGCGGTCCATGTGCATGCGCGGGGCCGCGCGTGCACCAGGCGTAGAGAGGTACTTTCTTCCGTTGGGGGAGCGGCGCGGCGATCGCCGTCTCGCGCGGGCCAGCGGGCGTTGCACGCGGATTCGCGGGGTCCGGGCTGGCTGTCTAATCATCGAACACGGCACGCCGCTTCGATGCCGCTCGGCGATCGATCGGAGCGCCGAGTCCACCGCCGTTTCGCCGGGGACCGGCCGGGCCGCCGCGCGTCGCGCGCGGTCCAACGGGCGCGGATCGGGACCCGGTGCGAGATCACCCGCGTCGGCCTGATTCTCGAACGCGCCGCCGCGTGTCGTCGCCCGCCGGCCCGGACGCCTCGGCTCCGCCTCCGGCGATCCTGCCGATCGCGCTGCCGATGACGCGGCGGGTCGCTCGGCGCTCCCTGCCCATCGCGTACCGCGTCTCGCGCGGGCTCCGCCCGAGCCCGACCGATAGATGGCCGGCGCAGCGACGCGCGGCGTCGTCGATCGATTCGGTCGTGCCTTGGGACGCTCGCGCACCGGCAGCAACTCACGACGCCGGCGAAGGCGTCCCGCTCGGTTCATTGCACCAGCGTCACTCGCACCACCTCGTCGGCACTGACGTCGATCGTCTGCGGAGCGCTGACGGGGCGGCGTGCCTTGTCGTGCGACACGGGCTCGGACTCGGTCGTCACGGTGTATCGGCCGGGAAGAACCGCGCGAAGCCTGGTGCTCTTCGACGCGAGCGCCTTCGCCGCGAGGTAGGTCCGCACGGGCGCGCCCTCGCTGCCGACGGGCGTCAGGATCAGATAGTTGAAGCTCTCATCCGGCATCGCGAACTCCCACCGGACCTCCACGCTCCCCGCGCACGGCACCGAGAGCTTCGCCACGGGCCCGGCCGTCTGGTGCTTCAGCGAGAAGCTCCGCCCCGCGTAGTCGGCGTGGAACGTGACCGCGCCCAGCGGCAGGTTCTTGAAGTCGAACGCGCCGCTCTCCGACGTCTCGCCGAATGGGAACGAGCCCGCCCCTCCCGCCGCGGGGTCGGGGTCGTCGACCGTGACCGAGACGCCCACGCCGGCCTGGGGACGCCCGCGCGCGTCCAGGACGGAAAGGACGACGTCGCGTCCGGCCTTCATCACGAACGTGGTTTCTTCGTCCCCGATCGGGACTCGCCAATCCTTGCGATCGAGCGGCACGTAACCGGCCTTCTCGACGCGAACCGATGCGGCGTCGGAGTAGATGCGGTCCAGTTCGAACCGGCCGTCCGCCGCGGACTCGGAGCGCGTGGCGAGGCTCGGTTCCGTGAAGATCATGATGGAGGCGTTGGCGAGAGGACGACCTGCTTCATCGCGCACCCAGCCACGTACGATCCGCGGCTTCTGCGTCACCGTGAGCGTGACCGTGTGCGTCCCACGCTCCGGCACGACGACCTCCGTGGAATCCAAACGGCCCCCGATCGCATCCACGGCACTGACGCTGAACTTGCTCGCGGTCTGCAGGTTCGAGAGCTGCACGGTTCCCTTCGCGTCCGGGTTCATCAGGAGCACGGTATGTGACCCATCACTCATCCCGCTCGCGACTCCGGAGGCCCCGGCCGCGATCTGCGCCGAGTCGGGGAAATCGCTGCCGTCCTTGTACGTCTTCCCCGACAGACCGATGCGGATCTGCACACCCGGCGGAACGGCGCCCGCTGCATCGTGAACGCTCACGACGAGGACGTTCGACGTATCCAGCGTCACCTCGATCGGCGCGTCGGCCTCCGAGGGAATGGCGACGCGCGCCGTCGCGTAGCCGAGGGCCGCCACGTTCATGTGCACATCACCGACGGAGAGTGCCATGGTGCCGTGGCCGTCCTGGTCCGTCGGTGCACTCTTCGACGTCACGTTTTCGCCGATGGAGGCCACGGCTCCGGCGACGGGCCGTCTCTCGGTGTCTCTCACGACGAATGCGACCTGGCGTGACCTGGCGATCTCGAGATCGCCGAGGTCCTGCCACTTCGTGAGGTTCTCGAACACCTTCACCGCGCGAGCGCCGCGGCCGTCGGCGGCGCTGATCGTCATGTCGACCGAGCGCAGCGTGGGCGAGGGGAGGTAGATGGTGACGCGGCCATGCTCGTCCGCCGTGCGCGCGCCGGTCGTGACCGACGACTGCGAGAGGAACGACGTCGTGGCACGGGCGAACGGCAGCGGTGTCCTCGTCCCGGCGTCGACGACGCGGAAGGTGATCCCGGGAGTGTGCTTGATGTTCAGTGTGAGCGTGCCCGAAGGCGACAGGAGTCTCGTGGTCGACGACGTTCCGCTTCCTTCCTCGAACGTGAATTGCGCGTCCAGCTCCAGGGATCCGGACCAGTCGGCTGGAAGACCTCCGACGCGGAACCGTCCGTCGGCCGTCGACGATGAGTGGACTGAGGCCATCTCGAGCGACTGTTTCTCGACGAAGGCGCGGACGGTCGCTGGAAGCGAGGCGGTTGCGGCGAATGGGTGATCCGGTGCGAGCGTGAACTTGATGGCGCTGGTC
This sequence comes from Planctomycetota bacterium, assembly GCA_044222185.1. Classification (GTDB taxonomy): domain Bacteria; phylum Planctomycetota; family CAIWVZ01; genus JBGANV01. Next base: position 73,479 of record JBGANV010000012.1, read on the forward strand.
GGTGGCTTTCCGTCGACGACGAACGACCCGCCGACGGTGGCGCCGGCAGGGAGGCGGAGGGTCGATCCATTCGCGTCGAGGTGCACCGTGCCGAGGAACGGCGGCGTCCCCGCGTTCGCCACCAACGCATCGGTGTCGCCCCCCACCGACGGCAGCCGTGCCAACCCTCCCTCGTTCGTTCGCTCGGAACCAAGCACTTCCCCGCGGCGGAAGATCACGACGGTCGCTCCGACCACCGCGTTGCCTTCATCGTCCTCCACTCGGATCGGGCATGTGGGGCGCGAATCCCCCGCGGTCACGGGGCGTGTCTCTTCGTCCTGGCCCGAGACGAAGGGCTTCACCGTGACCTGCGCCCCGTCCGGGCGCCGATCGGCTGAAGCTGGCGGCGGCGCGCTCGTCGTCTCGATGACGGCTTCGCGGCGCAGAACGTCGGGCGCCGCCAGTCGTGCCTCCCGTCCGTCGGATGCGATCCACCAGATGACGCCGGCCGTGACGGCCACGCTCACGGCCACGATGCTCTGCGTGCGGGTCATGTGTTCGGCTCCGAACCGGGGCTCGCCCGGATGACTGACGGTCACTTCGAACGAGGCGTCCGCCGCGCGAAGAGTGCCGAGCGGCGTCGCGACGAGCAGTGGGCGGCCATCGGTGACGAACGTGGCCGATCCGAATTCGAGCACTCTGCGAAGAGGGACGTCGGCGAACGCGCCGCTCTCCGGCGATTCGTTCGGTCGATGCGCGACGAACCAGCTGGTGACTCCGATCAAACACGCCGCGACCGCTGCGGCCGCGCGCAGACGCCAGGTGCGGCGCGGAGTCGTCGGCTGGGAGCGCGGCTCGTCGAGCTGGAGGAACTCGTCGCTCGCGCCGACGTCCGCGAAGACTCCGGCGAGCGCGCGCCACGCCCGGCGATCGGCCGCGTGGTGGTCTCGGCAGCGGACGCAACCGTTCATGTGAGCGGTGAACGCCTGGGGCAGCGCTTCATCCGGCACGCCGGCGAGGTCGGCGCTCGCGTCGAGGAACGCGCGACAGGTCGAGGGTCCGTCGTTCATCTCTCGAGATCTCCGAGCTTGTTCCGGACGGCTTTCAGACCGAGGTGAAAGTGCTGGCGAGCGGTCGCGGCCGTGCAGTCGAGGACGAGGCCGATCTCGTCGTATTCCATTCCGCGATCGATGCGGAGGAGGAGCGCGAGCCGCTGGCGTTCGGGGGTCGACGCGAGGGCTGCGCGGGCGGCGCGCGTGCTCTCTCGATCCGCGGCGATCACGTCCGATGCCGGGGCTGAACGGGGCTCGCGTTGGATGACGTGGGAGAGCGCCGTTCTCTCGACCCCGCGGCGCCGGGCGCCGTCGCGGATGATGTTGATCGCGATTCGATACAGCCAGGCGCGGGGCTGTCGTGAAGGGGGCGACTGAAGTGCGCGCAGCATGGCTTCCTGGACGATGTCCTCCGCGTCGGTGCGGACTCCGAGCCGGCGGACGAAGCTCACGAGTTCGTCGCGGAACGGAGCCGAGTCGACGGGTGTCGTTTGATGGCCCACGAACGAGATGATTCCGGCCGAAGGAACTTCGTGCGGAACGCCGGTTGAGACGAACGGCAGCCCAGAGTGTCAAAACCGCGCAGCGGAATCCGGTGTTTTCCGTCGGCGTGTCGGGTTTGCGGGCGCGCGGGGGTCGAGGGGCTGGACATGCCCGGATTCCTCGGGACTTTGCCCTTGCCGAGGTCGACGCCGCCCTCCACGGGATGACCGCGTGGGCGCCGCGATCGCCTCACGGAGCGCCTGTCGACCCGCCGCGACGGCGGTGGGCGTGGCGCGCCGTCGCAGTCGTCGAACGCACGTCGGGAGTAACATCGCGGCCGTGACGGCTGCCTCATCATCCCGAGGTTCGTTTGCGGCGACGCGTTGGACTCTCGTGCTGGCGGCGCGGTCGGCGGACCGTGACCGGGCTGAGGCCGCGCTCGGCGAGCTCTGCGCGACGTATTGGCCGCCGCTCTACGCCTACGTACGTCGCACAGGCGCGAGCACGCATGACGCGTGCGACCTCGTCCAGGGTCTGTTCGAGCAACTGCTGCGGTCAGGCGGCACGGGAGGCGCGGACCCGGCGCGCGGTCGGTTTCGGAGTTACCTCCTCGGTGCGCTCAAGCATCACATGGCGAACGCGAGGGACCACGCCGACGCTCGCAAGCGTGGCGGCGGTGCGGTGAAACTCGCCATCGACATCGCGGCGGAGGAGCGTCGTCTGGACCGCGCGGCCGTCGACGGCGAATCGCCCGAGCGCGCCTTCGACCGGCGGTGGGCCGTGACCGTTCTCTCCGTCGTCACGGACCGCTTGCGCGACGACTATGCCGCGAAGGGGAAGGAGAACCTTTTCGAGGCCCTCCGACCGTTCCTGACCCGGGACCCGCAAGCGGGAGCCCAGGTCGAGGCTGCTCGGGCATTGGGCGTGACGTCGGGCGCGTTCAAGGTCGCGCTCCACCGACTCCGCGAACGCTACCGCGATGCGTTGCGCCGGGAAGTCGGTCGCACCACGTCCTCGGACGACGAGATCGACGACGAAATCTCCGCCTTGATGCGCGCCCTCGCGACAGCCGTGTAACCTTTCGCCCGCGTCACTTCAGATCGTGGTGATCGGACGAATGGAGCGATGCCGCGATGACTGATCCCACGTCACAACTTCCGTGCGGAACCTGCGGAAACCCACTCCCGAGCGAGGGGTCGACGGCGGGTGCGTGCCCGACGTGCCTCTTGGCGTCTGCCCGCACGGGTGAGGGTGTCCATGGTGAGACCGGAGTCCAGACCGAGGGGCTCATGGGAGGAGAGCGTCCCCTTCCACCACCGCCGGAGAACCTGCGACTCCGCATCCCGGGCGTCGAGCTGATCGACACCGTCGGACGCGGCGGCATGGGCACGGTCTACCGCGGCCGCCAGATCAAGCTCGATCGCGACGTGGCCGTGAAGGTGCTGGATCCAGAACTCACGAAAGACCCGCTATTCGTCGAACGGTTCCTCCGCGAGGCCCGCGCGATGGCGCGGCTCAGCCATCCGCACATCGTCGGGCTGTTCGATTTCGGCGACGTCGACGGCGTCTTCTACATCGTGATGGAGTTCGTCGATGGAATGAACCTGCGACGACTCGCGCGCGACGGCCGACTGGCGCCGCGGGAGGCGCTGGCGATCATCCCGCAAGTGTGCGATGCGGTGCAGTACGCGCACGGGATGGGCATCGTTCACCGTGACCTCAAGCCCGAGAACATCCTCGTCGACTCCGGCGGCCGGGTGAAAGTGGCGGATTTCGGGCTCGCCAAGCTCGTCGGGCGCGAATCGTTGGCGGTATCGCTCACGGGCTCGCAAGCGGTGCTCGGCACGCCGCAGTACATGGCGCCGGAGCAGATCGAGCGCCCGGCCGACGTGGATCATCGCGCCGACATCTACTCGCTCGGCGTCGTGCTGTACGAACTCCTCACGGGCGAACTCCCCATCGGTCGCTTCGAGCCGCCATCGCAGCGCGTCGCCGTGGACGTACGTCTCGACGACGTCGTCCTGCGCGCTCTCGAGAAGGCTCCCGAGCGGCGATACCAGCGCGCCGACGAGATGAAGACGGCGGTGGAACGGGTCAGTGTCGCATCCGGCGGTGGTGCGGCCCCCTCTGCGCCTCCCGAGGTTGGACACCGGCTGCTCGAAGCGCTCGATCGGCGGTACTGGCGAATCGTCCTCATGGTGGCCGCGGCGGTCGTCCTCCATTCAGTCTCCGGGCTACCGCTACTGTTCTGGCCGAACGCGCTCTTCTACGTCGTCGCGACGATGATCGGTGCGGACGTGGTCCTGTCGGGACTGCGGCGAACCCCACTCCGAGCCTTCGTCCCGTTCTGGGTCGTCGACGCCATCGCGTGGACGTTCCTGTTCTGGCCGACCTGCTACGTGGTCCTTCAGGCCTGGCCGATCCCGGGTGGGGTCATGATCCGATGGACGGGGCTCCGGGACGTTGTCTCGGGCGTCACGCTGATCGCTCTCGCCCTCTCGCCATTCATCCTGCTCTTGCTGGCGAGACACCGCCAACGGCGCTTGCTGTTCGACGAGGGCCGGTTGCCCGAGGGGGATCGCCGTGCGGGACGGAGGGTTTCGGGGGTCGCCTTTCTCCTCGCGGCCGGCCTCATCCTGCTCTCCCTCGCGTTTCCCTGGTCCGCTTCGCCGGGCCCTGGGACCGATCCTCCAGTTCCCGGCTACCTTCGGGCGTCCTCGATCGCCTTCGTGATCTGGGGCTTCTTGGGATCGGTGCTCTGCGCGTCCGCACAGTTCTCGGGCGGCAGACGGCGCCTCCTTTCCCTCGGGGCTGCAGCGTGCTTCGCGAGTGCGGCCCTGCTGACGTTCGACGTCTGCTACAGATCCGCCGTCGACGGCGCAGAGATCTACTGGAGCGGTGCCGCACTCTGGGTCGACGCAATTTGTGCGTTCACGGCCGTGTGCGCCCTGCTCGCGCGCGAACCAACCCCGCGTGAGCCGGCCGCGCCCGCGGTCGTTTGACCGCGTGGAAGGTTCCGCGTCGCCCACGGCCTGGCGCGCGGCGCCTGGCCGCCGCCCGAAACTCGCCGGCGAGCCGGTTCCAGAGATTCCCGTCCTCCTCGCCGACATGGTGCTGGGAACGGTCGCGGACGTGATGGGCCGCGGCATCACGGACCGCGCCGGCGTCCTCGGTGTCGAACGGCCGGCGATTGGACGCCGCCTGCGCGCGAACTCGAGCCTCGACGTGATCCTGGCTGCACCGTTGGGCCCCGTGGTCCGAGCCACGGTCGATCCGACCTCGACGGAGCCGATCCGACTCACCTGCCCTCCGGTGGGCCGCATGCGCGTACGCGTGGTCGATGCGCGCGGAGCCCCGTCGCGGGTACCGGCCTCGGTCGGGATCGAAGCGGTCGCCCGTCCGACGGCGCGACGCCCGCCGAAGTGAACCTCCGGCGTGCCTGCACCCTCGACCTCACTGCTGCGAAAGGACAGCCGGAGGTCGCGATCGTCGGCGTCGGGCTGAGGCTGGCGGTCACCGTGCGCGCCGTGCGCGGGCCCATCCGCACCGTGCACAAGGTCTTCGATGGCCCCAAATCACCGAGCGAAGAGATCACCTTCGACATCGCGTTCGATTCGCCTGCGTGCATCCTCACCGGGCGTCTCGTCGACGGACGGTTCGTTCGGGTCCGATCGAACTCTCGTGCTGACGACCCCGAGCGCCGGCTTCTACCGGGTGCAGATTCGCGTCGTGCAGGGCGTGGGCGGCGAGGCCGTCATCAAAACGGCGTTGCCCGACGCGCCGGGCCTTCACGTCCAGATCCCCGACGGCGCGCCGTCGGCTTCGGCGACGATCGCGCCGTCCGCGGACGCGGTCCGGCGAGCGATCGGATCGTTGGGGCGGTCATGACTCCTGGACGAGCTCGCGTCAGGGCACCACGACATCCGGTAGACTCGGCACCTCGTGGGGAACCTCGTCTCGACCCGTCGACGTTTCGTGGGCGTCATCGCCGATCGCGCGCTCGCCCTCATCCTCAGCGCGACGGTGGTGACGTGCGCGTCGACGGCGCAGTCGATGCCGGCGCAGCAACCCGCACCGAACGTCATCTTCGTCCTCGCTGAGGGCCAGGGGTGGGCGAGCACGTCCGTGCCGATGGACGATCGCGTGCCCGCGTCGTGCGACGCGCCGGGACTCACACCGAACCTCGAACGCCTCGCGCGCGAGGGGACTCGCTTCTCCGATTTCTATGCGTCGGCGCCCCGGTGCACGCCGTCCCGGGCGAGCCTCATCACGGGCATGAGCCCCGCGCGCCTCCGCGTGACCTACGTGCTCGATTCGGACAAGAAGAAGGATGACGACGACGCGGACGAGCTGCCGTCGACGACGCGAGTCGTCCCGCCGCACTCGGAGCACGACCTGCCAGAGGGCGTTCTCACCACGGCTGATCGTCTTCGCGCAGCCGGTTTTGGCACCGCGCACTTCGGCAAGTGGCAGGTGGGGAAGGCCGGACCGCGCAAGCGCGGTTTCGACGTGACCGACCCCAAGGACGACGAGTCCACGAAGGGCGTGAGTCGATCCACGGTGATCACCAGCCGTGGGATTGCGTTCATGAAGGAGCAGGTCACCGCGCGCAGGCCGTTCTACCTCCAGCTGTGGCACGTGGGCGCCGGCGCCGACGATGAAGTCACGCGCGAGAGCCGCGCCCGCGCCCGTAACCTGCTTCACGACGTTCGCGGGAAGGAACTGGATGACGCGGCGGGCATGGTCCAGGTGGATGCCGCCCTCGGTCGCCTCCTCGATGCCGTCGATTCACTGGGCATCGCCGAGCGCACGTTCATCGTGTTCAGCTCCGATCATGGTGCGGCCGCGGGCAGCGGCCGCGGCGCGAACTTCCCGCTGCAGGGCGGCAAGGGGAGCGTGGCCGAGGGCGGCCTTCGCGTGCCGTTCCTGGTTCGCGGCCCGGGCGTCCGGGCGGGCGTCTGCTCGCACGTGCGCGCCTGCGGCATGGACCTGCTCCCGACGATCCTGGAACTGGCCGGGAAGGGCGCCGAATCCGCCGGTGGCCTGGACGGCGGCAGCCTCGCTCCCGTGCTCTTGGGCACTGCCGATGCGGTGAAGCGCCCGCGGGGCGAGATCGTGATCCACTTCCCGCATTTCGACCTGGGGAATGGCGGCCCTCAGTCCGCCCTGTTCTTCGGTGATTTCAAGCTGATCCGCAACGACGAGACGCAGGGCCGAAGGCTCTACCGCATCACGTCCGACCCGTTCGAGACCCGCGACCTGTCGGGTGAGCTCCCGGACACGGTCACCAGCCTCACCGAGCGACTCGATGCGTGGTTGAACGCGATCGATGCGCCGCGTGCCCGCCCGCGGACACCAGCTCCGGCCGCGCAGGACTCGCGCCCCGAATCCCGGGGGTCCACCGGTGGCCGGTGATCGCGGCGGCGCCTGAATCGTCATCGCATGCGGATCGGATCGGTGAGCGACACAGCCGGGATTCGAGCCCTGAGAGCGTCGCGCGCAGCGCAAACCGATCGAACGTCGTGAACGAGATCCTCGTAGCCGGCGCGTTCTGCCGGCAGGCCCCACCATTCGGCAGCCCACGTCGCAGCGTCCGGCGTGAACAGGTCCCGCATCGCGCGCTCCATGAGGTCGGGCGATTCCTCTCTCAGGCCGGCGATGAAGGCCGGGAGGAATCCGACCGTCGTGCCCTCGGGGACGAGCCACGAGCGGCAATCGGCTTGGAGTGTCAGTCGATCCAGTCGTCCGTCAGGCGCAAGCCGGAAGCAGAACGGAACGTAGATGCTCGAAGAGTTGCCGCCGCGAATCCCATGGGCCTGATGAGCGCCCCAGATCTCGACGTGGTTTTCGACCGTGCGCGTGCGCGGTTCCCAGGAGCTCTCGAATTGCGTTTCGTGATACGACGGGGACCGTGTCGGCGAGCCGGCATCGACGGCGATCACCGCGCATCGACTGAACCGCCCGTTCGCGCCACACCCAGCCTCGACCGACAGGACCCAGCCGCGACCTGGTTGCGCGAGACGGTCGACATGCAGAGCGGGCTGCGATTGCCGAGAGTCCCGGCATCCGAGCAGTCGGCCGCCACCTTCATCTGGATGGACGAACCGGTCGTCGAGCCTGACCGAATACCGCACGCAGATCCCGGGCCGTCCCTGCGCATAGGTGACGTCGGCCGGCTCGGCACGCAGCACCCAGGTTCCGCCGGTGGTTTGCAAGCGGTCCGTGACCACGTCGAGAGTCTGGCGTGTTCGATCGGGGTCCGTTCGAGCGGGGGCGCAGAGCCAGGCGCAGACGAACGTGAGGGCGAGTGCGAGGTAGGCGGATGAAGTCAACGTGGCCTCGGCTTCGGGAGTATTCGACAGAACGACGCAGGCGGTTCATCTCGCGGGAGGAAGCACGCCCGGACCGTCGCGCCGATTGTACGACCCTGAATGCGTTGTGAACCGGCGCGCCAGGGGCGCGGGGAAGCGCAGTTCTCTGAAGCGCCTGTCCTCCCGAGTTGGACGACGATGATCGGCTGGGCGGACGGCGTCCCAGTTTGCAGCCCGCCACGGCTGCCGGCGCCAGGCACCGCGAGAGCGGCCAGCCGAGGTCGCCGAGGGCAAGGACGCAGCGGGCCGCGTCACGTCCGTCCGAGCCGGACGCATTCGCCTCCACTGCGACGTCCTCCGGAACCGAGGTCGTCCCGGTGATGGGCCGGAGCTGAGCCTCCTCGCCGGCCTCGTCGAGTTCGAGCGTCTCCCCGAGCGCGCGGCGACTCGCGTCTCGCACGGCTCACCAACGACGCCGGAGGCTTCACCTTGCGGTTCGCCCGGTCCCCTGGCGCTGGGCCGCTTTGGATCCCTCCGGGCCAGCCCTGCCGTCCTGATCCGCGACGCCTCCACGCCCCGGGGCCGAGGTCGGAGGCCATCGGGATCGCGGTCGAGACGGTGCGACCCGCTTCCGCAAGTCATGCGAACGGTCGGAGGGCGCCCTGACGTGACGAGCGTCCGCAGCCGCCACCGCGCCGGGCGCTCAGGCCGCTCGAAGTCTCCGCTCGTCTCGGCTGAAGCCGCCTTCGCGGGTCGCTTCTGGAGATTGATGAGACCGTGTCACTTCCGCGTCAACCGCGACGCTTTGTGAGTGTGATTCGGAAGGCGGTCGAAGGGAACTCGAGGCCATCCCGCCTCGCCTCTCTGCCGCTGGAGTGATCCACAATTCCTGTTCCTGCCGTTTGCGCGGATCTGCGCTGCGGCCCCATTCCGGCGTGCGTCGTCGTCAGCTGTCGTCCACTGGCGGCGTTGCAAGTCGCCTGCCAGACTCCGCGCGCGAAAACGTGCGACTCGATCGCCCGTGCGCGCCTTCGTCTTTGCCGTCGAAGTTCCGTTCGTTCTGAACCCCCACCGTTGAGTTGGAGTCATCGATGACCGCTCGATCCGTTCGTGGCGTTCTGCAATCCCCCGGGTCCGCCTGGTCGAGGCCGATCGCCGGTCTCGTACTGGCGGTCTTGCTGACGTCGGCCTCGGCCCTCGGCCAGGCCACATGGACCGGCACGGTCTCGACGAACTGGGACACGGCCGGTAACTGGTCCACGAATGCCATCCCGTCGTCCACGACGGACGTCACGATCAACCAGCTCGCCGGACCCACTCCCAACTACCCGTCGACGCTGAATGCGGCGACCCCGACTTGCCGCAACCTCACGGTGAACGCGGGGGCGACGCTCACGATCACGCTCCTCCACGACGTCCGCGCCGATGGATCGGTGACCAACTCCGGCACGATCAGCGGCGTCGGTGGCATCCTCATGACGGGGACGCTGGCGGCGACGCTTGGTGCCGGCAACTACGGCTCGGTGACCATCCAAAAAACCGGCGCGGCGAGCGTCACGACGAGCGGTGTCGTCAACGTCGCGACGGCCATGGTCGTCACGTCGGGGACGTTGAACGTGAACTCCACGCTGCACGTGCTGTCGAGCGGCGTCGCCACGTTCTCCGGCGGAACCGTGAGCGGAAACTCGGCAGGTCTCCTCGACTGCGACGGCAACGTCGCGTGGAGTGGCGCCACGTGCACCACGCCCCCATCGGCCATCTCGTGCGCGGGGAACTGGACCGCCGACGTGAACTTCAACCCGGGCTCCGGCACGGTGACGTTCGACGGCGCGGGCGCGGCGCAGACGATTTCCGCGAGCGGTGCGAACGCACGCTTCTCTGCCCTGACGATCGGCACGGTCTCCGTGACGAACGTGGGATTCAGCTCACCGGTCCTGGTTGCGGGCACGCTCTCGATTCAGGGGACCTTCTCGGCGTCGGGCGCTGGAACCCTCGATTGCAACGGAACTGCGACCGTGCTGAACGGCGGAGCGTTCAATACGGGTGCGGCAAGCCACACCTTCGCGAGCAGCCTGACGGTATCCGGCACGATCGGCGGAACGGGCACGTTCGTCTTCGATGGGACGTCCAATGCGTCCGTCGTCGGCGCCGTGAACCCGGCGTCGGCGCTCAAGAACGTGACGTGCGCCAAGTCGACGACGTCGATCCTGACGTTCACGAGCCCCCTCACGATGAACGGCCAGTTCACCGTGACATCCGGGCAGGTGGCCTTCGGCAACGTCACCGTCAACGGCAACGCGGCCTTCAACGGCGGTTCCGTTTCCGGCGGCACGCTCACGGTGAACGGCAACGTGAACTTCGCGGGAACGGCGGCGACGAGCACGCTCTCGATCGACTGCAACGGGAACTGGACGTCCGACTCCGGGTTTGCTCCCACCGGGGGCACCGTGTCGTTCATCGGCGGCGGCACGAAGACGGTGACGGGCACCAACGTGGCCTTCGCGAACTTGAACATCACCGGCGGAACCACGGTGAACGTGAACGTCCCGATCGCCGTCCAGGTCTCGCTGACGAGCCAGGGGACCGTCAACGCCAACGCGGTCTTCGACGTGAACGGATCGGCGAACTTCTCCGCTGGCACGTTCAACGCAGGCAACTTCACGCACACGTTCGCCACGTCGCTGACGATTGCGAACACGACTCTGAATGCGACGGGCACGTTCCAGTTCGACGGCTTCTCGACGGGGAGCGTGAGCTCGACGGCGAACCTGCCGAACGTCGTCGTCGTGAAGAACGGCGGCGCGGGCTTCAGCATGACCGGTACGACGGTGATCGACGGCGTGCTGACGCTGAACTCGGGCGTCCTCACGGGCCAGACCGTGAACGTCATCAACAACCACGATGCGATCTTCGCAGGCGGCATCTACGACGGTTCGAACCAGATGAGCGTCAGCGGGAACGTGAACTTCTCTGGCTCGCTGTGCAACCAGGTAGGAAGCCTGGTCGTCACGGGGAACTGGACGGCGAATGCGTTCTTCGCGCCCGTGTCCGGCCTGGTGACGTTCACGGGCAGCCCGCGCCAGATCTCGGGCACGGCGGCCAAGTTCAACGACCTCGTGATCAATGCCGGCGCGACGGTCTCCACCTTCCTTCCGGTGTTCGTCGGCGGGACGTTGACCGTGGCCGGGTTCTTCCAGGTCAACAACGCTCTCGATTCGAACGGCAACGTCACGGTGACGACGTCCGGGAACCTCCAACTCGGCAGTGCGACCCACAGCATGGGTGCGAGCCTCGCCGTCAACGGACAGATGAGCTCGACGGGACCGTTCGTCTTCGACTCCGCCTCCGCCGGCACCGTTGCAGGGTCGGCGTCCCAGACCCTCCAGCTCCCCTCGGTCACCGTGGCGAAGTTCCCCGGCGTCTCCCTCACGCTGAACGGGAACCTGGCGATCAACGGCTCTCTGGCGCTGACGTCGGGCGTCCTCATCGTGGCTGGAACGAACTCGGTCTCGGGAACGGCGACGTTCACGGCCGGGCAGCTCATCGATGCGAATCCGGTGTTCGGGTCGGTCGGCACGCTGAACGTGGCGAGTCACGTCGTCTTCAATGGTGCCTTGTCCAACACACCGCCGAACATCACGTGCGGGGGTGACTTGACGGTTCACCCGTCTTTCAGCCCGAACATCGGCACGGTGACGATGAACAGCGTCGTCCCGCGCCAGATCGTCGGCAGCACGGCGCGGTTCAAGAACCTGACCATCGCGAGCACCTCGACGATCACGACGGCGCTGGACGTCCTCGTGCGCGCTGATCTAACGGTCGCCGGCGGTTTGACGATCGCAGGAGCGCTGACCGTCGACGGAAACTGCAACGTCACCGGAGGGTTGTTCCCCGGCGCCGCCGTGCACCGTTTCCGCACGAGCTTCATCGTCGCCGCGCCGGGAGGCATCCTGAACGCGAGTCCCGGCGCGTCGTTCATCCTCGAAGGACCGAACACGGCCACCTTCCGGGTGAACTCCGTGTGGACGTCGCCCCCCGTCGCCATTGCGAAGTCCACGAACGCGAGTGTCTCCATCGACGCGGCGACGAACGTGAACGGCGGATTCACGCTCACGAGCGGGAACCTCACGGTGAGCCAGCCGGTCACGGTGACGGGAAACTCCGCGTTCCACGGCGGGACGGCTTCTTTCACGGCGTTGTTCGCATCGGGCGGAGTCACGTTCGATGGGTGCTTCTGCACCGGTACGGCCAACGTGCAATGCTCCGGCGATTGGAATGCGAACCTCGGGTTCAATCCTGCCGCTGGCACCGTCACGTTCGCCGGCACGGGGACTCGGACGGTGACGGGGTCGGCTCTCTTCTTCCAGAACGTCGTCATCCAGGGAGGAACGAGCATCACCACGAATCAGGATCTCCACATCCGTGGCGACCTGAGCGTGGGAGGATTCTCGCAGCTCACGACGACGGCCGTGCTCGATCTCGACGGCGACCTGACTGCGGCTGCCCTGTCGACGCTCGCGCTGGGCAACCAGACGCACACGTTCGGCGGAAGCTTCACGACGATCGGCTTCGTCAGCGCTCCGGGCGGTACGTTCGTGTTCGATGGAACGAACAACAGCTCGAGCCCGATCCCGCTGATCTCCTCGACGCTGTCGTCGTTCCCGAACGTGATCATCACGAAGGTGGGGTCGATCGTCCTCAACCCGGTGGCGACGCCGCAGGCGCCGCTCGTGATCAGTGGAACGCTCACGGTGCAGCAGGGCATCGTCTCGATCGCGGCGTTGGTGTCCGTCAGCTCGAACGCGCTGTTCAACGGAGGACTCTTGACCGGAAACGGCACGCTCGACGTCGCTGGCAACGTGGTGTTCGACGGGACGAGCGTCTCGAACAGCCCGAACATCAACTGCGCGGGCAACTGGACGGCGCACCCGAACTTCACGGGCACGTCCGGCGTCGTGACGTTCACGGGCGCGGCGCTGCAGACGATCATCGGATCGTCGGCGGCGTTCGGAAGCGTCGTCCTCGCCCCAGGTGCGTCCGTGAGCACGAACCTGGACCTCACGGTTGGGGGGAGCTTCGCGCTGTCCGGCGGCGCGAGCCCGGCAACGCCCACGAGCTTCACGACTACCGCGAGCGTGAACATCCGCGGTGCCGTGACCGTGGCCACCAACGCCAATTTCGCCCTGGGATCGTCGACGCTCCATCGCTTCGGTGGTGCGTTCGCGAACTCGGGCAACATGACGGCGTCGGGACGCTTCACGTTCGATGGGACCGGTACCGTGACGTCCACGTCGCAGCTTCCCGAGACGGTCGTGGCTGGCACGAGCGTCACACTCTCGGCGCTGCCGCTGACGGCCCTGAACGTGAACGGACCGCTGTCACTGACGGCTGGGTTCCTCACCGTCGCTGGGACGCTCGGCGTGACCTCGGCCGGCAATGCCGTGCTGACCGGCGGTGAGATCCAGGGAACGAACAGCCTCCTCACCGTCAACGGCGACGTACTCGTGAACGGGACGATCGCTCAAACGCCACCGCGCATCATTTGTCGCGGGAACTGGAGCTCGAGTCCCACGTTCGACCCGGCCGTGGGAACGGTCGAACTCCGCGGCACGGTCCTCACGACGGTGTCGTCGACGGTTCCGGCGCTCCCCGTGAATTTCCACGATCTGGAGATCCACGAAGGGCTGCGGCGCTTCACGACCCCGGTGCAGGCGACGGGGGCGACGATCCTCCTGCAGAGCAACGCCGCGCTGAACATCGCATCTGGCGGCAGTCTCAAGTGTTTCGGGGTGACGTTCACTGCGAACGGCAACCTTCAGATCGACGGTGGCGGCCAGCTCCAGCTCGACGGCGCGTCGTCCGTCTCGGTGAACCCGAGCGGTGCGTTGCGCCTGCTCGGCAGTGCGAGCGCGCTCGCGTCCATCGACGGCATCGGCGGCGGCGGTTACTCGTTCACCGTGAGCGGTCTGCTCGAAGCCCAGCACTTCATCATCCGTCGCCCCGGTGCGAACGGATTCGTGATCACCGCGAATGCGTTGATCGGCACGACGCCGCTGGATTTCCGCAACGGCACCTTCGATTTCCCGAAGAACACCATCGGCGCCACGTTGCTGACGGTGACGCGCAACAACCCGACGACGTTCGCGAGCCTGACGTTCCAGAACTCGAACAACTCCGTGGGCACGTTCAACGTCACGGACACGACGGGTTCGTTCGTCACGATGCAGAACGCGACGGGCGCATTCTCCGGGCCGGCGTTCGAAAGCGACCCGAACAATCTGGTGAGCTGGACGTCGAGCACGCTCACGACTCTCGCGAGCTTCACCGCGACGCCGGGTCCGAACCAGGTCACCGTGTCGTGGACGACGATCGTCGAGAGCGGCGTCACGAGTTACGCGCTCGAGCGCGCGACGAGCATCGGCGGGCCGTTCGTCCTCAGTGTGAACCTGCCGACGACCGGCGTCGGTCACACCTACACGCGAGTCGAGCCCGCGCTGCTGCCCGGTCAGCAGTACTTCTGGCGGTTGAATGAAGTCATCGGGGTCACGCCCACGGTTCTGGGGACGATCTCGGCGACGCCGTTCAGCGCGGCGCCTCCGGCCAACCTGCTCACGGTGAGTTCTGGCGGCCCGTTCACGACGATCCAGGCCGCGGTCACGGCAGCGACGCTGCCGAACACCGTCATCCGGGTGTCGCCGGGAACCTATCCGTCGTTCACGGTGAACAACCCCCCGGTCGGGTTGCTCAAGATCGTCGGCAACGGCGGCATCGTGAACATCGGGACGGCCGCGGGCCCCGTGACGATCTCGAACGTCGGCGTCAACAGCCAGGTCGAACTGAGTGACTTCGCCATCGATCCGCTCGGTGGGTCGGTGAACACGGGGTTGCTCGTTTCGAACTGCGCGGGAGTCGTCGTTCTCGACGAGATGTCGGTGCAGGGCGCGGCCGGTCAGCCGGGCGTGCGCGTCACCGGCTCGCCCAAGGTTGCGATCCAACGATCGCAGTTGAACGGCACCCAGGGGCTGCGACTCGAGGCGAACTCGATCGTCTACGCGAGCCGCGGTGGCACGAACTCCATCACGGTGACGGGCAACTCGACGCTCACGAGCTGCCAGTTCACGTCGGTGAACGCGCCGACGATCGTGGCGGGGTCGACGCACAACGCCGTTCCAGGCTTGATGCCCGACCTGCAGATGCCGGAGCTCAGCTCGATCGGCTCGCAGGTCACGGCAAACGTGCAGTCGTTCGGGAGCTCGCTCTGGTTGCTCGCGCTGCAGACGCAGTTCGACTACCTGCGGCTCGAGCCCGCGGTCGACATGGTCGTCATGATCAACCCGTTCTCGCCCACGTTCACGGTGATGACCTCGGCCGTCTCCGACCTCGCCGGCAACGGCAGCTTCACGTTCTTCGTGACGCAGGACGGGAGCCTGCTCGGGGCATCGTTCGTGTTCCAGGTCGCTGCGTTCAACATCGCGGGCGGAGCGCCTCGCGTGTCGAACGCCGTCTCGGTCACGCTGACGCCGTGAAATCGCACCGGCGCGCCGAGGGGAATGTCGGCGCGCCGGGTGCGGACGATGCTGCGGTCGCAGGTCAGGGGGGCCTGCGACCGCGGCCTCGTCACGGAGTGTTCAGGTTCCAGACCATGTCGGAGGCCGACACGCAGCCGTAGCCGGGCACGAGGCTCGGGTTCACGAGCGGGAGCTGGTTCTGGAGATCGATGAAGGCGGTCGACGGGCTCGCGATCGTTCCGCAGCCGGGAGTGCCCGAGAATGGCACGCCGAAGACGGCCGAGATCCCGGCGCCGACGGCCACGTGGATCGGCCACTGCGCGGCCGAGCACGGGTCGGTGTAACTGATCACGCTGAAGTAGCTCGTGAGGTGGCCGGACCACGGGTACCGCGTCAGGCCGCCCCACGTTCCGATGTTGTGCGCGATCATTCCGGTCGCGGCGACGGGCGTTCCGGCGATCGGCACGGAGTTGAACGGCCACGAGACCGCCGGTGGGCAGCAGACGCCGCCGGTGAGGGTCTGGTTCTCGTAGCAGACCTGACCGGCGCAGGTCGTCGCTCCCGTGGTGCAGATGTTCGTTCCGACGGCGCACAGGCACCCGGCGTTCGACGTCGTCGTCAACGAGCTGCCGAACGTGTTCACCTTGCCTTCCGTGCTGCACGCATAGAAGAACGCGGGGATCAGGCGAAGCATCGAGGGTCGCACGGCGTCGCCGATCAGCGGGCCCTGTGGCGCCAGGCCGATGCCGAAGTTGAACGGGGCCGGGCCAACGAGGTGGTAGCTCGTGCCGTTGTGGGCGACGTTCCCCGACAGGGGGACGCACGACCACGGCGCATGGCAGATGCAGCCCTGGTTGTGGTTCAGGCTGATGACTGCGTTGAACGGGTTGGTGGAACTCGTCGGGTCGCAGGCGTAGTCGATGTGGCCGTCGAAGTGGACGGGGAGGGGCGGCGTCGCGTACGCGCATGCCGGCAGGTTCGACGCGCACGGCCCGGCAGTCCCGAGCGGCGTGCATTGGAGGTCACCATTGACGAGGAATCGCCACACCTGGCCGGCGAGGCCCGATGGCGCGACGTCGAGCCACGTGCGGGCGTACTTCGCAAAGAGGTTCCCCGTGATCGTGTGGCCGCCGGTCGACGCGCTGCTCGGCAGGAACGTGGCGCTCACGGGAATGATGGCGAAGTCGCACAGCACCATGATCGGCGGGCTGATCTGCACGTTGACGAGGTTTTGGGCAGAGACGGTGCATCCGGTGAACCGCGCGTAGTTCGCCGTCATCGTCACGGCCGGGAACGGTGGGATGTTGGTTGTGGGGATCCCGCAGCATCCGGTGTCGAATCCGTCATCGCCGATCGCGCAGCCCTGGGCGTGGACCGAGGGCGCGATCGCCATGAAAGCCGCAACCGCGGCCGCGAGTGTCAAGTTCGATCGGGACATGGTCGTTCCTTCCGGACGGCGGCTTCGGGCCGGTGTGGCGTGGCCCGGGGGGATGTCCGGTCGCCCGTCGTCCGTGGGTGAATGACGGGCGGGGCGGGAATTTGGACAAGAAGCGCGCCGGGAATTTCCGCGGGGTCGAACCCCCGCCGGTCCAGCCGCGCTGGATCGCGGCATTCGACGAATCTGAAAACGGCGGGAGCGCCAGGCTCCAGCCTGGCCGGCTGGGCACGCACCAGCGTGCCCGGGCCCCGCCACAGCCGTTCGAGTGCACGAGGCCGCGCGTCCCGGAGTCATCGCCGGTCGCGGCCCGTCGGGAACCCCGGCGGGGTCGAACCCCCGCCGGGTCAGCCGCGCTGGCGCGCGGCGTTCAGAAGCCTCAGAACAGGAGGTAGTGCGCAGCCGTCAGAACGACGGGCGAGCACGGACCCGACGTCTGATAGACGAGGCCCTGAATGGCGGCGAACAACCCGGCGGGCATGTTCGACGTCGAGAAGCTGAGGGTCGCCGTGCCGGCCGCGTTCAGGTGGCAGAGCGAGTTCAGGAGGCCAGGCTGAACGCCGTCGAACACGAGGTTGAGGCCACCGAGCCCGATGTCGACGAATCCGATGCAGCCCGCGTTCAGGCTGAGCGGGGCCGGCGTGCTCGCGAAGAGCGCGAACGGCGCGTTCGCAGGACCGGACCACGTCATCGTGAGCGTTCCCGGCTGCGACAACGTCTGGGCGAACGGTGCATTGCACGGATTGGTGCCCAGCCCGTTCACCAGCAGGCTGGCGGCGAGGCTGTTCGCTTGACCGTTCACCGGGCACGTTCCGACGACGACGACGTTGTCGACGAAGGCTGGAGAGGACACGGCCGTATCACCGCGGTTGCCGACGATGCAGATGAGGCGCAGCGCCATGCCGGAGACGTAGCCAGGCACCGACGACATCGAGATGACGGCGGTCTTGACGCCGGCGGGCGCAGGCTCCGAGCCGGCGAACGCGAGCGGCAACGTGACACCAGCGTTCGGGCACGCCGGGGCCAACGTCGTGTGCGTGTCGACATAAACCACGTCCGCGAGCCAGACGGGCGTCGCCGGCGTGGTGACGTCATACAGCGACACTTGGAAGAAGTCGTTGTAGGTCGCCTGGTTGGCGCCTTCGTTGTTGAGCCACGTCCAATCGATGGACACGGTTGCAACCGGGCTACCGGCGCCGAAGTCCTGATAGATCCATCCGCCCATCAGCGCCGGAGGAGCGACCTGGCATCCCGAGGTGTACTGCGTGCCGCCAACCGCATCGAGCCGCGCATAGTTCAAGCCGTTCGACGGGAACCCGTTCAACGCGGCAGTATCGACGGTGGACGACCCGCCACCGCCCTCGATCCACGCGCCCGAGAACGTCGTGCCGGCCGTCTGGCTCTCGAAACTGCCATCGCTGAGCTGTGCGAACGTCGGTGCAACGAGAAGACCTGAGATGATCACCGCGGCAACGCGGCTGCTGAGCAACTTCATCGATTCACTCCTATTGGAAACACTCTTCGGACTGACCGCGACTGCGCTTTCGCTCGCTGCGGGCGGACTACGGCAAGGTCCGGAGGGGCGGGATTCTACACGCGGGCGACCGGCTTGTGAACCGACGTCGCTTGGGGAACCGCGGGCCTGCGCCTCCCGCCGCCTTGGCCCGTCGCGCATGAGGGCTGGCCGGGCCCGAGTCGCAATTCACTCGGAATCAGGTACTTACCCACACGGTCCTGTGCGTCGATGTCGCCTGCCCGGCCTGCCTGCCGGCCCGACGCGCGTCTATGCGAGGCTCGCGACCTCGACGCGCGCGTCGTTGTAGGTGGCTCCTCCGGAGACGCGCGTCACGCATTGGTTGATCAACGCGTTGGCATTGGTCCGCGACGGACTGTTGCGGAGCCAGACACCCTTGGGGATGACGCAGACGCCCCGGCGCAGTCCCGGATCCGCGATCGCCCGCGCCCGGACCTCCCCGTCGTTGTTGAACACGCGAATGATGTCGCCGCTTGCGAAGCCACGATTGCGGAGGTCGTCCGGGTTCATGGCGCACGTGATCTCCGCGTCGTCCAAGTCGCCGAGAATGGAGTTGATGGTCTTCGCCGTCGCCGGAGACAGGAGTGCAAACGGGAACTGCGGGGTCGTCCCTTCCGCCACGTACTCGTACACGTCGACCCCGCGACTCCGCCAGGCGGATGGATCCAGGTGGATCTTGCGATCGATGGTGAGCGGGAAACTGTTCACGAATTGGATCGGCCCCGGACGCGCGTCGAAGGTGACCGGCACGACGCCATCCCTCGCGAGGCGCGCAGCCGCATCTGCCGGGAGGCCCTTGCACGACTTCAGATAGCGACCCGTCATGGAGTCGGGGCGCGTGTCGAAGTCGGGTCCCTCGAAGCCGAGTTTCTGCGCCAGCGCCGCGAAGATCTCCTGGTTCGATCTCGCCTCGCCGCGGGGCGCGACGACGGGGTCGACCCGCTGGACGATCATGGCGCCGTAGCCTTTGAGCAGCTCGTGCGATTCCAGGAACGTGGTGGCCGGCAGGATCACGTCGGCGAAGGCGCACGTGTCCGTCATCACTTGCTCGATGACGACGGTGAAGAGGTCATCGCGGAGGAATCCGCGGCGGACGGCCGTCTGACCCGGAGTCGACACGAGGGGGTTCGCGTTGTAGACGACGATGGCCTTCACGGGTGGTTTCGTCGCATGTCCCAGCGCGTTGCCGAGCTGTGACATGTTCACCGTGCGGACCGCCGGTGCGGGCGCCGAGAGGAGTGCGGACGTGTTCGCCTGGTATGCACCCGAGTTCGACAGCGTGTATCCGCCGCCGCGTATGCCGAACTTCCCGGCGAACGCCGGCACCGCGAGAACGGCCGCCATGGCGCCGTCGCCGTTGCGGTTGCGCTCGATCCCCCAGCCGATCCGCAGCAGGGCGGGGCTCGCCTCCAGGTAGAGATCGGCGAAACGATCGAGGTCGGCGGGTGGGATGCGGGTTTCGCGCGCGGCCAGATCCCGCGTCCACTTGCGGGCGTGGGCGAGGACGTGATCCGCTCCGAGCGCGTGCTCGCGGAGGAAGTCTCGAGCGAGCAGCCCGCGCCGCTCGGTCTCGCCGATGAGCCACAGCGCGAGGGCCAGGTCCGTCCCTGGCCACACGGCCAGGTGGAGATCGGACCGCTCGGCCACCGGCGTCCGCCGCGGGTCGACGACCACGATCTTCGCGCCGTTCTTTCGGGCAGCGTTCAGGTGCGGGACGATGTGGATGTTCGAGACGTTGGGGTTGCCGCCCCAGACGACGATGGTTTTCGCGAACTCGTAGTCCTCGAATCCGACGCCGGCCATCTTGCCGTACATCGCCGTCGCCGTTTCCGTCGCGGGCGCGGCGCACAGCGTGCGATCGAGGTCGGACGCGCCCAACCGTCGCCAGAGCGCTTCATCGATCCAATCATGCGCGAAGACACCGTTCGACCCGTCGTAGTGGTAGGGGAGGATCGCCTCGCCTCCGTGTTGATCCTTCACCTCGCGCAGCTTGGCCGCGACGAGTGTGAGAGCTTCGTCCCAACCGATGGGCTCGAATCGCCCCTCGCCCTTCGGGCCTGAACGTCGCAGCGGGGTGAGGATTCGATCGTCGCCGTTCACCCGCGCCGGGTAATGCGTCATCTTCGCGCACATGAATCCGCCGGTCATCGGGTTGTGTGCCGAGCCGCGAAGTGCCGTCACTCGGTCGCCGTCGACCTTCGCTTCGAGGCTGCACGCGTCTGGGCAATCCATCGGGCAGGCAGTCCGGACCCACCCGTCACTCGTCCTCGTCGTTGAAGTCATGGCAGGGCGCAGCTTATCCGCTCGCGCCCTTTGCGTCCCGGCATTGTGGCTGAGGAACGGGTCTGTTCCTTCGCGAGCACGTTTGGCGCGCATTTGCGCCGAGTCTCCGGCGATGCGCTCGGGGTATGCTCACCCGACGGCCGGACCTCGCACCCTCGAAGTTCGTGCGAAGGCCGAGTCGCGAGACGCACACGACCCATGGCCAAGCAGTTTCACCGGGTGTCGGCATTCCTCATTCTGGCCGCTTCCTCGCTCGCACAGACGACTGATGTCTTCATCCCCGATGCCAGCTCATCCTCCGGCGTCGTCGGGAACGTGATCCCGTTCTCCCCGAGCTTCGGGGCGACCCCCGGATCCATGACTCACCTCGTCATCATTCCGGCAGCGCGACTTCAGCTGGCTGGCGTGCATGCGGGCGACCACCTCGTCGACATCAAGCTCGCGCCGATCGGGACCGGCGTCGCGCAGGCACCCGTGTTCCGCATGATCGTGGGACACGTCCAGGATCCGTACTCGTCCATGGGGTTCCTCGACTCGTTCCTCGACTTCGACATCCTGTACGACACGCTGATGGCGGGACCCTTCCGCTGGCATGCGACCGCGGACGCGTGGTCGTCTCTCGGAGTCGGCGGCGGCGGGTTCGCGTGGGACGGCGTACACGACGTCGGTCTCTACACGACTCACGCCGGCATGACGGTCTCGAGCACCACGGGGTGGACTGGTGCGTGCTGGCGCGAGAGCACGCTGTTTCGCAAGTGGTCGAGCGGCTACGAGACGATCACCGCCACCAACCTGCTCCAGAACGGACTGAAGATGGGGCTCCGTTTCGCGGACTCGGCGACGGCCTCGGCCTCCGTCGGGTGGTACGGCCAGGGGACGTCGGGCCTGCTGGGCATCCCGCAGATGCTGATTCCCCAGGCCCCGACGTTCGGCAACCCGAGCTTCTCCGTCGGCCTCGCGAACGCGTGGCCAGGATCTCTCGCGATGCTCGTCGTCTCGTCCCGGGCCGGCAATCAACCGATCGGCCTGTACGCGGACGTACGCCTGCTCGTCGACGTCTCGTCGACCGCGACCGTATTCATCGAGCCCCGTCCCGTGTCCGCCTCGGGCTCGGTGTACTTGACCGTTCCGGTCCCTTCCTGGGATCCAAATCTGCTCGGATTGCCGATCCACGCTCAGTGGATCGTCGCCGGTGATCCGGGCGCGCCGGCCACCATCTACGGCGTTTCGCTCGCGCTTTCGTCGGGCGTCACGCTCACCCCCGGCGTTTGACGGCCCGGGCGCCGGCGGAAGGGTCGGCGCCCGGTTCTGGCGGTCAGACCTTCTGGACCCAGCCGCGCGTGTCCTTCACCGCACCGAGCTGAATGGCCTGGAGGCGGCGGCGGATCTCGGTCGAGACGGGGAAGCCGCCGCGCGGAAGGTCGCGGTAGCTCCCATCGTGGAAGATGCTTGCGACGGGTCCGACGACGACGGCCGTCCCGCACAGGAACAACTCGCTGCCGTTCGAGAGCACCTCGGCGAGGGGAAGGTCGCGCTCCTCGACCTTCAGCTTCATGTCGTCACGGGCGACGGTGATGATGCTGTCGCGCGTGACGCCCGGCAGGATCGTCCCCGAAAGCGGCGGCGTCACGACGGTGCCGTTCTTCATGATGGCGAACACGTTGCTGCTCGCGGACTCCTCGATGTTCGCGTGCTGGCGTGCATCCAGGTAGAGGGCTTCGTCGTCGCCGGCTTCATGCACCAGGCGGCGCGCGCGCAGCGTGGATGCGTAGTTGGCCGAGCACTTGGCGTTGCCGAGCCCGCCCGGCGGGACGCGCGCGCCTTCCTGAACTCTGACGCGCAGGCCTCGCGGCGTTTCGTTCGGCTGGTTCGAGAAGTAGTTGCCGACCGGCGAGGCGAATACGTGGAAGCGGCAATGGCGACCTGCGCTCACGCCGAGGATCGGCTCGACGCCGAAGGCGATCGGACGGAGGTACAGGCTGCCTTCGACGGAGGGCGGGACGTCGGCGAGGCAGCTGCGAGTCACTTCGCGACACGCACGCAGGAACATCTCGACCGTCGGTGCGGCGAGGCCGAGGACCTCGCACGAGTTGCGCAGACGTTCGGCGTTGCGGTCGGGACGAAACAACGCGACTGATTCGTCCGGCTGGCGGAAGGCCTTCAACCCTTCGAAGCACGAGACCCCGTAGCTGAGAACGGCGGCGGCCGGGTGGAGGAGGAAGCTCGCCACGTCGACGAGTGCTCCTTCGTCGAACGCCGGCGTGCGTCCCGCGTCACCATGAGCGACGAACATCCGCCCGCTGGGCTGGAAGGTGAAGCCTTTGCTTGCCATGGGGGCGAGGATACGTCACGGCTTCCCACTTGGGAACCGCGACGCGGCGCCTGTTTCCCCGTCGCATCGTCGTCTCACGAGGGCGAATGTCCTGGTGCCATCGCAAGTCATGGGGCCAGGCCGGTGTATCCTGCGACTTCCATGGGATTCGCGTCCACGGCATCAGGGGTGATCGTCGCGTGCGTCGCGCTCGGGGTCGCATGCGCGCAGCAGCCCAACGGAGCGAACGGGCTCGTCGTCCAGTTCCGCCACGGCGGCCCGTATCCGATCGTCGCCGATGCGCTGGGCAACGGGCTCGTGACCGCCGTCGTCACGGGCTCTGCTGGGGCACCCTTCGCGATCTTCGCGTCGCCCTCGCTCCATGCGGGCGCGGCTCAGGTGCTCGGCGGACAGTCGTTGGACATCGGCACGGCACCCGCGTTCTCCGATCTCACCGTGCTGGGCGACGGATTCGGCGGCGGTCCGAGTGCGTCGGCGTTCAGCGTCGCGGCCGGCGGCGTCACGTTGCTCTCGGCGATCGTTCCCACGGGCTCGACGCTCGTGCTGCCGGCGATGCAGGCGATCGTCGCGGATCCATCGCACCCATCTGGTTTGTGGCTGACGGCCGCGAATCAAGTGACACTGCGGCCCACGAAGAACGTGCTCTTCATCCAGGGGAGTCACCTGCCTGCTGGGACGTTCGCGCCACAGTGCAGGCTTGCCGATCCCTCGCCGTACGGGTTCTCGACGCTGCGCGATCTCCTGCTTCTCGCCGGTTTCGGGTCCGTGGTCGAGGTCGTGGATGCAAGCGTCGCCGTCACGCCGCAGTTGCTTGCGCCTTTTGGCGTCGTCGTTCTCGGCACCAACGAACGCACGTGGACGGCGAGCGAGGTCGGAGTGATCGAGGCGTATGTCAGAGCCGGCGGCGGGCTCGTGTCCTATTCGGACTTCATGTTCGGCCCGAACAACTGGTCGTCCGAGAACCAGGTCCTGTCGCGATTCGGGTTGCTCGTGGCACCTGACAACTTCGGGGGACCCGTCAGTGTCACGTCCCTGGCGCCGCATCCGATCGCAGCGGGCGTGGCGGTCGGATTCGAAGGTGAGGGCGTGAGCGTCCTCGAGCTCGTCGGCAACGGAGTCGACCCGATCGTCAACGTGGCGCCTTGTCTCGCGAATGGTGGGGCCTGTGCACCGCTGCCACTCGCCGCGCCGAGCGGCTCGCCGAACCCCGTGTTTTCCGCGTGCGCGACCGTCACCGCCGGGTCGGGACGCGTCGTCGCGACGTTCGACCGCAACACGTTCTTCAACCCGGTCGCCGGGCCGCCGCTCTTCGGTACCGACCTGAGTCGCGCCTCGAACGTCACCTACGCGACCAACCTCTTCCTCTGGGCCGCAGGGTTGTAGTCAGGGAGCGCGCCGCGTCGACCGCCGCATCGGCGGGGACCGGCCGGATCGCCGCGCGTTCCGCGCGGTCCCACCGGCGTGGATCGCCTTGCGGTGCCAGATCACTCACGTCCGCGCGATCGCCACCTGATCCCCGACCCAACCCCGCTTGCGCAGTTCAGGTCCCCTCCCGTGGTGCCTCGGGCTACGGGCGGCTCCGCACTTGGTCGTATCAGCGGAAAGCCGCGAGCGACCTAAGTTCGAAATGGAGGAATCACATGGTGACCCGTCGGACAGCAACCGTCGACGGCAACGAGGCTGCTGCCTCCGTTGCACATCGACTCAGCGAAGTGATCGCGATCTATCCGATCACCCCATCGTCCACGATGGGAGAACTATCTGACGAGTGGTCGTCGCAGGGGAGGCGGAACGTCTTCGGAACCGTGCCCGAAGTCGTCGAGATGCAGTCGGAAGCCGGCGCGATCGGGGCGGTGCACGGATCGCTGCAGGCGGGCGCGCTCACGACGAGCTTCACGGCCTCGCAGGGCCTGCTGCTCATGATTCCGAACCTCTACAAGATCGCAGGCGAGCTCACGCCATTCGTCTTGCACGTCGCCGCGCGCGCCGTGGCGACCCATGCACTCTCGATCTTCGGCGACCACTCGGACGTGATGGCGTGCCGCCAGACCGGCGTCGCCATGCTGAGCTCGCAGTCGGTGCAGGAGGCCCACGACTTCGCACTCGTCGCGCATGCGGCAACGTTGCGCAGCCGCATCCCGTTCATCCACTTCTTCGATGGCTTCCGCACGTCGCACGAGATCCAACGCATCGAGATGCTCGACGACGACGACCTGCGCGCATTCGTCGACTCCCACCTCGTTTCCGAATTCCGCATGCGAGCCCTCACGCCGGACGCACCGGTGATCCGCGGGACGGCGCAAAATCCCGACACGTTCTTCCAAGCGCGGGAGGCATGCAACGGACTCTACGATCGGTGCCCATCGGTGGTGGAAGAGGTGTTCACCGAGTTCGCCGCACGGACGGGGCGCAGCTACCACCTCTTCGACTACGAGGGGCACCCCGAGGCCGAGCGCGTGATCGTGATCATGGGCTCCGGTGCGCAGACGGTGTCCGAGACCGTGCGTTGGAGCGTGGCCCGCGGCGAGCGCGTCGGGGTCCTCACCGTGAGGCTGTTCCGGCCGTTCTCCGTGGAGGCGTTCCTGCGCGCCCTGCCCAAGACCGTCCAGCGAATCGCGGTGCTGGATCGCACGAAGGAGCCCGGTGCCGTTTGCGATCCCCTGCATCTGGACGTCCTGGCGGCGACCGGCGAGGGCTGGCACGCGATCCACACCGACGGCCGGCCGGTTCCCACCGTGGTCGGCGGGCGGTACGGCCTGTCGTCGAAGGAATTCACTCCAGCCATGGTCCGCGCGGTTCTCGACAACCTCGCGACGCCGCGACCGCGCAACCACTTCACCGTCGGGATCGTCGACGACGTCACGCACCGATCGTTGCCGTTCGATCCCACGTTCGACATCGAGGCCCACGACGTAGTCCGAGCGCTGTTCTTCGGTCTCGGCTCCGACGGCACCGTCGGCGCCAACAAGAACTCGGTGAAGATCATCGCTGAGGAGACCCCCCAGCACGCACAAGCCTACTTCGTCTACGACTCGAAGAAGTCGGGCGCCGTGACGATCTCGCACCTGCGGTTCGGACCGCGACCGATTCGTGCTCCCTGGCTCATATCCCGCGCGAGCTTCATCGCGTGCCATCACTTCGGATTCCTGGATCGGTACGACATCCTGGAGAACGCCGAGCCTGGTGCCGTCTTCCTGCTGAACGCGCCGCATGCTCCGTCGGAGGTGTTCGATGCGCTGCCCCGCGAGGCGCAGGAGGAGATGGTCCGCAAACGCGTCCGCTTCTTCGTGATCGATGCCCTGCGCGTCGCGCGCGAGTGCGGAATGGGCGCACGCATCAACACCGTGATGCAGACCTGCTTCTTCGCCATCTCCGGCGTCCTGCCCCGCGACGAGGCGATCGCGCGCATCAAGGACTCGATCAAGAAGACGTACGGCAAGCGAGGCGGAGACGTCATCGAACGCAACTTCGCAGCAGTCGATGCGACGCTGGCGCACCTCTTCGAAGTGCCTGTTCCCAAGGCCGTCACGACCGATCGCCGGCGCCCGCCGGTCGTGTCCGACGATGCGCCCGACTTCGTGAAGCGCGTCTCCGCCGTGATGATGGCGAACCGCGGCGACCTCTTGCCCGTCAGTGCATTCCCCGTCGACGGCACGTGGCCCACGAGCACGGGGCGCTACGAGAAACGGGCGATCGCCGCCGAGATCCCAGTCTGGGACGAGGCCGTGTGCATCCAGTGCAACAAGTGCGCGATCTTCTGTCCGCATGCGGCGATTCGGGCGAAGGTGTGGGAGCCTGCGCTCGCGGCGTCGGCTCCCGCGACGTTCAAGGGAGTCGACTACAAGGGTGCCGAGTTCCGCGGCTCCAAGTACACGATCCAGGTCGCGCCGGAGGATTGCACGGGGTGCCAGCTGTGCGTCGCCGTGTGTCCGGCGCGCGACAAGACGAATCCGCGGCACAAAGCTCTCGAGATGCAGCCCATGGCGCCGCTCCGCGATGCCGAGCGCCAGAACTTCGCCTTCTTCGATCAGCTCCTCGAGCCGCCGCGCGAGGGCATCGCGCGCATCGACGTGAAGAGCTCGCAGTTCCTCGATCCGCTGTTCGAGTTCTCCGGTGCCTGCGCCGGTTGCGGCGAGACGCCGTACATCAAACTTCTGACACAGCTGTTCGGCGACCGGATCATGATCGCCAACGCGACTGGGTGCAGTTCGATCTACGGCGGCAACCTGCCGACGACACCCTACGGCACGAACCGCCAGGGTCGCGGTCCGGCGTGGGCCAACTCGCTCTTCGAAGACAACGCCGAGTTCGGGTTGGGCATGCGCCTCGGACTCGACGCGCAGGCGACACACGCTCGCAACCTCGTCGCGCAGCTCGCACCCAGCCTGGGAGACGCCTTCGTCCGTGAGATCCTGGACGCACCGCAAGTCACCGAGGCCGAAATCGTGGCTCAGCGCGCGCGTGTGATGCGGCTGGCCGAGCGCCTTCCGTCGATCGACCGCGTCGAGGCCCGACACCTCGCGCCGATCACCAACGCACTCGTGACGAAGAGCGTGTGGATCGTCGGCGGCGACGGGTGGGCGTACGACATCGGCTCGGGCGGTCTCGACCACGTGCTCTCGATGACGCGCAACGTTCGCATCCTCGTCCTCGACACGGAGGTCTACTCGAACACGGGCGGACAGCAGTCGAAGGCGACTCCGCTCGGTGCCGTCGCAAAGTTCGCAGCGACGGGGAAGGCCGTCCACAAGAAGGACTTCGGCCTGATGGCGATGAGTCACGGTCACGTCTACGTGGCGAACGTCGCGTTGGGCGCGAAGGACTCGCAGACCGTTCAAGCGTTCCTGGAAGCGGAGCGCTTCCCAGGCCCCGCGGTCATCATCGCCTACAGCCCGTGCATCGCGCACGGATACGACTTGAGCTTCGGTGCGGAGCAGCAGAAGCTGCTCGTGACCTCCGGGCTCTGGCCGCTGTATCGGTACGACCCGCGTCGCATCGAGCACGGCGAGCCGGCGCTCGTCCTCGATTCGCCGGCACCCAAGACTTCGCCCCGCGAGTTCATGCGCAACGAGTCGCGGTTCCGGATGGTGGAGAAGGCCGATCCCGAGCGCTTCCGCATGCTCGCCGATGCCGCCGCGCATCAAGCCGCGCAACGCGTCTCGCTGTACCAGCAGCTGGCCGCCATCCGCCTGCCGGGGAATGGTGTGCCACCCAAGCCCGCAGTGCCCGCGCAGCCGGAGACACGCTGATGGACCTCTCGATCGACTACATGGGTCTGAAGCTCGCGAACCCGATCGTCGCCGGCGCATCGCCGCTCGTCGATCGCTTGGACGCCGTGCGACAACTCGAGGACGCGGGCGTCGGTGCCATCGTCATGCACTCGCTGTTCGAAGAGCAGATCGAGACGGAGCGCCGCATGACGTTCGACCACTTCGACGACACGTCGTCGTGGAATGCCGAAGCGTCGACGTTCATGGTGGCTGCCGACGGCTTCAAGCTGGGGCCGGAGGCCTATCTCGATCAGATCCGCAAGCTGAAGCGCGCGGTCGAGGTCCCGATCATCGCGTCGCTGAACGGCACGACGAGCGGTGGTTGGCTCACCTACGCGACCTACATCGAGGAGGTCGGTGCCGACGCACTCGAGCTGAACGTCTACGACGTCGTCACGGACCCGGCCGAGACATCCGAGCGCGTGGAGGCGCGCCTGGTTCAGCTGCTCAAGCTCGTCAAGTCCACGGTGAAGATCCCCGTCGCAGTCAAGCTCTCGCCGTTCTTCACGGCTTTGCCCGGACTCGCCCGGCGCCTCGAAGTGGCGGGCGCCGGCGCGCTCGTGATCTTCAACCGCTTCTACCAGCCCGACATCGACCCCGAGCGACTGGAGGTCGTCCGCATCGCATTGTCGAGCCCTGCCGAGCTGCTGTTGCGATTGCGCTGGCTCGCCGTGCTGTCGAGCCAGTTGTCGATTCCGCTCGCGGTGACGGGCGGCGTGCATTCGGGACTCGACGTCATCAAGGCGATCATGGCGGGCGCCACGACGACGCAGATGGTTTCGGCGCTGCTGCACAACGGTCCGCGCCACGTGGCGACGGTGAAGGACGAGGTCGTCCGCTGGATGACCGAGCACGAGCACGACTCGATCCGGGCGATGTGCGGGTCGATGAACCTCGCTCGGTGCCCGGACCCGCGCGCGTTCGAACGGGCCAACTACCTGAAGATGCTCCAGAGCTGGCCCGGGTGAGCTGAGTCTCGCCGCAATCGCGCCCGGTCCTTGACCGCCCGGGTGCGCCTCGTCTACCGTCGCGCACCCGTTGGGAATCCATGCGCGTCGCCCTCTTCGTCACCTGCCTCGTCGATCAGCTCTACCCGCAGGTCGGCGTCAGCACCGTGCGCCTGCTACGACGCCTCGGCTGTTCGGTGACGTTCCCGCGCGCGCAGACGTGCTGCGGCCAGCCCGCGATGAACGCCGGCTATACCGCGGATGCGCGCGCTGCCGCGACCGCGTGGCTCGACGCGTTCGAGGATGCCGAGTGGATCGTGACGCCGTCCGGCTCTTGCGGCGGCATGGTGCATCACGGGTTCTCGAGCCTGTTCGCCGCGGATGCCGCGCTCTCGGCTCGCGCTTCGTCACTCGCGGAGCGCACGCATGAGATCTCGTCGTTCCTCGTGAACGTCCTCGGGCGCGTGGACCTGGGCGGGGTGCTTCCGGGGAAGGCCACGTTCCATCCGTCATGTCACGCGGCGCGCCTGCTCGGCGTGCGCGACGAACCTCTCCGCCTCATGCGCGAAGTCCGCGGACTCGACGTCGTCCCGCTCGACCATTCCGAGGACTGCTGCGGCTTCGGCGGTGCGTTCAGCGTGAAGCTCGACGCGATCTCTGCCGCGATGGCGAGCGAGAAGGCCGCGAACGTGGAACGATCCGGCGCGCGGATGCTCGTGTCGACCGACATGGGCTGCCTGATGCAGATCGTGGGGTTCATGCGCAGGCAGGGGCACGCGATCGAAGGTGTGCACCTCGCCGAGCTTCTCGACCGGGCGACCTCACCCACGGGCGCCAACGCCCTGGGGGGCAGGCACGCATGAACGGGGGGCGATCGTCACGGGATCTTGCGTCACGGGCGGCGCGCGCGCTCGATGACGATTTCCTCCGACGCGCCGTGCGCTTCACGGCGGACCGACTTCGCAACGCCAAGCACGGTGCGACCGAGGCCCTCGGGAACTGGGAGGAGTGGCGCGAGCGCGCTCGCGCGGTGCGTGCGGCGACGATCGCCGATCTGGACATCCACCTCTCGGAATTCCGCCGGCGATGCGAGGCGCATGGCGGTCACGTTCACTTTGCAGACGACGCCGCCGAAGCGGCGCGAATCGTCGGCGATCTCGCGCGCGCTCGCGGCGTGAAACTTGCCGCGAAATCGAAATCCATGGTGACGGAGGAGATCCACCTCAACGATCATCTCGCGAAACTCGGGATCGAGGCGCTGGAGACGGACCTGGGGGAATGGATCGTGCAGCTCGCGCACGAAACCCCATCGCACATCATCCTGCCGGCGATCCACAAGAGCCGTCAGCAGATCAAGGAGCTGTTCGATCGGGAGGGCGGCGTGGATCTGCCGACCGAGACGGCGGCGCTCGCCGGGTTCGCGCGGCGGAGGCTGCGCGAGCGATTCCTCCAGGCCGACCTCGGCATCTCCGGATGCAACTTCGCCATCGCGGAGACGGGCTCCATCGCCATCTTCACGAACGAGGGAAACGGGCGCATGGTGACGACGCTACCGAAGACGCACGTCGTCATGCTCGGCATGGAGCGGATCGTTCCATCCTGGGACGACCTCGAGCTGATGGCGAACCTGCTCCCGCGCAGCGCGACCGGTCAGAAGATCACGACCTACATGAACGTGCTGACGGGGCCGCGGCGTGCCGGTGAGTCGGGAGGGCCGGACGAGCTTCACGTCGTCGTCCTGGACAACGGGCGCTCGGCCCAGCTCAGCGATCCACGCTTCCGCGAGATCCTCAACTGCATTCGCTGCGGAGCGTGCTTGAACGTGTGCCCCGTCTATCGGCAGATCGGCGGGCACGCCTACGGCTCGGTGTATCCGGGGCCGATCGGCGCCGTCCTCACGCCGCTCCTGGAACATGATCGGGCGCAGTTCGGCGAGCTCGCCAACGCGTCCAGTCTCTGCGGCGCCTGCGCCGCGGCGTGTCCCGTGAAGATCCCGTTGCACGACATGCTCGTGGATCTGCGCGCGAGGAACGTCGCCGAGGGGCGGGCGTCGCTGGCGGAACGGCTCGGTTTCCGCCTCTACGCGTTGGCGACGCGTTCGCCGGCGATGTTCGGATGGGCGGGGAGCGTGTTTCGTGCGGCGCGTCGGCTGGGATTGGGCGAGCGATCGGGCCCGCGATGGATGCGGGCTCTGCTCGGGCCGCTCGCCGGTTGGACGCGCCACCGGGAACTGCCGGGGCCCGCGCCGCGGTCGTTCCGTCAAATGTGGGACGAGATCGAGGCCGAGGAGGCTGGGCATCATGGAACCTGACGCCTTCCTCGACCGCATCACGCGACGACTGGGCGGAGCCCGGGGCAGGACGGTGGCGCCGCGGGGGATTCCACCGGCGCTGCGCGAAGCGGTGCCGATTCCCCGCGACCCGGGTGTGCTGGCGTCGCGCTTCGTCGTCGAGCTCGAGCGCGTCGGTGGACGTGTGATTCGGGCGGCGTCGGGCGATGCCGCGAGCGCGGCGCTCCGCGACTTGATCGTCGAGGTCGGCGCGACACGGCTCGTGAGCAGCGATCGACCCGAGTTCGGCCGCCTGCCGGTGGCCTGGCTTTGGGACGAACTCGGATGTGCGACGACCGCCGGGGTGGGGCCGGTCGCGTTCCGTGCTCGATGCGCGGCGGCGCAGGTGGGCGTGACGGCAGTCGGCGCGGCCATCGCGGCGACGGGCACGATCCTGTTGACGGCGGCGCCGTCCCGGCCCCGGGAGGCGAGCCTGCTTCCGACCGTTCACGTGCCGATCGTCTTCGAGAGTCAGCTCGTTCCGCATCTCGGCGACGCGATGAAGATCGCGCTCGCGGGGGGCACCCCGCCTTCCCAGGTGCTGTTCGTCACGGGACCGAGCCGCACGAGCGACATCGAGAACGACCTGACGATCGGCGTTCACGGTCCAGCGGCGGTGGTCGTCATCCTGGTGGATGACGGCGCGCGTGGCGCGTGACGGACCGGTGCTCGGTCGCCGCCCGATCGGAAGTGAGGAGCGCCCGTCGACCCGCCGCGAACGCGGCGGCGCGACTGGCGGGATCGCCGGACGACCGAGGCGCAGCCGAGGCGTCCGGCCTGGCCGAGGTCGAATCGCAGCGCTGCCTTCGATGATCATGCGGCCGTCGGTGATCTCGCGTTCGTCCGCGAAGGACACCAGCCGGCCCGCGCGAGACGCGCGGCGAACCGGCCCGTTCCCGCCGAGACGGCGGTGAACGTGCGCTCCGCCGCAGGCGTCACTTGTTCAGCGTCGCGACGATGAGCGCGATCCCACCCGCGACGACGAGGCACAGGAGCACGAACCCCACGATCTTCGCGACGCTGTAGGGCCGATCTCCGGTGACTTCGCCCGAGCGTGCGTTGACGAAGACCTGCCACGTCTTGTTGCGGAAGCGATAGGCCGCCATCCACACGGGAAGGAGAACATGCTTGAAGGCGATCGCCGAATACGCCGTCTTCACCGAGTGAACGCGTTGCTCGTCGCCGCCGATGTCGTGGCAGCAGTCGCCGTGGATGACGGACGCCATGACGCCCTTGGCCAGCTCGAACCCGTTCGGAAGGTCCACGTCGTACCGGTTCGCGATGAAGCCGGGGAGGAACTCGGGACGGTAGGGTTCGAGAGCCTTCAGGTCCCAGGGCTCCAAGTCCGCGAGGCGCTTGGCGGGCAGCCTCGTCGTCGCGGCAATCAGCACATCGTCGAACCATCGTTGGACGGTGCCGGCGGCGGGGCTCCACCGGATCTTGCGGACCTGGCGCGTGCGGTGCTCGGTCTTGCCGTTCACCGTCACCGTGTAGGACTCGGTGACCCAGTACGCGTCGCCGCGCTCGCCCGTGTAGAACGACTTCGTGTAGGAGTCGTAGGTCCAGTACGGGAGGTAGACGCCGTACAGCTTCTCCTCCGCGGCGAGCTGCTTCAGGCTCGAGGGCGCGAACCAGCGCGAGCCGATCCACTTCTTGAAGAGGTCGCGCGCTTGCGATGTCGACACGCGAAACGGCAGCACGGCCTCGGGCGCGATGAGCTCGGTGGGATCGTCATCGACGACGATCGCGACTCCACAGAACGGGCAGCTCTGCGAGCGGGCGTCCGTCGCCGTGACGGCGCCGCACCCCTTGCACTTCACCTGCTTCGAGCCGAGCGTCGCGAGCGGCTTGCGCGGAGTCTTGAGGTAGACCTCGTAGGACTGTTCCTCGACTTCGTCCGCCGTCTGCGGAATCCGCTCGGCGTGCCCGCAGTACGGGCACTTCAGCGCCGTCGTTCCGGGCGCGAATTCCAGGTTGGCTCCGCAGGCGGAGCACGGGTACTGACGCGGGGAAGTCGGCGCCTGCGGGGAGGGCGAAGCTGCGCGCGAGTCGTCGGGCATGGGGCGTGGGTCGGGCGGGTGCGTGAACGGCGTCGCCGTCGATCAGGCCGTCGGCAGCGGTGGCGGGCCCGACGAGAGCAGGCGCGCGAGTTCGGGGACGTCCTTCGCCGCCACCCAGGCCGCGAGGCCCTGGCGCCACACGAGGGTCGTCGGCGTCAGGCGTCCGCCGGCGGCCTCGGCCGCGAGCGCGGCGGCATCGAACGGTCCGAGCTGCTTGCCACCGACGCCGAGGAACCACGCGACGGGTGCATCCAGTGGCGGCGGCTGGGCCGGGCCTGTCGGCGGCGCGCCGGCACCCGCGAACGAGCGGGCCATCTGCTGACCGAGCGCCAGCCCGGCGCCCAGCCCGATGCCTTCGCCTGCGCCGCCCGGGTTCTTCGCCGCCTGCTCCATGGCCTGCGCGGCCTGGAACTGGGTGTAGCGGTTCAGATCGCCGAGCACGCCCATCTGCGAGCGCTTGTCGAGCGCCTGCTCGACCTCCGGCGGAAGCGAGACGTTCTCGACGATGAAGCGGGTGATCTCGATGCCGTTCGTCTTCAGATCCTGCGTCAGGCGTTGGGCGAGGAGCTGCTCCATCTGGGACTGCTTCGACGCGATGTCGAGAACCGAGATGCCCGACTCGCCGAGCACGCCCGCGACCTTCGACACGACGAGCTGGCGGAGGTACTCGGAGACCTCCTCCGTCTTGAACAGCGGATCGGTTCCCGCCAGCTCCTTGATGAAGGCTCCCGCGTCGACGACGCGCATGGCGTAGCCGCCGAATGCGCGCAGGCGCACGGGCCCGAACTCGGGGTCGCGGACGATGACGGGGTTTTGCGTGCCCCACTTCAGGTCCGTGAACTGCCGGGTGTTGACGAAGTACACCTCGGCCTTGAAGGGCGACTCGAACCCGTACTTCCAGCCCTGCAGCGTGGCGAGGATCGGCAGGTTGCGGGTCAAAAGCTCGTAAGTGCCGGGTTTGAAGACGTCCGCGAGCTTGCCTTCGTTGACGAACACGGCCTGCTGCGTTTCCCGCACGACGAGCTTGGCGCCGTTCTTGATCTCGTTGCCGTACCGCTCGAAGCGGTAGACGAGCGTGTCCCGCGAATCATCGAGCCATTGGATGATGTCGATGAGTTCGCCGCGCAGCTTGTCGAACAGTCCCATGTCGCGTCTCCTGGCAGTGGGGCTCGGGCGCGGCGTCGAGGTGTCGAGCCGGGCCGTCGCATGCGGGGCGAGTGTAACGGACGTCGCCCGCAGCGTCGCCAGGGGATTCGCGACGTGGCGGAGAGAATTCCGCCACGCTCGGGCCGGCGCCGGCGGCGAGGTTCGCCGCCGGGCGCGCAGCGGTCACGGGAAGTGCATCTGGACCGGGTTCGAGAGGATCACGTTCGTGCCGTCGACGATCGCCATCTGGCCGAACAGGTCACCGGAAGGGAGACCCGGCGGAAGCGGGACGGTGAGGTTGAACGTGCCCGTCGGCGTCGTCGTGATCGCGAAGAGGTTCGTCGACAGCGGGCTGATCTGGACCTGGCACGTGGCGCTCGGGATCGGCAGCGCCTGGTTGCCCAGGCCGATGGCGAAAATCCCCGGAGCGTTGATCGGCGCCAGGATGAGATCGAGGCTCGCCGTGAGGCTCGTCGTTCCGCTGACGAGACCGGCGAAGACCGGCACGGGGCCCGTGCTGCTGACGCAGCCGGTGCCGTACGCTCGCCGTCGTTGCCGTGGCCGGGCGGCATCACGAGAGTCGCGACGGCGTTCGTCGTGTTGATCGTGAAGAGCGTCTCGGGATTGACGGCTCCGTCGCCGGCCACGCCGAACAGCACGCCGTCCGGTCGGAAGGCGATGCCGGCGAAGGCGTCGGAGAGCGCGCCGATCAGCGTCACCACGCCCGTCGACGGGTTGACGGTGCCGAGTTGGCGAGGCGTCGATCCGGTCGGCCGCACGACGGCGTAGATCAGGCCGCTGATCGGGTCGCGTGACATTCCGTTCGACTGGCTGATCGCGACGCTTCCCGTCGTGACCATGGCGATCGCCGTCGACGCCGTTCCCGTGACGGGATCGAGCGTGATGAGGCGGCCGTTGATCGACGACGTGGCGACGAGGACGTCACCCTGCGCGCTCGCGAGCCCGCAGGCGGGAAGGACGACGAGGACGAGACGGACACCGCGTTCGTTGCACGCGTGGCAGGGCGAAGAGACCGGTGAGCGTAGGGATGGCGTGCTGCGGGAGCAAGGCGAGTTTGGCCGTCACGCTGAGGAGCGCGCTGAGGTCAGGAGCGGCGCCGCGCGGACGCGACGGCGCCGTGACGAGTGGTGGTCCGCAGCCTGGACCACCGCCGATCCTCGAGGCCTCGCGGCTCGAACGCGCGCGCACGCGTCGAGTCGACGCGGCGCTCAGTAGGCGATGACGGTCGTCGTCGTGAGGTTCGTGAGACGAACCTGCGACAACACGAGCGCCTGCCAGTGCGCCGACAGTCCGACGAGCCCTGGCCCCGGAGGTACGGCGAACGGAAGCGACCCGCGGCCCTGTCCGTTCAGCGGGAGGTTGATCGGCCCCGAGAGCGTGACGAAGTCCAAGAACACGGTCCCATAAGGCGGGACGGCGAAGTCGTTCGTCGCGCCCGCGAGGAACAGCGCGAAGGTGTCGGATGCGGGCCCGAAGAACTCGAGGCTCGTGTTGCGGCCCGGCCGGGGCTCCACGAGGTTCGCGAGCTGGCGCGTCAGGTTCTTGTCGAGGCGTGGCCCGACGCCGATCAGGTCCGGATCGCCGTCCCGGTCGAAGTCGCGGAGGATGATCCCGTTGCTGCCGAGCGCCGCTCCCAGGCTGAACTGGCCCGTGTTGAGGACCAGCGGCTCGTACGACGGGAAGAACCCGCCGCCCGCGTTACGCCAGATGTGCGTGGCGTCCACGCAGTCCACGTCGCCGTCGCCGTCGATGTCGACGAGACCGCGCGCATGCGCCGACGTCTGGAATGGAGTCACCGCGGTCGACGGCAGGGCGCCGACGAGCGCGAACGTCCCCGAGCCGTTGTTCTGGTAGAGGTTCAAATCGATGACGATGTCCATGTCGCCATCGCCGTCCAGGTCCGCGGCCTCGCCCGTGTCCGTGCCGACGGCGGAGAACGCGCCCGGCGTGAACACCCCCGAGCCGTTGTTCAAATGCAGGATCGCTGGCTGGGCCGGCTGGAGCAGCGTCTGACCATTCGTCTGGAGGATGTCGAGATCCAGGTCGCCGTCGGCGTCGAAGATCGAGATGTCGACGGTGTTGCGGGCGATGCCGAGCGGAATCGGCGGATCGAATCCAGCGCCGTTGTTCCGCATGATCACGCTCTGGGCGTCCGGTCCATTCGCTCCGAGCGTGTTGCGGCGACCGATCACCAGGTCCCGGTCACCGTCTCCATCCAGGTCGGCGTCCTTCAGGACCCACGCGTTTCCGCCCTGACTGAACGTCTGGATCAACGTGAACGTCCCGTTGTGGTTGTTCCGGAGTACGTAGTCGTCGTAAGGCGCGGCGACGGTGACCACGTCCTGACTCATGGCCAGGTAGAGGTCGTCGAATCCGTCACCGTCGACGTCGACGAGGTGAGGGATGCGGTTGGCGAGCGACGGGCACGGGTTCGTGCACACGAGCGACGTCCACGTGAAGCGGCCGAAGCCGTCGTTCGTGGCGAAGCGCACGGTGGGCGTGGGGATCTCGACGAGGACCGCGAGATCGGTGCGGCCGTCGTGGTTGACGTCTCCTGCCGTCGGTGCGTTGCCGAGTGCTTCGAGCGGGAGCTCGCGACGACGTTCCGACAGCAGGCCGGTGCCCGTGTCCATGAACATGCGGATGCCTGCCGCACCGAACAGGAACATGTCCTGATCGCCGTCGTTGTCCACGTCGGCTTCCAGGTCCTGCAGCGAGCCGCCCAGGCTCGGGTTCGGAATGGTCTGCATGGCGGCGTTGAAGTTCGCGGCCGTATGAGTCGCGGCGCCCGAGGTCGCGACGCGCAGGAGACGCGCCGGCGCGTTGGGTGTTCCAGGCAGGACAGCCGCGTGGAACGCGCGTTCGCTTCGGGTCGCGCTCTGCGCGAGGGTGAACGAGCCCGTGCCCGTCGCGAGCCAAAGCTCGTCGACCGGCGTCGGGTTCGCCGCCGAGACCACTCCGCAGAAGACGATGTCCTTCAGGTTGTCGCCGTTCATGTCACCGATGCAGAACGTGTCCGTCGGCGCGGTGCCGAAGTTGATGGGCGAGACGGCGAAGAACCCACCCGTGTTGGTCAGCAAGAGGCGCGTCTGGCCGCCTGGGCTTGCTGCGGGGCCGGTCGGGTTCGAGATGACGAGGATGTCCTGGTCCAGGTCACCGTCGTAGTCGACGAAGTACGCCTGCGACCCGGCGAGTGTGACCGCGGGGAGACGGTTGGTTCCATCGGTGAACGTCCCGGTGCCGCTGTTCAGGAACAGCCGCGGCTGGAACCCACCGACGACGTTCGAGCCGTTCAACGTGAATACGGAGACGAACAGGTCACGATCGCCGTCGCCGTCGATGTCCGCGGCGGCCAGCGCGCCGACGAGTGCGCTCAGACCGCCGGTCGCGGTGATCGCCGGCGTGCTCGCGAAGGCCGTGGTGAAGTTCGCGCCACCGGCGCTGCGAGCGAGTCCGAACGTGGTCGAGCCGCCGCTCCCGAGGATGTCCGGGAGTCCGTCGCCCGTGAGGTCCGTGACGAGGGTGAGCGTGCCGACGGCGCCGTTGCCGTAAAGACCGCTGCTGAGATTGGCGGCCGACGGGCCTTTCGTGAACGTCCCGCTGCCATCGTTCAGTGCGGCGCAGCTCACGGTCGTCGCCAGGTCGACGTCGCCGTCGTTGTCGAAGTCGCCGACCCCGACGACTCGACCCACGGCGATGGGGACGGGTTCATCGATGGGGTGGAAGACTCCGAACTGCGCCGAAGCGGCGGTGGCGAATGCAATGAAGAAGCAGACCGAGGTGATCGGGAGGCGTACGACCGACGGCATTCTGTGGCTCCGGGTCCCAGGTCGCGCGCCGGTTTGTCCGAGGTGGAACGGCTTGCGGAGGCGATGCGCGACGACGGGACGCAGGGAGCATATCTCACGCCCTTTCCCGATTGCGACGGGAGGTTTGCCCGGCGGCAGCTTTGTCGGCTTCGGGGGATCTCAGCGTCGGGTTTCCGGCGCGAGCTTCCCCAGGGTCGGAGGGGACTCCGAGACCGTCGGCGGCTGGGATGGAAGCGCGACGTCGCCCATTTCCACTTCGCCCATCGTGGCGCGGAGCGGCGTCGAGAGCGCTCCCATCGGCGGGGAGGCATTGGGGGACGTGGACCCCTGTTGCCTCGCGTCGTTCCTGTGGAACCAGGCGAATCCGCCGAGCAGCGCCGCAATCAGGGCCGCGGCCGCTGCGAAGCGGGTTCGGATCCAGCGGAGGCCCACGGGACAGTCACGCGTCAGAACGGTGCCGTCCGGACGCCGGTAGAACCGGACGCAAACGCGACCTTCACGCGATTCGACGATGCGGGCGGCCTCGTCGAGCGACATGGCGGAGAGGTCGTAGACGTTCATCCGGCAGGCGTCGCAGAAGCGGACGCGATCGTCGCCGGTCATCTGGTCCCAGGCGGCGTGGCACGGGCTCGCAATCCTGATTCCGTCGATGAGTTGCCTGGTGTCGGTCACGGGATGTCCTCGAGTGGGTTGCGCCGTTGGACGCGCGCCGCGCAGCGGAGGTTCCCGCAGCGTTCGCGCGCCCGTGGTTTCCCATCGGACGTCCGGCCCATCGGCCGGCAGTTTCGTGCCGAGTCGGACTGCCGCAGGCATCGTCAGGGGAGCGCCGCACGACGCCGGTGGGCGCGCGTCGCGCGCCCGGGCCCGGCGTCGTGGCGAGCGGCCGCGAGGAGCCCCACGCCCTCGCCGCCCACCTCGGTCAGCGCGCGCGCTTGGGCTTCCGACTCGGCGGCGCCGCTTTCGCAGTCTTCTTTGCGCGTTGGGCCCGCTGCTTTTGTTCGTCGGCCTTGATGATCGTCGGGCCCTTCGCGCCCGGGTCGAGGTTCACCTTGCCGAGCTTCAACGCCGCTGTGATCAGCGCCTCGATCTCCGGCCGGTCGAAATCCGCGATGGACGTCATCGCGATGTGCCGCACTCCCGGGCCGCGGCCTTGGAGCAGCTTGTTCGGATCCGCCTTCGACAACTGCTCGCCGCCCGTGAAGAACAGCTTCACCTCCGTCGGGTAGACCGAAAGCGCGCATACTCCGTTCGCGCCGGCCTCGGTCGTCGAGTAGGAGAAGACGAGCGACTCCTGTCTCTCGTAGACGTACACGAGCTCGAGCAGACTGGAGAGCCTGGCCCGTAGCTTCGCGCGCAGCGCCTTGCCGAGCTTGGATCTCGCCGCGTCGTACTTCGCGAAGAAGCTCGCCACGCGTGTTTCGGGGTCCGCCGCGCTTTTTTCGTCAGCCATGGTGGGAACCGTATCGGTCGTCCGCGCGATTGTCCACGCGACGTTCGGTAAGTGACCGAGCTGCGGAGCGCCCGAAAGCCGGAAGGCTGAGCGACACGCGTCGATCGCGAGGTTGGCGGCCCGCTTCACGGGGATCGAGCCGATCCGAACTCCCTCGAGGGATGCCGTTGGTCGCCGGGCGCGTTTCGCCCGATGGCCGCCGTCGCCGGCCCCGGTACCCTATCCACCTTCACGATGGAGATTCGCGTGGCCCCGTTCAGACTCGACGGCAAGGTGGCGGTGGTGACAGGTGCGGGCTCAGGGATCGGGCGGAGCATCGCTCGACTGTTCGCGGCCCAGGGGGCGAAGGTTGCCGTCGTCGATTTGGACGCTGCTGCGGCCGAGTCGACGGCCTCGTCGATCGTCGGCGATGGCTTCGCTGCCTCCGCATTCGCGTGTGACGTCGCGGACGTCGCGCGCGTCGCCTCCACCTTCGACGAAATCTGCGCTCGCCTCGGCGGGCTCCACATCCTCGTGAACAACGCGGGTGTGGCGCACGTCGGGAATGTCGAGAACACGACCGAGGCCGATCTCGACCGCATCTACCGCGTGAACGTGAAGGGCGTGTTCGCGTGCGCGCAGGCGGCCGTCCAGAAGATGCTGGCCGGCGGCGGGGGCGTGATCCTCAACATGGCGTCGATCGCCTCTCTGATCGGCGTCGAGGACCGGTTCGCCTACTCCATGAGCAAGGGCGCCGTGCTGACGATGACCTACTCGCTCGCCATCGACTACATGACGAGGAAGATCCGGTGCAACTGCATCTGCCCGGCGCGCATCCACACTCCCTTCGTCGACGGGTACCTGGCTCGCAACTACCCGGGTCGGGAGGCGGAGATGTTCAAGAAACTCTCCGAGTACCAGCCCATCGGCCGCATGGGCGAGCCCGACGAGGTCGCCGCCATGGCGCTCTACCTCTGTTCCGACGAGGCGTCGTTCGTGACAGGCCAGGCATTCCCGCTCGACGGCGGCGTGCTCGTGAAGTAGAAGGCGGGCCCCGTGTGCGGCTCCGCTGCCGCGCACCCGTCATTCCTCCAGGAGCCCAGAGTGAAGCTCGCCCGATTCGGACTCGTGGGAAACGAACGACCCGCCGTCGTGCTGGACGACGGCACGCGCGTCGACGTTTCCTCGTTCGGTGAAGACTGGAACGAGGCGTTCTTCGGAAGCGACGGTCCGAGCCGTCTCGCGCAGTGGTTGCCGGCACGGATCAAGTCGCTGCCGCGGGTCCCCGGCGGCCTCCGCTGGGCGTCGGCCGTGGCCCGTCCGAGCAAGATCGTCTGCATCGGGTTGAACTACATCGACCACGCACGCGAGACCGGCGCAGAGCCACCGAAGGAGCCGGTGCTGTTCTTCAAGTCGACGACGGCGGTCGCCGGGCCCTGCGACGACCTGGTCTACCCGCGAGGCGGAACGAAGGTCGACTACGAAGTCGAGCTCGCCGTCGTCATCGGCAAGGCAGCCCGTTACGTGGACGCAGACCGCGCCCTCGACCACGTCGCGGGCTTCGCGCTCCACAACGACTACTCGGAGCGTTCATTCCAGCTCGAGCGCGGTGGCCAATGGGTGAAGGGCAAGAGCTGCGACACCTTCGCTCCCATCGGGCCCTGGATGCTGACTCGGGATTGCTGCCCGGAGTATCGCAGCCTCGCCATGTGGCTGGACGTCAACGGTGCTCGACGCCAGACCGGCACCACGGCGAACATGATCTTCGACGTCCCAGCGCTCGTGAGCTACGTCTCGCAGTTCATGACGCTGCTCCCGGGCGACGTGATCAGCACGGGGACTCCGCCGGGCGTCGGTCTTGGAATGAAGCCGCCGACCTACCTCGAGGTCGGTGACGTCGTCGCGTGCGGGATCGTCGGACTGGGCGAGCAGCGCCAGCGGGTCACGAAGGAAGCGTGAGCCGTCCGCAGCGGACGGCGGGGGAGTCACACCCATGTCTTTGAAGATCACGGACGTCTCCACGATGTTGCTGCGGGTTCCGTTGAAGCAGCGCACGATCACCGATTCGCAGAGCACGGTCGACGTGGTCGAGTTCATGCAGGTTCGGATCGCGACGGACGCCGGCATCACGGGGTTCGGGATGAACTGGAGCTACACGACCGGTCTACATGCCGCCCAGGTGATGGTCGACGAGAACTACAAGCCGGTGCTGCTCGGACAGGACGCGACGTTCCGGCGCGAGCTCGTGCGCAGGATGTTCTTCACCAATCACTTCGTGGGGCGCGTGGGCGCTGCGCGAGTCGGCATCGCCGCCGTCGAATTTGCGCTGTGGGACATCGCGTGCAAGCGCGCGGGGCTTCCGCTGTGGAAGGTCTTGGGGCCCTGCCGAGACCGAGTGAAGGCTTACAGCACCGACGGCGGCTGGCTGACGTGGAGCGTCGACGATCTCGTCCGCGACGCCACGCGACTGGTCGAGCGCGGATTCGACGCCGTGAAGATCAAGCTCGGCCGTCCCGATCCGCGCGAGGACTTGGAGCGGATTGCCGCGGTGCGGCGCGCCGTGGGGCCGAACGTCCGCATCATGACGGACGTCAACTGCGCCTGGAGCCTCGCGACGGCACGTTTCTGGGGTGCGCGTCTCGCGGAGCACGACGTCTTCTGGCTCGAGGAGCCCATGATGCCCGAGGACGTGCGCGGTCACGCAGAGCTGGCCCATGCGATTCGCGTCCCCATCGCCGTCGGAGAGACGCTTTACACGAAGTACAGCTTCCGTGACTACATCGAGCAGGGCGCGGTGCACATCGTGCAGGCGGATGCCACCAAGCTCCTCGGCATCGACGAATGGCTGGAGGTCGCGGCACTGGCCGGAGCCTGGAACCTTCCGGTCATTCCTCACACGAACGTGCAGCAGAAGCTCCACGTGCAACTCGCGGCGGCGACCCCCGGCGTCATGATGGTCGAGAACTGCTACGAGTCGATCCAGGACATCTGGGAGGAGCCGGTGTACGTCGTCGACGGGCATTACACGCTGCCTCAGGAGCCAGGCGTCGGCCTGAAGCTGAGAGATGCAGTCGTCGCTGCGCATCGGGTCGGCTGAAGGCGCGGGGGGCGGCGCGTTCGCCGCGTAGGCACCGACTTGACGGGAGCGCGATCGTCCGGCACGATCGCGACCCGGTCCAACCGTCGTTTGCCGTGCATGTCCGCGTTCGAGATCGCCCCTGCCGATGCGCCGCCCCCCCTTGCCGCCCGTCGTCGCGCTCGCACTTTCATGCCTCCTCACGGCGTGCGGTGATCGGGGCGCGTCCACCCCTTCGGCCGGCGCTGCGGCGGGACCTTCGGTGCGGACGATCTGGTTCGAGGACGAAGCGGCGGCCGCGGGCCTGGTGTTCGAGCATCGTTCGGGCGTCGCGCGCGACAAGCGGTACATCATCGAGTCGATCGGCGCCGGCACCGCGGTGGCGGATTTCAACGGCGACGGACACCTCGACGTCTTCCTCTGCGGCGGCGGGAAGACGCCCCGTCCCGAGGCGGAGGGGCGCGACAGCGCGTTGTTCTTCGGCGACGGGAAGGGCCGCTTCACGCGATCGACGCAGGTGTTCGCAACGGACCGGGACGGCGTCGCATTCGGCGCGGTCGCGGCCGACTACGACCGTGACGGAGACATGGACCTGTTCGTGTGCCGCTGGGGCGAGAACATCCTCTGGCGCAACGAAGGCAACGGCGACTTCGTCGACGTGACCGCGAAGGCCGGCCTGCGTGACCGCGGCTGGTCTTCCAGCGCGGCTTTCGGTGACGTCGACGGCGACGGCTGGCTCGACCTGTACGTGGCCAAGTATCTGGACTTCGGCTCACCCCAGTCGCTCGCGCGCACCAACTGCGACTGGGCGGCAATCAAAGTCGCCTGCGGGCCAAAAGGCGAGGTGCCCGAGGCGGACCGGCTCTACCGGAACAAGGGCGACGGCACGTTCGAGGACGTCTCGGACGCCGCCGGCATCACGAAGGAGGCCCCGCGATACGCCCTCGCCGTGATGATGACCGACATCGATAGGGACCGCGACCTCGACATCTACGTTGCGAACGATTCCATGTCGAACGCTCTGTGGATCAACGACGGCAAGGGCCACTTCACCGACTCGGCGCTCGAGTTCGGGCTCGCGCTCTCCGCCGAGGGTGTGGCCCAGGCGAGCATGGGGA
This sequence comes from Planctomycetota bacterium, assembly GCA_044222185.1. Classification (GTDB taxonomy): domain Bacteria; phylum Planctomycetota; family CAIWVZ01; genus JBGANV01. The sequence goes on from JBGANV010000012.1 coordinate 117,601, forward strand.
TCGCGATCGATGACATGACGGGGGACGATCGCCCCGAAGTCGTCGTGACGAACTTCGCTCGCGACTACGACACGGTGTACGTGCAGCAGGCGGACGGGACCTTCGACGACCGGACGGATCGCTTCGGTATGGCGCAGGCCACGTGGCGTCAGCTTGCGTTCGGGATCATCAGCGAAGACTTCGATCGCGACGGGCGCTTGGACCTGTTCGTCGCCAACGGGCACGTGTACCCCGAAGTGGATCAGCATCCCGTCGATACGTCGTACTTCCAGCGATGTCAGATCTTCCGCAACGACGGCGGGCAGCGGTTCATCGACGTGTCGGATGCGTCGGGACCGGGCCTCGCGATCTCGACCGTCCACCGCGGCGCGGCGGCAGGCGACTTCGACGAGGACGGTCGCATCGATCTCGTCGTGAACGTCCTCGACGGAAAGGCCGAGCTCCTCATGAACCGTTCCGAGCGACTCGGACATTGGGTCGCGGTGCGCGTTCGCGGGCGGCCCGGAGTGAGTGACCTGACTTGCGTGGGGGCACGCGTGGCGGTCGAAAGTGGAGGGCGCACGCTCACGCGCGAGATCCGAGCCGGCGGGTCGTTCGCGTCGTGCAGTGGAAGCGACGTGTTCTTCGGTCTGGGTTCGGCGCGCATCGATTCCATCGTCGTTTCGTTCCCCGATGGACGTGTGATCAAACGCCACGACGCGGGCGCGGATCAGGTGGTCCTTTTCGAGCGAGGTGGGCCGTGACGCGCGTCGAAACGCTCGCCGTCACCCTGGGGCTGCTGATCTTGGTCACGCAGCCCACCGCGTCCCAAGCGCCGTCTCCCGAAGAGACGGCCGCGGCACAGCGGATCGTCGCAATGGTGAACGACGGGTCTGCGGCCTTGCGCGGCGGGCGCGTCGACGACGGGCGCCGCATCATCGGGCAGGCGGCGGCATTCGCGGGCGCCGATCGCCGGAGGTTGCGGATCCTCGCGTCGGCGCTCCTCGACGCGTCGCAGCCGGAGCTCGCCATCCAGGTCGCGCAGCAGGCATCGCGCGTCGCGCCCGATGACGCACTCCTCTCCGGAGTCCTCGGACTCGCGCGCCACCAGCTCCGGCGATACGCGGAGGCCGTCACTGCGCTCACGGAAGCCGTGAGACTCGCGCCAAGGGAGCCGAAATGGCTGATTTCGCTGGCGCGCAGCCACATCTACACGAACGAGGAGACGTTGGCGCTCGAGGAGATCCAGCGCGCGCTCAAGCTGGCTCCTGATTCGCTCGACGCGCTCGCTGTACGAGCTGAATGCGAATATCGCAACGCGCGCTACGAGGCCTGCGAGGCGACGGCGCGCGAAGTCGTCGGCCGCGACGCCAGAAGTCGCCTGTGCTGGCAACTCCTCGTGCGCGCGCAGCGAACGCGTGGGCGCACCGACGCCGCGATCGAATCGGCGGCATCGGCGTTGAAGGCGATCGGTGACGACGGCGAGTTGCTCGTCGAATACGGCGTGGCGCTGCTCGATGCCGGACGCTTGGACGAGGCCGCAAAGCGCCTCGAAGCGGCGCAGGTCATGTTGCCGAAGGAGCCGCGCATCCCCATGCACCTCGCGAAGGTCTACACGCGCCAGGGTGCAAAGGACAAAGCCGCCGAAGCGCGGAAGGTTTGGCTCAAGCTCGCCAACGAGGCGAAGGCGTCGGAGTCGCGCCCGGGCTGAAGTCTGCTGGCGCGCGCGCACGGCGGGCTGAGATACACTCCTCGACGTCGGGTTCTCCGTGCGCACCTCACAGGAGTCGTTCATGCCGCGTGTCGTCCTCGCCCTTCGCGTCGCCGCCGCCGTCGGAGTGCTCGCGCTCGCCGCGTGTTCCGAGCGCGCGGCATACCAGGTCAAGCTCTCGCGACCGGTCGCCGTCGGAGCGCGCATGGGGGTTCGATACACCTGGTCCTCGGATACCCACGTCGTCGTCACGATCGGCGGCAAGAAGGCGCAGCAAACGGACGAGACGATGCACGCCGACATCGCGGGCGTGATGGACGTCCTCGCCGTCAACGCCCTGGGCGATCCGACCAGATTCACGGTGACCGTCGAAAAGGGGAGCCTGGTGAAGAAGGGCGGGGCCAAGGTCGCGATGCGCGCCGGACAGGTCCTGATCGCCGAGAGCCAGGGCGATCGCGATACCGTCACGTGGAAGGACGGGGCTCTCGATCCGGATGACGCCGCCATTCTGGCCGACGCCTTCAACCCCGCGGCGGACACGCGGCCTGTCGACGACGACGCGTTCCTCGGCACCCGCGAGCGCGTGGAGGTCGGCGCAACTTGGCCCCTCGACCCGCGCACGGTCGTCGGCGAGCTCGCGCGATCGAAGGTCGAGGCGAAGTCGGAGAACGTCCGCGGTGCGGGACGGCTGGTCGGTCTCGACTCTCCCACGCATCCGGGCTGGATGTTGGTGGGGGCCGAGTTGGAAGCGAAGGACGTGAGCTTCCCGCTGCCGGAGCAATTGGCGACGTTTGCGCGTGAGGCGAGCGAGATACGCGTCCAGTTCCAGGGCAGACTTCCCATGGACCCGTCCGCACCTGCGCTGGAACGCGGCTCGGAAATGACGGTGACGGCGCGACTTCGCCAGGTCGGCCCCAAGGGCGAGACGGTGTATGAGTTGAAACGGGTGAAGAAGGCCGCGGTGGTGTACACGTCGCCCAGGTAGGCGGGCGACTCCCACCGGATTCACGATCGGTCCACCGGGACGGGAACCCGGGCCTTCGGCCGTGCGCCCGGTGGTGAGCGTCACGAGGTGACGCCTCGAGGTGGGTTCGTGCGCGGGGCGTGGTGCAGGCGTCGCGCCCGGAGCCGTGAGGTGCCAGGAGGCGGTTCTCGCTTCGAGCTCTCACCCTCTCGCGTGTGGGCCCGGCCTCGAGTCGAGCGACCAGCCAGTACGTTCCGACGTCGTCGGAGCGGTCGAGCGGCGCCACGTGGCATCGACGCCGGTGCTGTCGACCCCGACTTGCGTGGATGGTTCGGTCACGGGCTCGACCTTCCGACGGCGCAACGACGGGGCCGGATCGCCGCCGAAGTCCGCCCCGTCATTGGCGTCCGCAACTCGTTGCAGCACTTCTTCCCACGGGCCGTCACTCGTGGCCGACACGCTGGGGCGCGGGTCACCGGCCGGCGCTCCAGGGAGGGGTAGTACGGTCGCTTCGGGCGGACCGGCCCTGCGCACGCCTGCCGCCCCCTGCGAAAGAAAACTCGGTGGCGCGCCACAACTCGCGCCGCGCCGTTTCGCGGGGTCATCGAGCCGCATTGCCGATTTCGGCGGCGATCGGTGGGTTCATTGCCGCGCCCTCTCGCTCCGGACCGGCGTCCGCACCGCGGAGTCTTGTGGCGTACACTCGGCCATTGACAACGCGCAGAGTCCCCCCATAAGCTTCCCCCTCGGTTCTGGAACGAAGTTCGCCGTTTTGATCTGTGCGAGTCAACGAGGCTGCATCAATCACACCCGGTCGAGAGTCCGGCGTGCAGCTTCGTCTTCACCCAAGGAGTGTTTCCCGATGAGAATGTCATCTCTCTCGATGGCCCGAACGGTCGTTGCGGTCGCACTTGCCGCGACGCTCGGCCTCGCCCAGGGTTCAGCCTGCGGCACGCAGTTGTTCGTCAGCAACACCGGTGGCAACGGCCAGAACGGTGTCATGTTCGACCTCGTGAATACGTCGGCGACCCCGCTGACGATCTGCGGATTCGACGTCAACCTGGATCCGGGCACCTTCCCCGCGCAGACGTGGTTCGTGACGGCCGGTGGGTCGCACCAGCCCGTCGCGTCGAATGCTGCGGCCTGGACGCTCGCGTCATCTGGCTCCGTGACGTCGCTCGGCACGTCGACGACCGGCGCGGGCAACGTGCTGACGCCGTTCCCGGCGATCAGTGTGACCATCGCACCCGGCGCGACGCAGGGCTTCGCCGTCAGCCTCGGCTCGACCGCGACGACTCTCAACTACACGACCGGTGCCGCAGCCACGAGCGTCGGCGCCGTGTTCACGTCGGATGCGAACCTCCAGTTCGTCATCGGATTCGGCAAGGCGTATCTCGCGGCGTCGAACGGTCCGTTCGGCGGGAGCTTCGGTTCCACGACGACCGGCGGTCGCATCGCCAACATCCGCGTCGGTTACACGGTTGCCGGCGGATCGCCGCTCTGGCAGATCAACGGGCCCGGGTCGACGTTCGACGTCAACGGCATTGCGACGAGTTCGGCGTTCGGCCTCAACTTCGCGACGGCGACTGGCGTCCCCTGCGTCCCGAACGCTGCGAACATCTCGTCGACGAACGTCGGCCTGGGCTGGGACCTCGTCATCGGCGGAGCCGTTCCGGTCTCGTCGACTGGCGGTGGTCTGACGACGCCAGGTGGACAGATCCTGAACATCAGCCTCGCGGATCCGACGGTGAGCTTCCTGTTCGGGCTCACGTTCGCGGTTCCGTTCGCCAATGCCTCGCTGCCCTTCGGCGCCCCCGTCGGGTTCGCGCTCTCCGCGCAGATGGTGAATCTCGCGCCGTCGAACCCTGACGGATTCGCGCTGTCGGCCTGCACGCGATTCCAGCAGGTTGCGCCGCCGACTTCGTTCACTGGGCCCTCGGGCGACGATGCGACGGTGACCCTGTCGTTGGGCGGCGCTCCGAACTGCATCCCGGCGATCCCGTTCTACGGCGTGCTCCAAACGACGATGCACGTCAGCACGAACGGCCGCGTTCAGCTCGGCGGGACGGCCAACGCGGCGTTCACGCCGTCAGTCGTGACGGCTCAGTCCGAAGGCATGGTTGGTTGCTGGACCGACATGAACACCGCGACGAACACGCCGAACGGCACGATCACGATCGATGACTCGATCGCCGGCATCGTCAGCGTGAACTACGCGAACGTCGGCTACTTCGGGCAGGCTGGCACGCTCAACACGTTCCAGATCGTGTTCGACGCCAGCACGGGCGTTGTGACGCTCGCCAACATCAGCGGCCTCGGTGCGCAGCTGGTGGGCAGCACCCTCAACATGTTCACGGGCATCTCGAAGGGTGGCGGCGCCACGGACCCGGGTGCGGCGGCATTCGCACCGCTCTCGTCGGGCATCACGGGTAACGGAACGGACATGCTCTACCTGTTCGCGACGGCCCCGGCGAACGGAGGATGCGCGAACATCTTCTTCACGCCGAACGCCTTCGGCAACTACGACTGGACGTCGAACTGAACGTCTGAGTCCCGCTCGATGCGAAACCGCGGCGCACCTCGCCGCGGTTTCTTTTTTTTGCGACGTCCGGGCGCCGCGCGATCGTTGCCGATCGATTCGCGGCGGACGCTCCCTCCAATGCCGGCCGGGCTGGGACTCACTCGACCGCCGAGCGACCGGATGGGGCGGAGGTGCCCGATCCGAGTGGCCTGAACATGCTGCGCGACGCGGGAGGATCAGGCGGTCGCAAGCGGTCCCGCGCTGATCCGCGGGTTGCGCTGTCTGGTCTGCGCGAGCCGCGGGGCGAGTCCGCCGGTCGCCACCGCGAAGGCCCACGCCGTGGTGCGCGGCGGTCCGCGGCGTCGTCAGTAGCCGACGGCCATTCTCACGCCGGCCGACACGGCGAAGCCCGTAGGCGCGGAGGGGCTGAGGAAGAGCGCCTGCACTCCGAATGCCTGTCCGACGAGCGCCTCCGCATTCGGCACCATCCCTGGAAGCGACCACGTCCCGTTCGCGTTGACGGAGAACTGGCCGTGCGACCTGAGTCCGACACCGCCGAGGTAGAGCGGGCAGCCATTCGAGAGAGTCGACGTCGCGATCGTGGACGACGAGAACAGCTCGCCGATGGCGTAGGGGGGCGCAAACGACCCGGACGCGAGAACCGGCGCGCCGACGACGGCGAGCCCCGCGACGAGGGTTGGTGGCGTGGTCGACGTCCCGCAACCGGGGCCGATCGGATTGACCATGGCGGGCGCGCCCAGCGCGATCTTCATGAAGAAGCAATCGTCGAGTCCCTGCGGGGACGCGAATGCCGAGCTCAGTGCCGGCAGGTTGGACGACGACGTCGTCCCGGTGAGGTAGATCGCACCGGCGGGATCGAGTGCAACGCCGCGGAGCTGGTCCGACCCGTTGCCTCCGATGAAGGAGCTGAAGACGACTCCGCGGCCATCGCCCGAGAGCTTCACGACGAATCCGTCTTCCGGCAGGCCACCGGCCATGAACGTCGATTGCACCGCGTTCGGCGTCACGAGCAGGTCGGGCGAATTGGTGTATCCGACCACGACGGGCGCACCGTTCCCGTCCAGCGCGAGGTCGTATCCCGCATCGCTCGCGCCGCCGCCGAGGTAGGTGGAGTAAACGAGGGTGGCCCCGTTCGCTGCCACCTTGGTGACGAACGCGTCCGACGAGTTCTGCGACGACGGTCGCACCGCGTCCGACGTCACGGGATAACCCGGATACGCCTGCCCCGTGATGACGGGTGCATCCGACGCATCCATGTCGAGCGCCAGCGCCTGGTCGTCACCGGATCCGCCGAGGAACGTGCTCCAGACCAACTGGCCCAGGTTCGCCGTGAAGCGGCAGACGATGGCGTCGCTGAGCCCGTTGGGCGTGGAGTCGAACGAACCGGCCGTGCTCGGGAAGTTCGGGGACGACGAGGCTCCCGCGATCACGATCTGCCCGTTCGTGCAGGCCCGCACTCCCGTCGCGCTGTCGATGCTCGAGCCACCGATGAGCGTGCTCGCAACCAGCGTCGAACCGCTCGCCGAGAGCTTTCCGACGAACGCGTCGAAGTCGCCGTTCGGCGCCCCGTCCCAGGCGCCCGCGGACGTTGGGAAGTTGGTGGATTTCGTGGAGCCGCAAACCAGGACCTCGTCCGCAGCGTTCAACGTGACTCCGCCCGGATAGTCGTCGTTGCCCCCGCCCAGGTAGGTGGAGAACACGAGGCCCGTTCCCGTGGCGTTGAGCTTGGTCACGAAGACGTCGCTCCACCCGTTGTAGGCCGTGTCGTAGGCGCCCGTCGTCGTTGGGAAACCGCTGCCGCACTTTCCGGTGATGACGGCCCGCCCCTGCGAGTCCAGAGCCATTCCCGCGGATTGGTCCGCCCCGGCCGATCCGAGGTAGGTCGAGAAGACGATGGCGTTCCCCGCGGGCGTGAGCTTCGTGACGAACGCCTCCGTGTTGTTCAGCACCGAGTCGAACGCCCCCGGCGAGCGAGGGTAGTCGGCGGACGTCGTGCGCCCCGTGACGAACATGGCGCCCGACGAATCGACGGCGACGGCCCGCGCAAGGTCGTAGCTCGACCCAGCCAGGATCCCGGACACGACGATCACCGGGTCGATGACCAGCCGTTGCCCCGGCCGGTGACTCGGCACGTCGAATCCGAACCGCGTCGCGTCGAGGATCCGGAAGCGGCAATCGACGATCTCTCGACCGCCATCCTCTCGGATGCGCCACGTTCGCGGGCATTCCTGCCGCACGACCCCCATGGAGGTGTTGGCCAGCAGCGCGCCCGACTCGTCCAGCGAAAGCCCGTTCGCGCCGTCACAGCGCACGACGACGCGGGAAGGGTCACCCGTCGGTCCGACGAGGACGTCGTACTCGACCTGCCCGTGGGCATCGTGGAATTCCACGGCGACATCGTCATAGATGCCGGTCGCGCGAACCGACGACCACGTGGGGGCGTCGGTCACCCATTTCGCGGGGTCGTTGCCGATGAAGTAGTTCATCCGCCCGGGAAGACCCGACGCCCCATCGACGCGGGCGCCCTCCGCAGCACCTTCGAACGTGAAGAACAGGTTCACGCCGCGTGCCGTCTCGGCGACGTCCGCCGGTGGCGCGCAGATCGACACCACGAACCGTTCGGCGCCGACGAACGTCGTGACCGGCCCCTGCCGGACCACGAAGCGGGCGCGAGCGTCGAACTGTCCGCGATTCTCGATGAACGTCGCGGGGAGGCGCCCTGTCGGGACTACCGACGACGCGGGCCGTCGGTGGGCGTCGACTCCGTTCGGACCTTGAGCCGGCGACATCGCCGCAGCGACGAACGCGAGCGCGAGCACGCCCATCCGGGCATCGAACCGTCCGGTTACGACCATCCCTTTTCGACTCCGATCTGGCTTGGGACGCCCGTGGCGTCCTGAACGCGCGCGAAGAAGGTGCGCCTGCGCGCCATCGATCCGTCGCCCTCGTCCTGCCCGCAACGATCACCGTCGTGATGGACGCCTTCGCTCGGCGGCGAGGCGTCGTTGCAGGGTTGGGGCCCAGGACTTTCCTGAGGGCTCGCTCCCCGTGCACACCCAACGAGAACATAGAAACGCAGGCCCAGGGATTCCGCGCGAGAACGTGAAAGAAACCGCCTGAAAATGGCCGTTTTGCACGCGCACTTCGGAAATGGTGGATATGATCCGCCGTCGCCAACCGGGAGACCGCCCGTGGGGGACGGCTTCCTCGCGGCGGATGAGTCTCGGCCCCGGTCCCGGAGGGTGGAGTGACTTCCGATTCCGCTGAGTCGATCGCCAACGAGGCGCGCAAGCTGCCAGGCATTTCCGAGCGGGAAACGCTCATCGACCGGACCTGCGGAGACGATCAGGAGCTGCGTTCGAGGGTCGAGCGGCTTCTGGCCACCACGGCGGAGGACGTGGAGCTCAACTTCGGCGACGACCTCCACAGCGAGAAGGCTGGCGACGTCATCGGGCGCTACCGGCTCGTTCGCGAGGTTGGCCAGGGCGGGTTCGGCACGGTGTGGCTTGCCGACCAGGAGCAGCCGGTCAAACGGCAGGTCGCGCTGAAGATCATCAAGCTCGGGATGGACACCCGACATGTCGTCGCACGGTTCGAGCAGGAGCGGCAGGCTCTCGCATTGATGGACCATCCCGGGATCGCCCGCGTGCTCGACGCCGGGGCGACGATCACGGGCCGGCCCTACTTCGTCATGGACTACGTCCCCGGCGAGGCGATAGCCGAGTTCTGTGACAAGAACGAGCTGTCGATTCGCGCGCGCCTGGAGCTGTGCGCCCAGGTGTGCGCCGCCGTGCAGCACGCTCACGGCAAGGGCGTGATTCACCGCGACCTCAAGCCGTCGAACATCCTCGTGGCGATGCAGGACGGGGTCCCTCGGGCGAAGGTGATCGACTTCGGCGTCGCCAAGGCCACCTGGAGCAAGCTCACCGACAAGACGCTCCAGACGGCGCATCAGCAGGTCATCGGCACGCTGCGGTACATGAGCCCGGAGCAGGCCGAGGGTTCTCTCGACATCGACACGCGGACGGACGTCTACTCCATCGGAGTCGTCCTCTACGAGCTGTTGACCGGCAGCACGCCGTTCGATCGCCGCGCGGCGAAGACGCTCACGCCCTACGAGCTCCACCGGTTGATCCGCGAGTCCGAGCCCGATTCCCCGTCGACGCGGCTCGAAGCGTCGACGGCGGGGATTCAGTCGATCGCGGCGCGGCGGGGCGTGGGCGCCGGAAGGCTTGGCTCGATCGTTCGCGGCGAGCTCGACTGGATCGTCATGAAGGCGATCGAGAAGGACCGCGCCCGTCGTTACGAGACGGCGAACGGCTTCGCACTCGACATCCGCCGCTACCTGGCGGGGGAGGCCGTGCTCGCGGCGCCGCCGAGCGCGCTCTACCGGTTCAGGAAGCTCGTGCGTCGCAACAAGTCGGCGGTGGTCGCCGCAGCCGCCGTGACTGCATCGCTCATCGTCGGTGTCGTCGGGTTCGCCTGGCAGGCGACGGTGGCGGCGAGTGAGCGCGACGCCGCCGTCGTGGCCCGCGAACGCGAGGCAAAATCGCGCGTCCTCGCGGAGCAGCTCGGCGAGTCCGAAGCGAGGCAGCGCGTCATCGCCGAGAGCAACGAGCAGAAGGCCGCGGTGATCAACAAGTTCCTCTTGGAGATGCTCGGCTCGGCCGACATCCGCAACCGTGGCCGCGACGTGAAAGTGGCCGACGTCCTGGACTCGGCGGCAGCCGACGTGGAGACGGCGTTCAAGGCTCGCCCCGAGGTCGAGGCGGCCGTGCGCCAGATCCTCGGCAAGACCTACCTGTCGCTCGGACTCCTGGATCGCGGCGAGCCCCAGGTCATGGCGTCACTCGAAACGACCAAGGCCGTTTATGGCGAGGAGTCGGTCGAGTACGCGCGCGCGCTTTCGTCGCTGGGGTACCTCCTCGGTCAACGCGGCCTCCACGAGAAGGCGATCGAGCCCTACGAACGTGCGTTTGCGACGGCGATGCGCGTCGCCGGGCCGGAGGCCACGGTCACACTCGGGATCGAGGGTGACTACGCCAATGCGCTTTCGCGCGTGAACCGCTCGGCCGAGGCCGAACGGCTCTTCCGGGAAACGATCCGGATCCGCCGCGCGCAGCCTGGCGTCGACACGCGGGATGCGGTCGTCGCGATCAACAGCCTGGCGGTCCTGCTTCACGGTCTCGGCCGGCTCGACGAAGCGGAGGCTCTGTATCGAGAGTCCATGGATCTCGGCACGGAGGTGCTCGGCGCCGAGCAGGCCGACACGCTCACGGCGAAGATGAACCTCGGCAGCATCCTGCGCACCCGGGGGAAACTCGCGGACGCCGAGTCCCTGATGGTCTCGGCCTACGCCAGCATCAGGAAGGTCTTCGGAGACAGGCACACGAAAACGGCTCAGTGCGCTGGGGTGCTCGCCGGCCTCTACTTCGATCAGGGCAGGATGAAGGATGCCGTGCCTCTGGCGGAAGAAGCGCTTGCCGTCCGTCGCAAGGCGGAGGGTGATGGGACGGCCGGTGTGGCGTCGGACGAGCTGGAGCTCGGGATGATGCTGTCGCGAGTCGCCCAGTACGACCGGGCCGTTGCCCTGCTGCGCGACGCGGTGAAGACGATGACGGTCGTGTTCGGACCGGAAACGAAGGAGACCCTCAATGCGCGGCTGGATCTGGCGAACACGCTCGTCGCTGCAGGGCGTGGCGCGGACGCCGAGTCGGTGTTCTTGGAGCTGATCGTCGTCGTTCCACGTGCGTTGGGCGAGTCGAGTCCCGTCACGATCATCGCCACGAACAGTTATGCCGTTTATCTCCTCTCGCAGGAGCGCTACGCCGACGCCGAGCCATACCTTCGCAAGGCTCTGGATCTGGGCCGGCGGGTCGAGGGCGCCGATGCGCGAAACACCGTCATCACGCAGTACAACCTTTCCGCTGCGCTGCGCGAGATGGGGCATCTGGGCGATGCGGAAACCGAAGGGCGTGAGCTGATCGACCGCTTCAGCAAGGCCTTCGGCGCGCGCCACGCGAACATGGCGACGGCTCGATCGGGATACGCCGAGACACTCATCAAGCTCGACCGCAAGGATGAGGCGAAGCGAGAACTCCGCGAGGCGCTGGCGATCGTACGGGAGAGCCTCGGCGAGTCCCATCCGAGCCTGGCGTCCTACTCGTGCACGCTCGGACGGCTCCTCGTCGACACCGGCGATCTCGACGAGGCGGAGTCCGTGCTGCGAGACGCCGTCGCCTTGGGGATCCGTGCCCGCGGAGCGAACGACCGGCGCACGGCCATGGCGCGCGTGGAGCTGGGACGGTGCCTCACGAAGCTGAATCAGTTCACGGAGGCCGAGACGCTCCTCACCGAAGGCCAGGCCGTGCTGAAGACCGCACGGCCGGGATCCACGGACCTCGCTCGTGCCGAGGGCTTCCTCGCCGACCTGTACGACGCGTGGAATGCCGCCGAGCCGGATGTGACGCGCGCCGCCAAGGCGGGCGATTGGCGGAAGGCGCAAACCGCGACGCAAGCGGCGGCGGCTTCCAGACCGGCAATGAAGCCGTGAAGCGCGTCGATCCGCGCGGCGCGTTCCCGAATGCCATCTCGTGCCCGCGGTGCGGGCCATCGGACCTGCTCATGCGGCGTGAGTTTCGGTGGGGTTCGGCGGGCGTCGGCGTCGGCATCGTGGTGATGGTCGCGACGCTCCCGATCCTCACGATCATCGGGCTGGCGGTCGTAGGCGCGATCCGAGACAACGCGTCGTACGGCGGCATCGCCCTCGTCCTGATCGGCCCGGGCCTGCTGGGGCCGCCCACGCTCGTCGCGTTCGCGGGCGCCTGCGCCTCGTTCGCCAGGCCGATCCGCTGGCGTTGTGGGCGCTGCATGTCGGAGGTCCGGTCGCTGCCAGTCTCGGCGCAGGGTGGACAATTCCGGTCCTGAAGCCTACGGTGCCGCGACCCAACCAGGAGGTTCGTGTGAATCGGCATCTTCCCCTCTGTGTCGTGCTCTCGTTCGTTCTGTGTGTCTCGGCCATCGGCCAGTACGTCTGTCCCACGGTGTCGCCAGCCATCCTTCCCGCCGGCGTCGCCACGGGGATCACCATCACGGTCGCCGACGCGACGGGTGCGGGCTACCAGTACCGGACGAACTGCCTCGCCACGAGCATCACGCAGGGCTCGGTCACGGGACCGTTCCTGAACATTGGTCTGTTCCTCTGCCTGACGACCTACATCACCGTGCCGCCGTACGGGTCGGCGTCGAAGTCCTACACGTTGCCCGCGCTGACGGCTGGCGATTACTACATCAAGTTCCAATACCGCTTGATGAACACGACGACGCTCCTGACCGAGTACGTCCCGTTCCAGGTCGCGACGTCGACGACTCCGAACCTCACGGCGACGACGATCGCACAGGTGGGGCAGACGCTCTCGATGACGCTGAGCGCGCCCACGCTGCCGGGCGAGACCTACGTCGTCGCCGCGTCGCTTTCGACGAACACGGGAATCCTCGTCGCGCCGGGGCTCAACGTCTCGTTGGATCCGGATGCGGTGTTCGCGCTCACGTTCCCCGCGCCGCTCCCCGGCATCTTCGACAACTTCCAGGGCGTTCTCGACGGCGCGGGCTTCGCATCGTCCATCAACGTCAACTTCCCGTACATCCCGGCGATCGCCTATCTGCCATTCCACGTCCAGGGCGCGGTCGTTCCGATCCTCGGATCGCCGGTCCTCACGAACTGCCTGAACCTCTGCATCGCGCCCTGAGGGCTCCCGCGGAGCGCGTGGTCGATCGCCGCGCCTTCAATTGATCGTGAGCGCGCGCGGCGCGGTGAACGTCCGGACGGCACTCGGGTCACCGAAGTCGAGGACGGCGGCCACCATCTGGAACGCGATGCCCGCCAGCTGCGGAGCCGCCGGCAACGTGATTTGCGGGTGCGCCTGGCCCGCGCCGTCGACGGCGCCGGTGAAGGCGACCATGAGTGGATTCGGCGCGAGCGAGAGCTGAAACAGCGCGCCGTCCGCCAGCGCGAGCGTCCGACCGTCGACCAACGTGATGCCGGGCTGTGTCGACTCGGAGAGCGCGACGACGTAGGGGAGGGCGGCCGAGCCCGTCGCATCCAGCGTCCACGACGTCGTCGCGCCGATCGTGACCACCGACGGGCCGAGCCAACTCGCCGAGCGGAAACCGCCCGCGCGTGCGGCATGGTCCACGACGATGTGGCCGGTGTTCGTCAATCGCGAGTGACGGCTCAGCGCCGCTGCGTGGATGACCCCGGAAAGGTAGGTCGTCCCCAGCGTGCCGACGTTCGGACGCGCACGGAACGGCAACAGCCCCGTGGGCGCGGCGAAGATGGGCTCGCCCCACGAGAAGCCGTCACAGCCGTAAAGCAGCGCCGTGAACCAGGCGAGGTCGCAATCAGGTTGCGAGAAGGGCACCGCCGCGATCGTCGTCGTCGTGCACTCGATCTTCGTGCCGAAGGCGGCGCGGTATGCGAGAGCCGCATCGGCCTTCGAGAACGCGAACGCCTCGGCCTGGTAGCCGCCGTTCTCGATGACGAACGATTCCATCAGGTAGCGATCCGTGGCACCCAGGTGGCACGGCAATCCCGTGGGGTTCCCGCCGCCGACGCCGTTCAGGGGCTGGACCGCGGGATCGAAGACGTCGGCCGGGATCCACGCGTTCATCCATGCGTGGAGTCCCGCCGCGTGCGCCACGTCGACGACCGCGTTCTGGCGCGCCCGCGTGACGCCGTAGTCGTAGCCGGCCTCGTCGAAGAAGATCCCGCGCACGCCCATGGCGGCCCATTGGTTGATCCGCAACTGGATGTCGGCAGGTGTGAGATTCACGGTGCTCACGCCGATCGAGACGTATCCCCAGAACTCCGTGAGCGGCGCAGTCGCGATGATGGCGACCGCGTTCGCGTGATCCGGGTGGGTCGGTGCCTCGAGAGTGTCGCCGAACACCACGCGGTCGTATGCCGAGAAGACGGCCGCGGCAGGAGCGACGGCGAACGTCCCGTTCACTCCGCTGGGATAGCTGTAATAGAACGCCGACTTCTGAGGGACGACCGGCGTCTGCGCCAGGGCGCACGCCGATACGAGGAGACAGACGATGGGCTTCATGGGTCGTGGGCTCGGCTCCAATCCAGGCAGTCCCGCGTGGCGGGGACACGGAGATCATAGAAGCGGCGCCCGTGAACCGTGAAGAAACGCGACCGTCAATCCGCCGACCGCGGAGCCAGCAAAGCGTCGACCAGCGTGCAGAGTGCCTGGCGAGCGACCCCGCGCGCGAGTTCTCGAGCGCTCTCCGCGATCGACGCCCGTCCGGGCGCAACAGCGTCGTCACGTGCCGTGTCGCAGCGGCATCGCGCCCGCGCCCGCAGCAACGGGATCGCGACTCCGACTCCGAACGCCGCGAGCGGCAGGACCCACGGATGCTCTCGGCGCTTGGTTCGAGCCGTGCGGATCACGAGCTCCCGCATGCGGCGCGTCGTGCGTTGGAGCCGTGCGCGGGCGGCGACCTCTCGCGTGTGAGCGGATTCGCAATCGTCAAAATGGATCATCGACCTCTCTCCGCGGTTTCGCGGGCCCGACCCCGCGAGCCGACCGACGCACGAGCGCACGGAGGCCGGCGAAGGCCGCGGTCAGCCCCATCAGCCCGGCGACCATCGAGCCGAGCCACGTGTTGGACGCCAGCGCTCCAACCGCTCCGGAGATTCCTGCAAGGGTGAAGTACGCGGAGATCGAGATGAACGCCGCGACGGCCGCCATGAGCACGACTCTGATCGCGACCCCCAGGAATTGTTTGCGGACCGCCGTCTTGACCGCGTCGAGTTTCGCGGAAACGAGTTCGGCCACGTCGTCCTTCAGCTCCGCCAGTTCCTCCGCGATCTGTTCCACGAAATCCGAGTCGTCGTAGGAGTCGTGGAACGATGCGCCGACGGGCGGGCATCGATCGGTATCCGGGTTGGACTTTCGGATCATGGATCCTCCGTTCGTCGTTCGTGGTGAACGCCTCCGTCACCGCCGCCGCAGCACGAGCCCGACCAGAAGGCCGAGGCCGGTGGCGACGAGCACCGCGCGATAGGGACGTTCCTGAATCTGCTCCTCGAGGCGGTCTCGGATGTCGACCGCAGTTTCCTTCGCGGCCTCCTGTGTGCGATCGCCGACCGAGACCGCGCGCTTCAAGAGCTCCGTGCATTTGTCGATCAGAACGTTCTTCACGGCGTCACCGATCTCACGCACGCTGTCCGTCATGCCCGACGCGTGATCGCGGATGTCTGCCATCGAGTTGTTGATGGCACGCCTGGCGCTTCGTGTCTTCTGCATTCTTGATGACCTCGTCGAGTGATTCGATTCAGCAGGGGATGGCATCCCTTCCATAGCCGGGCGCGATCGACGCTTTCGGAAGTGACGGCACTTTCGGCGTTCCCACGATCCTCAGTTCCGCGCGCCCGAGATTCCGGTGTAAGAAACTCGTTCAGCATTCGATGCGCGCACGCGCTCAGCGACCCCTGAGCGTGCGGCCGGCAGCGCGGATGCGTCATCGGCGTGCACGCCTATCTATGGTCAAAACGGGCTCGATGATCGAGCGCCGGGTCGCCACGCTGGCGTGGAATGCGTGAGCGAGACCCGAGGGGGATTTCCACGATGGAATGCGGGAGCCAGTCCATGCTTCGATGGGCGTTGATCTTTCTCGTCTTCTCGCTGATCGCTGGGGCGCTCGGGTTCTTCGCGCTCGCAGGTACGGCCGCCCTGATTGCCCGAGTCTGCTTCATCATCTTCCTCGTCGTGTTCCTCGTCGGGCTGTTGACGGGGCGCCGCGCCGTCACCCCTTGACCGTCGTTTCGCCGCGCGGACCCTGGAGGACGCCAATTGAGGAACGAGCCGGAATACCGCCACGTCGCCACGATCGTCGGCATCGTCGCCGTGGTCGCCGCGCTCTACTTCGCGAAGGCGGTGTTGATCCTCCTCGCCGTCGCCGGCCTCTTGGCATTCCTTCTGGCTCCGCTCGCACGGCGGCTCGAACACATCGGTCTGCCGCGTGTCGCGAGCGTGGGCCTGATCGTGGTCATGACGCTGGGCTGCCTCGGCGGGATCGGTTGGCTGATCGCCGGCGAGACGACTCAGTTCATCGAGAAGCTGCCGCAATACCGCGGGAACCTGCGCGACAAGTTCCAGAGCGTGCAAACTGCGGTGCGAAGACCGATCGAGCGCGCCACGCAGACCGTTCGCGATCTGGCGCACGAGGCGGACGCGTCGTCGCCCTCAGGCGGACATGCGCCGGTCGTGCGCGTCGCCGAGGACGATTGGCTCGGCTTCCGCGACATCCTGACTCCGGCAGGCGAAGTCTTCTCGTTCCTCGCGTCTGCGGGCGTCGTCGTCCTGCTCGTGGCCGTGATGCTGCTGAGGCGCGACGGCGTGCGCGATCGCCTGATCGGTCTGACCGGCGGCCGGCACCTCTACGTCACGACGCTCGCGCTCGACGAAGCGGCGTCGAAGGTGAGCCGATACCTCGTGCTGACGTCGTTGTTGAATGGATCGTTCGGTCTCGCGGTTGGGTTGGGACTGAGCCTGCTCGGCGTGCCGAACGCCGCTCTCTGGGGTTTCCTCGCCGCGGTCCTTCGATTCGTGCCTTACGTGGGGCCCTGGGTTGCAGCGGCGTTTCCGACGGCCGTCGCACTGGCGGTCTTCCCCGGGTGGACGACGCCCGCGCTCGTCGTCGCGATGTTCCTGGCGCTCGAGCTCGTGAGCAACAACATCATCGAGCCCTGGGTCTATGGGTCGCGTACCGGCGTGAGCCCGGGGGCGCTGATCCTCGCTGCGATCTTCTGGACCTGGATCTGGGGGGCCGCGGGGTTGCTCGTCGCCACGCCGCTCACCGTCTGCCTCGCGGTTCTCGGAAAGTACGTCCCGCCGCTGCGCTTCCTCCACGTCATCCTGGGCGACGAGCCCGTGCTTGCGGGGGACGAGCGCCTGTATCAGCGATTACTTGCGCATGACGTGGATGGCGGGGCGGAGATCGTGATCGACGAGGCGCGCGCGACCTCGCCGCTCTCGGCCTACGAGCGGCTCGTGATCCCGGCGCTCGCACGCGCCGAGCGCGATCGCCATGCGGGCGACCTCGATCCCGAGGCGATGACTCAGCTCGCGATGGCCATGCAGGAAATCGTCGACGAGACCGAAGACGCCGTGACGGCAACCGCGGACTCGCCGCCGACGGACGCGTCGCGGCCACGGATTCCCATGCTCTGCATCGCGGCGCAGGACGTCGCGGACCAGGTCGTGGCGGAGGTCGCGGCACGTCGTCTCGCACCGCTCGGCTACGACCCGCGGGTGGTTTCCACGGAAGTGCTCACCGGCGAGTTGCCCGTCCTCGTACGCCGTCATCGCGCGCAGATGGTTCTCATCTCGAACATCCCGCCGTCCGGCTTCGCGCACGTTCGGTACGTGTGCAAGCGGCTCGCGGCGTGCGGCGACATCCCGATCGTCGTGGGAATCTGGGGCGCCAGTCTCGACGCCGAGCGCGCGCGGAACCGGTTGCCGGAGGTTTCCACCGTGAAGGTGGTGAGCACGATGACGGACGCGCTCGAATGCGCTCGTCAACTCCACGCCGCGTTGACGCTGAAGGCGCCAGCGCCGTCGCCAGAGGCGTCGGCCCCCTCGGGCACGAGGGCTCCCGCGATTCCCCAACGGACAGCACACGAGTCTGTCTGACCCTGCGGCGGGAGGTCACGAACCGGCGAGCGTCAGGCGTTTCTTCTCCCGCGCTCGTCTATGAGAAGTTGGAGGCTCACCCCGAGTCTCGTCCTTTGGGAGGTGCCGAATGAACTGGGACCAGATCACTGGAAAGTGGTTGCAACTCAAGGGCCAGGTTCGCGAGAAGTGGGGCAAGCTCACCGACGACGATTTGAACGTCATCGCAGGCCGCCGCGATCAGCTCCTCGGGAAGGTTCAGGAGCGCTACGGCGTCGCGCGCGAGGTCGCCGAGAAGCAGGTGAAGGAGTGGGAGCACGCGATCGAAGAGGCGGCACGGGAGGCTGATCGCGGTTTGTGATCGGGTCCCCGGCTCGCTCCAGCGAAAAACGAAGGAGGCAGCATCATGGGACGAATCATCGGTATCGCGCTGCTCGCGGTCGGTGTCATCTTGCTCGGGTTTGGTTTCGACGCACGGGACTCGTTCTCGTCGGACGTGTCGAACACCTTCACCGGGTCACCGACCGACAAGGCGATCTGGCTGCTCGGCCTCGGCGCGTTCTTCTCCGTGGCGGGGCTCGGGGCGATCGTGTTCGGCGGCCGGCCGAGCCTGCGGAGCTGACTCCGGGTCGTGCGGTCGTGACGCACGCGCGACGATCGCGAGAGGGATCGGCTGCCGGCCGTTGTCGGTGCGGCGTCCCAGGCTCCGACGCCGGAACCGATGGCGACGCTCAGCGCAGCGCAACCCGGTCCCGTGAGAGATCCGCGGGAAGATCCGCCGGAATGTCGGGCGTGACGTGGGTGGCCTCGCGAGGCTGCCACGAGGAGCGTCGCGGTGCGGCGTGGCAAACGAAGTCTCCGTGAACTACGATCCACCCTTCGATGCCCGTCGAGCGCGTTGGCTCCGCGGGATCGTCGGTTCCGGAGACCTTCGAATGCACCTGTCCACACACAACTGGATGCGCGCGGAACCCATCGAGGTGACGCTGAAGCGCATCTCGCGCCTGGGGTTCGAGAGCATCGAGATCAGCGGCGAGCCGCTGCAGTATCCACCGAGCGTCTGCCGGCCGCTGTTGAAGCAATACAACATCCGCTGCTGGGGCGCGGTCACGCTCACGCTCGGGAATCGCAACCTGGCCGCGAAGGAACCGGCCCAGCGCGCGGCGACGGTCGAGTACATGAAGTCCGTCGTCACCATGATCAAGGAACTCGAGGGCTCGGAGATCACCATCGTTCCTGCGACGGTCGGCAAGGTCGTTCCCGACGCGACGCCCGAGCTCGAGTGGGCCTGGGTCGTCGCCGGCCTGCAGGAGATCTACGAGTACACGGAGCGCTGCGGGATCCGGATCGCGCTCGAGCCCCTGAACCGCTTCGAAACGTACTTCCTGAACCGCGCCGACCAGGCGTTGGCGCTGGCGAAGGCCGTGGGCCCCAATTGCGGCGTCTGCCTCGACGTGTTCCACATGAACATCGAGGAGACGGACATGCTCCGCGCCATTCGCAAGGTGGGGAAGAAGCTCGTCGACGTCCACGTCGCCGAGAACAACCGCCTCGCACCGGGCATGGGCTCGATCAACTGGGCCGCGTTCGTCGCCACACTGCGTGAGGTCGACTACCGCGGCGCGCTCACGATGGAGGCGGTCGCGCCCATCGATCGCACGCCCGTCACGCCGTGGCCTAATCAGCTCGAGAAGAACCCCGTCGACATCTCGCCGGAGCAGCTGAAGTTCATCCAGGACCACGGAAGCAGCCTCTTGAGCGAGGCGTTCTACACCATGCTGTACGAGACGGCGTCGCGGGTGCTGCTGCCCCTCGTGCGGTGAGGTCATCGTGAAGATCACAGCCGTCGACGCCGTCTGGCTTCACTGCCCGCTGCCCGAGGACCGCCAGCACAAGTCGGACTTCGGCCGGATCACGGCCTTCGACGGCGTGCTCGTGAGTGTCAGGACCGAGGACGGCCTCGTGGGGTTCGGAGAGGCCAAGCCTGCCGTCGGTAGCGCCGGTGACGGAGCGGCGCTCGTCACCATCATCGGGCAGGAGCTGCGGCCGCAGCTCCTGGGAGCGGACTCGTCGCGCATCTCCGAACTGTGGCTCCGCATGTTCAACGGAGTGCGCGCGCCTCTCGCGCAGCGGTTCGGGCGACCCATGCCCATCCTCGGGCGCCGCGGGATGCACGTGGCCGCGATCGCCGGGATCGACCTGGCGTTGTGGGATCTGGCGGGGAAGCGGCGCGGATGCAGCGTGCTCGATCTCATCGGCGGCGCGTGCCGTCCGGCGATCCCTGCCTACGCGAGCGGCGGCTGGGCGCCCGAGGATCGGATCGGCGACGAACTTGGCGGATACGCGGCCCGTGGATTTCGAGCCGTGAAGATGCGGGTCGGCGCGGCAGACGGCGAGATCGCCACGAGCCTCGCTCGCGTGCGGGCGGCGCGCCGCGCTCTCGGTCCCGACGTCGCGTTGATGGTCGACGCGCACGGCACGATGAACGTGGCCGGCGCGCGGCGATTCTGTGCCGCGGCCGCCGAACTCGATCTCCGTTTCGTCGAGGAACCCGTCGCCTCTGACGACCGCGCGGGACTCGCCGAGGTGCGGCGCGCCTCGCCGCTGCCGATCGCCGCCGGCGAGAGCGAGTTCACGGCGTTCGACTTCGCCGAGCTCACGGAGCAGCGGGCGATCGACGTCCTCCAGCCGGATCTGGCGATCGCGGGCGGCCTGACCGAGGGACTGCGAATCGCGGCGCTCGCATGCGCGAACCGCCTCGAGCTCGCTCCGCACTGCTGGGGTTCGGCGATCTCGTTCCAGGCGGCACGCACGCTCGCGTTCGCGAGCCCGGCGGGGACGTTCGTCGAGGTGCCCATGGGCGGTGCGCCGCTCTTGCGGGAGATGGCCGCCATCGACCTGGAATTGCGTGAAGGGCTGCTCGGGCCGCCGGTGGGCACCGGGTTCGGTGTGACACCGGATCCGGACTTCTTGGCCCGTCATGCGCGGATGAAGGGATGACTTGGGAATGACCGTCGAGCCGCACATCCAGCACATCAACGTGAACGTGGACGATCTCGCGCGTGCGATTGTTTTCTATCGCGACGTGATCGGGCTGCCGCTCGATCCGACACCGGATCAGGGATTCCCCTCTCAGTTCTTCCGAATCAACGCGCGCCAGCAGATCCACATGAACGAGATCGACGACCTGCACGCGGTGAGGTCCCATTTCTGCATCGAGGTGCCGGACTTCAACGGTGTCTTCCGCCGGGCGAAGGATGCCAAGGCGATCGAGACCGGGACGTGGGGGCGGGTCCGCTGCCTGCCTGTCGGGAAGATGCAGATGTTCGTGCGCGATCCCGCGGGCAACCTCATCGAGATCGCGAGCGTGACCGGCGCCGTCATCGACCCCGAGGTCTTCGCCGATCCGCTCGTCGAGCCCAAGCCCGGCGTGTATCGCATGGTCCCGGGGACGACGACCGGGAGACACGAGCCCGTTTGAACCTCCTCCTGCTCGAGACGCTCCACGCCGACGCGGAATCCGTGCTTGCCGCGGCGGGCACTCTCGTTCATGCGATCGATCCGGGCACGCCGCCGGCCGACCTGTCCGCCGTGCGCGCCATCGTCACGCGCGGGCGCGGGCGCATCGACGACGCTCTGATGAACCGATGCCCCGACCTTGCCGTCATCGCACGCGCGGGCGTCGGCCTCGACAATCTGGACGTCGCCGCGGCGAGGCGGCGCGGGATTCCCGTCATCTACGCGCCCAGTGCCGGCACGTCGACCGTGGCCGAGCACACGATCGCGTTGATGCTCGACCTCGTGCGCGGGATCACGCGCACGGCCCGCCAGGTCGCGTGCGGGGCGTGGGGATCTCGCGCGAGCTACGCCGGTGAGGAGATCGGGGCGCTCACGCTCGGCCTCGTGGGATTGGGTCGGATTGGTCGCCGGACGGCGGAGCTTGCGGCGGCCTTCGGAATGCAGGTCGTTGCGGCGACGCATCGGGGCGGAGCCGACGTGCCCGTGGCGCGCGTCCCGTTGGACGAGCTCTTGTCGACGGCGGACGTGATCTCCCTGCACGTTCCGCTCACACCGGCGACACGCGGGATGATCGGCGCGCGCGAACTGGCACGCATGAAACGCGGCGCGTTCCTCGTCAACACGGCCCGCGGGGCGCTGATCGACATGCCGGCGCTGCGCGCGGCGATCGCGGGGGGAACGCTCGGCGGCTTCGGCGCCGACGTGCTCGACGTCGAGCCACCGGCGGCCGACGATCCGTTGCTGACGTCCGACCGCGTCGTCATCACGCCGCACGTCGCGTCGCTGACGTCGGCGAGCTACCGCAGCCTCTGCGTCTCCACGGCACGAAACGTCGTGCGCGTGCTGCGGGGAGAACCTCCCGATCCCACGAGCGTCTTCCGCGTCCCTGCGGACTGACGCCTGCAGGCTGCTCCCCTAACGCGCATCGGTTGGTGCTCGAAGCGCGCGGATGCGCGCGAGCACGGCCTCCAGGTCGGTATCCCGACCCGTGGCCACGTCCTCGGCCGTCAACGGCACGAGGATGTCCGGAGCGACTCCCGTGTCCGGCTGCGGCGTCGAGGGGAACTGTCCGATCAACGGGACGTCGACCTCGATCCCCGAATTCGGCAGCCGGAGGAAGAAGAACGCGCCGCCGTTGATGCCGCGCCGATTTCCACCGGTCGGACGTCCGACGATCGTGGCGAGCTTCGCGCGCGACGCCGCCTGCGCGAACTCGAACGTCGCCGAGCTGTTGGACGCATCCACGAGGATCCACGTGCGACCGGCGAATCGGGGCGCTTGCGGCTTGATGACCGCCCCGGACGGATCGTCGTCGTACTTCGTGAGACGGAGGAACCCGTCGCCGGCCTCGACAGCCGTCGCTCCCCAGTCGAAGAAGGACTTGTCCCACGTGTCCAGATGCGGGCGCAGACTCGCGGGCACTTCCCGGTAGCGCACGAGCCGGGCGATCGGCTCGGCGGGCAGCTCGTGATCGGTGAGGTGGGCGAGGATCACGTCGCCGATCCCCAGGCCGCCTTCGTTGCCGCGGATGTCGATGATCAGATCCTGTGCGCCGCGAGCGACGACGTCCTCGAACGCGCGGACCAGGAACGCTCGCCAATCCCACTTGGAGTCGTAGAGGGCCCAGTTCGGGGTCCGGAGGCAGGCCGTGGTCGCATCGAGCCAGCGAAGGTCCATCGGTGCAGCAGGGATCGGTCCCTCGCTCTGATGCTTCGTGATGTACTGCTGCCGCTCGCGTGTGAAGCCGTCGACCTCGAGCGCCGTCTCGGTCGAGCTTCCGGGAGGTCGCACGACGAGTTGGAAACGTGACGACGACTTGCGGAACACGAGCCCGAAGAAGACGTCGAACGTCTCGTAGCGGTCGCGGCCCCGCGCCTCCAAGAGGTCGATCCGCTTGGCGTCGTTGCCGCCGTCGGCGCGGGCGTAGGGGAGGAGGGCTTTCAGGATGTCGGGCGCTGGGTGGCCGTCGATCGCGACGACCTCGGTGCCGGGCCCGAGCTCCCGCACGCCCGCGAACGCGCGCGTCACGACCATGCGGCCGTCGATCCATCGGAACCAGAATGGAAGCCGCGGCGCGGTGAATAGCGCGTCCGCCACCGCATCCGACTGGTTGTAGAAGTTCGCGTAGGAATGACCGCACCGGATCGCGGCGGTGAACCGCGAGAGCGCGAGGTAGACGTCAGCGAGGCTCTGATCGTTCGCGAACTGCCGCGCGAGCTCTCCGAAGGCCGCGTCGAGCTGCGCTTGCGTGTTGTAGCGATACAGGCCTGGATGAAGCGCCTCGTAGACACGGCGGAAGAGCGCGACGTCATCGGCGAGGCCGCCACGTGCGATCGACGTGTCGCTCGTGAGCGATGCCGTCTGTGAGGATGCCGGACTCGGTTCCGACTCCGGACTTTGGCAGGCGAAACAACCCGCGAGCGCGATCACGGTCAAAGTCGTCACGCTCGAACGCGGCCACCACGCGCATTTCGCCGACGTTTGCATCGTGGCGCGAGCTTATCAGCCGGCGTGACCCAGGGACGGATGTCGGTTCCGGAAAAAATGGCGGTGTAATTTCCGGAAAATATGGCGGTCGTCGTAGAGGCAAGCCTCGACGCTCGTGATGTTCGCCCTTCAAGGATCGCCGCAGTGGCGATCGCGAAGGGATCGGAGGATGCACGAC
>JBGANV010000004.1:0-536607 GCA_044222185.1 Planctomycetota bacterium
CGTCGTGCATCCTCCGATCCCTTCGCGATCGCCACTGCGGCGATCCTTGAAGGGCGAACATCACGAGCGTCGAGGCTTGCCTCTACGACGACCGCCATATTTTCCGGAAATTACACCGCCATTTTTTCCGGAACCGACACGGCATTCACGCTCGCGGCAACTTCGCGTGCCGTCGCGCAGACAACCAACTGCGCACCGGCGGATTTCTCGAGCTGGACCGGCGGACAACCGAGCCCTCGAGACCACGTGTTCGTCGTGACGCACTCGACCGCTGGCAACGGCTACAGCCTGATGAATGCGCCGTCGTGCAACGGTGAAGGCGACATCGTGATGTCGGCAACGACCGTCACGAGCCCACAGAAGGTGATTCACACCTTCAGGGACGTCGACCAACGGACTGCCGGCGCGACGGTCGACCTGGCAACGACGCCGATCCAGGTGACGGCACATCCGACCTCGACCGTGGTCGCCAGCTTTCCGGTCATCAACAGAGAACTGGACGTCGTCTTCCGTCGCTCCGATCTCGTCAATCAGTTCATTCGAGTCAGTACTTACTCGCCGGGACCGCTCGGTACGCCGGGGACCTATACGCCGAACAACATCGCGGCCTGCTCGGCGTCGATCCTCTTCGGAGCGAACCAGTTCGTGTTCCTCGGTCCGATCACGGCACAGAGTCATCGCTTCGGCGCCGTTCCGACCGTGTTTTATTACGGCGAACAGCAGGCGACGTCGTCCAGCCCGCTGGTGCGCGGCATCCATGGCTCGTCGACGGTGATTCCTTTGACGAGCCCGCCACCGACTCCGCCACCACCGCCGTACGCATCGACGGCCGGCGCCGGCGCGTTTCTCGGACTCGATCAACAGGTCGCCGCGTCGGGCAACGGGGCCCTCGTGTTTCGGGCGACGGGTGCAACGGGGGTCGGAATCTATGCGGTTCGCCCGGGCTCGGCGGTTCCCTCGTTGGAGGCCGGGCCCGGCGAATTCGCCCTCCTCGGAATCAGGCCGACGATCAACGACCACTCGAGCACACCAACCTCCGCCGGAGTCACGGCGTTCTACGGAGAGCCCATCGGCGGAAGCCCCGGCGTGTTTCAGCGATTCCCGACCGAGCCGGCGGCGCGGCGCGCAGGCAGCGTCGAGCCGACGCCTCCCGGGCTCGGTACGACCCCGTTCGGAACCGCGTTCGGGACGCTCCCTCTCTCGTACGGAAGCGGTACGGGCAACTCGCGCGTGGCGAGCAACGACCTGAACCAGGTTGCATATTCCGCGACGGACGCAGCCGGGCATCCGGCGATCTTCTCGACCAACCTCGGCGCCGTGCGGCGCATCGTCGGAGTGGGGGACCAGATCATCGTGGCGGGTGTGCCCCGGACCGTGACCGGCTTGGGCTTCTACCAGGGCATCACGAATCACGGCGACGTCGTGCTGCGTGCGGACTACTCCGGCGGGTCCGCCGTCGTTCGCGTTCCGCGTGCGCACATCCAAGGCAAGAGTCCGAGCCTCAATGCGTTCACGGGATTGCCGTACACGACGCCGTCTCACCGATCGACGCAGTACCTCCTGCGTGGCATTCCAGGGTCCGGATTCGCGTCGGGTCGGACCATCGGCGGATTTGGTTGCAACCTCACGTCCACCGTCAACGTCATGTCCTTCTTCGGGATCGACACGACGCCGATCGCGTTTCACGACTGGCTGCTGGCGAAGTATCGCGACAACCAATGCTCGCTTCTCCGCTGCAACTACATCGACGACCGCGCCGGGAAGAATGACTTCCAGGAATCCGCCGTCTATGAGTTCACGCGCGAGCTGAGTTGCGCGGGCGCATCGCCGGTCGTCCTCCGTGCAGGGCGTCCGCACAAACACACCGCCGCGTCGACCAACCTCGCGCGAATCGTCTTCGAGCTTCGCAACCGACGAGCCGTGAAGCTTCGTGTCAAGGGCGAGCACGGCCCGTTCGGCCATTACGTCATGGCGTACGGCCTCCTCGATCCGACGAAGGCGGACGCCGCGATGACGACGTCGGACATCCTGATTCACGATCCGAACTGGCCTCGGGACCGACTGTCTGACTACGACGCGATCTCCGCGCCGAACTGGCTGTCGGACACCGCGGAGCCCCGCGTCTATCCCTACGAGGTCTCGCCGACTCCATGCGGCCCGCCCGTTCGAGACCTGCACCTCTTCTGCCACTCGCCCGTCGAGGTCGTGCTGACCGACAGTCTGGGACGCCGCATCGGGGTCGATCCCGCTGCCGGCTCGTTCAATACGCTGCCGGGTGCCTACTACGACACGGTCACGAGCTATGACTCGATCGCCGACCCGGCAATCGGACCCTCCGAGCCGGTGTGGGGGACCTACGATGCGAAGAAGATCCTTGGAGCCTTGAACCTCGCGCCCGGCACTTTCACGCTCGAGGTCATTGGAACGGGGGCCGGTCCCTACGAGATCGTTTTCGCGACCGCGGGCGACCTCGACGTCGACATGCCCTTGATCAGCGGCACGACGACGGTCGGGCAGCGGGACATCTACACGCTCAACGTCGGTGCGGCCCCGTCGATCCAACTTCTTGCAGCTGCGCAGATCGGAGCGACGGTCCCGGTTCTGTTGTCCGCGGCGACGGAGGGAGGCGCGACGTACATCCAGGGGGCTGCGCTGGGCACGCAGCCGGGCATTCCGGTCGGTGCGAGGACCGTTCCGTTGAACCTCGATCCGGTCCTGCTGTACTCGCTGTCGGCGCAACCGACGTTCGTTGGATTCGCCGGCGCGCTCGATCCGACCGGGCACGCGCAGACGGCGGTCCACGTCCCGCCGGACCCAGCGATCATCGGGTTCACGGTCCACACGGCATTCCTGACGCTCCGGGCAGGCGCGCCGTCTGGGATCGGAGTCATCTCGCAGGCGATTCCGATCACCATCGTGCCGTAGACGTCATCGAGGCGGCGCTGTGCGGGCATCCTCAGGGTCGCCGGTAGCTGGTCGGCTGCCGGTGCGAATCCCGACCGCGCTCGCTCAGCCGGGCGTTTTCTGGACCCGAAGAACGGTGGCGTGGCGGAGCGGAGATCCGGTCGAACTCACGGTCGATGATCCGCGGTGGATTCGCCAGCGTCGTATGATCGCGCCGTGTCGCGATCGACGAGGCGCTGGCATCAGCGCGTGCGCGGGTGCAGCGCCGATCCGTCCGTGGAGGTCAGGTGAGGTACATGATCCGTTCGGCCGGTCCGTGGCTCTCGCTTGCGTTGGTGATCGTGTGCGCCTCGGCGCTCCCGGCGCAGGATTCAGTGCCGGACACGCGGCCCGTAGCCGTCCTGTCCCGTGCGCAGGCCGAGGCCGAGCTGGCTCTCCTCGAGGCCGCGATCCGCGAGAAGTGGGCCTACCTCGAGGACAAGGAGAAGACGGCGGGGCTCGACCTCGGCAAGCTCGTCGCCGCAGCCAAGGCGCGCCTCGAGGACTCGAATCCTCGGGCGAGAGTCCATGAAATCGTCCTCGAACTCGTGGCGTCGCTGAAGGACGGGCATGCGAACGTCTTCACGCTCGGCGTGGCACGGCCGCAGCGACGCTGGCCATTTCACGTCGTCGAGACCACGGACGGGTTCGTCGTCGTCGCGCGCAATGGCGCCGAGCCGGCCCTTGGCGAGCGGCTCGTCGGAATCGGATCCCGAGGTGTGACGCGATCGAGTGTGGCGGATGAACTCGCGAGATTGGAGCGGCGGACCCTCGCGAGCAGCGACCAGGCCCGCCGGCGTTTCGCGCTGCGTGCGCTTCACGAGACCGATCAGCCGCGAGTAGTCGTCGAGTTGGAACGGCCCGAGGGCGGCCGGCACGACTACGCATTCGACACCGTTCGCATGGGCGAGGGACCGGTCACGCTCGAATTGCTTCGCATGCGGGACCCGGCGTGGGCGCCGGCGATGGTCGCTTCGGGCGTGGCGAGGATCCGCGCACCGACGTTCGCGGTCGAGGACTGGGCGGGGTGGCTGAACGCGCCAGTCGAGCCCCGCGAGTCATTCGTTTCGAAGACGAAGCAGTCGATCGATCGCTGCTTTGCGACGCTGCGTGACTTGTCCGCGAAGACTCTCGTCCTCGACCTTCGCGGCAACGCCGGGGGAACCGACATCCTGGGCGTTCATCTCGCGAAGCACCTGCTCGCGAAGACGTTCGTGTACTTCAAGCTGTCGGGCATCGTGGACGGAAAGTGGACCACACCGCACGGCTACGAACACGAGCCATTTCCGTCCGACCAGCGCTTCGATGGCCCGCTTGCGATTCTCGTCGACGAGGACTGCTTCTCCGTAACGGACAACCTGCTCCGGTGTCTCGTGGACAACCGTCCCGACGTGATCGTCGTGGGGCGGAGGACGAACGGCGGGACCGGCGCCCCGTCCGTCATCGCGAGGCTTCCGCGCAGCGAAACGTGGGTGACGCTGTGCACGATGCGCGTCTTCGGCCCAAATGGCGTGATGATCGAGGGTCGCGGCACCCAGCCCACGATCCCCGTGCGCTGGTCGACCGACGACTTTCTCGAACGCCGCGATCCCGATCTGGAAGCGGCCGTGCGTGCGCTCACGAAGCCGGGAGCCTCCACCGGCCGTTGAGTGAGGCCGCGAGGCAGCGGTTCCGTCGTCGACGGACGCTTCGGGACCGTTCAGCACGCGTGCGTGGCGATGAAATCACGGTCGCCGTCGTCGTCCCGGTCGACCGCGCGCGTCGAGCCTCGCCGAGAGGGCACGCACCGTTCGTCGCGAACCCCGTCACCGGTCCGACGACCGTCACACCGTGACTCGCTGGCCATCGGTCGCGCCCGTCGCACGATGGATCTGGCCCGCGCCCGCGATGAGGACCCTGCCGGGCGGTCGCGGGCCGTCACCCGAGTTTCCGCCGGCAGGGCTCGTACGACGAAACTCGGATCACTTCCGGCGCGTGTACGCGTTCTCCATGAGCTGCATCTCGCCATGGGGCGTCATCATGAACATCTTGAACACGATGTGATCCTTGTCCTTGTGCTCCGTCACCGAGCGCCAGTCTGTCATGCCGCCCTGCATGTCGGGGCCCTTGGACTTCATCGTGAGGACCTTGCCCGAGGCGTCGTAGTTCCCTTCGAACTGGAAGCAGAACGGGCTCATGGAATCGATCCAGGTCATGAAATACGCACGCCGCTCGGGGCTGTATCCCATGGTCCCATGACCGACGAATGGCTGGCCCATGATGTTGCTGTCGTATCGCGATACGACCCAGAATCCGCCGACGGCGTCGATCCGCTCGACGGCCGTCGCTTCCATGGGCGGCTTGCCCGGCTCCATGAAGTGCTTCGCTTTGACGTCCCAAGTCCCGACGGACTCCATCATGCGCGCGTGTTGCGGCGTCGGTTCAGGCATCTTGCACGGTTGGTCGTTCGACATCTGAGGGCTCCCAATTCGATGTTTCAGGGCTTGGCGGAGGAATGCCACGGAACGGATTGGCCGCAGGATACCAGCCGCAGCTCGATCCTGCTCCAACGGCCGCGACGCTTCGCCTCGGGAGGGAGCCCTCGGTCGCACTGTCTGAACACAGCCGCCGCAACGCGAACGCCAACCAGGCTCGCCGATTGCCACCCTGGGGGAGGACCGCGCCAGGGAGCCATGAGACGACCGCGCTCGAGGCCCGGACGGTATACGATCGGCCGCGAGGCTCAGCTCCACCTCGACGCGGAGACACATAGGACGCCCTCGCACACCCGTCGATTCATCAGGATGGGGAGATTCTGGTGGGACTGACGGTCGCGGTCCTCCTGACCGCCCTCTCCGTCTTTTCTTGCATGATCCTCCTCGCGCTCGCGGGGCGCCAAAAAGGACGTGCCACGCAAACTGCAGCTTCGGTACAAGCCGGGCCTCGTGGGGACATGGACGCCGCCGGACTCGCGCAGCTCCGTCGGTCCGGATCGATCGTCGAGAAGCCACACGCGATGGAGTTCTTCCTGTACTTCTCGACGCGCGGCGACGCGGAGGCGGCATCGCGGGATCTCAACGAGGACGGCTTCACGACTGTCGTGCAGCACGATGAGGAGGACTCCGACTGGCTGTGCTTCGCGACGAAGTCGGTGGTTCCGACGCTCTCGGCACTCCACTCGATCCGAGTGCGCTTTGACGCGATCGCAGCGCGGTTCGGAGGTCGCTATGACGGTTGGGGGACGGAGATCCAGACGTAGCCCGCGCGGCCCCGGACCGGCGCTGGCGATTGGTGAGTCGAGCGATCACGACCGCTGCAGGCGGAGCCAGCGACTCCATTCGGATCACTCGTTCACACGGCCGGATGGAGCCGGACTTGCGGAGAGGGGCCGCTGCAGGACGAGCAGGGCGCGACCGTGCCATCGAGCGACCGAGCGCTGCGGTCCGGGCCACATGCACGCTCGCCACCGTCACGCCAGGATGTCGTGAAGGACCGTCCCCGAGACGTCGGTCAGGCGGAAGTCGCGGCCGCTGTGGCGGAACGTCAGGCGCGTGTGATCGATACCGAGGAGGTGGAGGATGGTCGCGTGGAGATCGTGGATGTGGACGGGCTTCTCCACGGCCTTGAACCCGAAGTCGTCCGTGGCGCCGTAGGTCATGCCGCCTTTGATGCCGCCACCGGCGAGCCAGACGGTGAAGCCGAAGGGATTGTGGTCGCGGCCATTTTGCGCGGTTCCGGCGCCGTTGCCGATCTCGGTCGTCGGCGTGCGGCCGAACTCGGAGGCGCACACCACGATGGTCTCGTCGAAGAGGCCGCGCGCCTTCAGATCGTGAATGACGGCGGCATAGGCGCGATCGGAGTTTCCAGCGTTGATGCGGTGCAAGAGGATGTCGTTGTGGTGGTCCCACGGATCCCCGGCGGCGTAATAGACCTGCACCATGCGCACGCCGCGCTCGATCATCCGGACGGCCATGAGGCAACCTCGCGCCGTGCTGCCTGGCCCGTAGAGCTGCAGCGTCGCGGGACTCTCGCGACGCAGGTCGAAGACGTCGAGGGCCTCCGTCTGCATGCGAAAGGCCAGTTCCATCGACTCGATCGACGCGTCGAGCTCGGGCGCGCGGCTGGCCTCGGCTCCCCGCGTCTCGCGATCGAGGCGGCGCAAGAGATCGAGCTCGCGCTCCTGCTCCGAGCGATGGAACTTGGGGTTGTCGAGATAGGGGATGACCTGCCTTGGATCGAAATCCCGTCCCACGAGGACGCCATCGGCTTGCCGCTCGACCGCATCGCGCAGGAACGTGCCCTGATGCACGGCCGGCAGGAATGCGCTGCTCCACATGGGTGAGCCCGCCGTCGTCGGCGTCTCCGGACACAGCACGACGAAACCAGGCAGGTTGCGGCTGGCCGAGCCCAATCCGTACGTGAGCCACGACCCCATGGACGGCCGCCCCGCTTGCGTGTGCCCCGTGTTCAACATGAGGAGCGACGGCTCGTGGTTCGGAATGTCCGTGTGACACGAGCGCACGAAGCACATGTCGTCGACGCATTTGGCGAGGTGGGGCCAGATTTCGCTGACGTCCGCGCCGGATTGACCGTGCTTCTGGAACTTGAAGGGCGAGCGCAGCAGCACGCCCGTCTTCCGCTCCGTCGCGACCGGCCCGCCCGGCAGCGGTTGACCGTGGTATCGATCCAGCATGGGCTTTGGATCGAAGGTGTCGACCTGTGACATCGCGCCGTTCATGCAGAGGAAGATCACGGCTTTGGCCTTGGCGGGATGATGCAGGCCGCTGGTGCGTCGCGTCGCCTCCTGCGGGATCGACGCGCGGACGCTCTGCTGCATGAGGCTCGCAAATGCCGCCATTCCGAACCCGCCGCCGATCCGGCGGAGCGCATCGCGGCGTGTCATGGGAGCGCGACGGTGGTTGGGTGCCATCGGTTGACCTTCAGCGAAGGAAGAGGAACTCGTTGGAGCAGAACAGGACCTTCACGTATCGACCGAGCGGCGTCACGGGCAGCGGTTGGCGATCGGGTGACGGGGCACCGTCGCCGGAACCTTCGCCCGGCTTTCCGCCGCCGTCCATTCCGTCGGCTTTCTTGTCGGACTTCTTCGACTTGTCGACGAGCGGCTCGATCACTTTCGTCGCGGCGCTGTCGGTCGCTGGCCGCGTCGCGGACTCGGGCTTCTTCGCCTTGGCGACCGCATCCTCGTAGGCGCGCATGGGCTCGTCGCGGAGGAACTCCAGGCCCGCGCCCAACTCCGCCTCCGTCGGCGCCCGCTGGAACAGCAACCGATACAGGTGGGTGATGCGCGCCCGGTCGTTCGCGTCCGCGGCGACGCGCAGCGCGACGCGCTCGGCCTGCTCCTGCACGAAATCGCTGTTCATGAGGTAGAGCCGCTGAGTGGGCACGTTCGTCGCGTAACGCCGCTCGCTGCTTTGAGCGGGACTCGGGAAGTCGAACAGCGCCAGGTAGGGATCGAGCGCGAACCGGCTGACCTCGGCGTAGATCGTGCGGCGCCGATTGGTCGTCGTGAGTTTGGCCGAGGGGCCATAGAGGGCCGGGTCCAACGTGCCCGCGCTCGCGAGCATGGCATCACGGAGCTGCTCGGCCGTCAGTCGCCGCTCGTCGACGCGCCAGCGCAAGCGATGATTGCCGTCGACGGCGCGCGCGGCGGGCTCGTCCGTCGCGGCAATTCCATAGGCCGCACTGAGCAGGATCTCGCGGTGCAAGGCTTTCAGCGATCCGCCGGACTCGCGGAAGCGCACGGCGAGATGTTCGAGCAGCTCGGGATGCGAGGGCCGCTCGCCGACGACGCCGAAGTTGCTCGGTGTATCCACGAGCCCGGTGCCGAAGTGGTGCTTCCAGACCCGATTGACGATCACGCGAAGCGTCAACGGGTGGCTGACGATGGACTCGGCGAGCTCCGCGCGCCCGCTTCCTCGCGTGAACGGCTGGACTGGCGCGTCTGTTGGCCGAAGGACGTCGAGGAACCGTCGCGGAACCGCATCGCCAAGCTTGAAGGGATCGCCGCGGATGTGGATCCGGAGTTCGTGCGGCTCCTCCACGTCCTCCACGCCATGCACGTGGGCGAACTTCACGCCGAGTTCCTTCCTCGCCTTCGAAACCGACTTCTGAAGATCCTCGATCGCGCGGCGCCGATCGTGACCGAGCTCCCGCATCAGCGCGTTGCCTGTGATTCGCAGGAGGCCCGGGCGTGGCTCGGCATTACCCATGTCGTCGAGCGCCGTGGCATCGAGGTCGCGCTGGTAGACGTCGGTCCAGAGCGCGCCGTCCTCCTTCGGCAATCCCGCCAGCTCCAGGCTGCATCCGGGGCAGAAGTCGTCATTGGTCACGAATTCGTTCGGCCGCTTCGCACGCCGCTTCTTCTTCGTGCCCGGCAGGGCCTTGGCCCGGATGATCTCGTTCTGCTCGTCGATCTCGCGCATGGCGAGGTGGACGTCGACGAGACGGCTCTGGAATTCATCCGCGAGCGTCTTCGCTTCGTCCTCATCGCCCTTCTTCGCGATCATCGCCTGCCAATCGCGCAGGTACGGGTAATGAAGCGGCGGCTTCTGGACGAAGCGCAACCAACGCGCGAGGAGGTCCGGATCGAGCTTGTCCGAATCCGCGACGCGCTCGGGATCGCGGCGTTCCGGCCCGAGCACGCGCCAGGTCGCCATCATGTATTGCGCGGCTTTGTGCGTGAGAAGAGCGGCGTTGTTCTTCTGCTCGGCCTCCAGGACGTCGGCGAGGAGTTTCTGCTCGCGATAGAGGCGCTCCTCCGCCGTCTCGTATGCCGTGACCGATGCCGCGGGGACGAGGGGATATTCCTTGTAGCGGGTGTTCAGGAACACGCCGGCGAGGGCGTAGTAGTCGCGGCTGCTGATGGGATCGGTCTTGTGATCGTGGCAGCGTGCACACGCGATCGTGAGGCCGAGGAATCCGCGCCCGACGGCATCGACGCGATCGTGGCGCTCGTCGGCGCGCGTCACTTCGACGGAGCCGTTGTCGTAGAGCCACGGGCCCAGCCCGAGAAAGCCGAGTGCGGCGATGTCCCGCACGCGCGCGTCACCCGGGAGGGAGTCGGCCGCGAGCTGGGCACGCACGAAGTCGGCGTAAGGCAGGTCGTCGTTCAGCGCCTTGATCACCCAATCGCGATAGCGGAACGCCTCGGGATAGGCACTGAATCCCCGCCCCTCGGCGTCCTGGCTGCGGCAGTCGTCCTCGGCATACCGTGCGACGTCGAGCCACCAGCGGGCCCAGTGTTCACCGTATGCCGGCGACGCGAGCAGCCGATCGACGACCTTGCGCCGCGCGTCGGGACTCGCATCCGCGAGGAACTCGTCCATCTCCGCCGGCGTCGGCGGAAGACCGGTCACGCCGAACGTCGCGCGCCGCAGCCAGTCCGACGGCGAGGCGGCCGGTACCGGGGCGAGGTTCTTCGCTTCGAGCCCGGCGAGGATGAAGGCGTCGATGGGGGAGCGCGGCCACGAGGTGTCCTTCACCGCGGGGACCTTTGGTGCCGCGAGCGGGCGGAACGACCAGAACTCGCGGAACTCGGCGATGCGCCCATCGATCGCGGCCGGGGACGTGGGCGCGGCCTCGGGCCACACCGCACCTTCCTCGATCCACTTCGAGAGGTCCGTGATCTCGGCTTCGGTCAGGCGCCCTCGCATGCGCGGCATCTTGGGCACGCCGGGTTCATGGCGCACGGAGCGGATCAGCAAGCTCTTTCCAGGCATCGCCAGATCGATGGCCGGGCCGCCCTTGCCGCCCGCAAGCAATGCCGCGCGCGAGTCGACCCGCAGCCCACCCGCAGCCGTCTCGCCGTGACATTCCTGGCATCGGGAGATGAGGAGCGGCCGCACCTTGGACTCGAAGAGGACGGCGCGCGGATCCGGTTGCGACGTGCGGCGCGATGCGGCGTCGGGCCGAGTGTCCTGGGCGAGACCGTCGGGTCGCGCCATCAGCAGGATGAGCCCCGCCATGACGAGTCCCCGGCGGAACCACCGAACGTCGGCCGGCCCTGTACTGGCTCGCACTCGGCGGTAAGCTCGCCACGCCATGTGGCAAGACTTGTCGAAAGTGATCGCGTTCGTTGGTTGGGTGGGCTGCATCTTGAGCGCGCACGATATCCCGAAACGTCCGGGCATTGCGGATTCCACGCGACGGATACCGATCGAGGCTCTCAAGCCCGATGCCGTGTTCCCCGTTGCCGGGACTCCCGATTGGCAGGTGATCGGCGACCACGTCTGGGTTTCGAACGACCCGAAGGGGACGGTCTCGAAGCTGGATCCGAAGTCGAACCAGGTCCTGGCCACGATCGACGTGGGCAAGGAACCCGGGGCCGGGCTCGCGCTCGGCTTTGGAAGCCTGTGGATTCCCTGCTGTGGTGATTCCTGCATCGCCCGGCTGGATATCGCGACCGACAAGGTCGTCGCTCGTGTTCAAACTCCCATCGCCCACTCGGAGGGCGGCCTGGCCACGGGCGCCGACAGCGTCTGGGTCTTGAGCAATCCCAAGGGTGAACTGGCGCGCATCGACCCCGCGACCAATGCCGTCGTGGCCTGGATCCCCGTGGAGAAGGGCAGCTATGCGTGCGCGTTCGGCAAGGATGCCCTGTGGATCACGAGCACCGAGCGGAGCCTCCTGCAGAAGCTCGACCCGCGGCGCAACGTGATCACGGAGCGCATCGCGGTGGGGAAGAACCCACGATTCCTCGCGATCGGTGAGGGCTCGGTATGGACCCTCAATCAGGGCGACGGCACGGTGACGCGCGTCGACATGGCCACGAACAAGGTCGTGGCGACGATCGCCTGTGGTCTGCCGGGCGGCGGCGGCGAGATCGCGGTGGGCGAGGGCTCGGTGTGGGTGACGCTCTTCGAGTACCCGCTCACGCGGATCGACCCGCGGACCAACGAGGTGGCGCAGCAGTTCTACGGTCCCGGCGGGGATGCCGTCCGCGTCGGGCACGGTTCCGTGTGGCTCTCGAACCTCCGGCAGGGGAACGTGTGGCGCCTCGATGCCCGGCGCATCGTGGCGACCCGCAAGCCGGAGTGATCGCGGTCGCCGGGGCCTCTTCGGACGGTCGGGGACCGTCAGTTCCCGATGTTGGATTGAGTGGCCTGCTGGATGATGGCGTTCGCGTCGGCAGGTAGCAGGAGCCGAAGAGCCTGCAGCCCCTGCGCATGCTGCGTGATCTGGGCCACGTAGGTCGCGTGGCTCGGGAACGTCGCCGTGCGATCGATGCGCCCCCCGGCGAGGGCGCGAAGCAAGCCGAGGAACGACCCGTCGTCGTAGGCCGGCGCGAACGGGATGTACGCGTTCTCGCCGATCGCAACGCACGGCAGCCGGTAGGCGATGGTGTTCACGGCCTGTCCACCGACGCGCGTGACGAGAGCGTTGCCGTTGGCGTCTCGCAGAATCTGCGGAGAGTTGGGAGCACCAAGCCAGAGGCTTGGCGGAGGCGCAATCCCGTTGCACCAGTCGAGGCCGGCAACGAAGAGGGCTCGGAAGAACGGAACCCAGTCCGCCGAGTTGGCGGTCTGCGGGTCCGGAAGTCCGAACTCCGCCACGTCGGTATCGCGGATGTGCGACGCTCCAGCGAACTGATACACGCGGTAGTTCGGTGACTCGCGTCGCGTCTTGTGACCGTCGAATACGAGCACGTCCGTCTCCGACTGGAAGTCGATCTCGAGTCCGGCGCCGGGCAGAGGGTCACGTTCGCGGGCGACGAACTCGACGCCATTTCCCGTGGGATTCGACATCCCGGACCCGGTTCCGCCCACCATCGAGAAGTCGAACAGGCCGACTCCGGCCTGCCGTCGCAGGAGCCCTCGCAGGCGGAACCCGGACGCCGAGTATCCGAACGCGACGCGCCGCTGGATGGGGCCCAGGATCTGCAGTGCAATCGGATCCGTCCTGAGCGCGTACTGGTACATCACGACGATGTCGAACTCGTCGCCTGCGGATGCGATGAACTCCGATGTGGTATTGAGCAATCCATCGGACCACGGTCGCACCGGGTTGCTCACGGGTGACTGCCGTCCGATGCACAGCGGATCGCACCTCACGGTGGCGTAGGAGACTCCGCGGCCGAACAGAAATGCATCGGTGAGCGTGTAGCGCGCATCCGCCTGTTCCTGGCCGACGAGGGTCGGGATCGTACTCGCGACCAGCCAGTCGAAGAGAAGCACACCGGCACCCTGTGCGGGGTTCGCCGGAGCGATGATCTGGCAGGGCACGCGGAACGGCCGGTTCTTGGGCGTCGTCCCTTGGAACATCGCTTCGTAGCGCGTGTAGGGGACGCCCCCGAACGTGCCGTGAGGCGCTGAGACCAACGTGGTCGGGTCGATCTGTCCCTGGGGAGCGGGCTGAGCCCAGGCATGCCCGCATAGGACGACGGCCAGGGCAGGGACGACGAACGGCAGGAATGCAGAACTGCGCGACGATTGCATGGGGACTCCTCGGATTGCGGCCATCGGGCCCGAGTGATGACGGAGAGGCGGCCGCAGCGGCCACCTCGGACACCAGGCCGTGCGCCGTCCGCGGCCTGGTCCCCTCATGCCCAGAAAAAAAATCGGCGACCGGCGGTCGGCCACGTCCGCGTATCGCCTTGGGTGGGCGAACCTCCGGGCTATTCCGCAGTCGCGCTCGACGCTTCCACGACCGCCGTCACGTCCGGCCGGATGAGACTGCCGAGGGGATCCACGGTCTCCGCCTCGATCCTGATCCGGAGCCGGCGGAGCAGACGCGCCTCCCGGGCGCACGCCTGGGCGATGAGCACGGCGCCCTCGGCCGGCGCTTGGGACCGGTGGCGCGATCGAACGAGATCCGTTCGAGCGACGAATCGACGCCCGTCGACGTGGAACGGGTCGCTCGGCGCACCACTGACGCGAGGGTATTCGTACCCCATCGGCTGCGTGAGAGGCCCAGCCGCGCGATTGAACCGGGCGCTCGGTGATCAGACGTCGGTCGGTGCGTCGGCGCGCGTCGGGTTGACCGGGGATGGGCACGGGCTCGACGGCCCCCGTCGCCTCGTTCCGCCGTTCACGAGACTTCGACCTACGAGACCCGCCCAAGACCGGGTATAGCTACGCCCATGAGTCAGAAACCGCGAATCCTCACCGGCGACACGCCGACGGGCAAACTCCATCTCGGGCACTACGTCGGCAGCGTCGAGAACCGGGTCGCGCTCCAGGACGAGTACGATTGCTACTTCCTCATCGCGAACAAGCATGCGTTCACGACGCGCGCCGAGCGGCCGGCGGAGATTCGCCAGAGCGTGATCGACATCGCCACCGACTATCTGGCGGCGGGTATCGACCCGGAGCGCAGCACGATCGTCCTGCAGAGCGAAGTGCCGGCCATCGACGAGCTGACCTTCTTCTTCTCCATGCTGCTCCCGTTCAACCGCGTCATGCGCAATCCGACGCTGAAGGACGAGATCCGCGACAAACAGCTGGGGGAGACGTACCCCTTCGGATTCCCGCTGTATGCGGTGGGACAGACGGCCGACATCCTGGCATTTCGCCCCGCGCTCGTGCCCGTGGGTGAGGATCAACTCCCGCACCTCGAGCTGACTCGTGAGGTCGCCCGGCGGTTCGACCAGGTGTACTGCGGCGTGGATCCGCAAACGCCCGACGCCAACTACCTGAAGGCAGGCGGCCTCTTCCCCGTGATCGAGGCCCGACTCGGGCGCGTCAAACGCCTCGTGGGCATCGGTCCCCCGGGGCCCGACGGCAACCTCCAGAAGATGAGCAAGTCGCTGAACAACGCCATCTTCCTGTCCGACGACGCGGCAACGCTGAAGAAGAAGGTCATGGGCATGTACACCGACCCGAAGCGGTTGCGTGCCACCGACCCGGGCAACGCCAATCCGGCGGAAAATCCCCTTTGGGCACTGCAGGAGACGTTCAACCCCGACGCCAATTGGGTCAGCGAGCACCAAGAGCTCTATCGCCAGGGCAAGGTCGGCGACGTGGTGATCAAGCAGAAGCTGATCGAGGTGCTCAACGTCTTCCTCGATCCCATCCGCATGCGGCGTCAGCAATACGAGGCACGTCCGGACGACGTCATCGACGTGCTGCGGGCCGGAACCCGACGCGCGAACGTCGTGGCCGAGGAGACGCTGACCCTGGCCAAGCGGGCGATGAAGCAGGACTTCTTCGCGAGGACGCTGACGCTTCCCTGACCCATGAACTCGCCGGGCCGACCCGGGGGTGGCGGCACGCGCCCGACGTGCGCGCATTCATCGCCCCGGCGGCTCAGGGGCCGGGACGGCTGTCGGCACCGCCGGTTCGCCGTTGGTGCGGCGCGGCGTTTGCTCCGTCGACTCCGTTCCCCCCTGACGTGCTGCACGTCGATCCAACCCGACCAAGATTTTCCGAAACCCAACGCGGTCGCCACGGTTATCAATGCGCCTGCTTCAAGCTCCGGTCCAGAACTGCACCCAACCCGACAACGTCAAACCCATGGCACGGTGATCTGGTTGACTCGGCAGCGTCGGCAGTTTCCCTCCTCGCCGTTCGCGATCTTGTCCAACGCGTCATTCCGGCCGATCGGAAACTGAAATGCTCGTCTCTTCGCGCGTCGCGCTTCGGCGCTCGCTCTCTGTCTGTTCCTGGATCGTCGTCTGTTCGGTCGGCCTGGGCCAGGCGCCGGGGGTGTCGCCTGGATTCCGCCTGCTCGACCCGGTGAACAGCACCACGACCTACCTCATCGACACCAACGGCGCCATCGTCCACTCGTGGCCGAGCGCGTATCTGCCGGGTGTTTCGGTTCGCATGCTGGACGACGGGTCGCTCTTGCGGTCGATCCGCACGGGGACCCTGCCCGACGCCAACATCGGCGGCACGGGCGGGGCGATCCAGCGCGTCGCGTTCGACGGCACCGTCCTTTGGGAATTCCACTACCAAGGCCCTGGCGTGATGAGTCATCACGACATCCACGGGATGCCGAACGGGAACGTCCTCATGATCGCGTGGGAGGACAAGACCGTGGCCCAGGCCATCGCCGCCGGGCGCAACCCCGCATTCATCGCCGGGAACGTATTCCGGCCCGACCACGTCATCGAAGTGCAGCCGACGCCGCCGCTCGGCGGCACGATCGTCTGGGAGTGGCACGCTTGGGATCACCTGATCCAGGACTTCGATCCCGCACGGGCCAACTTCGGTGTCGTGGCGGCCCATCCCGAGCTGATCGACATCAACCTCGCGCCTGATCCGGCCGTCGCGAACGACTGGAATCACGTCAACGGGATCGACTACGACCCGGCGCACGATTGGATCGTTCTCAGCGCGCCGCGCCAGAACGAGGTCTGGATCCTGGATCACGGCACGACGACGGCGGAGGCGGCCGGCCACACGGGCGGTGCCCGAGGCAAGGGCGGTGATCTCCTCTATCGATGGGGGAATCCTCAGGCCTATGGCGCAGGAACGGCTGCCGCGCAGCAGCTCTTCTTCCAGCATGGTCCGCAGTTCATCCCGCAGGGCTCGCCGGGAGCGGGGCATCTCCTCGTGTTCAACAACCAGGCGCCCGGTGGAACGTCCGTCGTGGAGCTGGCGCTTCCGCTGGATGCCGCCGGCAACTTCGTGCTCCTACCCGGCAGCGCGTTCGGCCCCGCGGCTCCGAGCTGGAGTTATTCGGCGCCTGGGTTCCAATCGAGTTTCGTGTCGAACGCCGAACGCCTGCCCAATGGAAACACGCTGATCTGCAGCGGCATGCAAGGTCGCATCTTCGAAGTGACGGCAGCGGGGCAGGAGGTCTGGAGCTACTCGGTTCTCGGGCCGGCTCCCGTCACGTTCCACGCGCACTACATCGAGCGTCGACTCTGGGCGAGCGAGAGCATGATCTCTTCGGCGACGGGCGGGAGCGTCGGCATGCGCGTCGTCGCAGGCACCGACTTCGCCTGGGATGCGCACCTCTTGCTTGCATCGGCATCCGGTACGGCGCCTGGGATCGCCGTGAACGGGCAACTGTTGCCGCTGAATTACGACGACCTGCTGGTCTACACGTTCACGCAGCCCAACTCGGCGAACCTCGTGCAGACGTCCGGTTATCTCGGCTTCGTCGGCGAGGCTGCGTCGACCGTGATCATCCCGCCGGGGTTGCTCGGACTGAACTTCCACGTCGCCTATGCCGTGTTCGATTGGGCGACCGCCGCGGTCGTCGCCACGACGAATGCGGTCCCGATCACGATCGGGCCGTGATTCCACGCGGAGTGAGCATCTCGGGACTCGTGTGAACGCGGGAAGCTGAAAGAGGCCGGGTCGGAGCCCTGCCTTCGAGCCGGGTTGGAACCCGGCGTTCCGCGGACGGGGTGTGGCGAACGGAGCGCCGGCCTCCGGCCGGCCGGATCGCGAGGCCTCCGGACTCGCGTGAACGTGGGTGCCCGTTTCGGATTGGCGGAGGATCTGCGCGCGGTCGAGCGATCGACCACGCGCCCGCCTCCCGGCACTCTTACGGCCTGCTTTGCTTGCGACGTGACGGCACGCGTCGCTCTCGGATGGGGCCGCTGTCGTAGGTGTGGGCGGCGGT
Organism: Planctomycetota bacterium; assembly: GCA_044222185.1. GTDB lineage: Bacteria > Planctomycetota > CAIWVZ01 > JBGANV01. Next base: position 17,458 of record JBGANV010000004.1, read on the forward strand.
CTCGGTCGGGGTGCCGCCTGGCGGCTCGGAGCGCAACAGCGCCTTGTCCTCGACGACCCCGCGAATCGTGAGAGACATGAGAGGCGGGTCGCGACCGGTCATGTCGCGCAGCGCCGCCCGGATTCGACGCCAGAAAGGCTGCCCCCCGCTGAGAAAGCAACCGGCCTCCGTGCAGCAGTACGACTGCCCCGTCGCGAAGCGGAGCTCGACCTCGATCTGCGCACCTGAAGGACTGACGGAGAGAATCCGAATGGTCGGTCCAAACGGAGAGACCTCCGCATCGAGCGCGAGCTCCAGAGCCTGGGCCCACATGCGGTCGACCGAGTAGTCATCTCGCGAACGGCGCCGTTCAGTCATGATCGGAATTGGCCGCCGCGCCTCAGTGGGCTCGGGCGGCAGCCAGGTGGCGATCCTACACGGAATCCCGAGGTGTCGCGGATCTGGCGATCGGTCGTCGCCCGCACCGGGGCCCGTGGCGGGCCGACTTGCACGGGATCGATCGTGTGAGGCCGGCGACCTGCGAGCCCGCGCCGAGCTCGCGGCTTTGGGCTTATCATCGGGCGATGCTCCAATTCCTGATGGCGGCGGCCGCATCGCTCCTGCTCCTGATGTCGCGCCAGGTGGATGAGGGAACGGTTCCTCCGAGACCGATCGAAAACGAGACCCCGAAACCCCTGTTCGCCACCGGCTTCGAAGACGGCTTCAAGGGTTTCACGCGCCTCAACGACCGGATCTTCAGCATCGTCGACGATCCGGCGCTGGCGCACGCGGGCCGCGCGTGCGCCATGGCGACCGCGACGCGCGGGAAGGACACGGGCGGTGAGATCACGTGGCGACTGCCCAAGGGCGAGGACCAGGTCTTCGTGCGTTTCTACTGTCGCTTCCCGAACGACACCTGCTGGCCTCACCACTTCGTGAAACTGCGGGCGCTCGCGCCCGGCTTCAACGGCGACGCTGGCGTCGCGCCCCCCGGAGATCGTGGCTTTTGGACCGGCATCGAGCCGCTACGCGGCACCTGGCGGTTCTACACCTACTGGCACCAGATGCGCGGTTGGAACAACCCGGGGCCGGACTCGCGCCTCAACGACGACGGCACGGAGAACACGGGGAAGAACGACTTCTACGGCAACAGCTTCACGCCCGACGGCCAGCCGCCGGTCCCGAAGGACACGTGGATCTGCGTGGAGGCCATGCTGAAGGCCAACACCGTCGGCAAGGCCGACGGCGCGATGGCGTTCTGGATCGATGGGAAGGAAGTGGGCCGCTATGGGCCCGGCGTCCCCACCGGCAGCTGGTGGCGAAACCTCTTCGTGACGTCCGGTCCTCACAACACGGACTCGCGTCCGTTTCGAGGATTCGAGTTCCGCACGTCGGCCGAGTTGAAGATCAACGAGATCGCGCTCCTCTGGTACGTCTCGGAGGAGTATGCGGCGAAGGGGACTGCGGAGAAGAACCGCGTCTACTTCGACGACGTGGCCGTTGCGACGAGCTACATCGGCCCGCTGGCGAAAGCGGCGAAGTGACGCTCGCGAGATCTAGAAACCAAGCACGGTGATCGGCAGACGGTTCGTGAGTCGCGATTGCGTGACGTCGAAGGCCTGCGCGTACACCGTCACACCGACGAAACCGTTGCCGGTCGGCACCGTCAGCGTGACGCTCCCGGTCCCGGCGCGCGGAGTGGGACCCGCTGCGAAATACCCGGTGCCGATCTGGAACGTCGTCGCGAGGTCCAGAAGGATCGTGCCCGACGGAGGAACCGGGATGTGCGAGGTCCCAGCTGCCAGGTACAGGCCCCAGAGATCCCCCGGCGTGCCGTAGAGATCAACCGTCAACGGCCGCCCGGGTCGCGCGAACTGGCCGATCGCGATCTGGCGCGTGCAGTTCGACAGCACGAGCGGGCCTTCGATGACCAGGTCGAGGTCCTGATCCTGATCGAAATCCGCGAGAGCGGTCACGCCACCGAAAACGCCGAAACTCCCCAGCGATTGAACGACCTCGATCGGAGCGAACGTCGCGTTGCCGATGTTCCTGTACGCGGCGCCATGCGCAGTGACCACGTCCCTGTCGCCGTCCGCGTCGACGTCCATGATCCGAGACCCGAAAGGCAACGCGCCTGGCAGCGCCTGAGGCTGCAGAACGAACGTCCCATTCCCGTTGCCGAGATAGATGCCTGCGTCGACGATGACGTCCGCCAGGCCGTCGCCGTTCACGTCGCCGCACGCCGAGGTATAGCCCTGGCTCGGGAACGTCACGGGGTTGAACGTGGCCGGTCCGGTTCGCAGGTACACCACGCAATTGTCGGCGATGGCCTGCCCGTTCGGCCCGGCGAGGTAACCGTTCGTCTGGAACACGTCGTCCAGGCCGTCCCCGGTGAAGTCGGCGACGGCGAGGCTGACGGTTGCATGAAGCGTTCCGAGAGGGATCGGCGCCCCGAAGGTGTTCCCGCCGAGATTCAGCAGCATCTCGGCGACGGCACCCGCTGCCGGAGTCGAACCCTGCGGCGCCGTGATCAGATCGAGGTCCCCATCGCCGTCACAGTCGAGGGCGACGGCCGTCATTCGTCCCTGGGCGGATGGGTTCATCACGACCGTCGTGAAAGAGCTCCCCTGGTTGATGAGGAGGTGATCGGGCCCAAACAGCGAGCCCGGAACGCTCGGCGGGTAGGGCGCGTAGACGTCCGAGTCGCCGTCGCCATCGGCGTCGAACGGCACGATGAGCCCAGCGGTCGCAGGGAGAACCAGTGGAAGCGTCGCGGTCGGGCCCGGAGTGAAGTACGCGCTCCCGTCGTTGATGCCCGTGATCAGCCGCTGGGGGCTTCCGGAGTCGAGTCCCAGGATGTCGGGCACTCCATCTTGGTCGACGTTCCCGGCCGTGATCCAGCTCAGGGGCTGGATCTGCGCGACCGGATCCGGGAATCGCGTGAGGCTGCCGGCACCGGAATTCATCAGAAGCTCCGGTCTCAGGTATCCGCTCGTCACGCAGACGAGGTCGCGATCGCCGTCGCCGTCCAAGTCGATCGGGCGCGGCCGGGTCGGCAGGCCGACGCCGCCGCTGGTCGCGTACCCGACGAGGGTCTGGATCGGTGCGCCGACGACACCCGTCACGCTCACGGGGCGCACCGTCACCTGCGATGCGGCGGGCTGGTCATTGATGGCCGTGACGAGTTCGCCATGGCCGTCGCCGTTCACGTCCAGGACGAAGGCATCGTCGAAGCGTGGCAGGGACGTCACCGTGAACCCGCTCGGGGACGACAGCGGACCGAGCACGATGACCGCGGACGACGACGTCGTCGAGTCGATCTGGGTCACGACGACGTCCGGGATCGAATCGCCATTGAACTCGCCCACGTCGAGGCTCGAGACCCGAGCCGACGTCACGAGACTCGTGGAACCGATGGAGAACGTTCCGGCGGAGTTGTAGGCGACGGCGACCTGGAGTCCGCTGCCGCTGAAGTTGCCCTCGAACAGCGCGTCGAGATCACCGTCGCGATCCAGGTCCGAAAGCTGGACGTTCACGTACGGAAGTTCAGTGGCCGGCATGGCGCTCGCGACGTCCGCGAAAGCGCCGTTGCCCAGGCCGCGCCACGCGTGTGCAAACCCGTTCTGTGTCGTGCCGTTCACGTAGTGCGACGTCGTCACCACCAGGTCGATCAGCCCGTCGCCATCCACGTCACCGACGGCGATCGCGCGCGAGAGCGCCGTGATGGCGGGATTCCCCGAGGAAATCAGGGGCAGCGGCGTGGCCGGGAAGGTGAACGTCAAACCGGGCGTGTTGATGGCAACGACGACCTGAGCCGCCCCATCGATCCAGGCGAGGTCGTTCAGTCCGTCGCCCGTGAAGTCGGCCGCGACGACCGTCTGGACGTTGGTCTGTGCGATCGGCGAGGGGGCTCCGTTCAGCACGAAGCGCGCGGCCCCGTCGTTCAGGTAGATGCCCTCGGAGGTGAGGAGATCGACGTCGCCGTCACCATCGAGATCCGCGAGTGCACCGGCCGGCTGTACGACGCCGTCCAACGGGCGATCGAGAACACGGTAGATCGGAGTCTGCCCGAACGCCGTTGCGCAAAGGCATAGAGTCGCCCACGTCGAGATCCAATTGCAAAGCCGCATGACGGAATCACCTCCCGCGTCCGTCGCCGGGAGCGAAGGCGTTCATCCCGGCCCGTTGCGCAAGACGTCTGCTCGGTGGGAGGTCCCCATGTGCCGAAGTATTCCCGGCAGATGCGGATGGCCTCCACGAAGGCACGAGGCCCGATCGCGAGTGAACGTCACGCGCTGGTCATGGGAGAGCGGCGTGGACCGGCTCGGGTGGCCCGCGACCGGGGCTCGGGTCTGACGCCGGGCGTCACTTCCCCTGCGGCGTGCGTGCCTTGGCGGCTTCCGCGATCCATTTCTCGAGAGCGGCGTCCAGGGCACCACCCTCGTTGCTCACGTGGCGAATGACGCCGTCATGGTCGATCACGTAGAGCGTCGGCCACGCGCCCACGTTCCACGTCGCGGGGATCGGTCCCGCCGTTCCGGCCGGCCCAGCCCAGAAGTTGCGCCAGGTGAGTCCGTTCTCCTTCACGGCGCGCTGCGCCGTCGCGCGGTCCTTGTCACTGTTCACGCCGACGATGGCGAACGGCTTGTCCTTGAACTTTTCCACGAGCGACCGCTCGTGCGGGTACATCTCCCGGCAGGGGCCTCACCAATGGCCCCAGAAGTCCAGGAGCACGACCTTGCCTCGATACTCCGAGAGCTTGAAGTTCTTGCCATCGAGGTCCTCGCCCTCGATGTCCGGAGCGACCATCCCGATTTGCAGGTGATCGAGCTCGTAGAGGCACCCGGCGATCTTCTTCGCGACGTACGCGTCTCCGCTTTGCTTCGCGAGGTCGGCCGCGAGCGCGAAATCGGCCTTCGCGCGTTCACGGTTTCCGGGGACGCTCGCCACGGCTTTCAGGACCATGGCGCGGTAGAAGCATGCCTGCGTTCGGACGTTGACGTGGGGACTCTGATCGACGATGCGCGTCAGCGCGGCGACGGCCTTCTCGGTCTCGAATCCTTCGCGGTCGACCATGAGCATCACGCACAGCGGGACGGATTTCAGTCCGGGGTGCTGTACGTGGTGTTCGACGAGAGTCGCCACGGCCTCTCGCGCGCCGCCGACTCCGTACCGACCGTGGGAGACCACCCACAGGAGGAATGGCACCGCATCCTCCGTTCCGGCGCGTTCCCTCGCCGCCGCTTCGAACCTCGGACAGAACGCGCGCGTCGGATCGTCCTTCTGCAGTGCGGCACGGAGCGCGTCGTCTTTCTTGCGCAGCGCGTCGCGCATCTTCGCGTTCCACGCGTCGTAGAGTGTCTGGTATTCCTTGTCGAGGCGCGTGAACGCATCCGAAGGCGCGCTGGTCGGGCGAGTGTCGCGTGTGTCTTGCGCGGACGCGCCGGCGACGCCGAGGGCGAGGATCAGGACGGTGATTGCGCGCATGGCCGGAGACTACTCCCGCGATCCGCGGCGGTCAATCGGACGACCGCGCAGGTGACGACTGAAGACCGGGGGAGGTCGCGGCGTGGCGCGCTCGTGGGGCGTTTGCCGGCAGGCGCGACGCGTGCGACGATCGCGGATGCACCTGCTCCTCCTCCCCGGCCGCGACGGCAGTGGCGATCTCTTCGATCCGCTCCGAGCGGCGCTCGGCGACCGCGCCGACGTGAGGATCGCGCGCTACCGCGACGAGGTCGAACTCGACGACTACGTCCAGACCGTGCGCGGCATGCTGCCTGCGCGTGGCGGTGTCGTGCTCGCCGAATCGTTCTCCGGCCTGGTCGCGCTCGCCTTGATGGCCCGCGAACCGGAGCGGCTCTGCTGCGCCGTGCTTTGCGCTGCGTTCGCCGTCAGCCCGTTCCGCGGGCTCGCGCGCCTGGCTCCCCTGCTCCCGGCGTTCTCAGGCTCGGTGCGCCTCGTTCATCGTGCGCTGTTGCGGCGGTTCGGATTGAACGGGGAGGCCGGAGCGACCTTGCTCGACGCGGCGACCGCTGCGCTCGCCACGAACCATGGCTCGAGGCTCAGGTCGCGCGTGGCGCTCTGCGGGCGGACGGACCTGCGGCCGCAGCTCGCTCGGATCACGTCGCCCATTCTCTACCTCAGGGCGAGCCGTGATCGAATCGTCCGAAGAGCGTCGAGCGAGGATGTCATCCGCGGGCTGCCGCGCTGCACCGTCCGAGACGTCGATGGGCCGCACCTGTTGCTGCAGACGAGGCCCCGCGAGTGCGCCGATGTCGTGGTTTCGTTCGCGTTGGCAGCGGACTGCGGAAGCTGAGCGAGCAGGGGTGGGTGCGGCGGGTCGCTCGCCGGATCCGCCGGACGCTCCAGTCGTCGCAGTGCATCGCGAATGCCCGTGCCTCTGCGGGGCACGCACCTGCCGCGTAGGATGCGGTGGACGGATCCAGGTCAACTTCGAGCTCCAATCATGAGCGACGGCAAACAAGACGCGGTGTTCGGCGGGTCGATCGTCGAGGTCTACGACACGGAACTCGTGCCGTTGATCTTCGAGCCCTACGCGGAGGACCTGGTGACGCGATTGGCGACGCGGCGACCGTCGCGCGTCCTGGAGATCGCGGCCGGAACGGGGGTGGTCACCCGAGCCATGGCGAAGCGCTTGCCGCCCGCCGTCGCGATCGTGGCGACCGACCTGAACCAGGCCATGCTCGATCGTGCAAGCACCGTCGGAACCACTCGCCCCGTCGAATGGCGACAAGCCGATGCGCTCGCGCTTCCCTTCGCGGACGGGACCTTCGACGCCGTCGTCTGCCAGTTCGGCGCGATGTTCTTCGGCGATCGGCCAAAGGCGTTTGGGGAGGTTCGCCGCGTCCTGACGGCCGGCGGAGCGTTTCTCTTCAACGTGTGGGACCGTATCGAGGCGAACGAGGTCGCCGACGTCGTGAGCTCGCGACTTGCAGCCATGTTCCCCGCGGATCCCCCTCGGTTCCTCGCGCGCACTCCCTACGGCTACCACGACACCGCGGCGATCGCGCGCGACCTCTCGGCAGGCGGGTTCGCGAGGCCGCCCGTGATCAACACCGTGGCGGCGAGGAGCCGTGCGCCGTCCGCGCGATCGGCCGCTGCCGCGTTCTGCCAGGGCACTCCTCTTCGAAACGAGATCACGACTCGTGCGGCCTCGCGACTCGACGAGGCGGTCGACGCCGTCGCGGAATCGTTGGCCGGCCGCTTCGGTCGGGGAGCGCTCGACGCCCGCATGCAGGCGCACGTCACCGTGATCGAATCGTGACGTGCCGCCTCAGTGGGCCGCGGGGCCCCGGCCTGAGCGTTTCGCATCTCTGAGCCAGCAGAACGCCTGGCGTGCACGCGCGTGGACCGTTCCCGGCGGACCGCAGTCGAGGAAGATCCCGCGCGCATCCACCGAATCGAGACTCGCGCGAAGGGCCTCCTCCGCGGCGTCCGCGGGCGTGGCGTCGTGGCGGGCCGGGGTCGCTCGCGGCGACGGGGCTACGAATGCGGGCGTCGTGCGCGCGCCGAAGAGTCCGGCACCGATTCGCAGGATGAGCCATCGCGCCAGCCGGAACCCCGCTTCGAGCAACTCCGCCTTCGTCGCGGGGAGTTCGGCGATCCAGCCCACGCCGTCGTCGCGCGCCATGTCCGCCGGATCGCGCATGTCGCGGCGCGGCAGGACCACGAGGAACGGGACGTTGCAGACGCGATCACCCGGAGCGGGGGACGCGATGTGACACCCGCCATCCCGGGGGCGGATCATGAAGCTCGGCGGTGCGTGGACCACACCCTCGCCATCGAAGCGCAGCCCCCGCGCAAGGCTCTGGACGTGTTCCTTCACCTGGGCCGTGTAGGCCTGCACGGAGCGCCGCGACGATTTGATCTCCACGATGGCGACGATCACCGGGTCCGACTTGGCGTCGCGGACGACGGCGTCGGCGTCCAGGCCGCCGTCGGTCGGGGGATCAGCGGCGAGGACGAGCGCCTCCGGCCCAGCGCCCCATTTCGATCCGCCGTCCTCGCCCAGGCGATCGACCTCGAATCGGCCGCCCGGAACGACCACGGTGGCCGTCGGAGGGCGATCTCGCGCCGTGAGGCGCTCGCAGAAGAGATCCACGATCGGACGAGCGAGCGCCTGCGCGATGCGCGATTTCCACGCCTGCGCGATCCCCGAACCGATGAAGTCGAAGGCCCCGACGACCTCCTCGTCGTTCAGTCGCGACGCGTCTTCGAACAGCCGGAACAGCATCTCGGCCTGCGGGTGGGTGCGGACGCCATCCCACGCTTCGGATGCGAGGCGGTCGAATGCGACCCATCGCGCGGCGCCGCGGTCGGCCCCGATCGCGTGCGCCGGAGGCCCGTGCTCGAGCGCCGTCGTCAGCGCGGCGGAGAACTCCGGGAAGTCGAAGATCCCGTCCAGGAAGGAGCGAAGGTCACCTCGGTCGGCCATCTGCGTGTCATCGCTCATCCGGTCCTCGTGCGTCAGTACGGTCGTGAGGGCCACGGGCGGCGGGCTGCGACCGGCGTGATGCACGACGGCCGTTCCCGCGTGGTGGGCCGGGACAAGGTATGTGCGCGGGGTTTCCCCGTCGAGCCTCGGGGGCGGGTCCGGGGGCGGGAGCCGCGGGGATGCGGCGGTCGCGCCATCATCGGGCTGCTCGCTTCCGGGCCAGAACGGCGACGCGCCGGGTAACATGCCTGCCTCATGGATGCAGAGGACGGGAGTCCAGCCGATACTCTCTCAGCGTTCCTCCAGGCGTTGGTGGAGGATGGCCGGGTCACCGCATCTCTCGACCCCGATCCGGCGGCCGTTGCTTGCGACGACCTGGACTCGCGCCTGGAAGCGATGGACGCGGCCTTCCGGCTCGACGCTCCGGACGACGCGCCGCCCCTCGATCTCATGGCCGCGCGTTTCGGCGCCGTCACGCTCCACGCAGCATGCCGGTTCCTCCTCGATCGCCGCGTCTCGGCCGAGATGGTGAAGGCGACACTCACCACGCCCAAGGCCATCGAGCCGACCGCGGCAGCCACATGGTCGGTCGACCTGTGCCTCCGATATCTCCACGACGTCTTCGTCCACGCTCGAGGGTTGGCCCCGGGGGATCCACTCGTCGAGGCGCTCATCGGGCTTGCCTCGGCGTGGCCGCTTTCTGGGGTCGGAGTCCCGGTCGTGCGAGCGGGCGGTGACGATCTTCCCGAATGCCTCCGATCCGACCGATCGTTGAAGATGCTGCTCGTCGACCGCATCGTTCAGCGAGGCGATCGGCAACTGGCGTCGATTCCGTGGATCCGGGAGGCGATGGAGGCCGCGGCGGGTGCGTGGCCGGAGCTCCTTCGAAGCGTGGAGAGGTCCTGCGATGGATGAACGGACTGCGAATTCCCTGGTCGTCGCCCGCCGATTGGTCGCGGACATCCTCGAGCCGATGAAGCGCGCTTTCGTCGGCAAGGACGAGATCATCGACCTTTGCGGAGTGTGTCTCGTCGGCGGAGAGAATCTCTTCCTCCTCGGACCACCCGGCACGGCGAAGAGCGCCATCATCCAGGAATTGGGCCGCCGCCTCGAAGGTCGGACCTTCGACTACCTGCTCACCCGGTTCACCGAGCCGAGCGAGCTCTTCGGGCCGTTCGACATCCGCAAGCTGCGGGAGGGCGAACTCGTCACGAACACGGAGGGGATGCTGCCCGAGGCATCGCTCGTGTTCCTCGACGAGCTCTTGAACGCCAACAGCGCGATCCTGAACAGTCTCCTCGGCGCGCTGAACGAGCGCGTCTTCCGCCGAGGGCGCGAGACGAGACCGCTTCCGATGATCATGGCCGTCGGCGCCAGCAATCGACTTCCCGAGGATGAAAGCCTGGGCGCGCTGTTCGATCGGTTCCTCCTCCGCGTCCGGTGCGACAACGTCGCCGTGGATCGCCTCGTCGAGGTTCTCGACGCCGGTTGGAAGCTCGAGCACGAGACCGCAGGTGCGCGGCCGAGTGTGAACGTCGAGGACATTCGAGGCCTGAAGCGGATCCTCGTCGACGTCGATCTCGCGTCGGTCCGGCCTCGGATCGTCGACCTCGTGAGGCGGCTGCGGCAGTCGGGAATCGCCGTGTCGGACCGCCGCGCCGTGAAGATGCAGCGTCTCGTCGCCGCCAGCGCCGTCCTTTGCGGCCGGCTGGCGGCGGGGGCGTCCGACCTTTGGGTCTTCCGCTACATCTGGGACACGGACGAGCAGCGCGAGATCCTCGCCGCGCTCACCGACGAGATCATCAGCAGTTCCGACGATCGCGATCCCCACCCGCGGGCTCGGCCGTCGGTGCCCGATGCCGAGGCGCTCGCCACCGACCTGGAACAGATCGGTTCGGCGTTGGCGGAGTCGCCGCGGTCGGAAACGCGGACGGCGGAGTTGCGGGATCGTCTCGCCGTCCTCGGAGCGCGCTGCCAGTGGGTCGCCGGAGACGACGCGCGCGCGTTCCTCCAGGGGACGATCGATCGGTTGTGGGCGCGACTGTCGGAGCCCGCGGCGCGATGAGCGCGCCGTGGGTTGCGCGATTGCCCGCGATGCGGGCGTCGTTGGCGGCGCCGCTCCGCGTGCGACCGCACATCGTTGCGGCCGAAGTCTCACCGTGGCTCTGGCTCCGGGGAGCCGAGCTGACCGACGAACTCGAACAGGCACTCCGGTGCATTCCCGACCTCGAACTGTTTCACCTGGGTGACGGCGATGCCCTGCTCCCGAGCGGGCGTCGCGTGCCCATCGGAAGAGTCCCATCCGGCGACTGGAAACTGCTCCGCGCATGGCTGCCCGTGGAGACGCCGCCGACACGGATGGCGGCGGCAAGCGTCGCGCCCGTCGCGATCCGCCTCGTGCGCACCACACAGGAGGTGCCCCCGTCGGCCTTTCTCACGACGATCGACGCGCTGACGAGCTGGGCCGCGTTTGCTCCGCTGATGCGACTCCGGCGCCTTTCGTTCGCGTGTGCCGCGGACGGGCGGTGTGTCGTGATCGGAACTCCGCTTCCACCGATCCCCGGCACTCCGTGCGTGGACTTTGGGGGCGTGATCCGACCGGCTGGATGGCGATGTGACCCGGACGTCGATCCCGCGGTCGTCGCGCAGACGTTTCGTGTCGATGGCGAGTCGCGTGTGATCCTCGACCCCGCGGGTGGGGCCGAGCGGATCGAGGCCTCCGCCATCATCCCCCTCACGCGACGCGCGGCGCGGGCGACGCAACGTGCCTTGCGGAGTGCGGGTCGTGAATGAGTGGGAGGCAGCGGTCGGGGCACACCTCACCACGGCGCCCGGCGTCGCGTGGCGGTGGCAGGACGACGGTTCCGTCCTCGCGTGGGAGTACGACGGCACCATCGCGTTTCGTCAGGAGATCGAGGCGATCTACACGCGTGTCGGGCGCGAGCTGCGCGTCGTTCCGCCATTGGGGGCGATCGCCTTGCTCGTGGCAGCCGTGCGGGCGAATCCCCGGGGTGCGCTCGGCGGATCGCTGGTGGCACGGCTCGGTCGATCCGTCGCGAAGATCGTTCCGGTCATGCCAGCGCCGCCGCTTCCGCCGGATTCCGTCGCGGAGTGCGCCGTCGCGCTCCAACTCGTCGCGCAGGTTCCCCAGTCGTTCTGGAAGCGGATGGATGCGCTCGAGGTCCTCGCGTCCGCAGTGTTCGAGAACGCGGGCCTCGTTCCAGATGCGGCCGCCGTGGACCACCTCGTGGAGGCCTTTCGGCGCGGGATCGGTCCGAGGAATTGCCGGCCTCGCGACCCGGTGCGCGCAGGCGACGACTGGCGGCGGGCACTCGAAGCGCTGCGTCTTGGCCTCTCACGGTTCGACCCGACGACGCTCGAGCTGCGGGCCCGCACGAGCCTTCCGAGCCTGCCGGTGGCGGCGCCGATCGAACTCGCCGACGCGGGAGGCGTCCGCACCCTGATCGCGGCTCTTCGGGACGATCCCGAGCTGTCGACCATTTCGCGCATGGCTCGGGATCTCCTGGCCGCGATCCACTGGCCGCGGGGGCTCAAGCCCTCGCGGGATCTGCCCGTGGGCGGGTATTCCGACATCAGCAATCGCGGCCCCATCGATCGTCTTCTCGTCAGCGAGCTGGCCCACGACGACGCCACGCTGGCCACGCGCATCGTGCTGCGCGAAGCGCTGTACACGCGCCGGGAGGCTCCGCGCGTCCCCCCGAAAGGTGTGCGCCTCATCCTCGTCGACTGCGGGATCCGCATGTGGGGAGCCCCTCGCGCCATTGCCGCATCCGTGGCCCTGGCGCTCGCAGCCGAGGCAGGCCCGGGGCGTCGCGCGGGGGTTTGGCGCGCCGCAGGCGCAGAGATCGTGCCCGTGGACCTCACGGCGCGCGCAGGGCTGATCGACCTCCTCGAAGCGCTGTTCCCCGACCCCCATCCCGGGCCTTCGCTCCCGGCGTTCCTCGCGCGCGTTCGCGATGCGGATGCGGCCCGCGAGGTCTTCTTGATCACGCACGCGGCGGTGATGCGCGACCCGGCATTCGTACAGCCGCTGAGTGCCGTGCGCGCCGAGGGAGTCAACGTCGCCATGCTCTCCGACGACGGCCGCGTGACGATCGACGCCTTGTCGGCTCTCGGTTCACGGCGAGTCCACGAGTCGCTCTTGGACGTCTCGGGCATCGGGCGTGAGACTCCGGCCGCGGCGGATGCGCGCCGGGCGTTCGACGATCCGGCGATCTTCCTGTCTCAACCGTTCCCCCTGCGCGTGGCTCACGGCGTCGCGGGATCCCGCCGATTCGTCAACCGCCTCGGCACCTTCGCGCTGACCTTCGCCAATCAGCTCGTGACGTTCTGGGACCGGGACGGACTTGGTGCGCGCATCCTGGCGGAGCTTCCGCCGCGGAAGATGGGGCTCCTCATCGAGGCGACCGACAAGGGCATCGTGCACGTCGTTCGTGGTGACGGGGGCGGCCAGCCGATCGACTGGTTCATCTACGACCTGGAGTCGGGGGAGTCCACCACGCGAACCGTGGTCCATGGTCTCCACTCCGTGCGGGGAGTGTTCCGCCAGGACGGCGTCCTCTTCGTCGTCGGGCCGAATGCGGTCCGCGGATTCACGGACTTCACCGGCGACGCCGTGACGATCGACGGCCTGCCGTCGAGCGCGGAACTCGAGTGGTGGGGCTGCCGGTACTTCCGGATCGCTCAGCGCCACTTCGTCATGCGGAGCGACGAGTCACGCGCGTGGCTCGAACCGGTACAGATTCCCGTGAGTGCCGATGGATGGCCGGCGGGTACCTTCTGGCTCTTCGATCGTCGCATGACCGAAGGGCCGTCGGTCCTCACACTCGTGCCCTTCGCGGTGGGCGCACTCAGGACGGGTGAGCGCGCGCGGTTTCCAGGCAGCGAGGCACCATCCGACGTCCGCTGGATCCACGCTTCCGCGGACGGACACCGCCTGATGCTGAATGGCGACCGCGTCTACGAGATCGGCGTGGGGTTCGCGCGCGGAATCTCCCGCGGTGACCACTTCACGGCGTTGGAGCCTTCCTCGTCGTGGAAGGAGCCGGAAGGTTCGATCCTGCGGACGCTCGCGGCCATCGGAGTGACCCGGGATGGCGACCTCGCGCTGAAGGCCGTGCGCGGGGACGAGTGGCTGATCAACGTGACCTCGAGAGCGCTGGGCGTGGACCCGCATGTCGTCCACATGCGCGAGATGCCACGCGGGTGCGGCGCAATCCGGTGGGTCCCGCTCTCGCGCGTCGTCGACCATCCGTGGATCACGGCACGCACGGCCCCGAGCGAGGCCGTCGTCGCGATGCAGGACCGTCGCGGCATGATCCACTTGCGGCGCGCCATGGGCGGCGCGCCGGAGGTGACGATCGTTCCGGTGCGAAACGCCCGCATCGCCGTGTGGTCCTCGAGCGGCGTCCTCCACGGCCCCAAGTACTTCCTCGGTGATCGGGACGGTTGTGACTCCGGCGCGGCACGCGCGTGCATCCGGGACGTCTTGGGGGGCATCGCGTGACTTCATTGCTCCTCGACGTGGTATCCCGCCGCGAGGATTCCGCCGCGCCACCTGCGCGCGCGTGGCTCCTGCCCGGAGGCTCCCCCGATCGTTGGATCCGCGGACTGGCCGATGTCGGGTTGGCGCGCGGAGACGTCGGCGTGTTCTTCGTGCCAGGCCCGCGATCGACGCGAGAGGCGGTGGCGCTCCTCGTCGTGCCCGACGCAGGCGTCGTACCCAGCGCCCCATGGCCGGAGGCTCTGCCGCTCGTGCGTTGCGGAACCCGTGTGTTGATTCCACGCGATGGTGCGCTCACGCCGCCGCTCCTGGACGCCGAGTGCGATGCGCTTTTCCCCGACGGTTGGGTTCTCGTCCATCCCGCCTTCGGTTGCGTGGTCTTCGAGGCGGCGGATCGTCGGACGGTCGTCGATCTGCTGGAAGCGCCCGCAGTTCGTGAAGGGGATTGGGGAGTCGCCACGACGGGACCCGTGCCGAGCGAACGCCTCACGAGCATCGCGCCTCGAACGGCTCCGAGCGCGATCGACGTGATGCGACAGCTCCAGAAGGAGACGCCGACGAAGCCACCGACGGAGATCCCGAAGCCGCCGGACCGACGTCGACGTCACGTCGACGAGGGGCTGAAGAAGCGCCTCGCGAGGTGGGTTCTCCGGTTCACGGACCGAGTGCCTCGGACGGCGCCTCGGCGAAACTGGATCAATCGACTCGAGGACTGGGCGAACTTGGTACTCCGTCGCAACCTCAGGGATGAGCGCACCGCGGCGCTCGACCGGCTCCTCGATCTCCTGAAGCGCGATCCCGACGCAGGCATCCGGTACGCGATCCCGATCGAGGGGGATGCGCCCCGCGGAGCCGCGCCACCCAGCAGTCGCCTCGCGCGGCGTGACGCCGACTTCCGGCTCTCGCGCGTGAACCGTTCGGGCCCAAAGGACGTCTGGGACGTGGACGCGCGCCGCCGCGCGGCCCTGCGGTACAGCTACCTCAGGCATGCCGAGCGTTGTCTCGCCGACGGCCGGTTCCGTGAGGCCGCCTACGTCTACGCTGAACTGTTGGGGGATCATCGCTCGGCGGCGCAGGCTCTCGCCCGCGGTGGCTACGCTCGCGAGGCCGCCGTCATCTTCCGCGACCGCTTGGGCGAGTTCGCCGAGGCAGCCCGATGCCTGGAGTCGGCCGGCCTGCTCGAGGAGGCCATCGCGGACCACGAGCGGGCAGGCAATCACCGGCGCGTTGGGGAGCTGTTGGTCCGGCTCGATCGGCCGACCGAAGCCCGGGTCGCCTTCCGTCGGGCCGTCGACGCCGCGTTGGCCGACGACGCGCCCTTGCGCGCTGCCGAGATTCTCGAGGTCGACCTCCAGGCGCCGGACGAGGCGTTGGAGCTTCTGGACCGATTCGACGTCTCGCGTGCCCACGCGGAGGCGTGCCTCAAGGCGTCCTTCGCGCTGCTGGCGCGCCTCGGACGGCACGGGGAAACCGCCAGACGGATCCTCTCTGCGGCGAACGCCTCGCCGAGAGGCGTAGCCCGGACGCGGCTCGTGCAGATCGTCGGCGAGATCGCGGCTCGGCACGTGGACTCGGAGGTCCGTGCGACGGCGTCTGACGCCGTGCGCGTGATCGTCGGCCGGGAGTTCGCCGCCGATCCCGGCGCCGACGTCGACATGCTTCGCGTGGTCGCCGCGCTCCGTCCCGATGATCCCGTGCTGTCGCGGGACGTCGCCCGGTTCGCGAAGGCGTGCGCGGCGCGACCGTGGCGGCTGTTCAGTCGATCCGGAAAGGGCGACCCTGCGTTCGCGATCCAGAAGGAGTTCACGATTCCGCCGCCGTCGCCCGCGACCGCTGCGATCCTGGTGAGCGGCGCGTGGCTCTTCGTCTACGACACGCTCGCACATCGGCGCGGTCACGCCATCGACGTGTGGTCGCTGGAAGGCGGACTCCGTGCGCGTCGCGTGGCGCTGATGGAGAACACGATCCGCTGGCGCGGGTGGCTCGCATGCGTGCAGGCGACCGGCATGCTCCGGGTCGTCCTGGGGTGCGCCACGTCGCCGTTTCGCATCCCCCTGCAATCGTTCAAGCTGCCCGACGACACGCGCGTCCGTCTCGGCATTCACCCGTACGCCCCGAACGGAGCCATCTGCGGATGCGCGGACGGCGCGGGCGGGTTCGTGTTTCTCTCCTCACCCGAGGCGGGAGAGGTCCTGGTGACCTGGTGCACGGCAGAGGGCAACGTCGTCAAGACGGCCCTGTTGACGGACGAACGACTGCCGGCGGAAGGGTCGATCTGGCAGGTGGTGGCGACGAGAGATGCCGTCGTCCTGCTGACTCCCGGTTCGGTCCATTGCGTGACCCGCAGCGGCGTGACGACGGATTTCAAGGACGTGGGACCGGCGGTGGGTGCGGTGGTGTCGCCGCCGCCGGGACCGCAACGGCTGGTCCTTCTGACGCCCAATGGCTGCGTCTCGGTGACCGGCCTGGCGAACCCCGACTTCCAGCAGCGGCTGTTCGCGACCCGACGCAACCCGGCGCATGCGACGTTCACGCGGAACGGAGTCCTCGTGGTCGCCGATGACCTGGGGCTCGCGGCGTACCAGGAGTCAGGCGAGCTGATGGTCGAGTGCGGCCGCGATCACGGAGTGAGTGTCCAATCCGTCTTCGGCCTTCAACCCGGGCCACACGCCGACGACGTGACCGTCGTTCGTTTCGACGGAACCGTCACTGTTCGCAGGGTTCCGCGACGACCTGGACTCACGCGCGTCGAGTGAGGCGCCGATCGCGCTCAGGCCTTGCGCCCCAGGGTTTCCCGCAGGAACCAGATTCGCCGCTCGGTCTCGTCGACCCAGACCTCGATCAGGCTCGTCGTCGCCATGTCCTCGTGCCGTTCGCAGATCGCGTGAACGTCCTTCAGTGCCTGGACGAACGTGCGGTTGTCGCGGGCGAGTTCGCCGAGCATCTGCTCGGCAGGGACGTTCTCCGAGTCGTCGTCGGCGATGCGCTGGCGGCGTCCGATCTCTGCGATCGAGTGGAGCGTCGTCCCTCCGAGCTTGCGGGCGCGCTCGGCCAACGGGTCCACCATCGCATAGATCTGATCCGCCTGTTCATCCAGAAGGAGGTGATGTTGCCGGAAGTTCGGCCCGCTCACGTGCCAGTGGAAGTTCTTCGTCTTCATCCAGAGCGCGAGCGTGTCGGCGAGTAGCGGCTTCAGGGCCTCGGTGATCTCGGAGATCCCGGGTTGTTTCGTGTTGCCCGTCGTCGACTCCGGGCGAGCGGTGACACGGTCCAGGAGTTTCGGCTGCGTCATGGTTCCCTCGAACGCTGAAGTGAGAGGCTTCGATGAATGTTGCCGAGAGGCTGAATTCCCTCAGCGGAATCCGTCGACTCGTCGCACACCCTCCTATAGAGCGGCGAGGCTGGACAATGTGGGGTGAGCTGTCCACCCCGCGCGCTGATCGAGATGGGACATCTGGCCGATCCCGGAGGATCGGTCAGATGTCCGCATTCGAATTACCGGACGAGGGCAAATGGCCATGCCGACGATCACGACGAAGGACGGAACCTCGATCTATTACAAGGACTGGGGACAGGGCCAGCCGGTCGTCTTCAGTCACGGTTGGCCGCTCAGCGCCGATGCGTGGGAGGACCAGATGCTGTTTCTCGGGGCGCGTGGGTTCCGTTGCATCGCGCACGATCGCCGGGGCCACGGGCGATCGAGTCAGCCTTGGGACGGGAACGACATGGATACGTACGCCGACGACCTCGCAGCACTCGTTGCCGCGCTCGACTTGCGCAGCGCGATCCACGTCGGGCACTCGACGGGCGGCGGAGAGGTGGCCCGTTACGTCGGACGCCACGGCACGTCCCGCGTGGCGAAGGTGGTGCTGATCGGTGCGGTCACCCCGATCATGCTGAAGTCGGCCACCAACCCGTCGGGGACGCCGATGGAGACGTTCGACGCGATCCGCGCGGGCGTCGTCATGGACCGCTCCCAGTACTTCAAGGATCTCAGCGGACCGTTCTACGGCGCCAACCGGTCGGGGTCTACGGTGTCGGCCGGGCTTCGGGAGGGGTTCTGGTTTCAGGGCATGCAGGCCGGCATGAAGAGCGCGTTCGATTGCATCAAGGCGTTCTCCGAGACCGACTTCACGGCCGACTTGCGGCGGTTCGACGTGCCCACGCTCATCCTGCATGGTGACGACGACCAGATCGTCCCCATCGACGCGTCTGCGAGACTGGCGGCCAAACTCGTGAGGGGCGCGAGGCTCGAGGTGTACGCCGGCGCACCCCACGGGATGTGTTCGACGCACAAGCAGCAGGTCAACGCCGATCTGCTGGCGTTCGCCCGATCCTGACGGCCGACACGGTGACGTGCGCCCGTCGGCCGCGCCGCGCCGTCGACCGACTTCGGTGGTAGCCGCGCCACGCACGCGGCTGGCGGCCGCACCATCGCCTGCTATCAACCTCGCATTCGAACGGGACGCCCGTTGGATGGCGAGGATCCGCGATGAAGAAAGACGCCGTGAGCTGCCCCGGATGTGGCGGTTCGAACCTGGTCCGCACGAAGATGACGCTGAGGCTCGGCCCGCTTGCCGACGGCGCATCGCTCGAGGGCGACATGAAGTCCTACGCCTGTGCAGACTGCCGTTTGCTGAGCTTCTTCGTCAGCGAACTGGACGTCCCGCCGCTGAAGCGCGCGCTTGCGCAAGCAAAACCCTCCGCGCGCTCTCGGGGGCCGGCCGCGAAGTGATGGGGAAGCGATGCGGGGCGGTCAGGAAATCGACGAATGGAACGTCGGGTTGGCGTCACGCGTGGTCCCGGTCCGTCGCCTCGTGATCGGTAGAGGAACCCGCGATGAGCACTGAGGCGGAGTCGCCCGACGCGAAGATCCAGCAGATCGTCGAGGCCTGTCTCGAGGCCTTCGACGAAGGGCGGACGCCCGACCTGGCGGCGCTCTGCGACGGCGACCTGGCGGTCGAGGCGCAAGTCCGGCGGATCCTCGGATACGAACCCCTGGCCGCGACGTTGCTGCGCATGCACGACGACGGACCTCCCGCGGGCCTGCCCGAGCGTCTCGGGCCCTACGCGCTGAAGGAGCGCATCGGAGCCGGCGGCATGGGGCAGGTCTTCGTGGCCGTCGACCCCGACCTCGGTCGCGAAGTGGCGCTGAAGCTCGTCGCGGCGGCGTCGACCGACACGGCGCGCTTTCGCCGCGAGGCGACGATCGCCGCGGCCCTGGACCACCCCAACATCGTTCCGATCCACGGCATCGGCGAGGATGGCGGATCCGTCTACATCGCCATGAAGCGTCTCACGGGGCCGGGCCTCGACGCGCTTGCGGCGCCGATGTCGACGCGTGAGGCGGCTTCCGTCGGCGCTGCCATCGCGCGCGCGCTGCAGTTCGCCCACGAGGCGGGCGTCGTGCATCGTGACGTGAAGCCGGGGAACATCGTGCTCGATCGCGGCGTCCCTCACCTCGTCGACTTCGGCCTGGCGCGCTCGACGTCGTTCGCCACGATGACGGCCGAAGGCCAGATCGTCGGAACGTTGCCTTACATGGCACCCGAGCGATTCCAGAACGCCGACGCGGATACCGGCGCGGGCGCGGACATCTACGGCCTCGGGGCATCGTTGTACGAGTGCGTCACCGGCCGCCCGTGTTTTGCAGCTCCGGAACGTGCCGCGCTGCTGAAGCAGATCCTGCTCGCGGACGCACCGCCGTTGCGACTGGCAGGCGAGGATCGAGGCCTCGAAGCGATCATCCTTCGGGCGTTGCAGAAAGACCGGCGCCACCGATTCCCGACGGCGCAGGCCATGGCCGACGACCTGGAATCCTGGCTCGCGGGGCGGCCCATCTCGTCGCGGCGGGACGGAGTCATCACGCGTGCGTGGCGGCGGATCCGCCGGCACCCGCGCGTGGCGATCGCCGCCGCCGTCGTCGCGCTGGCCGTAGCCGGACTCGTCGTGGCATTCCTGCTCGACGCCGCTGCGCGCCGCAAGCGGATCGAGGCGGACGTCAGCCACATCGACGAAGCGCTCAGCCGCGACGAGCTCGGCCTTGCGACGAAGCTCTGGGAGTCGGTTCGGGATGTGGCAGGAGGCGTCACCGGATTCCCGGGGGTGTCCGCACGGCTTCAGGCCGCGACGGCCGTCGAGGAGTTGCTGGATGCGTTGCTCGGCGAGGGGCCGGCGTCGACCTCCATGCCAGCGTTCGTCGCCTCCGTCCCGCGGAGTGAGCTCATGGCCAGGGTCGAGGCGACGCGCGCCCATCACGATGACGCGCTGTTCGCGTCGCTCGCACTGGCACACGCCGCCTTGACGGCGCGCGACCTGCCGCTGGTCTCCCGCATCCTCGACGGAATCGAATCGGACGGGCGGATCGGTGTCACTCGCGCGACGACGGCTCTCCGCGCGGCGGCGCAGCCGGAGGCGACCTGGAAGCCTCCCGCCGTCGCCGCGAAGTCACCGACCGACAACCTTTTCACGGCCCTCGTCATGCGCAGTCTGGCCGCCCCGTTCGACGAGCGTGAGCGGGAGATCGAGGCCGCGTTCGGCGGCGACAAACCGGGCGTCCATTATCGCGTCGGACTTTGCCTCGTTCAGCTTCGCTCGGATCAAGGCAGCTACCGCGAGGCGTTGGCGCTCACGAGGACGCTCGAGCGTCCGACCCAGCGGAACGACGCCCTCCTGCGGATGCGCGCGCACCTCCACGTCGTCCTGGGGGACGGCGACGCCGCGCTGCGGGCGGTCGCGGAGATCCCGGAAGAGCGGCGCGTGCTCTTCGACGAGTATCTGCGCCTGTCGATCCTCCGAACACGGGGCGACACGGAGTCCGTCGCGGCAGGATGGCGAGCGCTGGAGCAGCGTTGGCCAGGGAAGCCCGAGGCCCTGCTGGCGAAGGGGTATTTCGCGCTCGATCAGGGGCGCGTCGACGACGCATTGGCGGCATTCGAGTCCGCGGCTCGCCTCGATGGCTGGTACCACTATCGCGAGCTGGCGGCTGCCGAGGCACTCAATTGTCGCTTCACGAAGGCCACCGAGGCCGGCGCCGTCCCCGACGCGGACACGATCGACAAGATCCGCTCCGACGCCGCCGCCTCGACGTTCCGGCTTCCTTATGCGCGCTCGACGGCCCTCCTGGTCGAGAGCAGCGCGGCGACCCTCGACGATGACCGCCCGTTCGCGCTCGCGAAGGCGCGAGATGCGCGGTCGGCTGGGCCGGAAAACCCCGTCGCCGCGCTCTGGTTCGCGCACCTCGCCTTCGACACCGTCGTCGCGACGGAGCCATCGGACGAGAAGCCATTGACTCTCGAGATGCGCCAGCTCGCGCTCGAGGGGATCGAGTCGGCGGCGACGGCGCTCCGCCTCGATGGTCGTCGTGGCGTGCTGCCGCCCGGAAGGCGGGCGGCGGCCCGTTATTACGAGGCCGCGCTCGCGCTCCTCTGCGGAGACCGCGACCGCGCCCGCACGGCGGCCGCCAAGGGGCTCGCCGAGCCTGCCGAGCCCGGACCGAACGGCGCCGCCGTCACCGCGGGGCTCGAGTGGGTCGCGGGCCAGACGAAGCCGGCCCCGGCGGTGAAGTGATCTCGTCGGAACACCGCTCGTTCCGCGAGGCGTTCTCGGGCTACGGCGTCTGGTTGATCGTCGCCCAGGGCTGCCCGGTCCCGAAGAGCGTGTCGTACGACGTCGAGATGCGCAGGATCGTCGCCGCGCCCGCCGGGAAGCTCGTCGGAAGCTGCACGGAGTAAATCCCGGGCTCGGACCAGGAAAGCGACCCGAGGAAGATGCCGCCCAGGCTGTCACGGATGCGGATGGTGGGAACACCGACGGCGGACCGGAGCTTCAGACGCAGGATGTTGTCCGCGCCGCGCAGCGACGACGACGCGGAGTTCACCATGGCCTTGTCGCCGCCGAGGTTGCCCGGGCGCGGAACGTAGAACCGCACACCGAGCCCGTTGCTCCAGGAGATTCGCGGCGGGAGGCCGTTTCCGCCCGGCGGGGTCAGTCCCGTCAGGCCACCGGTCGTCGTCTCGTTCGACGTCGTGATGTGCGCGGTGGACGTGCTCACGAGTCCGACGAACTGGATCATGAGCTCCATGCCCGTCTCCTTGGCGTAGTCGTACCAGTGGATCAGGTCTGCCTTCGGAGGGTTCGTTGGGCCGGAGTTGAAGAAGTCGATGAGCGGATTCCCGTTGGTCGGTGCGATCACCGCCGTCTGGTTCACCATGACGTTCATCGCCAGGAGCTCGAAGTCGATCACCGTGTCGTCCGTCGGGTTGGCCGCATGCTGGGTCCACCACTGGTTCAGCAGGTTCAGATTCTCGCCCCACACCGGCGCATGGCAGCGCCAGTAGCGGGTCTGTGGCGCCGCTGACGGCGAGGGTGCTCCCGTGAGGGACGACGGGGGGGTGGACGGGAGGCAGATCGGCTCCCACGCCGAGCGGACGGCCGTCGGTTGCGTTCCCATCAAGCCGGGACCGAGAGCGGTCTCGAGAAAAGGCGTGAGGAATGCGTCGGGCACGGCGAGCGTCGGGAATCCGGCCGGCGGCGGGAAGTGCGTGGGGAGGTCCGATGGTGTGGGGGTGGCGAGGAAGGGGAAACGGCTGATCGTCTCGGCGTAGATTTCCTCCGCGTACCACGGAGCTCCGTCTTCGGGTGGGAGGACGTGAACCCACATGACGGGATAGACCCAGAACCCTGGGGGCCCCGACACGGTCAGTTTGTTGAAGAGGTGCGTCGACATGTCGTCCGGCGGCTCCCAGCTGCCGTCGGCTGCCAGACCCTCGAGGTTGGCAACGAGGGGCGACGGCCAGACGACCGACGACTGCGCGACGGCGGGAAGACCTGCGAACACGATCAGGCCAAGTGTGATCCACGAAACGACACGACTCATGGGGATAGCTCCAGACGTTCAGCAGTCATGACGCGCGACGTCGATGCGGGAGGGCGCCGGCGGCACGCGTGGGGACGGAGGGGTGGAGGAATGGAATCGCCCGCGAGGGGCGAGTAATCTGTGACGCACGCAAACCGCGGTCGGCTCAAGCCTGGCGGGCGCTCGATCGGCGCGGATCCTGCGCGACTCGCGTCCTCTCGATGCAAGCCAACGACGACCTCGAAGCCGCGCGCCAAGGCGACGCCGACGCGATCATGCGGCTCATCCAGCGCCACGAAGCGCGCCTGAGGCGCCTGGTGCACGATCGGCTCGGCCCCCAGCTTCGAGAGAAGATCTCGACGTCCGACGTGCTTCAGAGCGCCTACCTGGACCTCATCAAGGACTTCGGCCGTTTCCGCGGAGCGACGGCGGACGAGTTCATCGGCTGGTTCGCGCAGCTCGTCGAGCACAACGTCCGGGACAAGGTCAAGTTCTTCGAGGCGCGGAAGCGCGCGCCGCCCGGCAAGGAGCCCGAGGCAGCGCTTGGGTTCAAGGCGGCTGCCGGACCGGGGCCTTACTCGCTCAACGCCCTCTTCGACGATCTTCAGGCGGTTCACGGTGCCATGGGGCGGTTGAGCGAGGATCACCGCGCCGTCATCCAGATGAAGTTCGTCGACGGGCTGTCGCACGAGCAGATCGCGGATCGGCTCGGCCGGAGCGTCGCCGCCACGCGGGCGTTGCTGGTTCGCGCGCGGGCGACCCTCCTGCTGGAGATCGACCGGGGTCGCAACCGAGATCGCGGCCGGGAGCCCCCGGGGGCGGGGTGATTCCGGCTGTCGTGTGGGTGGAGGCGTAGGAGGCACGGTCTTGGAGGCGACAACGGCGCGCGCACGCGACGCGGAGTTTGGATTTCTTGTCCGTGTTCGCGAACCCCCGGCGCAGGCGCCGGAGTTTATCGTCCCGACGGCCCCGGTGGGAATCGACGCCGGCCGCGGTTCCTCCGCGCCAGCGGCGTGGGAGTCGGAAAGATCGCCGCGGCGGAGCCAATCGGAGCCAGCGCCGAGCGTTTGCGCACTGTGCCAGCCGACCCTGCCCCCGGGCCCGGGGCTCCTGCCGACGGCGCGCGCCCCGAGCCGGCCCGAAGTGCCCGCGACAGCCGAACGCTCCGTGGCCGGAGCGGCGGCCCCCGACGAAACCCCCGAGGCTTCACCCAAGGATGCGCGCCGCAGCGATCGCGCGGCCGGCCGGAGATCGTCCGAGCGTTCCGCAGGCGGCGGGCGCTGCGCACCCGCCGCGTCCAGCCCTCACGTCTTTCGGAACACGATCACCCTGGCCGACCGCGCCGGCACAGTGATGTTGAAGGTGGTCGGCCCGTTCAGATTCAGGAACGTGATGGCGGGGAGTCCCGACGCAACGACTTCGCTGCGCTTGTACTGCCCGGTCGGCAGCCCGTAGTCCGCCGGGTTCACCGTGTATTGGAACGTCTGCGAGCCGGGCGTCGCCCCGGGGGCGAGGTTCGGGATGACGTCGCCCACGTCCGTCCAGTTCAGGAACATGACGGCGAACGCGTTCAGGTCCGGACGCTTGAACACGGAGGTGAAGGTCAGCGGCGGCTGCGTGTCGTACCCGACGTACCACGCCCCGTCGGCTCCCGTGACGGCGGCGCCCGGGAGGTTCGCAGTCTTGACGGTCGTGACGGGATCGCGCATGCGTTCGCCGAAGACGACGTACGCGCGGGCGTCGGTCTGCCTAAGGATCCCCATGTAGTTCTGGATCATCCCGACGTACTGGTTGAACGCCGGTGCCTGGGCGGCGTCCTGCGCCAGGGTTGCCTGGTTCAGGACCGATCCGGCGTGCGGAAGGCGCCCGCTGAACAGGTACCCGGCGTAGTTCTGGCGCGCGATGAGGATGAACGGGGCGAACTGCGGAAGCACCTGCGCCGCGTGGTAGTCCATCGGACCCACGGTGCTGGTGAACTGGTAGTCCCGGTACACGGTGTCGAAGAGCGGCGCCATTCGCGTGCGCGGCTGGCCGTTCACGTCGACCGCGGCGCCGACGTAGTTCCCGTAGACGAGCTCGAAGGACCCGACGAACATCTCCTGCTGACCCTCGGAGATGGTGTAGAAGTCCGGCACTCCACCCGTCGTCCGCATGGTTCGGCGGAGGTTGTCGACGAGTTGGATCTTCGCGGCACCCTGGGAGCATCCTCCACCCACGGGCTTGGACACGGCTGGTGACACCTTCTCGACGGAGTTGTAGGAGACGGCGACGTCGTCGACCGAGTAGGTGTCGAGGTACATGCCGCGGGCGCCCATCCCCGTGAGCGTCGTCGCCATCGAGAGCGTGTATTCGGACGCGAAGCAGGTCGCCAGGTCGAGCTTGTAGCTGGCGATCGAGACGGACTGCGTCGGGGTGCTGCAACCCACGTTCGACAGACAGCGCTGGTCCGTGATCGTGTAAGGCAACCCGTTCTCCAGTGTCACCGCGAACGTGGAGACGGGCGCGCCTCCCGTGCCCGGCAGATTGAGCGAGTTCTGCGCGCCGTTCGCGTTTGCGGAGTACACGTTGTTCAGGAAGTACGGCGCGAACGGGTCACCCAGCGCCTGGATGAACGGGATCGTGGCGAGGAAGGGCGCCTTCGCAGGCAGCCAGTTGCCCAGATAGGCGTCGAACGCCGAGTCGTCCCACAGGTAGGGGTGCGTGGGGATGGAGTCCACGCCGAAATAGGCCTTCTTGTCGGCGACGTCGTCGTCCCACCACTGGTACGTCGTCGGGTCGGCGGGCGCGCCGCACTGGGATCCCTGCGGAGTCGAGGTGCAGGCGTCCGGCGCGACGGAGCCGAACATCTTCGCGTTCTTGATGAGCGACGAGAAGTCCTGGTTCGTGCGCACCGGGCCTCTCGTGGTCCAGGGCTGCAGGACGGCCCAGCTCCTGTAGAGCCGCGCCGCGTCGAACCACGTTCCGTGAAGCATCCCCAGGACGGCGGGCACTCCGGTGAAGGTCGTCGTCGGAGCGAGTGCCAGGTTGTTCTCGGGCATGACGCGGACCCGGAAGCGCATGGCCTCGGGGCCGGTCGGGGAGTTGATCCGATGGAGGAAGTACTCCTTGCGCCAGCCGCAGGAATCGCGGGTCCCGAGGAAGAGCTGACGGGGGTCAGCCTCCGAGCGGTCGTAGTAGCCGAACCACTGCATGCTCAGCGAGCCCGGGTGGACCAGCGCCTGCTCGGGGGCCGCGTCGGCCGGGATCGTCGCGTTGTGCATCGGGTCCGGGAACATCCATCCGCCCGCGAAGGGATACGAAAGCACCTGGTTCGCAGGGCTCGTCCCTCGCTCGTCGAATTCGACACGCGGGAAACTCACCGCGTAAAGCGACACGGCCGATGCCGTCGTCGCCTGGACGCCGATCCCGAGGACGACGACCTTCTCTCCGGCGGGCGCATCGGCCGTCACCGTCACCGAGAATGTGACCCCCGGCGGGAGCAAGGGGGACGTGCACTGGCTCCACGTGACCGAGAGGGACGACCCGCTCAGTTGATTGATCGCCACCGAGAAGCCGCTCAGGTCGGATGCGCCCAACGTCGTCACCGTCGGGCCCGTGGGGTTGCGGAACTCGAGCTGCCAGAGATTGGCAGCTCGGAACGTGAACGTTTGCGGCTGCGTCGGCTCGCCGATCGACGTGAATACGAGTCCGTGGCTCGGGTTCGGTGACCAGCTCAGGGAGACGATGCCGTTCGTGATGGTCCCCTGTGCGGACGCCTGGGGGCCGAGGCCTCCGATCGAGGCCACGGCCAGCAGTGCCGTGACGACGAGGGCTCGATTGCAGAACGAATTGGACGCCATTTGTCGCTCCTTTCCTTGGAGGCGCTTGGCCGCCACGGAGGTCGTGACGACCAGCAGCTCCGCGAAAGGAGGCGACGCTCGCCTGGCGCCGTGACGGTCGTCCCCGCGATCCACGTGCGGACGGCCGGCCGAGCGGCGTCCGTGCCGCGAGCCGGCGCGTTGCGCTCCAACCGTGTGGCGGGGCGGCAATCACGGCCTTGCCATCGGACCTGGCACGTGACGGTCGTGCGTCCCGCGCCGATGGGGGGCGATCACCGCGACGATCGTCGCGCCGAGTCGAGCGCGTTCGCGCGCCGGTCAGTCTTCGACGAGATATCCCTGCGTGCCCGTGAATGCAGACTTCTGGTACGAGGCATTCGCGGGAAGCCCGACGCGGCTCCACCGCGTCATCCCGACGAGCGGCGTGAACGCTCGCGGAGGCTCGCCGGGGCCCTCGACCTCCACGGACCACATGTACCGGATCTCGTGATAGATGGGGCCCTCGTCGTCCGGGCCCGCGGGCACGAACCCGCGAATCTCCTGGCGGGGAAGTGGGTCGGCCGAATAACGCGGTTGCCACAGCCAGGTCTTGCGGAGTGCCCCGAGCACGGTCGTCTCCGCGCGCCGCTCGCGATCGATCGTCGCGCACGCGCGGAGGAGGTCCTCGCGCCGCAGCGACGTCGAGACCCCCTGAACGCCCTGCCCACCGGCGAAGTACGCGGGTTTGAGGACTCCGGATTCGAGGGGGATGCCGGCCGCGTCCAGCCGCGCGAGCAGATCCGGCTCGAACAGCTCGATCCGAGGGTGATGCGCCGCGTTGCCGACCAGGCGGACCTTCGAGAGGACGAAGAAGTCCTGCGGGTGGACGATGAAGGCGGCAGCTCCGCGTTCGATGGACGTCACGAAGATCGAGCGCAGCCGCTCTTCGTCGAACCCCTGCGTCCGATCGTCCACGAGCTGGTCCAGTTCCGGCGGGATGCACCGGCTCAGCACGTTCTTCGCGACGCGCGGCCGGTCGAAGGTCACGGTCCGAGGAACCGGTCCCTCGAACAGGACGGCGTTGCGGTAGCGCAGCTCGCCCGTCGCCGGGTCGGGCTCGATGTCGAGCACGTCGACGAGCGCCGCACCCAGGAGACGACACCAGAGCAGCATGTCGACGACGGTCGACTGCGTCAGCGGCTTGACCTCCAGGATCACCGTGTCCGCGGGCGCGTGATCGCCGAGGACGAGTCTTCGCAGGTGGGCCCGATAGGCGTCGAACGATCCGAACCTGCGATCGAGGAAGAACTGCGACTCGGAGAGGCTCGGCAGGAACCTCGCAAAGGCCGCCAGCTTCGTCGGCTTGAGCAACATGTTGCCGGGAAACGACTGGATCTCGGGGACGTTTCGCACGAGGCGGCCCGATGCGGGATCGAAGCTGCGCTGGAAATCGGTGGCGATGAATCGCGGGAAGACGGCCCCGTCCGGGCGGCGGTATCGCTCGGGGATGCCCGACGTGAATTGCTGGAGGAACGTCGGCGTCGCATACGGCTCGAGGATCGCGCGCATCGCCGCCAGGTCGTCGTCGACGAGCCTGCGCGGCCCCACTCCGGGGCACTCGGCGATGCGCCACGGGAAGCGATATCCCGGGTGGATCGACTGCTCGAGCGCTGGAAGGTACTCCGCGCGACGCGGACCCAGCTGCGCGAGACGTTCGAGTTGGCGATCACGGGCGATCTGGCGGAGATGCGCGTCGTGCGAGGCGCCGCGGAGGTTCGATGGATCCGTCATGTTGGTGGCGGCGCCCAACATAACCGCAACCCGAAAGTGATGCGGCGCAGCCGCCGGCGGTCACGGTCGCAGCGCGTGTTCGATCTCGCGGCGAAGTCGGGGATCGGGGGCAAGGCGGAGAGCGGAGGCGAGGTCCGCGGCGGCGCCGTCTTGGGCCCCGATGCGTTTGCGGAAGAGCCCGCGCGACGCGATGGGGCGCGGATCGAGAGGCGCGGCACGGACGGCGGCGTCGAAATCAGCGAGGGCTTCGTCGGTCCAACCCTGCGTGCCGGCGGAGGAGCGGATCCGCGCCGCCAACTCGCGCAGCAGGGCGCGCTCCACGAGGAGTCCCGCGTCGCCCGGCTTCAGGTCCAACCCGCGCGCGACGTCTGATCGCGCGCCGGCGATGTGCGTCGCCGCGGCGTCCTCGTCCTTCAGCGACAACGCCCGGTCGGCCAGCAGGCGGCGAATGAGGCTTCGATTACCGAGCGCGACGGCGTAGCGCGGCTCGGCATCGATCGCTTCCGAGAAGTCGACCTCGGCCCTGCGGCGCTCCTGCGTCGCTTCGTCGATGCGACCGAGCGCCTCGAGGAGACGCGCGCGTTCCATCCGACAGACGCCGCGGTTGTTCCTGGCACCGACGAGCGTCGGCTCGAGGGTGATGGCATTGCCGTTGTCCGCGATCGCCGCGTCCCACGCCGCGAGTGCGCCGTCGCGATCCCCGCGATCGAGGAGCTCGGTCGCGCGGCGCGCTTGTGCGACGGCTCGGAGCCCGTGAGCGGACGCATCGCGCGGATCGCGCTCGACAGCGGCGCCGAAGTCGGCGAGCGCGCCGTCAACGTCGGCGAGACGGAGCCGTGCGCCCGCACGTTCGATCAGCGCCTCGCTGGATTGGTCGCCCCTGGAGACGCGTTGATCCGCCGCCGAGAGTGCGTGCCGCTCCGCAACCCGCTGCATGGCATCGCCCGGCGCCCCGGCACCCAGCGGGCCGGGCCAGGCGCCCGACCGAGCGGCGTACGCCGGTCCGAATCCCTGGTGCAGGTCGATCGCGGACATCGCCAGGTACCACGCCGCATCCGTGTTCCCTTCGAGCACGGCGATGCGCGACAAGGCCACGCGTGCGGCGATGTGGACAGGATCGAGCCGCAGCACTTCCTCCCAGTGGCGTCGCGCGACGGCGAGGTCGCGTCGGAGGTGCGCCTGCAGCGCGAGGGCTTCCTCTCGAAGACCCTTGCGGAGGTCGCTCCTCGCGTCGGCCACGACGGCGAGGTCGTCGAGGGCGCGGCGCCTGCGCGCGGCGAGATCGGGCGGCATGGCCGCGGCGTCGGCGAGGTCGAGACTCGACGTCGATTCCATGACCTCGTCGAGGACTTGCCCGGCGAGGATCACTCCGCGCTCGAGGCGGGCCGTCACGAGTTCCGGGTCGAGGTCGATTGCCGCGTCCAGGTCGCTCACCGCATCGGCGCTGAGGCCCAGTCGATCCTCGATCCGAGCACGGAGCAGTCTCGCGTGGGCCACGTCGTGTCGGCGCAGGAACGCGCGGCATGTCGCCAGCCCCGCGTGGAGCCGATCCCGAGCTACGTCCGTTTCTCCGAGCCTGCGCGCGACGTCCGCATCCCGGATCACGGCGTCGATGGACTCCGATAGCGCGAGAGCCTCGGCTGACGCCTGCCGTGCCGCGCGTTCGTTCCACAGACCGACCGCGAGCGTTCCGAGGAGGATGGCGGCGATGCCAGCGGCGGCGACGGCGCGTCGATGCCGCTGACCGAACATCCGCAGGCGATAGGCGAGGGTGGGACGTCGCGCGAGGATCGGCCGCCGTTCGATCCAGCGGTCGAGGTCGTCTGCGAGCGCGCTCGCCGTCGAGTAGCGACCCTCGCGTTCCTTCGCGAGACACTTCAGCGCGATCGTCTCCAGGTCGCGCGGGGCCGGCCGATCGCCGTGCCGCATGGGCTCGGGTCGCGCGTCGGCGATCTTGCGCGCCAGCGCGACGAGATCGGGTGCTCGGTGCGGCGGGTGACCGGTGACGACCTCGAAGAGCGTGGCGCCGAGGCCCCAGACGTCCGTGCGCGCATCGACGGCCTCCGAGCGTCCCAGGATCTGCTCGGGCGCCATGTACGACGGCGATCCGATCACGTCACCCGAGCGCGACGCGCCCGCGTCCAGGCCCGAGGCCTTCGCCAGGCCGAAGTCGGTCACGACGGCGCGCGCTCCCTCGACGAGGATGTTGTGCGGCTTCACGTCGCGGTGGACGACTCCCTGCTCGTGTGCATGGTGCAGCGCGCGTGCGGCATCCCGCACGAATCCGACGGCGGTTCGCAGGTCGCCGAGTGCGGCGCGAGTCAACGGGATCCCGTCCACGAAACGCATGGCGATCCACTGCGGCGTCGCCTCGTACACCGCGGCGATCCCCGGATGGTCGAGTCGCGCCGCCGCCTGGGCTTCGCGCACGAATCGCGTCCGCAACTCGTCCGATCCGCCGAGCGGCATCACGAGCACTTTCAGCGCGACGCGTCGCTGCAGCTCCTCGTCGATCGCCTCGTAGACGACTCCCATGGCGCCGCGTCCGACTTCCCGAACGAGCGCGTACTTGCCGATCTTCGCGCCGAGCGCCGTGGGATCTTCGAGAAGCGGCTGCGCATCGGCGAGCAGACGTCGCACGGCGCTCGCGTTCAGTCGCGTCGTCACGACTCGCCTCCGCCAAGCAGCCAGCGCAGTTCGCGTGTGAGCTCCGCGGGATCGGTCACCGTCTCTCGAACGACGTCTCGCAGCTCGTTTCGATACTTCTCCTTCGCGCGTGCGAGCCAGTTGGAAACGTCCGTCGTCGTGATGCCGTGCGACGCCGCGAGTGTGCGGTAGTCGGTCGCATCACCCTCCTTCAGGAAGTAGTCGCGAAACACGGCGAATTGTCGCGCGCGACCGTCCTGCGCAAGCGCGGCCTCCGTTCGATCGAGCGCGGCGCGCACGACGGTCGTACGCCAGGCGTCGTCGAGCGCCTCCTCGGGACGTGGCCGCGGGTCCACGGGATCGACGGCCAGTGCGTCGTCACCCGGCGTGTCGAGCGGGATCGGCGCCGCGCCGCCTCCGCGTTTGCGCGCGCGTGCGCGCCGTGCGGCGTCCGTGTGGAAGTTCCGCAGCCCGGTCTTCAGGAACGCCCGGAACCGTCCGCGCGACGGATCCGCCTTCGACGCGAAACCCGTCTCGATCATCCAGAGGAAGAACTCCTGCGCGAGATCTGCCGCATCCGTCGGTCCGGCGACGGCGCGAAACCAGGCGTGAACCGGTTCCAGGTAGCTGCGCGCAAGGTGCTCCATGGCGCGATCCCGCACCTCTGCCGCGGCCCCCGACTGGGGCGCGATGAGACTCCACGCGGTCTGCGGGAACAGTCCGCCCGGGGTGGATGAGGATGCGTGGTCGGCGCCCATTTTTTTTCCGATGCGGCCGATGAGCCGCGGTGCGGATTCCGTAACGGCCCATAGGATAGCCAACCCAGTCCAGGAGAGTCCGATGTCGTTCACGCACGAGCTCGCATGTTTGTCCATGTTGATGGTCGTCGCCGGCGTGATGCGCGCCGCGCCATCACCGTCGCCGAAGCCCCAGTCGAAGGATCCGCCGACCGCCGAGACCCTGCTCGCCGCCATGGAGGCGAAGCTCGGGCCGGCAGAGAAGCGGGCGGCCGTGAAGACGCTCGTCGTGAACGGCGCGCTCACAGGGCCCATGCTTCCCGGCAAGGCCACTTTCGAGAGCATCTTCGTCGGGACGGACGTCGTCCGCCTGAACTTCACCTATGGCGCCTTCGGGTCGGGGACGTGGGGCACCGACGGCAAGATGTCCTGGAGCACCGATCCAGCCATGGGCGTCACGATCCGTCGTGGCGAGGAGCAGGCGCCGGTTCATCACCTGTTCGCGCTGCTCCGGCAGGCGCCGTGGACGGAGCAGTACAAGTCCGCCACCCTCGTCGGTCCCGACAAGGTCGCCGACGCTCCCGCCTGGAAGCTCTCGATGACGCCGAAGGTCGGAGCGGCCGAGACGTGGTTCATCGATCAGGCCAGCGGGTTGCTCGCACGGGCCGATCTCTCGCTGCCGAATCCGACGGGCGGAACGCTGCCCATGCGATGGTATTTCGCCGATTGGAAGGACGTCGACGGACTCCTCCGGCCGCACAAGCGCGTGCAGTCCGTCGCGGGGATGGACCTCACGTATGCGGTCGCGAAGATCGAGACGAACGGGGACGTGAAGCCCGAGCGGTACGCCGTTCCGACGGACGTCATGCATGCGGCGATCTTCCCCGCGAAGCGGGCTCCCGTCGCGCCTGACAAGGGCGGCGAATGCGTGAAGGAGGTTGCGGAGTCGCGACCGACGGCGACGATCCGGCTGAAGATCAAGCCGAGCGAGGTGAGCAAGACGCTCGCGATCGTTCTGCCCGAAGTGGGCCGGCACATGGCCAAGTGCGGCGCGACGGCCACGAGTCCACCGTTCTCGCGGTATCACTCGGTCTCGGACGACGAGATCGACATCGAGGCCGGAATCTGCGTGGCCAAACCCATCGAGGCGGGCGGTCGCGTGAAGGCGTCCGAACTTCCGGGCGGACCTACGGCCATGACCTGGCACGTGGGCCAGTACTCCGATCTCATGAAGACCCACGCGCTTCTGGAGGCCTGGATGAAGGAGCAGAAGCTGAAGGCGCGCGGTGGAGTGTGGGAGATCTACTGGACCGATCCGGGGCTCGAGCCGGACCCGACCAAGTGGAAGACGCAGCTCATCTGCCCGGTGGAATAGGGGAGGCGCGCGACGGCTCCGTCAGGTCGTCGGGTTTTCCGGCTTCGATTTCCGTCGGCGCGATGGCGACGGATGCTCTCCGTGAGACGACCTCGAGCCGCGGCGGCCGGTCGTCGACGGGTTCTTCGATCGTGCAACGGGGAGCTGCAACGTGACGTGATCGGTGGGTCTGCCCGCCGCGTCGAAAAAAAACTCAGGCTCGATTTCCGGAAACGGACTCCGGACGGATTCCGCATCGGCGGGGGCTGCGTACGCGGCGCCGGCAGGGCATGCCTGGTCGCGTCCGGGCCCCTCGTCTCCCCCGTCCATTCGAGAGAGAGCCATGAGAACCAGAAGCCTGTGTCTTGGCGTCTTGCTGTTCGCCACGACGATCACCGCCGATTCGACCGCGCAGTGTTTTGGAAATGACGGACTGAGCACCGGTCCGTGCTGTGCGCCGAGCGCCACGAACCTCCCACCATTCCCGCCCATGCAGCTTGGCGGCCGGGGCGCGTGCTTCAACGACTGCAGTCTCGAGCTTCAGTTCCCGACGCAGAACGTGCTGATTTCCACGCAGGTGCTCTGCGACTACCTGCTGGTCGACTTCTCGCTGAATTCACCCAGTTTCGCCATGCCGAACCAGGTGCTCGTGGCGAAGTACGCGCGCACTTGGCTCGAGTTCCCGACGCCGGGCGCGGTGACCCAGGTGTGGCGGTTCGTCATCAACGGCGACCTGAACTACTCGAACGTCGCGCCGTCGGCGATCGGCTGCCCCGTCCCGTTCTCGGCGGTCGCGCCCTACAACCTTCCCGTGAATTACTTCGGCCATCTCGACTACGCGCTGAACTGCGCCACGGGGAACTGGAGCTGCGCCTACGCACTCACGCACTTCTGTCCGACGGACATGCATGCGCCCTGGAGCGCCCGGCCCATCGCCGCAGCGAGCACCTGGGCGAAGCGCACCTACCATCTCGTGGCGCCCCAGAACTTCGACTTCACGGCGTTCTGCGAAGCTCCCGAGGGGCAGATCTACGGGGAGTCGGCGCGGCACTCGCAACTCGTCCCCGGCCTCCCGTACCAGTGCCTCAACGAATCACCGATCCATGGAGGCCAGCTTCTCACCGCGCAGGTCCTCTGTGCGTGCGTCGGGCCGTCGCCCACGCCGCCGCCGAGCCGATACGTGTTCCAGACCCTGAACTTCCAGACGGCGTGTGGGTTCGGCGTTCCGCAGCCCACGACGGCCCTCGGTGGCACGGTGCCCATCCCGGGGATCCTCCCCACGGGGCTGTGCGGGATGGTGATCGGCCGCTGGGTGCAAGGATCGGTGCCGAGCTTCCCCGGCGACGAGTGCGTCACGTGCTACCTCGGCGTGCTCAACTACACGACGCCGTGTCCGTCACCTGTGGGATCGAACAGTTTCCACCTGATCGGCGGCGACGGCACGACCGGTGGATTTGCGGCGCAGCTCTTCGACACGAACGTTCCCATCATCCCGAACCCCGAGTTCATGGATCTGGCGAACATGCTCGTGATCGGGTCTCCGATCCTCCCTCCGTTCACGCCCGGGTATGGCGCGCTCTTCGCTTCCGACGAGGTGTGGAGTTTCAACACGCTGTGATTCCTCGCATGCGTGGGTGATTTTTCACCGATCGGGGATTTGCGGCCGTCGGCCCGCGCGAGACGCGCGGGGATCCGGCCGGTTCCGGTCGCGACGACCGTGAACCGGCGCTCCCGGGGGGGCGATTTCTTTTTCCGCTTTCTCCAGGCCGACGGATCGCCATCCAGACAGGTCACCGGCCCGGCGGGCGAACGCGCCCCCGGCCGGGATCCCTCGAACACCCGTCTTGCCCAGGAGATCCACCATGAGAGCCATTCGAATCATCGCCGTCGCCGCCTTCGTGCTGGCGTCACCGTTCACCTCGACCGCCCCCGCCCAGGGGTGCCTTGGAAACGACGGTTTCAGCAACGGCGTCTGCTGCACACCGGCGCAGACCAACCTTCCGAACTTCCCGCCGCAACAGATCGGCGGCGTCGGCGCCACGATCAAGGACTGCGCCGTCGAGGGCCAGTACCCGTTGGGGGTCAGCATCAACCCGATTCCGATCCTCTGCGACTACTGGCTCATGGGCATCACGGTCAACTCGGCCCAGTTCGCCATCGCCGGCAACCAGTTCCTGGTCGCCAAGTACGCGCGGACCTGGCGTGAGAACGCCGGAGCCACGCAGTTCCAGGTGTGGCGCTTCCTCGTGAACGGGGATCTGGCGTACACGGCGTCCACCGCGGCGGGCATCGGGAATCCCGTTCCGCTGTCGGCCGTCGCGCCATTCAACCTCCCCGTCCACTTCATCGGCAGCCTCGACTACGCGCTCAACTGCCAGACGGGCGCGTGGAACATCGCGCTGAACCTCACGCATCTCTGCCCGACGGACGCGCACGCGCCCTTCAGCCAGCAGCCCATCGGCGCGGCCGCGTTCTGGGCGAAGCGCACGTACCACTTCATCGCACCGGCGAACTTCAACTTCGGCATCTGCGCCGAACCGTCGGGCCCGATCTTCGGAGAATCCGTCCGTCACTCGCGCATGGTTCCGGGGACGCCATACACGTGCCTTCACGAGGCGCAGGTCGGCGGTGGAAACCTCCAGACCGTGACCCAGGATTGCGCGTGCGCCGATCCGACCCCGATCGTTCCGCCGAATCGCAACGTGCATCAGAACCTGAACGGGTTCGTGACCTGCCAGGGCGCAGCGACGCAGTTCAACTCGGTCCCGGTCGGTGGCGTCCTCCCCACGGGACTCCGCGGCATCCGCATCGGGAGCTACGTTCCGCCAGCGGCCGGTCCCATCTACCCCGGCAATGAGTGCGTGACGGTCTACATCGGGATCCTCGCGTACGGCGGCATCTGCCCGAGCCCGGTCCCGATCCAGCCCTTCCACCTCGTCGCCGGCGTCGGCACGACGGGCGGGTTCCCGAGCTTCCTGTTCGACTCGCCGGTTCCCATCACCTTCGCCAACAAGTTCCTCGACCTGGAGAACATGCTGGCGGTGAACGCGGCCGGGGTCTTCGCCCCGACCTTCGGCGGGCTCTTCGCCTCCGACATCGTGTGGAACCTGAACATGGTCTGACGTGTCGGGTGCTTCGGCGGGGCCGGCTTGGAAATTCCGAGCCGGCCCCGTCACGTCATCGGCAGCCGCCCCCATCTGGGTCTCCGTCGGGTCAATCCGACCCGCATTCACAGGAGATCCAACATGAACCGGACGATTCTTGCTGCCGCGGCCGTCACGCTTTCACTGATCAGCGTCGCACCGGCCTTCGGCCAGGCCATCTACAACCCCGCCACGAACCGGTACTACGCGCTCATTCCCTTCGCGACGGACGTGTTCACGGCGCGGAAGATTGCGGCGGACATGGGCGGGAAGCTGGCGAGCATCCACTCGCTCGCCGAGCGCAACTTCCTCACGTCGGCGTTCGCGGGCGCCTTGTCCAGCGGGGGAGTGTTCATCGGACTGTCCGACGAAGTGACCGAGGGCGTCTTCCAATGGGACGACGGCACCGTGGTGAATTACCTGTCCTGGAATGGCGGCGAGCCGAGCAACACGAGCAATGAGGACTGGGTCGAGATGGGGGCCAGCGGGAGCTGGAACGACATCCCGCGGTATGCGTTGCGGCGAGGTTTGGTCGAGGGCGCAGCCCTCAGTCCGATTCTCGCGGGAGGCGCAGATTTCGGTGAGGATTTCACGCAGCCGGTGACGTCGGCGTTGTGGGGCACGGGGCCTGAATGGCAGATCGCGCCCGCGTTCATCTCCGTCGGCCACGGAGCGGGCAACCCGGATCCGATCGCCGACGGCTCGGGCGTCGTCCTCGGTCGGCTCGCTGGGATCGTCGTGGGCGGAAACGCGTCCATCGCCCCGCACCCGACGTCCTACCTCACGAGTCCGCCCGTGCAGATTCCCGCGGGGCGACGAGCGGTGCTGAAGTTCGACCGGTTCCTCAACACCATCAGGGCGCCGTACATGACGAACACCGTCGAGGTCTTCGATGGGAGCGCGTGGCAGACGATCTGGACGAATCCGACGGCCGGCTCGCTCTTCGATGCGGATTGGAAGTACCAGGGCTTCGACGTGTCGGCGTACGTCAACTCCGCGTTCCGCGTTCGCTTCGGTCTCGCCGTCATCGCGGGCAACTTCCCGCCCGTGTCTTCCTGGAACGTCGACAACGTGGCGATCTACTCCTACCAGATCGATTCGGTCCTGGCCTACTTCCGACCGAATGGGCCCGGATCGCTTGGGCTGCGCAACATTGCGTTCCCCGCTGGCGCGACGGTCCTCACGGCGTTCACGCTGAACCAGGGGGCGTTCCCGAACGGCTGGTTCTTTGGGATCGACGTGACGGCGTCCGACCTCGGCCTCGCGCTCTCGACTCCGCTCCCGCCGTTCTGGTCGACGATGAGCCCGACGGGGACCTCCGACTTCCTCCTGCTCGGCGGTGTCCCGCCCGGTTTGTCGATCTACGCCGTCTCCGTGCTGCTCGGGTCGACGGGAATTCCCGCCGGGAGCTCGGCCCCGATCACGTTCTCGACCTGATGCCGCGTCGGAGCGCCGGGCTCCCGCCCGGCTGGATGGCAGGGCTCCGCCATGCCTGCGGCGCAGTCGGCCGAGTGCCCGCCTCCGAACGTTCGGCCTGTGGCGGTGAAACGAGTGGCGAGTTCCTGGCCGGCCCGAGCCCCGCCACCCGACCGGATTGGAACCCTGCGTTCCGGGACTCGCAAACGGAGAGAAGTTGGACGAGCCCGGTCGTGCGGCGTCGGAGCGCCGGGCTCCCGCCCGGCTGGACGGCAGGGCTCCGCCCTGCCTGCGGCGCAGTCGGCCGAGTGCCCGCCTCCGACCGTTCGGCCTGTGGCGGTGAAACGAGTGGCGAGTTCGTGGCCGGCCCGAGCCCCGCCGCCCGACCGGGTTGGAACCCGGCGTTCCGGGATTCGCAAACGGAGAGAAGTTGGACGAGCCCGGTCGTGCGGCGTCGGAGCGCCGGGCTCCCGCCCGGCTGGATGGCAGGGCTCCGCCCTGCCTGCTGCGCAGCCGGCCGAGTGCCCGCCTCCGACCGTTCAGCCTGTGGCGGTGAAACGGGTGGCGAGTTCGTGGCCGGCCCGAGCCCCGCCACCCGACCGGGTTGGAACCCGGCGTTCCGCGTTTTGAAGAAAACCGCAGACTTTTTTTTCCGCCGGCGGGCGGCGGACGGATCCATGAGTGCTCGAGCGATCCTCGTCGGGTCGACTTCGGGTGTGTGACGGTTGCCGGTTGGACGTCTTATCGGGGGATGGGCGCCGACCGGCAGCCGTACTTTTGTTTCCAGCCCCGCCTGTAGGATCGGGCTCGCCTCACCCCGTGGGGAATGCATGCGCCCGATCCCCTCCCTGCACGGCAACCTGACTCCCGTCACCAAGGGGATCGGCGTTGCGACGGACCTTCTCGCTGTTGCGATCCTCGGAGCGGACGGCGCCTGGCTCGTCGCGAGAGTCGTGCTGACCGATGGCACGCTCGGCCGGTGGATTCTCCCGATCGGGCTCCTGGGCGCCCTCGCCGCGATCGTCCTCGCCGTGCGCCTGGCCCACGTGCGCGCTCGGGTCGTTCTCCGACTCGCTGCCTGGGCGGCTGTCGATGAGCCTGATGCCTATGGTGGGCACCGCAGGGGCAGGCGTGTGACCCTCGTGGCCGCGTTCATCGTCCTGGCCGTGATCGCCGCGTGGGTGACCGCGAGCGCGATCCTTGCCGCGATGTCGACGTCATCACTCGATGGGGCATCCTCCGAGGCGATGGCGGTCGATTCGTTCGCGCCCCGTCCGAGCCGTCGAGGCCATGCGCTCGGGGTCTACCTTGGCTCGCTCATGATCGCGCTGTTCTGGGGCACCACACTCGGCATGCGGATGTTGGACCGGCTGGATGAGGAGCGCGACCGGGGCCATCAGTCGGGCGTCGAGGAGGTGTTCTGACCGAATCCGCGGAGCCCGGCGCACCGCGGATAGAATCCCGCCCCGTGACCGTCACGATCATCTTCCTCGCGTGCCTCGCGGCGTTCGGAATCGCGTTTCGATCGTATGGCCGCGTGCTCGCCCGGGCCTTCGGGCTCCGTGGCGACACGCAGACCCCGGCCCACACGCTGGCGGACGGCGAAGACTACGTGCCGATCAAGCGCGGATACCTCCTCGCGCAGCACTTCTCTGCCATCTCGGCTGCTGGCCCCATCGCGGGGCCCATCACCGCCGGTTTGATGTTCGGATGGCTGCCCGCACTCCTGTGGATCGTGCTCGGCGCGATCTTCATCGGTGCCATGCACGACTTCTCCGCGCTCGTCGGATCCGTGCGGCATCAGGCGCGGTCCGTCTCGGAGATCGTCCGCGAGCACATGAGTCGCCCCGCGTGGTACCTCTTCTTGAGCTTCGTCTGGCTCGCGCTCGTCTACGTCGTGATCGCATTCACGGACCTCACCGCACGCGGGTTCGTCGGTCAGGTGACGCTCGACGACGGCAGCGTCGTGAATGGCGGCGGTATCGCCACGTCCTCCATCCTCTACCTCGCCGTCAGCGTCGTCATGGGAGTGTGCCTGCGACGCAAGATGCCGCTTTGGCTCGCGACCCTGATCTTCGTCCCGCTCGTCGGTGTCGCGATCTGGTTCGGCCAGCATGCCCCGGCGTCCGTTCCCACGCTGATCGGAAGCGACGAAGGCGTGGAAGGACAGGTCCGTACCTGGGACTACCTCATCCTCGTCTATTGCGGCATCGCTTCCGTCACGCCCATGTGGGCGCTCCTCCAACCACGTGGGTTCCTCGGCGGCTTCTTCCTCTATGGAGTGCTGGCCTTCTCGTTCCTCGGGATCCTGGTCGGTGGCGGAGAGGTGAAATACCCCATGTTCCTGGGCTTCCGGACGACGGAAGCCCAGCCGCTGTTCCCGTTCCTGTTCATCACGATCGCCTGCGGCGCGTGCTCTGGATTCCACGGATTGGTGTGCTCGGGCACGACCAGCAAACAACTCGATCGTGAGCCCGACGCGCACACGGTGGGGTATGGCGGCATGCTGCTCGAGGGTGTCGTCGCCGTGATCTCGCTCATTTGCGTGATGCTGCTCTCGCCCGGATCGCCAGCCTCCGCACAGAGCCCGCAGCGCATCTACGCGCTCGGCACTGCCGGGTTCATGAATGCGCTGGGGATCGACCTGAAGTTCGCCGCCGCGTTCTCATCGCTGGCATTCACCACGTTCGTCTTCGACACGCTCGACGTCACGACGCGCCTGGGTCGCTACATCCTCCAGGAACTCCTCCACTGGAAGACGCGATTGGGAGCCGTAGTCGCCACCTTCATCTCGCTCGTGCTGCCGGCGTTGTTCGTGTCCGCGACGCTCCGCGACGACGCCGGAAAGCCGATCGCTGCATGGAAGGTCTTCTGGACGATTTTCGGCTCGTCCAATCAGCTTCTGGCGGCGCTGACGCTCCTCGGCCTGACGGTGTGGCTGCGAAGCTCGGGACGGAGGCGGGCCGCCTGGATCACGGGCGTGCCCATGGTCTTCATGCTCGGGATGACCATGTGGTCTCTCATCCTCATGGTGAGCACGACGGTTGCGCGCGTCCGGGCGGGCCGAACCCTGGACTTGCCGGGAGCGGTGGCGATCGTCCTCCTGGCCCTCGCCACATGGCTCGTCGTCGAGGCGATCCGCGTCGTACGGCGCGAGCGCGTTCGCACGACGGCGTAGGTCGCAGAGTGCCTTCGACGCGAGAATTCCGGCGATAATCGCCCGAGCGATCCGGGTCGCAGGGTATGCTCCCGCCGGTGGCAGCGTGGTGTTCCCTTCGCCGCGTCTCGTACCGATCTCACACCTCGCCCATTGATGACGCCCATATTCCCGCTCGATGACGGTGCCCCTGTGGCGCCCGCAGCGGCGCTCCGGTCCGCGAGTGCTTCGATCGCGGCCGACTTCTCGGACCTCGCGCGGCTCGCCGCGGCAGCATGCGGCGCGCCGATGGCGATCGTGAGTGGCGTCGAAGGCACACGACAGGCGCCGGTGGGCTCATTCGGCCTCGAACTCCGACAGGTCCCGCGCGACGCCGCATTCTGCGGGCGCGCCGTTCTCGGTGGGAAGCTGCTGGCGATTCACGACACGCTCGCCGACGAGCGCTGCGCGTCGCACTCGCTCGTGACGGGATCGGCGCGCGTTCGCTCGGTGACTTCCATGCCCGTCGTCGCGGCGACTGAACCGGGCTCGGCGGCAGCGCCCCCGGTCGTGGCCGTCGTGAGCGTCTTCGATCGCGCACCTCGAACGCTCAACGAGCGCGAAGTCGAGCTTCTCGAAGCCGTGGCACGTCAGATCGGCGCTCAGATCGAGCTCCGGCGTGTGAAGCTGCAGGGCGATCATGATGCGCGCGGCACGCGAACGCGGCAGTTGTTGGACCTCGTGCCGCCGGGCATCCTGGTGGCCTCCCGCTCCGGTGTCGTCGAGTACATGAACGACTCGGCCCGCCGCATCGTCCGCGGCGACGTGGTCCCGGGCGTTCCCGTGTCGCAGCTCGTGCGACGCGCGGGGATCTGCATCGCAGGAACGGATCTGCCGTATCCGGACGAACGCCTGCCGATCACGCGTGCTTTGCGCGGGGAGCATGCCGTCGTTTCCGACATCGAACTGCGCCGGCCGGAAGGTTCCGTGCCCATCCAGCTCCAGGCTTCGCCCGTCTTCGATGCTCATGGTCGCGTCGAGTGCGCCATCGCCGCATTCGAGGACATTCGTGAGCTGCGGCGGCAGTCGTCCACCGACCAGCTCACGGGCCTGCTGAACCGCGCCGCGTTTCGCGAGACGTTCGAACACATGGCGCGGCACTGCGAGCGGGCCCACGAATCCCTCACGCTCGCGATCCTCGACTTGGACTACTTCAAGGAAATCAACGACGCGCACGGACACTGCGCGGGCGATCAGGTCCTGACCCAGTTCGCGGCCTTCCTGCGGACCGAGCTCCGCAAGTCCGACACCGTCGCGCGGTGGGGAGGCGAGGAATTCGTCGTCATGTTCCCGAACACCGACGTGCGCGGCGCAAAGCACGCACTCGAAGCGCTGCTGGCTGAGTTGCACGAGGACCCGCCGAAGTTGGCGTCGGGCACCGTGATCCCAATCACGTTCTCCGCCGGTCTTGCGGCCCACGTGGACGGGTCGACGTTGGACGAGTTGACGGAGGTCGCAGACCGCCGTCTGTACGTAGCGAAGGCCGCGGGCCGAGCGCGCGTCGTCGACGCGTGAGTGCGCCGTGATGATCCTCTGGAGACCGGTGGGATTGGCGGAGATGGCGCTGATCTTCGACTCGGAGATGTGCGCGTTTCCTCCGCGGTCGCCTGTGCAGCCGATCTTCTACCCCGTGCCCGATGCCGAACACGCCACACGCAGATCGCACGGGACTGGAACACGAAGGAGGCGCCCTTTGCCGGGCGCGTCGTCCGGTTCGAGGTCCCGGACGCCTATGCGCGGCAATTCGACGTCCAGGTCGTCGGCAGCGCGTCGCGCCGGGAGTTGTGGGTGCGGGCGGAGGACCTGGTCGAATTCAATGCGATGATCGTGGCGCCGATCGTTGCCGAGCGCGCGTTCTTCGGACGTCGGCATCGTGCGTCCGCGTCGCCGTCGTTGACGCTCGAAGCCGCTTCGCGAGACGTCGCGGCGGCCGTCGCCAGCCACGTCCGCGAAGTATTCCGGAGCTTCCCGTGGTGGAAGGTCGCCCCCGATCGCTCCGGACCCTTCGGGGACGACGAACGTGACGCCTGCATCGCCCGGATCCGCCAGGCGTGGGCCGGACTCCCGGGCGGTCCGTCGCTGATCGAATGAGTGGATCTCGTCGATCACGATCGTTGCCGACGACCTGCCGCGTTCCGTCGGTCGCGCGACGCAAGGCATGCTGCCCATCGGCGGTCACGATGCGTTCGACCTGGATCCCACTCGCGTTCGTCGTTTCAGGCGCGCTCGATGTGCAGGGCGCGGCCGAGACTCGGCCGTCCGCGTCGCCGGATCTGCTGGTCATGGCCGCAGCGTTCGCCAGCGCACTGGGGACGTGTTCGTCGCAGTCGGTGAGAGGGAGGCACTGCGCAGGGGCATGGCGCCCCCGCCGATGATGGGGGAGTCCGTCGGCCTGGAGTGGCTCGGATGTCCCCTCACGCGCCAGCCCGCCGAAGCGCCCGCGTCCACGGTGGAACCATTCAATGCGACGCCGCGCTCACGTCGCGTGGCTGCGGTGGAGACCAAAGGCCCGAACGCGCCGGCGCTGGGTGGCCGCGCGATCTCGCTCGTCCCATCGGGGCAGGCGTTCGGCGAGCAACTGACGGCGGAGCTCGTCGCTTCCGGGTTTCAGATCTGGCTCGCCGACGATGGCCTGCGGACGCCGCCCTGTCGCGCGGAGTTCGAGAACGGATGGACCCGATCCCCGATCACCGGTTGGGACGTCGACGTGGGGCAGGACACGTTCTTTCGCGAT
The DNA here is from genome assembly GCA_044222185.1 of Planctomycetota bacterium. Taxonomy (GTDB): domain Bacteria; phylum Planctomycetota; family CAIWVZ01; genus JBGANV01. The sequence continues at coordinate 61,087 of JBGANV010000004.1, forward strand.
CCGCGCTTTGCGATCTGCCGCGTGGGACCGCGGATCATCGTCGACCTCACCCCGGGCACGGCGGCGGGGACTGAGATCGTCTCCGTGCGGATCAGCGCGCTCGACCCGGCGACGCCGAGCGTTGGCACCGTCGTTCCGTCGTGGACCATCAAGGTCGATGACGACCTGTTCGCGGTCGTCCGCCAGATCCCCATGCCGGGCCAGGGCCAGGGCACGGCGGGCTCGACTTGCGATTTGTGGCTTTCCGTCGAGCGCGCCGAGGCGATCGGAGTGCGGGGGATGCCCTGCGGATGGGAACGACGATCGCGGACGCCACATCGGTGACATGCTCCCTCGCGCGTGCCGCGATCAATCCGCCTGCCGCGCCAGCGCCACGCGCTGGAATGCGACGTGGTCCTCGGCGCTGAACACGACGAAGACCACGTGTGACAGCGTGGCGTTTGGATGACTGCTCGCCCAGTCGTTCGCAGCAGCCAGCATGGCTTCGGCGCAAACGTCCACGGGGAGCGCGCCGACGCCGGTCGCGAGGGCGGGGAACGCGATCGAGCGGCAACCGTGACGCTGCGCCAGATCGAGACTGGCGAGCACGGCCCTGCGGATGATCGGCCCGCTCGAGAGGCTCCCGGGATGTTTGGGCGTGAGATCGTCCTGCGGGCGATATCCCATGGCGGCGGCGTGAATGACGAAGCGGTTCGGCAGCGTGCCAGCCTTCGTGATGACGGCGTCGCCGAGCGCGATGGGACCCTGGGGCACGGCTTCGGCCTCGATCGAAGGGCCGCCTGCGCGCGCGATCGCGCCAGCGACGCCCGACCCGAGCCACAACTCCGTGTTGGCCGCGTTCACGATGGCATCCACGTCGGGGAGCCGCGTGATGTCGCCGCGTCTGAGCTCGATGTGCATGGGGGTGCTCTCGTCGGAGCGTACCACGGCCGGCGGAGTCTGAGCGCGAGGGTGAGTGCCGCATTGATCGTGAACCGAGCCTCTGTGAGACTGCCCGCTCCCGATGACGTTCATCTACACATGGAGCGCGGGCATCGTTGCGGCGACCATCGTCCTCGCGCTCTTGTGGCGTGGCGTGCTGCTCGTCCGCGGAATCCGGCCCCCGAGGCCGTTCTGGAAGGTCCTTCTGTGGCACGCTCTGTCGTTCGCGTTCCATGCCGTCGTCACCGTGCCGCTCACCCTCGGATGGTTCGGCACGCACATCGTCGGCACGCGCCCCGATGAACGCGGATACGCCGGGCCGCGCATCGACGCGCAGGGGCAGTGGATTCATCAGAGCCGCGAGAGTTTGCGCGCCGACGCGGCCGCGGGCGCCGCGACGCGACCGGCAGCCGTGGGCAACGGCGGCGTCGAGACGGTTTCGCTGACGGCGACCGACGGAGTCGCGCTGCGCGCGTTCCACGTTCCGCCGCCGTCGCGGCCACCCGCGTTCTCCGTGGTGCTGGTCCACGGGCTGTTTCGCGGTGGTCTGGAACTCGAGCCGCCGGCGATCATGTTTCGCGATCTCGGCGGCGATGTGCTGATGCTGGAGATGCGCAACCACGGGGCGAGCGGCAAGGCCGCGCCCACGTTCGGGCGCAACGAGGCTCGCGACGTGCTGAGCGCCGTGGCTTGGTTCCGGAACCGTCCCGAGAGCGCGAACCGCAAGCTCGTGCTGTTCGGAGTGAGCCTCGGAAGCGTGGCAGTGGCGCTCGCGGCTCCAGACGTTCCCGATCTGGCAGGGATCGTCCTCGACGCGCCCGCCGACGAACTCCTGCAAGTCGCTCACCGGATGCTCGGGCGCGATCCCCGTCCAGGTCAGCGAACGTTCGCGATGAAGCAGCCGTTCCGATCGGTCACCATCGCCTCCGTCGAGTTCTGGTCGGGCGTGCACCTGGCGGAGATCCGACCGCTTGACGCGATCCCGAGGCTGTCTCCGAGCACCGCGGCCCTCATCATCGGCGGCGGAAGTGACGTGCGCATGCCGCCGGACGTGGTGCGCTCCGTCTTCGATGCGGTGCCCGCGCCGGCCGCGCGCAAGGAGCTCTGGATCCGCGACGGCTCGGATCACGGAGTGGTGTGGGTGGACGATCCCGCGGGATATCGTGAGCGCCTCCAGCGGCTCGTCGAGCGGTTGTGAGATGGGGAATGTGCATGAAGCTCAATGCGTGGATCGCCGGCGCGGCGGTCGCGGGTGTGATGATCGGATGCGGGGGCGTGTCGTCCTCGCCGGCGCCCGTGAAGGAGACGATGGTTCCCGCTGACACCGGCGTGGATCCGCAGTGGGTGACGGCGCTGTTCTCGGACTACGCCGCGCCAGGGGGGCCCGGCGCCGCCGTCATGGTGCTGAAGGATGGCGACGTGGCGTTCGCACGCGGGTTCGGGCTCGCGGACGTGGAGACCGGCGCCGCGATCGGCACGAGGACGTGCTTCCGGCTGGCCTCGCTCACGAAGGCGATGACGGCGACGGCGGCGCTCCTGCTGGTGCAGGACGGCAAGCTCACGCTCGACACGAAGGTCACGGAAGTCTTGCTGGATTTTCCCGCCTACGGCCGCGCGATCACCGTGCGTCACCTGCTCGCGCACACGTCGGGGCTCGTGGAGGTGGAGGATTCGGTGCCGGCCGATGCGCCGCGACAGATCCTCGACAAGGACGTCGTCGCCATGCTCGCGCTTCAGAAGGGGACGGAGTTCGAGCCGGGCTCGAAGTTCGCCTACAGCAATTCCGGCTACGCCATGCTCGCCGTGATGATCGAGCAGGTTTCGGGGATGGCGTTCGCGGAGTTCCTGCGGACGCGCGTGTTCGAGCCGCTCGGGATGTCGACGGCGGTCGCGTTCGAGCAGGGGACTTCCACCATCGCCGATCGCGCGTTCGGTCATCAGCGCAAGGACGATCGGTGGGTGAAGGCCGATCAGAGTCCGACCAGCGCGGTCCTCGGTGACGGCGGAGTCTATGCGTCGCTCGAAGACCTGCGTCGGTGGGACGCGGCGATCCACGACCACACGCTCCTGGGCGCGGCGCAGGACTCGGTGTTCGTGTCGAACCGCCTGACGGATGGATCGCCCACCGGCTACGGGTTCGGGTGGTTCCTCGATTCCCTCGACGGCCACGTGCGCCAACGTCACACGGGTTCGTCTCGCGGCTTTCGGCATGCGATCCAGCGATTCCCCGACGAGCACCTGACCGTGATCGTCCTCACCAACCGCGACGAAGGCGAGCCGCAAACGATCGGCACCGCCGTGGCGCGGATGTATCTGCGGTAGACGCGCGCGGCGCGCAGAAGTCGCCGCGCCTTCCTCGACGCGCGGAGCGCCGCGTTTCACGCGGCCGGACGGCAGGGCTCCAGCCATGCCTCGCGGGTGGAGAGGCCTCTCGGTCGCAACGAGGCCATCGCAGTCACCGGGCGCAGTCCGACAGCGCGCGGCCCCGTGGAATGGCTTGGAGCTGACGCCATTCCGGCGAGGCGGAGCCTCGCCAGCCGGCCGCGCTGGAGCGCGGCGCGCCGGCGCGCAGTGCGAGCTCTCTGCGAAATCCTTACGGCGTGATCGTGATCGCGACTGGCGTCGACGTGAATGCGGGCGACGTCGTCGTCACGAAGGCGAAGTAGAGCGTGATGGGAGCGGGAATCGGGCCGATGTCGGGCAGGACGAACTGCGCCGTTGCCTGCCCCGTGGCGCTCAGGGCGCCAGCGAAGTTCTGGAACATGGGGCCGTTCATCGACTGGAACACGAACGACGTGACGAAGTCGGCGGTCAGCGGAATCACCTTCCGGTCGGGCAGCGTGATCCCGGGCGTCACGCCGGTTGCCGACGCGCCGATGACGAACGGGCGGTTCGCGGCGACCGTCCCGCCATTCAGCGTCAGGGTGACGGTTCCGCCCGTTCGCGGAATCGTCGTCGCCGAGGCCGTGAGGCTGTTCGCGTAGGTCGCGGTCTGGTTCGTTCCGCGCAGGATCCACGGCGACGGATCGAGAGCCACGGCCGAGACCGTTCCATTCGTCGGCAGGATGAAGTCGTCGCGCGTCTCGTCGACCCACACGATGCTCGTCGTCTGGCCCGACGGCGTCGTAACGCGGACATCTACCGGGAACCGATACGGCAACCCGGCGTGCGTCTGGTTGATGTTGCCGACGACGTACGTCTGCCCGTTCAGCGTCCGGTTCGTCCACCCCAGGCTGAAGCGCGGTGCACCCGTCCGCATCACGCACTGATCGATGAACCACGTGAGGTCTTCGCCAAGCGTCGCCGACGCGCTTGCGGTGAAGTCGAGCCACGTCGCGCTCTGGTACTGCTTCTGCGCCTGGTAGTTCCGCAGGATCTGGAAGAAGACCGTGTCACCGACGATGTGGCGCAGCTGGTGGAGCACCCACGCGCCTTTGCGATACACGTTCGTCGTGCTGAAGATCGTCGAGGTGCTCGTCGCGTTCACGACGTACACGCTGCTCGTCGACGTGGGATTCGTCGGCTTGTTGGCGTTCATGCGTGAGAAGTAGGTCGTGACTCCGCCGCCCGGCTTGAACTCGTCCCACAGGGCTTCGCAATAGGTCGCGAACCCTTCGTTCAGCCCGATGTCGTGCCACGTCGCGCACGTGATGCTGTTACCCCACCACGAGTGTCCAAGCTCGTGCGAGCTCAAGTTCTCGCTGAAGTTCAGCTGGCTCGTGAGCGTCTGGTGCTCCATGCCGCCGCCCCAGTTGAACTGGACGATGCCGTACTTCTCGTTGGCGAACGGATACTGTCCGAACAGCGTCGAGTAGGTCTGCATCATCACGGTGATGTTGTTCATGTTCGACTGCTCGGCGGCGAAGTTCTCCGGGTAGGCGTAGAACGTCACCGGCGTGTTGGCGCCGAATCCCGTGTACGTGTCGGTGCGGAGCGAGTAGTCGGAAGCGGTGATGGCGATGCCGTACGTCGCGATCGGGTAGTTGCTCGACCAGCGGTAGCGCTTCTTGCTGCCCGGGACGACGTCCGTGCCTTGCAGCAGGCCGTTCGACGTGGCCGTCAACGTATCGGGAACCGTGATCCACGTGGAGGCGAGGAACTTGTCGCTCGTCGTCTCCTTGCACGGCCACCAGGTGTAGGCATAGAACGGCTCGGAGAGCGTGGAGATCACGGGCGTCCCGCCACCGTGCGACGAGAACGTGAACGAGCCGAAGCCCGCGGCGGATGCCGGGTTGCCGAAGTAGTGCAGGGCGACGACGAAGATCTCGTTCTGGTTGTACGCGCGGTCGAGCGTGATGAGGACCTGGTTCGTCGGGCGCGTGAACGTGGCGGGGATCCCCCCGGAGGTCACGTTCGAAACTGCGAAACCGCTGTCCAATTCGAGAGTGACGCTGGTGAGACCGTTCTGCGTGCTCTTGAACGTCCACGTGACGTCGCCCGTGAGCGTCTGCAGCGCGGGATCGATCGTGACGTCGAGCAGAACGGTCTGGGCGTCGGTTGGGTCTTGTGCGAATGAACAGACGGCGAGCAATGCGGCGATGAGGACGGCACGCGTCATGAGAGATCCTTCGGAAAAACTTGCGGCAAGCGCGTGTTGGGGAAACGCTTCGAGTCTCGAGGCCGGCGATTGTAGGCGGGCAGGGGCGGCCGCGGCAACAGAAGTCCCTGCTGGTGCGGCGAGAAGGGTCCCGGCGCCCCGGACGGATCGGCGCCGCTTGCCGCTGCGACTCTACTTCGGGCGCGATTCGACGAGGAACACGCCCGACCCGCTCGATCGGCCAGAGACCCGCCACACGCGCCGCTCGGGCCACGCTTTGACGAGTCTCTGCACCGACTCCTCGCTCACGTCCTGCGCGAAGATCGGCCGGTCGGCCGGCAGGGTGGGGTCGTTGAGTGTGAACGCCGACCAGAAGTCCGCGTTCAGAGCCGCCTTTACCAGCACCAGGTCGTTCGTCAGGTGCTCGGTTTCGACCAGGTTGCGGTAGTCGGCGTTGAACCCGCGGTAATGGGCGTACCGCGCGATCGACCGCCACGGCATGAAGACGCCGAAGGTCAGCATGCAACACGCCGCGATGAGGACGCCGACGCGCGCCCCGCCGGCTCCAGCGCTCGCGAGCGTCTGCGCGCCGCGCAGCGTCAGCCAGACGAGCGGCACGATCATCAAGAACCAGTATCGCGCGCCGAAGTCCGGCCCGCCGCTGAACCAGTAGAGGTGGTAGCCGGCGAAGAGCACGGCGAGCGTGAGGACGAGGAACCGATCGGAGCGCGTCCACCGTCCGCCGATCAGGTGAATCGCCGCGAGGAGTAGCGATCCCGCGATCCACCCGAACAGCTCCACGTTCGTCGCGTAGAGGTTCTGGTTCGTGTTGACGAGCACGTCGCGCAGCCCATGACCTGGGAACGGATCGAGGTACCCCCACCCTCCCGGCGGATTGCCGACGTCCGCGCCGAACCCGAGCCGGTTGGCGCCGGGATACCAGAGCTTGTCCGTGTAGGCGTTGATGGGGAACTGCAGCGCGTGTCCCGTCATCGCGTGGTTGTAGGGGAGGATCACGGCGGCAATCGCGATGCAGCCGATGCCGTACGCGATGACGCTCTTCCACGGCAGTCGCTCGCCGAAGACGCCGAGGATCCACAGGCCGAACACGCCGCCGACGAGCACTGCGTCGAGCTGGCGCACGAGGCACAGATAGCCCAGCGCGCATCCGGCGATCAGCGGCCACGCGAGGCCTCCGCCACTCTCGCGGGCCCGCAACAACGCCAGCCACGCGACGAGCATCATCACGAGGGACACCGAGTGCGTCATGTACGACGCCGAGAGGAACAAGAACCACGGCGACGCCGCGAGGAGGACGACGAGCGCGTTCGCGAAGCCGCGTCCCACCTGCCGTCGCGCGACGGCGTGCGCCAGCGGAATCGCCAGCGCGCCGAGGATCGGGTTGACGATCCACGGCACGCCGAAGAACGAGCCGATGGCCAGCACCGCGGGCCAACCCGGCGGCGTCGTCGCGAACCACCGGCCGCCTTCCACCGTCATGAGGTAGACGTCGAACGCCTTCGGCTCCGGCGGCGGCGCGCACCAAAGCTGCCCATGGGCGAGGCACTTCGACTGGAAGATGTAGGCCAGCTCGTCGGGAATGTGGGGGCACAGCTCGAACACGCGGTGAAACAGGAACACCGCGACGCCGAACACGAACGATGCCACGACCCACGGCAGCGCGCGATCGAGGCGTGTCGCGCGATCCTCTTCGCCTGGGAGCGTCATCATCGCGGCAAGTCGCCCGCGAATCTGCTGGGCCGCATCCGCGGGCATCCGCTCGAAGATCAGCGCGAGGTTCGCGACGTTCAAGATCAGGAACGCGAGCGCCACGGCGAGCTGATAGGCGTAGGCGTTCGTCGGGAACGCGCCGCGATCACGGGCGATCTGGATGAACTGCGTGATGTTGGCGGCGGCGAAGAGGAAGAGGATGGTCGCGACGACGGCGCGCTTCCACGTCAACCACGAGCGGAGGCGACTGTACCAGTGCGGTGCGCGGCCGAGCGCGCGCACGCCGACACAGAGTGCCTGCGCGAGCAGAAACCCGAGGTAGTAGAGCGTCAACGGGGCTTCGGCATCTCTCGACGGCGCGAAAAGCTCCCATGGTGGCTGCACGTACTGGATCCAGAGCGGGCTCGTGACTCCGAGCTGCCCGATCATCCCGAACGCAAGCACGCACGTGCCGAATACGGCTTCCTGCCAACGGGTCCGGATTGCCAGCGCGCCGGCGATCGCGATACCGGCACACGTCCCCGCGAACCAGACACCGAGCGTTTGCCCACCCCGTGGCAGTTCGTGCGTTGGGGCATGGATGGATGCGTAGACGGCGAACGCGGCTTCCGCGAAAAGCACCAGGCGTGCAATCAGGGAGCCGATCCGCCTTCCCGAGGTCATGAATCAGCGCGACGCGCCAACCGGTTCGGGTGATGCGCTCGCCGCGCCATTCGGCACCGGCGGCAGTGCGCCCGCCCGCTGACGACGCCACTCGCGCAGCGCGCGCGAGAACCGGAACCGCAAGAGGTTGCGGAAGAACTCCCAGCAGGTCGTCGCCCGCACGTGCGAGAGCCCGTTGCCGCGCATCCGCGCGAACACGTTCATCTCGAGGACGCGTACGCCCAGGTAGTGCGACTTCACCATGATCTCCGGATCCAGGAACCACTGCTTCGACTGGAGGTCGAGCACGTCGATGACCTGGCGCTGGAGCAACTTCGGCGAGCCGTTGATGTCGATGGACCCGAGCTTGGGCCACAGCATGTAGACGAAGCAGTTGTAGGCGACCGACACGACCTTGCGCAGAAACCCGTCGAGCCTGAATCGGCGACGAACCTTGCCGATCACCCATCCCTTGCAGAATCGCACCGCCTCGAAGAGGCGGACGACGTCGTCGGGATCCACCTGGCCGTCGGCGGGAATGATGCCGACCCAGGGAGCCGTGGCGCGCGGCAATCCGCACAACACGCCCCAGCCATAGCCCTGGTTCACGTCGACGCGGTGATGCACCACGTTCATGCCCTTGGCGATGAACTCCTGGATGATGCGACCCGTCCCGTCCTTCGATCCGTTGTCGACGGCGACGAGTTCCAGGTTGTATCCGGCCTTCTCGAAGGCGGCGAGGAGCTGAGGGATCGTGTAGACGATCACCTCTTCCTCGTTGTAGGCCGGCATGACGAACGAGACGTCGGGCCGGCGCGAGGTGTTCGGGGCCGCCGTCACGTGCGAGCTCCGACAGGCACCGTCGCCGGCACGAGCGTGCGGCGCAGCTCGCGCGCGAACATGGTCCGCGTGAACTTGCCGAGACCCGACGGATGCTCGCCGAACGTGTCGAGCCGCGTCTCGAGCAGCTTGCGGCGCTCCGGTTCGACGCGCGCGTCGAACACGTGCGGCGTCTCGAACCGGTAGCTCGAGAGCGGGCGCCGCGCGCCGTCCTTGAACCAGGCTTCGACGTCGAACGGCGTCGTCCACTCGCGCGTATCCGCGAGCGCCGGCCGGAACGGAGCGTGGAGGAGGATCACGCGAAGGTAGTCCGTCACCGCGTCGAGTTCTTCCTTCGTGGCGGCGATGTTGTGCGATCCGACGACGTCCTCGACGACGTGTTCGAGGAACGTGCACGCGTCCTGGGTCACGAAGAACCGCCCGATCATCGAGTATTTGCTGAGGAGGTTGCCGCCGAGCGTTCCGTCGACGAGCCCGGCGAAGTTCTTCCGCGCCCAATCGAGGCACGCCTCGCGCGTCATGAACAGCTCGTCCTGGCTCTCGCGGACGAAGTCGGCGATCACCTGGCGGAAGGCCGCGGGCGCGCGGTCGAGCATCTCCTGCATGCGGATCACGACGTCGAACGGTTTCACGCCGCCCTGCTCGGCGATGGCGAACGCCTCGTCGAAGTTGCCCTCGTAGTAGTAGATCGTGAGCAGGAGGTGGAAGATGCGCGTCGCGATGTAGTCGTCGAAGCTGAACTGCGGCGTCTCGACGACCATCTCCTCCGTCTCGACGACGGGTTCGCCGAGCCCGTACTCGCCGATGTTGCGGGCGACGATGCGGAACCGCGTCTTGAACCCGAATCGCTCGCGGCTCTCCGGATTGCTCAGTTCGGCGCCGTGGAGGAGCATCAGCTGGTGGGCCGAGATGCGCTTGGCGCCCGCGTCCATGAGGTCGCGGACGGCCTTCAGGAACGTGGCCTTCGACTCGCCGGGCAGGCAGAGGATGAGCTCGCCGTAAGACTGCATGCCCTGCTCGCGCAGCTCTTCCTGGATGCGGGCGTAGGTTTCGAGCTTCACGTTCGAGCGCTTGATGTTCTTCAGCACCTCCGGGTTCATGGATTGAACCGCGGCGGTCATGGGCAGGGCGCCCTTGATCTTCCGCATGACGCGGATGATGCGCTCCGAGTTGTTCTTGCCCGTCGTCGTGCGGATGTACTTGGGCCAGCCGCGCGTCTCCTGGAGCCAGCCGAGGAAGTCGGCGATCTCCTCGTCGCGCTGATACATGCCGAAGTTGTCGTCCGCGAGGCAGAGCGTGATCTCGGGCCGGATGCGATCGGCGATGTAGAGGAGGTCGCGCTTCACGTTCTCGATCGAGTGCGCGTTGATGCGGCTGTTCGACTCCACGCCCGAGTTGCAGAACGTGCAGCTGAACGGGCAGCCGCGCGCGATCTGCATCATGGGGAAGTAGCCCGTCTGGAAGAACGGGTCCATCCAACCGTTCAGGTACGGCGAGGGGATCTCGTCCAGGTCCTGGATGCGGGGGACTTCGGGGCCCGTCACGAACCGGTCGTGGGTCGCGTCGATCCAATGGACTCCGGGGATCGGCGAGGCGAGCGTCTGCCGCTTGTCGCCGCCCGTGTCCACGTGGCGCTGGACCAGATTCAGGAACGCGCGTTCACCCTCGTAGGTCGGGCCGTTCACGAACGCGTCGATCTCCGCGTTATCGCGCAGGAACTTCTCCTGCTCGATCGGCGTGAGAGGGAAGTTGGGGCCGCCCATCACGCACAACGTCTCGGGGTGTCGCCGGCGAACGTACCGCGCGAACGTGCACGCGAGGTTGTGGTTCCAGGAGTAGTTGCTGAGTCCCAGGATGTGCGGGGGCGCGAGTTCGATGGCGGCCTTCAGATCCTCGGGCTCGCGGAAGATGCGGATGGTCGGCATCTCCTGCGCCCGGAGGAAGGCGAGCGTGTACGTACCGAGGTTCGCGACGCCGAGCGGGTAGACGTCGGAACTGCGCGTCAGTTGGTTGTGACCGAGGTCGGCGAGATAGATGCGCATGCCAGGCCCCGTCGGGGACGTGAAGAACGAATGCGGCCGTCGAGGGGCCGAAAAGCTTACCATCAGGCTCCCTTGACCAGGGGAGGCTCGAACCCGTCGCTGCCCCCGTCCGATCTCGGACCGTCGCCTGACCGTGGTCTCTTCGTGCGACCGGGGTTGCGATCTTGAATGGCGGCGTCCATTCGGGGGCGGGTCGCGGGCGCCGATCCCGGTAGACTCCGCGACCATGGTGCTCAGTCAACGCGGCTTCGGCGGGATGGCGGCGCGAATTCTCCTCTCTTTCGTCGGGCTCGTCGCCGTGGTGCTCGCCCAGGACGCGCCCGCCACGCGTCGCACGTCCAAGCCGGACTTCGCAGAAGCTTCACTCAGGCGTCGCTTCGACGAGCTGCGGCCGGCCATCGAGGCCGAGATCGGGCGGCCCTTCGGCGAGCCGGTCACCATCTCCGCGGGCTCGACACGGGAACTGGCCGAGGTGTTGTTCGAGGAACACGTGGCCGTGATGGCGGCGCTGCCTCCGGACGTCTCGGCACGGGAGGGCTTCCTCGATTCACTCCGCGAGACCGCCTTCGAGGTGGCGCCGAGCATTCTCGGCAAGGTCGACATGCTCCAGGGCGCGGTACACATCATCCCGGAGCACTTCCGCTCGGTCGTCTACGAGCACGGGCAGCGCGATCTCTACTCCCAGGACGTGGTGGACGTGGTCCTCATCCACGAGGCCATCCACGTGCATCAGTTTCGGCACCTCGGTTTGAACCGGATGCTCGGACGTCCTGCCGGCGACGAGGAGGAGAAGGCCCGCATGGCGGTGATCGAAGGTCACGCCGAATCGGTCACGCGCCGGGTCGCGAGCAAGCTCGGATTGTTGCCTGCGTTCACTCGCATGCAGACGGCGCTGTCGGACGTACCTCGCGTGATGCGCGAGACGCAGAAGGCCGCGGAGGCGCGGGAAGACGCGGAGCGGCTGGTGTTCGCCTACGTCGAGGGCGAGAAGTTCGTCGAATCCGTCATCGAGGCACTCGGCGTCGCGAAGGCGACCGAACGGCTCTTCGCCACACCTCCGCTCACATGCGAGTTGATCCGGTCTCCGAAGTCCTACCTGGACTCCGCAGGTTCATCGGGCGCGGTCTCCCAAGCGACCTCAACGGGAACACGTCCCGGTCGCGACGCCACCGTGCGGCTCGTCTACTCTGACGGCGGATCCGCGCCGGCCGCGTTCCGCGCAACCGTGTGGTTCGGCGGTCCGGAGTTCGGCGGTCGGCGATTCGACGGAACGGATGGGACCTTCGTCGTTCCCGGAGGCGCGGGTACGGACGTGCGCCTCGGACGCCTCGTCATCGACGGTGAGTTCATCGACGACGTGCTCGGCAATCACGTCCACATCTCGGATTCGGAGCCGACGACCATCACGATCGAGCGCCCGCATCAGATCGGGTTGAAGGTCGTCGACGAGGCGACGGGAGCCGTACTGGCGGACGCGCGCGCCCGTCGGTACGGCGGCGACATGGTCACGTCACGCGAAATCGCCGTGGCGCCACCGCTCGAGGGCGACCTGTCGGGGCCGCTCGTCGTTCCAGGGCCCGACCGCGTGCTTCGTGTTCGTCGCACGGGTCAGCCGGTGATCGTCGGGGCGCCGGGGCACGTCTGGACCGCGATCCAGGTCGGGAACACGGACGAAATCCAGACCGTGGCGTTGCCCGCAGCCGGCAGCATGCGCGTGCGCGTCGCGAACTGGGCCGAATTGGACGGGGCCGTCATCCTCGTGCAGCGGGTCGACGTCGATCGCGGCACGTTCGGGTTCAGTCGTCCCTACCGTTGCGAAGAGCCGGCGCTCTCGGGCGACCTCACGTTGAGCGGGCTGCTTCCGGGGCTCTACGGCGTGACCGTGCGTCGCGGCGACGAGACGACGCGCGGAGCCGTATTCGGCACCGCGACGGCGCAGGTGGTGGCGGGGTCGACCGCCGAGGTTTCCGTCAGCGTTCCCAAGCCGCCGTCGCGAGTGACGGTGGCAGGGCTCGTCACGGTGCCCACCGCCTGGGGCGAGGAACTCGACCTCAGCATTCACCTCGTGGGCCTGGACGTGTTCAATTCTGGGATCGTCCGAGCGTTCGATGGAGAGGTCGACGCGGATCGGCGCACGGCTCCGTTTCGCTTCGACGACGTACCGGCCGGAAGATGGGGCGTCTTCATCGAGGAGATCCAGTGGATGTCCGAGATCGACGTCAACGCTACGAACGAGGCGCTCGCGCTCGCCGTTCCCGAACCCGTCGAGGTCACCGTGCGGGTGGTCGACGGGACGTCGGGGAAACGGATCGACGGCGCGACAGGGCGGTGGTTCGCTGTCGTCGAGCACGACGGGCGCTGGATCCGGGTTTCGGATCTGGGCGTCGGCCTGTTCCCGCGCGAGTTCGAGGAGGAGAGCGAGCGAGGGGAGTTCCGCTTTCTCGCCGCACCCGGGTGGATTCGCGTCGAAGCCGAAGCGGAGGATTACCTCACGTCGGACATCGACGTGATGCCGGTCCATGGGACCAAGATCTCGGAGAAGCTGCCGCTTCCCCGGACGGGCAGCGTGGTGGTGACGCTGCGCGCCGGCGAATCGTCCTACGAGGGCAGCGCCATCGTCTTCCTGCGGCGCGAGGACGACGTGGGATCCGACCTGATCCCCGAGCCGGATGCCACGACGATTCACCAGTTCGAGCACGTGCCCGCGGGTCGATGGAAGGTGATCGTCGATCCCATCCCGGGCTTCGGCCGTATCCGCCCCCGCTTGATCGACGTGACTTTCGGTCACGAGACCGAGGTCGTGATCGACCTCGATCGCGCACCCGAGTCGCGGAAGTAGCTGGCACATCCGCCGCGGCGGAGCGCCGCTCGCATCGAGCACACGAGCTACGCGAGCGGAGGACCACCGGCCCGGGGGGGCGTTGCGCGACGGGCTCTCGGGGATTGAACGGGCGTCAGTGATCGCGCACGCGGGCGCAAGCCACGCCCGTCGGCCCGCGCGAGACGCGCGCGGATCCTGCCGGTCCCCGCCGGGACGGCGGAGGACGCGTCGCTCCTCCGCATCTCCCACAGAGTGCGAATTGCCGGGCACCCCGCCCTCGCGCACACTCGGCACGCGAGGGTCATGCATGCTCGACGACACCCTTCCCTACGAACTCCTCACACTCGTCGGATCCGTCGCGCTGTTCGACACGTGGGAACGGCGACGGCCCGCGCGGCTCATCGACAAGCGCCGCGATCTTTCGCTCGACGTCGTCGCGCTTCTCGTGGTCGCCGTCGCGGGGACGCTCGTGAAGGTGCTCATCCGTCAGGGCTTCGACGCGACCGGCCTCCACGCCGGCTTCACGAAGCTCGGCATCCTCGCTGGCGCGGCGTCGTTCGCCCGGATTGCCGCGGGGATCATCGCCGCCGATTTCGCGCTCTATTGGCTCCACCGTTGGATGCACGACGTCCCGCTCCTGTGGAAGAGCCATCGCTTCCACCACACGATCCGCGACCTCTACTGGCTGTCGGGCGCGCGAACGAGCGTGACGCACCTCTTCCTGTTCGCGATCCCGCAAGTCCTCATCGCGCGTGAGATCCTCGCGCTCAGTCCCGTCGAGTCCGCCATCGCATTCGGCATCGGCGTCGTCGTGAACATCTGGGTGCACACGAACCTGAACGTGGATCTGGGCCCGCTCCAGTGGCTGATCATCACGCCCGCGTTCCACCGCGTGCACCACGGCCGCGACTTCATGCCGTCGCGGAACATCGGGTTCATGCTCACGATCTGGGACCGCGCGTTCGGGACCTACCTCGATCCGCGCTCCGTGCCCGACGACTACCCCCTCGGTCTATCTCCGAAGGACGAAGTCCCCCTTCCCAGGATGGTCGCGGGCGTGTGAGCGAAAGCCGCGCCTGGAGTGGCCGTCACTCCTTCAAATTTGCCGCGGCCCGGTCGATGGCGACCTGGGGAACCTGGATCTCGAACACCTGGACGCCGCTGGCGTCGCGCACCTCGATCCGTTGATCCAGTGAGATTCCAGCGTCGCTCGTTCCGTTGGCGACCTTTCGGACGACACGCACCTGGACGCGATGCGGACCCGGCGCACCGACGGCGATGACGCAGCTCCGCGTCGCGTCGAACGAATTCGACTCGCTGCGATTCCCTCCGGCCTCCACTGGCATGAGACGCGCCGCCAGCTCGAGCGGCGGAGCCGGCAGCTGCACGTCGTTCGAAAGGACGAGCTTCACCTGAAGCGCCGGGGCCATCGTCACCTCGAGATCGTTCACGACGCCCCGGATCGTCTGCGTTCGAAACCGCGGTCCGTACACGGTGACGTCCACGCCGCTCGCCGCCACCACGACGCCCGCGCGTGCGTCCGCCGCATTGGCCGAGACCGCCGACCTCGCGTCGGGCTGAGACAGAACCACCGTGGCATCCTCCACCGGGCGCATTGCCTCGTCCACCACGGAGACCTTCAGCGCGCGCACGCGGTTCGTCAGATCGATCCCCTGCAGCCGGGGATCGCGCGTCACCTCACCCGGCTTGATCTCGACGTCCGGGATGCTGACGAATGCGTTGCTCGGTTCCCGCCCGGTGCAACTGAACGTTCCGACGCCCGGCGGGAGATTGGTGATGCGGAACGTGCCGGTGGGGTCCAGGGGAACGCTGTGCCCCGTCATCGCGACCCCGCCCGCACCGCCGCGCGATGTGATTCGGAGGAACGCGTGAATCGAGCGTCCCGGTAGGTTGGGCGGCAGCCGGACCGAACCCTCGATGACGCCGGCTCGCGGGACCACGACCTGCACACCGGTCTGGCCCGGAGTGAACTCGACGCGGGTCGGCAGGAGGGCGTCGGAGGCATTCACGGCAATCGCCATCTTTTCACCGCGGAGTCGCGAGCGGACCTCGAAATTGCCGTCCCGATCGGACGCGTAACGATCCGGTACGGTCCGCATGGACGGCCTTCTTCCCGACGCCCGTTCCGCTTCCGACGGGAGCGTCTCGGTCTCAAGCATGAACGGTACGCTCGGAAGACCTCGTCCCAGATCGTCGACGATCCGGCCAGAGACGAGCACCGGCAGCACGCCCAGCCTCACGTCACCGATGTCCGTGTCGCCCTGTGCAGAAAGTGCCGGGACCTCGGCCGTCTCCCTCGGGGTTCCGCCGCCTTGCTCCGCCATGACGTGGAAGAGGATCTTCACGCCGGGATCCGTCGCGCCCGTCAGTTGCACGCGGAAGCGCCCCGCCGCGTCCGTCCGAGCTTCCTCGCCGATGCGAGTCGTGGAATTGCCTTGGGCGTACTCGACCTGGACGGGAACGGAGGCCGACGCCAGCGGAGTCCCATCCGCCTCGACGATCCGTCCGACGATCGCGGGGAACGTCTCGGTCACGCGAACGCGAACCGCGCGTGCTTCGCCGACTCCGGTGAGCGCGGGCAGGTGCATCCGCACGGGCTTGTGCGTCGTCGATACCACCGTGAGGTCGAAATCGGTGCCGGTACCCACGCGATCCATGCCACCGCGCCCGCGCGCGATCGCCCCGTGAAACTCCGCGCCTCGACCGAACATCGCGTCGGGCGACGGCTCGCCGGGCGGTTTCAGTGCGACCATGAACGTGCCTTCGAGGTCGAGATGGGCATCCTGCGCGTCCACCGTTTCGATCTGCAGGGAGCCGAACGGCGGGAGGACGAGTCGCACGGGCTCCTTCGGGAGCGCGTTCGCCGCGTGCGTGACGGACGCCGTCGATGGCACGGGGAAATCCGGGGAGAACACGCACTCGGTCGCCTCCGCCCGCCCCAAGGCCAGGCGCGACCGGAGGTGGCGGAACACGGTCGTCCCCGTCTCCGCCGCCGTGGTCCCGCGTCCGATCGGCGCGAACCCGATCGCGGGGAGCCCTTGCACGATGACGTCGACGTTCGCCTGGGGGGTCCCGGCGGCATCGACCACCTGCACCGCCACGTCCGCGTCCGCGTTCAACGTCAGGCGGACCGTGTCGCGACCGGTGAGCGGGACGATACCGACGAGCGTTCCGCTGCGCGCCGTCGCCGCGCCCGTGCGCCGCGTCTTCGGAACCCGCGCCACGCCGAGTGCGTCCGTGCGGAATCGCCTGCCGTGGGCGCGGATCAGCGACTCCGGGTCCTCGGGGGCATTTCGCAGAGTGCGGAGCACCTGCGGCTCGAGGCTCGAGTCGAATGCGACGTACCACACGTCGATGCCGGCGACCGGTCGATTGGTTCCACCGTCGATCACCGCGACACGGACGCCGTCCTCCGGACCCACCTCGACCGGACGGGTGTCCAGTGTCGCCTCGGGGCTCGCATCGAACGGAGTCGCGACGACGCGGCCGTCGGGCGTCCCGCCACCCTCTGGCTTCAGTGATGGCTCCTCGTTCGGAGCTTCGCCACGAGGGCGCACGGTGGGCGCGGGCGCGTCCTGGCTCATCACGAACCAGATCCCCAATCCGACGGCGACGAGAGCGAACAGCACCGCGAACAGTCGGCCCAGGCTCATCAACGCGTCGTCCTTTCCGCGGCTCCGCGGCACGTGCTCCGGAGCGCGGCGAGGATCATACGCCGCGCCCGGGCGGGCGACGATCGGCTCTCGGGATCAGAACACCTCGGGCCAGCGCGCCCACGAGAGTCGCCATCCGAGCGGCGCCGCAGGATCCAGATAGATCGTCTGCGAGGTCAAGGTCAGGCCCGACGGAGGATTGGGAAGGGTGAGGCCGGGCAGGTCGAACTTCCCGCCGGGAGCCGTGCTGCTCGAACTGAAGGTGAACGCCACCGGCAGTGGCGGACCGACGAGGCCGATGCCGTCGATCACGAATGCCAGCGTGGGGCTGTTGTGGCACGCGAGGACGAAGTTGGACGCCGCGTTGGGCCATTGCGTGAGCGGCTGCGGGCTCGACGTGTCGATGAAGACCGTGAACGGTTGACCTGCCGGGTAGCCCTCCCAGCGCGCCGTGTACTGCTGCCCGGGCGACGGGTTGGGCGGCACGCGCAGCATCGTGCCTTGATTGCTCCCGAGCGTCGCGCCGGATCCGATCCGCAGCGCGATGGAATTCGAGAGGACGGCAGGGACGTTCGACACCGTCAATGCGATGCCGCCAGGGCGCTGGGTCTGCAACGTGGCGGGCGACAGCGTCGCCGAGACGTGCGTGGAGTTCAGGAACGTCGTGGGCAGCGGAGTGCCATTGGCGTAGACGACCAGGCTCGCGGTCAGATGCGTGCCGGTGAGTGCGAGCGTGATCGGAGCTGAGGCGGGCGTCATCACGGGCGTGCTGGCCGGCGTGACGGATGCGAGGGTCGGTCCGAAGACCGTCAACGAGGAATTGCCACTGACACCGCCGCCGGGTCCTGCGTTCGCGACGCTGACCGCGATCGTTCCCGGGGTGACGATCCATGAAGCGGGCACGGAAGCGGCGAGCTGGGTCGTGCTCACGAACGTCGTCGCCACGTTCATGCCGTTCAGGCGGACCTGCGATCCGGAGACGAAGCCCGACCCGGTCACCGTGAGGGTGAACGACGGACCTCCCGCATCGGCCGTCGCAGGCGTCGTCGACGTCACTGCCGGGGCGGGGTTGTTGATGGTGAACGTGGCGGCGTTGCTCGTGCCCCCGCCGGGCGCCGGGTTGAACAGCGTGATGGTCGCCGTGCCGGCTGCCGTCATGAAAGATGCGGGTACCTGCGCATCGATCATGCCGGGAGCGAACGTGTTCACCGTCGTGAGGTTCGCCCCGTTGAAGCGGACGATCGTGCCGTTCATGACGTTCGTGCCGATCACCGTCATGGTGAACGTGGCGCTTCCCACCAGCTTGCTCGTCGGTGCGATGAGCGTGAGTGTGGGCGCCGGATTGGGCGTCTGTGCCACGAGGATCGAGCTGCTCGACGGCCCGGTGGCCGTCACCGGCGCTTCGTTGAACGCGACGAGGGCGTGCCAGCCCGTCGACAGCGAGATGCCGGTCACCGGCGTCGCGGACGCCGTTCCCGCCAGGTCGGCCTGGGCACGGGTTCGCCATTGCGGGCCCGTACCCGGTCGGAACAGCACCCACTTCGCGAATGCACCACCGTTCACCGTGAGGTCGTAGCTTCCTGCCGTCGTCACGTTGAACTGCACGAGGCGGAACGTGGACGGCGTGAAGAAGTAGTTGAGCGTGGATGTCGTGCCGAGCGCCAGAGTCGCGGATCCGGGGTTGAACGAGGCGGTTGCGTTCGAGAGGCCGGAGTAGCGCGCGATGATCCCGTTGGTCGGGGTGACGGCGCCCAGGTTTCCGTTCGCGACCACGCAGTCGAACGTCGCCCCGCCGTTCTGGGATTCAGCAGCGCCGATGGCCACGTCCCAGTCCGCTGCCGAGACGACTCCCACGCAATTCCATGCGGCGGACGGCGTGACCGTGAACGGCTGAAACGGCGTCGTCACCGAGGCCGAACTTCCGCCTGCGGCGAACGCGAGGTTCGCGCCGAGTGGCCAGACGTAGATCGTGTAATCGAGACTCGTTGCCGGAACCGCGCCATCCTTGAAGATCGCGATCACGTGCATGCCGACATCGAGGAAGATCGACTGGACTCCGGTCGACCCGACCGACCCCCACAGCGGCGCACCGCGCGGTCGGAAGCCCGCGCTCGTGCCGGCGTCGTAAAGGTCCCAGAACAGCGACGTGTCTCCCGTGAGCATCACCTCGTACCAGTCGGGCGTCGTGACCTGGAATTGCTCGAGCACCATGACGTGTCCGGCCGGGAATTGCGTGTCGACGACGGTTCCGACGGCGAACGTGGAGGCGACGACCACTTCGACCGCGGCCGTTGGCGTCCCCGAAGCCAGGGTGAAGTTGGCGCTGCTCGCCGGCACTGGCCCCAGCGTTCCGTTCGAGAGCGCGAAGTCAGTGAATCCAGCGGCAAAGTTCGAGGTCGCTCCACCGGCATTCACGCTCCAGTTCGACGACGACGCCACGGCAACGCCGTTCCACGCGCCCGCCGCTGGAGTGAACGTGCCGGTCGTGCAGGAGGAGGTGATCTGCGTCGGAGTGTTCGTGGGGAGGGCGACGGTCGTTCCGCAGATGACGTTCACGGTCATCGTGTTCGACAGTCCGCCGGCTGGTGACGCGTTGTTGACCTGGACGGTGTGAGCGCCGAGCGTGTTCAGGAAGGAGCCGGGGACGTTGGCGAGGAGTGTGGTCGCGTTGAGGAAGGTGGTCACGACGGGGGCACCGTCCACCAGAACCGAGCTGTCCGGGAAGCCCTCCGGGGTGGAGTCGCGGTGCGACGAGTGGAAATGCGTCCCCGTGATCGTCAGCGAGACGAAGCCGCTCGCCGGGGTGATCTGAGCGGGGCTCAGTGCGGTGATCGTCGGCGCAGGCGGCGAGCCGTACATCGTCGCCATGCCCTGGGCATCGAAGATGGATAGGTGATTGCCGACCCCGATCTTGTTCTGCCACTGCGCGGCATTCGCACCGTTCACCGTGATCGCCCGCAACTGCGACGGGCAAAGAGGGAGCGATACCGTCGGACACCGCGAGAACGCCCATTGCCCGTAATGCATGATCGAGTCGAAGTCGTAGGGCGTGACGTTCGTCGTGTTCGGGATGATGAAGAAATTGAACTGGAAGTTGATGGTCGGGATGATGTTCGCCCACTCGATGGTGACGAAGTTGTTTCGGTCCGGGCGCATGTGCTCATGCACGTAGCCGAGAGTGTGCCCGAGCTCGTGAACGACCGTCCCCCAGTTCCAGTTGTTGATGAAGACGAACTGCTGCCCGCCTTGGGGGACCTTGCCGATGGCGGAGAAGTTCGATCCCGGCGCCGGGTTGTCCACCAGCGTGACGTAATCGACCTCGTTCGTGCGCGGCACGAAGTGGACCGCCGAGACGGCCTCCCACGACGCCATCGCCTCGGCAGCGATGGCGCGCTGGTTCGCGGAGAGCGGCGAATCAAACGTGAACGGAACGGTCGCATTGGGCCAGAGGCCGGGGATCCAACCGCCGTCGGTGAAGAACGCCGTCTGCGGGATGAGCATGTCGTCGACGGCGAGGAAGCCCTCGGGGATTTCGAGCGTCGGAGACTGCGCTGACGTGGGAGTCGCGATTGCGACGGCTCCCAGCAGCACCGCGAGCGATACCTGACGCCCGAACCGGCGGGATGCAGTTTTCATGACGGCGTGACTCCGCAAGGGTTTACGACGATCGCGGCTGCGAGCCCACCGCGACCGATGAGCTCCAAGCGTCACGAGCGAGCCGCAGGTGACAGGAGATCGGGAATCCCGCGCCCGCGCGCGAATCCGCCGTCGTTGCGGACGGAGCTGGCGTGAGCGCCGCGCGCCTCGGGATCCACGGCCTGGCAGCCGGCGCGTGACACCCGCGACTCGCAATCGGCGGCTCGCCTCGCTCCCGATCGAATCGGCCCGTTCCGGGCACCTCGGCCGCGCCTCGGTGGTCCGGTGGCTTGCCGACTCGCGCGTTCGCCGCGGTGCGACGGGCTGCAGCTTTCGTCCGATACAATCCCGCCCACGATTCGGCGGCGCGAGGGCCGCCCTCGTCGAATGAGAGGCCCACGAGCATGGCATCAGACGGATCGCGCGTACTCACCGAGGCGGAGCGCCGGGACCTGCTCGATCGTTTCAGTGTCGAGATCGGACGCGCGGCACCGCCGTTGGGGTTGAGGGTCGCGAGCGTGCTCGCGCTCGTGTTGCTCGTGGTGCTGCCGCTCGTGTACTTCGGCATCGTCGCCGCGATCCTCTGGGCGACGTGGTGGCACGCGACCCATGGCGCGTGGGTGCTGCAGATGAAGTCGTCGCGGAGGGCGGGGATCATCCTCTACGTCATGCTTCTGGTCGCAGGGCCCGTCACCGTGTTCTTCCTCCTCAAGCCGTTCTTCAGGAAGCGCCTCGAGGCTTCGGCGTCGGACGAGCCGCTCGAGTTGGCCGAGAAGGAGCAGCCGTTCCTCTTTGCGTACGTGGCCACGCTGTGCCGGGCGCTCCGTGCGCCAATCCCGCACCGCGTCGTCGTCGACTGCGAGGCGAACGCATCGGCCGGCTTCCACGACGCGAGAGCCGGGCTTCTGGGGAAGACGCGCGTCCTCACCCTTGGGCTGCCGTACGTGGGTGCCATGACGCTCGCCGAGCTCACATCGGTGCTCGCGCACGAATTCGGCCACTTCACCCAGGGCGGCGGCATCTGGCTTCACATGACGATCCGCAGGCTCGTCGACTGGTACGGGCGTGTCGTGTTCGAACGAGACTCCTGGGACGAGAAGCTGACGGCCGCTGCGAGGAAGGGAGGCCGGTTCGCCGTGCTCGCGTGGGCTGCGATCGCCCTCCTCTGGATCGTGCGCAAGCTGCTGTTTGGGGTCTTGTGGCTCGGGCTCGCGTTCGCGTCGTGGCTCAGCCGCCAGCTCGAGTTTCACGCCGACCGATTCGCTGCCCGCATGTTGGGAGCGATCCCGACGAGTCACGGCCTGGCAATCGCCCGCCGCGCGGCGACGGCCGTGCGATGGTCTCGCGGTTTCGGGCGGATGCGCTTCGAATCGTCCGACGAGGTGACCTCGAACTTCCCGGAGCTCGTCCGACTGGTGGCTGAAACCACGACGGCCGCCACGTGGGCCGAGGTCGACGCCGCCGCGAGTGCGAGTCCTTCGTCGCGTTTCTCGACGCATCCGTCCGCCGCCGACCGCGCCGCCGCCGCCCAGCGCGTGGAGGCGGCGGGAAGGATCCAACTGCCGGAGCTTCCCGCGACCGTGCTTCTCGCCGACCACGTGGGTGTTTGCGAGCGCGCAACATCCCGCGAGTACGCCGACCTCTTCGCGCGCTTCCCGACGACGGGAACGGTCGCGCCGGCCGTGCTGCTCTGGTCGGCGCGCGTCGAAGCCGAGCTCCCGCCCGCAGCCGAGCGGTTCTTCCAGGGCGCGCTCGATCGTCGTCGCGCGTTCGACGTGCCGGGATCGATCGACCCGCCGGAAGGCGCGCTCGACTCCGTGTCGGACGGCCTTCGCGCGTTGCGGAAGTCGATCATCGCCGAGGCACCCGGCTACGTTTCACTCGTCGACGCCTGGAGCGAACCGCTCCTGAACGTGGACATCGCGCAGGCCGCGGACGTGGCCTTGGCCGCCGACCTCGGGTACTCGGCGTCCGACCTGGGGCTCAGCGCCGCGACCCGCGAGGCCGCACGGGACGCGATTGCCGCTGCGCGCGCGAAGATGGACGGGCTGGCTTCGACACTCGAGCCCTTCGAGAGGGCCGTCGCCGCCCGATTGCGGATCTCCCTCGGCCTCTTCGGTCGGCCGGACGTGCGCGCAGCGATCGACCGCGGCGGTGAAGCGCTCGCGGAGATCGCGCATCTGTTGCCCATCGCTCGCTCGATGGGGCACGCCATTCCCAAGGCGATTGCGTTGTACGTGACCGTCGACTCGGCGACCCGACTCCAAGGTGGGTCGTCGAATCATCGCGATCGACGCAAGGTGGCGGCGGCATCCTCCGATCAGGCGGAGCGCCTGCGTTCGGTCGCGACCGAGATCGTCGCTGCGTTGGAGAGGATCCCGTGGCCCGTTCGCGAGGGCGGCGGCGCTCGCACGATGGCGTCCCATCTCGAACCGGTGCCTGCTGCCGCCGCCGGCCTGGACGGCGTGATGACGGCAGCGAAGGGGGTCGTGCGGCGCTTCGGCTCGCAGTGGTTCTACACCATGGGACGACTTGCACAGCTCGCCGAACGCGCGGAGCAGCACGTGGGGCTGGAGCCGCTCGCGCCCCCAGCGAAGGCGAGCTGACGTGTCGACCGCACCCGCGCGGAATCGATCAGGCGACGAGCGCCTGTGGTTGATGGGCGCGTGGGTCGCCCTCGCACTCATGGTCGTCGGCGCGACGACCCACGGGTTGGTCGTCCTGTGCAGCGGCGCCTGGGTGCTCGAGCGGTTGCAGATCCTCATCGACCTCGCGCGCGTCACGCCGCCCCCGCACCGTGCGACGCTCTGGTGGCCCTCCGCCGTGCTTCTCGTTTCCGTCGGCTGGTTGTTCGGCGTGCTGGTACCTCTGCGCGGGAAGTGGCGTCGGCCCCGATCGCGAGGAGCGGGGCGGTTCCTCGATCGCGAACGCGATGTGGCGTCGTTCGAGGAGATCGGTCGCCTCGCGCGTGCGGCGGGCGCCCCCGATCCCGAGTCCGTCTTCGTCGATGCCACGGCGGACGTGTGGGTTGAACCGGACCGGAGGCGGCTCGACGGATCGTCGCTTCGTCGCGGGACGCTCGTCGTCGGAATGAACCTGGTCGCGACGACGTCGGCGGACGTCGTTCGAGCGGCCATCGCGCGTGCGTTCGCGGAGACCGTGCCGAAGTCGGTGAGCAGAGTTCACGAATGGCTCGACCACCTGGGTACGCGATGCTGGGACATCCTGGGAGGTGATGACGACTCTCCGGTTCACTCCGACGACCTCGGGGACGTGCGTCGTCCACCCCGTCGTTTCCTCGTCGGCGGCGACGCCTTCGTTCTCACCGTGATCGGACGATGTGCGTTCAGCGTCCCTTGCCTTCCCTTCCTCTGGCTCGCTCCGAGGCTCCTGCGGGCGCGTGAGCGGCGTGTCGATCGCGTCGCGGCGTCGATCGTCGAGGTTCAGGCGATGCGGGAGTGGTTGCGTGCGGACCTTCGCGCGCGCGTCGCCGAGCGCCGCGTGAAGCGCGCGCTGGCGGAGCGATTCGACCGCGGAGAGCCGTGGGCGGAAGATCTACCGGCACTCTGTCGGGATGCCGTGGGCTCCGTTGGGGATCGCGCGTGGATGCGGATTCGTGACGTCTTCACGGCGGACGACGTCCCTGCGTTCGCGCCGTCATCGGGACGCTACGTGCGCGATTCGGCGTTGGCGGACCTGGGACTTCATCGCGGCACACCCGACGTGCCGTCGGGCGAGACGCTTTTTGGAGACTTCGCCGAGCTCTGTCGTGCCGTGACTCGCGCCTGGTACGAAGCGGGCGGCGCCGAGGCGTCGCGCCCGGTGATCACTCGACGATCTTCCCCTCCACGATCTTCTTCTCGCGATGCTTCTTGAGGACGAAGTCGAGGAAGCCCAGGTAGCCCTTTTCGATCGTGTCGAGCCCGTATTTGCCGAAGACCTGCTTGAAGGCCTCCATGCCTGACTTGCCGTTCAGTTCCATGCGCATGTACTCGAGCCAGTCCTTGGCGTATTTCCCGCCCTCGCCGTGGTTCAGGTAGTAGACGAGCGCCCAACCCTGGGCGTACGTGAGCTCGGCCCACAGGTGATCCTTGTTGTTCTTCTTCGACCACTCTTCGCGCGTGATCGCGACGAGCTCGTCGAACTTGATGAGTCGCTTCATGGCGCGGGCGAGGGTCAGCGTGATCATGCGCGTGTCGTTGATGCGGCCCGGCTCGTAGACGACCGATCCGGTGACGGGGTCGCGCTCGGCGCTCTTGCCGTGGCCGCCGAAGTACTCGGCGATGCCCTCGCTGAACCACATGGACTGCTTCGACTGGACCTCGGCGTCCTTCACGGCGTTCTTGTGATCGAAGAGCATGTGCGTGCCTTCGTGGAAGATCACGTTCCGCTCGTCCTCCTCCGTCGACTTGTAGATGATGATGCGCCGCTCCGTCGGCTCGTAGTGCCCGGCGGAAAGCACGGGCACGGTTTCGTGGCGCTGCTGATACTTGACGTAGTCCTCGCGTGAGCGCAGGAAGATCACGGGCGGCGCCGACATGGAACCGGAGAAGTCGATCTCCTTCGCGTAGCGGCGACGCCAGGTGTCTTCGAGCGTCCGCAACATCTGGACGATCTCGTAGGCGCGATCGACGGACCGCTCCTTCGGGTCTTTCTGGACGAGGATCAGGTAGGGCCTGACGATGAATGGATCGAACGCGTTCTCCTGGCCCGGGTCCTTGAAGTAGTCGCCGAGTTCGCCCTCGACGCGGAGCGCCGCCTTCTCCGCCTTCGTGTAGAACCAACTCACGTTGCCCGCAGAACGATCTTCGAAGAGCCTGGTTCCCTCGCCCAGGATCGCACCGAACCGGCCGGCGTCGGGGCCGGCGAGCCACGCGACGTCCGGCGAGAAGCCGAGATTGCGCTCGCGTCTCGTTGCGTCTCGTTGCTTGTCGGCGGCCGCCGCGACTTCCTCGAGCGCGGCTGCGAGTTTCGACGGGGTGTTCTTCGACGCGAGCCACGCGTCCACTTCGTTCTTCGAGCAGCGCAGGTCACCGAGCTCCGCGTGTGCGGGAGCGAAATCCGGATCGGCTGCGAGCGCGTTCTTCAGACAGGCGGTGATGCGTGTTTCGAACTCCCGGATCTCCGGGCTTGCGGGCGTCGCCGCCCTCACCGTCTCGAGCTGTTTTCGGCCGAACTGAGCGGCGTCGACCCATTCCTGCGGCGACTTGGCCACGTGGATGCGTGTCTTGAAGCGAACGAGTTCGGTCGAGCCGCTCTCGTCATCGGCGGGGGGCGTCGGTTTCGGCAACGCTGCCGGCGTCTGGGCAATCGGCACTTCGGTTTGGAGTGGGCGCGATTCGGCGCCGCGCGATGGCGGGGGAGATGCGCTCGGGCTCGGCGATGGCGATGAAGGCTGCGTCGGGGCCTTTGGGGTCGGCGCTCCTTCGCCTCCGCGAAACAGGAAGAACGCGGCCACGAGCGCCAGCACGCCGCCGCCCGAGAGCCACAGCACGAGCCCGGGGTTTCTGCTGCTCGATCGCGGCGCTGGCGCATCGGGGCGATGCACGCGCCGCGGCGGCTGACGGGGCGGCGTCGTCGGTTTGACGACGCGGACGTCGGCGCCGCAGGAGCCACAGGTGAACACGGACGGAAGATCCGCAGACGCTTCGAACTCGGCGCCGCACGCGCGACATGTGACCGGTTGCACGCCCGACCTCCTGATGCCTGAGGAACCGGTGGGTGATGGCGGGCCGGTTCGTCGCGGGCGAATTGTAGTCGACGCTGTACACTCACGCCCGGGTTGCGGAGCGTCCATCCGCACCCTCGGGGTTCAACATGAGGGATGTCGTCCGGGTTCTCGTCGCGATTGCGGTCAGCGTGACGGGTCTTTGTGCGCAGCAGGCCTACAAGCTCCCGCCGAAGGAAGTCGTCGCGCTCGTGGACGCGCCGGTCCCTCCATCGGTGTCCGTCAGCCCGACCGGCGATCGGGTCGCGTTCCTGACGGTGGAGCCGAACCCGCCGATCTCCATGGTGGCGCGGCCGTTCGCCCGGCTCGCTGGCATGCGAATCGACCTGGGGAGAGGCTCTCGGCAGAGGACCGGACGCGTGACGAAGCTGCACGTCGACCCGCTTCCGGGTGTCGAGGGCGGGCCATTCGAGTTCGCGGCGCCGGCGGATTCGACGCTCCAACACGTCAGCTGGTCGCCGGACGGGCGCCGGATCGCGTTCTCGGTCGACGATCAGAGCGGAGTGCAACTGTGGATCGCGGACGTGGTCGCCGGCAAGGCCGAGGCGGTCGCCGGGCTTCGGTTGAACGACGTACTCGGCGTGCCGTTCTCGTGGACCGGTGGTGACTCGCTGCTCGTGATGGTCGTACCGCCGGACCGAGGCGCGCCGCCGAAGCCGTCGCCCGTGCCGTCGGGCCCGGTCACGGAGGAGACGTCGGGCCGGGTGTCGAAAGTGGCGACCTATCAGGATCTCCTGCGCAACGCCGATGACGAGGCGCTGTTCGAGTACTTCGCCACGAATCGGCTCGTCGCTGTGACCCTGGGATCGCCTCCCGTTCCGATCGGCGCGCCCGGGATGATCACCGACGCTGAATGGTCGCCCGACCACAAGCTCATCCTCGTGACGCGGATCACGAAACCCTTCAGCTATCGGGTTCCGTCGGGGTCGTTCGCCCATGCGATCGAGGTTCTCGGTGCCGACGGTGGGCTCATGAAGGCGATCGCGCAATTGCCGATCGCCGATACGACGCCGCCGCAGGGTGTTCCGACCGGCCCGCGCGCCGTGCGCTGGCAGCCGCACGAACCGGCGACGTTGATCTGGACCGAAGCTCTCGATGAAGGTGATCCGCTCAAGAAAGTGCCTCATCGCGACCGCCTGGTGGCGTGGGCCGCGCCGTTCGCCGATGCCGCGCGTGAGATCGCGCGCGTGAAGAACCGGCTCGTGAACATCACGTGGCTCGGAACGAAGGGGCAGGGACTCATGACCGAGTCCGATCGCGATCGGCGCTGGCGGACGACGTCGCTCGTCGACGTCACGGCGAACCCGATGACGACGAAGGTGCTCTTCGATCTGAGCCAGAACGACGCCTACAACAATCCGGGCATGCCCGTGATGGTGACGCGAGCGGACGGCGATCGCGTCATCCGGCAGGACGGGTCGGCGATCTTCATGCGCGGTGATGGCGCCACGCCGAAAGGTGAGCGGCCGTTCCTCGATCGCGTCGATCTGGCGACCGGCGAGAAGAAGCGGCTGTTCCAATCGGCCGAGGATCGGCGCGACAGCTTCGTTGCGTTCGCCGGCCCCGGGAGCGATCGCGTCGTCGTCGAGCACCAGAGCACCACCGACCCGGAAAACTGGTTCGTCGTCGAGCTGGCGTCCGGCGAGAAGAAGGCTCTGACGGCGTTCGCCGATCCCGCGCCCGAGCTCCGCGGAGTGAAGAAGGAGCTGATCACCTACAAGCGCGCTGATGGCGTGCCGCTCTCGGGGACCCTGTACCTGCCGGCGGGATATCAGCCGGGGACGCGGTTGCCGGCGCTGATCTGGGCCTACCCGCTCGAGTATTCGGACGCTGGCACGGCCGGGCAGGTGCGCGGGTCACCGAACCGGTTCACGCGCCTTTCGGGAGCCTCGCCGCTGTTTCTGCTGACCCAGGGATACGCCGTGCTGATGGACGCGACGATGCCCGTCGTCGGCGATCCGGAACACATGAACGACACGTTCGTCGATCAGATCGTCGGCTCGGCGAAGGCGGCGATCGACAAACTCGATGAGATGGGCGTGGTCGATCCCAAGCGCGTGGCCGTGTCGGGACACAGCTACGGCGCGTTCATGACGGCGAACCTCCTCGCGCATTGCGATCTGTTCGCCGCCGGCATCGCGCGAAGCGGAGCCTACAACCGGACGCTCACGCCGTTCGGGTTCCAAAGCGAGCGCCGCTCGTACTGGGAAGCGACGGACCTCTACACGCGCATGTCGCCGTTCACCTACGCCAACAAGATCAACGAGCCCTTGCTCATGATCCACGGCGAGGCCGACGACAATCCGGGGACGCACACGATCCAGTCCGAGCGATTGTTCCAGGCGATTCGCGGTCATGGCGGCACCGCTCGGCTCGTGCTGCTTCCATCCGAGGCTCACGGCTATCGGGCCCGCGAGTCGATCCTCCACGTCCTCGCCGAAACGATCGAGTGGGCGGACCGCTACGTGAAGAACAAGAAGGTGGATTGATCCAACACGCGGAGCGCCAGGCTCCGCCTGGCCGGATCGGCGGGGCTCCGCCCCGCCGCGAACGTCGACGAGCGTCCCCGATCGCCACCCACCGAGTGACCACAGCCCGCCGCCGACCCTGGCCCTGCGGAAACCCTGCCGCCAGTCGCATTCGAGCGCGGCGTTCCGTTCGGACCGAATTCTGGACGCAAACACGGAGCGCCAGGCTCCGCCTGGCCGGATCGGCGGGGCTCCGCCCCGCCGCGACCATCGACGAGCCTCCGTCGGTCGCAAACCGTCGAGCGCCCGGAGCCAGCCTCCGTCCCAGGCAGGTCAGAGCCCCACCAACCGGCCGCGCTGAAACGCGGCGCTTCGTCGCGCTCGAAATCAGAACATCGCGATCGGCTGACCCGCCGCGTTGAGGATGAAGGTGATCTGCTTGTTGGCGAGATCGTTCACGCTGGCACCGGTGCCCGTGAACAGCTCGAAGGGCGCCGACGTCGCATCGCCGGGAAGCGCATTCTGGTTGCCCAGGCTCATGTTGATCGGATAGGCCACGCCACCGACGGCCGGCGCGAGTCCCACGAGCCCATCGAGTGACGACATGGACCCGTAGTCGAGCACGACGGCTCCGGGAAGGAGCGTGATCTTGAAGCTGTTGCCGGCTCCGACGTTCACGAACTCGGGCACGTTGACCCACGTGACCTCCGCCATCGTCGCTCCGTCCGTGTAGAAGTCGAGCGAGCCGTGCGCGGGCGCGACTCCGCCGCCGACGTTGAGGTCGTCCCACCACGCGCAGATCTTCGCCCCGCCCACGACGGAGACGAGGCTCGCGGCCGACTCCGTGAAGGACGTCGCCGCGGCGGTCGATACGAAGCCGTTCGAACAGGCGAACAGGGTCGTGTAGGTGGTCCCGTAGAACTGGAACGAGAACCCGCCGAGCGAGATCGCTGCCGTCGTGTCGTCGCCCGCGCCCGCGACGAGCGCTGCCGCCGGGTTCGGCACCGCGTTGCCCGCCGCCAGATTTGGATCGACCACGTCGAACACGTTGAACGCCGCCGAGAGCTGGACGGTCGTTGGATACGCCGGGTTGAAGAACGCCGACTGGGCCGCGAAGTTGAACCCCGCGGATTGCGGCGCGTTCGGGAAGTAGAACGCCATGTTTCCCGCAGCGTTCGTGTGGAGGAACTGGGCGAGCCCGCTCGGTATGAATCCCCCCGTTCCATCGAGGACGATCGTGAGCGAGGGAACGTCGATGTCGAGCGAGTTGTTCGGCCCGAGGACGAGCTGGTTCGCGGCGAACGAGTTGGCGATGGCGACCACGATCGGTGAGTTCGGCAACCCGCTGAACGTCGTCGTCAACCCTGCACCGATCGGACTGTGTGATGGGATCGGACCCGTGAGCCCGACGCCGACACCGTTGACGAGGAACTGGTGATGGCCCGCGACGTTCGACGTCTGGGCCGCACCGGTGAGGGAGAGCAACGTTGCGACCGCGAGGCCGCCCATGCGGATCTTCATGATCTCGACTCCGTGACCGAACGCCGGCGCACTCCTACGAGGCAACTCGGGAGCCCGGTCGGTGCCCATGATAGTCCAACGCGCCTCGGAGCGACCGTGCACTCCCTCGACGGCGGGGTCAAACCCGCCGCGCCGCGAGTGTTCTCGCAGGCACGGCACCTCACTTGGGCGGAATCAGCCGGTCGTCCTCCTCCGTCGCGGCCGGCTTGCCGGGTTGCGCGGGGACCGCGTTCCAGGGCAGGATGCGCTGGTCCTTGAAGTGACCCTTCCGGAGCTTGCGGAGCATCCATTCCAGGTACGCGTTCAGCTCGACCTCCATCTTCTTCATGCCCGCGTCGTCGAGGCCCATGGAGTTGGCGAACAGGTTCTGATCCCACTTCCCGTCGAGCTCGGCTTTCAGGTAGCGCGTCCAGCCCGCGTAGTACTTGCCGTGTTCGCCGATCTTCACGATCCCCTTCTCGGTGACCTCGAAGTGCGTCAGGAAGTAGACGAAGAACCAGCCCTGGGCATACACCATCAGGATCTTCTCCTCGACTGGAGCGAGAACCGGGCCTTCGCCGGAACGAGCGCAAGCATGGTGAGCCGTCCGACGGTTCCCTGGTCGGTGAAATCGTCCTCCTGAAGCACGCCCACTTCGTAGGTCGTGGTCCCGTCGGCGTTCTTCACGACCCGCGATCCGCCGAACCATTCCGCGATGCCCTCCTGGAACCAGAAGCTGTCGGCGTGCGGCGGCAGCGGGCGCGGCGTGCAGACGTGAACGAGCTGGTGCGTGCCTTCGTGCAGGATCGTCCCCACGGCGCATTCACCGTGGACGACGAGCATGTTGTTGCTGGGTTCGAAGTGTGCCTCGACGGATGAGACTTCGGCCGGCGCGGACTCCGTCCCCGGCTTGCCACCCGGAGGTGGATCACCCTCCGTGGGAGGCCGCTCCGCCTTCTGGCCGCGGAGGTACTCGTGGAACGCCTTCCGGTCGACGAAGCATGCGACGTTGATCGGCTTCTTGGGCACGGTGAGCTTCAGTGCGTCGCCGAACTCCTTCATGAACGCCGCGGAGAGCGCCCGCAGATGGGCGACGAGCTCCTGTGCCTTCTGGATCTCGTCCCACTTCGGCGACTCCTCGATGAACAGGACGTACGGCTCGGAGTGCACGATGCGCCAGCGCTTGTGACTCGGCGCGAAGCGGTCCAGAACGGCCCGTTTCTCGATCTCCTCCCGTCGTGCCTTCGCGCCGAGGTCCGTGGCGAAATAGGCATCCGCCGTCGTTCGCCGCTCCGCGGACTTCTTCATCAGCGGGCCTGCGACGGCGTCGAACTGGGCCTTCGATACCCACCCGCGCGATCGCTCGGCGGCTTGCGTCAGGCGCTCGAGCTCCGCCAACAACGCCTTCTCCTCGTTGCTGGAGAGGTAACGCGCGTCGCGGTCGTCGAAGTCGGCCGTCAACGGCTCCAGCTTCACGTCCCCGTGACGGGTGCGCGCATCGAGGTGGTTCGGGTTCTCGCGGAGCGTGTCGATGAGCGCGGACTCGCAAGCGGTGTCGAGCGCCTTGCACGCGTCTTCCGGCGCACCGCGCGCCCGCCACGCGACCGCCTCGTCGCGGAGCATGTTCGTGATGTTCCAATGACGTGCGGCACCGTCGCCGGGTGCCGCGTTGCGGATCGCCGCGATGCGCGCCGCGGGATCGTCGGCCAGAGGTTTCGAGGCAGGCTGCGCGGGCGTGGCGTTGCTCGAACCGTGCGTCGTCGGGGACGGCGCTCCCGCGGGGGCCTCGGCCGAGGGAGGCGGTGGCTGGGGCGCGGCACCAGGCGTTGGCGGACCGCTGCGAAGAAGCGCCCATGCCGCTGCTGCCCCGACGATCGTGACAACGAGGCCGACGAGCAGGGCCTTCGTTCCCGTCGCAGGCTTCTGCGGTGGTGCGGTCGGCGCGCTGGCGGCTGCGCGTCGTCGCATTGGGTCGCCGCTGCGGCGCACCGGACCCGGCGGCGCCACCGGCGCGCCGATCGTGATCTCGGCCCCGCAGGAATCGCACGTGATCGCGGCATCCGTTGCGCGCGCCGAGTTTTCGGTCCCGCACGCGGGACATGGGATCCACTGAATGGGCATCGCCGGCTGACCCCCTCTTGCGAAGTGAAACGGCGACGATGATATCCGCGCGCGCGGCCGTCCGAACGGTCCGACGCGAACTTGCGGAACGCGAGTGTCGCGGGCACGATCGTCGCCGTTCCGTCGGTCCCTGCGCACGTCCCCGCGCCCGGATCGACAGGGAGGCATTCCATGTTCCAGCATTCGTTCGGGTCACGGGCGCCGATCGCGGCGGCTGTGTGGATGGCGTTCTGTCTTGCATTGGCACCGATTCGCACCAACGGCCAGGGGCCCGGCGCGCCGGACCTCCGCGTCGTGTCCGTCGACACGTCAGGGCTGACGGGAGACTGGCAGGTCCTGACGGTGACCGGTGCCCTCTCCGCGGTCGTGCAGAATGCCGGCTCCGCGGCGGCGGGCCCGTTCACCGTCACGTTCTTCGAGGACGGAAACCACAACGGCGTGTTCAACGCCGTCGGCGATCGACTCTTTGGGACGGCCGCGGTCGGCGGGCTTGCGGCGGGCGCTCAGGTCGTCGCGTCGATCACGACGCAAGCGGAGATCCTGTTCCGCGACAACCTCATCCACGCGTTCGTCGACAGTGCGAACACCGTCGCCGAGAGCAACGAGGGGAACAACGTGGGCCACTCGGGACAGCCGTGCCTCTACCAGCCTGCGCCGTCACCGTTCGCACCGGCCCTCGAGTGGTCGTGGACGTCGAGCGCGATCGCGCCCACGGCGCTGAACGTCATGGGAACGCCGGCCGTGATCGATCTCGACGGCGACGGCGCGCCGGAAGTCGTCTTCACGTCGACCTCGTCGACAGGCGGCGGCTACGTGGAGGTCGGGTTCCTTCGTGCGGTTCACGGAGCGAACGGATCCGAGTTCTTCACGATCACGGATCCGAACCAGCTCGTGAACACGGCGGCATCGGTCG
This sequence comes from Planctomycetota bacterium, assembly GCA_044222185.1. Classification (GTDB taxonomy): domain Bacteria; phylum Planctomycetota; family CAIWVZ01; genus JBGANV01. Next base: position 94,661 of record JBGANV010000004.1, read on the forward strand.
CGGTCGGCGACATCGATGGTGACGGGGCTCCCGAGATCCTCGCGTGCCACGCATCAGGCAACCGGCTGATCGCGTTCGAGGCCGATGGCACGTTCAAGTGGCTCAGTGCCCCGCTCGAAGTCATCAACTGGGGGGCGCCGTCCATCGCCGATCTGAACGGCGACGGAGTTCCCGAAATCGTCATCGGGCGGCAGGCGCTCGACAATCTCGGCAACGTGCTGTGGACCGGGACGGGGGGCAACGGGTCGGGCGGCAACGTGGGTCCGCTCTCGATCGTGGCCGATCTGGATCTCGACGGCACGCCCGAGATCATCGCCGGCAACACGGCGTACCGCGCGAGCGGAGCGATCTATTGGCAAGCCAGCATTCCCGACGGGTACGCGGCCGTCGGGAATTTCGACGCCGATTCGTTCCCCGAGGTCGTGATCGTCGGCGGGGGATCGGTGTATCTCCTGAACCACGACGGCACGCCCGTGTGGGGGCCGATCGCGATCCCGGGTGGCGGTTACGGTGGGCCGCCGACGATCGCCAACTACGACACGGACACGCAGCCGGAGATCGGCGTCGCCGGCGCCGCGCGCTACGTCGTCTTCGAAACCAATGGCACCGTGAAGTGGCAGAGCGTCACGCAAGACGGCTCGTCGAATCGCACGGGATCGTCGGTGTTCGATTTCGAGGGCGATGGGATCGCCGAGGTCGTCTATCGCGACGAGCTGTTCCTGCGCGTGTACCGCGGCACCGACGGAACGGTGCTCTTCCAGACGGCGATGAGTTCGTGCACCTGGTACGAGTACGTTCTCGTCGCGGACGTGGATGGTGACGGAAACGCGGAGATCCTCGCGGTCGCCAACAACAACTGCGGGTTCGGCCCACAGCGCGGCGTCTACGTGTTCGGCGACCCGGCGGACAACTGGGTCGCGACGCGTCGTATCTGGAACGAGCACGCGTATCACATCACGAACGTGAACGACGACGGCACGATTCCCGCGCACGAGGACGCCAGCTGGCTGTTCCCGTCGGGAGCTCCCTACAACAGCTATCGCCAGAACGTGCTCGCGGGAGGATTGCAGGCGACGTCGGCGCCGGATCTCACGGCGTCGCGGATACGCGTGGTCTGCGGCCCGTCGAACGCGACGCTCACGGGCCGCGTCGGCAACGGAGGCTCCGTGATCGCGGGTGCGGGAATCCCCGTTTCGTTCTACGCGGGCAACCCCGCGGCGGGTGGGATCCTCCTCGGCACCGTGACGACGCCGGTCGCACTTGCGCCGGGCTACTTCGTCGACGTGGCGTTCTCGCCGCCGACACCGATCACGGGCAACATCCCGATCTACTTTGCCGCCGACGACCTCGGCGGGCTGGTGGGAACGCAGAACGAGTGCCGTGAGGGGAACAACGTGTTCGGCATCAACGGATGCGTGCCTGCCGTCGCTGCGAACTACGGTGCGGGGTGGCCGGGGACGCTGGGCATCCCCACGCTCTCCGCGAACGTCGCACCCGCGCTCTGCCGGCAGATGGCGATCACGATCGGCAACTCGCGCGGTGTCGCCACGCCCGCGGCGTTGCTCCTCGGGAGGCAGCCCGCGAGCGTCGCGTTCGGCATCGGCGGACTGGTCCTCGTCGACCCGTTCTCGCCGCTGACCTCGATCCTCGAGTTCACGATGCCGGCGTCGGGCTCGGTCCTCTCGTTCCAGACTCCGGGGAACATCTTCCTCTGCGGTGAGACGTTCTACATGCAAGTGGTGATGTTCGACCCGGGCGCGTCGCAGTCGTACGCGTTCACGCGCGGTCTGCAGTCGACGATCGGACTGTGATCGTGTCCGACCGCCGGGCGCCTGCCGTCCGGCGGTGCGTTCTACCGTGACGCCTTGGGGCGGAGGTAGCCCGGCGTGTCGTCGCGAGCGGCACGCGGGTGTAAACACTCGGCGGGACGTGGCGTCGTGACGAGTTCGAACGCGATGCCGAGGGGATAGTCTCCCGCGCGCGGTGCAACGACGCCGTTCGCGTCGTACGGCAACCCGAACGCCGTCCCCACCGCCAGCATGTCGAAACGAGTGATCGCCATCTTCGCGCGATCCACCTCGATGAAGCCGAGGATCGCGGGGTCGTAGGACTCGGGTTTTCCTCCTGTCGTTTCGGCGAGGTGCGCGACGCCTTCCAAGCGCATCGTGAGCCGGTCCGCGCGCGCATCTTCCACCGTGAGCCGCAGGCGGATGGCAGCGGGCTGAGCCGTGGTGAACGCCGTGTGCTCGGAGAACCCGCGATTGGGGTCGAGGTGGAAGCGCGCGAGGCGGAGGAGGAACGATTCAGGCACGGGGTAGGACTGTCCTGCTAGCGGCATGGCAGGGATCAGCGAGCGCCACTCGTTCAGCGGCACCCACATGAAGTCGTTGTGAGCTTCCGCATAGCGGTCGGCCTGCATCTGCGTGGTCTTGGGAACGAAGTCGCGCAGGGATGCGTATCGCCACCCGCTCGGCTCGCGCGTGGCGAGCTGGCGATTGAACACGCGCAGGACCAGGGCGCCCGCGGGCACGGCGAGAGCCGTGCGTTTGACGTCCTGCCGGCCTGTCGCGGCGACCATCACCGATCCCGCCAACCGTTCGGTCGGCGGCAGTTGGGCCCACTCGTTCAATGCGGCTTTCAGCGTCCAGTGGAGATCGGGCGCTGGGAACCGGGGCCGATTGAGGCGGACGCCGCTCGCGGTGACGACGCAGAGCGACCCCGACGCCGTACCGGTCACGCAATCCGTCGCGCGGATGAACTCCGAGTCCTCATCCAGGAAGTCGTGGCGCTCGCGGCGCGCGTCGACTGCGACGGCGATGAACTGATCCTTGATGAGTTGAACGGCGCTCTCGGTCCAGATCGCCGGCGCACGGCCGGCGGAAGCTGCGGCTCAACACGCTCCGATCGGGGGTCCACCGGCTCCGCCCCAGACCAGGATGGGTTTGCCCTCGGCTGCTGCCTGGCGGCGCGCCTCGGTGATGCTCAACTTCCAGTCGATCTGCCAGAAGCGCTGCTCATTCGGCTGCGCCCGGATCATGCGATGGAGTCGATGGAAGTGTCGCGGCGAGATCGGCTCGGGATCGGTCTCACGCACCGGGAACGACGACACATGAACCAGCACGGCGAACAGGGGCAGCAGTCGGAACATCGAACATCCTTCGGAAGGTCGGAAATGAGCGCGCCGAGTGTACTCGCGCCCGAAATCTTGGCCATTCCTCGTCGCGGGGGTTCGCCGCGAACCTCGCGGGTCGCCCTGCGGCGGCGGTCGTCGACGCTCGACCGGGTCAGGGGTTCGGACCGGGCGGAAGGCAGGGCTGTCGCGCAGCTCCGCGACTGGGTCGCAACGCCGGCGACCCGCGCGCACCACTCCGCGTGCCGAGGACTCTCCCGTTCAACCGCCCGCAAGCGCGGTGCGGTACCACTGGACCGTCCGGTTCAGTGCGTCGTCGACGGAGAACGCGTGTCTCCATCCGAGGGTCGTGCGGGCCTTCGTGCAGTCCAGGTACTGCGCGGGGATCTCGCCGGCGGTCTGGCCGAGGATCTGCGGCGCCAGGTCGAGCCGTCCGCACGCGCGTTGGATCATGGCGACGAGGTCGAGCACCGAGAGCGGCGTCCCCGTGCCGAAGTTGAACGCCTGCCCCTGCAGGCCCAGGTCGACCAGTTTCTCGGCGAGGCAGAGATACGCGAGCACGGCGTCCTCGACGTAGAAGTAGTCGCGAATGAGCTTGCCGTCGCTGCGCACGACCGGTCGCTCGCCGGCGAGCAGTGATCGGATCGTCCCCGGAACGATCCGGCTGAAGTTGAGATCACCGCCGCCATAAAGATTGCCGCACCGCGTGATGGCGATGGGCATCTTGTAGGTCGTCGCGAACGAGATCGCGATGAGGTCGGCGCAGGACTTGGACACGTCGTAGGGGAACCGGCCCTGGAGCGGCGCGTCCTCGCGGTAGGGAAGGACGTCGTGGGAGCCGTAGGCCTTGTCCGATGACGCGATCACGATCCGCTTGACGAGGGGACCGCACGCGCGGCACGCATCGAGGAGCGTCCACGTGCCCTTCACGTTGGACTCGAACGTCGAGAGCAGCGAGCGATGCGCGGTGCCCACGATCGTCTGCGCCGCGAGGTGGAAGACGGTGTCGATCTCGTACTCGTTGACGGCGCGCAGGCACGTCTCGTAGTCCTCGACGGCGCCGCGCACGACGTTGACTCGCTCGATCGCGCCCGATGTGATCAGTCGCGAGTTGGCCACGTCATCGCGGATGAGGCAGGTGATCGCAGCGCCGCGCTGGAGAAGCGCATCCACGAGCCACGACCCGAGAAGCCCCGTCCCTCCGGTGACGAGAACCGGGCGGTTCTTCCACGAGAATGTCGAGCTCACGTCCACACCTTCCAGGGCGCGTTGCCCCGCTCCCACAGCGCGTTCAACGCCTGGGCCTCTTTGAACGTGTCCATGCACTGCCAGAAGCCCTTGTGCTCGAACAGTGCCATCTGGCGATCGCGCGCCAGTTTCTGGAACGGCTCGAGCTCGAGCGTGCACTCGGCGTCGAGGTAGTCGAACACCTTGCGATTGAACACGAAGAAGCCGCCGGAGGTGAAGTCGCTCATGAGCGGCTTCTCCTGGAAGTAGTCGACGACGCCGCCCTGCCCGACCTTGACGAGGCCATACTTCGAATGCGGGTGGAATCCCGTGAGCGTGGCGAGCTTGCCGTGGCGGTCGTGATAGGCCACGAGATCGTCGAGGTTCACGTCGGACAGTCCGTCGCAGTAGTTCGCGAGGAACGTCTCGTCGTGGATGTGATGGCGGACGCCGAAGAGGCGGCCGCCGGTTTGCGTGTTCTGGCCCGTGTCGACGAAGGTGATCTCCCAGTCCTCGATCGACGGATCGTGTGCGACGATGCCGCTGCCCGGCACACCGAGCTTGAGTGTGAAGTCCTTCATCATCCAGTGGTAGTTGATGAAGTACTCCTTGATCATGTTGCCGCGATAGCCGAGGCACAGGACGAACTTCCGGTACCCGTAGTGGTCGTAGTGGCGCATCAGGTGCCAGAGCACCGGACGACCGCCGACCTCGACGAGAGCCTTGGGGCGGAACTCCGTCTCCTCCCGCATGCGGGTGCCTTGGCCGCCGCAGAGGATCACGACCTTCTCCTGGCGTGTCGGCCGCCGATGGCTGCCCGGGGTGATCTGGCTCACGTGAGGATCTTGGGTTCGGGAATGGGGATCAGGAAGCGTCCGCCGGATCGACGATACTCCGCCTCCTGCTGAACGATTTCATCGGTCAGGTTCCAAGGCAGGATCAAGGTGAAGTCGGGTCGGTCCGCGGCGAGCGTCCCGCCGGGTCTCACGGGCAGGTGCATTCCCGGTGTGAGCTTCCCGGCCTTCAGCGGATTGCGATCGACGGTGTATTCCACGAGATCGGTGCCGATGCCGCAGTAGTTGAGGAGCGTGTTGCCTTTGGCTGGCGCACCGTAGGCCGCGATCCGCTTGCCCTGACTGCGAAGCGAACGGAGCAGGGCGAGCAGCTGCTCCTTGTTCTGCGCGACCCGCCGGGCGAAGGCGTGGTAGGTCTCGGCGCGATCGAGGCCGCGTGCCCGCTCATCCACGATCATGGACGTGACGACGGGCCCGTGACCCGACCCGGCCCGCGCGAGGACTCGCACCGTGCCACCGTGAACTGCCACGTGCTGAACGTCGAAGATGGCGAGCCCCGCCCGTTCGAAGGCGTGAGCGAGGGCCAGCACGGAGAAGTAGCTCAGGTGCTCGTGGTAGATCGTGTCGTACTCGAGCTTGTCGAGCATGGGCACCAGATAGGGCACTTCGATGCTGACCACGCCGTTCGGTTCGACGAGCGTTCGACACCCGCGAAGGAATCCGCCCAGATCCGGCACGTGCGCGAGGACGTTGTTGGCGCAGACGGCGCTCGCAGGCCCGTGGCGGCGGCGGATGTCGACGGCGGCGTCGGCGCCGAAGAAGACGTTCTCCGTCGGCACCCCGCGATCGGTCGCGATGCGCGCCAGGTTCGTCGCGGGTTCGATGCCGAGGACACGGACCCCGCGCTTCTGGAACGTCGCCAGAAGACTTCCGTCGTTGCTCGCGATGTCGACGACGAGGCTCGTGGGGCCGAGGCCGAATCGCGCGACGTGGTGGTCTGCGAGCGCTTCATGGTGACGGGCCATCGTCGACGACGTGCCGGTCATGTACACGTAGTCGTGGAACAGGATCTCGGGATCGACGCGCTCGGAAAGCTGAACGAGAAAGCAGGTCTTGCAGAACACCAACTCGAGCGGGAAGCGGGCCTCGGGTTCGCTCGCGGCCTCGGGCCGGACGAACGAATTGGCGAGGGGCGTGGTGCCAAGCGACAGCACCAACTCGGCCCCGGGGGTGCCGCACGAGAGACATTTGACCACTGGCCGCATCCGGTCTGACCCTCAGGTCTGCCCGCGCGCATCACCGCTCGTCGCTCGCGCCCACGCGCGTGCGATCCCGTCACGAACGGAGCTCGGAGGCGCCCAGCCGATGGCCGCCCGCAGGCGATCGTTCGGCACGGGTGGATGAAACATCTCCTCCGCGAGTTGTTCCACGTCTCCGAACCCGAGACGGTCGTTCGCGATCCCCATTTCGGCGGCGGCGAGCTTAACAAACGACATGACGCTGGTGAGTTCTCCGGACGCGAGGTTGATCGCCGGCGCGTCGAACGGATACGCGCCCGAGACGATCTCGTCGGCCGGAAGGAGTCCGAGCCTCAACAGTCCATCGGCCACATCCTCCACGTAGGTCCAGTCGCGGGTCTGGTTGCCGGTCGTGAGCGGGATCCGGTCAACGCCCTTCGCGGCGTCGATCAACGTGGGGTAGAGCCGGCCAGGGCGCTCTCCCAGACCGAACACGGTGAAAAGCCGCGGGCAGATGCCGGGGAATCGCCGCTCCCGTCGTGCGGCGGCGACGAGGGATGTCGCGGCCAGCTTCGTCCGGCCGTACTCGGTCGTTGGGGTGAATGCGCAGGACTCGTCCAGGGATCGTGCGTTGCCGCACTCGAGCGCCGACCCGGGCTGGACCAGTCGCACGCCGTTCCAGCGCGGCTTTGCCGCCTCCACGGCCGCCACGAGGTCGCGCACCAGCCCGACGTTCACACGTTCGAAGAGATCGGGCTGGCGTTCGCTGCGCGTCACGCCGTAGCCCGCGAGGTTGAAGACGATCGCAGGCGTCGCGATCCCGATCGACTCGGCGACGGTACCCGGGTGAGTGAGGTCACGCTCGATGACGGTCGTTCGCCGCGCAACTCGCTCGACGAGCCTCGCCCGATCCCTGACCACGCAGAACACCCGCGCTCCGGCGTCGATCAGGGCCTCGGCCACCCACCTTCCGATGAAACCGGACGCGCCGGTGACGAGGACGGGAAGATCGCGGTAGCGGTTCATGGAACGTCCCTCGCACTGTACCCGCCCCGGGACGTCAGCGCCTCATCACCGAGGGACGGGGGCGCTCCCGACGTCGCGGGAGCGCCAACTCGTGGCGAGGTCGACCGTCGGCGATCGACCGTTCCGTGCTCACCCTTCGCGGATGGCGTTCGTCGGCACCAATCGGGCGGCGCGGATCGCGGGTACGGTGCCTCCGAGGATCCCGATGAAGGCGGCGAGCGACAGCGCGATGATGACCGTCGCCGGCGTGATCTCGAACTGGAACGTGGACTCGCTGAAGGTCGCGAAGCCGAACGTGCCCGTCGCCATCCCGTGAACGCTGGAGCCCAGGAGCGTACCGGCCGTGCCGCCGATGAGGCCCAGCACGAGCGACTCCACGAGGAACCCGAGGAACACGTCGCGGGGGCGGAAGCCGATTGCGAGCAGCGCACCGATCTCGCGCGTACGCCCGGTCACCGCCGCAAGCAGCGTGTTCGTACATCCGACGATGGCGCCGACGGCCATGACGATCGCGAGCAGCCCCGCGAACCCGGCCATCATCACGCCCATGAACCCGGATTGCTTTGCGAAGTACTCCTGTTCGCTCATGCCCTTGATCTTGAACTCCTCGGCCGCGAGGCGCGCGAGGAGTCCCGTGGCAGCGATCGTGCGGGCGTTCTTCAGATCCTCCTTGGATCCGAAGCCGTCACCCTCGACGCGCTCGGCGGTGCCGAGGCTCGCGACGTACTGCGGTGCCACGCGGAAGACGACCGAGTTCCAGCCGACGCGGTCGAAGAGTTGCGCGATCTGCTGGTTGTCGCCCCAGATCTCCGAGTCGAACGACGACCCGCCGCCGTCCAGGATGCCGACGACCGACCAGTCCTGGTTGTAGACGTTCACTACGCCGCCGAGACGGCAACCCTTGATGCGGTCGACCAGGCCCTTGCCCACGACGATCTCCCGCTTCCCAGGGGTGAAGAACGTGCCTTCCCGGATCTTCACTCTGTCGCGGATCTTCAGCGCCACGGGGGAGGTGCCCCGCACGGAGACGTTCGTGCCCCCGTGATTCACGCGGTCCAGGTAGAGGCCGGCGAAGATCTCGGGCACGGCGAGGACCGTTCCGTCCTTGTCGCGGTCGACTTCCGGCAGTCCCATGAGCTTCTGGGCGAGGGCGAGAGACACGCTGCTCTCGCCTTCGCTCGTCGACGCCTCGCGCAGGCAGATCACGTTGTCCGGCCGGCCGGTCCGCTCGGCGGCGCGCAGGAATCCCTGGTGGAGGGCGAGCACGATGACGAGCACGCAGACCGTCAATGCGATCGCGAGCAGCGTCAGGATCGTGGTCGTCTTTCGATAGAAGATGCTGCGCAGGTTGTATCGCAGGGGAATGGGCATCAGGCGCGCCTCCGCAGAGCGTCCACGATGGGGAGTTTGCCGGCGGTGATTGCCGGAACGATTCCTGCAGCGAGTCCCAGGAGGCCGGCGAGCGCCAGGCCCACCGAGGCGAGATGCGGCGGGACGTAGATCGGGAGCTGGAGGCCGGGGATCACCTTGCCGTCCAGCGAAGGCATGATCCGGCACGCGAACGCGCCGCCGATCAGACAGATGAGGAGGCTCTCGGTGAGGCCGAGGAGGGTCACCGTCCCGTCCGTGAACCCCAGGGTCTTGAGCACGCCCACCTCCTTCACCCGCTCGCGCGTGTTGAGCACCATCGTGTTCAACGTCACGAGGAAGGTGGCGATCACCGCCACGATCGAGATGAAGTTGAAGAACGTGGGAAGGCCGCCCCACATGGAGACGAACTGGGCCTGGAACGCGCGCTCCAACAGCGTTCGCGTCCGGTTCGACGAGTTGTCGAACAGGGAGTCGACGGTCGCTGCGATGTTCGACGCGTTCTCCGGAGTCTCGAGGAGCGTGGCGAAGACGGAGATCTTCTCCACGGGCCCGTCATGCGCCTTGGACACCTCGTTCATGTAATCCCAGCGCATGTACAGCGTGCTCTGGTCGTACGACGGCGTCAGCGACTTGTAGAGGCCCACGACCTCGAGCTCGTAGTTGCCGGGAAAGAGGTTGCCCTGCAGCGCGATCTTCGACCCGATCGTCCAGTCGAAGCGCTCGGCGAGGTCGACGCCGATGATGCATCCCGTTCGCGTCGCCGCGAACTTCTGCCACTGTTCCTCGGGCATGTAGATGTCTGACTTGTACACGTCGCGAAGCGCCAGCGGGTCGGCCCCGAATCGCGCGAAGAAGAACTTCTCGCTGATGAAGACGCCACCGAACCAGGTCAGGTGCGTCGTCGTCTTCACGCCGGGGATCTGGGAGATCTGCTGGTCGAGCTTGCGGGGGAGCGTGACGAAGAGGCTCGCCGCGCTCTCGGTGATGAGTCGTGTCGAGCCCACGCCCGTCGCGGCAACTTCGATGCTGGCGACGACCGTCTGAAGGGCTTCGAACGTGAGCACCGCGACGAACACGCTGCCGAGAGTCAGGAGACTCCGGAACCAGTTCCGTCGCAGGTGCGCGAAGATGAGGACGGTGGGGAATCTCACTGGACCGCGCTCCCGGCGGTCTCCGCCTTGATGGTGCCCTTGTCCAAGTGAAGGACGCGCTTGGCGCGGTGGGCAGCCGCCCGGTCGTGCGTGACCATGACGATGGTCTTCTGGAACTGCTTGTTCAGCGCATCGAGGAGGTCGAGTACCGCCTCCGCGTTCACATGATCGAGGTCACCGGTCGGCTCGTCGGCGAGGATGAGCGTCGGATCCGTGACGATGGCGCGGGCGATCGCCACGCGTTGCTCCTGTCCACCCGACAGCTGGTTCGGGTAGTGGCCCGAGCGGTCCCCGAGGCCGACGATCGAGAGGGCCCGCTGCACGTGCTCCTTGCGTTGCGACCTCGACAACGGCTGGAGGAGCAGCGGAAGTTCGACGTTCTGCGCCGCCGTGAGCACGGGGATCAGGTTGTAGGCCTGGAAGATGAACCCCACGTGTCGTGAGCGCCACTGGGCCAGCTCGGAATTGGACAACTGTCCGATGTCCTCGCCATCGACGACGACCGCCCCCTGCGTGGGGCGATCGAGTCCGCCGATGAGGTTCAAGAGCGTGCTCTTGCCGGAGCCTGACGGTCCCATGAGCGCGAAGTAATCGCCCGTGGCGATCTTCAGCGACAAGTCCGAGAGGACGTGCACCGGCTCCGAACCGCGCGTGTACGTCATGCCGACCCGGTCCACGTGGACCAGGGTGTTTGAAGCGTCAGCCATCGATCACTCCCGTTTGATCTGGGTTCCGTCGTTGAGACCGGCCGGTGGCGAGACGACGACGAGTTCGCCGCCTGAAAGCCCCGACTCGATCACGACGTTGGTTTTGCGTTCCTCGCCCGTCTTCACCGGCGTGAACCTCACGCTGTCACCCGTGACGACGAACACGCCGCGTCGGCCGTCGATCGTCATGAGCGCGTCGCTGGGTGCGAGGATTTGCGGCGCGGCAAGGCTTTCGGCCGCGTCGCGGAGAAAGACGACCCGCCCGCCCATCTCGGGCAGCACGCGATCGTCGAGATTGTCGAACGTCACCTTCACGAGCACGGTTGCTTTTTGGCGGTCGGCGGTGGGCTCGACCTGGCGAACCTTGCCGGGCATGGGCGCGTCCGGATAGGCGTCAAGGTAGATGCGGGCGGGTGCTCCGTCCTTCACGAGATGGAGGTCGCGCTCGAACACGTCGACTTCGATCTCGAGCGTCGTGAAATCGGCGAGCGTCACCACCGCTCCGCGCGTCGAGCCGCCCCCCATCAGCGCCGGCACGACCATCTCGCCGATGTCCGCTTCCTTGCGCAGGACGACGGCGTCGAACTCGGCATGGAGTTCGGTGTCGGCCAGATTCGACCGGGCTGTCGTCAGCTGGGCCTCGGCACGCTTCGTCGCCTGGGCGGCCACGGGGATCCGCGCCTTCTGGCCGAAGACCTCGGCCTGCGCCTCCGCCAGGGCAGCCTCGGCGGATTGGATGCGCGTGCGGGCGCTGGCGATGTTGGCCTTCATGAGGTCGCGTTTGTACACGGCCTGGGCGACAGCCTCCGGCGTCCCGGCGCCGCGGGCCATCAAGTCCTGCTCGCGCTTGACGATACGCTCGGCCTCGGTCACCTCGACCGTCCACTGATCGACCGTCGCCTTCATCTCGTCGATGCCAAGGCGCTGCTTGGCAACCGTTCGCTCGGCGATGGTCACTCGAACGTTCGCCGCCGTCTCCTCAGCCTTCGACTCCTCGAGCTGGGCTGACGCGTGGTCGACGGCGGCGCGGTAGATCTCGTCATCCAGCTTGGCGATGAGGTCGCCCTTCTTCACGCGGCTACCCACGTCGACGCGCAGATCGATCAGTCGCCCCGACAGCTTGCTCGACACCGACGCCTTGCGGCGGGCGACCACATACCCCGTGGCGTTCGTCAGTTCGGACGAAGCGCCGGGGCGCGTCTTGATGATCGCCGCCGTCTTCACGGGGACGGCCCGCATCCCCGCAACCAGGGGCTGGATGCGTGGCCACGCGACGTAGGCCGCGCCGCCGAGGAGTGCCAGCGTGATCCCCAGGCCCCAAGGGAATCCACGACGGCGTCGTCCGGGCTTGCGGGACTCCCGCGAGCGGTCGATCCTGAGCAGTCCGATGTCACCCTGGATGGGAGTCGCGGTGTCGGGCATGGCCGGGGATCCTACGAGGGGGGAACGACACCAAGAAGACTGGGGACAGGCGGGTGAAACACGCGAGACCGGATGCGACACTTTCACCGCACATGAAACCCCAGGACTTGCGCGCTCACTTCCCGGCGTTGGACCGCGGGCTCGTCTTCCTCGATTGGGCGGCGACGGGACTCGTCCCCAGCGGGACGCAGACGGCGATCCACCGCTACGTGGACGACCTCGCCACGTGTCCGACGGCGGCGTCGACCCACGTGCACGCGGCGCAGGCGGCCACGCGCAACCGCGCGCGCGAACAGGTCGGCGGCATCTTGAATGCCAAGCCTGACGACGTCGCCCTCGTCGCGAACACGACCGAGGGATTGCAGATCGCCTCCGAGTGCATCCGGCTTCAGCCGGGCGACAACGTCCTCGTCGCCGAGCACGATTATCTCGCGGTTGCCCTCCCTTGGCTCCAGCGGCGCCGCAGCGACAAGATCGAGGTCCGGCAGGTTCCTGGGCGACCGGGCGAGCTCATGCACGTCGACGACATGCTGAAGCTCATCGACGACCGCACGCGCGTCGTGGCGGTGTCGACCGTGGGGTGGACCACCGGTGCGCTGCTGGACCTGCCCGCGATCGCCGGCGAAGTGCGCGCCCGGGGGCTCCTGCTCGTCGTCGACGGAGTGCAGACGTTCGGCGTCGTGCCCGTCGACATGAAGCAGACGGAGGTGTCTTATTACTCCGTCGGCGGTCACAAATGGTTGTGCTCCACGCTCGGTGCCGGCTTCCTCTACGTGAACCCCTTCGTCGCCGCGCGCTCTCGCCCAACCCGATTCGGGTTCCTCGCCGGGCTCCCCTCGACCCACCGCAACTGGTGGGAGTGGTTCACGAGCGGCACCGCGTCCCTCGACGAGGAGGTCGTGTTCCCGTCCGTGGGGCGGTCGTTCGAGTCCGGCGGAACGCCGAGCTACCCGGGTGCAATCGGCATCGCCGAGATGACGGAGTTGATCGGCAAGGTGGGCGTTCCCGCGATCGCCGATCACGTGCGCGCGCTTGGGACCGATCTGATCCAGGGGTTGGACGCGCTCGGGCTGCGCGTGTTGACGCCGCGCGAACCGGAGCGGCGCGCGGGGATCGTCGTCTTCGTCACCCCTGGAGCACGAGAGGGTGACCTGGCCCTGGTCGAGAAGCTGAAGGATCGGCGGATCGCCGTGAGCGCGCGGTGGGCGAAGGGCGTCGGCGGCGTGCGGGTGTCGATGCACGCCATGAACCTGCCGGAGGACGTGGACCGCCTCCTGGTGGCGCTGAAGGAGATCCTGCGTTCGTGACGGCTGGGAGCGTTCGCGGCCCGGGCAGCATCAGGACCCGACGGGCGGCCGCTCGACCTCGCGCCGGAAGAGCACCGGGTCGACCTTCCCGAAGAACCTCTTGCGGCCGTTGACGAAAACGACGGGCACTTCGTTTCCGTAGAGGCTCAGTCGCTCGGCGTCGTCCGTGATGTCCACGAGTTCGAGCTCGAATGGCACGCGCTTGCGCACGGCGTTCACGACGTCGAGCGCGGTCACGCACAGGCAGCAGTTCCGCGTCTTGTAGAAGACGACTCTGGGCGCCGGTCCACGTCGGCGACGGAACAGCGACCAGAGGCTGAAAGCTTCCCGCTTCTTTTGGTGGTCGTTAGGATCGGCGGCCATGTCGGGTCCCAGCGTTTCGATCGACGGAGCGCGGCTGTCGGGCCGCGAGCGCGAAGTCTACGTCGCGTCCATGTTCGACCGCATCGCGCGACCGTACGACCGCCTCAACACGCTCATCAGCCTGGGGCGGGACCGAAGCTGGCGCGCGCTCGGCGTGAAGATGGCGGGAATCGGCCCGGGGGCACGCGTCGCGGATCTCGGATGTGGCACGGGTGAGTTTCTCCTGGCTCTGAAGCACGCCGCCGGGCCCACCGGTGAGGTGGTCGGCGTGGACATCGCCGATCGCATGCTGGACGTCGCCCGCGAGAAGGTGCGACGGGCGGGGTTCGCGGGCGTGCGACTCGTGCACGGCAACGCGGCGGACACCGGATTGCCTGTCGACTTCGCGGATGCGGTCACCATGGGCTGGGTTCTGCGCAACGTGGGCGATCGGCCGGCGACCTATCGCGAAGTGCTCCGCGTGCTGAAGCCCGGTGGACGGTTCGTGTCGCTCGATTGCGCACGCATCGCGTCGCCGATCGTCCGCCTCGGACACCGGATCTATCTCCACGGGGTCATGCCCTTGCTCGTGCGCATGTCCGGAGGGGACCGCGAGTCCTACCGCTACCTGGCGAATTCGACGGATCGCTTCCTCACTCCGGCGGAACTCGACGGAGAACTCCTCGGGGCAGGCTTCCGCGACGTGAAGCACCGGCTCCTCATGTGCGGGTCCATCGCCATTCACGTGGGGACGAAGCCGTGAGCACGACGAAGAAGCGCGGCGACGACGCGGCGGCTCGCCAGAACATCACGACGACCCTGCTGGTCCGCACCGCCAAGCTCGATCAGCGAGCCATGACGGACCTCATGTCCCGCATCCGTCCGCGCATCGTGAACATGGTGCGGGCCCTCGTGAAGGATCAGGGTGAGACCATCGACGACTACGTGGCCGAGTGCGTGTTGTCGGTCGTGCGCGGATTCGACGGGTTCTCCTTGCGGCCGGGCGCCAGCTTCAACGGATGGCTGTCGGTGATCGTGCGCAACAAGATCGTCGACTTGTTCCGCCGCCGCGGTCAGCAACCCGTTCCGCTCGGCGAGCCCGACTCGGAGAACCCGGTGATGGTGGTCTCCGCCAGCGATCCGTCGCCGAGCACGATCGCCATGCGGCGCGAGGGTGATCAGCTCGTGGCGCAACTCCTTCAGCCCGGCGCCGAGGCGTCATCTGCGAAGGGCGATGGTCCGCTCGAACAGCTCGTCGAGCAGGTGCAGCGGTTGCCGCCGCACCAGCGCGCCGTTCTCGTTCGCCGCGTGCTCCTCGACGCGTCGTTCAAGGAGATCGCGACGGAGCTCGGGATCTCGGAGGCCAACGCCCGCATGCGCTACATGTTCGCCCGCCGCACGCTGCTCGCGCGGCTTTCGGCGGGCGGCGACGCGCCGCGGGCGGGTGGGTGACTCCTTCCCGCGGCGACGCCTACTTCGTCGGACGCGACTGGGTCCAGGCTTCCCATTCGGCCTTCTGCGACAGGTAGTCGCGGATCGACTTCAGGGCTTCGTTCGCAGCGCCTCTCATTTGCGGCTCCGGGTCCTTCAGCGCCTCGATGAGGTGAGGAACGGCCCTCATGGAGTAGGTCGAGAGCGCTGCCCTCACGGCGGCAAGTCGGACGCTGAGCTCGGCGTGCATGAGGAACGGAGTGACCTCCGGGAGAGCCGCCTCCGGGAGCGGGACGGTGCACGTGAGTGCGCCGAACACGACTTCCTCCGCGGCCGGCGGACGGCGATCGCGCGCCAGTGCCAGGATCTCGCGTGCGACCGCTGCGCCGCTGCCGCCCAGCGACCGCAGGAAGCGTTCGACGTCGCTCGAGGTAAATGAACCGGCGACGATCCGTTCGACGAGCGCCGCTCGAACCGCATCGTTCGATGCCAGGTTGGGGGCTTCGAGGAGACGCGCGAGCGTCTCCGGCGGCGCCTCGCGCACGACGGTGGCGATCCTGTCGAAGTCCGCGTCCTTCGCGAACGGTGCCGACGCCACGACGGCCTCGACGCGGATGGCGGGGAGCTTGTGGGTGATGAGCGGCGTCAGGCGCGTCGCAGCGTTCTTTCCGGCGGTCTGGGCGATCATGTACACCAGGCCGGTGGCCAACGCTTCGTGCGTCGTCGATTCAGCGAGTGCGACCGCGGCGTCGAGTTGATCTGCCGTGATCTTGCGTTTCGCCACGTTCATGAAGGCTTCGACGAACACGTCCTGAGCTCCATCGAGCGCCTTGAGGAGCGCGGGCACGTCGGATGGCGTCAACCACCGGGCGACGGAGGCAGGTAGGCGCTCGAGCACCAGCGCCCTCGTGGGGTCATTCAGACGCGCCGCGAGGAGCGCCTGCAGGCTGGGCAGGGTCGACGCGTCGTTCCACTTGGCGATGGCGTCGACGGCGAAGGCTCGAACGCTCTTTGGTCCGTCGATCGATGGGATCCGCTCGGTAATGAGCGCGCGGGTGAGCGGCCCGACGACCGACGAGTCGCCTTGCTCGATGAGTGTCCGCAGGACTTCCTGACCGTCCTCGTGCGCAAGGTAGTAGAGCAGGTCGCCAAGCAGCGGGATCAGGCGCTTCGGCGCGACGCGGCGCACGTAGTCGACTGCGGTGCGGCGATCTTCCGTCGTGCCGAACGACTTGCGTGCCAGCTGCTCGACGACGATGTCCTCGGCGCCCGAATCCTGGCACCGTCGCAGCAGGCTGAACGGACGTGCGTTGTGTCCGTCGGGGGTGAACTGAAGCAGGGAAGCGATTGCCGCCGCGGGCACATCTGCGCTCATTCCCTGCAGCGCGTTGAGGGCGTCGTTTCTCGTGCGCTCGCTGGCCAGGCCTTGGATCAGGATGCTTGGCCACTTGATGCGGAAGTCGATGGTCGCCGTGATGAACGCCGACTTCGATGGCTCGGGCAGTCTCGCGAAGAACGCCGACGCGACGGCATCCGTGATGCCGTCGTTGCGCGACATCCACGTTCGAACCGCGGTCGTCGCGATGTCGGCGTTGGGCGACGCGGCCCAGGCTTCCAGGAGCGGGCCGACCTCGTCGACGGCCGACATGGACTTCAACCCGAGGACCACGATCGCCGTGCGCGGTGCGAGCGTCTTTGGCGACTCGACGAGTTCGCGGATGGCGGCCACGACTCGCGGACGTTCGCTCGGGATCGTCGCGAGCGCCGTCAGTCCTGCGATCCGAAGGGCTTCGATGGGACTCCCCGCGGCGCGATCGCCAAGTCGCTTGCGCGGTTCCGCCGGAAGGTATCGGATCGCGTCGGCGGCGAGCCGCGCGAGGTAACCTTGGTCGCCCGTCGTGCCGAGCAGGGATTCGATGAACCCCGGCAATTCGTCGTCCGGGCTCGACGTCAGCAGCTCGAGGATCGCGCGCGCACCTACGGGGCCGACCTTCGTGATGTGCTTGCGGAGCACCGGTGCCACGAGGACACCGAGCGAATTGAGTTCGTTCTTCGCGCGGTACGCCGCGTCGGACTCCGTCCCGCTGGCGGTGCCGTCCAGCTTGAGGATCAGGCGAAGGAGCGGATCGTCGCCAGCGACGGCCTGCTGCTGGAGGACGGAGGATAGTTGCGAGGCGCGCACCTTGGCCCAGGAGCCGTAGGGCTCGCGCGCGCTCGCCAGTTTCTTGGCCTCGTCGAGGGCCTTCGTTGGCTCGCCCGCCTCTTCGAGCAGCGCCACCAGTCGTGCTCGGAGTCGCAGCGGCGCGTCCGCCCCCGCCGCCGAGATCGACTGCTGGAGGGACGTCAGCGCCCCGACCGGATCACCGTGAATCTCTGCCGTGAGGAGGGCTCGGACATCCTTGTCGATGGTTGCCGCGTCCCTCGCGTCGTCGTTCTGCGCCACGGCGATCCCGGCCACGAGCCCCACGATCATCACACGCATCATCAGGTCGATTGTCTTCATGACGTGCCTCCGACTGCTTTCGACGTGATGGTGCCCGGGAGTTTCCCGGCAGATGTCATGAGGAGGTCAAATCTGGTTGATGCAATGAGGCCAATACCCCCCGACATCGGCGGCCGAAATCCGTCGCCATCCTCGTCGCGTTCTCGATGGAGATCGCAGCTCGCGGCGCGAAGGATGGGGCATCGCCGGCCGCGTTCACTCGCCGGCGGTCTCTGGGCCGAGACCCCTGCCGCATCACGTGAGCGCTTCGCGTCGCCGGCGACATCGACGACGATGTGCTCGCGGACCTCGTGCGAGCCGTCGGCGCGATCCATTCATCGCGTGAATGATGATCATGCACGGCGTGAGTGAATTGCACGGACAGCGTTGCCGACGGGGCCGGTCGACGGGCCCGCCGGTCAGCGCCGCGCGTACTTGCGCGTCACGTAGTCCTCGACGAGGCGCGTGAAGTCGGCGGCGATCGTCGGGCCCTGCAGCGTGACGGCCTTCTCGCCGTCGATGTAGACCGGCGCCTTGGGATCCTCACCGGTTCCCGGGAGCGAGATGCCGATGTTGGCGGCGCGACTTTCGCCGGGGCCGTTCACGACGCAGCCCATGACGGCGACGAGCATCTCTTCCACGCCTTGGTGCTGCTTCTTCCAGTCAGGCATGCGCCGACCGAGGTAGGCCTCGATCTGCTGCGCGAGCTCCTGGAAGAACGTGCTCGTGGTGCGGCCACAGCCGGGGCACGCCGTGACCATGGGCATGAAGCTGCGGATGCCGAGCGTTTGAAGCACCTGCTGGCACACCTTCACCTCGAGCGTGCGGTCGCCGTTCGGTTCCGGAGTGAGGCTCGCGCGGATCGTCTCACCGATGCCCTTCGTGAGCAGCATGGTGAGCGCGGCCGTCGTGGCGACGATACCCTTGCTGCCCATGCCGGCTTCCGTGAGTCCCAGGTGAAGCGGGAACTGGCACCTCGCGGCCAGCGACTCGTAGGCCGCGACCATGTGATGAATCTGACTCGCCTTCACCGAGAGGATGATGCGCTCCGCCGGCATGCCGAGCTTCACGGCGCCCTCGGCGGATCGGAGCGCGCTCTGCACCATGGCTTCACGGAGCACGCTGTCCGCATCGTCCGGCGCCGGCTTCTTGGCGTTCTCGTCCATCAGCCGGTCGAGGAGTTCGGGGTCGAGCGAGCCCGCGTTGACGCCGATCCGCACGGGCTTCCCGTAGTCGTTCGCCACCCTGATCATCGTGGCGAAGTTGTCGTCGTGGCTGTGCCCGCGGCCCACGTTGCCCGGGTTGATCCGGTACTTGTCGAGGGCCTCGGCGCAGTCCTTGTACTCACGCAGCAACTGGTGGCCGTTGTAATGGAAGTCGCCGATGAGGGGCACGTGGACGCCCAGGTCGTGGATGCGGTTCTTGATCTCCGCCACGCGCTTCGCCGCCTCGCGCGTGTTGACCGTGATCCGCACCAGCTCGGAGCCCGCGCGCGCCAGCTCTGCGACCTGCTGTGCGGTTTTCTCCGCATCCTCCGTATCCGTGTTGGTCATGGACTGGACGACGACCGGATACTCGCCCCCGACGGGGACGCCGCCCACGCGGCAGACCAGGCTCTTCCGACGTTGAATCGTGTGCGACATGGAGGCGGCATCCTAACGCGCACCGTCGGAGGTTCCGGCCCCTTGAAGCCGTCCGGACCGACCCCCAGACTCTGCCGTCGCCGAGCGGCCCAACAGGAAGAGGAGACCTCATCACCATGTCACGATCGCTCTTTGCCGTGCTGAACCAGCGCTTCGGACGTCCCGTGGACACCGTCACCCGGCGCGAGATGCTGAAGACGACGCTCGCGACGGGTGCGGGGCTTCTCCTGAGCTCCCGGCTCGGATTCACCCAGGACGCCGAGAGCAAGCCCAAGGGCAAGCGGATCGTGGTCATCGGCGCCGGGTTCGCGGGCCTGGCCGCGGCGTTCGAACTCCTGACGGCCGGCTACGACGTGACGGTGGTCGAAGCCCGCAACCGCGTCGGCGGGCGCGTCCTGAGCTTCTCCGATTTCGTCGACGGCAAGAACGTGGAAGGCGGCGCCGAGCTCATCGGCTCGAACCATCCCACCTGGGTCGCCTACGCGGACAAGTTCGGTCTCCAGTTCCTCGACGTGACGGAAGAGAAGGAACTCGAGGCGCCCATCATGCTTGGTGGCAAGAAGCTCACGGCCGAGGAATCGGAGAAGCTGTGGGCCGAGTTGGAGGAGGCCCACGGCCAGATGAATGCGGACGCGGAGAAGGTCGACGCCGCCGAGCCGTGGAAGTCGCCTGACGCTGCCGCCCTCGACCGCCGGACCACGGCCGATTGGGTCGCCGGTCTGAAGGTGTCGTCCAACTGCCAGCGGGCACTCACGTCCGAGCTGTCGGGCAACAACGGCGTGATGACGGCCTGGCAGAGCTACCTCGGCAACCTCGCCCAAGTGAAGGGTGGCGGCGTCGAGAAGTACTGGACCGAGAGCGAGGTCTACCGCTGCAAGGGCGGAAACCAGCAGCTGGCGTTCAAACTCGCCGCAGCCGTGGGCGAGAAGCGCATCCAGCTCGGCACTCCCGTCAGCAGCGTGAGGCTCGGGGACAAGTCCGTGACGATCACGCTGGCGAGCGGCAAGGCCCTGGAGGCCGACGACGTCGTCGTCGCCGTGCCGCAGTCGACGTGGAACCGCATCGCATTCAACCCGCCGCTCCCGGCGGCGCTCTCGCTTCAAATGGGGACCGCGATCAAGTTCCTGATGGCGATGAAATCGCGGTTCTGGAAGGACGCGAAGCTCGCCGCGGATTCGCTGACGGACGGCCCCGTCTCCATGACGTGGGAGGGAACGGACGGGCAGCCCGGTGAAGTGGGCGCCGCGATGGTCGCGTTCTCCGGCGGCGGCGCGGCGGATCAATGCCGTGCGTGGCCGTCCGACCAAAGGACCGAGAACTACCTTCTGGAACTGGAGCGCCTGTACGGAGACGTCCGAAAGAGCTTCGTGAAGGCGCGCTTCATGGATTGGCCGTCCGAACCTCTGACGCGGGGCGGCTACTCGTTCCCGGCGCCGGGGCAGATCACCCTCGCTGGGCCTGCGCTGCGCGAAGGGATCGGCGGACGCGTTCACTTCGCGGGCGAACACACGAGCTTCGCGTTCGTGGGCTACATGGAGGGCGGCTTGAACTCCGGCGCGTCCGTCGCGCGCCGGCTGGCGCAGCGGGACGGAGTTGCCAAGGACAAATGAGTCGCTCGAGGGGCCGCCGTCCCGCAGATTCGATGGACGCAACGTAATAGGATCTCACGTCCCGTGGCCGCGATTGACGCGCCGGGCGGTTGGTTTGGCTCCCGAGCTCACGAGCGCGCAGCGCGCAACGCCGGGACAGAAAGGGTGAAGACGTGACTGGAAGCAAGCTGATCGGACTGGTCGTCGCCATCGTTGCCATCGCCTACTTCGCGTTCCCCGGCTTCAAGGCCAAGGTCGACGACGTGTACGACAAGCACGCCGGCTGGAACGAGGAAGCGCGCCGCAAGGATCCGGTCGGGTTCATGGATTACTCGATCAAGCGCCTCGGCGAGAACATCGACAAGTTCGAGTCGGCGAAGGCGTCATTGGGCTCCGCGAAGGCGAAACTCGACGAGCTCCAGCGGACGAACCAGGAGAAGCTTGCCTTCGCCGAGAAGCAGCTGAACGAGTTCAAGATGGCCTACAAGGCGGCGAAGGCCGACAACAAATGGCCACTCGAAGTTGCCGGCAAGAAGTACTCGGAAGCCGAGCTGAAGAGCCAGGTCGATCTCCTCTTGAGCCAGAAGGGTGGCTACGACGGCATCCTGAAGCAGGTCAGCACGGGGCTCGGCAGCGCCGAGAAGAAGCAGTTCGAGCTCGTCAACCGCATCAGCGAGAGCAAGTCCAAGCTCGGCCTCCTTCAGACTCAGAAGGAACTCGTGAAGGTCAATGCCCTCACGAAGGACACGGAGAAGATGCTCGCCGACGTGAACGAGGTGCTCGTCCAGAACGAGGCGATGGCGCAAGGATCCGCCGTTCGTACCGTCGAAGAGCTGATGCAGGAATCGAAGGCGGCGACCGACGCCGCTCACCCGAGCGCGGATGCGTTCCTGAACAGCTGATCGTTGGATCGCACCCACGGCGCGCCGACTGCCCACCGGGCCGCGGCGCGCCGACGTCATGGAGGAAAGGCGGCGGAAGATGAAACGCAACGTTGCTCTGGGACTGTTGGGACTTGCGCTCGCAGCGGGGCTCTCATCCTGCGGCCGTGAATCGTCGCCGCCGCCGAAGCCGACGCCGCCCGCCGAGAAGGTGTGGACGCCGGACGACATGGCTGCCGATCCGGAAGGCTATTTCCGCTGGGCAGATCAGCAGCTCGCCAATCAGATCCAACAGCGAACGCAGCGCCTCGACACGTCCGCCGCGAAGCGAAAAGAACTGGGCGACCGTCGGTCCAAGTTCGCCAACAACTACGACGACATGGTGAACCTGGAGCAGCGCCTCTCGACGGCCGTGCGCAAGGCCGACGAGGAGGATCACTGGCCGGTTTCCATCGCAGGCCGACAGCTCGACAAGGAGCATGCGAAGGCGACGCTCGAGGAAACACGGCGGAGGATCGCCGAGCGCAAACCACTCGTGCAGTCCTACGACGAGGCGCTCGCGAAGCTCGACAAGACGATCACGCGCCTGCGTGAGGAGATCGACAAGCTCACGGGGCTGAAGGACCGCGTGTCGGTCGACCTGGAGCGCTACCGCATCGACAAGTCGAACCCGGTCACCGAGAAGATGAAGGAGACCGAGCAGCAGATCGCCACGTACACGAAGATCCTGGGCTCGCTCGGCGAGGACATCTCCGGCGCGCTTCCCATGGCCGTCGCGCCCATCGACATCCAGTCGTTGATCAAATGAACGTCCGGCCCCTCGCCGGAGGAGAAGACAAGATGAAGTCAGTCCACCTGTGCGTGCTTTCCGTTGCGCTTTGTGCGCTCATTGCACCGCGTGCGTGGTCGCAGAACGACCTGGGCGGCATGGCGGCCGACGCGGAGCTCGTCGAGACCCGCGCCGAAGTGCCCAAGCTCGCCGCCGCGGGCGCCTACGCGCCCAAGGACAACGTCGTCGAGATCGAGTTGAGCGAGTACGCGGGCTACGCGGGCCTCATCGCGGCGAACGGCGGACTCGAGCCGAACGACAACTCGGTCTTCACGAAGAAGTACGGGATCAAGGTCAAGCTCTCGTTGAGCGAGGAGGAGAGCTGGTCCGCGCTGAACAGCGGCAAGCTGGCCGCGTCGGCGACGACGGCGGACGTGCTCGCCGTCTATGGGCGTCAGTTCCAGGTCGTCGTCCCGACCCAGATCGGGTTCTCGCGCGGCGCCGACGGGCTGATCGTCCGCAGCGACATCAAGAAGGTGAACGCGCTGAAGGGGAAGGTTCTCGCGACGGCGCAGTTCACCGAGGCCGACTTCTTCATCCGTTACCTGGCGGGCGAGGCCGGCCTCGGCGTCACGATGCTGCCGGACCTGAAGGGCAAGCCGGATCCGGAGAAGGTGAACCTCGTCTACTGCGCGGACGCGTTCGGCGCGGGCGATTTGTTCCTGCGCGACCTGAAGTCGGGGCGCAACCGACTGGCCGGCTGCGTGACGTGGGCGCCGAAGACGACGGAAGTCGTCGAGGGCAGCGGCGGCAAGGCGCACATGCTCGTCTCCAACCGCAACCTCTTGATCATCGGCGACATCCTCGTGGTGAACAAAGGCTTCGCCCAGCAGTTCCCCGAAATGGTGAAGGGACTCGTCGCAGGTCTGATCGAAGGCAACGTGATGGTGCGGACGAACCCGGAGGCTCACTTCGACGTCATCGGCAAGGCGTTCAAGTGGGAGAAGGACAAGACCAAGTCCGAGCTCGCGAAGGTCCACCTGGCGAACGGCCCCGAGAGCCTGGCGTTCCTCACCGGCAACATCGACTCGGCAGGCAGCTTCGGCGGCATCTACTTCTCGGCGATGGACGCCTACGGGCGCGAGTTCCTGAAGAACCCGCCCAGCGCCGACCGGTTCGTGGAGCTGAAGCATCTGCAGGCCCTCGAGCAGGCGGGCGCGTTCAAGGATCAGAAGGCGCTGATCTCGCCGTTGAAGACGGGCGCCGGGCCGTCAGTCGAAGGCGACCCGCTCTTGAGCAAGGACATCCGCTTCTTCTTCGAGACGAACTCGTCCAAGCTCGACATGCAGAAGCCCGAGAACACGGCGAACCTGGAGGCGATCAAGCGGTTGCTTCAGGTCAGCCCGGGCTCGACGGTCCTGCTGCGTGGTCATGTAGACAACTCCATGATCCCCGAGTTCCGCAAGAAGGGCGGGGAACAGCTGGTGAGGTCGCAAGGGTTGCGCGCCGTACAGCTCAGCGAGGATCGCGCGAAGGAGATTCGCCGCCTCCTCACGGAGAAGCACGGGGTCGCCGCCGACCGCATCGAGACCTTCGGCGCGGGTTGGAACGAGCCGGTCAATCCGAACGCCCTGGACGACGCGCAGCGCGAACAGAATCGTCGCGTCGAAGTGCAGTGGTTCACGCTCGAGTGATCGAAGTCGCCTGACTGGGGGAGAGTGGGATGCTCCGAATCGGAATGGTGTGGTCGTGCCTCCTGGCCGTCACCGCCTTCGCCCAGGAGAGCGGCGCCGCCGTCGAGTCGACGACCAAGCAGCTTGCGACGCCGGGCGGCGGGAGCATCTCGTACACGATCTCGGCGACGCCGGCGATGGCGCGGAACCTCCGACCGATCGTGATCATCCTCAAGGCGGACGGCGCGCTCGGGAACATCGGCGCGTCGTCGCTGAGCCACGCGCTCGGGAAGGTCGGATGGGTCGCCATCACGATCGACGCCACGACGCAGCCGCTCGGAGCTCCGCACCCGCTCCACGAGCTGTGCCGGCGGCTACGCGTCACCTACCGCATCGAAGGCGTGCGGTTCTACTGGGTCTCGATCGGAGACGTGGCGGTTCCGCCCTCGCTCACCCCCGAGTTCGTCGTCCCGAAACCGCTCCCGGTCGCGCACGACGAAACGCCGCCAGCTGTCGACGCGCTCCGCAAGCTGCGCGAGTCGACGCGACGCTCCGATCCCGCCGAGCAGTCCGCCGCCGAGGCGCTCGACGATTTCTGCGACGCCGCCTCGCGCGGCGACGCCAAGCGGTACTTCGCGCTCTTCGCTCCGGACGGTGTCTTCTTTGGAACCGACGGCGCCGAGCGTTGGACCGTGGACGCGTTCCGCAAGTTCTGCGAGCCGTACTTCAAGCGCGAGTCCGCTTGGATCTTCATCCCCACGTCGCGCAACTTCGTCCTCTCCGAAGATGGCACGCACTGCTACTTCGACGAGGCGCTGTACAGCGCGAGTTACGGGCGCTGTCGCGGCACGGGCGCGCTGCGCCGCATCGACGGCAACTGGAAGATCGCCCAGTACAATCTGTCGATCCCGATCCCCAACGACCTCGCACCGGATTTCGTCGCGCGCATCCGTGCGACCGAGCGCGGCGAATCCCGCCCGTCCGGTGCCACCACCCTCTACATCGTTCGTCACGCCGAGAAGTCCACGAAGGATTCGAAGGACCAGGACCCGCCGCTCTCGGACGTCGGAATCGCCCGTTCACTCTCGCTCTACCAGGCGCTGCGCAGCGTCGGCGTCTCGTTCGTGTTCACGTCGGACAAGAAGCGCACCCAGCAGACGGCCGAGTACTTCCGCGTCGCAGGCGCGAAAGCCACCTCGTTGCCCGCCGCCGACGTGAAGGCCATCGTGACCGCGGCGACCGCTCATCCCGGCGAGGCGACCCTCATCGTCTCGCACTCGAACGTGATTCCCGGAATCCTGAAGGAGCTCGGCATCACCGAGAAGGTCGAGATCCCCGAGACCGCCTACGACGACCTGTTCGTCGTCACGATCGACGCCGCCGGCCAGTCGCGGATGCAGCACCTGCACTACGGGCAAATGTCGGTCGCGAAGTAGGCTGACCGCGCGGCGTTCGCCCGCCGCGGCTGCGCCAATCCCAGCGTTCTCAGGCCGAAGTTCCGAACGCCGGGCGTCGCGTCCCGGTCCACGCCGCCAGAAATCGGAACGTCGGGTGTGGCGATTCCTGCCGCAGGAAATGTGTCCGAGCGGGCTTCGTGCGCTCAAGTGTCGCCAATCCCCGACCGTCGTACGCCGAGGCGGAAAGCGAGCCCAGCGGTTCACGTCGAATCGCCGTGTTTGCGTGAGATGGCTTGGCGTGGAGCGCAAGCGGTTTCGCGAGATCTGGCGTGAGGCACGTTGCCTCGCCGCGTGACGGACGACCGGGGATGTGGGTCAGTCGAGCGAGCCTGCCGGTCCGGGTCCCGTGCAGAATCAACGCGACTGGGTTCGGAGCAATCCAATGAGAACGGGCTACGTGAGAGCGGCGTCATTCGTTGTCTGCCTGGTCATGGCGTCGATGGCGGCGGCACAGAACGGAACCAATGGTGCTCCAGGGGATGCGTCTCACCCCGATGGGTACCCGGGCACCGCCGGCGGCTCGGGTAGCCTCGGCGGAAACGGCGGCCGCGGCGGCGACGGCTGGGCCGGATCCAGCAATGCCAACGGCGGCGCAGGCGGGAGTGGGTCCGGCTACCAAGGCGGCGGAAACGGCGGCGCTGGTGGAAACGGCGTGGGGCTGGGCGCCGGTGGCCCCGGTGGACCGGGTGGAATCACGGGTGACGGCGGAACGGGCGGAGTCGGCGGATCCAACGGCGGGATCGGCGGGGCGGGTGGATCGGCGTCCTCAGGGAATGGCGGAACCGGAGGTCTCGGTGGTTCGGGGGGCGGCGCCGGTGGAGCCGGCGGGTTCTCCAGCGGCGGTAACGGGGGGACAGGCGGCCAGGGCGGATCTGGCGGCGGCCACGGAGGAGACGGCGGAAACACAACCGCGCCAGGCGCGACCGGCGGTACCGGCGGCCTGGGCGGTTCCTCCGGAGGAACTGGCGGAAATGGTGGGAACGCGTCGGGGTCCGGTGGCAACGGTGGAGCCGGCGGGCCCGGCAATTCCGGCGGCGGCAACGGTGGAAACGGCGGCACCTCGGCGTCCGGAGTCGGCGGCAGGGGTGGTGACGGTGGAAGCGGCGGCGGTAATGGTGGGAACGGCGGTAGTTCGTCGTTTGGAAATGGTGGCCCCGGCGGGAACGGTGGTCCTGGTGGTGGGACCGGCGGTAACGGCGGCAACACATCGTCCGGCACTGGCGGAGTCGGCGGGACCGGTGGCGCCGGGGGCCCCGGAGCAACCGCAGGTGCGGGCGGGCGCGGTGGCAACGGAACCGGAGCGAACTCCATCGGCGGCGTTGGCGGCGCCGGTGGGGCCGGCGCGAATTCGGGCCAGCAGGGCGGCAAGGGCGGCGATGGCGGGTCAGGTGCGGGAAGCGGAAGCGGGGGCGTCGGCGGTGCGGGCGGTAACGGTGGGCCGGGGAGCGCGCCGGGTGGCACCGGCGGCCAGGGCGGACCCGGTGGCGGCGGGAGCAACGGTGGTGTTGGCGGCAGCGGTGGCACGGGTGGCAAGGGCGGCACCGGTGGGCAGCCGAATGGCGCTGGCGGAACCGGTGGCCCGGGTGGTGACGGCGGTCCCGGTTCAACCGGCGGGGTTGGTGGCGCCGGTGGCGACCCGACCGGCACGGGTGCCGGCGGCGATGGCGGCCAGGGTGGCAGGGGCGGGAGCGGTATCGGGCCGAATGGCAACGGTCGCGACGGTGCTCCGGGCGGCGTGGGCGCTTGCGGGTGTCCCGGTGGAAAGGGGGGCAAGGGAGGGACCGGCGGAACGGGCGTCGGCACGGGGAAGGGAGGTAACGGCGGCACCGGTGGCGTCGGCGGCAAGGCCAAGACCGCGGGTTGCCAGGTTGGCGACGGCGGCCCCGGCGGCGATCCGGGCGCCGGCGGTCCCGGCGGGACCAGCGGCAAGCCGGGCGCGTTCGGCCCACGAGGGTCCGGCACATGTTCGCAGCAATAGTCGCTCAGCCGACTTCGCTCGGTCGCGGTCCGAGCGAGTGAGCTGAAACCCGACAGGTCGCCGCTCGTGTCGAAGCCTTGCGAGCGGCGACCTGACGGAACCTTGGAAGGCTCTGGAGTGAGCAGGTTCGCGTCATACCGGATCGACCGGAGACAGATGCACCTCGTGTTCTCGAAAACCAGCTGTTTGGAGTGGATTCCCGTGAGCAAAACACGTTTGAATTTCCTGTCGATCTTGGGGCCGGCAATGGCACTGGCGCTCTTCGTTGCCGCAAAGGGTTTGGATGACGGCCACGGCGGTTTCGCGGAACCGAATCCTCAGGGCGCGTCCCGGGCTCCGTCGGACGGTGGCACTGCAACGTTGTTCAGCCAGGATGAGCTCATGTGCGCCTACAGCTTCAGGAGATCCGAATACGGTCTCGTCGTCCAGGACGGCCGGCCGGCGAACAAGTCGACGGACATCATGTTCGACCGCTATGGCCAAGGCGTTCTCGCCATCGCAGTCGAGAGCGGAAGCCTTGGCTCGATCGTCGACGTCGGTCCCGCGCTGATGAAGAACACGGACCAGTCCGTGTTCTGGTATCTCAAACGGGATGGGCAGAAGGTGACGTGCGACGGAGAGGCGACGCCTGCGTTCGAGACGGTCGACTTCTCGGCAGTGGAAGCGAAACCTACGGCCGCCGCACCAGCGCTCGTCGGCCACACCTACGTCATCAAGTGCAGCTATGCTGATCAGACCAAACCTTTCTACGCTGCGGTCCGGGTCATTGCGATGACGCCCCAGCAATCGCTGACGTTGCGCTGGCGCCTCTTGGAATGAGTGCGGTGTCAACCGATCGATGAATACGACAGGGAGCCGACGATGCGACGCGCGGTGCTGACGACCCTATTGATTGCGGTTGGCGCGTTCGTCGTCGTTCGCTCCTGTTCGGACGACGGTCCGCGCGGCGCGCCACCTCCGGCGCGTCTCGAGTCGACGCTGGAACTCACGCCGTCCTCGCGGCCTATCACGAAGGCGCGTGTGCCATCCGAGGAACCGGCCACATCGGCGCCGGGGAAACCGGAGTCGATCTCCTGGACGATCTTCGTGTTCGATGACGCGACATCGCTTCCGATTGCCGTACCAGTCGACGTCATCTCCGTGTCCTCGACGGATGCGTCCTTCAATGTGTCGCGGTTCACCGATAACACCGGCGCGCTCGCCGTCGAATCAGTCCCGGGCCACTACGGGGTCACGGTCAATCGGAACCCAGGTCGGCGGATTGCGGTGTATGAGGACGCGAGCATCGACGTCGACGCCCGAGATCCGGATCAAGCCGTGGAAGTCCGGCTCAAACGTTCCGATGCGACGTGTTCGGTCGAGGTGCGTGATTCGCTGGGGAAACCGATCAGCGGCATAGACGTTCGCGCCGTTCCTCAGCAGATGCTCCGCACGACCGACTCGGAAGGAAAAGTCTCGTTCGAAGGCCTTCCGCGCCGCGAGGTGAGGATTCAGGTCGAGTCCGGCCGCGAGCGTTCGGACGTCTGCATTCCCGCCTCACTGCATCAACTGGTCGACCTGTCCGCCAAGAACAGCGACTCGATCACGTTTGCCCTCCCGAGGTGCGAGCGTGTCGTGTTCACGGTGACGATCGGTGCGAATGCCTCGAACCTGCCTGACGTCCTCGGGCGCGTGGTCCTTGCTCCAATAACGGCCGTCTGCAACACGCACGCCTCCGGGACGCTGCTTCGCGGGCAACCCCTCAGTCTGAACGTGCCCGTCGGTACGTATCGGATTCAGTGTGAAGCCGCTGACGGCGTTCCCCTGGCGATCCGGGCGGACCGCGACGAACTCCGCGTACGTGGTGGCGGTGACGAGGCCGTTTCGATCAACCTCGAGGCCGGCAAAGGCGTACTCGTCGGGACCGTGCTCGGACTCGCCGAGAAGCCCGTTGCGGGTCTGCGGCTGCGCGTGAACTCGGCGAAGGCCGACGGAACTTGGGATCAGTTGGGGGGTGGACATCGCGCCGTCACGGATGACGCGGGGCGCTTCGTCGTGTCCGGCTTGCCGGAGCGCGCGATCCAGGTGTGGCTGTTCGTCGACCAATCCGAGGCTGGTAACGACCTCGCGTTCCCGGGGACGGCGGACGAGCCATACGTCGTGTTCCCAAGACCGGCCTCCGATGCCGTGATTCGATTGGAGCGTGGCTACGTGATTCGCGGCCGGCTGAAAGTCCGGGACCGTCTCGTGACGGAGGGGCAGGTGTCGATCGACATCGAGCGCATCCGTGGGGGTGCGGAACGATCCCTTGGCCCCGGTAACGGCGGCGAATTCAGCTTTGCTCACCTGCGACGCGGTGTCTACCGGCTCCGATATCGCGACGCGAATGGTGCCGCGGTCGGGGTCTCCGAGCCGGTCGATGTGAGCTCCGAAGCCGACGAGCGCGGTGTCGTCGAGCGGGCGTTCATCATGCGCGACTGAGAATGGGCGGTGGGTCGAACTCGTCGACGGACGGTTCCCTCTGAACCGCAGTGCCACTCCAGGGGGATGCTCGCGCGTGGGAGCGATGGGCTCAGTGGAACGTTCGTCGCGCGCGATGGCCATCCACCTGCTGGGCCGATTCCAGGTTCGCGATCATGACGACGAGAAGGCCCCTGCAAGGTCGGCTGGAGGCGTCGTCCGCCATCGGAAGTGACTGGGTGGGCGCGATGGGATTCGTTCGATCAGGGGTGAACGCGCGCCGCTCGAAGCCCTGTCGGTCTCGACTCGCGGCTCACGGCGCGCTTCACGCGGTGAATTCCGGCTCTCATCGATCGCTCGGGAGTTGCGGGGGATTTCGTTTCGCCCTCCGCCGCTCGTCAGCTCGCAGCGGGTCACGGGGGAGTCTGCGGCGAGTTCGGCGAACGTTGGCCTTGCGTTGGCCGAGGGCTGACGCAGTTGCCGGAGCTTGATTGATCGACGGCGATGTCGAGCCTCTCGATCGTACACGCCGACCGGAGCCGTGGCTGACGGTTGGATCGGTATCGGCGGCGATGCGCGCGCTTGACGCCACCGGCCGCACCTTCCGTTGCTCCGCGGCTCTGCCTGTCCGCGACGACGCTGCGCACGCTCCTTGATCCGGCGGGTCGGCGGCGACGCGCGCCCGCGGTCGGACGCGATCCCCTCGAACGGGTCGCGAGGAGACCGTTCATGCAAGTCGACGTGCTGGTGGGTGGCAGCGAACCACGCGGCGCATGGTTCAGGCACGTGTCTCTCGGCGTCGCGGCGATGATGTTGCTGGGCGCCGGAAACTCCCTGGCGCAGCAGGACCGCGTTGGCCGCACCCGCAACCTGGCGTGTCACGTTCTCCACTTCGCGCCGGGCGACGACCGCGCGGCCTCGTTCATCCGGTCAGGCGCCGTCACCCGCGTCACCGACTACGGGGCCTTCGTCCGCGTCGTCGTCGAGTCCGCACGAATGGGCCGCGCCTGGGATCCAGCCGCCGTCGCCGACGCGCTGTGGGACGACGAGCTCGGGGTCGACTTCAATGGGTCTACGGTGCCGACCGATGACCCGTCATCCCGCGCTCGCAGGACGCCGTCTCCGCGGCGTGGCGCGAGATCGAAACCAGCAGCCGGGCGTTGGTCGTCGTCCGACTCGAAGGGCCCGTCACGGCCGCGGGGCGTGCGCGCCTCGATTCCGTCGCGCGCGTGATCATGCCGCTGTCGCGGAATGCCTACGTCGTCTCCGTCGATCCGACGTCCGCGCCGGCGTTCGCGGCATTCGTCGTGAGCGACGAGATTCGCGCGTCGTTCCCGTTGCACGCGTGGTTCAAGTTCTCTTCCGAGCTCCGGCTTGCGGACGCAGGCGCCGCGTCGCACGGGAGCGCAGGGCGTGACGTCGTCGGGCGGTTTGACGCCATCGCCGTGGCGCGCGCGGCGCGGGATCCGTCCGCCGTCTCGATCACGCCGTGGGCGAATCCCGTCCCACTCGACGAGATCGCGGGACAGATCCTCGCGGAGAACCTGGATGCGAGCTTGGACCAACCGACCGTGCCGGGGTACTCCGCGTGGCTCGCCTCGAAGGGATTCCAGGCGTCCGGGCAACTCGACTTCGTCGTCGACGTGACGGATTCGGGCTTCGATCGCGGGTCCGTCACGGACGTCCGCAACGAGTTCCGGGTGGGCGGCCTCGCGACCGGCGCGAACCGGCTCGTGTATTCGTGGAACCGCTCGATCGAACCGTCCGCCCAGGACTTCGAGCTCCCCACCTTCGACGCCCAAGGTGTCTTCCAGTCCGTTCCGTTCACGCTCCCGCTGCCCGCGCTCGGCGCGAACGTCGCCCTGCAAGCCGTCTACGTCGACGCGACCGGCCCCCTCGGCACCCGCCTGACCTGGGCGCCGAATCCGTTCACGCTTTGAGGGGGCCCTTGCGGTTGGCGATGCCGTGGACGACGATCGGAGACGTCAGATGCGTACCCTCCTCGGACTCCTCGTGCTCACCCGCGTTGCGGTCGCGACGACGTCTCTGGCGATGGGTCCCTGTTCGTTGCGAGCGGTTGGTCCACAAGAGTCCCGCGCGACGTCACGTCCAGAGATCGACGAGGCCACGTTGGTGTCGACGACGCACCGTGGACAGCGGCTGCTCGCGGACGACGCAGTTGCGACCGCGAGGCGACTCGGAGAGATCACCGCAGCCCGGGCTGCGCGACTCCAAACCGCGGTGCAGAAGGCTCACGCTGAGTGGGCGGAGGCGTCGAACAGCACGATCCGCAGGGTTGCGACGGTCGTGGCGCAGAGCCCCGCGCCTGACCGGATCCAAGACCCAGCGATCCGAGCGAGGATCGAGCAGATGGGACTGCCATGGAGAATCAAGCTGACGCGGTCCATGGTGACGATGGTCCTCATCCCACCAGGGAGTGGATATGTCGGCGCCGGTGGTTGGGAGCGTGACCGACAGGCTGATGAAGGGCCGATCCGTCGGATCCGTGTCTCGACGCCCTTCTACATGGCTGAGCAGGAGGTGACGCAGTCAGAGTGGACTCGGATGGGGGGTGTCGTCCCGCCTGGAAACACGCCCGGTGACGATCTCCCGGTTTGTGATCTGACGTGGGCGGACGCTTCGGCGTGCTGCGAACGAAACGGCGTCCGGCTGCCTTACGAATACGAGTGGGAATACACCTGCCGGAGCGGCGAAAAGGACGGCCAGTACGGTGCGCCGGCGCGGATCGCGCAGTGCATGGCAAACCGCGACGGTCGGAGATATCCGTTCCCTGGCGGGCGCCTCCCGTGCAACTCGTTCGGGGTCTTCGATATGCTCGGAAACGTCTCGGAGTGGTGTCGCGACGAGTTCAGCGTGAACTGGCTCGATGCGATGAAAGACGACGCGGTGGATCCAGCAAATCCGGGCGCGGGTCCCGGCCGGGTGCTCAAGGGCGGGGACTTGTACTCGGGGACGACGATGTTGGCTGCGTGGAAGCGAACCTGCGGACAGCAGGACGCGCAGCTCATGCTGGCAGGCGTTCGCATCCTGATGCCGCTTTGACGGTCGGGCGTACGCGAGGTCGTTTGCGGTCCGAATCGACCGGCCGAGCGTCCATCGGGTCAGTGGGGGACATGCCTTTGCGTTGCGGCGCACACGGTGCAGTCGGCGCGGGACGTCGTGACCGAGAAGCAGGCGAGCGGCTTCGATGCGAACGTAGCCGTCATTCGCGCCTCGCGCGCCAGCCCCGTACGACGACGCGATGATGAGTTCCGCACGAGGCCCACAGCCCGCTCACTGGACGAACATCAGCCGCCCATCCGATCCCGCAGAGGCTATCGGCGACGCCGATTGCGGCCGATAACGCGAATGCGACGCCGGACGGTGCGGTCCTACTGATGGGCGCCAAGATCGGGTTACCTCCCCGGCCCGCGCGCCGCCTCCCCAGCTGGATTCGACTTGGTCTTCAGCAGCGTCGGTTGTCGCCGTCGTGGTTACGCCACAATGGCTCGTCGTTCAGAACAGCTCGAGGGCGACGAGGAGCGACGCGGTTTCCCCGCTCTTCGGTCCGCTGATCGCCGCGGTGAACCGCATGAAGCCGGAGCCAAGGACTCGGCCGCGGAACCCGGCGCCGATCGGGCGAAAGTAGTGCCCGTTCCCCTTCGGCAGTAGCGGCATCGCCGACCTCAGTTCCCGGCTTCGCCAGGAAGCAGCCACCAGCCGGCGACCGTGAATTCGCCGTTTGGGGACGCTGGAGGTGCCAGCTGCCCCCAACCCGTGTTTCCGCTGCCCTCGATGCGGCCAGGAAGGATGTCGATTGTGAGTGCCTGACCGGGCTTGACGATCACCGGTGGGTTGAACTCATACCGGTCCGAACCGACGGAATTCAGATTCGGGATGCTGAATATCCGCCTCCTCACGCCGTCGACAAGTACGATCACGCGCACCGCGAGAGTCGTGCCACCTATTTGTTGATTGGGGATCCCGGAGATCTCCGTAATCGCAGCGCCTGTGTCCGTCGGAAACTGTGTCGTGCATGAACACTCATTTCCGAAGAACTGCGTCGTAGACGAAGACCATGGGATGGGCGCTGGCAGCGGAACGGCGTAGTTGAAGGCGCGGTCCAACGTGAGGTCCGACAGACGGACTGGGAGCGTACGCACCGAATTGGCGACGCTGCCGAGGGTTCGGCGGGGCGCCCCAGGCGAGTCGATCCAAGAGAGCGACACGAGCGTGAGCAGGGCGCCGACCGTAATCTTCATCATCTTGCTATCTCTTGACCGTACAATTATTCACGAATTGAGTGTGTTGGCTGTGACCGCGATTGTGGCGGAGGAGCCCGCAGTGGCCTCCACTCGAACTCGCACGAACGCTGCGCCTTTGCGCTCGGGGTCGATCAGGTTGCTCTTGATGACACTCGGAGTCGATGTTGCGACGTCGATGGCCATCAACCCGCAGCGCCAGCCGAAGCCACCGACCACCGGCGGCAACGTTGAACGGCGAGGGACTGCTGGGCGAAATGGAACCCTGTTTCGACTCGACACCGGTGAAATCGAGCAGGCGCGTCATCGGCGAAGGGGCGCCCGCCAGCCAGTTCCAGGCATCGAGCGTCGAGCTCCATTGGACGTACAGCCCAACGGACGGCGAGCCACTTGTCACGGACATCGCCAGCACCGTCGCGCTCACGTGGACGCCTGAGAGCCCACCCGCTGGGAAGCCCTGCGTGTAGAAGAACTCCGGCGTTGCCGCGCTGCCCGCGACGATGAACTCACGTGCGACCTGGATGGTCGGCATGGCCTGTTCACGCCCGTTGCGTGCCCGATTGCCTGTGTCGGCCGCGACGCCACGCACGCGCGTGAACTCCATCGCGGAGGCGGCAGTCTAGTCCCGCCGCCTAGTTTGGTGCAAGAGCGCACCGACTTCTCTTCGCCGGATGCAGGCGGTCTGATTCGAAACCGCGAAAGCCTCCGGCGCCACCGAGTTTGGCGTTTCGCGGCGGGGCACGATCGACGCCAACGCCTTCGCCGCGGGCAAGTGACGGCGATCGGGAGGTTTCGGCGCACCGCGCGCGCCGATCGCCGCGCGACATCGCTACTGCACGAACATCAGCAGGCCGTTCGAGCCGGCGAATGCGATCGGCGATGCCGAGTCGGCGACGGCGATCTGCATAGCGAACACGAGACCCGGCGGCGTGGCGGCGCCGAGGGGAATCGAGAGCGTGTGATGGCCCTGGCCTGCAACCGGAAGCCCAAAGGTCGTGATGGGGAAGAGCGCGAGGCCGTTCGGGTCGACGTAGAGGCGGCAGCCGGAACCGAGCGAGATCGAGGTCGATCCCGTCCCTGCGACGAGCCAGGCGGGTGCGCCGCCGAGGACGCCCTCGACGTGGAGGACCATCGTCCCTCCTGGGGTCGCGCAGCCGTCGGCCCACAGCGTGGGAACGAATCCACCGCTCCCCGGACAGCCGACACCGTAGGGGACGGCGTGGCCTGAGCAGCCCGTTCGATTGCGGTAGATGACGACGGCATCCGACGCACCATCGAGCGTCACCGCATCGAGCTGCATGTCGCGATCGGCATCCACGAGCCGGATGCGCAATCCATTGGCACTGACGAACGGGCCGTCGAACGTGAACGTGCCGGCGCCGTCGTTGAGGATCACCGCGCCCGTCGCGACGACCACGTCGACGTCGCCATCACCGTCGATGTCCCCTACGCTAGCGACCCCACCGAGCCCGGTGACGAGGTTCGAGGGCGCGAACTGCGCCGCCGGGCCGAACGTGCCGTCGCCATTTCCGTGGCGGACCCACAGCCCCAAGAGGCACTCGATCACGTCGAGGCTGCCGTCACCGTCCACGTCGGCGAGATGCGGCTGCGAGACGGCCGAATCGGGAACGGACGGCATCACGGTGAACGTTCCATTGCCGTTGCCGCGGGCGAAGGTGATGGAACCCGCCCCATAGGCCGGCGGCGTCGTGAAGACGAGATCGAGGATCCCGTCACGATCCACGTCGGCCACGGCCGGCACCGACGGCGGCGCGATCGGCGGGCAGTTCCCCGTGCAGATCGGCGCGACGATCGGCGCACCGAAGCCGGCGATACCGTTCCCGAGCAGCACCGAGACGGCGGCGTCGCGAACCACGAGATCAAGATTGCCATCGCCGTTGACGTCGGCGACGGTCAACGCCGAAGGCGCGCCATTCGTGGGCACGAAGCTCGGCGCCAGGAACCCGCCCTGGCCGTCACCCGCGCGAACCGAGATGCCGTTGAACGTCCCGACGGCCGCGAGCAGGTCGAGCGCGCCATCGTGATTCACGTCGGCGAGCTTCACGTCGAAGATGGGAACGGGCGCTTGGATCACGGTCGTGATCGGAGCATCGCGCAGCGACCGCACGATCGTGTACGTCCCCGCGGTGCCGGAACGCGTGGAGATCACTGCGTCGAGTCGCCCGTCGCCGTCGAGGTCGCCGAGGTCGAATGCCGACGTCGGGTCGATCGTGCCTACGGGGATGACCTCCGGCGCAACCAATCCCGCGGCGCCGCGGCTCGGATAGAGCCTGGCCTCGGTGGCGCTGAACCAGACGACGTCGCGGAGCCCATCGCCCGTGAAGTCGCAGGTCCCAACCCCCCAGAACGTGGAGCTCTCGCGTTGATCGATCAGTTGCGGGGCATTGAATGTGCCCGAGCCGTCGTTCACGCAGCACACGAGGACGGCGCCGGGCGCGCCACTGCCGTCGGGGTCGAACAGGAGGACGTCTGGTCTCCCATCGCCACTGACGTCGGCGAGGATCGGCCCGCTCGAACATGCGCGGGGAACGAGGAGCACGGACCCGACGGGAACGAATCCGCCTGCTGGCTGACGCGTGAGCGTTTGCACGCCCGTCATGGCGGAGTTCGCCACCGTGCCGGAGAGCACGTAGTCGTCGAGCCCGTCGCCGTTCATGTCGCTCACGGCCAGGGCATAGGCATTGGACCATCCGGTGGCGACGACGAGCGGCGCGCCGAACGTGCCGTCGCCAGCATTGCGCCGCACGGTGACGATCCCGTTGGAGACTTCGTGGAGATCGTCATCGCCGTCGTGGTCGTCGTCGGAGAGGACGGCATAGCTCGAGGTGACGGGCCACTCGATTGGGGCCGAGAACGAGCCGGTGCCCGTTCCGAACACGATGGACGAGCTGAGGCCGTCACCGAGGACGAGGTCGCCAATGCCGTCGCCGTTCAAGTGCCCGAGCGACGCGCGGGTGTAATTCGCCGGAACCGGGATGACGATCGACGCCGTGAAATCGAGTGCGCCATCGTTGAAGTGGATGCGGATGTGCGGACCGAGGGCGCCGTCGCCGTGGCAGACGAGGACGACGTCTTCGTCGCCGTCACCGTCGACGTCGTCGAGGAACGCGTGCGTCGGATACTGGGACGAGGGGAACGCGACCCCGGGGCTTTGGAACGACCCGCCCGTGGCACGGCAGAGGATGAGGGCGCTGCCGCCCCAACTCGGGCCGATGCAATCCGCCGCGCCGTCATGGTCGAGGTCGACCAGAAGGCCGCGGCTCATGCTCACGACGGATCCGCCGGGCAAGACCCCGCGGAGGGGAACGGTGGAACCGGGAAACACCGACGCCTGGGCACTCAGCACGCCACTGAGCGCAAACACTGCCAGAAGGGAGCGACGTGTCGTCATGACGGAATCCTCCAACGAGTGCACGGGATCGTCCGGGCACCGGCGCATGATTGCCGCAGGATACCGCCGCGTTGCGGATTCGGGGGAACTGGCCGGGGATCGTGTCGCCATCGGCGTCCGAACCCCGGCCGCGCCCTTCAGTTCAACAGTTCGTCATGCATGGACGAAACCAGGAACAGCACGCAGCCGGTGTCCGTCGACTGAACCACGTGCTCGGAGCGGTGTTCCGCCCGCTGGTAGTCGCCGGCGCGCATGAGCAGGCTGCCCACGCGGAGCTGGCCGGAGATCACGTAGCACTCCTCCACACCCCCGTGACGGTGGCTCGGGTAGGCCGTTCCGGGCGCCATGCGGACGAGCATCGTCACGCGCTCGGCGACGGGGTCCACGAACAGGCGGCGGGCTTCGATGCCCTCGATCGCCGTGCGCTCCCACCCCGTCTCGTCGGAGGCGACGAACGTCATGTCCATGGGCGTGCCCGTGTCCTTCCAACCCTTCCAGGGCTGGATCGACTTGGGCTCGGCGTCCGCGTCGCCGCGGATGCGATCGAAGATCCGCCGCTCGAGCTCCGCCGGCGGCTCGGCCTCCGGCGCGAGGAACGCGAGTTGGGCTGCGGCCGCGAGCTGGGCGTCCGCCTCGGCGCGGCAGGCATCGCAGCGATCGAGGTGCCCCTCGTATGCCGACGCTTCCGCCTGACCCATGCCTCCGAGCGCGTAGAGCACGGCCTGGTCACGGAGCGCGTCGTCGATCTTCACATGCGGGGTCATTGCGGCCCCTCCTCTTCCTCGGTGCCAAGCGCTCGGCGAAGTTCGCAGAGCGCCGCTCGGATACGCGTCTTGACGGTTCCCACGGGCACGCCGAGAGCGGCGGCCGTTTCCGAATAGCTGAGTCCGCCGAAATAGGCGGTCTGGATCGCTTCGCGTTGGACGCTCGGGAGTCGGCCCACGGCTTCCCGGACCTGGCGCGCGGACTCGGCGCCGAGGCACGTGGATTCTGGGGTGGTCGACCCGCAGGCCTTGTCGGCGCAGGTGTCGAGCGATTGGCGCCGCGCGGCGTGGCGCGCCCGCGATCGCAAGAGATCCAGGCACCGCGAGCGCGCGATCGAGAGGATCCAGGTCCAAGCGTCGCCGCGCGCGGGGTCGAAGGTCTCGGCCGTGCGCCAGATCTGCGTGAAGGTTTCGAGCGTGGCGTCATCCGCCGAATTGGCGTCGCGGCAGATGGCGAGGGCCAATCCGTAGACGCGGCGCTTCGTCAAGTCATAGAGCCGGGAGAACGCCGACTCATCCCGCCCGGCGGCTGACGCGAGGAGCCGTGCGAGGAGCTTTTGCTCGTCGACGGGTCGCGGGGATTCGTCGGGTGATGGTCGCGCGGTTCGGGTCATTCGGTCGGGTGTACGTCGCGGGTTGCGGATCGGATTTCCGGGCGGCGCAAATCCTAACGGCGGGCGGTTCGAGGCGAGGATCCAATCCGCGGACCCGCGTCGCGCGTAATGGCCCCGGCCGGATCGCCTTTCCCCGGCGACCGCCAGGAAAACCACCCTCATGAAGATGAAGATTCCCTCCACGCGCATCCTTCCGCTGCTTGGGGTTGCGTCAGTCGTCGCGTTGCTGATCGCCGCCGGAATGGCGCCTTCCAGCCACCGCGAAGCCCCGTTCGTGACCCTCCATCCCAAGATCGACGGCACGGACTTCTACATGTTCCGCAGCTACGAGCCGGGCCGGTCGGACTTCGTCACGATCGTGGCGAACTACCAGCCGCTCCAGGCTCCTTACGGCGGGCCCAACTACTTCTCGTTGGACCCGAACGCCCTGTACGAGATCCACATCGACAACACGGGGGACTGCAAGGAGGACCTCACCTTCCAGTTCAAGTTCCAGAACAACGTCCAGGACCTGGCGCTGCAGATCGGTCCGCCCGGCCAGGAGAAGACGGTGTCCGTGCCGCTCATCAACACGGGTCCGATCGCGGCGGGGAGCACGAGCTCGCTCAACGTCATCGAGACGTACGAGGTGACGCTCGTGCGCGGCGACCGCCGCACGGGCCAGCGGTTCCCGATCACGAACGCGTCGACCGCCGCCACGACGTTCACCAAACCCGTCGACAACATCGGGAACAAGTCGATCCCCAATTACGACGCCTACGCGGCGACGCACGTCTACGACATCAGCATCCCCGGATCGCCCGTGCCGGGCCGCATGTTCGTGGGCCAGCGCAAGGATCCGTTCGTCGTGAATCTGGGCGAGGTGTTCGACCTGGTGAACCTGGATCCCGTCGGCGCGCCCAACGCGAAGCCTGATCTCCTCGCCGACGCCAACGTCACGTCGCTCATCCTCGAGCTTCCCATTTCGTTCCTCGCGTCGGGAACGAGCGGGAGCGTGATCGGCGGCTGGACGACGGCGAGCATGCGGCAGGCGCGGGTCTTGAACCCCGCACCGAACACCGCGCGCGGTCCGTCGCTCGAGGGCGGGGCCTTCGTCCAGCAATCGCGGCTCGCGAACCCGTTGTTCAACGAGGTCATCGTTGGACTGAAGGACAAGGACAAGTTCAACGCCAGCGAACCGAAGGACGACGCGCAGTTCATCGACTACGTCACGCATCCGACCGTGCCGGCGATCCTCCAGGCGTTGTTCGGCGTGACGGCGCCGACGCTCTTCCCGCGGGCCGACCTCATTCAGGTGTTCTACACGGGCGTGCCCGGCCTGAACGCGACGACGGGATGCCAGGGCGAGATGATGCGCCTCAACACGGCGACGTTGCCGACGCCGGCGGGATCGCAGAATCGCCTCGGTGTGATCGGCGGTGACATGGCGGGCTATCCCAATGGTCGTCGCCCGGGCGACGACGTGGTGGACATCTCCCTCCGCGCCGTGATGGGCGTGCTGCTTCCGCTGGCCGACGCGCCGTCGGGTCAGCTGCCGTACACGGACGGAGCGTTCGTGGACGACACGGCGTTCGATTCCGTGTTCCCGTACTTGAAGACGCCGCTGCGCGGTTCGCCGAACCCCGTGGGACCGGGCAACACCCTGCAGGGAAAGTGAGGCGCAGATGAAGATTCCACGCCGTACTACCGAGCGCTGGGCCTTCGGACTCGCGTTGTCGTCGCTGCTCGCTCTCTCGAGCTGCGGCGGCGGCGGACGTGACGAAGTGACCAACGCGGTGGACTACGCCTCGTTCGTACGCAACCAGGTGACGCAGCCCTCCGACACGGCGCCACCGGTGGACGTGAACGAGATCGTCTTCCTGAACCAGGACAGCGAAGACCCGCACCTGTTCGACTCGCTGTTCGATGCGGGCAACTGACGACGGAACGGATTCCTTGGAGACTTGCATGAAGATTCCGGGCAGGGGCGCAGCGTCGCTGATCGTGCTTGCAGTGGGCACGGCCGCGTTCGCGCACGACTTCTGGATCGAGCCTCTGGACTTCCGTCCCGCGGCGAACGCGATCGTGAAACTCCGGCTCCTCGTCGGCGACTTTTTCATCGGGGAGGGCGTCGCTCGCGACGCGAAGCGGATCCGCGAGTTCGTGCTGATCGATCCTGCGGGAAAGAAGAAAGAGATCGTGGGCGTCGAGGGGGCGGACCCCGCTGGCATGGTCCGGCTGGGCGACGCCGGGCTCTACATCGCGAGCTACCGCAGTCAGAATGCGCGCGTCGAACTTTCCGGACCCAAGTTCGAGTCGTACTTGCGCGAGGAGGGGCTCGAGTTCGTCTCCGAACTCCGCAAGTCCCAAGGCAAGTCTGATGCCGGCGCGAAGGAGACGTACTCGCGCTGCGCGAAGACGCTTCTTCGCGTGGGATCGGGCGGGGGCGGCGATCCGGCGCGGCGGCTGGGCCTGCCGCTCGAGATCGTCGCCGAGGCGGATCCGTACGCTCGCACCGCCGGCGACGCGCTGGCGTTCCGCGTGTTCTTCCAGGACGCCCCGCTGAAGAACGTGAAGGTCACGGCGCTCAACCGGACTGCGCCGGATCATTCGCTGTCGACGACCGAGGCGCGGACGGACGCCGAGGGGCGTGCGTCGCTGGTGCTGTCGCGACCGGGGACCTGGCTCGTGACGGCCGTCCACATGATCGAGGCCGCCCCGGAGAAGGACGCCGACTGGGAGAGCTTCTGGGCGTCGCTCACGTTCGACCTCGCGCCGGCCGTCGAGTCACGCCCCGCTTCGCGGCCCGCGCGCTGAGCGAGCGCGCGAGCCGCATTCGTCTCGAGCGCGGCGCGTCTCACTTCATGTAGCCGGCGAGACGGGCCGCGACGAGATCACAGCACTTCGCGATGGAGTCCGGCTTGATCCGCGCGAAGTCGTCGTGGTGGTCGTTTTGGAAATCCACGATCACCCACTCGCCGTCGGGCGCGACGAGGTACGTGTGGACGGCGCCGGTGGTGCCATTGGGCGTCATCATGAAGTCCGTGAACAGGGCATAGTTCGTCGATCCCTTCTGCGTCTTCATCGCGCTGCGAACCGCCTGCGCGCCGCTCCACAGCACGCGCTGCTCGTTCGCGCTCGCCTCGACGCTGAACGGGAGCGGTTGCTCGGCGGCCGTCGCGCGCATCGAACCCTGCGCTTCGAGCAACATCGCGAGACGCGACGCCGCCTCGCCGGACCACCCCGTTCCCAGACGCGATGGGTAG
The DNA here is from genome assembly GCA_044222185.1 of Planctomycetota bacterium. Lineage (GTDB taxonomy): Bacteria > Planctomycetota > CAIWVZ01 > JBGANV01. The sequence goes on from JBGANV010000004.1 coordinate 137,015, forward strand.
ACCGTGACCGATGGCTTGGGATTGGCTGCGCGGAGTTTGGCGAGCCGGCCTTGCATGGCGTCCACCTCGGCCCTGGGGGGAAGACCCGACTTCTGCTCCATTCGCGCCGCCAGCTTGCCGGTCGGCGCATCGGGACGCATGGGATCGGCCATCTTCAACGGCGATCGGAGGCGCTTCACGAGCAGGACACAGCAGTCCATGGGGCAGGTCGGCGGGTTCTCGTCGAAAGCGGCGTCACCCTTGCGATGGCTCTCACGCCAGGTGATCGCGCCCGTTCGATCGACCATGACGCCGCGGACCTCGTCAACGCCGTCTCCGGGCGTTCCGAGGAATTCCGCGTAAAGGGCGCCGTCGGTTGCGATGCCGCTCTTGGCGACGTGGGCGCCGAACGCAGCCGTGCGCTCGGCAAAGTTCATCGCCGGATCGGCGACGAACGGCACGCTGGCCGTTTGCACGTCCTCGACGCCGCCGCGCTCGAGGAACATCCCGACGACGGTGGCCACGTCCTCGCTCGTCTTCGAGGCGAGGAGAACCGGGTAGACGGTCACCGATCGCGTGGCGACGGCGGAGGCGGTCGGCGCTGGCGAGGTCTCACGACAGCCGCCGAGCAGGGTGAGCAATGTCAACGTGGTGATGGGGGCGTGGACCAGGGATCGGCGCATGAGGATGTCTCCGGATTTGTTGTGTTAGTGAACGCTAACGCAACGGGGGAGACGTTCGGAAGCCCGACTATTTCTGAGGAGGGTGGCGGATCAGGGCTGACGCTTGCCGAGGAGCTGCGGTGCGACTTGTTCCCAAAGACGGCGGCGCTGCGCGGGAGTGAGGAGGCCCAGCTCGCGACCGACGCTGCCGATGGTGCCCATGCCGATGAGGGCCCAGGCGGCCATTTCCGCGTCGGTGCCCCGCGCGGTGCCCCGGTGTTCCACCAGCCGCCGGACGATGAACTCGTGGTATCGCAAGTACATGCGGCCGAGCGCTTCACGGACCTGGGAGTCGTCCGTCTCGCTCAGCCCCGCGAAAACGATGCGGTAGAGGCCGTGTTCTCCGTGGTGGCGGGACTCGAACGCAACCAACCGCTCGGCGGTCGAGCGCTTGTCGCCGGGCGCCATGAGGTCTTCCCATGCCATCGTGGATGCGTCGTAGACGTGGTCGATCACGGCGATGAACATGGCCTTCTTGTCGGGCCAGAGCCGGTAGAGAGTGACTTCCTGAACCTCGCAGCGCTGGGCGAGCTCGGCCGTCGTCGTTCGGCGGTAGCCGAGTTCGGCGAAGGTCCTTGCCAAGCGGGGGAGCAGTTCCTTGCGGCGTTCGACCGATCGGTTGGGGCGTGGAATGGTGCACCTCGAGGGCGTTTTGTGGGTGAACACTGACATTCGGGTGCGGTTGCCGTCAAGCCGTGGCTCCGGACTTTCCGCAGACGATGTATCCTTCCGCCATGCAACGCCGCACGGATCCGCCGACCGAGGACGAGGTGAAGGGCTACTACGAGACCCTGCAACAGATCACCTGTGATGACCTGAAGCGGTGGCTGGCGGAGGGGCGGCCGTGCTCGATCCTGGACGTCCGGACCGAAGGCGAATGGCTCGCGCACCGCATTCCCGGGGCGACGCTCGTTCCCATCCAGGTCCTCGACGAGCGCCTCGAAGACGTGCTTGCGATCCCCGGGCCTCTCGTCGTTCACTGCGAGCATGGCGTTCGCTCGATGGACGCCTCGCTCTACCTGCTCTGGCAAGGACGCCGGGACGTCGTGAACGTGATCGAAGGCCTGTGCGCGTGGACTGGCCCGTCCGAGCACGGCCCGAAAACGTAGCCGCGCGTCGAAGGGAACCGCGCAAGAGCGCCGGTTTCTCGACCGCCCGAGGGGCGAGAACCGGAGCGCCCGAGCGACGAGCAGGCGAGCGACGAGCGACGGAGCGCCAGTTCACCGCCGTCTCGGCGGGAACTGGCCGGATCGCCGCGCGTCCCGCGCGGTCCAACGGGCGTGGATTGGGGTTCAGTGCGAGATCACTGACATCGGCATGATCCTCGAATGCAAACCCCCGATGTCGCATCGGCCGGACCGGACTCCTCGGCTGCGCCTCGGTAGTCCGGCGATCCTGCCGGTCGCGTCGTCGCTGGCGCGACGAGTCGGCCGGCGCTCCTCGCGGCGGCTCTTCGATTGCGGGGTGATTGGAGGCTTTCCGACGGACTCCCGCGTTCCTTTGCCGACGGCCCGCCTGCGCGCGCGGAGGTTCGCGTCGGAGCGCCAGGTCACCGCCGCCTCGGCGGGAACTGGCCGGATCGCCGCGCGTCCCGCGCGGTCCAACGGGCGTGGATTGGGGTTCAGTGCGAGATCACTGACGCCGGCATGATCCTCGAATGCAAACCCCCAATCTCGCATCGGCCGGACCGGACTCCTCGGCTTCGCCTCGGTAGTCCGGCGATCCTGCCGGTCGCGTCGTCGCTGACGCGACGAGTCGGCCGGCGCTCCGATCATTTCACTCGTTCCCAGCCGGCGGGCCAGACGATGTCCTTCGCACGTTCAGGCGGCGACACGTCGAGGCGGACGATCCGGCCCCCGGCGGCCTCGCAGGTGACCGTCGTGTTCGCCGCAGCGTGAAGCGTGAACGACACGTCCCACTCCTTCGGCCACGCGGGAAGCAGCGCAATCCGCCCACCGGCCTCGATCGACTCGCCCTGGAGCAGCATGAGCTGCGTCGTGTTCAGCAAATTCCCGCCGTGGTTCTGATCAGGCAGCCAGTCGTAATTGGGCCCCCACGTCGCCGGCCACCGATACGCCTTGTGCGAATTGGCGCACTTCACCTTCAGGATGCGCGCCGCTTCGTTCGCCATGCCGAGAGTCGCCGCTACGTTCCCGTCATAGCCCCAGCCGGAATCGAGATGGTTCTTGCGCGTGTCGTAAGCCGTCATCGCCTCCGGCATCCATTTCGGATCGAGCGTCGACACCAGCCGGAACGGCCACACGGCATACAACTGCCCATTCTCGCAGTTGCTCTCCGTCTTGTCGTATCGCGAAGCCGGCGCGAGAGCGCGCTTCGTCCCTGCGGGAACCGCGACGTCCTGGATCGGCAGTTCCGGGCACGCATCCCGCATGTGTCGGAAGAACGCCCGCTGCTCGACGGTCGTTTCCGACTCCGGCAACGCGACGAGCCGCCGGGTCACGGCGATCAACCCCGCGACCGACGGCATGTCGTCGACGACTCCCGACCAATACGTCTCCACCACCTGCGTGGGATCGAGGACGATCCGCCCTCGATCGTCCTTCCTGAACCGCGTGTCGAACCAAGTGAGCACGTCCTGCGCCATGGGCAGTGCCCGTCGCCGCAGGAACCCCGTGTCTCGCGTGAAGTCCCATCGGTCGAGCATCAACGCCACGAGCTCAGGCCCCTGGTTCCAGGCGTCGTCCCACCACGGGCACTGAACGTCCTTCGGCTTCAACCCCTCGCGCTTCCATCCGTAGTCACCGCCCGAGTACGTGCCGAACAGCGTCATGGTCTCGGGGAAGTATGCGCCTGCGCATCCGTGATAGATCGCGGACCGATTGTTCGCGAGCGCCCGCGACGCCTCATACAGCCGAAATAGCGGATTCATCATCTCCACGTCGCCCGACGTGAGCATGGGGTGATACATGTGCCGCACGTTCTGCCACCAATGGCAATCGCCCCAGTTGCGGTAATCCGGATCGAAGTTCTGTCCCAGCGCGACCGGCTCGACCGTGTAGAACCCACCGTTGAACTTGATCGGCCACGCGCCGCGCCCCTGGCAGGCCTGCACGAAGCGCTGAAGCATGTAGCCCCGCGTGATCGACGCGCCCACCTCCGGCGTCGCCGGACTGGAGACGAACACGCTCGCGCGCCGCCAGAATGCGTCCCACCAGGCTCGCGTGCGCGCGACGGCCGCCCGCGAATCCCGTGACCGCGCCGCCTCGCGCTCGAGGCCGCGCTTCCAAGCGTCGACCGACTCCGTCACGTCCGTGTGCGTGGCGACCCGGAGCTCGAACGTCGTCATGGGATCGCGACTGTGGATAGTCCGCGCATCCGATCTCACGAATCCCTCTCCCTCGAGGCACCCGCCGAACGTCCGCCGGTAGATCGGATCGAACGTGCCGACGACGCCCGTCAGCGATTGCAGTTCGAGGAGACGCGGTACGACGGTCGTCTCGTTGCGGTGGTACCAGGTGATCGCGTTGCCCGTTTCTTCGAACACGTCCGCCGATTCCACGAGGTCGAAGGGCGCATCGTGGACGGCCCAAGCCGATCGCTGCTCCGCTCCCGTGATCTTTCGCGGCGCATTGCGCCAGCATTCGACGGAGGCCGTGATCGATCGCGCCACGGGCGACTCTCCGGCGACGTGAACGACGCCCGCGTCACTGTCGACGAAGATCGCGAGGCGCGTGCTGCGCCCCGAGATCGTGATCATTCCCGTCCGGAGGTGGACCTCCTGGACGAAATCTCCTGCGTTCCTGAACGGCGCCCGCTCGATCGTCAGCCGGATCCGTCCGAGTTTCAGGACGCGGCTGATCTCCGAAACCGAGTCCGTTCGCGCGACGAGGATCAGCACGTCGCCGGTCGCCGCTTCGACCCAGACGTTGAGCACGACCTCGCCGTTGCCGAGCGGCATGGAGCCGGCGGCGTCCTTGGACGGCGATTCCCAGCGCACGTTCTGCCCGTCGAGGCGCGACTCCCAGCTCGGTCTCGAGTCTTGTGAGGCGCTCATTCGCGCGGCGGCGAGAAGCACCATGGCGATGAGGACTGGCGATCTCATGACGATCTCCGTCGGCGGCGGCGGTGCCGCAGGTGCATCGTACAGGCGTCGGGTCGGGACGGCCGCGAGACGGTGCTGTAGACTTCGAGCATGGCTCTCGCGGACGACTACGAGCGGCAGTTCGGGTGGCGCAGCTGGGATGTCGCGATGGACGCGCTTCCACCGACGCATGGCGCGCTGATCCTCGATCTGGGTTGCGGCATCGGAGACCAGGCCGCCATGCTGGCCGCGCGCGGAGCGCGGGTCATCGGCATCGACGGGAACGAGGAGTTGCTGGCGGCGGCGCGCAAGCCCGCGCGGCCCGGCGTCGAGTTCCGGCTCCATGACCTCCGCGCGATCCCCGAGTCCGCCGTGCTCGCGGACGGGATCTGGGCGAGCTTCAGCGCGGCGTACTTCGTGGACCTCGTGCCCGTGCTTCGGTCGTGGACGACCCTCCTTCGACCGGGCGGCTGGGTGGCGCTGACCGAGATCGACGACCTCTTCGGGCACGAACCTCTGAGTGCGGAGGCCAAGGCCGCCTTCGAAGCCTATTCCGCCGATGCGCTGCTGCACGCGCGATACGACTTTCACATGGGACGGAAGCTCCGCCGCAACCTCGAGGCGGCCGGGCTCCGCGTCGAGAAGGAACTGGTGCTTCCCGATCGCGAGCTCGCGTTCGACGGCCCCGCGGCCTCCGACGTCCTCGCTGCATGGAGCGCGCGCCTCGACCGGATGAAGCTGCTTCACGACCATTGCGGCGCGCGCTTTCCGGCGATTCGCGACGAGTTCCTCGCGTGCCTCGGACGCGGCGATCACCGATCGACGTCCGCAGTGCGTTTCTGCCTCGCCACGCGCACGTGACGCGCCGTCCGTTCACATCCGCGCGAGGAACAGCAGAACGCCCGCGCCGACGAGCAAGCGGTAAAGCGCGAACGGGATGAATCCGCTGCGTCGCACCCACTTCGTGAACCACTTCACCACGAACACGGCGACGAGGAACGACACGAGAAATCCGATTGCGAGCGCAGTTTTCTGGTGGAACGTCATGGCCGGGTGCGGCGCCTCGCCGGCCGACGGCTTCAGATCCTTCACGAACGCGAACACCGTGGCGACGAGCATGGTCGGAAGCGAGACGAAGAACGAGAACTCGAGCGCTACCGATCGCGAGAGGCCGAGCATCTGGCCGGCGGCGATCGTGCACATGGACCGGCTCGTCCCGGGGAACACCGCCGACAGCGTCTGCACGAGGCCGATGATCAGCGCCTGTCGGATCGTCATGTCCTCGAGTCGCTCGACGCGTGGCGCGCGGAACTGCACGTCAACGAGCCACATGATGACACCGCCGACGACGAGGGCGATGCCGATGACGGTCAGGCTTTCGAGGTTCGTGTCGATGAGCTTGCGGAGGGCGAACGCGGGGACTGCCGTCCCGAGGAAGGCCAGCATCACGAGGCCGACCGGATGGGCCAGTGCGCTATCAGCGCGAAATGGTCGCGGAAACGTCTTCGCGAACCCGGCGATCCGTTCCCAGAAGCAAAAAGGCAGCGCGAGGACGGCGCCGAGCTGGATGACGATCGAGAACATCTTCCAGTACGGCGAGTCCAGTTCGAGACTGAACAGCTTTTCGAAGATCCGCAGGTGCGCCGTCGAGCTGACGGGGAGGAACTCGGTGAGGCCTTCGACGATCCCGAGGATCCCGGCCAGGAAGTTGATGTTCACGGGCGCTCCGCGCCGCCGACGCGGCGGCGGCGCCACGGTATCGGCGGCGGGCCGTCAGGCAATGGCACTTTGAGCTGGAGATGAGTGCGCGCGTGACGCGACGATGTCGCGTCAGAGATTGATCGTCGCGAGCGTGGAGTAGTCGTTGCCGAAGACGTCTTTTCGAATGAAGACGAATTGCGTCGGGCCGTTGGAGAGGAACGGCGTGCACAGCGTGAACGATTGAGTGGCCCCGGGGAGGAGCGGGAGGCTCTCCTGGCCGGTCGTGTAACCGTTGGATTGCGAGAGCTGCACTTCGAGCGAGCCGTCGAGTGCCGCGTTCACGAGGCTTCCGCCGGTGAACGACGCGGCGCACGTCGCGAAGGGGCTTCCGGCGTTCGACAGCGTCACAGTCGCACCGGGAGCGAAATATCCTGGGCACGCGGCCAGCACCTGCGATGGGTTCGTCGCCACGTCGACGGCGCCGCGGAGCGGGATGTTCGTCAGCGTCAGCGGCGTGCTCGCGTCGTTCCAGTTGATCGTGATGGTGTATTGATCGACGGGCAGCGCGCCCGACTCGATCCGCGGCAGCCGGGAAGTGCCTGACGCGGCCAGTTCCACGTTGAGGTTCCAGTATCCGCCGTAGGAGGTGAGCGATTGGGTGCCGGAACTGGCCGACGTCGACTGGTTCGTGCCGTTCACCGTGAGGAGTTGCGGCCCCGTGCATGTCACCGAGCTGATGCCGGCATGCAGATTCCTCTCGTCGAAGATGTCCACGTTGAGAAACGCGCTGACGCCTTGGTTCGCTGCCGTGGTCGTTGCTGCCGGCCCGAGCTGCAACCGCACTTCGACGTCGACGGGGAGCTGGTCACCGTCGAATCGCCACACGCCACCCTGCTCGATCGCGCGGAGGTTGAAGAGCCGGCTGCGCGAACTGAGCGGCGGCAGCGGCGAGCACGATGGCGTGAGGTGTTCACGAAGTTCCATGTAGGCCGTCACTGCCTGGCCGGCAGTGGGTGCGCCGCTCGGCAGCGACCCCGAGGATGCCGTGTTCGGACCGAGTCCAAGGAAGTCGGCCGGGCCGGGCACTCCATCCGACGAGGGGAGATTCTCCTGGATCGACGACGCGAGGAACTGGCCCCCGTTGCTCCCCGCGATCATGAAGCCGGGCGTGAGCAGGCTCATCAGATAGAGCGGGTTCGTCGGGGACGTCGAATACGCATCGACGGTGTTGCGGAAGAGCACGTCGAGCGTGGGGTCGGTCTGGACGCGCACGGTGCCGGTCAGGCGGACTCCCGATGCCACGGTCGGGTCGAAGACCGCGGCCTGGAGATTCAGCGCGGGCGTGCCGGCGGGCAGTCCCGACGCCGCCACGAACGTCCACGCGCCCGACGAGCCCGTGTTTGCACCGAGGCTCAAGAAGTTCGGCGGAATGGGTGAGTATCCGTCGGCGATCAACTGGGATTGGAGGAGGTCCAATTCGATGCGCTGCGTTCCCACGATCGTCGGACTGGCTGCGATGGGTCCCAGCAGCAGCACGACCGGTCGTCCCGTATTGCCCTGCACGCGGAATTCGAGCGAGGTCAGCGGTGCCGTTCGATGTGTGTAGGCCGGCGCCACCGTCGATGGCGTTCCTGCCGTCTGTGAGTTCGTTGCGATGAGCGCACCGACCGGGTTCACGCGGCCCGTGCCGTTGATCGACAGCGCGCCCTGTGCCGAGTTCAATTGCGCCTGGCCCGAAGCGATGGTGGTGCACACGCACAACGTGATCACCGATGACACGAACGCAGCACACTGGCGGTTGGAGCTTCTGACCATGGCACGACCTCGCGGACGGAGCCTGCGACCTGGAACTTCGAATGGGAGATCATAGGGCGAGACTCGCGCGTCTCGCAACGGCGAGCTCGCCGCTCGTGAGGCCATTTGCCGTGATTTCGCAACTCGACGTCAACGCGCGCCTTCTTGGCGGTGGTCGACGACGGGAACGGTCGGGTGGCTTCACTGTCTTCGGCCGAAACCCCGTGATCTGAGTGGCAGGCGAGGGTGTAGGATCTGCCGCATGCCCGTCGTGCGATGGCTTCCGTGGTTCGCCGGTTTGCGAGTCGCACCGCTCATGGCGATGTGTTGCCTGGCGATCGCCATGGGACTCGGAGCCTGCTCGAAGCCGCCCCCGGACGCCACGCCAAAGGACGATGCGGCGCCCCTGCCGATCCGCGTGCCAGTCGTCGACTTCGGTGAGGACGAGCCGACAGCGCAACCGGGGATCCAGATTCGCGTCGAGGTCTTCCACCTGCCGCGGCTCCGCGTTCGGTGTGATGCGTGTGATGCGGGTCGGTGCTGTCTCGAGGAGTCGCATCATCGGACTCTCGTCAATGGTGTTGAGAGGACCTTCGCTGACCTCCGTGATGGCGTTGAGGCGACCTTCGCGGACCTCCGTGCGCGCGTGGCGGCGCGCGCCAACCCGCATGCCGAGGTGGGGCGGCTTGAATGGCTGCCCCGCACGGTGATCGTGCGCATGGACGAAGGATGTGCGTTTGAATGGTTCGAGCGAATCGCCGAAGCGGCAGCGTCGGTGATCCGGGATTGCCCCTGCATCGCAGTCGAAGCGGTAGCGCGAGACAGTCGGAAGCCTGTCCTGGTCTGGCTTCGCACGCCCCCAGACTGCATGGGCATCGGTCGCCTGCATATGATCGCCGGCATGACCGGGCCGGGACCCGACGCGCACGTCTGGCGGTACTTCGGCAGTGAGACGATCCCGGACGGCGAAGTCAGTGACTCGCAGCTACGGGCTTCCCTCCAGCGGGAATTGGCCGACCCCGACGTTCGCGAGCCGCGGCTCGTCCTCGATATTTCGCCACGCGTCGCCATGAAGGAGGTCGTTCACCTCATCGACATCGCTCGATCCGCTGGGTTCAAAGGCGAAATCAGTTTCGTGTGGCCGTCGCGCCCAATCCGGTAGACGTGCGCCGCAAGCCGTCGAAGCCCGGGTCGATTGAAATCAGTCAGCTACTCGAACGTCGTGTCGAACGATGAGTGACGAGCGATCGGTGAGCATGGCTTCACTGCGCGCTGCGGCGGTGCAACCTCGCGCTCCGCGGCGGGCCACCGCACTCGCTCGCCTCGCCGTGTTCGTCGCGGCGACAGCGACGTTCGGTCTGTGGAGCTCGGTTCTCATCCACGAAGCCGTCGGTCACGGCCTGACGGCCTGGGCCGTCGGAGGCACGTTCGATGGATTCTCGGCGGGGTGGGGAGGCGACGGGGTCGCCTTCGCGTTCGCTCCGCCGGGAGCACCACCTTGGAAGGACCTCGCCGTTCGCGCCGGCGGTGTCGTCGTGGTGCTGCTCGGCGGAATCGCGTGTTTCATTGGCGCCCGCCGTGCGCGCCCGGGGTCGGTGCGCGGGCTCGCGCTCGTGATCACGGGCGCCGTCTGGTCGATGTCGACGATCGAATCGGTGTTTTGGTGTGCTTGGACGAACGATCTGCCGAGCGACACCATGCAGGTCCTCTCGATCGTCGCCGGGGACGACCCGGCTGTCGTGGAGTCGGCACGAATCGCGGTTTCCGTCGTCGCCGGGGCGATCGGCGTGGTCGTCCAGTGGGCGTGCTTGAGATCCTTCATCCGACGCGTCGAGGCGTCGTTTGGGGGCGATCCCGGCCTCTCGGCGCCGCGCGCAGCCGTCGTCCTCCTCACGATGTACGGGCTCCCCGCGGTCGCCGGGGCGTACGTCGCGGACTTCGTCCACGGCGGTGGCGTCGGCATCAGTGCAGCGGGCCACGCGGCCGCACTGATTTCAGTAGGCATCGGTCTCATGACCTGGTGGCGGCGCGCGGTCCCGCATCCGGTCCCCGTGAACCTGCGATGGCGCGACGTGATCTTTGCAGCCGTCGCCGTCGTCGCGGTTGCGATCGCGATCCATGCGTGGTTTCGCGACGGCGTGCGTTGGTCACGGTCGTCTGCCGCCGCGTCAGCAACTGAGGCTTCCGCTCCGTCGTTCGATGAGCTGCTGGCGGAAGCGCGCGAGGTCAAGAAGTCGGGCGTTCCCGGCCTCGCAGCGCGCCTCCGCCGTCTCGGCGATTCACCGACCGATGACGCACGGTTCCTTTGCCTCCTCAGCGTGCTCGGGCCGGACGACGCGTAGCTTGCGCCGACCTTCGTCGAACGCCTCTCCTCGCCGCGCGCGACCGTCCGACGCTACGCTGCACTCGCGTTGGGAATGATCGGACCTGATGTGGCCGACGTGGCTTCGGCGCCCTTGCGAACGACCGCCGACTCGGATCCAGACGGCGAGGTGCGGACGGTGGCTCTCGTCGCGTGGCGCCGGGTCGCGAAGCCTCCGGCAGGAACCGATACCGCGGCGACGGAATCGAGGTGACCACATGACCGACACGAAGCTCGGCACCACGGAAGCGCCGGCCGATACGGCGCCAGGAGGCGCGGGCGTCCCATCGCGAGGACGGACGAGGCGCTGGGCCTGGCTGTTCGCGGGTGTTGCGATCGGAGCGATCGCCATGTGGACGTACTGTGTCTTCGTTCGACCTTGCTCCACGACTGCGTGGAGCGTCGACGACTGCGTCGCGCGGATCGAACGGAGCGGGGCGAACGCAGATTCCGGCCGCGATGCAGAACGCCGCGGCAGCGACGCGCTCGACGCCGCGATCGGGTCGCATGCCTGTCGCGCGTGCCTCGCGGAGATCTACCGCCGTCGTGATTCCCGGGTGCGCTCGCTCGACCGGGAGGATGCGGCTGCGACGCGCGGCAGCGGGGCAGGACGAACCGCCGGCTCCCATAGTGCGCTCTGGGGCGCATGTGACGCGATCCTCGAGCGTGTGTGTTGTCTTCGTTCGAGCGAGCGCATCCACTTCGCGATCTCGTTGATCACGGACCCGAGCGTGGGCGTCGACGGTTGGGTCGCCGAGTTGCTGCTCGAGTGGCTCGAAGCCGCGCCGGACGAGGCTATCGCCGCCCTCCGCGCCCGCGCGGCGGAGTTTCCGAGTGAAAGCCGCCCAAGGCGAATCGAGACGTTCCTGACGGCACTCTCAGCGCGTCGGTGACGAATGGCGGAAGGTTCCGCGACGCCGAGAATCTGCTCGCCAAATCGGCACTGCGGTATCCTCAGCGCATGCCACTGCTGTCTCCCACACCTCCGGAGCATCTGGTCGATTGCCAGGGTCGTCCCTACTTCCTCTGGGATCAGGACATGACTCTCGACCAGTTCAAAGCCGCGATCCGGGCCGGTGATCGCGTCATCCGGGCATGGTTGGTCGGGAAGATGATGCGCGAGGCGAAGCCTGACGACGTGTACACGTTCGTCACCTTGCGTGAGATTGCCGACCTCTGGCCAGACCTCCAGCCTCACCTCGGCCGGTCGAAGCCGTTCTGGACCTGGATCCTCGGCGAGTGGGGAGTGATTCCTCGTGGATAATGGACGTCTTTCAACGCTCCAAGTTCGCGTGCTGGAAATCCTCGCCGGCGTCACACCCCGGTGGACGTTGTCGGGTGGCGCCGCGCTCGCGGGCTTCCATTTGCGACATCGCGCCACGCGCGACCTATAACTGTTCTGGCACGGCGCCCGGGAGATCGAGACCGTTCGAGCGGCGGTTGAGCTCAGACTGGCGGATGCCGGCCTTTCGGTTCGCGTCGTGCGTGCTTCACGAGGCTTCTGTCGCCTCGCTGTCGGCGACGGATCCGACGGCGTCGTGCTGGACCTCGTGGCCGAGCCGGTGCCGTTCGTCGATGCACCACAGGAACTCACGATCGGGTCGGTGAACATTCAAGTCGATTCGCCTCACGAGGTGCTCGTGAACAAGCTCTGCACCCTGCTCTCCCGGCAGGAGATCAGGGACTTGCAGGACGTGCGTCACCTCGTCGATGCCGGCGGAGACCTGTGGCGTGCCGTGGCCCAAGCGGATCGCAAGGACTCCGGGTTCTCGCCGCAGATGCTCGCCTGGCTCTTGCGCGGTTTTCCAGTGAGGGCGCTCGCGGGAGCTGAGTCGATCCCCGACGACGAGGTCGGCGAACTCGAGGCCTTTCGCGACCAGTTCGTGTCGGAGCTGCTCCGCCGCGGCAACCCTGGCGGCTGATGGCGCGCAGCTCCGTTGCGTGCTCTCCGCGGCGCCGGCCCGGCCGGACACGAGGTCGGCGAATCAGCGCGGGCGTGCGCAACTTCAAACCAGCTTCGCAGGGAGATCACCCGAGGTGCGTCGCATCCGATAGGATTCGAGCGCGATGGACTTGCCCGCGTCTTCACCCTCCACGGGAGAGAACCCATTGCGGAGCGGTTCGCCGCACGCGTGGGATCGGCTGATCGAGGCCGTCGGTCCACCAGGAATCATGGTGGTCATCCAGTCGCGGATGGGGAGCGACTTGCGCGCGCGGGTCGAGCCCCAGGACGTCTGGCAGGAGGCCCTCCTTCACGCGTGGCGCGACCGCGAAGCGTTCGAATGGCGTGGGATCGCAAGCTTTCGACGGTGGCTCATCAAGCTCGCCGAAAACCGGATCCGTGATCTCAGCGACGGCTTCGGCGCTGCGAAGCGGGGGAGCGGCGTCACGGTGGCCGCGTTCGACCGTGATGGCGACCTCGTCGACGGAACCTACGCCGGGCCGGTTGCATCGACGACGCCGAGTCGGGCGGCAATGGATCGAGAACGGGCAGAGATCATGAACTCTGCCCTGGGAGCCTTGCCCGAAGAGCTGAGAGACGTCGTCCGGCTGCGATTGTTCGAGGAGCTCACGATGGAGGAGGTTGCGAGCGCACTCGGGATCACCTTTGCCGCTGTCCGGCATCGGTTTCGCAAGGGTGTCGAGCTCTACCATCGCCGATTGAAGGCGCAGCTGTCGGTTCCGCCATTTCCTGATCCACCGCAGCAAACGAAGCCGCGGAATCCTCTCGAACGAGGGGACGCCCAGTGAGCGGACCGTGACCGCGTCAGCCGGAACCAAGCGTGAGATCGGACGAACACACGTGACGGAGGCGGCTCTGTTCCAAGACGACGAGGCGTTCCTCGACGGCATCCTCGACGAGGCGTTGGAGCGCCTCGCAGCGGGGTCCGACGTCTCCGTCGATGACCTGATCGCCGGCCGATTCCACCTCCGCGGCCACGTTGCCCAAGTGCTCGCGATGGCGCAGGCCGTTGCCGTGCGCCACGCACCGACGACGGCGACCGTCACCGGGTACGACGTCATCCGAGTCGTTGGCGAGGGCGCCATGGGCATCGTCTACGAGGCGCGGCATCTCGCCCTCGATCGACACGTTGCCCTCAAGGTCCTACCTCCCGCCGCAGCTCGATCGCGGTCGGCGCGGGAGCGTTTTCTTGCCGAGGCACGAGCCCTCGCGAGCCTGCGCCACCCGAGCGTCGTGCAGATCTACGACGTGATCGATGAGGGGGCCGTGTGCGCTTACGCCATGGAGCTGGTCGATGGCTGGTCGCTCGCCGAGATTCTCAGAGCGGCCGAGGACTCCGTCCCGCTCGAAGACGTCTGGCGAGGTCTCGCCGCGGAGCCGCCACCGGGGCGGGGCGGTGACTCGATCATCACGTTCGTTTGCCGCGTCGGTGTCGCCGTGGCACGCGCGCTCGGCGAGGTTCATCGTGCGGGGCTCCTTCATCGCGACGTCAAGCCGTCGAACGTCTTGATCCGGCGCGACGGAACGGCGCTTCTCTCGGATTTCGGTCTGGTGCGCGACGTCGACGCGGCGTCGCGTACCGAGAGCGGGCAGTTCCTCGGAACGATCGCCTACGCCGCGCCCGAGCAGCTTCGCGGCAATGCGGCGGAGATCGGCCCTGCGACGGACGTGTACGCGCTCGGCGTCACCCTCTACCACGCGCTGACGCAGCGATTGCCGTTCCGCAGTGATTCTCCCATGAGCCAGCTCCGGGCGATCGAGTCTGGCGCGTTGACTCCAGCTCGCCGCGTCAACCCGAGGTTGCCGCGCGACCTCGAGACGGTCGTTGCGAAGGCGATGGAGCCCGACCCAGCGGCGCGCTACCGGTCGGGCGACGATCTCGCCGACGAGCTCGAGCGCGTCCTGCAGCTTCAACCCATTCGCGCTCGCCCTCCGGGGCTTGCTGCGCGGGCCCTGAAATTCTCCCGCCGGAACCGGCTGGTGCTCCTCGCCGCGGCCCTCGGGGGCATCGTCGTGATGGTCGTGGCGATGGCCTTGTGGTTGCGCGCCGAGGAGTTGCGCGCACGGCCTGCTCGGCTCGGCCAGCAGTTGGCGCTCGCCCGCACGGCGCTGCTCGACCCCAGGTTCGGGGAGCGCACGTTCGTCGCGGAACACGGTGGCGCTGACCCCGGCACGCTTCTCCTTCCCGTCGCGGCGGCCGATGAGGCGCTCCGCCACTACGAGGCCGCACTCGAGCTCGATCCGACGCAAATCGATGTGCGCCGCGAGCGGGACGTCGTCGCGTTCGCGCGTGCGAGGTTGGGGGCGGCGACTCCTCTGGCCGAGCGTGAGATCTCCGATGCCACGGGCGGCGATCGCCGGGCCGCCGGACTCCTCGCGTTTCTCGTCGGACGTGCCGATACGTGCACGCGCTTCTGGGACGGCTTGGACCTTGCTCCGAGTCCTGGCGACCCGCTCGTCGACCTCGCGCTGGGCGAGCTCTACCTGATCCGCGATCGTGGGCCGGCGGCCTATCTCCGGCTCTTCCGAGCCCATGAGGCGTTTCCCAAGGCGGGTTTCATCGCCGTGGATCTGGCCGACGCCGCACGGATGAGCGGGGACCTCTCGACGGCAGAGCGCCTGCTGGGCCGAGCGCGTCAGCTGATGCTTCAGGATCCCTACGACACGATCGTTCGCGTCGAGGCCGACTTGCGCGCGGCGCAGGGACGTCGTGCAGAGGCCCGGGAGCGATACGAGTCCATGGCCAAGAACCACCGGGCACCGACTTCGCGCTATCGGTACGCCCAGTTCCTCGAGCAGCAAGCGAACCCCGTCGACACCGAGCGTGCCATCGAGATCTACCGCCGGTTGGTCGAAGCTCATCCCGCCATCGCGACGTATCGCGCGGCACTCCGGCGTTCGGCAACGACGTGGTGGAATGGACTGAGCTTCGACGGACGAAGCGACGTGGTCGCCCGTGGCTTGCTCGGGAGGTGCGAGGTGAGTCTCCCGGCCCTCGTGGCCAGCCTCTCGGCGGTCGACGACGTCCACGCCAACGATTCTGCAGCAGTCCCGGTCGGCGAATCCTCTCTCGACTCCAGACACGTCGTTCCCATGGACATTTCATTCACGCTGGAGGTCTCGAGCATGACTCGTTCACACCTGGCAGGGCTCACGAAGCCCATGGCGCATGCGCTCGGCCGACTCGCCCTCTTGGCCGACTCCGTGCCAGCTGCGCCCATCATCGAGCGCCTGATTCCTTTGGGGCGGCGGGGGCTGGCGTTTTGTGTCGTGTGCCTCGTCTCCGGGTTGATGGCGCCGCGCGCCATGCCACAGAACCAGGCGTGGTGCTACGAGTTCGAGGCCTGCCAGGGCGCGTCACTGCCGAATGCGCTCGATCCCACAAACATCGGACTGCTCAACAACACGGGTAGCTCGGCAGGCTCGCTCTACTCCGTTTCGAATGGGGCGCTGCATCAGACGACCATCGGTGCCAGCGCCGGCTGGGCCGAGTTCTATGGTGGGGACATCAGCTATTGGGTGCCCGCGATCAACCCACCCGCGACGTCCGTGAGTCTGAACTTTGCACAAGACTTCATCATGGAGGCGCGGATACGGGTTGCGACCCCGCCGGCCCCACCAAGCGGGACGCCGTACGGCGGTGTCTTCATGGAGTTCCTGGATGGTCAACGCCAGTACGCGCTGGGGATCGGGGCGTCCGGAATCACGGTGACGACGAGTGCCTACACGCTCTTCTCGCAGACGGTGCTCGGGAGCGGATGGAATCCGGCGACGTTCCATACCTACCGCTTGAGCAAGGTCGGTGGCCAAAGTGTCTACTCAGTGGCTATCGACGGAGTCGTCGTGCAGTCGTCCATCCCGGGCGCCGTGGTCGCGGCCAATCGATACTTCGGTTGGGGGAAGGGCGCACAGAGCACCAACCAGAACGCGCAGGCGGATTGGGATTTCGTCCGAGTCTTCAACGGACCCGGCATCATCGCGCTTTCGGCGCCTCCGTCCGTGGTCGTCAGTGGCCCCGGTTGCGGCGGCATCGGCTCTTGGCCCATGCTTGGTGCCAGCGCTCCCGTGCTCGGTGCTCCGATCGAGTTCGCGCAGAGCGGGGCGCCTCCGGGATCCGTGAGTTCCCTCGTAGCGAGCTTGACGCCAGCCGGCCCACTCAGCTTGCCCGGAGGCTGCGCCGTCTACGTCGACGTTGCGACGATGACCTCCCTCGGCAGCCCGTCGTCGAACGCCGCCGGAGCCTGGTCGATGTGCACGAGCCTCCCGTTTCTTCCCGGTCTCGCCGGGGGCGCTGTCGTCGTTCAGGCCGTGACGATCGACCCGTCGACGCCCGTGGGCTTTCAGTTGTCCAACGGCCTCAGCGTGACCCTCGGGTTCTGAATTCGTCGCGTCCCGCGCCGCGGCCTGGATTGCCACAGGCACGAGGGTCGACTCGGTCTGCGATCTCGTCAACACATCGAGTCCGTACCCTGCGTCGATCCCGATTCTGGCGGCCCATCCGTCTCGCAACGAACCCGATCGGGTTCGATGAGGCTTCGCGCGGGCGCCCGCGGCGCGTGACGCGCGCACCGCATGGCCCGAACTCGTGAGGCACTTCGGAGCGGCTCCTGACGACGCCGGATTGGCGGCCCCGTCGGGGAATCCACGCTCCGGTCACTGGAGGACGATCCTGACATCGGGGCCGAGGCCCAGCGGATCATGCGGCGGCGCCGCCAGCGTGCCGACAAGCGGGCGCACTGACCCTCGTACGCCGCGGCGTACGGGATGTGTCGTGGGGCTCCGCGGCCGACGTTTCGGCAACCAGTCCTCGAGATCGCGACCGCGCGTCCGGCTGCGTCATGCCGTCCACGATCCGTCGACGGCGGGCCTGTGGCCGTCCGTGCGCGTCGACGGGCGTCGATCCCGGTGTAGATTGCTCGAGATGGCCAAGCCTGCGGGGTTTCTCGAGTCGTTCGTGATCGTCGTCGTGCATGGGCTTTCCGTTCACGCCCAGGAGTCGCGTGGCGTGCCGCCGGGCGAAGGCCCTGCGCAGTCGCGACCCCGAGTCGACGTGCTCGAGGTCGACGTCCGATTTGCGCGGGCAGAGTCACGGCACTCGGCCGTGCAATCCGCAGAGGCGCCGCGCACATCCTTCCGGGTCGCGACGACGCCGCGCGTCGCGCGGCCGGTCGAGCACGCCGGGGGCAGACGTCCCGCGGAGCCGAACGCGATCGTGATGCGATCGTTCGGCAGATTTGGGGGTGGTCGATGGCGCTGACGTTTGCTGGCTACTTTCCGAAGCGAATCGCGCTTCGAGAGGATTGGCTCAAGGCCCCTGGCGTTCGGGAGATCTGGTCGGTCAGCGACTGCATCTCCAAGGGTCCATCCGACTGGATCGACAAGCGGCGCCACAACGACGTCGGCTTCTTCGACACGTACGAGCTCGCCGTCTCCGTGCTGCCTTCTGAAGATGCCGCGCTCTTCGCCGTAGTCGGCTATCGCATCTGGGATCGCATGTTCGATGAGGGACGCGATATTGAGCTGCCGGTCACTGTTCCGCTCGTGCCCGAGCCCGGCGGCGAGTTCGTCAGCATGGGGTTCGATGCCGTCGCGCGCTCGGACGATTTCTTCGAATGCTCGCCCCTGTCCTGCAACGGTGGTGCGTCTACGTTCGCCACGAACGACGCGTGCCTGTTTCGCACCCTCGATGAGGCACTTGCCGGCGCGAAGGCGTTCTCCACTGGCAACTGGGAACCCGGACCGTACTGGGTCCTGGAAGTCCTTTCGAAGCGGCGGGGCACTGCCGAACCACGGGTGTAGCGGGCCAGGCTGCGCCTGGCCGCTGAACGCGATACCGTTCGACGAGGTCGGGCGCGACGGCGCGTGGCCCGACGGACGTCGCAGCGAGGGCGTAGTCGGCGATGGGGTCGATTGCTGGTTCGTCATCGACCGCGGATGGAGACGCGCGGCACCAGACGAAGTTGACTCCGGCTGTGAAGGTCGCGACCACGACGAGGCCCTCGACGAAGTGATGGCGGCGGATGATCAGGGGCGTGAGGAGCGGCGATGGCCCGCGGACGACGACGCCGACCGCGACTATCACGGCTGCGAGGGCGACGCTGATGGTCGCCGGGCCCATGTGATGGAGCGGGTCATACCCTCGAACGCGATACCACGCGCTGAAGACCACGGGAGCGACATACAACGCGGCGAGAGCAGCCAGATGACGCACCCGTGACGCGTCGCCGTTGTCGCCCAGCGCCGGCCCAATTCGCGAAAGCAGCTGGCGGACACAGTGCCGGT
Source organism: Planctomycetota bacterium (assembly GCA_044222185.1). Taxonomy (GTDB): domain Bacteria; phylum Planctomycetota; family CAIWVZ01; genus JBGANV01. Next base: position 155,860 of record JBGANV010000004.1, read on the forward strand.
GTGTCGCGATCCCGGCTGCGCCTGCGATGGCGACCACGATCCACCGCGGCCACGCGACCGTTCGATCGTCGAAGACGTCGCCGAGCGTGTGCATGACGGTCACGGCATCAATTCGCGCATCATCGCTCCAGGCGCTGAAGTACACGTAGAGAATGGACTCGTGCAGCGCAACGGCACCGAGGACGAGCGCGACGAACGCTGCGACCGAGTTGGCCCGCCGCCGACGCGACCAGCGAAGCAGCCCGATGCCGACGAGAACGTCGATTCCCACCCCGGCGCCGTAGACCATGCGGTCAGCAAGCGGCGGGCTCTCGGGCGAGGTTACGAATGCCGTGCCGGTGCCCGTCCACGACATCTCGAATCCTTCGAACGAGCCACCCACGACGATCGCCATCAGGCCGTGTCCGATGACCTCGTGCAGAATCGTGCCCAGCACGACACCGAAGTAAGCGACGAGAGCTCCAAAGAACCAGGTGCGTAGAAGCGATTTCACCATGCCGACGGCGTTCCGGTCCGAATGGTGCCAAGGCGACGCCATCCAATCCGGTGTCACTTCCTCAACGCGGCCACCTCCCGCTGAATCCCGTCCAGCCGCCGCAGAGCCTCGTCCAGGCGTGAATCGGCCGGCAGGGAGCGCTTGCCGTGGAGGTAGACGTTTCCGTCGGGAGACATCACGGCGCGATCCACTTCGTCGAGGGAATCGAAGCCACGCTCGTGCGCTTTCAGCAGGATCTCCGTGTGATTCATGCGCAGGCGGCTCAGGAGCGCGTCGTTCACGCGACCTTCGCTGATCAGCACGACGTCACCGCCCGCCTCGGCGGCGAGCGCGCGCCGTGGACCGCGATAGGAGAGGCGGAGGGCGATGGCATTGGTCGCAAAGAGCGTGGCGACGCCGATCATGCCGCCGACGAGCGAGGTGTCATTGCCGATGATCGCGTTCTGGACCGTGTTCGAGAGCATCAACAGGATCACGAGGTCGAACGGATTCAGTTGGGCCAGGACGCGTCGGCCGAACGCGCGCAGGCCGATCAGGAGCACGGAATAGACGACGACGGCGCGAATGACCTTCTCTGTGACCGTCACCGGCGAGACGGTCGAATCCACCGTGCCCAGGTGCACGAGGTTTTGCCAGAGGTTCGTCCAGAACGCGTGATCCATGGTCGTCGCTCCTCGATCGAGCGTCGGCCGCCGGCGTCCGGTGGAAGCCGGCCGGCCAGTTGCCCGACGCGTCGTGTGACTCCGGTTCTACCTGCCAAGCCTCGGGTGCACGGGCCCACGGCGGGTCGTTCCGCGTCCGCCCGTGGTTACCGTCACGGCGCGGATCCGGTTGGCGGGTCCGGCGATCGCCCATCGATGCCTGACGCGAGCCCTTCGGCCGGAGCCCCTACGCATGAGCTTCTGGGACACCCGATACAGCGCCTCCGAGTTCGTGTACGGCAAGGAGCCGAACGACTTCCTGCGACAAAGCGCCCCGCAGATCCCAAAGGGACCCGTGCTCGCGCTCGCCGACGGCGACGGCCGCAACGGCGTATTCCTCGCGAAATGCGGCCATGACGTCCACGCGGTCGACCTCTCCGCCGTCGGACTGAAGAAGGCCAGCGCCTACGCCCTCGCCGAGGGAGTCCGCATCACGACCCAAGTCGCCGATCTCGCCGACTACGCCATCGAGCCCGCAGCCTGGAGCGGCATCGTCTCCATCTCGGCGCACCTCCCGGCCCCGGTTCGTCGCGCCTTGCATCGCCGGGTCGTGAGCGGCCTCCGTCCCGGCGGCCTCTTCATCCTGGAAGCGTTCACCCCGCGACAACTCGAGATCGGTGGCGTCGGCGGCCCCGGACCGGCGCACCCTGACTTCTACATGTCCCTGGCGGATCTCCGCGTCGAACTCGCCGGCCTGGAGTTCATTCACGAGGAGGAGCTGGACCGAGACGTGAACGAGGGAGCCTTCCATCGAGGCCGGGCTGCCGTCGTGCAAGTGATCGCGCGGCGACCTGCCTGACGTCCGATCCTTCGTGTCGCCTCGAATGCCGTTCGGACCCGCGGCTTACTTCCACCGCCGGCGAGCGTCTCCAGTGCCGGCGTTCCCGCCGCCGCCGTCCCGGGGGAATTGGCTTGCCAGCTTCGCCGTCATGCCCTTAAGCTCTTGGCTCAAAGGACTGAGCGAAGATCGCCGACGACGGATATGCGATTCGGTCGAACGATCGGAACGGACAACGACATGAGATCAATCCAATCGGCCTTGCGGATCGGGCTCTGGCTCACCGCGGCCGCCGGAGCGAGCTGGGCCCTGGGGTGTCCTCAGGGTGACGGCGCGACGAGCGGCAGCGCAACCTTCGAGCCACACGCGGTCAGAACCTGGGACATCGTTCTCCCGGAGGAGCGCTTCCCCGATCTCGGTGCCGGCGTGGTGCTGCCTCACGACGGCGGCGATCGCTTCGCGGCGGTCGACGACGGCGGGCTCCTCAAGGTCGACATCAACGGCGACGGCACGCCGGAGGCGCGCGTCGAGGGGACGGCAGGCCACGTCACCTTCAGCGCCAAGACGAAGGAAGGCGCGCCGTTGTCGTACTCGGTCCGCCTGACGCGCATGTCGGATGGTCCGTGGAAGTACGGCGTCGGCGGCGTCATGTCGGGCATGGTCGACGGCGTCCAGGTGCGCCTCATCGACCAGAACCTGAATGGATCGTTCAACGACGTGGGCGAGGACGCCATCGTCGTCGGCCGCGAGAACGTGGCGAGCTATCTGTCGTCGGCGATCAACGTCAACGGCAAGCTGTACGCGATCGAGGTGGCTCGTGACGGTGCCAAGCTTTCGTGGAAGCCGTTCGAGGGCGCGACCGCCAAGGTCGACTTCACCGGAAGCTTCACGTGCAAGGCCCTGCTGCGCGCGGCGATCGTGAAGAGCGCTGACGGCAAGTTCTCCTTCAACGTCTCCAAGTCCGCCGGCGGAATGCTCGTTCCGGCCGGCGACTACACCCTGACGTCAGGGCAGCTCGCGCTTCACGACAGCGTCGCCACGTTGAAGCGCGGTCGCTCGAAGCCATTCGCGGTGAAGGCCGGCGAGACGTTCACGCCCAAGTGGGGCGGGCCTGTGACGGCGGAGTTCGGCTTCTCCCGCATGGGGGACAAGCTCGTCTTCACGCCGTGGGACATCTGGTACTACGGCGAACTCGGCGAGGAGTACTCGAACTTCCTGCCGCTTGGCACGTCGCCCGAGTTCACGATCAAGAAGAAGGAGGGCGGCGAGACGATCGCCGTCGCCAAGTTCCCCGGGAACTGTTGAGGCTTCGGATTCACGCGGGTCGCCGTGAGCGTCCCCACCAACACCGAAGTCACGATCACGATGAAGGCCGACAACTGGGCGTTCGGAACCGTCGAAGGGTCGCCGCGTGGCGCTGGATCCACCTCGGATCGCCCGCTCGGGACGGAGAAGCCTTCGCGCTGATCGGACCGCCCGTTCGAGAATCGCTCCGCGGCGGAGTCGCTCCGCCGCGCCGACGTACGGAACCGCGCACTCTTCAGTCCCATGCTCGCCGCTGACCGACGTGCCGTCGGTCGTCCATCCGTGTCACCAACCTCACTCAACGTGCCCGCGATGCGCGCGCTTCGCTCCGGGCCAGGGATCGCCTCGTCGCTCGCCGCGGCGTTCCTCCTGGCCATCGTGTTCGGGCTGCTCGCATGGTCCGCTCGCGCCCAGGAAGAGGACCCTCCTCCTCCGCCGGCGGATCAGTCGACCGAGGACGTCAACACGTCCAAGACGGGGATCGCGAAGATCCCCGTGCGGGTCGTCAACGGCCGCCTCGTCGTCAACTGCCAGCTCGCCGCGCGTCGCCGCGTCCCGGTGAATCTGTTCATCGACCTGGAGGCGCCCGTGGGGCTGCTCCTCCACAACCGGGCCGCATCCGGCATCGTCGCCGAAGAGGACGACGGCACGCCGAACGTGATCACGATCAACCTGCCGGACTTGAACATGAAGGTCCCGCAGCGTGAGGTCGGCGAAGAAGAACCCTTCGAGCGATTCACCAAGTGGTACTCGAAGGAGCTCGGGGAGCAGGCGGTCGTCGGAACGCTCGGCGCGAAGGTGCTGTCCCAGTACCACGTCGTCCTCGACCTCCGTCACGGGATGATGGAGCTGTCAGCGCCCCACGACCCCGATCCGAAGGCCGCCGAGCCGATCAAGGGTTCGTACGTGACGCCGGTGACGCTCGTGAACGACGTGGTTTGGGCGTCCGTCTCCTACGGCGCCGGCCGCCGTGGCGCGTTCGGCGTGGGAACCGCCAAGTATGACACCTGGATCGATGCGGGTATCTGCGACGAGCTGCACAAGCCCGCCGGGGACGTCGGCGAGGTCAAGTTCGGTCCGTTCGACCTCGCGAAGTTCGTCCCCTTCCGCCCCGAGGAGATCCGCCAGATACACCCCGACGGCGTCTTCGGCATGTCGGGTCTGAACCTCCTCCAGCACTTCCGCGTGGAGATCGATCGCGTCAATCGCGTCGCGCGCTGGACGAACACCGCGCCGCCGCGTTTCCCGAAAGCCGATCTGGCGTACTTCATCGCGCGGGCGAAACACGAGCCGGGTGCCATCGAGGGCTGGCTCGACGCCAACCAGAAGGAACGTCTCGCGCCCGAGGCGGCGGACCTGCTCGTCGACATGCGGCTCGATGCGCTTGCCGACGACGGCGCCATGCGCAAGGCGATGGACTGGGTGATGAAGACCCGACCCGAGGACCTTCAGACGACTGGCGCCCTCGAGCTCATGAAGAAGATGTTCCAGTCCGCGCGGCCCGACTACGTCCTCGCCGCGGCCACGCTCGGACTGAAGAACCCCCGCGCGGACCGGTATCCGGATTCCGTTCACAAGGTCCACGCGCGCATGGGGTCCGTACTTCTCGACCAGGGCAAGGGGCTCGAGGCCTGGCGGCATCTGCTTTCCGCGGCGTTCGGGATGCCCGACGATGGACCGCTGAACCTGGACCTCGCCCGGTACTACGAAGGCGAGAAGCGCTGGTTGCGGGCCTACTCGCGCTACGTGCAGGCGCTGCTCTCCGCCGACAGCGGCCCGCGTGCGATCGACGGGCTCGAGCGTGTCGGGCAGAAGCTCGACGAGCCGTTCTCCGTCGACGCCATCGAGAAGCTGATCGAAGGCAAGGTCGAGGGGTTCGGCGCCGCAGCTCGCTACAAGCCCGAATCCCGCCGATCCACGAAGAAGATCCCGCTCGTCGAGATCTTCACCAATGCCCACTGGATCGGGGAGAGCGGCATGGCTCTCGGAGCCGACGGCGTTCGGGATCACTTCGGCGACCACGCGATCCAGCTCGTCTACCACGTTGCGGAGGGTGAGCTGGAGCCCGAGCCTCTCGTCAACGCGGCGAGCGTCGCGGCGTTGGACGCGGCCCGTGAACGCAACGAATCCATGGACGCGTTGGCCGGGTTCGTGGATGGAGTGGTCCCCATCCCGCCGGGCGCCCCCGCGCGGTTCAAGGCGAAGGTGTTCGACGCCTACAAGAGCGCCGTGATGTCGCGCATCGACCTGCCGACCGACTACACGATCGAGCTCACGGGTGAAGCCAACGCGCGCGGACTCACGGGGAGGGTCGTCGTCCGCGGCGAGCAGCGGCCCGACGTCCACCTGGAGATCCTCCTCGTGGAGCGGGGCGTGCTCTTCCCGGGGAAGAGCAAGGTCGTCATCCAGCGCAACGTCGTGCGCGCCCACCTGCTCGGCGATGGCGAAGGCGAGCCGCTCGCGATCAAGCAGGGGACCATGACCGTTCCATTCTCCGCCGTGTTCGCCGACGTCCAGAAAGCCAACGCCGACTTCCTCGAAGCGCAAGAAAAGGCGGGCAAGGCGAGGACGCCGCGCTCGCCGGTGAGGATCGACCCGCGGCAGGCAACGATCGTCGCGCTCGTGCGTAACGCGGGGAGCGGCGAGGTCTACCAGGCGGCGAAGCTCGTCCCCACGTTCAAAGAGGATGCGAAGTGAGCGGAGGTCCGGGCGATCGTCGAGGAGAGTTCGAGCGCGTCGGCGAACGCGCGTCGCGCGAGATCCTTCGTCATGAGGTGTGGGCTGCAGCGCTGAGAGCCATCCGCGTGTCGAGCCCTTGGGTCGTCGTCGGGCCCGCCGTCGCTCTGCTCGTGCACGCGGGCGAACGCCTCGTCGGCGCGGGACAATTCGCCGTCCCGCTCGAGGTGATGATCGGCTCTGCGGTGTTGCCGTCGCTGCTGTTTGCAGGCATCGCCGTCGCCACGCACCTCATGCGCAGCGCCGACCCGATCTCCGGCCTCGAGATTCTCGACCACGAACTTCGTGCCGCTGACCGCATGCGGACGGCGCATGACTTCCTCGGACATCGCGACCTGACACCGTTCGAAGCTGCCGCAGTCGAGGACGGTGAAGCGATGATCGAACGCGCGCGGGCGCACGCGCTCGCTCGATCGGCGGCGGGGGAGTGGGACCTCCGCGTGGTGGCATTCTGGGCGCTGGCCGCGCTCCTCGTCGTGTTCGGCATGAGCACGGCGCCGCGCGGTGAACGCCCGGAGCCGCGACCGACGGTCGGGGGCGGCGGCACGAAGGTCGCCGAGGCGTCCTCGCCGCGAGCCGACTCCCGCAAGGTCCCCGCGCCCGACAAGTCGACGGAGGTCGCTCGCGACGCGCGCACCGATCGCAAGTCGGAGGCCGCGACCCGACCGGCTGCGACGAGTCGTCCCACGAACCCCGAGCCCGAGCTCGCCGAACGGAAGAGCTCCGGAAAGACGGGCGACGGGAAGTCGTCCGCGGCCGCGACGCCCGCCAATCAATCGACGCAGAGCCAGGGGTTCCCGTCGTCCCCCAGCGAGACGAACGACAAACCGACGCCGACGAAAACCGTGGCGAAAGCTCCCAAGCCGAAACCACCGCCGAAGCCCGGCGACCCGCCGAAGAAGAAGGTGGACGAGCCATCCGGCTCGACGGCCGGCCGCGGCGTCGGAAGCGGCGCCAGCAAGAACCCGGGCGCCACCGAATGGGCGAGCAAGGATCAGGTCACGGACGACCGCGAGGATCCGCCCGAGGACGAAGTGGACGTCGACGAGGAGATGGACGAGTCGGAGAACCGGGGCGGCGTCCAGCCGAGCTTGCGCGATCGTCGTCCAGCGGTGAATCGCGACCTCACCATCGGGTTCGGAAACCGTCCCAGTCCCGACGCCAACGGTCGCGGTGGCCCGTCGCAGGAACAGAAGAAGTCCCGCGGCGTCGCGTCACTCGTGCTCGGCGTCCCCATCCCCGATCACGTCAAAGGCAAACCTGGTCCCGGTAGGACCAAGATCACGCAGGAGCGGGTCGAGCCGCGTCCCGAAGACGCCGCGCCCGCCGATGCTCTCGCCCGCGCGCCGCGCGCGGGGAAGTCCGGTCAGCTCGCGCACCCGGACCTCGCGCCGTGGATGCGCGAGGTCGTCCGTCGGTTCTTCGTCTCGCAACGTCAGCTCACCAAGGAGCAGGAACGTCCATGACCGCGTCCCAAAACACCGCGACGTCCGCCGTCGCCCGCGACCAGGCCGCACGATTCAAAGACGTCTTCGCGAAGATTCGCGGCGAGCTCGCCCGCGTCATGGTCGGCCAGGACGCCGTCGTGGAAGGCGTGCTCTCGGCGTTCTTCGCGGGCGGTCACGTGCTCCTCGAAGGTGTCCCGGGCTTGGGCAAGACTCTGCTCGTGCGGACTCTCGGACAGGCCGTCGATCTGGCGTTCTCGCGCATCCAGTTCACACCGGACATGATGCCCGCGGACATCCAGGGGACTCTGCTCCTCGTCGAGACCGAGGGCGGCGGACACAAGCTCGAGTTCCAGGAAGGCCCGCTCGTCGCCAACCTGGTGCTCGCCGACGAGATCAACCGCGCCACGCCCAAGACGCAGTCGGCGCTTCTCGAGGCCATGCAGGAGAAACAGCTCACGGTCGGTCGCCGCACGATCAAGCTACAAGAGCCCTACTGCGTGATGGCGACGCAGAACCCCGTGGAGCAGGAGGGCACCTACCCGCTGCCCGAGGCGCAGCTCGACCGCTTCCTCTACAAGATCATCGTCGGCTATCCGACGGAGCGTGATTACCACGACATCCTCACGCGGACGACCGGCGTGGAGGACGCCCAGGTGCAGAAGGTCTCCGATGGGGCGACTGTGCTTGCGCTGCGCTCCATCGTCCGCTCGGTGCCCGTCCCCGATCACTCGCGGACGTATGCGATCAACCTCGTCATGGCGACGCAGCCCGGCTCGGGTCGCGGACCGAAGCTCGTCGACGAAATGGTGGCGCTCGGCTCGTCGCCGCGTGGCGCACAGGCGCTTCTGCTCGGCGCCAAGGTGCGGGCCCTCCTCCAAGGGCGCTTCGCCGTCGCGGAGGAGGACATCTCGGCGGTCGCGCTCCAAGCTCTCCGTCACCGCGTGATGGTGAACTTCCGCGCCCACGCGGAGGCGGTGACTCCGGACCGCGTCGTCGAAGCGGTGCTCGCGCACGTCCGCACGTCGAAGTCGGCGACGGCCTGAGCCTGGCGACTCCATTGAACGCAGCCCGAACGATCTCGCGCGACGATCTCTGCGACCCCGCGTTCCTCGCGGCGTTGCAGAACCTCCAACTCGTCGCCCGCCGCGTGGCTCCCCGCGGACGCTTCGCCGAGCAGCGCTCGCGCGCCATCGGCGGCGGCATCGAGTTCAAGGACTTCCGCCCCTACGCGCCGGGCGACGACCTGCGCGGCGTCGACTGGAACATCTACCGGCGACTTGGCCGCGTGTTCCTGCGGCTGTTCGAGGAGACGGAGGACCTTCCCCTCTATCTCTTGCCCGACGTCTCCGAGAGCGCGTGGTTCGAGACCCCGCCGCGTGCGCTCGCTGGGTTGCGGTGCGCGCTCGGCCTCGCCTCGGTGAGTCTGGGGCAACACGACCGCGTCGGCGTCTTCCCGTTCGCGGACGATCTGGCGACGCTCATCCGGCCACAGGCCGGGAAGGGGCGCATCCTCGACATCGCACGCCGCGTGGCGGAGGTAAAGCCCGGCGGAGCGACCGATCTCCCGAAGGCGCTCGATCGATTTGCGGCGCTCGGGCTCCGCGAGGGCCTCGTTTGCGTGATCTCCGACTTCTTCGACCCGCAGGGGATCGACGCCATCGTCGAGTCACTCATGCGCGTTCGCCATCGCCTGTTGCTCGTGCAGCTCTTCCGCAAGAGCGATGCCGAGCCGGTCGCGGGCGGTGACGTTCGCATGGTCGATTGCGAGTCGGGGGCGATCGTCGACGTTTCGGTGACGCCCACCGTCGTCGAGCGCTACCGCGCTGCCGTGGCGCGATTCCAGGAGAAGCTCGTCACGTTCTCCCGTGCGCGAGGCGTGGGGCTCCTGCGCCTGGACGTGGAAGTCGACGTGCTCCACCAGCTCTCCGTCCTGTTCGAGAGCGGGAGGCTCGTCGTATGACTTTCGGGCTCATGCCCCTCTGGGCGGTGTTCGCCGGGACGGCCGTTCTGGCCGGCCTCTTGTTCCTGCTCCAACGACTGCGCGTGCGCTACCAGGAGCGCCGCGTCGTCACGACGATCTTCTGGAAGGAGGCCGTCGAGGAGGCGCAGGCGCGCGTGCTCGTCAAGCGCTTCCGCCATCCCTGGGCGTACGCCCTCATCCTCGCGATCGCCGCGGCGATCTGGCTGTCGGCCGGGGCACCGGAACTCGACGCGAGTCACGAACGCACCACCGTTCTCGTTCTCGCCAACGCGATGGCACCGCAGGGTCCCCGCGCGCGGCTCGCTCACGACGCCGTCATCGAGAGACTCGCCAGCCTTCCCCGCGATCGCGCGCGCGTCGTCGCCGCCGCGGGGGGCCGGGTCAAGACCCTGCTCGACTTCGGCGAGGAGATCCCGCTCCTGGACCGCCGACTGGCGGCAACGACGAAGGAGCCGGCGGCTTCGTCCGTGCGGGATGCGGTCCGGGACGCACTCCTCTCCGCCGATCCGACGCATCCCGTCGACGTGCTCGTCTTCGGCGACGACCCGTTCGAGGCCTCGACGGTCTCGGTGCCGCCCGCATTCGCAACGGTGCGCCGCGTGCCGCTCGCTGGCGCGGCGATCGCCGATGGTGGCGTGACCGCGCTCGGCGTTGGCGAGGCTCGATCGGGCGCCTGGTCGAAGGTCGACGTCGTCGCGCACCTGCAGGGCACGGACGCGGCGGCCTGCCGCGTGCTGCTCGACGGCAAGCCGCTGGGCGAGGCTCGCATCGAAGCTGACGGTGGGGGTGTGCGTATCGCCGTGCCTGACGTGGAGGCCCGCGGCGGCGTGCTCGAAGTGCGTCGCGAAGGCGCACCCGATGCGGTGCCGGCGAACGACTCGGTGCGCATTCGCCTGCCCGATCGCCCGCGCATCCACGTCGCGGTCGCGCCTTCCGTCCCGGCCGTCGTCAAGGCGGCGCTCGTCGCCGACGAGTCCGTGCTCGTCACGGACGATGCTCCGGCCGTCCGCGTGCGAGCGGCGGGCGACTCGTTCGGCGGTGCGGGTCCGGCGTTGGAGCTCGTTCCGGCGGTCAATCAGGACGCGGCGTTCCGGGTCCAGGTGACGGGCGATTCGGACGCCGATGCGGAACTCCGCCACGCGTTCGACGAACTGGGCCTGGGCGAGATCGACGGGACGTCACTCGCGGATCAAGCCCGTCGCCCCGTGACCGTCGATCTCGTCCGCGGACCGACGCCCATGGTTTCGATCTGGTCCGAGCTCGTGGGCGACGGATTCGACTTCACCCAGTCGCGAGCCTTTCCCCTGTTCCTCTCGCGCGCGGTGCGCATGCTGGCGGGGCAGCCGCGGCTTCGGGAGACTGCGGCCGCGGGTGACGTCATCGTCGAGCCCTGGACGAACCCCCAGGGGCGCAGGATCGATCCGCTTCGAGGCGTCGCCCACATCCCGAGCGTCGGTGAGTACGCCGACGCTGGCGGGCGGCCGTTCACGGCGTCGCTCGTCGGAGTGCAGGAACCCACGGCGGCTGCTCCGCTGACGCAGAACGGAACGTCGAGCGTGTCGCTCTCGACGTGGATCGCGGCCTTCGCGATCCTCCTTCTCGTGGCCGAGTGGAACCTGCTCCGGAAGGGACGGATTCCGTGAGCGACGTCATCTTCCTCTCGCCAGCCTGGCTGTGGCTGCTGCTCGGGACGCCCCTGTTCTTCGTCAACCTGCGGCGAAGCGCGCCACGGCTTCATCCACTTTGGCGGGCGTTCGCCGTCGCGTGCCTCGTGCTCGGACTCGCCCGGCCGGGTCTGTGGACGGCCGACGAGCATGCGCGCGTCGTATACGTCATGGACGGGTCCGCGAGCGTCGCGCCCGACGAGCTTCGAAGCGCGGTCGCGGCCATCGACGATGCCGTCGAGCGGGCGCCATCATCAGTCGACCCGTCGATCGTGATGGTGCACGCCCGCGTGTTCCGATCGTCGCGGGCACGCGTCCGCGGGATCGTCGAGCGCAGCGGCGACTCTCCGCTGGGCGCGGCCCTCTCCGCCGGGCTTCGGTCGATTCCCGATGGCAGCAAGGGCTCGCTGGTGTTCGTGACGGACGGACTGGCGACGGATCGGCGCTTCGGCGACGCGATCGCGGAGGCCCAGGAGCGCGGGATCCCCGTTCACGTCACGCCGCTGCGGGCTCCCCGGCCGGAGCCGTCGACCGTCGCCATCTCCACGAGCGACACGCTGCGCGTGGGACACGAGTCACGGATCTACGTCGACGTCGCGGCCGACGGAGCAGACGCTACGGTCACGCTCGCGGGGCCCGGCGGCGACGTGGGCCGTCAGTCGGGTCGCGTCGAGGGCCGGCGGCGTTTCGAGTTCGCGTTCGAACCGCGCCAGGCCGGGTTCGCGACGATGACGGCGACCCAGGGTCCCCGGGGCATCGATCGGCCGTACACGCGCACGTTCGCGGTTCAGCCGGCGTTGCGCGCGTTGTACCTGGGCGGGCGCATGGTGGGCGGTCGGGATCGGCTGGCGCAACTCGTCGGTCGAGGGATCGACTTCGAGTCCCTGCCGGCCCAGGAAGGCGCCGCCCTTCCCGACTTCTCGCGATACGACCTCGTCGTCCTCGACGACGCGCCGAAACCCACGGACCCGATCACGCAGGCCATCACGCGCGCCGTGCGCGAAGACGGCCTGGGGCTCTTCGCCTGCGGAGGCGAGGCGGCCTTTGGTCCTGGCGGATGGCACGAGACTCCGCTGGCCGACGTCCTTCCCGTCACCGCACGACAGAAGGAAGAGAAGCGGGACCCGAGCTCGGCGCTCGTCGTCATCATCGATACGTCCGGCTCCATGGGCGGCGAGCGCATCCAACTCGCCAAGGAGACGGCGCGGCTCGCGATCAATCGCCTGCTGCCGCACGACAAGGTCGGCATCGTCGAGTTCTACGGAACCAAGCACTGGGCCGCGCCACTCCAACCCGCGTCGAACGCCATCGACATCCAACGCGCACTCAACCGGCTCGACGCTGGCGGCGGCACCGTGATCCTGCCGGCGATCGAGGAGGCGTTCTACGGGCTGCAGAACGTGCAGGCTCGCTACAAGCACGTTCTCGTGCTCACCGACGGCGGCGTCGAGAACGGAGCGTTCGAACCGCTCCTTCGGCACATGGCCGACGACGGCATCACCACGTCGACCGTGTTGATCGGCCCCGAGGCGCACAGCGAGTTCCTCGTCAACCTCGCGAACTGGGGCAAGGGCCGGTTCTACGCCGTGCCGGACAGATTCAACCTTCCCGAGATCCTGCTCAAGCAACCCAAGAGTTCGCGGCTCCCCGCGTACAAGCCCGGAACCTTCGCCGTGTCGACGCGAGGCGGCGCCGGCTGGTGGGGGGAAGTCGATCGCACGACGATCCCGCCTCTCGCCGGCTTCGTGGAGACCCAGCTCCGACCTGGCGCCGAGGTTCTCGCCGAGGTTCGAGGTTCGCGCGAGCCGATCCTCTCCACGTGGAACGTCGGTCTCGGTCGCGTGACGGCATTCACGTCGGAGCCCGTGGGCCGCGGAACGGAGCCCTGGAACGAGTGGGCAGGGTTCGGGCCCTGGCTCGCGCGCGTCCTCACCCGTACTGCCGACGATGGGCGCCGGCCGTTTTCAGCCGAACTCGTACGCGACGGGGACGCCGTCACCTTGACCGTGCGGCGACGGCGTCCCGGGAACGAGCGCCCGCGCGCGGTCCGCGTCGATGCGTCGGTCGCGGATCCAGCCGCGGCGCTCCCGCTGCAGGTGCGGTCACCCGACGTCTTTCAGTGCACGTTCGCGTGCGAATCGACGCACGACGTGCGCGTCGCCGTGAGCGTGGACGGTGCGACGGCCGACCCGGTGGCGTTCGCGGCTTCCGATCACCAGTCCGACGTCGCCGCCGAGTCGGAGGTCGACCCGGCCGACGCCATCGACCTTCCAGCCGTCGCGCGCGCGACGGGCGGCGACGTCATTACCCTCGACGCGCTGGCCGCGGCGAACCCGCGGTCCGGCGGCGACGGCCGTCCGAGCCGCCTCCTCGACCTGACACCGTTTTGCTTCCTTCTCGCGCTCGCGACCTACGTCTTCGAGATCTTCCATCGCCGGCGCGACCGGCGCGCCTGAGAGCAGCTCCTCATGACACTTCGATCGCACGGGTTCGTCGCTTGGACTCTCGCGGGGATCGTCGCCACAGGCTGTCTCGGGCAGGAAGACACTCGGCCCACGGTGCTCCCCGAGGGTGTGCGCCTGGCCATGGATCGCGCGCTCGCGGATCGCACGGCGGGCCAGTCGCAGTGGGAAGACGTGGTGACGAAGTGCCTGGGAGGACTCGGCGACGCGTCACTGCTCGTGCACGAACTCGAGTCCGCGGCGGAGGCATCCGACTCTGCGAGGTCGTTCGCAGCACACCGGGGCCTCGTGTGCGTCCTCAAGCGCGAGGGACGTCTCCAGGACGCGCTGCGGCACGCGGACCGCGCGCTCGCGCTCGTTCCGGATCCTGCGCTCGAGCTGGATCGCGCGCACCTCCTGGATGCCACCGGCGATGCCGAAAAGGCGCTCGCGGCGTACGACAAGCTCCTCGCGTCGGCGAAGGATCGCGAGACGCTGGAACACGTGGGGATTCGCCGCGCGCTGTTGAAGGCCTCGATGTCGCCGCCGGTTGCGCCGGACTCACGCCCAACGAAGGACGAGCCTTCCGAGTTCTTCACCTTCGCATCGCAGCCGGGACGCGACGAGGAGTTTCGCAACCGCGCGGCCGTCGTCCTTGCGATGCTCGGCCGACCGAAGGAGGCCATCCAGCTGTACACGGCTCACGGCGACGGCCGCGACCGATTCCGTCAAGAGGTGCGGCTTGCCGAATGGAGCCTCGCCGCGAAGGCAGCGGCCGACGCGCAGGTTCACGCGTGGAACGCCTACGAATCCGCCACGGTGAAGCGGGACCGTCTCTTCGCGCTCACGATCCTCGTGGAGTCTCACCGCGCCGACAAGTCGCTCCCCAAGCTCATCGACCGGTTCGCCGCCAAGACCACGATCGACGCGGAGGCGCGCCAGACGTGGATCGACCTCCTGCGCGAAACGTCGCGCGTGGACGAGGCCATGCGGCTGTTCCGCGCGTCCGCCGACGGAGCGTCGTTCACGCCCGACATGCGGCGCCAGCTTCTCGAGATGTGCCGCGAGGCCGGACGCGAGACGGAGCTCGTCGCCACCTATCGCCAGCTCATCACGGACGAGCCCGAGCGGATCGAGTGGCGTGAGGGGCTGTCGCGGTACCTCCTCGAGCGCGGCGACCGAGACGGCGCGCGCAGCATCTGGAAGGACTACGTCGCCAGGTTCACGGACATCGCGCACCGGATGGAGGCGGCCCGGACGGCGCGCATGCTCGGCCTCGAGGACGTCGCGCGCGCGACGGTCGAGACGTGTCTCGCGGCCGACGCGTTCCACGCGGGAGAAGCGCGGCTCTTCCTCGCGGAGATGGAGCAGAAGGGCGGTCACGCCGAGAAGGCTCTCGCGCAGCTCGACCTCCTCGACAAGGAGGCACCGGCCGATTCTCCCGAACGCGTGCGACTGGCCGAGGCCCTCGAGCGCGTTGGGGAGAAGAAGCGCGCGGCGGACGTCCTGAAGGCCCTTTGCGACCGGCGCGGCGGCGATCAGGCTGAAGAGGATCTGGAGATGCGGCTCGCGTGGCTGCTCTCGGAGACCGGCGACGAGAAGGCGGCGCTCGATCGCTGGAAGAACTTGTGGCGACGCGTCCAATCCGTGCCGCGGCGCCGCCAGGTCGAGGATCGCCTGATGGCGACGGCGTCCCGGCTGGGAGTGCTCGGCGACATCGCCGTCGAGCTCGAGGAGAAACTCGTGAACGGGACCGCGGATGATCGCGAGTCCGGCCTCCTCACGCGGCTCTACGGCAAGGTCGGCGATGCCGTGTCGGCCGCGGAAGTCGTCGAAGAGCACCTCAAGCGGAAAGGAAAGGACGAGATCGCGGTCCTCGAGGAGAAGGCCCAGGTCTATCTTGCGGGCAAGGACTACTACCGGTTCGAGAAGTCGGTCAAGCGGCTGATCGAAGTCGACGTGGACCGCCGCGGCGATCACATGCGCCGGCTCGCCATGAGCAACCTCGAACGCGGCCGCCCCGCTGAGGCGAAGGCCGTGCTCGACTCGCTCGCGCAGGAAGAGGGCGCCGCGGATGCCGCCGAGTTCGAGGCCGGCGCGTTGTCGCTGTCGGGATTGAAGGACGACGCCGTTCGCGCCTATCGCCGTGGTCTCGCACTGCGGCCCGAGCGGATCGACGGCTGGCTGCTGCTCGCCAACGTCATGCGAGACCTCGGGGAGGCGCGCGCGGCGACGGGCATGTTCCAGCACCTGGCCGAGACGGCGGACAAGGACGATCTCTTCACGATCGCCATCGACGGCGTGCTCAACATGCGGGCCGACGCGACGGTGATGAAGTGGGCGCGCCGCGTGACGCTCGAGCGCCTCGCGCGCAAGCACGATCGCATGTACCTGTTCCAGCTCTATGCAGACCTCTCGGACGAAGTGAAGGACACCGCTGGCGGCGCTCGCGCACTCGAGAACGCGCTGCCCGTCGCCGGTGAGCAGCGCGGCGCGCTCCTTCGCGAGCTGATGGACTCGACCAAGGGCCGTGAGACGGGCGGCTACATCATCGTCAACGGCATGCTCCAGCCCATGCGGAAGAAGGGTGGCGAGGAGCGGATGCTGGCCTACGGCCGGCGCCTCATCGGCCTCGGCGACGTGCTTCCGCCCCAGGTGTTCCTGGAACTGGGGCAGTCGTTCCTCGGCCTGAAGGACGTCGTGAGTGCGTCGAAGACCTTCGATCGGGCGCGCGACGTCACCGACTTCGGCGCCTTTCGACGGCAGGTGGCGAGCACCTTCGAGCAGGCAGGTTATGCCAAGGCCGCGTTGTCGGAGTACGAGCGCGTGATGGCCAGCGAGGCGCAGTCGCCCGCGCTCCTCGTGAAGACCGGCGAGCTGAACGAGACGCTCGGCAAGGACGAGCGGGCGGCGGAGCTTTATGCGGAGGGCCTTCGACTCCTCCTCGCCGGGCACCCGTTGTTCGGCGACGCCGTCCCGAAGAAGGACAAGGAGCAGGAGGACGACTCCGACGAATGGGCAGCGCGGAACCTCAACGACTTCCAGCAGTACTTCTCCCGGCTTCGGGAGGGCTTCTTGTGCGCGGCGGCGGATGCGCGGATCGACCGCCTGATCGATGACGAGCGCGCGCTCCTCGACGCCGACCTGAAGGCTCTCGACGCGAAACCCGTCAGCGGCGACGAGGTCCGGACACTGAAGAGTTGTCCACGTGTCGAGCATCGTTCTGGGTTGTTGCGGACCGCGCTGCTCACGCGCGGACGGATCGCCGATGCGGAGGCGATCGACCTCGCCGTCCTCGCCCGGTTCCCGAAGGACGAGGACGCGGTTACGGCGATCCTGGATCCGCGCAAGACGCGTGGCTTGCGTGACGGCATCCGGCGATTTCTCGAGAGGTCGCCCCTGGAGGGCGAGGCCCGGGAGAAGGCCGCTGCGCGATACGGCGTTGCGGCAGTTGGAAAGGACGAGGGACAACTGGGGCTGCGGGACGTCGTCTCGAGGCTCGGTCCCATGGTGATCTCGGGCGACACGTCGCGCGCGGCGCCGTTGATCCGAAGCCTGGGGCCCGTGGTGGCGACGAAGGACGACCTTCCATACCTGGAGCTGCTCACCTCGGTTGCCGTTCACCTGGGAGATGAGACTGCCGTTCTCCAGACGGCTCGGACGGCTCTCCTTGGATTCATGAAGCTCTCGAAGAGCTGGGAGGATCGCAACCGCGCCATGAATCTCATCGAGTCGGCGCGGCGTGTTCTCTCGAAGGAGAACTTCGACGCGCTCATCGATCAGTGCGTCGCCATCGTGTCGAACGACGACAAGCTGATGCGGGACCTCGACTACTTCCTCGTCGAGCTGCAGGAGAAGGCGAAGCGTCCGCTCTTCAGCACGGACGTGATCAAGAAGCGGATCGAGGCTTCCTTGGCGCAGAACCCGTGGATGCTCAACACGCTCGCCAGTCTCGCGCCACCGGAGTCGAGGGTTGCTCTGTTGCGGCAGTACCTTCCGAAGGTGCCCCAGTCCGAGCAGGCGATGATCGTCCGGCAGCTCTTCTACATGGACGAGGAGGGCGACGGACCCGCCAAGGATGTTCTCGAATTCGCCACGGAGTTCATCGAGGACGATCGATCGAACACTGATCCGAACGAAACTCGATATCTCCTGTCCGAGCTGCTCGACATGGACATGCTCGCGCCGGCCGTCGTCCTCCGCGTCATCACCAAGCTTGCGGCGAAGTCGGCGAGCGACCCTGGCATTGGGATGATCCTGGCGGCTGCGCGCGTTCGTGCCGGCGACCAGGATGGCGCGATCGCTGCGATCAAGGCGTGCGCCGGAACGAAGGTCGAGCGCAACATGCGCTGGACGGTGACGAGCGGGATCGAATCCATCGCGACGACGATCCGGGCGAAGGACCGCGCCGCGTTCATCGCGGCGCTGGAGAAGATCCGAACCCAGGAGACGGCAGATCTCGTCGGGCAGATCGAGACGGAGCTCGTGAGCCGGATCCAGGACCCGTCGGAGCGGGCGCGCGTCATGGACGAGTTCGCCAAGATCGATCCCAATCGCGTCGAGGTCGTCGAGTTCCGCTCGCGTGACGTGTACGAGCGGGGAGACGCGCGCGCGATCCTCCGCGTCCACGAAGAACTGCTCGGCCTCGACAAGGACAAGGCTCGCCAGCAGCGCTCGTTACAGGGGTTCTGGTCCGGCCGACGCAATCCGATCCGGGCCGAGGCCGCGAAGACCGCCGCCGACCAGGGCGGGGATGCCGCGAATGCCGACGACTTCACGGTCGGCATCACGGCCGATGCCGCCGCCGACGATCAGGTCGATGGTCCCATGCTCCCCGGCACGAGCACGAAGACGATCGAGAAGGCCGTCGAACAGAAGCGGGAGGATCTGGCGCGTGCCATGTACCGCCGGTCGTGGCGTGGGCTCGGGTTCGGTGGCGACGGAGCCGGGCGCGTCTTCTACTCGCGGAGGTATGGCGGGTGGGGCGGTCGGGCGTCGACTCCCTTCAAGGGCGGTCTCGACCCCTATCTTCGCGATGACGACAAGCCTGAGTCCCGACCGGCGACGCTGGACGAGGTCATCCTGGATCGGCCGTGGGGTCGCGAGGAGATCTCCCGCCGCCTGCGGGCGCAATCGGAAGACGTTGGGTCGGACAAGGACCTGATGCGCGTGGCATATCAGGCGGAGACGCGCCCGAGCGGGGCTGCCGATGCCGTTCGGCGTTGGAATGAGCGTCGTCGCTCGGGTGAAGCCGGCGTTCTGGAGTCGCGCCTCATCCTCGAGGATTTCGACGTCCGGCCCGAGTCGACGTCGGCGGAAGGTCGAGCGCTGTTCGAGGACGTCGCGGCGGCGGTCGATCCGCTGGATGCCAACCAGCTCCGCATCGTGGCTCGCATCCGCGCCCGCCTCGGCGACGAGACCCGGACGGCTCGGATCCTCGAATGGTGCGGGTCGATCAACAGTGGCTACGACCGGTACTCGTACTACGCTGACGAATCGGACGCAGGCAGCCTGGTCGACGAAGCCATCCGCCTCCTCAAGGGCGACGCACTCGTCAAGACCGTCGACGCGCTGCTGAAGAAGACCGCGACCGTCGAAGACGAATCGGAGCGGGATGGCGTGGGCGCCACCGCCATCGACACGTGGGAGAAGGTCGGCGGCCCCGAACTCGCACTGAAGAAGTGCGAGAGCCTCGTGCGCCGCGCGCAGTCCGACAAGCCCGTCCGACTTCGCAACCTCGCCATCCGGGCCGCGCGGCTGCTCGCGCATCTCGGCCGAACGGACGAGGCACTCGCGCTCGCCGAGCTGGCGCTGTGCAATCCGCCCGCCGGCGACGCGCCGGAGTCGCGCCCGCACCTGCCGCGCAGGCTCCGCTGGCTCAGTCAGTCCACGGGAATCAACGGCGACATCGCCACCGTGCTGCTCCAGGCCAAGCCCAAGGCGAAGGTCGATCTGACGTCGTTCTACCTGGCGTTCGTTGCCAAGGCCGACGACTGGCAGAAGCGCCGCTACATCGAGGAGGGGACGGCGGATCGCTATCGCGCGGTGGCATTCGTGCGGCTCGTGAAGGCCGGCAAGGTGGAGGAGGCCCGTGCGACGATCGCACCGCTGACGGCGAAGGCGGCGGCGTCCAATCACGCCGCCCACGTCGCCATCGACGCCGCGCGCCTTCTCGGCGACGAAGCCGGCGCGCGCAGGCTCGAGGACGAACTGCTCCAGTCTCATCGGCTGTACGTGACGCGGATCTGCGACGTCCTGAAGCGGGTTCGGACGATGGACGGAGATGAAGCGACCCTCGCACGAGCGGAAGACATCGCGACGACCACGCTCCACCCGGACCTCGTGGCGTTGCTGATCGACCTCTCCGACAAGCTGAAGAAGCCCGACCGTCTCGAGCACTGGAAGGCGACGAAAGTCGCAGCGGAGGCCGCTGCGAAACGCCTGAACATGACGTGGTGAGCGCCGCGGCACCGTCGCGATGGTGCCAGCGCCCGTGACGTGGACCGCAGACGCGTTCGGGGGCCAGCTCGCGTCGGCGGTGTCGGACCTCGGGTCTACGGCACAGAGCCCAAAGAGCGGGCCCGTCCCCAGTCCGGTCGTGGGCGCCTCGGCGCTGGAGCGCGTTCGCGTGACCGCGCCCCGCGACCATGTGCGAGAACGCGATGTGTCCTTTCGATCCGCCGCCGCCCGATGATCGACCCGCCCACCTGCGACGGCATGCGCGCCGACCTGTGACCGGTCTGCATGGGGCGTTGGACTGCCGCGATGCTGGATCGCTACACTCCTCACGCCCTTCGGAAGGAAACTCATCGCATGACCAGAGTCCCTCTCTCGATCGCCCTCTGCGTTCTCGTCATGACTGCGGTCGGTGCCCAGTCGGTCGCGCCTCCGACGAGCGCTGGCGGCGGTTCTGGCGGGGCTTCCGGTCAGATCCTCTGGCAGCGCTCGCTCGAGGATGCCCAGGCGCTGGCGAAGGCTCTCGATCGGCCGATCCTCATCGCCGTGAACATGGATGGAGAGAGCGCGAGCGATCGCATCACGCGCGAGATCTACCGTGACCCCGAGTTCGTGGCGGCGACGCGCAAGTGCGTGTGCCTGATGTCGAGCGCGTTTCGCCACAACCTGCGCGACTACGACGACGATGGTCGCCGCATTCCCTGCCCGCGTTTCGGCGAGATCACGTGCGGAGAGCACGTCGTTCTCGAGCCGATCATCTACAAGCGATATTTGTCCGATGCGGACCGCGTCGCGCCGCGCCACGCGCTGATCCTGCGCAACCGACAGAAGGCCTGGGATCTCTTCCTCAACTTCGATCTGCGGGACGTCAAGACGCAGTTCCTCGAGTCGATGAAGTCCGAGCCGGCCGTCGTCGAGCCCGAAACGAATCCGGTGAATGCACCGTGCACCGACGACGATTGGGCGCGATTGGCCTCGTGTCGCGACTGCAAGGGTCGCTCCGAGCTGGAGGCCGCGATCGCAGGCTGCCGCGGACCGTCTCTCGTCATGGCGCTCGACGGCCTGCGCAAGCACGGCGATCCGGGTGCACTGGGCGCGTTCCGCGTGCTCGTCGCGAGCTTCGCCGATCGGGACGAGGACGAGCGTGAGCGGATCCTCGGCGCCGCTCACGATCTGGTTCTCGACTCGCAGGTCGCGGACGTCCTGCGGGAGCAAGTCCAATCGCTCGGGCGCATCCCCTTCGACGGTCTTTCAGCCGGGCGCGATCTTCTCGTGTCCGCCATGGCACGCCTCGATCCGACGGCGCCGGAGGTCCGGCGGCTGGTCATCGCGGGTCGTGGGCTCGGCGGCTTGGATCGTGCAACGTCCGCCGTCATCACGCGCACGCACGATCCGGCAGTCGCGGCCCTGGTCGACGCGACGGTCGCTGCCCACGGCGCCGCGTTCTCGCTGGAGGCGGCGTTGCGTGCGGCGCGATCCGTCAGGGCGTCCGCCGCGCCCGGGACATTCCCGAAGCCGGGGCGGATCTCGGACGCCATGCCCGAACTCGCTGACCTCGAGCGCCTGGTCGCGGAGTGCAAGGCTGGCGCGCTGGCGCC
Organism: Planctomycetota bacterium; assembly: GCA_044222185.1. GTDB lineage: Bacteria > Planctomycetota > CAIWVZ01 > JBGANV01. The sequence goes on from JBGANV010000004.1 coordinate 177,464, forward strand.
CGGAGCCGAGCCCGGCGTCATCGCCCGGTACGCCAAGGCCTGTCTCGACCTCGGCCGGCGCAAGACGGAGGCGCAGGATCCCGCGGCCGACGCGTCGCTCGCGGACGCCGAGGCCGCATTCGCACGCGCGGTCGCGGCGAAGGCCGATGAGCCCGACTGGTGGATCGAGCGCGCGCGTACCGCGTACTTCCTCGGCCGCTACGACGACGAGGCGCGATTCGGCCGGCGCGCATTCGGGTTGATCACGCATGGGGATGGGTTCGATCTGCCAAGCGTCGAGAGGCCGCGGATCGACGACGCGACGCGCCGGATCCTCGGCGATGCCGACGCGGTCGAGGCGCTCCGGTGGATCGGTGACGGCCTGGCTCGGACCGTCGCCGAGCCGTCGGACGACAACCCGCCCGCCAGGGTCGGGGCCATCGTCGAGGCGTCGCGCGCGCTCGCGTGCGTGGCTGCGAGCGTCTACTCGGACGCCAACGACTGGCTCGGATTCGCCTCGTTTTTCGCGCGGCTCGGTTTTCAGCGCGAGCAGCTGGCCGTGATCATCGAGGCCGGTCGACGGTTGCCCGCATCGGCCGAGATCCGCGACGCCATGAATCGAGCGCTTTGGGATGGCGGTCGCATCGAACTCGCCGGCGAGCTGGCCGATGGACTCGAGAAGGTCCTCGGAGGCGGGGCCGAGGCCGCCTGGTTCTCGGGATACGCCTGGATGCTGGTGGCGGAGAACCAACGGCGCACCGAGGCGTCGGATGCGGCCATCACGACCTACCAGAAGGCGATGGACCGTTTTGCGGAAGCTGCCGCGCACGCGGCGACGCAGGCGTCAGCGCGCCTGTTCACGGCTCTCTCCTGGTTCGGCCGTGGCATGGCGTGCGTGCGAGAGGATCGGCGCGACGATGCCGCGGAGTGTCTCGTGAAGGCCGTCGAGTCGGATCCCGCGGTCTCGTCGGGCCACGATGGGATGGGTTGCGACGTGCTCGACCTCACGGATCGGATCTTCGAGTGGCGGCAGACCGGTGCGAGCCGCGTCGACTCCGACAAGCTCCTCGGTCGTCTCGAGGCGGCGAACCCGGGCAACCCGTTCTGGGCCGTGGCGGTCGCGGATGCAGAGCTCCGCGAAGCCCTCCGCGCGGATGGCCGCAACCCGGAGAAGGTCGAGCGCGAAACCGTCGACGCCGGGGGAAAGCCGATCCGAATGCTGATGGGTTTGCCGACCGAGGAGGGCGACGTCTACCTGAAGGCTTCGATCGCAGCCGCGCGCCGCGCGCGTGCGGCCACCGACACGGACGAGACGCGGCGTACACTCGCCCAATCCCTCACGATCTGGGGTGAGCGCATGCTCGATCGCAAACGGGCGCTCGACGGGAAGGATGCGTTGATCGAGGCCGCCGAGGTCATGTCCCTGGACAAACCGTCCGACCCGACGGACCCGAAGGCGCTCACGGACGTGGCCGCGAGCCTGCGGTTCCTCCTGGGCGATGCGCGTCCCAAGCTTCGGCCAAGACGGTAGGGCTCCGCCTCCGACTCACCCGCGCCCGTCCGCGAGCCAGAGCCCCAGGTAGAGGAATTGGGGCACCCAGTGGGAGACGGTGACGAACGGCCCCGCCCACGCCTCTTCCCGTTCCATGCAGAGGCGGAGCCGGGCCTGGAACGCGGCGCGCGCCGCGTCCGCGCCGCCACCCGCATCGAAGCCGAGGGGCCAGAGGACGGAGATCTGCGCGCCGAGGAGGTGGCAGTTCCCGAGGGTGATCGTCGCGGGCGGCGGAACGAACGCGGGGGGAACGAACGGGCGAACGCTCGCGTTCGCGGCGTCGGATCCACTGAGGCGTGCGCCGAGCGCCGCGACGGCGGGCAGATGAAGGAACTCGTAGGTGTTCACCGGGCGTGACGTCGTGGCCCGCGCGGCGAGCACCGCCGCGATCTCCGGCAGCCGGCGCTGGAAGATGGCGCGCACGCGCGCCGCCGTCTCGGGGCGTGTCGGATGACCGAGCTGAACGAGGATCAGCGGCCACAGCGCGGAGTCGTACGTTCCGCTCATCCATTGGTCGCGCGGGATGCGCCGCGTTGCGACGCGAGTCGTGGTTCGCGATGCCGGGCGTGACGCCGGTCGAGATGCGCCGTCGTCGACACCGGGATCCGGTGCCTGCTCCGCGAACGTGAGCAACCGATCCTCGATGCTCGCCGCGAATCCCCGGGCCGACATCCGCAAGTCGTCGGATGCCGTGTCACGGGCAACCTCGTCGAGGAGGAGGAACAGCCACGCCTCTGCGTATGCGCCCAGCAGGGCCTTCTCCCGACTTCCCTCGACGTACGCGCGTTCGTTCGCGAGGGAGGCGATCGTGAACTGCCCCATCAGCCTGTCGAGTTCCGCCCGGTCGCCGATCCTGCGTGCCCAGTTGAGGAGCGCCCACCACGCGGCGATGTTCGAGTGCCGGTCGTAGGAACCGGTGAACATGGTGGGGTGCCCCTCGACGACCGGGTCATTCCGCAGTCGGCCCGTGGGCTTCTCCTGGTGCAGCGCGTCGGCCATGAGCGTTCGCAGTCGCGGGACGCGCGCCGCGAGATCGGCGTCGAGCCACGAGCAGAACGGCCGCGAGTCCTGCGCCAGCGCAACGCACGAAACGACCGACATCAGTAAGAAGTACCGGCTGCGCACGGGGGTCTCCGCTCGTGCCCGGCGACGCCGGCAGGGGCCCGACGGCAGCGGGGACGGCTCGTTGCGGCTTGTCAGATGCGAGCTTAGGAGCGGACGGGGGGGAGCGGAACGGGATTCGCCCCACCGTTCGCCCGGCCACCCGGCTGCTGCGTCCGACAATCCATTCCTCGCGGCACAGGCCTCGGGATTCCTCCGTACAATGCCGCCTCGGTTGGAATTCGCGCGCGCATTCACCTGGTGGTCGCTGCGTGCGCGTCGGCTCGCTGGTCTCGAGGAAGTCCGCATGATTCGTTTCCATCTCGTCGTTCTGACGGCGCTGCTTTGCGCCGCGCTCCCTCTCCATGGACAGTCCACGCTCTACGTCACGGCGGGCGCCGCGTCGCCGGGAACTGGATCGTTGGCGTCTCCGTTCCCGTCGATCCAAGTGGCGATCAACGCTGCAACCAGCGGTGACACGATCGAAGTGTCGGCTGGAACCTACGCCGAGCACGTGAACTTCCTCGGCAAGCGTCTCGTGCTGCGGGCGTCCGATCGCGCGCGTCGAACCGTGATCGACGCGGGTGGCACGGGAACGGCCGTCTCCCTGGTCAACGGCGAGGCGCCCGGTACCACGATCGAAGGGTTCACGATTCGCAACGGGCTCGGGGCCGCGGGCGCGGGTTCGCCCCCGGCTCCCGGGGTTGCTGGCGGTCTTGCGCTGTCCGGGGCCACCGTGCTGGTTCGCGGCTGCGTGTTCCTCGACAACACGGGCGGGCGCGGCGGTGATGCTCTCGATGAGTTCACGTGCGCAGCGCCCGGGGCCTCGGGCGGCATCGGAGGATTCGGCGCGCTGACGCTCGTGAACTGCGGCTTCGTTCGCAACCACGGCGGCGCGTCCGGGATCTCCGGGATTCCGTGCATGACGAGCGGCAGTGCCGGCGCCGTGCAGGTGCAGGGGTCGGTCTTGATCGTGCACTGCACGTTCTCGGCGAACGTCGGCGGGACGTCGCAATGGTGCCCTGGCGGAGCCGGCGGCGTCGTCGCCGGTCCGTCGTCGATCGTGACGATCGAGAACTCGATCCTTTGGGCGGATGCCGGTGGTGCAGGCACGACGGTCGGGGCGGGCGAGGTGGCTGGACCGGCCACCGTCGCGTGGAGCGACGTGGCGGGCGGGTTCTCGGGGCTGGGCAACATCGACTCCAATCCCATGTTCGTCGCCGGGCCGCTCACCCTCGCACCGGGGGACCCGTCATGGGACATCCATCTGCGCCTCGACTCGCCGTGCCGCGACAGCGTGTTTCCGCCAACCGGCGGATATCCCGAGCGTGACCTGGACGGCGATGCGCGCGTCGCGAACCAGGCCGCGGACATGGGAGCTGACGAGGTCCTCGGCGGCAACGGAACGTCGCCGGCCGCCACCGCTCTCACGTGCTTCATCAACGGCAACGACAACCCGAACGTCCTCCAACGCGTCGTCAACGCCGGCGACACCATCGCCGTGAGCTTCACATCGCCCATCTTCGTCGGGTATCCGGCCCTGCTCGCTCTGCAGATCTACGTCGACGGACATCCGCCGGCGGGAATCGCCGGGGTATTCCACCTCGATCCCGCGGTGACGATCCCGTTCTACGGAGCCCTGGCGCCGAACTTCGGAGGAGCGCTCATGACACCCTGGGGCGTCAACTTCAGCTTCGCGGCGCCGCCCGGCGTCGCGGGCCTGGACGTTCGGGTGCAGGGCGTTTCGTGGGTGCCGGATCCGCAGGCGCCGTTCTGGCCGACCGTCGCGCTCGATCTCCAGTTCCGTTGATCGCGTGAGCGTTCGCGACGGCCACGCTCGGCCGTCGCGGTGACGCATGGTGTGGTAACCTGCCGCCCGCCATGCGCGCCCTCTTCAAGATCTCCCTGACGAAACAGATCCTCATCGGCCTCGTCGTCGGGGTCTTGTTCGGGTGTTTCATCCACTACGGCCTCGACGGAAACGAGACCGTCATCGCCTGGACGCGGGTTCTCTCCCGCGTCTTCCTCAAGCTCATCAAGCTGATCATCGCGCCGCTGATCTTCTCCACGCTCGTCGTGGGAATTGCGGGCGCGGGGCACCTGAAGGAAGTGGGCAGGATCGGGGTGAAGTCCCTGATCTACTTCGAAGTCGTCACGACCGTGGCGCTGTTCATCGGGCTCGGGGCCGTCAACCTGACGCGTCCTGGCGTGGGCGTGAACATCCCGAACGAGCTTTCGGTGGAGGCGAAGGAGATCGCGTCGACGGCGAGCCACGTCACGCCGCAGGATCACATCGTCAACATCTTCCCGTCGAGCGTCGTCGATTCCATGGCGCGCAACGACGTCTTGCAGATCGTCGTCTTCAGCCTCCTGTTCGCCGCTGGTCTCGCGGCGTTGCGGGAGCGGGGCAAGCCGCTTCTCGCGGTGTGCGAGGGGCTCTCCGAGACCATGTTCAAGATCACGAACTACGTGATGTACATGGCGCCCTGGGGCGTCGGCGCAGCCATGGCCGTGACCGTCGGCGGACGCGGGCTGAGCGTGCTGAAGAACCTCGGATGGCTCGTCGGCACGCTCTACGGGGCGTTGATCGTCTTCATCGTCGTCGTGCTCGGAACCGTCGCCTTCATCGTCAAGCTGCCCGTGCGGGAGTTCCTGCGGCAGGTGAAGGAACCGTTCATCCTGGCGTTCACGACGACGTCGAGCGAGTCGGCCCTGCCGAAGGCGCTCGAGAACATGCAGAAGCTCGGCGTACCCAAGCGCATCGTCGGCTTCGTGCTGCCCATGGGCTACAGCTTCAATCTGGATGGCTCCACGCTCTACTTGTCGCTGGCGACCGTCTTCGTCGCGCAGGCCGCCAACGTCGACCTGAGTCTGGGGCAGCAGCTCACGATCCTGCTCACGCTCATGCTGACGTCGAAGGGGATCGCGGCCGTGCCGCGCGCGTCCCTGGTCGTGCTCTCGGGAACTCTCGCCACGTTTCATCTGCCGCTCGAGGGCGTGGCGCTCATCCTCGGCGTCGACGAGTTGATGGACATGGCGCGCACGGCGACCAACGTGCTCGGCAACTGCCTCGCGTCGGTCGCCGTCGCGAAGTGGGAGGGGCAGTTCCCCGACCCGGAGGCGAAGCGGTTGGTCGCGAACGGTGAGGGTGGGGCGCGGTAGCCGACCGCACGCGGATCAACCGTGCGGCGTGGCGCGAACCTGGATCGCCTGGAGGCCGAACAGTCCGATGGCGGACAGCGCGGCGATCATGCGGACTGGCGTGACGCCTGCCCTCCGCGAGCGATCGACGGGTGGGGCGAGCATCAGGCCGAGGCTCACGATGGCGAACACGAACGAGAGTGCCTTGCAGCCGACCACGAGTACGCCGCGGTAGGAGTCCTCCGTCGCTGGCCCGAAGTCGTCGAAAGAGCCGGGATGCCATGAGGCTTCGCCGTGCGCGCCCAACATGGCACCCGGCAGGAGGGCGAGCAGGATCGCGATGGCGCACGCGCGCATGCCGACGCGCTTGGGCGGGTCTTCCAACGTCTCGCGGGCGATCGTGCTGCCCACTCCGGTCGCGATGGCCGTGGCGACGCCGATCCCCGACCACGCCCACCACCAGGACCCGGTCAGGTCGCGCGAAGCGATCACCGTCGCCGCGCCGATCGGTGCCGCTGAACTGGCGACGGCCCGGAGCCTCTGCGCTGACATGGCCGCCAGTATAGGCGCATCCGTTGTTGCGCGGCGTGGCGAGGGTGGTTTGGTGGGATGTGGTGAACGTGTGGCGGTTGCGGGTTCGCGCAAGCCGGACCGCGCGAGGACGCGCGGCAATCCGGCCAGTCGCCGCCGCGACGGCGGTCGACGTGGCGCTCCGCGACGCGATCGAGGAAGGCGGCGAACGAGGAGGGCCGTCGATCCAGTCGCCCGGGGAAGATCGCGAAGGAGCGCCGATCGACCCGCCGCGTCAGCGGCGGCGCGATCGGCCGGGTCGCCGGACGACCGCGGCGAAGCCGAGGCGTCCGGTCCCGCCGGCGTTGATGCGCCGCGGGCCATTCGAAGATCAAGCCGTCGTTCCGGAACGCGCACCGAATCGTCTCCCTCGCCGCCGCAACGACCGCACCTCACTCCGTCGCCGCATCGAGCGCCTGGATCTGAATCGCGATCAGGCCAGCGAGGCCGACGAGCGAGAGAAGCCAGCACCACCCGAGTCGTGCGTGGCGTGCCCGTTCCATCGCGTCGTTCAGCGGGACGAGCATCATGAGACAACCCGACCCGAGGGCGAGGAAGCCGCCGAAGGAAAGACAGGTGCACCACGGAAACCACCACGCCGAGTCGTCGAAGGGAGACGTCGGCTGACGCAGGGACTGCTCACACCCACCGAGCAGGAGGGCTGGGAGCTGGCCGAGTGCAAACGGCGACACGCAGAGCGCCGTCAACGCGGCAAACTTCGGCGAGGTGTGGATCTCACGACCCCTGCCCGTCGAGAGCACGGCGGCGATGCCCAGGCTGATCGGGATGCCGACGCCGATCCAGATCCACCAATGGCTCTGGCGCAGGTCACGGGATGTGATCAACACGATCGCCGCGAGTGGAGTTGCAGCGCGCGCGACGCGACCGAGGACGGCAGGCAGCATGCGCAGAGCTTAGCCCGCAGCGAGGGGTCTGGGGCCGCTCGAGCGCGGCTTGCGCGACGGCGCGGACGCCCCGTCGGCGGAGCCTCCGCGGGCACCCGCGGGGCAACACGTCACACCGGCGTGACCTTGCGGCACGCTCGGAGCTTCACCGGGATCTGCACTTCGAACCACTTCTGGCCGTTGCGCACGTCCGGGCCGTTGTAATGGAGCACCCGAACGGGGCCCGCCGCCTCGAACCCGTCGAGTTCGGCAAGCGCCTGCTTCAGCGTCGCGAGGACCCGCTTCGTGTCGCGCATGCCGTAGCTGCCCTTCGCACCGACGGAGAGGTAGGTGAGCGGCGTCGAGTCGGCGACGCGGACGTCGCCGGCCTGCCCCGCGTCTCCCAGAGTCGGATTGCGGTAGAGGAACGCCATGGACCACGCGCCGTTCTTCATGTCACCGTCGAGGTCGAGGCCCGGGTAGTCCATCTCCACGGGTGACGTCATGGCGATCTGCCGCGATTGGATGTGGTTGAAGAGCTTCCAGAACCCGAGGTTCGAGGCCATGTCGGGCAGCATCGAGCCTGAGACCTCTGCACGCCGGAGGCTCGGATAGGACTTCAGCTCGATGGCTCCCGGCGCTGTCGGGTCGGCGTACCCGACGGGGAGAGGCGTCGTGATCCGCGCGTCTCCGCAGATCCACAGGTCGGCTCCGATGCGAGAGGCCTCGAGTTCAGGCTTGCGCCCGACGGGGATGCTCACGCCCGGGGCCGGGAGCGCGGTCGGGGAGAAGACCACGAGCCCACGCGGAACCTCCGTCGGGCGTGCGGTGCGAACCTGCCCGACGCCGATGACGCATCCCGCGGCAGCTGAAAGAGCGACGATGAGGACCGTGGTGACGTTCATGACCCGACTCCTGGTTGAGGTTTCGCAAGGGCTCGGCGCGCGGCCGAAGCCGCGGCGCCGAGTGCGCGCGTCGATCACTTCGGCAGGATCATCGTGTCGATCACGTGGATGATGCCGTTCGACGCGTTGATGTCCGCCGCGAGCACCTTGGCTCCGCCGACCGTGAGGCCTCCGTCCGCCGACACGATCGCGAGCTTCCCGCCTTGGAGACTCGCGGCCTCCTTGACCTTCGCCGCCGCCGTCGAGTCGACGCGCCCGGCGAGCACGTGGAGCTTGAGGATGTCTGCGAGCTTGGACTTGTTCTCGGGCTTCAGGAGATCCTGGACCGTACCTTTCGGCAACTTCGCGAACGCCTCGTCGGTCGGTGCGAAGACCGTGAACGGCCCGCCCGTCCCGAGCGTGTCGGCGAGCCCGGCTGCCTTCGCCGCCGCGAGCAGGGTCTCGAACTTCCCGGCACCTGCGGCGACGTCGACGATGGACTTGTCGGTCGGCAGCAGCACGCGATCGACGACGTGGATCACGCCATTCTTCGCCGCGACGTCGGCCTTCGTGACGGTCGCTCCGTCCACGGTCACCTGATCGCCACTCACCTTGAAGGCGAGGCGTTGCCCTTGGAGGGTCAGGGCGCCGGTGGATTTCGTGACCTCGGCCGCGCCGAGGCGGGCGCCCACGACGTGGTAGGTGAGGATCGACGTCAGCCTGGCCTTGTTCTCCGGCTTGAGCAGATCCTCGACGGTGCCCTTGGGCAGCCGGGCGAAGGCTTCGTCCGTCGGCGCGAAGACCGTGAGCGGACCGTCGGCCTTGAGCGCGTCGACGAGGCCCGCGGCCTTGGCAGCGGCGAGCAGCGTGCCGAAATTCCCGGCGGCCGCGGCCGTCTCGACGATGTCTCCTTCGCTACGGGCGCACGCGGCCGCGCCGCCGTGGGATTGGGCGACGACGGAGGTCCCGGCGATCGAAAGAGTTGCGATGCAGGCGAGTGCGAGCGTTCTCATGGGTTGCAGCTCCATTGCGGGTGATGTGGCGTCTCGGACGGGCCATCGTATGAAACGTCCACAAAGTTCAAAGCGTCCATATCGTCCACGATGGCGAGGGATGAGACGGCGGGTGCCCGGAATGGCTCCAAGAATTCTTGCGAGTTTTTCTCTTGCCTTCGCGACGAGGCGGCTCAGAATCGGTCAAAACGTCCGGACAAACTCCAGTGAAGCCCGACTTCTACCTGAGCCCCGCCGATCTCGCCGAAGCCTTGGGGCTCTCCGTCTCGACGCTCAAGCGCTGGACCGACAAGGGGCTACTCGCGGTGGAGCGAACGGCTGGCGGGCATCGCCGCATCGCCATGCCCGAAGCGCTCCGGTTCGTGCGCGATTCAGGCATGAAACCCGTCATGCCGCACCGTCTGGGGCTCGCGCCTGTGGAGCGCGGCGCTCCCGGCGGCGCCGAGGACCGTGCCTCGCGGATGTGCGAACTCCTCGTTTCAGGGAACGCCGAGGACGCACGCCGGGTCCTGGTGAGCGCGTTCTTGTCGGGCATGGAGGTGGCGCAGATCGCGGATCGTTGGCTGCAGCCCGCGTTCCAGCGGATCGGCGAGCTATGGCGTCACGGGGAGGACGGCATCGCCATCGAGCATCAGGCGACGGACTCCGTGCTGCGCGCGATCGCCGAGATGCGGGCGCTGATCGAGACGCCGACCTCGGCACCAGTTGCGATCGGTGGCTCCATCGCAGGCGACCCCTACACGATTCCCACGGCGCTCGCCGGTCTCGTGCTGGCCGTGTGCGGGTTCCACGCAATCAACCTGGGAGCCGACGTTCCCAAGTCCGCGCTCCTCGCTGCCGTCGATCGCACGAAGCCCCGGATCGTCTGGCTGAGCATCTCGACCGACGGGTCGAAATCCGCCAGGCCGTCGGCGCTCGTAAAGCTCGGCGCGGACGTGGCGGCGCGAGGCGCGGCGTTCGTCGTGGGGGGGCGCTGCGCACCCCAGCGCATCCGCGGTGTGACCGTGGGGCGTGACCTGGGTGCGCTGGCCGCGTTCGCGCGCGGGATCCTCGCATGAACCGAATGCTCGAAGCGGGCCCGACCGACCCGTTGGTGAGTCGCGCGAGTGCGCGTTTGGGTCGCAGTCGCCCCATCTGGCACGTCGTCCGCGGCTGGTTCGATGCCGGCTTCGGCCCCGCATCGACGCAGGCGCCAGAACGGGTCGACTGGCCGCGCCTTTGGCCTTTCATCGGCATGCACCTGGGGTGTCTGCTCGCGATTCCCGCCGGGATTTCCACGACGGCGGTCCTCGTGGCGCTCGCCCTCTACGCGATCCGCATGTTCGCGATCACGGGCTTCTACCACCGGTATTTCTCCCACCGCTCGTTCCGCACCTCGCGAGCGTTTCAGTTCGTCATGGGATTCGTCGGCGCGCTGTCGGCCCAGCGAGGTCCGATCTGGTGGGCCGCTCATCATCGTCGCCATCACCGGTGCGCCGACACACACGACGACTTGCACTCGCCCATGCGGCGCGGGTTCTGGCAGAGTCACATGGGCTGGTTCGCGACCGTCGAGGGGTTCACGACGCACACGGAGCTCGTGCACGACCTCACACGCTTCCCCGAGCTGCGACTCCTCGATCGGTTCAACACGGCCCCGCCGCTCTTGATGGGCGCCGCGCTGTGGGGTGTGGGGGCGATCCTCGAGGCCAGGGCCCCGGGGCTCGGAGTCGATGGATTCCAGTTGTTCGTCTGGGGGTTCTTCGTCTCGACGGTGGTTCTCTACCACGCCACCTACACCATCAACTCGCTCGCGCACCTGATCGGCTCGCGGCGCTTTCCGCTGCCGGATACGAGTCGCAACAACCTGGCGCTCGCGCTCCTGACCTTCGGCGAGGGCTGGCACAACAATCACCACCGCTATCCCCACTCGGTGCGGCAGGGATTCCTCTGGTGGGAGGTCGACATCACCTGGTACGGGCTGAGGCTGCTGGAGGCCGTGGGGCTGATCTCGGACCTGCGCCCGGTCCCGACGGAGTTGCTGGCCGAGGCGCGCCGGCTCGCCGCCTCGCGCATCGAAAGGCGGGCGTCGTCGCCCGAGGCTGCCGGCGCGCGATGAACAGCGCGCTCTATTTCGGGTCGGTGCGGCATCGGCGGCAGGTCCCCGTCGTGCACGAGTTTTCCTACCGCCTGTTCATGGTGTGGCTCGACCTCGACGAGATCGACCGTGCCTTTGCCGGCCGCTGGCTGTGGTCTTCGCGGCACGCCGCCCCAGCATGGTTCCGGCGACGCGATTACCTGGGCGATCCCAGCGAGCCCCTCGCGGATTCGGTGCGCCGCGCGGCGGCCGCGAAGATCGGCGTCGCCCCGCAGGGCCCGATCCGCATGCTGACGCACCTGCGCTACTGGGGGTACGTCCAGAACCCGGTGACGTTCTACTACTGCTTCGATCCCTCGGGCGACACGCTCCAGTGCGTCGTCGCCGAGATCACGAACACGCCGTGGGGCGAGCGGCACGTCTACGTCACGCCGCGCGCACCCGGCGGCGGCGTCGCCGGAACTTTCGACAAGGAGTTCCACATCTCGCCGTTCATGGACATGGGGCAGCGGTACTCCTGGGTGTTCGGTGCGCCGGCCGAGCGCTTGCACGTCGCCATGCGAAACGAGTCCCACGGCGTGACGACGTTCGATGCCACGCTCGACCTCGAGCGGGCGCCGCTCGACGGAATCCACTGTGCGAAGGCACTGGCGCTGCACCCGTGGATGACGTTGAAGGTCTTCTTGGGGATCTACTGGAATGCGCTTCGACTCCGACTGAAGGGGTGCCCGTTCCATCCTCATCCCAAGCGATTGGTGAAGGGCGGCACGGCGTGACCGCGGCGAGTCGCACCCGCGTCGCTGCAACGCCGGCGGCAGTCCCGTCTCTCGTGGACGGCGTGGCACGCCGGCTCGTGTGCGCCCGGTTCTCGGCGCTGCGCCGAGGGGCCGTCACCGTGATCGACGACCGTGGCGCGTCGCGATTCGGTGCACCCGAATCGGGAGAGGTTCCCAGCGGGACCCTGCGCGTCGTCGACCCCCGCGTCTGGCGTCGAGCCGCGCTCGGCGGAGCCATCGGGCTGGCCGAAAGCTACGCGGACGGCGATTGGACCAGCGACGACCTCGTCGCGTTCATGCGCGTCTTCGCTCGTGAGGCGGCCGTTTCCGACGGCGTCGAGCGCCTCGGCGCACGCCTGGCGAAGCCCCTGCGACGTCTGCGCCACGCCATCCGTCGGGATACGCGCGCGGGCTCCCGCCGGAACATCCACGAGCACTACGATCTCGGCAACGAGTTCTTCCGACTGTGGCTCGATCCGACCATGACCTACTCGTGCGCGGTCTTCCCGCGCCCCGATGCGTCGCTCGAGGACGCCCAGATCGAGAAGATCGATCGCATCTGCCGCAAGCTCGCCCTGAAGCCGGGGGAGAGCCTGCTGGAGATCGGCACGGGATGGGGAGCCCTCGCACTCCACGCCGCACGCCAGTACGGCGTGAACGTGACGACCACGACCATCAGCGACGAGCAGTACCGGCACGCGACGGATCTGGTGGCGCGCCAGGGTCTCGGCGATCGCATTCGCGTGCTCTCGTGCGACTATCGCGACCTCGCGGGGACGTTCGACAAGCTCGTCTCCGTCGAGATGATCGAAGCGGTGGGCGCCGCGTATTTCGACGCGTACTTCGCCGCCTGCTCGCGGCTCTTGGCACCGCATGGTCGGATGCTCATCCAGTCGATCACCATCGCCGAGAATCGCTACGACCACGCCCTCCATTCCGTCGACTTCATCCAGAAGCACATCTTCCCTGGAAGTTGCATCCCGTCGCTCGCGGCGATCATGCGATCCGTGGCGAAGGCGACGGACCTGGGACTGGCCCACCTCGAGGACATCACGGCGCACTACGTCCGCACGCTCTCGGAATGGCGGCGGCGGTTCCTCGCCGCGCGGGCGCGCGTCACGGACCTGGGATTCTCCGAGCGGTTCGTCCGCATCTGGGACTGGTACCTCGCCTACTGCGAAGCCGGGTTCGCCGAGCGTCGCATCGGTGACGTCCAGCTCCTGTTCGTGAAGCCCGGTTTCCGGGAGGATCCGATCGGCATCGGCGCGGCAGCCGAGGGCGTGACGCCTTGAGCGTCTTCTCCACGCTCGGCTGCGTCTGGCTCGCGGCTTCGGTCTACATGACGCTTGCCTGGGTCGTCGCGCGGCGCATCGGCAAGGCCGGGATCGTGGATGCCTTCTGGGCGTTCGGGGTCGGCGCTGCAGGAGCTGTTGCGGGACTCGCCGGCGATGGGCTCCTCGCCCGTCGGGTCGCCGTCGCCGTGGTCGTCGCCGTGTGGGCTTGCCGGCTCGGGGCGATGCTCTTTCGGCGCGTCCTCCAGTCGGCGGAGGATGGGCGGTACGCCGCCATGATGAACGCGTTCGGCGCCAAGGCGTGGCCGCGGATGTTCGTGTTCTTCCAGGTCCAGGCGTTCTGGATCGCGCTGTTCGCGGCGCCGGCAGCGGCAGCGGGGCGCGACACGAGCCCGCTCCGGGTCCTCGACGCCGTCGCGATCCTGATCGGGCTCGGTGCCATCGCGGGAGAGGCGATCGCCGATCGACAGCTCGCGGAGTTCCGGGCCCAGCCGGCCCATCGCGGCAAGACGTGCCGCTCGGGACTGTGGGCCTGGTCACGTCATCCCAACTACTTCTTCGAGTGGCTGCACTGGTTTGCCTATCCCGTTTTCGGGTTCGCCGCGCCGCAGGCGTGGCTCTGCCTCGCGGGGCCGTTCGTCATGTTCGTCTTCCTCTACCGGGTGACGGGCATTCCGTGGACGGAGAAGCAGGCGCTGCGCTCGCGTGGCGACGACTATCGGCGGTATCAGGCGGAGACGAGCGCATTCATCCCGCTGCCGCCGAGGCGGAGGATGGTGTGATCGGCGAATTCGTCACGCGCGCGCTGATCTCCCAAGCCGAGGCGGGGCGGCTCCCCGACGCCTGGATCCGGGCCGGCATCCGCCGACTGCTCCGGAAGCGACTCGAGCAAGAGTGCGTGGGGAACCCCGCCGCCGTGGCGACGCGGACGGCTGCGTTCGAGCACGCGCTGCGCAGCGCGACCGTCGCCGTGGAGACCGCTGCCGCCAACGTGCAGCACTACGAGGCGCCAACCGAGTTCTATCGGATCTCGCTTGGTCCGCGGATGAAGTACAGCGGCTGCCTGTGGTCCGACGGCGTCGTCGACCTCGCTGGCGCGGAGCTCGCCTCCCTCGAACAGGTCGCGGCGAGGGCGCGATTGGTCGATGGCCAGGACGTGCTCGAGCTGGGCTGCGGATGGGGTTCGTTCACCCTGTGGGCCGCGGAGACGTTCCCGAACTCGCGCTTCACGGGCGTGTCCAACTCGCGGACGCAGCGGGAGTGGATCGAGTCGGAAGCGATCCGCCGCGGACTGGCCAACGTCACGGTCCAGACGTGCGACATGAACGTGTTCGACCCGGGACGGACGTTCGACCGCATCGTGTCCATCGAGATGTTCGAGCACATGCGGAACTACGAGGTGCTGTTGTCGCGCATCGCTCGCTGGATGCGATCGCAGGCGACGCTCTTCATCCACGTGTTCTGTCACCGCACGGCCGCCTATCCGTTCGAGGTCGGCGGCGCCGCCGATTGGATGGCGCGCGAGTTCTTCACGGGCGGGCTGATGCCCAGCGCGGATTTCATCCCGCGGTTTCGGGGCGAGCTCATCCACGAGGCGACGCATCTCGTCGGCGGTGAGCACTACCAGAAGACGGCCGAGGCGTGGCTTGCCAACACGGATGCCCGTGCGGACGCGGCGCTCGCGGCGTTGTCGGATGGCGTGAAGCCTTCGGAGGCGGCGCTGCGACTGCAGCGACGGCGGATCTTCTACATGGCCTGCGCCGAGCTCTTCGGCTTCGCCGGGGGCCGGGAGTGGCTCGTCGCGCACCACGTGTTTCGCAAGGCGTGACGGGAGCGCAGCGGCGTGGTCACCATTCGATGCCGAGGCCGCGCGCGACGTCGACGGCCGAGCGCAGGCCGTCCTCGTGGAAGCCGAACCCCAGATGGGCACCGGCGAACCAGGTGCGACGGCGTCCGTTCAGCGCGCGCAGCGCTGCGCGGGCTGCTGCGGCGGCGGGAGTGCCCAACGGGTGTTCGAACGTCGTGCGATGGGCCACGTCGGCGTCTCCCAAGGGAGCCTCGGCGTTCAGCGTGACCGACCACGGCGTGCGCGTCGGCAGCGACTGGAGGCGGGTCATGGCGTAGGTGATCGGGACGCCGACCTCGGGCGCGCGGCAGTCGCGGACGCGGTAGTTCCACGAGGCCGCGGCTGCGGCGGATCGGGGAAGGAACGTGGGGTCGCGGTGGAGCACCAGCGGGTTCGTCGCGTACTCGAACGCGGCGAGAGCCGTCCGCTCCTCGGGCGCGGCGTCCTGCAGGAGCCGCAGGGTCATGTCCGCGTGCACGGCGAACACGACGGCATCGAACCGGAGGTGCTCGCCGGCGGCGGTCACGGTCACGCCGTCGTCGTCACGCCGGACGGCGGCCACGGGCGTCGCCGTGCGCACGCGCGGCCCCAGGATCCCGAGGAGTTTGCGGACGTAGGTTCGGCTCCCACCCGTGACGGTGCGCCACCGCGGTCGTCCGCCGAACGCGAGCAGCCCGTGGTTGTCGTAGAAGCGGAACAACTCGCCGATGGGAAACTCGCCGGTGCGACGGGCCGACGTCGACCAGATGGCGGCGGTCATCGGCGCGAGGAAGTGTCGTTCGAAGTCGTCACTCAGGGCCGCCCGGCGCCGCCACACGTCCAGCGGCATGGCCGCCATCGCCGGATCGTTCAGGGCCGCTCGCGCGCGCCGGAAGAAGCGGCGGAACCCCATCACGGTGCGCCAGAACGCAGGCTTCAGGACGTTCGACGGTTTCGCGAGCAGCGCCCGGAGCGACGTCGTCGCGAACTCGATCTTGCAGCGCTCGCAAGCGACGCTGAACGACATGTCGGACGCTCGTGTCGGGACGTCGAGCTCGGCGAACAGCCGTGTGAGCAGCGGATAGGTGCGTTCGTTGTAGACGATGAACCCTACGTCGATGGGGATCGTGGTCTCGCCGTCGACGACGTCGATCGTGCGTGCGTGACCGCCGGCCAGCGGCTCGCGCTCGAACACCGTGACGTCGTGACTGCGACGAAGGATGTAGGCCGCGCCGAGTCCCGAGATGCCGGCGCCGATCACCGCGATACGCATGGCGCGAGCGTAGCAGCCCGTTGATCGAGTGTCGCCGTCACGCGCGGTGCGAAGGTCGGCGGTGACGCGCCGCAGGCTTCTCGTTCCGCCGGACGGGCGTTATGAAGCGCGACGATGCTGCAACCCGGCGACTTCGCTCCCGACGTCTCGGTCCTCACGGTCGATGGAGCTTCCGCGACACTCGCTTCGTTCCGAACGGGCCCCGTCACGATCTTCGAGTTCGTGCGTCACCTGGGTTGAATCTTCTGCCGCGAACAGCTCGGTGAGCTGAAGTCCAGGAAGGCCGCGTTCGACGAGCGCGGTGCGACGATCGTCGTCGTCTCCCTCGCGAGCCCTTCGGCGACGAAGGCGTTCGCGACGACGCAGGAGCTGCCGTTCACCTGCGTCTCGTCTGCGGACGGTGCGGCGCATCGCGCGTTCGGCCTTCGCAAGGGCCGGTTGTGCGAGCTCCTCGGGTGGTCCGTGATTCGGGCCGGCATCCGCTCGTTCTTCGCCGGCCATCGCGCCGGCCTGCCCGCGGGCGACATGACGATTCTCCCGGGCACGTTCGCCGTCGACGGGGCCGGGCGAGTGGTCTTCGTGCACTACGGCCGCACCAGCGCTGACCATTTGCGCGCAGATGCGTCGCTCGCGCGGCTCGACGCCGTGCGGCGATAGACGCGCGGTATGTCTCGGTCCGGGCTCCGTTCGTCGCGCGGCGACTCGCGCACGGTGACGCGCGTTGACTCGACCACGGGGCCGCCGAGTACACTGTGGCCGCGCCCAGGCGAACGCGCGGTTCGCACGTCCCCCGACCTTCGAAAGCAGGGTTCGACCATGGTCACCAATCGATCGAGTGGTTTCATTCTCGTCGCGTTGCTCGTCACGTCCGTGGCGGCGGCGCAGTTTCCCATCGGGGCCGTCGGGTTCAGTTGGAGCGGCACGACGACTCCCAGCGCCGGGAACTTCTGTTGGGGTTTCAGCTGCGCGCCCGATTCCGTCACGGTGGCCGTCGGCGAGACCGTCACGATTCGCGTGCGTGGCGATTACCAGCAGCCTTACGCGATAGGTTTCTCCACTTCGGCCACACGCTGCATCACGATCCCCGGCGTGCTCCACAACCTCATTCTCGATGATCCGATCACGGTCGTGTGGACCGGCTTCCTCGTCGTGGGCAGTCCGATCCTCGCGTGCCCGTCGGGGACGGACGCGGTGACCGTCGTCATCCCGCCGTTCTTCCCGTCCGGGACGACGTTCGCGCTTCAGGCCGTGGCCGGCACGCTCGGGCCGGCCGGAAGTCAGCTTTCGTTCACGTCCGCACTTGCCGTGACCGTCAGCTGAGGCGTGCTTCGCGGGCGTTCACGGGGTGCGACCCGTGAGCGCCATCGCCTCGGTGTCGATCCACGTGTTCCAGGCTGCCTGCAATTCGTCCAGGCCCATGCCGAAGGCCTCTCGCGACACGGCGTCGATGGCTGCCGGCAGGTTCGCGCGTGCCGTGCCTGCCTTCGCCAGGAACCGCGTGAAGCTCGGCGCGAAACGCGGGTCCTCACGCAGGAACGTGATGATCAGCGCGCTCTGCATGCGTGCGTCGAGATGATCTGGGCCCGTCGTCTTGCGCCATGGGTGGCGGTCGTCGTCGAGTGCCCACTGACTCAGATCGTCGAATCCGATCCCGTTCATGACGCTCGCGAACGAAGCGCGGCGGCCGCGCGCGGCGACCTCGGCGCACGTGTGCAGGTGCGCGCGCGACAGCTGGACGTAGTCCGCGACACCCTCCTGCAGCCACTTGCCGCCGCCGGGGATGAACAGCCGGTTCTCGAAGATCTCGTGCGTCGCTTCGTGAACGAGGATCGGATCCTCCGGACCGCGATACCACGTCACGAACGTGTCGCCGCCCTGGTGCCCGAGCCGAACGTCGGACGGCCGGCACCGGTCGTACTCCGCCTCGCTCTTGAAGAGGATCAGCGGCATGAGCCGCCGCTCGCGCGCTTCGGTGAACGGAAACGCCTCGCGCACCTTCTCGTGATTGCGCTCGAGGCGGCGCAGCAGCGAAGCGCCGGCGTCGATCGTCGAGAGGACGATGTAGTGTTGGGTACGCGTGATCTGCTTCAGCACGGGTAGCTCGTCACCCTCGTAGGCGAAGGACTTCACGTACGAATCGAAGCGCGCCTTGGCCTCGGCGTCCGTCCAGCGCTCGTCCCGCAGGGCCCCGACGTGGTGAATCCCGTGCTGGAACAGGTCCAGGACGCGCGCTTCGACGTCCGGCGAAGCAGCCGGCGCGCTGAGGACCTGAAGGATCCAACCGCGCGACGCCGCGATTCCGGCAAGCACGTAGAGCCGGCCCTGGTCGGCGCCGGTCGCGAGCTTCGTGAGTCGGCCCTGCGCATACCCGGCGAGTGGTGTTCCGCCGTAGTCGCCTCGCCAGGTCTCGATGTCACCGATGCGTGCGACGAGTCCGCGATGCGTGAACGCATCGCGCAACTCCTCCGCGCAGGGTTCGCTCGACTGATGCGAGCAGAATGCGACCGCCGGCGTTCGGACGCTCGTCTTCAGCAGCCACAACAGCGACTCCGGTTCGGAGATCAGGAAGTCGTTCACGGGAACGATCTGGAGGAGAAACTCCACTTCCGAACCGAGAAGCTCGCCGCGCCACGAACGCGACTTGATGCGCCCGCCGCCGTCCGAGGTGACGGCGTTGGTGAGAGGCGGGAGCGCCAGTGTGAGCGAGTGACCGGTCTCGACAGGCACGGTCTCCACGCCCTGCGCTGCGACGAGCGGGAGGATGAGAAGGACGGCCGCAAGCACCTTGTTGGTCGGGAACATGCCCTTCCCATCGCAAGTGCGGGGCCCAATGCCCGGTCACCCCGGCTGACGACCCGTCGATCGATCCGAAGTCCATCGGCGCCAATGGTCTGCGGTGGACGAGAAGCCGGGAACCCGGCCCCGGTTGACGCGGCCACGAACGCTACGTGTGAGTAACGCGTGCCGGTCCGGAACGCTGAGAACGCGTCCATCGCGCAGCGGGGCAAGGCGCGCTATCTCATGGCCCATCATGTTCACCTTCCGCCTCGCTTCCGATCGTGGCCATGCCAACCATGGGTGGCTGGATACCTGGCACTCGTTCTCCTTCGCGAACTACTTCGACCCCGAGCACATGGGGTTCCGCGTGCTCCGCGTGATCAACGAGGATCGCGTCGCGGCGGAGAAGGGGTTCGGGATGCATCCGCACCGCGACATGGAGATCGTCACCTACGTGCTCAGCGGCAAGCTCGAGCACCGCGACAGCATGGGGAACGGCGAGGTGATCCAGGCTGGCGAGGTGCAGCAGATGACCGCGGGCACGGGAGTCATGCACAGCGAGTTCAACCCGAGCACGACGGAAGCCGTTCACCTCTATCAGATCTGGCTTCTGCCGGATCAGCGCGGACGTGAGCCGCGGTACGCCCAGCGATCGTTCCCCAAGGCGGACCGCGCCGGACGGTGGCAGCTGATCGTCTCCCCGGACGGCCGAGGCGGATCGCTCCCGATTCACCAGGATGCGACGATCGAACTGGCCGAGCTCGCGGCCGGCGCCAAACTGGCGCGGCCGTTCGCCACTGGCCGTCACGGCTGGTTGCAGGTGCTGCGTGGGTCGCTCGAGGCGGCCGGTCGCACGCTTTCGGCAGGGGACGCCGTCGCCATCTCCACCGAACCGTCGATCACGCTCGTCGCGAAGGACGCCGCCGAGGTCATGATGTTCGACCTGCCGTGAGGCGGCGCGGACGCGAGCCGTTTCAGAACGGCTGGAACTCGATCAGGATCGCGCTCGACATGAGGCCGACTCCGCTCGGCGTCGACGGGTCGAGCGAGGCTCCCGCGACGTAGAGCTGCAAGCCGGACAGGGCGCCGACGGGGTCACCGGCAAATCCGAATGCGGTGCCGTCCGGGCCCAACGTCCCGAGGAATCCTCCGGTGAACGGCGGGATGTCCGTGGCGAGCGTCGTCGTGAAGACGAAGTCGGGATCGAGCGGGACGAACAGCGAGCCCACGTTGAAGCCCGTGTTGCCGAGCGACGCGGCAAGCACGTAGGGCGCTCCCGGCCGTGCGCCGTCGCGGAAATTCAGCGACATCGACGACGTGATCGCCGCGTACCCGCTGTGCCAGAGCCCGTTGAAGCGCGTGGAGAGGATTTCCTGGCTGCCTTGCGCGGTCGTGTAGCCCGCGGCGACGTACATCTCCAACCCGTCCGACGACGGCGCCGCGCCGTAGACGCCGAGCGATGGTCCGACGGTGTCGAATTCGGGCAAGTGCACGGAGCTCGTGAACGGAGCACTGCGATTCACGCGCGTCGCGCGAAACACCTGGATCCGGCTCACGGGCGAGGGGAGGAACTCGGTGTAGGTCAGCGTCAGGCCGTCGGCCGAGACGTGAACGTCGCGGTGCGTGTTCGCGTTGGCGAGGCCGGTGACGATGGTCGGCGTGCCGAACGGAACGCTCGTGTTTGGTCGCGTGGCAACCGCGATCGCGTTGTTGGGCGTCGCAGGTGCGCCCCAGCCCGTCGTGAGCATGTAGATCTCGAGTTCGTCGCCCGTGATCGACGGAGACGATTCGCTTCCGGAGGAGTTCAGCTCCGTGACGAACGTCGGCGTGCCCCAGGGTGCCGCCGTCGACGGTCGCGTCGACTTCATCACGTCGAAGCCGCCCACGCCTCCCGCTCGGTTGCTCGCGAGGTAGATCTCCAGTCCGCTCGTCGTGATGAACGGGTTGTCGTCCGTCGCGCTGCCGCCGAGGGCCGCTTCGAGAACGGGTGTGGTCCAAGGCGACGTGCGCGACGCGCGCGTCGCCGAGTAGATCTCCCAGTTCGAGCTTCGGAACGACGCGAAGTACAGCGTCAGGTCGTCGGCGGAAAGCTGCGGCGACGTGTCGGCGGCAGTGCTGTTGACGGCCGTTTCGAGAACAGGCACGGACCAGACGCTCTGCGCTGAAGCAACGCAGGCGAACAGGGCGAGACAGAGGACGAGCGATGAACGCATGCTGGCGGCTCCTGTTTGTTCGAGCGGTTGGGCGAAGCCGCCAGGATAGAGTTCGCGCCGTGGCCGGGCAAATCGGCGCGGCGGCGCGACGTCAGCGGAGACGGTCCGGTCGAGTCTCTCGTTCCGGATTGTTCGGAGTCTGGGTCGCTGGCTGACCGAGTTTCTTGATTTCGGCGTGGTTCAGCAGGAACTCGCGCCGCTTGTCGGCAAAGACGCGCAGGCTGGCCGTCATTCGGCGCGCGCCGGCGCGTGCTTCCCCCTTGGGCTCGGCGGGCGGCGCATCGGCGACCGCGGCGACGAACGCTTCGTACGTCGACAGCTTGCGCGTATCGGCCTTCACCTCCGCATCGATCAGCTCGCGGTACTTCGCGACCACCGGGCCGAGCGTCTTCCAGTCGAGCCACGTGGAGGCGATGTCGCGGACGTAGCGCAGGTAGCGCTCGCGGAGCGCTGGCACGGCGAGCAGCCTGCTTCGAAGCGGCTTCCCCGCATCCTTGGCGCCGACGAGCGGATCGAGCGTGACGCCACCCGCGCCTCCGGGGCCTCGCCCCATGCCACGCCGGCCGCCCTCGCCGCGCTGCGGCTGACCGCCGTCGGAGGGACGCGGAGGTTGCATGCCCTCGCCGCCCGGAGGTGTGCCGCCCGGTGCCGGCGCTCCGTCGTCACCCGGGCCCATTCCTGGTGGCGGGCGCATGCCCCCCATGCCGCCCGGTGGCCCGAATCCGCCGCCACTGGTGAAGACTTCATTCATGTCGTGCGGCAGGATGTGGAACTTCCCGTCCGCGCCTTCGAAGATGCTGTAGTCGCTGGCGCGGACCCAATACCCGTCCCCGTTCACGCACACGACCTCGAGCGCGAGGAACTTCAGGGCGCCATCGATGTCGAAGATCGGCGTCAACGCCTCCTCGAGTTTGTCGAGCGGCGTCTCCGTGAGGACCTTGCACAGCCGAATGAGGTCCTTCCATGCCTTCGGATGGTCGTCCGATTTGATCTCGTAGCGGGCCTTGTAGTCCTCGACCTTCTCGCCGACGTAATCCAGGCCGCCCGCACCGCGCGGGCTGCCGGGGACCTTCCAGCGCGCGCCCTTCTGCCCCGCGAAGTTCTCCGCGATGAACGTCCGGTCGAACTGCTGCGCGCTCGTGTACACGCCCCAGCTTTCGCCGTTGATCACGACGCGCACGAAGTTGGCCTTGGGAGCGGGGAGGTACTGACGGGCGATGTGCGAGTACAGCACCGTGTGGAGGAACGAGGCGTCCTCGTGCGCGTTCAAGAGGTTCAGGCTCTTGTAGCCGAGCAGGCGTTGCTTGGGGTCGCCATGGTCGAGCGACACGTCGAGCGAACGCTTGTGACCTGCGCTGACCATGAAGAGCGATGACGCGCCGCGGAAGTGCACGCCGACGTTCGGATACTTCTTGCCGTCGACGGTGAGAGTCGCCGGCACGTCCACGTCCGTGTGGATGAAGTCTCCGAGTTCGGCCTCCCACTCGGGGTTCTCGAAATCGAGGAAGATCGTTCGCAGGGCGGATTCGTCGTAGAGCGACACGGAGGCGGCGACTGGCTTCACGTCCGAAACGGCGACCTTCGGGCCCGGCTTCGCCTCTGGCTCATCGGCCCCGAATCCGCCGGGAGGGCCGAACCCGCGTCGACCGCCGCGCTGTGTGCGCTCCGATTTGATGGACTCGCGCGCGGCCTTGCGCTCCTCCGCGTTGAGCTTGCCGTCGCCGTCCTTGTCGAAGGTCGCGACGAGCTTGCGATCCTGTCCCATGGGGCCGCCCGGCCCTCCGGGTCCGCCCATCCCGGGTCGCCCCATCCCGCCTGGGGGTCCGAAGCCCTCTGGACCGCCAGGTGGGTCCTGTGCAATCACCGACAGGCCGAGAGCGAGGACGGAGAGGACGATGCGCCAGGAGTTCGGAGTGATGGGGCAGTGCATGCGGGTTCTCAACGGTTCATGATGCGAACACTTTCGCGCGTTCCAGGTTCCGAGGGGCGCGGCTGGCGGGCCTTACGGCCTACCGATCTCGTTCACTGGACGGGCGCAGCGAGGGCGCTGCGCGTTCGGGGCCGCCGGAGGAGCGATCCCACGAGGAGCGCCCCAGCGCCGGATGCGATCAGGAGGTCTCGCCGCCATCCGGGCGGCCGGAACCGCAGGCGAAGCCGCTGTGCTCCCTCGCCGACTGCGATGGCGCGAAGTGCCACGTCGGCCCGGAGTACGGGCAGGGCCTGCTCGTCGCCGTTCGGAAACGTGGACGTGCACGTCCAGCCCGGCATGTACGAGTCCGAAACCACGACCCACCCCCGCGGGCCCGGTCCGACGTCGATCGTGAGATCGCCCGCCAGCGATGCCGCCACGTCGACCGCGCGTGCGACCGGTGGCTCGTCCGTCGCGTCCTCCGTGCCGGACGAAGCCGGCGGTAGCAGGACGACGTTCCGCGGATCGACGGCGCTTCGCCGCAGCATCGACGCTGCAGCCTCGTCGGTTGCGTGGCGGGCGCTGCGTGCGAACCACGCCCGGGGCAGCACGGATCCCGTCTCGTAGATCCACAGGTCGGCGTTCGACGTGCCCACGGGAGGATGCACGAGGCGCAGATCGGCCGACGGCATGGGGCGCGCCGCGACGAGGTAGCGGACGCGCGTGAGCGCCAGGATCGGTGAGTCCGCGTTGGCCAGGGCCACCCCCGTGATCCCCGACTCACGCTGCACCGCGGCGACACCGTCCCACAGCGCGAGCCACCATCGGGGAATCAACTCGCGGTAGCCCTGCGCGTCGGCGAGTCCGCGAACGATGCCCAGGTTGGGCACCAGCAGCGAGTCCTTGTCGGTGAATGCCGCCTCCGCCGTTTCACTGACCCGCATGAACCGATCGGGGCCGAGATGTTCGCGAAGCCAAGTCAGTCCCGGCGTGTCGGTGAAGATCCCCTGGCGCGACACGGGAAGCGTGACCGGTACGAAGCAGGCCGCGAGTTCCACGGCCACGGCCATGGGCGCGACTCGGGATATCCAGGCGCGCCTCGCGGGCCCGGCGGACTTGTCGCGCATCAGCCACCACGCACAGATCGTGGCGAGCGAGACCGCGAGGAGGTCGGCTCGCAGGTCTTCCAGCGGCGTGCGGATGACAGGTTCGTAGATCTCCAGGGGCTTGGACGGATCGAGCCCGAACTGCGCGTCGGCGCCGGCTGCGCGGAGTGCGCGAAGTGCGAGGAGGCCGCAGCTCCCGGGCGCGGCGAATGAGGCGATCGCGCCGATGCCGGAGGCGATCGCCACGATCATTGCGAGGACGCGGACGCTCGGGAGGATCCAACGGCGCCGACGATCGGCTGCGGGCTCCAGGATGTGATCGAGTCCGAAGGCGGCGAGCGCGGGTATGGCAACGCATACGAGAGCGACGCCGCGCGCCGGTGCCCCCACCGCGAAGACCGGGAGCGAACCGCACGCGCGGATGACGGCCTGGGGGCAGGACCACGCGACGCCGACGGCGCCCATGCACACGATCGCGACCGCCTGGGGACTTCGCGTCGACATCATCCCCACGAGCGCCAGGACGAGGACGACGACTCCGCAGAAGACGGTGCGCTCGCTCCAGTTCACGATGCCCGGCGGCGTCATCGCGGGACCTTCGCCGAGCGCGATGCGCACGGCCGGCTGGTCGGGCCAGTGACCCGGACGCATGGGGCTTCCGAGCGTCCGCGGCATGGCGAGTCCGGTCCAGGCTGCCGGGCGAAATCGGCCGTCGACCAACGCATCGATGGATGGAGATCCGCGGGCCGTGGCTTCGCGGACATCGAGCGTCGTCCCGAGCTGCGGCATGGCCAGGGCGACTCCCAGCGCGCAATGGCCCGCGGCCAACGCGAGCCTCGAGCCACCGGTTCGCCTGTCCGTCGACGGCTGGACGGCGGCGATCCACCGCACCAGTCCATAGATGCCGACGGCCGCCGTGCCCAGGATCGCGAGCTGCGGAAAGCCCGCGAGCCACATGAGCGCCGTTGCCGCAGCGAGAGCCGGCTGGTTCCAGCGCGAGCGACCGCCGAGGATCCCCTCGAGGAAGAACAGTGCGACGGGCAACCACGCAGCCGTCGCCACGATGGGTGTGTTCTGGATGTGCGCCGCCATCCAACCCGAGAGCATGAAGCCGAGCCCGGCCATCGACGCCGCGGGACCGGAGCGACCACATCGGAGCAGGAATCCCATGAGGCCGAGCCCTGCGATCAGGGCATGGAGCGCCGCATCCACGACCAGCGAGTCCTCGAGTGGGACGAGCAGCAGCAGCCAGTTCACGGGGTAGAAGACGCCGGTGAGCGGGTTGGCTGCGTGCGAGAGCCCGCCGAGGATTCCGTCGTTCCACAGGGGCAGCCGACCGTCCCGGAGTTCCCGGCGGAAATACCACCGGTCCGGGTAGATCAGGTTGACCTTGTCGTTGATCGAGTAGTTGAAGGGCTGCGACCCTGCTTCGACTGCCGGCACGCGCGTCCACGGGATGTCGTGTGCCGACGGATGCCGGGGGAGGAACACCCTGTCGGTCCCGATCACCAACGTCACGCCCGTGGCGGCGACCAGGATCAGCGGAATCGCGCATTTCATGCCGCGCGAGACATTACCCTATGCCCGTCGATCCGGCGCGGTTGGCGCCGCCGCATCCCCACCGGATTGAACTCGGCCATGCAGGACCCAATCGTCGAATCCGTGCGCGCGCACGAGGCGTTTCCGGCCGAGATCGGGGCCATCCAGTGCTCCCGATGGCTGAAGCGCGGGTCGCTGTGCACGACGCTCGCGCTGAATGTCCGCCGCGGGCGGGCGGTGCTGAAGCACTTCCCATTCGACCTCGGGGTCTCGATTCCGCAGGCGGCGGATCCGCGGATCCGGTCGTTGCCAAGCTGGCTCGCGGTGCCTCCGTACTTCTCCTCGATGTCGGAGCGGCTGCGGCGTGCGGCGAACGGAATCGGTGACGCCGCCCCGAACGTCCTCGGGGAAGGCGTGGTGGCGGACGGTGCGCGCTTCGTCGTCTTGTCGTGGATCGAGGGCGAGACGATGGATACCTGCGTCCAACGTGAGCGGTCTTGCGGGCGATCGATCTCGGCGGGTCTCGGCGCGTTGGCGCGGGTGCTTCACGCCGCGAACCCGGCGACGGACGACGGCGGTCGTTCCTGGGATTCGCTCGTCGCCGAGTGGCTCCACGCGGTGGTCGACGGACTGCCCGGGCTCGCCGTCGGCGCGAGCGATCGGTGGCGCATGCGTGTCGCCGTCGAAACGATCGCAGCGCGTCTCGGTGGCATGGACCCGGGGCCTCGCGTGCTCGTGCACGGCGACCTGAACCCGAGCAACGTCATCGTGGATCCGAACGGCGCGATCACCGGGCTCATCGACTTCGAGCTGGCATGCGATGCTCCCGCGTCCGTCGACTTCCGCTTCCTCGACGCTCTGGATGCGGACGCATTCCTCGACGGCTACGGCGTGGCCGCGGCGCGCCGCAGCGACGCGCGGTGGCTCGGCGTCGTTCACGACCTGTTGTGGCAGGGCATCGCCATGTTGACCGCGTCGCGCTGCACTCCGTTGGACCTGGGCGCCGACTACTGGACTCCGTACGTGGCGCAGTTCGCCTACCTGATGGGAGTCGCAGCTCACGAGCCGCTGCGGCTCGGCCAGGAGGCGCGACGCCTGGCGTTTCACCGCCGGTGTCTCCGCCGGTGCGGGACCCGCATCGCGCGGGCAATCGCCACTCAGAGCGGCCGCGTGACGTCGTAGGTGTGGTAGCCGCCCGATCCACCGCGGGCGTGGAACACCCACGTATCCTCCGCGATCCTGCAGGAGAGTCCGCGCTCGGTGAACCACGTCTCCCAGCTGCGGCGCTTCGAATGGAAATCGTCGAACGCAGACAGGTAGTCGCGCAGCGTCGCGAGGTGCTCGACGCCCGTGAGGAGGCAGAAGCCGCTGGGCGCGCCGCTGCGGGAGCGGCCCGAGAACGCATGCTGGACCCGGGAGGCATAGCGCACGATCCGTTCGAGGCTCGGTGCCGGTGCGCCGGCTCTCGCACCGCGTGAGCCCGCGTGCTCGGCGATCGCCGGGAACTCGTCCGGGATCACGACCGTAGGGTGCGGAGCAGAACGCAGGTGGCCGCGGAGTCGTGCCAACCAGCCGGGTGTGGTGATCACGTCGCTGTTCAGGAGGCAGATGGCGTCGTCCGATTCGCTCACGCGATCGAGCCCGACGAGGCTCCCTCGTGCCCAACCGGCGTTGTCATCGCGACGCACGACGACGAGTCGCGGATCCGCCGCGGCCGTACGTTCGAGCCACTCCCGCGTTTCGTCGGTGCTGCCGTTGTCGACGACGAGCAACCGGTACGCCGTGTCCGTGAAGCGGAGTATCGACTCGATCGCGGGCCGCGTCGTCGTCTCCAGGTGATTCCACGCCACGAGGACGATCGCGGTGGTCGGAGCGGCGAGACCGGGTCGGCCCGGCGGCGCGGCAGCGGTCCTGCCGCGCTCACCCGCGCCGCTGCCGCCGCTGCCGCCCTCGATTCCGTTCACGGCGCCGGCTCCGACGCCGTGCCGGCGGAAGCCTCGAACGGGGCGGCGCCCTGGCTCACGGCAGGATCGTCGACGTGAACTGATCCGCGATGCTGAAGTGGGAGAGGGTCGCCTGATCGACGAGTCCGACCGCGAAGTACAGCGTCAGGCCGACGTACTGCTGATCGTTGGGAATCGTGACCGGCACGGTCACGATCTCATTCGGCGCGAGGAAGTACGTGGAGATGATCGCGTAGAACGGGGAGCCGACCGGCAGAGTCACCCCGCCGGAGATCGTCGGGCCCGGCGTCGTCGAGAAGACGAGGCAGCCGTAGCAGCCCGTGCCACCGGACTCGACGAACGTCACGGTGTTGCCGATGCGGGGCTCGCCCACCATCCATCCACCAGCCGCGCACGAGGTCGTGGTGCCGATCGTTCCGCTGCCGCCCTGGGCGCCCGCCTGGAACTTGAACGCGCCCGTCGTGCGCATGCTGCCCGGAGGATTCACCGAAAGCGAGTGCGAGAACGCCGTGTTCGTGAGCGTCGACACTCCCGGTCCGTCGATGTGGAGGACGAAGGTCGCCGGTCCGATGACCCACGACCCTGGAGGCGCGCCGATCGTGTCCGCCGCCGGGTTGGAGATCCCGCCGTGGATGTTGGGACGCGTCAGGCTGAAACCGAACGCCCCGAAGCAGCCGAAGGTCACGTTGTTGTTGCCGTCGCGATTGTCCACGTCGACGTTCAGGGCGAACGCCGGCGCTGCGCCGCCCGAACCCGTCTGCGAGACGAGAGTCACGGCGGAGACGGCGAGGTACGGCAGGTTGCCGTAGATGTGCGTGATGATCGGATTCTGGACGCCGACGGTGACCGGCGAGGTGTTGCTCACGACGAGCGTGAGGTTCTGTGAAACGTGGTCGTAGGAATACGAGAGCGTTCCCGTGGCGACCGTGCCGTCGCTCAAGGTCGGGGGGTTGGCGCCGCCCTGACAGCCGTTGGAGCCGAGGCCGCCAATGCTGCCGACGTCGGCCTGTGCGAGGAGGGGTGATCCGGCTGCGAGGATGAACCCGAGCGCGGCCAACGAGGTGAGGGGTCGCTTCGATGACATCGACGATTGCTCCGTTCAGGTGTGCGTGTCGGACACGCGAGGGTTTGTCCAAGCGCTGGCTCCGTTGCCCGCGCCCGCTCTCGTTCTGGGGCGCGAACCTATCTCAATGGAAAGCCGGCACGAAAGGGGCTGTTGAATTTTCGGACGTGCTGCCAGCGGCCGGTCCCGCCGGGCTGAACACGAATCCATCCATTCGTGCTCAGGAAGTGCCTGGGGAGCCCGCAAGCGGGTCGAAGGCCCGGAGGAACGCGGCGCTGCAGGCACGTTTGCCATCGCCGGACCCTTTCGTGCGTCGTGCCCGGTCGACGTGGTCGATTGACTGCGGGCGACGTCGGTCCTTTAATCGTGCGTCGATGACGCACCACGGCCGAGCACGCCAGACATCCCGATGAGCAGGGGCACCGGTGAAGCACGCACGGCCCGCGATCGACCCACGCGCATTGGGTTCGTGAATCTGCACGCGCGTACGGACAACTGGCCGCACATGGTCATGGTGCCGCAGGGAATCATGGCGCTTTCCGCCGCCGTGAAACGTGCCTTTCCAACGGACGTCGACGTCCGGCTCCACGACATGACGTTGACGGAGGGCGGCGTCTCGTTGGAGACCGAGGTCGAGCGATTCCTTCGCGAATTCGATCCGGACATCGTCGGGATCCGGGGATTCACCTGTCAGGCGGCCGAGTTTCCAGTCGTCGCGGCTCTCGCGAAACGAAGGCGTCCCGACGTCGTCGTGATCGCCGGCGGTCCGCACGCCAGCACGAAGTCGCGGACGCTCTTCGACGAGCCGGCCATCGACTTCGTCGTGCCGTTCGAGGGCGACGTCACCTTCGTCGAACTCGTCGCGGCGCTTCGCGACGGGACGGATCCCACCTCGGTTCCAGGCGTCGCGTGGGACGACGGCGGGGTCACCCGCGAAGCTCCGCCAAGGCCGCTGATCCAGGACCTCGATGCCCTGCCCTTCCCCGACTACTCCATCATCGACCTCGATCGCTACCAGGGTCCGTGCACGATGACGGGGCTTTGGCCCCGCGGGCGATACTCGTCGATCTTCACGTCGCGGGGTTGCCACTACCAGTGCGCGTACTGCCACGACAACTTCGGCAAGCGTGTCCGATATCGCTCCGTCGACGACGTGATCGACGAGATGGCCTGGCTGATCGACACCCACGGCGTCACCGAGTTCCAGATCATCGACGACATCTTCAACGCGGACGAAGAGCGTGCGATCCGGATCTTCGACAGGATCGTGCGCGCGGGTTGGAAGATCCACCTGGCGTTTCCCAACGGCTTGCGCGGGGACGTCATGACCGAGCCGTTCGTCGCAGCGGCGCGGGCGGCTGGGGCGTATTACTGGGGTCTGGCAGTGGAGTCGGCGTCGCCGCGCATCCAGAAGCTCGTGAAGAAGTTCAACAAGCTCGACCGACTCGCAGAGAGCATCGCGATGTCGCGCCGCTACGGCGTGCTCACGGCGACGTTCAACATGCTGGGCTTCCCCACGGAAACTCCGCAGGAGATGGAGGCGACGATCCGCTTCAATCTGGAGACGAAGCCGCACATCGCGTGGTTCTTCCTCGTGATGCCGTTCGAGGGGACGACGTTGCACGAGATCGTGAGCGATGCCGCGCTGCCGACTCCGGACCGCGGCGCCGTCCTCACGTTCTCCAACTATTTCGAGGATGGCCACCCGTGGTTCACGACCATCAGCCGCCCGGACATCCAGCAGGTGATCGTGGAGGCGTACCGCCGCGTGTACTTCGAGCCCGAGCGCATGGCGCAGTACGCCGACCTCATCACGCACGGGCACGACCCGGCGCAGCTCCTCGAGTTCATCGAGAACCGCTTGCGAGCGACGGGGCTCGATCGCACGACGGTCTCGCCGGAGGTCCTGGTGCACATTCGGCGCCTGGAACTCGCGAAGGTTGCCGCGCGTGAGGCGGTGAGCCGCTGATCAAGGCGCGCGATCGTCGAAGAGGAGCATGCGCCGGGATTCGACGGCCGTGGACTCGTCCGCGGATCGCGCCACGCTCCACGCGATGCCGATGGGGTTCTGGCCGCTCAGGCTCCCCGGCGGAAGTGGCCAGGCGAACTCCATCCCCGGGGCGAGCGCCCTGCACCCGGAGAGCCGCGCACGCACGGCCAAACCGCTCCTCATCGGGTCGAGTGCCGGTGCCGCATCGAACGCAAACCGACGTCCGGGGATCTGCAGCCGGATCACCGGATGCGCCGCCGGATCCCGCACCTCGAATGCGAACGACGGCTCGGCGTCCGTGACGCGGACGACGGCGAGACGCGCGGGGTCGATCGGGTCGAACGCGGCGCCGGCCCCCGCGGTCGTGTCGTCCTCGAAGACCGTAACGGCTCGCGGCAGGGGTTCAGGCGTGAAGCGGACGAATCGGATGGCACGAACCGAAGGGTTCATCGACCAGCCTCGGGTTGCGATGACGCGCTCCAGGTCCGGGGCCCACGTCGCCTCCGTGCCGGTGACGAAAGGGACGACGTCGACCGGCCTCGTGACGAACGGCGGACGCATCGCACGTTCCACGTGTCGGTCGAGACTCGGGGCGCCGACACACTCGGATGGAATCCCGAACGCCACGATGGGCGCGCCGACCGGTGCGTTCCACGCCTCGACCAGGAGCGCCTCCCGCACCGCGGTCACCTGATCACCGGCGAGCACGTACGCGTGAAGGTTCGTGAGCAGCGCGGCAGCCTGGACGACGACGAGTGCGCCGCACGCGAGCCAGCGGGGCCGATTCCCGGCTGACGCGTCCGAAGGCGAAGCTCCACACGCCACGAGCGGCGGGATGAGGGCCCAGATGAAGTACGCCGGTCGCGAGTTCAGGAGTGACGGCTCCGAGAAGAACACCCGCAACACCGGCAGCCACGCGGCGAAGGCCATGGTGATTCCGAGCACCGTGAGGCGCAGGAGAGGCACTCGGAGCTCGCGCGTCGCGGCGAACCGGTGGATCACGCCGAGTGCCGCCGCCGCCTGAACCACCGCGAATGCCGCGAACACGACGGGGCCCGCGAGCGCCCTGTTCAGCGGCGCGAGCACCATGAGGACCGTTGTCGGGAGCCGCTCGAACACGTGCAGGTCGCGCGCGTAGTCGTCGAGGCTGGTCCACCCCGCGTAGTTCGTGCCGATCGCGCGGCCGAAGATGCACTCGCGCAGGACGAAGTACCCCGCAAGCCCGATCGCAGACAGCGCGCCGATGGCCGTCGCGTCGCGGAGGCGCGACGAGCCCGCGTGGTCGCGCGGTGCGACGGCGGCGGCGATCGTCAGGACGAGCGGAAGGAGCACCGCCTGCTCGCGGCACAGAAATGCGGCCCAGCCCGCGACGACGGCCGTCGCGAGGGTCGAGCGCCGCCGATCGAGGACCCAGGCAAGCGTGCGTTCGACCGAAACGAGGCTGAACGTCAGGGCGAGCACCAGGCTCTGTTGGATGATCCAGCTCGTGGCTTCGATCTGCCCGGGCGCGAGAGCGAACAGGACGCCGGCCAGGACGCCCGCGCGACGACGACCGGGGCCGCAGAGCCGGTCCGTGATCGACCGGACGATGAGCGCGCTGATCGCATGGAAGACGATGCCATGCACACGGAACGCCACGGCGCTCGGCCCGAACGCCCAGGCGACGAGGCCCCACGACAGAGCCGGGATCGGGCGCCAGAGATCTCCGCCCTCGTAGGCGGTCGGCCAGACGAGGTGATCGAACCAGCGCGCGACGTCGAGCGAGCCGTCGGCGTGCGTGAGCGTCGCGAGCCAGAAGTCATCCTTCAGGAAACCGACGCCGAGGGTCGTCAGGTGGGGGAGCACGGCCGCCAGGACGACGGCGCAAGAGCCACGGTCCACGAGCCGGGAGAGTGCGGATGCCTGCACGCGGCGGCGAGTCTACTCGACTCGCGCCGGGGGGGTCAGTGGCGGCCGACGTCGAAGTTCAGCGTGCGGAACGGCTCGACGACGATCGGCGCGGTCCGCATCGAGCCGTCTTCGAACCAGAGCGTGATCCGGTGACGACCTGCAGGCAGGACCGTCAGCAGCGACTCGCCCAGGCGGACCCCGCACGTCGCGTAGACGCGCTCGCCGAGTTCGGAGCGGACGTCGATCTGGGTCGGCAGAGTGCTCCGCGTTGCGCTGCTCGACGTGGTTTGGATCGAGAGCAGCCCAGCCGCCGTCATGCGGATCTGGCCGCACTCGGCGATGCCCGGGCGCTCGCGCCGCAGGACGACGCTGCCGGACGCCACCCACGTCTGCAGTTCGCCGTTGCGCCACGATGCGAGGACTGGTTTGTAGGAGGTGCCGGGACGGAGCCCGACCGCCGTGAACGATCCATCCGCTTCGAGCGTGACGCCCTGGAGGATGAACTCGGCGCCGTGGGCGAAGCCGAGCGACGAGGCTTGCGGGAGGGATCCGCCGTCGATGTGCAAGCGGCCACGCAGCGTCACCGTGGTCTGGTCGACGCCGCGGCCTGCGCCCCCGAGGGGCAGGACGAGGGTCATGGGGGTTTCCCCTGGGACGACATCCGGCACGATGGCGAAAGTCGGTGCCGCGGCGTCGCCACCGCGCACGGCGAGCTGCAGGCGTTCGCTCGGGAGGTTGCGGAGCTTGAAGAACCCCCCGTCGCGGGACGTGGACATGGCGCACCAGGAATCCGACGGAGGCACCTGACCTGCGAGGTCTTCGGCGATCTCCTCGACGGTGCGCGGCGCCCCGGGTTGGACCATCGCCATGACGAGCGCTCCGACGACGGGCCGTCCGTGTTCGTCGACCACCTTCCCGGTGAGTGCGACCTCGTCCTGGAGCGTGATCGTGATGGCTGGCTCATCGACGCCACGACCCGGAGTGACCAGGCCGGTGAACGCTCGGGCCCGCCCCGGAGCGCGCGCGTAGATGCGCACGGCACGCGGCGGTTCGGAGGGAGCCTGCGCGGGGAACGTGAGCCGTGCACGACCCTTCGCATCCGTCCGCAAGGGCTGTTCTGCTTCCGTTCGCGGAACGATGAACATCTTCGTCGAGAGCGCGACGTCCGCGATCGGCGCGCCCGCGCGGTCGACGACGCTGACCTGGATGCCCAGAGGCTCGCCGATGACGACGTCACCCGCTGCCGACGATTCGCCGGACCGAACGGCGACGCGGCGAGCGGCGTCCGTGCCGAACCGCGTCCACGGCGCGGTGATCTGGATCTCGACCGAGTCTTCGCCGCTTCCGACGGGCAGTCCGTCGAGCGAGAAATAGCCGTCGGCGTCCGTGATCGTCGCTCCGCGCATCGCCGCGAGGGCGGCGGGCAGCGCGAGCCCGTCGTCGTAATGAGGCGTGCGTGCAACACGTGCCGCGGCGACGGGGCGGCCGTCGCTCGTCACGACGCGACCGTGCACCACTGCCGGCTGCGTGGCGAGCAGGGTGATTGCCGTGGACTCGCCCTCTCCGGCCAGCTCGACTTCGGCGACGACGGGCGCATACCCCGGAGCGATGGCGCCGATCATGCACCGGCGTCCTTCCTCGAGGTGGTCGAAACGGAACGTACCGTCCGCGTGTGCCACCACGCTCGTCGCTCCCCGCGCGTCCTCCGTGTCGTTCAGCCACCGGACGTCGGGCCCGGGAATCGCCAGCTTGTGACGGTCCGGCCAGTGGAAGATCGTCGCGCCCGCGATCGGGGATCTCGTCACCGAGTCGTTGATCGTTCCGGTGACGGCGCACCCGCGGCCGAGCGTGATGCGGGCGTAGCGGCCGCGCGTCGGATCCGCCTCGGGGAGCCTGGAGCACGTGGGCGCGAATCCCCTGGCCGTGACGACCAGGCGGTCCGCGATCTGCTGGCGTGTCTGCCGGAGGGCTTCCGTCTCAGGGATCTCGTTCAGCTCGAACGTGCCGCCGCTGCTGGTCGTCGCCGTCCGGTGGATCTCGATTCCCGAGAAGTATGCAATCCAGTCGATGGATGCGCCCGATACCGGCGTGCCGGCCGCGTCGGTGACGAGGCCCGTCGCCGGCCGGTCGGCGGCGAGGGTCACGGCGATGTGCCCCCCGAGGTGGCGGGACTCCATCACGGTCGGCGCGGCGCGACGCGCACGAACGTAGAGGTTCACGAGTCCGCCGGCGGCCGTGGCGGGGAGCGTGAACTCCCCCTGGTCGTTGGTCGTCGCGCGCACGACGCCGCGGAGTGCGGGAGCGGACGGATCGTCGGACACGGCGCGGATGATGTCGAGCGGGTACGCGATGACGTCGGCGTCGGCGATGGGGTTTCCCTCGGTGTCGAGAACCACTCCGGTCGTCGTGGCGAGCGGGCCGGGGTGCGGCACGACTCGCGCGGTGGACGGGGTCGCCGAGCTCGTATCCGGGTCCGTGGCCGCGGCGGAGGGCACGGCCGGGGCTGGCTCGCCTGCGGCGACCTGGGCGGTGCGGGTCTGCGGGGCCGACGTCAGGACGTGACCAGCCCACCAGATTCCGGTGACGAGCGTGGCGCCGAATAGGAGCGCCGGGAGCCAGCGCATCAGCACCACCGTTGCGGTCCCGGTTCCCGCAGCGACGGCGGAGGCCTTCGGCGGCAGGCGGATGAGCAGCGGTGCCAGTGTCATGGGCCAGGAGTCGCCGTGGCGCTCAGCCATCCGCTCCCGAAGCTGAGCGATCGCCCGCTTCAGGCGACTGCGGATCGTCCCCGCCGGCTCCCCCAGCCGGGCCGCGATCTGGTGCGGCTCGAGGTCGTCGAAGTACCGCAGCAGCACCGTCGTCCGGTACGGCTCGTCCAGTTCCAGGACGAGGCTCGTGAGTGACCTCTGGCGTTCGGCTCGGGCGACGACGTCCGGCGCCGCGGCTGCTGGCAAACCCGTTGGGGCGAGGCGCTCGCGCCGCGCGCGCCGGCCGCCACTACGCAGGGCCATCAGCGACAGGTTGCGGATGACCGCCGCGATCCAACCCCGTGGCGATTGGTCATGCCGGGGCGGGCGTTCGATGGCAGCAAGGCAGGCCGTCTGAACGATGTCCTCGGCGAGGTTCGCGTCCCCCACGAGGCGGCGCGCAAGTGCGTGCGCCCATTGGCGGTTGGCGAGGAGGACGTCCAGCCCGTGGTTCTGCGACTCGACGGTCATGTCGCCTCACAGATTGCCACCTCTGGTCACGCCGTTGCAACGAGCGGCGGCCGAATACGCCATGAGCATGTCACGGTGTTGTATCGACGTCGGCCGGGCGGAATACGGCCCGGAGGGCGACGCTCGAAGGTCCCGTATGGAACCTCCGACGCAGAGGCGCGTCTCTGCGTGGCGTGGCCGGCGGTTCCGGCGCTCGTGAACCCCCCCCCAGGTGCGCGGCGTTCTCAGCCGTGCAGGCTGACCGCCAGGTTGGTTGGGGGTGCGACACGTCCGCCCGCCGGCCCGTGTGCGATGGAGTGGCGGCACGGCTTCGCGGCCCTTCGCCGCGGAATCGTCCGACATGGATTCGAAGAGAATCGTCCGTCGGCCGTCAAAGGAGATGGAGATCGGCGTGTCATGACCAAAACGACGTTCTGGTTCGCATGGGCATTCCTGTTCTGCACGTGGGCGGGTGTGGTCGCGCAGGACGCCAAGTCAGGCACCTACGAGGACAAGCGATACGGCTTCAAGATGAAGCTCCCCGACAAGTGGGGCGCGGTCCCGGTCGGCATCGACGAGAAGTGGATCGTCTGCAAGTACCTCTGCGACAAGAGCTATCAGCCCAAGAAGGGCGAGTTCTTCATGGATCACAAGCCGCAGCTGCGGGTGATCGTCTTCGCCGAGGACGCCACGAAGTTCAAAGGCCCGAAGATCGAGACCGAGGAGACCTCGGGAGGTCGGACGATCTCGGTTTCGCAGACGGAGGTTCCCTTCCGCGACTACAAGGACTATCTGAAGCGCAATCTGCAGGAGGGCTTCTTCTTCTCCAGCGAGAAGCAGGCGCAGAGCGCGACGATCCCGTGCTGGCAGTACGAGGTGAAGATCGAGAAGCTCACCGTGCCGCGGCGCCTCGTGACGTGGGTGTTCAAGGGCGACGCCGCCGAGTACGCCGTCGAGTTCGAGGTCCTCGAGGACCACTACGAGAAGCTCCTCCCGACGTTCATGTCGACCCTCCAGTCGTTCCGCTTCATTCCCAGGGAGTCGTCCGCCGTCGGCAACGTCGGCGCGACGACGGGCGGCGGCGTGAAGGAAGTGGACCTCATGGGGCGGGGCCGCGAGGAGTGGAAGAAGCTTCCGGCGAAAGAGCGCGCCGACAAGCGCAAGAGCACGGAGGAGAGCCGCTTCCACAAGGCGAAGCAGGGGCTCCCGGCCGGATGGACCACGCAGACGACTCCGCACTTCCTCGTGCTGACGCACGCGGACGCGAAGTACACCCAGAAGGTCGTGGATGCGGCCGAGGCCTGTCGCAAATGGCTCGACGACACCCTCGGAGGCGTGAGCGACGAATACGTGCTCAAGGCGATCATCCGGGTCTGCGCCGATCAGAACGAAGCCCGCGCGTACGTCTCCGACTCCACGGACTCGTACAACGCCGCGAAGCGCGAAGTGGTGACCTACAAGGACGCGTCCATGGGGAGCCGATCGGGCTTCGAGCGTTTGTTCAGCGGCCTGTATCGATCCTATCTGTACGACAAGGACCCCTACCTGCTCATGAGCACGCCGGACTGGCTCGACGACGGGATGGCGCAGCTGATGTCGGCGGCGACTCCCAAGGGGCAACGCCTCGAGACCGCCTCCGACACCTGGGAGGCCGACCGTGTGCGCGAGGCGATGAAGGGCGGCAAGGGGTGGACGGCACGCGCGCTGATCGAGATGCCTGCAGACAAGTTCCGCGGCAGCGAATTCGGCTCGAACGCCGTCATGTCGGGCCGGCTCGTCCGCACGCTGTTGACGACGAAAGAGAAGTTCCTCTCGGACTTCATCGTGCGTTACTACAAGGCCGTCATCGAAGTCTCGGCCGAAATGAACAAGGACGACCGGATGACGATTCGCGGCGCCGACGAGACGGAAGAGCAGGAAGAGGCGCGGTTGAAGGAGCGCAAGCAGGCCGGCACCAAGCGTGCCGCCGAGCTACGCAAGGCGGTCCACGAGAAGGTGCTCACCTGGACCGACAAGGAATGGGGCGTGGTCGAGGCTGCGTTCGCCGCCGCCATCAAGTGACGCAGGGGGAACCGACGTGAGATCATCGTTTGGAAGCGTTGCAGTCACGGCCGCCGTCGTGGCGTTCGCGTGCGTCGTCGTCGCCAGTGCGCAGGATGCGGTGCAACTCACTGACGGCCGCTTCGTCACCGGACCACCGATGACGCGCACGCCCAATGGGGTCGTCATCCACTACAAGAACGGCGACGTCACGATTCCCAAGACGCTCGTCCGCGAGGCCGCCGTTTCGAAAGTCGAGGGCGTCGAGCCCGACAAGGCGTCGCCGGAAGCCGCCGAGAAGATCGCGCAGGGCCTCGTCAACTTCGAAGGCAAATGGCTGAAGAAGGACCAGGTCGACAAGATCATCGAAGGGCGCAAGATCGGGCGCACGAAGAAGATCAAGGAGGCGATGGATCATCGCGAGTGGCGCAACCGCTACACGTCGCAGACCGAGAACTTCGCCTTCGAGTACACGATCGACCAGGAGGTGATGAAGGGCTACTCCGAGCTGATGGAGGTCTACTTCAAGCGCTTCACCAAGGAGTGGAAGATCACGCGCCCGGCGGGCATGGGGAAGCTGAAGGTCTGCTTCTACCACGACGAGGACACGTTCCATCAAGTGGGCGGCGCTTCACCCGGTGTGCTCGGCTACTTCAAGTTCGTGAAGCCCGAGGAGCTCAACTTCTTCTACGACCGCACGGACGAGGAGCTCACCATGGCGGTCATGTTCCACGAGACGAACCACTACCTCACGCACCTGATCGATCCGACGTTCCAGTACCCGATCTGGATCAACGAGTCGCTTGCCGAGTACTACGGCGCGAGCAAGTGGGACCCGAAGACGAAGACGATGGACATCGGCCGGATCCAGGATGGCCGGCTGGCGGTGATCCAGGACCACATCCTCGGAGACAACTGGCAGAAGCTCGACGCGCTGATGCGCCTGAAGCACGGCGAGTTCGACGCGAATCACTACGCCTGGGGCTGGTCCTTCGTCCATTACCTGATGTCGAACAAGAAGTACGCCGAGAAGTTCAAGGCGTTCTACATCGCGCTGGCCAAGGAGAAGGGCATCAAGCGATCCAGCGAGGGGCAATTCAAGACCGTCGAGCCCGACGAGGTTCAACGCGTGCTCATGCAGTACCTCGGGGTGAAGGACATCGCCACGCTCGAGAAGGAGTGGCACGAGTACATCAAGAGCCTGAAGCAGACCTCAGCACACGGCTTGGCGGAGGCCGGCGAACTGTTCCTCATGTTCGACGCCCCGCTGAAGGCCCAGAAGTTCCTGAAACAGGCCATCGAAAAGGGCGACGACAACGCCAAGACCTGGTTCAACCTCGCACGAACGTACTCGCGAAAGAGCAAGTACGACGAGGCCGCGGATGCGATGAAGAAGGCGATCGAGCGGGATCCGCTCAACGGCCTCTTCTACCTCGAGGCGGCTCGCGCCGAGCAGGGGAAGGCCAACCACTCGTCCACGGACGAATCGACGCGGCTGAAGCAGCTCGCACTCGAAGTCGAGCCGGACAACTTCGACGTCATCCAGCAGGTGATGATGGACGAGGCCGTGCGGAAGAAGTTCGGCGAGGAGCGGGAAAAGAGCAAGGGCGGGAGCTGAGCCCCCGCCCCCGTCATTCGTGCGGGCCGAGGCCCGCCGCTTGCGCGTTCGCGCCGCGAGACGCGGCGCGCCGCAGGTTCGCGGTCAGAAGATGTTGAACGCGAACGTGAAGTTGGAGCCGAGCCACGGAACCGTGCTCGACCACATGCTCATACCGCTCTGCGGCCCGTAGGCCTGCAGAATGTTCGTCCCGAGCTTCACGTGGAGGCCGTTCGACGTCTTGATCGGGTCGTTCGGGAACGACACGGGGTTGTACATGACGACCTGCATGTAGACGTCGAGCCCCATGAGTGCAGGCGTGTTGGGGATCGGCGCATTCGGCACCGACGTCAACGTGACGGGGATCCACAGTGCCGTCGTGAAGTCCACGAGCACCACGTCCGTCACGAGGTTGTTGGTGGCCCCGATCGTCGCCCAGAGCGGCGACGTACCGACCAGCGCATAGCACTCGGCGATCTGGACCGTCACCGAGCACGAGCTACCCGCGCCCAGGTCGTCCGTGAGGTGGAACGTGAAGACCCACGTCCCCGAGTTGGCGTTGTTCGGCGTCCAGTGCAACGTCGTCTGCGCCGGCTGGCCCGTGGTCGGGAGCGGCGTCGTGAACGAGATTGCAGCCGGAAGCTGAGTGTTCGTTCCGTTCTTGGCGACGCCCGTGAGCGACAACGTCACGAACTGATTTGGGCCACCGTTCTGCGCCTCGCCCGCGATCGTGATCGAGAGCGGCGTGCCGACGTTGCCCATGACCGGTCCGATCGGCGTCGGCGCGATGCAGTGCGGAGCGCCGACCCAGTTCGCCTGGACGACGTTCGAATTCTGCGTCTGCGCGTTCGTCGGGTCGACGTAGCTCGCCTGGATGTTGTCCAGTCCGACGCCGTTCGCGCCCGTGTACGTGAAACTCGCCTGACCCTGCGCGTTCGTGAGAGCCGCTCCGGAGGTGCCGGCGTTCGGTCCCGTCACGACGCTGAACGACACGCTCGTGTTCGGAAGCGGCGCGCTGTTCGCCTGCGTGACGGTCGCCGTCACCGTGTGCGTCTGGCCGATGTTGTGCGTCGCAGAGGGCGGCTGGAGGCTGATGGTGCCGACGCCAGGGGGCGGCGCGAATCCACCGCAGATCCGGACGACGCTGTCGCCGCCGATCGTCACGCCGCTGTTGAGGCGGGTGCCATCCTGCGTCAGGTAGAGGCAGCCGTCGGCTCCGACCTGCGCCAGGTCGCCGCGGAAACCGCCGGACGCGAACAGGCTGACGGTGCCCGGCTGCGTGTAATCGTTGCCGGGGAAGTCGATGCGCTGCATCGTCCCGTCCAGGTTGTTGGTGACGACGAACTGAGGTGAGGCCGCGTGGAACGCGATGCCGTCCGGCTCGGAGGGCAGGATCACGTGCTGAACGAGCGACCCGTCGCTCGTACGCAGGATCGTCACCCCGAAGCTGCCGAACGTGCCGCTTCCCGAGCGATTGGCGCAAAACAGGAACGCGCCGGTCGGGTCGAAGAACACGCCGTCGACGAACTGTCCCTGGAGGACGGTGGAGAAGATGGACGACGTCGTGAGGTTGGGGTCGACGCGGACCATTTCTCCGCCCGCGCCGACGTACACGAGGTCGCTCGTGACGGGATCGACCGCGATGCCGAGGGCGTTGCCGCCCGGGCCGAATGGACCGCCTGCCGGCGCGCCGGTCGCCTCGTTCTGGCGAGTGATTCCGCCCGTGGTGTTCGAGTACATGAACCCGTTCGGGTGGTTGGTCAGGCCGCAGCCCACGTTCGACGGCACGAAGTTGACGAGCGAATGGACCGTGGTCCCGCCGATGTTCGTCGTGAGCGTCGCGCTGAACCGGCCGAGCGACCCGTTGCCGGCAACGCACGGTGTCACCCAGAGGTCGCCATTCGGCGCGAACGCGACGCCGCCGAAGAACCCGGGTGCCGTGGCGTACAGCTCCTGCGTGAAGCCGGGCTGGAGGAATGTGAATGATTGGGCGTGCGCGGCCGTGGCGAGCACGACTGCGGCGAGAAAGAAGGATGCTCGATCGAAAGATCGCATCATGACGTCTCTCATTTGGGATGGAGTGACCGGTCGGACTTCGAACCGGGGAGCGCGAATCCTATTGCCTCGTGGCGCTCGCGCGCAAGGCGCGTGGCGCGACGCGACATGCGCGCGAACCTTCTCGTGCGAATAGCCTTGCAGCGGATCGGCTTTCTCTCGGAAACCCGTCACGGCACACGGCGCATCGAGCGGCGCCGTGCGAGCCTGCCCGGATGCGCGCGGCGGCCCGTCGCGCTCCGCGGAGGTGGGAACAGGTGCTGTCGACGACCGCGCCCAGGTCGGTGTAAGCGTGGTTCTACAGAGGACTTTCGTCGACACGAGCCGGTGCGACCCGCGCGCCGTCACCGGGTCGTGTCGCGCGGCGGCGGTCGTACGCCGCCGAACTCCCATGAGTCCTCCGTGGGCGCATTCACCCAGGGCCTGCCCGCGAGCGCGGCTTCGATCTGTCCGTGATGATGAACGCAGTGGTTGGACGCGAGTCTCAGCCAGCGCCACGCCGCGAATTCGCCCTTCTCGGGATGAAGGCAACCCGTGAGGAGGCGTTCCCGTGGAAGGTCCTCGACGAAGTGGATGAGCGTTCGCCGTGCGCCGAGAAAAAGTCCGCCGCTCACGTCGGCAGGCCGACGCGAGTAGTCGAGGTTGCGTGCCCAATCGTCCTGCTCGAAGCTTTCAACCGGGCTCCTTGGTTCTGCGGCCGCGCGGCAGAACCGCCAGAGGTTCACCATCTCGCAATCGGCCAGGTGCGCGAGGAGCTGGCGGACCGTCCACTTGCCCGGCGCGTAGGCGCGTGCCTGGTCTGCGGCGTTCAACTTGAAGAAGGGCGCGACGAGGTCTTGCGTCTCGCGGAGGCGGTTGGCGAGGAATCGGGCGTCGACTTCCATGGTCGGACTCCTTTCAGAGGCCGGGAGCGTACGGCGCGGGGGGTACAGGGTCCGTGGTTCGCCCGGGTACCATCCCCGCGCCCATGGCCGAGCCGT
The DNA here is from genome assembly GCA_044222185.1 of Planctomycetota bacterium. Taxonomy (GTDB): domain Bacteria; phylum Planctomycetota; family CAIWVZ01; genus JBGANV01. Next base: position 220,152 of record JBGANV010000004.1, read on the forward strand.
CCGAACCTCCTCCGTTGCGCGTGCGCCTTCGTGACGGGGTCGTGGCGCTGAAGCACGCGCTCAGGCTCTGCATCGAGACCGCCCCCACCGCGGCCCTCGGAACGGCGGCTCTCGCGGCGGTGTCTTCGCTCCTCCCGCTCGCGACGATGTGGCTCATGAAGCTGACCGTCGATGCGGTCGTCATCGCCATGAACGCGCCGGACAAGGACGCCGCGTTCCGGCCCGTGATGTGGCTCGCCGCCGCGAGCGCGGGCGTGACGGTGCTCGGGCGCCTCGTCTCGACCGTCGACGAGATCGTCACCCTGACCTTCGGCACGAAAGTGTCGAACCGCGTCGCCGACCTCGTGAACGAGAAGGCGCTCGGCTTGGACGTGGCGGCATTCGAGCGGCCGGAGGTTTACGACCTCATCCATCGGGCCCAGCAGGAAGCGCCGGGCCGCCCGGCCGCTCTCGCCCGCGGCATCCTCGATACGTTTCGCTCCGTGATCGGGATCGTTGCGTCCTTGGGCGTGACCTGGACGCTCCACCCGCTGGTGCCGTCGTTCCTCCTCGTCATCACGCTGCCGCTCGTGTTCGTGCGTTGGAAGCGCAGTCGCGAGACCCTCCGCCTCTCGGCCGCGCTCGCTCCGAAGTCGCGCCTCGCGCAGTACCTCACTTCGCTGCTGCTCGGGCCGATCGCCGCCAAGGAAGTCCGGACGTTCGGTTTCGGAGCCGCGCTCGCGCGCCGATCCCGTGCCGTGCGCGATGAGGTTTTCGGCGAGCAGCTCGCGCTGCAGCGCCGGACGGGCATCAGCCAGACGGCGTTCGCCATCCCCGGCGCGGCTGCCTTCTTCGGCATCCAGGCATGGATCGCCTGGCGCGCCGTCCACGGCGCCATCACGCTGGGCGACCTCACGCTCTACACGCAAGCCGCCCAGGCCGTGGCTGGAGGGTTCTTCATGTTGTTCTTCGCGATCACCGGGGCGGGGGAGAACGTGGGGTTCTTCAAGAGCTTCCGCGACTTCCTCGCACTCGCGCCGACGGTTTGCGACAGGCCGGACGCGCGACCGATCGAACACCCCGTGCGCGGCGCGCTGGCCGCTCGTGGCGTCACCTACCGGTACGCCGGCGCGCAGGTCGCGGCGGTCTCGGACGTCACGGTGGAGATCGCCGCGGGCGAGCACGTGGCGATCGTCGGGCGCAACGGCTCGGGCAAGACGACGCTGCTGAAACTCCTCACGCGCCTCTACGATCCCACGACCGGGCGCGTCGAGCTGGACGGTGTGGACGTGCGCTCGCTCCGGCTCGGCGACGTGCGGCGCGCGATCGGCGTCCTCTTCCAGGACTTCGTTCGCTACGACATGACGATGGACGAGAACGTGGCGCTCGCGCTGCCCGAGGGCGCGATCGATCGTCGGGCCCGGATCGATCGGGCACTCGAGGCGAGCGGGGCCGATGCGGTCGCGAAGCGGCTGCCCGAGGGGTCGGCGACGACGCTCGGCCAGCGATTCAACCAGGCCCGGGATCTCTCGGCGGGTGAGTGGCAACGGGTCGCGCTCGCGCGGCTGTGGGCGAAAGACTCCCGCATCGTCCTCTTGGATGAGCCCACCTCGGCATTGGACGGCGCCGCCGAGGCCGATTTCTCGCGACGTCTCGCCGAGGCGCTGGCTGGCCGCACGGCGGTGATCGTCAGTCACCGCTGGTCCACGGTCCGCGCCGCCGACCGCGTGATCGTCCTGGAGGGCGGGCGAGTGGTGGAGGAAGGCCGGCCCGCCGACCTCATCTCCCACGACGGCCCGCTCGCGCGACTGTTCGGCGCGCAGATCGCCACGGCGTCGTGACGGACGGCGATCGCGTGCGAGCTGATGGGCTCGATTGACGGTGACAAGAGGCCGGGGTACGGTCGCCAGCTGCGTCGCGCGAGGCTGTGGTGTCCTCCCGCGGCCGAGTGATGGAGGCGGATGGACCCGACGACGCCGGACGAATGGGCACGGACGCTCAAGGATGAGTGGGAAGAGCGGGCCAGGTCTGCCTCGCGCGACTTCTTCATCGCGTCGCACGCGGAGTGGAACCGGCCGGACGTGTGGGATCGACAGGCCGCGATCGATGCGTCGTGGCCCGTCGCTTGGCTCGACCGGGCGAAGCTGGCGGACGACGACGTGTTGGAAGTCGGTTGTGGGGTCGGGCGTCTCGTTCCGTACATCGCTCCGCTCGTTCGGTCCTACACCGGCTTCGACGTCGCCTGCGGCCACGTCGCCGAGGCTCGCAGACGATCGAGCGGTTTCGAGAACGTGCGCTTCTTCGAGAGCGATGGCCTCGGGATTCCAGCGGGCGCATCCGACCGGAAATACGGCCTGATCTTCGCTCACGCGGTGTTCATCCACTGCCCACGGGTAGTGATCGAGAGCCTGATTCGCGCGGCGATCGAAGCCCTCGGTCCCGATGGAGAGCTCCGGTTCCAGCTCGCGGCCGACACCGCTGACCTGGACGGAATCCAGTCCATCGAAGCTTCCGAATCCGCGCGTGTCATCGCGGAGAAGATCGAACGGTTCGACCTGCCCGACCGCCACCTCATGGATGAGCGTCACTACGCCGGCGAGCGATTCACGTTTTCGGCCGCGCGCGAGTTCGTCGAAGGGTTCGGCCTGGAGCGGGCCGACGTTTTTCGCTTCGATCGGGCATTCATCTACGGGCGCCTGGTGAATCGAGGCTGACGGCGGTCGAGAGCTCGCGAGGGCCCGTGTCCGGACCGGTTTGCAGCTCCGACGACCCTCCTATAGACTGCCGCCCTCCTCATGAAACCGCGTCGACTGATCGTGTGGCTTTTCATCGCGCTGGCAGCGTTCGGAGGGCGGACGGTTTCGGGGCAGGAGTCGCGGTCGCGTGACGACCGGGCGTCGCGCCCGAGCGGCGCCGAATCGCGTCCGGGCGAAGATGCCGAGGGGGACGAGGCGGCCCGTGCCGCCAAGAAGAAACGGGACGAGCAGCCCAAACGCGGCATACCCGTCACCGAGCGTCTCCTGTTTGCCCACTGCACGGCGTGTCACGCCACGGAGGAGCGCGACGGACAGAAGTACCTCAGCCGCATCTCCTACCTGCGCAAGTCGCCGGAGGGCTGGGAGCTCTCGGTCAAGCGCATGATCCGGCAGCACAACCTCTCGATGACGCCGGACGACGCACGCGAGATCGTCGCCTACCTGTCGAACGACCACGGATTGACGCGCGCCGAGGCGGAGCGCGGGCTCGCGGAATCCGAGCGTCGCGTCCACTGGTCCGATGCGAGCGCCGACAAGGAGTTTCGCGAGACGTGCGGGGCGTGTCATTCGCTCGGGCGTGTCTACGGCGAGCAGCGTGATCTGGACGAGTGGAAGCTCCTCAAGCTCACGCACCTCGCCTTCTTTCCCCTGGCCGACTTCCAGGCATTCCGCGGCAACCAGCGCATGGGCGGCGACGACGGCGTCAACTTCGACCGCATGTCCGAGTCGGAGATCGAGGAGTACTTCGAGCGCCGCCGGGAGCAGCAGCGCAGCATGCCCGACCGGGCCGACAAGGTGATGGAGAAACTCGCGAAGGACCAACCACTCTTCAGCAAGGGCTGGGAGGATTGGACCGTGAGCCGTCGCGAGGTCCCGCTGCAGGGAACGTGGTCTGTCGTTGGTCATGAGGTCACGCGTGGTGACATCCGCGGGAGCGTGACGATCCGCCGGACGGACAAGGACACCTACGAGACGACCTGGACGCTCACCTACGGCGACGGCGCGACCGTTCGCCGGGAAGGCAAGGCCTACCTCTATGCGGGCTACTCGTGGCGCGGCCGGTCCAAGCGGCCCGACGGCGCGCCGCGCGAGCCCGAGACGCTGAAGGAAGTGCTCCTCCTGAACGACGACTGGAACGTCCTGAAGGGGCGGTGCTTCACCGGCGGCTACGACGAACTGGGCGCCGACGTCACGCTGCGGCGCGAGACGGGGGCGACGGCCTTGCTCACGATCGAGGAGGGCGTCGTGACCGCGCCGGCGAAGGGCGCCAAGGTCGACGTCGTCGGGCAGATGTTCCCCGCGGACGTGGCGGCAAGCGACTTCCACCTCGGGACGGGCATCACGGTGACGGCGGCGGAACGGATCGGGCAGGACCGCGTCCGCCTGACCGTCGACGTGCTCGCGAACGCCGAGTTGGGGCGCCGCGCCATCTCGTTCCGCGCCGTGCCGGGTCCCAAGGTCCTGACCGTCTACGACACGATCGACTACATCAAGGTGACGCCGGAGCAGGGCTTCTCACGCATCGGCGGTGCGGGTCATCCCAAGCAACTCGAGCGCTTCGAGGCCGTCGCCATGTGTCGCGGGAAGGACCAGAAGCCCTACACGGACGACGACTTTGCCGTGAAGGTCGTACCGGCCCGCTGGCGCATCGAGGAGTTCGCCGTGCGCGAGAACGACGACGACGCCCAGTTCGTCGGCGAGATCGACTCGAAGACTGGCGTGTTCACCCCGGCTCTCGAAGGGCCGAACCCCAAGCGCAAGTACAAAGCCAACAACATCGGCGACGTCTACGTGGTGGCGGAAGCGACGATCGTGACGCCGGAAGCGTACAAGCCGCCCGAGTCGCGGCCGTCGACGGACACGGCGTCCACCTCACGGCCGGAATCGCGCTCGGAGTCCCGCGCCTCGACGCGTCCAGCCACGCGACCCGCCATCGCCTACGACCCCAAGCTCCTCACGAAGGAGATGAAGGCTCGAGGACGACTCCTCGTGACGGTGCCGCTCTACGTGAAGTGGGACCGTTACGTGTGGGATCAGCGCTGATGAACTACGCGACCACGTTGCACCGGCGCTTCGAAGGCGATGGCGTGCGCTACGTATACGTCGCGCCCGCGGCGTCCATCCTCCGCTTGGACGACGTCTCCGCTGCGGTGATCGATGCCTTTCCCGCCACGGGCCGCGACGAGGCGACATGGCTCGCGACGCTGCCCGCGGGACCGCAGGCCGACGAGGCCCGGGCCGCGTTCCGCGACCTCGTCGCCATGGGGATCATCCGCCGCCAGGGCGAGATGCCCGTGCCTGTCGAGACCGCGCCGCCTCAGCCCTACCCCTTGGCGACGCTCGTTCTGAACGTCACCAACAAGTGCAACCTCGCGTGCACGTACTGCTACGAGTACGGCGAGGACAAGATCGCCGACGCGAAGAAGGCCGACGGCACGCCGAAGGCCTCCATGATGACGCCGCAGATCGCGCGCGACTCCGTGGACATGTTGTTCCGGCAGTCGGATGGCCGCGGTGAAGTGACGCTGACGTTCTTCGGTGGCGAGACGCTGCTGAACTTCGGAGCGATCCGCGCGGCCGTCAGCCGCGCCGAGGAGCTGGCGGCGACGGCGAAGCGCCGCGTGAACTTCGCGCTCACGACCAACGCCACGCTCCTCGACGACGAGATCAGCGAGTACCTGATCGGACACCGCTTCGGCGTGAACATCTCCGTCGACGGCGCGAAAGAAGAGCACGACCGCCACCGCACGTTCAAGAGCGGGCTCGGTTCCTACGAGACGATCGTCCCGCGGATCCGCCGGCACATCGAACGCAACCGCGCCGCGCGCGGGCGGCCCGTCGGTGCGCGCGTCACGCTCACGACGGGATTCTCGGGGCTTCGCGGCATCTACGACCATCTCGTGCGCGACATCGGATTCGACGAGGCCGGGTTCGCGCCGGTGACGTCGGCTCCAGGGCGTGACTACGCGCTGTCGGACGCGAGTTACGGCCGGCTTCTCTCCGAGTTCGCCGACCTCGCGGTCGACTACACGGAATCCGCGTTGCGCAACGAGCGGCACGGCTTCTCGAACCTGAACGATCTCCTGCGTGAGCTCCACCTGGGCATCAACAAGGCTCATCCGTGCGGCGCGGGGCTCGGGCTTCTCGGGGTTTCGACCGAGGGCGAGCTGGGGCTGTGCCACCGGTTCGTGGAATCGGGCAAGCACGAGGTGGGGTCGGTCTCGAGCGGGATCGACGAACTGCGCCGATCGACGTTCCTCGCGCAGTCGCACGTCTCGAAGAAGATCGCGTGCCACGACTGCTTCGCGCGACCCACGTGCGCCGGCGGCTGCTACCACGAGGCCTACGTTCGCTACGCCGATCCGACGGCACCGAACCTCCACTACTGTGATTGGATTCGCGCGTGGACCGATCTCGGGCTTCGAACCTACGCGCTGATCGCCAACCGCAACCCCGCGTTCTTCGCCCGTTTCGAGGGTGCATCATGAGACACATCGTTCCCATCAACGTGAAGGCACGGCGACTCGCCCGGCTGGTCGGTGACGAGGCCGACGCGGCGCGCGGCATGGCGTGGCCGGATCCGCCGTATGGTTGCACGACGATCTTCGCGCCCGGGTGGGAGGTCGACTCGAGCGGAGGCACGCACGGGCTCTGCACGCCGATCGAGCGCGATCTCTACGACTGCTACCACTCGTGCTATTGGCCGGCGCAGGTGCCCGACGCGCTGACGAATTTCCCGCACTGGGCCCAGAGCTGCGGCGCGCCCGTCAGCGACTGGGGTTCGATCGACCTCGTCTTCCCACAGTGAGATCGCACGTGCCCAGAGCCTTCTCGATCGCGTTCGTGCTCCTGATCGCCGTCTGCGCAGGTCTTGCCCAGGACTCGAAACCCACGGCCGCCGCCTCGCGGCCCTCAGGCAAGCGGTTCTTCTGGTTCCGCATGTGGCCCGACTTCCTCGTGAAGTTCGACCCGGTGACGGACACGATCGCAGCCAAGGTGAAGACGCGTCATGGGATCGGCTACGACGTCGAACTCACCTTCGACAAGAAGCAGATCCTCGTCGTCACGGACAAGGAGGCTCGGGTCGAAGTGATCGACCTCGCGAAGGCTGCCGTCGTGGACGAGCACTCGTTCATACAGGAAGGGTTCATCGTCCGCATCCAGGAGATCCGTCAGACCCCGACGCCGTCCCAGTGGTACATCCACATGGACAAGATCAAGGCGCTCAAGGATCGCTTCGAGCAGAAAGAGAGCGAGTGGATCCTCTTCGACATGTCGACGAAGAAGGCGATCGGCAAGCCGATGAAGGAGCTGCCGGAGGCGATCCGGCGCGGCGGGCGGATCTCGCCAGATGGCACGCGGTGGCACGTGCGAGGCAAGGACCTCGTCATCGTCGACCCGAAGACCCTGAAGGAAGAGGGCAAGATCGAGCTGTCGCAGCCCCTGTATGGCGGGATGGGACCGATCTCGCTCGCCAGCGACGATCTGTACGACGGCAAGGTGCCGGGGCGCATGAAGGCGATCTACACCATGCGCGATCCCGTCATGACCAATCGATCGCTGGCCGGGCTGATCGAGCTGGATCTGGTCAACTTCAAGATCCTGGACGTGCAGGAGTGGGGGTGGAATCCGCGCGTGGGCGGGTTCCGCGGTCCGCTCATGACGCAGGATCGGACGAGGCTCGTGACCGAGCGCCGCTCGCGGGGTGGCGGCGGTGATGATGCTCAGGAGCCCGAGGTCACGCTTGCGACCTACGAACTCGCAACGGGCCGCAAGATCCTCGAAGGGACGGCGAAGCTCCCGCGCTCGGCCGTGTACCTCTCGGCCGTCGCACCCGATGGCTCGAAGACCTACTTCATGGGTCGCGGCCACGAGTTCATCGTGCTCGACGCCAGGCATCAGTATTTGAAGACCGTCGAACTCGAGGGCGAGATCGACGGACCCGTCTACCCGATCGACGAGTGAACCTCGCCCCCGGGCCGATGCCGCACGTCACGCTCATCGACAGCGGGGTGAATCCGCTCCATCCCCACGTGCGGGGCATGGGCGAGATTCTGCTCGGGCCGACGATCCGCGGTGATGGATCGTTCGGTCTGGCTGGCTCGGAGATCGACGAGATCGGACACGGAACCGCGGCGGCGGCCGCCATATTGGATCTGGCGCCGGGCACCGTGATCCGGTCGATCCGCGTGTTCGTGGAACGGCTCAGTTGCCCGTTCACGAACATCCTCCGCGCGATCGAGATCGCGGTCGCGGACGGCCCGTCGCTCATCAACTTGAGCCTGGGTACGACGCGGCCGGATTGGAACGAGGCTCTGATGCGGCTCGTGGATCAGGCGGCGCGCCGCGGATGCACGTTGGTCGCTCCCGCCATGGTCGAGGGCATTCCCAGCCTGCCCGGCGCGCTCGATGGCGTCGTGGCAGCGATCGACGACGCGGATGTCCCGCGATCCGAACCCGTGCGCGTGGACGACCCACGACGGACGATCTTCCGTGCGTCTCCGTTTCCTCGGGACATTCCCGGAGTTCCGCGTCGCGCGAATCTGCGGGGGCCGAGCTTCGCGGCTGCGAACGTCACGGGGTTTCTGGCTCGGCAACAAGCAGGCCGAGTCTGACGAGCTCGAGGAGGGCCTGTCGCACGGTCGCGGGCGTCAGGACGAAGAGGCGCGGATTCATCCGCGCCCGCGCCACGGCGTCGTCCAGGGCGCACGGGGCGGAGACGAGATCGAGCAGGTCCGGGACCTGAATCGAGCCGAGACTCACGAGGATCGGGCCGTCCGCGCTCGCCCGGACTCCGCGCGCGGGCGTCATCGACGAGCCCGCTTGGACGAAAGTGTCCGCTTCGTGAAGCGCCGGCGAGCGGGCGAGTCGTTGAACGCGGGCCGGCACTGCGACCCGTGCGCGCGCCGCGGCGATGCGGCGCCGCCAGAATGGAGCGCCATCGAAGCGAGTCTGCCTCGCGTAGAACGCGAGCGCTTGATCGGCGTGGCTCCGAAAGAGAGTCCGCTCCCACTCGAAGCGATGCGCGACGAGCGCCTGTGCGTGACGAGGCTGGTGGAGCGCCGTGTTCACGCAGAGCGCCGTGTGCTCGGCGGACGCAAGAGCCTTCTCCACGCCCTGACCCGACAGGGGGTCGATCGTGCACGCGGCGTCGCCCGCGAGCCATGCGGCACCAAGCGGACGGCGCAGCGTGGGCGTGGCAATCGCTCCCTGGATTCCGCGGCCGGTGAATCCCGCGGCCGCAAGCCGCGACGCGGCGATGGCTGCGCGGAAGTGCGCGTCGCGTCCTTCATCCCGTACCTCGTCTGCGTCGGCGAACAGCGTGAGGGTGCGAGAGCCGCCGGCACACGTGACGCGCCAGAGCCACCCTTGGGGCACCGCTTCGATGGCGCTGTCGAGGCTCGTGCCGTCGTGGTCGCGGATCTCCGTGATGGCGACGGTGGGCGGCAGGGCCTCGGCGATGGCGTGCGCTGCAGTCGATTCGGAAGTGGCGCGGCCAGTGGCGTACACCACGATGCGGGCATCGTGGTCGCCGCCGTCGTCGATCGTCACGCCGCGCGCCGACGCGGCCTCGCGAAGTGCGGCGTCCAGTCGTTCGCGATCGACCTGAAGGCCGCGCGCCGGGCCCGCGAGGCTGCGGCGCATGGGCCGCTCGTGTTCCCAGAGGATGGCGCGTTCCGCCGGGCCTTCGCGCGCGGCCGCCATGAGCGCCTCGCCCAGCCCCAGTCGCTCTGCCAGTGCGCGCGCCGCCGGATCGAGCAGCTCGTCCGGGATCGCATGCCGCCCCGCGCGATGCACGAGCCGCACGCGCCGCCCGAACCCCGCCAGCAGGAACGCGACCGTCGCCCCCGCAGGACCCGCTCCCACGACGACGACGTCGGCCGCTGTGCTCGCTGGTTGCATGCGCCCGCGATCTTAGACGGCCCTGCGCGGTGCCACTTCCCGCCTCTCGACCGTCCGTCGGAGCGCCGCGTCCACCGCCGTCTCGGCGGGGACCGGCAGGATCGCCGCGCGTCTCGCGCGGTCCGGCGGGCGCGGCTTGCGGCTCGGTGCGAGATCACCGATGGCTGCATGATCATCGAAAGTCCCGCGGCGGATCCACGCCCGCCGGCCCGGACGCCTCGGCTGCGCCTCGTTCGTCCGGCGATCCTGCCGATCGCGCCGCCGCTGACGCGACGGGACGATCGGCGCTCCGACTCGCGTTCGAAGAGCGGAAGGGTCGGGCCTGTCACCCTTTCGCGATCGGTCGGAGGAGCGCCGCGTCCACCGCCGTCTCGGCGGGGACCGGCAGGATCGCCGCGCGTCTCGCGCGGTCCGGCGGGCGCGGCTTGCGTGCGCACTCACGATCTCCGCCGGCTCTCGCGCTCGCACCCGCGATCGCGCGTCACACCTTCGCCACGAACGGCACTGAGAGCTTGTGCGGGCCGAAGGTGATCTCGATGGTGCCGTCATTCGGCTTCTTGCCGGCCGTGACCGCGATCGAGAGCCTGTCCGCCGCCTTCTCCGCCGCTGAATGCGTCAGCGGCGCGACGATGCCACCCGTGCTGTTGGCGGCTCCGAAGGCATCCATCTTGGCGGCGCGCAGCGGCGCGGGGTCGAGGAAGACGAGCCCCCACTTGTCCTTCGCCGGGTGTTCGATGGCGACATAGTAGAGCCCCGGCGGGACCTTCTGTCCGCCGATCGTCACCTCGACGCAGGTGTCGAAGCTCGTCCACGCGTCCTTGCCGAATCGCCACCGCTTGGCGTCGGGCGACTCGAGTTGCTTCTCGTATTCGGACTTCCAATCGGGCTGTCCATATTGGAACCAGAACTCGCCGGCGATCGGGTTCGCGCGGTTGTCGCCGAAATACACCATGCGGGCAAAGCCGCGCTCGCCGGATTGCGCGAAGGGCTTCACTTCGCTGGCGGCGACGAAGGCGAGCGGCGCCGAGCCGAGAAGCATGAGGACGAAGAGGGGGATGGCAGATTGGCGCACGGGAAGTGACGTCATGAACGCTCCGTCAGGGCAGGATGCGGCGCCGCGGCGGCCGTCGGGCGGCGGCAGCGCGGGTCCGCGTGGGGAGACAGCGTTCATGCAAACGGTGAGCCTCGTCACCAGCCGCGACATCGGTCGGACAGGGCAGCGCAGTTCGCATAGGACGAGGCGACCCTTCCGGCCTCCACACCGGTCGCTGGCAAGGGCGAGGCGCCCTGCCGAAGGCGGGAGCGCGGGATCGCGGCGCCTGTAGTGCGACGAGGCGCGGGTGAGCGGCTCCGCACGCCGAGCGGGCTCCAGGCAGTACCATGCCTGCGGTCGATCCCGGCCGAGGACCCATTTCCCGCATGGCGCACCCCGATCTGAACGCCCTCGCTGGCGCGCTCGTTCCCATGGCGAAGAAGCTCCTGGAAGAGCAAGGGGGGTTCCTGCCGTTTGGCGGCGTCGTCCAGGTCAGCGGCGAGGTCGTGCACCTCTCGGGAGTGAGCGACGGCAAGGCCCTGAAGGCGGACGCGATCATCGAGACCTACGAACTCAACCTGCATGACCTCGCGCGGTCGGGCTCGATCCGCGCGAGCGCGCTCGTGATCGATGCGAAGGTGACGCGGCCTGGCGAGCAAAACCCCTCGGACGTGATCTGCGTGAGGCTCGAGCATGCGACCGGCGAAGCCTTGGAGATCTTCGTGCCGTATTGCGTCGTCACCCGCAGCTGCGTCGAATATCGCCCGCTCTTTGCCGCCCGCGGTCGCCGCACCGTGTTCGTGCCGGACGAGGCGGATCTTTAGCCGTGCGTCGAGCTCGATCTTCGGAGCGCCGCGTCCACCGCCGTCACGGCGGGGACCGGCAGGATCGCCGCGCGTCCCGCGCGGTCCGGCGGGCGTTGCATGCGGTTCGGTGCGAGGTCACTGACATCGGCATGATCATCGTCCGGCCCATTGCCAATCGACGCCCGTTGGCCCGGGCGACCTCGCGGCGCTGGGGCCGCCCGGCGATCCTGCCGCGCGTACTCGCGGCGCTGCGGTCGTGCGGCGCTCCGGTGTCGGCGGATCGCCGCGCGTCTTGTGCGGGCCAACTGGCGGCGACCGTGGCTCGGCGTGCGAGAATGCGACCCAAACATGGACGCGAACACGAGGCAACCTGAACGCATGAGTCCGGTGGCACCGCCGACGAAGGATGATCGACGCGAAGAGATGCGAGAGCCTCGCCTGTGGTGGTTTCTTCCGAGCGTAGCGATTGCCGGCTGGCTTACCTGGCGAGCGGCGGAATCGGGCCTGGAACTCACCGCCAAGGTGGCCGCAGCCAGCGGGTGTTTGGGGCTCCTGGCACTCGTGGTTCACCGCGGGAGGAAGCGGTGGCTCGGTCTCTGCGCCGGGTTCGCGTGCGTCTCCGGCACCGGGCTTGCCATTCTCTCGGTCGGGTTCTTTGCGCTGGTAGGCGAAGCGCCGATCTCGTCGGAAGCGGAGTGGCCGTCCGCGCTGACGTCGATCGCCGCCCTCGACGGAGCCGATCGTGCGAGCGCGCACGCGGCCGACCTTGGAGGCTACATCGACACGGAGGCTGCGTGGTGCATCCGCATCGATGCCCGCCTTCTGCCGGAGGCGCAGCGGCTTGCTGGCGTCGAACCGATCGAGCCGTCATCGATCCCGCGGTGCTTCTGGACGGCGTTTCCCCGCGCATGGCACCCGACCGCTCGCGCAGGGCAGCGGTGCTTCGCGACGCCAGGGTTTCCCGTCGACTCGACGCGCCCCGGCGGCGTATTCCTGATGGCCGTGTTCGATCCGGGGACGGGCTTCCTTCACGTCTGGGAGAAGCGCAACTTCGGGTGACGGCGCGCGGCAGTCCGCGACGACCCTCACCTCATCCGGCCGCGAACGGCAACTCGCCCGCAGGGGCAGGCTCGGCCTCGCGCAGCGGCGCGCGTGAGTGGGAGGCGATCCAGCGATCGTCGCCCGCGGGCTCGACCCCGTCGACGCGCAGGAATTCGAGATCGACTTCCTGTTCCGTGATGACGGGGAAACCATAGGTGGCGTTCGTGTAGCCGATCTCTTTTCCCGCGGCGAGACGTTCGGCGACGAAGGCGGCGTGGTCGGCGAAGCGTCGTTGGGTTCGGTCGCGTCCCACGTCGGCGGCGGCACGGAGGGATCGGGCGATCGACGGAGCCAGGGCGACGTCGCGCTCGATGCCGATGCTCGACCGCCCCGAAGCGACGGCGGCCGCCAGCGTGGTGCCGACGCCGGCGAACGGATCGAGGACCGTGTCACCCGCCATCGACAGCATCTGAATGAGCCGATACGGCACCTCGAACGGGAACGCCGCGCTGCGCTCCCGCATCTCCGGATCCCCGAGCGTCTGGCGTGTGCCGGTGAGGCTCGTCCACACGTCCGAGAACCAGGCGTTGCGCTCCTCCCAGAAGAACGCGCTGCGCCGCCGCGCGAGCTTCTCGGCCGGAGACGCGAAGACGCGCTTCGGGCCCTTGCGAAAGATCAGGATGTACTCGTGCTCGTACGTGACGTACGCGCCCGCAGGCAGCATCCCCGAGCCCATGAACTTGTTCGGTGCGTTCGTCGGCTTGCGCCAGAGGATGTCGGGCAGCGCGATGAAGCCCGCCGCCTGCATCGCCTGCGAGATCCGCGCATGGTTCGTGTAGAGCCGAAACTCACCCTCGATGGTGCGCGTGGCGTCGCCGACGTTGATGCACACGAATCCGCCGTCGGCGACGGCGCGGAACGCCGCGCGCCACACGTCATCGAGGATCACGTGCATCCTCTCGAACGCCGCGCCACCATCTCCCGCGTCGAGCGCCTGGGCCACGCGCGGATCGAGAGCCGAGAAGATCCCGTCCCACATCTCGATCATGGGATACGGCGGCGACGTCACGAGGAGCTGCACCATCCCCGGCTCGGTGAACTCCAGCGCACGCGCGTCGCCGACGATCAGCCGATGGTGCGTCTTCATGGGCGAGTCAGGCTTCACGGCAACACGGTGAACTCGAGCGCGTCCGTCAGCACCACGCCCGTGGGCGCCAACGGGTCCAGCGATGCGAACTGAACCCAGGCTCGCGCGCACGCGAAGATCGGATCGGTGGGAACGGGGAACGTGATCTCTGCGCATCCGCTGGAGTCGGCGGGCACGGGGAGGAAGAACCCCGGATCCGGGTCGACCCACAGGTTGCCGGCCGGCGGCAGCGGGTAGGGGAGCGGCTGCCCGAGCCCGACCGAGAAGCTGCTGCTGGTTCCCAGGAGCAGGTAGGCCGTCGTGAACGGGTAGGTGTTCGCCGTCGCGAGCGTCACGGTCGCTCGATGCGATGGCGCGTAGCCGTTGGCGCTCACCTTCATCACGCTGTTGAACCCCACGCCGCCGACGCCGAAGAGATACGGATCGGGGCGCAGCTGCCCGCGAAGCTCGCCCTGCGGGAAGGCGGTCGTCGCGACGCTGACGTACAACCGCGCGCGGTAGAGGTCGTTCACCTGCGACGGCGTGAGCGCGAGCGTTCCATTCCAACTCGTCGGCCCACCTGCGAGCGTGGCGACGAGCGCGCCGTTGCCCCCGTCCGGCCCGCGATTGACGGTCACGGCCGGCGGTGAGCCGGCGAACGCCGACGTTTCCACGTGGTAGACGAGCTGGGACGTCACGGGATCGAACTCGCCCCAGCCGCACCCCGTCGCCGACGTGGCCGCCGGGGGAACGACGTGGGTGCCAGACAACGGGATCGAGAAGGAAGCGTGCGCGGGCGTCACGGCCCCGCGGATCTCCCCGGCCGGAAACGCGGGCGATTCCACGCTGATGTAGGTGTTGGTCGCGAGCAACTGGACGACCTCAGCCGGGCTCAGGGCCTCGGATACACCGCAGAAGTGGCCATCGGCCCCCGTCAGCTCGACGGCGACGGGGCCGTTCGAGCCAGGGGCTCCGATCCTGAGCCGAGCCGCCGAGGCCGGAGCGACCCCGGTCGTGCGCACGTCGAAAACGAGCACGCCGTCCGGCTCGTTCAGGCGGATCGTCGCCCTCCCGGTGGCCGTGCTTGCGGTCGGTGGGACGACCTGGGCGCCAGTGAGCGTGGCTTCGTAGTAGGTCTTCTTGACGGGCTGGAGCTGGCCCCGCACCTCACCGGCGGGGAACGCCGGCGTGAACGCGATGACGTGGAGCCCCTCCTCGTGCGCCGCGAGCGCCTGCGCCGGGGTGAGCGCGCCGGTCGTTCCGTCGAAGACCACGGGCCCACCGGCCAGGGTGAACAGGGTCGGGCCGTTCGATCCCGCAGATCCCAGCCGGATCTCCGCGGACCCGGCGAAAGCTCCGATCAGCACGAAGTAGTAGGTGATCGTGTGGGACGGCTCGTTCAGGGTGAAAACGCCGACGCCACCCGCGGTCGACGCCGTCGGCGGGACGACGTTCTGACCGCTGACGACGGTTTCGAGCTGCCACTGACCGAGCGAGATCGTGGTGAGAAGCCCTATCGACACGAGGGCACGAGCAAGGACGCGTGGAACCATGGCGGCACTCCTGGGCCGGGGGAACGCGGCCGACGTGGGTGTGCACTGTACGCGGGATCGGCCTGCCCCTCCGCATCCCAAAGTCGATGCAACGCCGGCGGCACCGCCGGCATTTTTCAGAACTGAGCCCGCCGCGTGGCTCGACCGTGTGTGTTCCGCCGAGCGCCCGCTGTTGGTGCGCTTCCACGGTCGACCCGCCGGCGGGTTCGTTCTCCCTCGTCTCGTTCGCCACTCGCCGTTCCGCGTTCGCGGGTAGACTGCCGTTACCCGAAAAAAGCCCGGCACTGTCATTTCAGGAAGTGCCACGACGCTTTGTCGAACGGAAAGGGAACGGAACCCGGCGGCGCCAGATCCCCATGGGCGGATCGGACGCGAGGCTCGGGGTATGGATCCAATCTCTTTCGCGTGCGGCCGGAGAAAGGCGCAATGAGATGGATCGGGTGGCTCAGGATGTAGCGAATTGGATTCGGGCCGTCGCCAAGCCGGCGAACGTGGTGATCGGACCGCCCACGGATGGTGGAAGCGAGCTGACGATCTCCCTGCACCTCCACGGCATGCGACATGATCTGTCGGCGGCGATGCCGCGCAGCTCAGCGACGAAGCATGCCGTGCCACTCAGCGTCGTGGTGCGGTTCCTCGTGTGCGTCTCGTCTCCGGATCCAGCGGCGGCCCTCGCGATGCTCAGCACCGTCGTCTTCGCGGCCCTCGAAAAGCCCGGATTCCGCCTGGATCTGGATCCACCGCCGCCCGAGTTCTGGTTGGCTCACGGGGTTCGGCCGCAGCCGTCGTTCATCATCGAGGCGCCGTGCGTGCACGAGCGCCCCGGTCGCCAGGCCAAGCCGGTGCGCGAGGTGGTGCTCAAGGGCACTCCGCTCCGCACGCTCGAGGGCGTCGTCGTCGACAAGCAGGACAAGCCGATCAGCGGCGTTACCGTCGACCTCCCCGCGCTCGAACTGACCGTTCGCACCGACAACAAGGGCCGCTTCATCTTCGCGGCCGTACCCAGGGACCTCGGCACGAAGACCTTCCGCTTGCGCGCTCGCGGCAAGGAGATCTCCGTGCGCGCGCCGAGCCCGACGGCGCCGATGCCTTTCACAATCCGCTTCCCAGATTTGGAGTGATGACATGCCGAACTACATGACACCCGGGGTCTACGTCGAGGAGATCTCGACGGGACCGCGACCGATCCAGGCCGTCGGCACGAGCACGGCCGGGTTCGTCGGAGTTGCGCCCAACGCGACGGCGCACGTGAACGAGGCGTTCGCCGTCACGAACTGGTCGCAGTTCCTGCGGGAGTTCGTGGGCAAGGCCACCAAGTCCACTCCGCTCTCCCACGCGGTGTTCGGCTTCTTCAACAACGGCGGCCAGCGCTGCTACGTCGTCAACATCGGAGACGCGAAGACGATCGGCGGCGGGGCCTCGGGCAAGAAGGGCATCCAGGTTCTCGAATCGATCGACGAGATCGCCATCGTCGCCGCGCCCGGGTACTCGGACGCCGCGTCCTACGACATGCTCATCTCGCATGCCGAAGGGCTGAAGGATCGGGTGGCCGTGCTCGACGCGCCGAAAGACGTGGCGAACATCGACCTCCTGAAGCAGGTCGCCGTGGCAACGCCCACGGGCGCTGGCGCAGCCGCTGCGTCCGCGGCCGCCACCGCAGGGCTTCGCCCGCGGCAATCCGACCAGGGTTTCGGTGCGTTCTACTTCCCGTGGATCTACGTGCGCGATCCGCTCTCGCCGGACGATCTCGTCGCCGTGCCTCCGAGCGGTCACCTCGCGGGCATCTACGCCCGAACGGACGCCACTCGCGGTGTGCACAAGGCGCCGGCCAATGAAGCCATTCGCGGCGCGTTGAACCTGACCTACCGCATCAGTCGCCAGGAGCAGGGCGAGCTGAACCAGCTCGGCGTCAACTGCCTGCGGTTCTTCCCGAAGGAAGGCATCCGGGTGTGGGGCGCGCGCACGCTCGCCGATGGGGCGGGCGAGTGGCGGTATCTGAACGTGCGCCGGCTGTTCAACATGATCGAGAACTCGATCATGAACAGCACGCGGTGGGTGGTGTTCGAACCGAACGATCGCACCCTGTGGAAGGCGATTCGCCGCGACATCACGGCGTTCCTCACGTTGCTCTGGCGCGATGGCGCGCTCATGGGCGCGACGCCGGAAGAAGCGTTCTTCGTCCAGTGCGACGAGGAGACGAACCCGCCCGAGAGCATAGACGAAGGACGCGTGGTCACCATGATCGGCGTGGCCCCCGTGAAGCCCGCCGAGTTCATCATCTTCCGCATCGGCCAGCACGCCGGCGGTGCACAGGTCGAAGTCTGAGATAGGGAGCTCCTACCATGCCGCAACCAGCCCCAGCCGGAGCCCAGCCGGGACAGTTCACCGATCCCTACCGGGCCTACAACTTCAAGGTCGAGATCCAGGGCGTGACGGAAGGTCACTTCACGCAGTGCCAGGGACTCGAGGTCGACGTGCAGGTCATCCAGTACCGCGAGGCCGGCACGAGTCAGATCGTCCATCAGATTCCGGGTCGTGTCGACTACGCGGGCATAACGCTCAAGTACGGCGTGACGAACTCGAAGGACCTGTGGGACTGGCTCATGACGGCCGTGCGCGGAAAGGTCGAACGCCGCAACGTGTCGGTCGTCATGCTCGGACCCGACGGCGTCGACCCGGTCCTGCGTTGGGATCTGATCAACGCATGGCCGTCCCGCTGGAAGGGCGTCGGCTTCGACGCCCTCTCGCAGGAGATGGCCATCGAATCGTTGACGCTGGTCTTCGAGTCGCTCGACCGAGGATGATCCATGCCGGGCCCGCGACTATCGACGAGGGTTCTCCTCGTTGCCGCCCGTTGGCTTCAACGCGCGGCGACGGCGCTGATGCGTCGGGCCGCGGCGCGCGAG
The DNA here is from genome assembly GCA_044222185.1 of Planctomycetota bacterium. Lineage (GTDB taxonomy): Bacteria > Planctomycetota > CAIWVZ01 > JBGANV01. The sequence continues at coordinate 238,255 of JBGANV010000004.1, forward strand.
GCCGGCGAGCAGTCGGAGTCGGCGGGCACGCCTGAGACTCCCGCTGCCGATGGCTCGGGCGAGGGACCGCCGGCCCATTGGCTTGCGAGGGTGGCGACGATGACGCCGATCGCCGCCGGCGGACACGTCGTCGCGCCCGAGGCGACACCTCTCACGGACACGCCGACGGAAGAACCGGTCGTGATTCGACCGCGGCACGACCCGTCGCCGGTGCAACGCGGCGCTCCGTCGCCAGCGACCACGCCCGCCCCGCAGGTCGAGACTCGCGCACCCAGTCGCGTCGCACCGCGCGTGGAAGGTCCCGCGCGCGAATCGACGGAAAGCCCGTTGGCGAAGCGACCGGTGCCGCCGGACGTCGCATCGGCGCCGCGCAATGCAATCGCCCCCGACCAGTCGGAGCGAAGCGCGCCGCACACCGCGGCCGCCACCGAAGGCGGAACGACGAGGGCTCGTCCGCCTCACATGACTCCCGCCCAGCGCGCTCGCCCGGCGCGAGAGGCACCCGCACCGAGCATTGAATCCCCGAGGCCGGCACCGGCGCGCCCGGCAGCTCATGCGCCCGAGGAATCCGTCGTCGACCCGTCGCGGATGAGCCGCCCCGTCGATCGCGAGCCCGCACGGCGTTCTCCCGTACACGTGACGGCGTCGCCATCGAGCGAACATCCGCCCGTGCCCGTGCGCAGGCAGCTCGGTGCCGGCGAGACGACCACGAAACCGGCACCGCCGGCGCGATCGACGGTCGACGTGACGGCGTCGCCAGCTCGGCGAGACCAGGAGTTCCAATCGCCGTGTTCCGAGCCCTCCGTCCGCAACTCACCGCGACGAATGGCGCCGGCCGGCGACCCAGCGGCACGGGCGACGACTTCGCGCACGCCGGTTTCGGATCCGCTCGTTCCGCCGACCCGCGCGCAGCGGCCTCGCCCCGAGCTCGCGATGCCCGGTGACGACCATCGCGCGCGGCGATCACCCGACATGCCACCGCGCGCTCCGGCGGAGACGCTCCTCCCGGGTGCGCCCGTCTGGCCCTCGCACTTGCCGGCCGACGTCGAGATCTCGGACGACCGATGGCCAAGCCTGCTGGCGCCCTCTGCACCGCGTCCCGAGGTGCTGGCCGAGCGCGCGGAGCGGGAGCGAGCGCGCCAGCGCCGGCTTCTTGCCGAGCAGCGAGGTGAATCATGGAGCGCGTAGCGTTCCTCATCGAGCCCGGCGCGACGCGGATCGGGTGTCTGCTGAACCCCGAGTCGCTCACGGTCCGCCGCCTCTCGGGAATCACCAAGCGCGAGACCGCGGGCGGGGCCATCGCGGGCCGTGGCCTGTCGGACGACGTCCTGCAGTTCACCGGCGGAGGCACGACGGAGATCGATCTCGCCCTTCTCTTCGACATCGGGCTCGCCGGGTCCACGATCGCATCGTGCGACGTTCGCGATCTCACGGCCCCTCTGTGGCAGCTGTCCGAAAACGCGTCGGAAGACGGCTCGTACGGCTGCCCGCCGACCGTGCGCTTCGTGTGGGGGAAGGGCTGGAACATCCCGGGTGTCATCGCTGCCGTCTCCGAGAGACTCGACGATTTCTCCGCCGACGGCATCCCGCGACGCTCGTGGCTTCGGCTGCGCCTCATCCGCGTCCCCGAGCCCGCGCCGCGAACGGCTGGCCTCGGCCAACCGCTGATCATTCCGCAGCTGCCGGACGTGCTCGAAGCGCAGCCGGCCGTGCCCGCCGACGATGCACCCGTCCACGAGGTTCTCGGTGGGACGGTCGAGTCCGAGGGCTCGGACGCGAACATCGTGCGGGGCGATCGCATCGACACGATCGCGTTCCGCTACTGCGGAGATCCGGCGGCGTGGCGGCTGATCGCCTACATGAACGACCTGGTCGATCCGCTGCGCATCGCTGCGGGCACGCTCCTCCGCTTGCCGCAGGCCCTCGCCGCGAGGGTGAAGTCGTGACCGTCGCGCTGGAGCCCGTTCGCGCGGTCGTCGAGGTCGACGGTCGCGCGATCGGAGAGGCCGATGCGCGTGCGCTGACGCAGGTCACCGTGCACCAAAGCCTCAGCCTGCCCGCCGTGTGCGAGCTGGTCTTCGTCGATCCCACGGGAGACATGGCCCGTTTGGGTGTGCGCGCCGGTGCCACGCTGTCGGTTCGCACCGCGGACGTCGGCGCGGCGTTGTTCGTCGGCGAGGTCACCGGCGTGACCTTCTCGTTCGGCCCGACGGCGTCGCGGGAAGTGCGCGTTCGTGCTTACGACGCGCTGCACCGGATGCGGAAGTCGCAGCCCACGCGCGTCCACCTCGACGTGAACACCGCGGGGCTTGCGCGGGAGCTTGCGGGCTCCTCGGGGCTCACCGTCCAAGCAGACGACGTAGGCCCCACCTGGCCCCGCATCCTCCAATGGGAGATGTCGGACCTGGACCTGCTCACGGACGTCGCGGCCCACTCCGGTCTCCACTTCGTCGCCGACGACGAGACGCTCACGCTCGTCACGGCCGAGGGTCGCGGTGAGGCCGTCGCACTCACGCTGGGCGAGGAGCTGATCGAGGCCACGCTCGACGTGAATGGCGACCCGGCCTGCCGAACGGTTGGCGTCTTCGGGTGGAATTGCCTGCGGAACGAACCCCATCGCGCGTCTGCGTCGGAGGCGCCCGTGGGACATTCCATCGACCTCGCGTTCCGCCCCGATCTGATCGACGTCGATGGCGAACGGCGACTGGCGAACGTCTTCGTCACGGACGACGATCAGGCGCAGGCGGCCGCGAAGGCCGAGCTGTCGGCTCGCATCGCGCGCGAGGTGACCGTCACAGGCGCGGCACGCGGTGACGCGAAGCTCAGACCAGCGGCCAAGGTAGATCTGCGGGGGCTGGGAGAGTTCCTCGACGGCACCCACGTCGTGACGGCCGCGACCCACAGGATCCGCGCCCAGACGGGCTACGTGACCGAGTTCTCGACGATGCCGCCCGCACCCCGTTCACGGTGCGTCGAGCCGATCCTCACCGTGGGCGTGGTCGCAAGCGTCCTCGATCCGGAACGGCTCGGGCGCGTGCAGGTGAACCTGCCTGCGCTCGGTGACCTCGCGTCCGATTGGATGCAGGTCGTTCTGCCGGCGGCGGGCGATCGCAAGGGCCTCATCGCCGTGCCCGACGTCGGCGATCACGTGCTCGTGGCGTTCGCGCGCGACGTGCTGGCGCAGGGGTTCGTCCTCGGCGGGCTGTTCGGCACCCGGGATCTGCCCGATGGCGCGCCTCGTGGAGGTTCGGTGCCCGTGTTCGCGTTCATGACCCCCGGTGGTCAGCGCGTTCGACTGGACGACGACGAAAAAAGCCTGCGCTTCGAGATCGCCGCGGGAAGCTTCGTGGAACTGAAGCCTGCAGCCGTGACGCTTCACGCGGCGGCCGATCTCCTGATCGAGGCACCGGGGCACGGGATCGTCATCAGGGGTCGCAAAGTCGACTTCAAGCAGAGCTGACATGCACTTTCTCACCGAGGATCTCGTGATCGTGTGCCAGCACCAGACGGGGCACGTGGACGTGCCGCCGTCGCAGGATTGGGTCACGATCGAGTCGCGTCGGGTGATCATCGAGCCGGATCCGGAAGGGCGGCCCATCTCTGGGTGCCTGAACTTCAACCCGGCGGCCGGCATCCGCCCGTGCAAGACGACGCTGCCCGTGCGCGCCGGTTACTCCGAGTGGATCAAGATCGATGGACACCGCGTGTCCCTGGATTCGGTCGTCGGGTTCACGGATGGGACGCCGCCGCGCATCGTCGATTACATCGTTCGCGCACCGGGGCAGTGTCTCGTGTCGGAGATCCCGTGAGCGCCCCGCGTTGGAGAGGCTGGAGGTTCGAGCAACCAGCGATCGACATGCCCGACGAGGCGGCCGGGCTCTCCACCTCGGCGTCCGGCGGCATCGAGACGGTCGACGGTCACGCGGCCGTCCGCCAATCGCTGCTCATGCTGCTGTCGACCACGCCGGGCGAGCGCGTCATGCGCCCTGATTACGGGTGCGACCTGCGGCGACTCGTGTTTTCGCCCAACGACGACACGACCGCGGGACTCGCGATCCACTACGTTCGACAGGCGGTCGCGCGATTCGAGCCGCGCGTCAAGGTTCTGCGGATCGACGCCGTGCGCGTCGAGTCCGAACCCGGCCGCCTCGACCTCGTGCTCGAGTATTGCCTCCGCTCGACGCTCGAGCGCAACACGCTGACGTTCAACATCGGCCTGTCCGGAGATCAGACGTGACGGCGTCCTTCGAATCACCGAACCTCGACGATCGCACGTTCCAGCAGTTGATGGACGAGGCGGTGGCCCGCGCGAAGCAGGCGTGCCCGTCGTGGACGGACTTCTCACCGGGCGACCCCGGTGTCACGTTGCTCGAGCTCTTTGCATTCCTCACGGAGACGCTGATCTATCGGCTAAATCGCGTGCCCGAGAAGGCGTACGTGGAGTTCCTCCGGCTGCTCGGCGTGCGACTCGCGCCTCCGTCTTCGGCCGCTGCCACGCTCGTGTTCTCGCGCGCCCGGGCCGGGGATCGGCCGCTCGTGATTCCGCGCGGAACCCGCGTGACGGTGTCGCGCACCGGCGCTGGAGCCGAGCCCCCCGTCTTCACCACGGATCGGGAGGTCTCGATCCCGGCGGGCGCCACCGACGTCAAGGTGAATGCGCATCACGCGGATCTCGTGGAAGGCGAGCTGCTCGGAACTTCGACCGGCGCGCCCGGCCAGACGTTCACGGTGAAGCGCGCGCCGATCATCGCGCCCAGCGGAGATGAACTCGATTTCGTGCTCGGCGTCGAGGCGGCCGCAGGCGAACTCGTCGATCGAAAGAACGCGGTCTCGTTCGGCGAAAAGGCCTACGCGATCTGGCGCGAGGTGGAGAACTTCGGGTCCACGTCGCCCGACTCTCTGGCATTCGTGGTGGATCGCGCGACCGGGCGCGTGACTTTCGGTGCCGGCGTTCGCGGCGCACGCCCCGGGGAGACCGCCGTTCGAGGATTGGCGGCCATCCCGGCAGCGGGCCGACAGATTCGCTGCTGGTACCGCTGCGGCGGTGGCGTCGCCGGGAACGTGGCCGCGGGAATGCTGACGGTGCTGAAGGACCCCATCGCCGGCGTGACCGTCACGAACCCTGCACTGGCGACGGGCGGGCGCGCCGCGGAGACGCTGCAGAACGCGCTGGTGCGCGGCCCCCAGGAGTTCCGATCGCTGGAGCGCGCGGTCACCGCCGACGACTTCGAGCTGCTCGCCATCCGTTCGTCGGGAGCCGTGTCGCGCGCGAAGGCGTCGAATCTCGCGGATACGTGGGCGCACGCGGTGCCGGGGACCGTCGAGGTCGTCCTCGTGCCGGCCGTGCCCGCCGATGCGGCACCGCGCGGTGTCGTCACACGTGCGACGCTCGCGGAGCGCGAGACCGAAGGTGCCCGCGCCCGAATCCAGGAGGCGCTCGACGCGCGACGCACGCTGGGTACGAACTGCCGCGTGACCTGGGCCCGCTACAAGGCCGTCACCGTGACGGCGCGCGTCGTCATTCATCGAGAGGAGGACCCGGAGGCGATCCGTCGGACCCTGCTCGAGAGGCTCCACCGCGCCATCAACCCCGTCTCCACGTCCGCGGATCACCAGGGGTGGCGCTTCGGCCAGCCGCTTCGCGTGTCCACGGTCTACGACCTGGCGCTTTCGGAGCCGGGAGTGAAGTTCGCCGACGGTGTCGCGCTCGTCGTCGACGAGGTCCCTGCGGGCGCCGTCACGTGCCTCGCGCGAGACGGCCACCAGCCGCGGACGTGTTTCGCGACGGCGGGCGACTCGCTCTTCCGGACCGGAAACGACGCGGACGGCTGGGAGCGCGTGGGGCGGTTCGACGGCGAGACGGTCAACGTGGTCGAGACGCACGAGGGCATGGCGGGCGTGGTCGGGTGTGCAACGTCACTCGGCGACGCGGACGGCAGCTCGCGGATCCGCGTCTCGACGGACTGCGGCGAGACCTGGCGCGTGGCGGCGCAGTTCGCGTTTCCGGTCAACGATCTCGCGTGGATGACGCGGGACCAGGTCCCCGTGCTTCTCATGGCGACCGAGAAGGGGCTTTACGAGATCGCACTCAAGGACGGCGCGACGCCGCTTCAGATACTCGTCGTCGACAGCGCGCAAGACCTGGGCATGACTGCCGTCGCGGTGGCCGTCGACCCACGCGGTGCCGTCACCGTCGCGGTCGCTGCCCGGCAGACGCGGGGCGTCTTCATCTCCGGGCGAGGCGGGGAGCCCAAGTCGTTCCGCCCCGCACCCGGGCTCGAGGGGGCGGACATCGCCGCACTCGAGGTGCAACGCGACGGCCCGCGCTCGTTCCTCTGGGCCGGGTTCTCCGCCGAGATGGGCGAAGAGGGGCGCGGCTGCTCGCGGCGCGAGATTCGCGCATCCGAGGATGCACCAGCGACGTGGGAACCAGTGGCCAAGGGATGGAGCGGCGGGAGCTGCAACGCGCTGGCGTTCCTCCCCGATGCCGTCGTTGCGGCCACGCGGCGCGCGGGCGTGCTGCGACTGCCGGCCGGACCGGGAGGCGGCGCCTGGGAACCGTGCGACATCAACTGCGGGCTTCCACTGCGCGACAAGTCCCGCCTTCACCCGGTGGACGCCGTCGCGGCGAGCCCAGCGGGCGTCGTCCTCGCTGGCGGTCCCGTCGGTGTCTTTCGGACCCAGGACGGCGGAAAGAGCTGGGTCGCGCGGTCGACCCGAGAACACACGGATCGGGTGACGATCCCCGAGAACTGGCTCTTCTGCAGCGGCGATCACACGCTGACAGTCGTCAGCGAGGACGCGGCGACGTGATGGTGATCGAATGAAGACGGACGACATCATCCTCCTGCTGCCGGCGGTGTATCAGCGCGCACTCGCGCCGGGTTCGCCGCTGCGAGCCGTGCTCTCCGTGATGCAGGGGCTCCACGAGCCCGTCGAGGCATCGCTCGCGACGCTCGACGCCGACTTCGATCCGCTCAGGGCGCCGCCGGCGTTCCTGCCGTTCCTCGCGCGATGGCTCGACCTCACGCGGCTGTTCGACGACCCCGATCGGGGGAGCGACGCCGAAAGACGGTCCATCCAACGACGACGCATGGCTTCCGTTGGAGACGGCCCGCTGCGCACGCTGATTGCGGCCGGCGCCGAGCTCAGTCGCCGACGGGGCACGCCGGCGGGGCTGATTCGCTGCCTCGAACTCGCGACCGGAGTCCGCGGATTCCGCCTCGACGAGGGGCCGGCCGATGCTCTCGGTCGTCCCCGCCCCTTCCATTTCCGGGTCCGCGCGCCGCTCGAGTCACGGCGCCATCAGGTCCTCATCGAACGAATCATCACATCGGAGAAGCCGGCTCACGTCACTCACGAGTTGGCGTTCGAGACGCGCTGAACAGGAGCAGAGCCATGCCGAGCCCATTTGCCATCACACCGTCGGCCGACACCGTCGCGATCGATGCGAATCGCAGGGGAGAAGTCGCGTTCACCGTGTCGAACACGTCGGCGGCCCCCGTGCGCAGCCGGGGGAAGGTCGTTGCCGGCGACCCGGCTCAACAGGCCTGGTACTCGCTCGCGGGGAACCCGGAGCGCCCGCTCAAGCCCGGCGAGACCACGCAGTACGTCGTCCGCGTCGCGTTGCCGCAGACGGCGACGGAGGGCACGTACCAGTTCCGCCTGGATGCCGTCTCCGTCGAGAACCCCGACGAGATGTTCACCACGGGGCAGCCCGTCGGGTTCACGTTCAAACCGCCCGCGGAGCCGCCCAAGAAGCCGTTCCCCTGGTGGATCCTCGCCGTCGTCGGCGGAGCGCTGCTCATCATCGGCGTCGTCCTCTTCTTCGTTCTACGGAACACGGACGTCACGGTCCCCGATCTGAAGAACATGACGTACGAGGAGGCCGTGGACGCGTTGACGCAGGCCGGGCTCGAAGCGGAGGAGATCCAGGTCGTGGCCGGCGGACCGGAGAACAAGGTCAGCGGGCAGGACCCCGCGCCGGATACGCAGGTCCCGAAGAACTCGGTGGTGAAGGTCACGCACGAAGCAGCCTTCGTCGAAGTGCCGGCACTCGTGCGCACGCAGATCGATGACGTGGCCGAGGCGCTCAAGGCGCGCAAGCTCGCGCAGGGCACGGTGGCCGAAGTGAAGCGTGACGTGAGCAAGGCCGGCCTGGTGCTCGAGCAGGATCCGGCGGCCGGCACGCGCGTTCCCGCGGGGACGGCCGTCGCCGTCGTCGCCGAAGCCCCGTTGCGCAAAGTCCCGACGGACCTCGTGGGAAAGAAGACCCGAGAAGTCGTCGAGAGGCTGAGCGCCGATTTCGAAGTGAAGGTCGGCGACCCGAAGCGCAGTGATCGGACGAAGGCCGGGCAGGTGCTCGCCTCCGACCCGCGCGGCGGCACCGTCCTGCAGCGCGGCGACGTCGTCAATCTGGACGTCGAGGCCGGGAATCTCACGCTCATGAGCGTGGTGGGACTGGCCCCGGACAAGGCGATCGAAGAGCTCCGCACGAAGCAGGGGTTGAAGTCGAAGATCGGTGCGCCGGCGCTCTTGCCCGTGGGCGCGCCGGGCGTGGTGGGGAAGATCGGCTACACGAATCCACCACCAAACAGCGACGTCGCGGAGACGGACACGATCGAGATCATCCCCATCGGCGCCGAGGCGAAGATGCCCGACGGACTCATCGGCCTGGTGCGAGACCAGGCGGAGGCGGCCGTCACGCGTGCGCACCTGAAGCCTGTCGTGCGCCTGCAATTCGATCGGCTGAACAGCAACAAGGTGCTGCGGATCGATCCCGCCGCGAACACGCGCTTGCTGGCCGAGTCGCCAGTGACGATCTACGTCGGTTCGAGCCACGTCCGCTTCCCGCGCCCCGGCCTGGTCGATGCCGGCATGCTCACCGACGTCGTCATCCCGGTCGGCGGGACCGGCCCCGTTCGTCGCGCGACGGGCGGCCACTGAGGCGATGTCCGGCACCCGCATCGCCATCGTCGTGCTCGTGCTGATCGCCATCTTCGTGGCGGTCGCGTTGTTCGTCGGCCTGGGGCGCGACGATGGCGGAACGGCCGTCGAGACGAAGGCGTGGCAGAAACGGCTGAAGAGTTTCGTCTCCGATCAGCAGAAGCTGCCGCTCTCGGACGTGAAGGGCGTCGGCGTGGACGGCGATCGCATCGTGCTCACCGCGGCAATCCCTGCAACCACTCTCACGATCCGAGAGAGCGACCAGAACCTGCGGTCCGCCCGGCTGCGCCTCCTCAGCGGTACCCGCGTGAAGGTCGAGGTCGTTCCCAAGGGTGCCGATCGCCCGCGCGTGAAGGCCGAGTTGAAGAACGTCAACGACGCGCTCGCCCTCCAGGTGTTTCGCGAAGGCGCCACGCTCGCGATCCTCGGCGGCGGCGCGGGCGCGTCGACCATCCTGCGGATCGAGCCGGCGGAGTGAACCCGCGTCGATCGGGGCGCGGCCGAGGCCGCATGTCGTGATCGACGGAGATCGTCTGGCGATGCCCCTGTTGCGAGTCCGTGGCTTCACGCAGTAGGCTTTGCCGATGAACGAGCCGGGAGAACCGCCGACGTCCCCACCTCCACCCGTCGGGAAGGCGCCACGCCAGGAAGGCTGTCTCTGGGCGCTGATCTCGCCGTTGATCTTCCTCTTCCTCGGCTGTGCGGCCATCGGGTTGCCGCTCGCCGCCGTGTCCGGCCTCATCATCGGCCCGGCGTGCTTGTTGTGGGACAAGGAAATGACGGGCGAGGCGCCGGAGGAACGTCACCGCACCGGATGGGTGATGCTCGCGATCGGCGTGATCTCCGCGCTCATCATCTACGTGGTGCGACTGCGCACGAAGCTCGCGTCGGCGACGAAATCCATCGCCGCGAAGTAGGGCCGGCATCCGTCCTCCGCGGGAGGTACGGGACGACCGGCCCGTCCGCCGCGTCGCCTACTTGCCCTGGCGTTGCTTCAGCAGTCGCTCGAACTCCTGCTGCGCCTTGAGGCCGCCATCCATCGGGGGCGCCGAGAGTCCGAGGTTGCGGTCGTGTTCCACCGTGTACGTGTAGTTGAGGAAGAACGCCTTCTCGCCGTTGGCAGCGGCCGGCACCGACAGATCCCAGCGGAGGATGCCCATGGGACGCCCGAGCCGCAGGTAGCTCGGATCCTCGCTGAGCTTGGCGTTCATCTCGCCCAACGTGACGCTGAGGCTTTCGGTGCGGTCGGCATGCGGCAGCCGGTCATGCAGCCGGACGGTCACTGGCGTGGACTTGTAGTTCTCGATCACGAGCCGGTACTTCAATGTCGACATCTTGTTGCCGCCCTGGATCTTCTCCGACTTGTCCACCTGCTCGCGCCGCGTGCGGACTTGCGGATCGACGCCGAAGCCCACCACGAACGTCTGGCCGTGAGCGACCGAGTCGATCTCGCCGCGACCCACGAAGCTCCCATCCAGGTAGACGCTCATGGGGCCGCCGAGGAGGTCGAGCGGGCTCGAGTTGACGAGCTCGGCCTCGCGGTAGACGAACCCGGTGAGCACGGGGCTCGCCACGAAGTACGCCGTGCTCTTCAGCTTCACAGCCGTGATCCGGACGAGCTGCTGTTCGTCGCGGCTGGCGAGGCTGACCCGCGTCTCCAGCGGATACGTGAGGCTCGGCCCCTCGACCGTCGCCGTCGCCTCGTCGTTGAGCGATTGGAGGATCTCGCGGCGTTCGAGCAACTCCATCGCCTGACCGGCGTTGGCGACCGCGTTCATCTCGAAGCTCGTGCTGAGGTTGTCGCTCGGGTTGAGCGCGGCGCGATTGGCGGCGACGGCCACCTGGCGACGGCTGCGGAGGTCGTTGAACTGGCCGACGACCGATCCCGGATCGGTCTTGGCGGCGGCCTGCGCCTCCGTCTGCAACGCGGGCCGCAGACTCACGGCGAAGGGTGCCATGGCTGGCGCGGCTGCGTTCAATCCAGGCGATGCGGTCGACAGCGTCAGCTCCACTCCCGCCCAGTCCTCGCCACTCATCTGGTGGATGAGAGCGTTGCACTCCACGTCGACCGAGGTCATGTCACCGCCCGTGCGGAAGTTGTAGGTCGGCGCCCAGCCGCAGCCGTTCACGAGGTAGCTGACTCGCAGAGGGGTTGGTTCGGCGCGTCGCTTTTCGACGAAGAGGACGCCTTCGCGAACGGTCTTCGTCGTGCCTTGGGCAAGCTCGGCGCGCTGGCGCGTGAGGAGGTTCGACTGCGCTTCGAGGTCCCGGGATTCCTTCGCGAGCGTCAGGCTCTCCTCGGTCGCCTTCTTGCGCTGATCGAAGTTGAAGAGAACGAGCCGTTCGAGTGCCTCGGGGTTGAGGATGCCCTTCGACATCTCGGCCGTGGCTGCCGGCGCGACGAAGTTCTCGAGCTTCTCCAATGACGCGAGCCGTCGCTGCACCAGCTCCTGGCCCTTGGCGACTGCCGCTATCTTCTCCGCGAGGAGCTGCAGCTTGGCGTCGATCTCGCGGACGGCCTCCCGGGGCTCTTCGCTCACGGCGCTCGACCGGAACCGCACGGCCCGGACCTCGAGGCCGTCGACGGACTCGGCGAACAGGCTGCTGGGTACGACCTGGTCGGGGAGGCCCGACACGACCACTTCGCGGGCGCCGGCGGGGCCGTCGATCGTGAGCGTCCGCGTGACGAGTGCCTGCCCGCCGCGGAACAGTGTGACGCTGTCGACCTTTCCGGGCACTGCGGGTCCCTGGGAAAACGCTACCGCCGCGAGCGCGACGTGAATCAGAACGATGCGCGAGTACGCCATGATGGATCTCCGATGAACTTCCGCCGACGTGATTGGCGACGTGAGGATCCTACGAATCACGTCGAATGACGCGCGTCACGGCCCCGTAACGAGTGGCGGGGACGAGCGGATTCTGCGGCGTGCATCCGCGGTCCGCGGACTGCACGCGGGCGTCGGCCGACGCCATCGGCCGCACCTCCTCGCGGGCGTTTCGATCGTCGGTGAGACCGTCGCAGGCGATGCGCGAATCCCGCTCCGCTGCCCGCGGGAACGATCGAGACAGGCTGCTGGCTCGAGACCCTGACTGGGACGCGCGTCAGACCTCGGGCTGGGTCACTGGAGCCGGCACCGTCGGCCCGCTCGCGCGGCAGATCGCGTCACACAGCTCGTCGCTGCGCCGGCGTTCGAAGGAGCTGACGACGGCATAGAGCACGACTCCGGCGATCGACAGGAGGATGCCCAGCCCCTTCGCCCGGGCGCTTCCCGCTCCGCCGCCGAGCCGCGCGCCGGCGGCGAGGCCGATGAGGAACGTCGACGCCAACATCGCCCTCGACCGCGCCACGGACATGACGAACCATCGAGACCTGACGGATTCGGGGATGAGTCGACGGGGGTCGAAGTGTGTGGCGGGAGGCGGGGGGATGGTCATACGGAGGACTCGGTCGTTGGTAGGACTGGGCGTCCCAGGCAATCTCAGTCGTCGCGCGACGAAAGGCCGCGATTCGGGCGACGTCGCCGTGATTTCCGTCATTTCTGTGCCGCCTGCCGGACTGGTCCGGGTCCCGGTTGGCAAACACCTGCGCTTCGGAGGTCACCGTGCCCCCGTCAGCGAGATGTCGACGACCGATCCGGGGGCGCGGTTGACGATGCTCTGCGCGCCCGCGGGCGCGCACACTCGGACGGCGATCGTGTTCACGAGGTCGCGACACGACACGTCTGACACCGCGACGAACGACGGCTCGTTTCGGGCCGCAGGGAGGTCGGCGGCGACGTCGTCGGTTTCGACTGCGGACCGACCACGGCCTCACTCGACGAGCCGTAGGCTGCGCGATGGCCGTGACGTCGTGCGACGAGCCACCGGCAGGTCGGAGTCCGCGATCGTCGGAGTGTTCTCCGCAGACCTGCGGCGGCCCGGTCTCAGAAGATCCCTTTGATGACCGCGACGATGGCGAAGATCAGCATGAACAACGCCCAGATCAAAGCCAGCACCGAGGTGATGAGGGCGCCCAGCGCGTCCGTGATGCTGACGAGGATGATGGGCACGAACCCATGGAGGAACGCCAGGAGCAAGCCAGCGACGACGGTCATCAGGAAGAGAATCACGAGGCCCTTGTTCTTCAGGAACGTCGGGTGGGCGAAGACCAGCAGCCCGCCGCTGACGAGCTTGAGCGTGAGAGTGAGCCCGAGTGTCGCGGCGGCACCGCCGCGGTTGAAGAACCCGAACAGCGCGAGATAGGCGATCGTGCCGAACGGGGCCGCGAGGAACAGACCCACCATCAAAAGCAGGAGCTCCAATGCCACGAGCAGCATCACGAACGATCCGATGATCGTGACGATCGACACGATGAACGAGAGCACGACCTGGAGCTTGCCCGAGAGCCCCTGCGTGAGGAGCAGGCTGAGACCCATCAGGATCATCGCGTAGAGGAGAAGTCCGTCCACGAGCGCCAGGTACTTGATGCCGATCCCGGGAGGATCGGCCTTGGCGTTCATGCGACGCACCTCGTGCTTGAGATCGTCCTTGTCGACGTCGTCGTCATCGCTGACGTTCTGCTCGACCATGGAATCGAGTTGCGCCGTCGTCGCCTGGATCTTGCCCAGGAGCGAGTCCGCGCCGACGTCGATCAGGACGACGACGAATGCGAGCGCGGCCGCGATCCAGAACAGTGGTTTGCGGAGTCCGTCCATGGGCATCATCGAGCCTGGTGGCGCATCTGTTTCACGAGCAGCCAGGCCCCTGCGAACAGGTGCGAGAACGGACGGATTCTCAGTAGTGGCGCGAGCCAGGACCAGCCCGGGAGCGCGGCGACGACCGGAGCCACCACGTCGACGCCCCGAAGGATGCGCCCATCCGGCAGCATGAGATGGACGTCACGCGTGGTCGAATCCGCCGGCAACCCATGTCGCGCGATCAGGTCGGAGGCTTGCGACGCCGGGATCAGGTCGACGCGGCGGCGTGCGTCTCGGCGACGTATCCCGTCGGCGATCGAGCGGCACAGGGGGCAGGTGTCGTCATAGACCAGGACGAGCCTTTCGGCCGGTTCGGGCGCGGCCTCGTTCACGGGCAGTTGCTGTATCCGCTGATGCGGTAGGGGGCGCACTCCAGCGGGTTGCCGAGGTCACGATCGTGTTTCGCCGCCTTGAAGCAGCCGAAGGAGGTATTGCCGTCGATCGCCGACCCGACGAGGCCCCAAATGCCTCCGACGACCCACAGCGGGATCATCCAGTCGTGGAGGTAGATGCACTGGCGCGAATGGAACAACTCGTGCTTGATCAGCTCCTTGAACTCGCCGGTCCAGATCTGGACGGTCGTTCCGATCGTCGTGGCCGAGGCGGTGCCGGGCGTGCTCCATTCGACGTAGGGAACGCCGGCGAGGAACCCGATCCGCCCGTTCTTGCCGAACGAGCGGAAGATCCCGACGACGAAGAGCAGCATGCCGACCGCCGTCGTCACGAGCGAGAACGGGACCTTGCACGCCCAGGGAAGTATGGAGAAGAAGCCTCCGCCGACGCTCATCTCCTTGCCGATCCCGACGGCACCGCGATCGAGGACGCTGGAGAGGAACGTGGCGGCGATCATCCACATCGACCCGGTGAGGAAGAGCGCCTCTCGCGTGCCGAGCGCCTGGACCTTGGCGCAGTACAGGATGCCCGGAACGCCCTGTGAGAACACCAGGAAGAAGTGCGCGGCGGCTCCCGCGTTCTTCGCCGTGCCCACGTAGAAGCAGCTCCCGATGATGACACCGCCGATGAAGTCGATGATGAGCTCGCTCCAGCTGAACGCAGCCGCGATCGCCATGTTCAAGAGGGCAGCGATGATCGTGACCAGGGGGAAGAAGACGAACGCGCACAGGAAGTAGTTGTCGATGGAATGGCCCATGATCGTGTTCCTTCAGGGACGGGTCGTGCGCTCAGAGCGCACCGAATCGCCACGCGCCGAGGAGAATGAAGCAAGCGAGCCCCAACAAGAGCCAGATGATGCAGAGGATCCACCCGGCGACGTCTTCGAACACGAGGGGGTCACTCGTGTGACGGTCGCCCGCGAACGAGTAAGCGATCACTTCCCAGGGGTTGTTGTAGTAGCTCATGGCCGTGATGGCCTCGCCGACGCCGATGCCCTTGATGGGCGACATGATGAGCGCGACGGGAATCCAGACGATGAACCACGCGAAGTGCGTGAGCGGGTAGAACGGGCCGGTGATCAGGTGCTGGAGCACGTGCACGCTCTCGTGCTTGCGCAGATCCGCCGAGTCTGCGGACATCACCGCGCCCTCCGAGAACGCGAACGCGTGGCCCGACGCGTTCGTCTTCAGGCTCAGTCCCTTCTCGTAGCAGACGTAGAAGCGGCGGAGCGCGCCCGTGTCGACCTTGCCGTGCCCGGCATAGAAGTTCCACGAGGCGACGTGCGTCATGAGCCCGAGCAGATTGCCGATGGCTCCCCAGCCGCCGTTCGCGTGGGCGAGGAGCCAGCCGACCCACGCGGTGCTCCCGCGGAGGATCGCCGAGATGATCGCAGTGAGGCCTCCTGAGATCGCCAGCGCGACGCTCGTCGCTTCGACGTACGTGAGGTACTGCGACCAGGCGCGCCCCTTGGCTGGGATCTGGAAGGCGTAGACCCCTGCGACGACGAGCCCCGCCGCGATCGCGATGAACTCGAAGAAGCCGAGCACCTTCCAGCCGGCGTCGCCCGTGCCGCGAACCGCCGCGATGATCGCCATGAGCACTGCGATCGCCGCGAACACGAAGAAACCGGCGCCGACGACCGGCGGCGGCACGATCACGGCGAGGAGGATGCCGGCCACGCCGCCCGAGTACGCGCCGATGGCTCCGTAGAGGAGTCCCTCGATCGTGTTCCCGGCGACAGCGCCGGCGTCCTCGCCCTTGACGAGGCGGTGGATCAAGACCCATGCGAGGCCGAGCCCCGCGACGATGCCGATGATGATCCAGGCCTGCCCCCGGGGTTCGAATGCCGCGGACAGGTTGACCCCGAGCTGGCGCAGCTTCGCCAGGTCGAACGTGCGGATCTCGGCCTCGGGCCGCGCACACAGCGCTTTCAGCAGATCCATCGCTCGAATCTCATCCCTTCGGTGCCGGGCGACTCCGGTCTCTTCTCAGACTTCATTCCGGGAAGCGTCACGCTCCCTCGCGGAATGACAGGCCGTGACGTGGCGGCTGGTATTCGCGCTCAGGGAACTACCGATCGGTGAGGTATGCTCCCGGCCGTCCAGTGGGACG
The DNA here is from genome assembly GCA_044222185.1 of Planctomycetota bacterium. Lineage (GTDB taxonomy): Bacteria > Planctomycetota > CAIWVZ01 > JBGANV01. The sequence continues at coordinate 254,442 of JBGANV010000004.1, forward strand.
AGGGGCGACATTCGTGACGAATCGATGGACGGGAAGACAGCTCGGGGTGCTCCGATTCCTGCTCGGGGCATTTGCGGCGATCGTCGGGATTCTGGCGGCGTTCGGCGTCGGAGTGGGCGAGAGCGGCGCCGTGCAGGGCCTCACGATCCTCGGAGCCGTGGGGCTGATCGTTTCGGTCGCGCCGATCCGCCTGATCGCACCCGCCCGCCCGTGGGCGTGGATCGCGACGCTCATCATCGCGTGGACGCTTGCCGCCACAGGATGCGGATTCCGTGCCGGGTTCGTCGCGATGTTCGTCGTCCTCCTTGCCTTCGATCCGGCGTGGGTGCCGCCTCGCGGCAGCGGCGTCGACGGAATCTTCTACGACGGCGCGTGTGGGCTGTGCCACCGCTTCGTCGCGCTCGTGATCGCCGAGGACCGGGATGCCGTGTTCTGGTTCGCACCGCTCGGGGGAACCACCTTCGAGTCCATGGTGCCGGCCCATAGCCGGGTGACGCTGCCCGACAGCCTCGTGATCAGTACGGCCGACGGGCGTCTCCTGACGACCGCCGCGGCGGCCCGCCATGCTCTCGTGCGTCTCGGCGGCGTGTGGCGCGTGATCGGGGAAGTGCTCGGCGTCCTACCGCACGGCCTCTGCGAATGGGGCTATCGGCGCGTGGCGTCCGTGAGGCGGCGCCTGTTCGCCAGGCCCGAAAGCGCGTGCCCCGTTCTGCCCGCCCACCTGCGCGAGCGGTTTCGTCCATAGGTCGGCGCTCCGACCTCGCGGGCGGCGCGGTACGGCGTTGCCGCCGCCCGCTCCGCCGTGCGGGGACGCCTCAGCCTGCTCCCGCGCTCGCCGTCGCGTCGATGGTGAAAGGCTTCTGGGCTTCGAACGCCGCGTTGCGGGTTCCGGCCGTGAAGAACTTGGGTGTCTGGTCGCGAGGCATCCGGTTCGCGATCAGATCGCGGAAGTGCTCGTAGCCGCCCTTGTACCGACCCGCGTTCCACACGGCCTTCAGCTTCTCGGTGAACAAGCCGTTGCGGTCGCCGTCTCGTGACTCCTGGTTGTCCTGGCACCCGGAGATCAGGATCACCGATGCCTTCACCGTCACGGTCTCGGCCGGCGGGGTGTCCTTCTGGATCTGCGCGTAGAGCTTCTTGTTCGCCTTCTCGACGCGCTCGGCGATCGTGCGCGGCATCCCACGATGACGGGGCCCGCCTTCGAGGAACTCCGGGATCGCGCGCACGACGGATCCGCTGTGGCAGCTATCCGAGAGCGCGAACACGCGCACACCCGGCTTGAACTTTCCGAACAGGGTGTAGATCTCGTCGTCGATCAGCTCGCGGTCGTAGAGGCACCAGGTCTCATCGCGGCGATCGGGCTCATCGAAGTTCGTGTCGCGCACTTGCCCGCCGTGGCCGGAATAGGTGATGAAGAAGATGTCGCCCTTCTTCAGCGCCTTCGTCGCGCTCGTGATTGCGGCGATGACGTTCGCGGACGTGGCCGCCTTCGTCAGCAGCTGCGTCGTCGCGAAGCCGCCCTTCTTGGCCAACGCCTGCATGTCGTGCGCGTCGAACTCGCATGCGTTGAGGGTTCCATCCCACCCGTCGTAATGCATGGGGTCGACGGCGTTGAGTCCGATGTGGAGTGAGATCCCGGTTGCCATTCCCGTTTTCCTCCTGTTCGCTGCACGGTCGCGGTCCCATTGCGGATGTCGCACGATGCGGACCACGCGCATGAGTGTGCCACGGTTTGCCACGGCGGCTACTCCCGGCTCGTGCGGAACTGGATACCCTGTGAGGCCATGTGGGCGTTCGTCTTGGGCTCGGCCTGGCTTCTCGGTCAGGCTGCCATCTCCATCGCTCCGGCGATTGCGCCGGGGTTTGCCTACCTCTTGCTGCGACCGGGTCGCCGCCCGGCGTCGAGTCTCGCGGCCGTCGCCCTCCTCGGCGGATACCTGACGGAGGTCGTCCTGGGCCTGGTCGTCGTGCGCTTCGGCGTCGCGCCCGGGGTCGCTTGGGGCGGCGTTTCACTGCTGACGGCTGCGGCGATCGCCGCGTGGCTGTCGCGGGGTCGGGGATCGACTCGGGGAACCGTTGCCGTGCGCGACCTCGTGTGGCTCGCCGTTGCGGCCGCTGCGCTGCTCCTTCCCCGGTGCTTCTTCCAAGCGCTGGTGGGGCAGTGGCCCCGCGGTTGGGATCCCAGCTTCCACCTCGCCGTCGTCCGGGCGATGACGGGCAACCACCTCCTTCCGCCATCGCTCGAGCCGTTCGAGCCGGTGGGAGTGGTCTATCCCATCGGGTCTCACCTCGCCGTGATCGGTCAGTCACTCCTTGGCGCGGTCGAACCGCACGTGGCGTTCTCGGTCCACAATGCGTTCACGGCAGGCCTCATGTCGCTCGTCGCCGTCGCATCGTTCACGGAGCGGTGGACCAAGCGCGCGCGCATCGGGCTTCTCGCGATGGTGGTGTACGGCGGAGCGGTGCACTTCGGGTCCGCGGACTATCTGAACTGGGGCGGCCTCCCGAACCAGGTGGGCATGGCGGTGCTGCTGATCGGGATTTCGGCGCGGACATGGGCCCTGGATCGGGTGGGCCGGATCGGTGGCATCGTCGTTTGCGGCGTTTCGTTCCTCTTCAACCAGCACGTGATGATGTGCGCCATCGCGTTCATCGGAGCCCACGTCGTCTTCGATTGCATCGCAACGCGGACCGTCCGTCCGATCCTCGTGGGCATCGGCGAGATCCTCGTCTCGGCGACCGCGGCCGCCCCAGTGACCGTGCCCCTGGCGTTGAAGGTCGGGGACGTCTGGGCGCGTGTCTCCGACTGGAACGAGGTGTACGACTGGCTGACACTCTGGACGCTGGCGCCAGGAAGCATCGCGTTGGTGTTGGGTGTCGTGGGGATCTGCATCGTCTCGCTTCGGGGGCCGGCGCGCAGAGACCTGCTGCCGATCGCGATGGTGTCGTCGCTCGTGCTCATGTTCGGCGTCACGTGCGGCGGGTGGAGGTTCGTCACCACGATCGTCAACGGCACGCCCTCGATGGCGGTGACGCCGTCCCGCTTCGTCACGAATCTCGCGTACCCGCTGTCGGCATTCGGCGGGCTCGCGCTCGCCGCCGCGCTCGATCGGATCCGGTCCGCGCCGGAGGCTCGACCGCGGCGCCTTCGCATGGCGGCGTGGGCCTTGGTGCTGCTGCCGATCGTCGTCGGCGAGCAGTGGCTGTGGTTGCGGGCGAAGATCGTTCTCACGCTGCCATCGGCGGAGCGTCTCGCCGCACTCACGCAGGTTCGCGCGCTGCTTCCTCAAAACGCGGTCGCGGCGCCGGTGATTCTCGAGGCCGAATGGGGTCCCTACGTGCTCGCCACCGAGTGCACGATGACGGCTCGACCGATCTCCGAACCGTCCACCGATTACTCCAAGGCGAAACGTCGCCTGCACGAGATGCTCCGCGAGCGTCGGCCGTGCGCGAAGGAGGCGGCAGAGATCTTCGGGGCGCGGCCCGTGATCGTGATCTCCGACGTGGCCCTGCCAGAATTCGTCACTCCGATCGCGACCGTGGGGCCGCTCTACGTGGGGAGACTCGATCCGTGAACGACGTTCCGAACGAACCCGCGAATCCGTCGTCGTCGGCGCCGATCGGCCAGCCCTCGGGTCCGGACGCGGGCGCGCGCCGCGCGTGGGAGTTCGCGCTGTGGCTCACGGTTCTTGGCGTGATGATCCTGGTCGTGTCCGAGCTCTACCTGGGATTCCGAATCCCGTGATGACTTGCCGATCCGTGGCGGGAGTGGTTGAGGGCGACGTCCTCGCGAAGCACGGGAGTGTCGGAATGAGAATCGAAAAGGCGATCGTCTGGCTTGGCGTAGCCATCGTGTCCTGTTCGGCGTGGGCGGGGGCGCAAGGCGATCGCCGCGCCGACTACGGCAAGGACGTCGAGTTCCTCCTGGATGAGCTCGGCAAGCAGGCTGCGCCGCTCCTCGCTTTGAAACACGTCGACTGGAAGGCCGTCGGGACCCGATTCCGAGCCGACGCGAAGAAGGTGACGACGGACGCCCAGCACCTCGATCTCTGCACGCGACTCGTGGCCCGGCTTCGCGACGGTCACGCCGGCCTGCTGGACGTGAAGGTCGCTGGGGGCGGCGACGAGCGCATCACCGGCCCGCGCGTCCACCTCCTCTCGACCGGTGACCGCGTCTTCGTCCGCGCGGCGTTCGGCGCCGCCGAGAAGGCCGGTGTGAAGGTTGGGATGGAGGTCCGTGCGATCGACGGCGTACCGGCGCGCAAATGGCTCGCGACGACGGTGGAGCGCTTGCGCGACACGCACGGCTACTCGACGGATCAGCACGCGCTGTATTCCGCGTGCCACCTGGGGCTCGCGGACCGGGTCGGGACCCAGGTCCGGTTCGATCTCGTCGCGGCCGGCGGCGGCGACAAGAAGGTGACGATCCAACGCGACGGCGGCCCGAACTACGCGCCCGTGGGCCCCATCCGTCCGCCCGATGGCGTGAAGGGTCTCGGTCGCCAGTCCTACGGCCGAACGGCCGCGGGCTTCGGTTACATACACCTGCGCGACATCCCGACGGAGTTGCCCGATCAACTCGACGAGATGCTCACGGCGTTGGGAAAGACCCCTGGACTCATCCTCGACATGCGGGCGAACGGGGGCGGCGGCTGCGACCACGACGCGGTGTTCGGGCGGTTCCTCGATCCGGAAGGAAGGTGGCGGCAGTACAAGGGCGCGGGGCGCGCGCACTTCACGGGACCCGTGGTCGTGATCATCGATTCGGGCGTGGTGTCGGCAGGCGAGACCGTCGCCGGAATGCTCAAGGAGGATGGACGGGCGTTCCTCATCGGGGACGGACCGACGGCCGGGATGTCGTCCCAGAAACAGACCATCGCGGTCCCGAGCGGCCTCTTCCGCGTCCGTTTTTCCGTGGGGTCGAACAAGGCCCGGTTCAACGGGGGACGGGGGATCGAGGCCATCGGTGTCGCCCCCAACGAGGTCGTCCCCTACCTGCCCGCCGATCTGCAAGGCGGCGTCGACACGCAGATTCGGCGCGCCGAGGAGCTGCTCAAGGCAGGCTTTCCCAAGGGATCGGTCGCCTGGGACCCCCATTGACCGGCGGCCGGATCCACAGGATCGTCGGCTTTCCTTCCCAGGACGCCCGTCGTCGACGGAACACGCCGCCGCGGCGGCGGTTCGAAACCCTGCCGTTCGGCCCACCCGGCTCACTCGGACCCTCGGTGCGGGCCGGCCGGAAAGATGAGATTCCCCCGGACGTTCTGACCTGCGGTGGTCGATGCAAGGAGAGCCATGACGCGAACCAGACTTTTCATCGTGGCGTTTGCGCTGCTCGCGTCGTCAGCCGCCGCGCAGGACAGCCGCCCGAACCCGTCCTGGGAGATCATGCGCCGCCACGATGCCGACGGGGACGGCAAGGTGAGCGTCGGAGAATATCCGCGGGGTGAACAGGTCTTCCGGCGTCTGGATCGCGACCGGGATGGATACCTGACGCCGCGTGATTTCGGAGCGGCGCCGGCTCCCGCCCCGGCGGGCGCACCAGGAGCTCGGCCGCGCCGCGACCGCAAGGATGCCGCCGCACCCGCGCCCGCTCCCGCGCAACCCGAAGGCTCACCGCCCGTGGCGCCCACGGAGGAAGGGCTCAGGTTCTTCGAGACCCGGATCCGCCCCGTGCTCGTGTCGAACTGCTACGGCTGTCACTCGGCCGACGCCAGGGACTTGAAGGGCGGCCTGCGGCTCGACTCCCAGGCGGGGATGCTGCGGGGCGGCGAGACGGGGCCGGCGGTCGTGCCAGGCGACGCGGGCGCGAGCCTGATCATCCAGGCGCTGCATTACGACGCGTTCGAGATGCCACCGAAGGGGAAACTCTCCGACGCCGTGATCCGCGACTTCGAGGCGTGGGTGAAGATGGGAGCGCCCGACCCCCGTGCTGGCGAACCGACGGCTGGGGCGGGCGACGCGAAGTCGGACCTGGCGGCGTGGAAGCGCTCCATCGACATGAACGAGGCGAGGAAGTTCTGGTCGTTCCAGCCCATGTCCCATCCGTCGGCGCCGCACCCGCGCGGCGAGGAATGGGCGTTCGGCGACCTCGACAGGTTCACCCTCGCAGGCATGGAATCGCACGGGCTCTCGCCGTCGAGGGACGCGGATCGGGTGACGTGGCTGCGCCGCGTGTCGTTCGACCTGACGGGCCTTCCTCCGACGCCGGAGGACGTGGTGGCCTTCGAACGCGACACCGCGCCTGACGCGTTCGACAAGGTCGTCGATCGTCTCCTCGCGTCGCCTCAGTTCGGCGAGCGGTGGGGCCGTCATTGGCTCGACGTCGCGCGTTACGCCGAGTCCAGCGGCAAGGAGTCCAACGTCCTCTATCCGCAAGCCTGGCGCTATCGCGACTGGGTCATCAAGGCGTTCAACGAGGACAAACCCTACGACCTGTTCCTGAAGGAGCAGCTCGCAGGGGATCTCATGCCGTCGACGAGCTCGACGGAGAAGGCCGAGCGACAGATCGCAACGGGATTCCTGGCGATCGGGTCCAAGGGACACCGCACGCGCAATCTCCAGCAGTTCACCATGGACCTCGTGGACGAGCAGATCGACGCGACGACGCAGTGCATGCTCGGCCTGACGGTTGCATGCGCGCGGTGCCACGACCACAAGTTCGATCCCATTCCGACCGAGGACTACTACGCCCTGGCCGGAGTGTTCTTGAGCACGCAGACCAACTACGGCACGAAGCGCGCCCAGGGCAATCTTCACCCATCCGACCTCGTCGACATTCCGAACGACGCGCTCGTCCCGGCTGGGCCGACCATGCCCGCGGCACAGCGCGCGGCGCTCGAGCGCCAGCGCGATCGTGTGAAGGCGCTCGCCAGCGGCGAGATGCCCGATCGTCGCGTGGCGCGCGAGGCCGCGAAGGACGGCGCCAAACCCGGGGACGCCAAGCCCGACGCGCAGACGACCCAGCTCGAGCGCCTGCGGCTGCGCATCGCCACCGAGCAACTGGGAGTCGTCGAGTCGATCCTCGACCGCTTCGATGATTCGGGGAAGCCGTTGGAGGCCAACCGCAAGGCCATGGGAGTCGTGGACGCACGCCGGCCGAAGAACGCCAAGGTGCTCGTGCGCGGCGAGGTCGATCGACCGGGCGATACCGTTCCGCGAGGCTTCGTGCAGGTGATCTCCGGTGACGACACGCCGAAGGTGACGCAGGGCAGCGGAAGGCTCGAGCTCGCGGGCTGGATCGCGTCGGCGAACAACCCGCTGACTGCGCGCGTGATGGTCAACCGGATCTGGCTCCACCTGTTCGGCAAGGGCATCGTCCAGACGCCGGACAACTTCGGGAAGAACGGCCATCCGCCCACGCATCCCGAACTCCTCGACTGGCTCGGATCGACGTTCGTCGACGATGGCTGGTCGGTGAAGAAGACGATCCGGCGAATGGTGTTGAGCCACACCTATCGCATGTCGTCCGAGTTCGATGCGAAGAAGTCCGCCATCGATCCCGAGGACGAATGGCTGTGGCGCATGCCCAAGCGCAGGCTGGAAGGCGAGTGCATCCGCGACGCGATGCTGATGGCGTCGGGTACGCTCTCGCTCGAACCGCCCGTCGGTTCTCCCGTCGGGACGTTGGAAGGCGACGCGCGATCCCTCCAGGTGCTGGCGCTGGCTTCGAACGACCGGCCGGTGCGCTCGGTCTACCTGCCCATCATCCGCGACGACATCCCCGAACCGTTGGAGGTGTTCGACTTCGCCGAACCGGCGTTCGTCACCGGCGCCCGCGAGATGACGAACGTGGCGACGCAGGCTCTCTACATGATGAACAACGCGGAGGTCATGCGCCTCGCCGATGCATTCGCCGGCCGCCTCCTCGCGGCGATCTCCAGCGATGACGGGCGGATCGACCGGGCATTCCGCACGGTGTTCGGCCGCGCGCCCACGGGCAGCGAGCTGGACTCGGCCCGCACGTTCCTTTCGCGCTTTCCCGCGCCGAAGGTGAAGGACGAGCCGCGCCGCGGCCGGCGCGCGCCGTCCCCCCAGCGTCCGACGGCCGACCCGCATCGGCCCGCGTGGGCTGCGTTCTGCCAGGCTTTGTTCGCGTCCGCCGAGTTCCGCTACGTCGATTGAGGCAGGAGCGATCCATGACCACTTGTGATCACCCCGAACACGCGCCGTCGCGTCGTGACCTTCTCCGATCGTTCGCGTGCGGATTCGGCTGGCTCGCGTTCCGCGGCATGTCGTCGCTCGACGGGCCGCAGGAGGCCCCGGGCGATCCACTCGCGCCGCGACCGCCTCACTTCCCGGCACGCGCCAAACGAGTGATCTTCCTGTGCATGGCCGGTGGGCCGTCGCACGTCGACACGTTCGACTACAAGCCCAAGCTGTACGCGGACGACGGCAAGCCCATGGCGGGGCGCCGCGCCGGCGCCAAACTCCTCGGTTCGCCATGGAAGTTCAGCCAGCACGGGCAGGGCGGGCTGTGGATCTCCGAGCTGTTTCCTGAACTGGCGGCGCACGCCGATGCGCTCTGCCTCCTCCGCGGCATGTCGACGGATCTCCCGGCACACCCGCAGGCGTTCGTGAAGCTTCACACGGGCAGCTTCCAGTTCGTGCGGCCGTCCATGGGCTCGTGGGCCCTCTACGGCCTCGGCACGACGAACCGCAACCTGCCCGGATTCATCACGCTGAACGCGCCCACGGGGCAGGGCGGCGCGCAGAACTACGGGAGTGCGTTCCTTCCGGCGATCTACCAGGGGACGCGGATCGGCGTCTCCGGCCGCGGCGGCGGCGCGGGCCCGTTCGCGAGGCGCGCGGGGGCGTCCACGTCCGCGTTGCCGAACATCGCGAATCCGAAGCTCGACGAGAAGGAACAGCGCGCCCAGCTCGAACTCGTACAGAAGCTGAACAAGGAGCGGCTCCGCCGTGATCGCGAAGACCCGGGCGTCGAGGGCGTGATCGAGTCCTACGAGCTCGCGTTCCGGATGCAGGCGGAAGTTCCAGGCCTGCTCGACCTCTCGAAGGAATCCAAGTCGGTGCAGGATCTCTACGGCATCGGCGACGACGACACCGACGGGTTCGGACGGCAGTGCCTGCTCGCGCGACGACTCGTGGAGTCGGGCGTGCGTTTCGTCGAAGTGTCGCAGTCCGGCTGGGATCACCACCGCAATCTGAAACAGGACCTGGCGAAGAGCTGTCGGTCGATCGACCGCCCGGTCGCCGGGTTGCTCGCGGACCTCGGTCGCCGAGGGTTGTTGAAGGACACCCTCGTGATCTGGGGCGGAGAGTTCGGGCGAACGCCGTACGCCCAGGGGCCTGACGGCCGCGACCACAACAACAAGGGTTTCACCATGTGGATGGCCGGCGGCGGCGTCCGCGGCGGGACGTCGTTCGGTTCGACGGACGACTACGGCGCCGAAGCCGTCGATGGGCGGATGGACATCCACGACCTGCACGCGACGGTCCTGCACCTGATGGGCCTCGACCACCAGAAGCTCACCTATTCCCATGCGGGCCGGGATTTCCGCCTCACGGAAACGGCCGGCAACGTGGTGAAGGAGATCCTGGCCTGACGTTGCGGCGGTCCGCTCGGGAGATCCGGGCGTTCCCGCATATCATCGCCGACCATGTCTCCACGCTCGCGGCGCAAGACGCGCCACCGCAGGACCGCTCGGACCGCCGACAGGCACGACCTCTATCAACGATCGGTCCAGACGCCGGAGGAGGACGCGCGCCGCCTCGCGCGCCGCTTCCAGGTTTTCACCGGGGAGACCCTGCGCAGCATCCGCGAGGACTTCTGCGGCACCGCCGCACTCTCGTGCGCGTTCATCTGGCAGAACCGGGCGAATCGTGCCGTGGGTGTCGACCTGGATCCCGCCACGCTCGCCTGGGGCCGCGAGCACAACGTCTCGTTCCTGGACGAGGAACAGCGATCACGCCTGACGTTGGTGAAGGGTGACGTCCGCACGGTGCGGTGCGACCCCGTCGACCTCGTCGCGGCATTCAACTTCAGCTACTCCGTGTTCCACACCCGGCGCGAGCTCAAGAAGTACTTCGAGCACGTGACCACGTCGCTTCGCAAGGGCGGAGTGTTCGTCGTCGACATCTGGGGCGGCGGCGACGTGTTCACCGGGCAGATCGATCGGCGGCGTCGCGGCGGCTTCAACTACGTCTGGGATCACAACGAGTTCTCGCCGATCACGCATCGAGCGACGTGCCGGATCCACTTCGAGTTCCCCGATGGAACGCGGATGCGGGACGCCTTCGTGTACGACTGGCGGATCTGGACGATCCCGGAGATCGTCGAGCTGTTCGAGGAGGTTGGATTTCGGGACGTCCACGTGCTTTGGGAGGGAACGGACGCGAAGAGCGGCGGCGGCAGCGGAGTGTTTCGCCGCGACGTGAAGGGGGAGATGCTGCGCTCCTACGTCGCGTACATCGCCGGGCGGTGGGACGGCTCGACTCCGGCGCGGCGGTGAGCGGTGGCTTTTCGCGCCACCGGTCAGCCGTGGCGGTACCGCGATGCCATCATCGGCGCGAAGTTGGCACCGTCGCGCGAGACGTCGATCCGGAACGTCATCCGGTTCGCGCTCTCGAACTCGTAGACGTGACGCATGTGTCCCATGGGCGTCACCTGTTCGAATTGGAGCGTGTCGCCGTGCCACTTGCCCTTCGACGGAGTGGTGTACCCGCCGCCGCCCATGGAGTCGAACCAGTACATGGTGAACACGCCGTCCTTTTCGTCGTATCCGAAGACGCCGTGGCCGCGGTACACGACCTTCCCGTCGCGCTCCTGGGCATAGTCGCCGACCAGGAAGAAGCCGTCGCATGCCATCTGCGTCTTGAACGTCGACCTGGCGGTGCCGCCCTTCGGATCCCATTGGCTGGGGAACATCGTGTCGTCGCCGATCCAGTTGGCGGCGAGGCGGGCGAGGGTCTTGTGCTGCGGTGTCGGCGTGGGCATGTGGCATTCCATGGACGGCTCCTCGTGGATCGGCGTGCGGTGTGTTCTTTCTCGTGATCCCGTTCACCGGGCGGGTGACGGGGATTGCGGACCATACCCATCCGGGGGGACAGGGGGAGCGGGACCTCGGAGCGCTCGATCGCCCTCGGCTCGTCCGGGATCGGCGCGTCGCGTAACGTCCCGACCCGCGCCGTTGCGGCACGACGAAAAACATGGCTGACCGGATCGATACGCTCGCACTGCCTGAGCCCGCACCCAGTCGTCTCGCCTTGCGCGTGACGCCGGCCGCCGTCCGCACGCTTCGCGCCGGCCACCCGTGGGTCTTCGCGGACGGCATCAGGGATCAGAGCGACGACGGAAATCCCGGGGATCTGGCCGTGGCCTTCGACACCGATCGAAAATTCCTGGCGATCGGCCTCTACGACCCGGACGGCGCCATCCGGTTCCGTGCGCTCCATCACGGCGCGCCTGCGCCCATCGACGAGGCGTTTTTTCGCGCGAAGGTCGGAGCGGCCATCGACCGCCGCGCCGAGCTGCGTGTGCTGCACACGGGTTATCGGCTCATCCACGGTGAGGACGACGGCTTCCCCGGGTTCGTCGTCGATCGCTACGACGACGTGCTCGTGGCCAAGCTGTACACGGCCGCATGGGTCCCGCACCTGCGGACGTTGATCGCGCTCATTCGTGAACGCCAGCCGCATCGCGCGTTCGTGATCCGGTTGAACGAGAGCGTTCGGGAACGGCCGGAGCGCCTTTACGGCATCGCGGACGGCTCGACGGTCTGCGGGCCGGACGTCGCCGGGCCGTGCCGCTTCACCGAGAACGGGCTCCGCTTCGAGGCCGACGTGGTACGCGGGCAGAAGACGGGTTTCTTCTTCGATCAGCGGGACAATCGGGCGCGCGTCGGGGCGCTCTCTGCCGGACGCGACGTCCTGAACGTCTGCTCGTACACGGGCGGGTTCTCGCTGTATGCGGCGCGCGGCGGCGCGAGGCGGGTCGTCAGCGTGGATCTGAGTCGGCCTGCCTCGGAGCAGGCGCGCATCAACTTCGAGCTGAATCAGGGCGTGCCGGCAGTGGCGGCGGCGCACCACGAGATCATCGTCGGCGATGCGTTCGAGACGATGTCACGGCTGGCTCGCCAGAAGACGACGTTCGGCGTCGTCGTCCTCGACCCGCCGTCGTTCGCGCGAAAATCCGCGGACGTGCCCGGGGCGCTGCGCGCCTATGCGCGGCTCGTGCGGTCCGGGCTGGCCGTCCTCGAACCGGGCGGACGGCTCGTCGCAGCCTCGTGTTCGAGCCGGGTCAGCGCCGAGCAGTTCTTCGAGGTCGTGCGCGCGACCGCGCGAGACGTCCATCGCACGCTCGATGGCGTCGAAACGACGCGGCACGCCGTCGATCACCCGACGACGTTCGCCGAGGGAGCCTATCTCAAGTGCTTGTTCGCCGTGGCGCGCTGACGTCCGTGTTCGTCACTTCTTGCCGCCGAGGATGCTGTTCAGGCCGTCGCGGATCTTGTCGACGTCCTTTCCTCCGCCGAGCTGTTGGAGCACGCCGAGCGCGCCGCCGGCGATGTTCGACAACCCGCTGACGCGGCTGCCGAGATCCTTGGCGAGGTCGGGCGGAAGCAGTCCTCCGCCGGAGGTTGCGACCGACGTCAACAGCGACTGGATCACCACGTTCACGGCATCGGCGATGAGCACGCCGTCGTTGCTCGCCCCACCGACGTTCGACAGGCGGATCTCGGGGATCTTCACCTCCGGCGATGGCGCAACCCCGGGGATCGGCAGCAACTGGGCGCCGACGGTGATGTCCGCGAGCACGAGTTCCTTGATGAGGAGACGCTTGCTCCCGCCCGACGTCTTGTCGCTGGATCCCTGGAAGCGCTTCAGGGCTTCGAGGATCGGGTCGTAGTTCATCTTCCCTGACTGTTGTTCGAGCTTGAGGCGGATCCCGCGAAGCTCGAGCGTCTTGACGACGATCGGCTGCGAAAAAACCGTGCCCCCATCCAAGGTCGCGGCCGTCTCGGTGACGGCGACGAAGGGGTCGGTGCCGAAGCCCGGAGGGTTCGCCACGCGGAGGTCCTTGACCGTGATCTTCCCCGCGGCGAGCCCCACGCTCGTTCCCGCGGCCGTGGTGTTCGTGCCGAGCGCGTACGTTCCGCTCTTCTCCACGGCCGTGTTCGCCAGCCCGTCGAGCGAGAACAGGAGGACGACGCCTGCGATGAGGAGCAGGACGACGAGGAAGACGATCCGCCGAATGAATTTGAACATGAGGTGGCTCGCGTCGGTTGGCGCCGTCGAACGAAGGTTGGCGAGTATACGACGCGACTCCTCCGGCGGAACGTGCGGGAACCCGGAGGCGTGCTCAGCCGCAGGTGGCTACCTGGACAGCGCCGCTGGAACCTGCTTGCCGATCAGCTCTCCGACGAGCGTCATCTGATCCGCCAGGAGCGAAAGCATGTCGTCGAGCGTGACGACACCCAGAAGTTTGCCGCTGGCATCGAGCACCGGCAGTCGGCGACACCCGATCGACCGCATCGTCGAGAGGGCGTACTCGAGGGTCGTCTTCTCGTCCGCGGTGGCGAGGTGGGTCGACATCACCTCGGACACGAGCGTGACTCCGGTGTCCCGGCCTTCGCCCACGACGCGAAGTGCGAGGTCCCGATCCGTGATGATTCCCACCGGTCGTGATGCCCCATCGACGACGACCAGGCTGCCCACCTTGCGCTGGTGCATCCTCCGTGCGACGGCCTGGACGGTTTCGTGCGGGTAGGCGACGTCGACTTCGCGCTGGCAGATGGATCCGACGGACATGGCAGCCTCCTTTGACACGGTGGATCATCATCCCGGGGACTTCGGCCAGGAATTCGCTCAAGTGCGGGGTCGCATGTACGCATCGCGGGGCCAAACGTGGCGCGCGGCGCCGGGCTCGGGGGCCCGCCAACGTGCCTGCGAGCGCGCGTATGATGCGCACCGCTGTCGAGCCGTTGGTTTTTCTGGAGATGTCGATGAATCGAATGTTTGGGGGCTGTGTGCCCGTTCTCGTGGTGGTTGTCGTGGGCTTCGCGGGCTTCGTGGGGTGCGCCAGCACTTCGACGGGCGGAAATTCTGCGCCCGACGCCACGGGCGCCGCCCGCGTCGAGAAGCCTGCGGCCGACGCCGCCGGCGCCAAGCCAGGCAAGCGCGCCGCGCAGGAGCGCGAGCTGGCCGTGGCACGCGCACGGCTCGCCCGCGCGAAGCAGGATCTCGCCGATCAGGAGACGGACGGTGGGAACAGTCGGGCGCGGATCGCGAAGGAGCTCGCCATGGCCGAGGCGCGCCTCGAGACCTTCCAGACGCGCGATCGACCCGCGCGGCTCGAACGCTCGCGGCTCGACCTCCAGGGCGCCCGGGACGGCCTCGCCGACGCCAGGGAGGAGTTGGAGCAACTCGAGCTCATGTACAAGGACAACGACCTCGCCGACAAGACGAAGGAGATCGTCATCCGTCGCTCGAAGCGCGCACTCGAGCGGTCCGAGGCGCGCCTCCGCCTCCAACAGCAGGACTCGGAGACGCTCGAGCAGCGCACGCTGCCGCTCGAGCACGACAAGCTGGCGCTGGAGGTGGAGGAGAAGCGGCGTGAAGTCGAACGCGACGCCCGGGGATCGGAGAAGGCCCTCGCGGAGAAGCGGATCGGAGTCATGTCCGCCGAGTCCGAGGTTGCGCGCATCGAAGGCGATCTGGTGGCGGCAGACGGGGACAAGAAGTGACGCCGTCCATCGTGATCGCGGCGGTCCTTGCGTTTCAGGATCCGGCCGTGCCCCAGTCGCGGCCGCAGGAGCCGACACCGGCCGAGGTTCGTCAATCCATCGACAAGGGCCTGACCTTCCTCGTCGCCGAACAGAACAAGGACGGGTCGTGGGGTGGTAATCGCAACAAGACCTTCACGGACTCGTTCGCGAACCGCGCGACGATGGATGCGTGGGTCGTGGGGACGACGGGCCTCGCCGTTGCGGCACTCCTCCAGTGCGGCGTGCAGCCGGATGCGCGCGCTGCGGCCGAACGCGGCGTCGATTTCCTCATCGCCAACGCCGACGTGAAGCGCCCGGATTTCTGGGACAACGACAACGTCTGGGGATCGATCTACGGGTTGTTTGGGCTTGCCCGAGCCCTCGGCGTCTCGACGAATGCGTCGCCGGAACGCGTTCTCGCCATCCGCAATGCGTGTCGCACGTGCGTCGACGGCCTCGCGAGGCACCAGTCGCCGAACGGTGGCTGGGGCTACTACGCGGACTCGGGGTCCGCGTGGCGGCCCGAGTGGGCCACGTCATTCACGACCGCGGCCGGCGCGCTCGCGCTCGGCGATGCCCGCCGCGCTGGCGTCGAGGTTCTTCCGCGGATTCTCGATCCCGCGGTGCGTGCCGTGGGTCGGGCCCGCCTGCCGTCAGGTGCCTTCACCTACGACGTGAGCGCGATCCCCTACGTGCGCGGCGGCGAGAACATCAACGAGGTCAAGGGCTCGCTCGGGCGGATGCAGATCGGCAACTATCTGCTCCACACGCTCGGCGGGGGAGTCGCCGAGGCGGAGCGCGTTCGAGCGCTCGAGCAGTTCAGCCAGAACCACCGGTTCCTCGACGCGGCGCTCCGCAAGCCGATTCCTCACGAGGCGTACTACCAGAACGCCGCGTACTTCTATCTCTTCGGTCACTACTACGCGGCCCGGCTTGCCACGACGCTTCCGTTCGACGCGCAGAAACCGTTCTGGCCGGTGATCCGCCGCGAGGTCATGAAGACGCAGGAACGCGACGGCGGCATGTGGGACTTCTACATCTCGGCGTGCACCAAGCCGTACGGGACGGCCTTCGGCGTCATGGCGCTGCAGCTGTCGCTTGGCACCGCTCCCTGAGCGACTCATCCGGAGCGCCACGCCCGGTCGGCACTTCTTCCCGCGGATGTGACACGACTGTTTCGCGCACGCGCGCGCCGCCACGGCGCGCGCGATTGTCTGGAACTTCGCATCCCCAATTCTGTAGGTTGCCCCTCCACCCATCCCCGGCCCAGTGTGACGCGCAATGGTGGTGCGTCACGATTTGTTGAAGGTGAGGTTCAACCCATGACCATGAGAAGCGTGTGTGTCTTTGCGTTTTGTGCGGCGTTCGCAGCGAGCGCATGGACGCAAAACACCAACAACGAGAACGACCTCGAGCTGCAGAACGGCACGGACATCATCTACTACCTGAACGCGCCGAGCGTCGGTTCACCGCAGGGAACGAACCCGCCGAGTTTCGTCGGCGATTTCTACTGGAAGGTGTTCCCGAAGGAAGTGATGAGCATCGGCAGCGCCGCGCAGACCGCGCCCGCGAGCCCCGCGAATGCCGCTGGGACCATGGAAGTCTCAGGCCAGGCGTTCGAGATCTACGACAGTGACTGGACGACGCCCGCGATCCTGTACGACCAGATGATCACCCGCGGCATCACGAGCACGGCCGCGGGCTCGCAGGGCAACATCCAGCCTGACTTCACGGATCCGAACGCGGTCGTCATCTTCCTGAACGGCCCGGGGCCCGGCGGGCCCGGCACGGGCAACTCCGGTCTGCCGGCTCCTCCGGGCGGCTGCCCGCCAGGCGGCGGACTGAACGGCTACATCATCGACGTCCAGTTCGGCACGGGCGTCGGCGACGGCATCATCGTCACGGCTGACGGCCAGACGGACCTCGTCCTCACGTCGTTCTTCCCCGGTGGGATGAGCCTCGTCGGCGGCGCCTGCGCTGGCGGCGATTTCAGCTTCGAGAACGCGCAGAGCAGCAATGCGCAGAGCGGCTACCCCGAGCAGCAGGCCGACTGGCTTCTCTCGGGAAACAGCGCCTACAGCGGCTATCACCCGGCCGGTTTCGGGAACATCCCTGACGTCCGTCAGGAGACTCCGCGCCAGACGCTTCAGTTCTTCGAGTCGACCCTCACGGGGCGCGTGAACGTCGGCAATGGCAACGCGGCGAATCCGGAGACGGGGTTGGCGGCGCTGAACGTCTCGACGGCGTCGGGGCTCGTGCAATACGGCTTCCGCGTCTACTCGCGACAGAGCGTCGGCAACTTCGCGATCGTCGCGTTCGGCGCCTACAACCCGGGCACGAATCCGCTGGCGCCTCCGGGACTCCAGCCCGTGTTCGGGTTCCCGCTGATGCTCGATCCCCAGGACCCGCTGTTCACGTTCTCGCTGAACCTTCCGGGGTTCGCCGGTGCCGTAGGCCTCGTCGGGACCGGCCAGACCGCGAACGGGATCTTCGACACCACACTGGTGCCGATCCCCGCGTTCCCGGCCTCGATCCAGATCGTCGCGCAGGCGGCGATCATCGGTGCCGGCGGAAGCGTGACGCTCACGAACACGTTCGTGTCGTCGTTCCGTCCCTGATGGTTCCGGTTCGAGCGACCACGCGTCCAGAGTGATTGAAGCGAGACGACCATGTTGAAAGTCGTAGTGATTGCAGGTGTCCTGGGCTTGACCGGCGCGAGCTGGTGGCTCATCGACCGTTCGTCGCCGGCCGGTTCGCGGCCGTCGGCGGAACTTCCAGTGGCGCTGGCCGCGGCGCCGGATCGTGATGCTGGCGTGCGCCAGGCGAGCGCCGTTCGCACCGACGCGTCGCTCGACGGCGCGGCGTCCAAACCTGGTGCGCCCGTGGCACCACCGGCGTCCCGACCCGGCGAACCGGTCTACACGAAAACGGAGTACGGTGAGCCAATGACGATCATGCCGGACGGCACGGTCATCATCCGGCGCAACGTCTCCGTCGTGCAGATGGCGGACGGGACGCGAAGGGAAATCCCTGCGACGATCACGGCGCGGCCCGTTTCAAAACCGCTCACCGCCGTTCAGCGCGGGTCCGGTGCTTCGCTCGGCGGAGCTCGGACCCCACCTGCTGCGACTCCCCCCAAGCGCCCTTGATCCGGAGCGCCAAGCTCCAGCTTGGCCGGACCGCGAGGCCTCCCGGCCTCGCGCGAACGCGGACGCGCATCCCTGCCGCGGTGGCGTCACGCGAAGGAACCGCCGTCTCCAGCCGCGCTCGAGCGCGGCGTTGCGGGCGCGGCGAAGCGTCCGTCATGTGGCGGAGTGGCTCGCGGGCGCGGTGCGAGTCACACGGAGACCGTGGGACTCGCGAACACGAAGCTCACGGAAACAGGGTCGTGTTGCTGAGGTAGACCAACCCGTTCGGCGAGTTGGGATTCACCTCGATGAACTGCGTCGCGGAAACCGCGATCGGCAACGGCGGGAAGGTCAGCGAGAGCTGATAGTGCCCGGACGCCGGGAACACGGCGAAGGGGTTCGGTGTGCCGAACAGACCGATGCCGTCCAGGATCGGGATGTAGCTCGGCGCGAACGGGTCGAGCTCGACGATGCCGTATCCGGGGAAGAACGCAGGCGGCGTCTGCCCCGGAATGGCGCCGATCTTCACTCCGAGGAGGAACGCATCTCCGCCGACCCCATGGAGGTCCCACGTCCCCATGCCGTTCGCATACTGGAACGCGAGGCTTCCCGGGACGGTGGTGGCTGGGAGCTGCCGGATTCGCCGAAGTAGGCCGAACGTGCCCGGGACGATCCCGTTCATCGTGGAGTACCAGTAGCCGTCCTGGCGCAATCCCGTGGCGATGGCCTGCATCCCCAAATCCTGGAACGTGTAGTTCTCCGACGCGAACAGCTGCTGGTTGCCGCCCGTCAGGGTCGCCGACGTCGCGGTTCCGACTCCGCAGAGGCAGACGGTCGTGAGGTCATGGACGCCGATCAGCGCACCGGACCCCAGGCTGTTGAATGACGATCGCGCCAGCGAATTGACGGCGATGATCTGGTTCGGCAGCGCGGGGGGGTGGAGATAGAACGGAGCCGGAACGTTCGCCGGCGAAGTCCATCTCCGCACTTCGAGTCCATCTCCGATGAGCACGGCACCGTCGATCATGGACTGCAGGATCCGGTTCTGGCCGAAGCCTGGGCCCTGGTAGGTGACCATGGTCGGCGGAACGGCGAGCGGGTTGTAGAGATAGAGCCCGGGCGACTGCAGTCCCGCCGACGCGCCGAAGTAGTACTTGCCTGCATTGTCGATCGTGAGTCCGCGCGAGATGAGCGGAACGGTGAACGCGAGCGTTCGACCTCCCGCCGGCTCGATGCGCCAAACGCGCGTCAGGACGACGGTGAGCAGCGGGCTGTAGTCCGTCGTGTAGACGAACCCGTCCTGGGGGTTGTAGGCGAGCTGCCCGATGACGCCGAAGCCCGTCGCGTGGTTCGGGTTCACGGTTCCGTCGGGCCGGACCTGAACGACCGTCGGGCCGGTGACCGTCGCCGGAATCGGCGAGTTGACCAGGTAGACGTTGCCGAAGCGATCGACGGCCATGCTGTCACCTGTCGCCGGAATGCCGGCGGCGAGGATCTGCACGTCGAAGTGCGGCGGGTTGACGACGAGTTGCGCAGGCGATGCGCCGGCGATGGCGACGCAGGCCGCCAATGCGAGGATCGAGTAGTTCCGCGACATGATCAGACTCCCGGAGAGCCAAGGATCGGGGGATGGGCGCCAGGGATGGCGCACATCATACGGTCCTCGCCCCATCGTCGGCGATCCGCAATCCGACGGAGCCCGGGAGCGGCGTTGCGCCCTCAGTGGGGTCGCAACGCCGGATCGCTCAGACGTAAACGAAGAGGCCGGTGAGGTTCGTGAACTGCGCGCCGCCGGTGTCGATCGTCAGCGCCTGGATGAAGAGCGACAACCCGCCGACCGCCGGCGGGATCGTGAGGGGGATCGAACCCGGGCCACTCACCGTGAACAGGATCGGCGATCCCGTGATGGGGTCGAGGAAGAGGGCCACGGGGTCCAGGAGGAGGGAGCCGGAGATCCCACCGAACGGAATGCCCGGATTGATCGACAGCCCGGACGCCGCGATCGCCGTGCTCGATCCGAACGGAGCGACGGTCGCGATGTTGAACGTGGCGTTGCTGGCGGTCTGGCCCGTGGTGTTGATGCTCGCAAACGGAGTCGACTGGGCGTCCCAGGGCGACGTACCGAGGAGGATCTCGGCGTTGTTCGGCGTGCCGTCGCCGTCGGCGTCCCCGAGCGGATCCACGATGAGCGCGTAGTCGTGCCGCGTCGAAATGGGGGACTGCGTGCCCAGGCCGACCGGCGTGACCATCTCGAGCGTGTTGGTGTTGATGTCCCAACGCCGCATCTCGGAGAGCGCGGGGGACGCCAGCCGCGTCGTCGACCACAGCCGGCCGAAGGAGTCGAAGTTCAAGCCGAGGCAGCTTGGCGCGTTGTTGATCGTTCCCGTCACGACGCCCGCGGTCGTCATGCGCGCGATCAGTCCGCTCCCGAAGCTCCCGATGAAGAGGTCGGTGCTGATGGGATCCTGCGCCATCGCCGAGATGCTCGTCAGCGTCGATGAGTACGTGTTGAGCTGCGTGCCCGTCACGTCGAACTCCGCGACGAGGCCGCTGCTGTCACCGATGACCCAGATGTGGCTCGACACGCCGACGCCGCGGTAATCGGCGAGGACGACCACCGGCTGCATGGCCGTCGCGTTCACGTTGAACGGCGGGCTGACGACGCCGAGTGTGTCGATCTTCGTGAGCTTGCCCGGGCTCACCCGGTGGGCAATCCACTTGTTGCCGTCCATGTCGATGCTGATGCCGAGCGGCGCCGCTGCGCCGAGCACGTAGGAATTCACGAGCACGCCGTTGGCGTCGTACTCGTGCGCCTGCGTGCCGCCCGTGACCCACGCGTGCCCGAACTTGTCGAAGGCCACGTCGTAGGCGCTTCCTGAGGGGTTCAGCACCGTCGTGAACAACGTGCCGTCGGCGTTGTAGATGTCGAAACTCGTCTGGATGAAGCGGATGACCCAGAGCTTGCCGTCCGGCGCCTGCACCATTCGGCGGAGAGACGTCGCGGTCGACACGGTCTGCGCCGAGAGTCCCCACGGCTGGAGGCGGGACAACGTGTTCGAGTTCCGGTTTGCGACCCAAAGCGTGTCCTGAGCCGAAACCTGGGAGGCAAGACACAGAACGAAGAGACTCGCGAGCGTGATGCGCATGGTTGGACTTCCTTCGGTCGGGTGACTCGTCACGAACTTCGGTCGAATACCGAGGGCGGGATCGTACCCCGCAAGTCCGACCGAATGCGACGCCGATTCGTGACGCCGAAACCTCTCTCACGGGCCGGCATCGGACCCGGACGTGAGATCCCCCGCTGCCGTGCACCCCCGGGGCTTCGGGTTCGGAGTGCGCTGCTACAATCCGCCCCTCGTTTCGCCGACCGTCCGTGCGAATGTGAGTGCGCACGCCGGCGCCCGATGGAACCCCAAGCCAGAGAGGATGTTGCGGTCCTCCCACCGGCGCGGGCGGGCGTTTCGATCAACCGACGCCAGCATGAGCCAACCTGCCGCCAAGCCGATGCCGATGCCGCTGCCCGCGACCGGGTCCGTCGATACGGCCTGCCAGGACGCGCTCCTCCCGGGCGTCTCCCGCACCTTCGCGCTCACCATCCCGGAGCTCCCGGGCCCGCTCCGGCCGATCGTCACGAACGGCTACCTCCTCTGTCGGATCGCCGACACCATCGAGGACGAGCCGGCGCTCTCGCTGGACCAACGCTTCGAGTTCCACCGCCGATTCGCCGACGTCGTCGCCGGGCGGGCCGACGCGTCGGAGTTTGCCCGGGACCTCGCACCGCTGCTCTCCGACCGGACGCTTGCGACCGAGCGCGACCTGGTGCGTCGATCGGCGGACGTGATCCGGGTGACGCATGCGTTCGCGCAGCGTCCACAGGCTGCGCTCCGGCGGTGCATTGAGGTGATGTGCTCGGGGATGCCACGCTTCCATCGCGGGCGCGCAGGCGCCGGTCTCGCCGACGTCCCAGAACTCGAGGCCTACTGCTATCACGTCGCCGGTTGCGTGGGGGAGATGCTCACGGAGCTGTTCTGCGACTACTCACCCACGATCGACGCCCGTCGCAGGGGCCTCACGGAGCGCGCCGTCTCGTTCGGCCAGGGCCTTCAGATGACGAACATCTTGAAGGACATCTGGGAGGACCGCGAAAGGGGCTATTGCTGGCTCCCGCGCGATCTCTTCCTCCGCCACGGTTTCGACCTGAAGGATCTCGCGCCGGGTCGATTCACGCCCGGTTTCGGGGCCGGTTTGAGTGAACTCATCGCGCTCGCCCATGGCAATCTCCGCGATGCGCTCGATTACACCCTGCTCATACCTGCGCAAGAGAGAGGGATCAGACGATTTTGTCTGTGGGCCCTCGGCATGGCGGTTCTGACCTTGCGAAAGATCCACGCCCATCGGAACTTCACGGGCGCTCGAGAGGTCAAGATCTCGCGGCGTACCGTCAAAGCAACGATCATGGCGAGCAACCTCACGACCGGAAGCGACCGCATGCTGCGGTGGCTGTTCACGATCTGCGCGGCAGGCCTGCCTTCGGCGCGGCCGGCTGCGTGTGCGGAGGCGTAACGAGTGGAACGCGACGCATCGCCAGTCGTGAACGAGGGTGTTCCCACACGTCGCTCGGTGACCGCGCCCGCGTCCCGCTCGGTCCTGCCGAACGCGGGTTCCGTCCGGTTCGTGCCTGAGGCCGACCTCGAGCGAGCCATCGCCCGTGCGAGCGAGGCGTTGGCCCGCGAGCAGAACGCTCCCGGTGACTGGTGCTACCCGCTACAAGCCGACTGCACGATCCCGGCCGAGTACATCCTCATGATGCACTTCATGGACGAGATCGACGTCGAGCTGCAACGGAAGCTCGCCGCAGGCCTTCGTCGGCATCAGGCGGATCACGGGGGCTGGCCGCTGTATCTCGGCGGCACCCTCGACGTCTCGTGCACGGTCAAGTGCTACTGGGCGTTGAAGCTCGCCGGCGACTCGCCGGATGCGCCGCACATGAAACGCGCCCGCGAGGCCGTGCTGGCCCGCGGCGGTGCAGCGAAGTCCAACGTCTTCACGCGATTCGCGCTCGCCATGTTCGGACAGATCCCTTGGCGTGGAGTGCCGTGGGTGCCTGTCGAGGTCATTCTGTTTCCGAGCTGGTTCCCGTTTCACCTGAGCAAGGTGTCCTACTGGTCGCGGACGGTGATGGTGCCGCTTTCGATCCTCTACTCGCTCCGCGCGCGGGCGAAGAACCCGACGGGGATCTCCATCGCGGAGCTGTTCGTCACGCCGCCGGATCGGGAGCGCAAGTACTTCCCCATCCGTTCGCGCATGAACTGGCTCCTGCTCGCCATGGAACGTACGGCGCGCAAGCTCCGCTGGCTCATTCCCAAGGCGCTCCACCGACGTGCGTTGAAGGAGGCGACGGCCTGGTTCATCGCACGATTGAATGGCGTCGACGGGCTCGGTGGGATCTTCCCGGCGATGGTCAACTCCTACGAGGCGCTGCGCTTCATGGGTTACGGCCACGATCACCCGCTGTCGGCGCAAGTGCGCGACTCGATCCGCCGGCTCGTCGTCGATCACGGCGACTGGGCGTGGTGCCAGCCGTGCCTCTCGCCGATCTGGGACACGGCCATCGCGTCGTTCGCATTGACGGAAGCTCGCAGGACGACCGGCGGGCCGGTCGCGACGAAGGCCGCGTTCGCCGGCCTCGACTGGCTCGTGACGAAGCAGATCACGGACGGCCCGGCTGACTGGCGTGAATATCGCCCGAACCTCGCGCCCGGCGGGTGGCCATTCCAGTACCACAACTCCTACTATCCCGACCTCGACGACACCGCGATGGTGGCCTGGGCGATGGACGCCCTCGACCCCAAGCGGTATGCGTCGGCCGTCGACCTCGGAGTCGCCTGGCTCATCGGCATGCAGTCGCGCAATGGCGGCTTCGGAGCCTTCGACGCGGACAACACGCGGGGCTGGCTCAACGAGATCCCGTTTGCCGACCACGGCGCCCTGCTGGACCCGCCGACCGCCGACGTCACCGGTCGCGTCGTCGCCATCCTCTCGCGTCGCAAGCGCCCGGAAGAGCGTCACGCACTCGATCGGGCCCTCGACTTCCTCTACCGCGAGCAGGAGCCGTTCGGAGGATGGTTCGGACGGTGGGGGACGAACTACATCTACGGGACGTGGTCGGTCCTGACCGGCCTCGAGACGGTGGACGACCCGCGCAAGCACGAACACGTCGCGCGTGCCGTGAAATGGTTGCACTCCGTTCAGCGCGCCGACGGCAGCTGGGGCGAGACCAATGACTCCTACGCCAATCGCACGTTCGCGGGTGCGGGGCAGGAGGGGACCTCCTTCAGCACGGCCTGGGCCCTGCTCGCGCTCATGGCGGCGGGCACGTGGGATACGCCCGAGGTCCGTCGTGGCGTCGCGTGGCTCCTTCGTCACCAGGGTGATGACGCGTTGTGGTCCGAGGAGTGGTTCACCGCGCCGGGGTTCCCGCGAGTCTTCTATCTGCGGTACCACGGCTACAGCCGCTATTTCCCACTCTGGGCCATCGCGCGGTATCGCGCGTTGTCCTCGTCAGCCGCGCGGTAGACGGGCTCGGGCGTCATGACCCGAATCGGGTTCCTGGCGGCAGGGGTCATCGAAGGGGAATGCCTGCTGCGCGGTGCGTGCCCCGGCCTTCAACGGCGGCCCGATGGATCCACGCTCGCCGTGTCCGGCATGGGGCGCGACCTGGCACGTTCCGCCTCGCGCCTGCTCGTCGCCGACGGATGCTCCGGGCTCGTCAGCGTCGGAGTTGCGGGCGCACTCGACCCCGCACTCCGTCCCGCCGACCTCGTCGTGCCCGAGGGAGTCGTGACCGCGGACGGCCGGCGCCTGCGCGCCGATCCCGCGTGGTCCGATCGGGTGACGCTGGCTGCCGGCGGGCGCACGGTTCGTGGGTGGCTCGCCGAGGCCCTATCCGTGGTCACCACACCCGCCGCGAAGTCCGATCTCCATCGGCGCACGTCATCGGTGGGCGTCGACATGGAAACGGCCGCGCTCGCCGAAGTCGCGGCCGAGTCCGGGCTGCCGTGGATCGCGCTGCGTGTGATCGCGGACGGCGCGGGCGACGTCGTCCCCGACGCGGTGCTCGGCGAGGCCCTCGATCAATTCGGTCGGCCGAGGCTCGGGCGCCTCGTGGGTCGACTGCTCGCGCGGCCGACGCAGATCCCGGCGGTGATCAGGCTCGGGCGCAACTCGTCTCGTGCACTCGCGCGCCTGCGAACGTTGGCGGAGCGCGGGATCCCCAGCGTTTCGATCCCCCCGAAATGAGAACGGGCCCCGCCATGCGGAGCCCGTCGTGGTCGATCGCGCCGCGTGGATTCCTCCACGCGTCAGCTCAACGACGAATCACCAAGTGACCTGCACGACGTTCGTGCGGCCCAGATACGTGAATCCGAGCCCGAACGAGATGTCGACGAAGCGCCAGGTCTGGCCTGCGAGGCTGCTCAGCGTCCCCGCGGGCAACACGAGCGGCGAGTCGGGGAACAGGCCTGGGAAGCCGCTGATCCAGTGGAGCGGATTCCCTGGAGCTGCCGGCGTGCTGAAGATGCTGAAGGTGAGCGCGTCGGGAACGATGCCGACGAGCGGCCCCTGGCCGACGGGCGTCGACGTATCGAGGGTCACGAGCGTGTAGCCCTCCGTCTGGCCCACGGGCGGGTTGGTGATCGACAGCGTCGCGTCGCCGACGCCGCCGCCCGAGGTCAGGACGTCGAGCCGGTAGCCGAAGTCGAACGTCAGGCGGATCCGGAACCCGAGCGTGCCGGTCGTCGTCGTTGCCGTGCCCGGCGCCGGGTCGAACGACGTCGTGCCGTGACGCGTGTAAGGCGTGCCCGTGCCGGCGATCGTCGGTGCCGTGTAGACCGAGGGAGCACCGGTGAGGCCGGCGCCTCGGCTGATCTGGATGCCGATGTTCGAGACACCATCCCACTGGAACAGCGCACCGCTACGAATCGGGATCGACGACCACTGACCGGCCACCCACGGGAACGTGAGGGTTCCGTCGACCGTCGAATCCCACATGAGGGTGGGCGCAACGAGGTTGGAGACCCAGCCGGTCGTCGTCGGTGCAGCAACCATGTTCCCGATCCAGTTCTTCGCGATGGGAACGACGCACGGTGACGGCCCGCTCGAGGTCGTGAACGGCGAGAACGCCACGTCCGTGAGGTTCATGCTCGGCGTGATTCCCGCTGCGAGCAGGGTCGCCGCCGGGTAGATGCAGAACGTCGTGTAGCCGCCCGTCGGCGCCGTGTTGAACGGGAACGCGTTCGATGCGCCGGTGTTCGGGACGTTGTCAGGGAAGTAGACGATGTTCTGAGCGGAGACGGACGCGGTGCAGAGGAGCACCGCGACCGCGAGGCAGGAGTACAACTTTCGCATGTCGGGACCTCGTTCGTTCGGGAGAAATGAGGCCGCTCCGTGCACGCGTGCACACGGTGGCGGACCCAACGGCAACGCCGCCGAGTGTAAGCCCGAAGCCCGGAATGGTCGAGCCGAAGTTTTCGCGAGCGGGTTCACCGGGAACCGGCGGCGCGGCCACGCTGGCGCCGAAGGGCGTCGCTGCCGCAAATCACTGGCCCAGGTAGCCGTTCTCCCCGTACCACGCCACGGCCCGAGCGGCTGCGTCCTCGAGCGACGCCGGCAAGAACCCCAACTCTCGGCGTGCCTTTGAGGGGTCGAAATACATGAAATGCCGTGCGAGCCGTGCGCCTTCCAGCGGCACGGCGGGCTCGGAACGGGTCATCCACGCGATGGCTTCGCTCGCGGCTGCGGCGGAGCACGCCACCCAGTGGGGGATCTTCCAGCGAGGTGCCCGGCGGCCCGACAGGGTCCCGATGAGTTCGAGGAACTCCCGCAGGTGCATGTTTCGATCCCCGAGGATGTAGATCTCGCCGGGCTTCCCGCGCTCGGCAGCGAGCATGTGGCCGCGGGCGACGGACTCGACGTCGACGAAGTTGAGCCCCGTGTCCACGTACGCGGGGATCTTGCCCTTCAAGAAGTCCACGATGGTCTTTCCCGTCGGGGTCGGCTTGGCGTCGAAGGGGCCGATCGGGGTCGACGGGTTGACGATGACGACGGGCAGACCGTCGGACGCGAACGACCGGGCTACCTCCTGGGCCAGGAATTTGGAGCGCTTGTAGTGACCGACCATGTCGGCAAGCGATACGGGGGTCGTTTCGTCCACGATTCCGCCGCCGCTCGTCGTCGCAAGGGCGCCGACGCTGCTCGTGTAGACGATGCGCTTGACGCCCGCGTCGCCGCAGGCTCGCAGGAGGTTCCGCGTGCCGTCGACGTTCGAGGTGTAGAGGTCCGCCGACCGGCGCGATGAGAACGTATAGGTCGCCGCCACGTGGAACACGCGATCGACCCCGCGCATCGCCGATGCGAGCGCCGCGGGATCGCGCAGGTCGCCCACGACGATCTCGGCGCGAAGCGTCGCCAGGTGACCTGTCGGGCTCGTTCCTCGAACCAGCAGACGGAGTGGCTCGCCCTCGGACGCGAGGAGGCGGGCCACGTGATATCCGACGAATCCGCTGGCTCCGGTGACGAGTGTGGTCATGGCGTGCTCGAGGGCTCCTTGTGTCACCGCCGGGGTCGCGTCGGAAGAGGGCCGCGTCGATCCGCCGCCGTTCCCCTGGCCTGCGCGGTGCGTATCATCCGGCCCCATGCCACGCGGGCGCACCGACGCACTCATCGATTGGTGGGCGGACCTCATCACCCGGCGGCCCATGGCGGTCCTCGTGGCCGGTCTGGCCATCGTTGCCGCCAGCCTGTGGGTCACGGCCGCGCGGCTCACGTTCCAATCGGACCGCAACGACCTCCTCGCCCGGGACATTCCCTGGAATCAGCGGTTCGTCGCCTACCAGGCGGACTTCCCCGGGGACGACGACCTGCTCGTCGTGGTGAAGGTGCCCTCCGAGAATGACGGTCCCGCGAGGGCTCGCGCGTTCGTCCGCGACCTCGCGGGCGCCCTCGCCGCGCGACCCGACCGGGTCCGGCTCGTCCAGTGGGGGTACTCGGACGACGATGCGTCGCCGGCGGCCGCGCGGGTGCTTCCCATGCCCGAGTTCGAGTCCACGCTGGCTGAACTCGCCGATTCGAAGACGTTGCTCGTCGCCCCGGACGTCTCCCGCTTCATCGGCGGGATCGCCGCGCGCCTGCGGGAGGGCAGTCGCGAGACGGATGCTCGCCGCGCCTTGGACGACGTCCGAGGGCTCGATGCCGTCGTCGGGGCCGTCGAGTCG
The DNA here is from genome assembly GCA_044222185.1 of Planctomycetota bacterium. Classification (GTDB taxonomy): domain Bacteria; phylum Planctomycetota; family CAIWVZ01; genus JBGANV01. The sequence continues at coordinate 282,567 of JBGANV010000004.1, forward strand.
GCGCTCTCGGGCTCGGACCCCGCGGCGGCGCTTCGCGCTCTCGAGTCGCGCGGAGATCGAGGCTGGCACTTTCTCGAGAGCGACGACGGGCGCCTCCTGTTCATCAAGCTGCGACCCGAACTCGCCGTGTCCGAGCTGGACGCGATGGCGCCGACGGCCGCGCTCGCCCGCGAGACGATCTCGGCGCTACACGGCGCGCACCCGGGGATCGAGGCAGGCCTCTCCGGCGTCCCCGTGATCGAGCACGACGAGACGACGATCTCCATGCAGGACTCGACGTGGTGCTCGGTGATCTCCATCGTCGGCATCGTGGCGTTGATGATGCTCGCCCACGGCGGGTGGCGTCTGACGGCCCTCGCCCTGGTCTCGCTCCTTTGCGGGATCGCATGGAGCTTCGGATTCCTCACCGTCGCCATCGGTCACCTGCAGATCCTCTCGGTCGCGTTCACGTCGATCCTGCTGGGGCTCGGCATCGACTACGCGATCTACCTCGGCACGCGATACGAGGTGGAGCGCCATGCGCACCCGGCAGGCGTGGACGGGTTCCGCGCGACGCTCCGCGAAACCCTCCGGACGACCGGCCCGGCCGTCGTGACGGGGGCCGTGACACCGGCGCTTGCGTTCGGCACGACGTTGTTCACCGACTTCAAGGGCATGGCGGAGATGGGGCTCATCGCGGGCGTCGGGATCCTCCTGTGCCTCATCGCAGCGCTCACGGTGTTCCCGGCGATGCTGCGGCTGTTCCTGCGCGACCCCGACTCGGTCCGCCTCTCGCACGATCGGGGAGTGAAGGTGTTCGATCCCCGATGGTCCATGCCCTTCGCACGGCGACCGCGCGCGACGCTCCTCGTCGGCGGGTTGCTCGTCCTCGCGTGCACACCCGCGACCCTGCGGTTGCGCTACGACTACAACCTGATGAACCTGCAGGCCGACGGCACGCCATCCGTCGAATGGCAGAAGCTGATCTTCGAACACAGCTCGCAGGCGATCTGGAGCGGGGCGTCGATCGCGCCCGATCTGGCGGCGGCGCGCGCTCGCACCGAGGCCTTCCGAAGGTTGCCCACGGTCGCGAGCGTCGGCGGCGCAGGCCTCCTCTTCCCGCCAGATGAGCGGGAGAAGCTTGCGAAACTCGGCGAACTCCGCGCGAGGATCGGTAGCGGACTCGAGCGTCCAACCAGCCGTCCGGCCGTTCCGCAGGCTGGCCAGATCTCGCTGGAGCTCCGCGCACTCGCACTCGGCATCACGGTGTCCCTCGGTCAGGTCCCCAAGGACGAGGTGGATCTCACGCGCGCCCTCACGGCCTTGAAGGAGCGCCTGCAGCGTACGGCGGACGTGGTGAGCAAGCTCTCGCCCGCGGACGCTTCCGCGCGCGTCGAGGCGTTGCACGGCGCATACCTCGACTGGCGCGAGACCGTTCGTGCGCGGGTAGCCGGTGCGCTCGATTCGCGCCCCCTCACCGCCGCTGATCTTCCCGCGGTCGTCCGCAACGACATCGTGGGGAAGGACGGCAAGCTGCTCGTGAAGGTCTTCCCCGCGGGCGACGTCTGGGAGCCCTCGCGAATGGAGGCGTTCCTGGCGGACACGGGCCCCGTCGATCCGGAGATGACGGGGCCGCCCGTCCAGGTGTACCTGTCGGCGCTTCTCATCAAGAACAGCTACGCCTGGGCCGGCCTGTACGCGTTCATCGCGGTGCTGATCGCGTTGATCTTCGATTTCCGACGGGTCGGTGACGCGCTCCTGGCGCTGTTGCCTGTCGGAGTGGCGTTTCTCGTGACGTTTGGAGTGATGCTCGCCGCTGGGACGGACGTGAATCCCGCGAACATCATCATCCTGCCCCTCCTGTTCGGGATCGGCGTCGAGTCCGGCGTGCACATGCTGCATCGCGACCGACTCCATCCCGACGAGGTCCCGCCCGGCCTGACCGCCGGCACCGGCAAGGGCGTCGTCATGGCGACGCTCACGACGATCATGGGGTTTGGATCCATGCTGCTCGGGCATCATCGCGGCATCCGGAGCCTCGGGTTCGTGGTTTCCGTCGGCATGACGGTGATCCTGGTCGTCTGCATCGTCGTGATGCCGGCAGTTCTCGAGCAGCGGCGCCGCGTGCGTCGGAGAGCGTCCGGAGGGGAATCCGATCGGAGGGGCGCTTCGTAACGTCCAGAGCCGATCGGCATCCAAGGGCCCTGGCCCCGTCCGCTCTCGTTGTCCTCGTCGGGACGACATGGGAGGTTTGCGCGCGTGCGTCGAATCCACGTCATCGTCATCCTGCTCGGGCTCGGGCTGTTCACGGTCCTGATCGCCCGCATCGGGGTGGATGCTCTGGTTCGCGACGCCGCGGGCGTGGGGTGGTGGTTCGTGCCGATCATCGTGCTCTCCGGCGTCGAGCATTGGATGCACGCCATGGGCTGGCGGCTCTGCATGGAACCGAGCCAGCGGCCCGGGAGATTGCACGTCTTCGGGGCGCACCTCGCCGGGAACGCCATCTCCTTCGTCACGCCGACGGCGACGGTCGGGGGTGAAGTCGTTCGCGCGGCCCTGATGCCGCCTGGATATCCCGCGCAGCAAGTGGTCGCCGTGCTGACGATCGACCGCCTCGCCTGGTCGTTGGCGGATGCCGCGCTCGCCCTCGCGGGCGTGACGTGCCTCTTGATCCTGGCGCCACTCTCCATGGAGATCCGCTGGGGACTTCTCTCGGGCCTGGTTGCGATCGCGGTCGGAGTCGGCGTGTTCCTGTGGCTACAGCGTCGCGGAACGCTCGTGAGCGTGCTGACCGGGAACCGGATCGTCCGCAAGCTGTGCGGCCCGGCGTTCGTCGATCGCCTCGCCCGTGGCGGCGCCGAGATCGACGGGCGCATTCGCGCATTCCACCAGGATCGCAGCGGAACGTTCCAGCTCAGCATCGCGCTGCATTTCGCCGGAACCTGCATGGGTGCGACGCAGCTCGCGTGCTTCTTGTGGTCCAAGGGATTGGACGCGGGAATTGGAACGCTCACGCCGTTGTTCCTCGTTGGCGTCGCCGTGGACCTCGTCGCGTTCTTCGTCCCCGCGAGGATCGGCGTTCAGGAAGGGTCGCGCGAACTCGCGACGTCGCTCATGGGGCTCGGATCGGCGCTGGGACTCGTCTACTCGCTCGTGCTACGCGTCGAGCAGGTGCTGTGGACGGGCGTCGGTCTCATCGTCTACGGAGTGATGGCACGCCGCCGCCGCGCCAGTCTTCTGGCACGCGAGGCCACTGGCTAACCTTCGCCGCTTTCACTGGGGCCCCTCATGTCCTTCAAAAGCCGTTTCTTTCACCGGATCCTGGAGACGCCCGAGGCTCGGGAGCTCCTGATGAATTCGCTGGCGGTTGGTGAGGCCGATAGCGCGACGGACCTGGATCGCATCGCCGATCACATCCCGGACGAAGTGCTTTCACGGAAGGTCTACCGGCACTTCGCCGAAGAGAAGAAACACGCCCGGCTCTTCCAGCGGCATCACGAGTCCATGGGGTTCTTCGTTCGCCCGCTCCCGCCGGAACTCGACTACGAGAGACTCGTGCAGAAGCACGGGATGGGGACGCCGAAGGCCCGAGTCGACGACCCCCGACCGTTCGACGCGCACGACACCATTCTCTTCTTCTGCGGAAGCAAGGCGGGGGAGGAGCGTGCGTGCAAGGAAATGGCCGGGCTGATCGACGCTCTCGCCGAGGATCCGGCGACCGTGAACCTTCTCCGGGAGATCCACCAGGATGAGATACGCCACGTGTCCTACGCCACGGAGGAGCTGAACAAGCTGGCCGCGGCGGGGTTCCGGTCCGAGGTCATGCTGACGCTGAGGCGCACCCGGCGGGCCGAGGCTCGGGCTCATCGCACGGTCAGCCTGGCGTTCATGAGTCGCCTGATGAGGATCCTGGGATACCCCGCGATCCTGCGATTCCTCGGTGCGATCGCCATCAATCTCGAGTTTCTCGCCCGCTGGGTGTTCCCCGGGACCCTCGACCAACCCATCATCCACAACGCCATGCCCACGCCCGCCGATCATCCGGCTGTCGCCGGCAGACGACCCGCTCGCATGTCGAAAGCCGGAGGCGCCGCGTGAAGACACTCTTCCTGAGTCCGCCGTCGTTCGATGGGTTCGATGGCGGCGCCGGCGCGCGGTACCAGGCGAAGCGGGAGATCCGCTCGTTCTGGTACCCCACCTGGCTGGCTCAGGCGGCCACGCTCGTCCCCGACTCCACGCTCATCGATGCCCCGCCGGTCGACATGACGATGGAGGAAACGGTCCGCCGCACGAAGGGCCACGATCTCGTCGTCATCCACACGTCGACGCCGTCCGTTCGCTCCGACGCGCGCACGGCGCAGCACCTGAAAGACCACTACCCTCACCTGAAGATCGGCTTCGTCGGCGCCCACACCATGGTGCTGCCGGAACAAACCCTGCGCGACGCGCCTGCCGTCGACTTCGTGACGACGGGCGAGTTCGATTTCGCCGTGAAGGAGATCGCCGAAGGCCGTCCCCTCGACCGCGTCGATGGCATCGCCCATCGGCTGGACGACGGCACGATCCAGGTGACGGCGCCGCGACCGCCCATCCACAACCTCGACGACTTCGGGTTCGTCGTCGACGTCTACGCGAAGTTCCTCGACATCCCCAAGTACTACATCGGCTATCTCCAGCATCCGTACGTGTCGCTGTACACGGGACGCGGATGTCGGAGCCGTTGCACGTTCTGCCTCTGGCCGCAGACGATCGCCGGGCACACCTACCGCGTGCGCAGCGTCGAGCACGTGCTCGCGGAGATGACCCGCGCGAAGCAGCTCTTCCCCAACGTGAAGGAGTTCTTCTTCGACGACGACACGTTCACCGACAACCGCCCGCGCGCGGAGGAGATCGCCCGCGGCTTGAACAAGATCGGCATGACGTGGTCCTGTAACGCCAAGGCCGACGTTCCCTACGAAACCCTGAAGGTGCTGAAGGAGAACGGGCTGCGCCTGCTGCTGGTGGGATTCGAGACGGGAAGTCAGCAGATCCTGAACAACATCAAGAAGGGCACGCGGATCGACAAGGCGCGCGAATTCGCGAAGAACTGCCGCGACCTCGGCATCCTGCTCCACGGCACGTTCATCCTGGGATTGCCGGGCGAGACGGCTGAGACGATCGAGGACACGATCCGCTTCGCGAAGGAGATCGATCCGTATTCGCTTCAGGTGTCGCTGGCGGCGCCGTACCCCGGCACCGAGCTGTTCGCCCAGGCGCAGCAGCACGGCTGGCTGCCGCAGGCGACCCACGACCTCGTGCAGAGCGGCGGGATCCAGGAGGCCGTGCTGACCTACCCGGGTCTGCCCGCTGCCAAGATCCACGCCGACCTCGAGCGGTTCTATCGCGAGTTCTATCTGCGACCGAAGCCGATCCTGCGGATCATGCGAGACATGCTTCGCGATTGGGAAACGATGAAGCGTCGCCTCCGCGAGGGACGAGAGTTCTTTGGCTTCATGGCCCAACGCCGCAAACAGGCCGTCGGGTGATCGGGAGACCCTTCCCCGGGTTTCGTCCTGCGCATTGAATCAAGCGGCGCTCATCGTCCTTCTCGTGTGGGTTCTCGCGGCCCTCGTGTCTCGCGTCCTCGGCATCGGCGCGCTCCGGCGCCTCGTGCGTGCGAGCGACGCGAGCGAACCATCGGAGGCGGTGCCGGGGCACTCGGTCGTGCTGGTGCGCTCCATGCACGGCGCCCCGCCGCGGTTCGGCGAGGCCTTCACGAGCCTCTGTGAGGCCGGCCGCGCCGGCGGCGCACCCGTGCTCGCCGCGTGTTCCACTGCCGCCGACGACGCGGTCGCGGCGTCACGCCTCGTCAGCCGTGGCGTTCCAGGCGTCACCCTCGATCTGCGCGTCGGCACGGCGCCCTCGGGTCGCAACCCGAAGATGCGGACCCTCGTGGCCGCGACGCGGGATGATCGCTCGGAGATCCTCATCCTGACCGATGCGGACGTCCGTGTGCCGGTGGACCACGTGGCTCGCCACGGAGCCGCGTTCCGCGATCCCGCAGTGGGCCTGGCCACGTGCCCCTATCGCAGCGTGCGGCATCGAAGCTTCGTGTCGCGTCTCGATGCGGCGGTCACGAACGTCCACTTCCTGCCATTCACGTGCCTCGCGGTCGAACTCGAGGGCCTCCACTTCGGATTGGGTGCGTCGATCGCCGTGCGCCGCACGGCGTTGGAGAAGGCCGGACGGTTCGAAGCGCTGGTCGACGAGCCCGCCGACGACTACCGCCTCGCACGGAACGTGGAGGAGGCGGGGTTCCGCCTCGCCTGGGTGCCCCAGCTCGTGGATCACCTGCTCGAAGACGAAGGATTTCTGCGCGCGGCCCGGCGCCACGTGCGGTGGAGCGGGACCGTTCGCGTGAACCGGCCGGCCGGGTACCTGGGTCTGGCGGCGACGCACGGCGTGATCCCGCTTCTCGTGAGCGCGGTCATCGATCCCTGCATCGGCGTCCTGGCGGCGGGTTTTTTCTGGGTCGCGAGCGCGCTCTGGCTGATTCCTGTCCGCCGGGCCATCGGCTTCGGCGTCCTGGATCTGTTACTCCTCCCGCTCACGGATGCCTGCGCCGCAATGGTCTGGCTGCTGGGGCTCGTCGCTCCAGCCGGAGTCCCAGGCGCGCACCGGGCCGGGCCTCATGGTTCACGCCATTGAGATTGCCTATCATGCCCCGCGATTTGCGCCGGCCGGAACGAGGTCGGTGGTCGAACTGACCCTGGAGCTCTGACTCGGATGGAAGTGATCCTGTCGAACCCGCGTGGTTTCTGCGCTGGCGTCGTGCGCGCCATCGAGATCGTCGAGCGCGCGCTGACGATCTATGGCGCCCCCGTCTACGTGCTCCACGAGATCGTGCACAACAGACACGTGGTGGATGAGTTGCGCTCCAAGGGTGCGGTGTTCATCGAGGATCTCGACCACGTCCCGAGCGGCGCCGTCACGATCTTCAGCGCCCACGGCGTCGCCAAGGCGACCGTCGAGCGCGCCGTGAGCCGCGGCCTCCGGATCATCGACGCCACCTGCCCGCTCGTCACCAAGGTCCACCTCCAAGCCCAGAAGTACCAGCGCGACGGCCTGGAGGTCGTCATCATCGGGCACGCGGGCCACGTGGAGGTGGAGGGGACGCGCGGCCAGCTTCACGGTCCCGTGCACGTCCTGGGCACCGTCGCCGAAGTCGAGGCCCTTCACGTCCAGGATCCGGAGCGGGTGGCCTACGTCACCCAGACGACGCTGAGCCTGGACGACACGCGCGACGTCCTCGACGCGTTGAAGCGCCGGTTCCCGCGGATCCGCGGGCCCGGGCTCGACGACATCTGCTACGCGACCCAAAACCGGCAGAACGCCGTTCGCGAGATGGCGAAGTCGGTCAAGCTGCTGCTCGTGGTGGGTGCCCGCAACAGCTCCAACTCGAACCGACTGCGCGAGGTCGGCGAGCAGGCGGGCGTGACGTCGCACCTGATCGAGAGCGCATCCGATCTCAATCCGCAGTGGGTTCGTCCGGGGCTGCGCGTCGGCGTCACGGCCGGGGCGTCGGCTCCCGAGTTGCTCGTCCAGCAAGTGGTCGAGCGGCTGAAGACCCTGGGCTGCGACGAAGTCGTCGAGCTGGACGGCGAACGGGAAGGAACCGTGTTTGCGCTTCCAGAGGCCGTGCTCGTTTCGCGGGGGACCGCGGGCGGCTGATCGCCGGAACCCGAGCGGGAGAAAGCGCCATGGGCGTACCGTTGATTCAACAGGTTCGGGTCGGGTCGTACATCGTCGGGCAGAAGCTCCGCGGCCGATCGCGGTATCCGCTCGTGCTGATGCTCGAGCCGCTGTTTCGCTGCAACCTCGAGTGCGCCGGCTGCGGCAAGATCGCCTACCCGGACGAGATCCTGAACCGCCGGCTCAGCGTTGCCGAGTGCCTTCAGGCCGTCGATGAGTGCGGCGCCCCGATCGTGTCGATCCCGGGCGGCGAACCGTTGCTGCACCCCGAGATGCCCGCCATCGTCGCAGGCATCGTCGAGCGGAAGAAGTTCGTCTACCTCTGCACGAACGCCCTCCTCCTCGAGAAACACATCGATCGCTACACGCCGTCCAAGTACCTGACGTTCTCGATCCACCTCGACGGCTTGAAGGAAGAGCACGATCACGCTGTCTGCCAGGACGGAGTGTTCGACATCGCGGTGCGCGCCGTGAAGATCGCCCGAGACAAGGGATTCCGCGTCACGGCCAACTGCACGCTGTTCAACGACGCCGATCCGGATCGCATGGCGCAGTTCATGGACTTCGCCATGGACCTGGGCGTCGAGGGCGTGACGGTGTCGCCCGGCTTCAACTACGAACGTGCGCCCAAGCGCGACGTCTTCCTGAAGCGCAACAAGAGCAAGCAGCTCTTCCGCGACCTCTTCGCCCGCGGCCGCGGCAAGAAGTGGCGGTTCAACCAGTCCAGTCTCTTCCTCGACTTCCTCGCCGGCAACCAGTCGTATGCGTGCACGCCGTGGGGCAACCCCACCCGCAACGTCTTCGGCTGGCAGAAGCCGTGCTACCTGCTCGTGGGCGAGGGCTACGCTCCGACGTTCAAGGCGCTGATGGAGGAGACGGCCTGGGACAACTACGGCGTGGGCAAGCACGAGAAGTGCTCCCAGTGCCAGGTCCACTGCGGATTCGAGCCGACGGCCGTGAACGACACGTTCGCGCACCCGCTGAAGGCGCTGCGCGTCTTCCTGCGAGGACCGCGCACGTCGGGGCCGTTCGCGCGCGATCTGGCCGACGACGGCCCCGCAGCGTTGGAAGATGCACGCTCGGCGCCTTCCGTCACCGTGACGCGCATCGCCGAGCAGGGGCAGCCGGTCTGACGGCGCGCGATTCGCGGACCGTGTCCAGCCCGGCGTCTCGATGATCGGCGAACTGCTGCATTCGGTCGTCCACCGGCCGTACACGTTCCTCCTTTTCGCCGCGTACGTCGTCATCGCCGTTCGCAGGCTCGGCTGGCGGCGCGTCGCCGTGATGACGCCGGTCGGCTACGTCATCGCCTGGGCGTCCGAGTGCTGCTCGATCAACACCGGGTTCCCCTACGGCCCGTACCGCTACCTCGACGACGGGCTGCGCGGCGAACTGCGCGTCGCCGGGGTGCCTTTCTTCGATTCCCTGTCGTACACGTTCCTCGCGTACTTCGGGTGGGGATTCGCCGCCCTCCTTCTGTGCCCGATGGGGCGTGACGCGCGGGACGGCATCGTCCTGCGCGAACCGCTCGAGGCGCGGCGAAGTGTTCGCGTCGGTCTTCTCGGCACGTTGCTCATGACGCTTCTCGACGTCGCCGTGGATCCGGCGGCCGCCCGCGGTGACCGCTGGTTCCTCGGACGCATCTTCGAGTACGGGTCTCCGGGCGGCTGGTTCGGCGTGCCGCTCTCGAACTTCGGCGGCTGGTTGTTGACCGGCGGCCTGATCATCCTGGCCTATCAGCGCATCGACGCGTGGTTCGGGCCGGCGCCCAAACCGGGCAGGGGGCTGCGCCACGAGGCCTTCCACCCCGTGTTCCTCTACTTCTGCGTCGTCGCGTTCGCCGTGACGGTGTCGGCATGGATCGGCGAGCCGCTCCTCGCGGGCGCGAGCCTGATCGTTCATGCTCCCTTGCTTGCGTGGGCGCTGATCCGGCTTTCGCAAGCGCGTTTGGTTTCCTGAATTCCCTCAGACGATCCGCGTCGTCGCGCCTTAATCTGGCTGACGATCATGGAACGCACGCTCGAAGTCGACACGCTGTTCGAGAACGCGGATTGGATCCGCGATCTCGTTCGGCGCCTCGTCCGCGACCAGGGCGACGTCGACGATGTGGTCCAGCAGACCTGGATGGCGGCGTTGCGGTCGCCGCCGAAGACGCTGGATTCGCCGCGCGGCTGGCTCACGCAGGTCGCGCGGAGGTTTGCGTGGCAGATCGGGCGGCGCGACGGCGCGCGGCGCGCCGCCGAGACGGCCGTCGCACGTCCCGAGGTCGTCGTTCCGACGGCGGCCCAGCGCCTCGAACTGCACCGAAGGCTCGTGGATGCCGTCGGAGCACTCGACGAGACCTACCAGACCGTGGTCGTCCTGCGCTACTTCGAGGGGCTCCCGCCGCGCGAGATCGCGCGCCGCCTCGCGCTGCCGGCGACGACGGTGCGGAACCGCCTGAGTCGGGCCCTCGATCAACTCCGCCAGCGCCTCGACGACCGGTTCGACGGCAGGGTGCGCTGGTGCCTGGCGCTGATGCCGCTCGCGCTCGGCGGGCGGCGGGGCGTGGGGGTCTCGGTTGTCGCTGCGGCAGTGGTGCTGTTCGTGGGGGTGGTGTCGTGGAGCACGTTCCGATCAGGCGCAGTCGACACGCTCCGCGCCGTGGGACGGCCCGCCAGCGAGACCTCCGGTCCGGTCGCGCGAGGCCCCGCAGCCGTTGGAGTGAAGCCGCCCCTGCAGGCCGCGGACGCCGCCCTTGCATCGGTACGCGGCGGCGCGTCTCGGCCGGCGTTGGTCGGGTTCGTCGTCGCAGATGACGTGGCCGTGAGCGGCGCACGCGTCGAAGCGTACGCCGTGGAGGCATCACCCGCGTCGCGTGCCGACGTCATGGCGCGTACCGAGCGCCGAGACGTCGGCGAGCCACCGGTGGAGGTCACGACGACGGACGCCGCTGGTCGTTGGGAGTTCGTGGGCCTCGGGACGTCGCCCTGCAGGATCGAGGTCAAGGCCGCGGGGTTCGCCCGGGCGACCGTGGCGTCGTGGAGTGGGGGAGACGCGGTCCTTTCGGTCACGCTGCACCGAGCCGGCGTCTTCGAGGGCGTGGTCATCGATCCGGACGGCGATCCGGTCGTGGGCGCGACCGTCGATGCGATCTCGGGAATCGAGGCAGGCGTCGAGCTGGAGCGCCCACGCACGACGCGGACGGTCACGGCGCGAGATGGGACGTTCTCCGTCGACGTGGAGCCGCTGGTCGAACGCGTCGGCTGGGGCGCGTGGTGGCTCGATCGCCTTCGCTTCGAGCCCGATCTGCGCGAGATGCGGCTCACGATCCGGCACGGGGCCTTCGCGTCGCTCGTCCAGGTGCCCTGCATCGGGCGGCGTCGGGACGACGGACGTGTCGTCTTCGAACTGCGGCCGCCCCGCCCCACGGTCGTGCGCGTGCAGGCGCCCGCGGGCTGCGCCCTGCTGCTCGGCGTCCGCGTCTTCCTGCGACTTCCCGGCCGGCACTACGACGCCATCAGATTCCTCGACGCGTCGGGCGCGGCCACCTTCGCCGACGCGCCGGACGGCGCCGACGCGTTCGTTGCCATCGACGCCGTGGAGTGGCGTCTTTCGGACGGCGATGGTGACGCTCGCGGCTCCGAGCTTCGCCGCAAGACGATCGTCCCGGGTCCGGGCGGAGCCTTCATCACGGTCGCGATCGAGCATGCCCCTCGCCTGTCGGTTCGGGTCGCTGGTCCGGACGGAGTGCCGGTCCCGGATCTGTCCGTGGAAGTCGCACGTGCGGCGGGCCCCCGCGACGCGCACGTCGCGTGGACGCGGCTGCGGACGGACGCGGACGGTCGCGCGTCGATCGCGTACGCGCCGCTCGCGGATGCGCGCGTGCGCGTGGCCCCCGGGCAGGCGTGGTGTGGTCTCGCGGACGAATCCTTGCCGGTGGATGAACCGCAGGCGGGCGCTCGCGAGGCGGCCGTTCGCCAGGATCCCGCGGATCCCGGAGCGCGGGTCGTGCGGTCCGGTCTCGTCGAACCCGTGCTGATCCGCGTGGCCCGAAGCGCCACGATCTGCGGGCAACTCGTCGATGGCGACGGGCGGCCCGTGGGCGGACTCGCGTTCGAATGCGTGCCACCAGGGATGGCGGGTGTGACGGACGCTGGTGGCCTCTTCCGCGTGGCGGGCGTCCCATCGCGCGTCGCGCTGCGGTTGCGGTCGCGAGGTGCGGCGGGGGATCTCTCGCTCGACGTGGGCTCCGTCGCCGCCGGTGAGTCGATCGACCTGGGAACGCGTGTGCTTGCGACGGCGCGACCGTTCACCGTTCGCGTCGAGAGTGCCGCGGGGGATCCGGTCGCGGGGTTGCGGGTCGATTGGTTCGCCGGGTCGGACCTCGTGCCGCACCGTGCGCGCCGGTTGGCGCAGGCGGTGACGGATGCCACGGGCACGGCTCGCGCGTTCGCGTTGCCGTCGGGCCCGTCTAGCGTCTTCGTGGAAGATCCGTGGATGCGTGGCCTCGCGTTGCCCCGGGACTTCGATCCCGTCGTCACGTTCGACGCCGGCTCCGGGACCGAGCGCGTCATCCGACTGGCACCGCTCACGGTCGTTCGCGGGATCGTCGAGGACGACGACGCCAGGCCGGTCGGCGGCGCGTGGGTCGTGGTCGCGCCCGTCGAGCCCGATCCGTCCGACGTGGCGTTCTGGTCGCGCCTGCTCAAGCTCCCTCCCGATGCCGATCCACTGCGGCTTCATCCGTCACTTCGCGCGGCGGCCGGCGCGTGTGCCGGTCGCACGTCCCTGGACGGCGAGTTCTCCATACCCGTGGATGGCTCGAGGCCTTATGGCGTCGTGCGGGTGATGGAGCGGTCGCACGGCGTTGCCAGGGACACCGCGTCGGCGGTCGTCCTCGACGCTCCGCGGCTCGACCCCGGCGGCGTCCCCGTTCGCATCCGCATGCGTCGTTGACCTCACATCCCAGCGCTCATGGGCCAAATCTCGGAGGTTCGTTCATGGATCGAAGTCCGTTCGTCCTGTTTGCCATCGTGGCATCTCTCGCGGCGCAAGATCCTTTTGGAGTCGCGACGCCGGCACCTTCGGGGGTTCTGCCCGGCCTCGCCGTCGGTGCGCCCTTCATGGGCAACGCGGCTTTCGCGTACAGGCTGACTCGCGGCCCCGCGGGCGGCGACGCCGCCGTGTTGATCTCGCTCGCGCCCGCAACGCTGACGTTCGGGGCGCTCGCCGTGAACGTGGACATCAATCCGCAGAACGTCGTGGTCCTCTTGCAGGGCGGTCTGGTCGGGACGACGGCCACGGACGCAGAGGTCACGTTCCCGATCCCGTTGACGTTCCCCGTGACGCCGTCCCTCGCAGGGTTGCGGACCTATGCACAGGGCTTCGTGGCGGATCCGGCGGCGCCGGGCGTGCTCGGGGCCACGCTCGGCGTGAATGTCGAGTTGACGATGCCCGCGGCGATCTACGCCGCGGGGTCGGCGCCGGCCGCAGCTGACCCGTTCGCACTCGTGGATCCGCAAAGCGGCGCGCTCGTCGTCGTGTCGGCGACGTCGCTCGTCGATCTCCCGTCCGGGGCGCAGTTCATCGAGGGTGGGCAGGCGGTGCTCGGGAGCAGCGTCAACTCACGCCTCGTCGCGCGCGGCACGATCAACGGCGCGAGCGTCGCGTGGACGCCGCTGTTTTCGTCCGCGAACCCGTGCCTCGGTGTCGGCTACGACCCCACGTTCCGACTCGCGTACACGCTCACGGGACCGACCGCATCCACCCGCGAGCTGGTCGTCGTCGACGCCAATCCGGCGAGCCCGACGCACGGCGCGGTGCTCGGATCGACGACGGGACTCGCCGGCGCGTTCACCGTCGAGCGGTGGTCGATGTCCCGCAGTGGAAAGCTCGCGGCCGTGCCCGCACTCTACGGCGGCGGCAATCCGCTGCGCATCGTCGACACCGATCCCACGAGCGGGACGTTCCTCCAGGTGGTGGCGTCGGCGCCCATGCCGTCACTCGTGGGCACGCTTCCCACGGGCGACGACGCCGGGTTCTCCGTCAACGACGCCTGGGTGTTCGTCCTCGTGGGGAATGCGACGTCCACGCAGGCCGTGGGGATCTTCGATCGTGCCACGTCGAGCTGGGTCGATCATGCGCCCGCCGTGGCTGGCATTCAGCACGCGACGCTGCCGGGCAACAATCCCAAGCGCATGGCCGTGGCGCGCGATGGTCGTTTCCTCGTGGTCGTCGGTGGATCCGCAGGTAGTGGGTTCGCCGCACGCATGGATTTCGACGTCACGCAGCCGGGACAGGTGTCCTGGACGCCGTACCCGCTGGCTCGAATCGTCGCCGATGGTGCGACCTCCGTCGACGTGTCCCCCGATGGCGATCGCATCGCCGTCGGAACGACCACCGGCCACGTCGTCATCGCCGACGTGACGAGCGGCGCGCTCGTTCACGACGTGGCTGCGATGGGCTCGGGCGTCACGATCCTGCGTTGGATGTGACGCGCGATCGTCAGTTCGCGTCGGGTTTGGGGAGCGGGATGTCGTCGAAGACCGTGCCCGGAAGCGCGGTCTTCAGCCGTTCGAGGGCGCGGAAATAGCGTACGGCGGCAGCACCGGGAGTGAGGCCCAACAGCTCGGCGGCCTCGGTGTTCTGCCGCTGCTCGATGGCGCGGAGGACGATGATCTCCTTGTCGGCCGGGGCGAGGCTCTCGAGGGCTTTCGTCACGGCGTCGCGCTGCTCGCGCCGCATGGCTTGCGACACGACGCCGGGCACGTCGTCGGCGAGCTGATCGAGGGTCGACTTGCCACCCGATTCGCTGTCCGGCAATTCGGTCTTCGGCTTCCCCTTCACGTGCTTCTGCACGAGCGTGCTCACGCGGAACTTCACTGCCGTGCTGAGGAACTTGAGCACGACGGGCGTCATGCGCCCGTTGCGAACCGGGAGGTCCTTCAGCTTCGGGAGCGCAACGCCCCATACGTCGTTCACGATGTCGTCCGGGTCGTGGAGTCGCCGCAGGTCGGGCCCGATGCGGTACTCGGCCTGAACCCTCAGGAGGGGCGAGAACCTCTTCACGATCCAGTCGAGTTCGTCGCGGTCGCCCCCAACCGCGCGGCGGACGTGGATGGTCGTCGCGTCCGGCGGCGTGTCGTCCTTGCCCTCGCGACGACGGAAGGGCTCGGGGGTGGATGACGGGGTCGACATGCGCGGCATCGTAACCGCGCGTTCGTCGGGGTGTGGCCAAACACCGCGGAAAAGGCGCCACGAAGCGCCGCGTTCCCCGCGGCCGGACGGCAGGGCTCCGGCCTTGCCTCGAACGTCGGTGGCGATCGATCGTGCGTGGCTGGTCGACGGGGCGAGCTGGTCCGACCCCCAAGCCGTCCCGAGCCCGTGCCGCCGACCCGGTGAGAACCTGGCGCCACGGAGCGCCGCGTTCCACGCGGCCGGACGGCAAGGCTCCAGCCTTGCCTCGCACGTCGGTGGAAATCGATCGCGTGAGGCCGGTTGATGAGGAATGCAGACCCGAAAGCCAATCAGGCCCCGCTCCATGCCCCCCCCCAACCGGGCCGAACGTCGCACTTCGGCCGGTCTTGTTGCCTCCGCCCCGCGCGCGCCATACTCGGCCGGAGGCGAATGTCATGATCCTGAAGCAGTTCTACCTCGGCTGTCTCGCCCATGCCTCGTACTTCATCGCGGACGAAACGACCAAGGTCGCCGCCGTCGTCGATCCGCAGCGCGACGTCGACCAGTACCTGGAGATCGCGGCTGCGAGCGGGTGCCGGATCGACCACGTCCTCTTGACGCACTTCCACGCCGACTTCGTCGCGGGTCACGTCGAACTCGCCGCGAAGACGGGCGCCACGATTCACCTGGGCGCGGCGGGCGCGGCCGAGTACGACGTCCACGCGGTGCGACAGGGGCACTCGATCACGTTTGGGAACGTGCGCCTCGAGATCCTGGAGACGCCGGGGCATACACCCGAGTCGATCTCCATCGTGATCTACGACCTCGCGAAGAGCTCGGTCACGCCCCACGCCGTCTGCACCGGCGACACGCTCTTCATCGGCGATGTGGGCCGACCTGATCTCCTGGCGTCGGTCGGGTGGAAGGCGAGCGATCTCGCCGGCATGCTCTATGACTCTCTCCACCAGAAGCTCATGAAGCTGCCGGACAACACGATCGTCTACCCGGCACACGGCGCCGGTTCGTTCTGCGGCAAGAGCATGAGCTCGGAGACGTCGTCCACCATCGGCCAGCAGCGGCAGTTCAACTACGCGCTGCAGCCCATGTCTCGGGAGGCATTCATCGCCCAGGTAACGGCCGGGCAGCCGGAGATGCCCGCCTACTTCGCCCATGACGCCGCGTTGAACCGCAAGCGTCGGGCGACACTCGACTCCGTGCTCGCCACGGCGCAGCGCAAGCTCTCGCTGGACGAGGTCCTCGAGCTGCGCGACGCGGGCGCGCTGATCCTCGATTCGCGCGAACCCGTCGACTTCGATCCGTGCCACCTGGCGGGGTCCACGAACGTGGGCTTGTCGGGCAAATACTGCACCTGGGTCGGCACGCTCTTCGACAAGTCGCGCCCGATCGTCCTCATCACCGACCCGGGAAAGGAGCGAGAGTCCGCGATGCGGCTCGGGCGCATCGGCTTCGACACGGTTGTCGGGGTTCTCGATGGCGGGATTTCGGCCGTTCAGAAACGCCCCGATCTCCTTCGTCGCACGGAACGGGTCGAGCCCGCCGCGCTCGCGACCGCGCTCTCGACGCCGACGGCACCGTTCGTCCTCGACGTGCGAAACTCGGCCGAAGTCCAAGAGAAGCGGATCGCGGGGGCCACGTGGATCCCGCTCTCGCACCTTTGGGAGCGAGCGGGCGAGGTTCCGCGCGGCCGTCGAATCGTCGTCCATTGCGCCGGCGGATATCGCTCCGCCATCGCCGCGAGCCTCCTCGAGCAGAAGGGCTTCGATGGACTCGGCGATCTCGTCGGCGGCATGGCCGGTTGGGAGAAGGCCAACCTCGCCGTCGTCAAGTGAACGCCGACCCCTCGGGCCCGCGCGCCCTCCGCGCTCTCGTCACGGGCGCGTCCAGTGGGATCGGTGAAGCGCTGAGCCTGCGCCTCGCGCGTCGCGGTTACGAGGTCTGGCTCGCGGCCCGACGCGTCCCGGAGCTCGAGCGCGTCCGCGATGCGATCGCGGCAGCTGGAGGTCGCGCACACGTTTTCGCCCTCGACGTCGCGCAGGGCGACGCCACGGCCGCGGCCGTCGCCGCACTCGACCAGCAGGTCGGAGGCTTCGACCTGGTCGTCGCGAACGCTGGAGTGGGCGCGCCGCAGGCGGCCGCGACGTTCGAGTGGTCGTCCTTGCGCGACACGGTCACGACCAACGCACTCGGGGCCATGGCGACGCTCGCGGCCGTCGTGCCCGCGATGATGGCCCGCCACCGTGGGCACGTCGTCGCCGTCTCGAGTCTCTCGGCCGACGTCGCTGGGCCGGGGAGCCCGGCCTACGCCGCGTCGAAGGCGTTCCTCACGCACTTCACCTCGTCGCTTCGCGCAGAGCTCACGCTGGCGGGAGTCGACTGCACCGTGATCCATCCGGGGTTCATCCGCACGGCGATGACGGCGGGGAACTCGTTCACGATGCCGTTCCTGATGGAGGTCGACGAAGCCGCGAAACGGATCGACGACGCCATCGATCGTCGGGTCGCCATCTACCGGTTCCCGCGCCGCATGTGGTGGCTCATCCGACTCTTCAACCTGATCCCGCGGCCGGTCCGCGAAGCGCTGATGCGCACGGCCCTGCGCCGTCGCGCGGGCTGATACCGTGCATCCCCACGGAGACAATCACTCATGAACCCACTCTGGCTGCTTTCACTCCTCTTCACGGTGACGACGATGCGCGAACCGAAGCTCCACACGGAGACGATCGACTACAAAGACGGTGACGTCGCCTTGCAGGGCTATCTCGCGTACGACGAAGCCATCGCCGGCAAACGTCCCGGCGTCATCCTCGTCCACGAGTGGAAGGGGCACGGTGATTACGTCCGCCGTCGCGCCGACATGATCGCGAAGCTCGGGTACGCGGCGTTCGCCGTGGACATGTACGGAAAGGGCGTCTTCGCCAAGGATCACGAAGAAGCCGGCAAGCTCGCGGGCGTCTATTTCGGCGACCGCAAGCTCATGCGGACGCGCGCCGCTGCGGGGCTGGAGGTCCTGAAGAAGCATTCCATGTGCGACAGCTCACGGATCGCCGCCATGGGCTACTGCTTCGGCGGGACGACGGCGCTCGAGATGGCGCGTGCGGGGTTCGACCTGCGCGGCGTCGCGAGCTTCCACGGCAACCTCGCCACGCCAGAGCCGGCCGACGCAAAGACCCTGAAGGCGAAGGTCATCGTCTTCCACGGCGCCGACGACATGCACATCTCGGCGCAGGTGCCGGGGTTCATGGACGAGATGCGGAAGGCACGCGCCGACTACCAATTCGTGGCGTTCGGCGGCGCCGTGCACAGCTTCACGGTGAAGGAGGCGGGTGACGACCCGTCGAAGGGTGCCGCCTACGACGAGGCCGCCGACCGTCGTTCCTGGAACATGCTCAAGCAGTTCCTGGAAGAAGTGTTCGCGAAGCCATGAATGCCGCCGTCGCCGTTCCCGCCAGCCGTCCCCGACCGCGCCTCGTGGTGCGGTACCTGCTCTTGTCGCTTCTCGTGACCGCCGTGGTCACGCTGGCCGTGAGCCTGACGGCGCACGGCATCGTGTCCAACGACCTGAAGCGGAAGGACCGGGCACTGGCGGAACAGGCGGCGCAGTTCGTCTGGGATCAGCTGCACGAGCACTGGCTCGACCCGCTCGCGGCCGGGCGAATCACGGAGACTCGCCCGCAGTCCGAAGTGGTCGACGCGATCATCCGTCGCGTGATCGGGCCCTTGAACATCACACGCGCGAACCTCATCGACGGGAACGGGCACGTGCTTTACAGCACCGAGCTGGCCTGGCGCGGCAAGCAGCTGGAGGACGCGCACGAGCTCGAAGAGGTGCTGAAGGGGTTCACGGTCAGCAACCTCAAGGAGGACGGGTCCACGTTCGATCTTGGAGGGACGGCGGACGACGCCCTGCTGGAGACGTACGTCCTCGTGGGTTCGCTCGAGCTGCCCGGGCGTCCCTCGACGGCCGCCATCGTGGAGCTCTACCAGGTTGCCGACGATTACATGGCCGAACTCCGCCGCTCGCAGCGCCTCGTGATCGCGATCGCGATCACGTGCCTCACGGCCATGTTCTTCGCGCACCTTTGGCTGTTCGTCCAAGGCAACCGCACCATCGTCGCCCGCACGCAGGAGCTCGAACAATTCTCCGCGCGGCTCGAGGATCTGGTGGATGAACGGACCCGCGAGCTCACGGTCAGCCGCAGGCTCGCGGACGTGGGACAGATGGCCGCCGGCGTCGCGCACGAGGTCAACACGCCGCTCGCGTCCATCGCGACCTGTGCCGAAGGGCTGCTGCGGCGCACGGCCGACGCCGACGTGAAGCGATACCTGGAGATCATCCGGAAGGAGGCCTATCGGGTGAAGACGATCACCCGCGACCTCCTCGAGTTCAGCAAGCTGCAGGCGCAGCCGGAAGCCTCGTTGCGGCTCGAGACGGTCCGCATCGTCACCGTCTTGCGGGAAATCGGTGACCTCCTGGCGTTCAGCATGACCGAGCGTCGCGTGAAGTGGGACGTCCTCGTGGGCGAGGACGTGAAGGTGAGGGCCGACCCCATGGCCCTGCACCAGATCCTCCTGAACCTGTCGACCAACTGCCTCGATGCGCTGCCGGACGGCGGAGACATCCGCTGGGTGGCGGAGGAAGTCGGCGAGAACGTTCGGCTGCGGTGCACCGACAACGGCGTCGGCATCGAGCCTGATCTGCTCGAGCACGTGATGGACCCGTTCGTCAGCACCAAGCGTCACGGCCAGGGGACGGGGCTCGGGCTCTCAGTCGCGTACGCACTCGCGCGCCGGCAGGGTGGCGCGCTGACCATCGACAGCCCCGGGCGCGGCAAGGGTACCGTGACGACGCTCGTGTTGATGCGCGCCTGATCGGCCGCGCGGGTCGACCTCACTCGTCGGTGAGCTCGTCGCGCTCGCGGTTCAGCTTGTTGTAGAGCGTCTTCAGACTGATGCCGAGGACCTTCGCCGCCTGCGTCTTGTTGCCGCCGCACCGGTCGAGGATCTGGTGGATGTGCAGCATCTCGAGATCGTCGAGTCGGTCGGGAGTGGGGTCGCCCGAACCAGCTCGCGCCATGGCGAAATACTCCTCGAGGATGCTCCGCTGGAACGTCCCCTGCGGCGAGAGGATCGAGATGCGCTCGAGGACGTTGAACAACTCGCGGATGTTCCCCGGCCAGCGATAGCTCTGGAGCATCTGGCGCACGGCGGGCGTGCGCAGCTCGGCAGGCGCCACGCGGCCGCGGGACGCGTAGAAGTGTTCCGCGAGGATCGGGATGTCGTCCGCGCGCTCGCGAAGCGGCGGCAGGCGGATCTCCAGGATGTTCATGCGGAAGTAGAGATCCTGGCGGAAGCGTCCGGTTTCGATGGCTTTCGCGAGGGGAACGTTCGTCGCCGCAACGAGTCGGAT
Organism: Planctomycetota bacterium; assembly: GCA_044222185.1. Lineage (GTDB taxonomy): Bacteria > Planctomycetota > CAIWVZ01 > JBGANV01. The sequence goes on from JBGANV010000004.1 coordinate 302,863, forward strand.
GTCGCCCGTGCGCTCCTGCGCGGATCCCAGGCGCCGATATCCGCCGTCCTGGAGGACTCGAAGGAGCTTGGCTTGAGCCGAGTGCGTCAGCTCGGTGAGCTCGTCGAGGAACAGGACGCCGCCGTCGGCCTCCTCGATCAGGCCCGCGTGGGACTGTGTTGCGCCCGTGAACGCGCCCTTCTCGTATCCGAACAGCTCGGCCTCCACGAGAGTGTCCTGGAGCGTGGCGCAGTTGAGCGCGACGAACGGATGATTCGCCCGCGAGCTCTGTGCGTGGATCATCCGGGCGACGAGCTCTTTTCCCGTCCCGCTCTCGCCCGTCACGAGAACGGGTGCTTCGGCGGCCGCGACCCGTTGGATGACGCCCCGCACCGCTTCGATCGCCCGACTGGTTCCGACGAGGAGATCCTTGTTGGATGGCGCCGGCACCACCGGGCTGCCGTCGACGATGGTCCGGCGGTGGGCGATCGCTCGCTCCATCACGTGTTCGAGCTCGGCGATCTCGCAGGGCTTCGTGAGGAAGTGGAAGGCGCCGGCGCGGATTGCCTCGACGGCCGTCTCGATGTCGCCGTGGCCCGTCAGGATGATCACGGGCGTCATGTCGCCGCGCGAACGGAGATCGCGGAGGAACTGGATGCCACGGCGGTCGGGGAGACGTTCATCGAGGAGGAGCAGGTCCAGGTCGTGCGCCGCGGCCTCCCGGTCGGCCGACTTCGCGTCGGGTGCAGTTCGCACCACGTGACCGGCGGCGCGGAGCTCCGACGCCAGCACGTCGCGGAAGGTCGCATCATCTTCCACGATGAGTATTCGTGCGCCCTTGGTCGTCAGTTCGTCGCGTGTCGCCATGATCTTTCGGAGGCCTCCGTGTCGGGGTGTCCGGTTCCGCCAGTCCCCCATGCAACGCGCGCGCCTTCTCGAGTCAGGAATCGGTGAAGCCGCGGTCTCACGGGCAGGATGTGGACGCGTCGGCGCGCGGCTGGCCCGATTGCTGGCGCCGGCGCGCGCGAGTCCGTGAAATTCCTGACCGGTCGACTGCCTGAATGTACACGGCTCGGGGCGAGGCTTCGCCACCGCCGGTCTTCGGGGGGATGACCGTCGCCGCGACCGGGACGCAGAGGCTTCAGCCGCCGGGGCCCAAGGCAGCCAGCAGCGCCTCTTTCAGTCGCGACTGAAGATCGCTCGGCGTCGCATGGGGTCCGGGCTCGCGAACGGCCGAGCCCCAGATCGGATTGGGGAAGTGCCGGTCGTCGTCGCGCCGCGGGATCACGTGCCAGTGGACGTGCGGAGTCACGTTGCCGAGACTCGCCAGGTTGACCTTCGTCGGTGCCAGGATCCTCCGCAGGGCGGATTCGGTGGCGAACACCGCGTTCATGAGGTCCGCACGATCGTCTTCGAAGAGATCCGTCATCTCGCGTACGTGCCGCGCAGCGATCACACGGCAGAACCCGGGGTAGTCGCGGTCATCCACGAGAACGACGCGGCACGTGCGTCCGCGCCACAACACGTCGCCGCCGTCGGAGGTGCAAAGCTCGCAGGGCTTCATCGCGGGATCCGATCCGCTGCCGTGCGGCGGACTACGTCGCTGCGGCGACGAGCCCCTGAGCCACCCAGGCGGCCATCCGTTCGCGGTGGCTCGCGAGTTGGGCAGGCGTCGCGCCGCTGCCCGGCCGCGTCATCTGGAAGTACTGGAAGATCATCTCGGCGGCGAACCGGATGTCCGCCTGCGAGAGGTTGTCCGTGACCATCACGGTCTGGTTGCCGCCGTACTCGGCCCAGTTCGTCGACCGCACCCAGTTGTTGCGGATCGCGTCGCTCCAAAGCTCGGTGCCGGGGAACGGCGTGATCCCGGTGACGCCCAGCGTCTTTGCCGGTAGCTCGCCCAGGAGGAGGTATGTCCCCTGGATCGACTTGCGCGACTCCTGCGGGAGCCCGACGACGACGAGGAGATGGGAGATGATCCCCACCTTGTCCGTCTCGTTGAGGATCGTGCGGATGCGCTTCACGTCGACGCCCTGCTTGGCTCCTGACTTGAGAACGTCGTCGTCACCGCTCTCGAGGCCGAAGTTGATGCCTTTGCAACCCGCGGCCGCCAGAAGTCCGAGGAGCTCGGCGTCGAGGCAGTTGATGCGGGTCTCGCACCAGAACGTGATCGGGAGCGCTTTGGTGATGATCAGCTGGCAGATCTCGGCAGTACGCTTGCGGCTCAGCGTGAACGTTGCGTCACGCATGAGGAAGTGCCGATATCCGAGGGCGACGGCCTCTTCGAGCTCTCGGACGACGTGTGCCGGGGAGCGCTGGCGCCAGTCCTTGCCCTGTGTCATCGGATAGGGGCAGTAGTACCCGCACGAATACGGGCAGCCTCGGGACGTCTGGATGGTCGTGAAACCCTCCGAGCCGAGCAGCGAGTACGAGTAGTCGCCGGGCTTGATCAGCTTGCGCGCCGGCATGGGGAGCCGGTCCAAGTCGACGAGCTTCTCCTCGGGCGTGATGACGAGTTCGCCGTTGACGAGGCGCGCCGTCCCGCGGTGGTCGTCGCCGGCGAGGACGCGTTCGATCGTCAGGTCGCATTCGCCCAGGATCACGAACGGGATGCCGGCCTCCTGGAGCAGCCGCTGGAGGAACACGGGGTAGCTGAGCTGCGTCTTGGCGACGACGCGCGCCCGGCTCCAGCGACGCACGGTGCGGAGAAACTCCACGTCCTGTTCGAACGTCGGCAGGTTCACCTCGCAGACGATCACGTCGACGCCGGCGTTGGCGATGTGGGTGAGGAGGTCTCCGGCAGTGAACGGAGTCGTCGCGCCGTCGATGACGGTGACGGGCCAGCCCACGTCCTCGAGCCGGGCCGCCCACCAAAGCAGATCGAGCGGCGGGAACCGATCCTCCGAGTTGTGGACGAAGCCCAGGCCTCCGGCCATGTCGCGGGACAGGGTCATGCCCGTCGTCGGCGTGTTGCAGAGGATGACCTTCAGCGGTCCTTCGAGCACGTGCGGCGTCGCGTCTCGGACGAGCCCGGAGGCCTCCGCCAGTTCGATGACCGTCTGAGGGAACGTTCGCGTCGGGTGCCAGTTCCATTCGCCGAGGCTGCGCTGGCACAGGTGAGCGTAGTGGATCGGTTCGTCGAGCGTTGGCGGTGCGTCATCGCCCGTGGGGATGCGCACCGGCAGCCCGAACGACCGAGAGATGAACGCCACGTCGCGCAAGAGGAGCCCGACGGTCGGCGTGGTGCATCCCGTGACGTTGTAGGTGCCGGTCCCACCGAAGCGGATCGCTGCCGCGACTGCGCTGACGACGTCCAGGACGTGGACCGGCTGAAAGCGGTGCTGGTTCCACTCCTTCACGAACGCCGCGACGTCGCCGGACCTGAGCGCGTCGAAGAACGGTCGGGCCATGCCCAGTTCGCCATCGCCCAGGATCTGCCCCGGCCGCAGGATGATGGTCTCGATCCCCGCCGCCGTCGCCACGTCGGAGAATGCTGATTCACCCGCGAGCTTGGAGCGGCCGTAGTCCGTGTCCGGTCGGGGGTCCGCGCCGTCGGGCGTGGGAATCTCGCCGGGGCGGCGCGGTCCGGCCGCGGCGAGGCTGCTGATGAGAACCGCTCGCCGAACGCCCAGGTCCTGCGCGAGGGCCGCCGCGTGCCGGGCCCCGTCACGATTGACCGCCATCAGGCGCGACTCGCCAGCGCCGTAGTCCACGAGCGCCGCCGCATGAACGAGCACGTCGGCACGCAACGCGGGGGGCGCCGCGATCGGGGACGTGATGTCACCCTCCACGACCTCGATCGAGCCCGGCGAGGCCTGCGGTATCGAGAGACGCGCTCGATCGCGGACGACCGCGATCACGGTGTCGCCCCGGTCGAGAAAGTGCTTGAGCAGGCGACTGCCGAGATAGCCTGTGGCGCCGGTGAGGAGGATCGTCGTTCCGGATGTGGACACGGAGGGTGGAGTTCCTGGGCTGGCAGGGACGGGGAAGGCGGACAGTCTACCGTTCCGTGTTCCGGGTGCCACGGTTCGGCGCGGGCATCGGACGCGCTTGCCGCTGTTAGGATCCGGCCCCTGATGCGACCGCGACTGGTCCTTTTCGACATCGATGGAACGCTCGTGACGCCGCGAGGCCTCGGCCGCCGGAGCCTCGAGGCTGCGTTCACGGCGCGCTACGGCTCGTCCGGGGTGTTCGAAGGCGTGCCGTTCCACGGTCGCACGGACTTCGACATCATCGACGAGGGGATCGGGCGAGTGCGCGGTTCCCTGGACGATCGGCTGGCGATCGTGCGGGACTACCTTGACCAGCTGAAGGTGGAGGTGGTTTCCGGGCCACCGTTGATCCTGCCGGGTGTTCCTCAGCTTCTTCCGCGCTTGGAGGCGGCTCCGGGCGTCACGCTCGGCCTCGTCACCGGGAACGTGCGGGAGGGCGCCCGGATCAAACTGGCGCGCGACGGCATGTTCGACTGCTTCCACACAGGTGCCTTCGGCGACGACCACCGCGACCGCCGCGAACTGGCGCGTCTCGCGGTGAAGCGCGCGCAGGAGCTGCGCGGAGTCAGGTATGCCGCTCAGGATGTGTTTCTGATCGGCGACACGCGGAACGACGTGCTCGCGGCACGCGCTGCCGGGGCCGTCGCGATCGCCGTCGCAACCGGAGGCGAGACGGCGGAATCTCTCGCCGCGTCGCAACCCGACCACGTCCTCACTTCCCTCGATCCGATCGATTCCTTCCTCAACATCGTCTTCCACTGATGCACGCCATCGGACTCGATCTCACCTGCCTCGAAGCGCCCGTCGAAACCGGCGTCGAACGCTACGCGCGACGGTTGGCCGAAACGCTTCCGCGCGTCGTGGACGACCTGATCGTCACGATCATCGTCCGCGCCGGAAAACCGGCGCCGCGCGTTCAGGAACCGGCCCGCGTCATTGCCGCAGGCGGCGGATTCGGCAGGTCGTTGTGGCGCGAGATCACGCTGCCGCAGATCGTGGCGCGCGAGGGCGTGGAGCTGTTGCATGCGCCCGTCGCGGCCGTCGCCACGCTGACACCAGCGCGCAAGGTCGTCACCATTCACGACGTCCCCGGCCGCCACGGCATCGAGGGCGAGGGGGGCATCCTCTCGCGACATCGATTGCGGCTCATGCACGCATTGGCGGTTGCGGACGCGATCATCACGCCGTCGGAGGCGACGCGGGACGCGATCCTCGCCGTCGCCAGCGTGCCCGCAGATCGCATCGCCGTGATTCCCCACGGGGTGGACCCGGACTTCCGACCCATCGGACCGTCGCTCGCTCGCGAGCGTTACGGCATCCCGCCTGGGCCCTACCTCCTCACCGTCGGCACGCTGCGCGCGCGCAAGGACCCGGCGACGGCCATCTCGGCACTGGCGCGGCTGGTGAAGGACGCTGAGCGCGATCTCCGCCTCGTCTTCGCCGGTCGCCAGGACATGGACCCGACGGAGCTGCGGACGATGGCGCACCGCCTCGGGGTCCTCGATCGCGTCGTCTTCGCCGGGTACGTCGCCCGGGAGGATCTGCCGGACCTCTACCGCGAGGCCGAGGCCTTCGTCCTTCCGTCGCTGCTCGAGGGCTTCGGCATGCCGCTCGTGGAAGCCATGGCGTCGGGTACACCGGTCGTCGCGTCGGATGCGGCGTCGATCCCCGAGGTCGTGGGAGATGGCGCGCTGCTGTTTCCCGCAGGCAACGACGATGCGCTCGCACGCAGGCTCGCTGACGTCCTCGACCAACCTGAATACCGCGCGCAGCTCGTGGCCCGCGGCCGGGCACGCGCCGAGCAGTTCACCTGGGAAGGGTGCGCGCGCCGCCATGCGGACGTGTATCGGGCAGTCCTGGGCGGAGCGCGCTGAGCACGCGCGGTCCCCGCTTCCCGACGCCGCCGGTGGGGCCGCCCGCGGAATCCCATAGAACGTCACCGCGCGTTCGCGCTCGGGGCAAGGACATGAGTCGAATGAGAGTCGCCGGCTGGCTCGGGATATTTTTGTGCGCGTCGACGGTGGTGGCCTGGGCGCAGGTCCGACCCGACAGCCGCCCGCGAATCGAGGCGCCCGCGATCCGCGACTGCATCGAGCAGGAGTCCGCGACGGCCTTCGAGGTCGCGCCCGACGGCAAGCGCGCCGTCTACGTGCGGGAGACCCCCGATGCGACGAAGGACCGCATGCGGAAGAAGGTCTGGATCGTCGATCTGGAGTCGGGCGTATCGCGCCCGCTGACCACGGGACCGAGTCAGGACGTGGACCCCAGGTGGTCACCGGACGGTCGACGTGTGGCGTTCTCGTCGGCGCGCAAGGTGGACGTCCCCGACGAGAAGCGGAGCGGGCGCAGGCCTCGGCGCGTCGCCGACGCGGACGAGGAGCCCAAGGAGCAGGTCTTCGTTCTCGACATGACGGGTGGCGAAGCCGTCGCCGTCACGGAGTTGCCCGAGGGTGTCGCGGGGTTCCGGTGGCTCGACGCGGGGCGCCTCCTCGTGACGGGCCGGGAGAAGCTCGCGGCGCGGGAGCAGCGGCGCAAGGACGACAAGGACGACTCGGAGGCCGTCGAGGATCTGGACGAGTTCCGTGTGGCGGCGACGCGCTTCTTCGTCGTGACGCTGGCTGACGACGGCCCGAAGACCGTTCGCCTCACGGAGAACCTCGACTCGATCGAGACCTTCGAAGTGTCGCCCGACGGGAAGCACGCCGTCGCCCTCCACAAACAAACGCCGCTCTTCGAAGTCGACGGCCGCGTGCCTCCGAAGGTCCGCTTGTGGGACCTGGAGGCGGCCACGAGCCGCGAGATCTTCGCAGACCGGAAGTCCAAGCCCCTGGCGTTCGCCTGGGCTGCGGACGGGTCGTCCTGTCTCGCCATGGGATTGCGGCCGACGGTGGATGGCGAGGACATGGCCGGCGTGAACGTGGCGTTCCTGATCGACGTCGCGACGGGCTCGGTCCGCGACGCGGGGCTCGAATGGACTCGCGGGTTCGCGAGCCTCGCGGTCACGGCGTCGGCGCGCGACGGATTCGTCGCGGGGCTGGCGGACGGAGTACGGCCTCGATTCGGGTGGCTTCATGCGTCGCCGGGTTCGGCGGCCGGATGGCGGGTCGAGCCGTTTCTCGGGGACGGCGCCGAGAGGATCCGCGAAGTCGTCGGCCGTGCGGGCTCCGACCGCGTCGTCTATCGCTCGTCCACGGCGGACGCGCCATCCCAGTGGTTCTCGGCGGTGCGATCGGGCGCCACGTTGGCAGCGGTGCATCGCCTCGACGTCTGCAAGGTTCCCTTCGACGGCAAGCGACTCGCTCGGGTCGAGGTCGTCGGGTTCAAGGGCGCGGGCGATGAGCCGGTGCAGGCGCTCCTCTATTTCCCCCACGAGCACGAGAGCCGCGCGAAGCACCCGCTCGTGCTGCTGACCCATGGCGGGCCGTTCGCCGCGGACTACGATGAGTTTTCCGACGGTTGGTCCTACGCCCCCAACCTCTACGCGGCGCGCGGGGCCTACGTCCTCAGCGTCAACTACCACGGAAGCTCGGACTACGGTGCCGCGTTCGGCGAGTCCATTCGTCACCGCTACTTCGAGCTCGAGCTTCTGGACCTCTGTCGCGGCATCGAGTTCGTCGCTGCGCGCGAACCGGTGGATCTGGATCGACTCGGACTCTGCGGCTGGTCGAACGGTGCGATCCTCTCCATCGCGATGCTGGCGTTGCGCGACGAATTCGCGCCCGGCTTCCCGTTCACGTTCCGGGCCTGCGTCGCGGGCGCGGGGGACGTGAACTGGACGAGCGATTACGGCGTGTGCGAGTTCGGCCCGGCCTTCGACGACTACTATCTCGGAGGTCCGCCCTGGTCCGCCGCCGAGACGTACCTGAAGAAGTCCGCGCTGTTTCGCGCGGAGCGCGTCACCACGCCCACGCTCGTCATGATCGGAGCGAGGGATCGGGCCGTGCCGACGAACCAGGGATGGGAGTGGTATCGGGCCCTTCAACACCTGGGAAAGGCGCCCGTGCGCTTCATCCAGTTCCCCGCCGAGAAGCACAGCCTGACGTCGCTCGCTCGCCGGCGCCGCAAACTCGAAGAGGAGATGGCGTTCGTCGACAAGCACCTCTTCCGCGTACCCGACGCCGATCCCTCGTTCGACGGCTCGCGCATCTGGGAGGCGGCACGGACGCCAGCCCGCGACGGCGCCGCATTCGGCGTGAGGGTCGACGCAGCGGCGGCGCCGGGGCAGAAGCCGGTGACGGTGCTGATCCCCGAGGTGGTGTACGTCGGAGGTCTCTCGCTCGGCAGATTCGAGGTCACGCGCGGGCAGTGGAAGGCGTTTCGTCCCGAACTCGACTTTGCGGACGCCACGGCGAACTACCCGATCAGCGGCGTTTCCTTCGAGGACGCGCAGGCGTACTGCGCGTGGCTCGGCCGCGTGACGGGGCGGCGATTCCGGCTTCCGCGAACGGATGAACTCGACCGGCTCGCGGACGATCTTCCCGACTCGGAGAACACGCTCGATTGGTGGGCCGGATTCGTCGCATCGCCCCACGACCTCGACGGCATCCGAGCTCGAACGTCCGAAGTGCCGTGGGAGGCGCAAGCGCCTGGCGTTCCTCCGCTGCTCCTGCCGGTCGGATCGCGTCCCGCGGCGGCGATCGGCGAGCCCGGACGGCGTCAGCCGGTGAGCGATCTGGGCGGCAACGTCGCCGAATGGGCCGTGGACGACGGTTCCGACCTCGCGACGCGACCCACGCTCGAACCCAAGGCGAAAGCCTGGGGCGGGTGTGCGTGGTTCGGCACCGACCCCCTGGCCGGCGACCGCACGCCGCCCCCCGTCTACACCGGTTTTCGCGTCGTCGAGGAGCGGGCGGGAAGGTGAATCACCGGCGATTCAATCCTTGGATCGTCGGTGCCATCGCGATCGTGCTCGGCGTCGGCCGCTATCTGGCGGTGATCGACGAGCCGTGGGATCGGTCGCTCGGGTCGGTGAACGGCGCCGTCTACTTCTCCCGCTTCGAGCAGAGCTACGAGCGGCTCGGCTTCGGCGCGCTGGGAGGGGCGCCGTACTTCTACGTCCTCCCACTGAACGGACCGACGCAGGGCACGATCTACTGGCATCACCCGCCGCTCATTCCGTGGGCGCTTCGCGCGGCGGTCGCGCTCGGCGGGTACTCGGAGAGAACGTTTCGATGTCTCCCGATTCTGCTCTCGACGCTGACAGGTTTTCTCCTGGCCCTCGTCGCGGGGAAGGCGCGGGGGACGTGGGCGGGTGTCAGCGTGGCCGCACTCTTCGCCGCGCTCCCCATGAGCTGGATCACGGGGTGGCAGGTCGGCTACGAGCCGGTGACGCTCGGCTTCATGACGTTGGCGGTCTGGCTGCATCTGCGACTGCGCGTCGCATCGCTGCGGAAGTACTCGCTCGTGTGCATGGCACTCGCGTGTGCCGTCTGGACGGATTGGATCGGTGCGGCGGTGGTGCCGGGGTTGCTCGTCACCGAGATCCTCCGCGCGAACGGCGAGCGCCGGGTGTGGCGCACTTGTCTGCTCGGTGCCGTCGCCGCAGTCTGCGTGCTCGTCATCGTCGGCGTCTTCGGTGCCTGGCAGGGACTTTCGCTTCGTGAAGCGATCGAGGCCGTCGCGGGGCTCGGGCGCGTGACGACGACGGGGTCGACGAAGCCGGCGCTGGGAACGTGGATCGATGCCCAACTGGGATTCTGGGCCCGACTCTACGGCATCCCGGTGGCCGCGGCCTCGCTCTTGGTGTGTGCGCGATTCTGGCGTGCCGCGCGGCGAGGCGATGAGATGGCGGCGTGCGCGTGGGCCTTGGTGATTCCCGCCGTCGCGAACGTCGTCGCGTTTCCGGGCCACTCGGTGGATCACGAGTTCTGGTGGGCCTATGCCGTGCCGTGGGCCGTCCTCGCGTCGGTCGAATGCGCGCGCCTTCTTCCCGGGCGGGCGAGGGTTCTGGCGATCGGTGCCCTCGCGATCGTGCTGGCGAGTTCGTCGGCGGGCGAGTGGCGTCGCGTGCGTGATGACGAATGCCGCGCGCTCGGCGCGGACTTCGATCGCGTCGCCGCGCCGACGGACGGACTGATCTATCCCGGCGCGTTCTCCGCGAGCGGCTTCTACGTGCACGCCTGGTACTTCGACTACGGCGCGCTCGGCGGCGTCGAGGCGTTCGAAGAGTTGGCGCGGTTGCGCCGCGCGAGCGGGCTGCGCGTGCCGCGTGTCGTCGCGGTGGGGCCCGAGGGGCCTGGCTCGCCATTCCTCCCCGAGAACCTCGCGCGGCTCGAGGCGATCGGACACGTGCGCCGGCTCGAACCCGCGGACGCCGCGCGCGAGTTGCCTGCACTGGCGCGCGCGCACGTGGGCAAGGTGATCTGGATCGTCACGATCGGGTGAGCGGCGCGGAGCTCGAGGGGAGCGGACGCTCGCACAGAAAAAGTGCTGGCGTTGCAGTTGTTCGAACCCGGGCTCCATTTTTTGACGGACGACCGATAGGATCCGAGCGTCTCTCCAGGTGACCGCTCCATGATCAACATCGACGCAACGAGCCGACGGTGGACGAGTGACGAGGTCCAGTCACTCCCGTCCGATGGTCATCGCTACGAGGTCATCGGCGGGGAGTTGTGCGTGTCGCCGTCGCCGGGGTTCGAGCATCAGTGGTGCCTTCACCAACTCGCCGTCGAGATCGAGCTCCATCTGCGTCGGACCGAACACGGAATCTGCGTTGCGGCGCCGCTCGGGGTGTTCCTTTCCGGCGATACGTATGTGGAGCCGGACCTCGTCGTCGTGCGCCGTGAGCGGATGGCCATCCTTTCGCCGCGCGGTCTGACGGCTGCCCCGGATCTCGTGGTGGAGGCGATTTCCCCTCGCACCAAGGCCTGGGACCTGGGCGCCAAGCAGCGTCTTTACGAGGCGTGTGGCGTTCGCGAGTCCTGGGTGCTGGATCCCATCGAACGTCGCGTCGTCGTGCGCGTCCGCGCCGCGGCCGGGTTGACGGTGGCGGCGGATCGCGGGGACGGCGTCGTCGAGTCACCGGTCGTGCTTCCCGGCTTCACGGTCGGCATCGAACGGTTGTTCTGGAACTGGACATGATGAGGTCGGGATCCAGAACGGCCGGTGAGCACACGACGGTGGAGGGATCGTTCTTGGAAATCGTCCGGACGAGCGCACGCTTCGAAGCGTCACTCCCAGTGGCCGCCTCATGATCCCGGCGCACGCGAAGTCTCGACGGTGGACGAGTGACGAGGTCGTGTCACTCCCGTCCGATGGCCATCGCTACGAGGTCATCGGCGGGGAGTTGTGCGTGTCGCCGTCGCCGGGATTCGAGCACCAGTACGTCGTGCAGCGGCTCCTGGTCGCGCTGTCCGGCTTCCTCGAACGCGAGGGTCGCGGCGTATGTGTTCCAGCACCGCTGGGGGTGTTCCTCTCGCCTGAGACCTACGTCGAACCGGATCTCGTGGTCGTGCTTCGCGAGCGTCGGCACATCGTCGCGCCGAAGGGGCTGATCGGCGCTCCCGACCTGGTGGTCGAGGTGACGTCGCCCGGCACCCGACGTGTCGACCTCGGCCAGAAGCTCCGGTTGTATGCGAGCGCGGGAGTCCGTGAGTACTGGATCGTGGATCCCATCGAACGTCGCGTCGTCGTGCGCGTCCCCACGGCGGCCGGGTTGACGGTGGCGGCGGATCGCGGGGACGGCGTCGTCGAGTCACCGGTCGTGCTTCCCGGCTTCACGGTCGGCGTCGAACGGTTGTTCTGGAGCTGGACGTGACGAGGTCGGGATCCAGAACGGGCGGCGACCGCACGACGGTGGAGGGATCGTTCTTGGAAATCGTCCGGACGAGCGCCCGCTTCGAAGCGTCACTCCCAGTGGCTGCCTCATGATCCCGGCGCACGCGAAGTCTCGACGGTGGACGAGTGACGAGGTCGTGTCACTCCCGTCCGATGGCCATCGCTACGAGGTCATCGGCGGGGAGTTGTGCGTGTCGCCGTCGCCGGGATTCGAGCATCAGGGTGTGGTCGTGAACCTCGCGCACGAGTTCATGCGCTTCCTGAAGCGGACGGGCGCCGGGATCTGCCGTGTTGCCCCCACTGGCGTCTTCATCACGAGCGACACCTACGTCGAGCCCGACATCCTCATCTTGCGAACCGAGCGGGCGCACGTGGCCACGCCGCGGGGACTCGTGGGGCCGCCGGATCTCGTCGTCGAGGTGCTGTCCGCGAGCACGGTGAACGTCGACCAGGGGCGGAAGCTGCGTCTGTACGACGCGATCGGGGTCGACGAGTACTGGCTGGTGGATTCGGCGCAGCGGCGTGTGCGGATCCTGGCGCGTTCGGACGGGAGGCTCGGGCTGGTCACCGACGCGTCTTCGGGGAGTGTCGAATCGCCCACGGTGCTTCCGGGATTCCGGGCGACCCTCGACGACGTCTATTGGCGGATCCTCTGATCCGCCCGGGTCTCACGCGATCAACGATTGAACGACCTCTCCGTGTACGTCCGTCAGGCGGAAATCCCGCCCCTGGAATCGGAACGTGAGCCGCTTGTGGTCGAGCCCGAGCAGGTGGAGGACCGTCGCCTGCACGTCGTGCACGTGAACTGGATCGCGGACGACGTCCCACCCGAGTTCGTCCGTCTCGCCGAGGGTGAAGCCGCGCTTCGTTCCACCGCCAGCGAACCACATGGTGAAGGCGCGCGGATGATGATCGCGACCGAGGTACGTCGATCCGTTGCGGGCCTCGTTCATGGGCGTGCGCCCGAACTCTCCGCCCCAGATCACGAGCGTGGAGTCCAGAAGTCCGCGTTGCTTGAGGTCGTTCACGAGCGCGGCGCACGCCTGGTCGGTTTCGAGACAGCGCTTGGGAAGCGAGTGTTCGAGATCGTCGCTCGGCCCCGTACCGTGGCTGTCCCAGCCGCGGTGATAGAGGTGCACGAACCGGACGCCGCGCTCGACCATCCGGCGCGCGAGGAGGCAGTTGGTGGCGAACGACGGCTGCCCCGGTGTGACGCCGTAGGCGGCGAGGGTTTGCGGCGACTCGGCGGATAGATCCGTCAGTTCCGGAACGCTCGACTGCATGCGGTGCGCCAGTTCGAAGGCCTGGACGCGCGCCGCGATCTCCGGGTCGCCGACCGACCGCGCGCGCTCGTCGTTGAGGTCGCGGAGGGCATCGAGCGAGCGTCGTCGCGTGTCGTCGGACATCCCGTCGGGATTGCGTACGAAGAGGACCGCATCCCGCGCCGCACGCAGCTGGACGCCCTGGAAGACGCTCGGAAGGAAGCCGTTGCCCCAGCATGCATATCCGCCGCTGGGTTGACCGCCGCCGGACAAGAGCACCGTGAACCCCGGTAGATCGCGGCACTCCGAACCGAGTCCGAACGTCACCCACGATCCCATGCTGGGGCGCCCGATCCGGGCCAGCCCCGTGTTGATGAACAGCTCGGCCGGCGCGTGGTTGAAGGCGTCCGTTCGAACCGACTTCACGATGGTGATGTCATCGACGATCGATGCGATGTGCGGCAGGAGCTGCGAGACCTCTGCGCCGCAGCGCCCGTGGGGGGCGAACTTGAAGGGCGAGCCCAGGATCCGAGGCTTGCCCTTGATGAACGCGAAGCGCTCGGTCTTGACCAGCTCCGACGGAATGGGCTGGCCGTGCAGTTCGTTGAGCTTGGGTTTGTGATCGAAGAGGTCGAGTTGAGACGGCGCGCCGTTCATGAACAGGTAGATCACGCTCTTCGCCCGAGGCGCGAAGTGCGGCGGGCGCGGCGCCAGGGGGTCGTCGTCCGTCGATGCGATCGTGGGCGCGAAGGTCTGGCCCAGGCGGTTGCCGAGCGCGATGGCTCCCAGACCGACTCCGCATCGCAGGAGGAACTCCCTGCGCGTCGGCGGGAAGCCGTCGTCTGATGGCGTTGCCATGGTCAGCCTTTCGTGAGGGTTTCGTCGAGGTTCAACAACACGTTCGCCACGACCAACATGGCGGCGAGATCCGCAGGCCGATCGGTCGCGCCGGCGAGGGCCGCGTCGAGCAGCCGCTTCGCCGATGCCGCGTCCGATGCCTGCGCGGTCCGCTCGGCGTCGAACAACGCCGTCAACGTGCGGACCTCGGCCTCCGTCGGCGCGCGCGCGACGCACGCGCGGAACGCCGTGCGGATCCAATCCGCGGGCTCGCTTCCGGCGGTCATCGCGCGGCGGGCGAGGGCGCCAGCGGCCTCGACGAAGGCCGGGTCATTCAGCGTCGTGAGAGCCTGGAGCGGCGTGTTCGTCCGCGGACGTCGCGTGCAGCTGATCTCGCGGCTCGGCGCTCCGAACGCCGTGAACGACGGGTACGGGGCCGTACGGCGCCAGAACGTGTAGATCCCTCTCCGATGGCGATCGTCACCGACGCTCTCGGTCCATTTGTCGTTGCTGTAGATCATCGTCCACACGCCCTCGGGTTGGGGTGGGAAGACGCTCGGGCCGCCGACCTTTTCGCTGAGCAACCCCGCGGCCGACAGCGCCACGTCGCGGATCGTCTCCGCCTCGAGTCGCGTGCGCGGAGCGCGCGCGAGGAGCCGGTTCTCTGGATCTCGCTCCAACAGGTCGGCCCGAACCGTGGACGCCTGGCGATACGTCGACGACGTCACCAGGAGACGGATCATCGCCTTCTGGCTCCAGCCGGATCGGACGAATTCCGTCGCCAGCCAGTCGAGCAGCTCCGGATGCGTGGGCGCCTCTCCCTGAACGCCGAAGTCGTCGTCCGACTCCACGAGGCCTCGACCGAAGATCTGTGCCCACAGCCGGTTCATGGCCACGCGCGCGGTGAGGGGGTTCTTCCCGTCGACGAGCCAGCGCGCGAGGGCGAGACGGTCCGCCGCCGGGCCGTCGGGAAGCGAGCCGAGGAGCGGCGGCGTTCCCGGCGCCACCGCGTCGCCCTGGTCGAGGAAGCTTCCCCGGACGTGGATGTGAGTGGGCCGCGATTCGGGGAGCTTCCTCAAGACGGCGGCGCGCGCCGCGACCAGGGGACGCAGGGCCTCCCGGAGGCGGCTTCGCTCGCGCCGGGCGTCTTCGAGGATCTCCGTGCGCTCGGCGAAATGGTCGTGCAGGGCGCGGGCTTGAGCGGGCGTGCGCTCGGTGACCGGGACGACGACGGCCGCGCCGATCGCGAGCGGCAGCACCGGCGCGTGGTCGACGCCCGCATCGGCCGTCTGCGAAAGCCGGAACATGCGCAGCGTGTGGCGTTCGCCGTAGTCCTGGCGGAGGGTGACGACGAGGCGGCTGCCCACCGGGACGACGGGCGCGCCGTCGATCTTCAGCACGGCGACGTGCGGCTCGTGCGTGCGCGGACCGAACGCCCAGCCGGTCTTCGGGTCGCCATCGACGGCCGCGGCGATCGGCCACGCGGCGGGGCCGCCGAATCCCTGCTGCTCGAAGTCCGCCCACGTGGCGACGACCGTCATCGGTGCAAGCGCGTCGCCCGAGGACGCCTGGAGCGTGATCTCGGAGACGACCGCGTTCGCGTTGTCCGCGCGGCCGACGTCGTCGTTCCAACTCGAGTCCGGAAACACCTCGAGTCGAAGCGCGGCGATCGGCGCGCCCGTCCCCTCGCAGGTCACCGTCAGGGTCTCGCGCTCTGAGTTTCGGCCGCCGACGAGCAGGCAACCGTCCGGTCGCACGGCGACATCGGCCCCGTTTGCGGAGACGGCGGAGATGGGGCGCAGCACGGACCACGGGCGAAGCGCATCGCGCGTCTCCCGTTCCCACTCCGCCTGCGCGGCTGCGACCTCGGGCGTGACCCCCGCGATCTTCGCCTCGATGCGCGCGAGGTCGGACGATACCCGGTCGAACTGGGCGCGAGTTGCGGGAATCGGCACCTCCACGTGCGCGCCCGCAGCCCGCACGCCCGTCGCGTGGACGACGGCATCGGCCTCGTCGTCGTTGAACAACGCGAAGAGCGAGTAGTAGTCCCGCTGCGTGATCGGATCGCTCTTGTGGTCGTGGCACCGCGCGCATCCGATCGTCATGCCGAGCCAGACGGTCGCCGTCGTCGCGACGCGGTCGGCGACGGTCTCCACGCGGAACTCCTCCGGATCGACGCCGCCCTCCTCGTTCACCATCGTGTTGCGGTGGAACCCCGTGGCGATCCGCTGCTCGACCGTCGGGTTGGGCCGGAGATCGCCCGCGAGCTGGTCGATCGTGAACTGGTCGAATGGCTGATCGGCATTGAGCGCGGAGATGACCCAGTCGCGCCACGGCCACATGGAACGGCGATCGTCCTTCTCGTAGCCGTGAGTGTCCGCGTAGCGCGCCGCATCGAGCCACGGCCGTGCCCACCTCTCGCCGAAGTGCGGTGAGGCGAGGAGTCGATCGACGGCCCGGTCGTAGGCGGACGGGTGCGTGTCGGCCACGAATGCGTCGACCTCCTCGACCGTCGGAGGGAGGCCGATGACGTCCAGGCTGAGTCGACGTAGAAGCGTGGCGCGGTCGGCCTCGGGCGATGGCACGACCTTCTCCCGCTCGAGGCGGGCCAGGATGAATGCGTCCACCGGATTTCGCGGCCAGTCGACGGCCAGGACCGCGGGAGGGTTGCGTCGCAAGGGCGGGCGCCACGCCCAATGCCAGTGGTCGCCCGGGTTCGCGCCGTCGGCGACGGACCATCGCGCGCCCTGCGTGACCCACGCATTCAGCGTTTCGACCTGCTCGCGCGTGAGAGCGCCTCCCTTGGGCGGCATCAGGTACCGCGCATCGTGGCTCTCGATCCGCGCGACGAGTTCGCTCGCTTGCGGGTCGCCGGGCGTGACGGCTGCTTTGCCGGACTTTCCGCCGCGGCGCAGTCCGTCCTCGCGATCGAGCGAGAGTCCGGCCTCTGGCTTCGTCCCGGCATGGCACGAGTAGCAGCGCCGCGCCAGGATCGGCTGCACGTCCCGGGCGAAATCGACGAGCGCACCTCCGCGCGCGACCGGGGCGGGTGCCGGCGCGCGAGCGCCCGCCGCGACGAGAACCCGATCGAAGGCCTCGTCGAACGACTCGGGCCCATGGACGAGACACGCCCCGAGGTGTCCCGTGACGACCGAGCTGAGCACTGCGAGCCCGAGGGCGCCGCGGTAGAGCCGCAGGCGCCCGGGAAGCGGAACGCGGCGGGCCCGGACTCCGACCCAGAAGGCGACGACGGCCGCAGTGACGGTGGCGATTCCCAAGGCCCGGTGATCGGCGAGGAGCGCCGCCGTCGTTCCCTGGTGGCCGGCGGTCTCGGCGTCCGCGAAGCCGAGGAGCGCCGCGACGGCCGAGGATGCCACTCCGAGGGCCAGAATTCGCGTGGACCATCGGCTCGGAACGAAGCGGCGCCGCCGCCCGTCGAACCACTCGAACGCCGCCGCGACGGCGATGAGCGCCACGGGGAAATGGACGACGGCCGGGTGGAACCGCCCGGCGAGCTGCCAGACCGCCGACCGCACCTCGGGCGTCAGCTGAAGTCCGGCGAGCCCTCCGGCCGCGGCGATCACGGAGACGACGGCCAGCCATCGACTGGGTGAGGGGTGTCGGTTGCGTTGTCCGTCGTCGGTCATGGCGTTCGCGGGTCCGGGCGCGCCGAGTCTAAACCAAAGTGGCAGCGGCGTGTTGAGTCGATCCTCGCGTCGTTCGGGGGCGGCCGCGGCGGGCTGCGCGCCCGGAGGTTGAGAATCGCCCCGGCCGTAGCCACAGTCTGGCCCCGTCATGGGCGCGGTCGCGGGCGCGCGATGCCGCCAACGGGAAGAGGAGTTTCGCCATGTCCGGAGCCGAGACGTCATCCGCTCAAGAGCACAAGTTCCAGGCCGAGGTCAGCAAGGTCCTGGACATCGTCATCCATTCGCTCTACAGCCACCGCGAGATCTTCCTGCGCGAGCTGATTTCGAACGGCGCCGACGCCATCGACAAGCTGCGATTTCGCGGCGTGACCGAGCACGACCTGATCGGCGACGACAAGGATCTGGAGATCCGCATCGTTCCCGACCGCACGGCGCGCACGCTGACCATCTCCGACAACGGCGTGGGCATGACGCAGGAAGAACTCGTCAAGAACCTGGGCACGATCGCGCACTCGGGTTCTCGTGAATTCCTCGAGGTCCTGAAGAAGCAGGGCGTGGGGTCGAACGGCCCCGAGCTGATCGGCCAGTTTGGCGTCGGGTTCTACAGCGCGTTCATCGTCGCCAACCTCGTCGAGGTCACGTCCCGCGCGGCCGGTACCGACCAGGCCTTCGTGTGGAAATCGGACGCTCGCGAGCGCTTCACGGTCGAGCCGGCGACGGCACCCGCCGGCCGCGGCACGAGCATAACCCTGCACATGAAGGACGACTGCCTCGAGTTCCTCGACGAGTGGAGGCTTCGGGAACTCGTGCGCAAGTACTCGGACTTCGTGTCGTTCCCGATCAAGCTCGAAGTGACGCGCGAGGTCGGTGAGAAGGACGACAAGCACCCCGTCAAGTCGACGGAGACGGTGAATCGCGCCAGCGCGTTGTGGAAGCGGCCCAAGTCCGAGATCAAGCCCGAGGACTACGTCGAGTTCTACAAGCACCTGACGCACGACACCGAGGCGCCTGCGGACACCGTGCATTTCTCCATCGAGGGCACGCTCTCGTACACGGGCCTCTTGTTCATCCCGAAGCATGCGCCGTTCGACATGTTCGATCGGGATCGCAAGCGAGGCGCGCGGCTCTACGTGAAGCGCGTCTTCATCATGGAGGACTGCGAGGACGTCATCCCCGAGTACCTGCGTTTCGTGCGCGGTGTGATCGACTCGGAGGACCTCCCGCTGAACGTGTCGCGCGAACTCCTTCAGGAGGATCGCGTGGTGAAGGCGATGCGGAAGACCGTGACGGCGAAAGTCCTCGCGGCTCTCGAGTACATGGCCGAGAGCAAGGCGGAGGAGTACCGCACCGTGTTCGGCGTCTTCGGGGCCGTACTCAAGGAAGGCCTCCACTTCGACTGGGAGAACAAGGACCGCATCGCCAAGCTCGTGCGCTACGCCAGTTCGCGTGAGGAGTTCACGTCGCTCGCCGACTACGTCAAGCGGATGAAGGAAGGCCAGGACGCGATCTACTACGCGTTCGGCGCGTCCCGCAAGGCCGTCGAGGGGAGTCCGCACATCGAGGCTCTCATCAAGCGGGGGTTCGAAGTTCTCTACATGACCGACCCGATCGACGAATGGGCGGTCGAGTCGATCCGCGAGTTCGAAGGCAAGAAGCTCGTCTCGGCGATGAAAGAGGACCTGGATCTCGAGACGGAGGAGAAGGACGGCGAGAAAGCCGAGGACACCAAGGCGAAGACGTCGCGGCTCGCATCGCTGATCGACCGCACGGAGGACATCCTGGAGGATCACGTGAAGGAGGTCCGGATCTCCACGCGCCTCACGGATTCGCCGTGTTGTCTCGTGGTTCCCGAGGGCGGCCTCCACTCGCACATCGAACGCATGCTGCGGTCGCAGGGGCGCGACGTCCCCGAGGCGAAGCGGATCCTCGAGATCAACGCGGATCACCCCGTCATCAAGCGGCTCCACATCCTGAACGAGCTGGACCCCATGGGTGATCGCCTGAAGGACCTCGTGCACCTGCTCTACGATCAAGCTCTGCTCGCCGAGGGGAGCCCGATCGCGGACCCGCACCAGTTCGCGCGCCGCATGTCCGAGCTCATGACGCAGGCGCTCGGGCCCGACAAACCCTGATCCGCGGTCGCTCACAACCGGCGGATCGAGATGAACCTCCTCCTCCTTTCACGCGACGAAGTCGACGGCGAAGGACGCGCGGTTCTCTCGGGACGCCGCGCGCGACACCTTTGCGAGGTGTTGAAGGTCCGACCCGGCACGCGCCTGCGCGCCGGGATCCTGGACGGGAACCTGGGCACGGTGGAGGTGGATCGGATCGCCGGTGACCGAGTCGAGATCCGCGGAGACTTCCCGGAGGTTCCTCCGCTGGGGACACGCGACACCCTGGTCCTCGCGGTGCCCCGGCCCAAGGCTCTCGCGCGGATCCTCGAGCACGCCACGGCCCTCGGCTTTGCCCAGATCCTCCTCACGAGGAGCTGGCGTGTCGACCGGAGTCACCTCGGGTCCAGCATTCTGGATCCCGCGACCGTTCGCGAGCACCTCGTTGCCGGGCTCGAGCAGTCTCGCCGCACGCGGCTCCCGGTCGTGCGGCTGTTCGAACGCTTCCGCCCGTTCGTCGAGGACGAACTCCCGGCGCTCGTCGACGGCGCGAGCCGGTTCGTCGCACACCCGGCGGCTGCCACGCACGCCGCCGAGGTTCCAGTCGAGCCGGCCCGCCCGCTTGCGGTCGCCGTGGGCCCGGACGGAGGGTTCATCCCGTTCGAGGTCGCGCTGCTCGAGGCACGTGGGTTCATGCCCGTCTCCCTCGGACCCCACCCGCTTCGGACGGACGCGGCGGTCGTCGCGCTGCATTCCGCCCTCTCCGTCGTCAGGGAACTGGCGCAGCCGGGGCGGTCGGCGGCCGCACCGCGGAAACCGACGTGACGTTCGGAGGCGTTCGGACCTTCATGGGGGATCGTCCGCGGGTTGCGGGGTGCGGTGCTGCGATCGACCCGCGAGCGTCACGGTTTCGTGACGAAGTTCGTGGGGCGTGCGCTCGCGACCAGGGCGGCGCCGGATTCACCTGTGTCATCCGTAACTCGCTCATCTCATTCCGCTTGCGCGGCTGCCGCGCGGGGCCGGCACATCGGGGCTGACCGCGGCATCCTGGTTGCATTGCGGGTGCGCGGCGACCGAGACGACGTCTCGAGTTCGCCTTTTCTCGGGAGTTTGCTCATGAAGAGATCGCTGCGCACCTCCGGCATGCTTTGGATCGCCGGGATCACCTTGTTGGTTGGCCAGGTTCACGCTCACGGGTTCGTCGGACCTCCTGGCGGGTCGACGCCGTTCGTCCCGGTGGGGGGCGGAAACGTCGGGCAGACGGGGCCCGTCGGCGGCGTCACGCCGCCGGCTCCAGGCCAGGGGGGAGGCACCCTGCCAGGTCGCCAGCTGACCGGCGGCGGCGACCCGAGAGCTGCCACGGGTGGCACGTTCGCGGGCGGCGCGGCTGCCCGAGGCGGTGGCGGCCGCGGCACCGGCGGAACGACGGGCGCGGCGAAGCCGAAGAGCTTCGACGCGAAGTGGAAGGAACGCCTGCATGGCGCGTGGAAGGCCGCGTTCCTCCCGGTGATCCACCGCGACGGGTACGCCTCCAAGGTTGCCACGATCGACGAGGCCATGACGCTCGCTCCTGCGGAAGGCGGGTGGGCACGCGATCGTCGTCCGGCCGTCGTCATCACCTACGATTCGATGAACCCCGAGCACGTCCGCGCGCTCGCCATGCTCGAGTCCGATGACCGGGTGCGCTCTGCGACTCACTTCTTCGACTGCTTCAAGGTCGACGTCGGCGGCGCGACGCAGGAGAAGTCGCTGGACGTCAAGCTCTCGACGTATCGCGCCGACGGAACGTTCATCGAGACCGTCGCCGGGCAGCGCAAGCTGTCGGCGGCCTTCGATCTGATGGAGCGCGCATGGAAGGCCGAGTCGAAGACCGAGCTGACCGATCGGCTTCCGAAGATGACGTCGCTGCTGAACGACCGCGCCCAGGTCCAAGACTTCATCGCCGGGTGGGACGCCGCGATCGTCTGCCCGGATTGCGGTCATGAACGCGCCGACGCCATCGAGAACGTCGAGCGGGGCAAAGTCGGTCTTCGCGAGTGTGAAAAGCAGGTCGAGGCGCTCCGCGCCATCGCGTCTGCGAAGTGATGGACGACTGGGTGTGGCGGGCCACGTGCGCGCCACACCGTCTGGGTGCAAAAGGCGGGTAGCGATGGATCTCTCCTTCAGTGCGCGGTGCTGTGTTCGTGTCGTCCTGTCTGCCGTCGCGGCGACCCTGCTCGCGACGGCCCAGACGCAGCCCGCCCGGGTCCCCGACGGGACATCGCGTTTCGCACCACCTCCCATTCGAGCCGAAGGCGGCGCCGTCATCACGGCCTCCGCCGTCCTCTGCCGCCGCTGTGTGGATGAGAAGCTCCAGGCGCAGGGCTGTTGGACGCTGCCGGCGCGGCGAACGTTGCTTGGCCAGGACCCGATCGTGGTCGTCCCCTGGCTGACGCACCTCTTCGGCAAGGCCCCGATCGTGCTGCTGACGCCGCGCGTGACGCTCGTCGTCTGCTCGGACGGTGGCACCGTCGACGAGTTGTCTCCGCGCGAGGCCGAGATCCTGAAGGCATGGTTCCCGAAGAACGCGTCGCCGGCGCGCACCCTCGACGGACACCAGTACGCGCACCTCCTGGCCGAGCGCCTCATGGCCATCGAAGCGCAGGTCGGCGAGATCCTGGATCTTGGTCCCGACGGTCGGGCCAAACCCGACTCGGGGCCCACGTCACCGTTCGCGAGCGATGCTTCCGAGTTGTTCGTGTTCTCGACGAAAGCGGCTTACGAGGCCTTCGTCTCCCACACGTTCGAAGCCGGCACCTGGCCCACGACGGCCGTGATGCTCGATTCGGGACCGACGGCTGCGCTCCTCATCGAGGATCCGAAGTCGGTCTCCGATCGGCGCCGCTTCGCGTTCACGGCGACGAATCTCCTCGTCCGGGCGCTCTCTCGTGCGGGTGATGGGCTCCAGGCCTGGCTTCGCATCGGCCTTTCGCACGTCATCGAACAGCAGGTTCCGGGGAAGGTGGCGGCTCCGGGCGATTCGCAGACGCTCCCGCCGGACATGAAATCGCCACCGGACTGGCACGTGTTCACCCGCGAGTTGGCCAACTCGGGAAAGAGCGGCGTGCTCTCGGCACTGGCCGCATCGACCGAACGCGGACTCTCGCTGCGTAGCCGGCTTCAGGCGGCGAGCGTGGTCCGGTGGCTGATCGAGTCGGACCCGGCCAGGTTCGGCGCCTTCATGCGCCGGCTGATGTACGAGATGCCGACGACGCCTGCGGCGAAGGCTCTCCTGAACGCGTCACGTGCAGGCCTCGGGAAGGACACGGTGACGCTCGAGAGCGACTGGAAGCAGGCGATCCTCGCGAAGTAGGAGCACCGTCCGCCGCGGAGGGCGGCGGACGGTCGGGGGCATGGATCAGCCGGCGACGCGCTTGATCGTGCAGCCTTCCGGCTTCGTGCTCGACGTCGTGAGCGGCTTGCCAGCGAGCAGGAGTTCGAGCGCGTCCTTCACGTACTCCTTGGTCACCTTGTCGCTCTTCCACGCGTCATCGGTGAGCGCGCCCACGTACACGACCTTCATGTCCTTCGTGTCGATGACGAAGAGGTGCGGCGTGACGAGCGCGTTGAACACGTCGGCGATCTTGTTGTCGGCATCGAGCAGGACCGGGATCGCGATGTTCTGCTTCTTGACGTACGCCTTGGTCTTCTCGACGTCCGCCTCGGCCTTGTTCTCCGCCTTGTTGGCGGCGATGTGGACGAACTGCACGCCCTTGGTCGAGTAGTCCGTGTTCAGCTTGCCCAGGCGGGGCTCGGCGCCCTTGGCGGCCGGGCACTCCCGCGACCAGAAGTCGATCACGATGTACTTCTTGTCGGTCGCCAGGCTCTTCAGCGACACGTCCTTGCCGTCGAGGTTCTTCAACGTGAAGTCGGCGACGACGGACCCGACGACGTAGCCCTTCGCCTTGGGCTCTTCCTTCTTCTCCTGCGCGATGGCAGCGAGCGGCAAACCGAGCGCGACGATCAGCATCAGACTGCGTTTCATGGTCATCCTCCAGGTTCCTCGTCGGCGAGGGCGTTCGTTCGATCCTTCTCAGGGCGTGCGGGGCGCGCTCATGCGTCCCGGAACGTGAATCGGTGCGTGACGGCGATCGGCTTGCCGTCGAGCTCACCGTAGGGGTTCAGGAAGAAGTTGTGTCGTTCGGATTTCGATGGCGGGGTGAGCGGAATGTCCCGCCCCGTCGTGAAAGCCACGCGGTCCTCCGACACGTTGCCGAAATAGTACTGCCGCGAGTCGGGGTTCTTTCGGGCCTGAGCGACGTCCACCGGAATCCAGCCCAGGTCAGCCACGTAGAATTCGGCCCAGCTGTGATTTCCGGTGATCTCCTGGTCCTCGGACGTCGGCCCGGACGGAAGCAGCAACCCGCAGGTGAAGCGCGTGGGGATGCCGCGGGCGCGGGTGAGGCTCGTGAAGAGCGAGTGGAAGTCCATGGCGTCGCCGAAGCCGGCATCCGCGGCCCAGAGGCTGTCTCCCAGACCCCAACCCGCTCCGATGGTGCGGAACTCCATCGTGCGGAGCACGTCGTCGTAGACCGCTCGGGCCACGTTGATGGGGTTCTGCTCGCCGCGCGCCAGGCCGTCGGCACGGACCTTGAGACGCCCGGTCACGGGGACCCTCTCGTTGGGTCCGAGCTCCGCGGCGAGCGACGCCAGCTCCTGATCGTTCAACGCGCGAGGCGCGGTCTGGCGGAAACGGCTCGCGAGGATCTCGTGGCGTTCGAGCGTCCAGGCGATCCCGCATTCGATCGTCCCTCGCGGCGCGTCGACGTCGAGGTGAAGGAACGCGTTCTGATTCACCGGCTCGACGCGGCGCGTGAGCGTCCCGACCTTCACCTCATCGGTCTTGACGTCGATGAGCGACTGGTTGTCGTCGAGTTTGGGGGCGGCGATCCACAGGTCGAGGTGCGCCGCATCGGATTCGGCTGGAACCTCGACCTTGGCGGTGACGCGCAAGACCGTCCGCCGGCGCGCGGGGAGTCGGACATCCGACCGCGCGGCCTGCGTGGAGAGCACGGGGGACGACGCCGCGTCCTGCGCCAGGACTGGCGCAAGAGCGATCGCGGCCCACGTGGCAATCAAGATGCGCATGGCGTCACGATGAAGTGAGCTTCGAGACCTGGGGGCCTTCGTGCCTCAATCGTGCTTTTCAGCCGCGCCGTCCTTCGCCTTCGGAGCGGAGGCCTTGGCCTTCTCCAGCGTCTTCGCCGCGTCCTTCTTCACGTCCTCCACGGCGTCCTTGGATCCGAGGTGGACCAGGTTGTCGCCGATGAGGCAGAACGTGTTGTCGGCGACCGGCTTGCCCGAGACCGGGCAGGTCTTGTTGCCGACGTCGACCACCTTCGCGTTCGAGAGCCTGGTCACGATGATGTCGCCGTTCGCCAGAGCCGGCTTCACGCAGTCCTTGCAGCAGACTTTGAACTCGAAACCCTGGTACTGCACTTTCACGCCATCTTTCTCGATGGCGTGGCCTGAGATCGGGCAGGTCTTCGTCTCGAGCGCCTTCGTCTCCGGATAGGCCTTCGCATAGAGGGCGTCGGTGTCCTTGCCGGCATTGCCCTGGCACTTCTTGCAGCAGAGGCCGATCGTGCCCTTGTCCGTGTGGACCGAGAACGCGGGCCTCGTCGGCTTGTGCATCATCGGGCACTCGGCGTTGACGTATGACGGGACGGTCACCGTCATGCCTTCCTGCGCGTCGGTCTTCGGCTTCTCGGCCGGCTTGGCCTGAGCAACGGCGAACGAGGCGATCAGGGCGAACGAAAGAACGGCGATCGTGGTTCGAAGCATGTGTGCGTCCTCCAAGGCGTTGAGCGCGGATACTACGAGCGCCCTTCGCTGCGAAAACGGATGGGAGCGGCTCGGCATTCCCTTCGCGAAAACAGTGCCGTGGTCGCCAGGGTGCGCCCCGAGGGGGGCAGGGCTCGATCCGCACCCTGTCCGAGCGCCCGAGAATGACGCTCCGATGTCTTTAGGAACTCACTGCTTACGTCAATCGGTCGATCCGCGCTTCAGCCGGGTGCGTGTGGCGAGGCTGCCGCCGGCGACACCCGCGGCACGTCCTGCGGAGTGGACACGCGTTTCGTTGGTGTGGGGCCGCGGCCGAGTCCCCGCCGCGACCCGCCGGAGGGCGCGTTCCCGAGTTATGTTGCCGCTCGTGAAATCGACCACTTTCATCGTCGCCCTGGCGTTCGTTTCCAGTCTGACCGGCTGTGGCAAGTCCGAGCCCGAACCTGCGGCGAAGCCGCCGGAGGTGGTCTTCAAGAAGGCCGAGTCGACCAAGTCGCCGGACGCGGCGAAGAAGCCCGACGAGGACCTCGTCTCCGGTGCCGAAGCCACTCGGCGCGACATGGCGAAGAAGATCGTCGCCGCGTTCGCCAAGGCCAAGAACACGGACCAGAAGCTCGAAATCCTCGACAAACTGACGCGCGGCACGCTGAAGTCGCCGGAGCTCGTCGCGCCGTTGACGCCGTTGCTGAAGGACTCGGACGCCGACGTGCGCGCCTATGCGATCAAGGCCCGCGCCATGGTCTCGCCGACGGACGCGCTGACCGACGTGCTCGCCTCCATGAAGGACGAGGAGGTCTCGGTCCGGCAGTCGGCGGCCGAAGCGTTCGGGGTACTCGAGCCCGTTCCCATGGACGTCCTGTTCATGCAACTCGGCAAGGAGCGCGAGGCACAGGTTCAGCAGGCGCTGCTCATGGTCCTGCCGAAGAAAGGTGGTCCGGCGGAAGCAGCCAAGCTCGTCGCCATGATCAAGGACCTGGACATCCACGCGGCGCCTTCGGCCATCGACTTCCTGGCCAAGTTCCCAGACCAGGCCAAGCCCCACGCCGACACCCTCGCCTGGTACCTCGACCGGGACGACGTCTCGGCCCGATTGGCCGTCGCCCGCCTCCTGGGGGAGTGGAAGATCAAGAGCAAGCCGTCGCTGATGGCACTTGCCCGTTGCCTCAACGACAACGAGCTGCCCGTCCGGAAGGCCGCGTTCGAGGCCCTGAAGGCGCTCTCGAACGACGATTTCGACTTCAATCCGGAGGGGTCCGAGGAGAGCCGCAAGGAGTCCGTAGCCAAGGCCAAGGAATGGGTTGCGAGCCTCGACGGCAAGTAGGCTCGAACTTCGGCTGCGGCCTGGATCCGCAAGGCTGACCCCCCGACAGACGCTGTCCAAAGGCCTGGCTGAAGCTGGCTGGCCGGCACGGTCGATCCTCCCTCGCGGGGCGTCTTTTGGGGAGTGTGGTAACTTCCACGCCCTTCTAAGGCTGGCGTGCAGTCCTGGAGGCACGCGGCACGGGAGTGATTCTAGGGGCGCAGAGCGTTGCCCGACGACGGTAGTAGTGGTTCCAACTGGCTTGCCCGTTCGGCCGTCCTGGTTCAGGACGCCAGCTCGAACACCGCCATCATCTGGCTGACGGGCATCGTCCTGGCGGTGGTCGTGGCGTCCGAAAGCGCCATCCGCAACTCACGACGGATCCGGCTCGAAAAGCTCGTCCGGAACGAGCGACGCCGGGACACCATCATCCGGTTCCTCGAACGCGAGCCCGAACTCCTGGACTCGCTCCTCATCTTGCGGCTGATCGCGACGGTCGTGCTGACCCTCGCCATCGCCGATCACGTGTCCGAGCGGGCGCTCAGCCGCCACTTCAACGACCTGGCCCTGACGCTCGGGCTCGTCCTGCTCGTCCTGATCGTCGGCGTGTACGGCGTCGTCCGCCAGGCCGTTCGGGCCTCGCCGGAGCAGTACCTCTTGCTCCTCTATCACCCGATCCGGATGTTCGACCGGGTGTTCCTGCCGGTCCGCTGGCTCCTCGGACAGATGGGAGCGGGGATTGCCCGTCTTCTGGGAGTCGTGCGCACCACGGAGGACGACGAGGAGGAGTTCCGCGAGGACATCCTCGATGCGGTCTCCGGCGGCGAACACACGGGCGTGCTGGGTGAGCAGCAGGCCGAGATGATCGAAAAGCTCGTGGATTTCCACGACCGCGCCGTGTCCGAGGTGATGACGCCCCGGACCCGGATCGTCTCGCTCGCCGTCGACACCCCGCTGGCGCAGGCCGTGAAGTTCGCGGTCGATTCGGGCCATTCCCGCATCCCGCTCCACGATGGCACGGTCGACCACGTCGTCGGAATCCTCTTCGTGAAGGACCTCCTGAAGTACTGGGACAAGGCGAAGGAACATCCACCCGCGCTGAAATCGATCATGCGGCGCGCGCCGTTCGTGCCCGAGACGAAGCGGATCAAGGACATCCTCAAGGACTTCCAGAGCGGCGCCACGCACATGGCCATCGTCCTCGACGAGTACGGCGGGACGGCCGGGCTCGTGACGATCGAGGACGTGGTCGAGGAGATCGTGGGGGAGATCCACGACGAGCTCGACCAGGAGGAAGCGGCCCAGCCGGATCCGCTCGTCGTTCGCAGCGAACACGAGGCCGAGGTCTCCGCGCGCGTCCGCATCGACGAGCTGAACCAGGCGCTGAAACTCCAACTGCCCGACGACGGCAGCTACGACACGGTCGGCGGGTTCCTCTTCAGCAAGCTCGGACGCATCCCGCACCGCGGTGAGGACTACGCGTTCGAGAACATCACGTTCGAGATCCTGGACGCGGACGAGCGGCAGATCAATCGCGTCAAGGTGATGGTCGGCGAGTGAAGGACACGGGGATCGCGACCGAAGCGATCGTCCTTCGACGCTTCGACTACAGCGAGAACAGTCAGATCGCGCGCCTCTACACGCGGTCGCACGGTCGCGTCTCGGTCATCGCCAAGGGTTCGAAGAAGCCCAACCCGGACCTGCGCGGTCCCATCGACGTCTTCTGCCTCGCGGAAGTCGCGTTCCGACCGCGAAAGCCGGAGGAACTCGCCGTGCTGACGCGGTATCGCGTGGCCACGGGCTTTCGCGGGCTTCGCCCGCGCCTCGAACGCATGGTCGCTGCGTTCTACCTGGTCGAGCTGCTGGCGGAGGGGACTCGCGACTTCGATCCGGACGAGGCCATGTTCGACCACTTCCGCGACGCACTCGTGGCGTTGGAATCGGCGACGCCGGCCGAGTGCGACGCGGTCGTGGCTGCAACCGAGCTCGGATACCTGCGGCATGCGGGCATCCAGCCGTCGCTGACGAGCTGTGCAGGCTGCGGCGCCGCTCCCCGCGCTGGCGCGCCCGTTTCGCTCTCACCGGGGCGGGGCGGCGTCGTGTGCGCGCGATGCCTTCCGCCGGAGACGCCCGGTCTGATCCGTTTCACGGCCGGTCAGCTCCGCACGCTGGCTGCTCTCGCGCAGGCGGCTCCGGGGTCGGCTCACCGCATCAGCGTCCTCGCGCGCGACCGCGAGGCCCTGCGGCGCTTCCTGGACCGCGCCCTCGAGCACGTTCTCGAAAAGGAGCTGCGCTCCGCGCCGTTCCTCCGCCGGGTGTGGTGAAACCTCGCGCGGCGACTCGCTCTCGCGAGCGGGACGGGCGGTGACACGACGCCGTGACCCCGGCGCCGTGCATCCCCAATCCCTTGCGGGCGTAGCGCCACCGCCATAGCATGCCGCCGCGCCGGACCCGGGGACCCGCGCACACCTCCCAGATGTCGAAACGCATCGTTCCGGCTCTCCTCTTGATCGGGCTCGTCGGCTTCCAGGCCTGCGGCAGCTTCGGCCGCAAAGTGAACCAGGCACTCCCCGAATGGATGCGCACCGAGCCCGGTGCGGAGGAAAAGGAACGCCTCGTCCACCTTCGCAAGCGCGTCGAGGCGTCGCCGGAGGAGAAGGCGGCCCGCGCAGCGGCCTTCGCCGAGGCCAAGGCCGACTACGACGCCGAGAACTGGAGCGCCGCAGGCGACAAGCTCGAGTCGTTCCTCAGCGACTTCCCCGCGTCCGAGTTCGACGAGGAAGGCCGCTTCCTCTGGGGCGAGGCCCGCTACCGCGAGGAGGAACAGGTCGAAGCGTTCGCGGCCTACAAGTCCTACGCCCTGAACTACCCGGTCTCGAACCGCGCCCCGATCGTCGAGGAGCGGCTCTACACCATGGGGAAGGACTACATCGAGGGCAAGCACGAGACGTTCTTCGGCATCTTCAGCAACACGGGTCGCGGCGAGGACATGCTGAAGTACATCGTCCAGACGTTCCCCAACTCGGAGCGCGCCGACGACGCCCAGTGGCTCCTCGGGCAGTACTACACCCAGGAGGAGGATTGGGAGAAGGCGGTCCCCGCATACGACTACCTGGTGAAGGTGTACAAGGGCTCGGAGTGGTATCCGGCCGCCCGCTACCACTCCGCGTATTCGCGGTACCGACGCGTGAAGGGCAACTACTACGATCAGGTCGTCGTCACCGAGGCCCGACAGCAGTTCGCGAGCTACGTCGCGGACTTTCCGGGCGGTGAGTGGCGCGCGGACGCCGAGCGGATCATCACCGAGCTCGACCGCATCGCAGCCGAGAAGATCCTCCTGATCGGCCAGTGGTACATGTCCCAGGACAAGCCGTACTCCGCCCGGTACTACTTCCTTCGCTGCAAGGCGCTCTACCCCGACTCGGCGGCAGCCGCCACGGCGATGGAGCACTTCCGCGAGGTTGCCGACGCCGTTCCCGAGGGCGACGACGCGGCGATCATCGAGGCCGAAGAGGCGCGGGTGCGCAACGCCGGACGCGAGAGCCGTCCGGCCAGCCGCCCGGAATCGATCCCGGATTCGGCCCCGTCGGAAAAGCGGTGATGGGCACGGTCCCGCGACGCTGGCTTTGCCCGTGGCTCCCGGCCGCGCTGCTGCTGGCGGTGCTTGGGTGCGGCTACTCCACCGGATCGCTCATGCCCAACGGCGTCGAGCGCATCTGCGTGGAGATGGCGCGCAACGACACCTTCTACCGGGAGGACGAGTTCCTGCTCACGCGCTACGTGACCCAGGAGCTCATCCGGCGGACGCACGTGCAGGTTCGCAAGCGCGCGGACGCGGAGGCCGTCCTCGTGATGAAGATCACGAGCCTCGACCGGGTCCCACTCGTGGAGGTGAACCGCGACGTCGTGTCGGAAGAGGGGTTGATCGGGAACGTCGAGGTCGAGCTCTACGAGCGCTCGACCGGGAAGACGATCACCAAGTTCAACCTGAAGCGCCGCTCCGAGGGGAAGGCCCCGCGGGGTGAGGACCTGACGTTCGAGCGCGACGCCCTCATGCGGGAACTCGCCGAGGACGCAGTCGTCGAGTTGCAGCACCAGTCGTTCCTCGTCGAACGCGGCTACACGAGTCCCTGACGTCCGGTTCTCCATCGTCGCCCGCGGGGGCATACAGGGCGCCGCGTGTTGCGATACCATGCGGGTCCGAAATGCGCCCCCACTCCGCGACCCGTCCGACCGCTCTTTCGCGTCATCGCGTACCCCGATGCCGGAGGGCTCGGTCATGACCACGCGAGTCGTGCCGCTCGGCAGGGGACGCACGCGGAGCGCGGGGGAACCGACGGCGCTCGTCGGCATCCTGAATGTGACGCCCGACAGCTTCAGCGACGGTGGGCGTGTCGTGAACGTCGAGGATGCGGTCGCGCGCGCGCGGGCCATGGCTGAACACGGAGCCATCGTCATCGACGTCGGCGGCGAGAGCACACGGCCCGGCGCCGAAGCGGTGAGCGAGGCCGAGGAGCTGCGCCGCGTCACACCGGTCGTGCGAGCCATCGTCGACCGCGTCGGCATCGTGGTCTCGGTCGACACGACCAAGGCCGCGGTGTTCCAGGCGGCGTGGGACGCGGGCGCGTCCATGCTGAACGACGTGAGTGCCATGGCTGCCGATCCATCCATGGCGAGCTGCGTCGCCTCCACGGACGCCGCCGTCGTCTTGATGCACCGACGCGGCACACCTTCGACGATGGTCGCTCAGGCGAACTACACGGACGTAGCGGCGGAGGTCGCTCTCGAACTCGCCGCGGCCGTTGCGCGCGCCAGCAGTGCCGGCATCGACGCCGCGCGCGTCATCCTCGACCCGGGCCTGGGATTCGCCAAGCGGCCCTCGCACAACTGGGACCTGATCCGCTCGCTCGAAACGATCCGCGGGCAACGCTTCCCACTCATGGTCGGACCATCGCGCAAGTCGTTCCTCGGGTCCCTCACGGACCGCGCCGATCCCGCCGAGCGCGACGTCGCCACGGCTGTCGTCGTCGCGGAACTCGCACGCCTGGGAGTCGAACTCGTCCGGGTGCACGACGTGCGCGCAGCTCGCGATGCCGTGCTGGTTTCGGCAGCGCTCCACGGGGAGGGCGCCTCGTGAACTGGGTCGAAGTGGCGCGGACGGCGACGGAACTCCTGATCCTCGCGACGATCATCTACGCGTTCATCCGCTTTCTGCAGGAGACGCGCGGCAGCGCCGTGCTGAAGGGATTCATCGTCGTCACGGTGGTGTTCGTCGTCGGTTTCATCACGCTCGTCGAAACGGCCAACCTCGCCCGACTGAAATGGATCGCCGACCGCGGGCTGCTCTTGTTCCTCTTCGGACTCGTCGCGGTGTTTCAGCCCGAGTTGCGCCAGGCCCTCGTTAGCCTCGGCGAATCCACGCCGCTGCGCGGATTCTCCCGTCGCCCCAGTCGGTCGGTCAACGAGGAGCTCGTTCAGGCCGCGGCGAAACTGTCGCGCGCGGGGCTCGGCGCGATTCTCCTCGTCGAGCGCGGGGACGGCATCGCCGGCTTCGCGGAGAACGCCGTGAAACTGGACGCTGTCGTGTCGGCACCGCTCCTCGTGACGATCTTCTCGAAGGACACTCCGCTTCACGACGGCGCAACCCTCGTGCGCGGGGATCGGATCATCGCGGCCGGTTGCCTTCTCCCGCTGTCGGAGAATCCCAATCTGAGCCAGACGCTCGGCACGCGGCACCGCGCGGCGCTCGGCGCGGCCGAGGAGTCGGATGCTCTCGTGATCATCGTGTCCGAGGAGACTCGGCGCATCTCCGTCGCTCAGCGCGGTCAGCTCGAGCTGGGCGTGACACTGGACCGGCTCCGCGAGCTTCTCGAGTTGCCGGCTCCCGCGGAGGAGGACGTTCCCGTGAGTGGGCAGACCGCATGACGACGGGCGACATCGCGCCGCCGCGCACGACCGGGATTCGCCGAGCCGAGGGCGGCCGGCGCGGGTTCTTCGTAGCGCTGGTGACCGAGCACGTGATCGCCAAGCTCGTCGCGTTGCTCTTTGCCGGCGTGATCATCGTCCTCATCGACCGCGAGCTCACGACGATGTTGCTCGACGCCGAATTCGACGTGCGCATCGCCGGAGCGGCCGAGGCGCAGACGACGAACAACGGCGGTCGCCGCGTGATCCTTCTCGAGCCCGAACCCGGCGTAACCGTACAGGCGCTGGACCGCCGCACGACCCGCGTCACGATCAACGGTCTGAAGAAGTTCGCCGAGGCGCTGCAGGCCGGCAACGGCCAGGTCGGCCACGTCGTCATCAAGAGCGACTGGTTGACGCGCGACAGTCAAGGCGTGTCGCGGACGCCCCGGAAGGTCGAGGGCACCGACGTCGACTTCGGGATCCCCGGATTGAAAGTGTCCCTGACTCCGTCGCTCCAGATCGAACTCGACCCGGAGATCGAACGCGAGCTGAAGCTCGTTGGTGATGCTCACGACGTCGCGCCCGGGCTGGTTGCCGAGGTGACCTATGAACCGCCGTTCGTGCGGGTGCTCGGGCCGCAATCGTGGTTCCGCGGACGTGGGGCCATCGATCAAGTCAACCTCACGGTGAGCTGCGCGGGGAAGACCGAGGCCTTCACGGACCGTGTCACCGTGCTTCCGGACGAACTCGTGCAGAAGCAGGTTCGGCTGGCGCCCGGGCAGCAGATCACGGCGAGGGTCGCGTTCCGCGACGGCGAGGACGCCACGCTGGACGTCGACCAGGTGCCGTTGAAGACCCTGGACTCGCCGGGCAGCGAGTACACGTTCGCCTTCCAGGCACCCCTCGACGGACCAAGGCCGGTCGTCACCGTGAAGCTCACGGGGAACCGCGAGGCCGTGGCGCGCTATCGCGGGGCTGCGAAGGAGGAACTGCGCGCGATCAAGGCGTGGATCAACACCGACACCGTGGTCGCGAAGCTGTCTCAGGTGCTGACGGATCCCAGCGCCGACCCGCCGGTCCAGACGGCGGACGTGCGTGTCATGGGAGTCCCCGCCGACTTGAAGGTCGTCGGCGTGACTCCCGACAAGGTCGACGTGAAGGTGCGAAAGAAGTAGGCTGCGCGGAACTCAGTCGGGGGCCCCAGTTGACCAGGAAGTACTTCGGTACGGACGGGATTCGCGACGTCGCGGGGCGAGGCCTGCTGACGGACGATCGGGTTCGAGCGTACGGCCGTGCCTTCGGGCGGTTCGTCGCAACGCGCCATGCCGGTGGGCGAGTCCTCATCGGCCGTGACACCCGCGCTTCCGGGCCGGGCATCGTGTCCATGCTCAGCGAGGGCATCATCGCCGCTGGCATCGACGTCGTCGACGGCGGGGTCCTGACGACGCCCGCCGTACAGGCGTTGTGTCGCGACGAGGGGTTTGCGTCCGCGATCGTCGTCTCGGCGTCGCACAACCCGGCCGAGGACAACGGGATCAAGGTTCTCGGCAGTGACGGCCGCAAGCTGGCCGACGACCTGGAAGTGGAGCTCGAAGGCCTGATCGACGCGGACGCGCCGCTGAAGGCCACCACACCGGGGCGGCTCACCAAGGATGCGGACGCCGAGAACCGCTACGTGCACTTCATGCACGAAAGCTGCTTTCCGGCGCTCGATCTTCGAGGGCGGACGATCATCCTCGACTGCGCCCACGGAGCCGCGTCCCACCTTGGACCGCGGCTGCTGGATGCCTTCCACGCCCGCAGCTTCGTTTTTCACGCGCAGCCGGACGGTCTGAACATCAATCGGAACGTGGGTGTCTTCCACGTGGCTGACCTGAAGGACGCCGTGGTCGAAAACGCGCCCGCCATCGGCGTTGCGCTGGATGGGGACGCCGACCGCGCGCTCTTCCTGGACGAGAACGGCGTCGTGCGGGACGGCGACCACATCATGGGGCTGCTCGCGGACGACCTGGCCCGGCGTCATCAGCTTCCGGGGCGGCTCGTCGTCACGACGGTGATGGCCAACCTGGGCCTCACGACCTACCTGAAACGCCACACGATCCAGCAGGAGACCGTTCCGGTGGGCGACCGCTACGTCTCGGCGCGCATGGCGGAGACGGGCGCCACGCTCGGCGGGGAGCAGTCGGGGCACATCATCTTCCGCAGCGGCACGCGCTGGTTTGGGGACGGGCTCTACACGGCGTTGCGAGTCCTCGACGTGATGGTTCGCAGCGGGAAGTCGCTGGCCGAACTTGCCGCCGGCATCGAGAAGTTCCCTCAGGTCCTCATCAACGTGAAGGTGGCGACCAAGCCACCGGTCACCGAGATCCCGGGCCTGTCGGCGGCCCACGCCGCCGCAGAGAAGGAACTCGCCGACGAGGGGCGCATCGTCCTTCGATACTCGGGGACCGAATCGATCCTGCGAGTGATGGTGGAAGGCCGGCACGAGGAACTCGTCAAGCGAATCGCCAACGACCTGGCGGACATCGTTCGCCGGGCGATCGGGTGACGAGATGGCCGCACTGGCGGCGTTCTCGGCGGGCGCGAGGTTCGACGATCGAATCCGCGCGCTCCCACGCCTGGGCGTCGGCATCTCCACGGAGTTCGGCGCCGGGCGAACGGGCCTCGACATCCTTGCGTTTCGATCGGCCCGGCCGGATCTGGTCTCGTTCCTCGAGGTGGGTGTCGACCTGGATCGCGGACTGGATGCGGACGCGCGCGCCTGGATCCGCGCCGGGCTGCCGACGACCTACCACTTCCTCGACCTGAACCTGGAGGAGATCGAGGACCTCGATCGGGACACCCTGGACGAGGTCGCCGCGCTCGCCCGGGAGGCCGGCGCCGCGTGGCTGTGCGGGGACGCCGGGCTGTGGCACGTCGGTCCGAGGGATCGGGGGCATGGTGTGCTCGTTCCGCCGATCCTCGTGCCGTCCGGCGCCGACGCCATGGCCGAGGCGACGATCCGGCTGCGGGAGTGCACCGGATTCGAAGTCCTGCCGGAGAACCCTCCGGCCCACGTCTTCCCCGGGCCACTTCACCTCCTCGACTATTTCGGGCGCGTCTGCGACCGGGCGGATTGCGGCCTCGTCCTGGACCTTTCGCACCTCGCCGTGTTTCAGCGGGTTCGCGGCCACGAGCCCCTTACCGCCCTGGATGGGTTTCCCATGGATCGCATCCTGGAGATCCACGTGGCCGGCGGGCGCACCGTCGAAGTCGACGGACGCACCTTCGTCGACGACGATCACGGAACGGACGTGCTCCCCGAGGTCTGGGACATCTTCGACTTCGTGCTGAGCCGTGCTCGGAACCTTCGCGCGATCGTCTGCGAGTGCGAGCGGAATCCCGTCGGCCAGGTCGTGCCGCTATTCGAGCGCCTGGTGGCGGCAACGCGGCTTGCAGGCCGGGCCTGATGGACACGCGTCGCCTTCAGCGGACGTTGTTCCGCATGCAGCTCGACCCGGCCTTCGCGGCCGCCATCTTCGCGGGCGACGTCGCCGCGGAACGCTCGACGGGACTCGATCGCGCGGGGCTCGCGATGCTTCAGTGCCTCGACCCGGTCGCCGTCGCCGCGGACCCCGGCGGCCGGCGGCGGGGACAGGTTCTCGGAAATCTGTCGACGGAGTTCGTCCTCACGGTGAGCGTCGCGTTGAGCGCTGAGCGTCGCGCGGATTTCCTGAACGAGTTCACCGGTTCTGAAGATTTCCACAACGCCATCACCGAGGACTCACCGCTTCCGCTGGCATTCGCCGCGTTCGCCGAGCGCGCAGCAAATGCCTCGAATTCGCGGCATTTTCAGGCGATCGCGAGGCTCGAGGCCGCCATGGCCCGAGCGCGTCGCGCGCCGCGAGCCGTGACGTTGCCCACGAGCGGGGCCTTCACGCTTTCACCTCACGCGTGGCTGGTCGCGCTTCCCGACGGCGCGCTGGCCTGGGCGGAGGACGCCCGGCTGCACATCGATCGCAGTGAAGCGTTGCCGGCGGCGCGCGTCGTCGACGGCGCGGACGGCGGGGAGACAGCCTTGGTGAAGGCGACGCCCGCACCAACACCGCGGAGGTTGTCTCAGATCGTGGTCGAGAGACTGGAGGATGCCGTGGCTCGGCTGCTGCGCGCGGCAGAGCACGGGCTCGATGAAGCGACGCGTGATCGAGTCGCCGAGTGCACGGGCGCGACGCGCGATGAACTCGACGACTTCATCGCGTCGCTCGTCGACGACGGAGTGCTCGTTCGCGGTGAGTGAGAGCGTCGCGTCGAGCAAAAAAAATTTCTTCTTGAGCGACGAACAGCACGATAGACTCCGCGCGGCTTCATTCGGAAGTCGATGGTGCAATGGAGCGAGATGCGGAGGTCCTTTGATGGTGAACGTCCAGTCGCCGGCGTTTGCGCGCGTCGGAACGAAAGTCGAGCTCGTGATTCTCGATCATGAAAAGCTCGCAGAGGTGCGGGCGCGTCACTCTGGTGGCGATCTCTCCTTCCGGTTGGTGCGCGGGAAGGATGGCCTGGCTCGCATCCGATTCGTGATGCCCGAAGCCGACGAAGTGATGTTCCGGGTGCGCGGCCAGACGGACGGGCCGAGGCTCGTACTGGTTCGAGCCCAGCACTGATCGCGCGGTTCGAGCCGCCTTTTCGCGGCTCCCGGCGATGATCTCCCGCCGCCGTACCCCCGCGGGGCGCCGGCGCCTGCGATTCGAATCCACGTCACCGGCCTTGCCCTGATTGCGCACACGGCGGAACCTTCCGCCACCCCATGGCCGAACGGACTCTCGAGCAGCGCTACCGCCTACTTCTGGCCGCATTCCGGCAGGACGCCGCGTCCTCCGCCCTCCGCGAGCACCTCCGCTCGGACTTCGACCCGGCGGCCGAACTCGTGGCCCACGTCTTGTCCCAGGACCTGGCGATCGCGCCACAGGAAATCGATACCGAGCAGCTGTCGACGCTCATGCGATCACTGCTCCCAGGCCGTATCGCAGGGGACGAACGATATCGGAGCGACCTTCCCGACGTCCTCGATGGGTTCCTGCAATTCATCGCGAGGGAGGAGACGCTGCCCTCCGCGTGGAACTGGTCGACGGCGATCGATGGGCTCAGGCGCGACTACGAAGCCGCGCTCCGCAATCCCAACCGGCCCACGTCGGCCGCGGCCGTCAAGCACACGCCCGACCGGCGGCCCGCGCCCAAGATCGGCCGCAACGACCCGTGCTTCTGTGGGAGCGGGAAAAAGTACAAGCAGTGCTGTATGAAGCTGCTCCCGTGAGCCTCCAAACCGACTCCGCCACGACCACGCCGGCCGCTTCGGGCCGCCCGCGGTCCTACCCGCACGCCATGAGGCTCAAGCCCTGGGTGTGGCACACGACCTTCGTGATCGCCCAGCTCATCCTGCGCGTCACGCACCGGATCGTGGTCAGAGGCCACGACGTTCCGCCTGGCGCCCCCGTCATCATTGCGGCCAAGCACGCGTCGGGGTGGGACGTTCCGCTCCTCTCCTGGATCGCCAAGCGGTATCTGGGCATCAAGCCCTACTTCCAGATGGGCTCGTTCATCGGCTACCCGGTCCTCTCCCGGATCATGGGCGGCATGCGAGCGTGCGGCGGGTTTCCCGTGATGCGGCCCAAGGAGGTGCTGCGGCTTCGCAAACGCACCGACGTCGACCGCGCCAGGATCCACGAGATGATGGACGAGGTGAACGGAATCGCGGAGGCGACGCGCCGTGCCGTCCTCGAGACCGGCCAGGTGCTCGTGTTCTTTCCGGAGGGCACCCGCGACAACGACTCGGTCCGGCCCGTTCGAGGTCTCCACGAGATCCACAGCGCGCTGTCGGTGGCGCGATCGGGAAGGGCGGTGTGGGCCTGGCCAGTGGTGCTGTCCTACGGCCCGAAGAAGGTGTTCCGCCGGCTCCTGCTCGTGGACCTGCTTCCCGCCATTCCCGTCGGCGCCGGGTCGGCGGAAGAGCTGGCGGCGGAGATCGAGGCGGGATTCCGATCCCGCTGGGTCCCTTCGTCCGACGTTCCCGCCGCCGTCGCCGCACCCTCGGACGGACGAGGCTGACCTGCGGAGGACCTGCCGAGTGCGACCTTCGCGCTGCCTTGCCCGGTCCCGCCAGGCGTGCGAACCTCCTCCACCATGCCGTTGATACGCCCAGGCAGCCTGATCGTCGCCCGGCCTTCGATGGAAGACGAGAACTTCCGGCGGACCGTCATCCTCCTGTTCCAGCACGACGACTCAGGTTCCATGGGGATCGTCGTGAACCGTCCGACGACCTACCGCGTGGCGGACCTCGTCCAGAAGATCGACGGGCTGGAGGGCCGGCAGGACCGTCTTTGGATCGGCGGCCCCGTCCAGCCGAGCGCCGTGTGGGTGCTTCACTGCCGGGAGGACGTCTCCGAGCCGGGCGCGCGCGTCGCGGCCGGGCTTTTCATCGGCGGAAGCCCCGTGCTCCTGCGGGATTTGATGCGGCTCACACCGGCCAACCCGGCACCGGGCGTGTTTCGCGTCGTTCGCGGGTACGCCGGGTGGGCACCCGGACAGTTGGCCGCCGAGGTCAAGGCCGGGTCGTGGCGCGTCACGGACATCGACCGGGACGTCATCTTCGGCGCCGAAGCGGACCTCCTGTGGGAGGACGTCCTCGTTCGGGCCCAGCTCCCGTTCCGCGTGCCGCCGGACGCGATCCGGAACGCCCGCCTCAATTGAGCGCGTTCGAGCTCCACCTCGTCCCAGGGTACTTCACCGAGGCGCCGGCGCGGCTTCTCGAGCGGCTGGGGCTGGCTCCGGCGGACGGTGCGCCCCGCGACGCCATGCACGTCGAGCCCATGGAGCTCCTGGACGGACTCGGGCGGAGGATGAGGGGCATCCTGACGGTTCGCCGGGTCCGCCTCGATCGAGAGCTCGTCGGGTTGACGATCCCAAAGCTGAACGTCGCGAACCCGGCGGATCTGGAGTTGGCGCTGCTCGGGCTGTCGTGCTCGGCTCTCGCGACGGAGTCCCAGGGCGCCACGCTCATCGGCATGGATCTGGGAATGCCCGGCGGGGCGTCGATCGAGGGGACCGTGGCCGAACAGGTCGACGCGGCGATCGCGCGGCTCGGGGAGAGGATCCTCGTCGTCGTCGCCACGGCCGACACGGCTCGGTCTCTCGGCGAACCCCCGGGTTTTCTGCGATCGGAGCTCGCCAATCTCGTCGAGTTCCGCCGGACGTCGGCGCAGTAGGCGGAGCGGTCGGCGGCGCCTCGGTCTGCGCGCGGCAGTGAGCCATGGTTTTCAGAAGCTCGCGCGGCTCGATAGCATCCCCGATCATGTCGACGTCAGAAGGTGCGGGTTCACTGGATTTCCTCCGAGAGCGCGTCGCGGCCGACAAGGCTGCCGGGAAGAACGGCGGTCGGGTCCACACGCGCTTTCCCCCGGAGCCCAACGGCTATCTCCACATCGGACACGCAAAGTCCATCTGCCTGAACTTCGGGGTCGCTCAGGAGTACGGCGGGCTCACCAACCTCCGCTTCGACGACACCAACCCGGCGACCGAGGACGTGGAGTACGTCGAATCGATCCAGCGCGACGTGAAATGGCTTGGTTTCGATTGGAAGGACCGGCTCTTCTACGCCTCGGACTGGTTCGACAGGATCTACGGCTTCGCCGAGGAGCTGATCCAGAAGGGGCTGGCGTACGTCTGCGACCTCTCGGCCGACGAGATGTCGGAGCAGCGCGGCACCCTCACGGCACCAGGCCGCAACAGCCCGCACCGCAGTCGCACCCCGGCAGAGAACCTGGACCTGTTCCGCCGGATGAAGGCCGGCGAGTTCTCCGAGGGCGCGCGCGCGTTGCGGGCAAAGATCGACATGGCGCACGTCAACCTCTTGATGCGCGATCCGGTCCTCTACCGCATCAAGCACAAGCCCCATCACCGCACGGGGAACAAGTGGTGCATCTATCCGACCTATGACTTCGCGCACGGATACTGCGACGCGCTCGAGGGGATCACGCACTCCATCTGCACGCTGGAGTTCGAGAACCACCGTCCGCTCTACGACTGGCTGATCGACAACGTGTCGGCGCCCTGTCACCCGCAGCAGATCGAGTTCGCCCGGCTCAACCTCTCCTACACGCTCATGAGCAAGCGCAAGCTGCTGCAGCTCGTGCAGGAGAAGATCGTGAACGGCTGGGACGATCCGCGCATGCCGACGCTCTCGGGAATGCGCCGCCGCGGATACACGCCGGAGGCGATCCGCGCACTCTGTGACGCCGTCGGCGTCGCGCGCGTGAACGGACGAGTGGAGCTGGCGTTCCTCGAGCACTGCCTGCGGGACGACCTCAACAAGCGCGCGCTCCGCGTGATGGCGGTGATCGACCCGATCAAGCTCGTGATCGAGAACTGGCCCGAGGGCCAGGTCGAAGAGCTGGAGGCCGTCAACAACCCCGAGGATGCATCTGCTGGAACGCGGCGCGTGCCATTCGGCCGGGAGCTCTGGATCGATCGGGACGACTTCCGCGAGGACCCGCCGAAGAAGTACTTCCGCCTCGCACCGGGTGCGGAAGTG
This sequence comes from Planctomycetota bacterium, assembly GCA_044222185.1. GTDB lineage: Bacteria > Planctomycetota > CAIWVZ01 > JBGANV01. The sequence goes on from JBGANV010000004.1 coordinate 344,060, forward strand.
CGCCTGCGATACGGGTACTACGTCCGCTGCACGGGCGTCGTGAAGGACGCGAGCGGCGCCGTCACCGAAGTGAGATGCACCTACGATCCGGCGACGAAGGGCGGCTGGTCGCCCGATGGCCGCAAGGTGAAGGGGACGATCCACTGGGTGCCCGCCGCCCAGTCCCTGCCGGCGACGGTGCGGCAGTACGAAACGCTCTTCACGAAGGAGGACCCGGAGGACGCACCGGCGGGCCAGGACTTCCGCGCCAACCTCAATCCCAACTCGTTGACGACGCTCACCAACTGCCGCGTCGAGCCCAGTCTCCGTGACGCAAAACCCGGCGCGCTCTATCAGTTCGAGCGCCAGGGTTATTACTGCGCCGACCTGGACTCGCGCCCCGGCGCGCTCGTCTTCAACCGCACGGTGACCCTCCGCGACACGTGGGCGAAGATCGAGCAGAAGGGCGAGTAGGTCCGGCGCGCGGTTCTCCGGCGGCCGTTGACAGCGGCGAGCGCGGGCCTAAGCTCGCGCTCATCGAAGTTGGAGCCTCACTGCCGCTGCGCGCTCGTCGGCCGCGTCCCTTGCAGCCACGGCGCACGCGACCGCGCGTGACGTGCCGGAGTTTTGGCGCTGGGCCGCGGCAGCACTCCGGAGATCTGCGTCATGACGCGGACTTCCTCGCCGTGGTGCTCGTGGACGCTGGCCGTTGTCGTGATCGCCTCGCTGGCCCCGGCGCAACTCCGCGTCGGCGTGATGCCGGGTTACCCGAACGCGCCCAAGGTGACTCCGGAGGAGCGGCGGCCCGTGCGACCCGGCGTCCCGACGTTCGTGTGGGGAAACGCCAACGGCGGCAACGGAACGGCGAACGGCGCGAGCTACACCTGGTCGTTCTCGCCGAACCAGAACCTCAGCATCGTCCGCGTCGCCGGCGGATCTCCGAACGGCCCGTTCACGGGCACCGTCACCAACGATCGGTTCATCGCCGAGGAGATCGTCTTCAACCTCCTGAACCAGAGCACGCGCGAGACGGTGACGGCGACGCTCACGGTCGACGCGGGCGCGGGCGGCATCGCGGCGCGATCCGTGCAGCTCGCCGTGATCGCCACGAACGACCCGGCTGCCTCGCAACCGCTCCAGCGTCTGGCGATCGACGCGAACATCGCCATCGAGGACGGGCTCCGCTACCTCTACCGGAATCAGAATGCAGACGGGTCGTGGACCGGGAACAGCGTCGCCGGCAACATCCCGTGCGCTGCAACGGGATTCGTCGTGTGGGCGTTCGAGAACCAGCGCCACCTGCCCACGAACGACGTCAACGAGGACATCTACGCCGAGTGGGTTCAGAAGGGGCTCGACTTCCTCTTCCGCAGCCTTCAGGTGTTGAGCGGGCCCAACGACACGCTCGCACCCCGTGCCAACCTGGGCCGCGGTGCCACGCAGAACGGCCGCTCGGACCTCAACTCGAACGGCAAGGTGATCACCCTCTGCCCGGGCACGACGTCGGGTTACGCGTCGTCCATCGCGTGCGCCGCGATCATCGCGAGTGCAGCGCCGAACCGCGTCGTCGGCGTTTCGCCCTCGGGAACTCCGGGCGCGATCGGCATGACCTACAAGCAGGTCGTCGAGGACGTGATCGACTGGTTCGGTCACACGCAAAACGAGGGCGGCAACGGCGTGTGGAACGGGCGCGGCGGCTGGAACTACGACCCGACCTCCACGCAGACGCGCAGCGACATGTCGATCAACAGTTGGATGTTCGTGGCGCTCGAGGGCGCTGACGACGTCTTCAACATCGACATCCCGGACTGGATCGCGCAGGAGGCGGAGTACGCCCTCGTCAACCACCAGTCGAACGTCACGGGCGTGAGCCCGTTCGGGTACACGAATGCGGGTTCGTGCCTGGGCCCGTTCCAGCAGATGATGGCGACGAGCGGTGGGGGACTCTCGGGACTCGTCGTCGTCGAACGCGAAGGACCCCACGTGACGCCGGCGCAGATCATCAACGCACAGTCCGGGCCGCTGAACTCGATCACCGCGAAGCGGAACTCCGCGCTGGCCTACATCGGACAGTACTGGCACGAGGTCTCCAACGGCCCGTACTGCAACGGCCACTTCAACAACTACTACGGCATGTGGACGCTGGCGCGGGCGCTGCGTCTCACGGCGAAGGCCATGGGGCTGCCGCAGGGTCAGAACCTGTCGATCGTCAACAACGGAGTCTCGTTCGACTGGGAGACGGGGGAGGATCTGCTCACCGGGACCGTCGCGGGGCTGGGCAACGGGGCCGGCGTGACGCCCGTGGTCAGGGAGGGATACGCGAACTGGCTCGTCCGCAATCGATCCACGTCGGGCGATTCGACGGTGCGCGGCCGGTGGAACTCGGGCATCAACTTTCTCGGCCCGATCATGGAATCGGCGTGCGCGGTCCTCGTGCTGACGCCGCGCGTGTTCCCGTCGCCATGCCCCGCGGTCGTGAACATCCCCATCGTCGAGCTGTCGCCGCCCGTCAACACGGGAGTGCCGCCGGGCACGCAGGCCGTGCTGTCCGGTCGCGCCGTCTCGGCGACGCCCGAACGTCCGATCCTCGCCGTGCTCGTGAACGACGTGCCGGCCGACAGCCTGGATGCGTCCGGTCGGTTCTTCAAGACGGTGACGATCAACGGCGGCATCAACACGTTCACCGTGCGCGCGGTGGATGCCTGCGGCGCGTCCGAGGTGCTCCACACGATCGTGGGTGGGACGAGTGTCAACCAGTTCCAGAACCTGTCGAACGTCACCACGGACATCGCGATCCAGTACACGAACACCACGTTCAACACGCTCACGAACGAACTCGTGTTCACGGGCATGGCGTGCAACTCGGGGACGCAGATCCTCGACGGGCCGGTCGTCCTCGTCATCGACAACATCACGCAGCCGTCGATCCAGATCGTGAACCCGGACGGCACGACGCCCAGCGGGAAGCCCTACTTCGTGTTCCTCGACAACCCGGCGCAACCGCACCTGGGACCGGGGCAATGTTCGCCGCCGAAGACGATGCGGTTTCACAACCCGAGCCAGCTGCCGCTCGTCTTCTCCCGCACGTGGCTCGCGGTGACGAATCGCCCGCCCGTGTTCGTGAGCTCGCCCGTCGTGACGGCGGGCGCGTCGCAGGCGTACGTCTACCAGCCGCAGGTCGTCGATCCCGACGGCGACACGCTGACGTTCAGCCTGGACCAGGCACCGGCCGGCATGACGATTCAGCCCGCGCTCGGGCTCGTGACGTGGACGACGCCGCCCGTCGCGTCCGCCGCCACGTTCAGCGTCGTCGTGCGCGCGAGCGACGGCCGCGGCGGATCCGCCACGCAGTCGTACTTCCTCGACGTGCTCTCGCAGCTTCCGAATCACCCGCCGGTCTTCACTTCGGTTCCGCCGTCCCAATCCGCCATCGGCGCCAGCTATCACTACCAGGTGACGGCGTTCGATCCGGATGCGGACCCGATCACGTTCAGCAAGATCGCGGGGCCGTCGAGCCTCACCGTCAGCGCCTCGGGTGCCGTCGACTGGCCGTTCGTGGTGCCGGGCACGGTCACGCTGACCGTGCGCGCCTCCGACCCGTCGGGCGCCTACTCGGAGCAGACCTGGGCCTTGTCCGCTGGCTCGCTCACGTCGAGCGCGGGCGCGCCCCTCATCTTCGGGACGCCGCCCACGATCGGAGTGGCGGGAAGCCCCTATCTGTATCAGGCCGTCGGCTCGACACCGGCGCCAGGGCAGACGCACACGTGGAGCCTCGGACCCGCGCCCACGGGCATGCAGGTCGACCCCGCGTCCGGGCTCGTCACGTGGACTCCGGGCTCGGCGCAAGTCGGCGTGCACAACGTGCTCCTGACTCTGTCGAACGGTGCCGGCGGTTCGGCAGCGCAGGCGTGGAGCGTGCAGGTCTACCTGCAAGCGCCCAACCGACCGCCCGTGATCACGTCCACTCCGCCGCTGATCGCGGAAGTGAACGTGCCGTACTCGTACGCCGTCGTGGCGCAGGATCCCGATCAAGATGCCATCGTGTTCGGGCTCGTGAATCCGCCAGCGGGGATGACGATCAACTCGGCGACGGGCGCCCTCGCGTGGACACCGTCGTCCGCGGGCGGGCAGACGGTCGCCATCAGCGCCACGGATCCGCACGGCGCTTTTGGCAGCCAGGTCTACTTCCTCAACGTCCTGCCGCCGAACCACGCGCCCGTGATCGTCTCCACCGCAGCGACGACGGCGACCATCGGGTCCACGTACTACTACGACGTGAATGCGACGGACGCGGATGCGGACCCGATCACGTACTCACTGGTGACGGCACCGACCGGGATGTCGATCGGAGCGGCGACGGGCGTGATCGCGTGGAACCCGACGCTCGCGCAGGTCGGCCCGAACCCCGTCGTCGTGCGGGCCTCGGACGGCCGCGGCGGTCAGCCGACGCAGTCGTTCACCGTGACGGTGACGCCGGACAACCAGGCTCCGCTCGTCAGCATCCTCGTGCAGCCGTCGACGGTGCCCGCGCCCATCATCAACGCGCCGATCACGATCTGCGTCCAGGCCGGTGACAACGTGGGCGTCGTGAGCCGCACGCTCTCGATCGCGGGCGTTCCCGCGACGTTGGATGGGTTCTGGTGCACGACCATCACGCCGGCTCAGCCCGGTCCGATCGTCCTGGCGGCGACCGCGGCGGACGCGGCAGGCAACGTCGGTACGACGTCGACGACGATCAACGTGGTCGACCCGAACCCGGCCAACGCGCCAACGGTGTCGCTCGTCAGCCCCGCGCCGGGGACCGTGATCACGGGCCCCACGCCGATCGTGGCGAACGTCGTGTCGGCGCAGCCCCTCGGCCTCACCTGGCAGGTGCGATTGACGAACGCTCGCACAGGCGTCGTGAAGGTCGTCGCCCAAGGCAACGGCACCGTCAACCAGGGCACGCTTGGCGTGATCGATCCGACGTTGCTGCCGAACGACGGCTACACGGCGGAGATCACGGCGACGAACGGGGCGTTCACGTTCACGCTGCCGTTCGAGATGGGCGTCGCGGGCACGTTCAAGCTTGGCAACTTCCGTTACGAGACGGTCGACGTGGCAATCCCCGTCGCGGGAATCCCGCTCGCGGTCACCCGCCGATACGACAGCCTCGACACGTCGCCGGGTGATTTCGGTGCGGGTTGGTCGCTCGGGCTCAACGTGCGCGTGAGCGACGTCCCGAAGGAGTCGCCGCGCGAGGGCTTCCACGTGGGTACGCGGGTCTACGTGACGCGGTCCGACGGTCGCCGCGTGGGATTCTCCTGCACGGCGACGCCGACGTCGTGGCTCTTCCCGTTCATCGTGCAGATCGGCTTCACGCCCGACGCTGGCGTGACGGACACGCTCGAACTCGCCCAGCCCGAGTTCGTGATCGTCTCCCAGGGCGTGCTCTTGAGCGGGTTCGCCGACGTGTTCAATCCGGATGAATACAAGTTCACGACGCAGCAGGGGGTCGTCTACACGCTCAGTGAGGCGACCGGACTCGAGAACGTCGTCGACGCCAACGGCAACTCGCTCGCGGTCACGCCCCAGGGCATCTTCAGCTCGACGGGTGTGGCGCTGCTCTACCAGCGCGATTCTGCTGGCCGCATCACGAGCATCACGGAGCCGCAAGTGCCGGGCTCCTCCGGCCCGCCGAGCCAGCTCACCTACGTGTACGACGCCATCGGGAACCTCACCGAGTTCCACGACGAGCTGGGACGCACGGTGAAGTACTTCTACCAGCAGCCCGGTGCGCCGCATTACATGACGCGCGCCGAGGATCCCACGGGCAATCCCTTCGTCCGCAACGTCTACGACGGCAACGGCCGCTTGATTGCGCAGTGCTCTGGCGATGGCGATCCGGCGCAGGTTCCTGCGAATCCCTGCGGTGCGACGCCCACTCCCGGTTGCACGCTCTACTGCTTCGACCCCATGTCGACGACGCAGACCATCTACACGGCTCGCGGGCACCGCGTCGATCTCGTGATCGATCTGCGCGGGAACGTGCTGCTGGAACGCCACTATCTCGCGAACGGCACGCCCGTCGACACGACGTTCACGTACTGGCCCGGCACCGATCTCGTCCACACGACCACGGACGCCGAAGGCAACGTGACGACGCAGACGTACGACGCGGCGGGCCGCATCGTCTCCGAGACGGGGGAGACGGGCACGTACACGTTCACCTACAACGGCTGCGGCGAGCTCGCGACGGAGACGGATCCACTCGGCAACACCTACCAGTACGTCTACGACTCCGCGTGCCAGTTGCGGACGATCATCGATCCGCTCGGCGGCCACACCCAGGTCGACTATCAATCGACGTGCGGCGTCGGCGGCTGCCACGTCAGCGGGTACACGGACCCCGTGGGAAACCACTGGTCGGTCACCTACGACGCCTTCGGCAACCCGCAGACGACGACCGACCCACGCGGTTTCCAGATCCACTCCCAGTACGACGCGGTGGGGCAGCTGGTGCGCGAGACCGATCGAACGGGCCGCCAGGCGGACTACGCCTACGACGCGTCGGGTCGCATCACGACCGTCACCTACAACACGACGCCGCCGGAGATCGTGCGCTACACCTACGACAGCGGCGGCCGGCTCGTGCGCGTCGTCGACAACCGAACGAGCGTGTTCGTGGACTACTGGCCCACGGGTCTCGTGCGCACGGTGAAGACGAGCGGGCCCGGCGGGTGGGAATCGGCCATCGCGTATGCGCGCATCTCGAACGGCCAGGTCGTCCCCGGATACGACGCCAACGGGAACGTGACGCACATCACGGATTCCACCGGCGCCGTGACGGAGTACGTCTACGACGAGCTCGATCGGATCGTCGGCGCCCGACACTACGGGTTGCCTGGGGCCCAGGTCGCGCCCAAGTCGCTCGACGTGACTCTCGATCGGGTCGGCAACCTGATCGACGTCGTCCGGTCGAGCGCCGGGGCTGCGGACGTACCGTTGCTCGCGACTCACTTCGATTACGCCTGCGTCGGTTGCGGATCCAAACTCACCGGGATCCACCATCGCCTCGCCGATGCCAGCGTCGTCGAAGATCTGACGTTCACGCGCGACGTGCTCGGACGCCCCGTCACGCGGACCGATCGCGACGGGTCACACGCGTACGCGTACGACGGGCTCGGGCGGCTCCTCGGCGCCACGCACACCGGCTCCACGCTGCCGCTGGAAACCTACAGCTACGACGCGACCGGCAACCGCGCGTCGAGTCACCTCAGTCCGCAGTACACCTACGGGTATCAGGCCGCGAGCGGCGGCAATCAACTGCTGCAGGACGGCACCTACGCGTACACGTACGACCCGAACGGCAGCCTGATCGAACGTCTCGATCAGGCGACGCAGGCGCGGATCAACTACACCTACGACCACCGCTCGCGGCTCGTGGGGATCACGCACCGCAACTCCGTCGGTACGGTCGTCAGCCAGTCGCAGTTCACCTACGACCCCTTCGATCGGATCATCCAGGTCCAGGACGCGGCCGGCACGCGGCGGATCATCTGGAGCGAGGGAAATCCGCTCGCGGTCGTGGATGCGCAGGGCACCGTCCTGCGGCGCTCGTTCTACGGACCCGAGACCGACGACCTTCTCGCCGAGGAAGTGGCGGGCCAGACGCAGTGGGTCACGCACGACGACGTGGGCACGGTGCGGACGCGCGTGGTCGATCCCGGGACGATCACGACGCAGTACGCCTACGATTCGTTCGGGCGCCTGATCTCGCAGACGCCCGCGAACGCGTCGTCGACGGCGCTGTTCGGCGGGCGCGACGCCGTGGATGGCTCGGGGCTTCTCGCGTTCCGCGCGCGGTTCTACGACCCGCTGACGGGACGCTTCACGCAGGAAGATCCCGTTTCGCCGTACCAGTACGAGTGGCCCGAGAACGATCCGCTGTTCATGACGGATCCGTCCGGCAAGAACGCGATCATCGAGTACCAGGTCCTGCTCGGCCGCGGCCTCAACTACGTGTACGTGGGATGTGACATCGCCCAGACGCTCGTCTACGTGGGGATCACGCTCAACTTCGCCGCGCGCGCTGGTCAGCACGCGGCTGCGGGCCGGAGCTTCAAGATCTGCAAGGTGATCGACAAGGGCGTCTCGAGGAAGGAGGCGCGCCTCCTCGAGCAGTGCCTCATCGACAAGTTCGGTGGACCGAAGGGACCGCACCTCCAGAACAAGATCAACAGCATCGGGAGATCCTCGCCTCTGAGGAATCTCCTGAAGAAGGTCTGCGGGCCGTTCGCACCGTTGTTGGACTGCGCCAAGCTCGTCTGCAAGTGAGGTTCGATCCATGACTCGATGCCTGACCGTGTGCGTGGTGGCGGCGCTGGCGAATGCGGGGCTCTGCGCGCAGCAGATCCGATACGTGCGGATGCCGTCGCAGCCGGTGATCGCGACGGTCGTTCGTGGAGCGGGCTCTGGTCCCGGTGGCGGCCCGTCGCTCGTGGGCACGGGGCTCCAGAACGGCGGATTCTCTTCGGGGCTCGCCTCGTGGACCGTGGCGACCTACGGCGGTGGCTCGCAGGCGGGCTCGGTGTCCGTCGCCGGCGGCCGGGCGGTGTTGCTCGAGGGGGCGTCGTTCCTCGTGACGCTGAGCCAGACGTTCACGATTCCGCAGAACGCCACGTCGCTGTCGTTCGACGTGTTCCTCTCGCCGGGGTTCGACACGTCGGCCACGGTCGTGCCGGATGCGTTCGAGGCGGCGCTCCTCGACTCCGCCATGCACTCGGTCGTTCCCACGTGGAACGCGCTCGCGACCTCGTTCGTGAACTACCAGGAGAACGGCACCGTCCATCAGGGACCGGGAGTTCAGCGGACGGGCACGCGCGTGACGCTCGACATCAGCGGCGTGCCGGCTGGCACGCAGGTCACGCTCTTCTTCGATCAGGTGGGCGCGGACGCGGACACCGGCAGCGGCACGTCGGTCGATGGCGTGATGGTGCAGACGCCGCCGTTCTTCGACGTCCCGAGTCCGTGTGGGCAGACGATCAGCGGGCAGGTGGGCGTGCCGCTCGCATTCACCGTGCTCGCGCGGGATCTGGATCCGCTGGATTCGGTGGCTGTGACGGTGTCTGGTCTTCCGAATGGCGCCGCCTTCGGCACCGGGCCGGTGACGGGCAACCCGGCCTCCGCACCCTTCACGTGGATTCCCGGATTCGGTGACGGCGGCACCTACGTCGTGACGTTCACGGCGACGGATCTCTTCGGCGCCACGGCGTCATGCCAGGTGACGCTGTCGATTGCGAGCAGCGGACCGGCGTTCACGTCGCCTGCGGCTTGCGGCGGCACGCTCACCGTCGCCGGCGGCGGGACGCTCACGTTCAACGTCGCGGCGACGGATCCCGATCCGGGCGATCTCGTGTCGATTTCCGTGAGCGGCGCGCCCGCGGGGCTCACGTTCCAACCGGTACTCCCCGCGCTGGGGAATCCCGCGGCGACGACGGCGAGTTGGACGCCGACGGCGGCCCAGGGTGGCCCGCACGCGCTCGTCTTCACGGCGACCGACCTGGGCGGACACTCGACGACGTGTTCGCTCTCGATCCTCGTGTCGGGAACGGCGCCGGTGTTCGCGAATCCGATCTGCGGCGGCGCGGCGATCGGGGCCAGCGTCGGAGTTCCGGTGACGCTTCCGATCCTCGTGACCGACGCCGATCCCGGCGACGTGGTCACGCTGAGCGTGCTTTCCGCGCCCTCGAACGTCACGTTCACACCGAGCTTGCCTGCGACGGGCAACCCCGTGGCGGCGACTCTTCATTGGACGCCGACGAACGCGCAGGCCGGATCGCGGACGGTTCAGCTACGTGCCGTCGACGGACAGGGCCACGCGGTGACGTGCTCCGTGCAGTTCGCCGTCGCCGAGTGCTACCTCATCTCGAATCTCGCACCGGCGTACTTCACCGTCGCACCGGGGGACGTGGCGCTGGTGGATCCGGTCGGCGCGCTGTGGAGTCCCGTGACGCTCGAGAGCATTCCCGGGGGCACGCTTCCCACGGACCCGTCGTTTGCGGGAGTCCACGTCTACACGCAGCTCGTGATGTTCAACCCGACGGTGTTCCCCACGGATCCCGTCCGCATGTCGAACGGGCTCCACATCGTCATCGGCGGCGGCGTGACGTCTTACGGACCTTCGAGCGGGATGACGCAGTGGACGAACTACGTGCCGCTCCAGGGCGCTTACTTCTCGGTGGCGTTTTCGATCGCGGGGTTCTGACGCGCGCTGCCGGGACCTCCGCACCCCCCGTCCAATCGAGGGTGTGGATCTCCCGCCACGACAGGAGGCGGACGTCTCCGCGCCGGCCGGACGTCTCGCCGCCGTACACGACGACTCGTTCGCGGATCGTCGGCGTGCGCACATCGCCGATGAGCACGGATTCGAGGCCGGCGCACTGGTCGAGGCTTCGCGTGCAAATTGTCAATCGGATTGACAATCTGTACAGGCAAGCCGAAGTGCCTCGTCTTGCGTCGCTTCCTGCCCGGGGAACGAAGGTGTCGGAGCGAGGGACGTCCGCGGGCAGATCCCGGGACATCCGACTGGCACGCGTGGAGAGCCGGTCCTCATTGGACGGCCGACCGGATCTCCGTGCAGCTCCAGGTTCCCCCGGGACTCGGCGGTCTGACCTTCCGAGTCCAGGGATTCGCGAGGTTGGCCTTCGCAGCGAACGGAGTCTTCGCCACGAGCAACGCGCTCGACGTCACGTTCTGAACGAGCGCGTCACCCGCCGCTGAGCGCTCCGAGGATGTGCACCACGTCGTCCGCGCCGACCTTCGTCGTCAGCGCGCGGACGGCCTTCTTGCCGATGAACACGGCGATGTGGGGGCGCACGCGGTCCTGCTCGTCGACGATGCGGAAGCGGATCCCCGGGTGGCGGCGGTCCAGATCCTCGAACAGCGCCGCGAGCGTCGCGCCCTTGGCATCTACGTCGGACGCACCATCGGCGTACGACGTGAGGATGCTGCCGAGGTGGACTTGCGTCATGAGATCTGCGCCCAGCGGAGCCCGTAGATGTGCGGGAGCGACGCGAACGCCCGGTTCCAGTTCTCGCCCCCATCCCGGCTTTCCCAGATCTCACCGCCGGTCGTGCCGAAGTAGATCCCGGGCTTCTTGCGGTCGCCGTCGCAAACCATGGCCTGGCGTTTGACGGTGAAGTACGCGTGCTCTCGCGGCAGGCCGCGGTCGAGCCGCTCCCACGTGCGACCAGCGTCCTGCGTGCGATAGATCGCCGGCTTGGCGTCGATCGGCGTCCGCGGCCAGAGCGACGTCCCGTTCATGGGGAACACCCAGACGGTGTCGCGGTCCGCGGGATGGCCGACGACCACGAATCCGATGTCGCCGATCGCCTTCGGCATATTCTTGCCGATGCGCACCCAGGTGTCTCCGTCCTTGCGATCGAGGCGATAGATGCCGCAGTGATTCTGCTGGTAGAGGCGGTCCGGGTCGGCGGGATGCAGGATCGCGCAGTGCGGGTCGTGCCCATACTCGTCCGGCGGACCCGGCTTGAAGTCCATGGCGACGCCACGATTCATCGGCTTCCACGTCTTGCCGGCGTCGAGGCTCTCGAACGTGCCGCCGGACGAGGTCGACACGTAGAGGTGCTTGGAATCCTTCGGGTGGACGAGGATCGAGTGGAGCATGGATCCGTCGGGCGTTCCGGAGTCGCCTCCGCCGGTCCACGCGAGCCATTTGGGGTTGCCGTTGAAGCCCTCGACGCCGCTCCACGTCGCGCCGCCGTCCCGCGAGTGGAAGAGAGCGGGCGGGCTCGTGCCGCAATACCACGAGCCCGGCTGATCCGCCGGGCCGGGCTCGAGCCAGAAGTTCATCTTCACGGCTTGCCCGCGAGAGGTCCCCTTCGCCGCGCCGGCCTTTTTCTCGAACTGCGGCGGGCGCTTCGCCTCGGTCCACGTCTTCCCGAGGTTCTTCGAGCGGAAGATCGTGGGTCCCAGGTGACCGCCCGTGGAGGTCAGGAGGAGCGTACGACCGTCGCGCGGATCCACGCGGAAGTCGTGGACTTTCGAGCCCAGGTGGAACGGTCCGTGGATCTTCCACGCGCGGCTCCCGCGTTCGAGCAGGAAGCCGCCCTTGATCGTCGAGACGAGCAACGCCTTCATGAGGTCTCCTATTCGTTCGGGCCGAGGTGCCGGGACCTGCCCGCGAGGGGCGCATCATGCCCAATATCCTCCCGGCGCGCCAAGCGTCGCTTCGCCGTGAACACGCACTCGCATCTCGTCCCGTCGTGGATTCCGTCCGAGTTGCGCGTGATGAGGCTGAGCTCGCGCCGAGTCGCCAGCGAGCCCCGCGGCGGGCTGGAGCCCGCCGATCCAGCCGCGGTGGACCGCGGCGTTCCGGAGCGCCAAGCTTTGCTTGGCCGGATGGGCAGGCTCTGCCTGCCCGCGAGCTCGCTGCCGCATTCCGTGCTGCGTCTCTGCCAGCACGCGGCATCGGCGACGACGCTGAGCCCACCCGGTTCGCCGCGGGTCGCATCGCGGATCAGCGGCCCGATGCGGACTCCGCGGCGGGCTGGAGCCCGCCGATCCAGCCGCGGTGGAGGGCGGCGTTCCACCTCGAAAACCGCCCCGGCACGCCTCACAATCCGCGCCATGCCTCCCGAGTCCCGGACCGCCATCACGTCGACGCTTCGCGAGCTGCCGCACTTCCGGTTGCTGAAGCGCGACATGCTCGACGCCGTCGCGGCCGCGTGCAACCTGCGCGTCTACGAAACTCCCCAGCCCGTCTTCTTCGAGAAGGATCCGTGCCGGTCGTTCTGGGTCGTGCGCGCGGGGGGCGTGAAGCTCTTTCGACTGCGACCGGACGGCCGCGAGCAGGTCATCAACCACCTTCACTCAGGCCAGAGCTTCGCGGAGGCGGCGCTCCTGAACATCGGCGTCTATCCCGTGAACGCCATGACGACGGAGCCGCCGACGGAGTTGATCGAGATCTCGGGCGAGCACCTGCGCCGGCTGATGCGCGAGAACGACGGGATGGCCGCTGCGATGGTCGGATCGCTGTCGATGAAGCTCCTCGACCTCGTTCAGCGGATCGACGAGCTCTCGGCATCGAACGCGGCGACCCGCCTCGCGCGGCACTTCTTGCGGTTGCCGGGCGCGGGCCCATCAGACCGTCCCACGATCGAGCTCTCGGTGACGAAGAAGGACCTGGCCGCGAGCCTCTCGATCACACCGGAGACGCTCTCCCGCATCCTGCGCAAGTGGCAGGACGACGGGCTCATCGAGAGCAACGGCCGCAGCATCACGATTCTCGACGCGGCGCAGCTGATGCAGCTTTCGGACGGCGAGGACGGGACGCCGGTTTGACGGGCGGCGGCGCGCGCACGCCCGCGAGCTTGCGTTGCGCCTGATCCAGCGCCCGGGTGCACATGAGATCGCACAGCCGCCGCACGACGTCGTCTCCGATGGCGCAGACGATGCTCGTGCCGTCGCGGCGCCGCGTCACGAACCCGACGGCCGCGAGCACGGCGACGTGCTTGCTCGCGTTGGCCTGGCTCGTGCCCAGGTGATCCGCCAGCTCACCGACGGTCGCGTCCCCCTGCATCAACCGTTGGAGGATTCGCAGCCGCGCCGGCTCCGACAGCGCGCGGAACTGGCCGGCGACGTCGTCGAACAACGCATCGGACATGGCGGGGGGGGAGTGCTGGCGGCTCATGAAGGCTCCGTGTTCGTCAATTGTCCACGCCGGTGGCGACGGGCAGTTCGGGCTTCGCCGCCCATTCCTTCCACGAGCCGTCGTACCACCGCACGTTCGTGTGTCCGAGCAGGAAGCGCAACGTGAAGTACGTCTCGCTCGCCTGATGACCCGTGCGGCAGGAGACGATCGCCGTCTTCTCCGGCGTCAGTCCAAGCGCCTCGTATCCCGCGCGCAGTTGCTCCTTCGGCCGCCAGAACAGGCCGTCGCCCACCCTCGCCAAATCCGCTGCGACCGGCCGATTGCGCGCGCCCGGAATGTGGCCGCCGCGCGGCTCGTTCACCGTTGCGCCGGAGAACTGGTCCTGCGGACGGCTGTCGATGATCAATGCACTCCCCGTCGTGCTCGCCGCCTTCACGTCGTCGAGCGAGGCCTTGACGAAGTTCGTCGCCGCGCGCGGCGTGTAGACCTTCGCCTTTGGAGTCGTCGCGTCCTTGACGACGGCGCCTCCAGCTCCCGTCCACGCGGCGAGGCCGCCTTCGAGGATCGCGACCTTCTCGTGGCCCAGACTCAGGAGCGCCAGCGCGAAGTGCGTCGCGTCCTGCATCTTCTCCGTGGAGTAGGCGACGACTTCCGTGTCGGCGTCGATCCCGAGCGCCCCGAGCTTCAGCGCGAGCGCCGCGGGATCGAGGAGTTCGTCGGCGACGCCGTCTCGCGTTCCGCGCACGAGGCTGATGGGAGCGTGGACGGCTCCGGCGATGTGACCGGCAGCGAAGTCCTCCGCCTTGTCGCGCGTGTCGACGACCACGACTTGCCCGCTGCGTTTCGCCACCCATTCAGCCGAGACGATGGTCGGTGTGGTCAGCCGTTCGGGATCCGTCGCATAGCGCTGAATCGTCGGCTGCGAGGTGGCCTGTGGTTTCGGCGCCTCCTGTGGACCGAGGATCGCCGCGCGCAACGCCGCGAATCGCGGCAGCGCGGCGGCGGCGTCCGCCTCGTTGGTGATGCCGCGCAGCGACGGCGGAGTCAGCTCGTCGCGTTTGAATCCCGCGAGGCCGTCCTCGAGCACGCGCACGTCGCGCCGCCCGCGTTGCGCGAGCGCGACCCACGCCTGTGCCGGGTGCGTCATGCCTTCGGAGACGAGCACGACGAGCGATCCGTGGAATCCCGCGAGCAACGCCCGTCCCTCATCGCCGAGCAGCGCCGGAAGATCCAGGTTGTGCGATCGCGGGAGATGGAACGCTGCGAAGTCCGCCGCGGGCCGCACGTCGACGACGAGCACGTCGTCTTGGTTCGCGAGCCATCGGTCGGCAAGTTCGCGCGTCGAGATGTGATCGGCGCCGGTCTCGACGTCACGGGCCCACGAGAGGTCGGCGACGTTCGGCGACCCCGGGTGCCAGCGCACGAGGAGCGCGACCGCGACGGTCAACGCCGTGGCACCGAGGGCCGCCAGTTGCGTCTTGAGAGAGATGAGCATGGAACGATCTCCTGTTCAGTCGGCGGTCCGGACGGTGAGCCGGCCCGTGATCGAGAAAGCGATGAGCGCCAGGGCGACGACCCCGGCGACGACGGCGGTGGGCGCGAGCCCGAACACCTGGGGGAGGGTGAGAACGCCGCAGGCGCCGGCGGATGCGAACGATCCGATGGCAGGCCAGGCGGCGGCGAACGCCAGGCTCCCGGCCCCGGCGCCGAGCAGGAACGCGAGCGCGTCGACCTTGCCCGATGCGGCGCCGACGAGCGCGGTTCCCGGACACCAGCCGCCGGTGACGAATCCGACGCCGAACACGAGCCCGCCGACGATCTGCGGCCAGAGGAACGTCTCGAGGCGCGTCACGCGATCGTCCGGGACGAGGCCCGTGAGCGAGAGCACGTGCATGCCGACGGCCGCGGTCACGATGGCGGAGAACATCACCTTCAGCACGGCGAAATCGCGGCGGTAGAAGATCGCCGTGAGCTTGCGGCTCGAGCCGAAGCCCGCGCGCTCGAGCCAGAAGCCGAAGAAGATGCCGACGACGAGCGCCAGGCCGCGGGCCGAGTCCGTCGCGAGGAAATCGCCGCCGTTCATGACCACTCCTTCCTCACGAGCGGTGCCGCGGCGAACCCGCCGGCGAACACCGCGAACATGAACGCCCAACTGCCCGCGAGGAGGAGCGACCCGCCGGTCAATGCCTGGCCCGACGTGCATCCACCCGCGAGTCGGCTCGCAAAGCCCACGATGCCGCCGCCGATCACGGCGAGGGCGAGGCGGCGAAGACGCGATGCCGTGGGACCCGCTTCGATCGCAGGCCGCACGCGCCGAGCCGCGAGGGCCGAGATGAATCCACCGAGGATCGTGCCCAGCGCCATGAACACGAGGTAGTGCGAGAGCGGGGATCCACCGGACGCGAACCACTCCGACAGATACCCGTTCTGCTCGACGAGCTGCGGCGACGCCGCATGCGCTCCGACGGCCGCGACGCGCGCGAGACCGCCGGAGGCGCCCAGCCCCGCGCCGAGGACGACGAAGGAGAGGACCAGCGTCAAGCCGATGCCGATCCCGGCGAGGTAGGGGTTCCAGTACGTCACCGGTGCCGGTCGGCTCGGCGGCGTGATGCGGAGTTCTGAGTCGGTTCCGTGCATCGTGCGTCTCCTTCAGCAGCCCGAGCTTCGAGGTTTCACCGGCTGCGATGCGGTCGCGGCTTTGGATGACGGCCGTGTGTCGGCGGGAGTGGACCGCAGTTCGATCTCGTTCCACCACCGCAGCGTGCCTCCGGCGAGGACGCGCACGTCTTGGGTGCCGGCTTGCGCGGTCGCGAGCGCCGCGCCCGCAACGGCCCACGCCGCCGTGCCATCGCGATCGACGACCACGACCTTGGCTCCCGCGCCGGCCGCGGCGATGGATGTGGCCACGTCGCCGGGAGCGAGGTTCTTCGCGCCGGGAATGTGGAATTCCGCGAACTGCCACGCCGGGCGGATGTCGAGGACGAGCCAGCCCGAAGCCTTGGATTTGAGTTCGTTCCACAACGCCGTCGGCTCGATGGCTGGCGGAATCCCCGACGTGGACGTGGCGAAGAGCCCGAGCGAAGTTGCCGTCACGAACGAAGCGAGAGCCCAGCGCAACTGCATGATCGTCTCCTGTGGGTCGGGTGTGCCGTCGAAGGTTACTAAATAACTAAGTAGTTAAATAGTCGCCAATCGGAGCGCCAGGCTCCGCCTGGCCGGACCGGGCAGGCTCCAGCCTGCCCGAGAACTCGCCGCGTGCGAAAGTTCCGCCCACAACGACGCCGCCGGACGTCGCGTGCCGATCGACGGGCTGCGAACGCGCGATCGTGGCGAACTCCGCGGCGGGCTGGAGCCCGCCGATCCGGCCGCGCTGGAGCGCGGCGTTCCTGGTCTTTAGATGGCGCGACCGATCGCCTATCCTGCCCGCCTCGAAACCACTTCGGCGCCGCCGTTTCGCGGTGCCGGGAGGCCGCCATGCGATTCCGTGTGACTCACACCATCGCGACGAGCCTCGGGCGCGACTGATCGACATCCGCCGCACCGGGCTCTCGCCGTTCTTGGGCGAAATTCCAAGTCTCTGACGCGCTGATCGCGTCCCCGGAGAGAGTCCACGTGAATCGAAAGTCCCGATGGGGGAAGGATCCGTCCCCCGGGCCCGACGACGGGCCGTCCCAGGATCCGCTCGTATCCAAGTTCTTCCATCCCGCGCCGAAGGCCGCCTTCGAGCGCAAGGCTCGCCAGCTTTGCGAGGAAGTCCGTCGCACCCTGGAGTTCGCGCTCGATTGGGAGTGTGACGACGACCTGCTCGCCGAGCTTTGGATCGCCGCCGTCGATCCGGCCCCCGACGCCTCACGCTTGCGCGTGTCGATCGAGATTCCGCCCGGCCGCGATCCCGTGGCCGTGCTCGAACGCCTCGATCGCATGCGGCCGCGTCTGCGGGCGGAGGTCGCGAGAGCCGTGACGCGCAAGCGCGCGCCCGACTTCTTCTTCGCCGTGGGAAGCGGAGGTGACGCATGACTGCGCCGCACGGAGCGAACGTGCGCGTGTGGGCGGCTCATCGCCTCGCAGCGGACGTGCGCGGCATGATCGACCGCGTCGCCGCGTCGGCAGACGTCGTTCACGTCGCGGTGATGCCCGACGTCCACCTCGCCGAGGAGGTGTGCGTCGGGTGCGTCGTCGCCACCACGAACACGCTGTACCCGCAGGCCGTCGGCGGCGACATCGGGTGCGGCATGGCGGCGATGGCGCTCGAGGCGTCCGCCGACGACGTCGACGAGGTCCGCGCCGCGCGGATCCTCGACCGATGGGGCGCCGAGATCCCCGCGATCCGGCGTGCTCGCGCGAATCACGTCGCCATCCCCGACTCCGTGCTCGCGATGCCGCTCAGTCGTAGTGGCCTCGAGACGTGCCGAGACCGCGACGGCACCGTCGAGTTCGCCACGCTCGGGCGCGGGAACCACTTCATCGAGTTGCAGGCGGGCGACGACGATCGGCTCTGGCTGATGGTTCACAGTGGCTCACGGGCGATCGGGCCCGAGGTCCGCAATCATCACCTCTGGATCGCGCGCGCCGCAGGTGCGGCGGCGTACCTCGCAGGGCTCGGTGCGGACCGCGACGACGGCCGTGACTATCTGGCCGACGTAGCCTTCGCCATCGCCTACGCGGAGGCGAGCCGGCGAGCCATGCTCGCGCGCGCCGCCGCGAGCGTCGCGGACGTCCTGCGATGCGCGATCGACGAGGCCTCGGTGATCACCTGCGTCCACAACTCCGTGCGGCGCGAGGTCCACGACGGACGCGCGTCGTGGGTGCATCGCAAGGGCGCTGCGCCCGCGGCCCACGGCGAGCCGGGCATCATCCCGGGATCCATGGGCGCCGAGAGCTTTCACGTCGTCGGACGTGGATGCTCGGCTGCGCTCGCCTCCAGTTCGCACGGAGCGGGCCGCGTGATGGCACGCGGCGACGCTCGCCGTCTCATCTCGCGTCGGCGACTCGAGCGCGAGATGGAGGGCGTGTGGTTCGACCATCGCCTCGCCGCGCGTCTCGTGGATGAAGCGCCCTCGGCCTACAAGGACATCGGCGAAGTGATGCGCGCACAGGCCGACCTCGTGCGCATCGAGCGGCGGCTGCGACCGCTCATCAGCTACAAGGGCGCGTGACGGGCCGTTGCTCCCCGATCGCCGCAGGCAGGTCGCGGCCCCGCAACGACTTGCGCCGTCCTTGACATCCGTCAAGGAGCGGCGCGCCGCGCTTTCCGATGATCCTGCCGAACGCCGCGCGCGCTCGTGCCAGCGGCCTGGAAAGCGAGGTTCGTCATGTCGGTGCTGTCGAAGTTCACGATCGGGCGAGTCCTGGTCTTCACGGTGGTCGTCGGGTTCTCGGTGCTGCTCTTCGGTGGGTGGCAGCTCTTCCGCAACCGGGCGCCGATCCCGGGCCGGGTCACGAGCGAAGCCGGCGAGGTCGTGTTCACCCACGATCAGATCCTGGGCGGCCAGGCCGTCTACCAGAAGTACGGACTCATGGACTGGGGCTCGGTCCTCGGACACGGCACGTACTTCGGGCCGGACTTCACCGCCGAACTCCTCCACAAGCGCGTGGAGCTCCTGCGCGCGGCCGAGGCGACGGCGCGCGGCGGCAAGGCCTACTCTGATCTGGATGCGAGCGCGCGTGCGGCCATCGACGCCGCCGTGAAGGCGCAGATCAAGCTCAACCGCTACGACGAAGCTCGTGACACGCTTATCCTCGCACCGAGCGACGTGACCGCGTTCCGCACGATCGAGGCGGACGTCCGGCGCCGCTTCACGCAAGGCGAACCGGGTCGCGCCATGCCCGCGGGAGTGGTGAGCGAATCCCACATGCCCGCCGAGCGCGCGTGGGTCGCGAGCGGTGATCAGATCCACCAGCTCGCCTCGTTCTTCTGGTGGACGTCGTGGATCGCGGGCACGAAGCGCCCCGACCGTGACTCCACCTACACGAACAACTGGCCTTTCGACGAGGACGCGGGCAACACGCTCTCGGCCGGCGCCATCACGTGGAGCGGAGTCTCGGTGGCGGGCTTGCTCCTCCTCCTGCCCATCGTCCTGCTCGTGTGGTTCCGTGGCCGCTACATGATGGAGGACGCGTATCCGGAAGGGCAGTTCCCGCGGCAGGAACTCTCGTGGCTGCCGGTCTTCCCGAGCCAGCGCAAGACGATCAAGTACTTCGTGACCGCGGGCGCGCTCTTCCTCGTGCAGACGCTGCTCGGCGCCTACATGGCGCACTACTACGTGGAGGATGGTTTCTACGGCGTCGACCTCTCGAGCATCCTGCCGTTCAACGTGGCGAAGACGTGGCACCTCCAGCTCGCCATCTTCTGGATCGCGACGGCCTGGCTCGGCATGGGCATCTACGTGGCGCCGCTGATCGGCGGCCGCGAGCCGAAGAAGCAGGGACTCCTCGTCGATCTGCTCTATGGCGCGCTCGTGTTCGTCGCCGTGGGCTCGCTCGCCGGTGAGTGGCTCGGCGTGAAGGGCCGCCTCGGCAATGCGTGGTGGTGGCTTGGACACTCGGGTTGGGAACTCGTGGAGCTGGGCAAGGTGTGGCAGATCCTCCTCGCCGTCGGCTTCGGCCTGTGGCTCGCGATCATCTGGCGCGGCGTCCGCGCGGCGATCCAGGGCAACAACGACCGGCCGGGCCTGGTCAAGCTGTTCATGGTGAGCGCCGTCGCGATCCCGTCCATGTTCGCGGCGAGCTTCCTCATCACGCCGGGCAGCCACCTGACCATGGCGGACTACTGGCGTTGGTGGGTGATCCACCTGTGGGTCGAAGGCATGTTCGAAGTGTTCGCCGTCGTCGCCCTGGGGCTCATCATGGTCCACATGGGACTCGTCACCGCATCGTCGACCGCGCGTGCGCTCAAGTTCCAGCTCACGCTGCTCCTCGGCAGCGGGATCGTCGGCATCGGACACCACTACTACTGGATCGGAACGAACGACTTCTGGGTCGCCATGGGAAGCGTGTTCAGCGCCCTCGAGGTGGTGCCGCTGACGCTGCTCGCCGTGGAGGCGGCCGAACAGTGGATGGTGATCAAGCGCGGCGGGCGTGAGTTCCCGTACAAGCACGCGTTCGGGTTCCTCGTCGCCGTGGCGTTCTGGAATCTCTTCGGCGCCGGCGTGCTCGGGTTCTTCATCAACCTGCCCGTCGTCAACTACTTCGAGCACGGATCGATGCTGACGGCCAATCACGGCCACGGCGCGACGATGGGCGTCTTCGGCATGCTGGCGATCGCGCTCGCGCTGTGGTGCTCGCGCAACGTCGTGAAGGAGGATCGCTGGACGAACCGGCTGTTCACCACGAGCCTGTGGGGCCTCAACATCGGCCTCTTCGGCATGGTGGTGATGACGCTCACGCCGGTCGGCGTGATGCAGATGCTCGAGTCGATCCGCCACGGGTTCTGGTCGGCGCGCACGCTGGAGTTCTACCGGCAGGACACCGTGAACACGCTCTTGTGGCTGCGCATGATCCCCGACTCGATCTTCATCGGCTTCGGCGTGATCCCGCTCCTGATCGGGCTCGTGCGCGGGCTCCTGAACCTCCGCCCCGCGACGCCCATCGAGTCCGAGATCGATCGCCGCGTGCGGCGCATCGGCGTGACCGAACCCGAAGTCGAGCTCGTCGGCCAGACTCGCTGACGGACGCGCCGCGCGTCAGCGCTTGCGACTCTCCGCGCCTTGCGTGTCGCCACGCAGGGCGCGGTTCACTTGGGCGAGCAGCTCATCGGCGCGAGACACGGGCTCGAAGCAGAGCGTGTCGATGCAGACGGTGGCGCGGACGCGGTCGGTGGGGACATCGTCCCGCGTCAACACGACGTGGGGTGAGTAGCCGACCGTGATCGGGGCCCGCAGCAATCGCGCGACGGCGATGGGGCCCCCGAGTGCCACGCGCGCCACGGGCCGGGCCACGAGGTCCCAGGCGATGAGGCCGTACGTGGAATCCACGGGTGACTTCGCCACGTCGACCGACACGGCGTCGAGCGCGCGACGGGCCGCATCGAGATCCGCCGGCTCGCCGCTGATGCGCGCCAGCCGGGCGAGGGCCACGTTCATCTGCGAGATCCCCGAAGGCCATGCTCCGTCGTGGACTTCGCGCGTGCGGAAGATGAGGTCGGGCTCGACCGAGTCGAAGAACCCGCCGTCCGACGCGCCGAACCGTGCCCGCGTCGCCGTCGTGAGGCTTCGCGCTCGCTCGAGCCAGCCCGGATCGAGCGTGAGTTCGTGGAGGTCGAGGAACGCCTCGATCATCGCCGCCTGATCACTCAGCTCGCCCGCGGGGCTGGCATCGCCGACCGAGAGCCGACGCGCGTAGAGACCGTCCGACCGCAGCGATTTCGACGTCAGCACGCGGACGATCTCGACGGCCGCGTCGCGATAGCGGACGTCGTTCAGTGCAAGCGACGCGCGCGCGAGCGCGGACGCGAACCATGCGTTCCACCCCGTGATCACGTGATCGACCCGCGCCGGTTGCGGGCGCACGCGTCGGGCCGCGAGGAGCTTCCCGCGGGCTTCGCGGAGCGCGCTCTCGACGGCGTCGAGCCCGAGGCCCAGGGTCTTCGCGACTTCGGCGGGCGCTCGGCGCTCCGCGATCGTCTCCTCACCCGATCCCGCGGGCGGGCGATCGAACCCGGCCCAGCTCGTGAACGCCGCGAGTTCGGTGCCCGACAAGACGGCCGCGACCTGCTCGCGCGTCCACAAGTACGTTGCGCCCTCGACTCCGTCCGTCGTCGCGTCGAACGCCGCGATGAATCCACCACTGGCCGCGCGCATGTCGCGCAGGGTGAAATCCAGCACCTCGCGCGCCAGGGATGTGTACGTTTCGTCGCCAGTCGCCTGCGACAGCTCGATCAGGACGCGGGCGTTCAGCGCCTGGTCGTAGAGCATCTTCTCGAAATGCGGCACCTGCCAGGCGCGGTCGGTCGAATAGCGGTGAAAGCCGCCGGCCAGATGATCGCGGATGCCTCCGCGCGCCATGGCGTCGTATTGGTGCCGGACGGCGTCGAGTGGGGCGCTCACGTCGCGAGATCTGGCCCACTGACGCAACAGGAGGAGCGACAGGGTCGGCGACGGGAACTTGGGGGCGAGTCCGAACCCGCCCTTTTCGTCCTCGAGATCCTTCAGGCGATCGGCCGCGACGCGCATGGGGTCGGAGGGCCGCGACGTCGTCTCCCTGCGCTCGCCCCAGACCCCCAGGACTTCCAGTGCGCGGCGCTGTTCTGGATCGAGCTGGTCGAGCGGACGCGACGGCTTGCTTGCGGCCGCGCCCGGCACGGCCTTGGCGCGGGCGTCGAGCTCATCGAACGGGAGGTTGGCGAGCGTCATCACGCGCGCCAGCCCGTCGGCTGCGTCGGTCAACGTCTGCCGCTTTTCCTTCCACGCTTCTGCGACTGAATGGACGAGCGTGCGGAAGCCGCGTTGGTTCGGTCCGTCATCGGGCGGGAAATAGGTCCCCGCAAAGAACGGCTTGCGGTCCGGTGTCAGGAAGAGGTTCAGCGGCCAGCCGCCCTCGCCGATGGCGCGCACGGCCGCTTGCATGTAGACGCGGTCGACGTCGGGGCGCTCCTCGCGATCGACCTTGATCGAGACGAACGACGCGTTCAGCTCGGCGGCGATCGCAACGTCCTCGAACGACTCCCGCTCCATCACGTGGCACCAATGGCAGGACGCGTACCCGATGGAGAGGAAGATCGGCTTCTGCTCGCGGACGGCACGGGCGAAGGCCTCTTCGCCCCACGGGTACCAGTTCACCGGGTTGTGACCGTGCTGGCGAAGGTAAGGGCTCGCTTCCTTCGCGAGACGGTTCTCGTAGGCCGGCCGGGTCGATGTCGGGGTCGACTCCTGCGCTGCGCCGATCGTCGCGAGGGCGATCGAAACGATCGCAACCAGACTGCGCCGCTCAACTCCGCGGCGCAATGAACGCCTCGCGGTAGTACCGAAGCTCGGCGACGGACTCGCGAATGTCAGCCAGGGCGTCGTGCAGGTTCTTCTTCGGCGGCGGCGAGTACTTGTCCGGGTACCAGCGCTTCAACACTTCCTTGAACGAGCTCACGTCCACGTTGCGGTAGTGGACGAAGTCGTGGAGCTTCCGCATGCCGTGCCAGAGGAAGATGCGGTCGTTCCAGATGGAGTTGCCGCAGAGCGGCGCGTTCTGGGGAAGCACGTGCTGCTTCAGGAACTCCAGCGTGAGGCGCTCGGCGTCGGCGCGCGAGGTGGTGGACTGGCGGACCCGGTCTATCAACCCCGACTTCGTGAACGTGTCGCGCGACCAGTCGGAGAGCGTCAACAGCTCGTCCTCCGTCGCGTGGCAGACGAAGCTCGGGCCTTCGGCGACCAGTTCCAACTCGCCGGTGGTGACGATCGTGGCGATTTCGATGATCTGGCAGCGCGTGGGATCGAGTCCGGTCATCTCCAGATCGACCCAGACGAGTCTGTCGGCATTCGCGGGCATGGAGCCTCCGTCCGTGAGACGGAGCATAGACGCATGCCAGTCCACCCGAAAGGCGGAGACGGTCGGGCTACTTCGAGAGGACCCACTCCCGCCAGCCTGCCTCGAGCGTCACGAGGTCGACGTTCCAGGTGTCTCGCACGGCGAGCGAAAGTGCCTTCGTCCGCGAGGATCTCGGGAGCGATGAAGCCAGTTCGTCGACGAAGAGCGCGAACTTCGCCGGGTCGAGCGCGATCAGATAGCGCACGAGGCTCGCGGCTTCGGCCCTTGGGAGCGGACCGATGGCGCGGATCGGCATGAGGCTGAGGGCCGCGATCGATGCCCCCTTGCCCGCATTCACCCGCTCGAACGCCGCCTTCGTCGCGTCGACGAGCGGTTCCTGTCCCGGCCTGAACGTCGAAGGCTCCAGCGCGAACGCGCGGAGGTCCCGAGCCTGGATCACGTCCGCGAGTCCCACCTCGAGCCATGGGGGCAGCACCGAGTCCTCCGAGCCAGCCAGCCCTCGCATGAGCTGGAGCGCGGCGCTCCAGTCGAACCGACGGCGCTGCGCGGCGGTGTCGTCCTCCGAAAGCGTCAACGTCGCCATCGGTCCGTGATCGAAAAGCCCGCCGCCGAGCGCCCAAGTGTCGGGCGGGAGTCCCTGCCCGGCGAACGCGGCGGCGGCCACGTCCGTCGAGAAGAGAAATAGTTGGGCGCTCAGCGGCGTGCGAATGCTGTCGGTGCGGAGCGGGTCGGCGGCCCAGCCGCGCCCGTTCGCGTCGAGGAGTGCCGCGAGGGCGGCCTCGACTTGCAAGAGACGTTCAGCCCAGACGTGCGCGACCTGATGGGCGGTCAGCGCAGTGCACTGGGGTGGGAAACCCGGAAACACCACCCGAAGGCGTTCCACTTCGGCTTGCGTGAGGTCCGTGACCTTCGCCTTCGGAACGCAGACGACGAGACTCGCGTGATGCGTGTCGATCACGATCGGGTCCACGCCGGAGATCGCCTTGAGCCACGGCATCACGCTTCGAGGGTCGCGTCCCAGGATCTGCCGCGTGGTCCACGCGGTCTGCTGCGGCCGGGCGGCCTGCTGCCTCGCCTGGATGCAGGTCCGACAGGCGCTCGCGAGTGCGACGTACGGTTCCGTGGGGCCATGCCGCGACGGCGGCGGAGGCGCATTGACCCACGACATGCCCGTGGCGGCAGTCTGCGGCCTGACGCGGAGCGAGTCAGGCACTGCCACGGACGCGGTCGTCGTCCCGTGTTGCGCGTGGGCCGCTCCCTGGAGCACGAGGCCCATGATGATTGCGCACAGACTGAGTTTCAGACGAGTCATGGAATTCGATCGAGGAAGCAGCCTTGCCACCCCAAGTCGCCGCGCGGTTCCGACATCGTCGACCGACGACGGTCGCGCGGCGATACGTGCAATCCTCCCGACCGGCGCCGGCCCTTCCTGTCCATTGCCCTGGAGTTCAGATGTGCCTGAAATCACCTGCGCAACGCCGGCCGAAGAGGACCTCACGGTTTTCGATCACTTCGTAGCGGGCATTCGGAGAGCGGCGATCGAGTTGTCGCAGGCATCCCCGCGAACCTTCAACTTGCCGAGTTCCTCGACGATGTCCTCACGCTCGTGGCCGCAGTCCGGGCACACGACTCCGCCTTCGATCTGCTTCGCGCGATGGTCGACGTAGGCCTTCGACTTCAGGAGCGCGTCCATCTGCGGAGCCTTCTCCGCCAGATTGACCTTCATCTCCTTCCCGTACGCGATCTCGAGCGTGTCGTAGGCGCCGTTGAACTTCCGCTGGCCTGCGATCTGGGCCATCTCGGCGCCGTCGCGTCCGAAGACGTAGAGGCGCGCGTCACCGGCCTTCGTTCCGGTCGCATCGACCTTGAAGCAGTTGAAGAAGTTCGCGGCCGTCTTGAAGCGCGAGTCGCTCTCGAGTGCCGAGAGGAGCCGCTTGTGGTCCGCGTTGCCGGAATCGAAGACGATGACGATCGACGGGCGATCGTCACGCGCCCAGCCGCCCTGGGCCTGCGGCAGTTTCACGCCGTCCGCGATCGTACCGACGGACGAGCCGTACCCCTCGCGTTGCACGACTGGGAGGAACACGCTCTTCCACGGGATCGTGACCTTCTCGTCCCACATGGACAGCATGCCCTTGGACTTGCCCGGCGTCGCCATTCCGCCCGTCGTGCGGCCTGCGGCCCCATGCGGAGCGGCCGCCGTCGCGCCCGGAGTGAAAGTCGTTGGCGCACCCGTGGTGCCGCCAGTGGCATTTCCACCGCCGGTCGTCGTGCCCGTGACCGCGCCACCCGTGGGGCCATTGAACTCGGGAGTCGGGGCCCCGCCGACGGGCGTCTGAGTCGGGTTTCCGCCACCCATGGCCGGCGGCGGCGGTGGTGGCGGTGGCGGCGGCGACCAGCCGTGAGCCAGAACCGGGGCTGCGATGACGGCTGCAACCAGCAGCCGGCGCAGAGTGGTCGAGAACGTGTCGGGTGTCATGAACTTCTCCTTCGCGAACTTCGTGGAGCCCTGGGCTCCCCAGAAGACAGGCCGGGCGGCAGGCATTGCTGAACACACCGTTGCGTGGGGCGGACGGTCCGACGTGGTCCCGACTCTCATTTCGGCGGCGCGTCGCCGCGAAACGTGACTCGCACCCGTCGCGATCGTCTTCTGACTCGGTTCCATGAAGAACGGGTCCGTCCGCACGCATCGGAGCCCGTCGCTTGGCAGGCATCGGCGCCTCCGATGAAAGTTCGGCGTTTGCAAATGCGATGCCGGATCAACGCGCGCTCGGCGCGATTCGTTGCGCGTGCCTGATTTCGCGGCGAACGACCTCCGAACGCTATGCCGACGTGGAACTCGGGTGGTCGCTCGCACCGCGCTTTTTCGCGGAAATCGCGTGATTTCGCACGGTTTTTGAGCGGGCGCGCACGGCCCGTCACCGTCGCGCGCGTCGTCGCAGGCGGAACGGCGTGCCATGATCGCCGCCATGAATCGCCGTTACGCAACGGTGCCGGCGCTGCTCCTGCCGGCCGTGCTCGCGATCCTCGTCGGATGGCCCGGCGTCGATGGCACCTTCGTGCGCGACGACTGGCTGTTCGTGCCGCTGAACCCACACGTTGTGGGCGACGTCTCCCTCGGGCAGATGTTCTCTTCGCCGTTTCAGCCGGATCAGCAGCTCGGGCTGTTCCGTCCCGTGACCACGCTTTCGTTGGCGCTCGATTGGCGCGCGGCCGGCGAATCGCCGCGCCGATATCACCTGGTCAATCTGACGTTGAATGCCGTTGCCGCGCTGGCCCTCGCGGCGTTGCTGATGAGCTGCGGACTACCCGCGATCGCGAGCGGCGGTGCCGCGGCCTGGTTCGCCGTGCACGCCGCACGATCCGAGGCCGTGCTGTGGATCTCCGGGCGCGCCGAGATGTTGATGACGGCGTTCGTGCTGCTCTCGCTGCTGACGATCCGGGCGGGGAGAGGGGGATGGCGGTGGCCGGTCGCCGCCATCCTCGCCGCACTCGCACTCGCGTCGAAGGAGCAGGGGCTCGTCGTCGCGGCGCTCGCCCCGCTCCTGCCCGGGCTGTCGCGACGCGAACGCGCGCTCGCGATCGCCTGGACCTGGGTTCCACTCGGCCTCGTGATGGCGTGGCGCCAGCACGTGCTCGGCGGCCTCGGCCCCAGCGGCATGATGCAGGTCTTCCCTGACGTCGACGTCTGGACGCGTGCGCAGTTCGGCCTGCGATTCCTCACGCAGTACGCCGGACTTGCGCTGTGGCCGCAACGCCTCATCAACGAATACGACGATCCCGAGCAGCCCGTGGGGTGGATCTGGATCGTGGCCGGTTGCGCGATTCTCTCTGTCGCCGCCGCACTGGCGGCGATGCGACGTCCGCGAGCCACGTTCGGAGCCTGCATCTTCCTCGGGGCGTTGGCTCCAGTCCTCAACGTGCTCTATCGGACGGGAGAGACGTTCGCGGAGCGCTTTCTCTCGTTGCCGCTCGCGGGCGTGGCGTGGCTCGTCGCCTGCGCCTTGGCGCGGCTGTCCGACCGCCGGCCATGGATTGCACTCGCGATCGTCGTCGTGATCACCGCGCCGCTCGCCGGGCGGTTCGTGGGGAGGGCGCGCGACTGGGTGTCGCAGGATGCGTTGTTTGCAGCGCAGCTTCGCGACGCGCCCGACGTGGGCGGATCGCACCAGTTGATTGCCGCGTCGCTTCTCGACGACTTCGGCCTGCGTGACCCCAAGCCCGACGACGTGGTTCGCGCCGCGAAAGAGCTCGAGCGCGCCGTCGAACTCGCCCCGCACCGCGTCGACGTCATGTACCGGCTCGGACAGTCGCGTCTGCGCGCCGCCGCCGCGGCGAATCCCGCGGACCCACGCCGCGTGACGGACCTGCGCGAGGCGGAGAAGCTCTTTCGCAAGGCCGTGGACGTGGCGCCCAGCATTCCCGAGTTGCGTGGCGCGCTCGGGCTCGTGCTGATCCTCGAAGACCGCAAGGACGAGGCGATTCCGATCCTGCGTGACGAACTGGCGCGAAACCCCCGGGAGTTCCGGGCTGCGACGAACCTCTCGGCCGTCCTCGACGAGAGGGGACAGCACGACGAGGCGAAGGGCGTGCGGCAACGTGCGCTGACCGAGGCCCTCGCCTACGCGGACGCCCACCCCGACGATCCCGGCCCGGTCCGCGTCGCGGCTCAGCTCTGCCTCGACATGGGGAACCTCCCGCAGGCGGCCGCGCTCGCGAATCGCGCACTCGCGTGTGTTGCGCCCGGACGGCCGCGCGCGGCGTCCGCCGCGATCGCCGCGACGACGATCGAGGCGGCCGCGGTCCTGCAGCGGGCTGGCCGCGATGCCGAGGCTCGCCGCGCCTTGCAGGAGGCGCGCGACCGGCTTGACGCGGCCGCGGCGCAGCCCGGCGCGCCCCTGGCCGACCTGTTCGGCTGGGCGGACCTGCAGGCGGCGATCGGTGAGACGTCTGCGATCCGCCCGCGGCTCGCCGCGGCGCACGCGACGGCGCGCGGGCTCGAACTCCGTCAACTCGACCATCGGTTGAAGACGCTGAAGTGAGCCGGTCGCGCCTCGGGGCGGACCCTCGGTACCGCCTCAACCTCTGGTGCTGCAATGATCTGAGACGTCAGGCCCGGTCCACGCGTCCTGAAGTGCGCCCGGCCGGTTCGCGCGTTGAACCTGAGACTGATTTGACGGAAGTGGCGGAGCCTTCGTTTTCCTGAGAGCCGAGCGGACCGCCGCGCTGGACAGCGCCGGACGGTGGGTCTAGGCTCCCCGCCATGACGTCGGCGGCCCCCCAGGCCGAGGACGTCGACCGCGCGTGCGACGGGCCCCGTGCCCGGGAGGTGTTCTCGATGGTTCCTCCAGCGACGTCGGAAGTGTTCGACCTTCAGCGCCTCGTGCCGGACCTGGTCCGACCGACGGACGCCGTCGAGCAGCGGATGCTCGACTTCCACCTGACGCGCTATCGCTTCGCTGGCCGGTTCTGTCGCGAGTCCGACGTCCTCGACATCGCCTGCGGGGTCGGATACGGCGCCGCGCTGCTGCGGTCGCACGGCGCGCTCACGGTTCTCGGCGTCGACATCTCGGAAGACGCCATCGCCTACGCGCGCTCCCGCTACACGCGCGCCGGCGTCAGCTTCCAGCGCGATGAC
Source organism: Planctomycetota bacterium (assembly GCA_044222185.1). Taxonomy (GTDB): domain Bacteria; phylum Planctomycetota; family CAIWVZ01; genus JBGANV01. The sequence continues at coordinate 373,807 of JBGANV010000004.1, forward strand.
GCGTTCCGGTTCGAGCCCGGCCGCACGTTCAGCGCCGTCGTGAGCCTGGGGACCATCGAACACCTGGACGACCCCACGACGTTCGTTCGCCGGGCGCGTTCGTGGCTCGAGCCCGGTGGACGCTTCATCGCGTCCGTGCCGACCACGCTGACGACGGACCTGAATCCCTATCAGCGCCACGATTTCTCCCAGTCGTCCTTCGAGCGCATGCTCAAGGACTCGGGGTTCACGATCTCCGACCGCATGCACCAGGTGAGCCCCGTCTCGCCCGTGGAACTGCTCCAGAACCCGCGTTCGTACGGCGTCCGGGAGAACCTCGTCACCTATTACGCCTCACACCCGGGCAAGCTGCTGCGACGCGTGGCGTCGACGCTCGCCAACGGGTTCTCGACGCGTCACCTCGTCGTCGCCGCGCGCGCGGTGTGACGGCGAGGCCCGCGGCCGAGGGAGTTGCGGTCGCCGTCGGACTCTTGTCCCCGTCGGGCCTCCGTTACACTCCGCCCGATGGATCGGGAACGAGTCGAAGTCCTCTACAACGAGCGGGTGCGGCCATTCATGTGGCGGCTCGGTCTGCCCTGGGACGCCCTGCGGCGGGGGGCTCGGGCGGCGAAGTTCGTCATGCTCGGCTTCGACGGGCGGCGGGATCCTCTGCTGCCGCGGCCGTTCAGCATCTCGGACGTGTGGCGCGATCCCTCCGGAAGGGTCGTCACCGAGCTTCTCTACAAACCCGTGGGGACGGCGACGCGGCTCATGACCGAGGTGCGGCCTGGCGATCGTTGCCACGTGCTCGGGCTCCTCGGAAACGGCTTCCCCGATCCGACGCCGGGCCTGCGGCCCGTGCTCGTCGCGGGGGGCATCGGCAACGCGCCGTTCGCGCGCCACGTGCGTGAGTTGGTCGAGGGGCCGTTCGCGAAGGACCCGTCGAAGGTCGTCCTCTTCCTCGCCGGTCGCAACAAGGACGAGATCTACATCCAGGACGTGGTTCGCCATTCGGGGATCACCATCGTGGAGGTGACGGACGATGGCTCGCTCGGCGAGAAGGGGCTCGTCACCGAGGCGCTGACGAAGCGGCTCGCGACGCTGGGGCCCATCGAGGCGTTTGCCTGTGGTCCCACGCCCATGTTGCGGGCGCTTCAGAAGCTCGCGGTGGATCGCGGCTTCCGCTGCCACCTCTCCGTCGAGGAAGTCATGGCGTGCGGATACGGAGTGTGCAACGCGTGCGTCGTGCCGTCGCGCACGCACCCGGGCGAGTACGTGAAGGCCTGCAAGGAAGGTCCGGTGTTCGAGGTGTCGGAGATCCTGGCATGACGTGGGTGATTCGGGCGGCATGGCTGATGGCGTTGGCGTTCGCGGCTGGCTGCGCGGGGACTCACGGCCCGCTCTACTCGGAGACGGAGCCGCCGCGGCTCCTCGACGGTGAGATCCGCATGACGACGCGCTGGACTGCCGGCGTGAAGGACAATCCGGACACGCGCTTGATCGCGTGCCGCGGCGGACAGATCGCCTGCGAGTACGACACGCCGCGCGGACGTTGGGAAGGAACGGCGACGGCGGAGGATTGGAGCGATCTGTGGAATCGCCTCCAGCCCGTGGCGCCGTGGGCCGAGCATCGCAAGTCCGTCGATGAAGACGATCCGACGGGCGGGCCGTACCACGTCGTCCACATGCGCGTCGGCGAGAGGTGGAGCGAGTTCTCCTCTCAACAGCGCGCCGATCTCGTCTTCGCTTCCAGCACCGAGACCATGCAGCGGGTCCAGTACACGAACGACATCGTGAACTTCGTCTCCGCGCACGCGACCACGAAGGTTCGCACGGGCCCGCCGCCGTCGGCCACGCCCGAGTCCGCGCCAGCCGCGCCCCGCAAGCCATGACGCATCCGGACCTCGATCGACTCCTGGGCGACGTCGGCCGGGTCGTGAAGGCCATCGATCCGGGGGAGACGCGCGCGCTCGTTCGTGTTCTTGCCGAGGCTCGCATCATCTTCGTCGCGGGCGTGGGGCGCTCCGGCTGCGTGGCGCGCGCGTTCGCCGTCTCGTTGATGCAGCTCGATCTCCGCGTCCACGTCGTGGGTGATCCGACCACGCCCCCCATCACCGCGCAGGATGTCCTCCTCGTCTGTTCCGGCTCCGGTCGCACCGAGTCCATGGTCGGCCTCGCCGGCCGGGCCGTTCAAGCGGGCGCGCGCCTCGCGCTCGTGACGAGTGCGATCATCGCGCCGCTGACCCAGCTCGCTCACGTGAAGGTGCTCGTCCCTCCGATCCTCCCCAGTTCCGGCGAGATGACCGTCGTCGGCGCGCCGCCCGACACGACAGGCAAGAACCTCTTCCAGCCCATGCGCACCCTGTTCGAGCAGGCCTCGCTGCTCTGCCTCGATTACGTCGTCCTCCTCCTCGCCGAACACCGCGGCGTCAGCCCGGCACAGATGCAGAGCCGGCACGGGAATTTGGAATGAGTTGCGTCGCCGATGCCGCTTGCGGCGACGTTTGCGGGAAATTGCCCCGCATGGGACGGAGTTCAGCCACTCTCCCGCGTTGATCCGCCCCGGTGCCCGTGTGACATTGAGCACCTGTCCGGTCTTCCCGGAACCAGGGAGCGTCACATGCCCGAAGCAGTCATCGTTTCAGCAGCGCGAACGGCCGTCGGCAAGTTCATGGGCACGTTGAAGGACATTCCGGCGACGGACCTCGGCGCGCTCGCGATCCGGGAGGCGGTGAAGCGGGCGGGCGTTGATGCGGCGCTCGTCGAGGACGTGATCATGGGATGCGTCCTGCCGGCGGGCCTGGGACAGAACCCGGCCCGGCAGGCGGCCATCCAGGGCGGCATCCCCGACAAGGCGGGTGCGCTCACGATCAACAAGGTCTGCGGATCGGGACTGAAGTCCGTGGCCCTGGCGGCGCAGGCGATCCGCGCGGGCGATCATCAGTGCGTGGCGGCCGGCGGCATGGAGAGCATGAGCCGCTCGCCGCACCTGATCCCGGGCTCGCGCGAAGGCTTCCGCCTCGGACACGGCAAACTCGTCGACAGCATGATCCAGGACGGCCTGTGGGACGCGTTCAACGACTTCCACATGGGCATCACCGCCGAGAAGGTCGCGGCCAAGTACGGCATCAAGCGCGAGGAGCAGGACCAGTTCGCCCTGAACAGCCACAAGAAGGCGGCGGCGGCGCAGGACGCGGGCGCGTTCAACGCCGAGATCGTCCCGGTCGAGATCGCGCAACGCAAAGGACCGGCGCTGAAGTTCGCGACGGACGAGTCCGTGCGCCGCGACACGACGATCGAGGCCCTGGCGGCGTTGAAGCCCGCGTTCCAGAAAGACGGCACGGTTACGGCCGGCAACGCCCCGGGATGCAACGACGGCGCGGGCGCCTTCGTCGTCTGCTCGGATGCGTTCGCGCGTCAGCACGGGTTGAAGCCGCTCGCGCGCATCACCGGCTACGCCACGGGCGGCATGGCTCCCGAGTGGGTCATGATGGCTCCCGTGGACGCAGTGAAGAAGCTGAACCAGAAGCTCGGCGTGGGCATCGACCACCACGAGATCGTCGAGCTGAACGAGGCGTTCTCCGTGCAGGCCATGGGCGTCATGCGCGAGCTGGAACTGGATCCGAACCGCGTGAACGTGAACGGCGGCGCCGTCGCCATCGGTCATCCCATCGGCGCGTCGGGATCGCGCATCCTCTGCACGCTGCTCTACGCCATGAAGGCTCGGGGCAAGACGCGCGGCCTCGCGAGCCTGTGCCTCGGCGGCGGCAACGCCGTCGCGCTTTCGGTCGAGTGCTGATCGGCGCATCCACCTGACGAATCAACGAGAGAACCCCGTGAAACACCTGCTCCTCTTCGCGCTCTGCGTCCTTTCGTTCGCGCTCGCGTCCTGCGGTGACGACGTCCAGCTCGCGCCGCCGCCGAACAAGGATGCGAAGGCCGGGAAGTCGCAAGACCTTCCCATGGGACACCCCGCCGTGGGCGGCTCGCCGACGTCGGGAACGCAGCAGCCTTCGCCCCACGGGACGATGGACGGCGCATCACCGGCCGGCGCGCACGGCACACCCGGCGGCACCGATCCGTTCGCCGATGCGGGCGCGGCGGCGATGAAGGATGGGCCCAAGCCCGCGGGCAATCCCGACGACGTGGTGCTCGCCGGCGAAGTCTCCCTCGACCCGGCCGCCAAGCTGCCCAGCCAGTACACCGTCTACATCATGGCCGTGTTCGATCCGAAGGAACGCGCCGGCGCCATGATCAAGCGCATCGACGGATCGCCGAAGTTCCCCATCAAGTTCGAGATGACGGCGAAGGACTCGCCGTTCGGCGTCCAGAAGTTCGACCGCCCGCTCTGGGTTCGCGGGATGGTCAGCGAAACCGGCGAGGCCATGAAGTCGACGAACCGCACCACGTCGGATGCGTCGTTCCAGCCGGGCACGAAGGACGTCAAGCTCACGCTGAAGCCCTGATTCGCGGATCTCATGACGCACGACTTCTTCGGTGACATGGAGCGGCGCGGGCTCGTCTTTCAGAGCACCGCGCCCGATCTGCGCGACGTGATGATGAAGGGGCCGGTGACGGCCTACATCGGCTTCGATCCCACGGCGGACAGCCTCCACGTCGGCAGCCTGCTTCCCATGCTCGCGCTGATGCGGCTGCAGCGCGCGGGGCATCGGCCCATCGCCATCGTCGGCGGTGGCACGGGGATGATCGGCGATCCCAGCGGGAAGTCGGCGGAGCGCTCCATGCTCTCGCGCGAGCAGCTCGCGGCGAACGTGGAGGGCATCCGCAAGCAGCTCGAACGCGTCCTCGACTTCTCGGGGCCGCGGGGCGCGTTGCTCCTCAACAATCTCGACTGGCTCGGCGAGCTGCGCCTGCTCGAGTTCCTCCGCGACATCGGCAAGGCGTTCTCGGTCAACCAGATGGTCAACCGGGATTCGGTGCGCATTCGCCTGGAAGGGCGCGAGCACGGGATCTCCTACACCGAGTTCTCCTACGCGCTGCTCCAGGCCTACGACTTCCTCGCGCTCTACGATCGCTACGGCTGCACGCTCCAGGTCGGCGGTAGCGATCAGTGGGGCAACATCGTCGATGGTTGCGATCTCGTCCACCGCATGCGCAACGGTGCGGCGTACGGACTCACCATGCCGCTCGTCACGCGATCGGACGGCAAGAAGTTCGGAAAGAGCGAGCAAGGCAACGTGTGGCTCTCGGCCGAGCGCACGCGCCCGTTCGCGTTCCACCAGTTCTGGCTGAACGCGGAGGACGCGGAGGTCGTGCGGTACCTGAAGTTCTTCACGTTCCTCGCCGTCGACGAGATCGAGGCTCTCGCGGCCGAAGTCGCCGCGCACCCGGAGGCGCGCGTCGCCCAGAAGCGCCTCGCCGACGAGGTGACGGCGCTCGTCCACGGCAAGGAGGCCGTCGCGCGCTCGCACCGCGCCGCGGCGATCCTCTTCGAGGGCGCCGACCTCGGTGGGCTGGAAGCTCCCGACGTCCACGAGATCTTCGCCGACGCTCCGCGCGTGAAGGTGGCGAAGTCGGCGTTGGGTTCGCCCGCCGCCTCCCTCGTCGAGATCCTGATGTCCGCCGGGATGTTCCAGTCGAAGGCGCAGGCCCGGCAGGCGGTGACGCAGGGCTCCATCGCCGTGAACCAGAAGCCCGTGTCCGACGTGACGCGCCAGCTTCAAACCACCGACGTCCTTCCCGGCGACCTGATCGTTCTGCGCCGCGGCAAGAAGACCTATTTCGTCGCCGAAGTGGGCTGAGGCGGAACGCGCAACGACCGCGTTGAACCGGATCCGTCGCGGCCGGGGACGTGAGCGCGGAAGCCCATGAACCCACGATTCGTCGATCCGGAAACCTTGCACGCCGCGGACGCGTTCGTCCGCGGACTCGCGCGCAGTCTCCTGTTCGACGCCGATCGCGCGGAGGACGTGGCGCAGGAGGCGTGGCTCGCGGCGTTGCGCACGCTGCACGAGGCTCGCGCGGGAATGCGCGCCTGGCTGACGGGCGCCGTCAAGCATCTGGCCGGCAAGTCCATCCGCACGGAGGGCCGACGGGCCGCGCACGAGGCGCATGCGGCGGCGTCCACCGGCGGCGGCGTGCCGTCGGCGCACGAGATCCTGGCCCGCGAGGCCATGCGCCGCGAACTGGTCGATGCCGTGCTGGCGCTCCCGGAGCCGTATCGCTCGCCACTCCTCCTCCGCTACTTCGAGGAGTTGCCGCCGCGAGTCATCGCGAGACGCCTCGATCTGCCGGTCGAAACGGTGCGCACGCAGGTCAAGCGCGGCCTGGCGATTCTGCGTGAGCGCTTGGACGATCGGCACCAGCACCGCGCGTCGTGGGCTTTCCTTCTCGTTCCGTACGTCGGTCACGCCTCCGTGAAGTCGGCGCTGATCGGCGCGACGCTGAAAGGAATGATCTCCATGAGCACGCAAGCGAAGGTCGTGGCTGCGGCGGCGCTGATCCTGGCGGCGGGCGGGTTCATGATGTGGAAACAGGCGAGCGACGCGGCGTTCGATGCGGCGCGTGCGCGGACGTTGGCCGTGGAGGCGGAGGCCTTGCAGATCGAACGCGCGGAGGCGGCTGCCCGCATTCGGGCGCAGAAGGCCGCCGATGCCGCGCCGGCCCTCGTGCCGTCGCCGTTCCGCGAGTCCGAGTCCGCGCCGGCCGTGCCGTCGGCACAGGAACCGGCGTCGCTGCGCATCTCGGTCGTGTGGGAGAAATCGGGTGCGGCGGCGGCCGGCGTTCCTCTTCAGATCACGGCCTTGATCCAGCCGAACCCGTTGATCCGCGTCACGAACGTCGTGACGGCCGCCGACGGGACCTGCCTCATGGAGAGGATCCCCGCAGCCGCGTATCGAGTCCGCTGTGGGCTTGGCGGAGAGGCGACGTCGCGCGTCATTCCGGGCAAGCGCTCGGAGATGCGACTCGCGATTCCTCACGGCACGACGGTCAAGGGATTGGTCGTCGATGCGGGCGAGCGGCCCGTCTCCGGCGCGGCCGTGTGGGTCTGGCCCGACCTCAGCGGTGGGGAAGGCAGCCCCGTGGCGACGACCGCGTCCGACGGGACGTTCGAGCTCAACAGCCTGAAGATGACGGGGTGGACGCGCATCGGAGCGAGAGCGCGTGGCTTCGCACCGTCGTTCGCGGTGATCATGACGGAGGCCGCGGGCGCCGTGTGCAACGTCAAGCTGCGATTCCACGCGGCGGGAGGGGAGATCTCGGGTGCCGTCAGCGATGCGAATGGCAAGCCCGTCGTCGGGGCCACCGTCGCCGTCGGCGACCCTTGGGGCGCGCAAATCAAGTTGCCGGACGGCGGCGTGGGGGCGAGACCGCCCGCGATCGTCGTGACGACGGACGATCGGGGCATCTACCGCATCGAGGGCGCGGCGGTGGAGAAGCTCCCCGTCGTCGTTCGCGGTGCGGGCTTCGGTCCGTGGCGCGGCGAGGTCGACGTCAGCGCGAACGTGACGACGCGACTCGACGTCACGCTTGGGCGGGGTGTCACCGTCAAAGGTGTGGTGCGCGACGACGCGGGCGCGCCGATCGCGGGCGCGAAGATCTCCGTCGGCAACTCGGACACGCTTGGCGGGGCCCTCGCGTGGAGCGCTGACGACGGCAGCTACCGGGTCGACGACGTGAATGCGGGGGTCTTCGCGATCTCGGCTGGTCGCGACGGGCAGGGATACGTCAGCACCTCGTTCACGGCGGATGTGGGCGGCGAGATCGTCTGGGATCCGGTCCTCTCGCGGGGCAAGGTCTTCGGCGTTCGGGTCGTCGACGAGCGCGGCGCGCCGCTCTCGGGGTTTGGCGTCTTCTTCAAGGGCACGGAGGCCAGCGGCTCCGAGTCGCGCCAGGAGTACACCGGCGACGATGGTCGGGTGACGATCATCAACTGCCGCAGTGCCCGCTACGACATCGAGGTGACCGACGTGAACGCGCGCTCCTGCCTCGTGGCCTCGCGCAAGGACGTCGCGATCGACATCGGCGAGGTGGAGCTGTCAGTCCCCGACGCAGCGAGGCCTACGTCGTACATCGTCGGCACGGTGCTGAAACCGGACGGCACACCGGCAGGCGGCGTCACCGTGCTCGAAGGACGGACGTCGGAGCATTCGCGGGTCATCCACAAGGCGGATCCGGAGGCGGGCACGTTCCGCCTCGGGCCGAGAGCCGCGGGCTCCTACGTCATCGAGATCGAATCGCCCGACTTCGAGAAGCTAACGTTGCCTCCCCACACCCTCGGGAAAGGCGAGACCTGGGACCTGGGCCAGCTCCAGCTGAAGCCGAAGAAGAAGTAGACCTGCCGCTTCCCGCCCTCCTCGCCCACGCGCCTCCGCGCACGAGCGGAGCCGAAGATCGCCCCGCCGCGCTCCAGCCCAGCCCTCCTGCGTCGTTCGTCGTCTGGATGACCGGGGGTCCGCGTCGTAGCTTCCCGCGGCCGTTCGGCTTCGAGAATCCAATGAATCATCAACATGTCCTCGTGATCGGCGGCGGGACGATGGGCAACGGCATCGCTCACGTCTTCGCCCAATCCGGCCGCAACGTCACCCTGCTCGACGTGAAGACCGAGTTCCTCGACAAGGCGCGCGCCACCATCGAATCGAACCTGGCGCGCCAGGTGAAGAAGGGCACGCTCTCGGACGCAGACGCGAAGGCCACCGTCGGACGCATCAAGTTCGCAACCGACATGGCCGATGCGCGACAGGCGACGATCGGCATCGAGGCCGTGACCGAGAACCTGGCGGTCAAGCGCGACATCTTCCAGAAGATGGACGCGACGCTGGCGCCGAACGCGATCCTCGCCACGAACACGTCGTCCATCTCCATCACGAAGATTGCGGCGGCGACGAAGCGCCCGACGCAGGTCATCGGCATGCACTTCATGAACCCGGTGCCGGTCATGAAGCTCGTGGAGATCATCCGCGGCCACGTGACGTCCGACGACACGACGCGTCAGACCGTCGAGCTGTCGCGCGACCTCGGCAAGACGCCGGTCGAAGTGAACGACTGGCCCGGCTTCGTCAGCAACCGCGTGCTGATGCCGCTCATCAACGAGGCGGCGTTCGCGCTGATGGAAGGCGTGGCGACGAAGGAAGCCATCGACGAAGTGATGAAGCTCGGGATGAATCACCCCATGGGTCCGCTGACGCTCGCCGACTTCATCGGGCTCGACGTGTGCCTGAGCATCATGAACGTGCTGTTCGAGGGGTTCGGTGACGGGCGATTCCGCCCCTGCCCGCTGCTGAAGAAGCTCGTCGACGCGGGGCACCTGGGCCGCAAGAGCGGTCGCGGGTTCTACGACTACACGCAAGCTTCGGCCTGAGCTCATGGAGTACAGCCTCACCTCCGAGCAGGAGACGCACCGCGAGCGTGCGCGCGCGTTCGCGGACACGGTCGTGAAGCCGGGCGCCGGCGATCGCGATGCGAAGAAGCTCTTCCCCCGCGACATCGTGAAAGCCGCGGCCGCCCAGGGCTACATGGGACTCCTCGTCCCGACGGCGTTCGGTGGCGCGGGCCTCGACAACGTGCGTCAGTGCCTGATCCTCGAGGAGATCGCCCGGGCCGACGCGTCGGCGCACGTCACCATCTCCGTGCACAACTCGCTCGTCTGCGGGCCGACGAACAAGTACGCGAGCGACGTCCTGAAGCGGAAATACCTGCCGCAGCTCGCCCGTGGCGAGATGATCGGGGCGTACGCCTTGACCGAGCCACACGCGGGGTCGGATGCCGCCGCGCTCTCGTGCACGGCCGTCCGCGATGGCGACGCCTGGGTGATGAACGGCTCGAAGATGTGGATCACGACGGGCGGTGAAGCGGGGCTCATCCTCGTGTTCGCCCGCACGGACAAGTCGGCCCAGAAGGCCAAGGGCATCTCCGCATTCCTCGTCGATCGGCATTCGCCCGGACTCACCGTCGGGAAGCCCGAGAACAAGCTCGGCATTCGAGCCTCGGAGACGGTCCAGCTGTTCTTCGAGAACGTCCGCATCCCCGGCGAGAACCTCGTGGGCGAGCTCAATCGCGGCTTCAACTATGCGATGGAGACGCTGAACGGCGGCCGGATCGGGATCGCCACGCAGGCCGTCGGCATCGCGCAGGCAATCCTGGACGAGGTCGTGCTGGCTCTTCGTGGCCGCAAGCGCGACGGCGTGGCCGTGCGGACGACGCAGGACGAGGACTTCCGCGTGGCCGAGATGGCGACGAAGGTGACGGCGGCGCGGCACCTCGTGCGCCATGCGGCCCAGCTTCGTGATCGCAATCAGGAGCACGTCCGCGAGGCGTCGATGGCGAAGTTGTTCGCGTCGCAGGCGGCGAACGAGATGGCCCGCATGGCCGTCGAGCTGCTCGGACCCGAGGGGTATCGCGACGACCTGCCCATCGCGCGCTTGTTCCGCGATGCGCGGATCACCGAGATCTACGAAGGCACGACCGAAGTCCAAAAACTCGTGATTGCCCGGACGTACCTGCGGGACTGAAGGTGGATGTTGCCGATCGCATCGCGCGCGGTGACCGGGGCGCGCTCGCTCGCGCGCTGACGCTCGCGGAGAACGGCAGCCCGGACGTGGGCCCGCTCTTGCTCGCGCTGCGACCGCGGATCGGGCGCGCGCGCCGGATCGGATTCACCGGCCCGCCCGGCGCGGGGAAGAGCACGCTCGTGTCGGCGCTCGTTCGGACCGCACGCGCCCGGGGCCAGACGGTGGCCGTGCTCGCCGTCGACCCGTCGAGCCCGTTCACGCTCGGCGCGCTCCTCGGCGATCGCATCCGCATGAACGAGCACGCACTCGACGCGGGCGTGTTCATCCGCAGTCAGTCGTCGCGCGGTGCCGAGGGCGGACTTTCGGCCACGGCGCCGGACATGCTGGATGTGCTCGACGCGGGTGGGTTCGACGTGATCTTCGTCGAGACGGTGGGCGTCGGTCAGGCCGAGCTCGAGGTCGTGCGGACGGCGGACGTCACGGTTGCCGTGGTCTCGCCGAACGCGGGCGACGTCGTTCAGGCGATGAAGGCCGGACTCCTCGAGGCGGCGGACGTCATCGTCGTCAACAAGGCCGACCTGCCGGGCGCCGAGCAGGCGCGAAACGATTTGATCGCCGGCCTGGAACTCGCCGAACACGGCGAGGAGAGCGCGCGGCGCGTGATCCTCGTGAGTGCGTCGAGCGGCGTCGGCGTCGCCGACGTGCTCGATCGGGCACTCGCCGTTCCCGATGCCGTCGTCGCCACGCGGCGGGAGGCGGCGCTCGCGCGCCGGCTCGACGCGGCGGTCGTGCGTGAGCTCCTCCGCTTGCGACGCGCGCCGGGCGCGCGCGCCGCGTTCGACGCAGGCCTGGCTGCGGTGCGCGCGGGAGCCACAGATCTCGAGGCTGCGGCCAGAGCCGTGGCTGCCGCGGCCGCAAAATCCACGCATTCCCTGGGAGAGACCCGTCCATGAGTGATCGCCGGATCCGGATTCTCGTCGCCAAGCCCGGGCTCGACGGGCATGACCGCGGGGCGAAGGTCGTGGCCGCGGCCCTTCGCGACGCCGGCATGGAAGTTATCTACACGGGCCTTCATCAGACGCCCGAGATGATCGTGCGCGCTGCCATCGACGAGGACGTGGACGCGATCGGCCTGTCGGTCCACTCGGGCGCGCACATGACGCTCTTCACCAAGGTCATCGAGCTGATGAAGCAGAACGGGCTGAACGACGTCCTCCTCACGGGCGGGGGAATCATCCCGGCCGAGGATCGCGGGAAGCTCGAAGCGCTCGGCGTCGGCAAGATCTTCGGACCCGGCACCCCGACCGGCGAGCTGGCCACCTACATCCGGTCCGAGGTGGCGCGCCGCAGGCCGTGAGGGTTGACGGACGAGGCCTTCCACGGGGCGCGTCCGGCTGCTCCGGGGCGCCCTGCGGGCGCCTGACTGATAGCCACAACCCGTTTCCATGAATATTCTTGGGTTGCATGGTTGAAAATTGACATTCACGATGTCGAACCTCGAGCTGCATGCTCGATCCGCATTGGCGTCACCACTTGGACCGAGCACTTCGAGAGGCGCCCATCGTGGCGCTCGTGGGCGCCCGTCAGGTGCCAAAAACGACGCTCGCTCGCACGCTCGACGAGCCGACGCGTCGCGATCTCGCCGCGACTGATCCCGTTGGCTTCCTCCGCCGGAACGAGCCCCTCATCATCGACGAGGTCCACCGGGTGCCGGAGCTGTTCCCCGCGCTGAAGATGTCCGTCGATGCGGATCGGCGTGCGGGACGGTTCGTGTTGCTGGGAAGTGCGAACTTTCTGCTGATGCGTCGCATCTCGGAGACTCTCGCCGGACGCATTCAGATCCTCGAGCTACCCGGGATGACGTTCTCCGAACGACACGCGCGGTCACCGTCGCCGATGTGGGCCGCCGCGATGTCAGCCCGGACCGTCGAGGCCGTCGAGCTGTGTCTTTCGTTCGTGACACCAAGCGAGTCCCTCGCAGCGGCGAGCGATCGCGGAGGCCTCATACCCGCGGCGCTCGACGATGACCCGGACCGCCGCGACCGCTGGCTCGGCGCCTACGTCAGCACCTATGTCGAGCGCGACCTTCGTGACCTGTCCCAGGTCGGATCCCTGACCGACTTCCGCAGGTTCATCGGACTCGTCGCCCTTCGGACGGCACAGGTGTTGAACGCGTCAGACCTCGCTCGCGACAGTGGTGTGTCGGTTGGCACCGTCCGGAACTGGCTCGGCCTCCTCGAGACGTCGTTCATCGTTCGCACAGTTGCCCCATTCCTGCCGAACCTCGGCAAGCGACTGACGCGAGCCCCGAAGCTCCACATCCGGGACGCCGCGCTTGCGTGGCACCTCGTCGGCGTGAACGGGGGCGAGGCTCGCCGAACTCACGCGCTCGCTGGATCGATCCTCGAATCCTGGATCATCGAGGAGATACTCGCGCAGTTGTCGGCAACGGATGTACGCGCCAACCCACTGTACATGCGCGTCCACGGAGGTGGCGAGATCGACATGGTCCTCGAACGCGGAGCACGGGCCCTTCCGGTCGAGATCAAGGCGGTCGCGCGCGTGCGGCCGGAGCAGCTCAAGTCGATCCGGATGTTGCTCGACGACCTCGGGCCGGATCGCGCCCCGCTCGGGCTCGTGATCTACGACGGCACGGACGTGATCCGCAGTCACCGGGATGTTCTCATCGTGCCTTGGCGACACGCGCTTTGTGGCGCGGCCGTTCCGCCACCCTGAACGCGAGCGGTGCGACGTCAGGGCTCGACGGGAGGGCCGGCCTGCCGCATCAACCGCTCGATGCGGCGGTCGGGAATCAGCCAGATGAGCGCGACCGTGACGTAGAGGGCGTTTGCGATCCATGGGCTCACGAACGCGCAGGGGATGGCGACGGCGTAGATCACGGGCGAGAGCTTGCCCTTCAGATCCCGCCCGACGGCGCGCGCGAGCATGGATTCGTTGCCGTGCACGACGAGGATCGTTCGCTGGAGGTTCCAGTAGGCGATCGCTGCCATCAGCAGCACGAAGCCATACAGCGCGGTGGGAGCCGCTGCGAATCGGCTCTCGCCGGTCCAACCCGTCGCGAACGGAATCAACGAAAGCCAGAACAAGAGGTACAGGTTCGCCCAGAGCACGCCGCCCGACACCTGCTTCGCCGCCTGCAGCATGTGGTGGTGGTTGTTCCAGTAGATGCCGACGTAGAGGAAGCTCAGGACGTAGCTCACGAACACGGGCAGGATCGGCGTGAGGTCCGCGAGCGACGCCGTGGCGTGCGGCACCTTCATCTCGAGGACCATGATCGTGAGGGCGATCGCCAGCACTCCGTCGCTGAAGGCCTCCAGGCGTCCTTTGTTCATGGTATTGCTCGGGTCCTGCGGTGGGCTCGTCGTCAGGGGGCGGGTAAACCCCAGGCCGCCGTCGTTCGGGCGACGATCCTATCGCTCGTGCGACGATGCATGGCGCGGCGTAGGATGCGCGCCGGCGGGCTCGAGCAGGTCACGGTCGCGTCGCCTGCATTGTCATCTGGAGGATCGTCATGGCCGAAGATGCGAGGCCACGCCGTGCGAACCTGTTCACCACGGTCGGGTGCTACGGACTTGGGGCCGCGATCGGAGCTGGGATCGGAGCGCTCGGCTTTTGGGGACTGACGTGCTTGATCCTGCGCGTCTTGGGCCGCGACTGGAACCGCTTCGGTACGGTCGTGCTGCTGACGATCGTGCCACCGGTCCTGACGCTCGTTGCGTCGTACGTCCTCGTCCGGCTCGTTCCGCGGGTCGGTGCCTGGCGCGTCTCTCTCGGAGTCGGCTATCTGCTCGGAGTCTGGTTCCCTCCTCCCTGGGTCTTGGAGTCCATGTTTGGCTGGGTTGGCGATCAAGGCGCCCCTGCGCCGACAGTGCAATTCCATTGGCTCTCGACGCCCGCAGCCCTCCTCATCGTGTCGGTCCACGTGGGATCGCCCCTGGCGTTGATCGTCGCGACCCTCGTTGGCATTCGCCTCGTCTTCCGCGGCCGCACTCAACCCAGCAACTCATCCGTCGAAGCCTGCCGCCCAGCCGCGTGAGCCGCGGCATGCCAGCGCCGCCGGAACGCCAAGCTCCGGCTTGGCTGGACCGCGAGGCCTCCGGACTCGCGTGAATGTTGAAAGCCATTCCTCATCGGGCGGCTGCGGTCGAGTGGGCAACGGTGTGCTGCCAGGAATCGAGGCAGGGCTGGAGCGCGGCGCTCTTGTCGCTCGGAACGCCAAGCTCCGGCTTGGCTGGACCGCGAGGCCTCCGGACTCGCGCGAATGTTGAAAGCCGTTCCTCATCGGGCGGCCGCGATCGAGTGGGCAACGGTGTGCTGCCAGGAATCGAGGCAGGGCTGGAGCCCTGCCGTCCGGCCGCGCTGGAGCACGGCGCTCCGGCCGCTCGGAACGCCAAGCTCCGGCTTGGCTGGACCGCGAGGCCTCCGGACTCGCGTGAATGTTGAAAGCCGTTCCTCATCGGGCGGCTGCGCTGCACCAACCACCTGCGGTTCGCATTCGCCGCAGACCCATGTGCGGACCCGATCCTGTGCGGCGCATTTGTGTGATGCGCGCATTGTTTCTGATTCCACGACGCCGCGGCGGCGAAACGAGTTGCGCGCCAGAAAAGTAGGCACGGCTGCGCCGGCTCCGAACGGCGCTTTTTCGCGGCGTAGTTTCGCACGACGACGGGGGCGTCTCGTGCGATCGAGGGAAGCGCGAAGGCACGGGGCCTTCGCGGACGCTCGCGCACCGCCCGCGGCGGGAGGGCGACATGAGCGGGCAATCACCAGGTGCGCAAGGCAACATCGCGATCTTCGAGGCGGCGGACGGAACGATCCGGCTCGACGTGAGGCTGGAGAGGGAGACGGTGTGGCTCACACAAGCGCAGATGGCGGAGTTGTTCGGCCGCGAGCGGTCCGTCGTGACCAAGCACATCCGGAACGTGTTCCGCGAGGGCGAATTGGAGGAGGCGACCAATGTGCATTTCTTGCACATTGCTTCCTCTGACAAACCGATCGCGATCTACAGCCTCGACGTCATCCTCTCCGTCGGCTATCGCGTGAACTCCAAGCGCGGCACCCAGTTCAGGATCTGGGCGACGCGCGTCCTTCGGGATCACGTGCTCCGTGGCTGGAGTCTGAACGAATGGCGACTGCGGGAGGTCGGACTTCGCGACCTCGAGCAGGCCATGGCCCTGCTGTCGGGGACGCTCGTCACCAACGCGATCGTCACCGAGGAGGGCGGGGCCGTCCTCGACGTCGTCCGCCGGTACGCGAGTTCGTGGCGGCTGCTTCTCGAGTTCGACGAAGATCGACTCGCCGTCACGCCCCGCCACCCCGTGCCGCCCACGCCGGAGGTGACGCTGGCGAGCGCGCGCCAGGTCGTCGCGACCCTCCGCGACGATCTGAACTCTCGGGGACAGGCGACGTCACTCTTCGGCCTGGAGCGGGGCGACCAGCTGGCAGCCGCGCTCGGCGCCATCGAGCAGACGTTCGACGGGCGTCCTCTCTACCCGAATGCCCAATCCCGCGCCGCGCACCTGCTGTACCTGGTGATCAAGGACCACCCGTTTGCCGACGGGAACAAGCGGATCGGCACCCTCCTGTTCCTCGACTACCCCCGCCGTGCGGGCCTGTTGATGCTGGCCGATGGCAGGCCGCGGCTCGCGGACAACGCCGTCGTGGCCCTGGCGCTGCTCGTCGCCGAGAGTCGGCCGGCTCAGAAGGACCTCATGGTTCGGCTCGTGCTGAGCCTGCTCGAGAACGGCGAGACCTCATGATCCTTTGACCACGACGGGACCGTTCGGCGAGGCGAAACGCCACCGATGAACACGCGCCCGACGGTCCCACAAGGCTCCCCATGCGGCAGTTTCCGGCGATTTCGGGCCAAGGCCTGCAACGCGATGTCACCCTCGCCGGATGCGCGGGGTCATTGATACACTCCGACGCTTTTCGAAGCCGACGGATTCGCACTCGCTACGGAGCAGCCGTTTGAGCAGTTCCTGCAACCCACTCAACTCGTCGATCGGTGCCAAGAACGTGATGGCCATCACGGGCATCTGTCTCGTCCTCTTCGTGCTCGTGCACATGGCCGGCAACCTCCAGGTCTTCGCGGGACCGGACAAGCTGAACGCCTACGCCAAGGGGCTTCGCGACCTCGGGCCGCTCCTGTGGGTCGCGCGGATCGGACTCCTCGCGCTGTTCGGGCTCCACATCGCGGCAGCGCTGCGGGTGAACGCCCGCAACAAGGCCGCGCGCCCCACGCCGTACCTCACGGCGCAGCCGCAGGTCACGAGCTACGCCGCGCGAACGATGTTCATGACGGGGCTCGTCATCGCCGCCTTCGCGCTCTATCACCTCGCTCACTTCACGTGGGGCTGGGTCCAGAGCGCCAACCACGGCCTCCTCGATGACAAGGGCCGCACCGACGTCTACACGATGGTCGTGAAGGGGTTCCAGAACCCGATCGTCACGCTCACCTACGTCATCGCGCAGGTGCTGCTGGCCCTGCACATCTCCCACGGCGCGTCGAGCGCGTTCCAGACGCTCGGCGTCACGAACCCGCGACTGAAGTTCCTGAAGGCCGGCCTGGGCAAGGTCGTCGGCGGCATCGTGCTCCTGGGGAACCTGTCGATGCCCATCTCGATCCTCCTTGGGATCATCACCCTTCCGACCGGAGCCCGCTGATGAAGCTCGATGCCAAGATCCCGTCGGGGCCGCTCGCGCAGAAGTGGGAGAAGCACCGCTTCGATCTGAAGCTGGTCAACCCGGCCAACAAGCGGAAGTTCAAGGTCATCGTCGTGGGGACGGGGCTCGCGGGCGGTTCGGCCGCGGCCACCATGGCGGAGCTCGGCTACAACGTCGACTGCTTCTGCTTCCACGACAGCGCGCGCCGCGCGCACTCGATCGCCGCCCAGGGCGGAATCAACGCCGCGAAGAATTACCAGAACGACGGCGACAGCACGTGGCGCCTCTTCTACGACACGATCAAAGGTGGTGACTTCCGCGCTCGCGAGGCGAACGTCCACCGCCTCGCCGAGGTGAGTACGGCGATCATCGACCAGTGCGTCGCGCAGGGCGTGCCGTTCGCCCGCGAGTACGGCGGGACGCTCGCCAACCGCTCCTTCGGCGGCGCCCAGGTGTCGCGCACGTTCTATGCGCGTGGCCAGACTGGGCAGCAGCTCCTGCTCGGGTGCTATGCCGCGCTCAGCCGCCAGGTCGGCGCGGGCAAGGTGAAGATGCACCCGCGGCTCGAGATGCTCGACGTCGTCATCAGCGAGGGGCGCGCGCGCGGCATCGTCACCCGCGACCTCGTCAACGGGAAGATCGAGACGTGGGCCGCGGATGCGGTCGTCCTCGCGACCGGTGGCTACAGCAACGTCTTCTTCCTCTCGACGAACGCCAAGGCGTGCAACGTGACGGCGGCCTATCGCGCTTACAAACGCGGCGCCGGGTTCGCCAACCCGTGCTTCACGCAGATCCACCCGACGGGCATTCCGGCGAGCAGTGATCACAGCTCGAAGACGACGCTGATGTCCGAGTCGCTGCGCAACGACGGCCGTGTGTGGGTGCCGCTGAAGCAGAAGGACACGCGGGCGCCGGACCAGATCCCCGAGTCCGAGCGCGACTATTACCTGGAGCGGCGTTATCCGTCGTTCGGCAACCTGGCCCCGCGCGACATCTCGTCCCGCGCGGCCAAGGCCGTGTGCGACGAAGGCCGCGGCGTGGGTCCGAGCGGCATGGGTGTCTACCTGGATTTCGCCGACGCCATCAAGCGCCTCGGCGTCGATCAGATCGCCCAGCGCTACGGCAACTTGTTCGACATGTATCAGAACATCACGGGGGAGAACCCCTACAAGACGCCCATGCGCATCTACCCGGCTGCGCACTACACCATGGGCGGGTTGTGGGTGGACTACAACCTCATGAGCACGGTGCCGGGGCTCTTCGTCATCGGTGAAGCCAACTTCTCCGATCACGGGGCGAACCGCCTCGGCGCGAGCGCACTGATGCAGGGCCTCGCGGACGGCTACTTCGTCCTGCCGTACACGATCGGCGGCTATCTGGCTGAGACGGGGCCGTCGAAGATCGGCGCCGATCACGGCGACTTCCGTACGGTTGCGAACGAGGTCGAAGCGGCGACGAAGCGGCTCTTGTCGATCAACGGCAAGCGCTCGCCCGACAGCTTCCACATCGAACTCGGCAAGGTGATGTGGGACGAGTGCGGCATGGCCCGCACGAAGGAAGGACTGGGCCGCGCGCTCAAGCGCATCCCCGAGATTCGCGCGGAGTTCTACAAGAACCTGCGCGTCCTCGGCGAGCCTGGCAACTTGAACCAGACTCTCGAGAAGGCGGCGCGCGTGGCCGACTTCCTCGAGTTCGCCGAGCTCATGTGCCGCGACGCGCTCATGCGCGAGGAGTCGTGCGGCGGCCACTTCCGCGTCGAGCACCAGACCCCGGACGGCGAGGCGAAGCGCGACGACGCGAACTTCGCCCACGCGACCGTGTGGGAGTACCAGGGCCCGTCGGCCGAACCCGCGATGCACAAGGAACCGCTGACCTTCGAGAACGTCCACCTCGCGACCCGGAGCTACAAGTAATGGACCTCACGCTTCACGTCTGGAGGCAGAAGGGCCCGAACGACGCGGGCCGCATGGAGAAGTACGACGCGAAGGGCGTTTCGCCGGACATGTCGTTCCTCGAGATGCTCGACCAGGTCAACGAGAACCTGCTGTCGGCGGGGCAGGAGCCCATCGCGTTCGAGCACGACTGCCGCGAAGGCATCTGCGGATCGTGCTCCATGATGATCAACGGCGCAGCCCACGGGCCGCAGAAGGCGACGACCGTCTGCCAGCTGCACATGCGCAAGTTCAAGAACGGTGACGTCGTTCACATCGAGCCGTGGCGCGCGACGGCGTTCCCGATCGTGAAGGACCTCGTCGTCGATCGCAGCGCGTTCGATCGCATCATGTCCGTCGGCGGGTTCATCTCGACGAACGTCGGCAGTGCGCCCGACGCGAACTCGGTCCCGATCCCGAAGACCGAAGCGGACAAGGCCATGGACGCCGCCGCCTGCATCGGCTGCGGCGCGTGCGTGGCCGCGTGCCCCAATGCCTCCGCCATGTTGTTCGTCGCCGCGAAGGTCGCGCACATGGGGCACCTGCCGCAGGGGGCGCCGGAAGCGTCTCGCCGCGTGCTCGCCATGGTCGCCAAGATGGACGACGAGGGATTCGGCGCCTGCACCAACCACTACGAGTGCATGGAGGCGTGCCCGAAGGAGATCAACGTCCAGTTCATCGCGGAGATGAACCGGAACTGGTTGAAGGCCTCCCTCACCGCCGAGGAAGAGCGCAAGTCGACGGGTGATGGGTGATCACCGCGAGCCGAGCGTCCGGCGTCACCGGATGCGCGGCTCGGCGCCTCGCGGCATGGCAATCCTCGGACCGGCCGCCGTTCAGAAGTTCCACAGGAGCCGCTGCAGGAGCGCATTGGGCGGCGGCGACGTGCCCGTGTCGTGCCGCGCATCGGCATTCTGGGGCTCGGTCAGGCGCTTCATGGCTCGCGGATCCGGGTCGAACACCTGCGGCTGCAGAGCCGCAGGGACGAGCGGCAACAGCCCCATGAGGTTCAGCGGGTCCCAACTGTGGACGCCATCGGCGGTCGGGTCGTGGGGTTGGTTTCCCGCCGCCAGGATGTGCCAGATCTCGTGCGAGAGGATGTGAGGATTGAGCCCGGGCGAGAAGTTGGGCGCGCCCGTGGGGACCATGGGCACTTCGAGCCCCATCGCGATCCTCCCGATGAACGCGGTGTTGCGGAACGCGATCGGGTCCGACGGCCCTTCGGGCCAGTGAGAGATCCCAAGAATCGACCCGGACTGGAGGGTGCTGCCGGCTTCGGGGTTGTCGAGCAGGAAGACGTCGATCGCCGTCGTGTCGGTCCCCGCATAGTTCAACGCGAGCGCATACGCATCGTCTCCGGTCGCCACATCCGGCGGAGAATTCAATCCTGTCACGTGCAGGCCGATGATCTGGTCCTCCTCCGGGTCCTCGTTGTCGAAGTACTCGTAGTCGCTCACGTAGAACCTCGTCGTGATGTTCGCCGGGAAGGGGCTCTCTCGCCGGTTGACGACGACGAAGTAGTGCAGCGACATCGAGTAGGGGATGGGGACGACCTCCGTCGTGAGAGGCCCTTGCGCCGTGGGAGTCGCCTGAATTGCCGCGGCGATGTTCGCGGCGACCGTCGCCATCGATTGGTCCTTCGCAAACGGCACGGTGTAGTTCGTCCCGTTGATCGCGCCCACGATGGTTCCACCGCGCAGCATGTGATCCGCGGGACCCTGCTCGATGAGGATCACGTTGTTCACTGGCACGAGGTTCGTCGTCGATGCGGCAACGGCCCGGATCCCGCATTGGGCGAGGTCGTCGTTCACCCAATCCACGGCCTGTGCGTAGTTCCACGACTGACCGGGCAGGCCGAACAGGCGGAGGCGGACCGTGCGAAGCGCATTGTCCTGGGGCTCGGACGGGGGGCGGAACACAGGCAGGCTGCGCTCCATGAACGTGATGCCACCCAACGCGAGCCTCGCCCGAATGGTGTCGTTCGATAGGACACCGGGCGGGTGCGACGCAAGGTCGTTGTCCAGGCGGGCGAGCCGCGTGCTCTGGCCACACTGGACGTCGTCGGCGGAGTTGGAGACGAGGCGGATCGTTCCGGTGCGCGATGCGGGAACCCCGTTCAGCGTGCCCGTCGTCAGGGGATGAACCTCGCTGCTTCGGATCGTCTCCGTCGCCGGGTCGATCATCACGTCGACGCGCACCATGAAATTCAACGAAGACTCGAGCCCGACGGCCTCAACGCGGAAGTTGTCGGGGTCGCCGGTCGGAAGCGCGTCGAACGCCAGCGCGGGCGGGAACGACCCGTCGGGCGCGTCGTTCGTCAGCCGGTTCGTCACCACCTTGCTGATCTGTAGCGCTGCCGTGGCGCCGAAGAGAGCCTTGGGTTGCGACGTGTCGTCGAGAAACCGCAGGCCGACGACCGTGACCGACACCACGTCCCGGCACATGAGTCGAAGGGTCGTCGCGTTGCTCAGGACCTCCACGTGAATGAGCGTCTGCCCCGGATTGATGCCCTCGATGAAGTAGTTGACCGTTCCCGCAGTCGTGAACGGGAGGAACGCGCCGTTCGTGATCTCGCCCGTCTTGTTGGGTGCCGTGAAGATCCGGACGCCGTTGGTCGGGAACCACGAGATGCGGAACTTCGCCTGGGTCGAGGGCGGTGCGAACGGGACGATCAACTGCATCGGGCGCAGGTCGTCGTCCACGAAGCCGCCAGCGTCCGCGAGGTCCGACACGCCGTTACCGTCGTCGTCATCGTCGTCGACGGGAACCAACGCACCAGGTCGACATTCCTCGGAGGCTTCGTCGGCGGTCGTGAGGGCTCCGTCGTCGTTCGTGTCGACGCGAAGGTTGGCTGCCGGATACACGGCGATCGTCAACGGCGTCGCGCTGGCGGCGGGGTCGTCGTAGTTGGCCCACGAGCCCGTGCTGCCATACCAGGGCGGCATGCCGTCGTCGCCGATCATGTTCAGCCGGATCGACGTCGCCGCCTGGATCGGGGGAGTCCACCAGACAGGTTGCTGCGCGTTCGACGTTCCCGAGCCGGACGTGAAGCTGCTGCCCGGCTCGCTCACGAAGTACCCCGGACCCGACACGGCAGACCACGAGTAGGTGACCGAGTCGCGGCAGTCGTACTCGATGAAGCTGTTGACCTGACATTGCCAGCGCTTGCGATCGTAGTCGGTGACCGTGGCCCAGACGGGCGTGGGTGTTTCGGCACAGAGGAACCCGTCCGGCGGGCCCGACGTGCTCGACGTCAGCACGTATGGCGGCGTCACGTTCTGGGGAAGAGGCGACGAGAGCGTGCAGTTGCAGGATGCCCCCGTCTGCCCGATCACCGAGCCGGGCGGTGTCGCCTGGCAGTATCCCGGCGGCGGGTCGATCCGCACGTGATACATGCCATTCGCGGTCCGCGTCACCGTCACGATCAGTTCGGGGAAGTGGCCATCGCACGCCAGCCGATCGACGCGAGGATCGTCGAACCCCGGCGGGACCGACACGCCCGTGGCCTGCGTGAAGAACGCATCATCGATGTTCATGGAGATCGTGAACGTCGTGCTGGTGTTCACGGCGAGTTTCCACGGAGGGTAGAAGACGACGGTGTCGCCTTGGGACGTGCGCACCTCGCGGCACTGGCGATCGACGAGCGTCGACCCGGTTCCTGACACGTCGTTCAGGATCCAGCTCACGTGCGTCGAGTCCCGATGAGGCGCCACGGTGAGGGGCGTGATGAGGTCGGCCTGCATGCCCCAGAACGTCGCCTCGTCCAGATCGTGTGGGAACACGCGGATGACGATGGGCTCGGGGAAGCACAGCGTCTTGTCGTAAACACCGCTCTGGTCGTTGAACTGGATCTGGGGTTGGATGGCGACCCGCGGGATCCACTCGAGCAGCATGTTCGGCGTGCACGTTTGCGCGGCGCCGAGCCCTCCGGTGACGACGAGGGACACGATGAGACGGACCGTCCATTGCGCGTGGGACCTGGCTTGCATGTCTGGTGCTCCGGGCAAGCGACCCACGCGGTGGGCCGTGCCCACCAGGCTACTTGGCGTTCGGCTGCCCGAACCGACACCGAAAACGGATTTTCGGCGGGCCGATCCCACGGCTCGGCGCGACCGGTGTCATCGCGCGGTGTGCTCCCGACGCCTCACGCCCAGGTCGCGGCCTGGCGCTCGAGGCATCCGAACGCGTGCCCGGGCCTCGCTCACCCGCGCGGCGCGACCCTCACGAGCCAGCTCACCCGCTCCTCGAGCAGATGCTTGGCGTCTTTGTAGACGTAGCCCGTGCCATCCACGACGACGGCCGTGATCCGATAGCGGCCTGGCTTCAGCCGGCCGATCGGGAACACGCACTGCGCGGCCTTCCCGGCGTCGCCCTTCTTCGTCATGCCGGTCGTGTCGATGTTCCCGCCGGGTGGGATGTCGTAGGTGATGCGGTTTTCGCGCTCGCGCTTGGCGTTGCGGCCCCAGCGACCCGTGAGGGCTTCCTGCATGCGGTTGCGGAATTCGTCGGACTTCGCTTCGCCAGTGCGGCCGCTCCCGGCGGCGACCGGGCCCGGCGCGTCGGTTTGCACCGGCTCCACGTACCAGGTCGTCTTCAGCTCGTGCTTCTTGGGCTTCATGGGCGTGACCGAGAGGTACGCCTTGTCGTCGCCTTCCTTCACGTTCACCTCGTTCGTCGCCGGCGGATCGAACGAGTCAATGGGATTCACGTACGAGTAGATCTTCAGGATCGCGGCTTCGCGACAGACCGGGCAATACCCCGTGTGTCCCGCCGAGTTCATGGCGCAGCTACGTGATGGACGCCATACGCCCTTGAAGTAGGTCGCGCCGCCTTCGAAGACGCCGACGCCGGCGACCTTCTTCTCCAGGATGTGCGCCCACGGCACGAGCTTCGGATCCGGCGTCATGGAGGCGTTCGGCGCCTCGATCTTGTACTGGGGCGTCGTCGGGTTGTTCGTGTACTCGTCGAGCAGGCCGACGAAGGAGTGTCCGAACTCGTGGACCGTCACCGATTTGTCCGGGCGCCCCACGTTGGCGATGCCGCCACCTCCCATGCCGAGCTGACCGAAGCGGGCGAATGCGATGATGAGCCCATCGTCCTGGCAACCCGCATCTTCCTTCGCCGCGATCTTCAACCACTTGTAGACCAGCCGCCGATCCGCGAGGACCTGTCCCTGCGGACCCGCGGCCTTGCAGTCGAGGGCGGTGGAGAAGTCCGTCTTCTTCTTGCGCGTGCGCGACTTGTTGCGCTCCTCGATCTTCGCTTTCTCCTCTGGCGAAAGCTGCGGATCCACTCCTTCTTCCAGCGAGGCGAGGCGCACGAAGTAGAAGTTGAAGTAGTCGCGGTACTCGTCGAAGGCGTATTCGTTGCAGAGGACTTCGAGACACAGCTTCGCCCACTTCAGCTCGAGGTTCTGATCCTCCGTATCGATCGTGAACCCATCGCCCATGACCGCCACGTCGATGCGACGTTCCTTGGGTCCGCTGCGGTGGAAGACTTCGAGTCCCAGGTAGGCGTTGTCGTCGGAATGCTCCTCGATGGACTTCTTGTGGACCGAGTTCGGGAACTTGTCGAGGACTGAGCGCAGCGCCTTCTGCGCCGCACTCCACTTGCCCTTCCTCTGCAGTTCGAGGGCGGCCTTGAAGTCGGGGGTCGAGGCGTCGATGAGAGGTGCGGGAGGCTCCGGCGGCGCGGCGGGTTCGATCACCGGTTCGTCGCCGAGGAGTCCGCCCGGATCGAACGGCGGATCTCCCGAGCCTCCGCCGACAGGCTCCTGCGCCTGCACGAGCGGGAGGGCGAGCGCCAACGTGAGCAGAACGAACCAACGCTGTGGGGACATCGGGTACGTCTCACGCCCCGTTCCAAGGGCGTCGGAAGTGGGAGAGCTTAGTACGGCGGGGGGAGTGCTGAAAGGTCAGAGGTGTGCCTGAGCCTCGATTGGGCCGGTGGGCGTGGGCGCGAGGCGGCTGAACGGCCGGCTCGCCCCGGCTCTCATGCCGCTCCCGGCCCCCACGAGGCCTCCCTCGCGGCACCACGCCTCGCCGGTGGCACGCGTTCGCACGGGGCACCCGATCGGCGGCGCGGGCCGGCGCGGCGACCTCACCGGCCGACCCGGGGCTCGGCGGATACGCGCAGGACTTGGTCCCGCGTATCGTTCCCGCATCAACTGGAGGAGTCGGTCCGATGAAGTCTCTCGCCGTCGTTTCCATCGTGGTCGTCATGGGTTGCCTCGGGTGGTCGTGCGCGGGTCCGGGGAACGCGGAGAAGGCCCACCCAGACGCGCAGGCGTTCATCACGGCTTACGAGAAGGCGTTCTACAAGCTGCAATATGACGCAGCCCTCGCGGAGTGGACGTCGAACACGCACATCGTCGAAGGCGACGAGGGCAACGCGAAGCGCACGGAGGCGGCCAACGAAGCGCTGGCGGCATTCACGGGCAGCGTGGAGAACATCGAGCAGGCGCGAAAGTTCCTCGCGATGAAGGGTTCGCTGACCGAGACCCAGACGCGCCAGCTCGAAGCGATCCTCTATCGCGCGGCCGACAAGCCGCAGACGGCGCCGGATCTCGTCAAGCAACGCATCGCCGCGGAGACGGCCCAGACGGAGAAGCTCTACGGGTTCAAATACATGCTCGGGGGTCGCGAGGTCACGACGAACGATCTGGACGACGCGCTCAAGAACGAGAAGGACCTGACGAAGCGCCTCGCCGCGTGGGAGGCGTCGAAGACGGTCGGACCCGCGGTGAAGGACGGGCTCGTCAACCTGCAGCGCTTGCGGAATGCGACCGTGCGCGCGCTCGGCTACCCCGACTACTTCAGCTACCAGGTCTCCGAGTACGGAATGACCAACGACGAGATGATGACGCTGCTCGAGAAGATCAACGACGAGCTGCGGCCTCTCTATCGCGAGCTTCACACCTACTTCCGCCACGAGCTGGCGAAGAAGTTCGGGCAGCCGGTCCCCGACCTGATCCCCGCGCACTGGCTTCCGAACCGCTGGGGCCAGGACTGGAACGCCTTCGTCAACGTCGAGGGCCTGGACCTCGAAGGCGCCCTCAAGGACAAGACGCCCGAGTGGCTCGTCAAGCAAGCCGAGAGCTTCTACGTGAGCCTGGGCTTCGAGCCTCTGCCCGCGTCGTTCTGGGAGAAGTCGTCGCTCTATCCGGCGCCGCCGAACGCCGGCTGGAAGAAGAACAACCACGCGAGCGCGTGGCACCTGGACCTGGAGCGCGACGTCCGCTCGCTCATGAGCGTCGAGAGCAACGCCGAGTGGTACGAGACGACGCATCACGAACTCGGTCACATCTACTACTACCTCACGTACACGAACCCGGACGTCCCGCTGCTCCTCCGACAGGGCGCGAACCGCGCGTATCACGAGGCCATCGGATCCATGATGGGACTGGCGGCCATGCAACCGCGCTTCGTCTCGGGGATCGGCCTGAAGATCGGCGACAAGAAACCCGACCCGATCCAGACGCTGCTGAAGGAAGCCCTCAACTTCGTGATCTTCATCCCGTGGTCCACGGGGACGATGACCCGGTTCGAGCACGACCTCTACGCCGAGGAGCTGCCGCCGAACCAGTGGAACGCCCGGTGGTGGGAGCTGGTCGCGAAGTACCAGGGCGTGGCACCGCCCTCGTCCCGCGGCGAGGAGTGGTGTGACGCGGCGACGAAGACGCACATCAACGACGATCCCGCGCAGTACTACGACTACGCGCTCTCGTTCGTGCTCCTGTTCCAGGTGCACGACCACATCGCGCGCGAAATCCTCCACCAGGATCCGCGCGACACGAACTACTTCGGGCGCAAGGAGGTGGGGGACTTCCTCAAGGGAATCCTCCGTCCTGGCGCCAACACGGACTGGCGCAAGCTGCTCCGTGACGCGACTGGCGAGGACCTCTCGGCCCGAGCGATGATCGACTACTTCAAGCCGCTCCTCGAGTGGCTGAAGACCCAGAACGCCGGGCGAAAAGCGACGATTTGACCCGCCATCACGGATAGGCTCACGTCCTTTTGCGCCGAGGCGCGAGCGACGCGCGCGTCCTTCTCCGACGCGCGGCCGCAGCGCTCCTCCAGGTCCCGAGCGATGTCGGTTAGAACGACCCCGCCGATTTTGGCGGACACTCATCCATGGAACGTTCCGATCTCGACTTTCTCCTGACCGAAGACCAGGCACTGCTCGCCGAGACCGTTCGCGGATTGGCGAAGGACCAGCTCGCTCCGCACCACGAGCACATCGATCACGCAGGCGTCCATCCCGAGGCGGCCGTCGCATCCATGGCCGAGACCGGCTTGTTCGGGATCCTCGTCCCCGCGGATGCGGGCGGCGTTGGCATGGGAATGCTCGCGCACGTGCTGGCCGTCTCCGAACTCGCGGCCGGCGCGGGCGTGGCGGGCGCCATCCTCGCGGCTCACGGGATCGCGGTCGACGCTCTCGTGGCGTCAGGCAAGGCCGCCGAACAACTCGGCGATCTGTGCGGAGGCACCGCGTTCGCCTCGCTCGCCCTCCAGGAATCGGGGGGTGGCGTGACGGCCCGCGCGGAGGGATCCGGTGACCAGGCCCGACTGACCGGCGAGAAGACGCAGGTGCCGTTCCCCGGCCGCGCCCGCGTGGTCGTCGTGCTCGCGCGTGACTCCGCAGGCATTGCACGTTTGTATGCCGTCGATCCCCGATCCGCCGGCGTGCGTCATGACGCACGCGACGTGCGGTTGGGGCTGCGCGGATTCGAGACGGCCTCGCTCGGTCTTTGCGGGGTCGCCGCGCGCGAACTCGGCGGGAGCGAACTCCTCGAACGCGTTCTCACGACGGCGCGGATCAACGTCTCCGCACTTCTCGTCGGATTGGGCCGCGGGGCGATCGGCCACGGCGTGCGCTACGGCCAGGAGCGGAAGCAATTCGAGACGCCGCTCCTGGGTCTCGTCGCCATGCAGGAGCGCCTCGCGCGCTCCGATGCCCGCGTCGCCGCCGCGTGCGCGCTCGTGCACGGTGCCGCGCGGCTCGTCGACCGTGGGGAGACCGCGAGTCTTGCGGCCATGCGCGCGCGCTACGTGGCGGGGGAGGCGGCCGTCGCGACGGCAGACGACGTGTTGCAGGTGTTTGGAGGCTATGGCTACAGCCGCGAATACCCGGCCGAGCGCTTCTATCGTGACGCGCGCTTCTGTGGTTTCGGCGAAGCCGTCGTCGCCGAACTCGTCGGTGGAATCGCGCAGGCGATCGCATGAGCCCACGACGGCTCGTCGTGGGGATCTCGGGGAGCAGCTGCCCGCAGCTTGGCGTGCGGCTGCTCGAGGTCCTGCGGGATCTCGGCGGTCGGGAAATCCACCTCGTGGTGACCGCAGGGGCGGCGCGCTGTCTGAAGCTCGAGATGCCCGAATGGCCGCTCGATCGCGTGCTTGCGCTGGCGGACGTCGTGCACGACGACCGCGATCTTGCCGCGCCGATCTCGTCCGGTTCGTTTCTGCACGACGGAATGGTGATCATTCCGGCGAGCATGAAGACCGTCGGCAATCTCGCGTACGGCAACGCGGGGCAGCTTCTCGTTCGCGCGGCGGACGTCACTCTGAAGGAGCGCCGCACGTTGATCGTCGTCCCGCGCGAGACGCCCCTCCACCTGGGACACCTGCGAGCCTTGACCGCGCTCGCCGAAATCGGGGCCGTCATCGTCCCGCCCATGATCGCGACGTACCACCAGCCGAAGACCGTGGCCGACGTGATCGATCACTGCGTCGGCAAGGTGCTCGACCTCTTGCGTATCGAGCATTCGCTCTTCACGCGCTGGGGATCCTGAGAGCCTGACGCCGAGCGCATTTGCGATCGGCGCCATCTGGGTCCGAGTGCTCGCCCCGGAGTCGATCGTCGCTTCGTTGCTTGACACCGCGTTCCTTTGGAGGTGAGACTGCGCCCGGCGACACTCCCCGGTCGCGTCGAAAGGTCTGCTTTCGGCTGGTGTGAGAGGTCTGCACTGACTGGGGATCCGCGATGCCATCGAGAACTCCGACGGCTCGACGTCCGTGGCTGTTCATCTGGGCTGTGTGCGTGCTTTCCGCGACGTCCGTACTCGGACAGGGAGGCTGGGGAGGCGGCTCGGGACCGTCCGGCCCTCTTGGCCCGCTCGGGCCTGCACCGAACACCCTGACTCTCGGCAACGGGGATCTGACGCTCGTGCTCGCGAAGGGCGCGACGAGCTACGACGTTCAGTCCATCACCAGTTCGGCGACCGGCAGCATGACGTTCGAACCGGGCGGTCTCTGGTCGCTCACCATGCACACCGCCGCGGGAGATCAGGTGCTCGTGCCGGCGAACTTCGCGACCACGCAGGTCGCGACGGCGACCGGCGGTTACATGATCCAGTGGTCGAATCAGTCCGTCATCCCGGGCAACGTCGTCGTGAAGGCCCTGATCCGGTTCCAGTCCGGTGCCTTCGACTTCCAGATCTGGGTCAACAACTCGAGCACCACGCGGGCGCTCCGGAACGTGAGGTTCCCGATCATCCGCATTCAGCCGCTGACCACCGAGTTCCTGGGGGAGGTGCTCATGTTGCCGCTCCTGGGCGGCGGTGGGACGTTCCTGTTTCCCGAAACGCTGCCGTCCCTCCAGTTCCCGAACCCCGGCACGTCGACCCAGTTGTTCAGCCTGTTCGAGCGTCTTGGGAATCGTGTCCTGTACTGGCAGACGAAGGACATCCTGGGCACGCACAAGGAGTATCGCGTGCAGGGACTCGGCGGGAGCACGCTCTTCGAGGTGATCAACTTCCCCGTGAACAACCACCTCGCGGGCAGTGATTACTCGCCGCTCTACTCGTTCAGCCTGACGGCGTTGTCAGGCACCTGGTTCGACGCGGGCGTTCGCTACAGACAGTGGGCGACGCAGCAGCCATGGGCACTGCGCGGGCGAATCGAAACGTCGAGCTGGTTCACTCCGCGGATGAAGGCGCTCGAACTCGAGGCGCTGATGTACCCGAACCACCTCGTCGGGTTCAACGACTTCGACGCGTTCACTGCGGATGCGATCCGGATCCGCGACTTCCTGGGACTTCAGCCCGACGAGCTGGCGCTGCTCTGGTCGGATTGGGGCGCGAACGTGTTCAACACGGTCGAGCCCGACACGCTCCCGGCACGATCGACCGCGTCCGGCGCGGTCGGCGCCGCCCACGCCGCGGGCATCCGCGTCCTGCCGTACGTCATGATCGACTTCTGGTCGCCCAACTCGACGAACTACGCGGCGTTCAACGTGGCGAACTACGCATGGACGGACATCGACGGAAACGTCCCGGTGTCGTTCCTCGGACCCGACGTCTCGACGCTCGTGTTCCCGCACATCCGCCTCGACCCGGCGCTCTCGGGAACCCGGACTGCGGAGGGGGGAATCCTCAACCAGGTTCTTGGGGCTCTGGGCACGCAGTCGTGGGACGGCCTGTACCTCGACACGTGGAGCGGGCAGGTTCCCGAGCTCGACTACAACCCGCAGCTTCCGCTGAAGGGCGGGACCCCGCTCTGGTCGCTGGGCCGTACGTTCGAGGGGCTGATGTTCCAGCAACTCGTGAAGGGGCCGGACCCGGATCGATTCCTCACTTCGGAGGCGCCGAACGAGACCGTCGTGAGCGTGATCGACCTCGTCCACTACAACCCGTTCGAGAACGGCATCGTCCAGTTGCCGATCTGGGAGACGGTGTACCACGGGTACATCTACAGCTCGAACCTCGGCGCCACGGTCCCCCAGCAACCACTGGCGTTCCAAGAGGCAGTGAACATCCCGAACATCACCTACGACTTCCACCTCGGGAAGATCCTCGGACTCTCGAACTACTTCGCGGACGTCCTCCCATACATCCACCCGGATCCGATGCAAAACCAGGGAATCGAGACGTTCGAGTACGTTCGGTCGCTCATCCAGGTCGATCGGTTCGCACGGAAGTACCGGGTGTTCGGGGAGATGCTGAGGCCGCTGTCGTCGTCCGTTCCGACGTCGTTGTTGACCGGCGCATACTTCGCGCAACCGAGGCCAACGGCGTTCACGTCGATCTGGAAGGCGAGCACGGGAGAGATCGGGATCCTGGCGACGAACGACGGATCCGCGAGCGCATTCGCGGACGTCACGCTGAGCTTCTCCACGTACGGCCTCACAGGCTCCTGGGACCTGTTTGCGAATCTCGGCGGCACCCGTGTGCTCGTCGGGACGTTCAGCGGATCGCTCTCGATTCCGGTGCCGCTGGGGCCGCGCTCGGCGTTTCTCCTCGAGCTCGTGCCTCACTGAACGATCGACCGGGAGAGTTTCGGCAACGACCACGCGTTCTTAACGCACGATTTCATCTCCGGCTGCATAGTCCCCGGCGTCGACACGCCCGGGGGCAATTGGGCGACGACGTCGGAAAGCAGCCAATCCGCAGGTCCGCCATCGGACGCCCATCCGAGGAGATGATGAACGTGAAGAACGCAGTCTTGAAGATTCTCGCCCTGACCGGCGTCGTGCTCGTCGCCGGTCCGGTGCACGCCCAGACGGTGAACGTGACGTCGGACATCGCGGTGTCGACCACTTGGACGGCGACGAACACCTACAACCTCCAGCAGCAGATCTACGTGCTGCCTGGCGCCACGCTCACGATCGAGGCGGGCACGGTCATCGCCAGCACCACCAACCTCGGTGGCAGCCTCGCGGTGTGCCGCGGTGCGCAGATCTTCGTGCGCGGCACGCAAGCCAAGCCCGTGATCATGACGTCTCTCGCGGACGTCGCGACGTGGGCGGCCGATCCGGGTCAGCCCAACGGCAAGAACCCCCAGACGGGCACGTGGCGCGTGGGCGCGAACGAGTGGGGCAACCTCACCATCATGGGTGGGGCCTACATCTCGGAGGACGCCATCGCGTCGAACACGGCCGCACCCAATCCCGCCAACTACGGCACGATGGAGGGCCTCACGCAGTCGGGTCCGTCCGACACGCGCACGTTCTACGGTGGCGGTGACGACTACGACGACAGCGGCACCGTCGCCTACCTCTCGCTGCGCTACGGCGGGAAGGTCATCGGCCTGAACAACGAGCTCAACGGAATGTCCCTCGGCGGCATCGGTCGCGGCACGACCATCCACCACGTCGAAGTGATGAACAACGTCGACGACGGCTTCGAGATCTGGGGCGGAACGGTCAACCTGAAGTACGTCAGCATCTGGAACGTGGGTGATGACAGCTTCGACGTCGACCAGGGCTGGCGCGGGAAGGCCCAGTTCGGCCTGCTCGTTCAAGGGTACAGCGCGAACGCGGCGCAAGGTTCAGGTCTCGGCGACAACATGTTCGAGACGGACGGCGCCGAGAACTCCTACTACCAGCCGGTCACGACCGCCTCGATCTGGAACTTCACGTGCATCGGGCAGCCAGGTGGCGGCAACGCCGGCGGCGATCACGCAACGGCGTGGCGCGACAACGCCCGCGTGCAGTACCACGGCTGCATCTTCATGGATGTGGGTGAGCGCGTCGTCTCCTTCGACAACCTCGATGGTGACGGAGCGGCTGGCTACGCGGCGAATGGGACGCTCGCCTGGGCGAACACGTGGACGACGCCCTACACGACGACGTCGACGGTGAACGCGCCCGTGAACCCGGGCGCCTTCTATACGGCGCAGGCCTCCGGCAACCTCGCGGAGATCACGGACAGCATCTTCTTCCACAACACTTTCGCTACCGCGTACACGGAAGCGATCGCGCGCGGAGTCTTCGGCGCGGGCACCAACAACCTGCAAGAGCCGGCGAGCTCGCCCATCACCGCGCTCACGCGTAGCGGTCCGGTTCTCGTGACGGGTGCGCTCACGGTCCAGCCGGTGTCGTTCCTGAACCCGCTTCCCGCGAACGATGCGCTCACGAGCGCGACGTCAGCTCCGAACGACGGGTTCTTCAAGCCGGCGAACTACCGCGGCGCGTTTGCGCCGGGGATCAACTGGCTCTGCGGCTGGACGGCCTCGCAGGCGTTCGGCCTCACCCCGGCACCCACACCTGGCCCGGGTCAGCCCGGAGTCGCGGGCGCGTCGATGATGGACGTCAACGCGGCCGTGAATGCGAACGGTTGCGGAGTCGGAGTTCCTGGCGACCTGCGCGGGCCGTTCTTCACGACCGTGACGTCGGGCACGTCGCTGAACTTCACGTTCAACGGGGAGCCGAACCGCGCGATCCTCCTCGCCTCGGGCGCGATCTTGAACCCGGCGAACTTCGACCTGGTGAACTTCGGACTGCCAGGCGCGGGGCTGATCGACGTGGGAACGGTGGTCCCGTTCGCGGTCACGTTCCTTGCGGACGGCACCCAGCCGGACTTCCTGAACTCGCTCTTCAACACGGGGCCGACGGGAACGATGAACGTCTCTCTTCCGGCGAACTTCCCCGTCGGGGCGACGTTCAACCTCCAGGCGATCATCTTCAACTCCTCGACGTTCCTGCGCACGTCGAACGCGGTCCGCGTCACGATCAACTGAGCAGGTGTCGATGGATCGGCGGCGGGCGGGCGCACGTGCGCCACCGCCGCGCCTCTCACAGCCGGGCGACGACCATGACTTCACGAATTCTCATCTTCTGCATCGCGATTCCCGTCCTCGCGGGATCGGTCGTCTGGCTGCGTTCGTCCCATGACGTGCGCACGTGCGCCACCCACGGCCCGTCGCGCTGCGGGACTTCGTCCTCACCGTCGACGGGCGTCGCCGATGGGCCGATCTCTGCCGCCCAGAACGAGTTGCTTCGATTGGCGTTCGAGGCCGCCACGAAGCTGCCGGCGGATCCGCACATCAAGACGCGGTCGCGCGCCCAGGAGGCCGTCGTCACCGCCTGCCTCGAGCTCGATCAACCCAGCCGGGCGATCGCTTGCGTCGAAAAGATCGGAGACTGGCGCCGCGGAGAGGCCTACGCCGACGTGGCCCTGCATCTCGCGCGCCGCGGCGATGCGGCCTCGGCAGACCGGTACATGGATCTGGCGCGCGACGTGGCGCGATCGTGCAAGGCGCTCCCGGACGCCCAGGACTGGCACGCGGACCGCATCTTTTCGAAGGTGGCCGCGGCGTGCACGGTGCTCGGGCGGACGGGTGAGGCGCGGGCGCTCGTTGCTGGAATCGCCACGTCCGAACTGGCTGAGCTCCAATCGGTCCGGGCGGCCTTCAGCGACCAGACCGGCCTCGACCAGCAGGTGATGGAGGCCGACGCGCTCCTCGCCACGGGAGACCTGGACGCGATCCGCGCCGCAATCGAGACGTATGCGCAGGCCTTTCGGCGTGCGTACGGCGACGTCGAAGCGCGCAATCGCATGGAGGCGAACGTCAAAGAGGCGGCGAAGCGCATCCCTCTCCAGCTTCGGGTGGAGTTCATCACCGAGCTGGGCAGTTTCGCGGCCGAGAACGCGGACTCGGCCAAAGCCCTCGAACTGGCGCGCGACGCGACGGTCATACTCGACTCGGCGAAGTGGACGGCGTCGGACCGCATTCCCATGGTGGCGAAGCTCGCAGAACTGCGCTTTCGCGCCGGCGACCGCGTCACGGCGAGGCAGGACCTCGACGGAGCGCTCGCGCTGTACTCCGCCGAGCGCGACAGGATCGTGAACATCTACCGGGCTGGCGCACTGCGCGCCATCGGCGAGGCCCTCGTCACCCTGGGCGACCAGGATGGCGCCCTGCGCGCGTACACGCGTGCCATCGAGGAGGGCGTCACCAATCCCAACTCGCGTCCGCGCGCCATCGACCTCTCGGCGACGTGTCGCTCCATGGCGCTGCGCGGCGTCGACGTGCCGGAGCGGCTGAAGGCGCGGATCCAGGAAATCTGCAACGGGCTGGGAGAGCCGTGGTGACGGTGACGCGATTTCTCCTTCGAGCGCTCGCGTTCGCCGTGTTCGCAGCCGGGCTCGTCCGCGCGCAGGACCCGGCCGGCGCGATTCGTGGTTCCGTCACGGACAAGGATTTCGACGGCCCGTTGACCGGCGCGCAGGTCACCGTCGTCGAGACGAACCAGAAGGCGACGACCACCGACCAGGGGAGTTTCGTCGTCAACCAGGTCCCACCGGGGAAGTACACGCTGACGTTCACGAAGGAGGGATATGCGCGGCAGGTCAAGACGGACGTGATCGTTCGTCCGGCCGCGCTCACGGACCTCGACGTGGCCCTCGCGGGTGAATTCACCGACATGGAGGAGTTCGTCGTCCAGGACATCCAACTCGGGGCAGGTACCGAATCCGGGCTGCTCAAGCTCCGGCTCGAGAGCCCGGCGCTCCTGGATTCGATCAGCGCGGACCTCATGAGTCGGGCTGGCGCGGGCGATGCGGCGAGTGCTCTGCGGCTGGTCGCCGGCGCGACCGTGCAGGACGGCAAGTACGCCGTCGTGCGCGGACTGCCCGATCGCTACGTCGTCTCGCAGATGAACGGCGTTCGGCTTCCGACGGCAGACGCGAACAAGCGTGCCGTGCAACTCGACCAGTTCCCCTCGGCGATCATCGAGAGCATCCAGGTCAGCAAGACGTTCACGCCCGACCAGCAGGGCGACGCGTCGGGCGGCGCCGTCGACGTGCGCCTGAAGGGCATCCCGGACGAGCCATTCTACGCCCGGTTCTCGAGCCAGGTGAGTCGCAACTCGCAGGTCGGCGGCCGGAGGAACTTCCTCACGTACGAGGACGGCGGCCTGAACTTCTTCGGCTTCGACGACGGGAGCCGCGAGATCCCCGCGGGCGACATCGGCGGAAACTTCGATCGGTCGGTCGGGACCTCGCGGAACGATGCGCCCACCGACTACAAGTGGTCGGTTTCCACGGGGCTGAAGGAGGAACTCGGCAGCGGCGTGAAGATCGGCGGCGCGCTGAACTTCTTCTACGAGCGTGACAGCTCGTTCTTCGATCACGGGCGTGACGACTCGTATTGGGTCACATCACCCGGGAACGGCATGACGCCGCGTACGTCGCAGGGAACGCCGGAGCAGGGCGACTTCAAGACGGCGCTGTTCGACGTCACGCAAGGCTCGCAGCTCGTGCAGTGGGGCGGGCTCGGGACGTTCGGCGCCGAGATCGAGAACCACTCGATCAATCTCACGTACCTCTACACCCGCACGGCGACGGACACGGCGACGCTCGCGGAGGACACTCGCGGCAAGGCGTACTTCTTTCCAGGCTACGACCCGGCGAATCAGACCAGCCCAGGGCAGGAGTCTCCCAACGCGGCTCCTTACCTCCGTCTCGAGACGCTCAATTACACCGAGCGCGAGGCGGACACGCTGCAGCTCCACGGCAAGCACCGGTTTCCCCTGAAGGATGTCGGCGTCGACGATCTCTTCGCCCTGAAGTCGATCGATGTCGACTGGACGGCCGCCTGGAGCACATCCACGCTCGACCAGCCGGACAAGCGTCAGTTCGGCGAGCTTTGGTACCCAGGCGCGACGGTCGGCACGCTCGTGATCCCGCCGGTCCATCTTCCGTTCAAACCGGCCGCGAACTTCACGCTCGGCAACCTGCAACACATCTGGCAGCGCGTCGAGGAGGAGAGCGCGCAGTACCAGGTCAACCTCGGCGTGCCATTCAGGGCGTGGACCGAGGATGACGGTCGGTTCTCGTTCGGCTTTTTCACGGATCAGGTCGATCGCGGTTTCAACCAGGACACGTTCAGCAACTTCAACGACTCGAGCGCGTTCTTCTACGGGGGATTCGACGAGCTGTGGAGCGGCGCATTTCCGGCGGAGAACCATCCGATCACGGAGTCGCTGTCGGATGTCGACTACACGGGCAAGCAGTCGATCACGGCGTGGTACTCGATGCTCGAATTGCCGCTCGTGCCCGACCTGAAACTCGTCGGCGGCGTGCGTCTGGAATCGACGGAGATCGGCATCACCAACGCGCCCGAGCAGGACGCCACGTGGTTTCCGCCCGGTGCCGCGGCGGCGACCGAGCTGAACCCGGGCGATGCGGACGTGAGCTTCTCGCAGGACGACGTCCTGCCGTCCATCGCGCTCGAGTACAAGCCGTGGACGGAGGTCACGCTCCGCGGCGCCTACAACAAGACGTTCGCGCGCCAGACGTTCAAGGAGCTGACGCCCATCATCCAGCAGGAGTTCCTCGGCGGGCCGATCTTCATCGGGAACCCCGAGCTGCAGATGAGCGCGGTCAAGAACTACGACTTGCGCGCGGACTACGCACCGTACGAAGGTGGCCTCGTCTCCGCGTCCTGGTTCCGCAAGGACATCAAGGCGCCCATCGAGTACGTGCAGCGCGTGGTGTCGTTCGACTACACGACGGCGGTCAACTATCCGAAGGGCGAGCTGATGGGCTTCGAG
Source organism: Planctomycetota bacterium (assembly GCA_044222185.1). GTDB lineage: Bacteria > Planctomycetota > CAIWVZ01 > JBGANV01. The sequence goes on from JBGANV010000004.1 coordinate 411,149, forward strand.
TTCGAGCTCCGGCAGGATCTGGGGCGCTTCCTCGACCCGTTCGCGGGGCTGTCGATCGGCGCCAACGCGACCTTCATCTCGTCGGAAGTGCATCTGCCCGAGGACGAGATCGCCGGGTTCAACCTGCCGAACATCCAGGCGCCGATCACGAGCCGTGACATGACCGGCGCGCCGGATCACCTCTACAACGTCTACTTGACCTACGACCTGGCGGAGACGAACACGCAGTTCGCGCTCTTCTACACGATCACGGGCGACACGTTGATCGCGGGCGCGGGCCAGGCGGCAGGCAACTTCATCCCCAGCGTCTACGCGCGGGAGTTCGGCACGTTGAACGCGAGCGTGACCCAGAAGTTCACCGACTGGCTCAAGCTCCAGGTGCAGGTGAAGAACATCACGAATCCGGACATCGAGACCGTCTACCGCTCGAAGTTCATCGGCGATGACGTCCTGAAGACGTCATCCAGCAGAGGAGTGGAGTACTCGATCACGCTCTCCGCCGAGTTCCGCTTCTGAGGGCACGGCGACCACGGCATTCAGCAACAGGACGACGACATGAAACCCATCAACAGCAAACCCAAACGCCCGGCAACGGGTCGAAGTCCGATCTCGGGGGCGATCGGGCTCGCGGCCGTCGGGTTGATCTGGCTCTCGGCCGGCGCGCAGGCGCAGGAATCGAGTGCTCGCACGCAGGTCGCAACGTCGCGGCCGTCGGCGGACGACTCGGATTCCCGCCCGGCGGCAACGCCCGCCCCCTCGGGTCGCGCCTCGATCGAGGACACGCGGCTCCTCATGAGCAAGTGGATCGAGAGCCAGCAGATCTACTCGAAGGAGCGGAAGGACTGGCAGCAGGGCAAGGAGGTGCTCGCCGGGCGCCGCGACCTCGTGAAGCAGGAGGTCGATGGCCTGCAGGAGAAGATCAGGGTCGCCGAGGCGAGCGCGGCCGAGGCCGAGAAGAAGAAGGCGGACCTCGTCGCGGAGAATGACCGGCTGAAAGCCCTCGGTGAACAGCTCGCGACGGGCGTCACGGCGATGGAGGGGGAAGTCCGGCGGCTGGTCAAGACGATCCCGGAGCCGATCCAGGCAAAGCTGCTTCCACTGTTCCAGCGAATCCCCGAAGACGCGGCGAAGACCAAGGTCTCGGTTGCCGAGCGGTTTCAGAACGTGCTCGGGATCCTGAACGAGCTGAACAAGGCGAACAACGAGATCACGGTGAACTACGAGGTGCGTACCCTCGCCGACGGGAAGCCGGCGGAGGTGAAGGCGGTCTACATCGGGCTGTCGCAGGCCTACTACGTGAGTGCCGGCGGAGAGGCGGGCATCGGATGCCCAACGGCCGACGGCTGGAAGTGGGAACCATCGAAGGCCGTCGCCTCCGACGTCGCGACCGTGCTGGAAGTTCTCGACGGAAAACACTCTCCCGCGTTCATCCCACTTCCGGTGAAGATCCAATGAAGACACTCATCAGCATCACGTGTGTCGTCTGCCTGACGATCACCGGCCACGGCCAGCAGCCGGCCGCGCACGAAACGATTTCACGGCTGTCTCGAACGGCGGAATTGGACCTGGCGAAGAGCGTGCAGGAGCTGGGTCGTCTCCGCGAGCAGATCGCGGCGGAGAAGCTGCCGCTCGCTCAGGAGCTCTCGACGCTCGAGGAGCGCGTCACGGACCTGCGGCGCGAACACGATCGCCTCACGCGATCGGTCGATGCGGGCAACCTGGATCTGCACACGCTCAAGGCTGAATCCAAAGCGCGACAGGACGAACTGGGCTACGTCGCGAACCTCCTGGATGAGTACGCCCGGACGTTCGAATCGAAGATCAACGTCAGCGAGCTGCAGTACTGCGGCGAGTCGATGACGGCGGCGAAGCAGGCGGGGGAGAATACGACGCTCGAGTTGCCCGAGAAGTTCGCGCGCCAGTTGGCGTTTGCGGAGGTCTCGTTGAAGCGGCTTTTCGACGTCGTCGGCGGGATCCGCTTCCCGGGCCGCGCCGTCGACCTCGCGGGAGCGGTCGTCGACGGGCAATTCGCGCTCATCGGGCCGGTCGCGCTGTTTCGCGCGGCGAGCGGGACGGCGGGGTTGGTCGTGCCGCAGTCAGGGTCGACGAATCCGTTGATCCGCCCCCTCGAAGGCGAGATCCAGGCTTCGATCGGCAACCTGGTGCAGACCGGCGAGGGGATCTTTCCGCTCGACCCGTCTCGCGGCGGGGCGTTGAAGGCCCTCGTGCAGAACAAGTTCAGCATCGTGCACGTCTTCGAGAAGGGTGGCCCGATCATGTGGCCGCTGCTCGTCGCGTCGATCATCGCGCTCGCGACGGTGCTCGAGCGCCTCTTCTTCCTCATGCGCGAGAAGACCAAGAGCGATCGGAAGGCCCTGGAGAAGTTCTTCGTGGCCGTCGCGAACGACGACTTCGAGGGTGCCATCCGCATCGGAAAGAGCACGAAATTCTTCGTCGTGAAGGCGCTCACGAACGCGCTGTCGCACGAAGGGGCGTCGCTGCCGAACGCGCTGATGTACGCGCAGGCGCAGGAACTGAAGCGGTTCCGCCGCGGCATTCCGGTCCTCGACACGGTGATCACGCTGGCACCGCTGCTCGGGCTTCTGGGCACGGTCACCGGAATGATGGGCTCGTTCTCGCTGATCGGTGGAGATCTCGGGGCGCCGGGAGCGATCACGGGAGGTATCGCCGAGGCACTCATCGCGACGGCGTTCGGCCTCGGGATCGCCATCATGTCCGTGCTGCCGTTCAACTACCTGAACTCGCGGATGGAGGAGGTGAAGCACGAGCTCGAATCGGCGGCGTCACAGCTCGAGCTCTTGGCTCAACAGCAAGGGCATGGTGTGGGGCACCAGGGGCATGTGACGGCGACCAAGGTGCCTACCACGGGCGCGCGTCCCATCGTCCACCTGGCGATGGAAGCCGGGAGGAGCTGATCATGCACGGTGGATCCAGTGGCGGCGGAAAGCGGGCACGCATCGAGATCATCCCGCTGATCGACATCATCTTCTTCTTGCTGGCGACCTTCATCATGGTCTCGCTCTCGATGACCAAGAACCAAGGCGTGCAGGTCGCGCTGCCGACGGCGGCAAGCGCGGCGTCCCTCGGGAGTCACGAGGAGATGGACAAGGCTCTCACGCTCAGCGTGACGGCGAAGGGCGATGTCTTCTTCAACAAGGAGAAGATCACGCTCGCGCAACTGCCCCTGAAGCTGCAGACGTTCAGGGCCTCGGCGAAGGACCCTCGCGTGATCATCAACAGCGATGCAGGGGCCGACTTCAAACACGTCGTCGGCGTCCTCGACGAGGTTCGCAAGTTCGGCATCGTCAAGGTGGGCATCAACACGGACAAGAAGTAGCCATGCGCGTCGTCATCGGTGTGATCATCGCGCTCGTCGTCCACGCGGCCGTGCTCTTGTTCGGCGGCGTGATCGTCGACGGCCGCGAAGAGGCGAAGCCCAAGGTACAGCAGATCGACCTTTTGAGTGAGGACGACGCGGCGAAGGCGAAAGACAAGGAGCCTCCGAAGCCCGAAGAGCGGAAGACCGAGAAGAACGACGAGGTCGAGGCCGACACGGAGAGGCCGCCGGACGCGGCCGAAATCATCCGCAATCTCGAGGCGCCGGTGAACCCCGCGCCTGCGCTTGACGCCGCCAGCCTCTCGGCGATCGAGCAGGCCCTCAGTGGCGCGCCGGGTGGCGGCGAGTTCGCGGACTCGTTGTCATTCGCATCGGGCGGTCGGATCGGCGGCGTGGGCAAGGCGGGTGTGTCGGAGGAGAAACTCGACGGCGCGTTCAGCCTTGCTGAGATCGACCAGAAGCCTCGCGCGGTATTCCAATCGGCGCCTGGCTACCCGTCCGAGTTGCGCAGCTCGAAGATCGAGGGAGTCGTCGCAGTGATCTTCATCGTCGATGCGTCGGGTCGCGTGACGAACCCGCGGGTGGAGAAGTCGTCGCACCCGGCCTTCGAGAGGCCCGCGTTGGATGCCGTCAAGCAGTGGAAGTTCGAACCTGCGATCAAGGGCGGTGAGCGCGTGGGCTGCCGCATGCGTGTCCCGATCAGATTTCAGCCGAGTTGAACCATGAGTCAGTCATCGTCCGTGGGCGTGCCGGGGTTTCGCGTCGTCGTCTTGACGACGTTTCTCTGCTTCGTCGGTTTGCTCTCGACGGGTTGCACCTCTGGATCCGGCAAGGTCGACCCGCCACCGGCGCCGAAGGTCGCACGTGCAGAGTCGCAGGCGTCGTCGATGAGCGGAGCTCGTGGCGCGGCGGCGTCGTCTGGTGCCGGGCGGTCCGATGCCGACATCGACGCGATGTGGGCCGACCCCACGTTCCAGAAGCAGTTCGTAGCCGGATACGGCGTCAACTCCGAGATCGAACCGCGCGTGATGGCGGATGAGGTGGCGCTTCTCGAGAAGGTCCGACCGCTCATGGCCGAGAACCTCCCGGCGGCGGAGGCGATGCTGATCGAGCAGATGAAGCCGAACGCGTCGGCCATGCTGGATTTCACACTCGGTGGAATCCAGTTCCAGCAGAACAAGTTGCCCGAGGCCCTGGAGAACTACCGGAAGGCCGTGACGAAGTTCCCCGGCTTCCGCCGCGCTTGGCGCAACCTCGGGTTGATTCACGTGCGCATGGCCGCCTACGACGACTCGATCCAGGCGTTCACGAAGATGATCGAGCTTGGAGGAGGCGATGGTTACGCGTTCGGATTGCTTGGGTTCGCGTATTCCGCGAAAGAGGACTACCAGCCGGCGGAGGCGGCGTATCGGAGCGCTCTGCTGCTTCAACCTGACAACACGGAATGGCGGCTGGGCCTCACACGTTGCGTCTTCAAGCAGCAGAAGTACGAGGACGCGGCGACGCTGCTCGATGCGTTGCTCGCGCGCTATCCCGACAACGCGCAGTTCTGGTTGCTTCAGGCACACACCTACATCGGGATGAAGCAGCCGATCAAGGCGGCGGAGAACCTGGAGGTCATCGATCGACTCGGGAAGTCGACGCCCGACAGCCTGCACACGCTCTCGGATCTGTACGTGAACGAAGGCCTGATGGAGCGGGCATGCGACGCCACGACTCGGGCGATCAACGTCGACACGGCGCAGCCGATGGGACGGCCGCTTCGCTCGGCGGAGGTGCTCGCCGCACGTGGCGCACTTGCGCCGGCGCGCGAGATCGTCGCGCACGTGCACACGGTGTGGGGCGGTCGAATGGAGGAAGGCGATCGGCGCAAGCTTCTGAAGCTCGAGGCGCGACTGAGCCTGGCGGAGGGGGCGAACACTGCTGAGACCGTGGCCGTGCTCGAGGAGATCGTGATGCTCGATCCGTTGGACGGAGAGGCCCTCATGCTCTTGGGGCAGCACTACTCACGCCAGAACCAACCGGACCGGGCGATCCTGTACTACGAGCGGGCGGAGAGCCTCGAGGCATTCGAGGTCAACGCGAAGGTTCGCCATGCACAGGTGCTCGTGGCGCAGTCGCGGTTTCTCGACGCCATTCCGCTGTTGCGTCGAGCCCAGGAGCTGAAGCCGCGCGAGGACATCGCGCGCTACCTGGAGCAGGTCGAGCGCGCTGCGAAGGCGAAACGCTGAGGCGAGACGGGGCTGATCAGAGCGACAGATCGAGGCGGGACATCATGGGACCGCAGATTTCCGTCACGGCGTCGGCGTCAGCGGAAGTCAGATCACGCCGCCAGCGGGCGATACTGCTCGCGGCGGTCGCGCTCGATCCGTGTGTGCGTATCGACGTGTTCGTGGCGATCTCTCGATCGATCGCACCGTCCCATTCGAGTCCGAACCACTCGATGATGCCGCGCGCGGTCAGCGTCGGGTCCGTCACGAGCGCGTCGTAGCGGACGACATGCGGGTCACGGATGCGGGGCAGCAGGAACTCGTACGTCTCGCGCCAGATTCTGGCGAGACTCGACACGGTGAGTGTGCGGAGTTGTTCCTCCCGGGGGCCGTTCCCCACGACGCGTTGCGCCATGATCCGATACGAAACGACCACATCTCGCGGGTCTCGCACGAGCAGGATGATGCGAATCGATGGAGCCCATTGCGCTGCCATTCCCACCGCGACGTAGTCCGGCAACTTGTCACCGAAGTACCTGATGGATGGGCCGAAACGACCGGCGTAGTACTCCTCCATGATCGGGAGGAGGTGGGCCCGAAAGACGTTCCCGAGGAGCGGATGCGTATCGGCACTCACGACGCCGCGCACTCCTGTCCCTGCGTGGGTCTCTCCGTACGGGAGTGCCACGATCTGGTCGGCGAGGAGGAGCGCATCCAGGATGCGGGCCTCGTTCGTGATCCCGATCTGGGGGTGGGCGTTCAGGAGGTGAAAGAGATACGTCGAACCGGACCGGCCTGAGCCGGTGATGAAGAACGGAGTCCTCACGATCACACGCTTCTTGTGATGGCGTCGAATTGGGCGGGGTGCGTCAACCCGATGCCGAGATGTCTCGACTCGCAAGTCTGCCAGCGTAGCGTTCTGCCGGTTGGGTGCCCGATGATATCTCCGGGACTCGGATTGCGAGGGGGTGACCCACCGCGGGATGGCGACCGATTCGGCTCGCCGGTTACCCATGCAGGAATCTCGGTCGGGCACCTCCGCAGAAACCTCGCCGGTCCAACGGGCAGGCCTCGGTCCTGACGCCTGGAGCCTCTGCATCTCCGCACTGGCGTTCGACCGAGCGCATCGGTTGTTCTCGGTGGGTGCGAAAAACCACAGGTCGCGAGCGTCATCCTCTTGACGGAAATACCGCGGAGTGGGGTCGGGCGCGACGCACGCAGTCCAATCGGCTCCTCCGGATCAACTCCCGCGGCGTCGGAGGATGTGATGGGCATGATGACGATGGAGGCGATGGCGCACGATGAATCGGGCTCGAATGACTTGGGGGGTGGCGCGCGTGCGCCGCAGGTCTGCTTGAACCTCGTTCAGGGGTTGCCGGGCCAACGGGTTCTGCAGGAGACGCTCGTCGCCGCCCGGACCGGGGACATTCACAACCGCGCGCTGTGCTTCTGGCTCGCGGAGATGGACGAACGTGGGTTGTCGGTCCTTGCCGGGTGTCCGACGACGGTGGATTTCGCACGGCGTCGTCTCGATCTCAGCCGTCGGCAGGCACGTGACCTCATTGCGACGGGGCGTGGGCTCAATGAGCTCGAGCGGATCGACGAGGCATTCGCCACCGGGGCGATCTCGTGGTCCAAGACGCGGCTCATCGTTCGTGTGGCTGTTCCGGAAACGGAGATCGAGTGGCTCGCGCGCGCCATGGCGGTCTCCACGCGCGAGCTCGAGGCCGAGGTCGCAGCGTCAGAGCGAGGCCGCCGTCCACGGGAGGACCGTCTGGGATTGCCCACGATTCGCACGAGGATCTCGGTGCGCGTCGACCTGGTTCTGAACGAGATGTGGGAGCTGTGCCAACGGAAGGCTGCCGCCGAGTCCAGGGCCGAAGTGCTGCCGGATGACGTCCTCCGCCTGGTCTGCGAGACGTACCTGCGCGGCGGAGACTCTGCCGGCGGCAAGGATTCCGACCCGGCGGAGGGCAAACGGTCGAGAGATTCCCTCTTCCGCCTCGTCGTCAGGCGTTGTCCCGACTGCCGAGACGCGCACCTGCTCACGGACGACGGCCCCGCGCCCATCGACGCAAGAGCTGGCGACGCAATCTCCTGCGATGCGTCAGGTGTCAGTGAAGCGGCCCTGAGGGACTTGGACGAACCGCCCGTTTCAACGACGGCGTCGAATGCGCTGTCGGCGGTTGCAGTTCCGCTGGCGATCGACGACCCGACGCCGCGCTGGCTGCGTGACCGGGTCTTGGTTCGCGATGGCCTGCATTGCCTCCGGTGCCAGAGCCGGCAGGAACTGATGGTGCATCATGTGGCGCTCCGATCGCAGGGCGGCCGGACGTCACCTTCCAATTTGATCACGCTTTGTGCCCGGTGTCATGCCCTGGTGCACGAAGGGTTGATGCGGGTCGAAGGGGAGGTCCCCGATGGCATTCGGTTCCTCGACCGCGATGGACGCGAGGTCGGAATGGGTGATGCCCTCCGAGAGCCCGACTGGCGGGTGTTTCGCGTGATGTCGGGTGGCCCGCCCGCCAGCCCGAAGGGCGGCGCACGTGCGCCTTGCGGCGACGACGCCGGAACGGCCGATCGCGCGCCACAGGCTGCGACCGGGTCTTCTAACGGTGTGGGGGAATCCGCCTCTGAGGTCGTCGGGGTTGGCTCCGCTCGCGATGAGTTGGCATTCGACACTCTGCCTGATCGTGTCGGTCCGGGTTGGTTCGACCGCCACGCGCATCTGCTGTCGTGGAACGAGAAGCGGCATGCGCTCGAGGTCACACCCGGGCGGGCGGCCGAGGTGGATCATGCAGATTCTCCGGGTGCCGCGGCACCCCCGACCTCGACGGCGGCCCAGCCCAACCTGTCCTTCGACGCCATCGTCGGGCAGGAGGAAATCGTGGGACGGCTCCGGATCGCGGTCGCAGCGGCGACGATCGAGCGGCGTCCGGTGGCGCATGTTCTGTTCACCGGTGGGCCAGGTCTCGGCAAGTCGACGTTCGCTCGGGCGCTCGCGGTTGAGGTCGGCACCGTCTGCCATGTCGGATCAGGAACGACCCTTCGTGATCCTCTGGCGCTGGTCGGACTTCTCGTGCGGATTCGCCCGAACGAGGTGCTCTTCATCGACGAGGTTCACGCCCTGCCGGCCCGCGTCGCAGAGACCCTGTACGAGGCGATGCAGGAACGTACGTTGACCATGCCCGTCACGGATGGGGTTCGGACGCGAACGCTCGTGCTCGAGGTGGCACCCTTCACCCTCGTTGGTGCCACGACAGATCCCGAGAAGCTGCCGGCTCCATTCGTCAGCCGGTTCCCGATTCATGCGGAAGTCTCGGCGTACCCGGTAGCCGAACTGGCTCGGATCGTGACGGGTGCCGCGGCTCAGTCGGGGGTCGCGATCACCGCGGATGCCGCGGCCCTGCTGGCGGAGGCGGCTGGCGGCGCCCCGCGGCGCGTACTCGGCCATTGGTCGTTCGTGCGCGATTTTGCGCTGGCGGATTCCTGCGCTGTCGTCGACCGAGACCTCGTGCGGCGGGCATTCGACAAGGCCGGGCTGGATGGCCGTGGGCTTGGCCCGACTCACCGCGCGATCGTCGAGCGACTCCGAGCGCTTGGCCGGCCGGTCGGCGCCGCGCGCCTCGCCGCCATGATGGGCATTCCGCAGCGCGTGTTCCGCGAGGTATTCGAGGCGGATCTCCTCCGAAACAGCCTCATCGCCGCGACACCGGCAGGGCTCACCGCGACGGTCGCGGCGCAAGTGCGCCAGCCGGACGAGGACGAATAGGGTCAGCTGGGCGACTGGCGCGGCGGCGCCGGATCGGCCACGGGGGAGGTGTCTCCGCGATCGTTCTCACCGACCCGTGTCGTATGTTGCGGCTTCTGCGGAGTCATCTCAGTCGGCATGAGCGACATTCCATCGACCCCCGGTTCGACCCAACTCGTCACCCCCGAGGCGCTTCTCGCGCACGCCCTGTTCGTGCGCAACGTCGCCCGGCGCCTCACGCGCGACCGCGCAGAAGCGGAGGATGTCGAGCAGCCGACGTAGTTGCGGCTCCTCGTGGGAGGGCAGCGGATGATCTCGAATCCTGTCGCTTGGCTCCAGCAGGTCGTGCGTGGGATGGCACACCGGCTGCGGCGTCGTGAGGGTCGGCGATCGACCCGCGAGTGGATGTCCACCCATCCCGAATCGCTCCCCGTCGCCAGGCCCATCGAGTTCGGCCGGTCCGACGTGCGCTTCGTGATGCGCCGCAAGACCGCGCGCGCGATTTTTCGTTACCAACGACGACGGCACCCCGCTGCGCAGCCGCGAAGCGTGCTGCATCCCGGATTCGGAACGCCGGCGCGGCCAGGTGGTCGCGTGGTTCGCCGTCAAGGCGCGCGCCGACGATCAGGCGGACGGATCCTGTCGACTCCCCTCGGTCAGCCGCGGACCGGTGTTGATCGGGATCCGCACTCCGAACGGTACGTTCACTCTCGATCATTGGGACGTGCCCGACGGCGGCGACGCGAGACACGAGATCCGCATGCCGCGCACGAAGGCGATCGAACTGCGCACCCGCACGCCGAACGGCTCACCCGTCGGAGGCGTGAGCGTCTCCGTCTGCCTTGCCGATGCCGAGTTCGTCGCGCGAGCCGACTCGGTCACGAACGACGTCTTCGCCACCGACTGGGCCGGCAGCGGCGGCAACGGCGGCGGCGGAGGCTCGGCCATGATCATGACTCGCGGCGAGACCGATGCCGCGGGAGTGATGACGGTTCAGCTCCCGATCTTGCGACCGCTCTGGTTCGAGGTCGGCGGCCGGACCGTCGCGGACCTGGTCGGACCGCAGACCGTCTCCTCGACGGTGGACCGCTTGGATCTCATCGTGAGCCTCGGCGCGACGATCGAGGGCACGCTCACACCGCCCGCGGCCCTGCAGAGGTTCGTCGCGGGGTTCTGCGGGGGTGGGCGGCGCCTCGCCGTGCGACTTCGCGCGTCGGAATCGGACCCGCGGTCGGTACCCGGGACACGCGCGCTGGACGAGGTTCCCGTGGACGACCTCGGGCGGTTCTCGATCGCGCACGTACCGGTGGGGACGTGGAGCCTCCAACTCGTCGTGCCGGGCGACATGGACGGTGAAGGATCGATGACGTCGTCCGTCGAGCCGCCCCTCGCGACGCTCACGCTCGCGGGCGACGAATCCGTTCAGCGGGCGTTCGACCTCACGCCCGTCGCTCCCGTGCGGATCCACGGCCGCGCGACGCTCGACGGCACGGCGCTTGGGGACGGCCTCGTCGTGTTCCGCGCGGCGCGAGTCGAACAGCGCTCGGGTGTGCCCGCGCGGCTCGCCGTGACCCGCGCGAATGGTGAGTTCACGGCCTTCGCGCTTCCAGGCGCGGTCGCAGCCGAGGGGCGCCGCGGCACCGAGCGCGCGGTCGGAGTCGCCTGGATTCCAGTCGCCGAGCCGCGTGACCTGCGCGCCGGCACCGACGTGGAGTGGAACCTGGACTTCACGTCGCCGCCAACCGGCAGGAAGTCGTGCGCAGGAAGTCGTGCGCAGGAAGTCGTGCGCAGGAAGTCGTGCGCCAAACGCGATCGCTCGCTTGGGGCCGAGCGACGCGTCGCCTCGGCTCAACCCCGCCGACCCGCCTCTACTTCGCCACCACCCACCGCAGCATCTCGCGGAAACTTGCGGCCTTCCCTTGCATGAGAATGCCCGTTCGGAAGATCTTGCCGGCGGCCCAGACGAAGAGGACGGTCGTAGCTGCGCAGATCACGAGCGACAGTGCCACCTGCCAAAGGGGTGGGGCGGGCTGAAGCGTGAGCCGCAACAGCATGAGCGTCGGTGCCGACAGTGGGAAAAGTGACGCGGCCACGGCGAACGCGCTGTCGGGACTCTTGATCACGGCAGTCCAGGCGAACATCGGCATGACGATGATGAGCATGGCGGGCGTCATCAGCGTCTGCGCATCCTTCAGCTCCGTGCACGCGGAACCGATGGCGATGAACATGGAGCCGAACAGGAACACGGCGAGCAGGAGATAGACGATGAACCACGCGAGCACGGAGGGCGGAACCGCATCGGCGTATCCGTGGTACGCGGCGAGGGCGTAACCACCGCTCAGATACAACGCCGCGAGCAGGCCCGAGATGCCGACGCTCGAAACGAGCTTGCCCATCATCAACTGAAACGGCGTGACGGAGCCCAGCAAGACCTCGCTGATCCGGCTCATCTTCTCTTCGAGCACGCCGTTGAGGAGCTGCGGCGACGACGACATCACGATGAAGAACATCACGCCCATGAGGATCGCCGGGATGATGAACGTGAGCACGACGTTCACCGCCTTCGCGGGCTCGATTTCGCCGGAGGGCGTTCGGGTGAGCAGCCCACGCTGATCCGCCTCGACCCGCGCCTCGAGCTTGGCGACGAGCAGGGGATCGGTGATGCCGGCCGCCGCATAGCGCGCCTCCTTGAGTGTCACGTTCGCGATCTGCTCGATCCAATGAAGGAGATCGCGATAGCTCGGCGTGTCCGAGTAGTAGACGATCTTCGGCTCGACGAGGCCCGTCTTCGGCGACGTCTCCTCGGAGAACTCCGCGAACGCGAAGAGCTTCCCGGCGCGGATTTCGTCCGAGAGTTCCAACCGCACGTCGTCCGGCGATTTCTCGCCGGGATCGACGACGCGTCCCTTGAACTTGGCGAGCTCGGGTTTGGCCATCTCGTCGATCTTCTTCGAACGCATCTGCGTCGCCATGAGGAGTGGCGCCGCGATCTTGCCCGTGCGATCGACCACCGCGAACTGGCGTTCGGTGACGTCCACGTGCTTCTCGGTGATCACCTGGACGACGATGGAGATCGTCGTCATCAGCGGCGCCATCAGGAGGCCGATGATGAACCCCTTGCTGCGAATCGCTGTGCCGAACTCGGATCTGGCGACGACGGCGATCTTGTTCATCGGACTTCCTCCGGCTGCGGGCGTGCGATGCGCACGAAGATGTCGTGGAGCGACGGGCGCGTGACCTCGAAATGGTGGACCTGCCCCGCAGCGATGAGGCGCTGAAGGAATTGCTGGGGATCGGAGGTGAGCCGCACTTCCTGCAACTGCCCGTAGTCGTTCACGGATTCCACTCCGGGGAAGCCGGTCAGTGCCGTGCCATCGAGCGCCGCCCGGATTCGCACGGTGTCGAGGCCGTAGCGCGCCTGGATGTCGTCGAGCGTGCCATCGAGCACCTTGTTGCCCTTGAAGATCATGAAGATGCGGTCGCACATCTTCTCCGCCATCGCCATGTCGTGAGTGCTGAACACGACCGTCGTTCCGCGGCGGCGCATCTCGATGATCGCGTCCCGCATGGCTTCCATGTTCACGGGATCGAGCCCCGAGAACGGCTCATCGAGGATCAGGAGCTTGGGCTCGCTGATCACCGTTCCGATGAACTGGATCTTCTGCGCCATGCCCTTCGAGAGCGCGTCGATCTTGTGGTCCGCCCATTTGGCGAGCCCCAGCGTATCGAGCCAGCCCTCGATCTTGCGGTCGAGGTCCGGCGGGTCGAACCCCTTCAAACGTGCGAAGTACCGCAGAAGGCGGCGGATCTTCATCTTCTTGTAGAGACCGCGCTCTTCGGGCAGGTAGCCGATCTGGTCGTGGGCCGCGCGCGTCCCGCGCTCGCCGCGCACGACGATCTCCCCGCGGTCGGGGAGGATGATGTGCATGATCATCCGCAAGGTCGTCGATTTGCCGGAGCCGTTGGGCCCGATGAACCCGTACACCGACCCTTCGGGAACGGTCAGGCTCAAGTCGTTGACGGCGACGTGACCCTCGAAGGTCTTCGTGACGTTGGCCAGATGTATGGCGTCCAATCCGGTCTCCTTGGCGTTCAGCCGGTATCGATTCGAAACCGGCACGAGTCATTCGGGCGCGTGCGGCGCGTGTCCGGCACCTGCCCGTCGGCGATCTGGAGGCATGCGGCCCCGAGTGTTCGTGACTCGAAGCGCCGCACTCCTTCGCCGCGAAATTCCCGGTCAAACCTCGATCCGCATCAGGTCGTGCGCCATGAGCAGGTCCGGGAAGACTTCGCGTCCTTCGATCTCGAGCTGGGCCAGCGCGGGGCCATCGTAGCGGGTCGAGAAGTGCGTCGCGACGAACTTCCGCGCTCCCGCCTCCCGGGCGATCGTGGCCGCGTGGCGGATCGTCGAGTGCTTGCGCAAGATCGCCATCTCGAGCAGTTCGTCGCTGAACGTGGCCTCGTGGATCAAGAGGTCCACGTCTTCCGCGAGCTTGCGTGCGTTCACGCAGAACGCCGTGTCGGTCACGTAGGCCATCGACTTGCCCGGGCGCGGTTCGCCGATGAGCTGGTCGGGGTGGATCACCGTCCCGTCGTCGAGCGTGATCGTCTCGCCCCGTTGCAGGCGGCCGCGTTCGGGCCCGAATGGGACGCCGAGGGCATCGGCCTTCTCGGCGTCGAAGCGTCCGGGCCGATCCTTCTCCTGGAATCGGTACCCGAACGCCGGGATCGAATGGTCGAGTGGCGTCGTCTGAACGTAGTACTCGTCGTTCTCGAGGATCACGCCCGAGTAGTTGGCCGGGATCTCGTGGATCTGCAAGTCGAATCCGAGCCGCGCGGGACGCGGGAACCCGACCACGAACTCGACGAACCGTTTGATTCCCTTGGGCCCCCAGATCTCGAGCGGCGTGTCCCGTTGCCCGAGGTTCATCGTCGAGATGAAACCGCCGAGGCCGAAGATGTGGTCGCCGTGGAGGTGGGTGATGAAGATGTGACCGAATTTCCGGCGCGGAAGGTCGGCCTTCATGAAACGAAACTGGGTTCCCTCACCGCAATCGAAGAGGAAGACCTCGCCGTTGCGCAAAAGGGCGGTCGCGCTGAGCCAGCGCCGCAGCGTCGGGGCTGCGCTGCTCGTTCCGAGAATCACGACTTCCATGGCGAGGACCGCCCGCAGGCGGGGTTGCATCATAGGACTGCGCCGCATGATCGAAAGGCGCGTGTGCCGGCTTTCGCTTCCCGGCGCCGCACGCGTGGCCTACAGTTCGGTCGGTGCTCCTTGGGACGTCCGTGCGTCGCGCCGCGATGCCACTCCTGAGTTCCCGTGTTTTCGAGGTCAAACGCATGTCGATCGCCTTGCGATCTGCCGTCATCTCTCTGGCCCTGATGGCCGCGCTCCCCGCGCAGTCCGCACCTGAGAACCCGGGCTCGAGAACGGCGTCCACCCGCACGATCACGGTCCCCGGGCTCGCGGGCGGCAACGCATCCGTCTCCGCGTTGGTGACATACCCGGCAACCAGCGCAGCGGCAAACGCGCCCCTGGACCTGAGTGCGTGCCCGTGCCCGGTCATCGTGTTCGGCCATGGGTTCTCGCTGACCGCGGACCTCTACGCCACGCTCTACTCACACTGGGCGAGCCAGGGCTGGGTCGTCGTCGCGCCGACGACCGAGCAGGGACTCTTCGCCGGCAACCTCCCAAGGTTCATCCTGGACATGGAAGCCGCCCTCATCGGGTTGCGGACGGCGTCGCAGGCATCGGGGAATCCGCTGCTCGGCGCCGTCACGCCCGCAGTGCGCGCGATCGCCGCGGGACACTCCTTTGGGGGCGCGGGCGCGCTCGTCGCCGGTTCGACTCGCCCCGACCTCTTCGCGGCCGTGGTCACCCTCGCTGCCACGTCCACGTCACCGCAGGGGGTCGACATCCTCGGCGCCGCCGCGGGCTCCTCCCTTCCTGCGCTCCACGTGGGCGCCTCGACCGACACGATCGTGCCGCCTCCCCAGAACCTGGACCCGATCTACGCCGCGACCCCTGCGACTCGGATCCTCGTCGAGATCTCGGGCGGCACGCACAGCTACTTCCACGAGGCGTGGTACCTCGATCGCCTGACCGAATCCCCGGGCGCGATCACCGTGGCGCAACAACAGCTCCTGGTCCGCCGCTACGCGACGGCGTTCATGCAGTGGCAGGCCCGCGGGGACGTGCGCTGGCTCGACGCGCTCGTCGGACCCGCTGCCCGGAGCGACGCGCGGCTTTCGCGTCATCAACTGGCGCTGGGTGCTCCTGTCCTGTTCGCCGAAGCACCGCCCGCGAGCGGACAGACGTACGTCGTGCATCCCCAGTGGGCCGCCGGCGATGGGGTCGTATTCGCCCTGTCGTTCATCGCCGCCGACGTCCCGACGCCGTTCGGGGCGCTCCTCGTCGACCCCATGACGGCCACGATCATCGACCTGGGGACGACGAATCCGCAGGGATTTGCCACGCTTTCCGCGACCATGCCCGGGGGCGCGCCCTACCAGGGCCTCACGGCATTCAGCCAATGCCTGATGCTCCATTCGGGGACACTCCGGCTTTCGAACCTGTTGACGACGACGATCCCATGAGAATCACCGCACACCTGTGTCTCCGACTTCGCCGGTTCGCGGTGCTGTGCGCCCTCGCGGCGTCTCTCGTCGCCTGCGGCAGCACCTACGCGCGGCGCGACCCCTTGGGCGAGATGTTCCCGACGGTCTCGGGCAGATCCCTCGCGGGACAGCCACGCAGCCTTCCGGCGGACTTCCGCGGCGAGCCCGTCCTGTTGTTCATCGGGTTCGAGCAGCAGACCCAGTTCGACATCGATCGCTGGTTGCTCGCCCTCGACCAGGCCGGAGTGCACATCACGATCTACGAGCTTCCGACGATCCCCGGGCTCCTCCCTGGCCTGTTCGCCTCGAAGATCGATGAGGGCATGCGCAACGGAATTCCCTCGGAAGAGTGGGCCATCGTCGTCACGATCTACGACGACGCCGACACCGTCGCCCAGTTCGTCGGCAACGCCAACGGGCTTCCGGCGCGCGTCGTGCTCCTCGACCGCACCGGGAGGGTGGCGTTCTTTCACGATCGGGGATTCTCGGTGAACACGCTGAAGAACCTGACCGAGGCCATCGGTCGGTGTGCGCCTCGCGCGTCAGAATGACGCCGAGTTCGGCTTCTCGGCCCCGGATCCCTGCCGTACAGTTTCGCCCATGAGCGAAACACCCGTGCGTCTCACGTCTCTCTCGCCCGGCGGCGGTTGAGCCTGCAAGATCGGTCCCAGTGACCTGGCGCAGGTCCTGCGCCACGTACCGCTGATGAGCGATCCGAACGTCCTCGTCGGAATCGAAACCGGTGACGATGCGGCGGTGTATCGCACTCCGTCCGGTGATTTGATCGTCGCGACGCTGGATTTCTTCACACCCATCGTCGACGACCCTTACGACTTCGGCCGGGTTGCGGCGGCGAACTCGCTCTCCGACGTGTACGCCATGGGCGGCCGGCCCCTCTTCGCGCTCTCGATCGTCGCCTATCCCGTGAAGCAGGGCATGGAAACGCTGGGGCGCATCATGGAAGGCGGGTCGGCGATCGCGCGCGAGGCGGGGATCCCGATCCTGGGCGGCCACTCGATCGACGACCCGGTGCCCAAGTTCGGCCTCGTCGGCATCGGCGTGGTCGACCCGAAGAACCTGGCCGCGAACCGGGGCGCGCTCCCCGGCGATGCGCTGTATCTGACGAAGCCCCTCGGTTCGGGCGCCATGACGGGGGCGATCAAGAAAGGCCTCCTTTCATCGGAGGACGTCGCCCTCGTGACGAAGGTCATGGCGACGCTCAACAAGGCCGGGGCGGAAGCCATGAACGAAGTGGGCGTCAGCGCGGCCACGGACGTGACGGGTTTCGGATTGCTCGGCCATCTCCAAAAGATCATGGCTGCCTCGGGCACCGAGGCGCACGTGCGCCTCTCCGAACTCCCGATCATGCCGGCTGCGCGGCGTCTGTACGAGCAGGGCGCCGTGCCCGGCGGCACGAAGCGGAACCTGGAGTACTACGGCGGCTCGCTCAAGTCCGACCTCCCGCTCACGGACGCCGACAAGTTCGCCATCGCGGACGCGCAGACGAGCGGCGGCCTGCTGGTCTCTATCCCGTCGGCGCGGGCCGCCGCGTTCGAGGCGGCCCTTCGCGTTCGCGGCGTCCCGGTCCACCGCATCGGCGACGTCTATTGCGGAGAGCCGGGGGTCGTCCGCGTCGTCTGACCCGGGCCACCGCGACGCGGCGCCCGGAGTAAGATCGCGCCGGCTCCCTGCGACCGCCGGGTGAGAGTGCGCGCGATGCCGATGCCGGAAGACGACCTCCCGGATCTCCTCGAAGAGATCTTCGAACGCCGCGACCGCGGGGAGGATCGGACCTCCGATGGCGGCGGAGATCGCGGGCCGGAGTTCTCGTCGATCCTCGCGCGTGCGCTCGATCTCGAGCGGCTCCTCCTGGACGGAGCCGGCCCGGGAGAGGGATCGATTGTCGGCCCTTACCGGCTGGTCACCTGCCTCGGGCGCGGCGGCATGGGAACGGTGTGGCGAGCGGCGGACCTGGAGGTCGGCCGCTTCGTGGCGTTGAAGCTGATCTCCGTCGATCCGCTGGACCCGGACCGATCGCTCGGACGCGCGATCCGCGAAGCCGAGGCAGCGGGCCGGCTCGACCATCCGAACATCGTCGGCGTCCATGCGGCCGGCAGCGCGGGCGCGCTCCGTTACATCGCCATGGATCTCGTCGACGGCGGATCCCTCGCACAGGCCATCACGCGATCGCGGGAGGCCAGCACGCCGCTCGAAGTCTCCTGGGTCGCGGGAATCGCCGCCGACGTCGCAAATGCCCTCGCGCATGCGCATCGAGCGGGAGTCATCCACCGGGACGTGAAGCCAGGCAACATCCTCTTGACCTCCACGGGACATGCGCGGCTCACGGACTTCGGCCTCGCCTCCGTCGAGGGTTCGCCGCGGCTCACGGCGTCCGGCGACCGGCTCGGTACCGCGTATTACAGGGCGCCGGAGGTCATCCTCGGGCATGTTCCTCGCGGCGACGCATCGGCGGACGTCTACGCGCTCGGCGTCACGCTCTTCGAGTGCCTCGCGCTGCAGCGTCCGTTCGAGGGACGCACGGCTTCCGAGGTCGACCTGGCCGTCGTCGCCGGTGCCGCACCGCAGCTGCGAAAACTGCGGGCCGAGGTTCCTCGCGATCTCGAGACGATCGTCTCGACGGCGATGGACCGGGATCCCAGGCGACGCTATGCGTCGAGTGCGGATCTCGCGGACGACCTCCATCGTTTCCTCACGTTCCGCCCGATTCGCGCACGTCCGCCGTCCTGGGCGCGGCGGGCGGCGCTCCTCGCGCGTCGCCGACCCATCGCTGCGTTCACTTCGGTCGCGGCGCTGATCGCCTGCTGCTGGTTCGGTCTGACGATGCTCGCCGACCACCGGCGTCGCACCGAGTCGGTTGCGCGCGAGCGGTCTGCCGCCGAAGCTGCATGGGACGCGGGCGAATTCCGACTCGCCGCCATGCATCACGAGCGCCTGTTGGCACTCGTTCCCGACGACGTGATTTCCCTGGATCGGGTCCGACAGGTCCGCCGCGAGGACGCCCTCGATCGCGCGTTCCTCCACGCGGGGATGTTCGTCGGGTGGGGGAGGCTCGCTTCGGGCGACCTTCCCCGCGCTCGCGAGGCACTGGCCCAGGCGGAGTCGTGTGGAGATGCCGATGGGACGGTGGCGGTGTTGCGCGTGCTCGTCGAACTCACGTTCCGCCATGACGAGGAGGCGCGCGGCCTCCTGCCGGCGGCGCAGGCGCGCACGCACCCGATCGTCGGGAGGCGGTTGTCGAATCTCGTGACGCGCGTAAGCCGCGGTCCACCCGACTCGGCTCCCGTCGCGGATCTGGACGACGGCGCGACCCCGGCGACGGACCTCCAACTCGCCGTGATCCTCGCCGTGGACGGACATCACCAGGAGGCCTCGCGACATGCGGAGCGCGTCCTGAGATCGGCCCCACGATCTCTCTGGCCTCTGGTGTTCTTCGCGGCGACCGATTCGGCGCGCCACGACTTTCGCACGGCGGTAGCGCGTGCGACGCACGGGCTCTCGCTTCGACCCGACTTCTACCCGTTGATCCACCTGCGACTCCACGCGCTCTGCCGCCTCGGGGCGTTCGACCTCGCCCAGCTCGATCTGGAGCGCCTCGGCGCGCTGGCACCTCGCTGCACGTACCTCGCGTCGCGACTGATGTTCCTCTGGATCACCGATCGGCGCGCCGAGGCGCGCCTCGCGGCCGACGAGGCCGTCGCCGAATGCCCCGACGATCCGGCCATCGCGGGGAACGCGTCGGAGGTCTTCTCCGCATCGCGGGACCTGGACCGCGCATGGGCGCTGGCGGAGCGCGCGATGACGCTCTCCGGCGGGGCGACCGACGACATGCTGAGGGCTGCCAAGGTCCGCCGGCGCCAGGGACGCGAGGCGGAGGCCCGAATCCTCTTCGAGCGAGCCTATGGGCTTGCACCGGAGACGCGTTCCGAGCGCATCGAATACGCCCACTGCCTGGGCATGCTCGGCGACACCGCCGGTGCGCGTCGCGAGATGGATGCGTTGCTCGCCGTCGACCCGCGGGACGTCGAAGCGCTCTGCGCGCGCGGCCGGCTCCGCGGCATCGTCACGGGCGATCCGAAGGGAGCCGAGGAGGATCTCACCCGGGCCTCGCAACTTCGCCCCGACGACACGGCCCTGCTGGCGGAGGTCCACGGCGTCGCGGCCCTGGCGCGGACCGGCACGGTCGAGGGCTACGCCCACGCGGTCGTCGCCGCGGCAGTGGCCCCGCGATCCGAGCGTCGTCTCGTGACCGAGTCGGCGCGAGTCGCCTCGGCCTTCGTGGCCGCGGCGTCGGACGAGCACGAGGACGTCTCGGCGCTCGAACTGTGCGCGGTCGCCGCGCGGGCGATGGCGGGCAGGGATCGCGACCTGGCGCTCCACAACTTCGAGCGTGCCGCGGCCCGGCAAGGCCTGCCTGCGGCGAGCACCGACGCTGCGACCCGGCTCGCGACCACCCTCGAACTCGGCCGCCTCGCGGAGCAATTGGGCCGGATCGAGGACGCGCGCCGTCAGTTCGGCGACGCGCTCCGGATCGAGTCCCGCTGCGTGTCGGCCGCCGACGCGCTGAGGCGTTGCGGGGGACGCCCATGACGGACGACGCCGTCGACATCACGACGATCGAGCGCGCGCAGCGTGGCGACGACGCGGCCCGTGACGCCCTCTTTCGCGGCAGCTACGAGGCCGTCGTCGCGCTGGTGAAGTCCGGCATGTCCAACTTCCTCCGGTCGCGGGAGGAATCGGCGGACGTGGCGCAATCCGTGTTTCGCCAGATCATCGTCTCGGATGCCTTCGTCCGTGCGCAGTTCACCGGGCCGGACGCGTTCAACCGGTGGTTGACGGCCGTGGTGCAGAACAAGCTCGTCGATCACGCGCGGACGTTTGCAGCGGCAAAGCGGGGGTCCGGCACCGTGGGCTCGCTCGGCCCGCCCACCGATTCCGAGGGATCGGCGGGAGCTCCGACCGGCGTCGCGGATCCTCGCGGCATCTCGCCGCTCTCGGCAGCGGAGCAATCGGAGACGGTCCGCCTCGTTCGCGAGATGCTGCCCGAGCTGCCCTCGGACGACCACCGCGCCGTGATCGAGATGCACTACTTCGCGCGGCTGGGAACCCCCGAGATCGCGGCGCGGCTGCGCGTCGACGAGAGGCGCGTTCGGCGCCTGCGCGCCGAAGCGCTGGCCATGCTGGCCCAGCGGTTCGACGTGCGGTGACGATGGGTTGCCGCCGCTTCAGAACGGGCAGGGCGTCGGGACGGTCGCCGTGTACTCGACGGTCCACGAACGATCGAGGAACGACGTGCGGGCGGCGTTCCGCAGGAAGAACACGAGGTCGAGCGCCAGGCCCGGCGGCACGCACCCAAGACAGAGGTCGACCCGCGCCGATCCCTGCGGATCGAGCGACTGCGTGAGCGTCGCGCTGGGCTCGACGGTGGACAGCCAATTGAAGAGCGCGTCCATCCCGAGCCCGAAGAATGGTCCGATTCCGTTGGAGGGTGTCGTCGACACGAAGAAGCTCTCGACGTTCGCAGCGTTCGGCGGGCCCGCGTTGAGGATGATCGTGAGCCCGGAGCCGGTCCACGTGGCGTTGATGCGCGCGTCCAGGCGATCGCCCAGGCCCGCGCCGTCCGCGAAGTTGGCGTTCACGGCCCCCATGGTGCGGCCGAAGACACCCCTCCAGTCGGCGCCCGTGTTCGTGTCGACGGGCATCCCGACGGTCGCGAGTCGCCGGGCGATGGCGCCGTCTCCGTTCGTCTGGCAGGTGCGGCCGGCGATCCCCGTGAAATCCTGCCAGTGGGACGGCGCCCGCGGGTTGTTGTGCGCGACGCCGGGAACTTCGGGCAGCTGCTCGCACGGTGGGAGGGCGGCGTCGAACCCGGAGGTGCGCACGATGTCCACGAGACGTGCATTGTTGTCGTAGAGCGCGCAGTCGTACTCCTCGCGCTCGAAGGGAAGATCGCCGCCAGCCGCCAAGGCCAGGTTCACGTAGGGCACCGCCAGTGGTTTCTCCGGCGGCGGTGCGGCGCCGTCGCCGATCACGAGGAAGCCGAAGGCCGGGATGACGATCGGGCCCGGGAACGGCCGGATCACTTCGTGGGTCCCGCCGTGGCGGTCGCTGCAGAGCAGGAACCAGCCCTGCAGGTTGATCCCGACCGGCGTCCGGTTGAAGAGCTCCACGTAGTCCGGTGCATCGTCGATCTCGCTGACCATGACGTTGCCTGCGAATGAGCCGTCGCCGCCGACGATGCCGTTCAGGCCACGGGAGTCCACGCCGCGCGTCGTGTTGCTGCTGCGATTCTCCCAGCCCATGCTGCGGTCGGGTTGCTCGGTCCAGTCGAATCCGCCGTCGGAGTCGAGCCCCCAGACGCGTTCGACGCCCACGGCGTTGGCGGCCGCGAACGTCCCGCGCGTCGCCATTCCGAAGAACGTGCCCGGGAGCGGGCCTCCGGCTAGCGCGGGCGCGGCGCCGATGCTGCTCGAGATCACCACCTTGTCGACGGCTCCTCCGCCGGCGTTCAGGAGCGCAACCTCGAGCGCTTGCGTCGTCGTCGTGACGGACGGAAGTATCGAGAAGACCTGCGTTGGCGGGACGACTTCGCCGAGAACCAGCGCGCTCGACTCCCGGACGACGACGCTCTCGCCGGATTGGAGCACCGTCCCCGCGGGGAACACGGCGATGACCGGCGCCGGCATGGGATCGTGCTGCCACACGACGCGCCACCCGGTGATCGTCACGGGGGCGCAGTCGAAGTTCGTGATCTCGACGCAGTCGGGGTCGCCGTAGCTGACCTCCGTGATCATCACCTTGCGGAACGGGTTCGTCTGGGTCGACTGCGCGGCGGTCGGGATGGCGGCGAGGACGGCGAAGACGAGGCTGAGCGTGCGTGATGCCATGGGATGCTCCTCTGGGGGACGAGGAGTCAACGGAATCCCTGGGCAGGCCGGCAGAAAACTCCGGAAATGCCGGCGGCGGGGTGCCCCGGCTCTGGTTCGGCTGCAGACCGGGCCCCACTCCGGGGCAGGACTCGCGCGGTCCGCGCCCTACTTCAGCGTCATCGGCGCCCAGGTCTTGGGCGTCGTCGCCAGGTTGGCGTCGCCGGGGAAGCTGCGCACGTCCGTCGTGCGGGCGCCGTTTGCCTGGAACGCGATCCGGCCCTTGCGCGGAAGCTCGCCGGGCAGGAACCGCGACAGGTCCAGGCCGATCTCCGCCGTCCAGTGCTTCTTGTCCTCGGTCTTGGCGAACGCCGTGATGCCCTTGTCGTCCGTGTCCTCCCAGCCCTTCAGACCGCCCCGCTGGACGATGATGGGCGCCCGTTGTGGGTTCTTCGGACAGAACGAGATGCGGTAGCAGTGCTGGTCCGGTGTTCGCGCGGCCTTGCCGCTGCCGTCGATGAAGACGACGACTTCGTTCAGGCGGATGTATCGCTCGGGAATGTCGAAGGCGACGTCCAGTCGCTTCGTCGTGTGCGAGATGCGGACCGTCGCGTCCGACGAGTTCGGGATCGGGATCTTCGCGACCGCCGGGTTCGACGCCTCGCCATCACTCAAGTCTCCGTCGATGATGACCGTCTTGCCTTCGCCCACTTCGAGTGCGGGGGGCGTGCTCAGCGCGGTGTCCAGCCAGGTCACGATCGACGCTTCGATCGACGTGACCCGGCCGAGCATGAACGTCCCGTGGATGTCCGTGCCCGGGACGACGCGCAGTTCGGCGTCGTCGTACGCGAGAACCTGCTTCAACTGTTTGGGGCCTTTTCCCGACTCCTCCTCCGACGTGAGGATCAGGACGGGGCGGGGGGGCATGGCCTTGGCGTGTTCCAGGCTCGGCACTCCCAGGTAGTCGACGCCCGGTGTCATGAGCACGAGCGCCCGTGGACGATCCTTCGACCGCGTCGCCAGGTGGATCGCGACTGACGCTCCGACGCTCGCACCCACGACTCCGATCTTCCCAGCCGGGGCGCCGCGCTCGACGAGGAGCTTCATTCCCGCGTCCACGTCCATCCACATCTTCAGGAACGGATTGGGCTCGGGCACGCTCGCGGTTCCGCGTTCGATCGACACCGGCTTGCCGTCCTTGTCGTTCACCGAGTCGCCGTGGCCGCGCGGGTCGATCGCGAGTGCGAGATATCCGGCGAGGGCGAGCCGGGTCTGGAGACCGGCGAAGGCGCCGCGGCTCGACTTGTACATCGGAACGAGGACGATGCCGCCCGCGGGAGGTCCGTTCGGCCGGGCCAGCGTCCCGATGATGGGCTGGCCGTCTTCCGCGGTCATGGTCACCCGCTCCTGCGCGAGCGACGCGCCAGCGGTCAGGAGAACGAGGCCGAGTGCGAGCGGGAATGGAAGCCGTGTGCAGGTTCGTGTCATGGGATCGACTGCCGGGTGCTCCCCGAGCGGGCGGGATCATACCGCATCAGGCCTTCGCGCTGACGGGGATGCCCGGACGAGGCTGCCGGTGCCTGAGTCGTCGACCACCGCGCGCACGTCGCCCGCGCCTCCGTGCACACGGAGCGTGATCCGGGCCGGAGGGCGCCGACCCCTCAGGCGGGTCCGCCGACCTTGAGTGGGTCTCCAGGCTTGGGAAGGCCGGATCCGCAGAACAGGCAATGCGTCCGTCGTCCCCGGTTGCGCCGACCGCAGTCGTCGCAGGTCACCATCATCGCCCGCAGTCGTCCGTCGAGCCTGCCGTCGAGCACGTCGTATTCGCGGATGCGCTCGAGGAGGTCTTCCTCGGTGACGTCCTGCTGATCGGGGCGCAGGCTCCACATGGCCATCGCCGCAAGCACGAGGCGATCCACGGTCTCTTCCAATTCGCCGATGCGCGCACGCATGGCTTCCTCGGACTGCTCGATCCGTCGCGAATCGGTCCCACGTTCGTTGTGGCGCCGCTCCTGAAACCAGTTCCAGAACTTCATCCGGACCTCTCCTTCCGATACGTCGTCACGTCTGAGGCGACGGGACTCACGACCTCTTGCCATCGGCACGCAACCCTTCGGAAACGGAGTCCGGGTTGCCGCCGGGGTTCCCGCGGCCGCGCCCCGTGCTCCGGGTCATACCGATGATTCGCCGCCGGCATGGTCGTGGACGGGGCCGCGGGATTTG
This sequence comes from Planctomycetota bacterium, assembly GCA_044222185.1. Classification (GTDB taxonomy): domain Bacteria; phylum Planctomycetota; family CAIWVZ01; genus JBGANV01. The sequence goes on from JBGANV010000004.1 coordinate 436,193, forward strand.
TTGCGTCGATCGAGGACATTTCCTCATTTCGCGGCGGCGCCGACAGGCGAACGTGAACGTGCGCGGGAGGATTGCCTTGGTGGTGGCGAAGCCAGCCACGCCTGCGTGCGCGGCCGGCATCGAACCCAACCCGCGGCAACAGCTCCTTCCGCTCGGAACATCGCGGCCCGATGGCTGCGAGGGAACCGGAAGACGCTCGTCAGAAAGGAATGGCCATGAGAACCATCAAGCTTCTCGCCGTGCTCGTCCTCGTCACGAGTCTCGTCGGCGCGCAGGCCACCTCATCGATCCAGGAAGGAGTCTTCACGTCACAACCCGCTTCGACCGGCCTCATCGCCAACGACCTGCCGGAAACGGTGACGATGACGTTCGCGAAACTCTCGAAGCCGGGCGCTCCGTGGATGCAGGCACGCTTCACGGAAGTCTGGCTGCAAAACGGGGCGTTCATCCGCCTCTGCGGAAACCGCGTTCAGTCGACGATCACCGCGGGCATCCCCGGCAATCCGGTCGTGCTGTCGGAGAGGATGCGAGGTGATCGCATACTCGTCGAAGTCGTCCTTCCGCAGAACGGCGTGGCGAGCGTGACGATGTCGGGCTTCGACAGCGGCATTCCGCCGATGCCGACGGCGAGCGACTCGCTGTGCGACCTGCACTGGGGACAGGATCACCGGCTGTACTCGGTCGACTCCAAGGTCGGCCGCATGCTCGTCACGACCGCGACCGGCGTGAACGTCTTCACGGCATTCCTGGTCGACGACAGCGTGTTGCTGACTGCCGGGCACTGCCTCGCTGGCGCCGTCGCGGTGACGATGGAATTCAACTGCCCGCTGTCGGACGCGATGGGCAACATCATGCCGTGCGGCCCGCAGGACGTGTACGTGGCCGACATGCAGACGCTGTTTGCCGTGGACAACGGCGTTTGCGAGGACTACGGCGGGTTCCGTTGCTTCAACAACGTGCTGACCAATCTTCCGCCGGGCCTCGTTCAGAGCCACAACGCGACCAAGATCCCGCCGCTCCCGATCACGCTCGTCGAGGTGAACGGTTACGGGCCAGTCGTGCCGGCGACCGGCGTGAACATGGTCTTCAATCGGACGCTCCGCACGCACGTCGATGCCCTCGTTCCAGCGCCCCCGGGCTGCCTGTGGTACGAGGTCGACACGGCGGAGTTAGGCAACGACGGGTCGCCGGTCCACGACGTGTTCGATGAACACGTCATCGGCATCCACACCATGGGCGGATGCAACGAGCTGGGCGTGCGGAACAAGGGAACGCCGATCGACAACCCGGGGCTCGTCGCACACGCGGCGGCTCTCGGCGTCGTCATCCCGACCCCGACGGTTCCGCCTTCGACCCACAAGATCTTCATGTGGCAGGGCAGCGGTGATGCGCCGATCTACGGACAAGTCTCGGGCGTGCCGGCTCATGCCGAGCTGTTCAACGTGTTCTCGCTGCTTCCGGCGAATCCCACGGGAAGCGGCCCGCTCTTCGGTCTGAACGACGGCATCGGCAGCGCCGATCCACTGGCGCAGGCCGCGTCGCCGCTCGGCACGCCGCCATTCCACGTCATGGCGGATCAGAATGGTCGCTACCTGCTCTGGGTGCCGACAGCCGCCCCATCGCTGACGCTGAACATGGACATGATCTCCGTCGCGCTGCTCCCAGGCGGCGGAATCTCCGTGTCCGATGCCATCAACGTGACCGTGCGCCTCTGACTCCGGTCGGCATGCGTCGCCTCGGCGTCGCATGAGTGCGCGCGCCCCCGTTCACGGGTTCCCGTGTACGGGGGCGCTTTCGTCGAACGAACCCGCCGTCACACTTGGGCGAGCCCCGCGCGGATCGCGAACCGCACCAGGTCCATGCGCGACTCGACTCCGAGCTTGCGCAAGATGTGCGCCTGGTGGGCGTCGATGGTCTTCACACTGAGGAACAGCGCGGCGGCGATCTGCTTGCGGGCGAGTCCGCGACCGATCAGGCGCAGAACCTCGAGTTCGCGTCGGGTGAGGGTCGTCCGGCTCGGAGCCGGCGGGGCGGCGCCGGGGGTCGCGAGTTCGGGCGCTGCCGACTCGTCCACGTGGAGCTGGTTCACGAACGCGCGGATGCGCCCGACGTCCGTCCGGATGGCGTCGAGGTGGCCGCTCCGTTCGCTGGCGGCCGTGGCCGAGTCCTTCAGGGCATCGACGTGCGATTGAATGTCGGTGAGGAGTTCCGCCGGATCCGACGGCTCGTTCGAGGTCGCAGGTTTCGGATGGACCGCCGGCTCGCTGGAAACGATGCCGAATCGTGTGATCGCTTCGAGCGTGCGTGGTTCGATCATGACCGGACCCCTCCGAGCGCTGGCTGCCACGTGCCTGCGCACATCGGTCATAGCGGCCCGTCGGGAACGGTCGCACTCGGAGATGTGCGCAGCTCGCGCATCGTGCGGATCGCGCCACGCCGATCGGCCTTTGTGCGCATGCGGCGGGCAACCTCCGTGACGGCGGGTGGTTCAGGCGCGGCTCGCCAGTGGCGTCGCGAATCCAAGAAGACGCGATCTCGATCGTGTCGCTTTTGGCGACTTCCGCCACGGAGCACCAGCCATGAACGTCCGCGGTTGCACGCGCGGATTTGCGGTTTCAGCGATCGTCCTGGCCGCCTGGGGTCTTCCGGCACAGACGTCGCGCCCCGTGGACTCGGCGCCGGCGCCGAACGGCACCTTCGTACGTGTCACCTGGGATCACGGTGAGTCCGTCGAGATCCATGGCGACGGAATCGGGAGGTTCACGAGGCATGCGGACGACGGGTGGGTCGTCCGCCAGGTTCAGATGACGCCGGACGCCGTCACCGCGCTGGGGCTGGAGGCGGAGCGCATCGGCTTCTTCGACCTTCCGAACTTCGTCCATCGCGAGTGGGCCCACTCGTCTGAGTTCATCATCGAAGTGCACTTCCGAGGGCTCGAGCACCGCGTGAGGATCGACTCGCGCAGCAAGTCGGTGCCCGACGAACTCTGGGCGTTCAAGAAGCGGATCTACGAGGTGTCGGGAGCCGAGGTGTTCAGACATCTGCCCGCGCCGTTCGTCCCGATCGACCCCGTCATCCGTGATCCGACGGGTGATTGGATCGCGCGCCACACGGACGCGGACGGCATCCCGCGGGGCTCGGCGATCCGCGCTCTCTGCGACTCCCGCCCGTCCCAGGCTTGTGGCGGAGTGGGCGATCCGGCGCTCGACCTGGGGACGGCCGCGCTCGCGTCCTCGTCGCGCCGCATGGACGCGAAGGCGCAGCGTGCGGCGCTGGCGCGACTGCGGTTCTTCCTGGCGCAACAACGGGCGGACGGTTCGTTCGGGGATCCCTCGCAGGAGTTCGCGTCGCTCACGCAGGTCTGGGTGACGGCGGCGCCCTGGCAGTTTCACGCGAACGAGCCGCGGGCCGCGACGCATCGTGCGATCCGACGGAGCGTGGAGTTCGTCGCGGCGCGGCTCCGCCCGGACGGCGCGTGGGCTGGTCCCGCGCGCCTGGACGACGGCGACCTGATCTCCACGACGTGGGCCTTGTTCGTGATGAACGCCGCCCGCGGCGCTGGGATTCCCGTCGACGAAGAGGCCGAGGCGCGCGCGCGGCGGTTCGTCCTCGGCGCGAGTTCCGAGGGTCCGTCTGCGGGGGGAACGGATTCGTCTCCCGTGACGGCACCGCTGCGGGAGTTTCGTCGCGCCGGCATGCGCATCTGCGCTGCCCGCTGGGGCGGCGCCAGAATCGAGGATGCCGCCGTGCAGCGCGATCTCGAACGGCTCATGGCCGTGTCTCGGCCCTGGAGCGCGGCGCGTGCGGGGGTCGACTGGAACGCGCTGTGGTTCGGCGTGATGGCGACGGAGTCCACCACGGGCGGGCCCGATCGATGGCGCGACGAAATGCGCGAGTTTCTGTCGCGGAGCGCCGCTGCGCACGGCTGTGCCGCGGGGAGCTTCGAGCCTTCGGGGCCGCTCGCGGACGCATTCGGTCGCCTCGGGTCGACGGCGATGGCGCGCCTGTGCGAGGCGGCGCTCCTTCACAGGGGGTCGTCGTCAGCTCCGCGGAAATCGGGTGGCTGACGCCGCGTCGCGAATCAGCGCGCCTTCTTCGGTGGAACGAGCAGGTCCTTCAGCCCGACGAGCGCCGAGGCCAACGGCAGGATGTCGATGCCGTCGTCATGCATCGAGCGAGTCCCCGGGTGAAGGAGACAGGCCCTCGCTTCCGGGTAGTCGGCGCGGAATGCGCGCAGACCCGCCGTGTCCTCGGCACGGACGCGGGCCGTACGGGCCACTTCGATCGCGACGAACCCGTTCTCGCCGTAGAGGACGAAGTCGACTTCGTGGCCCTGCGCCGTGCGCCAATGGCTCAACGTGAATCCGAGATCGTGGTAGTCGTTGATGGCGCAGAGCTGCTGCATCACGAGCGTCTCCAGCGCCGGTCCGTCGATTTCCTCCGCCGAATCGAGGGGACCTCGCGGACGGATCGCCCGGAAAACCCCGGCATCGAAGAAGTAGAACTTCGGGTGGGCTGCCATGCGTCGCTTGGCGCGCCGCGTGAAGACCGGAACCCGCACGCCGAGCAGGAGGTCGTCGAGGATCTGGAAGTAGTTCTCCGCGACCTTCGATCCGACGGAGGCGTCGCGCCCGACTCCGGCCATGTTGAGCTGTGCACCCTGCGAGAAGCTCGCGGCCTCGAGGAAGCGACTGAAGGCCGCCAGGTTCCGCGTCAATCCTTCCTGCTGGACCTCCTCGCGCAGGTAGGTCGTGACGTAGCTCTTGAGGTAGTCCGCCGGCGCGTCCGTCGTGCATGCGAACGGCAGACAACCAAATCGGACGGCTCGGCGAAGATCGAACGTGTCGCCGAGTTCGCTCGCGGTCAGCGGGTACATGTGTCGGGTGAGCGCGCGTCCGGCAAGCAGATTCACGCCTTTCTGGCGAAGCTTGCGGGCGCTCGATCCGGTCATCGCAAACTTGAGTTTCCGTTTCTCGATCAGGCGGTGGACCTCGTTCAGGAGTTCGGGGACTCGCTGGACTTCGTCGATCACCACCCAGCCCCGGTGGTCCTTGGGGATCATGGCGTCGAGTCGAGAGGGATCGGCGACGAGCGGCGAGAACACGCCCGCATCCAGGAGGTCGAACCTCAGGGCGTCGGGCATGACCTGTTGGAGCCAGACCGTCTTGCCTGTTCCCCTCGGACCGAGGAGGAAGAAGCTCTGACGGTCCGGCGGCTGCAGCAATCGCGAATACATGATTCGTTTTTACCATGCAAAAACGAATTTGCGATTCGGAATTGCAAGGGGCCGCCGACCGGGAAGTCGAAGGCGCTGCCTATCCGTGATCACCCTGCGCGCCGGTCATCCGCACGAGAATCGAGGGCTTCGTGCAAGAGGTCGATCGCCTTCAGCACGCGGTGCGTGCCCGCCGTCGAATGCGCCCCGTGGGCGAAGAGTCCGACGGAGAGCGTCACGTAGACGAGGACCGCGGCGATGAGGATCAGCCAGTGCGTTCGATCGCCGAAGTTCATGAGCAGCAGGTAGGAGACGAGGCATGCGGCCTCGACCACTCCGGCGAGGCCGATCAGCCGCTTGAAGGTCCGTTCGTTCTTCTCGATCTGGCGGAGGGCGTTTTCGCGGACGTTCGAGCCGGGTTCGGGCGCAGCCATGGTTCAGTCCTTTCGTCGGATGTCGGCGGCCGCCTTGCGCAACGAGGCCAGCCCGTATCCGAGTCGCGATTTCACCGTGCCGAGCGGGAGGTCCAACGTCTCGGCGACGTCGTCCAGGGCCATCTCCTCGAGGAAATGGAGGACGATCACGACGCGGCTCGCGGGCGAGAGCTCGTCGAGGAGGACCGGCAGCCGGTCGCGGTACTCGTCGACGGACGACGGGAGCGCTTCGGGGGCCGGCAAGAGATCGATCTCCGCATCCACGTGCGCGCGTGCGCGGGCCCGGCTTGCGCTCGTGAGTCTGCGCGTCGCCGCACGTGCGGCGATGCGCCAGGCCCAAGGGCGAAAGAGCGCGGGATCCCGGAGCCATCGGAGCTTCGCGTGGATCGCGAGGAAGGTCTCTTGCAGGACGTCCTCGGCTTCGTGGGAATCACCCACGAGACGCGAGACGAGTCGGTGGAGGCCGGCCTGCGCGTCGCGGAGGAGGGCGTCGAAGGCGGCGCCATCGCCCGTCTGGGCGAGCAGAACCCACCGGCTGATCGTCGTCGGAGGCGTCATCGTCGTTCCGATGAGAGAGAGCCTCGGCGTGGCCGGAAGGTTCGAACGTTCAGATGGTTTCGAGCGGAACGTCTCCGGAGGGCGGCGGGAACGCGCGATCGAGCGTCGTGCGATCGGTCGCATCCAATTTGAGGCCGCCGGCCGCGGCATTGTCGCGGACGTGCGCCGGGGTTGAGGCCTTCGGGATCGTGACTACGCCCGGGTCCCGGATCGTCCACGCGAGCGCCACCTGCGCGGGAGTGACGCCGTGCCGACGGGCGACCTGCGCGCAGGCGGTCGTCAGGTCGATCCGCCCCTGTTCCAGTGGCGAGTACGCCATCACCGTCACCTGGCGCCGCCGGCACTCGGGCAGGAGACGCCGCTCGATGCCGCGTCGCGTGAGGTTGTAGAGCACCTGGTTCGACGTCAGATCGGCGCCGCCCGCGAGCGTCATCGTCTTCGTCATGAGGTTGACGTCGAAGTTGCTCACGCCCCAGCTGCGGATCTTGCCGGCGCCGAGGAGTTCGGTGAAGGCGCGCACGGTCTCCTGGAGCGGGTGAACGCCTTCCCAATGGAGCAGATAGATGTCGATGCGATCGGTGCGGAGGCGCTTGAGACTCTGCTCGCATGCCGCGAGGGTGCCTCGGTAGGACGCGTTCTGCGGCAGCACCTTGCTGACGAGGATCACGCCGTCGCGATGGCCCGCGATCGCTTCGCCGACGACGGACTCGGCGCCGCCGTCCGCATACATCTCGGCGGTGTCGATGAGCGTCATGCCGAGATCGATGCCAAGCTGGAGCGCAGTGATCTCCCGCGACCGCGCCGCCGGATCCACGCCCATCTCCCACGTCCCCTGTCCGATCACCGGGACGACGATTCCGTTCCGGAGTGTGACCGTACGCATGGCGGACGTTGTACCCGAAGTTGGCGCGGTGTGTGGCCGGACTCACTCGCTACTTGCCGGAATCGTCCGGATCGTCGCCCGGCCGCGAGTCGACTTTGCGCGGCGGGTCGAGCCGGATCGTCACGGTCGCGCCGTTTTCGGGGATTTTGAAGTCCGGCGAGTCGAAACGGCGGCCATTACCGTCGACGACGGTGAGCCGGACGACAGTCGCGTACAGGCCGGTCACGACTGCGCGGCCATCGATGACCCTCTGGAAGAATGACGACGGCGATTCCCCGCGCGCGCACTCGAGATAACACGACCCGGACTTGACTGGTTCTCCGTGTTCGTCGATCACGGCCAGTGTGAAGCCGTGCGAAGGCGGAAGCGTCGGGATGAGTGTCCGTGCCGCTCCGGGCGGCAGGGTGACCCGTTGCGACCACAGGGCTTCGCCCAAGAGGCTGTCATACACCTCGACGATCCATTCCGTCTTCGGGCGTACGAACACTCCACCCCAGCCGTCACCGAATTGCATGTCCGCCGCGACACTCGGGTCGGTCCCTGTCACGCGGACCACGCACGGCGTCGGGCCGAGTGTGCTTTCGGGCAGTGGGATGTTCAGGCGTGCGTACCGCTGAACGACGACCACATGTTCCGAGACATCAGCCGGCGTGAGCTCGACCATCTCGCGTGCCGCCATGCGTTCATCCACCCACACCCGACATGGCGCGAGGACCATCGCATCCGTACGCCCATCGGGGTCGGTCGGCCGCGCGCAAACCCTGTGAGTGGTTTCGCCGGGCGGCGCCTCGCTTTTGATTTCATACACCTCTGCGCCTTCGACTGGCTCCCCCCGGTCATCGACGACCACGATCGGGACGCGGCTGGGCATCGTCACGACGATGTCGGCCAGATCTCGCGCGCGCATGTCGACGAGTCCGATCGGGACGGTGTTCAGCGACAACGGTTCACGCGTGCAGCGATACTCGAACCGAAGTGTGCCGAGACCCATCGGGACATCGCCGAGCGGGAAGCGGAACGTCCCATCGGATGGCGGTTCCGTCGTGTACCGCTTCCGCGTTTCGTCTGCGCACTCGATCGCGAGTTCGACCGTGACCTTCCCGGCGACGGGCGAGCCTGTACTTGCATCCACCAGTCGGCCGTGCAGCACCGGCTCGGGTTGGACTGGAATCGTCGCGGCCGCTGCCGCGGCAGACAGCTTCAGGCATCGACCGTGGAGCGTCAGCCCGTCGGTCCCCGTGGCGAGGATGTGCGGCGGATCCACGTAGACGTCGAGTTCATCCGTTGGGTCGACTTCTTCGATCGAGAACGTCCCGTCGTTTTCAGTCCAGCCGCTCGATGACACCGGCGGGCGCCGCGGGTCTCCATCGGGCCCACGGTGAACGGTTGCGTGCCAGGACACCGGCTGGTCCGGCGGCTTTCCCTCCACCGTGAACGCCGCCGTGAAGGCGTGACCGATCGGAACCACGACGCGCCGGCGTGTTGCGCCTTCGGCCAGCGGCTCGCGGAAAACCCGCATGCCATGGGCCGCGTTCAGCGCGATCTCGATGGTGTTCGGTCCCGCTCCCGGCTCGACCCAGGCGACGCCGTGGTCGTCGGTCCATTCCTGGTCCGGCAGTCCCACGTCCGCCGGCACCTCCGGCACGAGCCGCACGAGCATGTTGGCCACGGGCTTGCCGTCGGCGAACACGGCCTCGATGCGAACCTTGCCCTCGGTCTCGGCCTCGCCGCCATCGGCCGTGAGCTGATCCAGCGAGTCATCGAAGGGAATGGCGGTCACGACCGGTGCGGTCGGCGCCGGACGTGAGGCGGGCCTGGGCGCACGTCGTGGCGGGCCTGGGATCTGCGGGGCCGCATTCGGCAGCCGCGGCCGGACCGACGGGCTCGCCCCCTCGGGCGGGACGAGCAGCCACACGGCCACCGCCGCGGCAGCGAGGATGAGTGCCAGAACCGCCAGAATCCGGATGCCCATGGAAGTCGCCCCACCAGACGTCGGAACGCGATCATGGTGACGAGGGTGCCGATGTGGGCCGCCTGAGTCCTTTGGCGACCCCGGATCCGCGCAGAAAGTCCGTCGCCGGACCCTGTCGGCAGCGGCGGGGAGGTTGGTAGCGTGGCGCCCCGCCAAGGCCGGCGATCGGCTTTGCCCGCGGGACCTTCCAACCCGCTCCCGGAGCCTCCATGCGTCGCGTCGTCATCACGCATGCCGTTCGGACCCCGATCGGCAAGTTCCTGGGCCAGTTCAGCGACGTCTCCGCCGTGGATCTCGGCGTCGCGGCGATCACCGGCCTGCTGAAGGGCGCCGGCGTGCCGGCCACCGCCGTCGACATGTCGATCCTGGGGTGCGCCCGCCAGGCCGCTCTCGGTCCCAACCCCGGTCGCCAGGCCGCCGTACGCGCCGGCATCCCCGTGGAGAAGCCGGCCTGGACGATCAACCTGGCGTGCGGTTCCGGGCTGTGGGCCGTCGTCCAGGCGGCGCAGAACATCCAACTCGGGGACGCCGACGTCGTCCTGTGCGGCGGGTTCGAGAACATGACCCGCGTGCCGTTCCTCCTGCCGCAGATGCGGAAGGGCTATCGGATGGGCCATTCGCCGCTCGTCGACGGCATGTACCAGGACGGGTTCCACTGCCCGCTGGCGAACCAGCTCATGGGGGAGACGGCCGACACTCTCGCCCGCCAGTATTCGATCTCCCGCGAGGAGCAGGACGCCTACGCCGTCCGCTCCCAGAACCGGTACGAGGCGGCGAAGAAGAAGAACCTCTGGCGGGACGAGATCGTTCCCGTCGCCGTGCCTCAGAAATCGGGTCCGGTGACGGTGGAGGTCGACGAGCATCCGCGTGATGGCGTGACGGCCCCAGACCTCGCCAAGCTCGGGCCGGTATTCGACCCGAAGAACGGCTTCGTGACGGCGGGCAACGCGTCGGGGATCGCCGACGGGGCGGCGGCCGTGCTCGTCATGTCCGAGGACGCGGCGAAGGCGCGCGGGCTGAAGCCGCTGGCGGTCATCGAGGGATGGCAGGCGGCGGGTGTGGATCCCAAGGTGATGGGGCTCGGCCCCGTGCCCGCGACGCGGAAGCTCATGGACAAGCTCGGTCGCAAGGTCGACCAGTACGACGTCATCGAGCTGAACGAGGCATTCGCGGCGCAGGTCATCGCGTGCGACCGCGAGCTCCACCTCGATCCGGAGCGAGTGAACGTCAACGGCGGGTCGATCGCCATCGGGCATCCGATCGGATGCACGGGGGCGCGAATCGTGAGCACGCTGCTGCGCGAGGCGCGGCGGCGCGCGGCGCGGCTTGCGCTCGCGACGCTGTGCATCAGCGGCGGGCAGGGGATCTCGGTGTCGTTCGAGATGGTCAGATGAACGGCGCGGGGGAGTGCGGGCTCGGCAGCGGAGGCGGTGTGATGATCGGAGGGGCGGTCGGCGGGACGATGTCGGCCGGACCGGTCCTCCTCGCTTCGCTGCGGTGGACCGGCGATCCTGCCGCTCGCCGGCGCTGTGCGCCGCTCGAGTGGCGCTCCGTCGGTTCGCGACGGTCGAGCCGGACTTCGCGCTTTCAGCAATCGTTTTCCGTGTGATTCGTCAAACCCAAATCAAACACCAGCCATGAAAACTCGAGCGATCATTCCCGTGCTTCTGTTCCTGGTCAGCGTCTCACCCGTGCGCGCGCAAGGCGGCGGCGAGACCCGGTCGCCCGGCTACGCGATCACCCTCTCATCGCCTCGCACGTTCATCGCCGGCTTCGAGTCACTTCCGCTGAAACTCACGGTGACGAACGAGTCGAAGGCGCCGTCGATGACGCTGAAGCGCGGCGACCTGGTGACGGCGAAGTCGTTCATCGGCGCAGGCTACGACCGCAAGGGGCAATGGATGCGGGTCGAATCGGAAGCCGGATCCGGAAGCGTCGATCTCCTCCCTGGCGAGACCTGGTCGACGAACGTGCAACTGGCGTTGCCCGAGGCCGTGGCCAAGAACCCGGGGCCCGTCACCGTTCAGTGGATCGGCAACGGGGACATGAAGGACATCCGCAGCAACGAGCTCACCGTCTCGATCCGCGTGGAGAAGAACCCGGTCGTCACCCTCGAGACGACGGAGGGCCCCATCGTCTTCGAGCTGTGGCCCGAGAAGGCGCCGAACCACGTCGCCAACCTGGTTTCGTTGGCCCGCGCGGGTTTCTACGACGGCCTCTCGTTCCACCGCGTGATCTCGGGGTTCATGATCCAGACCGGTTGTCCCAAGGGCGACGGCATGGGTGACCCGGGCTACAAGATCCCCGCCGAGTTCAACGAGGAAACCTTCGTGAAGGGAACCATCGGCATGGCGCGCCGTGGTGACAGCGTGGACTCGGCCGGCAGCCAGTTCTTCATCTGCGTCGCGGATCGCAAGGATCTGGACAAGCAATACACGGCCTTCGGCAAGGTGCTCGAAGGTCAGGACACGGCGGACAAGATCTCGAACGTCCCGCGCGACACCGAACACGGCGACAAGCCGTTCAAGCCGGTGCTCATGCGCAAGGTGACGGTCGCTACGCCGCCCGACTACAAACTGCCCGAAATCAAGAAGGTGGGCGCCGTCGCCGCCGAGACCAAGAAAGGGTGAGCCATGCGCACCTGTGAGAACCTCCTCCTCGAACGCGACGGCGGCGTCCTCGTCGTCAAGATCAACCGGCCGGCGAAGCTGAACGCTCTCTCGCGCGCGACGCTCCAAGAGATCCGCGGGGTCATGGGTGACGTGGCGGCGGACGCCTCCATCGGCGCCGTCGTGATCACGGGAGGCCCCACGGAGAAACGCCCCTCGTTCGTCGCGGGGGCGGACATCGCCGAGCTCGCCGAGATGGGCATGCTGTCGGCACGGGATCACGCGATCCTCGGGCAGTCGGCGTTCCAGGCGGTGGAGGCTTCGCCGGTGCCGGTGATCGCGGCCATCAACGGGTTCGCGCTCGGCGGTGGTCTCGAACTCGCCATGTCGTGTCACATCCGATACGCCGCGAACGTGGCGACGATGGGTCAGCCGGAGATCAACCTGGGGATCATCCCCGGGTTCGCCGGCACGCAGCGCCTGCCGCGGCTCGTGGGCCAGGGCGTGGCACTCGAGCTGCTGCTCTCGGGCGATGCGATCAACGCCGAGACGGCGCTTCGCATCGGCCTCGTCAACAAGGTCTGCGAGCCCACCGAGCTGATGGCCGCCGTGATGGAGCTGGCGAAGAAGCTCGCGTCGAAGGCGCCCATCGCCCGCAAGCTCATCCTCGACGCGGTGATTCGCGGGATGTCCATGCCGTTCCTCGCGGCGCAATCACTGGAGGCCGACCTCTTCGGCGTCGCCGGCGGGACGGAGGACACGAAGGACGGACTGCGTGCGTTCCTCGAGAAGCGTCAGGCGACGTGGAAAGGCAAGTGAGATGAGCCGAAACGAGATCATCATCGCCGGCGGCAAGCGCACGGCGATGGCCGAGTATTGCGGGACGCCCGGCTTCGGGTTGTTCAAGGACGTGTCGGCGACCGAACTCGGCGCCCACGCGATCCGCGGCGCCCTCGAGGACGCGGGCGTGAAGCCCGACCAGGTCGAGCACGTCGTGATGGGCAACGCCATGCAGACGGCGGTGGACGCGCACTACGGCGCGCGACACTCGGCGCTGAAGGCGGGGATCCCCGTCGAGGTGCCCGCGCTCACCGTCAATCGCATCTGCGGGTCGGGCATTCAGAGCGTGGTGAACGCCGCGCAGATGCTGCTCCTCGACGAAGCGAGCGTCACCGTTGCCGGCGGCATGGAAAACATGAGCCAGGCGCCGTTCTGCCTCTACGGCAACGAGATGCGCGTCGGCATCCGATTCGGTTCGCAGCCCAAGCTCACGGACTACCTGTTCCAGGGGCTTCACGACACGTTCTGCAACAGCTTCATGGCGCAGACGGCGGAGAAGGCGGCGCGTGAAGTGGGCGTCTCACGCGCCGAGGGCGACGAGTACGCGTTCCGCAGCCACCAGCTCGGCTCGAAGGCGGCTGCCGCGGGTCGCTTCGATCGCGAGATCGTGGCCGTCAAGGTGAAGCAGGGGCGCAAGGAAGTCGCCGTCACGCGGGACGACCACATCAAGCCGGAGACGACGCTGGAAGCGCTCGCGGGGCTCCGGCCGGCGTTCGGCGACGACGGACTCGTCACGGCCGGCAACGCGTCCGGGATCGTCGACGGCGCGGCCGCCCTCGTCGTGACGACCGCCGCCAAGGCTTCGGCGCTGGGGTTGAAGACGCGGGCTCGCATCACCGCGTGGCACATCGCCGGGATCCGTCCCGACATCATGGCCCTGGGCCCGGTCCCCGCCATCGAAGGCCTGTTCAAGAAGACGGGACTGTCGGCCAAGGACGTCGACCTCTTCGAGATCAACGAAGCGTTCGCGCCCCAGGTCGTCGCCTGCGAGAAGGCGCTGAAGCTCGACCGCAGCCGCTTGAACGTCAACGGCGGCGCCGTGGCGCTGGGGCATCCGCTGGGTGCATCCGGCACGCGGCTCCTGATCACGCTCATGCACGAGATGGAGATCCGCGGCGTCAAGCGCGGGATCGCGTCGGCGTGCATCGGCGGCGGTCAGGGCATCGCCATGATGATCGAGCGCTGAACCGCTGGCGCCGCACGATCGTGCGGCGCCGCCCTCACCAAACTGGATCCATTTATGACCGGTCCACAGAAGGCGTTCGTCCTCACTCCCGGCAAGCGCATCCTCTTCCTCACGAAGGACCCCGAGCTGATCAAGGCCCAGCTGGCGGGGAAGGTCACGCTCCGCATGGAGAACCTGAAGGTCGAGGACCTGCTCGACGACATCAACACCGACGCCATGACTCCAGGCTGGGTCTGCTTCGACCACAAACCGGAGGAGATCGCCAAGAACGCCTACGCGGGCCTGATCGTGAAGGGCGAGCGCCTGTTCAGCGAGCGCGCGCTCATGGACGGCAACTTCGAGATCATCGTGTCCGGCCGCCGCAAGGGCGTGGGCTCGTCGCGCGAGACGGCCGTGCAGGCGGAGAAGTGGTCGGGGATCCGGCTCGCGATCGCCGAATCGTTCGCGCCGATCCACGCGCGCAACAACATCAACCAGGGCGTGCTGATGGGCGATCACGCCATGCTCGCCCGGATCCAGAAGGGCGAGTCGATCCCCCTCGCCGAGTTCACCGGACACTACGACCCGATCACCAAGCTCGTGATCGAGCACGGCGGCTTGTTCCCGTTCTATGCCGCACTCGAGCGGGGAGAGGTGAAGCTGCCGGCGCGCGACACGACCATGCGCCCCATGACCATGGGCGAGAAGATGCTCGCGCAGCATCTGCTCCCCGGTCAGGGAGCGGCCGCCGTGAAGCCTGGCGACGCCATCATGGTCTTCGTCGACGTGGGCTACTCGCACGAGTACACGACGGCGCAGGTGCACACGTTCCTCGAGGAGGAGTACGGCAAGGACTACGCCATCAAGAAGCCCGAGCGCTTCGCCGTCTTCGAGGACCACCTCATCTACGCCGAGTACTTGAAGAGCACGACGCCGTTCCTGCCGAAGATCAACACGCTCCGCGAGCTGCAGCGCGAGTTCCAAAAACACACGAAGGTTCGAGACTTCTCCGCGAAGGACGGCAAGTCGCCCGGCATCTGCCACCAGATCGCCCGCGAGCAGATGATCGAGCCGGGGAACTTCGTCCAGGCGACCGACAGTCACACGTGCATGGGCGGCGGGTCGAACGCGCTGTCGTGGGGCGTCGGTGCGACCGAGTACGCCGCGTTGGTGAAGGCTGGCTTCACGTTCGTGACGGCGGCCGAGTCCATTCGCTTCGAGCTCAAGGGCAAGCTTCGACCCGGCGTCACCGCGAAGGACGTGATCCTCTACATCCTCCTGCACTACGCGCGGCCGCAGCACACGCTCGACCGCGTGATGGAGTTCGGCGGACCCGGGCTGCGCTCCCTCTCCATGGACGAGCGCGCGACCCTCGCGAACATGGCGACCGAGTGTTCGGCGAAGTCGGGCGTCTGCGAAGGCGACGAGGAAACCGTGCGGTGGATCGCCGCGCGCCGGCCGGATCTGAAGGCCGACGACATCCGCAAGAAGCTCGTAGCGCCCGACGTGGGAGCGACGTACGCGGGGGGCGTGCACACGATCGACCTTTCGCTCATCCAGCCCATGGTCGCGACGCCGGGCGATCCGGATCGCGGAATCCCTTCCGATCCGACCAACGGCGCGCTGATCACCGAGATCGGCGACGTGAAGATCGACATCGCTTACGGCGGGTCGTGTACGGCAGGAAAGGACGACGACCAGGACATGTACGCCGCGGTCCTGAAGGACGCGCTCGCGGCTGGACGCCGTGTGGCGACGAACGTGAACTTCTTCATCCAGTTCGGATCGCAGGCCGTCGAGGACTATTGCCGCACGAAGGGCTACCTCGACGTCTACGACAAGGCGGGAGTGAAGGTGATTCCGGCGGGGTGCGGCGCCTGCATCGGTTGCGGCCCTGGCGTCTCCGACAAGGGCGAGCAGGTGTCCGTGTCGGCGATCAATCGCAACTTCCGCGGTCGGAGCGGGCCGGGGAAGCTGTTCCTCGCCTCACCGCTCACCGTCGCAGCGTCGGCTATCGCGGGGCACATCGTCGCCTACACGCCGGGGATGTTCGCCAAGCAGCCGGTCACCGTGTAGCCGGCGGTCGAACGCGGCCGTCGGGGCCGGTGCACGCCGTCCACATCGCCGATCGCACTCGGAGGTCGCGTTTTCCTCCTCCAAGAGCATGAGGCCCGCTCATGCGCACGCGGCGTCGTCAAGATGCCGCGGCTGGCACGTCGACAGTCTCAGGTGGGACCGGCACGGTAGACGCCGCGCCGGGTTGGAGCGGAACTCGCTCGAACCGGAAGTCCCGTGGAGGCGGAGGGATCATGTCGACGACTCAGGCGGTCGGCGCTGGCGAGATGGCGAACGTGCGTGCGCGGACCAACCCGCTCACGACACGCAAGGTGCGCATGGCCCCGAGCTTCTTCCGACGTCGTCGTTTCATCGTGGACTGGCGGTTCCAGCTCGGGCTGGCGGGCGTGATGATGTCGCTCGTCGGGCTCTTCGGTCTCCTGGTCGGGCTCGCGCTCTTCCTTCCGCCCGCGCTCGAGTATCTCGCCGTGAGTGAGAACCCGGCCATGGCGGCTCAGGCGGCCGAGCGTGTGCTGTACTTCGATGCGGCGTTCTGGCCGGCAGTGTTGTTAGGCGCAGCGACCGTCTTCGTGATGGTCATCCGGACGTCGCATCGGATCGCCGGACCCCTCTACCGGATGAAGAAGGTGATCGGCGAAGTGTCGGCGGGCTTCGTTCCCCCGCAATTCAAGCTGCGCTCGGGCGATTATCTCCAGGACGAAGCCGTCTGCGTGAATCGCATGCTGGCGGTACTCCGCGAGCACGCGAGTGATCTCGCCGAGATGCGCCACGCCATCCAGGACGTACGCGACCGGCTCGACGCGCGTGAGGATGACCCGGTCGCGAAGGACGCTTCGAAGGTGCTGGCGAAGGCCTCCGAGAAGCTCACTCTCTTCATGGTGCGGTCATGAGCGGGCGTGCTTCCGCATCGCACCGGGCCGGTCAACGAGGGTTGACCCTGGTGGAGATCATCATCGTGATTTCCATCGTCGGCGTCGTGATCGGCATGGCGATCCCCACCTACACCAAGATCGTCGGCAGCTCGTCGAAGACGAAGGGCGTCAACGACATGACGACGATCATGACGGCCATCGACACGTACAAGAAGGAGCACGGCTATCTGCCGCGTTCACTCGTGGAGCTGGGACTGGATCATCTACGCGATCCATGGGGACGACCCTACGTGTACGTGCCGCTGTCGGAGACTGCGCCGATCGGCGGACCGAACGCGAATGCAGACGGCAACGACGGCGAAAACGGGAACGCGGGCGAAGCCGGCAGCGAGAGCACCAACGCGGCCGAGAGTGGGAACGCACACGGCAGCGGCGGAAGCAGTGGCTACGGAAGCGTGAACTCGAACACGATCAGCAGCATCATCTCGAATGAAAACGCGAATGCCGGAAGCTCCGGATCCACGAACGCCAGCACAAGCTACGCTGCGTCGAGCGAACCCAGGGCCGAGCGTGGCGGCCCGTCACCAGCGAACGGCGGCCCCATGCCGACGATCAACATCGGGAGGGCACGGAAGGACCACAACCTCGTCCCGATCAACGGCGACTACGACCTGTACAGCGTCGGTGCGGACGGAAAGAGCGCTCCCGCGCTCACCGCAGAGGTGAGTCAGGACGACCTCGTCCGCGCCAACAACGGCGCGTTCGTCGGGTTCGCGCGAGACTACTGAGCGGGACGCACGGGAGTCTCCGGCACGACCATGCTTCGCATCCCAAGGCTGATCTCGGAACAATTCGTGCGCAGCCGGCTCGCCCGGCGGGTCTTCGGTCTCGTCGTCGCCTGCGCGCTCGTTCCGCTCGCCCTGTTCGCCGTCGTGACGCAGTTGCAGGTGGGCGACGAGATCCGGGCACGTGCCGAGGCGCTCGTCCGGCACGAAGCCAAGATGTCCGGCGTCATCTTCTACGA
Source organism: Planctomycetota bacterium (assembly GCA_044222185.1). Classification (GTDB taxonomy): domain Bacteria; phylum Planctomycetota; family CAIWVZ01; genus JBGANV01. Next base: position 453,841 of record JBGANV010000004.1, read on the forward strand.
GCGCTTGATCGTCCTCCTCTCCGACATGCGGACGCTCGCCAGCGATCTGAGGACGCGCGGCGGCGTCGACGCGGCCAGTCTCTCGCAGGAGTTGAGCGAGCTGTGGCGCGCGCGCGTCACATCGCTCGGGGTTGGGAGTTCGGACGGGTACTCCCGCGCATTCATCGGAGCCAGGTTCTCGTTGCCGGAGTTCGACGCCGCGCAGCGCCAGCATCTGGCCCGCGGACCCGAGTTGCTCGTGTTGCGACCGGGGAACGTGACGAATCCCCTCCAGCTCGTGATGACCTTCGACGATGCAAGGAGGGGCCGGTGCTACCTCGTCGCGGAGCCGAGCCCCGCATTCATCTGGAACCCGGACGGATGGTTCACGCCGGACAGCGCGGTCGCCGTCATGTCGCCGTCTGGCGCCGGGCTGTTCACCTCGGTCGACGACCCGCCGCCGACGACCGTGATGGCGCAGGCGATCGAGAAGGATCCGTCCCAGGGAGCGCTGGCGTTCGGGGACGGTGACCGCGCCGAAGTCGGTGCCTACCGGACGTTGTTCCTCGAGCCCCACCTCGGGACGAATCTCCTCATCGTCCAGCATCGGCCAGTGCGTGACATCGAGGCGCCACTGTCGTCGTTCCGCTTCTGGTTCATCCAGGTAGCGACGCTGGCACTGCTCGGTGTCGCATTCGCGAGTTCCAAGATGATCCGCAGGATCCTCGCGCCGGTCGATCAGCTGCTCGCCGCGACGCAGCGAGTGGCACAGAAGGACTTCGAGTCCCGCGTGGCGATCACGTCACGGGACGAGCTCGGCGACCTGGGTCGGTCGTTCAACGAGATGACGGCGTCGCTCGCGCGCCATGAGAACGTCATGACGGCGGTCAACGACATCGGCAGCACGCTCGGACGCACGCGCGACCCGGCGTCGATGATCGAGCAGATCGTCGGTGCCGGCGCGACGCTGTTCAACGCTGATGGTGCCGCGGTCTACCTCAATGGAAGCGACGGGGTGCTCGGCCTTGCGCGCATGCGCATCGCGTCCCTCGACCTCACCATCGCCGGCAACTCGCCGGAGGCCGAGCGTCTCGAAACGGGCGCGTGTTCGCGCGTGCTTCACTCGATCGTCAGCGTCGAAGACGTGTACCGCCAGGATCCAGTGGCGTTCGAGCCGCAGCGCAAGCTCGACGAGGTCCTCGGCTACCACACGCGTTCGTTGCTCAACGTGCCCATGCGGGATCACGAAGGCGAACTGATCGGCGTCCTCCGCCTGTTCAACGCCCGGAACCCCGAGACCGGCGAGGTCGTCACGTTCTCCGGGGAGGCCCTCCAACTCGCGGAGTCGCTCGCGGCACAGGCGGCCATCGCCGTGACGAACAACAAGCTCGTCGCGGAGTTCAAGAACCTGTTCGACTCGCTGATTCAACTGCTCGCGGTCGCCATCGACGAGAAGTCGCCCTACACGGGCGGACACTGCAGGCGCGTTCCCGAAATCACCATGCTGATCGCGGATGCCGTCAGCCGTACGGCCACCGGCCCGTTTCGCGAGGTGTCGTTCTCGCCCGACGAGCTGTACGAGCTCAAGGTGGCCGCGCTGCTTCACGACTGCGGCAAGGTCGCGACCCCCGTCCACGTCGTCGACAAGGCGACTAAGCTCGAGACGATTCACGACCGGATCGAACTCGTGGACACGCGCTTCGAGGTCGTGCGGCGGGATCTCGAGCTTCGCGCCCTGGGCGAGGTGCGGCGGGAGTCCAGAAGCGGCGAGTCGGGCCGTGCCCCGAGCGCGCGACACGAGGAGGCCATCCGTCAGCTCGAGAGCGACCGCGCGTTCCTCCGCAAGGCGAACATCGGTTCGGAGTTCATGACGGCCGAGCATCGGGAACGCGTTCGCGACATCTCACGCCGCTATCGGTGGCGCAACGTCGCGGGCGAGGAGGTCGATTTCCTCACGGCGGACGAGATCGAGAACCTCACCATCCCCAAGGGCACGCTCAACCAGACGGAACGCGAGATCATCAATCTCCACGTCACGTCGACGATCCGCATGCTCCAGGCGCTGCCCTACCCGCGTGCGCTGCGGCGCGTGCCCGAGATCGCGGGCGCGCACCACGAGCGCATGGACGGCAAGGGGTATCCGCACGGATTGCGGCGCGACGACATCTCCCTTCAAGGCCGGATTCTCGGCCTCGCCGACATCTTCGAGGCGCTGACGGCCAAGGATCGCCCCTACAAGCCGGGCAAGAAGCTCAGCGAAGTCATGACGATCATGGGGCACATGGCGAACGAGGGGCACGTCGATCGGGACCTGTTCCGCCTGTTCGTCGAACAGCGCGTCTACCTGGATTACGCGCGGAGCATGCTCGATCCCGAGCAGGTCGACGCCGTGGACGTCGCGCGGATACCGAGCCTCGAGCAGCCCGAGTTCGCGTTCTCCTGAGTCCTCGCTGGAGCGCGCTCTCACCGCTGGCCGCGCTGGCGCTGAATGCGGATTGAAGGCGCCCGCGCCGATGCCAGAATCGCCGGCCTGCAGAAGCCAAGTGCGCGACGACGGGGAGACCATGGAGGTTCGATTCGATTGCGTGTTCGAGGGGAAGAGGATCTTCCAGGTCGTCCATTCCCAGAGTGACGCGGCGCTGTTCACCGGTACCGCAGCGCAGTGCAAGCGATTCCTCGAGATCCATCACGAGAAGGCTGATCGGGCGAGCGGGGTGAGGCGACCCGGGACATCCGATCTCTCGACGGAAGGTTGACGAGGCAGTGCGGCGGTGCGGGCTCCGGCTGGGGCGCGCCCTCCGACAAAAGAGCCGGCGAAGTTTGTTGCGCCGCCGAAGCGGCCACTGTAGTCTCGCGCCCCGTTGCTCCGGCCCGCCGCGGGCCGCTGCGTTTGAAGAGGGATGGACCTGGGGTTCGCATCGCCGCGTTGTGGCGACCGAAATGGCGTGGCATCGCTACGTGCGGGTTTCTCGTACGGACTGGCCAAACCAGGGCTTGTCGCATTCAACCGGAGTCGATGGGAATGGCTCAGCCCGTTGCGCGCCGTGCGTTCGATCGCGTGCTGGTGATCATGTTCGAGAACCAGTATCGCGGCTACGTCCTCGCCAATGCCTACATGCGCCAGTTGGCGAAGCGCGGGATCCAGCTCGGCAACTCGTTCGGGGTGATGCACCCCTCGCAGACGAACTACATCGCGTCGATCGCGGGCGCGCTCTGCAACGTGACGAACGACGAAGTCCCGAAGCTGCTCACGGAGAAGACGCTTGCGGACCTCGTGCACGAGGCTCCGGGACGCCTAAGGTGGAAGGCCTACATGGACAGCTACGTCCCGGAGGCCACGCCCTGGACGCCGACCTTCACGCCGCGCGACGCACCTCCGTACTACGTCAAGCACAACCCGTTTGCCTCGTTCGCGTCGGTCGTGCGCAACGAGGCGATGTGGCGATGCATCGACAACGAAGCCGGGTTCTTCGCCGACGTGCTGAACGGAACGCTGCCCGAGTTCTCCTGGTTCTCGCCGAACATCTGGAACGATGGCCACTGGCTCGACGGCACCACCGAAGAGTCCGTCCCTCGGGCGCCGGCCCTCGTCGACCAGGCCGCTCGGTGGCTCGAACGGTTCTTCAACCGGCTGCGGTTTCCCGGCGCCGACTCCCACCTTCCACCGGGGACCCTCGTCGTCGTGACGTTCGACGAGGCCGATTTCGAGGCCGACGATCTCCCAGAGCAGGCGTCGGCCTACGACGGCCCGAATCAGATCTACACCGTGCTGCTCGGTGATCGCATCCGCCCCGGTTTCGAAGAGGAGGGCTTCAATCACTACAGCATGCTTCGGACGATCGAGATCAACTTCGGTCTGGGGCACCTCGGCCGCAACGACGCGGGGGCGAACTGGTTTCAGTTCCTCTGGGGGCGCCGTTTTCGATGGGGCCCGAGTCGGGAAACCCCGATCCACGGCGGTGGTGGTGTCTGCGCCGCAGGGCTCGGAGCGGCGCTCTTCGTCGCTCATGTGGGGGCTGATGGGGTCGTCCGCGTGAGAACGTATGCGGATGGGGCCTGGTCGGCCGCGGAGGACGTCCCGGTCGATGGGCGCGGTGGCGTCGCCATGGCGAGTACGTTTGAGCAGGTCGTGCTCGTCGCGTGTTCGGCCGGTGGAGCCGTTCATGCGACGACCTGGGATCCGCAGCATGGTTGGTCTGCACCGTCGGCGCGGCTGGACGGGCGGCGGATCACTGGCGTCGCCGCAGCCTCGTTCGACGGCGAACGGCGGATCATGCTGGCGATGAAGGACGATGCCGGGGGCATCGAGGCTCGCACGTGGCGGGGAGGGTCCTGGGGCCCGGCGGCCCCTGTCGGAGCCGTGCGATCCGAGGGCGCGATGACGCTTGGCGCCTTGGGCGCGTCGCTCTACCTGATCGTCTCCGTCCCCGGCGAGAAGACCCTTCAAGTCGTGTCGTACAACTCGGCGGCGTTCAACGTTGTCACGGTCGCGAAGAACCCATACGGCGGCCCACAAGACGACACGACGGTCGATGAGTGGTCACCGTGCGCGTTTCCCGTGGCGCACTTCTCTTCGTGGCCGCAGCGGAACGAGTCGCGCGCGCCAACGACGCGAGCCTATGAAGCGGGCGGTCCTCTGGCGACCGCCACGCTCGACGGCGTCCTGCATCTGGTCCATCCGGGGGCGGCGAATTCGCTTCTACTCACGGAGACGTTCTCGATCGCCGGTTTGATGACGCCCTCGCAACCGGTCTCCTACAAGAGCCGGAGCGCCGCGAATTCGAGCAACGGGTTCGGAACCCTGGCCGAGGCCGGCTGGAGCAAGCAGGCAGCCCTGTTCGGGTCGCGGTGCGGGGCACGAGGTGCACTTGCCCTCGGGCGTGCCGATGGGCAGATCGTCCTCCTCTCGCGGGCCGAGGCTGGTTCCGCGGTGGAAATCCGCGTCGGACGGTACGTCGACGACGCGCAGCCCGAGCGTGTGTACGACGGGCATCGATCGAAGGAATGCCAATGAGCACACCAAAGCAAGGCCGAGCGGCTCGAGATCCGTTGGAGTCGGCGTCGAGGACCGCGGCAGATCTGTCCACGGAACGGGCCCGGATGACGCACGATGCGGTCTGGCGCCTGGTGCAGCGTGGGCTGGTCTATCCGTCGCCGAATGCGATCTTCATCACGTTCTTCCGCAGTCGCAAGGCGTCGCCGCTGACGAAGGGGACCCTCGGCCAGGTGGTTCGTGGAACCCGCGCGCGGATCCATGCGGACTTCGGCAAGGCTCACACGACGGCGATCCTGGGAGTCGGTTTCGATCTCTGGCGCGAGCTCTCCGCTCGGGACGGGACGTCGGTTCCCCTCGGGATGCAGCTCCACTCCGATGGTGAGAAAGCGGGCGGGGAGTCGTCCGACGGCGTGTTCGCGCGGCCGGGGACGGTTTTCGTCGACTCTGGCGCCGACCTGTGGTTCCACGTCAAGAGCGACAACCCCAAGCATTGCCAGGGCCTTCTCGAGTACTTGCGTCACGTGCTCGAGGTCGAGCTCGCGTGCATGGACCCGGCGCGGACCGTGTGGCAGGCGGCGGCGACCAAGTCCAACGCACCGGACCATCGGGGTGGCAAGGTGTTGGGCAGCCGGTTCTCCGAGAACCTCAACAACGCGACCGATCCCATCACGATCCAGCAGCAGACGATCGTCGGGTTCGAGGATCCGACGCACATCGGTGGATCTTTCGTGTTGGCCCAGCGATTCGTGATCAACTGGGGGCAGATCCTCGCGATGGCTCCGCAGCACGTCGAAGACCTGGTGGGGCGCTCGACGGACGACCGGCTCGTCCCGTCCCACGATGACCGGAGCCACATCAAACGCGCTCGGGCGTTCGACGAGCACGGGAACGCCATGTCGGTCCTGCGGTTGGGCCTGCCATATGGTCGCTCGTCCGCGATCGAGAGCGACGACCTGCTCGCGAAGGGCGCGAGCCGTCGCGACGAGGAAGGTCTGTACTTCGCCGGGTACGCCAAGAGCGCGGCGGCGCTCGAGCGGATCATGGAGCAGCAGATCGGCGACGTCCCAGGGTTCATGTCCGACCGCTTGCTGGGGCACGTCCGCGCCAACCTCGGTGGCTTCTACTACGTCCCGAGCCTGCCCGATCTGGGGATCGAACCCGAGTCCGCGTCGTCGTGGCGGCGGTTCCCTGGGGTCGACTGGTCACGTCTGGATCGCCACTTCGACCAGACGTCGCCCAACGGCTACATGCACTACAACCACAAGGAGTACTTGTTCCGGATGGCGACGATGACGGCCGAGGAGCGAGCGACGTTCCTCCCGCCATCGCACCGCGTGCTCACTCTGCTCGCGGGCGTGTTCTCGCGCTGGCAGGACAACTGGTACTTCGATCGCTCCCAGAAGGAGTTCTCCCACCTCCGCGTCTACCTCGAGCGCGAAGACGGACGCGAGGTGGCCGAGAAGGTCATGAGCCTCTCGATCGCCGAGCGCGGCGGCTGGGCGACCAAGGTCCTGCTGGGGCGCGTCCTCGTCAGCGACGAGTACGGGTTCCGGGGACGACGAAAGGATGGTCGCGGGAACCTCGTCAACGGTGCGGACACCTACCGGATCCACCCCAGCGAAATCCTCGTGGGTTCCATGCCGAATCTGGGCCTCGGCCAGGGAAAGCACCTCATCGATTTCGCGCGAGAGAGCGAACGGCTCGAGAACTTCTTCGACAACCTGAGCTATGCCTCGGGCGTCGGCCACATCGTCCCGCACTATGCGACGGCGCTGCGCGTCGGGCTCGGCCGGCTGACGGCCGACGTCGCCGCGCGGCGCGATCGGGCAAAGTCCGAGAGCAAGCGGCAGTTCTACGCCGGCGCGGTCCTCGCGCTGGAGGGCGTCGCCGAGCATTGTCGTGCGTTTGCACGGCTCGCCGCCAAGATGGCGGACGGCATGGGCCCGGGGCAGTCTGCGGAGCGGAGCAACCTTCAGGAGATCCGCGACCGGATGAACCGGATCGCCGAGACGGCACCCGCGACGTTCGTCGAAGGTGCGCAGCTCCTGTTCACCCTGCACTCGTGCCTCCATCACGCGGGCGAACCGACCGCGATCGGGCGGATCGATCAACTCCTGCATCCGCTCTACGAGGCGGACGTCCGGGCCGGGCGCATAGACGAGAGCCTTGCGCAGGAAATCATCGACTGCTTCTGGGTCAAGGTCGGCGAGAAGGCGCAGCTCAACCGGCAGTTCGTCGAGGATCACCAGGTCTTCGGGAACATGGCCATGGGAGGGGCGTCGGGGAACTACCCCCAGGGCTCCTCGCTGAATCAGTGGATCCAACAGGTGACCGTGGGCGGGACGATCGCCGACGACACGCCCGGCGCCGGGACACCGGCCTACAACGACATCACCTGTCTGTGCCTCCGCGCCGCGCGACGGCTGCCGCTGAATGCACCGTGCCTTTCGCTCCGGATGCGGCCGGACATGCCGCAGGAACTGCTCCGCGAGGCCGCGCTCGCCATCCTCTCGGGTGGTGCCCACCCGGTCCTCGTTTCCGATGCGAAGGTCATTCCGGGGTTGGCGCAAAGCGGCGACGACGTCGGCCGCGGCACGCACGAAACGGCGTCGACGCCAGTCGCGGAGAAGGCCGCGGGGCTCTGGAACAGCAGGGTCCGCTTGCGAGATGCGCGCGATTACGCGTGTGACGGCTGTTACGAGCCGCAACTCACCGGCACGAGTTGGTTCACGCTGGGCGGAATGCCGTCCACGCAGCCGCTCGAGGCGGCCCTCAACCAGGGAAAGACGTGGCAGAGTGCGGGCCCCGTGTGGTTCCGTGGGCAGAAGGTGTCCTTCACCTCGGAGCCGGCGCGCGACATCCCGAGCTTCGAGCGCTTGCTCGACCTCTACATCGAGCACCTGAAGTGGATGTACGCCAAGCAGGTCGACGGGCAGCTCGGACTCTTCGGCAGGATGAACTCCGTCTGCCCCGCTCCGCTGTTGTCGGTGTTCATCGAAGACTGCATCGACAAGGGGCTCGACTACTATGAGGGCGGCGCCCGCTACAACGTCGTGGCTCCGTGCTTCAGCGGGCTCTCGACGCTGATCGACTCGCTTTGGGCGATCCGCGCCATGGTGTTCGACGAGCGAACGGCGACGACGTCGCTCCCCGAACTGGTGACGGCGCTGCTCTGCAACTGGGGTGAGAACATGGCGGAGCCGTTCATCAGCACGCTCGAGGGGTCGGCGCGCATCGAAGCCCGTGCCGAGCGATTCCGCCAGCTCCGCGCCGTCGCCATGGCCCAGCCGAAGTTCGGGCGCGGGAATGCAGACGTCGATCGGTTCGGCGACGCAATCGTCGGCCGCATCGCTGCGGCAGCCGTCGACGTCTTCGTGAATCCGGCCGAGCGGACCGCGGCGAAGATGCTCGGTTTCGCGCAGCGCCTCGGGACCAAGGAGATGCCGTTCGGCGGGTTCCAAATCCAACCGGGCGTGGGTTCGTTCGAGAACTACCTCGACTGGGGGAACATGTCCGGCGCCTCGGCGGACGGGCGTCGCAGCGGCGATCCGTTCGCCTCCGACATCAGCCCGGCGCCGGGCTACGGCGATCGCGCGATCGACTCGCGCGAGGCTCCGATCATCCGTGTGATGGAGGGGTACTCGGGCCCCGGCATCGAGGCGATGTGGGACGGCGCTCCTGTCGATCTGAACATCCGAGAGGACTTCCCGCTCGAATCGCTGGTCGCAGCGCTCGGCGCCTTCGCGCAAGGACGCGGGTCGTCGTTGATGACGATCACCTGCGCGGATGCGGCGACGATGGCGCAGGCGGCGCGAGACCCGGAGAAGTACGATTTGCTCCGAGTCCGCATGGGCGGTTGGACCGAGTTCTTCGTCGTGATGTTCCCGGCGCATCAGGCCCAGCACCAACGTCGCCCCATCAGCACCGTGGAGTGAGCGATGACCAACAAGAACGCAGTCAGCACGTACCTCGTGGAATCAATTCCCATCGGTCTCGAGGATCTCCGTGGGACGATGGGAGTGCAGTACACCGAGGACGTCCTCGTGCGGCTGGTCCGCGGCGCGAAAGAGTCCATCGACCTCACTGCGATGTACTGGAACCTCCTGCCGGATCCGGACGGTGACGACGAGAAGGGGTTCACGGCGCAGCAATTCGACGCCATGGGCGCCGCGACCGGCCGCAACCTCTTCGAGGCCCTTCGCGACGCGGCGCGCCGCAAGGTGCGGATCCGGATCGTCGAAAGCCCAGGATTCTCGGGGAAGAGGCAGGAGTCGACCGACCTCAAGGAGGCCTTCCCAGACTGCGTGACCGTCCGCCAGATATCGATGAACGACTGGTATGGCGGCGGGATCATGCATCAGAAGATCTGGGTGTTCGATGCCTGCCACGTCTACGTCGGCTCCGCCAATATGGACTGGAAGTCCATCATGCAGGTCAAGGAGATGGGCGTCGTCGTCGAGAATTTGCCCCCGTTCGCGCAGGACGTGACCCGGTACTTCGAAGGGTGGTGGGCGTTCTGCGCGCTGAAGCCGGCCACGGCCGTCGCGTTCGATCCGAGGGCGGGTGTGGAGCGCCTGGTGCCGCCCTGGTCGGCGCTGCTCCACGAAGCCCAGCGAAAGCCATCGCCCTTCGACGACGATCGTTTTCGCTCGGACGCGAACCGCTCGAAGCCCCTGTCGGTCCCGTTGGATGGTCAGACCGCCGGCTTCTTCTTGACTGGGTCGCCCGACGAAGTGCGTGGTCGAGGCAGGACGCTCGATGCGGACGGATTGGTCTACACGATCGACGATGCGAAGAAGTCGATCTGCGTGAGCGTGATGGACTTCGGGCCCATGAGCCTGTACTCGCGGGCGCCACTGGGGCCCGGCGCCACGCGGGGGATTCCGACGGACACTCCCGTTTGGTGGCCGCAGCTGTTCGACGCCCTCCTCTCGGCGGTCCTGACGAGGAACGTCCACGTCCGCCTCCTGGTCAGCAAGTGGGCTCACACCTCTCCACTGATCGAGCCGTTTCTCGCGGCCTTGCAGCACGCGGCGGACGCCGGCCGTGTGGATCCTCGAATGTCGAGCGGCCAGCTCGAGATCAAGCTGTTCGTCATCCCGGGCTGGGACCAGACCGCAGGGACTCACCGGCGCTACCCGGGCCACAGCCGCGTCAACCACACGAAGTACATCGTGACGGACCGGCGCATCAACATCGGGACGTCGAACATGACGTGGGACTACTTTGCGGCAACCGCCGGCGGCAGCGTGAACACGGACCACGTCGGCCTCGTGTGCAGCTTGCAGGCCGTGTTCGACCGCGACTGGGGATCGAGCTACGCGTATCGGTTGGCCTGAACGCGTCGCCGCACCATGGTGCGGCGTCGGAACGGCGGTCGAACCGCTGGCACAGTGAGGATGAATCATGGCGAAACGAACTCAGACGCCTGGAAAGCGCAGCGGGAAGGCGAGGAGTAGGACGGCCGCCGCCACGGGCGCGCCCAGGCCTCGCTCGCAATCGGGCCACAAGCCTTGGCTGGACGTTGCCGCGCCGGCGACGCGCGCGCTGCGGATCTACACACAGGACCCGAGTGCCGGGACCTACGTCGGCAACCTAAGCACCGTTCACGTGCCGTGGGAGGCGGTGAGGCCCGGGCCCGTCGGCTCCAAGGTCGCCGTCGTCGATTACGACGCGTCGAATCGCTGCTACTACACCCCGATCGACCTCGATCATCCCTTCGTGCTGGCTCGCGACGGCGTCGACCCCTCCGAGTCGGATCCGCGGTTCCATCAGCAGATGGTCTACGCCGTCGCGACGCGGACCATCGAGATGTTCGAGGCCGCGCTGGGGCGGAAGATCCGATGGCGACGTGCGGATCGCTTCTCCGACAAGTCCAACGAGCAGCAGTGGCACAAGACGGACGACATCGAGGTCCTCCATCTCTACCCCCATGCGATGCAGGAGGCGAACGCCTATTACAGTCCGCAGGCCCACGGCATCCTGTTTGGATACTTCACGGCGAACACGACGCGGCAAGGGCGCAACCTGCCGGGGCAGCGGGTCTTCACGTGCCTCTCGCACGACATCATCGCCCACGAAGTGACGCACGCGATCATCGACGGGATCCGCACGTACTTCACCGAGGCGACGAATCCGGATGTCCTTGCATTCCACGAGGGCATCGCCGATGTCGCGGCGCTGTTCGCCCATTTCACGCAACGTGATGCCTTGTTCGAGACGATCAGGAAGACGGGCGGACGCTTGTACCAGGCGGACCTGGATGCGGATGCCTGTGGCAGCGACCGTTCCGGTCACATGATCGCGGCCCAACGTCGCGAGGTGAATCCGTTGATCCAGCTCGCGCAGCAGTTCGGGGAAGCGCGGGGCACGGGACGCGGGCTTCGTTCAGCCTTGAGCACGCCGCCGTCGCCGGACGACATCGAAAAAAAGCCGACCGAGCCGCACACGCGAGGCGCCATCCTCGTCGCGGCCGTCTTCGATGCCTTCTTCTCGGTCTACGCGCGCAAGAGCGCCGACTTGTTCCGCATCTTCCACGCTGGCGGCGGGCGCCCCGACCAGGACGAGGTGCCAGCGCCGCTCGCGGAGCAACTCGCGCGCACGGCCACGGACCTCTCCCAGCGTTTCTTCCGGCTCTGCGTCCGGGCTCTCGACTACTGTCCGCCGGTCGACATCACGTTCGGCGACTACTTGCGCGCCCTGATCACCGTCGGCACCGAGCTTCACCCGGAGGATCCCGATCGCATCCGTGACGCGCTCATGCAGGGCTTCCGGCTGCGCGGGATCTTCCCGGAGAGCGCGAGTTTCTTCTCCGAGGACGCGTTGCGGTGGCCCCCCATGTTGCCTGGGATGCTCCCGCCGATCGGAGCACGGACGATCGGCGATCCGCAGACCGGACGCAGCCTCGTCACTGGGCTGGTCTTCGGCGGGCCCAACGGCCTCACGCGACGCGAGAAGGACATCAACGGCCGCGTCCTGCGGGCCTACATGAAGGAGAACGCCGCGGCGCTGGGCCTCGATCCGAAGTTGCCGGTCTCCGTCCCCTCGTTCCATCCGATGTTTCGGTCGGGGGATGACGGACGGACCCGCGCCGAGATGGTGGTCGAGGTCGTGCAGCTGAGACGGGCGCCGTTCGATCCGGCGGTGACCGGGGTTGGGGAGTTCCCATTCCGCGGAGGCGCGACTGTGATCATTTCGGCACCGGAGGTTGCGCCTGATTCCTCGGGAAGCCTCACGGCGAAGGACCCGGAGATCCGCTTCGTGATCGGGAAACCGATTTCTGGGCCGGGAGGTGTCCAGCGCGAGTCCGCTCAGCGGCACTTCACGCTGTCCCTGGGCCTCGCGCAGGGGCACTGTGACGATGCCCGGCACTTCCAGGTGAACTTCGCATTGTTGCATGGAGACGGCTGAACATGGCGACGCGAAAGACCCGTTCCTCTTTGAAGTCGCCGGCCACGAAAAAGCCGGCCTCGTCCCCGCGCGCACCGCGCAGGACGGGCGCGAAGGCTGCGGCTCGTGGACCCGGTCGCAAGGTGAGCTCGGCGCGCGGTTCCGTCCGCGTGCGCATGTACCGCGTCGGGTTCGGCGACTTCTTCCTCTTGACGGTGCCGGGCAACGACGGGCCGGCGCACATCCTTATCGACTGCGGCGTTCACGCCGCGAACATCGGGACGATGGACGCATGCGTCAAGGACCTCGTGAAGGCTACGGGCAACAAGCTCGCGCTGGTGATCGTCACGCACTACCACGCCGATCACATCTCGGGTTTCGCATCGAACTACGATGATTTCGCGAAGTTCGATCACATCGGCGCCGTTTGGATCACCAATCGGCTCGACCCGAGCGACACCGGCAAGTCGAAGTTCCTCGCGCAACTGACGTCCGTGGCGCAGCAGTTGCAACTGCACCTGGGCGTGAGAGACGACGACGCGGCCGTCGAGGCGCGGTCCAAGGTCGAGAACGCGCTTGGTGTGGCCGCAGGTGGAGGGTCGAACGCCAAGGCGCTCCAACTCCTGCGGAGCGGCTTCAAATCCAAACCTCCCGTGCACTACTACCAGGGAGGGGACACCCCGTACCTGCCGCCGGAGCTCGATGGCGCGATCGAGGCCGAGATCCTCGCTCCATCGCCGAAGGACTCCGGTGGCGAGTTTGCTGCGAGCGACAACAAGACGGAGCAATATCTCGCGGCGGTCGGCGCCGACGGGCTCGAGGATCAGACTCGCGTGCAGCCGTTCGAGAAGGACTGGCCCGCGACGGCCGCGTCCTATCCTCCTGAGGCCTTCGACGAGTTCGACTCGGGAATGGTCCGCGGGAGCAAGGCCCGGAACGCGGACGGTGCGCGTGCGATGGAGTCGTTGCTCGAGACGATGCAGCCGGACGTGCTCGCGGCCACCGCCGACAAGCTCGATGGCACACTGAACAACCAGAGCCTCGTCGTCCTATTCACGTGCCAGGGCAAGAAGCTTCTTTTCGTGGGCGACGCGCAGTGGGGCAACTGGGCCTACTGGCTCTACGGCAAGGCTGTCACAGGCAAAGACCCGGGAATCACCGACCGCGCGAAGCAGATCCTCGGCTCCATCGATTTCTACAAGGTGGGGCACCACGGCAGCACGAATGCGACGCCGATCCCGGCCGTCGCGGCCTTGAACAGCAGCTGCGCAGCCATGTGCTCGACGGCAACCGGCGCCTACGGTGATTCCAAGAAAGGCACGGAGGTCCCGCGCACCGTCCTGATCGAGAGCCTGGAGAAACAGCTGAAGAATCGACTCGTCCGCAGTGACTGGGTTGCCGCCTCCGGCGTCAAACCCGATCCGGAAGCGCTCGAAGAGATCCGGACGCTTCCCACCGGGTTTTCGACGCCCGGCGACCTGTACATCGACTTCACGCTCTGAGCAGTCTGCCGACTCCATCTCGGTCGCTGCTTTCGGCGCGTGGCGGTCCGCCCCTGGGACGCCACATCGCGGTTTGAAACGACCTGATCGGCCTCCGTCAGGTCGCTGGCGCATGCCCCGCGCCGATTTCCTGCGAGGAGAAATGCAGGCTCCGAGAAGCCGCGAGTTGTCCCGAATGCAACGGCGCGATGCAGAGGCCCGGCGCGCCGGGCGAAGTTTCCGCGTTGCTGCTCGCGCCGATGACCACGTTTCCGCGGCGGCGTGAAGAAACCTGTCGCGCCGCGCGATCCATCCCGCTCGAACCTCCTGGATCGAAGAGGAGGCTCACCGATGGAAGATCGCGAATGGACTCCGCTCGTCGATGAACTGCGAGCGGGGCGGATTGCAGCTTGGAACGTGGCGTGCGAGGAGCTTCGACCGCGTGTCGTCGCCTACGTGGAGCGTCTCGGCGCCGATCGGCACGGTGCGGAAGACGTGGCGCAGGACGTGTTGGGCACCGTGTACGGGAAGCTCGATCGACTGAAGCGATCACGTCGCTTCTTGTCCTGGGTGATGGCCATCGCGCGGAACCGCCTGCGCTCGCGCGTGCGCGCCCGCCGTCCCACCGAAGAGCTGAGCGAGGAGATCGCGATGCCGACGGCCAACGGGCTCGATCGGATCTTCGGCGACGATCTGCGTCGTGCGGTGATGCGGGAAGTCCGACAGCTGGCCGAGCCCACACGGCGGATGGTCGAGCTTCGGCTGTTCGAGGATTGCGCTCCCCACGAGATCTCTCTTCGACTCGGGCTGCCCTGCGCCTTGGTCCGCCGTCGCTCGCACGACGCCATGTGCATGCTGCGCCGTCGACTGGCGCGCCGCATCGGCCATGGCCCCGAGTCCTCCTGAACACCTGATTCGGCCGGCCGCGGGGTCGGCTTCGTTTCGCCAAGTTCGTGAACATCTGGAGTCGTGACATGAAATCGATCGCTCTGTTCTTGTCGTTCGTGTTCGTCGTTCCATCCGTGGCGCTCGCGCAAGACAACGCCAAGTCCATGCTGGACGTGGCGGCGAAGAAGGCAGCCTCCGGCAAAGGCAAGGTCGGTGAGGAGCTGAACGGCATCCTCAAGGAAGCGGCGGGGCTCTATGACCAGGTCGCCGCGAAGTTCCCCGCGGCGCAGACGGAGTGTGCACATGCCCATCTGGAGGCCGGGCGTCTGCGCAAGCGCGTCGGGGATCTCGCGGGCGCCGAGGCATCGTTGAAGCTCACGGCCGCGGTGGCGGCCGAGCCCAAGTTCGCGTCAGAAGCCCTGCACGACCTGGCGACGATCTATCGGAAGACGAAGCGGGCTGCGGAGGCGCAGCAGGCACTCGAGCGGATCGTCTCGGAGTTCCGCAACGAACCCCGCCAGAGAGCGGAAGCGCTGAGCCGTCTGGCGGCCATGCACCGCGCCGCGAAGAAGCCGGATCTCGCCGAGGCGTCGCTCCGCCAGATCCTCAGTGACCACGGTGATCTGTGGAGTGCATCCACGGAGGCCCTCGACGATCTGGTGGCCCTCCAGATCGCTCAGGGCCAGGAGGCGGAAGCCAAGAAGACCCTCGCCGCGCAGGGCGAAGCGTTGAAGACCCGTTTCCACGGGACGCGCCACGAAGGGCGGTTGAAGGTCGTCCTGGATCGGATCGCGCTTCGGTTCAAACTCGACGATGACGGTGAGTGAGAGGCGTACGACCGTCGCGAGCGGGCCGCCGATCCGCGCCATCGGGGTGTGGGCGTTGATCCTTGCCGCCGTGCTGGTGGCCGGTTCCTTCGAGCCTGGCGACGGCGACACGGACGAAGCGGCGCCGCAGCCGCCAGCGTTCGTCGACGCGCAGCCGCCGCCGTCGTTGCCGTCGGACATCGTCGCGGCCCTGCGGCGCGTGGCCGTCGCACGCGAGGTCGTCGCGCGCGGTGGACCGCCGCCCAGGGCCTTTGGCGCTGATGCGCAGGTGGCGGCCGAATGGGCCGCGGAGCGCATGCCCCTCGACGAGTCGGGGAGCGCGCGTGCAGCGCTCGAGCTTCTGTGTGAAGCCGAGCGGGAGTTGGCCGGTGCGGTCGCGACGTCCGCGCGCGCGGCCGCGCACGGCGCTCGCGACGAGGCCGTCCGTTGGGCCGTCGGCTGGGGCGGCGGTGACGCGGTCGAACGTCTCGTGAGAACCCTGGACACTCCCGAGACGGTGCGGTTGCACGACGCGCTCACGGAGCGGTGCCGGGATGTCGATCGGGGCCTCGTAGCAGCGATCATCCTCGCTCGTGCGCGCGCCGGCGACGCGGACGTCGAGGGCGTGGTGGTGGACGCCCTGTCGCTGGACGACGGTGACGTCCTCGCGATCGCTGCGGAGGCAGCGTCGTGGCTGGGCCCGCTCCGCCCCGTCCCGGCGTTGCGGCGAGCGCTCGGGCGCACGCATTCGACTGCCGCTGCGTGGGCGATCGCGCGGGCGCTCGGCCCCGATCTCGACCGGAGCGATCTGCAGGGGCTCGTGTCGCGGCGCGACGTTCCGGCGGAGGATCTCGCGCGGGTGATCGCGTCCGCCTCGCGACGGGAGCCGCCGACGCCGATGCGGGCGGAGGCGTGGGCGCTCGTCCGCGCGCTGTTGGACGCGGAACGTGAGCCG
Source organism: Planctomycetota bacterium (assembly GCA_044222185.1). Lineage (GTDB taxonomy): Bacteria > Planctomycetota > CAIWVZ01 > JBGANV01. Next base: position 470,335 of record JBGANV010000004.1, read on the forward strand.
TCGACGGCTGCTGGATGGACGCGCCTCGCCGCACGGGGCGTGACGCCGCTGGATCTGCGCGTCGCGGAGCGGTCGCGTGTTGCCGGTGATGTCGTGCGCCTGGCGATCGACGCCGAACTCACGGAGCTTCGGGCGGCCTCGACACGTCCGCCGCCCTCCGATGGCGCATCGACGACCGAGGCGTCGTGGATCCCGCTCGCGCGCGTCGCCTGGGAGCGGAGGGCGCGCCTCTCAGCCCGGCTGATCGAGTCGATGGTTGCGACTCCGGATCGCGTCGAGGCGTGCCTGGTGTTGGCCCAGCTCGGTCTTCGTCGGGGATTCGACGCGCTGAGCGAGATGGCCACCCGGCCAGGGGACCTGGGTCGCGCGGTGGTGGCCCTGCGGGCGCTTCGCCAAATCGCCGTCGTCGCGCCGGATGATGCGAAGGTCGGCGACCCCGAGGCCTGGGCGCCGCTCGCATCGTGGATCCGCCGCGATGGCATTCCGGGAATCGAGGACGCGCTCGTCCGCAACGGGGTCATCACCGCGGCGGAAGCGGCGGAACGGAAGCAACCGGTGGTTCAGCCGCTGCCGTCGAGCGCGTCGACCCGCGCGAGGTAGGCGGCCTTGTCGAATTTCCGCCCCGTGCTCGCACCGCTCATGAAGCGGATCATCCCGAAGATCGGTCGCGCGGGGCCCCACGGGCGATCGTGGACGCCGCCGATTCCCCAGGCGATGCCGCAGTAGCCGTTGGGGTCTCGGCCGTCGAGTTCGAACGCGTCGTTCATCGCGATGGCGATGGAGTAGGCGTCTTCCGGCGACGCCGTCCACTCGAGGATCTTCTTCACCCAGTACATGCGGAGGTAACCCTGCATGTGACCGGAGAGGACCATCTCTCGTTGCGTCGCGTTCCACAGGTCGTCGTGAGTGCGGGCCTCGCGCAGCTCCGCGGCGTCGTAGAGGTAGGGACGGGGATCCGCTCGATGCTGATCGAGCGTCTTCTGCGCCCACGACGGCGCGCCGGCGAGGGTGTCGTATTGCGGGTTGCGCAGGACGTAGTTGATCGCAAGCTCCCGCCGCACGAGGAACTCCTCCAGGAAGGCCTCGATGTCCACGGCGGGTGCGCCCGACTCGTGCACCGCCCACGCCACCTGTTGCGGGCCCAGATGCCCGAAGTGCAGGTAGGGCGAGAGGCGGCTCGTGCCGAGGAGATCGGGCTTGTTGCGCGTCGTCGCGTAACCGGCGAGCCGCTCTTCGAGGAACTGGTCGAGGGCCCGCCGGGCTGCCGTCGGCCCTGGATCGAACGTGGTGACGGGCGCCACCGAGCGGTCGATCTTCCAACCCTTCGGGACCGATGCCTTCGCCGGGTCCTCGCCCCGTATTGCAAACGACGCTGGGACCCGCGCCCGCGTGCGGGTCGGCTTCGTGAGCCACGACGCCAGGACGCGGTGGTACTTGGGTCGAAGGGTGCGGGCCGCGTACTCGGCCTTCGGGAAGTGCGCGGAGGGGACGAGGCACTCGGTGTCGACGGTCACCAGCGGAACAGCGAGCCTCTCGGCCGCGAGTTGGCGCCATCGCTCCGTCTCACGCAGCGGGTTCTCGTCGCCGACGACGAGCGCCGGGCGGACTTCGTCGCAGAAGTCGCGGAGATCGTGCGCGGGGAACGGGCGGTACACGAAGCGGCATCCGCGGGATTCGACCTCGCGGGCCAGGTCGGGGATGCCGCCGAAGAGGAACGTGTAGGCACGCAGGTTCGCCCGGGGGAAGAACGGGACCGGGGCGAGGAAGACGATGACCGGCAATCCGCGGGCATTTGCCAGCTCGATGGCCAGATCGAGTGCCGGGTTGCCGTCCGCGCGCTGAGCGCGCTGCATCCAGTAGACGACGCAGCGGGCGCCGTCGGACTCGGGTCCGTCGCGACGCAGGCGGAGGCGGGGATCGGCCGTCACGCGCCGTGCGAGCGCCGAAGTTCCAAAGGTCACGGTGGATGTGGGTGCGGCCGGGCGGGATGTGGGATGCACGCGGGGTTCTATCAGTCGGCACCTGGCGCCGTCCTGCGCACGCGACCAAAGTTCACCGCTGGGCCACGGCGGGGACGCCGATACCATGGACCTCAGATCCGGGGGAAATCACATGTCTTGCAGGGCCATCACGTGCCTCGCGCTCACGATCGCGGTCTCGTGGGCGCAGGACGCACCGCGCCCGGCCGAGGTCGTCGAGACCCGGCCGTTGCGCACCATGCCGGAGGCGATCCATCGCACGGCGCTGCCGCAGTCCGGGCTCGGTCTCGCCGCGGGGTATCCGGGCGACGTCAACATCCGCAAGGATCGTCGCGTGCTGTTCTCGGAGGACTTCGAGGGCAAGGATCCGTTCCGCAACTGGACGGACGTGAAGGGCGGTGACGGCGTGCGGCTCGTCGAAGACGGGACGCACGCGGGCAAGCGCTCCGTGTCCATCGCCGCCGACCTGTCGCGCGACGACGGCGGACACCTCTTTCGCCGCCTCGCGTTCGGTGAAGACTCGGTGTACGTGCGCTTCTACGTGAAGTTCGTGGCGCCGGTGGAATACGTGCATCACTTCGTCACGCTGTCGGCTGACGATCCGCCGCAGAAGTTTCCGGCTGGCGGCGCGGGCGTGTGCCCCGATGGTGGCCGACGGTTCTCGACGGCCATCGAGCCGTTCGGCTACCACGGGAAGGCCGCGGCGCCGGGGAACTGGAGGCTCGCGTCCTATTGGTGCGAGATGGGGATCTCCTCCGACCTGAAGTACTGGGGGAACGCCTTCGAACCCGAGACGCCGATTCCGGCCGTTGCCGACACCTGGACCTGCGTCGAGTTCATGATTCGTGCGAACACCACGGCCACGTCGTCCGACGGCGCGCAGGCGTTCTGGATCAACGGTGAGTCCGGGACGGCCTTCGAGGGTTATCGCTGGCGCACGAACCCCAAGCTCAAGCTGAACGGCGTGTGGTTCCTGTATTTCATGTCGGCCGACGGCGCGAAGATGCACGGCTCGCTCGAACCGCGGCGCCAGACGTCCGTCCTGTTCGACGACATCGTCGTGGCGCGCGAGTACATCGGCCCGCAAACGGCTCCGCCGCCGGAACCCGAACCGCCCAAGCCTGAAGGCGACGGCAAGGACGGCGACAACCACTCGGCATCGCGCTGATCGTGCCCGGAGGCCTTGGCGCCTATTCGAACACGAAGTCGATCGGCGCGTCGATGTCCGGATGGATGCTCCGGTGCACGGGGCATCCGTGGGCGGCGGCCATGAGCGCCTTGTGATCCTCGTCCGACAGCCGCATGGGGAACTTCACCGTGACGGGCAGCCGGGCGATGCGCCGCGGCGCCTCCGCAGTCATGTGCTTCTCGACCTTCACGGTGATTCCGCGCAGGTCGATGCCACGCCGCTCCGCGACCATCGACATGATCGTGACGACGCAGGTCCCGAGCGCCGTGGCCATCAGGTCGGTGGGCGAGAACGCACTCCCGTCACCGCCGTTGTCCTTCGGCGCCGTCGTCTGAAGCTCTGAGCCGCTGGGCCCGTGCTTCGCCTTGCACGACGTCTTGCCCAGATAGTTGACCTGGATTTCCACTACCATGGCGTGCTCCTGGATCGGACCCGCAGCCCGCGGATCGGTGGGACAATCCGCGGTGGAGCACGCGCCGGCAAGGGGCGCTGGCGTCAGCTCACCGATCCATCATTTCCGGATGGGCGTCCCCGCGGGACATGCGCCACGAGTGGTAGGCGATCTCGATCGCGTCGACGGACTTCTGGGATTCTTCACGTACCCAGCGGTCGCGTTCGTCGTGGCAGTGGGCCCTGAGAGCGTCGAGCGCCGGATAGCCGTGGTGGCCCATGCGGCCGAGAGCCATGGCGGCAAACCGCCGGACGTAGGCGTCCGTGTCGTCCATGGCGCGGGTGAGAGCCGGAACGGCTTCGAGGAACGCCGGCTCGCCGATGTGGTAGAGGGTGAACGCGGCCTGGCGTCGCACGGGCACGTCGGGATCGGCGAGGCAAGCGGAGAGCTTGGGCGACGCGGGCAGGGCCTCGGCGCGGTAATTCGCGAGCGTGGAGATGGCTGAGTACCGCACGTCGGAGTCGGCGTCCGCGAGCTCGGGCTCGACGGCCGGAATCGCCGAGGGTCCCATCTTGGTGAGCGCCGCGACGGCCGCATCCCGGGTCGCGCGGTCCTTCGTGTGGAAGTCCTTCGCCCAGTCGGCCGCCGAGCGCCCCTCGGCGACGGGGCGCGACTCGGCATCGGCTTCGGCCGTCGTCTCGCACGCGGAAGTGAAACCGAGCCCTGCCACCAGGACTACGAACGCGAGTCGATTGATCATGTCCTTCAACGTCCAAGCTCCCTTGAGCGCGCCATCCTATGTCTCGAGGACAGTTATCGGAATGCGGAGCCGCCCGACCGCACCCGGGATCGCCGGGGATACGGCCTGAGACTTCCACGAGACGGTGGCGCAGGGTCGTACAGCCGCTTGTCGCCGCCGCCTGGACGGTGCATCTTGCGGACATGAGCCTTGCTGCCACGACTTTTGGCGAGCTGTACTCGGTGAACTGGGGCTCCTTGCGCGCCACGTGCCGGGACGTCAGCGAGGACGAGGCGCGCATCCGCCCCGGCGGACGCCAGAACCCGATCCACTGGCTTGCGGGCCACGTCGCTGCATACCGAGCCCACGTCTTGAAGCGCCTCGACGCGCCGCTCGACGTCGGCCTGGAGCTCGCTCGCCACTTCGGGAAGGACACCCAACCGGGCGAGACGGGCACGACGCCCACCCTCGCCGAGATCCTCGCAGCGTGCGCCAGGCTGCACGAAGCGCTCCTGGCACGCCTCAAGACCCTGGGTGACGACGCGCTCTCCGTGAAGACGCCCACCCCGGGCGGCCGTGAGATGCCCGTCGTGTCGTTCTTCTATTTCCACGAGACGTACCACATCGGCCAGATCGGTTACGCCCGCACCTGGCTGGGCAAGGCGCCCCTGGTCCCCAAGGGCCCGGTGGCGGGCGCGTCCTGAATCCGACGCCGCACTGCGGCATCGAGAACCGGATCGGCTGAAGCATGCACGTGTTCATCCTGGGTCGGGCCGAGCGGGCCGAGCGTATCGACCTCCTTCGTCGCGACACGCTCGAGTTTCGCAGTCGCCGCGGCCTGCGGCACGTGGATCGGATCCTCGTCGAAGCTCTGCCCAAGGTCGCTCCGACGCGCGCCCTGACGGGGCTCGACTCCGAGGGCTCGGTCGCCCTGGCGCTGAACGCCATCCATCCCCAGACGCGCGCCACCTGGTTTCACTTGGATGCGTACGTTGCCGATCGCGTCGCGGGGAACCTGCGCACGCATGGCGCCGACCCGGCGATCGCCGTCGTCGCGCCGGATCTCCCGGGTCACCAACCGGCCGGCGACGTGACGCCGGAATTCGACCTCATCGCCCTGCCGTTTCCGGCGGGCGGCGAGGCGCTCTTCGCCCGGGAACTCGTCGAGGAGGCGCACGATCTCCTGCTCGAAGGTGGCAAGCTCATCGCGGCGACGGACCGATCACCGGAGTGGACGGCCAGAGTGGCCCGCGAGGTCTTCGGCAAGATCGACATCGTGAAGGCCGAGGGCGGTGGGGCCGTCATCCACTGCGTGCGCCGGTCGATGAAGCGCGCGTGGAAGGATCACAGTCACGTCGTTCACCTCGAACAGGGCGAGCGCACGCTGGCGTTCCGCACGCGGCCCGGGGTGTTCTCCTACGGTCACGTGGACCGAGGAACGAAGGCGCTCCTCGACGTGGCGAGAATCCCCAATCGCTCACGGATCCTGGACATCGGCTGCGGCTACGGAGTCCTCGGGATCGCCACGGCCGTGGCGTGCGGCGGATCGACGGTGCTCGTGGACTCGAACGCCCGCGCCGTGCAGCTTGCGGGGGAGAACGCCGCGACCTCCGGTGTGGCCGACGCCAGGGCGATCCTCGTGGCCGATGCGCCGCGCTTCGACGAGACGGGGTTCGACGCCGTGCTCGCAAACCCGCCCTACTTCGCCGACTACCGCATCGCCGAATCGTTCATCGAAGGCGCGTGGCGCGCGCTAAAAGCGGGCGGATCCCTCTGGCTCGTCGCGAAGGCCATCGACGAGCACATGACGCGCGTCGAGGATCGCTTCGGCGTGGCGCACGTGGAGGAGTGCGACGGCTACGGCGTGATCCACGCGACGCGGGCCTGAGCGGAGCGGCCGCGGCAGCAAGCGCTGCCGCGACGCGCGAGACGCCTCAGATCACGACCATGTTGAGGATGTAGGCGCGGGTCGTCGTCGCCGTGCCGAAGATCAGCTGCTGCTGGATGAAGAGCAGCCAGGACTGGCCGGGGATCGTGAGGCCGCCTTCATTGACGAGGATGGCCGAGTTGAAGCCGATGCCCGGGCTGCCGCCGTTCGGCCACGCGAACGGGAACGGCGTGACGCCGTCGTCGTCGTTCGTGGCGACGAGCGGGTTGCCGCCCGAGGCGTACAGGGCGATGAACGGGTTGTAGACGCCGTTCGCCGCGGCGCCCGTCTCGAAGAGCGAGTCGACGAGCGAGTACTGCGACGTTCCCGTCTGCACCTTCACGCCGAGCACCTCGATGTAGATGTTCTGCCCGGCGCTGACCGGGATGCCGACGATCGTGCCCGGCGGGCTGCCGGTCGTGCCCGTCGCGCCGTAGGTCTGCGTGTTCGGCGTGCCGGCAGCGCCGCCCGTCGGAACCGCGGACACCGTGCCGCTCTTCACGAACAGAAGTTCGGGAAGGATGCCCACGGGCGCGAAGAACGAGTTGTCCCAGGTCAGGCTCGTACGGCCCGAGGCGTTGTCCGTGACCGTCACGGAGTGGCCGCCGATCAAGAACCGCGGGTTCGTCGTCGCCAGGTTCGGGATGGTGAACGTGAGCGTCGTCGCGTTCGTCGGCGTCGCGGTCACGGTGACCGGCGAATACAGGCCGTGGATCGGCGTCAGCGTGATCGTGCAGGGGCCGGCCGGGAAGTTGTTGCCGGAAATGTCGATGGCCGTGCCGGCAGCCTTGGCGTTGACCTGGAGGCCCGCCGAGTTGAACTGCTTCACCGACGGGGCGTTCGTGATGACGTGGACGTTCAGCATGTAGTCGCCCGTGGCGAACGCCGCCGGGACGACCGAACCGACGAGGACCTGGTAGGAGTCGGTGACGCGGGCTTGGAACGTGAGCTTGGGATTGAAGCCCGGGCCGCTGTCGTCGTCGCCGTGGATGAGGAAGTTGTTGGTGCCCGTCGAGTCGTAGGTGAGCGGCAGGCCGTTCCCGATCTCGATGAAGTTCAGGAGAAGGTCTGCACCCTGCGTCGCGCCGGGGTTGAACGTGCGGCCGTACCCGTCGAGCAGCGTCGTGCGACCGACGTTCATCGAGAACGCCTCGACGGTGACGACGTCGCCCGCGTTCAGCGTCATCGTGTAGGTGTGGACCGCGGTGGCCGAGATCAGCGCGTTCGTGACCGTCGCGTACTTGTCGGTCGTCGAGTACGGGCTCGTCGTCAGCGTCAATGTGTTGGCGACGCCCGTGACCGCCGTGGGGCCGTTGGGATTGATCACGGCGAGGAACGTGCGCATCTCGTCGGGATCGGATTCGGACGGATATCCTGGCGCCGTGGAATCTTCGTAGGTCACCGGGCCGGAGCCCGCACCGAGCGGCACGGAGAAGTTCAGCGAGGGCGAGTTGACGGGGAGCGTGGCTCCACCGTTGCCGTTCGCCGGGTTGAACCGCGTGAAATTCGCGACGCCGCCCGAGCCGCCGGACGTGGAGAGGGAAACCGGCGTGAACTCACCGGCGAAGTTCGGCGTGATCGATGCGATGCCGGGGTGAACTTCGAGCTGGACTGCGTTGCTGAGGCGCAGCGAGTTGAAGGCCGCCGGATCGAGGATGGCTGTCTGAAGCGTCCAGCAGGTGTTGTTGATGCCGGGGACGTTCGCCAGGTTCATCGAGAGCTGGAAGACGAACTGGGGGCTCGGCGTCGCGATGAACGGGTTCGGGATCCCGAAGTTGAAGAGACCGATGCCATCGGCGATCGCGCCGAACGGCACGGAGAAGTCGAGCCACACGTCTCCCGATCCCGGAATCGACTGCGGGCCTGCGACGGGCGGGCCCGCCGTGTAGACGATCGAGAGCGGAAGTCCCGCGGAGCCCGAGACGTTCGTCAACTGCATCGTGATCGGACCCAGTGCCGACGACACCGCGATGTTGTCCTGCGCCGTCGGGGTGAACAGGCTGTTGGCCGTCGAGTTCGTCTGCGTGAAGACGTTGAACTCGTTGCCGGTGACGGTCGTGTTGTTCAGGAAGGCCGTCGGCGGCGTATTCGGGCATTGCGCCGCGACCACCCAGGCGAGGGCGAGCGCGAACGGAACGGAGAGGGATCGTGACATGGGGATCTCCGAAAGCGGGAGCGTTCCTCTGATGGAAGCAGCGGCTGTTCGCCGCTGGGTGAAGTTCAAGCGCGTCGAGTCTATGAAGCGCGAGGCCGGACCTGCAAGGTCCTGGCACGATCGGAGATCGGTCTCGTGTGGACCGCGTGGCGCTGGGGATCGGTGGCGGCCGACGCAGGAATGGTCAGCCGAGGTGGGCGCGCGCGCTGTCTCCCATCGGAAGTCCCTCGGGGAAATAGTCTTTCCACCGCCGGTCGACCGTCTCCGCCGTACGTGAGTCGCAGATTAACTCGGCGGGGTGGTGAGGTTTCTTGCGCGCGTCGATGACGACAGGGGGTGTCCATGACGGGTGGTTGCGCACCAGTTCGAGGCTCGCGGCGTGGATGTCCGCGGCGGGTTCGAAGCGCGTGAATGTCGTCCAGAGGAACGATGCTTCGGATCGGACGGCCTCGGCGACATCGTCCACGAGTACGACCAGCGGCCACTTCGCAAACGACGACGTTCGTGCGACCCGCCGTCCGGCATCGGGTTCGGCGGCGAACGAAGGCCCCGAGACGACGAGACATCCGGGACACCAGGCACGGGCGTCTTCGACCTCGGGCGGGAGAGCGCCATCGAACACGGCCGGCAGCGCGCGGATTGCGGGGCCGACTCCCAGGAGCACGCCCTTGCTGCCTTCGTTCACCTTGGGGCCGCAGTAGTCGAGCGTGTCCATGGAGAGGTTGCCGAAGACGTAGAGGTCCGAGCGGAAATCGGCGCGCGCAAGCACGTGCTCGAGCACGCGACGGAAGTCGCGCAACGGAACGGACTCGTCCAGGACGAGCAGGAATTTCGTGAGCGAGAGCTGGCCCTCGCCGAGTATGCGGAACGCGCTCGCCATCGCCTCGCGCTTGTAGCGCTGCGCGACCACGGCGGCAGAAAGCGAGTGGTAGCCCGTCTCGCCGTAGGACCACAGATCGCGCACGGCGGGCATCACGACCGGGAATAGCGGCGACAACAGCTCCTGGAGGAAGTCTCCGATGAAGAAGTCCTCCTGGCGCGGCTTGCCGACGACGGTCGCGGGGAGGATCGCATCGCGTCGGTGATAGATCGTCCGCGGACGGAACACCGGATAGTCGTGCGTGAGCGAGTAGTAGCCGTAGTGATCGCCGAACGGGCCCTCGGGGCGACGCTCGTGCGGGCGCACCTCACCGACCAGGGCGAACTCGGCCTCCGCGGGCACGGGCAGGGTCGTTTCCGGGACGCGCACGAGTGGCAGTTTCTCGCCGAGGACGAGCGAGGCGAGCAGGAGTTCGGGGACGTTCTCGGGAAGTGGGGCGATGGCCGCGAGAATCAGCGCCGGAGGGCCGCCGAGGAACACGTTCACGGGCAGCGGTTCGTTGCGTCCCTCGGCGACGGCGTGGTGGAATCCGCCGCCCTTGCCGATCTGCCAGTGCATGCCGAACGTGGCGTCCGAGAAGCGCTGCATCCGGTACATGCCCAGGTTGTGTCCGTGCGTGAGCGGATGCTGCGTGTAGACGAGAGGCAGCGTGAGGAACGCGCCGCCGTCTTCGGCCCAGGTTCGCAGGAGCGGCATGGTCGCCGCCACGCCTGGTTCGCCACGCACGGCGGACACGGGGCCGGTTCCTCGACGCGCCATCCCTACTTTCGTGAGGGACCGAATCAGGCGTCGCTGTGACCACAGTCGCCCGAGCGACGGCGGCATGAGCTCTTCCGGCAGCCGCGCGACCTGGGCGATGATCTCGCGCGGCCGATCGCCGAACGCGAGCTGAACGCGTTCGCGAGTCCCGAACAGGTTGGTCACGAGCGGGAAGGCCGCGCCCTTCACGTTCTCGAAGAGGAGCGCCGGGCCGCCGGCGGCGATCACGCGGCGGTGGATCTCCGCAGCCTCCAGGTCCGAATCGACCTCGACGCGGATGCGTCGCAAATCGTTCCGATCGTTCAGTGCGGCGAGGAACTGCCTCAGGTTGCGAAATGCGGCGCCCATGGCGTGGCAGCTTTGTAACCGGCGGGGTCGTTCGCCTGCAGGCCCGCGCGAGGGACGATCGCCATCGTCGCGGTGCTTTTCGCTGGCGGTCGCGCGGCTACCGTGGAGCACGTCATGGCCGCTCCTCCGTCCTCATCGTCGTCCCACCGGCAGCCCGCGTCCGGCAGCAAACGCGAACGAAGTCCGGCCCAGATCCGCGAGTTCGAGCTGCGTGTCTGGGATCTCGCCAAGAACCTCATCCATCCGGCGTTCGTGTACGCGACGTGCCAGGTTGCCATGTGGTGCGCGTTCGAGCGCAACGGGGCCTTCGCGTGGCCGCACCCCGGGTTCTGGTGGCGGACGGGAATTCACGCCATCCAATTCCTGGGTGCTTGGGCCGTGTTCTACGGCACTTTGCTCCGTGACATGCTCGTCGAGACCGTGACGCCGACCGTCATCGCCTGGATCGCCGTCGTCGGCACCGTGATCGCCTGGACGTGGCCGTCACCGCGGTCCGAGCTGGCCTGCGTCGCCTACTGGGTCATCCTCGGAGTTCAGCTCGCAACGGCGCTCACCGGGTGGGGAATCGCGGCCGCTCAGTGGTTCCGCTCGAAGCGCCGGTACCTGGCGGAGCATCCGGAGGAGGACGCGTGATCCACGGGGTCCTTGCAAGTCTCCAGAGCAACGCCGAACGGAGTCAGGAAGACTTCTTCGGCTGGAAGGTCGCGGCCTGGACGATCATCCCCATGTTGATCGTGTTCCTGCTCGCACGGTCACGGCGGCAGAAGGAGCCCGAGCCGCCGCACGTCACGGACGCCGATTTCGACGCCGAGGTGCTCCAGAGCCCCGTGCCGGTCCTCGTCCATTTCTACCGGGAGTGGAGCATCGGTGACCGCGTGATGATCAACCAGGCCCGCAGGCTCGCCGAGCGGAACGGCCCGGCCCTGAAAGTCCGCTGGCTCGAGGTCGAGCAGTCGCCGGCCACCGTCGCACGGTTCAGCCACATCGAAACGCCGGCGTTCCTGTTCTTCGCCGATGGGAAGTGCCTTTTCCACTGCGAAGGCGTCGTGGACGAGGCGGACGTTCATCGAGAAATCTGGCAGGCCCACGAAAAACACCTCAAGCGCCGCCAAAGTCCGCCAGCGGGCTGACCCGCCGTGCTTGCGGGAGCTTGGCGGCCCAATATGATCTCCGGACTCATCGGGAACCCAGATGGCTGAAGCACTCATCAACACCAAGCGCAAGCGCAAGCCCAAGGACATCGCTGTCATCACCGACAACTGCACGGGCTGCGCAGGGTCGCCGGTGTGCCAGGAGCTGTGCCCCGTCGAGGACTGCATGAACCTCATCGTCGACGAGGATCACCAGCCCTTCGGCTACATCTGGGTCGACCCGGTGAAGTGCATCGGCTGCAAGAAGTGCGTGACCAAGGGTCCGGACGGCACCTGGCTCGAAGGCTGCCCCTGGAACGCCATCGTCATGCAGCCCACGGCCGAGTGGGAAGCCAGCAACGGCGTCCTGCCGTTCTGATCAGGCGCCCCCGCCAAGTACGAGCCGCGGTTGCGTGCGGCGTACCGCGATCGTCGACGTAGCGTGGTTCGTGGAGCGACGTCTGCGGGGGTTTCACCGCAGGATCGATCATCGCGGCGAGTTCCAGTCAGGCGATCAACTCGATCTATCACCGTGGTCGGGCCAACCTTCGAGCCTCGGCGGCGGCGTTCCGCCAAGGCTCTCACCCCATCGCGCGGGCTCGGTTCGGCACTCGACGGCGCGTCGACCGCGGCGCGAGTCGGGCCCTGGCCCCTCGGTCAGAGCGTGATGCGCGCAACGTTCGAGACTGCCGCGATGAACGGCGGCGCCGAACCGAACACGACCGTGACGACGTCGAAGGTCGAGCCGCAAAGGGTGAACGCGCCCGTCGTCGCGTAGGTCAGATTGATCGGGGGCGTCGTGCCACTCAGCGGGAGCGTTCCATTGAAGGGCGCCGTGAGCACGCAGAGTTCCAGCACCGACCACGGCACGTCGACGTCGAAGAACCAACCCGTCGGCGGAGCGGCCGGAAGGGCCGGGCCGGCCACCGTGAGGTACTTGGATCCCGCCAGCGAGCAGAACTTGTTCTGCCAACCGAAGCCGCCCGTGCAGTTGCCTCCGTGAACGGTGAGGGCGGGCCCCGCCCAGATCGTGACCTTGAAGACTCCGGCGGCCGTCGGCGTCGTCGCGAAACTGCAGTCCATCCACTCCGGGACGCAATCCCCGTTCACGTCACCGAGGAATGCTGCCGCGCAGGCCGCGCCCTGCGTCGTGTCGACGAACAGCAGCTGGCCCGTCGCGCCCGAGTAGATCCGTCCAGACACCGAATAGTCGCTCACGCCGTCCGAGTCGAAGTCCTTCCCGCCTGCGCAGACTCCTTGAATGGCCGGGTGCGAACGGATCAGGCCCAGGTTCGTTCCGCTCACGACATCGGTGAAGGCGCTCGCCGTGTTGTTCGACACGGCGATGTCACCGAGAAGGTTGTTGTTGACGTCACCAACACCAGCGATCCAGTTTGCGTACTGCCCGCCGGGGATCGATCCGTCGCGTGGAGTCGTGTACTGCGTCGGAAGGAATCCCCCGACCGGGACGGTGAAGACATGGAGGCGGCCTCCGAGCGGGTGATTCGGCGCACCGACCGCGAAGTCAGGCCGGCCATCGCCGTTGCCATCACCGATCGCCGCGACGGACGTGCCGAACGAGTCCCCGTTCGCCGACCCGGCGAGGAACGTCGCCGAGGAGAAGCTCGGTCCCCAGAACACGAAGACACGCCCCGGATTCGGCGCAAGCATGTTCGAGCCGACCACGATGTCGGGGAAACCGTCCGCATTCAGGTCGCCGGGAAGGGCGATGGTGCCACCGAACTCGAGGGTCGGCGGAAGGCCGGGCGGCGGCGAAGGCGGGTAGAGGAACGCGGGAAGTCCCGGCGTCGCGCTGAGTATGGCGACGCGGCCCGTGAACGCCCCTCCCACGACGGCGCCGTTGAAGTTTGGCGCGCCGATGAGCACGGCCGCCGTGCCCGTCGGTGTGACGGGTCCCATCGTGACGTTCGAGCCGAGGTTCTCGCCCGCCGTCGCGCCATTCGCCTGCGTGACCAGCGCCCCCGTGCTTCCCGAGTAGACGAACGCTGCCCCCGGGGCCGTCGGATTACCCGATGGATACAACGGCGCGCCGATGGCGTAATCCGGAACGCCGTCGCCGGTGAAGTCGCCGCCAGTGCCGATCTGGTTGCTTCCGAAATAGATGGGGCCGCCGACGGGTGCCGCGTGAGAGCGGGCCACCCGCAAGGCCGGGAACACCGCCTGGGCGCCGGCAACGCTTGCGAGCGCTGTGGCGACGAAGACGAGAGAGAGTACGCGAGTCGCTGCGGACATGGGTTTCCTCCGAAAACGTCGTGGCTTGAAGTCACGGCCTGCGAGTGGCCGTGTACGGATCCCCCATGGCCGGAGTGCCGATTTCGTGACACGCGCGCCGCGAGATTCTCGCGCTCGCCGTCCGTCATGAACCCGAGGAGCGCCAGGCTTCGCCTGGCCGGACCGCGAGGCCTCCGGCCTCGCGCGAACGTCGCCGAAACTCAATTCGCGTCGATCGCCGCCGCCAGTTCCCGGCAGCCCAAGACCCTGCCGTCCATCCGCGTAGAAAGCGCGGCCCGTCGCCGCTGGCCCGAGGTCGTCCGACGGCAGGAGCGCCAGGCTTCGCCTGGCCGGATCGCGAGGCCTCCGGCCTCGCGCGAACGTCGACGAAACGAAGTTCGCGTCGATTGCCAGCGTGATCTCCGTCGCGCGCTCAATGCCCGCGACGAGTTCCAAGCAGCTCAGAACCCCGCCGCCGGCCGGCGTAGAGAGCGCGGCGCGCCCTCGCTCGGCTACCGCGTGCGCGCCCGCAGGAGCGTGATCGCTTCCTTCGCCTGCGCCTCCACGTCCTTGTCCAGATCGGGGGTCGCCGCGAGGAACGCTTCGATGTCGGCGGCATGTTCGGCGCGGCCGACGCCGGGGAACATGAGGGCGATGATGGCGTCACGGGCGTGCGACTGGGCTGCGCCGAGGGAGGCGATGAGATCACCCTTCGTGAGGTTTGCGTTGGCGGCGGCGAGTTTGGTGATCTTGCCGACGAAGGGGGGCTCGATGATCAGCGTGCCGCCGGAGGCCTTCGCCAGCGATCCGATCTGGTGACCTCGGTCGAGCGTGTCGCCCACGTGCGACTTGGGGGTGAACACACCGGCCTCGGGGGCCAGGATCTCGGTGGGCTTCAGCATGCTGCGGAGGATCTCGACTCCGGCGGCCGAGCCGTGACGGGCCGTCGAAAGCGCAGCGTTGCGGGCGACGATGGCGACGGGGTCGCCGAGCAGGGGCAGCAGCGCGGCACGGAACGTCTCGTCCTTGTTGTCCTCGCCCATGACCCACGCGGCGGCCTTGCGGTGCTCCGGGTCCTCGGCCTTCGCCATGGCGATGACGGCGGGGTAGAAGGCCTTCACGCTCGCGTCCTTGGCCTGGATGCGCCGGGAGACCTCCTCGGCGGCGTGGTAGGCGTCACGCCCCGAACTCGAGTCCGCGAGAAACGCCGTGAGTTCGGCGTCGCTCAGCGGCCTGCGGAGCGAGTCGCGATTCAGCATGAACAGGCCCGTGCCGAACACGATCACGAGGATCACGAAGGGAAGTAGACGATTCTTCCGTGGAGGATGCGGCGCGTCGGTGGGCTCGGACATGGCCGGGGATGCTAACGACGGACCCTGAGGGTTCATCGTTCCGGGAGTCGCGCGCGGAGGAAGTCGCGTCGGGTCGACGCTCGCGCGGGGTGTCCGCGCCGGCGCGAGCGTGTCGCGCCGGGCGGTGGCGGTCACGGCGAAGTACCGCGACCGCGCAAGACGGTCACTTCGGCTTGAACACGCCCGGGCTGTTGAACTGGGCGAGGAAGCGAGCCATCAGGTCGGCGTGGTCGCCGGTGTAGGACTTGAGGGCCTCCGGGACGTCGTTCTTGTTCACGACCCACCGTCGGCCGTCCCGCTTGAACAGGCCGGTCGGCATGTTCGAGCCCGGGATCAGCTGGGCGGGATCGAGGATCCAGCGCTGGATCCACTGCGGCCGCAGACGCGCCGCCGCGAGGTGGAAGCCTGGAGCGTTGATGTCCTTCGTGAACGTCGTCTGCTCGCCGGTCGCGTGGCACTTCGCGCAGCCGTTGACCTCGTTGAAGATCGCGCGTCCAGCCGCCGCCTCGGCGTCCGTGAGCGGCACCTGCTCGGGGCGAACGTAGGGCGTCGTCTGGTTCGCGAGGGCGCCGAAGAACCGAACGATCTTCGAGATCTCGCCGTCCGACATGTCGTACGTCGGCATGCGGACGTTCAGGTATGGGCGAACGCCGTTGCGGTGGACGTTGGTTCGCGAGAGCGCAGGGTTGCGGAGGAACTCCGCGAGCCACTGCGGGTCGACGCGCGCGCCTTCACCGACGAGGGTCGGCGGACGACGGCCCGGACCACCGCGGTGCGACTCGCCGTTCTGTCCAAGCACCTCGGGCATGTCCTCGCCCGCCTTCGAGAACCACGGCGTCGTCCACAGCGCGGGCAGCGCGCCCGCCTCGAATGCGTGGCATCCGACGCAGTTGTACTTCTTCACGACCCACCAGCCGTCCTGGACCGCCTGGCGCTGATCGGCGGGGAGGTACTGGTACTTCGGTGGGATGTTCGTCTCGAGCGATCCCTGGATGAAGGTCGAGACCGCCGTGATGTCGCCGTCCGAGAGGCGGAAGTTGGGCATCTTCAGGCCACCCAGCTCCTCCGCGGGCTCCTTGCCCTGGTCCCAGATCTGCGGGTCCTTGAGCTTGCGGTCGACGAAGCCCTTCACGTTGTAGTAGCCGTCGTGCTCGGCGACGTGCGTGAGCTGGCCGAAGTCGAGGCGCTCGATCGGCTTCGACCCCTCCTTCGTCAGCTCGGTGCCGATGCGCTGAGCATCTTCCATCCCGGCGATCTCGTGGCATCCGGCGCAGCCGTAGTTCTTCACCAGCCGCTCGCCGCGGTCGATGAGCTCCTTCGACGCGCCCGTGATGCCCGCCGCATCCGGGTAGCTCGCGCCGTCCTGCTTCTGCGTCATGAGGTACGACGCGATGTCGCGTGCATCCTCATCCGAGAGGCGGAGGTTCGGCATCACCGTCATCTGGTGGGTGAGGAGCGTGCCCCACTCCTTCGGCCAGGACGGATTCTGGTGGTCGAACTCGAACGGGAAACCTGCCTTCTGGAAGTCCTCGGGCGTCAGGTCACGCTTCAGTCCGAAGCTGAACGGCAGCGTCTTCTGCTTGGGATTCGAAACCCAGCGAACGAGGTAGTCGAAGTTGTCCTTCTCACCGACGCGCGAGAGGTTCGCCGCGAAGTCGTTCCCGACGATCTCGCCGCCGATCTTGGCCGAGTGGCAGGCCACGCAGCCGCGATCACGGACGAGGACTTCACCGCGCGCCGCATCGCCCGGCTGCTTCTTCTCGAGCGGGCCGACGACGCCGCGCGACCAGATGAACGCCGCGATCGCCTGCGCCTGCCCCTCGTCGATGCGCGCGTAGGTCGGCATCTTCGTGTCGGGCCGGAACACCGACGGGTCCTTGATCCAGCCCGGCAACCAGGCCGGGTTGATCTTCATGCGCACTTCCTTCAGGCTCGGGCCGACCTTCTTCATCTCGAGGATCAGCTCGTGCTCGCGGGCGGACTTCGTTCCCCGATTCGTCTGGGCCTGGGAGACCTGCTGCGTCAGGGCCGGGATGCGGTCTTGGAGCGCTTCGATCACCGTCGACTTGAGCTCGTCATCAAGACGCCCCATCGACAGCGCCGCCGACAAGCCGGCGTGCTTCGCGGCCGGGACGACGGGCGAGGTCATCGCGACCTCGGCGCACAGCGCGCGAGTTGCGGAATCGAGGATGTCGCTGCCTTCATGGGCGCCGACACGCGCGATGGCCTTGTTGACGTCCGCGATCTTCGTCTTGACGGCATCCTCAGCGAGATCGAGGGCCTGGATGTCCTTTCGGACGATCGTCAGTTCCTCGTTCTCCGTGTCGTAGCCCTCGTAACGGTGGCAGCCCCAGCACCCGCGCTTGCGGAAGAGCTCCTTGCCCTGGTTCAGCGTCGCGGCGTGTCCGAGGACGAGGTCCTTGCCGTGGCACTGATTGCAGCCCGCCTCGCGGTTCTCCTTCTCCCACATGGGCCACAGCCAGTGTTTGAACTTGCCGTGGGCCGTCTCGACGTTGATGACGCCGACACCATTGCCCCCGTGGCACGGGCTGCATCCGAAACGATCCGGATCGTGGATCGCCAGGAGCTCACCGTTCGGGTGACTCACGAACGTGCGCTCGCCGCCCACGTCTTCCGCCTTGATCGGGATCGGGCTGCGTGCACCCAGGTGGCACGACTCACAGCGATCGACGAGTTCGCCCATGTCGGCGACGTGGATCTGCTTGATCTCGTACTTGAAGGTCTCGAGCTCGCCCTTCATCGACGCGATGGCGCCCGACGAGACGCCGCGGAGCTGCTTCGCCTTGAAGGCGTCGAGTGCCTTGGCGGCCTCCTGCTCAGGACCGGCGAGGATGCCCCGCTCGCCCTGAAGACGGCCCTGCTCCGCCTTGAGGTACTGGAAGCGCTTCACCAGGCTCACGGGCGTGTACTTGGCCTGGATCGTCTTCGTCGGGTCCTTCGGATCGGGAACCTCGACCGAGAACTCCTTCTGCTTGAAGCTCTCGAGCTCGGCGCGGAGTGAGTCCTTGCTCGACCCCTCGGCGTTCTCGATGCGGTTCGTGTACTCGTCCATGCGACCCTTCGAGTCGCGGAACGTGTAATCCAGAGCCTTGAGCTCGGGGTCGATGGCGTTGAGCTTCGCGATCACCTCGCGCAGTCCGGCCTCGCTCGCCTTCTTCGCGGCTTGGACGTTTGCGCTCAGCGTCTTGTACTCGGCGGAGGCGATGATCCTCGACTCGCGGTCGCGGACGTCGCCTTCGATGCTCGTCAGGTAGTCGCCGAAGCTCCCGACCCAACGCTGCTGGTACTCGATGTAGGGGCGCTTGTGGACGGCCTCGTCCCAGATCGCCCACCCGGTGGTGACGATGAGGAGGAACGTCGATACGGCAATCGGCATGCTCAAGGACTGCGTGCGGATGGGATCCGGCGGGATCGGCTGCTCTTCAGCCATGAGTTCAGTGCTCCTTCGCTTCAGGCGGCTCGTCATGCCGCCTCGTCGGAATCGGTGTTTGGATCAGCGCCGGCGCGTGCCGTGCGCGGGTTTGGTGCGCGCACGAGGCGCGCACCAGGGGGGCGTCAGACGTTGAACCACGGTGTGACGCAGACGTACTTCACCGTGAACGCGAGGCGCAGGATGATCTTGATCGGGAGGCCGAACATCATGAGCGTCAGCAGGACCGTCGTGATGTACTGCGGCTTGCTGCAGCGCTTCACGATCTCCGGCAGGTACTTGCGTACCAGCTTGTCCATGATGAAACCGCCGGCCGCGAAGTAGACGCCGAGCACGGTGAGTCCGAAGAGGGACTTCACCAGCATGGACGCGTCCGTCAGGCCCACGAACTCGTGGAGGTCGCGGTTGAGGGCGTGCACGATGCGATGGTGGTCCCACGTCTCACCCGGCCAGAACCACATCCAGCCCGGGCCGCGGATGAACGTGCCGATCACGATCAACAGCAGCCAGAGGATGAGGAAGCCGATGAAGAACATCCACAGGGAGAACTTCCGCTGCTTGTAGGTGTAGTAGCCGTTGCCCCGCGGGTTCGTGTCGATGTAGGGGATCGCCATGAGCCCGAGCAGGATGATCGACGGGAGCACCACGCCTGCGATCCAGGGATCGAAGTAGACGAGCATCTCCTGGAGCCCGAGGAAGTACCACGGGGCTTTCGAGGGATTCATCGTCAGGTTCGGGTTCGATGGCTCCTCCAGCGGCGCGTTCAGCACGATCGACCACACCACGAGGATCACCGTGACGATGATCGCCGCCAGGAATTCGATCTTCAGCAGGTACGGCCACACGTGAACCGTCGAGTCCCATCCCTTGGCCCAGGGCTGGGTCTTGCGGTGATGGGTCTTCGCCAGTTCAGGGTCGGCCTCGAGGCGGGCGATGAGACGGTCGTTCGCGAATGCCTGCCGCAGGCCGTACCACGTGTAGAACGGCATGAGGAAAAGCATGATCACGATCGGGACGTTGTCCGCCGCCGACGTGATCTTCCACAGTTGATGCCAGTCCATGGACTCGGTGTCCTTCCTTGTTCTCTTGTTGACTCAGCGCGTCTTCACAGGGCCGGCGAGATCGGACTCGATCATCACCGGAGCCGGACCCGAGATCGCCCCGTCCTTACGGATGCGCCAGAAGTGCACGATCATCAGCACGGAGGCGATGATCGGGATCGCGATGCAGTGCCAGATGTAGGCGCGGAGCAGCGCGTTGGCGTCGACGATCGAACCGCCGAGGAGCGCGAAGCGCACGTCGTTGAATGCCGTCATGCCGAGCTCGGGACCGAGGGGACCCTCGTGGCCGAGGAGCGGCGTCGCGCGGGCCATGTTGGTACCGACCGTGACGGCCCAGAATCCGAGCTGATCGTCCGGCAGGAGGTAGCCCGTGAACGAGAGCAGCATGGTGAACAGGAGGAGGAGCACGCCGATGTTCCAGTTGAACTCACGCGGCGGCTTGTAGGACCCCGTGAGGAACACGCGGAACATGTGCAACCACACCGTGATGATCATGGAGTGGGCGGCCCAGCGGTGCATGTTCCGCATGAAGTTGCCGAACGGCACGTCATGCTGGAGGTACATGATGTCGCGGTACGCCTGGCCCTTGCTCGGGTGGTAGTAGTACATGAGCAGCACGCCGGTCAGCGTGAGCACCACGAAGAGGTAGAAGGTGATGCCTCCCATGCCCCACGTGTAGTTGTACTTGACGGCGTCGCGGTTGATCTTCGCCGGGTGGAGGTGGAGGAAGACGTTCGACAGGACCGCGAGCGACCGATTGCGCGGGGACTCGTCGAGCTTGTGACGGAAGACCGACTTCCAGATCTGGCCTTCCTTCATCTTCTCCGTGAGCTCGCCCGGGCTCGGGAGCTTGAACTTGGGCTTCTCTGCCTTGGGCGGTGCCGTCGCCGTGCTGGCGGCGGGCTTGGCAGCTGGCGGAGGGTTGGGGGATGATCCCGCCGGCGGCGGCGTGGCGGGCGTGGGGTCCTTCGTCTCGGACATCTCGTTCTCCGTTTCCGGTGTGTTTCAGGCTTGCGGATCAGACCGCCAGGAACGCGCCCTGCTTGTCGAAGTTCTCGGCTTCGTACTTCTTGAGCTTGTCGACGACGATCTTGCCCTCGGCGTTCAGCTCGACGTGGCAACGGGCCATGGGGCGCGGCGCGGGACCGGCGAAGTTGCGGCCCTCGCTGTCGTAGGTGCTGCCGTGGCAGGGGCACTTGAACAGGTTTTCCGTCGCGAGCCAGTCCGGGGTGCAGCCCAGGTGGGTGCAGATGGCCAGGATGACGTAGACGCCCTGGGCGCCGCGGCAGACCCAGATCCGCTGGGACTGCTGGTACTTGGTGTCGACGCCGAACCCGTAGTCGCTCGGATACCCGATGGTGAACCGGGTCTTGGGCTCGAAGAGCGCACGGGGGAAGAAGATCCGGCAGAAGGTGATCAGCGACACCGCGATGAGGCCGGCGACGCCATACCA
Source organism: Planctomycetota bacterium (assembly GCA_044222185.1). Taxonomy (GTDB): domain Bacteria; phylum Planctomycetota; family CAIWVZ01; genus JBGANV01. Next base: position 491,381 of record JBGANV010000004.1, read on the forward strand.
CACGAAGTCACGGCGGCGCTGGAGAGCCGGGTCCACGGCCACCGCGGGTTCGCCCTTGGCGAGGGGCTTGGGGGGCTGGGGCTTCAATGCGGCGGTGGCGGCGGCGGGCTTGGGCGCCGGGGCTGCCGCAGGTGTGGCGGGTGCTGCTGCGGCGGGCGGTGGCGGCTGCGGGACTTTCTCTTCGGACATCGCGCGAGTCTCCTGGGTCTTTGAGACGCTGCAGGACATGCCGAAGCGTTCGATCGAGGCGCGGACACGGAGTCCGCGTCGGTCAGGAAACGGGCGGCACGCCCCGAAATTGACGACGGCACGCCCGGGTCGTGGATCTCATCACGCCGCTCTCGCCCAGCAGTGCGGAGAAACGGGAGCGAGCCCGGCCGAACGTCGGCGGATCTTATAAGCGAAGGAGTCTCGTTCAAGCGTCCGCGAGTGGCTCCGGAACGGCGGCGATGCGAGTCATTCGCGAAGCTGCGGGAGCGGTTTGAACGACCTCCGCGCGACGACTCCGACGACACCAAGTCTGGTCGCAGCGCGGTCGTCAGAATTCACTCCGCGCCGTTGATCCCGAGAACCGGTCGAAGCAACATGGGGCCGCTCGTCGAAGCCCGTGCCGCTGGAACGCTCGGGAAGGCTGACGCGGTGCCCTCGTTGTCCGAAGACACGCCGGAATCACCGTGTTTGGTCAGGCCTCGCTGCGTGGCGGCTCGCGGCCGGGTCACCGTTCGAGCCGAATGCTTGACAGCGAAACTCGACTTCGCTGAGGAGAACTCTCGTGTCCAAATCCATCCTGATCGGTGTTGCCCTGGCGGCGTTGGTCGTCGGGGGTTGCGGCAGCAAGAAAGAAGGCGGCGCGGGCACCGGAGGGAGCGGCGGTGGTGGCGCGGCGAAGCCGGAGGCGTCGGCACCCCAGGCTGAAGTCAAGCTCGACGCGGCGACGGCCGGCGTCATCAAGGGCAAGGTGACCCTCAAGGGCACGGCCCCGAAGATGAAGGAGATCGACTACGGCGCGAAGGAGCAGGAGTGCCTCGCCGGGTCGGGCAAGGGCAGCGAGGAGTGGTGCGTGGTGGGCGACGGCAACGCGCTCGCGAACGTCATCGTCACCGTCAAGAAGGGTCCGGCCCTCGGTGTGAAGACGCCGGTCCCGTCCGAGCCGGTCGTCATCGACCAGCTGCACTGCAAGTACGTCCCTCACGTCGCTGCGATGCGCGCGGGCCAGACGATGATCGTGAAGAGCAGTGACAAGACGCAGCACAACGTCCACATGACGAGCAAGCTCAACGGCGAGCGCAACCTGTCGATGAACGAGCCGGGCGAGATCAAGCTCGAAGGCGACAAGGCCATCTCCTTGGCAGAATCGCCGAAGGACCTGCGATTCAAGTGTGACGTGCACCCCTGGATGGGTGCCTACATCGGCGCGTTCAAGCACGACTATTTCTCGGTCACGAAGCTCGACGGCGCGTTCGAGCTCAAGAACCTGCCGCCGGGCGACTACGAAATCGAGGCCTGGCACGAGCGGTTCAAGTCGAAGCCGGCCAAGGTCACGGTTGGCGCGAAGGAAACGAAGGACGTCAACTTCGAACTCGAGCAGTGATCGCAGGCGCGGATCGGTCCCGGCCCCTCGTTCAGAACCCGCGGAGTTTCATCGTCTCATGAAGCGTCTTCTTCGCGTCATTTGCCCGCTCGTGGCCTTCCTGGTCACCGTAGCGGTTCCGGCCGTCGCCCAGGATGACGGCCACGCGCCGGCGACCTACTGGCTGCCGCCGCGTTCGTCGAACGATCAGGTACCGGTCCGGATCGATCACCTCTTCAGCGTCATCCTCTGGTTGACGTCCGTCGTGATGATCGCCGTCTTCATCACGCTCATCTATTTCCTGCTGAAGTACCGCGCTCGCCCGGGACGGCGCGGCACGTTCACGCACGGCAACCACTCGCTCGAACTCATCTGGACGATCGTGCCCGCGTGCATCCTCGTCTGGCTGGGCATCACCCAGGTACCGGACTGGAACCGTGCCAAGGTGCCGTCCCAGTTCCCGGACGCGAGCCAGGCGACGGTCGTGCGCGTCTTTGCGCAGCAGTTCGACTGGAACTTCCGTCAGGCCGGAATCGACGGCAAGTTCGAGAGCTACGACAACGCCAAGGCGAAGGACGAGTGGAAGGCGTCGAAGAACGATCCGACGAAGGCGATGATCGAGGAGTTCGACCCGCTCGCCGACAAGTACTTCGGCGCCGAGGACGACGACGACATCGTCATGAGCAGCCTCGTCGTTCCCGTCGGCAAGCCGGTGCTCATCGAATTGCGGGCGGCCGACGTGACTCACGCGATATTCCTCCCGGAGTTCCGCCTGAAGCAGGATGCGGTTCCCGGCAAGCCGATGCCCGTCTGGTTCATGCCCTCGAAGGTCGGCGAGTACGAAATCGCGTGCGCCGAGCTCTGCGGCAACAATCACACGACCATGCGCGCCTGGCTGAAGGTCGTGACGCAGGACGAATGGGAGAACGGCGTCAAGGACCCGAACACCCGAGTCAAATGGGCGGGCTTCAAGAAGGAATCGGAGAAGCACAACGGCACCGTCGATCGCGGTGGCGAGAACGTGTGGAAGAACTGGTTCCGCCAGGATCCCGTGAGGCCGTGGAACGAGCTGCGGCTCGAGAAGCAACTTCTGACGGGCCCGAAGAGCGAGTGATTTCGAAATGATGCTCCAGACCTCACACGACCATCACGAACTGAGCTTCTTCCGAAAGTACGTGTGGTCCGAAGACCACAAGATGATCGGGAAGCAGTTCCTTTGGACTGCACTGCTCTTCTATGCCATCGGCGGCGGGCTCGCGCTCGTCGTTCGCACGCAGCTCGCGTGGCCCGGCGGCAGCTGGCTCGCGCAGCGCATGGGCTTCAACGCGGGACTCCCGGGCGAGATCTACAACCAGGCGTTCACGATGCACGCCACGGTCATGATCTTCCTCGTGATCATCCCCATGCTGGTGGGCGCGTTCGGGAACTTCGTCATCCCGCTCCAGATCGGGGCGCGCGACATGGCGTTCCCGTTCCTCAACGCGCTTTCCTATTGGTTCATGTGGCCATCCGCCGGCTGCTTCGTCTCGTCGTTCTTCGTCGAGGGCGGGCCGGCGCAAGCAGGTTGGACGAACTACCCGACCCTGTCGGAAGCGGTCTTCACCCCGGGAGCAGGCGGAACGCTCTGGCTGATGGGCGTCTTCCTCGCCGGCGCATCGTCGATCATGGGTGCGGTCAACTACATCACCACGATCGTCAAGATGCGCGCGCCGGGCATGCACTTCTTCCGCATGCCGATGACGACGTGGGCCGTGTTCATCACCGCGATCCTCGTCCTCTTCGCGACGCCCGTCCTCGGGTCAGCCGGCCTCATGCTGATCTGTGACCGAACTCTCGGGTCGAACTTCTTCATGCCGGAAGGCCTGGCGAAGTCCCGCGAGGCTCTCGACAACGTCGGTGGTGGGCAGACGCTGCTGTGGCAGCACCTGTTCTGGTTCTACTCGCACCCGGCCGTCTACATCATGATCCTGCCCGCCATGGGCATCGTGTCAGACATCATCTCGACGTTCTCGCGAAAGCCGCTCTTCGGCTATCGCCCCATGGTGTACTCGGTCTCCGGGATCGCCGGGCTGGGCTTCATCGTGTGGGGTCACCACATGTTCACGTCGGGCATGAACCCGTACCTGGGCATGACCTTCATGATCAGCACGATGCTCATCGCCCTGCCGTCGGCGGTGAAGACGTTCAACTGGCTTGGGACGCTTTGGGGCGGGACGATCCAGTTCCGGCTCCCGATGCTGCACGCCATCGGGTTCGTGTCGATGTTCGTGATCGGCGGACTGTCGGGGCTCTTCATGGCCGCGACCCCGGTCGACATGCACATCCACGACACGTACTTCGTGGTCGGCCACATCCACTACGTCCTCTTCGGTGGCACCACGTTCGGCATCTTCGCGGGCATCTCGTACTGGTACCCGAAGATGTTCGGCCGCATGTTGAATGAAGGCATCGGCAAGCTGCACTTCTTCATCAGCTTCATCGCGTTCAACTGCACGTTCTTCCCCATGCACATCATCGGGTCGCGCGGCCACATGCGGCGCATCGCGAACCCGTACCTCTACGAGTTCCTGAAGGACACGCAGCCGATCAATCAGTTCATGACGCTGTCGGCCTACGTGCTTGGGGCGGCGCAGGTCCTGTTCGTGTTGAACCTGTTCTGGAGCATGAAGAAGGGCAAGAAGCCCGCGTCCGACAACCCGTGGAATGCCAACTCTCTCGAGTGGCAGACGCCGACGCCGCCGCCGCACGGGAACTTCGTCCAGATCCCCACGGTCTACCGCGGCCCGTACGAGTTCGCCTCGCCGGAGGTCACCGAGGACTTCCTGCCGCAGAACCGTGACCTCAGTGGCGAGAAGAAGGCCCCGGGAACTTCGAGCTGATCGTTGTCGACGCACGTCACAGCCATGCCGGCTGAACCCGAACACGCCTCCGCCTCGCCGCGGGGGCGTGGTCGTTTTGCGGCCGCGCTCGTCGGGGCCACTCTTTTCCTCATTTTCTACGGAGGACAGGTCACCACGACGTTGTCGGGTGACAGCGTCCCGAGTTGGCCTGCGTCGTTCTTCCTCCCGGCCGACAAGCATCAGTTCTGGGAGCTGGGGCATCGTTGGGTCGCTGGCACCGTCGGGCTCCTGACCGTCGCCCTGGCGGTGGTCGTTTTCGGCACGGACCGACGGCGCGGAGTGCGTTGGCTCGCTGGCAGCAGCGTCGCCGCGGTGATCGTGCAGGCGCTGATCGGCGGGCTCCGCGTCCGTCTCGGCCTCGAGCACTCGAACGTCGTCCCGATCATCCACACGATGCTCGGTCAGACGTTCTTCGCGCTCGTCGTGGCCCTCGCCGCCGTCCTTCGGCCGCTTTGGCTTTCCGGGATCCCGGCGACCGCCGCGCTCGCGACGTCCGTCGTTCGGGGGCGCGCTCGGGCCCTGCTCGTCATGGTGTGGTGCCAGATCCTGCTTGGCGCGATCCTGCGCCACGCGACGCAGGACAAGACCGCCCTCGGAACCATCGCTCACATCCTCGGCGCGGTGGCGACGGTGATCTTCGGCGCGCGACTGGTCGCCTCGGTCGTGATCGGCCTGCCGGCGGACTCGGTCTTGCGGCGTCCCGCGTTGTGGCTTGCTGGCGCACTCGGCGTCCAACTCCTGCTGGGACTCGGTGCGTTCCTCGTGACCCACACGGCGACGGGGTACGTCAATCCGCAGGACGTCCTGTCGTTGCTGCCGACCCTTCACCTCGTGCTCGGGTCGACCATCCTGGGACTCGGCGTCTTGATCCTGCTCCGCGCCTTCCGCCACCATCGCCCGCGCTGACCATTCGCGGTTACCGTGGTGCCGCGCGCGCGAGCGCGAACCCGTCATGTCGTCCGAATCCCGCCCGATCCTCCCACTCCGCGCCTGGCTCGACCTGGCCAAGCTCCGGCTGAACGCGCTCGTCGTGTTCGCGGTCGGAGCCACGTTCGTGATCGCCGAGCGCGGGGAGATTCACTGGCTGCGGCTCATTTCGACGGTCGCGGGAGCCACACTGACGGCCTCCGCCAGCAGCGCCTTGAACATGGCGATCGAGCACGACTTCGATGCGCTGATGCAGCGCACGCAGCAGCGGCCGATTCCGCGCGGGGCGATCGGTCGTCGAGCAGCCATCGCGTTCGGGGCCGCGCTCGCCCTGTCGGGCCTTGCGATCCTGGTCGTCTTCGTGAACCCGACCGCGACGCTCGTCGCCGCGGCGACGCTCGGCATCTATCTGGGCGTCTACACGCCGCTGAAACGGCGCACCACGTTGAACACCATCGTCGGCGCGGTGCCCGGCGCGCTTCCCGTGATGCTCGGGTGGGCGGGCGCGCGGGGCAACGTCCACGATCCCGACGTGTGGGCGCTGTGCGGTGTGCTCTTCCTGTGGCAGATCCCGCACTTCCTTGCGATCGCGCGACGCCACAGGGAAGACTACGCCCGCGGTGGCTTCCGCATGCTTCCAGTCGTCGACCCCGAGGGAATCACCATCGGGCGCCAGGTGGTCCTCTATTCCGCGGCAATCCTGCCGCTGAGCCTGCTGCCCGTCCGGACTGGGCTCGCGGGCGGCTACTACTGCGCGGTCGCCATCGCAGCCGGGCTGCTCCTCATCGGATTCTCTCTGGACCACGCCGTCGAGCGCGGGGCCGACTCGGCTCGGCGCCTCTTCCGTGCGACCCTCGCGTACATCCCGATCGTCTGGCTGGCGCTGCTCTTCGACAAACAGACCTGAGCGGCGACCTCCAGTCGGGTTTGCCGACGAGTGAGGCCGCGCCCAGACCCGTGGCGCTGGCTCCTCTCCTCGCTATCCTGCACCGGTTTTTCCACCGCCAGGAGTCACGTGCCGATGAGCGACCCCGGAGTTCTCTACCGGATTCCCGATTCCGGTCCGCCGATCTCGCGCGGCCGATTCGCGCTGTACCTGTGGCTCGTCTGCGAGACCATGGTCTTCGTCGGTCTGCTCGGTGCGTTCGTGGTGACGCGTTTCAGCAACGCGCGGATGTGGCCGCCGTCCTACGAAGGGCCTCACAACACGATCGTCACGCCGCCGCTCGTGGGACTCGCGGCGCCGGTCGCGAACGCCATCGTCTTGGGCCTCCTGATGGCGGTGATCGTGTCCGCAAGGCGTCCGGCACGTCAGGGCGACGTCCTCGGCACACAGAAGAGGCTGATGGTGGTGACGACGCTCGGCATCACCTTCCTCGCGATCATGGCCTACGAGTTCGTCCATGAAGCGAGTCGAGGGCTGACCCTCACCTCCGGACAGTACGGCGCATACATCGTCGTGATCTCGGCGGTCCACGGTCTGCACGTGCTCGCCGGGGTGATCTGGCAGTTCCTGTCCGGCGGCGCCAGGCTGAGGATGCCGCTGGGTGGGGTCGACGTGGAACGCGTCGAGCAGCTCTGCGTGTACTGGGGATTCGTCGCCGTCGCGTGGGCCGTGCTGCTTCTGCTCCTCTACATCCTGTGACCGGGGAGCCAGCCATCCAGGTCTGCGACCTGCGCGTGCGCTACGGCGAGACCGAGGCCCTCAAAGGGGTCTCGTTCGACGTCGAGCGCGGCGTCATCTTCGGCCTGCTCGGTCCGAACGGCGGGGGAAAGACCACGCTGTTCCGAGTGCTTTCGACCTTGCTTCGCCCGACTTCGGGAGGGGCCCGGGTCGGTGGATTCGACGTCACATCGCAGGCGGCCGACGTTCGCCGGCACCTTGGAGTCGTCTTCCAGTCGCCGGGACTCGACAAGGTCCTGACGGTTGCGGAGAACCTGCGCTTCCACGGAGCCCTCTTCGGCCTCGCGGGGGCCGATCTGGAGCGTCGTATCGGTGACGCTCTGACGCGCGTCGGACTCGCCGATCATCTCGGTGCGCGTGTGAGCACGCTTTCGGGCGGCATGAAACGGCGCGTCGAGATCGCCAAGGGCATCGTGCCCAACCCGACGATCCTCCTCCTGGACGAGCCGACGACCGGCCTCGATCCCGGCGCGCGGCGGGACGTCTGGGCCTACCTGGCGGAGCTTCGCGACCGCTCGGGCGTCACCTGCCTCGTCACCACACACTTGATGGAAGAGGCCGAGAAGTGCGATCGGCTGGCGATCCTCCATCGTGGGAGCCTCGTGGCCGGGGGAACTCCCGACGAGCTCCGCAACTCGATCGGCGGCGACATCGTCAGCGTGGAGACCGCAGACGCCGGATCGCTCGCTACGCGGGTATCCGCGCAGTTCGACGTGGCCGCGGTTTCCGACGAATCCACCGTTCGCTTCGAGTGTGCGGACGCCCACCGCGTGGTGCCTCGGTTGTTCGACGCGTTCCCGGGAGAGATCCGGTCGCTCCGAATCGGGAAGCCGACGCTCGAGGACGTGTTCCTGAAACGCACCGGGCACCGATTCCTCGACGGTCAAGCCGACGGTGAGCCCGCGGTCGACAGGGCCAGGAGGAGGCACCGATGAGTCGCCTGGTCGGACCTGGACTGGCCCTGTGGCGGCGTGAAGTCATTCGCTTCTTTCGCCAACCGAGCCGCGTCGTCGGCGTGCTCGGAACTGCACTCGTGTTCTGGGCGATCCTCGGATTTGGCCTCTCCGACTCGTTTCGTTGGGGTGGCGCGGAGCGACCCCTCGAGGCCGGCGGATACCAGGCGTACTTCTTCCCCGGCATCCTGGCGATGATCCTCTTGTTCACGGCGATCTTCTCGAGCTTCTCCCTGATCGAAGATCGCAACGAAGGGTTCCTCCAGGGCGTGCTCGTGGCGCCCGTGCATCCGGGAGCCATCGTTCTCGGCAAGCTGCTCGGGGGGACGACGATCGCGACGCTCCAGGGCGCGTTGTTCCTCCTGCTTGCACCCACCGTCCACATCCCGGTCGGTCTCGCCAGCGCCGCGCAGGCGATCGTCGTCATGATCGTCGTTTCGTTCGGGCTGAGCGGGCTGGGATTCTGCGCTGCCTGGTGGTTCAACTCGGTCCAGGGCTTCCACGGCGTGATGAACCTCGTGCTGATGCCGATGTGGTTCCTGTCAGGAGCCATTTTTCCGTCGGACGGCGCGCATGCGGTGATCCGGTTCACGATGGCGTTGAACCCCATGACCTACGGTGTGGCCGCGCTGCGTGGCGCGCTCTGGCCGGCGAGCGTCGTGAACCACGCCGATCTGCCGTCGGTCCTGTCCGGCCTCTCCGTCAGCGTGGTCTTCGCTGCCGTGGCGTTCACGGCGGCCATGGGAATCGCGCGCCGTGTTTCCGCGAGGAACCTCGCATGAACGAACTGAACCCGTCACCGGCCGTCGAGTCATCCAAGGGACCGCCCATCGGGAAACTGATCGTCGCCCTTTTCGTCCTCATGGGCGTCGCTGCCGGGGTGTTGCGCGTGATCGACCGGAATCGGGCCTACGAGAACGCGGTCAAGACCGCGGCCCCGCAGTCGGCCGCGGATCTGCCGGTTCTCGCGACCGTTCCCGACTTCGCGTTGACCGATCAGGACGGCCGTCCTGTGAGCGTCGCGTCCCTGCGCGGGAAGGTCTGGGTCGCGGACGTCTTCTACACCTATTGCCGCGGAATCTGCGTCGACATGAGCCGGGAGATGTCGAAACTCCACGGTGAATACGCGGGCCGGGCCGAGCCGCTGTTCGTTTCCGTGACGTCCGACCCGGGTCGCGACAAGCCCTCGGTGCTCAAGGACTATTCCGAGCTCTACAAGGCCGACACGTCGCGGTGGATGTTCCTGACGGGCGACCTCGACACCATCCACAACGTCGTCACCAAGGGCTTCCTCCTCTCCAACAAGAAGGGTGAGCCGGAGGGGCACAGCTGGCGTTTCGTGCTGATCGACCGCGACGGGAAGCTCCGCGGGGTGTACGACAGCAAGGAAAAGGACCGCCTGATGGAGCTGCGGCGCGACATCTCCTTCCTCCTGAAAGCGACGAAATCCTGACGTGGACTGGACGATTCTTCCGGCGGTCAACGCCACCCTGAACGCGACGTCGGCCGTACTGATCGTGACCGGGCTCGTCCTGATCCGCCGGGGCCGGCGCGAGTTGCACGCCCGAGTGATGGCCGCGGCTGTGGGCGTCTCGGCCCTCTTCCTCGTGAGCTATCTCCTGCACAAGGCCATGGTTGGGCCCCGAGCGTTTGGCCACGAAGGGGAGGGGGTTCGGACCTTCTACCTGGCGCTGCTCGGGAGTCACACGATCCTCGCGGCGGCGATCGTGCCCATGGTGATCGTGACGGTCCTGCGGGCGCGCCGCGGAGACTTCGTGAAGCACAAGCGCCTCGCGCGCTGGACGGCGCCGATCTGGCTGTACGTGTCGGTGACCGGGGTCCTCGTCTACTTCATGCTCTATCGGTGGTACGCCTGAAGGAGTGGTCCTGGGCGTCGACGCGGCACACGGCTACACTGCGCCCCTCATGGTGACCCTCCGCCGCATCCTTCCGAGCCTGGTCGTCTTCCTGGTCGTCGCAGCCGTCTCGGCCGCTCCGGCTCACGGATGCCCACGGTGCAAGGACGGGCTTTCGGCATTCGAGCAGGATGCCTGGTTCTGGAGCATCGTCTGCATGGCGTTCTCGCCGTTCATCGTGGGCTTGAGTGTGGTCGGCGTCCTGGTTCGCGCCTCCAAGAAGGCCGCGGCCGCCGGCGTCGTCGATGGGCGATGAGGGATTCGAACCCCCGACCGACCGCGTGTAAGGCGGACGCTCTAACCGCTGAGCTAATCGCCCGGTCGGCGGCGTTGTAACACGGGCCATTTTTGCCCGGCCGGACCCCGCCGCCACCCCCCGTTTGGAACTTCCGGCGGAGTCTGGAGTCTTGCGACGACCGTGAGACAATACCGGCCTCATGCCCGGGCGGGGTGCGTTCGTCGACGCAGCCCACTCGGATCGAATCGGTTCGGCGGGGTGACATCGCAGGTCCTCCTCGCGTCTGGCCGATGGGAGAAAGGTTGTGATCCCGGTCGGCCGTCGGTCGAGCGTGGGACAAGGAGTGACGCGTGAGCACAGCGGCAGTCGCTGATCATCACGGCCATGACGTGGCCATCCCGGTCGAGAAGACGCCCTTCGGCGTGACGAACGGCAAGTTCGCGATGTGGCTCTTCCTGTGCCAGGACTGCATGGGATTCGTGGGCCTGTTCGCCGCGTACACGGCGACGCGCGTTCTCGCGTCCAAGTGGCCCGACCCGAACGAGATGCTGGGCATCACGTTCACGGCCATCATGACGTTCGTCCTGATCTGCTCGTCAGTCACCATGGTGCTCGCGCACGATGCCTGCACGAAGAACGACCAGGCCGGCCTGAAGAAGTGGCTCGGGTTGACCATCCTCGGCGGCGCCTTCTTCCTCTGCGGTCAGGTGTACGAGTACTCGCACCTGATTCTCGTGGAGGGCATCGAGCCGAGCCTCCACAACTTCTGGGCGACGTTCTTCTCGCTCACGAGCTTCCACGGGCTCCACGTCCTTGGCGGCGTCATCTACCTGTCCTGCATGTGGATCGGTGCGGCGCGCGGGAAGTACGGCCCGAAGAACGCGACCCCCATCGAGATCGTCGGCCTCTATTGGCACTTCGTCGACCTCGTGTGGATCCTCCTCTTCACCTTCGTGTACCTGCTGCCGCCGGCGCACAACGCCATCCTTCACCTTCCGCACTGAACTCGCACTGGAGTGATGTCGACGTGAGTGACTCTGAACACGACGCGGGCGCACACGGCTCGCACAAGAAGATCTATCTCCAAATCTTCGGCTGGCTCGTCCTGCTGACGGTCGTCGAACTGCTCTTCGTGAAGATGTTCACGGGCGCCGGACTGGTGATCATGCTGGTCGGGGCGGCCGTGACGAAGGCGGCGCTCGTCGCCATGTACTTCATGCACCTGCGCTTCGACAAGCGGACTCTGGCGATGGTCGCCTGCATGCCGCTGCTGTTCGCCACGATCCTCGTGATCGGGCTGATGCCGGACTCGGCACATTGGGGCCTGCGCGGGTAGTCACTCCCGCCGCGCCGGGCGGCTCAAATGAATGCCGATCGCGAACCGCCCGTGCCCGCTCCCGCCTCCGCCCAGGATCCGTCCGATCGACGCCTGTGGCGCCTTCTCATCCTTCTCATCTCGCTGGGGTTCCTGGTGGGAATCGGCGTCCTCGTCCTCGCCATCCGGCTCGACTGGACCTGACGCCTGAGCCTGGCCGAATGAACTCCCATGGAGGCGCCCTCTCGGGCTCTTGCCGCACATGAAAATCGCAGTCTTCGGAGCCGGGTACGTGGGGTTGGTCGCTGGCACCTGTTTCGCCGACTCGGGCCATGACGTGACGCTCGTCGACGTGGACGAATCCCGCGTGCAGATGCTGCGCGACGGGAAGGTCCCGATCTACGAGCCGGGGCTCGAAGAACTGCTCAAGCGCAACGTCGCCGAGGAGCGGCTTGCGTTCACCACGGATGCTCCCGGTGCCGTGCGCAGCGCCGAGGTGATCTTCGTGGCGGTCGGCACCCCGCCGGACGCGCAGGGCCGCGCCGACCTGAAATACGTGATGGCGGTTGCGCGCACGATCGGGCAGAACCTGAACGGCTACAAGGTCATCGTCGACAAGTCGACGGTGCCCGTCGGAACGGCCGATCGGGTGCGCGCAGCGATCGCATCGAACGCCCCGGAGGGCGCCCAGTTCGACGTGGTCTCGAATCCCGAGTTCTTGAAGGAAGGCGCCGCCATCGACGACTTCATGAAGCCGGACCGGGTCGTCATCGGCGCGAACAGCGATCGCGCCCGCTCGATCATGGCCGATCTGTACGCGCCATTCGTGCGCACGAACAAGCCGATCCTCTTCATGGACGTGCGCAGCGCCGAGCTCACGAAATACGCAGCCAACGCCATGCTCGCGACCCGGATCTCGTTCATGAACGAGATCGCGCGGCTGTGCGAGCTTCTCGGCGCCAACGTGGAGCACGTGAGGAAGGGGATCGGGACGGATTCGCGCATCGGGTTCCCGTTCCTGTTCCCGGGGCCGGGGTACGGCGGGTCGTGCTTCCCGAAGGACGTTCAGGCCCTCGTTCAAACGTCCGCGGAGGTCGGCTACGACCTCAAGATCATGAAGGCCGTCGAGGACGTGAACGACCTCCAGAAGCACCGCCTCACGGAGAAGGTCCTGAAGAAGTTCGGGAACGACCTGTCAGGGCGCACCATCTGCGTGTGGGGGCTGGCGTTCAAGCCGAACACGGACGACATCCGCGAGGCCCCGAGCCTCGTGCTGATCCGCGACCTGGTCGAGCGCGGGGCCAAGGTTCATGCGACCGACCCCGAGGCCCTGGAGTCGACGCGCCGCGCCATTGGCGACAGCGTGCGGTACTTCGAACGGAACTACGACGCCCTCACCGGCTGCGATGCCCTCGTGATCGTCACCGAATGGAACGAGTACCGTCGCCCGAACTTCCAGCTGATCAAAGAGCGCCTTCGCACACCCGTGATCTTCGACGGCCGCAACATCTATGACCGCGGGATCCTCGAGGGGCTGGGGATCGAGTACCACGGAATCGGCCTCTGAAGGTCGGTTCGTGCGCCTCCCGGCGGGCTCGCCGGACCCGGAGCGAAAGGTCACAAAAAAATTTCGCCGTTTTCGCCGACCCCCTCGCCAATACCAGTGAACGTCAACGGGGCCGAACAGGAACGACCTCGAGGACGCTTCGGTCGAACAAGCGGACGACTCGCGAGAGTCCGAAGCCAGCGAGACTGAAGCCCGCGACTTTTCGGGACCGGCACGGGGCCGGGACCGATGAAGGCAGGGGAGTCGGGGCTTCGTTGAGGGCCGGTTCACGGGGCATGTGCGTGACCCCATGAGCCGGCCCTGACTTTTTTTCGGCCATCTCTCGCCCCGCCAGGCTGCGCGTCCGCCGATGGCCCGGCGAGTGGATGCCGTTAGAGTCGCGGCCCGCCGTTGTTGCGGCGGCTCCACATGTCCGTCTCCGAGCCGCTCCATTCCCCGACCCGCGCCGTCCACCTGCTCACCGAGTCGGTCAGTCCCGCGGTACGCGAACGCGCGGACTCCTATCTCGGGGCCTCCCGCGTGGACTTCGTCGGACCCACGCTCGTTCGGGGGTGCGCCTCCGGAAGCGATTCCTATCAGGTCACTCTGTCCCAGTCCGGGGACATGGTCTTCGTTACCTGCGACTGCCCGTACTTCACGGGGAACCCGTCCGCGTGCAAGCACATCTGGGCCATGATGCTCGTGGCCGCTCCACGAGGATTTCCGGGGCGCCTCCCCGCGAACCTCACGCCGGTCCTCGTGCCACTCCCCGAGCATCGCCTCCACGCCGACGACGAGGATGGCCGGCAGGCTCGTGAGGCGCGTTCAGCGAAGATCGTCCGGAAGACGCCGGTTCCTGCGTGGGAGCTCCAGCTTCGGCGCGCCATGGGGAGCCGCCCCGAGCGCAAACGCGTCGAGGCCGTCGTCATCCAGCGCCCGCTCGCGATGGCCTGCGTCATCGACCGGGTCGCCTCGAACGGGCAGGTGCTCGCGCTCGATCTCCTGTTCCGCGAGACGCGCCAGGACGGCACCCCAGGTGCATTCAAATCCATGATGCTCAATCGCGCGGACGCCGGGCAGCGGCTCGATCGCGCGACGTTCCAGCTACTGGTCGGGATCATCGGAGCGGGAAGCGAGCTCTTCAACTTGAGCGACGCCATGTTCCTGTCACCGATCCCCAATCGCGTCGTGTTGCCGAGGGCTCTCGCGGAGGTCTCGCTGCCGGCGTTGTCGGCGGCGGGATGTTTGTTTGGCGGAACAGCCGGTTCCAAGGAGTGGACCCCTCTCGCATGGGATGCCGGTGGGGCGTGGGAGCTGGCTCTCTATCTCGAGCCGGCGAAGACTCCGCCCGAGTCGTATCTCCTCGAGCCGCGACTTCGTCGGGACTCGCAGTGGCTGGGTGTCGATGCGATCGCGGCGTTGACCTCCGACGGGATCGTCGTCACGCAGTCCACGGTCGGGGCTGCGGAGCTTCGCGGCGGCGCGCACCTCGTCGACCTCACGCGAACGGACGGCCCGCTCGTCGTCCATCGCAGCGACGTCCTCCGTTTCGCCGATCACATCTTGAAGATGAAGGACCTGCCGCCGCTCGTCCTTCCCGAGTTCGTGCGAGTTCCCGCGTCGCCGCCCGTCCCGGTGCCGTGCGCCGTGATCACGAAAGGCGAGGACCGCTCGCGCGCGAATTCGGAATTCGATGCGGCCGTCAAGTTTGCCTACGGCGAGCGCACGTATGAACTCGGCGACGTGGGGTCGGGGTGGTGCGACGAAGCGACGGCGACCGTGACGCTCCGAAACACCGCACGGGAGAAGCAGGCGATCGACGAACTCCTCGAGTCGGGGTTCCGGCTCTCGACGGACATGAACGGGCGCCTCTCGGTCACACTGCCGAAGGCCCGGGCGTCCGAAGCGATGCGCGCGCTCATCGCACTCGGCTGGCGTCTCGAAGCCGACGGACGCGTGTTCCGCGCGTCCGGCGCGTGGAAGCTGTCGGTGGGGTCCGGACTCGACTGGTTCGATCTGGAGGGCGGGCTCGCGTTCGGGGACGAGATCGTCCCGCTGCCGCGCCTTCTCGCGGCGATGCGCGACGGGGAGACGACGGTTCTCTTGGGCGACGGCGCGCTCGGGATGATCCCAGAGGAGTGGCTTCGGCGCTTCGGCGGACTCGCCACGCTGGGCAAGGAGGAGGGCGAGCGGATCCGTTTCACGAGCGGGCAGGTCGGACTGCTCGACGCGATGCTCGCGGTTCAGCCCGAGATCTCGTTCGACGCCAGGTTCCGCCAGGCCCGTGAAAGGCTCGCGCAGTTCGACCGGATCTCGGCGAAGGACGAGCCCGAAGGATTCGTCGGTACGCTTCGCCCGTATCAGCGCGAGGGCCTCGGGTGGCTGTGCTTCCTCGAGGAGTTTGGCTTCGGCGGATGCCTCGCCGACGACATGGGACTCGGGAAGACGATCCAGGTGCTCGCGTACCTTCTCGCGCGCAAGCGGTCGGGCCCGGCCCTCGTCGTCTGTCCGCGGTCGCTCGTGTTCAACTGGACGGCCGAGGCGAAGCGCTTTGCACCGGGGCTGCGTGTCCTCGATCACAGTCATGCGGAACGCGGAGTGCCTGGCGACCACTTCGACGAGCACGACCTCGTTCTCACCACGTACGGCATCTTGCGGCGAGACATCACGCAGCTCCGCGAGCGTGAGTTCGACGTCGTGATTCTCGATGAGGCGCAGTCGATCAAGAACGCGGGGACGGAGGCGGCGAAGGCGGCGCGGCTGCTGAATGGGCGGCATCGCCTCGCGCTCAGTGGCACGCCCATCGAGAATCGCCTCTCCGAGCTGTGGAGTCTGTTCGAGTTCCTGAACCCTGGCCTGCTCGGGGCGGCGAAGGCGTTCGACTCTTTGGCGGCCGCGGCGTCCGACCCCCAGTCGTTGACTGCCGTTTCGCGGGCCGTCCGGCCGTACATCCTTCGCCGGACGAAGGACCAGGTCGTGAAAGACCTGCCCAAGAAACTGGAGCAGACGCTGGTTTGTGAGCTGGAGCCTGCGCAGCGCAAGCTCTACGACGAACTCCGCGATCACTACCGGTCCGCGCTCCTGGGTGAGGTCGATCGACTCGGGCTCGCGCGCGCGAAGATCCAGGTTCTCGAGGCGCTGCTCCGACTGCGTCAGGCCGCGTGCCATCCGGGACTCATCGACAAGAAGCGAGTCTCCGACTCGTCGGCGAAGCTGGACACGCTCCTCGATCAGATCGAGGAAGTGACGGCGGAGGATCACAAACTGCTCGTGTTCTCTCAGTTCACGAGCATGTTGTCGATCGTGAAGGCGCGGTTGACGGCGAAGAAGATCGACTTCGAGTACCTGGACGGGAAGACGCGCGATCGCGAGGCGAACGTATCGCGGTTTCGCAACGACCCAGGATGCCGCGTCTTCTTGATCAGCCTTCGGGCGGGCGGGCTCGGGTTGAATCTCGTCGAGGCCGACTACGTGTTTCTTCTCGATCCGTGGTGGAACCCAGCCGTCGAGGCGCAAGCCGTGGATCGCGCGCACAGAATCGGACAGACGCGCGCGGTGTTCGCGTACCGACTCATCGCGAAGGACACGGTCGAGGAGAAGGTCGTTCAACTGCAGCAGCAGAAGAAAGCGCTCGCGGACGCCATCATTCGCGCCGACGAGTCGTTGATCCGATCGCTCACGCGCGAGGATCTCGAATTGTTGCTGTCGTGATGCCGAGTGCTCGAACGCGAGGCTGAGACCCCATCGCACGGGCCACCTTTCGTCGGACTGGCCGCACGCTGCCCTTCCCGGAATCGCGCCATCGTTCGGATGTACGGAGCGGGGGTCGCTCTATAGCATCCAGGTCCAGTCGTTGGACGTTCACTCGCCGGGCCGCGTGCGGAACCCTTCACTGAGCGCGCCCTGCCGGAGTCCCGACCGGAGGCTCGTGATGTTCCGATTCCGACCAGGCGGGCTGTTTGCGGCGCTGGTGTGCGTACTCGTCAGTGGGCTCACGCTCGTCCCACCACCTCCGCCGGCGTGGAAGGTGATCGGGTGGAACGACACGGGCATGCATCAGGTGGATCCCGATTACTCCGTGTTCTCGTTCCATCCGCTCGGGAACGACATCCGCGCGCAGGTGATCTCTCCGCAAGGCGTCCTGATGACGGCACCGGCTGGGATGTCGGTGACTTACGAAGCCGTCGCTGACGGCAGGGGTTCGCAGAATCGATCATCGGCCGCGAAGTCGAACTTCTGGAGTTTCGTCGGAGGGACATACGGCGCAACGCCCGCGCCGGACACCGGCCTCGCGGGCGCCATGATGCCGGGGTCGTCGAATACGCCTCGAGCGATGAGCTTCGATCCGACGACGAACGCGTTCCGCGCCAGCGGGATCCCGGTGACTCCATTCGACGACGGCGGACACTTACGCCCGTTTCCGATGATGAAGCTCGTGCTTCGTGATCCCGCGGGCGCGCCCCTCGCCAGCACGAAGGTCGTGCTGCCCGTGTCCGACGAATTCAATTGCCGAGTCTGTCACGGATCAGGCATCGGCATCGCACAGCCAACGCACGGGTGGGCGTGGGATCCGAACGTCGACCGGGATTACCGATTGAACATCCTGCGCATTCACGACGAGTTGAACTCTGGATCACAGGCGTATGCCGCGGCGTTGTTGGCGGCCGGATATGCGCCCGCGGGACTCGAGTTGACGGCGGCGGGCGGCACGGCCGTGCGCTGTGCGAAGTGCCACGCTTCGAACGCGTATCCGGGCTCGGGCATGGCGGGAATCATGCCGCTGACCGCAGCGATCCACTCGCTGCATGCCTACGCTCCCGATCCGCAGTTCGGTGTACCGCTCGACTTCAAGAGCGACCGGAGCGCCTGCTATCGCTGCCATGCCGGTGCGAACACGCAGAGTCTCCGGGGTGTCATGGGGAACCACGTGAGCGATTACGGCACGCGAGACATCCAGTGCCAGAGCTGCCACGGCTCGATCCTCGCCGTGGGTGCGCCGACGCGACAAGGCTGGCTCGACGAGCCCACGTGCCAGAATTGCCACACGGGAACGGCGATGAACAACAACGGTGGCATTCGGTACTCGTCGGCGTTCGACGTCAACGGGGCACTGCGCCCTGCCGCGGATCCGCGATTCGCGACGACGCCCGATGTCCCGTCCCCAGGGCACTCGCTCTACCGGTATTCGACGGGACACGGCGGCTTGTCTTGTGAAGCCTGCCACGGGCCGGCGCACGCCGAGGTCGCGTCGTCTCAGGCGAACGACAACGTGCAGAACGTCGCTCTGCAGGGCCATGGTGGGAAGCTTGCCGAGTGCACGGCCTGTCACGACACGCAACCGGTGACCGTGAACGGCGGGCCGCACGGAATGCATCCGATCGGCGGCAGCTGGATCGATGGCCATGAGAACGTGGGGAGTGCCGCTCTCGCAGGCTGCCGGGATTGCCACGGCTCCGACTATCGGGGGACCGTTCTCTCGCGGATGCAGAAGACGCGCACGTTCCAAACCGATTTCGGGACCGTTACGTTCGCCGCGGGATCCCAGATCGGCTGTTACTCGTGCCACCAGGGGCCGCAGAACGAGAACGCCAATCCGAACCACAGACCCGTGGTACAGAACGCGACGGGCGTATCGCAGCTCGGCAACTCCGTCACGGTCCCGCTCTCCGTCACGGATCAGGACAATGATCCGCTCAATTTGCGAGTCGTGACCCAGCCCGCGCACGGGCGGGTCTCGTTTTCTGGAACGGACGCGATCTATGAGCCGGACCCGGGCTTCGCCGGATCGGACGCATTCACCTACCTTGCGTGGGACGGCTCGATCGACTCCAACCTCGGCTCGGTCACCATCACGCGCGGTGGGGAGTGGAGCCTCTACGGCGACGGCGTTCCTGGCTCGACCTATCAAGCGCCCGTGATCTACCTCTCGTCGACGCCGACCATCGGTTCCACCTCCAACATCTTCGTCGAGAACTCCTCCTACATGCCGAGCACGGCGTTCCTCATTTTCTCTTCCGAGAAGGCCGCGATTGCGCCGGGTTACGGAGGCCGTTTGTTGTGTGAGCCGGAGTTCGTGGTGCCAGTGCCTCTGCCCGCGTTCGGCCTCACTCTTCAGTGGGCCATCCCCAACCTCCAGTCCCTGATCGGCGTCACGATCTACGGCCAGGTGATCGAAGTCGATCCCGGCGCCCATTTCGGTTTCTCGGCGACGCGCGGGCTTCGCGTGACCATCGGTCCGTGATCCCGCACGGGGCGCGGCGCCGCCGTCTCGCCCGCGCCCTCTCCCGCCTCCGTTCGCCCTTCCGTTTCTCCGCCGGGCGCCCGCCTCCTGGGACCGCGCTGACATCGCCCCGCTCCGACTTGTTCTCTCCAACTCCCTCGGCCGATCCCCCGCGGTCCCAAGTCCGCGAGGCTGGGATTCGCCCCACTTCCCTCGCGCACCGTGTCGTTCATCGCCCGCTCGGCTCCGGTTGACCCCCCCAGACCCGAGGGTTACGATCCGGCCCCCAAGTTCTTCGCTGGGACGCCGTTGCTCGCAACATCGCCCCAGCCAGTCCAGTTCGTTTCGGGGCGTGGCGCAGCCTGGCTAGCGCGCTTGAATGGGGTTCAAGAGGTCGTGGGTTCAAATCCCATCGCCCCGACTTTCGCAAGGCCCGACGTGTCAAAGAGATACGTCGGGCCTCGCTTTTTCCGGCCGGCCCCGAAAACGGCTCTGTACACGCTTAGTACACGCATTCGGCGGGGAGTGCGGGGTTCCGGGGGGAGAGGGGGACTTGTGACTCCGCGAGGCTTCACGCGGTCGCGATGGACACGACCGCCCCCCACGTGAATGCGATTCGAGCGGTCGTCCCCTCCGGCGCATCGAGGCGGCTGGCCGAGAAGCGTCACTGCGCTGACGAATATGAATGTCGGGCACGACGTCGTAGAACTCGCCAGTCGGGCCTGGACACGATTCATGCACCCGAGACCGGATCGAAACGGTCCCGAGACCACGGGAGCGCGCCAGGACGGCTCCCGCGCGCTCGCACGGACGAGTCACGCGAGCTTCGTGTCTTCCGAATCCAGTCTTATCGGCGCACGGTTCCGTTGGAAAAACGGCGAAGCAGCTCGATGCTTTCGGGCGCAATCGTCCGGAAGTTGTGAACCACGCGTTCCAGCGCCCTCGATGTACCACGATTCACAAAGGCGATCTCGGTGCGCCAGCCGCGCTCGACCGCCTTCTCGAGTGCGGGCACGTAGTCGGCATCGCCCGCAACCAGGATAAGCGTGGAGGGGCCTGCTTCCTGAAAGAGTGCGGAAGTCATGTCAACCGTAAGATACGAATCGTCTTGCTTGGATCGGTTGTTCGCGCCCAGGTAACCGCGCCGAACCGTAAATCCTTGATTCTCTGCGTTCGCCCAAAAGGTGTCGTCATCGGGAATCACTCCCGCGATATATGCACTCTTCACAGGTCGTACCACACCGTCTGCGTTTCGCGAGACCTCGGTCAAGAGCTCTCCAAAGTCAATTCGGAACTCCGGCCCTTTCAGGTCGTTCACGATTCCCCAGAAGAGGTTCTGATCATCGACAAACACGTGGACGCATCCGTCGATGAGTTCGCGATGCGGAGGCGCTTTGCCCTGGAGCATCATGGTCGCCTTAGGGATCATGCTAAGTCGATCGATGGCCTGAGCTGTTCTGCGCTGACGACGGTTTCGTTCACTCTTGACGGGGTCGTGCCTTTTCATGGATCGTTCCATTCCAAATCGCCGGAGGATGCGATCGGCGAACGCTTCGGCGGGCGCTCGCTGAGGCGCGCGCTCGACCGGGTGCACTCGCACACAGCGTCGAAACTCGCGGCCGGGGGAGCCGTGCGATGCAATCTGCATGCCGGCTTTGAGACGGAACGCTGTGGACCCGAGAACCCACGTTTCCAATCGAGCATTGCATTCGAAGCCCGTCCTTTCCTTGAGGGTTCTCGCCCCGCCCGCGCCGCGATCGCGCGGAAGGAGGACTCGCTGCCTGCCAAAGCGTCAGCACCCGTCGAGTTGACGTGCTGACGGCGTGCGGATGTTCCCGCCGTCTGGGTTCCGCGCCGGCTCAGAAAGGTTGTTGACATGGGGTCGTCCGCTGGACGTTGCACAAGGCAGTTCCGAGCCCAGGGCCGCAGCCGGGACGTCGAACAATCCGTGGTCGGATGCACCTCCCCCGACCATGGGCGGGCAACGTATCCTCCACCGCCCTGAACGCTGGAGAGCGTGCGCCGCGATGGGCCGGAGTTCATGATGAGCGGATTCGCCGACGTCGAAGACGTCCTCCGGGACGAGACACCCGTCCTCTTGGTGGCCGAGCAAGACTCGTTCGTGTCGAACGGGAACGTCTTCTGCGTCCTCGTGCCGCTGATGACGAACGACGGCGAGCGGTTCGAAGATCCCGTCGAGGCGTTCCCGAACCGTGGCCGCGTTTGGTGGCTCGCGGGACACGATGGGATCGACCGTGAACCTCGCCACGGCGACATCGTCACGGGATCCATCGAGCCCGCCCCGAACTACACGACCAAGGACCCTGAGAAGGAGCGCTACCAGATCCGGAGAGGATGGCGCCCCGGAAGCACGCGCTGGTGGCAGGTGCTCGACTTGTCCGAGCGCAACCTCGAGGTCCCGGATCTCGTCGCGGATGCGGGGATCCCGTGGGAGTCGGGCGCCCCAGTCACGCGCATCGTCGTCAGGCTCAAGGACGCGGTGGTGGGGCCCTTCAATGCCAGATTGGAGGACGACGGGGAGTCCTTGCTGCTCACGGCCCTGAATCTCTCGAAGCCCACGGCGCGGCGCCTCCCGCTCGCCGAATTCAGCCGACTCACGACGACTGAACGGTTCGACGATCTCACGGTCTTTCCGAACAACCGACGCGTGGGTGCCGTGCCGTTCCCGCTTGAGTTCCTCCACGAACGCTATGCCAAGGTCCTCGACCAGGGCGCGCTCGTCGATGCGTCGAACGAGAAGTCCCTCGTGAAGTGGGCCCTGGGAGTCGCCCAGGTCACTTCTGCGCAGCGCAATGCCTTTACCGATGCCCTCGGGAGGGTGGCAAGCTACGTCGCGAAGGACGAGCCGGACGCCGCCGAGCGGATGCAGCGCTTCAAGGCCATCTGCAACAGCGCCGAGCGCGTGGCGGCCCTGGGGCCGGAAATTGCCGCCGAACTCGCGCGCACCGACGGATTCCGCAAGCTCGTCGAAGACCACATCGCGGAGATCACCACCAAGCGCATCGAGGACGAAGTCTTGCGGCGAAAAGTCGACATCGAGGCGGCCATCACGGCCCTCGAGAAGCGCCGCTCAGCGCTGGAGGTGGAGTACGACGATGCCAAGAAGCGCCAGGAGGAGGCTCTGGCGCGCGACAACAAGGCCCGTCTGGAGGACCTGGATCGCCGCGAGAACGAAGTCGCGCGCCGGGAACAGGCGGCGGACGAGAAGGAGCAGGGCATCGCAGCCCGACTCGAGAAGCTGATCGAGACCTACCGAAGCGAATCCGAGCGCGTCGGCAACGAGATCCTCACCCAGCTTCCGATCCTCATGCGCACGGGGATCGGACCGCAAGCATCCGCCCCACCGCGCGAGTCTCCCACGGCCGCGCGAGCGATCGGCGCCGTCTTCCTGGAGCGTCCCGTCCCGCAGGAGGCGATCACGGAGTCGCAGTTCCTCGACCAGCTCCGTTCCGTCGCAGCGGCACGCGGCTGCGTCTTCTCCGAGGATGACCTCAAGAACTTTCATGTGACGGTGAAGACGGGCACTTGGTCCGTGCTCGCAGGATCGAGTGGCATCGGAAAGAGCACACTCCCGCGGATCTATGCCGAGGCGCTCGGCATGAAGAACGAGTTCCTCGAGATCGCGGTGCGGCCGGATTGGCTCGACGACCGCGACGTCGTCGGCGCATTCAACCCCCTCACCTCCCGCTTCGAACCGGCGGCGACGGGCCTCGTCGATCGCTTGGTCACCGCCTACGAGGACGCCACGAGCGGGCGAGGCGGCGTGTACGTCATCTGCCTCGACGAAATGAACCTCGCCCGCGTCGAGCACTACTTCGCGCAGTTCCTCAGCATCCTCGAACGGCCGGAGGGTGAGCGGACGCTGACGCTCTTCGGGCAGGCACTCGAGCGCTCGGGGGATCCCTACTCGCGCTATCGAGAACTCCAATTGGGGGACAACCTCCGGTTCGTCGGCACGGTCAACATCGATGAGACGACGCACTTCTTCAGTCCGAAGGTGCTCGACCGCGCGGCGATCGTGACGCTCGAGGACTCGGACCATTCGAGGCAGCAGGCCCGGACCCTCAAGTCCCGCGAACTGGCTGTGCGGCCGGTCCACATCGATGTCTATCGGTCATGGATCAAGGACCACCCGGCTGCGCCAGCGACCGTCCGCGAACTCCTGCTGCAGGTGGATGCGCGGCTCCGGCGCATGCGGAGCGGGCTCGGATTCCGGCTCTTCAACCGCATGCTCAAGTACGTGGCATCGTCCGCGGATCTACTCGCACCGGATCGCGCTCTCGACTTCGCGCTGGCGCAGTCGATGCTTCCCCGGATCCCGACCCATCATCCGGAATTCCAAAAGGAAGGGGCTGCGCTGCTCGAGCTGCTGCCCGCCGACCGTTTCCCCCGCGTCGCGCGGATCCTGGGACCGATGAAGGACTCGGGCGGAGAGCATGGCTTCTTCCAGCTCGTTTGAGGTCCTGCTTTCGCAGCGGGGCCACCTCGTCGCCCGGATCGCCTCTGGTGCAGGGGGTGTCGTCTCGCGTGAGATCTCCGAGCCGCTCGACGGCGCGGCGCCCTTCGAGGTAGCGATCCGGCGCGAAGGGCCACTCCATGGCACTCTGCGCGTCACGATCGAAGACGAAGACATGATCCTGCTTCTTCCGGGCGATACGTCCGTCCGCGCGGAAGCCCACGGGCTCGACGGTGAGTTCGGCGACGTGGTGCTGCGGTGCATCGAGGAGCGCGCCGAGCGCGACGGCGATCCGAGTGCCACTGTCGAGGTGCTCATCGAGGTTCGCGCGTCGGCGGAGGTTGTCGCAGCGCACGCCGGCGTCCTGGCCGACCTCGAGCGGGTGCATCGAGACCTCGCCCTCGACGTCATCGCAAGGACGCACCACCGCGGAGGTGGGACGACGGGCATCCACATGTCCGCACCCGAAGAAGAACTGGCACGACTCGCGCGCCTCGAGCGCCGAATGACAGAGGCCGTTCACCGTATCGGTTCCCAGCCGTCGACGGAGGTGAGGAGGACGGTCGAGCGACGCCGTTGGAAGCCTGGCGTCCGCCTGCGTCCCCACGCGCTTCGCGCCGCGATTCTGGACCCCGAGACGAAGATCGAGAACGGCCGCATCGTCGCCCTCGGGCGCGCCGTGACGGAGAGCTCCGAGCTCTCGCGCGATATTGCAGAACACCGGCAGATTCGTTCGGGGATCGAGCGACTCCGCGCGAGATGCCGTGCGCTCCAGAGGTGGTGCGCGGAAGCAGCGCTTCAGTTGACGCAGGAAGCTGAGCGGTGGGGAGGCGATCGGTCGGAAGACTCGATCTATCATCAGGCAACCGCCCCGCGCCTCGATCGGCTCGAGACCATCGCGGACCGGGCGTTGCGAATCGACCACGAGCTGCGCCAGATCATCGAGAGGGAACCGTTCCTTCGGGTCGCCGGGGGAGCGCGCATGCAGCTCGCGCCCACGCCGCTCTTTCTGAATCGGCCGGAGTACCGTCAGGCGTACGTCGCCCTTCGCGAGCTCAACCGTGAAGGATTCGTGTCATTCACCGGCGATGAGCTTCGCCTGCGGTTCAAGGCGTTCAGCAGGCTCTACGAGTACTGGTGCTTCATCGCCGTCGTGGAGCTTCTGTCCGAGATCCTCGAAAGCTCCCCGTTCCCATCACGCTTCAATCTGGTGGACGATCTCTATCGCCCAGATCTCGCTCCGGGTCAGACGTTCAGGTTCGAGGTGGGCGGTGGGGTCCGCGTATTTGCCACCTACGAGCCGGACATTCGGTGTCCGTCCGACGGCGACTCACTGGCGGCGGACGTGGAACGCCCTTCGTCGCGCTGGGTCGCGGAACTCTCGACTGCTCCACTTCGTCCCGACATCGTCGTCGAGGTGAGCCGTCCCAACCGCCCGCCATGCGCCCTCGTGCTCGACGCAAAGTGCCGGTGGCATTTCGACCGTCACATGCTTTGGGAAGCCAGTGACTACCGCACGCGCGTGTTCGATCCTGCGACGGGCGCGCAGCCCATCCGACAGGTCTTCTTCCTGCACCCGAATGCGCGCGCGCGGAATGTCGAGAACATGCGGGGCTATTTGGCTGCCCGTCGCGGAAGCCTGGACAACTCGATCATTGGTGCCGTGGGATTCGCACCCGACCATCGGTCAAATGCAAGGCTCGTGATCGCGCGCTTCGTCGATCTCGCGGCCATCGATAGCGCGTGAGGCGACGGGGAATCGCTGAGCTGCCGTGCGACGAACGCGGGAGGCGTCCATTGATCTTCGTGGCCCCCCCCGGACGTAACGCGGCGGCGCTGGCCCCGCGACGCGATCGCCTCGCCCATAATGTCATGGAGCCGTGAACCGAGTGGCGCTGGTCTTCGATCAACGCTGCACCTCGAAGTCCGCCTTCGTCATGAGTCCGGAGCGGTGCGGGACGAGGCCCGGGTTCGTAGGCAACACGCCGCCCGCACGGGCGTTCGCGCCGGTGAGAGGTTGGAGAGGATGGCGCGGTCGGTCCTGCCGCTCGGCCGACGCCGCTTCGACGCACTCGCTTAGACGCCCGACGCGAGCCGCGACTTGGCGTCGTTGATCGTCGGAAGGACGACGTTCCGGAAGTAGGGGCGCTCACTCGTCGACCAGTTTTGATCGGCCCACGCGCTCGGATGCGAAAAGTGCGCCGCCAATGAGCGCGACGACCCGAGGTCGAGGACGGAAAGGTGATCGGTGAGAACGGTGGTGCTCTCCGCGATTGCTTCGAACGGCGCTTGGCCCTGGAGGATCACGATGGTCGGCTCCAGGATTCTCAGCGTCTCGAACAGGTGGCGCCGGCACTGACTCTTCATCACCCGTGAGGCACGATCCTTCTTCCCGCCGGCCGGGCTCACCGCCGAGCAGAGAAGCGCGTTCACGAGAGCGAAGTAGTTGTAGAGATGGTTCGCCCAAGTCCTGTCACCTATGAACTCGACACCGTCGTCGGTTGGAAGCCCGAAGACGGCGCGCAGGGCAAGCAGTGTGCCGCGCATGTGCGGCGTTCGCCTTTCAATGCCTTCGGCGTCTTTGCGCAGCATCGCCGTTCGTTTACCGAAGGACACGTGCGACGGTTTGTGGCCGTAGGACATCGCGACCACCACCACGCGCAGGTCGAGTCTGTCGATGCGGACGTCGTATCGCGAGCCCACATGGGAGAGCTGGCCCTCGTAGAAGCACATTCCTGCGACAGACTCGCGACATTGCAGCGCGCTCGTGCAGACGAACTGGGAACCGTCCATGACCTCTCGGGTCATGTAGTTCGAGAGCCGGGCGATCCGCTCTTGAGTGCGGGAGGTGTTCGTTGCGAAAGAGGGGTGGCCTACGGCGCTGGTCGGGAATGCGGCGCGCGGTGGCGGGGATGACAGTTGGCACGGCGGGGTCGCTTCAAACTCGGTGGAGGTGACTGCAGGTGCTCCTCCTTGAACTGATCTGCCGACGACCCACAGCCGCGCGGGCGCGCCCGACGGGTCATCCGGGCCGATGCCGATGATGTCGCCGCCGTAGGGTTGCTTCCCTTCGCGCCTGCGGTTTCTGACTTCGAAAAAGAACTGGCGCACCCGGCCCTCGGGTCGTGCGTACTGCGGGAAATGCCGCGTAAGTTCGCGGGCGAGGTCCGCCTCATTCATCGGCGCCGGCGCACGCCGGACGAGATCTGCGATCGAAGCGTATTTCTCCATGAGCGTCCCGGTGATCGTACCGAAAGCGATGAACGGAGGTTCCTGGAGTTGCCGCCCCGCCCTGTACCGCATTCATCCGGCATCGCACTTCGTTCCCCGATCCGACTGTGCGGCAGGGAACTCAGACGCCACCGTCGAAGCAGTCCGCCTACCCAGTGACTACGGCCTGGTCCGTCGCCGCGAACGTCGTACGTCGCGGCGCGATCAGTTCGGCGTAGGGCGCGAACGCCTCGTCGACGATATCCCGCAGCAGCGCATCCGACCTGCCCATGTAGTGCCGCTCGGCGACGGACATGTTCCTCCCGCCTGCGGAGTGGCGGAGCAGCCGGCTGATGACGGACACATCGTTCCCGGCCTCCGCGAGGATGGTGGCGTACGTCTTGCGCCACCGCTTCCACGTGAAGCCCGGCATTTGCTTCTGGATCGTACGCAGCATCCTCGCGAGCGAGTTTGGCGTGACCTGCCCGTCGCGGGACGCGGTCCAGATGAAGCCGGACTCGCGGCGCCGCTCGATGAAGAGCGGCCACGCCGCGAGCGGGATCGGCTGCCACTGGCGCGCCTGCCGCACCTTGGCGCCGTGGGACTCGGCGACGAAGATGAACCTGTTCTCCCAGTTCACATGCTCCCAGCGCGCCCCGCGGATCTCGACGGGCCGCAGGCCCAGGACCATGAGCCCGACGCCGAGCCACTCCATGTAGCTCCACCCCTCGGGCCGGAACCGGACGGGCGCGCGCACGAACTCGAAGAACGCCTTCACCTCGTCGTCCGTGAACGGGTTCGGCTCCGGAAGCTCCTCCTTCGGCCTGCGATAGGTGAGACGCGGGTCCTGCTTCAGCCAGCCCTTCCGTGTCGCGAAGTGGAAGAGCATCGAGAGCTGCTTCATCTTCGAGCAGACGCCCGAGTTCCTGCAGCCGCGCGCGAAGAGCTTCTTCTCGTACCGCTTGAAGTCGAGGTCGGACACGAGGTCGACGGCCTTGTCGCCCGCCACGCCGGCGAACTCGCGGAAGATGGCGCCGAGCGACTTCCGATAGGCCGGCGCCTGCCGTTCGCCGTAGAGCTCGAAGAACGTGTCGATCGCCTTCGACAGCGTCGGCGGGCCCGCCTCGAACGTCTCGGGACGCGCGGATGCAAGGCTGCGGAGGAATGCGTCACGCAGCTGACGGGCGAGGTGCTCCGCCGTCTTCGTCGGCTTCCGGACCGTCTCCTCGTTCGGGATCGCGATGCCCGCGTCGGCGTACTTCTCGGGCACGCAGTTCATGAACTTCCGCTCGTGCGTGAACGGGTCGCGGTACGGGAACCGCCACACGCGCCGCGCCGCGAACCACCAGACCTCGCCGGTAATCGGGCGGAGGGCGCGCGTGGGCTTCGCGAGGATCGTCGTGTCTTCCACGGTTGTGCTCACGTCGACAGTCACGCTCGTCTCGTCGATCGAGTCAAGGCTCATCAGAAAGCTGCTGCGATGCGCCGGACCGACGCGCGCTCCAAGTTGCGATCTGAATGGTGGAGATGCTCAGTCCTACCGCGTTCACGAGCCCCTGGATGAACAGCGATTGGCGCGATGCGGGGTCGTTGGCCTCGTTGCTCGTGAGGTACTCGACAAGAATTACCTGCGCATCGTCGTAGAGCCGAAACAGCGTCTTGCTGATGAGGCGAATGCGCTGCCGGTCACGCGTCTCGGCGCGGAGCCGCCGCTGGGCCGCGACGATCTTGTTCATCAACTCCATCCAAGCACGCGGTATCTCGTTGTCCTTCGCGAAGCTGACCATGTTCATGTCTCCTCTTGGGTTGTTATTGATGCGTGCCGCTCCGGCTTCGTGCGGCGTCCCTGGCGATCAATTCGATTCGTGAGCTTCAGCGCGAGGACTCCGTCGCCGGCGTCATGGGGCAGTCGTCCCGTGATGAGACTTTCGACCATCGTGAGGCTCACGAGGTCGACGCCGCAGAGCTGTGCGAATTGAACCCGTCCCTCCGAAGCCCAGTTTCGGATCGTCTTCTCAGACCTGCCAACCATGGCGGCGAATTCCGCGACCGTGTAGTAGGTGTCGAGCTTGCCGACGATCACGGCGTAGCCCTCGCATGCTCACGAAGGACGGCGGCCTCGATCCGCGCTTTGAGCGATGCATCGATCGGAATTGCGACGAGGTGCCGTGTCCCGTCTTGCGAGCGCCGCACGGGCCACGAGACGTAGCGGCGGCCGGTGATGGAGACACGGATTGCGATGCCGGAAATCATCCATCCGCCGACGATGACGCTCGCGAATGAGAGCAAGCCCGCGCGTCGGAGCCCCTCGGACGCGAGCGTGATGCGCACGTCGTCGACGGTCGATGAGGTCGATGTGCGGTTCATCGGACCTCCGGGCCGGCTGTGCGGACGATCAGGACGTAGCCGCAATAGGCGCACCGCCACGTTCCGACGTCGAGCTCTCGGAGCGCCTCGCGGCAGACGGGGCAGACGAGGACGATGGTCACGATCCCCCTCCCGCAAACACGTGCTGCTGGGGCTTGGTCGCGCCTCCCGCCGTCAGCGGAGCGATACCCCACAAAAACTCGTAGAACCGCTCCATCTCCGGAACGGTCGGGTTGCGACTCCACAGATCGCAGCCGGTGATGCGATGGAACATGAACGCGAGGCTCGTGGCGTGGCGACGGCGATATTCGGCCATCGTGTCGACGAGGTTGAAGCCGCGATGCGCACCGCCCGCTTCGTGCCTGTCGTCAAGCCACGGATCCCTCGCTGGGGCAGGCGCATGGAGGACCGCGCGGATTGCGATCGTGCGCGCTTGTAGCTGCGCGATCAGTTTGTCCGTGAGGACACCGTTCGCGTCTCGGAATGAGAGCCCCTCGGGCGAGTCCTCGATGCGGACGCCCCGGCCTGCGAGTTCCTGGACGATCCGGTGGGCGCTCATGTTGCGCTCCCGTCGTCGACCGGTATGTCTTGAAGCAGCTCGTCGAAGCCCGTTGAGTCGCTCGATGTTGGCCGGGAAGTGTCGGTCGTTGGAGGCGCGGTGGGCGCGTCGTTCTCGGGAGGGCTCTCCGTGGAGATGATCGCGCTCGCGGGAATCACGACGACGTTGCGTCGAACCCCTTGAATCGTCTTCCGTACATCGCGACGGAGCGCGCCCCCGCGAGTGTCCTTCTCGATGATCAGTTGGGCATCGTCGAGACGCTGCTTGATCGTCCCCACAGAGAAGGGCAGGTCCTCGCCGGTCTCCTTGGCGAGCTTCTGGACGACAGCGATCGCCGCGGTGAAGTCCAGGTACAGCGCGTTGCCGTCGAGCCAGCCGACGAGCGTTGACGCCGGCGACATCGGCGTGGTCAGGCCGTCAGGCGACCATCCCCAGCGAGATGGAATCGGCGGCGCCGAGCCGTCGACTCCCAACACGTAAGCCCGCCTCGTGGTAATCGCGGTGCCGAGCAGACCGACGAACCGGCGCGCGACGTCGTATTCAGCCACGTGTCCCGCCTGCTGTTCGCCGACCCCGACCAGTGCGTCACGGCAAGACTTCTGGATCTCAGTGGCGCGGTTCTGATCAATCGCGCGTGCTTTGATGGCGAATGCGAGGAAGCACTTCAACCCGATCAGGAGATCCGCGATCGCCTCGGGCGTTCGACAGTGCGCGCCGTCGGCTCGGAGTTCGTCGCGGAGACTCGCAAGCGCGTCGGGCAGCCGGGCGAGGAGCTTGCGCCGAAAGGACGCGAGCCACCTGATGAACCCCGACATCGCGCGCCCATACGCGCCAGAGGTCGCGTCCGCCTGGCACCCCTTGAGCTTCGTGGCATCGATCGCTCCCTTCGCGATTTCGACGATGATCATGCGCGCCCTGAGGGACTGTCCGCGCGGGATGTCCTCGCCGGTTGAGAGCAGGAGCGCGCGGGGCGGTTTCGGGGGGCGCAGCGACGTGTCGGCTTTCATGCGGGCGCGACCGCTCGCGTTCGCTTTCGCGCGAATCAGGCGTTCAGCCTCGCGGTGGATACGAACCCCATCAAGAGCGCTCGTTGGGACGAAGTCGTCGACGACGAGCAAGGCGTCCTTCGCGTAGAAGGCGGTGGCCTCGAGAGCGTTGCCGGTGGAGGTCCAGCTCGCGGGAAGGTGGTCGGCATCCATCTTCACCCCGAAGTGTCGTTGCATGAGCGCGGCGACCTCGGTCTTGAATCCTCCGGAGGGACCGAAGAGATGCACGGTCACCTCTGAAGTCGTCATCGCGGCCCTCCACGTTGCGCAGTAAATGGGGGCCGTGATCGAGGGCGGTGCGAGGTCGAGTAGGCGAAGTGACGCCTGGATGTCGCGCACCAGATCTTCCGGGTCCGGCGGATCGGGCAATGCGAAGTTTGCGAGCGTGCCCTCGAGGCGGACTTCGATGTTGGGAACCGGACCGCCGGAACCAATCGCGCCGTCGGCGTGGAGGTAGATGGACTCGCCTTCGTATTCACGCCAGCCCGTGTGGCGATAGACGGTGCGCGGGACGACGCCGTCGGAGAGGAATTGAACCGCGGCGCGCGTGTGGTCCTTCGCACCGCTTCCCGCGGCGACGATGGCGAGCGGTCCCATGTGCGCCGTCGGCCAGTTCATGGTCGCGAAGTCAGTGGATGAGACGCGAAACGTGTGCGCGGATCCGTTGAGCGTCGCTTCGATCTGGAACTGGCGGACGGATTCGACGCCGTCGTCCTCGGTCACGTCTGCGACGATCGTCGCCGCGAAGTTCGTGAGCTGAACGGGCTGCGTGCCCTCGCTGGTCGGCTTGTAGTAGAAGATCCCGTGATCGGTCGCGCCGTAGGGGCAGAACTCCGTCGGTTGCCGCTTCACATCGGGCGCGACGAGCCTCATGAGATCGTCGAACGTCCCCCCGGTCGCGAAGAAGTCGTCGAGGCCGACCTTTTTGCCATCTGTACCCGAGGGCAAGTAGATCGGGTTGGCCTTTGCACCTCGGCTTCGCACGAAGGCGATCAGTCGGACCAGTGCGCCGCCGACCGCCTTCTTCTCCATCACATCGGAGTCGAAGACGACGAAGACGTTGCGGTTCTTGAGGACGATCGACTCGAAGCACGCGACCGCGGCCGATCCGCCCGCAGAGTTCTTCCCGCGCCAGTTCCACACGCCGAGGAGCGCGACGCAGCAGAGGCCGCGCGTGACTGCGGAGTCGGCCTTGCGGGAGCCCTCGGTGATGAAGAGATCGATCGCGGGATTGCCCAGCGACGCTCGGCTCCCTGGCGGAACGTCGATCACCATCCGCGCGCCCTTCGGCGTCTCGTACTTCAGCAGCTTGCCACGCAGCTCGCGAGGGTCGTCGGGGCGGATCTGGTGGAGCGCGACGTTGCCGTGAACGTCGTGGATCGGGATCAACAACGCGGGGACGCTGCACTGGACGAATCCGAAGCTGAGCGCACGAAGCTCGTCCTTGTCCGTCACCGAGCGGTAACCGCGCGCCGCAACGACCTCGGGCGAGATTGCGGACGCGTCGAGGAGAGATTGATGCTGTGGGAGGAGTGACCGGGTGATCGCGACGGAATGCGCGTTCGCTTCGACGGCGACTCCCTCAGCACTGTGTGGCTCGACGTCGGCCGGCACTCCATCGGGTGCCTCGGCGCTGGAGACCGCGGCGTCCGGCGGCACGGCGTCGGTTGCGGGGATCGGGTCATTCGGCGCCGCCACGGTGGGAGGGATGTCGTCAGCTCGATCCGGGCCTTCTGCCTCGCCGTCGTGATCCTCGTCTGCGCTCATGCCGTCCTCCGATCCGTGATGGACGGCCACGGCGGCGACGGAAGGTTCAGAAGCGCCGCGAGCTTCTCGACGTCGTCAGCGGTCCAGAGGAACTGTCCACCCGCGCGCATGGCGGGCTCGATCGCGCCGGATCGGATCCGATTGCGGATCCGCGATTCGGGAAGAGGTGGGGTGAAGAGGCGTCGCACCTCGCCGGTCGTCATCAGTTTCATGCCGTTCCTTTCCGCAGCTGTCAGTGCTGCGACGGCATGACCTTGCGACCGAAGTTTGTTTAGGTGCCAGAGAAAAAGAGAACGCCCGGAATCGAGCCATTCCTTCGAGGAAACGGGTCGATCGGGCGTGTTGCGAGGATGGGTGTTTAGGACCTGTTCAGGTCCAGTTGCTCGGCTTCCCCGCGCGAGCCTGATTGCGTGTGACGGAAGCCTTCAGCATCGGGAGCGTCGGCTCGACTTCGATTCTGATCCAGTACTTCTCGCCGTTCGCTGCGTATTCAGGTGGCGGTAGCTCACATCGATCCACGAGACCGTCGAGCGCCGTTGGCGACGCTGCTCCGCACAGCTCCTGCAGCTGCTTCCGCGTAATTATGTCGTCGCGCCCGGTGGTCTCCGTCAATGCGACCCGATTCGACCTGGCTGGCGGCACCGTTTCTCCCAGTGCGCTCGAGAGATCGCGCCGTAGCGCGCGGACGTGTTCATGAAGCGAGGCCAGCACGTTCGCAGTAGTCGGCGTGGGATGCCGGGCAACGACGCTGCTAATCGCTGTTGCAGAGAGCCGCTCGGTCATCAGTCGTTCCACGATCGCTTGATCAACGTCGCGTTCGAAGCACGCGCGCGCGAGCGGCAGAACGACGTTTTGGTGAGATGGGGGGTTAGTCTGGAAGACGACGCACGGCAACTGGTGTGGAAGCACATGAAGCGCATCCCTGAGTCGGTTCGTGCTCCGGGCGATCAGGGTGTCCGGTCCCCCGACATCCTCGCACGCCTTCTGAAACTCCGCGATCAACGCGGGTAAACCGGCGCCGAAGGAGGCCTCGATGCGGGGGCGGAACTCATCGCCGCAGAGGCGCACGTCATCGACAACGAAGACGTCCATCGCGTCCTTGGTCAGCTGGTCGAGCGCGTCGCCGAGCCGTCGGAAGAAGCGCCGGGCGTCTTCGCTCGACGGGGAGAAGAGAACCAGCGATCGAACATACGGACGAGTGAGTTCGACGGCACGCCCTGCCACGGCTGCGGATCTTCCGCCCCCCACGTTCACCGGGGATGCGGCCGGAGCGATCATGGACACGACACGTTCGACGCGCGTCGTCGCCGCAAACCCCTTCTGCTGGCCGGGCACGATTGGACCCGTCCGCCCGTCCTGTCCGTACTTGAATGCCATATCGATCCCTCATGGAGGAGTCGCCGCTCCCAGCCACGGCGGATTCCGTCACAGCCTCCATGGTAGTGAGCCGGGGGGACGGCGGACGAGCGGCTGAGGAGGGCGGGCGATGTCCCGTCCGCAGCGTGCGACCGTTCGCCACGGGAGGGTCCGACGACCGGGAATTCGTCGCTCTGGGAATCCCGGGTCGCGCTCGCGGGCCATTGGGCCATGGGCCACGGCCCACTTCGGAGAGAGAGCCGGCTGCGGAACGACCCCAGATTTCACGGAGGCAGGCGGCCGGGAGCGATCCTGGAGACGTGTGAGAGCGTCGTCGACTACGTCCAAGACGAGGAAGAGGCGGGCCTGATCCAAGGAACTCTCAAAAACCGATTCTGCGTGATTGACCGGGACCACGCTTCCAACTTCCATGCTCTGAATGGGTTCCAACCGGTCGATGCGAATCTGAGGTTCTATACGCCGGGGCCTCTCTCTCCCTATGAGAAATGGCCCATGGCCCAATGGCCCAGACCGTTACCCCTCCAACGCCTGTCGGAGCCGGGTCTCGCAGACGCCCGTGTAAATCGTCGTGCTCTGGATGGAGGCGTGGTGGAGCGCGGTCTGGACGAGCCGGAGGTCGGAGGTCCGTTCCAGGAGCCGGATGGCGAATCCGTGGCGGAGGGCGTGGGGTCCAACGTCCACCCCGATTCCAGCAACCCGAAGCCAGTTGCGGAACCGGCGTTGGACTTGGCGGACTGTGACGCGACGGCCGTGGCGGTCGGTGAACAGGGCTCCGTCTGTCTTGGGGCCGATGAACGCCAGTAAGCGGTCGAGCACCGCTGTCGGGAGAAGGTGTCGCGCGGGTCGCCCCGCCTTGCTCTGCCGCAGGGTCGCGACCCTCTGTTCCCGATCGATGTCGGCCACGTCGAGCGCGACGGTCGCGCCGATTCGGGCCCCCGTGCCGGACAGGAACGTGAACAGCGTGTGGTCGCGTTGGGCTTCGAACCCTTGGTTTGCTGCGATCGTCCCGAGCAGGCGGTCCCGGTCGTCGTCGCGAAGCCACCGTGGCGGCGGACTCGCACAGAGGGCGCGTCGGACGATGCGGGCGGGGTCGGTTGGGATGATTCCCGCTTCGTGCAGGTAGCGGAACACGCCTCGAACCGAGGTGCGGATCGCGTTCATGGTGACCGGCCACCTCGAGGCGCGAGTCTCGGGCGCGGCAAGAAACGCTGCGACATCCTCGTGCGTGATTGACTCGACGCTGCGGTCGCCGGCCCACCCGATGAGCGTCATGACGTGCCGCCGATACTGGGAGATCGTTCCCGGGGCGCGACCGTCCGCCTGCAACTGCGCGAGGAATCGATCGAGGGCGTCTTGGAGGTTCATCTTGGAGGTGCCCTGGTTAGAACGAGCGGGCCAAGTTGACCCGCTCCGGAGGATGGATCAGCCCGCCGTCGCGTAGGGGACGGAGGTGATCACTCCTGACGCTTTCGCCCAGCTCAGCGCGAGCCTCAGAGCGCGACGCGTCTTCAGGATCGTCGGCTGCGCTTTCGGCTTCCCCTTCTTCGTCTTCGTGACGAGGTCGCTCGCTTCGAACGCGGCGATGTCGTCAGGGGTGATCAAACCCGCGACCCTCGAAGCCTCGAAGTGCCTCATGGCAAGTTCCAAGTCACCCCCGTAGCTCGCGACCGTGGACGCGGTCTTCCCGCGCTCGCGCATGCTGTTCAACCATCCTTCAGCGATCGTCTTCAAGGTGGCAGGGCCGCCACTCGGAGTGGGTAAGTCTGGCACAGTGCCGAACGCGGCTTCCGGCGCATGGTTCTCCGACGGCGGCGTCGTGCCCTTCGTCTTCTTCCGTGCGGTCGCCACACGGTTCTTCATCCAGTTTGCGGAGGGTTCGGCCGCGGCCTTCTTGCTCTTCGTCGTCATGAGGGGCTCCGTTCTTCGACGACAGCGGCGCGGCCCGGGATCACAAGGACGATTGTTCCGTCCGGGGTTCGCCCAGGAATCGGAACGCCGTTCAAGCCGCTCGTGAGCGCCTCGAACTCGTCGACGTCCCAGCAGTCCACGATCTGGTTCCACAACGTGGGATCGGGCGTGAACGTCTCGGGTATCTCGATCAACCGCAGCGTCATCGTCGCGCTCCATTCACGCCGGCACCATCGCCTGCGCGTGCGACACATGGAGCCTCGTTTCGCCTCCGATTGGAAGGCAATTCCGCTCGTCTTCCGAGCGGCGGAACCGCGCTTCAAAGGATGTAGACACCCGCCTTCTGCCGAGGCCGAAAATGCCATGCGGCGAGCGCCAGTCCGATCACGCAGTCGTCGTGCATTCCGGACGGCGCGCCAGTCTTGATGTTTCCCGTTTCGCCGACTGTGAACTCGAATGCTTCGATCTCGTCGATGCCGACCGGCCAGACGATCGCAGACGGCAAGACGATCTCCCGACGTTCGATCAGCAGCACCAGGTTGTCGATCAGCGCCGCCTTCGATCGCGACGTGAATGGATATGCGTCCACGCGAACGCCCGCGGCCCGCAGCGTCTCGAACACCGGCTCGCCGGCCCCCGTCGTGTCCACCGTAAGCCGGGCGTTGTTGTACCTGCCCGCGATGCCCTTGATCCGCGCGACCTGCGTCGACCAGTCCTCACGGTGGAATCGCTCCGCGTGGACGACGCGATTCTCCATGTCCATGATCACGAGAACGGTGAAGTCCTCCACCTTCGCGAGGTCCAATCCGCCCACATAGCGAACGTCGGGCCTTGGATCCTCGAAGGTCCCTGTCGCGCACTCACGCACGCCGCGAAATACCTGGCCCGCGCCCTCCAGGAACTCGCCGCCGAACTCCTGGCGGAAGACGCGCTCCGGAAGCCGATCCCGCTCCTGTTCGATGAGGACCGCGTTGAGCAGCGGGTTCGTCCAGGACGGCAGGTTCCACGACTGGTAGTCCGGATCGCTGCCGGGCTGCCCTCGGCGCCACTGATCGAAGAACCATCCCTTGCCGCGCGGCGTCGAAATCATGAGCGCCCAGCCGTGCTTATCGATCAGGCGTTGGGAGAGGTGCGATTCCCAGATGTGAGGCCGAAGCCGAGCGGCTTCGTCGATCACGAGCCAGTCCAATCCCTCGCCGAGGAGCGAGACCGGATTGTCCGCGCTCTTGCCACGAATCTCCGACAACCCACCACCGAGGTTGCGAAGCACGAGACGACGATCGTGCTCTTTCAGCGTGACGATCCGGTGTCGGAGGTGTTCGGCGGTCAACACCACGATCTCGCGGAACACGCGGTCGGCGAGGTCGTACGTCGGCGCGCATACCCATCCGCAGGATCTTCCCGCCGGCATCATCGCTGCTGCGATGCCTTCAGCGGCTGCCGCAAGAGTCTTTCCCCAACGCACACCGCAGGCGACGATCCGTCGGCGCGCCGTCGAACGGTGGATCTGCACCTGTCCCGCGTGCGGCGCGTAGCCGAGGGACTCGAACAGTGCCCGCTTGCTGACGCGGAGATCAACTGCCGGTTGCGCTCCAGTCATCCTTCTCTCCGGGCTTGAGCATCAGTGTCTCGTACTCGCGCTTGATGATCGTTGCGACGTCGAGCACAGAACGGTCGGAGGGCTCGCCGCGGATCACCCGCTCCTGATCGACCGCAGCGGCCAACGCTTTCGCGGCAGCCGTGGCGTTGTCCAGCGGCATGTTCTTCAACGCCTCGATGGCTCGGTTCTGGATCAGGTGGACGAGGCGCAAGTGCCGATCGTTCATCTCCTCGAGCGACTCAATCGCCTTCTTCTGTGCTTGCTCGCGGGCAGCACGCTCCTGCTGGGCGACCCGGTTCTGCCAGTTCTCCTTCTTCGCCCGCGTACAGACAGAGCGCTTGCACACGCCGAACTTCTCGGCAATGGCGCCGTAGGATCGGGCCGGGCCGAGTGCGAGGTAGGTCTCGAACGCGTCGTGGGGGAGCTTGCGAGTCATTTCACGAGAAATGTCACCGCGCACACGAGCATCACGTACGCGATGAAAAGGAACTGAATCCACGGGGCAGAGTTCTCCGCGAAGTCCTCGCGGATCCTCCGACTCTGGGTACGGACGAACCCGATGAGGTCACGCATGGTTGCTTCTCCGTTCGTCTGCACTCGCTGCGAACGTCCGCCCCGAGCCTTCGAGCGTGGCCTCGCGACCGGTCGCTGTCTGCCAGCGCGTCACGATGACGTCGCAGTACGCCTCGTCGAGTTCCATCAGGAACGCGCGGCGGTTCGTCTGCTCTGCGGCCATGAGCGTCGAGCCGGATCCTCCGAAGAGGTCGAGGACGTTCTGGTTGATCAGCGATGAATAACCGATCGCGCGAGCCGCGAGTTCGACAGGCTTCTCCGTCAGGTGGACCATTTTCACGGGCGCGACCTTCTGGATCTCCCAGACGTCGGGGATGTTGTTTGGGCCGAAGAAGACGTGCGCGGCGCCTTCCTTCCAGCCGTAGAAGCACCACTCGTGGTTGCCCATGAAGTCCTTGCGCGTGAGGACGGGGTGGCCCTTCACCCAGATCACGGCCTGCGAGAAGTAGAGGCCGTGGCGCTTCAGGACGGGCGGGTAGTTCCCGCAGTTCGCGTAGCCAC
This sequence comes from Planctomycetota bacterium, assembly GCA_044222185.1. Taxonomy (GTDB): domain Bacteria; phylum Planctomycetota; family CAIWVZ01; genus JBGANV01. The sequence goes on from JBGANV010000004.1 coordinate 530,035, forward strand.
CCCAGATGTAGAACCCGCCGCCGGGCACGAGGACCCGTGCGATGTTGCCGAACCAGGCGTCGAGGAGCGCGTCGAATGCTTCATCGCTCACGAAGTCATTGGCGAGAGGGCGATCCTTCGCGCGCATCTTCGGCGAAGCCCGACGCGTGCCACCCTCCGCGTCGCTCCGCTGGTGTTGCATCGTTCCCTGGAACGAGGAGAGGCCGGCCGCGATCGCGTTGTTCGATCGGGGCTCCACCTTCACGTTGTACGGCGGGTCGGTGGTTACGAGGTGGACGAGCGCGCCGGCGAGGAGCCGATCGAGATCCTGGGCGCTGCCGGAATCGCCGCACATGAGTCGATGCCGCCCCAGGGTCCACAGATCGCCGCGCTTCGTCACGGGGTTGTCGGGCGGGAGCGGAGGTTCGTCTTCGGCGACATCGCCAACATCCGAGAGCAACTCGTCCACGTCCGCGTCGCTGAATCCCACACCATCCATCGCGCCGGCATCACGCAGCTCGGAGAGGATCCTCGCGAGCACCTCGTCGTCCCACGTTGCGGTCTCGGCCGACCTGTTCAACGCGATGCCGAGCGCCGTCGCCGTCATGTCGTCTACGTCCAGCTCGACCACATCGGCCTCGCTCCAGCCGAGCGCCTTCATGGCCGTGAGACGCCCGTGCCCGCCGATGATGCGTCCGGTCTTCGCCTGGACCACGAGCGGTTCGGCTTGTCCGAAACGACGAAGCGACGCCGTGATCGCATCGAGGTTCTCGTCGGGGTGGCGACGCGCGTTCGCGGGGTCGGGGACGAGGGACGAGAGTGGACGACGCCTGATCGTCAGCGAGTCTCCGGACATGGAACCTCCAAGTGTGGGGTCGCGTCGGGCGTGCTTGGAGGTATGCGGCGCGTGCCGCCTGTGAGGTGTGCCCGACCGCCAGAATCTACGTCACGGAGGGGGCGCGGTGAAGTTCAACGCGCAAGAATCTGCACCGCCGCCGTGCGGAACGCGCCCCTCTGGCAGGCGCGGTGCAAATGGCCGCGACGGTGCCGAGCGCGGGGGAGCCGCGGAGACTCCGGGAATTCCGCGCTGGATCGGCTGTTCCCTCCACGGCGGCGACTGCACCGCGCGCGTCGTCGGGACGTGGTCGTCGTGTCCCCTCGATCCGCGCATGTCACGGTGGCCCGCGAAGATGGGAGCGTGCGTGCCCGTCGACACGATCTCCGTAGGGGTGATGTTCCGGTGCAATTGGTGCAGGTCGCACACTGCAGGATGTGCGACATCCGAACTTGCACCGGACGATGCAATCGGTGCAGTTGGCGGATCAGTCCTCCGCGAAGTAATCGCTGTCGAGCTTCTTCACCGCATAGATCTGCCGGTCCACGACGCCCACGCCGTGGTCGATCATGAGGTCGGCGAGTTGCTCCCCGTCAAGGAGGACGATCCGTTTCTCGATTTGCTCGGAGTACTTCCTGGCCTCGGCGCTGAATGTGGATGTCGTGATCAAAACTCCGCGCCTCGATCGCACGCCGTCGAGGCTGCCGGCGAACGTCTGCACGACGGGCCTGCCGACGACTCCACCCCAACGTTTCGCTTGGATGTAGACCGTGTCGAGACCGAGCTTGTCCTCGCGGATCAGTCCGTCGATTCCGCCGTCACCGCTTCGCCCGAGGACACGTCCTGCGTTGCGGGCGTCGCCGCCGTACCCCATCGCCACCAGGACGTCGATCACGATCTTCTCGAAGAACGCGGGTGTACCAGCCTTGATGGTCTCGATGATGGTCTGGGCGAGGTCACGTCGGAGGACTTGGTATGCCGCCTCAATCGTCTCTTCGGGCGTCTCGACTTCCTTCGCCGTGGTGACCACCGACGGTTCAGCCTCGCGGAACGCGCGGTACTCCGCGTACTGCTGCAGGACGCTCATGTCGATTCGTTCTGGCTTGGACGCGAGGAGGGCATGACCACGCGGCGTGATTCGAACGACTCCGCGCGACGGCTTTTCGACCAGGCGGGCCTCCTGCATGTGTTTGATTGCCCACCCGACTCGATTGTCAGCGCGGCGTTGCCTGCCGCTCGGCAGTCTTTCTTCCAAGTCGGAGTCTGTGAGACGGAGATTCGCGGAGAGTTGCACGACGATTTCGGGCGCTCGCCGGTCCTTGTCGTCAGAGAGCAGGCGCAGCGTCGGAAGCATGAGGGACTGGAAGTCGGGAATCGCCATGAGGGGGCAGAGTATAGCCCAACCCGCGCACGCAGATGGGGCGCGCGTGTGCGCACGGCGGCGCGCTACATCGACTCCGAGCCTGATCTCACACAAGCGACACGCACGCGACGGAAGGTAGACCGGGGGTTGCAAGAGAGCAAGAAATGAGCCCCCTGCCGACCGCGTCCGCGCGGTCCTGAAGACGAGGTCGGCGCGCCAGGAACGGGCGCCGGCGTCAGGCGTGCCTTCTACGCGGCGGACGGGACGGTGGCGTTGCTCCGGCCGAGGCGACCCGATGAGCTGTGTGGGGCAGCCGTCATGCCGGGAGATGGTCGTCGTCTGCTCTCACGGCGCCGAGGTCTGGCGAGATGGTCAGGTGGCGCCTGACCGGTGGCCTTCGCCGGCAGATGACTGGTCATTCTCGGGCGGCGCCGCTAACGGATCGTGCCACGCAGTACCGCCGGCTCGTGTCGCAGAGCTTGGACTGCGAGGACGTTGGCGGAGCAACGAACCACACGCCCTGGAGGCCGCGTGCATTCAGCACGCGGGAATTCGCTCGCGCGGGCCCGGGCGTCGCAGCGCCCGCGGGTAGGTGACATACGGCGATTCGATCTACCCCTCTCGCTTCCACCGAGCTCGGCCGATCGAAATGAACTTGCCGACTCCCAGCGAGCCTCGTTCATTTCGGGCCTTTGATCCGGGCGCTGTGAGAGCCATTCGAACGGCTTCATAGTCCGCCTCGTAGATTGCGACCGCGGCAAGATTGTCGTCAAGCAAAACCAGCAAGACCGCGTCGCACTTCGCGTCCAGGCGGATGCTCCCCACCCGCTGCGACTTCTTGGATCCGGGGACCAGGGAGCGTCCCTTAATCTGCAACAGTCGCGTGCCCTGTCGGATTCGTTCAGTGGCGTCGTAGCCGGCCTGGCGGGCCCGGGCCAAGTCGAGTCCGAGGATTCTGGCGGCCTCGTACTCGGCCACTTCGCCGGTGACTCCAAGCGGTTTTCCGGTGAGTTGCCGATACCTGATTGCCAAGGGTTTGACGCCCGCAAGTATCTCGCTGATTTCGTCGTGAGAAGACACGCTGTGATCGTCGTGCCGTTCGGCGAGGAAGTCAAGGACTCACCCGCGGTCCCGACTCGTGGCGCCGCCACCGGCGCGTTGCACATCTCGTCGCCGCGCCAGGTGAACCGACGGTGAAACGTGGCATGCATGCGTGGCATCCCGGCTCCGCCCAAGGCTTCTCCGACGTACCCTGAGATGCAGAAAAAATGAAACCCGGCTATCCTCTGCGCCGGTCATGCGTTCGATCGCAACGACCCGCACAGATATGGATGCTCCAACCGAGTTCTGCTCCTGGCTGAGTTCGCACGTTGCGAATGACCACAAGTACGGTCGCGACGTGTTTCGGTATCACCCTCGGTCCGACGCCCACTCCAGGAAGCTCTGTGAACTCGTGCTGCGTGACCTCGCGGTCGCATGCCCGGTCCTCGCAAGGCACCTCGCCGCGCACGTCGTCATCGGGGTGACGAACGCCAGGTACGAGTTCCCGAGTGGGAAGCGCAAGGCCCTCGATCTGCTGGTCTGTGACGCGCCACGCGCGACCGACGCAGCAACGGCGCTCATGATCACGTCGCTTGGCCAGCCGGAGAGCTCATCGCTTCGTGTCTCGGTGGAAGCGAAACAGTGCATGACGGAGCACGGGAAGACGCAGCCCCGGATCTTCGACGAGCTGTCGTCGTCACACGAGATTGTTCACCAAGGGTGTCGAAACTCGATCGCCGGTGGTATCGTCGTTGTGAACGTGGCGACTGCCTTCGCTTCCCCATTGCGGCAGGTTTCCTCGACGGGGCCGTTGGTCGTGAGCCGCCATCGTCAGCCGGCCGTCACAGAGGCGATGATCAAGCACCTGCGCGGCCTCAAGCAGCGAGAGAGCCCGACTGAAATCGGATTCGACGCGTTCGCGACGGTCGTCGTCGACTGCGACAACCTTGGAGCCTGCCGCCTTCACACCGAGCGACCTGCACCCCAGCCGGGTGATCTCGATCACTACGCGACGTTCATTTCGCGTCTCGCGCGCGCGTATGAATCCCGGTTCGGCGATGCGTAAAAATCGGCTTCGCATCGAATAGCGACGGCTCCGACAACTCGCGATGTATGCGAGCTTTCGCGAGCGTGGAGTAGGCAGGATCGATTTCGTTGCAGACGCTGTGTCGGTTGGCGCGGATCGCTGCGATCGTGACGGTTGCCGTGCCCGCGAAGGGGTCGAGAACGGTGTCTCCCGTGAACGAGAACATCCGGATCAATCGGTAAGCGAAGTCGACCGGGAATGGAGCCGGGTGCTCGCGCGTTGATGCCCCGGTGATGTCCGACCAGAGAGGCCGGAACCATGCGCCCTGCTCTTCCTTCGTCAGTCGCGAAGTCTCACGCTGGGATTGGGACGGGCTGCGGTAGTCCCCGTGCTTGCGGAGCATGAGCACGTACTCCACATCGTTCTTGATGATCGCGTTGGGTTCGTACGGCTTGCCGAGGAATCCCCCACCGTTGCCGGCGGCCTCGAACTTGGCGTTCGCGATCTTGTTCCAGAGGATCGGCGTGAGGTAGTCGAAGCCGATCGCTCGGCATCGAGTGCTGATGTCGGCGTGAAGCGGCAGCACGTGGTGGCGGCCACCGTTCCTCCGGCGTGCGATGCAGACGTCGCCGACGTTCACAACGAGACGCCCGCCCGGAACGAGCGTCCGGTAGCAGTGTCGCCACACCTTGTCCAGTTCGTCGTGGAAGGCTTCGTAGTCGTCGATGTCTCCGAGCTGCGCCTCGTGGTCGTTGTACTTCTTGAGGTTGAAGTAAGGAGGTGAGGTGACGACGAGGTGGATCGACCCATCGTCTATCCAGCCAAGCTCGCGGGCGTCCCCGGTGTTGAGGACGTGGTGGGTGGGCTCTCCGTCGTATTTGCGAGGGACGGGAATCGCGGTGGCTTCTGCGCGGGTTCGACGTAACGCCGAAGTGGGATCGGGGGGCATCTTCTGGGGCTGTGGCATGGACGACACGAGACTTTACCGACCTCCGCCACGTGTGGAAGGCGCGGACAGGAACGATGAGGTGCGGACCCGTGGCTGGCCGAAAGGGATCATCGCATCGCGGGGTGACATCCGCCTTCCTACCGAGATTCCTAGGCAGGAGGCTCCAAGATCCCGCGATCATCGAGATTGTCATCGGAGGGCCGCTCCACCGCGGTGGGCCAGTCGGCGAAGACGGTGACAACGGAGGATGTCCGGTAGGTTGTCGTACTCCGCGGCAAGAGGTCCGCGATGGCAGTTGCGGCCTTCGGCACGGCTGCGGTGGTGGTCATGCCATGCGCGGTGCGGGGCGCGTCCATCTCAGCTCACCTCGGTCCCCTCTGTGCCCTGCACGGTCAGCGATAAAGTGCTGCGGCGGACGCTGCCACTCGATTCAGCGTGGACCGGACTTCGAATAACAGATCGTCAGCTGGCATGTTGGCATCCTGCTTCAGGATCTCGTACCCGAGCGCCATCGCGTACTCGCTGAACGCGATCTCGTACGACAGCCGCCGGAAGGTGGGGTCCTCGACGCGCCCTCCGCCGAGCGCGGCGGCCACGACCGAGTGGTCGAGATTGATGAGGATCGTCAACGTTGTCGAGTCGTATCGAGATCGCTCTTCATCGCGGCCGAGGTTCTTGTAGTCAACCCGGAAGCCACCGCGGGGACGACGCTGAGGGCCCGCTCCACCCCGAGGATCGACTGAGCTCTTGCCGGCATCGTGGGGCGTCCCTCGCGGGGTCACGGTCGGCACCTTTCGCCCTCCTCCTCCGCTGCCCTCGCTTCCCGGGTTACTTGGTTCGACGTCTCCTGGCCGCTTCGTGCCCTTCACCCAGTCATCGGCCTCATCGCCGGCCGGTTCGCCAGAACCGAATGGCGCCGCCGTTGCGCCTCGATGAGACGCTGCCGCCCGGATCTGGTGAAGGCGGTCGCGCACACGCTGGAAGTCTTGGTTCAAGATCTCGGCGATCTTGTCCGCCTCGACCGAGAGACGACGCGCCTGCTCGGTTCGTCTTGCTTCTTTCGCGCACTCAACCAGCTTGGTTCTGACCTGTTCGAGCTTCGACCCAAGGAACGGGATGAGCTCCGCAACGACCGGATGTTGCGGATTCAGCTCAAGCGAGCGTGTGGCGGTGTAAGGCGCGATCTTGGTGTCGAAGGTCTCGATTGCCGGAACATCGACGTTCCCGAAGAGGTAGTTTCCGAGTTCCTTCGTTTCGATCCCACAGCTTTCAACAGCAACCGTGTTGCCCGGGCCGGCGGTGACGACGATGCCTTGGAATCCTTCCGGTAGCGGCGCGCACGCGACCTTAATGGTCAGCTTGATCGCGCCTACGACCTC
>JBGANV010000005.1:0-466424 GCA_044222185.1 Planctomycetota bacterium
CTGCGGCCACGTGAACTTGCACCCGCCGCCGACGCCGACCCGCGGCGGGTCCGCCTGATCGCCGATAGCCCTCCGGCCACCGCTCGCACCCCCCGCGCCGCTCCTTCGGGCCGCGGGGATGGGACTACCGGGTACTTACGCACGAGCAGCTGCGGATCGATGGTCCCATTTCGGTGGCAACGACGGAGAACGCCTGCGGAGCGCGAGTACCCTGCCGGGAAGCACTCCGCACCCCGCAGGCCGTGGAGTCACCACTCGAGCGGCCGCATGTAGGAGCGCCGGAGGTGCCATTCGACGGTTCCGGAATGGTTCACTCCGGCCTCGACCGTGACCCCGTGAGACCAAGTGAGTCGCAGGGAATCCCGATCCGAGTCGGTCAGGCGAGTCTCGACGTTCGGCGCCGTCAGCGCGTACCAAGCGTCGAGGTAGCGGACGTCCCAGTAGCGCGCTGGGTCTTGCGCCATCGCGAAATCGACTTCGGCGGCGTAACGCGTGGCGTTCGACAGAGAGTCTCCCGTGAACGTCGCGGACAACGGGTCGGAGATCGCCAGACGGTCAGACTTGGGATGTCCGCCCACGGGGTCCCGAACGAAGCCTGAATCAATGAAGTTCGCGGTGGTCCCGTACCGGGTGAAGACGTGAGCGTCCTGTGGGAACGGCCACCCGACGACCGTTCGCTGATGTGACGACACCGGTAGCCCCGAACCGGATGCAGTACTGATGTAGGCCACGACGTCGCTCATCGGCACGAAGCCAACGAGCAGTCGGTAGCTGTCGTCACCATTGCTGCTCGGAGCGGCCGTGTAGCCAACGGCCTCATCGGGCATGATCAGAACCTGCGCGAGATCCGGCGCATCGTCGACCACGGCGTAGACGCCGTTCGTGGCAGTCGTCGCCGTTTCGAACCAATGCAGCGCCATGTTCGTCGCCGTGGTCCCGAACTTGTACCGCGCTCGCGTTCCCACGCTGTTGAGGCCGGGAGCATAAAGCCACACCGCGTCTCCGCTCTTTGGGTAGAAGCCGGCAACTCCGAGGTTCGCCGGATCCGCGCCCGGGCCCAGAACATCCTTGAGTGAGTTCAGCGCCCGGATCGCGACGATCGAACCGACGGGGACGCTCGGGAAGTCGATTGCAGACGCGAGTCCAACGCGCGGCGTCAGCACGACGGAGTCGGCGGTATTCGAGCTGATCATCCACCATCTCCCCTCGGCGCCACGATTCTCTGGATTCATTGCGGGCGCGGCGGACGCAATCAACCCATCTTCGATGACGATCGCGATCGCATGATTCGCGGCGAGCGTCACGCCCGCCAGGGGTGATGCGACACCGCTCTGGGTCTGAAGCTGCCACGCTCCGGCGCCATGACCGGTCAATCTCGCCTGAACGATGTCCGGACGACAGACAGGTGCCGAAAGGTAGTTCACGAGAGCTGCGCCACCGGACGGTGGTCGGGCGATGATGCCGTGCAGTACGGCCACAGGTGCCGTCGCAACCACCCCACCCGGTGCGCACGGGTCAAGGCGCACGCGGTAGAAACGGCGCGTTTGTGCCGAGGGTGCGCCGCCATTCGCGGGCGATGGGATCAAGTTGCCGATCGAGATCGGGCTCGTCGTCGTGGTGCCCGTGGTCGCGACAGTCAGTGTCGTCAGATCCGTCCACACAGGCACCAACTCACCAGCATCCGGGTCCCCCAAATTGGGCGCGGTCTGGACGCGATAGGCCCCGACCCGAGGAGCGAAGAAAGTGATCTGGATCGTGCTCGACGCGAGCTGCGCCGTGACGTCGGTGATCCTGAATACCGCACTGGGATCGATGGGCGAAGTCGACGCGGTCACCTCGGCGCTGTCGCTCTGGCCGTCTCCGTCCGTATCGCGCAGATGATCGTCCGGATCACCGTTGACCGGCAGACCGTCGCGGTCGTTGTCCACGATGACCGTCGTCGCGAGGTAATGGTCTACGAATCGCAGCCCTGCAGACATGTGCTCGCCATCGAGGCTTCGCCACGCATGCCCTTCGCCGGAATAACCGAAGAGCTCGAGAGGAATCGGTGCGCCCGGATGGGCAGCGTTGAATTGGCCGACGACGTCGCTGAAGCGCTTGGCCTGTTGAAACACGACGATCTGGTCGTCTTCCCCATTGACCCAGAAGATGGGCCCATAGTTCGCCGTCGGATTCTGTAGGCTCTGCTGGATCGCGTTGTAGCTGCTGAACCGCTGGATGTACGCCAGGAACTCGGGCCGAAAGTACGGCTCTGCCGTCGTGCCGTACTGATACGCGGGCAGATACCACGCAGGATCGAGTGAGTTGGTCGTCGTATTGAAGCTATTCTCTGGAAATATCGCGTAACGGGCGGCGCCGTGGTTATTGGTATAGAAGCTGAAAGCGTTCTGGTAGTCGTACGCATCGAGACACTTGCCTGCAGGATCGATCGCCGACAGGGCCTTCGGCAGAGACGGAACGGGATAATTGACCTGGGTCGGCGCGACGAGAGAGAGAATGTGATCGACATCTCCGGAGAAGTCGGGATGAAGCCAGAAGTGAGGCTTTCGCCACGGATAGGAGTTGTCGATCGGATCTCCGGGCAGTCCCGTGCCCCGCCAGTTGGCCGCATCACAGCCAGTCGACGCGACGACCGCAACGTCGATCCGGCTCGGCTGGCAATCGATCGCCGGATCGTAGTAGGGCTGGGTCGGATCCGCGGGGTAGTTCTCGAGCCAGAGGCTCTGTGCACAGCCACCACCGGACGAGCCGCCGCTCACGGCCAGTCGATTGGGTTGGATTTGAAAATACTGCGCATAAGCCCGAATGACGCGCACCTCGCGGTGGAGCTGCTCGAACATCTCCGGCAGAACCCATCCAGGTGTCGTCGAGGCAATCGACCCATGGGTGAGTGTGAACACGGTGTAACCACGCCGGATGTAAGGGCGCGCGGCTGAGAGAAAGGCAGGAGACGCGGCTACGGATGCCGGATTAGCGAAGTTCCGCAGATAGAGCGACCCCAAGGCATTCGAATGAACCGACGGGACGAAGTCGCCGGAGACGAATTCATGGCTCAGAACCCCTACGAGCCCGGCTCCGTTCGCCGGAATGCACTTCGGTCGATAGACGAAGAACAGCATGTGAACACCGAGGTCCACGTTGTTGTACGCCGGATACTGCTTGTAGTAGTAGTTCTGGAACTCGCCGGCGTCCCAGACCTCGAGACTGATCTCCGGATCCGAGAACCCGAGGATCGCATCATCCTCGAATTGCACCCCCAGACTCGGCGACCCGAGTGGCGGGCATTGCGCACTGGAGGTGGCGGCGATGAGGAGGAATAAGGCGACCGCGGGCGAGCTGATGCGATGTCTCATACGAGCTTATTGGGCTCGTTGAATCGCTCTGGACATTCCCGCCAGAATTTCCGACCCCGAGGCCCCGGTCGTCCGTGGCTCGCGTCGGGAGATCCGGCGCCGCGGCGGTGACCGACGGCAGCTGACGGGCGTCAGGTGCCGTGGCGAAGGGAGTTCGTGCGATGACCGGATCTCGCCGGGCGACCGCGTACGCGAGCACTGGCGGCGAGCGTCGGCCGTCGCGACCGGGGGCGTCCCGGCCGCGAGATCGGTCACCACCCTCGACGCAACGTCGATGGCTCGGCTTCGGGCAGGCGCTCCGGAATCAGACGTGCGCCAGTCCCGACTTCACCGTCAGGATCTTGATGGTCGCGGCGGCGAGCTTCTCGAGCAGCGTGTTCTGCTTGAGCCGTGCGTTCAGGTGATTGAAGTCGACGTGGTCGAGCTCTTGATCCTGATTGAAGCACGAGAAGATGAACGACTCCTTGCCCGTCGCCGGATCCACGTGACGCTGGAGGCACTGGGCGCAGACCTCCTTCATCATGCACTGCATCGGAGAGTTGATGCTCCCGATGGCCACGTGCTTGGGCTTCAGCAGCGGTCCCAGCGTGTTCGGGTCGTGACGCGCCGCCTTCACGGCCGCCATCATGCGGTCGGAGCCGATGGCGATGATCCGGTCGATGTTCGCCATGGGGACGAGCGGCGTCCCGAACTGTCCCTTCGCGTACGCCACCATCGTCTGAACGATGTTGCCCCGGAAGTGATGATCCTGCGCGCGGCGCGGCTTGATCTCCGAACCCATGTCCGTGGAGTAGATCACCTGGTCGGTCGCGGCCTCGATCTCGTCCTGCTTGAAGAGATCGCGACCGTCCTTGTACCCGGCGAAGTAGAGGACGCGGTTGCCAGCGTCGCGCATGGCCTTCGCGATGGAGAACAACACGGCGTTGCCGAGGCCACCACCTGCGAGGAGCACGTTCTCTCCGTGGGGGATCTCCGTGGGCGCCCCCGTCGGTCCCATGCAGACGACCTCTTCCCCGGGTCGCAGCAACGCACAGAGGTTCGACGATCCGCCCATCTCGAGGATGATCAGCGACAAGAGCCCCTTGTCGCGATCGACCCAGGCCCCGGTGAGCGCCAGCCCTTCCATCGCCAGGCGGATCCCATCGATCATGGGCGCCTCGCACTCGAAGTTCTGGAGCCGATAGAACTGCCCGGGTTTGAACTTCCGCGCCTGATACGGCGCGTGCAGCACGACCTCGGTGATGGTCGACGTGAGCCGCTGGACCGTGACGACCTTGGCTCGGATCTCGTGGTCGAGCCGGGCGCAGAGCTCGCGATAGTTGCGATCGCGGAGCGACTGAGCGGACGGATCGAGGTTGTGGATCCGCGACGAGAACAGCTCCACGACCTTCTTGTACCCGTTGCGCGCCGACGCCATCGCCTTGACGACGTTGCCGGCGAACGCCGGGTGGTTGTCGCCGTAGTACGACACGGTCAGGCCGTTCTTGACGAACGACGTGAAGAACGCGTCCGCCGGCGGGCTCTCCTTCAGCGCGACCTGCCCGTTCTCGAACACCGCCTGGTGTGCCTGGAAGAAGCCGCCCTTGGGCTGCATCTTGAACGTGCCGGGCCGCTCCTTCTCATAGATCGTGTTGGGGCTCGTACCCGCAGCGATCATCACGCTCCGGGCGGGAATCTCGAGGATCTCGCCGCTCGGCACCCACTTGCCGTCCTTCAGCACCGACCGCTCGAACTTCATGGCCTTCACGCGGCCGGATTCGTCGGCGACGGCTTCGGTCGGCGAGAGGTTCTCGGCGAAGTTGATCCCTTCCTCGAGGGCCTTGATGATCTCCTCGTGATTGAGGCGATACGCCGGCGAGTCGAGCATCGTCTTGCGGTAGCAGATCGTGACGTTGCCGAACTTGCGGACGAGGGGCACGAAGTTCGGCGTCTCACCTGCGGTATGCGCCCGCTTGACCTCCGCGCGGAACTCGTTCGCGTGCGCGAGGTAGACCGCGAGAACTTCCTTGTCCTCGGGCGACAAACGCGCCTCGAACTCGGCGTAGCCACCATTCGCCTTCAGATAGTCGATGCGATCGGCGACGCGCTGCACCATCACGGGGTAGTAGTTGAACAGCTCGGTCGCCGTGTCGATGGCTGTCAGTCCGCCGCCGATCACGACGGCGGGGAGCATCACCTGGAGGTTCGCGAGCGACGAATCGCGCACGGCCCCGGTCAACTGCAGCGCCATGAGGAAGTCGCTGGCCTTGCGGATGCCGCGGATCAGGTTGTTCTTCAGGTCGACGACCGTCGGCTTGCCCGCGCCCGTGGCGATCGCCACGTGATCGAAGCCCAACTCGGCCGCGTCCTCGAGCGTGACCGTCCCGCCGAAGCGAACGCCGCCGTAGATGCGGATCCCCTGCTTGCGCGCCAGCGTGAGGTAGAGGAGGAACAGGAAGTTCTTGTCCCACCGCACCGTGATGCCGTACTCGCTCACTCCGCCGAATCCGCGTCCGATGCGCTCGGAGAGATCCTCGACGTGGTCGCTCCAATCACGGATCGGACCGAAGCCCTTGCCCGCGAACGGCGCCGGAAGCGGCTCGATCTTCAGCCCGTCGATGGCGACGACGCCGAAGCCTTCGCCCGACAGGTAGTGGGCGAGCGTGTAGCCCGCGGGTCCGAGCCCGACGACCAGCACCTTCTTGCCGTTCAGCGGCAGCTGATACGGGCGGTGGATGTTCAGCGGGTTCCAGCGCGTGAGCAGGCCGTAGATCTCCACGCCGAACGGAGCGTGGAGCACGTCCGTGAGGATGCTCGTCTCGATCTGCGGAATGTTGACCGGCTCCTGCTTCTGATAGATGCAGGCCTTCATGCAGTCGTTGCAGATCCGGTGTCCCGTGCCCGGGAGCATCGGGTTGTTGATCATGATCGTCGCGAGGGCCGCGATGGCGTCGCCGCGGTTGCGCAGGAGGTGCGCCTCGCTGATGTGCTCGTCGAGCGGGCAGCCCTCGAGCGAGATGCCGAGGGGGTTCTTCTTCCACGAGCCATCGGCGTTCTTCAGACCTTTCGCGCACGAGTCCTTGTCGCGCTCGTGACAGAAGACGCAGGTCTCGATCTCGCCGACGATCTCGCGCGGCTCCATGCGCCGATCGGTGAGGTCGAATCCGACGCGCCGGCGCAGCGATTCATCGAGACCGATCATCAGCTCGTTCAGGTCCTGGCGCGGCCGGACCGTGGGAACGAGCTTGTCGAAGACCATCGGCTCTTGCGTGCGAAAGATCACCCACCCGCGGGAGATCCCACCGTGCGGGTGCTTGCGACGGTGCCACGCGCCGAACCGCGCGAGCCGGTCGAGGGCCGCGGTGACGGCCGCGAGCCGGTCGGCGGGAGAGCGGGCGGCGCGGAACGTCGCGTCGACCTCCGCGAGCTTCCGCGCGCTCTGTTCGTCGACGGCGGGACCTGCCACGGCGGGCTGACTATCCCGCTGGGCCATGAGCGACGTCTCCAGATCCAGGAGCGTCGCGACGGTGCGCGCGAACGCCAACTCGGCGTGCTCGCCGGACGCAGCGTGACCCAAGGCATCGACGAGTTCCTTGGCCGCGGCGCCGACGACGGTTTCCGTGAACTGGTCGAGCTCGGGGCTCGCCGCCCGCTTCAGCACGCGCCTCTTGGTGAAGTCCTTGCGGACGCGCATGAGCACGTCCATCTGGCGCGTGCGCTCGACGAGGATCTTCCGCGAGCCTTCGACTCCGAAGAGTGCCGCGAGAAACGCCGACAGGTGCGGTCCGACTTCGACCGTCACCCACGACTCCTCCTCGCGCGTCGGGTTCCCACGCTCGAGGATCTCGCGATAACGGAGCCCGACCGAAGGATCGCGACGGTCGAGGTCGTTCATGAACACGGCAAGCAGCTCGGCCAGCCGCAATGGCTTGAACAGGTCCGCGTACGTGAAACCCGGAACGCCCAGGGTGAGGATCTCGGCGTTCAGGGACGGCTCGGGTGCGTGGTCGGTCTGAGTGGGAGTCATCGCGGGTGAATCTCGACTGGCGCGATCAATTCGGCGAGGATCGCGCAGACAATACCAGCCGAGTGCGCGCCCCCAACGGTCCGCGGCGGCTCACTTCGCGCGACAGTTTCGAAGAGTCCGCGCGACCAACTCGATCGTCAGGATCCGTCCGACTTTTCGAACTTCCGCGAAGCCTTCGCGACGTGATCGGTTCAGGAATTCGCTCAGCACGGGCGCGCGGTAGAGCGACGCCGTCAGCATCGACGCGGGATCGAGCGACGCTTCGATCCGTGGGTCTCGCCACAGCTCGGCGGCGGCGCTCGGTCCGGGCCGTGACGACGGCGCCCCGATCAGCTTGCGACGGATCCGGCGCAGCGCCTTCGTCGCAAACTCCGACGCCAGCGGGGCGAACTGCAACACGTTGCCCAAGCGGATCGGAGACGCCGGGTAGCCGCCCGCCATGGGTAATGCTGCGAGCTTGGGGTCGAGCGCCTCGATGACGAGGCGGGTCATCCTGTTGCCTCGGCGCATGCCGATCGGCGACGCGATCGCCACGGTCATCGGCTCGCGGAACAGGAACGGCGTCGCGCAAGGCCAGATGCGATTCGTCGCACTCGCGAGCCGGCCGGCCCAGCGCTGCATACGCATGGTGAGGTAGAGGTGGTCGGCATGAGCCGTATTCGGCAGACCGCCGAGCGACGCTACTGCGCGCGTCGTGACCTCGCGGAACGAGTCGACGAGCCGGCCCTCGGGCCGGCGGTCGAGGAGCTCATCGGCCCAGTCATCCTGAGCGAAACGTCGCGCAGCGCGCAGCGGATCGAGCGGCGCCCGTTGCCCGACGTGAGGAAACGCCAGATCCCACCAGTAGCCGCGACACAGCTCCCCGGCCGAGCCGTTCACGGTGACGCCGCCCCGCTGCGCGAGCGTTTCCTGGATCTCCATGACTCCGGCATATTCGACGGCGTCGAACTCGCCGTCGGTCAGCGCGAGCGCGGCACGGATCCGGTCGAACGAGATCCGCCCATAATCGGTGCCCGGCCGCTGCTGCCGATGGTCGAGACCGAACACCTTCGCGATGCGATTCGCGCTGACGACGTCCGGATCCGAATCCGACCCGTTCACGACCGTCGCGAACGACGCGCCCGAGCGCAGCGCCGCGCCGAGGATCGCGCGCGAGTCGAACCCGCCGGTGACGTCGATCACGGGTCGATCGTGCGCGCGCAACGTGGCGCCGACCGCCGCGACGAGTCGTTCGCACAACGCCCGCACGTCGCCCTCCGGCTTGCCGCGGTCATACAACCACTGCGCGGGATCGAACCACCGTGCGTGATGGACGAGACGCCCCGCTCGGAACGTGAACACGGTGCCGCGGTCCAGCTTCTCCACGTCGGCGAACAACGAGCGCGTCTCGAACACGGAGCCCGTTCCGACGAATTCCCACAGCCCCTGCGGGTCGAATGCCGCCTGCCGGAGCGTCGCAAGCACGAGCGCCGACGTGCCGACGACGAGACACCCGTCGACCTCCGTCCGATACACGTGAAGGCGGCCGATGGCGTCGGTCGCCAGATCCAGGTCGTCGGTGCGCGCGTCGTATCGCACGAGGGCGAACAGGCCATCCATGTCGGCGAGCGCCGCGTCCATGCCGCCGCTTCCGAGGAGCCCCTGGGCCAGCGTCGTGATCGCGACCGCGGGTGCGGCGCTTCGGTGAACCCAGGTCCCGCTCACGAGCGCCCACCCCGCCGGGCCGCGCTGGAGGGGGGACACCGAGGCGGCGACGCGCGGGAACTGCGCGACGGAGCACCGATCCCGATGCTCCACCGCGATCGGTGCAAGCCCCGTGAGCTCGCGGGCCACGTCCGTTCCACGATCGAGAACGCGCCGCACGGCGTTCACGTCGGTCCCCTGCACGATGAAGAACTGGCCCATGGGTGGTTGGCTGCGCCGTCGTTCGACCCGGCACGAAGCCCGGGATCGTAGGCCAGACTTCGAACGTTGCCAACGCGGCCCCCGCGGTCCGCGCTTCGGAGCTACACTGCGCGCCATGGGCGACGGAACCGCTGCGCGATCGACGAGGTACGAGGGCCGGACCGGGAATCACCGCGGTGGCGCCCGCGGTCACCTGCGGAGAGTGGGCCCGCAGGTCACGAGCCTCCTGGGCGCGATAGTCGTCGCCACGCTCGCACGAGGTCAGGCTCCCGCCGATAGCCGACCGTCCGCGACCCGCGCCGTGAGCGACGTGAGCGCCGCGCGACACTTCTACGAAGCGCTGGGATGCCAGGTGCGACGCGTTGGCGAGTCCACCATCGCGCGCGTCGGGCAGACCGACGTCACCCTGGCGGCGGGCAGGCCCCCAGAGTCGAAGGACGACGCCGTGGAGATCCTCGTCGCATCGACCGACGAGGCGCGGCGGCGCCTCGGGGCGAAGGCCTTGAGAGTCGAAGGCCTGGACCTCGAGCCGCCGAGCTGCTCGGCCCTGCTGGTGAAGGATCCGGACGGCTGGCCCGTCATCCTCCGCACGAAGGCCGACGCCGATCGCACCGTGATTCCGCGTTCGGGCCCGTTCGACGATCTCGTGATCGCCTGCGCGAACCGCTTCCCGACCGACGGCACACACGGCTATTTCTGGCCGAAGGGCGGTGCCTGGCGCGGGTGCACGAAGAACCTGATCTATGCCGGCGCGACGGTCTGCGAGGGTGATCCGCAACGTCGCGCCTACTGCTGCGGACTCACGTTCGAGGTGTTTCTCGATGCGTGGCAGCTTTGGTGCCGGCGTGTGGCGCGCCCCTATCGCATCCGCGACTGGGACGTCTCCAAGGTGCGCCAGCTCCAATCGGATTGGTTCGGCTCGGCGGACGATCGCACGTGCGTGCGGACGGCGATCGTCAAAAACGGCCTCGGAACCGAGATCAAGGATTGGAACGCGGCCCGGCCCGGGGACTTCATCCAGTTCTGGCGCAACGGCGGCTCGGGCCATTCGGTGATCTTCCGCGAGTGGAAGAAGGCCGGTGACCGCATCACGGGGCTCGTCTACTGGTCGACCCAGAAGTCGACCAAGGGCATCGGCACGAACACGGAGATGTTCGGAACCGGCAGCCACGACCTGAAGCGCGACGAGTTCTACTTGTGCCGCGTGGGAGAGTGACGCGATGAACCCGATACTCTGGGAGCCGTCGCCGGCGCAGATCGAAGGCACGCGGCTTCAAGCCTACCGGCACTGGCTCCAACGCAATCGAGGTTTGACCTTCGCGGACTACACGGGGCTGTGGACGTGGTCCGTCACCGAGCGCGAGGCCTTCTGGACGTCGATCTGGGATTTCTGCAACGTGCGCTCGGGCGCGCGTGGCGACGTCGCCTGCGTGGCTCGCGACCGGATGCCAGGCGCGCGCTGGTTCCCCGACGCACGGCTGAACTTCGCGGAGAACCTCCTCCGCCGAACCGACGACGCGCCGGCCCTGGTGTCCTGGGGCGAACACAAGAACCGGCGCCAGATGTCGTTCGCGGAGTTGCGTGCGCAGGTCTCACGGCTGGCCCAGGCCCTTTCGGCCGCGGGTGTCGTCGCGGGCGACCGCGTCGCGGGGTACATGCCCAACATCCCGGAGACCGTCGTCGCCATGCTGGCTGCGGCGAGCCTCGGCGCGATCTGGTCGTCGTGCTCGCCCGACTTCGGCGTCGCGGGCGTGCTCGACCGGTTCGGGCAGATCCGGCCGAAGGTCCTGTTCAGCACCGATGGGTACTACTACGGCGGGAAGGTCTTCCATGCGGAAGATCGCCTCGCCGAGATCGTCCGTCAGATCCCGAGCGTGGAGAAACTCGTCGTCATCCCCTACCTCGCCGACGACCACCCTGCCCGTGAGATCGACCACGCCGTTCTCTTCGACGCGTTCGTCGGCCCGTTCCAGGCCGGACCGATCGCGTTCGCGCAACTCCCATTCGACCACCCGCTCTACATCATGTACAGCTCGGGGACGACGGGCGCGCCCAAGTGCATCGTGCACGGCGCGGGCGGGACGCTCCTCCAGCACTTGAAGGAGCACCAGTTGCACGGCGACGTCCGCCCGCTCGATCGCGTCTTCTACTTCACCACCTGCGGGTGGATGATGTGGAACTGGCTGGTGAGCGCCCTGGCATCCGAGGCGACCGTCGTTCTGTACGACGGTTCGCCGTTCTTCCCTCGGCCGCGGATCCTCTGGGACATGGCGGCGCAGGAACGCATCACGTTCTTCGGCACTTCGGCCAAGTACATCGACGCGGCACGCAAGACGGCACTCGAGCCCAAGGCGCTGAATCAGCTTCCCGACCTCCGCACGATCTCGTCGACCGGCTCGCCGCTCGTCGCCGAGTCGTTCGACTGGGTCTACCGCGCGATCAAGAGCGACGTGTCGCTGTGCTCGGTCTCCGGTGGGACGGACATCATCTCGTGCTTCGTGCTCGGCGATCCGACGGCTCCCGTGCGTCGCGGCGAGATCCAGGTGCGAGGGCTCGGCATGCGCGTCGAGGTGTTCGACGACGCGGGCCGGTCGCTGACGAACGAGAAGGGCGAGCTGGTCTGCACGGCGCCGTTCCCGTCCATGCCCGTCGGATTCTGGAACGACCCCGACGGCCGCCGCTACCACGCCGCCTACTTCGAGCGCTTCCCGAACGTGTGGTGTCACGGCGATTGGGTCGAGATGACCGAGTCTGGAGGGTTCATCATCTACGGTCGTTCCGACGCCGTGCTCAATCCGGGCGGCGTTCGCATCGGCACCGCGGAGATCTATCGCCAGGTCGAACAACTCGACGAGATCGAGGAGAGCATCGCCATCGGGCAGGACTGGGACAACGACGTTCGGGTCGTCCTCTTCGTGCGCCTCCGCAACGGCATCATTCTCGACAAGGACCTCACCGAGCGGATCAAGAAGCGCATTCGCGACAACACGACGCCGCGCCACGTCCCCGCGAAGATCATCCAGGTCGCCGACATCCCCCGCACGAAGAGCGGGAAGATCACCGAGCTCGCGGTGCGAGACGTCGTGCACGGCAAGCCGGTGAAGAACGCCGAGGCACTCGCCAATCCAGATGCTCTCAACCTCTTCCGCGACCTGGCGGAGTTGAAGACGTGACACGGTCCCGGTGGGGCGCACCGATCCCGCGGGTGGGCGCCGCCGGCGTCGTCGCACGTGTCGTCGACCTTGCCCGCCCCGCCGTCGGGTACGCGTGGCAGGCGTCCGACCCACCCGTCGCGCAGGCGTTGTTCGCCACCGACGGCCGGCCTCATGCGCTCCTGCATTCCGACCCGGATCGACTCGGTGCGCTGGTCGCGGCCATCCCACCGAACGCATTGGTGATCACGTGGAGCTCGGGCCCCGCCGCCGGGACGTGGGTCGACCCCAAGCCCCGCCACGTGTCCTGTTCCCTCGCATCCGGATCGTGCCCGACGTGTGGGTTGCACGTGAAGTGACCGCGCGACCCGCGCGCGATTTCGCACCGCGCCGTGAACCGCCAGCTCCAGGCCGACGTCGACGCAACGACTCGTGAACCGATGCCCGGTCAGGCTCTCACGAACGAAGCGCGCCGTTGCGGCGGTGGCGGTTGGTCATCCGTTCCCCGACGCCGGTCCACCGCCGGAGTCGCGGACGGAGTTGTCCGCGACCGAGTTGCGACGTCGATGCCCGCGCGCGCGACCAGCGACTGATCCTGCTCGGTTCGAGTCGAATCGTCACCGTGAGGTTACGGGAACGGCCCGATGATGGTCGAGCCCGGTCTCGCCCGCGAGTCGCCGCCGCCGTGGCATGGCCATTGCATCGCGATGCCCCCCGAGGACAGCTCATGATTTCGACATTCGGATCGCACGGAAGGCGCGTCGTCACTCTGATCCTGATCTCTTCGCTCGCAGTCGGACAGTCTCCGCGACTTCGCCAGAGCGACGAGCAGCTGAACTACCTGACATCCCTCAACAACATCGTCCTCGCAGTCGCCGATTTCGACGGGGACGGGATCGTCGATCTGCTGCGCCGCGACGGCGTGTTGTTCAACGGTGGCAGCGGCGAGTTCGCGAACGTCGGGAACGCTCCGGGCGGTATTTTCGCGTGCGGCGTGAACGCCGTCACGGCGGACATGGACGGGGACGGCGACGTCGACGTGGTCGTGAACTCGTGTACTGGCGGGCAGTTGATCTGCGCGCTGAACGACGGGGTCGGCGTCTTCTCGTCGTTCGTCCCGCTGCCGATCGCAACACTCGTCGACGCTCATTCGGAACTTCAGATCTGCGATCTCGACGGCGATGGCCGGCCGGACGTGGCCGCGACGTTGCGCTCGCCGATCGCGCCGGCGAACACGATCGTCGCGTGGATACAGTCTCCGATCGGGGGCATCGGCTTCGCACGCTTCCAGCTGCCCTCGGCGTCGACGCCCATGACTCTCCGCGATGCCGGCGACTTCGACGGCGACGGCGCTGACGAGCTCGTCATCTCCATCCTCGTCGCGAACGTGGGCCCGCTGATGGTCCCAGCGCTCGTCAAGTTCACGAGCAGTGGACTCGTCTTCGTTTCCCAGATCAACGCGGTTCCCGCGATCTACGCGTTCGCCGTCGCGGACTGGACGAACGACGGGATCCAGGATCTCCTGCTCACGCGCGCCTCCTCGAACGTGCCGGTCGGCAACCTCACGAACCTGCTTCTCGCCGGAACGCCGACGGGACTCGCGAGCCCGATCGTGACGACGAATTCCGATTACACCCTCGACACCACGCCGTACGACTGGGACGGTGTGCCGCCTCTCGAGGCGATCCGCGTCGGCCACCAGATCGAGGTCGTCCGGATCGGACCCACGGGCACCGAGACCCCGCTCGTCACGATCGACGCGCCATACGTGTTCCCGAGGTTCGCGGGCGACTTCGACGGCGATGGTGATCAGGACGTGCTCACCGTCGACGGCGCGGGCTCCTACCACGTCGCGTATCACGCGCCCGGTCGGTTCGTGTTTCCGCGCGGGTCGGTCGACCCGAGCCTCGACGCCCATGGCGGGCGTTGGTGCATCGCCGATCTGAACGGCGACGGCCACCCGGATCTCATCACCGCGACCCTCTCGGGCGTGGCCCTGAACGACGGCTTCGGTCACTTCACCGTCACGCACCACACGCTGCCCCGAGGCGTGGGGGAAGCCGTCTACGGAGCCGTCTGCATCGCGGACTTCGATGGCGACGGCGTCGATGACGTGTTCTCGGGCAATTGGTTCAACGGACACGGACACGACGTGTTCCTCACGAGCCCTGGGTTGCGTTGGCGGCACTCGGTCGCGATCGCGCCCCCGGGCGTCAGCCAGGTGGCGCGCGCCGGCGACGTCGATCAGGACGGAGACATGGACGTCGTCTGCATCACCGATACGACGTCGGCGACCGGCATCTCTGCGCGAATCGACCTCGTACGCAACGCCGGCGGCGGCGCCTTCGTCTCGAACGTGATCCTCGCCGGTCACCGTTCGATCGACCTCGCCCTCGTCGACTTCGACCTGGACGGCGACATGGACATCCTCGTCGCGAACTTGTCGGGCACGTCGACGCCTGACCCGTCGCTCTGGCTCGAGAACACGGGCGGCGGCGTCTTCGTCCAGCGAGCGCTGCCCGTCACGGTGGAGGCAACGGCGATCACTGGCGCCGATCTGGATGGAGATGGCGACGTCGACCTCGTGGTGAACGGCAACGCCTGGATTCGCACGGGAACGAACTGGGCCGCGGCACCGGGAGCTGCCGAGCCGTACAACGGGCTCAGCGGAAACGCGATCCCCGGCGTCTACACGGGACACCGGCTCGTCGACATCGACGGCGACGGAGTCCTCGATCTGGTCACCGACGTGGCGTGGCACAGGGGATTGGGCGCGGCCGGCTTCGGGTTGAACGAGCCCTGGCCCTATGCAGGGCAGACAAGCTCGTTCAACGCCGACGGCATGGCTGACTTGGACGGCGATGGGGACGTCGACGTCGTTCCGGCCGTGCCGATGATCCTGTGGAACGTCACGCGACAGCTGACGCGCGGGATGTTCATCCGCCCCGGCCACACGGGAACACTGGAGGTTCGAGGAGCGCCGTCCGAGCCGTACATCCTCGCGGCCTCGCTCGGTCGCGCGGTACCGCCGATCGCGATTCCGGGATGGGGGACGATCACCATCGATCTCGCGACGGCGTTCGTGCTCCCACCGACGCCCCTCGATTTCACGGGATTCGCGACGATTCCGTTGAGCTGCCCGAACAACCCGGCCTTGGTGGGCGCGACGCTCTACTGGCAGGCTGCGCTTCCACAGCAGGCGAAGCTCACGAGCGCCGTTGCCACGACCGTGCTCGGCCTCTGACGGCGCTCGCGCGCCGTCGTCGCCGAATCACGCCGTGCCGCTCTCCGAGATCTGCACGGCGACGACACCGGCGATGACGATCGTCCCGCCCACGGCCAACTGCCAGCCGATGGGCTCATCGAGCCACGCCCAGGCGAGGATGGCCGTGCCGATCGGCTGGAGGTTGATCACCATGGCGCTGCGGAGCGCGCCGATACGGCGGAGCAGGTAGTACCACAGCACGTAGGCGAGCACGGACGTGCACACTCCGAGGAAGAGCATGCACGCGAGCACCCGTCCGCTCATCCCGGCGAGGTCGAACGCGCGCAGGTCCGAGGCGGTCACCGGAAGGAGGAACACCGTGCCGAGGACGAGCATCGCCCGGCTCAGCTCGAAGCTGGGGACCTGGGCGAGAATCGGCCGACTCAACAGGGTCACGGCACACCACGCGAGCACGGCACCGAAGATGATCGCGTCCCCGCGAAGCGATTCGACCGTGAACGTCAGGCCCCGCTCCTCGAGCACGATGAAGACGCCGACGACAGCGCCCACGGTTCCGATCCAGGTCAGGCGCGATGTGACGCCCTTCCCCGTCACGGCCTGGATCACGGCGAGCAGCAGGGGCATCAGGCAGAAGATCAGCGCACCGTGGACGGCGGGCGCATAGCGAAGCCCGACGATGTAACAGACCTGGTTGGCGAGGACGGCCAGTGCCGCCAGCGCGACGATCCTCCGCCAGCGCGCGCGAAACACGGCGCGAACCTCGGCGGAGAGCGGCCGGAACAGGAGCGTGGGAACCAGCACGGCGGACGCCACGAGACATCGCATCGTCAGCGCCACGAGCGGCGGAACGTGCTCGCGGACGAGGAGGTCTCGCACGATCACGTGCGTGAGGCAGGCGATCGCCATGTGACCGAACACCGCGAAGATGACGAGAAACGGCATGAAAATGTCGGTTAACGGAGGGACCGTCTCCCGCGTCTTCGTCCGAGTGCGGGGCATTCCGCCATGATCGGAGACGCGAAAGCACGATGTCGATTCCGGTGGGCGAGTCATCGCCGGCGCTTGCCGTGCCGGTCGTCGGAGCGAGCCGGCAGGCTACGATGCTCCGCATGACCGGGGAAGACGAGGAAACGGCTCTCGTCTCGGCGGCTGCACGCGGCGACCGTGAAGCCTTCGCCGAACTGCACGGGCGGTATGCCCGCGTCGTCCACGGAATCCTCATCTCGCTCGTGCCGTTCGCCGAGGCGCACGACCTCGTGCAGGACGTGTTCCTGCTGGCGCTGCGCAAGCTCGACTCGCTTCGGGAAGCGGGCGCCTTCGGAGGATGGATCGTGACGATCGCACGCAATCGGGCGCGAGATCACGTGCGCCGTCGCGCGGTCGCCCAGGATCTGCCCGACGAATTGCCCGCGCGCGATTCGACCTGCGATCCCGAGGCGGCCGAAGCGCTGGCGGCGATTCGCGAGCTGCCGGAGGCATATCGCGAGCCGCTCATCTTGCGCCTCGTGGAGGGCCTGAGCGGGCCCGAGATCGCGGCGCGGTGCGGTTTGACCCCCGGTTCCGTTCGCGTCAACCTCCACCGCGGCATGAAACACCTGCGCGAGCGCCTGCTCAGGAGATCCCCCCATGAGTGACGACTACCTCTGGGACAAGTCCGGCCCGCCGGACCCGGACGTCCGTCACCTCGAGGAGGTGTTGGGCCGGCTTCGTCATCGGCCAGACGGGTCTCCCCTCGCGCCACCGCCTCCGGTTCCATCTCGCGCGGCGCCGTCGCGACCCGCGCAGCCGCGCTGGCGCTGGTGGCTGGCGACCCCGCTCGTCGCCGCAGCCGCCGTCGTCGCCGCGATCGTCCTGCGCCATGACGAACCGCCGCCCACACCTGTGCCCGTCGTGGACGTCGCCTGGCAGGTGACGGTGCTCTCGGGGTCGCCATCGATCGCCGACGCCGTGCTGACGTCGCGCGACGGCGTGCTGCGACCCGGCGAGTGGCTCGAAACGAACACCACGGCGCACGCCATGGTGAGCATCCCGAGCGTGGGCATCGTCGACATCCAGCCCGGGACGCGGATGCGCCTCATCACGGCACGCTCGGGCGAGCATCGCGTCGCGGTCGCGCGCGGCTCCATCAAGGCGACGATCTTCGCGCCGCCGCGGGTCTTCTTCGTGGAGACGCCGTCCGCCGTCGCCATCGACCTGGGATGTTCGTACACGCTCGCCGTGGACGCGTTCGGCGTGACGCTGTTGCGCGTCCTCACGGGCTGGGTCGCATTCGAGTTCAAGAACGTCGAGACGGTCGTCCCAGCGGGCGCGAGCTGCACGACGCGGCCCGGATCCGGCCCCGGCCTGCCGCTCTTCGAAGATGCCGCCGCCGAGTTCCGCACCGCGACCGCGAAGATCGAGGACGGCGACGCCGATCCCGCGCTGCTCGGCACGCTCTTCACGCATGCGCGGCGCCGCGACGGCGTGACGCTCTGGCACCTGCTCCCCCGCCGCGACGAATCCGACCGCGGCCGGATCTTCGACCATCTGGCATCCGTCGTCCCCCCGCCGGCAGGCGTGACGCGTGCCGGGATCGTCGGTCTCGATCCGAAGATGCTGGCTCGCTGGAGCGACGGGATGAAAGACGCCTGGTCCCCATGGAACCAGTGGCGCTACCCCGACGACGGCAAGTAGCGGCGCGCGTTCTCAGCCGGCGACCTTCGTCGGTTCGGCGAGATGCTCGCGGACGTCGTAGTTCCGCACGACGGCCGATCGAGCGGCGACGAACGCGACGACGAGCAGCGTGATCACTCCTCCGGAGACGACGGAGACGGTGGCACCGAGAGCGGGCGTCGCGAAGCAGGCGGCGACGAGGCCCGCTTCGAGTTCTCCGAGCTGGGGCCCGCCCATGAAGAAGATCATGTTGACGCCGGTCATGCGGCCGCGCAGCCGGTCGGGGGTCACCAGTTGCCGGAGCGTCTGCCGGATCACCGTCGACACGAGGTCCGAGAAGCCAGTCAGCGCGAGCGCGGCGAACGTGAGCCAGAAGCTGCGGGACAACCCCCACACGATGGTGGCGATGGCGTAGCCCGCCACGCTCCACAAGAGCAGCGGGCCCTGACGGCGCGGCAGCGAGCGGACCGACGTTCCGACGGAACCGACGAACGCGCCCACGGCCGGCGCGGCGCGCAGCAACGCGTAGCCCGTCGTGCCGACGCCGAGCACCTTGTCGGCGAAGATCGGCAGCATGGACATCGCGCCCGAGAACAGCGTGGCGAAGAAGTCGAGCGCCATCGTCCAGACCATGATCGGCGTGGAGAAGACGAACGAGAGACCTTCCTTCAGCGCGGCGCCAGGCGGCACCTTGGGCCCGGCATCGCCCGCCGACCGTCCCGAGGCCCGCATGAGGAACAGGCTCCCGATCACGGCGAGGAACGAGGCCGCGTTCAGCGCATACGCCAAGGAGAGCCCGGACGGCCCCACGCGCGTGGTCTGATCCGCGCCGGCGTGACCGGCCCCGGTGAACCCCAGACTTCCCAAGGCGATCAGGCAGAAGAGGGCCGGCCCGGCGATCATCGAGAGGTGCAGGACGCTGAGGTTCAACGAGACCGCGCCCGCCAGCGCCTCCCGGGGAACGAGTCGCGGAATGAGCGCCTGGCGCGCCGGGTTGTCGAATGCCGATGCCGCCGAGTTCAGCGCGTTCATGGCGTAGATGAGCCAGAGCGTCTCCGTGCCGGTCCACGTGGTGATCGCGAGCAGCCCGGCCCCGAAGGCCATCAGCGACTGCATGAGGAACATGATCCGCTTGTTGTCGTGGCGATCGGCCGCGACACCGCCGAAGAGCGAGAGCACGATCGTCGGGATGACCTTCGTCAACCCGACGGCGCCGAGGGCGACGGCCGAAACCTGCCAGAGGCACGTCTGGGTGATCTGCCACACGTGCCAGTCGATGGCCGCGCTCTGCATCTGCGATCCCGTGAACGAGACCGCGTTCGCGACCCAGAGGAGTCGGAAGTCGCGGTGGCGGAGCGTGTGAAAGGGGCGCGAGGGTGCGGCGGGCGGGGCGTTCACCCGCCGAATCTATCAGGTGCGGGGCGCGCCCCGAGGCCGGCGCGCGACGAGGGACTCAGGCTCGTCGTCGTCGCCAGACCGCGTGGCGAAGGCTCAGAACAACGTGATCTCCAACCCAGGCGACGTGGAGATCCCGGCGCTGGCGTCGGCGGCCTGCGCGTAGACCTTCAACCCATAGAAGGGCCCGATCGGCAGCGGGATCGGGAGCGTGAAGCTGCCCGACGTGTCGAACGGAATCGACGCGAGGATCAGATCCGCGGAGTCCAGGAGTCCGCAGCCGCCGAGCCCCACGCCGCCCAGGTCGACGTAGATCCGCGACGTACCGACGGTGAGGAACCCGGTTCCGTTCGGAGTCGCCTGGGTGACGCGCAGCCCGAACGCGCCATTGCCGAGGTTCGCCGTCGAGAGCATGCCGATGTGGATCGACGGCGCCGCCCCGCTGGTGCACGCCTTGCCGTAGATCGCCCCGCCGGATGCGTGAGCGACGCCGTTGGAGTTGCCCCCAGGCAGCTGCACGATCACGGTGCCCACCCCGTTGACGATCTTGCGAATCTCGCGCGCCGTCGTCGCCACGGCGCTCGTCACGTTGCCGACGGTGAAGTAACCATCGCCGATGACGTCCGTCGCAAGCGCATTCTGCCCGGTGGTGAATGCATTCACGGCCAGCAGCGTGACGGCGTGCGTCGTGCGATCGATCGTCGACGTACCGGTGATCGCGTTGTTGTGCGTGATCGCGATCGCGCCGTCGGTCCCGAGCGTCACGCCGGTGGGGATCCCGCTGCCCCCTGTGAACAACGTCGAGTTGTCGTACGTGGCGAGCAGCGTCGCCGGACCGCCGCCCGCCGGGATCGAATAGATGTCGTTGATGATGTTCCCCGCGCCGATGAAGCCGAGGATCACGCCACCGTTCCCGCCGTAGTCGCTCGGGTCGAAGTACATACCATTCACGCCCTCGGTGATCGGCGGTCCGCCGACGATGTTCCACTGGGTCGATGCGCCGGTCGAGCGGTTGTACTGGAAGACGCCGACGGTTCCGACGGGCGTCCCCAGCACGGACTCGGCCGTGAGGATGTCGCCGTTGGGCAGGATCGAGAGTGCCTGGATCCCGGCGACGCTCCCCGTCGCCGTCAGCGTGGCGATGGGCAGATCCGACAGCGCGTTCGTGCCGCTCGAGTCGAGGACGATTCCGCGAACCGAGTACGGCAGGCCGGCGGCGCTCGCGATCGTGCCGACGATCAGGTGGCCCGTGACGGGGTCGATGGCCACGGCGTTCGCACCACTGTTCGCGGTCTGCACGCCGGCGACGAACCCCGCGGTCTCCGGATCCGTCCCGTTGATCGGCGTCGCCGTCGCGGCGAGGGGATCGACGAGATACAGCCCCGTCGTCGGTGGCGCGGTGAGCCCGCTGCCCGCGGATGCGGAGACGACGAGCATCCCTGCCGGCACCTGGGCGAACGTCACGGAACAAACGACGCCGAGCGAAACGACGAACCTCATCGACAGCTTGACGCGCATCGTGATGCCTCCTGAACGCTTCACAGGATCTGCACCCCGGGTGATCCGCGTCGCAATCGCGACTCTCTCCGCGGTCCCGGAGCGCATGCGGTTCCAGAACGAACGCGAGGCGTCAGTTTGGGGGCGACGTCCGCACCCGGCAAGGATTTTCTCCGGCCGGATGCGGGCGCGCGCCGTCACCAGATGTAAAGGCGTCGCGCCGGCGAGAGCGCGTATGTCCCTCCGCCGAGTTGGAACGACCCCGCTGGATCGGCGACCACCCACTGTGCAAAGAAGTCCTGACCGAAGAGCTGCGGGATCACCGGAATGGAGAGGACGATCTGTGCCGTGCCCGCCGCGCCGACGGTCACGAACCCGAGCGGGCCGCTCGGCAGGATGATCTGAGAGGGGTTCACGTCGAGCCAGAGCGTGCAGCCGGAGGTCAGCACACCGGCGCCGAGGGTCAGCCCGAGAACAGCCGAAGCGCCGGGCAACGCATTCGTGACAGTCAACGCGCAGGCCGGGTTCCCGAGGATGCACGGCCCGACGGTGAAGCCCATGTCCCCATTGGACCCTCCGCAGCCAGCGGCGTACACGGCCTCGTTCCGGGTGACGCCGAGGTACAGCGTGAAGCTCGCCGGCAGCTGCAGTGAGGCCGCCGCCACGATGATGTCGACATCGCCGTCCGCGTCGACATCCCACGGAGCCAGTCCCTGGATCGAGACGCCACCGCTCGGTGCGCCGATGGCGAAGTACGTGGCACCGAGGCTCGCCGAGACGGACGTCGTGCGGTAGATCCCCGTCGTCCGCGTGAACTCGAAGGAGCCGTCCAGATCGAAGTCCTCGAGCAGTCCTCGAACGGCAAATCCCCACGGAACCTGGTTGCTCGCATAGGACGTCGCACCGCCCAAGCCCGCGAACGACCCGAAGGCCGTCGCCATCTCCGTCGTGATTCCGCCCGTCGCGAAGCTCGTCAACCCGACGAGGAAGACGTCGTCGATGCCGTCCGCGTTCAGGTCTCGCGCGAACGCCTCCGACGCCGAGAACGACCCGAGCGTTCCCACGGGAAGCGGGACCGGCCCTGGCGCCGTGAAGCCGCCGCCGGCGATGCGGTACATCACGTGGAGTTGGGGGACGAGCGAGTCGGTCCACGCGACGTCCTTGAGCCCGTCGTTGTTGAAGTCTCCCACGCAGAGTGCGGGGTCCGGCTCGGACAACGGTGCGGTGAAGGTCGTGACGATCGTGCTGCCGAGACCCGTGGGCTCCAGCACCACGAGCGTGGGGACATTCGCAGCCGTCGTCGTGCGCCCAGCGACGATGACGTCGGTGCCGCCATCGCCATCGAGGTCCGCGACGGCGATGCCGGCGACGTTCTGATGCACGACGCCGGACGCATCGGCGCCCCCAACCACGAACGCGCCGCCACCGACGTTCAACAGAGCCTTGACGTAGGCAGGCCACACGCTCACGACCAGATCCAACAGCCCGTCCGCATTCAGGTCCCGCGCCGCCATGACCGTGATGACGTATCCCGGGAAGCTTGCCTCTGCGACCGACGCGACCGCTGGCGCAAAGCCGCCAGGGGTTCCGGCGCAGTAATACACTTGGCTCGCCGAGCCTCCGACGACGGCGTCGACGTAGCCGTCGTGATCGAAGTCCGCCGTCACGAGAGACCGGAACGCGTCACTGATCGATGGAGTGACGGCGACGAGAGGCGTGGGCCACAGGAGTCCGCCGGACTGGGCGCCGGCGGTCCCGGCCCAAACGAAGGCCAGGATCGACACGAGGAATGCGCGAGATCGGAGTCCAACCATGAGAGGCAACTTTCTCTTGCGGATGGCGTGCAAGGTCCGTTCTCGGATTTGCAAAGGGCGTTCCAAGCTGCGCCGCACCCGGATCTGGCGCGCCGCCGGGCGCTCGCGCGGGCTCTGCTGCACGGTCATGGTCACCAACGCGTGACATCGCCGCACCGACCCGTCCATCCGGTGCGGCCCCGAAACGATGGGGACGTCTCCCCTTGCCCACGGCACGCTCGCCCATAGCCTCACTCGTGACCGACGTCCCAGAACCGACACATTCACGAACGCGGGCCGCCAGCGTGCTGGTGTTCGCCGCGGTCTTCTTGCTCCACGGTTCCATCTTCAACGGCACCGGGTGGAACCAGAACGCTCGCTACGACGCGATCTTCGCGTGCGTCGAGCCCGGCCAGCCGGAGACCGGGACGTTTCGCATCGACCGCTTCGTCGTCGATCCCGTGCGCGGGGTCAACACGGGAGACTGGGCGCGACACGACGGGCACTACTACTCGAACAAAGCCCCAGGCAGCATGTTCGTGGGGATCCCGTTCTATGCCGCGCTCTTCCACGTCGAGCGCGCGATCGGGCTCGACCCCGACGCCTTCGGCGTCGCCACGTTCAACGGGTGGATGTTGAACGTGTGGGTGTCCGTGTTCTGGACGGCACTCGCGGCCGCGATGCTCCACTCGCGACTCGCCGAACGAGATCCGGCACGCGCCGCGTTCGTCACCGTCGCGTGGACGTTCGGGACGCTCGCATTCCCCTTCGACACGCAGCTGTGGGGTCACACGACGGCGGCGGCGTTCCTCGTGCTCGGGTGGATCTTCACGCAGCGCAACCGGCTCGTCGTCGCGGGCATCTGGTTCGGGCTTGCCGTGCTGTGCGACTTCATCGCCGCGGTCGGCGTCGTCGGCGTCGGCCTTGCGGCGGCGATCCGCCATCGAAACGCCTTCCCCATCGTCTGGCTCACCCTCGGTGCCGCGCCGCTCGCCATCCTCCTCATGAGCTACCACCAGCTCTGCTTCGGGGGCTGGCTCGAAACGGGATTCGCCCTCTCCAACCCCGACCTGTTCCGGGAGGCGGGTGGAGTTCGGGTCGTGGGGAAATTCAGTTGGGACACGCTCTGCCGCCTGCTCGTCTCCCTCGAACGGGGTGTGTTGATCTACTCACCCATCCTCGCATTCGCGGGCGTGGGTGCGTGGCACGGCGTGCGCGGCCCCGATCGCGTGAGGACGCTCGCGCACGTGTCGATCGTCGTCGCCACCCTCGCCCTGAACGCCGCGTTCTGGGGGTGGCATGGCGGAGGCAGCTCGGGGCCGCGGTATCTGATCACGAGCCTGCCGTTCTGGTGTCTGCTCCTTCCCTCGCCTGCCGCGATGGGAGCGACGGCACGGCGCGTGGCGGCGGGACTCCTCGCGGTGTCGTGCCTGAACATGCTGGCGATCTCGCTCGTCGACGTGATGGCGCTGCCCTCGACGCCGAACGTGCTGTTCGGTGACATCTGGCCATCTCTCTTCGGCGGCAGCCTCCACAAGAGCGCCTATGGGGTGAAGCTCTTCGACCACGAGCGCGTGACCATCGCAGCCGAGGCCGCGTTCGACGCCGTGACCCGCTGGACCCCGCTGCACGGGGGCTGGGCGGCGCTGCCCTATGCCGCCGTGCTCTACGCCCTCGTCCGGTGGGCGACGAAATCGCCACGCCGCGTATCATCCGCACCATGAAAATCGCGTGCATCGGCGGCGGCGCAGCAGGTCTGTACTTCTCCATCCTCATGAAGAAGCTGCGTCCGCAGGCGCAGATCACCGTCTACGAGCGCAACAAGCCCGACGACACGTTCGGATTCGGCGTGGTCTTCTCCGACGAGACGCTCGGCCACTTCCGCGAGGCCGATCCGGATACGTTCGACGCGATCCGCAGGAACTTCGCGTCGTGGACGGACATCGACACCTGGTATCACGGCGAGAAGATCCGGTCGACGGGTCATGGGTTCTGCGGGCTCGCGCGCAAGAAGCTGCTCGAGATCTTCCAGGCGCGGTGCGCCGAACTCGGGATCGAGATGCGCTTCCAGCACGAGGTCCGCGATGACGCGGATGTGGGCCCAGCCGACCTCATCCTCGCCGCGGATGGCATCAACAGCTTCGTTCGCCAGAAGTACGCGGCCTCGTTCAAGCCCTCGGTGCACATGGGGAGCTGCCGCTTCACGTGGCTCGGGACCACGCTGCCGCTCGACGCCTTCACGTTCGTCTTTCGCGAGAACCACCACGGGCTGTTCCAGGTTCACGCGTATCCGTTCCAGACGGGTGAGAACCCGCTCAGCACGTGGATCGTCGAGTGCAACGAGACCACCTGGAAGCGCGCGGGGTTCGACACGGCGACGGAAGCCCAGACGGTCACTTACTTCGAGGAGTTGTTCTCCGACCATCTCCGCGGCCATCGACTGCTGACCAACCGCTCGATCTGGCGGGCGTTCCCCACGATCGCGTGTGAATCGTGGTGCCACGAGAACATCGTCCTCATGGGCGACTCGGCGCACACGGCCCACTTCTCCATCGGCTCGGGCACGAAGCTCGCCATGGAAGACGCCATCGCACTCCGCGACGCGTTCGCCGAAGCACAGTCAGTCGACGTGCCGTCCATCCTCCGCAGCTACGAGAAGAAGCGGATGGTGGAGACGATCAAGTTGCAGAAGACGGCGCAGACGAGCCGCGAGTGGTTCGAGAACTGCGCTCGATACCAGAAGCAGCCGCCCCTCGAGTTCGTGTTCAACATGCTCACGCGCTCGCGGCGCATCACGTGGGACAACCTGAAGAAGCGTGACCCGGCACTCGTGACGCGCGTTGGCGACGCATTCGCGGATCAGGCCGGGACGCCGCGCAAGCCGGGCCGGCCTGCGCCGGCGCCCATGTTCGCGCCCATCAAGCTGCGGAACCTGTCGCTCCACAACCGGGTGATCGTCTCGCCCATGTGCCAGTACTCGGCGAAGGTCGGCACGCCGACCGAGTGGCACCTCGTACACCTCGGCAGTCGCGCGGTCGGCGGTGCCGCCTTGGTGTTCGCCGAGGCGACCGGCGTCTGCGCCGAGGGGCGGATCACCCACGGTTGCACGGGCCTTTGGAACGACGAGCAGGAGGCGGCCTGGAAGCGCATCGTCGATTTCACGCACGCGCACAGCGCGGCGAAGATCGGCATCCAGATCGGTCACGCGGGTCGCAAGGCGTCGTGCCAGCTCCCGTGGGAAGGCGATTCGTCGCTGAGAGATTCGACGGCGTGGCAGACGATCGGGCCGTCGGCGATCCCCTTCCGACCGGATTGGCACGTGCCGCGCGAGATGACGCGGGCCGACATGGATCAGGTGCGCGACCTCTTCGTCGCTTCGACGAAGCGTGCGCATCGGGCCGGGTTCGACATTCTCGAACTTCACATGGCGCACGGATATCTGCTGTCGAGCTTCCTCTCGCCCAAGTCCAACCGCCGCGCCGATGCCTACGGCGGAAGTCGCGAGAACCGCATGCGGCTTCCCCTCGAGATCTTCGACGCCGTCCGCGCCGCGTGGCCGAAGGAGAAACCGCTCGCCGTGCGCGTCTCCGCATCCGATTGGCTCGATGATCAGGGCGGACAGACGATCGACGACACCGTCGCCTTTGCGAAGGAGTTGAAAGTCCGCGGCTGCGACGTCATCGACGTCTCGTCCGCCGGCAACACGCCCGAGTCCAAGGTCGAATACGGCCGGATGTATCAGGTCCCGTTCGCCGAGAGGATCCGCTACGAGGTCGAGATCCCCGTCATCGCCGTCGGCGGGATCCAAGGCGCCGATCACGTCAACTCGCTCGTCGCCTCCGGCCGCGCCGACCTCTGCGCTCTCGCGCGGCCGCATCTCCTCGATCCCTACCTCACGCTGCGCGCTGCGGCCGCCGATGGTTTCGGCGCCGTCCCCTGGCCAAACCAATACCTGGCCGTGCGCCCACGCCTCGATTGATCCGGAACGCCAGGCTTCGCCTGGCTGGATGGCAGGGCTCTGCCCTGCCTGGATTCCACCGCACCGAGGCACGGATCTGCGCCTCTCGCAGACGGCGACCTACCGCGCGGCCCTCAGCCGCGGACCGCACTCACACGTTCACGGCAGCGCTGGAGCGCTGCCGGTCCGGCCAAGCGGAGCTTGGCGTTCCGACGCGGCGGAACGCCAGGTTTCACCTGGCTGGATGGCAGGGCTCTGCCCTGCCTGGATTCCACTGCGCAGAGGCACCGATCTGCGCCTCTCGCAGACGGCGACCTACCGCGCGGCCCTCAGCCGCGACCGCACTCACATCGTTCAGGGCAGCGCTGGAGCGCTGGTCCAGCCAGGAGCTTGGCGTTCCGGTGCGGAACGCCAGGGTTTCACCTGGCTGGATGGCAGGGCTCTGCCCTGCCTGGATTCCACTGCGCACAGGCACGATCTTCCCCGCAACGGCGACCTACCGCACGGCCGTCAGTCGCGGACCGCACTCACACGTTCGCGGCAGCGCTGGAGCGCTGCCGGTCCAGCCAAGCGGGAGCTTGGCGCTCCGACGCGGCGAGGTAGGGCGCGCCTTGCGCGCCCCTCCTCCGAACCGGACGTGCGGATTTCCCGCATCCGGCTCTCCGGTCGATGGTCACGATCGTGGCTGACTGAAGCCGCGCGGGCTGTTTCCAGATTGAACAGGCCTTTGCACGTAAAGAAGTCATTTGGCCACATCCGATGGGCCAGGCCGTATGGCGAGCGATGGCCTCGGAGACGTTTTCGCAGCACGTAACCGCATGCGGGTATTCCGCCGATCGAGCGTGCGAAAGCTCGATCTGATGCTGTGCTTGAAGTACTCAAACCAACTGAACAGCGTCCGGTTCACGACGCGATCACGGTCTCGAGGCTGTCACCACTCTGTTCGTGACGTCTTGTCGCGGATCGTGTCTTTCAGCTTGTCGATGCTCTCTTTCTTGCGCGGCCATTTCCAGCCTCGCTCGAAGTGGTATCCCAGGGGAAGTCGAACCCTCCGGGTTCGTTCACGTCAACGATTCGCGCGTTTTCCGGATGAAGCGTCAGGCCCGCGGTTTCCGCCCAAGCTCTGATCTCACTCAGCGTGCTTTCGGCCTCTTCACGGCTGCGACACATCACCACGAAGTCGTCGGCGTACCGCACCATTCGCTTGCCCGTCGTCTCCATCCGCTTGTCCAGCGGGTCGAGGCCAGGTTCGCGAGCATCGGGCTGATCACCGCGCCCTGCGGCGTTCCCTGTTCTGGTATCCATTCCCGCATCTCTTCGCTGACGCCCTGCTGGAGATACGACTCGACGAGCGAGAGCACCCGTCCATCGGCGATCCGCGTCCTGACCAGCTTCATCAGCTGCCCGCGAGGGATCGTGTCGAAGTAGCTCTTCAAGTCGGCGTCGATCACATAGCAGAAGCCCTCTTTGAGCATCGCGGCAACGGCACGCAGCGCATCTGCATCCTCGGTTCGGTCTGAACTCCATAGCTCCTCGCTGAAAGCAGCTTCGAAGATCGGCTCCAGCACGCTCCGCACAGTTGCACGATCCGGATCGCGGATCGTCGGGATGCCCAGCGGCCGCTTCTTCCCGTCGGCCGGTGCGTAGGTTCGATTTGATCAGTTGCGGCACAGCCGTCCCCTTCGTCAGCACCTCGTGCAGTCCATCGAGGTATTTCTCGGCGTTCTGCTCGAAGTGCGCGACGGTTTGTCCGTCCACCTCGCCGGCACCCTTGTTCGCGCGAACGCGTTTCAGGCCGCCTGCAGCGTGGTCGGTCGGACGACCTTGTCAATCAGACTGAACCACTTGTTCCCCTTCACGCCCTCTTCGAGCGCCTTCAACATCCGGTCTGTCCAGACCGTCGGTTCGGCGAACGCCCAACGTTGGCGACGTGCCTCTGCTTCGGCGTCCACTCTTCCTGCTTGTGCAGCCCTCGTTGCTGAGGGCACTGACGCGGGTTGGTCTTCCGACGTGCTGTCCATCTCGAATCCATCTTCCTGCAGCCCTTTGCTCCACGGGCATTGCCCTTCGCTTCAGCGCTACTACGGCTGCTCTGACCTTCGTTCGGAGGCTCTTCGGCACGCTTGTGCATGAACACCTTCTGAACCGAACAGGTCTCCCTGGTTCACGCCCCGACCGTGTTCTGTCGTTCTGTCGCCAACCACCCCATGACGTCCAGATGTCGCCCTACGTGCTACCCACCAGCTCATCTGGTCGTCGATTTGCATCGACAGGCTTCGCCTTTCGCTCGCTGGCTCGCCACTTCACAAGGCCGAATCGCGTTCGTTTCCTACGGACCGACAGTTCACCTCCAGTTGCTTCGGACCCCACTTCGCAGTGACGCCCTTACCGTTGGTTACAGGCCGGAGAGCATTCTGCCTGGTGGGACTTCCACCCACCTGGCCGGGACGCGCTCCCAGGCGCACGAACGCCAGGTTCCACCTGGCTGGATGGCAGGGCTCTGCCCTGCCTGGATTCCACTGCGCAGAGGCACCGATCTGCGCCTCTCGCAGACGGCGACCTACCGCACGGCCCTCAGCCGCGGATCGCACTCACACGTTCGCGGCAGCGCTGGAGCGCTGCCGGTCCAGCCAAGCGGAGCTTGGCGCTCCGACGCGGCGGAACGCCAGGTTCCACCTGGCTGGATGGCAGGGCTCTGCCCTGCCTGGATTCCACCGCGCCGAGGCACGGATCTGCGCCTCTCGCAGACGGCGACCTACCGCACGGCCCTCAGCCGCGGACCGCACTCACACGTTCGCGGCAGCGCTGGAGCGCTGCCGGTCCGGCCAAGCGGAGCTTGGCGTTCCGGTGCGGCGGAACGCCAGGTTTCACCTGGCTGGATGGCAGGGCTCTGCCCTGCCTGGATTCCAGTGCGCCGAGGCACGGATCTGCGCCTCTCGCAGACGGCGACCTACCGCACGGCCCTCAGCCGCGGACCGCACTCACACATTCGCGGCAGCGCTGGAGCGCTGCCGGTCCGGCCAAGCGGAGCTTGGCGTTCCGACGCGGCGGAACGCCAGGTTCCACCTGGCTGGATGGCAGGGCTCTGCCCTGCCTGAATTCCACTACGCAGAGGCACGGATCTGCGCCTCTCGCAGACGGCGACCTACCGCATGGCCGTCAGCCGCGGACCGCACTCACACGTTCACGGCAGCGCTGGAGCGCTGCCGGTCCGGCCAAGCGGAGCTTGGCGTTCCGACGCGGCGGAACGCCAGGTTCCACCTGGCCGGATGGCAGGGCTCTGCCCTGCCTGGATTCCACTGCGCAGAGGCACGGATCTGCGGCTCTCGCAGACGGCGACCTACCGCACGGCCGTCAGTCGCGGACCGCACTCACACGTTCGCGGCAGCGCTGGAGCGCTGCCGGTCCAGCCAAGCGGAGCTTGGCGTTCCGGTGCAAGAGGGGAATCGCGACGATGATGCGCGCGGAGGTTCGAGCATGGCGCGTCTGGCGTTCGCGATCGACATCGACTGCGGGACTTCAGTGAGGTCGACGATGGCCCGTCCACCGACGACAGGCGGAGTCTCGCGCCGCGCGGGGTAAGCAGCTCTTGGACTGGCAGGCCGGATCGCTCCCCGGAATCCCCGCGTCGTACCTCCCCGAGGCGTTCGTGCGCGTGGTCGTCGATGGGCGCTACGCGATGGTGGGGGCCGCGATCGCGATCCCGATTCTCGGCTGGCTTCTGGCCCTATGGCATCGCGGCGGACCCGGTGCGATCGGCCGTAGCCGAGTCATCTCCGCGGCGTTCGCGATGACGGCCGCGCTGCTTGCGATCCTCGCGCACAGCTTCCGCGACGAGGTGTTCCTGAGTTTCCGCCAGGCGCAGATCCTCGCGGACCACGGCCGGTACTCGTTCCAGACCGACGGTTGGATCGACGGCACGAACGACGTGCTGTTCTACGTCCTGCTCGCAATCGGATCGAAGCTCGGGATCCCGGTCCCGCTGGGCGGATTGCTCGGCGGCGCGCTCTCATTCGGTGGAATGGTGTTCCTCGTGTCCCGCGAGGCCTGGCGACGCTCGCGCAGCCTCGTCGCCACGGCCGCCGCCGGAACGATGACGGCGGGGGCACCGTCGCTCGTCATCCTGGGCGGCAGTGGTTGGTCGGCGGCCTTCGTCGGACTCTGGACCGTCGCCGCCATGCGCGGCTGGCGGTCCGACCGATGGCGTTGGACCTTCGCATGGCTCGGGCTCCTTCCGCTGGTCCGAATGGACCTCTCCTACTACACGATCCTGGTGGGCGCCGCGCTCGTCTGGGAGGGATCGACGCGCATGGGCCGCGATCGACGTGCCCTGATCCGATCCTTCCTCGCGGCGCTGGCGGGCCCGCTCGTCGTGCTGATGGCGTGGCGTTTCCTCTACGGCCACTTCATTCCCACGCCCGTGGTCCAGAAGCTCGGTGCACCAGGCGGGTTCGACCGACTGGGATCCGCCCTCCTCCGCGACGTCTTCACGCTCGGCGCCGACCTCTCGATGTTCGGGCCCGGACTGCTGGCACTGATCCTGTTCCGGCGCCGCCGACTCACGTTCGCGGCGTGGTTGATCCCCGCGGCGATCCACGAGGCCCTCGTGTGCTGGCGCGGCGGTGATGATCACGAAGGACATCGCTACGTCGTCATACTCATCACGGCCATCGCCATGCTCGCAGGCGCGGGAGCGGCGCGCGCTGCGCTGGTGTTCGGACTGCGGACGAAGGCCCGCCGACCGGTGGCGCGTAGCAGGGTGGCGCTCGTCGCCGCGTGCCTTGCCCTGGGGTTCGCCGCATCGCTCGGGCCGATCCCCGATCGGTTGAAGCGCGGCGTCGATGTGGCGACGTTCGATTGGTTCGGCAACGGCCCGGCCGCAATGGCTCGAAGCCGTCTCGTGAGCCACCGCGCAACCACGGCGTTCTTCAACTGGCTCGTGGATCGAAACCCGAGCGCGCGACTGGGCACCTGCGAGCTCGGCTCGATCTTCCACGAGTTCTGCGGAATCGGCGTGGACCCTCTGGGCTTCATCGACCGGCACGTCGCCGAGGGTCCGCGCAACCCGCACGCGACCATCGGCATTGCCGACAGCCGATTGGACACCGAGATCTGGACTCGCGAACGCCCGGACATCATCTGGCTCGACACGTTCGACGTCTTCGAGCCACAATTCACTCAAGTCCCGATGCCGGAGTCGCAGCCCGACGACCCAGGCTCACGCGTGCGCGCTGCGCTCGCAATCTTCATGGCGAGCCGTCATCGGTGGTGGACGGCACCGTACCTCGTGCTGCCATGCATCGGGGAGGACTACGATCCGTGTGTCACGACGGTGAACGACCGATATCGGATCCTCTGGTTCGCCCGCCGCACGTCACGCGCGGCCTTCGATGCGCGGCTGAAGTCCGCAGGCTTCCGGCACGGCTGAACGGCGCGTGCGGCGGCACAGACGCTGGCGTCGCCGCAATGTCACGGTGTCAGCTTCCGCAGCCCGTGCGACGGGCGTCGTGAACGCGCGCCGGGCAGCGATAAGCTGCCCCGCCATGCCAAACGCATTCCCGGCCGCGGTGGGTGACCTCTCGAAGCACTGGACGCTCGATCCGAACGTCGTGTTCCTCAATCACGGCTCCTTCGGCGCCTGCCCGCGCGTGGTGCTCGACGAGCAGACGAGATGGCGCGAGCGCCTCGAGCGGGAACCGGTGCTGTTCCTCGGCCGCGAGATCGAGCCGCTCCTCGACGAAGCGCGCGCCGCGCTCGGAAGGTTCCTCGGCTCGCACGCCGACAACCTCGCGTTCGTGTCCAATGCGACCGCCGGCGTCAACGCGGTGTTGCGCTCCCTCCGCTTCGCGCCCGGTGACGAGATCGTCGTCCTGGATCAGGAGTACAACGCGACCACGAACGCAGCGATCGCCGTCGCCGAGCGGGCTGGCGCCAACGTCATCGTCGTCCGCACGCGGTTCCCGCTGGAGTCGCCGACCGAGATCGTGACGCCCGTCGTGAGTGCACTCGGGCCGAAGACGAAGCTCGTGATCATCGACCATGTCACGAGCCAGACCGGACTCGTCCTCCCCGTCGAGCCGGTCATCGCGGCTTGCCGTGCACGCGGAATCCGCGTGCTCGTCGACGGCGCGCACGCTCCCGCCATGCTGCCGCTCGCCCTCGACGAGCTCGGCGCGGACTTCTACACGGGCAACTGCCACAAGTGGCTCTGCGCGCCCAAGGGCGCTGCGTTCCTCTACGTCCGACCCGATCACCACGACGCCATCCGTCCCCTGTCGATCTCCCACGGCCTGAACTCCACGCGAACGGACCGCAACAAATACCGCCTCCTCTTCGACTGGACCGGCACGGACGACCCGACCGCGTTCCTCTGCGTTCCCGCGTCGATCCGTTTCCTCGAAACGCTCCTGCCGGGCGGAGTGAAAGCCGTGCGCGATCGTTGCCGGGCCACTTGCCTCGCGGCGCGGGATCGCATCCTCCAGGTGTTCGAGGCGCCACCTCCGGCACCGGAGTCCATGATCGGATCCCTGGCGACGATCCCCCTTCCCGCATGGGCTCGTGGCGATGCGCCGCCGCCGCTCTTCATCCACGCGATCCAGACCGAGCTGTTCGATCGCCATCGCATCGAGATTCCCGTGATGCCCTGGCCCGACGGCAACACCTGGCATCTGCGCCTCTCGGCCGCGGCCTACAACACCCCAGCCCACTACGAGGCACTCGCCGACGCCCTGACGACCATCCGCCGATCCCGTTGACGCGGGGCGGGCGAAACCGCACTCCGGCGCGCGAACTCGCCACGAAGCGACGTCCCATCTGCTGCCGTTGGGCGTCATTCGCATCGGTCCATTCCGAGGCACGAGCGTTGCATCCCCCGACGTGCCCGGCCAAACTGCGCTTCACTCGGAGTCCGTCCATCACTCCGCGAGGCCCCGCATGACCATGACCCGCCGTCCGCGTTCGTTCGCCGCCGTCATCTCATCCGCCGTCCTGTTGCTCGTCAGCGCGCCCGCCATGGCGCAGGTCTGCACCAGCGCCTGGTCCCAGAGCGTCTTTTCGGGAGCGGGCCTCACCGGCACGGCAAACGCCAGCGTCGTCTTCGACGAGGACGGCAGCGGCCCGCTCGGCGCCGTGCTCTTCGTCGGCGGCGACTTCACGGCAGCGGGCGGCATCCCGACCCTCGGCATCGCTCGTTGGAACGGGTCGACGTGGTCCGCGCTCTCGTCCCAGCTCGGGGGTGGGTGCCTCGACGTCGAGGCGCTCGCCGTCTTCGACGACGACGGTGCCGGTCCGACGCAGCCCGCGCTCTATGCCGGCGGGCACATCACCCTCGCGGGCGGCGTTGCGGCATTCAACCTCGCGCGATGGAATGGATCGACATGGACCGCCGCGGGCGTCTTCGCCGGCGGCGACGTGCACGCGCTCTTCGTGTGGGACGAGGACGGCGCCGGAGCACAGCCCGCGCGGCTGTTCGCTGGCGGCAGCTTCACCACGGTGAACGGGATCGCCGTCCGCGGTCTCGCGCGCTTCGACGGGTCGAACTGGACCGACGTGGGCATCGCATCGGGCAACACCAATCCCTTCGATGCCCCGGTGACCGCGTTCTGCGAATGGGATCCCGACGGCGCCGGGCCCGCGGCACCGGCGCTGGCCGCTGCCGGTCACCCGTTCGGGACACCCGCGAGCACCGCGGCAACGGTCGTCGCCGGATGGAACGGTGCGACATGGTCGATCATCGGCCCGTCGCCGATGATCCTCGGCACGTGCCGGGCGATGCTCGGCTACGACTACAACTCGGGCGCTCCCAACCCGCGCATCCTCTTGATGGGCGGTGCGTTCCAGAGCGTGCCGCCGGCCGGCACGTTCCCAGTCGCGTACTGGAACGGCGCGACGGTGGTTCCGACTCCGGTCACCCCGGGCTACGACTTCGAAGCCCGCGCGCTCGCCCTCTTCGACGAGGACGGCGCGGGACCGAACCCGCCGTCTGCGTTCGCGTGCGGCGTCGTCCCCGGCCAGGCGGGGCACGCGGGATTGGCGCGTTGGACCGCAGGCACGCTCGCGTCGCCCGGCGGTACGACGGCGACGCTTCCGTCGGCACCGGCGAATGCGATGTCGGTGTTCGACGAGGACGGCGCCGGCCCAGCGACTTCCAAGCTGGTGATTGCGGGCTCGTTCGGCAGCGCCGGGCCGTCGCTGACCGCGCAGGGATTCGCCGCGTGGAACGGTTCCGCGTGGTCCGTTCCCGGTCGATCGATCTCCGGCTCGATCCGCGCGCTGCTGCCGTTCGATGACGATGGGACCGGCCCGCTGCTCACGCAGATGTACGTGGCCGGCGATTTCTCCGTGACGACGCCCGACGGAACGCAAGCGACGTCGCTCGCGCGATGGACCGGCAACGCATTCGCGCCGGCGTGCGGTTCGTTCTCGGGGGCGATCAACGCGTTGACGCGGTGGGATCCCGACGGTGCCGGCCCGCTCCGAGACCGACTCGTCGCGGTCGGCCCGTTCGCCGCGAGCGCCTGCGGAAACTCGGCGAACGTGGCCGCGTGGACGGGGTTGGCCTGGTCCAGTCTCTCAGGCCAGGTCGGCGGAACGTCGATCCCGGGCCTCGTGTTCGGTGCAGGTCAGGCGCCGCGCGCCGTCTGCGCGTGGGATCCGGACGGCACCGGACCGCAGTCCGAGCGACTCGTCGTCGGAGGCGATTTCTCCTACGCGGGCGGAGCGACCGGAACGGGCGGCATCGCCATCTTCGACGGTACGACTTGGAGCACGCCGGGCAGCGGCGTGGCCTGGGCGTCGCCCGGTACCGCACCTGCCGTCGTTCGCGCCGTGATCGCGTTCGACGATGACGCGACCGGTCCGAATCCGCCCGCGTTGATCGTCGGCGGTGATTTCGATCGGGCCGGGAACACGGCCGCCTCGCACATCGCCATGTGGCGGAACGGAACCTGGACGGCGCTGGGCGCCGGCACGAACGGCATCGTGCGCGCTCTCGCGATCCACGACGAGGACGGAGCGGGCCCGATCCCGCCGGCACTCTTCGCCGCCGGCACGTTCAATGCGCCCGCGCTCGGCGTGGCCCGATGGAACGGAACGGCATGGAGTCCCGTCGGCGCCGGCATCGGCTCGCCCGGCGGACCTGGCGGCGACGTGAATTCACTCGCGGTGCTCGACGAGGACGGTCCTCTTCCCGGCCTCGGAGTGCTCGTCGCGGGCGGAACGTTCACACAGGCCGACGGGCAGGCGATCACCAACGTCACGTGCTGGAACTCGGTCGGCTGGGGACCCTTCGCCTCGGGCCTGGCCTCGACGCCGGCGTCGTCGTGCTCCGGGCCCGTGTCTCTCAATCCCGCGCACGTCGACGCGATGGCCACCCTTCCCGGAGATCCGACGAACGCGATCCCGGCCGCGCTGTTCGCCGGTGGATCGTTCGAGACGGCGGGTGGTTCGCCGTCGAGCGCCCTCGCGCGCTGGTCGCGCACTCCCGCGCGTCCGCTGACGCTCGCGACGTTCAACGGGCCTGGCTCGCTGCGGATCAGCCAGTCGTGGTGCGGCCCGGGCCAGCACTACTTCACGGCGTTCAGTCTCGATCCGTCGAACGTCACGCAGCCGTACCTCGGTTCGTGGGGCGGCATGCACATCGCCTTCTCGGACCTTCTGGCCCAGTTCGGAACGTCCGTGGCGCCGTTCGTCGGAACGCTCAACCTCCTCGGCTCCGCGACGACGGTGTACCCGGCAGGCACGTTCACGTCCCTGGCGGGGACGACGCTCCATGCCGTGACGCACATCTACGATCCGGTCACGGTGACGGTCACGGCCGTTTCCCCGGTTGCGTCGTACACGCTCTGAACCGGCGGGCGGGCGGGCGGCGACGCCCGCTCACGCCTGATCCGCGGACATCCAACGGCGGACCGCGGGCAGCTCGTGCGTGGAGAGCCGATCGAGAAGTGCCGCTGGCGAGGATTCGATCACGATCAGGTCGCGGTATTGGGATTTGACGAAGCCGCGCGCCACGCCGTCGTCCACGAGGTTGCGGAATGCCCGGAAGTAGCCCGCGACGTCGAGGACGCCGATGGGCTTGGTGTGGATGCCGAGCTGTGCCCAGGTCATGACCTCGAACAGCTCTTCGTAGGTTCCGAATCCACCCGGCATGGCGATGAACGCGTCCGACAGCTCGGCCATCATGGCCTTGCGCGCATGCATCCCCGGAGTGATGTGGAGCTTCGTCAGGCCGAAGTGGGCCACCTCTCGCGTCGCGAGCCCCTCGGGGATCACGCCGATCACTTCACCGCCTCCTGCAAGCACGGCATCCGCGGTGACTCCCATGAGCCCGATGCTCCCGCCGCCGTAGACGAGGCCTACGCGTCGCTCGACGAGGAGACGGCCCAATGCCGTCGCCGCCTCGCGAAACGCCGGATCATCCCCCGTGCTCGAGCCGCAGAACACGCAGACGCGACGAAGGTCCCGCTTCACGCCAACTCCTTGGGCGGCTCCCAATCGCCGCGAAACACTTCCGTCGCCGGTCCGATCATCATCACGTGCCCGTCGTCCTCACGCCAGGTGACGTCGAGCAACCCGCCGGGGACGGTGACGGCCACGTGGCGCCCATGCCGCTTCCCGAGAACGCCCGCCACGACGGCGGCGCAGGCGCCGGTGCCGCAGGCCAGCGTGATCCCGCTTCCCCGTTCCCACGTCCGCATGGTGATCGTCTCGTCGCCGGTCACCTGAACGACGTTCACGTTCGTCCGCCGCGGGAACAACGCGTGGTGTTCGATCCGCGGGCCGACGACCTCCAGGGGAACGGCCGCGACGTCGCGGCACCAGAGCACCGCGTGCGGAGGTCCCATGGAGAGCGTCGTCATCGAGGGAACGAGGCCGCATCCCTCGATCCAGTCCGTCCCGCCATCGACGACGAGTGCGT
Source organism: Planctomycetota bacterium (assembly GCA_044222185.1). GTDB lineage: Bacteria > Planctomycetota > CAIWVZ01 > JBGANV01. The sequence goes on from JBGANV010000005.1 coordinate 37,856, forward strand.
CGAGCACGGAATCGAGGGGCCGCTCGACCCATGGGTTTCCATCCGGCGACGCCACCGGAACGAGACTCGGCTCCAGGATCGGCTCCCCCATGTCGACCGTGACGCGCGCGACCTTGCCGTCGGGGCCCACGTCGTAGGCGAGCGTGAGCACGCCGCGCCCCGTCTGCACGCGCATGGGATTGCGCCGCGTGAGGCACAGGTCGTGCGCGAACTTGCACACGCAACGGATGCCGTTCCCGCACATCTCGGCCTCGAGCCCGTCGGCGTTGAACATCCGCATGCGAACGTCGGCGTTCACGCCCGGTTCGGGCGGAAGGATGAGAATCAGACCGTCGCTCCCGACGCCGAAGTGCCGGTCGGAAACGGCGATGGCGATCCGACTCGGCTCGGTCACGCGCTCCTGGAACCCGTTCACGTAGACGTAGTCGTTCCCGAGACCGTGCATCTTCACGAAGCGCATGAATCTCCCGCGGGCTTCAGTTCAGCCGGATCTCGAGCGGCATGACGGCCCACACGCGGAACGGCGCACGGTTCTCCAACGCGTCGGCCAGGATGCGCAGTGGCGTCGTCATGGTGAAACCACCGAGCTGGGCCGCCTTCAACTGCGACGGCTCGAAGATGGAGGCGCCGCCAAAGACCTGCTCGAGCATGGCCAACGGGTTGTTGTCGGGTTGGGGGAACGCGACGAGCGGCAGCTCGGACTTGGTCTTGTCCTTCAGCCAGGCGACGGCGTCGCCGAGACCGCCGATCTTGTCGACGAGGCCCAGGTCGAGCGCTTGCTTGCCGGTCCACACGCGCCCACCGGCGATCTCGAGCAGCCGCTCGGGCTTCATGTCCTTGCGAACTTCCAGGATCCGCGCGCGGAAGTGGTCGTAGAACGTGAGGACGTGTGTCTGAAGCTGTTCGAGCTGCGTGTCGGTGAGTGGCCGAAACATGTCCGTCATCCCGGAGGAGTCGTCGAGCGAGATGATCTCGTTCTTCAGGCCGATGCGGCGGGCGAGCGCACCGATGTTGGGTCGCATCCCGAACACGCCGATCGATCCGGTGATCGTCGAGTGCTCGGCGAAGATCGGGCCACCGATCATCGACACGTAGTAGCCGCCCGACGCCGCGAGGTCGCCCATGGAAACGACGACGGGCTTCTTCGTCGCGAGCTCGCGCAGGGCGAGCACGATCGCCTCGCTGGCGGTACCCGACCCTCCCGGCGAGTTCACCCGCACGACCACGCCCTTGATCTTCGCGTTGTCCCGCAGCTCCTTGACGAGCGTCACGGTCGGGCCGGACACGATGGAGCCGGGGCTCTCCTTGTCGCCATCGACGATCTCGCCCGAGAGGTGCAGGACGGCGAAGGAGTCCTCGGCCACTTCCTTTTTCGCCTTCGACGAGCCCGAGAGCATGGCGAGGAAGTTGAACGGCTCCTTCTTCTTCTTCTTGGGCACCGACTCGAACGACGCGACGCCCGTCGGATCGACGGCGAAACGCGCCCCGCGCCAGCCGACCAACTCGTCGACCAGGCCGGCGGCCTTGGCGTCACTCGCGGAGAACAGCCGGCGGGCCTGCGCGGCGTGGACCTTCTCCGGCGTGATCTTGCGGTGTGTCGAGACGACGGCGACGAGGCGCTCGTTCATGGACGCGATCATGTCCACGTAATGCTGGCGCAGATGCGAGCTCATCTCCGAGAGCATGTACGGCTCGACCGCTCCCTTGAACTGGCCGGCCCGCATGATCTGGAATTGGACGCCCAGGAGGTCGAGAGCGTCCTTCATGAAGAGGATGCTGATCGAGGGCGCGGCGACCTCGAGCGAACCCACGTCGGCCATCAGCACCCGATCACAGAGCGACGCCACGACGAACTGCGGCATGCCCGCGTTCTCGAGGTACGCGACGGTCTTGGCGCCAGCGGCGCGGAGGCGATCGACGGCACGCTCGAGTTCGGCGATCTGGGGCGCATTCACGTGGAAGGCAGGGTCGGAGAGGTCGAAGAGGACCTCGGACGCCGCCGGGTACGCGCAAAGCCCGTCCAGGTTGTCGATGAGCTCGTAGAACGACGACGGCTTCGCGCCGCCACCGGCCAGCAACGACATGGATGAGAAGCCCTGCTCCGCCAGATCCTTGTACACGCCCGCGAGTTTCACCTCGTGGATCGTCCGCTTCTTCGACGACGCAGCGCGTGACTCGGACTGCGCCGTCAGGGGTGCGAGCGATACGAACAGGAGGATCGATAGGAGACTCACGCGGAATGCTGTGTTCATGAATGTCCTCGGTTGGACGGGGTGACGCTCGCCTGCGACGCGGCGCTCGCAACCCCGGATGATGCACCACCTCGGTCGGGACGCCAACGCGCCAGCCGCAGGCTGTTCGTGACGACTGACACGCTGCTGAGCGCCATGGCGACGCCCGCGAGCATCGGATCCATCTGCCACCCGGTGATCGGGTGAAGAACGCCGGCGGCGAGCGGGATCCCGAACGCGTTGTATACGAACGCAAAGAAAAGGTTCTGGCGGATCGTGCGGAAGGTCCGCTGGGCGAGGTCGAGCGCGTCCGCGACCCGCCCCAGATCACCGCCCAACAGGGTCACTCCAGCCGCTTCGAGCGCCACATCCGTGCCCGACGCCACGGCGAAACCGACGTCCGCGAGTGCCAGGGCCGGGGCGTCGTTGACGCCGTCGCCGACCATCGCAACCCGGTGCCCTTGGGCCTGATGGCTCCTGACGACGTCCACCTTCCCCTGCGGCCGCACGCCCGCGTGGATGGTCGAGATGCCGACCGCCTCACCGATCGCGCGGGCCGCGCCCGAATCGTCGCCGCTGACGAGCGCCAGCCGAAGCCCGCGGGCCGAAAGCTCCCTGACGGCTCCCTCGGCCGTCGGCGCCACGGCATCCGCGACGCCGATGACTCCGACGAGCGCACGCTCGATCACGACGAACGCGAGTGACCTGGCCTGCGACGTCAACCGCGCCACGTCGGGTCCGAGCCTGCCGACCTCGATACCGAGTGGCTGAAGGAGCGACGCTCCGCCTACGAGAACCCGTTTCCCGTCGAGGGTGACCTCGATGCCGGCGCCCGGAATCGACTCGAACGCCGTACCGTCCTGGAGTTCTCCGAAACGGGCCGACGCCGCCGCGACGATCGCTCCTGCGATCGGGTGTTCGGAAAGCCGCTCGGCGGCCCCCGCCAGCCTGAGCAGCGAGTCCTCGGTCCACGGCGCGACGGGAATCACGTCCGTCACCTGCGGACGGCCGACCGTGAGCGTCCCCGTCTTGTCGAAGAGCACGGTGTCGATGCCGGCGGAGGCCTGAAGCGAGTCGCCGCCACGAAAGAGGATGCCGTGGCGCGCGCCGCAACCGATGCCGACGACGAGGGCCATGGGCGTCGCCAGGCCGAGCGCGCACGGGCACGCGATCACGAGCACGGCGATCGCCGCCGAATAGGCGTGGAGCCATCGCGGTTCCGGCCCGAACCAGGACCAGGCCGCGAACGTCGCCACGGCGACGACGAGGACGCCGGGCACGAAGCGCCGGCTGATCGCGTCGGCGAGGTCCGCGATCGGCGCGCGTGATCCCTGCGCTTCCTCCACGAGACTCACGATCCGCCGCCAGAGCGTGTCGGCGCCCACGCGCGTCGCGCGGGCTCGCAGCGCGCCAGCTCCGTTCACCGTGCCGCCGATGAGCTCGGCACCCGGATCCTTGCGGCGCGGCATCGATTCGCCGGAGATGGCCGATTCGTCGACCGACGAACCGCCGTCGATGACGACGCCGTCCGTGGGAATCCGCTCCCCCGGCCGCACGACGAATTCGTCGCCCACGACGAGCTGGTCGACCGGAACGTCCGTTTCCACGCCTGCGACGATCCGGCGCGCCGTCGGAGCGGAGAGGCCCACGAGCTTCTCGACGGCGAGCGACGTGCGGCGTCGGGCGCGCGATTCGAGGAAGCGACCGAGGAGGACGAGCGTGACGATCACCGCGGCCGACTCGAACTGGACGTGCGTTCCGTGCGGAACACCAGCCACGAAACGCGGCGCGAGGGTCGCCACGACGCTCGATGCGAACGCAGCTCCGACCCCGAGCGCCACCAGAGTGTTCATGTCCGGGTTGTGCCGCCGCACGGCCTTCCACCCGTTCACGAAGAAGCTTCGTCCGCATCCGAGAACCACCGGCGCTGTCAGGACCAGCAGCACCAGATCACGGCCAGGAAACTGGATTCCGGCCATCTGGATCACGAACACGGGCGCGCTGAGCACCGCAGCGACGAGAACGAGCCGCCGCAGCCTGGCGACCTCCCGCTCCTCGAGCGCCTGGCGCTCGCTGGCTGCGCGTTGCGGCTCGGCTGCGATGGGGTGAAGCCCGTATCCGGCCGACGACGCGGCCTGCATCAGCGCATCCGCGGGGACGCCGGTCTGGGCCGTGACGCGAGCCTCTCGCGTCGCCAGGTTGACGTGAGCCGAGGCGACGCCCGGCACGCCGCGCAGCGCATCCTCCACGCGACCGACGCACGCCGCGCAGTGCATCCCTTCGACTCGGAAGCGATGTGTGTCCGTGGGAGGCGTGTTCACCGGGATCTCACGCGAGCTGGCGAAGCAGACCCCAATACCACGGCCAGAAGCAGAGGGCGGAAAGGGCGAACACGCTGCACGAAACCCACGCCGCAGCCATGGTCCGCGGATGCTTGCGGTGACGCTTCAGGAGGAGGGCGATCAGCATTCCCAGCTCGGCGGGCAGCGCCAGTGCCGCGAACAGCTGGGCGACGGCCGTGATGTGACCCGTGACGCAATACGGCGTGAAGAACAACGCCACGAAATCGTCGCCCCGCGGCCGGAAGTAGAGGCGATCGATGGTGAAGATCCCCGCGCAGAGCATGAACGTCCAGACCCCCACGATTCCGATGATGGCCGAGCCGGCGTGCAGGATGCGCGCGACGTTGGCGTTCGCTTCGTTGCGGGAGACGGCGTTCAGCTCGTACCCGGCGACCAGGGTCGCGACGGCGGCAACGACGGGGAGCGCCAGCCCGAACCAGCCGGCGTCGACGAATCCGCCTTTCGTAGGGTCCATGTCGCCGCCACTCTGACATCTCGGCGCGGGCGCCACCATTCGAGAACGGTCGCCTCCGCACCGCGGCAAGGCGATGCCACGACGCCTTTGACCGCCGGCGGGGCCGGCTCTACGATCGCGCCCTCACGACCCAGATCCCCGGGTCGAGGCGAAATGGAAGTTTGGCCATGCACGGCAGAAACCTCGGAATGCAGGTGCGTGCGGCGGTCGTCGCCGCGACAGTCGTAGCCCTCCTCTCTCCGGCACACACGGCGGGAGCACAGACCGTCCTCGTCACGATCTCGGCGCCGCAGGCGTGGACCGGCGGGTTCAGCGGCGAGATCACGCTGACGAACAACGCGCCGTGGACCATCTTCGACTGGCGCCTCGCATTCGATGCACCCTGGAACGTGACCAGCCTCTGGGACGCCACGCTGACGTCGCACTCTGGCGCGCATTACGTCATCGACACGCTCGCCGCCGCCTGGAACGACGGAGACCTCTCACCGGGCGAGGTCAACACGTTCGGGTTCGTCGCGACCGGGACGCTGTCGACGCCGACGAGCGCGACGCTGAACGGGACGCCCATCACGTTCAACGTGCCATCGGCAGCTCCGCCGCCTCTCCAGCCCGCCGCGGCACCGCCGTGGCCATCGCGCGTCGCCGCACCGTACTTCGATGCCACCGGGTATCCGCCATTCGGCTTCGTCGCCGCCGCATCGAGCACGGGGACGCGGCATTGGATCGCGGGATTCGTCGTCGCCACGTCGCCCACGGATCCCACGCCGAGCTTCGGCGGTTACTACCCGACGTCGGGCCAGTACCTCCTGCCGGAGATCAACGCGCTGCGCGCCATCGGCGGTGACGTCATGGTGTCGTTCGGCGGCGCCGCAGGCACCGAGATCTCGGTTGCCGCAACGACGGCCGCGCAGGCGCAGGCGCGCTACCAATCGGTCATCGACGCCTACGCGTTCACCCACATCGACTTCGACGTGGAAGGCGCGTGGGTCGCCGACCCGCCGTCGATCGCTCGACGAAGCCAGGCCATCGCGGGGCTGCAGGCGACGGCCCAGCAGAACAACCGGCCGTTGTCCGTCTGGTTCACGCTCCCGGTCCTCCCGAGCGGGCTGACGCTCGATGGGATCAACGTTCTGGCCTCGGCGCTGAACCACGGCGTCGTGATCGCGGGAGTGAACATCATGGCGATGGACTACGGCGACGGCGCCGCGCCGAATCCCGCCGGGCAGATGGGCGCTTATGCGATCCAGGCGGCGAATTCCACGTTCAGCCAGCTCCAGTCGCTGTACGCGAGTCACAACCAACCCAAGTCCGCAGCCCAGCTTTGGAAGATGTTAGGCGTCACGCCCATGATCGGCGTGAACGACGTGCAGAGCGAGATCTTCCTCCCGAGCGACGCGCAACAAGTCGTCGCATTCGCGACGGCGCACGATCTGGGGCTTCTGGGGTTCTGGAGCGGCAACCGCGACCACCAGTGCCCCGGCGGAGCTCAGACGTCGGCGAGCGGAAGCTGCAGCAGCATCCTCCAGACGCCATTCCAGTTCACGATCATCTTCCATGCGTTCACGACGGGGGTGTGGGAGGACCTGGGATTCGCGAAAGCCGGATCGACCGGGTTCCCAACACTCACGGGCGGCGGTCTCCTCTTGCCCGGCACGCCGGCCACGTGGACGCTGTCGAACGTCCCCGCCGGAGCGACCGTCGTGTTCGTCGCGGGCGCGACGATCGTGAATGCACCGGTCCTGGGGGCCACCCTCGTCCCCTCGCCGGACGTCCTGCTTCCGCTGACGGCGGGACCGACCGGCTCGGTCCAACTCGCCGTGAGCTGGCCTGCCGGTCTGCCTTTCGGGCTCCCGCTCGTCTACCAGTGCGGGATCTTCGACGTCGGCGCATCCCAGGGACTCAGCGCCTCGAACGCATTGCGAAGCCGCACGCCCTGAGACACGCGAAGGCCGATCGAAAGCGCACGGCTGCTTGTGACCCGGCCGCGCGAGCCGCGTCCTTCCTCGTGGTGCAGGCGCGGCCCGACAGTGCCATCATCCCCGTCACGGAGTTTCGAATGCGATTCACCTCGAGCAGTTGCGCGGGACGGACCCCGACCCGTCGGCGCACGACACGGCCTCTGATTCTCTTCCTCGTCCTCGTTGGTGCCGGCACGGTCCTGCGCGGTCAGGATCCGGGTGCGGCGCGTTCCTACGACTTCAGGATGCTCGAGAGGCTCGGCGCGACCTTCGACCGGAACCTTCCGATCGAGACGCCTCCGCTGCGACCTGGCGCGGCGGGCGAAGCCTCCATGCGCTACCTGTGGACGGAACAGCGCGAAAGCACCGTGCGTTTCGGCGACGGTGAAATCTCGCCGCTTCTGCGCGCAGCCGCGGGCGTCGCGCCCAACGCCGACCCCGGACAAGTCATGGAAGGAGGCGGGGCCCGCTTCACGTTCCGCGGCTCCGTCGAGCGTCAGCAGCAGTTCGCGTCCTCCATCGCGCAACTGGTCGAGGCGATCGCCGCCGAGGCCATCGTCGACATCTTCGAGATCCCGGCAGCGGCCACCGTGAACATCGACAAGAACGTGCTCGATCCCAAGCAGGTCTCCGATCTCCTTGCAGCGGTCAAGCCGACCCGGTCCCAGCGTGTCCGGGCGCAGTTCGGAGTCCAGGCCGCCATCGATTCCGTCACGCGCAAGGCCTACGTGAAGGACTACGACGTCGAGGTCGCCCAGAGCTCGAGCGCTGGCGACCCGCTCATCGACGTCCTGCTCTCGGGCTTCCGCGGCACCGTTCGCGTCGAACCGACGATCGACGGGCGGTTGGCGATCACGATCCGCGCCAGCGATCAGCATGAAGTCGCCGCGATGAAATCTCACGTGGTGAAGTTCCCGACGGAAGGAACGATCCAACTCCCGACGGTCGCGTGGAGCTGCGCCGGCGCCAGCGCGCTGGTCGTCAACGAGGGCGGCGTGCTGTTCGGCAACAACGTGAACGACCGTGGACTGTGGCTCGCCCGCGTGCGTCGCGCGGCACAGCCGAAGCCCCTCGCCATCGAGGGTGCCGAGTTGCTCCCCGTCGGGCCGCTCGTCCTGCCCGTGTTGACACAGGCGGCGCGCTCGCACGTAGGCGTCGTCAACGCATCCGGCAACTCGGATCCGGCCGCGGAGGCATCGGCGGAGGACCTCTTCCACTACGACCGACAGTGGATCGCGGACAACCTCTTCGGCTCCACCGTGGGGGACCACGACGTGACGATGGTCGGCACGAGCCTCGCCGTGGTGGCCAACGACGCCCAGCGGAAGAGCGCCCGCGAGATGATCACGCGCCTCACGCGTGACGTTGCGCGCACGGTCAGCCTGGAGGTACGCGCCGGAGTGCTCGACGCGAGTGCCGCGCCCGATCCCGCGGTGGACGACTCGAGCGTCGCCGCCGCCCTCCCGCTCCGCCTGCGCACCTGCGCACGCACGCGGGACAGCGTCCTCATGGTCGCCGCCACGTGCGAAGCCTACATGAAGGACGAGGACGTGGAGATCGCGGAGAAGGCGACCATCGCGGACCCCAACGTCGACGTCCTGCAAACGGGATTGAGCTGCTCCGCCACGGTGACGACGGCGGGCGAGAACCGCTGGGTGGTGGAGTGGACGCTTCGCTACAGCGAGCACGCCGGGAAGATGGGGAGCGTGCTCACCACGCACGACGACACGGGCCCGATCGACCTCCCGGAACTTCGGGGCGTGAGCCTCGGCGGACAGTCGCTGCCGGAGGCCGGCACGTGGGTCGAGGTCTGCCGCACGACCGTTGCCGGCACGGACAAGGTGTTCCTGGCGTTCATCCGCCTCGCGGAGTGACATGACCTGGGCGAGCCCGATCCTCGGACGACATCTCATGCGAACGACCGCGGCTCGCGTCGCGGCGTTCGCCCTGCTGGCAGCGACGGTCGTCGCGCAGCAGGCCGTCGTCACGCGTGCCTACAGCCTCGACTGGGTCTCCAAGCTCGGCCGGGCCGTGGACGAGGATCTCCTGCTCGAAGTGGGTCCGCTGCGTCTGCGATCCGATGATGCCGCCGCGGCGCTTGGCGAGGACAAGGACACGTTCCGGCTCGACTCGCCCGCGACCGTGCGTTTTCTCGATGCTCTTCGCATGGTCTACACCGCGGCCGGCCTCGACCCGGACCACATTCCCGAAAACGTCGCGTCCGTCGACGGAGAAGTCGTGCGGCTCACGGTGGACGACGCCCACCATGCGGCCGTCGCGCGTGCGCTCGCGGACCTCACGTCCGCGATTCGGGATGCCTATCGGATGGACGTGTTCGAGATCGCCGGCGGCGACGAACTCCCAGCGGGCGCCGTGCTGACGTCCGCCGCGGCCCGGAAGCTCATGGTCCCCGGCAAGAGCCGACACATCGCGGGAACGAACCTCCGCCCGGGGATCAGCACGTCCCTGCGATCGACGGGCACCCGCGCCTACCTGCAAGTCGTCGCCGCCGAGGTGGCGTGTGCGTCTCGACCCACTGGCGATCCGACCGTCGGCACGCTCGAACGGGGAATCCGCGCCGTTGCGCGCGTCCTCGACGCGGGCGGAGGCCGCATCGCCGTGTCGTTCCGTGGCGCGGTGCAGCGCGAGGCGACCCCGCCGCGCCTGCACGACGTCAACTTCACCAGCCGCGGAACGATCCAACTGCCGGTCGTCGATTGGACATGCCTGGGCGCCGAATCCGTCGTCGAATCAGGCGGCGCCATCGTGCTTGCGGCGGATGGTCCCGCGCCCGTCCGATGGCTCGTGAGCGTCCGCAGCGGCAAACGCACGGATCCCGACGCGGACTCCCCGTTCATTCCCGTCGGAGTCCTGCGCTTCGACGGCGGCCACGCGCAGGTCGAACTGCCGCCGGGCCGGCTCGCTCCATCGGGGAGCTCGGACTACCTGGATGTCACCGGACCCGCGCCCGACGAGGCGGACCCGATCCTCGGGTCCATCCTTCAGTCCACGCCGCAGACCACGTTGCTCGGCACGAGCCTCGTGATGCACGGCGACGTGGGCGCTCGCCGGAGCGTCCGGACGCAGATCGAGTCCGCGACGCGAGACCGCACGAAATCCGCCACCGTCGAGTTCAGGGCCGGTGAGATCGACGGTGTCGCCGGCGCAGCCGCAGGCGGTGGTGGCTCCGCGGATGCGGCGCAGACAGCACCATTCGTGTTTCGGGTTCCCATCGTCACCGGACACCGAGTCCGCCTGATCGCGGCGACGGCCCATGCGTACCTGAAGGATCAGGACATCGAGATCGCGCACGACACGTCCGTCGGCAACGCCGTCGTCGCGGTCGTGGACGACGGCACGGACGTCTCGGTCGAGGCCCATGCCGTTGGCCAGGGCACGTGGCTCGTGCAGTGGGAACTGGGGCGCGGACGTCTCGCCGTCCCCATTCCGGGCGTGCCCTCCACTCGCGAAGAGATCGGCAACATCGAGATGCCGACGACGACGACGGTCACGGCCTCGGGCACGTCCCTCGTGAAGGCCGGCGATTGGGTCGAGTTGAACCGCACGAGCGGTCCGGGTTCGGCACGACCGTTCGTCGCATTCCTTCGACTGACGGAATGAACGAACGGGCGCCTGCGCGCGCTCAGCCGATCCGGTTCCCCTTCTCGTCGTACTTGTAGACGCCCTGGCCCGTCTTCTTCCCCAGGTGTCCGGCATTCACCAGCTTCTCGATCATCGGTGAGGGTCGATAAGTCTCCCCCAGCGTCTTGTGCAGGTATCGCAGAGTCGACAGCCGCGTGTCGAGGCCGACGAGGTCGACCATCTCGAATGGCCCCATGGGGTGGTTCAACCCCAGCTTCAAGGCCTTGTCGATGTCCTGGGCGCTGGCGATTCCGGCCTCGAGCATCCGGAACGCCTCGTTGCCGATGAGCGCGTTGATGCGCGACGTGGCGAAGCCCGGCGACTCCTTCACGCGCACCGTTTCCTTCTCCATCTTCTTCGACACCCACTCCGTGGCCTCGAGCGCGGCCGCAGACGACTCGGGCCCGAGGATGATCTCGATCAGGCGCATGACCGGCACGGGGTTGAAGAAGTGCATTCCGATGACGCGGCCGTGGTCCTTCACGGGCGCTGCGATCTCGCTGATCATGAGGCTCGACGTGTTCGTAGCGAGGACCACGTCCGGCCGGAGGATCGCCTCGAGCTGCGTGAAGAGTTTCTGTTTCAGGTCGAGCTTCTCGGGCACGGCTTCGATGACGAAGTCCGTCGTTCGGGCAGCCGTCTGGAGGTCCGTCGTCGTCTTGAGCAGCTCACCAGCACGCGACGCGCGGGCGCCGTCGACCTTCCCCTTCTCGACGCCTTTCTGGATCGACTCCAGGATCCGCTTGCGGGCCTTCTCCAGCGCGCCGGCGTCGATGTCGTAGAGCCATGTGGTGAAACCGGCGAGCGCGGAGACCTGGGCGATGCCGGCGCCCATGATGCCGGAGCCGAGCACGGTGACTTCCTGGATGTTCACGTCGTCTGCCTTTCGTCGTGTGGTCGTACTTCCGCGTTCAAGCGTGACGCCAGCGCGGTGAGCGTTTCTCGAGGAAGGCCTCGATGCCTTCCGTGATGTCGGCGGAGCCGATGAGCTCGCGCGAGTAGATCGCCTCGGCTTCGTGGAGCGCCCTCGCGATCTCGGGGGCACTCCTGCGCCTCATGGCGAGCACGGTCGTGCGCAGCACGTGGCGCGACTGGCTTCGAAGCTGGTCGAACAGCTCTTCGAGGGTGCGTTCGAGCGGCCCCAGGCGCGACAGGAGCCCCATCTCGTACGCGCACTGCGCCGTGATGGGCTCACCGGTGAGGATCATGTCAGCGGCCCGCGCCGGGCCGATGATCGCGGCGAGGCGGATGCACGCCACGGGCGGGAAGCAGCCGACCTTGATCTCCGGCTGCCCCAGCGTCGTGTCAGGGTCGGCGACGACGAGGTCGCAACTCGTCGCGAGCTCCAGCCCACCTCCGAGGCAGAAACCGTGGATGCCCGCGATCGTCACGTGCGGGAGGTGGAGCAGGCGCTCGACGATGCCGTGCACGGCTCGCAGCATGGCCCGAGCGTGGACGGGGCGATGATCGCCGATGTCCACCCCCGCCGAGAACGCCTTGGCACCGGCACCGCGGAGGACGACGGCGCACAGCGACGCGTCGTCCGCGGCCGTCGCCAGAGCCCGTTGGATCTCGTCCAGCAGGGGCAGGTCGAGGACGTTCAGCGGCGGGCGGTCGATCGTCAGCGTGAGGACGTTGCGATCGAGGGCCACGTGGAGCTTGCCGGGGAGCTGCGGTCTCATGGGCGACCTCCGGGTGGAAACAGGCGCAGCGCATTGTCGCGCACGATGCGCTGTTTCGCATCCGCAGAGAGCGGCAGGGCCAGGACATCGTCCAGGTTCTGTCGGAGGCTCCGCACACCGGGCGAGGGCCAGTCGGTCCCGAACAGCACGCGATCGGAGATCTCCTCGAGTCGCGGAAACGAGTCGAGGAGCGTCTTGGGCGGGATCCCCGAGATGTCCAGCCAGCAGTTCTTGTGGCGTCGCAGGAGGAAGAAGGCTTCGTTCATCCAGAGGGGCCGGCCGCCGTGCGCGAGGATGATCTTGAGCCCCGGGAAATCCACCGCCACGTCATCGAGCACGAGCGCTTCTCCGAGCCGGCTGCGCGCACCAGGGAAGATCGACGTCCCCGTGTGAAACATGATCGGCACGCCCCGTTCGGCGCAGGCCGAATACACGTGCTCGAGATCCGGGCACTCGCCCGTCCGGTACGCATCCGGCGAGATCGCCTGGTGCGGCGGATGGAGCTTGATTCCATCCAGACGCAGGTCGTCGAGGAGGTGCGCCATCTCCGACCGCACGTCGCGACACGCCGGCGGGTGGATTCCGCCGAACGCAATGACGCGGCCACCTGCCTCGTCGCGGTAGCGCGCAGCCCACGCGTTCACCTCGGGCGTGAACCCCATGATGATGGGCGCCACGTAATTGATCAGCGCCACGCGACCCACCTCGATCGAGTCGAGCCACGCGACCAATGCCCGCGGATCCGCCTGAAGCCGGCGGATCAGGTCCAGATCGCCGCGGCCCGACTCGATGGCCTTGCGGGCAAACGCGTTCATCATCTCCCAGGGCTGCACGTGCACGTGCACGTCCGTGGGCCATGCCCGGATCGGGTCGGTCGCCGCGTCGGTCACTTCTTCTTCTCGAGGAACGCCGCCATGCGCCGCTTCTTGTCGTCGGTATCGAAGAGGACCGCCTGGGAGAGGTACTCGACCATGGTGGATCGGCGATCGACGGTGTTCACCGCAGCGTTCAGCGCGACCTTCGCGAGCCGTACGGCCATGGGCGCGTTCTTCTGGATCGCTCGCATCATCTCGCGCGCCGCATCCAGCGGCGACTGAGGCGGATCGACGACGCGGTTGACGAGCCCGATCCGCACGGCCTCGTCGGCCTTCACGAGCCGCCCCGTGAAGATGAGCTCGCGTGCGAGACCCGGTCCGATCGTTCGCGTGAGCCGGTGAGGCGCGCCCGCACCCGGGATGATTCCCAGCGCCACCTCCGGTTGGCCGAAGGTCGCCTGGGGCCCGGCGAGCCGGATGTCGCACGCGAGCGCCAGCTCACAGCCGCCGCCGAGGGCATATCCGTGGATGGCCGCGATCGTGGGCCATGGGAAGTCTTCGAGCAGTTGGAACACCGCCGCGTTGATCGCCTTCAGCGCGTCGTTCACGTCGCGCTTTGCGAGTTCGGAGATGTCCGCGCCCGCGATGAAAGCCTTGTCGCCGGCCCCGTGGAGGATGAGCCCTCGAACGTCCGCGTCGGCGGCCAGTTCGCGGAGCGCCGAGGTCAGGTCGTTCACCATCTGCAGATTGACGGCGTTGCGCACCTCGGGCCGGTTGAACGTCAACTCGGCCCACCCCTCCGCGCTCTTCGTCAGAACGATCGTCGAGTACTCCACGTCAGGCTCCCACCGTCACGATGACCTTGCCGAACACCGATCGATCCTCCAGTGCCGCGTGCCCCTCGCCGACCCGATCGAGCGGGACGCTGCGATCGATCACGGGCTCGAGCTGACCGCTGCACACGAGGCCCCACACCCGATGCATGGCGCCGAGGCCGCCCATGGTCGAACCGAGGAGCGACAGGCTCTTGAAGAAGATCAGGCGCAGATCCGATTCGAGCTTGGGCCCTGACGTGGCTCCGCAGGTCACGACCCGGCCGCCCTTCCTCAGCATCTTCAACGACGTGCCGATCGTGGATTCGCCCACGTGGTCGACGACGATGTCGAGCCCGGCCTTCTGCGTCGCTTCGCGGACGACCGCAGCGACGTCCGCCTGGCGGTAGTCGATGACGACGTCCGCGCCGAGAGCCTTCGCGCGCTCGAGTTTCGCCGCAGAAGACGCCGTGGCGAAGACGCGCGCGCCGAACAGCTTGGCGATCTGGATCGCGGCGATGGAGACGCCCGATCCCGCGGCGTGGACGAGGACGTCCTCGCCTCCCTGGATGGCGCAGCGTCCGACGAGCATGTTCCAGGCCGTGAGGAAGGTCAGCGGCACGGCTGCTGCCTCCGAGAACGCCATCCCCGCCGGCATGGGCAGCACGTTTCGAGCAGGGATCGCGACGAATTCGGCGCACGTGCCGTCGCGCGTCTCGCCGAAGATGCCGTAGGCGCGGCAGAGGTGATCGTTGCCCTCGGCGCATCGCGTACACGTCCCGCAGCCGAATCCCGGCGCGATCGCCACGCGTGCACCCGGCTTGACCGAGGTCACGAGGCTCCCGACCTCCGCGACGACCCCGGCACCGTCGCACCCGAGGATCATGGGAAGCGGGAACTTGTGCCCGGGCACTCCGCGTCGGACCCAAACGTCGAGGTGGTTCAGCGCCGCGGCCTTCACTTCGACGAGGACTTCGTCCCCGCGAGGCGCGGGTCTGGGACGGTCCGTGATTTCGATGACTTCGGGTCCGCCGTGTGCGCGGACGAACGCAGCTCGCATGATGATCGGACTCCCGGGTTTCAGCGGGCCTTGAAGCTGGGCTTGCGCTTCTCGAGGTTGGCCGCGAGGCCTTCCTTGGCGTCCTCGCCGATGAAGAGCTGTTGCTGCAGCTCGCGCTCGAGCGCCAGGCCGCACTCGAAGGACATCTCGGCACCGCTTTGGACGGCGCGCTTGATCCGCCCCACGGCCCGCGACGCACGATGCGGAGGGCAGAACGACCGGGCGTACGCCATGGCCTCCGCCATGAAGGTCGCGTGATCTCCCGGCACGAGGCGATCGACGATGCCGAACGCCAGCGCGTCGTCGAACGAGAACACGCTGCCTTCCGCCATCAGACGGATCGCCTTCGACTTGCCGACGAGTCGCGCGAGGCGCTGCGTTCCGCCGGTGCCGGGCAGGACTCCCAGGTTGACCTCGGGAAGCCCGCACTTGCCCGCATCCTTGCGCGCGAGGCGGATGTCACAGGCCATGGCCACTTCGAGCCCGCCGCCGACGCAGTGCCCGTTGATCGCCGCGATCGTGAGTTTCGACGTCTGCTCGAGGCGGTTCAGGGTCTCGTTCGCGTGGATGCAGAAGTAGTATTTGAACTCCACGGTGACCGACGTGAGCATCGCGATGTTCGCGCCGGCGCAGAAGAACTTCTCGCCTTCGCCCGTGAGCAGGATCACGTGGACGTTCTCGTCCATCCGGGCGTCGAGGATGGCGGCATCGAGCTCGCGCATCATCTCGTAGCTGTACGTGTTGGCCGGTGGCTCGCACAAAGTGATCACGGCGACACCCTGATCGGCCTGGTATTTGACCTTGCTCATCCGCGCGGACTCCGTGGTTGTGGGAGGAAAGCCGCGGATTCTATGCCAGCGTGTCGGCGCGGCCAATGCGCGTGCGTCGTCAGACGGCGGCGAGCTTCTGCGCGGGCGCTGCGAACCACGACGAGATCCGCCGCAGAAGGATCTGCGGATCGAACCCCGAGGGAATCACGTCGAGCACGCCGGCCCTGCCGCATCGGAGCACGTTCGAGCGCGAAGGACGCTCGAGGACGACGGCGAACCGGATCGCCTTGCACGCCGGGTGGCGCCGAAGCGCGCCGAGAACGTCGACCTTCCACTCCTGCCCCGCCTGGACCTCGACGACGATGAGTCGCGGAGACGCGCCCGCCTCCACCGACTTCACGAGTTCGGACAGGCCGGCAACGGTCGAAACCTCGGTGCCCGATGGCAGCGACGGCCTCAACGCGGCGATGAAGGCGTCGGCCCCGGCGATCAGGGCGCTTCCGGCCACGGTCGCGGCGCCTGCGACGGCAGCAGGCGCGCCGGCAGCGGCCGCCTGCCTGGCAGCCGCCTGGACCTCGGGCGGGGCCCAGAAGTCGGCGAGTGCCAGCGGAAGGACGAGCACCATCGCGCCCGGCGGGAGCTGATCCGGCGCGACCTGCGCGGTGCAGGCCACGTAGTCGCCGGGCGGGACCAGCGCCCCGACGTCCGTCGCGTCGCCGGGCAAGAGCTTTACCGAGCCCGCCACGGGTTCGAGCGAGTGCCCCTTCACCGACGCGAACAGCTCGGTCACGGCCGCCACGAGGAAGCTGTCGATCTCCGCGAGCGTCGCCTTCTCCGATTCGTCCGGCGGAGCCGCGGCCGCGAGCCGCTCCTGGATCTGCGGGTCCTGCGACATGCGCATGAGCCCGACCATCGTCAAAGCGAGCGGCAGCGACGTCACCCAATGGAGCTCGCCGGGAACGTCGCCCGTGACCTTCACGCTCAGACTCACGCACGGTGGCGGGATCAGGCCGCCGAGCGTCGGCTGATCGACCACGGTCGGAGCCTCGGCCGTGATCGGCATCGAGCGACCCATGAGCAGTTCGAGATTCTCACGGATGCGCGCCACCGCCGGCTTGAAGAAGCCGCTCTGGAACGCCGCGAGCGTCTTGGGATCTGGAAGTGTGGCTGTAGTCACGTCGACCGCCGGACCGGGTGCGAACCCTCTCCCCTCTCCATCATCGGATCAGGCTCGGACGAGCTGAAACCCATGGGCAGAGGAACCTTAGTCGGCGCGGCGGCGCCCGTCGCGACCACGCCTCAGATCACGGCGAACCGTGACCGGATCTGCTGGCGGACGTACGCGCCCGTGATGTCCATCATGGGACTTGGAGGTCCCTTGCCGTTCCTCCGCAGCCATTCCTGGCCGCGTTCGAAGAATGACCCGAACTCCTCCTGACTCATCTCCCGGGCGAAGTAGGTGTCGCGGCGGACGGTCGAAAGCCGGCAGATCGGCGTGCCCTTGGGGATGTGGATCTCCTTCTGGGAGGGATCGAGCTCGATCACGCAGTGCCACGGGTAGGACGCCGGGTACCAGTCCGTGTCGACGATCGCGGTCAACGCGCGCCACGGGCGTGCGAGGTTCGGAATGTCGCTGATCTGGAGCAACTCGTTGGCATCGGTGAAGAGGAACAACCACGTCGAGACCTTCACCTGGTTCTTGAGCTGCTCGTAGACGTCGTCCGAGATCGGGTGCGGCAGTTTCTGCCCTTTCTCCCAGAACCAGGCGTTGCGCTGGGTGAGCGGGACGCCGTGATCGCAACCGTCGCCGTGCTCGTGGTCGCCGGCATGGGAGTGTTCCGTTCCGGGTGGCTCCCACGTCCAATCGGTGGCGATCTCCACTTCCTTCGCAAGTCGCCACGTGCCGTCGCGTCGTTTCTTGAACGACATGTCGAACGCCGTGAGGACGTCCCACCCGAACGCGTTCGCTGCGCGAAGCGGTGGGCACTCGTCGGGCCACCCACGGCCGGCCGCGCGCTTGTGGTAGACGTCTCGCGCCGGTGCGGGCGACGGAAGATCGGAACGGAACTTGAAGTAATGGAGCATGCGGGGTCTCGCCTTCTTTGGCGCAGGCCCGCGCCGACGCGGGCGGGCCTGGCCATGATGCCCCGCGATCGGTCGAAGCACAGCCCCCGGATGAGAACGCCGGCATGACCCCGAGCCCGGCGCTCTGGATTCAGCCCGGGGCCTCCGCCTGGAACCGTCCGCGAACCGCGAGCGAGACGGCTTCGCAGAGGCTCGCGGGCGTGAACGGCTTCGGCAGGAAGTCGATGGCGAGCTTGCGCGACCACGTCCGTACGAGGTCGTCGGAGGCGTAGCCACTGATGACGATCACGGGCACCTCCGGCCGGTAGCGTGCGATCGCAGCGAGCAGGTCGCTCACGGGCAGGTCCGGCAGTCCCACGTCCGTCACGACGACCCCGATCCGATTGTGCGAAGCGGAGACGTACCCCATCGCATCACGCGTGCTCCCGCGAACGACGGTCTCGCACCCGATCCGGTTCAACGCCGTGACGACGACCTGGCGGACGAGGACGTCATCCTCGACGATCAGGACCGGTCCGATCGGCGCTTGAAACGAACCCGTCTGACGCACGGCCGCGGGAGTGGCGTCCGTCGAATCGACGACCGGAAGCGAGATCGTGAACGTCGTCCCCGCACCGGGTCGCGACGCCACGTCGATGCGCCCTCCGGCCTGGGTGACGATGCCGTAGGTCACCGAGAGTCCCAGCCCCGTTCCGTGCCCCTGGGGCTTGGTCGTGAAAAACGGCTCGAAGCAGCGCTTGCGCGTCTCCTCGTTCATCCCGGCGCCCTCGTCGGCGACGACGATGGTGGCGAAGCGCTTCTTGTCGTCGGGGCCCGCGACCTCGGGTGTGATTCCCGTGGCGATGCGGATCCGCCCGCCGTCCGGCATGGCATCGCGCGCGTTCGCGATGAGATTCACGAGGACCTGCCGGAGCTGCACGGGGTCGACGTAGACGGAGCGATCGGTGTCCGCCAGCGCGAGCTCGATGCGGATCCGCTCGCTCACCAGGCCACGCAGGAGTGCCTCCGTGCTGCGGACGGTGGCGTTCAACGCGATCTTCTCCGGTCGGTGGAGCTGGCGCCGTGCGAATGCGAGGAGCCTTGCCGCCACGTCCGTCGCGTGCGCGGCGGCCTGGAGGACGTGTCGCAGATGTTCGGCGCATGGGTGATCCGGGTCCACCGTTCCCTGGGCGAGGGAGGCATGGCCGATGATCGCCGTCAGGCCGTTGTTGAACTCGTGTGCGATTCCGCCGGCGAGGTTTCCGATGGCCTCCATCCGCTGTGCGTGCCGAAGCTGTTCTTCGAGTTCGCGGCGCTCGCGGCGCAGCGTCGCTTCCCGGAGCGCACGGAGTGCCGCCGGGCCGAGCCGCTGCAGGTGTTCCTTCACGACGAAGTCGGAAACCCCGGCGCGCATCATGTCGATGGCGAAATCCTCGCCGAGCGACCCGGTCACGAGGATGAACGGCAGCTCGGGAGCGGATCGCCGCACGATCTCCAGCGCTTCGAGGGCGTCGAAGGCTGGCAGACGGAAATCCGAGATCACGAGGTCGACGCGCCCGGCGGTCAGCGCGACCTCGAACTCGTCGCGGCGCTCCACGCGACGCAGGTGGGCCTCGATCCCAGAGCCGCGAAACGCCTCCTCCACGAGTTCGAAGTCGCGGGGATCATCCTCGATGCAAAGGACCTCGAGCGTCACGTCGACCCCCCTTCGTTCCGCGGCGGCGGCTCGTTGACCCGGCCCCAGAACACTCCCAGACGCCGCACGACGTCCACGTAGTCCTCGAACTTGAACGGTTTCACGACGAACGCATTGGCGCCGAGGGCGTAGCTCTGGAGAAGATCACTCTCCTCCTTCGACGACGTGAGCATGACGATCGGAATCTGGCGCTTCTCCTCGTCCTCGCGGATGGCCCGAAGGACCCCGAGACCGTCGATGCGGGGCATCTTGATGTCGAGGAGGATCACGGTCGGGTCACCGCTCTGGCGCGTGGAGAATGAGCCGCGCCGAAAGACGTAGTCCAGCGCTTCCGCGCCGTCGTTGACGACGACGACGTGCTCGTCCAGCTTCTCGGCCGAAAGCCCTTCGAGGGTCAGGACGACGTCGTCCGGATCGTCCTCGGCCAGGAGAATCGATATGTCGCGGTCGATCACGGAGTCGGCTCCTCGCGTGGAATCGTGAAGAAGAACTCGGCGCCCTCGCCAGGGCGACCGTGCGCCCAGATGCGACCACCGTGCCGCTCGACGATGCGGCGGACGGTCGCGAGCCCGATCCCGACGCCCTCGAACTCGGCGACGGAGTGCAACCGCTGGAAGACGCCGAAGAGCTTGTCCTGGTAGCGCGGGTCGAAGCCCGCGCCGTTGTCCGTCACCTCGAACTCCGTGTCACGTCCCATGACGCGGCCCGAGATCGAGATCACGGAACGAGGTTTCTTGGACGAGTACTTCACGGCGTTGTCCAGGAGGTTCGCGAAGACCTGCCGCAGCAGCGTGGCGTCGCCGGTCACTTCCGGCAGATCACCCTTCTTCCATTCGATCGTGCGGTCTGGGTGCGTGGCGTTGAGTTGTTCGATCAGTTCGTCCACCAGCTTCGCCGTGAACACGTGCGTCCGGACGATCGACGCTCTGCCCAGCCGTGAGAAGGCCAGCAAGCCGTCGATGATCGTCCCCATCTGGCGCGTGGCGCGCAGCATGGTCTCGAGGTGGCGCTGTGCTTTCGGCGGAAGGCCGTCGCCCAGGTCCCGCTGCAAGAGCTGCCCGAAGCCGAAGACGTGCCGCAGCGGGGCCCGCAAGTCGTGGGTCACGGTGTACGTGAACGCCTCGAGCTCGTGGTTCGCGGCTTGAAGGCGCGCGGTCCGGTCGGCGATCCGTTCCTCCAGTTGCTCGTTGAGGACCCGATAGCGGGTCTCGCTCTGCTGGAGCTTGGAGACCAACGCCGATTGCCGCTCCGCGGCATCCGCGAGTGACGTGCGCAAGGCATCCCGCTGCGAAACGGCGCGCGACATCCGCGTGATTTCCTGGGAAAGCTCGCGAAGCTCCCGCGGGCCCGTCGGATCGAGATGCTCGTCGGTCTTCCCGCGTGCGACCGCGCGGGCGTGGTCCGCGATGGCGACGACGGGTCTCACGAGCCGCTGGCCGAGGACGAGCCCGAAGAACGCCGCGCCGACGAGGATGGGAATGCCCGCGAGCAACATGCGGTGTCGCGTCTCGTCGGTCTCCTGAAAGAACGCGCCTTCGGGCACGACCGTCAGAAGAGACCAGTGAGGACCGGCGGGAAGCCCGAGCGCCGACACCCTGGCGCGGCAGGGTCGAGCCTCGGCATCGAGACAGGTCGTCGACGCCTCGCCGCCCTCGGCCTTGGCGTCGGCGAAGAGCTGCTCGGCGACGCCGCCCAGACCAGGGCCGAGCGCGGCTGCGCCCTGCCGCACCCCGGCGTCGTTGGTCACCCGGCCCCGCGACGTGGCGACGAGCAGGCCCTGTTCATCGACGATGGCGAGCGAGGCGACGCCGGCGGTCTTCGCCAGCTCCCGCAGCGAGACGGACAGGCCCTCGAGGGTCAGATCCACGACGACGACGCCGAGGAACTCGCCGGAGGAGCTGGAGATCGCCCGGGCGACGCCGACACCCAGCTCGGCGTCCGAGCCACGCTCCCCGAACCAGAAGTAGACGGAGGTCCACGCAGGACCCTTGCTCTTGAGACCGACCTCGTACCAGGGCCGCTTGCGCGGATCGTAGTCGTAGGTGCGGAGGGGTGCGGTGCCGATCGTCCGCCCGTCGAGCGAGACCGGCAACTCGATCGCCCGGCCATCGGGCGCGCCGCGCCCGCGACCGAGCTCGAGCCTCTCGCCGTGCCGCAGGAGCCACGTGGAGTCCCCGTCGGCGGCGCCGAATGCGATGGATGCGACCTCCGGAGTGGTCGTGAGGTCCTGCGTCATGAACGATTCCCAGGCCGACAGGCCGCGAGTCGGGAGAACTCCCATCGCCACGCGTTGCACGTAGCGGTCGCACAAGCGCGTGGCCGCGTCGAAGTCCCGCTGGATCGTCGCCTGGATCGCCTTCGACGTCCCGCGCAGGAACTCGGCCTCCAAGGTCTCCGAGATGTGGCGACACGCGAGATTGGCGAGTTGATAGAAGGCCGCGAATACGAGGAACGCGGGGCCTACGGCGATGCCCGCCATCAGCACGCGCAGCGGAAGCCCGCCGGCCCGCGTCACGGGGATGGCCCCAGTCGTCACCTGGCCACCCGGCGGAAGGAGTGGAATGGCCCGCTCGTTCGCCACCGCGCTGCGCATCGCCTGAAGCGGATCGTCCTCCACAGTGGGAGCGTCCCTGCCTGGACTCGTCTTCTGGAGGTTCATCGCGCGGCTTCCGGCAATGACGCTGTGCAAGCCGTCGCGGCGCATCATACAACGGCTCCGCCGGCATGGCGCGACGTCTGCGCCGACGCTACTCGGCGGGCGACGCCATGCGTACGTCGATCGGGACCGAGCCGTGCAACTCCGTCGCACCAGTCGCACGCAGAACCTGGACCCAGTTCGACGGCCTGATGCCCCCCCCCGGCATGACGACGATTCGCCCCGCGCCTCGCCTGATCAGACGCGCGAGTGCGAGGGTCCCCTCCAGGGCCGTCGGCGCTCCGCCAGACGTCAGGACTCGCGGGATCCCCAGCGTCATGAGATCGTCCAAGGCCTCGTCCAGGTCCCGGGTCCGGTCGAAAGCCCGATGGAACGTCACGCTGGCTCCCTCCGCCAACGGAAGCAGTCGCCGCACCGCGTCAGTCGCGATCCGCCCCCGGTCGTCCAGGAAGCCGAACACGAACCCGGCGGGGGCGAGCCGCCGGAGCTCCACGAGTTGCGCCGCAGCCCGGTCCAGGTCGCCGGGGCGAAGCACGAAGTCCCCAGGCCTCGGGCGGACCATCACGTGAACGGGGATGGCTACGGCGGACTGGATCCCCGCCACGAGGGCGGGTGCGGGCGTGAGTCCGTCCTGTGCCAGGTCCGAACAGACCTCGAGGCGGCCGACGTGCCGGTGGCCGGCCGCGCGTGCAGCCTCCACCGTCTCGACGACCGCCTCGAAGAGGATCAACGCGGGTTCCCGTCGGGCGTCAGAGCCCGACGACGAAACTCAGTGCGTTGGAGGTGAGGAAGCCGCTCGGAGACGCTCCGTCCGTGGCGACACCCTGCATGGCGATCGACGCGCCCATGAGCGCCGGGGTGTTGCTGATTCCGAGTGGAAGCGTGATCACGCCGTTCTGCGGGAACGTGAAGGGCCCGATCGGCGAGAAGCCGGCGGCAAGGAACGCGTTCAAGGACACGAGGTCGAGATAGACGTTGCAGCCTCCGCCGATGGGCACTGCAGGTGCCGTGGTCGCGGCGAGGAAGAACAGGCCAGCTCCCCCCGCAACACCGTGCGAAAGCGAGCAACCGAACGAGCCGTTACCGATCTGGGGCAGGCCGTTCGCCGTCAGCGAGAGCGGCAGGGCCAGCGTCGCGTTGCAGCCGGTGCCCGTCGGCGTCACGCTGGCGAGGATCGGCGGGTTGTAGGTGATCGTCAACTGGGGCTGGTTGTTCGCATCCTCACGCGTCGCGAACCGCTTCGCCGTCGGAGGCGCCGCCGACTCGTCCGAGATGAGGATCCAGCCGAAGTTGTTCGCCGGCGTGTTCAGCCAGGACTGAACGTCGGTCGCCATGCCCGGACCCGTCCAGGAGTAGAAACCCGTAGAGCCGACGACCTTCGATGCGACGGGAAGCGGATTGAAGTCGCCGCCGGGCGTAGCCCAAAGGGTGCCGGGATAGAACCGGTGGAGCCACGTGGCATCGCCGGTGGTGGAAGGGGCGCCGCCGCCTTGACCACTCGATGCCGTCGATGAGCCCTCGCCCCAGCTCGCCGTCACCGCGTGCAGATTCATGTTGACGTTGCCCGAGATCGTCTGCGTGCAGGTCAAGCCGAGCGACACCGTGAGGATGGTGCTGCCCGCTGGGACCGCCGAGGCGATGTCGAAATGGAAGACGGCGCGACGCGTCAGCCCGTTGAACGGGAGGCCGCTGAAACACGCAGACCCGGCGCCGTTGCTGAGAGAACCCAAAGTGTCCTGGTACAGGGTGTTGTCCAGGTCGGACGTAATCACGGCCGTGCTCTGTGCGGCGACCGAATGCGCCAAAATCAGCGCGAGAACGGCGGGCAGAGCGGCGGTCGAAAAACGATGCATGGGGAAACTCCTCGAAAAGCAGGGTTGGGGACGGCGCATGGTACCCATCCACCCCCATAGCTTGGAACATCCCGTGCGGCCGTGCGTGGGGTTTTTCGATCGTCTTCACATCTTGCGTCGCGAACCGGACTTCGGCCGACGACGCGCGCAAACCGGACACTCCCGCGCGCTTCGTGAAACCTCCGCGCCCCTGCCGCATCGAACCCGGCGTGGCTGATGGCTGGCGCCGCGCGGCGGGGCCTGCATCGAGCCGATTCCAGTCCGACTTTCACGATGCGGCGCGCACGGCGGGCCGCCAGGAGTGCACGACATGAAGACTCGTCAATCGCGGTTCTCGAACATGGCTCTGGGCGCGGCCGTCGCGGGGATCATCGCCGGATCGATGCTCATCGGCGGATGCAGCAAGGACTCCAAGGGCGAAGGGCAGAAGACCGAGGGCAACGGCTGCAACGGCCCCAACGGATGCGGCGCCCAGAAGAAGGCCGAGAAGAACGCCTGCAACGGTCACAACGGATGCAACGGGGCAAAGACGGAGAAGGCCGCGCCGGCCGCCACCGACAAGAACGCCTGCAACGGCCACAACACCTGCAGCGCGAAGAAGTGATCGAAGGATGCCGCGCTGCCCCACGGCAGAACGCGACGTGAATCGGACCCCTACGCCGCCGACGCGCAACCGCGCGCGGCGGACGATCCGAAAGTGAGGTGCCACGATGGCAGCCAACCGCCTCGATCTTCCCGACCTGGGCCTGGGCCTGGGACTGCGTGCACCCCACGTCCGCGAGATCCTCGATTCGCACCCGGCCGTCGGGTTCTTCGAGGTCATCTCCGAGAACTACATGGACACGCGAGGGCGCCCGCTCCAGACGCTGGATGCGATCGCCGCGCGGTATCCCGTCGTGATGCACGGGGTCTCCATGTCGCTCGGCTCGGCGGATCCGCTCGACCGGAACTACCTCCGCAAGCTGAAGCAACTCGCGCATCGATGCCGGGCAAGCTGGGTCTCGGATCACCTCTGCTGGACCGGCGTGCTTGGAATCAACACGCACGACCTGCTTCCCCTCCCCTACACCGAGGCCGCCCTCGCGCACGTGACGGCGAGGATCCGCGAGGCCTCGGACTTCCTCGAGCGCCCGCTCGTGATCGAGAACCCATCGTCCTACGTCAGGTTCGCCGCCTCGTGCATGCCCGAGCACGAATTCCTCGCGCGCATGGCGGAGGACGCCGACTGCGGACTCCTGCTCGACGTGAACAACGTCTACGTGAGCGCCCGCAACCACGGATTCGACCCGGACGCCTACGTCGACGCCGTACCCGCCGACCGCGTCGTCCAGATCCATCTCGCGGGTCACTCGGACAACATCACGCACGTCATCGACACCCACGACGACCACGTCGTCGACGAGGTCTGGCGGCTCTACGCGCGGCTTTGTGCGAGAACCGGCCCGGTCTCGACGATGATCGAGTGGGACGCGCGCATCCCGTCGTTCGAGGTTCTGCATTCGGAGGTCCAGAAGGCCGCTCCTCTGCGGCATGGAGGAGTCCCTCATGTCGCAGCACGGTGACGTGGAGTCGATGGCGCTCGACCGCCTCCAACGCTGGATGCAGGCCGTGATCATCCACCCCGGCACGACGGCGGAAGCGCTGGGTTCGCCCGATGCGTTGCGAGATGGATTGCCTGGCGGACTCGCGAGCGTGATCCTCCCGTCGAAGGCGCTCAGTGCCGCCGAGCATCTGTGCATCTACCGCGACATGTATCGCCTGCGCCTCGAACGCGCCCTCGCCGACGATCATCCGGCGACGCTGCAGGTGCTCGGCCCGGACCGCTTCTCGGCGCTCGCTCGAGACTACATCACGAGACATCCGTCGCGGAGCTTCACGCTCAACGGGTACGGCGCCGGTTTCGCGGCGTTCCTGGCGACGTCATCCGATCTGGATGCGGGGCAGCGCGCCTGGCTCGCCGACCTGGTCCGCCTCGAAGCGGCGATCGCCCACGTCCACGAGACGCCGACGGACGAGCCCGTGAGCCCGGCACGCCTCGCGGAGTTTCCGGCGGATGCGTGGGAGCACGCACGCCTCGTTCCGGTGTCGGGTCTGAGGCTCATCACTCTCAGTTTCGCCGTCGGTGACGTGTATCAGGCATGGCTCGACGGGACCCCGGTCGAGTCCCCGCGGCGGCGGATCTCCCGAATCGTGGTGTACCGCCACGGCGACGCCGTCCGCCGCCTCGAGCTCACGCGCGACGCCCGTGAGCTGCTCGTCGGACTCGCGGCAGGGCGCGCGCTCGGCGACGCGCTCGCCGACGTCGACGTCAGGTCTCAGGACGACCTGGACCCGGGCCGCGTGTTCCGGTGGCTCCGTCAATGGGTCGGCGAAGGCCTGTTCGCCGACATCGCCGCCGGTTGACGCCGGCGCGATCCGCGCGCGTCCGTAACCCGAGCCGACGGCGCGCATCGAAGGGGCATGAACACCGCAACCGCCAACTCCAACGGCACCATCCAGAATGGAGCCCGCGCGCTCACCACGCGCCTCTCGACGATGGTCGACGGAGCCGTCCGCGTCGCGCGTCCCACCGTGATCGTGCTCACGCGCTTCCTCGTGGGTTACGTCTTCCTCCGCACGGGATTCCTGAAGCTGACGCACTTCTCGAACGTCGTGCAGTTCTTCACGGACCTCGGACTGCCGGTCCCGGGCGCCAACGCCGCGCTCGTCTCGACCCTGGAGTTCGTGGGGGGGCTCGCGATCCTCGCGGGTGCCGGGACGCGGGTCTTCTCGCTTCTCCTCGTTCCGACCATGGTCGTCGCGTTGCTCACCGCGGACCGCGAGCGATTCCTCGGAGCGTTCAGTTTCTCCGCCGACCATTCGCTGACCGACGTGGCGCCCGTCCCCCTCCTCGCCCTGCTGCTCTGGCTCGCCGCCGGCGGCGCAGGACGCCTCAGCGTCGATGCGTTGCTGGCGAACCGCCGGAGGGCGATGGGCGGGTAGCGCGCGAGCTCCGGACCGCCGGACTCGCCCGCAGGTTGCCTGCGTGGTAGCCTGCGGCGCATGCAACCACCCGTGGGAGCAGCGCCCGCGCATCCCGCGCGATCGAGTGACGACGAGGCCTTCGTCGCCAGGCTCCGGGCCGGCGACGACGCGGCCTTCGAGGAACTCCTGCGCACACACGGGGGCCGCATGCTGATGGCGGCTCGACGCATACTCGGAAACGACGCAGACGCCGCCGACGCACTCCAGGACGCCATGTTCTCCGTCTCGAAATCCATAGGAACCTTCACGGAACGGTCGCAGCTCGCGACGTGGCTTCACCGGATCGCCGTGAACGCGGCCCTCATGCGGCTTCGTTCCCGGCGCTCGAGATCGGAGGAGTCCATCGAGTCGCTGATGCCGGCGTTCAAGGAGGACGGCCACCACGTCCTCCAGCCGAGCCGGTGGAACATCGGTGAGGAGCCGGACCTCGCGCGGGAGGAATCGCGACGGCTCGTCCGCCGAGCGATCGACCAGCTGCCGGAGAGCTTCCGCGTCGTTCTCCTGCTGAGGGACATCGAGGAAGTCGACTCGACGGAGGTCGCCAGGTCGCTCGGGATCACCCCAAATGCGGTGAAGGTTCGACTCCACCGAGCGCGACAGGCGCTTCGAACGCTCCTGGATCGCCAGTTCGGAGGGCCCCAATCGTGACGTGCCGCGAATTCACCGAGTTCCTCGCTGCCTATCTGGCGGCCGAGCTCGCGCCCGCCGAGATGGAGACGTTCGAGCGCCACCTGGCGGTATGCGAGGCGTGCACGAACTACCTCGCGTCGTATCGCACGACGATCGACCTGAGCCGGGCTGCGTTCAAGAAACCCGAATCGCCGGTCCCGGAGGCCGTGCCCGAAGATCTCATCCGGGCCATCCTCGCCGCGCGCAAGCGCTGACTCCGCTCAGTCGGGCGCGACGGCGCCCACGACTCGCACGCGGCCGTTGCCGGGCTCGATCCGCCCGACCATCACCGTCGGCTCGTTCCATGCATCGACGTGCCGGCGGAACTGCGACACCTGCTCGGGTGCGACCGCGACGAGCATGCCGATGCCCATGTCGAGGGAGTGCATGAGAGTCACCTCGTCGAGCCCACTCGCGCGCCGCAGCACGCCCAGGATGGGGCTGCTCGGCCAGCCATCCGGCGTGATCACCACGTCGAGTCCGGGTCCGCACAGTCGCTCCGCGGCACGGGCGAGTCCGCCATCGTCCACGTGCGCGACGGCGGAGCACCATCCCTCGCTCAGCGGCGCGAGCATCACGCTGAAGTAGCTCTTGTGCCGCGTCAGCAGCGCCGCGCGCACCGTGAGGTCCGTTCCCGGGATCTCGTCGTCGAAACCCAGCATGAGCTTGCGCAGCAGGACGTCGGCGCAGAGTCCGCTGCCGAACGAGTGGATCCCAGCCGATGGCAGACCGATCAGCGCACACCCCGCGGTCGCCGGCGGGCCCGTCCGTCCCATCGTTCGGCCCACCACCGTGAGCACCACGGAGGCGGCTGCCGACTCGACCAACTCGCAATCGGCCAGCGGGAATCCACCGGCGCGACAGCCTCGTGCGATGCCCGTGACGAGATCGGCCGCCATCTCGTGCGACAGGTCGCCGAGATCGACCCGGCAGCTGGCGAACAGCGCGATGGAGCCGGTCACGATCAGGTCGTTGACGCATCGCGCGACGAGGCTCACGCCGGCGGTCTCGGTCTGGCGGGCCCGGATCGCAACCCCGAGCTTCTCGGCCCCGTCGCGCACGCGCACGACGAGCGTGCTCGGACGGCCGTCGACGAGCAGTGCCCCGCTCGCCGTCAGGATCACCGACGTCATGGGGACGAACGGCCCACGCGTCAGCCGCACCTCATCCTCCGTCGCGTGCAGGATCCGCTCGACACGCGTCGCGTGGGCAGGCTCCATGGTCGTCACTCGCGTGATCTCGTCCCCGTTCATCGCGGGGCATTCTATTCGGCTTCGTGCAAATGTCGCCTGCCGGTATGCTCAGGGCCGACTCATCGTTGCGCCTGGATATCGGGGACCTGCATGCTCAACCGCCGTGATCGCCTCACCTTCGTTCCGATCGTGACCGGGTTCGTCGTTCTCGGGCTCCTGGCCACCTCCGGCTGCGCGACCGGCGACGGCGCTTCCGGCGACGACACGAAAACCTCGGTCTCCGACGGAGCGGCCGACGCGCCGAACACGCCGGACCCAGCGTTCCGCCACGCGGCGCCCCGGCGTCGCGAGACGATCTTCTCCCCCCTGGAACTTCCGCCCGGGAACCGTGAGCGACTTGCGAGTGGCATGCCCGGACCCGACTACTGGCAGCAGCGCGCCGACTACGTCATCGAGGCGTCCCTGGACGAGACGGCCCGCACCGTCAGCGGCCGCGCGGAGATCACCTACCGCAACGACTCGCCGACCGAGCTTCCATTCCTCTGGCTGCACCTGGAGCAGAACCTCTTCCGACTCGACAGCATCGGAGCCCAGATCCGATCCGCCGGAACACGCTTCGGCAACTCGTCCGAGTTCGATGGCGGAATCGACGTCACGTCCGTGCGCAGCGGCCGGCGGAAGCTCGAGATGCAGGTCTACGACACGCTCGCTCGCATCGACCTGCCGTCGCCCGTCGCCGCGAAGGGCGGGACGTTCACGTTCGAGGTGAGCTGGACGTTCAAGATCCCGCCGAACGGCTCGGATCGGATGGGATTCGAGGAGGACGGCCAAGGCACCGTGTTCCAGATCGCGCAGTGGTTCCCGGCGATCGTGGCCTACGACTCGATCCACGGATGGAACACGCTCCCCTACCTCGGCGAGGGCGAGTTCTACACCGACTTCGGCACGTACGACGTCAAGCTCACGGTGCCGCACGCGCACGTCGTCGCGGCGACGGGCGCGCTCCAGAACCCCGAGGAGGTCCTCACGCCCGTCCAGATCGAGCGATTGGCGGCGGCAGTCCAGTCGAAGGAGACGGTGACCATCATCGGTGCGGCGGACGTGGGGCAGCCCACGACGCGGCCGACCGGCACGAGTCCGCTCACCTGGCATTTCCATGCGGAGAACGTCCGCACGTTCGCGTTCGCGTCGTCGAAGGCGTTCCTTTGGGACGCGGCGGGAGCCAACGGCGTGTTGTGTCAGTCCCTCTATCCGAAGGAGGGCCTGCCGCTGTGGGCAGGGGCGACGGACATGCTGCGATTCTCCGTCGAGCATTACAGCGAGACATGGTTCCCCTATCCCTACCCGGTGGCGTCCAACGTCAACGGAACCGTCGGCGGGATGGAATACCCCATGGTGATCTTCTGCGAGGAGCGCAAGGACGAAACGGACCTCTACGAGCTCATCACTCACGAGATCGGACACAACTGGTTCCCCATGACCGTGAACTCGGACGAGCGGCGGCACGCGTGGATGGATGAGGGCTTCAACACGTTCATCAACTGGTACTCGCTCCAGGCGCGCTACCCGAAGCGCGAGTTCGCGACGCGGTTCCGCGGGTTCCGCCCCCGCCCGAGTTCGCCCGAGTTCTCCGCGTGGTGCACGCAGACCAACCGGCAGAGCATGGACACGATCCCCGACCAGATCGAGGACGAGCAGCTGGGCTCACTCGTGTACGACAAGGTCTCCGTGGGTCTCGTCTGCCTTCGCGAGCGCATCCTCGACCCGGTCCGGTTCGACCGCGCGTTCCACGACTACGTCCACGCGTGGGCATTCAAGTCGCCCCAACCGGCGGACTTCTTCCGCTGCATGGAGAACGGCGCGGGCGTCGATCTCTCCTGGTTCTGGCGCGGTTGGTTCCTGGAGACGGGTTTCCTGGATCAGGCCATCACGGCGGTGACGCCGCTCCCGGCAGGCGAGAAGTCCCGCCCGTCCGAAGCCGTCGAGATCACGTTCGAGAACAGGGGCGAGCTCGTCATGCCGCTCACCTACCAGGTCAATTTCGACGACGGGACGGACGACGTGCGCTCGCTCCCCGTCGAGATCTGGTTCCACTCGAACCGCTACGTCCTGCGCTTCCCGACCGCGGGAAAGACCGTGAGATCGGTCGTCGTGGACCCGGACAACGGGTTCCCCGACGTGGACCTCACGAACAACGTGTGGGCCGCGACGCCCTAGTCACCGACGACGACGCCGCGTGCGCGCGTTCACCCCATGGCGTCCAGCAGGCGTTGCAACGTCTCGGGGGAGTGGTCGCCCATGTGACCGATGCGGAACGTGGCGCCCTTCAACTTGCCGTAGCCGTTGCTCACGACGAAACCCTTCTTGCGGACCGCGCCGAGGAACGCGTCGAGGTCGAGCGTCCCGGCGCGGATCGTCGAAACCGTCGGCGAACGACAGCCCTCGTCCGGGAACATGGCGAGGCCGCGGCGGGTTGCCCAGTCCTGCGTCATCCGCGCCATCTGCGCGTGACGCTCGAAGCGCCGCGACAGCCCTTCGGCGCGAATGCAATCGAGCTGAAGATCGAGGGCGAACATGTGAGGAAGCGACGGCGTGGCTGACGTCTCTCCTGCCTGGAACCCCTTGGCCATTCGAACGAAGTCCATGAGCCAGCCGCGGGCCGGGACCTCGGCCGCGCGCGCGAGGGCCCGGTCGGAAAGCGCGAACACCGTGAGCCCCGGAGGAAGCGCCAGGCACTTCTGCGTGCCGGCAAACGCCAGATCGAGCCCCAGTTCGTCGAACTCGAGCGGCACGCCAGCGAGCGAAGTCACGGCGTCGACCATCAGCAGGACGTCCGGATGGCGGCGGACCACGGCCGCAATCTCCCGCAGCGGGTTGATCACGCCCGTCGAGGTTTCGTTGTGCGTCACGGTCACGACGTCATGTCGACCGGTCGCGAGCGCTGCGGCGACGGCATCCGCGCCGTTGGCCCGTCCCCAATCCACCGCAAGCACGTCGGCTTCCTTGCCACAGGCGAGCGCAATCTGATGCCAGCGCTCGGAGAACGCGCCGCAAGTCAGCACGAGCGCGCGCTTGCGGGCGAGGTTCCGCATGCCCGCCTCCATCAACGCCGTCGCGGGACAAGTCTCGAACAGGACGTGGGCCTGCGTCCCGAACACCGGCCTCAGTTTCTCCCGAAGCCGGAGCACCAGCTCTTTGCACGCGGCGGAACGATGACCGATCATCGGCCGCGACATGGCGGCGAGGATCTCGGGGCGTACTTCCGTCGGCCCGGGAATGAACAGGACGTCGTGACTCATGAGAACTCGACCTCCCCGGCCGCGAGCGCCGATCGCGCGCGATCGAGCACCGGCCGGAACCGCTCCACGGCTTCGAGAGCCTCACGTTCTTCGTTCGTCAGGAGAATCGCCAGCAGCGGAGCCAACGTCGGCGACGCGACGAACACGGCCGCCTGACGACGCACGGCAGGGCGGGCGACGACACCTCCGAATCCGACGAACAGATCGACGACGGCACGAGTCTCCAGGTCCGTCACCCCGTCTCCCACGAACGCCGTGCGCCGCGCTCCATCGCGAAGCGCGCGCATCACGTCGACCTTGCCGCCGTTCCGACGAAGCGCCGAGCCGCGGTCGAAGCCGACGTAACGGCCGTCGGCGTCGAACTGAATGCCCACCGCGTGAACGTCCTCGGCGGGGATCCCCAAGCCGTGTGCCAGCGGAAGCAACGCCGGGCGCAGGCCGCCGCTGACGATCGCGATGCGCTTCTTGCGAGACATCAGGGCCGCGATCACGACGTCGGCATCTTTCACCATGCGCTGGACGTAGAGCCTCCCGATGCGCTCGACGTCCGAACGGGTCGGGCGGAGAGTCTCGAGGCGAAGCCCATAGACGTCCTCGAGCGGGATCTCGCCCGACATCGCGCGGGCGGTCAAGAGGCGGATGTCGTCCCGGCCCGCGGCGAGTTCATCGACGCCCTCCATGGCGGAGAGCGTGGAATCGAAGTCGAATGCCACGAGATCGAAGGGATCGTTCACAGGCTGACCGTCGTCACGCCCACGATCCCCGGAACGGCCCGCAGCGCCGCCACCACGGTCTCGGGGACGGGTGAATCCACGTTCAAGATCCCAAGCGCCTCCGGACGCCCCTCGCGTGCGCGCCCGACCTGCATTCGCGCGATGTTGATTCCAGCGTCGCCGAGCACGGTTCCGATGTGTCCCATCATCCCAGGCTGATCACGATGCCGCGTGATGATCAGCCACCCCTCGGGGACGGCATCGAGGAGGAACTGGTCGAGTTCGACCATGCGCAGGTGGCTGCGGCCGATCAGCGTCCCCGACGCGGCGTGACGCGTTCCGTCGATGAGGGCCTCGACGCGGAGGAGATTCACGAAGTCCCGTTTGAGGGCGGAGCGCTCGGCGAGGACTGCCACGCCACGCGCCCTCGCGACCGCCTCCGCGTTCACCGACGTGACGAGGCGATCGGCGCCGCGGCGGAGTGCCCCAACGATCGCCGAGACGAGGACGGGCTGCTGCGACCGCTCACCGATCTCGCCCTCCGTGACGACGCGAAGCTCTTCCACCCGCCCGGGGAACGCCTGTACGAGAAGATCTCCCAGTCGTTCGGCGAGGATGAGGAATGGCCGCAGGAACTCGGCGTCGCCCGGCGCGACGTGCGGCGTGTTGACGCCGTTGACCACGAGCCCCGTGCGAAGGCAATCGACCACCTGCCGCGCGACGTCCTCGGCGATCGCGCGCCGAGCCTCGTCGGTCGACGCTCCCAGGTGCGGGGTCAGGATCACGTTCGACAGCTGCAGGAGCGGCGAGTCCGTCGGCAGCGGTTCGTGCTCGAAGACGTCCAACGCCGCCCCGGCGATCCGGCCCCGCTTCAGGGCATCGACGAGCGCGGATTCCTTCACGATCCCCCCGCGCGCGCAGTGCACGAGCCGGCACGTCGATTTCATCTGCGCAAACGCGGCCTCGTCGATCAGGTGGCGCGTCGAACCCGTGAGCGGCGCGTGGATCGAGATGAAATCGCTTTCGGCGTAGAGCCGCTCGAGCGAGACGAGCGTGACGTCCGGCGGCACGCGATCCGCAGGAAGCATGGGATCGTAGGCGATGACGCGCATGGACAGGCCTTGCGCCCTTCCGGCGACGACCCTGCCGATGCGGCCGAGCCCCACGAGTCCCAGCGTCTTTCCCATGATCTCGACGCCGGTGAGTCGGGTCTTCTCCCAGCGCCCGCCCCGCATGAGGTGGTCGGCTTCCGGGATCTTGCGGGCGAGCGCGAACATCAGGGCGAGTGCGAGCTCGGCGGTCGTCACCGATCCCGACTCGGGCGTGTTCATCACGACGATCCCGCGACGGGTCGCCGCGTCGACGTCCACGTTGTCCACTCCGACGCCAGCACGCCCGATGACGACGAGATTCTCGGCACCCCGCAGCGCCGTCTCGTCGACCTGCGTCGCGGATCTCACGACGAGCGCGTGGAACGGCGGCAGTTCTCGGGCCAATCGTTCGGGCGTGAGGCCCTTGCGGACCTCGACTTCGCCCGCGGCCTGCAGGATCCTCAAGCCTTCCGGCGACAGATCGTCCGCGACGAGAATCTTCCAGTCCTTCACTTCCAGCTCCGGGCGCGCGACTCGGGGTGGGGCGCGGGCGGTTTGAGATTTAGCAGGGCGCCCCGTGACCAACAGGAGCCAGGCGGCTCAGGTGAACTCGCGATAGAGCGCCAGGACGTCATCAGCGTGGCGGTCCATCGACACCCGCCGGCGCAGGTCGCCGGCGCGGATCGCCGCGCGCGCCCGCGCTCGCACGTCCGGATCGCAAAACGAGATGAGTGCCTCACGAAACGACGGAAGGTCGCGCGGATCCCGCAACACGACGCCGGCATCCGTACCCGCGATGAATTCTCCCGACCCGTTCCACTGCGTCGTGATGACCGGCAGTCCGACCGCGAGGGCCTCCAGCACGACCCGGCTCGCCGGATCATAGAACGTCGGATGGACCAGGACGTCCGTCGCGGCATAGAGCCCACGGATGTCCCCCACCGCTCCGAGCATCCGCACGTTCGACTCCAGATCCACCTTGCGGATGAGCGCCAGGGCCTTCTTCATTCGACCGCTGCCCGCGATCAGTCCGATGAACGGAAGTTCGGGGCGCGCCGCGCGCAGCGCACCCATCGCGCGAATGAACGGGTAGACGCCCTTCAAGCGGAAGTTGTGGGCGACCATCGAGAAGAGCGTCGCCTCGGGTGGAACACCGAGAGCCGCCCGTGATGCGCCGCGCTGTTCTTCGATCCCCGATAGCCGCGAGACGTCGACGCCGTTGCGCACGACCCGGATCCGCGCCGAGACGTCGCCGCAGATCTCCAGCACGCAATCGCGGACGAACTCGGACAGGGCGGCGACGACCGGGCCGGCAGGGTCCGCGATGATCGCTCGTTGGCGACGGATCAGTCGTTGGCGCTTGGGATTCACTGCGAGCCCAAGCAAGTGCAGGCGCCGCGACAGCTCCGTCTCGCACGACATGGCGCTGTGCGTGAAGATGAAGTGGTAGATGCCCGCCCTCGGCATGTAGATGTGTGCGCCCCGCATGGGAACCATGGAGTGGATGATCCATTCGTGACGGTGTGCGCGCGCGAGGCGCTCCGCCGCGATCAGGAGCTGGGGATCCTGCTCGGCGCGACGGTGGCGTGTTCCCATGGGCAGGGGCACGTGCTCGACGCCCGCCGGCAACCGCAGGCCGTCGCCCGGCGCCGCGAGCATCACGCGCACGCCGCGGTTCGCGAGTACCCGCGCGAACTCCAGGACGGACGTCTCCATGCCGCCTCGCGAAGGGTCGGCGCCGCCAGCGACCAGGAGGACGGGCTTAGCGATTGACATGGAGGTTGGGTTTCCCGCTGGCGATCTGCCGCTCGACGTGCCCGCGCATACGCCGAGCCTTCGCGCGGACGAGACGGGCGAAGGCGCGCCACTTCCACCGAGAGACGGGGCCAAGGTAGCGGCGAAGGAACGCGAGCCGCGCACGGTCCGAGGCCACACGGGCCGGCGTCGAGAAGTCGAGGCCGGCGAGATCCTTGATGCGCGCGAGCCAGCCGAGCCGCCTCATGGAGCGTGCGCGCCCGAAGTCGGTCCAATACAGGCGGTCGTCGGCAGCGACGAGCACGTGGCCCAGGTAGCAGTCGCGATGCTGGACACCTGCCGCGTGCAGGCGCCGCAATCGCTCCGCGAGCTGGCGTCCGAACTGCGCCGTGACCTGTGGTGATGCGGGCTCACCGCCGCACAGCCGGGCCTCGAGCGTGCTCACGACGGGCAACGCACGGGTGATCATCGCCGCGAACGCATCGTCGGCACCCACGGCGACGACCTCGGCGACGGGCTCGCCGCACTGGGCCAGTTGCCCCACGATGGCCGCTTCGTGTGGAATCTCGTGCGCAGCCGGGCCCGTGATCCGCTTGAGGAAGTACCCGGCGCCACCCGCGGAGAACCGCAAGGTTTCGCGGCCAGGCACCAACGCCTTCACGACCGCGTCGGGAACGAACGTCCGGCACGCCTCGAGTGACGTCAGGCCGCGCGTCGCCAGGGCGTCCTGGTGTTCGGGCTTGACGAAGAACGGGACGCGGCGCGCCATGGGCTGCGATTGTCTCAGTCCGCATCCGACGGACCAAGCAACCGCATCACCCGCGGGGCGCGCGCGCAAGCGCGCGGCGCAGAGGCGCTTCACCCGCGGTGGTCGACCAGCCGAAGTACCCGGCGAGAACCTCCTCCACCGCGGCGTCCGAGCCACCGGCGTCGTGACGGATGTCCCGGATCAGCCGCCCCAGGTTGTGCGCCCGGCGCGCGATTCCCATGACACCGCGGACGCTCACTCCATCCAGATCCACGAGCCAGGGCGTCCCCCGCTCGTCGACGACGATGTTGTTGGCCTTCAGATCCCGGTGGTCGATGCGGAACGCATGGAGTCTGGCGATCAGCCTGCCGACCTCGCGCAGCAGCCAGCGCGACGCGCCGGTCGACCGCACGAGTTCGCCCAGGTGACGGGCGCCTCGAACTTCCTCCGCGACCAGGTAGCCGTGGATCACCAGGCCCATCCGCCTCAGCTCGCCAGCGGCAAATACGCGTGGCGTCCGGATGCCGAGCGCCTCGAGCAGGATCGACATGGAGAACGTGCGGCGGACACGCCCGGGCCTCACACGATCCAGCACGACGTTGCGCCGTCGCTTCTGGTCGCTTCGCTTCACCACGAACGGCGGCCAGCGCACGACCACGCCCGTGCGCCCCGATTTGAGGACATCCTTCGCGGCGCGGATGCACCGCTCCGGATCGGCCAGGACCGCGGCCAAGGGCTCGGACGACGCGTCCTGCCGGAGCATCCACGAGACTCCGCCGCTCGTCTGCGAGCGGACGCGCCGATCGCCGTGGATCGCTCCTGCCGCCTTCTGCAACCCGCGGCGCAAGAGCGCGGCCTCCCCGTCGCGACGGGCACGCGCCAGGGCCGCCCGCCAGGGAGGCGTCGCGACGAGGTCCGCTCCATAGGCATCGAGGAAGCGGTGCGCGTCGATCGTCGACACGACCGTCGTCACGGCTGGGATGAGCCGCGCGATCGCGACGGCTCGAGCGCGGAGGTCGCGCGGATCGAGCTCGTCGACGCGACGCAGATCGACGATCGTGATGTGGTCCCTGGCGTCCACCAGGAAGTTGCCCAGGTGAGGATCGCCCAGGGCCAACCCCGCGTCGTGCAGCTTGCGGAAGAGTCGCCCCATGGCGGAGATCAACGCACGCCGGCGCTCGGCCGGCCAGGACGGGAGCTGGCAGACGAGATCACGCATCTCGACGACCTCTCCCAGATCCCGCGACACGAACACATGAGAGACTCGCCCTTGCGATCGCTCGACTCCGGCGGCGAGCGGTTCGACCGCGGCGACGCCGGCCGCGCGCACGCGGAGTGCGTTGTCGAACTCGACCGCCGCTGGCGATCGCGCGAACGTCCGGCCGACGACTTCCAATCCCCGTGCGAGGTAGTGCTTGACGACGACACGCCCGCCGTCGGCGAGGACCACGCGCTCGACCACTCTCGATCGCGTGCGCTTCAGCTCGGAAGTGGAAGCGACGAGCGTCGGTGGCAGGAAGCGGCCACCGTCGAACAGGCGGCGGTCCCATGTCTCGGCGAGGCGCCAGCGCGGTGAAGGGCGGGAAGTCACGGGGCGTGGTTTCGGGGCGGCGCGGTGTCGTCGTCGGTCTGGAAGCCGGACGCCGAGGGGGCCTGCGGGGGACGTTCATCCGCGACATGGCAGGGCGGGAGTCCTGCCGCCCGGCCAGGTGGAGCCTGGCGCTCCCATTTTTCGAGGTAGATCGGGCGGTTTGCCGACTGCACGGCAGCGGCGTCGAGGGAGTTGGCGCGGAACGTGGCATGGGCTTCGTGCCACACCCACGAGGATCCGTCGATGACGAGGCGAAACCCCGCGGCGCGGGCGCGGCGACAGAAGTCGTCGTCTTCGAACGTGCCGATGCCGAACCGCTCGTCGAGCGTGCCGATGGCATCGAACACCGCGCGCCGGATCATCACGCAGAAGAACGAGAGGTAGTCGACCTCACCGCGGCGCCGGAACGGCCGCGGGAACCGATCGAACCACACGCGGTGACGTTGCCGGCCCTTCGCCCGGTTGGTGCACGGTCCGACCATGCCGGCGCCCGAGCGGTCGAGCGTCCGAAGCAACGACCTCATCCAGCCACGAGTGACGAAAGCGTCCGTGTTGAGAAGCACGATCGGGTCGCCGCTGGCGACCGCGAGACCCGCGTTGTTGCCGCCGGCGAACCCGCGGTTCTCCGGGAGGAACACCGTCTTCGTCGACGCGTCCTCCAACGATCGCGCCACGTCGACAGATCCGTCCACGCTGCCGTTGTCGACGATCACGAGCTCGAACGGTGGCTCGGTGTGTCGTCGCACGTCGGCGACGCACCGCGCCAGCAGTTCGCGCGTGTTCCAGTTCACGACGATGATCGAAGGTCGCGCCGTCACGACGTCGCCTTCTTCGCGCGCACCGTGTTGCGCATCCACCACGCGCGCAGGTTCCAGGGCTGGAGCGTTCGCACCCGATCGAAGTGTCGGGCAGCCTCCCGCGCCATCCCCCATCGCCGGTACGTGCGCGCAGCCGTGAAGTGGACGCGCGCGAGCCTCCGTCGAATGACGTCGGGTGGAAGCACGCGTCGAGCCCGCGGGTCCTCGCTGAACGCGTCGAGCACGCGACACTTGCACTCGAGGCTCTCCGGGTTCTCCTCGTGTGCGAGCGATTCGGAGTGGACGCGCCTCACGAACAGCGGCTCGGCGACGAGGAGGAACGGCGTTTCCAGGCTGGCGCGCAGCCACAGGTCGTAGTCCTCGCACACGCGCAGATCCTCGCGGAATCCGCCAAGCGATTCGAACAGCGCACGGTCGACGAACACGCTCGGCGTGTGGACGAAGACGTGCTCGAAGAGGATCGCCGTGATGCGGCCGCCATGTACGGGTTTCTGGTGGCCCGCGATGGGCCGACCCTCGCGGTCGACGGCGCGGCTGTCACAGAAGACGAGGCGGGCCGTTCCATCGCGACGCAGCGCCGCGATCTGCTTCTCGAGTTTCGTGGGTTCCCACAGATCGTCGGAGTCGAGGAACGCGAGCCAATCGCCCGTCGCCGCGCGGACGCCGGCGTTTCGCGCGGCGGCGGCACCACCGCGGCGACGGCGCACGAGGCGAACGCGGTCGCCGAGCGCTTCGAGCCGCGCCACGGTGTCGTCAGTCGATCCGTCGTCGACGACGATCACCTCGTCCGCGGGTCGGGTCTGTGCGAAGACCGAGCCGAGGGCTTCGAGGAGCAAGCCGGCCCGGTTCCAGGTCGGGATGACGACCGACACGCGCATGAGGCGAGGTTCTACCACGGCGCGTCGGTGCGACGCAGCGGCATCACTCGAACGTCCACTCCAGGATGCCTGACGAGAATTCGGGCCGGCTCGTGACCTCGATCCGGAGCGCCGTGGTCTTGATCGGCGCGATGGAGATCGTGTTCACGGTGTCTTTCGCGACGCCGAACGTCCCGCCGCCAATCGGTGTCGCGTCCTTCCACGTCGCGCCATCCTTCCACTGGAGCTTCCACGACGACGGCACGCGGCAACCGCCGCGGGGGCCATCATCGAACCAGTAGACGCCGGCCTTCGCGAGCGTCCGCGGTGCGTCGAACGCGACGGTCACCCATTCGGTCGTGCCCCGGTGATCCCAGAACGTCAGTCGCGGGATCGAATGATCGCTCGACGACTTGGGAAGCTGCCCGTCGTGGACGGCCGTGACCGTGTC
Organism: Planctomycetota bacterium; assembly: GCA_044222185.1. Lineage (GTDB taxonomy): Bacteria > Planctomycetota > CAIWVZ01 > JBGANV01. The sequence continues at coordinate 78,121 of JBGANV010000005.1, forward strand.
ATTCGGGTAGCAGTGCGACGCCTTCACGCGCACGCCGTTCACGAGCTTCGTCCCGACCTGGTCCGGGCGTTGCGCGACCTCCGGCGTCTCCGCGATCCAGACCTGCATGGAGCTCTTCCCGCGGTTGTTCCACGCGAAGTAGGGAATGGCGGTCAGCTTGTCGGGCGCAACGTCGAAGCCGACGGATTCGCCGTGCAGTTCCACGTCCCACCCGCGGCCCATTGCCTGGATCACGATCCCGTTCTCGTGCGCGAGCACCTCGACCTGCTTGAGCCCGGCCTCGAGGTCGCGCATCGCCGTGAGCTTGGCGTCGCTGGGCAGACTCAAGACCTGCACGTTCCCGCCGCCGTGGTCGACCCCTTCGAGGCAGTACACGAGCGGACCCCGCATCAGGGCCACGCGACCGCGGTTCGCCTCCACCTCCGGACGGGCGTAGACCCGGCTCGGCACCATGGGCAACGCCAGGCCCACGAGGTCACCTTCGTTCCACTCGCGGCTGATGGTGACGAAGCCGCGGGCGCGCATCGTCTGCACGGGAGCGCCGTTCACCGTGACTCCAAAAGCGCTCCCGGCCCATTCGGGGATACGCAGCCGCAGGTCGAACGTCGTCCGCTGCGCCATCTTCAGCGTCAACGCCACCTGGCCCGACCACGGATAGTCCGTGCGTTGTTCGATCGTGACCGTCGCCGAATCGAGCGCGACCGTCGCACGGCTCGCGACGTACAGGACGACGTCGAGCTGGTTGCCTCGCCGCGCGTAGATGCGCTCACCGAGCGCGGGCAGGTAGCGGACGATGTTGGTCGGGCAGCACGAGCAACCGAACCACGGCACGCGCTCGTGTTGCCCCAGGCTCTCGAGCGGGTTGTCGTAGAAGAAGCGATCGCCGCTCGTGGAAACGCCCGAGAGCAGCCCGTTGTAGATCTCCCGTTCGAGGACATCGGCATACTTGCCATCGCCCGTGAGCAGGTACATGCGGTGATTCCACAACGCCATCCCGATGGCGGCGCAAGTCTCGCAGTACGCCGTGTCGTTCGGCAGATCGAACGCCGTCGTGAAGCCCTCGTTGCTCGCGGACGTTCCGATTCCGCCCGTGAGGTACATCTTCGTCCCGACGAGGTCCTTCCAGACCGCCTCGAGCGCCTCCATCAGCGAAGCGTCGTTCGTCGCCGCGGCCACGTCGGCCATGCCGCAGTAGAGGTACATCGCACGTACGGCGTGCCCCACGACCACGGTCTGCTCGCGAACGGGTTTGTGGTCCTGGGCGTACTCGCCGTGAAGCTCGCGGCCGTTCGCGTGTCCGCGCTGGTCGATGAAGTACTTGGCGAGCGTCAGGTACTTCGCATCACCGGTACGCTTCCACAGCTTGACGAGCGCGAGCTCGAGTTCTTCGTGGCCTGGGCAGTCGTGCCGCTTGTCGGGTCCGAAGACGGAGTCGATGTGATCGGCGAACCGTCGCGCGACGTCCAACAACTTCGTCTTGCCCGTCGCCTCCGCATACGCGACGGCAGCCTCGATGAGGTGGCCGGCGCAGTACATCTCGTGGCCGTGGTGGATGTTCGTCCACCGCTGGCCTGGCTTCACCACGGTCCAGTAGGTGTTGAGGTAGCCGTCCTTCTGCTGCGCCGCTGCGATCAGATCGATGATCGCGTCGATGCGCTTCTCGAGGTTCCCGTCGCGGGCGAGGGCGAGCGAGTAGGCCGCGCCTTCGAGCACCTTGTAGACGTCCGAGTCGTTGTAGAGCGCTCCCTCGTGTGGGGCCTTCACGAGCCCGGCGCACACGGCGAAGTTGCGGATCCGGTTCGTCTCCTCGCACTGCTTCAGGTTCGCTTCCAGCGTCACCGTGCGGTTGGTGCGCAGTCGGGGGAGCCAGAACGTCTCGTCCGTGATGGTCACGTCGCGAAACGGAACGGCTGAGAGGCGCGGACCCGAGGCCGCGGCGGCGGGGCGCGAGTCCTGCGCCCCCATCGAGCCGACCGCACACGCGACGACGACGAAAAAGCGCGCCCATCCGACGGTTCCACGAACACGACCCATGGCGAGGACCTCCGGCGGCGAGGTTACCAGTCGGCCTGCGCGTCCGGCCGCCGGTCCGACTTCCGCTCGCGGGCGACGGCGGTCGATCTTGAGCGTGGGCGCCAGTGCCACCCGGCTTCGGGAAGGGTTCCCGAACACCTCAAACGGCCTTGTTGACTTTTTGACGCGCGAACTGCACCATGCCGTCCACAAAGCAACAAAAGCCGCTGATGCCCGCCACCTCGACGCCCACCAAGACCAAGTTGGAACTTCATAAGTCTTCCGTGAAGGCAGGCGGCGTCGTCGTCCGGCAGTCGCACGGCGAACACCAGGTCCTTCTGGTGACCTCCCGCTCGCGTCCGGGCCGCTGGATCCTCCCCAAGGGAAGCGCCGAACCCGGTGAGACGGCGGAAGATACGGCGACCCGCGAGATCGCTGAGGAAGCCGGCGTGAAGGGAACGATGGTGCGCCACCTCGGCGTGGTGCGCCGGCCGAGCCAGGAGATCACGTTCTTTCTCTACCGTTTTGCCGATGACGTGACCTGGCTCGAGAACCGGATCCGCGAGCGCCGCTGGGTGGAACTGCGAAAGGCCGAACGCTATCTCCGGCAGTCCGATCTGCACGACATCGTTCTCGCCGCCCGACGCGCCCTCGGCGTCGCGTGAGCGCCGGGGTGACCCGGCGCGCCGGAGTCACCCGCCATGGCATCGTCCGAGACCCGATACCCGCCCGACGCTTACACCAACCGTGAGCTGAGCTGGCTCGACTTCAACGGTCGCGTGCTGGAGGAGGCCCGGGATCCCGTCAACCCGCTGCTCGAACGGGTGAAGTTCCTGGCCATCAGCGCCAGCAACCTGGACGAGTTCTTCGAGGTGCGCGTCGCGGGCGTGAGCCAGGCGGCGATCGACGACCTGGACCAGGCGGGGCCTGACGGCCTGAACCCGCGGGAGCTTCTCAGCCTCATCTGCCAACGCGTGAACAAGTTCGTCACGGAGCAGTACCGGGTGTGGAACGAGGAGCTGCGGCCGGCACTCTCCACGGCGGGCCTGGTCGTCGGCGGCAACGAGAGCATCTGGCAGCAGCACGAGGAGCAGCTCTGGCGGTACGTCACGGAACGGCTGAACCCCGTTCTCACGCCCCTCGCGATCGACCCGGCGCACCCGTTTCCCCGCATGGAGAACAAGGTGCTGTGCGTCGCCGGGCTGATCCGACGCCCGGGCCAGGTGGGGAACAAGCTCGCGGTCGTGATGATCCCCCGCATCCTCCCCCGCCTCGTGCCCGTGCGCGACGCCGACGCCCCGACCTTCGTGTTCGTGGGCGAGATCGTGCGCCACTTCTTCGCGCGGCTGTTTCCAGGCTATGAGGTCCAGGGCACGGCCGAGTTCCGCGTCACGCGCAACAGCAACCTCTACGTGAACGAGGACGAGTCGGACAACCTGCTCGAGGCCATCAGCGAGGAGCTGCGGCAGCGGCGCCGGGGTGATGCGGTCAGGCTCGAGCTCACGAGCGATGCGCCGCGGGAGCTGGAGCAGAACCTCATTCACGCGCTCGATCTCGCGGACGAGCTCGTGTTCCGCGTGAACGGGCCCGTGAACCTGCATCGGCTCATGAGCTTCTACGCGGCGGCGCCGCGAGCGGAGCTGAAGTACCCCACGTTCCAGCCCGTGGAGCCGCCGGCCATCGGTGAGGGAATTCCGTACTTCGAGCGGATCCGTGAACAGGATCAGCTCCTCCACCACCCTTTCGATTCCTTCAACCCGATCGCGGGCATGCTGCAATCGGCGGCGACCGATCCGCGCGTGCTCGCCATCAAGATCACGCTCTATCGGACGGGTGATGACTCGCCGGTCGTCAACGCGCTTCTCGCCGCCGCGCGCGCCGGCAAGCAGGTGACGGCGGTCGTCGAGCTGAAGGCGCGGTTCGACGAAGAGACGAACATCCAGTGGGCCCGCAAGATGGAGGAGGCGGGCGTGCAGGTGGTCTACGGCCTCGTCGGTCTGAAGACGCACTGCAAGATGTGCATCATCGTCCGCGACGATGGCGATCGCCTCCGCCGCTATGCACACCTGGGCACGGGCAACTACAACCCGTCCACCGCCAAGCTCTACACCGATCTCAGCCTCATCACCGCGCGGGACGACATCACGGACGACATCGCCGAGGTGTTCAACCTGCTCACGTCCCACAGTCGCCCCGAGCGCTTGAAGAAGCTCGTGGTGGCGCCCGATCACATGCTCGGGACGCTGCTCAAGCTGATCGAGAACGAGACGAAGGAGGCCCGCAGTGGCCGGCCGGCCCGCATCGTCGCCAAGACCAACGCCCTCGTCGATCCCGACATCATCAACGCGCTCTACGACGCGTCTCGCGCCGGAGTCGAGGTCGACCTGATCGTCCGCGGTGTCTGCTGTCTGCGCCCTGCCGTTCCGGGCCTGTCCGATCGCATTCGCGTCCGCTCGATCGTCGGGCGGTTCCTCGAGCACAGCCGGATCTATTGGTTCCACGCCGCGGGCGCGAGCCGCCTTCTCGTCGGCAGCGCCGACCTTATGCCCCGCAACCTCCGCGGACGCGTCGAGGTGCTCTTCCCCATCGAAGACCCATCTCTCGCCAAGATCGCCCGCGACGAGATCCTCGCGACCTACCTGGAGAACCGCCCCAAAGTGCGCGTCCTCGGCGCCGACGGCGTCTACCGCCCGATCCCGCGCGAGCAGTGGACCGACGACCGTGACCCCCACACCGTCTTCATGCAGCGCGTCCAAAAACAGGTCGCCCAGCACCTGCGCGTCGTCGAAGAAGGCCCGCCGAAGAAGGCCCGCCCCCGCCGCAAGCGCACGATGAAGTCCGACCCGCCCAGCGAGCCGCAGCAGCCGCGGGATGATGTGGCGTAGCAACCAAGACGCACTCGCCTGCGTGCCAACCAGCGGCGCTTGCGCCGAACCGATCCACATCAGTGCCGCGCTCGTTGACGTCGGAGCCGAATCGCCCCATGATCCTCGCGCCAAGTACGAGGAGGGCGCAGCGAGATGGACGAGGCAGCGAGCACGAGCACCAGCGGTTCCAAAGGAGGGCTCAGTCCACGCGAGGCTTTCCTCGTGCAGGCTCTGCTGGATGCGCAGGACGGCACCATCAAGCCGCTCCACCGATACCTCCGCGAGTTCACAGGCGATGTCTCCGGCGTTGCCGCCGAATACCTCGAGCTGATCGACCTCAACGTCATCCCAGATCAGTCGAGTGGGCCCCCGAACGTCGCGATCGATCCGAACCTTGCGATCACGAACTACCGACTACTGAAGGATCTCGGCCATGGCGGGCAGGGGATCGTGTACCTCGCGGAAGATCTGAGGCTCGGCCGAACGGTCGCAGTCAAGGTCCTCGACCGTTGCAAGGGTCTCAGCGACGTGGCGACCCAGCGATTCCTCCGAGAGGCGACGATCACCTCCCGCCTCGACCATCCCGGAATCTGCCCGGTCTTCGAAGTCGGAGTGACGAACGGCGCCCCCTTCATCGTGATGAAGTACGTCGCCGGGGAATCGCTGGCCGACTGCATCACGAAGACGCGAGATCGATCGCCAACGCCGAGTTCTACCGTCGTCGACCTACCCGAGATCCGAGGCACGGTCGCCCACGAAACGCCGCGGCCAGCCCCCCAAACCACGCAGCAATTCGACCCGCCGAATCGTGCGGCAATCGACCGGGCGATCCGAATGATCGAGGACGCCGCGCGTACGCTCCACGCAGCCCATGAGCGCGGCGTCATACACCGCGACATCAAGCCTGCCAACATCATGGTCACCCCGGACGGTTACCCGGTCATCCTGGATTTCGGCCTGGCGCGCGACACAGAGAGTGAGCTGCCGACACTGTCCAGGTCTGACGATCTGTTCGGCACGCCGCCGTACATGTCACCCGAACAGCTGTCGATGGAGCGTATGCGCGTCGACCGACGAACGGACGTCTGGTCCCTCGGCGTGACGTTGTTCGAGTGCCTCACGCTACAACGCCCATTCGTCGCTCCGACCCAAGAGCGTCTGGCCCACGCGATTCAGTCGGAGCCCTCCCCTGACGTCCGACGGTTGAACGAGAACGTTCCACACGACCTGCGCGTCGTTCTTGAGACGGCCCTCGAGAAGGACCGCCACCACCGGTACCAGACCGCCCTCGATTTCGCGGAGGACCTTCGCCGAGTCCGATGCTCGGAACCGATTCGAGCCCGCCCCGTGGGCGCCGCCACTCGGCTCGCGCGGTGGGCAAAGCGAAACCCGGCCTCGGCGTCCCTGACCCTGGCGCTCTTCGTGACGCTCGCGACAGCGGCTGGTGTGTTCTGGAGCCAGGCCGCGACACTCACCGACCGGAATGCCCGATTGGAGCAATCGACACGGGAGGCAGAACAGGCCCGAGCCGAGGCACTGATGAAAGGCGCCCGACTCGCTCGGAGTCGCGGACTGTGGCAAGTGGTGCTCGACTCGGCGGACGGAGCCGCCGCTCACGGTTGGAAGGATGCGACGGAGGTCTCGCTCCTCAAGATCGAGGCCTGGTACGGCCAGCTCGCCTACGACCGTATGCACGCGGAGCTCGCCCGGCTCGACCCGGACTCATCGCCGACGCACCGTGCCAGCATCCTCCTGGCGCGCGGCGACCTGGGCTCCAGCCCATTGCAGGAGCCGAACGACGGGCTGACGTTCATCAAGGCTGCACTCGATTACGGCGGCCTCTCGCCAGACGACGCCGAATACGCCCGCGCCCTCGTCACCGAGGACCTGAACGAATCCGAGCGCCACCTCAGAGCGGCACTGACGCTCAACGCAACGCATCGGCGCGCGAATGAAACGCTCGCGATCACGCTTGTGGCCCTTGGGAGGCGCGAGCCGTTCAAGCAACTCGTAACCGTCATGTCCGGCCTCTACCCGGACGATCCGCAGACGTTGGTACTCCAACTGACGGTCGCGCTATTCGAACGCAACCAAGTCGAAACCGACTGCCTTACTGCTGACTTGCGGAAGCGCCTGAGCGACCACGCGCTCGAAGCCGTTGATGCGCTCGTTCGCGTGATCCGCATCATCCAGAACATCGAAGACCATTCCGACCAACTCTGTAACGGCGACCTCCTGTCGTTCAAAGGCGCCGCCCAGGATGTCACGAAGGCGCTGTTCGTGCTCGGGGCGGCCGATCCGGCATCGGTCCCGCCGTTCATTGGGCGTTTCCCACGCGCGGCGGCTCGATCGTGGAGGACCTTCCTGAACGGACTCGTCTCGCCCAGAGCCCTCGCGCCGCTGCTGGACGGTCAACCGAAACAGCTCGAGAAGGGTCTGAACAGCTCGATCGAGATCCACCGCGACGGTTTCCTGTTGCTGTGCCGATCACTCGTTCGAATGGTCCGTGGCACTTATCCCGAAGCCATGGAGGACGCGATCGAGGCTGCTTCCGCCCCAGCGCTGATCCAGGTGCGTCGCACGGCCCTACGCACGGCGCTCGCCACGGCATCACAGGTGTACGCCGCGGAAATCGAGAGGACGCCGTCCAAGGCCAACGCGACGAAGGCGCGGATCATCAAGCTCTGGAATTCCCTCCGAGAACGACCCGACCTCACATCCCAGGACTACTTCTTCGGCTGCAACGTTCTCATGAAGGTCGGCCTGCCGATGAACGCGGCAACTGCGCTGGGGGATTGGGTCGAGAAGGAACCAGACAACCCCGACGCGGCGGTCGCGCTCGCCAGATTCCACTTGCTGATCGACGACGCGCGGGGCTGCCTGACCCTGGCGACAGAGGTGCTCAGGCGCCATCCAGGTCACGGGAACGCCCTCAAGTATCAGCGGATGGCACAGGACCAACTTGCCAAGGTCGCCGAGAGCCGCGCGGAAAGTCGGGCTTCGAGTCGCGGCGAGAGTCGGTAGGCGCGCGGCGACCTGGCCCGGCGCGCCTCGCGATGAGCCCGACACATGCGCGTCTGGCGACCCGCGACGAGGCCGGCAGGGGGGCGCCGACAACTACCTGCCACCGGACTCACGCTTGACCCGCAGATACTCCGCCTCCGCTGCCCGGTAGCGATCCGAGATACCCTGGTCGATGGGCCGCGCGGGCGGGATGTGAGCGCCGATCGCACCTGCCATCCGAGCCATGCGGTCGGCGTAATCACGGTCGCGCACATACCGTCGACTCTCCGCGTCATACGCCGCCTTCGCCGCGAGGTAGTCAGCTTCTGCGGCACGAAGCCTGGCGTCCGCTCCGGGGTCGATGGCTCCAGCTGGACGTCCGCCACCAGACGACGAGGCCATCGGCCCTACCTCGACGAGCTCGACGAAGAAAACCAGCAGGGCATTGGGCGGGATTCGTGGAGGGGCGCCCGCGGCCCCATACCCGAGATTCGCAGGAATCACGAAGCGTGCCTTCGACCCCGCCTTGAGGAGTTGCAGCCCTTCAGACAGCCCCGAAATCACCTCCCCAAGACCGAACGTCGCCGGCTTGCCACGCGAATACGAAGAGTCGAACAGCGTCCCATCCTCGAACCAGCCCGAGTAGTTCACGACGACACGATCAGTCTTCGTCGGCGAGGCGCCGGTGCCGTCGGTGAGAATGACATATCTCAGGCCGCTTTCAGTCGTCCTCAAACTCATGGTGGCGGGCTCGACGAACTGCGTCGGACTGGGCAGCCTCTTCGCCACGACGGCGGGGCCCAGGTCCATCTGCGGAGTCACGGGTTTCGTGTGAGTCTCGACGAATTGCACACCGGCCGCCACCGCGACGAGCTTGTTGATCTCTGTGCACTCCGCCGTCGAAACGGCGAATTCAGCCAATGGAACACCCCCGGCCAGGCGCCCTTGCGCGTCGAAGACAACCGCCATCGTCGCCTTGCCGGCGTGGGCCTTCGCCGATGGAAACATCTCCTCGAATGCCCCCTTCTCGTCGATCGCGATCGACCACGGCCACAGCCCGTACTTGCCTTCGATCCACATGTTCTGGTGGCCGCGCCCGCGGCTCTCGAACACGCCGACGATTCCGACCCGCGTCCCGTTGACATCGGTGACGATGCCCTTGAGTGATGACACCAGCTGTTCCGACCATGGCTTGTCGGGATTCGCGTAGGCCTGCGAGTGCGAGATCAGATAGGCGATGATGACCTTTCCGCGACAGTCCTCGGCGTGAGGGATGCTCTGGTCGCCAGCGAATTGGACGCGCCTGAGCCACTGCCGGAGGCCTGGGGGAACGGCTGGGTTGTCCACAAAAACACCGGAGAGGTCACGAACGATGCGAAAACCCACGCGCTCGTTCGGCAACTCGACCGCTGCTCGTTGCCCCGATGTCGCAACCGTTGCCGAGACCCCTCTCACGGCTCGCGCACCAACCGACACGTCGCTCGCGATGCCGCCCGCGAGAGGGTCAACCACCGGGTAGGCGCTGTACCGCTCGAAGAGATCGAGGCAGACCTCCGAGGCGTTCGCAGCCATGTCGAAGATGCCCCACGGGTTTGGCTTCTTCATCGCCACGGGCCGGACGTCTGCGTGAACCTCCCCTGCCGCGTCAACCTGCTCGAAATCGGCGGCACGAGCGATCTCGTCGCCCCAGTACCACCTCGTCGTCGTGCCCGCGCGGCAGGCGTACTCCCACTCGGCCTCCGTTGGCAGGCGATACTGGAACGTCCGTTCTTTCTGATTGACCCACCGAACGAACTTCTGGATGGCGTCCAGTGAGACCCGCGTCATCGGCGCTTGCTCCCCTGCCTGGAACGCCAGCTCTATGTCGTCCGTGAGCGCGATGCTCTCGTCCTCGCGCATGAACTGCTTCCACTGGGCAACCGTCACTTCCGTCACGCCAAACAAGAGTTCGCCGCTGATCGTCACGTCGTGAACAGGGAGCTCGGAATCGTCTGGGGCTGGCATTCCGCCCGCCGGCGGTGGCGGCGCGGCTTGGCCGAGCGCCTCAGCGCGGCGTTTGCGTTCCAGATACGTTTGGAACTCCGCCGGACTCGGTCCAGGGGTGCCCATGCGAAACTTGCCGGGCACGACTCGCACGAACCGCATTCCGACGGAATTGGTCACCACATCGGACGGCTTGTCCTGAGAAATCACCGGACTTGCCGACAGCAGAAGGCACAAAGCGACACCTTTGACGATTGCGTTGCTCATCTCGCGCTCCACTGGGTTCGGCTGAGGGGTCGTGAGCCCTGCAACTCCGCTCTGGTTGCCGCGCTCACGTCTGCCGACCTGCACCGTGCCGATTGACCTGCGACCTGACGGGGGTGGCACGACGCCGGCCCTTCGAGGTCGAACGGGGCGGATGCGGAGTCCGTCGACATCCACGCACCACCGTCCAAGATCCCAGTGACGTTGGTTGGGCACTTTTTTTGTCCGCCCGAGGAACCCCAACCCTCAGCCAGGCTCCAACGCGTCCCGGTCCTGCGGTCCTGTACCAGTTGCGCGTCCCAGCTGGCTGCTCGACTCAAAAAGCGAAGCCTCTCGAACCACTGGGGGGTGTCGATCCCGCCGTGAACCCCTCGCGGCAGGTCGTCGAGCAGGGGATGGATCCCCTGCAAGAAGACAAGAAAGGTCTCAATCATGAAAGCGCTCCGCCTCCTCCTCTTGACCGTGACGATCGCCGCGCCTGCGCTCTGCCAGGCGAAGGTGATGGGAACCGTACAGTCGTTCGGAAACAGCTGGGCTGGCGTCGACGCCATCACCGGGATCAGCTGTGCCGGGTGGCCAACTCGCGTCGACGACAACTGCAATGGCCAGCATCAGGCGCACATCCTGAAGCACGACGTCACACTCGCCACGATGGACTTCCCTGCGACGTCGTTCGGCGGCGGGAACGCACACCCGCTCGTGAAGGCCCGCACGACCACCGTCTTCACTGCGTCCTACGGCGCAGCTGGTGGCCAGATGACCATTCAGCCCACCTACACGGAGTTCAATGGCTGGAATTCCGAGACGATCTCGGTCGGTCCATTCGATGTACAGGCGCACGCCGGCGTCGGCGTCGGCAGCCAGGGCTGGGGAACCTGGGCATTCGGACAGCAGCCCCGGCGTGCCAATGCCGAGACCCACTTCGCCCAGAATTGCGTGGCGACGGGGCGTGTCACAGTGTCGCTTCTGTTCGGCGCTGCGAGTGCGAGCGTCACGGCTGACGTCAACCTCCTAAACCGGGCGGCACATCTGTCGACTGGCAACACAGCCCTCGCCGGGCTGCCGCAAGCCCACGCGAACGTGGTCTTCGACACATGGCAGCTCCTGCTGAAGCTGAAAGTCCAACTCCTGTGGGGACTCATCGATTACAAGCGGACGTTGGTCAATGAGTCGGGTGGGCACACCGAGATCACGGGATTCTGAGGAACACCGAGGAAGCTCGTCGTGCAAGGCGGCCGCCGCGAAAGCTGCGGCTGCCTTGCTTCGTCTTCAGGCCAGGGAATACCCGACCGAGCGGCACGTGTATCCCGTGCGCCATGCGTCCGCACAGAATGCACGCACAGCTCACGCCGAGGGGTCAAAAACTCGGGGCTCGAGACCACTGGACCCATGTGGCCGATCACCGCCCGCGACAGACCTCCCATTCCCTGCGGGCCTGCGGACGAGCCGCTGAGGATCAATCCATGACCAAGTCCAGAATCTCCATCGGCGTCGCCGCCGCGACCGCCGGGCTCATCTGTGCCGTTGCCCTGTTCGACTCCACCCTTGTGCGTCGTGCTCTCGCAGGGGGCGATCGACCGATGGACCTCTCCATCGTCCCATCGGCGAATGTTCGGGCACCTTCGCTGCTGGCCTCGCCGTTCATCGACCCACGCGATTCCTGGCACGCCACACCCGGTGACCAATTCGCCTTCCAAACCGATGCGGAGTGTGACGTCGATCTGGACCCCGCGGAATTCGGGGGCCGTGAGGCGAGCGCAACGAAGCCGTCGACGCAGTCCATGACCCTGAAGCTGGCGGGGTCGATGACCGCCACCGTGATCGACGCCGTCGGGGATCAAGTCGCTGTCGCAGTATCCATCGAACTCGATGCAACCGTCGGCGGCGAGAACCCTGGATCGCGCCACCTGACGGGAGACTCGATTGTCACGCTCGAGGCCGGGCGAATCCTCCGTCTCGGGTTCCGCGAGGGCGCGAGCCCGGTCAGCCGCCGGCTGCTGCGTTGGATCCTGGCCGGCACGCACCAGTTCATCGCACCCGGCGAAGATCGCCCGACTGCGACAACTGATCACCTGGGAGATGAGACCGGCTGGTATCGCGCGGAGTACGCGTGGACTCAACCCGCGGCTACCGAGGATCCGGGGATGACACTTGTCCGGACAAAGCTCGCCTACGAGACCGGCACCCCACGCGACCGATCGTCGGAGTTCAAGATCCGATCCAGCCACGGCGAGGCACGCTTCTCGCACGGATGGATCGACGTCGGTTCCGATTCCACGGAACTCACCTGCGTCGTCGGTGGCGCGATCATGCAGACGCGCATCCACACGATCGCGAACCGCACCGCGATGCGACGCGTGGACGTCGCCGAGTTCACGTGGGCTCCGGACGTCTGGGAGGATGCGTTCATTCCCGCAGGGCCAGTTGGCGTCGATGACGATGTCCTGTCCCCCGCCGACGCCGATGCGCGCGTGTCATCGATCATCGACGCGCTGAAGATTCTCGCGGACAAATCTGCGTTGAGCTCGGATGATGCGCTCAAGCTCGCCATGGAGCTGGCGAAGATCCTTGCGACGCATCCAGAGATCGTGGACACCGTTCGCACGGGGCTCGATGCGGGTTCGTACGGAGGCGCGGCGAGCATGGTGGCGTCGGCTCTCGCGGGCGCCGCAGTCAAGGGCTCAACCGCAGCAGCCGACGCGGTCATCGGTCTCCTTTCCAGCCGCCAGGACCTCCGTCAGCCCATGATGATGGCCCTGCACGAGGCGACGGGAACGACGGCAGCACGGTTCGCTCCGGTCGTCCTCGAACTCGCCAGGGCAAACGGCGATCCTGCTGTGACCACGGCTGCGTCGCTGCTGGCTGCCACGCTGTACTCGCGGCTCTCGGACGAAGCCGCGCGCGCGCCGATCCGGCAACTGATCGACAGCGGCCTGTCGAGTGTCGACGACGCGCGGCGAGAGATGTTCTTGTATGCCGTCGGCAACACGAGCGATCCGGTCATGCGGTCACGTGCCTACGCGATGATCGACGACGGAAATCCAGGGATCCGCCTTGCCGTCGCGGACGTCGCAACCGGAAACGATGACGGCGGCGCCACATTGCTCAAGCTCGTCGATGACGCTGACCCCATGGTCGCAGCACGCGCGATTCGCGGCCTCGGAGCGATGCCGAACAACCCGGACGCGGTACGCCGCCTCCTCGACATCGCACTCGATCCGACCGGTCACGCAGACCCGGAGAGGCTCGCCGCCCTCCAAGGGCTCGTTCGCTCGCGGCGGGAGGCATCGGTCGTCGAGGGGCTGCGGACAGTCGCGGCCGCCGATCCCAATCCCCAACTCAAGGCGCTCGCAGCCTCACTCGTGACCAAGTGACAGAATGCAATCGACACGCCAGCCGGCGATCCTCGCTGGCATGTCCGCCCTCACTCCTCCGCGAAATCGTCGAACACGGCGCCGGGCACCGTGGCGCGGAGACGCTTGATCGCATTTTGAAACCGGCCGTAGACCGTGTCGAGCGGCTTGGAGAACTTGGCACCGATTTCGCGAAAGGTCAGTCCGTGGAAGGTCCGAAGAAGCACGATGTCCCGGTCTTCCGGCGACAACGTCGCCAGCACCTGGCCGATGCGATCGTCGATCTCGCGGCGGGCGGCCCGCTCGGGGACAGCCGTCGACGTGTCGAGGATCGCCACGTCCGCCGGGACACTGTCCCCATCATCGCCTTGCACGACAGTCAGCTGCGCTGGTGTCGCCCGTCGGCGCTCGCTGCTCGCCAGGTAGGTGATGGTCGTGCGGAGCCATCGAACGACGACGGGAGTCCATCGCTTCCGGTCATCCTTGAAGTTGTGCTTCAGGTTCTCGAACGCCTTCGTGAGGATCAGCATGGCTTCCGAGACGAGGTCCTCGGCCGACGTGCTCCCGTCCTTGACCGCAAACCGGCGCGCCCACTGAACGGCGAGCGGGTAGAAATGCTCGTAGATGTAGGCGATCGCGCTGCCATCACCGCGACGAACAGCCTCACGAAGATTCATCGATGTTCGACCGCGTGTGGTCGAGCCATCACCGGTCGGGCCAGCGGGGTCCATCTGCGGGGCGGGGATCATCGTGCGGCCGCCATGCTACTCGGCCGCGGCGAGCGACACAGTGAAGGCCCGGGTCGGGCAAACCGCAAGACTCCCGCACGTCGTTGACAGGCTCGCGTTCACCCTCGAGAATCCTCGCACTGAACCAGGGAAGACAGGAAGAACAGTGGACGATCAGGAGGAACAGGACGAACGGGCCGATGCGGACTCGCGGGATCCGAGCGTGCGGGAGGCCTTCCTGCTACGCGTCCTGCTCGACATCCACGATGGAACGGTCAAGCCGCTCTATCGCTACATGCTGGACTTCCCGGGCGACCCGGCAGGGGTGTTCGAGGAGTATCGCGATCTCCTGAACCAGGGCGCGATCTCCGAGACGGCCGACACGACTCTCGCCTCCGGGTCGGACCCGGCCGAGCACATTGCAAACTACCGCATCATCCGCGAACTCGGACGCGGCGGTCAGGGGACGGTCTTCCTCGCCGACGATCTGAGGTTGGGCAAGAAGGTCGCGCTGAAGGTTCTCAACCGAGACCACTGGGTGTCCCCTGCCGCCGCCGAACGGTTCCGGCGAGAGGCGACGATCGCGTCGAGGCTGGAGCACCCCGGCATCTGCCCGGTCTACAACGTCGGCGTCCACAATGGCGTCTCGTTCATCGCCATGCGCTACATCGACGGCGAGCCGCTCTCCCACCGGATCGCAACGACGCGGGAGCGAGCGTCCCCGGAGAGCACGATCGTCCTGGTTGAGCTGGACGAGGTCTACACCCCTGTGACCGAAGTCGCGGCGAACGAACCCGCTCGCAGAGACCCACCCGCGACTCCAGACGACATCGACCGCGTGCTGCTCTTCATCGAACAGGCGGCCCGAGCCCTCCATGCCGCACACGAGAGTGGTGTCATCCATCGAGACGTGAAGCCGCGGAACATCATGGTGACGAAGGCGGGACATCCAGTGATTCTCGACTTCGGGCTCGCGCAGGACGTCGAGGGCGATCTCTCGACGCTCACGCAGTCCGGCGAGTTGTTCGGCACACCGTCCTACATGTCACCAGAGCAGTTGCGCCCGGCACCGAACAAACTTGACAGGCGCACCGACATCTGGTCGCTCGGCGTCACCCTGTTTGAGTGTTTGTCGCTCAAGATGCCGTTCGACGCACCGACCCGGGACGGGATCTACCAAGCCATCCAATCGCAGGATCCTCCGGACCTGCGCAGGCTGAATCGGAACGTCTCGCGCGACCTCCGCATCGTCGTTGCGACGGCCCTCGCGAGGGACCGCGGCCACCGCTACCAGACCGCCGCGGCACTCGCCGAGGACTTGCGCCGAGTGCGGATGCGCGAGCCGATCCGGGCGAAGCCAGTCAGCCCGATCGTCCGGCTGCTCCGATGGGGCCAGCGCAATCCCGCTCTTGCGGCCGCGCTGGCAGGACTCTTCGGTGTGCTCGCGGCCGGACTTGCGACCAGTCTGTACTTCCTGCGCGCCGCAAGGGCGGCCCTTAACGACTACGACCGCCTTGGTGCGTTGCCGACCCTACAGCGGCTGACGAAGGAAGCAGAGAGTCTCTGGCCAGCCGAGCCGAGCATGGTGAAGGCGATGGAGCATTGGATCGACCAGGCGGACGCTTTGGTGAAGCAATTGCCGGAGCTTCGGACTGTACTGACTACGCTTCAAGGTTCGGAAAACGTCGCGCCGTACACTGACGCCGACCGCGAGGCTGACATAGATGCGAATACCGCACAGCATGAGGAGGAGCTTTCTATCGCCCGTCAACGGCGGGCGCTGCTTGCCGATGCAATTCGCACCGCTGAGTCCCGATCTGTGGGTCAGCCTGCGCCAATCTCGAGCTCGGCTCCAGCCTCAAGACCAATTGCACAGCTGGACCCGGGCAAGATCCCAGGAATGCGCGCCCGCATGGCGGATCTCGACGCCGCCATCGCAGGGCTCGACGCCAAGCGCCATGCACGGCGCACGTGGAAGTTCACAGGCGACGCGAAGGGGGCTGACCAATTCCGCCACGACACGCTCGCAGACATCGTGCGCGGGCTGAGCACGTTTGCCGAAGAGGACCCAACGCATGGTGTACTGGCGAACGTGCGTGATCGACTGACATTCGCGAACAAAGTCCGTCACGCGACGATCGACAGTTACCAAGCCAAGTGGCAACTGGCGAAGGCCGCCATCGCGGCCGAGCCAAAATACCACCGCCTCGAGATAACGGAGCAGCTTGGCTTGATCCCGATCGGGCCCGACCCGCAATCTGGCCTTTGGGAGTTCGCTCACCTTCGAACGACGACGCCGGGCGTCGATCCGGTCCCGGAACGCGGAGGAGATGGGCGGCTCATCATCACCGAGGACACAGGCATACTCTTCGTCCTACTACCCGGTGGCACGTTTCGGATGGGGGCGCGGCGAGTCGACCCGAACGACAAGGGGATGCACTCGACCGATCCAAATGTCGACCCGGAAGCGGCGGAAGGTGAAGCGCCGATCCGAGATGTAAGGCTCGAGCCCTTCTTCCTCTCAAAATACGAGATGACGCAGGGCCAATGGCTACGCGTCGTCGGGCACAATCCAAGCATCAACCAGCCCTACAAGATGCTACTTGGCAGGGTCACAGACTTGCGCAACCCCATCGAACAAGTCAGCTGGGACGAATGCGACGTCTGGATGTCACGACTATCCCTTCTGCTCCCAACGGAGGCGCAATGGGAGTACGCTGCACGGGGGGGGACAACGACGCCCCGGTGGACGGGAGCCACGGTCGAAGGCCTTGCGGCGGCGGCGAACGTTGCCGACATGAGCGTGATTCCTCCGGCCACGAACTGGGCACACGAAACCTGGAACGACGGTTTCGCCATCGACGCCCCTGTCGGCTCGTTCGCGCCGAATGCGTTCGGGCTCCATGATGTGCTGGGAAACGTCTTCGAGTGGTGCCGGGATTGGTGGGCTGGATACGAGGTGCTCCCTCGGCCAGGTGACGGACTGCGACAGCCGGTCGATCGGCGTATCCGCGTCGGACGCGGCGGCTGTTTCGCGAGCGGCGCTGCGTGGGCGCGTTCGGCGGCGCGGCTGGGCGACACGCCTGACCGAAAGAGCGACCTCGTCGGTGTACGACCCGCCAGGAGTGTCTTTCCGTAGCGAGCGAGCCCCGAGCCTATGGGTAGGTTCCATTCAGGGTGGGTCGTCGAACACGTTGGGCTCGTTCCGTATCAAACCGCCGTTGCGAAGACCCCGTCGGCCCGAAGCGTCGTCACCGACCCCCATCCAAGAGTCCTTTGGACTCGATGCCGCCGGCACTCGGCGAAGCATCGATGTCGGTCTCGTTCGATGTGACGGACCGTCGATCGCGAGGCGGTCATGCGATTATGGCGCGCACGGGCTTTCTCCGACTCCTGCCGACCTCACGGCTCGAACATCGCCATTGGCCTCAGCGCCACGGGGTTTGCAGAGTTTCGGAGCCGCGCGTCGGTGGCAACGGACTATTGAACGTCTCGACACCGGTGTTCCGGTGGGTGTCAAGGTAGTTGTCCCCTGAACTGAGTGACTGAGATGGTGTTCGAGGCGGCCCTTGGTGGCGACGCCGGCGTGGTCGCGATCGCCGAGTTGGTTGGTTCGTGCGCGATTGTGGAAAACCGACGCGATAGGAAGCCCCAGGATCGATCCGGATGGGTTGCCTCGACCCCCGGGACCCTTGGGACGGCGGACGTGGTAGGTCTGACGGAACCGCGGGTCATGTCACGTGCTCCGCGGTGGTGGCGGCGGGATTGAGCGCGACCTCCTCGACGGGCGACCAGTTGCGTGTGGATTTCGACCAGCGCTCCGGACGTCGAGCCCGGGCGCGCGCGTAGACGTCTGCACGCCGGGCGAGAACCTCGCGATCGTGGCCAGCGTGGCGTTCTGGTGGGGTCACGAAGCGAATGTTGCCGTGAAAGTGCTTGGTGTTGTACCAGTGCACGAAGCGCGTGATGAACGCCTCGGCTTGATCGCGTGACTCGAACGGACGGTCGGGATACTCGGGCCGATACTTGAGCGTCCGAAAGAGGCTCTCGATGAACGGGTTGTCGTCGCTCACGTGAGGCCGGCTGAACGACATCGCGACACCGAGCAACTCGACGAGAGCCTTGAACGTGCCGCACTTCATCGGCGCACCGTTGTCCTGATGGAGGACAACCTGATCGCGCTGCACGCCCTCGCGGCGGCATGCAGCCGTGATGAGCTCCGCTCCGTGCTCGCCAGACTCCTCGTCGTGCACGGCCCAGCCGACGATCTTCCGGCTATAGACGTCGAGCACGAGATGGAGATAGAAGTAGACGCCCTTCACCAACGAGAGCAGGTAGGTGATGTCCCACGTCCACACCTGGTTCGGCTTCGTGGCCCGAAGCTCGCGCGGCCGCGCGTGTGCAGCCGGGGACGAGCGCTCGCGGTGGTGCACTTGGCTTTCCGCGCGCAGGACGCGGTAAAAGCTCGACTCGGAGGCGACGTAGCGGCCCTCGTCGGCCAGCTTTGGCACGATCTGCTTGGGAGAGAGGTCGCGGTGCTCGGGGAGGTTCGCGATCTCGACGATCTTCTTCCGCTCTTGCTCCGTGAGCTTGTTCTTTGGCGCCGACTGTGGACCGGTTCGAAGGTCGTCGCCGATTCCCGCCTTCTTCCAACGCTGAAGAGCTCGAGGGCTGATGTCGAGCTGCTCGCACGCCTTGTCCTGGCGGGCACCGCTCTCGACGGCCTCGTGGACCAGGCCCAAGATCACGTCTCGCTCCGACGCGGAGTGCTCTCGTCCCCGACCCACCAAAGCAGCTTCTCCGCTTTTCGGGCGGACTTCACAACCCGGAGCTCCCGGCCAGAAGTGACGAGTAGCCGAGGATCTGCGGAGCACGCGGCGCAATGAGACCCGATCGCGGCGCGACATTCGCGATTCTTGGTGTCCCCTCGAGTAGCGCCACGCCAAGCCCCTTGTGTCGTGACCACTGTCGGGCGCCAGGCGAAGTCGTCTCGCCCCGATAGACGCGTCTCGGCGGAGGACAGCCGTCCGTCCATCGGCACCGAGGCCCACCATGCCTGGAAACAATCAAGCACTGTCTGGAGCGATGACAATTGTGCACCGCCTTGCGAATCTGCGCATCGGCGTCCGGACGCAACGGCGACCCCACTCGACGGCACTCGCACTCATGGTCTCGGGGTTGCTGTTGTCGGCATCTGCCGTGGCGCAGTGCCTGGGATCGACATCGGTACTGACGCTCAATCAGGCTCAGGCCATCAGCCCGGCGTCCAACGGTGCGCGGTGTTTCACGCTCCAGGCGTACAGTCCGGGGACATGGAACGCGGTCGCCGTCGTCGCGCAGACCGCAAGCTCGCCAACCACCGACTGGGATATCGCCGTCGGCCCAGCCACATCAATCATGGGTGGAAGCGCCTGTGATTACGTAATCAGCAACGGCCACTCGTGTGTCCCGCAGACCGTGGACGGCGTTCTCAGCCGATTTGCAGGTGCTGCTGGCGGCTATGCGCGTCACGTTCACTCCGGTACGTCGCTGACCCTTGGGATGACCAGCTCGCTCACCTGGAGCGGGCTGGGATCGGGAGGCTCCGCCGCTGGTCAGACAATCCTGCGACTGTTCGAGTTCGACGTCACCCAGGTCGGTCTGTACACGGTGACGATGGGCTCGACGGCGCCTCTCCGTTGGAGGTTGCACGTGCCTGCGACGAGTGCAGCATGGCAGAGTCGAGACACCGCACACTCCTCCGGAAGCACGGTTACGAACCCGGTCACGGTGACTCTGGGAACGCTGGGACGGCACGTGATCGCCGTGTTTCAGGACCGTCCGGCAGCGTCGCAGTCGAATGCGGCCTACACTCTCCGCGTCGACCTCGCCGGATTCATGCCAACGACAGCCACGGGGGTAACGCCCTCGACGAGCACCGCCGGTGCGCCCGACCAGACAATTGTGGTCGCTGGGACCGGGTTTGTCTCGGGCACGTACCTCGAGTTCAGCATGGGCTCCGCAAGCCTCACCATCGCCGCGACATGTCTGGACCCGATGCACCTCTTGGCGGTGATTCCGGGATCGTCTCTCGGGACCGCAGGATATGCACTCATCCGCACCGTGAACCCCGGAACGCAGCCCTCAGCATGGCTGTGGCTCACGATCAACAACCCGCCGCCGGTCTTGGAGGCGATCACGCCGTCGTCTGTAGCGGTCGGCTTTTCGGCCGTGACAGTTCAGCTCACGGGCACCGGTTTCTTGCCCGGTTCGCTCGTTGCGGTCGACGGCATGCTGCGGCCGAGCGCCTACGTAAGTCCGACGCGGATCGATGTTGTGGTCCCAGCCGCCGTTCGGACCTACGGGCATGTCGTTCCGATCACCGTTTCCAACCTGGCGCCAGGCGGGGGCGAGAGCGTGGAACTCGACTTCACCGTCCTGAACGCTGCGCCTCAGATCGCGAGCGCGGTGCCGACATGGCTGGTCGCGGGCTCGAACGATACCTGGGTAACGTTGTTTGGCTGCGGACTCCTCTACGGATCGTCCGTGACCTGTGACGCATCGCCTCGGACCGCCGACTTCATTTCGCTGAATCAGATGAGCGTGCTACTCATGGCGGCCGACCTGCAAACTGCCGGCGTCAGGACGCTCGCCATCTCAACCCCGGGACCGGGTGGCGGCTCGGCCACCATCAACCTCGAAGTTCGCAACCCGCTCCCGAACCCAACCAGCGTCACCCCCTCCTGCGTCACTGCCACCGGGACCGCGACCACCGTGACCGTCAACGGCGTGGGTTTCGTGCCGACAACCGCAGTCCGCGTGAATGGCCAGCTCGTCCCTTCGGCGATCACGAGCACCGGCCTCCAAGTCACGCTCCCGGGCGCGATGACTGGCACCGTCGGAGCGTTGTGGATCGAAGCGACGAATCCGGGCCCGGGCGGAGGCACGGGGTACGACACGGTGCGCGTGGCGGTCACCGCACAACCCACGGTTGCGGATGCGTCACCCACGTTTGCAACTGCCGGCGACAACACCGTCGTTGTCATCCTCACCGGCACGAACCTGAGTTTCATGACCGTGGTCGATGCGATCGACGCGACGGGTACCCGCCCCCTCTTCACCGAGTATTTGTCTCAGAACACGATCCGAGTCACGATCCCCGGGACGTTGCTCGCCGCAGCGGGTTCGCTGGGCCTGCAGGCCCGACAGGATTCTCCATTCGATTGCGCGACCTCGCCGTCGAGCCCAATCATGTTCGAGGTCCGGGGGCCGCACATCCTGGCGGTTCAGCCCGCCGCCCACGTTCCGATTTCGGCAGGCCTCGCACCAGTCGATGTGTACCTGCTTGGCTGGGGCTTCCGTCCGGGCGCCGCCGGGTTCGGCATCGCTCTCGACAGTACACTCGTCACGACGGCCAACCCCGTTCCGGGGGTCGCGATCATCGATGCCCAGCCGACGTTCGTCCACCTGCTGCTCGATGCGGCGTTCGCCCGGGCAACGCAGGCCGGCGGGCTCCCGCTCGTCATCCTGAATGGCGCGCTGGCCCCGTCCAACAGCGTTGCAATCGCGCTCGAACCGCAGGGGCTGCACTTCAGCAATGGCGGGACCGTCCGAAGCGATCCGGTGGTAGCCCCGGCCGGAGCGACTCGGACCGTCGTGATCGAAGGCGTGCCGCCGGGGCAGCCCTTCACGCTCATAGCCCTCGCGAATCCGGCGACAGTCCTCGTCCCCGATCCCCTGAATGCCAGCGCGGCCTTCCAGGTGCGTGCGTTCGGTCCGGCCACCGTGCCACTCTGCGACGGACTGGGCGTGTTCGGCCCGCCGACACCGAGTTGCGCTACGACCTCCGGCACCTTCGCGACGCCCCCTGGCGGGGTTTGGATGAGCGCTGAGATGAGCCTGCCGAATCTACCACCCGGTACCGCGGTCGCGTTCCAGGCGTTGGTTCAGGACCCGCTCGCGCCGCTCGGCGTGCGGCTGACTTGGCCCCTGGACCTGACCTATTGATCGACACCTCTGGTCAGACCATGCCGCCGCGGGACATCCCGGCTGCCTACCTCTCCGAAGAGCCGGGCCGCGCCGGCCAGCCTCTTCCACGCGCCAAGGCCGTCACGGATTATCCGCTGAACCCCTACCGGGCCAGCGACCTTTGAGCCCACCGACATGCAAGACGACGACGCCATCGCTCAGCCGCCTAGCTCCGAAACCAACCTCGCCGCCCGAGCGGCGGCAAGCGATCCTTCTCGGTTCGTAGCGCTCTGCTCGCGGGTAACCCCGCGGCTCGCCGTCTGGGCTGCGCTGCGCACCAAGGGGCTCACGCATTTCACCGCCGACGACCTGGTTCAGGAAGTCTGGTATCGGTGCCTTCAGCTCTTCTCTCGCTGGGACCGCGAGAGGCCGTTCGTGCCCTGGTTGTTTGGGATTGCGCGCAATGTGCACCTCGAATTGCTGCGTGCCGGCAGGCACCGCGAGTACCGCAGCCTCGAACCCAGCGACATCGCGCCACAGGTGGTCGCCGAGACCGCGACCAGTCTGGGATCTCGGCTAGCCCGCGACGAGGACCTTCGCCACTTTGCCTCGACGCTCGCTGAACTGGACCTGGCCGAGGAAGACCGCCGCATTCTTCTCTTCTATCTCGAAGGTCTCGAGGATTCCGAGATCGCCGATCGCATGAACATCAGTAGCGACGCCGCCAAGAAACGGCGTCAGCGCAACGTGATGCCGCACATCCGCGATGCCGCACGAGGCGTGGATCTGGACCTCTAGCCAGACTCGACGGCGGCGCGAACCTGGCGGCATGACCCCAAATTCGTGGGGGCATCGCCCTTTCGTGTGGGTAGCGCGTGAATTCGGCTGGCCGCGCGGGTCCCCCGCGGGAGCCAAGGGTGTCGGCCCCGGCGAGTACTGTTGGAGGCATGCAAGGACGCGACATCTTCAGCCAGATTCTTGGCATCCGCCATCCCTGGATGGTCGTCGACGTGACGACTGACCCCTCGAAGCAGGAGGTGACGATCCTCGTCGAACACAAGGAGGACGCCGCTTTCCACTGCATGGCCTGTGGGAAGGAGTGTACGCGCTACGACAGCCGGCGTCGACGGTGGAGACACCTCGACACGTGCCAGTACAAGACGATCGTGGTCGCCGACGTCCCACGGATCGAGTGCCCTGAGCACGGAGTCCAGCAGGTGCCGGTTGCCTGGGCCGAGACGAACTCGCGGTTCACGGGCCTCTTCGAGGCGCTCGCGATCAACTGGCTCAAGGAAGGGAGCATCCAGGCGGTCACCCGACTGATGCACCTGACCTGGAAGGAAGTCGACGGAATCATGCTGCGCGCCGTCGTCCGGGGACTCGGACGGCGGGAGCTCACAGCCCCCGAGAGAATGGGCGTCGACGAGACTTCGTTCCAGAAGCGCCACGAGTACGTCAATGTGGTGACCGACGTCGACGGGTCGAAGGTGCTGTACGTCGCGGACGACCGGAAGGCCGAGAGCCTGGCTGCTTTCTACAGGCAACTCACGCCGGCGCAGCGAAAGCAGATCTTCGTCGTCGCGATGGACATGCATCAGCCGTACATCTCGGCGACCGAGGAGGCGATCCCGGACGCGGACCGGAAGATCGCCTTCGACAAGTTCCACGTCGCGAAGCACCTCGGTGACGCCGTGGACAAAGTCCGACGAGAGGAACACGCGAAGCTCATGGCGGAGGACGACTGGACCCTCAAGCACTCGAAGCACCTGTGGCTCCAGAACCCCGAGAACATGGACGAGACGATGTGGGACTCGACGTTCAAGATCCTTCGAGAGTCGAGCCTTCAGACATCGCGGGCGTGGGCGATCAAGGAACTCGCGATGTCGCTATGGGGCTACGCGAGCCGAGGCTGGGCGATGAAGGCGTGGAAGAAGTGGATTGCCTGGGCGAGGCGGTGTCACCTCGAGCCCATGAAGAAGGTGGCAGCGATGGTGCACGACCACCTCAAGGGGATCGTCAACGCCATCGTCCTCCGCGCCACCAACGCCGCCGCCGAGTCGATCAACTCGAAGATCCAGAAGGTCAAGCGGATGGCCTGCGGCTTCCGCAACCGAGAGCGCTTCCGCAACGCGATCTACTTCCACCTCGGCGGCCTCGATCTCTACCCTGCCTCAGCCCTGGCTACCCACACGAATGGTTGAAGCCCCTTTTTTTGGATTTCGATGATCGCCTCGGCCTGGGCGAGCTTCCTCTTGAGTCGCTCGTTCTCGCGCTGCAGTCGCTCGTTCTCACGATCCGCCGCAGTGATCACTGCGGCCTTTGGGCCGCGCGGCTTCGGCGTGAGCGCGCCCAGGCTGCCTTGATCTCGAGCCTTTCGCCAGCGTGCCAGGCACGAGCTGTAGAGTCCTTCTCGACGAAGCAACGCCCCGATCTCGCCAGGTCCGCACGCATCGATGGCTCGCAGCACGCGCAGCTTCTCCGCTGCCGTCCAGGATCGCCGCCGCCGGGTCACCAACACTTCAGGATCAGGTCGCGAATGGAAAGACGCTTGAACGAGCCCGGCGCCGGTGGGGTCTCCTCCGCTCCGCTCGCCTTCGCTTCGCTCGGCATCGCTCCGCTCCGGAGACCCCACCGGCGCCGGGCTCCGCGACCCCACCGGCGCCGGGCTCCGCGTTCGATTCCCTACACGCGTTGTCATGGGCTGGTACCTGCCTCGCCCTCTACCTTGATCTTCAGGGGGGGCAGCTGTCTCAGCCACATTGGCACAGAGGGTAGGTGGCCTGTTCGCGTCGCGTCAACTTAGAGTCCTCCACCATCGACAGGGCTCGCGCGTCGATCGTTACGGGAGGATCATCAGACGGAGACCGTTGCTCTGAGTCAGCCACGCGCCAGGAACCGTGCGGGCAGCTTGGAGGAATAGCTTCTGACCTGCCAGTCCCGGAATGTTGGGAATCGGGAGCGGCAGGTGAAGCAACGAGCTCGCGCCGACCGGCTGCGCCGCCCCGGCTGGGAACGGTACGACGATCGAGTCCTCAGGAGGTACGAGAACGAGTAGTCCTGCCACAGCCTGCTCTGTGGCGCGCGATCCGATCACCAGGTACGTGCTTGCCGGGGCTCCAGGCCATTTCAGATCGAGATGGAAGTTGGCACTCCCAAGCTTCGCAGGTCCGCCCCCGGCAGTGAGCGTCAGGTTGGACCCTGCGCTCGCGCCGGAAGCTCCCGCGTAGGAGACCACGGAATGGAAGTGGACGTGGATCGGGATTGTGGCGGTCCCATCGAGCCACGTTGCCGTGACGACGGTGTCTCCTTCCCCGACAGCGCGGACACGATTGCCTGGAACGATCGTCGCGACGCCCGTGTCCGCCGAGACAAGAGTCACGAGACCCGTCAGGTTGGCCGTCAAGCCGCCGGCCTGCGCACCGGTCCATGTGGGAATTCGCTCCTCGCCCACGAAGGTCAGATCAAGCGAACCGTGCGGTGAATCCACGTTGCCGCCGGTCGGTGTCGACGGAGTGACCTGAACGGTCAGCGGGGGCGTGATCGAGATCATCCCATTCGAAGGGTTTTCCCGGACGCAACGAAGGGTGAGTGGCCCCATCGCGTTCTGTGGCACGGAGTACCAGAGGGTGGTTCCCAGCATCGTCGGGGAAGTCACGCTTCCGTTCGAATCGATGATCGTACGGACTTCATTTGGCCATGCCGCCGGCGCCACCAATTGCGGGATACCGATGAAGTCGCCCGGGTGAATTGGATTCGAAGGAGCGCTGAACACAGTGCCGTCGGCCGTCGTGAACGGAGCCGAAACGGAAGGGAACACGGGTGGACTCAGAATACCGAGGGCAACTTCCGGCGATGGCAACGAAGATGCGAACAAGTCGTTGGCAGTCCCGGTTCCGACGGGTGCGCGGAGGAGTTGCACGACGCGGTCACGCACCAGCAAGTTCTGAGTGATTGCCGTGTGGACCGAATCCAGTCCGGTGAATTCCGTGACATGAGGTGGGGTCAGTCCACCGAGCTGACTCTCACCCAGGACGATGATGTCATGCGTGTGGCCACGGAAGAGACTGTAAACGTTGATTGAAGACGCGGTCCATTTGACGACCTTTGCGAAGGCCGCCAGTTCCCCGGCCCCGGTTGCCCAGGCCGATAGGCTCGCGGCGACTGACGTTCCAGTCATCACGGCCCCGCCACCCGTGCCAGCGATTGCGTGACACGGAACGTGTGTCTCGCCGATCCACGTGAGGGCAACGCTGCCTTCTTGAAGATCCTCGATCGCTCCGTCTCCAATTGACAGCCCCGCCATCCGATAGAGGTCGGCGATGAGAATCGGAAGTGCCGGGCCCTGAAACGAGGCGAAATACTGGTAAGCCATCAAGAAATTGGCCCAAGGGCTACCGAAGTGCGGTGTGTTGATCGTAATGAGCTTATGAAAATCTCCGCCCATCATGTTGTCGGGGCGGCGGTAGAAACCGTGAGGTGTCAGCCCATCCTTCGACATGCGGACATACGCTCGTGGCAGAAGGCCACCCATCGAGTGACCGATCCAGTCGACGCGCGAGCAGGCAATGCCACGCGACCTGGGCCCCCGCTTCGCTTCTTCGATCGCGTCGTATACGACTTCAACATTCTGGGCGAGGTGTCTCCCGACCGTTTCGCGGTAATCGACGATGCGCGGATCCGTCGGATATCCCGAGGTGATCCCCCCGTAAGCAGGTGTCCAGGTTTCGGAGTTGGACCAAAGTCCGTGACACAAAATCCACGGCACTCGCTCGATGACAACGCCCGTGTCCAGGTGCTGCTGTTGAGTCGTTCCGCTCATCGTGTAATCCGCGTCGAATTGGATCGAGGTACAAAGCACCCTGAGTGGCATGTATTCGATGAAGGGAACGTTGACTTCGAAGTCGACGGGCGCTTCATACCAGAACGCAGCGACGTGTCCGGCCGGAGTCCATGTGGTTGCTGCCGTGATTGAGGACTGGGGTGTCCCCGAGTCCATTGGGATGAGCCTTCCGGCGGTCGCGCTTTGTAGCCCAAAGGGCTGCTGGAACCCACCACATTGAGATAGCCAGCCGGGGATGGTCGCTTGGATGGTGCCGGGCACGCGCGAGACGACTCGCATGAGAAGGCGGCTCGCGCCATCGGCCGCGGTTCCCATTCGGACGTCGCCACCGACCGCCAGCCGGCTGATGTCCTTCGTCAGCGTTGCTCCGTCCCAGTAGGAGTCGCTGCTGCCGTCGACGATGTCGATGTGAGCATGGCCGTTGGTGTTCGTGTCCTCCCACACAAAGCCGAAGTCGGACGCGCCGGTCTTGGCAGGAGGACCACACGCCGTTCCGGCACCGTCCTGTCCCCACGCGCCCGGGCCAGCAGGTGGAACGAACGTCGACGGTACGGCTTGATATCCCCAGTAAACCTGGACGTTGCGCCACGAGACCGCACGTGGTCCCCCGCCACAGGAGACGCGAATCCACACGCGCGCAGCGTGCCCGACCGTCGAAACTGCCGCGGTTGGGACGCGATATTCGATCAGCAATGCAGACTGCGCTTGAGTGGGCGCACAGCCAGAGTCGACCGTCCTGGCTTCCAAATGAACTTCGAAGCCCCATGGCGCGGATTGCGATGTCGTGACGTGATAGGTCCACCCGGCGCCCGGAGTCAGGAGCACGGTTCCAAACTGTGACCACGGCGACCAGGGCTCCGGATCGCTGAATGGCGCCTGACACGAGAGAGGAATCGCGCTGAGGGCGAAAATGGCTGCCGACAGCAATCGTTTCGTCAATCCTGCTTTCACAATTGGTCTCCTTTCGTCGACCCTCTGCGGCGAGGCGGAGTCGCACTCGTGAGAGTGGACGGCATTCCGCTCAGGGCAGCGCGTGCGTTTAGAGGCGCCTGTCCGACACTCGTCGGGGAACCGCGGCGTCTCCGCCTGAACATTGAGCCGAGGCTCTCGTGGGGGACACCTGCGGGCGCGTTTTCGGTATCGACTGGTTCGACGCGGCGCATCGCCACCCGCAACGCCATCTTCACGACAATGGAGTCGTTCAAGCTCATCACCGTGACCCGAGGCGACGCCCGCCAGCAAGGCCCTCAGGAGTGACATCATTACGTGGAGACTACATCGGTGCGGGCGACGCAATCGTGACGGCGAACTGGCTCGGACAGACGGCGACCCGGCCGGTTCATGTCGAGTACGTCACCGTGGCTCAGTTTGCGGGCGCAACGGGAGCGAGCACCGGTTCCCAGCTCACACTGGCCGCCAGCGGTGGCCAGGCCACTCTTGGCAACGCCACCTTCCGTCTTGAGCTGACGTGGGACGGGCCGCCGGCCCAGACCTACCTGGTCATGGGTCCGCGCGCCATGGAGCAGCCCACCGCGGGCCTGCTTGTGCTCGTCCCGCCGGAGGAGTCGTTCGTGATCCCGTTCCCAGCGGCAGCGGCGCAGCCGCTCGGGTCCGGCTCCATCCTTCACATCCCAACGCCAATCCCAAACATCCCTGCTCTTGCCGGGCAGATGGTGTTCCTGCAAGCGGCACGGATGGTCCCCGGCGCGTTGCTGACGGAGAGCGGCGGTCTTCGCCTGATGATCGTCCCGTAACCTGACTCGGCAGACCACAGGTCTCGTTCCGGCCGGCATGCAACCGCGCGCCGCATGCCGCCGCCCGCAGGGCCGTGGTAATGCCGTGAATCTTGAACGGCCGGAGCGCCGTGGCGGTGTCCAGCGCTCCGGCGTGCGCCGCATCAAGGCTCTCTGTCATCGCCCTCCCCGCGGTTTTCTGGCATGCCCAGAGGGCCCTTCGAGAGTCCCGCTGGCGGCAGGCGATGTCGAGTTCGTCCGGCGCCGCGATAGCATCTCCCCTGCCGTGGGCGCCGCGGGTCCGCCAGCACCCCGTCGAGCCGGGCATGCGGCACTTCGCGGCGGCCGCAACACCCCTGGGTCTACCTGCCATGACGGACCACGACCACACCGATGACGTCCGGATCGAGTTCCTCGAACGATTGCGCCGGGACCAAGCAGCGGGCGTAGTCCGCGATCTTGCCTATTACCACGCCCTCTTTCCGGGGTTCGAGCGAGTCATCGCCCAGGAATGGGAGGGCGGCGACCGCGCACGCGGCGGGTCGACGTTCGCCGTGTTCGGTGAACCTCGCCTGCCGCCCGTCGCCGCGCAGACTGCGGGCGCGGTCGAGTTCCACGAGCCGACCGGCCGGGTGTCCCAGGATGGCGGCCGGGGCTTTGGCCCCTACCGCCTGCTCAAACACCTCGGACGCGGCGGGCAGGGTGACGTGTGGCTTGCGACCGACACACGCCTTCCCGGGCGCCACCTGGCGATCAAGATCCTGAATCGCCGAGACCCGATCCTTCTCGAGCGGTTCCGGCGGGAAGCACTCGCCGCCTCGCTCATTCGCCACCCTGGGATCTGCACGATCTACGAGTTCTCCATCGACGGCGAGACCCCCTTCCTCGCCATGGAGTACATCGCTGGCCAGTCCCTCGGCGATCACATCCGAACGGCGCGCATCCACCGGACGCCTGGCTCGACTACCTCTGGAATCCGGATGGAGGAGGGCCCTCGCCCGTCGCCCGACGCGGCCGAGGCGCGCGCCAAGACCTCCGATCCCGCGCGCACGCTGGCGGATCTCGACCGGGTGTTCCGCATCGTGCACCTCATCGAGCAGGTGGCGCGCGCGATCCATGAGGCGCATGAAAAGAATCTCGTTCACCGCGACATCAAGCCGGACAACATCCTGGTTCGCGACGGGACCTTCGAGCCCGTGATCGTCGACTTCGGGCTCGCGCATCACGATGAACTGACTGCGCTGACGGAGGCGGGGCAATTCCTCGGAAGTCTGCCCTACATGAGTCCCGAGCAGCTTACCTGGAACCTGATCAGGCCCGACAGGCGAGCCGATGTCTGGTCGCTGGGAGTGACTCTTTATGAGTGCTTGACGACCGAGCGACCTTTCGATCGGGCAGACCAGCCGGGGACGGCCCTCGCGATTCAGGCTGAGCCGCCTCCCGATCCGCGCCAACTGAACCCAACGATCCCACTGCCGCTCCGAGTCGTGATACAGAAGGCGCTCGCGAAGCATCCGGCCCACCGCTACGCCACAGCAGGCGCGCTTGCCGAGGACCTGCGCCGCGTCCGGGAGCGGGAGCCGATCCTGGCGAAGCCGCCGGGGCCACTCCTGCGGTTGTGGCTGTGGTCGCACCGAAATCCCGCGCTCGCGGCGGCGTTGTGCGCGGTGTTCGTCGCGCTCGGTCTCACCTCCTACTTCCTGGTGGAATCCGAGATCGTGCGGGGCGAGAAGGAGATCGCACTCACCGCGAAGGCCGCTGCCCTGACCGACTACGATCGTCTCGGCGACCTCTCGCGCCTCCAGCAACTGACGGCCGCGGCCGACGACCTCTGGCCTGCGGAGCCTTTGAAGGCGCAGGCGATGGAGGAGTGGCTGAAGCAGGCACGATCCTTGGAAGCCAACCTTCCGGGCCACCGCGGCGCGTTGGCGCGGCTCCGCGAGGCGCCGGATCTTCTCCCCTGGTCCGATGCCGATCGTGCGAAGGACCTTGCAGCCCATGCCTCGGAACAGGCCGAGATCATGAAGCTGGCCGCGGAGCGCGACGTAAGAAGGGCCTCACTGGCCGTTGCCGAGTCCCGCGCGACAACCCGACCAGGCGCGAGTCAACCCGCGGCAGAGTCCGCGCCCAAGTGGAAGCCGACCACCCGCCCGCTCGCCGCCAGCATCACAGACCTGAAGTCCGACCTCGGGAAGGTAGAGGCCCGTATCGCGGAACTGGATGCGCGCGCACACGAACGCCGGACCTACCGGTTCGGATCGAACACCGCGTTGCAGTTCAAACATGACACGACGGCGAAGCTGGTCGAAGGCATGACGGCATTCGTGGACCCGAAGAAGGGTCTGCTTGCGGACGTTGGCGGGCGCCTCGCCTTCGCCGAGTCCGTCAAGCGCGAGACGATCGAGAAGTACAAGGCGAAGTGGGACGCGGCGATCGCCGCGATCAAGGCCGAGCCGAAATACGGCGGCCTTGAGATCACCGAGCAGCTTGGGCTGATCCCGATCGAGCCGGATCCGGACTCGGGCCTCTGGGAGTTCGCTCATCTTCAGACGACGACGCCGGGCGTTGATCCAATCCCGAAGCGGGACGCGCGGAAGCGGCTGATCATCACGAAGGACACGGGACTGATCTTCGTGCTGCTTCCGGGTGGGACGTTTCGCATGGGGGCGCAGCGCCGCGACCCAACCGACGACACGATGAGCGACAGCGACCCGAATATTGACCCGGAGGCACAGGACACCGAATCGCCAGTTCACGAGGTCACACTCGACGCGTTCTTCGTGTCGAAATACGAGATGACACAGGGACAGTGGCTGAGGATCGCGGGCCGGAACCCGAGCAGCTACACATCCGACACGTGGTCCGATGTGGGCCTCACGAATCCGGTCGAACAGGTGAGCTGGGAGGATTGCGCGGGGTCGTCGGGATGGCTGACACGTCTCGGTCTGCGGTTGCCGACGGAAGCGCAGTGGGAGTATGCGGCCCGGGGTGGGACGACGACACGCTGGTGGAGCGGGCGCGATCTGGCCGCGGTGGCTTCTGCGGGGAACGTTTGCGACCAGGCATTTCGAATTGCTTCGAGTAACCGCGGAGTCGAGACATGGAACGACAGGTTCGTTGTGCACGCGCCGGTGGACAGCTTCGCTCCAAACCGATTCGGGCTGCACGATGTGATAGGAAACGTGTGGGAGTGGTGCGAAGACGCCTGGCACAACAACTACAGCGGCGCGCCCGTGGATGGCTCTGCCTGGACGGTACTGGCCCCCCGCTACCGCGTCGGCCGTGGCGGCAGCTTCAACGACGACGCCTCGTTCGCGCGTTCTGCGTGCCGTTGCTACAATACGCCGGAGTACCGCGGCGACCAGCTCGGCGTCCGCCCCGCCAGGGGTGTCACGCCGTAGCGCACACTGCTCCAATTCAGAGTTTAGTCGTAATTCATTTGTTTTCGTCAAAGAGGCCGCGCTGATCTTTCGGCGATCCCCCCCTTTGGGGACCGCCCTGCTGCTTCGAGCGTGGTGACAAGTTGCTGAACGCGCTCGGAATCGAGCTCGTTCCTGTGGCGTGATCGGGAGCGAATGATGGCGGTGTAAGTCGAGCGCCCTCCGCCCGCGCGTAGTTGGGCAAACGAACGCGGAGATCGGGACTTCACCAGGAGCGTCCTGTGCGTCCAACTTCTAATGGAAGTTCCCGTTACATGGTCGGGTGGTTGGAGGGCCTCGGCCAGCGGGTTGACTCCACGAGCCACGCTTGGCGCAGCCAGGTTCCACTCCACCGCATCCGCCTGCTCACGCTCCGTCTCAATTCCACGCTTGCCACGCGTCGCGCACTCAGACTCGTCCGCGTGCTCGATTCCCGTGTCCGACGAAGAATTTCGCGGCCGCGCACGGTCGACGGCGAACGACCGGGCGATGCCCCGCGTGGTGCAGCCATGGGAGACGGCCAGCGGCTGGACCGCAGTCCGCACCAGCACGACGAACAGAGTCGCGTCAGCCTCTGATCTTGCGCTACCCTCTCGCCCATGCCCTCCAGCATTACCACCCACTGGGTCGGCCGCGCGTGTGACGGAGATCAGAGCGCCGTTGCGTGGGTTGTCGAGCGATTCTCGCCGCTCCTGGTCAGCCAGGCGAGCGCGCTCTTGCGGACCGCCGGGCGGCCGGACCTCGACCCGCACGACATCGTTCAGGAAACGTGGATCGAGACCCTTCCCCAGTTGTCGAAACTCGCCAGGCGTGCGAATCGCATCACGCCCGTGCTCGTCCGGTTTCTCGGAACGATCCTCCAACGCCGAGTCGCACGGGGGACACGACCGCGGGCCAAGGCGACGGCCGTGGTCCCCTTCTCTCCGGATGCGTCGGTCTTCGATCGGCTGGCTGTCGGTGAGGGGTCACCCGTCCATACGATCATTCGCAGCGAGTCCGTGGCCCGCGTGCGATCCGCGATCGATCAGCTCGGCGAGCCCAAGCGGTCGGTCGTCCTGATGCGCGCGGTCGAAGGCCTCGAGCCCGCCGAGGTCGGGGCGCGCCTCAACCTGCCCCGCGCGACCGTGAACCTGACGTATCACCGCGCCCTGGAGGACCTGCGCGAAACCCTGCAGGACTCCGTGTTCAACGAACTGTGATGCCCGTCCACGTTCTGTGGCCGCGGCGTACCGACTTATTGAGAAGGCACTTACGCGCGATCGTCGCTCTCGCCTTCTGACGGCCGGTCGCCTTCCCTGAGAATTTCCTCTCGGCCCTGCAATCGGGCGGCGCCTCGCGGCATTGCATCCGCGAGAAGGCGACCTGGAGCACACCAATGTCGGCGTGCGGTCGCCAGGAACTGGGACGCCCGAGGTCGGGCGCCCCGAACCCCGCGCTGTCGTTTTGCACGCTGGCTCGAGACGTCGGAAGACGCCGAGGCGCGTGCGGGAGATCCTGCCATGACCCTCGGACTCGTCACTCGCGCTGCGATCGTGACCTCCATTCTCGCGCTGAGCTGCGTGATCAGCTTGAACCAGCGGACGCCGGAGTCGCCTCCGAATGCCACGCCTTCGCGGCGCACGGAGCCTGCCCTTCCATCCATGACGCCGGAGCGCCTGGACTTGATCAGCCGCCTCCGGGCGATGAGCCCCGCTGAGCGCGCTGGCATCTGCTGCTGTTTCGCGCCCAACACGGATCCATCCGTCGTCGCCATGATCAACGAGATCATCGAGGCGGGAATCGACTTCCGACCGGACATCCGCTGGACCACGACGGCGTCGAACCCCAATGGCACTGGCCTCCTGAACGAGCCGATCACGATCCGATACAGCGTCGTTCCGGACGGGACTGCCATCTACGGATCTGCCGGTGAGGCCTCTGCACCGAGCAACCTGGTGGCAGCGTTCAACGCGCAGTTCGGCTCCCCGGCAGTCTGGATGAACCTCGTTCACCA
The DNA here is from genome assembly GCA_044222185.1 of Planctomycetota bacterium. Classification (GTDB taxonomy): domain Bacteria; phylum Planctomycetota; family CAIWVZ01; genus JBGANV01. The sequence goes on from JBGANV010000005.1 coordinate 112,264, forward strand.
GGTCATGAACCGGTGGTCGGCGCTGAGCGGCATCACCTACGTCTACGAGCCCAATGACGACGGCGCCCAGCTCGGAACCGTGCAGGGAGCGGTGGGGATCCGCGGCGACGTGCGCATCAGCGGACACACGATCGACGGTCCGTTCGGCATCCTCGCCTACAATTTCTTCCCCGAGAACGGCGACATGGTGATCGACACATCCGACGTCGCGCTATTCGGCGATCCGACGTCCAACTTCCGCTACCTGCGGAACACGCTGGCACACGAGGCCGGCCACGGTCTGGGGCTCCGCCACGTCTGCCCCACCAACAGCACGAAGCTGATGGAGCCGTACATCACGACAGCCTTCGATGGTCCCCAGTCCGACGACGTGATGGGCGCCCAGTACCACTACGGCGACGACATGGAGCCGAACCAGACGACGGCGACGGCCCGCGATCTGGGCTGGCGCGGAAACGGCGCGTTCTCCGTGAACGACGTTTCCTGTGACGCCTTCGGAGACGTCGACTGCTTCAAGTTCAGCGTCGTCGGTGGAAAGCGCGCCACCATCTCGGTCCAACCCCAGGGATCCACTTACCTGGAGGGGCCGCAGACCGGTGGAGGCTGCACTCCCGGCACCCTTTTCAACTCGCTGACCGTCGCAAACCTCGCCATCGACCTCATCGGCCCGAACGGTTCGACCGTCATGGCGACTGCCGACCAGAATCCGGCGGGGCTTGGCGAGGTCCTGACGAACATGGCCCTCGGCGCAACGCCCGGAGCCTGGTTCATCCGAGTGCGCACGACCGCGCAGACCGGCCCGCAGGCATACTCGCTCACCGTCTCCATCTCGGACGCAACAACCCCGCCCACGCCCCCGTGCTTCGTTGGGCCGATCGCGAGGCAGGCGACCGGGACACAGCCTGGAAGTGCCGTGCTCGCGGACGTCAACAACGACGGGAAGCTCGACGTGATCTGCTCGAACCGATCGACGGACACGGTGTCGGTCCACCTCGGCAACGGGGCCGGTGGACTGGGGAACGGTACGACGATCCCAGTCGGGAACTTCCCGCAGGGAATCGCGGTCGCCGACCTCAACGGTGACTCGATCAAGGACATCGTGTGCGTGAACCGCCAGGCCGCTTCGGGTCAGACGATCTCGATTCTCCGCGGTCAAGGCTCGAACAGCTTCGGAAACGGAACGTTCATTCCGTGGGGCTCCCGCGACTGCGGGGGCACCTTGCCCCGCGCGGTGGCTGCTGCCGATCTCGACGGCGACGGCGACCGGGATCTCGTCGTGACCAACGAGGGGACCCACAACATCCAGGTCCGCCGTAATGATGGTGTTGGGACATTCCTGAACGCGGACACGTTCCTGCTCCCAACGCCTGGCGCGCCAGATCAGGTCGTGATCAAGGACATCGACCACCAGAACGGGGCCGACATCATCGTGTCGATCAATTCGGCACCAGGGCAGATCCAGATCTTCCGCAATGCGCACGCGGCGACGCTCTCGGCGTCCTTCCCGACGAGCCTGCGCAGCACGATCCAGATCGGCTCCAACATCCGGGGCCTTGCGGTCGGCGACGTCAACAACGATGGGAATCAGGACATCGTAGCTGTCAGCTGGGTGCTCCCGGCGGGACAGGTGCACGTGCTGCTCGGCAATGGTCAAGGAGCGTTCACGCTGGCATCGACGTTCACCATCGGGGCACGACCGCTGGACCTTCAACTGGCGGATTTCAACGTTGACGGGAAACTTGACGCTGTGGTCGTCAACGAGAACTCGAACACGATCAGCGTCCTCGAGGGCGACGGGACGGGGCAGTTTGCCCGCGAGTGCTGCCTTGGCACCGGGCCGGCACCCGTCTCCGTCGCGGTTGGCGACATGAATGGCGACAACCACACGGACATGGCCGTGACTGTGCGCAATGCGAACCAGATCTGGACGTGGGTCAATGCCGCCGGCAGCCTCACGGTCCCCCGGACCTACTCCGCGCAAGCATCGCTCCCCCTCGCGTTGCCGATCGTTGCACCCGGCTTGCCCAACCAGCCATACGGAGTGCTCCTGAGCGTCAGCCCGCCACACCCGGCGACCACATTTGGAGCTGGGGTCATCGCCCTGACGCCAGACGCCGTGACGGCCGCTGGCATTCAGTTGGCCATGGCGGATTCGCCGTGGCTGCCCAACGGGATCGGAACGCTTGATTCGACCGGAAACGCGACAGCGTTCTTCGTCCCTCAGGTATCGTTCTCGCCCACCCTCGTCGGCCTCGTGCTTCGCTTCAACGTGGTCGTTGGGGCCTCGACAGACAAGGCGATAAGCACGGTGCCGATGACGCTCGTACCGTAGTCGCAAGTGTGAATGCTCGTCGTGCGCTCGTCCCCACCGACGGCCGCCGATGATCTCGGACTCGACGGCGGTGCAGCCGTCGGGCCGCACGAGTTACCGGTGGTGCTGGCGACATTGGTCACCTCCCCAACACCCCCGCCACGATCAGCAGCGCGACGGCGACGCCCATGAGGCTTTCGCCAGCGATCAGCCCGGAAGCGGCGGGGGTGACGTAGCGCTCGGCGAACGCGGGCTTCAGGCGGCGGAGGATGAGAGCGAGCAGGCCGCCGATGAACATGGAAACGGAGTTGGATCCGGGCACGACCATGGCGAGCCCCAGCCCGGACGGCGACGGGACCCAGGCCTTCACGCGCTTGGGCGCGAACTTCTCGAGGAGCGCGAGGGCGACGCCGAGGACGAGCCCCACGAGCACGGCCTGACGCGCCTCGCTGCCGAGCGCGCTGATCCCGTCGGCGAAGACCTTCGACACGTTCGCCCACACGACGCAGGACGGAGCGGGCCAGGCATCGGAGCCGAGAACCTCGGGATTGGGGATGAGGAGGTTGAATGCCGGCACGATCACCGCGGCGCCGGCGATCACGCCGAAGAGCTGGGCGAAGAACTGGGCGCGCGGGCTGCCACCGAGCAGCTTGCCCGTCTTCAACGTCGTGAGGAGATCGGCCGCGTGCAGGCCCACTCCCCCGGTCACGTTGGCACTCATGATGTTGCCGGCGAGGTTGCCGGGCGTGAGCACGCCGTAGAGAAGCTGGGTCACGGGCCCGAGCGCCTTCGTCGGCGTGACGTCCGTGTCACCGGTCACGCGGGCTGCGACGAATCCCATGAGGACGGAGAGTGGCGCGGCGATCGCCCCGGCCCATACGGGGATGCCGAACAACGTCGTCATGAGAAACACGACGATCGGCGAGAGCACGATGAACCCCAGCGCGAACCATGCCGGAGGGACTTCCGTGCGCTCGATCGGCTCGTCGCGGCGCCCGAACGCGCCGGTCATGCCGGAGAACGCCCGTGCCACGCTCCGCCAGTCGAGCAGGAACGACGTCAGTCCCGAGGCCACGAGGATCGCTGCGCCCGGCCAGACCGACCACCCGACGATGAGTTTGTACGACGGGCTGGCGATCACGCCGCGGGCGACGAGGTCCGGCGCGAGCACGCCGTAGGTCAGGACGCCTCCGAGCAGGAGCGACCAGGTTGTGCGGAAGCTCATGAGCGCGCCCGCGCCGACGAGGACGACCTCCGCTTTGATGGCCAACGTCCAGTCGGTCGCGGCCCGGCCGGCGATCTTCAGGGGAACGGGAAGCACACCGGGAACGTTGAACGGCATCCACGCCGCCTTCGCATCGCGAAACCACGTGAGGATGGCGGCAGCCGCCGCGGCGATCCCGAGCGCCTTCGACTTGGCGCGACCGTCGGATGCGGCGACGCTGGCGGCGCCGGCCGAGTCCCCCGCGTGAAGCGATCGGATCGTCTCCGCCGTCGCCGTGCCCGTGGGGAACACGAGCGCCTCCACGTCGATGAGCTGGCGCTTGATCGGGATCGCGACGAACACGCCCAGCGCCGCGATCGCCCCGAACCACGCGATCATCGCCGTCGAGTCGGGCCGCGCCGTCGTCACCATGAGGAGCGCGCCGAACGCCGCCATGTTGCCGCCGCCGGTCATGTAACCCGCGCCGGACGCCACGGTCGTGAGCACGTTGTTCTCGAGCGCGAGCAACGGGCGCTTCGCGATGCCCGCGGCGCGCAATCCGCCGAACAGCGCGAAGGCCAGGATCGCCGCCGTGATCGTCACGCCCATGGACCACCCCGTCTTGAAGAAGACGTAGAGGTTCGAGAGGCACATGACGACGCCGAGCAACATGCCGGCGATCACGGCGCGAACGGTGAGTTCGGACGGAGATGAAGACGTCGGATTCGTTGTGCTCGGATTCATCGGGGCCCTTGTGGGGCCGGATCTTATCCGGACCGGACCATTCGGTGCCCGAATGCGGGCGGCAGGCACGGTGCCGGTCTCGTGCTGACCGTCCTGATCTGCGCCGGTGTGGTGGGAGCGCTCGTGATCGCTCCGCTGCGCGCCGCATCATCAGGGGCCGGCGCGGGGAGGCGGGGACGCGGAACCGACGAGTTCAAGCCGCACAGCCCTGGCCGAGATGGTTCGGCGGGGCATGTTGCTCCGCCGCGGAAGGGCCGGCCGTGCGCGCCCCATCGGGCAACGAAGAGATCGGCCCGTCCCGCCGCAGCGGCTGCGACGCGCGTTCAGCGGGCCGGTCCCCCGTCATCGCCCCGGCCTCGGTGTGCGCGTCGCGCCACGGCGACGATCTCGCGCGGGATCGCGGCGGTGGCCCCGATCCGGAAGGCACTTCGCGTGACGCCTGCTCATCGTCGAGGCGACGTCCCGACCCGATAGGGCGCCAGCGACCTGACGTCCAGCACCCAGCAGAGGAACTCATCGCGGGCCTGGAGCGTGGCGTTCAAGTCGCCCTTGCCCGCCATCTCGGCGATCCGCCGGATGCGACCTGTCATCGCGGCAAGGTCACTGCCCGTCGACCTGTCGATGGGTCGACCTTCGCTCACATGCGACACGATCGCCCCGATCTCCTTCGCTTCCACGGCCGCGCCCTCTGCCAGGGCGGCAAGAGTCATACCCGTGGCGAACGCCGCGCGAAGCACGCCGCCGTTCGCGAGAACGCTGCGCTCGACGGTCGCGCAGTCCTTCGCCCCCTGCTCCGCGGCGAGCAGTCGCTCCTCGAGGTCGCCGACCTCCTGGATCCCACCATCCCGTTGACGTCGAATCTCCGCGCGCAGCTCCGCCGCAACCCTCTCACGCATCTCGCGCTCGGCCTGGAGTGAGCTCCACTGCCGCAGAATCGCAAAACGCATTGCCATGCGCAGCGCTTCGACGGGGCGGCCGGCCGTCATGAGCTCCGCCTCCCTGTTCGCGAGCTCGTTGAGGCATTCGCCGGTGCACGGATATGACGTGAACGAGAGGAGGTCCTTCGCGATCTCCGTGGAAGGTCCGCTGGAGTCGGGCACGGGCCTCGATTCGAGGGCGGGAATCGCCACCGCCTCCTGCCAGATCGCATCGCACGTGCTCAACGCAGTCGCCTGGTCGCCCGCATCGAGCGAAGCGACGATCCCCTCGGTCTTCGTCAATAGCGCCATCGCTCGCTCCTTGGATGGCTCGGACAGGGGCCCGCACCGCTCTCCGGACGGCCCAGGAACCTGGTCACCATGAGTGATCCAATGCCGGATGCCGTCGGCCGTGGCCTGAAGCTGCGCTCGAATCTCCTTGGGTTCTTGCGTCGCGGCGTCGCAGAGGAAGCCACCGTGGACGGCGGTGATGAACCGGACGTCCTCGCCGGTCGTATTCGCGATCTGCCAGGCCGCTCGAATCTTGGCGAACTCCGCGATCAGCTTCGCGACCTCGACGGTCCCGCGAGGCGTCGCCTGGTGAGCGGCGAAATCGTAGTAGGCACGACGGCACGCAACCGCCGACGCCGCGACCGGGTCGTGCAATTCCACCCGCAGTTTCGATTCCTCGTCCTGCCACCGTTTCAGGCGGTCGTCGATCGAGGGCTCGCCCTTGCAGAGCGACGGGACGGGGAGTTCCCGCGGTTCAGCCGTGGCTTTCGGCCGAGAGTCCTGAGCTACGAGGGCCGTGGCCAGAAACGTGACGGAGATGATGAGCGTCGTGGTGAATTGCATGCCTACACCAGCGGAACGGCTCGTTCCCCGTTGCACGGACGATGCGAAATACGGGCGACTCGATCGGGCTCCGGGAGATCGCCGAACGGGGTCCCGCCGCGCCGCCAACGCCGCCCCGGGGATCGATCGCGGCCCGCGGGTGCACGACTCGATGCGATCGCCGCGGGCGCCGTTCCGCCCCGCGAACGTGATCGCGGGCGCGACGTCGCGTCGCCCGGGAAACGGCAGTCGGCCTCCTGGCGTCCGGTCAGTCGACCCGATGGTCGCGGTCGCCCGCGGCGACGCCTTCGAGCAGCGCCTGCGCGACGCAGAGCTGGAGGCTGTCGGACTCGACGGGCACGTCGCAGGTCTGGAACGTCATCTCGACGACTTCCAGGCCGAGCATGCGGCGGAAGAGCTGGAACGCCTGGTGATGCAGGGCATCCATCACGTCATCGCGGTCCGCGAATTGCCGATCGACGAGGGCGCGACCGAGGCGAACCTTCTCGCGACGACAGCCGTCGACGACGCTCTCGAGGTCAGGCCCGGAGATCACCTTCCGGTCGACGAGGATGTCCCCCAGGCGGAGCCCCTTGGGCGTCGCAGTACCGACGGCCGAGGTGATCTCGCCATTCGACAGCTGGATGTAGAACGTCTCGTTGGGTGTGCGAATCCGAGCCTCGCCGGTCTTCTGGTTCAGCGCCAGGAACTGGAGGATCTCGGCCGGGGAGAAGTCGCTCGGCGGGAACGTCACCGCAACCCCTGGTTCGCGCTTCACGGCCGGGTTGACGGGCACGGCAGGGCGCGTCGCGGCGGCGCGAGTCAGGACGTCCTGGAAGGCCAGGGCCACGGGGCTCGTGCGCGCCGTGCCGTCGCGCGCACCGGCCCGGGCCCGCTTCTCGGCGTATCGGACGATGGCGTCCTCGAGTGCGGCGAGCAGCGGCCGGATGCGGGCGTACGCGCCGCGCTCCGTGATCGACGTGATCCGGACGTCGTAGTCGCGGACCTTGCGGGACAGCGCCCGGCAGTCGTCGATGATCTGGTCCAGTTGGCTGTTTCTGGCGGTGGCTGTCACGCACCCTCTCCCGAGGGCACCGAGGGAGCGGCGCCCACTCCGTTCAGATATCGGCGCCCCTCATCCGGGAAATGAAGCTCCCCGCGTTGGATAGGCGGCCTCGCGTCAGGAGGACGCCATCCGGCGACGTCCCACACCCATGCCGCTCGCTTGCGTTGACGGCGGGCGCCCCGCATCCTCGTGCGGAGAATTCCCATGATTCGCACGTTGCGACCCCATGTGGTCACCGTGGTGTCCGGGCTGGTCCTCGGCGTCGTGCTCGCGGGACCGACTCACGGTCAGGACAAGAAGCCGGCGGACCCGAAACCCGTCGCGCCGAAGCCTCTCCAGGGGATGCTCTACTACCGCAAGCACATAGCGGATGCGGTTGCACTGGGAGGCGCGACGCCGGAATCCGAACGGATGGTGAGCGCGGGCCTCGACTGGCTGAAGCGCCACCAGGAAGACGACGGGAGCTGGAGTTGCTCCAACTTCCGACGGCGATGCAAGGAGGTGAACGACAACCCCTACCGCTGCGAGAACAAGGGGAACGCACTTTACGACGTCGGTGTCAGCGCGCTCGCCGTGCTGGCCTTCCTCGGGGCGGGTCGAACGGACGCCGACGGGCCTGACACGGACACCGTGCAGCGGGGGCTGAGCTGGCTCAAATCGCAGCAGGACGCCCGCGGTCTCATCGGCTCGACCGAGGACCAGCGGTACATGTACGGCCACGTGATCGCCACGAACGTGATGGTCGAGGCTGCCGCCCTGAACCCCGCTGGAGGGTGGCGCGCGTGCGCCGACAAGGCCCTGGACTACCTCCTCAAGATGCAGGCGAAGAAGCAGGGTTGGCGGTACGGCGAGAAGTCACAAGACAGCGACGTCACCGTGACCGCATGGGCCGTCATGGCCCTGAAGACGGCGGACGTCGCGCACATCCGCTCGGCGACGAGCGTCATCGGCGACGCGTCGAACTTCGTGAAGTCGGTCACGGACGAGAAGACGTTCCACGTGGGGTATCTGTCGAAGATGGACGGCCCGTTCCGTCTCGACGAGCAGGGTGAGCGCTTCCCCAAGTCCGAGTCCGAGTCGACGACCGCATGCGGCATGGTGATCAAGATCCTCGGTGGCGAAGAGCCGCGGATCTCCTCCCTCATCCGGGCGCAGAGCAAGCGCTGCCTCGACAAGCCGCCGGCGTGGAAGCGCGACGAAGGCGTGATCGACATCTACTACTGGCACTTCGCAACGCTCGCGATGTTCCAGCTCGCCGGCGAGGAATGGATGACGTGGCGCAACGCGATCTTCGATGCCGCCCAGCGCGCGCAGGTCAGCGAGGGGTGCGCGCGCGGCTCCTTCGACCCGCTCGATCCCTGGACCCGTTTCGGAGGCCGCATCTACTCCACGGCGATGATGACGCTCACGCTGGAGTCCGGCTATCGCTACGGGAGACTCTTCAAGACGTCGAAGTGACGCGCACGGCCCCCGGCCGAGGACTCACGAACACCATGCACGATCCCGATCTCCGGCAGGCCCGAACGGAAGCCGCCAACGCCGCGACCCACAACCTCGATCTGCTTCCGACGCGGGAGATGCTGCTGCGCATCAACGACCAGGACCGACTGGTCGCGGAGGCGGTCCGCAAAGAAGTCGACGTCATCGCACAGGTGGTCGACATGGTCGCGGATGCATTCCGCAGTGGCGGTCGACTGCACCTGTTCGGAGCCGGGACCAGTGGACGCCTCGCCGTGCTGGACGCCTCCGAGTGTCCGCCCACGTTCGGTGTCCCGGACGATCTTTTTCAGGGTCACATCGCCGGAGGCCGCCGGGCGGTGACGGACGCCGTCGAGGGTGCGGAGGATGACGCGGACCAGGGCGAGCGGGACGTCGCGATCGCCGGCGTCACGGCACTGGACGTCGTGATCGCGATCACGGCGAGCGGTCGCACGCCCTATTGCCTGGGCGTCGCACGCGCCGCGCGCCGCGCGGGAGCGCGAACCGTCGGGCTCGTATGCAACCCCGCAACGCCACTCCACACACTCACGTCACCGACGATCACCACGGTCACCGGTGAGGAGGTCCTGGCCGGGTCGACGCGCCTCAAGGCCGGTACCGCCCAGAAGCTGGTCCTGAACATGATCTCGACCGGCGCCATGATCCGCGTCGGTCGCACGTACGGAAACCTGATGGTGGGCGTGCAGGCGAAGAACGTGAAGCTTCGCGAACGAGCCGCCCGCCTCGTCGCCGAGGTGACGGGCGACGAGGAACGCGCCCGGCCGGCGCTCGAAGCGTGCCGGTGGGACGTCCGCGTGGCGTGCCTCATGATCCGCCACGGCGTCGATGCAGCTGCCGCGGCGGAACGCCTCGAGCGCTCGCAGGGATCGCTGCGCCGCGCCCTCGAAGCGTGAGGACGGCGTTGCGACCGTCGACGCGGCTCACATGTAGGGCATCTTCGGGACACGGCCCAGCATGCGCGCGTACACCGTGAGCGCGCCGCGATGGTGCGCCAGGTGGTCGGTCATCGCCGAGAGGATCGAGCTTCGCGGCTCGCCGGCCATGAGCGTGCCCTTGATCGGCTTTCGCCACTCTGCCGCCGAGTGGGTCTCGAACGCCTTCGCGGCCTCGCCGATCGCGCGCGCGAGCCAGGCCTTCGCCTTCTTGAGCGACGTGACCTTCGCGACGATTGCCGCGTCCTCCTCGAAGTTCATCGACATGCCGTCCGGCGAGAACGCGCCAGCGACGAACCAGTCGATCGCCTGCGCCGAGTGAGCCACGTGTTGCGCGATGGTCATCATCTCGGGCTTGGGGGCGAAGCCCGAATCCGCTTCCGTCAGGCATGCGGTCGAGCGATCGAAGAACTTCTTGAGCTCCTTGACTTGTTCACTATTCGTCGGGGCCTTGGCCATGGGATCCTCGGTGCAATGGGATTCTGGGAGGGGTCGGACGGGAGGTCGAACCCTATCGCACCGGGGGGACGCCGGCGAGTTTCGCCTGGCGCCCGGGGCCGCCGCACCGCGCGGGGCGGTGCGGCAAGAGACGCCTCAGAAGCCGAGGCGCAAGCGCTGGGCGTTCGAAAGAACGAGCCCGAGGGCGCTGTTTTCGTCGAACACGAGCCACTGCGACGCCACGAGGAATCCCTCGAGGGCGGGGACGTTCGGCACCTGGAAGACCAGGTTCGACGTGCCGAAGGCGGACGTCGTCACCGGAAACGAGATGAACGTCAGCGGGTCGATCCAGGCCTGGCACGGTGACACGACGAACGGCGCCGACAGCGGGGCGGAGATCAGGAGCGCGGCCGATGCGTTGTGTTTGGCGTTCGCCAGGACGGCTGAGAACGGAGCACCACCGATGATCGGCAGGGCGCCGCCCACGAAGCACTGAGGCGTTCCGAACGATCCGGGACACCCACCGCCGAGGTTCGTCACCGCGGCGTGCGTCTTGTAGAAGAACGCATTCGGGAGGGACGCCACCCCCAGCGAGTTCGAGATCACGGGCGTCGCGAAGCCCGCGGCATGGGGCGGCGTTCGGCACGTGAGCGTCTGATCGTTGATCCGGGTCACGTCCGTCGCCGGAACACCGCTGAAGGTCACCGTCGTGCCGGTGATCAGTGACAGCCCGCTGATCGTCACGGTGAGGCCGCCGTCGATGTCGCCTTCGCCGGGCGTGATGCTGAACGCCGTGACGGGCGGCCCGGACGGACACGCGTACTGGTACGCCGACACAGCCGTCTTCGCCCCGAACAGCGTCGTCACCTGGAGGTCGCACCCGCCCGGCGGTCCCGGTGGCGTGAGCGCGATCATCTCGGTGTTGCTGACCACGGTCGGGTGGAACGGCGGCGCCGTGCCGATCCGCACCAGGGTCGTCGCGCCGGTCCCGAACTCGTTGAAGTTGAAGCCCAGGATGCGCACCAGTTCGCCGCCTGCGCACGAGCCGCCCGGCGGCGTCACCGCGATGACCTGCGGACCTGTCGGGGTGGCAATGCCGTACCCACCGAGCTGGCCGATCTCGGCATGGAACCCCGGACTGGACGCAGATTCGGTCACGGGAAGCACGGCGAGGGCGGCGATGGCCGACGTCGACGCCGCAGCACCGCCCGAGACGACGGTGTCGATGAGTTCGAATCGGAAGTTCGCGCTCGACGGGTCCTGGGCGATCGCGGAGCTCGCGATCGCGCAGGCCGCCAGCACGCAAATGAGGTGTCGATGACGCATGGGGATCACCTCAGTTCGACACGGTGGACGACGTCAGGACTCCGACCCAGCGGCTCGACGACGTCCCGCGGTGGATCTTCAGGTGCGACCACTCGCTGCCCGAATCGCTACCGAGGAAGATGTCGAGGGACACCGTGTCGGACGTGCAGACGGTCGTCGTGGTGTTCGACGACTGGTTGGCATTGCTGTCGACGACTGACGACGTCGTGTTCAGGACGCGGTCGAGCCGCGTGTACGACCACTGCCCGTCGCTCGTGAGCGTCCTGATCTCGAGCCCGCCCGCGGCGTCGACCTTCAGCTGGAACTGTCCGTTGTCCAGGATCGTCGTGCCGCTGGTCGTCGTGGTCGCCATGAACTCGCGAACGATGATGCCCCGCGTCGGCCCGCCGTCCGCGCTGGTGCGCGACGTGTTCGAGCCGACGAGGATCTTGCCGGCGACGTTCAGGCCCGTATCCGTGTCCTCGGCTGACGTGGACGCCGACCCGTTGGCCGGCCGGATGCGCGTCGACGACGACGCGACGATCAGCGTCGACGCGAGCTTGGAGCCGGCGATGTCCGCGGTCGCGCTGACGTGAGAGTTGGTGATGGAGCCCGCGGCGATCTTCGGCGCCGTGACGGCGTCGTCCTGGATCTTCTGCGTCGAGACGGCGTCGGCGGCGAGGTCGACTGCGGCGAGGGTGCCATCGAGGACGGCGCTCGAGGTGATGACGTCGGGATCGATCGTCGTGTTGATGGTGACGGCGTTGGGGCCTGTCGGGCCGATCGGGCCGGTGTCGCCCGTGGGACCCGTCGGGCCTGCAGGGCCGGCCGCGCCCGTCGCGCCGGCGGCACCATCAGAGCCGGCGGGGCCCGTTGGACCGGTCGGACCCGTTGCGCCGGTCGCGCCCGTGGCACCGTCGGCGCCCGCAGGGCCGGTGGGACCGGTGGGGCCAACCGCGCCGGTCGCACCCGTGGCGCCGGTCGCGCCATCAGCGCCGGCAGGGCCGGTCGGACCCGTCGGGCCAACTGCACCCGTCGCGCCGGTCGGACCCGTCGCGCCGGTCGCACCGGCCGCGCCATCCGCGCCGGCAGGGCCGGTCGGACCCGTGGGACCCGTCAAGCCGGTGGACCCGGTCGGGCCCGTCGGGCCGACAGCCCCCGTCGCGCCGGTCGGACCCGTCGCGCCGGTCGCACCGGCCGCGCCATCCGCGCCGGCAGGGCCAGTCGGACCCGTGGGACCCGTCAAGCCGGTGGCGCCAGCCGGACCGGTCGGGCCAACTGCGCCGGTCGCACCGGTCGCACCCGTCGGGCCTGTGGCACCGGTCGCGCCAGTGGGACCGGTCGGACCCACGAGGCCGGTCGGACTCCCGACCCAGTGCCCCGTGCCGTCGATCACGACCAGACCGTTGATGGACAGGGCGCTCGGGTTGATCGCCTCCCCCGTGACGTCGGACGCGTGAGTCGCGAACGATGCGCGAGGGACGGTGGCGAGTTTCATCCGTGGGGCCATCTCCGGGTCGCCGGCAACGGTCAGCCCGAGCCAGCGATCGCTTCCGCTGGAGAAGAGGTTTGCCGGGAATGGAACGATCGTCCCGAGATCCGTCGTGAAGAGCCCGCCGACGACGTTCACCGTGCGCGTCTCCGTCCACAGGAGCGTCGACGGATTCGTCGCGGCGTCGTAGATCTTGAACGTCGTGGACGTAGGTGCATTCAGCGGCGTACCGCCGCCGTTCGTCAGCCTCCCCTGGATGCGCATGGGCGCCTGGGAAAGGAGTGAACCGCACAGCCCGATGATGGCTGCCATGACGCCAAGCCGTGAAACGAGGGGATGAGTCCGCATGTCGAGCTCCTCACGAGCGACGTGGTGATGAAAAAAATCGAGTTGTTCGAGGGATGTCGAGCTGACGCGACCGGCTCTACGTACTCCGGCCGCGCAGCCTGGCGCTGACCCGGCGGGTCAGCGAGCGATCACGGAAGAACGATCGTCCGCGGTCCGATGATCGACGCGACGCCGGAGGGCGCCGTCGCATTGAACGTGACCGCTGCGGAGTGACAGGTGAACCCGGTCAACCCCGTCGGGAACCAGAACGCACCCATTCGCTGCCCGGCGCCGTCGAGCACGCCGAACGGTTGATTGGAGCCGAGCGTGTTGGCAGGCGAAAGGCAGAAGTCCAGCAGCCAGTCGAATGCCAGCGGAACCGTGCGGCCGTCACCGAGCGGGATGCCGGGCGACGTCGCCGTCGACAGGGCGATCACGTAGCTCGCCGTCGGCTCGCTGGGAACCGACAGCGTCCACGGGAAGTTGCCGGTCGCTTCCTGCCCTCCCATGACCATCGACGGTTCGGTGATCGTGAGTGACTGATCCACCGAGACGTTGGTCAAGGTCTGAACGACGCCCGACGGCCACGTGACCTCGAGCGAGTTGATCAGAGTGTTCGTGCCGAGTCCGAAGTGGACGATTGGCTCGCAGCTCACGAGGAACCCCTGCCCTGACTTCATCCAATTCGTACGCGTCGTGCCGTCCGCCGTCGTGGTGACGCGGACGCGCGCGCCGATACCCAGGCGATTCGACACCGTGCCGACGAGGTGGATCTTGAGCCAGTGGTTTGCGTTGAACCCCGGGTTGATCATCATGCACGACGCACGCCAGAGTTCAGGCTCGAGGATGTCCAGGCATCCATCGTTGTTGAAATCGCCGAAGCCAGCCGAGACGTCTGGTCCGGCGTACGTGAAGCCGCATGCCGGCCCCATGTTGACCCAGGGCAGCGTCGGCGTGTTCTTCATGAGGCCACACGGTCCGCCCATGTGCTTGAAGAACGCGTCCTGACGGCCGTCGTTGTCGTAGTCGATGTAGAAGCACGCCCAGCCGATCTCGGTCTGACGCGTTCCATAGGGGATCTCGACCGAGTCGAACACCTGGGTCGACGGATTCCACAGGAACATGGCGTGCCCGTCCGTCGTCGGGTTGCCCATCATGTTCCCCATGGCGATGTTCGTGTTGGAGATGATCACGGCCATGCGGCCGTCGTTGTTCACGTCGGCGAAGTCGACGCCCATGGCCTGCATGTGGCGATCCATGCCGAGGGCGGGCGCGACGTCCGTGAACGTCCCATCGTGGTTGTTGCGGAACACCTTGTTCGGCAGATACGTCGGGACGAACGCGTTGTCCGCCGTGGAGAGGATGTCCGGCCATCCATCCGAGTCGTAGTCGAAGCTCGTTGCAGCGAAGGTCAGGGAGCCGTGCGCCGTGCCTGACTCCGTCGTCACGTCGGTGAAGGTGCCGTCGTGGTTGTTGTGGAACAGGTGGTTGTTCGCCGCGGCCTCCGGCATGGGACGCGTGCAGCTGTAGAGGTCCAGATATCCATCGCGGTCGTAGTCGAGCCACAGTGCCTGGAAGCTGTCGCCCGAGATGGCGACGCCGGCTTGCGGCGCGACGTCCACGAACGCCATGGGGCCGACTCCGCGGAACAGCTGGTTGGGGGTTCCCTGGTTGCTGACGTAGATGTCGAGATAGCCGTCGTTGTCGAAGTCGCCGACGACCATCGACTTGGCGTGTGAGCATGTGCCCATGCCCGTCGCCACGATGGGGACGAACCCAATCCCCGGTCCCAGATTCAGGAACGGCATGTAGGGCGTCCCGGGAGCGCCGGGGATGATCACGTCCACGAGGCCGTCACCGTTGAAGTCGGCGATGGCGGCACCGCGGCCGAGGTTGGTCGTGCCGACGACTGCCGGCATGGACACGCCCCACGACGTCGCTTGATCGACGAACGCCTGGGCGACGGCGGCGGCATTCCCGACGAGGACGACGGCTGCAACGAGTCGCAGCCACGACGATCCATGCTGTTTCATGTGAACGACTCTCGACGGGTCGCGACCTGCCAGTTCGACGCGCGTTCATGCCGCGGCATGCGGACCTGACTGCAACGCTGGATGACCTGGCTCGACGCGGCCGGAACCTGTGGGAAAAAGCCCGCGCAGTATACCGGCGCCTCGTCGGGACTCGACACGTTGTCGGAGAAACGAGCCGGCGGCCTCCGAACACCCCGTTTCACCGTCGTCGGGAGTATGGATGCCGTGAACTCCGCGCTTACACCTTGGCCTGGAACGGTTTATTCGGACCTGCCGCTCAGGTCCGGGAGCCGGGCTTCGCCGCGTATTCACCGCTCCCGCGGAAGAGCCGCGTCGTGACGGAAAGCACGAGCGCGCGCGGAAGGTTCCGGGCCAGCCAGGAAACGAGGCGGTTTCCCAGCCCGGCGACGACGACCCCCGATCCGTCGAGGACGGCTCGCATTCCGATGTCCGCGACCTCGTCGGCCGACATGGATGGGAACTTCATCAGGTGCCTGCCGAGACGCGCGACGCCGTGAAACTCAGTGTCCGTCATGCCAGGGCAGAGACAGATCACGTTCACCGCCGGTGCCAGCTCCACCCGCAGCGCTTCGCTGAAACTCAGCACGAAGGCCTTCGTGGCGGCGTAGGGACCGAAGTACGGAACGGGCTGGAACGCGGCCGTCGACGCCACGTTCACGATCGACCCGCCGCCACGCGAAATCATGTCGGTTCCCAATTCCCACGCGAGCGAGGTCAAGGCCTCGACGTTGAGTCGAACCATGGACCGCAGGGTCGTGAGCGACGTTCCCAGCGTCGTCCCGTATGCGCCGAAGCCGGCGTTGTTGACGAGGAGGTCCACGGGAATCTCGCGCGAGCGAACGTGCGCGAGGACGCCATCGACGGCCGATGGATCCGCGAGGTCGGCGGCAATCGTCCATGCTCGACGCCCCGACGTCACGATCTCGGCCGCGAGCGCATCGAGGCGATCGCGGCGTCGAGCGACGAGGACGACGTCCGTTCCCTGCCGCGCCAGCCGGCGAGCGAACGAAAGCCCGATCCCCGACGAGGCTCCGGTGACGAGTGCGACGCGTGGTGCGGAACGAGGCATGCAATCTCCCCTGCGAACCGGCGGTCACTGTAGCTCGCACCCGGACGCGACCGAGTCCCGAGTCGCCGCCGCAGTCGTCGTTCACGCCGCCGTGATTGCCCCCCCGCCCGCACCCGGTACTCTTTCCCACCACACACGCCGACAGAGCTTCGATCCACGCACACATGCCGATTCCACCGCCGCGCGACCACATCGTCGGTCAACATGCGACCGAGCCTGCCGAGCCCCGCGGCGCGTTCGGCGGTTACATCGGGCCTCGAACGCTGACAGGTCTCGTCCGCAACACGGCGCCCTACCTCTTCGACGGCTCGTCGGCGCGCTTCCAGGCACCGCCACAGACCACGGGGACGCGTCTCCACGAGCACGCGGCTCATCCGCTGGGCTGGTGGAGCATCCTCCGCAAGGCCGAGCAGGTCGTCGCCCGCGAGTCCCCCACACCCGAGGAGTGGACGGACTACTTCGCGCTGTGCGTCGCCGCGCACTTCGCCAGCGTGATGACGTTCGTCCCGACCGACGTCGACACGAAGATCCGCGCCCACCTCTGGTTCGAACGCCGAGCCGACGAACTCGTCCTGATGCGCCGCTTCGCCCTCGGCCTGAAGGACTGGGACTTGCGCGGAGTCAGCGCGCGCTTCGTGCAGGTGGACGGGTTCGGACCGGTTTCGGGACATGACGGCGAGGCCTTGTCCGTTCTGTGTGGAGCACTGCTCGGCCACATGGACTCGGGTGACACGGCCGGTGCGGCCGAGCTCGAGGATGCCGTCGACGCGGAGCTTCACCGAGAAGCCCGCGCGTTCGACGCCGTCGCAGCGACGCCGGGCCGCGAGCGCGATCTCCTCACCATGGCCGCAGCGATGACGCACAACGCCGGTGACGTGGACCAGGGGTTCAGTGCACGCGAGGGCAAGCGCGTCGGCGAGAAACAGAAGCTCCGGTTCACGCGACTCGCACACGAGCGCTTCGAGCGGTATGGCAAGTCGTTCGGGAAGGCTGCGGCCTTGTACCGAGAGCTCCTCTCGAGCGAGGGGCACCGGCACTACCCCATGCGCGAGATCCGCCCGCTGCGACGCGACCCGGACCTGCTCCTCCCCATCGGGCCGTTCTTCGACGACTGGGGGCTACGCCTGGCGAGATACGCGGGGTTCTCGCCACAGGAGCGCGCCGACGTCTTCGGCGGGATCGTGACCGCATGCTTCCGGGTGAAAGGGCAGATCGGCTACTTCCGCGCGCTCGCCGGCATGGCCCGAGGCCTGCCGCAAGGGTTGGACTCGGACGGCGTGCTTCGCTACCTCCCGTCGGGAATCCGCCGCGACCTGCGAGACGCCGAGCTTCGCCAGCGCGTGGCGATCCGCCAGGAGTCTTTCGAGTCCAGCCTGTCCAAGCGGGCGCGAGCGATCCTCGCGACTTGGTGACGTCCGTGACGACCCGGATCCTCGCCAGGGACGACGGATGGAAACTCCTCGAGCGCCTCGCACTCGACCGCGCGGACGCGTGGCCCCGCTTCGCGCAGGGCGAGCCGATCACGGAGACGTCGCGGGGGTTCGTCCGTCGATTTCGCACCGACGACGGGGCCGGGTTCTACTTCAAGTACTACCGGCCGGGGGCATTCTGGAAGCGGCTCGCGCCCACGATGACGTGGAGTCGTCCGCTGAACGAGTTCACCGCGCTGACGTTCCTCCGCGAGCACGGCATCGACGCCGTCGAACCCGTGGGCGCAGGATGCTCGCGGCGGTTGGGCCTGCTCTCGGGAGGCTTCGTCCTCACGCGCGAAGCCGAGGGCATGGAGACGCTGGAGCAGTGGGTGCCACGCCTGGGGCTTTCGCCCGCTGCGGCGGACGTGCTCCGGCGCCGCAACGCCGCACGCGATCTGGGCGCGCTCGTCGCCCGCATGCACGCGTTGCAGTTCTTCGCCCACGACCTGTACTTTCGCAACGTGCTGGCCGCTCCCATCGAGTCGCCGAGACCGTCCCTGCGATTCACGTTTCTGGATTTCCCACGGGGCCGATCGGTGGCGGGGATCGGCGCAACGCACGCCCTGCGGCTCGCGGCGTACGACCTCGCGGCATTGGACAAGCAGGCGCCCGCGTTCCTCTCGCGCACCGATCGTCTCCGCGCGATCGAGGGCTACCTGGGGCGACGACCCGAGGCGCGCGATCTCACTCTCCTCGACCTGACGGATTCAATCCGAACGCGCCAGCTCGCGAAGCGCGCGGCACGACTCGCGCGCCGCTCGAGGCTCAGCGGCCGCTAGCCGCGTCGCCGTCGAGCGCACCCTCCGGCGGCTTCACGCCGAATGCGTCCATGAGCAATCGGTGCGGCCAGCCGCGCAGTCCGACGAGGCCGGCACGCTCGGCTTGAATCGCCGCATCGCGCGTCCCGTTCCTGTCGCCGATCAACAGCCGCAGGCTCGCGAGATGCGCCCAGAGGTTGGCGCTCTTCGGATCCGCCTTCGCGGCTTCGTCGAGTGCGGCCGCGAACGGCGCGAGGGGCGCCTTGTCCGCACCCGGACAAAGGTCCGTGTAGAAGGCGTCCGTCGATTTGCCGGGCTCGACGTCGCGGGCGTAGTTCACGAAGTCAGAGGCAGCCGCCTTGGCATCGCCGGCCTTGAAGCGTGCGCGCGACAGCGTCATGTAGCCGGGCACGAACAATGGCGACGAGAGCTTCACGGCCTTCTCCGCCAGCGGCACGGCATCGGCGGGCTTGTCGATCTCGACCATGAGCTCGGCCGCGCGGGCCAACGGCTGCCAGGACATGGGATTCAGGTCCGTCGCCGCGCGGTAGAGATCCGCGGCCTTCGCGAGCTGCTCTTTGTCCGCCGGCGAGTACGGCGCGACCTGGCTCCGGTCCTTCCCCGCGTTTCGAGCGGTGATCGGCATCTCCGTCCGGCGGGCGAGCCGGCATTTGATCCCGGCGTGCTTGGGGTTGGCCTCGACCTGCTTTGCGAGTTCGGCGACATCGTTCCCGGCGAAGGCGCCCGGGAAGTCCGGCTCGGGCTTCTTCTTCGTGAGCGTACTCGCGAATGGATGGCGCCCGCCACTGCTGGCGTCACAGAGGCCATCCTGCTCCGCTTCGTGGAACTGGAGCCACGCATCCTCGAGGCTTCCGACCTCGAACAGGAATGCAGAGTAGGCCAGGCGGAGGTGAACGTGGTGCGGTGTCTCGGCCACGAGCTTCTTGAAGCCGGCGTCGAGGCCGGACTTCACGTTCGGGATCGCGACGAACGCCGTGAGGAGTCCCTGCGTCGCGCCGAATGCGGGCATGTTGCCGGACTTGAACCAGCCGAGCATGGTCTCGACCGCCTCGGCTTCGCGGCCCAGGCGCAGCAAGGCCTTCACGACGTCCGTTGCGACGACCATTTCCGTCGGCTCGATGGCGAGCACCCGACGACCGAGCGTGACGGCTTCGTCCAAGCGCTTGGAGTAGTACGCGTCACGAGCGAGCGCCCGCAGTGGGATGATCGAGTTCGGGTTCTTTTCGAGGATCTTCTTGAAGAGGTCCTGAACGTCGTCGAGGCGCGCGTTCATGCGCTTGGCGCTACGGCTCTCGGCCTGCGTCTCGATGAGAAGCGCCTGCGCGAGGCGGAGCTGGAGGCCCACGTTTTCGGGTGAGCGCTGGACGGCAGCCTGAAGTCCGGCGGCATCACCGCGCGCGTAGCTGCCGACCATTTCCTGTGACCACAGCACAGGACAGAACGCTGCAGACAGAAGGAGAGATCGCACACACCGCGCGCGCATCGTCAGCATGACAACCCTCGAAGTGATGGCCGCGGCGTTTTGCGGCCCGGGGATTGTAGGCGGTTCGGATGCGGCAAGAAGGGGCGACGGCGGTCGGTTGCCGCCGTCGGTCACGCCCCACAGCTCAGCGGCTCTCGGGCCGCGACTCGGGCGACGGCGGCACGATGCGGATCAAGGACTCCCCGTCGACGAAGAGGATCTCGGAACCGAGAGCAAGGACCGGCCCGAGATCGGGCCGCTTGGTCAGCAGGTCGAAGTAGGCCTGCGAGCACATTTCGATTCGCACGAGTCGCGCGCCAAGCGTCGTCGGGTCGAGGGCCAGTGTCGCCGCGTCGACCTGGACGCCACGGCGCAGGTAGAACGTTCGCGAGCCGACTCGCGTCATCGCGGACGTGGTCGACGTCCCGCCTTCGCTCTGGGCCTCGCGCAACTCCTTCAGTTGACGCGAGAGCGAGATGGCGTCGCTGAAGTATCCCCGGGCGGCCTTGGCGGCCTCGCCTGCATCCCTGTCGCGCGAACTCCGACCCGCCTTGTCGGCGCGGGTCTCCTCGCCGAGCAGCGCGTCGGAGTTCCGCGCGTCGGCGCCGGGCTTGCCGTCGGCGGGAGGAAGGGTCGTCGTCGTGCCCGCGGGCGCCTTCCCGCCAGCCGACATCGTGAGGAAATCGTCCACGGCCTCTTCGGCCTTCTCGAGCTTGCCTTCCGAGTCTCCGAGACGACGCGCGCTCGGTGCCGCGCTCTTCTTGGCCGGTGTGTTGAAGCGGGCCTGCGGATCCGCGGAGGCCTCGGGCGCCGCCGGTTGGGCACCGCCCCCCCAGCCGAACGCACCGTTGTCGTCCCTGCCACCTCCGGTCGGCGCAACTCCCCTGTGCGAACGCTCCGCGCCCGTCTCCATCCGCTGTCGCAGCGTGGGCTGCGGCGTGTCCTCGACGACGAGGAAGGACGTATAGGGCGTCACGATGCCGTACTTCACACCGAGTCGGACGACCTCGTCGCGCAGCTCCTTCTGGACCCCGTTCAGACGGATTTGATCCAGCAAGTACCCGACCTTGCGCACGGCCCAGAGCCGCGGAAGCTCGGGACGCCGGGCCGAGCCGCCGACCTTCAGCAAGTACGTCGCCTCGAACGTCCTGCCGTTCACCTGGCCGGTGAGGCGCACCTTGGCGTCACCCTCGCCGCGGAAGCGACCCGTGAGCATCAGCTGCCCGCCACGGAAGAGATCGGGGAGCTTCTTTGGGTAGATCTCCTCCGTCTTCACGCCGTCGATCTCCACGCGCACGTCGCTCACGACGGGGTTCGCGACCTTCTCGTAGAACGACGACACCTTCACCTCGATGTCCTCGCGCTCGTCGACGTAGTCGTGCGCACCGTGGTTCTGCTCGGCGAGCGAATCGAGCAGCGTCGTGTTGACGTCGTGGCCGACACCGAACACGAAGAGCCTGGTGAGTGCCTGGTTCTTTTCCCGGACGGACCGCAGGATCGAGTCCACGTCGGTGGTCCCGACCGTGGGCTGGCCATCGGTGAGGAAGATGACGAGGAACGGCCTGGCGCGGTCCTGGCTCATGGCGAGTGCGAGCGTCAGCGAATCGCAGATGTTCGTTCCACCGAGCGCCTTGATGTCGCGCACGGCCGCCAGCGCCTGATCGATCGACGCCGGCGTCACGTCCGTGAGCTTCTCGCTCCACGGGCGCGGTTCGGTCGAGAACGGGATGAGTCCGAAGCGGTCACCCTTGTTCAGGCTGCGCAGGCAGAACGACAGCGCGCGCCGCAACTGCTCGATCTTGTCGCCCGCCATGGACCCGGACGTGTCGGCCACGAACACGACGTCTTTCGCGACGGCTTCGGCGGCCTTCGAGTCGACGGACGGCGATAGGAGAAGCGCAAACGCGCCTTCGGTCCCTTGTTCCACGTGGGAGAGCATCATGGCGCCGATGGGGTCGTTGCCGAGCCCGATCGTGAGCACGAAGTCGCGGTCGGCAGGGCACGGCTTCTGCTCGAACGAAACCTTGGCTTCCAGGTCACCCTTCCTCGACACGTCGACCGGATGGGACGGCGAGTACAACGCGCGGAGCGGCGTCTTCGACGTGATCTCGACGAGGACGGATGCCGAGTCGACGACGGCCGGCACCGGTCCCTGGGTGCGCAGCGGATAGCGATACTCGACGAGCGACCCGGAGCGGGTCAGGGTCTCGGAGTACGAGAGCTCGATGTCCGTCGTGCCGAGCGCGGGAATGGGGAAGATCTTCGCCTGGAACAGTCGTCGCCCGACGTACTCGAGGAGCGCCGGGTCGAGCGCCCGCGCGACGATGCTGCGATAGATCCCCGCCGCCTTCTCCCGCTCCAGGACCTCGCCCGGGACCATCTTGCCGCCCATCGACAGTGAGAACCCCGCGATCGCCGCGTCCTCGGGCAGTGGGAAGAAGTACGTGCCTTCGAGCTGGACCTGGTTCGGATTGCGGAACGTCTGGCGGATCGTCGTCGTCGCGACTCCGTCGTCGATCTTCACGGCCACTGCGTGGCGCGCGATCACGATGGGCGCGAAGCGGGGTGGTCCGGGGCGCGGGAGGATCGGTCTCGCGACGTCGTCGCGGACGCCGAGATCGTGAATGAACTGCGCCTGAACGCCGGCCGCGGCCAAGGCCGCGAGCACGACCGAAAGAGAAAGCATCCTGGATGCGCGCATGGAAACACACTCCCTGAAAGTCGATTCGCGCCAAGTTGGACGCGCATCCGTCGGGAGAGTTCCGATCGCTGCGACCGGGTTCCGGCCGCGATCCGCCCGCTCGAACGAAAGCACCCAGACCTGGTTCACAAGCCCGGGTGCGACAGGGTTTTGGTTCGTCGGATCCGCTCAGCGACCCGGGCGCGCGGCCGGGCGCGGGGCTCCGGGTGCGGGCGGTGTCGCCCGCGGCGCCGGGGGCGGCGGAGTCCGGGGCGCGACCAGGTCGGAATCATCCCGACTCGACTCCTGGAGGAGACTCACGACGCGCTGGTAGAGGGCGACGTTGTCGAGGACCGCGAGCGGCTGGTGCGCCTCGTCGAGCAGGACGAGCCGGACGATGCCCGACCCGATCCGGGTGAGCACGGGAACGACGTTCTTCCCTTGGCAGAACTCCTGAACGTTCTCCGGGATCCGCGGAGATGCCGAAGCCGCCCCCGATTCTTCAGGCATGGGCGCCGTCGACAGGTGCGTGCCGGACGTGCTGATCTCGAGCCTGATGTTCCCGTTGCCCGTGAACGTGAAGCCGTAGAACCGTCCCCACAACCCGGGAAGGGGAACGGACGTCCGGCGGTCCGCGCCTTCGCTCAACACGGCGATCTGCGAGAGGCGATCGCCGGGCATGAACGGGAGGCTGGCGAAGTCGCGGTGGAGGTGAGCGAGCACGGACGCGGCATCGGCCACACTGCCCATCTGAAGCAGCGTTTCCGCCTTGAAGTAGCGAGCCATGGGCGCCACGGGGCCGTCGGCATAACGGGACTCGACGTACCCGTAGCCATTCAGCGCGGAGCGCAGGCTCCCCTTCAAACGGTCGTGCTTGGCGTTGAGGAAGGCCATCTCGTCGCTGTTCAACCGCGCGAAAAGAGTCTCGACGGACTTCGAGTCCTTCTGGCCGCGGAATGAAGCACCGCCTGCGAGCGGAGCGACGACCGCGCGCATGGGCTCGAGAGAGTTCAGGAGCGGCGTCGTCTTCGCGAGCATGCGAAGTTGTTGCACGGCCTCGACGCCGGCCGAGGGGTCCGACAGCACGTGATCGAATCGCGCGAGGAGATCCTCGCTGTCTCGCAGGTAGCGGCGGATGTCCTCCGCGGAGTCGCCGGCCGCCCTCTCGAACGACGCCCCGCGGATCCGCTTGGTGAGGCCCGCGAAGTCGACGCGCGCCAGGTCAGCGCGCATCAGATCGACGCCGTGCTCGCCCATGGAGTCGGGAATCTGCCCCGCGGTCCGGACGAGGAGGTCGCTGGCATCGACGTGATCACGCAGCTCGGACGGAAGGGAGAACATGGACGCGGCGGTCGCCAGTGTGTTCTCGTTGGATGGAACGTGCGGGTGCACGATGTCGCCGCCTGCCGACTCCTGCCCGGCACGGAAGAGGAGGACGTTGGAGCTGACGAATCCCAGGGTGATGATGACGGCGGCCGCGACGCGGCCCAGGCGCCAGCCCCGACGGGCGGCGATCGACGGCGGGGAATCCATCCCCGGCGGCTCGATCGGAAGGGGGAACCGCGGCGGGACCGTCGTGGGCGGAGCCGCGCGGAGCGCCGAGAACACCCGGTCATAAAGCTGCTGCTCCGCCGCGCACCCTGGGCACGCTGCGACGTGCGCGTCGACGGCAACCTGCGCCTCGAGGTCGAGACGTCCGTCGAGCGCTTCCGAAAACTGGGATCGGCACGAGGTGCAATCCATCACGACCCTCGCTTCAACTCAGCGGCGAACGGCATGTCGCCGAGGAACTTCTTGAACCGCTCCAGGAACCGGTCGCGCGCCCGCGACAACCGCGAGGACACCGTCTTCACGGGGCATCCGATGATCTCGGCGGCGTCCTCGTAGGACAGTCCCTGGATCGCGCACAACACGAACACTTCGCGGAGCTTGACCGACAAGGTCGAGAGGACCTCGTGGACCCGCGACTCGAATTCCGACCGCAAGGCCTCGGCCTCGGGTCCGTGATGCTCGATGGCCGCCGGCTCGGCCACCGCGTCGCCCTGGTCCTTGCCCGACCCGCCGATGGGAACCGACGGGATGCGCTTCAGTCTCAGGAAGTCGATGCAGGCGTTTCGGGCCACGGCATAGATCCAGGTCAGGAAACGCCCACGCGGGTCGAACGCACGAGGGTTCCGGTAGACCTTCAGGAACACCTCCTGCGTCAGGTCGTCCGCCGAATCCCGGTTGCCCACGAATCGTTGGATGAAGACGTGGATCCGACCGGCATGGCGCTCATACAGCTGCTCGAAAGCGGCAACGCTGCCATCCATGAGACGGACCATCAGAGTCTCGTCCGACTCGGCTTTGGACAACGCGGTGTCGTTCAAGGCAAACCGTTTCAGCGCAAGCATTTATTCGGCAACGAGGCCTGCGTGGGAGTCTCGTACCGCACTTAGGTACGAGCGCGCAACCGTTGCGCTCCATCGGCGACGGCCGAACCCGGAGAGAACCCGGCGACGCGACGATGTTACGGTCCGCGCCCATGACGACCGAGTCACCCACCGGCGAGACGCCGGCAGCTTCGCCCTCCCCCCTCGGCCAGGACCGGCTGCTGACGCTGATCCTGCCAGAGGTCGGGGTGCGCCTCGTCCTCGTGGACGCCTCCGCCACGGCCTTCGAAGCCGAGTTCCGTCACCTTTGCGGACGCTGCTCCGCCGAGGTGACTGCGCGGGCGATCGTCGGCAACGTGCTCCTTGGCGCCGATCTGAAGGGCGACGAGCGGCTGAGCATCCAGCTCACCTCGAATGGCCCGGTCGGCGGGTTCCTCACGGAGGTGGACGCAGACCTTCGCGTCCGGGGCTACCCCACCCGCAAGGTCATGCGGAAACTGGACGTGGGGACCATGAAGTACTCCGAGGCCCTGGGCACCGAGGGACGAATGGTCCTGCTGCGAAGCACGGCCGCGGGCGTCGTGTACCAGGGCGTGACCGAGCTCGCGGAACGTGACATCGCGACGGACCTCGAGCGCCACCTGCGCGAGTCCCAGCAAATCCCGTCCGTCCTGTGCATCGACCACGGCTATGGCCGGCAGCTGACTCACGCCGTCGGTTTCCTCATGCAGGCGCTTCCCGGAGTCGAGGAGGTGGCATTCGACGAGCTCGCGCGTCAGATCCGAGGCCGCGTGGGCGCGGCGCGCCCCTTCGACCGCACCCTCGAGAGACTGGTCGAGAAGGTCCTGCCCCCCGACGTCACATATCAGGTCCTCGGGGAGCGCGCGCCGAGGTTCCAATGCCGCTGTTCGCGGGAGCGCGTCGTCAGCACCCTGCGCTCGATCGGTCCGCCGGATGACGGCCAGGGCTACCCGGAGATCAGCCGGGTGACGTGCGCGTTCTGCAACGACACCTACGAGATCCCGTCGGCCGAGATCGATGCCGCCGGCGGAGCCGGCAGGCCGGCTTCGTCAGGCTGACGCCAGGGCGCGACTGATCAGCCAGGCCGTCAGCGCGAGCGCGGCCACGACGCAGAACACGAGGATTCCGCGGCCGACACGCAACGCCCCCGGAGTCGCCATCGGTGCCCCGAACGGGTGCATCCCGTGCTCGAGGGCGCGGAACTGTTCCAGCTTGGCTCGGCACGGCTCGCAACGCTCCAGGTGAACCTCGACGCGCATGGGGGTCTCCGGCGCGAATCGCGTGGTTCGCGTTCGGACCCACTCGAGGAACGCGACGTCCGAGAGGTGCGAGGACATGGCCGGCGTTCTAACAGCGGGATGCGGACGACCTGAAACCTTCCGGACGGAGCGGCCGTACGATGCCCCGGAACCGACGGAGCCCGCAATCGCCTCAACCTTCGATGGATTCGTCGAGCAGCACGGCCGCCGCATCCTCTCGCTGCTGCAGGGAATCCTGCAGAACCGAGCGGACGCCGACGACGCCTGTCAGGAGACGCTGCATGCCCTTTGGCTCGCGCATCGCCGACTCGAACCCGGGAGAGATCCCTGGCCTTTCATCCGGCGGACCGCCGTTCGGAAGGCCATCGACCTCCGCCGAGCCCGTCCCGTCGCGGTGCAGCTCCCACCCGAGGGTCCGGCCGGCTCCGCACCGACCGCCGGCGATGACGGCATCCGCCTCGAGTTGGCAGCCCTCGCGCCGAGTTGGCGGACCGCCATCGTCCTCTTCTTCTGGGAGGGGCTCACCGTGCGCGAAGTTGCCACCGAGATGGGTGCCACCGAGGGCGCCGTCAAGACGTGGCTGTTCCGCGGACGCGAGCGGCTCCGAGCTCAACTCGCCGTTCGAAAGGAGGCGCCATGAACTGTGACACCCTGCGCCGCCGTCTCCTCTTGGACGATCCGGACGCCCGGTTCGACGAGTCCGCCCGGGAGCATCTGGCTGGTTGTCGCCAGTGCCGTGAGGCGCTCCCCGAGGTCGTCTGGCTGACGACGGCGTCTGCCGAGATCCCTGACCCGCTTCGCACGTTCGTCGCGCCGAGGCCCCGCCGGTCCGCGCCCCGCACGCTGACGGCCGCAGCAGCCGTGCTGTTCGCCGTCGCCATCGTCGTCTTCGACCGTGCCTGCGAACCCCCGGCGACGGCGCCGCCGCCGGCAGCCACGCCAGCGGTGCAAGACACGCTGCCCGAGGGGCGCCGGCAGCCTCTCGCTTCGCTCCACCCCAGCTTCGAACGCACACGCGTGCTCGTCCGCGACGGCGTCCGCATCGAGTCACGACTCGACCTGCGCCGACTCTCTCCACTGACTCGAACAGGAGACTGACCCCGTGACCTTCAAACGCACCCAGTGGCTGATTGCCATCGCGCTGGCGACGGCACTTGCAGCGAGCCTTCAGGCCCAGACGCCGACGGGAGAACGACCGGCGGGCGGACCCACGGAACCCAAGTCCGAGAAAGTCCCATTCCTCGGCGAACTTCCCCTGCTCTCGACCCTCTTCACGAAGGCGGGCGGCCACAATGGGCTCGCGGGGGGCGACCCGCTCTGGTTCGTCCTCGAAGACCAGGATCTCGGAACCGTGGATCCGTCGGTGAACCTGACCGCAGCCACGCTCCCCTTCGCGCGCCGTTGGCTGCTCGCGAGCCTTCGCCGCGAGGTGCCGGAACTCCAGTCTGCGACGCTCGTCGAGAACATCACGACGCGCTACCTGGACGGGGCCCGCCGAGTCCAGGTGCGCCGCGGCATCGACGTGGCCGGCCCCCCGACCGCAGTGACCCGGGCGCGCGAGTACCTCACGCGATGCGACGCCGTGCGCAAGCGCCGGGTGTCTTTCGAGCTCTACGCATTGACCGCGCCTTCGACCTCCGACGCCGGCGCGCAACACGACGGAGGCGTGGCACTCGTCGACCGTTCGGCGTTCGAGAAACGCCGGCGCCAACTGAAGGCGATGCCCGGCGGCACGGAGGTCGCGCTGCCGCGACTCACGCTCGTCAACGGAGTGGAAGGCAACGTCTTCGCCGGGGATCGCGTCGCCTACGTGAAGGACTTCAAGGTCGAAGTCGTTGCGTCCGCGGCCATCGCCGACCCGGTCATCGCGACGGTGAACGACGGGATCACGGTGACGCTGGCGCCTGCAGTCCACCCCGATGGGAAGACCGTCTCCCTGGAAGCGGCCGTCGTCGCCGAGAGTCTGCGCCGCCCCATCGAGGACGCCGAGCTGACGACGCTCGGCTCGCGCAAGGTGACGATCCAGACCCCCGACACGGCGGTGTCGCGGTGGAGTTCGTCGGACCTCCTCATCGGCGAAGGCTTCGAGGGGTTCGTCGTCGAGGGGCTCGGCTATTACCTGTCGAACGAAGCCTGGGGGAAAGAGGGGCCGCGCCGACTCGAGGTCTGGGTCCTGTTGAAGGTGGAGCCCGATGCCGCCGCGGACGTGCCGCCGACTGGCTCGGTCCTCGGCGTCGACAGCGGGCGCGTGATCGTCCGATGGCCGGACGCGACGGCCGAACGCCCCCGCGGAGGAGTTCCGACACAGGACAAGTTCTCGATCGTCCGGGACGAAATGGTCGTCGGCGAAGCGATGCTCGTCGAGCAGATCGGAACCGTCACCGTGCTGACGCTCCAGAAGGGCGAGGCCCGCATCGGCGACGGCGTCCGCTGAATCCGCTCACTCGTCGCCACGGAAACCGCGATCACGTTTTCGCGCCGAGCTGCGCTTCTTGTCCTCGAGCCGCCGGCGCTCGGATCCCCGCGTCGGCTTGGTCGCGACCCGCGGGATTACGCGGCGCGACGCGTGGCGAAGCATGTCCTCGATCTTGGCCACGCACTCGTCGAGGTTCTGCGACCGCGTCCTGTGACGGCTCGACGTCACGACGAGCTCCCCCCCGCTCGTGATCCGAGTTCGCTGGTCTTGCAGGAGGCGGAGACGCGCGGCGTCGGGGATCCAATCCGCGTCCCGAACGACGAAGCGGATCTCCACCTTCGTCTCCACCTTGTTGACGTTCTGCCCGCCCGGTCCGCCGGATCGGGCGTAGCTGATGGTGAGGCGGTCGAGCGGAATGGGGTTCAAAGGACCTCGTCTTTCGCGAACGTCACTCGTTGGTGAGCGTCAGGAACGTGTTCGCGTTGATGGGGAGCGTCACACCGAACCCGGGCGGCGTCGCAGGGTCCGTTCCGAACGGCACGACGGTGTTGGTGGTCGCGACGACGTAGGCCTTGCGCATCGTGGCCGAGCGAATCGGCACGAGAACGTTCTGCAGCGTTCCGGCGAAACTCGCGACCACCGTCGGCGTGAACGACAGGGGGCTCACGACCTCGAGCGATGCCTGGCCCGGCGCCGAGCATCCCGCAAATGGGCACATGAGCAGCCACTCCGAACCGCCAGGCGACAGCTCCATCTGCGAGAGCCCGCTGCCGATCGCCAGGGAGTTCTGCAAGAGGAACGTGGCCGCGTCGTATCGGAACATCGTCGCCGCGCCCGCCGAGTACACGTAGACCGAGGTCCCGAAGGCTCCGGGCCCGACGCGGATCATCTGTGCCGGCAACGCCGTGGCGATCGTCGTGGGGCCGGGAAATACGAGGCCGTGGGTCGCCACGTTCACGGCATTCATCGCGGCGGGCGTGCCTCCGCCGAAGATGCCGGTCGTGCCGCCGAGCAGGCAATAGAGAACGCCGTTGTCGAGAACCCAATCGGCGATCACGCCGCTGCCGGTCCCGATCGTGATCGAAGGCAACGTGAGGCCCAGTGCCGAGTCGAACGGGATCACGGTGTTGCCCGCGCGCAGATACACGAACGACGACCCGGGAATGCGGATCATCGCATCGGGGTTCCCGTTGTTCGCGGTCGTGGTCGAAAGCAGCGAGAGCGTCGCCGCCGAATACACACGGACCGTCCCCGGGACGCCGCCTGAAAACGGGCTCGGCGGTGTGCCTGGCCAGCTGAC
The DNA here is from genome assembly GCA_044222185.1 of Planctomycetota bacterium. Taxonomy (GTDB): domain Bacteria; phylum Planctomycetota; family CAIWVZ01; genus JBGANV01. The sequence goes on from JBGANV010000005.1 coordinate 142,218, forward strand.
GACGATCCGATCGTCGACGGAGACGACTCGCGTCGGCGTCCCAGCAGACGTGGGGAAGGTGATCGTCCCCACCGTCGTGCCGTTGGCATCGTCGATGAGCCTCAGGGTGTTGTTTGCGAGAAGGACGGCGATCGCGTCCCTGGACGGGATGCGCGCGACGTCGAACACGTACGCGGGAAATTGCACGGTGACGCCGAACACGTCCGTCATGGCGTCGTAGGCCGTCATCGCGCCGGGGGTCGAGCCGAACGGGCTGATCACGCCCTGGTTCACGAAGTAGATCCGTGGCGGACGAAAACGCACGCTCACTCCGTTGCTCAAGGCGAATCCCGACGTCTGAGCGGTGTCCGCGACGGCGGCCGCCAGGAACAGCCTCAGGTCCGTGAGCGACGTGGAGAGGGGCAGGACCCCGGACAGCGTGAACGAACCGCCCGAGTCGAGAGCGATCGGTACGAGCTGAAGCGCAGGCGAGAGCCCGACGCATACGGTTCCGATCGGCGTCACGACCGGTCCCCCGACCGCATCCAAGGCCAGCACGCCTTGCGCGTAGGCCGTGCCGAAGATCCCCATGGCCCAAGGGTCGCCCAGCCGGCCTCCGTCGAGCGCAAGCGAGAGCCCCTGCGGCGGACACGACGTCTGGCCGACCAGGACCGCCGACACGAGGAGCAAGATCGACACCGGGTGACGCAGGGTGGATGGAGACATGGTGGCGGGAATCTCGCGGAATGATGGAAGGTTGTCGTCAGACGCTGGGCGATGTCGCCGGTATTGTAGTCAGCCCGCGCCGGGGTTCGCCGCCCGGGCTGACGCGCGAACCGCGCAATGAACGACCCGACCTTCGATCCACCAGCCGCAATCCTCGAACGATTCCTCCAGAGATTCTGGGCGGATCACGACACCGGGACCGTCCTCGGGCTCGCGGAATACCTGCGACTGTTCCCGGGCGCGGACCTGGCGATCGCGCGCGAGTACCTGGCAGTCCAATGCGACGACTCGCTCCCGGCGCGGTCCCAGGTGCCCGGGTCGCCGGCCACGGCATCCACTCCGGACGAGACCCGTATCGCCCACTATCGCGTCATCACCGAGCTGGGGCGCGGCGGGCAGGGGTCGGTGATGCTCTGCGAGGACACCCGGCTGGGCCGCCGCGTCGCATTGAAGATCCTGGACGGGCGGCGCTTGACGAACGATGCCCTCGCCCGCTTCCTCCGCGAGTCGGCCGTCGTCGCGCGCCTCGACCACCCGAACATCTGCACGGTGTTCGACGCCGGGATCGACGGCGGAACGCCGTACATCGCCATGCGCTACGTGGAGGGCGAGACGCTCATGCGGCTGCTGTGTGGTCCCGGGGATGTGCCCAGCACGATCCGCGTGCCGAGCCCGAATGCCTCCCGCGACGACGACGAGCTCCGCGCCGGCCCGCCCCAACTCCAGCCGTATCGACCGCCGCGCGCCCGTCCTGAATTCGACCGGATCCTCACGATCATCGAGAAACTCGCCCGCGCCCTGCACGTCGCTCACGAGGCCGGCGTGGTGCATCGCGACGTGAAGCCGGGCAACGTCATGGTCACGACCGAGGACGAGCCCGTCCTTCTGGACTTCGGCCTCGCGGCGACGATCGATGCAGAGCAGGCCACGCTCACGCGAATGGGTGACACGGTCGGAACGCCGGCTTATATGTCGCCCGAGCGGCTCCAGGGCGGCTCGTCGAGGCTGGATCGTCGCACCGACGTCTATTCGCTCGGCGTCACCCTCTTCGAAGCGCTGACGCACAGGCGGCCGTTCGAGGCACCGACGATCGAGTCCCTCACCCGCCTGATCGTGGACGCCGACCTCCCGGATCCGCGGACCCTCAACCCCGCGATCGGCGCCGATCTCGCGGTGGTGATCGCGACCGCGCTCGAACGCGATCTCGGGCGCCGCTACCAGACCGCACTCGAGTTCGCGGAGGAGCTGCGTCGCGTGCGCCAGTTCGAGCCGATCCACGCGCGCCCTGCCGGCGCGTGGTTGAGGCTGAAGCGCCTCGCTCAGCGCCATCCGGGCATCGCCATCGCCGCCGCGGTGACGTTCCTGTCGATCTCGGTGAGCCTCGTCGTCTCGCTCGCAGCGCTGGCCGACGCCAACCGCGCGCGCGACGCGGAACGTGAGGGTCGGGCCGAAGCCCAGCGCGAGCGCAACGCGAAGGGCGCGGCGCTCGCCGAGTACGAACGACTCGCGGACGTCAAACGCCTTCAATCCCTGATCGCGGAAGCGGACTCGCTGTTTCCCGCGGTGCCCGCCACGGCTCCCGCGATCCGCAAGTGGCTCGCACGGGCGGACGATCTCGCCGCTGCGCGACCGCGTCACGAGGCCGCACTCTGGGCGCTGAGGGCTCGCGCCCCGCATGCGGACCCGGCGCAGAACCGCTGGCGTTTCGACGATGACGCGGACCAGTTCCGCCACGACACGCTGGAAGCGCTGGTCCGTGAGCTGGGTGAATTCCTGGCCGACGGGCCGGCGAAGGGGTTGGCCGCACGGATGAAGGCGCGCCTGGAATTCGCGGAGGCCATCGAGACCCGGTCGCTCGTCGATGCGCGCGCGGCCTGGACGTCCGCGATCAACGCCATCGGCGACCGGGACCGGCATCCGGCCTACGGCGGTCTCCACATCGAGCCCCAGCTCGGACTCGTCCCGATCGGCGCCGACCCCGCGTCCGGCCTGTGGGAGTTCGCTCACCTTCAAAGCGGCACCGCACCGGCACGGGGGTCCGACGGGCGTCTGTCGATCACGCCCGAGTGTGGGATCGTCCTCGTGCTCATTCCGGGCGGGACGTTCACCATGGGCGCAGTCCGCGAGCGTCGCGCGGAATCCGGGAACGACGCGGCCGTGGACCCTTCGTCGCGTGCCAACGAACGTCCGGTGAACGTGGTGCGGCTCGATCCGTACTTCATCGGCAAATACGAAGTGACGCAGGCCCAGTGGACGCGTGCCGCCGGAAACAACCCCAGCAACTTCGCGAGCGGGACGCGTGCGGGCGACGAGGCGATCACCGATCTCAACCCCGTCGAACAAGTGACGTGGAGCGCCTGCGAGCGATTCCTCGGAGAGATGGCACTTTCGCTACCGACGGAGGCGCAGTGGGAATTCGCCGCCCGCGGCGGCCGGCAATCGCCCTGGTGGTTTGGTGACAAGGCCGAGGCGTTGAAGCTCACGGGAAACGTCGCCGATGCCGTCGCCAAGGCCCACGGAGGCCCGGAGTACCTCGTGTTCGAAGCCTGGGAGGACGGGCACGCGTGCCACGCTGCGGTCGGGTCGTTCGCTCCGAACCCGTTCGGGCTCCACGACACGTGCGGGAACATCCTCGAATGGTGTCGCGATTGGTACGCGCCCTACGACCAGCCGGTCACCGCTGGCGCTGGCGAGCGGCGCGCATTGAACCCCACCATGCGTGTCGTCCGGGGCGGCAGCTTCCTCAGCGTCGCGTCGCTCTCGCGCAGCGCGTGGCGCGACGCCTACGAACCCGAGGTGCGAACGCACTTTCTCGGACTGCGTGCGGCGCGCGCGGTCACGAGGACGTCGTCGGGGCGATGACGCCGGTCAGCCGTGGAAAACGTGCGACGAGTGGATGCGTCCGCCCTCGCACCGCAGCACCTCGGCGATCAGCATGGTTTCCTCACCGGGATTGACGCGCTCGTACTCCATGAACACGCGCGCGTCGTTCGCGGTCAACGCCCGTTCGACGTAGCGCAGCCCCGGCAGCCTGTCGAAACAGTCCTTCCACCAGGCTCCAAGTTCCGCATGACCGCGGACCTCCCCGCGCGTTTCCGGCCGCCTCGCCCTGAGCTTGGGACTGACGTGGATCGCCTCCGGTGCGTAAAGAGCGAGGATGCCATCGAGGTCGCGCGCGTTGAAACGTGCGATCCACGTGCGGGCGAGCGCGATCAGATCGTGTCGGCCACTCGCCAACGCCAAGGCCACGAGTTCATGGACGTTCTTCGGACATTCGAGCGCGGACGTCCCGGTCACCCACTGGAACCGCTCGAACTCCGCGTTCGGCGCGACCTGGTCCGTCGGGACGTCGGCGACGAACGCGAAGTTCATGTGCAGTCCCTTCGACCCGGCCATGTGTTCCTCGTAGCCGAGGAGGCCGGGGGGCGATCCGTCGATGGCACCGCACGCGGTGAAGACGCCACGAAGGCCGGTCTCTTCGAGTAGTTCGCGCGCTGCCGCTTCGAGCGGCGTTTCGCCCGGCTCGATCTCGCCGCCGACCGGCAGCCAGGTCCCGAGACGCTTGTGGTGGATGAGGAGGACTCTTCCACCGTGGCGGGCGAAGATCGCGACGGAGAACGCGCGGCGAGGCGGCTGCATGGTGCGCGGTTCTATCACCGTCGACGGAAACGAAGCGACCCCGCAAGGGATCTCCCGCGGGGTCGCGACGATCGATTCGGGGCAAGGTCGCCCGCGATCAGATCAGAATCGAACCGTGCACATCGTCGACAGGTTGCCGATGAACGTGTTCGGGTCGTAGGTGAACGCCTGGCCGTAGACGTTCAGCCCCTGAAGTCCTGCGCCCGCGCCGGCGGGGAGCAGACCGAACAGCTGGGTGAAGACGGCCTCCGACGTGGTGGTCGGCTCGCCGGGGAACGGCGCCGGGCTGTTGACGTTCGTGCCAACGGCCTGCGTCGTCGACGAGAGCAACGCGAGCGACGTCGGGATGTCGAAGACGAGCGCGTTCAGGTCGATGCAGAGGCTGCCACCGACTCCGGCGAGCTGGAACGGCGGGAGGCTGCCAAGCGAGAGCAGCAGCACCGACGAGTATCCAGCGGGAGCCGTCGCACGAACGCGCCAGCCGATGTTGTCCGGGATCGGGAGGCTGTTTGCGTCGACGCGGTCGATCATGGGCCAGATGCCCGCGAGACCGTAGTTCGCCGTGAGGCCGCTGTTCGTTCCCGTGAACGCCGTCGCGTTCTGGGCGAACGACTGGCAGACGTCCTCGACGATACGGACAGACGAGAGGTAGACGCGGTTCGGAGCCGACTGAGAAACGGCGCCCGTCGCGAGCGTCGCATCCTGCTGCCATGCGATGCCCGACTGGCCGGCGAGGAGACGGTAGGTGTTGAGCGTGTTCGGGTTCATCTGCTCGCCGGGATTCACGGTCCCGCTCGACGTGCTGATGTGCTCGGAAACGCCGTCATTCGGCCACGCCGTGTTCGCCGGAACGCGGACCGACATGTAGTAGTCGCCCGCCGGCGTGCCGTTTCCGAGCGGGATCGGCAGCGCGGAGAGGACGATGGCCGGGTTGAACGTGATCGTCCAACCGGCGGCCGAGATGACGCCGCTCGCCGGCGTCGGGAACGTGAGGGCGAACGGGCCCGCAGTCGCGAACGTCCCGATGCCACCCGACGCCGTCGGGTTGATGTCCGGCGCGCCGCCCGCGGCGACCTGGGTCGGATCGCTGGCGATGAGCTCGAACGTGACGTTCTCGACCGTCGTGATGTTCTGGTCCTGGAGGATCGCGACGAACTGGTTGATGGTGTTCGATCCGCAGATCTGATCACCGGGCTGACGCTGCATGAGGCGAGCGTCCGACGACGTGATGACGCCGCCACGTGACGTGAACTCGGTCGTCCCGTCGTACAGGTAGTAGCGGTTCTGCGCGACCGCAGAGACCGTCAAGACCGCGCACAGCGAGACCATGGTCAAGGCTCTCATCTTCTCCGCTCCTTGCTGGTTAACGATCCTCGGGGGCGATCGGAGCGGGCTGCATCGGGTTGACTCTGATGGAACAGGTCTGTTCCTTCATCGTTCCGTCCGCCTGCTTCACCTTGCAGGGCATGTTCTCATACACCTGCGTACCGTCCGCGAGAATCTCGACAGGCACGTAACCCTGGATGTACGGCCTCAAAAAACGTGGTGGCGTGCCAGGGGCCACCCTAGTCACGGGGCGTGACTCGGTCGAACGCGGAGCAGGAGGTGGTTCGCTCGGTCGGGTCGCGGGTCCGACTGACCCCAGCGACACGGGCGACAACACGAGCGGCGACGGAGGATCGACGACCGGTTTGGTGGAAGACTCCACCGTTCGGTCACGGAACATCATCCACGCGATGGTTGCCAGGACGGCGACCACGCCAACGCTTGCTACGGCTCGGGCCATTGGGGCGAAGCGTAGAAGACGCGCCGGCGGTCCGTCAAGGTCAGGTGCGAGCGGGCTTCAGATTGGCAAGCCGCTGGGTCACAGCCGCTTGCGTCGGAAGCTGGGGCAAACCGCACGTTTTTGCCGCCCAGCGCCGGTCGAGGAGCCGCACGAAGGTCGGCCCGGCCGCTCGACTCGCACCGGGGTATTCTCCTGCGCCATGCCCGGATCAGAACCACAACCAGTCGTCGATCGCACCGAGAATCTCCTTGCGGAACTCAAATGCCGGTTCGGCATCGATGAGCCGTTCGCGCAGAGGCTCCGGCCGACGGTCAAACGCATACTCGATCCCGCCCTCCCCGACTCGGCGCGCCTTCAGCTCCTCGAGTTGCTCGCCGAGACCTGCGAGCGCGAGTCCACTCTGCGCCGCGAGACGACGCGGACGCAGGCGGCGCTATCCGCGTTCAGTGCACAGATCGACCTGCTCCTGCGCAGCTTGAAGGAGATCCGCCCGCCGGTGTGAGGCGCGGCGATGCAAGGCCTTCAGTCCTTCGTGAACAGTTCGGGGTGCGCCTGTCGCAGCGCCTCCGTTTGGGCTGCAGTGATCCGCCGCGCGGCCTCGCGCCCTTCCTGCTCGACGTTCCGCCGGGATTCGACGAGTGCTCGCAGCTTCGCGAGCCCTTCGGGTTTCACGCCAGGCGGTGGCGCCGCAAGCGCGCGCTCGATCTGAGACAGGAGGTCGTCGTAGCGACGCGCGAGGAACGCGCCATCGATCCCTTTCGCGAGGTCGGACGCGTCCTTCAGCCCGTTGCGCGCGAACTTGTCGACGGCCGGACCGATGGCGCGCTCGTGCTGCGCCGCCCGGGAGCGCAGGTCCTTCATCGCATCGTTCCACGGCGCGAAGCCCTCGAGGGAACGGTTGACGACGCGGAACTGGACGAGCGGCGCAGTCAGGCCCGCATCGCTCTTTCGACTGTCCGCACGTTCTGCGATCGCCTTCGCGTGAGCACCTGCGACGCCTGACAACCACGTCGAGAGTGTCGCCAGCTGCGCCGACAGCACGTCACGGTCGGGCACCTTCGTCGAGCTCTTGAGGAGCTTCTCCGTCCGTGCGAGCCCTTCGACGACGACCGAAAGATCCGGCTCCTCGTGCGCGAGGACCGAGCACACGCTCCGCAGCGTCTCCAGGGGTGAATCCGTCGACACCGAGTCGAGCCAGTCGATCATCTCACCGACCTGCTTCGGGAGCGGCCAGTGTCCGGTCTGCTCGTTCAGGCCCTCGACGATCTGGAGCTTCAGTTTCTTGTATCCCAAGTCGCGGTAGACCTTCTCCGTGCTGATCGCGCACTCGACCGGCACGACGGCGTCGGCGCGGCCATGAAGAATGCCCACCGCGATCTTCTCCTTGGCGATCTGGGAATGCTTGACGTTGCCGAGAACGTTCCCCGCGTGCGCGACGAATCCGTCGACGAGCTCCGGATGCTCGCCCGCGAACCAGTACGCGAAGAAAGCGCCCTGGCTGTGTCCATAGAGGTACACGCGATCGATGGGAAACCGCTTCTTGAAGTCGCCGATCAACTCGGCGATGTGATCCCCGTCGGCCTTGCCCTGGACGAAGTTGAACGTCCCGCCCTGGCCGTCCGTCATCCCCTCCGGCGCGACGACGATGTCCGATTTGCGAAAGGCACCGTTTGCGATGGGGTAGTTCCAGAACGCCCAGCCCCATTTCATGCCGGTGCCGTGCAGCATGATGAGGAGGTGCACCGGCTTCCCGGGAGCGAGCCCCTTCGGCAGGAGATACCACAGCGGTTTTCCGCGGGCGTCTGTCCACTCGAGGACGTCGCCTTTCGGCGCCGACATCGTGGGCTCCGCGCGCGCCGGCTCCTTGGCCTTCTGCTGCGCGAGGGTTTGTACTGCGACGAAGCAGGCGAGCGCGATCACCACGAACCCTCGACGTCTACGGACTTCCATGCGGGTCTCCCCGCGCCGGCGCGCGGCGCGGCCGGATGACAGTATGCCGCAGGACGAGTCCCCGTTTCAGTCCCACGGCGCCGCGCGAGTCATCCTTGGTGTGCCGTGGCCCGCCCTGACCCGAGTTCCTCAGACGCGTCTCCGAGACGCGAACAGGAGTCCGCGCGGTGACGCATCGGGATGTGCCCACGGGGCCGCGGTCCACACGAGACGAACGCATGAGGATTCGGGGGGAGCCGCAGCCGGAAGGCGAAGCGCGGGACACGCACGAAGTCGGGCTCGATCACTCCGACCTCGCGCGTGTTTCGCGGCGTTAGGATCGGCGCCATGAATCCGCTGGCCCTCGATCGTCGCCGCGTGTGAGTCGTCACGCCGGCCCCGCCGCGGTCGCGGACGGGCAACCGCGTGACGGCCCTGCGATGGACCCGAATCCTCCGCGCCCTGGGAGCGCATGTTCACGTGCGGCATGAAGGCTGCCCATGTGCTTCGGACGTCCTCGTCGCGCTCCACGCCACGAAGAGCGGAGCGGCGGTGCTGAAGCGCCACGAGCAGGCCCCGGATCGACCGATCGTCGTCGTGATGACGGGCACGGACCTCCACCCGGAGGGCGCGCCGTCGATGGATCCGCGGGCGCTCCCCGCACTCGAGTGCGCGCGGAGGATCGTCGTGCTGCATGCGGGCGCCGTCGCCGTCCTGCCCGCGGGTTTTCGGGCGAAGACGCGCGTGATCCTCCAGTCCGCCGTGCCACCGCGAACGATCATCCCTTCGGTCGATGACGCCATCGCAATCTGCGTCGTCGGTCACCTGCGACCCGTGAAGGACCCGTTTCGCGCGGCCGAGGCCGCAGCGCGACTACCGTTCGACTCGCGGGTCCGGATCCTCCAGATCGGAGCCGCTCTCGACGACTCGATGCGCGACCGTGCCCTCGCGGAGATGCGAACCAACGCGCGGTACGCCTGGATCGGTGAGTTGTCGTGGGAGAAGGCGCGCGCTCGGATGGCCGGCTGCGCGGCGATGCTGCTCACGTCGTTCTCCGAAGGCGGTGCGAGCGTCATCGGCGAAGCCGCGGTATGTGGGATCCCGATCCTCAGCACCCGCATCGACGCCGCGGAAAGCCAGTTGGGCGCCGACCACCCGGGCCTCTTCGACGTGGGCGACACGGCGGCACTGACGCGGCTGCTCTCGCGGTTCGAACGAGATCCGGAGTTCCGCAGCGATCTCGCCGCGCGATCGAGGCGGGCGGCGCCCCAGTTTGCCCCCGAGCGCGAGGCGGCGGCAATCGCTGCGCTCATGGACGAGGTCTTCCTCGGCGACTGACGCGCTACTTCAGGCCCGCCTGGATCCACTGCGAGAACTGGGCATCCAGTCGTTTCCAGTCCTCCGCCGTCCAATCGCCGAAGGTCCGCGACGCGACCTCCGCCAACCTCTCGCGCTCGTGCTTCTTCATCTCCTCCTGGAACTTCTTCGCGTCGCGCTGGCGCCGCTTGAACTCCTCCTCCTCTTCTTCCTCGGTGAGGGGATCCTTCGACGTGCGATGCTCCAGGAGGTCCTTCCATTGCTTCTTGTCGGCGGCCTCGAGCACCTCGAGAGAGCGCGCCATGCACTCCTGGATCAAGCCCTTGGACTTGCCCTTCGCCCCGGGGCCGTCGAGCAGGAAACGCACGAAGAGCACGGCCTGCGCGCCGTAGATGTCGCCCTTCTCCCCGGCTGCCGCGAGATCCTCCCGCGGCTTCGAAACGAAGTCCGCCAACGGGATGAGTTGCTTCTTGCTGGCCGCGACCGCAGCTTCCCGGAGAGCCCAGATCGGCGGAGTGAAGATCAGCCCGGCCTGCTTCTTCGAAATCCGCGCCTCGCTCAGATGAGAGATCAGCCCCGTCATCACCCAGCCGGGGAGAGCGAACCCAAGCGCCGGGTTCTTGTCGTTGAGGTACTGCGACAAGAGGGCCATCGCGATCGTCGAGAAGTCCGACAACACGCTCCCGCCGCGCTCCGCGCAAACGACTTCGCCAGTGTCGCCCACGTAGGAGTCGCCCGAACCCGACTGGTATGCGGACGCGACGTCCGGCGACGAACAGACGCGGAGGATCGACCGCATCACCTCGCCCTGGCCCACGTCCTTGAATCTCGCTTCCAGCCATTGCCGGACTTCCACCGCCTGCCACACCAGGAGCTCGGTGTATTTGGCGCTGGCGTTTCCGACGACGACGAGGTTCTTCTCGTTCTTGACGGTCCATCCCTTGGGGAGGTCCTGCGTGACCTGTTTCAGCACGCGCTCCCGCCATTGACGACGGTGGGCCGCCTGCTCCTTCGCGAACTCCTTGTCGTCGGTGAGGAACCAGAGCCGGCTCACGCGGACGGCCTTCGATTCCGCGGCACCCGGGGCGGCCGTGCCTACGGTCAACGATTTCAGGACCCGCTGCATCGGTCCTTTCACGTCCTCGTACTGCGCCTCGGCGACGTCGATTTCGACGGCCACGTCCTCCTCGGGGAGGTGGTAGATGCACACGAGCAGACGCCGCGGGATCGCGGCCATCTTCTCGATCGTGACTTCGCGCTGGGTCACCGGGATCGCGCCGACCTCCCCGTTCGTCTCTGCACTGACGAAGTACCCGCCACCCTGGAAATTCCGCTTCAGGTAGTCGTCGTAGTTGCGGTATGGGCGGGAAACGTCGATCACGGTCACAGTGCGCGTGTCCGTCTTCTCGACCTCCACCGACACGCCGCCGTCCTTGACCTTCGGGAACGACAAAACGCGCATCGACGGCCGATGCGTCAGGGTTCCCGATGTGTCCTTGCCGCGGATCGTGACCTCCCGATCGCCGATGAACTTGGCGAGGATCCACTGTTCGCCGGGCTTGATGGGGATCGTCTGCCACCCCGTCGGGAAACTCACCGAGAGGCCCTTGGCTGGGATCTTGTGAACGCTCTGCGACAGACCCGCGGACGAGGCGAGCGCGCCGACGAAACCCACGATCACGAGGAACCCGCACGCCGTTCGCGACATGGTCGTCTCCTTCGAAGCGGACGGCGGGATTCTATGCGCGCGAGGCGGAACTCCAGCGAGAAAGTGGGCCGTCAGGTGTCCCGTGCCCGCTTCAGCCCGATCAGGTTCGCGAGCAGGCGATAGGCGCCCGGAGTTCCCGACGGCAGTTGACGCCACAGATTCAGTCCCACGTAGACCCAGCGTCCCGTTCCCACCTTCGCTTCGACGAGCGCGCCCCTCTTCGCTCCCGCGTTGTAGGGAAACGGATCGGCCATCTCGACGAGGTCGACGTAACGGGGATCGCGCTCGCCGAGGAAGTACGTCCCGCGCTCCTGCACCCAACCGTCCCATGTCTCCGGGCCGATTGCGTTGGGCGACCGGAACACGGGGTGGCCGGGCTGGAGCACGGTGACCGGCGCCATCTCGTCGGTCACGCGATTCGTCGTGACCTTGGCCGGGTAGGGTCCGTACTGCGCGTCGTTGAACTCCGTCTTGTTGTACTGGACGAGGACGACTCCGCCGGCGCTCGCGTAGTCGAGGAGTCGCTGGTTGAAGGATCGCAGATCCGGGCGGCGCTCGTAGGCGCGGACGCCGGTCATGATGACGTCGAAGCGCGAGAGATCACCGCCCGCGAGTTCCTCCTCCCCGATGAGTGTGACGCGCGCGCCGATCTGCTCGAGGGCGGTCGGAACGTCATCGCCGACACCCATGACGTAGCCGACGCGCAGCCCTTCCTCGAACTTCGCATCGAGCAAGGCGAACGTCACGGCTGCGTCGTGGAAGACGTGCCGCCGCGTCGTGTGCGGATACTCGACGATCTGGAAGCCGCGGGTGAACGTCGCTGGCGTCTCGGACGCGTCGGTCGGCGCCGGGCGGAAGACCGCCTGGACGACCGCACGCCCCGGTGCCGTGCCCTCGGGGACGCGCACGTCGAACGTGACCGCCATCGATTCGTCTTCACGCTGGAGCGTGAGCGGAACCTGGACGGGATCCGACGACCATCCTGGCGGCAGGTCCAAGGAGACTGCGCCCCGGGCCGGACCCGGACGGCAGTTCGTCACGGTCACGCGCACGCTGCGCGAGACGGGAGCGGACGTCATCGCGGGCACCGCAGCGATCTCGGGCGTCACTCGCACGGAGTATGCCGGCACGACGAGGATCTCGTGGCGCTTCTCGCCGCTGAAGATGTTGCCGGGATGGCGAAACTCGATCGGCCGCACGATTTCGATGCGGCGCCCGCCGACCTCGATCCCGAGCTGCGCGAGGAACGGCGTTGGCCGAAACGCGGCGCCGAACGGCGCATCGAACTCGAACTCATAGCGGTCGACGTCGGCGCGACGTCGCCAATGCGGCGCGGTGAATCGCGCGTCCGCCGGAATCCCGCCGACGATCGTGCACGTCCACGGGATGCCCGGCTTCAGTTCCGCGCTTGGCCTGGACTCGGGCAACGTCTTCTCGGTCGAGAAGCCGACCAAACGGATGAAGTCCAGACGGATCGGGTCGGCGCCGTGTTGTACGGCGTGGATGCCGACCTTGACCTCCTGGCCGGGAATGACGACGCCATCATCGGCGAGCACGTCGAGACGCCACCCGCGCGACGCGAGGATCGCATCCACCGCCGCATCCTCGGCGCGCGCCACGAGCCGCTCGGCATCGGGTGTCCACTCGCGCGGCGGGACGCGGTCGTGCAGGCGCGCCCTCAATCCGGCGAGGCGATCCTTCAGCTGGAGCAGGCCCGTGCCGGCGCGACCTCGCTCTCCCGACTGGAACTGCCGGCGGATCTCGTCCTGGAGATCGTCGATTGCCACGGCGTCCGCGAGGTTCTCGATGTCCGCGTCGTCGGGAATACGATCGGGACTGCCCTCGGGAATCCGCGGCGAGATGGCGCCTACGACCCCCATGCGGATCCCGTCGAGGATCGACACGCGGGGGTGACGCGGCTCCGTCGGCTCCGCGGTCGCCCACCCATCGCTCCAGACTTCGCGGAAGCGTGAGCTCGATCGGCTCGGCAGCGCCAGGAGCTGCGCCATCCCCTGGCATTTGTGCATGGAGCGCGCTTCGAGCCCGATCTCGGCGAACGTCGCTCCGAGGACCGGGTCGAACACCGACGTCTCGACGGTGAAGACCCGGGTGGCCTTCGTAGGCCATGTCTCGGGACGCGATTGCGGACGAGACTCGCCTGGTCCATCCGCACGTGAGTCCGTCGTCCGCGCGGCGCGCCCGCGGCCGCGACGAGATTCGGCGGATCGCGAGTCGGTCGGTTGGGACTCGGCGCCGAGTCCGAAGTTCGTGGACGCGAGGACGCGCCCCACGTGCCACGGGCGCAGCCCCTCGCCCAACTGTTCGGGAAACGCCTCGGATGAACCCGCCAGCCGCGCCGCCTCGGCGGCGAGCTTCGCGGACGTCTGATGGTGCTGGCCTCCGCCGTCACCGATCGGGTGCATCGTCAGGACGACGTCCGGGCGATGGATCCGCATCTGCCGGACGAAGTCGCCGAGGATCTCATCGCGACCCCACCGCGACAGTGTCTCCTCCACGCTGAACGAATAGCCGAAGTCGACCGCCCGCGTGAACCACTGCTCGGCTCCGTCGAGGCGATGCACGGCCGCCAGTTCCTCCGTCCGCAGCACTGCGAGGGCATCGAAGATCTCGGGACCGATTTCGTTCTGACCGCCGTCACCACGGGTTGCCGTCACGACGACGACGCGGGATCCCTCACCCAACGCGAGCCGTGCGATCAGCGCGCTGTTCTCGTCGTCGGGGTGCGCCGTACAGATCATCACGGTCGCCGGATTCCCGATCCTGCGAAGCGCGAGCGTGAGCGCCGCGTCGCCCGAGTCCTGCCGCGGATGCACCCGCAGCTGAGCCCAGGAACACGCCGCCAGCGCACAGACCGCGATCGCCATCCGAACGCGAATGCCGGTCGTAAGGAGCATGGCGAGGTTCTACCACCGAGCCCCCGCTCACGTGCGGGGATCGCCCCAGGACCGCCGCAGCATTGATTCCAACCTCGGCCCCTCTTAAACCGACGTCCATTCCGCGCTCCCACGCGCACTCGCGCCGTCTCCCACGACAATGAATGCCACTCCAGCATCGACCGGCTCCCATCTCATGCAGTGCATGGAGGTCTGGGGCGGGAACCACGCATTCGACAACAAGGTCGCAATGCCGGGACTCGACGTGTGGGTGCTGAGCGTCCCGCACGAAGGGTCCGACAGCGGCGGTGACATCCACTACGTTTCGAGCTGCGCGACGGGGCGCATCGCACGTTTCGTCGTCGCGGACGTGTCGGGACACGGCCCACAGGTCTCGGACGTGGCCGTCCGGTTGCGCGGCCTCATGCGGCGGTTCGTGAACCACGTCGATCAGTCGCGCGTCGTCCAACGGGTGAACGAGAGTTTCGCCGAGCAGCCGGGAGACGACGCGTACTTCGCGACGGCGATCCTCGGCACGTATTGGGCACCGACGAGTTTCCTCACGCTTTGCAACGCGGGCCATCCCAGACCCATCCTCTACCGCGCCGCAACCGGAACGTGGGATCTCGTGACGACTCACGTGCCGCAATCCGGGCTGGCGAACATCCCTCTCGGGATCGACGCCGGCGTCCGCTACGACCAGGCGTCTCTCACGCTGGAGAAAGGCGATCTCGTCCTCGTCTACACGGATTCACTGATCGAGGCCAAGGGCCACGACGGCTCACGCGTCGGCGAGCTCGGTCTCCTCGAGATGTTGCGGAAGGTGGACGTTTCGCGCCCGGACGGCGTCGTCCGCTCGCTCCTGTCGCGCGTCGAGTCGTTCCGCGGTGGAGTGCCCTCGGACGATGACGTCACGGTCTTGTTGTTGCGGCACACGGGAGAGCGTCCCCGCGCGACGTTCGCGACGTTCCTGCGCGCGCTGCGCGGGTTCGGTCAGGCGATCGGCGACCGCTTCCGGGGTCGCGCCCGCCAGTTTCCCTGGCCCGAGATCTCCCTCGCCACGATCGGCGGCGTGTTGATCTCCGCGCTCAATCGCCGGATCGGGTCGCGCCGCGGCTGAACGCCGCGACGCGGAGGGTCACCTCACGGAAACTGTGAGCAGGCGCCGTTCCAGTCGATCGGGTTGCCCTGATCGTCGATGGCCGTGGCATAGGCGAGGCGGCCGGCCTTCGTGCGCTTCGTGGCGGCAGCGCGCATGTCGGCACTCGTCACGCGCAGGCTCTTCAGGAACTCGATGACGCCCGCCTGCTCCGCTGCGGAGAGCGCGAGGAAGGCCGCGCGAGAGGCCGTCGCCTCGCCGAAGTGGTGCTCGATGGCCTCGCGAAGTGTCGTCAGCTTGCCGTCATGGAAGTACGGCGGCTCGCTCGCGCAGCCCCAAAGCCTGCGGGTGATGAACGCCTTGTTCCCGGCGAAGAAGCCCGTGGATCCAGGCGCCTGGTGCATGTCGAGCTGCTCGGGACGCTGATCGGGATCGCCCGTCATCACGTCGTGCAGCTTGAAGTCCGAGAACACTGGAACGCGGATCGCGTTGTTCTGCGGCAAGAGCCGCGGCCACGGCAGGTCGGTATTCGACAGGTCGACGGCATACGTGCCGTGAGCCGTCGTGTAGGTGTCGCCCGGCTGCAGGTTGCCCGTGGGGTTGAAGGGGTTGGGCTCGGTGAAGACCCATCCCTTCCCCTGGCCCGCAGTGCCCTGGTCGCCGGCAAGCGTCACGTTCGGTTTGTGGCACGAGGCGCATCCGAGCGTCTGCGAGCAGAAGAGCTGCTCGCCGAGCGCGATCGCGTTTCTCGTGGCGCCATCCCGCGGGATGACGCGACACGGGACCGCGAGCGTCGCCTGGTAGACCGAGAGCGCCGTCACATCGGCCGTCGTCACTTCGTTCGGGAGCACGTCGTTCGGGCCTGGAATTCCGTCGCCGTCGGTGTCGCCGAGGCCGAACCGCTCGGGGCTCTGGATGCCGTGGTGGTGATTCAGTGCGTTGTTGGTGAACTGGCGCAGCGAGATCACGGCGGCGGCCTGGTGGAACGGCCGGATGATGAGACTCGGCGGGCTCGTCGGCCCCGCCGAAGCGAGACTCTCGGCCGGGATGCCGACCACGCCCGAGGTGTCCCACGACCCATCGCCGCCACGGGCGAGAGTCCCGAAGCTGATCCCCTTGCTCGTCAAGGCCGCGTTGGAGCCGGCAGCGATGCCGCTGCGGATCGCCTGCAGATCGAAGGTGATCTGGCGTGCGAGCATCTCGACGTAGCCGGAACCGAACATGCCCACGGTCCCGCGGGAGTTGGCGGCCTCGTCGATCGTGGCGAGGCGGCTCATCTCGTCCGTCGTGCCCTTCGTCGTGAAGCCGTCGGCGTTGGGCCCGAACGTGAGGAAGTCGAAGCGCTGCCCAAGCACGAACACGTTCGCGACGATGTCGCCGCCTCCTCCGGAGAAAGGCGCGTTGTGGCAGCCGGCGCAGGAGTTCGCGTCCGGCGCCGACACCCGGTTGAATCCGCGGAACCCGGTGAGCGGATCACTCGGGTCGGACAGCGGGTTTCCGTTCCCCTTGCGGAGCGGGCGCCCCTGACCGTCCTGCTTCGTCCAGTTCGCGACGAACAGCGCCCGGCCGTGGGCCACAACCTGCTTGGGATTCGTCGTAAACTCCGATCCATCCGCAAGATGGATCGGGATGGCCTTCTCGGAACCGACCTGCCCCGGCGAAGCCGCAACCAGGACCATCAGGCATGCCAGCAGCGTGTGTGCTCTAATCCCGCTCCCCATTTCCGTTCCCTCGTCCTCGATGAAGTGGAAGCCCGCGTTCCACGGCCGCGGTTCTGTCGACCTGACCGAACGAAGGGAGTCATCGACCCGACCTGAGGTCGAAGCTGAGGAAAGAAAGCGGCCGGCTCGAGCGCCAATGCCGCTCCATCGGAGTGCGGGTGCGGGTCCGCGAGGCCGTTTCGCCGCGAAAAAGTCGCCGAGGCGACAATGAATTCAGAATGAACTCAGGTTTGAACCGACAGGTCAAACTTACCTTCATAGAAAAGGATCTGGATTATTTCGCAGCCACCTCTAGAATCTCGGCCCTGGAGCGACTCGCTAGAGAGCCCAACTTCCTTCGGAGTGTCCCAGAACATGCAACGCAACAATGACGCGCGCCCCGCCGGGCGTGACGGTGGCTTTACGCTCGTTGAACTCGTGGTCGTCATGGCGGTCCTCGCCGTCCTTTCGGGTCTCATCCTCCCGAAGCTGGACGTGTTCAAGCTGAAGGCAAACAAGTCGGCCGATGCGGCCAACATCCACGGGGTCGACCGCTACATCACCCAGTACAAGGTCCAGAAGGACCTGTTCCCGGACGGCTGGGATTCCCTGATGGACGCTGCCAGCACGGCGACCTTGTTCACCGCGCTCGCGCCCGAACTCACGGGATCGACCCCGGGTTCACCGGTCCGCCTCACGACGACCACCATCACCGACCAGAACGAGCTGCGCTCCCTGCAGCGCGTGGGAATCACGACGGTCTTCGATCACAACACCGGTGGGTTCCCGCCTGACAGCGCGAACGGCGCGGCCCGCGTCCTCCAGGTCGGCGACACGGTTGCCACGATCAACCAGGCGGACCCGGACGGCCAGAACATCATCGCGCGCATGTACGCCTCGAACGGCGGCGTGGTTCCCGCTGGTCGCAAGGTCATCGTCGTCGGCCTCGGCCCGCGCAACCAGATCGTCGGGGACACCCTCCACGAGGCCCCCATCTCGGCCGGTGTGGACGTCAACTCGGCGTACGCCCGCTACCTCGTCGTCTTCGAACTCCGCTCGAGCGGCTCCCGCGCCCGCCTCATCGGCACCCTCGGCGCTGAAGGCAACCTGCTGAGCGACGAGATCCAGGACTTCTACGAGAACTGAGATCGCTTCCGCGCCCCGGATCCCCGCCCGGGGCGCTCTCGTATCTCCTGGCTGCACAGGAGGTTCTCGCCCGACCGCGGGCGACAGATCGAAGTGGAACGGCGCCATTGGGATGGCGAGGCGATGACGATGTGCAAAGAACGAGGCTTCACCCTGATCGAGCTGGTCACCGTGACCGCCATTCTCGTCGTCGTCGCGTCCGTCGCCCTGCTGAACCTCTCCTCGACGAGCGAGGAGGAGAAGGTCCACGCAGCCCAGGTGAGCCTCACAGCCCTACGGGATGCGATTGTCGGAACGCTCGATCGCCCCGGATTCATCGTCGACAACTCCGAACCGCCGATCCGGCTGTCGGACCTGTTTCAGATGCCCACGCTTCTGCCCTCCGGGCGCCCCGTCCACGCCTTTGACCGCTTCACCGCCCGAGGATGGAACGGTCCCTACCTGGCGTCGCCGGGGGGGGTGTACGCCCTGAACGACGCCGCGGGGTTCACCATCAACTACGACAACGTCGGGGCCCCCTGTGTCATCGACCCCTGGCAGCGCCCCGTCATCCTCCAGCGCCCGACTACGACCGGCCTGACGGACGACGAACGTCGAGAATTCACCCGTTTGGTCTCCGCCGGACCGGACGGCATCATCGAGACATCCCCAAGTGCGCAGGCACCTGATCGGAACCAACTCCAGGACGTTGGTGACGACATCGTGCTGTATCTCTTCCGAGCAAACGGACCGTGAATCACACCACCCGAAACAGCGGCTTCACCCTCATCGAGCTGCTCGTCGTTCTCGCCATCCTCGTCGCACTCACGACCGTCGCGATCCGTTCGGTCACTGGCCTCCGTGAACAGCAGAGTTTCAACCAGTCGCAACAGCTCGCGAACGAGCTCGAGCACGCCATTCTCGGCACACCGTCGCTCGACCCCTCCGAGTTCGCTCCGGGTTTCCTCTCCGACGTCGGTCGTCTGCCGGCTCCCGGTCCCGACGCTGAGCGTCAGCTCACCGAGTTGTGGAAGCGCCCCATCGGGATGGCGGCGAGCCATCTCGCAACCGATGCCGTCGATCCAGGTGTGACGATGGCCGTGGGCTGGCGCGGTCCCTACCTCAAGCTCGCGCCGGGCTCGGACCGTTGCTTCGATGGATTCGGGTACTCCCCCGTCATCACGTCCGACACGCAGTATTGGGGAATCCAGATCCTCGGCCAGGACGGGCAGGCGGGTGGAGCGTCCTACGACGCGGACGTCCCGCTCGTGCTCTTCGACTCATCCGTCGGGATCGACCGCATTCGCGCGGATTTGCAGGGCACGGTGAGCGTGAACCGGTTGCCGTTCGGCATGTCCAACTGGACCGTGCAGGTGTTCGCCTATGCGCCGGACCCCACGACGGGCGGGCTCGTGGCAATCCCTGAAGATCCAGACACCGAGACCCCGCCGCTCGGCCAGCTGCCAGTGATCTTCCACTACAGCTTCACCGGCACGAACGCACTCACACCCGGATTGCGCGTGCTGCGGGCGTACGTCGCGCCCACGGCCGCGCCCGACAAGCGCGCCGCAGCCACGCTGCGCAGCAACGCCGTCACCCGCGTCATCCGCAACGGAGCCCAGAACATCGATCTCCGGATCGACTGAACCTCCCCGCCCTCATCGATGTCCCGTAGCTCGGTCACACTTCTGTACTTCTCGAGCGACCGAGCGTCACGAGTCGACCTGACAAGCCACGGTGCCGTGTCCCATTCCGTGACGCGGCCCGCCAGCGGGGACCGCTTCGCCGTCGCTTCAACGCTCCTCACGGGCCCCCGGCCTGCCCAGAAAACCTGGGTCATCGACGAGGCCGCTTGGACCCAGACGCTCCTCCTTCCGAAGGCCGCGCTCGACGGCCTGGATCCTGCCGAGGCCTCGCACGCCATCGGCTTCGAACTCGAACCGTTGTCGGGCGTGCCCGCCATGGAGTCGGCCACGGGCCATCTCCCCGGCGAGCCCGCCTCCGACAATCGCGTCGCGATCTGGGTGACGCAGGTCCGCGCCGAAGTCCGGGCGAACCTCGAGTCGACGCTGGCGTCCGCCAACACGCGCCTCGCCGGGATCCTGAGCCCCGTCGGACTCGTCGTCGATGCCGAGCATCCGGCCACGATCGAGATCTGGGATCAGGCCACCTGCCTGCGTGCCGGCACCCACGTGCGCATCGTCGCCGCGCGACCTGGCCAGCGCTCCTGGCAGCAGGCGTTCGAGGAGTTCTCGCGCGGCCCCGCCAAGGGAAAGCCGATCACGTGGACCGGATCCCTTCGGCCGACTGCGGCCGGCCTCGGCAGTCACGAGAACATCAAGGACGCCGGGCGGCTCGCCGTCGATCAGGATGCCATCGCGTGGCTCGCGCGGCTTGGGCCCACGATCGGTGCGCTGGCTGGTTCCGTGCCCGTCGTCGCGCCGATGCCGCGCGCGGCGTCGCGAGCGACCATCAGCACGACGGCGCTCATCGCGTTCCTCGCCGTCGCGGCATGGTGCGTCTGGGACATCAAGGTCCAGTCGGACAAGGCCAAGGAACTCGAGGACAAGGCGGCGCGCCTCGAGGCCACGAAGGGCGCAGAAGCGGGCCGCAACCGGCAGAAGGCGCAACTTGCAAAGCAGATCGAGGACCTGAAGAAGGCCAACGATCCCGTGGAGCGGCGCCTCACGGCCGTCGAGGCAGAGATCCGAGCGCAGCGAACGCGGCTCCTCTCCATCCTCGAGGCCCTCTCGACGAAGACCAACCCCGAGATCATGCTCACGGCCGTACGCAGCCGTGCGGCCGGCGCGATCGAGGTCGAGGGCGTCGGTGCCAAGCCCACATCCGCAAGCCAGTTCACGGCGGACCTGGCCCCAGCGCTCAAGGCCGTGGGCTGCGAGGTCCAGCCCGTGAAGACCTCGGCCGACACGGCCAAGGGCGGGATGACGTTCCAGAACTTTGCGTTCGTCGTCGCGCCCGTCGCAGCCGCGCCCATGCCGCCGCCACCGTCGGAGGCGTCTCAGCCGAGCCCGATCAAACGGAGGGCCCCATGAAGCTCTCCTCCCGCGAGCGGATCTTCCTCGCCTGTCTGCCGGCACTCGCCTTCCTCGGCGTTCACCTGTGGATCATCCAGCCGAAACTGGAGGATCGCGTGAACCTGGCTGCGTTCCGTTTGAAGAACGCCAGCGGCAGCGCCGCCGACACGATCTCGGCGATGGAAGACGACATCGACGCCAAGCGCGATGCTTTACGGAACGAGCAGAACCGCGTGAAGGCGCTCACGGAGAAGAAGGCGTCGCTGCTCGCACACTGGTCGACCACGGAATCGCGAACCACGACCGTCCGCGAACTCACGGCGCTCTTCGAACGCGGAAAACTCTCCGTCGTGCGGTCCGCATCCGACAACGACGACCCGACGGTCGCGCAGCCGAACGCGGGCGCGCGAGAAGTCGTCACGACCATGAAGGATCTTGGCGGCCCCTCCCCCGAGGTCCTCCGATTCGACCTCGAAGGCTCGTGGGGACAGTTCCTCACCGCGATGCGCGAGGTGAGTCAGCTCGCGACCTTCGCCGTCCCCGTGGCGTTCACGATCAGGCTCAAGGCGAAAGGCGCGGATCAACTCGAGTTCTCCGTGTGGTGCTGGATCTGACCATGAGCTCCGTCATCAAACCCGACACGATCATCAATCTGGACGAGGTCCGAATCGATCCGGCGATCGCGCTCCGGGTTCCGGAGTCACTGGCGATGCGCCGGCGTGCGCTGGCGTTCGGCGAGGACGACGCGGGCGTCTACGCCGCCTGTCTCGATCCGGAAGACGCGGTCACGGTGGAGGCGTTGGAGCGCGCCGTGGGCCGCAAGGTCATCGCGCTCCGCGCCGTGCCGGAATCACTCGACCGCGCGCTCGGTCGCGTCTTCATCCAGCGGGACACCGTCGTCACGGACGAGACCGTGAGGCTCGTCGACGACATCATGAACTCGGCGCTCCTCGAAGGGGCGTCCGACATCCACATCGAACCCAGCGCCGATGGTGCACGCGTCCGTTATCGCGTCGATGGCACCCTCGAAGCCGCGCGCCAGATCGCGCCGGACTCGGTGCCCGGTCTCGTCAACCGCCTGAAGGTCCTTTCGGGGATGGACATCGCGGAGAAGCGCGTCGCCCAGGATGGTCGCTTCACCTATTCCACGGGGCCGGCCTCCGGTGGTCGCGCGGTGGACGTTCGCGCAGCGGCGCTTCCCACGAAGTTCGGAGAGCGCGTCACGCTCCGGCTCCTCTCCAAGCAGGTGGAGACTCTCACCCTCACGCGCCTGGGGCTGCTGCCGCGCGACCTCGCCACGTTCCAGTCGGCCATCCAAGCGCCTCACGGCCTCATCTTGCTCACCGGACCGACGGGCAGCGGCAAGACGACGTCGCTGTACGCGGCGCTCCGCGCGCTCGACCTGCCCCGGCTGAACGTGCTGACGATCGAGGATCCGGTCGAGTACGACATCCCCGGCGTCTCGCAGGTCGAAGTCGACACCGGTGACCGGATCACGTTCGCGAAGGCCCTGCGCAGTGCGCTGCGCCACGATCCCGACGTCCTCATGATCGGCGAGATTCGCGACCTCGAGACGGCAGAAGTCGCCGTGCGCGCCTCGCTGACCGGACACCTCGTCGTCTCGACCTTGCACACGAACTCCGCCGTCAGCGCCGTGACGCGTCTCGCCGACATGGGTCTTCCCCGCTACCTCATCGCCAACACGCTGCGCCTCGCGATGGCCCAGCGCCTCGTGCGCCGCCTCTGCAAGCACTGCGTTCGGGAGCGGCCGCTCGGTGCGTCCGAGGCGGCGGCGCTGGGCGATCGATCCTTCCAGGGTCGCATGGTCGGCGAGGCGGTCGGTTGCGCGTTCTGCAAGCGCTCGGGGTACGCGGGCCGCATCGGACTCTTCGAGACCTTTGCCCCGGGACCCGAGGCGGCCGCCGCGATCACCGACGGCATGAGCGAGAAGGAACTGTTCCGCATCTCGGGCAACGCACGAACGCTCCGCGACGATGCCATCGAGAAGGTGTTTGCACGGATCACACCTCCGACCGAGGCGATCGAAGCCGTGGAGGGTGCGTGATGCCGAACTTCGCATTCAGGGCGCGCGACGCGGAGGGCAAGTTGCAGACGGGCTCGACGACCGCGCCCACCGTCGGCCAGGCCATCGACGAACTGCGCAAGCGCGGGCTGCTGATTCTCAACATCGACCCCATCGACAAGAACGCGAGCAAGCGACGGATCTCGTTGCTCCCGGCCACGTCGTTCGACGTCGAAGCGGGCATGCGCCAGCTGGCCCTGATGCACCGAAGCGGTCTCCCGCTGCTGTCTGCGCTTCGCAGCACGGCGGAAGCGGCGCGTCGACCGGCCATGGCGCGGCGATGGGACGAGATCGCCTCGAAGATCGAGGCGGGATCGAACCTGACGTCCGCCCTGCGCGCCTATCCGCGGCAGTTCACGCCGCTCATCACGGCGCTCATCCAGGCGGGTGAGCAGTCGGGCACGCTGGACCAGGCCCTCGAGCGCGCGGCCGAGCACCTGGAACGGCGCCGCGGCTTCCGAGCCACGTTCCTGCAGGCGCTCTTCTACCCGGCCATCGTCCTCCTGCTGACCGGCGCCGTGACGGCGTACATGGTCCTCAGCGTCATCCCGACCCTGGAGAAATTCCTGGGTGGCTTCCACAAGAAACTCCCGGAAGTGACCATGGCGCTGATCTCGTTCTCGCGCTGGCTCCGTGAGTACCTGCCGGTGGTGATGATCGTGCTCGGCGCGTTGGTGATCCTGATCGTCGTCCTCGACCGGCTGCCGCCGTCGCGTCGGCGCATCGACCGGGCCCTGTTCCGCATGCCCATCATCGGCGCCCTGCGGCGCATGTCGGCTACGGCTGTTTTTGCCCGAACCCTCGGCGTGCTCAACTCCAACGGCATCGACATCATCAACTCCCTGCGCCTGGTTCGCGAGATTCTCCCCCGGCCCGTCACGGCGTCGGCGCTCGCGCGCGCGCAGGACAGGATCATGGCGGGCCATACGCTTTCCGAGGCGCTGTCCGACGCCAAACCCTTCGCACCCCTCCTGTCTCGCATGATCGCCGTCGGTGAGAAGACCGGCGAGCTCGACCGTGTCCTCACGGACATGGCCGTTTTCCACGAGACGGAGCTGGCCCGCTGGCTGAAGCGAGCGGGTACACTCGTCGAACCAGCCATCACCGTGATCGTCGGTGGTGTGGTCGGGTTCGTCTACATCGCGTTCTTCCTGGGAATGTTCGCCGCCGCCGGAGCTCCAAAATGACTCCCCGCATCGTCTGCACCCTGGTCGCACTCTGCGCCGTGCTCCCCGCCCAAACGGGCGGCGAGCAACAGCCGCAGCGTTCGACGGATTCACGCCCCACGACCGACAGCCCGTTCAAGCCGGGTGATCTCATCAAGGAGATCTTCTTCAATCCGCCACCGAAGGGCCCGGAGGAGGAGTTCAATCCACTTCCGCAGCGTCCGACGCTTCCGACGATGAAGCTCAAGGGCCTGCTTCGCCTGAAGGGGCGCGACAAGCAGGCGGCGCTCGTCGAGGTCGGCGACGTGGGGACCTACGCCGTGCGCGAGGGTGAACGTCTCGCGTTCACGGTCAACGCGCGCATGACGATGCCGCGCCCGCAGCCCGCACCCGGAACGCCGGGCGCGCAGCCGGGCGCCACGGGAGCGGGAGTGCCGACGGACCGCCCGACGCGGGAGGACCTGCAAGCCGAGAAGCGCAAGGAGGCGCAGGGTCAGCCCACGACGGGCACCGGCGCGCGTGCGACGCCCAACCAGGGCGTCGTCGTCAACAACCAGATGTCGATCGTCCTGCGGATCGTTCGCGTGAGCAGTGACGGGGTCTTTGTCGAGGTGGGCTCGCCTGGCGAGCTCTTGATCATCCGATGATGTCCATGCGTACCACCCTCTCCCTGTTCTTCGCCGTGCTGGCCGTGTCTGCCCAGGACCCGACCGCACCGCAGACACCCGCCCCCTCACGGCCCGCCGACCGGCTGGACCAGACCGTCGAGCTGCTCGACCTTCGCGAAACGACCTTCCGCGAGGCGCTCCGCCTCATCTCGGAGGAGACGGGCGTCAACATCGTTCCGTCCGAGGAGGCCGGCAAGAAGGCGATCTCCTGCTTCCTCCAACAGATCACGGTTCGCCAGGCCATCGAGACGCTCTCGAAGACCTACGGCATGTGGTTCAAGGAAGATGAAGCGTCCGGCGTCGTTCGCGTGATGACGTCCAAGGAGTTCGAACGCGACCTCGTTGCGTTCCGCGACGAGCGCACTCAGGTCTTCACGCTCTTCTTCCCCAACTCCGTCGACGTGGCCGTCGCCATCCGCAATCTGTTCGGAAGCCGCGTGCGGCTTTCGCTCGACCGCGACCTGATGAGCGACGAGTACCAGGAGATCCTCCAGCGCTTCCAGCGTTTCGACCTGCTCGAACAACGCGGGCAGAGCCTGGGCGTCCTCGGAGGTGGCTCGAACACGACGGCATTCGGGCAGGGTGGGAGCGCGTTCAGCCAGAACAGCGGCGTGAACAACTTCCTGCGCAGCACTCAGGGCGTGGACCAGTACTCCAACCAGAATGCGTTCAACCAGCAGGCGACGGACCGGACTCGTCCGGATGGTCGCTCATCGCAGGGGTCGGCAGCACTCACTTCCGATCAGATCGAGATGATCGAGAAGGCCCTCGCGAAGGGCGAAGGCGAGTACGACTCCTCGCTCTTGGAGAAGCTCCGCGGCACCCAGACGTCGATCTACGTGACGATCATGCGCCGCAACAACATGATCGCCGTGCGGTCGGCGGACGGCGCCGCGTTGAAGGAGATCGAACGCATCGTCCGAGCCCTCGACGTCCCGACGCCGCAGGTTCTCCTGGAAGTGAAGATCCTGGCGCTGGATCTGGGCGACGACTTCAGCTCCGCCTTCGATGCCAACTACTCGACGGGCGGACACAACCTGCGGTTCCAGACGGGCAACATCGCGACCGGCAGTGGCTCGTTCGACCCGGGTTCGTTCGTCTACCAGTACGTGAGCGATTCGTTCCTCTCGCGGCTCTCGCTCCTTCAGCAGAAGAACCGCGTCGTCACCCTCGCGACTCCCATGCTCCTCGTCGCCAACAACGAGGTGGCACGCCTCTTCGTCGGTGAGGAACGCCCGATCGTCCGCAACATCTCGGGGCAGACGACGGTCAATCAGAACTCCGTGACGACGACACCCCAGAACACGGTCGAGATCCGCCCCGTGGGTACGACCCTGCTCATCACGCCAAACATCAACGCCGACCGGACGGTGACGTTGCGCGTGTTGCAGGAGACGTCCGACGTCCGCGAAGGCGGTGCCGCCATTCCCGTCATCACGTCCACGGGCTCGGTGATCAACCAGCCGGTCGACGTCGTCGGCTCGCGTTCCGTGTCCGGGACGGTCATCGCGAAGGACGGGCTCACCCTCGCCCTGGGCGGCCTCGTGCAGGAGGGTATGGAGGTCCACGAGGAAGGCGTTCCCGGCCTCATGGATATCCCGCTCCTCGGCGCACTCTTCCGCCGCGAGGCGAAGAGCCGCACCCGCCAGGAGCTGGTGATCATGGTCCGGCCCTACGTCCTCTTCACCCCCACGGAGGGCCAGGAGGTCAGTCGCCAGCTCGCCGACAAACTTCTCGCGCACCCGGCGTCGCCAAACGGCGACCCGATGGATACATTCCAGAAGGGGGAGGCGCCGAAGCCGCCCCTCACGTCCGAGCCCCTCAAGGAGCTCCTCCGCTACCAGAGCGGACTCCCGGGAGGTAACTGAGCATGAAACGTCATTGGTTGCACGTGGCACGCACCCTCGTGTGCGCCGTTCCCCTCGTCATCATCGGTGCCTGCAGCTCCGACGACGTCGACACGAAGGTCTCATCGTCGAAGCGCGTGACCATCGACGGCGAGCAGGTCGCGCTCGGACCGAGCATCGACATGTCGGCGTTCCGGGTGACGGCGTCCCGCATGGCCGCCCGCGGTGGAGCCGCCTCCGTCGAGCGGTTCGTCGCACTCTGGCCAGACGTGGCGCTGTCGACGATCCGCCGTTCTCCCGACGATGAAACGACCCGACAGGTCAGCGATGCCTACGACAAGGTCTTCGGCAACGGATCCGCGGCCGACCGCCAGCGCATCCTCGCCGCGCTCGCCGAGGGCGAGTCCGGTGACGTGTCGAAGGTCGAGCAGGCGCTCGCCATGGCGAAGGATGCACGCTTCAATCACATCGCCGCGAACACGGCCATGCTGCTCGCGATCGTGCATCAACGCCGCGCCGACCCGGACGCCGCCGAGGCCCGGTGGCAAGAGGCCGTTCGACTGGCCCTCGATCTGAACGACCCGTCGCTGTGGCGCCGCGTGATGGACCAACGCCCGGGTTCCGCCCGCTGGCCACAAACCGGCCCGGTGACGGACGACGCCACCGCGCTCGCTCGCCTCGCCGATTCCGAGCTGCGCCGCGGCGATTCACGTCAGGCGACCATCGACTACCTGCGCCTCGAGCCGCTGGCCACGACGGATTCGCTCCGCGAGGCCGCGCGACTCGGTCGGGTGCGGGCGCTTTACGCCCAGCAACGCGTCGGCGAAGCAGCCCTCATCGTCGGCCCGCTGACCCGCAGTTCGTCGCCGGAGATCGCCCGCCCCGCGCTGGCGCTCGCCGGAGTCCTCAGTGCGGAGCTCGGCGACCTGAACCATGCAGAGGATTTCCTCGCGCGTTCGCTCAAGCAGCCGACGTGGGACGGGTCGGTGCGCGCACTGGCCGACCTCGCGACGGTTCAAGCGCTTTCGGGTCGCGTCGACGAGGCGCTCGGAAACCTGCGCGCCGCGCAGACGCAGTTCGAAGCGAGCGAGGACTGGGGCGGCCTTCACCGGGGGCTGCGAAACGAAGCGCACATGCTGCGTTTCATCGGACGCGATTCCGAAGCCAAGGCCTTGGAGCAGCGCGCCGAGACCCTCGTGCAAGAGCACGGCCTCCTCGGCGAGTGATCCACTCGCCGGACCCCGCGGTCGTGCGTGACGTCAGTCGGCGTCGCGCACGACCAGCGTGGCGAGTTTGACGAACGGGCGGGCCGATGGCGAGAAGGGCGCCTCGGCCGAGTAGAGCGCGACGTGCAGCGAAAGCGCGTGCGGCCCGATCTTCCACGAGCGGATCGTCAGAGTCTTCGCACTCGCGTCCCCCGCCTCGTCCCGAGCGAGCGAAACCTCGCCCTTCACGTCGCCGCAAACGACGGCCGCGCTCACGGTGACCGCGGAACCGGTACCGGCGACCACGCTCACCGACTCGACCGTGATGGACTCGCCCGAGAGGTCGAGCTTCGCCGGAAGTCCTTCGTCGACCGCGAGTGGCGCCGAAGCGAACAAGGCGTTTTCAGGAAGCGGAAACACGGCGGGTCCGCCCAAGTTGGGGTCGACCGGCTTTGCGCCCGACGGCGATGCCGGGCGCTTCTGCGTGTGGAACGCGAGGAACCCCGTCACGGCCTCGGAGTCCTTCCGGCTGATCCCCGATTTCTCCTTCTGCGCCATGCGATCGACGCAGTCGCGCCATTGGTCGGCGGTGTAGCGCGCCGTCACGACACGCTTGATCGTGTGGCACTTCGTGCAGCGCTGCTCGGTGAGTTTCGCGGCGGCGACCATGGGCTCCGGATACCCGGTCGTGTCGAAACTGGCTTCGCCGTCCTGCACGGGCAGGACGAAGGCGATCGACGAGAGCAGAACGGCGCCCGCGGCGGCGAGACGTCGTTGGACGATCCGCGAAGGATTGACGCGTGGGGTCATGTCAGTTGTTCTGCGCCCCCTGGGAGATCCAGGTGCTGATGGTGCTCAGGTCCTGTTGAGACAGATACGGTCCGCCCAGCGGCATCTGGGGCGGGATCTGACCCGTCAGTCGTTTCATGATCAGGCTTCCGTTCGGGTCGCCTGGGACGACGACGACCCCGTTCTGACCGCCCGCGAGCGTTCCCGCATACGTTTGAAGGTCGAGGTTCCCGAACGGCGGATGGCACGCGGTGCAATTCAGCTGGAGGATCGGAAGCACGTCGGCCGTGAACGAGACCCCGCTCCCACCACCCGTCGGTTGAGGAGGACGGTTGCCGAGCACGTCGCGGAACGGCACGGCCGAGGTGAAACCCGGCACGTCCAACGTGAGCGCCGCCGCATTCGCGTTGGGATCGCTCGCCGCCATGTACACCGGGAACGTTCGGCCGGCCCGGGCATTGGATGCGAATGGCGCGCGGCCCAGATCTCCGTGGACGGCGCCGTTGGAACCCGCGCCCTCGACCAGGTCGGTGAACGACCAATCCAGAGACTCGTCGTCGGCGAACCCGATGGGATCGGTCCGCGACGAGCCCCACCGCCAAAGGTCGGCCGTCTCGTTGAGCACCGCAGTGGAGAAGTGTTGCGCCTGCGGTGCCCCGAGCGGGCCGCCGGGCGCGTGACACGCATAGTTGCACCCGCCACCGGACACGAACGCGGACCGCGGCACGAGTCCGTTCCACAGAATGCGGATCTCGTCCTCATCGCCCTGCTGCGTCCAGAAGAAGCCGTCGAAGCTCCATTGGTCGCGACCACGGTCGGGCGCCACGTCGTCCCACTCGGCGACGATGAAGAGCTTCGATCCGCCGTCCGTCCCCGCCTTCAATCGCAGCCCCGCATCGGCGCCGGAAGTGACGACGGGAACCAGCTCGCGCGGATCCGTGAAGTCCGATGCATGGCTGGGCGAGAACCCGGCGCCGTAGTCGTGGATGACGAGTGCCGTGGGTTGCGTGCCCGTCAGGCTGGTGTCGCGGCTCAGGAACAGCGGCCCAGGGTACATCGACTCGCGCACGCCGTGGCCGCTCGCGCGGTCGGTCAGCGACACCGAGAACGGAAGTCCGGACAGGGCCGTCGTGACGGCGTACGCGTCCTTCGCGAACGCCGCGTCCTCGTCGAACTGCACGTCGTCCTGCCGCGGCGCGCCGGCGGAGTCCCGCGTCACGCGACGGCGCCGGAACTCGACGACCCACTCGCCGCCGACGTGTGAGCTCGCAACCTCGACGTCCGCGCGGCTGTCCGAAGGCTGCTGCATGACGTAGGCGGGCAGGTAGTCGTTTCCAAAGAGCGGCGCCGAACCGCTCCAGGTCACGGGCGGAAGACCGGTGTTGTTGAAGTTCGACCCGATGAACGGGATCGCCGTCGATGCGACCGAGGGGATCACTGGGAAGCCGGAAAGGGTCCCCGCCGCGAAGTCGAGCGGACCATTCACGAGCGGTACGAAGCCGGGCGGCCCCACGGCGAACATGAACGCCGGCGCAGTCCCGTCCTGCACCGAGAACGGCGCAGCGCCGGCATCCGGCAACATCCCGCTTCCACCACCGGAAAACCCCAGGGCGAACGGCGCGGCGACGAGCAACCCGTCCTCCGCGCGCTTCCCTGGTGCCGTGGCGGCAGCGCGCCACTGCCACACGTCGCAGCGTTGATCCGGCGCCGACCACGCGTGAACGGCCTCGGCCCCCGAAGGCGCGAGTGACAGGTTCGTGTGGCA
The DNA here is from genome assembly GCA_044222185.1 of Planctomycetota bacterium. GTDB lineage: Bacteria > Planctomycetota > CAIWVZ01 > JBGANV01. The sequence goes on from JBGANV010000005.1 coordinate 172,678, forward strand.
CGAGACCGCGCAACCTGTCGCACCATTCCGGAATGCGCCCTGCGAATCGTCGACTGGGAAGAACAAGGCGAGGCGGTCCTCGTCGTCGGCGGACGCGGAGTACGTCGCAGTCTCCCCCGCGCCGATGAGGCCGTTGCCGTTCGTGTCGTTCGCCGCATGCGGCCTGCGAACCCAGGCGGATCCGTTCCATTCGAGGACGGGGCCCTTGTCGCTCTTCGTCCCCGATGGATCGAACCACCGGAACGCGAAGTACACGTACTCGTCGTCGTAGGCGGAGGCCGTCGTCAAGCCCAACGGGCCTGCCGACGGATACGTGCCCGTCGGGAGGTTGCTCTGCGGCTGAAGCTCCAGGGTGTTGAACGAAAGCGGGTCCCACTCCGTCGGGCCGATGACTCCATCCGGAACCACGTGTCCGTTCGAAACCTCGCGACACACGACGAGGTCACCGAGCGCCGAGGCGGCGGGGTCGGCAGTGAAACGGACGAGGGGGTTCCCCGTGTGTGCGAGGCCATCGTCCATGACGGCGACGCTGAACCGGAGGTCTCGCGGCCGCGGCTTGAGTGGTCGCGAAAAGACCACGGACCACTTCCCATTCTGGTGCGTGCTGTTTGCGCGGACCTCGCCGCGACCAGCCTGCGGCGTCGTGAGCGCCCATCCTGGAACGGTCGCCCCGACGGCGAAATCCGACGGTGGCGGCGGCACGGGTTGACCGCTGCCTCCCACCGAACACACCCACAACATCGGCAGCGCGAGAAGGACGAGGAGTACGAAATGCCGGATGCGCATGTTCAGAAATAGAAGAGCGTGCTGAATGCCAGATAGCGGATGTCCGGGCCCAGATCGCTGTCGCGGAAGAACTGCCCCGCTTCGATCATCAGCCGCAGATGGGGTGTCACGTCGTATTTGAGGCCGGCGACGGCCGTTTGAATGGCGAAGCTCTCGTTGTCGAGTTCGAGCACGCTGAACTTCCCGAAGGACCGCGGCGGCTGGCGCACGACCAGCTGATCGAGCTGCACGAAGAACGCGAGCTCCGGGAGGATGCGGATCTGCGGGCGCAGCTTGAATCCGGACATGTAGGCCACGTCCACCACGGTCGCCGCCGGGTTCTCGACGACGGTCCCGGAGATCTCGCTCGGCCTGTAGAACGCCTCGACGTAGACGGAGAACGGACCGGAGGAGAACTCCAGGTCGCCCTCCGCGGCATAGAACGAACGGCGGTCGAAGGCGTCGTATTTCCCGGTCATTCCAGCGGCGCCGACCGTGACCTGCGTCTCGTCCCCGAGCCGGAACGTCCCGCTCACCCGACCGCCGAGAGTCTTGTTCTTGTTGTTGTCGCCGATGGTCCGCTTGTGGATCCCATCGAGCCCCTGCTCGTCGAAGCCGTTGATCACGTACCCCGCGTAGAAGAGCTCGTGTTCGTCCTCGGGACCAAACGGGATCCGGCCGGACACCATCGCGCCTTCGTCCCACCACGGTGGGTAGAGGAAGGGCTTGGGGCTGTTTTCGCGTGAATACGGTTCGAAAAAGCTGTCACTGGGAAACGCCCAGGCATGAACGCCGTTGAACGGCACGAGGAACCGTCCGCCCTGAACTTCGAGCCACGGCGCGAACGCGTACGCTCCGTAGGCCTCGAGCGCGTAGATGGCGCCGTCGTGGGACGCGCCAGGCGAGAGCTTCACCCGGAAGTGGTCGTCCAGACGGAGATTCATCTGGATGATCAAGTGCTCGAGTTCGAAGCTCGTGTCCGTGGAGACCGATGCGCCGCTGAAGAACCGGGCGACGAAACGCATCTGCCCGGAAATGCTCAGTTTCGTGGAGTCGCCGCTTCCCGCCGACCGCAGGGAGGAGATGCGCTCATCGACGGTTTCGTCGATGACGCGCTGGATCTCCTGCTCGAGCTTCTCACCGCGGGCTTCGTCAGCCTGCGCCGACAGCACGGACGAGAGTGTGAGCTCCAATTCCTGGAGGCGTTTCGCCTGGGAATCGTTCCGATCGCGCTCCGCACGGAGCGCATCTTCGAGAGCCTTGATCCGGTCGGCCGTTGGGTCCTGCGCGAGCAACGAACCCACGAACGTGCAGCTCCACGCGAGGAGCCAGAACGCCCTCATCACCACTCGACTCTCCCTGTTCCAACGCCGGCTGCTCCGGCGGGGATGCCGGCGTCAGGCACGGGCGTCAGCGGACGCAGCTACGGCGAAGCCGCTCCGCAGGGCGACGAGCGTAGGGATCGGACAGATCCGGGGCAAGAGGTCTTGCCCGGTCCGTCAAAGCAACGTGATCGCCGCGACGTTGGAAGGCGTGATGAGATCCGTGATCGGCGTGTAGGTGACCGACAGGGCGTACAGGGTCAGCCCGGTGAGCCCGGGCGGCAGAGTGCCGCCAGGGACCGCGAAGAGCGCACGCCCCGCGACGTCCAGGTTCCCGACGAACGGCGGCGTCCCGATACCGAACTGCGCCTCCAGGTCGATGGGTGTCGTCCAGAGCCCGAACCAGATGCCCTGATTCGGATTGGTCGCATTCGCGGGATCCGCCGTGAAGGTCGTGAAATAGAGCGCCAAGGTCGGGCCCGCAGAGAGATCGACCGTCGCGGAGCCCACTCCCCCCGGCTGCGACAAGGCCAGCAGGGGAGTCGAAACGACCAGGTTTGCGGCCTGGCTCACGACCGAGCCACACGCGTTCGTGATGACGACGTCGTACAGCCCAACTTCGGCCGGCAGGGCGACGGGGTCAGTGAACGTGGGACCCGTCGCACCGACGATGGCGCCGCCATAGTGCCGCCATTGGTAATTCAGCGCCCCGCCCGTCGCCGTCACGCTGAAGGTCGCCGGCGCTCCGACGATGACCGTGATGTTCTGCGGCTGCGCCGTGATGGTGGGCACGCCGCCGGCGACCGTCAAGACGCCGTTGGCGCTCACGACGGTTGCGCAGCCATTGCTCACCGCGCAGCTGTACGCTCCCCCTTGCGCCGGAGTGGGATTCGGAATGGAGTACGTCGACGACGTGGCGCCCGCGATCGGCGTGCCGTTTCGCCGCCACTGGTAGGTGATCGACGGCGCCCCGTTCGGATTCGCCGTGATGCTCAACGTCACCGGCGTCCCTGCACAGATGCTCGACCCGACGGGAGGCTGGGTGATCTGCGGCCCCGGCTGGACGGATAGGATCGCCGCCGGAGAGCTCGTCGTCGCCGTGGCGCATCCGTTCGTCACGCTCACGACGTAGGCGCCCGTAGTTGCACCCGTGACCGAGGGCACGGTGTACGTCGGATTGGTCGCCCCGTTGATCGCCACGCCGTTGCGGAACCACTGGTAGAGCACCGGCGGAGCGGCAAGGACCTGGACACTGAACGTCGCGGGCGAGTTGATGCACACCGTCTGCGACTGCGGCGGCACCGTGATCGTCGGCGCCGATTCGACGTCGAGGAGCACAGGGTCACTGGCGACCGCTCCGCCGCAGCCGTTGACCTGCGTGACTTCACAGAAGTACGTGCCGATGGAGCCGGCGTTCAGGTTCGTGATCGTGAGGAGCGTCGTGAGTCCCTGCTGCACGATGGTGATGCCGCCACCGGGTGACTGCCGCTTCCACGTGTACGTGAGCGGAACCGTGCCGGCGGCGACGAGGTCGAACGTGGCCGTGCCGCCCGCGCAGCCCCGGTACGAGGTGGGTTGCGTGGTGATGGTCGGACCCGGGTCGACGGTCAGCACGCCAGGCGCGCTGAGGATGCTCCCGCAGGCGCCGCCGACCGTGACCGTGTACGAGCCGCCGTCAGACATCGCTGCGTTGGGGATCACGTAGCTCGACGACGTCGCGCCGTTGATCGGGGATCCGTCCTTGCGCCATTGGAACGTGGGATTCACCGATCCAGCGACGACGACGGTGAACGTGGCCGGGGCGCCGAGGCAGACCGTCTGCGTCGCGGGCGGCGTCGTCACCGTGAGCGGCGTATCGACCGAGACGGGAACGGCCGTCGTGGTCACGGAGCCGCAGCCATTCGTGACGACGCAGTCGTACACACCGTTGATCGCCGGCGTCGCCCCCGGGAAGGAAAGCGTCGACGCCGTCGCACCGGAGACGGGAACTCCGGCCTTGCGCCATTGGAACGTGAGCGGCGTCGCACCCGCGACGGTCACGCTGAGGGCGACGGATCCGTTCTGGCAGATCGAGACGGGAAGCGGCTGCGCGAGGATCACCGGCCCGGGCTGGATGTAACGACCGACGTTTCCGAGAGCGACCGTTCCCGACGACGAGAACTCCCCCCCGGCATAAAGGGCCGCGCCCACGCCGGAGAGGTCGTTGTGCACGCAAAGGGCATGGACCGAACCGGTGACGCCGAACGAGAGATCACTCCACGACGTGCCGTCCCACGCGGCGATACCCCCGACGGGGACTCCCCCGGCCAGCCCGAACGTGCCGCCGACGATGAGCCGCGGCGTGCCGTCGGCCGAGTAGAACGACGCGAAGGACTCGGCCTGCGGCGCGAAGATCCCACCGCCGAGCCCGCTGCCGAGGCCGCTCCACGCAGTACCGTTCCATCGGGCGACGCCAACGGCCGCCTGGCCATCGACGATGGAGAAGCCGCCGCCCGCATACAACGCGTTACCCGTCGAGTCAGCGTGTGATTTGAGGCCGAGCACGGCGCCATTCGCGCCCGTACCGACCGCAGACCACGACGTGCCGTTGAATCGAGCCAGATTCGACGCGGCCGCGACGCCGGCCATGGAAAACCGCCCGCCCGCATAGAGTTTGCTGCCGGTCCCGTCGTCGTGGACGGCGAGAGCCTTCACGGAAGCGACGAGGTCTCCGGTGATTCCCCCGCCGACGGCGCTCCACACGCTCCCGTTCCAGCGCGCGACGAACGATGCGGGCGACCCGCCCGCCAGGGTGAAGTTTCCGCCGACGAAGAGCTTTGGACCGGTGCCGTCGTCGAACACTGCGATGTCGTTGACGATGGTCCCGAAGAACCCGCCGGAAACGCCCGCGCCGACGGCGCTCCATGCCGTGCCGTTCCACCGTGCGATGCCGTTGGCAGGAGTGCCGCCGGCCGTCGTGAAGGCGCCCACGACGTAGAGCGCGTTGCCGCTGCCGTCATTGTGCAGGGCGAATGCCGTCACGGCGCCATTGGTGCCGGTAGAAAGAGCGGACCACGCCGTGCCGTTCCACCGTGCGATGTTCGCGGCGCTCACGCCGCCGGCCGTCGAGAACGCTCCGCCGGCGTAGAGCAGGGTGCTCGCACCGAGCGTGAAACCGCCGATCGCATGGACCGGGCCATTGAGCCCGGGAGCGGCGAGCGCTCCGCCCGTCCACTGCGGACCGCACGGGACCTGTGCCGGAAGCGCGCCCACGAGGAGGCAGCAAATGAGTACGAAGTTCAACCATAGGCGAGAGGCTGCCACGAGTTCTGACTCCACGGAGTTGGTTTTCGATTGACGGCGGCCGAGGAAGCGCCAGCGCAGACGAGGGGCAAACCCGAGTCCCGAAGGAGCGCGGGACGTGTTGTCGTGCGGACGAACGGCCGACGGGGTAGCGGAGCTTACCCGCCGTGCGGACGGTCGCACAGGCCCGCGGTCAAACTGCCGGCCGGTGAAATCCGTGCACGTTCGGGGGGTTTTTTCGGGGGTGGCGGGTTGGTCGCAGCCATGTGCGTGAACGGGGACTCCACCGGGTTCGCCAGTCTCCGCAGCGTCGGGTATGCTCTCGCCCCGCGGTCAAAACCGCAGGAGTGAGAACGCCTATGACTGTCCCAGCCCTTGCCGAGGGCTGCGGTGCGATGTCCCGAGCCACCGCTCGGACGTCGTGACGACCCGGCCGCACGGCGGCCCGCGAGTCCTCGAAGCGCCGAGCGCCGCATCAGCGGCCGCGCTCTCCGTCCATCCTGGCGAACGAGTCGAGCGCCACGTGACGCAAACGAACCAATCTCACTCCCATGACCGATCCCTGGTGGCAAACGTTCTTCAACGGGCTGGCGGCGCAAACCGTTCCGGCCCTGTACTCGGCGGCGCAAACGGAACTCGAAGCGGAGTTCCTCGAGAGGCACCTCGGACTGCGCCCCGGCGACGCCGTCCTCGATGCACCCTGCGGCGGCGGGCGATTATCCGTCGCCCTGGCATCCCGTGGGTTTCGCCTGACAGGCATCGACATCAGCCCCGAACTCGTCTCGACGGCTCGCGCGTCCGCGGCCGGCATCACGCCCGAACCCCGATTCGAGGTCGCCGACATGCTCGCGTTGGACGTCGACGGGGGATTCGATGCGGGGTTCTGCTTCGGCAACAGCTTCGCCTACTTCGACGACGCGGGGAATGAGCGGTTCCTGCGATCGATGGCGACGGTCCTGAAACCGGGCGCGCGCTTCGCGGTCGACACGCTCTGCGCCGAGACGATCCTTCCCCACATCGTTCCTCGGCGGTGGTTCCGGCTGGCCGGCACGACCATGCTCTCGGAAACCCGATTCGACGCCGCCACGGCGACGCTCGCGACCGAGTACACGTTCCTGCGCGGTGGTGCCGAGGAGACGAAGCAGGCGCGCTATCGGATCTACGGGCTGAAACAGCTCGTCGACCTCTTGACCGCGTGCGGATTCGCGTCCGTCGAGGCGTACTCGGACACGGACGGGACGCGGTTCGCCTTCGGTGCGCGACGGCTCGTTCTCGTCGCGACGCGGTAGAAGGAGCGCCGCGCCCCGGATGCCCCGGGGCGCGGCCGCTACACTCGGCGCCGTGACGACCCGAACGAACGAACGTCGCCCGCTCTCCTGGCTGATCGACGCCGAACCCACGGCGAAGCGCGCCCTCGCTGCCGCGAGCCTGGGGTGGGCGCTGGACGCCTTCGACGTCATGCTGTTCGCGCTCCTTCAGCCCGCCGTGATGAAGGAGTTCGGTGCCGACAAGGAGACGGCCGGCATCATCGGCTCCGTGACGCTCGTCGCCGCGGCCGTGGGCGGTGTGGGTTTCGGCGTGATCGCCGACCGCTACGGACGGACGCGCGCCCTCATGGCGAGCGTCCTCATCTACTCGGTCTTCACGGCGGCATCGGGATTCGCGCGCTCGCCCGTCGAACTCGGCGTGTGCCGGTTCCTCCTCGGCCTCGGCATGGGTGGCGAGTGGGCAGCGGGAGCCGCGCTCGTCTCCGAGACGTGGCCCGATCGCCATCGCGGCAAGGCGCTGGCGCTGGTGCAAAGCTCGTGGTCGATCGGATACGGAGTCGCCGCGATCGTCGTGGCCGCTCTCCAGTCGCTCATCGGGTGGCGCGGCATCTTCTTCCTCGGCCTCGTGCCGGCCGCACTGACGTTGTGGGTACGCCACCGGGTCGAGGAACCGCGGATCTGGAGGGAGCGCGCATCGCGCATGACGGTTCGCCCGGACTCGGCCGCGCCCTCCGTGTCGTCTGCGGGGCTGATGCGCGTCACCCTCACGCTGACCTCCATGAACGCCTGCGCGTTGTTCGGGTTCTGGGCGCTCAGCAGCTGGATGCCGTCCTACCTGGAGCTTCCTCCCGCGCGCGGAGGCGTGGGGCTCGAGACGGGCGTCCGCACGACGCTGATCGTCCTGACGCAGGTCATCGCCTGGGTGGGCTACGTCACGTTCGGCCTCGTCGCCGACCGGATCGGCCGTCGCAAGACGTACGTGATCTATCTCGCCGGTGCGGCCGTCCTCGCTCCCGTCTATGGGCTCGTGGGAACGCCGATGTGGCTCTTCGCGCTCGGTCCGCTGCTTCTCTTCTTCGGTGCCGGTCACTTCAGCGGCTTCGGCGCAGTTACTGCCGAGTTGTATCCGACGGCCATGCGAGCGCGCGCACAAGGTCTCACCTACAACACGGGACGCCTGCTCTCGGCCGCGGCCCCGTGGATCGTGGGCAGCCTCGCCGACCGACACGGGTTCGCCGCCGCGTTCGCCGTCGCCGGCGCGGCCTACCTCGTCGCCGCGTTGGCCTGGGCCTTCCTCCCCGAGACGCGCGGCCGGACGCTGGCGTGAGGGCGGGGCGGAACCGAGGCGAGGAACCGTTCCCCGCCGCTCGATGTGTGGCACGGAGCTTCGTGCATCCGTTCGGGCCGCACGGGTTCCTGGCGATGACCGGAGAATGCGATGTTCGAGAGATTCACGACGAACTATCCCAACGTCCATCGAGCGGGAACGCCCGCACCGCCGGCTCGACTCGGTGACGTCGCGGGGTTCGATGCGTTCATGACGGAGTTCGCCGGCGCGACGTTCGAGCATGGGCTGTACCGCATCCACGATCGCGACTCCGCCGGCGCCATGACACGAAGCGTGGTGGCGGCGTTCCCCGCACTCGAGCGACGCATCGCATCACTGTTCGCATACGACTGGCGCGGATGTCAGTTGTTGCTTGACTCCGGGCGTATGGCGAACGGAGATCCTCTCGTCACGATCGTGGACGTCGGCGTCGGCGAAGCGTCGACCACGACGCTGACGTTCCACGCACTGCACGACTCAGCGGCGACCGAGCAGGCCGATCGGCTGTTCCTTCGGACGCTGTTTCAGACGTGGGCGGCACTGAACCCCACGAGCCTCCCGCTCGCACGCGATCTGTGCGTGGGGTACCGAGTCCCCCTTCAACTCGGGGGATCGGACACCATGAACGACTTCGAGGTCACGGACATCGACGTCTTCTGGTCGATCACTTCGCAGATCCGTGCCCGGCTCGAAAGCCTCCCTCCCGGTACGCCCATCCGGGGGATCAAGTTCCGTCGCGAATGACGACACCGGGACAGGTGCATCACTCGCCGAGTCCCGTTCACACGACCCCACGATCGACGGCGACTCCGGCCGAGAACCCCTCTCGCACTTCTACCGCCGCTTCTGCGCGCGGCGGCGGGCGCGATCGAGGGCGCTGCCGAGATCCGGCGTAGAGGAGGCCGCGGCAGGTGCGGAATTGGAATCGGCCGGCGAACTCGACGGAGGCTTCGAAGCCGCTGGTGGAGTCCACGGCTGATCATCCGGCGACGGCAACCGCGCGACCGTGAGGGGTTTGGGCGGCGCGACGGATCGCCGCAACCAGCGCCCCACCTTCGTACCGAGCGCCGCGGGGATCCGAGGAAGCGAGAGCTGGAGCCTGCGAACGGCGATCTCGAGGACGAGGAGCGCCAGCGCCGCCCAGGCGCACCACGCGGACAGGTCCGTGAGCCCCAGGCTCTCGCGGCTGCCCGAGAAGATCTCCGCGACGGGAGGCTGGACGCGGCCGCCACCGGCCTCGCAAACGCGCTTGAGCAGCTCCTCGCCCGCCGTCGGATCAGCGGCGGGCTCGTACTCGGGCGAGTACGGCAACGCGATGGGCGGAACGCGCACGAGCTGGTCCGGGCCTGCCTCGACGATCGCGCGCCAGATGCCCTCCGAACCCAGCGGGATCCGCGCCTCGAGTGCGCTCTCGCCCACCCGCGTCAACACGACTTCGGAGACGGCCCCGGCTGGATCGGCGACGCGCGCCTTCACCCCTGCGAGGCGATGCTCGTTGCCGGGCGTGACCTCCACACGAAGAACGCCCTCGTGCCCTTGGCGCGTGAAGTCGGCGAAGACGTCGTCGGTGGAGTCGCTGCCGCCGAGCCAGCGCACGATCGTCGCAAAGAAGTCGGCGTAACGAGGCCAATCCGAGAGCGCCCCGCTGAGCTCACCGTCGACCTCACCGAGGAACGCCGCCGCGCGTCCCAGCCCCGCCTGGTGAAACGCGAGGACCGGCGCCTTCAGATCGTCACGAGAGGTCACGCCGACCTGCGCCCGCGGCCTGGCGTAGGCGATCGAGTACCCGTTCAGATCGGGGAACGGCACGCCACCGAAATCTCCAAGCCCGGCCATCGCGGGAAGGAGGTCACAGGCGACGACTTGATCGACGACGGCCGAGCGCGCCACCTGGATCGTCTCCTCGGCGAAGACACGTGGCAGCTCCGCGGCGTCGGCGGTGAAGAAGCAACGGCCACCGCCGTCGGCCGCGATCCGCTTCAAGAGTTCCGCGTCCTTGTCCTGTTCCGTGCCGAGGCCGATCACGGACACCGTGACGCCGCTCTCGTGCAGCTTGGGCACGAACGTCTCGACGTCGTCCGGCTCCTCAGAGTCGGCCGCGTCGGCGAACAGCACGATGTGACGATTGCGCTGCGGCGCCGTCGCGAGCTGGTCGGCCGCGGCATGGATCCCCACGCCGACGTAGATTCCGCCACCCGTCGACTCGATCTTCAAGATGCGCGCGGTGAGGCTGGCCTTGTCCTCGACGGGCGTGCTCTCGATGACGACGTGCGGCTCCGTGTCCACCGCAAGCACCGAGACGCTGTCCTGCGGGCCGAGCACTTCCAACGCAGCCGCAGCGCCCTGGTCCGCCAGATCCATCTTCGTGCCGCCGCCGTCCACGGGAGCGGCCATGGAACCGGACCGGTCCAGCACGATGGACATGGCGAGGGCGAACTTGCGCTGCTCCTGCCGGACCTCGAGCGACACCGGCAGGACCTTCTCCACGTCCGAGCGCCGGTACCCGCCCATCCCGAACGACGCGCGCCCGCCTGTCATCAGGAGGCCGCCGCCGAAGTCCTCGACCCAGGTCTTGAGGTTCCGCATGGCGCCCGGCGCAAGGCGGCGCGCGGGCACGTTCTCGAGGATCACGACACGGTACGGATCGAGTGACGGGCCATCGAGGATCGCGCGATCGGGCGCGCTCGCGACGACGTCGAGCCCCGCTGCCCGCAAGGATCGCGTGAGACGGTCCTCGCGACCGTCCGGCGTGAGGCAGAGGATGCGCTGGCGACCCGCCACGCGGACCACCCCGAGCGCCCGGTTGTTTTCAGGCGTGCGGTCGTCGCGAAGGTCGACGTGAAGTTCGAAGCGATGGATCCCGGGCTCGGACAAGCGCTCGCGGAAGACCAGGCGATTGGCGCCCGGATGCAACTGCCGCTTCGACGACGAGATCACCGCCCCATCACGCAGGACGTTCAACCCCACCTCGACGTCGCGGTCGCTGCGAATCCATCCAGACCACTGGAATGGCTCGTTCGCGGCAACTTCGCCCGGAAGCGCCACGTCTTCGACGGCCACGTCGCCGGCAGCCGTCCGCATCAGCGGGAACGCGTCCACGCGAATCCCACGTCGTACGGCCTCGCGCGCCGCCGGAGCCGGATCACGGCCGGTGGAGAAGCCGTCACTCAAGAGCACGACCGAACCCTGTCGTCCCGGCGGGATCAACGCCGTCGCCGACTCGAGGGCTGCGGCGATGTTGCTCGCCTGGCGGTCGACCGGACGATCGAGCGCAAGCGATCCGAAGTCCTCGGAGGGAAGTCGCTCGACGACGGCATCGCGACCGAACGTCACGACCCCGATCCGATCGCCGGGCTCACGCTGTCGGCGCGCATGCTCGGCGATCTCGCGGATCGTCGCGAGGTGCCGCTCGGGCACTGACAGCGAACGGTCGACGACGAGCACCACGTCTCGCCCGGCCTCGGTCCCCGGTCGGAACGGTCTCGCGATCACGGCGAGCACGGCCAGGAGCAGGAGGATCCGCAACGCCCAGACGAGGGGCCTCCGCGCGAGCCGCCCGCGCAGGGCCACGACGATGGGAACCGCGAGGAGGAAAGCCTCGGGGCGCTCGAAGCCGATCACCACGTGCCCGCTCCCTTCCGCAATACCCACCAATCGAGACCGAGGAAGAGGAGCGCGAGCAGCGCCAGGACCCGGCTCTCGAGGCGTCCGGCCTCGGCGCCCTCGTTCGCATGGTCGATGGATTCCGCCGGGCGATGCCGCGTCGCGGCCGTGGTCAGGTCGGACTCGACGGGATCCTCGAAGAACACCGAGGCCCGCGCGAGCTCCCGGCCATCGAGGCGGATCGAATGCAAGCCGGCCCGGCGCGGAGCGAATCCAACCTCGCGGCCACCGACGCCCGAAAGCGTCCCGCCCCCCGGTTCGATCAGCTCCCACTTCCCTCCCGCGACGCTCTCCCGTGGGCGCCAGACGATCTCGTCGCCGAGCCGCACGTTCGCGGCGATCATGCCGGGGAGTCGCGCCCGAGCCCGCTCGACCACGTTCGAGACGAGGATCGGCCAGTCCGGTGCCAGCGCGAGGTTCCCGCGCTCGGGGTCCAAGTTGAGCCAAAGGCGCGAGGCATCGCCCACGCGCTCTTCGGAGGCGAGGACGTCGTCTCCCGCCGCAAGGATCACGATGCCCGGCGGCGCGAGTTCGCCTGCGACCCAGACGACGCCCTGCAGCGTCAGTCCCACGAGGAATCCGTTCCGGTGATCGAGCAGGTACGGACCGACCCAGGCGTTCTCCTTTTCACCGCGCCGGCCGATGACGATCTCCTGGCGTGTCCCGCGCAGCGCTCCAGGGCCGGGCGCGAACACCACGTCGGCGTCGCTCACGGAGGTGACGAGCCGCGCGTCCTCGATCGCACCGACGACCCGGTCGATTCTCAAGGCCGTGGCCCAGGCCTCCTTCAGAAGCGACGCGACGCGAACGACGCGGGGCGGTTCGGGGAGCACGAGCCGTTCGTCATCGATCGCGAGAGCATCCGGCGACAACTTCAGCCGGACGGCGCCGGTCGCCGGTGGGAGCGGAATCTGCGTACGAGTGGCTGTGCCGCCCGAGAGCGTGAGCGACGTGGTGGAGAGCGGTTGGGGCGGATCCGACTCCGTCGACGCCACGAGCTTCGTCTGGATCGGCGCTCGCCCGAACCCGCGAACGTCGACGACGAGGACGTCGTGCCCGCTCTCGCGCACGCGGCGCACGCCGCTGATGGCCGCATTCGGCGAGACTTCACCGACCATCCGGACCTCCCAACGCGGGGGAGCGGTGGCGGCCCCGTCATCCGTCACGTACGTGAGCCGATCCCCTGGCGCCGAGAGCTGCATTGCGAGCGCGAGCGCGGGCTCGGGATCGTGATGTCGCTGGGACGGCGTCCACGCATTCAACGCGCTGCTCGCCGAGGCCATCGGCGCCTGTGGTCCGAGGATCACTGCGGGCCGAGGCCCCGTCGTGATGAGCGTGACGCGCGCGTTCCGCCCGAGTTCTCCGGCGATGCGTTCCACGTCGGCACGCGCGCGATCGACGGCGCGATCGTGTGCGCCCACGGCCTGCATCGATGCCGAGTCGTCGAGCACGACGACCAGATGTTCGACCGTCTCGCGCGGCCCGATCACGGGACGCGAGAGCCACAGCACGAGGAACGTCGCAGCGAGGAGCTCGAACACCAGCGACGCCGTCGTGACGAGCTTCGTGAACGTCCGCCCGCCATAGGTGGTCTGGGGCACTCGCGGGAAGAGGAACAATCCCGCCACTCGCCGCTCCACCAGCCGCCGCCGGAACATGTGGAGAAATGCGATGAGCGGCAACGCCGCCAGCCCGCACAGCGCCCAGGGAGCGAGGAACGTCACCAGCCCACCTCCCACATCCCCGCGGGAACGAGGCCGTCGCGCATCAGCGACTCCGGCGGGGCGGCGAGCACGCGTGCGAATCGGGCGCCGGCCCCGCGCGCGGCCGAGGCGACCGCTTCCGTGAGGCGGCCGAGTTTCTCCCGGTAGTCGTCGAGGGCTTCGCGCGTCGGCGCCAGCTCGGCGCGGGCTTCGGTCTCGCAGTCGATGAGGGTCGTCGGCCCGTCGAACGACGGGTTGGCCTCCCACGGGTCGAGAAGCTGGATCACGTCCAGTTGCGCCGCCGTCGATGCGAGCCGGCGAAGCATGCCGGCGGGATCGACGGGATAGAGGAAGTCCGAGATCACGACCCGAACGCTCCGCGGCCGCAGGGGCACCTCGGGGAGAAGTTCGAACTGCGCATCCGCCGCGGACTCGTGCGGATCTGGTGCGTCGAACGGCACGGTTTCGGGGTCGTCGAAGATCGGCCCGCCGCAACGGTGGATCCGGACACGCCCGCCGTCACGACGGGCACAGAAGGCGTAGGCCCATACGAGATCGCGGAGGGCGCGAGCCTTCGCATCCGTGACGGCCATCGAGGCCGTCAGATCTGCGAGGATCTCGACGGTCGGAGACACTTCCTCCCGGTAGAGCCGGACCTTCACCTGATCCGTTCGTGCGTAGGACCGCCAATCGACGTGTCGCGGATCGTCCCCGGGCACGTAGTCGCGGTAGTCGACGAAGTCCATGGAGGACCCCAATCCCGCGCCCGGATCGGCGCCCGCGCGGCCCTGGAACGTGCGCCGCGCCGGGCTCGGCCGGTAGCGCGCACAGACTTCAAGAAGCTCGGGCCTCACGCTCTCTCCGCGCCGCGGATGCGAACAACGTCTCGCGGACGCTTCGCACGGCCGGCAACAGGCTGAGGACGACGAACAGCCCCGCGATCGCCGACATCAGGATGCAGGCGTCGTCGCTCCCCGATCGGAGGTTCGCAATGGTCCAGAACGGATTCAGCACCTGGGCATGGGTCCATCCGGAGTGCCGGTCGATGACGAGCAACTGCACGAGGAGCGGGCCGACCCACAAGACGACGACGGTGACCAGCCAGACGATCCGCGCCAGCCAGCACCGGCCCATTCCCGGGGCGAAGAAGCGGCGAATCGTGAACGCGAGGCAGGTGTAGAACGCCACGTAGAGCGGGACGAGCCGAACGATGTCGACGATCTCCGTCGAAAAGGGCGGTCGCAATCCAAGCACGCCTGGAAGGATCTCTGCAACACACCACGCCGTCGCGAGACAGAGAACGGAGTAGATCAGCCCGCGCCCTCTCCCCGGCAGGAGCGGTAACGCGAGGAGTGCGAGCACGGGGTTCTTCGGCACGTTCAGGCGGTGACGCGACGTGAAGGCTTCGTCCTCGGTGACCGCGAAGACGAAGAACAAACTCCCGAACCCCACGGCGATCGTCGGGGCGCCCATGAGTGCTTCGCGAAGTGCCGACGGTGGCGCGATGTAGGCGGCCCAGAGCACGGCCGCTGCGGCCGCCGCCACGAAGTAGACCCGGAACCCGGTCGAGCGGTTCTCATGGGGATGCGTCAACTGACTCTGCGCGATCAGCGCGAGCAGGACCGTGGCCGCCGCGAGCAGGAGGACCAGCGATCCCAGGAACTCCGTCGCGCCGCCGGCGCCGATGCCGCCGCGAATCTCGTACATCACGACGGTCGTGAAGGCGACCATGGGGATCGTCGCGGCGCCGAGCGCGATACCCACGATGCCGTTGACGATGCCGCCGACGGCGCCGCTCTTCGCGAGGGTCCCGAGCGCCACGCCCAGCGACGTCGCAGCCACGTTGAAGACGAGCGCCATGCCGATCGCCGTCAAGACGTCGGGGATCGAGACGCCGCGGAGGAGATAGGTCATCGCGATGACGGGGGCGAAGACCGAGACCCAGAGCAGCGCCTGGGTGAAGGCCGCGAGCATGCGCCCGCGCACGATGGCGGCGGGCGTGAGGCCCGAGAGGAGCAACAGCTCGGCCGTGCCGCCCCGCATCTCCATGCGCGTGGCGTAGAACGCCTGCGACGGAACGATGAAAGTGAGCAGCGGGGTGAGCACGCCCATGGCCGCGCGGAATCCGCTTCGGCCCACGTTGCCGCCGTTGCGCAGCGTCCATGCGGACACCGCGGCGATCCCGAACACGGCCAGAAGGACGAGGACGAGAACGCCCAGGAACGACTTGCCGTTCAGGGACTGGATCACGTCACGGATGAGGATCGCGTTGAGCCGGTCGGAGAAGTGATGGTCTCGCCCGCCTGTCGGAGCGCCCGCGCCCTGCTCCGCGGGTGGCGTGATCGTGACGCTGGCGCTCATTGCAGATTCCCCTGGGTCGCCTTCATGAAGATCTCCTCGAGGCCGGCTTCGAGCAGGCGGAATTCGATCAGGCCGAGCCCGGCGGCGCACGCCCGCGTCATGGTCTCCGAGAGCGCGATCTCGTCGGCGCCGAAGCGGAAGTCGATCACGAGGTCCTGGCGGATCACGTCTTCGACCCCCGGTTGAACGAGGAAGAACTGCTCGGCGACGTCGGCCTCGCGCACCACCCGCACGCGAACCTTCATGGCGCCGTGGATCTGACGGCCGATGTCGCGGATGTCGCCGGCGACGACACGCCGGCCGCGCTCGATGACGACGACCCCGTCACACATCTCGGCCAACTCCGAGAGGATGTGGGACGAGATCAGGATCGACTTGCCGCGCGAGGCGAGTTCCCGAACGAGTTCGCGGAAATCGATGCGGGCACGCGGATCGAGCCCGGCGGTGGGCTCATCGAGGATCAGCACGGCCGGATCGTGGAGCAGCGTCTTTGCGAGGTGCAGGCGCTGTCCCATGCCCTTCGAGAGCCCGGTCGACGGTCGATCGAAGAACGTCTCGAGCCCGCAGAACCCCGCGAGCGAATTCACGGTCTCCACGCGGGTGCGGCCCGAAAGCCCGTACGCCCGGGCGAAGAAGTCGAGGAACTCTCGCACGTTCAGGTTGTTGTAGGCGACGAACTGGTCCGCCATGAAACCGATGCGGCGACGCACCTGGCGGGGCTCTTCCAGTACGGAGCGGCCCTCGACGAACACGTCTCCCACGTCCGGAACGTCGAGCGTCGAGATGATCCTCATGGTCGTCGTCTTGCCGGACCCGTTCGGACCGACGAAGCCCCAGACCTGCCCGCGCTGCAGCTCGAAGCTCAGCGAATCGACGGCGCGCAACGCGCCGAACCACCGCGTCACGCCGCGGACGTCGAGTACGGCATCACTCACCGAAGTCCTCCTCCGCGAGGATCCCGTTCACGAGATGGATGCTCACGACGTCGTCCGACGACAGACCGAGAGTCTCGTAGGGCGCGCGGGTCATCAGCGCCACGTACGTCCCGTGCTCGAGTGTCGACCCGAGTTGTTCCACGGCCCACCGTTCCAGGACCTCGCGCGGGTCGGGCGGGCTGGATCCGAAGGGAACGACGGGCACGGCAACCGGTCCGCGACCGGAGCGCCGTGGGCGGTACGTGACGCCTGGTCCGAGCATGACCCCTCGCGACGGCTCGTCCCGCCATTCCAGATCACCGAAGCGCTTCACGAGCTTCAGCACCGCGTCCCACGCGTCGCGTTCGGCCACCGACCGCATCGAGCCGTCCGCCTTCCGGACGAAGTACCGCCCAGCGAAGTCGCAGACCACGAGCGTCGCCTCCGCCGGGTCGATGGCGAAGGCCGCGTCCGGAACGACGCTCAAGCCACCATCGCCGGTTCGCTTGAAACGGAGGCGCTCGCGCGAGCGATCCACGGTCACGGTCGCGAGGTGGGTCGGTGTTCGCGCGGGCACGGCGTTCCCGGCCAGCCGCCCGCCGGCATCCAGATCGACCTTCATCTCATGCCCGAACGAGCCCTGGGATCCGCGGTAGGTGCCCACGTCCGCCATGCCGACGAGCGTACCTGCCGAAGGCGTGAGCGCGCCCGGCGAGAGCCCAGCGTAAACCTCGCGTTGAACGGCCGACGCCGTCTCGTGGCGGCGCTGATCGAGGATCGTGAACGCGCGCACGGCGGCCTTCGTGCCCAGTCCCTCGGAGAACATGCCGTACCCGAGGATCACCGCCGCGAACACCAGTCCCGTGAGCGGCAACGTGAATACGATCCGCAGGCCCTCCCGTCGCTTGAGGAGTCGCCTCACCTGCACGAGCACGGCGAGGATGAAGAGGCCGATGAGGCTCACGAAGAGGATCACGGGGACGTTCCCCAGGTTGGGGATCCGGATCGGGCGCATCAGGCCGTCCTCGGGAAACCCGCTCGTCGCCGGGTCCGCACCGCTCGAACCCCCGAAGCGCGTGACGGCGGCCGTGAGTACCGAAGGCAGGTCCATGCCGACCTCGCGATCCGTCAGGCACCAGCGGCCGAAGCGGTGGCGACCGTCGAGTTTCGGATTGCTGCCGAGGCCCTCCGAAACGAGCTCGCGAAGCGGCCCTTCGAGCGCGGCGACGGCCTTCCTGTCCAACACCACCAGCGTGCCTCCGGCGGCCACGTAATCGACGATCACGCGTTGCCGCTCGGGCGTCAGGTCGGGGTCGCCTGCGTCGACGAAGAGGACGTCGACGCCGGACATGAACATCCAGCGATCGGGAAGGAACGTCGCGGGCACCCAGGCGATTGCACTCGACCCGAGTCCACTGCCCCCGGCTACGCTGTACGCCGAGTCGAGGCGCTTGCCCCACTCCTCGGCGACCCGTGCATCGCGCGTCACCATGCCGAGTACGCAGGTCGTGACCCCGCGCGACGCCGATCCGACGTGCCACGTTTCCTTCCACCGGCCGTCGACGTCGATCGAGCACCACTGGGACCAGCCCTCGGGCGGCATCGGCACGCAGAAACGCGACTCCTCGCCGGGCTTCAACCTCAGGCTTCGTTGCGCGGCGAAACCCATGCGGCTGTAGCTCGCGTCGCCCATCTCGACGGTGACGTCGTGCGGCTGCTTGTCCGGATTCTTGAGTGTGACCCAGGTCCAGAGGAATCCGCCAGGTCGTTGAAGGCCAGTGAACGTCTCCGCCGTGCGCACCTCGAGTGCCGGCGTGTCGTCGCCCATCTCGACGCTCCGGGTCGATTCACGCTGAGCGAGCGCCGAAGCCGCGACGACCAGGCACGAAAGCACCATCCGCATTCCGCTCATCGGCTCACCTCCCGCGGAACGACGTTCGCCGCAGGGTCGACCGAGTCGACGACGAGGCGGACCACGTCGCGCGGCGTCAACCCTTCGAGCCGCGCCGCGTGATCGAGCACGAGCCGATGAGCGATCACGGCAGGTGCCACGCGCCGCACGTCCGAGAAGTCCACGTTGGGCCGCCCAGCCAGCAGCGCCGCGGCCCTCCCCGACTCTGCCAGGCCGATCGCCGCACGCGGCGACGCGCCGAACTTCAGGAGCCGCCGGACGCGTTCCGGCGTCGCCGGGCTCCGCGGTTGCGTGGCGTCGACCAGTCGCGCGATGTAGCGCGCCACCGGCTCGGGAAGGAAGACGCCGTCGACCGTCTTGAACAGGTCGCCGAGCGCCGCGGCGTCGGCGGCTGCGTCGAGTACCGGGGCCTGGCCCTGGCGCCGCTCGCGGAGGATCCGGACGAGCACGTCCTCCCCCACCGAGGGAACGTCGAGCTTGAAGAGGAATCGATCGAGCTGCGCCTCGGGCAGCGGATACGTGCCCTCGAGTTCGATGGGGTTCTGAGTCGCGAGGACGAAGAACGGGGTCGGAAGGCGGTGTGTCTCACCGAGGACCGTGACGCGGCGCTCCTGCATGCCCTCGAGCAGGGCCGATTGCGTCTTCGGCGAGGCGCGGTTGATCTCGTCCGCGAGGACGAGGTTCGCGAACAAGGGTCCCTGGTGGAAGACGAACGTGCGGCGGCCGTCGCGCTCCTCGAGGACCGGCCCGCCGGTGATGTCGCTCGGCATGAGGTCCGGCGTGAACTGGACCCGGCGGAACGACAGCCCCAGCAGCGAGGCGAGTCCTTTCACCAACTCGGTCTTGCCGAGGCCGGGGAGACCTTCGAGCAGGATGTGACCCCGTGCCGCGAGCGCGACCACCGTCAGGTCGAGCAGTTCGTCCTGCCCGAAGAGCACCTGCCCCAATCCGGCGCGGATCTTCGCGAGGATGTTGCGTCCGACTTCGATCTCCGCCGGCGCGAGCAGTCTCTCGCCGCCGCGCGTCAACGCACCGCTCCCATCGTTCACCTTCGCGCTCCTGGTTTCTTCGCGCCTGACGCGAGCGTCATTTGCCGGTGGTCGATCCCGTTTCGAAGAACCGCTTGACCACCTCGCGGTGATGTGGCGCGAGGCGGCGACGCCACGCAGCGCCTCCCGTCCCGTCGACGCCAGCACGGCCCGGTGCCGCGGTCTCGACCGGCGCCGCTTCCGGCTCGCGCGTGCCCACGCCGACCAGACTCCACTCGTCGGGAACGCGCGCCCCCGGCGGCAGTTTCTGAGCCTTCATCTTCTCCGTCAACTCCGGCGTGTCTCCGTCGTAGCGCAGAGGCGCGGCCCCGCCGCCCTCCGTCCCGCCGCCCGCCCCAGTTCCGTCTTCGCGGCGACCGCCGCGACCCGAGCCGCTTCAATGTCCGTCCCGGCAGGATTCATCGTGCACGTGTTTGGACAGGGCGAGTTCGCGGCGCGAGGCCTCGCCCGCCTTCCTGGCCCGGGCCGGGTCGCCGAGCCCGAGTTTCGCCAGGTCCGCGGCATTGCCGCCGAACTGCTTTGCCAACTCGTCCGCGAGCTTTGCGAGCTCGGCCGGGTCGACGGGCAGGTTCCCGAAGTCTCCGGCCTTCCCCGCGCCGCCGTTCATCCGCTTCAGGAGTTCCGCAGGGAGCTTCTGGGTCAGCCCCTGCTTGGCGGCATTCTCGAGGAACCTGGTCAGACCTTCCCTGAGGTCCGCGCCGGCTGCGCCCTCCATCGCCTCGGAGAGCGCCGCAAGTGCCTCCTCGGCTGCCTGCTTGTGCTCTTCGACCGCCTGCTCGACGCGCTTCTCCAAGGCGTCCACGTCGGTCCACGAGGGGCTCTCACCCGACGCCACCTGCTTTTGGAGGGACTCGAGCTGCTTCTTGAGCGCGTCGATCATTTCCGGCGTGATGGCGTCGGCCACCGCAGGGTCGGCGAGCGACTTCGCGAGCGAGGCGAGGGCGTCGACGATCGCCGGGCTCACGGTGGGCGAACGGGGACGGACGGCGGGAAGCAGTGCAACGAGCGCGAGGAACGCGATGGCGAGGAGTCCGTGAAAAACCGGACGCCCGATCTCCATCCGCAATCGCAGGGGCGCTGCCCCGGCGAGTCGCGCCCTGAGCGTTTCACGCCAGGCGTCGCCCGAGACCTCCAGGTCCGAAACGACGAGGCCTCCCAGTCCGAGTTCTCGGTCGACGTAGAGAGCGGCGGCTGCGTGCGACGGAACCCGCCGGTTGGCGCGGAGGATCGCCGCCGCCGCGGGAATCGCAAGACCGGCCGCCCACCACGCTTCGGGCCGCCAGTTCCGGCCGAAACCACGGGCGACGAGGAGGGCCGTCCCGCCAGCGAGCGCCAGGACGGCGAGCGTCCGAGCGAAGGTGACGAGGGCGACCGCGATCCACGAGCGCGTGCGGACATGGCGGATCGCTGCCTGGGCTTCGGCGAACATGAGCCCAGCATACGGGCGGACGTCGAGTTATGGAATCTCACACTCGACGGCGGCCGGGCGCGCGGCGGCGCCCGGCTCGTGCGGCCGGCGCGTCACGGTCCGAAGACGATGCGCAGGCCGCGCGAGAACGCCCAGCCGAACTGCGCACCCGGATCGGCCTGAACGACCTGAGCATTCAGGACCGTTCCGACGAGCGACGGTACGGACGGCACGCTCCACCAGAACGTGAGGCCGCCGGCCGGCAACGGCATCACGACCGGGTCGATGGGCTCGACCAGCAGCGTTCCACCCGCCGGCGTCGGCCGGTTGGCGGTGTCCGGCGACGCCACCACGGCGGCGATCGTCGCAACCCCCGAGGTGTTGCCGATGTTCACGGCGATCGTCGAACCGAGGGAGGGCGGCCCCGACAGGGTCAGCGGCGGAACCACGCCGCCCGTTCCCGGGTAGCCGGTGCCGTAGTTGGCCCATTCGGCGCCTCGGGTCACCGTGACGACGCCGAGCGTGGAGTCGGTGAAGCCGTCGAAGGACGCGAACGTGAACGGGTCAGGCCCGGCAAACCCGGCCTCGGGGTAGTAGGTCGCCTGGTTGCCAGCGAGCGCGACCGTGCCGTGCGCCGGCTGGTGAACGATGCGCAGGGTCTGCGTCTGGCTCGTGTTCGGGTCCGCCACGGACAACGTCACGGTGACCGGTGCTCCGTTGGACGTCGCGCTGAGGGTCGCAGCCGTCCCGCGAGCGTTCGGGATCGGATCGTCGCTGTTTGGTCCGTTGTGGCAGGAGTAGCAGCTCACGAGCGAACCGCGGAAGAACGTCTTCGTCCCCCAGTTGGTGGAGAAGCTCCGATCACCCTGCGCCATCGACAGCACGGTTCCCTTGAAGTTGCCGCCGTGGCAGACGGCGCACTGCGCCGAGCCCGTGTTCTCGACGGTATCGCCGTGATCACTCACCCAGTTCTGGCCGATCGGGTGCATGCCGTGCGGACCGCCGTTCACGGTCTGCGGATCGGTGCCGTGGCACGCCGTGCAATCGGCGATGGTGCCCACGTGCCCCTGGAACGCCAGGGGTTGAACGTTGTCGTTGCCATGAGCCGCGGGGTACTCGGCGTGCGTCGAGCCGTGACATGCCTCACAGCGAAGTCCGCCGTGGCCCGTCGAGAACCGGAACAGCGAGAACCCGGCGGCGGGCGTGTTGGGATTGGTCGCGAACGTCGCGTCGACGGGTTGGCGGAGCTGCCCGGAAGCAGTGAACGCGTCGGTGTAACGGATCTGCCCATTGTTGGTCGTCGCCGTTCCCGTGTGGCAGTTCTGGCAGCCCGGCTCCTCGAGCCATCCGGTACGCGTGGCGGCCCCGACGGCGCTCATGTTGCCGTGGCAGCTCTGACACTGCATCGCGAGCGTTCCGTTGGGTGCGACGGCGGCGCCCATGGCTCCGCGCAGACAGCGCGTCTCCGAGCCCGGGTGGCATCGATAGCAGGCGGCGCGGTTGCTGCTGGAGTCGAGCGAGAGGCCGTTCACCGGGTCGAGGACCGACGCGTGGAACGCATGGACCGACGCCGTGAGCGGCGAGACGCCCGCGATCCCGGTGCCCGGCAGCGCGTTCGAGGCGTGGCACTTCGCGCAGAGGATCGGGGTGCCCTGATTCACGACCGTCGCATGGAGGCCGGCCGAGCTGTAACCGGCGGTGGTGAGGGCCGAGTCGAACGTCGCCTGTCCCAGGTGCCGGTCGTGCAGCTTCAAGATGTTCAGTCGGTAGTCGCGCTCGGCGTTGGGATCGAAAACCCAACCGGCCGACGGTTCCGCGGCGGGGCCGGCGCCCGAGGCGTGACATGCGCGGCAGTCCATCTCGTCGGAGACGGGCAGCACGACGTCGGTCGAAGCGAGCGGTGTGCCACCCCCACTGCGGAGCACGAGGCGCATCATCGGGTACGGCCGCTTGTGACCGGCGTCGTCGTACGGAGTGATCGGGATCCCTTCGGCACTGAACGTGTTCGACGAAGACGCGAAGGACATCGCGCGCGGCGTGTTGGCGGGACCTGGCATGTCGAAGCCGGCGAGACCGACGTTCGGTGTGCCCGACGCGCCGTAGAGAGCGTTGGCGAACTGCCAGAAGTTCGTCTTGCCGACTGACGACACGTTGATCGAGCCGCTTGGATCCGCGACGGACTCGTAGGTCACGGTGCGCCCTCCTGGTGCCAGGAGCAGGTGCCCATCGGGCTGGATCACCTGGGCGTCGACCGTGTTGTAGGGCGGGAGGATGGAGAACACCCCGTAGTCCGAGTCCATGCAGTGCATGCCCAGGTTGTTCCAGCCGACGATCTTCCACGTGGGCGGCGGCGGTGGCGGTGGTGCATCGGAGACGAACCCCGTGGCGACGAACGCCATCGCCAGGACACCAAGCATCAGGACGAACGTGGTGGGTTTCATGCGCGACTCCATCCGGTGCACCGCGGTGGCGCGCGGGGTTGCGCCTCGTTCGGGCTTCTCTGACAGGGGTCACCGCGGCGGCCGAGGACGACAGAGGTGCACACTCCGTACCGGCGGAGGCCCGTGCGCGCGGAATACGACCGTCTCCGTAGCCGCGCCGCCGAGGCCGATTCCCAGCCGCGCCCCCACCGGTGGTATTGCCGAGAAATCCACTGACACCGGAGGCGCCCGCGGGCGCCGTGCCACTGCGTGCGGCCCTCACCCGGTCGGGCCTGCGTGCAATTGCTCCACGGTGACGACGTCGACATTTCACGCGAGCGAAGCGCCCGGATGCCCGGGATCGAGGGTTGCCGAATGAAACCCCGTTGCATTTGGCATTCGCGATGCTTCCGTCGCATCGCCCGAAGTCAGCCCAACGAGTTCTCACACGGAAACACCGATGGACAGCAAACTCGCCGAGCGCTTCCGCTCCTTCCGCCGCCTGGATGCGACGGCCTCAGCCGCGGTCGCAGCCGTGCTCGTCTCCCTGCTCGTGGGATGCAGCCAGGGCGAAGGCAACACGACTCAGGCACCGGCCGTCTTCGGCTGGCCCATCCTGACGAGCCCCGGCCGCCCGGGTTCCCTTGGCTTCACGGCCATCGAGGACCTGAACGGTGACGGGCACCTCGACATCCGAGGAAGCAATCCCGTAGGCGACCTCACGGTCCGCCTCCTCGGTGTGGGGGGCGCTCGGTTCACTCCGGACACGCCGCTCGGAGGCATCCCAGGGCTGCCGCCCGGCGCCGAACAGGGGGCCGTCGTGGCGGCGTTCGACCTCCCCGGTGACGACTTGCCGGACCTCGTGGTGACGTGGAGCGGCGGATGGGTTCTCCTGTCGAGTGCCGGACCCGGCGGCTATGCGGCGCGCGAACTCACGGAATTCGCCCAGCCCGGGGCGTTCGTCACTGCGGCCGTCGGCGTCGATCTGGATGGCGACGGCGACCGCGATCTGGTGACGATCTCCTCGCCATCCGGCGCGATCGAGGCGTGGCACGTGACGGGGATGGGGCTCGCGCCGACAGCCTTGGCGATCAGCCCGCTTCTTTCGTCGCGGCTCGTGAGCGGGGACGTCGACGGCGACGGGCATCAGGACGTCGTCGTCGTGTCCGGGTTCATCCCACATTCGGTCTGGATCGGGGACGGTCTCGGGGGACTGACGGCGTGGGGCCGGCTCCCGAACGTCGTCGGCACGCTCGCCGATTGGGACGGTGATGGAGATCTGGATCTGCTGTCGGTGACGCCGTCGACGCTGGCCTGGTGGCGCAACGACGGCACGTCGGCGTTCAGCGGCCCCATGTTCCTCGCGCCGCACCCGTCGGCGGTCTCATCGATCGCAACGCTCGCCGTGGGAGACGTGGACGGCAACGGGACGCGCGACCTGGTCGAGGGAGACCCGGCGCGACTGTGGCTTCAGCGGACGGATGGAACGCTGGATCGCATCGACCTTCCGATCGCTGGCGGGCAGGCCTTCGTCGCCGACGTGACGGAAGACGCGCTGCTGGACCTGGTCTTCGTCGGGGATTCAACGTCGGTGCTGCCGCAGAACCCGGACCACACGTTCACGGTTCCATCGGGGATCGACTTCGGCGGAACGATCCGGCGCGTGCTGTCGGCACCGCTTCAGTTGGGAGGACCGCGTCGGCTCGTCGTCCAAGCGGGCAACGCGACCCTCGCGAACGGACCCGATTCGTTGCGGATCGCGGACGTCGTCAGTGGCAACGTCGTCGAACTCTCAGTGGCGTACGCGCCCACGAGCGCATGGAATTTCGTCGCGCTGACGGACCTGGACGGGGACGGCGCCGAAGACGTCGTGATCTACCAGGGAGCCGGCCTGCAGGTTCTGCGCGGCGACGGAGCGGGCGGGTTCCTCGCTCCCATCGCGCTCTCGACGCTGGTGGTCGCGGGGCCGGTGGGTTTCGGTGATCTCGACGGCGACGGGGACGCGGACGTCTACGATCCGACGCTCGCTCGCATCTCCAGCAACCAGTCGTTCGCCTTCAGCTACGCGTTGGGCCCCAACGGTTTCGCTGGGCCATACGCTGCGTTCGAGCCGTGCGTCATCCGCGACTTCGATGGTGATGGGCGCGCGGACATCGGCATCTTGGCTGGGCGCGGGTCGTCGCCGGGGCTCATCGCCTACGGGCTCGGTGGATCGCCGCCGTCGTTCACCGACCTCGTCGCCATCGGGCCGCTCGTGGGGTTGGACGCGGTCACGAACTGGATCGAGACGGACGTCGATGCGGACGGTCGCGTCGATTGGGTCGACGTGAACCATGGGCTGTGGCTCGCGAACGACGGAACGGGGCGGGCCGTCGGAGCGCCTCACGCCCTCGCTGCGCCCTTCGCCGGATTGGATGGACAGGTCGCGGACCTCGATGGCGACGGGCGTCGCAATGACGTTCTCGTTCGCCACGAAGACGGGTTCGATGCGTGGATCCAAACGGGCCCGGCGATCTTCACGCGCGGTCAGCCACGACCGGCCCGGGCTGGCCCGTCCAACCTCCAGACTCTCGTGATCGCCGACGCCGACGGGGATGACCGCGATGATCTGCTCGCGTGGGAGGGCTCGAGGCTCCATTTCCTCGCGAACTCGGGCACGGCGCCGCGTGCGCGGTGAGGGGCGCGGACGTCAGGCGAAGGTGCGTGCGACGAACTCGGCCTGAGCCGCGTTCAGCTCGGCGAGGAGATCGGCGAGCGGTTGCTTCGGGACCAGGCAGCGGAGCAGGTCGACGCTGCGCCCGGTGCGCAGCGCGGCACCGAGCCCGGGCCGCCGCATGAACGTGTTGGGCTGACGCACGAAGTGGTCGATCTCGGACCACGCGAGCGTCACGTTCCGATCGAGGCCGTAGGCTTTGATCCCCCGCTCGTTCACGACGATGCGCAGGCGGGCGGCGCGGATCGCGGCGACGCCGAACACCAGGCCGATGGCACCGTTCACCACGATCTGGAGATAGGCGTTGCGCCGAGACCTGGCGGCCATGGCGTTCAACAGGTCGGCGTAGGGACCGCTGGGAACGATGACGTCGTCGCGCATCGCAGTGCTGATGACTCCGAACGAGGAGATCAGCAGATTGAACACGGCGACGCCGGTGAACGCGAACAGCACGAAGTTCCGGCGTCGCGGAACTCGGATCACCCGCTCCGCGGCTGGGGCCTGCGCGACTCCCGGGTTTGCCACTCCGCTCTGGTTCACTCAGCTCACTTCCCGGCTCGCGCGAGCCTCATTCAGCGCGACGACGATCGCGTGCGAACTGCCGCGGCCGAGTCGGGTCCCGAACAGCGGCTCGAGGCGACCGTCTTTCATCAGGGCGCATTCCTCGGCCGGGAGTCTATGCGGCATCCGGGAAGCCGGAAGGGCCGCGTGCGGTCGGCCGACGCACGAGTGAGCTGGGAGCCCGAACGCACGGAACTCGACGTCGCGCGTCAGCCGCCGACCCACATGGGTGCCGATGGGAATCCCTTGCTGGATGTCATCGAAGTGTGCCACGCCGATGGTCGCGCTGCGCCTCGACGAGCGCCGCGACGACGCGATCGGAGGCTCGCTTCGGCAGCCAGATTCCGAGCAAGTCGACGGACCGGCCGTCCAGGAGCAGCGCGAACGGTCCGCCGCGGTCACCGCGGCATCGCTGTCCCGTCACGAAGCGATCGACTTCGTCCCAGCGGAGCGTGACGTTCGCCAGGAGCGCGAAGCCACGGAGTCCCTCCGCATCGACGTGGATGCGCAGTCGCCCGGCACGGATGGCGAGGAAGCCGAACAGCAGCGCGAGGCCCGCGGCGCATCCGAGGAGCAGGCGGCCACGACGAACATCGTCGCCGCACCGCGCGCTGACGACGTCGGGAGGGTCCGGACCGAGGCCGCAGGCGCCGGCGCGATCGATCCGTGCCAGATCCTCGGCGATCCCCGGGATGACGTCGCGGACTCGTTCCACCAGTCTCTTCCTCGCATCGAGGAGATTCTCAGCACGACGCGCCTGCGCGAGGTCGTCGCGAAGCTGAACGGTCGTGACGACGACGGCCCCTACGCCGACGATCGCCGTGGCGAGGAAGAGATGCAGCATCACGTTCGTGCTGCGTGGTACGCGGATCTCCCGCGCGGGCTCACGCGAGACGACGGGCGACTCGATCGGCACGCCGCTCAACGGGCTCCTCCGCGTCCCTTCCCCGGCAAGCCCTCCATTGGAAGACGTGCTCGGTGCTTCATCGCTGCGGACCGACTGCGGCGCCGAACGACACCTGCACGCGGAACGGACCTCTGGCTCGCCACGGGATTCGAAACACCGGCACGACGGCGCCGGTGGGATCGGAGTGTTCCTGCCGCTGCGTTTCCATGGTTCCTCACGCCGAGCGCGAGCGTACTCCGATGGCGATCGCGCTGCAATCCGAGCGAAGGCGGAACGCCGCGTTCCAACGCGGCTGCACGGGCAGGGCTCCAGTCCTGCCCGGGAATGGCGACGGATCCTCTCGCAAGCGCGAAAGGACGCCGCGCTCGGTCGCGAGTGAACGGCTTTCCGCGTTCGGGCGAGTCCGGAGGCCTCGCCGGCCAGCCGGGCTGGAGCCCGGCGCTCCCGCAAACGTCGGCAGCGCAATCGCGCGAACGACGCGCGACGGTTCGCCCGGTCGCGAGTGAATGGCTTTCCGCGTTCGGGCGAGTCCGGAGGCCTCGCCGGCCGGCCGGGCTGGAGCCCGGCGCTCCGGAACGCCGCGTTCCAACGCGGCTGGACGGGCTGGGCTCCAGCCCTGCCCGGGAATGGCGACGGGTTCTCTCGCAAGCGCGAAAGGACGCCGCGCCCGGTCGCGAGTGAACGGCTCTCCGCGTTCAGGCGAGTCCGGAGGCCTCGCCGGCTAGCCGGGCTGGAGCCCGGCGCTCCGGAACGCGGCGTTTCGGGCGCGGCTGGACGGGCGTTTGGCATACTCGCGCGGCCATGTGCGGACGCACGACGCTCATCCATCCTGATCCCATCGACCTGCGCGCCGTATTCGGACTCGAGGTCGACCCGCCCGACGACATGCCCTCGCGGTTCAACATCGCGCCGACGCAGGCGATGCCGGTCGTCACGGGGGGACACCCGCGGCAGCTCTCGCTTTTCCGGTGGGGACTCATCCCGTCCTGGGCCAAGGACCCATCCATCGGAAACAAGATGATCAACGCTCGCGCCGAGACGATCGCCGAGAAGCCGTCGTTCCGGACGGCGCTGCGGAAACGCCGTTGCCTCGTCGTCGCCGACGGCTGGTACGAGTGGCAACAGACCCCCGACGGCAAGCAGCCGTGGCACTTCCGCCGCAAGGACGGCAAGCCGTTCGGCCTCGCGGGCCTCTGGGAAGTCTGGAAGAGCGAGAACGGCGAGATGGTCCACAGTTGCACCATCGTGACGACGTCGCCCAACGCGATCGCCGCGCCGATCCACGACCGGATGCCCGTCGTCCTGCCACCGAAGGCGTTCGACCTGTGGCTGGGTGAAGTGGACGTGGAACTCGGGGAGCTGCTGAAGCTTCTGGTGCCTTCCGATCCCGAGGATCTGATCGTCTACCCGGTGTCGAAGGCCGTGAACAACGCGCGCCGGGACGACTCGGAATGCGTCCGTCCGCTGGACGCAGGCTGAGGCTGGAGCCCGAGGGAACGGTGCCTCTCCCCCACCGGGAACATCCGGGGCACGGCCCGCGTTCTGCGTAGACTGCGCGCCTCGAGAGGCGCGCGAACCCGCCTCGAGAAGGAGTCATCCGACCATGAAACGAACCCTGTCGATCGTCGCGCTCGCCCTCGCCGTCATCGCCCCCACGCTCTCCGCCCAGAAGATGGGGATGAGCAACAACAACGCCCCGACGTGCACGTCCGCCATCGCATTCGGCGAGAAGGGCTCCGTCGAGATCAAGTACACGGCCATCACCTGGGGCGCCGGCGCCTGGGCGAAGCAGATCACCGATCCGCAGCGCGGCGAGCGCATGCGCGACCGCATCAACAAGACCGCCGAGGCGCAGCCGCTCGGCGAGCTGAAGGCTTCAGCCGACGTCACCATCGGCGGCAAGAAGGTCGCCGCGGGCACGTACAAGCTCTACTTCACGGTCGACAAGGACGCGAAGTGGACGCTCGTCCTCGCGGGCAAGGAGTCGAAGATCGAGTGGCTCCTCGACCTGAAGGAAGGTACGGAGAACAGCCGCCTCGGACTGGCGCTCGCCGCGGGCAAGGAAGACGACACGGGCGAGTTCACCGTGCAGTTCGGCAAGATGAACTGCAAGATCGCCTGCTCGGCGGGCGCCGCCGCCGAGAAGAAGGAAGCGAAGTGACGCGTCGGCGCGTCACGCGCCGATGAAGAACGTCCGCGCGTTCGAGACCGCGAACCCGCCCGGTGCAGCAGTATCGAGGACGAGCGCCTGGAAGGCCCCTTGGATCCCGGCGAGGTTCACGAGCTGCGGGATCGGGAAGTTGAACGTCGTCGTGCCACCGGCTCCCAGCGTCTGGGGGCCGGTCGGCGTCAGGCCGAGCCCGATCAACGCGTTGAGCGCCACCGGCTCGAGGAAGAGCGAGCACGTCGTCGAGATGGGCGTCGCCGCAGCCGTGCCCGTCGAGAGGAAGAGGTAGGCCGCGGCTCCCGCAGGCCCCGTCCCGACCGTGAAGCCGAACGTCGCGTTGCCGATCTTCGGCAGGCCGTTGGCCGTGAGCGTGAGCGCGCCCGTGCTCGTGTTGCAGCCCGTCCCCACGGCGACGCTCGTCGCCGGTTGCAGCACGTGGATCGTTCCCGTCATGCCGTTCCCGAAGTGCGGCTGGCAGTGATAGGGGAACGTTCCCAGCGTCGTGAACGTGCGCGAGAACGGCGTGTTCGGATTGATCGACGCGTTGAACAGCGATCCCGCACCCGCCGCCGACGGCCCCGTGCCCGACGTGACCGTGTGATTCTGCGACTGCGCGATCCACTGGATCGTGTCATTCACGGGGATGATGGTCGTGCTCGTACCGGTGCCGACGTCCGTGAAGGTGCAGCACACGGCGTTCACGACGTGTGTCGACTGGGCCGGCGCAACGGATGACAGGGCGATGATTGTGAGCGCGAGGGCGGTGATCGGTCTCATGTGGGGGTCTCTCTCCGTGGATGGGGGCGACGCAGGCGGTCCGTGAGCCCGCGGGGACGGGTACGTCTCGGTCCAGCGCACGATCGGCGACTGCATGGCGACACGTTCGCAACTCGTGTGCCGCAGCTCCCCCGGGGATGAGGAGGGCCCGATCCTACCTCAGGCCCTACCGCCGTCGACCGCCGCGAAGCCGCGGCGATCGACGCGAAAACAGCCCGGGCGGGGCCGGCGGAGAGGCCAGAGATTCCGCCGGTTCACGGGTCGCCCTGAGCGATCGGGTCAACCCGCCCGCCGTAAACGCGTTGCCCCCTGTCAACGTCACCGAGCGTTCAGTGAACGTCCAGGAGAACCGCATTCGAGACACGGAACGCGCCGTCATGGACGACGAACTGGAGCGCCGCCTGGAGCGGGAACGGTATTCCGCCGGGCACCGTGAATGACCAGGGCGCGGGCGTCGCCCCGGGAATCACCGCTGCCGGATTCGAGGGTGAGAAGCTGTCGGCGAAGAGGAACAGATTCGGCTGAGTGGGGGCGAGGACCGACGGAGTGAAACAGAGAGTGCCGATCTGAGGGAACACGCCGTACACGTCCGCAGGTCCGGGGACTCCGGCGGCCCCGAACCCGAGGAACGGCACGCCCGTGTGGTTCGGCGTCGGTGCGACGGAGAACGTGAGCGTTTGCGAGAGCGCGACGTCCACGCGCCGTGGCTTGCCGCCGGAAGACCCGTTGATCGTGAGGATGTTCGCGCCAGCGTTCCCAGCCGCGCACGACTGCAGGAACGCTCCGAACGACACGACGTAGTAGGTGCCCGTGTTGGACCCGACCGCC
Organism: Planctomycetota bacterium; assembly: GCA_044222185.1. GTDB lineage: Bacteria > Planctomycetota > CAIWVZ01 > JBGANV01. The sequence continues at coordinate 204,025 of JBGANV010000005.1, forward strand.
GGTGGGTCCGTTCGCGGCGCACCGACGATGATGTCGTCGAATCCGTCGTTGTCGGCGTCCCCCGCACCGTCGACGCTGTATCCCATGAGGTCGTCCTGCGCGAAACCCGTGATGCGTCCCAGTTCCTGTCCGGTCGTGCCGTCATAGACGAACGCCGCGCCGCAGTTCGTGTTGGGGACGTCGTGGCCCGGAACGGCCGCGACGATGTCCGGCACGCCATCACCGTTGACGTCACCCGCACTCTTGACGAGTCGCCCCAGGGCCTCAGTCGTCACTTCGCCGAAGATGGAATAGAGGGGCAAGCGAGTGGCCCCGGAGAAGACCCGGATCATGCCGGAATCAGTGCCGCCGCCGTCGCTCCCCGTGGCGCCCACCGCGTAATCGGAGATCCCATCGCCATTCACGTCGCCGATCCTTCCTGCCGACACTCCGAGGAAGTCGCTCGGCGCGTCGCCATAGTTGACGGTGAGGAGCCCCCCCGTGGCGCCCGAGTAGACGTAAAAGGCGCCGGTGTCCGTGCCGGCGGGCCCGTCGGCGAGTCGCGCGCCGACCCCGTAGTCCGGGATGGAATCGCCGTCGATGTCGCCGAGCCCGAGCACGGAATAGCCGTACGCCTCGCCGGTGATGGGCCCGGTGTGCGCGCGCAGCACGAGCCCCGTGGCGCCCGAATAGATCGTGGCTGAGTTCCCCGCATCACCGCCGCCGGTGATGAAATCCGCACGCCCGTCCAGATCGAAGTCTCCAAGCGGTGATGCCTGGCTCTGCGAGAGCGAACTCTGACCGCCCAGGGGCTTCTGGTGAATCAGGCTCCCCGTGGCGCCCGAGTAGACGAACACGGCGGGGATGAACGGTCCGGGGCCGGTCGGCAACGGCGGCGTCGTCATGGGAGCAATCACCATGATGTCCGGCCGGCCGTCCCCATCGACGTCGCCCGGACTGCCGAAGGCGCGTCCGAGCATGGCGCCATTGGCCGGTCCTTGGAACGTGTACAGAACGGCCCACGTCGCGCCCGAAATTACATAGGCGATCCCGCCCTGCGACGTGTTGTTCGCCGCGACGTGCTGCGGCGCGCCCACGATGAAATCCCGAGTGCCGTCGTTGTCGACGTCAGGAAGCCCGCCCACGCCCATTCCCAGGAAATCGCCGGCGACGAACCCGTCGCCCGAGTGGATCACATGGGGCGCCTGTCCCAGGCCCGTCACCCCGATCCACGCCACGAACGCCGCGACCTGTACGCTGATTGACCTCATGATGACCTCGCTCGAACTCATCCACGTGGCAGCGGACCACCAGCAGGGGCTCGTGGCCACCGGAACGCGCCCGGGGCCGAGCCCCGTCCGACGGCCGGGCATCATGCCATGAAAAACACGCCCTGGTGGATCCTGCGACTCAGCAGACGACGGCTTCGCGCACGCGCTCGAGCCGCCGTCGAGGATCGGCGGGCCCCAGCAGGGAAAGGGTGCGCACCGCCCGTGCGCAGATTCCGGCGGCGCGGGTGATGGCCCGCGCCGACTGCCACGCTGCAATCGATCGATCCACGAAGCGGTCGTCATCGGTCACGAGCGCCAGGCCGGCGAGCGCCAGGGCCTTCGCCTCGAAGGCTCGCCAGTTGCGGTCGCAATCCGTCGTGAGGGCGTCGGCCTTCGCAAGCGACGACTCGAACGCTGCGCGCGCACGAGCGGGATCCTTGGCGCGCAGGGCGATCACGCCATCGAGGGCCAGAACGAGGTGGTTCGTCCGAGGCACGTTCAGCTTGAGCGCCGGGTCGAGCGCCACCCGCGCCGACGTCAGATCGCCCGTGCAAAGGTGCGCTCGGGCCAGGCCCGCGCGAGCCAGGACCGCGAACTGGGGATTGACCGTCTCGTCGGCGATCGTCGCCGCGTCCGTGAATGCCGCGATCGCCGCCTCCCATTCCTCGCCATCGGCCAGGATCTCGCCGATGTAGGTCTGGCAGACCGACTCGCCATAGCGGAACTTCTCCGCCACGGCGGCCTTCCTCGACTCCTCGCACAACTTCAGCGCCGTCGCGCGGTCGCCCAGATCGTTCGTCCGCGCGCCGAGGTTGGCGCGTGCGATCAGGGCACCCGTGGCGTTCTTCGCCTCGATGTCGATGTTCAACGCCTCTTCATGGGTCTTCGCCGCACGCTCCATCTCGCCCAGATCCGCGAGGACGAATGCAAGGTTGTTCAGGAGCGAGCCGTCCGTGACGTGGTCGCCGAGCTCTCGCACGCCGCGCACGGCGGACTCGAAGAGAGCGGCTGCCATGTGGGGCTGCCCGAGGTCCCCGTAGACGTTCGCCACCTCGCCCGTGACGGCCGACCTGTCCCACTTGCGCCGCACCGCGACGTCGGGATCCGCCGATGTGACGCCCGCCTCGGCGAGATCGAGCGCGACCTTCAAGGCTTCGAGCGCGTCGATGTAGCGAGCAATCCGGTACCAGGCCCAGCCGAGCATGCGGTGGCAGACGATCCGGAGTTCGTCGTTCGTCACGCCGCCGACGGCACGGCGGAACAAGTCGATGACGAGCCGGTAGTAGCCCCACCGATCCAGGTCCCACGCGATGTCGAGCAAGGCCTGCGCAGCCATGTCGCCGTCATGGCCCGCCAACCGCAGCTCGAACTCGGCGATCTGCGGAGCCACGTCGTCGATGGACGTCCACGTCTCGCGCGGTTTGCGGACCTGGTGGAAGTACCCGGCGCCGCGATGGAGGAGCGCGTACTGCGTGAACGGCGGATCGTCTTCGATCCGACGATCCTCCGGCTTGCCCACGGGAATGCGCCGGAACGCGTAGGCGCGGTCGACGGGGTGAACGTAGTAGCGATTCTTGTCCTTGCTCGCGAAGTGCATGACGACGAGGCGATTGAGCACCGCCGTGCTGTCCTGACCGGGCGCATGCGGCTTGAGGAGGAAGTCCACGGCCGCTGGCGTGGCCGGCCGCCCGAAGATCGCGAGCGCCTGCATCACGCGCTCGGCCGCGGTATCGAGGCGGTTGAACGCCTCGCCGACGAGCGCCTCGACGACGTTCTCGGGAAGCAACTGCCGCGTGTCGCCGAGGATCTCCTGCAAGGTCGTGTAGCGGTCCGCCGAAAGGATGGCGTAGAGGGCCTCGAGCGCGCGGGGATAACCCTGCGTGCGCCGCCGTGCTTCATCGAGCAGGGCCGGCGGGCCGTCGCGGAGCCCGAGCGACCCATCCGCATCCATCTGCTGGAGCAGCCGCTCGGCGTACGGCGACTCCAACCCCTTGTCGAGCTCCAGCCGGGCCTGCCGGCCCGGTTGAACGAGCATGAGATCCCTCGGCGCGAGCCGCGTCGTGATGATCACCTTCACGCCGTGATGCGGAGCGTTCAGGTGCGCGCGGAGCGCCTCGCTCAGCTCGGGATCTCGAATCGCGGTCGTCGTCGGGTCGACGATGTCCTCGAAGTTGTCCATCAGGAGCAGCGTGCGTCCTTGGGGGAACGCCCCGAGAAGCAACCGCATCTTCTGGTCCGTCGTCGTCTGCGGGTCCTTGTGCGCCACGGCCATCTGGGCGGCGACGGGTTCGGGCAGCAACTTGCAGAGATCGCTGAAGACGTTGGGGACGGTGATGCGGCGCGCGCCCTCGGAGCTCAGATAGACGATGCCGTCCACGTCGATCGTCTCGCCGCCATCTGGCATCTGTCCGTTCTCGAGCGCCTTCAGGACGCGGCAGACCATCGCCGTCTTGCCGACGCCGGGTCGTCCGACGACGACCAGGAGGCGGCGCGAGTCGTCCTTCAAGAAGTCCCCCACGAGCTTCGTTTCCACGTGGCGGTCCTGGAAGTAGATCGGCGCGATGCTCGGTGGAGGGTTGATGAACCGGAGCGACGCGGAGCCGCGCGCGGGCGTCGTCGCATTGCGTTCATGTGCGAACCCACGACTGATCACCTCGTCCACGCGAGCCGCCGCGGCCTTCGGGTCGGCCAGGACGCGACTCAGCTCTGCGGATTGCCGCTCGAGATCGGCGATCTCCGCTCGGACCCGCGCCTCGGATGCCGGATCGTTCGCGCGGCGTAGATCGCGCTCGGCATCCTTCATCCGCTCGCGCATCCCCTGAAGAACGCCTTCGGGCGAGCGTCGCCATGCGAGGTCGGCGACGAGCTTCGCCACGCCCTTGTCGAAGTCGCCCGTGAAGTTCACGTGCTGGCGGCCATCGAGCCGGAATGGCATCTCCGCATCCCTGTGCACGAGCAACGGAAGGATCGGCTTCTTGTACTTCAGGCCCCGCGACCACTCCTGAGTGCAGACGGAGCGGTCGTCGACACTGTCCCGCGTCATGACGAACAGGACGGTCTCGCACTCGCGGATCGCGTCCACGAGCTGTCCGTCCCAGCGGTAGCCGACCCTCAGCCGCTCCTTGTCGAGCCAGGTGGTCTCGGGCGGAGTCGCCGCGGCAAGCGCCGCGCACAGCCGTTGCGCGAACTCGAAGCCGTCCACGGCCGAGTAGCTCACGAAATGATGGGTAGTCATCGCTCGACGCGCGGCGCGGTGAGTCTCGGCGCCGATGTCAGGCCGACATTCTCGGCGTTCGGTCGTCCCGCGCAACGTCCAAGCGGCTTGATGCCCGTCCGAGAAACGAAACGAGGGGCGAACGGAGCCACCGTCGAATGAACGCAGCCTCGAGCCGATACCCCGGCCCGCCGGTCGCGATCCAGACCCGCGGTGCGCTCCCACGGCCTCGGTTCCCCCCGGGCTTCATGCCCGACGATCGCGCCGATCGTGCGATTCCGCCCTGGCGAGGGTGTGCGCGCGGACCGCCTGGCGATTCCACCGTCACCGCGGCGCCCATGGCGGCCCGCATCCGGGTCGGTGCACGAGACTCGACGGAGTTCCGGTAGGATCCACGGCGCCGCCATGAAGCCCTTCCCCACCTGCCGCTTCGCGCCTCGACCGTGGGAGTGCATCGGTCTTGCCACCGACCGCCGACGCCGGAGTTGCGGAGCGCCGGATCGAAGGCACTTCGGGATCGATCGGAGCCTTCGATGAACTCACCGTCACGACGCGACCGACTACGGACCAAGAGCATCCCTGCCGCGGCGACGGCCTGCGTCGTATCCATCCTCGCCATGATGGCGCCGGCCCAGGACCTTCTCCGACCACGCATCTCGGCAACGCTCGTGGGCGGGGCGCGGACGTTCGCCACGTCCGGGGATTTCACCAATGATGGGTTGCCCGACCTCATCCTGTTCGGTGCGAACGTCGGTCCCGAACTCGTCGCGAACCCAGGCCTCGCCACCAGCCAGCAACTCGCGGCGGCACAGGCGATCTTTCCAGGGCTTTCCGGATTCGCGGCCGCGATCACGCAGGTCTCGGCCGCCCGGCTGGACGGCGACCCGAATCTCGACCTCCTGTTCGTCGGCGCCGACATCAACGGGTCGGGCACGACCGTGTGGACCGCACTCGGGAACGGCGACGGCACCTTCCAGGCGCCGCAGTTCGCGTTCGCCGTGTCGGCGGGGCTCGCCACCGGGACCGCCGGCTTCGACGTCTTCGACTTCGACCGCGACGGCCGCGATGACGTCCTCGAGCACGTGCGGATCCCCATCACGGTGGGCGGCGACTTGATGCTGTGGCGGATCCGAATGAACAGCTGGCCGGTCTTCTCCGCCGGGACGGTGTTCCAAACCACAGGCTTCGGCATTCCCGCGATGGGAGACTTCAACGGCGATGGCGTCCCCGACTTCGTGCGCGCTCCGCAAAACACCCTCGGGGCGCCGTTCCTCGCGGTCTACTCGGTCACCGCTTCCGGCAACTTCGTGAACTGGCCGCCGATTGGCGTCCCGGCGGCCGTGCAGCTGGACGATGCGGGGCGCGTCACCGTGGGCGATGTGAACGCCGACGGCTTCTCCGACGTGGTGTTCGCCGCGACGGCTCCGCCTTTGGTCGGCCCCGCGATCTGCTTTGGAAACGCGGCCGGTCTGGGCCCCGCCCAGTGGACCTCGTCGGTCCTACCGCCGGGAGCATCGCTGGCATCGGCTCAGGTCGTCGACTGCGACGGCGATGGGATCTCGGACGTCCTCATGACCACTCGAACGCCGCAGTCGCCCGCGGGAGGCGTCGGCCCGACCGTCGACGGCGTGTCGTTCCTCCGCGGCTTGGGATCGGGGGTGCTTCAAGCACCGCCACATCGGCTGGCAGCCGACGCACTCGTGCCGGTCGGCTCCGTGACGCAAACGGCCATCGGAGACTTCGACTCCGACGGCGACGTCGAAATCGTCACCATCAGGCGAACGGTCGGAGCGGCGAACCCGACCACGACACTCGTCGTGTTCGACGATCACAGCTTCGACGCTCGCGGTTGCTCCGGTGGGGCGGGCCTGCCGACGCTCGATGCAACGACGCCGTCGCTCGGGAATCTCGCGTTCGAGGTCGTCGTCACCGGGGCCCCGCTTCGACCGACGGTCCTCGGCCTGTCGCGTGCGTCGACGTCCGGGATCGGTTGCGGGATCGGGCTGAGCCTCGCGGTGCCGGACATCATCCTGCCGATCGGCGTGCTCGGGACATCGACGACGGACGGCGCCGGCCGGGCGTCGTTTCCGCTGCCGATCCCGAACCTGCCCCAGCTCGCCGCGAGCTACTTCCTGCAGGCGGCGATCGAAGACCCGACAGGCACGTTCCCCGCGGGCGGAGCGAGTCTCGCCTTGACTCGCACACGCCAGCTCCTGGTGTTCTGATCGCAGAGCCGCGGGCGCAGCATCCGCGCCGTCGAGGACCAGCCGGTGAATCCTGACGCGCGCGTCAAGACGAAGGCTGGTCGCGTCGCGCGGCCATGGGTGCAGGCGAACGTCGATGCGGCCCTCCAGGCTCCGGCGCGCAGCGGCGGGCGGTCAGATGCCATCCATAGGCGAACGTGGGCCGGTGAAGCGGTGCCATCGCGCGCGTGAGCGCCGTCGCGAGCCGCCTGATCGTCGGATGCCGCGCGAGCCACGAGTACGTCTCGCCGATCAGGGAAACTTCGCCCACGTCGAATCCGGCGGCCTCGACGTGTGCGATGAACGCCGCGCGCGTGAACCGCTGCACGTGAGGCACGGGCTCGCCCTTCGTGACGCGAAAGACCAGCTTCCAGAGCTTGTACACGTTGTCGGAGAACGACCACCCGTTCGGCACGGCGACGACGAGCCAGCCGCCCGGCCGGATCACTCGCGCGGCCTCCGCAAGCAGCCGCTCCGGCGCGTGAACGTGCTCGAGGACGTGGTTGCAGACAACTCCGTCGAACGCGGCATCGGTGAACGGGAGCGCGCGACCGTCCAGCTCGGCGACGACCCGGTGAGGTGCCGTTCCGCGTCTCGGGTCACGATCGACGGCCACGTGGAGCGACGGGGCCAGCGATTCGATGGTCCGCGACGACGCCGGATCGAGCGTGCTCCCAGGCCCCGCACCAAGATCGAGGACGCGCTCCCTCATCGGCGTGATTCGGCAATCTGTCCCAGAGCGCGATGGCGCACCTGTTCCCAGAACGTGATCCACTCCTTGCGCTCGGCCGCGGGCAGCGCGGTCTGGAACACCGGGTCGCGGACGGGGGCAAGATCCGAGCACTCGAGCCATCCCGCCAGACGGGTCTTCTCGTCGCCGTTGCCGCTGGCGCCGTTCGGCGGCGTCGCACCGAGGTCCTCGCGGAGCCATTCGAGCGCGCGACGGCGCCAGCGCTCGCGCTCGGCGTCACCAAGATCGACCGCATCGCCAGTGCGGCCGACGGCCGCCTGCAGCGCCACGCACGCCGCACCGAATGCGTTGTGCTCGCCGGGGCGGTTGAATGCGTCCGGATCGGATTCGGACATCGCTTCGAACCAACGGGCGGCGAGCACCTGTCGGTTGCGCACGAGCGCAATTCGAATGAACGCCTTGCACTCGAGAGGATCCTCGGAGGGTGGAATCGATCCCGCCACGCCGTCGAAGCGCTCTTCGAGCTTGAGGACCTCCTCGCACTCGCGAATCCACTGATCCGACGGGTAATCCCACCCGTCAGCGCGGGCGACTCCGAGTTCGTGCCCGTGCTTCAGCGCGTCCAGGGCCTCCTTGAACCGACCCAGTGCCTGGAGGCCGAGTCCGAGGTTGCACCAGGCCTTGGCGTGCGTCTTGTCGCAGGTCGTAGCGATCTTGAGCTCCTCGACGGCCTCGTCGACCTGGCCACGAACATGCAGCGCGTTCCCAAGCTGGTAGTGCGCCGATGCCGACTTGGGGTCCACGCGAACCGCCTCGCGCAGCACGCCGACGGCGGCCGAGACGTCGCCAACCTCGGAGAGGGCGCGCGCCTGATCGAGCATGAATGCGGTCGTCGACGGGTCGAGTTCCGCGGCTCGTCGAAACTCGGGTAGCGCCTCTTCCGTCCGCCCCATCGAGCAGAGCACGATCCCGAGGTTCCGGTGCGACATGGGCATGTTGGGGTCGATCTCGATCACCTTCTTGAAGATCGCCAGAGCCTCCTCGTACTTCTGCTGTGAATGAAGGGTCGTCGCCAGGTTGTTCAGGGCGAAGGTGTTCCTCGGATCGATCTGCAAGGACTTTCGAAGCGCCTCGGCGCCCTCCTCCGTCTTCCCGAACATCACGAGACTCGCACCGAGGTTCGCCCAGGCGGCCGTGGCGCGTGGTCCCGCCTCGACCGCCTTTCGAGCGTAGTCGACGCCCTCCGCGACGTGACCCTGCTCCGTGAGGAAACCCGCGAAGTTCGTCAGCAGCATCTCGTCGTGCGGGTTGTCGCGCAGGGCCTGCTCGAACAGCGCGCGGTTGCGCGCCGCGAGTTTCGGGTCGCGCAGTTGGCTCAGGGCCCACGCGGCGCGGATCGCGATGGAGCGAGAGGCTGGGAATAGCGCGGCGGCCGCATCCATCGTCTCCAGGAGGACACCGCGGTCGCGCACGTGGCCCGCCGCGTGGATGCGCAGGTCGTAGAGATTCACGCGAGGATGCGGTGAAAGGAGGATCGCCTGTGTCGCGTGGTGTACCGCGCGACGGAAACCGGCGGTCTCCCCAGCCTCGCCGCTATTCAGCGCTCGCTGGGCGAGCAACAGGTGGTCGAGGAGGTTCCGCGGCTCCGGCGCGCCAGCGAGCTCCGCCGCGGCCTCCTCCTTCCGTCCGAGGCGAAACAGAGCATCGGACCGCAACGAGTGCCAGGCCGTCCCGCGACCGAGCACGTCGCCTGAGGCGTCGACGCGGGCCAGCGCCTCGCCCGCCCGTCCACTCCTCAGGTGAGCCATCACGACGCCGGCGGCGGCCTCGGGCGAGCCGCCCTCCATCGAGAGCACTTCCTCGAACAGAGTCAGTGCCCGCTCGGGGCTGCCTTCGGCGACCTCGAACGAGGCGCGGGCCAGAAGCTCATCCTTCGCCTCCGCCAGCTCCGCGACACGCGCGACTTCGACCTGCCGTCGGTTCTTCAGGTGGACGGCGGTCAGCGCCGCGATCGTCGGAAGCGCAACCAGCAGCACGCCCAGCAGCGCCGCCTTCACGGGTTCGCGACGCGCCCAGCGCAGGGCACGGCCCAGTGGCCCCACGGGCCGTGCGCGGATCGGTCGCGACTCCAGGACCCGACGCAGGTCGTCCGCCAGGTCGGCGGCGGTCTGGTATCGGCGGTCCCGGTCCTTCGACAACGCGGTCGCGAGAACGATCTGGAGGTCACGCGGGCAACTCCGGTTGAAGCGCCGCGCGTCCACGGGCTCCTTGCCTACGATCGCCTGGTAGAGCCCCTCGCGCGTCGGGGCGTCGAACGGACGCCGCAAGGTCACCGCCTCGTACATCGTGACCCCGAGCGACCAGACGTCCGTACGGCGGTCGAGGCGGATCCGATGCGCCACGATCTGTTCCGGCGACATGTACGCCGGCGTTCCGAAGAAGTCCCCCGTCTTCGTGAGGGTCGGTGAATCGCTCTCGACTTCCCGCGCGAGACCGAAGTCGAGGATGACCGGATCACCGTCGACGGTCACCATGACGTTGCCCGGTTTCACGTCGCGGTGGATGATGCCCACCTCATGCGCCGCGTGGAGTGCTCGCGCGCACTTCTCGAAGAGGCGGATGACGCGTCCTACCTGCTGCTGCGTCACCGACGCTGGCGCGAGCCCCACGGCTCCACGGGGCTCCATCTGGGTCCGATCGCTCGCGTCGCCGAGAGCCACGCACGTCACGCTCGCGTCGGCCGACGCGGCTTCGCGTGCGACGGAGATCTTCTTCGCGAGCGTCTCACCTTCCACGAGCCCCATGGCGATGAACGGAACCCCAGCCGCCATCCCCGTGTCGTAGATGGTGCAGATCCCGGGATGCGCGAGGCGGGATGCGACCTCGGCCTCACGGCGGAATCGCTCGATGGCGGCGATGTCGGCGAGCCCGACTCCGGTGAGAACCTTCAGGGCGACCTTGCGGCGTAGGCGCGAGTCCTCGGCGAGGTAGACCGTGCCTTGTCCTCCGCTGCCGAGCGTGGAGAGGATCCGGTAGGGCCCGATGTGCGTCGCCGACGCCGGGTGGGAGTCGATCGGACGCGCGGGAACGGCGCCCAGGCCCTCGCCGCGCACGGCGAAGTACTCGCGAGCGACGTCGACCTCGTCGTTGGGGAACAGCCGCAAGTACTCCCACAACGGGCGGAGGCAGTCTCCGGCCATGTCGGCCTGGAGTTGCTCCCGGAGGGCTTCGGCCTCGGACCCGGATTGACTGCTCTCGATTGCCATGTGGTCCCCGCGTCAACGCACGAGGCCAAGAGAGTAATCGCGACGAGGGCTCGGCACCACGCAGAGGCGCACGGGAGCCGCAGTCAGGCGATGAGATCCTCGACGACCCGGCCCGACACGTCCGTCAAGCGGTAGTCACGGCCCTGGTGGCGGTACACGAGTTTCTTGTGATCCAGGCCCAGGAGGTGAAGCATCGTCGCGTGCAGGTCGTGCGCGTCCACCGGGTTCTCGACGATGTTGTAGGAGTAGTCGTCCGTCTTGCCGTAGGTGATCCCGCGCTTCATCCCGCCGCCGGCGAGCCAGACGGTGAAACATCGGGGATGGTGGTCGCGCCCGTAGTTCGTGGGAGTGAGCGTCCCCTGGCTGTAGACGGTGCGGCCGAACTCGCCTGCCCACAGTACGAGCGTGTCCTCCAACAGTCCTCGACGGGCGAGATCCGTGATGAGCGCGGACTGCGCCTGATCGACGGCACTCGTCTGTGCCTTGATCTCGCGCGGCAGGTTGTTGTGGGCATCCCATCCACGCATGTACAGCTGGATGAACCGTACCCCGCGCTCCGCGAGCCGCCGCGCGAGGAGGCAGTTCGCGGCGAACGACCCGGGCTTCGTGACGTCGGGGCCGTAGAGCGCCAGGGTCTCCGGCGTCTCCTTCGACAGGTCGGTGAGCTCGGGCACCGACATCTGCATCCGATAGGCGAGCTCGTATTGGGAGATCCGCGTGCTGATCTCGGGATCCAGCGTGCGGGCCTGCTCCTGCGCATTCAGGTCGGCCACCAGGTCGAGCATGCGCCGGCGGTCTTCACGTGTGACGCCGTTCGGATCGGAGAGATAGAGGACCGGGTCACCAGCCGAACGAAGTTTGCATCCCTGGTGCTGGCTCGAGAGGAACCCGCTTCCCCAGAACCTGGCGGAGAGGGCTTGCATGTTCCCCAAGCCTTGCGTGATGAGCACCACGAACGTCGGCAGGTTCTCGTTGGCGCTGCCGAGCCCGTAGCTCACCCACGACCCGAACGATGGTCGGCCCGGCTGCTCGTTGCCCGTCTGGAAGAACGTGATCGCCGGTTCGTGGTTGATCGCGTCCGTGTGCATCGAGTGGATGAAGCACAGCTCCTTCGCGACCTTCGCGGTATGCGGGAGAAGCTCGCTGATCCAGACTCCGTCCTGAGCGTTGTCGTACCGCTCGAATTTGAAGATCGACGGGGCGATCGGGAACCGTGACTGCCCGCTCGTCATGCCCGTGAGGCGCTGCCCCTGACGAATCGAGTCGGGCAGGTCTTCGTCGTAGCGCTTCTTCAACTCAGGCTTGTAGTCGAAGAGATCGAGCTGGCTCGGCGCACCCTCCATGTGGAGGTAGATCACGCGTTTGGCCTTGGCCGCGAGCGACCGCGGCAGACCCGGAGGCACGGCGGCCGCGACAGCCCGAGCCGGCGCGGCTTTCGCCAGCAGCGAAGCGAGCGCCACCGATCCCAGGCATCCGCCGATGGAACGCGCGGCAGTCCCGAAGAAGCGGCGGCGCGTCATGCCGAGCGCGAACTCGTCCATCGGGTCGGTGGGGTTCATAGATTCGTCGTCGTCCGGTAGAGGTTGAGCTCGGCGCTCGCCACCATGGTCCACGCGGCGAGTTCAGCGGGGTCGACATCCGTCGCGGCCGGTGCCATGCCCACGCCGATCAATGCTGAGGCGTCCTTCGGCGACGCGCGAAACCGCCGGCGAAACCCGTCGAGGGCTTGAGCCAGCGCCGCGCGCTCGCGGGAGTCCGGCTCCGCGCCCGTGCACGACCGATGCAGCGTCGCGAGGCGCGCCTCGTCCGACGTCGCCCCTTTCAACGCACGCGCCGCGAGGACCCGCGACGCTTCGACGAATTGCGGGTCGTTCCACAACACCAGGGCCTGGAGGGGCGTGCTCGTGGAGCTCCGCCGAATGACACAGGACTCGCGCGTCGGAGCGTCGAACGTGAGGAGCGACGGCGGAGGCGCGGCGCGCTTCCAATAGGTGTAGAGGCTGCGCCGCCAGAGCCCCTCCCCCGAATCCTGCTCGTAGATGCGCGTGTTGGACGCGGGCATGGCGACTTCCTGCCAAAGACCCGGCGGCTGGTAGGGCTTGACCGATGGACCGCCGAAACGCTCCACGAGAAGGCCCGAGAGGTAGAGGGCCTGGTCTCGCAACTGCTCGGCCCCCAGCCGTCGCGCGGGGTACACCGCGAGGAGTCGGTTGTCCGGGTCGACCTCGCGCACGTCCTTCCGCACCGTCGAGGACTGCTGGTACGTGGCGCTCGTCACGATCGAACGAACGAGTTTGCGCGTATCCCAGCCGCTCTCGCGATATTCCACGGCGAGCCAGTCGAGCAGTTCGGCGTGAGTCGGCGACTCGCCCTGTGAGCCGAAGTCCTCGCTCGTTCGCACGAGTCCAGCGCCGAACAGGGCCTCCCACCATCGATTGACCGCGACGCGCGCCACGAGCGGGTTGTCCTTGGAGACGAGCCAGCGCGCGAGCGCGAGTCGGTCGACGGTCGTGCCTGCGGGGATCTTCCCCAATGCGGCGGGGATGCCTCGCGTGACCGGACGATTGCGGTCGGGCTTGTCGTACTGCCCGCGGGTGAGCACGAACGTCGCGCGGGCCATGGGAAGTTCCTTCATCACCATGGCCTTGGGGATCTTCGCCTCCGTGTCCGCGATGTCCCGGCCAAGCGCCGCGATCCGCTCCTCGCGCTCGCGGAACTCACTCGAGAACGCCACGCGCCATGCGCGGGCCATTCGCGTCGAGAGCTCTTGGGTCACTGCGAATCCCGGCAGCAGGGCCGCCGCGAGATCGTGCGGCAGCACCGCCGCCGCGGGCTTCTGGCGAAAGTAGACGCCGGCGTCCCCGCCCGTGTTCACGATCTTCATCACGAGGAAGTTCAGTCCGGGCTGGAGGTCGATCGTGGCCTGATCCTCGTCGACCTTGAGGCTGCGGTCGATGTTCTTGCCCGCGACCTCCTTGCCGTTCACGAAGAGCCGGAAGCCGTCATCGCTCCCGAGTCCCACGTCGAGCTTGCGTGCCGTCGGTGAGTAGATCTCGCGACCGAGGTACGTGGCGCCGGTGCCTCCAGCGAGACCATTGGCGACGCCATCCTCGACGTCTGGGCGGCGGGACCAGTACCGGTTCCCGAATCCGAAGTTCTTCTTGAGGTCGAGCCGCGTTGCAGTCTCCGGGCCGAAGGCACGGTCGTAGACGGAGACGTCCGAGTCCGGGGGGATCGGCCCGACGGCGTACCAGTCGCTCGTCGCGACGGGCAGCCGTGACGCGTCGGCGAGGCGCCCGAGGCTCAGGCGAACGCGACCGAACGCGTGCTGCGCATAGATCGACTCGTATCGAATGCGGACCACGACCTGCGCCGGGCCGGCCTTCGCCAGCGGTTCGGCAGTGAGGACCATCAATCGCCGGTTCCCGGCCTGCCGATGGGCATCGACGGCCCATCCGCGGTCCGTGTTTGCGGCGCCGCGCAACACGTTCGTGGGCCCGAAGTCACCATCAGGTTGAACCACGTCGGCCCAGATCCACTGAACGGGGATCTTGCGCGCGTGCCCCGGGTCCGCGGTCTCGGCACTCTCGACCTCGACCCCAGTGACGACGGCGTTCCCGTTTGGAGAACGACCGACGCGGCCAAAGGGAAGCGACGGATCGCCGAGCGCCTCCAAGAGCACGAGTCGCAGATCGTCACCACCCCGCGGAACGTCGAGCGTGATCTCCTGCACGTCACGATCGGGGTTCTTGCCTGAAGCGAGGATCGAGCGATCCGGCTGGAGGGCCAGGTCCGCGCCCCCGGATGACCTCGCCGAGACGACGCGAGGCTCCTCCCACGACAACGAAAGCTCCTTTGGGAGAGCGGCGTCGAAAGCGCGGCGTTCTTCGTCGGCCTTCGGCGACGACTCCTGCTGCTTCCGTGCGAGCACCTTCACTTCGGCGCGTGCGCGGGCGATCGCCTCCGTCTGTTCGGGCCGCGGCACCGAGATGAACGGCTCGTAGGCGCGGTTCGAGTCCGGCGTCTGGCTGTAGAGGCCCGGCTCGTCCACCGAGTTGAAGAACGCGTAGAACCCGTAGAACTCGGCCTGGCTGATCGGGTCGAACTTGTGGTCGTGACAGCGGGCGCAGCCGAGCGTGAGGCCCAAGAGTGCCGACGCCGTCGTGGTCGCCCGATCGACGGCGTACTCGACGAGGTACTCCTCGGCGATGGCGCCCCCTTCATCCGTCGTCACGTGATTGCGGTTGAACCCCGAGGCGACCTTCTGATCGAGCGTGGCGCCCGGCAGCAGGTCACCCGCGATCTGCTCGACGACGAACTGATCGAACGGCATGTTGTCGCGGAACGCGCGGAGCACCCAATCGCGCCAAGGCCATTGCTGGCGCCCGCCGTCGGTGTGGATCCCACAGGTGTCGGCGTAACGAGCCGCGTCGAGCCATGGGAGCGAGAGCCGCTCGGCCATGCGGGACCGGTACGGCTCCTCGTTCATGATGCGATCGACGCGACGCTCGAACGCATCCGGTTGCGGATCCGCGAGGAACGCGTCCATCTCGGCAGTCGTGGGAGGCAGGCCCGTCAGGTCGAGAAACAAACGACGAAGCAGCGTCGCACGGTCCGCGGGCGCGGACGGCGTGAGGCGGTTCGCTTCGAGCTTGGCCAGCACGAACGTGTCGATGGGATTTCGCGGCCAGTTGGCGGCCTTCACCGCCGGAAGCAGGGGCCGCCGAGGCGGAACGAAGGACCAGTGCGGCTCGTAGTTCGCGCCCTGCTCGATCCAACGGCGAATCAGGAGCTTCTCGTCGGCCGACAGGGGTTTTCGGTTGCTGTCCGGCGGGGGCATCGCGAATTCCGGGTCATCGGCGGTGATCCGACGCCAGACTTCGCTCTGGTCAGGCCAGCCGGGGAAGATCGCACGCGGCCCCGGGCGATCCGCCGTGGCGGAAGCAGGGTCGTCGAGCCGCAGGTCCGCCTGCCGCCGCTCGCCGTCAGGGCCGTGGCAGATGAAGCATCGATCGGACAGCAGGGGCCGGATCTGCCGGTCGTAACTCACGGCCTCGCTGGCCGCCCCAAACCCGGTTCCGGGCAGGGAATGGGCCTCATCGCGGTCGGTCGTCTCGACCGCCCCGACCGACGCCAACCCGGCGATCAACAACAAGCTCCACTTCACGCGATGGACTCGACCCGACGAGCGGGACGCGAACCAGGAGGCAGGCAACGTTCTCGGCGGTCGCCGAGTCTGGGCCCACCCGTTGGGTCTGTCAACGAAGAACGCGCGCGCAGCAAGATCCGTAAGCGGCCTTCGCGGCTCGCTTCGCCGACCTCGTCATCGGGCCTCCTGCTGCGATCGCGTCGCGCTGATTTCCACCGTTGACAGCGGGATTTCAGCCGGACTAAGGTTCGGCCCAGCACGGCGAGGAACACCACCGCAGGCCCTGCGGTTCCGCCGGCAACCCGACGCCTGACGTCATCGGAGTTCCCATGTCCGTTTCCAGACGCTTCTCTCGTGCGGCCCTATGTGCCGCTTTCATCGCCACGCTCTCCTGCGCTCAGACTTGGACTCAGTCAACCCCCACGGCCTCGCCATCCGCGCGGCGCTCCGCCGCAATGGCGTACGACCCGAACCTCGGGAAGTGCCTCCTCTACGGCGGCCTCGCCACTGGGCCGACGACGATCCTCGGCGACGTCTGGGCCTTCGATGGAGCGACGTGGGCAGCAGTGCCGTCCGCGACGACGCCGCCGCCGCGTTGGGGCCATCGCGTGGTCCACGACACTCATCGCAACCGCCTGGTGACCTTCGGCGGGCGCTCACCGACCATCACTGCCAACGCCAACGACACGTGGGAATGGGACGGTGTCAACTGGCAGCAGGTGTTCCCCACGGTGTCGCCGTCGGCGCGCGCGTTCTACAGCATGGCCTTCGACGAGCGGCGTGGAAGGACCGTGATCTTCGGGGCGCAGATCCCGACCACAGGCGGCCAGACGTGGGAGTACGACGGCACCACGTGGACGCAGGTCATCACCCCGACCGCCATCCTCGGCCGAGAGACCCCCGCCATGGCCTACGACCGGGGCCGTGGAGTGATCGTGCTCTTCGGTGGCTGGTACGCCGCGTCGCCCGCCACGATGTACAACGACACCTGGGAGTATGACGGCGTCGATTGGCGCCAGGTCATCACGCCGACGGCGCCGACGGCCCGGTACCGCGCCGCGTTCGACTACGACGACAGCCGCGGGCGACTCGTCCTCTACGGAGGGTTCGGCAACGCGACCGCACTCACGGATACCTGGGAGTTCGACGGAACGACGTGGACCCAGACGGCGTCGACGGGCCCGGTGAAGAGCACGGAGTGCATGATGGCGTTCGACCCGACCCTCAACGAACACGTGCATTTCGGCGGCAGCGGTCCCACGGGGACGAGTGCGGAAACCTGGAGGTACACGGGGGCGTACACCGCGCTCTTCAATCCATTCGGCAAGGGGTGCATCGGGACGGGCGGAACCCCGGCGATCCAGGCGATCTCACTGCCAATCCTCGGACAGACGTTCGCGCTGAACGTCGTGAACCTTCCGCCGGCGGCTGCGTTCACCACTCTCATCGTCGGGTTCGACAACCAGAACGGGCCGTTCGGTCCGCTGCCGTTCGACCTCGGAGTCTTCGGCCTCACGGGCTGCCGACTCGAGACCAACCTCGATCTGTTGCTGCCGCTCCCCGCCGTCGGTGGTGCCGCGACGATCAGCGTCGGGCTGCCGCTCGACCCACTGCTCGCTGGAGCGGTCTTCTTCACTCAGGCATACACCGACGACGTGCTGTGCCCGAACGGGATCGGAACGACGAGCGCCGCGGGACGCGGCGTGATCGGGTTCTGACCGACGCACGCGCCGGCTGCACGGCGGCGCGCGCTCAGCTCGCGGCGACGCCGCCGGAGTCGCTGACGACGCGCGGCCCGGGCGCATCGAGCACGGCACGGATGCCTCGCCCGAGGTCGTCCGTCGTGAACGGTTTCTGTAGGAATCCGGAGCCGCCATCGAGGTCGCCGGATCGGATGACGTCGGCGCTGTAGCCGGACATGTAGAGGACACGGATTCCCGGGCGCTGCAAACGGACGGCTTGCGCGAGCGCCTGGCCGTTCGCATCTGCCATCAGGACATCCGTGAGCAGCAGTTGGATCGTCCGCGGCTCGCTTCGTGCAATCGTCATGGCCTCCTGGAACGACGACGCGACGAGTGGGTCGTATCCCAGGTGCTGCAGCAGGCGAACCACGGTTTGCCTCACGAGTTCCTCGTCCTCGACGACGAGCACGGTCTCGCGCCCGCCGACCGTCGGCGGCGGCGGCGCCTTCGTCGCGGCAGAGACCTCGGCGCCCTGGTGGCGTGGAACGTAGACCTCGAACGTGGCACCGCGCCCCGGCTGGCTCTGGACCGTCACGTGCCCACCAGCCTGCTTGACGGCCCCGTAGGCGCTCGCGAGCCCCAAACCCGTGCCCTGCCCCGGGCCTTTCGTCGTGAAGAACGGCTCGAATATCCGCGGCAGGACCTCGGGGGGAATCCCCGAGCCCGTATCCGCGATCGACAGCACGACGAAGTCGCCGCGCCGGATCTCGGGTGGAGCACCCTGGCGGTCGTTGCCGACGGTCACGTTGCGCGTCGACAGCGTGAGGGTGCCGCCGTCGGGCATCGCGTCCCTCGCGTTCAGCGCCATGTTCAGGATCACGTTCTCGAATTGGGTCGGGTCGACGGAAACACGCCAGAGATTCGGCGCGACGGACACCCGCACGGTGACGTTCTCCGGGAACACCCGACGAAGCATCGACTCGGCCTCTCCCACCATCACGTTCAGGTCGACGACTCGCGGGTCCACCACGTGGCGACGGGAGAACGCGAGGAGCTTGCCCGTGAGCGACGCGGCGCGCTCGGCCGCGTGTTCCGCGCGCTCGAGTTCGGCTCGCAGTTCCGGGAGCTCGCGAAGCCTCGGGATCGCCAGATGCAAGCTGCCGAGGATGACCGTGATGAGGTTGTTGAAGTCGTGGGAGATGCCACCTGCGAGTCGGCCCACGCTCTCCAACCGGCGCGCCTGGATCAGGTCCTCCTCCAGCTTGCGGATCTCGGTCACGTCGCTGGCGTTGCCGACGACGCGCACGACCGTTCCGGAGCCGTCGCGAACGGCGGTCCCGCGATCCCACAGCTGGCGCCAGTCTCCGTCGCGCCCACGAATGCGATATCCGCATGCGTAGGAGCCCGGCCCGCCGATCCCGTCCATGATCCGGTTTCGTGCGGCGTCCCGATCGTCGGGATGGATGCGGGCGAACCACCATGTGCCGACACGCGGCACGTCTTGAGCCTCCATGCCGAGGACCTTCTCCGTGGCGCCCAGCGTGAAGCGTGACCCGAGCGTCAGGTCCCACTCGTAGATGATCGACTCGCTCGCGTCCGCCGCCAGCCGAAACCGATCGTTCGACCTCGACAGCTCGCTCGCGAGCATCTCGCGCTCGAGTTGGAGTTTCCGGCGGGCAGTGACGTCGTGGACGACGAGCACGGCGCCGTGAATGGCGCCGGTTTCGCTCCGAATGGGCGCGGCCGAATCCTCGATGGCGATCCGCGCCCCGCTGCGCGACTCGAGCACCGTGTGGTCCTCAAGTTCGACGACCCGTCCCTCGGCGATCGCCGCTTTCGTCGGAAGTTCTCGCGGCTCACCAGTCATCTCGTCGCGGATGACGAAGATCTCGTCGAGCCACTTCTCCCGCGCGTCGGACGTCTGCCACCCGGTGAGATCCTCGGCCGTCGGGTTCAAGTAGGTCACCCTGCCGTGCTGGTCGGTGGTGATGACGGCGTCACCGATGCTCCTGAGCGTCGTCGAAAGGCGGGTGGCGAGTTCCTGGGCGACGGCGTGAGCCATGCGTCGCGCGGCGTCCTCTCGGTTCACCCGCTGCGCCGTCGTCCAAACGACCGCACAAATCACGACGATCGTCGCCGTGACGAACAGCCCGCGATCGAACACGTCGTCGTACAGGCCGAATCTCACCCCGAGGCCGCAGACGCCCGCCATGACCCAGGGAATGAGGATCGCAGCGGGGAGGATTCGCCGTGCCAGGGTTCCGCCCGCACTCCCCGAAAACAGAAGCTGGACGACCGCGTCCGAGGGCGAACTCACGAGAGCCGCCAGGCCGAGCAGCGACAGGCACACCGGCGTGTGGATGGCGACCGAATAAAACGCCGGAACCCGGTAGAGGGACTCGACGCCGAACGAGTAGCCCGCCAGGCCGGGGATCGCGGCGACGATTGCCGCCGCCGCCGCAACCTGGCGCACCTGCGCAACCCGGGGATTGCTACTGCCGCGAAGGAGCAGGGATATGGCGATCAGCACCAGCGTGAGGCTCGTGCTCGAGGGCATCTGCATGGAATCCGACCCCGCCGCGGCCGTGGCGCCACCGAGCCCCCAGTCGTCGATGCCGAAGTCCTTGCCGGAGAGAGCCTCGACGAGAGAAAGGGCGGCGAGAAGGAAGACGGCGGTCGCGCAGGCGTTCGCGGCCCAGTTGGCCCAGCCGTGTCGGCCGCGGCTTCCGAGCCACACCGCCGCGGCGGCAAGGATGATCGCGAGCGAGGTGTTCGGCTTCTGCGTCGCGAAGGTCGGGACGAACCGGGTGAGGATGTCCAAGCCGAGGATCCAGCCGGAGAGCGAAACGAGCGCCAGAACCGCCGCAACCGCCGCGCTCCAGGTCGCCACCCGTATCGCCGACGCGTTCCCGGGCTGCATGGCGCCGCCCTCACGTGCGTCCGTATCCGCTGTGCTCACGACAACCTCCGTCGAATCGGCCCAACCTGTGGCGGATCCTACACTGAAACTGAAAATCTGTCTCAACGCCGTCCGGCGTTTTCAGCCTCCTCGCGCTCCGCCCCCCCGGCGGACCCAAAACCGTCGAATTCCCACCCCTCGCTGAACCGCTGCGACGCACTCGCGTTTACCAAGGCATTCAGCAGGTTCCCCGCCAGACCTCTGCGGCAAGTCCCCGGAGGCACGAACCGGCCCACAGGAGTCACTCAGCCAATGGAATCCGTCATCGTGGAACGCCGCGCCGGTCACACCGGCTTCACGCTCGTCGAACTCGTCGTCGTGATGGCCGTTCTTGCCGTCCTTTCAGGCCTCATCCTCCCGAAACTGGACGTGTTCAAGCTCAAGGCCAACAAGTCGGCGTCGGCGTCCAACATGCACGGCGTGACCCGCTTCGTCACGCAGTACAAGGTCCAGAAGGACCTGTTCCCGGACGGCTGGGATTCCCTCATGGACGTGGCGTCGACCAGCACGCTGTTCTCGGCCCTCGATCCGCAATGCACCGGCTCGACTCCCGGATCGCCGGTGAAGCTGACGACGACCACGATCGCCGACCAGAATGAACTGCGCTCGCTGCAACGCGTCGGGATCACGACCGTGTTCGATCACAGCACCGGAACGTTCCCCCCGGACAGCGCCAACGGCGCGCCCCGGCTGCTCCAAGTCGGCGACACGCTGGCGACGATCAACGCGGCCGATCCTGACGGCCAGGCGGTCATCTCCCAGCTCTACGCCGCCAACGCCGGGGTCATTCCCTCGAACCGCAAGGTCGTGGTGTTCGGTCTCGGACCGCGCAACCAGATCGTGGGCAACGAGCTGCACGAGGCGCCGTTCTACGCCAACACGGATCAGAACTCCTATTACAGCCGCTTCTTCGTGGTGTTCGAGTTGAGCTCGACGGGCGGCCGTGCGCGCCTCGTCGGCACTCTCGGATCCGATGGCGACACGATCGGCGAGGAGATCGCCGACTTCTACCAGAACTGACGCCGCGCGCGCTGCGGCGCGGCCACCCGCCGCGCCGCGCGCGAACCCGCGCTGGGGCGCGCCTTCGCCGCTGCCTCGCCCACCATCCGACCGCCGCTCGGATGGCGCTTGACACGGACGACTTTGCAGTGCAAAGTGCTCTCGACCCAATCGGGAGTCCCGCATGGAAGTCGCCGACGCACTCGATCGCATCTCCCACATCCACGCACAGCTCGCGAAGACCGAGGTCTACCGTGGATCGCGGCCATGGCCGATTCTCGCCGCGGGCGTCGTCGGGTTCGCGGCGGCCGCCGCCCAGCCACACGTCGTCCCCCTGGGGGATGGCCGCGGTTTCGTCTCCTACTGGACGGTCGTGGGATCAATCGCCGCAGTCGTCTCGGCTTTCGAGATCGTCGTCGGGTACGCCCGTCCTCGGTCGGACGTGGCGCGGCGCGGCACGCGCATCGTCGTCTCGCAATTTGCTCCGGCGCTCGTCGCCGGAGCCATCCTCACCGTGGCGATCGGTCGTACACCGGACGCCATCCCGCTACTCCCCGGCCTCTGGGCCGTCGTCTTCGCCCTCGGGCTGTTTGCCCTACGGCCCTATGCGCCGCGCGGCACCGGCTGGGTCGCACTTTTCTACCTCTGCGCCGGCGGTTTGATGCTCACTGGCACGGTGGACGACGCGAGCCTCGGAGGGTGGCGTGTCGGCGGAGTCTTCGGCGTCGGGCAATTGGCGGCGGCATTCGTCATGCACCGGGATCTGAAGAGGGATCGACATGCAGAAGAAGCCGCGCCGCAGCTCTGATACGGGCCGGTTCTCCTATGACGGTCTCGACCGCGTCCTCCACGAGAAGGCGCGCCTCGGGATCATGACGTCGCTCACGACGCGGCCGGAAGGACTCGTCTTCTCCGAGCTGAAGCAACTCTGCGCGCTCACGGACGGCAACCTCGCGCGTCACCTCGAAGTGCTCGCCGACGCTGGCCTCGTTCAAAGCTGGAAGGGGACCGACGGCAGCCGCCCGCTGACGCTGCTTCGAGTCACCGCGTCCGGGCGCGAACGGTTCCTCGAATACCTCGGCGAACTGGAGCGCGTTCTTCGCGATGCGCAGGGCGCGGCGCAGTCCCGACGGGCGATCGGCGGCGTGCCGCCGGGATTCGTCTCCGCCTGATCGGGAGTTCGGCATCAACGGGACTCGAACACCATGCCGAATCACTTTGCAATACAAAGTAACTCGTCACGAAACTGATGGAGGAACGTGAGATGGACGTCCTGAAAGCCCGGTTCGCTGGCATGTGTTTCGGCGTTCGCGACGCGCTCGCGGCAACGGAGGAAATCCGCGATCCGGCTGCGGTCACGATCTTCGGCGAACTCGTCCACAATGGCGAGGTCCGAACGCGACTGTCGAGGCGAGGCTTCGCGCAGGTTGCCGAGTCCGAGCGCGAGAGGATCCCTTCGACGCCCAAGGTGCTCATCACGGCGCATGGGATCAGCGATGGGCAGAGGGATCAGCTCGAGCGCGCCGGCAAGACACTGGTGGACACGACCTGCCCGCTCGTGCGGGACGTCCACGCTGCCGCGCGCCGCTTCCGCGACGATGGCCGATTCGTCGTGATCCTCGGGCGCAAGGGTCACGTGGAGGTCCAGGGAGTCACGGGTGATCTGACGCGGTTCATCGTCGTGGAATCGGAGGCAGACATCGCGTCCTGGGGCGAGCCGCGAATCGGGATCGTGTGCCAGAGCACGCTCCCACCGGTCGCTTCTGAGTCGCTTCGGGCGGGCATCTCGGCGGCGAATCCCGGTAGCGACGTGGCATTCGCCGACACCATCTGCCTGCCGACACGCCAGCGGCAGTGGGCGGTCGGCGAGATCCTCGACCGGATCGACGCGCTCGTCGTCGTCGGCGGACGCAACTCGAACAACACGCTTCAGCTCGTGACGCTCGCTCGCAACCACGGCGTTCCCGCCGTCCACGTGGAGACCGCGGACGACCTCTCCGTCGAGGCGTTCCGCGGATGCCGCGTCGTCGGGCTGACGGCCGGGACATCGACGCTCGACCGCACGATCGACGAAGTCCACGCCGCGCTCGCGCGCATGACTCCAGCGTCGGCGACGATTCCAGGCCGCCCGCCATTCGACCCGCCGTCGATGCACGAGGCGCCGCCTCTGCCGGAGGTCTCCGACCCAACTCCGCCGAAGTCGCGTCACGCGCTGCTCCTGAACCCCTTCTACCCGAAGGCTCCTCACGCGAGTTTCGGCAAGCACGTCCTCACTCCGTCCCTCGCATTGACCTCCATCGCCGCCGCGACACCCGACGACTGGACGGTCAGCTACTGGGACGAGAATCTCCTCCAGGGACCTCCGCCCCTCGATCCGTTCCCGGAAGTCGTCGGCATCACCGTCCATCTCACTTTCGCGCGGCGGGCGTACGAGCTCGCGCGATGGTTTCGCTCGCACGGGGCAAAGGTCGTGCTCGGCGGACTGCACGTGACGACCTGCCCCGACGAGGCAGCCGCAAATGCCGACGCGATCGCACTCGGCGAAGGCGTGCAAGTCTGGCCTCGGATCCTCGCGGACGCGGCCTGCGGACGCCTTCAGCGCGTGTATCGCGGGACGTTCCGCCAGGCCTACGCGAACGCCCCCTCTCCCCGGCGCGACATACTCCCGCAGCGTTCGTTCCTCACGACCGCGAGCCTCATCGCAACGCGCGGATGCCACAACCGATGCGACTTCTGCTACCTGGCGACGAACGGCCTCGACATCCCGTACCAGATGCGCGACCCGGAGGACGTGGTCCGCGAATTCCTCGCGACCGATGAGCCGTACGGAGTCTTCATCGACAACAACCTCGGTTCACGGCCGTCCTACCTGCGCGCGCTGTGCGCAACGCTGGAGCCGGCCGACCGGATCTGGAGCGCCGCCGTGACGATCGACGTCGCCGACGATCCCGCGCTCGTTCGTGCCATGGCGCTTGCAGGCTGCACGGGAGTGTTCATCGGCTTCGAATCGCTCGATGGCGCCAACCTGGATGACGCCGGCAAGCGGTCCCCGCGCCCGGCGGACTACCTGCGCCGGGTCGAGATCTTCCATGCCAACGGGATCCAGGTGAACGGGAGCTTCGTCCTTGGATTCGATCATGACGGCCCGGACGTCTTCGAGCGCACGGTCGACTGGATCGAGCGCGCACGGCTCGAGTGCGCCACGTTCCACATCCTCACGCCGTATCCGGGAACGCCCCTGTTCGAGGCCATGGAGCGCGACGGTCGCATCCTTCACCGGAACTGGGGCCTCTATGACACGGCTCACGCGGTCTTCCGGCCCCGTCACATGTCCGCGACGATGCTCGAGCGCGGATACGCGTGGTGCTATCGCCGCCTGTTCTCGCACCGCTCCATCTGGCGCCGGCGCCCGCAGCGCTTCGCGGAGCTGCCTGGATACCTCGCGATGTCGTACCTGTACAAACGCGCGAACCGCGTCTGGCCGCTCCTGATCCGCCATCAGCTCACACACGCGGTGTGGCGGCCGCTGGTCGAAGCCGCCCGCCGACGCCACCTGCGATTTCGTCGGGTCCTTCGGGCCGCGCATTCCGGCTCGTGCGAACGCCGCACGCTCCACACGGGCGTCGCCTCGGTACCGACGATCAGTTGAACGTGACGCGAACGACCGGGGTGGTCCGGACCTGGAACGCCGGATTGAACGCCACGCCCATGAGGTCGAGGGTCAGGCCCGGTGCGAGAGACCCTGGCCCGAAGGAGAGCGGACTTGCGGGGAACAGGCTGGATGGAGTCACGGGCCACGTCCAATGGATGGGGCTTCCGGGCACGGCCGTGGGAAAGGCCGTCACGAGCGCCGTCGTGAAGGCGTCGGGATTCAGCCCGAACAGGAAGCCCGCGCCTACGGGGAGCGAGACATCGAGGCTGGCTGCCGTGAAGCCCTCGATCGTGCCCGCAGGTACGCCGGTGATCGCGAGCGTCGCGGCGCCGGCCCCGAGCGGCGTCGCCGTGAGGCGGAACGGCGGAACGACGGGGCTCGCGCCAGTTGCCGCACCGATGACGCCCGTCGCGTTGCCCAAGAGCTGCGCCGAGCCTCCCGCATTCGGGACGCGATAAATGTCGCCGAAGCTGGCACCGACGATGAAGTTGCCGTTGGCATCGACGTCGAGAGAGTTGGGGCCGGGCGTTGCGCCGGAGGGACATAGGTTGGTCAGCACGCCACCGGCATCGAACCGCACGATCCGGTTCACCGTCAACAGCGCGCCGCACGGTCGTCCCGTGACGGGATCCATGGCAAGCCCGCTCACCGACGAGGACCCGGCGGTCCATCCGCTGGCGAAGGGCTGCGGCACGGAGCTGCCGGCGGGGATCCGGAAGACTGCGTTGTTGGCACCGACGTAGATGTCGCCCGAGATCGGATCGAAAACGCCCGAGTTCAACGCGGTTCCCCAAGGCTGCGCGCCGGCGGTGATGGGCGTGATCGCGCCGTTGGACGGATTCAGGCGGTACACCTGCTGCGTGCCCGAGTCGGCGACGACGACGGATGGTCCGTCGAACGACATCTGGGCGATCACGCCGACGCTCGCCGGGATCAGCGCGTAGGTCGCAGTCGTGGTGCCCGTGATCGTGACGCGGCCCACGAACCCGACGCCGCCGACGAGGAACGAGTTGGCAGTCGACGGGTCGTACAGGATGGCCTGGGTGGTGCCCGTCCCCCCAAAGCTCCCGATGTTGAACACCGTCGCCCCGCCCGCCGCACGAAGAAGCGTGAACGACGTTGTCGAGAATCCCGTGACCCCGATGTCTCCCGGCGCCAACTGGGCCGACGAGTGCGAGGCGAGCAGGAGTGCCGACGCGGCCACGAAACAGAACGCGTGACGGTTCATTCGCATCTCCGAGATCGACCCGACGGCGTTCCGGCCTGCGGCGGCGAAAATGCCTGGCGGCAGGAGGAATCGACGAGTCCGTTTCCAGCGGGGCAGAGCGCGCCGCGCGGGCGCAGGCGGCACATCATAGCGAGCGGCCCTCGCGCGCCCGCCCCGCCGCTCAGCAGATTCCCGTTTCCTGACGCCGCTGTTCTGCGAGGAAGCCGATGATGGCTCCCGCACCCGCCCAGAAGATCCAGGCGAACATGAAGCGGATCCGAAGCGCGCTTCCCAGGCTCACCGGCTCGAAGAGCGCCACGAAGCGAAAAAGGTGCGCGGCGAGGCTCGCGAGGATCAATCCCCCACCGAACGTTCCGACTCCCCCCAGCTGCGAGTGCTCACGCGCGACGACCCGCCGACCGAGCCACGCGCCCAACCCGCCCCAGCATGGGTAGATCCACGCGGGCACGACGGCGATCAACGGGAGGAAGAGGAGCGCCGATACGCATCCGACGATCGCGCCCTGCCGCAGTGCGAGCGCCTCTCGGCGTGCCGCGTTGCGGATCGCCACGTCCTCACGATCCCACTTGTCCAAGAGCTTGCGCTGGGCTTCTGCGGGAAGCTCCTCAAACCGGAGCGGCGGGGGATCTTTGACCGTCTCGACCATCTCCCATCGCATCGACAGCACCCCGCCCGAAGCTGAACGGCAGGTGTCGGTCGAAGCACTGGTCGAGACCTCGTCACGGCCCGGACAAGGCCCGCACGGCCGCCGCCACGGCACCGACGACGGACGCCATCCGCGGATAGTCGAGCGTGTCCGGCGTATCCGACGCCTCGTGGTAGTTCGCGTTCCGATAGAACGCCGTGTCCGAAATCATCACGGCCGGATAACCGGCATCCCAGAAACTCGCGTGATCCGAGAAGTCGATCCCGGGTAGCGACCGCGGCGCGTTGATCGACCGAACGTCGACCGTCGTCGCCGCCGCCATGGACCGCTTCACGGTCCGAACGAGCGAGGTCTCGCCGACGCGCCCCACGACGACGGCGAAATTCCCCCGCGACGGATACAGCAGCGACAGCGGGGCGACCGGGTACCGCTGGCTTGCCGGCGCATCCGTGTAGAACCCGATCATCTCGAGGCACAGCATGGCGCGCACGACGACGCCCGACTTCTTCAGGGACTCGGCATAGACGGCGCTCCCCATGGCCGGCGCACGGAAGAACGGCGGTTCCTCCAGCGTGAAGGCCACCAGGTCGACGCGCGTCGCGAGTTTCGCGGATGCCAGGATGCGAGCGATCTCCAACAATCCGGCGACACCGCTCGCATTGTCGTCGGCGCCGATGCCCGGGCCCGCAGCGTCGTAGTGCGCGCCGACGACGACCCGCGGGCCGTCCGATGGTCCGACGTGAGCGACGACGTTCTGATACCGCTCCCGCGAAGCCGTGAAGACCTGGCGTTCGGACGCGACCCCGGCGGACGCGAAACCACCTGCGATGAAGTCGGCGGCGAGGTCGAGGTTCTGGCGGTGCGACGCCGTCCGCGGCGCGAGGCTGACGAGGCGCTCCACCGTCGTCCGCAGACTGCTTGGATCGACGGCCAAAGTCGTCGCAACCGTCTCGACGCCGAAGATCGGCTGCGCAACGTAGAAGGCACCGCCGAGCGAGAGGGCGAGCGAGGCGACGGTGAACCGGAAGACGAAGCGGCGGTACCAGGGGCGAACACGAGGTCCCGCGGCGCGGCCCTGGGCGCCACCCGTCGCCGACGACACCGCCGAGCCATGATTTCGTTCCATCTCGCTCCTCTCGAATCATCCGCCGCGAATCGCAAGCACGCCCCATGCCCGTAATCGCAACCCCATGTCTGCCCGAGACGTGTCGCGAAGCCAGCGGACATTCCAGGCTCGCGCGCTGGAGTCGGTTCGGACCGCGGCATACCGTGGCCCCGTTCTCGCTGATCCATGCCGAATGGAGATCTCGCCCAGAGAACTCCAGCGGGGGACCCAAAAGAAACGGTCTCGAAACGGACGGCGCAAGCCGGTCCAAAGTCGAGATCGCAGGGGCTAATTCACCACGCCGGTGAACGGAGACGCAGCGCTCCGAGCCCGTCAGCTAACCTCGCAGGCGAACGCTCGAGGCGGAACAGACGAAGGCATCGGCCGCGGACTCGTGGCCGATCCGACGCCCGTTCCGAAACACATCATGATCCGCGCGACTCTGCTCGCGGCCCGCCGGCGCATCACGCAGCGCCGAACTTCCAGGCCCAAACGTCACGACCACATCGCTCCCGATCAGACGTCCGATCAGGCGAGCGGTCACGCGTAGCCGCGAATTCAGGCCCATTCGCCGTCGCTGAACTGCGGCGGCCGGATTCCACATCTGTCGAGTTCTGCGACGCCGTTCGGCGTCCGCATGGAATGGAGGTCTCTTCATGCTTCTCTTCGAGATCATCGGTGGCGCCTTGCTCCTCCTCGTGTTCCTCTTCCTCCGTTACGTCCCGAACAAGAGCGTCGGGATCGTGGAGAAACGCTGGGCCGCCAGGGGCTCCGTCACGTCCGGGATCATCGCCCTGAACGGCGAGGCGGGTTACCAGCCCGAGGTTCTGCGGGGTGGAGTCCATCTGCTGATGCGCGTCCAGAACCGTCTGCACATCGCACCCCTCGTGACGATCCCGCAAGGCGAGATCGGTTACGTGTTCGCTCGCGACGGTCGACCCTTGCCCGCGACGCAAGCTCTCGCCTCGAACGTCGCCACCGGCTCCTTCGAGAACGTCCGCACGTTCCTCGTGAACAAGGGGCAGCGCGGTCCGCAGCGCCAGATCCTTCGAGAGGGAACCTATGCGATCAACCTGTCCCAGTTCGTCGTGATCACGCGTGAGAAGACGTACTTCCTCCCTCTCGACCGCGACGACAAGGACGTCTTCGCGCGGATGTCGCGAATCATCATGGAACGTGAGGGGTTTCACCCGGTCGTCATCCGTGGCGCGGCCGACTCCGTGGGCATCGTCACCGTTCATGACGGACCTTCGCTCGCCGAGGGCGAGATCATCGCGCCTGCGGTGGGGACCGACCCGACGGACCGCGACACCTATCACAACAACTTCCAGGACGCGGAGAGGTTCCTGGAAGCCGGCGGCCAGCGGGGCCGGCAGCTCCAGGTGCTCGTCGAGGGCACCTACTACATCAACCGGCTGTTCGCGACGGTCGAGCTCACGCCCAAGACGACGGTCGACGTAGGCAGCGTCGGCGTCGTCGTCTGGTATGCGGGAAAGACGGGCACGGACCTGTCAGGAACCGACTACAAGCACGGCGAACTCGTGAAGAAGGGCGAGCGCGGCGTCTGGAGCGAGCCCCTCCTCCCCGGCAAGTACGCCTTCAACACCTACGCGGGAAAGGTCATCGTCGTCCCCACCACCAACATCATCCTCAAGTGGATCCGGACCGAGAGCGGCGCGCACCACTTCGACGAGAATCTCACCGAGGTGTCCCTCATCACGAAGGACGCCTTCGAGCCGTCGCTCCCGTTGTCCGTGGTGATCCACATCGACTATCGGAAAGCGCCGCTCGTGATCCAGCGTTTCGGCGACATCCGGCGTCTCGTGGAGCAGACGCTCGATCCCATGGTCTCCGCGTACTTCAAGAACATCGGCCAGACACGCACGTTGATCCAGCTGCTGCAGGATCGCAGTGCGATCCAGACGACGGCTGGCGAGGAAATGAAGATCAAGTTCGCGCACTACAACCTGGAGCTCGAGGAAGTGCTCATCGGCACGCCGGTGTCGCCGCCCAACGACGATCGCATCGAGGTCATCCTCGGCCAGTTGCGCGCGCGGCAGGTCGCCGAAGAGCAGGTCGAGACCTACCGCCGGCAGGAACAGGCGGCGGTGAAGGAGCGCGAGCTGAGAGAGGCCGAGGCCCGCGCCCGCCAGCAACAGGCGCTGACGGAATCCGAGATCGGCATCGCGATCCAGGGCAACGAGGGTCGCGCGGAGTACGCACGTGCGCTCCAGAAGGCGTCGCAGGTGCGAGCACTCGCCGAGGCCGAAGCGGAACGCGCGGCGCGGGTCGGTATCGGCGAGGCGATCGCGATCGAGGAACAGGTCCGGGCCTACGGCGGCCCCCAGTTCCAGCTCACACAGCAGGTCATGCAGAGGTTCGCGCAAGCCATCGAGACGTCGCGCGTGGACGTCGTCCCCAAGATCGTCCTCGGCGGGGGCAAGGACGGTGTCGGCGGATCGAGCAACGTCCTCGAAGGCCTGCTCACCATGCTCCTCGCCGATCGCCTCGGTGACGCGACCACGGTCTCGACGACGAGCGAACGCGGAGAGGACGCGGAGCGCCTTCGCGCCGAGCTGCGCAACCGGTTGACGGCCAAGAGGAAGGACGACACGCCGCCGGCCGATCCGGCGGCACCGAGGCCCGCAGGCTGATACCCGCGGCCCGCACCCCCCGGTGCGGGCCGCGCTCTTTTCCGCCGGCGCGAGCCCGCCAATCCCGCGCGCGGCCTCAAGTTTCGAGGGCCGGCTCCCGAAAAGGCTTCGGGGGGCATTCCGTCCCCAGATGCCATCGACCGAGGGAAAGGGAGCCGGCGAAATGCCCGCGACGAGTTGGACGTGCATCGCTGCATCCGTTGATCGGATCCGCCAGTGGAAGCCCGCTTCCGTGCTCGACCTGGAGTGCCGCACGGCGCGGTTTGGGTTCGTTTGCCGGGACGTCCTCGACGGAATCGACTGCGCGTCCGACACGGCGACGCAGGGACCGGTGCGCCTCGAAGGAATCACGCCGGGAACCTCTTCCCTCACCCCACTGCACGAGAATCTCTACGACCGCGTGCACGCCGGGGATCCATGCACCGTCATCGCACGGCTGCGCGACACGTTCGACCTGATCATCCTCGGTGACGCGCTCGCCGATCTCGGCGAAGAGGACGGCGTCGATCTCCTGCGAGCTGCGCTGGACCGACTCACGTCCGCGGGCCACGTGATCGCCGTGGTCCCCGCGAGCGGCATTGCGCGCGGCGCGGGAGTCGTCGCGGGGTCGGACTGGACGGCGGCTGCGATCGAACGGCTCGGGCCGGATGGAATCACGATCCGCACGGTCGCGGGAGTGACGGACCGCGTCGTCGTCGAGTTCACGCCTGCATGCCGGCCGGCCTTGAAGCCTCGGCGAACGCCGCCCCCCGGCGCGCGGCTCACCATCGCCCTCGCGACCCACGAGTATCCGGCGACGGGAGCTCCCACGGGCGGACTCGGCGTCTACGTGCAGACGATCGCGCGCGAGTTCGTGCGCCGCGGCCACGAGGTCCACGTCGTCACGTGTTCCCAGGGAGCCGGCCGAACGACGTGGGACGACTGCGGAGTGCGCCTGCACGCGGTCGACCATGCGGCGCCGGACGCCCGCGACCCGGGGAGCCTTCTCGACTACAGCCGCGCCGTCGCCGAACGCATCCGCGCGTTGGACCAGACGCACCGCTTCGACGTGGTCGAATTCCAGGAGTGGGCCGGTGAAGGCTGGGCGTATCACCCGCGTCGCGACCAGCTGCTGTCGCTTCGGATCCAAGCGCCGTCGTTCTTCGTCCGTCGTCACGAGTACGGCTCGGGATCGCCGAGCGAGTTTCGTGTGGATGAGATCGAACGGTGGCCACTGGAACGCGCCGACCTCGTCACGGCACCTTCGCGCTACATCGCCGACGTCGTGACGAAGGCCTGGTGCGTGGATGGCCCATCCGTGGTGATCCTGCCGAACGGCATCGACCCCGAGCAGTTCCCTCGAGCCGCCGATCGGCCCGAGACGGACGCGCCCCTCGTCCTTTGCGTCAACCGACTGACGCCCATCAAGGGTCCCGACGTGTTCGTCCGCGCGGCGGCCCAGGTGCACCGCCGTTTCCCCAAGGCGCGGTTCCGCATGGTCGGCCGTCTGGGCGAGATCGATGGAAAGCCCTCCGACGTCCGTCTCCGTGAACTCGCCGCCGACCTTGGGCTCCCGATCGATCGTCTCGAGATCGCCGGCGCCGCACAGCGGGATCGTCTGCCGGCGGAGCTTGCCGCCGCCGACGTCTGCGTGAACCCCTCACGAGACGAGAGCTACTCGTACACGAGTGCCGAAGCGCTCGCCGCCGGGCGTGCGTGCGTCCTCAGCGGAGGCATGGGAATCACCGAGCACCTCCGCGATGGCGACGACTGCTTCATCGTCCCCGCCGGCGATGCGGAGGCTCTCGCCGACCGGATCGTCCGCCTGCTCTCGAACGCCGGGCTGCGGCGTCGCATGGGCGCCAGCGCCCGTCGCGCCGCGCAGACGCGACTTTCGGCCGCACACGCCGCCGAACTCGCCGAAGCAGCCTATCGCGAGCGCCTCGCGGTGATCCGCGCACGCCCCGCCGTCCCCCGCGCCGAGATCAACCTGGCGGTCCTCACGTGGAACGGGCTTGCGGACACGAAGCGCTGCCTCGAGAGCCTCCGCCGGACGACGCCCGCGCCATACAACGTCTTCATCCTCGACAACGGATCGAGTGATGGCACCGTCGAGTGGCTTCGCTCGCAGAATGATCCGGTCTGGCAGATCATTCCGAGCCCGGTGAACCTCGGCGTGGGCGGGGGCCGCACGCGGCTCATCCTCGAGATGCTCCCCCATGTCAAGGACGGCTCCTTCGCCGTCTTCCTCGACAACGACATGGAGCTCCTCGAAGGTTGGTACCAGCCATTCGTCGATCTCTTCGCCTCCAACCCGGATGCGGGGATCGCCTCGGCCGCAGGACACGCGATCATCGTCAACGACGAGACGCGTGACCTCCTGGCCGGCCCGACGGGCGCGCCGGCGCAAGTGGACGTGGCCTCCGGCGGCTACTGCTGCTGGGTCCGTGCCGAGGCGCTCCGCAGCATCGGCGTGTTCGACCCGGCGCTCGGCCGGTTCTGGCACGAGGACGACGACTACTCCGTCCGTGCAATCCATCGCGGCTTCGAGGTCTGGGCGATCCCCGGCGTACCCGTGATCCACCACGAGCACGGAACGGGCGTCGCACTCCCCGCGGTGGCCGGCGGCGGCTCTCCGGACAACCAGCGATACCTCTGCGCCAAGTGGAGGCGCCTGGGATTCATCGACGAGCAAGGTCAGGTCATCCGCCCCGACATGCAGGCGGATGCCGCCATCGCGCGCGAGGTCGGCGAACGACTGGGACGCACCGGCTCCATCCCTCGCGAAGAGCTGGTCCGGGCGAGCGGCGATCTGGCCGCACTGGTCCAGTCGTCGAACCTCGAAGTGCACATGGCCACGCATCGAGCCGACATCACGCCGACGTTCGTGGCGCTTCTCGACGTCCTCGCGTCGAGAGCGGACGCCACCGGGACCTGTGATCTCGCAGAGGCCTACCGGCAGATCCGTGACGCGGCCGAGCATCATCGTCACAGCCAGGCGATGAAGACGGTCCTGGTCCTCCCGCCGGATCGCCGCGGCGCGCACGCGGCTGCGTCGCTATCCAAGCTCTGCGACGCCGCCGACTGGGACACACCGTCGTGGCTCGCGGTCGCGGGAGGCGTGTTCCGCGATCAGGGAGGCCGTGACTACTACCGCCGCCACCGGAAGGTGTGGGAGTACACGCAGACGTGGATGGCGCTCGACGCGGCGGACGTGCTTCGCTCCGATGCGCGCGTGCTCGTCGTCCACGCCGGCGTCGAGACGATCACGTTCGCCCTGGCACGCCGCGTGGCGTCGGTCGTCGCCGTCGACAGGTGGGGCAACCGACCCGGCGCACCGGCGACGATGCTCCGCGCCCCCGAGACGCACACACCGTTCCCCTACCCGAGCGAAGTGCTGTCCGTCCGGCCCCTGACCGACGAGCTCGACGAGTTCGAAGAGGGCGAATTCGACGCCGTCATCGTCTGCTCGCTGCACGCCTGCGGATCGGTGACGCAGGCCGGGCGACTGCTCCGAGGACTGGAGAGGGTCGTGAAACCGGGGGGCACCGGGGTTCTCGTGGCCGAGGTCATCCTGAACGGCGTGGCCAATCCTCCGTTCCTGCGGCCTCACGAGATCCTGGGTCTCCTCGATGGCACGGAGTTCGACCCCGCGGAACCGTTCGACTTCACCATCAGCGCCGCCACACTCGATGGGTTCGTCGATGCGGCCGTCAACCCGTCCAAAGTGCCTCACCTCGTGGTGAAGCTCGGCCCGGCACTCTTCACCTCCGGCGTCTTCGTCCTCGAACGACGGCCGGCGCCGGTCCCGATGGAGCCCGACGCCGCCGCACCTCGCGTGTGATCCTGAGCCGCGAGGGCGTCGCCGCCGGGTTCGACGATCATCGCAGCGCGTCCTCTGCCGCCTTGCGAACGGCGGCGTCGTACGACGAACTCTGAGCGATCGCCCGCAGCCGTTCCCGCGCGAGCGGCGTCGCGACCTGGCGGTAGTACTCGATCGCCATGGTGACGATCTGCTTCTTTCCGTTGAACTGGGCGACCGTCGCATCGATGATCGACATGACGTTCTCGTTCCCAAGGAGCGCGATATTCGCGCCGAGCGTCGCACGTGCAGTGGCATCGCCCGACGTGTCGTTGATCCACGCGAGGGTCTGCTCAAGCCCTCGCTGATCGCCGTACTTGCACAGTCCCCACAGCCCGTTGACCTTCGCGGCCCACGAGCGATTGGCATCGACGATCTCGCGCAGCGCGTCGACCGCACCGGGCTGATCGAGAAGCGCGAGCGCGTGCCCCGCCATGTTCGCCGCCATCTCGTCCGTGTCCTTCAACGCCTGATCGAGCAGCCCGGGGATCGAGGCCGGATCCCCCATGTCCTCGAGCAACTTGGCCGCGAGGAACCGGTCCTTCGCGTCCTCGGACTTCAGCAGCTGAAGGACCGCGTCGGTTCCATCCTTGCCGAGGCCTTTCAGATCGGCGACGAGGTCGGCCATCTTGCCCGGCGAGATCAGCGCTTGGAGCGAGCTCTTCAACTTCAGGTCGCTGATCCGCGCCATCACGCTCTGAACCGTGACGCCTTTCTTCTGAACGAGCTCCGACGCCAGCTTCTCGCCGTCCTTCTTCGCGGCGGCGAGTTTCTTTTCCAGCTCGGCGAGCTTCCGCTCCGCTTGCGCACGGAGCGTCCGCTCCGCGGCGAGCTCTGCGGCAGTCGAGTCGGCGGGGCGAGTCTCCGGCTTGGTGATGATCAGCGGCTTCTCGATCGCCGCGAGCGTCGTCGGTCGGGAGTCGGAGGGAGACGTGACGTCCACCTGCCCCGCGTGCATGAGTACGGCGACGATCGCGCCGCCCGCAATGAACGCACCACTTGGAATCAGCCACTGTTTCGACATGGACATGCCTCCGGAAGTATCGGATTCGATCTCGCAATCGGCGCTGGCCGACGCATGGACCTCGACGTCGTTCACGCGAACGATGACGGGCTGTTTGGTTTGGATCCGCGTGTAGCCGTCCTCGACGGACAGGACCGCAGGGAACCCCGGCTCGTAGCTGACGCTCACCCCGTCGCGCAGCTCGGCAGTGACCACGTGACCGAACTCGACCAGCCCTCGTGCGTGCCTGGGCACGGAAACGACCGCCGGAACGTCACTCGGCAAACGGCGCATCCCCGCGGCCAGGAGCTGGGCCTCCCCTGGTGCAGCCACCGGAGGCACGGGGCGTGCCGATTCTTCCACGCCCCAGATGATCGCGGCGCCGAGCAGTGCCGCCGCAGCGGCGCGCGTCCACGCCTGAAATCTCCCGGGCCGCGTGGAGGTCGCGTCGAGTTCCCGCCGCAGCTTCGCGGCCTCCCCGAGGAGTTGCTCGCGCAGCCTGGCCCGGAACATCGGATCCGCGACGACTGGCTCGTGGGCCTCGTTGAGGAGACGGTCGACGTTCCGATCGAAGTCCTGGTCCCGGCTCATGGTCTTTCATCTCCCAGGCGCGCTTTCGCGAACACTCGCACGAGCCTCGCGAACGCCACTTTCGCCCGCTGCACCGTGGACTCCACCGCCTTCGGCGACCTCCGACTCATCTCGGCGATTTCGACGAACGATCGCCCGTCGACGTACTTGTGGAGGAGCGCGGTCCGGTAGTTCTCGGGGAGCTGCGACATGGCCGCGTCGACGACGCCGCGCGTCTCCTCGGCCCGCAGGACGGCGTCGGGCAGGGCCGTCGACTCGATCCGCTGGAGGGCCGCCGATACCGCCGGATCGCCGGAAGCCTGTCTCTCCCGCAGCCGCCGTTTCGACCGATCACGGACCTTCTCGCGCACCTTGTTCTTCGCGATCCCGCAAAGCCACGTGTAGAGCGACGACCGGCCGTCGAAGGCACGAATCTGCCGGAGAGCCGTCAGGAATGTGTCGGAGACGACGTCCTCGACCTCCGCCCTCACGCCCCCGAGCCGATGGAACACGAATCCAAAAACGCCGTCGAAGTGCTCGCGATAGAAGCAATCGACCTCGACGGGATCGCCCCGACCGAGCCGCAGAATGCGTTCCCGCTCCGTCAGCGACTTCACGATCGACGTCTGATCCACTGCCAGCACGAACACCCCACGACGCTGCGCCATCGGCACGGCAGCGATGTGTGCGCCGAGCTCGCGACTTCCTTCGCGCATCGGGAGGAAAAATCACGCGCCCCAGGGGCGGATTGGCGCCCGCCACGACTCAAACGCGCATCCCCCGTCCGCGATGGCGATCGAGCGGGCTCAGCCGGCCGGGCGAGGCCTGGGCTCGCGTTGAAGCAAATCGGTGCATGCCGTCCCTGGCTCGAAGCATGACCCAGTCCCTCCGGCCCGAGCGCCCTGCACCGACGTGAACGGGCACGCCGTACGCGTCGACGGATTCGACGCTCAGCTCCGCGACCGGCGCACCGAGTGCGTGCCACGCGGCCAACGCGCCTTCCGCCGTCGCGCGCATCGGCACCCCGGGGCGACGCGTGCCCACGAACCACGCGAGCATGGCCGCCTCGTCGGCCGTCGCCGCAAGCCGTGCCGAGAACGCGCGCCCCGGGCACCAGGTCGAGAGGTCTGCCGAGTGCCACGGCCGGGGGGGCCCCTCCGCCACGAAAACCAGATGCGCGAGCCGATCCCGTCCGACGCGGAACCTCCCGCTCCGTTGCCCGTCGAATCGCCACCCGGCGTCCAGGGCAGCATCCACGATGGCGAGGAACCGCACGAAGTTCGTCACGCGAAGCACGGCGACGAGCGCACCACCGTCTCGCGTGACGTTCCGCCAGTTCCCCAGGATCGCGCGGACCTCGGTCACTGTGCGCCAGTATGCCGGTGCACCGCGCTCGGTCGTGCCCCGCAACCGGTGGGCCTCCTCGCCCCAGCGAAAGTCGATCCCGAGCACGGAGACGACCGCATCCACCGTGGCGAGGGAGCGAGACGCCGGCGCCGCGTAATCCCACGATCGGAACGTCACGTTCCCCGACGTCGGACGCGCGCGCGCGAGGCGAACGAGCGATCGCGCGGCGTCCACTCCCACCACGTGCCAGCCGGGGTTCCGCTCCGCGAGCCACGCCGAGAACGCGCCCGTCCAACATCCGGCCTCGAGCACCGACGCCGCCGGACCCAGGCGCCGCTCGAGTTCACGCGTCGCACGTACCGAGGCCTCGACGACGACATCCGCCTGATGACTCTGGAAGAGGTCCGCCGCGCGTCGTGTCGGCAGGAGTCGATAGACGCTCGCGGCCAATGCGATGCCGTCGGCATGGTCTGCGAGCCGCTGCATGAGCGTGGTGAATCTGCGCGGGCCGAGCTCCCGGGCCAGGTGCCGATCGAGCCAATCCGGCGTACGCCCGACCTTCAGCCCGCAGCGGGCGAGGAACTGCAGGCAGGATTCACGGAGGACCGGTCTTCGTGCTCTCGGTCGTCGCAGCGAGCGGCGCATGCGTTCGTCATAGCACGGTCGATGCGGGATCCGGCTGCGGCAACGCGCGGGCGAGTGCGTCGCGAAGATCCTCCACCCTGACGGGCTTGGTCACGTAGTCGTTCATCCCCGCTTCGAGGCAACGGTCGCGGTCCCCGGTCATGGCGTTGGCCGTGACGGCGACGATGGCGATGTCGCGATCGCCGCTCGCACGGCGGCGGATGCAACGCGTCGCCTCGAATCCGTCCATCTCCGGCATCTGGCAGTCCATGAGGATCAGGTCGTAGGTGGATCGGTCGAGCGCGGCCAGGACCTCGACGCCGTTGGATACCAGGTCGGACTTGTATCCGAGCTTCGCAAGCTGCATGGCGATGACCTTCTGGTTCACCGCGTTGTCTTCCGCGACGAGGATCCGCGCGCGCGCGGGCCCATCGACGCCGGGGTTTTGCGGCCGAGGTGCGCGACGGCGCTCGACAAGCGGCGCCGATACGCCGCCCTGACTCCGCACGACTCGCAGGGCGTCCGTCACCGCGAGAAGCACACTGCCTCGACGAACCGGCTTCGTCAGTACGCGCCCGACGCCGAGCTCGCGGGCCCGGGCCGCCTCCGAACGCTCGGTCCACGAGGTCAGGATCAGGATCCCCGTTTCGCGGATCCTCGCGTCCGCGCGAACCGCTTCCGTGAGCTGGAGGCCATCCATCTCGGGCATGTTGAAGTCGGTGAGCATGAGGTCGAACGGATTGCCCTCCGCCTTCGCCTCCAGGAGTTTCCCCAGGGCGGCCTTGCCGTCCCCCGTTTCCTCGCAGACGGCTCCGCAGCAATCGAGCAGGCGTCGCACGATCGTCCGGTTCGTCGGATGATCGTCGACGATGAGGACGCGAACGCCCGCGAGCCCCGGCGCAGAAGCATCGCCGCCCGGATCAGGGTGACGCTTCACGCGGACGGTGAACCAGAACGTGGAGCCTTGGTTCGGCTCGCTGAGCACACCCACTTCGCCGCCCATCAGCTCGGCGAGTCGCTTGCAGATTGCGAGCCCCAGGCCCGTTCCACCGTATTTCCGCGTGGTCGACGCGTCCGCCTGGCTGAACGCCTGGAACAGCCGCCCGGCCGCCTCCGGGCTGATCCCGATCCCCGTGTCGCGGACCGCGACCCGCAGGAGCACGTCGTCCGCCGAACCGCCGGCGACGTCCACGCTGACGACCACCTCGCCGCTCGACGTGAACTTGATGGCGTTGCCCGTGAGGTTCACGACGATCTGCCGCAGCCGACCCGGATCACCCGATACGAGTCTGGGTACGCTCGGATCGATCAGGCAAGCGAGCTCGAGACCCTTTGCATGGGCCTTCTCGGCCAGGATCTCGACGGCTTCCTCCACCGCCGAGGCTGGATCGAAGTCCGCGACTTCCAGATCGAGTCGGTCGGCCTCGATCTTCGAGAAGTCCAGGATGTCGTTCAGGATCGTGAGCAGCGATTCCGCCGACGTGCGAACGGTCTCCGCGAAGCTGCGCTGTTCGGCGTCGAGATCCGTGTCGAGGAGGAGCCCGGTCATTCCGATGACGCCGTTCATCGGCGTGCGGATCTCGTGGCTCATGGTCGCGAGAAACGCACTCTTCGCGCGGCTCGCGGCCTCGGCCGCCCTGCAGGCCTGGTCGAGGGCAGCCGTGCGAGAGGCGACGCGTCGCTCCAGGTCCCGTTTGTGCGCCTCATCCGCCCTCGCACGCCGTTGGCTCATCGACAGGCCGTAGGCCATCCCGCCCACGACGCACGCACCTCCGAGCAGGGAGAACACCAGCTCCGACCTCGCAGCCTCGACGTCGGGGCGCTCCCAGAAGGCCGTATCCGGCGCGCAGTACCACAGCGACCAGCCGCTGTGATGGTCGATCATCCGGATCGGCACGAGGTTCGATGCGAGTGCCCCGGCCGCCGGTTCGCCCCGCTCGACCGCGGCGCGATTGCTGACCCAGGTCCCCGATGCGCGCGCGCCGGCCGTGAAGTCCAGCCGTGCGTTGCGGACCGCGTAATCGCCCGAAGGCAGGAGATCGCGGACCGCGTCGGTCAGGATCACCCCGCTGAGGCACCCGCGGAGCGTGCCGTCCGGGCCGAAGTAAGGCACGGAGTAGACGAGCCCCGACCGATCCGCGTCGTTTGGAGCGGAGGGATGAAATCGCGAGTTGTCGCAGGTGACGACCTCGGGCCCCGTGATTCCGGGAGGGTCACGCCCGAGAAGCCCCTTCTGCGTCGGATGGTTGCGACGGAACCAATCCAGCTGTTCCCGCATCAGCCGGTACTCGAAGATCTCGATCTCGGGGATCTCCTCCGCCTCCTCGCCGTGCGATTCGTCGTGGTCTCCCGGCGAGCCCGACTCCGCCGTACGCCCCACGATCAACTCGTCGAACGTGATGATCGGCGCCTCGAGTTCGCCCGTCACGGGATCGAGACGGTCGGGATCGAAGTCCACGGGGACGACATAGACCTCCGACATCGCCACGTCCTGAGCGAGGTTGTTGTAGATCTCCTGGATGTCGGCGCGCCCGTTCGCATCGAGGTTCTCGGCGTGTCTCGAGAGCGCGCGAATCACCGGCATGCGCGCCATCGAACAGAGACCGTTGTAGATCCGTCGGAACGTGTTCTCGACGCGCCCGGCGACCGCAAGCGCCTGCTGCTCGCGCTCGGCGCGGAACCGCACCCCGGCGGCGTCGATACTGCGGCGATGGTGAACGACGGACAGCGTCACCAGGACCGCACCCAGCAACGCGAGGGCGGCGATCGCACGACCTGAAATGCTTCTGGCGGTGTTCACTTCTCGAGCGCAGCGACGTGAACGCTCGCGTGCCGCCGCAACTCCGCGGGCACGGGCAATTCCCATTCGTTCGTCGACGCTCGACCGAGGGCGACTTGACGAGACGGCCAGCGCACGCCGTTCGCCGCACCAGAATCACGAGGCCGGCGTGGAGGGAGCCTCAGCTTTCACCCGCGCGTCGATGAAGATCAGCCCCACGATCACGATCGCGCCGGCGACTCCACAAGAAAGCCACAAAGCCTGCGCGGACCAGCGCTCCCAGATCCCGACGCCGATCTCCGGCGCAAGCACGCTCGCCGCCTGGAACGCGACGGTGTATGTCCCCATGTATTCACCGGTCCGCCCCAGCGACGCCCGGGTGGAGACGAAGCCGCCGATCGGGGGCAGGAACAGAATCTCACCGGCAGTCCACATCAGGATCGAGGCCAGGAGCGCAACGACACCATCGGCAAAGCCGGTCATGGCGAACCCGCCGCAGAACAGGCCGGCACCGATCATGGCGACGCGGAGCGGGTTCCGCCCCTTCAGTCCGTGCACGATCAGCATCTCGAAGAGCACGATCAGGGCCGGGTTCGCCGCCAGCACGTAGCCGACGGTGTCCTTCCGCATGTGACGGACCTGCGTCAGGTACAGCGGGTAGGTGCTGAACAGCTGAAACAGCACGCACGAGACGAGGAACATGAGCCCGCACAGCGCAAGGAACGGACCGTCGGAGCGCACGCGACGGCGCGTGCCGTCGGCCAGACTGCTCTTGTGACGCGCGTGCTCGGCGTGGCCTGACGGCAGGCCGAAGAACATGACCACGGCCGCCGCCATCGACGTGGCGCCGTCGAGCGTGAATAGGAGCCCGAAGGCGTGATGCTCCGCGATCACGCCGCCGATCACCGGACCGATCGCCATGCCCAGGTTCGCCGCGAGGCGGCTCAGCGCGACGGCACGCGCACGATCGGACACGGGCGTCATTTGAGCGACGAGCATCTGCGCAGCGGGACGCATGGCCTCGCTCACGATGCCGAGCGCAACCATCGCCACCAGGATCGACGTCGGATCGACGATGTGACCGATCACGAAGAACCCGGCACCGTTCGCGATCAGGCTGACGACGTGAACGAGCTTGGGGTTGAATCGGTCGGCCGCCATCCCGCCGAGCCACGCCCCGGCC
Source organism: Planctomycetota bacterium (assembly GCA_044222185.1). Classification (GTDB taxonomy): domain Bacteria; phylum Planctomycetota; family CAIWVZ01; genus JBGANV01. The sequence goes on from JBGANV010000005.1 coordinate 246,110, forward strand.
ACGCCGCCGATGCCGTAGCACGCGACGACGTTCGCCGCCGCCTGGTTCGAGAACCCGTGCGCCTCCGTCAGGTAGACCGCCATGAACGGCAGCACCATGGTCCCGCAACGATTGATCAACGACGCGACCGTCAGCAGCCAGGTGGCTGCCGGCAGACCTGCGTACGCTCGCCGATAGGCGCTGAAGATTGCGGTGACCATGGTCGAAGACGGGCTGCGATCACCTGACTGGGAGATTCGCGGCCGGATTGGGTCAGCACGGTCCGAACACTTCGCCGGAGGGACAAGGTCGCCGGGACGAGTCGGGCCGACGGCGCCGCGATCGCGGGCGCGCCTGGTTCGTGTGCCGTATGATCTCGCCCACGAAGGGAACTCGGGATGGAACCTCGAACGATGAGACGGAATCGACGGCGCGTCATGTGGGCGAATGGCCTGGCAGCCGTGGTCGTCGCACTCTTCGCGACGATTGGCCGAGCGCAGGATGCGGCGCAAGTCGAGCGTTGGACACTCGTGCATTCGGCTCGCGTCCTCGCGACGCCGGGGACCGCCCCTCCCTCCGAAGCCACCATCATCGTTCGAGAGGATCGGATCGCCGCGGTGAAGCCCGGACGGATCGCCGAGCAGGATTGCGGTGCACCGGCGGGTTCGCGGATCGACGTCATCGATCTCGGAGACCGGTTCGTGCTCCCCGGGCTCATCGACAGCCACACGCACCTGACGAGCCGGTACGATCGCGGGATTCGCATCCGCGCCGTGGAGGAATCGGATGCGCACGCGGCCATCCGAGGAGTCGCTGCCGCGAAGAAGACGCTGGAGGCCGGCTTCACGACCGTGCGGGATCTCGGCAGCACAGGGGCCTCTTCATTCGCACTGCGCGATGCCATCAACGCGGGGCTGGTCCCCGGCCCGCGCATCCTGACGGCCGGGCAATCGATCACCCCCACGGGCGGACATAGCGACGAGACGCTCGGGTACCGCGAGGATCTCTTCGCCGTGCCGGGCGCCATGCAGGGCGTGGCGGACGGGCCGGACCTCTGTCGGCAAGCGGTTCGATCGCAGGTGAAGCGGACGGCGGACGTGATCAAGCTGACCGCGACCGGTGGAGTGCTTTCCAACACGGCCGCGGGCATGGAGCAGCAGTTCTTCGACGACGAACTCGTGGCCATCGTCTCGACGGCGCACCTGCTCGGCCGCAAGGTGGCTGCCCACGCTCACGGTGCCGGCGGAATCAAGGCGGCGCTGCGCGCTGGCGTGGATTCCATCGAACACGGCACGTTCCTCGACGACGAGGCCATCGAGCTGTTCAAGAAGTCGGGCGCGTGGCTCGTCCCCACGCTCACTGCCGGCGACGCGGTCACGAAGTCGGCCGAGATCCCGGGCTACTACACGAAGCCAGTCGCGCAGAAGGCGAGGACGATCGGGCCGGCGATGAAGGTCGCCATCGCGCGTGCCGTGCGCAGCGGCGTGAGGGTCGCCTTCGGAACCGACGCGGGCGTGTTCGACCACGGCGAGAACGGTCGCGAGTTCGAACTCCTCGTGGAAGCGGGCATGTCTCCGGAGGCGGCGATCGTCTCGGCGACGACGTCTGCGGCGGAGCTCCTGGGCCTCCGCGCCGAGATCGGCACGCTCGAAGCGGGGAAGGCCGCGGACATCATCGCCGTGGAGGGTGATCCGCTGGCTGCCATCGGCGCGATCCGTCGGATCCGCTTCGTGATGCACGCCGGAGTCGTGGCCTTCCGGCCCTGAGGCGTCGCGGCCTGCGCCGGGGATCAGACGGGAGCGGGTGTGACGGCCGACCCCGCGGGCCTCGGTGTCACCTGCGCGAGGATGCGCTCCCGCACTTCCATCGGTGAGGCGAACTCGCCGCCGATCTCGTCGCGGAAGTAGCGGTAATACGCGCGGCACGAATCGAGGAATCGATTCACGTCGTCTTCCGTCCGCGTGTAGTCGGTACAGCCCGGCTTCAGCGTCGGTGAGTGGAAGTAGAACGTGAAGATGCGTTGCCCGCGATCGAGGAGCGCGCGCGTCAGGCGCCGGTGATCCGACTGGGCGTAGTCCTCGGGCGAAAGACGGAGGCGCTCGATCAACCCCACGCGCGCCGCGACGGCTCCCAGTCGCGTCCACTCGATCGAACGATGACGCAGAAGGCGATACAGCACGTCCGGTCGCCAGCGCCAGCCGCCGACGAACGCTCCCGTCGTCGGGATCGCAAGCATGCGACGCCTGGTGCCGAACCAGCGAACGGACGAACCGAGTCGGGAGAAGTCCGGCCCGCCGTCGGCGCTGCAGTCCAACGGCGGCGCGCTGCTCAGATCGATGTCGAAGCCGAGGTCATCGAGGACCGCCGGGGTGTTCGGGCCGATGCCATAGCGGCCAGCGTGATAGAACGTCGGCGCCACGCCGATCGAATCCACGATGGCGTCACGAAGCCGCTGGAGCTTCTCGCGTTCGAGCGCCTTGGGCAGGTTGCCCGGATAGGAGTTGAAGTAACTGAGCTCCTCCTCATGCGGCGGCGTCACCCACGGGTGCAGATGCGCGCCCACCTCGGCCTTCCCGGATTCGACGAGCGAGCGGATGACGCTCGACGCCGAGGACTGCGTCGCCACGGGGTAGGTGAGCGCCAACGCCGGTCGGATGCCGAACTCGTCGAACATCCGCTGCGCATCGAGGAGCCGCGCGACCGAGCTCACCGCCGTGCAATTCCTGTCGAAGTCCGCCGACCAGTCGAACTCCTCCTCCACCGCGATGAGCGTCATCAGCAAGGGACGACGTCCAGGAAGCGGTTCGATGAGCTGTTGGTTGGGTCCGTACACGGTGCGACTGCGATTGAGTCGGAGACTCCTCAGCACGGGAACATGTAGGTCATACCCGCCGCTTCTCGCGGATGCAATCTCCGCGTTCGAGTCGGAAGCCTGCGTCCCCACGCGAGATAGACGACGAGCACCCGCGCATTACAAGGCGGAATCAGGCTGCCGGGGACGGCGCGATTGGCGATCGACGGCTGCGGCGAGCGTGGCAAGCACCGCGCGGCGCGTCTGCTCCCGAGCGGCGCGGGGGGTCATCAGGTGGTCGCACGCCGGGACGACATCCAGCGTCGCCGCCCCGCTCCCCACCATGGCGTCGAGCGACGAACCGAGCACGGTGCGCAGGTAGCCAAGGGCCCAGTCCCCATCCGCGATGACGAGGCGCAGCAGTACCCCCCGCTCGACGAGGTCGGCGAACGCGCGGGCATCCGGGTTGGAACCCCCGCGGGTCGTGCTGCGCCCCATCCGAGAACGCAGCGCCCGCATCAGCCCGCGGTAGTCCGCACGCCCGGTCAGCAGCCGTGCCCAACTGCCCCACGAGAACAGCGAGACGCGCCACGTGTACGCCGCCGCCTGCCGCTCCTCCACCGCGCGAACCGTGGTCGGCGAGGGCTCTTCGAGGAACCGCGGCGCGTTGATCATGACGGCGGCGACGACGCGCGGGTCGGCATGGGCCGTTTTGAACGAAATCTCCGCCCCGGAGCAGAGCCCAACGAGGACGAATGCCTCCGCACCGGTCGCCTGATGCATGAAGTCGAGGGCTTCGCGCGTCTCGGCGACGGCGGCACGCTCGAAGCGGACGGTATCGGTGCGAGGAGCGCTGTCGCCGATGCCGGAGAAATCCATGCGCAGCGCGGCCGTGTCCGCGCCCACGCATTCGCGGGCGAGGTCCACCCACAACCGGTTCGGGCCCACGTGATGCACGACGCCGGCGTTCAAGAACACGACGCCAAGCCGTGCGCGCGCGCCGTCGTCGACGGCCGTGAGCACCCCTTGCAACTGGGACGCCGAGCCGAAACGTGCGACGGATTCCCTCATGGCGCGAACGTCTCCCCGATCCAATCGGCGATGGCCTCGATGGGTTCGGCGACGACGAGGGCCTTCTCGGCATCCCCCCGCCAGAACCGGGGCGCAGTCAGCAGTTTGTCACGCGAGGCGCCGATGCGCGCCCACCTCTCTCGCAAGCGCGCGAGGTCGCTACCGTCGCTCGACAGGGTGAAGCGGCGGCGAGCGCGCGGAACGCACGTCGAGAGGTCGATCGTGGAGAGTTCCCCGACGAGGGCGGATGGGTAGTCGAACCCACAGACTTCCTGCGTCGGTCCGGTCGCCGGAGGCTCGGCACCCGGAAGCCGCGTGAGAAGATCGCGATGCTCGGCCAGTCCGTCCTCGAAGAAGCTGCCGCCGCGAACGACCGGATCCCACAGGACGAGGCCGTCCACGGCCCCGGTACGCTCGGTCGCCAACGCGGCGACGGTGGCGCCGAGCCGCAGTCCAACGACGACGACCGGGGATGCGCCACTTCGACGCCTGGCCTCGTCGGTCGCGAGCTTCAGATCGAGTGCCCAGCGGTCGAGAGAGGCGTCGGTGAGATGGCCCCACGAGTCCCCGGTCCCGGTCCAATCGAACCGTAGGACCCCGCAGCCGAGGTTCGAGAGCCGGGTCGCAAGCTGGGCCGTCGCCCTGTGTGCGCGCTGATACTCGTTGCCGAACGACGGGCACACGACCGCTGCAACCGGCCCCACACCGTGCCCGGACGCGCCGTGGAACACGCCGTAAAGGCGATGATCGGCGTCACCGAAATGCAGTGCAGTCACGTCGGCGGCCATGCGTCTCGTGGTCTTCCTCGAATGAGGGACGGAAGTCGGGGTCGGCGCGCAAAAGGGGCCGGGAGTCTACGAACCGTCGTCGCGGCGGAACAGGCGGCGCTTGAGCCTGCCGATGAGCCCGCCGCTCTCGCCGGGTTCGCGCGATTCAGCGGAGGCGGGTGTCGTGTTCGACACGGAGCCCTTCCGCTCGTCGACGATCGCGGCGATCTGCCCGAGATTCTGGAGCATGAGGTCGCGTGCCCCGATCCGAACGCCGATCTCGGTCTCCACGCGCGACAACACCTTGAACACGAGCAGCGAGTGCCCGCCGAGGTCGAAGAAGTTGTCCGTGGGAGTCACGCGCGCGACGCCGAGCATGTCCTTCCAGATCGTTGCCAGCGCGCCCTCCGTCGGCCCGAGGACGACCGGTCCATCGTCGGTCACCGACCCCGTACCGAACGACGGTGCGGGGAGCGCCTTGCGATCCACCTTGCCGTTCGTGTTCAGCGGAAAGGCTGCCATCTCGACGAACGCCGACGGCAGCATGTATTCGGGAAGCGTCCGGCCGAGGAACTCCCGGAGGTCCGCGCTGCGGAGCGCCACTCCGGGCTGTGGGACGTACCACGCGGCGAGCCGCCGATCGTCGCGCGTGCGATCAACGGTCAGCACGACCGCATCGCGGATCGCCTCGTGGCGGCGGAGCACCGCCTCGATCTCGCCGAGTTCGATGCGATAGCCGCGCACCTTGACCTGGTGGTCGAGGCGACCCAGGAACTCGAGAGACCCGTCGGCCCGGCGGCGGACGAGATCACCGGTGCGGTAGAGGGTCGAGCCAGGCGCTCCCCAGGGATCGGGAACGAATCGCTCCGCGGTCATGGCGGGTTTCCCGAGGTAGCCGCGGGCAAGCCCCGCGCCGCCGATGCAGAGTTCCCCGGGAACTCCCAGCGGCATCGGCACGAGGTGCGCGTCGAGCACGTGCAGCGCCGTGTTCTCGATTGGTTCGCCGAGGACGACGGGTCGACCGCGACCGCGGACCTCGTGCACGGCCGACCAGATCGTCGTCTCCGTCGGACCGTAGAGGTTCAGCACGCGGCGCCCGCGGGAGACGAGGTCGTCCGCCAGTGATGCCGGCAACGCCTCGCCGCCGCAGAGGATCTTCAGCTGGCCGCCGCTCCACCCCGACTCAACGAGCATCCTCCACGTAGCCGGCGTCGCCTGCATCGCCGTCGCGCCGCATTGAGCGAGCAGTTCGGCCAGCCGAACACCGTCGACGACGTCTTCGCGGGACGCCAGGTACGTGGTGCCGCCGCCGCACAACGGCAGGAAGAGCTCCAGCGCGGCGATGTCGAACGACACGGTCGTGACGGCGAGAAGGGTGTCGCCGCTGCCGATGTCGCAAATGCGCCCCATGCACGCCATGAAGTTGCCCAACGCACGGTGCGGGATCTGCACGCCCTTCGGCCGTCCCGTCGAGCCGGAGGTGTAGATGACGTAGGCGAGGTTGTCGGGCGAGAGCTTCACAGGCACGGGGCCGGACGCCGACGCCGGCACGTCGTCCAGGTAGATCACCTTCGCGGAGGTCTCCGGGATGCGGTCGACGAGAGAGCGCTGCGTGATCAACACGGGAGCGCGCGCGTCATCCAGGATCATGGAGAGCCGCGAGCGAGGATGCGCCGGGTCGATGGGCACGTAGGCGCCGCCGGCCGAGAGCACGCCGAGGAGCGCGGCGACCAGGTCCGGCGAGCGCTCCAGGCAAACGCCCACCAGGACCTCGGGGCCCACACCACAGCCACGCAACGTGGCGGCTATCGCCTGGACGCGGCCGACCAGCTGACCGTAGTCGAGGGCCCCGCTCGCCGACGCGACCGCACGGGTGCGTGGCGTGCGTTCGGCCTGCGCACGGATCCTCTCGTGGAGGAGCGGCGTTGCTCCGAAATCCGACGCCGGCGGGTTCCAAGCCGTCACGATCCGACGTCGTTCCGCATCCGGCAGGAGGGGTGCTTCGGAAAGGCGTACGCCCGCGTCGCCCACCAGGGCGGCAAGCAGGCAGAGGTACTGATCCATCGCCCGCGCGATCGTCGCCTCGTCGAACAGGTCGGTGTTGTATTCGAGCTCGACGGTGACGCGCTCATCGGCGTCATGGTTTCCGCGACCAACCCGCTGCTCCCGGCGCGCGAGCACGACGATGTTCCAGTCGAACTTCGCCGAGCCGTTGTAGCGGTAGTCGATGGCTCCGCGCGTCCCGCCGAGGTCGATGTCGGGGACGGGCGCGTCGTGGAAGCTGAACATGACCTGGAAGATCGGGTTGTAGGCGGGATCGCGCTCCGGGTGCAACGCCTGAACGATCTTCTCGAACGGCAGGTCCTGGTGAGCATAGGCCTCGAGCGCCACGGTCTTCACGCGGCGCACGAACTCGCCGAACGTCGGATCGCCCTCCAGGTTCGCCCGCATGACGATCGGGTTGACGATCATGCCGATGACGGGCTCGAGCTCGCGGATGCGGCGGTTCGCGACGGTCGAGCCGACGGGGATGTCCGACTGACCGGTGTAGCGATGAAGGAGCGTCATGAACGCGGCCATCATCGTCATGAACGGGGTCACGCCTTCGTGCCGCGAGAACGCTTGAACGCGGTCGTAGAGATCCTCCGGGACGTCGAGGAAGCGCGACACGCCGTTGAACGTCTGGAACTTCGGTCGCGGCCGATCCGTCGGAAGGTTCAGGAGCGGCGGCGCACCACCCAGTTGCTTCGTCCAGAACCCGAGCAATCGATCGAGTGCCGGACCTTGCATCCACTGGCGTTGCCAAAGCACGTAATCGGCGTATTGGACCGGGAGCTCGGGAAGCGGCGACGGCTTGTCGTCCTTGAACGCCGTGTAGAGGTCGGCGATCTCACCCACGAGCCGCGCGATGGACCATCCGTCGTGGACGAAGTGGTGTTCACTCTGCACGAGCACGAAGTCCTCGTCCCCGAGCTGGATGACGCTCCATCGCGCGAGCGGCAGCCTGGTCACGTCGAAGGTGCGCCGGAATTCGGCGGCGATCAATCGCTCCGACTCGTCGTGCCGCGAGGCCTCCGGCACGGAACGCAGGTCGATCAACGGAATGTCGACGCGGTAAGGCGGGTGGATGACCTGAAACGGCTGCCCCTGCTTCGCCTCGAACGTCGTTCGCAGGATCTCGTGACGCCGGATGATCTCGTCGAAGGCGCGACGCAGGACGTCCATGCGAAGCGGCCCACGCAAGCGAACCGAAAGCTGCGTGTTGTATGCGAGGAGGCCCGGCTCGATCTGGTTCAGGAACCAGATGGGCTCTTGGGAGAACGCCAGCGGGATCGACTCCGGTCGCGGCATGGGACCGAGCGGCGGCAGGGCGCCTTCGACCTTCCCCTGACGCGCCAGGTCCACGTGCGCTGCGAGGCGCGCGATCGTCGGATTGGAGAACACGTCGACGACCGAGAGCGTGACGCCCGCGGCATCGCGCAACTCCGCGACGAGACGCGTCGCGAGCAGCGAGTGGCCGCCGAGTTCGAAGAAGTCGTCGGTGACGCTCGGCTCCGCGATCCCGAGGAGATCGCCCCAGTGCCGGGCGACGAGCGTTTCCGTCGCCGTGCGCGGCGCCACGGTCTCGCCGCTGGCACCGGCGCCCATGGGGGGCTGCGGCAACGCGCGACGGTCCACCTTCCCGCTGGGCAGGAGCGGCAGCCCATCGAGCGTCACGACGACGGCGGGCACCATGTAGTCGGGAACGACTCCCTTCACGAACGCGCGCAGAGCGGCACTCGACGGCGCGGGCGTGCTTGCGGCGACGACGTAGCCCGCGAGATAGGCGCGTCCCGGCGCATCCTCGCGGAGCGAGACCGCCGCCGCCCGCACGGCCGGATGACGCGCGAGCGCCGCCTCGATCTCACCGAGCTCGATGCGGAATCCGCGAAACTTCACCTGTCCGTCGGCGCGGCCGAGAAACTCCAGATTTCCATCGGCGCGCATGCGGACGAGGTCGCCCGTGCGGTAGAGACGCGCACCGGGTTCATCCGTGAACGGATCGGCGACGAACCTCTCCGCGGTCAGCACCGGCTGACCGAGGTAGCCCTTGGCGACGCCGGCCCCACCGATCCAGAGCTCACCGCTCTCCCCTGCGGCCGTGGGCTTCATGGAGTCGTCGAGCACGTGGACGGTCACGCCCGCGATGGGCTTGCCGATGGGCACGGCGGCGCAGCCGGAGAGATCGTCGCCCACCGCCGGCTCGTACGCCGTCGCGGTGATCGTCGTTTCCGTGGGCCCATAGCCGTTGAGCCAGCGGATTCCCGCTGGGGCAAGCTTCTGCCATTCGGCGAGCCGCTGCGGCAACACGCGTTCCGACCCGGCGATCACGAGCCGCAGTGATTCGGGGAGCGTGATCCTCGATCGCCCCATCTCGACGACGAGTTCGTGCCAATAGGGCGCCGGCAGGTTCGCGACGGTGACGCGTTCATCCCGGAGGAATCGAACGAAATCGGCGATCGAACCCGTGCTGGCCTCGGACCGAAGGACGACACACCCGCCGACGGCAAGCGTCGGGAGGATCTCCTCGGCAGCCACGTCGAACGCGATCGACGTGAATTGCAGCACCCGGTCCGACGCCGTGAGGCGGTACAGCGAGCGCACCGCGCTCGCGTGGTTCGACAGTCCGCGATGCAAAACCAGCACGCCCTTGGGCCGCCCGGTCGTTCCTGACGTGTAGATCACGTACGCCACGTCGTCGGCGCCGCCGTCGACGGGTTTCGGCAGATTGGCGGCCAGGGGCTGGTCGACGACGAGGACGCCCAGACCCGGACGTTGGAAGCGACGCGCGAGCGTCGCCGTCGTGATCACCGCCCGAGGCCGCGCGTCGTCCTGGATCGTCGCGATCCGCTCGTCAGGGTACGTCACGTCGAGAGGGATGTACGCGGCGCCGGTCCGAAGCACGGCGAGGAGCGCCGCGACCTGGTCGAAGCTCCGGGGCAGCAGCAGGAGAACCATGTCCCCGTGGACGACGCCCAGCGATTGGAGTGCGGCCGCGAACTCCCCCGACCGCGCCGCCAGCTCGGCGTGGCTGAGCGTGCGGGTCCCGTCGACGACCGCCGGGGCTTGGGGTGTGGCCGCGGCCTGCGCGGAAATCCGGTCGTGGATCCGGCCACCGAGGCCCTGGTCCGTGCCCATCATGAGCGGAGGCTCCGGGGCCGCATGTCGGCCCAGGACTCGTCGATGCGGGACAGGCACTCAGCGAGAATCGCCGGGCTGCCGGTGGCTTCCCAGCCCGCGGGCAGCGGTCGGCCGGACTCCCAGACGGAGAATCGGCCCTCGGCGTTGACGACCACCACGTAAGTCGGGCTCGAGTCTCTCGGGTTCATCGGCTGTGTGCGTTCATGTCGACGGCGCGCGACGAAGTCGCTGCAAAGTGCCCTGCCATGCGGCCGGATCAAGTCAGCGAGGAGGACCGGGCGATCAAGGACAGCACGCACGCTGGACGGCGGCGCGCTCGCGAGGGCCGAGAGTCTACCAGCCCGGTTTCGGGCCGTCCAAGCGCGCCGTCCTCGTGCGCAACCGGTCGCCCGGCCGGCCGTGACACCCTTGATTGCGATGGCGCGCCGCACAGACTTCGGGATCGTCGCGGCCGCAGTCGCTCGGCGCCACGTGAAGAGACTCGTCGAGTCGTGTTCAAGAACGTCGGATCGAACTGGGTCGTGAACATCGTGACCTTGGTGGTGACGTTCGTCGTCACTCCCAAGATCACGAAATGGCTGGGCGTCGAAGTCAACGGCGTCTGGACGGTCGTCGTCAACCTGACCGGGTACCTGACGCTTCTGGTCGTCGGCGTACCGATGGCGTCCGTTCGCTACCTGACGGAACGGATCACCCAGTGGGAGCTGGCCAAGAAGGCCGGCGATGAGGCGGCGACACGCGACCGGCTCGAAGCCGTCAACAGCACGATCGCCAATTGCGTCGGGCTCTACCTGAGGCTGGGCCTCCTCGGGTGCCTCGCGGGCTGCGTGCTCTACGGCATCCACGAGGCCGTCTACGTGCCGGTCTACGTCGCGAAGAGCCATCTCGCGGATTCCACGATCGCCGATGCTCGCGTCGCCTTCGCCGTCGTCGTCGTGCAACTCATCGGCGCGTTCATGAGCCAGGTCCCGATCGCCATCCTCGCGGCGAACCGGGACTTCGTGTTCCGCAACTTCGTGGCGATCGGCTCGATCCTCCTCAGATTGGTGCTGGTCCTGACGGTCTTTCGCGCCTACCCCTCGCTGCTCACGCTCGCGACCATCCAGCTGACGCTCCTCGTCTTCGATTACTTCGTTTCGATCGCGATCATCCGGTCCAGGCATCCCGGCCTTCGCATCGGGCTTCGCGGCTACGACCGGGCAGGCGTCAGGCAGATCCTCGGCTTCAGCGTCTTCGTCCTCCTGCTCCAACTGGGCAACAAGCTCGCGTTCAGCACCGATGCGCTCATCATCGGTGCATTCGTGGACAACATCTCCGCTGCGACGACGTTCGAGTACGGCAAGCTCTCCGTGCTCCAGTTCAGCGAGTTCGTGTTCGCCATCGGCGTCGTGCTGAACCCCACGGCGACGCGGCTGAAGACCCAGGGAAACATGGACGAGCTGCGCGAGACGTTCCTGAAGTGGTCGAAAATCGGCCTCTCCGTGACGCTCATGGGCGGCCTCTATCTCGTCGCCTTCGGTGACGAGTTCCTGCGCGCCTGGGTGGACGCTCGCGACTTCGATTGGGAGGGCGCGGGGGCGATCCAAGTCGTATTCATGGTGTCCCATTTCGCGTTCCTCCCCGCCCGAGGAATCGCCATGCCGATCCTGATGGGTCTGGGACATGCCAAACGGCCCACGGTGGCGTTCCTCGCGTGTGCCGTCATCAACCTCCTGCTCAGCCTCGCGCTCGTGAAGCCATTCGGCCTCCTGGGCGTCGCGCTGGGCACGGCGATCCCGGACGTTATGTTCGCCGTGTTTCTACTGCGCGAGGTCTTCGGCATGCTGCGGGTTCAGACCGCCGAGTACATCCAATACGTGGCCGTGAAGGCCGCCATCGGCTCCGCCCTGCTTCTATCGGCGCTCTATCTCGCGAAACCGCTGGTCGTCGGGAAGTCACTCACCGGCATGGTGCTGGCCGGTGTCGTCTACACGCTCGCGTTCGGCCTCGTCTGGGTCTCGTTCGTGTATCGCGGCGACTCCCGCCTCGACCTGTGGGGCATGATCCGCGGCAGGCTCGACGGGAGGCGCAGATCGTGAACGTGCTGCTCTGGCTCGCGGGTGTCGGCGCCGCCGGCGTCCTCGCGGAACTCCTCCTGCGGATTCTCAGACGGCGATTCGTCGTTCCTGCCGTTTGTCAGCCCGGATTGCGCGAGCACCTGGCCGTCGTGCAGGAGGAACTGGCGACCCAGGGCTCCACCGTCCGGTTCGAAGTCAACCGGCTCGGAGAACGCGGCGCCGATCCGCCGTCGGACGGGGCCGACGCATTTCGGATCCTCGTCTGCGGAGGCAGCGCCGCCGAGTGCTTCACACTCGACCAGCCTCAGACGTGGCCGGAGATCGCGAAGCGCCACCTGCAGACCGCGGAGTCGCTGCGCACGCTGGGCCGACGGCTCGTTCACCTGGGCAACGTGGCCCGGTCACTGGCTCTCCCGAGCTTCGTCGAGCAGATCCTGCTGAAGATCGCGCCGCGATATCGCAACCTCGACCTCATCGTCATCATGACCGGCGCGAGCAACACGGCCATGTGGCTCGCCAACGGCGCCCCGGCCGCCGTCGAGGCCCGCCCCGCTCTGCCGGACAACCTCTTCGCCGTGAATCCCGACGGGCCTTACAAGTGGACGATCCGAGGGTCGGCCCTGTACCAGACGATCTACGGGCTGTGGTGCCTCCTCTTCCGCCCGATCAAGCGGGGACGCGTGGGTCGAACGATCGGCGCGTCGCGCAAGATGCGCGCGACGACGAAGTCGATACTCACGACGATCCCCGACCCCCGTCCGATGCTCGACCAGTTCGACTCGGGATTCAGAAGTCTCATCGCCACGGCCAGGCGCATGGCCAGGCGCGTGCTCGTCGTCCGCCAGCCATGGTTCGACAAAGACGAGTTTTCGCCGCAGGAGCAGGCGGCGTTCTGGCACGGAGCGGCCGGTCATCCGCACCTGGGGTCCGTGGAGGCGTTCTACTCCTTCGAGATCGTCACCCGCCTCGTCCGTCTCGTCGATCGCCGCGCCGCCGAGATCGCCGACGAACTGGGCGTCGAGCAGATCGACCTTCTGCCCAGCCTCGAGCCCACGCTCGCGAACTTCTACGACTTCTGGCACTTCACACCGGCGGGCGCGGAGATCGTCGGTCGCATCGTCGCGGACGAAGTGCTGCGCAAGAACGACGCGCCATCGGTGAATCTTGCGGGTGACGCCACGGCCACACGATCTCGGTAAGGCCGGCGGATCCCCTGTTGCGTGACGGGGACGGTCGGCCGGCACCCCGTTCGGATCGAACACGACTCCGGCGCCGGCGGACGCCGACTCCGGCGATGCCGCTCCAATCGAAGCGAGTGTCGAAGGGATGGTCCACCCGCGCCAGCTTCCCGATGACGAGGCTCGAACCGAGCCGGGCCGCGACGCTCGCGGCCGAGTGTGTGGCGATCGCGCCCGCGACGGATCGGATCTGGCGGATGCTCGCGCGCGTCGACCTGGCGTGCGATTCGCGCATCACGCTCGTGGGCCGTGGCGTCGGGCGGTAGATGCCGCCCCCTCGGGCGGTGCTCCGCGCCCACCGAGAGGCTGGCGTGTGGGGCCCAGGGCGACTCGCGCGGCAGGGCGCGAGCCCTGCCGGTCCGACCACGCGGAGCGTGGCGCTCCGGCGTGGCCGGCGACGGGGTCAGAACGACCGGGTCGTCACGTTGCCGTACTCGTCCTTTGCGAGGACGTTGAACGTCGGGTCCTTCGCCGCGGGGACGTTGCGTAGCGTGACCTGGTGCGTCGTGCCGAGGGTGTTCGAGGCCTCGATCGAGTAGAGCCGACCAGCGACCGAGATCCCGTCACCACTCACCGTGATCGCGCCGATGGCAAGCTTGTCGGTGACGAACGTGGCCGTGATCTGATCGAAGCCAGGAGCGTTCGGCTCGGGCGTGCGACGAACCACGAGGCGACGGATCTCCGGCATTCGGCTGTCGACGGGAATCGTCGGCAGCGGGAACGTGTAGTTCTGCGAGTAGATCGAGTTCCGCAGCACGAAGTAGATGTAGTCGCGCATGTCCTTGCCCGTGATCTCGGGCCGCGGGATCGCGCCGCCGAATCCCGCCCGGATGCTGTTGGCGAGCGTGTCGTAGGCCGACTGAACCGTTCCCGTCGACGCCTGGTACAGGTAGTTCAGCGCGACGTCGTCGAACGTCGGCACCGTCCCCAGCCGCGTGTATCCGAGAGGCCCATGCAACGCGATGAACGACGGCCGCGCGTTGTACGGGAACTTCGTCACGGTGCCGGCCCAGTGGATGGCTTCGCCGTTCAGGTACGCATTCTTGTCGTTCTGCACGACGTCGACGCCGGGGATGTACCGCCGCACCAGGGCGGGGCCGGTCGAACCCATTCCCGTGGTCAACGCCACGGACTCGTTGTCGTCGATGCAGATCGCCCACGGATAGTGACGGCCCAGGTCCGGCACGCATCCGTCGACCTTGCCGCCCGAGAACACGCCCTGCGCACCGATGAAGTTCTGGCAGTACGTGCCGTCAGCCGAGATGCGCAGGATCGACGAGTTTCCGAGGCCGCCGACGAGCGGGACGAAGATGTCGTCGACGGGACCGATGTTCCCGTTTCGGTCGACCTCGGCCCAGATCCAGTCGTTCATGTTGGTCGTCTCGAGGATGTGCGTCTTGACCAACCGGACGACGCCGGTCCCGAGGTCGATGTCCTTGACGGTCTTCGTCAGGTTCTCGCTGACGATCAGGTGCCCGAGGGAGTTCAGGCGAACCGACTGCGGATAGCGAATCCAATCGTGGATCGTCTGCGTCGGATTGGCGCCGGGGACGTTCGCCGGATACGCCGACGGGTTGACCGTGCTCTCGACCGGCTTCGTGCCGCCGTTGAGCGAACCACCGGCCACCGTGACGACGGTTCCGGCCTGCGGGCCGTTGAAGAAGATCTTGCGGATCGCGCAGTTGTTCCGGTCCGCCACGATCAGGTTGCCCTGGGCGTCGAACACGAGGCTCGTGGGACGCCAGAAGCGCGCCTGCGACAGCGGGCCATCGACGTACTTCACGGTCTGGTTCGGGAGGCCGGCGAACGTCGTGATGCTCGGCACGCCAGTGCCGATGTTCACGAGCGCCTGCGCCGATCCGCGGAGATCGACCTTCGCGATCCGGTCGTTCAGGATGTCGGCCACGTAGATGATGTTCGGGTCCAAGGGGTCGACGGCGAGGTCGTTGCTGACCTTGAAGTACGTCCCGTTGAAGTTGCCGATCAGCTCCTTGTCCGCGGCGAACGCGGTCTGGAGCGGCAGCGCCGTGTCCGTGAACAGGTAGGGCGGCTTGATGTCGAGGTTGCCCGGGTTGCGCGTGTTCACGTATCCCGCGAGGGTGCGCATCTGCCCCGTGGGGTAGATGTGGAAGAGGCGACCGCTGACGTCGATGCCGATGAAGCCGCGCTCCGTCGGGTGCGGCACGAACGTGGAGTACGGACTCACGGACGAATTCCCGCGCTCGCCGCAGTACCAGTCGTACCGGTCGTTCTCGGGAAGAGCGCCCTCGCTGCTGCTGGCTCCGCGGGCGTAGTGCGGGTGCACGAGGATCTTGTCACGCAGCGGATTGGACGCATTCAGCGTGTTGCGCGCCCGATAGAACCGTGGTTCGGGACGGTACAGGCCTGGGCACGCGGCGAGCAGCGGCGTGTAGACCCAATGCTGCGGGCTCCGAAGCGCGAGCCGCGTCGCCGAATCCGTCGGAAGAGGCGAGTTCACCCACTGATAGGCGTGCGGCTGGTTCAGCTGCAGATGGCCCGGGTAGTAGACCGCGTCCACGCGCTGCGAACCGAACATCTGGCGGTAGGTGGGCGCCAGCGCGGGGACCCACTGCGGCTGGTTGATGAGCGGCGGACTGGCGGTGTTCTCGACGGCGAACGGGATGATGCGCGACTGGAATCGATGCCACTGCGAATCCGCGTCCACGCATTCGACGGACATGGCGTGCGTCCCGTCGACGACGGTGTTCGTGTTGAACGTCACGTTCGTGCCCAGCGGCGCCGGGCCCGCGACCCGGGTGTCATCGACGTAGTAAGCGACCTTCACGCCGGCCGGCGGAGTGTGTGCCGCGGCGCCGCCCTTGTCGAGCAGCACGGCATTGAGGGTCATCGTGCCCGCGTACGTCCGCATGGGGATCGGGTGGTGATTGATGACCGTTCCGACCTGCGCGACTCCGTTGAACTTCGGGATGATGAAGATGTACTCGTCGCTCTGGACCTGGTCGATCACCCTCATCTGGAAGGTGAATTGCGACTGCCGGGCCGCGCTGTCCGTCGAGGTCAGAACGACCGTGTAGAGCCCCGCGCTTGCGCCCGAGCAGTAGCCCGAGATGTAGAAGACGTTCGTCGAGTAGGGGTTGACGGTGAGGCCGGCGGGCAGGCTCGCGGCCGCGAGCGTGCAAGCGCCCGTCGCGCCCGTCGTCGGTGTCGTCTCGACCTTCATCACGACCTGGGGCGAGCCCTCGGACACGTCGACGACCTGGCCCGGTCGGATGTAGTCGCTGGTCGGCGCCGAGGACGACGGCTTCACGCGAATGATCGGCCCTGCCGTCGTCGCGCGTGCGGCCACGGTGATGGTGACGTCACGCTGGGCACTCACGCCCTGTGCATCGACGACGCGAAAGCGGAAAACGTGCGTGCCCGCGTCGCCGAGCGCGGTCCACCAGTGAAAGCGGCGCGTGTTGGGATCGAACCACGTGCGGGTGGGAAGCGCGCCTGCAACCCCGTTCACCACTTTTTGCACGGTGTACGTATCGGTGGCGTTGGCGTTGTCATCGACCTCGAAGAACGCGCCGAAGACCTCGCCTTCGGTCACGTTGTAAGCCAAGAGCGGGCTCACGATGGTCTTGACGTTCTGCGGCGCGCCGCCGGAGGGCTGGCTACCGTTCTGGATGCGCACGGGGATTTGCGCCGTGATCGTCGTGCCGCCCGCAACGAGCACGTCGGCGCTGAGCGTGTGTGTTCCGTTCGCGAACGTTGTCGTCGCGAGGTTCGCGGAATACGGCGCGACCGTGTCGGGGGCCCCGACGGCCGTCGAATCCAGGCGGAACTGGACGGAAGTCACGCTGAGCGTCGGTAGTACGCGAGCGCGCAGAAGCACCGTCTCCGAGAGCACCGCGCCGCTCGATGGCGCCGTGATCTCGACCGAACCGGCGCCCTGCGGAGGCAATGACACGTTCATCGACGCGAGCGCCGCCGGAGCGAGCAGCAGCGCGATCGACGCCGTCGTGACGAGTCGAAACCGATTGCGATTGGGTTCGGCGAGCGACACGCCGTGATTCGGCGAGCCTTGGGAGTGCCTGGAGGCCATGTCGGGGATCCTCGGAGAAGCTGTGGGAGGGATGCGGTGCCGCGTGCGACCGGGCCGAGCGCAGCCCGTGTCGCAAAAGTCAAAGAAACGGCACATGACGAGATGCATCGACGCTCCGAAGATCGAGCTTGAGTCCCGTACGACATGGCGGAATTCCGCCCCGCGGAGGTCTCTTCGACCCGCGGCGCCGCCCAGGCGCGGCTCGTGGCGCGATCAGCGGCGCAGAAGCGCGACGCCGCAGGCGACGTGGCCGTCGCTGACGACGAAACGTGCGCGCACGATCGCATCGTGCGGCCACAGTTCCGCCGCATTCGTGGCTCGTCGCGCGGCAAACGTGCCCGCATCTTCGTCCAGCTCGACGATGACGTCCGCGAACTCGAGGAACCGTCGTGTCAGCGGGTACTGACACTTGTACACGGCTTCCTTGGCGCTGAAGACGAGCTTGGCGAGGAGCCCACGGCGTGCGAGCGGCTGCGCCTCGAGCCAGCGGATCTCCTCCTCCGTGCAGATCGAAGGGACGAGTTTGTCGGCGAGCGCGTCCGACTGTTCCACGTCCACACCCACGGAGACGACGCCGGGGTCGTTCGACACGGCGACGACGCACCAGTCGCTCGTGTGCGAGATGCTCCCGACGATTCCCGCGGGCCACTGCGGCGCGCGGTCGGGCCCCATGGGGATCACGACGTCGCGCACGGACAGCGCGCCGAGCGCTTCGCGGGCGAGCTGGCGGCCCGCCACGAACTCGCGCCGACGCTTTTCCACGGCGCGCGCGACCGCCAACGCCTCCTCGTCGGGCAGCGGCACTTCACCGGCCCCCGGCGCCCCCTCGGCCGTCACGATCGGCGGCTCGAAGATCCGTGGTCCCAGAGATTCACGACGACGCTGCATCACCGCCCTGGCGCCTCGTCGAGGTGATCCACCACCAGATCGTGGAACCCGCGCCGCACCTCCGCGATCAATCCGTTGTCGCGCGTCGGGTAAACCCGGTTCGTCAAGAGGACGATGCAGAGATCGGTCTGCGGATCACACCAGATCGACGTCCCCGTGAACCCCGTGTGCCCGAAGGCTCCACGGGACAGCTTGTTTCCGCCGGAGCCGCCGGGTGTGAACGTGTCCCACACGAGCGCGCGCGAGCTGTCCCTCACCAGCGACGCTGGCCGCGTGAAGAGGGAGGCCGTGCTGCGTTTGATCCAACCGGAGCCGCCACCGAGGAACGCGTTGCCGACGCGCGCCACGTCGCGCGCCGTCGCGAACAAGCCAGCGTGGCCGGACACTCCACCCATGGCGAAAGCGTTCTCGTCGTGAACCTGCCCACGAACGACCGTTCCCCGCCACGCGCAGTTCTCCGTCGGCGCGGCGTCGATCGGTGTGCCCGTGTGCGTGAATCCGCTCGCCTGCATGTGCAGCGGCTTCAAGACCTCGTCGGTGACGACCGTCTCGAACGGACGACCCGTCACGCGCTCGACGCACGCCATGAGCAGGATGAGACCCAGGTCCGAATACACGGTCTTTGCGCCCGGTTTGTCGACGAGCGGCTCGCGCGCCGCCGCATCCACGATGGCATCGCGGCCCTTCAACGTGGCGTAGAACTTCCGGAACGGCGGCAGACCGGCGCAGTGCGTCATCAAATGGCGAAGCGTCACCGCGTCCTTGTCGCCGCCGGCGAATGCCGGGACGAGTTCGCTCACCTTTTGATCCAGCGAGAGTTTCTTCTGCTCCACGAGGCGTGCGAGGACGGGCATGGTCGCGCAGACCTTCGTGAGTGAGGCGAGGTCGAAGCGGGTCGTCGCCCTGATCGCCGGCGCGCCCGCGTCGTAGGTCTCGCGACCGGCGGCGACCTCGCAGGCGAGCTGGCCTCGACGCGTCACGACGGCGACGGCGCCCGAGAACGCGCGCCGCGCGATCTGCGAGTCGAGGAACGCGCGCACGTCGTCGGCGAGGGTCGGGCGGAAGCCCAGGTCGCTCGCGGCGGCGCGCGAGTCGGTGGCCGCATCGAGCGATTCGCCGTAGGCCGACAGCCCACCCCCGAGCGGCGCCACGTCCGGAATCGTCACGGGCAATCGCCCCGTGATCGGCGCGCGGCCGAGCAACGCATCGCCGACGGCTTCCTCGATGGGCTCCGTCGAATCGAAAGCGCAGATCGCCGTCGGAGCCTCGGGCAACTGCCGCAGGAGGTACGGATCGCCAAACAGCACGAGGATCGATGACGGCCGGCGCTGCAGGAGCGTTCGGATCGCCGCCACGGCGCGCGCCTCCACCTCCGCCCCCACGTCGAAGTAGTGCAGGTGGACGGCCACGATCGTGACGTCGGCGTTGGCGCCAGAGATCGCCGCCGAGTCCCAACTTGCCGAGGGGTCGGTCGGCGTCACGGCGTGTCCACTGACTTTCAGGTGACCCTCCATCAACCGCTGGCGGAGAGCCCGCCGGCCGAGGTCCGACTCCTTCGCGACGACGTTCACCACGTGCGCGCTTCGCGACGCCGTGAGGGGCAAGAGCTCCGCATCATCGCGCACGAGCGTGATTCCGCGGCGGGCGATTTCCCGCGCGACGTCCCGATGGGCTTTCGCTTCGATGAGGGACTTCCAGTCGTCGCGACCTCCGCGGCGCCCCGCGAGGAGGCCGAGCCGCTCTTTCGCGCCGAGGATCCGACGGACGGCCTCGTCCAGACGCGCCATGGGCACGCGTCCGGACTTCACCGCGGCGACGACGGCTCCGTGCGTCGCGATCGGGTCGGGCGGCATGAGCAGCACGTCCGCCCCCGCGAGCAGCGCGCGTACGGCCGCATCTCCCGGCGGCTGACCGCGCGTGATCGCCTGCATGTCGAGCGCATCCGTGATGGCGAGTCCCGTGAATCCCATCTCCTCCCGCAGGAGCTTCGTCATCACCGAGGCTTCGAGCGTCGCCGATCGATCGGGCGGCACGCCGAGCGCCTCGACCGTGAGGTGCCCGGACATCACGGCCTGCAACCCCGCCTTGATCGCCGTGCGAAACGGCAGCAGCGACGTCCGCTCGAGTTGCGCGCGATCTCCTGGGACGACCGGCAGCTCCTTGTGCGAATCCGCCACCGTGTCGCCGTGACCGGGGAAATGCTTGCCCGTGGCGATGCATCCCGTCGATTGCAGCCCTTCGACGAACGCCGTGCCCAGTCGCGCGACGGCGGGCGCGCTCTCGCCGAACGACCGCGCGTTGATGATGGGGTTGAGCGGGTTCGTGTTCACGTCGAGGTCGGGCGCGAACACGAGGTGGACGCCGAGTGCCGACGCCTCCTCCCCCGTCACGCGTCCGTGTTCGCGTGCGAGTCGGGTCGAACCCGTCGCGCCGAGCAGCATGGGATACCCCAGCGGCGTCGCGCCCGTGAACCGCGTGGTGACTCCACCTTCGAAGTCGCTGCCGAGCCACAGCGGCACCTTCGCCAGATCCTGCAGCTCGCCGCCCAGTCGTTTCGCATCCGCCGCCGTGCCGAGCGAGAGGATCACGCCCCCGATCCCCAGATCCTTCACGAGCGCCTTCATCTTCGCCGGCGCCGTCCCCGTCCCGTCGTCCGTCGACAGGATCCAGCACATGAACAGTTGCCCCGCCTTCTCCTCCACCGTCATGCGCGCGAGGAGCGCGTCGGCGGACTGTTGGGCGCGGGCGGACGTGCCAAGCATCGAGACGAACGCCAGGAGAAAAAGCGCGGTGCGCTGCATTGGCCGAGTGTATCGAGCTTCGGACCTCGGCGCCTCGCAGGACGCGGGCGAATCTCCGAGGAATTCCCCAGGTTCAAGAATTACCGCCGATCCATGGCAGACCCGATACCCTGGGCGAGACATGAAGCCGGCAACACCGTGAGGGTGAACGTGTCGCTTCCGCCGTAGCTCGCGCGCTTCGTCCGCGCGATCGTGGACAGCGGCAACCACGCATCCGTGAGCGAGATCGTCCGCGAGGCCCTGCGAGTCCTCGCGTCGCATCAGGCGGCGCAATCGGGGACGCGTGGGCACGTCGCCCGGTCTCCGTCCACCACGAAGCTTCACAGGAACAAGGCCATGCGATCCGCCGCCGCCATCCGGAAGCTGTCACGAGAATGCCGACTGGACGGGCTCTCCATCGAAGACCTCATCGATGAAGGCCGAGGTCGGAGAGGCTCGCACCGGACCTCGCGCAGGCCGTCGGGCTGCCGCTCGGCACGTTGGATTGAGGTGGCCGCAAGCCCCGGGCTCGAGCACGCGGCGCAGAAGTGCGGAGTGGAGATCCTCTCCCTCGAGATGATCCGCAGGTGGACGGATCGGCCCGAGGCATGAACGCTCCATTCCACCCGACCGTTGCGCATGGAGGTCGGGCGACTCACGAACGACGACCTTCAGAGCGCGGAACGCGCTAACGGTCGGACACATCCAAGACCTCGTCGATCTCCAAAATCGCCGGCGGCGCCGGCACGTCGACGTCGCGCACGATGGACGGGAATCCCGGAAAGTCGAGGCTCACGCGACAGGGCCCTACGGGCGCCGCGAAAGAGGTCCCATTCGCGACCACGAAAGGCCGCCACCCACGGGATTCGCCGACGGGAGCAAGACTCACGCGGACACGACCGACCGGAAGGCCGAGCGGACACTTGCCGCGCACGGTGATCTGACCGAGCGTGGATGCACAACGCAACTCGACGCGGACCGGCGCGCCGTCGACGGTGACGAGGGTTCGCATGAGCGGTACCACCGACCCGTCCGGCCGCGAACAAAGCGGTTCGAGGCGATACTCTCCCCGCGACAACGAACCGATCGCGCGGCCCGTCGCGCCGAGCGAGAGGATCACGCCCCCGATCCCCAGATCCATCACGAGCGCCTTCTCCTCCACCGTCATCCGCGCGAGGAGCGCGTCGGCGGGCTGTTGGGCGACCGCGACCCGAGCGAGCGACGTCAGGATCAGGCCGAGGCAGAAGGTGATGCGCAGCCGGTGTGGAGTGAACCCGCCCGCGGTCCACACCACTGCGCGGCGCGCCGGCGCAGGTGCGGGGCTCGATCGGCGACGCCAACATGCCCGTGGCTGGCCAACGAATCATGGGACGTCGAGATCCAGGGCCAGGTCCACGGTGCAGATCGCCGGCGGCGGAGGTATGACGACCCTGCGCTCGAAGGTGCCGAAACCGGGGATGTGCACGCCGACGGCGCATTGCCCCTCAGGCGCGGCGAACGACGACCCGTTCTGCAACGCGAAATCCGGCCGCGGAAGGTCGTCGACCAGGGAGCGGAACATCACGCGCACGACGCCAACGGCGAAACCGAACGGCGGTTGCGCGCGGACCATGACGTGCCCGAGCGCAAATCGGGGGCGGATCTCGATACGCGCAAGACCGCCATCGACCTTGACCAGGCAGAGCACGGCTTGCTGGATCGGCGGCCCCGCGTTGGCGCCAGCCGGACTCACCATGTACTCGCCTGCAGGAAGCCACAGCGTCCCTCTTCCGTTCGCGTCGAGGGTGACGTTCGCGAACGTGTGCGTCGGGCTTGCGAGTTGGTCTTCCATCATCCGCACCGGGTCACGATCTGCGTTCTCGGTGGGCAGCACCCGCAACGAAAGCGCCCCGTTCGACGCAGGAAGGAACTCCCGGTCGACGACGACCTCGACGGGCCAGCGCCGTGGGTCCCCAGGCGCATCCTCGAGGTCCACCGTCGTCACGGGGGGTGGGCTCCCCGCGGTGACGGGAGCGACGCGGACGGTCGCCGACTTGTCGCGAAACCCCAGGACTCCGAACGTCGTCGTGATCCGCGGTTCCTTGGGACGGGTCTCCGTCATCAGCCACGGCCGATCCAAGTCGACGGCAAAATAGAGAACGTCGACGGTCCCGACGTCCGCGACGACGATCTGCGCGGGGTACCTCGCTGGATCCAACGCCACCGATCGTGAGATCGGGACGAGCCCTCCCGCTTCGGCGGTGCCACCGACCCTCCGGTCGAGCCGTGCCTCGGAGATGGGGTACCGGGTGCCCGTCCGCGCGCTCTGCAAGACGACGGCTGCGGACCACACACGCACTGCCGTCAGACCTTTGACCATTTCTGAGCTGCCGGCGGTCACGGTGACAGGCGATGGAGACGGCAAGATGCGGAACCCGTGGACCAGGGGCTCCGCGTCGAGCACGTACCTGCCCGCGGAGATTCCTTGCGCACTCCACTCGCCTCGAGCGTTGGTGGTGCCGCGCCTGGCGCGAAGCAGATCGGCAAGGAACGGCGTGCCGTAGCCTGGTCCGGCCGATGGGTCCTGCGTCGCCGGAAATGCGGGGCCGGAACGGCGGAGCGTCACGCTCACGTCCCCCACGGGAGCCCCGTCTTCGCCCTTCACCAGCACGGTAATCCGCCCGACGCCGCGCAGCGCCAGGTTCACGCACAAGAGTTCGTCGTCGGACACCACCTCCATGCGCGCGAAGGCGTCGCCGTGGTCCGGATGGCTTGCGAACGCATAAATGCGGTCCGCCGACGGAGGGACGTGCTCCAGGCTGATGACAGCCATCCCAT
Organism: Planctomycetota bacterium; assembly: GCA_044222185.1. Classification (GTDB taxonomy): domain Bacteria; phylum Planctomycetota; family CAIWVZ01; genus JBGANV01. The sequence continues at coordinate 269,748 of JBGANV010000005.1, forward strand.
CCGGCCCCGTGAACAGGCTCGCCGTGCGAACGACGGATCCGGCCTCGAGAACGTCGGCTTCGACCCGTGCACGTTCGACCGGCGTCCCGCGCGCGCTGACCTCGACCCGGATCGTCAGGATCCGCCCCGCAGTCGTTCCAAATGGAGCAGGCACGAGGCCGTCGGGCGGTGCATTCGCGGGACGCGACTCGGCGGATGCGGGATCCCCTGCGGACGCGGGAAGCGCCGCCCGATCCGATGTCACAGCGTTCTCCGTCGGACCGTCGGCGACTGAGGTGGTGTGTCCGTCCTCCAACGCCCGGATCACCAGCCAGACGAGCACGACGAGCAGGATGGTGGCGGCATATGGGACGCCACGGGCTTCCTTACCGTGACCACGCATCGCCAGCCCCCATGCAGTTGCCCGCCGCTACGACACCCGATCCCGCATGACGCATGCGGTTCCTCGCAGGGCCCGATCATCCCCCCAAACCCGCCTCCGCGCCAACCGTTGGGCAGATCTTTGCTTGCGCATGCGACGCGGAGCTGCCACACTCGCCGGTCGGGTTTTCCCTGGTCGATCATTTCCATGCGCCCACGCGGCGCGGATGCGACCACGGTTTCGGGATCCTTTCCGGTCGAACGTCGACCGCATTGCCGCCTGCCGCAGGTGGCTCGCCCTCCCCGGCTTTTCGCGCATGTCCCCGCGGCGGGACGGCGCACCGAGGCTCATCCGTTGACCCAATCGTCATTCGAGACGTTTTCCGATCTCAAACTCCATCCATCGATCCTGCGCGGCGTCACTGACGCCGGCTACTCCGAACCCACTCCCATCCAGAAGGCGGCGATCCCGCCCGGACTCGACGGCCGCGACGTCATCGCCTGCGCCACGACCGGCAGCGGCAAGACGGCCGCGTTCCTCCTCCCCATCCTCGATCAACTCATCGACGAGAAGCGCGGCAAGACGCGCGCGTTGATCGTCACGCCCACGCGCGAGCTGTGCGCGCAGATCCAGGAGCAGGCCATCATCCTCGGACGCCACACGGGCATCGAGAGCGTGGCCGTGTACGGCGGCGTCGGCATGGGCCCGCAAGAGCGCGCGCTGCGCAAGAAGGTCGACATCGTCGTCGCCACTCCGGGACGCCTCCTCGACCACGTCGAACGCGGGACCGCGCGCTTCGACGACCTGGAAATCCTCGTGCTGGACGAAGCCGACCGCATGCTGGACATGGGCTTCCTCCCGGACGTGAAGCGGATCCTCCGCCTCCTGCCGCGGGATCGCCAGACGTTGTTCTTCTCCGCGACCATGCCGCCGCCGATCGCGGCGCTGACCCGCGAGATGCTGAAGGACCCGGTGAGCATCGACGTGGCGCGTCGGGCCGAACCGGCCCAGAGCGTCACGCAGTCCGTCTACGCGATCCGCGGCGACCAGAAGACGTCGCTGCTGCTCAAACTGCTCGCCGAGCCGGGCCTCGAGCGCGTCCTCGTGTTCACGCGCACGAAGCGCCGCGCGAACCGCGTGGCCGAGCAGCTCGTGGACGCCCGCGTCGGCGCAGCCCGAATCCACGGCAACCGCAGCCAGTCCCAGCGCGAACTGGCACTCGACGGCTTCAAGTCGGGCAAGGTGCGCGTCCTCGTGGCGACGGACATCGCGTCGCGCGGCATCGACGTCACGAACGTGACGCACGTCATCAACTACGACGTGCCGTACGTGCCGGAGGATTACATCCACCGCGTCGGTCGCACGGGCCGGGCGAGCGCGCTCGGCGATGCGATCACCATGGTCTCGCCCGAGGAGGAATCCGTCTTCCGGCAGATCGAGAAGGCCATCGGCAAGAAGTTGCCTCGGCAGCGTCACGAAGGGATGAAGGCGGAAGCCGGTCATCACACCCGCGGCCCGATCAACCGAGACCCGGAGGATCGCGAGGACGACGAGCGCCGGGCGCCGACGACCGCGCCGCGCCACGGGCACGCCCCGGCTGCGCACGGTCCACGCCGGACGCCCGGCCATCACGGCCCGGCCCAGCACGGCGGAACGCCGCGGCACCACGGACACGGCGCCGGCCACGGACGGCCCGCCGCAGCCCACGGCGGCGAGCGCCGCCACGCCGCGTCCCATGACGGCCGAGGCGCCCATTCGAGTCACCGCACCGAGCGATCGAGCGGCGCCTCCCATGGGAGCCATCACGCCTCCACGCCCCATCGCGGGCCGGCCTCGAGCACGCGCACGCATGGATCGAGCCACGCGCCTCGCGGCTCGGGCCGCCCGTCGCACGGCAAGTCGCACGGACGGAATTCGTCGTCCGGCCGCAACCACGGTTCGCGCTGATTCCCACCCATCGGCTGCCGTGGATCGGGCGACGTCCTGTCGCCCGATCGCGGCACGTGCGGTGCCCGCACTCGCCCGAACGAGCCGCGCTTGGCCGCGCCGTCGCGCCGAATGAATGCCGAATCCTCGGGCGCGCGACGAAGCGCCGTCTACAATCCGCCCCATGATCGACTGGTCCACCGTGAAGGCGCTTTCGTTCGACTGCTACGGCACGCTCGTGGACTGGGAGGCCGGCATCCTGCGCGACGTGAAGGCGAACTTCGTCACTCGGACGGGAAAGCCGGCGAGCGTCCTTCACGACGACGACCAGATCCTCCGCTTCTTCGCCCAGGGCGAGCCGGCGGCCCAGGCAGGGCCCTACAAGGGCTATCGCGAGGTCCTGAAGACGACGGCGCTGCGGATCAGCGACGCCGGCCATCTGAAGCTCGCCGAGCCGGAGGTGTTCGCCCACGGCATCGCCACGTGGCCCGTCTTTCCCGACACGCAAGAGGGCCTGCGTCGGCTGAAGGACCGCTTCAAGCTCGCCGTCGTCACGAACGCCGACCGCGACATCTTCTCGGGCACTGAACCCCAGCTTGGCGTGACCTTCGACGTCGTCGTCACCTCGGACGTCGTTCATTCCTACAAGCCGGCACGCAAGCACTTCGAAGAGACGATCGCCCGACTGGGTGGGGACCCCGCGTCCATCGTCCACGTCGCATCGAGCTTGTTCCACGACATCGAGCCGGCGATGGCCATGGGACTCCGCACGGCCCGGATCGACCGCCGGGGCGGCCGGAGCGGCGGGGCGACCCAGAGACCGACGACGCCCACGACGGCCAATCTCACCGTGAAATCGCTGGCCGAGCTCGTCACCGCCATCGGCCCGCTCTGATCGTCCCGGCGCACCCCCCTGTCCGCCGGTTGAACGGAGGGAGTCTTTCCCTATCGTCCGCGTTATCTCCGGTGCCACCCACCGGAGACTGAAGCGGAGGATTTGCGCGTGACTGGATTCTCGATCAAAGAGATCAACGAGAAGGTCCGAGCCGAGAGCGGTTTCGTCGACCGACTGAAGTCCCAGATGCGGCGCGTGATCGTCGGGCAGGACTACGTCATCGAGCGCCTGATGCTCGGGCTCCTGTCGAACGGCCACGTGTTGCTGGAGGGCGTCCCCGGCCTCGCCAAGACCCTCACGGTCAGCACCCTCGCCCGCTGCCTCGGTGCCAAGTTCCAGCGGATCCAGTTCACGCCGGACCTCCTCCCCGCGGACATCGTCGGCACGCTGATCTACAGCCCGAAGGACGGAGCCTTCACCGTCCGCCGCGGGCCGATCTTCGCCAACATCATCCTGGCGGACGAGATCAACCGCGCCCCGGCCAAGGTGCAGAGCGCGCTCCTCGAGGCCATGCAGGAGAAGCAGGTCACGATCGGCGACGAGACGCACAAGCTGCCGCAGCCGTTCCTCGTGCTCGCGACACAGAACCCCGTCGAGCAGGAGGGAACCTATCCCCTGCCGGAAGCGCAGGTCGACCGCTTCATGCTGAAGATCAAGGTCGGCTACCCGCAGAAGAGCGAGGAGCGCGAGATCCTCGAACGCATGGCGACGACCCAGCCCGACACGCAGGTCGAGAAGGTCCTCGACATCCAGGAGATCCTCTCCGCCCGCAAGGTGGTCGACGAGATCTACGTCGACGACAAGATCAAGAACTACATCGTCGACCTCGTGTTCGCGACGCGCAAGCCGGCGGACTACAAGCTCGACATCGGCCCGCTGATCGAATACGGAGCCTCGCCGCGCGCGACCATCTATCTGGCGCTCGCCGCGCGAGCCCACGCGTTCCTCCAGGGTCGCGGCTACGTCTCGCCCCAGGACGTGAAGGACGTCGCCATGGACGTCCTCCGCCACCGCGTCATCGTCTCGTACGAAGCGGAGGCGGAAGACAAGACGTCCGAAGACGTCATCAAGACCGTCATCGACCACGTCGAAGTCCCATGATTCCGCGGGAGATCCTCCGCAAGGTCAAGCGGATCCAGATCCTCACCTCGCGCAAGGTCACGGACCTGATGGCGGGCCAGTACTCGTCCGTCTTCAAGGGCAAGGGGATGGAGTTCAAGGAGGTCCGCCACTACCAGCCGGGCGACGAGATCCGCCGCATCGACTGGAACGTGACGGCCCGCACGGGCGTCCCTCACGTGAAGGAACACGTGGAGGAGCGCGAACTCACCGTGATGCTCCTCGTGGACGCGTCGTTGTCGCTCGACTTCGGCTCGGTGACGAAGACGAAGATGGAGATCGCCGCCGAGTTCGCCGCCGTCATCGCGCTCTCGGCGATCACGAACAACGACAAGGTGGGCCTCATCGTCTTCACCGACGAGGTCGAACTCCTCGTTCCGCCCAAGAAGGGCAAGCGACACGTCCTGCGCGTCATCCGCGAGATCCTCGCGTTCAAACCCCGACGTCGCGGCACGAACATCGCGCGCGCACTCGAGTACCTGAACAAGGTGACGACGCGGCGATCGATCGCGTTCCTCGTGTCCGACTTCTTCGGCGCCGGGTTCGAGCAGGCCCTTTCCATCGCGAACAAGCGCCACGACCTCGTGGCCGTCGCCGTCTCCGACCCGGTCGAGAAGGCGCTGGCGGAGTTCCCCGCCATCGCCACGTTCGTCGACGCGGAGACGGGCCGCTACCTGGAAGTCGACGGGCGCTCCGCGCGCATCCTCGACGGTTATGGCCGCACGACGGCCCGAACCCGGGCAGCGCGACAAGACGCGTTCCGGTCGCGCGGCGTCGACACCATCGAGGTGACGACCAACGGCGATCCCGTCGAGCCACTCTTCCGGTATTTCCGCGAGCGCGAGAGGAGGATGTGATGACGACCGATCGGCGAACCGGGTCGGCAGCCGTGATCGTGTTGCTGATCATCCTGCTGCTGCTCGCCGCAGGAACTCTCGGCGTCGTGCTCGTCGGCGTTCCGGCGGGCGGCCCGTCCGTCACGGCGGCGAGGACGTGGAACGTGGAACGCCAGCGCGAGTGGGCCGGCAAGCTGCTCGCGCGGGGGCTCCAGGACGAAGCCGTCGGCGTCTACGAGTCGATCATCGCTTCCGGCGAGATCCCCGACGTGACGCTCGCGTCCATCTCGCTCTCGATCGGAAAGATCCACGCCGATCGCCAGCGCTACGAGAAGGCCGTGGCGGCGCTCGACCGCGCCGCTCTCCTCACGACGTCCGACGAGCAGAAGGGCGAGATCAACCGACTTCTCGTCACGTGCCTCGAACGCCTCGGGCGATCGGCCGATGCGGCGTTCGAGCTGAAGAAGGCCGCAGCTCCGGGGACGTCGAAGGTGGAGGGCTCGGACGGCGGCGAGACGCTCGCCGAGGCGGGTGACGTCAAGGTGACCCGCCGCGACCTGGAAGAGGCGCTGAAGCGGCTGCCCGCGAACGCAGCGTCGCAGTTCCAATCGCGCGACGGACGCCGAGAGCTCGTCCAGAGCCTGCTGGCGAGCCGCGTCCTCTATTCCAAGGCGCGGAACCTCGGGCTCGACAAGAACCAGGAGGTCCGCGCTTCCGTGGAGGACGCCGAGAAGCAGATCGTCGTCTCCCGCTATCTGCATGACGAGGTCACCGCGAAGGTGAAGGTCGACGCCAAAGACGTGGAGACCTACTTCCAGGCGAACAAGAAGCGATACGACGAGCCTGCCCGGCTGAAGCTCGCGCACGTCGCCGTGAAGGACGCTGCGCGGGCCGACGAGCTGCGCGCGGCGATCGCCGCCGGGACGATGACGTTCGAGGACGCCGCGACGAAGGAATCCCAGGACGCCGAAACGGCCAAGACCGGCGGCGTCATCGCACAGGAGATCGTCGAGGGCGGGTACCACCCGACGTTCCCGACGGTCGCCGACGTTTTCACCGCCGTGGGTGACGCGCCCGCGGGATCGCTCGCCGCCGGCGTCGTCCGAGCTGGTGGGTATCACCACGTCCTCAAAGTCGTTGCGCGGACGCCCGGGCGCGAACACACGTTCACCGAGATGCGGGAGCGAGTCACTCGCGACTACAAGCACGAGAAGGAGCAGAGCGGGCTCGAGGAACTGGTCGACTCGACCCTGAAGGCCGCCGGAGCCAGGATCCACGAGGATCGACTCGGGGGTGATGCGCCGGCGCCCACGACCCGTCCGGAGAAGTGATCAACCGTGAGTCCCACAGGTCCTCATCCCGAATGGCGTCACCGAGCGTCGATCCTTCTGATCGCCGTCGCGTTCGCGTTCGGCGCGTGCGGCAGCAAGCCAGCGCCCGACGCGACGCCAGCGGCCGCCAGGAGTGAGGACATCCGTCCGATCACGGCGACCGCAACCGTCGACCGCGCGAAGATCGACGTGGGCGACACCGTGAAGTACACGTTGACGGTCCGCGCGAAGAAGGGCTTCGTGCCCGACCTGCCGACGACGCTCGACAACATTCCCGTCTTCCTCGACCTCACGTCGTGGCAGAAGTCGACGCGCGAGGACGGCCTCACCGAAGCGTCACGAACGGCGACGGTCGACCCGGGCATCGGCCCGTACTTCGTCGTTCCCTCGCTCACCGTCACGTTCACGGACCCGGACGGCAAGAAGGGCGAAGTCCACGCGGACGAGGTCACCGTCGAGGTGAAGAGCCGCCTCGCCGCGGGGGAAGCCATTCCCGACATCAAGGAGCGGGTGGACGTGATCGTTCCGGCGGTACCGCCCAAGCCCGCGTCGAGGACGTGGCTGTGGATCGCGTGCGGCGCCGCCGCGCTGATGGCCGGGGCTGGCGTGACGACGTGGCTGATGCTGCGGAATCGCCGTGCTGCGCGCGTCGTCCTGCGACCGCCGTGGGAGATGGCGCTCGAGTCCATCACCAGGCTCCGCGCCGAGGGTCTCGTCGCCCAGGGCCGCGTCGAGGACTTCTACGTGAAGCTGTCGGGCATCGTCCGCACCTACATCGAGGGACGTTTCAACCTGATGGCGCCCGAGATGACGACGGAGGAGTTCCTCGCGACCGCGAAGGACGTGTCCGCGTTGCAGCCAGGCCACCAGCGATTGCTGCGTGAGTTCCTGACCGAATCCGACCTCGTGAAGTTCGCGCGCTACTCCCCTGGCGAAGACGAAGCGGGCAGTGCGGCGCGCGCCGCCGAGACGTTCGTGCGAGAGACGACGCCCGTCAGTGCCGTGAGCGCTGGGACGCCGGCCGCGGGAGCGCATCGATGACGCTCCGCGATCCGTGGTTCCTGCTTCTCGCGCTCCTGATCCCCATGTCGGAGCTCGTGCTTTGGGCCCGCCGACGTCATGGCGCCGCCGGCATTCCCGCCGTACGGTTTCCCAACCTCGCACCGCTCGCCGCCCAGGGCGGGTCGTGGCGACTGCGCGCCAGCATCACGCTCCCCATCCTCAGAGTCCTCGCCGGCGCCCTGATCGCCCTCGCCATCGCCCGGCCCCAGATCGGCCGCCAGGAGACGAAGCTCGTCTCGCACGGCATCGACATCGTGCTCGCCGTCGACGTCTCCAGCTCCATGCTCGCGGAAGACATGGGCGACGTCCCCGAGCGCGATCGCGCCGGCCTCAGTCGCGTCGAGGCGGTCAAGAAGGTCATGCACGAGTTCCTCGATCATCGGCGTGATGACCGCATCGGGCTCGTGGTGTTCGGCGGGCACGCGTTCACGCAGTGTCCGCTCACGCTCGACTACGGGATCCTTCACGAATTCATCAAGATGCTCGCCTGCGTCGAGCCTGGCTCGGAGGACGACGGCACCGCCGTGGGATCGGGGATAGCGACCGCGGTCAGCCGCCTCACGGATACGAATGCGAAGAGCCGCGTGGTGATCCTGCTGACCGACGGCAGCAACAATCGAGGAGAGCTCAGCCCGGAGAAGGCTGCAGAACTCGCCGCCGCGGAGCGCGTGAAGGTCTACACCATCGGCGCGGGATCCAAGGGCCTGGCGCCGTACCCCGTGATGGACCGATTCACCGGACGCCGCGTGTACATCAACCAGCGGGCCGACCTGGACGAGGATTCGCTCCGCAAGATCGCCGAGACGACGTCGGCCCGCTATTTCCGAGCGACGGATCTGGAGGCGCTGCGAAAGGTCTACGACGAGATCGACACCCTCGAGAAGACCGAGCGCGAGACGCCGCGTTACCTGGAGTACGACGAGAAGTTCGGCTGGCCGCTGGGCGCCGGGATCGCGGTCCTGCTGGCGGAGCTTCTTCTCGCGGGCACCGTCTTCCGGAGGGTGCCATGAGCGAGTTCTTCGGCTCCCTCGACAGCAGCGCATGGCTCGCGGCGGCGGTGGGCGCGGCGTTGGCTCTCTGGTGGTTCGGGCGCGTGCGTGCGCGCATCACGCGGCAGCTCGTCGGCGCCCCACTCCTCGGCCGCATGCTCGTGGACGTGGATCCGCCGCGGCGTCGCACGAAGGCCGCACTGCTCGTCCTGTCGCTCCTCGTTCTCGGCATCACGATGATGCGCCCCCACTGGGGCGTCGTCTTCGAGAAGGTGCAGCGCAAGGGCATCGACATCCTGTTCGTCGTCGACCTCTCGAAGAGCATGCTCGCGGACGACGTGAAGCCGAATCGGCTCCAGCGAGTCACGGCCGAGATCAAACGCTTCGTCGAGGCGACGCTCGTCAGCGACCGGGTGGGCATCATCGCGTTCGCGGGAGTCAGCCACGTGCAGTGTCCGCTCACGCACGACTACGGCGCATTCCGGCTGTTTCTGGACGACATGGATCCGCGACTCATGCCACGTGGCGGAACGGCGATCGAAGACGCGCTCTACCGCGCGATCCAGTCGTTCCCGGACGAGGAGCGCAACCACAAGGCGATCATCTTGTTCACGGACGGCGAGGACAACGAAGGCGACCCCGTGCGTGCCGCGCAGGAGGCTGCCAAGCGCAACATCCGCATCTTCAGCGTCGGCATCGGTTCACCCGAGGGCTCGCTCATCCCGATCTCCGACGGGAAGGGAGGTCGGACGTACCTCAAGGATTCGGAGGGTCAGGTCGTGAAGTCGCGCCTCGACGAAACGACGCTCGAGAAGGTCGCCCTGGCGACGAACGGCGCCTACAAGCACATGGTCGGCGGGCAGGACACGCTCGGCGAGATCTACGCGGAGGCGCGCAAGATCGAATCCCGCACCCTGGAGTCGGCGCAGGAGAAGCGCAAGGTCGAGAGATTCCAGTGGTTCGCCCTCGCCGCCCTCGTCATCCTGGCGATCGAGACGGCGCTCCCCGAGTCGCGCCGCAGGACGTTCAACGTCGTGGAGCCAAACCGTGCTGCTTGAACGCATCGCATCGAGAATGGCCATGGGCCGCACCTTGGCGGCGCTCGTCATCCTGGCGGCCACGGCTACGGCAGTCGCGCAGCAGGACGTCGACCCCGTCGTGAAGAAGGCGCAGGACGCGAAGACGGCGCTCGACGCCGGCCGGTTCGACGACGCCCTCGCCCTCTTCAAGGACGCGCAGATCGAGCGCCCGGAGGCACCCGAGCTCGACCTCGACATCGGACTCGCCAGCTACAAGCTCGGCAAGTTCGACGATGCCGTCACGGCATTCACGAAGGCGACGCGCGCGAAGGACAAGAGGGTCGAGGCCTTCGCCTGGTTTCACCTGGGCAACACATGGTTCCGCCAGGGGAAGCTCGAGAACGCGCTCGAGGCCTACAACCAGTCGCTGCGCGTCGAGCCCAACGACGAGGATGCGCGCTTCAATCGCGAGATCGTCATCCGGCACATCAAGGAGAAGGCTCGCCAGAAGAAGGACGAGCAGCGCAAGCAGGACATCGCCAAGCTGCTCCAGGAGCTGATCGCCGCGGAGACGACCACGGACCGCGGGACGCGGCTTTCGATCCACGAGACGGGCGAGAAGCCGCCACCGATCGCGGTGCGCGAGCTCGAGGCCGTGCTCGACGTCAGCACGGAGTCTCGCCCGACGCAGCCCCTCGCCGCCGACGCCCTGAAGGCCCGTGCGAAGGAACTGACGGACGCCCAGGCTGCCATCGTCAAGAAGACGGACGAGCTCATCGCGGCGATCAAGCTCGAGACGGAGACGAAACCGACGTCCCAGCCGACGGCGCCGTCGCAGGACGCGGAGAAGTACCAGAAGGTCCTCCCGCTCGTCGCCGAGGCGCGCGAAGCCCTGCAGGCCGCGCAGGAGACTCTCGCCAAGGCCGATCTCGGCAACGCGGTTCCGAGCCAGGATCTGGCGCTGACGAAGCTCCTGGAGGCACTCGACATCCTGATGGACGAGCTCACGCGCATCATCCGGGACCAGGGCCTCGTCCTCGCCGACACGGCGAAGGCGGGAACGAAGCTCGGCGTCGAGCTCGAGGTTCCGGAGTCGCAGCCGACGAAACCGCCAGCGGCTTCGTCGATCAGACCATTGAAGCCGGACAGTCGGCCCGAGAGCCGGATCGTCAAGCTCGCGCCCGACGCCGCGGCCATGCTCGACCCGCTCGCGGAACGCGAGGACGGCCTCAAGGATCGCACGGACAAGTTCGCCGTCGCCGTCGAGCAGATGCTCCAGCAGATGAAGGCGACGGACACGCGCGCGAGCGCCCCCGGCGGGCAGGCGAAGCCCGCCGATCCGCACGCCGACGGACCCAAGCCCGCCGACGTCGAGGAGGCGATCAAGCACCTGCAAGCGGCGTCCGACCACCTCATCGATGCGAAGGGTCGCCTGACTGACCGAACCCTCCAGCCCGCCTTCGAGTCCGAGTTCCATGCGCTTCGCGAACTCCTGGAAGCCAAGCAGAAGCTCTCGCCCATGAGCCAGGGCCAGGACCAGCAACAGCAGGACGAGAAGAACCAGGACGACAAGAAGGACGATCAGAAGCAGGATCAGAAGAACGACAAGGACCAGCAGAACAAGGACAAGAAGGACGAGGCCGGCAAGAAGCCGGACGAGAAGGACAAGAAGGAGATGTCCAAGGAAGAGGCGGAGGCGCTTCTCGATCGAATGAAGCAACAGGAAAAGGAGTATCGCGACCAGAAGAAGGCCCAGCCGAAGGGTGCGAAGGACGCGCCCGTGAAGAAGGACTGGTGAGGCATGGCGCGAACTTCCACCCTGACGCTCGCATGCGCCCTGGCGATCACCTGCGCCGCGTCATCCCAAGTGACGGCCCGATTCGCCGACCGCAACGCCGTCATCGGCGAGCGCGCCGTCTACGTCATCGAGTTCACGCGCGAGGGTGAAGACGCGAAGAAGGAGGTGACTCCTCCGACCTTGCCGAAGGGCGATGCGTACGACGCGATGTACGCCGACCGCCGTCAGTCCAGCAGCCGCCAGATGTACATCGTCAACGGCCGCGTGCAGGACCAGATGTCCGTGACGACGCAGCTTCTGTACTACGTCGTCCCGAAACGGGAGGGCACGCTGACCATCCCAGCGTTCAACTGCGACCTCGGCGACATCACCGTTCGCGTCCCCATGGCGACGTTGATCGTCGAGCGCGAGGCGCCCGGGAACAAGTACGTCGACGTCGTCGTCACGATGAAGCCGTCGCACGCCTACATCGGGCAACCACTCGCGATCATGATCGAGGTGTTCTCGGACAAGCAGTTCCTGAACCGACCCGAGCCCGAGATGACGATCCCCTGGTTCCAGTCGCCACCGGGATTCGTCAGCGATGCGCCGCCGCCGGCGCGGCGCGAGGATGGCGTCGTCCCCGTCGCGATCGACGGGAAGTACTACAACTTCTCGCACGACTCGGTCACGCGCGATGGCCGCAACCGCTGGCGTCTGGCGTTCGAGCGCGAGGTGACGCCCGTCAAGAGCGGCAAGGTCTTCCTCGACTCGGCGATCTTCCAGGGGGTCGTCGCCGAGCAGGTCGGTCGCGACGTATTCGGTAGCGCCGTCGCCCGCAGCACCGCGCGCGTCGTGAAGAGCTCGGCTCCCATCGAACTGGTCGTCGACGACGTGCCCGACGCGGGTCGCCCCGAGTCGTTCACGAACGCCGTCGGCGCCTACGACGTCCAGCTCAAGGCGGGGCCCGCCGAAGTGAAGGCCGGCGATCCCGTGACGATCACGCTGACGATCGAGGGCCGCGGACTTCTCGAGACGATCAAGCTTCCCGAGCTCACCGGCTTCGATGGATTCACCCGCTACGAGCCCGAGCGGAAGATCGACACGCCGAAGCCGTCAGACCCCAAGTCGCGGCGGCTCACCGTTTCGTGGCTCGTCATCCCCAACTCCAACGACGTGAAGGAAATCCCCCGTGTGGCCTTCAGCTGGTTCGACGTGGAGGCGCGCCTGTACAAGACGGCGACGGTCGGCCCGATCCCGCTGAAGATCCTCGGCACCGTTTCAGCCGCGCCGCTCGTCGTCGGCGCGAATCCGGAGGCGACGAAGCGCGACATCGTCGTGCGACGCGAGATCCTCTCGCACAAATCGGACTTCGGAACCATGCGGGCCAGCGGTGGTTCGCCATTCGGCGCTGGCTTTTGGACGGTGATCCTCCTCCCCGTCCTCACGTTGGCGGGGACGACGCTCTTTCAACGCCGCCGTGAGCGGCTCAGTGGCGATGCGGGGCTGCGTCGAAAGATCGTGGCGTCGAAGGCGGCGAGCATCAGGCTCGCCGAGGCCGAAGCACTCCTCGGCACCGAAGGCGATTTCGCCGGGCCGCTCGCCCGCGCCGTCAGTGGGTTCGTGGCGGACAAACTCGGGTTGCCGCCTGCCAGCGTGTCGGCCCGAACCGTGCGCGGTCAGCTCTCCATGAGGACGATCGAGCCCGCGACCGTCGCCGAGGCCGAGGCCCTCCTGACCGACCTGGATGCTCGGCGCTTCAGCGGCGGCGCCGAGGATCGCGCCACGCGACAGTCACTCCTGGATCGCGCCCGCGAGCTCATCAAGACGCTCGATCGGAGGCTGCGATGATGCGTCTCCTCGGTCGATTCGTCGTGCTCGCGACGTGCGTCGGCATCGCTGCGTCGGCCTCCCGCGCGCAGGATCACAAGACGGATCCGCGACTCCTGTTCCTCAAGGGAAACGAGGCTCTGGATCACCGCGACTACGAGACCGCCATCGCGGCGTTCTCCGACATCGTCAAGGGTGGGGATGCCTCGGGCGAGGTGCACTTCAACTTCGGAAACGCACTCGTCGGGGTCGGTCGCATCGGCGAAGCAATCCGCGAGTACCGCCTCGCCCAGATTGCCTTGCCCCGCGACGCGGAGGTGGCGTTCAACCTGGGCATCGCCCGCGAGATGGTGGTCGACAAGGTGGCGCACGCGGAGATCGCTCCCGCCGTGAAATCGCTCCTCTTCTTCCACATGTCGACGACTCTGGAGGAAGCGCGGAACGCGTTCGTGGCGCTCTTCGTGCTGACGCTCGCGTTGCTCCACGTCCGAGTGTTCGTGCGGCGGACCTGGCTGACGCGGCTCGCCGTCGTCGCGCTGTCGCTCGCGATGCTGGCCGGCGCGTCGCTTCTCGTCCGAACGACGATCGCCCCGTCGCCGCGCGAGGCGGTGGTCCTGTCGCCCGAGGCGGTCATCCGCTCCGGCCCCTCGTCGGACTTCGCCGAGACGTTCAAGCTGCATGAAGGCGTCGAAGTGAAGGTCGAAGAGGAACGCAACGGCTGGCTCAAGATCGACCTCGACGGCCGCAAGGGCTGGTTGTCGTCGACGTCCGCCGCCCTGATCGATCCCCTTCGCGACTGACGCGGAACGCCGCGCTCCAGCGCGGCTGGACGGCAGGGTTTCAACCCTGCGTGGGGTGCTGAGTGCGTTTGCTCGCAACCACTGTGGCTCACGGCCGTGCCAGGCGGCAGCTCGCACGAACCACTCGATGGCTCGCCGTGGTCTCGGCAGGGCGGGAGCCCTGCCATCCAGCCGGGCGCAGCCCGGCGCTCCGACGAACCGCCGCTCGCGCGCCACTCGATGGCTCGCCGTGGTCTCGGCAGGGCGGGAGCCCTGCCATCCGGCCGGGCGCAGCCCGGCGCTCCGATCAGGAACCGAGGACGTCGAAGAGCATCTGGATCCGCTCCTCGGTCATCTCAGCGCCGAGGTTGCTCACGCGGAAGATCTCGGATGCGAGCTTGCCCTGTCCCTCGAAGATCACGAAGCCATGCTCGTGAGCCCGTTCGGCGAGCTCCGTGGGCCGCCGGTCTCCGCATCGAAACGCGGTCAGGACGTTGCTGCGGAGCCCTTCCGGGAGGAGCGGCTCGAAGTGGCGACTCCCGTGCGCCCACACGGCGCGTGCAAGGCGAGCGTATCGCGCGGGTCTATCCTCGCACGCGAGGATCTCGAGCGCCGTCTCGAGGGCGATGAACGCCTGCACGTTCGGCGTGCTGGGGATGCCATGCGCGTACATCCCCAGATCCAGATACGGCACGCTCGACCGAGCGGCGACGTCGTTGCGCCAGAAGACGCCGGCGATCCCGGGCAGCGACTCGAGTCCCCGGTTGCTGCTGAAGCAGATCACGTCCGCCCTCGTGTCGACCTGGTGAGCCGCGAACGATCCCACGGCATCGACCAGCAGGCGTGCGCCCGTCCGCTTCACGAGATTGGCGATGGGTTCCAGCGGATTCAGCAACCCGGTCGTCGTCTCGTGGTGGACGACGGTCACCCAGTCCGGTTTGAACTTCTCCAGGCGGGTCGCGAGGTAGTCCAGGTCGGGCGGCGCGCCCCATCCCCACGAGAGCGTCTCGACGGCGGCAGCTTCGATCCCCTCGAGCGTCTTGCGCATCCGCTCGCCATACACGCCATTCTCGATGACGAGAACGCGATGTCGGACGAGGCTGACGAGCGAGGCGTCGACCGCCAGCGCTCCGGAACCGTGCAGGAGGCTGAGGCGGTGGGTCTGCGGTGTGAGCCCGGCCGCCTTGTAGAGCCGATCCCGCACGCGCATCCACAGCTCGCGGAACTCGGGCTGGCGGTGGCACAGCTCGACGTCGAAGAGCGTTTCCTTGATCCGTGGGTGGAGGTTCACGGGCCCCGGATTGAAGAGGACGTAGTCGCGAGGACGCATCACGGGAGGGTCTCCGTTCCGAGGCTCAATCCGCCTGCTGCGACGCCTGGGCGACCACCGGTTCGGCGACGACGGGCCGCACCAGTTCGCCGAGGACGGCGTGCCAGGCCGTCACGAGGTTGTTCGCGACGGTCGACCAGCTCAGGTCCCGCGACGCGGCCTGGCTCATCATTCGTCGCGTGCGTACGTCGGCAGTGTTCTGGAGCAGGTGGATCATCGCGGCGCCGAGTTCGCGCGGCGCTCCCGCCGCGACGTAGAACGGCGCGTTGCCGAACAACTCGCGGTGCATGGCGATGTCCGAAGCGATGACGCACGCTCCGGCAGCGATCGCCGGAACCGCGCCTCCACCCATGGGAGCAGCGTTCGGGACGTAGACCTCGGCCGTGGCTCCGGCGCGAAGTGCGGCCAGGTCCTGCGTCGAGATGGCTCCGGTGAAGACGATCTCCGCGACGCCACGCGCACGGAGGCGCTCCGCCACGACCGCCGAAAGCGGCGTCGGTTCTCCGGCGAACACCAACCACACGAGGTGGCCCGCGGTCCACGCCTGCGACAAGCCCACGAGGATCATCTCGATGTTCGTCTGATCGCCCACCGGGGCGGCGTGGAGGAAATACGGACCGCCGATCCCGAGCCGCGTCTTCGCCTCGACGATGGCGTGAGGCGTCGGCGGCGTGTCGTCGGCCGTGACGTCCGTCCCAACTCCGAGGGACGCGGTCACGTCGTAGGGAAGCTGCGCCTCGGTCATCAATCGCTGCCGCATGACCTCCGTCGCCGTGAGGAACACGAGGCCCGAGCGATCGAGCTGGTGAAGTCTCGAAACGCGCGCGCGCGTGGCCTCCTCGTTCGTGGCGGACGCCTCCCCGTCGAGGATCGACGCAGTGGCTGGAACACCGGGTGCGGCGGTCAGCCAGGGGTCCCCGCCACGGAGCGCTTCGAGCGGCGCCAGGATGTGCAGCAAGTCGACCGTCGAGCCGCGGAACGTCTCGTAGGTCGCCACGGAAACGGTGGGTAACGCGAGGAGGGGATCCAGCGCGGCGTTCGGCGTGAGGTCGTTCCTGACCAGAACGAATCGCCATGCCGGCCGCGACGCCGCGACCTCGTGCAGCAACCGGAGCTCGTACGCTGCGACTCGTTCCACGCCCTCGCGGCGCTCGTCGGCGACGCGAACGTCCACGGCGATCGTGTGCACGCGGCCGGTCGTACGCACGAGCGGCCCCTCCGAAGTCTCTTCCCGATGAACCTTCATGAGGGAACCTTTCGACCATTGCGGCGTCAGTCTTTCACTTTGCCTGCGGTCCGGTTTGACTTGAAAGTACGATCGCGCTCCGCGCCTCGGTCTTTGAGGGTTGATGACATGTCGTCGAAAACACGGTGGATCGCAGCGGCGCTGCTTCTCGCCACGGCCAGGGCGGCCGGGCAGGGCGCCGACGAAGGCAAGCTGCGCGAGGCCGTCATCGCCTACGTGCAAGCCACGGGGTCCGCGGAGGCTCCGGCGCTGAAGAAGGCCTGCGACGTCGCGAAGTTCGATTTCGCGACCCTGGCGAGGATCTTCTCGACGTGGCGCCCGCTCACGAAGGCGAAGCCCGGCACCTACCATGACGTGGCCTTCACGAGCCGCGGGCAGTCGTGGACGTATTCGATCAGGCTCCCGAAGTCGTATGACGGCACGAAGCGCTTCCCCGTTCTCGTTCTCCCGGATCACGGGTCCGTCGATGCGGAGGACGGCATCGCGTTCTGGGAATCGAATCCCGCCGTCGAGACCTGTGTCCTGTTCCGGCCGCAGATCGCCAGGTTCAAGGAGGACGAGAAGCGCTTCCCCGACCAGCAGTTCTTCGCCATCGACCAGGCGATGGCCGAGGTCATGAACGCGGCCCTCACCCACCTTCGTCTGAACTACGCCGTCGATCCGTCGGCGTTCACCATGACCGGTCTGTCGCAGGCTGGCTACTACACCTGGTACTACGGAGTGTCCTTCCCCGATCAGTTCGCCGCGATCATCCCGGAGTCGGCCGGCGGACAGGCAGTCCGTGCCGCAGTACTCCCGCTCGCCGCGAATCTCGCCGGCGTGAACGTGCGCATCCTGCACGGACGGGGCGACCAGATCTGCCCGTTCGCCGACGCCGAGGCCATGAATGGTGCGTTGAGCTCGGCGGCTCGCGCCAAGCGAGAGTTCATCGTCTACGAGGACGCGGATTACGCGGGAACCCCACTCGCGAATCGCCACCCCGGCCCGCACCACCTCCGACTGAAGAACGTCATGAGCTGGGTCGGCGCGATGAAGCGAACCGTGCCGACGAGCGTCGAGCGCGTCATCCGCTACAAGCAACAGGGGCACGAGGGCACCTGGCGGGTGGAACCTCCCCCGACGCCCACCCAGCCCCTGACCGTCAAACTCACCGAAACGAAGGGCAAGCTCTCGGCCGTCGGCACCAACGCCACCTACCTGGTTTCGATCGCCGAGCTCGTCGCGAACAAGACGTTCACGATCGGGACCCTGATCATGGGAACGAAGTCCGACGTCGGGGCAGCGCTCGCATCGTTCAAGGCCACGGGCGATCCCGCCCGCGTGTACGCCGCCGAAGTGTTCGTCCAGCGCGCCGGTCGCTGACCGGGCGACGCGGCGTTCACCTCGCGCCGCCGTCGGAGACCGTCACCGGCGTCCCGACTTCGGGCACGGAATCCGTCTCGTCGAGAAGGACGCGACCGGTGGCCGCCGAGTCCGTGACGGCGACGACCTCGAAGTCGAGACGCATCGCCCGCGGCAACGCCAGCGTGATGGTCTGGCCCGGACGAAGACGCCGCTCCGGGGGCGTGATGTGAAGGAGCGAAGCGCCGCGATCGAACCGGATGACCTTGACGACGGCATCACGGGTGACCGGAGGCGCTTCGGCGAGCAGCGCCGCCGCGCCGACGGTCGCGCCGCAGCAACCGATACGCGCGTGCAGGCCGGTCGTGACCACGGCAGTCGACGCCAACAAGGCGACCACGAGGACGTTCGCGGCGGCGATCTTTACGAGACGTCGATGGTCGGACGGCATGGGGTCACCTCGGGGCAAAAGGTGCCGGAAGCGGGCGGATCATACCGGGCCGATCGTGGACTGTCGGCCGCTGCAAAAAAATCCGCGCCCGTGGTTCGGCAGGCCATCGAACGGCGCTCACGCGGCGATCGCGCCGATGCCTGAACTCCCGGAGCGAATGGGTTCCCGCGAGCCTGTCCGCCATCGGCACCGTCGGTCATGGGCCACTGGCGCGAACCTCCTGTCCCGGTGTAGAAGGGTCGCGACATCGGCGAGCGCTGCCCCCAGCCCAGGCGCGTTCCCGCAACCGGAGGAGTCCTCCATGTCGCATTCATCGTCGCTTCGCGTTGCTCTCACGTTGGTTGCGGCGTCCGCGTCGCTTCTGGCCCAGTCCTTCGACATCTGCGGGAACCCGACGGGCTCCGCAGGTCCTGGTGTCGACACGCCGGGAGCCACCGTGAGTTCGTTCACGGGAGTGAACCCCCGCAGCTCGGATCTGGACACCTGGGGCGGCCTCCTGATCGCCACGAGCGCCTACGCCCCGTTGAGCGGAATCAGGGCCTACGATCCCTTCACCGGGAACCTCGTCCAGGCGATCCCCACGAGCTCGACGGCCGAGTTTGGTCTGGCGTTCGATTCCCTGCGAGCGCGCTTCGTGACGACGAACGTGAGCCTGAGCCTCATCAACCAGTTCGACGGCGTGAACCCGACGCCGATCGCGTCGCTGCCGGCGCCGGGGCCGGGCGCCACGGGGATCGGGTACGACTCCCTGCGCGACCTCTACTGGATCTGTCTGTGGCAGTCGAATTCCATCGTGGCCGTGAGCCCGAGCACGAACGGCGTCGTGTCGACCTACTCGACGGCAAGCTTCGGGTGCACGCGTCCCGCAGGCGTGGCCTACGACGTCGGGAACGATCTGGTGCTGGTCGGTGGTCGCGATCAGGTCGCCACATTCGCGTTCCACCCGGCGACCGGAGCTCTCGCCTGGAGCGTCCCCGCGGCCGGGGGAAGCAGCAGTCCCCAGGGCGTCGCGATCTTCCAGAACGATGCGACGGTCTGGACGAGTGCGTTTTCAACCGCCGGCATCTTCCAGGTCGAGGGCGTCGCCATGCCCACGCTCGTCTTCGACGTCTCCACGCCAGGGGCACTGACGATCGTCATGACCCAGGTCGGCGCCGCGTCCGACCGGCGTCTCTTCGCGGACGTGATCCCGGGGCCCTACACCGCGAGCGGGCCGTTCGGCGGTGCCAGCGTCAGCTTCAGCCAGGTCCTCCTGACTCTGTCGTGGCCGGCGGGAGTTGGACCGTTCAGCAACTTCGGACCTGCGGCAACCGTCACCTACGGACCCTTCGCCCTGCCGCCAGGCCTCACTCTCAACGGCGTGACGGTCGACTTCGTGGGCGGCATCCCCATGCCCCCGTTCGTCGCCGCCGGCGGAACGATCTTCTGATCCGAATCTGTCCGAGGTGGACGCCCGGGCCGACCACGCTCCGATTTCGCCGGCGGCCAACGCAACCGATAGCGCAGGAGTCACTTGCGACGGCCCGACGGCGCGGTCGCGGCCGATCGTCCGTTGAAATCGCGACCCCGCCGCCGACAGTTGCCTTCGCCGAGTGGCTCGCCGCGCGAGTCAACGGGAGACCCACGGACGCGATGGTCGCGGCCAAATGGGGCTAACCGCTCACGAAAGCGGCGGAGACCTCCAGACTCCGAGCCCGTCAGCTAATCCCGTAGGCGTGTCGGAGGAACGGCGCGCATCGCAGTCGACGCAGTTCCCATTTCCTGGGATTCGCCTCATGTCGCTTCGCTCTCGCGTCCGTCGCGCCCTCGTGGGCGCTCCGAAGGACGTCAAAGACCCTCATGCGTTCCACCGCCTGTCCCTCGTGGCCCTCCTCGCCTGGGTCGGACTCGGCGCGGACGGGCTCTCGTCGAGCGCCTACGGTCCCGCCGAGGCGTTCCAGGCGCTCGGCACCCACACCGGGCTCGCCGTGTTCCTCGCTCTCGCGACCGGGCTGACCGTTCTCGTCATCAGCTACGGGTACAGCCGGATCATCGAGCAGTTCCCGTCGGGCGGCGGCGGCTACGTCGTGGCGAGCCGCCTTCTCGGACCGCGGGCCGGTGTCCTCTCGGGGTCGGCACTCCTCGTCGACTACGTTCTGACGATCGCAATCTCGTTGGCGTCCGGG
The DNA here is from genome assembly GCA_044222185.1 of Planctomycetota bacterium. Classification (GTDB taxonomy): domain Bacteria; phylum Planctomycetota; family CAIWVZ01; genus JBGANV01. The sequence continues at coordinate 290,205 of JBGANV010000005.1, forward strand.
GCCGACGCCATCCTGAGCTTCCTCCCGGACGAACTCCGAGGCTGGGGGTTCCGGCTTGCGGCCCTTGGCCTCGTGGTGCTGGCCGTCATGAACCTCCGTGGCGTGAAGGAATCGGTGACGGCCATCGCGCCGATCTTCGTCGTCTTCCTGCTGACTCACGCGACGCTCCTCGTGGCGGCGTTCGTCGGCCACGCGGGACAGATTCCGGCCGTCGTGCACGAGGTCCGAACGAACGTCGGTGAGAGCGTGGGCGCTCTCGGGCTCATGGGTGCTCTTGGGCTGTTCGTGCGCGCCTATTCGCTCGGCGGCGGGACGTACACGGGGATCGAGGCGGTCTCGAACGGTGTGGCACTGATGCGCGAGCCGCGGGTCCAGACCGCCAAGCGGACCATGGGCCTCATGGGCGTCTCGCTCGCGCTGACGGCCGCGGGGATCCTCATCGCCTATCTGCTCTTCGAGGTGCGCCCCGACGGCACGAACCGGACGCTGAATGCGATCCTGCTCGACGCCGTCGCCGGGAAGTGGCAGATCGCGGGGATCTCGGTCGGGAAGGCGTTCGTGATCACGGCGCTGATCAGCGAGGGCGCACTGCTGTTCGTGGCAGCGCAAGCGGGATTCATCGACGGGCCGCGCGTCATGGCGAACATGGCGAGCGACTCCTGGCTGCCGCACCGGTTCTCGGCTCTCTCCGACCGCCTCACGATGCAGAACGGCGTGCTCTTGATGGCTGCCGCTGCCGGCGCCGCACTCCTGTACACCGGGTCCAGCGTCTCCAAGCTGGTCGTCATGTACTCGATCAACGTCTTCCTCACGTTCTCACTGTCGAACATCGCCATGATCCGATTCTGGCTGACTCGGCGTCAGGTGGAGGCGAAGTGGCGAAAGCACCTTGCGGTGCATGGACTCGGCGCGCTCTTGTGCATGACGATCCTCGCCGTGACGGTCGTGGAGAAATTCGCAGAGGGCGGCTGGGTCACGCTGGTGATCACGGCGGGTGTCGCGGCACTGTGCTTCACCGTCAAGCGGCACTACGTCGGCGTCGTGAAGGCGATACGCCAGCTCGATCTGGACCTGCCCGATTCCCTGCAGCGCACGCCGGTGCCGAGTCGCGACGACCTCGCGGACGTTCCGACGATCGGAGCTCCGGATCCGTCGCACCCGGTCATCATCCTCTTCGTCGGAGCCTATGGCGGACTTGGCCGGCACGCGCTGATGTCGTCCATGCGCATGTTCCCCGGGCACTTCAAAGGCGTGATCTTCGTCAGCGTCGCCGCCGTCGACTCGGATGCATTCAAGAGCCTGGACGAGCTGCATCAAGTGGAGAAGCGCACGCGCGACGCCCTGGATGCGTACGTGCATTACGCCGCGTCGCTCGGGTTGCCCGCCGAATCGACCTACGCCATCGGCACCGATGTACCGCTGGAGGCGGAAGCCCTCGGACGCGCGCTCATCGCCCGGTATCGCCGGGGCCTGGCCGTCGCCGGCCAACTCGTGTTCGCCGAGGAAGGCGCGTGGAGTCGACTCCTCCACAACGAAACCGCGTTCGCGATCCAACGCCGCCTGCAACACGCCGGCGTTCCGATGATCGTGGTGCCGGTCCGGCTCGACCGCCGCGAGCGGCCGACGGCGGGCATCAACTCGCCGCTCGCGCCCGCAGTCTGATTGCGCTGGTCCGGCCGCGCGGAGCGCCAAGCTCCAGCTTGGCTGGACGGGCCGGGCTCCAGCCCGGCCCGGGTTCTCCAACACGCGTTTCGCGGTCGATGGCTGGCAGGGGCGCTGGCGGACGAATGACGGTTAGGCGCGTTCGCGGCCGGGCTGGAGCCCTGCCAACCGGCCAGGTGAAACCTGGCGCTCCTGGCCGGCCCGACTTCGTCGTCACGCGTTCGGCGCCGCGCACTGCAACCGATGGCTGGCAGGGGCGCTGGCGGACGAACGACGGTCAGCGGCGTTCGCGGCAGGGCTGGAGCCCTGCCAACCGGCCAGGTGGAACCTGGCGCTCCGGCCGGCCGCGCGGAGCGCCAAGCTCCAGCTTGGCTGGATGGGCCGGGCTCCAGCCCGGCCCGGGATCTCCAACGCGCATTCGGCGCCGCACACCGCAGTCCATGGCTGGCAGTCGCGCCGCCGAACGAACGCGGGTCAGCCGGGTTCGCGGCAGGGCTGGAGCCCGGCGAGCCGGCGAGGTGGAAACTGCCGCGCCGAAAAAGCGGTGAACCGCGTGCGGCAAACGGCGTTCATCAGGGCAGCCGTGCGCCAGCTCCGGGCGCGAGGCCCCAGAAGGAACAGCCAAAACATGCTCACTCGCCAGCGTTTCGCAGCCGGTCTCGCAATCTGGCTCGGACTCCTCTCCGCCACACCGGTCGCCTCCGGGCAGACCGCCGGCGATGGACCGTACTGGACCTCGATCCCAACCCCCGCCAACTTCGTGAGCCTGCAGGGACTCGGCTCGACGATCTACCTGCGAACGCTCACGGACGTGAGCTTCTACTCCGGCATCACGCACAACTGGACGGTCATCCCGATCTCCAGCCCCACGGTGAGCGTGTTCAACGACTACGCCATCGTTCGCGACGGCAACACGATCTGGGGCTACTCGAATCGCACGGGGCAGGCTCAAGCGATCACGGTCACCGCATCAGCCGTGATCACGAACGGCCCGGCCTCGTCGTCGTGGATCTGCGTGGTGCGTGACGGGGCGACGCTGTATGGATTCGGCGCGTTCAATGGCACGTGGGCGCAGACCACGGCCGCGTCGAGCACGACGACGATCGCCGCCGGTTCGTATGTTGCCGTCGTCGAGGACGGCACGAACGCGTACGCGATCGGAGCCCACCAGGGGACCTGGGTCTCGACTCCCGCGCCCGGCGTCACGGTGTCGGCCGGTGGGCTCATGGGCGCGGCGCTCGACGGCGCCACGATGCAGTGCTTCTCGTCACGGTGGAACACCTGGGTCTCGCAGCCATTCACCGGGACCGGCGCGCCCACGTTCAAGGACGAGTTCTGCTTCGTGCAGAGCCCGGGCCAAACCGTGGCCTACAGCGCGTTGACCAACGGCTTCACGTCGATCACCTACCCGTCAGGTATTCCATCAGGCACGATCCACAACCGCTGCGTCCTCGGAGTCATCAGCGCGAACACGATCACGCTGTACGCGCCCGGCACCGGTGTGACGGCGACGCTGACGACGCCCAACGCACCGCTGTCACAGATCAACGCCGAGTTCATCCTGGTCGACGACGGCGCCGGCATCACGGCGTTCTCCGGATTGACCGGTCACGTCTCGCCCTACCTCCCCGGAACGTTCACGTTCACGTTGAACGAGGATGTGGCCTACGCCCAGGGCTCGAGCGGCTCGTTCGCCTACAGCGCGATCACGGGGAACTGGACGCCGGCGCCCGCGGTGACGCCGACGCAGGTCCAGACCGTCCGCAACGCGATCATCCTCGCGACGCCGACCGGATACGAAGCCTTCGCCGCACGCTACGACAGCTGGTCGTCACTCGTGACCGCCACTCCGAACACGTTCGTCACGTCCTCCGTCGGCGCCACGTTCTGCGCCATCGACGGCTCGACTGTGGCCGCTTTCGACACGCGGCTCGGCCGTTGGAACTCCAAGACACTCGCCGCCCCGTTCGCCCAGGGAAGTGTCTGGCGCATGACGTTGATCGTTCAGGATGGCGTGAACCTCTACGGCTTCAGCCAGCTCAACGACGTGTGGGACCAGATCCCCTTCACCGGCCCCCTCTCCCAGTTCACGGCGAACGACTCCATCGCCTGGGCGCGAACCGCCACGGACATCCACGTCTATGCGCCCAACGGCTCCTTCTCGACGATCTCCCGGTTTGCCGAATTCACGCGCATGCAGTCGCGCGGGACGCCGCTCCGCCTCGTGCAGACGGGCCAGGTCGGCAGCCAGGTCGAGATGGCCCTTTCGCTCGGCCGGGCCTTCATCCCGCTCGGGTCACTCGGAACCGTCGTCGTCGATCCGAACCAGCTCGTCGGCATCCTCCCCCTCGGAACGATCGGTTCCAGCGGGGCGCTCGACGTCTCCATCCTCGTCCCGACCGACCCCTCGCTGAACGGGCTCCAGATCTTCCTGCAGAACGTCGTGACGCCGCCCACGGGTCCGATCTACGTCTCGAACGGGGTCGCTCCCGTGATCATCTGACGTCGCTCGGATCACGCGTCGTTCTCGCGAAGGTGGGGGCCCGCCCGGGTCGCCCACCTTCTGCCGTCTCAGAGACTTCATGAAACCGACCCCAATCGCCCGCGCAGTCCTGCTGCTGGGGCTCGCCGCGCTGACGGCGACGGCTCAAGACACGGAGCCAGGACGTCCCCTCGTGGCGCTGCTCGGCCTGCATGGGGGTGTCGCCGAGCGACTTCGTCCCGCGCTCGAATCCGTCGGGCTCGACGCCTGCGACCTGAACGAGGAGGGGCTCCTCGTCGACGCCGCGCCGCTTCGACGCACGGGCGTCGTCATTCTCCAGACGCTCCGCGGCGAGCGCGCCGCTGCCATGCAGCGCGTGTTCGACGCCGCGAAGGCCGCCAACCCGGCGATCCGTTTCCTGACCGTCTCTGCACCCGCGGCGGCGCAGGGATCCGGGGCGCCGTCGAGTTCCCGACCCACGACACGGCGTTCCATCGTCGAGTCCGATCCCACGCTCTCCGCGTACTACGCCGGCGCGACCGAGGAGAACCTCCGACGGATGGCGGCGTACGTCGCCAGGTCGTACTTCGGTCGCCCCGTCGACGTCCAGCCGCCGGCCCCACGCACGACGGTCGGGCTCTGGCATCCGGACCACGACGGGTTCTTCGCGGATGCACCAGCTTTCGAATCCTGGTCCGCATCTCGCCGCCTAACCGGAGCCTCGCCCCCACGCGTGGCGGTCGTCGTCCACGGCCTTCACCTCGAGTTCCAGGAACCGGAGGTGATTCGCGCGTTGATTCGCTCCCTCGAGGCCCGCGGAGCCGTCGCCGCCGCGATCGTCGACACGGCCGAAGGCCTCGCCAGCATGCGAGAGACGTACGAAGCCAACATCCTCGGCTTCGCGCCGGACGTCGTCGTGCATACCTGTCACGCGACGGACACGGTGTCCCTCCGAGAGAAACTCGACGTCGCCCACGTCCACTCGATCTTCTTCACCCGGGATTCCATCGACGAATGGCGAAAGAACCCGGTGGGCCTCGACCCGCACACCGTGGCATTCCAGATCCTCACGCAGGAGATCATCGGCGGGATCGAGCCGCTGATCGGCGGCGGAACGCGGCACGGTCACGGGTCTGGCGACGCCGTGGTGCCCATCCCCGACCGGATCGAGCACGTCACCGCCCGCGCCATGCGGTGGGCGACGCTGCATCGCAAGCCGAACGCAAAGAAGCGCGTGGCCCTCCTGTATTACGACCGTGAGCTGGACCCCGCGGCCCTCATGCGCGGCTCGACGACCGGCATGTTCATGAACGCGCCGCGGTCGGTCGTCGCCCTCCTCCGGCGGCTCGCGCACGAGGGCTACGCCGTGGATCCCATGCCTCGCGACGACTCCGAGTTGATCTCGTGGATGCAGCGCGGCGGGCGCCAGGTCGGGATGTGGGCGAAGGAGACGCTCGCGCGCGAAGTCCGTGACGGGAACCCCGTGCTCATCCCCGTCGCCACCTACGCGCGATGGCTGAACGAGGATCTTCCGGCCGAGCGGCGCGCCGAGATCCTCGCGCGCTGGGGACCGCCGCCGGGCGAGATCATGACGTGGACGGACGCACGCGGCAGCTTCATCGTCGTGCCGAGGATCGACCTGGGCGGCATCTCCCTCCTACCCCAGCCCCTCCGCGGCGAGGCGCAGGACCCCAGACTGCTCCACGACCAGTCGGTCCCACCGCCCCACAACTACCTCGCCACGTACCTCTGGCTCCGGCGCGAACTCGCGGCGGACGCGCTGATCCACTTCGGCACGCACGGCTCCGAGTTCTTCCTCCCCGGCAAGCGCGCCGGACTCGCGTCCGACGACTGGTGCGAGATCCTACTCGGCGACCTTCCCAACATCTGCCCGTGGATCGTGAGCAACCTTGGTGAGGTGGGACCGGCAAAACGCCGCACGAACGCAGTCATCGTGTCGCATGCGACGCCGCCCGTCGTCGAAGCCGGGTTGACGGACGCGGTGCAGAACCTGCATCAAGACCTGGAGAAGTTCCTCGGGCTCGAGGCTGGCGCGCTGAAGGAGGGCTTCCGCAAGTCGATCTCCGAGGCTGCGCGCGCTCAGCGGCTCACGACGGATCTCCACGTGCCACCTGGCGACGGGCTCCTCGACGACGAGACGCTGAAGCGCCTCGACACGTACCTGCACGAGCTTCGCGAGGAGCGCACGCCCACGAGTCTGCACGTCCTCGGCACGTCGCCCTCGGACGACGTACTCGCAGCTTACGTCGTGTCGTGTCTGAAGCGAGCGTACCTGGATGCACTCGAGCCCTTGCTGCCGAAGGCTGGCGGTCACGAGAGCGGCGCGCTGGCACCCAACGTCCAGAAGGCCGCCGTCCAGGTCGTCGACGGAGTCATCCGCCGCGGGCTCGATGCGGCCGCCGCGCTGAAGGCCGCGGGCATCGATCACGACGGCCCGATTCCCGAGCGACTCGCGCGCTCGCTCGAACTGGCGAAGGATCTCGCGAGCCGGCTCTCCCGCGCATCCGAGGAGATCGACGGGATCGTCGCTGCGCTCAGCGGTCGCTTCGTACGTCCAGGGCCTGGCGGCAGCCCGGTTCGCAACCCGGCATCGGCGCCGGGCGGGCGCAATCTGTTCCTCGTCAACCCGGAGGAGATTCCAGCCCGTGCGAGCTTCGACCTCGGCCGCCGTCTTCTGGAAGACTTTCTACGCGAGTACCGCGCACGAACGGGCCACCATCCCACGCGCATCGCGTTCAGCCTCGCCGCGTCGTCCACGTTCCAGGACTACGGAGTTCTCGAATCGCAGGTGTTGGCCGCACTCGGCTGCGAGCCGATCTGGGACGAGAAGAACGTGGTTTCCGACGTGCGCGTGATCCCGCGCCCGGAACTGGGTCGGCCCCGCATCGACGTCTTCCTTTCCGGCCAGCCGTTCTATCGCGACACGATGCTCTCTCGCATGACGCTTCTCGATCGCGCCGTGAGGAAGGTCGCCGATCTCGACGAGGCGGAGAACTTCGTCCGGAAGGAAACGGCGCGCATCGAGTCCGATCTCGCCGAGCGGGGGGTGGACCCGACCCGCGCCAAGGTGCTCGCGCGTGCGAGGCTCTTCGGCGGCTCGCCCGACGGAACCAATGCCGGGTTCTCCTACTTCGTGGAGAAGTCCGGCGGATGGGACTCGCGGCAGGACGTCGCGAAGGCGTACATCGACGGCGTCCGTTTCGCCTACACCGACGGCGCGTTCGGCGTGGAGTCGCCCGAGGCGTTCGAAGCGGTCCTGAAGACGACGGACGTCGTCATGCGAACCTGGACCGATCCAGTCCGCAGCCCGCTCACCGACAAGTACGGCTGGCTGCGCGGCGGAGCGCTCGCACTCGCGGTCAAGCAGCTCTCCGGCCGGGAGCCCGAGTTCGTCCTCTCGGACGTGCGAGACGCGGATGCGGCTCGGACCATCTCCGCGGAAGACGCGATCGCAGCCGACTTCCGCGTGCGTTTGTTCAACCGCAAATGGATCGAGGGAATGATGCGGGAGGGCTACGCCGGCGCCGATCAGATGTCGAATGCGACGTCGAACGCGTTCGGCTGGGCGACGATGCGTGAGGGCGCGATTCGCGCCGACGCCTGGGAAGAGCTGAAGAAGATCTACGTCGACGACTCACTCGGGCTGCACATCCGCGAGTTCTTCGAGAAGGAGAACCCGCACGCGTTCCGGGAGACGCTCGAGATCCTGCTCGAGGCCGTGAACAAGGGTTACTGGAACGCCAGCGCGGAAGTCACCGCCGACCTCGCACGAGCCCACCGCGAGAGCGTGGCTCGGCACGGCGAATCGAACGGGCTGCGCAGCGCGGGCAACGACAAGCTCGACGCGTTCATCGCGCGGCATGCGGGCGCGCCTGGGAAGAATCCCGCTCCGACGACCGCGGCCCCGTCGCCGACGGCATCCGGGGCCCACGCCCCGCCGAGCGCGCAGCCGGCACGGCCGATCGTCAGCGGGCCCAAGCTCGTCACGGCGCCGTCGCCGCCGCCCCGTTCCGAATCGGCCCGACCGCCGGGCGACTCGGACGGTTCTCCAAACCCATCCCTCGTCGTCGCGGGGGTCGCCATCGTCCTCTTGTTCGTCGCTGGGTTCCTGCTCGGAAGGCACTGATTCATGTCTGGCATCGAGACCATCCTCTTCGGCATCGCGAACGCGCTGCTCTATCCGTGCCTCGTCGTCCTGCTCACGCTGTTCGCGTCCACGATCTTCTGGCTGGGCGGCTTCGCGCGCGAGGCTCTGGCTCGGCGGAGCACGGCGGCGGAGGTTCGTCGCATCGCAGAGGCCATTGCGCCTCCCACACGGCCCGCCCGCCTGCCGAAGAGGTGGAGCGCGTTGCTCGACGTCCTCGCTCGACCGGGCGTGAGTGCTCTCGATCTGGAGAAGTTCCTCGTCGACTCCGAGCACGACATGAGCCGCCGTGTGGAGCGCGTCTCCCTCGCCGCGAAAATCGGTCCCATGCTCGGGCTCGCCGGCACGCTGATTCCGCTCGGCCCCGCGCTGCGCGCCATGGGAGCGGGCTCGGTGTCGGAGCTCGCGCACGATCTCATCGTCGCGTTCGCGGCGACCGTCGTCGGCCTCGCCGTCGCCGGTCCCTGCTTCTGGATGGCCACGGCCCGCAAGCGCTGGTACGAGCAGGACCTGGCCCACATGGACCTGGTCGCACGTCGCGCCCTCGACGCACGGGAGGCCTCGCGATGAAAACCAGCCTGCGTGGAACCAGGCGCCGAGTGGGCCGCGACCTCGGCGACGATCCGTTCGCCATGCTCGTGAATTTCTTCGACTGCTCGATCGTGTTCGCGCTCGGCTTCATCGTCGCGCTTCTGGCGCGAGCACCGTCGGCCATGTCCCCGTCGACACCGCCCGGGTCGACACAGGCAACGGCCGGCAACCTGGCCGACGCGCAGAAGGCTCCGCTGAAGCCCACCTCCGACACGGCCACCGGTCCCGGCCAGCGTCTCGGCGTCGCCTATCGCCTGGACAACGGCGACGTCGTCTACGTCCCGGACATCCCTCGCTGACGGACGCGCGACCGGCGCGCCTTCGCGATCTTCGGAACGTCGAGGACCGTCGAGGACCGTCACAACGGCGGAACGCTACTGCCGTCTCGGGGCGGAGCGCCACGTCCACCGCCGTCTCGGCGGGGACTGGCGCGATCGCCGCGCGTCACGCGCGGGCCAGCTGGCGTGGCATGCGGCTCGATGCGAGATCCCCAACGCCCGTCTGATCACCGAATGCCCAACGGCCAAGCCACGTCGGCCGGCCCGGGCTCCTCGGCTGCGCCTCGGTAGCCCGGCGATCCTGCCGGTCGCGCCTCCGCTGTCGCGTCGGGTCGACAGGCGCCCCGTCGCGCCCACCTCGGTGGCGGCTGTCGAGGAGGAAACGCCTCACGGAATTCGCGGATGGGCCCGAGCCCGCGTGATCTGCCGTGAAGCAACGGAGCGCGTCATCGGACGCCTGATCGCGTGACGGGCGCGGGGAAGATGAGCAGACGCGGCGGGGAGTCGTCGGGCTGAGACACGAGCTGTTCTGCGGCGCCGTCGCCGTCCAGGTCGCAGCGAAGGACCGCCGTGGCGCACTCGCCGGGAAGCTGGAGCGAGAAGATCTCCTGCCCGCTGCGGCCGGAGAGGACGCGCAGGGGGTGGACGCCGGGCGTCGGTGGGTCGTCGGGAATGGGGTCCTGCACGGCGACATCGACGAAGCCGTCGCCGTCCAGGTCTCCGGCGTTCAGGATGCGCCCCCGGCGATGCGGGAACCGGAACTCCCGGGTCCACAGCGGCTCGCTCGAAGCGGCGCCGATCAGCGCCACGCGGTGTTCGTGTTTCCCGGGCCCACCGCCGCTCGAGACCACGAACTCGGGGAAACCGTCACGGTCTCCGTCGCCGCTCGAAAGGACGCCTCGCCGGCCCGATTCGCCAGCCGGAAGAGGAATGCGGCGGAGCACGGTGCCGGCACCCGACGAGACGACCTCGATCCAGGACCCGACGGTGAGCGCGATGTCCCTCTTGCCGTCGCCGTCCGCGTCACCGACGGCCTGGACCGGTGGATCGGACCGCTCGGCGGAGAACGTCCGGAGTACAGCACCCATTCGGGGCGACACCACCCGGACCTCACATCCCCGCTCGGCCTCGGCAACGACCGCCAGCTCCGGAATCCGGTCGCCGTCGAGGTCATCGAGAGCGGCGACGTGGCGGCCGAACCGGCTCGATGCGACGGTCCCTTCGAGCGTTCGGAGGACGCGACCGTCAGCCCCGGAGACGATCATGACGGCACCGCAGTCGGTCCCTTCGCCGCCGTCGAAGCCCGGGGCGCCGACGGCGAGGTCCGGATGCCCGTCGGCGTCCACATCGCCGAGGACGACCATCGCTGAACCGAAACGGTCACCTGCGTGGCCCCCAGGGATCGTGAACCGACGCTCGAGCGTCGTCGCGTCGTAGACCTCGACCGCACCCGTCTGAAGCGGCGGCGTTTCCGGCGCCGCGGCGACGATCTCCGGACGTCCGTCTCCATCGAGGTCCACGACGACCACCTGACGCCCGAACCCCGTGCCCACCCCGCCCGCAATCGATCGGAGCGGCGGCGAGGCGGCGCCATGCGCTTGCGCCTCCCGCTCGGTGCCGACGACCGGAGCGCTGACGGCCGCGGCCTCCGCTGCCGTCGCGGCGCTCGAAAACAGCATTCGCCGGGGCAGCGAGGACCAGATGCGGATCGTCTTGTCGGCCGATGCCGACGCGAGCCGGGTCCCATCAGGACTCCACGAGACCGAGCGGACGTCGCCAGTGTGGCCCAAAAGGACGGCGATCTCCTCCCAACTGGTGGTGCTCCAGAGGTGGATTTCCCCGGCCCGGTCTCCGCCCGCGAGCCGGGCGCCGTCCGGCGAGAAGGCCACGTCGAAAACGGGCTCCGCGAGGCCGCGGAGGTCGGCGATCTCCTCGAGGGTTGCGAGATCGATGATCCGTACCGAGGAGTCCTTGAACGCGATCGCGGCGCGGGACCCGGCGCGATCGATCGTGATCGCGACCGGTCCGGGTGCGATCGGGCGTGATCGCTCGTGCCCGGACGGCAGGTCGGTCACGATCAGCTCGCTTCGTGCCTTCGTTTCCTTGAACGCGATCTTCACGCGGCCCGGCGCGACGGCAGCATCACCGACGCGGCCCGGCCACGCGACGTCGCCTGCCCACGACTCCGCGTCCCGCGGCTCTCGCGACACGGCTCCGCGGGCGACGTCGAACCTATGGACGTTGGGGATTCCGGCGATGATCGCGTTCCCGTCGAGGGACCATGCGATTCCTTCTGGCCTCTTCACGCCCCGGGTCAGGAGACCTCGTGGGCGCGCGGTCCACGGGCACCAGAGCCGGGCGGTGTCGTCCCACGCCAGTGTCACGAGACTGCGGCCGTCGGGAGCGAACTCGACGTCATAGACGTAGGAGTCGTGGCCGCGTCCGACGCAGATGTCGTCGTCCTCGGCGAGGTCCCACACGCGGACCGACGTCTCCGTCGCCGCGGCGATCTTGCGGCCGTCCGGCGCGAGGACCAGCCGTCGGACCGGGGCCCCGAGGCCGAGCAACGAGCGAAGGTGGACGCCGCCGTCGACGCGCCAGAGATCCACACTGCCCGCGTCCGACCCCGTCGCGAGCTGGCGTCCGTCCGGAAACCACGTGATCGCGGTCACGGCCTGGTCGCGGCCGCGGAAGTACCTCTCCCGTTCCCCGGTCGTGCGCCGCAGGACGTGGATTCCCGGGTGCCTCGTCCCCACGGCGATGCGCTCGCCGTCCGGCGAGAAGGCGAAGGACCGCAGGGCCTCGGTGAAGGAGGCGACGCGGCCGATCCTCTCCCCTGTGGCTGCATCGCTCATCGTGATGAAGCCGTTGATGTTCAGCGCCGGATCTCGGGCGGAATGGACGACCTGCGCTCCGTCCGGCGCAACGTCGGCGCAGTGATTCCCCTTCACGGCCAGACATGCGCCGGTGCCCACGCTCCAGATCCGCAGCTCGCGGGTCGTGGACAGCAACACGCGATCGCCCGCAGGGAAGAACCGGACGGACCACGATGCCGTCGACTCGGGGACGTTGAAACTCTTCGTGACGTCGGTCTCGAGATCCCGAAGCTCGATGCTTCCACCGTCGTGCCCTGTGACGAGATATCGGCCGTCTCGGGACAGATCCAGGCTCGCGAGATGGGGGCCGGTTTCGATGGACTTCTGGATCCGGTACGTCTCGAGGTCGCGGAACTGGACGGAGCCGGAGCGGACTGCTGTGAGAACGAAGCGACCGTTCGCGGAGAACGTGACGTCGCCGCAGGCGTCGTCGCTTTCGCCGAGGACGAGATCGGCGGTATCGAGGCGACTCGCGAGGTGATCCCACTCCCAACCCCTGAGCACGGCCTCGGTCTGGGAGAGGAGCCGCGCCGCCTCCGCGCCCCTCCCGCGGTCGATCGCCGAGGACGCGGCTCGGATCTGCGCCGCATACGCCGCGCGCGCCGCCTGGTTCTTGTGGATGAGGGCCTCCTGCTCGGCGGCTCGCGCGCGGGCCGACTCCACCCGTTCACTCGCTGCGGCCTCCCTGGCGCGGACGGCGGCGCCGAGCGATATGGCGAGCGCGACCACGAAGATCACGAGGGTCGAAATGCCGGCGGTCACCGCGGCTTTCCTGCGAATCGCGAACAGCCGGAGCTGGTAGATCACGCTCGGCGGCCGGGCCAGGATCGGCTCCCTCGCGAGGTACCGCTCGAGGTCCGACGCGAGAGCTGCAGCGGTCTGGTAGCGCCGGTCCGGCACGGGATCGATCGCGGTCGAGATGATCGTGGCGACGTCTCGTGGGAGGTCCCTGCGGCGCCGCTCGGGCGGGACCGGAGGCGACTCTTGCACGCGAGCGAGCGCGACGGGGAGCGCGAGGCCGCGGAGGTCGTGAGGGAGGCTTCCCGTCAGGAGCTCATACCCGATCACGCCGAGAGCATGGACGTCCGTGCGGAAGTCGATCCGGGTCGGATCTCCGGCGGCCTGCTCGGGGCTCATGTAGGCGACGGTGCCGAGCACTTCCCCTGCGACCGTCTCGGCCCGGGGGGTGCTCGGGTCATCGCCGAGCGCGCGTGCCACTCCAAAGTCGAGGATCTTCGGCGAGCCGTCCGGCATCACGAGAACGTTGCCCGGCTTCAGGTCGCGGTGGATCACACCGCGGAGGTGTGCGTGGTGCGTGGCCTCGCACAGGCGGACGAGAAGGCGCAGGCGCGCCGCGAAGTCCGGCGTGGCGTCCTTTGCCCAGGTCGCGAGCGGGACGCCCTCGACGTACTCCATCGCGATGAACGGGACCGCTTCGCCGGACCCGGCCCGTGCCTCGATGACTTGCGCGATCCCCGGGTGCTGGAGGCGGCCGAGGAGCTCGGCCTCGAGCTCGAAGCGGCGGGATGTGGACGAATCGAGGAGCACGCGCCGCAGCACCTTCACGGCCACGCGGCGTCGCGGTTGACTCTGTTCCGCTTCGTAGACGATGCCCATGCCGCCGCGGCCGATCGGTCGAACGATGCGGTAGCCACCGACCGATGTCGGCATCTCCGTCGGCAACGAATCGCCGCAATCCGGCGCTTCGGCGACGGCGGAAGCGCTCATCACCCCGATTGCGTCGGCCGGCGTGCGCGGATCATCCTCATAAGCGAAGAGCCGCTCGACCTCGGCGAAGAGTTTCTGGTCTCCGCCGGCGGCGCGTTCCAGGAAGGCGCGCCGCTCGTTCCCGGCGAGGTCCCCGGCCTGGAGCCAGATCTCCTTGATCCGGGCATAGTCTTCCGGGCGCAGGTTCATGTGGATGACGCGCGCCGAACCGCCGCTTCGAGGAGAGGCGCAACGCCCCTGCGGGTCTCCGAGCCGGGGGCGGCGCGCAGCATCACGGCGTGTCCGCCTGGTGGCGATCGATCTCGGAGAGGAGGAGTGAGCGGGCGAGCCCGAGCTGCCGGGTGACGGTGGCGCGTGAGACGCCGAGCTGCAGCGCGATCTGGTCACCGGTCAGGCCGCCGAAATAATGCCACTCGGTGATGCGCACCAGCTCGGGATCGAGTTGTCCGAGCCACGTCAGCGCCTTGTCCAGCACGATGAGGTCGACGGCGGCGGAGGAGGCGCCGCTGACAGCGAGTCCGTTCAGGGTGACCCGGTCCCAGCCGCCGCCGCGCTTGTCGGCCGCGCGCCGGCGCGCGTGGTCCGTGAGGACCTGCCGCATCGCGTGAGCCCCGAATCCGAGGAGGCGGCCACGCGTCAGGTCGTCGGAACCGAGGCCCGGGAGGAGCCGAAGCACGGCCTCATTCACGACGTCGGTCGGAGCCAGCGTGTGCTCCCGCCGTTCGCGAGCGAGGTAGGCCCGCGCGATGATCCGAAGCTCGTCGTAGACGCGGGCGAGCACACGGTTGCGGGCGTCGGTGTCGTCGGAGGCGAGGTCGCGCGCGAGATCCGGGGATGCCCCGGATGGCGATGGCTGCGAGGCTGGTGGGCACATGCGAGGGATGGGCCCATCGTAACCGCGCCCCGCGCAGCGGGGCTCCGCCGGCCGACCGCGTCTGCCGGGCGCGAACGCCCGACGCGGTGCGCAGGGTGCCGCACGCCGAATGTGCCTGCGCAGGAAACTTCGTCTGCGGCCGGTCGCCGTCTCAGCCGTTTTCGAAGCGAAGTTGACGCAGCCGGGCGCGGGCTGCGCATTCGGGATGACGGGGTGGCGCGCGTGGCGCCCCCGACCCGATCCAACTCAATCGACACAAGGTGACCTCATGAGATCTCTCCGACGCACGATCGCGAATGCCCTGTGCCTGGCACTCGGACTTGCAGCCGTCAGCTCAGCCCAGACCCAGGTGTTCGCGTACACCGGCAGCCTCCAGTCATTGGTCGTTCCGCCCGGCGTTTTCCAGGCCTACGTCCTCGCGGACGGCGCGAAGGGCGGGAACGCGCTGGGAACCGGGGCGGTCGGCGGTGCAGGCGGCCGCATCGAGGCGCTCTTCAACGTGACGCCCGGCACATCCCTTCAAATCGTCGTCGGCAGACGGGGCACGAACACGACGAACGACAACGGCGGTGGCGGGGGCGGAGCCTCGTACGTCACGGTCGGCGGCGGCTATCCGGACTTCGCGACGCCGCTCATCGTTGCCGGCGGCGGCGGTGGCGGAAGCCGGCCGATCTCCGCAGCGATCGGCCCCGGCGGAGCCGGCGGAGTTCTGCTCGGGGGCAGTGGCCTCGGCGGGAACGGCGGCGGCGGTGCGGGCGGGGGCGGCATCCTCGGTAACGGGCAGCTCAGTTTCTGGGGTGGCGGAGCTGGAAGCGCCGCGATCAACGGCGCCGCAGGCGGAGCCCCGCATTCCTTCGCGACTGGCGGAGCGGGTGGCTACGGAGGCGGGGCCGGCGCGGGCGGCCGCGAGGGCGGTGGCGGCGGCGGCTACACGGGCGGCCGAGGCGCGCCGAGCAACGGCAACGCGCACGGAGGGAGCTCCTTCGCGAGTTGCACGTCGGTCATGACGAATACGCCGGGCGGCTCGCCGGGCCCCGACGGGCAAGTGATCGTCTCGTTCATCGCGCCCGCGTCCTATGCGTTCACCGGTTCACTGCAGAGCTACGTCGTCCCACTCGGGGTCAATGAGGTGGCCATCACGGCGGCCGGCGCGAAGGGTGGAAACGCCCAGGGGGCCGGTGCGGTGGGAGGTTTCGGGGCAACCGTCCAGGCGACCCTGCCGGTGGTCCCGGGAAGCGTCCTGCAGATCGTCGTCGGTCGTCATGGGAACAACACGACGAACAACAACGGCGGTGGCGGCGGCGGGGCCTCCTACGTTGCCGTCGGCGGCGGCTACCCTGCCTTCGCGACACCGCTCATCGTTGCCGGCGGTGGTGGCGGCGGCAGCCGGCCGCTCTTCGCCGGCGTCGGTCCTGGCGGAGTTGGCGGTGCACTGCTCGGCGGCACCGGGCTCGGAGGGATCGGCAGCGGCGGTGCGGGCGGCGGGGGCATCATCGGTAACGGGCAGCTCAGTTTCTGGGGTGGCGGGGCCGGAATCGCTGCGATCAACGGCGCCACAGGCGGAGCGGCCCACTCGTCCGCAACCGGCGGTGGTGGCGGCTACGGCGGTGGTGCAGGTGCTGGCGGCCGCGAAGGAGCGGGGGGCGGCGGCTACACCGGTGGCGACGGTGCGCCAGGCAACGGCAACGCGCTCGGAGGAACGTCATTCGCCGCACCCTCCGCGACGGACGTCGTCCACACGCCCGGCGGCAACTCCAGCGTCGACGGATCGGTGACCATCGTCCCGGTGATTCCGAACGTGGCCGGCGTCCTGAGTCTGCTCACCGACGTCGTGCCCTCGATCTCGGCGCCCACCAGCCTGACGTCGGTGACGCCCAAGGCCGTCACCGCGGGCGAGGTGATGCGCTGGGTCGTGAATCAGGGCACGAGCCCGTGCTCGGGAGTCCCGCTCATCCTCGTCGCGAACGCTGGCGCCGAGGCCGCCTCGGAGGCCACGACGGCTGGCGTGCCCGGGTTCAAGCGATTCAGCAACCTCTCCGTTCCGACCGGGACGGCACTGGTCCTGGGCGATGGCTTCGGCCTGGGGACCCTGATCGGCATCCCGCTCGGCCCGATCGGCCCCAACTTCGTCGGCGATGCGCCGGTCGGGATCTCGCTGCCGAGCGGACTTCCCCCCGGATTCGAGATCCGGCTCCAGGCGGTGTCGTACTGCCCATGCGCTGGCGGGATCACCGTCTCGAACGAAGCATCCTTCATCACGCAGTGACGCCGAGCGAGCCGTCGAGGCGGCTGCAATCTCGGTCCCCACCACCCCGCGAGTTTCTCCGGCAGTTGCACCGGGCCGACATTCGCGGGGTTCGCCGCCTCGAAATCGATTCTCTTTCAGCGGAGCGCCGGATGGACCTGGCCGCGGTCATCGTTGGCGGCCGGTGGTTGATGCGCCTGCCGAGGCTGCCGCACTCGAGCTTGCGGACGAGCCGGCCGCCGGCCATCGCGTGCGCAGCACGTTTGGGAGGGCGCGCGCACCGAGGTGCGGGCTCGGCATTCGACTTCTCGACGGCGCCCGGTACGCGTCGCCCCGAGGCCGCAAAGCCCGTCGAGGAGTCCTTCGACGAGCGGTTGCTCCGCCGGTCGCGGCGCGCACGTCGAAACGCGCCGCCGAACCAGTTCATCGGGGGGTACATTCGTCCGCGTTCGTTGCGGGGCACTCGGAGCCGGTCTCATTCACGCCGGGTTCGTTGCAACATTCGGAAGACTAAACCGATCCAGTTCACGTGCGGCGCGGTGACGACCACGAACGATGCACGACGAGCGAGGTCAAGCCGTTGGCCTGGCGTGACCCGCGCCGAGAACCAGATGTCGGTGCCCGAATGGCGACTCACCGGTCATCGAAGCTCGATACAGACGGTTCGCCGGCGGGGTCGCGTTTGGGGGTGCCACATGCCGAGGTTCCGAACGATCGTAGGGATGTTTGCCGTCGGATGCCTGTTCGGAGGATCGGCGGCCGGTCAGGTGCTTCATTTCGGGGCCCCGATCCTCAATCTCGATGTCAGCGCGTCGCCGCAGCCGGCGGCTCTGCGCGGGATGCGGGTCACGGTAACCTGGGTGAACCCATCGACGAGTGCGAGCTCGCTCCAGATCGTCGAGACGAACTCCAGCGGTCAGATCCCCTTTCCCGCAGGCCTCACGCCCCAGACGGCAATCGTCCTCGGGCCGCGTTCGCCGCGGATCATGGTCAAGCGGCCGCTCAATCTGCCGACCATCAACCTCATCCCGGGGCCATGGACTGTCACTGCGGATTACACGACGCAGCCGCTGGCGGTCGACGTCACCACACTGCCTTCGTCCCTGGCGCCCGTGCTGCCCCAACTCCCACCGCATCTCACCATCGCCGAGTGCTCTGCATTCCAACATGTCTACGACGCGGATATCGCGCTCGCCCAGAAGACCGGGACCACGTTCACGACGCTCCTCGACGTTGGCTTCGTGGCTTCTCCGGGCAGCTCCGTGCCGCAGTTCATCCACGGAAGCGCCGGCGTGGGTGCGCAGAACGATCGCATCGAGATCTACACCGGCGGGTCGAGCAACCCCCTCGACCCGAACTCCGCGCCGGCCGGTTGTTCGCCGTCGATCCTGGCCCACGAACTCGCCCATCGAACGATCCACTTCCGGTATGGGGCCGGGATCAACATCGGCGGACTGATCGATGAGGCCCTCGCGGACTTTCTCTCGAGTGTTGCCACCGGGTCTCCGGTGATCGGCTCAGGGGTGCTCGCCACCCCGAGGGACCTTCGGATCGTCACGATGCAGGGACAATCGGGCGGGTCGGTCGCGCACCAGGCACTGCCGCTTTCCAGCGCTCTGTATCGGACGCGCGAGGCATATGCGGCGCACGACGGAACGGCGGCCGCGTTCGACGCCATGATCCCCGGCCTGCTCTCGCTGCCCGTGCCGCCCGCGACTTTCGAGGAGGTCCTCTGCGGACTGCTCAACCTCGACCTCGCCCAGCAGGGCGGCGCCTACCGAAACCTCATCCTGAACGTCTTCGTGCAGCACGGGATCATCGCGCCCCTATCGTGCTTTCCGCCGGTTTTGACGACCCCCGGCGGCTGGGGAGCAGGATCGAGCCCGCCGCCGCAGGCGGCGGGCACGGCGTCAATTTCGAATTCGACGATCGCGATCACGGCGACGACCTCCGCGCCGCGTCAGGGACTTGCGGTCGTCAGCAGCCTCCCGCAGTTTCCGACGCTCGTCGCGCCACAGCTCTACGTTGCGGTCGACCTTTCGACGCTCGTGATCGGACCCGCCGTCGCCACGAATGCGACAGGGCATTTCACGCTGACGTCCTACTTGCCGCCAGGACTGCCGCCATTCGTCTTGGAGTTCGTGTTTGCCAACCCTGCGGGACCGTTCGGAGTCGAAGTCTCGAACGGCCTGCTCATCCACAGTTGACGCCCGGCGTGCCTTCGCATTCGCGTCGGCGCTCACATGGGTGTCCCACGATCGTCGACGCAGAGGGCTCGTCATCGCCGCAATCGCGCGTGGCGTTCACCGTGTTTTCGACGAAGCCAGTCACCGCAGAGCGAATGCGATGGACAGGCCGATCCCGACGATCGCGAGGGTGATCCAGAGGGCCAGGAGGACGCGACGGCGTCGATGGCTCTGATATCGGCTCCACCCCTGGCCATCGAGGAAGTGCCGGTCGTTGGGGGCGACACGCACGGCTCCTCCTCGAACGAGAGCCTCGAGGCGCCGCCTGTCGAGCGAACGTTTGGGCGTCAAGGAAATGGCGGTTTCAGCCGTCACTGCGCCGGCATCCGTGAGCGATCTGTGGATTCGCGCCTCGGACCGCCGCATCGCAATGGCGACGACGAGCGGGATCATGGTCGGGATGAATGCGGCTGCGCTCATGAGAGGGCCCCCGTCGTCGGCACACCGGACGATTCGGCTCACCCGCATCGCTGGCCGCACGCAGCCCGCGACGGGTGGAGCCGCATGCTACAGCGCTCGCCGGGCTCCGCGTGGAGGTTCCGGACTCGAGCACGAATTCCGGGCGAGCACCGCGACAGGCTGGCCGCCTCTCAGCGGGGCCGGTCGGCGGTGGAACTCGGGCCGCTGCATCGCAGCTCGGACGTACGTTCGACCCGTATCGCCGAAGAGTCCAGCGCTGACGTTCAACGTCAAACGGGAGGGCAGGAAGCCGATCTCGTTGACGACGTTCCGGCCGTTGAACCGGATCAGTGCTCCAATTCCCTCAGAGCGCGGTCACACCCGCGATCAGGCGCTGATCAAGGCCACGGACGCCTTGCTCGGAGCCTTCCAACAGCGCCCAAACGCCCCCGCGCGTGCGCGGCACGCGGCGCCGGACTACGCAGGCCGACTGAATGTCACGCTCACGCGCGTCGGCGACGAGGTCACCGCGCGTCATGCGGATCGGTCTGGCGAAACGATCCAGTCTTCCGCGACGACCACACTTGGGACCGCACCGGCCGCCGGGATCAGCTCTTCGACGTTCTCCTCGGATGCGCGCTCGCACCGTCGGTGCACGATTTGGCGCGGTCTGCGACGCCAGTCAGGCGAAGCCGACTCCCATTCGGTGCGCAGTCGACGTTCGGATCTCCACGAGCGATCCCGGCCTCGCCGCCCTGCACCCGATGACGACGTCCTGGAAGGGTCAGCGCCTCGCGCACTTCGGTTGGACGTTCGGTCTCACTGATGGAAGGCCTGGAAACCGCCCCGATCATGAAGGCCCATGCACCGCACCGTGCTCCGTCTTCGATGCTCGCCCCCGATGCCAAAGCGCAGGCCGAGAGCGTCAGGCATGAGTGGAACAACTGTTGGACGGCGATCGGTGCCCGCGCCGTCAACTACCTCCACACCGCGACATCTCTCCATGACCTGCCGGCGAGAGACGACAGCAGCACCAGCCCTGCCACGCCCGGCATCGCGACGAGCAGCCCCGCGGCGACCAACGCGCCCACCCCAACCCCAAGCGCGCCGGCCTTCCACCAATCCAGGTGATCGAACCGGCGCATCGTGGATGCAGGACGTCTGAGTTGCACGGGGCAACTCATACAGCCGCGATCGGAGTTGGCACCGAACGCATGCCGCGCCGGGCTCTTGATCGGGTGCGCCGGCAAGCGCGTCGGTCGGCGCATGGCGCAGCGAACGAGGGTCTCTGGCCACCTACGCATGAGCCCGGCGTCACGCAACAGTCGGGGCCCTCCGCTCCGCCGAGCCCATCCCGCCGTCGCGCCGCCGCATGCGCGAGAAGACGTACAGGTTCCCGAAGTGCATCGCACCGAGCACGAGCAGCACGAGGCCGATCTTCGTCGAGAAGAACTCGATGGCGGTCACGGAGTCGGTCGGCTTGGCTCCGTAGCGCAGCGCCAGGGTCACGTATCCCGTGTTGATCAGGTAGAACCCGACGAGCAGCAGGTGATTGATCGAATCCGCCAGCTTCTCGTTGCCGTGGGTGGCGTCGACGAGGAAGATCCGCCCGTTCTTGTGCAGCGTCTGCGCGACCCAGACCGTGAGTCCGATGCTGGCGAGCAGGTAGGTCACGTAGGTCCAGACGACGACCGCGCCATGCGCTTGAGCGATTTCCACGAGGGTTCTCCGGTTTCGGGGACGGTCCAGGCCGACGGGACGACTTGCCCGAGGCGCGGATCCATGGAGCCCATACCGGATCGGGACCGACGCGTTGCGCGCCCGACGAAATTCAGGGCTTCCAGGCGGCGAGGAAACGGATGAAGTCGATCGTCGGAGGAAGGACGGCCAGGCCGAGGCCGACCCAGATCCCGGGTTCGCGTCGGAGCGGTCGCCCGACTCTGAGCGCATGGAGGACGGCGACCCAGAACACGTAGAGCACCACCAGTTCGATGATCCCGCCCACGATCGGTGCGAAGACCGCCACGCCTGGTGACGCGCCCACCCCCTGGAGCAGCACGTGCACGCCGTACACGGCGACGGAGAACGCGCCCCACCGCAGCACGGTCTTGGAGTGCACCATCGGCGCATCGGGGCGGACCTCGTCAAACCCCGTTCGCCTCCAATGGCGCCGCAAGAGGGCGTACCCGGTGATCGCGACGCAGAACGCCAGGATGGCGAGCAGCGTCCACCAGAGCTCGAAGCGCGCCCGCGAGATGATGCGGCCGTCGGGAAGGCGCTCGGTCGCGAGCATCACCAACGGCATCACCTCGTCGGCCCGCATCACTCGTGGCGTGACCGACTGCATCGCCGCGAACACGGCGAGGGCCGTCGATACGGATTGGAGGCACGCAACGACCGAGATCCAGAGACCCTCGTCGGAGGGCAGCGCGTCATGCCCGGCGCGCGACACGCCGGCGATACTCCGAATCGCGGTCGCCATGTCGCCCGCCGTCTGGAACCGATCCGACGGCGACGCCGCGAGGGCCCGCGCCACGATCGCGTCGATGGGCGCGGGTGCGGGCTGGAACGTTCCCACGGGGAGGACGCCCGTCACGAGTTGGTGGAGGAGCACGCCGACGGACCAGATGTCCATCCTCGGATCCGGAGGCGCCCCACCCGCGAGCGCCTCTGGTGCGAGGTACTGCGGAGTACCGACCACCCCGGACGATCGGGTGACGGTCCACCCCGCGCCGCGGTCGCCGGCGAGCCGCGCGATGCCGAAGTCGGCGACCTTCGCGTGGCCGGCCCCATCGAGGAGGATGTTCGCCGGCTTGATGTCGCGATGGACGATGCCCTGCGCGTGCGCGTATGCGAGGGCATCGCAAATCTCGGCGACGACGGCGAGCGCATGGTCGCGCGACAGCGGCATCCGCGTCGACAACGCATTGCCGTCGACGAACTCCATGGCGACCCACATCTGGCCGTCGTCCTCACCGGATGCCACCAACCCGACGATGTTGGGGTGCGAGAGCGCCGCGAGGGCGCGCACTTCGCGCTCGAACCGCGCGCGCGCGTCGGCCTCGCGACTCACGGCCGGGGGAAGGAACTTGATGGCGACGTCTCGATCCAGTCCGCGATGACGCCCACGGTGAACGACGCCCATTCCCCCGCGGCCGATCTCGTCACCGACTTCGATGAGGCCGCCCACCACGACGGGTTCGATCTCGACGGACAACAAGCACCGCGGACACGCCTCGAACCGTGAAGCGTTCCAGGAGAAGCCACAACGCGTGCACGTGGGAGCCGGTGTCATGCGTCAGCCGCTCAAGGCGGTGATGAGGTCCGCGATCTCTCGGTCGATTTCGGCCGGATCGTCCAGTGTCTGGGTCACCAGATCCCGGACGATCTCGCGGAACCGGACCCGTGCCCGGTGGATGAACGCCTTGTACGTGGTCGGTGACAGGTGCCAGCGGTCCGCAGCCTCGGTGATCGACCCGGACTGGCCGCGAAAAAACTCGACGAACGCCTCGAACGGGCCGACCCGGATGCCGCTCGAGAACTCGGCACGAAGCTGGTCGAGGGCGCGCTCGATGCTCGTCAGTGCCCACTCGCGATCGAACCCGTCGACGGCGTGCCCCTGCGCGCCGGATGGGGCAAGTTGCTCGGCATCCGAGTCATCGATGGAGAACGGGCTCACCCCTCCGCCACGCTTGGCGGCGCGGCGCCGCTCGTGGGCGTGCGCGAGGTGGTTCTCGAAGGCCGTCCGGAGGTAGCTGCGGAACCGACCGCGCGCGGAGTCCCCGCCCTCGACGAGCGCGGTCTCGACGGCATGCGCACAGAAGTCCTGGACGGCGTCCTTCGAGTCCTCGACACCGAGGCCGCGGCGGCGAGCGCAGACGAACAGCGGCTTCCAATAGGAGGCGAGGAGGAGCCCGAGCGCGTGCCGGCGCTCTTGTGGCGATCGCCGCGCTGACCGCACGAGGGTCCAGTGTGTCGAGGGGAAATCCGCACTTCCACCTCCGGTCAGGGTGTCCGGGTTCATGAATCGCCGAGTGGCGCCTCGGCCGGCGCTTCTAACACCGGTCGATCAGGGCCCGGAACGCGGCGCGGTCCGAGACCACGTGATGCGACGGCGCTCGATCGACCTTCACATCACTTCCCGCCGCGCCCCTTCGGCCGCGCGCGGGGGGCGTGAATCGTGCGGGCGAAGGCAGCCAGGTGCTGGAGGCTGTCGCCGTACGCCGAGTAGGACAGCTCGCGCCGCAGGGACTCGGAGAGGCCGCGACCGCCGACGACCATGGCCGTGCCCGCGTCCTCCGCGGCCTTGCGGAACAGGGCGAATCCTGCGGCGAAGCGTGACGGGTCAGCCACGGACGAAACGCTCAGCCACAAGAGTCGAGGCCGCTCCGCCGCAACCGCCGCCGCCGCCGTGGCCGGCGGGTGTGATGGCCCGTACCACTCGGCGCGCCAGCCGAGTTCCCGCAGAGTCAGTCCTCCGAGCACGGGAGCAACGGTGTACGGATCACCCTCGAGTGTGAGCCCTATGGCCAGCGGAGCGCCGTCGGGCGGCGGGCCGATGAGACGTTCGAGTTCGTGCAGCGTACCCATGCAGATCTCGACGGCGCGGTGCTCGACGTAGACCTCGATCGCGTTCTCCTCCCACCGTTTGCCCAGGTTCTGCATCGCTTCGCCGATGACGCGATCGCCAATCTCCGCCACGCTGCTCCCGCGGAGAAAGAGCCCCAGGATGAGCCGCTCGAAGCCACGGCGATCGCCAGCCTCCAATGCCAACGCCGCAGCCGGCGCGGCGTTGTCGATGTCGGCGCCGGCGTCGACGACGTCGGCCGTCAGCCCGAGAATCCCCGGATCGGCGACCACGCTCCCGCTCGCGCGGATGAACCGGACGACCGCCGCCGGCGTCAGCCGCCGATGCCCGCCAGCCGTGCGCTCGGAGTCGAGGAACCCCTTGTCGCACCACCGCTTCACGGACGCCTCGCTCACCCCCAGGGCCGAGGCCACGTGCTTGGGAGAAAGTGTCTGACGCATGGAACCTCCATGAACGAGTTGAACGATTCTATTGGCGGCGCCGCGGACTCAAATGGCATTCTCGCGGGATTCTCAGGGGATGCCTGAGCACGGCGACGCCGGCCATGTGAACGTTTTGAACGCAAGAATCGGGCCATGCGCGGCCTGGCGGAGCCCCTGACCGCCTCCGCCGTATGGCGCAGGTCGGTAAACCTTCCCGCCCGCAGTCCAACCGGCAGAATACGCCCCGAACGGCTTCGTTCGTCAAGCACCGAAACCCAGGAACCTCAGATGAGCAACCGTCGCAGACTTCCGATTGCCGCCTTGTTCGCATGTGTCGTGACCGCACTGCCCGTGCTCGGTCAGGAGAACTTCGAGCTCGGCAAGATGTGGACGTTCGAGAACGCCCCGCTCGACTACTTCGAGAAGGAGCTCGGATTCCGACCGACGCAGGAGTGGCTCGATCACGTCCGACTGTCTTCGATCCGCTTCGGGACAGGCTGTTCGTCGTCGTTCGTCTCGCCCCGCGGGCTCATCATGACCAACCATCACTGCGTACGGGATTACGTCGCGCAAGTGAGCCCGAAAGACAAAGACTGGGTGCGTGACGGCTTTTTTGCCCGATCGCTCGCCGACGAAGTGCGGGTCCCTGGACTGACGGTTCAACAGGTCGTCGCCATGGAAGACGTCACGGCGAAGATCAACGAAGGCATCAAGGCGGGAGATTCGGACGACGCAATCGCAGCCAGGCGGGCGAAGAACGAGGCTGCGGTGATGGAAGCGGCGACCAAGACCTACGCCGGCACCAAGCCTCAGATCGTCAAGCTCTACCAGGGCGGGATCTTCCAGCTCTACGCCTACAAGATCTTCGACGACATCCGGCTCGTGGGCGCGCCCAACCTGCAGACGGCTCACTTCGGCGGCGATCCCGACAACTTCACCTACCCACGGTTCGGTATCGACTTCTCGTTCTGCCGCGCGTACGAGGACGGCAAGCCGGCCGACACGTCGAAGCACTTCTTCAAGTGGAGCGTGGAAGGGCCGTCGGAGGGTGAGCTGGTGTTCGTCACCGGCAACCCCGGATCGACGGATCGCAGTCGCACGATCGCTCAGCTCGAATACATGCGCGATGCGCAGCTCCCGATCCGCCGCGCAGGCATCGACCGCCGCATCGAGATCCTCCAGGAGTGGGCAAAGAAGGGCGCCGACGAGGAGAAGGCCGTTCGCACGGAGATCCTGCGAAACCAGAACGGACAGAAAGCCTTCCGTGGGTATCACGGCGGGTTGCTGGATCCGGAGCTGATGAAGCGCAAGCAGGTGGCGGAGGCCGCGTTCAAGGAGAAGGTCAATGCGAATCCCGATCTGAAGGCGCAATTCGGGAACGTCTGGGATCGACTCGAGGAGATCTGCAAGCAGAAGACGGCGCTCGAACCGGCACTTCGCTTCCAGACGCCCGAGGGATTCACGCTGCTGACCGTCGCATGCCAGATCGTGCGCGCCGCGGACGCGAGCGTGCCGGCCGAGCGGCGCGAGCAGAACAAGCGGAACGCCATGGCGGTCGACGTCAAACAGTCGCCCTACGACTACGAGACGTACGCGGACCTGCTGGCGCGCGCCGGCAAGTGGCTGCCGAAGGACGACCCCTTCCTGAAGGCCATCCTCGGCGGCAAGGAGCCCATGGCCGCCGTGAAGGCGATCCTCGATGGCTCGAAGCTCGGTGACAAGGCACAGGTGAAGGAGCTGCTCGACGGCGGCGCCGATGCCGTGGCGGCCTCCGGCGATCCCGCGATCGTCGTCGCCCGCGTGCTCGCTCCGCTCTTCGCTGCGAATCAGGCGCGCAACGCCAAGCTCGTGGCTGACGAGGGCGTCCAAGGCGCGCGCATCGGCCAGGCACTCTTCGCCGTGTACGGCAAGAAGATCGCCCCCGACGCAACGCTCACGCTCCGCCTCGCCGACGGCATCGTGAAGGGTTTCCCCATGAACGGGACCATCGCCCCGTGGCGTACGACGTTCTACGGGATGTATGGCCGCAACGTGGAGTTCGAGAACAAGCACCCCTTCGACCTGCCGCCCATCTGGCTCGAACGTCAGGCGAAGATCGACCTGAAGAAGAGCGTCGACTTCGTCAGCACCAACGACATCATCGGCGGCAACTCGGGGAGCCCCGTGATCAACAAGAAGCACGAGGTCGTCGGACTCGTGTTCGATGGCAACATCGAGAGCCTCCCCAACCGCTACCTGTACCGCGACGACGTCCCGCGCACCGTGTCCGTCCACACGGACGCGATCATGGAGGCGCTGCTGAAGGTCTACGATGCCTCGGCGCTCGCCGACGAGCTCATGGGCAAGGCCGGGTACAACTGACGCCGTGGGCGATCGCGCGCGTCGCCCGAAGGTGACGCGCGCGCGGCCCGCGTGCACGCGCGAGCGTCGACCTCAATAACCGAAGATGAAGGTGCGCTCGGCGTTCGTGAGCCGCGGCCCGGGCGGCGTGTCGACGATGGCTTGCAGGTCCACTTCGAGTCCGGCGAGGGGCGCGAATGACGCGGGCAGCGAACCGGCCACGTCCGCAGCACCCGCCGGATCGAAGCTTCCGCCGGCGAGCTGCACGAGCCCGCCGAGATTCAGGAAGATCGTGCCATAGGGCGGAGCCGGTACCGGATTCAGCGAGGTGGAGGCGAACAGCAGCCAGGCACCGTTCGGAGCCCCGCCCAATGCGATGTGCAGTGGCCTGCCGGGCCGCAACGGCTCCGTGACCGCGAGTCGCCGCGAGCGGTTGATGAGCAGGCTGTACCGTCCGCCGGACGGTGCAGTGCCGGAAACGTTCCGGAAAGACGTGAGCAGATCGACGTCGCCGTCGACGTCGACGTCCGCCAGCTGGAAGTGCGGCGCGTCGCTGACCGGCAGCGTGAACGTGCCGATGGTGGCCCCGCCCAGATCGGTCGTCGCGTAACCCGAGGCGGTGATCGTGTCGAGGTCGCCATCCAGGTCGAAGTCGAACGATCGGACTTCGGAGGCCGGATACCGTGCGGAGATTCCCGTGAGAACCTGCCCGACGAGCGCCCAGCTTCCAACCGGCGATTGCTGATAGAGGCGATCGTCGAGGTAGACATCCAGGATTCCGTCCCCCGACAAGTCGACGAGCGTCGGGGCCACGGCGCTGACCGACGGGAGGCCGGGAGCTGCGGTGAAGTTATTGATGCCGTCGTTCAGAAGGAGCTGCGACGTCGTGGCAGCGACGACGAGATCCACGTCCCCGTCGTCGTCGACGTCGCCGGCAACGACGCCGAGCGGGTCCGGAAGGCTCGTCATCGACCACGAGGTCGTCGTCACCGTCCCCGTCCACATCGGCCGAGGTGAGCCGCAGCGGGAAGGCTCCGGGAGATGCTCCGAGCGGTGCGACCGAGGCTCGCCAGGTGAAATGGCCGAGGCCGTCATTGTCGGCAAGAAGGAGTCTGGCCGTTCCCCCGACGTCCTCGAACGCTGCGATCTCGAGACGTCCGTCGCCGTCGAAATCGTCGAGCAGGGGCCCGCCGAGCAACGGCCGACGTGCAAGTCGCCCGAGCGAGGTCACGAACCCACCGCCTCCGTCGTTGAAGCAACCGATGAAGTCGGGGCTGACCTCCTGGTCAGTGACGAGCGGTCCCACCGGCGGCCACCCCTGTGCTCGCGCGGCAGCGAGCCCGCTGCAAACCGTTCCCGCGACACGCATGCTCCGCGCCAGCCGGGACCTTCCTTCGCAAGCCATGATCGTCACCGCAATTCGACGGCCCAGAGGCCGTCGGCGTCCTCGTTCCGCCATGCTGCAGAGCCGATCGAGCGGCACCCGTTTTCCTGAAACGAGTTTCTCGACCGCGATCGAGTTGGCGCGGTGCCTGGGGCGTCAGTTCCGAGTCGCCACGGGCGCGACGCGGCCGTCGACGGCCCCTGCCCGCTGGGCCGCGGACGATCGGGACGCTTCGGCGGCCTTGCTCAAAAGCATGCGTCGCCACGTCGCAGCGAGTTCGGGCACGCACGCGAGGTCGGCCGCGAGCAGCCACGCGTCGTTCGCCTGCTCCATCGTCCGCGCGCAACGCTCGATGGTCCAGAACGGGTGCGGTCGAGCCACGAGATCCACGGGCAGCCCGGCGACGAGATCACCGGGCGCGATCACGCGCGCGTACCAGCCGGGGCGACAGGCCTTCGCCACGCGCGCCACCATGTCGCCCATGCGGAACTTCCGCGCAAGCGTGTGACACGGCTGCCTCGGATGCGACACCTCCAGGAGCACCTCGCCGATCCGGTAGCGATCACCAAGGCAGACCGTACGCTCGATCAGTCCATCGACGACGAGGTTCTCGCCGAAGGACCCGTATTCGAGCGCCGGTATCCCAAGCTCGTCGCGCCAGGTCGTGTAGT
Source organism: Planctomycetota bacterium (assembly GCA_044222185.1). GTDB lineage: Bacteria > Planctomycetota > CAIWVZ01 > JBGANV01. The sequence goes on from JBGANV010000005.1 coordinate 319,156, forward strand.
GGGCCGCCGCGTACATGAGCACGGCCTTGTCCGGACCGCCGTGGCTCGCGCTCACGTGGCCGTCGCCTGCGAGCCCCGTCACCGAAAGATGCACGGCGCCGCTGACCGCCGTCTTGTGGATCCCGCTCGTCCACGGCTGGTCGAACGGGTCGGACGCTCCCTCGAACCCGAGCCGGCGCGGTTGACCCACCTGGATGGAAAGGAGCGTCGCAGTCGTCATCTTCTCCCCTATCGGCGCGGGACTGTAGCGCAGCGCACCCCGTCGTTTGCTTGCGGGCTTTCGGGCTTGGCCGTAAGAACGCAGGCCCCGCTGGTCGAAAACAGCGTCGAAGCCGATCGTGGCCGCCCGCGAGCCCCCGCCCACCGAGCCCATGCGAAAGCCCGAGAGAAACGCCCCGGCCGCACCGCCACCGGTGACACCGTCACCGGCTCCGCCGGCGCTCCCAGCCGACGGCCGGGTTCGAGGGCTCGTGTCCTGGTCGATGAGCGGACTCTTCGTCGCGTTCATCTTCGCCGTGGGGATCACCGACGTGGCTTCGCCCGTGGCTCTACCCAAGCTCGCCGGGGATGAGGCTGCACGAGAGGAGACGCGGCGCGAGGCCGCGCGGGGCTGGAACGGGTTCTTCGACGGCTCCATGGCGGATCTCTTCGGCCGCGACCGACGGATGATGTCGCGCGTGCGATCGATCGTGCTTCCGACGTACGCGGTCACGCTCTTCCGCTGGTTCGGCGAGACGAAGGGCGAGGCCGTCGTCGGAAGCGACGGCTGGATCTTCCTGCGGGACCGCATCGCGCCCCGCTCCGAGCCCCGCGACGTCCTCATCGGGTCGAGCGCAGCCGTCCTTTCCGCCATGGAACGGTGGCTCGCGGGACTGGGGATCCGGCTCGTGAACGCGCCCATTCCTCGCAAAGCCGTCGTGCACGAAGACGCGCTGCCGCGAGGATACGCTCCGGATGCGGGGATCGAGGCCGAGCTTGCGCGCACGCTCGCGGCGAAGGGCACTCCGCTCGTCGACCTCCTCACCGCGTTCCGCGCGGAGCCGCGCGCGCAGATCTACAACAAGGTCGACAGCCATTGGAACGACCGCGGCATGGCCATCGCCGCCGATGCCGTCGCCTCCTTCCTCGGCATGAAGAAGCCCGAGGCCGAGCGCAAGACGGTCATCACCAAGGTCGACGACCGCCCCGAGCCCGGCGACGTCTACAAGATGATCGGGCTGGAGACCGAGGGCGCATCGAAAGTCGACGTCGGTCGCACGGAAGTCCTGGAGGTCCTCAACGTCTCCAACAAGCGGCCGGCCGCCCTCACCCAACCGAAGGAGCCCGGGCGCGTCTCGCTCGCCGGCACGAGTTTCACGGCGACGACTCGCTTCGTCCGATTCCTCGGACACTTCCTGGGCGAGCCCGTCTTCAACGGTGCCGTCCGTGCCATCGGCCCGGTGGAGCCGCTCCGGCGACTCCTGGCGCTGATGCGTGAGAAGCCGCGGCCCGGACGCGTCGTCGTCTGGGAGATCCCGGCGCACAACCTGTTCTGCACGCCGGCGCCGCTCGCCGGCGCAGGGCGCGTGTTCGACGAGAACGCGCCGGGGAACCTGTCGCCGTTCCCGTTGGGCCGCATTCACGACGCGCTCTGGACACCCGGCCTGCTCGGGCCCGGCAGTCACGCGTTGTCGACGGCGTCCGTTCGCCGCACGTCGGCGAACGGCGTCCTCATCCACCCCGGTGATGGCACGCTCGCCGTGCGAATCACCGGCGACGTGTACTCGGGCACCGCCGAATTCGAGATCGAGACTCGCGACGTCTCCCTGAAATCCGAGTGGCGCGCCGGTGAGAGCGAGTGCGTCATCCCGATCCTCTCGCGTGATGTCGTGTCGACGTTCCACCTGGCGCTACGTGCGGCGAAGGGGCGCGCCGACGTGGACGTGCGCTCCATCGAGATCGTCACGGACCTCGACCTGGAACGCCATCGCACGGCGAGGCTCGCACCGCCGACCACGTCCGGCGCTGGCGTGGAACAGATCGCCACCCTGCATGCGCCGACGAAGATCGCACGGTTCTCCGTCGCACGCTTTCAATTCGACCCTGGCGCGAAGCTCGACGGAACGCAGGTGACGTTCGAAGCGCGGTGCGCGAATGGCGACTCCCGTGCAGTGACGTTGCCCGTCCTGAGACCCGACGGCGGCACGGGAACGGCTGTCGGCGCGGGCGCGACGGTGATCCTGTCGCTCTCGACACTCGAAGGCGCCGAGCTGGTGTCCCTCGTCGTACGCACCGACGGCGGCGCGACTCCGAAACTGCTCGAGTCGGCGGACTACCTGCCGAAGGCCGGAGCCACGTCGGCGTCGTCGCGGCCGTCGTCCCGCCCCGGATCCCGTCCGGCGTCGCGGCCGGCGTCGCGACCAGCGTCTCGGCCGGACACGACGAAGAAGCCGGCCGCGTCGAAGCCAGCCGCGCAGCCGAAGGCGCCGGCGTCTCGACCCGCTCCTACGAAGCCCAAGTGAGTGCGGGAGGCGCGCGCCGCGCGGATCACGGGACGATCGTCACGGACCAGGCATTCGACACGAAATCCTCCGGCGCGATCGTCAGGTACGCGAACTGGATCGTCGCGCCGATCGCGACCGACGGGATGAATCCCGGTGGCACGAGCAGGACTGCATTCGAGTCGCCGATGTCGCTGAAGAAGCTGTAGGAGTTCGGGAAGAACGCCGAGTCCGCCAACTCGACCGAAAGCTGGGTCACCGCATCGATGTTCAGCGGGAGCGTCAGGGAGCCGATGGGGGTTCCCGGAACGGAGCCCGAAGCGGACGCCGCCAGGATGTAGTTCTTGAATTGATTGGCCGTGCCGGCGCGGAGCGAGAAGAAGACCGACCCGCCGGATGCGGAAACCGTCGAGGCGTTCGCCACGAGCGGCAGCAGCGTGTTGAAGCCGCGGATCTGGAAGAGGGAGAACGTCAGCCAGTCCGTGATGAACAGGTCGCGGGTGATCGGGTCGAACGCCATGCCCACCTGCATGGGAAAGTTCGTGATCAGATCGTGCAACTGGGGCGTGCTCGCGCCGCCGAACGGTTGGCCGCTCGACGGATCGATGTCGATGCGACGCAGGACGGCGCCCGGCCAGGTGAAGTCCGCCACGAGCAGATCACCCTCGAACGGTCCCGACGGCACGTACTGGAGCGCTTCGATCGCGCTGGATGGCATCTGGGCGAACAAGCTCGCCGACGAGGGCGTGAACGTGCCGTTGGGGTTGGCCGTGAGCGTCACCGCGTAGATGCCACCGTTCGAGAACGAGCTCACGAGCATCGTGCCGGCGTTCGGCTGCGACGACGGGACGAACGTCATTCCGCCGGACGTGCCGACGGCGGCCGGCAGCGGAAACTCGTAGACGACACCGTTGACGATCTCACCGAGCTGATTCGTGGGGTACGTCGTGAAGAAGATCACGCCGTTCGGTCCCACCTCCAGGCCGGCGTCGATGTAGGAAACGACGGCGACGAGCGTCGCGGCCTGGAATCCGACGATCCGTCCCGTGACGTCGCGTATCACGGGCGCCGAGTACAGGAGGCTGCCCGGCTGATTCCCCGCGCCCGAGATGTAGAGCGTGGATCCGTCAGGGCTGAACTGCATGGCCGATGGCGCGGGCACGATGCCCAGGTTCCACAGATGGAACTGGTTGGCGAGAACGAGGCCGGGGGGCAGCCCGAGCTGGGCGACGGCGAGCGATCCGGTGAGGACGGCGACGAGGGCGAGGCGGTTGGTGATCGAGCGCATGGGACGGAATCTCCTGGTTCCTGAAAGCCGGGTTGGCGTCAGCGTGGCCGGATCGGTCGGCAGGGCGCGAGCCCTCGGGCCGTGACGCGCGGCGCAGGGCCTTCGAGGCTCATGCGCGGGATGTTCGACACTTGAAGCGTCGCAACGAATCGAAAAGTGACAGTCTGCGCCGCCTGCATGCGGCGACGACGACCCTCGAAGGCCACGCCACGCGTCGTTAGCCTCGGCCCCCATGTCGCTTCGAGACCGGTTCAAGACGCTGCGGATGTCGCTTGCGGCGCGAAGCCTCGTTCGCCGCGCCGATGCCACTCCGACTCTGGCGAATGCGATGGATCTCGTCATCGGCCGGAAGCCCTTCCAGGCCGCGCAGAACCGCGAAGAGATCGCGCCGCTGCTCGAACGGATCCGCGCCATCGAACCCAGACACGTCTGCGAGATCGGTTCCCGTCGAGGTGGCAACCTGTTCCTCTTCACGCGCGTCGCGCATGCGGAGGCTCGCCTCCTCTCCATCGACATCGGGCTCGACCCCATTCGCCAGCAGGCACACGCCAGGCTCGCGCGCGCGAAGCAGTCGATCACGTGCCTGCGCGCCGATTCGCACGCCGACGCGACCCGCGAGGCCGTCGCCCGCTGGCTGGGCAGCGCCTTCCTCGACTTCCTCTTCATCGACGGCGACCACAACTACGCCGGCGTGAAGCAGGACTTCGCCGTCTTCTCGCCGTTCGTGAGGCCTGGGGGTCTCATCGCGTTCCACGACATCGTCCCCGATGAACGTCTTCGCGGGCACACTCCGACGGGGAATTGGGTGGGAGAGGTTCCGGTCTTCTGGCGCGAGCTGTGCGCGGTGCATCCCCACTGCTGGGAGTTCGTCGCGAATCCCGAACAGGACGGGTATGGCATCGGGCTCATCCAGGTCGAGGGCGCAGAGACTCGTGGCTGAAGCGGGTGGGCGCCGGGCCACCTGGTCCGACTTCGCGAGGGCGGCCGCGTTCTCCTGGCTCTGCTTCGCCGTCATGACGTGCCTCGCCGTGCTGAACGAGGAGCGACCCGGGCGCCAGATCGACGACCCGATCCTCGACGCGATCCCCTACGTCGCGCGCATCGACGCGTGGAACTACTGGATCTGGCTCCTCGCATGGCTCGGCGGCATCGGGGCCTTGCTTCGCGTGGACCGCCGCGCGTGTGCTCGCATGCTCCTGAGCTCCGGATTTGCGTCGCTCGCCCGCGGCGTCTGCGTCCTCACGACCGGGCTCGGCCCCGTGCGCGGCGAGGACGTCAACCTGCGGCATCCCTGGGACTGGAATCTGCGCGCGCACGTCGTCGGCCAGATCCTCGACCCGCTCTCGGTGTTCTTCGACGACTCCGCGCACATCTGGCTCACGAAGGACCTGTTCTTCTCGGGCCACGCCTGTTCCACGCTGCTTCTCGTGCTCTACGCGGGGCGCCGCAACGGCCTGCGAGCCGCCTTCCTGGCGCTCCACGGGATCGTCGTCGCCACGGTGCTGCTGGCACACCTCCACTACACCATCGACGTCGTCGGTGGGTGGGCCGCGGCGTCCGTGATCTGGTGGTGGCGCGACGGGCGCCGCGCGGCCTGAGACGGTCTCCCGTCACTCGCCGTCCCGCGGCTTGCGCGGCGGCTTCGCTTCGTCCCCGCGGATCGGTGCTGACTTCTCGAGAGCCGGAGACGGGGCCTTCTTCGTCGGCCGAGGCTGCGGCGCATCGCCAGCCGGCGCCCGCGGAGTGGGAGCCGACGGCACCACGTACTTGGGATCACGCGCGTCGCTCCGCCGGACGTCAGGTATGCGATCGCGCCGCTGCGCGGCATCGAGCTGCTTGCGCTCACGCGTCATCTGCTGCTCGGCGAGGTCGCGTCGCTGCTGGGCCGCGCGGCGGCGGGCCTCCGCGTCCGCCGGGTTGGCGAGCGGCGGATTCGGCGTGCGGAGATCCTCCTCCACCTGGAGGCGAGTCTGGCGGTGGCGATCTTCGAGCGCCTGGCGCTCGATTTCGTGACGCCGCGTCAGGTCCGAGTCCTGCCGGGCCGCATGCGGCGTCGGCGCTGCGTGCGGCGGTCGCCCCTCCGAAAGCACGGGACGATAGGCGCGGAGCTCGTCCGGTCCGCCTTCGCGCGCTGCATCGGGCGAATCCACGTCTCGAATCGAGGCACGCGGGAGGGTCCGGCCGAGGTCGCGCTCGAGCGCCGGTGCGGCGAAGCTTCGGTTCTCAGCATGGCGCCCCTTCGGCGCATAGTCGGTCACGTCCCGCGACGACTGGATCAGTTCGTGGTTCCGCCACGCAGGCAGAACGTGCGTGTCGACGTCCCGAACGGTCAGACCGTCCGAATCGACGAACGTCCACGCGAGCGGATCCCCAGGGTCGCCGCCCCGCAGCCCGTCGTGCGGATTCCAGTGCGACTGGGGCGGCAACGGCGCCCAGCCGACATGACGCGGTCCGCGCCGCCAACAGACCCAGGCCGGCGACCACACGGTGCCGGGCACCCAGATCCAGCCGTGATCGTCGTGCAGCCTCCACGTCCCGTAGTGGAACGGGGCCCAGCCCCACGGCCAATCGGAAACCCACGTCATGCCGTAATCCGTCCAGACCCAGTGTCCGTGCGTGTAAGGCCGCCAGCCGATGTGCACGCCGTACGGCGTCCAACACCAGCCATGGGGATCGACGAAGACCCATTCGCCGTACGGGGCGAGAGGCTCGTAGAACACGCTCACGTCGGTGACCGCGAGCGTCGTGCCCGCACTCGACGACTCGGTGACCACGACGTCGGTCTCTCGCACGACCGGCTCGGTGCGACACGCGAATGACCCCGCGAGGACGATCGACATCAGCACCACATGCATCGTCGAGAGTCGGTTCATGATGCACCTCCGCTTCGCACGGTGATCTTCCGATGAGGCATGACGTGGGGAACAGTGGCCGCTGTTCGCAGCACCGCCTGAACCGCGGCGAAACCCGCGGATCGTCAGCGTCCGCCGCGGCGCAAGTCCGCCGAACGCTCGAAGAAGCGCCAGTATGTCGCGAGGAGCGACGCGTCGGGCGGCGGGCAGCGGATTCCAAGACGCGAGAGTTCAGCCGTCGTCCGAGGACAGGTGACCACGGGTGCATCGGCCGTCGCGTCGCCACCGTCCGCCTCCTCGAGCACGGCGAGAACGGAGTGGAGGTCGCTCGCTTCGTCCGCGGCCGCGCGCTCGCGCAGCCGTCGCCGCCAGACGTCGAGCGGGACCGCTCGAAGCACGACGCCCATCGCCGCCAGCTCCGCGACGATCGCATTCGTCGAGACGGTGGCCGGGTTCATCAGGTGCCAGGGCCCGGACGAACCCGAACCCTCGCCGGCGATCCGCACGATGGCTTTGGCGACGAAGTCCACGGGCGTGAGATCCACGTCTGCCGGCACCTCGGGAGTGCACCCGAGCTCGACGCAAGCCGCGAACAGTCGATTGACGAAGTCCTCGCGGTTGCATGCGCCGGTGCGCGAACTTCCCGTGAGCCGCCCCACGCGGTGGATGGTCACGGGGAGGCCGCGCATCCCGGCCGCGCGCACCAGTTCCTCGGCGACCCACTTGGACTGCGCGTAGCTGCCGGTGACGTCGACGGCGTCCGACAGGGTTGCACCTTCGTCGACCCGGGTGCCTCGACGTGACGGGCAGTCGAAGACGCCGATGGACGAGACGTGGTGGAGCGGCTTCGCGCGGACGCGCGATGCAAACCGGAGAACCTCGATCGTGCCGCCGACGTTGGTCGGGGCGAGGACGGCGTACGGCGCGGCGAAGCTCGTGGAACCGCCCGCATGGATGATGGCGTCGCAGTCGGTCGAAAGGCGCTCGTGATGACGTTCATCCAACCCGAAGCGCGGCTCGTCGAGGCGTCCCACGACGACGTCCACCCGCTCCTCCAGGCCGCTGCAATCCAGCGCGAACCGCGCGAAGGCGGCGTGGAGGCGCGCGAGCCCATCGGCCTGCGACGCCGCACGCACGAGACACGCGACACGCGCCGTCGTCGCTTCGAGCAGTTCGCGCAGCACGAATGCACCGAGGAAGCCCGTCGCGCCGGTGACGAACGGGAACATGAGGCGAGGTCCGGCGTCAGTCCTCGGCGGCGCCGCCACGACGTCGTCCGGCAACACGACCGCGGCACGGAGGTCGACGCCGGGCGTCGGCGCGACCGGCGTTCCGGTCACGCCACGCTCCAACAGCGAGGCGAGCCCCGAGACCGTCGGGTGATCGAACAGCTGGCGCAGGAGCACACGCGAACCCGTCGCTTCGCGGAGCGCTGCCACCACCCGAAGGGCTGCCAGCGAATGGCCTCCCAGCGAGAAGAAACTCTCGTGCCGCGCCGGCAACGCGCACCCCAGCGCCCGTGAGAACGCCCGCGCCACGGTCCGCTCGACTTCGCTGAGCGAACCGTCGTCGTGCGTCGATCGCGAGAGTGCCGACGGGGCACGCGCCAACGCCCTCCGGTCGATCTTGCCGGTGACCGTGATCGGAAAGGCGTCCAACACGAGGACCTCCGCGGGGACGGACGCGGCTGGAAGCTGCGCCGACAGTCGCCCGCGGATTCCGTCCGGCGTCGCCGGAACGCCCTCGCGCACGATGCAGCAGGCGCGCAAGGACACCTCGCGCTCCGCCGAAGCCACGGCGACCACGACCGCGTCCGCGATCGACGGATCCGTTCGCAGGAGCGCCTCGACCTCGCGCGGCTCCACGCGGTGACCACGGATCTTCACCTGGTCGTCGATGCGCCCGAGCCATTCCAGTTGGCCGTCGGGTCGCCAGCGCACGCGATCCCCCGTCTCGTACGCACGCGCGCCCGGCTCGCCGATGAAGGTGTCCGCAACGAATGACGTGGCCGTCGCGGCGGGGTCGTTCCAGTAGCCGCGCGCCACGCCGCGGCCGCCCAGATACAACTCGCCGACGGCGCCGACCGGTGCGGGTGATCCCACGTCATCCAACACCCAGGCGCGGACGCCGGGGAGAGGCCGCCCGATGGGGATGGCGTCGTCCGGGACGTGCGGGCCGGCCGTCAGGTCGGAGAGCGTCGCCACGATCGTGCCCTCCGTGGGCCCGTACGTGTTGACGAGGCGCACGCGACTCCCGACGACGTCACGCCAGGCGCGGACGGCCTGCGGCGATGCCGCCTCGCCCCCGAGGATCACGAGGCGCACGGAATCGGGCACCGAGCAGTCCCCCAATGGCAGCGCGCGGACAAGCTCGTGCCAGTACGACGTGGGAAGGTCGAGCACGGTGATCCTCTCGGCCGCCACGCGAATCCAGAACTCGCACGGGTCGAGCGGCCATCCGTCGTCGCGGATCACGAGCGTCGCGCCGGCCACGAGCGTGCACCAGATCTCCTCGGCACTCGCATCGAACCCGGTGGACGCGAACTGGAGGACTCGGTCGCCGCCCTCCAACGCGAACGAGGCGCGCGCGGTCGCCACGTAGGAAGCGAGGCCGGCGTGCGTCAGCTCGACGCCCTTGGGTTCGCCCGTAGTCCCGGACGTGAAGTAGATGCACGCCGGTTCCGTGAGCCCGTCGGTTGCGCGGGGCACCGCTCGCACGACCGATGCGCCCGGGGGTGCATCCAGGTACGCCACGCGGAACTCGCCGCCGATCGCCCCGCGCGACGCCCTGGGCGCGAGGATCAACGCCGGCGCAAGACGCGCCAGCAAGACCTGCTGCCGCGCGAGCGGCCAGCTGGGATCGAGCGGGACCGCGACGCGTCCGACTTGCCAGACGGCCAGCATCGCCGCCGCGAAGTCGGCCGACCGGCCCAGCGTCACCGCGACGGGTCCAGGCTCGGGCGACGCGACCTCGATCAGCCTCGTGATCTCGTCGACGCGGGCGAGGAACGCGCGTCCGCTCGTTCGCGAACCGCGATCCTCGACGATCGTCGCGTCGGGGGCCCGCGAGCACCGGCGCATCACGGCGGTCACGAGGTTCTCCCCCGGCAGAGCCGGCCCTCCGTCGGCGAGCGCACGCCACCGAGAAAGCCCATCGCCCGTCAACACCCCGATCGAGCCCACGCGGCGGGCTGGATCCGCGGCGAATGCCCGCAGGACCTCCTCCACCTGCTCCAGCACGCCGTCCCCGATGCGCCCATCGACCCTGGCCGGATCGAACTGGACGCGGAGCTCCCACGCCTCGCCCGGGACGGCGACGAACGTGACCGGATAGCTCGTCTGCTCCCGCGCGATCGTTCGCAGGACCGAGATCCCCTCCGGCGTCGTGCCGGCGGCGCGATCGATGGGGTAGTTCTCGATCACGACGAGGCTGTCGAAGGGAGCCCGACCGAGCGGCATGCCAGCCGCTCGCTGGACGTCGCTCATCGGCGTCCAATCGAAGGGTCCAGCCTCCACCTGCTCGTCGTGGACCGCGCGGATCCAGGAGCCCGCGGGCTCGTCGGCATCGATCCGGACTCGGACGAGCCGCGTGTTGATGAACAACCCGACGCGTTCGTCGAAACCCTCCACCTCCGGGCTGCGTCCGGAGACGGTGGCGCCGAAGAGCACGTCACGACATCCCGTCCAGGCGGCGAGGACGCGCGCCCATGCCGCCAGGACGACGGATGCAGGCGTCGCACGGACCTCCTGCGCGAGCCGCTCGAGCGATCGCGTGGCGTCTCGGTCCAGCCGCATCGTGCGCTCGACGACTCCGCGCGACGCATCCGCGGGCGCTCCGGCGGGAAGTCGCGGCGGAGGCTCGAATCCGTCGAAGCGCGAACGCCAGAAATCGTGGGCGCGGGCCGAGTCCTGGCGTCCGAGCCAGGCGATGTAATCACGCACCCGACGCATCGGCGTCGGTCGTGGCGCGCGCGCGAGGCGTCGCCCGTCGTACGTGCGGACGACGTCACGAAGGAGAATCGGCATCGACCACCCGTCCAGGATGAGGTGATGCCAGGTGAACACGAGCACGTGCCGGACCTCGCTCGAACGGATCAGCGCGCACCGCAAGAGGGGCGCGCCGTCGAGCACGAAGCCACGCCGCCGGTCCTCCTCGAGGAAGGCGTCGAGCCGGCTCTCCCAATGGGCCTCCCCCCGCCAATCGAGCTCCACCCACGGGACGTCGGGCGTCCGGCGGATCAGAAGGCGCGGCTCGGCGAGGCCGTCCGCGATGACGGAGGCGCGCAACATCTCGTGCAAGGACGCCACGTGTTCGAAGCTCGCTCGGAACGCACCGGCGTCGAGCGGTCCCTCGAGCACGCTCGCGAGCTGTTGGAAGTAGGCGCGGGACTCGGGCTCGAGGAGCGCGTGGAAGTACATGCCCTGCTGCGTCGACGTGAGGGGCAGCACGTCGGTCAGATCCGGCGCCCTTTCACACACGACGCGCAGCTCGTCCTCGGTGAGTCGGGCCAGCGTGAAATCCGCGGGCACGAGACAGTCCTTCGGCCGAGTGGCCGCAACCTCGGCGAGCTCGCGCAGGCTCGCGAGCACGTGCTCGCGGAACGCGACCATCGACGAAGGGTCGGAGACGCCGCAATCGAGGCGCAGCTCGCGAGCCGTACGCCAGACGTTCACTTCCAGCGGATGCGTCGGCCGGTTCGTTGGCCCGCGTGCGACCCGCCCCAGGTCCAACCCGACGAGCGAAAGCTCCTTCACGTCGCCGGCGGGCGGCGCGACCTCGCCCAGGTCGTTGAAGAGGATTCTCGCCGGCGCGCCGGCGAGCACACCGGTCGACGCCAACCCGCGACCGGCACCGCGCGCCGCCCGCAAGGCCGATTTCACCGCGCGCAGCGCCGCGCTTGCGGACGATACACCCGTCACCGAGATGCGGTGCACGTCCGTGAGCCAGCCGACGACGTGCGAGAGATCCAGCCCCGTGCCTTCGCGTCCATGGTGCTCGACGTCGACGCTCACCGTCGACGTCGGGTCGGCGGACGCAAGCGCGTGAACGACGGCCGCGAGGATGACTTCCTCGATCGACGCGTGCGACGCCGCCCGGCCCGCACCTCGCAGCACGGATGCGACGTCAGCCGGGACGTCGATGCGCACGGGAATCGCGCGCGGCAGATCCAGCACGCGTGACGCGGGGGCGACGGCCGTCGAGGGCTCCGCCCGTTCCGCGAGGCGCCGCGCATGCTCGGCGTGGGTCGCCGGCCCGCCGGCGTCGAGGGCTCGGATGTCCGGAGATTCGCCACGGACGTCGGTCACGAGCTCGTCGAGGAGGAGTCTCCAGGAGACACCGTCGACGACCAGGTGATGAGCGATGCAGACGAGTCCGCACATCCGGAGGTCGACGGCGCGGAACCAGATCGCGTGGAGGAGCGGGCCGTTCTCCACGTCGAGCGACGCGTGGGCCGCATCGACCGCAGTCTGCACGACCCCGACGACGGATTCGACGCCACCCTGAAGCGACCCCAGGTCGCTCCACGCGGGCGCGTCGCGATCGACGAACGATTGCGTGACCTCGCCTCCCCGTCGTCGGAAGCGCGCCCGAAGCTGCGGATGCCGTTGAACCAATCGACCGAGCGCATCGCGCCATCGCCCCGAGCGTGAATCGAACGGCACCTCGAGTCCGACGACCTGGTTCCATTGGTTCGGCTCCGCGAAGCCTTGCGCGAAGAACCAGCGTTGTATGGGAGTCAGGGGAACGTTCTCGCCGGGGCGTACGTCACGGATTTTCGGCGATGGTGTCTCCTCGCGGGCTGCGAGGGACAGACGAGCGAGTCCGGCGACGGTCGGATGCTCGAACACGTCGCGCGTCCCCAGAGCGATCCCCTCCGCCCGCGCTCGGCTCACGATGCGTAGACTCGAGATGGAGTCCGCACCGATCGCGAACAAATCGTCCGTCACGCCCACGCGTGCGCGACCGAGGACCGCGCCCACGATCCGCGCGAGCTGCGCCTCGCGCGGTGTGCGGGGCTCGACGCCGTCTCCGACGACGCCGCCCGCGAGATCCATCGACGTCTCGCGCTCGATCCGTGCTCGATCCACCTTGCCGTGAGCCGTGAGCGGCAGCGTATCCACGTGCACCACTCGCCGCGGCAGCGCCACGGGCGGCAGCAGGCGCCGCAACCGATCCTGGATCGCCGCGGCATCGAGCCCATCTCCCCGCGTGACCCACGCGACGAGCTGCGCCTCGCCGTTCGGCGGCCGCGCGACGGCCACCGCGCACCCGCTGGCGCCCGTGGCGTCGCGAATCGCCGCCTCCACCTCGCCCAGCTCGATGCGATGTCCGCGGAGCTTCACTTGCTCGTCGCGACGTCCGAGAAACAGGAGCGAGCCATCGCGCCGCCAACGACAGACGTCGCCGGTGCGATACAGCCGTGCGTCTCTCGCCGTGGTGAACGGATCCGGCACGAAGCGGTCGGCCTCCGACGGCTGCGCGTGCAAGTAGCCCTCGGACAGCCCCGCGCCGCCGATCCACAACTCGCCCGCGACCCCCATCGGCGCGAGGTGGCGGTCGTCGTCCAGCACCCAGGCGCTCACGCCTCGCATGGGGCGCCCGATCGGCACCGTGCCATCCGGTGCACAGTCCCCCCGCGAGACCTCGTGCGCGAGGCATCCGACCACGGCCTCCGTCGGGCCGTACTCGTTGAAGACCCGCGCGCCCGTCGCGTCCATCCACGAGATCGCGGAGGCGTGGGGCAGGGCTTCGCCGCCCACGACGAGCACGCGGGTCCAGTGGCGGCAGTCCTCGATTCCACGGATCGCCGCGAGCGCGTCCAGGTGGGACGGGGTGAGCTTCACGAACGACAGGTCGCGGTGACGACGCATGGAAACGATCAGCGGCTCGATCCCCTCGCCGTCGACGACGAACACGGTCCTGCCGCAGACGAGAGGTACGAAGAGACTCGTGATCGTGAGGTCGAAGCCCAGGGATGTCACGAGGGGCGCGCCCACCCCGTCCGCGCCGCCATAGAGGCGCGAGGCGTTCTCGACGTAACGAAGCAACCCGCGGTGGCCGACGACGACGCCCTTCGGCCGACCGGTCGACCCGGACGTGAACATCACGTAGGCCGCGTCGTCCGGCGCCACGGCCGGGAGCGGAGCGCCGAGGTCGGTGATCGGTTCGCCCACGCCGTGGACGCCTGCGAATGCTCCCAAGGCGAACTCGGCGCAGGTCGCGGGATCCGAGCCGATGACTGCCCTGGGCCCACTCGCGTTCGCGATGCGCGACCGCCGCTCCTGCGGATAGGAAGGGTCGAGAGGCACGAACGCAGCGCCGGCGCGCATCGCGGCGAGCACGGCAATGACACATTCGACCGACCGCGGCAGGTCGACCAGCACGCGATCGCCGCGGCAGACGCCGGCCTCGCCCAATCGACGCGCCAGTGCGCCCGAGCGTCGCCACAGTTCGTCGAACGTGACGTCACCCTGCGAAGACGAGATGGCTACCGCGCTCGCGCGTGACGCGCAGACGCGTCCGATCACGTCCAGGATCGTCTCCGAGGAAACCGGCGCTTCCTCGCCTCGCGAGAACCCCACGAGTCGCCGTTGCTCATCAGCGCCCACGTGGCACGCGTCCTCCACGGCACGGTCCGGCGCCGCGAGCGCGGCCTCGATGAAGTGCACCCAGCGTGCCTGCCATGCGTGGATCGTGTCGTCGTCGAACAGGTCGGCGTTGAAGACCCAGGTCGACGTCCCGGCGGCGTCGTCGGCGACGAACACGGTCAGATCGAATCGGGCGGGAACACGACCCGGCGACAGGACGCACACCTCGCATCCCTCGATGGTGAGCGCCCCGAGCGGCGCGGCCCATGCTTCGAACGCGACCTGGAAGATGGGCGTGCGAGTCAAATCGCGGGGCGGCTCGATCGCACGCACGATGCGATCGAACGGCACGTTCCGATGATCGATCGCGAAGGCCAGCACGCGCATCGCCTCGCTCACGAGGTCGCGGAACGACCGGTCCGGCGCCGGCCGCAGGCGAAGCGGCAGCGTGTCGACGCAGAAGCCGACGAGGTCATCGTCATCGCCTGGCCGCCGGCTCGAAACGGACGTGCCCAGCACGAGATCGTCGACGCCGGCCGCCCGCCCCATGACGACCGCGAACGCGGCGAGGCCCAATGCGAACGGCGTCGCGCCGAGCTCGGCGGCGACCTCTTGCAACCGGGCCGCGACCACGGCTCCCAGCGCGACGCGGATCTCGCGCCCACGATCCGTCTGGAACGCCGGGCGCCGACGATCGAGGGGCAGATCGAGTTGCAACGGAGCACCGGCGAGTTCTCCGACCCACGGCGCGGGGTCGGCATCATCCGCGCCCATCGCGTGCCGCGCGAAGCTCGCGAACGATGGTGCGGGAGGCAAGTTTGGCACCTGCTTCGCGCGCATCGCCGCCGTGAGCGCGGCCAGCTCGCGCGCGAGCACGCCGATGGAGGTGCCGTCCGTGACGAGGTGATGCTGCGTCACGACGACCACGTGGTCATCCGCCGCGATGCGGAGGCACACGACCCGCAGCAGAGGTCCGGACTGCAGGTCGAATGGCCGCGACGCCTCGGCGGCGATCTCGTGGTCGAGCTGCGTCGGATCGATCGCGGCCTCGCGCCACGAGCAACTTTCGCTGGCGTCGATCCGAGCTGCGAATTCGCCGTCGCGAGCCTCCACCCGGAGACGCAGGGCATCGTGGCGCACGACGAGAGCATCCCACGCACCATGCAGGATCGAGGTGTCCAGAACGCCGCGCACGCGGACGACCGACTGGACGCCATAGGTCGTCGAGCCCGGGTGCAGCCGGTCCAGGAACACGAGCCTGCGTTGCGCCGCGGTGAGGGGCACGATCGCCAGGTCCCCGCCCGACCCATCGGCGGCACGCGGCGTCGGCGTGCGATCGCGCAGGCCTTCGATCAGCCGGGCCAACGCGCCGACGGTGGGCGCGGCGAAGAACGATCGCATGGGCAGATCGACACCGAATCGTTCGCGCGCGAGGTACTTGATGCGGGTCGCGCCCAGCGAATGGCCTCCCAGCCGGAAGAAGTCGGCGTCGCGAGCGACGACCGCGTCTTTCGGGAGCACGGACTTCCACCAGCCGGCGAGCGTGGACTCCAACTCTCCGATCGGCGCCTCCGTCGCGAATGCGCCGGCTGCGGGCGGCGGCGGAAGTCTCGCCACGTCGACCTTGCCGCTCGAGGTCAGCGGAATGGACGCCATGAAGACGATCCGCCCGGGCACCATCACCGGAGGCAGCGAGGCCGTCAGCCACCGGAGGATCTCGTCTTCGCGGACGGCGGAGTCGTCGCCGTCCCTGGAGACGACCCACGCCAAGAGTCGCGGGTCCTCGCCCGCAAGAAGCCCGGCGACGGCGTCCGCGACCTGCGGATGCGCACGCAGCGACGCCTCGATCTCGGCGGGCTCGATCCGGTGACCGCGCAACTTCACCTGGCGGTCCATGCGTCCGAAGAAATCCAACGAGCCGTCGCTTCGCCACGCGACGCGGTCGCCCGTGCGGAAGAACCGCACGCGATCGCCTTCTGCGGCCGTGCGGTCGACGGTGAACTTGCGCGACGTGAGTTCGGCGAGCCCGCGGTAGCCGGCAGCGACCTGCGGACCACCGATCCAGAGCTCGCCGGGAACACCGATCGGGGCCCGGCGCCCCGCCTCATCCATCACCCGAACGGTGGTGCCGGCCAGGGGACGGCCGATCGACACGACGGCGGGCGCGTCGGGCCGCAGGTCGGATTCCGTCACGCGGTGGATCGTCGACCAGATCGTCGCTTCGGTCGGGCCGTAGAGATTCCACGAACTCCGGCTGCGCACGACCAACTCCCGCGCCAGATCCTTCTGCAGCGCTTCTCCGCCGCACAGCGCCGTCAGGCTGCGATCGCCGCTCCACCCTGCGAGCAACAGCGAGCGCCACGTGGACGGAGTCGCCTGCATGACGTCGATGCGATCCTGCTCGATCCGCCGGCGCAGGCGCGTTCCGTCGCGGGCGTCCTCGCGCGAGGCGATCACGACGGTCCCGCCTCCGAGGAGCGGTCCGAGCAGATCCAGCACCGCGATGTCGAACGTGGGATTCGTCGTCGCGAGCCAGCGTCCGCCCCGTGGACAACCGCTCACCTCCGCCATGGCGTCGAAGAAGGCGCGCACGCTGCCGTGAGTGACGACGACAGCCTTCGGCCGGCCCGTCGATCCCGAGGTGTAGATCAAATAGGCGGCGTCGGACGCGGCGTGCGAAAGGGCTGGGAGCGGGCGATCGGGCGCGGACAGGCGTTCACCCGGCCCGATCACGATCGGCCTTCGAGACGTCAGGGATTCTTGGCCCGCGCGCCCCGCCGTCGTGATGACGACGGTGATCGCCGAATCGCGCAGCACGTGAGCCAGCCGCTCCTCCGGCCACTGCGGATCGAGCGGGACCCACGCCGCGTGAGCCCGATGGATCGCCAGGAACGCGGCGACGAGGTCCGGGCACGGCTCGAGAAGGACGCCCACGGATTCCCCGCGGGCGACGGAGTGCGCCAACAACGCCGCAGTGAGGGCGTCGGCACGACGATCGAGGGTTGCGTGGTCGATCTTCGCCCCGTCGAACTCGACCGCGACTCGATCGGGAGACTCGCGCAATGCGCGCGCGAGCCGCAACGGCAGGAATTCCCCCGACGCAACGCCGCAGGGAGTGGGCCGGGAGAAGCGCGCGAGCTCCGCCGCTTCGGCCTCGTCCGTCGACGGCAAGTCCGAAAGGCGCACGTCGCAATCCGCGAGCGCACGTTCCAGCATGGCGTCGAAGCGCCGCAGGAATCGATCCAGATCCTCGCGGCAGAACGCCCGCGACGCCTCGACCGCAAGCTCGAGCCCCTCCTCGCGCGCCGTGATCTCGAACACGAGATCGAACGCGCTGCCCGCCGGGATGCGTCGCGCCTCGACGACGAGGCCGTCCACGGATCGCGACGGCGGCGCGAAGTCCACGTAGTTGAGCATCACCTGAACGAGGGGATGCCGGTCGACGGCGCGCTCGGGCGAGAGCGCCTCGATCAGAAGCTCGAACGGAAGCTCCTGGTGATCGAAGGCGTCGCGGACGATCGATGCGGAACAGGCGAGGTGCTCCGAGAATCGCAACGACGGATCGACCGTCGCGCGCAAGACGACGACGTTCAACAGCGCTCCGACGGTGCGCGACGTCCCGTCGGCCAATCGACCGGAGACGGGCGTTCCGATGGCTACGTCGGCGACACCCACGTGACCGTGGATCCAGTGCTGCAGGACGGCATATACGACCGTGAACGGACTGGCTCTGGCGGCCTTCGCCGCTTCGCGAAGGCGCGCGGGCGTCACGCGCGAGATGCGCTCGGAGCGGGTCGCCGAGCCCTCCGGCGCCGTCGGTTTCGCGCGAATCGACAGCTTCACGAGGTCGAGGGGCTGGAGACCGTCGAGCCGCGCCTTCCACCATGAGAGCGCTGCGGCGAATCCTCCGCCAGCCGCGTGGGCACGCTCCGCGACGGCGAGGGCCCGAGCCGTCATCGCGGGAGGATGGGCGATCGTGTCGCCCCGGCTCGCGTAGGCGTCCCACATCTCGTCGAACGTGATGCGGAGCGAAAGCCCGTCGATGACCGCGTGGTGCGCAACGCAGACGAGTTCATGTCGCTGCGGGTCCGAGCGGAGGAGGAGGAACCGGAGCAGTGGTGCTTTCGCCAGATCGAAGCCGCGCGCGATCATCTCGTCGACGAGCTGCCGCCGCCGGCGCACGCGCTCGTCCTCCGAGCCGGCGAGCGTCACGGTCTGGAGGTCGACGTCGACGGATGCCTCCACGACCTGTCGCAGGACGCCTCCCTCGAACGACAACGACGTTCGAAGGGCCTCGTGGCGCGCGACGACGCCCCGAAGCGCGACCACGAGCCGATCCACTTCGAGCGGGCCGCGGATGGTGGTCGTCACGGCGAGCACGTGCGCCGGGTTGCGTGGCTCGATCTGCTCGAGGAGCCAGAAGCGCTCCTGCGCGAACGATGGCGGCTGGGCGGCGTCCGGTGCCGCAGTCGCGCGCTCGTGCAACCGCCGCGCGAGGACCGCGCGCTGCGCCGGGGTCAGGTTCGCGATGCGGCGCTCGGCATCATCCATCGTCGGGTGGCGATTCGAGGAGTCGCCGCGCCTCGGCGTCGGTGAGGTTCTCGATCTCGCGAAGCAGCGCGTCATCGACCGTGGCCGGCAACGGCTGCGGCGCTCGAAGATTGGACAGCACGGCGTCGGACAGGCCCGCGATCGTGCGGTCGCCTGCGACGTCCGAGAGGGCGACGGACGCGCCGATCGCCGAGCGGATGCGGTTCCGCAGCTCGACGGCGAGGAGGGAATCCAGCCCCAACTCACCCAGCGCCTGCTCGGGTCGGAGCGCGTGGGCCGGCGCGCGCAACACGTCGGCGACGAGTTCGCGGACACGCCCGCCCACGCGGACGCTCCGCGTGGCGTCAGGCAACCGCTCGATCTCGGCGAGGAAGTCCGCGGAGACGTCCGTCGGGCGCGTGGCCGCGGACGGCGTGCACAGCCGGCGCAGGACGGGCATCCGCGCAGCGGACTGCCAGGAGCGCGCGAGCCGCGTCCAATCCACGCTCGTCACGGCGGCCTGCGGCAGGTCGAGTGCCAGAACGCGGTCGAGGGCGGCGCACATCTCCGCCGGATCTAGCGGTCGGATCCCCGAGTCCGAGAAACGCTGTTTCGCCGCCAGGCTTCGCCCCGCCATTCCGCCACCGGCCCACGGGCCGAAGTCGACGACGACGCTGCGCAACCCCACGGAGCGCCGCGCGTGGACGACCGCATGCATGAACGCGTTCGCGGCCGCGTAGTTGGCCTGCCCGGGGCTCCCGAGAAGGGCCGCCGTCGACGACACGCAGAGAAACATCCGGACGCCGGAGTCGGCTGCGTTCTCGTGAAGATTCCACGTGCCGGCCACCTTCGGCGCGAGTACCCGCTCGAATCGCTTCCAGGTCTGTTCACCGATCACGCCGTCGTCGAGGACTCCCGCGGCATGCACGACACCAGTGATGGCCCCCATCGCGGATCGAACCCATTCGAACAACGCGCGCACGGCCGCCGCATCCACCACGTCCGCCTGCCGGACCTCGACGCGGACTCCGCGGCCACGGAGCTCGGTCACGCGAACCTCGGCATCCGGCGCGAGCTTCGAGCGAGCGACGAGGACGAGCCGCTTGACTCCCTGCGCGGCCAGGTGATCGGCCAGGTGCAGGCCCACCGCTCCAGTCCCGCCGGTGACGATCACGGGCCCGCGCCCGAACGGCCCGTCGTCGTCGTCGGCGCGTTCCGTCAGCCGATCCAACCGCGGCCCGAAGCGCTTCGTGCCCCGGATCGCCACCTCCGACTCCTGGCCGGAAGCGACGATCTCGTCCAGCAGCGCCGGCGTCGTGACGACGTCCACGTCCACGAGCCGGCAGTCGATCGTCGGGTACTCGGCGGCGGTCACCCGGCCCAGGCCCCAAGCCGTGGATCCCGCGACGTCGATGCGATCACCGGCATCCGCGGCGACGGCCCGGTGCGTCACGAGGACCAGCCGGATTCCCTCGCCGCCGTCGGCGAGCTGTCGCATCACGGCGAGGAGGTCGCCGCAGATCAGGCTCTGCCGATCCATGTGCGCGTCGGCATCGACGCCCGTCGGCCCGTCGAGCGCCGAGCAGAACACGACGCCACGCACGGGAGCCTTGGGCCAGGGATCGCCGGCGGCGACGCGGACGGCTCTCGCGCCGCGTGCTCGCAGCCCGTCGGCGATGATCGCGCCTTCGTCCCCCATCCCACCGGCGACGACCCACAGGCCGTTCGCGGAGCCGCGTGTCACTGGCGGGAGGATCTCCCAACGCAACGTGTAGACGTGGTCCGACGGCGTGGCGGACGGCGCGTGGCGCGGCTTCACCACAGACGGCGCGAGGTCGAGCCAACACCGTTGGCGATCGAAGGGGTGATGCGGAAGCGAGACGACTCGGCCGCCGCCGCGCGGTGCGTCCGCAAGCGCAGGTGGCGGGAACTCGCCCCCCAGGGCGAGCGCCCGGAGCTTCGCGACCAGGTCCGATCGATCGACGACGGCGACGTCGACCCTCGCCTTGAACGCACCGGATCGGCGGCGCGCCGACGTGCACGCATCCGCCGTCGAGACGCCCGGGCTCGCCGTCAAATGGTCGGCGATCGCGCCGCACCAGCGCCGCAGTGCTTCGGGCGTGCGGGCCGCAAGCGTGAACACGTCCGGACCGTCAGCGGCGCCATCGACGTGCGCCGTCGCCGCTTCGCGCAGGACCACGTGGACGTTCGTGCCCGAGAAGCTGAACGCGCAGACGCCGGCATGGCGCAGGCCCGGCGGTGCCTTCCACGGCTCGAGTGTCGCGGGCACGCGAAGCGGAAGCTCGTTCCAGTCGACGTGCGCCGTTGGCCTGGCGCAGTGGAGATGCGGCGCGATCTGCCGCTGCTCGAGTTGGAGCACGACCTTGATCAGGCCTGCGATCCCGGCGGCCGACTCGAGGTGGCCGACGTTCGTCTTGATGGATCCCACGACGACGCGGTCGGCCGGCGCACGCCCGCCGAAGACCTGGCCAAGCGCATTCAGCTCGATCGGGTCGCCGAGCGCCGTGCCCGTGCCGTGCGCCTCCACGTAGCTGATCCTCTCGGGTGGAACGTCTGCCGCGGCCAACGCCAGACGGATCACTTCGGCCTGCGCGGGTCCGCTCGGGACCGTGAGGCCGCTGCTCGCGCCGTCCTGGTTCGTCGCCGATCCCACGATCTCCGCGCGGATCCGATCGCCACCGGCACGCGCATCCACCGCGCGGCGGAGCACGACGACGCCGCAACCCTCTCCCCGACCGTATCCGTCCGCATCCGCGGAGAAGGCCTTCGATCGGCCGTCCGGCGAGAGCATCTGCGCTTGCGAGAACACCAGGCTGGAAATGGGCGATGCGATGACGTTCGCCCCTCCGGCGATGGCGAGTTCGCATTCACCGCGTCGCAGGCTCTCACACGCGAGGTGAACGGCGAGGAGCGCGGACGAACACGCCGTGTCGACGGAGAGACACGGCCCCGTGAGTCCCAGCGTGAACGCGATCCGCCCCGAGGCCGCGCTGTGCGCGGTCCCCGTTCCCGAGAACCCCGAGATGCGTTCCTTGGGCAAGTGATCGATGATCAGGTTGGCGTAGTCGTGCGTGCTGATGCCGACGAACACGCCGACCTTCCGGCCGCGCAGCGCCGTGGGGGCGATTCCTGCGTCCTCGATCGCCTCCCAGGACGCTTCGAGCAGAAGCCGCTGCTGCGGGTCGATCCACGCGGCCTCGCGCGGCGAGATGCCGAAGAAGAGCGGATCGAACTGATCGATGGTCGAAAGGAACGCGCCGCGGCGAGTCGCGATGCGGCCGGGAGCCGCGGGATCGGGGTCGAAGTGAGCGTCCGGATCCCAACGATCGGAGGGGACGTCGCTCGTGGCGTCCCGGCCCGCGCGGAGGAGTTCCCAGCATGCTTCCGGGTCGCCGACGCCCCCGGGAAGGCGGCACGCCATGCCGACCACGGCGACGGGCGCGTGCGCGGCCGATTCCAACTCGCGAATGCGGCGCTCGGCGTCCTTCAGACGCTGGAGCGCACGCGTCATGAGTTCGCGAACGTCGTCGGGCGGGGTCGAGTTCACGCAGGGCCTCCGGAGCGCGGCGCCGAGCCGCGATCGAGGAGAGCTTCTACCGCCGCCACCTGTGCGCGCAACGCGGCAGCGAGGTCGTCGATCGACGTGGACGCCGCGGGCGGCATCTCCGCCGGCTGCGCCACGGGGCGCGTCGCCGGAGCCGCCTGATCGATCCTGCGTTCGATGGCCTCGAGCAGGGACTCGACGTCCGGGTGGTCGAACAACAGCGTCGTTGCCAGGCGACAGCGCAGTTGGGATTCCAGCCGGTTGCGGAATTCGACGGCGAGAAGTGAGTCCACGCCCAGGTCCGCGAAACGCCGCGTGGGATCCAGCTCCAGCGGTTTCTGGAAACCGAGCACGCGACCGAGTTGCTCTCCGACGAAGCGATGGAGCAGTCGTCGACGATCGTCGCCGACGGCCGCGAGGACCTGCGCACCGAGCCCGTCGGCCGCAGGCGAGCCGCCCGCAGGCGCTCGCTCGCCGGCGACGGCGCCGTCGACGACCTCCAGGAGCGGCAGGATCGCGGGAGGCGCCGCGGAGCGCAGCCGGGTCCAATCGACGTCGAGCACGGCCACGTTCGCGGCATCGCCACCGATCACTCGAGCCATGGCGTCGAACGCCGCGGACGCGTCCAGCATCCCGATGCCGCTCGCCGAGAACCGGGCCCGGTTGCGATCGGCGACCGCGCTCGCCATTCCGCCGCCGCCGATGGGGCCGAACGCGACGGCCGTCGCCGGAAGCCCCGCGGTTGCGAACGCGGACGCCAGCGCATCGGCGGCAGTGTTCGCGCAGGCGTACGGCGCCTGGCCGGCCGAACCCAGGAGCCCGGACTGAGACGTGAAGACCACGAGCGACTCCACCGGCTCGCCGCGAAGCGCGTCGCGCAGGTTCCAGAACCCGTCGATCTTCGAGGCGAGAACGGGGGGGA
This sequence comes from Planctomycetota bacterium, assembly GCA_044222185.1. Classification (GTDB taxonomy): domain Bacteria; phylum Planctomycetota; family CAIWVZ01; genus JBGANV01. The sequence continues at coordinate 342,382 of JBGANV010000005.1, forward strand.
ACCGCTCCGGGTCGAGCCCGACCAGCATGCCGTCGTCGACGACGCCGGCGAGGTGGAATGCGCCGACGATGGGGACGTCGCCCTTCAGCGCCGACATCTCCGTGATGAGTTTGCGGCGGTCGGCCACGTCGGCGACGACGACACGAACGACGACACCGCGGGCCCCGAGCGCGTCGATGAGAGCGCGGACCTCCGGCGCGGGTTCGCGACGCGCCACCAGCACGAGGCTCCGTGCGCCGCGATCGGCGAGCCACGTTGCGAGGCGCAGCCCCAGGCTGCCCGTCCCGCCGGTGATGACGTAGGCGCCGTCCGAACGTACATCACGCAGAGCGCCGGGCGACGACCCGGTCCGTTCGTCGAGCCGCAAGACCACCTTGCCCACCGAGCGACCGTGGGCAAACGCGCGCAGCACCTTCGGAGCGAGCGTCACGTCGCAAACCGTCACGCGCGGCGGAGCCCACTCTCCCCTCGCGAACCGATCGAGGAGCCGTTCGAGACGACGGCGCTGGAGGGCCGGATCGCCCGCCGCGGCCTCCGCCTGCTCGACCACGTGGTAGGCGACGTCCGGGCGGACCTGCCTGGCCTTCTCGGGGCTCCAGATTCCGAGCTTGCCGATCTCGATGAACCGGCCCCGCGGTGCGAGGCAACGGAAGCTCGCATCGATCGCGTCCCCCGCGAGGCAGTTGAGCACGACGTTCACGCCGCGTCCGCCAGTGGCGGTGAGGATCCTCTGGCGGAAGGTCGTGTCGCGCGACGAGTAGACGTGTTCGATTCCCTGGCGGCGGAGAAGCGGGACCTTCGCCGCCGACGCCGTCGCGAGGACGATCGCGCCCGCGCGGCGCGCGACGGCGATGGCCGCCTGCCCGACGCCGCCGGCCGCCGCGTGGATCAAGACGGTCTCGCCCGATTTCAGCTGCGCCAACTCTTCCAACGCCACGACGGCCGTGAGGTACGTGGTCGGGATCGCCGCCGCGTCGGTGAACGACAACGCACCCGGAAGCGCGAACACCTGCGAACGGTCGACCGTCACTTCCGACGCCAGACATCCGACCGTCGACACCAGCACCCGGTCGCCGATCGCAACACCTGCGCATCCCGCGCCAACCTCGCTCACGACGCCCGCGGCCTCGTAACCAAGCGGTGCGCCCTCGGCTGACGCGATCCCGAGGGTTTCGTGGAATGGTCGCATGGACCCCAGCACCGTGAGGCCGTCGCGGAAGTTCAGACCAGCGGCCGCAAGCGTCACTCGGACCTCGCCGTCCCGCGGCGCTCGTCTGGGGACCGGCGCGAGGTGGAGGCCGTCGAAGTCACCGTAGGACGAAAGTTGCAACCGCCATGGGCCGTCCGGCCGCTGGAGGCGGTCTCGGCCGGCCTTGGGAGCGCGCTCGAGACGAGGCGCGAAGCGCAGCCCGGCCCGACGCGCGATCTGGCATCCGTCATCGGAGGCCAGCGCCTCGCGCAGCACGAGGCCAGCTTCGTCCTGTTCGACGAACGGATCCAGGTCCAGATGAAGGGGGACGAGGTCCGGGTGCTCGTGGGCGACGACCGTCGTGAATCCCGCGAAGAGCGCGCCCTCGGGATCGACGACGGGCGTCACGTCGTCGACGGCCCTGGTGCCGCGTGTGACGAAGATCAGTCGTGCCGCGTCAGACCCCAGACGTGCGAGGGCACGCGTGGCGAGGGTCGCGATCGTGCAGAGCTCGCGACGGCGCGACGCATCCGGCGCAGCGAAGGCGAACCCGCCGCCGTCGAGGCCCCGCAGGATCACGGCGCGCGCTCGCGGCGCCTGGATCGCGGCGAATTCTCCGATTGCCGAACCGATCCGCTCGAGATTCGCGCCCGCCGCGACCTCCGTGACGGCGGCGCCCCGCTCCCGTAGTTGCGTCGAAAGCCTGGTGCCCAGCCCGCTCGCATCGTCGATCACGAGCCAGCTCTCGCCGTCGAGCTTCGCTTCGCCCGTCACCGCGGCGACTTCGTGCCAGCGGGTGAAGCGGACGAGATCCGTGTTTGCGGTCGCCGGCGGCTGGAAGCGCTCGCGCACCGCCGGCCGAAGCTTCAAGCCCGTCAGGGTGACGTCGCCGGAGCCGTCGCCCGCGACGAATGCGACGCGCGCCACGCGCACCGCCGAGTGAACCGTCGCCGAGTCCATGTCGACGCGGACGCGTGCACGCGATCCGAGATTGCCCCGCACCACGATGCTTCCGATCGAGATCGGCAGCCACGGCTGGGTCTCCTCCAGGCCCAACGCCGCGACGACGGTCTGCAAGCCGCCGTCCACGAGCGCCGGGTGAGCCGAAAACCCCGCCGGCGAGCCCGCCTCCGCGGGGAGTTCGAGGCGCGCATCGGAGGCATGCTGCGCCGTCGCGAGCTCGCGCACGGATCGGAAGGCCGGCCCGTACTCCAGTCCACGCGCCAGGAGCTCCCGGTCGAACGCCTCGAGATCACACGGAACGGCGTCCGTCAGACCGGTGAGTTCGGCGGTCCCCGCACCCACCGAACGGCTGATGCGTGCGCGCACGTGCGTCGTCCACGGCGATGGCTCGGAGCCTCCGATCGGCTGCGAGACGACGGCGACCTCGCGCTCGCCGCTCTCGAGGCGCCGCACGACGGTCTGTATCGTCGATTCGCCAGCGAGCCGAAGGGGTGCCTCGATGTTGAAGTCCTCGAGAACCACGTCGCCGGCACCATCGGTGCGACGCACGGCGGAGACGCACAGCTCGATGAATCCCGCGGCCGGAAACACCACCGCGCCGAAGACCCGGTGGTCGGCGAGCCAGCGCGGGCTCTCCCGCGAGACCGTGGTCGTGAACACGCGAACGTTCGCATCGATGGCGACGGATCGGATCTCGGTCCCGAGCAGATCCGCGGTCGCATCGGCCGCGGCGCCGCGAAGGGTCTGCCGTGGCGGGAACCAGAACCTCTCGCGCGCGAAGGGCGTCGTCGGCAGTGCGACGCGATGCCGCACCGGATCCCGGGCAACGCGCGCCCAGTCGACGGGCGCGCCTGCGAGGAACAGCCGCGCGCACGCATCCGCGACGTCGCCGCGATCGTCACCGGCGGTGCGGAGAGGCGAGATCCATCGGATGTGCGCGCCGCCGAGAAATGCCTTCGCCATGGACGTGAGCGTGGGCTTCGGCCCGATCTCGACGGCCACCGTGGCACCCATCTCGGCCACCCGCTGCATGGCAGCATGGAAGCGCACGGCCGAACGGAGCTGCTCGAGCCAGTACTCGGGTGTCGCGAAGACCGACGCATCGGCGTCTGGCGCGGCGGTCGAGACGATGGGCGTCGTCGCGCGGCCAAACGAGACGGCTGACAGCTCGCGCCGGAACGGTTCGATCACCGGATCCATCAGCGGCGAGTGGAACGCATGCGAGACGTCGAGGCGGCGATTGGGCAGCCGGCGACGATCGAGCTCGAGAACGATCCGGTCGATCGCCTCGAGGCTTCCCGATACGACGACCGAGCGCGGGCCGTTCATCGCGGCGACGGCGGCGCGGTCGCGAAGCGGCTGAACGAGCGGGGCGACGTCCTCCAGGGCGGCCGACACGGCAACCATGGCGCCTTCAGGCGACAGCTGACGCATCAAGCGGCCACGCGCCGCCGCGAGTCGCAGCGCATCCTCGATCGTGAAGACGCCGGCCCGCGCCGCCGCGGCGAATTCGCCGATGCTGTGCCCGAGCATCACCGAGGGCTCGATGCCGAAGCTCGCCAGCAGCTCGGCGAGTGACCACTCGAACGCGACGAGCGCCGGCTGGGTGATCTCGGTCGCGGATAGCTGGTCAGACCGGGCTCCCCACAGGAAATCCGTGAGTGGCGCCGGGATCTCGTTTCGAAGGATCCGGCTGCACCGCTCGATCGCGTCGCGAAACACCTCGAACGTTCGGTGAAGTTCGCGACCCATGGACGCGTACTGCGACCCCTGCCCGGTGAAGAGCCATGCGACCTTGGGTGGCGTCGATGCCACGCACGCAGCGTCGTCGGATCCGGACGTGGAAGCCAGAGCCTGCATGAACGTCTGCAGATCGTGCTGGGACCGGACGACTCGCGCCGCTCGCACCGGCTGCGGGGCACGGCCTGCCGCGAGCGTGAAGCACGTCGCGCCGACGTCCACCGGGCCGCGACTCACGACTTCCAGGAGGTTCGATGCGGTGGTGCGGAGTCGATCGCGCGTGGGGGCGGAGACGACGGCGACGAACGGTCCCGCGTCGTCCGCCACGGGCTGAGCCGCGGCGTCTGCCGGGGACTCACCGATGACGATGTGACAGTTCGTTCCGCTGAAACCGAACGAGCTGATGCCGGCGACGCGCGGCCCGCCGGACCCGGGCCAGGCGACTGTGGCGCGCGGGATCGCGATCGGCATGCGCGACCAGGCGATGTGCGGGCTGGGCTCTTCGCAATGGAGGTGCCCCGGGATGACGCCATTTCCCACGACCTGGACCGCGCGTATGAACCCGGCGATCCCGGCGGCGGTCTCCAGGTGGCCCAGGTTCGTCTTCACGGACGCGACGAGGAGCGGCCGCCCCGGCGGGCGCGAATCCGAGAACACGGCGTCGAGCGCGTTGATCTCGATGGGATCGCCGAGCGCCGTCCCCGTGCCGTGGGCCTCGATGAATCCTACGGCCGCCGGTGTCAGGCGCGCGTCCTCGAGGGCGGCGCGAATCAACCGTTCCTGGGCGATGCCGTTGGGCATCGTGAGTCCGCCGCTCGCTCCGTCCTGGTTGACGGCGGAACCGAGGATGACCGCGAGGACCGAATCGCCGTCGCGCCGCGCATCCGACAGGCGCTTCAAGTACACGAGGCCGCAGCCCTCGCCGCGACCGTAGCCGTCGGCCGCGGCCGAAAACGTCTTGCACCGCCCGTCGGGCGCGAGCATGTTCGCTTGTGAAAGTGCGATCGACGACAGCGGGTCGAGCATCAAGCTGACGCCGCCCGCGAGCGCCGCGCGGCACTCGCCGGCGCGCAGGCTCCGCACCGCGAGATGGATGGCGACGAGTGAGCTCGAGCACGCGGTGTCGAGGGCGATCGCAGGACCCGTCAACCCGAGCGTGAACGCGATCCGGCCCGCGGCCGTCGAGAGTGCATTGCCCGTGGCGTAGTAGGTCGACACGTCCGGCGGCGCGCGGTTCGTCTGGGAATTGAAATACTCCGATTCGCGGAGTCCGATGAAGACGCCCGTCTCCGAGCCTGCGAGCGACGACGGGGCGTGACCCGAGCGCTCGATCGCTTCCCACGCGATCTCGAGGAGGAGGCGCTGCTGCGGATCGAGCTGCGACGCCTCGCGTGGGGAGATCTTGAAGAACGCGGCATCGAAGCGGTCGACACCGGCGATGAACCCGCCGGAGCGGCAGCAGGTCTTTCCGGGAGCGCCGCGGACGGGGTCGAAGATCGCCGCGACGTCCCAGCGGTCCGCGGGAACGTCGACGATGCCGTCGCGCCCATCGAGCTGCATCTGCCAGAACGCCGACGGATCATCCGCGCCGCCGGGAAATCGGCACGCCATCCCGACGACGGCGACGGGATCGTCGACCAGTTGCGTGTTTGCGGGCGCGTCCTTCGCGGTCGACGGGTCCGGCGCGTTGCATCCCATGACGTCGGCGAGCGCGTCCGCGAGCTTCGCCGGAGTCGGGTAATCGAATACGAGCGTCGTGCGAAGCGCGGCGCCCGTGAGTGGCTCGAGGCGGGTCTTGAAGTCGACGGCTTGCGACGAGTCGAAGCCGAAGTCCTGGAACGTCCGCGCCGGATCGATGGCGTCCCCCTCGCGCATCCCGAGGAACGCCGTCATCTCGACGGCGAGCAGTCCCAGGATCCGCTCCCGTGCTGCGGCTGGCGCCAGTCCACGCAGAGACTCAGCCCACCGGGCTGCGGGGCTGGCGGATCCCGCTTCGTCCGTCATGTCGCCGCCGGTGCGTCGCTGCCGGATCGGCGAGCCGAGACGGCGCCCGTGGTCCTGCGATCGACGATCGCGAGCGTCACCTCGCCCTGCGCGAGTCCGCCCGCGTCATCGCGGAACCGGCAGCTGGTCCGCAGGAAGATGAAACGCCCGCGACTGGAGACGTGGTCGATTCGGACCTCGCCGACGAATCGGTCCGGCGAAAGTTGCCGCTTGAAGACGCTGGAGAACTCGTGGATCAGCACGTCGGGAAGTTGGCGGCGACGGTACTCGTCGATCGTCATGTCGCTGAGCGACGGGACGAGCTTGCTCACCACGCATTGCGCCATCAGCACGTAGACGAGCTGGTTGTAGCAGATGTTGAATTCGACGGAGTTGAAGTGCCCCGTGGCGTCGATGTAGCAGGACTCGGGGATCGAGAACTCTCCGGACGCGCGCGCCAGCGCCACGGGGTCGAGCGTGAAGTCGTCGGGCTGGACGTGCGGAACGTCGACGACGGCCGAGCGCAGGTAGCGACACTCCGGGCGATAGGGCGCGAGGATCGACGCGAGGAGGTCGGGTTCGACCACGATCCGCGGACCATTGGGGGGGAGCGACACGGATCACCTCACTTCGGGTAGAACGGCAGGCCGTCGTAGATGCCGATGCGGAAGCTGACGCTGGGTTCTCCATGGAGGCTCGAGCCTGCCATGTGGAGAAGCGGGCGGTTGTCCCACAGGAGCACGTCGCCCGCACGCCACGTGTGCGTGTGCACGAACCGCGGCTGCTCCGCGAATGCCGTGAGCTGCGACAGGGCCTCCGTCGAGGCTTCGTGCGACAGCCCCGCGAAACCGACGGTGAATCCGGAACTGACGTAAAGACTCGGGGCGCCGGTGACGGGATGCCGGATGACCGTCGGGTGCGTCACGGGCGGAGCCATCTTCGTGAACTCCTCCATGAGTTCGAGGAGTGACTTGTCGACGTCACAGGGCTGAACCTTGTATCGCAGCTTGGCGTCGTGGATCGCCCGCGTGCCGTCGGCGAACGCGCGCAGCGCCGGTGGCAGTTCGCGATAGACGCGCGCCATGTCGATGTAACGGGTCTCGCGACGCGTTTCGGGCAGCGTGTGCGGATGCAGCATCGTCAGCGGCAGCGGGTCGTCGAAGAACTGGCAGTCGGTGTGCCAGTATCGGCCGGTGCCCGCAACGCCGATCTTCTTGCCGTCGAGCGGAACGTTGGCGGAGACGAAGACCTCGGGATGATCGGGGTGATGGTAGTTGGGCTGGAAGTAGATCTGCGGAGTCCCGAACTGCTTCGCGCAGGCGACGTACTCGGTCAGCGTCAGCGTCTGATCCCGAAAGACGATCAGCTTGTGCGCGTAGAGAGCGGCCTTCGCTTCCGCCAGCTCGGAGGCGGTCATCCGGCGGACGTCGACCCCGGTGATCTCGCTGCCGATGTCGTCTGGCGGTGGCGGTTGGATCCTCATGGACCTGTGCTTTCTCGTTGGTCTCGCGGGTCGGTCGATTGTAGGGGTTGGTCAGGGGCTCGGCGAGGGCCCGCGATGCGGTGGCCGAAGCGCGACGCATGCGCGTTCCACGGCGCCGTCGTGGTAGAACCCGCGCGCCGGCCCGGATTCGGGTGCGGCCGTCGTCGACCGCGCGGAGCCAGATCGGTGCCAACGGATCCATCCACCACGACCTTGTCCGAGCTGATCCGCGCGCAGGCGCAGGTTCGCGGAGACCGGATCGCGCTGATCGTCGGTGCGAGAACCGTGAGCTTCCGCGACCTGAACGCGTCGGCGGACCGCGTCGCGTCCGCCCTCACGAGATGTGGCTGCGGCAGAGGCACGCGCGTGGCGGTCCTCGCCCGCGACTCGGAGATCACATTCGCGATCCTGTTCGGCGCAGCCCGCGTCGGCGCCGTGCTCGTGCCGATCAACTGGCGGCTGACGGCGCCGGAGATCGGGTTCATGCTCGAGGACTCGCAGGCACGGATTCTCTTTCTCGACGCGGAGTTTTCGGCGCGCGTTGCCGCGACCGTCGGGCCGACGGCCGCGCCGATCCATCGTGTCGTCCTGTACGGAGCAACCGACGACGCCGCGAGTTTCGATGCGTGGGTCGCACGATCGGCGCCCCCGGCGAACGTGCCGGAACCCACGCCCGACGACGTGGCCGTGCAGATGTACACCTCGGGCACGACGGGGAACCCAAAAGGCGTCCTCCTTCCCCACCGGAGCCTGTTCGCCGTGATGCGCTCGCTGCACGCGCACGGGGATCCGTGGATCGGTTGGTCGGACCGCGACGTGGGACTGCAGGCACTCCCGTCGTTTCACATCGGCGGGCTGTGGTGGGCCGTGACGACGCTCTTCGTCGGCGCGACGAACGTCGTGCTGCCGGCGTTCGCCGGCTGGCAGGCCCTCGACCTCATCGCGCGCCACCGGGTGACGAAGACCTGCTTCGTCCCGTCGATGATCCAGTTGATGCTCGCGGAGCCGAACGCTGCCACGGCCGACGTCTCGTCGCTCGACACCGTCGTCTACGGAGGCTCGCCCATTCCGACGACGCTGCTCGAACGCGCGCTCGCACGATTCCGCTGTCGGTTCTTCCAGATCTACGGCCTGACGGAGACGGGCAACACGGCCGTGTGCCTGCGTCACGAGGATCACGTGGGGCCCGAGCCGAGCCGGCGACTGGCGGCGGGCCGCCCTTACCCCGGCGTCGACGTGAAGTGCGTAGATGCGAGCGGTGCGACTCTGCCGCCGGGCGCCATCGGCGAAATCTGCATCCGATCGCCGGCGAACATGATCGGCTACTGGAATCGCCCCGACGCCACGCGGGATACGCTGCGGGACGGGTTCGTCCACACGGGCGACGCCGGAACCATCGACGCCGACGGCTACGTGTTCATCTCGGACCGAGTGAAGGACATGATCATCCATGCCGGGGAGAACGTGTATCCAGCCGAGGTGGAGAACGCGCTGTCGAGTCATCCGGCAATCGCGGAAGTTGCGGTGATCGGGATTCCGGACGAGCGGTGGGGCGAGGCGGTGAAGGCCCTCGTCGTCCTCGTTCCCGGCGCATCCGTCACGCCGCAGGAACTCGCGCGTCATGCCCGCGCGAGGATCGCCGACTTCAAGGTTCCCAAGTCCGTGGACTTCGTCACCAGTCTGCCGCGGACTCCGAGCGGCAAGCTCCGCAAGGCGGAGCTGCGCGAACCGTACTGGCGCGGCCGCGAGCGCCGCGTCAACTGAGGACGTCAGAGGGGTCAGAAGTCGTACGTGACCCACGTCTCCGCCTGCGGGGTGTTGTTCGCGGACCAACCGCCGGCGAAGAGGAACGAGCCGTCATACAGGCGCGTGAACGTGTGCGCACCGCGCGGCCGGTCGACCATGTTTCCGAGTTCGGGATGCAATCCGATCCAGTACGTCTGCCAGATGGACGTGCCGCTGTGACGCTGGACGACGCTCGACGCCGTCGGCGCGGTCATGTCGCCGGTGAGACCACCCGCGATGATCACCGAGCCATCCGCCGCACGCTCTTGCGTATGGAACGCGACCGGCTGCGCCAGTGCGCCGACGTTCGTCCACGCGGTGCCGTTGATGAGTTCGCACGAGTCGATGGCGACTGTCGCCGTCGTGCTCCCGACGGTACCCAGCCCGAGTCCGCCCGAGACGAGGATTGAGAACCCCGTCCCGATCCAGCTCATCCCGTGGAACGCTCGCGCCGTGGCCATGGCCGGCATCGTGGAGAACAGCCCGGTCACCGGATCGAAGCGTTCACACAAGGAAGTGAATTGCGGGAACGACGGTCCGCCGAAGATCGACGGCGTGACGGACCCAAAGATCCCGCCAGAGATGAAGACGCTCCCATCCGGAAGCTGCATCTGCGCGTGCCCGACGCGACGAAGGACCATGTTTCCGGCCGTGGAGTTCCACGTCCCCGTCACGGGATTGTAGATTTCGGCGCTCAACAGGATGCCGTTCATCCGGGCCACGAACTCGGCCTGCGCCGCCGCATAGCTCGGTATGCCACCCGTCGCGAGCACCCGGCCGTCGTTCAAGAGCGTGAGCCCGTGACCAGCGCGTGGCGACAGCATGGCACCGGTCAGCGCGAACGTATTCGTGACTGGGTCGTAGATCTCGCAGCTTGCGGTGACGTTGCCTCCCGTCTGGATTCCGCCCGCGTAGAGGACGCGGCCGTCCTGCAGACGAACGGAGCGATGCAGCATGCGCGACTGCGCCATGGACGGGCCCGGTGTGAACGAGCGCGTCATGGGGCTGAAGATCTCGGTCGAGTTGCCCGCCGTCGGGGCCAAGAGCGTCCCACCGCCGCCTCCGGCGACGACGACGTTCGTGCGGTTGTCGCCTACGTACCGCTGGAGGCTGTTGGCGGTGTGAAAACCGCGGGCGGTCGCCAGGGCGTTCGTGGTCGGCGTGAACCGGCGCTCCTTGTCGAATTGGATGCGCACCGTCTTGCTGACGGAGATCGACGGGAACGGCAACGACGGATCGAGCACTGCCGCGTAGACGTAGATCGGTGGCGTGAAGATCAGGGCCGGATCATTCGGGACGAAGGCGACGGCCGTTGCGGCGCCGTTGGAATCCAACGAGAACGGGATGTGGAAGAGTGAAGGCGACGTGAAATCGAGCCAGAACGTGCCCCAGCCCGGGATGACGGTCGGCCCGTAACTGAGCGCGCCGCTGATCGCCGCGGCGCCGTACGGCACGTTCACGGCCCCGAGCGAAATGGTCAGCGGCTGGCCGATGATCGCCTGGGTCGGGACGATGTAGGCCTGGCCCACACCGTTGCCGTCCTGGCACAAACCGACGGCGGCGACCACGGACGCAAGCGCGACGGACACCACGAACGACCGAGTTCGCATGAGCACTCTCCAAAGGACGGCGGACATCCTACGCCTCCCCTGCCCGCCGAATGCAACCGGTGGATGGTTGAGACGCCGACGTTCCAGCGGTTGAGTTGCCGCCGACGCCTCCGCGTTGCATCTCAGGTGAAATTCGGCGCGGCGACGCGCTTTGGAACCGGATCAGTTGTCGTAGGTGACCCAGGCTCCATTTTGGGGCGTCGCGTTCGCGGACCATCCTCCCGCGAGCAGGAACGAGCCGTCGTACAGCCGCGTGCACGTATGTGCACCGCGACCACCCGGCACCCCGGTGAGCCCGCGCTCGGGGTAGGCGCCGATGACTGGCGTCGACGTCACCGTGAGCCCGGTGTGCCGCACCACCATGGACGTCGCGGTGGGTCCGACCATCAGGCCGGTGAGTCCGCCCGCTACCAGCGCCGAGCCGTCGGCGGCCTGGACCTGAGTGTGGAATGCCGCGGCCCATGGGAGGTTCGGGGCCGGCTGCCAGGACGTTCCGTTGAAGCGCTCGCAGGTCGAAAGCGCGAGGGTCGCGGCCTGGGACCCGACGTTGAATCCGCCGGTTACCAGCACCTCCCCGCTTGCTCCCACCAGACTCATGCCGTGAAACGCGCGCACGGCCAGCATCGACGGCCGCGGCTGGAACTGCTCCGTCACCGGGTCGAACGCTTCGCACGTCGCGACGACGTTCGGCACCGCGAGGGTGTTGTAGATCTGGGCGGTGATGTAGGAGTTCGCGGTCGCACCACCGGCGGCTCCGCCCGTGATCAGGACCGAGCCGTCAGGCATCAGAAGCTGCGCGTGGCCGACGCGAGCCGAAGACATCGGCGCCGCGACGGGGCTCCAGGTTCCGGCGCCCGGGTCGTAGATCTCCGCCGAGTTCTGGGCCGAGTTCATGGCCATCAGGAAGTCGACGTTGGCCGCGGTGTAATCGGCAAGTCCACCGGTCGCGAGCACGCGGCCGTCGTTCAGCAGCGTGAGCCCATGGCCCGCACGTGGGTGCGCCATGCTCCCGGTGGCCGTGAACGTGTTCGACGCGGGGTCGTAGATCTCGCAGCTGGCCGTCGCGGGTCCGGCCGGAGTGATGCCGCCCGTGTAGAGAACGCGGCCATCCTGGAGCCGCACGCTGCGGTGGACGATGCGCGCCTGTTGCATGTCCGGGCCGGGCACGAAGCTCCGCGTGAGCGGCTGATAGATCTCGGAGGTATTCGTCGCCGTGGGCGCGAGCAAGGAGCCCGCACCGCCGCCGGCGACGACGACCGACGTTCGGTTGTCACCGGCATATCGCGTCAGGCTGTTCGCCGTATGGAGGCCGCGCGCGGTCGCCATGGCGTTCGTCGTCGGGCTGAAGCGCCGCGCGTAGTCGAATTGCACGCGAACGGTCTTGCTCACCGAGATCGGCGGGAAGGCCAGCGAGAGGTCCACGACGATGGCGTAGAGGTAGACAGGCGGGAACGAAAGGAGCGCGGGGTCGTTCGGGATGAACGCGACCATCTGCATCGCACCGTTGGCGTCCAACGTGACCGGGATGTGGAACAGGGTGGGTGACGTGAGGTCGAGCCAGAACGTGCCCCATCCGGGCACGACCGTCGGGCCGAAGCTCGCGGCCCCGCTCAGGCCGGCGTCACCGTTCGGGACGTTGGCCGCACCGAGGCTGATCGTGAAAGGCTGGCCGATGATCGCCTGCGACGGGTCGATGTAGGCCTGCCCCTGGCCATTCCCCTCCTGGGCCGGAGAACTCGTGGCGGCATATGCGAACACCAGTGCCCACGCGAGGAAACGTCCGCAGCTGTTCATGTCCATACCCCCGTCGAGAATCGACGGTCTCCGTGCGAGACCTCGGTTTCGAGCGCGGCACCGCGCCTCCGCCTGACGCGCGTGCAAGACCCGTGAAGGGCAGCAGATTAGTCGATGAGTCCGGGTCTCGCCAGTGCCCGCGGGTGAAGTGCCGGGGTTGCGGCGCTCAGAAATCGCAGGACGTGAAGGCGTCCGTGAGTCCCGCGCCGGTGTCCCAGCCGCCTGCGACGACGTACGACCCGTCAAAAATCCGCGTAAACGAGTGCCCGCCGCGGGGGCGGACCACGCCCTGACCTCGCTCAGGATGGATGCCCAGACTGAAGCTTTGAACGACCGCGCTCCCGTCATGGCGATAGACGAGGGCCGTCGCCGTGGGATTCGTTGCGAAGTCCGAGATGAGCCCGCCTGCGATGATCGCCTCCCCGGTCTGCGGCGAACGAAGCTGAGTATGGAACGAGGTCGGCGTCGGGAGGCTGGCCACCAGGGTCCAGCCCAAGCCCGTGAGCTTCTCGCAGACGGGCGTCGCCTCGCAGATCCCGAGGTTCGGGTTCCCAACGATCCCGCCGGTGACCAGGAGCTCGGTCCCGGCGCCGACGAAGCTGATTCCGTGGAAGGCGCGGGAGAGCGTCATCGTCGGACCCGTCGAGAACGTGGCGGTCGCGGGGTCGAAGTACTCACACGTCGGCGTCATGACCGGGATCACGGGGCCGACCAGCGTGGACGTTCCCGTGGCGATGCCGCCGGAGATCAGCACGACGCCGTTGGGCAATACGATCTGCCCGTGGCCGGCACGCGGACTCGCCATCACGCCGGTGAGCGACGTCCATTGGCCCGTCGCCGGCGTCCACACCTCCGCCGAGTTCATGATCGACGTCATGCGGGTGTGGAAGTAGGTCGCGGCGCCCATGTAGTCCGGGACGCCGCCGGTCGCGAGGACACGGCCGTCGTTCAGGAGCGTCACCGCGTGGGCGGCGCGCGGCCAGTTCATGGACCCCGTGGGCGACCACGTGTTCGATGCCGGGTCGTAGATCTCGCACGCGCCCGTCACGACGCCAGCGGTCTGGACGCCGCCGGAAACGAGGACGCGCCCATCCTGCAGCCGGACGCACCCGTGGAATGCGCGCGCATCGTTCATCGGAGGTGCGGGGACGAACGCGTGCGTCACCGGCCGATACAACTCCGCGGAGGCCGTGGAGACCGGATTCAGCAGGTCGCCGGTGCAGCCGCCGGCAACGAGGACCGCATTGCGGTTGTCACCGTCGAATCGAGAGAGGCTCTGGGCCGAGTGGAAACCCCGTGCCGTTCCCATGGGCGACGCCGTGGCGGTGTATCGGCGTTCGTAGTCGAATTGGACGCGGATCGTCTTGCTCACCGAGAGGGACGGAAACGGCAGCGAGGGGTCGACGACGGCGGCTTGGAGGAAGACGGGCGGGGCGCCAAGCAGCGCCGGGTCGTTGGCGATGAAGACGGGAACGATGGCCTGGCCGTTGGAGTCCAGCGTGTACGGGAGATGGAACACGATCGGCGCGTTGAGCCCGATCCAGAACGTGCCGTAGCCGGCGATCGTAGTTGGGCCGAGGCTGGACGAACCGCTCAGGATGGCTTGTCCGTTGGGGACGTTCGGCGCGCCCAGGGCGAAGAACAGCGGCCGTCCGATCAGCGCCTGGCTCTGTTGGAGATATGCCCCGCCCTGACCGTTGCCGTCCTGGGCGCGGACGGATGCCTGCGCGATGAAACAGGCAACGAAGAGCGTGACGAGACGGCGCATCTCCATGAGTAAACCCTCGATCTTCGACCTCGGTCTGGAAGGTCCGCGGTGGACCCGTCGATCCACGAACGAACCCGACGGCGCGGCGACGGTATACGACGCCGCCGCATTCCGCCAAACAAACCTCACCGCGGCGGTCGGTGGCGACGTGCGCGGGGCTCGGCCCGACGCCCACGGGGTGACCGAACCTCGGCGCAGCAAATGCCTTGCGCGAGCGGTGCGGGCCGAGCTCCGCAGCCCGCGCCTTCCCGGGGTGACGTCGCCGCAAATCCGGCGTTCCACCCCGGCTTTTCCTCCGAGGGACTCTGTGACGAAGCTGGACGAATCAGGCGGCGCCGCCCCGTGCGGCAGTCCAGAGGAGACATGCGTCCGATGAGTACACGCCATGCGTTTCGATGGGTGATTTTCACGCTCGTGCTCGCGATCGCGCCCGCGTGCGGGCAGCAGGGTGATCACGGGCACGAGAAGGCGCCGGCCGTCCATGCGGGGGCGCCGGGCTCGCCACACGAAACCTCCAAACCGCCGGCGCACGAGCCGGCGAACGGAGGCGCGCCCGCGAAGGCTCATGACGCTCCGCGACCAGGCGGAGGTGAGAAGGCGCACGCCCCCGCCGGCAAACCGGACGACCACGCGCCTGCGCACGGCGCCGCGAAGGATCACGCGGCCGACGCGCATGACGCCCACGACGCACATGCGCCCGCGGCACCCGCGGACGCGCACGCCGGTACCCACGCAGGCGCTGGCGACCCCGACGCGATCTGGGAAGACCTCGCCGCCGGCAATCGGCGCTTCGTCGACGGCAAGCCGAAGCCGCGCGAGTTCGTGGAGCTTCGCAAGCAACTCGCGACCGGGCAGCACCCACGCGCGGCGATCCTCACCTGCGCCGACAGCCGCGTCGCACCGGAGATCATCTTCGATCAGAACCTGGGTGACGTGTTCGTCGTCCGCATGGCCGGCGCGACCGCGGACCCCGTGGCCCTCGGAAGCCTCGAGTACGCCGTCGAGCACCTGCACGTCCCTCTGATCGTCATCGTGGGACACGAGAAGTGCGGCGCCGTCGCCGCCGCAGCCGGCGGCGAGAAGATGCCCACGGCGAACCTCGAGGCCGTCGTCTCCAACCTCAAGCCAGCGCTGGCGGATCTCCCGAAGGATCAAGTCCAGGCCCGCGGCGTCGGGGCGTGCGTCGACCTCGTCGCCCAGGACCTGCGCAAGGACAGCCCCATCCTTCGCGAGAAGCTCGACAACGGCTCGCTGACGATCATGCGAACGGTGTATTCGCTGGAGACGGGCGCCGTGGAGCGCCGCGACGAGAACGTCGAGACGTCCCCCGAGGCCGTGTGGAAGGAACTGGTCGAAGGAAACGCCCGCTTCGTCGCTGGCGAACCCCGCGCCTACAACCTGGCGGCCCGTCGCCGTCGCGTCGCCGCAGGCCAGCACCCCCGCGCGATCGTCCTCACCTGCGCGGACAGCCGCGTCGCTCCCGAACTGGTTTTCGACCAGAGCCTGGGCGACGTGTTCGTCGTTCGCAACGCGGGAAACCTCGCCGATCCGTTGTCGCTCGGCAGCATCGAGTACGCCGTCGAGCACCTGCACGCGCGGTTGATCATCGTCATGGGACACGAAAAGTGCGGCGCAGTCGCAGCCGCGGTGGCGGGACAGGCCATGCCGACGCCGAATCTCCAGGCCATCGTCGACGACATCGGTCGAACGATCGCACCGCTGAAGGCGAAAGGTCTTTCGGCCGAGCTGGCGTCTCGCGGTCCGATCGACAACGTCATGCGCGTCGCGAAGGACCTCGTCGATCGCAGCTCCATCGTGCGCGAGGCCGTCGAGAATGGGCACGCGGGGATCGTCCGCTGTCTCTATCAGCTCGAATCCGGCACGGTCGTCCGCTTCGACGCGCCGGCGAAGGAAGTGGGCGCGGCCGAGGCGCCGGCCCACCAGGCCACGGCCGAGGGGCATCGATAGACGCACCGGGCGCGCGGCCCGAACGCCGCGTGCACACGAGTCGACGCATCCCCTCGGTGGCGAGCGCTGCCGCGCGACCTGATACGATCCGCGCCACCGTCCACATCGAGGGGATCGCATCATGTCTCGGACCGCATGCGTCGTTCGCGTCTCCGCCATCATCGCGCTGACCGTCTGCATGGCGTCGGCCCAGTCGGCGGCGCCCAAGATTGGGGACCAGGTCGGTGACCTCGGTTTCGTCGACAGCCGTTTCCTTCCGAGGCGGCTGTCGGACTTCAAGGACGCGAAGGCGATCGTCGTCGTCTTCACCGGCAAGTCCTGCCCGATCGTCAAGCGTTACCTGCCACGCCTCGCCGCCCTGGATCGAACGCTGCGCGAGAGCGGCGTCCGGTTCCTCGGCGTCAATCCCGTGGACGGCGACACGGTGCTCGACGTGGCCGCGCAAGCCATGGAATACGACGTGGCATTCCAGGTCGGAAAGGACGAGGGGGGCGCCATGGCGCGGGCGCTGGGGGTCACGCGTCTCGCCGAGGTCGTGGTCCTCGACGGCACACGGCGCCTGCGGTACCGAGGCCACGTCGACGGTCAGTACAGACTCGGCGGCGCGAGCCCCGCCGTGGGGCGCGAAGACCTTCGCGAGGCCATCACCGCCGTCGTCGCGGGCAGGGATGTGGAGGTTTCCGAGACCGCCGTCGACGGATGCGCGATCGCCGCACCGGAATCGCGACCGACGGCCCCGGTCACGTTCCACCGCGACGTCGTGCCCGTGTTGAAACGGAACTGCGTTTCGTGCCACAGCTCGGGCGGGGACGCGCCGTTTCCGCTGACGTCCTACCTCGACGCCAAGACGAACGGCGGCATGCTTCGCGAGGTCGTGCACGGACGGCGGATGCCGCCATGGCTCGCGTACGGCGACACGTCGGCGTTCGCGAACGCCCCGACCATCACTGACGCCGAGCGCAAGATCCTCGAGGATTGGGTGAGCGCGGGCATGGCGGAAGGCACGGCGGAGGCTTCAGCCGAATCCCGTCCCACACCCCCACTCCGTTGGAAGATCGGCGAGCCCGACCTCGTCCTGCGTTCACCCGAAGCCGTTCGCATCCCCGCGGAAGGCTTCGTGACCTCGCAGACGGTGATCCTCCCGCACATGTTCGACGTGGATACCTGGGTCAACGGGATCCAGATCCTCGCCGACAACGCCAAGGTGATGCATCACGCGATCCTCGTCGTCGTGCGCCCGAACGAGATGCCGACGCCAGACGGACTCCTCGCCACACAGGTGCCCGGCGGGCAGCCCCTGCTTCTCGCCGACGACACCGCCGTCCTGATCCCCCGCGGAACGGTCCTGGCGCTTTCGCTGCACTACGTGACGACCGGGAAGGTGGAGCGCGATCAGTTGTCCGTCGGTCTCCGTTTCCCCAAGGTCCCCGTGAAGCACCGACTCCGCTACCACCTTGTGGTGAACGAGAACTTCGAGATCCCCCCGGGCGATCCAGCGTTCGCCGTCGCGGCGGAGAAGCCCCTGCCGACGGACGCGAGACTCATGTGGCTCTTCCCGCACATGCATCTGCGGGGCCGCGACATGAGCTTCACGGCGACGCTGCCGGACGGCACGTCGGAGAGCCTGCTGTCCGTCCCCAGTTTCAGCTTCGACTGGCAGGCGACCTACTACTACAAGCCCAGCGGTCACCCTCTGCCGAAGGGCACCGTGATCTCGTGCCGCGCGCGTTTCGACAACTCGCCGTTCAACCCGTTCAACCCCGATCCGAAGGCGAAGGTGCATCACGGCTACGACGTGACGTCCGAGATGATGTACGCGTTCGTCGGGTACCTGGATCCGGCCGAATCGCTGAACGTGCTCGTGGACCCGAAGACTGGCCGCGGGAAGTAGCCGGACAGCCTGCGTTTCGGCGAGATCGAGCGGCTGATCGCCCCGTCGCCCCAACGCCATTGGAAGTCGTTCGCATCCGGGGCAGCGAAATGAGGCGGTCCGGCAGTCGCACCTACGCAGTTCGACTGATGCACCCGGGGGACGCGCCGATCGACCAGTACACTCTCACCGTGGACGTCGACCGACTGAGCCGCCCGGACCAGTTCATCACGAACGAAGACCGCACCCGCGCGCGACGCCATGCGCGCATCGGCCCCATCGTCGGGGGCGTCATCCTCGTCGCCCTCGGCCTCTACCCAGGCAGCTTCGTCTCGTTGCCGCTGTGGGCGTCGCTCGGGATGCTCGCGGTGGGCCTCGTGACGGCCGTTGCATCGTTCGACTGCCTGCACTTCTCGCGGGCGCCGCTCCGAGTCACGGCGGCGATGCTCGCGGCGCTCGTGATCGCGGTCGCGGCCAGCGTCACCTACGTCCCGACGCGCGTCGCGTTCCCCCTCCATCGGGCCGCGTTCGAGCGCGAGGCGCGATCCCTGCCGCCCGCCGCCGCAAAGCAGGACGTCTGGATCGGCATCTATCACCTGCAGCAGATCTGGCGCGACGCTGACGGGACCGTGTGGTTCCAGGTGAACCGCTCGACCGCGCTCCCCGGCGCAATGGCGACGGGCTTCCGATACCGGCCGAGCCACGAAGGAATCGCCCCAGACGGCGACCGCGAGCAATCCATCCCGCTGGACGACTCGTGGTCCATCTTCTTCCGCGCGCCGAGCGTCGACTGACGCGGATCTGACGGCTCGCGACGAACGACGGAGCCGAGCACGACCGTTCGGACATGCCGCCCGCAGCCATCGCATCGCTATGATCACGCGACCGCCATCCCGGAGGTCCCACGATTCACCGATCCGATCCCAATCGGCCCACGCGATCCGTCGCTGGTTGCGCGGCACTCGGGCTCCTGTGTGCTTCGCTCGCGAACGGGCAGTACCTCCAGGTGGTGAGCCAAACCGCGCCCGCTCCGACCACGAACTACGCCTTCGTCGGCAGCCTCGCCGACGTCAACGGGAACGGATCCCCCGACCTCTTCGTTCAGGCGTTCACCGCGCTCTCGATCGTCGTCGACCCGCGCACGGCGACGACAGCACAGCTCGCCGCGCCGACGCCGATCACCGCATGCGGCGAGCACGCGATCGGGAACGTCAACGGCGACCCGTTCCCGGACCTCGTCGTCGCGAGCGTCTCCGCGCTGTTCATCCTGCTCGGTAACGGCAACGGGACCTTTCAGGTGCCGATCCAGGTCGCCACGCTCGGGAGCATCGGCCCCGTCGGCAGTTCCGGCGTGGCCGGGCCGATGGAACGGGCGCTGAACATCACGGACATCAACGGCGACGGACTCGATGACGTCGTCGTCGCGGGGGCGAGCGGGCTCGGCGCCTGGGTGAATACCGGCACGGCGTGGACGAACGTCTGGAGCTTTCCATACACGACGCTGAGTCTCTCTCCTCTCGTGATGCCCGGCCGCTACGTGCAGTTCGCGGATTGGAACGGTGATGGTCGAAAGGACCTGGCGCTCGGCATGAGCCTGCCGCCGATCCAGACGCAGATCTTCGTCTGGTACGGCGTCGCCGGCGGATTCACGACGACGCCGGCGGTCCTCGTCACGCCCGCACCAGCCACGTCGTCCGAGACGATCGGGTGCGGCGACGTCGACGGTGACGGGTTCGCCGACATCATCGTCATGACGTACGGCCCGGGAACCTTCGGGCCCGTTCTCTTCGTGCGCTACGGCTCGCCGGCCGGTCCTGGCGCGCCGGTCGCCATCCCGTCGACGTCCAGCTCGATCTACGGCGGCGAGACGGACGTCGTCGACGTGGACGCCGACGGGAACAACGACATCGTCGTGCAGGGGTTCGGGTATCCCGCGTCCGTGCTCGTGCGAAACGCCGGCAACCGCAGCCTGATCTACGCCCCGTTCGGCCCCCCGGTCGCGGCAGGCAACGCCGGGGGCGGCCTCCTGATCTTCGCCGACATGGACGGAGACGGAGATCCCGACGCCGCGTCCGTTCCGGGAATCGGCAACTACTTCACCGTCCTCGACGACACCGCGCTGCTCGCCAGCGGATGCGCGGGAGCGGGCGGGGTCCCCGTGTTTCCCATCGGATGTGCGGCGCGCGGGAACGCGAACTTCCAGCTCGGCGTGGCGAGCGCAGCCGCCAACGCCACGGCAGTTCTGGGTGTGTCGACGGCCTATGCGCCCCTCACCGGTTGCGGCGTCGGACCCGTGTTCAGCCCGGCGACCACGGTGCTCCCCACGCCGACGCTTGGTGTGTTCACCACGTCGGCCACGGGCTCCGCGAGCCTCGCCTTTGCGCTTCCGAACGTCCCCGCGATTCCGACCGTCCGGGTCTACGCGCAGTGGGCCGTCGCCGACGCATCAGGGACCTTCACGGCGGGCGCGACGAACTGGTCGCTGACGAAGGTGCGGACGATCGACGTCTTCTGACCGACGATCCGCGCCACCGCCTCGACGGCAGCGACGCGGATCCCGGTCCCGCGATCAGCGAATCACTGGCCGTTCAGCGAAAGCGTCCAGGAGTTGAGCGTTCCGACGTCCGCTGCCGCCAGGTCCTGGACCTTCAGGCTCCAGTTGCCGGTGACGCTCTTCCCGACGAACGTCGCGAGCGAGGCCGCCGGCACGGTGAGGTCCGGGAACTCGGTCTGGATGTTGTCGGTCGCCCCGCCCGTACGGTTGTGCAACAGCACGGCGGTTCCATCGGGCGCGATCAAGGTGACGACGAGGTCACCCTTGTAGGTGTGGGTGATGTTCACCTTCACCTTCACGCCCGAAACGAAGCCCGAATCGGAGTAGTTCAGGATGCTCGTGATCCCCGTGGCGTTGTTGTCGGGGATGGCCAGCGCAGGCGACGCCGACTTCTCGCCGTTGAACGAGACGTTCCACGAGTTCAACGTGCCCACGTCGGCCGCCGCCAGGTCCTGCACGCGCAGGCTCCAGCTTCCCGACGTGTTGAGGCCGTTGAACACCGACAACGCCTGGTTCGGAGTCGTGAGGATCGAGTACGTGGTCACGATGTTGTCCGTGCCGCCGCCCGTGCGGTTGTGCAGGATCGCGGAGGCTCCCGAGGGTCCCGTCAGCGTCACGACCAGATCGCCCTGGTAGGTGTGCGTGACGTTGACTGAAACCGCCACGCTCGTGATCGCCTGCGAGATCGGCACGACGATCGCACTCGTGACGCCCGTGGCGTTGTTGTCCGGGATCGCGAGCGCGGGGGACGCGGAGTACGTCTTGACCTGACTCGATCCGGCAGGCGGGCTCACGGTCAGCGACACGGCCGTCGTGCGCGTGAGGGCTCCGCCGGTTCCCGTGACGGTGATGTTGTAGGTGCCGGCAGGCGTGGCGGCGCTCGTCGTCACGGACAGCGTCGAGCTGCCGTTGGCCGCCATGGGATTCGGCGCGAAGGCGTAGGTCACGCCCGTGATCGCGGGCGACGCCGACAGCGTGATCGTCGACGCGAATCCGTTCACGGCCGTGTTGGACACGGTGTAGGTCGTGGAACCGCCCTGCGTGACGGCGCGCGTCGCCGGGCTCGCGGCGAGCGAGAAGTCAGGCGTCGGCGCGCTGACCGTCCCGTTGGAGACGACGAGAGCGAAGTCCTGATCCGTCGTGTCGGCATTGCCCGGCACGCCGTCGCCCGCGACGTTCGTCGCGCGCACGGTCACGGAGAACGTGCCCGTGACGCCCGCGGGCAGGAACACGAACTCGGCGTTATTGCGCGTGTCCGCGGCCCCGCCCGTGACCGAGCTGGCGCCGGAGAACACGTTGCCGCGGTACAGCGTCCCGTTGACGGTGACTTCCAGGTCGAGGTCGTTGACCCAGGCGTTGCCCGTCGTGGCCCCCGGCTTGTCCGTCCAGGTGAGACCGACGCGGAACGGCTGCGCCGACGTGGCGATCGTTCCGCTCACGGTGTACGTCTGCCCGGTCGTGCCGAACACCTGGGACTGATCCACGCGGATGTTCGACGTGCCGTTGAACGCGCGGCCGAGGTCCACGCTGCCCATGCCCTGGTTGTTCGACCAGAGCGTGTCGTTCGCGCCGACCCCGTTCTCGTAGTGCGCGGCCGTCATGAGCCACGCCTTCACCATGGCCGGGCTGGGGGTGCCGAATCCCTGGTTGATGAAGAACTGGCGAACGAGCGCCGACGCGCCCGACGTGGCCGGCGTCGAGTGACTCGTTCCGGACGACCAGGCGTAGAGCGTCTGCGCGGCCGGCCAGAACTGATTGCACACTCCCGATCCGTTGTAGGAGAGCGAACGACTGGCGGCGCCCTGGATGTGCGTGCCGGGCGCGACGATCTCGGGCTTCTTGCGCAAGTCCGCCGTGGGGCCGCGCGAGGAGAAGTTGATGATGTCGTTCGCGTTGTCGGCACCCGAGTTCGCGACGGCGCATCCGTCCGTTCCGGTCTGACGGTCGTTCTCGCTGGCGCCGACCGTGATGATGTTCTTGCCGGTCGCCGGCGGACGGACGGTGTTCGCCGCCGATCCGTCGTTGCCCGCGGCGAAGACGACGGTCATCTCCTGGTTGCCGGCCGTTCCCGCGACGGCGTCGCGCACGATCGTGTCGTGCTCCTGGGCATCGACGTTGTAGTTGTTGCCGGAGATGAAGCCCCACGAGTTGCTGCTGATGCGCGCCCCGGCGTTGTACGCCGCGGTCAGCCGCGCCGTGGCCGACTGTGTGAACTGGCTCCCGGTGCCGTTGGAGAACACCTTGGAGTTGCCGAGCTGGACGAAGGGGCAGAGTCCCAGCCCGTAGTTGTATCCGCTCGCGTCCTCCGCCGCGGCGCCCGTCAGGCTGTTGTATCCGCCGACGATCGACGCGTTCAGATTGCCGTGGCCCCCGCCGCCGTCGGCGAGTGCGTCACTGGTGTAGTTGTTGTTGTAGACGATGCGACCGGCGCCCGCGGCCGTTCCACCCACGCGGAACTCCACGTTGATGTCGGTCGTCGAACCGCGATCGATGCCGTCGTCCGTCACGTCGACGACGAAGCCGAACTGCCCGGTCTGGCTGAATCCCTTGGATGCGAGCCACGCCAGGTATCCCGGAGCCGAGGGACTCGCCCCCGTCGCAGTCACGTTGCCGGCCATGATCTGTCCCTGGCGCTCGTCGAAGCGACGCTCGGCGTACTTCCGCTCGATGGCGAAGACGGACGGGTGCGCGGCGAGGTACGGAAGGATCCCGTTGGGAACGTGCATGTGCAGGTTCAGGTAGTTCAGCACGAGGCTCGACGGGCGGATCTCGCGATACCCCGCATCCACGAGGCCCATGACGACCGGGACGGCTTCCTCGTCCGCGATGAACTGGATCGTGACGTCCGACTCGCCGGCGCCGTTGGCGGCGTCGTCGCGGAGGTCCGGTGCAATCTTGAACACGGGCTCATAGGTCCCCGTCCAGCCCACGAAGTCGCGGGCCGAGAGGTCGTCGAACGCCGCCTGCGACGACGGCGGGACGGCGACGACGTACGTGTTCTGCGGCACGTAGGCGATGATCGTCACGCCGGTGGCGGAGAGTTCGTCGAGCCACTGGTCCTTCACGGGTCCGATGAATTGCACGAGGCGGAGTTCGCGTCCCGTTTCGGCAGCGACGGCGACGCCGCCCTGGCGCAGGATCGCCGGCACGCCGGCGAGCTGAGTCGACACGCTTCGGCCGCCGCGCGTCCCGATCGGCAGACCGTTGAAGCCGATCACTCCCTGTTCGTCACGGACCTCGACGCCGAGCGCCCGCAGCGCCTCGGTCCCACCGAGGGCCGTGCTGTCGACGAGCACGGCAGCGAACGATCCGTAGTCCTCGATGTGCCTGACGACGCCGCGTGAGATCAGCACGTCGAGGGCCCGGTCTCCGTTTCGGACGAACACGCTATCGATGCGCGAACTCGCGTCGCCCCGACCGTCGCGCGCGATCTGCGCCCAACCGGAAGTCGACGTCACGAGAACCACGGCCAGAAGGAACGACAGGACGGAACCTCGGCGTACGTGCATGGATTCTTTCTCCTGGTGCTTCACTTCACGCTTCACTCGCGCGGCATACGGGGGACCGTCGCGGCGCGGCGGAGAGCGTAGGCGCGCCCCGCGGGAAACGTCAACAGTGGAGAAGCGTCGCGTGCGTCGCCGAAGTGACGCGACTATCTGCCGAGCAGGAGCGGCGTGAAGTAGCGGTAGTAGACCTCGAGGCTCAGGACGCACATCGCGGTCGTGTACGCCCGGTTGCTCCGCGTGTCGCCGGCGAGACGCGCGTACTCGTCGATGGGCTCGAAGGATCCGTCATCCGACTGCCCTCGAGGGAGGACCTGCTTCAGGGCTGCATTCCACCGCGTCCAGGTGTCGCCTCCCGCCATGAAACACGCGAGGCTGCCGTAGTACCAGAAGTACACGTTTCCTGCCGCCATGCGGACGAACTCGTCCGAGCTGAACCGGCGGTAGTCGGTGGGACGACGCTCGAGCGTGAACTCGAGTCCCGCCGTGAGCCGGCCGTCGTCCTTCGGCGTCCCGAGGAGGAGCAGCGCGAACACGGCGGCTGGCGTGGACGCGGGCAACGTGCGCCAGTTCGATGCGAGCCGGCTGGGTTCCCGGTTGTACAGGAAGCAGCCGGTTTGAGCGTCGTACTCCTGGAGGAGGAACGACTTGGCGAGCGGCAGCACGTCGTCGCGCACGCGGAATCCGGAGAGCTTCGCCGACTCCAAGGCCATGACCTGCCACGCGCTGATGGAGGTTCTCGCGAACCCATCCTCCGGCGAGAGGCTGGCGGAGAAGTATCCCCACCCGCCCTTGCTGCGCTTGTCGCGGGAACGGTTCTGCTGAGAGACGATCCAATCGACCGCGCGCTGGACCGGCTCCTTCAGGCGAGCGTCCTTCGTCAACCCGAAGCATTCGGCGAGTGCGTAGGTGCTGATGCCGTGGCTGTACGAGGAGGTCTCACCGAAATGCCCGCTCTCCTGATCCTGGATCTTCAGGAGGTAGTTCACTGCCCGCGTCGTGTTGCCGGCGTAGGGGCCATCTCCTCCGGGAGCGTGGCCCGCACCGAGGAACGCGAGCAGACACAGGCCGGTCTTCCCCACCGTCACGTGTCCGTACTTGGGATCGACGGTGCGCGGATCGCCCCATGACCCGTCCTTGTTTTGGATGCGCGCGAGGTACGCGAGGCCCTTGGCGACCGCCGCCTCGGTCTCGCGGGTGCCGCCGAACTTCTCGAGCGCTTCGACCTTCCCTGGTCCGAAGCGGTTCTGGAAGACGGTTCCTCCGAGAGCGATCGCCGGCATGGCCGGGGCCCCGCGGGAAGCCCGGGGCGCCGGCTCCACGAGCGAGCCCGGCAGCGTCACCGAAGCCGCAAGCCCGCCATCGCCACGATCGTCCGTCGGCGCCGCGGTGCGACCGGGCTTCGACACCGCGGCTGACGCCGGTCCGCCGAACCCGGGAAGGTCGAGCGGGCGCAGCGCCCCGGCCCCCCCGGTCGACCCCATCGTGCCTGACGCGTCGCGTCCCGGACGGTGAGCTCGACCCGTCGCGACGATGGCGTCGCGCAATGGCATGTCCGACGGGCCCGGCAGCGAGCGCGCCGCGAACCTCGCGCCGCCCATGGACGGCACGTCCACGGCCGAAGCGAGATGGGCGCCGCCGCGCTCCAGCGCCGAGCCCGGCACGACGACGCTCGCCGGCCGCTCGCCGGAGGTGCCGAGGTCGGACGTCTGGCGTCGCGCGGCCCCCGCGAGCACCGGCTGCCCCGTCGGGCCGTGACCGCCCGCATCCACCGAGGGCTTGAGCGGCGCAGGTCCGGCGTCGTGTCCACCGCGAGTGCCTCCCGCCTCCTTCGCGACGGCCGCGATCCCGTCGGCGACACCGGCAGTTGGCGCGTGAACCCCGCGAGCGACGAGCGGTGTCCCGTTCATGGACGGGAGCTCGGGAGCCGCACGGCCCGAGCTCCGGCCACTCTCGACCGCCGAACCCGGCATCGCGACGCCGATCGTCCGGTCCCCGTCGCCGGCACCGGCCGGTGGCGCTGGCCGCGTCGCCTTCGCCGCGAGTGGTTGCCCCGACGGGCCAGCCGCACCCGCGGTGCTCGAGGGCGCGATGGGAGCAGCGTCGCCGTCGTGACCGGACCGGCTCGCGATCGCCGACGAGTCCTTCGACGGAGCATCCGACACGCCGGCCTGCGGCGCCGTCATCGCACCGGCCGCGAGCGGTGCTCCGGAATCCGGCGCGGGAACCGCCGCGCTCCCGACGCGCGCGCCGGAAGCCCCCGACGGCCCCGTCCCGCCGACCGCGCTCCCGGGAACGTTGACGACGATCCGCTCGTCGACGGCCGCGGTCGTCCGCCCCGTCGCGGTCACGGACTGGTCCTGTGCGGGCGCAGGCAGGGGCGATGCGGCGACCTCCGTCTGCGTGACGTCGTGCCCGGACTTCACGTCGGGGGACGGCGCGGCGTCCTTCAGGTCGTTCGTCAGCTCCGCCTTGGCGACGGCGGCGTTCTCCGCGGGCGCGGCGGTCGTGGGCAGATCGGGTGTGGCCCGATCACCGCTGGTCCGATCGACCATCACGACTTCCGAGCCGGGCGCGACCGCGGTCGGTGCGTCCGCGTGACCCGAGAACTGGAGTTCGCGTGCCATTGCGGCGGCGGAATCACCCGCCGCCCCCCCGCTCGAAGGCGAGCCGCCCGAGGCCGACGACACGAGGTCCACCTCGAGTCCACCCACGTAGGGCGCGACGGGTTTCAGCGTCGTGACGAGCTGCACGTCGCGCAACAGCCACAGGACGAGGAGATGCACGAGAAGCGAGAGAATCACGCACCACGTGATGAAGTCGAGCGTGCGGAACCGCTTGCCAAGCTGGAGGAGCAAGAGGATCAGCACCGCCGCGATCATGGCGAGGATCAGAAGCCGCTCGAGATCGCGCTGACCTTCCCACCACGGATACACTTCGTGCGCGGAGGCCCGGTAGACGAGGGCCGGGTCGGTGGGCTTCACCAGCATCAGTCCGAAGCCCTTGTCGACGGACACGGGCCCGCGGGCCTCGCCGCCGAGTGCGAGCTCGGGCATGGCAAAGGGCTCGACGAACTGGCCGGCATGCCGCCACGTCCGCATCACGACGGGCTTCTCGCCGAGCGTGTGCCGGACGAACCACAGGCCCGTCCCGTCGGGCGCGAGCCACGGATCGCGATCGATCCACAGCTCGTTCGGCTTGTCGATCTCGAAGACCGGCCGTTGCCCACCGGCCGCGTCGACGAGGATGAGCCTGCCATTTTGACCGCGGTTGGCGTTCGGATCGCGTCGCACGAAGACCCAACCGCCGTCCGGATCCGCGCAGGCGTCCGTCTCGTCCAGCTCCGTGTTGATCCCGTCCGGCAAGCGGTGAACGTCCGTCACGCGCAGCCCCACGAGGCGCGCCGACCACAAGTCGAATCCGCCGGCGCCGCCATCGCGATCCGACGCGAAGACGATGCCACCATCGGGCGCGAGCGCGGGGGAAAGGTCGTGGCCAGGTGCGTTCAGCCCCGGTGGCGCGATGGCGCCCATGTCCCGGTGCGCGGGGTCGAACACCACGAGGTCGGTGCTGCCATCGGCGAGCCGGCGAGCATAGAGATAGCGACCATCCGGCAGCGGTTGGACGCGTCCCTCGACGGGCCCCGGCAACTCCGTCTCGGGGCGCGGTCGGTCCCACACGAGCTGTGTCGCGGCGACGAGCTCGGTCGCGGCGATCGGCGATCGTCCGTCGGTGTAGTAGAGCGGCCGACCCGTTCGGAGGAACACGTAGCCCGCGAGCGCCGCGACGAACACGGCGATCGCACCACGCATCATCCAGCGACGAGTCTGCGTCGTCACCGAGGTTGTCCCTCACCGTCCGGTTGAGCCGCGATCGAGACCTTGCGGAGCGATGCACCCAGGCACGCGTCGAACGCCTTGGCGACGACGCCGAACTGCGCCGACGTGTCGCCGCGGATGAGGACCTCCTGGTCCTTGTTCCGCTGGGCGGCGGACTTCAGTTTCTGGTGCAACGCCTCGACCGTCACGACGCGGCCGTCGACGTGGAGCGCCCCATCCCGCGTCACGTTGATGACGAGGAGGTGGGCATCCTTGCCCGCCTTGCCGTTGCGAGCCTCGGGCAGCGTGAGTCCCATCTCGACCTGCTCGACGGCGAACGTAGTCGACGCCAGGAAGAAGATCAGGAGGAGGAACACCATGTCGATCATCGGCGTGAGGTTGATCGTCGCCTCTTCCTCCTCGCCGCGGTCAAGACGCATGGGTCACCGTCGCCGGGCGGAACGCGATGCGGTCGACGACCGGGCTCAGCTTCTCCTCCACGAGCGTCACCAGGCGGCGCACACGACTCGTGAGGTGTGCCGAGAGGACGACGACGGGAATGGCCACGAGCAACCCGCCGATCGTCGTGATCAGCGCAACCTCGATCCCGTGCGCGAGCTGCTCCGGCTTGCCCATGCCTACCTTGGCCACCACGCTGAACGCCTCGTGGATTCCGACGACGGTCCCGAACAGTCCGAGCAGCGGAGCCAGATTGGCGATGATGTTGAGGGGCCGGATGTTGCCTCGAAGGCGTTCCAGTTCCTTCGAAGCCTGATCCTGCATGGCGGTTTCGATCTCCTGCGTCGTGAAGCCCGCGCGACGCAGGCCGGCGGCGAGGATCCGCGACGCCGGGGCGTCGACCTTCTTGCAGGCGTCCAGGGCCGCCGCCACGTCGCCGCGTTCGGCGGTGGCGATCACTTCGTCCAGGGCCCTGGGGCAGACGCGACCCCGCGACAGCTTCGCATACCGTTCGGCCGCGAACGCCAGCGCAATGACCGAGCAGATCCCGATGGGGACCATGATCGGGCCGCCGGAGGCGAGGAAGTCCCAGGCGCTCTGCAGCGTCGCCACTTCGTTCATGTTGAGGAGCGGGAACATCGTCATCAGCCTCCGAGTGATCCGAGCCTGTTGCGGGCTTCCTTCGCCGACTCCGACTCGGGGAAGCGCTGCAAGAGCTCCGCATAGAGTTTGCGAGCCTTGTCTTTCTGATCGCGATCCTCGAAGCACCGCCCCGCGAGGAGGAGGCCCTGCGAGACCCATTGCGGGTGCGTGTAGAGAATCGAGAGTTTCAGGAACGCGTCCACGGAGCCGTCGAGCTCTCCCCGGTCGCGGCGGGATTCGCCGAGCCGGAACTGGGCCTCGGCCGCCAGTTCGCCGTCACTCAGCTGCGTGACCTTCGTGAGCGCAGCCTCCGCCGCGGCGTAGTCCTTGAGCTCGATGCGCCCTCGTCCGACGAGCAAATTCGCCCGGGCCGACGCTGCGCGGTCCTTCCCGTCATCACGGGCGATGAACTGCTCGGCGGCGGCGACGGCCTCGGACGGGCGCCGCAACGCCATCTCGCAGGTCGCGAGCGAAAGGCGTCCACCTTGCGCTCGCGCGTGGTCGGGAGATTCCTTCACCATCCTGCGGAGCGGCGGTGCTGCCGCCTCCCATTGCCCGAGCCGCGTCCGGGTCTCGCCCACGAGGAACAGGCCTTCATGGAACAACTCCCCCTCGCCGAGGGCGACGAGCGCCTCGAACGCGGTTGCCGCGTCGGCCAGACGATTCTCGTCCAGCAGGCTGAACCCGGCCCGATAGAGCGCGCGCGCCTGATGTTTGCCCTTCACCCCGGCGAACATCTCGCGGGCAGCATCGCCCTTCTTCTCTGCGAGGAGCGCCTCGCCGATCTGCGTGCGGGCCTCACCGGCGAGGTCGTCGTCCTTCGAGGACTCGACGACGTGGCGGAACGCGTCGATCGCCGCCGGCTTGTCATTCAACCTCTGACAGCACCACGCGAGCTCGTACCAGACGCGATCCGGCCTCGCCGTCGCGTTCGCTGCGGCGAGCCGCGCAAGGCGAGACCGCGCGGCCTCATCCTTCCCCGAGCGCGCCTGGGCCACGGCGAGCGCGTAGCTCACGTCCGCGGCGCGGGCATGTTTGGCAAAGCGGCCGAGAAAATCCGTCGCCGACGCCTCGGCCTCCGCCCAACGCTCCTTCTTCACGTGAAGCGTCGTCAGGAGCTCGAGCAGGCTCGCCGCGAGGTCACCGACCGCGGGGTGCGCGAGGCCGCGCGCGACCTCGCGCCGGCATCCCCCGTCGTCATCCAGCTCGAAAGCGCACCATGCAAGCCCTTCGATGGCCCGGGCACCGGTCGTGCCCTCGACGGCCGCGAGCTTCGCGTAGGCATCCCGCGCGCCTTCGAAGTCGCCCTGCTGGAAGAGGATCTCGGCGGCCTGCAGCCGGTCGGTCGTCATCTCCTCGGGCGTGGCGCCGCTGGCGGAAGACGCCGCCGCAAGCCGTTCCGAGGCTCCCCGGAGATTCCCCTGCTTCTTCAGGACGCGGGCGGCGACGCGTTCCGTCCGCCCCAGGAACGAACCCTGCCGGTAACGGGCCCGGTACCGATCCGCGGCGGCGAGCGCCGCGTCATCGTCGCCAGCCTGCAATGCGGCCAGCGCGACCATGGAGAGCGCCTCCTCGCCGAGCGCGTCCTTCTCCTGTCCCGCCGCGAGGGCGCCGAAGGCCTCTGCGGCCTCCTTCGCGCGCCCGGCGAGATACGTGCACCACGCACGCTTGAACGCGGCCTTGCGCGCCAGCGGATGATCTGCGGGAACGGCGGCGAAAATCGGTGCGGCCTCGTCGAATCTCTTGAGCGCAAAGAGATTCTCGGCCTCGGCGAACTTCGCCTGGACGGCCAGCCGGTGCTGCGGCTGTGACGACGTCAGCGTTCGAAGCCGCGCGAGCGCGGCGTCGAACTGACCGAGCTTGTGGAGCGCGAGAGCCTCGCCGTACAGCGCGTCTCCTGCGAGCGCCGCATCCGCGGCGCCGGCCGCCTGCCTGTACTCCGGTGCGGCCTTCTCCCATCGTTCCTGCGCGGCGAGCGCCTCGGCGAGCTGGTAATGGAGGCGAGTCGTCGTCACCGGGTCCTTGGCGACGGCGAGTGCCTGCTCGAACAAGGGAGCTGCCTCGGCAGCCTTCCCGCCGTCGAGCAGAGCCACCCCGCGCAGCTCGAGCGACGGCGCCATGAGCTCGGGTGACGTCTTGTCGCTTCCGGCGAGCTCGCCCAGCTCCTTCGCCGCCTGATCGGCCTTGCCCTGCTTGTAGAGGATGCGTCCGATCTCCAGCCTCGCGCGGGCCAGGTGCGGAGAGTCCGGGTATTTCTTGACGATCTCGCGGAGGAACGGAAGCGCGTCGTCCGGCTTGCCGCCGTCGATGCGGCATCGCGCCAGCCCCATCGCCGCATCGTCCGCGAATTCGCCGCCGGCCTTCTTCGCGATCGCGAGCGCTCGATCAGCAGCCTCGAAGTCGCCGGCGCGAAGGGCCGCCTCGCCCTGGAGATAGCGACACTCGGCGGCGGCAGCATGTGCCGGATACCTGTCGGCCACGGCGCCAAACGCCTGCGACGCGTCCGCCGCCTTGCCCCCGTTCAACAAGATGAAGCCAGCGGCGTAGAGGGCCGGCGCCGCGTACTGGCCATCCTTCGATTTGTCCGATTGGGCCGACGAGACGAAGGCCGTCAGCGCCTGGTCCGTCTTGCCCGCATCCCGCCAGCACTCGCCAGCCGCGAACTGGGATGCCGCGCTCAAATAGTGATCGGCCCCCGACTCCTCGACGAGCTTCTGATACTGCTCGGCGGCCTCGCCGTGGCGGTTGGCGACCTTCAACGCGTTGCCGAGTCGATAGCGACACTCGGGTCGAAGCTCGAAGGCCTCCCCCTTCGCGAGAGCGCGCTGGAACGCGACGATCGCCTGGTCGTTCTGCTTGAGCTCGGCGCGACAGGTGCCGAGCCGATACCAGCCCTCGGTCGCCATGCGATGACGCGGCGACTCCTTCAGGAACTGCTCCAGTTGCTGAGCAGCCTCGTCGTGAAGGCCGCGCTGGATCAACCCGAGCGCGAGCTGGAATTTCTCGGGGGGACGCGCATCGGGCTCCTGCGCGAGGGCGAGTCCGGATGCGAGGGTCAAGGCGAGGAGGACGGCCGGACGGGACACCATCGACGGACTCCTGTTTCGGCGGGGCGGCGCGAGGGGGGCGGGACGAGGTCGGAGCGGGCTCGAGCAACAGATCAGTACGCATTCGCGACGACGACACTTCATCGCGAAGAACTTTTTTGGGACTCACGACGCGCGAGCGGCATCGTGCATCGAGAGGACCGATGGACGCATCACCGGTGTCGGACGATGACGGGACTCGACGGGTAACAGGCCACTACGGTTGACAACGCCGCGAGTCGCGCCACACTGGGGGCCTTCATGGATTTCGCAAGTGCTGAACCCACGACACGACGGCGCGCGGTCGTGGGAGTGGTCGTCGTCGCGGTTGCGGCGCTGACCGCAGTGGGCCACGTGTCGTGGATGTCGCTGACCGGGTTCCTCACGCGCCCGCCATCCATGGACGCTGGCTGGGATCGCCTCGACGCCGATGCGATGCTCGACCGGCTGCGCGATGGGGGCGTCGGTCGGTGGCTCACCGAGGGGATCACTCGCCCGGGGACGCATCCCCCGCTGCTCCAGATGCTCGTGGGGATGGTGGCGAGCTTCACCGGCGGCGAAGTCACGACGGGCACCTACACGATCGTCATGACGGGCGCCCTCGTCGCGTTCGTGCTGGGCGCGTGGAGGCTGGCTCGCAGCGTCGCCGGCCCCCGAGCTGCAGCGCTCGCGGCGGCCCTCGCCGCGACCGCGCCGGTCGTGCTCACCTCGCCGCGCCAGCTCCGACCTCAGTTCGCCATGGCTGCCGCGAGCCTGTGGGCACTGAACGCCATCGTCCGCAGCGAGGGGTTCACACGGCGGGGGCCGTCCATCGCCGCCGGTTGTCTGGTGGCGATCGCCGCGCTCGTGAAGATGCTGGCACCCGTCGAGGTCGCTGGCGCCGTCATCGTCGCTGCCGCCATGGGATGGGCGCGCGAGGGATGGAAGCGCGTCTTCGCGAACCTGGCGCTGGCCGGGGCCGCGTGCGCAGCGCTCGCCGCGCCGTGGTACGCCACCAACCTCGCGAGCGCCCTGCGGTACGCCCGGTGGGTGTCCGATGCCGAAGGCCAGGCCCGATTCTCGGGGAGCCTGGGAACGTTCGACCTCGGGAGGTGGACCTACTATCCCCTCAATCTCGTGAACAACGGCTTCGGGGCCATGCTCGCGGCGGGCGTCCTCGCGTCCGCCGTCCTGCTCTTCGTGTGCCGACGCCGCGCTGCGGACGCGGCGCCAGACGGCGGCCGATCCTCGGCCCTCGCGGTGATGCTCGCCGCTCCCATCGTCGCCTTCCCGGTGATCACGCTGGGCACCGTGACCCTCCACAGCCACTACGTCGTGGGCTTCATCCCGGTCGGATGCGCTCTCGTGGGAGCGGCCGTCGATCGCCTGAGCGGCAAGCCCCGTACGACGGCCTTCACCGTGGGGATCGTGATCGCCCTGCTCGATGGCGTGCTCGCGTTGCGGTCACCGCGAGCCGACGTCCCCCTCGCCACGATCGGGCCGATCGAACTCCTCGGGCAGGCGGACCCGCTCACCGCACCCCAAGCCCTGGCGGTCGGGGAGCCGGAACTCCCGGGCAGCGAGGCCTCGACGAACGTCCACGTCGCAGGCCGGATGCTCCGAGAAACGACCCGACCCGAACCGCGCTTCGTCGTCGTCCACCCGGTCGGCGCCGAACATCCATTCATCAGTCCGCAGAACATCCTCCACGAGATCCACCGCCTCGGCCGCGAGGCGGAAGCGGTCGACTTCGACGAGTTCCTCTCCGCCTCGGGCGGGGTGACGATGGAGCGGCTGCGGTCCCTCGACTTCGTGGTGCTGGATGAACGACTGATGGAATCAGGAACGCTTCTGGCAGCGCTCGACGCGGCGAGAGTGCCGGCGAGCTCGGCAGGTCGAGTCTTCATCGGCCCGCGATCGACGATCGCGCTGGTGCGCATCGAGCCGGACGACGCCGAACGGCCCGACTCGCGCCCCCTCGAGAAACCCGGCGTCCAGCGAGTGAACGTGCGGTTCTCGCTCGGGCTCACGCTTCGGGGGTTTGCGATCGGCGGCGGGGTCGGCACGGCGCCAGGTCTCAGGACCATCTGGAGCCAGCACGGAATGGTCCCCACACCCCTCGACGCCGTCGTCTACCTGGAGCAACCCGGCGAGCCGGCGAGACCAAGACGGTTCCGCCTGCGCGCGGACCCGCTGGGCGAGGGCGAGCTGCGGGTGATCACCTTCGACGGGTTCGACTCGCCGGGCCGGGGGCCTGCGATCCCGGCGAACGTCCCCGCCCGCTTTCGGCTCGCGCTCGTTCCTGGCGGCGAGCATTCGACTCCGGCGACGATCGAGTCGTCGGACCTGCCGAAGGTCGGAGGCTCGTGGGTCGCGATCCCGCTCGGTGACGCGCCCGATGGGGCCGCATCGCGCGGTCGCTGACGCCGATCGCCCTACTGGAACGTGACCGTGAGCGTGTTGCTCAGGACCGTTCGGCCGACGACCCCTCCGCCGCCCTGGGCATACAGCGTCACGCCCGCCAGGAGCGGATCGTTCGGGATCGCGAACGGGAACGTGAGCCGACCCGGTGCCGGCATGGCGAAGAACGGGAACAGCTCGAAGTAGGCCCCGGGAATGGCGAGGCTGATCCCGAGCGTCCCGTAGGGAGGCAGCGGCGTGTTGTCCGGCAACGACGACAGGATGACGATCATCCCGTCGTTCACGGCCGACTCGAGCGTGAGCGTCGCCACGCCTCCGATGGGTGCGGGAGTGGGAGTCAGCGCGAGCCCGGGCGTCTTCAGGAAGGCGACGGAACGGCACGCGGAGATCAGCGTGCTGGCGGCGGCCGTCGAATACACGTCGGTCTTCTCGCCGGGGCCCGTGCAATCGCCGTTCGAGTCCAGGTCCGCGAGCGCGTACACGCGGTCCGGGCTCTGGTCCTCGGCGACGAAGAGGCGGCCATCGGAGCCCACGGCCGCGATCCACATGTCGCTGGCGCTCCCCACGGCGTAGTAGAGCCGCTCCTCGGGGCCGCCGAGCGTGATCGTCTGGTCGGCGTTCATGTCGCGCACCTTCGTGATGCGCTCGGACGAGTTCCCGCGATCATTCACGTAGAAGGTGTCCGCCCGGTCGATGCTGAACCCCCACAGGAACGCGGCGGTCGCCGGGGGCGTGGGAATGTAGAACGGCGAGATCTCCCCCGGATCGTTGCAGTTGCCGTTGGGGATCACGTCGTCGTGGAGCCGGTAGATGCCGCGGGGCCGGCCGGTCGTCGTCCCGTTCTCGAGGAAGTAGACCGTGCCGTCCGAGGCGACGACGACGGACGTGGGGATCGATTCGCCGACGGCGCCGCCGGGCGCGATGATCGCGTAGTTCGACGCTTCGCCCGTGTCGTTCGCATCGCCATCGGCGTTCAGGTCCTGGAGCCTGACGACCGCGTCCACACCACCGCTCGTGGTGTTGGAGCTCGCGACCCACAGGACGCCGTCCACGCCGACGGCGATGCCCCAGGCGGACGCGATGCTGACGCCGCTCGCATTCGACGACGAGTTGAACCACACCGTGGCCTCGCCCGGTGAACTCGCGAGCCCGTCGCCGTCCTGATCGACGAGACGCAGGATGCGATCCTGGATCGAGGTCGGATTGTCGGTGACGAACACCGAGCCGTCCGTCGCGACGGCCATCGCCGTGAGGTCCGTCGCCGTGATCCCGCTGTTCCCCGAGGAGAAGAATGGCTGCACCTCGCCGGCGTCGTTCCAGTCGCCGTCCAGGTTGAGGTCGCTCATCCGCCAGATCCGGTCCGAACTGGGGTCGGCGACGAGGAGATCGACGGTGTTCAGGAAGGGCGCGGTCTGCTGGGCTGCGAGGGTCGCCGCGATCAGCGCGGCGCCGAGGAAGAACCGGACGTGGGGCATGGGCGAACTCCGAAGGGTCGACGTCGTCTCGCGTGGTGGGTGCACGCCGTCCGTTCGACGGCGAGGGCGAAGCGTACACGCCGAGGCCCCGCCCAGGTCAATCCGCTCGCGTCGCCGCGCCCCGCTCTCACTTCCCGACGCTGCGATCGGGGAGCGCCCGGACGGGGTCGACCGGCTCGCTCAACGTCGCGAGCCGCAGCAGCGCCAGCGCCTCGCCGCTCGCCCCGAGCATGAGATCGATGCCGAATTCGTCCTCGCTGCGCTCGTGCGCGGACGCCCCGTTGCGCCATTTCACGCCGTCGCCGTCGGGGCGCGCCGAGGCCAGGAGATAGCTGCCCGCCCGGACGGCGAAGTCGCGGAACTCCGCCTTGCCCGTGGCGCGATAGAGGTCGCAGAAGAAGTCGGTGACCCCGGCGACGCCGCAGCACAGGCTCGGCGGAACGTCCTTGGGCTTGACGCCGCGGGCCGTGGCCGCGTCCGCGTAGCCCACGAGCCACCGCGCGGCCGAAAGCGCCGTGTCGAGGTAGCGCGCGTCACCGGTCTGGGCATGGAGGAGGAGGAAGAGGCGGGCGGTTCCCGGGGGTCCGTGACACCACCCGCCCATCATCGTCTTGGAGCCGTCGACGGCGGGCCAGGCCTGCGTGTCGCCGGCATGGACGGCGTGATCCATCAACCAGGCGGCCCCGGCTCGCGCGGCCGAAGCGCAGGCGTCGTCCTTCGCCGCGGCGCCGATGCGCGCGAGCGCGTAGGCGACACCGGCGGTCCCGTGACTGAAGTTCGGCATGTGGCGGTCGCCGGCGATCGGCGTCGTCCAGAACAGCGTCTTGCGCGCCGAATCGGTCTTCAGCGGGCCCGCCGCGCCGCGCGAGACGAGCCACCGGCCCGCGGCCGCCGCGCCCTCGACGAATCGCGGCTGCTTCGTCTCCGCCCCCAGGTCCAGGAGGAAGAGCGCCGTTCCCGCCGCGCCGAAGATGATGTCGACCTGGGAGTCGGGCCAATGCAGGCGATCGCCGTCGCGGATGCCCGATGCCAGGAGCGAATCGCCGACCTCGACTGCCGTCGTGAGCGCGGCGTCGTCCTTGCGGAGCCTCGCGCGAACGAGGAATGCCTGGCCGATGCCCGCGTCGCCGACGTACAGCGAACTCGCGCCGGGCTGGTCCGCGCTGCCGGCCCACGTGATGGACTTGCCGCTGCGACGGGCCGACGCGAGTAGGCCCTTGGCCGTCGCATCCGCGAGCTTGCGAGCCTGTTCGTCGTTCATCACGGCGGCCGCGTTTTCGAGGAAGACGAGGACGCCCGCGCTGCCGCCGTAGACGATCGGTGCGGGGTCCGCATCGGAGTCGGCGGATGGGCGGAAGCGGACGGCATCCGGAACTCCGTCGACCGGCACCGCCTGGCGGGCGATCCACGACAGGGCGCGAGTCACCGTGGCGCGGACCTCGCCGACGGCGGGTTTGGAGTCCTGCGCTCGACCGAGGGCCGCGAGCACGAGGCAAGCGAGTGACAGGGTGAGCGACGCACGCGAGCGGATGGGGCTCATGAGGGAACTCCGGTTCGGGAATGGGAACGACAGGTTGGGCACGATCGGGCGCCGGCGCAACGGATGGGTCGGCGGCGGGACATTCGATGGCGCACAAGACGCATTGCCACGTTCGCGCGGGGCGGAGCCCCGCGGTCCGGCCGGGGATGAACCCCGGCGCTCCGGCGCTCGCGCGCTCCGGGGGCGCGTATCATCGGCGTTCCCTTCTCACCCAGCAGGAGCCCGACTGATGACCGACGATGCCGTTCCGCCCCAAGCCGCCGTGATGCAAATGGTCATGGGAGCGTGGATCTCACAGACGATCTCGACCGTGACGCGGCTCGACCTGCCGGACATCATCCACAAGCATGGCCCGCTGTCGGCCTCCGAGATCGTCGCGCGGCACGGCATCCGCGCCAACGTCCGCTTCCTCGAGCGTGTGCTCCGCGCCTGCGCCAGTCTGGGCATCTTCAGCGAAGCGGCCGACGGCCGTTTCGGCGCCACGCCCCTGACGGAGCCCCTCACGCGCGGGTCGCCCGTGTCGGTCAAGAAGCTCGTCGAGATCATGGGCGCCAGCTGGTGGAAGGTCTGGGGCGGGCTCGAGAACGCCATCCATTCGGGCGAGTCCCAGGCGAAGGCGCAGCTCGGGCTTCCCTACTGGGATTACTGCAAGGCGAATCCCAAGGAGATGGAGGCCTTCGGCGAGGCGATGAAGTCGAACAGCCACAACTCCATGCGGGGCGTGCTGGAGCAGTGCGACTTCTCCCGCGCGGCGACCGTCGTCGACGTCGGCGGCGGCCTGGGTCATCTCGCCGTCGCGTTGCTGCGCAAGTACCCCGAGTTGCGCGCCACCGTCCTCGACGTTCCGGATCTCATGCCGCTGGCCCGGGAGCGGGCCGCGGAGGAAGCGGCCGACGTCCTCGCGCGCCTCACCTTCGTCGGCGGCGACATGTTCGCCCAGGTTCCGCCGGCGGACGCCTACGTGATCAAGCACATCATCCACGACTGGGACGACGAGCGCTGCGTCAAGCTCCTGCAGAACTGCGCCCGCGCGCTCAACAAGGACGGCCGCGTCCACTGCGTCGATTCGGTGCTGCCGCCCATGGGCAACACGACCGGCACTGCCGCCAAGCTCTTGGACCTCGACATGATGGTGTTCGTTCCCGGCAAGGAGCGGACGGAGGCGCAGTGGCGCTCGCTCTTCGGCAACTCGGGCTTCAAGCTCCAGTCGATGACGCCGATTCACGACAACTTCGGCACGAGCATCCTGACGGGTGTGAAGTTGGCGTAGGCGAACGCCGCTCGCCCGGTTTGGAGGCCGCGGTGATAGGCTCGCGCGGCAGATGGGTCGATCGCACGTCCTCTCCCTCGTGATCGCGGCAGCCCTGGCGGCGTCGCTGCGGTCGCAGGACGACGCGCCGAACGTCGAGTCGCTCGTCCTCGGCGCCCGAACGGACGAGGGCCGCGCGCGCGCCCAGGCGATCGACGCGATGTATCGGCTCGGGCCGCGGGCGGTGGCGTGGCTCCCGGCGCTCGCGCGGCTCGCGGCGGATTCCGACCTGCCGGTGCGGAGCCTCGCGATCCGGCTCATGCGCGGCGTCCTGACGTCGGCCGGCGACGCCGTCGCCGAGACCGCGCTGAATGCGGACGCGGAGGACCACGCCGTTCGTCCGCGACATGCTGCGCGCCGATCCTGATGGAACCGTCGTCGTCCCGGCGCTCGTCCGCGTCTGGCGCCGGGCCGACGCCGCGGAAAAGCCGCAACTCGCGGAGGTCCTGTCTCGATGGGACACGCCGATCCCCGGGTTGGGAGACGCGCTCGTCACTCTGATCGAAGAACTCGATGCGACGCAGCCAGCCACGACGCTGCCGACGAAAGAGCTGCGCACCCGTTCGGCTCTGCACTCCAAGCTCAGGTGGAGGATCCTCGCATGTCTCGCGAGGCAGGGCCCAGCGGCGAGTGGCGCGCTGCCCCGCGTTCTCACCATCCTCGAGCGCGAGCCCGAGCCCCGCTGGCGCACGCAGATCCTCACGGTGCTCGGCACGATGGACCCGAGCGGATCGGTCGTGCGGCCGGTCTTCGATGCCTACCTGCGCGACGGTCCGACTCCCTCCGAACGGAGAATCGCGTGCGAATGGCGGGCCCGTCTTCGACCGGTGTCGAGCGAGGCGATCGAAGATCTCCTCGACCGCAGCCCGTGCGACTCGATCGACGAGATCGCAAGAGCCGCGCTGGTGATTCAGGACCTGGGACCCCGTGCGATGGCGGCGACTCCCATGCTCCTGTCAGCTCTGTCCGACGCCCAACGATGGCAGCTCTCGACGATCGTGGGTGCGCTGACCGCGTTGAAGACGGACGTCCGTCCGATCCGCGGCGCACTCGCGACCAGACTCGCGCGAGGCGACGTGATCACCGCCACCGAGCTCCTGCCGATCCTCGATCGCCTGCCGGCGCCTCCGACGCCCACGCGTGCCGACGTCGAGCGAGCGATGTACGCCGCGGAGCCTGACGTCGAATTGGCCTTTGCGTTGTATGCCCTGGGATGTTCGGGCCTGGACCCGGCGACCCTCGACACGTGCGTCGGAGCCCTCTCGCACCCGATCCCGAACATGCGTTGGCTCGCCGCACTCGCGCTGCGTAATGCCGGACCGCGGGGCCTTTCCGCACTGCCCGCTCTCGTCGCAGCGCTCGAGCGTGAGCGGCCTCGCGAGTCGGCCGAGTCGGCGCCGCACGGGCGCGGGCACGGAATGCTCGTGGGGTACCGATGGGACCACATCATCGGGCTGGAAGTTCTCAATGTCCTCGCCAGCCTCGGGCCGGCGGCGAAAGACAGCCTCCCCCGTATCTCGAGCGCGCTTCGCGCGATCTTCAACCTCGAAGCCGACGAAGTCGCAAGTTGCTTCCCGCGCCAGATCCATCGCATCGCTCCGATTCCACGGGGACGCGTGGAAGTGATCGCCGACCCGGAGCTGATCGTCACGGGGAATCGCCGTCACACCGCGACGGCGCGCGGCGATTTCATCCGCAACATGGCTGCGGACTCGGAACGCGAACCGGACGGAACCTGGAGCGTCGCGCTGCGCGAGTTGCAGTTCCCCGGCGAGGTGTATTGGTCCGGACCTCCGCCCGACCTCACGCTGTTCCTCCGGCGGGACTCTGCTGGAACCCTCGTCGTCGACGCGGAATGCCGCCAACTCAATCACGACGGAACGACGAAGGAACTCTCAACCCCCCGGTTCGTGCACTTCCGGCCCGCCGACCTTCGAACCGCCGACCGGCTCGAATTCGCCTACCGCGACACCTTCGATCCCGACTCCTGGATCGAGTTCTCGATCGCCAACCCGTTTCGGTGAGTTCGTGGCGCCGCGCCGCGTTCCACGCGGAGGAACCGACCGGGCTCCAGCTCCGACCTCCGGGCGACGCGCGACCGGCCTTCCGGTACGTCCGAAAAAACCCCGCGATGTGCGCACCGCGCGACTTTCTCAAGCCTCGTGACGGATCGGACGCACCGTTTCCGTCTGCGGGACATCCCTGCGGGAACACGGGTGCGCGATCACTGACGTCGAGCCGACGGGCACCGCACCGCATCCCGCCATAGCCGGAGGTTCGCCCGTGCACAGCCGCCACACCGTCCCCGCGCCGTCAAATGCATCAACGTCCGCTTCGCGTTTCGGGTTGTTCGACATCCATGCGCAGGCGAACGCACTCGGCCAGCGCTCAGCGCTCACCCCGGTCGGCAGGATGACGCGCGTCCTTGCCGGCCTGTGGCTGCTGAGTGTGTCGACGGCCGCACAGGCGACGCTCGTCAGCAGCAACGTCTCGACCAATCCCAATTACGCCAACATCCAATTCGACTTCTATACGAAGTACACCGCACGCCTCGCGCCGGACGGACTGACGGCGTTCGTCACGGCCACTTCGAACAACCGCGTCCAGATCGCAGCGGAGACACGAACGGCCATCGGGCAGCCGTTCACGACGCCGTCCTTCATTCCCGAGTTGCTTGCCCCAAATACGAGTCGCATGTGCATCACGGTGACCGACGGCGGTCGGCGGATGTTCTTCTACGACTTCGACTCCACGGCCGGAGCGGAACATTGGTACGTCATGGAGACCACGCGCTCGTCCCAGGCAGCACAGTGGGGGCCGGCCCAGCAGGTCTGGGTCTTTCCAGCGCCGAGCGCGCGCTTCGCATCATTCGTGACGTACTTCTCCAACCACGTCGGCACCGCACCCGACGATGGACTGGAGCTCTTCATCACCCTCGATCCGACCTGCTGCACTTGTCAGACGGCGCCGTACGTCCTGCGGCGGAGTTCGCCTGGATCTCCCTTCACGTCGTTTGGCCAGGTGACCGAGTTCCCATCCTGCGGCGGATACCTGGATCATGTGCAGGCACTGCTTTGCAGTCCCGACGGGCTGACCATGCTCTACAGCACCGGGACCTCCGCGACCATGTTGTTCCTGCGGGCGTCGCGCGCGAGCGCATTCGTGAGCACGTCGTCGCAGATCGTCACGCCGGGCCTAAACTGCATGACCGTGATGTCGGGGACGTCGGATTGGCGCGAGCTTCTCGTGTGGAGCCAGTTCTCCTGTCTCACGCCGGGGTACAAGCTCGGCCGGACCACGGTGAACGGACTGGTGAACACGGGACACCTGTCGTCGACATCCAGCGCGGATCTCGTCTATCGCGACCTGAGCGCTGCACCCGGAACGGCCGCCGGCGGAGCGATCGCGTGGGGCTTCACCCCTGGGACCACCAGCGGTGGTTCAACATGGCCGCTGACGAACGACGCGCTCTTCCAGCAGACGTACCTCACGAATCTGCCTGGCTTGACGGCGGGATTCCTCACGGCGCTCGACTCGCTGGGCGAAGCTCACGCGGCCGTCGGCCCGCTCCCACCGCAAACCGAGGGAGACACGTTCTACTGCGCGTTCGCCACGCTGAACGCGTCGAGCCCGTCCGCGAGCGTCGTCCGGATGTCCAATGCCATTGCCATCCGCATGCAGCCCGCGTCGGCGGCCGCCCAGGTGCAGCACCCATGCGCGACGGGCACAGGGTGCACCGCGCCGCCCGTCGGCCCGGGGCCCTACGGCGTCCAGTACGGACCGCCCGTCGTGCTCCCGCAAGGCCCCCTGAGCTTCGCCGACGCCGTCCATGCGCCCGTGCAGGAGGGCACCTACTACAGCGCCGCATCGACGTTCTGCAATCCCTGTGACGCCCTGGGTGCTCCCGACTACGACTCGGGCGACCCTCTGCAGCCTGGTCCCGGGACCGGACACGTGGCGACGCAGCAGCACGGCGCGTATTCGCTCGGACATCGCGGTTCGATCGAGCTCGCGTTCACGGACAATGCGCTGACGAACTCCGGATCCAGTCAGCCCGACCTCTACGTCTGGGAAGCCGGCAACCACGCCGAGGACTTCTTCGTCGCGTTGCACCCGGCTGACGCCTATACGACGACTGTCATGGCCGGGACACCGCCAGGTCTGGACACCGACGGCAACTTCCCGCTGCCACTCGTGACGGGTCCGTCGTTCGTCCACGGGATCGACATCGACCAGAGCCTTCCCGGGTTCAGCGCTGGATCTCTGCGCTTCGATCGCGTCAAGCTGAAAGACTCGCCGGGATGCCCGCTCCCGCCGTGTGAGCCACCGACGACATCGGAGACTCAAGCCGGTGCCGACATCGATGCCGTGGCGGCCGTCGGATTCCCACCGGTCTCGGGGCCACCCCCATTCGTCAGCCTCGTGACGCCGTCCTGCGGCAGCACCGTGGGCGGAACGACGATCACGATCAACGGAGCGTCGTTCACCGTTCCTGGAGCCGTCGCCGCACCCACCGTGGCGATCGGAGGTTTCCCAGCTCAGGTCGTCTCGTTCACGTCGACTCAGATCGTCGCCGTCACGCCGCCATCTCTTCAAATCGGCAACGCCGTCGTCACGGTCACGGCTCCGACTGGCATCGCGACGGCGTCCGCACCGTTCGTGTACACCGCTCAACCGGCCATCTCATCGGTCACGCTCGGACAGTCGTGCCCGGTCGTCGGGCAGCCAACGGCCATCACGATCACGGGCACGGGATTCCTTCCGACGTGCACGACGGCATTCGTGAACGGCTCCCCCATCGTCGGCACGTCCTCCGGCGGGCCGAACATCACGTCCACCACGTTGACCGGTCAATTCACGGCCGCGACGGCCGGTCCGA
This sequence comes from Planctomycetota bacterium, assembly GCA_044222185.1. Lineage (GTDB taxonomy): Bacteria > Planctomycetota > CAIWVZ01 > JBGANV01. Next base: position 386,200 of record JBGANV010000005.1, read on the forward strand.
TCACGATCTCGCTCCTGAATCCCGGCTGGCCTGTCGCGCAGTTTGGCGTGCCTGGTTTCGCGGCGAACGCATCGGACGTCGTCCTGACGCAGCCGGTCACCATCGACGCGAGCAATCTCGGGGTCTTCACCAATGCGTCGGTCATCGTCTGCAACACCACGCTGACCATCGCGACGCCGACCACCCTGCAGTCGATCGCGCTCGTAGCCGGTTCGACGCTGACCCACCCTGCCGGGATCACGGGTGGCGCAACGGTCACGGTGTCGGGCAACGCGTACATCGATGCCGGAAGCGCGGTCGACGTCAGCGGCCGTGGCGCACTCAGCGCAGCCAGTGGCAGCACCGGTGGAAGTCACGGTGGGCTCGGTGGGCTCGCGGCGACGAACGCCGCTCACGGGAGCATCGTCGCTCCCATGGACTGCAGCGCCGGCGGACGCGGTGGTGGCGCGCTGCAACTGATCGTCACGGGAACGCTCACCCACAACGAGGTCATCCGCTCGAACGGAGCGAACGGAACGGCGTGCAACGCCGGCGGCGGATCGGGCGGGAGCCTTTGGATCCAGGCCGCCTCCCTCACCGGCCTGGGCACCATCACCGCCAACGGAGGTTCTGGCAGCGGCGGCGTTGGTGGCGGCGGATCGGGCGGGCGCATCGCCGTGATCTCGCCCGCCAACACGTCCGCATTCACCTACGCCGTCTCCGGTGGCGCTGGATTAGGCGGACGCGGCGGAGCCGGCACCATCTACACACAGTTCAACGGGGCGACTCTCGGCGACCTCGTCGTCGACAACGGCGGCAACGCCGGCAACCGCACGATCCTCAACGGCACCGTCACCCAGTTCGCCAACGTCCTCGTGAAGGGAGCGGCCACGCTCTCTCATGAGTTCGCCGTCTCAGGACTGTTCCTCGATGTCCCCGGCACCATCATCGTCGAGGCCGGTGCCGCCATCGACGCGAGTGGGTACGGCAACACGGGCGGCGGCATCACGGCCGGCGGAAGCCATGGCGGCCAGGGCGGCGGAGCCAGTGGCGCGGTCCACGGCTCCATCGCCAACCCCACGGACTTCGGGACCGGGCGGCATGGACTGCAACGCAGGCGGCCGCGGCGGTGGAGCCCTCCACCTGCGTTCAGCCTCGGGCCTCATCACCATCAGCGGCGCCGTCCGCGCCAACGGGTTCAACGCGACGGGATGCAACGCCGGTGGTGGATCCGGCGGCATCTGGATCGAAACGCCTCTCCTCACGGGTGCCGGTGCCATCATCCAACGGCGGAAACGGTAACGGCGGTGGCGGCTGCGGCGGTGGCGGCGGCCGCATCGCGGTGTTCTCGCCGGTCCCGATCTCGGCGTCGCGTTGACTGCGTTCGGTGGAACGGAGTGCAGAAGGGTGGCGCGGGCACGATCTACACCTTGATCGGAGCGGCCACGATCGGAGATCTCGTCGTCGACAACGGCGGCACGACCGTCGGCAACATGACGGACGTCAACGTCGATGGCGTGATCAACGTGTTCCAGAACGTAGCCGTTCACGGGGGCGGCGTGTTGATGCTCAGCGGCACGCCGGTGTTCGCGAGCCTCGTCGTCGACACGTCCGGCATCGTCACGCACCTCGTCGGGCCCGCGAGCGGACTGACACTCCAGGTTCTCGGCCCCGCGACGATCGCATCCAGTGGATCCGTCGACGTCAGCGGCCGTGGCGCACTCAGCGCAGCCAGTGGCAGCACCGGTGGAAGTCACGGTGGGCTCGGTGGGCTCGCGGCGACGAACGCCGCTCACGGGAGCATCGTCGCTCCCGTGGATCTGGGCAGCGGCGGCGGCATGGACTGCAGCGCCGGCGGACGCGGTGGTGGCGCGCTGCAACTGATCGTCACGGGAACGCTCACCCACAACGGAGTCATCCGCTCGAACGGAGCGAACGGAACGGCGTGCAACGCCGGCGGCGGATCGGGCGGGAGCCTTTGGATCCAGGCCGCCTCCCTCACCGGCCTGGGCACGATCACGGCCAACGGCGGTAGTGGGTCTGGCGGCGGCGGTGGCGGAGGATCGGGCGGGCGCATCGCGGTGATCTCGCCCGCCAACACCTCCGCGTTCACCTACGTCGTCTCCGGTGGAGCTGGTGTGGCAGGTCGCGGCGGAGCCGGCACCATCTACACGCAGTTCAACGGGGCGACTCTCGGCGACCTCGTCGTCGACAACGGCGGCAACGCCGGCAACCGCACGATCCTCAGCGGCACCGTCACCCAGTTCGCCAACGTCCTCGTGAAGGGAGCGGCCACACTCTCCCATGAGTTCGCCGTCTCAGGACTGTTCCTCGACGTGCCTGGCACCATCATCGTCGAAGCGGGCGCCGCCATCGACGCGAGTGGGTACGGGAACACGGGTGGCGGCAACATCACGGCCGGCGGAAGCCACGGCGGCCAGGGCGGCGGAGCCAGTGGCGCGGTCCACGGCTCCATCGCCAACCCCACGGACTTCGGGACCGGAGGCGGCATGGACTGCAACGCAGGCGGCCGCGGCGGTGGGGCCATCCACCTGCGTTCAGCCTTGGGCTCCATCACCATCAACGGCGCCGTCCGCGCCAACGGGTTCAACGCGACGGGATGCAACGCCGGTGGTGGATCGGGCGGCAGCATCTGGATCGAGACACCGCTGCTTGCCGGCACGGGTGCGATTACGTGCAACGGCGGAAATGGGTCGGGAGGGAATGGCAATGGCGGTGGCGGCGGCCGCATCGCGGTGTTCTCGCCGATCCCGATCTCGGGCGTCGCGTTGACTGCGTTCGGTGGGAACGGAGTGCAGAAGGGTGGCGCGGGCACGATCTACACCTTGATCGGAGCGGCCACGATCGGAGATCTCGTCGTCGACAACGGCGGCACGACCGTCGGCAACATGACGGACGTCAACGTCGATGGCGTCATCAACGTGTTCCAGAACGTAGCCGTTCACGGGGGCGGAGTGTTGATGCTCAGCGGCACGCCGGTGTTCGCGAGCCTCGTCGTCGACACGTCCGGCATCGTCACGCACCTCGTCGGGCCCGCGAGCGGACTGACACTCCAGGTTCTCGGCCCCATGACGATCGCATCCAGTGGATCCGTCGACGTCAGCGGCCGTGGCGCACTCAGCGCAGCCAGTGGCAGCACCGGTGGAAGTCACGGTGGGCTCGGTGGGCTCGCGGCGACGAACGCCGCTCACGGGAGCATCGTCGCTCCCGTGGATCTGGGCAGCGGCGGCGGATCGGGCGGGAGCCTTTGGATCCAGGCCGCCTCCCTCACCGGCCTGGGCACCATCACCGCCAACGGAGGTTCTGGCAGCGGCGGCGTTGGTGGCGGCGGATCGGGCGGGCGCATCGCCGTGATCTCGCCCGCCAACACGTCCGCATTCACCTACGCCGTCTCCGGTGGCGCTGGATTAGGCGGACGCGGCGGAGCCGGCACCATCTACACACAGTTCAACGGGGCGACTCTCGGCGACCTCGTCGTCGACAACGGCGGCAACGCCGGCAACCGCACGATCCTCAGCGGCACCGTCACCCAGTTCGCCAACGTCCTCGTGAAGGGAGCGGCCACGCTCTCTCATGAGTTCGCCGTCTCAGGACTGTTCCTCGATGTCCCCGGCACCATCATCGTCGAGGCCGGTGCCGCCATCGACGCGAGTGGGTACGGCAACACGGGCGGCGGCAACATCACGGCCGGCGGAAGCCATGGCGGCCAGGGCGGCGGAGCCAGTGGCGCGGTCCACGGCTCCATCGCCAACCCCACGGACTTCGGGACCGGAGGCGGCATGGACTGCAACGCAGGCGGCCGCGGCGGTGGAGCCCTCCACCTGCGTTCAGCCTCGGGCCTCATCACCATCAACGGCGCCGTCCGCGCCAACGGGTTCAACGCGACGGGATGCAACGCCGGTGGTGGATCCGGCGGCAGCATCTGGATCGAAACGCCTCTCCTCACGGGTGCCGGTGCCATCACATCCAACGGCGGAAACGGTAACGGCGGTGGCGGCTGCGGCGGTGGCGGCGGCCGCATCGCGGTGTTCTCGCCGGTCCCGATCTCGGGCGTCGCGCTGACGGCGTTCGGTGGGAACGGAGTGCAGCGCGGCGGCGCCGGGACGATCGACGTCGTGTTGGCCGGCCAGCATGGAACGTTCGTCGTCGACAATGGTGGTTCGAGCGGGAACGTCACTCCGATCACCGGACCCGTAACCTTCGACGCCGATCTGATCGTCACGGGCGGCGCGACTCTCCAGATTCCCTCGGGAACGCTGACCTACCTCGGCAACGCCGTCCTCGGCACTGGCCAACTCTCGGGGTCGGGGACACTGGACGTCGATGGAAGCGTCACCTGCAACGGAATGGCTCTGGCGTCGACGCCGCCTTCCATCCGCTGCGGCGGCAACTGGACTGCGGACGCCTCGTTCGCTCCGACCGGTGGCACCATCGAACTGGACGGTGCGGCGCCGAGCACCATCGGCGCGTCGACCTCGGGCGGCGTCGTCAAGTTCTTCAACCTCGTCATCCGCAATGGCGTGCGTGGTGCGATGAACTCTCCCGTGGTGAGCGCATCGAGCATCCTGGTCGATGCCAGCGGAACGATCGACGTCGGCACCGGCCAGGCCCTGACGATCAATCGCGCGCCGGCCCCCACGACCGTCACGATCGACGGAGTCCTATCCGTCGGGACCGCGCAGCTGCTACTTGGCCCAACGACGGCACTGAGCGTGACGGCCGCGGGAACCTTGCGGCTCCTGGGCTCGCCCTCGACACGTGCCACGGTGGCGGGCACCGCAGGCGGCGGCTTCGGGTTGACGGTGAACGGAACCATCGCAGCCCGCAACTTCGCCGTGCGTGACGTGAACTCGAGCGGCGTCGTCATACCGGCGACCGCGACGATTGCCCCCTTCCCCAACGACTTCCGTGGTGGAACGTTCGACCTGCGTGCGGGTGCGACGGCGGGTTCGACGCTCCTCGACATCCAGAGACCGGCGCCGACCACTCTCGCGTACCTGGATTTCCGGAACACGCCGGGCGCCGCGGGCGTGACGAACGTCCGCTGCACGAGCGGTGCCCCGATCACGCTGAACAACTGGACGGGGCCATTCGGCGGTTCCGCGTTCGAGTCCGATCCGGGGAATCGAGTCACCTGGAACGCAGAACAGCACACGACGCTCGCATCGTTTCGAGCGCGTGGACTCGCCGAGAAGGCCGACATCGTCTGGACGACGTCGGTCGAGGTCGACGTCGCCGCGTTCATCGTCGAGCGCGCAAGCACGTCGCTTGGCCCATGGATGACGATCGCGAGTTTCTCTCCGGCGGGTCCATCGTTCTATGGGATGACCGACGCGGGCCTCACGGCAGGACAGACGTACTACTACCGCCTGTCCGAGCGGCTCACGCATGACCCGGTGAACGAGCTCGCCACCGGCCAGGCGACGCCATACAGCTCCGCGCCACCCGCCAACGTCTTCAAGGTCGGCGCGGGCGGGCCCTACGCGACGATCCAATCGGCGATCAGCGCCGCGACGGCCCCGACGTCGATCGTCTGGGTGACACCGGGTACGTACCCCGCGTTCATCGTCGACGGCAGTGCTCCGCCCAACCTGAAGGTGATCGGCGGCGGATCGGGTCCCGTCATCATCGATACGACGGCTGCAGCGGTGCTGATCTCGGGCGTGCCGGCGGGTCGAACGGTCGAGATCGCGGCGCTCTCCATCGGTTCCACCACGTCAGGCCACGACGCCGTCGACATCGTCGGCTGCGGGGGCGCCATCGTCCTCGACGCCCTCACGGTGATCGGAGGCTCGGGAATGCGCGGAATCGACGTCGCCGCGTCGACCGGTGTGGCCATCCAGAGATCTCAGATGTCGGGGACTCCAGGCCTTCGGCTCGCGGGAGGGTCCAACGTCGCGGCAAGCCGTGGGTCGTTGGATGCTCTCGCAGTCATCACGGGATCGAGCCTCCAGGTCACCGATCTGGTGCCGGGTGCCGTCACGGTCGACGGGACTCAGACCCTCGTCGCCAACGCGGGACTCATGCCCGACCTGAACCTCCCACGGTTCCCCTCGCTCGGCGCCTACGAATCGTTCGACCTGACGACGTTCCCGAACAGTGTCGTCCTGATCGGGATCTCGACGGGTGCGGGATTCATCGGAGGTCTTGCCCCGATCCAGATGCCGTTCCTTCTCGACCCGGCAAGTCTGGCGATCCTGCCGATCCTTGCGGCTGACGCCACCGGCCACCTCGGATTCGGGTTCGAGTTGGAACCGAACGTCGCACTCCTCGGATTGACGTTCGAAGTGCAGGTGACTTCACAGGACCCGTCCACGGGCGTGATCCGATTCTCGAACCTCGCGACGATGGTGGGACTGCCGTGATGCTGGTGCGAGGTGAATCCGGCCGGCGTCGACGGCCGCCCACGCCTCGCCGATGCCGTGGCATAATCCCGCCCGCGCGTCGTGGGTCGCCAGGGGTCGTTGGCCCCTGGGGTCCCGCTCGCGCGGGCCGAATGTCTGATGCGCTGATCCCGAGCCCTGAAGATGTCGTCCGCACGTTGAGCGACGGCCTGCCGCTCGACTCGGCCCAGCTTCTGCCGCTCGTCTATGGCCGCCTCCGACGATTCGCCGAGGCGTTGTTGGGCCGAAGCGCCGCCGGCTTCACGCTGAGCCCGACAGACCTGGTCCACTCCGCATACCTGAAGATTTGCGGATCGGGCGTCGTGACCTTTGAAAGCCGCTCCCACTTCTTCCGCGTCGCCGCCCGCGCCGTCCGCCAAGTGCTGAGTGACCATGCGCGACGCCGCAGCTCGCAAAAGCGGGGCGGCGGGAAGGCGGCACTCCCGGTGGAGGACACGATCCTCGGCGATGCGGTCCGCGACGAGACGCTCGTCCAGCTGGACGACCTCTTGAGTGAGCTCGCGGCGGCCGACGACGTGGCCGTGCGGATTCTCGAGCTCCGCTTCTTCGGCGGACTCTCCGTGGAGGAGATCGCGACGGTCCTCGGGGCGTCGAAGGCGACGGTCGAGCGGCGATACCGAGCGGCGAAGGCCTGGCTCGCCGCGGAAATGCACGCGACGTGACGTCCGGGAGCACGAGCACAGATGCCCGGTAGCTTCGACGCGAAGTCGACGCGCCGCCTGCTCGCCATCTTCGAAGACGTATGCGACCTGCCGGCCGCGGCGCGCGATGCCGCGCTTGCCGAGGCCTGCGGCAACGATCACGTCCTGAGAACGCGCGTCGAACGGTTGCTCGACGAAGACCGCGGGTCACCCTGCAGGGAGGCAGTGTCGTCGTGGGACGAACTGCGCGCCGCCGTGCATCACATCGCCGCCGACGGTCCGACATCCCCGTCGTCGCAGGTGTTCCCTTCATTCCTCGGCGCCTATCGCCTGATCCGCAAGATCGGCGAAGGCGGCATGGGCGTCGTCTACGAAGCCGAGCAGCCGAGCCTCGCCCGCCACGTCGCCCTGAAGGTGATCCGAGGAGGGTGGCTCACACCCGGCGGCGTTCGACGCTTCCGGCGCGAGACGGACGCCCTCGGTCGCCTGGATCACCCGGGCATTGCGCGCATCTTCGAGGCGGGCACGACTCAATCGAATGGACAACCGCTCCCCTATTTCGCGATGGAACTCGTCCACGGGGAGGCCATCGATCGCTACGTGACCTCGCACGCTCTGCGTCCGGTGGAGATCGTCCGCCAGATGATCGAGATCTGCCGAACCATCGACTACGCCCACCAGCGCGGTGTGATCCACCGGGACTTGAAGCCCGCGAACATCCTCGTCGACGCCGACGGGCACACCAAGATCATCGACTTCGGAGTCGCGGTCGCACGCCCGGGGCCGGGCGAACAGCCACAGACCACCGCCACACTCGCCCCCTTCGCTGGCACGCTGGCATACACGAGTCCGGAGCAGGTCTCCGGCGTGGGAGACGGCGGAGACGCCCGTTCGGACATCTATGCGCTTGGGATGGTGTTGTTCGAACTCCTCGCGGGCCGCCCCGCCTTCGATCTCGCGGGGCGCGGCCTGCTGGACGCGCTGCGTGCGATCCGTGACGACGAGGTGCCCCGACTGAGGACTCTGGCACCGGGCATCCCAGCCGACCTCGAAGCGATCGTCGCGAAGGCCACGGAGAAGCCGCGAGAGCGCCGTTATCAGTCTGCGCACGAGTTCGCCGACGACTTGCAGCGATACGTGGACGACGTCCCGGTCGCCGCGCGCGTCGGAGGAACGTGGTACGGACTGTGGAAGCTCGCGCGCCGCAACCGAAAGGCCGTGATCGCCGCGGCGGCCGTGCTCGTCGCGCTCCTCGCCGGCGCAACCGCGACGACGATCGCCTGGCAGGCCGCCCGGAAGGAGAAGGCGCTGCGATCGGAGCAGTACTCGGCCGCGCGCCAAGCCTTCACGGACCTGGTCCGCCAGATCACCAAGGGGGAAGAGAGCGCCGTCCAAGTCGGGTTCCGCCGACAGCTGCTGGACGCCATGCTTCGCCACATCGAGGACCTGTGTCGCGCCGATCCCAGCAACGCAGGTCTGACTGCATTGCGCGCCGAGGCGCTCGTTCGACTGGGTTCGGCGCAGCGCGAAGCGGGGGATTTCCGCGGAGCTCGCGTCAGCCAGGAGTCGGCGCTCGCCATTCGCCAGGAACTCGCGTCCGGCGGCACGCCTGAAGTCGCAGCGCGACGGGACCTCGCCGAAAGCGAAGTCAAGCTGGGGGATCTCGACAAGGAAACCGGCGCGATCATGGACGCGTTCGCGCAGTACGAGCACGCGCTCGCGTTGCACGAACGCCTCGCATCCGAGCATCCGGACGATCTCGCAGTCATCGACGACCTGGCGTGGAGCCACGAGCGGATCGGGGCCCTCTGCATGACCCTCGGTGACTTGCGTGCTGCCGATCGACACTTCGAGCTGCGTCGAGGCCTGGTCGACCGGCTGGCACGTGAACGGCCCACCCAGGCCGAGGCCGTTCACGCGCAGTTCACCAGCGCTGAATATCGCGCGGGACTCTGCGACCTGCTCGGTGAGACCGAGGAGGCGCGCCGCCTGCGCCATGAAGCCCTCGCGCACGCCCAGCGCATGCTGGAGATGAAGCCCGACTATCCCTCGTTCGTCCATGCGGCGGACTCCGTGCGCGCGCAGCTCTTCGGCAGAGACAGTCGCCCGGAGTCGCGGATCGCGCCTCGCGACCCGATCGACCAGGCGCTCGTGCACGCGGAGAGGCTCCAGCGCGAAGACCCGATCAACCCGTACCTCGCAACGATGCTCGGCAGCGCGCTTCGCGATGCCGCGATGCGGGACGAAGCGGAAGGCCTTTGGGCTCGCGCTCGCCAGCACGTGACCCGAGCCAACGACGTTCTCCGCTCCGCCCTCTCCATCGCACCCGAGAACGTGGAGGTGATGCACGCGGCCATGACGACCCGTCTCCATCTGGCGGCGATCGAGAAGCAGGCCGGCAATTCCGAGGCGGCGCGCGCACTCGACGAGGAGGGGCGGACCCTCGCGACACGACTCGCCAGCATTTGCCCAAGTCCCCCGATCATCGCTGAGGTCGCCGCGCTGATGCTCGACCCACGCGTCACCGCGCCGGCCGATCCGCGAAGCGTCATCCGCATGATCACCCAATCGCCGCCAGGCCGCCGACGACCGGGCTTCCACCTTCTGATGCTCCTGCGCCGCCTGCACGGTCAGACGGGAGACCGCGCCGCAGTGGCCGAGGACGAACGGGCGCTGCTCGAGGTGATTCCGGAACGCGACACGCCGCTTCGGCGCGAATTGCAGTCCGCAGCTCGATGAATGTCGACGCCGAGCCCGCACGACCGAAGCGGGGTCCGCAGGCGGCACGGCTCGACGACGACGGCGCATCCCCGCGTCGATCCAGGCCCGGCGAACGGCCGGGCGGGGCCCGTCATCTCGGCTCACCAACTTTTTTTTCCGGGGGCCTGTAATGCCGAGGCAACTCGACGCACCGGTAAGACTGTTGTGATCGGGGAACCGGTTGCAGTTGGAGCCGTCGAGCGACGGTTCGGCTGACCGGATCCTGCCCTCGATCCTCTCCCGACATGAGGTCGCCGTGAATACACGCATGGATCGCCGTCTGTTCGCAGTCGTCATCGTGGCCGGACTGGGGCTTCTCGCCACGGCGCGGCTGATGACGAACACCTCCGGGCGGGGCGGCCGACCTTCGGCGGAAGCCGCGCCGACGCCGATGCGACCGGAGTCCCGGCCGACGGTCGCGGCCGAGCGGATCACCGCAAACGCGTTCGCGTCGACGGAGAATGCCGCACTGCGTGGCCAGGCGACCTCCCTGACCGGTCGCGTGATCGACACCAGCGGCGTCCCGATCGAGGGCGCCCTCGTCGCAATCCACGCGGACCCGACCCGCGGACGCGGCACGCCCGCGGAGACGACGGCGCTCACCGAGACGATCTCGAACGAGGACGGCCGATTCACGTTCGACGGCATCCTCTGGAGCCAGGTCTACGCCTTGCGCGTGGAACACGACGGATTCCGCATCAAGCGCGTGCGGCCGATCCACGTGGACGACCCCGCATCGCTGAACCAGACGGTGACTCTCCAGCGCGGCGCTGACCTCACGGGGACCGTCCGGAGCGACGACCACACGCCGCTCGCCGACGTGGACGTCTCCGTGTTCGAGTCCATCGGTCCTTCAGCGCGCCCGACCCCTCTCTTCGAACGCCACGTCCGCACGGCCCGCGACGGAACGTTCCGCATCCCGGCGATCACGCCCGGCGTGAAGCGCCTCGTCGCGGAGAAGGCGGGATTCGCCACGGAGATCGTCGAAGAACACCGCTTCGGCGGAGCGGCGGACGAACCACCCGTCGAGATCATCCTCAGTCATGGCGAGACGGTCTGCGGTCGCGTCATCGATGCGATCGCGGGCGGCGGGCTCGCCGGCATCCGCATCGGGCTGCGCATGCGCGGCCCGTGGGCACCTCCATCCGGCGTGACGAAGCCCGACGCCGGAACGCCGGCATCCTCGCGCGCCGTCCCCGCCGGATCGTGCGAGCGCATCGACCCGCACGTCGTGATGAGCTCCGTCGGAGCCGACGACGGCGCGGCCCTGGTCTCGCGCTTTCCGGACGCGATCCGCTCGCGGGCCCTCTTCGATCTGTTCACCGTGTCCGGCGAGAACGGCGCGTTCAGGTTCACCGGCCTGTGCCGCGCCGAGTACGTCGCATTCATCGCCGACGACACGGCGTCCCAGGGCACGGAGTGGATCGTCCACGCCGGAGAAACGGACGTGACGCTCGACATCGCGCCCGGCGGAACGGTGGCGGGCCGCGTCATCGACGCTGACTCGGGCTCACCCGTGACCGGCTTCGCCATCGCCGCATCGTGCGCAGCGGAGTCGGGATTCGTGACCGGCGACAAGCGTCGTCAGCTCACGAGCCGTGACGGCCGCTTCCTCCTGCGGACGGCCGTCGGCGCTGCCGTGAACGTCTTCGTCTGGGCGAATGGGTTCACGGACGGCTACGCCGGCCCGTTCGAGATCCGCCCGAACACCGCACTCGCCGACGTCACGATCGCCATGCACCGCGCCGCCCGCGTCCACGGACTCGTCACGGGGCCGCGCGGCGAGACCGTCCGGGGCGCGATCGTCACGCTCGTCGATCCGTTTCCAGCCGTCGAATCAGGCATGATCCGTTTCATGACGCGCCGCTCGCTCGGCGCCCTCGCGGGGCTGACGACCCTCACGGACGACACGGGGAACTTCACGCTCTGCGGCGTCCCCGCCGGGGAGTTCGCGCTCCGCATCCGCCACGCGGAATTCGCCGAGTCGGAAACCCCGAGCTTCGTGTGCTCCGGCCGCGGAGACCACCAGGTGCAAGACACCACGCTGCATCGCGGCGCCGCACTCGAAGGCAAGGTGCTCGGCATGGAAGGCACGACGACCCACGTGATCGTCCGCGGCATGTGGCCCAACGCGCCCATCCGCGAACTCGACGGCGCTGCCGGCACGACCCTCCGCTGCACCGGCCTGCCGGCCGGCACGTACCAGATCCTCACGTCGACGGGGCAGACACCGGACCCGGCGACGTTCCTGAAACAAGCTCGAACGGTCCCCACCATCGAGCTGCGCGACGGTGAAACCACCACGGGATTGTTCTTCGGCGAAGCACCTCCGCAGGAGGCGCCGCCGCGGAGCAAGAACCGATAGGAATCCGCAACCGGAGCCACACCCGGCTCCACTCGATCCACAAGGAGTCACGCTCATGAATCGCAGTCTGTCCACACTCGTCGTCTTCGCAGTTCTCGCCGCAGCCGCCTCCGGCCAGACCGGCATCCTCGTCGGCCAGGCGATCTCCCTCAATCAGCCGATTCCGCCGCAGGGGACCGGTGGCACATGTGGAACGCCGCAGTCGACGGCGGTCGTCGGCTTCACAGTGACCACGCTCGGAGTCGTCCACGCACCGGCCATCACCCTCAACATCGACCACACGTTCGTCGGTGACCTCACGATGACGCTCTCGCACGGCGGAACGTCGGTGACCCTCTCGAACGGGAACTCCTTCTTGGGACTCCCCGCGACGCGCGAGCTGCACGGCAACTACACCTTCCAGGATTCAGCGCCGACGGCGTTCTTGAACGCCCCGTGGACCGGGGTCACGTTCAACCCGGGCGCGTACCGTCCCGCGTCGCCGCTCGCCGTCTTCAACGGCATGGCGATCGCCGGCACGTGGACGCTCACGATCTGCGACGAGGCGCCCAGCGACTCGGGGGTGCTCCACAGCCTCGAAGTCGTTTGCGAGTTCGGCGGCGCTGCCGTGGCGGACGTCGGTCTGCCGGCCGCGATCCCGCCGCAGGGAACCGGCGGTGTGTGCTCGTCGCCCGGCAACACGACCGTTCGCACGGTGAACATCGGCACGCCCGGACGCGTCGCCTACATGTGGGCCGATCTGAACATGAACCACACCTTCTCGAGCGACCTCCGCATCTCCATCAGCCACAACGGCGTCACACGCATGCTCTTCGACGGCGACAACGACGGAACGGGCAGCGCCGCCTTCGCCGGGACGTACTCGTTCAACTCCGGACCAGGTCCCCAGATCAACGGCGCGAGCGTCAGCGGCGGCACGGTGCAGCCCGGGAGCTACGCGGCGAGGGAGTCGCTCTCGGTCTTCACCGGCATGGAGATGAGCGGGGCGTGGACCCTCAGCATCTGTGACCAGTACTCGGTCGACACGGGGAGCTTGAACGGCCTCGTGCTGCGCCTCGCGAGCGAAGGGTTCACGCTCTCGCTTGCGCAGCCGTCCGGGTCGGCGTCGATCTCGGCGCATGACGCCAACGGGTCCGCAGTCGGCAACGGCTACTTCAACGCGTTCACGACGACGGCCGGTGCCTATCCCTACGGCTGGTTCGAGGGCATCGACATCCTGCAAAGCGAGCTGCTCTTCCAGTTGAACCTGCCGCTGCCGCTCTTCGCCGGCACGCTCGGCGCCAACGTCGATGCGACGCCGACACTGACTGCGACGATCCCGGGCGGCATCACGCTCTACGGCGTCGCCCTCGAGATCGGCGGGAACCAGATCCGCCAGGTCGCTCCGCCGATCGCCTACACGACGGCCCCCTGATTCGTCGCGCGGCTCGCGGCGTCCGCATCAAGACGCCGCCAGAACCTCGCTTCACGAAGGAAGAACATCATGCTTCGCAACGACACGCTCCGACTCTCGGCTCTCATCCTCGTCCTCACCTCTTCACTGGCGGCCCAGACGGCGGCGACGCGCGCGTTCCATTTCACGCCCAACGCCACGATCCCACCCAGCGGATCGGGCGGCGCCTGCGGCACGACCTCATCGACGTTCACCGTTCCCATGCCGATTTCGGCCGTGGGACTCGTGAGCAGGGTGAGCGTCACGCTCGGAATCGACCACACGTACGTCGGTGACCTGGACATCTCCCTCCAACACGATGGCGTGACCGTTCCGCTGTGCAGCGGCTCCAACGCCTCCAACCCGACGCTCCAGCTCCACGGGCAGTACACGTTCGCGGATGCAGCGGGCGCGGCGTTCGTGCTCGCGTCCTCGGCGGGATCTCCGCCCACGATCGTGCCCGGCACGTACCGTCCGACGCAATTCCTCTCGGCGTTCAACGGCACGAGCGCTGGCGGAGTGTGGAGCCTCACGGTGTGCGATCAAGCGTCCGCGGACGTGGGCGTGCTCCACGACGTCACCGTCACGGTCGGACTCGCGGGGCCGACGATCATCGACCCCGCGCCGCCCTCCGCGATTCCGCCCACCGGCACCGGCGGCACCTGCGGCCTGCCGTCGACGACGTTCACGCGAACGATCGGCGTGCCAGCGTCCGGTCACGTGGCTGAAGTGCGAGTCCGGCTGAACATGGGCCACAGCTGGGCGTCCGACCTCGTCATCACCCTGAGCCACGACGGCGTCTCGCGGCTGTTGTTCAACGGGCCGGGCTCGGGGCTGAGCGACCAGGATCTCTCGGGCAACTACACGTTCGCGGACACGGACGGCGTCTCCATCGCGACCGGCGTCGTCAACGGAGTCGTCCAACAAGGGACGTACCTGCCGTCCGCGAGCTTCGTCCCATTCCGGGGTCGGGAGGCCGCGGGCACGTGGCAGCTCACGGTGTGCGACCGCGCGTCGAGCGACGTGGGTTACCTCTCCGCGTTCGAACTGGACCTGGTGATGGAGGGCTTCACGATGGCGATCCAGCAGCCGGCGGGCGCGGCCTCGGTGTCGACCCGTGACCAGAACGGCGCGCAGGCCGGTGACACGTACTTCAACGCGCTCACGCTCACGGCGGGCAGCTACCCCTACGGGTGGTTCCACGGAATCGACATCGGCTTCGACGAACTCACGTTCCAGTTGAACCTGCCGATCCCGTTCTTCAACGGCACGCTCGATGGTTCGGTGACGGCCGTGGGCACGATCCCGGGACCGATCCCGGGCGGCATCCACGTCTATGCCGTCGGGATCGACTTCCGCGCGGGCGCCGCAGCGCAGACGTCGGTGCCCGTCAGCTACGTGACGGCGCCCTGATCGCCCGCGCAACGAGATCGCCGGCGTCGCGCTCGACCACGATCGCGAAGTCGAATCGGTCGATCTCCGTCGCGAGACGGAGGTCGGCGGCACTGATCCAGTCGACGGCCGGGTCCTGCGCCCGTCGACCCGCGGGCGATTCGACGACGCGCCGGACCACCTCGCGTGGATCGCACGGCTCTCCGCGGAGCCGCGCGCGGATCAACTCGGCGCACGCCACGTCCTCGTCGCCGTCCGAACCGTCGGGCATGCCCGTGGCGACGAGCAACACCTCTCGCGCTCCGACCGCCTGCAGGTAGCGCGCCGTGGCACTGGCGACGCTGAGGCTCGCGACGAGGAGGCCCCGCGCCGCCGTCGCGCGCACGACGCCCTGAGTGCCGCTGCTGCTCCGCAGGATCACGGTGCGCCCGCGCAAGTCCGCACGGCTCACGACATCCGGCGAGTTGCCGAAGTCGAACCCGGGGATCGGCCGACCGTCGACCTCGCCGACGGCGACCGAGCCCGGAGTGGACGCGCGACGGGCGAGCGCCTCCTCGACGCTGCCGACGAGGACGATCCGCTCCGCCCCCGCCGCAAGCGCGTGCGCCGTCGTGGTGAACGCCCGGAGCACGTCGATCACGACGACCCACCCGCGCCCTTCCCCGGCGGAAGCCGCCCCTTCCCTGATGCTGATGTTCATGGTTCGAGCGAATCGCCGCCCGGCCCCGTCGATCTGAGCGACTTTCGGGGCGGAAGCAGTTATCGGCGCGGACGATACGAAGCCCGGCAAGACGCCCGATCCGCGAATCGAGAATCGTTCGGGAAGCTTCCGGCATCGGAAAGGGTTGTGATGATGAGGCCCAACTCCATGAGACCCCAAACCGGAACGTTGTTTCACTCGATGGCGTCGATGCTCGCGCTCTCCGTGCTCCTTTCGGGATGCGCTCGCGAACCGGCGGCGACCGCGAAGATCTCGGCGCCCACCCCCGGCGAGGCGCGATCGTCGAGCGCCGCCAGCGCCCTCGAAACCACTCCTTCCAACGCGGAGTCCCAACCCATGCCAGAGAAAATCACCAAGTCGGACGCAGAGTGGCGAAAAGAGCTCACGCCCGAGCAGTACCACGTGCTTCGTGAGAAGGGCACGGAGCGAGCGTTCACCGGCAAGTACTGGAACACGAAGACCAAGGGCGTCTACAAGTGCGCCGGTTGCGGAGCCGAGCTGTTCACGTCCGACTCGAAGTTCGACTCCGGCTGCGGGTGGCCGAGCTTCGACCGCCCGATGGCCGGCCAGGGAATCGAGGAACACGCGGACCGCAGCTTCGGGATGGTGCGGACGGAAGTGACGTGCGCCCGCTGCGGCGCACACCTCGGACATGTCTTCGACGATGGCCCGACGCCCACGGGCCTGCGTTACTGCATCAACTCGGTGTCGATCGACCTGAAGGCCGACGAGAAGGCGGCGGACGAGAAGAAGTAGACGAACGCGCGCCGCCAACGGCGCGCAGCCGACTCACACGCCGAGTTCGAGGTCCAGACCGTTGGTCACCTGGTAGATGGGATTCTGTGACGCCGGAACCAGGATGGCCTGAAGGCGGAAGGTCACGCATTCGACGGCGGGATCGCTCGGAAGCGGCCCCGTCAACGACCAACCGCCGCTGGCGTTCGTCGTGAATGCCGTGAGGATGTCGAGCCCCAGGACCCAGAGGTAGCCCTGGCACCCTCCAACGAGTTCGGTCGGCCCGGGCGGAATGGCACTCACGAGGAGGAGCCCCGCGGTCGACGGAACGGCCCCCGAGACCGACAACGTGCCGATCGAACCGAGGACTGGCGGCGTGCCGCTCAGTGATGGCCCGGGGAGACCGCCATAGGAGCATCCGAAACCCACCGTGAACACCAGCGCGGTGTGCCGGACGACGGACAGCTTGAACGTCCCTTGCTGGCCGTTGTAGCCAGCCACGCGAATGAAGTACGCATGGCCCGCGATCGTCGGGAACGTGACGTCGGTCAGGAATCCCTGCGGCCCGCATCCCGAATCGTCGGCACACCCGACGATGTCCCCCGCCGAAGGACACGTGGGCGAATCATAGACCGTGATCTGAGAGTCCGTCATCGTGCCCCCGGCCGCGACCGTGGGACACGTGGAGACCGTCGCCTCACCGGTGCATCCGGCGATCCAGAAGAAGAAGACGTCGCTTCCTCCCAGGTTGCCGAGCGCACCGCACGCGGTGGCGAACGTCGGTGAATTCGAGAGGGTCGCGCCGACGTTCGTGTACAGACCCGACGCCGGGTTGAGACCCTCGGCGAGTTGGATCGCGCCGAAGCACTCGTCGTTCGGGAGCTGGACGAGGAGCGCGATGAGCCCGGTCGCCGTCCGGTTCGAGGAATCCGTCGCCGTGAGGGGCAGGTTGTAAGGAGCTGCCTGCACGCCGGGCGGCAGGACGTAGGCGAGCGAGAACGTGCGGTCGCCGGCCACGGCGTCGCCATGCGTTCCGTCGTCGAAGAACGTGGCGTTGGCGGATCCGCCGACTGCGGCGAGGTTCGCGTGCACGCTCACGGCGGTCGGCGGGTTGGGTGGTGCCGTCGCCGTGACGGCGGCCGTGAGCAGAACGTTGTTCGCGATGACGACCGCGCTCGGCGACGCCGCTCCGGCCACCTGGAGAGTCGGGGCGGTCACGACGGCGAGCGTGTAATCCTCCGTATTGCCGAATCCCGCGCTGCCGCAGGCGGACGGTGGCCCTCCCGGGCAGCATCCGTCGAACACCAAGCGCACGCGCATGCGGACCGACGCGGCGCTCCCAGCAGGCGGCGTGACGTTCGCGACGAACGTCCGCGTGGTTCCGCCGCCGGCCGTCAACGAAAGCGGGATCGTCTCGTTGGAATCGAGGAAATCACCGTCGGCGTTCCAGTCGCAGAACGCGGTGACCTGATCCCCGGGGAGATAACGGCTCACGGTGACCGTCATCGGTGACGGAACGCCGGGCACGAGCGACGTCGACGTCGACGTGTAATCCTCGTAGCCAGGCGGCGCGACACACGCGGAGCTTCGGTCGATGGACGCGAGCTGCACGCGGCTGATGTACTCGTCGCTCCCGCAGTTGAATCCCGTGTTGGGAGCGCTGCAGTACTGGGCGCGTGCGACTGGAACGCTGAGGACGATCGTCGCACACAGTGCGGCGAGTTGGGACGACTTCATCGATTGAGCACCTCTGGCGGCGGATCGCGGTGCGGGGTCGGCACCGCCTCAGCGCGGGACCACGGGTCACGCCAGTTGCGCGCTGAAGGCACCGGCCACTCCGTCTGCGCGGCAGTGGCACGACGCCAGGGAACGGCGACAGGTTACCGTCCACGCCGCGCGCCCGCCACTCGCCTGCCGCGCCGTCCTCTGGGGCGATTGCACGCCGCGAGATATCACCGCACGGTGGACTCTATTTATCGAAGTGAGATCAACCGCGACGTCCGCGCGCCACTCCCCGGCGAGTTCAAACCGATCACGGTCGGAAGCTTGCGGATCTGGCCACCGGTCGTTCTCGCGCCCATGGCGGGAGTGACGAACTACCCGTTCCGCGCGCAATGCCGCAAGTACGGCGCGGGCCTCTACGTCAGCGAGATGATCACGGCACGACCGCTCGTCGAGGGGCATCGCAAGACGCTGAAACTCGCGGACTTCGGTCCGGACGAATCGCCCCGCAGTCTCCAGCTCTACGGGGTCGATCCGCACTACGTGGGCGAGGCCGTCCGGTTGCTGGTGTCGGAGGGTCGCGTCGACCACATCGACATGAATTTCGGCTGTCCCGTACCCAAGGTGACGCGTCGCGGCGGCGGCGCGGCGTTGCCCCTGAAGCGCAACCTCCTGCGCGCGATCGTCCGATCGGCCGTGCGGAACGCGGGATCGGTCCCCGTGACGATCAAGTTCAGGATCGGCGTGAATGACGGGCTGATCACGTACCTGGACGCGGGCCGCATCGGCGAGGAGGAAGGATGCGCGGCGGTCGCGCTGCACGCGCGGACCGCGGCCCAGCTTTACCACGGCGAGGCCCGCTGGGACGCGATCGCGCGCCTCAAGGAACACGTCAGGAAGATCCCCGTGCTCGGGAACGGCGACATCTGGGAGGGGCACGACGCGCTCCGCATGATGCGCTCGACGGGCTGCGACGGCGTCGTCGTGGGACGCGGGTGCCTGGGCCGGCCGTGGCTGTTTCGTGATCTCGCCGATGTGTTCGAGGGGCGCGAACCGCAGAACCCTCCGCGGTTCGGTGAAGTGACGCAGATCATGATCGAACACGCAGTCTTGCTCGCGGAGTGGGTCGGCGAGCTGAACGCCATGCGGATGTTCCGCCGTCACGCGGCCTGGTACACGAAGGGGTTCCGGGGAAGCGCCGCCGTGCGTGAGCGACTCAGCGCCATGGAAACGCTGGACGACCTGCGCCGGTGCGTGGCGACCATCGACGCCGACGAACCGTTCCCGCCGGCCGCCATGCGCGTCGTCAGGGGCAAGTCCACGGGGACGCAGTCCGTCGCACTCCCGCCCGGGTTCCTCGACGACCTGGAAGACCTCACGCCTCCGTGCGCGGAGGAGCCGGGTGACGGCGGCTGACGGCGAGCGTCGCGTCCGTCACCGCTCCGGGATCAACGCTTCGGCTTCGCGGAGGAACGCGGCGATGTCGCCGTCGGTCGCGAACTCCGGTTCGCGAATCCGCTCGCGCGCGAGTTGGAGCGTCGCTCGCGCCTCGTCCATCTTCCCCGCCTTGAACTGCGCCATGGCAAGCACGACGAGATCGAGCGGATGCGGCGCGCCGATCAGCGTGCGCTGCATCTGATTGCACCGTTCGAGCGTCGCGATCGCGTCGGTGAACTTGCCGGCTCGATACTCGGCCACTCCACGCGTGTTGAGGAACCCCGCCTGCTCGGGCCAGGCCTTGCACACGATCTCCGCGGCGCGCAGCGCGAGTGCCACGCCGTCCGGGTCCGTCGTGCGATTGCGGGCCAGGTCCCAGGCTTGACTGTTGAGCTGCGTAGGATGGTCGCCCCGCGCGCGCGCCCGCGCCACCGCATCCGCCCGCACGTCGTCCGGCAGTGAGGCGTCGTCCTCCAGCGCGCGTGTCACGCGCTCGACGAGGACACGCGTGCCGAAGAGCGGCTCGACGAGGTCGCGTGTCGCGCGCACGCGCTCCCGCGCGACCAGATCGGCGTCGGGAACGGCGCCCTCGCAGAACCGCAGCCCATTCCCCGTGGACGCCACGAGTGCGCCCGCGACCCACGCGATGGCGTTGACCGACAACGCGCGCGGTGGTCGGTCCAGCAGCAGCGGCGCCGTGTCGTCCATGTCCCACAGGTAGAGGGCGCCGTCGGCACCGGCGAATGCCACGCGAGACTCTTCCGGCAGGTACGTCGATGCGACGACACCGCCCGCCGGCAGGCTCGTCGTCGCGGTGGCGGCCCCCGTATCGACGTTCCACGAGAACACCCGCCCATCGTCGCCGCCGGAAGCAACGTGTCCTCCGTCGGGCGTGGCCGTCAGCGTGCGGACCGAGCCCGCGTGTCCCGCGAGGACGTGGACCGAATCCCCGCTCGCGAGATCCCAGATCTCGAGAGGCCCGTGCACGATCTCGGCTGATGGTCGCGACACCGGTGCCGCGGCAGGGTCGGGTGCGTCGGCCGCGACGGCCACGAGTCGCCCGTCGCCGACGACGATCATTCGGCGAATGGCCCCCGAGCAGGTTCCCAGTCGCGTCGTTCCGCCCGCTTGCGCCCGGCGGATCACCACGACGGAGCCGTCTCCGCATCCCGCGAGGATCGCCGTGCCATCCGGCAACCACGCGAGCGCCGTGCACGTCGCCGGGAGCCGCTCGTTGGCGAACGCGATCTCGCGCCCGTCGATGCCGAGCACGTGAACCCGGCGGCCATCGCCGGCCACCGCGACCATCGATTCGTCGGGCGAGAACGCACAGGCATGAAGCCATGTCGGCGAGGGGCTCGCGGACCAACGCAGCGCGCCCGTAACCAGATCCCAGAGCGTGATCGAACCCCAGCCGACGCTGACCCCGAGGCGAGATCTGGGGGCGAACGTGCCCGCGAGCGAAACGTCACCCGACGGTGGAACGACCGGCGTCGCCTCGTGCAGCGCCGTTGGCCACAGTTTCACCGTGCGGTCTTGGGCGGCGGAGACCAGCCAGCCACCGGCGTGCGAGTAGGCGACGCGAGTGACGACGGCGACGTGGCCTTCGAGCATCGCCACGACCGTCCCGGTACTCGGGTCGCGCAGCGCGATTGCGCCCGACGCCTCGCCCGACGCGAGCCCTCGCCCGCTGGGTGAGCGCGCGTGTGCGCCGGCGGAGAGGCTCGTCGCCGGCTGGCTGGACCACTTCGGAACACCATCCTGAACGCCGAGGAGCTTCAGACCGGTCTGTCGCTCGATGGGATCCGCCAGAACGAATCCCCCGCCGAACGTCCGCCCCGACGCTTCCGGACTCCGCCATCGCAGCGACCCAGTTCGTGCATCCAACGCGAACGTGCCGTAGGCGCTCGCGAGGATCACCGAAGACTCGTCACCCGTGATTTCCGGTGTCTCGACCGTGTTCACGCTCACGGGCCACGACGCCACGTCGTCGCCCGAATCGCTCGCCACTCGCACGACGCGTCCACCGTTGTCCGTGAGGAGTGTGAGCGTCCGTCCGTCCGTCGAGAATGCCCCGCGGACCACGTGATGCACGTCGGGCCGCTGCCAGATCTCCCGCCCCGTCTGCAGATCGAATGCCGCCGGCGGGTCGAACGTCATGCCCAACCGGCCATCCGGCGAGATCTCGTCGATCCGCAGCCCCCCGTTCGTCGGGGAAACGACGTCCTGCCGCGCACCCGTGGCCAGATCCCACCGAGAGACGGAATGATCGACGCCCAGGGTGACGAGCGAGTCGTCGTCGGCCGTGAATGCGAGACGCACGACGACGTGAGGCGCCTGCAGCGTCTTCGCGCTGCGGTCGGCGATCCAGTTCAGTCGACGCCACTCGAACCGCCGCAGGTCGGGTGCGGCCAGATCCAGGTGCGTCCGACACGCGCGGTAGTCGTGGCTGGCAAACGCCTGGAACGCCGCCGTGTAGTTCGCGCGATAGGCGTCGCGACGGCTGCGGGCCTCGGCGCTTCGAGCAGCCGTCTCGCTCGCGTTCGCCGCACGCAGGAGGTCGAGTGTGACGATCAGCGCAACCGTCAGAACGAGGATGATCCCGGCGAGGCTCGCCGCGAGCCACGGGTTCCGCTCGGCCCATCGACGGGCGCGACCGAGGGACGTGATCGGCCGCGCGAGGATCGGCTCGTGCTCGCGCACACGGCGCAAGTCCTCCGCCAAGGCGAGCGCCGTCTGGTACCGCTGGTCCTGGTTCTTCTCGAGGGCCGTCTCGACGACGACGCGCAGATCTGCCGGTGCCGACGGCTCGAGTCTCCGGATGTCCGGCGGGTCGTCGTTGAGGATGGATCGGTACAGGCCCTGGCGCGTCGGCGACGCGAACGGTCGTTCGAGCGTGATCGCCTCGAAGAGCGTGACTCCGAGGGCCCACACGTCGGCCCGTCGATCGACCGTGGCGTGCTGGCGCGAGATCTGCTCGGGCGCCATGTAGACGGGCGTGCCGAGCACGTCTCCGGACCGGGTCAGCGCCGCGCTGGCGTCGTCCTCGTCGCGCGCCAGGCCGAAGTCCATCAGCACGGGCTCGCCGTCCGCGCGCACCATGATGTTGCCGGGCTTGATGTCGCGGTGGATGACGCCCGCTTCATGCGCCACGTGCGTGGCGCGGCAGACGGACTCCATCAACCGGAGCGTCGCGAGCACGCGGGCGCGCCCCGCCGCGCCGCGGCGGCTCGATGGCGTGACCGGAGTCGTGGGCGTTCGGGACGACGCCTCGCCGTCGTGGGTCGCACCTTCGGAGCCGGGGGTACGCTGGAGCTTGTCGCGTGAGATCCGCGACGCCAGCGACTGTCCCTCCACGTACTGCATGACGATGTAGGGCGTGCCGTTTTCGGTTCCGGCATCGTGGATGGTGCAGAGCGCCGGATGCTGCAGCCGCGATGCGACGAGCGCTTCCCGCTTGAAGCGCGACAGGAGCTCCGGCGACATCGGCCCGCGATTGCGAAGCACCTTCACGGCAACTCGTCGCCCGAGGTTCGGGTCCTCCGCGAGCCAGACCACGCCCTGGCCACCACGACCCAGTTCGCGAATCAACCGGTAGGACCCGAACGTTCCGTCGGCGCTTCCGGGAAGGTCCGACGGGAACGGCTTTCCCCGCGCGAAGCTCGCGAACATGGAGTCTGCGTGCGCGAGCAGAGACTCCATCTTCGAGCGCAGCTCCGCGTCATTCCCGCAATGTTCGTCGAGGAACGCCCGGCGTGCGTCGCCGTCGAGCGTCAACGTCTGCCGGATCAGCGACTCGATCTGGGTCTCGTCCATTCTTTGCAGCGGGGTGCGCGGGCCCCATCCGCTGGTGGCGACCCGGTCGTCACGCCGAGCCGCCGCCACGGATCCCACGCGGGGGGCACTCTACATGACGAGGCGCGGGGGACGACGCACCCGCCCACGCGTCGAGCGGCCTCCGTCGCGCGGTCGAATCGGCGCGCCCCAAGGAAATTCCTCCGGGTCGAGCGGGTTGGCGGCGCCAGCACCGAACCCCCGCTCGCCGGCGTCCGACGAAGGGGTGACGCACCCGACCGATGGCGACCGCCGATCCCCGGGGCGACTCCGGCGAATTCCGCCTGACGGAGTCCCAGCTCCGCGCCATCGGCGCGAACGCGACGGGGGCTCGCCTCGCCGGCCCGAATGAGGCTTGCTTCGTCGAGCGCCGTTCCGTGAAATGCTCCGGTGCTTCGGAGGACATTCATCAGTGGGCTGGTCCTGGCGGGGGCCATCGTCCTGGCGGCGATCGTGGCGTGGGGCCTCGCGTCCGCCGGCACCAGGGACGAGATCACGGCGCGCCCCGGCGAAGCGACTCCCGCGGCGCCCGACGATCGGGCTGCCGAATCGCGCCGCGCGCCGACCCCCGCGGCACCGGTACGTGCGCGCCCGTTCACGGAACCGATCGATCCGGATCTGGGCGACGCGCCGCTCCAACGACCGCCGAACGAGGGCGTTCGCATCGTCGTGACGGACGGTCCCGGCGGCCCGCCCGTCGCGCACGCCGACGTGCACTGCGGGTCCTATCTCGGCGCGGAGTCGGACTTCCGGTTCGGGACGACGGTCCTGCAACTCGGCAACTCCGAGGACGCGGCGCTCGACGGATTTCCACCGGCGGTCGCGGCGGAGCGGCGACTGCGGGAACGCGGATGGCACACGCGCACGGGGCCGGACGGTGTGGCGATCGTCCCTCGCGCGTCGCTGGCGCGCTCCGTCCTCGCCCGCACGGGGTCCAAGTCCGCGCTCATGCGTCTCGACGTGCGCGAGGACTCGCTCACCGTCGCGCTGCAACCCGACCTTCCCTGCGACGTGCGCGTGGTTCAGGCGGATGGCGCGCCGGCACCGGGGATCGACGTCGTGATGGGCATCGTGCGCGGCGGCACGACGTCCTTCGACGAGCGACCCACCAGAAGCGGTCCCGATGGCGTGGCGAAGCTCGGGAACCTGCGCTTGCTGCCATTCATCGGTCCAGGCATGGCGATCGCCTGCGAAGCCCGCGGCGTCATCGCGCCGGACTGCCGCCTCGTCGTCCCTTTCGAGTCGATCGAGGCCGAGCGCCGCCGGCCCCTCGGCGATCTTCGACTTCCGGCGATGGGTAGGCTCCTCGTCTCCATCGTCGACCGCCGCGGGCAACCGATCCAGGGACGGGCGACGGTGCGCGTATCGCTCGACGCTCGTCAGCGGGTCCCCCCACGTGCGATGCGCACACCGGTCACGCGCGCCCAGGAGTTCGACGCCGTGGAACCGATCCTGATCCCAAGGATCGCCCTGGGGGAACCCGTGATGGTCGAAGGCCGACGGGCCGGACTCCCCTCCCTCCGGAAGACCGTGACCGTCACGGACCCGGACGAGCCATTGGTCGTCGCACTCCGCCTCCCGTTCAACGTCGTCCCCGTCGTCGGACGCCTCGTGGATGACGCGAGCCGACCGCTCGGTCCGGAGTGGCGAGTCGACGCAACGGTCGTGACCGAGAGCGGCGCGTCCGCGACGGCGAGCGCGCGAATGCTCGATGACGGAGCCTTCACCTTCCCGCACCAGCTGAAGCGCGACGATCCTCCGCGGCGAGTGCAATTCGTGGTGCACCGCTTCCTGAACCCACTGTCGTTCGAAGGCGAAGGTTCGTTCACGGCACCGATCCCGGAGGACGCTGCCAAGATCGACCTGGGGACGATCGTCCTCGCACAGATCCCCGTCGTCGCGGCCGGTCTCGTGGTCGACGAAGACGGTGAGCCGGTCGAGGGTGCGAGCGTCGACGTGGTGCGCCCCGATCGCGCGGAACTCACGAACGAGGACGGTTCCGAATGGACCGTCGACGCGGAGCTTGGCTCACCTACGGGATACGACGGCCGATTCGTCCTCCGCGGCCGCATGAAGGTGCCGACGCTGCGCCTGCGCGCGTCCGTCGACGGGTTCACGTTCGAGCCCGTCGAGGTCGCAAACGGAGCGAAGGACGTCCGGCTCACCGTCTCACGCGGCGTCGTGCTCTCAGGGCGACTGGCGCCGCCGAGCGGATTCCGGCCGACCGAGTTCACGCTGGTTGCGCGCGTCACGCCCACGCGAGCCGAGCGCGCCGTCGACTCGACGCGGTTCGCCACGATCCTGCCCGACGGTCGTTTCCGGTTTCCGCCGTTGCCTGTGGGCGAAGCGACGGTCTACCTGCGACACGAGAACGCGGCCACGATCGCGCTCAGGGTCGTGGACGGCGTCGTCCTGCCCAAGGCTGGATCCGTCATCGACTCACGGCTCGACCCGCTGCTCGTGCCCGCCGGATTCAACGCATTCACGCTGAATGCGGCCAGCGCCGACGGAAGGCCGCTTTCCGAAGTGCTCGTCGTCGCCCATTCGCGCGAGGCCGAGCGCGTGCCGCGGGGCGTCCTCGACGAGCACGCGCCCATCGATCCCGCCGTGCGGCTCGTGCGCGCTCTGCATTTCATCTTCCCGGACTCCACGCCTCGATCGTTCACGGTCTCGGCCGTGGGATTCAGGACCCAGACCATCACGGACGTGGTCACGGATCGCACCGTGATCGTGGAACGCGGCATGCCCGTCGCGATCACGGTGGAGAACCTTCCGCCGATGAAGGCCGGATTCGCGGCCGGGGTGACGCTCGAGCTCGAAGGGCAGTCCGTTTCCACGTCTGCGCCGTGTGACGGCAAGGGCGTGGCGTTGCCCGCGGTGACGGTCCCGGGCACCTATCGCGTTTCGCTGACGCTCGCCCCGCCGCGGTCGAGCCTGTTCATGGTGCCCGAGCCCGTTCCGCTCGGCAGCGTGACGGTCGGCACCGTGCCGCCTGCGCCGGCGACGTTCCGACTGACGGACGAGCAGGTGAAGGAGATCCTCAGCTCGATGTAGGCGACCGTGGTCGCATCGACCTCCGCAAGCATTCGCCGCCGCCGGATGAAATGCCCCCGTGGGAATCAGGTCGACTCGGGCATGGATGGGCATCGGAGCCATCGTCGCGGCGATCGCCGTCTTGGCGTGGCTGGCGTGGCTGGCGTGGCTGGCGTGGTTGGCGTGGCCGGGCGGCGATGCACCGGCCGCCCAAGAGACCTATGGCCCGAAAGCGCCCGCAGAGCGCCTGATCCTCTCCGCAAGTTGCATCTCCTACGACGAGCCGCGCGAGGCCGACATCCCGTTCAAGCCGCTGGCGGATGTCGCGCCGCCCGGGTCGTTGGACCTGGGGACGATCGTCATCCACGAGTCGCGGGTGGTGGCGGCCGGCCAGGTCGTCGACCAGGACGGCAAGCCAGTCGGGGGCGTGCAGGTCGAGGTCGCGACCCAGGCCGCCATTCCGTCGGCCGAACCCTCTGAGTTCTCGCCAGTTCCACCGCCTGAGCTTCGAGCCTCGACGAACTACGATGGGACCTTCGTGATCCACGGTCACGCGACGACTCCGACGATCACGCTGCGCGCTTCCCGGCTCGGCCTTCCCGACCAGCGCCCGATCGCCGTCGACGTCGGTTCACGAGCCGTCCGCGAAGGGGTCACCTCCGACCTGACGGTGGTGCTGAAACACAGCCTGACCGTCACCGTTCGGATCACGAATCTCCCGAGCCTTCGCGAGACCGTTCAGGCGTACCTTCGTCTCTCGCCGTCACACGCCGAGCCGGCGCTGAACGCTCTGGCACCGAAGAACGGTGGGGGGAGCTGGGGCGCGTCGACTCGCCGGGAGAATCCACGTGGCTGGTCGACCGCCCGGGCATCCATGTCGTCGAGCTCACGCTCAACCGTGGATCGCTGACGTCCATCGAACGCGGCACGATCGACGTCACCGAACCCGACGGCGCGACGGCCGAGTTCCGCCTCACCGACGCTCAGCGCGCGCTACTGGTCGGGCCCACGCCGGCGCGTCGATAGCATGGCACGATGACCGGCTTTCAGATTGCGATGGTCGTGATCGGCGTCGCCGTCCTCGCGTGGCTCTACGAGCGATGGCGCGCGGGGCGCGGGCAGGATCCGACGCGCGCTCCCATCTCCGGCGGCGAGTACCTCACGCCACCGAGTCCGTGGGTGAAGCCGGGTGCGAGCGTGACCGTCGCCGGTTTCGTGATCCCGGACGGCATGATCTACGTGGGCTCGCGGCTCTCCCGCGTCGCCGGTGGCGACAAGCCGGACCCGGCGTTGATCGACCCGGCGCTGCCCGTCGATCGGAAGCACCCGGACCGCCAGGGCGACGACCTCTCGCCGTCGCCGAGCTACGCCGCGCTCTCGCCCGCGGGACGCGCCGCCTTCCTCGAATGGCTCGCGGGTGGCCGCGCGGCGCCCGAGATGCCGGCCGGCTACGTCCAGCTCGCGTTCTTCGCCATCGAGCGCCGCGTGCTTCACGAGACCGCGGACGTCCGTGCCAGCGGCGAATGGCCCGCGCTGCGTCGCGAGGTCGAACGTCTCGAAGCGCTCTACGGCGGGCACCGCGCATTCGCCCGTCGCTGCCGTGAGTTCCTCGACGTCGCCGTGCCGCTGCTGCAGGCTGCGGCGCTCGAGGACCTGCGCCCCGAGGCCCTCGGCGACGGCGTCTCGCCCACGACCCGTCTCGCGGTGCTCGGGCGCTTCGCCGCCAGCGGTCGCCCGCTTCCTCCATCCTGGGCGTTCGACTGGCTCACGCACCAGGAGGATGCGCCGCTCTCGAAGACCGCGGAGCGATGTCTGCCGGAGCTGCGCACGCTCTTCGGGCTGCGCTACGCGGCGACGTTCGGCGACGGGTTGCGAGTCGCCCCGTCGACGACTCCGCTCGCCGTGCAGTATCGGCCTGCGAGTCGCACGTTCGGCGGCGAGATCGAGATCGGGCTCGGCGTTCCCGACTCGACGGCATCCGCCGTGGCCCTCCGTCCGCTGCGCGCGCTCTTCGAGTCCTGCCTGACCGATCTCGAAGCGCTCGGCCGATGGCTCGGACGGAACCCCGACGGACGCCAGTCGCCACAAGCCATCGCCCTCCTCCCGGCCGAGTTGCTCACTCGCGAGACGCCCGCCGCGCTCCGCCCCCTGCTCGATCTGGCGACGCGCATCACGGCGGGCGACGTCGTCGGG
Source organism: Planctomycetota bacterium (assembly GCA_044222185.1). Lineage (GTDB taxonomy): Bacteria > Planctomycetota > CAIWVZ01 > JBGANV01. The sequence goes on from JBGANV010000005.1 coordinate 414,869, forward strand.
ACGATCGCAGGTCGCATGGTCCTCGACGTCTGGCCGGGCGCCGCCGACGGCAAACTCTCGAAGGCCGAAGCCGTGACGCTCGCGCGCGTCCTCGAATCGCACGGATTCGGCGTCGTGCCCGACGTGCGCTTCGGACAGCCGCCGCTGAACGCGGGGATGACGGCGGCGATGTTCAAGCTTCCGCCGAATGCCCCTTCCGCGCCCACGGCCGACTTCGCCGCGGCGTCGCTCCTCGTGGAGATGGCGGCCGCAGTCGGCGCCGCCGACGGCACCGTCTCTCCGGCCGAACTCCGCCACGTGGAGGGTCATCTCGCGCTCGGGCTCAAGCTGTCACGCGGCGAGCAACCGCGCCTGTTGGCGCAGCTCCAATGGCTCGCGGCGGATCCGCCCAAGCTCTCGACCATCCGCCGGCGGGCGTCGCAGATCGATGCGAGCCGCCGGACGGACGTGGCCCGCTTCCTCTTGGACGTGGCCGCCAGCGACGGACAGCTCGAGCGCAACGAGATCGCGCTCCTCGAACACGCCTATGCCGCGCTCGGCCTTCCCGCGGAGGCGCTCCACCGCGACCTCCACGCCCGCACGCTCGGCACCGAGACGAAGGCGCCCACGGCCGGCGGACTCACGCTCGACACGGACGTGATCGCCGCGAAGATCCGCGAGAGCGCCGCCGCGTCGGCGATCCTCGGGCAGATCTTCGCCGAAGCGGAGGCGGCGCCGCCCGCGCCGCCACCCGCGCCCGCGACGACGACGATCCCCGGCCTGGACGGGCGCCACGCCACGCTGTTCACGCAGCTCGCGGCCAGGACGTCGTGGCCCCGTGCGGAGGTCGACGCACTTTGTCGCGCGCTCGGCTTGATGCCGGACGGCGCCATCGAGATCCTCAACGACGCCGCGATCGAGCGCTCGGGTCAGCCGTTGTGTGACGGCGAGGATCCGATCGTCGTCGACGCCGCCGTAGCCCGGGAGATGCAGTCGTGCCCGACCCAGTCGTGATCCGGCCGAAGGACCGCGATGCCGTCATCCAGTCGCTTCGCGCCGGCGTCGTTCCCCGCGCGGGTCAGCACCTGATCCAGGTGGGACGCGTCGCCGAGATCCAGGAGATGGTGCGCGACATCGACCGCCTCGCCGACGGCGGCGCGGCGATCCGGTTCATCATCGGCGACTACGGAGCCGGAAAGACGTTCTTCCTCCACCTCGTGCGCGCCGTCGCCATGGAGAAGAAGCTCGTCACGGCTCACGCCGATCTCACGCCCGATCGCCGCCTGCAATCCAGCGGAGGCCAGGCCCGTGGCCTCTACGCCGAACTGATGCGCAACGTGGCGACGCGGGCCAAGCCCGACGGCGGCGCGCTGTCGAGCGTCGTCGAGAAGTTCGTCGCGTCCACGACGGCGGAGGCACAGACCCGTGGCGTCAAGCCCGACGTGGTCATCCACGAGAAGCTCGCGGACCTGACGGAGATGGTGGGCGGGTTCGACTTCGCGCAGGTGATCGCGGCCTACTGGCGCGCCCACGACACGGGCGACGAGGTGCTGAAGTCGAACGCGATCCGATGGCTGCGGGGCGAGTTCACGACGCGGACGGATGCGCGCAACGCGCTCGGCGTCCGCGCGTTCATCGACGACAACGGGTTCTACGACTACCTGAAGCTGTTCGCGCGATTCGTGCGACACGCCGGGTACGCGGGGCTGCTCGTCTGCCTCGACGAGTTGGTGAACCTGTACAAGATCACGAGTCCGCAATCGCGCGCCGGCAACTACGAGCAGGTGCTGCGCATCCTGAACGACAGTCTGCAAGGAATCGCCGTGGGCCTGGGCTTCGTGCTGTGCGGCACACCGGAGTCGCTGACGGATACGCGCCGCGGATTGTTCAGCTATCCCGCGCTCCAGTCGCGCCTCGCGGAGAACGCGTTCGCGAAGGCGGGGCTCGTGGACTTGTCGGGCCCCGTGATCCGGCTCGCGGCCCTGTCGGCGGAGGACCTGTACGTGCTCCTGGCGAAGGTGCGGCGCGTGTTCACGAGCGACGACCCGCTCTCGACGTTGCTGCCGGACGACGGCATCCGCGCGTTCATGGCGCATTGCTCGAAACGGATCGGCGACTCCTACTTCCGCACGCCGCGCAGCACCGTTCGCGAGTTCGTGAACCTGCTGGCGATCCTCGAACAGAATCCCAAGGCATCGTGGCGCGAGCTGGTGGACGCCGTCGAGTTCAAGCCGGACGTGAATCCCGATCTGACGCCGCCGCCCGATGATCCCGCCCAGCCGCCGCCGGCGCCGCCCACACCGGGACCTCGCGATGACCTCGCCTCCTTCAAACTCTGACGCTGGCGACGCGCCTCGCGAGTCGGCGTACTTCCAGCTCGACGAGCGCATCCAGCGGTGGGTGTGGGAGCAACGCTGGGACGACCTGCGGCCGATCCAGGAGATGTCCATCCCGGCGATCCTCGCCGGGGATCGGGACGTGATCCTCTCGGCGGCGACCGCCGCGGGAAAGACCGAGGCGGCGTTCCTCCCGATCTGCTCGCGCATCGTGGATGCGGAGGGCCCTGGGATCCGCGCGCTCTACGTGGGGCCGCTGAAGGCGCTCATCAACGACCAGTTCGGCCGGCTGGAGCTCTTGTGCGAGCACTTGCATATCCCCGTCCACCGCTGGCACGGCGACGTCGACGCGTCGGCGAAGGAACGCGCGATGAAGGATCCGCGGGGCATCCTTCTGATCACGCCGGAGTCGCTGGAGGCGAGGCTCGTCCTGTCGTCGGGCGTCCTTCGGAACATGCTCGCGCCGATTCAGTACGTCGTGATCGATGAGTTGCATGCATTCATCGGAACGGAGCGCGGACGGCATCTCCAATCGCTGGTGCACAGGTTGGATCTGCTCGTTCAGCGATCCCCGCCTCGCATCGGGCTATCGGCCACGCTCGGCGACATGGAGCTGGCGGCGAACTTCCTGCGGCCCGGGCGGGGCGGGGAAGTCGTCGTCGCGAATCCACCGAGCGTGAAAGCGGAGAAGAAGATCCAGGTTCGCGGATACGCGGCGGCGCTTCCGCCCCGGGGTGCGGAGGACGTCGGCGCGCGCGATGCCATCGCCACGCACCTCTTCGAGAAGCTGCGGGGCAAGAACAACCTCGTGTTCGCGGACTCGCGTCGCGACGTCGAGAGTCTGGCCGACGCGTTGCGCGTGATCTCCGAGACGCGCGGAGTTCCCAACGAGTTCTTCGCGCACCACGGATCTCTCGACCGCGATCACCGCGAGCGGCTCGAGCAGCGCCTGAAGGCCGGTCGAGAGCCCACGACTGCGATCTGCACGAGCACGCTCGAGATGGGGATCGACATCGGCTCGGTCGAGAGCGTCGCGCAGGTGGGAGTGCCTCATGGCGTGGCATCGCTCCAGCAGCGCATGGGACGCTCGGGCCGCAAGCCGGGCAAGGCGGCGACGCTCCGCGTCTACGTCACGGAGGCGGCCGCGCGCACCGATGCGGATCCGCAGGACGCACTGCGCGAGCAACTCGTGCAGGCGATCGCCGTGGTGCAGCTGCTGTTGGAGAAGTGGTATGAGCCGCCGCGACACGGTGCGCTGCACCTCTCGACGCTGGTTCACCAGATTCTGGCCTTCATCGCCCAGCAGGAGGGCGCGACGGCGGCGCGTCTTCACGACGTGCTGTGCAAGACCGGCCCGTTCGCTGCAGTGACGCCGTCGGTGTTCGCGGAACTTCTACGCGGGCTCGGTGCGCGGCAGGTCCTCATGCAGGCGCCGGACGGACTCCTGCTGCTCGGACAAGAGGGCGAGAGCCTCGTCGGTCACCACACGTTCTTCTCCGTGTTCCAGACGCGCGAGGAGTTCCGGGTCGTATGCGGAGGCGACGTGCTGGGTTCGCTGCCGGTCGAGCAGCATCTGCTTGCGATCGGCGAGTGCCTGCTGTTCGCCGGGCGGCCCTGGCAGATCACGAACGTGGATGAGGACGCGCGGGTGATCGAGGTCCGGTCGGCGCCGCGGGGACGGGCGCCGCGATTCGCCGGGGGTGTGGGCTTCGTGCACGATCGCGTGCGCGCTCGCATGCGCGAGATCTACGCGGGTTCGGACGAGCCGATCTTCCTCGACGACGGCGGCGTGGCACTCCTGCGGGACGCGCGCGTGGCGTGGCGCTCGCTCGGTCTCGACGCGGCCTCCGTGATCGACTGGCGCGGCGACGTGCTCGTCTACACCTGGTGCGGCGACGTCATCGCGAACACGCTGGCGTTGATGCTGCGGCAAGGCGGGCTGTCGGTCGTACCCCACGGTGCTGCGGTTCGCTGCCAAGGCACGACCGTCGCCGCCGTCGTGGATGAGCTGGCCGCGCTTGCCGCGAACCCGCCGCCGGACGCTCCGTCTCTCGCGGTTCTCGCCGACGCCCTCGAACGCGAGAAGTTCGACTCGCTCGTCCCCCCGACGCTCCTCGCGCGTGACTACGCTTCGCGTCACCTGGACGTGCCCGGTGCCCTCTCGGCCGTCGCCAAACTGACCCGGTAAACGGCTTCGCGGAACGCTCGGTTCTGCCCTGCCGGGCGGCGGGGCTCGGCTCCGCTGGAATGGCGACCGCCGGACTTCATCGGACGGCTGGGCCGGCGGCGCGCGGTCGAGGGATGGGGGCTGCTGCGGGTCGTCGCGGGTCGTCGCGGGTCGCTGCGGGCTGCCGCCAGCCGCCGCGCAGGCAGGGCGGAGCCCTGCCATCCGGCCGGGTGAAACCCGGCGCTCCGGAGAGCGGAACGCTCGGTTCTGCCCGGCCGGGAGCGGCGGGGCTCGGCTCCGCTGGAATGGCGACCGCCGGACTTCATCGGACGGCTCGGCCGGCTGCGCGCGATCGACGGATGGGGGCTGCCGAAGGTCGCCGCAGGCCGCCGCGCAGGCAGGGCGGAGCCCTGCCGTCCGGCCGGGTGAAACCCGGCGCTCCGGTCCGGTATCGCCCGGGGGAAGTCCCGGTATTGGATTCGCCAGGTCGATCGTCCGAGAATCAGGACCCTCATGACCATGTCGGACGCCGACCTCGTTCACGCCGTGCGAACGGGGTGGCGCGAAGCCTATGACGAGCTCATCCGCCGCTACGCGGGACGGGTGCGGTCCGCCTGCTTTGCGCGGGTCGGCGTGCGAGGCCCAGTGGATGACCTGGCCGCGGACGCATTCCTGCGCGCACTTCGCGCGATCAACACGCTCTCGAACCCGGACCTCTTCGGTAACTGGCTTCATGGCATCGCTGTCAAGACGTGTCTCGACTGGATCAAGGCGCCCGCGAACAAGCAGGTGCCGTTCTCGGTCCTCGACTCGACGGGCGAGACTCTCGGCAACATCCCCGGACCGCTCGCGGCGAGGCCGGAAGAGCTCGAGGAGCGGCAGCGGCTGTGGCGCGAGATCGAGGCCCTGCCCGAGATCTATCGAGAGACCCTCGTCATGTTCTACTTCGACGAGCTGAGCTACGTGGACATCGGAGCCACGCTCGGGGTCACGCCCGCGGCCATCAACGCCCGACTGACGAAGGCGCGCGCCATGCTGCGCCGCCGCCTCACCCCAGGACGAACACCATGAGCTGCGAATTCGAGAACAGGATCGACGCGTTCGTCGACGGGCAACTCGGCGACGAGCAGGCCGCGACGTTCGCGCGCCACATCGAGGAGTGCGCCGGGTGCGCGGCACTCACCGAGCAGTTGCGCGCATTCGACGGCGAGCTGCGCGCCGGCTTCCGACCCTGGCGCACGTCCCACGAAGGGTTCGCCGAGCGCACCGCGCACGCAGCCCGCGAGGTGACGCCCCTGGCGCGCAAACGCCCGTGGCTGGCGCCCGTGGCGGCCGCCGCCATCGGGTTCTTCGGCGGGTGGATCGCCTTCCACGGGAGCAGCCGGCACCTGCCGCCCGCCGATCCCATGATCGCGGGCGGCAGCGCAGCCACGTTCGCGCGCCTCTCCGTCAGCACCGGCACCGTCGAAATCCAACGCCCTCGTGAATCCGAGTGGACGCCGCTACCCCGCGAAGGCTCCGTCCCCGCTGGCAGCCACATCAGGACTTCCGATCACGCCAAGGGCGTGGTCACGTTCGCGGATGGCTCGGAGATCCGCATCGATGCGGGGACCGAAGTGAGCGTCGCCTCGAACCGCGCGGTGGACGTGCCGCGGGGTCGGATCTTCCTCCGCGCAACGGCGGCATCCCAGCCGTTCTCGATCGTGACGCTGGACGGCCGCGTGACGACACTCGGAGCACGCATCGACGTGACCTGCCTGCCGGAACCGACGCTCAGCGCATCCGACGGCGAAGTGACGCCTCCTGGCACCACCGTCCTCGTCGTCGACGGCACGGCATTCAATGGACCAACGACCATTCCCGCGGGTTTCGAGTGCCGGATGGAGGACGGCACGTGCCACACGCCGCGTCGCGCCACGGACCCGCTCGTCGCGACGAGTTGGATCCACGAGTTGCTCGCGGCCGCCCCCCAGAATCCCGAGCTCGACCAGCGGCTGTCGGCGCTGCTCGATCGCCTCGCTCGAGACGTCACCGATCCGCGGGTCGAAGCCGAGCTGCGCGCCGTGGGCGATCAAGCGCTGCCGGCACTCGCTCGCTTCATCGAGACGAACGCCACCCGCGAACGTTCGGCGAACCGCTGCCGGGCCGTGACGATCCTGGCGGACCTCGCGGACGTCACCGTCGTGTGCAATCTGCTGTCCCTGCTCGCCGACTCGGATCCCGAGGTCCGCGCCGAATCGTCGCGCGGTCTGCGCCGTCTCACGGGTGAAACGCTCGGCTTCGACGACACGTACTGGCTCGGGCCGGATACTTCGGCAGGTCTGACCGCGTGGAACTCCTACCTGCGACGTCCGGGCTCGGTCTGGAATCGCTGCCAGAGCAGCCGATAGCCGGTTCGAATCGGACGGGGCCCGGCGCTCCGGTTTGCGGGCCGGCACGACGCCGCGCCGAGCCGCCCGACGGCCCGCGCATGGCCAGGAGCGTTGACGTTCGCGGAACCCCCGGCCATGATGCCCGACCGCGTGGCTCGACGCTCCACCGCATTCGCGATGCGTCGATCCGGCCGCGCACGAAGGGGACCGCCAGTGACGCTCCGCGGCTATCGGGTCGGCGACGTGCTCGTTCAAGACGGGTACGTCGTCCGTCGGGGAGCCCGTGAGCGCGACCTCGCGCCCGTCATCCTGAAGTCCCTCCCGCCGGGAGTCACGGACCCGCTGGCGGACGCGGCGCTTCGCCGGGAAGCGGACGTGATGGCGGGCCTGACGTTCGAAGGCGTTCCGCAGGGCGTCATCTTCGACGCACCCTCGGGCACGCTCGCCTTCGACGACGGCGGCGGCGAACTCCTGTCGACCAGGCTGCGTCGAGGCGCACTCGACGTCGGGGACGTCCTGGCTCTCGGCACGAGCCTCGCGTCGACGCTCGCGCGGATCCACGACTGCGGGATCACGCACAAATCGCTGAATCCGCACGCGATCCTCGTGGATGCGGAAAGTCATCAGGCGCAGGTCTTCGACTTCAGCGTCGCCACGCGGCTCGCCCAGGAGTCGCCCGAGCACGTCGCGGACGTCACGACGCCGGATCGACTCGCATTCGTCTCGCCGGAACAGACCGGGCGGATGAATCGCTCGGTCGACCACCGCACGGACCTCTATTCATTCGGCGCGGTCCTGTATGCGGCCCTCGTCGGCCGCCCGCCGTTCGACTCCGCCGACCCGCTGGACGTCGTCCATGGACACATCGCGCGGACCCCGAACGCCCCATCCCAGGTGAACGCGCAGATCCCCCGCGCGCTCTCCGACATCGTCATGAAGCTGCTCTCGAAGATGGCGGAGCAGCGATACCAGAGTGCGAGCGGCGTTGCCGCCGACCTGGAGCAATGCCGGAGACAGTGGGAGCTCACGGGTTCGATCGTTCCGTTCGCGCTGGCTCGCCGGGACGTATCGGCCACGTTCACGATCCCCGAGCATCTCTACGGCCGCGAAGCCGAGGTGGATCGGCTGCTGCGAACCTTCGAGTCGACGCTCCACGGTCCGACGGCGATGATGCTCGTCGCTGGCTACGCCGGCATCGGGAAGACGTCGCTGGTGAACGAGATCCACAAGCCGATCCTCCGGCAGAAGGGACGGTTCGTCGCGGGAAAGTTCGATCAGCTCGAACGGAGCACACCCTACGGGGCGCTGCTCCACGCACTTCGCGCGCTCGTGCGCCAGGTCCTCGCGGAGGACGACGGCGCGATTCGCCTCATCCGCGACCGCCTGTCGTCCGCACTCGGCGTCAATGCCAGCGTGATCTGCGCGGTGATACCGGAACTGGAAAGACTGGTCGGCGCGCAGCCCGCTCCTCCGAGCCTGGGGGCAACCGAGGCGCAGAACCGCTTCAACTTCGCGCTCCAGGGCTTCGTCGGAGCGTTCGCGTCGTCGGACGCGCCGCTCGTGATCTTCCTCGACGATCTGCAGTGGGCTGACTCGGCCACTCTCCGGCTCCTCCCCCAGCTCACGGCGACACCGAGCCTGCGGGGCTTGTTCCTCATCGGGGCCTATCGCGACAACGAGGTGTCCGACGATCACCCGCTCCAGCGAGCGCTCGCCGAGACCCGTCAGGGCGGGGCGATCGTCGAGCGCGTCACGTTGCGCCCGTTGCGAGCCGAACACCTGCAGCAGTTCGTCGCCGATGCGCTCCGCGTCGCGTACCACGAAGCCGAGCCGCTGGCGGCACTGATCCGGCGAAAGACCGACGGCAACCCGTTCTTCGTCGCCCAGTTCCTGAAGGCTCTCCACTCCAACGGGCTGTTGATTCTCGACAGGGACATCGGGCGGTGGACGTGCGACCTCGGGGCGGTGGAGCGGGCGGCGATCACCGAGAACGTCGTCGACCTGATGACGCGCAAGCTGCGGGACCTCGCGCCTCAGACCCAGCAGGCCCTGATGCTCGCTGCCTGCGTCGGGTCGACGTTCAGTCTCCAGACCGTCGGAACGATCCGCGAGCGACCGCTCCGCATCGTCGCGGCCGAACTGTGGGAGTCCATCCAGGCGGGGCTCCTCATTCCCACGAACGAGCGCTGGGAGCAGTACGCCGACGCACCAGAAACCGTCCTCGCGACGATCGGCGCGGGGTTCAGGTTCCTTCACGACCGGGTCCAACAGGCGGCTTATGGACTGATTCCCGAGGACGAGCGCAAGCCACTGCATTTGCGGATCGGCCGGCTGCTGCTCGCCGAGTGTGGTGACGACGTGGACGACGCGCGGCTCTTCGCCGTGGTCGAGCACCTGAACGTCGGTGGCGAGCTCATCCAGGACTCTGACGAACGACTGCGTCTCGTTCGGCTCAACCTCGTCGCCGGCCGACGAGCCAAGACTTCGGCGGCATTTCGGGCGGCGCTGAGGCACTTCGAGTGCGGCGTCGAGATCCTCCCCGTCGATCGGTGGGAAACCCAGTACGACCTGACCCTCGCGCTCACGCTGGAACTGGCGGAGTGCCGCTACCTCTGTGGCGCATTCGCGGAAGCCGAGGATGCCTACGACGGACTGCTCCGGCGGGTCCGCATGCCGATCGAGAAGGCCGTCGTCCGTCGCATGCAGCTCGTTCAACACGAGAGCCAGGCGCGTTACGCCGAAGCCCTCGCCGCGGGCCGCGAAGGGTTGGCGCTGCTCGGCATCCAGCTGCCCGAGGGCGAAGCCGCGAAGAAGGAGGCGCTGGCGCGCGAACTTCGCGCGATCAGGGCAGCCCTCGCCACGCGCTCGATCGCCACGCTCGTCGATCTGCCGACGATGGCCGACCCGGGGACGAAGATGCTCGTCTCCCTCGCCACCGCCATGTGGGCACCGGCGTACATCCTGGGCGACCGCGTGCTCGCGTCGCTGCTCTCGGCGCGCATGATCACGCTCTCGATCGAGCACGGAAACACGGAGGAGTCGGCGTATGGGTACGTGACCCACGCGATCGCCGTGGGTCCCGTCGCGGGCGATTATCGATCGGCCTACGAATGGGGCGATCTCGCCCTGCGCGTGACCGATCGGTTCCCCGATCGAAAGCTCCGCGCCAAGATCCACCAGCAATTCAACGCGCACGTGGCCTTGTGGCGGCGACCGTTTCAAACGTCGATCATGCACGCGCGTGAGGCCTGTCGGTGCGGCGTCGAGACGGGCGATTTCATGTACGCGGGCTACGGAGCATTCACGGAGTCGTGGTCGGCCATGCTCGTTTGCCGCGACCTCGAGGGATTCGTGCGCGAGTTCACGCCGACGGTCGCCTTGCTCGAGCGGCTTCGCCTGCCGACTCTCTCCCAGGCGCAGGAGCTCATCTTGAACTGGGCCCGGGCGCTCCAGGGGCGAACGGTCGGTCCGCTGTCGCTCGATCACGGGGCGTTCACCGAAGCCGCCTACCTGGAGCGAAACGCGGCGAACCGGTTCAACCTGACGTTCTGCTTCGTGATGAAGCTGCAGCTCGCCGTGCTCTTCGGCGAGACGACGCAGGCACGCGAGTTCGCACGCCGCGCCCGAACGGAGGCCTGGACTCCCCTCGGCACGATCTGGCCCGTGCTCATCGACTTCTGGGAGGGTCTGGCGCTGGCCGCGTCCCACGACGCCGAGCCAGAGGCGGAGCGTCCCGTGCTCTGCGAAACCGTGGCGCGGGCGCAGGAAGCGATGCAACGGCTCGCGGACAACTGCCCGGAGAACTTCGCGGGATTCGCTCGCATCCTCGCGGGCGAGCTGGCACGGATCCACGGGGATGCGGACTCCGCGGCCCAGGCGTTCGACGACGCCGTCCGTCACGGCCGCGAGACGGCGAACCTCTCCACGGAGGCGCTGGCGAACGAACTGTGCGCGCGAATGTGGATCGCGCATGGACGGGAGGCCGTCGCGGCCGCTCACCTCGGCGAGGCCCATCGATGCTGGGCGTCGTGGCGCGCGACGGCCAAGGTCGCGGATCTCCAACGACGCCACGGAAAACTCCTGCGGCCGAGCCCTGACGAGAGTTCGGCCGGGGCGACGCTTCGAGGCCTGGACGTCGCGACGGCGCTGAAGGCGGCGCACGCGATCTCCGCAGAGATCGAGCTCGACCGGCTCCTTCGAACGCTCGTGAGCATCGCTGCGGAGAACGCGGGAGCGACGCGCGGGATCCTCATCGCGGACCGAGGCGGGCGACTGGCGGTGCTCGCCGAGGGAACGGGTGCCGCCGTCGCGCTTTCCGGCACTCCGCTGGACGGCCGAACCGACCTCGCCAAGTCCGTCGTGATGCTCGCGATGCGAACGACGGAGTGCATTCACGTGGACGACGCCACGTGTGATCCGCGGTTCCTGGCGGATCCGTACCTCGGATCAGCCGGTCCACGATCGATCCTCTGCGTCCCCATCGTCCACCAAGGCCGATCCGGCGGGCTGATCTACCTCGAGAACGATCTGGCGGCGCACGCATTCGGGCGTGATCGGATCGAGATGATGCAGATCCTCTCGGCGGAGGCTGCGATCGCGCTGGAGAACGCCCGCCTCTACGACGAGATGCGGCAGGAAGTGGAGCGGCGCACGCGCGCGGAGAAGGCGCTTCAGGGCGCGGTGGCGGAGCTGCAGCGTCTGAAGGACCGCCTCCACGCCGAGAACGTCTACCTCCAGGAAGAGATTCGCACGCAGCACAACTTCGACGAGATCGTCGGCGCCAGCCCCGCGCTCCTCGAAGCGCTGAAGAAGGTCGAGCAGGTTTCCCAGACCGAGGCCACGGTGCTCATCCTCGGCGAGACCGGCTCGGGCAAGGAGCTCTTCGCCCGCGCGATCCACAGCCGCAGCCATCGCAGCACGCGGCCGCTCGTCAAGGTCAACTGCGGTGCGATTCCGGCCGGGCTGGTGGAGAGCGAGATCTTCGGCCACGTGAAAGGAGCGTTCACGGGGGCGCTCCAGAACCGCACCGGCCGGTTCGAAGTGGCGAACGGCGGCACGATCTTCCTGGACGAGGTGGGTGAACTCCCTGCCGACACGCAGGTCAAGCTCCTGCGCGTTCTGCAGGAGCGTGAGTTCGAGCCGGTCGGCGGAACGAAGACCGTTCGTGTCGACGTGCGCGTCATCGCCGCCACGAATCGCAACCTGGAGGAAGCGGTCGCGGCGGGGCGCTTCCGCGCGGACCTCCTCTACCGGCTGAACGTGTTCCCGATCCGGGTGCCTTCCCTGCGCGAGCGCGCGTCCGACATTCCCATGCTCGTCTCGTTCCTCATCGACGGGCTGTCGAAGCGGCTCGGCAAGCCGCTGAGCGGCGTCAGTCGCCGGAGCATGGAGCGGCTGGTGGCCTACGGGTGGCCAGGCAACGTGCGTGAGCTTCAGAACGTCATCGAGCGCGCCGCGATCCTCGCGACGTCACCCGTCATCGATCTGGGCGACGACGTGCTGACACCCCAGCGACCGGTCGACGGCTCATCCGAGGGGACGACGCTCGAGGAGGTCGAGCGGCGGCACATCGAGAGGACGCTGCGGGCGACGCGCGGGGTCGTCGAAGGCCCTGCCGGCGCGGCGACGATCCTCGGACTCCACCCCAACACGCTCCGCAGCCGCCTGAAGAAGCTCGGCATCGACCGATCGAGCCACGACATTTCGTAGGACCCACGAGATTTCGGAGGAGCGGGGTGGCGGTGCGACGCGGCGCCGTGCACATAGCCTCTGAGTCGCACTGAACTTGCGTCCGTTCGCCGGCTCCGGCACGCGCCTCGCTAAGTGCGGTGCATGCTCCGCATCACCCACGACGTCACCACGACCGCTTCGACCCTCACGATCGAGGGGCAGGTGCGGGGGCCATGGGTTGCAGAACTCCGACGCGCCGTCGCCCAGGCCGGGGCTCCCGGGCGCGCCATCCACGTGGACGCCGCGGGCGTGCGGTTCGCCGACTCCGACGGCACGGCGCTCCTCCGCGAACTCGCCCGCCAGGGTGTGACGTTCGTCCGCACCTCCCCCTTCGTCGACCACCTGCTCGGTCGAGACATCACATGAGATCAGCCGCCTCGTCCGCCATTCACTCCGCGTCCTCGACGTACGCCCAGGAAACCGATCAGGCACTCGTCGACCGCCTTCGGGCTGGGGACGATGACGCCGCGGAGTGGCTCATCCGGACCTACTCGCCCGGGCTCCTTGCGACCGCGCGCCGCTACGTTCGCGGCGATGACGACGCTCAGGACGTGCTCCAGGAGGCCTTCCTCCAGGCGCTGCGTGCGCTCGACCAGTTCCGGGCCGATTCCCGACTGGCGACATGGCTGCATCGCATCGTGATCAACGCGGCGTTGATGAAGCTCCGTTCGCGGCGACGGCGCCCGGAGCTGGCGCTCGATGACCTCCTCCCGAGCTTCGACACCGAAGGCCGACACGCATCACCGGTTGCAGCCTGGCACTGTGGTGCCGAGGCGGCGCTCGAAGGCAGCGAGCTTCGTGCACTGGTTCGGGGAGCGATCGCGCGCCTCCCAGCGGCCTACCGCGAGGTGATCATCCTCCGGGACATCGAAGGCCTCGACACGGCGGAGGCGGCGGAGGCGCTCGGGACGACGGTCGCCGCGGTGAAGGTGCGGCTGCATCGCGCGCGGATCGCGCTGCGTGCGTTGATCGAGCCGCTCATGCGCGACGCCGTCCCGACATGAGTCCGAGCCGGCGCGGCGGTGCGCGGCGTGCGAGCGGCGGCGACGACGCCGGCCCGCCCGCACGGCCCACGGCGATCACGGGAACTGTTGCGTGTCGACGTCTGTGAGGCTCGTCGTCGCCCCGACGATCTGAACCGACCGTGCCTGCAGCGTGATCGGGAAGTTCAGTCCGGGGATCTGCTGGTGGTACGCCCCAGACGCATTCGTCGTCGCCGTGAGCGGCGGGATGCCGTACAGCGCGATGAAGTTGGTGAAGGCGGAGACGTCCAGTCCGAAGAACGGCCCGGATCCGGCCGGCGTCAGGGGCGTCGTGCTCACGAGCGTGTAGACGACCTGATTCGGCGCCGCGTTCGAGATCGAGAAGTCCAGCACGCCCGTCGACGGCTTGCTGATGTCGAGCGTGAACGTGGGCGCCGGCGGAACCTGCATGAACACGTGATAGCCGACGCAATTGCCGACGATGAAGTCCAGCGCGCCGTCGTTGTTCAGGTCGATGAACGCCGTGTCGTGCGTGCCCGTCGTGTAGATGTTCGGCGTGATTCCTGCCTGGGCGTAGTCATCCGTGAGGATGATGGGGTCGTTCGGATGCACCGTGAGGAGCACCGCGTGCCGGCTGCAGCCGGGGATGTCTACGTCCGTGTCGTCGAGCGCCACGTACCGCTTGCCGTTCATCGTGATCACGTAGGCGTTCCCGGAGAACCCGGTCGTATTCGGCGAGAAGCCCGGCTGCCCAGCGTTCGTGTTCAACGCGAACGTGGCGAAGGTCGGATTCCCCGACGTCGGATAGGGGGAAGTCGTGTTGAGGCTGTAGGCATCCTGGGGGTCACGGCCCTGGTAGATGTCGACCTTGCCGTCACCGTCGAGGTCACCCACGGCCGACACGTACGTCGCGTTGGCCGACACCTGCAGCATCGTGTTGAAGCCTCCCGCCCCGTTGTTGACGTGGAGCTTCATCAGACCAGCCGTGCCGTCGGACTCGGCGATGTCCTTCCAGCCGTCGCCGTTGAAGTCGGCGAAGTTGATCTCCACGGAGAAGTTGCTGGACGGGTTGGCCAGGCGCGTCGACGTCACGTCCGTGAAGAAGCCGGCGCCGTTGTTCAGCAGCAACCGATCCTCGAGCGTGTTGTTGTAGTCGCCCAGCATCAGGTCGAGGTCGCCGTCGTTGTCGATGTCCCCGGCCGAACCCGCGCAAAAGCGCGGAACGGGATTGAAGGTCGGGACGTGGCCCGGCTCCAGCAGCAGCCCCTGCCAGACGCCGCCCACGGAGCCCAGGTTCCGGTAGTAGTCGGTCTGGAAGCTCGTCGGCGCATTGGGCGGCTCGGTGTTCGTGTTCACCACGATCACGTCGAGCCAGCCGTCGCCGTTGAAGTCGCCGATGATCGGCTTTCGCGCGAGCGTCGGAGTCAGGAATCCCGGCGCCAACGCGGAGGTCATGTCCGTGAGGACGCCGTTCACGTTCATCAGAAGGAAGTGCGTGCGCGGGCCGGGGGCGTAGAACGCCTCCTTTCGGACGCAGACGAGGTCGAGATCGCCGTCGTTGTCCAAGTCGCCCGTCTCGAAGTCCTTCTCATCCGGGTCAGTCGTGACGTTCGGCATGATGAGCCGCGTCGAGACCTGGTCGACGAAGACGGGAAGTTGGGCCTGCCCCACGCCGACGCCCGTAACCAGGGTGACCGCAGCGGCAACGGCCAGCAGCCGGCGCGCGATCGAGTTGCAATCAGTCATCCAGAGTCTCCTCGTGAAGGTTCGTTGGTTGGTCGTGTTGCCGACGGGCGGCCCGTCACGTCGTGAAGCGCTGTGGCGCCGTCCATTCGACGATGTTGCCGCCCGCGATTCGCAGGCCGACCGCGTCGAACGTCAGCCCGGCCGGGATGTTGATCGGACCGAGCGAGAACTGGCCGGTAGCGCTCAACAGCACGTGGAAGGGGATCGAGCCGATCGGGCTGAGCACTTGGGAAATGATCCCGTCATCGAATGCGATCCCGAACACCGGGCCCGTACCCGCCGGCTGCACCAGCGAGAAGCTGAACAGGTTGTAGACCTCGGCTCCCGGATTCGCGGGCGCCTGGTTGCGGAACGTGTACTGCCCGCCCCCGTTGTTGACGAGGGAGATGGACATGGGTGGCGGCGGGACGGTCCCGAGTCGAACGTTGTCCAGGTAGGCCGAAGACGGAACGGCCCCGTCACCGACGTTCGCGACGTAGATGCGAAGGGTGAATGCAGTCGACGGAGTCGACGACGGGAACAAGGCGAGGAGATCGACGGAGATCGTCGCCTTTGCGGTCGCTGGATTGCCGCTCGTCGCGGCGCACGCCGTCTGCGAGAACTGGCCGGTCGCCGAGTCGATGAGTGCGAGCTGCACCGTGGTGGTCCCGCTGGAGATCGTCACGGCGGTGAAGTCGTTGAACGTCATCTGCCCAGGCCCCTCCGCCGTGATGAACGCGAGGTCGAGCTGCAGGAAGGTGTTCGTCGCGGTACCCGTCGTGAACGTCTGGCTGATGTTGTTCGCGTTCGAATAGGACGCGGTGGTCGCCTGCGGGCCGGCGTCCACTCGGACCCACTTCGAGCCCTGGGACGGGAACCCGATGCCCGTTTCCAGCACGCAGCCCTGATAGGGGAAGATGCGCGCGACGCCCGTCGCGGACCCGACCCATCCCGTGGGCATCGTCGTCGATCCGGCGGTGGCGCCCTCGAATGACCCTTGGCTGATCTGCGCAACCACACCGGCGCTCGCGACGAGCGCCACGGCGAGCGTGGAAACCAGGAGACGTTCCTTCATCGATGTCCTCGGCTTTCAGATCGAGATGCAATCGCACACGACGCGAGGGCCGCGGCGACGACCAACCTGCGGGCGGGAGCTTGCCCGTCCGCATTGCGGCGTGCGGAACTATCGTCGTTCAGTTCGCCGTGTACGTGGTCAGAATGAGGCCAGAGCTTACCGCGAGACCGTTCGTGGCACCTGCATCGAGGACGAACCACTGACCGAATCCGGTCAGGTCCGAATACGACGCCTGGTTCGGGATGTTCACGAGGAACGAGGTGTGGCCCGCACCCGCAACGCCCGGACTTCCGGACAGAGTCAGCGGGACGAGAGTCTCGGGCGGCGAATCGATCCAAAGCGGCTTGCCGAGGATCGTCGCACCGGGCTGCGCGGGATTCGGAGTGAACGCGAAGTAGGCCGTGGCGCCGCCGACCGCGTTCGTCAGGCCGATCACGAAGTGGTCGTTCCCGACGTACGGCGGGTGCGGTGCGGCCCAGGTCGGGACGAAGCCGCCCGTACCTGACGAACCCGTGCCATAGGTCGCCGGGAAGTTGAACGTCAGTTCCGAGTTGAGCGTCGGGCGATCGAACGGCGGCAGGGCGTTGGCAACGCGGGGATCGATCAACGCGTTCGTCACGAAGTCGAGCAGCTCAGCCTCCTGCGTGTGCGTCATGATCAAGGGCAGCAAGCGGACGTCCAGGTTCGGACCCGGGAAGTCACCGCCCACCTTGTAGAACGTCAGCACGTCCTGGAGCGTCGCCTTTCCTCCGTTGTGGAAGAACGGCGCGCGCAACCCGACGTTGCGAAGCGACGGAACGCGGAACTTGCCCTTGTCCGTGATCAGATTCGTCACCTCGTTGCGGCCCAGGTCCTCGATGTCGGGCCGAACGCCGATGTTGGCGAAGGAATGGTCCGTGAACAGCGGCGGGATGTGGCAGAGCGCACAGTTGGCGATGCCATTGAAGAGCAGGAGACCGTTCGTCTGCGCCGGCGTCAACGCGCTCGGGTTGCCTCCCGTGAAGAGGTCCCAGGGCGTCTGATCCGGAATCAGCGTGCGCTCGTAGGTCGCGATCGCCATGGCGATGCGGGCGGCCGTGACGGCAGGGTCGCCGAATGCCGCCTGGAACAGCTGCGGGTAGGTCGGGTTCGCCGCGATGGCCGCGGCCATCGGGGCCGGAACGTTGGTGGCGAGATGCAATGGAACGAGTGTCGTCACCTTGGCAGCCAGCGCGGCGGGGCTGCGATTCTGGCAGGCCATCTCCACGTCCGAGACCGACGGACCCGCGGCCTGACTCTCCAATGCGCCGTCGTTCTGGATCACGACCTGCTGCGTGACGGGGTCATGGAACGTGCCGCCGGCGCGACCATCCCAGAAGAGCTCGGGGGACCATTGCGCCCCGATGAAGCTCGGCGACTTCCGCCGCGTCACCTGAGCGTTTGGGAAGAAGAAAGGCTCCGGCGTGAAATGTCCCAACGGATCGCAACGAACGACGCCACGCGAACCGCGGATGTCGTCGGCCGTGTTGAAGACGCCATCGGGTCCGGGGCTGACGTTCTGCGGCGTTGCGGCGCGCGGATCTCCGCCGCCGACCTCGGCCATGTGGCATGAACCACACGCCGTGGTGTTGTCTGAGCTCAGCTGCTCGTCCCAGAACAGGATCTTGCCCAGCATCGCCTTTGCGGGCGTGATGGGGTTTTCGACGGGGACAGGAACGGGAGGCAGCTGCGCAACAGCGATGCGCGCCGCGGCGATGGCGACGAGAACGAAGAGTCGTGGAGACATGGAACTACAACTCCGTGAAGGGGGCTCGACTTTGGGAACTGTACTCCAACGACTCGGGAAAGAGACCATCCGAGCGGTCCATTTCCCGTCCGCGGAGCACCGGCAATCCTCCCTCGGCGTTCAGGAATGGTCCCGAGGAAACGACCTGTCGGGCGGTCCAATGCGGACGCCTCGATGACGAGTTCATGGACCGCCGGCGGCGTACGGATGCCGGCCGCTCCGCCGATTCTGAACCCATAGAAAAGGCGCGGTCGCAATCACGCCGAGGAGCCCGGCCCGGCCCCCATCGGAGCGTCGACCCCTCGGCCTCTCGGCGTCCTTCCGGGACGGCGTGCCCGCTCGTCCCGCCTGGGGTCGCGGCACCGCTCGGAACGAATCCGCGCAGGCGATCCCACGCAGCAGTTTTGAACGTTCTCCCGGCGCGACGATCCGAGACCGCGCCCAGCCCAACAGCCTTTGCCACGCCACGTTGGGGACGGCGTCGGTCCGTCTCGTGGCTGTCCCGTTCGGGGTGCTCTCGAAGGAACCCGGTCCTGAAATTCTCCCGAGGGTGCCTCTATGAATTGAGCGACGACGCTGCCGGTGACTCGCAGGGGAATTCATACCACGGTGGTATGGATGAGTTACCGACGGCGTCGGCCTTTTTTACCGACGCTCGTTTGCGCCGCCTCGCCGTTCCTCCGCGCCCTCGCAGGCGCCTGAACTGCGGTGAGAGCAGGTCGCACAAAGCTGAGCGTCACTCGTCCGCACGAAGCCGGAAACGTCGGTCCCGCTCAGCTCGTCGAGCGTTCGCTCGACCTCTGCGGGCCCAAGGTCAGCCTGCACGCCCCCGTGGCACGTCACGGCGAGCGGGATCCCCGAACCTGTGAAGAACAACCATGCCTCGACGGGCTCCGCTGACGCCGCGCCGACGGCTGCGGCGTACACGGATAGTTGATCCACGTACCCGTCAGCGCGGGCCAGACTCCGCGCCTTCGCCTCCGTCGCCGGCGACTCCGTCTTGTAGTCGATGACGTAGACACGACCGGGCTCGCGAAACACGAGGTCCATCACGCCGTGCACGCGGGTCGTGCCTCTTCCGAAGATGAACGGGACTTCCGTCTCCACTCCCCTTGGTGCCGCCGCGAGGATGCGCGCCCCGAGCGGCCATCGACGGAACCCTTCGAGTGCCAGGCGCACGTGCTCGGAGAGCTCGTCGATCGCCTCGGCTCCGACGACGCCGAAACGCGCCGCGGCGGCCGGGACGAGACTCGACGGATCCGCGCCCGTCGCCAGCCCCTCGAACGCCGCATGAACGACGAGGCCGCGCGTGCGGCCGTCGACGCGGCGGCGAGCGCCATCGGATTCGGCTGCGTGCGCCGGCTCCGGCCTCCGGTCCTCAGCCAGCCCCGCCACCGTGTCGAGGTAGAAGCGACGCGCGCACCGACGAAGGTCAGAGAATGACGTCGCGGGAACCGCGACGGCCTCGGATCGCCGAGCCCGGTGCGCGTCCACCGCTCGCGGCGACGCGGCCTCGGAGATCGGATCGATGATGGGCGACGGCGACGAGCGGGGCGGCATCGGTGCGAGAGGCGGATCCGGCAGCACCTCGCAATGGGCTCGCGGCTCGGCGCTCGCCGCCACGGCTGCAATCACGGCATCGTCCGCCGCATCTCGCACCCAGCGCAGCCAGCTGTCCGCGTGGATGTCGCGGGCATTGCCCACGGCGGACCCGCTGACGACGAGGTGGTCCCGCGCGCGCGTCAGCGCAACGTAGAGAAGCCGCTTGGATTCGGCCAGCTTCTCCTCGCGGGCACGCGCCCGCACGACGCTCGTCAACGTCCCGGGCTCATCGGTCGCTTCGAGTTCGGGAAGGGCGAGGAGCGGCGCTTCGCCGGGGCGATCGCGATGCATGCGAATGGGACGCTGAGCATCCGACGGCCGATTGACGAGCCCGCCTCCACAGTCCGGCACGAAGACGATGGGCCACTCGCGGCCCTTTGCGGCGTGGACGGTGAGGATCGACACGGCGTTTCGGCCCTCGGCCGGCGGGTCCGCCTGGGGTTCGCTGTCGTTGTCACCGGCTCGCTCCAGGGCCCGTGCGACGGCCACGAGCGATGCCTCACCGGCTCGCTGGAGGTCGCCCACGATCCTGAGGACGCGCGCGACGTTCGAGGCCGACCTGCCGGACGGGTCGGCCGCCTCGAGTATGAACGGGAGGTCCGACTCGCGAACGACGAGCGAAAGAAGCTCATGCGGTGCGACGCGGCCGGCGAGCGAGCGCCAGCGCCGAAGCCTGGCGACCCCATCACGCAGCGACGCGGAATCCGACGCCGTCGGCAGCGCGGTGCGTCCCTGCACGACCGCGTCACAAAGCCGCGTCACGCGCCCCCAGAGCGTCCGGACCTCCGGCGCGCCGGCCTCATCGACCGCGGCCGCGAGAAGGACGGAATCCGGCAGCCCGATCAAGGGCGATCGCAGGACGCCGAGCAGCGAGACGTCGTCCCGATCGTCGACGAAGAAGCGCACGAGGTTCGTGATCACCCGAACCTCGTGGCGCGCATAAAGTCCGACGCCGGAAAGGACCTGGAAGGGCACCCCGGCATCCGTGAGCGCCCGTTCGAGTTCCTCGAGAACGGTGCGCCCGCGCAGGAGGATCGCCTGATCGGAGAACCTCGCCGGCCCGACTCCGACGTCACCGCACTCCCCCTCTCTCCGGTGCACGAGCGTCGCCTCGCGCACGAACCGACCGGCCCGCGCAGCGACCCACGCGAGCTCGCGATCGCGCGGCCGCGGCGAGTCCTCTCCGGGAAGGAACGTGGCGATCTCGATGCGCGTGGGGACGAGCGTCTCGACGGCGCGTTTCGGCACCGCCTCCTGGAAGCGCGCTTCGAAGATCTCCGCCGGCTCGTCTTCGAAGAGGCGGCGCGCAACGCGGTTCGCGAACGTCACGATCCCGTGGGTCGAGCGGTAGTTGTCCCGAAGCTCGAGAATTCCGGTCACCGGAACGTTCGCCGCGACCGCCGCGTGCGGCGGCAGTATGGGTCGGACGCCCGCGAACGGGCCCCGATCCAGGGCCGCGATCTCCCGACCCACCCGCCGGAACGTGGCCACGTCGCCGTCGCGGAACGAGAAGATCGACTGTTTCTCGTCGCCCACGACGCACAGCCCGGGCCGCTCGAGGCGGTCCCCCCCGAACAAGCCGCGGAGGATCTCCCACTGGAGCGGATCCGTGTCCTGGAACTCGTCCACGAGGACGTGACGGAAACGCGGAACGCCGCCCGCACCGCCGCGATGCACCACGGCGCGCAGATCCTCGAGCAGGCGGTGGAAGTCGGACGTGCCGGAGACCGCGAGATCGGATCGATACGCCTCGAGCACACGAACGAGGAGGTGCGCGACGGCTCGCAGGCCGCGCTCGACCTCGCCGGGGATCTTCACCGATGACGGCGCAGTTCCCCCGTCGTCGCTTCCGGCGGCCACGCCGGTTTTCCTCGCTCGTCGCTTTCGCGGCGACGTCTCGACGGCGCGAGTCGCGAGGAACTCGGTCGCGATCACCTCCTGCTGCCTGACGCCTCGCTCCGGATCGAGCACGGCCTGGGCCCACGCCTCGGAGCGTTCCCGACACCGGACCAGATCGGCGAGGCGATCGATGAGCGATTGGCGGGAGAACCCCGACAGGAGCGCGGCGACGTGTTCTCGGTCGGGATCGGAGCGGTCATCGGCGACGGCGTCGATCGTGCGCGAGACCACTTCGTCGAGTCTCGCGGCCTCGCCGACTCCGGAGACGATCGTCCGCGCGGCCGCCATGCCGCCGGCCGGGCCGACGTTGGCGAGCAGGCGGGCAGCGAATCCGTGAATCGTCGAGATCCACGCCTCGGGCAAGTGATCCCGGACGTCCCGCCAGAGTCGACGCGTGGCGGCGTCGCCGTCGCGGGCTCGCGCCGCAACCTCGGCGCGAATCCGCCCGCTGATCTCGGCCGCCGCCTTGGTGGTGAACGTGACGGCCGCCACCGAGCCCACGTCGAACGCAGATTGCTCGAGCGCCCACAACCAGCGCGCCACGAGAACGCGGGTCTTCCCCGACCCGGCGCTCGCGGACAGGAAGATCGGCCGCGCGAGGTCCAGCGCGGCCATTTGCTCGGCGCTCAGACTCACGCGTCATCCTCCGGGTCGGCCTTCACGACGATCGCCCGCCGCTGCTCCACCCTGCGAGGTTCGCTCATGGCGTCGATCCGCTCGCCTTCGCCGTCGCCGCGGCAGCCGGCCCGGAACCGGCAGGGCTCGCAGGCCTTCGAGTCGCGCGTGGGGTGGAACCTCCCGTCCGCGATGCACGCCATGAACTCGGCGGCGCGCGTCGTGTAGGCCTGCACGACGTCGTCGAGCTGCCCGGGCGCCAGGGCCTTTCGTCCCTTCTTGCCGTTGATCGCGATCGTCGCTTCCGCCTCCGCGAGCGAGACGTCGAGCGCCACCGTCTCCCCTGGTCGGATCAGGTAGTAGCCGCCGCCCACGACGTGGACCGGCTTGCCGCCGCAGTGTGCGGGAAGCAACTCGGGAAGCACTTTCGCGTAAAGCGGAAGCTGGAACTTCTCGCCCTTCTTGATGCCCGAGTGCAGGTGCGACACCTGGCTCGTCTTGTAGTCCACGATGAACGCCTCGCAGAGGCCGTCCCGCTCGCGGATGTCGACCCGGTCGACGGAACCCACGAGCCTCACGCGGTATTCGCGCCCGCCGAACCGTCCCACGAACTCGGCCGGCTCGCCGTGGATCGCGATCGACGGCGCGGCTTCATCCGGAGCCCGGCCGAACCGTGCCTCGAAGAACCTGGGCTGGAAGGTGGAGTTTCGCCTGGCCTCCGCGTCCAGGTACTGGCGGAAGAGCCCGGGGGCCTGATCGTCGGTCAGTCCAGCCCGAAGTCGGCGGGCGAGCGCCTCGGCAAAGAGATCGTCGCGGCCGCGGCGAGCCACTTCGTCCCCGATGATCCGGTCGAGTCGCGCCGCGCGCGCGGCCTCGGTCTCCGACACCGCCGCCTCCGCATGGAATCGGAACAGGACGTTGTGGACGAGGCTGCCACGTTCGGATGGAGTGGGTTCCCGATCGACCTCTTCGTCCGGCGTGATCCCGAGGATCCGGCGAAAGAAGTACATCATCGGGCACGCGGCGTAGTCGTCGAAGCGCGAGACGGACATCACCGCCGTCGCGGGGTCGAATCGACGCGCGAGCGCCGGCAGCGCGGCCGGTTCGAGGAGTCCTTCGAAACGGCCGAGCCGCGCCGGGTCGGACCGCTCGAGTTCGATTCGCGCCCTGCGCCACGCGCTGGGACCGTCCCCGCCCACGCCCACCCACGCGGCGACTCGCTCCGCCAGATTCGGGTCCGCGGAGGCGCGCCCGCTCCGGGTCGCGGCCGCGAGAGCGCGGCCCGCGGCGCGCGCGGCCAGCGTCCGCCCCCGGGTTCCGGGGTGGGCGAGGAGCTCCGCAGCCGGATGCTCGGGCACCCGCGTGCGGAGCAACTCCACGATCGTCGCCGCCGGGACTTCGCATCCGCCGACGAGCTCGGGCCGCACCAACGTCACCGAGCGCCGGCCCGACGCCAGGGCGTGCACGAGGAGGTGATCGACCTCGCGGCGGCGCAACGTGGCCGTGTGGAGCCCCGCGCGCGTGGCGTCGGCCTCCGAGATCAGAGGAGTGGGCGGTGTGGCCCCCGGAATCCGATCCGCGGTCAGACCCGCGACGATCACGTGGTCGGCGGAGGTTCCCCGGATCTCGCGCAGCCCCAGGAGCCGGACGCCGCGTGCAGGACGGGGCGACTCGGGAATCGTCGTGGCGCGCACCAGCTCACGGATGCCCGCGACGTGCTCGTCGAATCGCCGGTCATCGTCACCGAGGATTCCACCGGCCCGGCGCCAGGTCTCGACGACACCCTCCAGTGCCCGACGCGCGTGCGCGGTGACCGCCGTCGCACGGAGCACCAGCGGATCGACGCCGATCGGCGAGTCGTGACGCACCGCGCCGGGATCGATCACGCGAAGCAGCGCCAGCGCCAGATCGGCGAAAGCCCTCGTTCCCATGGCGTGCGAAGGGACGGGGATCGCCGAGAACAGCGCCGTCATGCCGCGCGCGACGGCTTCCGCGTCGGCGAGGCTGCGATCGACGGACTCGGCGTCGTCCGGATCCCGAGTGGCGCGGTCACGCGTCAGGCTCTGCACGTGCGCCGCGAGCTTCGCGTTCCATTCGGCTCGGCCGCCGACGACACCGGCAGCCCGAGAGACCCGGTCGACCTGCGACGCGCGCAGGCGGAACTCGCCGAGACGGCACTCGGAGCTCGGGAGGCTGCGCAGGAGGGTCACGACGCGTGCCCGGGGGAAATCACGGGCGGCCAGGTCGAGGAGTTCGAGCAGCGCCTGCGCGGGCGCGGTCTCGGCGAGCGGCACCTGCGCGGCGACGATCAGCGGCACACCGACCTCGGCGAATGCCTCTCGCAGGAGCGCCGCGGCGTCGCGATCGGAGGGATACACGACGACGACGTCCGCGTGTGGATCGCCGACGACGAAGGCGGCCGCTCGCTCGGCACAGAACGCCGCCTCCTCCTCGTCATCGGTGGCACGGACAAGCCGCAGGCGATCGGCGATGCCGGGCTCCAGCGTCGCGAGCGGGTCCTCGGGGTCAAGAACCCCGCACGGGATCGCCCCGACGAACTCGGCTCCGATGACCTCCCTGAGCCAACGCAGGTCGCCGAGAAGCGCGGCGCCATCGCTCGCGCGATCGGCGAACACGCCGTATCCGAAGGCCGACCGCGCGCCCTCCTCGGGGAGATCGAGCAGCCAGTCGACGCGGTCGAACGCGGTCACCAACCGCGCGAAGACGGCGCGCTCCACGGGATTGCACTGGTAATAGCCCTCGATCACGAGGTGCTTGCGCGCCCGAAACGCCCGATCGAACGCCAACTCGTCCGTGCCCAGATCTCGCGCGACCTCCAGGTAGAGGCCGTCGTCGTCGTAGAGGTCACGCTCGACGAGGCGCGCCTGGTAGAGACCGAACAGTCGAACCGCCTCGGCGGTCCCCGGACTCGAAGGGTCGAGCGACGGAAACACCGAATAGACGCGATCGAGGCTGAAGACGTCCGACTGCTTGAGCGCGCTGAAAAACGCGGCGAGCCAGAGGTCCAGCCCGGCAACGCCCCTGAGCGGAGGTCCCGCCTGGCGCCTGGCCAGGTCTCCGATGAGGACCATCCGCTCGTCCGGCCCGAGCTTCCGGCGAGCATGGCGGCGCCGGGCCGCGCAGCGACGCACGAGATCGGGCAGCGTGATGACGGGCTCATCCAGGGCGACCCCGCGAGCTTCGAGGATCATCGTCTCGAGTTCGGCGACGCGCGTCTGGGTCCGCACCACGTGTCGGTAGCCGTCCAACGAACCTGCGGCGAGGGCTTCCGCAAGCAACGTACGGGCTCGCCCGTCCGCCGGTCGTCCGAAATGCGCGCGCACGTTCATCGCGGGGGATGGTAGCGGCCAGTAGGGACATCACCCGCGGTGTCGTCCCGCGCGTCGACGCGCCTTCGCGCGAGAAGTCCCGCGCATCCCCGGTATGATCCCGGCTCGGCGACACCCGGAGATCGCTCGAATGACGAAGAAGGAACTCACCGGTCGCGGCGCGCGCGTCGCGTGCGTTGCTGCGGCCTCGCTCATGCTTTTCGCGTGCCGTTCGGCGGAGGATCGCACGGCATTCGAGGGAACGACGAGGATGGAATACCCGCAGACGAGCCGATCCGACCAGACCGACGTCTTCTTCGGAACGACGGTCGCCGACCCGTACCGCTGGCTCGAGGATCCCAATACTCCTGAAGCCCGTGCGTGGATCGAGGCCCAGAACGCCGTCACGGAAACCTACCTGGCGTCGATCCCGCAGCGCGCGGCGATCCGCGACCGCCTGACGGCCCTGTGGAACTTCGAGCGCACCATGCCGCCCATCAAGCGCGGCGGGACGTACCTCGTGAATCGGAACGACGGGCTCCAGAACCAGAACGTCATCTATGCAGCGTCCTCGCTGGCGGCAGAACCACGAGTGCTCCTCGACCCGAACCAGCTCTCGAAGGACGGCACCATCGCCCTGAGCGGGATGAACCTGAGCCCCGACGGGAAGCTCCTCGCCTACGGCATCACGGATGGGGGCTCGGACTGGAACACCTGGCGCGTGCGCGACGTCGCCACGGGTCGGGATCTCGCGGACACGGTCGCGTGGGTGAAGTTCTCGAACGCCTCGTGGACCCACGACTCCGCAGGGTTCTATTACAGCCGCTACGACGCTCCGAAGCCGGGCGAGGCCCTTCAGGAAGCCAACTTCGGCCACCAGGTGTGGTTCCATCGGATCGGGACCGGCCAGGAACAGGATCTCCTGGTGTTCAAGCGTTCGGACGAGAAGGAATGGAACTTCGACGCCGAAGTGACCGAGGACGGCCGCTACCTCGTCATCAAGGTCGAGAAGGGCACGCAGCGTCAGAACGACGTCTTCGTGAAGGACCTGATGACCGACGGTCCGATCGTCGAGCTGCTGACGGGGTTTCGCGCCGGCTACGACTTCCTCGGCAACGTCGGGAGCCGGTTCTGGTTCATGACCGACGGGGACGCGCCGCGCGGGCGGATCATCAGCCTGGACTCGTCGGGCGCCACTCGCGGGCCGGTGGAGATCGTTCCACAGGCGAAGGCCACGCTCACGAGCGCGCGATTCGCTGGCGGCAGGATCGTCGCGGACTACCTGGACGACGCTCACTCGGTGTTGAAGGTGTTCGAGCTCGACGGCCGAGCGGTCGGTGAGATTCCACTGCCGGGGCTCGGCACCGTCGACCTCGTGTCGAGCAGTGCGGACGACCCGGACGTCTTCTTTCGATACACGAGCTTCACGGACGCCGGCGCGGTCTTCCGCTACGACGTCGCGAGCGGCAAGACGTCGCTCTACCGAGCGCCGAAGGTGGCGTTCGACGCGGGCGACTACGTCACGACGCAGGTGTTCGCGACCAGCCGCGATGGCACCAAGGTCCCCATGTTCCTCTCGCACAAGAAGGGGCTCGCGCCGAACGGGAATGCCCCGGTGCTGCTCTACGGGTACGGCGGGTTCAACATCCCCCTCACCCCGTCGTTCTCGGTCACGGCGCTCGTGTGGATGGAGATGGGCGGCGTCTACGCCGTGGCGAACTTGCGAGGTGGCGGAGAGTACGGCGAGGCCTGGCACGAGGCCGGGACGAAGCTCCGCAAGCAAAACGTGTTCGACGACTTCATCGCGTGCGCAACGTCGTTGATCACGACGGGCTGGACGCGCGCGGGGCGCATCGCGATCTCTGGTGCGAGCAACGGCGGCCTGCTCGTGGGTGCATGCCTCGTGCAGCGACCGGATCTCTTCGGCGCGTGCCTTCCCGCAGTCGGCGTGCTGGACATGCTCCGCTTCCACAAGTTCACCATCGGTTGGGCGTGGACGAGCGACTACGGTTCACCGGACGACCCGACCGAATTCCAGGCTCTCTACGCCTATTCCCCGTACCACCAGCTGAAGGCCGGGGCGAAGTACCCAGCCACGCTCATCACGACCGGGGATCACGACGATCGCGTGGTTCCCGCACACAGCTTCAAGTTCGGGGCGGCCCTCCAGCATGCGCAGGCGGGAAGCGCGCCGACCTTGCTGCGTATCGAGACCCGGGCCGGTCATGGCGCCGGCAAACCGACTCGCATGCGCATCGACGAGGCGGCGGATCAGCTCACGTTCGTCGTCCGGAATCTGGGGATGTGACGGTGCGCCAGCGACTCACGACCGGGCTTCGCACCGCGTATCCTCAAGCAGCGTCCGGAGTTCGCCCGATGAACCGACGGAGGCCACGTCCGAAAAACGCGCTCGATGGCGCGTCGACGGGTCTCTTTCGCCGCGGCGCGGGCCCCGCGGCGGATCGCGAGGCACCGTGCGGAGGATCGGTCCAGTGCCGGTGACGTTGAAGACCTGGGACCGGCTGCCACTGGCCGACCAGCGAGCATGGCAGATCCAGCGGCTGCGCGCGTTCCTCCGCGAGCGCGTCGTGCCGTTCAGCCCGTTCTACCGGCGCAAGTTCGCCGAGTGGAAGATCGACCCCGCCTCGATCCGCAGCTTCGACGACCTTCGGCGGATCCCCTTCACGTCGAAGCAGGACCTGCTCACGACGCCCGCGAACCCGCAGGGAGCGCTCGACTTCGTGCTGCGGCCGACGGAGGAACTGATCAAGACTCGGCTGCCGAGGTCGGAGCTGCTGAAGTTCGCGCTGCGCAAGCTGCGGTTCGGGTCCGACGGGCTCAAGGAGCGGCTCGCCCGCGAATTCAGTCCCAACTCCGTGATCTTCACTACGGGACGAAGCACGGGCAGCGTTCCGTTCTTCACGACGCCGTACGACCAGCAGATCCTCTTCGAAGCCGGTCGTCGCATCACGTCCGTGCTCGGGCTCGACCCGAACACCGATCGCGTGGTGAGCCTCTTCCCCTACGCTCCGCACCTGGCGTTCTGGCAGGTCGCGTACTGCGGCATGGCCGCAGGAACCCTCACGCTGAACACCGGTGGTGGCCGCATCATGCCGACCGATCGCCTGCTCAATGCCATCGAGCAGCTGAAGGCGACGTGCGTCGTCGGCATGCCCGGCTTCTTCTATCACCTGCTTCGCCGGGCCGTGGAGGAGAACCGGAACCTCTCGTCAGTCCGCTGCATCGCGCTCGGCGGCGAGAACGTCCCGCCGGGGCTCCGCGCGAAGATCCAGGAGACGATGCCCAAGGTCGGCGCGAACGACGTCCGTGTCGCGAGCGTGCTCGGGTTCACGGAGGCGCGCCTTTGCTGGACCGAGTGCGTGAAGGCATCGGCGACCGGCTTCCACGTCTACCCGGACCTGACCCTGTTCGAGGTCGTGAACCCGCAGACGGGCGAGCCCGTGGGCGAGGGCGAGACCGGCGAACTCGTGTTCACCGCACTCGATGGTCGCGGGAGCGTCGTCCTGCGCTACCGCACGGGCGACGTGATCGAGGGCGGGATGGTCGAGTCTGCACCATGCCCAGGCTGCGGGCGTCGCGTCCCTCGCGTGATGTCCAATCTCCAGCGCGTGTCGAACGTGAAGTCCCTCGAGATCGGCAAGATCAAGGGCACGCTGGTCAACCTCAACGCCTTGAGCGAACTGCTCTCGGGCGATCGCGAGATCGACGAGTGGCAGGTGGAGATCCGCAAACGCAACGACGATCCGTTCGACGTCGACGAGATCGTGTTGAGCTGCGCGCTCCGCGGACGTGAATCCGCCGATGCGTTCTGCTCCCGCATCCAGGAACAGGTGTACGCGCGGACGGAGGTCCACCTGACGGCCGTGCGCATCGAGGACCTCCAGACCATGCTCCGGCGCGTGGGCATGGAAACGCTGAACAAGGAAGAGCGCATCGTCGATCGGCGAAAGCAGGCGCAGAAGGCGGCGGACCCGTCGCCCCGTCCATGATGCACCCCTCCGTAGCGGTCGCCCTTGGCGGCGGCGGTGCGCGGGGAATCGCGCACCTGGGCGTGCTCGAGGTCCTCCACGACGCCGGGATCCGCCCGTCGCGCTACTTCGGCGTGAGCATCGGAAGCATCGTCGGCGCACTCGTCGCGTTCGAGCCGGACATCCACGTGGTTTGCGAACAGGCGCTGAAGTACCTCCTCTCCCCCGCGTTCCAGAAGTACAGCGCGGGGCTCGGAGGCGGGCCGTCGCAGGGGTTGGGAGACGACGATTCCCACGTCCACCATCACGGCTGGTTCGACAAGTTCCGCGACTACATCCGCGCGAATCGCACCTTCCACCGGATGATCCTCGGTTCATCGCTCCTCCCCGGTCGGATCCTCGAAGAGGTGGTCAACTCGCTCGTACCGGACGCCGACGTCGCGGATGCCAAGGTACCCCTCACGATCGTTGCCGTGGACCTCATCACCGGACGCGAGGTCGAGATCACACGCGGGCCCCTTCGGCGCGCCGTGCTCGGGTCCGCGTCGCTGCCGGGCATCTTTCCCCCGGTCGAATACGGCGGATGTCTCCTCGCCGACATCGGCGTGGTGTCCGCTGTCCCGTCGCACGCCGCCCGACGGAGCGGCGTCGAGCGCGTGATCGCCATCGACGTGACCCACCACCCTCAGCGCAAACGCGCGTTTCCAAGCGCGATCGACGTGATGCTCCGCCTGGAAGACGTGGCCAGCAGCCTGTTCCTGAACGTCGTCCTCCAGCACGCGGACGTCGTCATCCAACCGGACGTGTCCAGGCTCGAGTGGTCGGATTTCTCGCGGATCGAGGCAACGATCGTGAAAGGTCGCGAGGCCGCGCACGCGGCGCTGCCGCGCGTGTGCGGAGCCCTCGGTGTGGAGTACATGCCACCGTCGCGCGTTCCCGACGCGACGGGCGGTGACTGACGGAAGCAGAGGAGCCCAACGTGGCCAACACGGTTCGACTCGATCAGCTCGAGGGCCGCATCGCGGCACTCACGCTCGATGCCCCGGACATGCCGTTCGTCTTCGGGGAGGCGCAGATGTCGCAGCTGCGCGATGCGGTCGCGACGCTCGCCGCGCGCACGGACGTCGACGGCCTGATCATCCGCTCGACGCACCCGGAAACGTTTTGCGCGGGCGCCGACGTGGACGCCATGGCGGCCCTCGCGGCGCCATCGGAAGCCGAACGGCTCGTCACCATGGGGCAGGAGGTCTACGTCGCGCTCGCCAGACTCCCCATGCCGCGCGTCGCGCTGATCCACGGCACCTGCGTGGGCGGAGGTCTGGAACTGGCGCTCTCGTGTTCGGCCCGCGTCGCGACCGAATCGGCGAAGCTCGGTTTGCCGGAAACGAAGCTCGGGATCCTGCCGGCCTGGGGAGGCAGCACGCGGCTTCCACGGCTGATCGGTCTCGTTCCCGCGATCGAGATGATCACGGCAGGCCGCATCGTGAACGCGTTTCGAGCCCGCAAGGCGGGTCTCGTCGACAGCATCTGCCCCCGCGAATCCATGGAGCGCGAGGGGCGGCGACTGATCGCGATCCTCCGCGAGAAGGGCTCGCTGCCGCGCCCCAAGCCGCCGCTCGCTCCGCGGCTCCTCGCTGCAATCCCCGGCGGACCAGGGTTCGTCGCCAAGCAGGCGCGCAAGAAGATCCTCGCGGAGACGCACGGCCACTACCCGGCTCCGTTGCGCGCGCTGGATGTCATCATCGAGCAGCACGGCCAGGACCCATCCGTCGGCATGGCGGCCGAGCGGAAGGCCGTCGTCGAACTGTTGGCGACGCCCGTGGCGCGCGAGCTCCTGCGCTTGTTCCTGCTGACTCGCGACAGCGCGCGGCCTGCGATCTACTCGGAGGCGAAGGACGCGCCCGCACTCCGCGAGGTTGCCGTGATCGGAGCGGGCGTCATGGGCGCGGGCATCGCCCAGGTCTGCGCCACGAAGGGACTCGCCGTTCGCATCATCGACGCGTTCCCGGAGTCGCTGGCGAAGGCCCGCAAGTCCATCGTCGATGAACTCCGCCGCCTGTCGGACCGGCGCGACATCACGACCTACGAAGCCGCGAATCGACTGTCGCGGGTCACGTTTTCCACGGCGATCGACGGGCTGCGCGGCGTCGATCTCGTCATCGAAGCCGTGCCCGAGCGGCGCGACGTGAAGGACAAGGTTCTGCGCGCCGTCTGCGCGCAGGTCCGCGACGACGCCATCGTCGCGACGAACACGTCGTCGTTCCCGCTGGACGACCTCGCCGCATCCGTGACGATCCCGGAGCGGTTCATGGGGCTGCACTTCTTCAACCCGGCGCCCAAGATGCCGCTCCTCGAAGTCGTCTGCGGCTCGTCGACGACGGAGGAGAACCTCCGTCGCGGCGTGCGTTTCGCCAAGGAGATCGGCAAGACGGCCGTCGTGGTGGCGGACGCGCCGGGCTTCCTCGTCAACCGTCTGCTCGCGCCCTACTTCCGCGAGGCCTGCAACCTGGCCGCGGAGGGCGTGCCGATCACGGTCGTCGACGACGCGCTCGTGGCATTCGGCATGCCGATGGGTCCGTTCACGTTGATGGACACGGTCGGGATCGACGTGCTTCGCGACGCATCGGTGCACATGGCCGAGCGGACGCAACGCGAGCTGTTGCACCCGGTCGTTCGAGACCTCGCCGAGAAGAAGGACTTCGGCCGCAAGACGGGGCGCGGGTTCTACGGCTGGACGAAGACCGGCCGCGGCGACCCGAACCCGGCCGCGATCCGCGCCGACCGCCCCGCCGGATCGTGGATGCCGTTGCGCGACGACATCACGCGGCGGCTGATCCACGTGATGGTCCTGGAGGCGAAGTCCGCCCTGGATGAGGGCCTCGTTCCCACACCCGAGGAAATCGACATCGCCACGATCTTCGGTATCGGCTTCCCCCCGTTCCGCGGCGGGCTCATGCACTACGCGAACGTCGCGACAGCGGAGGTGACCGTATGACCGCTCCACTCGCCATCTTCTCCGGGATCCGCACTCCGTTCGGCAAGGCCGGCGGCGCCCTGGCGGAACTGTTCGCGGAGGATCTGGGCGCGCTCGCCGCGCGCGAGGTCCTTCTGCGCACGGGGGTCGATCGCAACGCCCTCGACGGCGTCATCGTCGGCAACGTGGGGCAATCGGCCCGGGCTGCGAACGTGGCGCGCGTGATCGCACTCCGCGCGGGCGTCCCGGAGCGCACGCCGGCGTGGACCGTTCACCGGAACTGCGCGTCGGGAATCGAGGCTCTGACCCAGGCTGCGGACCAGGTCGCGCTGGGACGCGGCGGTCTCTACCTGGCGCTCGGCGTCGAATCGATGAGCAACTACCCACTCGAGTTCAACGCCCGGGGCAAGGCCTGGTTCACGCGCCTCTCCCGCGCTCGAACGCTCGGCCAGCGGCTGGCGGCCTTCTCCGGCATGCGGCCATCGATGTTCGCTCCCAAGGTCGCGCTCCTCGAAGGACTGACGGACCCCGTCGCCGGCATCAGCATGGGAGTGACCGCCGAGATCCTCGCCCGCGAGTGGAACGTCTCGCGCGCGGACCAGGACGCGTTCGCGGCCGGCAGTCACTCACGTGCGCTCGCCGCGAGGGAGAATCTGCGCTCGGAGACGTTCGACGTCGTCACGAAGGCCGGCGTTCTCCGCGACGACGAAGGGGTGAGGACGGATTCGACTCCCGAACGGCTCGCGAAGCTCTCGAC
Organism: Planctomycetota bacterium; assembly: GCA_044222185.1. Classification (GTDB taxonomy): domain Bacteria; phylum Planctomycetota; family CAIWVZ01; genus JBGANV01. The sequence continues at coordinate 448,166 of JBGANV010000005.1, forward strand.
TGTGTTCGAGAAGGTTCAGGGCACGGTCACGGCGGGGAATTCGAGCCAGGTCACGGACGGAGCCGTCGCGCTGCTCGTCGGCAGCGAGGCCCGCGGCCGCGAGCTCGGCCTGTCGCCGCTCGGGTGGCTCGACGGCTACGCGTACGCGGGGCTCGACCCGGCCAGGATGGGCCTGGGACCGCTGTTTGCGATCGACCGCATGTTCGCGGGCAAGCCCGTCCCATGGAACGAGATCGACCTCGTGGAGATCAACGAGGCGTTTGCGGCCCAGGTTCTCGCATGCGTGCGCGCGGCGGCGGACCCGGCGTTTGCCCGGGACAAGCTCGGACGCACGTCGTCGATCGGTCCGATCCCCGAAGATCGCCTCAACGTCAACGGAGGCGCGATCGCCATCGGTCACCCGGTCGGGGCTTCGGGCGCCCGGATCGCGTTGACGCTCCTCCACGAGCTGCGCCGTCGGAAGAAGACGCGCGGCCTCGGGTCGCTTTGCGTCGGCGGCGGTCAAGGTGCGGCGATCCTCATGCGCGCCGCGACCTGACGACGAACGCGGCGCCGGACGTCACGGCCCGGCGCGGCCCACATCTCGACGCCGCACGAGGACCCGCTATCGTCTGCGCCTCCATGCCGCAGAAGGACATCCATTTCGAGCTCCAGAAGGTCGATCCGTCCGGGGCCCGTCGCAGTCGCTACAGGACGGAACACGGCACGGTCGAGTGCCCCACGTTCATGCCCGTCGGAACGCAAGGCGCCGTCAAGGCCATGACGCCCGACCAGGTGAAGGAGACGGGCGCGCAGGTCATCCTCGCGAACACGTTCCACATGTCGCTCGAGGACCGGCGGGAGCTGGTGCGGAAATCCGGTGGACTCCACAAGTTCATGGCTTGGGATCGCTCGATCCTCACCGACTCGGGCGGCTTCCAGGTGTTCTCCCTCCCCGACAAGAAGATCACGGACGACGGCGTCAGCTTCCAATGGGAGAAGGACGGGACCGAGACGTGGCTGGACCCCGAGGTCTCCATGGAAATCCAACGGGACCTCGGCGCCGACATCGTGATGGCGTTCGACGAGTGCGTGGAGCACACGGCGGCACGCCAGTACATCGAGAAGTCCGTCGAACGCACGACCCGATGGGCCGAGCGATGCCGCGCCGTCGAATTGCGACCCCACCAGTACTTGTTCGGGATCATCCAGGGCGGGTCGTACGAGGACCTGAGGACGAAGAGCGTCCGGGACCTCACCGCGATCCCGTTCGACGGCTACGCGATCGGGGGGGTCAGCGTCGGCGAGGGGTTCGACGACATGGTGAAGGTGGTCCGGTTCACGGCACCGAAACTTCCGGCGAACCTCCCGCGTTATCTGATGGGCGTGGGGCTGCCCGAGGACATCCTCGCTGCCGTCGAACACGGCATCGACATGTTCGACTGCGTCATTCCCACGCGATATGCCCGTGGTGCAACACTCTTCACACGAACAGGCAAGCTGCGCGTCAACGACAAGCGGTACCGAAAGGACAAGTACCCGGTCGACACCGCGTGCCGCTGCTACACGTGCCAGAAATTCTCCCGGCTCGTCCTGCGGCATCTCTTCTACGCCCAGGAGCCTCTATTCGAGACGCTCGCCTCGATCCACAACGTGCAGTTCTATCAGGACCTCATGGCCGACATCCGCCAGTCCATCGAGCAGGGTCGCTACCGCGCGTTCCGACAGGAGTGGCTCGATCGCTACTCCGATCGGCGTCGTCGCGGTGAAAAGGACGACGGCGAGTGACCTACGAACTGCTCGACAGCGGCGGGGGTCGGAAGCTCGAACGCGTGGGACCGTGGATCTTCAACCGCCAGGCGCAGCAGGCCATCTGGCGGCCGAACCTCCCGGAGAGCCGCTGGAAGGAGGCCCACGGCTTCCACCATCGGAGCGAAACGGGAGGCGGGCGCTGGGAGATGTTCGCCTCCGTGCCCGAGCGTTGGCCGGTGACCATCCGCGACGTGAAGATGTGGGCGAAGGCCACGAACTTCGGGCACATCGGGATCTTCCCCGAGCACGCGTCGCTGTGGCCGTGGCTCGGCGACACGCTTTCGGATGCGGCCGTGCGGCTCGAGCGACCGCCCGAAGTCCTGAACCTGTTCGCCTACACCGGCGGAACGACGCTCCTGTGCTCGCGCGCCGGCGCCAACGTCTGCCACGTCGATGCCGCGAAGGGAGTCGTGGACTGGGCTCGGGAGAACGCCGCGCTGAACGGCCTCGCGGATCGCCCGATCCGGTGGATCGTGGACGACTGCGCCGCCTTCCTGCGCCGCGAACAACGCCGCGAGCGCCGGTATGACGGCCTCATCCTGGATCCGCCGTCGTTTGGCCGCGGGGCCCGTGGGGAGGTGTGGAAGATCGAGGACGACCTGCCCTCGCTCCTGGATCTCTGCCGCTCCGTCCTCGTCGAAAGGCCGTCGCTGGTCGTCCTCTCCTGCCACTCCCCCGGTTTCACCCCGATCGTCCTCGAGAACCTCCTGCGCGAGCGGCTGGACCCCGCCGATGCCCGGATCGACTCGACCGAGATGGTGGTGCCAGAGGCGAAAAGCGGCCGGCTCCTCCCCTCAGGAGTCGCCACCCGGTGGCGTTGGACCCGGGCCGACGGATCATGAGGCTCACCCACTCGGCGGAAGAATCGACCCGAAGCCCGAATCCGCCACGAAGGTAGAGTCACACCATGAGAGCCTTGATCTACAGCGCGTTTCTTGTCCTGGCGACCCTCCTGGTCGCTCACGGGATCTTCACCGAGGAGTCCGCCAAGTCGGAACGCGACAAGGCCCGGCTGTCACCGAGCCCGGACTACACGACCGTCCTCGTTCAATACCCCTACTGCCAGACGTCCATCGAGGCACACCTCGAAACCCTCGACCGCAAGGTCAAGCTTGCGAACGACGCGGCACTGCCGGGCAAGGCCGAGCTGAAGAAGGCCGTGGACGACATCCTCGACAAGACGAAGTCGGGGATCAGCGGGAAGCCGCCGTTCGTCATGCCGTACTCGGCAGCGATCATCGGCCTCGCCGGACTGCTGCTCGCGCTGATCATGCCGGGCACCCGCATGCGTGGCCTCGCGTTCCTCGGCCTCCTGTTCGGCGGCGCCGCGAGCCTCCTCGGCATGCTCCCGACCGACAGCCAGGTGAGCTTGATCAAACAGTTCGACTTCGCGCGCCACGTCGTCGCCAACTTCCCCCACGTCGCCCAGGGTTGCCTGCTGCTCGCGGGCATCACCCTGGCGGTGCGGGCGCGTCGTCACGAGTCCGACTGAGCGCGCCGCGGGTCGTGCCCGCTCGCGCGGCCCGCAACCTCCGCACGCCTCGATTGCATCACGCTCCCGACTAGGAGATCCGCCATGCGCATCCTCATCCTCACGGCGGCCGCCGTGCTGTCACTTGGTCGGCCGGTGTTCGCCCAGACCAGCCTTGCCGAGTGCATCCCCGCCGACACCCTCGCCTACATCCGGATCGAGGATCCCATCGGCGCATGGGAGAAGATCACGGGAAGTGGAGAGATCTGGACACAGCCGACGAAGGTTTCATCCAAGACGCGCGCGTCCATGGACAAGAACCTGAAGTCGGGCGACCGGAACCTCGGGAAGGAGGAAGGGACGCTCGATGCGTGGCTGCGGAGCATCGGAACCATCGAGCTCGCGCTCTTCTCTTTGGACTTCGGCGGAAAGATCGAGGAGATGGACGGGCCTCCCATGCCCGACTTCGTGGCCAGTCTCGAATCTCCGGCCGCCATCGAGATGTACAACACGATGTCCCAGATGATGGTCGACCGGGGACGCGCGACGCGGAACGAGCGAGGCGACCTCGTCATCACCATGCCGGGGGCCGGAGGGTTCGCACCCCTCTTCAGCGTGCAGGGAAGCCGGATCATCCTCGCCTCCAGCGAGGGTCGCCTGAACTCGGCGGTCGCCGCCTCGAAGGGCGGCACGGGCAACAGCCTGGCGTCGAACCCGGCGTTCCAGGCGACCGTCGGCGACGGCCGCGGGCCAAACGTCGCCTACATGCGCTTCGGCGCCCTCCTGCAGCTCATCCGCGACAACCTCTCGGACGAGAACCAGCGGCGGATGACGGACATCATCACGCCGCTCGGCCTCACGAAGATCACGGCGATCGGCTACCGGGAGGACGGCCCGAACGGCGTGATCACTGCGAAGTCCGACGGCCCCATCAACGCGTTCCAGCTCCTGAAGGGCAAGACGGCACCACCCACGCTCCAAGGGCTCCTGCCCGTGGATACGGCGTTCGCGATCACGCACACGAACGACTTCGGCGAGCACGTCAAGCGCATCCAGAAGTACCTCACCGATCCCAAGACGTTCCCATTCGCTCCGGCCGTGGGCGCGGGCCTGGTCGCCATGTCGATGAAGCTCGGTCTGACGCTCGACGGTGCCGTCAGTCCCTTCACGGACGGGTTCGTCGTGGCCGCGATCCCCGACGAGTCAGGCAAGCTCTACGAGGAGGAATCGATGGTCGTCGTCGCCCGCATGCCTGAGAAGGAAGCGGCGGACGCCTTCCTCGCCAAGCTGAAGAAGACGGTCGCGAGCTCGGCAGGACTGGACGTGGCTGAGTCCGTCGAGGGTGCGGTGACGTGGTTCACGACATCTCGGAAGCAGGCGGCGAGCGGCGATGAATCACAGGCGTCGTCCCGATCGTCACGATTCCGCAGCCGCCGCGACACCAAACCGCCGATCGGAGCCTTCGTGAACCAGACGCTCGTCGTCGGTGGCGAGGCGCAGGTCAAGAAGGTCGTGGCGTCGATCACGTCCAAGGGACCGAACCTGACGACGACCGGCGCGTTCAAACGCCTTCCCCAGGACGCGACCTTCTACGTCACGGGAAGCCTGAAGTCGATCTTCTCGAACGAGAACTCGTTCGCGACGGCGCTTTCCTTCCTCAAGGACTTCGGCGCCTTCGGCTCGTCGATCACCGCGACGGACGACACCGTCGTCGTCACGTCGAACCGCGCGCCCGGACAGTTCATGTCGATCATGATGACGGGCGGGATGATGCACGAGAGCTCGGCGGGCCAGCGCCGCGAAGTCATCGCGAAGCTCGACGAGATCGGCCAGAAGACGCGCGCCTTCTACGAGAAGAACAAGAAGTGGCCCGCGTCGCTGGCGGACCTGGGGTATGCACCGGACAAGATGCCGTCGGCAGTCGACTCCGAGGGCAAGACGTTCCCGATCGTGTTCCTCCCGCCGAAGCCCGAAACGCCGGCCGAGGGCGGATACAAGGACCTGCTCGCCTATTGGCAGAGCAACGAGTTCGGTCGCCTGTGCGTGAACACCATGGGAACGTCCTGGAGCTGGTCCGAGTCGGACTTCCTCTCCGCGCTCCAGCGGTACAACACGATGAAGTGACGTATGCGTTCGCCCGGCGTCGAGCCGGGCGTTAGCCTCCTGCGCCATGAACGAACCATGCATCCAGGAGCGCTACGCGCCGGGCAACGCCTGCTTTGGCTGCGGCCCTGCGAACACGAAGGGGCTTCGCATCCGCAGCTTCCCCGAGGGCGATGCCCTCGTCGCCGACTGGACGCCGGAGCCTCACCACGAGGCTTTCCCCGGAGTGCTCAACGGCGGGATCGTCGGCGCGCTCCTCGACTGCCACAGCAACTGGATGGCCGCCTGGCACCTCATGAAACGGGCCGGAGCCGAGTCGCCGCCGTGCACCGTCACCGCGGACTACGCCATCAAGCTCCTGCGGCCCACGCCCACGAATGGGCCCGTGCACCTCGTCGCCCGCGTCGTCGACTCGTCCGATGATCGCGCGACAGTCGAAGCGACGCTCACCGCCGGCGGGAAGGCGTGCGCCACGTGCCGCGGGCTGTTCGTTGCGGTGAAGCCGGGCCACCCGGCATTCCACCGCTGGTAGGGATGCGGGCGGGCAGCCCGGCCGAGCCGGGCTCGGCCGCCCACCCGCGATCCCGCGACGATCAGTAGATCGTCAGAAGCTCGGCGAGGGCCGGCGTGGTCGCGAGGTAGTTGCAGTCCTCCTGCAACTTCGACAGGCAACCCAGCTCGTCCTTGTCACCGAGGAGACCGAGAGCGACGGCCGCGAATGCGCGGGCGTTGTCCTTGGCTGCACCACCGACGTTCGCGAGCAGGCGGTTCAACGGTCCGACCGCCGAGCGGTCGCCGATGAATCCCAGCGCGGTCGCCGTCGAACCGAGCGACGTCAGGTTCCCCGACGCGACGTCGAGCAGCTTGATCAGCATCGGCACGGCCTCACGGTCCCGGAGCAATCCGAGGGCGATGGCCGCCCGACGTTGCGTGTCGAGGTCCGGCGACGACTTCACGAGATCGCGGATCCTCGTGACCTCGCTCGTGGCCCCGATCATCCCCACCGCGAGCGCGACGTAGCCCTTCAGCTGCGGCGAACCGCCGGTCTTCAACTCCTCCGAAAGCGACTGCACGGCCGGGCCGTGCTCGAGCAAACCAAGAGCGACGGCGTATGCGCCCCGCTCGGAGTCGCTCTTCGTCGTGTTCCAAGCATCGAGCACGATCGCGCCGATGTCCTTGCGCTCGCCGCGGTGCTGCTGCCCGTAGATCGCGAGGCCCAACGCCCCGAACGTGCGATCGTGGAACTGCCCCTTCTTCACGGCGCCGACCAGCAGATCGCGCGCCTTCGCGCTGCCCGTCTTGCCCAGCGCGATCAAGCAAAGATCGGCGAGGGCCCGGTCCTTGGGCGACCTGGCGAAGCGACCGAGGGTCTCGATCGTCGCATCGTCTTCGGCGGGCGTGAGCAGGCCGAGCGCGATCGCGGCCGAACGCGCGACGTGCGCGCTCTTGTCGTTCAAGCAGTCGTTCGCGAGCTTCGTGACGACGCTCGCGTCCCCGATCTTGCCGAGCGCCGCGACCGCGTGAGCGCGGACCGCCTCATCGACGTCCGCATTGAGGGCGACACCGTTCAGGATCTCGGGCACGGCCTCGCGCGCCTTCATCAGGCCGAGCGCCAGCGCCGGGCCGACCTGGAAGTCCGCGTGCGCCCCGTTCGTCTTCATGGCGACGACGAGTTCGTTGACGACCGCCGGGTCCAGAGCGACGCGCGACCCGATCATTCCGATCGCCACCGCGGCGAACGCGCGCTCGTGACGACCTCCGCCACGCTTGGCGTCCGGGCCGAGCGGCTCTTCGCCCTTCATCACGCGAAGGAGAACGGGCACGGCGTCCTTGGAGCCATGAAGCCCCAATCCGAGGCACGCGGACTCGCGAACGGCGAGGTCCGTGTCCTTGAGCATGGCGACCAACGCAGGCTCCACCTCCGTGTCGTCGTTGCCGGCGGCCTTGCCCAAGGCGATGGCGGCAGCGGCCCGGGCGTCGAAAAAGGCGTCCTTCAGCCCGAGTTTCAACGTCGGGATGATGTCGCGACGGGTCTGATCGACACCAACGCGATCGATCACGTCGCCGTCCGCGTCGCCGAGCAAGCGGTCGATGTTGGACGTGGTTGCCAGGTTGGCGCGCACGATCGCCTTGACGTTCAGGAACTGATCATCGTTCAGCTCCCACCAGTAGGCCCAGTCGCCATCGCTGCTGTCCGTCGCCTTCTTTCCACCGGTCGTGCCGCCCGGACCGCGACCGGTGGTCGGACCAGGTGGACGCGAGGGGGCGCCGATCGGTGGCCGGTGTCCGCCCGTGTTGCCGCCCGGATTCCCGCCGCCCGACGTTCCGCCGTGCGGATTGCCTCCACCCGAGTTCCCGCCCGTGCCGCCGGTGCCGCCGCCGTGCGGTCCCGCGAACGTCGGACTGCCACCGCCTTGGGGTCCCTGGTAGTTGCCGCCGTGTGCCAGGGTGATCCCGGCCAGTATCCCTGCCATGCACAGGAGAGTGCACGCAGCCTTCGTTTCTCGCCTCATGATGCATCCTTTCCAACGGCGCGTTTGCGCCGTGACAGGTTGCCCGCCGTGTCCCGCGAGGGACGCGAGCTTCTTTGCAAGGCGAGTGCCACGCATCGCGGCCCCGAGGGACTGCGGCGTTCCACGCGAGCCAGCCCCACGGCGACGGTGAGATTTGAGCCGGAATTTGCCCGGAAAACGGGCAGCCAGCGGAGGCGGTCGCGACGATGCGGGAGCGGCGCGGCCCTCCGAAAGAGTGTTTCAGCCGGGTAACGCAACCGTTGCGACGCCGTCCTGCGCGACGCGCGGCACGCCCGCGTGCCGGGACGTCGCTCGAAAAAAAACGTCCCCCGCGACCGAAGCCGCGGGGGACGTGGGCGTCGAACTCAGCGCGAACGAGCGGAGGTCATTGAGCCGTCGCGCTAATCCCGTTGCTCACCAGGGACATGCCGGAGAGCTGCGTGCCGTCGTAGACGATGAACGCGAAGTAGAACGTGATTCCGACGACTTGCGGTGCCGAGGGCACGAGGAAGTAGCCGTAGTTCACGCTGGACGCGTTCAGCGTCCCGTAGAAGTTCTGGAACCAGCTGTTGGGGTCGATCAGCGGCCAGATGAAGAGCTGATCGATCGTCAGCGGGATCGAGCGCGTGTCGCTCGGGCTCAGGTAGGTCGCCAGCGGAATGCCGTTGTTCCCCAGCGAAACCAGGCCCTGGTAGTGCTTGCCGGCCTCGCCGGGAGAGTTGAACTCGAGCTGGGTGACGCTGCCGTGGGTGACGTTGCCGATCAGCCGGATCGAGTCGTACCGGTACGCGGATGCCAGCGATCCGCATTGGCCCGCCGAACAGACCTGAACGGTCACCGATCCGGCGCTGCCCGACGGCGCGACGCACGTGATCTGCGTGGGGCTGACGAGCGTGACGCTCGTCGCCGGGTGCCCCGCGAAGGTGACCGCCAGGCCGTTCGCCGAGAAGTGCGTGCCGTTGATCGTCACGGCCGTGCCACCCGTGACGAACCCGTGGTTCGGCGAGCAATCCGTGATCGTCGGCGCCGCGACCGCGTAGAGCGTCTGGACACCGGCGATGTCGTCCGCGCTCAACGTGCGTCCCGAGGTGTCTCCCGGGGCGACCGACGGGTACATGGTCGCGCCGCCGACGGCGCTGTGTCCCATCCCGAGCGCGTGCCCGAACTCGTGGGCCGCGACGCCGCGAATGTCGAACTGCGATCCGTTGGGCGCCTTCGCCCACGTGAAGTCGTAGGTGTTGTCGCGGTCGTAGAACTGGATGTCGAACTGGAGCAGGTTGCCCGCGCTGTACCAGTAGTTGCAGACCGCGAGCGCGCCGCCGCCGTCAGCCCCGGAGTAGTAGACGGTGTTCGTTCCGTCGTACGCCGTCGTCGCAATCGCGGTCGTACCCGCGTACGAGAAATCGAAGTTCACCTGCGCGTCGTTCTTCCACGCATCGGCGCCGGCGCGAAGCTCGGCAATCTGCTCCGAGGTCGTGCCTGCCGGCGCGTCCACGAAGTTGGGGTTGATCCGGTACGAGACGGACGCCGCGGGCCAGCGCGGCCCGTTGGTCACCCAGGCGTGAACCGAATCCCACTCGCCGTGGACGAGCGCGGCCGTCACCGTGACGATGACCAGCGCGGGCAGACCGTGCCGGAGGAATGCAATGTTCTTCTGCATCTTGGTGTCTCCTCAGCGGCCCGTGTTGACGATGCCCAGCGTGCGCGTGCGGAACGCGTCGAGCGACGTGTCCGGAAGCTCGCGGATCTGCCCGTCGACGACCGTGTACTTGCCGCGGAACCACCCGTAGACCTCGGTCACGCCATCCCGCGTTCGCAGGAAGCAGACGACGGCGTCGTCCGTGTGGAACGTCGGGGCTTCACCACATTTCATCGTGATGGCGCCCACCGTGCCTCCCGGCACCTTGACGGGAATCTGCTGGTGCGTCGCGCCCTTCCAGGTCTCGATCGGAACGAGCGTCACCGTCGTCTCGATCTTCGCCTGCTGTGCGTCCCACGCGCTCTCAAGGGACTGCACGCCTGCGAGCACGATGGTGTCCGACCCTGAGCAGAGGTCCTCGAGAGTGAGAGGGCGAACCGAAACCGCGCCGCCTACCAGCGCCGATGCGAGTGCGCAGGCAGCGACGACCTGAAATCCTCGAAACATGAATGTGTTCTCCTGGCTCCTAACCATGCTCCCCGAGTATCGGCCGGGCCCAGGGCCAAAAAGTAAGACTCGTGTCGTCGAGTGAATCCCGCCACCGAGAGGCGGGTTTCGCCGAACCACGCGAACCGGGATCGCGGTCGGGGTCTTTCAGGAGCGCGCGAACGGCTCGCCTGCATGCCGGCGCGCGCCGGGAAACAGCCGTGCAGCGCCGACGACGGCACACGGCGCGACGAACGGGAGCGTCACCACGGGGATCAGGAGCACGTAGACGGCGATGCCGAACCCGAGCGTCGCAGGGAGGTGATCGAACGCGACGGCGAGCTTGCTCCGCAGCGTCATCGAGCGCCGGTCGAACGGATACGCGATGAAATCGAATCCGGCCAGAAACCAACCGATCCCGAGCGACAGGACGGCGCCGAACCCAGGGAGGACCAGCGGCGCGGCGAACGCAAGCGCGCCTCCAGCAATCGCGACGAGCAGGTTGCCCGCCTCGACTCGCAGGCCGGCCACTACGGCCCTCCAGATGCCGTGGCGCGGAACTTCAGCGGCCTCGAATCCGAGCAGCTCGGCCTCCGTCTTCGCGCAGAGGACCTCGTAGAACGGCGCGCCGACGAGATTGGCGAACACGAGGTAGAGCCCCAGCAGGAGCGGAGCCGCGGCGATCCACAACAGGATCCGCGCCGTCCACGTGCCGAGCGTCGCGAGCCACCCATCGCCCTGCGGAAGCAAGTGCAGGATCCGTGGCTCCGCCCACGAGAACCAAAGCCACATTCCGACGGCGACGAGTACGACGTTGAGCAGGACGGGAGTCGCCGCGAACGGCCAGAGGCGCGGACGCGACGCGAGGTGGAGGAAGCCGCGGATCGGCGCGAAGAAACCCCTGACGAACTCCATGTCACGGGCCGCGCGAGAGGTGGCGCGCGCGCAGCAGATACACGATGCATCCGATGGCGACGACGCCAGAACCGATGCCGAAGGCCAAGTCGCCCACGGCGCCCGTCGATGCATACCGGTTGATCTGGATCCCGCAGAGAAGCAGCGAGAACGCGGCGAAGGTCGAGATGAGGATGCGATGCGCGGTGATCAGCGTCACGGTCGAGCTCCGGCGGCGAGAGTAGCGCGGGCCACCCCACGCTGGAAGGTGGTCGCCCGCTCCACCCGCGCGCTCGCGCGCCGCGGGCGTCACTTCTTCACGACATCGCGCAACGAGTAGTTGAGGACGCTGACGTTGTAGCCGTCGACTCCCTTTGCAGCGACCATGAATGGCGTCCGCATGAATGCCAGCGGGATCCACGGGCAATCGTCACGGATGCGCCGAATGAGATCGGTGACCGTCGCCGTTCTTTCGCGTCCCGGCATGCGGGACGCCATGTCGAGGTACAGCGAATCGCACTTCGGATCGCCGTAGTGCCCGTAGTTCGACTCCCAGGCGCCGTTGCCTGCCTTGTCGCTGCGGAAGAGGCACAAGAAGTTCTCCGCGTCCGGGTAGTCCGCGAACCACGCGGTCCACAGCATGTGGAAGTCGCCCTTCCCGACGCGTTCGTAGAACTGGCTGAACGGCTCGGTGCGGCGCTTGCACTTCACTCCGATGTCCGCGAGCTGCGAAACCATCAGGTCGGCCGCTTTCTCCACGCGCGCGTCGACCTCGTTCGAAGGCGTGTCGAAGATGAGCTCGGGGAAGCCCTTCCCGTCCGGATAGCCGGCCGCCGCCATCAGGGACTTCGCTTGCGCCACGTCCCGCTTCGCGAGCTTCCACGGCTCGGCCACGATCAGGTTGGCCTCGGGGAAACAGGGCGGCAGCGGTTGATCGGCGCGGATCGTCTCGCCCATGAATCCGGCCTTGAGGATCTTGTCCCGGTCGAGTGCGAGCGTGAACGCCTGGCGGACCTCCTTCTTCGAGAGGAGGGGGCTCGCCATGTTGAAGCAGACGTAGCTCACCTGAAGCGGCGCACTCGCGACGACGTGATGACCACGAACCTTGTGCGCCGCGACGAGCTGGTAGTTCGGGTCGACGAACTGCTTCTCGTTTGCAGCGAGGACTTCGACGATGTCCAGATCTCCCGCCAGGTACCGCGTCGCCTGGACCTCGGGTTTCGGCACGATTTCGAACCGGAGTTCGTCCACGCGCGGGAGCCCGGGAATGCGATAACCAGGGTTCTTCACCATGCGGACCCGAACGGCGTCGACGGACTCGAGCCGGAAGGGACCGGTGCCCACTGGATGGTCCGCGAACCCGGACCCGTATCGACCGATGGCCTCGCGCGGAACGATCATCGCCCACGGCTGGGTGAGAAGGGCTCGAAGCTGCGGGTAGCGCTCCGTCAGCTTCAGGACCACGACCTCGCCCTCCGCGCGAATCCCCTCGGGCGGCGAATCGTAGTCCGCCCGCCCCTGGGTCTCGGCCTTCGCGCGCCACTCCTCGAGGCCGACGAAGCGTCCCTCGACGAACAGTGGAAACGCCGTCGACTTCACCGAGGGGTCGGCATGGCGCAGGAACGAGTAGACGACGTCCGCCGCGGTGACGATCCGGCCCTTCCCATCTGGAAAGCACGGGTCATCGGCGAATCGCGCGCCGGGGGTGACGGGCAGCCGCACCGTCTTCTGGTCCGGACTGATCTCCGGCAGCCCGCACAGCGCGGGCACCACGGTCATGATCCCCTTGTCGTCGAGCCGCGTTTCGAGCGGAGACTCGAAGATCTGCGTGAGGAACTGAGCGTGAAACGGGTACGGCGGCTGGATCCTGTGCGGATCGAAGCCCACGGGTTTGTCGCGGACGGCCACGCGAAAGACGACCTGGCCCGAGGCGACGCTCCACATCAACAAGGCGGCGATGACAAGGCGCATGGTTCGCGAACTCCCTGCTTCTGGCGCTGATTTGGGTCCCGAAGGGCCTCGGCTAAATTGGGCGCTCATCGCGCCAAGACTAGCAAACCCCGCGACGAAGCAGCGCATCATGGTCAAATACGATCGACTCACGCCCCCGCAGAAGGGCACCCCGATTACCGGCACGTCAGCCAGCCTGAACGTGCCTTCCGATCCCATCATCCCGTTCATCCGAGGCGACGGCACGGGTGGCGACATCTGGGCCGCGTCCCAGCGCGTGTTCGACGCCGCCGTCCAGAAAGCGTACGGAGGGAAACGCCGGATCGAGTGGTTCGAGGTTTTTGCCGGCGAGCTGGCCAACGACACCTACAAGTCCCAGGTGTGGCTCCCGGAAGACACCCTGAAGGCGATCACCGAGTATCGCGTCGCCATCAAGGGCCCGCTCACCACGCCGGTCGGCGGCGGAATCCGCAGCATCAACGTGACGCTGCGCCAGGTCCTCGACCTGTATGCCTGCGTCCGGCCGGTCCGCTGGTTCGAGGGCGTGCCGGCCCCGGTGAAGGAACCCGGCAAGCTGGACGTGGTCATCTTCCGTGAGAACACGGAGGACGTTTACGCCGGCATCGAGTGGAAGGCTGGGACGCCGGAAGTCGCGCGCGTCATCAACTTCATCAACTCCGAGTTCAAGAAGGACATCCGACTCGATTCCGGCATCGGCATCAAGCCGATCTCGAAGTTCTGTTCGCAGCGCCTCGTCCGCGCGGCGATCCGGTACGCGATCAAGAACAAGAAGCGGACGGTCACGCTCGTGCACAAGGGGAACATCATGAAGTTCACCGAAGGCGCATTCCGTGACTGGGGCTACGAGGTCGCGAAAGAGGAGTTCCGAGACCTGATCGTCACGGAACAGGAAGTCTGGGACGACCACGGCGGCAAGGCTCCGAACGGCAAGATCCTCGTCAACGATCGGATCGCGGATGCCATGTTCCAGCAGGTCCTCCTGCGACCGGACGAGTACCAGGTGATCGCCACGCCCAACCTGAACGGCGACTACCTCTCGGACGCCTGTGCGGCGCAGGTCGGCGGGCTCGGCCTCGCGCCGGGAGCGAACATCGGCGACCAGGCGGCGGTCTTCGAGGCCACGCACGGCACCGCACCGAAGTATGCCGGCCAGGACAAGGTCAACCCGGGTTCGGTGATCCTCTCCGGCGTCATGATGTTCGAATACCTCGGGTGGAAGGAAGTCTGCGACCTGATCATCCGCGGCCTCGAGCGCGCCATCCGCAACAAGACGGTGACCTACGACCTCGAGCGCCAGATGGCCGGGGCGAAACTCCTGAAGTGCTCCGAGTTCGGCACCGCGATCATCGACAACATGATGTGAGCTCGCCGTGACGGTGCGGGACCCGCGGGTCCCGCCCGCACCGGGGTGAGCGGCGAAACTCCCTCGCGGTTAGGATCCGCGCCATCATGAGCTCGCTCGAACACCTGAAGTCCCTCATTCGCGATGTCCCGGACTTTCCCAAGCCCGGGATCATGTTCCGCGACATCACGCCGCTCCTGCGCGACGGTCGAGCCTTCATCGAGACGATCGATGCGATGTCCCACTACGTGCATCGCCAGAAGGCCGACCTGATCGCAGCTCCGGAGTCCCGTGGATTTCTCTTCGGGGCCGGGGTTGCAGTGAAGACGGGCGTGGGGTTCGTGCCGATCCGCAAGCCAGGGAAGCTCCCATGGAAGACGCGATCGGCGAGCTACTCGCTCGAGTACGGCACGGACCGACTGGAAATCCACGACGACGCGCTGAAGCCCGGTCAGCGCGTGGTCATCATCGACGACGTGCTCGCGACCGGCGGGACCATGAAAGCCTGCTGCGACCTCGTCACGCAGTCGGGTGCAACGGTCGCGGGTCTCCTCTTCGCGATAGAGCTCGCGGCGCTCGGCGGGCGAACGAAGCTCGCCGCCTTCGACATTCATTCGCTGCTGCGATACTGATCGCCCCCGTCGTTCACCGCTTCTCGAACAGGCTGGCGCAGTCCTCCAGTCGATGTCCCTTGGCGTCGACCACGGAGAACTTTCCGCCCGGATAGAGCGACGCGCCGCCCGTGCGGCCCTGCTTGTCGACGCAGTAGTAATTGAGGTCGAAGTTGGGCCGCCCGGAATCGGCCAGCAGGTACTTCGCGCGTGTGAACTCGACGACGCGCTTGCACGCGAGCAGGCACGCGTCCTTCGGGTGCTGCCCCTGCCTCAGCGCCTCGACGATCAGGTGCGTGGCATTCGTGACGATGTTCGACTCGCCGCGGCCAGTCGACCCCGCGGCACCAGCGGCATTGTCCACGAAGAGTCCGGCCCCGATGATGGGGCTGTCGCCGACGCGCCCTGGAATCTTGAACGCCATGCCCGACGTGGACGTGCAGCCTCCGAGATCGCCCTTGGCAGTGAGCGCGCTGCAGTGAACGGTCCCCGTGATGCCGAAGAATTTCTTCACGTGCTCGGGAACCGCGTCGTTGTTCGGCGTCAGCCAGAAGTCCTTCGCCGAGTGGCTCTGCTTCCAATAGAGCCAGATCTGACGAGCCTCGTCCGTCAGGAGATCCTCCTCCTTGAAGCCGTTCGCCTTCGCGAACGCGAGTGCGCCGGCGCCCACGAGCAGCGCGTGACTCGTCGTCTCCATGACCAGCTTCGCGACGCGCGATGGGTTCTTGATGTTCTGGATCGACGCGACGGCGCCGGAGAGGCCGGTGGCCCCATCCATGACGGACGCGTCGAGTTCCACGATGCCAAGCTCGTTCGGAAGTCCGCCGAGTCCGACCGAGTGATCCGACGGATCGTCCTCCACGTGGTTGATGCCCGCGACGACCGCCTCGACGGGAGGCTTGCCCTCGAGCAGCAGCCTCATCGCTGTCGGAGTGCACTGCGCGTGAGCATTCGCAGACCCGATGACGCAGGGCTCGACGCCACGACGAACGAGGATCTCGGGCGCATCCGTGCGGACGGGGAGCGCGGTCGCGGCCACGGCGACGGCTGAGTGTTTCAGGAACGAGCGGCGCGACGTGCGGTCAGTCATCGGGTCCTCCATGGGGCGGAGTGTACCTGCGACGACGACGCATCGTGTCCACTGGTGTGGACATAGGTACAGCCGGGCGGGGACCAATTGGCCCACTCGTGGTCCGGTCCGCCCGACGCCGTGAGCGTCAAAGGCGGCCGAGACCGCAGCTCGGGGGTTCCGGCATGGCCGGTGCGTATAGTTCGCGAACCCTGAGACGCTCGTGTTCGCCCGTTTGACGCGTCGAAGGAGAAGAGATGTTCACCATGAAGCGCAACATTCCCTTCCTCGCTCTGATGGCTGCAGTTCTCCTCGTGCAGGGCGGCCTGGCCCAGGACCCGAAGAACAAGCCGAAGAAGGACGATCAGACGAACCCGCCGATCCTCGGTGGGAAGCCTCAGCCCTCTCCCGCCCGTCCGGCGCCGCCGGCACAGCCGCCCGTGGGTCTCCCCCAGCGGCCCACACCTCAGCCCGGTCCGGCACCCAAGATCGGCGGCAACTTTCCGACCGACCCGCGGTCCGGAAGAACGTCGATCCCGAGCGGTCCGACGAAGGAGCCGCAGGGGCAACCCCGTTCCGGCTTCCCCCAGCCGACGCCACCAGCGCCCCAGCCAGGCGGCGATGGAGGACGACCGCGCAACTGGCCACCTTCGACTGAGCCGAAGTCCGGCAACGGCGGGATCGTGAACCCACCGGCCCGGACCCCCGTGGGCGGCGACGGCGGACACACCACTCCCCCGGTTCCCCGCACCGTGGAACCGCGATCGGGCCGTGGTGGCGACCTGCCGAACACCGGCGGGAAAAACCCATCCGGTGCGCCCGCAACCGATCGCAGTGCGCCAAACCCCGTTCCGGCGCCAGGCGGGCTCAAACCGGACACGCCGTCGACGGACATCCCCGCGCCGCGCGCGCCGAGCAAGGTGGCGGCGCCGCCATCGAAAGGCAACCCAGGCGTGAATCCGGGCAACCCCGACACGGGGATGCCGCGGTCGAACGTGCCCGTGGGCAAACCGTCCGGCGGTCGCGGTGATGGTGGCGGACAGCCCGATTCTGGAAAGGGCGGACGGCCCGGTGGCCAGCCCGGTGGCCAGCCCGGTGGCCAGCCCGGTGGACCGGGCGGCGGCAACGGCGGTGGCGCCGGCCCCAGACCAGGGCCCGGCCCGACGCCGCAGACTCCCCCGGATCAACCCAAGATCGCAGGGCGCAACCGCGCTCCGATCCGTCCCAGCGGCGCTCCGTCCAAGGTCGTCACGGACTCCCCCGCCACGACCGCCGGGAACGCCGGTGGCGCGAACGGTGGAGCCCCATCCCCGACCAAGCTGACGGGCGGCGGCCGCCAGGTCGGCCAACCCGACGGTGGCGCGAGCGGCGCCCCGCGACGCACGGCCGCCAACCCGTCCAACCCGGCCCCCGCGACCACGACCGCGGCACCACGCCTGAACTCGACGGAGGTCGGCGCGCCAGTCGCTGCGCCGGCACGCATGCAATCGCGCCCGGGCGATTCGGGGTTCCAACCGCGCAACAAGCAGGGATCGCTGCCCCAGACTGCAGAGTCGGGGAACGTCCAGGCGGGTGCGTCGGGTGGTAGCGGCAACACCTACGTCACGAACAACGTGACGAACGTGACGGTGAACAACTACTACGGCCCCGCGCCCGGAACGACGTACGTCAACAACTACTGCTACGAGTACCCCCGCCCTCGGCGGCACTCGGGCTGGTTCGTCGGACTCAGCGTCGGTGGTGGCGGGACGTCCCTGGCTGTCGGGTACTCGTCCGGTCACTACCGCCCCGCGTACGCGCCTTGGGGTTACCCGTCGTACTGGGCCTGCCCGCCGGCGGTCTACCACTACTATGCAGCGCCCGTCGTCTATGCGCCGGTCTACGCGGCACCCGTCATCGTCGAGCCCGTTGCATACGGCACGTCGTCGTATGCGTTCGGATACTCGTCCTTCGGTGGCTGCGCGTTCTCGAGCTTCGGGTTCGCCTACTCGAGTCGTCGCTTCGGCGTGGCGTTCGGATACACGGCAGCGCCTGCCTACACGGTCTACACGCCGGTTTACGACCCATACTTCCAGCCGGCGTGGGTGCCCGGGTACTACGAGGTGATCCCAGAGCGCGTGTGGGTGCCCGGTCACTACGACCAGGTGGTACGCACACCGTTGATCGAAACGGTCGTCGATCCGCTCGGCAACACCTACGACGCGGTGATCGAGCCTGGAGCGGTCGACTGCGCATGGGTGCCAGGCCGTTACGTGTACGAGTCGCGGCGCGTGTGGCGGCCCGGCCACTTCGAGTACGTGGCGGTCTACTGAGTCGGTTTCCATCGAACGCGCGCCCCTCACGTGTGGGGGCGCCGCGCCCTGACGAAG
>JBGANV010000006.1:0-408107 GCA_044222185.1 Planctomycetota bacterium
CCTCGCTCGCGGTCGTCTGATAGAACTACGCGGCCAGTCCTACCGGACTCGGCACATCGTCAAGTCTCCGAGCATCGAGCCCGCCTCTCACACCGCCAAAATATCCGGAAAACGACCGCCAGAATTTCCGGAACCCACAACGGATCACGAACGTGGCGCGGCCGCGATGTGAACGCTCAAATGCGAACGTCGCGCGCCGCACTGCGTCGTTGAACGAGTCCCAGCTCACGAGCGCCCCGCCGCATGGCGACGGGACGCTCGAAGCGAAGAGCTCTCGTTCACGACGTGTCGCCGCCGGCGATCAGGCTGCGGATCTGCTCGGAGATTCCGCCCGAGCCGAAGACGAACGTCGTCTTCGCCCCGGCGAGCACTTCACGGAGCGACTCCATCTCCTTCAGCTTGAGGAGGACGGGGTTCTCGGCGAGCAACCGGGCCGTATTGGCCTGGCTACGTGCCGCAGCCGTCTCCTCACGCCGACGAATGAGGTTCGCTTCCGCTTCCTTCTCGGCCTGGATCACCTGGTTCAGGATCGCCTTCATCTCACCGGGCAGGATCACGTCCTTCAATCCGCACGTTCGGACGGAGAGTCCGATCTCGGTCGCGCGCGCGGCGATCACCGAGGTGACCTCCGTCGCGATCGCTTCCTTGTCGGCGAGCAGTCCGTCGAGCGTGCGGACGCCGACCGCGGCACGCAGCGCGAGCTGCGCTTCGCGATAGACGGCCTGCGAGAAGTCCGGCGTCGCCGTCGCGGCCTTCACCGGGTCGGTCACCCGATAGGCGACCGACAGGTTCAGCCTCAACGACACGCGGTCCTTCGTCAGGATCTCCTGTCCCGAGATCTCCGCCGCGATCTCACGTTGGTCGATGCTCGAGACGAGCAGCTTGCCCGCCGACTTCCACCAGACGTGACGACCCGGCGCCAGTGTCTCCACGAGTTTGCCGTTTCGGAACACGAGTCCCGTCGACGACTCGGGAATCACCGCGACCTCGAGGAACGTCGCCGCGTCGGGCTGCGAGAGGATCGCGTCCAACTCGGGCGACGTGAACCGCTCGTCCGTGACGTCGAACACGTCGACCTCGATCGTGAACGGCGAGCGCCAGTAGGCATACCGTCCGGCCGTGAGGAGCGCGTACACGCGTCCATCACGCCGGACGACGGCCCGCTTGGCGTCCGTCAGGTCGACGACCACGAGTTCGGCGCGAAGCGCCGCATCGTCGAGCAGCGCGTCGAGGTTCTCGTGACACAGACGCGTGTCGAGCGTGCTGACGACGTCGACGCGCGTGCGGCTCGGCGACCAGAGCCGTTCCCAGATACGGTGCGTGCCCGGCCCGAGGGTCCGGACGAAGCTGCCGTCCCGGAAAAGGAATCCGCGTTGGAACTTGCTGATGCGATAGGTGATGGCCATGGAAACACTCCTCACGGATCAGGCCGACGCACCGACGCGGCGGCCGAAGGTGAATTCGAAAAGTGGGACCCGCCGGCCGGGCGATGGAGCGCCGACGCGCCGCGAGGCGGCATCGAGCGTGCGTGACGGCCGGAGGCCGCGCGTGACGTCGCGCACGCGCACTCACGGGAATGCGGCGTGGCGACGCGCGCGCGGCGCGACCTCACGGACGGCTCGACGGCGAGCTTCGCGGCGTAGGGCCGGCGCGCACCTCGCGCGATCGCGAGTTGCGCGTCGACCGACGCACGATCGACCGACCGGCGGATCACCGGTCAAGTTCCACAGACTTGTGCTCCTATCCGGGAGCGTCGGGGGGAGTCGAACCCCGGCCTTGCGGCCTTGCCATTTGTGGCAGGAATTGAACCTGCAACCGCGCCCGTCAGGGCGTGCTCTACCCTTGAGCTACACGTCTTCGTCATGTCGAGACCGTGAACGGAACGCGAGTCCGGGAAGTGGGTGCGCACGCGCCCACTCCGTCTCGTGCCGTCGGTCGACGAAGGTCCTCTCCGCGTTTCTCGTGCGACATCTCCGATGCCGCCGCCAAATGCAGCGGGCCTCGAAGGTGTCACCTCCGAGGCCCGCGGTTGTTCGTCTCGTGTCGACGATCAGCGTGGGGGAGGTGCGGTGGGACGATGCAAGCCGTGACCCATGGGGTTCACGACTCGGCGGTCGTTGTCCAGTCGCTTGGTGCACCACGTCATGATCGATCTCCTTTCGCCGAACGCGCACGATTGCGCACTGGCGAGGGCGGGGAATTTACAGCGGGATTTCGACGTGTCAAGCGGCGCGGAAAAAATTCGTGCACGCCACCGTTCGCACGCACTCGAGCGTGCATCCCGGACGTCACGCGATCGTCGTGACGTTCCCGTGACGCGACCGGTCGCGGTCGATCCGTAGGATTCACACGGAGCCATTCATGCGCGTTTTCACCATGATCGTGTTCGCATGCGTTGCGATCGTCGCGCAGGACGTGACGTGGACGGCGACGGATTTCACCGAGGGGCCCCGACTCGTCTTTCGTCACCAGGTCGCCGTCGATGCCGAGACGATGAACGTCCACGAGATGATCGCGCCCGGCATCGACGCGGTCCCGCGGACGTTCGCGCGGACGCCGTTGGCGATGATTCCGCAACTTCGTCTGGACGCGCGTCACCTCGTGATGAGTGCGGACGCTCCGTTGGGCCGCATCTTCACCGTCGACCTCGCCACGGGCCAGACCGACCTCTTGATCGCAGGACGGGGCGTGCGGGCCCTGACCGCGGGCGCGGGCTCCATCGTTTATCGCAACGGTCGCGAGCTGTTCGTCCAAGCGATGCCGCGCAAGACGGAGCGGCCCGCCGTGAGCCTCGGCGCCGCCATCGCGATTTCGCCGCCGAACTCGGCGGGGTTCGCCGCAATCCTGGGTGAAGTTCCGGCCCACGTCTGGTTCATCAGTCCGGACGGCGGGACGCGCACGGACCTCGGCGCGCTCGACGGCGTCCGCGAAACGAGCTTCGGAGTGAGCGTGAAGCTGGCGCCGAATGGACGCCGCGTCGCCGTCGGTGCGCCCATCGACCAGATCGGGTGGTGCCTCACCGTGTTCTCGCGCGATGGAGCCAAGCCTGCCCGCGTGCTCGAGAACGTCTCGATCGAAGTCTCGCCGCTCTCCAGTGAGCTGCCGTCGTTCGAATTCCGCTGGCTCGACGATGCCGTCATCCGATTCTCCGAGACCCGGGTCGAAGAACGTGGGATCCAGGTCGAGGATGGGGAGTTCCAGTGGGTGGACATCGACGTCGATCGGCGGCAGCGGCTCGCCGAACGTCCCTATGCGAAGCTCGGTCTGCGCCACCAGCCTCCGCCCGAATCGCGGCCCGCCCGGTCGTTGGCCGGCAGTCGCCCGACTCCGCCCGACCCCGCGGACGCCTCCGAAACGCTGATCGATGCCCGTGGGCGCTGGTCCGCCGTCGTCCATGGGCCGTTCGTCGAGCACCCGGGGATCGATCTCGTCGATCTCTCGACCCAGGTGAGCCGCCGTGTCTTCGACGGCGTCGCGCTCGACGTGAAGTGGCTGCCTTGATCGCGGCGGATCGCCGCGCTCCACCTCGTCGCAACCGCGGGGAGCGCCAGGCTCCAGCCTGGCCGGACGGCGGGGCTCCAGCCCCGCCCTGCGCGTCGAACCCGGATCCCTCATCGCCATGCGAGCGGAAGGTCTCCCGAACGACGTGCGGCGTTGTAGAGCAGCCAACTCGGCATTCCCGGCCGGGCCGAGCCCTGCGATCCGGCCGCGTGAAACGCTGCGTTCCGACGATCGCGAAAGCGGGGAGCGCCAGGCTCCAGCCTGGCCGGACGGCGGGGCTCCAGCCCCGCCCCGCGCGTCGAACCCGGATCCCTCATCGGCATGCGAGCGGAAGGTCTCCCGAACGACGTGCGGCGTTGTGGAGGAGCCAACTCGGCATTCCTGGCCGGGCCGAGCCCTGCGATCCGGCCGCGTGAAACGCTGCGTTCCGACGATCGCGAAAGCGGGGAGCGCCAGGCTCCAGCCTGGCCGGACGGCGGGGCTCCAGCCCCGCCCCGCGCGTCGAACCCGGATCCCTCATCGGCATGCGAGCGGAAGGTCCGTCGATCGACCTTCCGCGATGCAGCGGTCGGCCGACGTCGTTGCGATGGTCGGGTTCGCTTCGTCCGCGACCACGCAGCCAGAAAGCGATCCCATCGACCTTGCGCTCGTGGCGGGGGCGATCGAATCGCGCATCGCATCCGACGGGCGTGTCGGCGGCCCCGTGTCGTGCGACGAGACGTTCGAGAGCGATCCGGAGTTGTGGTGCCTCCTCGCGCTGCGCCGCATCGCGCCGACGGGCGCCGAGCACGCGGCGAGACTGCCCCGCGGCCGCTCGACCCAACCTTGGAAGCTGCCCACGCGCGCGTGTTTGCCGCCAGGGCGCGCGATCGCGCGTTCGAGCCGCGGCGACCTGCCGGCTTGCGTCGCCTTGCCCACGCGCGCTCACCCCCGATGCCTGCATTCGAGCGAGAGGCGATCCTGAGGATTGCCGACTCGTTCGACCGCGGGCGAATCCGTCGTGTACAGTCGCGCGATCACGGTCCGGCGTGACCGGTCGAGCCGGTCATCGAGAACTCGTCGCCATCAGGAGTCCAGGCATGATGCGAGCGGCACAACTCATCTTGTTCGTCTCGATCGCGGTTTCAGCGCGCGTCGCCGCGCAATCACCGTGCATCTGGGATCTGGCCGCGGATTGGAGCACGACGGCCAATCCGTCGGGCCCGTGGTCTTATGAAGCGGGCGGCGTGCCGTTCGCCACGTTCCAACCGAATTGGGTCGCGTGCAGCAACTCGTTCACGCCGAACCAGGGCGGATGGGCGGCGGCCAACTGCAACTTCGGACACATCCCCGTGGCGTTCCGGCTCTCGAGCATCGCGAACTTCCCGCTCGACATCGGTCAGGGCGAGGTCGGCGTTCATTCCTGGGACGGGTTCAACGGTCCCCCTGGCTACTCGCCCGTGTCGATCACGTGGACGAGTCCCATCGCTGGCGTGATCGACGTCGACGGCAGCGCGTGGCTTGCGCGAACCATCGGACGGAGCGTCGCGTTCCTGCTGACGGTCAACGGCTCGCCGGCGGCGTCCGCGTCGCTCGTGAGCGGCGGGCCGTTCACGCGCGCGACCCCGTACTCGTTCGCGTCGTCGGGCGTCAGCGTCGTCCCGGGGTCGCAGGTGCGCATGCAATTCGTGACGACGTCGGCGGCCGGAGACTTCGTCGGCATGCGACTCACGATCCGCACGCAGAGCTGCACGATCGTTCCGACGACGACCTTCATCCCGCTCGCGACGGGAGGCGCGCAGACGCTGCTGTTGAATCCGGGGCCTTCGTTCGGAGGATCGACGTACCTCGTCGCGGGCACGCTCAGCGGCACGTCGCCCGGGATTCCGGTCGGCCCGTTCGTGGTTCCCCTGAACCCGGACTCGTACTTCCTCTTCACCGTGGGCAACCCGAACACGCCACCGCTCGTGGGAAGCCTCGGAGTGCTGAGCCCGTCAGGGCAGGCCACCGCGCAGGTGGTGATCCCGCCGGGTACGCCGCCGGTGCTTGCCGGGCTGACGGCATTCCACGCCTATGCCGTGATCAATCCCGCGTCGTCGGCCGTGGTCTACGTCAGTGGACCTGCGCCGCTGACGCTCGTTCCGTGACGCCATGGGCAAGCCGGCGAGCAGCGCCAGCCTCCGTGATCCTCTCCTGTAAACTGTGCCCGTGATGAGAATCTGCCCCGGACTCTCCGTCGCGCTCGTCGCGCTCGTCGCGGGAAGTGCGACGTCGCGCGCGCAGTCGCCCGAGTCTCGCGGCGTCGACACGCGTCCGACGTCGAGACCGTCGGTACCGATGATCCTCCTGCGGCAGCAATCGGGGCTGATGGGAGGAGGTTCCTACTCGCTTCGTGTCTTCGACGACGGCCTCGTGAAGTACAGCGGCGACGAACGCGCGCTCATCCGACGCGCCGAGGCGCGCCTCGACCGCGCAGACCTCGACCAGGTTCGTCGCCTCGCAAGCCAGGTCACCGATTCCTACACCAAGCTCGTCGGAACGTGCCCGGCCTGGCTCACGGTGGAAGCCACCGACGCGTCGGGCACGACGCGGACCATGCTCCACCCACGCGGCGGGGGAGAGGCGGGCCGGATCGCGAAGGAACTCCATGCCGTCGCGCGGACGGAGCGCTGGATGGCCGGAGACGGATATCTCGGCTGGCTCTCCGCGCACCAGGAGGATGACGGGTCGTTCAGCTCGTCGGCGTTTCAAGAACGGTGTCGAGGCGGAGGCCGGCCATGTGCGGGTACCGGTCAGCCTGGTCAGGACGTCGCGGTCACGGCGCTCGCTGCCATCGCGTTCGTCTCTCATGGATCGGGATCGACGAATCCGAGGTTGCTGGCGGCGCAGCGATGGCTCGGTCGCCGCGTCTCCGGGATTCTGAAAACGGAGCCGCTCGACGTTCGGGCGATGGTCGGGCTCGCGCTGTCGGCGGCCACGGAGCGCGTGGTCGATCCCGCGGATCTCGCGAAGTTGCAGGCGTCCATCGAATCCGAGATCACGAGCGACGGCCGCGTGACCGGGCCGGTCTTTCGAGGCGAGATGTTCTCGGGTGAGCCCGAGATGTGGTGCCTGCTCGCACTCTCCAGGATGGAAGGGCGCACGAGCGCGCGCACCGCACGACTCGAAGGACTCGGCCAACGGATCTGCGTCGGCATGCCGAAGGACGTCGAGCCGGAACCCGCGGGGCACGACGAGATCCTGGCGGTCCTCCGGGGGCCGCGCCTCAGTCCGCCGGCGTATCTCTATCTCGCGAACCTGGCCACGTGGTCCGATCTGGGCTTCGTGCGCACGGCGAAGATCCGAAGCCAGCCCGCGGCCATGGTCGACGCTGCAGGCTGTGAGTGGGGCAGCTTCGAGCCGCGAGGGGACTGGGGCGCGCACTACGGCCGCGTCGGCACGACCGCGCTCGTCGTCATCGGCGCAGCCGTCGCGCAGTGGTCGACTCCGCTCGCCATGTTCCGCGTGCGGTAAGCGGGAGCGCCAGGCTCCGCCTGGCTGGACGGCGGGGCTCCAGCCCCGCCACGTGCGTTGGAGCGCATTCCTCATCGGCATGCGAGCGGAGGGTCCGCCGATCGAGGTGCGGCGTTGGGGAGCGGCCACTCGGCATCTCCGGCAGGGCAGAGCCTTGCCGTCCGGCCGCGTGAAACGCGGTGCTTCGCGTCGGCGATCATCCCTTCGCGCGGATGAACAGCAGGCAGTTGCCGTCGGCGCGCGACGCCGAGGACTGCACGCTCGCCATGAGCAGCTTGCCGTCGTCCGCGGAGACGGTGAACTCGAGCGTGTTCACGAGACGCGCAGGAGGGATCAGCGAAGGGTTGGTCGGCTGACTCTCCGTCGCCGACGCGAAGCGCTCGATGCGGCACGAGATGCCGAGGCGTCGCGTCGTCCCCTTGGCGTTGTCGGGAGAGACGCCGAAATCCATCACGGCTTCCTGGAAGCCGCCGAAGGTCTGAGCCCCAGACCGGTCCGTCTGCGTCATGGGAATCTGCACCGCTTGCCGGACCTTCCACGGCTTGCCGTCATCCGCGGTGAGCGAGAGCTTCACGATCTCCGTGACGCTGCCCTTGCCGGCCGCATCGCGAACCTTCGCGAGCACGGCGTCAGCCTCGGTGGGATCGATCACTCCCGTCGACGTGCGTGGGAGTTGAAGTGATCCCTCCGCGCCGGGCGCGAGCATGAACAGGACGACTTCGTACGCCACGGGCTTGCGCGTCGCTGCGACCTTGCCGTGCGTGGCGGCGACGTCGAGCAGCGCGACGGCCCGCTGCACCGTCGCGATCGCCGCGTCATCGCCAGCGACGATGATCGAGTTCGTGCGCGGATCCGCCAGGAGCGTCACGGATCGCCGGTCCTTCTCCCCGAGGAGCTGATGCACCGCCGGAACCATTTCGTCCGCGACCGCGTACTCGAGCCGCAGCACTTCCGTCTTGCGCGCCCGTGGCTTCTCCACGACAGGTGTCTCGTCCTGCGCAGCCATCGGTGGAACAGCCGCGAGGAGCATCAGCAAAACCAACGATGTTCGGAATGAGGTCATGATCGTTTCTCCTGTCGGCGCGCTCGCCGAGGTCACGTTCGAACCGGCGTTCCGGGCCCGGGAATGGGGACGCGGGCGTAACCCAGCGTATTCCGCCGGCAGGTCCCATGTCCGCGCGCGAGCCAATTGAAACGGGTTCCGGATCGGGAACCCGACCCACGACGGCGGCTCGGTCGGGTCGCGGTAGGCGAACGACAGGTGATTCGCCGTCGCGAGGTCGGCGGGGCGTCTGGTGAGCAGGGGTGGGGGCTGAACCTCGGTCGTCGCGCGCGGAGCGCCAGGTCCACCGCCGCCTCGGCGGGGACTGGCCGGATCGCCGCGCGTCTCGCGCGGGCCAACTGACGTGGATTGGGGTTCGTTGCGAGATCACTTCTGTCCGCATGATCGTCGATTGGCTCGGTGCACGTCCACGCACTCCGGACCGGACGCCTCGGCTGCGCCTCGGTCGTCCGGCGATCCTGCCGCTCGTCCTCGCCCCGCTTCGCGGCGCTGCGGTTCGAGCGGCGCTCCGTGCGGCCCCGCGCGGCGATCGCGCTCGGCTCGCCCACTTCGATTCCGCGACACAGGTCCGGAATGGCGTCGACCGCGAGAATCCCCAGGTTCGCCACGACGCGCGCCGCCCGGGAACGAACCTTCGGCGATGGCGCCGTGAGCATGCGCCGGACTGCCGGCAGGGCTACGGCCGCCTCGGCGCCCCAGCGGTGCAGCCACGCGAGGATGATGGCTGCGTCGGCCTCGGTGGGCGACGCGGCGAGGCAGCGCGCGAGTTCCGAGGGCGTCGGTGCCCACGTCATCGGGAGATCCTCGATCATGTCATCCAGGGTCCGTCGCCAATCGCGGTCGAAGAGCTGACCGCGAGATTCGAGTACCTCGAGGAGCGACCGCGGGTCAGCGCCGGCCTTTGCGACGGCGATGAGGATCGCGCAGAAGCGACCATCGCCGTCCAGTCGAATCCGGCGGGCAGCCCGGAGAAGGGCGTCGACGGCCGGTCGCAGGCCGGCACGCGCCGCGAGGATGGCGTCCACGACTTCGGGTGCATCGTCGCCGCTGTCCGCATCGAGTGCTTCGGCAAGTCGCGCGACGACGCCTTCGGGCACGGGGTTCAGCGTGGCCAGCTTGCACAGGGCCCGCAGGCGCTCTTTTGGAGTCGGGCCCCAGTTGGCGTGTGCCTCCAGCATGGGTCTCACGATGGCTCCACTCGGATCCACGTGTGTCACGACTGTCAGGAGATTGAGCCTCAGTTGGGGATCGGCGCGGTCGTCGAGCAACGCGATGAGCCTCGGAAGGGCCACGCGGGCGGCTTCCCCCTGTCGGTAGAGCACCGTAAGCCAGTCGTTCAGCGTGCGGAATTCGTCGCACCAGGTCTCGTCCGGCTTCAGCCGCGTGCGCGCCAGCGCTGCGGTATCGGCCACCTCCGGCAGGAATTCCGCGATCGCCTCCGCGAGGCCCGGGGCCCGAATCAACTCGTCGCTCACCTCGGAGCCGAGGGCGATGCGGATCTGGCGTTGCACGTCGGAGGCAGCGGACCGATACCACCGGATGATCGCCGGGCCGGAGACGCGTCCCGTGGGGTCGGCGCGCAGCAACACCGTCACGACCGCTTCTCGCCCGAATGCGTCCGTCGCAGTGGGCGCGATCGCTTCGATTGCGGCGACGATCGACGACGGGTTCGCGCCCACGGCGGCCAAGGCCATGACGAGCACGTTCGCGGTGTTGGCGCGCTCGAAGGTGAAGCGCCCTCTCGCCAACGCCCGAAGCAACGCCGGAGCGCAGGCGCTCCCCTTGGGACCCAATGCCGCGGCCAGTCGAGCGGCGACCTTCGATTTCGAGTCATCGGCATCGTCGATCAATGGGATGAGACGAGGGACGAGAGCCGCGCCGCTGGCGTCGATCGCGGCGATGGCTTCGAGGGCGGCCGTGCGTGTCGCGAAGTCTGGCCAGGTCGTTCGACGAGTGATCGCCAAGAGCGCGGGCCTGGCAGTCGGTCCCAGCCAGTGCAGGATCCGTACGGCATCGGCAGCTTCGGGCTCATCGTTGGTCCGGTCGAGGGCTGCGGCGAGGGCTGCGACGAAGAGCGACGCGTTGTCGCCGACCGCGGCGCCGACGGCCGCACGGCTTGCGGCGGATGCGGCGTTCGCGTCGAGCACCGTCACCGCCGCATCGTCGGCCACGGCATCGACCACGTGGCGGATTCCGTGGATCGCGGCCCGACGCACCGTGGGCACGGGATCGGACGCCAGCCGCAGAAGGTCTGGCAGTCCCGGAACGGCGTGCGCGTCGAACGTCGCGATGTCGATCGCCACGCGCTCGCGCTCCGCGGCATCGGCGGCGGAAGACGCACGCCCAAGCGTTCTCAGCCGCTCAGCCGGTGATGGCGGAGGTCGCGTGTCGATCTGAGCGGGGACGAGTGATGCCGCCAGGCCCACGAGGCCGATGGCCATGAGCATCGATCGACGCGTCGAGCGGGCAACGATCGCGAACGCATCACGCGAATCCGAGTTGCGCATCGGAACTCAGGACTCGGCTCGCAGTCACCCTATTCCCGACGCAGCGAGATCTGCGTTCGTGGGCGACCCTACTGGAATGGGTTTCGGATCGTGAACTCGACCCACGACGGCGGCTCGGTGGGGTCGCGGTCTCGGAGCGCCATGTCCACCGCCGTCACGGCGGGGACTGGCCAGATCGCCGCGCGTCCCGCGCGGGCCAACCGGCGAGGAGTGGGGTTCAGTGCGAGATCACCTACGTCCGCATGATCGTCGATTGGCACGGTGCACGTCCACGCCCTCCGGACCGGACGCCTCGGCTGCGCCTCGGTCGTCCGGCGATCCTGCCGCTCGTCCTCGCCCCGCTTCGCGGCGCTGCGGTTCGAGCGGCGCTCCGTGCGGCGTCGCGATTGCGAGATCGAAAGGCGAGTGCCATCTCGACCGGGTCGCGGCTTCGGAGCGCCACGTCCACCGCCGTCTCGGCGGGGACTGGCCGGATCGCCGCGCGTCCCGCGCGGGCCAACCGGCGAGGAGTGGGGTTCAGTGCGAGATCACCTACGTCCGCATGATCGTCGATTGGCTCGGTGCACGTCCACGCCCTCCGGACCGGACGCCTCGGCTGCGCCTCGGTCGTCCGGCGATCCTGCCGCTCGTCCTCGCCCCGCTTCGCGGCGCTGCGGTTCGAGCGGCGCTCCGGTCGGCCTGCGTCTCCTGCTGCGCCGCCAAAGATTCGCCCAGGAGCGCGATCAGCAGGACGGCGCGTGTCGTGGAGATCGTCATGTCGACCGCCACGATATCCGATGCGCGTGACGACGGGTGCGAACGATATGATGCCGCCTCGCGTCGCGGGCGGCCGGCGGAGCTGATCGCGGCGGGCGAACGGTCGACGGAGATTCCGGTGATGGAGCGAACGGCTTCGGTGACCCGCATGCGGATCCTCTGCATTCGAGGACTCTTGGCGGCGATGATTTCGCCCGCGCTGGTTCAGGCTCAGGCGGGATACACCCTCGCCTCCGTGAGCAACCCGTCGGTCCTCAATCTGGATTTTGGGACGAGCGTGGCGTTCGTCGGAGACGTCGAAGGCGACGGCGTCGAGGACTACGCGGTCGGCGATCGTTACGCGCGCGCCGGCGGATCGGCGAGCGCGGGCGCGATCCACATCATCAGCGGTGCGACGGGAGTGACGATCCGCGTGCACGCGGGCGTCGCGGGCGAAGGGCTCGGGGCCTCGGTCGCGGGGCTGGGCGACATCGACCACGATGGCGTGCCCGACTACATCGGCGGGGCCCCGGCCGCGAGCCCGGGTGGCCGCGCCTACGCGTGGTCCGGTGCGACGGGCGCGCTGATCCACACGTTCAGCGGGACTGCGACGGTGGCGTGCATCGTCCCGTTTCCGTGCGCGCCGATCTCGGAGCAGTTGGGCGCGTCCGTCGCCGGGCCGGGAGATCTGAACGGAGACGGAACGCCGGACATCCTGATCGGAAGCCCGACACTCACGTTGTCGAATGCCGCCATCATGACGGGCGGAGCCCGCGTTTTTTCCGGTGCGAGCGGGGCAGCGCTTTTCGGCATCAACGGCGGCATCTCGTGGGCCGTGCTTGGCACCTCCGTCGCCGGCGGCGGCGATCTGAATCATGACGGGATCCCGGACATCGTCGTCGGGATGCCGCGGATTTCGCCGCTGCCGTACGGCAACACGCCGGGGGGCACCGGCTCGATCCACGCCATCGCCGGTGGAACGGGCGCGACGCTCTGGGTCGCGAGCGGCTCGCAGAGTGACGATCGCTTCGGCACGTCGATCGCGATCGTCGGCGACGTGAACGGGGACGGATCCGACGACGTGGCCGTGGGCGCACCAGGGTCGAGCCTCGGCGGAGTTCCGACCGTGCGCGTGGTTTCCGGGCAGAACGGGGCGACGCTCTTCAATACGCCAACCCCCGTCGGTGGCGATCGATTCGGCGCGGCGGTGGCGGCAGCCGGCGATGTCGATGGCGATGGCCATCTCGACGTCCTCGTGGGCGCGCCGCAGGCATTCAGCGGGACCGCGCTGTTCGCCGGCAAGGTCTACATCCTCAGCGGACTCTCGGGGGCGGTGCTGCGGACATACTCGAGTGCGACGGCTTACGACGCACTCGGGACTTCAGTGGCCGGTTGCCGCTCCATCGACGGCGATGGAATCCCCGACGCGTTGATCGCGGCACCGCAAACCGTCGGCGCAGGCGGGCCCGGTCACGTGGAGGTCCGCTCCGGTGCGACGGGCCTTCCGATCCGCACGCACACGGGCGACCTGGGAATGCTGCGCTCGATCATCACTTCGACGATCGTCGTCGGCGATGTCGACGCAGACGGTCGGCCGGACATCGCCGTCGCCATGCAGGACGGAGCGATCGCCGTCATCTCGGGCGCGACCGGGACGGCGATCCGCCGAATCGAGGGCCCACCACTCGCGCCTGGCACCACGTTCGAACTCGCGCCGCTCGGCGACGTGGATGGTGATGGCGCCGGCGACTTCGCGTCGCTCGCGGTCCTCTCGCTCGGCGGGACCGCGCAGTTGAACGTCGATTCCGGCGCCACAGGGATGCCGCTCGCAAGCGTCTCGATCCCACGCTGCGGACTCGATCGAATCTCGCTCGCCGCCATCGCGGACGTGAACGGCGATTCGCGGAAGGATCTCGTGCTCGGCTTTCCGGCATCACCATCCGTGACGTGCGCGTCGTCAGGGGAGGTGCAGATCCGCTCCGGCGCGACCGGAGCGCTCTTGCGCTCGATCGCGACGAACCACTCGACCTACGATGGATTCGGGTTCGCGGTGAGCGGCGCCGGCGACCTGGATGGTGATGGAATCACGGACGTGCTCGTCGGCGCTCCGGCCACGCCGTTCCTCGGCGCGTTTGCAGCGGGCGCCGTCTACGGGTTCTCGACAGCGACGGGCCTGCAGTCGTTCGTCGTGTCAGGCACGTTGCAGAATCAGACGTTCGGCATCCGCGTGGCGTCGATTGGTGACCTCAACGGTGACGGCATCGCCGAGTTCGCCGCGACGAATCAGTTGAACGTGGCGGGCACGTCGCCGGGTTCGGTGGAGGTGTGGTCGCCGCCCGCGGGACTGCTGTTGGCGACGATCGTGAACGCCGTGCCCTCGGAATCCATCGGCCGCGCGATCGCGGCGGTCGGCGACGCGGACGGAGACGGCGTGCCCGATCTCGCGGTGAGTGCGGGGACTGCGTCCTCCGGCGGAACGACGGCGGCGCGCGTCATCGTCGTTTCCGGCGCGACGTTCGCGCCCCGTTTCATGGTGCCCGATGTGACGCCCGGAGATCTCTTCGGGTGGACGCTCGCGCCGGCGGGTGACTGGAACGGCGACGGCCTTTCCGACGTGATCGGGGGCGTGAGCGCGCTGCCGGGGCAGAGCGCCGTGCGCGTCGTCTCGTTCGCGGGGGTACCAGCCGGGTCGATGGCGGTCGGCAGCGGCTGCCCGCAGTCGAACGGCGACGTGCCGGTTCTCTCTGCCTTCGGCGGGCAGCCGACTGCGATCACCGGCAACCCGGCGTTCGGATTCGTGGTGTCGAACGCTCCGCCCGGCGTTCCGGGCGTGCTCGTCGTCGGCGGTTCAATGGCGTCCTGGGGCGGAACGAGCCTCCCACTTTCGCTTTCGAGCGCTGGGCTTCCCGGTTGCTCTCTCTTCGTGTCTCCGGACGTGCTGATTCCGTTCACGACGTCCACGGGCGTCGCAAGCCACGGATCGAAGTGGCTGTCGCTGCCCGTGCCGGTCGCACCCTCGCTCGTCGGCGCGCGACTGGCGTTCCAGGCGTACGCCGCCGCATCGACGGCGTCAGCGTTGCCCGGCGCCGTGACCCGCGCCGTGTCGATCGCGCTGCTCTAATACGAGGAGCGCCAGGCTCCGCCTGGCCGGACGGGCGGGGCTCCGCCCCGCCCCGAGCGTGGAGAGGTCCTCCGCACCTGACGGCTTCATCCGACGACGATCGCCTCCGCCGCATCGGACGCGACACGTCGCCGCGCGTCGATCGCGTCACCGCCGATTCCGGCGCCCCGTGCCCCGCGAAGCCAACGGGGATTCGTCGACGGCGTATTCGAGGAGCGCCAGGCTCCGCCTGGCCGGACGGGCGGGGCTCCGCCCCGCCCCGAGCGTGGAGAGGTCCTCCGCACCTGACGGCTCCATCCGACGGCGATCGCCTCCGCCGCATCGGACGCGACACGTCGCCGCGCGTCGATCGCGCTCATCGCCGATTCCGGCAGGGCGGAGCCCTGCCATCCGGCCGGGTGGAACCCGGCGCTCCGGGCTGCCGGTTACGATCCGCCCCGCATGCGACGGAAGATCCAATCGAAGAAGGCGCGGCGGCAGGCACCCAAGCCGCGGAGCCGACCCGTGAAGCGTCAGCCCGCGGTCGGGCGCGCGGTCGATCGCAAGGACGGCGTCGACAAGGTGCTGGGGGCGGCGAAGTACGTCGACGACCTCACGTTCCCGGGGATGCTCCACGGCCGCACGATCCGATCGACCGTGCCGAAGGGGTTCCTCCGCGCGGTGCGCTTCGCCTTCGACACCGACGGGTTCACGATCGTCACGCACCGGGACATTCCCGGTCGCAACGTCGTCGCGGTGATCGACGACGACCAGCCTTCGCTCGTCGCCGGGCCCATCGAGCATGTTGCCGAGCCGATCCTCCTGCTCGCGCACGAGGATCGCGAGACGCTCCACGGCGCGGAGGTCCTCGTCGACGAGGCGCGCACCGATCCGAACTTCGATCCCGAGGAGGCTTCACGCGTCTTCAAGGAGATCCGCATCGAGAAGGGCGACGTGCGCCGCGGCTTCGCCCAGGGCGATTTCATCGTCGAGGGCGAGTACCGCACGGGGCATCAGGAGCAGCTCTACATCGAGACGAATGGGGTGATCGCCGTGCCCGAACCGGACGGCGGCGTCACCGTGTACGGTTCGCTCCAATGCCCGTACTACGTTCACCGCGCGCTCACCGTGCTCCTCGGTCTGCCCGAGTCCAAGGTGCGCGTCGTCCAGGTGGAGACGGGCGGCGGGTTCGGCGGCAAGGAGGAGTTCCCCTCGGTCATCGCCGGCCACGCGGCGCTGCTCGCGCTGAAAGCGACGCGCCCCGTGAAGATGATCTACGACCGTGCTGAGGACATGCTCGCGACGACCAAGCGACATCCGTCGATCGTCCGCCACCGCACGGCGGTCGCTCGGGACGGGCGCATCACCGCCATGGACATCGACGTGCTTCTCGACGGCGGCGCGTATTGCACGCTCTCGCCCGTCGTCCTGTCGCGCGGCGTCATCCACGCGACGGGTCCCTATCGCTGCGACAACGTCCGACTGCACGGTCGCGCCGTGAAGACGAACACGCCGCCGAACGGCGCGTTCCGCGGCTTCGGCGCGCCGCAGACCCAGTTCGCCATGGAGGCGCACGTCGATCGGCTCGCGGACGCCGTCGGCCTCGACCCCGTGGCGTTTCGCGAGAAGAACCTCCTGCGCCCCGGAGACGAGACGGCCACGGGGCAAGTGCTGGAGAAGGACGCGAGCGCCGCGCGCGTGCTCCGCGCCGCCGTGCGCGCGACCGACTTCCGCCGTCGCCGCAAGACGCTCCAAGGCACGCGACGAGGCCTGGGCCTCTCGCTGTTCTTCCACGGCTCGGGATTCACCGGCGGCGGTGAGATCAAGCTCGCGTCGAAGGCGTCGCTCGAGCTCACGGAACGCGGCGCGCGCATTCTCGTCGCGAGCACGGAAATCGGCCAGGGCACGCGGACGATGCACGCGCAGATCGTGGCGGACGCGTTGGGCGTGCCCTACGACGCGATCGAAGTCTCCGTCGCCGACACGGCGCGCGTACCCGACAGCGGACCCACGGTCGCGTCGCGTACGTGCATGATCGTGGGCAAGATCCTCGAGAGCTGCGCCCGCACCATGCGCGCGCGCGTCGGATCGCTCACGCATCGCGAGTATCTGAACCAGCACGGCCCGCTCGTCATCACGAAGGCCTACGACCGTCCCGAGGAACTCCATTGGAACGAGGACACCTACTTCGGTGACGCCTACGGCGCGTACGGGTGGGGCTGCAACGTGGTGGAGATCGAGCTCGATCCGGACACGGGCGTGGTGAAGCCGATCCGGCTGACGGCCACGGTCGATTGCGGCAAGGCGATCCACCCCGTGCTCGCGCGCGGGCAGGTGGAAGGCGGATCCGTGCAGGGTTTGGGATGGGCAATCACGGAACGTGTCGTCATGAGAGACGGACGAATGGCGAACGCACGGCTGACCGACTACTGCATCCCGACCACGCTCGATGCGCCTCCGATCGACGTGATCTTCGTCGACTCGCCGTACCGCCACGGACCGTCGGGAGCGAAGGGACTGGGGGAGATGCCCATCGACGGCCCCGCGCCCGCGGTCGTCAATGCGCTGCGACATCTCGGCGTCGACGTGCGCGAACTGCCGGCCACCCCCGAGCGCATCCTCGCCGTGGGCATGCTGCGGGAGCTCCACCGATGAAGTTCAGCCTGAATGGCAAACGCGTGGACGTCGTCGCGCCGCCGATGAAGCGGCTCCTGGACGTGCTGCGCGAGGAGTGCGGCCTCACGGGAACGAAGGAAGGCTGCGGCGAGGGCGAGTGCGGCGCCTGCACGGTCCTCGTCGATGGGGAGATCGTGAACGCGTGCCTCGTCCCGTTCGCGCACGTCGCCGGCACGCGCGTGACGACGGTCGAAGGGCTGCCCGCCGACCATCCGCTCGTGCGGGCTTTCGTGTCCGAGGGCGGAGCGCAATGCGGCATCTGCACTCCCGGGATGATGGTCGCGGCCTCCGTGCTTCCGAAAGACGCGTCGCGCGAAGACGTGTGCCAGGGCCTCGCCGGCAACCTCTGCCGTTGCACGGGGTACACGGCGATCGTGCGCGCGGTCGAGAAGGGTCAGTCGTGAGGCCGCTCCTCTCCGAGTGTCAGTTGCTTCAGCCGCGGTCGCTTCCCGAAGCGTTGCGGATGCTGCACGAGGCCTGGCCCGCGATCCCCGTGGCCGGGTGCACGGACCTCTACGTGGCGATGAACGCCGGCACGCTCGGCGGCGGGCGCTTCGTCGACATCTGGGGTCTCGACGAGCTGCGGCCGATCCGCGTCGTCGGTGACGTGCTCACGATCGGCGCGTTGGCCACGTGGTCGCAGATCGCGCGGTCGGCGTCCGTGCGCAAGCGCCTGCCGATCCTCGTGGAGGCGGCGCGCCAGATCGGTGGCGTCCAGATCCAGAACCGCGGCACGATCGGCGGCAACGTCGCCAATGCGTCACCCGCGGGCGATGGCTTGCCCGTGCTCGCGGTCGCCGACGCGGTCGTCGTCGTCGCCAGCGAAGCGCACGAGCGGCGCATCCCGTTCGGTTCGTTCTACACCGGGTATCGCAAGACGGCGCTCCTGCCCGGTGAGCTCATCGTCGCCATCGAGATCCCGCCCGTGGCGGGCAGGCAGTGGTTCCGCAAGGTCGGGACGCGCGCGGCGCAGGCGATCTCCAAGGTCGTCGTCGCCGGCGTTCGCGGCGCGACGCCGCGCCTCGCCTTCGGCAGCGTGGCGCCGACCGTGATCCGCGTTCCTCGCACCGAGCAGCACCTCGCCGCCGGTGGATCGCTCGCCGACGCGAAGAAGATCCTCCAGTCGGAGATCACGCCGATCGACGACGTCCGCTCGACGGCCGCGTACCGCCGAGCGGTTTGCGCGAACCTGCTCGAGCGGTTTTGGATCGAGACGTCGGCGTCGGCGCCTGGCGCGAGGTAGGCGCCGGTCACTCCGATCCGTCGGACGTCGCGCCGACGACGCGAAAGCCCTCACGTTCGGCGCACTCGGCAAGCCGTGAATCGAAAGTCACGAACTCGACTTCCTCTGGCCGGTCGGCGACGGCGTAGAGTGCGGCCGCCAGCTGCAGGGAGTCACCGGCCCTGAGCGGATGGACCTCGAGGATGCGCCGCGCGCGCTGAACCACGGCGGCGATGTCGGAGATCTCGACCCATCGTTCCGAGAGCCGTCGAAGAATGTCACGCGCCGCGCGCATCTCAGGCGAACCGAGTCCGTGATCGCGCCGTCGGCGGCTGATCGCGGACCAGACCTCGACCGGCGTCAGGCACCACACGGACAGTGACGTGTCGCCCTCGTAGAGGCTCTCCGATCTCGCCGTGAATGCGTCGCGGACCAGGAGTGGGCAGACGGCCGACGAATCCCAGAACCTCATCGGTCGTTTCTCCGTTCGTCGATCAACGCATCGACGACGCCGAAGGTCTTCGCGCCTGCCGGGAGGCGGCGCAAGTTGCGCGGCAGCGGCTTGAGCGTCCCGATCCTCGCTCCGCCCGAGCGGCGAAGGCGCTCGACCCACGGCGGAATCGTGCCGGCTTCGGACGGCGTCGCTGCCGTGATCGGTACCAGGCGTGCGACGGGAACGTTGCGGTCGCGGATCTCGATCGATTGTCCGCCCCGGACGGCGTCGAGGTATCGGCTGAGATGCGCCCGAAAGTGTGTGATGGGAATGCTCTTCATGATTTGATCATTATGGTCAGAACAGTGAGCGCGTCAACGACGGCGGTCCCGGGGGTTACGACCCGATGACCGCCAGTGCCGCCCGCGAGCCGACCGTTGACGGGCCGACCCATCGACGGCGGTCTCGCGAAGTTCGCATCCTGCCGATGTCGATCGTCCATGCCTCCGTCGTTGGGCGGGCCGAGCTAACGCGGCCTGTGTCGCGCGTCTTGCAATGCGCCCGCGTCGATTGCCCATTCGATCGCCTGGAGAACCGGCAGTTCGGCGATTTCGAGATGTCGTGACGCCACGCGTCGCCTGGTGCCGTCGCCGCGATCCAGCTCGAGGTGCATCTCCAATGGGCCCGTGGATGGCACCGGAAAGGCTGCCGACCCGTCAGTCGCGACGGGCTCGCTCATCATTCCGACGAATGTGCGCTCGGGGGTTCGTTCCACGGTTTTCGCACGCATCTCGTACCGACCGACGACGATCCGCCAGGACTCGCGGTTCGCCTGATTCAACGTCGCATTCGTGATCCGGACTGCGAGTGTCGGAGCCGCGTCGAGCACGACACGCGCCGTTGCCTGCGCAATTGTCGACTCGGTGGTCAGCAACCCCCGTTTCGAGATCTGTATGGACACGGTTCCCGGCGGGACGACGAGAACCGCGCGACCGTGGCTGTTCGTGAGGCGCGCGGGTCGCGGGTCGCCGTAGGGTGCGTCCGCCTCGGTGACCGTGATCCTGGCATTAGCCACCGGACACCCGCTTCGATCCACGACGTCGATCGCACGGGCCAGGATGCGGTCGCGCAGATCGATGGGCTGAACCCGCACGACTCCCGACGCTGGAACTTGGTGCCGTCGACCCTGGCGAACACGACAGGGTCGATGGGGGTATGGAGTCCCGCGAGCGAGACGGTGATGACGCCCATCCCGGACTGCAGGCCGCGGATCCGGAATGTCCCAGCTGAATCGACTCGGTCTGCGGCGTGCGCCGCCGGATGACCACCGGTGGAGGGCGCGCCGGCGCAGCTGCCCCGAATCTCGACAAACAGCTCGATTCCTGGGACGCCATCGGGGAGGAGCAGAGAGCCTTCAAGGACCGCCGCCCGGGGAACCCTCACGACGACGTTCCCGGCGCCGGCTCTGAATGGAGTGGGGTCGGATGGAGGTGCGTCATCTCCTTCGACCGAGAGCTGGAATTCGCCGTCGTCCACTGGCGCATAGATGGCGAAACGTCCGTCGTCGTCCGTGGCGCCGACGAGAGTTGGATCGCGGGAGTCGGTGGACGCCCCCGCCTGCGCCGTGGTCCATCGAGCGTCGATGCGAAGCCTGGCGTTCGGGACAGCCGAGCCGAGATCATCACGCACGACTCCGGAGACGAGGCAGGGGACCGGTTCCATGACGACCGTTCCGAATGCGATGTCGCGGGGCTGGGGCGACTCCGAGGGGAGTTTCACCGTCGTACTGCGAGGCTGGGTGTGGTCGCGCCAGTTCCCGAAATCGCGTGACATGAGCGCGAGTCGAGCTCCGGGCACAACCCACGCGCGATCGTCGACAGGGACTCGGAGGCAGCCATTGCTGTCGGTGCGCGCTCGAGCCGAGTTCATCACGTCGAATACCGCCGATCCCGCGCGGGCGGGAGCCACGTACACGACGTGGTTCGCGATCGGCTGGTTCGCTTCGTCGACGAGTCGCGCGACGATGACGGGTTTGCGCGCGCCGACGGCGAGCGAAACGTGGACCTTCTCGCCGGCTGTCGTCGGCCCAGCGACCTCCACCGACGCGAGCGCGTGTTCGTGGTCGAGTGCGTGAAGCCTGACGAGAAATCTGCCGCCGAGCGCGACTGTGGGGAACACGCACCGCCCATCGCGAACTTCGCGCCAGGATGTGCCGCGTTCCCAGCCGTGAGGATCGTGGTCATTCGACTCCACGAGTGCGCTCGTGATTCCCGCATACGCTGTGCCGCGCAGCGGGTTGCCGTCCTCGTCCGTCGCGTCGACGACGAGCTGCCCGGTCTCTGGGAGCTTCAGTACGATCGGATCGATTGGGAGATGATCGAGGTCGATTTCCGTCGGCGGCGCATCCGGAAATTCGGGGCCGAGATGAACGGCGAACATGCGTCCAGCGACGACCATCGAGCGCCACTGCTGCAAGTGGCGAGCTGTGAAGCAGCCCGACGAATCGGTCGTCCCGACGTAGACGTCACCCCGCGGCAGCCCCACGGCGGACTGGGTGATTCGTACGGGTACGTCAGCCGCTCCGTGTCCCGACGAGTTCTCGACACGCACCTGCAGGGTGAGGTCGGCGCCCAGTTCCAGCCGCAGCAGCGATGTGCGTCCTTCGGCAGGGCTCCACGCGCGCCATCGACCAGGGGCGTTCGCCGTCAGGCGGGCTTCTGGCAGGTGGTGCAGCGTTGCCACTCCGTCGCTGCCCGTCGTGGCGGTCATCGTCGGCGTGAGTCTCTGGTAGCCCCAGTCGAGGTCCGTGGCGAGGAGCGCGACGTCGGGACTCCGCGTGACGGGTCCTCGATCCCAAGCGGTCAGCGTCGCGCCCGAAAGCGGTGCACCCGTTTCCTGCGCGACGACGAGAACGCGGACTTCGTCGCGTCCGACGGTGCGGGCCTCGTCCGTGTTGGGGTCGAACGCCGATGTCACTACGGGCGCCACGGCGCTGAAGTTGCTTGTGGTGGACGGCGGGTCGTCCGCGGGGCGGACTGCGGTGCGGTCGCTCCCGACGAGCATGGCGGCTCCATCGGGCGTGCCGCCTCCTTGCTGGACGACGATCATGACGGCGACGAGCAGAACGAGGGTCAGCGTGCCGGTCGCGATCTTCATGGTTGCTCCCCCGATCGTGGCCGCCGCAGCGAGCGAGGCCGTCGTGGAAAGTGTCGGTGCAGCGCAATCGCCGAGAAGCGGGGAGAACGCAAGCACCCACGACGCACGATCGCCGCCGAACGAGGAATCGAGAGTCCGACGAAGCCGTTCGAGGCCACGTTTCAGACGGGTCTTCACCGTGCCGACGGGTTCACCCGTACGAGCCGCGACGTCACGCGGCGGCAGCCCGTGCAGATAGCGGAGGATGATTGCGTCGCGATATGGGTCGCCGAGCGCGTCGATGGCGTCGATGAGTCTGCGCAGCTGCTCGACGGCAACGACGGTGTCCGCCGTCGCTTGCTGCGGCGGTGCCGGAAGGGCGTCGTTCTCGTGGATCGCCCGGCGTCGCTCGCGGCGGCGCGCATGTCGCACGACGTTGCGCGCAATGCCGCGCAACCACGCGGCCGGATGGACTCGCTCTGGGCGCAGAGTTCGCAGGGCCGCAAGCCACGTCTCTTGGAGGACGTCCTCCGGATCGACACCAGGACCCAGCAGCGCACGAACGAGACTCCGCAACCCCGTCGTCTCTTGACGGATGAAGTCGTCGTCGAGGGGATGGTCTGCGGGCGTCATGGATGGCCCATCATGCCCGCTCGTGGCCGATCGGGGTCAGGCGGTTTGGGGGTTCTTGGTTTTCATCGAGCCGGCGGGGGCGTCACGCGGCTAATCCGGCGCGTCCACGCTGGCGGCGCAGGCGATCTCCAAGGTCGTCGTCGCCGGCGTTCGCGGCGCGACGCCGCGGAGATCACGCCGATCGACGACGTCCGCTCGACGGCCGCGTACCGCCGAGCGGTTTGCGCGAACCTGCTCGAGCGGTTTTGGATCGAGACGTCGGCGTCCGCCGCCGGAGCGGTGCGACCGTCACACGGACGATCCCATCACGGCAACGGGTAGGGGAGCGCGAGATCCCGACACTCGACTCCGCCGCTGTGCGTGAACACGAGCTTCGACGTCGTGAGACCGCCCGTTCCGCTCCGCAGGAACCAGATCGTGCCGTGGTCGCCGACGTTGTAGAAACCCGTCTCGAGCACGACACGCGCGGTCGTGTCCAAGACCGGCGCCGTCATCGACCCACCGGTGCCCGGAATGAGCTTGTAGATCGAGAGCTTTCCGCCGGCCTCACCCACGGCGAGCGCGTCGCTCGTGCCGTCTCCGTTGATGTCGATGAAGCGGAGACCCGTCACGCGACCCAACGCGTAGGACGCTCGGACCGTGACGGACGACGCAGTGACGTCCAGGAGGAACACGCTCTTCCCGGAGTAGGCCGTGCTCGTGCTGGCGAAGATCGCGCCCACGGCCGCCGTGTTGCCGTCCGCATCGCAGGCCGCGATGTCAGCGCAGCGCAGCGTGACGTTCGGCACCGGGGTCGACGTGAAGGGGACCGGCCAGCCGAGGCCGTGGCTTCCATACTGGACCATGTCACCGACGAACACGTTCCCGCTCTGCGAGCCGAAGAGCACGCGATCGAGGACGCCGCCGGGAGTGAGCGAGAGGATCTTCAGCGCGGCGTCCTCCGTGGCGGACAGCGTGTTGACGCCGAACGGTCCGATTGCGGACGCGAAGCCTGATGGCGGGGACGGGATCGGAGCGAACGTTCCGGCCTCGTTCGCCTCGGCGACGCCGCTTGCGAGACGCGGGCACATGCCGTCAGGCAGGCTCGTGGCGCTGCTGCACGACGACGCCCCGACGACCCAGTTGTGCTCGTTCGCCTTGTCGGACGACGCGACGATCAAGCCCCATTTCCGCGCCGCACGGAGGAAGCCAGACGGCGAGCCGCTGAACGGCATCACGTCGCCACCCTCCTCGAACAGCTCGTAGGACGCGTCGACGTCCGTGTCGGCCGTCCGCCGCATCTGCTTGGGGAGAACCTGGACGGACGTGCTGGAGCAATCCTGCAGGCGGGCGACGGTGCGACCGCCGTTGGCCGTCAGTTCTGCACCCGTGGCGAGGTTGAACCGACGCAGCTTCCACGCGCCGACGGCCGTCGAACCACGCTCGAGGACCGCCAGCTCCCATTGCGATGCCGGAGACGCGACGAGGCGGACGTCGACGGCTGTCGTCGGGAGGCGCCCTGCGATCGCGCTCGGTGCGGAGAGCGCCGATCCGGTCGTCGTGAGGAACCGGATTCCACCGACAGACGTGAACTGCACGATTCGATCCGTGCCGCCGATCGAGCCGAGCACGAACGCGCCGCCCGGCGTCGACGTGAGCGACGACGACACCGCCCCCGTGGTGAGATCGACCGAGTACAGCGCGCCCTGGTTCACGATCACCGACGTGCTGCCGCTGACGGCGATGTGCTCGACCGGACCGCTGTTCGCGAGCGGAATGCGCCCGAGCGCCGCGCCGAGCGAGAGCGTCGGTACGGGGATGCAGGAATCGTACTCCTGGCAGACAGCGCACGGATCGGTGCCGCCGCTCGGCTTGCAGCCCGAGGGGATCGTCGGCAGCGTCAGGCTCGTGCTCGGCGGAACGATCGCGATCGGAGTTCCAGTCGTCAGGTTGATCCGCGCTCCGGAGGTGTCGAGTACGGTCAGCCAGTTCACGAACGGGCTCACGTGCGTGTTCTGCTGCGAACCGCCGCAGACGATCCACGTGCTGCCACCCGACCCGGAGACGAATTCAAAATCCCGTGGTTCGTACTCGAGGTACTCGGACGTCATCTCGACGACGAGCCGAGCGACGCCGCCCACCGTCGGGAACCCGAAGCGCGCGATGTGTCCCTTGGCGAGCGACGCGTACAGCCGTCCCTTGCCGCCTTCGCTGCGGATCATGAGCTTGCACGCCATGCCGATCGGCGCCTTGAACAGTTCCGCGCGCGTCCCAGCGTCTTCGATGACGAGAGTGTCGCCGTGATCGATGTACGCGACGTGCGGGCCGGCTCCGAACGACCATCCGGAGATCGAGCCCGACGTGATGGCGGTGACGTCGCGGCGGACCGGCGCACCTGGGAAGGCCGTCTCGGCGCCCGTCGCCGGGTTGAGATAGTGAATGCCGCGCATGTCACCCACGAGGACCGCGCCGCCCGATCCGATGGTGAGAGATTTCGGGTCGACGCCCGTGAACGTGCTCCACGCCATCGTCGGCGGGTTCGTCGTGAGATCGAATTTCCGGACGTACCCCTCGAGGCTCTTCACGTAGAGCGCATCGCCGCTGACGACCGCGGTGTCGAGCTGGAGACCGAGCTCCGTCCCGAGGCCGACCAGGCTGAACGTGGGCGACGAGATGTACGTGGGGTTCGGGTTCGTCGACGCCCGCGTCTGGAGCAGGAAGTCGTCGTAGGTCGTGTCCGGCGCGTAGGCGGGCGTGCTCGGCGTCGTCATGCATGCGGTGACTGTGGCGTTCGCGACGTGCGGCGGGACCCCCGGTGCGCAGGGGAGGCCGGCTCGCATGCGAATGAGCAGGTTCTTGATGGCGTCGTCATCGTCGAAGCCGCAGGTCTCGCCGTGACCCGAATCGTCGATGACCTGATAGTCGATCCATGCCGGCAACGCCGCCTTCGTCGCGTCGACGAGATCGCGCGAGGGGATCAGGCGGTCGTCACGGCCATCGACGATCGTCATGGGGATGCGGAAGTTGCCCGGGCTGTGAAGCAGATCCAGTGCGTCGAGCGACAGGCCGTACTGGCGTGCGATCGTGGCGCCGTTGTCCAGGTCCGAGTCGTCGAGGGGACGGAGCGGATGGAGACCGGACGCCCTGCGGCGCGTCTGGATGAGTGCGTGCCATGCCTCGTAGTGCCGATAGCTCGTCGGTGTCCCACGAACGTAGACCGCGTCGAAGACGTCGGGCGCGAGCGCCGCGGACGCGAGCCCGACGCCGGCGCCGTAGGACCCGCCGGTGCGAACGATGTAGTTGTACCCCTGAGCCCGCATCAGACTCGCGATCATCACGCCCTGCTGAACGGAGAAGACCAGCGGTTGGTAGTAGACGGAGTCCGCCATTCGCACGACGGCGCAGCCGCGCTGAAGCCACGGCATGGCCTGCGAGACGTCGAGCTCCGGCGGCCGATCGAACGGCGTGTTGATCGAGCCGTCCGTGCGCGTGGGGAAGTCGTAGACGACCGCCACGTCGGGGTCCGTCTGGGAGGCGGCCCACGTGGGATCGGGCACGTAGGCCGAAAACCACTGGCGGTTGACCTTGCCTGCCAAGCGGTAGACGGAGACGGGTGTTCCGTTGAACGAGACGGTCTCCACGCACGTCGGGTACGCCACGTAACTCGAGAGCTGGATGCTCGACGCGACCGGCGT
Source organism: Planctomycetota bacterium (assembly GCA_044222185.1). Taxonomy (GTDB): domain Bacteria; phylum Planctomycetota; family CAIWVZ01; genus JBGANV01. Next base: position 26,172 of record JBGANV010000006.1, read on the forward strand.
GTCACATGCCCCACCCACATAGGCGCCGACGCCGATGTCGTAGTAGAGCTCGCCCCAGTTCTGGAATAGGTCGTTGTTGAAGTTCAGGTGCCAGCCCGAGTGGAGATCGGGGTTGGTGGGATCGTAGAGGAACGGAATCCCTGCGCCGCCCATGTAGGTCGTTTGCGCAGCGGACGTCGCCGCGAGCAGGATCCAGGCGGCGAGCCACAGCGGCCGATTGCAGCTCCGCTCACGGCGGAGCATGGCTGCACGAGGTGACGGATCGGACATGGATGGCAATCCCTTTCAGCGGTTGCGGACCGAGGCGAATCGATGAAGTCGTCGTCCGCCATCTAGTGGGAAATCCGCACGAACCCGGACGTGTGCCCGTCGCGTTTCTGACGACATGCCCGAGGACGCTCGGGTCCGGGTCTGTGTGAAGGAGGCGCCGTGATGGAGATGGCGACAGGTGGCCGGCGCGATCCGACCGTTCCTGCGACTTGCTGAGCGCGTAGTCGTCGTCGGCGAGTGCGTGCCGTCCATGGTGGGGGTGCGCCATCGCGGTAAGCGATCCTGTGTTCGTGGTGATCACGGCCGTCGCCGAGAAGCTGTTCCGCGGGGGGAAACGCACGCGCGGCGCTCCGGCCGGGGTCGCCGTGTCCCGTCCCTCCGCTCAGTGATGCGACCGAGTCCCCCCTGACGCCGACGTCGCGCGACTCGCTTCCTGGAGAGCTGACATGAGAACGGACAGACGCAGTCTTCCGCGTGCGGTGCCCGTGGGCTTCACCGCCGCCGCGCTGCTGCTCGTGGGGTGTTCGAACAACGATTCCTGGTTCTCGGGGAGTTCCGACGCCGAGGGATCGACGTCGGCCGCGAGTGCCTCCATCGACGCGGCGACGGAACCGCCGTGGGACGGCTTCGTCGACACGTTCGCGCAGGCGAACGGCGTTCGCATCCATTACCGGATGAGCGGCCAGGGACCGGCCGTCGTCCTGCTCCACGGCTACACGCAGACGGGGTACATGTGGCACGGCGTGGCTCCGACCCTGGCGCAGCGCCACACCGTCATCGTTCCGGATCTGAGAGGCGCGGGCGCCTCGGAGAAGGCGCAGGGCGGTTACGACAAGAAGACGATGGCGCAGGACGTCCACGCGCTCCTCGCCATGCTCGGAATCCCGCGGGCCACGGTCGTCGGTCACGACATCGGCCTCATGGTCGCCTATGCGTTCGCGGCCCAATTCCCCGAGGCGACGGACCGCGTCGTGCTCATGGACGCGTTCCTTCCCGGCGTCGGCGATTGGACCCGCGTGTGGCTCCTGCGTGACCTGTGGCACTTCCACTTTCACGGCGAAGTGCCGCTCGCGCTCGTCCGCGGACGGGAGCGCATCTACCTCGAGCACTTCTGGAACGACTTTGCGGCCGACCGCAACCACTCGGTCCCCGAGGCCGACCGCCGCATCTACGCCGCGGCCTACGCCCAGCCGGACGCCATGCGCGCGGGCTTCGCCTACTTCCAGGCGTTCGAACAGGACGCGGCCGACTTCGCGCAGTTCGCGCGGACGCCGCTCGCGGGTCCCATGCTCGTCCTCACGGGCGAGAAGGCGTCGGGCCAGACGTTGATCGATCAGGCCCGCCTGGTTTCGAACGACGTCCGCGGCGTGATCGTCCCAGGATCAGGCCACTGGCTCATGGAGGAGGCCCCGGAGAAGGTCGTTCCCGAGCTCCTCGCGTTCATCGATTGAAGGCCGTTCTCTTCTTCCACACTCACGGAGTGAATCGTCATGGCGAACTACAACAAGCTCTACACCCCGCAGGACTCGGCGATCGTGTTCATCGACATGCAGCCCCAGATGTTGTTCGGGGTCGGCAACATGGACCGCGCGACGCTCGTCAACAACACGGTGCTCCTCGCGAAGGTGGCCAAGGAGTTCCGCGTCCCGACGGTGCTGACGGCCGTCGAGACCGAGTCCTTCAGCGGCTACGTGTTTCCCCAACTGCTCGACGTGTTCCCAGGCCAGCCGGTCATCGAGCGTTCGTCCATGAACTCGTGGGACGATCCGGGCTTCCGCAAGGCGATCGAGGCCACGGGGCGCAAGAACATCCTCATGACCGGGCTGTGGACGGAAGTCTGCATCACCTGGCCGACGCTCGAGATGATCGCGGCGGGCTACACCGTGTACGTCGTCGACGATTGCTGCGCGGCGACGTCGCCGGCCGCGCACGAGGCCGCGCTCTCGCGCATGGTGCAGGCAGGCGCGATCCGGGTGACGACGATCGCGGCGCTCCTCGAGTGGCAGCGCGACTGGGCGAACAAGGAGCACTACGCGGCTTTGATGGGACACCTGAAGCAGCACGGCGGAGCCTATGGCGCGGGCATCGAGTACGCCTACACGATGGTGCACAAGGCCGCACAGTCCGCGCAGAAGCCGCAGGTCCCGGGGAAGAAGCCTCACTGAGGCGGGCGCGTCCGCCAGGACGGGGCGCGAATGCCGCCAATGATTCCGATGCCAGCCGAGTTGACCGTGGTCGTGCACCGTCGCATCCGCCACGGCCGTGAAGCCGAGTTCGAGGTCGCCATGCGCGACTTCGTTCGGCTCGCCATGGATGCGCCCGGGCACCGGGGGATCACGATTCTCGCGCCCGCCGCCGGCGAGCGGGATTACCTGATCGTCGACCGGTGGCACGACGAGCCGTCGCGCCGCGCGTTCACCGGGTCCGCGGAGTATCTCGGTTGGATGCGGCGCGTGGGCGAGCTCACCGATGGACCGCCTCGCATCGAGGAGCTGACGGGCCTCGAAGGGTGGTTCCGGGGCGAAGGCCCCCACCACGCCATGCCGCCCCGCTGGAAGATGGCCATCGCGACCTTCATCGGTGTCTGCCCCACGGCGTCGGCGCTGAGCCTGACGATCGGTCCGACCGTGCGCTCGTGGCCGTTCATCGTGGGGCAGATCGCGTTCAACGCCTGCGTCGTGGGCCTTCTGACCTGGTTCGTGATGCCTTTCGTGACGCGCGTGCTCAAACCCTGGCTCGTGCCGCCATCGAGGAACGCAAGAGGGGAGTCCAACTCATGAACGTCGATCCTTCCGCGTCCGCGGACCTCATCCTCACGAATGGAAACGTCGTGACGCTCGATCGCGCCAACCCGGTCGCCGAGGCCGTGGCGATGCGCGGGGGCGAGTTCGTCGCCGTGGGAACGGCCGCCGCCGTCGCCGCGCACCGGGGCGCCGCGACCCGGGTCGTCGACCTGGGACGACGCACGGTCATCCCAGGACTCGACGATTCGCACCTCCACGTGATCCGGGGCGGCCTCAACTTCAACATGGAGCTTCGCTGGGACGGCGTGGCGTCGCTGGCGGAGGCGCTGACCATGCTCGAAGAGCAGGCGCAGCGGACCCGTCCGCCTCAATGGGTGCGCGTCGTCGGCGGTTGGACGGCGTTCCAATTTCGCGAGCGCCGCATGCCGACGCTCGACGAGCTGAACGCGGCGGCGCCGGACGTTCCCGTGTTCGTCCTCCACCTGTACGACCGGGCGCTGCTGAACGCGGCGGCCTTGCGCGCCGTCGGCTATACGCGTGAGACGCCGGACCCGCCCGGCGGCCGGATCGCGCGCGACGGGCGCGGCAACCCCACGGGGCTGCTCCTCGCGAAACCCAACGCCCTCATCCTCTACAAGACGCTGGCCATGGGCCCCAAGCTCGGATTCGACGACCAGGTGAACTCGACGCGCCAGTTCATGCGCGAGCTCAACCGCCTGGGGCTCACGAGCATCATCGACGCAGGTGGCGGGTTCCAGAACTACCCGGACGACTACCGCGTGGTGGAGAAGCTCCACGCGGACGGCGAGCTCACGCTGCGGCTGGCCTACAACCTCTTCACGCAAAACGCTGGGAGCGAGTTCGACGACTTCGCGAAATGGGCGACGGTGACGGCGCCGTACCGCGGCGACGCGTTCTACCGGATGAACGGCGCGGGCGAGATGCTCGCCTTCTCCGGTGCCGACTTCGAGGACTTCGTCGAACCCCGGCCCGATCTCCCCGCGAAGATGGAAGCTGATCTCACGAAGGTCGTGCGCCTGCTCGTGGCGAACCGATGGCCGTTCCGCCTTCACGCGACGTACGACGAATCGATCACGCGCTTCCTCGACGTCTTCGAGGCCGTCGATCGCGAGGTGCCGTTTGCCGGCCTGCGGTGGTTCTTCGATCACGCGGAGACGATCTCGCCGCGGAACGTCGATCGCGTGCGCGCGCTCGGTGGCGGGATCGCGATCCAGCATCGCATGGCGTTCCAGGGCGAGGCTTTCGTCGATCGCTACGGCGCGGCCGCGGCGGAGGCGGCGCCGCCGATTCGCCGCATGCTCGACGCCGGCATCCCCGTGGGCGCCGGAACGGACGCTACGCGCGTCGCGACCTACAACCCCTGGGTCGCGCTGCACTGGCTCATCAGCGGGAAGACCGTCGGTGGAGCCACGATCGCCTCCGCCGCGAACCGGCTCGATCGCCGCGAAGCGCTGCGGCTCTACACGGCGGGGAGCGCGTGGTTCTCCGCGGAGGAGGATCGGAAGGGGACCATCGCCGTCGGGCGTTTCGCCGACCTCGCCGTCCTCACGGCCGACTACTTCTCAGTGCCGGAGAGCGAGGTGCCGTCGATCGAATCCGTGCTGACGGTGGTCGCGGGGCGGATCGTCCACGCGGCGGCCGAGTTCGAGAACCTGGCGCCTCCGCTGCCGCCCGCGAGTCCTGATTGGTCGCCCGTTCGTGCGTTTGGCGGATACGGCGCGAAGAAGCGCGCGCGGCCCGGCGGCGAGATGGCGGGCGGGGCGGCGCACGGATTCCACGCGCATCGTCCGCACGGTCACGGCGCCGGTGGCGACCTCTGGGGAGCGCGAGGCTGTGACTGCTTCGCCTTCTGATTCCAGCCGCCGGCGGTCGCACGTGCGGACGCTCCGTCGATCAGGCGAGGAACCCGCCGTCGACCGTGATCGTCGTCCCGGTGACGAACGATGCGTCCGGGCTCGCCAGGAACACGACGGCAGGAGCGATCTCTCCGACCTCGGCGTAGCGCCGCATGGGGATCAGGGCACGCTGCATCTCGGCGCCAGCGCCATCGGCGGGGTTCATCTCCGTGTCGGTGGATCCCGGCTGGACGACGTTCACGGTGATCTTGCGTCGCGCCAGGTCTTGAGCTGCACCCTTGGAGAATCCGACGATGGCGGCCTTCGTCGCGCAGTAATCCGCGAGACCCGGGAGCCCGGCGCGGGCGCCGAGCGCCGATCCGATCGTGATGATGCGGCCACCCTCGGGCATCACGTTCACGACGCTGCGGATCGCGGCGGTGACGCCGGCGACGTTGACGGCATAGAGGCGATCGATGGCCTGCGGACCGACGTCATCGGAGTCGACGGGAGCGACGAAGAAGACCGCGGCGCTGTTGACGAGGATGTCGATCCGCCCGAACTCGCGGGCGACGTTCGCGACGAGGCGCTCGACCTGCGTCTTGTCGGCCTGGTCGGCCTGGACGGAGATCGCTCGGACGTCGTGCTTCTCCAGCTCCTGGACGACGGCCTGCGCTCTGTCCGCCGACGTGACGTAGCTGATGGCGACGTGCGCGCCCTCTCGCGCGAGAGCGTGTGCGATGGCGGCACCGATGCCGCGCGAACCGCCGGTGACGAGCGCGACCTTGCCCGTGAGCTTGCGTGCCGTTGGATTCATGAGGTGGATCTCCGATGACTCGATTCCTGGGATGCGTGCGTGGAATTCGCGGTTCGTCGCCTGCAACTCGCGACGACGTGAGGGGACCGCGCGCCCATGCCCTCTCACCTGAGCGGGCATGGAGGACAGTGCCGTGATTACGGGCGCGAACCTGAGCTCGGCGATCGGAGCCCGAGCTGTCCACACGCGAAAGCCGGTCGTAAGATCCCCCCTCATGTTGGAGGCGCAGCACACGACCGCGGTCGTCCAGCGATACCTGAGCGAGCTCGCCGACCTGCGGGGCGACGCGCCGGCCGAGCCGGTGATCCGCTCGCTCCTCGGCGCCGCGGTCCGGCGGCTTCATCTCCTGTGTGCCTCGCTTCTGCACCGCAGCTACCCGCGGCTGACCCGACCCCCGCTGAACCTGCACTCCGACGAGATGCTGAGCGCCGTCGTCGAGCGCCTGCTGAAGGCCATGCGCGAGGTTCGTCCCGGCACCGTGCGGCAGTTCTTCGCGTTGGCGCACCAGCACATGCGCTGGGAGCTGAACGACCTGGCCCGCCGCCTGGACGAACAGCCGCCTTCACTCGAGCTGCGCGAAGCCGTGGCGCCGACGCCCGAGAGCGGTCCGGTGAGCGTGAGCCCCGTCGCTCGCCGCATGCTCGAGACCATCGAGGGCCTGCCGGAGGACGAACGCGAGACCTTCAGCCTGGTGCGGATCCAGGGCATGACGCAGGCGGATGCGGCGCGAATCCTCGGCGTCTCGACGAAGACCGTTCAGCGACGCCTCAATCGGAGCCTGATCCTCCTGGCGGAGAAGCTCGGCGATCTGCGACCCGCGCCGGGGGCGGAGACGGCCGACGGCTCGATCGGCGTCCCGTGAACGGCGACGGTGGCGAGCGTGCGAAGAACGGACGAGGCGTGCAGATGGCCGAGGACGCGCGGTTGCGGAGGCTCGTCGAAGAGGCCCTCGACTCGGGTCTCTCGCCCGAGCAGTTGTGTCGCGACTGCCCCGAGCTGCTGCCGGAACTGAAGTCCCGTTTGGCGGCGATCCGACGCGTCGACGCGCAGGTCGACGCCCTGTTTCCGTCGCCTACGTCGACGCCTTCCACGGAATCCCAGCCGGTCTCGCTGGTGGACGACGAGCTCCCGCAGATTCCCGGCTACGAGATCGAGGCGGTCCTGGGACGGGGCGGAATGGGCATCGTCTACAAGGCACGACAGGTCGGACTGAAGCGGTCCGTCGCGATCAAGATGCTGCTGGCCGGTCGGTTCGCCAGCGCGCGTGATCGCGTTCGATTCGAGACGGAGGCCGAGGTCGTCGCGGGCCTGCGTCACCCGAACATCGTCCAGATCTACGACGTGGGGACGAACGATGGGCGGCCGTACTTCACCATGGAGTTCATGGTCGGCGGCAGCCTGGCGGAGCGCCTCGCCCATGCGCCCCAGCCACCGGCGGAGGCGGCCGCGCTCCTCGTGACGCTCGCGCTCGCCGTCGATGCGGCGCATCAAAGCGGCGTGATCCACCGGGATCTCAAACCGTCGAACGTTCTGCTCGACGCCGACGGCACGGCGAAGGTCAGCGACTTCGGGCTGGCCGAGCGCGTCGATGCGAACTCGGGGTTCACGCCGAGTCTTACGGTGCTGGGGACGCCGAGCTACATGGCGCCCGAGCAGGCCGATGGCGATCCCCGCGCGTCGGAGCCGACCGTCGACGTGTACGCGCTCGGCGCGATCCTCTACGAGATGTTGACGGGGAGGCCTCCGTACCCGCGCGGGACGAGGACGGCCCGCGAGCCGCGCGCCTTCACGCAAGACCCCGTGCCGCCATCGCGACTCAATCCGTCGGTTCCCAGAGACCTCGAGACCATCTGCCTCACGTGTCTGCGGGGGAAGCCCGAGCAGCGCTACCGCAGCGCCGGCGCGCTCGCGGCGGATCTCCGGCGGTTTCAGCGGGGGGAGCCCGTCGACGCCCGACCCGTGAGCGCGATCGAACGGCTGTGGAAGGCCGCGCGCCGCAACCCCGCGCGTGCGGGGCTCCTCGCCGCAACCGTGACGGTGCTCGCGGCGGGGATCTGGCTCGTCGCGTGGCTCGGCTGGCGGCGGTCGATCCTGGAGCGCGGCGTGAACGACGATCTCGTCGTCGTCGCGCAGCACGAGCGCGAGGCCCGTTGGGCGGATGCGCGCATGGTCCTCGAGCGCGCCAAGGCGCGGCTCGACGCCGGGGGCGGCGAAACCCTGCGGAACCGCCTGGAACGGGTCGATCGCGATCTGGTCCTCGTCGCCACGCTCGAATCGATCCGCCTGCGTCGGCTCGTCGCGGTCGACGACGGGAAGCTGGACCCGCGCGCCAACCGTGGCTGGGCGGACGGGCGTTACGCCGCGGCATTCAGCGGTGCCGGTCTGGGGCAAGTCGGTGATGATCCAGACGCCGTCGCGAAGCGGCTCGCGTCGTCCGACATCCGCTTTGCGCTCGTCGCCGCGCTCGACGACTGGGCCGTGTGTGCCTCGCGTGACGAGGACAGGGCCCGGAGGACGTGGATCCTCGACGTGGCGCGGCGGGCGGATCCCGAGCCGTCGGCGTGGCGCGATCGGGCACGTGATGCGGCGAAGTGGACCGATCCCGCATTCCTCGAAGAGTTGTGTCGCACCGCCCCCAAGACCGCGCGCGCCACCCCGCTCTGCTCGGGAGTGGCGGATCGGATCGTCTCCGCCGGGGGTGATGGGGCCCCGCTGCTGCTGCGGATCCAGGCGGATCACCCGGGTGACCTTTGGGCCAACATCGCGCTCGGCCTCGCGCTCGGCGAGCGCGACCCACGAGAGGCGCTTCGCTACTTCCAGGCCGCGTTGGCCATCCGGCCCGACGTCGGCGTGACGCATCACAATCTGGGCACGGCGCTCGGAGTGCTCGGGCGATACGACGACGCGATCGCCGAACTGCGCGAGGCCGTTCGCATCGAACCCACGTGGGCCGAGTCCCATTCGAACCTGGTCAACGCGCTTCAGATGAAGGGACTGCTGGCTGAGGCCGTCGACGCCTATCACCTCGCCCTGGAGCTCGAACCGGCGTCGGCGAACGTGCGCGCGAACCTCGGCAAGGCTCTCGTGGCGCTCGGACGGCCGAAGGATGCGCTCGTGGAATACCGCGAGGCGCTGCGACTCGCACCCGGTCGGAACCACGTGAGGCTCGGACTGGGGTTCACGCTGATGCGGCTCCACCGTCCAGCGGAAGCGAGCCTCGAGTTCGCGACGGTGGCACGCGTCGATCCGCGATCGCCGTCGGCACAGGTGGGACTGGGCGATGCGGCGATGGCGCAGGGGCGGCCGATCGAAGCCCAGCGAGCCTACGAGACGGCGCTCGCCCTGGGGCCCAACGACTCGGCCGCGAACGCAGGGATGAGCGAGGTCCTCAGGGCGCGCAGGCAACTCGGCGCCGCTCTCGAACACGGACTCACCGCGATCCGACTCGATGCCAGGAATGCGCAGGCGCACAACAGCTGTGGGATCACGCTCCAGATGATGGGGCGCCTCGACGAGGCCATGGCCCAATACCGCGCTGCGATCGCCTTGGAGCCGCAGTTCTCCAGCGCCCATGCGAACCTCGGAAACGCGCTCGGCGATGCCTGCCGTCTGGAGGAGGCCGTCGAGAGCTTCCGCAAGGCGCGCGACATCGATCCCGAATCGGCGAACACGCACGCGGGACTCGCACAGGCCCTGCGTCTCCTCGGACGATTCGACGAGGCGCAAGCCGCCATGCGTCGCGGAGTCGAGCTGACTCCAGCGTCGCATCCAGCGCGGCGTCTCTACGAAGCCGAACTGCGGCGGCTCGATCGGCTCACGGCGCTCGCGGTGCGGCTGCCTGCGATCCTCGCCGGGCGCGACACGCCCGCGAATGAGGCCGAAGCGGTCGAGATCGCGGAGGTGTGTCGCCTGAAGGGCGCCGGCCTGGAGTCCGCGCGACGATTCCGCGCGCTCTTCGAGAGCAACCCCGCACTCGTGGCAGACCCGCGCGACTCGAATCGCTTCCACGGTGCCTGCGCTGCGGTCGCCGCCGGCACGGCGGCCGCGGCGGATCCACCGCTGACCGAGGCGGAGCGAGCCGCATGGCGGCAGACGGCGAGAGCGTGGCTCGCGGCCGACCTGTCCGGCATGGCGGACAACGTCGATCTCGCCTCCGACGAATACCTCGCGTGGACGCGGCGCACGCTCGCCCAGTGGCTCGTCGACGGCGCGCTCGCCGGCATCCGGGACGACGCGGCTCTCGCGCGAATTCCGGCGGACGAGGTGCAGGCGTGTCGGGCTCTCTGGCGCGACGTGCAGGCGGTCCGAGAGCGTGCACGCGCTCCGGAATGACGGACGCCGCGAGCGCGGAAGTCTGAGCGGAGGGAGCCTATTCGGGCTCGCCGTCACTTCGCGCGACGCGGCGACGCTGAATGAGCTGCACGGCGATCTGCACGAAGGCCGTGCAGAAAGGGGCGCTTCATGCGTTTCAAGACGAAGGATCTCCTCGTCACGGTGCTGCCGAAGGCTCAGCTCAATCCCGAGCTGATCAAGGCGTGCCTGTTCCACACGTTCGTATGTCGCCATCCGACTTTCGGATGCGCGCACTGCTCCCTGTTCGTCAGTTGCACGCCGTGCTCGCACCACGGCACGTGTTTCGGTTGCTCGATCGCCATCAGCAACGGCTGCTTCGGGAACTCCTGCGGACCGGGACACTCGGCGTGCGATCCCACCATCTTCTGCGGTGCGGGAACTCGCGACCCGTTCGTGATCCAGCACCTGGAGGATCTCATCACGCTGAAGGCGGACCTCCAGGACACCCTCAAGCAGCTCGACGCGATCCAGAAGGACGGGCTACCGAGCGCCATCACCTCGAAGGCGGACGCGGACGCCATGGAGAAGGGCCTGAGCGAAGCACTCGAGCAGGTCCGAGCGGCGAAGAAGGCGCTGAAGTAATTGGAACGCGCGGGTTCACGGACCCGCGAATGCCGTGCGGTCCGCGAAACGGGAGCGTCTCGCGGACCGCATCGCGCGTCGCGATTGCGAGATGACCATGACACACGAACTTGCCGGAGAGCTCGCTCGTCGCCGCTTCCGCACGGGAAGCGCATTCGAGCTCGTTCTCGTCGACCGACTCCCGATCGAGGAGCAGGCCGCTCTGTCCGAACTGCGAAACGACCCCGAGTTCTACGGCGTGCTGCGACCGCGCGGGGATGGCGGGCGGACGGTGAAGGTCGTCGATCGCGACACGGCGTTGCTGTGGTTCACCCAGATGTCGCCGGGAGTCATGCCCGGCTTCGTGTGGCGTGAGGACCCGGTCGAGGCCGTCCGCGGTGTCACGCAGCTCGTGTTGGACGGCGTCTTCGAGATGGAGTGCGACGGGGCATTCGTGAGCGGACCGGATGCGGTGCGCCACTTCGCGGGCGCGCGGCGCCAAGGCCGCGTCGGGCGCCTGCAGCGCATCGCGCTGGACGCGCTCGCGTACGCCGAGACGTTGCCGGCGGAAGACGGCCCGAGCCTCGCGAACCGGCTGTACGAGTACGGGCGCGTGCCGATCTCCCCGGAGTGGGCACGACGGCTTCCAAACGCAGACGCGGTCCTCGCCTACGTGGGCGCGGCGCCCGGCACCGACGTTCGAGGCCGGCTCGAGACCACCTGGGAGGCGCCCAAGGAAAGGACGCAGACGAGCTGGCTCATGTGGTCGTGCCGCCGGCGGTCGGATCTCGGCGCGCGCTCCGCGACGTTCAAGCTCTACGTGAGTCCGTCCGTCGAAGACCTGCCGCGTGCCTTCGCCGCGGTGCTCGCACTGCAGGCGAACCGGCCGATGCACTGGAAGATCGGAAGTGACGCCGCGGGACTCCTCCGCCCGGACAAGATGGTGCTCTACTTCGCGGACCAGGAACGGATGCTCGCGACCGCGGGCGAGCTCCAGGCGGCCCTGCGCGGAGCGACGCCGCACGGCGTGCCGTTCACCGCCGAAATCGCCGACGACGGCCTCCTGTCCTGGGGCATGGATCCGCCGATCGCCGAGCGCGTGCTCGCGTGGCAGGAGCCGGAGAGCTGGAGGCTGTGGGTCGTGCGGCGCCTGGCCGCGGCGTTGTGTTCCGCGCGCGGCGCGAACGCCTCGACGCTCCGGCCGGCGGAGTTCGCGCTCGAGCGGCTCCGACACGAAGGTGTGGACGTGGACGCGTGGACTCCATCCGTTTCGATCTGGCGCGCCGCCTGAGGCGGGAGTTTCAACATGGGTATCTCCTTGAACGGTCTGCTCGTCCTCGGCTCGGACGTCGTGCTCGTTCCCGTCACCGAACTGCCGGAGGACACACGCTCGCAGATCGAGTGCGAGGCCGGGGACTTCGCCGTCTCGCGCCCACAGGCGCGCGCGGGCTCGAAGATCGTGGACGCCGGAGCGGCAAGCCTGCTCGGTCGTTTCCGCGTGCCTCGGACGGTGTCGGAAGCCGTGATCCTGTTCTCCCGCGAGCACGCGCTCGAACCGGCGGACGTGCTCGACGGCGCGCACGAGCTCCTGCATGCTCTCGTGGATGGCGGCTTCCTCCTGAAGGCCGGTGACGAACCCGAGGGACCTCCCGTCGACGCGCACGCACCGGCCCATCCGGCAGGCAGCTCGCTCCTCGGTGGAACCGTAGTGCGCACGATCGACGTCCTCGACGACACGGAGATCCTCCTGCTCGATCGCGGGCGCAAGGCTCCGACGGTGGTGAAGATCGAACGCAGGCGCAGCGACGGCGTTTCCGACGACAGACCTGGTGGGGTGCGCGATCGCATCCGCCACGAAGTCGCCTACCTCACGCGGCTCGGGGGCGCCGGCGCTCCCGCGATCCTCGGATCCGGAGACTGCGACGGCCGTCTATGGATCGAGATGGGCTTCGTAGCCGGCGTGGACGCCGTCGCCGCCGCGACGGAGTGGCGTGATCGCGCGGGCGAGCGCGGACGAGCCATGCTCCTCGCGCTGATCCGCGTGATCGGACGCGCGTACTCGGATCTCCACCGACGCGGCGTGCTCCACGGCGACGTTCATCCGCGGAACCTGCTGGTCGACGATCGCGGCGCGGTGACGCTCATCGACTTCGGAGTCGCATCGACGATCGGAGACCCAAGAGATCTGCCACGACCTCACGGACGGGGCGGAATCCCGTTCTTCTTCGAGCCCGAGATGGCCTCGGCGGCGAGGCGCGGAGCCGCGGCGCCTCCACCGTCGGAGGCCGGCGAGCAGTACGCCGTGGCAGCGATGCTGTGGTTCCTCGCGGCCGGCGCGCACTGCCAGGATTACCGGCTCGGCCGGGACGAGATGCTGGATGACATCGCCACGGGTTCGTTGCGCACGTTCTCCGACCGGGGGGTGCCGGCATGGCCTGCGCTCGAGGCCGTGCTGCGCCGGGCGCTCGAGAAAGAACCGTCGATCCGATACCCGTCGATGGAAGCGTTCGCGCGCGCCCTCGACGGGGTCACCGGAGGCGGCACGCCGGCGCTGGCAGTGGAGCGGTCGGACCCGGTCGCGATCGTGACGGCGCGCGCGATCGAGAGCGCATCGGTCGGCGGACCGTGGATGCAGGGACCGTTCGAGGCGGCGCCGACGACGTCGATCACTTACGGCAGCGCGGGCGTGGCGCTCGGCTTGTTGCACATGGCGTGGAGTCGGCGTGAGAGTCGGTTGCTCTCGCTCGCGGATGCCTGGTCGCGTCGCGCCATTCACGAGATCGACGGCGCTGGCGCGTTCCACAATGAAGCGATCCAGATCACGCCGGAGATCGTGGGACGCGCGTCGCCATTCCATGCTCCGAGCGGCGTGCACGCCGTCTCCGCGCTGATCGCCACCGCATCCGGCGACCGGCAAGCGATCGCCGACGCCGTTCGGCGATTCGCGGAGACCGCCGTGCGTCCCGCCGCTGGCCTGGACCTCGCCGTCGGACGTTCGAGCGTCGTGCTGGGAGCGGCGATCCTCCTGGACGCGCTCGGTGCGAATCCACAGCTGGATCCGAGCGAGCTCGTCCGGATCGGCGACGACGCCGTCGAAGCCGTCTGGCGCGAACTCGACGCGAAGCCGCCGATCTCGGACTCCGACATCCAGTATCCGGGGATCGCCCACGGCTGGGCGGGATACCTCTACGCGACGCTGTGGTGGTGCCGCATCCGGGGAATACCGGTCCCCGCGCGGGCGGAGCGGCGTCTGTTGCAGCTGGCGGCGCTCGCGATCCCCGTGGGACGCGGACTGGAATGGCCGTGGATCCTCCGCCGCGACGAAGGGCTGATGACGATGCCTGGGTGGTGCAACGGCACCTGCGGCTACGTATTCCTCTGGAACCTTGCACATCGACACTTCGGCGACGAACGATACGCCGCGCTCGCTCACGGGGCCGCGTCGCGGACATGGGAGTCGACCGAGGGCGTCGTCACGGTGTGCTGTGGCCTCGCGGGACGCGCGTATGCGCTCCTCAACCACCATCGGCACACGGGAGACGGGCTGTGGCTCGAACGTGCGCGTGACTTGACGCGACGCGCGTGTAGCGACGGCAGAATTCCCGCCGAGTATCCCCACGGTCTCTACAAGGGCGAGTTCGGGCTCGCCGTGCTCGGTGCCGACTTGCAGCGGCCCGATGAGGCGCGCATGCCATTCTTCGAGCCGATCGGCTTCACGGATGCGGCCCGCTGACGGGCCGCGCGCTGGACGTCAGCGTTCCGATTTCAGCGAGGGCTTGATGGGGAGAACGCGCCCCTCCGGATCGCTCACGCGCACGTGCAACCGCCAGTAGTAGCCCAGCTCTTCGATCTTGCAGACGAGGACGTTGCGGCCCTTCTTCAGGTGGATGCGGACGCGCGTCGAATCGGGACCGGTCTGGTCGTGGCGATGCTCGTCCACGATCAGTTCACGGTTGAGCATCACGCGGCCGCCCTCGTCGCTGCCGAACCAGAGGATGCCGTCCTGGTCCTGTTCAGACCACAGGTAGCAGCAGGCGTACCCGACGACGTTTGGCTGTGGACTGATGGCGGCATCGAGATCGACGGCGTCGGTGTCGGACTTCCATTCCTTCCACACGAGCTTGCCCGACTGTGCGCCGGCCGCTGGCAGGACCTTCGCTTCCTTGATGAAGTCCTCCGCCAGCGCCTTGTCGTCGGGGTTGGGGATCGGGCCGAGGACCAGCCAGCTTCGAAGGAATGGGACGTCCGGCGCGACGCGAACGGACCGGAGCGCGAGATCGACGGGACGGCTGTCGGCAGGGATGAGTTGCTTCGGGTCCGTCGCCATGGCGTCGGCGTGCGGTGAATAGGTGAGGCTGGCGCGCTTGAGGAACAGCAACGCCATGGACGTCTGTTCCACGTCACCCCAGTGGCCTTCGTCCGACTGCGCACGGATCAGGTGGAGTGCGCCTTCCTGGTACCAGTCGTGTGGGCCGAGACGGGGACGGCCGCCGAGCACCGCGGCGCGCTCCACTGCGTAGAGGTAGTAGTAGAAGAACCCCTCGTTCGGCAGGTAGCCATCGGTCGTGCCGTCCGGATGACGCTCGGCGGAGAATCGACGCCCGAGCCACTCGAACGCGCGATCGCAGGCCTGGTCCATCGCCTTGCGCGGAAGTCCGAGCTTGAACTTGTCGTCGAGCTGACGAGCGAGGAGCAGCGATGCGATGCCGGCGCCGCTCATGCTTCCACGACCAGCGGCCGATGCGACGTACGCAAACGATCCGTCGGCCTTCTGGTTCGTCAGCAGCCACGCCACGATCTTCTCGACGACGCCCTTCGGCGGCGTCACTCCCAGGCGCGACGCAGCGAACAGCCCGAATACCGCGAACTGCGAGTTCGACAGATCGGGGGTCCCGGCGGGGTATGCCCACAGTCCCGAGGCCTGCTGATTGACGACGAGGAACTCGGCGCCGCGTCGGGCCCACTCGTCGTGGCGCTTCACCGTCTTCACGGCCTCGAGGAGCATCAGCAATAGCCCCGTGTCGTAGGTCTTCTCGAAGGCCTTGTACGTCAGCGCGTCGAGCGAGCGCAGGATCGCCGGATCGTCGGGCTTGACGTCGGAGCGCACGAGGGCGAGGGCACAGAGCGCCGTGACGCCCATGGGATTGGTGTCGAAATGGCCGTGGTGCCAGTGGCCGTCCGGGCCCTGCTGCGCACGCAGCCATTGGACTCCCTTCTCGACCGACGCATTCACCGCGGCCTGGAGCGACACTCTTGGCGCGGCGGGTGCCGGCGCGACCTGGCCGCAGGCCCAGGTGGCCGATGCGGCGAGGAGCGCGGCGACGAGCGGATGCCATTTCCTGGACACGGCGACAGGATACACCGTGGCGCGTGGATTGGCCCGATCGCGCTACAGTCAGCCCCATGCCGCAGGCGCCATTCCATCCCCGAACGTCCGGTGATTCCGCGTGATCATCCGCCGCGCCGAGATCCTGGTCATCGGAATTCCCTTTCGATTCACGTTCCGCCATGCGCTCGCGGCGCGGAGCGTGGGGGAGAACGTGCTCGTACGCCTCGAGTCGGACGCGGGGGTCGTGGGCTTCGGTGAGTGCGCTCCGCGGGGCTACGTCACCGGCGAGACGCCCGAATCCGTCGTCGAGGCCCTGCGCGTGCGCTGGCTGCCGCGGATCGTCGGCGTGCGCATCGCTTCCCTGGAAGCGGCGACGGGGATGCTCGGAGAGTACGCCGTCCGCCTGCCGCGGTCCGAGCATGCGGCGTTTTGCGCGTTCGAGCTCGCGCTGCTCGACGTCGTCGCCCGCACGGCCGGCCGCTCCGCCGGTGAGATTCTCGGCCCCGTCCGCCGCGATCACGTTCGATACAGCGGAGTGGTGTCGTCCGACGAGGTGGACCTGGCCCGGCGCACCTGCGAGATGCTGACCCAGCTGCGGGTCGGCGCGGTGAAGATCAAAGTCGGCCGCGCCCTCGCGGATGACTGCAGGGTGCTCGAGAGCGCGCGGACGACGCTCGGGTCCGAGTGCTCGATCCGGATCGACGCGAACGGGGCGTGGCTGCCCGAGCAGGCCCTGGCGGCGATCGCCGCATTCGCGCCGTACGGCGTCGAATCCGTGGAGCAGCCGGTGACGCCGGAAGACCTCGCGGGATTGGCCTACGTCACGGCGCGGAGCCCCATTCCCGTCCTCGCCGACGAATCCCTCGCCTCCTTCGAGGACGCGGAGCGGCTCGCGTCCCTTCGTGCGTGCCACGGCTTCAACATCCGGATCTCCAAGTGCGGTGGCCTCATCAACTCCGCGCGGATCGCTCGTGTCGCCGGGGATTCCGGGCTGTCCTGCATGCTCGGTGCGCAGGTAGGGGAGACGGCCGTGCTGTCGGCGGCAGGGCGTCAGTTCGCCACTCGCATCGACGGACTGCTCCAACTCGAAGGGTCCTACGGCACGATCCTCCTCGAGCGCGACGTCGGACGACAGGATCTCACGATTCCGCCGGGAGGAGTCGCTCCCGCGATCACCACGCCTGGGCTCGGCGTCGACGTGGATCCGGCGGCCGTCGAGCCCTACGTGCACGCGCGCGTGCGAATCGGGTCCGACTGATGGGCGCCCCGGCATCGTGGCTCATCGCGTTCGCCGGCATCGGCGCGGCGCGCCGTTTCGAGCGCGCGGCGAGGGCGCCCGTCGAATCCCAGAAGGCGAAGTTGGACGAGATCCTGGCCCGCAATCGCGACACCGAATATGGGCGGCGTCACGGCTTCGCCTCCATTCGCTCGATGGAGGACTGGCGACGCGCCGTGCCCGTCGTGACGTACGAGGAGATCGAGCCGCTGATCCGCCGCGTGACCGAAGGCGAGAAGAACGTCCTGACGGCCGACGATCCCGTCATGTTCGCGCGAACCTCCGGGACGACGGGCGAGCCCAAGTTCGTCCCGGTGACGGCGCGGTGTCAGGGCCGCGACCACGACGATCAGATCCGCACGTGGCTCCACCATGCGCGGCTCGATCATCCGTCGCTGTGGAGCGGCAAATGCCTGAGCCTCGTGTCGCCTGCCGTCGAGGGGCACACTCCGTGCGGATTGCCGTACGGCTCGACGAGCGGACACATCTACCGCAACCTGCCGGCGATGATGCGGTCGACGTATGCCATTCCCTACGAGGCTTTCGAGATCGAGGATTACGAGGCCAAGTACTACGCGATCATGCGGCTCGGAGTTCCCGAGCGGGTGTCGTTCCTCTGCACGGCGAACCCATCGAGCATCGTCAAGATGTGCGAGATGGCCGACAAGCACTCGGAACTGCTGCTGAAGGACGTCGCCGACGGAACGCTGTCGTCCGCAATGCCCATTCCGTCGGCCGCGCGCGCGGTCATCGAGCAGCGGTTGCGCCCTCGCCCCGACGTGGCTCGACGCCTCGAACGCGCGCGCAGCCGCCGTGATGGCTACCTCCTGCCCGCGGATTACTGGCCCGACCTCGCCCTGATCGGGTGTTGGAAGGGCGGAACGGTCGGCGCCTACCTCGAACGTTTTCCGGGTTGGTTCGATCCCGATGGTCGCGAGGCCGTGGCCGTGCGGGACTGGGGCTACCTGTCGTCGGAGGCACGAGGCAGCATCCCTCTGTCGGACGTCGGCGCCGGCGGCGTCTTGACGGTCGCCACCAACGTCTTCGAGTTCGTGCCGGTCTCCGACGTGGAGGAGCACCCGAACCATCGCGAGCGCTGGACCTACCTCGGGGTCGACCAGGTGGAGCTGGGAAACGAGTACTACATCCTCCTGACGACGACGGGCGGTCTCTATCGATACGACATCAACGACGTCGTGCTCGTCACCGACACCTATCACCGGACCCCCGTGATCGAGTTCCGTCGGAAAGGCCGTGGGATCACGAGCATCACCGGAGAGAAGGTGAGCGTGAATCAGGTCATCCGGGCCATCGAGGATGCGGCGCACGAGATCGGCGTCGTCGTCGATCACTTCAAGGCCGAGGCCGACGTCAAGCACAGTCGCTACGTGTTCAAGGTGGAGTCGCGTGCGGGCGTTCCGGACGAGAAGCTCCTGCCGTTCCTGCACGCCGTCGATGCGAACCTCGCACGCCAGAACCTCGAGTACGACGCGAAACGAAGGAGCCTCCGGCTTGGTGATCCGGTACTGCACGTCATGAAGCCGGGCTGGTACGACAACCAGAAGAAGCGGCTCGTGGCGCAGGGCCGCCGGATCTTCCAGGCGAAGACGGTGATCCTCTCCCTGGGAAGAGATGCACGCGATCCCGACCTGGCGCGCGTCGTCGATTTCGGAACGGCCGGATAGACCGAGGCGTTCGACGCGGCCTCGAAGCCCCTGGCTGCTCTTAGCGGATTCGTCATCCGCCCGCGGTTGACGTGCACCCGCCGCGTGCTCAAATGCGCCGATGTCAGCCTACGCCGGCGCGAGTTTCCTGGGAGCGTTCCTCATCTTCGTGATTCAGCCGATCCTCGGGAGGTTCATCCTTCCGTGGTTCGGTGGCACGGCGCAGGTGTGGTCCGTCTGCATGGTGTTCTTCCAGGTCGCGCTCCTCGCCGGCTACGGATACTCGCGGTGGCTGTCCGCTCAGTCGGGACGTCGGATACTCGTGCACGGCGTGATCCTCGCGGCCGCCGCCGTCATGCTTCCGCCCGAGCCTGGCGCGCGCTGGAAGCCTGGCACTCCCGATCATCCCGTCGGCCAGATCCTGCTGCTGCTCGCGGCGACGATCGGACTCGCGTTCGTCGGACTGGCCGCGACGTCGCCGCTCCTGCAGGTGTGGGCGACGCGGAGAGATTCGGGCTCGGTCGCCCGAGCCATGAAGCTCTACGCCTGGTCGAATGCCGGGTCGCTCGCGGCGTTGATCGCCTATCCCACGCTCATCGAACCGAACTTCGATCTGGGCGTGCAGGCGGTCGGGTGGGGGATCGCCTTCGTCCTGTTCGCGGTCGTCATGATCGGATTGGCGTGGCGCGCATCGAAGGAGACGGGGCCCGTCGGCGCGAGGCCCTCCCCGAGGTCCGCCGACGAACGCGCGCCGCTCGCGCGACGCCTCCATTGGGCTGGCCTGTCCGCGTGCGGCGTGATCCTGCTCTTGGGCGCCACGCAGCAGATGTGCCAGGAAGTGGCAGTCGTACCGTTTCTCTGGATCCTGCCGCTCTCGCTCTATCTCGCGAGTCTCATCGTCGTCTTCGCGTTCCCCAACGCGTATCGCCGGGCCTTGGGCATGGTCCCACTCATCGTCGGGCTCGGGGGGCTGTACCTCGGGATCTATGCCGTCACGGCCATCGGCGCGGTCACGGCGATCGCAGTGCTCGCGGCGGGGCTCTTCTTGTGCTGCTGGGTCTGCCACGGCGAGCTCGTGCGCCTGCGGCCATCAGCGGAGGGCCTCGCGGACTTCTACTTCATGCTCGCCCTCGGCGGAGCCGTGGGTGGCGTGCTCGTGGGACTGCTCGCGCCCTCGATCCTGCCGTTCCCATTCGAGCTGCAGATCGGGATGGCGGCCGTGGTCTCGCTCACGACGCTCGCGCGCGAAAGTGCGGGCGCCGGCGTACGTGGTGGGATCCGACCGTCACCTGCCTACCGGATGGTGGGGCAGATCGTGGCGTTGGCGCTCCTGTTCATGATGCTCTCGGATGCACGCAAGGCGCTGGTGCCGTTCCGTCTCGTCGAGCGGAACTTCTACGGCACGCTGAAGGTGGCGGACTTCGTTTCGGAGCAGACGGGGCTGGAGCTCCGGCAACTGGTCCACGGGATCACGAACCACGGGCAGCAGTTCCGGTTGCCGGCGCTCGACCACGAACCGACCGCCTACTACGGACGCGAGTCCGGTGGCGGGCTTCTGCTCGGCGCCGAAGGGCGCAGCCCTTGGCGCGTCGGACTCGTGGGGCTCGGTGTGGGGACACTCGCCACCTACGGGAGGAGCGGGGACGTGTTCCGGTTCTTCGAGCTCGATCCCGCGGTGATCCGGCTCGCGAACACCGAGTTCTCCTTCGTCCGGGACAGCGCGGCCCGTGTCGAGACCGTGGCGGGAGACGCCCGTCTGTCACTGGAGCGAGACTCGGAGGGTCCCTACGACGCCATCGTCGTCGACGCGTTCTCCAGCGATGCCATCCCGATCCACCTGCTCACCGCCGAGTGCTTCGACCTCTACGTGGCGCGCTCGACGCCCCGTGCGGTGTTCGCCTTCAACGTGTCGAACCGGACGCTGGATCTGCAATCCGTCCTGGCTGCGCTCGCCGCGAGCAAGGGATGGCGCGCGTTCGTCGTGCATAGTCCCGGCGATGGCCTGGGCGTGTTGGAGGCGCGTTGGGTGTTGCTCGCGCGGTCGGCTGCGGACCTGCCGTCGGATCGGTTGCGCGAGCTCGCCAGGCCCCTGGAGATGTCCGACACGCGCCATCGCCCGTGGACGGATCGGAGATCCGATCCGTTCGGCGCGTTGAAGTGAGCCGCGGCGCGCCGAATCGCGCGCCGCAGGCTCGGCGGGATCAGGGCTTGTCGCCCGTTCCGGGTTTGTTGTCGCTCGCGGAGTACTTCTTCAGCAGCGCCTCGAGTCGGGGGTCGTTCTTGATGTTCGCGAGGTCCAGATCTTCGCGAACCCAGGCGATGTTGCGGTAGCCGCTCTGGAACGCCTTCTCGAGCCGATCGATGGCCTCGTCGGACTTCTTCAGCTGGGAGTAGGCGCATGCGAGGTTGTAGTAGGTCGTCCCGAGCGCCTGCTGCATCCGGGGATCGATCTTCGCGTTGCCGAGGATGGCGATCATGGCCTCGAAGTGCTTCACCGTCTCCTCGCGGAGCCATGCGTCCTGGTAGCTCTGGGCGAGGACGCTGTGGATGTCGATGGCGCGGTTGCGAAGGTCGCCATCCTTCTTCATGACGGCTTGCTTCTTCTCGTCGGTGTCCGCGGCCTTCACCTCGTCCGCGAGCTTCTTGGCATCCTCCGAGATCTTCGCGAGCTGCTCGAGCGCGGGCTTGATCTCCGCGTCGAACAGGTCACGGCTTCCGAGGCGGACCAGGATCGTCGCCGTGAGGCTCTTGACGTCGGGCTTGGTCGCCTTGTCGGCATAGAGGGCCTTCAAGGCTTCCGCCTGCTTCTTGTCGCCGAGCTGCGCGACGCCCTCCGCGGCCATGCGCCGCTGCTGCGCGCTGAGGGACGGGTTCTTGTAGATCTCGAAGAAGGCATCCGCGATCTTCTCGCGGTTGTACTTGTCGAGCATGGCGTACATGCCCGGGTAGTTCCCGCCCTTCGTCGCGGCCGTGCGGACCTCGTTCATGCAGAGCGTGAGGTAGATGCGTGCCTCGACGCGTTTCAGGACGTCCGCGACGTCGGCGTTGTCGCTCGCTGCGGCCGCGGTGGCGATCGGCGCCAGGCCCTTGTCACGGAGTGCCAGGAGTTCCTTCGTGGCAGTGATGAGCGTCGTGACGGCGGAGTCGACGGATTTGGCGTCAGGCGCGGCCGCGGGGGCCGGACGTGACTTGGCGATGTCGCCGACGGCTCCTGCGATCGTGCCGGTGGCCGTGCTTTCGGCCTTCGCCTTGTCGTCGATCGCCTTCTTCGCGGCTTCGCCGAGGCCGAAAACCGCGCGCGACGCCTCGATGAAGGCCTTGACCTTTCCGCCCGAGTCGCCGGTCGGCTGCGTCGTCGGTTGCGAGGCCGGGCGCGCCTCGCCCGCACCGCCTCCTTGGGGGAAGCCTCGGTCGACGGGGGCAGCTAGCGCCTGGAAACCGAAAGTCAGGGCTACGCACACCGTCGCCAATCGCGTGACCGTCATCGTTCTGCCTCCGCTCGTCTTCGAATGAGAAATGATGGTGTTCCTGAGGGGACGAAGAATACCTCGCTCGCCTTGACGGCGGCAACCGCGTTGGGCTCCCCGCGAGTCGCGGGGATCACGGGCGCGCCGCGCCACCGGGCGATCGTCTCCGTCAGAGTCTGAAAAAACGGAAGTCGTAGGTAGATAGATAGCCGTCGGCTGGGCGCCGGCCGCCCAGCGGGGCGGGGGCCGGGCACGCGGCAGGAAACCACGCAACTCTCGGGGCTCGATCCCGTAGTGGGGAGGTCGTGTCAACCGGTCAGCCAGAAGGTCCAACGGACCGCGAGATCCTCATGCGCGCCGCGCGAGGGGATCGCAGCGCCTTCGGGCTGTTCTTCGACCGACATGCTGCGGCCGCCTGTCGCTACGCCTCGCGCTTGACGCGGGATCGCGCGACGGCTGAGGATTCGGTCCACGAGGCCTTCGTGCGCCTGATCGACGCCGCGCGACGTGGAGTGTTCGACCCCGACCGCGGAACGCCGCGCGGGCTGCTCTTCCGGACGGTGCGGAACATCTGCATCGACTGGTTCCGCCACCGGGCGAAGGAGTCCCAGCTCGACGACGCCAACCGTGAGTCCGGTTCCGAGGGTCGCGACGCGGCATTCGAAGCGCGCGACGATTTCGAATCCCTGATCGCCGGCATCACCGAGCCGCAACGCACGGCGTTGCTGCTCCGCGTCGATGGCGGATTGTCCTACGACGAGATTGCCACCGTGCTGGACGCCACGCTGCCGCAGGTGAAGACCTGGATCTTCAGGGCGCGCAGGGTCTTGTCCGAGCAGTGGCTGGAGACCTCTTGACGAGGCATGCCATGTGGTGTGACGTCGATTCAGAAGAACTGAGTTCGTGGGTGGACGGCGAGATCGGCGACGCTCGGGCTGAAGAGCTTCGGGCGCACGTCGTGACCTGTCCGGCCTGCCGTGCCGAGTTGGAGCAGATCCGACGTGTCGACGACACGATCCGGAGCCGCGCCGTCTCCGGCGACCTCACGAGTCTGCGGGAGCGGGTCGTCGCAGCGACGCCCGCAGATCGGTGGCGGTCCGTGTGGCGATGGGGGTCCGCGGCCGCGGCTCTCCTCGTCGCCGCCGTGCTGGGGAGTCGATGTGGCGAACCGGTCCTGAATCCTGCACACGTGGATCCGGATCCGCGCGTGAAGGTGCAGGAGGCGTACGTCGACTCGCTCGAACTCGATGCGGCTTCGCTTCGCGTCGAGCTCCTCGCGGCGTCCACGGATTCGCCGGCGGGAGTCGAGTTGAATTCCAAGATCGATGCGGTCCTGCTCCGTCTCGAGCGGCTTCGCCGCGACGGACTGGTGCCGTTGAAGGGAGAATGACATGCGTACGCGCTTCGTGCTGGTGGCGCTGGTTCTGGCCGCTTGGGTTTCTGCACAGAGTGCGAACACGTCGCCGGTGGCACCCGCGCAGCCTTCGGGACAGGGGGCCTCGGCATCACCAGTCACACCCGTGGCGCCGGCGGCGCCCGTTGCACCGGGGACCGTGTCTGGCGTGGGCGCCGGCACATGGTCCGGCGCAGGGTCCGGCGCAGGGTCCGGCGCAGGGTCCGGCGCAGGGTCCGGCGCAGGGTCCGGCGCAGGGTCCGGCGCAGGGTCCGGCGCAGGGTCCGCGCCAGTTGCGCCTGGCCCTGGGGTTTCGGAGACGCGACCGGACGCCATCGGCGGAGCGACTGCGCCGGCGACCGGGATCGGCCTCGAGCCCGCGTCCACCACGATCGGCGTCGGGACGTGGGTCAGGGAGGCGCCCGCGGCGTTGGCGCCGGAGACCGCCGTGGAAGTCGGCGCTGGGCTGTCCGCCATCGAGTTGCCGGCGGAACTCGCCGACGGCGTCGGCGAGGAGGTCTGTGACGCCATCGAGCAGCTGGTCGATGCGTTGAAGGCGGACGCGCTCTCGAGCGAAGCCACGGAAGCGACGGGAAAGGACGAGCGAGCTGCGGTCACGGCGCTGACCGAGTCCATGCGGCGCATCTGGGTGTGGAACGACGAGAGCATCCACGCGGTCGACGGCGAGAGGGTCCTCGTCGTCACGAAGCAGCCCGACGGCGGCCACACGGGGACCGTCAAGAGCGACGTGTCCGCACTGGAAGACGCCCGTGGCGCCATCGAGCGCGCGACGGAGTCCGTGAAAGACGGCATCGGCGGCCTGCCGAAAGGCGTCCGAGCGAAGTTCAAGGCGTTCTACGATCGCAAGCGCGCGGAGGTGGCGGCGCACGTGAAGGCTGCCATCGATCAGTGTCTTTCGAACGTCGCGTCGACGTCGGCCGCCCGGGCCGCGAGAGACCGCGTTCTCAACTCGGCGATTCGCGACTACCAGGTGGCCGTGCAGCGATCGGTGAAGGCGCGGGCGACCGAACCGGCCGAGAGATCTGCGGGGCCGGGCGCGCGTGATGCCGCGGCCCAGCAACAGGCGGCAGCGGCTCGTCTCGCCGAGGCGGAACGGGCCCTCGCCGACGCTCGCGCCCGGCTCGAGGCCACCGTGTCCAAGGAAGGTCAGGACCGCGCTCGCGCCCAGGTCGACGGTGCGTTGAGCGAGAGCATCCGCAAGCGATACCAGTCCGTTCTCGACCTCGCGCGCCAGGAATCGGACCTCACGGAGCAGGTGCGGAGCCGCGACAGCAAGCTCGCCGAGACGAAGGCTCTGATGGACGCGCTTCGTCTGGCCGAACAGAACGCGCAAGTCGGCCGCGAGGAGACCGAGCGGCGTCTCGTCGAGCTGAAGGAGCAACGGAAGGTTCTCGACCGCGCGATCGACGAGGCGACGAAGCAGGCGCTGCGCGAGAAGGCTCACCGACTCGAGGCTGAAGCGGCGCGCCGTCGCGCGGAAGCCGAGGCACGTCGTGCCGAAGAGGAGATGAACCGCGCACAGGAGGCGAAGGCCCGTGCCGAGCGCCAGGCCGACCGACTGGCCAACGGCGGAGCGCAGTCCTCGGGCACGTCGCCTCGGGGCTCCGGAGTGTCCACGTGGCTCGGCGGCAACGCGACGGCATCGGAGTCGCCAGCGACCCGGCCCTCCATCTCCCGAGCGGGGGGTGGACTCGGGCAGCGCGGGTCGCAGCCCTACCCGGGCGGTCGGCCGGGCGCGACCGGGATGGGTGGCGCAGCCGGCGGCCAATGGGCGAGCGACAGCCTCCTCCGGTCGAACGATGCGGAGATCCAGCAGCTGCGCGCAGAGTTGGATCGCCTGCGCCGCGAGGTCGAGGAGCTTCGCCGCGTGGCGAATCAACGCAGCCGCTGAGCTGTGGCGGTCGTGAAGGTCAGGCGTCGTCGCGCGTGATCGTGCGTGTGGCGCCGCCCGGCAGACCTACGATCAGGAGCGCGGCCATGTTGACGAACAAGCCGTGCTCGGCGATCCCGGGAACGCCATCGAGCGACGCGGCCAACCGACCCGGATTCGGTATCTGGCCGAATCGGCAATCGAGGATCCAGTTGCCGTTGTCCGTCACGTAGGTCGCGCCGTCCTTCTGGCGTCGCAGGCCGGGCTCGCCGCCGAGCCTGCGGATCTCGTCAGCCACGACCCGTGACGCAAATGGGATCACCTCGACGGGCAGCGGAAACGCGCCGAGCGTCGGCACGAGCTTCGTCGAGTCGGCGATGACGATGAACCTCTTCGCCGCGCGCGCGACGACCTTCTCGCGAAGATGCGCGCCGCCGCCGCCCTTGATCAACGCGAGTCGCGCGTCGGCCTCGTCCGCGCCGTCGATGGCGACGTCGAGCGACGTGACGTCGTCGAACGTCAAGAGCGGAATGCCTTCGCTCTCGGCCAGGCGACGCGTGGCTTCCGACGTCGGAAGACCCCGGATCTTCAACCCCTGGCGCACGAGCTGGCCGAGGCGCTTCACGGCGTAGGCCGACGTGGATCCGCTGCCGAGGCCGACGATCATGCCGGACTGGACGAACTCGGCGGACTTGTCCCCGGCGGCTTTCTTCTGGGCTTCGAGATCGTTCATGGGCGACGGTGTCGGTTGGGGCATGACGGCGACCTTCAGCGGAGCGTCTTGAGCAGTTCCGCGAGTCTCGGCATGGCGCGGTCGATCTCGTTTTCGGACACGGCGCCCACGGAACAGCGGAACCACCCGTCGTTCGACCGGAAGTCGAACGATTGGAACGGGACGAGCGCCACGCCCGCGCCCTCGAGCACGTAGCGGCGGATGTCGTCGTTCGTCTCCAGCGTCCGACCGTCGGCGGTCGTGCAGCCGTTCGCCTGAATGCGCACGGTGAGGTAGATCGCGCCCATGGGCTCGATGCTCTCGACGGGCAAGCCCGCGCGCTTCATTCCCTGGAACGTGGCGTGGAGTCTGTTGAGGCGGCTCTGGACACCGTTGCGGAAGGTCCCGCGGAACGCCTTCACGGCTTCCACGTCCCCGAGGAAGCCAGCCGTCGCGACCTGCTCGGCGCGAGGGGCCCACGCTCCCACGTGACCGAGGATGTCCGACATGCGCGAGATCACGGCGGGCGGCCCGAGGCCCCACCCGACCCGCACGCCCGTGGCCGCGAACGCCTTCGAGATGCCGTCCACGAAAATGGTGTATGGCGCCATTGCGGGGCGGAGGCTGACGGGGTTCACGTGCGTGACCGCGCCGAACGTCAGCATCCAATACACCTGGTCGTACATGACGTAGAGAGGCTTGCGCGCGGAGCCGCGGCGCCGGTTCTCGTCGAGGACGGCATCGCAGATGGCAGTGAGCGCATCGGCGGTGAACGCCGTGCCGGTGGGATTCAGCGGGGAGCAAAGCGCGAGGAGGCGAGCGTCGGCGAGGTGCGGGCGGAGCAACTCGGCGGTCGGGAGGAAGCGCGTCGCGGCGCTCGAGGGGACGGCGATGGCGCGGGCACCGACCATGTGGCAGTAGTGGTTGTTGTTCCACGACGGCGCGGGGTAGACGACGACCTCGCCCGGATCGACGAGCGCGCGGTAGGTCGCGTAGATGATCGGGCGCGAGCCGCCGGCGATCACGATCCCGCCAGCAGGGTAGTCCAGCCCGAACTCCCGCTTGAAGAGCGCGAGCACGGCCTCGCGGAGCGGTGCGATGCCGTTCGATGGTGGATAGTTGGTTTCGCCTGCGCGGAGAGCGTCGGCGATCCGTGTCTCCAACGGCCCGGGGATGCGGAACTGCTTTGCAGAGAAGTCACCGACCGTGAGGTCGAGGATCTCGCGGCCCTTCGCCTTCAGGTCGCGCACGTCGGCCGCGATCTTCAGGATCTCGGAGCCGATCAGTCCGTTCGCCATCGTCGAGACGAGTCCGTCGGCGCGATGGGGTGTGTCGAAGCTCAGTGGCATGCGAAGTCTTTCCAAAGGCCCGGAGGCGGGCAGCGCGACGCCGACGCCAGCGTCGCCGGATTCTCAAACAGCGAACTCCGTCGGGGGCTTCGGAACCGGTGGCGGCGCCGTCCCGGCGGCGTAGCCGATCCGCCGCAGCAGTGGGAAGCCGTAGAGCCCCAGGTTGTGGCCGTCGTCGAAGCCGATCTGGAATGCGTACTGGCCGACGGTCTTCAGCGACTTCACCTTGATGCCCGCGAACGTCTCGCGAGGCGGCGGTTCGGGCGCAACGCCGTGGCCGGTGCACTCGGCGCAGGGACACCGCGCCCGCAAGTGGTCCGCGGGGTAGTGCGTCGTCGTACCGTCCGACCAGGTGATCGTCAGGACCTGATCGCCCAGGATGAGGTCAGCGCCAGTCGGAATGGGATCGGCCATGGGGAATTGCCTCGCGCGGCGGTGCAGCGTCGCATGCGCCTGATGCCGCCTCAAGGCGAGATGGGCCCAACTCCGCATCTCGGTATGCTCGCGGGCGGACCTGCAACCGCAGAACCTGACACCATGCCAAGGATCGAGACCGTCACGGTGCGGATCACAACGGGCTCTCGGGGCTGCGAGGCTCCCGTCCGGATTCGCTTCAACAGCTTCGAGCTCCCCCTGAAAACCACCCACGGGGGGACGGCGCCTGGTGAGCGCTACGAAGGTACGTTCCGCCTGAGCAGCATCGGCCACAGTTGCGCGCTGATCGGCCCCCGCTCCGGGCCATGGGACCTGGAGCGGCTGGAGGTCGTGTTCGACTACGGTCCCGCGCAGCCCGCCGCGGTGCACGATTTCGGGACGGTGATCCTGGAGATCGGTCAGGAACTCGACGTTCTGACGAAGCCTCCGCCGCCGGCGTTCGACGTGTGACGCGGGGTGGGGGCGTCGCGCGCCGCTCAGTGCGACGGCGCGTAGTAGGGATTGGCGCCGGCCGCGTGATCCGTCGAGTCGACGACGTTCACCACCTCGGGCACCTTCTCCTTGATCGACTTGGTCACGCCTTCCTTCAGTGTGGCACTGGAGCTGGCGCAGCCGTGGCACCCGCCGCCCATCTTGATGACGACCGTGTCCTTCGTGCAGTCGACGATCTCGATGAACCCGCCGTGTGACGCCACGGCGGGGTTGATCTCGAAGTCGAGGACCTTCTGGACCTTCTCGCGGATCACTTCTTCTGGCGGAAGCGTGGAGACGTAGCCCGGTCGAACGAGGGGCTGCCCGCTCGTGATCGCCGCGCGGATCGCCGCGCCGCATTCCTTGGCGAGGACGGCCCACTGCGCCTGTCCATCCTGGGCGACGGTGACGACGGGGCCCGTCATGACCACCTGGCGAACGCTCGCGAGCGCGAACAGGCGCTCGGGAATCGCCGAGCCCTTGGCCTGCTGGGCGTCGTTGAAGTAGGCGGTTCCACCGTCGTAGACGGAACGGTCGACCTCGAATGCGCACTTCCTGGGGTTGGGGGAGAGCCGGGCCGTGATGCGAATGACGAGCTGTTGATCCACGTTCACACTCCGCGACCTGGGATGAATGGGAGCCTCTATAACACGGCGGTCCACACGCGCTGATGCTGCTGAAAACGAAAACGGCCGGCAACCGTGAGGCTACCGGCCGTTCAATCACGCGCAGGGCGCGTGTCTACCAGCGTTCGCGATGACGCGGTCCGCCGCCGCCGAAGCCACCACCGCCTCGGCCGCCGCCACCACCACCACGACCACCACCGCCGCCGAATCCGCCGCCGCCGCCACCGCCACCCTGGCGGCCTGACGACGTCGCGAAATCGACCTTGATGGTGCGACCATCGATTTCCTGACCGTTCATTTCGGACTGGGCGCGATCGCCGTCAGTGTCGTTCTTGAACGTCACGAAGCCGAAACCGCGCGAGCGGCCCGTCTCCTTGTCGGTCAGAACGATTGCGTCGGAGATTTCCCCGAAACGCGCGAACGCCTCGCGGAGTCCATCGGTCGTCGTGGCCCAGGCGAGCCCGCCGACGAAAAGCTTCTTCATGTGCACTCGATCCCTGTCAAGCACCTCCCACGAAGAGAACTCGGCGATCGCGCAACGGCGCACGGTCTTCGGGCAAGTCCCGCGAGACCTCCGTGGGTTCGTTCAATCCGAAACAACGTTCCCATGGCAGGTCGCGCGCTTGGTCAGTTCGAACGGGCATTCTGCCTGACTGGAGCGAAACTCGCCCGGATGCATCGGGCCGGGGGTTGAACAGGGCGGATGCTACATGACTTTCCACAGCCCCGCGAGGGGAGGTCTTGATAATTGTTGAGTGTTCTGCCTCAGGTTCGCGGCTCGTCGTTCACGTGAACGGAAGCCTCCATGTCGATCTTCAGCCCTACTCCCTCGTACGAACCACCGGGCCGCCTCTGGCGGAACGCGCACGTCCAGACGGTCGCAGCTGAGTGGATCGGGCGCCGCCAGGCGAGGATCGAGCCGACCGCGGAAGACCTGTTGCACCATGCGGATGGGACGGCCAGCCGGATCATCCGGTACGAGCCGAACGGGATTCCCCGTGGCGCGGTGATGGTGGTCCACGGGCTTGCGGGATCGGCGGACAGCCCCACGACGATGCGATTTGCGATGGAGGGGCAGGCGCGCGCGTGGCGGATCGTTTCGGTCGACCTTCGCGGCGCTGGCGGGACGCGCTCCATGCCTCGCATCTACACAGCCGCCGACGTCGACGAACTCGACGCGGCCGCACGTCATCCGTTCATCGCTGATTGCCCGGGACCGAGGGTGGCGCTCGGACTTTCGCTCGGCGGCGGCGTCGTCATGCGATGGCTCGGACTGCGGGGCGAGAGTGCTCCGGTGGACTGCGCCGTGGTCGCCGCGCCGGCAGCCCACCTGCCTTCGTGTGCTCAGGCGCTCGCTCGATCGCGTCACACGCTCTACGACTTCCACTTCGCGGTGAAGCTCGGCCGTCGGGTTCGCGCCGTGGCGGCCGGTTCAGGTCGCCGGCCTCACGCTTTCTGGCGCCATCGATCGGTTCGCCGGCTCGACGACGATTTCGCCGCGAGCATCAACGGCCATCCGCACGCGGCCGCGTACTACGAGGCATCGTCCGCGCACCATCACGGGAAGTCGATTGCGCGGCCGACACTCGTCTTCGCCTCCGACGACGACCCGTTCGTCCCCATCGGACCGCTCGTCGCGCACTTCGGCAGTCTGCCGGCGGTGGAGATCCGTCGCTCGAAGCATGGCGGGCACCTGGCATTCATGGGGCGACGCGCCGGCCGCCTCGCCTCGCTGTTGCCTGGCCTCGTCTTCGACGCACTCGACGGCCTCGGTCGTGGCGCTACCCTTCGACCATGAAAGCCACGTCTGTCCGTTCCAAGTTCCTCGGGGTTGCGCCAGCAACCGTACTCATCGTCCTGGGCATCGCCGCGTGCGGCGGCTGCGGTTCGGGAGCGAGCGAAGTTCCGCCCCCGCGGACTCCGACGCCGATCGATCCCGCCACACTCGGCACCATCAAGGGACGGGTGTGGTTCGACGGACCGCGGCCCAAGGTCGGGATCATCGCAATGGGGAACGACCCGGTCTGCGCCGGCACCGAGCACCCTGACGACCAGCTCGTCGTCAACGAGGGGCCGGGCGGGAAGCTCGTCCTCAAGAACGCCTTCGTCTGGATCAGTGACGGGCTCGGCGGGAAGGTCTATCCCTACCCCACATCTCCGAAAGTGTCGGATCAGACGGGCTGCATGTTCTCACCCCACGTCCTCGGCGTGCAGGTCGGCCAGACCGTCGTATTTCGCAACAACGACGCGACGGCTCACAACGTGAACACGCTGAAAACCACCACCGAGAAGAACCCGAAGTGGAACTTCACCCTCGCGTCCAAGGGCACGGAGAAGTCGCTGTGGTTCCCCGCCGAGGGCACCATGAAGATGGTCTGCAACGCCCACTCCTGGATGGGGACCTGGATCCACGTCGTGGACCATCCGCACTTCCAGGTGACGGGCGATGACGGCAGTTTCGAGCTGCGAGACGTCCCGGCCGGAACTTACACGCTTTCGTGCTGGAGCGAGTCGTGCAACCCGGGCCAGAAGGACGAAAAGAGCGTGAAAGTCGAAGCGAAGGGCACGACGCAGGTCGATTTCACGTTCCAGCCCAGGAAGTAGGTGCTGGCGCTCCGGGAAGTTCGAGCTTCCACGGCCGACCCGCTCGGCACTAAGATGCCGCCCGCCGTTTTGCAGAGGTGAGCGCCATGGGTCGGATAGTCGTTGCCGTGCTCCTCAGCGCCGTTGCGCTGGGGCAGACGATTCAATTGAGCGTTCCTGTCGGATCGCCGACGCAGGCTGCCGCACTGATGAGCCTCCTCACCGACGTGGAGATTCACGGTGATCACGCCGACGTCCTGATCCACGCGCCGTCGGAGATGCTGGCCCTGCAGGCCGCAGGGTTCTCGCCCACGATCGAGATCCAGGACGTGGAGGCGTTCTATCGCTCGCGTCTCGTCCAGCCGCCGGTGACCTCCGACGGCAGCGTTCCGCAGTTCGGCCAAGGCAGCCTCGGTGGCTACTTCACGGACGCCGAGATGTACGCGTTCATGCAAGCGTTGTCCGCCCAGTATCCGGCCATCGTCGCGCCGGCCGTCAGCATCGGATTCACCGCCGAGAGCCGCCCGATCTGGATGTGGAAGATCTCGGACAACCCGCTCGCGGACGAACCCGAACCCGAGGTTCTGTTCGACGGCCTGCTCCACGCTCGCGAGCCCATGTCGATGGAGGCCATCTGCTACTTCGCGCAGAGGCTTTGCGAGGGGTACGGGGCGAACCCACGGACGACCGCACTCGTCGACGAGCGTGAGATCTACCTCGTCCCGATGGTCAACGTGGACGGCTACGTCTACAACACGACGGCAACGCCATTCGGCGGTGGGATCTGGCGAAAGAACCGCCGCGTCCTGCCCGACACGAACGTCGGCGTGGACCTCAACCGCAACTACGCCGACGCGTGGGGCATCGACGACGTCGGGTCCAGCGGTGCGACGTCCTCGTACCAGTATCGGGGGGCGACGCCATTCAGCGAGCCCGAGACGCTGGCGATGAAGGCCTTCTGCGAGTCCCGCGACTTCTCCACCGGACTCTCGCTGCACACGTTCGGGAACCTGGTGCTGATTCCCCCGAGTCACACGGCGGGCGCCGTCCCGCCGGCACCCTGGCAGGCGCGATACGAGGGATTCGCGGCGACCATGTCCGCCATGGGGCCGGGTTTCATCGCCGGCTACTCGTGGCAGGTGCTCTACCTCGCCAACGGGACGTCGATCGACTGGGCCGCGTCGACGCTTTACGGCGGCAACCAGATGCTCGCGTTCACGTGCGAACTCGGTTCGACGTTCGACGGCTTCTGGCCAGCGACGTCGCGAATCATCCCCATCGCCAACGATGCGATGGAGCTGATGGAGTACGTCACGGCGATCGCCGGCCCGAGTCTGAGGACCCTCGGAGCCGACGTTCTCGAGCCCTCGGGAACCACTCCGTTCCTCTGGGAGCCGGGGGAGACGTTGGCCGTGGTCGCGCAGGTGCGGAACGATGGGCGCGCATCCGCGGCTGCGACCCTCCGCGTGGAGACGAGCGATCCGTGGCTGACTGTGCCCGCTTCACCGCTCGCTCTGGGTGCGATCGCGGAGTTCGGCGGGGTCGCCAGCAACGCGCTCAGTCCGCTCACGGTCCAGGTCGACCCTGCGACGCCGCTTGGAACGCAGATTTCGTTCGACGTCGTCGCCGAGGCGCCGGGATCACCGCCGTCACGGGTCACCGTCACGGGGATCGTCGGAAGCCCGGCGGGCCTCGTTCTCGTGGATGACTGCGAGCAGGACCATGGCTGGCAGGTCGGGGCCCCAGGCGACACGGCAACGTCGGGGCTGTGGACGCGCGCGGATCCGAACGGAACGTTGATGCAGCAGCATCTCTTCAACCCGGAGGACGATCACACGCCCGGGAGCGGCACCCAGTGCTGGTTCACGGGGCAGGGAGTCGTCGGCGGGCCCGTCGGCGCGCAGGACGTGGATGGCACCACGACCCTGACGTCGCCCGTCTTCAACCTGTCAGCCGTGTCGCACCCGACGATCTCGTATTGGCGCTGGTTCGCGACCACGGGAACCGACTCGTTGACCGTCGAGCTGTCGAACGACGACGGCGCGAATTGGGTTCAGGTCGAGCAGGTGACGGGCAACCAGGCGGTCTGGACCCTTCATGCGTTCGTCGTCGAGGCGATCCTGCCGCGAACGAGCACCATGCGTCTGCGTTTCCGCGCGTCGGATCAACCGAACAACAGTCTGTGCGAAGCTGCGATCGACGACGTCCGCATCGATGCCTGGCCGCCGCTCGTCGAGCTGACCGTCCCTGCCGTGGCTCCGATCGGCGTTGGGACGTCGATGGCCATCGCCGCGCCGCTCGCACCGAGCCAGTGGTACGTGGTCGGCGTGTCGGAGACGGCCCACGCAGGGATCCTCGTCTCCGGCGTACTCGTTCCCATCGACCCGGGCCCGCTGCTCGAGTTCGTGTTCACCGTGCCGGAGGTCTTCACCGGATTCGTCGGGACGCTCGACGCGCAAGGGCAGGCGACGGCGACGTTGAACGTGCCGAACGTGCCCTTCCTGTCGGGCCTTCAGCTCTTCGCCGCGGCCGCGGTCGCCGATTCCTCGGTGACGGTGCTGGGCGCCTCCGGCGCGACGCGCATCACGATCCAGTAGAGGGAGACGGCCCGACCGCGCGGGCCGACCACGCGGCGAGCGCCGGGCGATCCGCAGGCGACGCGGGCCCGAGCGGACTGCCGCCTGGGTTGGTCCTCCTCGCCCGCAGCCACCAATCAGGTGTCGTGAGCGCCGAGGCAGCGGCGTTGACTGCCCTCGGCGCCACTGGAAAACCGTGCGGGCGCGAGCGAGTGCCTCATTCGCCCCGGGCACGATGCAATTTGCCGCCCGGGACGCGACCGTCGCTCGCGGCGGCCGCATGTCGCGCTTCAGTTCCAGGAGGTGCGGCGCACCCTGGGGCAGCACGCCGCCGGCTGGGATCTCAGAACCCGGTGACCTTGGCAGCCTTGGTGTAGAGGATCTTGGCCGTGAGGAACCCGACCACGATCACCAGCACGAGCGCGCCCAGGTTGATGGCGGTGAGGGCATCGCTCGTTCCGCCGTAGATCGACCCGTAATGGTTGCTGACCATCAACATGATCAGCGGGACCGACATGTACGTGTTGTGGCGAGAGCGCGCGCCGGCGAGGGCGACCATGGCGGCGTCCGGCGCCTGGCCGTTCTTGATGGCCGTGATGATCCGGCGCTGGTTCGGCCAGATCCGCATCCAGACGTTCATGGCCATGGTCGAGCCGAAGAGAGCGCCGGTGTGGATCCACAGGGATCGGCCGTCGAACTTGCCCACGAAGATCATGAGCGCGATGGCTCCAGCGAGGAGGGCGAGGTTCACGCCCAACCCGGCCGGCGTCATGGGCCCGAGCTTCTTCGCGACCATGTCATAGACGCCAAGCAACACGACGAGGATGCCGAGCGTGGCTGCGCCCATGTGGCCCTCGGCGGCCGACCACTGCTTGTAGCCCATGTAGTAGACGAGGCCGAGCAGCAGGAAGCCCGTGACCCAGGTCCACGCCGCACCCCACCGGAACCAGTACAGAGCGCGCGGGCGAAGTTCGGGGATCACGGACTTCTTCATTTCGGCCGCGAGCTTCCCTTCGAAGCCGCCTTGGACGAAGTTGAAGAAGTAGAGGTGGCCGATCCAGAGGACGCCGAACAGGACGTGCGCCCAGCGGAGGAACATCTCCACCCAGACCATCGACATCTTGTTGTCAGCTTGCGTCTGTGCGGCCGCCGGGACGGCGAGCGCGGCGATTGCGAGACTCAGGAGCAAAGCCCGGTTCCGGGAGTTGGAGCTCATCGTTTTCCCTCGAGTGTCCACAGGGACGGAGGCGCAACCGGCGACGGGAAACACCCGGCGGAGACCTGTCCGTCCAAAAGCGCGGGATCATAGCAGCCACTCCACGGCTCATCCCCCAGCGGGTCACGGGGTTCGGACCCGCCGGCTTGGGCGCGCGGTTCGACCGGCGCGGATCGATCCTGATCCGGTTCGCGCGCGGACGCCGTCGCTCCCGTAGACTCCTGCCCCATGACGGGGGAGACCTCATGCTGAAGTCGGACCGGGTTTTCGCGCGTCTGTCCAAGATCTGCCTCGCCCTCCCGGAGACGAGTGTCCGCCTGACGTGGGGAGAGCCGCACTTCCGCGTGGGGGAGAAGATCTTCTCCGGCTACGGGCAGGAGGACGGCGTGTTCCGCGCCGGCTTCAAGCTCGAGATGGATCATGCGGCGGCGATCGTCTCGGACCCGCGCTTTCGACGGGCGCGATACGTCGGACACAAGGGATGGGTGTCCATGGACCTCTCGGGGGCCGTGGATTGGTCCCTCGTCGAGGCGCTCGTGCGCGAGAGTTACAGCCTGATCGCACCGAAGAAGCTCGTGGCTCGGCTGGATGAAGCCGCGCCCACGGCGAAACCACGACAGGCGAAGTCCGTCGCCACGCGCCGGCCATCGGTACGCGCAAAGAAGCGCTGACGTCGAAGCACGGCCCGAAGTTGCGGCGCGGGGCCGCACCGGGGCCTGCGAACCGCGCGCGTGCGCGATGCGCCGAATCGACTCCGCAGCGTGGACGGGTGTCCGGACCGGCACTATGCTGCGCCGGTTCCTGATTCGTGTCGTTGCCGCAGGTCTAACCACTCGAAGGATACCCGTATGCTGCGTTCAAGGATCCTGTTCGCGCTTCCCGTCTCGGCCGTGCTGAGCGTCCTCGTCTCGGCGCAAACCATCACGGCCTATTTCCCCGATAACGTCCCCACCACCGGCGCCACGAACGCGTTCCCGTTCAACACGGGCGCATACACGACGCTCCAGGTGTATCCGGCCAGCGGGTTGACGGCGGCCGGTATCGTCGCGGGTCAGCATCTCGCAGGGATCGCGATTGCGCCGACCTCGGGCGTCGCCGCCGGCACCTACACGGCCCCGACGGGAGTCATCACGATCGGCCACCGCGCCCCGACGCCGCCCTTTGCCACCAATCAGTGGCTGAACAACATGGTCGGTGCTCAGACCGTGTGGGACACGGCCGTCGACGGGCCCCTTTCGTTCGCCCGAGTCTCCGGCGCCTGGGCGAACCTGCCCTTCTCGCCGAACGCCGTTTTCTACTGGGACGGCGTGAGTGATCTCGTGTTGCAGATCTCGATCGGCGCCGGTGCCACCGGCAACTTCGGGCTGCTGACCTCGCCGACCACTTCCTACATCCGCTACGGCGTGAACGCCGTCTTCGCGCCGGCGCCAGGGACTGCGCCGACGACGACGGGCGTCCTCGGCCCGCGCGCGAGCTTCACGTTCGACTTCCAGAACATCTCGCCGAATTGGCAGGTGAATCAGGCGTCGGCGAGCTTCGACATCGACTCGCAGGTGGGGAGCGCCTACGGCGCCGTGACCGTGACGCGCTGCATCAACACGACGATGACCGTGAACCTCGGAACGTCGCTGACCTTGCCGCCCTGGGACCTCGCCATCGGCACCGCGCCGCTCGTCGCGGCCAACGCGGGCGGGATCACGCTGCCGGGCGGCCAGTTCGTGAACGTGAACCTCGCGGATCCGACCCTCACGTTCCTGAACGGCCTGACATTCACCACGCCGCTCGCGCCGTCGGCTCTACCGGTCGCGCTCCCGGCTCCCATCCAGTTCTCGCTGCAGATGGTCGTCGTCGACGCGGGTGCCGCCGCCGGAGTCTCGCTGAGCCAGCCCGTGGCACTGAACGTCACCGCGACGTCGGCGCCGATTCCCGGTCCTGCCGGGGATGACGTGAGTCTCCTCGTGAACCTCACGGGACAACCGATTTGTGGGTCGCCGATCTCGTTCTTCGGGACGTCGTACTCGCAGATGTACGTCCAGACGAACGGACGCGTGACGTTCGGCACCGACAGCACGGCGTACACCCCGTCCGCCGCGGCGGCGAACCCCGGCTTCGTCGGGGCGTGGGCCGACTTGAACACGACGACGGCGGGATCGATCAGCATCAGCTTCCCGAGCGCCGGCGTCTACAGCGTCGACTACAACGGCGTGGGGTTCTTCGGCGGTCCGGGGACCGTCACGAACACCTTCCAGATCGTGTTCGACACGAACTCGGGGAGCATCCTGCTCGGCGGGCTCACGGGACTCGCGACCTACACCTCGCAGCAGTTGATCGGCATCAGCCCCGGGGCCTCGGCGACGAATCCGGGACCGCGGACGTGGGCGCTGGGCGGACCGAACGCCATGTCGAGCCCCACGGACATGATCTACACGCTCACGACGGCAGGGGCGGCGATCGCCGGCACCGGCGTGAACAACCTCCTCTTCTACCCGAATCTCGGCGGATACGACTGGACGGCGTTCTGAGGAGTGAGGCGCGGCATTCGGGGCGTCCGGGCCCCGAATTCCCTCCGTCCGGGAGTGTTCATCGCCGCCTCGGCGACTAAGAAATCCACGAGGCGGCCGTGAACCCGTGGGGGATTCCCCCGTTGACCAGCAATGGAACTCCCGCGTAACCTCCCCATCGTGACCGACTCTCAACATCTCGACGAACCGCTCTGGGACCGCGTGCGCGGCGCCCTGCGGCGTTCGTTCTCGCGGTTTGGCGCCCAGCTCGACGAGCTGGACGACCTCGCCGAGGAGAGCCTCGCCAAGATCTTCGAGAAGCCGCGCACGTTCCCCGTGCCGCAGATGCTGATGTCCTTCGCGCAGAAGGTCGGCCGCAACCTCTGGCTCGATCGGGTTCGCCGCGAGCGAACGCGGCCGCGTACGGTCAACGATCCGGGGTTGCTCGCGGAGCGGATGGACGGCGCGGGGAACGCCGGGGAGCCGTCACGCGAGGCCGAAATGCGAGAGGACGCGGCGCGACTTCGCGCGGCGATCCAACGCCTGCCGAACCGCCACCGCCTCGTGCTCGAAGCGGTGCTGATCGACGGCCTCGGCTACGCGGACGTGGCAGTTCGGCTCGGCATTCCCCGCGGCACGGTGAAGTCCCGAGTCCACTACGCGGTTCGCGAGGTCCGTCGCGTGCTGGGCATCGCGGCTCCGCTGGACGTGGCCGTGGAGGATCCGGCCGCATGACCGTTCCGCGCGACGCGTGTACTTGGAGCCGGGGCAACATCGAGGCCTACATGCTCGAGCAACTCGCGGGCGAGGACCGACGTGCGCTCGACAGGCATCTCGCCACGTGTTCGGCGTGCGCAGACGACGCGCGCGTCGTGGCGTGTGTCCTCGGCATGATTCGCGACGCGCGCTCCCCATCGGACGCGAGCACCGTCGTCCACCGCACCGGGGCACCCGCCGCGGTGGCGGCCCTCGGCGCGATCGTCGTCGTCCTTCTCATGCTGGGCCTCGAGCGGTCCATGGATCCACGCGACCCCGCGGGCCGGGGCGGGCCCGAGGTCGCCGCCGCCGGTCACGTCGCGAACGCTGCCGAGGTGGACTGGCTCGTCGCCGCTCAACGCGCGGACGGCTCGTGGGGGCCGTCCGACGCGCAACCCGTCACGGCGTGGACCGTGGGCATCACGGCACTCGGGGCCGCGAGTCTCCTGGACGACACGCTGTCAGGATCCGCACCGATCGTCGGTGCGGCGCGGCGAGCTTGCGCGTTCGTCGCGGCGCACGTGGATCGCTTCGGCGGCGTCGCGCAGGCGGAGAGCCTCTCGCCGCTCGCGCGAATGAAGATCCAGGCGGCTGCGGCGGCGGCGCTCGCACGCGCGGCGCGGCGCTGGCCCGCGGAATTCGGGAGCCCGGGCGGCCGCACCGTCGAGCTGCTGCGATCGCTCCAGGCCCTCGATGGTGGCCCCGCGGCGTCCGACCGGTTCGCGACTCCGGAGCGAGCGCTGGCGACGGCGCTGTCCTGGCGCGCATTCAGCGATGCGTCGGGGCTGCGGCCTGCGGCCGCGGGCCTGGATCGCGCGGTCGCCGCAGCGGCGCGCGAATTGGCGAGATTCGAGCGCGGCCACTCATCGGCCGTCTCGCTACGCGCCGTGCTGAGTGATCCCGGCGCGACGGGGTCGATGGAGATGCGCATCCTCGACCTCGCGGCGCGCACCCTGAGTCTGCCCGAGCCGCGGCTCGTCGCAGGCCTTTGACGGGGCCGGCCCGACCGAGGTGTCGAGCATCACTCGGCGAGCGCGAACGACTGCCCGTCCCGCGTGAACTTCAGGTCGATGCTCTGGGGCTTTTCCCCACCGAGGAGACGCATGCTGACTGCGGCGCCCGTGGGATCGATCGAGATCGGGCCCGTGGACAACCGCAAGATGGGGTCCGCGGCCTTGTCGCACAGCGCAACGAACGCCTCGCGTCGAGCCTGCGCTCGACCCGGCGCGGCGAACAAACTGTCGTAGAGCGCGAAGTCCCGGTTCTGGACGGCCTCACGCCACGCGGCGACGAGACCCGTGAGGCGTTCGTTGTCCGTCGTGCCGCTCTCGGGTCTGGACTTCCGCGTGATCATCGCGAAGGAGTGCATGCACGTGGTGAGGGCGCTTTCGTGCTCGCGCATCTGATCCGTGCGAACGGCCGTCGAGATGACGAAGATCTGCTCGCCGCCGAACGTGACGATCGCGACGCCCCGATGCGTCGTCCCGTCGGGCGCGCTCGTCGTCACGGAAGCTTCGAGGGCCGGTTGCCCAGCGATCTTCGTCGTCGTGGGCCTTCCAAACGCGACCGTGAGTTTGCGCGCGACGTAGGACGCCTGGAGGCGCGCGAAGAAGTTGTCGGCGATCGCCGGCAGATTCTCGGCCGTGAGTCGCTCGGGCGTGCTCGACCGATACCGGAACACGGAAAGCTCCGCCGGCGCCATGTTCGACGCTCCCTCCGGCTCGCCGAGCACGAACGAAAGAAGCGCATTGGCGCCGCGTGTCTCCCGATGAACCCGGAACGAGCCCGGCGCCAGCATGCTGAATCCGCCGCTGTCTTCCATGTGGAGGACGACATCCGCGCGGGGAGGTTCGGGCTGACCCGTGGGTTTGGATGCGGCTGCGGCGGTTTCGCCCGAGGGCGCGGCGACGACGCGCGGCTCCTGCGATTCGATGACCGAGCGCCGTGCCCACACTTCCTTCAGGGCCTCCTTGGGAACGCCCTGGCGGCTTAGCACCACGAGCTGATCGACGGTGATGTCGAACCGGCTCTCCGACGCTCGAATGCGGCGCACGATCTCGTCACCGGTCGCGCCCTCGCGCGCGATGCGCGTGATGTCGTCGAGCGTGATCGCAGCCGGTTTCGTATCGGCCCCGGAACGGCTGCCCGGCATGGACTTCTCGCGCAGTGCCCGCACCACCGCAGGGGAGACGCCCCGCTGCATGAGATTCAGCCATTGATCCGTCGCGAGCTGGAACGTGTTCTCCGAAGCCGCGATGAGTCCGATGATCTGGGAGTCGGGTACTCCGGAGGACGTGAGATTCAGGATGTCCTCCACGTCCAGCTTCGTGGTGGCCGTCTTCTCGACGGCCGCACTCAGCCGCGCGACGATCGGCTCGGGGACTCCGGCATCGGTGAGCTTCTTGACGTCTTCGCGCGTCACCGCGGGGGTGCCGTTGCGATCGAGAAGGGTCGTCAGCTCCTCGGTTCGAAACCCCGCCGAATGAAGCCAGAGGATCTCGGAGACGGACGGCGGATTCGTGGACCGCCGGGTCTCCTGCGCGAATGCGCCGAGCGCAATCACCAGGGAGATGAAAGGGAGCAGGGCGGTTCTCTTCATGGACTTTGCCTCCCGGACATGAGATTTGCTCTCCCACCTATCGGGTCGGCCCGCCCTCGAACTTGACTTCTGGTGAATCTTCTCGGATGTCTTGGATTGTCGCCCGCGGTGAACCCGGTCGATCTTCTCGGTATCCCGTGCGCGACAGGACGACTTCATGGCCCCGATGAGCATCGGTGACGGACGACTTCTGATGGCCCTCACGACCCGTGAGTGGCTGATGACCGATGGGCGCGGTGGCTACTCGTTGGGGACCCATGCGGGCCTCAACACGCGCAAGTACCACGGCCTTCTCGTCGTCTCGCGGCCGCCACCCGTCGGCCGCCTGATGCTGGTGTCACGCGTCGAGGACACGTTCGTCGCGGACGACGGCGTTCGGATCCCGCTCGACACGGGGTGTTACGAGCCCGGCATCCTCCATCCCGAGGGGTACCGCTCCCTCGTCGACTTCCATGCGAACCCCCTGCCGCAGTGGACCTACCGCGCCGCCGATCGGGAGATCCGCAAGACGCTGGCGTTCGACCCGACCGCCGAACGGCTGACGGTGCGGTGGGAGCTCGTCTCGGGTGAGCCCGGGGCCATCGAGGTCCGGCCGCTGCTGACGAGGCGCTCGCATCACGCCGTCGCGCGGGCCGGCGACTTCGATTCCCAGGTGGACGTCGAGCCGGGCCTCGTCCGCTGGCGACCGCACGCGGGTGAGCCCGCGACCGTGATCCGTTTCGACGGCGCGGTGATCGACCCCACGCCCTACGTCTACGGGGACGTGCTGTACTCGCTCGAGAAGGAGCGCGGGTACGACGCCGTCGAGGACCTGCACGCCCCGGCGTTGATCCGCCTCGCGCTGACGCCGGCGCTCGCTGCCGAACTGCAGATCTCGGCCGAGGATGCGCCGGCGCCGCGCGCTCGGTTGCCCGCACCGCGGGCGGGCCGTCCCATGCCGAAGGTCGGTCTGCTGGCGGAGGCGCGATCGGCGCTCGTCGCGGCGGCGGACCATTTCCTCATCAACGGGCCCGATGGCATGCCTGGCATCGTCGCCGGCTACCCGTGGTTCGAGGAGTGGGGGCGCGACACCATGCTGGCGATCCCGGGCCTCTGCCTCGCCACGGGGCGTGCCGCGCACGCCTGCGCCATGCTCGAAGCCTGGTCGCGGCGTCTCGGTCAGGGCCTGCTCCCCAATCGCGTCGGCGACCATCACTCGGTCGACACGAACGCGGCCGACGCTCCTCTCCTGTTCATCCGCGCGATCGAACTCGTCGACGTCGCGCTACGTGACCGCCGGAGAATCGAGCAGCGGTTCTTCGCCGCCGTCAACTCGATTCTCGACTGGTACCACCGCGGAACGAAACACGGGATCGGCGTAGGAGCCGATGGGCTTCTTCGCGCAGGCGAACCCGGCGTGGCGTTGACGTGGATGGACGCCGTCGTCAACGGTGAGCCCGTGACCCCACGTCGCGGCAAGCCCGTGGAGTTGAACGCCCTGTACGCAGAGGCGTTGCGCTTTGGCGCCGAACTGGCGGACCGGCGCGCCGACGACGAACTCGGCGTCGTCTACCGCGAACGGGCCATGCGCCTCGAGATGGCGATGCGCGATCGCTTCATCGATCAAAAGAGCGGCACCATTCGCGACGTGGTAGACCTGTCGGGCCCCGGAGATGCGGAGGCGTTCAGGCCGAACCTCCTTTTCGCACTTGCATCCAAGTCCACGCCGTTCACGACGGAGCAGGCAGAGCGCAACCTCGCGCGAGTCGAACTCGAACTCCTCACTCCCTATGGACTGCGCACGCTCTCGCCGCACCACGCGGCCTACAGCCCCAGGTACTTCGGCGATCAGGGAGCGCGTGACCGCGCCTATCACCAGGGCACGGTATGGCCGTGGATGATGGGGCTGTACGCCGATGCCCTCATCCAGACTCGCGGCGACAACGCCCGCACGCGGCAGAAGATCGAGGCTGCGCTCGTCCCGTTGCTGAAGTTCGTCGTCGAGCACGGGATCCTGCCGGAGGTGTTCGATGGCGATGCTCCGCACGCGCCCGGAGGTTGCCCCGCCCAGGCCTGGAGCGTGGCCGAAGTGCTTCGCGTCGTCGACTGGTTGATGCGGTAGGCCGGCGCCTCAGCGGCGCTTCTCCGCGCTCACCGGCTCGACGAACTCCACCACGTATTGGCGTGCGATCGTCGCGTCGTCATCCAGGCTCACCGTGGCGAGATAGCGCCGGCCCGGCATCACGACGAGGTCGGCAGGCAGGAACGCCACGCAGTTCGACACGCCGTATCCGC
Source organism: Planctomycetota bacterium (assembly GCA_044222185.1). Lineage (GTDB taxonomy): Bacteria > Planctomycetota > CAIWVZ01 > JBGANV01. The sequence goes on from JBGANV010000006.1 coordinate 69,891, forward strand.
CGCTCGCGACCCACGCGCGGCGCATCGTGAGTGGTGGGCCCGCCGGCAGGTAATGCGCATCGAGCGGTTGGATCGTGGCGGATGGCCGGACCTTCGCCGCCCAACGTCCGGCGACGAACGAGATGGACCACGCGCGGCTCGCACCGAAGAAATCCGTGGGAACGAAACCGGGCGGCGGATAACAGACCTCCTTCAATCCCTTGGGGACGGAACCGCTGCGATCCATCGACCACATCGCCGACCACGCGTGGGAGCACCCGAAGCCCGTCTTTCGCAGCGAGGGGTTGATGCACCAGCGGCGATGGCCCAGCGCCGTGATGTTCGATTCGTCGGAGTCGTCCATGTAGCCGTCGACGGAATCGGCCATGTCGCCGCCGACGTAGAGATTGCTGTTGCCGGCGCCGCGGCGGCCCTGCTCGTATCGCCCAGGCGGCAAGCCACCGGGGTCGGGAGGCGTGTGATCGAGGCGGTCGAGCTTCTCGCAGACCTCCGCGGCGGCGTTGCACAGGTCGGTCATCACCGGATCGAGAGTCACGTCCTCCCACGGGACTCCGCACAGGTAGCGGTACGCCTGGAGGCGCCGCAACGCCGCATGGCGACGCGGCGCGGCCGGATCGTCAGTGGGCAGACTCTCCGGCAGCGGCGCGGACAGGATCGATTCGATGCGCCGCCGGACTTCGGCCGCGGGCCGTGGATGCGGGACGAACCCGTTCAAGAGCTCGATCACCCCGCTCCGCCACTTCTGCGTCATCACGGTCTTCTTGTCGACCGCGAGCTTGGACGCTCCGTCGAGCGCTCCGCCGATCCACGTCGCCGTCCAGACTCGCGAGCCGTCCGCGCTCACCTCTTCGTAGGCGCCGGACAACTGGCCGAGCACGAAACTCGCCGTGATGAAGTGCCCGCCGTTCGGGTGCCAGCTCTGGTAGCCGCCTTCGAGCAATCCGCCGCGATAGGTCGCACTCACGCGCGCGCCGTCGGCCCGGGTCTCGTTCAAGTTGCCTTCGATCTTGCCGTTCAGGTACGTGGTGACGATGCCGCGCTTGCCGTTCGGCAGATAGGAGGTGAACGGGCCATCCAGAAGCCCATCCTTGTAGTGCGACTCGACGGCCAGGATCCCGTCGCGAAAGTACTCCTTGCAAAGTCCCGACCTGCGGCCCTTGGCGTCGACGCCGTACTGCGCCTTGAGGCCGCCCGTGTCCCAGGTCTCGATCTTCTCTTCGGTCTGGGCGCACAGCGGTGCCGAGAGGACGAGCGCGACGACGAGTGGACGCCACACGTGCATGGTGGCGATGTTAGCCGAAGGAACGATCGGGGCTGGCTCGCGCTCGGTCCCTTCGACCGTGCCGGCGCGCCCGCCCGAGAAGCTTCCGCCACGGTCGACGTCGTTCCGATCTTCGACAGGTTCCGCGCGGCGCTCGCGGCGAACCGTGATGCGGCGTGGACCTGGATGATCGACATCCCGCACCCGGGGCTCATTGGGCACGCCTCGATGGCGCTTGCGGTCCTCGATTACGTCGGGTGGTGATGACGGCGGGGGGCGCGGACAGGATTCGACCGACGACGCGCTGGTCGGCCTCGCGGGTGCAACGCTGCCCCCAGTGACTGAAGCTGTGGCGGGAGCGTGCGCGACCGAGCGCGATTTGGGAGGCCGGACGGTCGCCGTCCAAGAAACGAGTCTTTGCGCGGCAGCGGCCGAGCGGCGAAGATCCGACGTCATCGGCCAGAGGAGACATCATGAAGCTGACGTCGTTCGTTCTCGGGTTCGGGGCGCTCGTCGTCGGAGTCCCGGCGCAGACCACGCGCAACGTGCCGGGCCAGTACCCGACGGTGCAGGCGGCCATCAACGCGTGCGTCAACGGCGACACCGTGTTGATCGCGCCCGGCACGTACTCGGGCGGGATCAATTTCCTGGGGCGTGCGATCACCGTGAAGGGCTCGCAGCCGGCGCCCGCGACCGTGCTGCTCGGGACGGCCGGTGGTCGCGTCGTGACGTTCTCGACGGCGGAGAGCGCGGCGTCCATCCTCCGCGACGTGAAGGTCACGGGTGGCAACGGCGGGATCCTGATCCAGAACGCGTCGCCGACGATCACGAACTGCATCATCCAGAGCAACGCGTCGACGACGGATGGCGGAGGCGTGGTGATTCACGCGAGCGGGGCCGGCTCATTCACGCCGACCATCTCGAACTGTGTGATCGGCGGGAACTCGGCGCTCAACAGCGGCGGCGGCGTCTTCGCCGACGCGACGAACGGGGCGGCGTTGCAGCTGTCCTGTGATGGGTTGTCGGTCGTGCAGAATGGTGCCGTCGGCCTCGTCGCGTCCAACACGGGTGCGGGGGGTGGGATCTACGTGACGTCGTCGGGGACGGCGACCTGCGCTCTCACGCTGTATCGGTCCACGGTCAGTCAGAACTCTGCGGCCGGCAACGGGGGCGGCATTTACGCGTTGACCCCGACGATCGGATCCGCACTGACGATCCTGTCGTGCAGGATCCTCGACAACACGGCCGTCGTGAATTACGTGCCGCAGGGCGCGGGGGCTGGGATCGGTTCGGTGGCGGCGCAGACGACGCTCCAGAACACGCTCGTTGCCGGGAACGTCTCCAATTCGTTCGGTGGCGGCATGTTGATCGAGAATTCCGGTGTCGGACCGTCGGCGTCGATTCGCGGGTGTACGTTCGCGGACAACGTCGGGAGTTCGGCAGGAGTCGTGACGCAGGTCCCGCTGACGATCGAAGGCTCGATCTTCTGGGGCAACACAGGAGTTCAGGTTGCTCCGACGGCCAGCGGAGCGGTCAACGTCACGACGTCGGACATCCAATCCGGGATCTACACGAGTCTGTCCGGGAACATCACGGCCGACCCGCGCTTCGTCGACGCCGCGAACCGGGACTATCACCTCTCCCTCGGTTCGCCGTGCATCGACGTGGGCGGGAGCGGGGCAGGGCTCGCAGCTACGGACTGGGAGGGCACCGCGCGCGTCGTCGGCGCGGGGATGGACATGGGGTTCGACGAAATCCCCGCCATCGGCCTCGCCGGGTCGAATGAGGACCTCGACCTCCTGGCGCGCATCAACGGCATCGGTGACCCCCACGTCACGAGCGTGGCCGCTCCCGCGAACAGCCAGCTTCGCCTGCAACTGCGTTCACCCGGCGGGACGTTCGTCGGGACGACACCGCTCGTGTTCGGCCGCGCCTACACCACGGGCGGGTTCATCGGCACCACCGCGGGATTTCCGACGATCCGCTTCGACATCGGGCCCTCGTTCCTGATGTTCGGCTCGTTCTCGCAGCCGTTCTACACGCCGGGTCTCCCCGCAGCCGGCGTGACGCTCGACTACGCCATCCCACCGGGCCTCGCCGGGACGACGCTGCGCGTGCAGGGATTCGCCGTCACGTCCATGGCGTCGAACGCTCTCTTCGCCGCGAGCGAGGCGCACGACATCGTGTTCTGACGAGCCGACGCCGCGCGCGAGCGCTGCGGCATGCAGCCCCGAGGCCGCGGTCACGGCACGACGACACGCGTGACGGGTGAGTAGCACCCGAGCACGGCGTTGGTCACGTCCGCCGTGACGGCCTCGATCGTGGTTCCGGGCTGCACGACGTATGGCCCAAAGGTCATGTTCGGCCACGTCGCCGCGAAGTGGTAGGGCGGCACGTCGATGGGAATGGCGATCTGCGCCAGCAGGTCGGCGGGGTCGCTGAAGCACAACCCGAGCCACGGGCCACTGCCGAGCGGTGCGCACGGTTCCATGCTGCAGAGCCCGAGGTACTCGTGACCGGGCCGCATTCTCCGGTCTCGCACCGTGACTCCCGCGGAGCTGACGGTGAAGGCGACGGCGGGGCGGGGGAGGCCCCAACGGGCGATCTGGTCCGACGCCACACCGCCGGCTGTCGCGAATCCGCCGCCGACGTAGAGCACCGGGCCTGCGCCGTCGTCGAAGGCGCCGAACGACGTCACCCGCACGCCACCGGCAGACGGGAGCCCCGGCCCGTCGATTCCGCTTCCGAGAGGAGACCATGACGACCCGTTCCAGCGGGCGATGCGGTGTGCCGCGATGCCACCGATGGCGGCAAAGTCACCTCCGGCATAGAGCGCCATTCCCGTTCCGTCGTCGAACGTCGTCAGCGCCTGAACGAACGGAGTCGTCGGTCCTCCGGCGGCGGCCAACCAGGAGGCGGTCGCGCCGCGGAGTTGCAGGATCGCACCGGGCGGCGTCGCCGTCGCGGGCGGTCCGGCGGCGTACAGGGCTGGTCCTATCGCGTCGGTGTAGGTTGCGAGGCTCGTGATGGTCGCCAGTGCCGCCGTCGATGTGGTCGCGACGGGTTGCCAGGTTGGGCCGGCCAATCTCCAGAGGCCCGCACTCGCGGCCGTGGCGCCGCCGGCATAGAGCGCCGGGCCGGAGCCTGCGTTCGAGAAGCCGAGAGCTTCGACGGTGTTCAGCGCCACGATGCCCGAACCACCCGTGGCGCTCCACGCGGAGCCGTTCCAGATCGCCACGCGCGCACTCGGGACCCCTCCGGCGGAGCTGAAGGGGCCGCCGACTACCAGGAGTGGCGGTGTCGGTGGAACATCGAGCGCCATCAATGCGCGACAGGTTCCCACGAGACCCGATCCGAGCGCTGCCCAACTCGTCCCGTTCCAACGTGCGATGTTCTGCGCGGGTACGCCGCCGGCGCTCGTGAACGTTCCACCGAGGTAGAGACCACGCGCCGGTCCGGTGTGGATCGCGGCCAGTGCATTGGTCTCGCCGAAAGTGAACCCGCCGACCGCGGACCAGGACGTTCCGTTCCACCTCACGACTCCCCGGTGGTACACGCCCGACGTCGCCACCGACATGGCGGCATAGAGCGCTGGGCCGGACCCATCGTCGAACATCACCATGGCCGCCGGGCCGTTGCTCCAACAACCATCGCCGTCCGGCATCGGTGACCACGTCGTGCCGTGGAGTCGCGCGACGCCCGACATTCCGGCGCCATTCAGCTCGGCGAACTCTCCGACCCCGACGAGCCCCGGACCGTCCGGCCCCGTGGACTCGGTGAGGTCATAGACCTGGCCGATGGCGACGGCACCGGCAGGGCTGATGACCGACCACGCGCTGCCGTTCCACGCGGCGACCTCGGTGAGCGGTCCCCCCGCGATCGTGAACACACCACAGGCGTACAGCTTCGTTCCGCCGCCATCGTTTCGGGCCGCGGCCTTCACGATTTGGGAGCCCGAGGCCGGATTCCCGATGACCCCGCCCCCGATGGCACTCCAAGCCGAGCCGTTCCATCGCGCGAGGCAGTTGATCGGCTGCGAACCAGCCGTCGAGAAGACGCCGCCCGCGACGAGAGCGGGCCCGGTGCCATCGTCGTAGACTCCGAGCGAGTAGACGTTGGCGTTGCAGCCGGTGCCGAGCGGGCTCCAACTCGTGCCGTTCCATTTCGCGACGTGGGAGTACGCGCCTCCGCCGATCGAATCGAACGTCCCCGCAGCGAAGAGCGCCGGTCCCGTACCGTCGTTGAAGACCTCCAGGGCGTAGATCTCACCGTTGATCGTGGCATTCGTCAGCGGACTCCACTGGGAGCCGTTCCATCGCGCGATCCGGTGTGCCGGCACACCGTGGATCTGACCGAAGGTTCCCGCTGCGTAGAGCTGGGGTCCCGTCCCGGAGTTGAACACTTTCAGCGCGCGAACGGGGAAGTCCCCGCTGCCGCCGGGGATGGACGATGGGGCAGACCACTGGGCCCCGTTCCATCGCGCCACTCCGGGCGAGTAGACGCCTCCGGCCGTCTGAAAGTATCCGGCGGCATACAACTGCGTTCCGGATCCGGAGTCGTAGGCCGCCAGGGCGTTCACGACATGGTCGGTCCCGGCACCGAGGGGCGCCCAACTCGTACCGGTCCAGCGGGCGACGCGATTGATCTGGACGCCGTTGGCGCGAGTGAATGCGCCTCCGACGAACAACGTCGGGCCCTGCCCGATGTCAGCGACCGTGGCGGCATAGGCGGAGCTGTCGAATCCTCGTCCGGCGAATCCGTCGCTCCAGCCTGGCGCACAGGTCTGGCTCGAGGCCGAGGTGATGGCGAGGACGAGGACGCAGACGACGCTTGCGAATGGTACGCGGCGCATGGGGGGCTCCGCTTTGAGGGCTCGGTGTGGTCGGACGATGGCCGGATTCTACGGGTCGGCTTTCGCGTGTGTGGAAATCGGCGCAGGGCGCGCCGCCGGTCGCGCCCTCGGTCTGGCCGAGCGGAGGCGACGCTCGTAGCGCATGCGCGCACGTCGTGCTTCCCGCGAGACGGAGAGACGCCATCTCGTCCGGCGAATGGGCGCTGCGAAGCCCCACGCGACCCTTCGCGCCTCCGCGGGAACCAGGTCGGGCACTGCGTCGCCGCTCACCAGTCGACCTTCCACTTGAAGAGTGCGATCGCGAGAACGGCGACTTGGATGATGGCGAGGGAACGGAGCGGTTGGCGGCCTCTACCCGCGACGAGAAGCAGCAACAGTGCCAGCACGCCGGCTCCGAACACGGCCCACGCCGCGGGGTTGATCGCCACGACGAACGGCGCTGCGATCGGGTCCGGGCCGTAGCGCCACGCGGGACCGAGCTGGAGCGGAAGGCCGAGCGAAAGCACCGGCAACAACTGGAGCACGAAGAGGATGACTGCCGCAACCGCGAACCGGGAAGCACCGCCTGCGTCGTGCTCGCCTCCGAGAGCGGCCGTAGGCGCGGCCAGGCGCGCGAGTCCCCGCCGCAGCCGCCAGGTCGAGCGCGAATCCAACCGTCCGTCGGCCGCGTAGGACACCACGCGGCGATCGAGGCCTTCGGACGGGAGCAGCTCACCGAGCGTCGCCAGCGCTTCGTCTCGCCGCTCCGCAGGAACGAGGAACAACACGCGTTGCTCTCGCTGGAGCCGCCGGCAAAGCTCGATCTCCCAGAGCACGTTCGGCCGCAGGTCCACCGCGTCGACGAGGATGGCGTCGACGCGCTCCACCAGGAGTTGCACCACTTGCTGCCAGCACGCATCGGACGAGGCGATGGGGAAGGACTTGTTGACAGCGAGACACCAGTTGACGTTGCGCAGCCAGGTGCGATCGAGCGCGGCCGAGAGCCGCGCCACCTGTCGCGGGCCCCGAATGCGGCGCGCGCGGAACGACAAGAGGGCGAACTGTCCGAGGAGCAGCGGAACGCGCACGTACCAGCGCACGCGAATGTCGGTATCCGCCAACGTGTAGACGTGCCCGAAGTTGCCGATCTCGGTGCGCACCAGTCGCCGCAGCGGCCGCGTCAGACGTCCCCGGTTGAACGGCCGCAGCAGCAGGAGGCGGGGCGGGCGGGCCCAGAGCCCGACTACGAAGGCCGAGAGAGGCAGGGTGAGGACGAACGGTAGGAGGTAATGGGCGATGTAGAAGGACGGCATCGCCCAGAAGTAGATCCCGATGTTGATGTGGCGCACGACGCTCGCGAACCCACGGTTGACCTGGGCTTTGAAACTCTGATCGGACTCGTCGACTGCGGGCGCACCCGTCCACCCGAGGTACTCGGGCGTCACCGCGACCATCAATGCCAGCAGGAAGGCCAGGAATGGCAGCGCCACCGTCTGGATGCAGATGTTCACGAACGTGATGGCCACGGCTACCGTTCGCCGTTGCTGCGCCCGGCGGAGGATGCGCTTTGCGTTCACCGGCACGCTGCGGTTCGCTCGCCTGTGGTCGGTCTCGGGGTGGGCGCGATCATTCGGCCGCATCGTGTGCGCCGTGAGGTCACTCGAAGATCGCGCTGACGTCGACCTCGAACCCCGGGAGCTCGGCGCCGCCGTCGAGAGTGTCGTCCTCGGTGAGCACGCGCTCGTGGCGCGGTTTGGTGTGAACGGTGACGGTGCGGGCCTCGGGGTCGACGATCCACACCTGCTTCGAGCCGGAGGCGAGGTACTCGCGGACCTTGGCGTTCATCTCGCGTTTCGTGTTCGAGGGTGACAGCACCTCGATGGCGATGGTGGGGGAGCCCTCGATGAATGCCGAGTTCAAGGCCTTGGAATCGAGGATGGCGCTGAGGAACGAGATGTCGGGACCCCGCACCGTGTCGGGATCGCGTTGCGTGACGAACCCGCTGTCGGCGAGCACGCGGCCGAGCTTGCGCGACCTGACGAAGTTGCCGATGAGTCGGATCAGCTCCGCGACCACCGCGCCATGTGGTCTCCTCGGACGCGGCATGACGACGACCTTCCCCCGGACCAGCTCGCACGGTTCGTCGATCTCCAGATCAGCGAACTGTTCCGCTGACATCGGACGAAGGCGTTTCATGCGATCGATGAGTGTCTGGTCCACGTCACGGCTCCGGGAGTTGATGGCGCGATGTTGGCGCAGGGTCCGTCGATGAGTCAAGCGAGACGTTTCTCCTTCGCGAGAAAAGTTGCTGGTGTGCGCGTCAGAAAGGCCTGCAGGTCGAAGGCGCGTTCTACGAGGCTCGTGGAGAACCCGTTTTCCTCGGGAGGTCGAGCCGCGTGCTCGGCCGTCCGTGGCGTCTTCATCGTGCAAGAACCGCACCCACGAGAAGGCTCGGTCCCACGAGCAGGTTCCAGCGATAGAAGTCGCCGGCGAGGCCGCGAGCGTCGTCCGTGCGGGTGTGGAGATGCGCAATCACGAGGCACGTCGTCGCGAGTGCGGGGCCGATCAGGAAGCCAGGTTTCAGCGACCCCAGCGGGAGGGCGGCGACGAACGCGGCGATCGCGAGTGCGTGGCAGACCCGTGAGACCGCCGCCACCGTCGGCGCGGCAAACGCCATGGGCCGCTCGAACGCGCCGGGATCCCCAAGTTGCCGCAGCCGCGGCTGCAGACTGAAGAGCATGTCGAAGCCGGCGGCCCAGAGCATGGTCCCGATACCGATGGCCGTCGGCGCGAGGACGTCCGCATCGATCGTTCCTCGCAGTGCGAGGAACGCACCGATGGGGCTGACGCCCAGTCCAAGTCCCAGGAGGAAGTGCGCGACGCCCGTCCGCGCGCGCACGGTCGCGTACAGGAGCAGGAGTCCGACGACGCCGATCGACAACTTCCCCGTGAGCTCGTTCTGCATCCAGGCGACGAACACGAAGACCAACGCCGCGTGGATGGCGAACGCGAGCCAGATCGCGCGCGGCGTGGAGTCGAGCTTCTTCTGCTCGCGCCGCGTGCGCGGATTGATGACGTCTTCCGGCGCGCCGAAGTACCGCAGGAGGCTGACGGCCAGCGCGCGCCCGAAGAGTACTGAGATCAGGATCAGTACGGTCTCACCCAGCGTCGGCCACGGCGGGCGCGCGATCAGGACGCCGATCACCGGGAACGGTGCCGCGTGCAGCGTCCGCGCCACGTGAACGCGGCGATGGACCGCACTGACGATCCGCCGCACGCGTTCGAGCCAGAACGGGATCTCGGGCGGAGCGAGTCGTGTCGATGACGTCGACTCGTCGCCGCCCCCCGACGTCACTTCGTCTTGAGCCACTGATCGAACCACTCGAGAACCGTCTTGTTCCACAGCTGGCCGTTCTTCGGCTTGAGCACCCAGTGACCCTCGTCAGGGTAGTAGAGGAACTTGGACGGGATGCCCTTGCGTTGCAGCGCCGTGAACAGCTCCAGACCCTGACTCACGGGCACGCGGTAGTCGAGCTCGCCATGCACGACCAGCGTCGGCGTCTTGAACGCGGCGACGAACTGGTTCGGCGACCACTTGCGGTACAGCTCGGGGTTCTCCCACGGCGGACCCTTGAACTCCCACTCGGCGAACCAGACTTCCTCCGTCGTCCCGTACATCGCCTCCAGGTTGTAGACGCCGGCGTGGGACACGAGCGCCTTGAACCGGTGATCGTGGCCCAGAAGCCAGTTCACCATGTATCCGCCGTAGGACCCGCCGGCTGCGCCCAGCCGATTCGCGTCGATGTACCCCGTGGCGATCATGGCGTCGAGGCCGCGCTCGATGTCCTCGTAGACCGCGCCGCCCCAGTCGCCGGAGATCTGCTCGCAGAACGGATGGCCGAAGCCCGTCGAGCCGTGCGGATTGGGCGCGAAGACCACGTAGCCCTGCGCGGCGTAGATGGCCGGGTTCCAGCGGGTAGACCACGCATCCATCCACGCACCCTGGGGTCCGCCGTGGATGAACGCCAGCATGGGCCACAACTTCGTGGCGTCGAAGTTCGGCGGATAGATCACCCACCCCTGGATCGATTCGTTGCCGGCACCGCGCCACGTGACCGGGGCCCGCGTCGGCATGGCGCGACTCTTCGTGAGTGCGAGACCGTGGGACGTCAGCCGCGCGAAGTCCTGTGTCTCCGTGTTGAAGCGGAACAGGTCCGGCGGATTGACGAGGGTCGCGTGCACGACGACCGCCGTCTTGGCATCGGCAGTCAGTGACGCCGAGTACGAGTTCGGGCCGCTCCACACCTTCTCGATCTTGTCCGAGTTCGGTTTCACCTCGAACCATGCGTGTGACCCGCCCTCCTCGGTCGAGACCAGGAGGTTGCCGTTGGGGAGCCAGAGGATCTCGTCGACGCCGTCTTCGAGCGCGGTCGCCGTGCGGCGCGTCGTTCCATCCTCGACCTTCAGCAGCATCAGCCGGAAGAGGTCGCTCTCGTAGCCGCCGCGCGCCTGCGAGCGATACGCGACCCACTTGCCGTCGGGCGAAGGCACTGGCGAGCCATCCCAACCCAGGTTGTTCGCCGTGAGGCACTTCACCGGGCCGCCCTCCGCGGGAACGGCGCACAAGTCGGCATTCGTGCTCCAGGCTTCCGCCGGCGGTGCCGCGCCGCGCGTGAAGTAGATCAGCTTGGAATCGGGGCTGAAGGCATAGTCGGACGGCCCGCCGAGGTTGAACGGCGGCGCTTCGCGATCCTCCTTCGTCACCTGGGTGACCGCGCCGTCGGCGACGTTCGCCACGAAGATCTGCGACCGCTTGCCGTCGCGGAACGCGTTCCAGTGGCGGAAGAGGAGGCCCGTGAAGATCTGCGCCTTCACGCCGCTCTTCTCGCGACGCTCGTCCTCGGCCTTCTGCGCGGCGTCGCCTTCGATGGCCGGGTAGACGTCGGCGGCGAATGCGAGCTTCTTGCCGTCTGGCGCCCACACGATTCCCGACGCGCCCGTCGACACGGAGGTCACGGTGCGGATCTCGCTCCCGTCGGGCTTCATCACGTGGATCTGGGGCAGTCCGTCCTTCTTCGTGACGAAGGCGACGAGCTGCCCGTCAGGCGACCACCGCGGCTCGGTCTCGCCCGTGCCCTTCGTGATCTGGCGCGGCTCGCCGCCGGCCATGGGCACCATCCAGATGTGGTTGACGACCTTGTTCGTCTCGAAGGACGCTTCGCCGACGGTGTAGAGCACGGACTTCCCGTCGGGGGAGACCTGCGGGTCGTTCACCCGAGGCGCCGTGATCACGTCATCGGCCGTGAGAGTCGGCTTGGTCGTTCCCTGCGCGGCGAGCGTGCCGCACACGAGAAGCGCCGTGAGCGCACTGGCGAGCTTGCGGTTCATTCTGATCCATCTCCTCGATTGAGGCGAAGATCATATCCGCTCACTGCGAGTAGATGGTGGCGGTCGCGATGCCGAAGATGTCGAAGAACCCCGTTCGCCGAGCCGCGAACGAGAGGCTCACGACTTCGGGGAACGACGCAGGAATCCCCATGAGGAAGGCGCCGTGGCGGTCGATGCCCGGAATGGCGAGCGTCATCGCCTCGCCGGAAGGGCCATGCAACGTGACCGTGCCAGGGTTGTTGTGGGGCGGGCTCGTCTGCGTCGTCGTGAGTACCAAGAGGCGATTGCGACCTCCGACGACGGGTGGGGCGAACTCGTAGACGAACGGGGCGGGCCAGCGATCGTCGGTGGCTTCCGCTTCTGCCGCGGCCTGCGGACGATCCCGCCTCGTTCCCTCCCGCCTCGAGGCGGGGTCGACGTCCGTCGTGAACTCGACGCCTTTCAGGTTGAGACCAGCCTCGCCACCATCGGTCCGGATCGCCACCCGGAGCTTGGGATCGGGCTCCGTACAGAGGATCGGCAGGACGACGTCGGCCTGCCCCGGCTTCCATTGCGTCGTGTAGGAGATGGTCTCGGTGCTGATGACCACGTCGATCGGTTTTCCGGACACGTTGCCGCGCAGCCGCAGGCCGATGGAGCCGTCGGGAGAGAACGCGACGTTGTTCGCGTCGATCCAGCCGGTGAGAGAGCGCGTGCTGATCGTGTGTTTGCCGACTTTCAGCGGGCACGTCTTCGCGAAAGCCACCTCCGTCTCGGGTCCGAGAATGGTGCCGAGCGGCGTCACGCGCTTCGGCGCCAGCTCCGCGAACACGTTGCCGATGTTGCGCAGCGGAAACTGCACGCAGAGCACGTCGTGCATCTGCATCTCCCACACGACGGTCTGCGGCAACCGGGCGGGCCGCGATTCCACGGGCAGCGACGTCGACGGACCGCTGTCCGTCTTGTCCTTGCCGCGCACGTAACTCGACACGAGGCGGCGCAGCGGATCCACGGAGCCCGCGCCGGGCCATGCGTGCATCTCGAGCCCTTCGTTCGTGAAGTGGCGGATGTACTTCGGAAACCGTGTGTTCGCCGTGAAGCTCGTTCCGGAGATCGCGATCGTGGGCGGCTTCTTGGAGTCGCCGGCCTTGGCGAGCAACTTGCCGCCCTTGCCCTTCCACTTCACGTCGAAGCGCTTGGACTCCCGCCTGGGAATCCACTCGAGCGCCGGGGAGTCGGGCGCGATGCCGATCATCTTCACGATGTCGCCGGGATCGGGCTTCATGTCGAGGAACTTGATCTCCGTGTCCCGTTCGGACTCGGGCTTCCACAGCCCGGCGACGCGTGCAACTTCTTCGGCGGCGACGAGCTGCCCGTCGTCGTTCCAGTGGCTGTCGTAGACGTAGTAGAGGACGCGGTCGGACGCCTTCGCGAAGGCCGTGCGCAGGTCCGCGAACGTGACGCCGGCGCGGGCCAGTCCGTCGGTGAGGATCGGGTACAGATCGCGGCGGGGATCGAACCCGCGGGGAAGGTGCTCGGGGTAGACCTCGGACTTGCGGGGGATCGGAGCGAGAATCAACTTCACGCCGTTCGACGCGAAGCGCCGATTCACCGCCGAGATCATGGAAATCGCGGGAAGCACCGTTTCCGTCGCGGGACGGCTCAACAGGTCGACGCGCTCGCCGAGGTAGACCCAGCCGTCGCGCCCGACGCGGGCCTCCGACTTCGCCTCACCGAACTGGAGGAAGAGGAACGCCGCGTAGTAGGAGATGAAGCTCCGCCGCACGCGCGACGTGAAGCGCAGGTCGCGCTCGATCACCTTGCACTTGGTCCCGTCGAGCCAGCTCACGGTCTTGCGCAGTTCGTCCTCGCGAGCCTTCTCCTGCCCCAGGAGCTTGGGCGCCGGCACGGGCCATCCCATGTCGATGACGAGCGTCGACGAGATGAAGAGGCAGAAGAAGACCGTCAGCACGACGGAGATCCCCTTGCGCACGGCGGAGGGCGGCGTGACGCTCTGGGGCTCGCCGCCGGCCGACGGCACGTCAGAGGACGGAGCCGACATGGCGCTCCGGAAATCCGACGAGCGGAAGGTCTGGTGCGACGAACACGAGGTCGTCGCGAATGCAGTGGCGGGTTGAGACCACGGGAGTCGAAGGTGCGTGCGTGCGTCGATTCAGCGGGAGGCGCGAGCGTACGCGCGTGCCTCCGCAGCGGCAAGCGATGGACCGCGATCGCAGGCCTGCCTTCCGCTCACGTTCCTATCGACAACGCGCCGGGACTTCAGGAAGCGAGTCGTCTCACAGGTCGAACACGACGGGAACGCTCAACGTGGGCCCACCCGCGCCGAGCCACGCCGCCTGGATGCGGCAACCTCGAAGCCCCAGGGCGAACGGGGGACGGATGACCGGGGGAAGCGCCCAGGCTCCAGCGCCGTCGAACGCGGATGGTGTCGCCGGTCCGAGGGCGCCGAGGCCGTCCGCGAGCACGAGCGAGGCGAACGGGTTGCAGTGGATCGCCGCGCCTGCGAACGGGAGGGCCGGTGTTTGCGCCGGATCGAAGAGGACGGTGACGGGCGCGTTCGCGGGGCCCCCGCCCACGCTCAACGTCATCGTCCCGCCGGGGGCGGGTGCCGTGGGCGTGAGCGCGGCCGCGCCCGCGTAGCCCGAGAGCACCTGGGAGGGGAGCGTGAGCTTGCCCAATCCGAACTCGTACGGCGCATTCGCCGTCGACAGGCCCGTCGGGTCCGCGAACGCGCGCATGAGCGAGCGGAGCGCGCCGCGGGTCTGCGTGATGCCGGGCACCATCGTCGTGAAGAGAGCGGCAGCGCCGGCTGCGTGCGGCGCGGCGGCGCTCGTGCCGGCAAACGTGCCGTAGTACGGATCGATCACGGCCGACGGCGCCGTGATGTCGGGCTTGGCCAGCGAGGGATCCTCGGGTGACGGTCCGAAGCTCGAGTACCCGGCGATGATGCCGTTGCTCCAGTGGCTCACGTGCATGGCCGCAACCGCGAGCGTCTCCGGCACGGAGGCGGGCAGGCAGATGCTGCCGGCCCGGTGCGCGGCGGCGCCGCTGAAGCTCGCGGCGCCCCAGACGAAGAGTTTCACACGCTTGTGAGTCTGACCGGGGGGCAGATTCACGAGGCGCACGCGGAGGCTCGCACCAGGCACGGCGCCGCCTCCGTAGTAGATCTCCTCGTACGCCTGCTGCGTGCCGTTCTGCACGTTGCTTGCGGTCGCGATCACGGTGCCGGTGGCGTCGAGCAGGTCCAGGTCGTAGTCGATGGACGTCGTCGGCCACGAGTCCCACGACAGCGAGAAGATCGATCCGCCGAACACGTTCACGGGAATCGAATTGCCGAAGCCGGGCCAATCCATGCTGCCGTCGCTGTCGCCGTCGACGAACAGCCCGTCCGTGTGGGCGCCGGCGGAGTTTCCGGCCGCGAGCACGGCGAGACCGCCGGCGCTCGAGAGGATGTCCACGAACTGGTGCGAGAGATCCCCGGCGGCGCTCCAGAAGTTGCCCGCCGTGATGCAGTAGGAGTTGGACGTGATCAAGCAGCCTTGCGAGACGGCCCACTGGTGCGCGAGCACGATGTCCGTGTCGGCCTCGATGTGCGCGGCGTAGAGCTGCGCTTGCGGTGCCATGTCATGCACGATCTTCAGGCACGAGGTTCCGTGGTTGCCGCCGCTCTCGAACGGCGACGTGGCGTAGTTGATCGTGATGACGTTCGGGGGGATGTAGCCGTTCGCGACCGCGTTCGAGAACTGCGAGAACTGCGGATCGACGACGCAGACCTTGCTCCCCTGACCCTGGTTGCCGAGCGCGTGCTGGGCCGGCGCGTTGGTGAGTGGCACGCCGTTGTTGACCGGATGCGCCGTGTGCGGCGGACGAACGAACGTCACGCGTGGATCGCTCGCGAGCCGAACGAGAGCGGGCCCATCGGCGAGCCCGTCAGCCCAGTCCGGTCCACGGCGGATGGCCGTGACCCCCGCGCCGATCGCCGCGGATGTGCATGCGTCGGCGGGGTTCGTCCACAGCACGATGCGTCGCGGTTCGGAGTCACCACGTCGCGCGGACGCCTCCAGTCGATAGTCCAACGTCGGGTAGAGACGGTCGCGACCGTCCTGGGCGAGTCCCAGTCCGACGGCCATGGCAAACGCAACGACGACGCGCACCTGTTTCAGCTGGGACATGGCGGGCTCCAAGGCTTCACCGAACGGCCGGCACTTTACTCCGCCTGCCGTCATGCATGGAAGCGCGAGGCGCCGCGTCCCCCGCGGTCAGTACTCGATCAGGGTCCTGGTCACGCTCGAGATGCCATCGAGGCCCGAGGCATTGGTGCTGACGACCTGCACGTGGATCACCATGTCGAACCCGGGGAAGAGTGGGATGCTGTTCAAGCTGATCCCCGCCGTTCCGCTACCGACCCCCGAGAGACCGGTGAAGATCGCGGGGAAGGTGTTCACGGGGAAGAGCGCCTGGAAGAGCGCGTCGCTCAGATCGAGCTCGAACCCGCCCACGCCCGTCTGGATCGGCGTCGCGAGGCGGGTGAAAGCCATGGCCACGACGTACCCGCTCGAGGGAGATTGCGCCGTCACGTTGAAGGTCGCGAACTTGTTCCACGAGGTCACAGGGACGGCGTACCCGTTGATCGACGGCGCGGGGAGCACCGAGCCCGTGATCGCTGGGGATGGCGTCGCCACGAGGACGCACCCGTCACCCCCGGCGCCGCCGGGGGAGCAGCCGCAGTTGAACATCGTCGCGCCGCCGCCTGCACCGCCCGTCGCGGCCACCGAGCCGGTCGCACCGATGGTCACCGACGGCGCCAGAAGCTGGATCAATCCACCCGCGCCGCCTCCACCACCGCCGCCGTTGCCCGCGCTCGTCCCGCCGGCGCCACCTTTCGCGAAGACGAAGCCGTTGATCGTGATGGGGCCGTCGGCGGCGATCACGATGAATCCACCGCCACCGCCACCGCCGCCACCGCCGTCATTCAATGCGAGGTTGCTCGGATCGTCCACGTCGTTGCCGCCGCCGCCTCCGCCCGAGCCGCCGCGGCACGGAGTCACCGTCGGTCCTCCGGCGCCGCTCGCATTCGACGTGAGTCCCGAGTTCGGAGCTCCGCCGGATTGACCGACAGTCCCGTTTCCGCCTCCTCCTCCGCCGCCGACCGGATCGGTGAACGGGCCACCGACGACACCGCCGTCGGTGCCAGGCACTCCACCACCAGGACCGGCCCCGACGGTGCCGCCGCCAGTGGCTCCCGTTCCGCCAGCGCCACCGTTGTAGGCGCCCGGGCCGCCCACGCCGCCGGCGCCGCCAGCCGTGTTGTTCGTGCTCGTCCCACCCGCGCTCCCAGATGCGTCGATCGTCCCGTCGATCGTCACGGCGCCCTGGCAGCGGAGGATGAGGACGTTGGCGCCGGTGTAACGGATCGTGACGCCCGCGGGGATGTTGATCGACGTGTAGTTGAAGAGGTTCTTCGTCGTCGTCGAGAAGAACATGGGACCTGCCGGTGCGAACGCGCCGTCGATCCCGGTGCCCCCGTTGACGGGGACGAGCGAGGTCTGGGCGCAGACCACGATGCAGAGGACGGACATGGCGACGAACGCTCGATCGAGGCCGAACCGGTGATTCATGGCGAGACTTTCCCTTGGCATTGCAGCCAGGTTCCTTATCGGACTCCTGGAGGTCGATTCATCAGCAGGCCCGGCGGGCCGTGGGGTCGCAGGCGCCGACCCCGGGTAGAATCCGCGACCCATGGCCGATGAAAACAAGCGACAGGTCTTCGGCAGCTTCAAGGACTTGCGCAAGGCCCTGGGCGGAGGCGAAGACCCGCCTGAGCCTGAGCCGACGACGCCCGCTGGCGGTGGAGAGGGCGACGATCCGGCGTTGGACGAGGCGGCCGCCGAGCAGTCGATCCGCGAGATCCTGGCGTCCATGGGCGACGCGTTCGGTCCCATGGAGCACGGCCCGGCCTGCTATCGCGACGTCGAGAGCGAGGAGATGCTCTTGCTCGCCTCGTTCCGCGTTCGAACGATCTTCCCGGACGCCGTGAAGGCCGAGGTCTCCGGGCTGCCCCGCGACCCCAGGCCCGAGGACTACGCCGGTCGCGCCGACCTGCGGCAGGAGCGCATCTTCACCATCGACGGTGAAGACGCGAAGGACTTCGACGACGCGATCTCGATCAAGCCGCTCGAGGACGGCGGGTACGAACTCGGCGTCCACATCGCCGACGTCAGCCATTACGTGACGAAGGGAACGGCGCTCGACCGCGAAGCGATCGCGCGTGCGACCAGCGTGTACGTCGCCGACCAGGTCGTCCCCATGCTGCCGGAGGAGCTGTCCAACTTCCTCTGCTCGCTCATGCCGCATCGGGATCGCCTGGCGTTCTCGGTGATCATGCGCTTCGACGCCAAGGGCGAGGTCACAGGCACGCGCATCTTCAAGAGCGTCATCCGCTCCATGCATCGCTGCACGTACCGCGTCGTGCAGGACATCCTCGACGGCAAGGACACGGAGGAGACGCGCCCCTTCGCCGACATCACGGAGGACCTGAAGCACTTCGAGCGCTGGACGAAGCGCCAGCAGCAGATCCGCGACTCCAAGGGATCGCTACGCCTCCAGAGCTCGGAGCGGAAGTTCCAGTTCAACGAGAAGCACGAGGTCGTGAAGATCTATCGGAGCGCGAACTACTTCTCGCAGGCGCTCATCGAGGAGACGGCGCTCGCGGCGAACCAGGCCGTCGGTGACTTCTTCCTGGCTCGTGACCTTCCCACGATCTACCGGATCCACCCGGAGAAGGACGAGGAAGAGCTCGAGGGCGTGAAGAAGACGCTGGCGCAGCATGGGATTCGCGTGCCCGACAAGCGACTGACGGGACGGGACATCGGACGCATGATTCGGGAGGCGCGCAAACGGCCGAACGCCGAGGCGCTGATCTCGCGCATCATGGGCCTCGTCGAGCGCGCCGTCTACGAGGTCGTGCGGCCTGGCGAAGATGCCCCGCATTGGGGATTGGCGCGGCAGCATTACCTGCACTTCACGTCGCCGATCCGGCGTTATCCGGACCTCATCGTCCACCGCTGGCTGCATGACGTGATGACGCGACAGAAGGACGCAGTGTCCGAGCTGCTCGAACCGGAGCAGATCCTCGAATTGTGCGACGTCGCGAGCCAGTGCAGCGGGCAGGCGGAACTCGCGACGATGGTGGAGTCCGCCGTCGACGACCTGAAGACGTGCCAGTACATGGATCGCTACGTGGGCCAGGAGCTCACGGCGATGGTGCAGCGCGTGTCGCTGTACGGCATCGAGGTGTTCCTGAAGGAGCACGACGTCACGGGATTCCTGCCGGCTCGCAACCTCGAAGGGCGCAAGAAGCTCGAGGGCCCCGTCCTGAGCATCGTGAATCCCAAGGGCGGGAGCCGCGTCTTCCGCGAGGGAGACCCCATCGGGATCATCGTCGCTGCCGTGGATTTCGTGCGGCTCGAGGTGCTTCTCGAACTCGCCGACCTCCACCACAAGAAGAAGGCCTCGAAGAAGTAGCGCGTGCGCGCCGGTCCCGCGGACAGGTGCACGCGGGCTCGGACTGCGGATGGCTCATGCTGGTGGCTCCGGTTCGCCGGGAGCACGAATCGAAGAACGATGTCGATCTCGCGCGACCTCGTTCGTGTATGCACGCGGCAACCGACAGCGCGCGACTCTCGCAGGGGAGGAACGGAATCCCTTCGCCGTCCCTGCGGGGAGTCACGCGCGAAACCGACTCAATCACGGAGAAATCGACCCATGGTCACCTACCTGCTGAGCATCATGCAACCGGACGGCCCACCTCCTGGCCCCGAAGTTCTGGATGGCGTCATGCGGAACGTGGGCGTCGTCATGCAGGACCTGAAATCCAGCGGGGCTTGGGTGTTCAACGGAGGACTCCACCCGCCGAGCGCGGCGACGGTCGTTCGTGCCAAGGCCGGTGAGCTGCTCACGACCGACGGTCCCTACGCCGAAGGCAAGGAGCACGTCGGCGGGTTCATCGTCATCCGCGTGTCCGACCTCGACGCAGCGCTCCGATGGGCCGGGAAGTTCGCACGAGCGATCACGCTCCCCATCGAGGTGCGCCCGTTCCAGCATGCAAGCTCGGGCTGAGATCGAGCGGGTCTTCCGCGAGGAGTACGGGCGCGCGGTTTCGGTCCTCGTCCGAATCTTCGACGACATCGACGTCGCCGAGGAGGCGGTCCAGGATGCGTTCGCGGTCGCGCTCGAGCGTTGGCCGTCCGAAGGCGTTCCGCCCAGTCCTGCGGGCTGGATCATCACGACGGCCCGCCGGCGCGGGATCGACCGGCTGCGGCGCGACAGGGCGATCACCCGAGCCCCGATCCATGCAGTGATGGCTGACTTGCAGGAGCCCGTCGAGGAATCCGTCGTGCGCGACGACCAACTGCGGTTGATCTTCACGTGCTGTCATCCGGCCCTCGGGTTGGCCGCGCAGGTGGCGCTCTCGCTTCAGCTCGTCGGCGGCCTCTCGACCCAGGAGATCGCGCGCGCGTTCCTCGTCTCCGAGTCGACGATGGCTCAGCGGCTCGTTCGGGCGAAGAGCAAGATCCGGGATGCGCGCATTCCCTATCGGATACCCGACGAGGCCGACGTTCCGGCGCGACGCGGCGCGGTCCTCGCCGTCATCTACCTCATCTTCAACGAAGGCTACTCTGCCAGCGCCGGATCCGATCTTCTGTGCGCGAGCCTGTGTGCGGAGGCCATTCGTCTGGGCAGGCTTCTGCGTGAGCTCATGCCCGACGACGGCGAGGTGGCGGGCCTGCTCGCGCTCATGCTGATCATCGACTCGCGTCGTCTTGCGCGCACCACGCCCGAGGGGGATCTGGTCGTGCTCGCCGAACAGGATCGCGGGCGTTGGCACCGCGGATTGATCGAGGAAGGTCGCGCGCTCGTTCGCGAGTGTCTTCGGCGCGGTGCGCCGGGCCCGTATCAGCTCCAGGCCGCCATCCAGGCCGTACATGCCGGCGCCGCGAAAGCCGCCGAGACCGACTGGCGCGAGATTCTCCGGCTCTACGATCGGCTCATGGCTGTTGCTCCGTCCCCGATCGTCGCGCTCAACCGCGCAGTCGCTCTGGCCGAAGTGGATGGACCGGCACTCGCCCTGTCGATCGTCGATGGGCTTGCGCTCGAAAACCACCACCTCCTGCACGCCGTGCGAGCGGACCTCCTGCGAAGGCTCGGCCGGCGCGACGACGCGCTCTGCGCCTACGACACGGCGATCGAACGCGCGGCCAACGCCGCCGAGCGACGCTTCCTGTCGGCGCGCGCTGCCGAGCTTCGCTCCCTGCCGTGATGCCTGGCGCGGGCCAGGCGATCACGTGTCGAGGGCGTCAGAGCTGGTCAGGCGTGCGGGCCCACGTGAGCTTCAACACCGTGGGGTTGCCCGGATCGAAGTACACGGCTTGCAGCGTCGCCGAGATTCCCAACGGGACCGGGGGCAACACGAAGCCCGGAATGACGATCTTGCCGCTTGCGTCGTAGGCGAACGGAATCGCGGGGCCGAAGAGCCCCAGTCCATCGAACACGGGAATCAGCGGTCCCGACGAGCCGGCGAACGGGCTGAGCGAGATGACGAGGTTCTCGGCGCCCGTCGGGAATGGCGCGACGGGGTTCACGGCGCCGAGGTCCGCGAGAACGGTGACGGGAGCGAACGGAGACCCGCCTTCCATCACCATGGCGTAGGGCTGCCCGGGCCCGACGTTCATCGGTTCACGGCGGATCGTGCCCTGGTTGCTCCAGTTCCCACCCACCGGCAGGGCGACGGAATCGCAGACGACACCGCCCGCCGTCACGACGTTGATCGTGATCCCGCCGACGAACTGGGTCGACGGGACGGACGGTCCGAGCTGTGCCGACAGCTGTGTGGATCCGACGAACGTCGTGGCCAGCGCGTAGCCGTCGGCGTAGACGATCATGCCGGCCGAGAAACACGTGCCGTCGATGACGATCGTCGTCGGGGGAGACGCGGGGCCGAGGATCGCGAACGGGCTGGGAGAGAGAGAGGTGATCTGGTGCACGTTCACCGAGAGCGTCGCGGACGATGACGTGGCCGACCCGCAGGCATTGGTGACGACGCAGTCGTAGGAGCCCACGTCCGTCGGAGCGGCGTTCGCGATGGCGAGCGACGCGCCGTTGGCGCCCGGGATCGGCGAGCCGCCCTTGCGCCACTGGTAGGCGAGCGGGTTCGCGCCCGTTGCCGTCACCGTGAACGTCGCGAGCCCGTCGATGCACACGGATTGCCCGACGGGGTCGGTGACGACGGCAGGCGGCGCGTCGACGGTGAGGATGGCGCCTGCGCTCGTCACCGAGCCGCAGGCATTCGTGACGGAGCAGGAGTAGATCGCTGCGTCGGCGGCCGTCGCGGCGGCGATGAGGAGCGTCGCGGTCGTCGCGCCCGCGATGGGCGAGGCGTCCTTCAACCATTGATAGCTGAGCGGTGCCGTGCCGGAGGCCGTCACGGAGAACGTCGCCGGCGCGCCGTCGCACACCGTCTGCGGTGCCGGCGGAGTCGTCACTGCCGGGGCCAAATCGACGGTGAGGGTCGCGGCCGTGCTCGCGACGCTCCCACACCCATTCGTGACCGTGCACTGGTAGGAACCCTGGTCGGCGGCCGTCGTGACGGCGATGAGGAGCGTTGCATTGGTCGCTCCCGCGATGGGCGAGCCGTCCTTCAACCATTGATAGGTGAGCGGTGCCGTGCCGGAGGCCGTCACGGAGACGCTGGCGGGAGCGCCCTCACAGACCGTCGACGGCGACGGAGGCGTCGTGATCGAAGCCGCAGCGTCGAGCGTGAGCGCAGCGCCGTTGCTGGTGACCGTTCCACAGGGCCCCGTGATCACGCAGTCGTAGGTGGCGACGTCGGCGTTCGAGACGTTCGAGAGCGCAAGCGTCGCGGAGGTCGCACCCGAGATCGCGACCGCGGCCTTCCGCCACTGGAAGCCCGTCGCACTCGTCGCCGTGACCATGAAGGATGCCGATCCACCCGGGCATGCGGTCTGAGGGCTCGGTTGTCCGGTGACGACCGGTACGGTGTTCACGGTCAACGTCGCCGGATTGGACGTCGCCGTTCCGCAGGCGTTCGTGATGACGCAGTCGTAGGTACCGGAGTCCGCCGTCGTCACGTTCGCGCGACTGAGGAGGATCGACGTTGCGCCGGCGATCGGCGCTCCGCCCTTGCGCCACTGATAGGTGGGGGTGCCCGTCGCGCTGACGAGGAAGAACACCGTCGCCCCGGAGCAGACCGATTGCGTCGCGGGGTGCGACGTGAACGTGGGTGCCGCATTCACCGTCAGCGTCGCGGCGTTGCTGGTCGTCGTGCCGCAGGCGTTCGAGACGAGGCAGTCGTAGCTGCCCGCATCGCCGGCCGCGACGCTGGGAATCGTGTATGTCGTGCTCGTGGCGCCACCGATGTTGGAGCCCGCCTTGCGCCATTGGAACCCCGTGGCGCCCGACGCCGTCAGCGACAGCGTCGCGGGGTTGCCGACGCAGCCCGTCTGATTCGTCGGCTGCGACGTGATGACCGGAGTCGCGCACGTCGACCCGTTGTAAACGTAGAGCGCGAAGTCCTGGTCCGTCCCGTCAGCGTTGCCGGGCACTCCGTCACCGGCGATGTTGGTGGCCGTCACCGTGATCGTGAACGCACCTGTGACGCCCGCGGGAAGGAACACGAACTCGGCGTTGTTCTTGTCGTCGGCGACGCCGCCGGTCACCGAGGTTTGACCGGTGAACACATTGCCCTTGTAGGTGTTGCCGTTGACGACGACCTGCAGATCCAGGTTGTTCACGTAGGCGTTGCCGGTCGTCGGGCCAGGGGCATCCGTCCACGCGAGCGCGACGCGGAACGGCTGAGTGCTCGACGCCACGGATCCGGACAGCGTGAACGTGTTGCCCGTCGCACCGAAGACCTGCGTCTGATCGACACGCGCCGTCGCCACGCCGTCGAACGCGCGACCCAGGTCGACGCGGCCCATTCCCTGTGTGTTCGACCACAACGTGTCGTTGCCGTTGACGCCGGTCATGTAGCGGGTCGTGCACATCAGCGCAGCCTTCACCATCGCGGGGCTCGGTGTGCCCCAGGCCTGGTTGATGAAGTACTGGTAGATGAGCGCCGTAGCGCCTGCGACCGCCGGACACGAGTGGCTCGTACCCGTCGACCAGCAGTAGAGCGTCTGTCCGATCGGCCAGTACGTGTTGCAGACGCCCATGCCGGTGTAACTGAGGGATCGGCTCGCCGCGCCCTGGATGTGGACGCCAGGAGCCGTCACGTCCGGCTTCTTCCGGCCGTCCGCCGTGGGACCCCGTGCACTGAACGCGATGATGTCGAGCGCGTTGTCCGCGCTCGTGTTGCCATAGCCGCACCCGTCGGTGCCAGTCTGGCGCACGTTCTCGCTGGCGCCCACCGTGATGATGTTCTTGGATGTGGCGGGTGCGTGAATCGTGTTGGCGCTCGGACCGCCGTTGCCTGCCGAGAAGCAGATGATCAGCGGTTGATGGCCAGCCGTTCCGCTGACGGCGTCGCGGACCATCGCGTCATGAGCCTGCGAGTCGCTCGGATAGGCGTTCCCCGAGATCTGGTTCCACGAGTTGCTCGACATGCGAGCCCCGCTCGTGTACGCCTGCGACAACCGGGTGGGCGTCGAGCCGGTGAACTGGTCGGAGCCTGCATTGTTGAAGACCTTCGTGTCGCCGAGTCCGACGAAGGGGCAGATTCCGAGCCCGTAGTTGTAGCCCAGGGCATCCTCGGCGGAGGCGCCGCTCGATGCGTTGTACCCGCCGACGATCGAGGCGTTGATGTTCCCGTGTCCTCCGCCGCTTTCGCCCAGGGCGTCCGTCGTGAAGTTGTGGACGTACGTGACGCGGCTGGCATTCGCGGCGAGCCCGAGAACGCGGAACTCGGAGTTCACGTCCGTCGTCGAGCCCCGATCGACACCGTCATCCGTCACGTCGACGGAGAAGGCGAACTGGCCCGACGACGAAAAGCCCTTGCTCGAGAGCCACGCGAGATAACCGGGACCGGATGGCGCCGTTCCGCCGGCGTTCAGGTTGCCGGCCATGATCTGCCCCTGCGCCTCGTCCTGCATGCGCGACGGCACCCACGACTCGATGGCGAACACGGAGGGATCCGCGACGAGCCCTGCGACGACCTGGCGCGGCAACTGCACCGAGATGTCGACGAAGTTCAGCACCTCGCTCGGGGGGGTGAGTTTCAGGAACCCGCCGTCCGTCAGCCATCGGGCGATGGGGGCGGCGCGTTCGTCGTTGATCAATTGCACGGTGACGTCGATCGGCGCCTCCGACGCGAGGTCGATCCGGCGCAGGTCCGGCGAGAGTTTGAAATAGGGGTGATAGGGCCCGACCCATTGGATGGCGGGAGAACGCGCGAGGTTCGCGAGTGCACCCAAGGCGCCGGCGTCCACGGCGACCACGTAGGCATTCATCGCCATGGGGTAGACGATCGTGGCTCCCGTGGCGCGCAGCTGATCGAGCCACGAATCGCGGATCGGACCGACGAACTGGACGAGCCAGAGCGAGCGATCGTCCGTCGTGAGCTGGTCGAACGAGCGCGCGCGAAACTGCGGCGGGATCTGTTGGAGCTTCGCTTCGGTCCGCTCGGGGTCGGCGGTGTCGAATGCGAAGTCGTTGATCGCGATCAGCGCATCCTCGTCGTGGAGGACGTCAGCGAGTGCATCGAGGGCGCTTGGTCCCCCCAGGATCGCGTCGCTGAACGTCAAGTGCAGGAACCCGCCGTAGTCCTCCTCGTGGATGACGGCGCCGCCGGCGCGAAGCTGTGCGAGCCGGCTGTCGCTCCTGGCGAAGGTGGCGCGGTGGGTCGGACCGCGGCTGCGGAAGCGGTCCGATGCGGCGTCGACCTGGGCGGGAAGCGCGGCAACGATCAACGAAACGGCGACCAGGAACCCGACGAACCGGGAGTGGTTTTGCATGAGGAGGTGGCTTCAGTACCCCAGCACGCCGCCGTGGCGGCCGGAGGACGCTATGGACGTGGGCTGCAGGAGGACTCTTCGGACCAGCTTCGGGCACCGGGTCGAGCGGCAACTCTCCGGGCCCGGAGGATTCTATAGACCCGGGGACGTTGCGGCCAAAATCGGCGGCGAGGGGGGCGGCCGAACGCTCCGCTTCCGGAAGTTTTCGGGCAGCGGTTCATTGAGCGTGGGCTGGCGACCGCACGTGGGACCGACGAACGGCGCGCAGATCCGGTGACGTGTCCGTGGAAAGTCACGGAAACTCGACGCACGATCCCAACGTCACTGCCATGCGAGCCTTCGACTTCTCCCGAGCGCAGATACTGCCGTCGTTGCCGCGACGGGCCCGTTCCGTCGTCTTCGTCGGCGCGGGCGGGATCGTCAACAGCGCCGAGCTGCCCGCATACCTCGAGGAGGGCATCCCGATCCGAGGGATATTCGACGTGGATCGGGAGGCAGCGCACGCCACGGCCTCGGCGTTCGGGGTCGGACGGGTGTTCGACTCGCTCGCGCAGGCCGTGATCGAGCGAAACGTCGTGTTCGACGTCGCCGTTCCAGCGAGCGAGATCACCCGAGTGCTCGACCGTCTGCCGCGGGGCGCGCCCGTGCTGATCCAGAAGCCACTCGGCCGCGACCTGGCCGAGGCCCGGCGGATCGCCCACCTTTGCACGCGGCGTCGCCTTCGCGCCGCCGTGAACTTCCAGCTTCGGCATGCACCCAACATGCTGGCACTCACGGGAGCGCTCGCTCGCGGAGTGTTCGGCGAGCTGACGGACGTCGAGGTGCGCGTCAACACGCATACGCCGTGGGCCCGTTGGGCGTTCCTCGCGGGCATTCCGAGGCTCGAGATCCTGTACCACTCGATCCACTACCTGGATCTGATCCGCTCGTGGTTGGGCGAGCCGTCACGAGTTCACGCATGGGTCGGATCCCACCCGAGTTCGCGCGGGTATGCCGATACGCGCTCGGCGATCCTCCTGGACTTCGGGCCGACGACACGATGCGTGCTCTCGCTCAACCATGAGCACCGCTTCGGCCTGCGGCACGCTGCATCGGAACTGAGGATCGAGGGCGTTCGCGGAGCGGCCGTAGCGACGATGGGCGTGAACCTCGACTACCCGAAAGGGGAGGTCGACCGTCTTTCGATCTGCGCGGCAGGAGACCAGTGGCAGGACGTGCCGCTGCGCGGTTCCTGGTTTCGCGCGGCATTCGCTGGACCCATGATCGCGCTGCAGCGATGGACCGCAGGCGGTACCCCATCGCCGACGAGGGTGGCCGATGCCGTGAGGACGATGGCCCTCGTCGAGGCCTGTTACCTGTCCGCGATGCGCCCGCGGCGCTCCGGACGCGGGCGATCGGCCCCGCGTGCATGAACGGCAATGCGACCGGCTCGGCGCCACGGGTGCAGGTTCGGGGCAGGCGCCCGTCACTTCTCCTGAAATCCGTGCGCTGATCAGCACACGGGGTTCACATGGTCCCCGCCCGCCGCGGAATCGCGTGGTAGCCTCCGATGTTCCACAGGGTTCGCAAAACGCGGGAAAGTCCCGCTGCGGACCGGTGTTTCGTGCGTTTTTGTCTTCAAAGAGGCCGGTTTTTGCGAGATCTACATTTTTCTTCGGCGACGAACTCGTGCTTGACTCCACCCGGAACGGTGGGCACGATGTGCGCCGGTCGGGGCAGCCCGAGCCAGTGTTTTTCCGGCTCTCTGCCCGGAAAGAAGATGCGGGGCGGTGATCGCCTGACGCGATGCCGTTCCTCGTCGTGGTGAAAATCCTCTACTCGTTGATGCAGTCGGTTCACGGGAGTTTCAACATGCGTCCCTGTCTGTTGGTGTTTGCTTTCGTTGCGCTCGCTGGGTTCAGCGCCGCGCAGGGTTTCGAGTGTCAGGCCGTCGGGGCATTCCCGAACATCTGCTGCGCGGACTGCGAGAACGTTCAGTCAAACGCCTCGCTCCTTCCGGACAGCGGTGGCACCGGGATTGACAACACGGTGACGTGTGGCTTCCCGACTGCCGGCGCGCAGTACGCCCGTATCGAGGCGAGCGGCCCGCTCAACGTTCCGGCTGGTGGCGTCGGCGGCACGATTCCGCGTCCCATCGACCTGAGCGTTGCCGAGCTCCGCATCCCGGTCCCGTCCGGTGCGACCGCCGTCAGCTTCAAGTTCGACTTCTTCAACGCTGAAGTTCCGAACGAGGCCACGTTCAACGACGGCTTCGCCGCGTCGATCTGCGCCTTCGGCACCGATCTCTCGCTGGTCGACCTCGCCTACCGTGACACGTTCTCGGCGAACAACGGTTGCGTGGACAGCGTCAGCAACGGCGTCGAGACGGGCTCCGTCGGCGTCGACTCCGTCACGCACGTCTTCACGGCCACGGAACTCGCGGCCATCGCGGCCGCTCAGGCCGCGGGTGGTGCGTACCTCTCGCTCGCGTGCTGGAACGGTGGCGATGATTCCGTCGACTCCGGCGCGGGGATCGACTGCGTGTCGTGGGATTCGTTCTTCGACGTCCCGAACACGGGCGCACTCGGTGGTGCATCCCGCATCGACAACGTGACGGCCAACCCGGCTGACACGTTCACGATCGGCGCGCCGGGGGCCACGCGGCTCCGCGTGCATGGCATTTCGGAAGCGGTCTTCATCGAAGGCTTCCACTGCCTCGTCGCCCAGGTCTACGGCGACAACTTCGTGCAGCAGTTCCCGGCGGCGGCTGACGGTGGGTTCTTCATCGACCCGACCCGTCCGTTCGTGTCGCTCTCGGAAGGTCAGCTGACGGGTGGTCTCGCGGCCGGCACGGCTGCGCGCGGCCCGATCGTCAACCTGAGCTTCGCCGATCCGGCCCTTTGTGGCTCGATGGTGGTCTTCCAGGCCTACATCCAGGACGAGAACTTCCCGACGAACGTTCCGACCGTGAAGGTCTTCACCATCGCGTCCATCGGCTCGCTGCACTGATCGCCTGAGACTCCCGTCTGCCCAACCGCCGACGCGGAAGGAAGAGGACCGGCGCCCCGAGGGGCAGCCGGTTCTTTTTTTTGCCCGTCGTCGTCAGGCGCTGGCGCGACAGCACGCGGCAATCAGGCTCCGCGTGGGTCGCCCGGACCCGGTCGGTGATTTCCGGCCGGTGAGTCACGCCGGCGGCCGCGCAACCCCGCGTCGCGGGATACATCCACGCGCGGCCGGCTTCATCAAGTCGTGCCCGGCGCGCGCCTTTTCACCGCACGGCTTCGGGCGACTGCGCCGCCATTCTTTCGCTACACGAGTCGTGGCTCACGAGACGAGAAGAGGGGGGCCGACATCGCGTTCGATGTTGGATCTGTATCTCGCGTAGAGGGTGCCGCGAGGCACCCCAAGAAAAGTCTGGAGCCGAAACTGATGAACCTCATCAGAAAGCCCGCGACAGCGATCACAGCGCTGACGATCGGTGTCACGGCAGTTGTCTTCATGCACGCAGGTGCCGGGAACGGCGCGGCGAATCCGGCGAGGACGTCACCCTTGCCGGTGCTTGCCGCGGTATCTCCCGCGTCGCTGGTCGTGCCGCCGGCCAAGGCGGCGCTCGAGCCAATGGCTCAACTGCCTGCGACGTTCATCGAAAACCGTGGCCAGTTCGACCCCGAAGCGCGATTCGTCGTGCGTCAGGGTGCCACGGCGACCTACCTCACGCCGGACCGCTTCGTGGTCCAGGCCGTTCAGCCGAACCCCGCGGGCGGCGAGGCGGCAGTGCGAGGGGTGAACCTGTTCTTCACGTTCGAAGGTGCGGCCACGGACGCCCGGATCGACGGTGTCGCCCGGCTCGATGGCCGAATGAACTACCTCCTCGGGAATGATCCCGCGAAGTGGGTGACCGACGTTCCGACGTGGTCGGCGGTGCGCGCCACTGGGATCTATGACGGCATCGACGTCGCCTTCCGCGACAGCGCGGGCCGCGTCGAGTACGACCTGTTCATCGGTCGGAACGCCGATCCCTCGAAGGTCGTGTTGCGATGCGACGGCGCAGAGGCGCTCTCGCTGGACGAGTCTGGTGCTCTCGTCGCCAGCACCGCGGTCGGGACCATTCGTCAGGAGTGCCCGGTCACCTGGCGCGTGGGACCGAACGGGGAGCGTGAGAACGTCGAGTGCCGCTTCCGCCTGATCGACGATCGTCGCTTCGGCTTCGACGTGCCGGATCACCGGCCCGGCGAAGCCCTCGTGATCGACCCCGTGATCGTGTTCTCGGGCATCGTCGGCGGTTCGAGCTACGACGTTGCGCGCGCGATCTCGATCGATCCCACCGGAGCGATGTTCCTGACCGGTCGCACGGCGTCGACGAACTTCCCGCACTCCGCGGGAGCCTTCGACGGCGTGTTGAACAACACGGAAGCGTTCGTCACCAAGATCGCGGCAGGTGGCGGGTCCGTCGTCTACTCGACGTACCTCGGTTCGCCTGGCGCGGATCAAGCGTTCGCGATGACTCTCGATTCGCAGGGCCGTGCCATCATTACGGGCCAGTGCGGTAGCGGATTCCCGACGACCGCGGGCACCTATGACACGTCGCAGAACGGCTGGAGCGATACCTTCGTCTCCAAGCTCAATGCGACCGGCACCGGGCTCGTTTTCTCCACCTTCGTCGGTGGCAACAACGACGACTACCCGGGTGGGATCGACGTGGACGGATCGGACAACGTCTACGTGACCGGTGCGACCAAGTCCACGAACTTCCCGACGACGGCCGGCGCCTATGACTCGACGCCGAACGGTGATTGGGACGGGTTCCTCGTCAAGCTCGCGGCCAGCGGCGCGAGCCTCCTCCTGGGCACTCGCTTCGGCGGGACCCTCATGGACAGCGGTGTCGGCGTTCGGGTCACCCCGTCCGGCCAGATCGTGGTTGCCGGCGCGACGTCGTCGACCGATTTCCCGACCGTCGCAGGCGCGTTCGACACGACGCAAAACGGCGCGAGCGACGCCTTCGTCTGCAAGTTCTCCGCGTCGGGAGCGCAGCTCTTGTGGGGCACGTTCCTCGGCGGTGCTGGCAACGACCAGGCGCTCGCGCTCGAAGTCGATGCCCAGGATTGCGCGATCATCACGGGGCAGGCCTACGATGGCTATCCCGTGACCTCCGGCGCGATCCGGACGTCGACGCAGCTCGGCGCCGACGCGTTCGTCACGAAGGTCGCCGCGAACGGCCAGTCGCTCGTCTACTCCACTTTCATCGGTGGGGCATCGAGCGACGCGGGTTACGCGCTCGCGCTCGATGTGAACGGCGCGCCGGTGGTCGTCGGGTACACCAACTCGGTGGACCTCGGAGTCTCTGCGAACGCGGTCCAGAGCGCGTTCCTCGGCGGTGGCGTGCCTGGCGACGGTTTCGTCACCAAGCTCTCCGTCGACGGATCGAGCGTCGTGTTCAGCACGTTCGTCGGCGGAGCCGGCTCCGATCAGATCAAGGGCGTCGCCCTCGATTCGCTCGGCGCGATCTTCATCACGGGCACGACGACCTCGAGTTCGCTCGGGGCGCTCACCCCGTCGATGGCGGCTCCTCAGGGACTCGATGACTGCTTCTTCATGAAGCTCACGCTCGGCCCCGCGGCCGTCGTCAGCCCCATCGGTCCTGGCTGCAGTTCGGGTGGCGTGGTTCCGACGCTGTCGAGCGGCCTTCCGGTCGTCGGCGGCACGATCACGACTTCGGGTACGTCGGCGCCGCCGCTCGCATACGGCGATCTCGTGTTCTCCGGCGCGGCCGGAGCCACGACGCTGCCGAACGGCTGCCCGCTCTACGTCGACCCTGTGACGTTCGCTACGCAGGGCCATTTCCAGGTCGGTGCGAACGGCACGTGGTCGGTGACCGGGATCGTCCCGAACGCCGAGAGTCTCGTCGGCGATCTCTTCTCGCTCCAGGCCGTGTTCCTGAGCCCGTCGGCCCCGGGCGGATACACCGTCTCGGCCGGCGTGCAGTTGGCGCTCGGCTACTGATTCGCTGACAGTCCGCGCGGTGCACTCGACCGCGCAGCAAACACCCGCGGCGCTTCGCGCTCGCGGGTGTTTTTCTTGCTGCGCGAAAGCTGAGCGCTCGTCGCGAAAGCCGTGCGCAGGAGCGGAAAACCAGAAGCGGCGAATTCACGCTTTCGGGTTTGTGCAGCTTGGTGGCACATCGGGCGCAGTCCGATCTCCAGAAAGCGCAGAACTTTGCATCAAAGTGGGATTGCAAGTTCCAAGCCGCTCTATGTAATGGGGCCGTCCATTCGCCCCAGATGGTGCTCCTCGTTCGCCGGCCCCGCCCACACCCCCCGACAAATCATGAAGAAGACCCTCGGCGTCGTGCTCGTCGCGACCGTTGCGACGTTCTCTTCGCTGTCGACTCGCTGCGACCGATCGCAACCACCGCATACCAAGGGAACGGACTGCTACGCGACGCTCGGTCGCCCCGCATCTGGAGCCGTCTCGACCCCGACTCGGAACTCGACTTCCTCCTCGACGACGGAAGCTCTGTCGCGTCGTCCTCTGCCTCTTTCGTTCATCGAGAATCATGGCCAGTTCGCACCGGAGGTCGGACTCGCGGTGACGAGCGGGCTGAACACCACCTTCATCGGTCGCGACTTCTATCTGCTTCAGGTCGTCACCGAATCGGACGACCGCACGTCGAAGGTCGCGCACGGCGCGAACGTCCGGTTCACCTTCGACGGCTGCGAGCCCACGTCGATCGTGCGAGGTGCCGGACCACTGCCCGGGCGGGTCAACTACCTCACGCACCCGAATGAATCGGACTGGATCGTCGACGTTCCCACCTGGTCGCACGCGCGCATCGAAGGCGTGCGCCACGGGGCGTCGGTCGTCTTCCATGAGAATGGCGGCCAGCTCGAGTACGACCTGGAACTCGCTCCGGGCACGGACGCCTCCGCCGTAGTGATGCACTGCGAGGGAAGCACGAGCCTCGAGATCGACCCGTCGGGCGCGCTCGTGATCGGCACGGCCGTCGGCGCGATCAAACAGGAAGCTCCCCGCGCGTGGGTGTCGAACTCTGACGGCACTCGCCGGGAAGTTCCGACGCACTTCCGCGTCACCGATGGTGAGCGGGTGACGATCGAGGTCCCCGAGCGGCAGTTGGGCGAGCCGCTTCTCATCGACCCGACGATCGTGTTCTCGGGCCGCATCAGCGGATCGAGCTACGAAACCGGCCGGAGCATCGCCGTCGACGCCCTCGGCAACGTCTTCGTCGCGGGGAAGACCTCGTCGACGACGTTCCCGTTGACCCCGGGTGCGTTCGACAGCACGTTCAACAACACCGAGGGGTTCGTCACGAAGATCAACCCGGCGGGCACCGCGATGGTGTTCTCGACGTACATCGGCTCGACCGGCGCCGACGACGTCTTCGGATTGAGGATCGATTCACAGAGCCGCGCCGTCATCACGGGGCGCTGCGGCACGGCATTCCCGGTGACTTCGGGTGCCTACGACACGTCGCAGAACGGCTGGACCGACGTCTTCGTCACCAAGCTCAATCCGGCGGGGAACGGGCTCGTCTTCAGCACGTACTTCGGCGGCAACCTGGACGACATCGTCGGAGACATCCGCCTGGATGCGACCGGCAACGTCATCATCGCGGGGAGCACGGCCTCGACGACGTTGCCCACGACGAGCGGCGCATTCGACACGACCCCGAACGGCGGATGGGATGCCTTCGTCGCCAAGCTTTCAGCGACGGGTAACTCCCTGCTGTTCTCGACGCGGCTCGGCGGTGCCGGGCAGGACTCGGTCACCGCGATCGCCATCAATGGCCAGGGGCAGGTGATCGTCACCGGGGCGACGGCATCCACGGATTTCCCCACGACCCCGACGTCGTTCGACACCACGTTCAATGGCACCACGGACGCGTTCGTCACGGCGTTCAATCCCACGTGCTCGACCCTCGTGTTCTCGACGTTCCTCGGCGGAATCGGGGCCGACCAGGCACTGGCGCTCGACCTGGATGCGACGACGGGTGCGATCTACCTGACCGGGCAGGCCTATGACGGCTACCCGGTGACGCCCGGTGCGTTCAGCACCATTCCCCATGTGGGCGCCGAGGCCTTCCTGACGAGCCTCTCGCCGCAGGGCGACGTCCTGAACTTCTCGACCTTCCTCGGTGGCTCGGGCGGCGATGCGACGTATTCGATCGCCGTGGCCTCCTCGGGAGAGGTGTTCGTCGCCGGATACACCAACTCTCCCGACTTCCCCGCAACGGTCGGCGGCATCCTCCCCGGCTTCGTCGGCGGCGGCGTACCCGGCGACGGTTTCGTCTCGAAGTTCACCTCGGCTGGAGGTCTGGTCTACAGCACGTTCGTCGGTGGCAACGGATCCGATCAGATCCGACAGATCGTCCTCGATCCGTCGGGCGGCGTCTACGTCGTCGGCACGACGGCATCGACCGACCTTCCGACGACCGCTCCGCCGTTCTCCAACCAGGCCGGTCTGGACGACGCGTTCTTCATGAAGATCGACATGGGCCCCGGCGCGAACGTCACGCCGGTCGGCCCCGGGTGCACGCCCGGTGGCCCGGCGCCGTCGGCCGCAGGTGACCGTCCGTACGTGGGGCAGGCCATGCTCCTCAGCGGCGCTGGCGCCGAACCGAACGCGATCGGCACGATCTTCGTGGGTGTCCCTGGATCCTCGACCCTCACGCCTTGGAACTGCTCGGTCTACGTGAACGTTGCGGCGCTGGCCGTTCCCATGACGTTCTCGACGGACGCCCAGGGTTCGTGGTCCACGCTCGCCGTCGTTCCCCCGATGTCGTCCCTCGTCGGGGCCGTCGGCAACATGCAGGCCGTGGTGTTCGCGCCCGCGAACCCCTGGGGCTACCAGCTCACCGAAGGCCTCGCCCTCCAGTTCGGGTTCTGAACGCGCGGGCGCGTCCTCACGCGCCGCGCATCCCCCGTCGGGCCAAAACCCGCAAGAAACTGCAGAGACCGGATCTCGGAGCAGACTGTTCCGCGGGGGATTCACCGTCTATGCTTCACGGCCAATCCCGCGCGGCCTCGCGCCGTCATCCCGTTCCCACGACCGAAAGCCGTGATCCATGCGACTCCGCCGACCCCTGCGGTGCGCCTGGGCCGCTGACGCCCTCAGCCCGGCGATCGCGTCACATGGATCAAACGCGCTCCAAGAGCCGGAGATCGCCCGCATGACCTGCCAGTCGCTTCGAACCTTCGTCCTCGCGTTCCTTCTCCTCGGTGTCTCGGGGGGCACGTCGTCCGCCCAGGGATCCGCCGGGTCGCCAGGGGGGAACCCGAATGCCGCATGGGCCGGATTGCCGCTCGTGTTCGCGCACAACGCCGGACAGCACGACGCATGGACGAGGTACTCGGCGCGGTGGGGGGGCGTGGCGGCGTTCGTCGGCGACTCTGGCATGCGGCTCACGGTGATGAAGAACGGGCCGAGCCGCGTCGTCGAAGGTGACACCGGGGCGAACGTTCGCCTGACGTTCGATCAGGCTCGCGACGGCGTCGTCGCGAAGGGGACGGATCTCCGCGAGACACGGTTCAACTATTTCCTCGGAAACGACCCCAAGGGTTGGTTCACCGACGTGGCGACCTTCGGCAGCATCGCCTGGCACGAGGTGTGGACCGGCATCGACGCGCGGCTCTACGACGGCGGCGGACGCTTCGAGTACGACTTCGTGGTGAAGCCCGGCGCCACATCCAGCGACGTCGTGGTCCGGGTCGCCGGGTGCGACGGGCTCGCGATCCGCGACGACGGCGCTCTCGTCATCGCGACGGCCGTCGGCAACCTGATCCAGCCTCGCCCCAAGGCGTGGCTCCTCGGCGCCGATGGCACGAAGACGAGTGTTGCGTGTGCATTCCGCCTCATCGACGAAGGGCGCTTCGGCTTCGCCGTCGAGGGCGATGGCGCGCGTACCCTCGTGATCGACCCGTCGATCGTGTGGGGCGGATACATCGGCGGGACGAGCTTCGATTCCGGATTTGGAATCGCCGTCAACGCTGCCGGGAACGCATTCGTCTGCGGGCGAACGGCCTCCACCGACTTCCCCGTCACGGCTGGCGCGTTCGATACCTCGCGCTCGGGCCCCGAGGATGCGTTCGTCGCGAAGATCGCCGCCAGCGGTGCATCCGTCGTCTGGGCCACGTTCATCGGCGGCACAGGTCTCGATTTCGCCAACGTCGTGAAGGTGGACGCGTCCGACCAGGTGGTCATCGCGGGGTTGGCCTCGGGCTCCTTCCCGACGCCAGTCGGCTTCGACACGACCTACAACGGCAACGCGGATGCGTTCGTCACGAAGTTCAACGCTGCGGGCAATGGCATCGTCTTCTCGACCTACCTCGGCAGCAACAACCAGGACGTGGCGACCGGCCTCGCACTGGCGCCCACGGGCGAAGTCACTGCGTGTGGCGCAGTCCAGGGCACGGGGTTCCCGTACCAGCCGGGTTCGTTCCAGAGCACGCCGACCGGTGACTGGGAGGCCTTCGCGTGCCGGTTGAGCGCCGCGGGAACTGCCCTCCAATTCTGCGCCCGGCTCGGCGGAGCGGGCTTCGACACGGCAAACGGTGTCGCGATCGACTCCACCGGCAACACCTACGTGGCGATCAGCACCGAATCGGTGGGCGTCTCGACGACGGCCGGCGCCATCCAGGCGAACAACGGCGGGGGAGCCTCGGACGTCTACCTCGCGAAACTCAACGTCGCCGGGTCGGCTCTCGTCTATGCGACCTACCTGGGCGGGATCGGCGCCGACCAAGCGACGGGGATCACGCTCATCGGCAACGACGCGGTGATCGTCGGCCAGGCATTCGCGGGATTCCCGACGACACCCGGAGCGCTCCAACCGGTCGCCAACAACGGCGACGGATTCCTCGCGCGGATCAACGCCACGGGAACCGGCCTCGTCTTCTCGACCTTCCTCGGCGGATCCAACTTCGACAATCTCACGGGCGTCGTCGCCGACGCGAACGGCGCGATCTGTGCAGCCGGTTGGACGTCGTCCGCGGACTTCCCGGTCACACCTCAGGCCTTCATGACGACGTACGTTGGCGGCGGTTCGCCCGGTGATGCGATCGTCGTGAAGTTCTCGCCGGACGGCCACGCGTTGTCCTACAGCACGCTGATCGCCGGCGATGGCAGCGATCAGTTCCGTGGTCTTGCGCTCGATCCCGCGGGCGGGCTCTACCTCACGGGCGTCACGGACTCGACGGATCTCCCCGTTCCGACAGGCGGTTTCCATGGCACGAGCGTCGGTCAATCCGACGGGATCGTGATGAAGATCGCGCTTCCATTGGGTGCCGCCGTGACGAGCGCCGGCGTCGGCTGCGGGGTCGCACCCGTCTTCACGTCGAGCGTGCCGTTCCTCGGTCTGCCGCTGACCCTGGACATCACCGGCGCCACCGTGAACGCCGGGGGCTACCTGCTTCTCAGCGGCGTCCCGTCGGCCGGGACTCTCGTCGCGCCAGGCTGCACCACGGCACTGGACCTCGCCACGCTCTCGCCCGTCGCGACGTTCGTCACGAGCGGGACAGGCACCTGGAACTTCGTCAGCGCGCCGCTTCCGCAGATCGCGGAGCTCAACACGCTCACCGTGCGGTTGCAGGTGCTGATCGTCGGCGGGCCGGCTCCGGGGTTCACGCTCAGCAACGCACTCGAGCTCCGTACGGGCTACTGACGAACGCCGATCCCGTACCTCGCAGCCGGGATCCGCGCTTCGCGCGCACCATGACGGGCCATCCGGCGGAGCGGTATGCTTCGCCCCATGGCCCTCTTCATGGTCATCGAGCGTATGAAGTCCTCCGACCCTGGTCCCGTGGGCGAACGCTTCAGGAAGTTCGGCCGGATGATGCCCGCGGACGTCCAGTACGTGGCGAGCTGGCTCGAACCGAGCGGAGCCCGCTGCTTCCAGGTCATGGAGGCGCCGGCGCGCGCGTCCCTCGACCCGTGGATCGCCGCCTGGAGCGACCTCACCGATTTCGAGGTCGTCCCCGTGCTCACGTCCGCGGAGTTCTGGGCATCACGGGGAACGTGATCGAGGGTGCGCTCGACGCGCGCGCCGCTCTCGCGTCCCACTCGCGTCCCGAGCCGCGTCGGGTTCTCCGCGGCTGGCGGTGGCCGACGCATCGAGCCGGGCGATCCTCGTCGCGGTGATTTCCTCGGAGCGTTGCGTCGAGGGGCGGCACAGGTCACAACCGGGTCGTGATCGCCGAAGTCCCTGGTGCACGCGAGATGCGTGAATGAGCGACGTCGTGGATGGCCGTCCGCCCCGCGTCGTGGCGTGGAGTCTCCTCTCGGTCATCGTCGTCCTCATCGCCGTCGGTGCCCAGGATGCTCGCACATGGCCCTCCGACAATCGCCCCTCGATCTGGATGCGGCAGGGTGACTCCGACCCGTGGTTCAGCGTCCTTGAGTCCGACTTCGGCGGCGATGAAGCGGTACTCGTCCGCGCGGATCGCTTCGCGCTCGATCGCTCCGATCAGACGGTCTGGCTCGCGCGGCTCGGCAAACGACTCGCCGCGCTCCCGGGGGTTTCGTCCGTCGTCGACCCGTTCCACTTGCCCGGCGGAACCTTGGCCGCCGAACCGGGGAAGGCACTGCGGGAGTCCGCCGAGCGGCGCATCGGTCACGCACTGAATCTGGCGCGCATGGATCCACCTCGTGCCGACTTCCTCGTCCGCGTTGCCGCCGATGCATCGCAGGCGACGTGCCAGGACCTCGCCGCGCGGCTGGACGAACTCGCGCGCGAAGCCGAGAGGCTCGGCATCCGCGTGGAGAAGGGCGGTCATCCGCTCATCGCGACGGCGCTCGATGACGAGGCCCGTCGCGTCGAGAACGTCTTCTCGCCTCTCCTCGCCGTGGCGTCGCTCATCGGCGTGGCGTTGGCGCTGCGGTCGGCGCTGTTCGGCGTGATCGCCGTTCTCCCGGCGATGCTCGTCTCCGTGGGGATCCGCGTGGGACTCAAGGCGATCGGCTGGCCGGCCAACCTCATCCTCGTTTCCGTCGGACCCATCAGCTTCGTGATCGTGCTCGCGGCGAGCCTACACCTCGTGGCGTCGTTCCGCCGCGTCTTCGCTTCGGGTGCGAGCGCCGTCGCCGCGGCGCGGGCGGCGTTCCACGAGAAGCTCACGGCGGGAATCCTCGCCGGTGGCACGTCGTCCGTCGGATTCCTGGCGTGCCTGTCGAGCGGCGTCGACCCCGTGCGGCGTCTCGGCATGGCGGCGGCCGCGGCCATCGGCGCGGGCATCGCCGTCGAATACGGCGTGATTCCGGTCCTGCTCGCCGGGCTCGTCCGGAAACGGCCGGTGCTCACGCATCGCATGACGAAACGCTGGCGCCGCGTCGCGATCTTCGCCGTACGACGGCGGGCGTGCGTCGTGGGGATCACGCTGCTCGTGATCGCGGCCGGCGGGGTGGCACCTCAGATGCTCCCCGCGGGAACGAACGCCCTCGACTACTTCCCGGTTGGTCATCGGGTCCGCGAGCAGTTCGTGCATCTCGACATGGATGGCGGCGGTCTCACGACGATCGAACTCCTCGCGCGCCGCACCGATGGAAGGCCGTGGGCCGTCACCACGCTGGCCGACGCGGCGGTCGACGAGGCGCTGTCGTCCGTCCCCGGCGTCCTCGCGGTCATCGGGCCGGAGGTCGTCGCGGCCGACGTACGGTCGACGGTGAAGCTGGGCGCGGCCGTCGCGGTGCCGCTGGCGATGCGGGAGTCGGGGCGCCTGGCGCGCGACGGGCGTTTCGCGCATTGGACGATCCGCATTCCGACGAGCGGGGCCGCCGAAACCCGAGCGCTCGCACACGCCGTGCTCACGCGCGCCCGCGCGACGCCGGTCCTGTCGCCCGCCGTAGCCGAGGTGGCGATCACGGGCAGCATCCTGCGCGTGTTCGAGGTTCAGTCCGAGCTCGTGGGAACGCTGTGGAGCTCACTCTCGCTCACGCTCGCCGTGACGATCGCCCTCTTCTTCCTCGTGATCCGCAGCTTCCGCGAGATGGTCGCGGCGTTGCTCGCGAATCTGCTGCCCGTCGGTGCCGTGCTGGTGGCTCCGTGGAGCCTGGGATGGCAGCTCGACGCCGCCACGTGCATGGTGGCGTCCGTCGTCCTCGGACTCGCCTACAACACGTTCCACCTGCTCCACGGGGCCGGTCCGTCCCCGGGGCGCTTCCGGCTCCGCCCTCCGCTGCGTTCGTTCGGTCGCGTGGGCGATCCCGCGGCGACGTCCTACCTCGTGCTCGCGCTGGGATTCTCCGTGCTGATCGCCTCGGGGTTCATTCCGACCGCGCGGTTCGGGTTCCTGACGGCACTCGGAGTCCTCTTCGCACTGCTCGGTGACTTGTTCGTCTTGCCGGCGATCTGGCTCGGCGGTCGCGTGGGGAGGTATGCTCACGGGATGCCCCACCGGACGGATTCCTCCTCATGATGGCCCGCACGGCGCTCACGGTCGTGTTCGTCGGTGCCTGCCTCCTCGGGCAGAACACGGCGCGCATCGTCCTGGACGACGGACGCGAGATCGCCGTCAACCAGGGGGAGACCAGGCGGGAAGGCAACCTCACCGTCGCGCTGACGGCGGAAACGTTGACGGCGCGAAACGGGGGAGGGCCCGACGACTGGGGCGGCAACAAGTGGCCGACTGAACCCGTCTACTTCCAGCGGATCGAAGTGCGGATCCCCGGGCGCACGATTCCGCTGTCGCCGCAGAACGGGGCGAAACCGCTGGGCGATGACCGCTGGGTTCTCGCGTCCGAGACCGACTTCAAGCACGTTCACCACAAGGCGAACGACCCCCAGCGCGCCTGGTACGCGAAGAGCAAGACGTTCCACATGCTCGACGGCGGCGACACGTTCTATGCGCGCTTCGCACCGGCCGACGATCCGTGGGAATGGAAGGCGTTGCCTGGCGATGCGGAGCGCAAGAAGGCACTCGCCGTCGCGAACCTCGCGCCCGAGCTGCTGCAGAAGTTTCCGCTGCTCTCACGGCTGCTCGACTTCTACACGATCCGCCCGAGTTCGAATCATCCCGATCCTCCGATCCACGATTGGGGCTGGTGGCTCAACGCGCAGAACCACGCGCGCCGCTGGCGGTCGACCAACCCACTGACCCTCCAGGGCTGGTACGGCTACACCGACATCCACGCGGCGGGCGGCGGGTTCAGCAACGGCCACTACGATCACCCCGCGTGGTTCCTCGTTCGCTACCTGCTCACGGGGGATCGCACCGCGTACACGGCGGGGCTCTACCTCATCCGCTTCAAGGTCGCCTACGGTTTGGTGGACACGGATCTGCCGCGCTCACGATGCTGGCAGCGTGGCTGGTGGCGGGGCGAGAAGGGCGATCGGCGCGGGTCGGCAGTGGGTCTCTCGGCCAACAAGGAGTGGGACCTCGGGCTCGTGCTCGCGAGCATCCTCGCACCGAACGATCCCATGATCGCCCACGGCATGGCCGTCCGCCGAGCGTCGCTCCTCGAGCGCGACGACGGCGTCGTGTGGAACGGCGCCGGTGGGGGCCGCGCGATCGGCCATTTCCTCGAGAACCTGCTCGACCACTACCACGCGACCGGTGACGCGGCCTTCAAGGAGCGCGCCGCGAGGTTCATCGAGCACGTCTTCACGAAGACAGGCGACCTTCCATATTTTCCCAACTCACTCCGCAAGGGGTGGAACGCCACGTGGGAGGAAGCCTTGGCGCACGTGTGGATCGCAAAGTGGATCGACGAGGGCATCGCACCCGGACGGCTGGACAAGTTGAAGGCCATGGTCGAGTGGCTGATCACGAACGGCGGGCGGTTCCGTTCACCCGGCGTCTACGAAGTGGCCTACGAGATCGAAGTGCCGCCGACGGAGACGTCGGTCAGGAAGTTCAACACGCCGTCGCATCAGACGTGGTGGGTGCAGGTGTGGCCGCTCGCCGAGCGTTGGTGGCCGGGCCGGTTCACCGAGGCCGCGAGTGCCTCGATGACGACGTGTCTGACCCGCATCGGACAGGGGTGGGCGCACGTGGCGAAGGGACAGCCTCCGCTCACGCCCGCGGCCTTGCAGGTGGACGATCCGGGGACAGGTCCGAGCTGCGAGAAGACCTGGCCGATCTACCTGCACGTGCTCCGGAAGTAGCTCCCGGCGCGCTGGACACGGGTGGTAAGCTCGCGGCCCTTCCCTGAGACAACCCCCACGTGGAGTTCCCCATGAGTCGACGACTCTTCGTTGCGCTTCTTGCGTTCGCCGCGGCTGCGAGTGTTCCGGCGCAGGTCGTGAAATACGGCAACCCGTCGCCGGCGGGTTTCGGTGCGACGTTCGACGCGGGGGGACAGCTTCCCGTGGTCGGGAACCTGGGATTCCAACTGGTCGTGCATGGAACGACGAACCCGCTCGGGGGTGCGCTCCTCATCGCATCCGGCTCGGCGACCGTCCCCATCGGGGCCGCGACGCTCCTGCTCGATCCGCTGACGCTGTCCCTGACGGATCTCCCTGCCGGGATCACGGGGCTCCAGCTCGGACTCGCGAACAACCCGGCGCTCGCGGGGCTTTCGGCGTTCGGGCAAGTGGGAATCATCGACCCCGCTCAATCGGGCGGATTCGGCCTCACCAACGCGATCCTCGTGACGGTCATGCCACGCGCGACTCCGACGCGCGCCTGGTTCAGCGGACAGAACTTCGCCGGGGGGCCCAGCATCCTCACGTCG
The DNA here is from genome assembly GCA_044222185.1 of Planctomycetota bacterium. GTDB lineage: Bacteria > Planctomycetota > CAIWVZ01 > JBGANV01. Next base: position 111,997 of record JBGANV010000006.1, read on the forward strand.
CTCGATCTCACGGGAGCGTCACCCGCATTCCGCGCGACGGGCTCCCTCGGGTTCAGCGGCGGAATCGCCTTCGACTTCAGCCCGAAAGTCGCCGCCTGCCCCTCGACGAACCTCGTCTACGCGCTCGGCAATCAGAATGTCAGCCAGTTCGTGCGCGTGTTCGACGCATCGGCCGATCCCAGCGGCATCGTGACGTGGCCCTTCGTCGCGGACATCCCCGTGGCGTCGCCCATCTCGTCGATCGTCGGCCGGCGCGATCTCGAGGTCATGCCGGACAACACGCTCATGTTCGTGACCTCGGGTGACGGCAGCTCGTCGCTTCCCGTCCTCCTCCAGGTGTTCGACGTTTCGGGGCTGCCGTCGACGGCGCCGACGGCGTCGATTCAGACGATCACCTACGCCAATTCGGGCATCGGCGAAGTCTGCCTGGAGATCTCGCCGGACGCGACGAGACTCGCCGTGGTGAACTCGAACGACAACCAACCTGCTCTGACGCTGTACTCGATCCAGTACGGCGCCACTCCGCCGCTGACCTCGCTCGGCACCTGGTCCTTCGCAAACTCGGTGGGCTCCGATTACCCGAGCGACGTGCACTTCGCGCCGGACGGCTCGTTCGTCGCGGTCACGGGCGGGAACGGCACGATCTCGCTCGTCGATCTCACGACGACGCCGCCGACGGTCCGATTGAACGGCGCCTCGTGGGGCGCGGCGACCACGTCGGGGTTCCACGGCTCGGCGATCGCCATCAGCAACGGCGCGCCGGTCGCGGTCATGGGCGAGGAGGGCAGTGCGGCGACGATCCGCTACCGCATGGTCGACCTGAACGTCTGGTCGCCAACCTTCGGCGCGCAGCTTTCGAGCTTCACGACGAGCACGGGGAACATCTCCAACCATCGCATGCATGGTCAGCAGAACATCGTCATCGGGATCGACGGCACCGGGGCAACCGTCGACTGCCAGTTCGTCGACGTGATCGACCTGGATCAGCCGCTCGGGGCCGGCGGTTTCCAGTCCTGGCGCGTGAAGATGCCCACGTCGGCGACGCTCACGCCGGGCGGGCTGTCGTGCATCCCACGCGACTTCGCTCTCTACTGATCGGCCGCGCGGCGCGACGTCATCGCGCGGCACGGACCTGGTCGATCACCCATGCGGCGGTATCCGCTCGATGACAGAGCGTGAGGTGGTTGCCCGGGAATCTCGCCGTCGGCGTCTCGGACGGCACCGCCAGCGCACTGGTCACCGAGACCACCATGTCGCCCTCGCCGTCGCGGAACTCGGCGAGGTTCGTCGGTGCGAAACGCGTGAGGGCGCCGGGGATCGAGATCCTGCCGAACGGCGGCATCGAGATCCTCAGGTAGGCCGCCTCCGTGCCGGCCGCCGCGGCCCAGCCGCGTGGCAGGTCGGGAAAGCCGATCCGGCCGATCTGGCGGATCTCCTCCGATAGGGGCGCGAGGTTCGCGAATCCGTCGACGAGCAACCTGAGTTCCGTCAGCGCGTCGAGCGGCAGCTTGGCCATGAACGCATCCAGGAAGGAGGCCGCGCCATCGAGGATGCGTCGGCCTGCATGCGCGACTTCGCTTCCCATGTGCGGGGTCGCCAGCGTGATCACCTTCCGCACGCGACGCCGGGTGGGCGCGTCCTCGAGGACGGCCCGCGTCACCAGGCCGCCCCGGCTGTGCGCGACGATCACGACGGAATCGACGCCGAAACGTTCGCACGCGGTCGACACCATGGCCTTCAGCATGTCCGTCGCTTCGCCCAGCGGCGCGATCGTCCGCCCGCCGACGGCCGTCACCTGGTAGCTGAAGGCGAGTCCCCTCATCCTCGAACCTTCGAGGACCTCCAGCAGGCGGAGATCGAGCTTCGTCGTCGGCGAGACGCCCGTGCGCGGGCTCGTGGGTTCGAAGACGGGGAACGGGTTCTCCGTCTCGTTCATGCCCGCAACCGGGTGTGCCCAACGACGCACGTTGTCGATGACGCCGTGGACGAAGACGACCGGCGGCGACGGATCGGCATCGCCACCAACGTCGGTCGCAAGCGCGCCGAGGTGTGGAGCGGGGCCTGGGATGCGGATCGGCATGGCGGCACCCTCCGCGGCCGGTGGCGGAGACTCAAGTCGCGCGGCGCGCAACCAGCGGGATCGAAATCGCGGCCATCGCCGCCACGGACCCGCCGAACCAGAACGTCGACGCGGAGCCGAATGCGTCCCACAGAACGCCGCCGGCGAGGCTCGCGGCGAGCGTGACGAAGCCGTTCGCCATGGAGTAGATCCCGAGCGCCGTCGCCCGCCGTTCGGCAGGAGCGTGATCGACGATCAAGGCCTTGCCGATGCCTTCCGTCAGCGCCATGAAGCTGCCGTAGAGCGCGAACAGGGGCCAGATCGCGGACTCGCCTGCGACGGCGAAGCCGCAGTATACGCCGGCGTAGATCACCCAGCCGAGGCCGATCACGCGCCAGCGTCCGAGGCGATCGCTCAGGACGCCCGCCGGATACGAGACGATCGTGTAAGTGACGTTGAACAGGAGGTAGGCAAGCACGACGGCCCAGGGCGACAGGCCCACCTCGCGTGCCTTCAGGAGCAGGAACGCGTCACTGGAGTTCGCCAGCGAGAAGATGAGGAGCGGGACGAGGGTGCGCCAGTACGCCGCCGGCATGGCGAGGCGCGGTCCCGCGCCGCGAGTCGATGGCGCCACGGAAGACGTGACGATCGGCCGATCGCTCACGAGGAACGTCGTGGCGAGCGACAACAGCCCGAGTGCGGCTGCGACACCGAACACGATCCGGAATGCAGGTCCGGACTCCGCCGCGGCCCGGCCACCACCGTCGGCCGGAGACCCCGTGAGCCACCAAAGCAGCATGGCCGCCAGGATGACGCCCACCATGGCGCCCGCCGTGTCGAGCGCGCGATGGAAGCCGAACGCGCGCCCTCGTTCTTGCGGGCCCGCGGCGTCGGCGATGAGCGCATCCCGCGGACTCGAGCGGAGCCCCTTGCCCACGCGATCCACGAGCCGCCCGGCCAGCACCATGGGCCAGGCGTAGGCGAATGCGAGCATGGCCTTCCCGACGACCGGGAGTGCGTAACCGATCCGCACGTAGGGCATGCGGCGCTTCTGACCGTCGCTGTGCCATCCGGCCCAGGCGGACATCACGGCGACGAGACAGAGCGCCGCGCCCTCGATCCCGCCGAGTGCCGTCGCGGACGATCCAAGCACTCCGACGACGAACAGCGGGATGAGCGGGTAGATCATCTCGCCCGACACGTCGGCGAGGAACGACACCCAGCTCAGCACGACGACGGTGCGGGGGAGACGTGGCATGTCAGGCTCCGGGCCAGATGGATGCGCCGAACCAGCCGGCGGCGCCCGCGCCGAGGCATCCGAGAATCGTGATCGCCGCGTAGGCTGTGGCAGGCCCGACCGCGCCGCACTGCAGGTACCGCAGGGTCTCCAGGTTGAATGCAGCGTAGGTCGTGAAGCCGCCGAGGAACCCGGTGGAGAGGACGAGCCTCGTCGCCGGCGACGGGCCGTCTGCCCTGAGCCCGGCATGCGTGAGCCAGGCGAGGAGGAACGACCCCAGCAGATTCACAGAGAGCGTCCCCCAGGGAAACGACGATCCGATCCGAGCCTGCGTCCAGCGGTCGAGCTGATATCGAGCCACGGTTCCCAGCGCTCCCGCCATTCCGATCCAGAGAATCCTCATCACGTGTCGCCTCCGGGTTTGGGAGTCGGGCGCCGCCGGAGGCCTGCAAGAGAGAACCCCCGCGGCGCGCCGTTCGATCCGCAGGAGTCATTGGCCCTCCTCCGCGGAGGGCGGTTTTGGCGGACTCCACCGCCGTCGGGACGGCGGAGATTTAGCATCTGACCCGTCACCGCGACGACCCCTCGGGCGGCTTCACGGACCCAGGCCGTGCGCCCGGCCGACTCCGCCGCCGTCGCCCGACCGGGAACTTTCGACGGTTTCATGGGTCGGAAAGCGGGCCGTTGCCTGGGGCGCGTCGACCGCCGAGAATCCCTCCCTCATGGTCCGAGGTGTCATCATCTTCGCCGTGTGTCTCGCGCTCGCCGGAATGGCGCGCGCGCAGCAGATCGCTGAGGTGCCGAAACGTGACCCGAAGGCTCCGACGCCCGAGGCTCAAGCGCGATTGATGCTCGACGCCGGACGAGCGGCCCTCGCGGACAAGAACCCGGCGGAGGCCGTGAGGCACTTCGCGAACGCGCTCTGGTACGACCCCTACGCCCCCGCTTTCCTCGCGAACCTGCTGGAGGCATCCGCCGCCGACCCTGATGCGTTCGACCTGTGGCTGAGCCAGTGGATTGCAGTGATCTCGGACGAGAAGGGCGCGGCCGCGGTCGAGGAGAAGTGGCGCAAGCGGGTCCAGGGCGTCGATGCGTGGCCGCTGAAGGTCAACACCGCGCGCGCCGAAGCCGTTGCCGAACTCGCGACGTTCGTGAAGGAGCAGGGCTCGAAGGGCGGGGAGGCTGCGAGCCATCCACACGCGCGGAGATTCGCGGCGCAGTTGGGCATCGAACTGTGTCGCGCGTCGCCGGCGCTGATCCGGAGACATGGCCCGACCTTCACGGCGGTGTTCACGCCGGCCGTGCTGCCCGACCACCGACCCGTACTCGCCGCGCTCAAGGAGTTGATGGACCAACTCGTGGGTGAACAGAAACCCGGAGATGCGATCCGCGTCGCGCAGTGCCTGCTCGGGTTTGCGGCGCAATCGGGGTTCAAGCAGTTCGACGGTCCCAAGCCTCCGGACCTCGCGGCGGTCGCCATGGCGGCCCGGGCCGGTCTCCAACGCGCCCGTGCCCAGCTCGATGCGGCGCGGAAGGACGCGATTCTCACCATCGAACAGCTCGAGGCGATGACGCCGGAGGAGCGCGAGGCGTTCACGCGCGACCACGCCTCGTTCGCCAACCCGGGCGTCACGTTCTCACCGAACAAGCTCTACCGCGTCGAGACGACGTGCGGGCATGACACGCTCGTCGGCGTCGCGAAGACGATCGAGCTCCACCATGCGCGGCTCGTTGGCTACTTCGGAAAGGACCCGTTCGTCGGACAGCAGGGACTCGTCCGGATCGTGCCCGAAAGCTGGGGCCTCGAAGCGGAAGGCACGCCGCATTGGTGGGCGGGCGGATTTCAATCCGGCCCCGTCACCACGTTGAAGTTCAGCTGTGGGAACATCGCGGGTCTCGGTCACGGGCTGACGCACGAGCTCACGCACCGCTTCGACGGTGCGCTTCATGCCGGTATCCCCGCCTGGCTGGCGGAAGGACGCGCCGTGTGGACCGGCGCCGCCTACGGGCCGCCCGCAGACCCAAGGTTCGTCCCGAACTACGCTCCGTTCGGCAGCATCGAAGACGCCTTCGTGAAGGGATACGCCGCGGAGGATCGCCTGAAGAAGCTCGTGGAAGGCACCATCGAGGACTATCGCCACAACTATCCGGCGGGGTGCGCGCTCTACGTGTACCTCTCCCAGTGGAAGGACGGCGACAAGCTCGTCTACGCGGAGCGTTTCGCGCGCTTCGAAAACGAGTGCCGCACGGGCAACGGCAATTCGCTGGAGAACTTCACGGCGCACTTCTGCGACGGCCGGCAGGGGCGGCCGAAGGACTTCAAGGAGTTCGCCAAGCGCTTCGGCGAGTTCATCACGGGCTTCTACTGGCAGAACCGGGCCAAGTCGCCGTGGACGGGCCTCTTCACCGAGAAGGTCCCCGATTCGGGCCATTGGCCGTTCATCTACGACGGGCCCACGTGGCATCGCGGTCGAACGCGAGCGGAGCCGTGGTTCGGCCAGGATCAGGCCCGCCTCGCGGGCGACCTTCTCTACGCTCACGATCGCAAGAAGGACGCCGCCGCGGCGTGGGCGTGGTCGCTCCTGGTCGACGACTGGTCGCCGGAAGTCGCGGCGAAGCTGGCCAAGGTCTACAACGAACAGAACCAGTCCCACAACGCGTGGGTCGTCCTGGCGGAGACCTCGCGCCGTTTCCCGGGGCAGATGGCCGTTCCGGGCATGCCATCCGAGTTGAAGCGATCCTTCACGAAGGTCTTCCTCTTCCACGACGCGCTGCGCGACGCGGGGAAGCTCGCGGCGGATGGCGGACGCCCGGCGAGCGCGTGCGTGCTCGCGAGCGACGAGTCGCGGTTATCCGAGTGGCTCGGCTTGTCGCAGCACGTCGTTTCGGCGAGCGCAGACGTGGCCGCGAAGTTGCTCCACCGATTGGACGAACCGCCCGTTCCCCTCGGACTCTTCGGCTGGGAGGAGGATCGACTCACCGACTACGAAGAGCGCCGCGTGAAGGACCTGTGGTACGAGCTGCCCGATGGCGATCTGCAGGTGGGGCGCACGAAGCCGCGTGAAGGCACCGGCGAAACCGACCGGTATTCGGCGTGGCAGCACGCGTTCACGCGTTCGAAGCAATGGATCGGCGCTGGAGCCTACGCCATCCGCATGAAGGTGCAGGCGACGACGTCGTTCATCTCCGGCGCGGCGATCCTGGGTTGGACGCGACGCGACCGGAACGTTCGCGTCGGTTTCAGCTGCGGCGACTTCCTCTATTCGATCGGCGCCAAGGACGCGGCGAACAAGTTCGACTCGGTCCATTGCAACCTCTGGGGCCTTCGCGAGCGTGACGGCGCGCTGTGGGGATCGAACCCCGGTCGCACGGTGAAGCTCAAGACGCCGAGCAACACGTTCGACCTCGACATCTACGTGGATGGGGCGCAGGCCTACGCCTTCCTGAACGGCACGCTCGTCGGCACGTACCACACGCTCGATGGTGCGCCGATCGAAGGCTACGTCGGCTTCGCATCCGGACAGGGTGCGTACCTCGTGAAGGCACCCACTGTCGAGCGCTTCGATCGCACGCTCGCCGCTGGCATCGATCGCGGGTTTCCGGCGTGCCTCGACTTGTCACGCGATGGCACGACGCCGGGGCGAGAGCTCGTCAATCGAGAGGTGCGCGGAGTGCCGACGAATCGCCTCGGCACCGTCGTCGTCTGGATGCCGCAACTGCCCTCCGCTGTTCAGCCCGACACGCTCGCCGCGCCGGACGAAATGGCGACGGAGACCAGCGTCGTCGCGCAGGCCGCGCGCGAGGCGATGGTCGCCGCGAAGGCCGACCAGCCGATCGTCGTCGTGGTCCCCGCCACGCTCCCGAAGGACGTGCTCCAGAAGGTCGAGGCCGACGTGAAGAACGCCGTACCCGGCGTGACGAGCGTCCTCGTGCACGCGCGCAAGGAGCCGCTCACGCGCAAGCAGGACAACCCCGAGTTGCCGCTCCGCACCACCCCGTCCTTGCTTTTCGTCGATCCGAGCGGGGTGCTGCGTTGCGTCGAGCCGTTCGAGGCCGTTCAGCAGCGGTTGCCCGGTGGGCTCGAACACTGGGTGACTGTGTTCGGCGCGATCGCTCGCGAACTTCCCACGGGAACGAACGCGAAATGACCGGCGCGTCGTTCGAGCCGGACTCGCCGTCGCACGTCGTCGATCGTCGCTCCTTTCTCGAGAGGATCGTGCTCGCGTCCGTCGCCCTCGCCGTTCGGCACGACCGCGACCGCCCATCCGTCGGGCCGCCGCGTCGGTTCGCCCGGACTCTCGTGTTCGTGGACCTGGCCGGCGGACTCGATGGTCTGTCCGTCGTCGTGAATCCTGGACTCCGGTCCTACTACGCACGCCGCCCGACGATCGCCGTTCCACCGCCAGGCGCTTGGGGCGGCGCGTTGCCACTGAACCGAGCGGCGAGCGTCGGGCTCACACCACATTGGGCGCCGCTGTACGAGCTGTTCGCGCGGGGCGAGATGCGGGTCCATCAGGCCGTCGGTCACGCGACGAGCGGACTCACGCATTTTGCGAGTCGCGAACTCGTGATGAGCGGCCTGCGCGGCGACGGCGATCCGGTGGCGTGCGGAGGCATCGGGTGTCTCGTGGATGGCGCGCGGCGTCTCGGGATCTCGGCCGTCGGCTTCGGCTCGGAGTGGGCCCGGGATCTCGTGTGTACGAGCGGTCGCACGACGCTCGTTCCAGGCGAGGTGAGTCTCGACGCGAGCCTGGCCGAGGTTGCGCGATCGCTGCAATCCGACCCGTGTCCGATGATCGCGTGCGTGCGCGCGAGCGGTTTCGACACCCACGCCGATCAGGCGGCGACGCTCGCGACGCGGTTGCCCCCGGTCGCCACGGCGATCGCGACGTTCGTCGAGACGGTGCGCGCCGCGGGTCGTTGGGACGACGTTTCGATGATCCTCTTCAGCGAGTTCGGACGAGCCGTGTCCGAGAACCCGGACGGGGGGACGGATCACGGTCAGGGCGGCGTGTTCCTGGAACTCGGCGGCGCGGTGCGCGGCGGAATGATGGGAGCCCCGCTGACCGAGGCGGACCTGGCGGGGCCGGATGTCCCCGCCCGTACCGACCTCGTTCGCCTCCTCCGCCGGACGGTCCTGCGCCATCTCGCCATCGGTCAGGACGCGTCGCACGCCGGCCGTTGATGGGGAGTCGCCGTCGCGACCGCGTTTCTCCACCGGGCCGCGAGACCGGGTGTACCATGCGCCTCGACGACTGGGGCCAGAGGGGCCCCGAGCGTTCCAGGCGCGAGGAATCAGGCATGGCGTTGCACGAGCGCGTATCGCGGGACGAGGGGCGGCGGGTCCGCCGGAGGCGCATCCGGACGCTCGGCGTTGCGGTGGTGCTGACGGCGATCGCCGTCACGGCGCGCGTCGAGGGGCAGGACGCGAAGCCCGAGGAACCGAGGGGCGCGTTCGATCTCACCAGGCTTCGGGGCGAGCTGTCACGCGCCGACGCACCTGACCGCGTCCCTGGGAACCTGGCGCTCGACTCGGCCGCGCGGGACGTGGCGAAGGCGTTTCGTGCGATCGGCCTCACGCCGGCTGGCGACCTCGACGGCAGTGCCGTCGGGTTCCATCAGTCCGTCATGTTCTCGGCCGGCGCGGCGCCGGCGGAGGACTGCTACATCGAGCGCACGTTGCGGGGCGACGTTCGTCGATGGCCGCTCGGCGAAGGCTTCGGTTGCGACGCCTGGTGTGACGTCGACGTCACGGGCGCCGGAGTCGGCTTCGGCATGGATGGGGCGGCGACAGCGTTTCGCGCCCCCTGCACCGCAGGAAAACTCCGTGACCTGAACGGCGGTCGGGTCGAGCCCATCTCCGTCGCCGACAAGATCCTCTTCATCTCGTCGTGGAACTCGCCGAAGCGAGCCGATGGAGTCGAGGTCCCGGCCTTCGCGAAGGGTGTCCGGGGAGCGGGCGTCCGCGCCGCCGTGTACGTCAGCACGCAAGGCGCCGCTTTGCGGCCGCCGAGTGGACGCTTCGTGGCCAAGAGTCGGTTCCAGCGGCCTGCTTCGGGCACACCCACCTTCTTCGTCACGCCCTCCGTCGCCAACGAGATCTGCGCGCTCGGCGACGGCGGCGGCGACTTGATAGGCGAGCTGGGCAAACTGACCGGCGACCTCAAGATGGAGATGGCGATCATCATGGACCCGGCGAAGTGCAAGTTCCGCATCCGCGTCAAGTGTCGCCAGGAGGACGTGAAGGTCCCGAACGTCGTGGCGCGAATCGACGGAAGCGACCCGAAACTCGCGTCGGAGTGCGTCCTCGTGTGCGCCCCCATCGACGCGACGGGCGGCTTCGGCGCGCCCGCGGCATTCGGGAGCGGCGACCCCACGCGGCCCGCGTCGATCGTCGCCGCGGCGGCCGATGCGCTTCGGCGCGCGCCCTCGCGCCCCAGGCGGACGATCGTCGTCGCCGCGACCTGCGGCGGCGAGCCGGACTTCGCGGGAACGAGCTGGCTTTCGACGCACCTTCCCACGGGTGTGAAGTCGATTGCCGCGGTCCTCGGGGTGCGAGTGATGGCGCCGTCCAAGGACTCCAAACCTCCGAGTGCCGAGTCGTTCCGGCTCCTTTCGAGCGACCCGGCGGGGCGGGCGTCGGCGGCATTGGCCACGGAGGCCCGCACGGCTGACATCAGCTGCGATCCGGGTACGCCCGAGGAGGCGGCGCGGTGGGATCTGTCCGTGTTCTCGCGCAGGAAGGTGCCGACGGCGTGGATCGTCGCGCCCGCGGGTAACTCCGCGGGCACGGACGCGTCCCTGGCGGGCCTGCTCGCGCGCGCCGTCCGCGTCGCGGCGGATGCCGACCCCGTGCCGCCGGCGGGACGCTGAGCCGCCGCGGGCGCAACCGCCGTTCGGTTCGCGAGGCGCGCGCGTCGTTCGCGACGCCGTCGGGCGCGTCGGGGAACGGTTTCGACTCGTGGCCCGATCGATCGCGCGTGGGCGCGTGGCGCGGCCTCACCCGACGCCGGGATCGGGAGTAAGATCGGCCCCCGCGTCGGACGAGAGCGGCGCGTGGTGAGAAGTTCGCGCCTGCCGGTTCGGTGCGACGGAACGTCGCGTGAGATCTCCTGATCGAGCGGCGTCTCGTCCAGGTCGATTGTGTCGGTGTGTCGTCATCGCACCGACGGAGGAGAGGGTGAGATGTCTCCACGTTCCGCAACCGGTTGCGCCCTGACTTTCACGCTGGTGTCGGCGATCGCCGCTTCTCTCGGTGCGCAGACGGTCTGCAGTGCGGCGAGCTTCGGCTCCCTCACGGCCGATCCGATCACGATCACGGGCTCGTGGACGATCGGCGACCTGTGCACCATCGACTTCCAGGGCCGTCACGTGATCCTCGCGTCACCCTGCACGATCCAGGTCGACCGCGCCACGATCCTCTGCGGCAGGCTCACGATGAACGGGAACACGCACTTCACGGGCGTGCCCACGGGCCCGCGCCGGTTGACCATCGACACGGCGAACCACGGCGTCAACACGGGCGACGTCTCGATCGCGGGCACGATCGACATGTCCGATCCCGCCCAGGGAGGCGACGTCTTCATCAACGCGTTCAACGCATTCACGACGACGGGCAGCGGCTGGATCAAGACGAAGTCGACGGCCACCGGCGGCTACGGGGGCTGGCTCTCGATCACGGCCGGGGGGGCCGTGACCATCGGCGGGGCGACGACGGCACTCGATTCCCAGGGCTCCACCGACGGTGATGGCGGCGACATCGACATCACGTCCGTGAATTCGACCGTCACGATCACGCGCATGGTGGACGCGTCATCCGCGAGCAGCGATTTCAGCTTCGGCGGCTACGTCACGATCTCGGCGTTCGGTGCGGTCGTCACCGCGGCGGAGGTCCGCACGCGTGCGAACGTCGCCGGAGACGTCGACGTGATCAGTCAGAGCAGCGGCGCGATCACGCTGGGTGCACCGATCAACGCCGACGGCGTCGGCACCGACGGCTGGGGCGGATGGGTGACCATCAGCACCGCCGGCGCATGCAGCCTCGGAGACATCATCGAGGTGAACGGCTCGCTGAGCGGAGGCTCCGCCGGCGTCATCGACGTCGCGGCGCAGACGCTGACGGCCACGCCGAATTGCCGTCTCCGAGCGAACGGCAACGACAATTCCACACCGGGCGGTGACGGCGGATGGGTGACCATCGACGTCTGCCAGGCGAACTTCCTGCCCGCCAGTTCGATCGTCGCGCGTGGCAGCAACACGGCCGGCACGATCGACGTCACGACGCACGACATCATGACGATCGCCGGCACGATGAATGCCTCGACCCCGGGTAGCGTCGGAGCCATCACGTTGACGACCCGTCTGTCCGCGCCGTATTCGCCCGTGCTCACGGGCTCGACCTTCACCCCGGCGCCCGCGGTCGTCCACCAACCGTCGCTCTCGCCCTGCCTCGCTCTGCCCACGTCCACGCTGACGGGCACGAGCCCGGTTCCCGCCGGCGGTGTGTTCCACCTCCAGGTCTCATCCGTGCCGGGCAAGCAACTGCTCGTCGTCGCGCAGCCCGCGCTCGCCTACCTGAACCTGGGTCCGCTGGGTTTCACGCAGATCGACATCTTCACCAACGCGCTCCCGTTCGCCGACCCCGGCTTCTTCGGTCCGCCGATTCCGGGATCGATCACCGACTCCGCAGGCAACTGGCAGTTCAACTACACGCTTCCCCTCACGCCGTCTCTCGCAGGGCTCTCGATCTTCGTCGAGGCCTACGTCCTGGACTCGACGGCGGCGAACGGCGTGTTCCACCAACCGCCGTACCTCCGGGTGAATTTCTGATGTGGGCGGCGCGGCATGCCGGCTGAACCGACGAGTTGTAAAGGTCCGTTGTCCGGGCGGCGCGAGTCGTCGATCGCTGTCAAACGGCATTGACGGTGTGCGATGCCGCCGCCGTTCGGACCGTCACCCGGCCGCTACGCTCGTTCGGTGGCGGTCCCACGATTTCTCGCCGTATCCCCGCTGAAAGCCGCCTAATCTAGTGGATGTTTCGATCGACCCGCGCCTGCCTTGGGTCCGAAACGGTGTGCGGCACTCGTGTTGCTAAGGCGAGAACCGACGGTCTTCCACGTGCGACGAGAAGACTGTCGAACGCCCCGAACAAGGAACCCCACCATGGCGCGCTGGCACGATCAGTTCTCCCGACTCCGACCGGCCATTCTCGGCCTGGTCCTGGTGCTCTCCGCGGCGCGCGGCCAGTCGCCGCAGACTCCGCAGGCACCGCTGGCGGATCCCAAGGCCGATCTCGGCCGCGCCCTGTTCTTCAGCCCGCAGTTGAGCACGGGCGGCAAGACGAGCTGCAGCACGTGCCACGACCCGGAGAAGTCGTTCACCGACGGTCGCGCCGACTCGCGCGGCCAGCTCGACATCGGGATCGGCCGCAATTCGCCCACGATGTTCGCCATCGGGCAGGTGGAGAGGTTCCGCGATCCCCGGCAGGCCGAGCTGGCCGCGCCCGGGCGCCGGCCGAAGGTCATGTCGCTCGAGGAGCGTTGCCTCGCTCCCATGGAGAACGAGCTCGAGATGAGCGCGTCCGTCGCCTCCGTCGTGAAGGCGCTGCGAACGGACAAGACGATGAACGAGAAATTCGATCACGCGTTCGCCGGCACGGGCACCGGCGTGACGAAGGATCGGCTGGCGCAGGCGCTCGCGGCGTACCTGCGCACGCTCGATCCACCGACGACACCCTATGCCGCGTTCCTCCAAGGCAAGCAGGACGCGCTCACGGAGGTTGAGAAACGCGGCCTCGCGGCGTTCTCGGGGAAGGGCGCCTGCGGTTCGTGCCATTCGGGCTCCGCACTGAGCGACGGGCTCATGCACGTCGTCGACCCTCCGGGCGGCCAGCGCATTCAGGATCGCGTTCATGCCGCCACCGAGCGGAAGATCGCGCTCATCAGGCGTGAGTACGAGGTCAAGAAGCCGGGCACGCAGGCGACCATGAGCGTCCAGGCGATGATGGCGGAAGCCGAGAAGCGCCGCGATCTCCCAGGAGGCGGTGGCTACGACCCCGCGCAGCTCGAGGTCCAGACCACGACGCTGTGGGACGTGGCGCGCACGGGTCCTTACTTCCGCGATGGCTCGGCCGCCACGCTGAAGGATGCCGTCTCCCAGCACGTGTCCGAGCTCCGCACGGTCGCCGCGCGGAAGGACGAGGTGAAGAAGACGCTTGCCGAACTCGATCGTGGAGGGAAGCGCAGTCCGATCGAGCTGCGCGTGTCGCGCGAGTCGACGGTTCCCAAGCAGATTCCAGGCGAACTCTCAGGTCAGGAGATTGACGACATCGTCGTCTTCCTGAAAGCCCTCTCTCCGCGTTGACGCCGGCGGACGTCTTCGCGGGAACGTCACCCAGAACTTGCGAGCGATGGATCGCCCGGCGGCGCAGGGCCGTCGGGAGCGGTCCCGGTGCGTGTCAATGGAGGAACAGGTATGAGATCGAAACGGTGTGCACAGGTCGCGATGGTCTCCGTCGCGCTCACGCTCGCAACGTCGGCAGCACTCGCGCACGGGTGGACGTTCTCGCCGGTTGGCGGCGGGAACGTCGGAGCGACGACGCAACAAGCGCCCGCGCGCTTCACGGCTGGCGTCAACAGTACGGAGCCAGGCGCGTCCATGGGGCCGGCGACCGCCAATCCGAGCGGCGGAGTGACGGGCGCAAAGGGCGGATCGACGGGCCCCGCCAGGTCCAAGAACGCCCTCTCTCACCTCGACAAGGACATCCACATCGATTGGAAGCTCGCCTTCCTGCCGGTCGTCAAGAAGGAGGGGTATGACCCCGTCGTCCTGACGATCGACGAAGCGCTGACGATGTCCCCCGCCGACGGTGGGTGGCTGCGCGAGAACCGACCGTCGCTCGTGCTGGTGACGGATCCGCTCAGCAAGGACCACCAGGCGCTCGTGAACAAGCTGGAGAACGACGTGCGGTTCAAGACCGGCACGTACTTCTTCAACTGCTTCCGACTCGAGTCCGCGGACGCGGGCAAGGCTCCGAAGGAAGCCCGGCTCATGATCTACGCGGCGAACGGGGCGCTGCTCAACGAGATCGCCGTGGAGCGCAAGCTCCCGCAGGCGTTCTCCACGCTGGAAGACGCCTTCAAGACAGCGACCGGCGCCGAGCTCTCCGGCGTCGTGTGGAAGATGGACTCGGCATTGAAGACGCGCGCGGCCCTCGCGCACGCCATGAAGTACGCCGAAGGCGGCATCGTCTGCCCGGACTGCGGTCACGAGCGTGATGACGTCCTGGCCGAGATCGCACGGATCAAGATCCGCCAGCAGGAGTGCGAGCTGGCGATCAACGCGCTTCGCGCGCCGACGACGAAGAAGTCGTGAGAACACAATGGTCGTCGCGGGATGGCGGTGGTGTCAGCCCATGAGTTTCGCTCGGTCGCGAGACCGAGTGGAACGCCGTGGTCCGACGTTCAGGCCATTTCGTGTGGGGACAGGGGTAGGTTTCCATCCGTCGCATTTCGTGGCGGTGGGTGGACCGGGCCGGGTGTCGGATCCCGACCGTTGCCGTCACCCGTGACGACCAGGCGCCGCCGCAATACGGCGGCGCCTTTTCTCGTTCAACCGCCACTGATGCGGGATGTTTCAGCCTGGGAGTTCGAGCATGTCTCGCCTCAGCCGTGCCACCGTTCGAGCCTGGTCCGTCTGCGTCGCCGTCTGTGTGGCGACTGCCGTCACGCCGGCGCAACACCATGAGAAGCCGGAGAGTCAGGGCTCCGTGCCCGCGAGCCTGCGACTGAAGGGCGACCCGGGGCGCACCGTCGAGTTGCGCGGCACGACCGACGCGCCGTCGGTGACGCATCGCGCCATGGGCGGCATGGTGAAGGACCTGGGCGTCGTCTGCCGCACCTGCGTGGAGGCTGGGACCACGGCCATGCTGCCGACGCAGAAGACGTGGGCCGATGGCCTGATGCTCGGTGCCGACCTCACGATGATCGAGCCCTGGCTCAAGCGAATGGCGGGCGTCGATCCGGTGATCCTCTACACCCAGCGCGCAGCGGTCGCCTGTTGCCTGGCGCCGGCGAAGGGCGATGGGATGACTCAGGAGGACCTCGATCTCCTCCGGGACACCTTCCCGCGGCTCAAGACGATCGACGACGAATTGGATTCACACGCGCGGGCTCACCTGTGGCTGAACCGGATCCGCAAGCTCGGAGACCAGTTCGGAGCCCTCGTCGATCCGCAATCCAAGGGGTGGTCGACGATCGACGTCGAGGGCGGCACCCGTGAGATCCGGATCGAGATGTTCCTCTTCTCGCGGAAGGAGGCCCATGACGCCTTCGTGCAGCGCGCGTTCCAGCCCGGCACGTTCCCGCTGTCCGGCGCCCTGCTCCCATCCGGCGCCACCGGGGCCGTGCACCTCGAGCGAGGACTGTCTCCTCAGGCGTGGATGCGGCGGGTCACCTTCTCGACGGCACGACAGTACGCCCGCTCGTGGACGCGCTTTCGTTCGACCGTGCCGCCGTTCATCGAGGTCGGCCTCGCGCATTACTTCGAGCTGCGACCCGGAAGCGCCCACTTCGACGAGGCCGGTACGTTTCCTCCCGACCTGAAACCGCCGGAGGACATCGACCAGTTCGTCGCCGACTTCGTCACGGCTGGCAAGGCCGCGGACCTGACTCCGCTGTCACAGACACCCGAATCCGGCCTGTCCGCGCGCAGCCGGGCGCAGGCCGAGAGCCTGGTTCGATTCCTGGTGGGGCTTGGGCGGGAGAAATTTGGCGTCTTCCTGGACGGGATCCGAAACGCCCGAGCGAACCGGCCCGTGGAGCTCGCGTTCCGGGACGCGCTCAAGGCCGCCTACGGGGAGGACTCCGTGGCGGTACGGGGAGCGTGGGAGTCGTGGGTCCGGCAGCCGTGAGTCGAGCCTAAGCCGTTCGTTGCGAGGAGGATGCGCCGCGGCGACGCGGCGCCCGGGGGCGCCCGGCCGGCGCGCGGCGCGTGGGAAAGTCCGGGATGACTGCCTTGCGAGGCCGTCGCACCCCCGATATTCAGGGCGTTCGATGGTTTGGCCGGGTGTGGAATCGGTGTGGAAAACCGAGTCTGCGCCAGGTTCGCTGCGCGGGCCCGCCCACGCGCTCACTCCGCATCCGCGGAGCGCGCGCGGGCGGCGCGCACGGAATGAAGACCCTGAATGAGGAAGTTGCGGGTTTCGTTGGTCCTGTCGCTGGCCGCCGCGTCGGTCGGACTCGTCGGCTGCGAGACGGCGGAGACGTCGGCTGCGCGTCACGCGAGCGGTCCGCGGTTCCCGGAGCCGTCGACGGAGACCGCGGCGGTGCCTGCTGGACCCGTGGCCGACCCGCCTGCAGAAACGCCCTTCGTGAACTCGTTCGAAGAGCGACCTCAGCCTGCGCTCCGGCGGCCCACCATGACGAGTGACGCCGGCCGGGAGTTCATCAAACAGCAGGAGGGGCTACGGCTGCGAGCGTATCGCGACGTGTCAGGTGCCACGACGATCGGGTGGGGACACCGGGTCCTTCCCGGAGAACGGCGGCGGAGCGTCACTCGGTGGGAGGCCGACCAGATCTTCAGCCGCGACATCGTGATCGCCGAGGCCGCCGTGCGCGACGGCGTGAGCCAGTCGGTGCTTCTCACCCAGGGCCAGTTCGACGCCCTCGTGAGTTTCGTATTCAACGTGGGACCGACGGCTTTTCGCAACTCGACGCTGCTTCTGGCCGTGAACCGGTCGGACTTCGACCGCGCCAAATCCGAATTCAAGCGCTGGACGGGTGCGGGCGCGCGCTCGCGCCATGCGGGGCTCGCCGAGCGCCGTGAGCGTGAGGCCGAGATGTTCGACACGGACGGCGAAACGACCGCCGAATCGCCCCGCACGGCGTCACCGTGACAAGATCCGCCGCTCGGATGCGGCGATTTGGGAACCCCGGCGATCACGGACCGTCCAACGTCGGCCTGGTTGCAACCCCGATGAATACCCTCACACGTGTGTCGTTGACGATCGTCGCCCTGCTCATCGTCCCCGCAGTCGCGGCAGCCCAGACTCCTGAGTCGCGACCGGCATCGGTGGCCGACAAAGTCACGTTCGAGCTGCTCCCCGTCACGCCCGAGAGCCGTCCGACGGACTCACGGAGACCGCCTCCCATCGCCGTGATCCGCATCACCAACAAGAACCCGGTGGCCGTGACGCTCTGGCCGTTCGCGGCACTCGAGATCAAGAATGCGAAGGGCGAGATCCAGAAGCCGTCGTCCAATCGCGGCCGATTCGGTCGGCGCCGCCAGGCATGCTTCCTCGAAGCGGTGAACTTCGTGACGGTCCAGCCTGGGAAGTCGATCGACTGGCCGGTCGTACTGGACTTGTACACTCACGACCCCGCGTCCCTCGTCGGCTGGAAGCTCGCCCCGGGTGACTACACGCTTTTCGTGCACTACGGCTACGACCGCGCCGGCTTCGTCGCTCGTTGCAAGCTGGGATGCGAGAGCCACGAGGACGGCTCCCGCGGCTGGAACACGGCCCTCGAGCTGATCCGTGACGCCACGCTGAAGGTCACGGTCAAGTAGGCGCTGCCGGGCGTTCGGCGCGAATCGTGGGGGCCTTCTGGCCGGCGTCCGCACCCGCCGTCGCCCCATTGCTGAGTGCCGCCCGCCGGCGCTCGTCGTAGCGTGCGCTCGGAACCCGTCGTGCCGGCGGAGTTCCAGGAGCCCGAGCCCATGTCGCCATCCGTGCCGATCGCCGTCCTGCTGCTCGTCGGTGGAGCCGGTATCGCCCGATCGCAGGTCCCGGAGGCGATCCGCTTCGCGGACGTCACGACCGACGCGGGTCTCGGAAGCATCAAGGCCCACGGCGTTGCCACCGGCGATTTCGACGGCGACGAGGCGCTCGACCTTCTGCTCGCCGGGCAGGAACGCATCTGGCTCTTCCGCAACGTCGGAAAGGGGAAGTTCGTCGACGTCACGGAGAAGGCCGGACTCGCCAAGGTCCGGAACACGCACACGGGCGGCGGCGCCTACTTCGTCGACTTCGACGACGATGGAGACCTGGACGTCTTCGTCGCGCCGCGCTTCATGCTTCAGAACACCAAGGGCCGGTTCGAGGACGTTTCGGAGAAGCTGGGCTTCAAGCCGAACGACGACCGGGCCGAGTCGGCTGCGTTCGGGGACTTCAACGGCGACGGACGGCCCGACATCGTCGTCGGGAGGATCGGTGTCGAAGGGGGCGACCCGTTCGCGGGCGGTCCGCTGCGCCTGTACGTCCGGGATCGCGCCGGCAAGTACCGGGAGTCGGCGAACGAGGTCCTCCAGGGGATGGAGAATCGCTGCACGCGCATTCCTGCGTGGTGCGACTACGACGGGGACGGCGACCTGGACTTGTACGTGGGCAGTTATCGCTGCTTCGCGGACTACCTGTTCGAGAATCGGAACGGCAAGCTCGTGAACGTGGCGAAGGAGGCCGGCTTCCCGCAGACGCCGGGGCAGGCCGACGAGAACGAACACACGATCGGCGCCGTCTGGCTCGACTACGACGGCGACGGCGATTTCGACCTCTTTCATCACGCACAGCACACCCCACCGCGGCTCCATCGAAACGACGGCGGTGGGAAGTTCACCGAGGTCGGCAAGGCGGCCGGCGTGGCCGGTGAGACGACGGAACATCTCGGCGTGACCGTCGGCGACTTCGACGACGACGGATGGCCTGACCTCTTCTACACCGTCGAGCGCGAGGGCGAGTCGGGCAGCGTGCTCTTGCGGAACGACGGGGATGCCACGTTCTCGAACGTCACGGCGGAGTCGGGACTCGGCAAGGTGTGGGGATTCGGGACCGCGTGCGCCGACTTCGATGGCGATGGCGACCTCGATCTCCTCGTGACGAGCGAGGAGCACTCGGCGGACGGCAAGGGGCTTCAGGAGATCCACCTCTTCCGCAACGAGTCGGCGAGGACGGGCGCGTGGGCCGACGTTCGGCTGTCGCAGAAGCCGGGCAACCTCCTCGGCGTCGGCGCTCGCGTGGAGGTCGAAGCCGGTGGCCGCAAGATCGTCCAGCAGGTCGTGTGCGGAGACGGCTCGTTGTCCCAGCGGCCCATGACCCTCCACTTCGGACTGGGTTCGGCGACGAAGATCGATCGCGTCACGGTGACGTGGCCCGGCAACAAGAAAGAGGTCTTCAAGGACGTGAAGACGGGGCGGCTGAACACGCTCAAGCGCGGAGCGGGCGTGCCGGGTTGACCGCGGCGCCCCTGCGCGGAGGGGCTGGACTCACTTCGGTCGCAGGCGTGCGCGGGCTGCGTCCAGTCGATCCTGTCCCACGGTGACCGCGAAGGATTGGTTCGGCTCGTCGCGGACGTCGAGGATGCCGTCGGCGAGCCAATCGGCGAACAGGGGCGCTGCACCCGGTGGCTCGTACACGACCTGCAGCCTCACGGAGAACCGACCGGGAACTCCGAGCGGGAACACCCAGCGACCGTCGTGATCGGGAGGTACGCCGTCCGACGGGCCGAAGAGCAGATCCGTCGCGCTCAGCGACCACGGTGGAACCTGGCGGAACGCGAGCGAGGCCCGCAGCGATTCGCCGACGGCCAACGCGGGTACGGGATCACGGAGCGTCACGGTGATCGCGAGCGGATCGGGGAGCGTGATCTTCACGTCGGACGTCACGCCTTCGAGGGTGACGGCTCGGTGGCCCGGAGCCATCGCGACGATCGTGGCGCCGCTGGCGCGGATGAGGAGGGAGGCGCCGTTCGACTGCGTTCGTGCCGGCCTTCGCCCCTCGCGGGATTCGGACGCGGCATGGCCGGGGATGACGTTCACTCGGGCGCCGTCGATGGGCACGCCGGCCGAATCCACCACCGTGACCTGGATCCGCTTCAGCAGTCCTCGCGCGTCGATGGGGTCGAGCCGTGCGTCGCGATTCACTCCGGGATTGCGCAGCTCGATTCCGTCGATGGTGACGAGCGGATCCGAGTCGTCTGCGGGCGTGACGGTCACCGTGGCCGTGCCAGGATGAACGGGCCACAGCGTGAAGGCGCCGCCACGGTCGAGCGGGAGGGCGAGTTGAGTGACGCCGGGCTCCTCGGCGCCACGCGCGTCATGACGCACGGCGATCCGCACGCGAATGGCCTCGATCGGAACGTCGGGTTCGAGGACGACGCGCCCGTTCAGCCGGCAGCCCCGCGTGACGACGACCGTGAGGTCGGTGGCTCCGGCTTGAAACGTCACGGGTGTCTGATCCACGCTGTCACTGGACGACGCGCCGACGCGGAGCTCGCCCGCCAGACTGGGCGCATGGACCTCGAATCGTCCGCGGTCATCAGCCGTGCGGCTGAGATCGAACAGCGTGCGCCAGTGCTCCGGCTGACCGTCCGTCGTGGGCTCGGCCTGGGAGAACGTCAGCGATGCCGAGGGGATCGGCGCGCCCGTCTCGTCGACGACCACGCCGCGCGCCACCAGCGGAAGCGGCGTGAGGAGGAGCGTGCCGAGGTTCGCACCCTTCTGACCCGCGTCAGCTGGAAGCGGAGCGCGTGCCAGAGTGCGGAGGTCGCGGACACCCTCCCACTGACCGAGTTGGAGCCAGAGATCCGCGTCGGGTCCGGCGTCGCGAACGGGAATCGCGAACGAACCCTCGTCGTCGGTCAGCACGGGCCAGAAGACCTGGTTGGTGTCCTTCGGAGCGCCGCGAGCGATGTCGTAGACGAGTCGCGTGCGGACGAGGGGTGAGCCGCGATCGTCGAAGGCGCGAGCGCGTACGGTGGGGAACGGCTCGCCTGCATTCAGATCGATGGTCACCGTCTCGGCGGCCTTCGATGGGCCGTCGGCCTTGATCGCACCCGTGGATCGGAGCGCGATCGTCGAGGCTTCGACGACGAGATGGCTTCCGATGGGGATGGACGTGAACGTCGCGACGCCATCGTCTCCCGTGAGCCGGCGCGTGGCACGGATTGCCGGCGATTCCTCCGCACGCAGCGCCACGATGACGTCGGGGATCGGTCCGCTCGCTCCGCGAACGACGACTCGGGCCTGGCCCAGGGCTGGCGAGGTCAGCGTGACGTCGCCGACGAGTTGGGCGAGCGTCTTCACGTCCATGCGAACCGTGGGCGGACTGGGGAAGTCGAGGGCGATCCCCAGGGATGCCGTCGCCGGGACCGCCGACGCCAGACGATCGAGGTTGTGGAACGTGGCGACTCCGTCCGGTGCGACGGATCTGGCTCGCGCGAAGATCTCGTCGCGACGTCGTTCATCGGGGTTGCGATCGTCGCGCCACGTGGCCACGACCTCCGCACCGTGGATCGGTTTGCCGTCCGGATCCACGACGCGGACGCGAAGGGACGTGTCGGGCCTGAGTCGGAGCGTGACCGTGCGGTCGCTCGATGCGTACCAGAACGCGAAGTCGTGGCGTGAGCCCGATCGAGCGAAGAGCGTTCCCGTGGCGCCGCCGAGCTTGATGCGCACGGTGCCGTCGGGGCCGGTCTTCACGTGGCGTCCGCGGTTTTGGATGCGCGCGAACAGGTCGGGGTTCGCGGGCGTGCTCGATGCGCCGACCGACTCCTCCCGGTCTGCGACGTACTTCTCGATCCAAACGTCCGCACCGGCGACGGGCGCATTCGTGTCCCGTTCCACGACGCAGACGAGGAGGCCCTGGGCCGGGTCCGTCTCGATGGCCGACTCGTCGACGTCGTGGAATGGTTCGACGGCGACCGGCCGTGTCCCCGACACCGGCGCCCGCACGGAGCTCGCCGCCGATTCGGCGGTCGGTGTGGGTTCGTCGTTCGGCCGGGCGATCGGCGTCTCGCCCCGCTCCTGGATCAACCACGCGGCGCTGCCTCCAACTACCGCGAGCGCCGCGATGACGGCCATCGCCACCCGTCGCCGCGTTCCGCGTCCGCTGCCCATCATCATCGCGACGATTGTAATGACCGCGCCGCGCCCGACCGGCGCGCATCGCCCCTGTGAGTCCTGCGCCGCCCGACTTTCGCGAGCCCGGAGGCCTCGTTTTTCGGCGGGAGCGCCGGGCTCTTGCCCGGCCGGATGGGCAGGCTCTGCCTGCCCGCGGTCCCGCGACGAGTGCCGTTCGCGAGGAATGCACCACCGCGTTCGCGCGAGCCCGGAGGTCTCGCGGTCCGGCCGGAGCGCCGGGCTCTCGCCCGGCCGGATGGGCAGGCTCCGCCTGCCCGCGGTCGCGCGACGAGTGCTGTTCGCGAGGAATGCACCGCCGCGTTCGCGCGAGCCCGGAGGTCTCGCGGTCCGGCCGGAGCGCCGGGCTCTCGCCCGACCGGATGGGCAGGCTCTGCCTGCCCGCGGTCCCGCGACGAGTGCCGTTCGCGAGGAATGCACCGCCGCGTTCGCGCGAGCCCGGAGGTCTCGCGGTCCGGCCGGAGCGCCGGGCTCTCGCCCGGCCGGATGGGCAGGCTCTGCCTGCCCGCGGTCCCGCGACGAGTGCTGTTCGCAAGGAATGCACCACCGCGTTCGCGCGAGCCCGGAGGTCTCGCGGTCCGGCCGGAGCGCCGGGCTCTTGCCCGGCCGGATGGGCAGGCTCTGCCTGCCCGCGGTCCCGCGACGAGTGCCGTTCGCGAGGAATGCACCGCCGCGTTCGCGCGAGCCCAGAGGTCTCGCGATCCGGCCGCGGTGGACCGCGGCGCTCCGGCCGAATGGGCAGGCTGCGCCCGTGCGCTTCCAGCGCGAACCGCCCTCAGCGGATCGTTCGCTCGAAAAGCGCCTTCAGCCCGCGGGCGGTGTCGTCCCAGCTGAAGCGCTCGGCGTAGCGGCGCGTGGCGGCGCGGTCGGGTGGGGAGGCGAAGAGGTCGCGCGCGGCGGCGGCGATGGCCGCGGCGGATCGTGCGTGCGTCAGCAGGCCGGACTCGCGGGTCGTCACGACCTCGGGAGTGCCCCAGATGTTGGTGGCGACGACGGGCGTGCCGCACGCCATGGACTCGAGCAGGACGTTGGCCCAGCCCTCGCGATCGGAGGCGAGCACGAGCGCATCGGCAGCACCGTAGTGGACGCGCAGTTCGTCCTGGGTGAGGCGCCCGAGGAACCGGACACGATCGTGGACGCCCGTGGATGAAGCGAGTGCGCGCAGCCGCGCGTCTTCCTCGCCCGTGCCGGCGATCAGCAGATCGAACCCGGCGAGCTCGGCGAGCGCTTGGATCACGAGATCGTGGCCCTTGCGAGGAATCAGGTGGCCGACGGAAATCAGCGTGAGCCGCGTGAGGCCGAGCTTCGCCCGATCGGCGACGCGATCCGTCGGCGGGTGGAAAAGCTCCAGGTCGACGCCATTGCGCAGCACGGTGACCCGGTCAGCGGGCGTCCCCAGCTCGACGAGCGTGTCCTTCAGCGCCTGACACACGGTGACGAGGCACGCGGCCTCCTTCGCCGCCCGCTGGATCATCCGCCGCGGAAGCCGGAACTGCGGGATGAGATTCAGATCGGTGCCGCGAGCCGTGATCGACACGGGTTTCTTCAGCGCGCGTCCGATCATCACGGCCGCGACGCCGTCGGGGTAGAAGTACTGCGCGTCGATCAGGTCGAAGTCGAACCCGTCGGCGATGAGGCGTTCGAACACGGGCCGGACGCTGCGGGCGAGCAGGTAGGGCTGGGTCGTCATCCCGATCTTGGGGATCGTCGGGAAGCGGGGATGCAAGACGTCGATGCCGTGTCGCGTTTCTCGCGGCGCCACCTTCGCCAGCGCGGCGTAGTCACCGAACACCCGGTGGGTGAGGGGAAACCACGGCACGGGAGCGATCACCCGCGCCTCCACGCCGCCCTGCTTCAACAACTGCCGCAGCCGATGCTCGACGAACACGCCGTGGTAGGGCCGCGTCGCGTCGGGATAGAGCGTCCCGAAAGTGACGATCTTCATCCGACGGCGACCGGAGCGGGCCTGGTCAGCGATTCGTAGACCGGCACGTAACGCGCCACGCTGCTCTGCCACGTCCGCTCGTGCTCGACGAACTCACGGCCCGCCGTGCGCAACGCGGGCCATCGGTCGCGCGTCAACAGCAGATCGACGACGGCCTGTGCGAGCGCGCCATCGTCACCCGCCTTGAACAACACTCCCGTGACCCCGTCGCGGATGAGTTCCTTGTGCCCGCCGACGTCCGACGCGACGAACACGCGTCCCTGCGCCATCGCCTCCAGCGGCTTCAGCGGTGTGACGAGTTCCGTCAGCCGCATGGACAAGCGCGGATAGCACAGGACGTCGATGAGGTCGTAGTAGCGCTTGACGTCCTGGTGGTCGACGCGCCCGATGAACAGCACGGCGGCATCCAGCCCCAACGCGTTCACCTGGGTGCGAAGCTCGGGCTCATCGGGTCCGCCACCCACGAGGAGCACGCGGATGTCCGGCACCCGCGCCCGGATCTGCGGCAGCGCCTTCACGAGCAGGGTGAGCCCTTCGTAGGCGTAGAACGAACCGATGAAGCCGATCACCGGCTGGCCCGCCACTCCCAGGCGCATGGCGAGCGCGCGATCGGGAACGCCGGCCACCTGGAACTGCGAGACGTCGACGGCGTTCGGGATGACGGTGACCTTCGAGTCGGCGATGCCGCGGCTGACGATGTCCTGCCGCAACCCCTCGCAGATCGTGAACACGTGATCGACCTGGCGCAGCGCCCGCGTCTCGAGCGCGCGCGTGGCCCGGTATCGCGGACCCCACTCGCGGCTCGTGCCGTGGTCGACGGCCGCGTCTTCCCAGAACGCACGCACTTCGTAGACGACGGGAATGCCGACCGATCGCGCCACGCGGATCGCCGGATGCGCGTTCAGCGCGGGCGAGTGCGCATGGATGACGTCGGGTTTGACGATCGCGACGACTTCGCGCAGGCGGCGCTCGACCGCGTTCATGAGCGCGAACTCCTTCATCACGGGCAGCCGCGAGCCGAGCCCCGTGGGCGCTCGCGTCCGATAGAAGTGGAAGCCGTCGACGGTCTCGTCCGCGCCGCAGGGCGCCGTGTGCTTGGGCGTCGTGAGGTGGAACGTCTCGATGCCGAGCTTTCGCTGCTCACGCAGGATCGACAGCGTGCGGAACGTGTATCCGGAGTGCAGCGGAATGGAGTGATCGAGAACGTGTAGGACTCGCATGACGCGTCACTGACCCTTCGGTGTCTGGAGGACGGAATCGTAGACACGCAAGTAGGCGTTCACCATCGCGTCCATGCTGAACCGCTGTTCGACGACGCGCCGGCCGGACATCCCGTGGGCGGCGACGAGCCCCGGCTCCTGGAGATAGCGGGCCATGGCGGCCGTCATGGGGTCGACTTCGTCGGACGGCACGAGCTGGCCCGAAACTCCGTCGAGCACGAGCTCGGGGTTGCCGCCGACCGCGGTCGCGACGAGCGGTAGGCCGCTCGACATGGCTTCGAGGATCGTGTTCGAGATCCCCTCGCCAAGCGACGGCAGCACGAAGACGTCGAGGGCGCGAAGGCACTCGGCAACGTCGTTTCGCTCGCCCGGCAACCAGACCCGGGCTGCGAGCCCGGCGTCCCGGACGATCTTCTCGCATTCGCTTCGCAGGGGACCGTCGCCGACGAGGATGAGGCGCGCGCGCGCACCCAGGTCGGGCGCCCCTTTGCAGAGTGCGACGAACGCGCGCGCGAGGAGCGTCTGGTGCTTCACGGC
This sequence comes from Planctomycetota bacterium, assembly GCA_044222185.1. Classification (GTDB taxonomy): domain Bacteria; phylum Planctomycetota; family CAIWVZ01; genus JBGANV01. Next base: position 137,904 of record JBGANV010000006.1, read on the forward strand.
CTGCATCCGCCCCACGGTTCCGAACACGATCGTGTCGTCCGTCGCGAAGCCCTCGGGCAGGACCCTGGGCCTTGGTCCCGATCGCGGATGAAACCGCTCCGAGTCGACGCCGTTGTAGATCTGGCTGATGCGATCCTCAGGCACCTGGATGTCGGCCGCGAGCCACTTCGCCAGGTCGTCGCTGACCGTGATGTAGTGCGTGACGAGGCGGCGGATCGCGCGACGGAGCGCGTTGTAGCGACGGTTCTTGCCGTGGAGGTCGTAGACGTCCCGCCCGTGCTCGCCGTGGACGCGCGCCCGCACTCCGGCGAATCGCCCCGTGACGACGCATTCGAGCGTCGGGAGGTTGCGGGTGTGCAGGATCGACGGCCGCCGGCGCCGCAGCTCGCGCCACAACCGCCGGTGGAAGAAGAGGTCGTTTCCGGGCTTCTTGTGGAGCGCGAGCACCTCGACGTCGGCCCGAGTCAAGCGCTTGCGGAAGTCCGTGAACTCGGTGAGGGCGATGATCACGTGCCGATACCTGTCCGGCGGCATGTGATTGAGCAGGTTGACGATGCCGTTCTCGAGCCCGCCGACGTCGAATCGGTAGACGATGTGCGCAACGAGCGGCGGCTTTTCCTCCGGCATTTTCATGGTCCGCGCGAGTCTTAGCAGAGCGGTTCGTGCGGATCGCCCGCCCCTCGTGTTTCGACACGGACGGCCATCGGCGTTCAGTCCCGGGCCCCAGGTTCCGCGCCAGGTCCGCAACCGATTCCGCACGGCGCGGGAAGATACTCTTCGGACGCCATGGACGCCTTGGACACCGGATGGGACGGGCTCGTCGATGCGGACCGCGCGCTGCGCGGGTTCGCGCGCCGGCTCGTCGCCGGAGCCGACGAGGACGTGGCCCAGGAGGCGTGGCTCGCCGCCGTGCGGCGCCCCGGTGGAGCCGAGGCCGCCCCGCGGAGCTGGCTTGCGGCCGTCGCCCGCAAGCTCGCGGCGCGATTTCATCGCGACCGCGCGCGACGCGCACGACGCGAGGAGGGCGCAGCGCGCCCCGAAGCGGCTCCCGCGGATGCCTTCGCGGCCAAGGAGCAGGCGCGGCGCCGCATCGTCGACCTGGTGCTCGCGCTCCCCGAACCCCACCGGACCGCGATCGTCCTGCGTCACCTCGAGGGCCTGCCCCCGCGTGTGATCGCCGCGCGTCTCGGGGTCCCCGTCGAGACGGTCCGCACTCGCGTCCGCAAGGGGATCGACCTCCTGCGGGAGCGGATCGGCGTGAAGGGCGAGGAACCCTTCGCCACGGCCCTGTCGGCCTGGCTTCTGCCCGTTTCTGGCGCGTGGGCGATCGGCGATCACGTCGCGGCAACGGCCGCGATGGGCAAGGCGATGTTCGTGGCGGCGGCACCTTCGCTCGGAGGCCTCGCGATGACGGCGAAAACGAAGTTCGGGATCGCGGCGGCGATCGTGCTCGTGGCCATGGCGGTCGTGTGGTCCTGGCCGCCTCGCACCGACGGGCCATCCGGGGGACCTGTGGTCATGGAGCGGCTCGGCGCTTCTGCGGCAACGCCGAAGTTGCCCGACGTACGTGAGTCGCGCCCCGTGGCCAAAGACGCCCCGGTCACCGTCACGCCGTTCAAGGACGACACGCCGACGACCGTTCCGACGGTGGTGATGGCCGCGACGCTGCGCATTCGAGCGACGTGGGAGTCGGACAAGTCACCCGCCGCGGGCGTCGTCGTGCGTGTGCGGTACCTGGGTGCCGACTACGACCGCTACGGCGGCCCGACGGCCGTCCTCGACTCGGAGGGCGTCGCCACGCTCGCCTCGCTGAAGCCTGGGAAGGTGGCGGTCGAAGCGGAACGCAACAACCGGTACGACCAGCGCGCGACCCTGGTCGCCGGGAGCACGTCCGAGGTGACGCTCGCCATTCCCAAGGGCCTCGGTGTGAAGGGCGTCGTGCTCTCCGCCAAGGGTGAGCCCGTCGCCGGCGCCGACATCTGGTGCGGGATCTACAACCAGTTCGTCGGGCCGCCGTCCACGCGCTCGTCCGCCGACGGCACGTTCGCGCTCCGCGATCTCGGTCAATACGAGCGCATCGCCGCGCGGGCGCCGGGGCACGGACCGTCACGGACCCAGTGGTTCATCACCGAGGTGGCTGACGCGATCTCCGTCAAGCTCATCCTGGGGTCGGCCGGCGCCAGCGTGGCCGGACGTGTCGTCGGGGTGGACGGAGCCGGTGTCCCGGGGGCTACCGTCACGTTCGGGGTCTTTGCCTACCAGCAGCAACAAGACGCCGATCGGGGGACGACGGAGCCTCCGCCCGCGACGGTCGCCACGACGGATTCGGAGGGGGCGTTCAGGCTCGATTCGGTGACCCCTGGACCCAACCCGGTGCAAGTCACCAAGCCGGGCTTCGCCATGACGCGCGACGTCGTGGACGTGCGCGCGGACGACGTCGCGCAGCCGGTCCTCAGGCTCGTCAGTGGTGGTGCGATCGCGGGCTCGGTGCTGAAACCCGACGGGACGCCCGCGGCGAAGGCACGCGTCGTCGTGGGACTGGAGCGCGAGGTGGAACTTTCGGCGCGGACCGACGAGTCGGGGCATTTCACCGTCGGGGACGTGCCCGCCGGCGTGGTGCCCATTCGCGTCGACGTCGAATCCGTGGGCCGTGCGACGGCGAAGGTCACCGTCGTCGCCGGGGCGACGGCGACGTGGGATGCCACGCTGGCCGTGGCGCCCACGATCAGGGGCCGTGTCGTGGACGAAGTGGGGAAGCCGTACCCGAAGGCGTGGATCGGCGCCGATCGGTTGGGTCCGGCGCTCGACGGTGAGGAGCATGCATTCGGCGGCACGGCCACGGCCGACGAGCAGGGAGTGTTCGAGGTCAAGGACCTCGCTCGCGCCAAGTTCCGGTTGCGCGTGATGGTCAAGGGTGATGACGACCGCTCGCGCGAAGCGGCGATCCGCGAGGTGAATGCGCCCGCGGCGGACGTCTCCATCGTCATTCCCCGGGCGGACGTTCCTTCGGCATACATCACGGCGACGGTCGTCGGACCCGATGGCGCGCCCGCGGCCGTCAACATGCTCGCCATGATCCCCGACTCGGGCGGGACGCCCTACGTGCCGAGTGATCCCACGACGGGTGTGATCAAGGCGGGGCCGCTGCGCGGGGGAACCTACACCGTTCAGTTCCTCGGTCGCGGGTTCGCGACGATCGAGATCCCTCACGTGATCGTCGAGCCTCGGGGGACGGTGGATCTGGGCCGGATCGTGATGGTGGTCCCCGGAACGATCGTCGCGACCTGCGCGGGGTTGGGCCGATCCCAGAATCGAGACTCAGCGGTGGCGTACCCGGAGGGTTCGAACCCGGGCCCGCACCGGGAGTCGCTGACGTTCACGGACGGCGTCGCGCGTGCGTCCGTTGCCCCGGGACGGTGGCGCGTGGTTCTCGAAACGGACGCGGGATTCGCCGAAGACGTGATCGTCGACGTGGTCGCGGGCCAGGAGTCGAAGGCTGCGTTCGAGGTTCGGCCCGCCGCGCGCCTGCGTTTCGAGGTCAAGCCGGCGGCGTCGTCCGAACTGGACCGCGCGCAAGTGGAAGTGCTCGATTCGTCGGGGACGGTGCGGTTGCGCCGGCCGCTCTGGCGCCCGGCTGGCGAGCCGTTCAACTGGTTCACCCGGCTGCTTCCCGGTCACTACGTCGTCCGCTTCACGGCCGCCGACAAGACGCACGCCGAACGCGAGATCGACGTGGGAACTCGCGACGTGAACGACCCGATCACGGTCGAGCTTCATTGAACCCGGGACGCCGCGTTTCACGTCGGCGGCTGACGGAGCGCCGCGCGGCCGGGCTTCGCCGGACCACGCTGCATGCGGCTGGACTCGAGAATCCGGCTACGCTGTGCTGCTCATGAGCACGGGAACGTTCACACGGGATCGGCACATCGGGCTCGGCATCGTGCTGATCCTGATCTCGCTCTCCGGCGTGCTCGTCCCGTTCGTTGCAGTCGGGCTCGGATGGGGGAGCGCCGCGTATCTGTTCTACGTCGGCCCATTCGTCGGCGGCGTTCTCGGGCTCTGCTGTGCGCGGGTCGTGCTCGGGGATCGCGTCTGCGAGACGAACGTCCACCTTCGCCGGCTGGCCATCGTGGCGGGGTGGATCGGCGTGCTCCTCGCCGCGGCGAACGTCGGGCTGTTCGTGTTTCTGGATCAGGGGGCGGGCCGATCGGCCCGGCTGTCTAAATGAACGCCCGCTTCATCAGGTCCGCCTGTTCGACTTGATGCATGCGGAGCGCCCCATTCACGCGACCGGATGGCAGGGATCCACGCTGCCGACGTCGGCTGCTTGCGGCGATCGATTCAGGATCCACTGGCGTTGTGCGCCATCGGACGCGTGACGGCCCTTTGCCCCGAGCGCACCTTGAGAATTCAACACCACGTGATGGAATTTCAAGGCAAGCCACGATCCCACGCGACCACGACAAACGACGCATCGTCGCACGTCTCGAGCAGTTCCCGGCCGTCGCCATCCCCGGGGCGCGGCAGGTCGGCAAGACCACGCTCGCTGGGGAGGTCGCCGCAGGCCGGAACGGACCGACGACGTTCTTCGATCTCGAGGATCCCGAAGACCTGGCGCAGCCGTCGGATCCTTCCGTCGCGTTCCGGTCGATGAAAGGCCTCATCGTCCTGGATGAGATCCAGCGCCTGCCGGAGATCTTCACTCTCCTACGGGTGCTGGCCGATCGCAGCCGGAGGCCCGCTCGTTTTCTCTTGATGGGGAGCGCTTCGCCACGACGGCTCAGGCAGGCTTCCGAATCACTCGCAGGCCGGATCGCGTACCACGAGCTGGGAGGTCTCTCGCTCGAGGACGCGGGCGCGGACGACGCGGAGCGACTCTGGCTTCGCGGCGGATTCCCTCGGGCGTTTCTTGCCGCGAGCGAGGGCGCGCGCGAGACGTGGGTGCGCAGCTTCATCACGGACCTGATCGAGCGCGACATCCCGCAGCTCGGCATCTCATTGCCAGCGGCGACGGTGCGGCGATTCTGGACGATGCTGGCGCACTACCATGGCCAGACGTGGAACGGTTCGGAGATCGGTCGCGCGTTTGGAGCGTCGGACATGACCGTGCGCCGCTACCTGGACACACTGACGGCGACGCTCCTCGTCAAACAGCTCCAGCCGTGGCACGAAAATCTCGGGAAACGACAGGTCAAGGCGCCGAAGGTCTACGTTTCGGATTCGGGCCTGCTTCATGCACTCCTTGGAACCTGGACCCGAAGCGACCTGCTCGATCACCCCAAACGCGGGGCCTCGTTCGAGGGATTCGTGATCGAGCAGGTCATCCGCTTGCTCGACGCTCAGGGCGACGAGTGCTTCTTCTGGGGCACCCACGGGGGCGCGGAGCTCGATCTGCTCATCGTTCGCGGCCAGCGCCGATGGGGATTCGAGGTGAAGCACACGAGCGCGCCGTCGATCACGCCGTCCATGCGCAACGCGATGAACGATCTCTCCCTCACCAGCCTGAGCGTGGTTCATGCTGGTGAGAGGTCGTTCGATCTATCGTCGAAGATCCGTGCGGTCTCTTTCTCGCACCTGGCCTCGGAACTGGGATCGCGCCGGCGCTCGCGCTAACCGAACGCTCTCCTCACCAGGTCCGCCTGTTCGGCTTGATGCATGCGGAGCGAGCCCGTCGCAGGCGACGAGGACGCGGCGCGGCCGACGTAGCGCGCCTTCATCCCGAGGTCCTGGAACTGGGGCAGCATGAAGCTCCATGCCCCCATGTTCTTCGGCTCCTCCTGGACCCAGGCGAGGTTCTTGAATCCCTTCAAGTAGCGGGCGACCGCGTCCTGCAACGCCCGCCGTGGCAGCGGGTAGAGCTGCTCCAGCCGGATGATCGCCGTGTCCTTGATCGCGTTCTGGACTCGCCACTCATCCAGGTCGAAGTAGACCTTGCCGGAACAGATGAGCACCCGGGTGACGAGCGCCGGATCGGCGCCGTCGTCGATCACGGGCCGGAAGGCGCCCGTCGTGAACTCGGCGGAAGTCGACCCGGCCTCCTTCTTCTTCAGGAGACTCTTGGGCGTCATGACGATCAGCGGACGCTTCGTCGCAAGCTTCGCCTGCCGCCGGAGCAGGTGGAAGTACTGGGCGGCCGTCGTGCAGTTCGCGACGGTCATGTTGCCCGTGGCGCAGAGCTGGAGGAATCGCTCGACGCGACCGCTCGAGTGCTCGGGCCCCTGGCCGTCGTATCCGTGGGGGAGGAGCATCACGACGCCGCTCGTCTGGTTCCACTTCGCCTCGGAGGCGGCGAGGAACTGATCGATCTGGATCTGCGCGCCGTTGCAGAAGTCGCCGAACTGCGCCTCCCAGAGAACGAGTGATTGGGGACGCGCGAGCGCGAAGCCGAACTCGAATCCCAATCCCGCTTCTTCCGACAGGAGGCTGTCGACGACCTCGAATCGCGCCTGACCTTCGGACACGTGGTTGAGCGGGATCCAGTCCTTCTCGTCCGCCTGATCACGGACGACGGAGTGTCGCTGGGAGAACGTGCCTCGACCCGAGTCCTGCCCGGCGAGGCGGATCGGCGTGCCCTCCGCCAGCAGGGATCCGAACGCGAGCGCCTCGCCGCAGCCCCAGTCGATGGGCAATTCGCCGTGGAGCATGTCCACGCGACGCTTGAGCTGGCGCGCGAGGTTGGGATGGACGTGATGACCCTCGGGCGGCTGCGTCGCGACCGTGAGGATGCGTTCGAGCGTCTCGCGGGCGACGCCGGTTTCCTGCGAAGGCTCGTCCTGGAAGTCGCGCGGGTCCTCGGCCGGCGGTCGGATCGCGAGTGCCTCCGGCTCCGGCGCCGCCGGCAGGGCGCGGAACTGCTCGAGCGCGAGGCGGAGCTGTTCCGCGTAGGCATCGACCGACGCCTGTCGTTCGGCCTCGGTCATCTGCTTGCGCTGCACCAGCAGGCGGCCATAGCGATCGCGCACGGAGATCTGCCGCGCGATCTTCTGGTACATCAGCGGCTGCGTGTAGGCCGGCTCGTCCGTCTCGTTATGGCCATGCCGCCGATAGCAGACCATGTCGACGACCACGTCACCGGCGAACTGCTCTCGGTAGTCGAACGCGACGCGGATCGCCCGCAGACAGGACTCGGGGTAATCGCCGTTCACGTGGAGGATCGGCGCCCCGATGCTCTTCGCCATGTCGGTGCAGTAGTAGGTCGAGCGCGTGGACTTGGGGCCCGCCGTGTATCCGATCTGGTTGTTGATGACGATGTGCACGGTTCCGCCGGTGCGATATCCGGCGAGCTGGGACATGTTGAGCGTTTCGGCGACGACACCCTGCCCCGCGAAGGCCGCGTCGCCGTGGATCAGGATCGGCAGCACGGCGCGGCGATCGTCCGCGGGACCGTCCTCCTGCTTCGCGCGAGCCAGCCCTTCGACGACCGGGTTCACGGCCTCCAGGTGACTCGGGTTCGAGGCCAGCGTGATCGGCAGGCGCCTGCCCTCCGGCGTGATGTGTTCGCCGTCGGCGCCGAGGTGGTACTTGACGTCACCCGACCCTTGCACCGTGCTCGGATCCACCAGTCCTTCGAACTCGGAGAAGACCTTGCCGTAGGACTTGTTGAACGTGTTCACGAGGACGTTCAGTCGCCCGCGGTGCGCCATGCCGATCACCGCGTGCTTCGCCTCGCGCGTCGTCGCGCGGTTGAGCAGCTCGTCCAACATGGGGATGAGCGTCTCGGCGCCCTCGAGCGAGAACCGCTTGTGTCCGAGGTACCGCGTGTGGAGGAACTTCTCGAAGGCCTCGGCGGCGTTCAGCTTCTCGAGGATCCGGCGCTGCTCTTTCGGCGCGAACGGCTCCAGGTTGCGCGTGGGCTCCATGCGCTGCTGGAGCCACGCCTTCTTCTTCGGATCCGAGATGTGCATGTACTCGACGCCGATGCGGCGGGAGTACGTGTCGAGCAGGATCTCCAGGATCTCGCGGAGCGTCGCCATGGGCTTGCCGCCCAGGCCGCCGGTCATGAACACCCGGTCGAGGTCGAAGACCGTGAGGCCGTACGTCGCGAGGTCGAGTTCGGGATGGAACTCGGGTTTGAACTCGAGAGGATCGAGGTCGGCGATGCGGCAGCCGCGGACGCGATAGGCATTGATGAGCTGGAGGACGCGGGCCTGCTTCTCGATCACCTCGAGGGACGGCGCGCCGCCGCCGGCGAGCATCGCGTTGCGATCCTGCGCCCGCTTCCACGGCGTGTGCGGGCAGTCGAGCGACTCGAAGATCTCCTCGTAGAAGGCGTCCTTGCCCTGCAGCAGTTCGTCGATGCGGTGGAGCAGCAGACCCGATTCCGCACCTTGGATGATGCGATGGTCGTACGTGCTCGTCATCGTCATCACCTTGCTGATGCCGAGCTGCGTGAGCATCTCGCTCGATGCGGATTGGTACTCGGCGGGGTACGCGATCGCGCCCGTGGCGACGATGAGGCCCTGTCCCGGCATGAGACGCGGGACCGAAGCCACCGTGCCGATCGTCCCCGGGTTCGTCAGCGTGATCGTCGTGCCCTGGAAGTCGTCGGGCGTGAGCTTGCCGAGTCGCGCGCGATCGACGGCGTCGCCGTAAGCGGCGAGGAACTGATCGAAGCCCATGGCGCCGGCGTTCTTCAGGTTCGGCACGACGAGCGTGCGCGTGCCGTTCTTGCCTTCGAGGTCGATGGCGAGACCGAGGTTGATCGCCTCCCTGCGGATGCGGATGGGCTGATCGCCGTCCTGCGTGAAGGCCGCGTTCAGCTGCGGCATCTCGCGCACCGCACGCACGATGGCGAACGCGATGAAGTGCGTGAAGGAGGCCTTGGGACGTCCCGCCACGTTCAGGTGGCGGTTCAGGATGTTGCGATTCTCGTCCAGGAGTCGCACGGATAGCGAGCGGACCGACGTCGCCGTGGGGATTCCCAGGCTGTCTTCCATGTTCCGGACGATCTTCGCGGCGACGCCGCGCAGCGGTTCGTGATCGGCGGGCCGTGCGCCAGGCTCGGCGCCATCCGCCGTCGCCGGCGCTGCGATCGACGCGACGGCGGCCGGTCGCGCCGCGTGATCGCGCGCCCGTTCCGGGGCGATCCGCTCGAAGTACGTCCTCCAGTCCTCGGCGACGTTCGTCGGTTCATCGGACCAGCGCGCGAAGAGATCGTCGACGTAGGCGGCATTCGCCCCGAACTCGGGCGAAAAATCTGGATGGCTCGACTGCATGGCCGACGGTCTTAGCAATCGACCGCAGAGGGTGGGAGAGGCCCGCGGGTGCGTGGTGGCACGATGCGGGTAATGTGGTCGCCATGGCCAGACAGCTTCGGTCGCGGAGTGGATTTCACCTGTGGCTTTTCATCGGCAGCGTGTGCCTTTTTGGTTGCACGTCGTCGGACGGCGGGCCCACGACGCGCCCCGCGAGCGTTCGTCCCGGGATCAACGACCCCTATCGGAGCGACCCGATCGCCGATCACTGGGTTGCGAAGTTCGAGATCGAAAGCCGCGAGGTGTATGCGCAGCGAGCGCGGATCGCGGCGGAGTGCGGCGTGACTCAGGGGATGCACGTCGCCGACGTCGGAGCGGGGACGGGCATCCTCACGCGCGAATTCGCCGGACTCGTCGGCCCATCGGGCCAGGTCTTCGCCGTCGATCTGATGCCGTCGTTCGTCGAGCACATCGCGGCGCGCGTGAAGGCCGACGGGATGACCAACGTCACGACCGTGCTGTGCAAGGAAGACTCCGTCGAGCTGCCGGACGCCAGCATCGATCTGGCGTTCGTGTGCGACACCTACCACCACTTCGAGTACCCGGCATCGACGCTCGCTTCGATCCATCGCGCGCTGCGCCCCGGCGGACGGCTCGTCGTCGTGGACTTCATCCGGATCCCGGGCAGGACTCCCCAATGGGTCCTCGATCACGTGCGCGCGGGGGAAGAGGTGTTCACCGCCGAGATCGTCGCCGCCGGCTTCGACGTCATCGGCGCGAAGCGTTGGATGAACGACAACTACTTCGTCGAATTCCGTCGTCGTGAGACGCCTTGACTCGTCGCACGATCGCCGTGCTCACTCGATGACGTAGGCGCCCGCGGCGTCGGCGTGGACGGCAGGCGGGACGTGCGTCGCCTCGAACGCCGTGAACGCAGGCGCGAGCGTCCGCCAGAACGCAACGAGTTCCGGCTTCTCGCCAAATCGGGCGGAGAGCCACGTCATTCCCGGCTCGTCCAGGCGTGCGGGAAAGACGTGGACTGCGATCCTCCCCGGGCGGCCTTGCGTCGTGTCGAGCGCCAGCACGTAGATCTCGTCGATGACCGCGTCCGTCATCGCGAGACACCCGATGCTCTCGGTTCCGCCGTGGATGCAGATGTCGGCGCCGGGGCGCTCGCGGTCCGACAGGATTCGATCGGATGCGTTGGGGTAGTCGAGCTTCAGGGAGAGGTGGAGTCGGCTTTGCGGCAGGAACTCACGCACGAGGTAGAAGCCCTCGGGCACCTGGAGATCACCCGAGCGTCGCTTCGGGCCGAGGCCGCCCGACATGCCTGCGATGGCGTACGTGCGAAGGCGTTCGAATGGTCTTGCTTGCGTCCCTCGCACCCAGACTTCGAGTTCGCGTTCGTGCTTGAACGCGCGAATGAACATCTCGGCCGGAGGGTACGCGATGCCGAGCGCGCGGGAGGCGTCGCGGAGCGGGGCCTCGGTTCGGCCTCGAGCTTCGGCGACCCGCACGCGGCCGGGTTTCGTCATGTCGACGAGGCGGCTCCAGTAGCGCGAGGCGACGAGCGCCGTAGCCCCGGCGCCGATGACGACGACCGTGAGGGAGATGACGACGCTGCGTCGTGCCATGAGCGATCACTCGATGCGCGTGTGCCGCTGCGTCAGAAGCCCGTCCAGTCGTAATTCCCGGACGCATTCGGCGTGAAGACGAGCGCGTTGAGTCCGGGAACGAGCGGACCCGCCTGCCCGAACATGTAGACCATGTCGGTGGCGTTGTTCGGCCCGTTCACCGGCCCTCCGACGAAGAACGTCGTCTGACCGGGGTCGGTGGCGCCGCCGGGTCCGCCGGGGCTCAGTCCGAGGAACATGCTGTTCGAGATGCCCGTGACCGGCGGGAACGTGAGGAAGCTCGTGATGCCCGAGATCGTGACTGCGCCGCTCACGGTGTCGATCTCGACGTAGAACGTCGCCTGGAGACCCGGGCTGCCGTAGTACGGCACGGAGGTCCAGCTGACGCGGAAGAGGCCGGGTGCAGGTACGGACGCCACGATCGATCCGCCGCTGTTGGGCGTGAGGTCGCACCACGCACCCGCCGACGGCCCCTGCGTCATCGCGGACGCGACGAGCGGCACCGCGTCGCCGCTGCCGGTCGGTCCCCACATGAGTCGGCCGTTCGAACACACGTGCGTGACCGTGTACGAGAGGCCGAAGAATGGAACCGTCACCGGACCGCAGAGGGGCATCGCGCCCGTCGTGATCGACACCACGCCGTTGTCCGCGATCGGCCCGGGCACGTTGACTGACGAGACCGTCGTCAACTGGTTCGCCGCGGAAAGGCGGAACCCTTCCGCGTTCGTCGGATCGAGAACGATCATCTGCACCGAGACCAGCGCCGGAGCGGGCAGTGAGGCGGTGATCGCCGCCGGTGCGATGGGCGCGAAGTTCGGCGCGAACAGACCGGCGAACGTCGGGTCCGAGATGTTCAGGTTCAGGTGCTGCCCGCCGGGCGTCGCGAATCCGCCCGCGTTCGACGGCACGGCTGCGGACGCAGTGAAGAAGAGGTCGAACGGATTGCCCGTGAGCGTGGTCCCGATGGTTGCGATGACCGGCGCTCCGCTACACGTGGTGACGGTGATTGGGCCGCCGGTGCACGGCGGCGGCGACTGGCCGTTCAGGTCCAGGCTCGCCTGGGTGGAGTTCACCTGCCACGGCGACTGCCCGAGGGTGTAGTCGATCTTGATCACGGGCACGGATTCGTTGTTCGCCGTCGTGCGAGTTCCGATCGAGCAGAGCACCGTGTTGCCGTACGAGTTGCCGCCGTTGATCCCCGTCGCTCCGACCTGGGCGTCGAGCGGGATCCCGAGCGTCGTCGTCGTCGCGCACTTCTCCACCTGGACGAGGAAGTCCAGGCCGAGCGTCGGGTTGTAGGCGAACGGCGCCGTCAGCGGGATCGGGATCCAGTTGGCGGTCGCAGTCCCCGACGCCGTGATCGGCCCGGTGGTCCACGCTCCGTTGAACACGACCGTGGCGTTCGTACCCACGTTCGCGGCAAAGCTCGTGCTCTGCGCCGTCGCCGTGTAGTTGTTGGGCGACGACGAGCACGTCACGCGGACGTTGGGAAAGTTGCCGCCAGCACTCACGAGCGTCGGCTGGCTGGCGCGAACGGAGATCCCCGTGATCGTGATGGGCCCGGTGGCCTGGAACTGCCCCGAGTCGTAAACCCACTGCCAGACCTGGGACGAAGTGGAGTTGAAGGGGCTCTGGGCCGTCCCGTTTCCGTCGATGCTGAGGAGGCCGTTGGGAAGCGTCTGGGTGCAGGCCTGACCGCGGGCGACCGCACTCGAGAACAGGAGCGCATGAATGAGGGCGATGCGTCGGATCATGGGGTGGCTCCGGGCTGGCGCGGGTGGTCGAGGATGACCGAGCCCATCGGACCGCCAGGATACTGCCGGCATGCGCCGCGCGTAAGCCGCGGATCCGGGCGCTTCGGCCTCGATGAACCCCTGCGGCGTCGTGAAGCTGACGATCGGGCGCACCTCGGGTGGCCCTCGGGGCCGCATCCTCGGTCGGACCGTGCGGCCGCGATCGCCGTAACTGCGGCTCGGTTGCCGTGTAGACTGTCCACACCCACGGTCCGCGCCAGTCTGGCTTGCGTATGCATCGGTTCGGCATCCTGTCGAAGATCCTCGTGTCGGCGTGCGCCACGTCCATCTGCGTTGGACTGTCCGCGCAGGCGCAGTTCCGCGTTCCGCGCCTCGAGACGGACGGCCGCACGTATCGCGCCGCGGCAGACCTGGACCTGGATGGCAAGTCCGAGTTGATCGGTTTCCTCGCCGGGAATCTCGTCGTCTGGCGGCCCGCGACCGACGGGAGCTACCAGCCGTGGATCCAACTGTCGGGAGTTCAGGCCGCCGACGCTCCCGTCGCTGCAATCGACATGACGGGCGACAACCTGCCGGAGATCGTCGTCGTCGTCCCCGGTGCAACGATGGCGGCCACCGCGCTTGCGGTGTATTCGGTGGTGTCGGGGCCCGCGCTCGTGCAGTTGCTGACGATCCCGATCGGGCTCCAGGTCATGTCCCTTTCCGCGGGCGAGGTGACCGGTGACGGCGTCGCCGACCTCCTCGTTTCGACCGTTACGCCCCTCCCCCTGCCACCCTTCTCGGTGGTGTCACTGCGGTGGATCACGGTGACGGTGAACGGCTTCGTCGTGCTTCCGGCGTTCACGTTGCCTCTCGGGGGGCAGAATCCGCAGACGATCGTCCCGTGGGATTCGAATTCCGACGGTCTGACGGAGGTGATCGTTCACGAGGCGCTACCGAACCTCACGATCGGTCTGCGGGTCTACAACTGCGCTGGTGGCACATTCACTCCTGGCAGCCTGCTTCCGATCGCGTCAGCGAACGGATCGAGCGTCGTCGTCCTCGATCTGGATGCCGATGGCCGCAAGGACGTCGCCTTGCTTTCAGTCGACGGCTCCTCGCCGGCGGCGACGGTTGCGACGGTCCGTCAGGTGCCATCGGTGGGGTGGGTGGCCGGACCACAGAGCACGGTCTATGGGCCCGGGCCACAGTCCTTGGGGTGGGCATTCGGCGGGGACATCGATGGCGATGGCGACGGAGACATCGCCTACCGGGCCGATCCGCCCACGTCGTCCAGCTGGCCCAATCGCCTCTCGCTCCTGCGCAACGACGGCACGGGCCGGTTCACGATGGCGGTCGCGTTCGCGCTCGGGCAGTCGGGCAGCGGCGGGCCCGGGCTCGCGGATATCAACGCCGATGGTCGCACCGACTTCATCGGACCCGGGGAGATCCTCGCGATCGACGATGGGATCAGCGGGCCGAAGTACTGGTCGCAGAACGAGGTCGATGGGATCCTGGCCGACGCCGACGGCGACGGCGACGTCGACCGCGTGGCACGGAGCACGATGACCGTGTACTCGAACGCCGGCGATGGGGGACTGATCTTCCCGCCGATCTCCGCGCAGATCCCGCTCCCTCCGGGTGCCACCGCGGCGGCCTGCAACCTCGTCGAGGACCTGGACGGCGACGGCCTCTACGAGGGCATCTTCACGGTGAATGGTGGGTCCGGCACTCAGCGCGTGATGATTGCGCGGCCGGATGGGTCGCTTCAGGATCAGGGCCAGCTCCTGCCGTCGACCGCGCCGGTCGACGTGAGCGGCGGGCTCGTGGCCGACGTCGATCAGGACGGATTCCTCGACATCGTCGCACCTGCTGGCGTGCTTCGCCGGATCCCCGGGGGCACGTACCAGGTCTACGCATCTCCGTGGGCCGGGTGGACGCCGCGTGCCGTCGGTGATGTGGACGGTGACGGTCGCCCGGACGTTCTCGCTGCTCCCGCCGCCGTCGCTCTGGCCGGGACCATGCGCTGGTACCGGAACCTGGGCGCCGGGGCCTTCGCGTCGGTGTCGGTTGCCATGACGGGGATCACGGTGACGAGCCTTCGCGCTCGCGACCTCGACGGCGACGGCGATCTGGACGTCGTCTGCATCCGCGCGCCGTCCGGGTCCCTGGCTTCAGGTGGCCGGGTGCTTGGCATCCGGCCGTGGCAGGGAGCGGCGTTTGGTCCGGCGACGGAAGTGCCGGTCTCCGACTTCGCGCAGCACTCGGACGTCGGCGACGTCGACTTGGACGGCGCGCTCGACATCCTCGCGTTCGAGGACGGCTTCGAGGTGGCACGCGCGGACATCCTGTACGGAACGCCATCGGGCCCACTCACCGGGCACCGGGAGACCTTCGCGACGCCGCGGTCGCGCCAACTTGCGGACATGGATGGCGACGGCGACCTGGACCTCTTCGGAGAATCCGTCGTCCTCAATCGGACGGTGGATGCGCCGGTCGTAGGGACGCGGCGGCAGTTTGGATTCGCGGGTGGCTCGAGCCTCAGGCCGAGTCCGCTTCGCTACCCGACGCTCGGACTCCTTGGTCCGCTCGGTCAGTCGACTTCCGCGGTCCTGCGTGCGCGGGGTTTCGAGGGAGGCGCCCCCGGCTATCTCGGCCTCTCGCTTCAACAGGCCGTGCCTCCGGTGGCGGTGGTTCCCGGCCTCGTGCTTCAGATATGGCCGATCGCGGGGGTCCTTCCGCTCGCGACCAATGGGACGCCGGGCGTTCCCGGTTCGGGTGTCTTCACGGCCCCCGTCGCCATTCCGCCATCGCTTGCGGGGAGCCACTTCTACCTCCAGGCAGCGTTCGCGGATGCGTCGGCGCCGGCCGGCGCGGTCGTCACGAACGGCCTCGAAATCCAGATCGGGCAGTGAGCCGACCGGTCGCGGCAGCGCTCCCGGTCACCGCACGAGCTGCGGCGTGTCCGGGATCGCCGGGCCGCCGATGGATTCACCGTACATCGGCGTCGTCACGAGCACGCCGTACTCCCGGAAGACGAACATGAGATCGAACTGGTCGGTCATCATTCGCAGGAATGCAGCCAGCGTCACGGGCTCGTTGAACGGAGTCGTGACCTTCGCCTCGGTCAGAGCGGCGTCCTCCTGAGCCGACCGGTGAACCACGAAAGAGAGCGCCGTCGACTTGGCGAGACTGTCGAGGACTTCGCTCAGCGGAGCCTCCTTGAAACGCGTCGAGATCTTCGCCGAGAGTGGCCCCTCGACCATCGCAGCCGGAAGGGCAGGCCGATGGGCGGTGACGGGCGGGGTTGGCGCAGTGGGTGCCGGCACGAGTTGGTTGCTGAACGGGTCCGGTCCGTGCCCGCTGCCCGACTGGCTCGCGCCCCCCGACGCCAGCATGTAGCGCAGCCCCGCCTCCAGCTGGGAGAGGTCCATCTGCGCCTTCTGCAGGGTGAACCTGGCGGCCAGCACGTCGGTTTGCGACGCGGCGCCCGCCCCGCCGGCCTGCGCGATCCTCTCCCAGGTCAACTTCGCCTGCTCGATCGCCATCACCTGCTTCTCGCGCTCGTTGTGCAGCGCGATCACCTCGCGTGCGACCTTCAGCCGGACCTGGCTGAGTTCGGCCTCGGCTTGTCGCAGCTTCGCTTCGGCGAGGACGACGTCCGGGTTGGCGCGGAGCGCGACGGAGATCGTTTCGTCCAGGGTGCTCGGAATGTCGGGCAGGCGCCGCTCCGAGGAGGCGGCGCCCCCTCGCGTCGGGGCTCCAGGGCCGGCCCGTCCGGCTTCCTGGCCGAAGGTGGCTGCGGAGAACGCAAGGCACATCGTTGCGATGGTGACCAATCGAACGGGTTTCATTGGCGAACCTCCTATGGGTTGGATTGTTTGAGCGACGTCAAGAGCCAGCTGTCCGTCGGATCGAAGCGTTTGCGATCGGTGGGGGACGCCGAATCCAGCATGGCCCGGTAGCAGCGGAGGGCCGACACCACGTCGACGTCGTCGTTGAGGAAGCGGTCGCCGGCGAGCTTGAACAGAAGGAGTCGCTGATCGGCCGGTGCGGTGCGGGCGCGCTCCTCGATCTGGGCCGGCGATGGGCGAACCGGGGGTGCCTCGGCAGTGATCGAGTTGCCGGCGTCGACCCGCGGAACGATCGCCGCCGCCGGCGAAGTCGCGGGCTTCGGCGCGTCCGGACGAAGCCACGGCGCAACGGCGACGCCCGCGACGAAGCACGCCGTGAACGTCGTGGCGATCGCCATGCGGCGCAGACGGCGCCTCGCGACCAGACGCTTCGCCGTCGCGAGGAAGATCCGCTCGCGAAGCGCATCGCCGGTTGGAGAGGGTTGGAACACGTCGGGCTGATCCTTGATGGCGGAGAGCAACGCGTCGTCGTCAGCGTGGTTCATGGGCCCTCGATTCCTCCCATGTGGGCGTCGAGCGCGTCGAAGGCGCGACGGAACGCGTCGCGAGCTCGCACGAGCATGGACTCGACGGACTTGGGTGTGCGCCCCGTGGCCGTCGCGATCTCGTTCACGGGGCGGCCGTCGTGGTACTTCCAGCGGAGCACGTCGCGGTAGTTCGCAGGGAGCGTGCTCATGGCGACCGCGATCTGATGTTGCAGCTCCGTGTGCGCGCTCGCGTCCGAGGGCGAGCGTTCCGGCTGCGTCGGCGCGATCCTCTCGTCGAGCGTCGTCCCCTCGACGCGGTCGCGCCTCTCCCACCGCCGTTGCTGGTTCTTCAGCACGAGGGCGGCGATGCCGATCACCCACGCGACGAACGGCCCGCGCTCCGGGTCGAAGGTCTTGATGCGGCGAAGAGCGACCATCCACGTCTCCTGAAGGACTTCCTCGGCGCGATCGGCGCGCTGCCCCGTGCGGCCCCGCACGAATGTGTGGGCACCGTCGAATCCACGTTCGTAGAGAATGCGCCAGGCCGCGTCGTCGCCAGCGGCGACGGCGTCTCGGAGGAGCCGTTCCTGCCAGATGCGTTCGTCCACGAGTTGTGGGACTCCGCCGGCCGCGGCGGGTCACGCGGGGAATTGTCGCTTCGCGGGCCGATCCTTCGTGGGATCGGGAATTCCGACCCGAACGGCGCGGAGTGCGGATCAGGCCGGGTCGACGATCAGGAACCCGCCGGTGTACCGGGCACAGACCTTGCCCCCTTCATCCGTGAGGGTTGCGTCGACGACGAGGCGGCGACGACCCCGGTGGACGATGACGGCTTGCGCCTCGCAGCGGCCCGCTGGGACGGGCCGCAGGAACTGAACGGTGAACTCCGTCGACGTGAACACGCACCCCGCCGGGAGCGTCGCAAAGCAGGCGCAGGCGGCGGCCGAGTCCAGGAGCGTGGAGATGACCCCGCCGTGAGTGAGACCGTGGACCTGCGTGTGCTGACCCGTCACGGTCATGGCGAGTCGGGCGCGGCCCTCCATCGCTTCGACGACTTCGACGCCGAGCGAGCGGAGGAACGGAGCTTCCGTGAACGGGTGCGGCACGGCGTCACCCGAAGCGGTGGAAGATGTCGAGCATGCGTTGCCCGTCGCGGAGCAGGTACGCCGGGATGTGGAACACGCCGATCATCGCGTCGACGACGAACCAGAACTTCCGAGAGAACTGGGGGACGCCCACGAAGAGGGCGAGCACGATGAACATGGAGTACGCGCCGAAACGGTTCGCTGCGACCTGCACGTCGCGGGGGAGCCACGGGGCGATGGCGCCGAATCCGTCGAGTCCGGGGATCGGGAGGAGGTTCAGCACGACGGCGCACGCCTGGAGTTCGCAGCAGATGGCGAGGATCGGCCAGACGGCGCCGGTCGATTCTCCGCCGCTGAAATCTTTGAACGCGAACGGAAGCCCGAGCACGAGGCACATGACGACGTTCGCGGCTGGACCGGCGAGGCTCACCGCCGATCGCCATCCCTTCGATCGCAACCGCCACGTTTCGATCCACACGGCACCACCTGGCAAGGCGAAGCCACCGACCATCATGGCGGCGACGGGCCAGAGAATGCTCTGGACCGGGTTCATGTAGTGGAGCGGATTGAACGAGAGATAGCCCTTGTCCCTCACCGTGTAGTCTCCGCCAGCGAATGCGACGCGGGCATGGAAGTACTCGTGAAGGCAGAGCGAGAAGATCCAGATCATGAGGATCGCGAGAAACGGTCCGATCATGGTTCGCTCAAAATGGGAGTTTGGGGTCGAGACGGGCGTCGGAGACGTCCGCGTACGTGAGGTCAAAAACGTCACCACGCTCGAGCTTCAAGCGAAAGCCCGACGTGTCGGCGCGCTCGAGCATGCCGACGACGACGCGGTCCTTCGCCGTCGGGTCGCGGCGAACGATGCGGATCCGCTCGCCGACGAAGCGGATGAAGTGGGCCGGCGTTCGCAGGGGACGGAGCGCGCCCGGCGACTCCACGTCGACGGACCAGTCGTCCACGGCGATGCCGGCGTCCGTCAGCTTGTTGCGAAGGTAGAGGTTGAAGCGCGCGATCTCGTCGACGCTGACGCGACCGGAGTTCTTGTCGATGACGACGTGGAGACTGCGGTCCTGGCCGATGCGGAGATCGAAGAGCTCGTACCGCGATTCGGCGACGACGCGTTCGACCTCCTGCTTGACCATCTCCTTCTCACGGTTGTTCACTCGAACTCTCCCGCCTTCTGGCCCGTCACGCGGCGCGAAGACGCGGGACGATAACCCCGACGCCGGGGGCCCCGTAGCTCGGAGGCCGACGCAGGGTCAGGGGACGTCGACGCGCGGCGACGGATCCTCATAGACGAGCGTCTTGCCGTCGGGCGACGTGGCCACGCGACGAAGGTCGCCGAGGGACTCGGGCCACCCGTCGCGTGCGACGGTGTCCATCTCGTCCAGGTGGATGACCCAGAAGCGGGCGCCGAGGTGCCGCACGGCGGATATCGACGCCGGATCGAGGCGCCCGTCGCGGATCAGGGAAACCTCTGCGGCGCGCATGTACACGTCGACGAAATCGGGGTGAACGCCGGCCCAGCCGTTCACGGTGGGTCGGCCATGGAAAAAGCGCGAGTAGACCCGGCGCATGGCGATGGCCGGGCGATCGAGTCGCAAGGGGAGCTCGACGACGGCACCCTCGCCCGGGACCTGCTTCAGGAAGAGGTCGACGAGGCGGGCCTCGATCGCTTGCGACCGGATCGGGGGCGCCGCGAGGCGGAAGTGTTCCGCCGTCACGCAGTCGAACAGGAGGGCCGCGACGGCGATCCACGGGACGACGCGCCAGGGGCCCGCGCGAAAACGCGACAGCACGCATGCGGCGGAACCGCCGACGCCGAACGCCGCCATGACGCCCCACCTGGCGACGGCGCGGATCCCTTCGAACCCGGGCGCGCGAAGGAGCGGCAGAAGCGGCGACGCCCTCGCCGGGCGCGTCGCGGACCAGAGCGGCCCGAACGTCATCGCGAGCGTGAGTGCGCCCAGGCCGAGGAACATCACGGCGGGTTCACGCCAGACGCGGCGGATGCGACCCCACGAGGCCAGCACGAGCAGGAGGATCGACGCCCAGCATGTGAAGGCCGCCGTCCAGTCCAGCGTGACGCCGTCGATCGTGCGCCCGAGCGAGAGCCACGCGATGCCCAGGATCGCAGCGCCGGCGACGGCGCCGACGGCGCGCGGTTTCCAACGCTGGGCCGGGTTGGCGACGGCCGGATCGTGCTTGGATCTGGCGGCGAGGATCGCGAGCGTCGCCGCACCGGCGCCCGCGACCAGCGCGGCGAGCGGCACGAGCCCCGGGATCGTCTCCGCCTCGACGCGGCTCATGCGGGCGTCGCCGAGGAGCCATTGCGCGGTCGCGGACCAGCGGCACGCGATGACCGCGTCGACGTTCGCGACCGATCCCGCTTGCATGGTGAGGTCACGGTGCGATCCCACGCTCCGCAGGGCGAGCATCAGCGGAATGAACGCCGTCGCCATGCCGATCGATGCGATCACGGCGACGAGCGCGATCCTTCGCCAGGCGTCGCGCGTGATCCCATGCGTCGTCGCGAGCCAGGCGAAGAGGGCTGCGAGGAACGTCCCGCCCATCACCGTCAGGTGCGCAGAGGACCATGCGAGCCAGGCGACGACCGTGCCCAGCACGGCCGCGCGAATCCAACCGGACCGGCGGACCACGTCGATCAGGAGCCCGCCCGCGAGCGGAACGAGCCAGAACGGCCAGAAGAACGGCCGCGGCATCACGCCGAACCAGGCCGCCGAAAGACCCAACGACGCCGTGCCGAAGAACGCTCCGACGCGCGAGCAGTCGAGCTTGCGCAGGAACCAGTACGTCGTGATCCAGCCGGCGCACAGAAACAACGGTGCCGCGAGACCGATCACCTTGAACGGATCCTCGAGCCACAACCACAGCGGTAGCACCACGACGGACGTGGCCCAGGTCGGCTCGGTGTAGAGAAGCGACGACTGGTGCTTGGGGAAGAAGAACCCGCCGTCGAAGAACCCGCTTGTGTCCACGCCCGTGAGCTTCAGGCATTCGACCTTCAGCATGTAGCCGTAGAGCATGGAGTCGGCGCCGTCGCCCATGTCGCCCGCGTTCATGCCGAACGCGACGACGAACTTGATCCACGGCCAGCTCACGACGAGCGCGGCGAGGCCGATCGCGGCGAGTTCGAGGGCGGGAAGTAGGTTTTGGCGCCGGTTCACGTGGTCGCGGATCGTAGGGGCCACGAGGAATCGCGCCAACCCTCGCGGTTCCCGCGCGACGGCGGCGCTGCTAACAGGCTCCCTCGCGCGGCCCGCCGTGCGCAAACCCATGGAACTCACCGAACGACTTCGAGACGCCGTGGTCATGGCACCCATGACCAAGGGCGGAAACACCCCGTACCGGCGTCTGTGTCAGGCGTTCGGCGCCACGTTGACGATGGGGGAGATGGCGGTCGCGCGCCAGCTCCTGAAGGGCGTGCGCAGCGAGTTCGCCCTCATCCGGCGGGGCGCTGACGAGCGGTTCTTCGGAGTCCAACTCGCAGGCAACGACCCGGAGGAGATGGCGGAGGCCTCCAAGCTCGTCGCCGAGCGCGGCGCCGACCTCGTCGATTTGAACTGCGGGTGTCCGATCGACTTGATGACGCGGCGAGGACTCGGGTCCGCGCTCCTTCGGCGGCCGACGAAGCTGCGGCGGATCGTCGAGGCGATGAGTCAGGCCGTGAGCATCCCCGTGACCGTGAAGATCCGGTTGGGCTGGAGCGAGGACGACCTGAACTACCTCACGATCGCCAAGGCGGCCGTGGAAGGGGGAGCCAAAGCCATCACGGTTCACGGCCGCACCCGGACGCAGCGCTACCGCAAGAGCGCATCCTGGGAGGCCGTGGGCGAGGTCGTCGCCGCCGTTCCGGTCCCGGTGATCGGCAACGGTGACATCCTCTTTGCGAGAGACATCGAGGAGTTTCGGCGCCGGTCGAACTGCGCGGGAGTGATGGTGGCCCGTGGCGCACTCATCAAACCGTGGGTCTTCCGCGAGGCCGCGACGCGGCAGGACGAGGATCCCACGGCCGAGGAGCGGCTCGCCATCTACCGCCAGTACGCCGAGCTCGCCGCCGAGCACTTCGGTCGCGACGAGCGAGGGCAGAAGCGCGTTCGCGAGTTCCTCTCCTGGCACGTGGGGTTCTGGTGCCGGCACGTTCCGCGGCGGCCCGACGGAACCTACCCGGCGATGCAGGAGCGCGAAGAGCACTTCGAGCCGCGTTCGGAGCTCGAGGGCCTCCTCAGCCGCAACGACCCCGCCGCCTGCGAGTGGGTGACGACGCTGATCATCGACGGCATCGAGAAGGCCGGCCCGCCGCCGCCTCCGCCGTCCGGTGAGTCCGAGCGAGAGTTGATCCCCGAAGGTTGATCGGAGCGCCAAGCTCCGCTTGGCCGGACCGGCAAGGCTCCCGCCTTGCCGTGAACGTCGACGACCACCCGCTCGCCCCGATCCGTGTCACCTCCCCCGATCAACGCAGTCCGCCAACCCGCGGCAGGGCAGGAGCCCTGCCAACCGGCCGCGTGGAACGCGGCGTTCCGCCTTGCGACGGTCGACGTGCGCCCGCTCACCCCGCTGCGTGTCGCCACGAGCGTCGGAGCGCCAAGCTCCGCTTGGCCGGACCGGCAAGGCTCCCGCCTTGCCGTGAACGTCGACGACCACTCGCTCGCCCCGATCCGTGTCACCTCCCCCGATCAACGCAATCCGCCAACCCGCGGCAGGGCAGGAGCCCTGCCAACCGGCCGCGTGGAACGCGGCGTTCCGCCGTGCGACGGCCGACGTGCGTCCGCTCACCCCGACGCGTGTCACCTCCACCGAACGATGCAACCCGCCAACCCCGCGGCAGGGCTCGCGCCCTGCCGAACCGCGCGCGCTGCGCTTTCTCGCGGGCCGTGGCACACTGGCGACATCATGCCGCCAACACTTCGGCTGTCGTGCGCCCAGTGCGAGGTCGACCTCCTGGACGTTCCGCGCAACGTCGAGCGCGCCGTCGCGATCATCCGGGAGGAGGCCGCGCGGGGCGCGCAACTCGTCGTCTTCCCCGAGTTGTCGCTGACGGGCTACGTCATGGAGACGAGGGACGACGCCGCGCGCGTCGCGCAGCCGGTGCCGGGTCCCGCGACCGCATCGATCGCCGCCGTCTGCCGCGAGACCGGCGTGTGGGCCGTCGTGGGGCTGATCGAGCGCGGCCCCGACGGCCGCCTCTTCAACGCGTCGGTCTTCATCGCCCCGGACGGCGTGCGGGCCACGTACCGCAAGACGCATCTGCCGAAGATGGGGATCGACCGGTTCCTCGATCGCGGCGACGCGCTGCTGGACCCCATCGAGATCCACGGCGTGCGCGTCTCGTGCCTCATCTGCTACGACGGCACGTTCCCCGAGCCGACGCGCGTCCTGGCGCTCCGCGGCGCGGACCTGGTGCTCTTGCCGACGAACTGGCCCGACGACGAGTGCGCCAAGGGACACTTCATGCCGGCGACGCGCGCACTGGAGAACGTGATCTGGTTCGCCGCAACCAATAGGGTGCGCACCGAGCGCGAGATCGAGTTCCGAGGTCAATCCTCGATCTGCGACCCCGGTGGGAAGGTCGTCGCCAAGGCCGGCGACGGGCCGTGCGTCATCCGCGCCGAAGTCGATGCGGCCGTCTCTCGGGCCAAGGTCCGCTCGACTCGCGACGGCGCCTTGTCCGTCGACCGCATGGGCGATCGGCGTCCCGACCTTTATCGCCTGATCACCGCGTAGCGGCGGGGCGCGTCACACCGCGCGCTCCCACGCGCCGCTTTCCGAGAGCAGCTCGTGGGGGCGGAACTTCGTCTTGTAGGCCATGCGCGTGGAACCGGGCACGAAGTAACCGAGGTGCACCCAGCGGAATTCCAGCGTCCGCGCCAGGAATATCGACCAAAGGATGAACGCCGTGCCGAGCGAGCGGTCACGCAGCTCAGGGTCATATGCCGAGTAGACGAGAGAGAGCAGGTCGCTGCCCACGTCGACGATGCCGACGACGACGAGGCGTCCCTCGTGCCGTGCCGTGATCTCGATGCTCTCCACCGGCGAACGGTACAGTCCCTCCTCCAACTCGACGGGGTCGCTGCTCATCTGCCCGTCGTGGCGCGCCTCGAGGTACTTCTTGAACAGATCCGCGCGCTCGGCGTCGAAGTGCGGAGCGCCCATCATCACGTCGAGGTCGCGATTGCGCTCGAGCGCGCGCCGTTGGGCGCGATCGGGACGGAACTCGTTCACGGGGATTCGCAGCGAGCGACACGCGTTGCACCCGTCGCAATCGGTGCGATAGACGAATAGACCCGATCGGCGAAACCCGTGGTCGAGCAGCGAGGAGAATCCGTTGTCACCGGGCGGGAGGCGCGTCGCGTATGCGAAGCGCGCGCTCTTCCCGGGCAGGTACGGGCACGGGTGGGGCGGCCCCAGGACTACGGGGGCCGGGTCGCCGGGACCTTGTTGCGGATGCTCAGACACCCGATCGACTCCCCGCGAGTGTTTCGAGTTGCGTGTGATCGACGTTCGATCCCGTGAACACGACGACGGTGCCGAGGTCAGGGGTGACGAGTCCGTCGAGAATCGCCGCGAGCGTCACCGCGGCCGAACCCTCGAGCGCCACGCCGAGCGTTCGCCATGCGATGCCCATCGCTTCCGCGATGGCCGCTTCGCCGACCTCGTGGATGACGGGCACGTGAACGCGGCACGCTTCGAATGTGGACGCCGCGACGCCACCCTCCAATCCTTCGGCGAGCGTGGGCGCCGGAGGCCACGTCAGGTGAGGGAATCCGTCACGAAGCGACCGCGCCATGGCGGGGGACGCGGTCGACTGCGCTCCGACGATCTCCACGAGAGGGTGCGACGCGTGGATGGTCAGCGCCATCCCGGTCGCGAGACCACCCCCGCCAACCGGGATCAGGACGCGCTCGACGTGCGGCAGTTGCGCGAGGATCTCGAGTCCGAGGGTCCCTCCGTTGCCCGCCTGTACGAGGGGGTCGTCGAACGCCGACACGAAGATCGCGTTGCGCTCGTCCGCCAGTCGCTTCGCCCGGACCTCGGCCGCGTCGTAGCCGGCCTGGTCGTGGATGATCAATTCGGCGCCGAGCTTTCGGATCCCCTCGCACTTCACGTTTGGCGTATCGCGGGGCACGACGACCGTCGCAACGATTCCGAGCTGTGCCGCGGCCCAGGCCACGCCCTTGCCGTGGTTGCCGTGCGACGCCGTGATGACGCCGGCCCGCGACTGATAGCGCTCGATGTACGCCAGCCTGGTCAGTGCTCCGCGGACCTTGAACGACCCCGTCGTCTGCAGATCGTCGCGTTTGACCCAGAACTCGTGGCCGCAGAGCGAGACTCGCTGGACCGGCGTTTGGGGGAGGGCCTCCAGCAGATTCGGGTGAAACTGCCGGGCGACGGCATCGATGGAAACCGAGGGTTCGGCGGTCATGATCGGTCTCGCACATCCCCCGCGCGGCGAGGGCGGCGATGGTACCACGGCTCGAATCGGCCCGGATTTGCCCGGCTCGGGGGCCTTCGCGGCGCCCTCGAGCACCGCAGAGGCGCGCCTCGGGTCATCTTTCGTCGGTCATAACTATCGTACAGCAGCCAGATTAGGCTCCGAATCTCCGGCGCCGCCCACGTTCGCGTGAGCAAAAAAAATCGAGCGTGAAGTTTTCCTTCATGGCTGGGTTCAGGCGAGCCGATCAGTGGTCCAGCGACGGCCGCCTCGGCGTCCGGCGCGAAGAGAAGGGAACGGGCCGGTGGTTCTTGGTGATGCAGACACCGAGGGCCGCAAACCGGTCGACCTCGCGGGCGACACACCCGCGTGGTCATGGGGAAAACGACTCCGACGCAACGCTTCATCGAGTCGCGAACAACTCGTCAGTGTCAAGGAGAGGTCTCCCAGGACCTCTCCTTTTTTTGTTCGGGCCGCGACGGCGCCCGTCGCACGCGGTCTCGGCGCTCGACGGGAGTCCACGCGCCTCCGCCCATCACAGCTCGTCCGCCCCCATGTCGTTGTACAGCGCCGGTGGCGCACCATTGACATAGGGGCGCGCCTGAAGGTCGAAGTCGTCGACGATGTGTCCGATCGGGGGGTGGGCTCCGACGAGATTCACGCACGGCGATGTCGCGAGGATGTGGAGATCTCCCACGGACGCGTTCGCGAATAGCGGGTCGGCATTGATGTTGCCCGACGAGCCGAAGTAGCTCGCGTTGCAGTTGTAGAGGATCGACGTCGTGAAGTTCACGTCCACGATGTCGGCGGCAGGGTTCCCGCCAGCGTTGAACTTCGAGATGTTCCCGAACGCCACCGTGCCGACCCACGGCGGCATGTACCAGATCGTGTATTGGATCACGTCGCGCATCACGATGCCCGCCACCGTCTGACCCACGATGCTGTTGTGGATGATGCCGGTGTTGCTTCGCACGTCCGGCAGGACCTCGTTCAGGAAGAGCGTTCGGCTTCGCGTGTGTTCGTTGATCCCGATCTGCTGGGATTCGAGCGTCGCCGTCGCGTTGTAGATGAAGTTGTTCCAGGCAAACGGCTGGGCGATCACCACGTCGTTTGCGAGATCGTCGGTTGGACTGAAGACGCGGGTGCGCGCCGGGCCCGTGGGCGGGAATCCCGTGACGTAGAGGTTGACCGTCGACATGGACGTGAAGTCCACGCCATTCACCGCGTTGCCGTGGATGCGGTTGCCCTTCACGCCCGGGTTGCCGCTGCCGTCGACGAGGCGTGCCGTGACGCCGTGACGGCCGTTCACGAAGATCTCCGACTCCTGCACCGAGGAGTTGTTCCGAGTTTCGCGCATCGCTCCGGCGAAGTACCCGTTGTTCGAGAGCGGGAGGTACCAGTCGGACGAGACATACACGCCGTCACGGGCGTTCGCCGTGATTCC
The DNA here is from genome assembly GCA_044222185.1 of Planctomycetota bacterium. Classification (GTDB taxonomy): domain Bacteria; phylum Planctomycetota; family CAIWVZ01; genus JBGANV01. The sequence goes on from JBGANV010000006.1 coordinate 164,831, forward strand.
CACGTTGGGATGTCCTGCGCTCGTGCCGCTCGCGTCGCACGAGTTCACACGCATGGCGAGCTGCCCGAAGTCGTACGTCCGTAGCGACACGCCGTGGCCGTCTTCCGGATAGATCGAGAACAGCGGTGCGAGCGTTCCGTTCGTCACGTACGAGCAATCGGTGATGACGGGGAAGAGGAAGTGCGGACTCATGGCTCCGTAGAAGGGGTTCAGGAGGAACTGACTCCAATACCCGTACTCGAACCACTGCTCGAACCAGAACTCGCCCGGGAGGAGCCCCAGGTGCGGCATGCCCTGTTCACCCGCGAACATCATCGTGCCGTCGAAGCCGCACTTCTCGAACCAGCACTGCTGGATCGTGAACGTGGCGTCCGTCATGCGCCCGAGCACGTCGACGTAGACCCCGTACAGCATGCCGTTCCGGCCGGGAAGCGACGTGTCCGCATTCCCCAGGAATTCGTTCTCGAGGATGAGCGGCTGCAGCGTTCCCGTCTGGAAGATCTCCATGTAGATGCCCGCATCCGTGAAGACCGGCGAGCCCGTGATCACGTTGGTCGTGTCGCTGCTGAATTTGCAGGTGTCGACTTGACCGGTGATCGCGCCGCCGCTGGCGATGTAGTAGCGGATGTGGTCTGCGAGGTTCGTGATCCCGCCGGCCCTCCCGCCACCGATCCAGGTGGGCTGTGGGACGTTGGCGAATCGGCAGTCCGTCGTGAGCGCGTCGATCGTCGTCACCGGGCTCAGCGGGCTGAACGTCATGCCGACGGTCGTCTGGTTGAATCCGATCTGGCGGAACGTGGCCCCGACGGTTCCCGACGTGGTCGGGAACCATTCGATGCCCGTCGCGAAGGCCACGATCTTGATGCCCTTCAGCGTCGTGTTGCTCCGCGTGTGTGAGTCCGTGGGGTTCATGCGAAACGCCGTCGCATTCGTTCCGGCGGCAGCGCCGCTGAACACGGCCGGAGCCCGGCGCCCGAACGGATCCAGATCCGAGTTGGCGACGTCCCAGAAGATGTTCACGTTTCGGGGGATGACGATGGCGCCGGCCGTGCTCCAGTTCTCGACGGAGTCGCCGTGAACCACGACCTGGTTGATCGGTCCCAGGCGCCCGCGGATCGCGATGTCCTGGAGGGCATTCGGGCTGACGAGGTTGTGGAAGGCGATGGCCGACCGCAGCGTGTTGAACGTCGTGCCGGATGGCGTGGCGAGGACGTCGACGGTCAACCGTGGCGGAGACTGGGCGGGAGCCTGGGTGAAGCACAACGAGAGGACGAGTGCGCTCGCATGGAGCGCGGTGGCGAACGACCGTTTCATGGATAGGCACCTCCGGGCGGGTTTCCAGGGGATCACCATCGACGGGGAGTCGATGGATCGACCGGTGCGCCCGCGGTGGGTGCGCCGCCCGATGGCGCCTACTTGGGTGGAACTCCTCGCGGATCGGACAGCAATCCGAACGCGGTCGTGTCCGGGAGGGCCTGAGACCTCACTCCACGAAGAGCGGCGGCGGCCCGAGCTTCGTCACGCGCGTAATGAGCCGCTGCCATCGCTTCTCGCATGCATCGGCGCTGATGCCGAGGAGGTGCGCGGCCTCCGTGTGCGAGAGCCCTTCCAGCCCTCGATAGATGAGGAGCCGGCGGTCGTCCTCCTCGAGCACGCCAAGCTGGACGATGAACGCCGCCAGGTTCTCGTCGCGTGCGACGCGGCGGCTGACGCTGGTCACGTCGGCGGGAATCTCGGCGACGCGATCCCGGCTGGAGTCGTCCGGTCGCGCGGCACGCCGGCCACGGCGGGTCGCGTCCGCGAGGATCTCCTTCAGCACGAAGTTCGCCACGCCGAAGAGCCAGCGGCGGAAACTGCCCCGCGCCGGGTCGAACGCGGAGAACTTCCGGTACGCCCGGAAGCAGACCTCCTGCACCAGGTCCTCGGGTTCGAGCACGCCCTGGAGCGAACGTCGCACGCGGAGCACTGCCCACAGGTGGAGCGCGGGGGCGACGTCCTCGAAGAGTGCGCCGAACTTCGATGAGTCCAGGGACTGGGCGTCGGAGGACGACGGGGCGGAGGACATCGCGGGAGTCTATCAGGCGGTTTCGAGCGGAGGGCTGTCCGAATCGCACGCCGACCTCCCAAGTATGCTCACGAGCGTCATGGACGACGACGACCTCGACGACCGCCTCGATGTGGATGCACTCGAACGACTGCTCGACGGGAGTGGTGACGGCTCGAGCGGAGGTCTCGAGGCCTTCGCTGCCATGGGGGACGACCACGCCGCGGCCGCGCGGCGCGTTCGCCGTGCGAAGGAGGACCGCTCGGAGTCGGGAGACGGGGATGCGACGCCGCGGTTCGGTCGCTTCCGGCTTCTCGCCGAGCTTGGTTGCGGCGGACAAGGAGAGGTGTGGCTCGCCGAAGACGGAGAACTGAACCGTCGCGTGGCGCTGAAGATCCTCCACCGGGGCTTCGGCGCGCATGAAGACGCGTTGCTGCGCTTCCGTCGCGAAGCGGAGGCGGCGTCGCGTCTGGACCATCCCGGACTGTGTGGCGTGTTCGACATCGGCCGCTCCGACAGCCGAGCCTGGATGGCGATGCGGTACGTGGAGGGACTCACGCTGGCGCAGCGCCTCGCGCAGGAGAAAGGCCTTCCGACGCGCGCGGCGATCGACGAGTGGACCCGGGTCGTCGAGGAAGCGTCGCGCGCCGTGCATGCCGCCCACGAGGCTGGAGTCGTGCACCGCGATTTGAAGCCGTCGAACGTCGTCATCGACAAGGATGGACACCCCGTGGTGCTCGACTTCGGGCTGGCGCGGCTCACGGACGCGGGTGAAATCACGCTGACTGCACCCGGCGCCGTCGTGGGCACTCCGTCCTACATGGCGCCCGAGCGTCTCGATGGCGCGGCCGGCGTCGACCGCCGCGCCGACGTGTATGCGCTGGGTGCGATCCTCTACCGAGCGTTGACGGGGCGCGCGCCACGCGAGGGGAGCACCTTCGCCGCCGTGCGCGAGCACGCATTCGATGCGATCACTCCGCCTCGGCGGCTGAATGCCGCGGTGCCACGCGCCTTGGAGGCTGCGACGCTGGCCGCGCTGAGTGCCGACCTCGCGCATCGGTATGCGACGGCCCTCGACCTGGCGGAGGACCTGCGGCGCGCTCGTCTCGGCGAGCCCGTCCTCGCCACGCGCCCGGGGCCGATCGCGCGGCTTTCGTCCTGGGTTCGCCGCAACCGCGCGCTGGCCTTCGCCATCCTCGGTCTCATCGTGGCGCTGATCCTGGCGCTCGCGGCGACGCGGACGGCGATTCGAGAGGCGCGCACCGGCGCTCACGCGTTGCAGCAACGAGACCAGGCGGCCGACCTCCTCGCCCTTCGCGCCATGCTCGCGCGCGAGCGGACGCTCTACCCGATCGAACCCGGCCTCGTCGAACCGGCGACGCGCTGGCTCGACGAGGCCGCGCCCCTCATCGCGCGCGCGCCGCTCCATCGCGAGGCCCGCGCGGAGATCCGCGCCGGCGCCGGCGCCGCGCCGGACGATCCCAATCCCCGGTTCGCGCGTCGCGAAGATGCGTACTTCGATGAGGTCCTGGGCGACGTCCTCTCCTCGATCGATCGCCTGGCGGCTGCGTCGGCCGAGGTCGCGCGTCGCCGCGATCGGGCCAGCACGGTGCGCGCGCGCTCGCTGGAAGGGGATCAGGCCGGGGCATGGGCGGCGGCTGCTGCGCGCGTCGCCGCAAAGCCCGAATATGACGGCCTCGTGCTCACGCCGCAGCTGGGCCTCGTTCCGCTCGGACCGGATCCCGCGAGCGGGTACGAGGAGTTCGCCCACGTGGAGACGGGCGACGTCCCGGGCGCTGGCCCCAGCGGGAAGCGCCCGCCACTCGACGTCGCCGATGCGGTGATCCTGGTTCTTCTGCCCGGCGGTTCGTTCGTGATGGGCGCGGATGCCGACGATCCGTTCCTGGACAAGACGTACGAGATTCCCGCATTCCCGGTCAAGCTCGCGCCGTTCTTCCTCGGGAAGTACGAGTTGACCCAGGCGCAGTGGCTGCGGATGTCCGGCGGACCGAACCCGTCGTACTACTTCCCAGGCACGGACCACGGTCGGGAGAGCGCTCCGTCGGAGGAGATCACTCTGCTCCATCCCGCGGAGTCCATGTCGTGGCCGGCAGCCGTCGAGATCCTGGCGCGCGTCGGACTCATGCTCCCCACGGAAGCCCAGTGGGAATACGCATGTCGCGCGGGAACGACGACGCCCTGGTCGGCCGGCCGCGAGCGCTCCGATTGCGCGGGTTTCTGCAACGTCGCGGGAAGCGAGAGCCCGCGGTCGCGCTGGCTCTTCGATTACGAGCCCGCGTTCAACGACCGCTACAAGCTCCACACGCCCATAGGCCTGTATCGTCCAAACCCGTTCGGCCTCCATGACATGCACGGCAACGTAGGGGAGTGGTGTCGGGATGCGCTGCTTCGGCGGTATGCCGATGCCCGCCCGGCCCCAGGCGACGGTCTGTTGACGCCCCGACGGCTCGACGGAAACCGGGTCATTCGTGGCGGGTCATTCCAACTCGACCTCAACTACTGCCGATCGTCGGCGCGGACGTTCATGCCCGAGGACGCGCCTCGGCGGGATTTGGGAGTCCGGGTCTCGGCCCCACTGCGCTGACGCCGATTCTCGTCGGATTTCTCTTGGGTCGTGTCCGCCACGGGCTGGTCGTTCATCAAGTATGCTCCGGCGCAACGTCGTCCCGGGCCGTCAGCCCCCGATCGGTGCCCCGGCGAGGCGCAGTGTTTCCATGACCACGAATCCATCGTTGTGCGTCGCCGTGTTTCTCACGATCGCGTCTTTGCTCGTGGCGCAGGACGACATCAAGCTGCCGTTCTATGGCGTGTTCGGACCCGAGTCGCCAGAGCTCACATCCGCTGGTCTGGGAACGGGCGACATCGTCAAGCGGCAGACGAGCGATGGACAGGCCGCGTCGCCGGTGCTTCGCGGAGCGGCCGCGGCATTCGCGTTTCCTCCGCAGGTCGATCCGGCGTCGATCGAGATCAATTCGATCGCGTATGCGAACGACGTCTTTTCCGCGTGGGGACCGTGGGCTCAGCTTCCGACGGCCGTCAAGCTCCGCCGGACGACCATCTCGTTCACCGTCACGCCGGGCTCGTCCGTGACCTATCCCACGGGTAGCGCCGTTCCCATCTGTTCCGGTGCGCCCGAGTCGGCGCAGATCTACTCCGTCATCACGAACACGGCGGCTCCCGGCGACGGTACGCAGTCGTTCTCCGCGGGCGCCGCCGTCGCGGACGACTGCGGCTTGGGCACGACCACCGCGGGAAAGCCCACGGTGCTCGCCGCACTGGCCGTCGAGCCTCGCGATTCCGCGACCGGCGGCGTGCCGGTCTACTTCACGTTGAGCCGCGCGTGCTGTGCGCGACTTCGCCAGGACCCCTCGCTGCCCTATGCGAATGCGCACCCGTGCGACATCTGGTTTGCCGATGGGATCCAACCACCGGTCATCATCTGCGACATGGACCAGCGGGGACTGCTCGCTCCGGACGACTCCATCGACGCGCTCGCGATGTCGAACGCGGGCAACTGCGTCTTCAGCCTCGACGCCGCGTCGCCGACCGTCGTGGGCCACGCGCGCTGGGTCGACGCGTGGTATCCGTCCGCGACGATCGCGGGATCGCTGGACCATCTCTCGACGATCATCGATCAGAACACGTTGATCGGCTTCGTGCCGTCGAGTGTCACCGCACTCGAAACCTGGATCACACCGCCGCCCAACTACGCGTTCGGCAGCCTCTTCCTCTGGTTCGATCCGTATTGGCTCGGGCTCGAAGGCCAGGGTTCCACTTCGGACGACCTGAACGGCATCGAGATCGTCGATCCGCCCCAGATGGAAGGGTACGGCGGCTCGATGCCGCTTCGCGGGTCGCCGGGCGATTCGGCTCAGCAGCGTCTGTGTCTCTTTGCGCAGGGAGTTGCCGGCGACGGCGGGGGCGTCGTACCGGTCCCGGCGCGCGTCGGCGAGCCGATCCACATCCAAGTCGTGCTCCCTGGCGTCATCAACGGTCGACCGCTGCTCAATTGGGTTCTGTGGATCCGCACCGGCCGCTCGAGCGAGAACACCTTCGGCCTCGTCACGCCGCCAGGCGGAAACACGGCGCCGTTCGCCATGTTCTTCAATCCGTTCCTCGGGCCGGCGATGCCGGTGTTCGGGACGAGGTCGGGCGTGAACTATGCACTGGGACCCGCGGGGTTGCTGCCGACCGGGACGCTCGCGAATGCGATGGCGATCCCGAGCGGATTCGCCGCCGGCTCCTACACCCTGCAGATCCTGGCCGTGACGACGGCGCCGAGTGGGGCGTACCCCCTGAAGGGCTACTCGTCGAATTGCGTGCAGTTGGACGTCTCGCCGGTCGGGGCGCACATCGCCCTGAATTGACGCGCGGCGGTCGTTCGCCCGCAGCGACGCTCAGACTCGGTTCCGTGAAGGGTTCATGTAGTCGGCCCACCCGATCGGCGCGTCTTCGCTTATGCTGCGGGCGGCTCGCTGCGCGTCGCAGCGCGCGGCGACGAAGGGGGCTGTGTCATGGCGATGCGTGCGGGGCTGGGCGTCATCGCGGTCGTGGCGATCGCCGCGGGCGTGTGGTTCCTGCTCGGTGGCGCGGAGCAAGCGCCGCGGACGCTCGCGAAGCCGGTCGGTGAGCCCGCGGCTGTCGTTGGCGATACGGCGTCGCGACCGGCACCAACTTCGCGCGCCACCGCGTCCGCGATCGTCCCCAATCCGCTCGTGGATCGCGCGGCCGACGCCGCGGCCGCTCGCGCGGGGCGGTGCGAGTTCCGCATCGTCCAGCCGGACGGAACGCCGGCCTCAGCTGCGCGATGCGTGCTCGGGAGGAAGCGCGAGCGATTGGGGTTTGCCGACTGCGACGCGAACGGCGTCGCGGCGTTCACGCCGTCGGACGGGGAGGCGTGGCTGCTCGTGAATCCGCCGGCGCGGCCGAGGGCCCGCTACGTGGTCGTTCCCAGCGCGGGGCGGCACGTGATCGATTTGCCTGACGGGGTTGCCGTTCGCGGGCACGTCGTCGTGGACGGGCGCACTCCGGACGAACCGATCGAGCTTCGTCTCAGCGGCGCCGAGGTTCCGCTCGATGGCCCCGTCTTCGAGGGTTCGTACCTGGCGGCGTTCGGGCCGGATGCGCCGCCAACGATCCGGCCCTGGATGTGCGCGACGACAGCCCCGGACGGTTCGTTCACGTTCTTCGGCATCCCGAATAGCGCGCGGCAGCTCCACGTGGATACGGTGTCCGATCACTTCGACGTGCCGCCGCAGGTCGCCGCGCGGACGCATCTCGCGAACGTGATTCCTCTGGATCCGTCGATCGCCGACAACCTCGTCGAACTCACGCGCATGCCCGTTTGGACCGGCCGCATCGTGCGACCCACGGGAGAGCCGGTCGCCGACGCCGTCGTCTCGACGACGAGGATCTCTCCGACGTCGCGCGCGAACCTCTTCCGGACGAAATCCGACGGACGGTTCTCGGTCCCAGTGAATCCGCCGAGAGTCGTCGGCGACGGGGGGCAGATGCGTCGGGACGTCAAGGGGTTCCTCTGGTGCGCCGAGTCGCCGACGTCACCCGTGCACCAGACGACGCACGGGGTCGACGGGGCTCGCGTTCGTGACGTCGGAGACGTCGTGCTCCCGGCGTCCGCGCGCATCGCATTGCGCCTGCGCGATGCGGCCGGCGCACCGATCGAAGGCGGTCGCGCGGTGCGACCCGACGGATTCAACTTCCCGGTCCAGGGCCTGAAGTCCGATGGGGCCGGACGCCTCGAGATCTCGATCGACAGATTCCCCAGCGAGGTGGTCGTCGGGGCTGCGGGCTTTCACGACCAGATCGTCGACATCGCTGGCGGAACCGCCTCGCCGATCGAAGTGACGCTGGTTCGTGGCGGCCACCTCGACGTCGATGTGCGTCGACGCGATGGCGCGCCGGAGCGACGGGTGACGCTCGAACTTTTGGGACCTCGGAAGGCCTTCGAGAGCGAGCGCCTCGGGATCGCACGTTTCCTCGCGTCTGGATTCTCCACCACACCCCGCGACGGCAAGCTCTCGGGCGAGCCTGACGCGGACGGTCGGTTGACCTTCGCAGGCCTCGTGGAGAATTCCACGTACACCGTCACCGCCAGTGATTCCTTCGGCGCGGTGCTCGCAACGCAGGAGGTGACGTTGACCGCGGAGTCGCGCCCGACCGCGCTCCTCACCGTCGCGCTCGGATCGCGGAAATTCGCCTGCCGCGTCTTCGATGCGAAGGGCGTCGCGAGGAAGGACGCATCCATTCGGCTCTCGAACCCGAGCTTCGGTGGGCCCTATGGGTTGATCGGCTCCGGCGTGAACCTCACGGCGAATGACGACGGCGTTTACCGCGCGTCGGACATCAGCCTCGACACCGTCGACCTCGACGTCGCGTGTCCGGGGTGCGGGCGGCTCTTCCACGCGGGCATCGACTTGACCGGTGACGACGAGATCCGCGACATCCACCTCTCCGACCCGCGTACCGTCGTATTCGAGGTCGTGGATCCTGCTGGTGCGAGCGTCGCCTTCGAGCAATTCGAGGCGAGCTTCGAGGGTCGTCCGCTTGGGTCCGGTGTGACGGTGAAGCGCCGCGAGGGCAAGGCAACCGTCTCCGGCATCTCCGCCGGCAAGCTCAAGGTGCGCCTTCGCGTGGCGCGCACCGACTACGACTTCGAGTTCGACACGTCGCAGCCGACGCGGCGGATCGTGCTCACGAATCCCGGACGGGTCCTCGTGCACGTCGATCCTCCCGTCGACCGCGAGCCGGGCGCACGGTGGATGATCGAACTGGTCCCCGAACAAGGCGGGGCGCGCTACTCGGACCTCGTGGCACGCCGGGCGTCCGATCCCACGGATCAACTCCAGTTCGGCAGTGTTCTTCCCGGCCGTTACACGGCTCGGCTCGTCCACCTCGTCGCGAACGTCTCGCTGGGTTCATCGCCCCCGATGACCGTCGACGTCGAATCCGGCAAGCAGGCCGAGGTCTCCGTGAAGCGGCCCTGACCGGGCGCATCCCATCGAACTGAGGCGCGCCGGTCGCCAGTCGCCGCCAGCGCTGAAAGTCGGCTTGATCGCGGGCTCTCGTGTATGTTGGTGTCGCCTCGCTGCGAATTGCGGCTGGCGGCGGACAAGGAGGCCATGTCATGGCGATGCGCGTGAGCCTGGCAGTCGTTGCAGTCGTGGTCATCGCGGTCGGTGCGTGGTTTGCGCTCGGCGGCACGGAGCACGGACCGCAGACCCGCGCGCAACCGAGCGTCGAGCCCGCCGCGGTTCCGTTGGACGTGGAACCGCACCCCGTTCCCACCTCCCGGTCTTCGGCAGGCGCCGTCACGGTGAATCCGATCGTCGATCGCTCAGCAGACGCGGCCGCCGTGCGCGCGGGTCGGTGTGAGTTCCGGGTCGTCCAGCCCGACGGGGCGCCGGCGGTCGGCGCCCAATGTGCACTTGGGCGGAAGAAGCTCTTGCGCGGGACGTCCGACTGTGATGCGAATGGCGTCGCGACGTTCGAGCCGTCGGAGGACGAAGCGTGGCTCATCGTCGTCGCGCCCACGCGGCCCATGGCCGGCTTCGTCGTCACGCCGCGCGCAGGGCGGCACGTGGTGGATCTGCCCGACGGCGCCGTCGTTTGCGGCCACGTCACGGTCGACGGGCGACCGCCGCAGGAGCCGATCGTTCTCCGCCTCAGCGGTGGTGAGCCGCGGCTCGATGCCCCGATCTTCGAGGGATGGAACGGCGCACTGTTTGGACGCGACACGCCCCGCGTGATGGAGACGTCCTGTCGTGCGACGACCGCGCCCGACGGTTCGTTCGCGTTCTCTGGCGTTCCCAAGGACTACCGGGAACTTCACGTCGCGCCGCTCTCGGACTTTTTCGAAGTCCCGCTGCGCGTCGTAGAGCGCACCCATCTCGTCAACGTCATCCCGGTCGACCCTGCGTCTCCGGACAACCTGATCGAGCTGACACGCGCTCCCGTGTGGACGGGGCGCGTCGTTCGTCCGACGGGCGAGCCGGTCGCCGGTGCGCTGGTGTCGACGGACATGATCATCGGACCGTCGCTCGACCACGTTATCCGGACGAAGGTCGACGGACGGTTTACCGTTCCCGTGCGCTTGCCGACCGTCGTCGGGGGCGCCGATGGGACGGGGAAGGTCCTGAGCGTGACTCTCTATTGTGCGGACTCGTTATCGGCCCCCGTGCATGGCACGAAGCACATCAACGGCGCGACGCTCTCCCGAGACCTCGGCGACGTCGTCCTGCCCGCGCCGACCCGGATCACCCTGAGCGTGCGGGACGGCACGGGGTCGCCGATTGCAGGGGCCCGCGTGGGGCGACCTCGGGGACTCAGCATTCCGGTCCCCGTAGTGAAGTCCGATGCCGAGGGCCGGCTCGAGCTCCCGATGGACGAGTTCCCCGGTTCGTTGATCGTCGGTGCGGCAGGGTTTCACGACCTCAATGTCGAGATTCCGGAGGCGGTCACGGATCCCATCCCGCTGACCTTGCGACGTGGCGGGCACATCGACGTCGAGGTCCGCCGCCCCGATGGTGGTCCCGAGCGTCGCTACATGGTCGAGTTGGCTGGCTCACGAACGGCATTCGAAGACGGGGTTCTGGTGATTGCGCGCCACCTCGCTGGCGGGGCGAACAGCGGGCCCTTCGAGGGGAAGGCCACGGGATCGCCGAACGCCGAGGGCCAGATCACCTTCGCTGGCCTCGTGGACGGCTCGACGTTCACCGTCGACGCCGTCGACCCGTTCGGAACCAAGGTCGCGAGCCGAGACGTGGCGCTGTCGGCGGAGTCTCGGCCGACCGTGGTCCTGACCGTCTCTCCAGGGACGCGAAAGTTCGCGTGCCGCGTGTTCGACCTCAAAGGGGTGGCGCGGGCGGACGCGTCGGTTCTCCTGACGAAGCCGGGCGCGAAGGACGTCATGCGTGCCGGTAGGTTGTACGTCAAGGCGGATGTCGACGCCGTTTACCGTCAATCGGACATGGGCATCGATCGCGTGGACGTCGAGGTGTCCTGCCAGGGGTGCGGGCGGCTCGTGCAGAACGGCATCGACCTCACCGACGACGAAGAGGTCCGCGACTTCCACCTCTCCGAAGCGCGCTCCGTCGAATTCGAGGTCGTGGACTCGAGCGGGGAGCCCGTCGTCTTCGAAGCCTTCGAGGCGAGCTACGAAGGGCACAGCCTCGCGTTCGGCGGCGTGCAGATCGTCCGCCGCGAGGGCAAGGCGACCGTCTCGGGAGTCTCTGCAGGCAAGCTCAACGTCCGCGTTCGCGTGGCGCGCACCGACCATGACTTCGAGTTCGACACGTCCCAGTCGAAGCAGAGGATCGTCCTCGACCGCCCAGGGCAGGTTCTCGTCCACGTCGATCCACCCATCGAGCGGAAGCCCGGCGAACGCTGGATGATCGAACTGGTCCGCAGCGAGGACAAGAAACGCTACTCGGACCTCGTCGCGCGGCGCGACTCCGATCCCACGGATCGGTTCGAGTTTCGCAGCGTTCTTCCCGGTCGCTACGCCGCCCGCCTCGTCCGGCTCGTCGAGAACCGCACGGACGGCTCCTCGTCCCCAGTCAGCGTCGACGTCGCATCCGGCAAGCAGGCCGAGGTCACGGTGAAGCGGCCGTGACCTTCCCGTGCTTCATCGTTCGGTGGCGCTCGGCGACTGCCGGCCGGTGGATACGACGGCGACGAGAACGCCGGTGATGGCCCCCGCGACGTAGCCGAGGAGGCTCAGCGGCGCGAAGTCATCAGGCGTCTCACCCCGCAACGCGAACTGGGTCATCACGAAGGCTCCGATCCAATTCACCGTGTACACGACTCCGCGAGGGTGGGGCGGTTTCATCGTGAGGATGATCACGGCTCCCGCGGCGACGACGCCAGAGACGGCTCCTGCGGCACCGACGAGCGCGAGCGTCGGATCCTCGGTGACGAACGCATGGACGATGCCGCTCGTGACCGACGACGCGATCAGCGTCGCCATCAGCCACCAGCGGCTCTTGTGCGTCTCGAGGACGATTCCGAACGGCACGAGGAAGACCAGGATGCACGCGAGCTGGTTGAACGTCGCCTGGACTAGCCCATGCGTCACGAGGCCGAGCGCGCGGCCCTGGCGCACCGCGCTCGGGACGAGCTTCAGGGCCCACGCCGTCCTCGCGAAATCCTCCGTGTGGGCAGCAACGGTGGCCGCCGCACACGCGATCGAAACGAGAGCCGTGAGGAACCATCGCGGCGCCGGCCGCGGCGTCGGGTCGGGAATGGCGGGCGGGAACGTGGGGTTGCGAGAGAAGAACTGACCCTCGAAATGCTTGCCATCGCGGCGCAGATGGCGCAGCCGCCACGCGTGACGTTCTTCGGGCGAGAGGCTCGAGAGGCGGATCCCCGCGTCGTCCGGCGTGTCGTCCGATCCTCTCTCGGGTTCGGACGCGTCGTTCCCTCGTCTCGCTGCATCGCCCTCGCTCATCGGCGCGCCTTCCTGCACGATCATCGGCCGGCTTCGCGTGCGGTCCGACGATTCTCGCCGTAACGGAACGCCGCACCAAGCAGGAGCCCGACTCCCGCGCCGCCCAGGTGGGCCAGCGCGCTCACGGCGGACTGTCGCGACATCTGGAGCTGAAGTCCCCAGATCTGGCTCGCGATCCACACGACGAACTGCCCGAGGATGTTCACGCCGCCGATGAGGAAGCTGTTCGTGGCCACCTTGGCCGCGGGCCGCATGACGACGAGCGCGGCGAAGAGGCCGGCGATCCCGCCGCTCGCGCCGATCATGGGCACGGTGCGCTCGGGCGCGAGGATCGCATGTGAGACGGCCGCACCGACGACGGATGCTCCCAGGATCGCGAGGAGCCGCCGATGCCCCGCGAGGTTCTCGATGGTCGCCCCGAGCGGCAAGAACACGAGCATGTTTCCCAGGAGGTGCGCGACGTTCGCATGCAGGAAGAAGTGGCTGACGAGTCCGAAGACGTTCCCCCGGAACAGATCGGACGGAACCAGCCCTGCGCGGGCGATGGCTCCGGCCTTGTCGACGGACAGCGCGACGCCGCTCGTCACGCAGACGATCAGCGTCAACCCGAGAGTCACGGGCGCAGCACGAAGCTGGGCGCGGACCCCGTTCGAGCGGGGGAAATTGAGCAGGAATGCGATGGCTTCGCCGCCCGCCTCGTCGATCGCGTCCTGTCGCAGCAGCGCCACGCGGCGAGCGGACTTCGATGCGCGCTCGACCTTCGTCGGGCGGCGGGCGCACGTCGCATCGGTCATGGCCGCGCGCACGGCCGCGAGCTCGGCGCGGTCGAACCACAAGAGGTCGCAAGGCGTGCACGCGTCGAGCGACACGAGACCGGCGCTTCCTCGCACGCGCGCCGTCCGCATGGGCTCGGCGCAACGCGGACACGGCCGGTGCGCGGCGGTCGCGTCACCGAATGCCGTTCGGAGTTCGTCGATCGCCTGAGACGGTGCCAGCGTGCGCAGCGACACGAAGGGCACGATCTGGGATCGGCACGCATCGCAGAGCCACAGCTCGGGCAACGAACCGATGAGGCGGCCTTCGATCCGCCGCATCGGATGACGGCAGTCCGGGCACTCGAACGTGCGTGCCTCGCGGCGATCGATCACCGGTTCGAGTGCAGACACGGACGCGAACTACGATCCGATGTTGATGTCGTAGGCCTGCGTGAGCACGAACGGCCCCGCGCATGCCGGTCCCGGGAACACCACGGCCTGGCTCGAAAGTCGAAGGCAGGTGAACGGCGGGAGGGGCGGCATCGTGAACGTGACGGTGAACACTCCGGCCGTGTTGGTCGTCCCGGAGAGCAGCACGCTGAGCGGGCAGGTGAAATCCAGGTCCACAGACTGGTTGGTGCTCGCGCCACATGCCGTGAACGGGATTGGCAGGCACGTAGGTCCCAGCGGTGCGAAGCACGGGATGCATGGACAGGGGTCCGTGAAGATCGTCACCTGGCCGCCCGGCACGCACGTCACCGTGAGTGTGAACGTCCCGCCGCCGGAGAGGTCGAAGAACATGGGAGTGCAGGACGTGCTGCCCGAGACACCGCCCAGGCCCGGCGTGGTCCCCGGCGGCCAGCAGATGGATGGCGTCGTGCCGCAGCCGACACAGGTGACGGTGAAGTCGTTCACGAGCGGCACGCCCGTGGTCTGTCCGACGACGCTCGAAGACGCGATCAGCGTTGCGGCGAGGATCGCCACGATCCGGCATTTCATGTCGCTCTCCATCGGGGGATGTGGATTCATCGGCGACGAAGCCTTCGTCCGGCGCCGGAACTCGCACGACCCGTGCCGTCGAGTTCGCGTGGCGAGCGTACCAGAACGCGGCCCGAACGTGATGTTTCCCGCCGGCGCGCCTTTCGCCGGCCGGCGGAATGGATCGGCCCCGTCACATGCGGCGAACCGAGATCCCGGTCGCCTTGGCGCGTCCGCCAACGCATCCGACCCCGATCGGTGCGGGCGCCGGATCGATCGCTCCCTCGACACCGAGGGCACCGTTGATCCACACGCTGGCCTTGCCGCCTCTGCGGCGCAGCACGATTTCCACCGGCGCCTCGCCGAGCGTGATCGCGGGGTTCACGCCCACCGCCGTGGCGTCGCTGTAGAGGAAGAGCCCCTGACCCTTCAGCAGCAGCGCCTGACACTTGGGACCGATCTGGAGTTGCACCCCATAGCAGCCGTCGTCGGCGGCGAGCGTGGTCCGCACGATCGCGTCGGCGACCGCGTCCGCGCCAGTGCGCGCGATGCACCAATCACCCTGCGACTTCTCGCCGGTGAGGACGAGCGTGGGGCGAGCCGTCGCCTTCGGGTCCCATGCGCCAGGGTCGCCCGCGGGGATCGCCACCCGATCGAGGGACTTCCACTGGGACGCGGGACCCAGGATCGCGTCGGTGAGCTTCGCCTCCGGCGACTTCTTCAATGCCGCTGACGGCCCATCCGCGCGTTCTTCGAGCAACGAGACGAGTCCGGGGCGGAGCCGGACCTTCTCCAGCCGCGCGTGCCACGCCTTCTCGATGGCCGCGAGGTCGGCGCCGAACGCCTCCTTCGCGGGTACTCCCCGGTAGTAGCCGCGTGTCTTCGGCGCGCCGTACGTGTCGAGGAGGAATCGCATGTAACTGCCGCCGATGTCGTAGCCGTTGACTCCAGGGTGACTGGCGAGCCACGCGTAGAAGTCGTTCAGCCCGTTGAGTTCCGTCAGCGACGGAAGCTGCCCCCGCTTCTTGTAGAACGCAGCTACGGCGTCAACGTGAACGCCGTGCACGTAGCGGAGCACCGCGTTCGCGAGGCCTTCGGCGAAGAAGAGGTTGCGGGTTTCCGGGCCACGCTCGGTGAACTTCTCGGCGACGACGTGCACGAGCTCGTGGACGCGCGTCTGGTCGTTGTCGCGGGGCACGTGCGACTCGAGCGGGATCGAGAACCCCTCTGCGCCCGTTTTCGTGATCTTCTGCAACTCGGCCACGTCGTCGTAGACGAACAGCTTGATGACGTGGGGGAAGTCCGGCAGCGCCAGCTCCTTCAGGATCATGGCGAGATCGGTCTCGACCATCGCCACCACCCGGTCGATCGACGCCTCCGCGTGCGAGTCCGGGCGAAAGTGGATTTCGAAGTGCTTCGTCTTCTCGACGCCGGTGAGCACCTTCGCCGCATCGCCCTGGGCGGCGGCCTGGGTGGTGAGGATTGCGACGGCGAGCAGGACGGCGAGCGGTCTGTTCATTGGCGGTGACCTCGCGTGCGTTGGACGCAGCTTAGTCGAGGACGTTCCGCCAGGTCGCCACGCGCTCGTCACTTTCGTTCGCGTTCGGGCAGCGCGGCCGATGCATCGAGCGTTCGCTCGATCGGCTCGACGCCTACAACCTCCAGGACTCCGAGGTCTTGCGCCACGACTCTGCGGGTGACGCCGATGGGGCCGTCGTTCCGCCAGCCGACGAGCTGGATCCGCCAGACGCCCTTGGGGATGCCGCTCACACGGAAGCGTCCGTCAGGCCCGACCCTCGCGTCGGCCTCGGTCTCGGGCGGCAGCGCATGGCGCGACGGGTCGACGACGTCGACGAGATTCACGTAGGGCGCGTTGCCGAGCACGGTGAGCGCATCCGTGGCGCCCTCCGGCCCGACCTTCCCAGTGAAGATGCCGCCGGCCTCGGCGACCACCGTGACCGTCTCTCCCTGGTCACCCACGCGGAACGGCCCCATGCGTTTCGCGACGACTCCCGCGCCCCGCAGCAGGACGTCGAACGCGGTTCCGCTCGCGAGGTGAAGCGTCACGCGGCCCTCCGCATCGGTCCGACCACCGCCCAGTGCCATGAGCGAGTCACCCGGATCTGGCGGTGTGTCCTGCCGATGGCGCATGAGTGCCATCGTCACTCCCTCGATCGCGCTTCCGCCAGTCGTCGTGACGCGGACCGTGACGCCAACCGGCGCCGCCAGTTCCACGGTGATCTCTCCCGTTCCAGACTGCGGGATCACGACGCTCGCAAGAGCGCTCTCGCCATCCGCGCCTGTGACGAGCACGTCCACGTCACCCCGAGGCAATCCACCGGCACGCGCGACGCCGCGCTCGTGATTCGCCATGGCGATGACGGCCTCCCAGGCGCGGACCTGCTTCGCGCCGTCGGACCGGCGGGCGCGGGCGCGCGCACTGAAGCGCGTCACCGGCGTGCCGTCTGGCCGGAGTACCCGGATGTCGAGAGTGGCCGCGCGTCTCAGGGCGATGCGGACGTTCGTCCGACCCCAGCCGATGGGCTCTGGCGATTCCCACGCCTCGAATCCCGTCGGTTCAGGGACGACGAGACGGACGGCGATCTCCCGTTGCCCGTTGCCGGCGAGGATGAACGTGCCATCCTCCGCGCTGCCGGTCGCGCCCAACACGTTGCCCGCGCCGTCGCGGCCTTCGATCGCATGGTGTCCCGCCGGTCGGCCGAACTCGTCCACCACGATTCCCGTGATGGTGTCCGCTGGATCGGGGAGTCTCACGACGACCGTGAGCTCGAGCTCGCTCCCGTCATCCGCGACGGAGAACGACGACCTTCCCTGGATCCAGGCCGGCCCGGTGATCTGCGTGAGATAGTCGCCCGGCGCGAGCGCGCGGCCGAAGTCGAAGTGCCCGCTCGCATCGCTCACGGCGCGCACGGTTCGCGCCGACCACCGCACGGCGAGGCGGGTTCCGACGGCGACGGCGGTGACTTCGCGTCCCGCCACGGGCCGACCTCCCATGTCGCGCAGCGTGCCCCACACGCGCTGGCCGCGTGCGAGTCGGATCTCCCCGAGGTTGCCTCGATCGGGGCCCGTCGCATTCAGGATGCACGGACCGACGGGAACGCGGTCGGGGTGTTTGACCTCGACGGCGAACATACGGCTCCTCGATCCGGCGAAGGGGATGGTGAAGGCTCCGTCCGTTCCCGTCGTCACGGGCGGTGGTGCGACCCAGAACACGGGGCTCGAGTCCGTGGCGACGGGTTCGTTCCAGGAGGGGACGTGGACGACGGTGACCGTGCAGCCGGCGAGCGGGAGATCCGACTCGGCGGCCACGCATCGTCCGCTGGCCGTGAGTCGATCGAGGCCGGCCTCGATCGCTGGCTTGCCTCCCTCGACCGTGGGATCGCGGAACGGAACGACCTTCACGGACGTGGAGTCGTCGTGCGGCGACGTGGCGATCACTCCAGCCGAATCGCTGCTTGCGGGCGGCGTCGGCGCCACGGGACCTGGAGGATCGCCCGCGCGATCGAGCGTCCAGTAACCGAGCGGCAGGAGGACGAGCAGCGCCAGGGCGATCAACACGTTCCGCGTGGTCATGGCGAGGAGTCCCGTGGCCGGGACCAGGCTGGCGGTCGCTACGCCCCGCGTGCCGACGTGGCCCACGAGCATCGCGAGCGAGACTCGCCAGTCCGATCCGTTTGGCCCGTGGTCCAGCCGATCGCGGAGCATTTCGAACGCTCGCCGCAGGCGCGAGCGCACGGTCGCCTCGGGGATTCCCGCATGCGCCGCGATCTGCGCCGGGGAGAGCTCCTCGAAGAACCGGCTGAACACGCAGCCCTTGTACGGTTCGGGCAGCGACATCAGCCCGTCGACGAGACGGCGGAGCGTGTCTTCCCGTTCGACGCTGGAGGTCTCCGGCGGCACCGCTTCGGGGCGAGCCGCGGCGCCCTCACGGGCGGTTCGACGGGCCTCGGCGCGACGCAGGTGACTCACGGCCCCCCGCGCCACGTGCCCGAGCCATGCGAGAGGGTTGCGCACGACCCGGATGGGCGCGGCGAGCACCGTCATCCACGTCTGCTGTTCGACGTCGTCGGCGAGCGACGGATCGCCCACGAGTCGACGCGCCACCGCGCGTACGAATCGCGTGTGCTCCAGGAGCTCCGCTTGCGTCAGCGTCTTCGTCACCCCGTGCTGCTCATTTCGATCGGCCATTCCATCGGGATTAGAGCCCGCCGATGGCAGGACGGATCACACGTCACTCGGATTTCCACGCCCGCCACCAGTCTTCGGCCGGCGGGGCTCAGCGCCGATACGTGATCCGTGTCTCCTCACCGGATTTGATCGTGATGGATTGGCGGATCGTCCAACTCGGTCGACCCTCGGTCGGGCCCAAGCGCAACTGCCAGTCTCCGGGGGCAAGCGAGGGGACGAGGCACGCCGGCGTAGACGGGTTCACGGTCTCGATTCGCATTGGAACGTGTTGTGTGATGGGCACCAGCTCGAGTTCGAGCTCGGCGTCGGCGGGGCAGTCGACTCGCTCGATCGTGACGCGGAGGGACCCGTTGCGAACGACACGAACGATCCCGACGTCCGCATCGCGGCCCCTCGGCAACTCGACGCCTCGGAGCAGGACGGGGACGTGCCCCGACACCGCGACGGCGATGTCATACACGCCGGGCTCGTATCCCCCGAAACAGTACCCGTCCTTCGTCTGGATCAGCGGAGTGGTGAAGGCTGAGTCCGCAGCCGCACCCGGGACGGTGAGCGTGACGTCGCCCGCGACCGAGGGAGGGGACGCCGGCGCGACGTCGGCACCTCGGATCGTCATGGTCGCGCGGGGCGCGCGAACGAGCTCGAGCTGCAGGTTCTGACGGGGCCCGCGGACGACGACATGTCCGCGCTGCGGATCCGGGCGCAACGTCGGGTGGATGACGGTGAGCTCGACGGGACGGTCTCCGCGGATCTGCATGGAGAACATGCCAGCCTCGTCGACGGAGCCCGTGCCCTTGAGCTCCGTCGCCCCACACAACACCGGCAGCGCCGGGTCTTCGACCGACCACGCCACCTGCGTGTCGATCAGCGCTTCGCCGTCGGGGACGATGACCCGGCCTTCGACGAAGAAGATGTGAGAGAGATCCCACGAGACCTCGACGGTCGTCGCGGGCGAGGTCAGGTCGAGCAGGGGCCCGGGGGTCCCCGTGGTCGTTTCGAACGCGCGGTATCGGCCGAGCGGGAGGTCGGCCCATTCCGCGCGGAAATGGGCAGACGAGGTGTCGTCGATCATCGGCCTCGACATCGGTCCAAACTTGGCGCCGTGAGGCGCCGACGGCCCTGACTCGAGCTGGCAGAGGACGAGATCGACCGCGCGGCTCGATGGCAGCGTGACGGCGATCGCCACCTTCGCGGCCGCACCGATGCCGACGTCGAAACGCAGCTTGCGATCCGGAGGAATCGGCCGCTCCGGGAACATGGCCGGCGGGAGATCGCCACCCGTGCAGGTGACGGCCGGGATCGAGCCCTCGGGCGGGATCCACCACGAGAAGTGGAGCGTGCCCGACGCGGGATCCTCGGACCAGTCGGTTGCGAACGTCACGGGGTCGTCGGGGAGGAACTCGAAGTCGGCGGGAAGGCGTGGCTTCCCGTCGACCGTCACGTGGACGGTGGTGTCGACTCGGACTCCGAGGTCGATCGTGACGGTCGTCTCGGGCGCCGTCACGGGGTTCACGGTCACGCAGCGGTCGCCGAGCCTGGGAAGCAACGGTGCCTGTGCCACCTGCAGAGATCGCGTCCCGCCGGGTGGGACGTCTTCGTCCGTCGGCGGCGCCCGGAGTGCGAGCGCCGCCGGTCTCACGCTGATGCTGCACGGGCGGGGGAAGGTCGATTCGAAGATCACGGTCCCCGCCGCATCCGTGATGCCCCAGCTCGGCGACGAATCCGACGCATCACGAAGCACGATCACACCGGGCACCGGGTGCCCTTCGGCGACGACCTTGGCGATGACGCGGGCCGGCGCGACGAAACGGACGGGTTCTCCCGTGGACTGCCAGTCCGTGTGCGCCACGACGGCCTGCCGGCCATCGGCTGCGGTGGCGACACCCGCGGTACCCCAGCCCTCTCCGCGTTCGAACGTCTCGCACACGAGGAATTCCCCCTCCACGTGAGCTGCAAGCACCCGCGCCGCCGGATTCGACGGGTGCTCGACGGAAATCCGACACGCGCTCCCGTCCGGCGGTGGCGCGCCGCCGGTCGTGTCGATGGGCCAGCGCGCGCCGAGTTCGTCGGGTGACGGGTCGAGCTTGACCGTGAGGGAGCGCTCCTTCCCGAGATCGAACCACTCCTGCGCCTCCGGTGCCACCCAGCCGGGGGCCCGGAGGATGCGGACGCTCACGGGCCAGGAGGCCGGAACGCCGTCGATGCGGGCGGTCCCCGTCGCATCGGTTGGCACGCCCGAGCTGAACCAATAGCCGGAGCTTCGAAGGGACGCGACGTCCCCTCGACCGGCGTAGAGCGTCACGCCGGGAATCGGCGCGCCTCCCTTCGAGGAAATCACTCGAACGGTCAGGGGCGCCACGGGCTCGAGGTCGAAGACGCAGGTGTCGGTCCCGTCCGACTCGCCGAGGACCCGCGTGGCGCACCGACCATCTCGCGCGCGCACGTGTACGCACGGCGAGTCGTCGTAGGCCCAGGCGAACTGGAACAGGCCCGCGGAGTCCGTTGCGCCACTGAGGAACGCGGAACGTTCGCTGCCTGTGAACAGCGTATGCAGCTCGGTGGCGACGCGGATCGACGCGCCGGCGACCGCGTCGTTTCCGCTGGTTACTCGGATGGTGAACGGTCGCAGGTTCCGCAGAGCGAGGGTCCCGAAATCCCAGAACGGCGCCCCGCGAGGTTCGAGCCTCCAATACAGGATGCGCCCGTGGCCTCGGCCGTCGGTGGCGAAAACCTGGATGTACGCGTCGTCGGTTCGATCGGGCTCGGGCAACCAGAAGTCGAAGTTCCCATTCGAATCCGTCGCGGCGGTGACGGTCTCGACACCCGCGGTGGCGCCCTTGACCTCGACGCCGGCCAACGGGAAGCGGTCGTCGTCGACGAATCGTCCGGTCAGGTGGAGGCCCGACCCGGACCGGGTGACGGGCTCCGTTGCAGGGTCGAACGGCGCCGTGCGGACCGTGCGGTCCGCGGCATTCTTCCGATCACCGGTTGCCGTCTCGTGCGACCTCTCTGCGAGCGGCGTGGGGGCATCGGGCGCCAGGACGCAATCGCGGCCGTCGTCCCGAAGGAGTGCGATCGCGAGCGCGAGAACGAACGCCGTCGCGCCGACGATCGCGAGCGCCTTCCGTGTCGCCGTCGCGGCCATGGGGCGCATCATACTGAAGCGCGGCTACGACTGTTCCGGATAGCTCGGCCGAGCGGCGGTTTGCTGCGCGACGTCGTCGCGGAGGAGTGCGAGTCGCCAACCGCGGCAAGGCAGGAGCCTTGCCGATCCAGCCAGGCAGAGCCTGGCGTTCCGGCGCTGGGATCGCCGCATTTCACGTGGCTGGCTGGCAGGCACCAGCCCAGCCGCGAGTGGCGGCATGCGCGTTTCGTTGAGGGTGACGATCGACGATCGACAGTCACGCGTGATCGCGGAGGAGTGCGAGTCGCCAATCGCGGCAAGGCAGGAGCCTTGCCGATCCAGCCAGGCAGAGCCTGGCGTTCCGGCGTCCTTTCCGGGCGCGGCCCTTTGACGGGCTCCGTCAGCCCGTGGTAAGCCAGCGGCCTCATGAAGCTCATCATTGCGGTGATCGCCGTCACGGCGATGGCGCTCGGCCAGGTCGCGGGCGTGCCCGTGCTCGGGAAGCACGGGATGGTCGTCTCGGCTTCGGCCGCGGCGACGGACGCGGGAGTGGAGATCCTGAAGGCCGGCGGCACGGCCGTCGACGCGGCGGTGGCCGTGGGATTCGCGCTCGCCGTCACGCTGCCGGAAGCCGGCAACCTGGGCGGCGGCGGATTCATCGTGGCGCGGCTGGCCGGCGGATCGGAAGTGGCTCTCGACTTCCGCGAGATGGCGCCCAAGGCGGCGACGGCCGATCGGTATCTCGACGAGAACGGGCATGCCGATACGCGTCGTTCACGGGCCGGCGGGCTGGCTTCTGGCGTTCCCGGCTCCGTCGCCGGACTGTGCCGTTTCCTCGAGAAGCACGGGACGCTTCCGCTGAAACAGGTGATGGCTCCGGCGATCCGACTTGCTTTCGACGGTTGGCCCATCACGCAAGGGCTCGTGCGCGAGCTGAACGCGAAGCCCACGCGCGAGTTGCTCGGAGCCTTCGCCGAGAGCCAACGCATCTTCCTCGCGGGCGCCGGCGCGCTCGAAGCGGGACAGCCGTTCAAGCAGCCCGAACTCGCGCGGACACTCACGCTCATCGCCGAGAAGGGGCCGGACGTCTTCTACCGGGGCGAGATCGCCGAACTCGTCGTCGCGGAGATGAAGCGATGTGGCGGCGCGATCACCCTGGAGGACATGGCGGGCTACGTCGTGAAGGAGCGCACTCCGCTCACGACTCAGTATCGCGGCCGCCGCGTCATCACGATGCCGCCGCCGTCGTCGGGAGGCGTGGCGCTGATCGAGATGCTGAACCTGCTCGAGCCTCAACCGGTCGCCGCCATGGGATTCGGTTCCGAGCGGGGGACGCACGTGCTCGCGGAAGTCATGCGCCGCGCGTTCTTCGATCGCGCCACGTGGCTCGGCGATCCGGATTTCGCGAGCGTCCCCGCGCACGGGCTGACGTCGCGCACCTACGCCGCCGTCGTGCGGGGAACCCTCGGCGAGACCGCCGCGGCCTCGCTTCCACTCAAGCTCCCGGACCCATTCGCTTTCGAGAAGAGCGAGACGACACACTTCTCCGTCGTCGACGACGACGGGAACGCGGTCGCGTGCACGACGACGTTGAACGGGGGATTCGGGTCGGGGGTCACCGTCACGGGTGCGGGGTTCCTGCTCAACAACGAGATGGACGATTTCGCGGTGACGCACGGCGTCCCCAACATGTTCAACCTGATCCAGAGCGACCGGAACAAGATCGAGGCGGGGAAGCGGCCGTTGTCGTCGATGACGCCCACGATCCTCGTGAAGGACGGCAAGGTCGAACTGGTCGTGGGGAGCCCGGGTGGGCCCACGATCATCAACACGGTGTTGCAGATCGTGCTCGACGTCGTCGATCACGAGATGACGGTGAGCCAGGCCGTGGCGGCGCCGCGCATCCATCACCAGTGGTTGCCGGACCGTCTCGAGGTCGAGCCCTTCGGCCTGGCGCCTGAAGTGATCGCGGGTCTCGAGCGGCGCGGTCACAAGGTGGTGGTCCGCGGCAAGCTCGGCGCGCCGCAGTTCCAGGGCGATGCCCAGGTGATCGGGCGCTTCGGATCCCGTTGGGCCGGCGCCGCCGACCCGCGTCACGAAGGCAAGGCCGCCGGGTTCTGATTCGCGAATCGAGGGAGACTCACCGTGCCGACGCGTCGTCAGAAGTCGACCGACAAGAGCTGGTACGCCGGCGGCCTGCGCTTTCAGTGCACGCAGTGCGGCAACTGCTGCAAGAACCACGGCGAGTACTCCTACGTCTACCTCTCGAAGGTCGAGCTGGACGCGATCCCCAAGTTCCTCGGGATCACGAAGAAGGAGTTCCTCGCGCAGTACTGCATCAAGGAGCCCGGCTCGCTCGTGAGCTTGCGGATGGATCAGCCAGCGTGCCCGTTCCTCCATGCGGACAATCGTTGCGCGATCTACCCCGTGCGACCCAAGCAGTGCGCGACCTGGCCGTTCTGGGAGCACAACCTCGTGCCGCAAGTGTGGAACGGACCCGTGAAGGAGTGCTGCCCCGGGATCGACAAGGGCCAGCTCTACTCCGCGGACGAGATCACGCGCACGGCGCGTGAAACCGAAGCCTGGTACGAAGTGTGACGAGTCAGGGCGAGCGCCCGACCGTCGCGCGGAAGAACCTCCACGGAGATCGGGCAACCACGGCGAGTCCGTCCGCCCCCATGGCTTCGATGCGGACACCGATGACGAAGTAGACGTTCGCGTCTCCCGAGCTCAATTGCGCCATGTCCGCGTCGTTCACCGGCCGCCCGTCGGACCACGCGACGCTCTCGACAGGCGTGGGCGATGCCATGCGGAACTCCAGCTCGTCGCCGTGGCGATCGAGAAACCGGACCGCGGTCCGGTAGGCGAGCATCAGTTGACCGGTGGGCGGTCGAACGGATGCGGAGACGATGACTCGCAGCTCCGATGCGCCCTCTGGGACGCGGAAGCGGATCGGCGCATGCATCAGGTCCTCGACGGGTAGCGACTCCACCGGGGACACGATGGTGATCGTGGGAAGTGACGCCAGAACGGTTGGCGGTGAGGTGAATGCGGCTCCGTCGAGTCGCACCTCGCGCAGGGCGACGGCCATCGGCCAGTCCGCACCGGCGGGCGCCCCGACCGTGACGGGCTGCTTCGCGGACGCCCGCAGGGCGTCGACGCCGATGCGCGCCGTCTTGTTTCCTGTTTCGGTAACCCACGTGAGCACGACGGGCTCGGTTCGGCCCTCGTCGCACCGGGCTTGCAGAAGGACCCCGCCGACGGCGCGAGACGGAGGCGGTGCATCGAAGACCGCCGCACGGCCGCCACGGTCGAGCCGTGTCGACGCGCCGCCGACAGTGAACGGCGGGAGGGGCCTGCACACGGGCACGAGCCGATCCCCATCGGCCTTCAGCACGTGGATCGGACCCGGGAATTCGGCGAGCTCGGGCAAGGCGTCGATCGACGCGAGGTCGGGGCGGCACAAGACCGCAGCCGGAGCGCGGCGGAACGGCGGTCTCATGGCGAAGCGCATGAACGTGGAGATCATGGGTACGCCGCCCCGCAGGAATTCCGGATCGATCACCACGACCAAGGCGTCCGGTGTCGCGCTGACCTGTGCCTCGATGGATTCGAGCCGGCCCCGAACGGCGTCACCCACGTCGAGTTCGCTCCGAGCGTAATGGAGAGCGACGTCGGCGGAGATCGCGATGAATGGCAGCAGGCCGGCAATGGCGGCTCGGCGCGCGCGTCGGGCCTCGACGCCGCCAACCGTCAGGCCGATGAATCCACTCAGTGCGCAGGTCGCCGGGTAGTACGCGCGGCCGTGCAGGTTCTGGTCCGTGAGCGGGAGCAGAAGCAGGGGAACCAGCGTGAAGATGACGGCGCACGCGCCGACGACGAACAGGACCACGCCTCGTCGTCCCTTCGACAGCGCCGCCAGGCCCGTCGGGACCACGAGTGCGATCGCTGCGGCCGTCGAGAGGCCTGCGAACTTCATCGCCGAGTCGCCACCGAACCAGGTCGCGAGTCGCGGGGCGAGGGATGCGAACTCGGGCGCGCGGTTCCAAGGCACCAGCAACGTGCGAAACGCGGCCCAAAGACCCGATGCGACGCCTCCATCGAGGTGGATCGACGAACCCAGATACGTTCCCACGATTCCCTGCACGTAGGTCGCTCGGACGAGCAACGCGAGAACCATGGATCCCGTCGTGACGACCAGCGCCGTCCACGCAATCGGGCGCCCCCGCACGTGGTCCAGGCCGACGCGGCAAGCGAGCGCGGCGGGGACGAGGAACAGTGCCGTTTCCTTCGCGAGCTGCGCCAGCACGATGCAAAGTCCCACGTGGATGAGTGTGGCGTTGCGACGAGACTCGGCATGTCGCAGGAGCTGTAGCGTCGCGAGCAGCATCCAGAGGACCGCGAGCTCGTCGCCCATGGCCGACGCCCAACTCGTGGCCTGCGAACCACCGGGAAGCACCGCGAAGGCGACGCCAGCCATGACTCCCGCTGTACGCCTCGAAAGCCGCGCGACGATCCGCAGCAGGAGCACGGCCCCCGCCCCGTGGATTGCGAGCATCGCGGCGTGGAACACCGTCGGGTCGGCAAACCCTCCGCACACTTTCAGCAGGACCCACCACGTCGCCCACATGACCGGGCGAAAGTAGTACCGGTTGTCCGGTTTGGGGGTGTCGCCAGCCGAGGGCGCCTGGAACATGGCGGCGAGAGTGGGGTCGTCGAAGGGGGCGAACGGCTCCAGGCCAAGCAGCGCGCCGGCACGCGGAATGGTGAAGTAGTCGTCGAACTGGAACGGCATCCGCACGCTCCACCCGTGACTGAGCAAGGCGAGCGCGAAAACGATGACGGCCGCAGGGCGAAGCGACGGGTTCTCAGCGGGTGGCTGCTGGTCTCTGCCTTCCATCTTTCGGCGCGATCTTACACGCCGCCGTCACGGGCCGCCGCCTCGGGGATTCTGCCGCTTGTCGAAGCTCGCGGGATCTATGAACCTTCTGTGCCCGTGCAACCGCGACACGCCCGCTGCGCCCCCCAGTGGATGTGGAGCGTGGGTCTGGCCGAAAAACGGCTGGTGGCGCCACGTGCGCCAGGAGCCGGCCGGTTCGGCTGGCCACATCACGCGGATCGACGGTCGAGGTCGTCCTCGTCGCGCCGTCGTCCGTCTGGAGTCGACTTCGTGACACAACAACGGCGTCCATCGTGCGCGGTTCGGTACGCGGTTCCCGTCGCCCTCGCGCTGACGGCGTGGGTCTCGCCGTGGCTCGCCGCCCAGTCGTCCGCTTCCGACGGAACGACGCCCACGATCACCATCCGGTCGGGCACGGCCGTTCTGACCGTTCCCTGGAAGGACGACGTGGCACTCGCCGAGGGGATTCGCCAGCTTTCGGGAGCCGGCGGCGGGAGCATCGAGTTCTCGGCGGGCACCTACGAGTTCGGCCGCGGGATGAACGTCCACACGATCAAGAACGTGGCGCTCGTCGGGCGGCCGGGCGTCGTCTTCCGCATGCGCAAGCTCACCGAGTGGGGGCTCATCAAGACCATCGGTTCCCACGCACCCGACGAGAAGCTCTTCGAGGTGGACCGCCCGGACCTCATGACCGTCGGGGCGCGCTACCAGCTCTTCTACCCGGATCAGCACGGGAACCGGTTCTTCGAGTGCCTCGTGTCCGGGATCGAAGGCTCGAAGATCAAGCTGTCGATCGCGAACGTCACTCACCCGAGCGTTCCCGTGATCGGCCCGGGCGCCTTCGTCGTCCCAGAGATCAACTTCCTCGACGGATGGCAGTGCAGCGACATCCAGATTCGGGACATCACCTTCGACGGTGGCGTGTCGATCGGCGACGTCAAGCTGAACGGGCAGCCGTTCTATGGGCACACGACGCACTGCGGACTGGTCTTCCGCAACGCGTACAAGGGGACGACTCCACGGCCTGCGGGACGCAACATCCGGATCGAGGGGTGCTCGTTCCGCAATTTCCTCGGGCGCGGCGCCGCGATCTACAACACCTCCGACGTGACGGTGCGCGACTGCGAGTTCGAGTCCATCCGCACGGAGGGGTTGGAGATCGATCACTGGTCGCTGGGCGCGACGATCGTCGGCTGCTCGTTCCGCGAGTGCGGAAGTTGCATGCAATTGAACGACTGCAACGAGACGATCGTCACGGGGTGTCGGTTCTCCGACTCGGGACGCGGGATCTACGTCCTGGATGCTCTGCACGATCTCACGACGAATCGCGAGCTGTCGATCACGGGCAACATCTTCACGCGGATGCGCGACGGGGCCGTCGTGTTGGATCCCCATGCCGACGCGAACGTGATCGCCTCCAACGTGTTTCGCGACTGCGTGCCGCGCGCCGTCGAGATCGGCGGCGACCGAGTCGTCTGCACGGGCAACGTCATCACCGGATCGACGGAGTGCGGCGTGAAGGTCACCGGCAAGGACTGCGTGGTCGAGAGCAACTCGATCGTCGCGCCGGCCCAAGGCGCCGGGTTCGTCGCCATCAAACGGTGAGGCGCGGCGCGATCACAGCCCGGCCTTCACCTCGGCGGGCGGAAGGGCGAAGAGTGGAACGATCACCGGCTCCTCGCGTTGGAGCAGGTGATAGGTGAGGACGGCGGAGTAGCTGGCGGCGATCGGCGGGAGGATCCCGAGAACGTCGAGGTCCGTCGATTCTCCGGCGCGCAATCCGCCAGATGGCAGCGAGGCGAAGATCACGCGCGGAGCGGGAACGAAAGTGCCGTCCGCGTCCTTGAACCGCCACTGGAGTTGCGGTGCGTGAAGCGACTCGCCGCCCGGGAGGTAGCGCCCCGACGCGTTCGTCACGACGAAACGCGCGTGGAACATCTGTCCGGCGGCCATCGCGGGGAGCGCGGCTCCTCCGCCCTGGCGCGCGGTCAGGAGCACGGACGGTGCGGACTCGGCGGGCCTGGTCTCCAGTCCGGCCAGGAGTCGCGCGAGCTCGGCCTCGGCTTCCGGTCGCCTGGGGCCCGCAGCGCGGAGCCGCGCGATCCCGCGCTCGCACTCGGCGCGGTTCCCGGATTCGCGCGCGGCGCGCACGAGCAGCCACCAGCCGCTGCCGACCATGGCGTCGTCCGCTTCGCCCAGATCGCGGAACGATGCGACGGCCGTCGCGGCGTCGTGATACATGAGCGCGGTCCGCGCCCCGACGATCGCCTCGAAGACGCGGGCGGCATGGGCCTGTTCACCAGCGCCGAAGCGCGCGTCGAAAGCCGCGCGGGCCGCCGGAGCCGCGATCGGGTCCGACCCGTTCATGAGGTGGAGCAGCGCCGCACCCGTGTCGGGCGTCGGCGGCAGGCGTTCGGCCGCTTGTTCGAGACCGCGTTGGACCCACGTGTTCGCCCAGATCTCGCGCCACGAATTCAGCATCCGCTCGATCGGCGTGGGATCGCCCAGCCGAGCGAGGCCGTCGATGGCGCGCCGCACGATGCCCGGGTGCCATTCGACGTCGAGGGCCATCCGTAGGACGTCGGTTCCGGACGGATCGCCGAGGGAAGCCAGGGCCGAGGCGGCGAGGATCCGCGTTTCGATCAGCCCGCCCTCCAATGCGATCCGCAGTTCGGGGAGCACTTCCTTCATGCCGTGTTCGGCCATGTAGGCGGCGGCGGCGAAGCGCGCTTCGAGCACGGTGATGCGGTTCGCCTGCTCGCGCACGAATGGCAGCCGTGCGGGATCGTTCATGAACGCGAGGAAGTGCAAGAGCGGAAGGTGCAGGGGAGAGTCGGGCGGGAGCGCGGGCATCCGCCTGACGACCACTTCGGACATGCGACGCAGCGCGTCCTGTCCGAGGAGCGGCTTGCGGCTCTCCTCCTGCTCGATCGCGGGCGACTCGATGATCTTCATCAGGGCCGTGACGAGCGTACCGAAGGCGCTTCCATCGTCGGCCTCGAGTCGATCGACGAGGGCTTCGAATCGTTTCTTCAGCGAGCCGCGCTCGTCTCCGGCGTTCGACGGGCGGTCGCCGTTCCAGTAGGCGTCGATCTTCGCGTCGAAAGCGTCCAGGAGGGCGAGCAGGCGCTGTGCCTCCGCGTCGTTCTCGTCGAAGATGTCGCGCAGTTCACCCGGGTCGGCTCGCAGATCGTACGACTCCCAGACGTTGGCGTGCGGCTTCCAGATCAGCTTGCGATCACCGGACCAGACGGCACGCTCCCAGGACCTGGGCCATCGCGCGGGCTCGGCAGTGCGCTCCGCGTAGGCGGCGTCGGGCCAGGCGCAGCGCACGCCGGCGATCAGCGGAGTGAGATCCCGGCCGAGCCGCTGGAAGCCATCCTCGACACCCACGAGGGACAACGTCGTACGCGACACGTCCGACAGAGAGACCCACGAGTCGAACGTCTGAGGCGGGAGTCCCGGGATGCGGATCATCAGAGGAACGCGGACCTGGTGATCGTGAAGGCTCGATCCGTGCTCGCGATTGTTGTGCTCGCCGAAGCCTTCGCCGTGATCGCCGAAGAGGACGACGATCGTGTTCTTGTCGAGCCCCAGCTTCGCCATCTCGGCGAACAGCCGGCCGATCTGTTCGTCGGCGAAGGCGATCTCTCCGTCGTAGACGTCCTTGGGTGTCCTGCCGAAGTCGTGTGCCTGGTGGAAGTAGTACGGCGCGTGCGGCTCCATGTAGTGCAGCCACAGGAAGAACGGCCTCGAACCCTCGGAGCCGTATTGGCGCATGAGGGCCAGCCCCTGATCCGTCACCTCGTTGGCACGAAGCTCTTCGTCGCGATGGCCCGGGTTCATCACGGCGAAGCCCGCCTTCGATGCCGCGAGCGGCGGCTGATCCTGCACGATCTTGTAAAACGCCGTGACGCCGATCGTCTGGCGTCCGGCGAGTGCCAGGCGGCTCGGCACCGAGAAGTCCGCAGGAACGGGGAACTTGACGCCGTACTCGGCTGCGTACGCCGGGGTCACGCGTGCGAAGAGTCCCGTCATGAGGCTCGAGTATCCCGCGGCGCTCGCCGGAGCCGGTGAGATCGCGCGGCGGAACCAGCTCGACTGCCTCGCGAACGCGTCGATGTTGGGCGACGTCTCGCGCGGGTAGCCGTAGGCATGGATGTGGTCCGCGCGGAGGGCGTCGACCGCGAGCCACAGCACGTTCAGATTCCGCCGGCCGGGAAGCCTGGCGTCGAGGACGCGCGCGACTTCCCCGGCATCGTAGACGGGATCGACGGAGATCGGCTCGGCGGCGGCTGCGCGCCGCGGTCGCTCGATCGGTGCGTAGGGGGAGAGCAGCCACTCGGCCGCCGTCATCGACTCTGCCGCGACGGGGATGGGCGTGTTGGCGATCGCGGATCGGATGGCGTGAGCGTCTGGCCGACCTCGCTCGCCAGCTTGCGCGGCGATCGCCGCGCCGAGCGCGAGCAGGACCAGGACGGCCTCGGTGGTCGGGCGTGTCCGGAAACCGGCGAGCAGCAGCCGCGCGGCAGCGGATGCGGCGATCCACGCACCGAGGATCAGCTGGAGCTTGATCCAGGGATAGGCCCCGAAACGGTTGAGCTCGACCCAGGCGAACGCGACGGCACCGGCGACGCCGACCATCGCAGCCACCGTGCGCCACCGCAGGGCCGCGCGCTCGAGTCGGCGCAGGGCCATGAGCCCGACGACCACGCCGAGCGCACCGAGGACTCGCAGCGCCCAGGCTGCGAGGGGTGCCCAGCTCCGCGTTCGGACCCAGTTCCCCGAGAACGTGCCCGCATTCAGCCAGATGAACACCGCCGCTGGCGCCACGGCCGAGATCACGCCCGCGATGGACGAGCGACCCCGGCGCCGCTGGCTCACGGCGAGGGCGGTGAGTGCGGCGACGACGATCCCCAGCGCGCACCCCGAGATCAGGGCACAGGCCAGGGCGTATCTCCAAGCGCTTGCGACGCGCTCACCGTCCGTCACGAGGAACCCGGCGGCGACCGCGATGACGGCGCCTGCGCAGCTCGAAACGAGCATGCGAACCGCAGCGGAGAAACTGCCGGATGATGACGGGGGCGCTTCGGGCATTGGCGGCGGCGTGCGGGGGTCGGGGAGCATACCAGTCCCGCCGGCGCTCGATCGATCCTCACGAAGCCGCGCGTGCTGCGCGAGCGTGAAAAACTTCGTGTATGTTCCCGCTGTGCATCGGTGATGAGCGAAAACAACCCTGATTCCACCGCGACCCGGTCCCTGATCCTGCGCGCGAAGGGCGGTGAGCGCGAGGCGTTCGAGGCCCTGTTCGCCACCGCGGCGCCACGGGTCGCGGCCTACGTCGAGGTTCGCCTGGGGCTCGAGCTGCGGTCGCGGCTCGAGGTGGGTGACGTCCTCCAGGAGACGTGGCTGGCCGCCGTCGCCGGCCTTCGCGAATTCGAACCCGCCGGTCCCGGCGCCTTTCTTCGGTGGCTCTGCCGCATCGCGGAACACCGGATCCGGGACCTGGCGGAGCATTTCGACGCACAGAAACGTCGTGGCGAGGTGCAGTGCGGCTCGGCGATCGACGTCGCATTCCGCGAATCCATGACCGGGATCACGACCGCCGCGATCCGCGACGAAACCCGCGGCCGACTCGTGCTGGCGCTCGCCGAGCTCGACGCGGACCTGCGAGCGGTCGTCCTCGCGCGGTTCTTCCGCGGCCTCACGCTGGAGGAGATCGCAGCCGAGTCCGGTCGCAGCCTGGCGACGATTCACAGGCAGCTTGGGCGTGCCGTCGTCCGGCTCGGCACGCGTCTCAGGGATCTGGCGGAGGACGTGTCGTGACCGACGGCCAATCCACGGGTGGCGAATCCGATCACGAAGAAGCCCTCGGACGGCTGACGGATGCGCTCGCGCAGGAGTCGGACCTCGCGCAGGGCGTCGACGAGACGGAATGGGCCGAGCGCTTCGGCGTCGGCGCCGAGGACGTGGCGCGATGTCTCGATGCCGTGCGCGCCATGAAGGGGATCTCCGCGGTGGGTCGGCCCCCGCGCGACGAGCTCCCGCCGCCTACGCTCCCGGACGATTACGAACTCCTCGGCGAGATTGGCCGCGGCGGAATGGGCGTCGTCTACCGCGTGCGACAGAAGTCCCTCGACCGGATGCTCGCCCTGAAGGTGCTGCGCCCCGGCGACATCGTGTTCGGTGATGCCCTGCGCCGGTTCCGCAAGGAGGCGCGCAGCCTCGCGCGGCTGCGCCATCCGCACCTCGTGTCGGTCCACGAGGTGGGGGAGACCGACGGTCACGTCTACTACACGATGGATCTCGTCGAGGGCGACTCCCTCGCGGCCCTCGTCGCCCGCAAGGAAGTGACGCCGACCCGTGCCGTGCGCATCCTCCGCGAGATCACGAGCGCCATCGCGTACGTCCACGAACAAGGACTCATCCACCGAGACCTGAAGCCCGCGAACGTCCTCATCGACCGCGAGGGACGGGGGTTCGTCGTCGACTTCGGCCTGGCGCGAGACGCGGACGCGAGCGCGCCTGCTGCGATCGGACCGGTCGCGGGGCGCACGCTCACCGGTCAGCTCCTGGGTACGCCTGCATACATGAGTCCGGAGCAGGCCCGCGGCGACGGCGCGCGGGTCGGCGAAGCCAGTGACATCTACGGGCTCGGCGCGATCCTCTACGAGTGCCTCGCCGGGCGTCCTCCGTTCAGCTCGGCGTCGCTCGCCGACCTCGTGCACGCCGTCGTACATCTCGACCCGACGCCGCCCCGGCGGATCGACCCCAAGGTGCCACCGGACCTGGAGCTCATCGCGTCCAAGGCGATGGCGAAGGAGCCGGAGCGCCGCTACGCCACGGCGCGTGCGCTCCTCGACGACCTGGAACGCTTCGAGGACGGCAGACCGATTCGCGCACGCCCCGACGGCGCGGGATACCGCATCGCGCGCACGTGGGCGAGGCACCGGGCCACGGTGATGATGGCCACGGTCATCGTGATCCTGCTCGGGGTGAGTCTCGTGCGAGGCGGCGGACACGCCGCCTCGGTTGAGCCGCTGCTCAAGGCGGCGCTCGACCTGCGCAACGACGGGCATTCGCAAGTCGCCGTCGGCCTGCTCGAGCGCGCGCTCGCGGAGGATCCGCCCGCCGAAGTGGCGGACCGGCTGCGGGCGGCCTGGATCGCCTGTCGCATCGACGTGGCACGCGGTCCCACGGGGGGGCTCGCTGGAAGCGAGTCCCTCGCGATCCTCGAGCAGACGGAGGCCCGGTGGCGCACGGAGTTCGAGTCGCAGCCGCCAGGTGTCGATCTCCGCATCGCGCAGGAAGCGTTGCGTGTCGCACGCATCACGGGTGACGCGGTCGCGGAGTCGCGGTTGCGTGCGGCGGTGGCCGCGCGGCAGGAAACGATGCTCTCGACGCGGCGCAAGCTCACCGATGGCGGCATCGAATCCCTCGACTTCACGCCACCGCAGGCGGACACCGCGACGCCCGTGGGGACGCTGCGGGAGCTCCTTCAGTCCAGGGGGGACGCCCTCGCCGACGACGTCGATCGCGTCTCGGATGGAGACGTGACGCGGCTCGCGATTGCGCTGACGAGTGAACCGCTCGGCGAGATGCCGGAGTGGTTGGCGGCGCATCCCCGCGCGGCCCGGTCGCTCCTGCTCGCCATCGCAGCGCGCCCGGCGCCACGATCGGCAGTCTTCGATGCTGCCAGGTGGTCGATCGGACTCCTCGACGACCTGGCGAGCGTGTTCGGCGACGACGACTTCCAGGCGAAGGCCGCGGCCCTCGCCGAGAGTCACGACATCGGTCATGTCGGACGTGCTGCCGCCTTGAGGATGCTCGCCGTCGCGGCCGACCTTCCCATGCAACCACCGTGGGGCCGGCGCGGGCACCAGGTCGACGAGGTCCAGGCACGCGCGATCCTCGATGGCTGGCGATCGCTGCGTGGGCTGTCTCGGTCTGACGCACTGCGCCGGCGGATCCACCTCTTCCTCGAGCATGCGCCTCTCGACGGCGACCCCTCCTGGATGAGCCAGTGGATCGAAGAACATTCCGCGGGTCGCCTGTCCGCGGCGTGGGCGGGGAAGAATGATGATCGAGTCGCGCTTCTGGCCGCGTGGGCACGCATGGGCAGTTCCGACCCTGCCGATTGGTTCGCGTCAGCGCTCGGCCTCGATTCCGTCGCCGCCCGCGACCGAGTGCGCCTGGCTTCGCTCCTGCGCACCGAAACGGGGTCGCGTCGCGTCTGGGTGCATCACCTGCTGTGTCTCGCGACGCCGCATGGAGAGCCCGTCGCCGCCCGTCGCGTGGGTTCCGCCGACGACGACGCCCTCGTCGAGCGTTGGGCGAGCCTTCGCGGCGTGGGATTCCAGGAGCCGCTCCGCGTGCGGCTCGCCGAGATCTCGTGGTCGGACGCGTCCGAGAGTCCCGCGCTGCGTTTCGACGAGTCGGGGTTGCTTTGGATGTCGGAAGACCTCGCCCTGACGGGTGTCGTCCACCCGCTTCCGGCGGGGTTGTCCGCGGCCCGGCGCACCGCGTTCGGGCAGCCGCCGCAGGTCTCGGTCGCAGGCGTCGTCGCTCGCGCCGTCCGTGACGTCGACGGACTCCGCGTGCAGCTCGCGCCGCTCGATCCGCAACGCTCGGCGCTGCGACTTTCTTCGGTGCGCGTCGGCGACGTCGTCTCGACGGGCGCGCGCTTCTGGGCCATGGGGCATTCCGACCGCGGCCCTTCCTTCCTCGTCGTCGAAGACGGTGCGGCCGTCGACCCACCGGCGAGCGTGACGCGTTGGCAGCACGCCGTCGCGGCAGCGGTGACCGCGCGCGCGGCCGAGCTTCGCCATGCGCATGCCTGCGGTGACCGATTTCGCCAGGCGCGCGCGATGGAGGCGTCGTGGCAACTCTGCAGGGTGCTGATCGTCCTCCCCGTGGCGGAGGCCGCGCCCGGGCTGCGCGGACTCTGGGATACGCTCGAGCCCCTGATCGGGTCGGGGCCGCCGCAGTTGGTCGCCAGCGCCACGCGCTTCACGCAATTCGTTTCGGTGGCGCGGTTGCGCTGCGGCGACGCGAGCGTGTTCGATCGACCGGGGATCACTCCGGCCGCGATCGCGTCGGTCATTCACGATCCGGATCGGCGGTTCCTCGTGCGGGTGGTCCTGGAGGGGCATTCGGACGCGGGTCGCGCGTTCGCCGCATCCGCGTTCGCGCCGGAACGGTTGCCGGACGAGCTGAGGTTCACCCTGGGCCGGGCCATCGGGGAGGGGCGCGTGCCGGATGCGGCGAGCGGCTTGCGCGCGCTCGTCATGCCGGCGCGCCTCCATCAGTTCTTCGCGTGCTCGACGTTGGAAGCAGGCCTGCTCGGACTCCTCGTACTCGCAGCTTTCGGCGCCGCCGTCGTTCCCGCGGCTCGGGGCTCCAGGGCGCTTGCGGCGGGCATTACGCTGATCGCGGCGGCGTTCTTCTGGAAGCTCGACCCGCACGTGCGATTCTCGGCTGTGGGCGTGTGCACCCTCTCGGCCGTCGCGGCGGCGGCCACACTGCGTCAGACCGGGGTCGTCCTGCGGTGGTGGTGCTGGAGTTCACCGGTTGCGTTCATCGTGGCGCTCGGCGTCGCCGTCGGATCGGTCGTGGTTTCTTCCGCCGAGGCCTGGCTCGTGGCTGCGGGCGCCATCTTCTCGATCGGCGTGCTTTCGCAGGCATTGGTCGCCGCGGCGGTGATGGGCGCCGATGGCCGACGGGCACGCGCCCGGGTTCTCGTCGCGATCGGGGCCCTCGGCATCATGGCGACGCTCGTCGTCTGGGTCATCGGCCCAGCGACGAGCGAGTCCCCGTCCGGGGCGCGCGCCGCCGCGCGTGCCATCGGCGAGATCACTCAATCGGTGCTCTTCGAAACCGTCGTGATCCTCGCGACGACTGCCGTGGCGCAGGCCGCGGGCCTCGGATCACGAACGCTCGCGGGCGCGCCCGTCGAGACGAGCGAGCTCCGGAAGAAGCTCCTCGCTCACGGGCAGAAGCTCTGAGATGGCGGTCTGCGCGACCCGCGCATTCAGCCCTGTGCGAACTGGGGTCGCGCCATGGCGCGTCCGTCGGGCAGCGCGCTCGCGAGAAGTTCGATCCATCGGAGTTCGAGCTCGCTCGCGAGGCGTCGGCTCTCGCCGTGGAGGCTCGCCCAAAGCCAGATCTCGCGTTCGAGGCCGGATCCGTCGACCCCCACGCGAAGGACGCCGTCACTGGGACCGTCGAGGGTCCCGGAGAACTCGAACGGCGGTTCGTTCGTGAGAACCTCGCCCTGGAGCGCGTCACCCTGGCTCGTCGTGATCGCGTAGCGGCCGCCCGGCGGCGCTCCGTCGATGGCGCCCGACGCGATCAGGCCGCGGCTGCCGAAGAGGCGGGGCCAGATCTCGCCTGGCGATTCGTGGACTCGTCGACGTGCCCACGCCACCGAACGCTCCGCCCCGCGATGAAGTTCCAGATAGCGCGCGAGCGAGCCGAGCTCGAAAGTCCAGCCGCGACGCGTGCCGTCGTACTCGTCGTCCCAGTTCGCGCCGCGCCCGAAGCCGGAGTGCACGAGCCGGAGGATCGTCGTGTCTCCGCGCGCTTCGAGAACGTAGTCGACGGCGAGCGGCAGCACGCCTTGGCGTCCGTCCACCGCCTTCTCCGCGTGGAAGGGCCAGCGCATCCGCAGGTGCCGGAGCGGTTCCCAGATCTCGATGGGGCTGTCTCTCTCCCACGGTGGCCCCCACGACAGCCAGATCGCTCCGCCGACTCCGGGTCGAACGCTCGCTTTCAGTGGGAACCAGCGCTCCAGTTCGCGTGCATCCGTCAGTGCTTTCCAGACGGCCTCGATGGGTGCGCGGATCTCGACGCTCGTCTCGATGGTGCGGTCGCCGTCGCGCGTTGGCTCTTTCGTCATGGTCGTGTCTTCCTCGCCTTCTTGATGGCGTCGCGTGGTTGCGTCCTGCCCGGTCTCTCCGCGTTCGTGTGGGGCGGCGCCGGGTAGCCTCCGATGAGAAACCGGAACGTCCGACCCCCGGGTGCGTCCGCGTCGTGAAACCGGGTGACGAGGCGTGCCGCGGCGGTCGAAAGCTCTCGAGCGAAGGCGTTTCGATCCTCCGCGTCGCGGAAGCGGACGTCGCACTCGAGCGTGAACGTGGCGACTTTCTTGCCCGCGGATCGGGCCTTCTCGCCGACGGTGGCCAGGTCGCGGATGAGGCGCGATGCCGTGGCGACGAGGTAGGCGGCCGAGAACCGGTCTTCGATGCGTTCGGGGTCGGCCGACATGATCCCGGCCACGGCGGGGTCGATCAGGTACGACCGCGCGGTCGCGCGAACGATGCGCTCGACGCAGTTGCCCTTCTTGCGCTCCTCGACCAGTTCGACGAGGCCGGCGTCTTCCAGCGCGCGCAGATGGTAGTTGAGTTTCTGCCGTGCGAGCCCGAGCTTGCGGGCGAGTCCCGAGGCCGAATCGGCCACGCGCAGCTCTTCGAGCATGCTTCGACGGATGGGGTGGAGCACCGTCGCCGTCGCGGTGTTGCCGAGTATGCGGACGCTGGCGGGATCACCCATGGGCGGTAGTGTCGCACCGACAATAAAAGTTGTCAAGACTGTCGATGTTGTCGGATCGGTTGGCGTGCTCGGCATGGTCGGCGCGGCTGGCGCGGTCGCCCGCCCGCTCGTCGTCCCGGGGCCGCGGACACGCCGGTCCGGCGCGCGACGGCGACAGCCCGCAGGGGCGCGTCTCCTTCCGCCTCGGGGAGCCCTCGATGGACGGGGTGCCATCAGGCGGCGGAATGCCGTCGACGCGGCGACGCGCCGCGACGCCCCCGAGGCTCCCGTTCGATCGGGTGAGATTCGAGCTGCTCAGGCATGCGCCGCGCGAGGCCGTGCCTTGCAGTTGCGTTGCGTCGACCCGGCTCGCGGTCGACCTGACGCGCCGACGCTCAGCTCGACTCCATCGACCCGTGCGCTGGCCACCCGGGCGGCGGGTCCGCGACCGACGCACGCGTCCCGCGTACCGGAGATTTCGCGGCGGTGCTCGAGCTGCGCCGTATCATCGGACGCGCCGGGGCGCCGGCTGCCTCGACGCACCTGTGTTCCCGGACGAGGTTCCGCGCGGTGCGGATTCCAACACGAAAGGACTGAGGTCCGTGAACCTCGTCGACGAAACACCTCGGTGTTCACCGAGGGGAGAACGGAAGCCATCATGACGCGCATGCAATGCTGGTTCGTGCTCGTTTGCCTCGCGGTCGCGTCGACTTCATTCGCCACCGACCTCGTCGTGGGCCCGCCCGGCAGCGGCGCGGCGTATTCGACGGTGCAGGCGGCCGTCGCGGCGGCGCTCCCGAACGATCGCATCCTCATCCTTCCGGGTACCTACGTAGGTGCCGTGTTCGTCGACAAGGCGCTGGAGATCATCGGATCGGGAGCCGGGGCCACGATCCTGCGGTCGCAGGCCACGACCTCTCCTGGCGTGATTGCACCGCCATTCGTGGTCGCGAACCTGGCAGCCGGGGAGCGCATCAGGGTTTCCGGGCTCACCATGGCGATCCAGGGGCTGTCCCTGGCGCCGCTCCCCTTCCTCATGCAGGTCCGGAACTGCCTCGGCCGTGTCGAGCTGTGTGACCTCACGATGAACGCAACCGGTCTGCCGAAAGTCCCCGTCGGAATGGCCGCCGGCGCGCTTTCGATCCAGGATTGCAGCGTGGTGGTCGGCTCGCACCTCGTGACGTCCGCGGTCGAAACCGTTTTCCCGATCCCGATCGGCGGAAGCGCGGCTCAGGCCGATGGAGTCGCGGGGCTGATCGTCGAACGATCAGGTGTGACCCTGGACGACGCGTCGTTGGGAGGTACGGCGACCACGATTCCCGTGAGCGCGTTCGGCGGAGACGGCGGCCCCGGCATCGTCGCCATCGATTCGGTCGTCCAACTCGGGCGCTCGTCCGTTCGGGGCGGACCAAGCGGCGGGCGGCAGCCCGGAGTGGCCGGGATCGGCGGCGCGGGCATTCGCGCGGTGCGAAGCCAGCTGCTCGTCCACGGCGGTCCGAACAACCTCGTCCGGGGAGCCGCCGGGTTCGAATACGGCTCGCCCGGCGCGGCGAGCCTCGGGACGCCGGCTCCCGCGATCGCACTCGACGGTGCGAGCTCGATGTCCCATGCGAGCGACGCCGCCTTGATCGGGGGGGCCGGCACCGCGAACCAGCCAGCGGCGGCGGCGATTGCAGCGGCGCCGGGAGCGACGACGTTCCCGATCGCATCGCGTTTGCCGACGGTCGCCATGACTCCTGCGACGGTGCTCATGGGCGGCCTGTTGACGGTCGAGATCGCCGGCGAGCCTCTCGTGGATCACATTCGCGTGCTGACGCTCGTGACGTCGGCGGCCGTGACGTTCCCCGGCGTGTCGGGCGCACTGCTCATCGATCCCGCGGCGGCGATCGTCATCCACGTGGATCCCCTGGACGCGTCGGGTGTCGGGACGGTTCCGCTTCCCGTGCCCGTCGTGCCCGCGTTGAACGGGATCCAGCTCGTGGAGCAGGCGGCGCAGGTGCTGCCCTCAGGCCTCGCCCTCTCGCCGCCCGTCCTCGCGACCGTCGTGCTTTGAGCCGCGTGATCCGCGA
Source organism: Planctomycetota bacterium (assembly GCA_044222185.1). Lineage (GTDB taxonomy): Bacteria > Planctomycetota > CAIWVZ01 > JBGANV01. Next base: position 204,925 of record JBGANV010000006.1, read on the forward strand.
TCAGTCGCGGATCACCGGGATGAATTCGAGGGGGTCGATGACGCCGCCGGCTTCGCGGCGCTCTTCCTCCTCTTCGTCCAGCATCATCTCCGCGTCCTCGTCGTCTTCGGCCTCGCCGTTCAACGTCGTCGCGATCTCGACCGGCATGGTCGGATCAGGCTCGATGCGCAGCGGCTTCTCCTGCTCATGGCCGTCGACGACGAGAATCACGCGATAGGTGCCGAACGGCACGGAGCGGCCTCCGCGACCGAAGCCGCCGGGTCCGCCGCCGAAGCCGCCCGGTGCTCCACCGCCCTGGCCGAACCGCGCACGCGCCGGGCGCGAGGCGGGCTGCGTGTCCGGCTGCGTCGTCGCGCGGCTCGCGGGTGCTTCGGCCGTGGGCGTCTCGCCGCCGGCCGCCCCACGACGTCCGCCGGCTCCGCGCCGTCCGCCGCCCGCGCCTCGAGCTGCGGGCGGCTCGTTCGCGGCAGCCGGGGCCTCGCCCGCGCCGCCGCCAGGGCCGCGTTGCGGGCCACGACCCGACAGGTCCCACGTGACCTGCTGGAGCCCCGGCGCCGTCTTGCCCTCGAGCTCGCGCAGCGTCGTCCCCGTGTAGTCGACGATCTTCACGGTGACCTTCTCTGCCTTGCTCGTCAGCGAGTAGGCGATGGTCGCCCCGCGACCTGGGTTCTCTCCCGTGAATCGCTGGCTGCCGCCACCACCGCCGCGTGAAGGCTCGGAGTGCCAGCGGACGACGGGCGTCGGCTCGTACAGCGTGGCGGGCGCATTCACCGCCGCCGCCGTCATCTGGCGGAGCGCCCCGATGTCGGTCACCCAGAGGCTCCGACCGTGCGTGGCGACGACGACGTCGCTGCCGTTCGGTTGGAACGCGAATTCGTGGATGGCGACCGTCGGCAGGTTGGCGTTGATCCTCGTCCAGGTCTTGCCCCGATCGAGCGATGCCCACGCGGCGAATTCCGTCCCGCAGAACAGGAGGTTCTCGTTCTTGGGATCCTCGCGCAGGCAACGTGACGAGCCGACTGGCAAGTTGGCGCGCAGGGGCTGCCACGTCGCGCCGAAGTCCTCCGTGACGTAGACGTACGGCTGATCGTCGTCGCTACGGTGCGCGTCGAACGCCACGTAGCAGCGGCCCTCGGCGTAACGAGAGGCCTCGAGAGTGGCGACCCATCGGGCACCGGGAAGTCCAATCTTCTCGGTCACGTTCGTCCAGTTGACGCCGGCGTCCTTCGTGACCCACACGTAGCCGTCGTCGGTGCCGCACCACAGCACGTCGGAGTTCATCGGTGACTCGGAGACGGCCGTCGCGGTTCCGCGTCCCGTGCGCGAGATCTCCGGGGAGATCACCTTGAGATCATCGCCCCGTTTCAGCGAGCGGAAGATGTAGTTGCCGCCGCAGTAGAAGACGCCGGGATTGTGCGAGGACACGATGAACGGCGTGTTCCAGTTGAAGCGATAACGCTGGCCGCGCTTGGGCCGCGGCGCAATGCGGCTCGACTCGCCGGTCTTGATGTTGCGGCGCGACATGGCGCCGTCCTGGCTCTCCGAGTAGACGATGTCCGGATCGAACGGGTCGATGCGGCAAACGAAGCCATCGCCGCCACCGACGGAGATCCAGTCCTCGTTCAGGATGCCGTCGCCCGAGAGCGTGCGTGCCGGTCCGCCCCAACTGCCGTTGTCCTGGAGGCCGCCGTACACGTGGTACGGCCGGCGCGAGTCGACGGCCACGTGATAGAACTGGCCGAGCGCCATGTGATTCAGGTGCTCCCACGTCTTCATGCGGTCCCACGTGGCGTAGTAGCCGCCGTCGCATCCCGTGATCATGTGGCGACCGTCGCGCCCGTCGATCCACAGCGCATGGAAGTCGGCGTGGACGCGGTTGCCGCCGTCGGCAGTGAAGGTCTTCCCGCCGTTCGAGGAGCGATGCATCGACACGCCCGCCACGTAGATGTATCGGTCGTCGCTGGGATCCACGCGGATCTGGCTGAAGTACATGGGGCGCGGGTTCAGGCTGTTGATGCGAGTCCACGATTCGCCGCCGTCCGTCGAGCGGTAGATGCCGCCGTACTCGTGGCCGGAATCACCCTGCGAGGCCTGAACGTTCGGCATCTGCCCCGCGTACATGAAGCCATACGGCCGCAAGCGGGTCGCCGCCGCCGATTCCAGCTTCACCGGGATCTCCTTCAACTGCTTCTCACGCTCGACCTTCACCGTGACGGTGTCGCCTTCCTTCTTGGCTCCGAGAAGCTCGGTGAATCCCTCTGCGGTCGTGATCGCCTTGCCGTCGCACTCCTTGATGACGTCGCCGTCCATCAGCCCGGCCTTGTCGGCGGATCCGTCCTCCGTGACGCGCATGATCGTCGGACCCACGTTGTCCTGCTCGCGCACGAAGGCTCCGAAGTACGCGCCGAGGACGCCGCCGCCGGTGCCGCCGAACGCGCCCATGCGTCCGCCGCCGCCACCACCACCGGGGCCGCCGGGGCCGCCCGCGGCGCGTTCGATCAGGGTCGCCGTGAGCTGGACCGTCTCACCACCACGGCCGACAGTCAGCGTGATCTTGTCGCCGGGCTTCTGCACGCGAACGAGCTCGGAGAGCTGCTCGGAGTTCGTGACGGTCTCGTCCCCGAACGCGCGGAGAACGTCGTCGACCTTGACCCCCGCGCGATCGCCCGGGCTGTCTTCCGCCACGGTCGTGACGCGGAGTCCGTCGGGAACCTCCTCGCCGTTGATGCCGAGGTACGGCGCGGCGGGTCCGACCGAGGCCGTTGCGGCGACGCTCAGCGGGCGCTCTTCGAGCTTCACGTCGAACGAAAGCGTCTCGTCGCCGCGGACGACCTTGACGGGGAGGACGTCGCCAGGCTGCCGCGCACGGATCTCCTCCGAGAGGGGAGCCCAGGCGTCGATGGTCCGCTTCCCGACGGCCGTCACCAGGTCGTCGGCCTTCAGTCCCGCGGCCCGTGCCGGGCTCTTCGGCGTGATGCTCGTGAGCCGGGCACCGCCGTCGGCGTCTTCGCCCTGGACGCCGAGCCAGGCTTTCGACGCCTGCGGTCCCATTCCGATCTTCTCGCAGTCGATGATCGCGTAGACGATGTTCGGGTTCTTGCGATACCACTCGACGTCGGTGCGGCCGAACTTGCTCGACGGAAGTCCCTTCGTCAGGTGCTTGAACGTGCGACCGCCGTCGGTCGTCTTGTAGAAGCCGGCGTGCTCACCCCATTTGAACGACGGGTCGTAGCCGTCATACCCCTCGGGGATCGGCGGCGTGCCCCGGTGGCTGTCGAAGCCGTCGCGCTCGCGCGCCCACATGGCGACGATCAGCGTGTCCGGATCGGCCGGGCTCATGGCGATGTCGATGACACCCGTGCGGTCGTCCAGGTAGAGGATCTTCTGCCAGGTCTTGCCGCCGTCCGTCGTCTTGTAGAGGCCACGGTCTTCGTTCGGCCCGTACAGGCGGCCGAGCGCGCCGACGTACACGACGTCCGGGTTCGTGGGGTGGATCGCGATGCGACCCGTCTGCCAGGTCTTCTTCAGACCCATGTTCGTCCAGGTCTTGCCGCCGTCGACCGACTTGTAGACCCCGTCGCCGTAGCTCACCGAGTTTCGCGGGTTCCCTTCACCCGTGCCAACCCAGACGATGTTCTTGTCCGACTGCGAAACGGCGACGTCGCCGATGGACACGGTGGACTCGCGGTCGAACTGGTGCTCGAACGTGACGCCGTTGTTCGTCGTCTTCACGAGGCCGCCTGATGCAGTCGCGACCCAGAACGTGGAAGGGTCGGGCTCGAACACCGAGATGGCCGTGATGCGACCGCCCATGCCCGCGGGTCCGATGGATCGCCACTTCAGCGTCTTCGCCCAGTCGTCCGGCAGCACGGCGGCAGCGTTGGCGTCGACCCGCGGCGTGGTGCTCGTGGGCGCGCGCTTCTCCATCTCGTCGACGCGCTTCTTGATCGCCTCCAGCTCCTTCTTGACGTCCTCGATCTCGCGATCGGTGCGAGGCGTCGTCCGGGGCCGGGCGTCCGGCGCCTCCTCCTGGGCGCGGAGGTTCGCGACGAGCGAGAGGGCGACGAGAGCGGCAATGAGAGGCCGGATGGCTCGCACCTTTGCGGCGCGAGCGAGCGTCGTTTTCATTGGGGTCATGGGCGCAGACTCCCCGAAAGTCGGGAACCAATTCCTTTCATCGGGGTCGACACTCTAAACCCGAGATGCGCGAACGGTCGAGAGGGTCGTTCCGTTCTGCGAGGTCGCCGTACGGGGACGGGCGAAGCTCGATACGATCGCCCCCGTTCCCGAGTGCCTGGAGGACGCCATGAGATCGAAGCTTCCGAGGGTGGAAGGGCCGCAGATTCTGGGATTTCTGAGCAGGTTCCTTCTCATGACGGTGGTCGTCACCGTCGCGCTCGCGCAGAAGCCCGACCCCCGATTCATGGCCGATTTCGACTCCCTGGCGAAGACGGTCAAGGAGCACGGCGCCGCGGTCGTGTCGAAGAAGATCGACTGGGACGCGGTCTGCGCCACCTTCAAGCCGCGCTTCGCGGCATGCACCGACGACGTCACCTGTGTTCGTCTCGCCATGGAGATGCTCGCGACGCTCCGCGACAGTCACACGGGGATCACGAAGTCCGCGATCAAGAACGATGCCTTGCCGTCCAAGTGGACCGGGCTCTTCGGAGGCGGTCTCTGGCTTGGTTGGGAGCAGGGCCGTTGTGTCGTGCGCGGCGTGATGAAGGGACACCCGATCGAGGCGAGCGTGCCGCTCGGGTCCGTGCTGCTCTCGATCGCGGGCGAGCCGGCGTGGATCGCGCTCGAGCGGGAGCGGCGGCGTTGCGCGGTGTTCATGGGGATCTCCAGCGATCACAGCTTCTTCGCGTCGCTGGGGAACCGCATGCTGCCTTTCGGCGACAAGTCGCAGCTCTCGTGCGTCTTCCTCGGGCCCGATGGAAAGGCAAAGACGGTCGACGTTCCGCGCTGGGGTCCGGGCGGCAAGGCGTTCTACCCGGACGAGGTCTTCCTGCCGGAAGGTGTCGCACACGCGGCGGGCGCGTGCTCGAAGATCCTCACTGGTCCCGCGGGCATGAAGCTCGGCTACCTGAAGGTGACGGGGTCCATGGACGGTGCGACGGTCACGGCGTTTCACGCCGCCTTCGACGCGCTGAAGGGAATGGACGCCCTCCTGCTCGACTGTCGCATGATGGGTGGTGGCAGCGACGACTCGGCGTGGCAGATGTGCGGTCGGCTCTTTTCGGCGCCGCGGTCCAACGGCAACCAGCGGACGCTTTCGCCCACGGGAAGTTGGCAGTTCGACGGCCCCGCCGTGATGCTGCAGGACGAGAGCGAGGTCTCGTCCGCGGAGACGTTCACCTGGGCGCTGAGCGAAACGGGCCGCGTGATCTCGGTCGGCCGGACCACGGGTGGTTGGGGGATCATCCCGAATGGGTTCGAACTGCCATCCGGGCTCGCGAGCTATCGCCTCGGCGTCAACGATCGCGGAACATCGATCCGGGGGATCCACACCGAGGGCGTGGGATGGCCGGCGGACGTCACCGTGCCGCTGGGCCCGAAGGTCTGCGCCGTGGCCGATGCACCGCGAGCCATCGGTACCGCCGTGCTCGCGTGCCTTCGCACGGGCGCCGCGGTGGAGGAGACACGCAAGGCGTTCCATGCGCTCGCCGAGGGCGACGGCGCGCCGCTGCGGACGCTGTCACAAAAGCTCGGGAAGAAGCCCGGCGTGGATCTGGAGGCGTTGGCGAAGCTCTTCGCCGACGACCTCAAGGCCGAGATCGCGAGCGAGATCGCCGCACTCAAGACCGATCAGACGGCGCTCCCCGACGTGGCGAACTGCGCGAAACGCCTTCCGCGCCTCGCGGCCCGGGCGAAGGCCGCGGGAGGCGCCGGTACCGTCGCCGACCTCGAATCCTCGATGAAGGCGCTGCGGAACGAACAACTCGCGCAGGACGCGTGGCTCGCGCTCTCCGACCCGTTCTCCCCGGATGCGGCGGTCAAAAAGGCCTTCCTGGCCAAGCATGGCGGGACGAAGACGGGTGTCTTCCTCCGCGAGCACCTTTGGAAGTGAGGGGCGCCCGGCGGGTTCCGCCCGTTTCCCTCGGGGGCATCGGGGCGGGCGCGCATCGACTCTCGCGGCAGGGGGACGCGAGGCGACGCCCACCGTCCATTCGCCCAGGGCGGATTCCCGCCCGCAGATGCAGGTCGCGCCTCCTTCGGTCCGCCTCGGGCGTAGGATTGGGGGCCGATCGGAGTTTGCAATGAACTCACGGTGTCTGTTTCCGATCTGGGTGATCGTCCTCGTCGTGTCGGCTCGCGGGCAGGGACTAGTCCTCTCCGACGGTGCCTTCTCCGCGTGGAGCTCCGTGTTCGTCGTGAGCGCCCCCTTCGCGCCGGTGCCCCCCGCACCCGGATCCACGAGCCAGTTCACCGTCGTGAGCGGCGGCAACCCCGGAGCCGCCGCGCGCGTGTCGAACACGGTGGCGACGAACGCGACGATCAGTCACATCCTCATCAACCCGCAAGCCGTCTACGACCCAGCACTCAATGGACCCCTCCTCGGTTCGACGCTCAGATTGGATGCGAAGGGGATCTCCTTCACCTTCAACGGCGCCGGGCAGGGCGTTGGGCTGGCGTGCGAGCAGGGCGGGCTTTTGTACGTGAGCGCAGCCGGCACCGTCTCCGGCCAGCTCGTGGGGACCTGGGTCTCGCTCCCGCCCGTCACGACCCTGCCGAACCAGTTCGTCGCGGTCGTTCCCGGCTCTCCGCCGCTCGACACGAGCACGTCGGGGTCGCCGATCACGTTCGGATTCGTCGCATCGAACTCGACGTGTCAGAACTGCTCGGGGTACATGACGGTCGTCGCCTACGACAATTGGACCGTCACGACGGAGAACGCCCCGATCTTCGCCGGAAGTGGCAGTGATCTCCGCCTGCGAACCAGTGTGTCCGCGGTTCCAGCGACGACCCAGTCGATCCAGTCGGCGTCGGCCCTCGCTCCGCTCACCGTCGTCCTCGACTCACCGCTCGGCACGCTGGCCGGCTCACCGCTGATCCTCGGCGCGAGTCTCCTCCCGACGGGTGCTCCTCCGGCCGCCGCGCCGCCGCTGTGGCTCGACCTGCAGTTCGTGGCGATCCTCGTCGATGGCCTGCAGGCGACGCCTCTTGGCCCGGCGCAGGTGCTCAGCCCGCTGGGCAATTCGTTCGGCTACGTGATCCCGCCCGGACTTGGCGGAGCCAGCGTCTGGATCCAGGCGGCCGTGGTGCCAGCGTCGGGCGGCGTGTTCTTCACCGACGCGCATGAAATCCGCGTGCTCTGACGACGCACGCCGAAGCGTCCCCGCGGGCGCTGCAGAACGACGCGGCGGCGAGTTTCCCGATCACTCCGGCCGGCGCACGCCGTTCACCGCGACCTCGTAGGCGTGCGTGATGTCGCGCTCGTTCGAGACGGCGATCCCCAGGTCCCGGATGAGTCCGTTGTCCAGGCCGTAGATCCAGCCGTGGATCGCCAGAGGCTGACCGCGGATCCACGCGTCGCGGACGGCCGTGGTGTTGCACACGTTCACGACCTGCTCGATCACGTGCAGTTCGCACAGCCGATCGACGCACGTCTTCTTCGCGATGAACTGCGTGAGGAGTTCCCGGTGCTTCTCGCGCACGTCGCGGATGTGCCCGAGCCAGTTGTCGATGAGCCCGAGCCGAAGCCCCTCGTAGGCTGCCTGAACGCCACCGCAGCCGTAATGCCCGCACACGATCACGTTGCTCACCTTCAGCACGTCGATGGCGAACTGGAGCGTGGAGAGACAGTTCAGGTCCGTGTGCGAGACCACGTTCGCCACGTTTCGGTGCACGAAGATCTCGCCGGGAAGCAGCCCGACCACCTGGTTGGCGGGGACGCGGCTGTCGGAGCAGCCTATCCACATGTAACCCGGCGCCTGCTGGTGCGAGAGCGTGGTGAAGAACGTGGGGTCCGCGCGGCGGACGCCCTCCGACCACTGCCTGTTCCGTTCGAGGAGCTGGTTGATGGTGTGCATGGGATGTGCCTGCGCCTCAGCGGGATCGGCGCCACCATGCGCCGGTCCAGTCGACCACGTGGATCGGATCGGTGATCCCCTGTTCGCGGCGGTAGTCCTCGATCGCCTGCTTGCACGCCGGGACGGCGCCGTAGTCGTCGACGATGACGAAGCCGCCGGGCGAAACCTTGGGGTAGAGCGGGCGCAGGGCATCCATCGTCGACCCATACATGTCGCCGTCCAACCGGAGCACGGCAAGCTTGTCGATGGGTGCCTTGGCGAGGGTGTCCGAAAACCACCCCTTCAGGAATCGCACGCGGTCATCGAGCAGGCCGTACCGTTCGAAATTCGCGCGTACCGTCTCGATCGTGATCGCGAGCTGCTTCCACGTGTGATGGCGATCTCCCGCGTCGGCGGGGTACTTCACGGCGTCCGGCGGCGGCAGTCCCTCGAACGAATCCGCAAGCCACACGGTGCGGGTGCGATCCCCGAGCGCGGCGAGGACACCGCGCATGAAGATGGACGCGCCCCCGCGCCAGACTCCCGTCTCGATCAAGTCGCCGGGGACGTTCTCGCGGATCACGGTCGTGATGCACTCCTGGAGATTGCCCAGGCGCTTCAAGCCGATCATGGTCTCCGCCTCGGCCGGCCAGTCCCGGCCCTCTGCGCGCAGCGCCGGGTCGAAGCGTGACTTCCGCACCACGTGCAGATCCCGGCGCACCATCAGGAGGCGCAGGAGCCCAAGCAGCCCGCGGCGGACCGGCCCCTTCGGCGGCTTGATCGGATCGAACGTCTCGCCGAACGCGTGGCGCGTGAGCGTCTTCTTCAGCAGGTCCAGGTAGAGATCGGCGGCCGTGCGTGCCGGGGTGGGTTCAGTCTGCGTCATGGGGTCGGCGCAGGATATCCAGAATCGGGCGCCACGTCGCCGGTGATCGGGCCCGTGGTTCTTCCGGGACGCGTCGCGTGTGACTGCATCACCCCGGGTATTCTGGCCGCGCGGCGGAGCCCCATCCCCGCGTTGGAACCTGCATGAACCGATCCTCCCGGCATCCGATGTGGTCGCGTGGCGCCGCCGCCAAAGCCCGGTGCTCGTGGGCGCCACTGCTGATCCTGCTCGTCCTCGCGAGCCTGGCGGCGGCTCAGGACTCCCGGCCGTGGCGGGATTGCAACCGCGACGGGGTGCGCGACGCCTACGAGGATCCAACGCTCGCTCCAGAACGGCGAATCGACGATCTGCTCCGGCGCATGACCGTCGACGAGAAGACCTGCCAGATGGCGACGCTCTACGGGTTCGGCGCCGTGCTCAAGGATCAGCTCCCAACGGACGCGTGGTCGAGCGAGATCTGGAAGGACGGGATCGCCAACATCGACGAGCATCTGAACGGCTTTCGCAAGGAAACGCCGCACGACTGGCCGCCGTCCGCGCACGCCCGGGCCATCAATGCGGTTCAGCGCTGGTTCGCCGAGAAGACGCGGCTGGGCATCCCCGTGGATTTCACGAACGAGGGCATCCGCGGGCTCTCCGCGGCCCAGTCGACGTGCTTCCCCAATCAACTCGGCATGGGCGCGACGTGGGACCGGGCGCTCGTGCGACGTCAGGGCGAGATCGTCGGCGCCGAGGCGCGGGCCTTCGGGTTCACCAACGTCTACGCCCCGATCCTCGACGTCGCGCGCGATCAGCGGTGGGGTCGGTTCGAGGAGACGTACGGCGAGGACCCGTTCCTCGTTGCGGAACTCGGAATCGAGATGACGCGAGGAATGCAGAGCCGTCGGTGCGTGTCGACGCCCAAGCACTTCGCCGTGTACAGCGCGAGCAAGGGAGCGCGCGAGGACTACTCGCGCACCGATCCACAGGTGTCGCCGCACGAGGTGGAGAACGTGCTCGTCTACCCGTTCCGCCGCGTCTTCTCCGAGGCCGGCGCCCTGGGTGTGATGAGTTCCTACAACGACTATGCGGGGACTCCGATCACGGGCAGCCGCCATTGGCTGACGGACCGCCTGCGCGGCGAGTTCGGGTTCGAGGGATACGTGGTCTCCGATTCGGACGCGGTGGAGTACATCCACTCGAAGCACCACGTGGCGAAGGACTATCGCGAGGCGGTGAAGCAGGCCGTGCTCGCCGGTCTGAACGTGCGAACCACGTTCACGCCGCCGCAGGACTTCATCCGTCCGCTGCGGGACCTGGTCGCCACGGGGGAGGTTCCCATGGCGATTCTCGATGCCCGCGTGCGCGACGTTCTCCGGGTGAAGTTCTGGCTCGGACTGTTCGACGACCCGTACGTCGTGGATCCGGCCGCCAGCGACGCCGTCGTGCGCAGCGCCGATCATCTGGCGATCGCCCGGCGCGCGGCGGGGGAGAGCCTCACGCTCTTGAAGAACGAGAGCGCACGCCTGCCGCTCGACCTGAAACACGTGAAACGTATCGCGGTGATCGGCCCGAACGCCAAGGACGAATCGCTCGCGCGCAAGCAATACGGCCCAAACCGCATGCCCGTCACGACGGTGTTCGATGCGATCGCGGCGCGAGTGGGAGAGAAGGCTGCCGTCGTTCACGAGAAGGGCTGCGACGCAGTCGACGCAAATTTCCCGGAGTCGGAGGTGTTGCCGGTGCCGCTCGATGCCGGCGAGGTTGCAGCCATCGAGAGCGCCGTCGCCGCTGCGCGCGGTGCGGACGTCGCGGTCCTCGTCCTCGGCGATTCCGTCCGCACGACCGGAGAGAGCCACAGCCGCACCAGCCTCGACCTGCCCGGGCGGCAGGAAGTGCTGCTCGAACGTGTGTACGCCACGGGGACCCCCGTCGTGCTCGTCCTCATGAGCGGGAGGCCCGTGACGATCAACTTCGCGCACAAGCACGTGCCCGCGATCCTCGCCGCGTGGCTGCCCGGTGCCGAGGGTGGTGCCGCGATCGCCTCCGTGCTCTTCGGCGACGAGGATGCCTCGGGGCGCTCGCCGTGCACGTGGATCCGCACGGTTGGGCAGATTCCCTACAACTTCCCCACGAAGCCGGCGGCGAATTTCGACCCCATGCGGAAGTACACCGCTCACGTCGGCGGGGTGCTCTGGCCGTTCGGGCACGGTCTTTCCTACACGACGTTCGACTTCTCCGACCTTTCCATCGAACCGCGAACGCCGGCCCCCGATCAGTCGGTGACGGTCGAGTTTTCCGTGCGGAACACGGGTGCCCGCGACGGTGTCGCGGTGCCCCAGCTCTACGTTCGCGATCTCGTGAGCTCCGTGACCACTTACGAGCAGTGCCTGCGGGGGTTCGACCGCCTGCATCTGGCTCCGGGAGAGTCGCGGCGAGTGACGTTCACGCTCGCTCCGGCGCACCTCGAAGTCATCGGTCCGGACGGCCACCGCGCGGTGGAGCCGGGCGAATTCGAGGTCCAGATCGGCGCGTCGTCGGCCGATATCCGCCTGAAGGGAAAGTTCGAATCCGTCGTCCATTGAATACCGGGGCGGCGACCCGCCAGAATCGGCGCCGCCCGAGGGAGGCGGCCTCTCGAGACCGCCGTATCCCCCATCGATCGCAACCCGTTCGGCGACTTCGTGAGCACGAACGCCGGGAGCCGGGTTCAGACAGAAAGGACTTCCGTGATCGTCACAGGCTCAACCCGTTCGTTGGTGTTCGTGAGCGCTTGCGCCGCGTTGGCCTTGTCGCTGCCGCTGTTCGCGCAGGAGACCCGGCCTGCGGGTGAGACGCCCGAGACACCGAAGGAGCCGAAGGCCGCGGCTCCGACGGGCACGGGAGTCGATGCGTACAAGGCCATGCAGACTGCGCTCGCCAACGTGAAGACGGCGAGCTACGTCTCGCGGATCAAGGCGACGGGGTCCATCGCCGACGAGGCGCAGGCTCAGCCCTCGCGGGTCATCGTGGAGCGGGGGAAGGCTGGTGCCAGCCCCAACGTGTTCCCCGGCAAGTTCCACATCGTGGCGCTCCCTGCCGCTGGCGCGGCGCCTGCCCCTGGGGCGACTCCGGCGGGCGAGTCGCGTCCCGCGAGTCAGCCCTCGGTCGTCCTCACGGAGTGCGCCTTCGACGGCAAGCTGTTCCGCACGGTGAAACCCGACCGGAAGACCGTCTTCGAGCGCTCCGTCGGCGGCAACGACGAGGAAGGATTCTTCTTCGACCCGGCCATGCAGATCCTGATGCCCGAGTACTCCATGGCATCCGAAATGGCGGCCATGGCGCCATCGACGGTCAGTCTCGCGGGGACGATCGACATCGGCGGCGTCGCCTGCGACGTGCTCGCCATCGAGCGGAAGCTCGTCTTCGAGGGAATCGATCCAGCCGAACTGCCGCCGGGGCTGCCCTCGACGATCAAGTCGAAGCTCTACGTCGGCAAGGATGATCACCTTCCGCGCGGCAGTGTGCAGAACATGTTGATCCTCGGCACGGATGACGACGAGAACGGGGGCGCAGAGCCGCCGAGCGTCACGATGACGATCTCCGAGCTGAAGGTGAACGTCGAAGTCGATGCCAAGACGTTCTCCGTCGCCGTGCCGGCAGGGTTCGAAGTGAAACCGCTCGAAATGCCGACGGGTGGCATGGGCGGCGACGAGGGCGATGAAGAGGGCGATGGCGAAGAGGCTGTTTCCGCCAAGGTGCGAGTCGGAGACACGGCGCCGGCGTGGTCCCTGAAGGATGCGGACGGCAAGGAGTGGAAGCTCTCCGACCTGAAGGGCAAGGTCGTCGTCCTCGACTTCTGGGCTACGTGGTGCGGACCCTGCAAGCAGGCCATGCCGGGGATGCAGAAGCTCCACGAGAAGTTCAAGGATCGGGGCGTCGTCGTCATGGGCGTGAACGTCCACGACGATGGCGATGCGGCGGGCTACATGAAGAAGCAGGGCTACACCTACACGTGCCTTCTGAAGGGCGACAGCGTCGCCGAGGCGTTCGGTGTAGGACCGATCCCGCAGTTCTTCGTGATCGGCGTCGACGGCAAGGTCATCCACCACGCCGTGGGCTTCAATCCGAGCGCCGAGTCGGCCCTCGCCGACGTGATCGAGAAGCACCTGAAGGCCCAGACGAAGTAGGTCGGCGGAGCCGCGCGCGTTCGGGTCGCAGTTCGTTTGCGACGGCTTGCGGGACGGTTCCATCCCGCCGCGCGCGCCCGGCCATGGGCGGTGCGGAGCGCCGCAGGTCATGGACGCTCCCTGGTCGCGGGGTGGCACTGCCCCGCCCAGAACCCGTCGCGCACTTCGAGTCACGTCGGGGTAACGGCCGCAGGTACGCACCGGAGCTCACGTCACGCGGGCGAGCCTGATCCAGGTTGCACGCGATCACGCGCAGTGCCCGGACGACGGCGCCGCGCGCCACTCCCAGCCGCGCGACGGCGCCGCGACAGCCGCACCGGCACCACGGATTCCGGGCGCGCGTCCCGGCTCCGCAGGTGAGGCCCGGTTGCGGCCTCCCGTTTGCGATGCGACGCCTGCACCCCATGTCCCTCACCATCTCGACGTGCGACACGTTGCAGCACTCGTCATGCAGTCGTGTCTCGAAAGGGTCTGGACGATGATTCACAACCGCATCCGCCGGCCGCTGGGTCGGCTCACGAGTTTCCTTGCTGCATTGACGGCCATCACGGCGTGCGCCGCGGCACAGCAGCCGTACACCCTCGCCACGATCCCGGTTCCCGCCGACACCCTGCGGAACATCGGGTCGTCGTTCAGCTCGGCGGGCGACGTCAACGGTGACGGTGCGCCTGACATCCTTGCAGGGTCCCCTTACAACGATTCCCCCTCAGGCGATCCGATCACGGACTCGATCACGTTCAGTGGGGCACCAGGCGCCGGCTTCGAGATCTGGACCCCTTCCACCGGCGCGATCGTGAGGTCGGTGATCGATCCCAGCTACTCCACGAGGGGGTTCGCCCTGATCAACCTCGGCGACGTCGACAACGACGGGCGGCCCGACCACGCGGTCAGCAACCCCACGTTCACGGCGGGAACGGGGATCAACTTCGCGGGGCGTGTGGACGCCTACTCGGGCGCCAATGGGAACGTCCTGTGGTCGTTCGTCTCCACCGTGCCCGGCAGCCAGGCCGGGGCATCGCTCGCTCGCATCGCGGACGTGGACCAGGACGGGACCGCGGACCTCTTGATCGGGTCCCCCGGGATGAGCGGCGTCGCGGGTCGAGTGTTCGTCGTGTCTGGACGAACTGGTGTCCTGCTTCGCGTGCACGGCGGCGGCACGGGCGACGCGCTCGGGTGGGGCACGTCGGACGTCGGCGACGTCGACGGCGACGCAGTGTCCGACTACGCCGCCGGTGCGCCGCAGACGGCCGTGCTCGGCGCGACCCAGCCTGCCGGATACGTGCGGATCTGGTCCGGCGCCAGCGGAGCCGCGGTTCGCACGATCGCGGGCGTGTCATCGTTCGATCGCTTTGGCCGCGCCCTCGCGCCCGCGGGCGACCTGAACGGCGACGCCGTTCCCGACCTCTTCGTCGGCGCTCCGGCCCGATTCGGCCAGGCCCTACCGGGTCGTGTGGTCGCCATCAGCGGGGCCAACGGCAGCACGCTCTTCAGCGTGTCGCGCAACGTCGCTGGCGACCGTTTCGGATGGAGCCTCGCCGCCGTCGGAGACCGCAATGGCGACGGCCGTGTCGACTGCGCCGTTGGGACGACCGTCGGAGTGGTCGAAGTGCGATCAGGGCTTCTCGGCGGCGTGATCGCGACGCAGACGGGGATCCTCTCGCAGACGACCTCGCTGACGGGCGTCGTCGTGCGGCCCGTGGCCATCGACGACGTGAGCGGAGACTCCGTTGGCGACCTGGTCGTCGGCGCGCCGAACGCTGGCGAGAACGGCCTCGCTGCGGTCTTCTCAACTCTCTTCGGTTCGCCGTTCGCGTCCCGCGTGGGTGACGACGTGCAGGGGAGTGCCAGCTCCGCTGCGGCCGTCGGCGATCTGGACGGGGACGGCATCCGGGATCTCGCCATCGGCAACGCGCTCCGCAACGGGCCCGGGCTGGGGAATGTGGGAAGCGTGCTGCTGTGGTCGACGGGCGCCCAAGCGCCGATCGCGTCCGTCTTCGGGACCAGCAGCGAGGCTCGTTTCGGATCCGGCCTCGCGACGCTCGACGATGTCGATCACGACGGCGTAGAGGACTTCATCGTCGGGGCGATCAACGGATCGGGCGCCGTCACGTGTCATTCCGGTGCGACGCGGGCGCTGCTCTACACGGTCAACGGGCCGATCTTCGGCGGGGCGTTCGGCCTCACGCTCACGCGGTTGTCCGATGTCGACGGAGACAACGTTCGCGACTTCGCCGTTGGCGCGCCCTACACAGCGGTTCCCGGCGTGGGCGCGACGACCGGGCAGGTCTACATCTGTTCGGGGCAGACCGGCGCGATCCTGCGCGTGATCAGCGGGCTGGTGGCTGGCGAGTTCTTCGGCGCCACGATCGCCGACATCGGTGACGTGAACGGCGACGGAATCGCCGACATCCTCGTCGGCGCTCCCTACGCGAGCCCGGCGGGTGTGAGCTTCGCCGGCGTCGCGCGCATCGTCTCGGTTGGGAGCGGCGCGGTCCTGCGCACGCACGCGGGCTCGGGGCCCGGCATCGCGCTCGGATACGGGGTGTGCGGCGTCGGCGATGCCGACGGTGACTCGGTCGGTGACTACGCGATTGCATCGCCGGCGAACACGGCGTCCGGCGCATCGTCCGCTGGACCGGTCGTGATCCGCTCCGGGCTCACCGGCGCTCTGATCCGTTCGATCGCGCCGTCTCCGATCCCGCCCGGCTTCGTCGTGAACGACGAGTTCGGCCGCGGCCTCGCGAACGCGGGGGACCTCGACGGCGACGGTCAGGCGGACATCTGCCTTGGGGCCGCGCCCTGGCTCGGGTTCCCGCCGGTGCAGTCGCGCGAGATCCACGCCTACTCGGTGGCGACGGGCGCGCTCATCGCACGGCAGACGGCGTCGGGCGGGTTCGTGCCCTTCACTCCCGCCGTGAACGCCACGGGATTCGATCTATCCGGCGATGGTGCTCCCGACTGGCTCACCGTCGAGTATCCGACGACGACGTCGACCAGCGTGCGGATCATGTCGCGGACCGGCGTGCCGACGGGCTCGACGACCGCGGGCATCGGTTGCAATCTGGCCGCTGGTCAGCCTCCCGTGCTGCAGAGCGGTGGCGGCGACATCGTCGCGTCGATCGGTGCGCCCGTGTTCGACCTCATGTTGAGTCGGGCGGAGCCGCTCCGGTCGGGGCTCCTCACGATCGGTGGGAGCAACACCTCGATCGGTGCGCTCGCGCTCCCGCTCGATCTCACGATCATGGGCATCCCCGGCTGCACGCTCTACGACTCCGCGGACGGATACCTCCCGCTCACGACGACGGCAGCCGGGCTGCGGGGGATCCGGGCACCGCTTCCCGTCCAGCCGTCGCTTGCCGGCGCGATCGTGCACCTCCAGATCTTCATGGCGGACGCGACGGGTGCCGTCGTCTCGTCGACGAACGGCCTGACGCTCGTCGTCCAGTGACCCCGCGGCGACCCGTGCAGTCACCTGCACGGGTCATCGGCGCCGCGTGCGGGTCAGTCGGGTTCGAACACGCGCATGCGGCGGAAGCGCGCCTTCCCGCCGCCCATGAGCAGGCCGAAGTTGCCGCCGCTACCGATCCCGGGAATCGCCTGCTTGAACAGCGGCTTGCCGTTCAACGTGGCGTCGAGAACGTCGCCGTCGACAGTGATCTCGATCCTGAACCAGGTGGCGAGTTCCTTCTCGCTCCAGGGCTTTCGCCCGAGGATCGACCACGCGCCGTTCTGGTGTGACGAGAGGTCCACGCTGCCCGACTTGGGGAGCACGATGATCGCGCGGAAGTCCTCTTCGCCGCGGACACCG
The DNA here is from genome assembly GCA_044222185.1 of Planctomycetota bacterium. GTDB lineage: Bacteria > Planctomycetota > CAIWVZ01 > JBGANV01. The sequence continues at coordinate 221,779 of JBGANV010000006.1, forward strand.
AAGCAGACGCCAAGCAGCTTGCAGCCGCTGGCATCCGGCGACATCTGGGCCGAGAACGTGTATCCAGCCTTCGCCGGCGTTCGCGCGTGGAGCATCCGGTAGTCGATCTTGTTGCTCTCGTTCGGTCCCGTCGTCGACGGTGCGTAGTCGGAGACCAGGTCCTCGCCCTCGACCTTCCAGGTGTTGTCGTCGGCGTTGGCCCACGTCCAGTCGCGAACGTCCCGTTCGTTGAAGAGCAGTCGCCAGGTGCGGAGCGTGGCGCCCGTCTTCGCGCGGATCTCGGCCGCGCGCCGAGCGAGTTCCGTCGGGCGCCGGCCCAGGCCCTTTGCTCGCTCCAGGCACTGGAGGGCGCACATGCCGAACTTCTCCGACTCGTAGGTGGCGGCGAGAGCGAGGTAACGATCGACGGCCTCGTTCTCGGCCTTGCGTCGCTGCCCGAACTCGGGATCGACCTTCGACAGATCGTTCAGCGCGCGCTGCAAGCGCTTGTCCTTGGGATCGAGGACCCCGTCCGTCCTCTCCACGAACCGCCCGAAACGGTCGGCCGAAATCGAGCGCAGATTCAGGTCCAGCGCGAGGGCGCCGCTTTCATAGAGCACGTCGAGGTCGTCAGGCCGGCGCGCGGCGACGCGATCGTAGATCCGCAATGCGGTCTTCTTGTTCTTGCCGGTTGCGATGGCGCGCGCCCTGGCGAGATCACGGTCGGACGGGTCGAGGCGACCGGACTGGACGGCGTCCACGTCCTCGATGAACGCCTGCCACGCCGACTCGAAGGTCGCGAGGTCGGTGACGCCGGCGACCTTCGCCGCCTGGACGACTTGCTTGTTGAAGTCCTCCACGTGGGCTGCGCCGTCCTGCGGTTGCTTCCAGCCCTGGGTCATCATGGCCGTGAGCGCAGGGCGGTACGGGTTCTGCCCCGCGTCGTCTTCGAAATTCCACAGGAAGTAGATGAGAGCCCAACCGTAGGCGTAGTGCGTTCCCGTGTAGTTCGCGAGGCCGCCCTGCGTCGTGAGGAGCGTCTGCAGACTGAACCTCCCGGGCGTGGCGCGGTGCGCGAGGAACGTCTCGAGGCGGTACGAGTAGCGAGGCACGAGGTTCATCCGCACGTTGCGGTTGGACAGCAGCGTCGTGCCCTCGAAGTAGGAGGCCGTGCCCTCGTTCATCCACGGCGGCTGCCAACCCCTGGAGATGATCGACGTGAACTGATGGCTCGCCTCGTGCGCGAGGGTTTCGATCATCGACCCGATGGAACCGCCGGTCGGCCGCGGGTCGTAGGTCACGATCTCCTTGCCGCCGAAGTAGCCGCCGGACGTCTTCAGATCCGGTGGCGCAACGGACACGAACTCGTCATGCGTCGCGTAGACCTTGACCTCGACCTTCGGCACGGCCTTCTTGGGGTCGATGCCGTAGAACGTGCGGTAGAAGCGGTGCAGCGGCTCGATGACGATCGCCACCGTTTCCATCACTTCGTACCCGGCGTTGGTGCGGATCGTGTAGTGCTCGGTTTCCTTGACCCAGGCGTTTTCCCATTGCCGGTGTTCGGCGTCGGCGCGCTCGATCCATGCCGCGGAAACACCCTTCAGCGGATCCTCGCCGCCGAGCGCGTCCTCGACGGCCACTTCGTCGCCGCCGTTTCGTCGGATGTCGGCGACGATCTGTTCGACCTCGGGTGTCGATCCGCGGATCGCCTTCAGGTGCTCGAGGACGCGCAGCGCACTGAGATGCATGCCGCGCTTGCGGTACGACTTCGCCTGCTCGAGGAGCATGGTGGGAAGCCGGCCGACGGGGTTCTCGTTCTCCTTTGCGTGCGGATCGACTGCGGCGACGATGCCGGCCGCTTCGACGCGCAGGGCCTTCTCCTCGGGGAGGGGATCGAGGAGTGCATCGAACACGCCGATGGCCGTGCGAGCGTGGAACGCCGCGGGATCGGCGAGCCCGAGCTTCTGCTCGACGCGTGCGAGAGCCACCAACCCGGGGATGTGGCGCGGCGCGCGCTCGAGAACGAACTGGAGGTTCATTCGGGCCTCGTCGAGGCGGCCCTCGGTTTCGAGCGCGGTGCCGAGCCGCAGGTACTTCTCCGCGAACGGCGCGCGCTGGCTTTCGCGCGACTCCGCCGACTGCGCGGCAACCGACGCGGCGATCACCGTGAGGATCAAGGGAACCCGGAAATTCATGGGCGGCATGTTACGCGGCCTCGCCGCGCGCGGCCCGGGCTGACGGCGTCCGGCGGGACGTTATCCTGCGCGCCTCGGAGGTGGCGCCATGAAGGGATCGACCGATCATGCGGATGTCGCCGGAATGAGCGACGACGCCGTCATGAAGAAGACCGGCCGTGATTGGGCACAGTGGTTCCAGTTGCTCGACGCACGCGGTTGCGCGGCCATGACACACAAGCAGATCGTCGCCGTCGTTCACGAGGTGCGAGACGTCGGATCGGGCTGGTGGGAGCAGATGATCACCGTGGCCTTCGAGCGCGCGCGCGGCCTCCGCGAAAAGCACCAGACGTCCCAGGGCTTCACGGCCCAGATCAGTCGGACGCTCGCGGCATCGGCCCAGGTCGTGCACGACGCCTGGACGAAGACCGCGGTCCGCAAACGGTGGCTCGGTGGCGGCGAACTGCGCATCTCCAGCGCCACGTCGCCGAAATACGTGCGGGGCGAATGGGGCGCTGGCGGGCGGATCGAAGTCGTGCTCACGCCCAAGTCGCCGCGAAAGGTGCAGTGCGCGGTGCAGCACAACCAACTCGCCAATGCGCGCGACGTTGCACGGTCCAAGGCCTCATGGGCCGATGCGTTGGCGGCGCTGAAGGCCATCGTCGAAGCTCCCTCGCCCGCGCCACGCGCAAAGCGCGCGGGGCGACGTGCCCCCGCTCGGAAGCGAGGTCCGGCATGACGGCGCTTCCGGGTGATGACCCGTCCCCGCCGCTCGGCGGCGTGCGGTATCGCCTCGCAACCGAGGGCGACGCCGCGGCGATGCTGGCGATCTACGCCGATTACGTTCAGACGACGGTGATTTCGTTCGAGATGGATCCTCCGGCAGTCGCCGAGTTCGCGTCGCGGGTGCGCGACGTCCTGAAGTACGCGCCGTGGATCGTGGCCGAGGATGGCGGCGCGATTCTCGGCTACGCCTATGGCTCGCACTTCCGAACCCGGGCCGCATACCGGTGGACGATCGAGGTGACGGTCTACGTCGCTCGGGCCCACGTCGGCCGCGGGCTCGGACGCAACCTGTACACGCGCCTGTTCCGGATCCTCGAGCTCCAGGGCTTCCAGATGCTCGTCGCGGGGATCACGCTGCCGAACGACGCGAGTGTCCGCCTCCACGAGCGCATGGGATTTCGTCATGTCGGCGTCTATCGCGCCGTGGGGCACAAGTTCGGCGCCTGGCGCGACGTGGGTTGGTGGGAGCGCGCCCCCCAGTCGTTGCCGGATGCGCCGCCCGAGCCCCGTGGTCTCGCCGCAACGCTCGCGACGCCCGATGGCCGCGCAGCGTTGCGCTGACTCCGCTCGGAGCGCCAAGCTCCGCTTGGCCGGACCGGCAAGGCTCCAGCCTTGCCGCGAACGTCGACGGGTGATCATTCGCACCGATGCGTGTCGACGGCACATCGCACGTCGCTGCCCGCGAACGGCGTGAGGCGCCAATCCCGGCAGGGCTGGAGCCCTGCCAACCGGCCGCGTAGAACGCGGCGCTCCGGACCGGCAAGGCTCCAGCCTTGCCGCGAACGTCGACGGGGTGATCATTCGCACCGATGCATGTCGACGGCACATCGCACGTCGCTGCCCGCGAACGGCGCGAGTCGCGAATCCCGGCAGGGCTGGAGCCCTGCCAACCGGCCGGGAGCGCCAAGCTCCGCTTGGCTGGACCGGCAAGGCTCCAGCCTTGCCGCGAACGTCGACGGGCGATCATTCGCACCGATGCGTGTCGACGGCACATCGCACGTCGCTGCCCGCGAACGGCGCGAGTCGCCGATCCCGGCAGGGCTGGAGCCCTGCCAACCGGCCGCGCGGAACGCGGCGCTTCGGTTGTCGGGATCGTCGATGCAACGATCTCGGGGAGCGCGGCATTCTTCATCCCCGAGCGGCCAACGGATCGTCTCGTGACGCCGCTCGAAGATTGGTCCTTGAGACCAGGACGGGGCCGGTGCCCGTACCGGTAAAACGGTGTGGGAACGTGGGTGGCGTCCGGGTCGTGCTGAAGGGGCACGGCTCGGAAGTCGAACGGGCGCCGGCCCGTCTTTCTTCTTGCGCGTTCACGCACGCGCGAACGCGGTTGGCGTGGGGGGCGGACCCCGGCGACCGGCAGGTGCCGCAGCTCCAATGCTCAGGCTGCGGCACCGGGCCATCGAAAACAGCGGGATCGGGCACGTTTGCCCGCGGGACGCGTGTTTTTCGACCGATCCGGTTCACTTCCGCAGCCGCTTTTTTCGATATCTCCCCTCGATTGGCCGGCCGTTGAGCCGACCTCGATCGGACCCGACGCCCACGCGGTGAACCCGCCGCCCAAGAAGGAGCGCGAAGTGGAACGACGACCGTCGACACGCGATCGCGACCGAGAACTCGACCACTGCCTGCGAACCGCGGCACCGGCGCGCAACGTGCCGGCGACCGTCGCGCTCGTGGTGATCGCCGTCGCGGCCGTGAGCGGGGTGCCTTTTCTCGCGCGAATCGAACCGTCCGTCGGCGCCGCGGTCGCGGATCAGATCACGCGCCCGGTTTGGGAGGGAACGCACGACGCGTCCTGGTCCGTCGCCGCGGCGGAGCCACCCGATCGGGCCTTCATGAGCGCGTCCCGTCACGACGTCGCGGGCGACGCGGCGGCGTGGGCGGGCATCCCTCAGCCGGGATGGATCGCTGAGCACCTGTTCGTCGTCAGCGTCGGCACCCCGGCGACCCACGATCCCATCCTCGCCTGGAGCCCCTCGGCCCCGATGACCGTCGCGCTTGGCTGCGTGCGAGTCGTGAAGGCCATCCCGTCCGGTGAGCCCGCCGATGACCTGGACGCGACGACGACGATCCTGGGAGCCTCGCCCGTGTTCCTCGCCGGGTTTCTCATCGAAGTGACGCGCCTCGACTTCGACGTGAATGGCGTGCTCGTCACGTCCGCCCAGGTCGACTGCAGCACGCTCTGAGACCTCCGGGCCGCGCGGCGACACGAGGTGCGCGAAGCCGTGCACCGGCGGCTCCGCCACTTGCGCACAGCGCGCAGCGCGGCCTATGCTCATCGGCGCGGCGACGCCGACGTGCCGCGAGGAGGCCCCGATGAGAACCGCCCGTCCTGCCCTCGTACTTGCCCGCGTCGTGATGGCGTTCCTGCCAATCACCGCGGGGTCGCTCTTCGGTCAGTCCGCGTGTCAGCAAACGCTGCCCGCAGGATGGGACGGGCTCGACGGTCCGGCGACCGTCGGCAATCCGTTCAACGTGAACCTGTCGCAGAAGTGGCAGTACGTCTACGACTCGAGCAACTTCGTGATCCAGGCGCCGATCTCGATCACGCAGCTCTACGTTCGCGCCGCGCTCCCCGGTTTCACCGGACCTGGCGGGACGCTCAACAGCCTCGTCGTGACGATGGCGTCGTGTCCGTTCAACTTCGCGGCCGCGAGCGCAACGATGAGTGCGAACCTCGCGAGCGACGCGACCGTCATGCGGACGGGCGCATGGACGTCCGGGGCGATCGCCGCGGGCGGCAACACGGGAAGCTGGATCTCGCTGAACCTGACGACTCCGTTCAACTACAACCCGGCGCTCGGGCTCGATCTCGTCGTGCAGATCGAGCGCTGTGGCGGCGGGACCATCGGAACGAATACCGATCACGTGACCGGTGCGACGAACGCGTCGCGTGTCGGATCCGGCAATAGTTGCGCGCCGATCAGCGGGGGCTCACCGACCGGCACCGTTTCGATCTTCCGGATCGACTACGTGGCGGGGACGCCGCGCTGGCAGGTGAACCAGCCCGCCGCGCATTTCGACATCGACGGCCAGACCAACGACGCATGCGCGGGACCGATATCGGCAACCCGCTGTGCGGGCGCGTCGATGACGGCGAACTTGACGAGCACGGCCGCGGCGTCGCCGTGGGATCTGGCGATCGCTCCCGGTTCAGGCGTTGCCGGCGGCGCGGGCGGACTCGTTCTTCCCGGCGGCCAGGTCGTGAACGTGAACCTGGCTTCACCAGGCCTCACGTTCCTCCTCGGAGCCTCGTTCCAGACTCCGTTCATTCCGCTCAGTCTGCCGTTCACGTTCCCCGTCGCACCATTCGATCTCACCGCGCAGATGGTGCTGCTGACCCCGTCCGTCGCCGGGGGCATCGCTCTCAGCGCGGCGAACGAAGTCCACATCGTGAGCGGAGGCGTGGTCCCCGGGCCGACCGCCGACGACAGCTTCGTGACGGTCGTACCGGCGCAGCCGCCCCTTCATTGCCCCGCCACGCTGCCGTTCTTCGGTGTCAACTACACGCAGGTCCACGTGATCTCGAACGGCCGGATCATGTTCAACGTCGTCGATACGGACTACAGCCCGACGGTCGCCGAGGCCATCGCGGGGTCGCCGTTCGTCGGTGTGTGGTGCGACCTCGCGCCGCAGCAGGGCGGCTTGATCTCGATCACGATGCCGACCGCGAATCTGTTCCGTGTCACGTACGCGGGCGTGCCCTTCTACAACTCGCCGACGAACAATCCGACCTGGTACATCGAGCTCGACTCGTCCACGGGCGCGGTGACACTCAACGGGTTCGGGGCATTCACCCAGTTCGTGCCGGCCGCGGGTACGGTCACGGATCAGTGGATCGGAATGAGCGTTGGCGGTGGCGTCGCGACGGACGCGGGACAGACCACGTACACCCTCGGGCTCAGCCCGGGACCGTCGAATGCCACGGACATGATCTACCGCCTGGGGCTGGGAGGCACGCTCACGCCGGGCGTCATGTCGCTGATCTTCACGCCGAACTCCTTCGGCAATTACGACTGGACCGGGCTCTGACCCGAGCCAGACCCGTGACCGATCTGCGTGCCGCCGCGCGCCGTCTCGCCAAGGAGTTCGGCGCGGCGCCACCGCCCTTCCCCAAGGGTCCGTTCGAGCTGATCCTCTGGGAGAACGTGGCCTACCTCGCCGACGACGAACGACGCCGCGAGGCATTCGATCTCCTGAAGGCGGAAGTTGGGACGAAGCCCGCCGAGATCCTGAAGGCGCCCGAACGCACGCTCCTCGCAGTGGCCGCACGCGGCATCGTTCCCGAGACGTTCGCGAAGAAGCTCCGCGATGCCGCACGGATCGCCGTCGACACGTTCGGCGGTGATCTGCGCCACGTCGTCCGAGGACCGCAGGCCGACGCGAAACGCGCCCTCCGGAAGTTTCCCGGCATCGGGGAACCCGCCGCGGAGAAGATCCTGCTCTTCCTGAAGCTGCACGCTTTCCTCGCGCCGGACTCCAACGCTCTGCGCGTGATGGTCCGTCTGGGCGTCAGTCCGGAGAAGAAGTCGTATGGGCCGATGTACGCCGCGGCGCGCGCCGTGGCTGCCGAGCAGCTCGGCGACGACCTCGACCTCGTCTACGCCGCTCACGTCCACCTGCGACGCCTCGGGCAGGAGACGTGCAAGCGCACGAAGCCCGCGTGTCCACGATGTCCGCTGAGATCCATGTGTGCGTTTGCCGCTGGCACGTGAACCTCGATGAGCGGGAGAATCGGATGTGTCTTCTTCGCGTGATGGGGGCCACGTTCGCGGCTGACGACTGGCTCGCGCGCTCGGGGCTGCGGGCATGCGACGTGTTTCGGGCAGACGTGCCCGCGGATGGATCACGGGCGAAGCGCCACGGCCAGTCCGGCTTCAGCGTCGACGTCAGCAGGGAAGCTCTCGACGACCTTTCGCGTCAGGTCGCGGATGCCCTCGAGTTCGTGCGCCGCCATGACGCCGTTCTTCGCATGCTTTCGGCTGCGCCCGGCGTCGAGTGCTTCGCTCTCGATTTCGCTGTGCCCCTCGTGATCGACCGCAAGACCGTGTTCGCGCAGTTCGAACACTTCCCGGCCGAGCTGGTCTCGTCGGCCGGCGCGGTCGGGCTGTCCCTGACCCTCGCCATCTACCCGAGGGATCTGGCACGGCTCGCCGAGGATCTCACGACCGGCGGGTCGGCCTGACGGCCCCTGCCGCCGCGCGTCCGAGCCCGTTTGCCCGTACGCACCCGTCCCGCCGTGCGCGCCGTGCGCGCCGATCGACTCCGGCGCGCCTCACGCGCGCTGCTGCAGCGCGGGCGGCACGCGCGGAGGTCGCGCGTGCCGCAGTGGAGGGCTCAGTGTCCCAGCACGAGGTGGAGGCCGTTCGTGAGTGCGAACCCGTTCACTCCGGCGAGGAGCGCCTGCAAGTCGACCGGGAAGCAATCGAGTGCGGGGTCATTGGGGATCGTCGACGTGAACGACCAGGCGCCGGCGCCGTCCGTCGTCAACGTGAGGAAGATCAACATGCCACCTTGCTGCAGGTAGAGGGTGCAGGCACCGAACAGGGGCTGAGGCGTTCCGCCCGGGGGGCTCACCAACAAGATGCCGGACGCATTCGGGTCGGCGCCCGTGATCGTCAGCGTGCCCGGCTGTCCGAGCAGCGGCAGCCCGCCGTTGAGCGTCGGCGGCACCGTGCCACACGAAGTTCCGAACTGCTGCGACGCGGCGTCGTGATGGGAGATGGCGAGGGTGAACGGCCCACCGATCGACGTCGACCACGATCCCACGAAGAACGTGTATGTCGTCAGAGGGTTCGCCGTGAACGTGACCTTCGACTGCACGCTGCACGTGTCGTCGTTGCAGGCCACTTCGGTGAATGCGCCGCACGTCCCCGAGTAGACGGTGACGAGCGTATCGAAGCCCGCAGCGCCGCCTTCAGTGGCGCACAGGCTCAACGTGACCGTGCGCGGGCACGTCGCCGGGTTCGTGTAGGTGTACCAGATGTCGCGCCCGTGAGCGGCGCACGTCGACGTTGGGGCGTCGGTCGTGGCCGTCGTGTTGTTTCCAACCACGAGGCCATCAGTGACGGCGATGGGGGATCCGCACGAGTCGTTGGGCGCGAGAACTCCGATCGTGATTGCACCGTTGGAGCTGCGTGCCTGCGCATCCGACACCGTGAACGGAACCGACAGCACGCTGGGCGGGGTTGCCGGCGGAATCGCCGCGATCAGCGTGAAGACGCCCGCCGGGCCCTCCGTCATCGGTTGGAGCGGTCCGCCACCCAGTGAAGTGGTATCGGCCACGACGGTGATCCCCGTGCTCGCCGGGTTCGCGCCCGGGCAGGCATTGACGGTGAGCGTGACGGGCGCGCCAGCGAGCGCCGCTGACGGCGACGCGGTGCCTGTGCCAACCGGCGGCGTCGATCCGGTCGACGTGTAGTGGACGCGGATGTTGGCGAGGCGGCCACCGGCCGTCGTGCTACCGAGATTGCCACCGAACGGGCCGAGCGCCGTCGCGCTCCACGCCTTGCCGAATCCGATGATCACGCGGAGGTTCGCATCCTGGGTCAGCGTCTGGCCGACGTTCTGCGTTCCTGCCGTGCCGGTCGTGTAGTTCAGCGTCGTCGAGCTCGATCCGATGTTGACTGCGAAACCCTGCGTCGCGCCCGGTGCGATCGTCCTGCTGATGGCCGGATAGGGCGTGAGGATGTTGGACGCGCCGGTCGTCGACGTCCCGAGTGACGTGACGGTTCCCGAAGACGCAAGCGTCCATGCGGCTGCGGTCGACGCCACCGTGGTGTGCGTGCCGCCGGCCGTCACGTACCACGTCTGCACCGGCCACGTGCCCGGGTCGAGGTTCACGTCGAACCCGGTGATGGTCATCGTGTCCGTGGCCGACAGGTTGACGAGATCGAACATCACGCCATTCTGGCCATTGCCACCCACGTTCGTGGTGAACAGCGTGAGTTCGCTGCTGCATTGCGCCAGCCCGATGGTCGACGCGACGATGACGGCTGCGAGAACTCGTGCGAGGAAACACTTCTCGAATTGCATGACACCCTCCAACACTTTCGCACTGCATGGGCGCGCCGCTCGCAACGCGAGCCAGCCGCGCCAATTGAAACGACACGACGTCGTTACGGCGAAGCGGATTCCACTCAGGAATCCCGCCAAGTCAAGCGGCGTCTGCGGAATCGAGAGAACCGAGAATTCCGAGGCCGAGCCCCCTGCGGCGGTGTCGCATCGGCGGCAGTGTCTTCGTGATGGTTGCGAGCGTGATTTGGCAAACCCGGTGAACGAGGCGTTGCCTGCTCGCGTTCGGATCCGCCATTGGAGTGGTGACCGACGTCGTATTCGGGTGCGTCGCTGCGTCCTACGGCTGCATCACAGCCCGGCCGACAAGCGCCGGAAGTGATAGCCCATGATCGCCAGCTCCATCGCGTGAGCGAACTGGCTGGGGCGTTCGAGCAGGGTCGTCCAGAAGAACCGCCAGTACGCTCGGCGTCCCCGGTGGCGGGCGCCGAGGAGCCAGAGCGATTTGACGAATCCCCGGAAATCGGAAAGCGAGAGCCGAAGCCGTGGAGTTCGCTCCCGGTGGTTCTCGAGGAACGTCCGCACGCGCCGGTAGAACGCGCGCGGCTCGTAGAGCTTCACCATCAGCTCGCGATATCCGTTCAGGAGGAATTCGCGCCCCAGCCTGGGAACGAAGTTCAGCGAAGCCGGCGTATTGCTGCCGGCGCTCGGCGCTTCGATCCGCCCTTCGAGTTCCAGGCGCCGATGCAGCCGCGTGTGCGGGAGCGCGGTGAGCAAGCCCACCATCGCCGACACCACTCCCGATCGCTGGATGAAGTCGAACTGACGTTTGAAGATGTCGTGCGTGTCGCTGTCGAATCCCACGATGAAGCCGCCCATGACTTCCATGCCGGCGCGTTGGATCGTTCGCACCGCCGCGACGAGATCCCTGTCGTTGTTCTGGAACTTGTTGCACTCGGCGAGGCTTTCGGCGACCGGCGTCTCGAGGCCGACGAAGACCTTCTTGAAGCCGGCACGCCGCATCAGCTCGCAGAGCTCGGGATCGTCCGCGAGGTTCACCGATGCTTCCGTCAGGAATCCCATGGCGGCACCGGTTTGCTGCCGCCACGCGATGATCGCGTGCAGGAGTGCCTTGGTCTTCTTCTTGTCACCGATGAAGTTGTCGTCGACGACGAAGACCATCGCCTTCCATCCCTGGATGCGTAACTCCTCGAGCTCGGCGACGAACTGATCGGGGCCCTTCGTGCGGGGGACGCGCCCGTTCATCACGACGATGTCGCAGAACTCGCAGTCGTATGGGCAGCCCCGCGAGAACTGGGCTGGCATGGTGACGTAATGACGGAGGTCGATGAGGTCCCACCGGGGGATGGGAACGTGCGCGAGGCTCGGGCGGGCTTCCGCGCGATACTCGCGACGGACGGAACCGCGGCGCATGTCGTCGATCAATGCGGGCATGAGTTCCTCGGCTTCGCCGACGACGACGTGGTCGACCTCGGGGAATTCAGCCCAGCCGGACATGAAGAGCGGACCCCCCGCGACCACGGGCCTTTTCGCGCGGCGTGCGCGCGCGGCGATCCGCAGCGCCGAATCCCTGTGAACGATCATGGCGCTCAGAAAGACGTAGTCCGCCCACGCGATGTCTTCGTCGCGCAGCGGGGTGACGTTCGTGTCGACGAGCTTCAGCTCCCAATCGCGCGGCAGCATCGCGGCGACCGTCAGGAGTCCCAACGGCGGGAACGCCGAGCGCCGCGCGACGAGGCGGAGCACGTGACGGAAACTCCAGAACGTCTCCGGATTCTCGGGGTAGACCAGGAGGACACGGAGGGGAGCGGACGTCGTCGCCCGTTCGCCCAGGTCGATCCGTCGGGCTTCAGTGCAGTTCCCTTGCATTCCGTCGTCTCCAAGCGGCGCCGGCCGAGCACGATCGGAGGTTCCTCGATCGAGGTCGGCGCTCTGGTTCCCGGCGCGCGTCCGGTCGCCCCGGACGCGCGATCAGGGCACGCGTGACACGGACGGTCATCCCGATCTCTCGGAGATGGTACACGCGATCGATGGCGGCTGCGGTTCACGGCGGCGCAGGTCCACGGTGACGGACGCGCGCCGTTCCGTTGAGCCTTCGTCGCAGTCGCTGGACGATTGCCGGCGCCGTGGACATGGCGGCGCGCGTTCGAGGGGTGACGGGTTCGGGGTCGTGCCGCGCGGCCCGGATTCGGCGGTGCGATCTCAGGCGTGTCGGAGTGGTCCCGTGCGCCGAGGTCCAAAGTAGCTGAGGCCGTCGAGCACCTCCCCACGGGCGAACGCCTCGGTGGTTCTCGGCTCGCATGGCCACCGCGATCGGGCGGCGTGCGCTCGGCGACCGGGACGGCGCACGGTCCGAGTCGACCGGATCCCGACGCGCCTCCCGCAGCCCACGGCGTCTGCGTGTGCTGCGATAGACTGCACCGCCCATGCTGGTCGGCGAACCGAAGTCATTTGCGATCGAGTCCGAAGTGACGGAGTTCGTGCCACACCGGAGCCAGATCGGGCTTGGCTGCTTCAACGTTCATGTCGCGGGGCACCGATTCGGAGTGATGGCGCCGGATGCGTCGATGCTCGGGTGTTCGTACGCGGAGGTCGGCCGGCGCTTGCAGCGGCGGGGAACCCATCGCGCCGCCGTCGCGTTCACGTGTTCGGCGGACTCGATCGCGACGCTGTGGATCGCGCATCGGTATCCGCCGGCACTCGTTGGCCCCGAGCCGACGCCGACCGAGGTCGACGCCGTCGCGGAGATGGTCGCGAATCACACGGATTGGGCACCCGACGGCGACGAAGCGTTCGACGACGGCAGTCACGTGCTTCAGTTCGATCTCGAGGAGAGCGTGCGACTGGTCGGGTTCCGCACCGACGGGACCTGGGCGCCGAGGGATGGCCTCGTCGCGGACGCCTGGATTCCGGCGGGCGACTACTACGAAGTCCTGCGCGAGTGGCGCGAGCGGTTCGAGCTCGCCTGGCTCCGCAACCTGCGCGGGAACCCGGACAGCGCCTCCCCGTGAGCGGCGGTGAGTCGTTGCCGGGCATGGTCAGGCGTGGTCTGGTCGAGCGACGCGGCGAAGCCTCGACGTCAGTGGACACTGGATCGACGCGGCGACGGCGGCGCCGCGACGCCTCCACGTTCGACGGTTGACCGACCGGCAGGCCGGACCACGGGAGGGGCCGCCGGGTTCGGCAGTCGCCCCGGTGGCGGCCGGTTCGCGGTGGCGTCATTGCTTGCGCAGCGCCGCGGCGGCGCGCCCCGTGCGAAGGCCTCACTCCAACAGCAGCTCCCCGAACTGTGACGAGTCCTTCGTGCCCGTCAGGCCCGGTGTCCACTCGGTCGCGCCACGGTAGCCATCCCCGTCGTTGTCGTTCGCGATGAAGCCGAAGCCCAGGCGTGTGCCAGGCGTCAGCGTCACGCGGGGGAGGACCGTCGAGGGGACGACGAATTCGTAGACGATGTGGCCGTCGTCTCGCTTGACGATCCCCACGGGGGCGTCGACCACGCGCCCCGTCTTGCCGCCGTCACCGCCATACCAGCACCAGACGATGGGACCTTCGATCGTCAGCGCGGCGCCGAACTCCAGATCGCGGGCGTCGTACCCCAGCGACGTCGACGGAGCGACGGAGACGGCGATCTGCACCGAGTCTCCCTTCCAGCACGAGGTGCCGATCTCGGGTTGACAGAACACGTCGTCCGTCACGTCGATGGCGACCGCGAGTCCCGTGGCGCCATAGCGGACGGCTCCGCGCATGGACCCGAGCTTGCCCTGGACCGACGCGAACTCCTCCGGCGCCCAATCGGAGAGGTCCCCGTCGGCTTTCACCTTGTCGATGGTTGGTCTTGCGTGCAGCTCCGGCGCGACCGTGTACGCGACCGTCGTGGTCGCGCCCTCGCCGACTCGCGCACGCAGGTCTCCTCGCGTCGGTCCACCGGTGCGCGTGAGTTCGAAGTCGGTCGTCTGTACGGCGTGTCGCTCGTGGCGCACGGACGTCTGCCCGCCGCGCGTGACGGCGATCCCCCCCGGCGCCTCGATCGTCACGTCCGCGGCCGGTCCTTCACCGAGCGAGAGCGCGCTGACCGTGACCTTCGTCGGCTGACCGTCACGCAGCCGGATCCGATCGCCGCTGAATCGGAGGACCCGCTCTTCACGACGCGTGACGATCCCGATGGTCTCGCCGTACGTGATCGTGCCGCCGGCGCAGAACCGCAGAAGCGCGAAGCTTGGCGGCAGGCGGTCGCCGACGTGAGCGTCCACGGTGATCGAGCCGCGCGGCGGGATCGTCAGCGTCCGGCGCCATGCGGGGACGTGGGGCCACGACACGAACGGCATGAGCCACGTCGCCACGCCCGTGATCGGCCCGTCGGTGAGGTTCTCGATCCGGGCGCGGATCTCGGTCCCCGCGACGGCGAGGGGCGCCGCGTTCTCGATCGCGACCACGGGCGCGTCGGCACTCACGCCCGCGCAGACGGAGAACGAGCCCGTCACGGTGCGGCCCGATGGAATCGTCGCGATCACCGTGACGAGGGAGCGACCCGGCGGCGCGTCAGGCTTGCGGCGGAACTTCAGCGTGATGGTCTCGCGGCCCCCGGCGGCGACGCTCAGTGAGGATTTCGACAGCGTGACCTGAAGGTTCTGGGGTGCCTCCACCGCGAGAATCAGCTCCGCGCTTGCCTCCCGTCGGTCGTTCAGGACGTCGACGCTGACTGCGTGCTCGTCCGCGTCGTTCGCGTCGATCGCCAGGATGCCGTTCTTTGGCGACGGGACGACGCTGATCATCCCGTTGCCCGTGACGCCCTCCGCGAGATTCTCGCGCCAGTAAGCGGATGGACTGCGGTCGCCTTCCGTCGGGTCGAGCGATGGTGCATCGGCGTCGGCCTCGCGCGCGTCCAACTCGGCGAGCACGGTGACGACGGCGTTCGATCCGATGGGAACCTCCACGGCGTCGCCTTTCACCGTCAGCGATCGCAGTGGGGTCTCGAGCAGGTCCGTGATCCACACCTGCTTGAGCGGATGACGGAACGCGATCTTCGCCGTGTCGTCGCGCAGGCGGCTGTTCCAAAGCCGCAAGACGACCCGCTTCGGACCCGGTGCGGACGTGCGATGCTCCCATTTCGCTTCTGGATTGCCCGCAGCCTTCAACGCCTGAAGCAGGACGCCGCGGGGCTCGACGCGCACGAACTCGGCGCGCCGACCCAGGGGGCCTTCGTGCTTCGCCTCCAGTCGAGACAGCGCCGGTTGATTGAACGCCTGCGCATGCCACGGGAAGTCGGCCTCGCGCCAGTCGCCGAAGCCAAACTGGAGAGCGTAGTGGAACACGTGCGTGCCGTGCATCGTCTCGAAGGGTGCGCCGTCGGGAAGGCGTCGCGCGGGCGGATCGATCCAGAGTCCGGACGGCCAGCCCGTCGTGCTGCGAAGGAGGTTCAGCCCGAGCCCATGCACCTGGGAAACGTGTCCGGAGATGGCGCCGTTCGAGATCACGACCATGGACGTGGGCCCGACCGGATCCTGCATCCGGTCCCGCACGAGCCCGACGTCTTCGAGCTTCTCCATGCGGATGACCTTCAAGTCGCCGGGAACGGCACTCTCCGGAAGCTCGTCGGCCGGTCCGACGAGGATGCGAAGCCCGGGATGGTCCGAATCGAGTTTCAGATCTCCATAGCGGCGCGCCGTCGACCGCGTGATCGTGGACGTCACACCCGCACGCCCGAGTCGCCGCGCGATCGCGTTGGCGAGTTCCCATCGCTCGGCCGCCGCGGTGGACGCCACGACGATCTCGGCGATCGCCGGGGTCGCGGGCGAGCTCGCGAGCCCGAAGAATTGGCTGAACGTCTCGTCGAGAGTCCATGGGTCCTGTGAAACGTCGACGTCGCGGCTGAACGGACGCCCCACGATGGCCGCCGCCGTTTCGTAGATGGGTGCCGCTCCATCGGCGCGCAGGTTCGCGGCGAACTCGGCCCGAAGGAGCTTGTCCTTGCCCTTCCAGTCGATGATCTCGGTCGTGAACTCGATGCGGGGGGCGTCGGGCGCGAGGCGGATGTGCTCGCGCTTGGTGAAGTCGGGATAGGTCGCGACGACGACGATCTCGTCGGGGTGCAACGGGTCAGGCGGTTGCACCACGGCCGGCACGTCGTTCGGCTCGTAGCGGCGGCCCGTCGTCGCGATGTGCCACGGGCCTTCGCCCTGGCCGGGGAGGATCGGGTACTCATCCAGTTCGACGATCCGGTTGCACGGACCGGACCAGATCGACTTTCCCGTCGGCTTCCAGACGACGTCTCTGACCAGCCCGCCCATTCGGGGCGTGACCACGAGCCGCAGCCAGAAGTTCTCGATCGTTCCGTCGCTTCCGGGCGGCGTCGGCGCGCTCGAGGGCGGGCTCACGACGAATCCCACCGCCGGCAGGTCGCTCACGAACGTGTCCGCGTCGGACGAACCAGTTCGCACCAGGCGAGTGGAGGCGCGTGGCGCTCCGAGCGTGTTCCACACGGCGAGCGCCGGCTGGCTCGACGCCGTGTCCATCCTCCCGCCGAGGTAACTCATCGCCCGCTCGCGGATCGACGCCGCGAGGTCCAGGCAGTCGTGATACGCCGCCATCACGTCCAGGTAGACCTGGTCGGACATGGATCCCGTGACGCCGTCGTGATGCGCGCAGAAGAGCAGCTGTCGCCAGCAGCGATCCAGCCCCAGCGAGGGATAGGGCGCCCCTTCGAGCCACGCGATCGTGGCCAGGATCTCGGCGTCGCGCAGCGTCGTCTCGCAGGCCCGGTTCGCGAGTTTCAGGTCGGCGAACGAGACCCCACAGCCAGTGTAGATCGGGTTCATGTCGCGCGTGATCGACGGCACGACGATCTTGCGGTCGGCCACCTCCTTGCGGACGGCAGCGAAGAACTCGTCGGGGCGATCGATCACGACCGTGGGGGACTCGTAGGTCGCGTTCCAGCGCTTGACGAGCGCACCCAGGTTGCGCATGGGGCGGATGAAGTCCGAGTGAAGCGGCAGCATCACGTGATGCGTGAGTGCGGGGCGCTTCAGGTCGTGAAACATGTCCGACATCACGAGATCGCCGCGGCGGGGATCGTCCGGTGCGAGGTTCGTACCGCCGGCGAGCTGCGCGTATGCGTAGCCGTAATGGCCCGTCATGTAATGCGTGAGAACGCCCGTGCCGTCGGGTGAAACCCACTCGAACTCGGAAGGGAAGTTCACGAGGTCGCGCGCTATGCCCCACTGGTGGAACGGTCCGCGAGCGAAGGCGCCGGACGTATGGCCCGTCTGGGCCATGTACATGGGGAACGATGGATCGTGGCCGAACACGTCGCATTGCCAGAACACGCTCCCGTCGCCGCCGAGGACGTCGCGCTGGAACAGCGTTCCGTAGATTGCGTTGCGGGCGATCGCCTCGCCTGACACCAGCGTCGATTGGAGCTCGTTGTAGGTTCCGCCCACGAGCGCGGCGCGGCCGGAACGGATGGCGGCATGCAGCGCCTGGCGTCGATCCGGTCGGGCCTCCAGGAACGTCTTCAGGTAGGGGAGCTGGTGGAGGGCGACCTTGGCCGTGGAGTCTTCGTCGAGCAGCGCCAGGTACTCCTCGACGAGGCCGATGCCGGGCCCGTTCTGGGCGTCCTGGTAGCGGCCGTCTTCCACGTAGTGGGCCTGCGTGTTCCACCACACGGGGTCGAAATGGAACCCGGGGTTCAGATGCAGCGTCCAACCGCCGTCCGGAACCCCGTACTCGATGGAGCGTGACGTGACGTGGTCGCCTTCCGTGATCTCCGCGGTGGCCGTCGCGCGTCCATCCTTCGGCATGGGAACCGGGATCAGGAACCGGATGTCCGCCTGGTTCGGGTCAGGCTTCAGCTCGATCGGTTGCGCGGCGTCCGCGAGCACTCGGATGCGGCCGTCAGGCGACAGCGCGCGGCGGAGCTTCAGTTCGATGACTGCCGCCGGGCCACTGGCCGAGCGGGAGATGAGTTCCGTCGTCTTCAGATCGATCGGGCTCGAATCGCCTGGATTTTGAGCCGAAAGCGACACCAACGTGCACGCAGAGAACACGAGAGAACGCAGCGTGGGGGCAATCATGATGGACCCTTCCGGGTTTTCTGGCCGCTCAGTTTGCACGGAAGCGTGCCGCCCTTCACGGTCGGAGCCCGGTTACAATCCGCGCCTTCCATCAGGTCCACGAGAGCCACGCACCATGCCGACCCCTGCCCGGTTCGCCCTCGTTCTACTCGTCACCATTTCCGCGCTCGCCCCCGCGCAGGTCGCGGCCAAGAACGGCATGCGCAAGGGCGAGTGGCGACCGAACGATGCTCCGCCTGGATGGAAGGTCTACACCATCGGGAACTATCAGTTCCAAAGCAACGCGACCGAGAAGGCGGTGAAGAAGGTCGGCGCCCACCTGAACGCCATGTTCAAGGTCTACATGGAGCGCTTCCCCACGGGGCGCACGATCACGAAGCAGTTCCCCGTGAAGATCTTCAAGGACCGCGACGGCTTCCTCGACTACGGCGCTCCTCCCATGGCTGCGGCGTATTACTCACCCGTCGACAAGGAGATGGTTGGGTACGACACCGGCATGGTCGACGGCGAGATGACCAAGGGCGGAACGACCGGCAAGTCGATCCCCGGGCTCGAGGACCTGGAGCGCGCGCACACCATGGACCTCATGGGAGTCATCGCGCACGAAGGGTGGCACCAGTACTTCCACTGGGTGTGCACGTCGAAGATCGCGTTCCCGTCCTGGTGCGACGAAGGTATCGGAGAGTACTTCTACACGGCGCGCTTCAAGGACGGGAAGATCGAGCTCGGCGCGCCCAACACGATCCGCCTCGGGACGATCCAGTGGGCGATCAAGAAGCAGAAGTACATCCCGTTGAAGGACCTCGTCACCTTCGATCAGCAGAAGTACTACGCGCAGGCCGGACTGGCCTACGCCGAGGGCTGGTCGCTCGTCCATTTCTGGAGCGAGCACCCTGATTACAAGAAGCAACGGCTCGTGTCGAAGTTCGTGACGACGTTCGCGGATCAACACTCCATCGACGAAGCCGTGAAGGCGACGTTCACGAAGGTCGACTGGGAGAAGACCGAGAAGGACTGGAAGGCATGGGTCCTCGCCATGAAGTCGCCCGAAGACGCCGCCATGAAGAAGCTCGCCGAGATGTTCGGCAAGGACGTGGGCGATGACCCGACACCGACCGGTGCGAAGGAGAAGGACGGCGGCGAGCAGGCCCCGGAGTCCAAGCCTGCCGCCGATGAGAAGAAGCCGTAGCCGGGGCGTGCACGCACGCGTTGCTCAGTCGCCGCGGATGGAAGGCGGCCAGAACGTGTCGACGAGGACGCGCAGCCGGCCGCTCGGCTCGCGTCGCCAGACGACGCTGAACTCGACGAACGAGATCGACTCGAGGCCCTGAGCGTTGCGCGTGGTCATGCGCGACCGTCCGCGCTGCACGAACAAGTCCTGGAACCCTTCCACGCCTAAGGTTTCGAGCTCCCAGGCCACCGGGTTGGCGATGCTGGCCCAGTAGGCGTCGATGGCCTGTCGGCCGGCGACGCGCACGCCGTCCGCGCCGAGCAGGATTGCGTCGTCGGCATACACGGCTGCAACGGACTTCATGTCGCGTCTGGCGAAGTTCGCTTCCATCTGGCGGCAGACGGCGCCGATTTCATTCGCGACCGGGTTGGGCCGCGAATCACCGGACGTGCTGGCGCAGCCACAGAGCAGGACCACGAAACCAAGGGCGAAATGCGATGCGGGCGATAGGGACATCCGGGTCTCCAGGGATGCGGCTCTCGGAACTCTGCCGGCGTCGTCGTCGGCGCGGCGGATGATAGTCGCCGCGGCGCGACCGTGCGCGAGTTTCAATCCGGCCGGGATCGGCCGTCGGAATCGCGCGACAGGCTGCGATGCAGGACCACGAACGCGAGCACGAGTGCGCCCGCTACGATTCGCGTCCACCACGAACTGAGGTTGCCCTGGAACGTGATGAGCGTTTGGACCAGCCCCAGGATCAGGACGCCGATGGCCGTGCCCACGACCGATCCGACTCCGCCCCGGAGCAGCGTGCCTCCGATCACGACGGCGGCGATCGCATCGAGTTCGAACCCCTTGCAGGCGGCTGGGTCGCCCGACTCCTGATAGAGGAGGAACAGGATTCCGGCGAGCGACGCGCAGGCGCCAGATACGACGTAGGTGCCGACGCGCGCCCGCCCCACGTCGACGCCGAGGAGACGCGCCGCCGCTTCGTCGGAGCCGACGGCGCGAACCGCGCGCCCGAAGCGAAGGTGCCCGAGGACGAAGGCCGCGAGCGCGAGGGCGGCCACGGCAACGTCGGCGATGATGGGAATCGTCGTCCCGTGCGGGCCAAGCGGGACGGACAGCGATGCGGTCTCGTTCAACGTCGTCGCGATGAACGGATGGCGGACGCCGAGCGACTGCGGGTACACGACGAACGCCAGGCCCCGCGCGGCGAACATGCCCGCCAGCGTGACCAGGAAGCCCGGGAGCCGGAACGCGTGGATCACGATCCCCTGCGCCAAGCCGAAAATCGCACCCGCTGCCAGCGCGACTCCCATGGCGGCGATGGGGTGCAATCCGTGGATCTCCACCAGCCGCGCCATGAGAATGCTCGTGAATGCGACCAGCGAGCCGACGGACAGGTCGATACCTCCGCCGAGGATGACGAACGTCATGCCGATGGCCGTGACGAGGAGGTACGAGTTGTCGACGACGAGGTTTCGAGTGACGCCGACCGACGCGAAGTTGGGATAGAGAATGGACCCGATCGCGAACGTCAGCAGCAGCACCAAGGCGCTGGCGACGACCGGATGCTCTCTCAGGAGGCGGAGGCGCGTCATCGGGTCGCTCTCCGCATGCGCTGTGCGATGGACTCGCGAACGGCTGGCGACTGAATCATGCACACGGCGAGGACCGCGAGCGCTTTCGGGAGGGGCGCCACGTCGGCGCTCACGTCGTTCAGGTAGAGCGTCTTCGTCAGCGTCTGGATGAACAGGGCTCCGAGTAGCGTCCCGACCAGGTTGAACCGGCCGCCCGTCAGGGCCGTTCCGCCGATGACCACGGCGAGGATCGCGTCGAGTTCCACGAACAGGCCCGCATTGTTCGCATCCGCAGCCTTGATGTAGGCGCACTCGACGAGGCCGGCGACACCGGCGAGAAGCCCGGCCGCGACGTAGGCGAAGGACTTGATCCGCCGATCGGAGAGCCCGGCCAGGCGCGCGGCCTCCGGGTTGTTTCCGACGCTCTCGATGAACAGGCCCAGTGCGGTGTGCCGCGTGACCACCGCAACGATCGTCGCGATCCCGAGGGCGAGAGCCACCGGTGCCGGAAGTCCGAGCACGGGACTGTTCGCGAACGAAGCGAGGCCGTGATGCTCGAAGGTGATGATGAGGCCGGAGGTGACGAGTTGCGCGATGCCCCGACCGGCGACCATCAGCACGAGAGTGGCGACGATGGGCTGGATGCGCAGTCGCGTCACCAGGAGTCCGTTGCACGCGCCGCATGCGGCGGCTGCGCTGAGGGCCGCGAGGATGACGAGGGGAAACGGGAGCGCCGATTCCGTGACCAGCCGCGCTGCCACGGCGCCCGTGATGGCCATCACCGCGCCGACGGAGAGATCGACGCCGCCGGTCGCGACGACGAGGGTCATTCCCAGCGCGACGATCGCGATCTTCGCGCCGTGATTCAGGACGTCGATGATGGTCCCGAACAGGCGTCCATCACGGATCTCGACGGCGAAGAAGTGCGGAGACGCAACGGCGTTGACGAGGAGCAACGCGCCGAGCGCGAGACCTGGTGGGAGGAGCCGCCGGAGCGGGGAGAGATTCCGAACGGGCGCCGGGTCAGGTGCCATGTCCAGCCACCGTGTCCATCACCGCCTTGACCGAGATACCCTGACCGCCGAGCTCGCCGACCTGACGCCGATCGCGCAGGACGACGAGGCGGACACACGCGGCGACCAGCTCGTCGAGGTCCGAGCTGACGAGGAGGATCGCCATCCCGTCGGCCCGAAGCTGGCTGATCAGCCGGTGGATCTCCGCACGGGCGCCGACGTCGATGCCCCGCGTCGGCTCGTCGAGGATGAGGAGGCGCGGCGACGTTGCCAGCCACCGCGCGAGGAGCGCTTTCTGTTGATTGCCGCCGGAAAGCCGCACGATCGGTGTCTCGGCACTGGGCGTCTTGATCCGCAAGGCCGCGATGAACCGATCGGCGAGCTCTCGCCGTTCGCGGCGCGTGAGCGGTCGGAGAGCGCCGCGTCGAGCCTGGAGCGCGAGCACGATGTTCTCGCGCACCGACAGATTGGGAATGAGCCCTTCGAGCCTGCGATCCTCCGGAGTCATCGCGATACCGTGGGCGATTGCATCGCGCGGACTGCGGAGCTGTACGGGGGTGCCATCGAGGGCCACCGACCCCGCATCGGCGCGGTCGGCGCCGAAGAGGAGGCGGGCGACCTCGGTGCGCCCCGAACCCAGGAGGCCCGCGAGCCCCACGGCTTCGCCGCGGCCGATCTGGATGTCGATTCCCGAAACGGATCCCGTGCGACCGAGTCCTGTTGCGCGGAGGCGCGGAACCTGGTCCGGCGCACCGGCCGTGGGGTCGGAGGGGCGGACCGATGGTTCGGGCTTCTCCTCGCGGCCGATCATCATGTGCACCAGCTCTCGTCGCGAGAGCGCGTGGACCGGCCGCGTTCCCACCGCCCGGCCGTCGCGCAGGACGGTGATCCGGTCGGCGACGGCGTAGACCTGATCCAGGAAGTGTGTGACGAGGATGACGGACACGCCGGCGTCGCGGACGCGCCGCAGCGTCGCGAACAGGGCCTCGACCTCGGTGGAATCGAGACTCGACGTGGGCTCGTCGAGGATGAGCACTCGGGGTGACACGTCCAGTGCACGGGCGATCGCGACGAGCTGGCGGGTCGCGAGCGAGCAGGAGGCAAGCCGGAGGCTCACGTCGACCGTGA
This sequence comes from Planctomycetota bacterium, assembly GCA_044222185.1. Lineage (GTDB taxonomy): Bacteria > Planctomycetota > CAIWVZ01 > JBGANV01. The sequence goes on from JBGANV010000006.1 coordinate 244,720, forward strand.
TCCCGATCCGGGCCAGCGCCGCGGCGGCGCGCTTGCGCGCGAGCTTCCAGTCGATCCGCATGAACCGCATGGGCTCGCGTCCGATGGTGAGGTTCTCGGCGACGCTCAGGTCGCCGATCAGCGGAACCTCCTGGTGGACGATGCTGACGCCGCGGGCCTCGGCCTCGCGCGGCGACGCGGGCGCGAATGGGCGGCCGTCCAGTTCCATCCGTCCGGCCGTGGGCTGGTAGACGCCCGCCAGCAGCTTGATGAGCGTGCTCTTTCCGGCGCCGTTCTCGCCCATCAGCGCGTGAATCTCGCCTGGTGCGATTCCCACCGACGCGCCGTCGAGTGCGAGGACGGAGTCGAACCGCATGGTGAGTCCGTCGACGCGCAGGCGGAGAGCCTCCGGCGCACGTGACGTCTCGTTCGAGCCGGTGACCGGGTGCAGATGTTCCAACGACGAGGGTCCTGTCGCGATCGGGCCGCCATGTCATGGCGGGCGCACAGCTTACCGCGGTGGCCACGTGCCGTCCGTGACCCGTGCTTGCGGCGGGGATTGCGAACGGCGACCTCGGCCGCCGGACCCCTCGCGCGCGCCGCTCCGTCCCATTCCGGATGGGTTTCGAGACCACGAGTCCTATCGTGCCCTGCTTCCTGTCGGGACTTCTTCCGGATCGTCCTACCCCACCCGTTCGATGCCGACAGGCTCGAAGGCTCTTCAAAGGAGGACCCCATGAAGGTCAGTCAGCTCATGTGTCGCGACGTGGTTTGCTGCTCGAACTCGACCTCACTCGCCGAGCCTGCCCGCATCATGTGGGACTGCGACGTGGGGTTCGTTCCCGTGATCGACCCCGATTCCAAGGCGTTGAGCGGTGTCGTGACCGACCGCGACATCTGCATGGCCGCGTACACGACGGGTCGGGCGCTGAATGACATCCCGGTCCGCGTTGCCATGCAGACGAACGTCTTCAGCTGCTCGGAAGCCGACGACATCGACCGCGTCCACACGATCATGCGCGAGCAGCAACTGCGCCGCGTGCCCGTCGTCGACGCGGACAACCACGTCATCGGCGTCGTGGGGCTGAACGATCTCGCGCGGCACGCGGATCGAACCGCCGTCGGCAGTCTGCGCGAGATGTTCTTGAAGACCGTCGCCGCGGTGTGCCACCCGCGACACGGCGTCGAGACGACTGAAGCCAAACCGGCGGTCCAGAAGCCCACGGCGCTCGGAGTTGCCGCCGCCCACGACAACTGACGCCAGAAGCGGGGGGCCGAATTCATGGCTGCCGCACCCCCCGGGGGCGGGACCCGGGCCCCCCGAACGCGTGTCCGGTGTCGGGCCCACAGGCAGGCGCCGCAGCGGCAGATTTCCGGAGTAGACTCGCCCCAGGCGACGTTGGCCGGGGTCCTCAAATCACGTTCTTGCAGGAGCCTTTCGGCCCTCCGGCAGGCGATGTTGGTGTTGAATCCGCCGCCGCCCAGAACCTAGACTCCCCAGCCTGGCTTTTGCCGGTGTTTTCCTCCCTCAAGAAAGAGACGGTCATGCAGAAAGTGAAGCACGTTGCCGCGGCAGCCGCGGCCCTGTTCGTCGTTTCATCGTTCGCGGTCGCGCAGAACGCTGAAATGCAGCACAAGGACGGAACGACGACGTTCACCACGCGCGGCGGCAACAACGCGGTTCCGGCTGGCGTCTACCAGCGTTATCCGGCCGACCAGATCTGCGGCGCGCAGACGCTGAAGTCGTTCGCGATGATCGTTCAGGACCAGGTTGCGACGACGGTCGAGAACTTCGTGATCACCGTCCGCAGCAACGACGCCACCGGCCCGGCGACCGGGTCACCGGACATCACGGCGACGGGCATTCTCGGTTCGGCCACGTTCACCGGCGCATCCTTCGGCACCACCGCGACCGCCGTCGCCGCGGTCGTGACGATCACGTTTGCTGGTGCTGGCATGCCGCTTCCGACCGCCGCGGCTGGCGCCGTGCCGGGTGATGACATCTACTGCGGCGTCGATCTCCCGCAGACGACCGGAACGAATCCCGCATGGCCGACCGATGGCTGCTCGACGCACGCCAACGCGACGTCGGGGACGGACCTCGGAGAGCAGTTCCGCACGACCGCCGTCGGATACACCGGCGTCGCTGGCGTGATGGGATGCGGGTGGGGCGTCAACTACTCGACGGGCGTCAAGGCGCTCAGCGCCGGCAACCGTTCGTACAGCCCGGCGATCAAGCCCGGCCAGGACGTCCTTCAGCCGTTCGCCGACAACGCCGCGGTGTTCGTCGGTGGGACGACCGCAGGCACGAACCCGAACTTCGGGTACGCCGGCATCTTCCCTGACGTCGTGCGTGGCGACGGCTTCGGCCTCCGCCTCCGTTCGAACGCGCCGGTGGGATCGTCGGTCATCTTCGCGTTCGACTTCGTTTCCGGACCGCGCACGGGTCTGGGAGTGGACGGAGACCTCTGCCTGAACTTCGCCTCCCCGTCGCTCACGATCTTCCCGGTCACGCTGACGACGGTCGCTCCCGGTGCGTTGCCCCAGTACGGCACGTCGCACACGAGCGAACTGATCATTGGACCGTTCAGCGGCCTCGCGGGTATCGCTGGCGCCGGGAACATCTTCGGTCAGACCGGTACGATCGACGCGACGGCGACCGGTGGCGTTCGCCTCTCGACGCTGGCTCGCGCCAACTTCTGATCGCCAGCTCGATTCATTTCGGTGCAGACCCGGGCTTCGTCGCGGATGCGGCGAGGCCCGGTTCGTTTTTCGGCGACTGGCGCCCGGTTCCCCGGTGCGGAGCCCAGTCGGCGATGGGGTACACTTCGAAACGATGAACCGCACGTCATTGGTGTCCGTGGCCGCCATCCTTGCAGTCGCTGGAGTTGGCGCGTGGTTCCTGGCACGTCCGGGTCAGGACCTGCCCAAGGCCCTGATCATCACGGATGCTCCCGCACCGCTCGCGCGGCCCGACCGAGGTGCTCCACCGACGCGCCCGAGCGCGACGCCGGACCAGACCCCGGCGACGAAACCCGCGCCCCCATCCGTGGTCGCCAGCACGGCCAACGGTGCACGGGCCGCCGATTCCCCGCACCCGCCGGTGCACGACTACCTGCCGGATCGACGACCTGACGAGATCCTTCCGGACGGCACGCACGTCTACCACAACTACCCGTTCCAGCTGAAACAGCCGGACGGAACGTACACGACGGTCCCCGTCACGGTCACCTTCAAGCCGATTGCGGCGTTGCCCGTCGAGCCGACCGACGGCGGGAAGTGATGCGGTCACTGGTCCGTGCGCGCGCGGTGAATCTGGCCGTGCCTGCCGCGACGTGTGCGCGCACGCCACCTTCGAGGCGTGGCGCGGTGGATTGAAGGTGTTCGACCAGGGACACCACGGCGTCGCAAGGCTTCAGTGATCCGTCCTGGTGCGAAGCGCGATCTTGGCCTTCGCTTCCGGCGCGGTGGCGCGCACCTCGAGGATCTCCGTCGCAGAGCTTCCGGCCGCGTTTCGCGCGACCAGCTCGTACCGTCCGACGGAAAGCGGGAACGCGAACTCCGCCGCCGCGTTCGCAGCCGGGAACACACCGAGGTCCCACACCGTGATGCCCGCGGCGTCCTTGACCTCGAGGTCGACCGGCCCCTCCCGGTCGGCCCGCGGCGCCGTGACCGTGACGGTGCACGGCACCCCGGGCTCGGGAGTGACGCTCATGCGCGTCGTCTCGTGCGCGCGGACCTCAGCCGAAACCACGAGCGGCGCGCATTCGGGGACGTTGACGCGGACGGAGTAGCTGCCCGCGGCGAGCCTGTAGGCGCGGTCGAGTTTCGGATCCGGCTCCGACTCGATCTTCACGCCATCGCGGGTGTAGACCGTGAGCCGCACGTTCGCCGCCGCGCGCGCGCTGACACCCGTGGCGTCGATCTTGAGCAGTCCGGTTTCTGGGAGCGTGATCGTTCCCAGATCCCAGGTTTCGTCCCGCTGGAGGTTGCGACGCGGGATTCCGAGGCTCACACCGCCAGTTGCCGTGATCGCAATCCAGTACGTGCCGGCGAGGAGCGGCCCCACTCGGAACGCGCCGTCGGACGCTCCGGTGTGTGCCGTCTGCCCGATCGCCGGCTGATCGCGCCAGACGGTGACGTCCGCGCCCTCGACGGGGTGGCCGTCTCGCGTCACGATCCGACCGACGACGAACGACGACGGCACATCCTTCGGCTCGAGGCTCACGTCGAGCCGTTCGGCGCTCGGCCTCACGCCATCCCGGGACCAGACGAGATTGCCGTCGAGTTCGACGCGGACGTTGAACGCCACGTCCTCGAGCCCGTGAAAGCCAAAGCTCCCGCTGGCGTCGGTGAACATCTCGGTCATCGCGCCGGGTCCCGATGCTCCAGGCCGCTCGATCCGGACGGCGGCGCTCGGGACCGGGCGGCCGTCTTCGCGGCGCACCGCACCAGCGATCGACGCGTGCGTCGCGAGCTGGGGATTCCAGGTGACGCGGGCGCCGTCCTCGCCCGAAAGCGTGGCGGAAACGTGGCCCGCCGCACGGCCCTCGACCGCGACCGAGGCGGACCCTGGTCGGAGCCCCGGAAGCTCGAACGTTCCGTCAGCGGCGCATCGTGTTTCCTGGCACTCGAACGTCCCCGGAGTGCCGACGGAGACGACGCAGTCCTTGGGCGGCGATCCATCCGCCTGTGCGACACGCCCTGTGAGCGTCCATCCGCGGCTCAGCGTCATGTCGAGCGTGCGGACCTCGCCGACTCCGAGCGTGACGTCCTGCCGGACGACACCACGGCCGACCGCGCGAACCATCACACTCTGGAGGCGCGGTGACAGCCCGTCGACGCGGAAGCGACCTTCCGCGCTCGTCTGGGCGATCATGGGCGGAAAATCGCCGCAGTCGTGCCCGTCCGTCACGGTGAGGCGGCCCGGTGCGGCCGCGCCCACGCGGACGATGGCTCCGCTGATCGGCGTCCCCGTCTCGTCGATGACCCGCCCCGCGAGGCTCGCGCTCTTCCGACCCTGGAGGAGGATCGTGACGTCTGCGCGGTCGCCGCTGTGCCCTTTGACCGGCTCCCAGAATGCCGGCGTGTACCCCGGGGCGCGGGCGGTGAAGCTCTGGCCTTCGCCGACGTCGCGCAGGTGGAAGCGGCCCTCGCGATCCGCGGTCGCCACGTGGAACCACCGCTCGTAGGTCGTGGCGTAGCTCATGTACACGTCGGCACCCGGTACCGGCCCGAACGTCGGGTTCGACTCATCCCGGTCGTCGACACCCTCGACGGAGCCGTCGACGTCGATGCCCTTGGGGAGGTCCAACGTGGCAGTGACGTCGGCGCCCGATTCGAGCCGGATGGTCGTGTAGGCGTTGCTTCGATCGGCGTGGGCCGTGACGGTTCCCGGCGCCAGGTTCTCGAACACGAGCTTGCCGTCGGCGCCGGTGCGGCCGGCGGGAGACTCGGAGGACGAATTGGCCTGCCCGAATGCGACGGTCCACACGTTCACGCCGGCGGCCGGCGCGCCGTCGCGTGTCCAGCGGACGATCAGAGTGAGCTTTGCCGAGTTGGGGCGCGTTTGTGGCGTCTCACGGAACGGTAGGGGAACGACAGCTGCCGGTGAGGCGTTTGCGCCAGGCGGCGCTTTGGGCGTGGCCGCCGTCTTCGGCCTCTCGGCGACGGCGTCGGTGGCGCCCGGTTCGTGTGCGGCCGTATTCGGGAGGGGATCCGTCGTGCGCTCCCGCGAGTTCCAGAACACGAACCCGCCGATCAGGAGAAGAACGCTCACGGCGGCGAGTTTCACTGGCGTACTGAGCATGAGAACGATCTCCGCGCATGCGGCTGCGGTTGCAGCGACTCCCGCCGCGAGGCCCGCGGAATTCGCGGGCGCGGCAAGCGGGATCAGTCCCAGGCACCAGGCGTCGCGTTTGCCACCCGTCGACGCGTCGAGCCGAGCGCGGAGCTTCTCCAGCGCCCGGCGGTGGCGAGTGCGCACGGTCTCGACCGGGAGGCCGAGTCGCTTCGCCACCAACCGCGGCGGGAGGTTCTCGAAGTAGCGCAGGAGCATCACGTCGCGGTACGCGGGCTCGAGTTCGAGCACGGCGTCGACGACGGTGCGCCTCAGCGATTCGCGCTCGACGACGGACGCCACCGAGGGCACGGCCTCTGGCGGCGCGACGATCGTCTCCCGTCGCTCCCGGCGCGACTCACGCACGCGGCGCTTGATCGACAAGTTGCGCGTGACCCGTGCGAGCCACGCGCTCAGCCGGCCGGACTGCGACGGCCCCGATTGGAGCGCCGCGAGCCAGGTTTGCTGAACGACGTCGTCCACGGCGTGCGCGTCGAACAAGAGACCGCGGGCCACCGCCCGGACGAAACCGTCATGGGCGAGCAACGCGACGAGGTCGATGGGGGTGGAGGGTTCCATGGGACTGCGGAGATCAAGTCCTCACGGATGGACGATACGGTTCAAATCGGGTTGCGAGGGGCAGCTCGCGAGAACCCGCGCGAGGCCGGTCGCGCTCCGGCGGAGCGCCCGTTCACGGCCGCCTCGGCCGGAACGGGCCGGATCGCCCCGCGTCCCGCGCGGTCCGGGGTGCGTCGCCTGCGTCGCGGTGCGGGATGTTCAACGCCTCATCGAGATCAGCCACGCTCTCCTCGGGCGCGGTCGCGCTTCGTTCCGAACCCTCCGACGGTGCGCACCCCCTCCGACCGCATCAGCGCGGATACACGACGAGCGATTCGGCGCCGTCGCGGATGGTGACGTGCGTGTCGACCTTGTCCTCGGGCCGGCAGGTGTCGATCCAAGTGCCCCCGGGAACCACGTAGACGTGCCACGTCCCCGGGGCGAGCCCCGTGATCTCGGCGTCGGACTGGTCGGCGCCGATGCGCCATTCGACGGCTTCCAGGCGTCGATCGCGCGGAATCAGACGGACGAAGAGGTCTCCGGGCAAGTTCTTTGGCCGGACGCTCACCTGCAATCGGATGGTGCCGCAGCGCTCCGTCGACGCGACCGTTCCCAGATCGACGTCGTCGGATCCAGTGAGGTCGACGCCGTTCAATCGGATGGGCGGACGACCCGCGACCACGAACGTGAGTGACCGGGCTGCAGGGTCGAACCCACCGAACCACGCGCGGTCGCCGACCCTGTAGAGATCCCATCGATCGGAAACGTCCTCCGATGAAGCCTCTCGATGAGCGAGGACATACCCGACGACACGCGGGTCTGTAGCGACGAGCGGCGGCACGAAACGGACGTACGCGCGTCGATCCCATTCCATCTCGAGTACACACTTCTCGACTGGCGTCGTGATCGTCGCCGTTCCGGACGAGGTCGCCGGCCGCAGGAGTGGATGGTGCGCCGTGACGGTCACGGGGGTGGTTCCTGGGAACCATTGACGAAACGAAAACTCCGGCGGGCCACCTGACGTCGGCGACTGGTGGAGCTCGGAGAACGAGCGTGAATCGCCCCGATGCGAAACGTCCAAGAGAGGCGGTGAGAGCGGGAATTCCGCCCAGTCGCCTGGCACGCGCACGCGGATCGCCTGCTGAAACGCACTCGAGAGGTCGAGCGTCGCCTCGACTTGCGGGTTGGACTCCGAGATGACCAGGACGTCGGTGGCGATCCCGATCTCGTCATAGTGAACGCGGTAGCGGCCCGGACGGAGGCCGGTCCGAACTACCGTCGTCGCCGTGCGAGGTTTGGTCGAATCGCGCTGACGCAGCCACTCGCTCTCGTGAGAGTCGTCAAGAAACTCGATCCGCGGCGACAATGGGACCGCGGTCGATCGAGGTTCGATCACGTGGACTGTCAGTGACGTGGTCGCCCAGATGCCGACCTGGGTGGGCTCGCGGCTCGGGAGCGTCGGTGTCACGTCTTGGCGGAAGCCAGATGTGGGATCGGAGAACCTGAACGAGTAGGACCCCGGCGCCCCGAGCATCCTGAGAGTGAGCTCGCCAAGACCCGGGTCTTCCGCCCACGCTGTGATGACGGCGTCCCCACCGACTGCGAGTTCGAGGGAGTGCGGAATCGCCGGCTTGCCGTCCACGGTTACGCGGAATCGCGCGGTGAGCTCCTCTCCTGGTGTCAGGGTGAGCGTTCCGTCGGGCGCCTCGATGGCGAACGACCCGCCGCGTAGCCACTGCGTCAGACCGCGTCGACCCGAACTCAACGCGATCCGGTGAGCCCCTGCGGGAAGGTCGGTGAACACGGCCGTGGCGTCGGGGCCGAGCTGCCGTTCGCACCGGAGGTTGGTACTGACCTCCGTCATCGACACGGTGATCGGGATCGCGGCGTCGCGAGGGAAGGACGCGACTCGAACGGTGACGCGGTGCGACGGCTCGAAGTGGATCGCCGGTCGAAGCCCCTGAGCGTCGGGGCCGGTCAGATTCGCCACGCGACCGTCTCGAGTGAGGGCGCGGCCGACGACGTCGTCGACCCGGCTTCCGGCGCCGTGCACGGGCGGCCGCCATCGGAGCGCCCCGTCTCGAATGAGTGCCGCCGGCGCTGCGGGTTGCGCTGCACGATCCCGTGAAGTCGTCGCGTCTGGCCATGCGAACCGCGGGATCACGCCATCCTTGTTCGCGACGACGACGAGACACGGAGCGTCTTTCAGGAGAACCTCGGGAGATCGCGCGTCGATGGGCCAAACCGTGGATGCATCCGATCCCGTCGAATCCAGCTCGATTCGGACTGGCGTCGTCGCCGGCATCGGGACGAGGCGGGCCCGAGGTTCCAATCGCACGTCCGATGGCGTCGATGCTCGAACGAGGATCGGCGTGTGAGTGAGCGGACCGACGATCTGCGTTCGGCCGTTTGCGTCGGTGACGGGAGGCGACGGGAAGCCGAGGGCGCGAAGTCGGCGCAGAGTCATCCACGTCCTCGAGAGGTTCTGCGTGCTCACGTCGTCGGACCCGTCCTCGCCCATGAGCATCGGCACCTCGCCCGGGTCGGGCCAGAGGACTTCGACGCGAGCCCCCACGACCGGCGTGGCGGAACGGCTCTCGACGACTTGAACCGCGATGGGGACCGTCGGCTCGATCGGGATCGTGATCGGAGTCGCGATCGGTGTCGGCGCAGAGACGATGATCGACACCATGCCCCATCCAGATCGGTCGGAGTACGCGGCGACGCGATGGACTCCTTCAGCCAGATCGCACACGTGCACGCCATCCTGGCCCGTCGTGCCCTGAGCCGTTGCATCCACGTGGACGGTCGCGCTGCGGATTGGCCCGCCGTCGCGCAGAACCACGAGACGTGTCGGCACGAGCGGCGTCACGAGCGCAACGACGCCAACGTCCTGGCACCCGTCTTCGCCAGTGGGGTGACTCCGCTCGATCGTCACCCAGGCGGAGCCCGTGGCACGGTTGCCGGCTTGGAGCATGGTCGTTGCGGCCGCGTCGACTGTGGCGGCAGCGTCGGCGACGATCTCGAACGAACCATCTCGTGCGCTGACCGTCTCGCCCAGGGTCTGGGCGTCCGACAAAAGTCTGATCGGCGCGCCAGCCACGGGCCGACGACTTCGATCGACGACTCGCCCCGAGACGACGAGCTGGGCGCCCTCGTTCGGTAGGGGAGTCGGGAGGACGCGGATCGGTGCCGTCAGCTGGCCGTCGACAGGCCGCGGCTGCGGGCGCGATTCCGGCGGCGCCTCCAGGCCTCGTGAATGCATCAGTCCGACGTTCTCGTCGGGCGCGCATCGCGTAGCGAGCCACACGGCCGCAGCGGCCACGGCGACCACGATCCACGCGGTCCATCGGAAACGACGCATGAGAGCCCGGAGGATAGTCGTTCCACCAGAGACGAGTCGAGGCGACTTGTGGCGAATCTCGACCCTGCGGCGCCGGCGGGCGCAAAGGCGAGGACGCGCCCCGCCGTCGCCTCAGCCCTTCGCGAAGATCGGACTCAGCGCAAGCTTCGCGCGACGAAGGAACGGCGTCGAGAGCGATGTCGACTGGCTGAACGTGCCGTGGGTTCGCCAGCGCGTGGGTTCGCGGACCAGCACGTCGATGGACGCCGTGGCGGGGTCGACGATCCAGAACTCGGGAAAGCCCATGCGGAAATAGAGCTCGCGTTTACGTCGTCGGTCGTGAGCCATGTTGCCGGGAGAGAGGATCTCGACGGCGAGGTCGGGCGCCCCATACATCCAATCCCGGATGCGGTCGCGGTGCTCTGGGCTCACGACGATGATGTCGGGCTGGACGACGTCCACGTCGGAGAGGATGACGTCGAATGGCGCGAGGACCACGGTGCCGAGGCTGTTTCTTGCGGCCAGGCCATGAAGCGCCGTTGCAAGCCGAAGAAGGATCGTCTGGTGGTCGAACGTCGGCGACGGGCACATGAACTGCTGACCCCCGATGATCTCGCAGCGGACGTCCTCTGGCAGGCGCTGACGCATGCGCACGGTCCAGAGCTTCTCGGTGGTGGTGATCACGGGCGTAGCGTAGGTCCGGCGCCGAGTTCGGCGCAACGGGGCGTCCGAAGGTGTGACAGCCGTGCGTTGTTTCTTGAATCGTCGACGTGTGGGCTTCGTGGCCATGGGCGAGCCGATCTCGGCCGATCGCGCGTCAGCGTACGGCGGCGGCGCGTCGCGACGCAACGGTGGGCGAGAACAAACGAACCGGTTGCAACTTTTCGAACACCACGTCCCTCGCAAGACCGCGGCCATCACCGCGCCGCGCGCCTACAACCGCTCCACCCACACGCTCCGATACCGGACGCGATTGCCATGATCCTGCAACCGCAGCGGCCCCGGCTTCGACGACTCGGCTCCGCCAGCCGTCGTCGGCCCGTCGACCTCCGCGTCGTCGTGGATCTTGCGACCGTTCTGCCACACGGTGAGTCGCGCGTTCGCTGCCTTCTTTTCTGCGTCGCCCCATCGCGCGGCGCGGAAGACGATGTCGTAGGACTGCCACTCGCCGGGCTTCAGGCAGGCATTCACGCGCGGTGCATGTTTGCCGTAGATCGCGCCGCAGTCGTTGTCCTTCGAGACGAGCCCGAAGGAGTCGAGAACCTGAACTTCGTAGCGATCCTGCAAGTAGACGCCACTGTTGCCGCGCGCCTGGCCCGTGTCCGAATCCGGGTGCTGCGGCACGCTGAATTCCACGTGCACGCGGCAATCGCCGAACGTCTCCTGCGATAGGGCGTCACCGCTCCCGGCGACGACTTCGAGGGCGTCGTCGACGACCTTCCATGCGATCGGCTTCCCGTCCCGATTCACCATCGTCGAATGGCCGTGCCCATCCACGAGGACGACGGCGCCCTTTGGCGGTGCGGTGACCCACGCGTCCAACCCCGCGGCCCACGCGAGCCCACCTCCGACGTGCTTCAGGAATCTCTCGTCGCGCCACACGTCGTCGCGATGTCCGAGCGCGGTGTAGAACACCCGCCCCTTGCCGAACTGCCGACACCACGCGGAGGCGTAGTCGCCGTCGGGCCGGGCTCCGAGCTTCGCGTCGATGGAATTCGTGTCGAGGGAAAGCAACCCACGTACGGCCGCGCGATCCCACGACTTGAACTGGTAGATCTCGTCCGTGATCTCGAGAGCGTCGCCCAGGTGGCGCGTCGCGGGATGCGTCCCGTCGTCCACCTTCATGCGGACCTTCGTGTGCCACGGGTGCCCGTTGAAGCTCGCGCCGATCATCTCCACGTAGTCGGGAAACTGGTACCAGGTGTCGGTCGCCGGGTGGATGCCGACGAACCCGCCTCCGTTCCACACGAAGTCGATCAGCGCGCGCTTGCCCGCGTCCGCCATCGGGAGCTCGCCCGTCGTGTAGAAGACGACGGCGGCGCACTTCGAGAGCCGCTCCGCCGTCACGTCGTCACACTGCTGCGTGGGGACGACGCGCAAGCGTTCGCCGGTCGTCGCCACGAGCTGCGATTCCGCGAGCGCTGGCTGATCCGGCGCCGGCCGCTTCACGACGTCGTGCGTGAATCCCGCCGAGTGCGTGAGCATGAGGACCTCGGGCTTCTGCGCGAACGACCCGCAGGTGACGACGGCGAGCACGGACATGACGAGCGCGTGACGACTCATGGATGCGACCTCCGCGGGGATCATATTCCCGGTACACTCGTCGCTCACACGGAGTTCCTTCATGAGAATCCCCGCGGTTGCCGCGTTCGCGATCCCGTTCGTCCTCACTCTCTGCGCCGCCACCGTTCCGACGGCGGGCCAGGCGCCGGACCGGAAGTTCACGGACGACGCGTCGTTCACGTCGCTGTTCGACGGCAAGTCGCTCACGGGCTGGGTCACGAAGGGCGGGCATTACGACGGCACCGCCAACTGGCGTGTCGAAGACGGCGCCATCACGGGGAGCGAGGGCGAGAATCACTCCGGCGGCCTCCTCTACACCGAGCGCAAGTACCACAGCTTCATCTTCGTGATGGACGCCCAGCTCGATTCCCCCTTCGACTCCGGCGTGTTCCTGCGCATGGCGCCCCAGGGCAAGGGCGCGCAGGTCACCCTCGATTACCGCGACGACGGTGAGGTCGGCGCGATCTACGCCGATGCCTTCCTCGCGCACTGCCCGGCCGGGAAGGCCAAGTGGAAGAAGGACGCGTGGAACCACGTGGAGATCCGCTGCACCGGCCGCGACTACCACGTCGAGTTCTGGCTGAACGGCGAGCTCCTGACGGACTATCGCCTGCCCGCCGGCAGCTCGGGCTACGCGCCGACGGGGTTGATCGGCTTGCAGGTCCACGGCAATCGCAACGATCCGCCAGGACGGAAGGCGCGCTTCAAGAACATCCGGATCCGAGAGCTCCCGACCTTCGACCCGGAGCTCTTCGAAGCCGACGTCCTCGGCACCCTCAAGCTCACGGAGAAGGGCACGGCCCTCGGTTGGAAGAGCCTGTTCGACGGCAGATCCATCGACGGGTGGGAAATGCACGGCGGAGGAGCGGGCGTCGACGTGGCCGACGGCACGATCCGCTTCGCGACGAAAGGCCCCACGGGCGATCTGCGAACGAAGGAGGATTTCCGGGATTTCGAGCTGCAGCTCGACTTCCGCATCGACCGCATGGCGAACAGCGGCGTGTTCCTGCGCGCCGCGCGAACGGACGAGAACCCCGCGTTCTCCGGCGGTGAGATCCAGATCCTGGACGACTTCAACTGGGAGTCGGTCTCCAAATCCACGCTGCGGCCCTACCAGTTCACGGGAAGCCTCTATGGCTCTTCCGCGGTCGCCGACCGCAGCGCGGTTCGGCCCCTGAACACGTGGAACACCTACTTCATCCGTTATCAGGGCTCGCGGCTGCTCGTCGAGCTCAACGGCGTGAAGGTGCAGGATGCCGACACGTTCGAACTGCCCTCGTCCGAGAAGGCGTTCCGTGAGCGGGCCCCGTCAGGGTTCATCGGCCTTCAGCGTTACGCCTGCCAATGGGCTGGCGGCGAACACTACGCGTGGTTTCGCAACCTCTTCGTCAGGAAGCTGTGAGACCGAGCCGGCGCGGCTCGCCTGGAAGAAAGGCGAACGGACGGAGGGCCGGCACCTCGCCCGCGTGCCGGCGGCGTCGCTCTCACCTATGATGGCCGCGCCATGCCGCCCCGTCTTGCCGTGTGCTCCTGGTCGCTCCAGCCGACGTCGCCCGACGACCTCGCCTCCAAGCTCCGCGAATGCGGCGTCGCCAACGTCCAGATCGCGCTCGATCCGATCCGAACCGGTACGTGGAACCTGGACGACTTCCGCCGGGCCATGACCAAGGCCGGGATCACGGTCGTGTCGGGCATGATGGCGATGAAGGCCGAGGACTATTCGACGCTCGAATCCATTCGCCGGACGGGTGGCGTGAGACCGGATGCGGACTGGCCCGACAACCTTGCCGCTGCGGGCGCCGATGCGCGACTTGCCAGGGAACTCGGGCTTGCGCTCGTGACGTTCCACGCGGGGTTCATTCCCGAAGCGGACGGCACAGAGCGTCGCACGATCCTCGATCGAGTCCGCGCCATCGTGGACGTGTTCGCGCGGGAAGGCGTGCGCGTCGCGCTGGAGACGGGCCAGGAGACGGCCGAATGCCTCGAGCATGCGCTCACGGCGCTGGGGCGCCCAACCGTCGGCGTGAACTTCGATCCCGCCAACATGATCCTCTACGGCATGGGGAATCCCGTGGAGGCATTGGCCCGCCTTGCGCCATGGATCCGGCAGATCCACGTCAAGGACGCCGTGGCGACGGGAACTCCCGGAACCTGGGGCGAGGAGGTTCCCGTGGGTTCGGGAGCCGTCGATTGGCATGCGTTCTTCGACGTCGCCAGGCGCAAGTCGCTTGGCGTCGATCTTGCGATCGAGCGCGAAGCCGGAAGCCAGCGCATCACGGACATCCGCACGGCCCGTCGACTGGTCGAATCCACTTGGACGGTCTGACATGACGTCGACGAGAACCCTTGGCATCGGCGTGGTCGGATTCGGGCTCATGGGGCGGACTCACGCCGCCGCGTGGGAGGCGGCGCGCGCATCCGGACGGCCGTGCCGGCTCGTGGTCGTCTGCGACAGCAGCGCGGCGCGGCTCGTGCCGGGTGCCGAGGTTGCGGGCAACGTTCGCGGGCAATCGGGTGCGGCACGGCTCTTCGACCCGGCCGTCGTGCGGACGACGACGAATCCGGATGACGTCTTCCACGATCCCGAGGTCGACGTCGTCTCCATCTGCACGCGCACGGCGACGCACGTCGAGCTGGCGGCAGCGGCGCTACGCGCAGGGAAGCACGTCCTCGTGGAAAAGCCCGTGGGGTTGACCGCCGACGACGTCGCGCCTCTGCGGACCGTCGCTTCACATGCCGGCACGCTGTGCATGCCCGCCCACTGCATGCGGTTCTGGCCCGGTTGGACGTGGCTCCGCGCCGCAATCCGCGATGGGCGGTTCGGATCCGTCCGCTCCGCCGTGTTCCAGCGGCTTGGGACGCCGCCCGCGTGGTCGCCCGAGTTCTACCGCGACTCGGCGCAGACCGGCGGCGCTCTCGTCGATCTGCACATCCACGACGTCGACTTCATCCGCTGGTGCTTCGGAGATCCGGTATCGGTCGTCTCGACCGGCACCCTCGATCACGTGACGACCTTCTATCGCTACGGTTCAAACGGGCCGTCGCACGTCGTCGCCGAGGGTGCGTGGGATCACGCCATCGGGTTCGGGTTCCGGATGCGGTTCGTCGTGGCGTTCGAGCGTGCGACCGCCGACTTCGACCTGGGGCGCGATCCCAGGCTGGTCGTTTCGACGGAGGGCCAGGCGAGCGCCGTCGACCTGGAGCCCATCGCCGGTTATGACGGCGAAGTCCGACATCTGGCCGACGTCGTGCTCGGCCGGACGCGAAACCTCGACGTAACCGTCGACGACGCGTGGGGCACGGCGCGGATACTCGATGCCGAGCGGGAAAGTCTCGCACGCGGCGCGGAGGTCGGGCTGTAAGTCGACTCCGGAACACGCCGATCTTGGTGCGTCCGGGTCCGAGATGAACGAAGCCGATGGCGAAATCACGACGAAACTCCGACAACGACGTGAAACGACTGATCGACGCCCTGTTGGCGGATCCGCCGGAGACCGCGTTCGACATCGAACGGCGGCTGAAGGGATTTGGCGTCGAGGCCGTGAGGCGCGACCTCGCCGACCGCCTCGCGAATCCGGAGCTGTCCGCGCACGACGCCACGACGGTCGAGGTCTTGTTGACCCACCTCGGGGCGGGTCGTCAGCACAAGCGACTCCTCGGGATCGCGAGTGATGAGCGCGTCGCGGGACATGCGCGGGCCGCCGCGATGCGCGTCGTCACCCACGACGCCGACGTCACGCCCGACGAGTTCGCGAAGCTGGCAGCGTCTCCTGCCATGGGGGAGATCGTCGAGGACTTCATGTCGAACATGGTGGCGGCGGCTGCGCGCGAGCCGGATGTCGCCGTCGTCGTCGCCGAGTTGCTGGAACAGCTCGAAGGCGACGTGCGAATGGACACGCTTCAGCGGCTCGAAGAGAAACGGCGTGCCGTCGGAGCGTCGGCCGCGTCCGTCTACAGCGAAGCTCTCGCCGTCACCGCGGATCCCCAGCTGCGCGCGTTCCTCCTCGACCGGCTCGTGGAGGAGGGCGGCGTGGAAGCGGTCGGCCTCCTGGAGGATCTGCGCAATTCCGCGAGCGACGCCGCCGTGCGCCACGAGTACCAGCGCGCGTTCCTTCGCATGAAGGCGGTGGATGCGGTCGGCGCTCAGCAGAAGGACTTCGCCAAGGGTCGTACGTTCGTGAGTTCGTGCGACGGTCAGGGGTCATTCATCCTGCTGGCGATCGTCGATCTACCCGAGGGCAAGCAGTCGCTCGCAGACCTGTGCATTCGTGCGTCGGCGGACATTCGCGACGGGTTCCTGTTGACGCGGGAGGACCCGTCGGTCATCCGCGGCGTCGTGGACCAGGTCCGATCGAAGACCGAACTCCTCCTTGTCCAGGGTGGGCTCGGGATGTCGCTCCGACTTCTCGAGGAGGCCCTCGCGCGTGCGACCGAGCGCCAGGAACCCCTTCCCCTGGAACTCCGGCCCGTGGTCGGCTTCTTTCAGCGGATCGTGGACGACGGCTTCAAGATCGTCGACGCCGTGCCGGATCCCGAACGCGTTCGTGTCGAAGACCTCGCCCCCGTACTTCGGCGCCCTTCGTTCTCCGCCTGGTTCTTCGACGCCGGCGATCTGCGCGGCCGCGGCGTGAAGCTCCCCCGCAGGGCGGGCCTGCCGTCCGCGAAGTGGGTCTCGGACGCCCTGGCGACGCTCGACATCCCGCCGATCCAGGATCGGCTCGTCGCGATGGCGCGTCACGCGAGCCGCATCGCGACCTGGGGCGGGAACGGGCGCGAGGCTGCGCTGTTCGCTGCCGCGGCCCGGGACGTTGCCGCCGAGTTCACGACCGCAGCCCTGCCGCGGATCATGCTCGAACGCTACTTCGCTCCCAGCGACGCGCTCCCCGATGACCCGGACTGGGCAGAACCGAGCCTGCGCCGCGCCGCACTGACGACGACCTTGTTCCAGGAGACGCGGCGTCCCCGCATGCGCGAACTCGCGCAACTGGACTTCATCCAAGCGGCGGCCGTCGCGCTCGACCGTGCCGTCGATGCGCTTCCTGGTGAAACGCGACTGCGGGAACCCGTGATGGGAGAGATCGCGACTCAAGCGGGGCGATACGCGGCGGATGCCTTTCGGGCCCGCGACGGACAGGGAACCGGAAGCGGGCTCGCGAAGAAGGTGCGGGCGCTCGTGACCGACCTCTCGGGGCTGCCGCCGGTCGCGCTCGAGCAGGTGTCATCCGCGCTGACTCTTGCGCTCGAGGGATTCCGGAAGCTGGTGTGCACTCAGTGTCCCGTGCATTGTCTCGGCATGTCCCGCGAAGACGCGACCGCTTGGTTCTCGTCGGGAGAACATCCCGCGCCCGATGCGTTCTCCGCGTGGGCGATGTTGCTCGAAGTCTGACGAGTTTGCGGACCCGCGGCGAGCGAAAACGCGCGACCGCGAAAGTGGCGCGTCATCCCTCACGCGCGATCCCGGCCGCCGTAGTTCCTGCCGATGCGGGTCGAGTCCAACCCAGCCTGATTCAGCGCGCATCGACGACGGCTTCCGGGCATTCCCCCGCGCCGCCATCTCTCTGGAGGGATCGTCATGACACTGCGTCAAACCCTGGTGCTCGGGACCATCTTCGCCGCGCTCTTCACCACCACGACCGTCGCCCAGATCGCCGATGGCTTCGATCTCCGTCTCCGTGACTCGACGCGGATCGGCGAGAACCACGTCGGCATTCAGGGCGGCGCGGCGACGGCGATCCAATTCGACGTGCGCGAGGACGCCATCGTCGCCCTCTTCGCGGCGCGTGCGACCGCCGTGGGCGTTCCAGACCTCGACACGGTGCTCCTCCTCGACGTGCGGGCCATGCGTGCAGGCGACATCTACGCCATGCAACTGCGAGTGCCGCAGATCCAGGGAGAGTTCGTTCTGAAGGCGTTCATGCTCGTAGGCGACCAGCTCGCGCAGAGCGACCCACTGACCGTCCTGATCCGCTGAACGCGTCGGGTGCGATCTTCACGGGCGGGTAACATCCCGCCCGTGCGCGTGAAGTCACTCAAGTTCCTCTGGCTCGTCGTCGCCGTGTCAGTCTTCGCGGTGCTGCTCGCGGTCGACACTCCCATCGCGCACTTCGGCAAGTTCGAAGCGCGTCCCGCGCGGGCCGCTGCCGTCACTCTCCTGATGGCGATCCTCTGGCTCACCGAAGCCATTCCCATCTACCTGACGGCGTGCATCCCGCTCGTGCTCTTCCCGGCGCTCGGCGTCTTCGGCGGCTCGTTCGGTGACGAATGCGTCTCGACGGTGCGGCCGTACGTCGACGCCTACATCTTCCTGTTCATGGGCGGGATGTGCATCGCCGCCGCGATGCAGCAGTGGAACCTCCACCGGCGGCTCGCGCTCACCGTCATGCGGGCGATCGGGACGGACCCCAAGCGCCTCCTGCTTGGCGTGCTGAGTTCGAGTGCGTTCATCTCGTTGTGGATCTCGAACACGGCGACCGCCGCCATGATGGTCCCGATCGGCGTTGCGATCGTCGCGCAGTGCGAACGGCACGGAGGCGGCAGGCGGCTCGTGGAGTACGGCGCCGTCATCATGATGAGCATCGCCTACGGCTCGAACATCGGCGGGATCGGCACGAAGATCGGCACGGCACCGAACGCACAGTTCGCGCAGTTCATGTCCGGCATCGGCGTGGACGTCACGTTCAGCCGATTCATGGCCGTCGGTCTCCCGTTCGTCGCGCTTTTCATCCCGATCTCGTGGGCGGTGCTCTGGTGGTCGGGGAGGAGGGACGCGCCGCGCGGTCAGGTGGGCGCGGAAGCCGTCGCCGACGAGATCCGCAAGCTCGGTCCGATCCAGCGTGGCGAGTGGATCGTCCTATCCGTGTTCGTGGCGACGGCCGCGATGTGGATCGGTGCCAAGCCCATCACCGAATGGCTCCAGCCGCGAGTGGCCGCGTTCAAGCTGACGAGCGCTCACGTCGAGGGCGGCATCGCCATGCTCGCGGCGTTCGTGTTGATGGCCTGGCCGGTGGGTGGACGACGGGCGCTCGACCTTCGCTCTCTGCGATTCGTGCCTTGGGAAACCCTGCTCCTCTTGGGTGGCGCGTTCTCCATGGCGAGCGGCGTGCAGTCCAGCGGGTTGTCGGACTGGATCGGCGATCGGCTCCACGTCCTGCGCGAACTGGGCCCGTTCCAACAGGTGCTGCTGGCGAGTGCGGCGACGGTCGCACTCTCGGCCGTCACTTCCAACACGGCGACGATCGGGGTCATGTTGTCGGTGCTGAAGGACTCGGTGTCGCCGGGGCACCTGACGACCGTGCTCTTCGCCGCGACGATCGCAAGTTCGTGCGACTTCATGCTGCCGGCGGGAACACCGCCCAACGCGATCGTGTTCGGCACGGGATACGTGACGATCCCCAAGATGGCGAAGACTGGGGCCGTGCTGGACCTGCTCGCGGCGGTCGTCGCCGCGGCGTGGTGCTGGATCAGCGTCTCGACGGTCTTCGGCGCGTGAGGCCGATGCGGCGCGTCCGCACGGCCGCCGCGCGGACGGCCCGCCCGGTCACGGCAGGATGCAGGTACTGATGGGGTTCGTCACCTTCGGGAAGCCGAGGGCGTCGATGATCCCCACCTGGAAGTGGAGGGGGAGCCCAACGATCTGCGGGATGTTGGGGATGAAGCACGACAGGTTGGTCGCCACGCCCAGGACGTCCAGGTTGCCCTGGAAGTTCGCGAACAGGAACGGATCCGGCGTCGGGAAGGAGAGCGTGAAGAGGATGTCCGGGTCGAGAGCGACGAACACGGGCGGGAACGAGATCCCGACCTCGGTCGTGATGGAGCCCGCTGCGAAGTACGGCATGTAGGCATCAGCGGCCGAGCTGACGTCCATCGTCATGGTCTGGCCCACGTGTGGCTGCGCGGTGACCGTCAGGAGCGGCGACGTGCTCGCGGCGGCGCGCACGGTGAACGGCGCCCATGACGTGCTGTACGACGCGGCCCCGACCGCCTTGTACTGGACCTTCAGGTAGTAGAGGCCCGATGACGCGTTCGTCGGGACGGCCTGAGTGTCGGTCGCGGACGCTCCGGCGGCCACCGTGATGGCGTTGAAGCCGCAGAAGCCCAGAGGCCACGGCGCGACCGGCCCGGCGGGGGTTCCCGAGTGGACCGTCGTGAAGAGACAGCTCGATGGGAATTGGAACCCGGCGCCGGAGATGTCCGTCACGGTGAGGGTGACGGTCTGGCCGGGCGCCACCGGGTCCGGCGAGATCGTCGAGCAGATGGTCTGAGCGCCGGCGACGGCGCAGATGGCGGCGAACACGAGAGCGTGGGTGAACGAGCGATGCAGTTTCATGGGATCCTCCGGGATGGCGCGAGCCCGGAGTCTACACGGAACACCCGGCGGCCGAGCGAGGGTCTCGGATCACGCGACCGGAGGGTTCGCCCAGGTGGTTTTGCGGGTTCCCGATACACTGCGCCGCCCTCGCGAGGCCTCTCCATGAAGAAACCAACACGATCCGCCGCAACCTCTCCGTTGGGAATCGGACTCATCGGGCAGAAGTTCATGGGCCGAGCGCACAGCAACGCCTGGGGGCAGGTGAACCGCTTCTTCGCGCTCCCTCGGCGCGCGGAGCTCGCGGTCGTCGCCGGACGTGATGGCGCGGAACTCGCCGGTTTCGCCGAGCGGTTCGGGTGGAAGCGCCACACGACGGATTGGCGCACGCTCGCAGCGGACGCCTCCGTCGACCTCGTGGACGTGTCCACTCCCAACGACCTCCACGCGGAGCCCGCGATCGCCATGCTCGAGGCGGGGAAACACGTCGCATGCGAGAAACCTCTCGCGGGAACCCTCGACCACGCGAGGGCCATGCGCGACGCCGCGCGGAAGGCCCGCCGCTGTCGCACGTTCGTCTGGTTCAATTATCGGAGGGCGCCCGCCGTCGGGCTGGCGTGGAGGCTCGTCCGCGAGGGACGACTCGGAAAGATCCTCCACGTGAGAGCTCGATACCTCCAGTCCTGGGGCGGCCCGAAGACTCCGTCCTCGTGGCGATTTCAGAAGGCGCGTGCAGGCTCGGGCGCCCACGGCGACCTCAACGCGCACATCGTGGACCTCGCCCGCTTTCTCACGGGCGACGAGATCGCGGAGATCCACGGTGCCGTCGCGCGCACGTTCGTCCACGAACGCGCGAACCCCGACGGTCGCGGCCGCACGAAGAGCGACGTCGACGACTGCGTGGCGTTCGTCGCGAGCTTCGCAGGCGGCGCCACCGCGACGTTCGAGGCGACGCGCCTCGCGCACGGACACCTGAACGACAACACCATCGAGCTGAACGGGGAGAAGGGATCGGTGCGGTTTTCGTTCGAGGACATGAACGTGCTGTGGTTCTGTGACGCGGCGGACGAACCCCGCGAGGGCGGATGGCGGCGCGTCATGTGTACGGCGGCCGGGCAGCACCCCTACGTGGCGAACTGGTGGCCCGACGGCCACGTGATC
This sequence comes from Planctomycetota bacterium, assembly GCA_044222185.1. Classification (GTDB taxonomy): domain Bacteria; phylum Planctomycetota; family CAIWVZ01; genus JBGANV01. The sequence goes on from JBGANV010000006.1 coordinate 266,188, forward strand.
GGCTACGAGCACGGGTTCGTGAATATGGCGGCCGACATCGTCCGTGTCCTCTGCGGAAGCGAGCCGGAGTTGCCGCTCCCGGACTTCGCCGACGCCTTCGAAACGGCGCGGGTTCTCGAAGCCGCGCTTCGATCGGCACGCGAGCGCAAGGCCGTTCGGCTGCGCGACGTCTGACGGGCGCGGGTTCTGCGATGTCGGCCGGCGGCGGCCTCGCCAGCCGGCCACGCCAAACTTCAGCGGCGACGCCGCTTCGTCCGATGTACCTCCTGACACCGGTTTCCGATGTCACCTGAAGAGGGACCCCGTGCGGCGTGCCACCGAGCCCGTCGGCGGGCCGGTGTCCGAAGGAAACCCATGTCGCACAGAACGCACACGCTCCGCCTCGGCGTGCTGCTCGCGGTCCTGACGTCCCTACCGCTCTCCGCCCAAGCGCCCATGGCGGGCACCTACACGGTCGATTCGGCCCAGCCTGCCGGCACGACGAATTTCCCGACGCTGGCCTCCTGCGTCGCGGCGCTCACGTCGCGCGGCGTCAGCGCTCCCGTGACGGTCGACCTCATCCAGAACACGCCGGCCGACTTCACGACGTCGACACAATGGCGATTGCTCCAGAGCGCTGGCATCAACGCCTTCGGAGGCGCAGCGATCCTCGTGCTCGACCAGTTCCCAGGGGTTTCGGCCACGAATCGCGTGACGTTCCGCACGGGATCCCTCAGCCCGATCAGGCCCGTCGTGTTCGATTGCAGCGTGCACTCGGTCGGTGTCGGCGTGTTCTTCCAGGGCGCCGATTACGTGACGATCGAGGACATCGAGATCAAGGGCGCGGCATACGACGGGATCATGCTCTATGGCGAAACGGGCATGTTCACGACGAACCTGGCGAACGCCGCCATGGACCACTGCTGGATTCGCCGCTGCCGCATCCACGATTGCGCCGGGACGGCGATCACCCTCTATGGCAATCCCTATCAGCCCGGGTTCACGCGCATAGAGAACAACTTCTTCTGGAACAACATGAAGAACTGCGCGGGGCCGCTGACGAACTTCGGACGGTTCGGGCACATCTCCGGCAGGCGCAATCACGACGTGCAGATCGTCCACAATTCGTTCTATCAGGACGTCACGATGCAGACGCTTCCGGGCGGTCTGACGCCGTGCATGATCGGTTCCAACAACTCGAGCGGTACCGCCTATGCCCTCTGCTCGGGTAACGCGTTCCAGATCGCAGGGTCCGGGACGACGGTCCCCGGGGGCTTCTATCGCTGGTACACGCAGGGTGCGATCACGAACGTCCCCTCGAGCGGCACCGGATACGCCACGGGAACGCTTCTCGGCCACGGCCGCAACTTCTACTTCAACACGTCCGGCGGAACGACTTTCGCGATCGTCGGGTCGACGACGGTGGCGGATCTGCTCGGCTATCAAACGCTGACGACGCTCGACGCGAACTCGCAGGCGGTCGATCCCCAGTTCGCGGTGCCGTCGACGGGCAACCTGGACCTCGCGACCCAGGCGTCCCCCGCGGTCGATCAGGGAGTCACCGGACTCGGGATCACGGTCGACATCCATGGATCGCCGCGAATCGGCACCGCGCCCGACGTGGGCGCGATGGAAGCGCGGCCGCCGGTCCTCACCGCCAGTTTCGGAGCGAACGTCACGTCCGGGCAGTGCCCGCTGACGGTGAACTTCGCCGATCAATCGACGACCGGCGGAGGCCCCGCGGTCACCTCGTGGCAGTGGGCCTTCGACGGCGATGGGACCACACAGGCTACGACGTCGAATCCCACGTGGACGTTCACGCATACGGGGACCTATTCAGTCAGTCTCGTGGTGTCGGACGGGACACAGACGGCCTCGCGGATCCGTACCAATTACATCGTCGTGTCGGACTCCACCGGACCGGTGTTCTCGGGATGCCCCACGGGGCCGGTGCTTGCGCCAGCGAACCAGCCGAACTGCGCGGCCACCGTCACGTGGCCGCCGATCACGGCGAGCGATGGATGCGGGACCGTCACGCTGACGTCGACGCATCAACCCGGCTCGCTGTTCCCACTCGGCACCACGCCCGTCACCTACACGGCTGTCGACAACCTCGCGCACGTCTCGACGTGCACGTTCGACGTGACCGTGACGTCCGTGCAGCCGGCGATCGCAGTGCAGCCGCTCAATCGGCTTTTGTGCGTCGGTTCCACCGGCACGATCTCCGTGACGGCGGCCGCCGCAGGCCCTCCGCCCACCTACCAGTGGAAACGCGGGGGAGTGGCAATCCCGGGTGCGACGCAGTCCGTACTCACGATTTCCAACGCGACGACCGCCGACAGTGGTTCCTATACCGTGGTGCTCGACAACGGTTGCGGGACCATCACGAGCAACGCGGCGACCGTCTCCGTCCTCACCGGCCCGGTGATCACGCAAGGCCCGGTCAATGACATGCCGTGTGCAGGGACGCAGGTCATCCTCTCCGTCCAGGCGACCAGTCCTTCGCCGTTGTCGTATCAGTGGCGTCGCAACGGGGTCGTGATCGCGGGGTTGGACTCGCCGATACTCACGATCCCGAACGCGTTGGTCACGGACTCCGGGATCTTCGACGTCACGGTCAGCGACGTCTGCTCCTCGACCACGAGTCAGCCCGCGCTCATCCAGATCACTGCACCTCCGGCGATCGCAGCGCAGCCGCTTCCTGTGACGAGCTACCCGGGAGTGCCCGCGAGCATCAGCGTCTCGGCCGCGAGTACCGTTCCAGTGACCTACCAGTGGCGGCAGAATGGGACGCCCATTCCGGGTGCAACCCAACCGGCGTACGTGATCGGGCGGTTGGTTCCGGCGGACGCCGGCATGTACGACGTGGTCGTCACGAACTCGTGTGGTTCGGTCACGAGCCAGGCCGTCCCGCTTTCGGTGACTCCGTTCACGCTCACGATCGATCAGCAACCCGGCCCTCACTCGGTCCACATCCATCACACGGGCGGGATCCCGTACATCGAGTACCTGTGCGCCGTCTCCTTCCACGCGGCGAATCAGACCCAGCCCGGGCAGGGACCCTGGTTCGGTCTCTTCATCGACCCAGGCGAACTCGTGACGGAGATCTTCGCCGCCGGACCTCCGTTCGTGGGATTCCTCGACGCGAACGGAGACGCCGACTTCGCGACGCCTCCATTCACGATCACCCCCAATCTGTGGGGCACCCCGGTCTGGTGCGTCACGATCATGGGCGATTCGTTCTCGGCAGTCGTGTACGGCGCATCGAACATCGCCACGATGGCGCTGTGACCGGCGTGCAGGACGCGGGTATGCCGCGTCTCGCGGAGATCACCGGCTTCGGGTACGCTTTGCGGCCCCGTGAGCGGCGGTCGCCGGCTCCGCGGGATGCGAGGTCACGCGATGCCACGTCCCGTCACGTTGTTCACCGGCCAGTGGGCGGATCTGCCGATCGAGCAGCTCTGCAAGAAGGCGAAGGCGTTCGGCTTCGACGGACTGGAGCTGGCCTGCTGGGGTGACCATTTCGACGTCCCGCGGGCGCTCGCCGACCCGGCGTGGATCAAGCGGCAGTGGGACGTCCTGCAGTCGCACGGGCTCGACTGCTTCGCGATCTCCAATCACCTCGTCGGCCAGGCCGTCTGCGATCGGATCGACGAGCGGCACAAGGCGATCTTGCCGGATCGGATCTGGGGCGACGGCTCGCCCGAGGCCGTGCGCCAGCGTGCGGCCGCCGAAATGAAGGACACGGCTCGCGCGGCCCGCAAGTTCTTCGACGCGGCTCCGCCCCGAGTGAAGGACGTCCTGCGGCGCACCGGTCGCACCGTCGTCGTCGGGTTCACCGGCAGCAGCATCTGGCCTCTGCTCTATTCGTTCCCACCGAATCGCCCAGGGCAGATCGACGCCGGGTTCGAGGATTTCGGCCGGCGCTGGGGAGACATCCTCGCCACGTTCGATTCCGTCGGCGTCAGCTTCGCGCTCGAGGTCCATCCCACCGAGATCGCGTTCGACATCGCGTCGACACGCCGCGCGCTCGATGCCATCGGCAACCACCCGCGGTTCGGCTTCAACTTCGACCCGTCGCACTTCGGTTACCAGGGCGTCGATTACCTGGGCTTCCTCCGTGAATTCGGGACGCGCGTCTTCAACGTTCACGTGAAGGACGTGTGGTGGTCGGATCGACCCATGGAGATCGGGGTGTTCGGCGGGCACCAGGAGTTCGGAGTCGACGGCCGGTTCTGGGACTTCCGCTCTCCGGGCCGCGGACGCATCGATTTCGAGGGCATCATTCGCCTGCTCAACCACGCGCGTTACGAAGGGCCACTGTCCGTCGAATGGGAAGACCCCATGATGGATCGCGAATTCGGCGCGACGGACTCCGTGCAGTTCGTGCGCGCCTTGGATTTCCCCAGATCCGGACGGGCATTCGACGCCGCGTTCTCGGAAGGGAAGAGCACATAGGTCCGCGGGTTCGCTGGAACGACTCGCCGGCCGCGACGCGGGACCAAGGACGCGCCACGCAACGAAAGATGGAATCGCGCATGCAACGATCACCGACCGTTCGCCTCTCGATCATGATGTTCCTGCAGTACGCCGTGTGGGGGGCGTGGCTTCCGACGGCCGGCCTGTATCTCACGTCGCCCAAGGCGTCGGGGGGACTTGGATTCGAGCAGGGCGACCTGGGGATGATCCTGGGGATTGCAGGGGCGATCGGGGCCATCGCCGCGCCTTTCATCGCAGGACAGTTCGCCGACCGGTACTTCGCGACCGAGCGGTTCATGGCCGTCGTCCTGGCTCTCGGTGGCGTCGTGAACTGGGTCCTCGCGTCCCAGACCTCGGTGTCGTCGTGGCTGTGGCTGTCGGTCGTCTACAGCGTCCTCTACATGCCGACGCTGGCGCTGTCGAACTCGATGGCCTTCGCCAATCTGACGGACTCGGAGCGGGACTTCCCCAAGGTCCGCATCTGGGGAACGATCGGCTGGATCGCAGCGAGCTGGGCATTCCCCATGATCTGGATGCAGACGGGGCTCCACGGCCAGGCCCTGCCGCCGTTCATCAAAGGCGTCGATCGCCCGGACGCGATCGCGCAGATCGCCAACTCGCTTCGCTTCTCGGGCGGCCTGGCCCTGTTCTATGCCGTGTTCTGTCTGGCGCTCCCACACACTCCGCCCAAGCGCGACGCCGTCGAGCCGTTGGCGTTCAAGCGAGCCTTGGGGTTGCTCGCGCGCCCGTCGTTCGCGGTCCTCGTCGCGACGAGTCTCCTCATCAGCGTCATCCACAACATCTACTTCATGCAGACGAGCTCGTTCCTCCCGACGCTCGGCCTGGACAAGGGCACCGTCGGACCGGCGATGACGATCGGGCAGTTCGCGGAGATCGGCGTCATGGCGCTGCTGGGGATGATGCTCAAGCGGCTCGGAGCGAAGGGGGTCATCGCGATCGGGATCGGTGCCTACGTCCTGCGCTACGCGATCTGGTCGCAGACCTCGTTGCCGATGGAGATCCTCGTCGCCAGCCAAGCGCTGCACGGCGTGTGCTACGCGTGCTTCTTCGCTGCCGCGTACATCTACGTCGACCGCATCGCGCCGGTGGACGTGCGACACTCCGCGCAAACCGTGTTCGGCATCCTCATTCTGGGTGCGGGCCCCGTCGTCGGTGGCTGGTTGAATGGCAAGCTCGCGGGCCAGTATCCGGCTGCGGGTGTCGAGGGTGCAACGCAGGCCATCGATTACTCACCGTTCTGGCTCTTTCTCGCGGGGATTGCTGCCTTCGCGTTCCTGTTCTTCCTCCTCCTTTTTCGCGACGAATCGCAGCCCGCTTCCGACACGTCCGCGCCTGCGTGAATCCGACCGCGGACGTCGGGTTTCTCGCGGCCCTGCGCGCCGCAGCGGTTCGGAATCACATCCTGGAAGAACGCCGCGACGTGCGCCGTCCAAGCACGTCGATACCTTCAAGACACATTCCGTGATTCGCCGATGATGCGGGAACCAGGCAATGGTTTCACGGCTGTGGCGCGGCTCCGTCGCCACGGGAGGCGGTCACGATGTTCACGTTCTTTCGACGACTGAAGGATTCTTGCGACGTCCTGCGCCTTCGACGAAAGGCGCGTCGCAATCCGGCGCCGAGGACCGTGATCGACCTCTGCCGCGGCCTCGACCGCGCAGGACGTGGCGCCGAAGCGCTCGACGTGGCGCGGATGGGTGCGGCGAGATTCCCGCATTCCATCGAGCTCGAAGACGTCCTACGCGAGGCTTGGGCCCGTCACGGGGCGGTTGCCGTCGCCATCCTGAAGGCCAAGGCGCAGACGATGCCGACGACGGCGGCCTTCGAGGTCCTCGTGCGCGCCGAGATCGACGCGGGTCTCGTGGAAGACGCGATCGCCGACGCGGTGCGGATGGTCGAACAGTTTCCCGATCAGGCACGATCGCACGCCATGGTCGGCTTCGCCTTCCAGGCCCGCTTCCGGCGGGAGCATCTGTCGAAAGACGGTGAGCGTGCGCTCGCGGCGTTCAAGCGGGCGACGGAGATGGATCGCACGTCGTTCGAGGCGCGCCGAGCCCTCGCCGCCGCGTACGCTCACATCGGCGCGACGAGCCAGGCCATGTTCCACCTGCTGCTCGCGCTCGAGCAGCGTTCGACGGACCCCGAATTGCGCGCGCTGTTCCTCCAACTCAAAGGCAAGCCGTTCGAGAGGCGGCCGGAAAACGAGCTCCTCTGGGAAGCCGAGGTGCTCGACGAGTCGCGATTGGATCATCGCAGTCTCGCACTCGACGCGGAGCAGCTGTCGGAGGTCACGAGCTGCATCGCGAAGACGACCGCGATCGACGGCGTGAAGAGCATCGCTCTGTGCCACCACAAGCTCGAGATCGTCGCCGACGCGCGACACGCGCCGCGCAGGGTGGACGGGCGAGGTGACCGCCACGTCGAGATGGCGCACACGTTGCGCCAGGCCGCATCGACGGCGGCGAAGCGACTCGGATTCGGAGCCTTCCACGAACTCGACATGACGATGCAGGGACGCCGACTCGTAGCGCTTGGTGCCGGCCCGACCGTCGTCATGCTCGAACTCGATCCGCGCGCTGCGGCGGATGCCGTCATCGATGGCATGCGGGACGACCTGGGACGGTGGACTGCGGATGCGCACCGGGCCATGGAATGGGGCCGCTGAAAGTCCGATGACGTCGATCCTCCCGTCGCGCCAGGCGCGCTGACGAGCCCGTCTGCAACTCCTTCGGCGGCAGCGCCGACCGCGGATTGGAAAAAACCCGCGAGTGCCCCGACACCGCTGCCCGATCCGCGCACTTCACACACCGTTGGCGCGGCGCCGCAGCGCAGAATCCTCTTGCACTTTCCGGAGGCCCTCCCTACGCTCACGCCAAGTCCCGCGGGAATCACGTCGTCGTGAGCGCCGCGGCGTTGGCCTGCTGCGTGCAGGCGGTGAAGCGTGCGTCGTTCTCCCGGTGAAGCGTTCGATCGATCGACCGTCGTGTGCCCCGCCATCGGCGTGCCGATCGACGTCCATGAGGAGCGTCGAGACAGCAACATGAAGCGTCACACATCATTTGCCGTTGTCGCGATCGTCGTCGGATTCCTACTCCCGACATCCGCCCTCGCCCAGGTGCAGTGCTCACAGACGCTGCCGAACGGATACATGAACGTGGACGGACCCACGTTCCTCGGGAACCCGTTCAACTCGACCTCGGCCCAGAAGTGGCAATGGGTGTACGACTCCTCGCACTTCCTCGCGCAGGGGCCAATCACCATCACGGATATCGCGGTGCGCCCCACGTCACCCACGGTGACAGCAGCCGCGACGACGTTCTCGAGCTTCAAGGTCCGGCTGGGATCGAGCCCGAACAACTACACGCTCGCCTCGCAGAGCGCCACGTTCGCGAACAACCTCACGACCAACCAGGTGCTCGCCTACAACGGCGTTTGGAGTACGGGAGTGATCACGGCATCGGCGGGAACGACGGCCAACTGGATCCAGTTCGGCCTCACGACGCCGTTCACGTTCAACCCCGGCTTGGGACAGGACCTCGTCGTCCAGGTCGAGAAGTGCTCGAGCGCTTCGGCGCAATTCCAGCTCGATGCCATCAGCGGGGCCTCGGGGACGGTCGGCGGCAACTCCTACGGAAACACCTCGGCATGCACCGCGGCGTCGCGCAGCACGTCCTACAACGAAACGTGCCCGATCATCAAAGTCGACTACTCGCAGAACCTGACGCCGAATTGGCAGCTCAATTCGCCCCAGTGCGACATGAACATCAACGGCGTGCAGAATTCCGCGTGCTCGGGTGGTCCCATTGCCGTGAACATCTGCCCCGGCCAGTCCGGCACGGTGAACCTCTCGACGTCGTTGACGTTCCCGCCGTTCGACCTGCTGGTGACGTTGGGGCAGCCGGTTCCGTTGGGCGGCGGTGGATTCACGACGACGCACGGCCAGATCGTCAACATGAACCTCGCGGATCCGACGCTGTTCCTGCTGAACGGTGGGGCGTTCCAGCCGCTCCCAAGCTTCTCGTTGCCGGTGACCCTGGCGGCCGTCGGCGGGTTCTCCGCGCAGATGATCGTTCTCGATGCGACCCATCCGGACTCCTTCCGTCTGTCCGCGGCGAATCGCCTCGCCGCAGTGGCCCCGTTCGTCGCGGGCCCCGTTGGTGACGACACCTACGTCTCCGTCGTGACGGGCGGACCGGCCGTCTGCGGGCCAGCGTCGTTCACCTACTACGGCGTCGCGTACACCACCGTCAACGTCCAGTCGAACGGACGGCTGATGTGGGGTGGCGCCGGGATCACGAACGACATCACGCCCAGCAACACGTTGGCGCTCACCCAGAATCCGGCTGCGGGCGCGTGGGTCGACCTGTCGCCGCCGGCTGGCGGTTTGATCACGATCAACTCGCCCGGTCCCGGGCTGTTGCGTGCGAGCTGGTCGAGTGTGCCGTACTTCAATCAGCAGGCACTCGTGACGAACTGGTACATCGAGCTCGATGCGACGACCGGTGCGATCACGATCTCGGGACTCGCGAACTTCCCCGTGCACCCGACGGCCGCGAACATGTGGCTCGGCGTGAGCGCAGGCCAGTTCGGGCCGGCGACCGATGGTGGCGCGATCACCTATGCGCTCGGCGGCCCCACGGCGGGCCCACCGGGGCTGCTCGACATGGTCTATGCCTACGGACCGACGGGCACACTCACCCCGGGTATCAACACGCTCATCTTCACGCCCAACGGGTTGGGCAACTACAACTACACGGCGCTGCCGTGAGACGCTTCGGCCGCGAGGTTCGCGGCCGGTGGTTCCCATAACGGAGTGCTTTTGCTTTTGGTGTTTCCTGCGCAGTGGCGTGATGGCCGGCAACATGGATCCCCATCCAGTTGGCGTGTCGCAACGGCTCGCAGGTTTGTGAGATGTGTGGAGGTCAACAGGATCATGAAGGTTCAGAATTTGGCGCTCGTTGCCGTCGCGACCCTCGCGGTTGCCGGCGGAGTCTTCGGACAGTGCGTCGAGCAGAGTCTGCCGGCGGGGTATGAGACGTACACCGCGAACTACATCACGGGGACGCCGTTCGGCGGCACGGCCGATCAGCACGTGCAGTTCATCTGCGATTCGTCAGAGTTCGCGGCCAGCGGCCCGGTCGTGATCAAGGAGGTCTACGTCCGCGTGTTCGATGCGAACACGGGCGGTTTCTATCCGAGCGTCGAAGTGAGCCTCGCTTCGGCCGTGAACGACTACGACAACACGGCGGCGAACATGCTCAGTTTCGCGGGCAACATGGGGCCCGACCTGACGCTGGTCCGCCCGGCGGCAGCGTTCAACCCTGGTCCGCAGCCCGGCCAGCGTTTCGTTCCGCTCGGGATCCAGAACACCTTCATCTACAACCCGACGCTCGGCAACGACTTCCTCGTCGACATCAAGCGTTGCGGCGCCGGCACTCCGTGGACGCACCCGACGTTCGCCGGCAACGTCCTCGACGCGAAGGGCCCGACGACTCCGATCCGCATGCGCCGCTACAGCCTCACGGCGACGACGGCCTGCACGACGGGCTTGGCTCCGACGACGAACCAGAGCGACTTCTGCGCCGTCCTCCTCGTCTCCTACTACCCGGTCGGCAGCCCGCAGGCCGAGTGGCAGGTCAACACGGCGAACGCCAGCTTCGACCTCGATGGCAACGGCTTCAACCGTCCCTGCGGCGGCGCCATCGACGTGACCCGGTACTCGAACCAGCCGATCAATGCGAACCTCAACAGCGCGCTCCTCGGCAACCCGTGGGATCTGGCGTTCGGGTTCGGCTTCGGCGTCCCGGCCAGCGCCGGCGGATTCACGCTCGCGAACGGCGATGTGGTGAACGTCGACCTGCTCTCGGCCCCGAGCTTCCTGCTCGGCCTCACATTTGCCGTCCCGTTCTCGGCGACGACCTTGCCTTTCGCCCTCCCGGCGCCGATCACGCTCGACCTCTATGCGCAGATGGTGATGCTGAACCCGGCAACGGCCGGCGGATTCAATCTCAGCGCCCTCACGCAGCTCCACCTGCAACCGTCGCAGGCAGTGTTCCCGGGACCGGCCGGCGATGACGAAGCGCTGAGCGTTCCGCTCTGGGCCGTCGGTGGCGCTCCGCTGTCGATCCCGTTCTATGGCGTGAACTACAACACGTTCAACTTGATCTCGAACGGCCGCATCATGTTCGGCACGCCGAACACGAACTGCTGCCCGGGCACGACGCAGGCGACTGCGGCGACGGCCGCGCTCGCGGATTCGGCGTTCGCTGCCGTCGCGTGGTGTGACATGAACCCGTCGATCGGCGGGAACATCACGGTGACGAGCCCGGGTGCGGGCCAGGTTGCCGCGCACTGGTCGAACGTTCCGTACTTCGGGAACCCGACGACGTCGAACACGTTCGACCTCATCGTGGATGCCGTGGCGAACACCGTGCAGTTCAACTACACGGCGTTGCAGGCGTTCCCGTCGGCCCCGAGCACCTCGCCAGAGCAGTTCATCGGCGTGTCGGCCGGTGTGGGCGTGGCGACGGACCAGGGCGCGACCACGTTCGCCGTCGGCGGACCGATCACCGGCCCGGCCAACAACGGCATGGTCTATCAGTGGGCGGTGAACGGCCCGACGATCACCGGCATCCAGTCGATCATCTTCACGTGGAACACCGTGTCGAATCAGTACGACTGGGTTGCGTTCTGATCTGAACTGATCGCGGTTGGGTCGACGGCGCTGCCGTCGGCCTGGGCTCGGGCGCGCGCGTTCGCCGCGCCGCCGGCCCATCGAACGACCGCGGGCGACGGGTCGATCTCATCGACGCGTCTTCGCGGTAAGCGCATGCGATACCGGGATGGGTGTCGCGACTGTGGTCGAGAAGCGTGTTCTTGCCTCAGTGAACCTCCTGACGGCCGTGACGGCGTGTTGCCGGCGCGGCCGTCGCCTTTCGATGGAGGTTCGTTCCGCGAGCGTGTGCGGCGCCCGAACTCCGCCGCGGTCACTCCGCGGGATCTTCTTCCTTCACCGGCATCACGACGACGACTCCGACGACGCGGTCGTACCACGTCTGCGCGAGCCGCGAGCGGTTCATGTCCAGCGTGACGAGCAAGGGGACGACGATCACCGCATACTCCGTCGTCATTGCGACCACGAGATGTGCGACGCGGAGAAGCTCGCGCCCGAGCGCCGCTCGGTATCGGGGGAAATCGCCCGTCCCGACCTCGCGGACCGACAAGTGGAACATCGCCTTGCCGGGGGTCGAGCCGTGACGCGCGACCTGCGCCGCGAAGGCGAAGGGAACCAGGAGAACGGTGACGGCTGCCGCCAGGAGCCCGGGCACGAGTTCCACGGGGACCTGGGGCGTTTCATCCGCCGCCAGCGGGCGATCGTCGTCCGTCGCAGGCGGATCGGTGAGGAGGCTGCGGATCTGCGGCAGCCCGCGGCCGGACACGAGCATGAGAGCCAGCAGGGCGGCACAGAGCAGCAGCGTTCCGTCGATGGCGAGGGCCATCAAGCGGGGGATCGGGCCGGCGGGCCTGACCTGCGTCGAGGTTGTGGAGGATGCGTTCAAGCGTGGGCGTCGGCGAGTTCCGAGGGAAGTGGGAAGTGCACGTTTTCCTCGATCACGACGCGTTCTTCAACGTCGTCCACACCAAACCGCGCTCGTAGCTCGTCGACGACTCCCGCCACGAGATGCTCTGGGGCCGACGCCCCGGACGAGACGCCGACGCACCCCACGTCGGAGAACCAGCGGGCGTCGATCGCCGTGCGATCCTCGATGAGGTAGGCGCGAGCGCCCGCGGCGGCGGCGACCTCTTGCAGGCGCCTGCTGTTCGAGCTGTTCGCCGAACCGATCACGAGGATCACCTGTGCCTCCTGCGCGAGCAGGCGCACGGCGGCCTGTCGGTTCTGCGTCGCGTAGCAGATGTCGTCACTGGCGGGGACGCGCGCCGATGGGAAACGTCGCCGGATCGCGTCGATCACGACGGCCGCTTCGTCCACCGAAAGCGTCGTCTGCGTCGCGATCGCCAACGGCGTGTCCGCGGGCAGCTGAAGTCGATCCACGTCCGCCACGTTGGAGACGACCAGCGTGTCGTTCGGGGCCTCGCCGACGACGCCCTCGACTTCCTCGTGGCCGTCGTGACCGATGAGCAGGATCGTGAACCGATCACGGGCGAAGCGCTGGACTTCCAGGTGAACCTTCGTGACGAGCGGGCACGTGGCGTCGATCACGCGCAAGCCGCGCACCTCGGCCTCGGCGCGGACCGCAGGAGCGACTCCGTGCGCGGCGAACACCGTCACGGAGCCGGGCGGGATCTCATCCAGCCCGTCGACGAACACGGCGCCGGCCTGGGCGAGTTCAGCGACGACGGCGCGGTTGTGCACGATCTCCTTCCGCACGTAGACCGGCGGCCCGAAGCGGTCGAGCGTTCGCCTGACGATTTCGACGGCGCGCTCGACGCCAGCGCAGAACCCGCGCGGTCTTGCCAGCAGGATCTTCATCTTCGGTGGCGGGCGCCAGCCGTTACGGGTGATCCCTCATCCGGGCATCCTGGGGGAGTCGTCAGACGGCCCGCCGTGCCGTGTGCGACCTCGACGGCTTGACGGACGCCGTTCGGGGCGGACGATGGGGAGCGAAACGCGCTTTGCGGAAGAAGAGCCATGGAACATCGATTTCGATACGGCGTCATCGGCGCTGGCATGCAGGGATGCGCAGCAGGGTACGACCTCCTCGTGAACGGGGAGGGCGTCGAGGTGTCGTTCTTCGATCGGGATCGTGCGGTTGCTGAAGCGGCGGCGCGACGCGTCAATACACTCATCGGTCAGGAACGCGCTCGCGGTTTAGCCGTCGATGGGCAGGATGAGGCGGGGCTGGCTCGCGCGTTCGCGGGGTTGAGCGGCGTGCTCTCCGCGGTGCCCTACCACCTGAATCCGACCGTGGCTCGTGCGTCCATCGCGGCTGGAGCCTGCTTCAACGATCTGGGAGGGAACACCGCCATCGTCCGCGAGGAGCTTGCTCTCGACGCGGCGGCGCGCGCGAAGGGAGTGAGCGTCGTTCCGGACTGCGGACTCGCTCCGGGGCTCGGGAACACGCTGGCGGCGTGGCTCATCGAGACGATGGACGACCCCGTTCACGTTCACATTCGCTGTGGCGGACTGCCGCAGTCGCCCCGACCGCCACTGGGTTACAAGCTCGTCTTCAACATCGGCGGTCTGACGAACGAGTACATGGGCGAGGCCGAGTTCCTCCGTGACGGGCGACTCGTCCGCGTACCGACGCTGTCGGAAGGGGAGGTCATCTCGTTCCCGGCTCCCGTCGGTCAGGCGGAAGCCTGGGTCACCTCCGGCGGTACCTCGACCGCACCCGCCACGTTCGCGGGCCGCCTGCAAACGTACGACTACAAGACGGTGCGGTACCCGGGGCATTTCGACCGCATCAAGACCATGGCGGATCTGGGCCTCCTGGATACGGCGCCCGTGGTGGTACGGGGGCAGCCCGTCGTTCCGCGGGAACTCTTCCACGCGGTGGCCGGATCGAAACTGTCCTTTCCCGACGATCGCGACCTGGTCGTCATGCGCGTCACGTGCATCGGCCGGCACGCAGGTCGTGCCGTCCGTCGCACCGTCGACCTTCTCGACTTCCACGACGAGCGAACGGGATTCACGGCGATGGAGCGGACGACGGCATTTCCGGCCGCCGCAGTCCTGCACTTCCAGGTCTCGAAGCGCGTCCGGCCGGGTGCGACGACCCCCGAGCGCGACCTGCCGTTCGACGAGTACGTGGACGCCGTCCGTGCACGGGGGCTGTCCCTGGAGGAGACGGTCGTCGAGGGAGCTTGACCGCCGTCAGGGCGTCGCGAGGGCGGCTGCGATCGCGCGCGTGAACGACGCCAACGACGGATCCCGCGCCCCCATGACGAGCACGCAATCGCCCGGACGTGCGTCCCGGCGCAGGATCGGCAGCCAGTCCTCGCGCCGCGCGAGGTAGCTGGCGTTGGCGCCGAGGCGAGTGACGTCGTCACACAGGTCCCGCGAAGAGATGTCCTTCGTCGCCGTGCCGCCGGCGTAGAAGATCTCCCCGAGGAACACGTGGTCCGCCGCGCGCAGCCCCGTGGCGAACGCCTGCACGAGGTCGCGTCGCATGAAACGCGTGGGCCCGAAGCCGTGCGGCTGGAAGAACGCCAGCACGCGCTCGGACCGCAGCTGCGCCGTGGCGATGGCCGCTGCGACCTTCGCCGGGTTGTGCGCGAAATCATCGATCACGTCGATTCCACGCGGCCGGCCCACGACTTCGAATCGTCGCGCCACGCCGCGGAAGGTTGCAAGCGTCGACGCACAGGCGGGCAGGTCGGCGCCGACGGCATGGCAGGCGGCCAGCGCGGCCAGCGCGTTGAGGACGTTGTGTCGGCCCGGGATCGGCAACCTCACGTCCAGCCCCCGAACGACGAACCGGCATTCGTCCTGGCGCAGATCCAGCCGCGTCGCCTGCCACTCGCAGCGTTCGCCGAAGCCGAACGTCACGGCGTCGGGACGTAGCTCATCCAGGTTCTGGTCCTCGCCGAGGACGCACGCTTCGCTGATCTGGCGCCGGAATCGGTGGAACACGGGCGCGATCGCCTCGGGTTCGTCGTGATCCCGCTGGAGGTTCAGGATCACCCCCACGGCCGGCCAGTAGTGGATCAGGCTCTTGTCGCTCTCATCCGCTTCGATCACGAGCGGCCCGCGTCCGGGCCAGCAGTTCCCGCGGTGGCCGCCGTCCTGGAGCGCCCGAAGCTCGCCGCCGGTGATCACGGCCGGATCCAGGCCGGCGCCCCGCAGCGCCTCGAAGATCATGGCGGTGACCGTGGACTTCCCGCTCGTGCCCGTCACGGCGATGGTCCGTCGCGCGCGCACGTGACCGGCGAGGAGTTCGGAACGGTGCGCGATCGGGACTCCTCGATCGATGGCGCGCGCGACGTCGGCGATCGTGGGCTCGACCGCGGTGGACACGACCACCAGATCGGCGCCATCGACGCCCGAGCCATCCTGCGGGTGGATCCGGACCCCGAGGGACTCACACCGCAGCTGCTCGTCGCTGCCCGAGGATCGATCGAAGCTGCGGTCGCTGCCGGACGTGGCGCCCCCGGTCATGGCGCGGAGATGCGCGAGCGCGCTCATGCCGGCGCCGCCGACCCCGACGAAGTGAACCCGAAGAGTCGGCTCGCGAAGCACGCGATCGACGAGGAGGGTGCTGGCCTGGATCGGGTCCGACATGGGCCGTCCATTGTTGCGGATGTACGTTCCGACCCCAACGATGGGTGGCTGTTGTATCCGCGTGACTGAGACCGAGGGTGATTCGACGGAGCGAGGCTCTGCGGCAATCGCACCCTTGATCGCGTGACGGCGGCGAGCGACGATGCGCCCCCACGTTTTCGTGAGATCACCCATTTCGTGACGTCTTCGCTGCGCATTCTGGTCCCCCTTCCCGAGTGCAAGGCGCCCGGCGGTCGTGACGGCTGCACGCTGCAAACGCGCCGCGGTGCACTGCGCAGCCGACATGCCCGGGTTGCCGTGCATCGATCCAAGGCCGTTTCTGCGTTTCGGGCCGCGATGAACGGGCCCCAGGCACTGAAGGTCCTCTGTTTGTCGGGCGCCCCGTTCCAGGCCGCGCTCCGCATCAATCGGGACTTCGACCGCTGCAACCTCGCGACGGCGCTCGAACGGAACTCCGCGTCGTTCTGCGACGTTCTCGCCGTCGACACCTTGGCGGCGGAGGCGCGGCGGCGCCTCGAGCGCCAGCTCCTGTTCATCTGTCCGCTCCTCGGGCTCGTCGGTCCGTCCGACCTCGTTCCCGATTACCGCTGCCCGATCGGGGCGCGCCTCCCGGGCGTGGGGTCGCTGCACAAGTTCTGGAAACAGCCGATGACGGAGACGCTCAATCGGCTGTGTCGCGACCGCATCGTGGTCTCGTTCCTCCCGGCCCGCCTGCGCGCGCTGTGGGAGCCCGATGGCCGGTGCCTCCAGATCGTCACCATGCGCTTCTACCGCCACGACTCCGAGAACGTCGTCGGCGAGACCGCGGCCGTGCCGCGGCTGACGGCGGAGGCGGTGAAGTTCATCACCGAGCAGGACGCGCGGACCATCGCCGACCTGACACGCTTCCATTCGTCGGATGGCCACTCCTACTGCGCCGCGCACAGCGAGACGTCGGACGAGGTCCGGCATCTGAGCTTCGTACGATGACCTGATGGCTGTCGACGTCCTCTTCGAAGACGACGCGCTCGTCGTGATCAGCAAGCCGTCCGGCATGCTGTCGGTCCCCTCGCCGGGCGCTACGGGAACCACCGTGACGCAAGCCCTCGCGTCATTGGGAATCCGCGCCCGGCCGGTCCATCGCCTCGATCGCGACGTCTCCGGTGCCATGCTGCTCGCCAAGACCGATGCCGTCGGTGCCCGTCTGGAGGAGGCGTTTCGCGCGCGCGCCGTGACCAAGACTTACTGGGCCCTCGTGCAGGGGCGGTTGCGCCCCCCCGGCGGGACGTTCAATTACCCGATCCTGGACGAGGGATCCCACGCGCGCGTGTCACCGCGCGGGAAACCGGCGACGACACGCTTCCGCGTCGTTCACACCTATCGCACGACGACGGAGGTCGAGATCGACCTGCTCACGGGCCGCTACAACCAGATCCGTCTTCATTTCGCTCACGCCGGGTTCCCGTTGGTAGGCGAGCGAAAGTATGCGTTCGGGCGCGGCGCACCGCTGAAGTTCAAGCGGGTGGCGCTCCACTCGATCGGCCTCGAATTCACGCATCCGCTGACGGGCGCGAAGATGTCGTTTGCGGCACCTCTCCCGGCGGATCTGGCCGAGCTGCGCGAGCGCGCAGCACTCTGAAGGATCTGGCCGGGCTACCGGGCCCCGCGACGGAACTGGCGATATCCGACGGTGCGCGGCGCGGGTGATTCGCTCCTGGCCGGCTTCTTCCCCACGCTCGACGCAGGCTTGGACATCTCGTCTTCCGCAGGCAGCGTCTGCTCGCGGTCGCGGTATCCCGTGAACGCATCCCAGTCCGCGGTGCGGCCCGCCGGCCCCGCCGCAGGCGCGCGTCCGAGGGACTCGCCACGTTGCGCGCGGTCCTGTGGACGCTGACCCTTCTCGTGCGTGAACTTTCCGAAGTCGGAGTTGGCCCGCGCCCGGCGGGCCTGTACGGCCTCGGCCGGTGCAGTGGCCGGAATGAGCGCGTCGCACCCGTTCCCGATCAAGTCGGGGCGCCCCGCGAGCTCCAGCGCCTGGCGAACCTCGAAGTAATTCTCCGGCTTGAAGAACTGCATGAGCGCGCGCTGCATGCGGCGATCGCGCAAGTTGCGCGCGACTGCCACGGGCTCGAGCGTGTGCGGATCGAGGCCCGTGTAGTACATGGCCGTCGCCAGGTCCATGGGAGATGGGATGAAGTCCTGGACCTGGCGTGGCCGGTAGCCGTTGCGTTTGAGGAATACGGCCAGCTCGATCATCGCGGCGAGGTCCGAGCCCGGGTGGCTCGCGATGAAATAGGGGACGAGATACTGCTCGCGGCCCGCGCGGGCGCTCGCCGCCTCGAAGGCCTCGGAGAACGCTTCGAAGTCCGACTGCGCCGGCTTCTTCATCCGCTTCAGCACTTCCGCGGAGACGTGCTCCGGCGCGACCTTCAGATGTCCGCCGACGTGGTGGCGGACGAGCTCGTCGAGGTACTCGGGAGAGCGTCGCGCGAGGTCCATCCGGACTCCGCTGGCGATGTTCACCTTCTTCACGCCGGCTGCATTGCGGGCGCGGCGCATGAGGTCGATCAGTGGCCCGTGATCCGTGCCGAGCAGCTTGCAGACCGTCGGGTAGACGCAGGACAGGCGCCGGCATTTCGCCTCGACCTCCGGCCTGGTGCAGCGGAGCTTGTACATGTTCGCCGTCGGGCCGCCGAGGTCCGAGACGACGCCGGTGTATCCGGGTTCGCCGTCCAGGGACTCGATCTCCCGAATGATCGAATCCTCCGAGCGCCACTGGATCGTCCGTCCCTGATGGGTCGTGATCGAGCAGAAGGTGCAGCCAGCGAAACACCCTCGCATGATCGTCACGCTGCTGCGCATCATCTCCTCGGCGGGGATCGGCTTCGGATAGCCGGGATGAGCGCGGCGCACGTAGGGCAGGTCGTAGATCCGGTCCATCTCCGGTACCGAGAGTGGAAGCACCGGAGGGTTCTGCACGACCCGACGGTCACCGTGCCTCTGCACGATGCGGCGGGCGTTGAACGGGTTCGATTCGACGTGCATCGCCATCGTCGCCTTCGCGAACGTGGTCTTGTCCGCCTTCATCTCCTCGAAAGACGGGATCTCCCGCGTGTCGTCGGGCGGCGTCCCGGAGGCACGCATGCCGCGGGTGAACGGCGGAACGGTCTCGGATCTGCCGAGCAGGTAGGCGACGCCGCGCATGTCCCGGAGGTCCTTCGCCGTTTCGCCGGACGCGAGTCGCAGCGCGATCTCGACGATCGGCTTCTCACCCATGCCGAAGACGAGGAGGTCGGCCTTGCTGGACACCAGGATCGACGGACGGACCGTGTCGCTCCAGTAGTCGTAGTGAGCGAATCGGCGGAGCGAGGCCTCGACGCCGCCGACGACGACGGGGACGTCGGGGAAGGCCTCGCCGCATCGCTGCGCGTACACCGCGGTGGCACGGTCTGGGCGTTTCCCTGCCTCACCGCCTGGCGAGTACGCGTCGTCCGAACGCGGGCGCCGATTGGCGGTGTAGTGGTTGATCATCGAGTCCATGTTCCCGGCGGAAACTCCGAAGAAGAGCCGTGGACGTCCGAACGCGCGGAATGCGTCGGCACTCCTCCAGTCGGGCTGGGAGAGGATTGCGACGCGGAATCCGTG
The DNA here is from genome assembly GCA_044222185.1 of Planctomycetota bacterium. Taxonomy (GTDB): domain Bacteria; phylum Planctomycetota; family CAIWVZ01; genus JBGANV01. The sequence continues at coordinate 285,533 of JBGANV010000006.1, forward strand.
CGACTCGAGGACCCGCCCCAGGATCGCCATGGCGAACGATGGGTGGTCGATGTACGCGTCCCCGGTGACGATCAGCACGTCGATTGCATCCCATCCGCGAGCCTCGACTTCGCGAGGAGTCATGGGAAGGAACCGAGCGAGCGGATCAGACTCGACGGACGGTGAGTTGCGCTTTCGTGAGGACACGAGGCCGCGATCGTAACAGGCGACGGTGGGCCGTGCGGCACGACGAACAGGGTTGACGCCACCCGGACTCGATGCATCATTCAATCAAACGTTTGTTTGAAATGAAGACCCAGAGCGACATGGCGAAGGCGCGGCGGCGGGCGCCGGGGCCCAGGAAGAACAGGATCGCGCCCGGCCCGGCCGGCGGCGAGGAGACGCGCATGCGGCTGCTCAGCTCCGGCGGGGAGCTGTTCGCGGCCCGCGGATTCGACGGCGTGTCCGTTCGCGAGATCTGCTCGCGAGCGAAAGCCAACGTCGCGGCGGTCGCCTACCACTTCGGAAACAAGGAGGGACTGTACGCCGAGGCACTCCGCCACGGAGCCGGACTGGTCCTGTCCCGAATCCGATCGGGGACGCGATCGGTGGAGCCTGATCCGGTGCGCCGCCTGGAGCGTCACGTGACCGTCCTCGCGAACGCGCTGCTCTCGCCGGACAACCCGGCCTGGACGACGCGCCTCATGATGCGCGAGCTCGCGAGCCCGACGATGGCGCTCGGACGGATCGTCGACGAGGTCGCCCGCCCGAACTTCGACGCCGTTCGACATTGCATCGCCCAACTGCTCCACCGCTCGCCGGAGTCGAGGACGGTGGCCCTGCACACGTTCAGCGTCATCGGGCAGTGCCTGCACTACCGGCACACGGCTCCGGTGACCTTGGCGCTGCTCGGGTGGAAGTCCTACCCGACGGGCTTCGCCGACCAGGTCGCGGCCCACGTCGTGTCCGTCACGCTACGTGCCCTCGGATACGCGCCGTCCGGCGGTGAGGAGGCCTCGTGATCGGTATCGCCCTGAAGATGCTCGCGCGCGATCGGACGAAGTTCTTCTCGATCGTGATCGGTCTGTCCTTCTCCGTCATGCTGATCGTCGAGCAGGGCTCGATCTTCACGGGCATCCTCCGTCGGACGGGTGCCGTGATGATCGACACCTCGGGTATCGACCTGTGGGTCTACGATCGCCGCGTGCGGAACCACGACGACCTGCGGGCTCTGAAGGACACCGAGCTCTACCGCGTCCGATCGGTGCCCGGCGTCGAGTGGGCCGTGCGCTACTTCAAGGGCCAGGCCCGCGCCAAGCGATTGAACGGTGATTACGAGAACGTCATGGTCCTCGGGCTGGACGACGCCACGCTCGTCGGCGCGCCGGTGACGATGATCGAGGGACGGATCTCGGACCTCTCACGGCGCGACTCGGTGATCCTGGACGTTGCCGGCGCGAAGAAGATGGGTGGCGTCACCGTCGGCGAGGAACTCCAGTTCAACGATCACCGCGCGGTCGTCGTGGGACTGTGCGAGGTCACGCGGAACTTCCAGTCGCTTCCCGTCGTCTACACGCGCTACACGCAGGCGGTCGGTTTCGTGCCGTCCGAGCGGAGCACCCTGTCTGCGATCCTCGCGAAGGTGACGGCCGGGTCGGATCTTCCCACGATCCAACGGGCCATCACGCAGGAGACGGATCTCGCCGCCGACACGCCCAAGGAGTTCCGCTGGAAGACCGTGCTGTACGTCCTGAAGAACACGGGAATCGCCATCAACTTCGGGGTGACCGTGCTGCTCGGCCTGGTGGTCGGCGCGGCGATTTCGGGGCAGACCTTCTACACGTTCGCCGTCGACAACCTGAAGCAGTTCGGTGCGCTGAAAGCCATGGGTGCCTCCGACATCACCCTCGCCGGAATGATCTTCGTCCAGGCGTTCACCGTCGCCGGGCTCGGATACGGGATCGGGGTAGGCATCGCGTCGTTCTTCACCCGCCTGGCTGGTCCGAACGGTCAACTGCCGAGCTTCATGACGCCGCACCTGCTGGGGATCGCCGCCGTGGCGGTCTTCGTCCTCTGCCTGGTCGCCGGCCTCATCGCGTTGCGCAAGGTGAGACAGGTCGAACCGGCGATCGTCTTCCGGTGATCCCCATGGCTTCCTCGGACGTGATGACCTCGGTCGTTCGACTGCGCGGCGTCTCGAAGACGTTCGGCGAGGGCGGAGCGTCCGTGCGGGCACTCCGCGGCGTCGACCTGGAGATCCCGGGAGGCAACCTCTTCATGGTCGTCGGGCCGTCCGGCTGCGGGAAGACGACTCTCGTTTCGGTGATCGCTGGCACTCTGGATGCGGACGAAGGCGAGGTCGAGGTCCTGGGCGAGCGCCTGGATGGCATGTCGCGCGGGGAGAAGACGCGGTTTCGGCGGAGGAACGTGGGGTTCATCTTCCAGCAGTACAACCTCCTGCCGGGGCTGACGGCCGCGGAAAATGCAGCGGTGCCGTTGATGCTCAACGGAGTCGGCAAGGCGGCCGCGTTGAAGGGCGCCCGAGCCATGCTCGACCGCATGGGAATCGGCGACAAGGCCGACGTGTTGCCGAGGTTCCTCTCTGGCGGCCAGCAACAGCGCATCGCGATCGCGCGCTCGCTCGTTCACGAGCCGAGGCTTCTCGTCTGCGACGAGCCCACGGCGGCGTTGGACGGGGAGACGGGCCGCACGGTGATGGAGATCGTTCGCGACCAGGCCGTGAAGCCGGGGCGCGCCGTCATCATGGTGACGCACGACAGCCGGATGTTCGGATACGGGGACCGCTTCGCCATGATGCTCGACGGGACCGTGAGTCGCGTCGTGACCGACGTTCGGGAGGTGCACGCATGAAGATCCGCAACTTCCTCCTGCCCGTGCTTTCCCTGGGCGGAATGGTGTTCGCGTCGTTCACCGTCGCCGGCCTGATGCGCGACAAACCGGATACCCCGCCGCCCGTGAAGCCTGCGGCTGCGCCGTTCTCCCGGACCCTGGCGGGTGCCGGGATCATCGAGCCGGCATCCGAGTTGATCGCCGTGGCACCGAGCGTCGCCGGCGTCGCCGTCGAGGTGCTCGTCGCGCCGGGCCAGCGCGTGAAGAAGGGCGACGCGCTCCTTCGCCAGGACGCGCGCGTGCCGCAGGCGCAGCGCGCGATCCACCAGGCTGAGATCGAGGCTGCAAAGACGAAGTTGGCGCGGCTGCGCGCCATGCCGCGGACGGAGGAGGTGGCGCCGCTCGAGCAGGCCGTGCGCGAGCTCGAGGAGTGGCGGAAGGACGACAAGGACAAGCTCGATCGCCTCCAGTCGCTCCTCGACCGCGGCGCCATGCAGGAGCGCGACGTCGTCGCGGCGCGGAACGCGCTCGACGCCCGCACCGCGCAACTCGCCAAGGCGAACGCGCAACTCGCGCTGATCCGCGCCGGCGCCTGGAAGCCGGACGTGGTCGTCGCGGAGGCGGAGGTCGCGGCCGCCGAGGCCGAGCTCGCGGGCGTGGCGACCGAGCTGGCGCGGCTGACCGTGACGGCCCCGACGGACGGTGTGATCCTCCAGGTGAACGTACGCGCTGGGGAGTTTCTTCCAGTCGGGGCGGCCGTCGCCCCGATCGTCATGGGGGAGATCGAACCCCTTCACGTCCGCGTGGATCTCGACGAGGTCGACGCATCGCGGTTCGTTCCCGGGTCGACCGCCGAGGCGTTCTTGCGGGGCCACCAGGACGCGGGGCACGCGGTCGCGATCGAGTTCGTGCGCACGGAACCGCTCGTGATTCCCAAGCGCGCGCTCACGGGCGTGGCGATCGAACGGATCGACACCCGCGTCCTCCAGGTGATCTATCGGGTCGCGAAGGTGCCCGCAGACGTGCGGCTCTACTGCGGCCAGCAGGTCGAAGTGTTCATCGACGCGGCTGAGTCGCGCCGCTGACGGCGGCCGGCGCGTCGGCGCGGAGCCCGTCGATCTCGTCCGGCGTGAGCGGGCGGCTCTCACCGGGCGCGAGATCAGCGAGGGTGATCGGCCCGAAGTCGGTCCTGATCAAGACCTCGACGTCGTGTCCGACGGCCGCGAATTGGCGGCGGATCTGCCGATTCTTGCCTTCGCGCAACGTGACCTGGAGCCACGTCGAGCGCGGATTGCTCGAGTCGGAGACGACGATCTCGATCGGGGCGAAGCTCATGCCGTCGACATTCATGGGTTGAGTGCGCAGCCGAGTGAGCGTCTCGTCGCTCGGATGTCCGCGCACCTTGACCCGGTATCCCTTGCGAACGTGCGACGCAGGCGACAGGAGGCGATCGGCAAGGTCGTGGTCGTTGGTGAGGATGAGAAGTCCCGCGCTGTCCTGATCGAGGCGCCCGACCGGCGCGAGTCCCGCGGGGACGGGCTTGGCGACGAGTTCCATCACGGTCGCGCGGCCTTCCGGATCATGAGTCGTCGTGACCATGCCGCGCGGCTTGTTCGCGGCCACGTAGACGAACGCGGACGCGGGATCGGGCGCGCCCACGGCAGTGCCATCGACCGCGATCTTGTCCGTGGCAGGCTTCACCTTGAAAAGGATGTCCGTGCGGACGAGTCCGTTCACGCTCACGCGTCCGGCGCGCACCATCGCCTCGGCCTGTTTGCGTGAGGCCACGTGCCACTTCGAGAGGATGCGCGGCAGGAAGATCGGCGTGGTTTCCGGCTTGGAGCGCCGCGGGGCTTCGGCCGGCGCCGTCTTCGGCACGCGGGGAATCCGCTCCTGAAGCGCGGCAAGCACGGCGACGGGGATCGGCACGCGCCGGTCCGGCCAGCCTTCGGCGGCGTTCGCGCGCTCCGCCGAACGGTGCGCCGAGGCGAACCACTTGTTCTCCATGGAGCAGTCGTCGGGTGTTCGCGGATTGAAGGCGAGACATGCAACCGGCTTCACGTCGAAGGGAAGCGCGCAGGACATGTCGGCTTCGAGGAACGGGCACGTGTACCGCGTCGCCTTTCCCGTGAGCCGCAGCTCGTACTTCTCGACCGCAGCCCGCAAGCGAGCCGCCAGGGCGTCACGGCGCGAATCGCTGAGCGTTCGGAGGTGACGCGCGACGCGGTCTCCCTCCACGGGAAGGATGCGCACGGAGTTGTGGGCGTCCGTGCAGCAGAGACCGCAGCCTTCGCAGGTGCGGATCGTGCGTTGCACGTCGCTGACGTGCTCGACGAGGCGTGAGCGTTCCGGATCCATGGTGCGTGCGGGTGGGCCTCAGAATTCGACCATCGCGAACACGAGATGGACGCAGAGGACGAAGATGGTGGTCCGGATGATCGTTGCCGTGACCCCGCGTGCCAAGTCGTCACCGGAAAGTTTCGGCTTGTTTCCCATGCCCCAGGCGATGGCGACGGTGCCGACGAAGCAGAGGAGCGTCTTCCCGAACGCCCAGGCGAGGTGCTTGGACAGGATGGTCTCGCCGAGAAGGCGAGGGAAGTTCTCGCTGAACGTGAACGCAGTCTGCCCGGGGTGCGTCCCCAGGAACACGACCGCGGCGGCGAAGGACGCGCACTTCCAGGCGATCAGCCAGATGAGCGGGGCTCCGAAAACGGCGGCGAGCGTGATCGCGGACAAGAGGTAGCGAGCTGGTGGCGTTCGCTGCACGCTCAACGCGTCCATTTGGCGGGTGTAGACCCGATGACCGATGTCCGCTGCGATGGCGGCGCCGCCTCGCGCCGCAAACAGGAGCGTGATCGTTCCCGGGACGACGACCCGATGGAGCGCGAATCCGAGAGAGCCGAGGATCTCCTCGAGGATCACCGGCTCGGTGAACCCCGAGTACGGAATCAGGTGGAAGAGGAAGAACGAGACGACGAAGCCGGCGATGAGGCCCGCGAGCGCCATGAATGGCAACGCCGAGCCCAGAACGAGGAGGAGGACGTAGCCCCAGGTGAAGCGCGCACCCCAGCGTGGCTTTCTGAACCGCGGCGCGAGTGAGGCGAGCGTGCAGGCGAGATCCCCGACGAAGGCGCCCGTGGCGTCGACGGTGGCGATGAGCGCCCGGCCGACGGCCGTCGCCCAGCCGGGACGCGTCGCGGGCGCGGGTGGCGAGTCATCCGCGGGCGACGCCGAGCGGAGCTCCGCCAGCGCGCGGTTGACGTCGTCCTTCGGAACGTCGACGAACCGGCGCGTTCGCGGATCCAGGAGGACGATCCGATCGGCGATCGGTAGCAGCGCGACGAGGTCGTGCGTCACGACGACGGAGGTCATGCGATGGGTGTCGTGAACGCGGCGGATCCGACCGGCTACGGCCTCGGACATCGCCGGGTCGAGCCCCGAGGTCGGTTCGTCATAGAGCATGAGGCGCGGCCGCTGGGCGAGCGCGCGCGCGATCGCGAGTCGTTGCTTCTCGCCCCCGGACATCCGCGCGGGCCTCTGGTCTCCGCGGAGCCCGAACTCCGAGAGGAGGTCCTCGACGGCATGCGCGCGTTCGGTCTCGGGGATTGCCCCGTGATCCAGGGCGAAGGCGACGTTTCGGCGCGCGTCCCAGTCGTCGAACAGGGCGAAGTCCTGGAAGACTACGCCCGTTCCAGGCGCCGGCCCGTCCTTCGCGACGTCGTGTCCGAGGACTCGGGCCGACCCGCGCAGGTCGAGTCCCCGGCGGCCGGCGATGCCGGCCATCAACGAGAGCGTGATCGACTTGCCGCTGCCGCTCTTGCCGACCAGGAGACAGAGCTCGCCTTCACCGATCGACAGGCGGGCGTCTTCCAGGATCACGCGGCGTCCGGCGCGGATCGTGAGGTCGCCAATCTCGATGACTGGAGGTTGAGGCATGTGCGAAGGGGAGGCATTCTACGCGCCTGGAGGAATCGCATGCGCCCGCGGGGCGTCGTCGCAGTCGTGTTGGTCGTCGTCGCGGTCGCCGCGGGTTGGGCTGGGCTGGCGATCGGCGCGGGTCCTGCGGGCTGGCGCCGTTGGATCGACCGATCGGGCACGGGTGCGGCTGGTGGCGCGACGCTCTCGATGAACGTCGACCCCGTCGATGCGCGCGCGTTTCGCGTCACGGTCACGGGACCCCCGGGCCGGAGAGGGCGCTTCCAGGCTTCCGCGGACCTCGGTCCGACCGTGGTCGACCTGCGGGCGAGCGACCTCACCGTGATGACGCCGGGGGCGGGGGGCTTCGCGACCGACTTCTCGTTTCCCGCCGACGGGCAACTGGCGACGGACGTGCCGATGGATGTGGTTCCCGCCGCGGGTCTCTTCGTTCAGGCCTTCGCGGAATCGCCCGCTGGGACGGGCGAGCGGCGGTGGACGACGGATGCGCTCGGCGTCTGGGTGGACGCGGGAACTCTCGTCGTGCGTCCCGCGGCGGCGCTCGTCCTGCGGCGGCACGGCCGGTCGCTCATCGCCGGATGCCTCGTCGTCGCTGGGGTCGTCGCACTTCTGCTCAGGCGATGGTGGGCGCCGTCGCGGGGAGCCGTCGCCGGCGCTCGTCTCGCCGCGACGGGGTTCGTCGTGCTCGCGGCGTGGAATGCGGCCGCCGTGTTTCGTGGACGCGAACTCCGACCGGGCGACGTGTTCCGTTCGCGAGAGGAACAGCTGGCGGCGGCGTTCGAGCCCGGGTTCCCCGAACTCGTTTCCAGATGCCGAACCCTCCGCGACGCGGGCGCTCGAATCCGGGTCGTCGCGATGGATCCTCCCGGATTGAAGGTCGGTGCCGCGCTTCGGTTGCTCGTTCCCGGGATCGATCTCCTGGTCGACGGGAACGCCGAGTCGCGGGCCGGGTTCGGGGCGACGCTCTATCTGGGCGCCGCGGCTCGAGCCTTCTCCGGGCCGGCGGGGCTGCGTGGTGGAGCATTCGCGCTCGTGGAGGCGCGCTGACGTGGGCACTGCGACCCTCGCGGCTCTCGCCGTCGTTGCGGCGATCTGGTGCGTCGGCGCCGGCGTCGTCACCCTGGCTCGGGTTTCGTGCCGGACTCGATCCGGTCTTGCGTCGACGGCGTTCTGGATGGGCTGCGTCGTCGTCGGCGCGGTGCTGCTCGGCCTCCGCGCGCTCGACTGCGGTTGGGATCTGGGGGCGTTGTGGACGATGGGCGGCGCGTCGGCCTTGATGCTCGTCGCGCGTCGCCGCTGGGCGTCACGAACCGTGGAGCCTGAACCCGGCTCCCGCGTGTCCGCGATCCTTGCCGGCATCGCGGTGGCCGTGGCGGGCGCGGTCATCGCGGCTGCATGGTCCATGCCCGAGAACGCGCATGACGCCCACGCCATGTGGCTCTATCGGGCGCGGCTGTTTTCCGAAAGCGCCGGGTTCGTCGACCCTCCGGAGCACCGCCTCGATTATCCACACCCCGAGTATCCGCCGCTGTTCCCACTCCTCGTCCAACTCGTCTTCCGCGCCGGAGGGCTGGATCTGTGGTCGCCACACGTGCTCACGGTCGCGGCGTGGCTTTCGCTCATTGGTCTCCTGGTGGAGTCGGGCGAGGGGCGTCCACGCGCGTGGATCGTTGCGCTCGCGGTCGGGTGCGCCGGGCCCGTATTGGCGCCGGCCGCCCGCGCCGTGGCCGACGTCTCTCTCGCGGCCCTCGTGTGCGGGGCCGTCTTGTGGATGGGGAGGGGGATCCAAAGCCGGCGTTCGTTCGATCCCGCGTTCGTCATCGGTGCTGCATTCGTCTGTGGCGCGACGTCGTTGAAGAACGAGGCGTCGGTACTCGCGATCGTCCTTTGTGTCGTGGCTGCCATATCGGCCCGGCGGATCGAACCGGGGATCTGGGTTGCGGCCGGTGCCTTGCTCGGTCGTATGCCGTGGCAATGGATCACATCGAATCACGGGTGGACGAACGTGGATTTTCGGCTGGGTGCCCGGGTGTTCCTCCAGCCAGCAATACTCCTCGACCGCCTGTATGAGATTCCCGCGCTGGCGTGGGCGATCCTCATGAACGACCTATCCGGATTGCCGCTCGTGATCGGCTGGATATGGGTGCTCGTCTATCGCCCGTCGCCACGCCGGCTATCCGGATTGGCGGCATGGGTGTCTCTGGGTGGCGGCTCGAGCGTATTGTGCGCCTACCTGGCATCGATCCACGACATGGAGTACCACGTCGGCACCTCGTACGGGCGGGCGATCGCCACACCTCTGGCGCTCGCGGGCCTGGCGTTGGCGGCCTTCGGCGTCGGCGATGGGGGCTCGGACGCGAAACCCCGGCCGTCCTCCGAATCCGGCGATCAGTAGCCGGCGGCGATTTCGGCGATCTGCTGAAGGGCTGCGCGCATGGAGGTGAGCTGCTCTTGGATCGCCTGCAGCGTCGCGACGAGATCGCCGCTTGCTGCCGAGCGGGGCGGACGCCCGGGCCCGCGCCGCGCGGATTTCGAGCCCGACTCAGCGATCGGAGCGCCTGGCGCCCGGGCCGCTGCCGGCTTCTTGCGACCCATTCCGAGCTTCTTCTTCGCCAGCCCCATGATCAGCGGATAGACGTGATATCCCTGCTTCTTGGCCGTCGACACGATGGCGGAATAGGGCATCTGCGCATCGCTCCGGATGAGCTTTGCGACGAATTCGACGACGACCGAGCGCGGAATCTCTGTCTTGACCATGTTGTTGCCCCGGATTCGTCAGAGGACGTTCTTGAGGATGCCGGCGATCTGATCGAGGGCCTGCATGTAGCGGTCACGTTCGGCGAGCACGTCTTGCAACTCCGCAACCATCGACGACAGGTTGGAGAGGTCCAGACCCTTCCGCCGTCCCCTGCGGGCGACGGGCGGCGCAGGCTGTGACGGCGCGGGTTCCGCCGCGGGCTGCGGCCTTCGCGGACGGGCGGTCGTGCGCGGCTTCGCGTTCATGCCGAGCGCGCGGCGGGCGTTCCCGAAATTGATCGGCGCGATGGAGAAGCCCGCGGCGTCCGCCGCCGTCTTGACGTCGCCATAGCTTGCATCGGGCCTCTGACGCAGAAACTCGATGACGAACGTCATCAGGGGTGTTCGTTCGCTCACGGTGTCGCTCCTTTGCATGGAACCCGCACTGGCCTTGCCGGACGGGCGAGCCGCGGACCTCGGCGGGGCCGCGGTGACGCCGACGCGGCGTCTCGCTTCCGCGAACTGACGCGCGGTGACTGTGATGTTCAGCTTGCGCGCATCGATACGAACGTCGCGGAATTGCAGGTCGGGAGTGGCGCGTAGCCAGCTCTCGAGGAGCTGCACCACTTCCTCCGGTGACAATCCCGGTTGCGAGCTCATGGACCCCGTCGGGTAATCAGGTGGGGCGAAATGGGAGGCCGTTGACGCACTTAGCGGAATATGCGGCATTAGGAGGTACTACTCGTCGGGCGAGGGGCGAGGGGCGCGACGACGCGCACACGGTAAGCGCCATTCGACGTGTCACAAGTCCTCGCGGCATTCGTCGTTGACTCGGATCGTCACGTCGGATGGTCACGTCACGGCGCTGCTGAGGCGCGCTCGCAGGCGTGTGCCGTCGGTGACGCGCCGCCTTGCTGACGGATGCAGTCAGGGAGTCACGAGGCGACGAGTAATGCGGTAAGGCTTTCCGATGGCCCGGAACAATGTGACCGGCCATTGAAAGGTGCCGATGCGGCAAGGTTGGAAGCCGCGATGCGGCTGATTCCGAATTTGGCGGATATGCCACGTGGGCTGGCGATCCGATATCCGCGATCGACCCCCGCGCGCTCAGTCCATCCCAAACGGACACAACCGCCGGATCGACGCGAGGGGACGCATCGTGCGCGCTGCCGCGCACGATGCGTGTCGGCGCACCTCAGGAGTTGTGCGCCTTGTCGAGGTCGATGACGGCGTCGGTCCACGCCTCGTAGGCGCGATCGCACGTGACCATCACCACCTGGTGTTCCGGAAGCGCCTTGAGCACGTCGCGCGTCACGCGAACGCGGTCGGCATCGAAGTTGACGAACGGGTCGTCGAGGAAGATGGGGAGGCGCACCTTGCTGCTCAGGTGGCGCACGACCGTCATTCTCATCGCGAAGTACAACTGATCATGGGCGCCCTGCGAGAGATCTTCCGGCCGAATCCCCACGCGATCTCCGCTGGCGACGAGCGGCTCGAGTGACGGCCCGAGCTGGACGCGCGTGTACCGATCGCCCGTGATCCGGGCGAAGATCTGGGACATCTCCTCGGAAAGCCTGAAGACGTCATTCTCCTGAAAATCCTTGATGCAGGCATCGAGGGTGTCGATGGCCTCCTTCAGGGCGTCTTTTTCGACTTCGAGATCCTTGATCCGGGTCTGCTTCTGGGCGATCGCGTCCGACAGTCCGGCCAGGTCGAAGTCGAGCCGCGCCGACAGGCTCGCGTGTTCGACGCGCGCCTTCTCGAGCCGCTCGCGCTCCGCATCGCGCTCCTTTTCCCGCGCGGCCAGGTCGGAACGGACACGAGCAACCTCGCGACCGAGTTTCACGGGGTCCGACTGGCCGGCCAGCCAGGTCTCCGTCGCCACGACTTCGCCGATGGCGGCCTCGATCCTCCCGTGATCGCGTTGGACGTCCTGCCACTGCGTGTTCACGACGTCGCTGTCGCCGATGGTGCGGAGCGCGGCGAGGTGTCGACGGCGCTCATCGAGGAGCGCGGAGTAGTCGCGATACTGGGCGAGGACGGCTTCCGCATCCGCCCCGACGAGCAACTGCCCCGTCTCCTTCGCCACGTCGTCCAAACGCTTCTCGCGAGTGCGAACCGAGTTCTCCAACTCGCCGACACGCCGGCCGAGCTCCTCGCGCTGAGCCTTGTAGCCCGTGCCGAGGTTGCGCCCGACCATCATGCCGATGGCGCCCATGAGGACGGCGCTGATGATCCCGGGCACGGGGCCCAACGGTGTGACGAACCCCGCGATCAACGGGACGGCGAACAGGATCGCGCCGAGGACCGCGCCGAGTTTCTTGTTGGGAGAGGGCTGCAGCGACTCGAGGCGGCTCCGCTCGGCAGCCAGGGCCTCCGTCTCGCGGGATTTCTCCGTCGACTCGGAGACCCACGTCCCGACGAGATCGGGGAAGTTGGGCGAGACGTTGCGAAACTGCACGAACTCGCGGCGAGCGCGATCCTCGAGCGCTTTCACCTTTTCATGCGTCTGGAGGAACGTGTCGCGGCGGCGGCGGGTTTCATCGAGCCGGCGTTCGACATCCTGCCGGCGATTGAGAAGTTCGCAGTAGCGCTCCAGCGTCGTCGCCGTCGATTGCAGGGCCGAAATGGCGACACCGTGGGCCGTCCGGCGGGTCTCCAGCGTCACGATCTCGGCTTCGAGTTCAGCGCAGCGGTCGAGCTGGCCGCGTCCCCGCTCCAGTTCCTTCTGCGCAGTCGCGAACTCCTCGCGAGCCTGGTCGAGAGCCCGCTTCTTGCCCTTGCCCTTGGTCTTCCACGGGTTCTCGTGGGTGAGCTCGGCGTAACGGCTGTGAAGTTCGTGGAGCGCGCCCTTGTAGTCGACGGTGCCGGAGCCTGAGACGAGGCGGCGGATCTGATCCGACACCTCGGTCTTCAGACTCATCTGGCCCACGAAGACCGTGTTCCGGAACAGGGACTCGTCTTCGATGCCGACCAGGCGCCCGATGGTCTCGTAATAGTTGCGGTCACTCGCGCCCGCTCCGCGCGGATCGGCGGAACCGTCGAAGAGCGCGACCTCCTCGCCGTCTGTGACCTGCGTGATCTTGGCGGTCCCCGCGTGGAAGTCGCGCCAGATGATGACGCGGCGCCCGTCGTCGAGAACGAATTCGACCTCGCCGGAATAGGAGTCGTGTTCGGACCACGGCTCGTACTTGCGCACGAGATTGAGGTCGCGGAATCCGAAGAGGACGCCGGAGATCGCGTTCAGCAGCGTGGATTTGCCCGCTTCGTTGCGGCCAACCACCAGGTTGAGGCGATCGGGCGCGAACGTGACGTTGAGGCCGTGGTTGAACTGGCCGAACCCGAACAGGCGGACGCGGAGCAGCTTCATGATCAGGCCTCCTGTTCGCGGGGGGTCTTCAAGATGATCGAGACGTCGCCACGAGCCGGCTTCAGCGGCAGGTTCCCGTTGCTGCCGATGTGCACGGACGGATCCTGCCGGACGGCCGCGGGCTTCGCCGTTGCGGGTTGGATTTCCACGGAGGGCGTGTCCTCCTCGAGGAACTGTTCCAGGCCAACCGTCAACGCGCGTTCGAGCACGGCGAGTTGGCGACGCGCCGTCGCATCCTGCGGATCGGCCTCCAGGCGCGCGTGCAGTGCGTCGAGTTTCGTACGCATGCGTCGCACGAAGAAGCCGCGAATGGTGTTCTCGCTTCCCAGGCGGCGAAGCAGGGCGCTGTTGTCGAAGGAGGATTGATCCTCCACGGTCACATACCCGAAGCGCGAATCGATCCCCGCCAGCACGGCATCGCGATCGAAGAGGAACTCGCGCGTGCCCTGAAGCGTGAAGCGTGCGATCAGCGAGGCCTCGGCCCGCGCGAGCAGCGCCGCGCGGAGCGCGTCCACGTCGCGGATGTGCTCGGCATCGAGGTCGATGCGCGCGTCGAGGATCGTGCGGCGGTTGAGTGGAATGCACTCGACCATGGTGCCGCCGGTGTCCAGCGTGACGACCACGAGGGACTTGCGCCCGACGTCTCCGGCCGCGAAGCCCTGGCCTTCGAGCGCGCCGCAGTAGGCCGCGACGCCGTTCTCGAGCCGATACTCGGTGAATTCATGCGCGTGCCCGAGCGCCGTGTAATCCATGCGGCTCCGCTCGAGAGCTTCGACGGGAATGATCCACGGCGAGCTGCGCGTGCGCGCCTCCGGGTGGTCGGGAACCGCACCGTGCAGGATGCCGACGTGGAATCCGTCCGCTTCGACGCGTTCGAACCCGGCGAAGCGATCGCCCGTTCGACCGGGGACGTGCGCAACCCCGTAGAACCAGACGCGCTCGCCGTGGATGTCGCGCTCGAACGGGACACCGGGCTCGGACGCCGTGATGACGTCGACGCCTGGGAACCGCTCGGTGCGATACACCGAGTCGTGGTAACCCAACGCATCATGGAAGCCGGGCAGGACGACGACCGTCTTGCCGTTCGCGACGAGGCGCGCGAGGAGTCCGCGAGTGAAGGCCAGTGACTCGCCGTCGGGGCGGCGCGAGTCGAACAGATCACCCGCGACGACGACCGCGTCGATGGCGTTCTTTCCATCGATCGCGAACTCGATGGCGTCGCGGAACGTGGCGTGGGCTTCATCGCGACGCGCCGCGGCACGGTCGCCGAGGTAGGCGTGCGACGAACCGAGATGACAATCGGAAAGGTGAAGCAGACGCACGGGCATGGGAGGTGAACTCCGAAACGGAAGTTGGGCCGCGCGTGCCGGTCAGGCCGATGTGCCGAGAGGATTCCGGGGCGCGCAGGCCGGAAAACACGGGGAAGCTTAGGGGGCGCGCCGGTGGGCGTCAATGGCGAAGATGTTGACGGACCACAGCCGGTCGCGTGTCGACCGGTCGACAGCGGCGATCTGTTGAGGTCTGTTTTTGCGTGGAGAGGTCGGCGATCGTTCCCGGTCAGAGGCTCGTGATGACCTGGTTGATGCGGAGCGTGTTGAAGTCGCGCTTGCGGATCGCCGCCTGCTCGTCACGGCCGATCAACAGCACGTCCGCGGTCGCGTGCTCCTGAGCGCGGCGCGGCCCGAGGGCCACGACGGCTTGCAAGTGATCTGCAAGGAGCCTGAGGACGCGATCGCTCTTGTCGTCCTGGGTCAGCGCTTGGATCAACGCCAGCGTGCCGCCCATGGAGAGGCTGGATATGGACCCGATGACCAGCCGCCCGGTTGCCGAGACCTCCAGGAGGATCCGGAGTCCATCGCTGCCCGCGAACGGGTCCACCGCGACCACGTCCGCGCCCTGCTGGAGGGACGAGCGGATGGATGCACCCAGGTCGGCGGCACCAGCCGTGATGGGCCGGCGCATGACGAATCCGCGGGTGTTCTCGAAGGTGTGAAGCCGCTCGTCGGAGTGAAGCGCCACGCACTTGTCCCGCATGGTCGCGTGATGTTCCGCGAGCGCGGCGACGAGGCTCGATTTGCCCGATCCGAGCGGACCCGCGACCAGGATGAGGCCCTCCGTGAGCTGGGCCAGCGACGCCTGTGCGTTCCCCATCCCGAAAGAGTCGAGCTTGGGGAGGTCCGTGCGAGCGGGAGTCATGATCACCGTCGGGCTGCCGTCCTCGTCGATGATCGCGACGGAGAACGCACCCACGTCCGGCGCGTTGTAGACCGCGGTGACTTCCTTGCGCTCACGCAGCGCGAGCGTCTCTGCCTCCGAGAGAAGCGCCATGATGAACCCGTCGACTTCGTTGCGCTCGACGACGGCGTCCTTGAGCGTGACGAATCCGTCGGCCGTCTTGATTCGTGGCTGTCGCCCGTGTCGCACGAATACGGCGGAGCCCTTGAGCTCGAACAACGTCACCAGGATCTGGTCGAACGCGTGACGCGTGTACCGATCACGCGCGGGCTCGGCCTTGCCGGCGACGGCGGTGAAGATCGAGCTGAGCTTTCGGCGGAGCGTGAGGTCCAGGCGCTCTTCGACGCCGGCCGTGATCTCCGTCTGCGTCGCGGCGTCGTCCTGGTCCGGCTTCTCCTGGCCCACCTCGTCCAGGTTGCGGGCGACTTCGAGCAGGAGGTAGTCCGTCGGCGCCGTGATGTTCTTCTCTTCGATGCGTCGATCGAAGTCGATGACGAACGACCCGCGTCGCCAGGTGAAGATGTTGAAGACGGCTTTCTCGCCCGCGTTCATCCGGCCGTCGAGGGCGTGCACGATCTGACCGCCGGCGAAGTACAGGTATCCCGTGTCGGGGCCGTTCTCGACGGTGACGTGCGCTGTCTTGCGCCCCGACATCAGCGACTGCGTGATGTCGAAGATGCTGAACGCACGAAGATCGCCTTCGACCTTGTTGCCGGCTTTCATGGCGTGGGTGCGATGACGCGCACGTCAGACGCGCGCCATTTCTGGTGAGTTGCGGTTTCCGTGCGGGGTGACGGTGAAGTGCGGTCCCGCTTCCTGCATGTCGACGACGCCCTGCGACGTGAGATCGGCGAGGTACTGATCGAGGCTGATCATGCCGTCCTTGCGGCCGATCTGGATCGCGGAGGCGATCTGGAACGTTTTGCCTTCGCGGATCATGTTCGAGATGGCCGGCGTGACTCGCAGGATCTCGAAGGCCGCGGCGCGACCCTTGCCCGTCTTGCGTCGCAGGAGTCGCTGGGCGATGACGCCGCGAAGACTCTCGGACAGCATGACGCGGATCTGTTGCTGCTGATCGGCTGGGAAGACGTCGATCACGCGATCGACGGTGCTCGCAGCGGTGTTCGTGTGGAGCGTGCCGAAGACGAGGTGTCCCGTCTCGGCGGCGGTGATCGCGAGGCGGATCGTCTCCAGATCCCGCATTTCGCCCACGAGGATGATGTCCGGATCCTCGCGGAGGGCCGACTTCAACGCGTTCTGGAACGACAGCGTCGTCCCGCCGACTTCGCGCTGATTCACCAGCGAGAGCTTGTTCTTGTGCACGAACTCGATGGGGTCCTCGATCGTGAGGATGTGCAGTTTCTGCGTCGAGTTGATGTGATCGATCATCGCCGCGAGCGTGGTCGATTTGCCCGATCCCGTCGCGCCCGTCACGACGACGAGGCCGCGGGGGAGATCGCAGAACTTCATGATCTGCGGGGGAAGACCCAGCTGGTCGGCCGTGAGGATCTCGGCGGGGATCAGACGGAACACGGCTGCGATGCCGTTGCGCTGCTCGAAGATGTTGCAGCGCAGGCGCGTCACGCCGGGGATCTCGTGGGCGAAGTCGATCTCCTTGTTCTTCTCGAAGAAGGCGACCTGCGCCGGTGACATCAGCTCGTAGAGGAGCTTGCGGTTGATCTCGGGGGTGAGCTCGGCCTGCTCGACAGGATGCATCTCATTCGAGATGCGGAGCATTGGCGGAGCGCCCGACGCCATGTGAAGGTCGCTGGCGCCCTGCTGCTTGATGATCTTGAAGATCTCGTCGATGGACGCCATGCCGGTGGCACCTCCACGTGTCAGATCGATGGCTCGGCGATGCGCCGGCTCGCGGGACCCGATTTCCGACCTCAACTATCGAGATTCCGGGGCGCGGTCCTTGAGCGGGTCGCCGCGTACGGCCGACCAACGGAGGGCGTGGTATGATCCGCGCGTCCACCAGGAGCCTTTGCAGTGCCCGAGCAGAAGATCCCCGTCGAGATCATCGAGAAGCGCCGCTTCCTGCGGCTGAACGACTACTTCCGGGTGACCTTCCGCTCCCTCGATCGACAGGTTTCGGTCACCGGACCGGCCCCCGAGGGCGTGGGCTGGTCGAAGAACCTCTCCCTCGGCGGAATCTGCTTCGTCGCTGACGGCCCGGCCCACCCGGGCGAGCAACTCCTCGCGCACGTCGAGATCCCCGAGATCGAGGGCGGCCTGCCCGTGATCGGCGAGGTGATCCGCTGCATCGAGATCAAGCCCGGTCGGTTCGAGCTGGCGATCCGCTTCCTCCCGACCGGCACGGACGAACGCTCCCGCGATCAGCTCGAGCTGTTCATCTACAAGCACTTCCTCTGAGCTGCTCGATTTCGCGGAGCGCCAGGCTCCGCCTGGCCGGACGGCAGGGCTCCGCCCTGCCATCGCGTCCGACTCCCGCCCGGTCGACCGCCGCAATCCCACCCCGCTGACCTCCGCGCTCGAGGTGCTCTGGCGCCACCTCCTCGGCGGCGTCGCGATGCCGCCCGACGAGCTCGACGATTGGATCCGTGCGTGCGAAGCCGCGATCCCGGTAGACGACGGTGGCCTGGAGATCGACGGCTCGGACGCGGGCGCAGCCGTGACGTACGCGTGTCGATGCCTGAGGTCCGGCGAAAGTCAGGATGCCGCATGGGCGGCGCGCCGCGCCTACGAGGCCCTGGACACCTACCTTCTCGCCCAACACGGGCATCGGGCCGGAACGGCGATCGACGAAGTCCAGCTCCTCCGCCATCCGCTCATTCAGGCCGAGCTCACGCGTCAGCGACGTGACGTCGATGAGCTCGCCGCGGCGTCCGCTCACGATCGGCTGCAAGTGATCCGACGCCTGCGCGACCGCGCGCACGATGAGGCGCGTGCGTTCTTCGACGGGAGGCCGTAGCCGGTGTCGTCTCCGCGTGAGTGGCGCTCGCGTCCAACCGGTGTTTCGGTGAGGTTCGCTCCGTTCACGCGTCCGTGAACGCGATGAAGCCGCCGTCGAACGCCTGGATCCGAGTGACGCCGTAGGGCGCCAGAGCGCGCTCGACTGCATCGGTTTGCGTGGCGCCGTAAACCTCCAGGATCGACCATGGGGGATCGCGAGAGAACTCGCCGTGATGGAGATCGAGGGTTCCGAGGATGTTCACGACCGCGGCGTCGGCGTCACCGTTCCATCGGAAAGTCGTGATCTCCGGCGGGGTCGCACCTCTGGGGTGGCCTGTGAGGATGGCATGGACCGCGCGCAGGTTCTCCGCAGAATCGCAAACCCAAACGGGGAGACGCGCCGCGAGGTCGACGAGGCGAACGCCAAACGCGGGGTCCACGACGAGCGCGACTCCGTAGCGGCCCGAAGGGATCACGTTCGGCGGCTCATTTTGGGAACCGTCGGCTTGGGGAGATCTCGATCACCGTCGAGGTCGAGCTCGTCCTGCGGCCGCAGGCCGTCGACGAACTCGGTGAACGAGTTCGCGATGAGTTGGACGTTCCCGGCCGTCTCGATCGATCCGTCCCACGCCGACTCGCGCCACCAGGCCGGCTCGTCCTCGGTCGATTCCTCCGCCTCGTCCTCCGTCGACACCTCTACCTCGCACGCGTCGGGTTCGCACTCGTGGTCCCAGAAGTAGAGCCTCCCGCGGTGGACGCCGTCGAGGCCGAGACAGAGGAGATTGCCGAAGCAGTCATCCGCGATCGCCAACAGCCCGCGCGGGATCCGCGGGCCGTACGCACGACGAGTCGACTGAAGATCGAAGCGCGATTCGGTGCGAACCCCGTAGACGTGGTTGATACCCACATCGGCTGCCACGCCGTCGGGCGTGGGGCCGATGAACCAGAGCACGCCGCCGAGATGACCACCGTTGCATGCGACGAGGAACCGCCGGTAGTCGTCCGGGAGCGCCGCCCCGAGTTTCAGCTCGAGCGCGCGAATCGCCTTCTCGGATGCCGGTGGTGACTTCTTGTGGATTCGGTCGAGAAACTCCTCGAGTGTCATGCCGTCACGTCCCCGCGGCGGGATCCTACACGCTCAATTCCCGCAGCGCCTGCCGGGATCGCGCGTCCGTTGCGCGGTCGTCCGAATCGGAGCCTCCAACGGAGGTTCCGTCGCAGGTCGGCACGAGGTCGAGGAACCGTGCGATTGCGACGCTTGGTAGCCACCTCGGTGAGGCATGAGACTTGTTGCCTTTCTCCCGTCGAGCGTGGCGCGCCCGCGCGATCCCGTCCGAGTTTGGTCATCGGATGTGGCGCAGCGTTTTCGGGGACCCACGATCATCGGAGAGCGGATAGGCTCTCGCAGGCGAAATCCAGTGCGGGTCCGGCGCGTGGGCCGGTCGCCGGCGGCTCGTCGGCGGGGAGGTTGGAATGCTCAAACTCGTCTTGTGGTGCACGACCGTGATCGCGCTGATCCCGACGGTCTGGCTGATCGCCGCCAGCGCGATGGTCCTTTCATTCGCGAACGACGGCGCACCGCCGATTGCCGCGCGCGGCGCCAAGCCCGGCCTCGATGCGCAGATTCACGACTCGTACGTGGGCGTCGGTGGCCTCACGACGGCCATCCACCCACGAGCCTGGGCCCTCGTCGCCATGAGCGTCGGCGTCCTGCTCATCGTCGGCGGGATGTTCACGTTGCTTCACGTGCCGGCTCGGGGTGATGCTCGGTGATCGTGCGCGTGTTCACGGAGCGTTGGGCGATCGACGGGCTGCCGGTCGCCGTGGCGCTTGGGAAGCGGGCCTGAACTCGACGTCGAGGCCCGCGTCGTCGCAGCGGACGACGCCTCGGGTCCGGCTGAATCGATCCTCCTGACCGACGACCTTCTCGGCACGCTCAGACCGCGGTGTCCCGCACGTTCGGAACGAACCGACGGTTGTTTCCAGCCTCTCGGGCTCGACCGGTCCGGCCGTCACGGTCGGTGGGTGAATCCGCGGAGCGACCTCGGATCGCAACCTCCTGAAGCCAGAGGGGGAGCGCGCGTCCCAGTGCTGGGGCGCGGTCGATCGGCGTGTGCGGTATGGCGCACGGACGATCCGCCGACCTTCGCATGGCGCGAACGATGCCGCGCCCGTAGGCTCTCCACTGCGGAAATCCCATTCCGCATTCACGCTGAGGAGAGTCCACATGCTGAAGAGAATCTCGATCGCGTTCGTCTGTGCGTTCCTCGCAGTCGCGGCGCACGCCCAGACGCCGCCGACCTTGCCCGATCCCATGGCGTGCATCGGGTTCTTCTCCGAGCTGGGCGATGCACAGGCGATCGGCGGCGGCGCCGGGCCCGAGGACGTGGCGTACAACGCGGTCACGAACCGCGTCTACATCCTCCACGACTTCCCCAACTCGTCACCCGACATCCTCCTCGAGTACGAGCTGGATGGAACGCTCGTGGCGGCGTCGCGGCCGCCAGCCGTCATCGGCGGCGGGCTGTGTGCGATGCCGAACGGTCACCTCTTGCTCGGCAACGGCCTCTCGATCGTCGAACTCGACACGGCGGGCGTTCCCGTGGCGGGCGGAATCAGCGCGACGCTCGCCGTGCCTACGGGCATCGGCTTCGTCGGCATCCAGGACTTGGACTACTACCAGGGCTTCGTCTACTGCCACGACGGCAACAACGGCACCGTGCTGAAGTACGACTCGACGACCAACACGTCGACGGTGATCTTCTCGGACGTCACGCGCCAATCGCAAGCGCTCGCCATTCACCCGGTGACGGGCGACATCTGGATCGCCAAGCCGTTCTTTCAGAGCGGCTCCCCGTTGTCGAACGGCACGATCCGCGTCTTCAGCCAGACCGGAACGGAACTCTACCTGGGCAACAGCCCGATCGCGCCGCGGCTCCGCCGGGACGAGGATCTGCTGTGCAACCCCGCGCCCGGCAACTTCTCCGTCCCGAACGGCTTTGCATTCATGCCCAACGGCGACCTTTGGGTCTCCAACTTCAACTCGTTCGGATCGCCCACCGCGAACATCGGACGATTCCGTCCCCAGAGCCTCGGGGCAGCGATCCGGCTGACGAATCCCACGTGCATCGGCAGTGCGTCGCTCCCGGCGGTGCAGATCGTCACGGGTGAGCCGCGGTACGGCGCTGGCTTCACCGCGGGGTTCATCAACGGCACGTCGGGGCTGAGCAGCGCATGGGCCGTCAGCCTCGGCCGCGATTGCGGCGGAACGATCAGCTTCGGCACCGGCTGCACGTCAGGCGTGGACATCAGCCAGCTGATCCTGCCGGACTTCAACACGGGTCTCGGCTTCTTCAACGTGGGCCCCAACGGCGACTTCTCGATCTTCGTCGATCTCTCGACGTACGCGGGGCCGGCGTTCGAGGTCTACTCGCAGTGGTTGTTGATCGACGCCGGCGTCCCGTCGGGTGCAACGACGACGAACCTCTGGCGCATCAAGTTCGGGCCGTGACCTCGGTCGTGGGCGCGGCCCCCCCCCCCGACAGTGAGCGCGAGCGCCGCGAGGATCGAGATCGCTGCCGCGGCGCGGCAGACGACGGAGTAGCCGTGCGAGTGGAAGACGGGCGACGCGATCGCATAGCCGAGCGCGAGCCCGAGCTGCGCCACGACGCCGCGGACCGCCAGGTATCGCGGCAGGTTGTCGCGGGCCACGACACCCGTCAGGTGCAGCTGCAAGGCCGAGCGGCGGATCGTCTCGACGAACAGGACGACCGCCATGCCGACGGTCGCGAGGACGACCGTCGTCGCGATTTCCGGATAGAGCACGAGCGGCACCGCGAACACCAGACTGCTCGCTGCCGCGACGCGGTCCGCCGCACGCGTTCGGAGCAGCATCGAGGCGAGGGGAGTGGCGACCACCGGTGCCAACCCTGCGCCGAGGAACACGATCCCGATCTCCGTCATGGGAATGTGACGGACTTCGCTGAGGAACGACGAGAGCAACCCCGCGGGACCGGCGATGGCCGTGCCCGTCAGAGCCGTGGCGAGCAACGCGTGGAGCGCACGCCCGGTGAAGAACGACGGGCCGCCCGCCACGGGCGGGTCGTCGCGCACGGGCTCGGGACGCCGCGTCGCCAGCGTGATCGCGAACAGCGCCGCTGCAACCGCGGCGACGCCGACGAACAGCGTCTTCAGGCCGAGTAGCGCCTCGAACCTGGGCCCCAGCGGCACTCCGAGAACCAGCGCGGCGAGGAATCCCGCCGACTGATGACTCATCGCCCGCGCCCGATGTGTCGATCGCTCCGCCAGTACGGCGAGCGAGCACGAAAGGACGCCCGACGAGGCGCCGCTCAGCGCCCGGGCGGCCAGTCGAACGCCCAGGCTCGGAGCCAACGCGAACGCCGCCGCGGCGACCCCGAGTCCGAGGATCGCCGCCAGTACGACGTTGGGGAATGCCGCGGAGCGGACACGCCAGGCGACGACGAAGGGGATCGTGGCCGCTCCGATCGCGTAGGCGGTGAGCAGGTGATCCGCCGAAGCGCCGCCGCTCGACCCGCGGATCACCGGGAGCAGGATCTGGACGAGTTGACTGTCCAGGACCTGCAGGAACGCGATGAAGAAGTAGAGGAGGGAAGACATCGCACCCGCGCCGGCCCAGGCCGGCGCGGAGTCACATCACTTCCCAGATGTCGCCGGCGTAGAGCAGGCTCTTCAGATCCCCGGCTCCCTGCTTCTCACGGGCGGCCTTGATCTGCGAGTGCACGGCTTCTTCCAGGACGACGGCGTTGACGTTGCGGAAGATGCCGATGGGCGTCGGCATCACGCTCTCCTGGAGCTGCGACATCATGAACGCGATCGCGGGGTTGGGATTGGTCGGATCCCAGACGATCGCCGTCTTCTCGTTCTCGGCGGTGATCGGGAACGCCTCGAGCTCGAGCCCGTTCAGGCGCAGACCCTTCGAAAGGTTCTTGCCGAAGCGGACAGGCTTCCCGGGAACGAGATCGACGAGCATGTCGTCACGGATTTCGCGATCGACGAGATGCTCCCACGCGTGGTCGTTGAAGATGTTGCAGTTCTGGAAGACCTCGACGAACGCCGTGCCCTTGTGAGCCGCGGCCGCGTGCAGCACCTCGCTGAGGTGCTTGGGGAGCACGTCGGCCGAGCGGGCGACGAACGTGGCGTTGGCGCCGAGCGCCAGCGACACCGGGTTGAACGGCCGATCCACCGTGCCCATGGGCGACGACTTGGTGACCTTGCCGGCTTCGGACGTCGGGCTGTACTGGCCCTTCGTCAGCCCGTAGATCCGGTTGTTGAACATCAGGATCTTGACGTTCGGGTTGCGCCGCAGGATGTGGATCAGGTGATTGCCGCCGATCGACATGGCGTCACCGTCGCCGGTGACGAGCCACACGTCGAGCTTGGGGTTGGCGAGCTTGACCCCCGTCGCGATCGCAGGCGCGCGGCCGTGGATTCCGTGGAACCCGTAGACCGACGTGTAGTAGGGGAATCGGCTCGAGCACCCGATGCCGGACACGACGACGGTGTTCTCGCGCTTCAGTTGAAGGTCGGCGAACACCTGCGTGACCGTGTTGAGGATCGAGTAGTCGCCGCAGCCCGGGCACCACCGGATCTCTTGATCCGACTTGTAGTCCTTCTTCGTCAGGGTGACCGCATTCATCTCACGCCTCCTTCAGGCACTTCTCGATGCGGGCGGCGATCTCGGACGTGAGGAACGGCCGGCCCTGGACCTTCGTGTACGACTCGACTTCGACTCCGTACCTGGCGGCGATCACCTTGGACAGCTGTCCCATGTTCAGCTCGGGGACCAGCACCTTCTTGAACTTGGAGATGATGGCGCCGAGGTTGCGCGGCATGGGGTTCACCCAGCGCAGGTGCACCCAGCCGACGGATCCGCCGGCCTGGGCCGTGCGGAGGAGCGGGCCCGCGATCATGCCGCGGGTGCCACCCCACGAGATCACGAGCACCTTGCCGGACTGCGCGCCTTCGACGACCGCCTCCGGGATGTCGTTGGCGATGCCTTCGACCTTCTGCTCGCGCAGGTGGCACATCTTCTCGTGGTTCTGCGGGTCGTAGGAGATGTTGCCCGTGACGTCTTCCTTCTCGATGCCGCCGATGCGGTGCTCGAGGCCGACCGTCCCTGGGATCGCCCACGGGCGGGCGAGCGTCTTGGGATCGCGCTTGTAAGGCTGGAACGTCGCCGGGTCCTTGTGGAAGGTGACCGGGATCTTGGGCAGGTCCTCGATCTTGGGCAGGCGCCACGGCTCGGACCCGTTGGCGATGTAGCCGTCGGAGAGGAGCACGACCGGCGTCATGAACTTGACGGCGACGCGGCAGGCCTCGATGGTCGCCTCGAAGCAGTCCGCCGGCGAGGCGGCGGCGATCACCGGCATGGGCGAGTCGCTGTTGCGGCCGTAGAGGACTTGCAGGAGGTCGGCCTGCTCGGTCTTCGTCGGCATGCCCGTGCTCGGGCCACCGCGCTGCACGTCGACGATGACGAGCGGGAGCTCGAGCATCACGGCGAGGTTCATGGCCTCCGATTTGAGGGCGATGCCCGGGCCGCTCGTCGTCGTGATCCCGAGGTCACCTGCGTAGGACGCGCCGATCGCCGCGCAGACCGCCGCGATCTCGTCTTCCGCCTGGAACGTCACGATCCCGTAGTTCTTGTACGTCGAGAGCTGGTGGAGGATGTCGCTCGCCGGCGTGATCGGGTACGAGCCCAGCATGATCTGCAGGCCCGAGAGCTTGGACACGGCGACGAAGCCCAACGCCAGGCTCTCGTTGCCCATGATGTTCCGATAGGTGCCGGGCGTCAGCTTGGCGGGTGCGACTTCGTAGCGGACCTGGAACAGGTCGACGATCTCGCAGTAGTTGTGTCCCGCCTTCAGCACGCGGATGTTGGCCTCGGCGTACTCAGGCTTCTTCTTGAACCGCTGCTCGATCCATTTGATGGTCGGCTCGAGCGGGCGGCTGAAGAGCCAGTAGGTCATCCCGAGCGCGAAGAAGTTCTTGCAGCGCAAGGTCTCCTTCGGGTCCAGGTTCATTTCCTTCAGCGCTTCGCGGGTGAGCTTGTTCAGGTCGACCTCGACGACGCGCCAGCCCTCGAACTCGTGGCTCTTGAGCGGGTCGTGGTCGTAATTGGCCTTCTTCAGGTCGCCGGCGGCGAAGTTGCCGGTGTTGACGATGATGATGCCGTTGCGCTTGACGTCCTTGTAGTTGACGCGAAGGGCCGCGGGGTTCATGGCGACGAGGCAGTCGGGTGCGTCGCCGGGCGAATGGATGTCGCGCGACGAGAACCGGACCTGGAAGCCGGAGACGCCGGGGATCGTGCCGGCGGGGGCGCGGATCTCGGCGGGGAAGTCGGGGAAGGTGGCGATGTCGTTGCCGATGATCGCGGACGTCTTGGTGAATTCGTTGCCGGTGATCTGCATGCCGTCACCGGAGTCACCCGCGAACCGCACCACGATGTCCTCGGTGTGCTCGATCCGAGGTGCGTTGCGGTTCTTTTCTTCGAGATTCATGAACACACTCCCATGTTGCTCCCGCGTCGTACCGCGCGGCTTGGCTTGGGCCCGGCAGACGGGCCGGGCATTCTAATCATCTTCCGTCGCGGAAGCTCGCGCGCGCGATGCGGCCATCGGCGTAGAACGGCCCGACCCATGTGCCGGAGAACGGAGTAGCCAGTCCGATCATCTGGGACTGATCCGGTCCAGTTCCTCGAGCAGAGCTTCTCGGGCTCCCGGCGGCGGCGACTTTCCCGTAGTCCAACCCATGCTCTCGACCCGTGACAGCAAGACGTTGCGTTCCCGGTCTGCCTCGGTGTTCAGGGGGGTTTCTCGGACGGCGGCAACCCAGGCGACGACATCCTCCGTCGGCGGGAGGCCGTTCGCGAGCCAGTTCCTGACCGTGTCCGCCGTCCGGTCGATGTAGTGGTAGCTGAAGTACGCCTCCGCACGCCCTCGCGACTTGACCACGCTGGTCGCCACGCCGGTGACGAAGATCAACGCGAGAACCGCCGTCGCAATCCGGAGACCCAGGTCCAGTTTGTCTCGACCGAGGATGATCACGGAACCGCGCTTCGAGATGAGCCAGCCCGCGATGGCACCGCCGATCGCGCCCCCCAGGTGCGCCGACCCGCTGATCACGGGGACGGCGAGACCCATCAACAGCCAGACGACGAGCCACGTCATGATCTGCTTGCGGTACTCCGCCAGCGGGCCGGTCTTCTCGTGCCAGTTGATCGCGACCAGTGCGGCTCCGATCCCGCAACCCGCGCCGCTTGCCCCGACGCAGAACGAGGGTTCGCCCGTGACCGCGGCCCAGGCGACGGTTGCCAGGCTCCCACTGAGGCCCGACGCGAACATCACGAGAAATGCACGGCCACGCGTCGTGAAGGCCTCCAGGGTTCCGCCCAGGGACAGGATCGCACTCGAGTTGAGGACGATGTGGAGGAGTCCGGCGTGGAGCAGCACGGGTGTGCACAGACGGTCCCATTCACCGTCGAGCAGGACTGCCTGAGTGGAGAGCGTGCCGGACGCGTAGAACCCCAGGTTGTTCGGAGCGAGGAAGGTCAGCCCGCCGCTCTGCACGCCGTGACCGACCCACAGCGACCACAGGTAGGCGGCCCAGCATGCGCCGACGAAGGTCTGCGCTGCGGGAAACGGCCACGCGAAGTCGAATCGCCTGCGACGCTCCAGATCCGTCGGCATGCGCGAGGCTAACACGGGCGGCGTGCGCGTCGGATGGCGCGCGCCGCTCCAATCCCGGGCCTTGACGTGCGACGGCGCGACGCCTAACACCCCAACCAGCGGTCGGGGAAACGATGCGAGTCTGTGTGCTCGGAAGTGGAAGTCGCGGCAATGCCATCTACGTGGACACGCCCACGGTCCGCCTGGTCGTCGACGCCGGTCTGAATGCCAAGGAGATGCGCGCCCGGCTCGCCGAGGCCGGCCTGCCCCAGGATCGGCTGGACGCGATCCTCGTCACGCACGAGCATCACGACCACGTTCAATGCGTCTCCCCGGTTGCCCGAGCCTTCGGGGCGACGGTCTGGTTGACGGAGGCCACGCACGCGGTCGCCCGACACCGACTCAAGGCGACGGACAAGTTCCGCGTGTTCGAGGCGGGCGCACCCGTGGCGTTCGGCGACCTCGTGGCCGAGCCGGTCCGCAAGCCCCACGACGCTGCCGACCCCGTGGCGTTCCTCTTCCACAACGAGGGCGCGACCCTCGGGTGTTTCACCGACCTCGGCTCGGTGGACGAGGCCGTCGGGCTCGCGATCGCGAGGTGCGCGGCGTTGGTGATGGAGTCCAATCACGACCCCGCGCTCCTGGCGGCGGGCCCCTATCCGCAGGCACTGAAGGGGCGCATCGGGTCCGAGTTGGGCCACCTCTCCAACGACCAGAGCGCGAAAGCGATCGCGAAATGGGCGTCGCCGATGTTGCGAACGCTCGTCCTGGCGCATCTGTCGGAGACGAACAACACGCCGGACCACGTGCGGCGCGCCTACCTCACGCACATGGGGCCGCGGGCGTCCGTCGACCGTTGGATCTCCTATCAGTCTCGCGCGACTCGCGTTTTCGACGTGGCGCCGCTCGCGGCGGCGCAGGCCGTCTGACGCGGAAGCCGCGTGAGGTCACAGCATCGGACGGGCCAGGATCGACCGTGAACGGCGTTGAATGCCCCGGGGATCGATCCAAGCGGTTGGCGCACCGGACATGCCGCGCTCGGTCGGTGTCGGGAATCCGAATCCAGGTGCGATCGACGCCGCGCGCGGAAAGCTCGGCCCGTTGCACGCCGGCACGATTGACGACGCGGTTGGCGTACACCGGGTCGCGTTCGCCGGACCCACGCGTGCGGAAGACCGTGGATCTCAGAAAGAAGGCTGAGACTCCGGGCCGCGCGACGCGCAATCAGCCTCAGGACGACTCGCGCTCGACGTCGTCGTCGACCCAGACCATCCCGGGCTCGCGGCCGGGCACGGTGCGAGGCTTGCCGGCGCGGTAGCGAGGACAGTCCTTCGGCCCGTAGCAGTGGGTCTCGAACCGCCAGCGCTTCTTCGACGGGTTCCACTTGTCGATCGTGATCTCCGTGACCATGGTCAGCCCGAACGGGCATCGCGCGCAGGCTTCGGCGCAAGTCCGCGGATCCAGGCGCCGATGTCCGGCGGCGCGGTATTCAGGGAGCGGGGGCGCGATGCCGCCATCGGGATCGGCGGGGCGGTCTTCGCGGGGGGCGCCGCGGCTCTCGACCACGAGCCCGCTCGCGCGGTAGTAGCCAGCCCACTCCAAGCGCGGGTCCGCAACCGGGCGCGCCTTGCCTCGGACGGCGTCGCCGATCCGAAAGCGGTGCTTTGCATGCGCGGCGGGCCCGATCGCAACGCGGAACTCGGGCACGGCGGCGCCAGCGATGTCGCCCCGGAGAACGATCGTGTATCCCTGGTAGTCGTGGGAGACCTCGTCGAACGAGCGCAGCAGGCGGATGCGCCCCTTGACAGCGACGATTTCGCCGCGGAATTCGATCGGCTCGGTGCTGATGGCTCGTCCCCTCATGGCGGGGAGTCTATCCCAGACTGCCGGTGGCGGGCCACACTCGCCACCGTCGCGCGATCGGCTCCGACCCGCATTCAGCACGGAGCAGGACTCGCGCTCGCCACACCTCGAACGCTCGACGTGAGACGGCTGCTTCGTTCGCCACGGGACCAGCCACCGGGCCTGACCGCCGCCGAAACGACGGTCGAGCGCGATGGTCGCGTCCGGAAGATCGGCCCGGTCCACGAGAATTCCCGTGACGAGGACGCGACCTCGCGCGGTTCCCGCGACGTCCTCGGTTCTCGACGGCTCCCGATCGAGGGACATGGCCACACCAGGTTGGAACTCACGACTCGCCTCACGTCGCGGAGGTCCGGCGGCCGCCCCGCCCTGAACCATGCCTGCCGGGACGAAGGCCCGAAGTCCGCGTCGACGTCACGACGTCGGGCGTGGCCCGCGCGCAGGTGGTCTCTGCGGGCCCGACCCCCGCTGCACGGTGAGCCACTCCTCCGGGTAGGGCTCATACGCCAACGGCTCGTCGGTCGTGTACTCCTCCCGCTCGAGCAATCGGTTGTAGATGGTCATGGCTTCGAAGTGGCTGCCTGCTTCGAACGTCGTCACGAGACGCGCACCCGGCTCGACGGCCAGGAGCTTCCGGAAGCCGTCTCCCATGGGTCCCGCCAAGCAACAGCCAGGCAGCTCGCGCCCGTTCTCGTCGACGTGCACCCAAACCTCGTGCGTCAGCTTCGCCACGGAGCCAGCCTCGTCTGCCTGCGGTTTCGGCCACTGCGAGGTCCTCGGAACCCCGCTTCGCCGCGAACTCTACGGTGAACCCGGCCGGATTCGAACTCACGACGTGGGGTTCAGGAAACCCCACCCCGCGCGGAGGCGGTCGGTCAGGAGCGGCCGTCGACCACTTCCACCCGTCGCGCCCGCGCGCTCCTGTCCGCTTACGGCTGCGTCCGACCGGGCGCTTGACATGCAAACGAGGGAAAACCCATC
Organism: Planctomycetota bacterium; assembly: GCA_044222185.1. Lineage (GTDB taxonomy): Bacteria > Planctomycetota > CAIWVZ01 > JBGANV01. The sequence goes on from JBGANV010000006.1 coordinate 315,104, forward strand.
CATCCTTCGCGGCAAATCGCGCCGGTAACGGTCGCGAGTCGGACCCGCGACGCGACTCGGTCGCCCCGCCGAACTGTGCGCTTGACCAGGGCTTCATTCCTATTCCTCGCGGGCACGCGACGTATCCTGTGGCCATGTCAGGTCTGCGAGCCCGCGTCAAGAACGGACGCCTCATCCTGGACGTCCCAACGGATCTCCCAGAGGACACCGTAATCGATCTCGTCGTCGACGATGACGAAGACGATGACCCCGCGCCGGACGAGATTGCAGCGCGCGACGAATCGCTTCGGATCGGCCTCGCGGAGGCGCGAGCTGGGAACCACCGTCCAGTCGAAGAACTTCTGGACGTCCTACGGCGTCGACGCCGCGAATGAACATTCGCGCCACGCCCCATGCCGTGCGCGAAGTCACAGAGATCGACGCATGGTGGCGAACACACAGAACCGCTGCGCCGGATCTCTTCGCGGACGAGTTCGCCCACGCACTTTCCTGATCTCGAGCCTCCCCACGGTAGGTCGCCCGGTTCGTCGTCCTGGCGCGCGCGGGATTCGTTCAGCATTGCTGCGTTCGACTCGGTACAGGGTCTACTACCTCGTCGGCGCGGAATCGGTCGTGAGCATCTCGGTTTGGAGCGCTGTTCGCGGGGCTGGTCCTGATCTTTGCTCTTTGCTGAAGTCGTCCCCGCCCTGATCATTCCGCACTCTGGGCTTCATCGACCGCCGCAGCGTGTTCGTCGTTGCTCACGGCCTCCCCGAGGAAGACACGGTCCCTCGCGGTGACGACGGCCGTGCCCTCCTTTCGGGAGCGATCGCTACGTTGCAGCCATCCGTCGCATCCGCGGCGCGCCGAGACCTCGGAGGGAAGGCGCAGCGGCTTGTGACAGGCAGCATCGACGAACCCCGTCTGTTCCTTCGATGTCGCTTTCGGCGCGATCGGCGGTTGCCCCACGTGTGGCACTCTGCACGGGTACACAGCACCGACGGAGATCAGTCGACGATGGAGCAATCATTGAGTGCGAGCCATTCCCTCTTTCCTTCGCTCCAGAGCCGAGAACTCCCTTTCTCAAATCTCGCGCGTACCTCGATCCGTTGCCCGTTCTTTCTGCCTCGGTATTGTTCGTCGGTCGACGGCTCCCAATAGCAGGCCAGCGAATTATTCCACCCCGATCCATCGGGTAGCGTCACAACGACGACCAGGGAAAACTGCCTGATGCTATTCTCGATCCAGTCGATGGTTCCTTTGCATCGAAGAAGCGTGCGGTGAGCCGCAATGTCGTCAAGACTCACCCCCGCCCTGAGGAGTTCCTCCAGAGTGGGCAGGTCATCCGCCGCCTTATTGGGAGTGCGAGCAAGCACGCCACCCACGTTCTCCGCATGAGGCGACGCATCGATTTCCTTTGAGCACGCGCAGGCCCCGATTCCAAGCGCAGCAAGAATAAGCAGAAACACTGCCCACTGATTTCGTTTGGCGACGCAGCGCTTCACCGGCAACATCGGAGTGCGCTTGCATAGCTCGATGTTCTGCACAATGGGCATCGGATCTCCCGTCTGTCGTCCCCACGTAATGATGTCACGCCGAACGGCCATGCTGGCGACCATCGCCTCGGGTCGCGGTCATGGCCTTGCACGGCTCGGTTTTCATGAAGATGACGTTGAGAGGCGACTCCTCGATAGGGGCCGCCGCCAGCGACGACCCTACCCGGACGGCTCCCCTCGCGCCGTCGAATCCGGCGACTCCGTTCTCGGGATCCGCATCCCGCGCCGTTCTCCGTTCCGACTCGCCGTCGCGATTCTTGGGAGGTCCGTGAACGAGAGCCGGCACGACGCGATCGTCGGTCCCGCGCGAGTGGAGCGGCGTTCTACGGCAGATGCTCGCTACGAGCGGCCGTAGCCGCCCGCGTTCCCCGCGTTTGCATGTCGCGCGGGCGCCCCTCATCGAGTGTCTCGGTGCGGCGCCAGGTCCTCGAACACGAGTCGGGGATGCCGGGCGATGAGGCGGAGCCGGGCACGCGCGGGCCCATCTGGGTTCCGACGATCCTGTTCCCAATTCTGCAGCGAGTCGACGCTGATGCCGATGCGTTCAGCGAGTTCCTCCTGGGTCAGGTTCAGGAAGCGCCGAAGAGCCACGAGGTTGCCGGCCTCGAAGGTTCCGGCCGTGAGGCGCTTGCGCTGTGCGCGGGGGATCATCCGCGCGAAGTCGGCTTCCGTGAGTTCTGGGATTTCGTCACGCCCCAATCTGCTCCCGCGATCGCGTCGGCATACCGGCGGCGCTCGACTTGGCTCGCGAACCGCGCACTGATGATCCCGGTCTTGTTGCATTCATCGCCGCGAGCCATCGAGGCCCTCTGTGGAAACACGGTTGGTTGATCCACCGGCACGTCGGGCGTCCCGCCAGTTCCCCGGCTCCATCCCCGGCGGAGTTGCAGAGTCCGCGAGGGATGTCGACACGACTGGGACGGCGGGCCTGCGATCTACCGACGCGCACCGCTGACCCGCGGGGGCACGTCCCGATGCCGCTCACCCGAACTTCGTGCGACCTGGCACCGGAACAGGCGGACGGGGACGGCCCTCGGCGCCATAGTTGCCGTCGAACAGCTCCTCTTTCGAGTTCAGCGCCTGCTCCCACGTCACGGTCTGGCCGGTGTAGGCCGCCATGCGCGCCTGGATCGCGGCGAGCGTGCTCTTCACCATCCACTCGCCGTCGTTGTGCGCCGAGCCGTCGCGGATCGACTTGAACAAGACGTCGTGCTCGACCTGGTACATGTCGCCGCCGTCGCCGCTCCACTTCCACGCCTGCGGCCCCGTGATCTCGCGGCGGTTCGCGAACCCATGGATGAAGCACGAGCCCTTCTCGCCGAGGATCGTGTCCGTGTTGTCGTGTGAGCAGTTCTCGATCTGGCGGCACATGTGGAAGCCGCGCGCTCCCGACTTGAACTCCCACGTCACGCCGAAGTGATCGAAGATGTTCCCGCGCTCTTCGCCCTCGCGGGCCGCGCGCCCGCCGACGGCAACGCAGCTCGTGGGCGTCTCGCCGTTCATCGCCCACATCATCTTGTCGATGCTGTGCACGGCCTGCTCGACGATGTGATCGCCGCCGAGGTAGGTGAAGTGGTACCAGTTGCGGAGCTGGAATTCGGCCTCGCTCCACTGGGGCTTGCGCTTGAATCCGTGCACCGGGCCCGTGTTGTAGACCGTGTAGATCGCGCGCAGCGCGCCGATGGCTCCATCGTGGACGCGCTTCATCGTCTCCTTCTCGGGCGGGCTGTATCGCCAGCAGAATCCGCAGACGAGCGAGAGCTTCTTCTCCTGGGCCTTCTTCGCGCTCTCGATCACCGAACGTACGCCCGGCCCGTCGACGGCCATGGGCTTCTCGCAGAAGACGTGCTTGCCCGCGTCGACGGCGGCGCGGAGGTGCCGGGGGCGGAAGCCGGGCGGCGTCGCCAGGAGGACGACGTCCACGCCGCTCTCGAGCAGCTTCAGATAACCATCGGTCCCCGTGAACTGCCGCTCGGGGGGAACCTGCACGCGATCACCAGCCTCCGCCGTGATGTTCGTGACCGCCGCGTCGAGCTTGTCCTTGAACGCGTCGGCCATCGCCCAGAGGACGACGCCCGGGTCCGCGGCGAGCGCCTGAGTCGCCGCGCCGCTCCCGCGCCCTCCGCACCCGATCAGCCCGACTTTCAACGTGTCCGACCCGCCGCCGTGGAACCCGAACGGCGCCGGGCGTGAACCGAGCACGAGCGGCGTCGCGGCGAGCATGGCCGAGTGTTTCAGGAACGTCCGTCGGTCCACGGCGGAGGGCGCATTCTTCGGATCGGACATGGCTTCATCCTTTCGGGCCCGAGGCGTCGGGGCGGATCATTGGATCGGGACGGCGCACGCGATGCGGAAGCTCACGAATGCGCCATCGGAGAGCCACCACGGGCTCTTGGGGATCTGGGGATCGGTCTTGTTCCAGGCCTTCGTCTGCACCTTGCGCGCCGTGCACGTCAGGTCGGGCGCGATGTCCGAGTACGCGCCGCCGCGAACGGCCGCCGTCCCATCGGGCGCCAGACACCACTCGGCCGCGTTGCCGTGCATGTCGAAGAACCCCCAGGCGTTCGGCTTCTTCTGCGCGACGGCGTGCGTCTTGTCGTCGGAGTTCCCGACGTGCCAGGCGTAGTCGTCCATGGATTCGTTCCCGAAGCTGAACTTGGCCTTCGTTCCCGCGCGGCATGCCATTTCCCACTCGGCCTCGGTGGGCAAGCGGAAGGACTTCTGCGTGCGGGCCGACAGCCACTCACAGAACGTCTTCGCGCTCTTCAGCGTGATGCAGATGGCGGGGTACCCGGCGTGACCCCAACCGTGATCGGGCGGAATGTAGGGCTTGCTCGGCCGCGAGATCGCATCCAGTTCCTTTTCGCCGGCGCGGACGTCGTAGGCGAACACGAACACGTCGTAAACGTCCCACACGGTTTCCGTCGAGGCGAGGTAGACCTGCTCCGTCGCGTCGGCGGCCGCGGGGATGGGAATCATCCGGATCTTCTCGGTGCAGCCGGGGACGGATTGCTCGAACGGTTCGGCGGTCTTGCGAGTCGTGGCCTTGTCACCCGCGGGTCGACTGGCCGGCGCCTCTTGCTGGGTGCAAACTGTCTCGTGCAGGAGTCGCGCGGGGACGAGTGCGGAGATGCAGACAGCAAGAACGACGCGGGTGCTTGGACTCATCGTGATGGCAATCGGCTGGCTCGGCTTCGGCGGGTGCACCGCAGGGTCGATCGGGCTGGAGCGGCACGAGTATAGTCGCCTGCTGATGGGCGTTCAGTGTCGCGTCGTGCTTTTTGCCGCAGATGAGGAAACCGCGCGCCAGGCTGCCAGGACGGCGTTCGCGCGGGTCGAGCAACTCGATGGCATCATGTCCGACTACAAGGCCGACAGCGAACTGATGCGTCTTTGCGCGCGCGCGGGGGAGGGGCCCGTGCCCGTCTCGCGGGACCTGTTCGACGTCCTGCGAGCGGCTCGCGAGGTCTCCGAGGCGAGCGACGGTGCATTCGACGTGACCATCGGCCCGGTCGTCGCGCTGTGGCGGCGGGCGCGGGGCGAGGGACGCAGGCCGGCGGCCGCCGAGATTGCGGCGGCGCGCGCGATGGTGGATTGGCGGCGCGTCAATCTCGACCCGAGCGAGTGCACGGTGACGCTCGATCGGGCCGGCACCCGGCTGGACCTGGGGGGCATCGGGAAGGGCTTCGCTTGCGAGAAGGCCGTCGGCGAGCTGAAAGCGCGGGGTTTTCGGCGATGCCTCGTGGCGCTCGCGGGAGACATCTTCTGTGGCGATGCGCCGCCCGGCGCAGGCGGCTGGAGGATCGGCGTCAGCGGGGGCCGATCCCTCGAGCTCGAGAACTGCGCCGTCTCGACGTCGGGAGACGCGGAGCAATCGCTCGAAGTCGACGGCACGCGATACTCACACATCGTCGACCCGCAGTCGGGACTGGGCCTCGTGCTCCACGGCGAGGTGACGATCGTCGCCTCCACGGGGGCCATCGCGGATGCCCTCGCCACGGCCGTCGACATCGTTGGACCCGAGCGGGGCGCGGCGGTCGTGCGGCGCTTCCCAGGCGCGCGCGCGATCACCACGGCTGCGTCGCCGTGACTCCAGCGCGGGGGGTCAGTCCTTGAGCGGCCGCGCCTGGAGGACGATGGGAACGTCCATCTCGGTTCCGTCTCGGAGGATCTTCACCTGGATCGAGTCGCCCACGTTCTTGTCGGAGAGGGCCGCGGCCACATCGGTCGCTCGCTGGATCGGCCGTGAATCGATGGCGAGCACGATGTCGCCGAGGCGGTAGCGGCCGGCGCCATCGGGGGTGATGCCCCGCAGCCCCGCCTTCGCGGCGGCGCTGCGCGGGAGGATGCTCTCGATCATCGCGCCGGACTTGGGGACCCGATTGAATCGGACGAGCCGCTCCATCTGCTCGTCCGGCGCCAGGTTGATCCCGATGGCCGGGCGCTCGCGGCGGCCATGGCGGATGAGCTCGGGAACGACCTGGTTGATCACGTCCACGGGAAGGGCGAAACCGATCCCGGCATAGGCGCCCGAGGGGCTGACGATCGCCGTGTTCATCCCGATCAGGCGTCCCGCGCTGTCGAGCAGCGGGCCCCCCGAGTTGCCCGGGTTGATCGCGGCGTCCGTCTGGATCACGCCGTTGATCTCGTTTCCCTCCGCGGATTTGATCTGGCGGTTCAGGCCCGAGATGACACCCGTCGTCAGCGTCTGGTCGAGGCCGAACGGGTTGCCGATGGCGAGTACCTTCTGACCGACGCGCAGATCGTTCGACGCACCGATCGACAGGGGACGGAGCTTGGACCTGGGCGCATCGGGGATCTTCAGCACCGCGATGTCGAGCTCGGGCGCCGTACCCACCAGGATCCCGTTGTAGGACGACCCGTCGGAGAGGATCACCTCGAACGTGTCCCCGTCCTTCACGACGTGGTTGTTCGTGACGATGTGTCCCTGGTCGTTCCAGATGAAGCCGGTGCCGCTGCCTTGCGGGATCTCGGTGTAATCGAGTCTGCGGTACCCGGCGAGCGCCATGTTCGTGATGTGGAGCACGCTGGGCGCCGACTGCTCGAACAAGCTGATCGTCGCCTGTTCGTCGCTGCCCAGGTCGCCGCGCGGCGCGACCGTCCGGGGCGCGGCCTTCGGATCGAACAGCGTTCCGCTGGTCCCGAACCACAGCTTCCACGCGAGCATGCCGATCAGGATCAGGCTGCCCACGACGAGGACGCGCGAGAGCGTGGACGTCTCGCTCCGCCCCGTTGAACCGTAGGCCTCCCAGGGTGTCTGGTTCATGGTGCGTTGGATGTTGCGAACACGCGGCGGATCAGACCAGCGGAGTCCGTCCCGGGATCGGTACGGGCGCGATGGGCAGATCCCCCAGCTTCAGCTCCTTCGGGAACAGGTCGAGCTTGGAATTCAGGGCGAAGTCCCAAGTGACCTCCTGCCCTGAATACGCGGACATGCGTCCCATGATGGCCGTGAGGGTGGATTCCGCGATGCGACGGGCCTCGTTCAGCGGCTTGCCGGCCCGGATGCTGGTGATGAGGTCGATGTGCTCCTGGACGTAGGGATCGGTGCGCTCCTTCTTGGGGACCCGCCAGGCGTTCTTGCCCTCGATCCGTCCGCCGCAGTCGGCCCGTCCCTGGGTCCCGACCGCGTACTCGGCCACGCGTGAGGCGGTCCCTTCGATCTGGCGACAGAAGCTCGTTCCGCGCCGTCCGCCCGGATACTCGTACTCGATGGCGAAGTGGTCGAAGATGTTGCCGAACACGGGCTCGACGCGGACCTGGCGCCCGCCCATCCCGTACGCCTTCACTGGCGTGGCGCCCATGGCCCAGTTCATGACGTCCAGGTTGTGGACGTGCTGCTCGACGATGTGGTCCCCGGAGATCCAGCAGAAGTAGAGCCAGTTGCGGAGCTGCCACTCCATCTCCGAGTCACCCTTGCGGCGCTCGTGCGACCAGAGGCTTCCCTGGTTCCAGTAGCAGCTGGCCGACACGACCTCGCCGATCGCGCCGTCCTGGATCCTCTGCATCGTCTCCAGGTACTCGCCCTGGTGGCGGCGCTGCGTTCCGCAGACGAAGCCCAGTTTCTTCTCGTCGATCGCCTTGGCGGCGTCGAGCACCATCCTCACACCCGTTGCATCCGTCGCGACCGGCTTCTCGGCGAAGATGTGCTTGCCCGCGTCCACCGCCGCCTTGATGTGCCGCGGGCGGAAGCCCGGTGGCGTTGCGAGGATGATGAGGTCGATGCCGGAGGCGAGGACCTTGTCGATGGCATCGAACCCGACGAAGCAGTGATCCTCGGCGACCTTCGAGCGATCTCCCAGACCCTCCAGGTGTCCGCGGCAGGCGTCCACGCGCTCCTTGAACACGTCGCCGATGGAGACGATGCGCACGGCCGGGTCCGCATCCAGGGCATTCGCGGCCGCGCCGGTCCCGCGTCCACCGCACCCGATGAGTCCGACCTTGATCTCGTCGCGGCCGCCCACGTGGAAGTCTCCGCGCGGAAGCGGCATGGCGAGCGCGGCGGAGACCATGGCCGCGCTGCGGAGGAACTCACGTCGTGATGGGGAAGTGTCGTTCGGCCGGTTGGTCGCGTCGTTCATGAGGCACTCCATCGGTGAGGCGCGGCGAGCGGCGGTGCGCTCAGCGCGCCGCGCTCCCGCCAGGTCGGCGCACACTATGCCACAGCTCGCGCCGTTTGTCGCTCGTTCGCGGGTCGCATACGCTCGCGGGATGACGAAGGACGACCTGACGGTGGCCGGCGTGAGGGACGCGGCCCACCACCGCCGCGGCGGTCGGCGCTGGGCCCGTTGGGCGGTCCTGGCGGTGCTTGCGCTGCTCCTGACCGTGGGCTGGTGGCTGCGCAACGCCGCCGTCGTTGCGACCGGTTTCGCGGCACGTCGCGCATGCACGGCCGTGTTCCTTTCCGACCTGGAACCCGACCGGGTGCTTCGCGAGGATCTGGCGCTCGCGGTGAGCTATGGCATCAGTCTGGACGTCGACCGTGAGCACCGAACGGTCGTCGCCAAGGCTCACCTGGGCCTGGCGCGCCGATGTGCGGTGTTCGTCCCCGGACGGGGGGCCGTGCTGGCGAACGAGGATGCGGACGGGTGTCCAGTCGTGCCGGCTCCCGTCGATTCCAGCGACTCGCGACCGCCGGTGCCCGCCGCCGTCGCGGAGGCGGCTTCCGACAGCGCGCTCGCCGGAGTCCTCTCGCAGGCGTTCGTCGAGCCGGACCGCCAACACCTGCGGAACACCCGCGCGGTCGCCGTGGTGCAGGATGGCCGGTTGCTCGCCGCGCGCTACGCGCCGGGGGTGGGGCCGCAAACGCCGCTGCTCGGTTGGTCCATGACCAAGAGCGTGCTGAACGCGCTCGTCGGCATCGCGGTGCACGACGGCCGCATCCGCATCGGCGATCGCGCGCCCATCGCCGAGTGGGACGATCCCGCCGACCCTCGTCACGCGATCACCTACGAGGACCTGCTGCGCATGCGAACGGGACTGCGGTTCACGGAAGCGTACGACGACCCGTTCTCCGACATTTCGCGGATGCTCTTTCGCGAGCCCGACATGGCCGCGTTCGCCGTGCGCGCGCCGATCGAGGTGCCCGTCGGTTCGCGGTGGCAGTACTCCAGCGGCACGTCGCTGATCCTCACGCGCGCCCTCCAACGCGCGCTCGGGGTGAACGACCTCGCGACCTTCGCGCGTGAACGGCTGTTCCATCCGCTCGGGATCCGATCGGCGGTGATCGAGGAGGACGCCAGCGGCACGATCGTGGCTTCGTCGCTCATGTGGGCGACGACGCGCGATTGGATCCGCTTCGGCGAGCTGTTCCTCGCCGATGGAGTGTGGCAGGGCAGGCGGATCCTCCCTGAAGGCTGGGTGTCGGCGAGCATGAAGCCGACGGCGAGTTCTCGGATCGGCAGCCATGGTGCGCACTGGTGGACGAATGCGGGCGACGGCAAGTCCCGCACGATGCCCACGCTTCCCGCCGACGCGTTCTTCGCCAACGGCTTCGAAGGTCAGTGGGTCCTCGTGATTCCCTCGCGGCGCTGCGTGATCGCGCGACTGGGCGTCTCCATGCGTGGTGCGGCGTTCCCCATGGAGGAGTTCGCGGGCCAGGTTCTCGCAGCGCTTCCCTGACCGCCGCGTCGACGACGCTCATCTCGGCCGCGACCCGTGACCCGCGCGCCCGCCCACCAACGACTCGCGCACCGACGGCCTGCGGACTCGCGCGCCGTGATCGATGCGACTACCATCACCACGCGAATGGAGTCGACCGTGGGACGACGTGTCGTTTTGGCTGTCGGGAGCGTCCTCGTCATTGCTGGAGCCATGTTCTGGCTTCTCGACCACGGCACCGGGCGCGCGTCCGATCTCAGTGCGGGTGGGCCGGCGCCGTTGATTCCTCCGCCCGAGCGCCCTCCGCCGGCGCAGGCCTCGACCGGCGTCGTCACGGCGCAGCCCTTCGACGTGCGTTCCGAGTCCTCGCCGTCGGCCGCGGCCAGCCGGCCTGCGACGGGCGCATCACTGACCGTTCGCCTCACGTGGGGTGACGATCACTCGCCGGCAACGGGGGTTTTCGTTCACGTGGTGGAGTGGGGCGCACGCAGCGGAGTGCGCAAGACCCGCGAACTGCAGTCCGACGACCGCGGCATCATCCTCATGACCGACCTCGCGCCGGGGCACGTCGGGATGTACGTCGATCGCGGAGGCGGCAAGACCGTGACCCTGAAAGCGGGTGACGCGATGACCGTCGAGATCGAGATCCCGGCGGGCCCCACGGTCGCCGGTGCGGTCGTCGATCTGGACGGAAAGCCCGTGGGCGGCGCGGACGTCTGGCTCTCGGACTATGGCAACCAGACTGAAGGTCGGGTGGTGGCCAGGACGGATGCTCGCGGCTCGTTCATGCTCCGCTGCGTCACGCCGATGCGGTGGGTCGCGGCGCGTGCCGAGGGCCATGCCGCGTCGGGCGCGTACCTGATCGACGAGGCGAAGCCGCGAGAGACGGTGACCGTGCGATTGCGCCTCGGCGGGCCCGCCGGCGTCGTTCGTGGGACGGTCGCGCGAGCCGATGGGTCTTCGGTCGAAGGTGCGACGGTCCGCGTCGTTTCCCTGTCGGCGCGGTCGGTGAACCAGGGTGCCGAGGATCCGCCACCGCCGGTGGTGATGCGAAGCGGGGTCGACGGCACGTTCGTCGCGGCAAGCCTCCCGGCCGGGACGACGTCCGTCCAGGTGCGCTCTCCGGGGCTCGCGCCCTTCAAGCAGGGCGTCGACGTCAAGGCCGGAGAGACCATCGACTTGAAGGTGGTCCTCGGCCGCGGCGCCACCGTGGTCGGAAGCGTGCGGACGGCGGATGGGAAGCCCGCCGCGAAGGCCTTCGTCGGGATCGGGTCGTACGGCGACTTCATGTCGTCGTCGACGGACGCCGGCGCCGACGGCTCGTTCCACATCGACAGCCTCGCCGCGGGCACCATCGAGATCCGGACGGAAGTCCGCGGGCTCGGCAAGGCGAAGGCGTCTCTGGCGTGCGCGGAGGGATCCGAGGTCCGGTGGGACGCCGTCCTGGATCCCGGCCTGCAGATCGTCGGATTCGTGCGCGATGCGAACGACCAGCCGCTCGTGGATTGGATCGTCAATGCGACGATCATGAAGGAGCACGGGCCTTGGGCCGGACAGGCCACGACGAATCGCGACGGCCGATTCGCCATCACGAACTGCCCGCCGCAGAAGCGCTTCCACGTCGAGGTCCTCGACCGGAACGCGGGTTTCGGCGCGCAGGCGATCAAGGCGACCAAGGACGACGTGGAGCCCAGCTCGTTCGAGCACGTCTTCAAGATCGCGGTCGCGCTCGGCCCGGCGCTGAAGGGGCGCCTCGTGGATCCCGATGGGAAGCCTCTGGCTGCCGTCGTTCGTGCGACGCCGCTCGGCGGCAACGGCGGCGCTTCCGCGAACACCGAGTCGGCGTCGGCGACGGGCGCCTTCGCGTTCGCTTCGCTCGTCCCCGGCACGTGGCGCGTCGTCGTCGAACGCGCGCCCGTCGGCGTCCACGATCTCGGCGAGCTGACGATCGACGCCGGCAAGCCTCGTGACCTGGGAGACGTCATGCTGCGACCGCTCGGCACCCTCGTCATCGACCTGGACGACGCGGAGACGCAGGGGCCGCAGGTGAACTACGAGATCCGTCCCACGCTTCCGCCGAGCGAGCCCCACGACGGGGTTCGGTGGAGCGCGTGGGCCCCGTCGCTCAAGTCCGCCCACGTCGACCTGCCGAAACCGCTGTCGCTCGCTCCGGGCGCGTACACCGTCGTCGTCACCGGTCCACGCATCGAGGCCCAGTCACTCTCGTTCGAAGTGAATCCGGGACAGGAGACGCGCGTCCGGGTGCAGCCGAACGTGGGCGTCCCGTGCACGGTCCGCTTCGTCGCGTCGCCCGGCGACGCGCTGCCGCGGGTGCGCTGGCAGGTCTCGGCCGAGCTGGCGGGCGGCGTCACGCGAAGCGGAACGGTCGACCCGGCCTCGGGCGGCGAGCCGGTCGCCGCGATGACTCTTCCCCCGGGCGCCTACCGACTCCACGCCTCCACCGTCACCGGGATGAACGTCGAGAAGTCGTTCGAGATCGCTCCCGGCTCGGTGCGCCAGGATCTCGAGGTCGCGGTCCCGCCATCCTGGCCGGCGGACGGGATCCCCGTGACGTTCCGGTTCACGATGCCGGACGGTGGAAAGCCCGCCGCGATCGAGTTCCTCGTGGCTCCGGGCCGCTCGAAGCGACCGGTTGGCGGTGGGGTCGCGTCGCGCACAGCCTCCGGCTCGTTCGAAGGGCGCGGGCGACTTTCCGCGGGCACCTACATCATCGCCGTGGTCCAGGACGCGTCGCGGAACGTGTACCCCTGCACGATCGACGATGGCGCGAAGGAGGCGGTCGTCGACATCAGGTTGGGCGAGAGATGATCGCCGCGCGGCCCCGCTTCCTCGGCGGCCGCGCCAGCACTGAGGGTGTCTGTCGCCGGTGCGTCCGCTCGGTCGGCACCCGATCCGTCAGTGGATGATCCCCCGGTGCGAGTTCGTGATGCTGCGGATGAGCGGCTGGCTGTAGGCCGGCATGCCCGGGCGTGCCGTCGCGCCGCCGAAGAACAAGGCCGCGCCCGGAACCGAAGGGATCACGGGCGTCTGAATCACGACCTCGCCGGTTGGGCCTGCGGTCCCAAGCGCCAGCGGCACGGCGTTCACCCACATCGTCGTGGCGATGTCCGGCCAGATCGGAATGTCGCCCACGGGTGAGTTGATCCCGGGTGCCGTCGTGAGGCAGAGACCGACGATGTAGTCGTCGCCTGGGCGCGCGCGCAGCAGCAGGCTTGGCGTCGTGCCGGCGATGAACTCGCCCTGCGCGAGCACGATCTGCGGGCGAAACAGCTCGATGTGAACCGTGGGCGTTGAGTTGCCGGCGCCTGCCTCCAGCGTCACGGTGCGCGGATCCGTCGCCGACCCGGTGAACGTGCTGCTGATGAGGACGGCCGAATCCAGCGGGATCGGTGGAGAGCCGGGCCCGAACGTCACGAGGAGATGCAGGATCCCGGTGATGACGTGGGTCACGGGCGCAAAAAGGAGGAACGACGGGTTCGCCGGGTCGACGGCGAAGCTCGCACCCGTCGCAGGCGCCGCGATGCCCATGTCGACCACGCGGTAGAGGTTCGGGTTGGCGTTGGACCGTTGAAGGCCGAGGCCGCCCGTGAGCGTGTTGCTCGCGGTGCCGATCCACGACGTCGACGGCTTCACGACCGTCTCCCACACCGTCGACGGCGGGTAGAAGTCCTGCTTCATGTTCACGTGACACGAGAGCGTGAATGCAGAGCACGTGAGCACGCCGTCGAGACGGACGATGCTGTGGTAATGGCTCGGGATCACGATGCCACTGACCTGGAGCGTGCCCGGATACGTCGTCGTCGCGGCCCCGGGCGTCCCCGGTGTCACGGCGATCTCCGTGTTCAGAGTGAGCGTCAGCCAGGATCCGTCGACGAAGCGCACGACGGGCGGTTGCGACGACTGCAGCGTGCCCGGCGGCGAGCCGGGTTGAGGTCGCATCGTGATCCCGAGCCTCGTCGAGGGGTCGATCGCCGCCATCTCGAACTCCACGACGTTCCAGGTGTTCGGCGTGGGGGGAGGCAGGAAATCGATCAGGAAGAAGGCGCCCTTGTTGTCGCGAAGCGGTTCGGCGAAATCTGCGCTGACGGGAGTCATGACGCCGCCGATCGGAAGGGATCCCACGAGGGAACTCGTCTGGGGTGAGTTGATGTCCCCGTCGGGCACCAGCCAGAAGTTCGAGAGGTTCTGGGCCTCGAGGGCGGCGCTGACCAGGAGGGCGACGACGAGGGGGCGGATCAAGATTCGTCCTGTCATCGCGGGTTTCCGGTGGAGCCTCGTCGCACCATGGCTCGGGTCGCGGGCCGCGAATCGTATCATCCCGCCTGCGCCCGCGTCGTCGGCGTGAGGCGCGCGCGAGTCGACGATGAAATGTCCCCTTCGGCAGTCACTTTGGCACGCCCGTTCGAACGACGGGTGCTCGCTTCGGCTGATCATGGTCGTGTCCCTGGCGTTCGCCGTCGGCGCCACGGGGATGGCCCAACAGGACGATCTGTCGATCGCGCGCGCTGCCGTGCAGGCGGGGAAGACCGGCGTCGCGGTGGATGCCTTCGGCAGGTGGTTGACGATGCATCCCACGGACGTCGACGTCCTTCGTGAGGCGTCGCGGTTCGCGAAACAGGAGCGCCGACTCTACGAAGCCGCCGCCTGGTTGCAGCGGCTGGTCGAGCAGGACCCGGGAAGTCCGGCCAACCTCTACGACCTCGCAGCGACGCGATTCACACAGGGCCGCTTCGAGCTCGCGATTCCACTCCTCCGCCAGATGGAAGCCCTCGAATCCACGACCCCGTCGCTGGCGACGCGGTCCGAACACTATTTTCTCCATGGAGATGCGGCGCGCCGGATCGAGCAATGGGGTGAGGCGCTTGCCGCGCTCGAGATCGCGGTCGCGAGGGCTCCCGATCGCCGCGAGTACCGCCGCATCTACGCCGAGAGCCTTCACAGCTCCGGCCGTTTCGAGGAGGCGGCGGCGCAGTTCCAGAACCTCGTTCGGGAGGAGCCGCGGGCAGACAACTACTACGGGCTCGCGGTGGCGTTGGGGGAACAGAACAAGCTCGCCGACGCCGTGACAAACCTCCGCGAAGCTCGCCGCCTGAAGCCCAAGGAACCTCGGACCCTGGCGAAGCTTGGAACGTATTGCATGCGACGCAACGAGCTGAGGTTCGCCGAGTCGTTCCTGCTCGAGGCGCAGGAAGTCGCCCCGAAGAACGTCGAGACGCTCTTCGCTCTCGCGCAGGTCTACCGCCTTCAGGGACGCGCAGCGGAGGCGGCGGAGGTTCGCGCGCTCGGCGAGAAGTCGCAGGCGGAACTCGACGCCGCTCGCGAGCGCGACCGAGTGTTCCGCCGCGCGCGCGTCAACGACCCGGAGAACCTGGCTGCGCACGTCACGTTCGGATTGGACCTGCTCCAGCAAGGCCGTTTCGACGACGCGCAGTTGATCTTCCAGCAGATCCTCTCGTTCGCGCCCACGCACGAGCTGTCGATCCTGAACCTGTCGAGTCTCCTGGCGCAAGGCGGAGACATGAAGGGCGCGATCCAGGAAGTGACGAAGTTGTTCGACGTGGATCCGAAGCACCCGATCGCGAGCCTTCAGATGGGGCGCCTGCTCATGCGCATGCGCGACCCGGGCGCGGCAATCACCCATTTGAAGGTGGCGCTCGAGCGCAACGAGAAGAACCGAGAAGTGCACGAAGCACTGGCGGTCTGCTTCAAGGCGTTGGGCAACGTCGAGGAGGCCGAGCGCCACGCGGCCCGCGCGCGATCCCTCGTCGCCGTGGAGTCGCAGCCGGCGGCCGAGTCTGCGCCCACGTCGCGCAGGTGAGGAGGACGGGTGACGGATTCGAACGGCGAGATCACGGCGGCCTTCGGGATCCTGGAGGAGGACGAGAGCCTGCTCCTCGTCTCCGAGCATCGTCGGCTGCACGACGCGCCGCAGCTCTGCTGGGATCTGCCCGGCGGCGGAGTGGAGCGCGGGGAGTCCCTCGAGGAAGCGCTGATCCGCGAGTTTCGCGAGGAGACGGGCCTCGCCATCGCCGTGACCGACCTTGCGTTCTTCATCGAACGCTTCGGCTTCAGGTCGAACGACCCGACGCGACGAGGTCGTTTCTACTTCTTTCACGTATCTCGGGTCGGCGGCGAGCTACGTCCGCGCGATGCCGAGATCCTCGAGGCGGCCATGGTCCCCTGGGGCGAGGTCCGGCGACGGTGCGTGCAGGACTACCACGCGGAGTTCTGGCGCTGGGTCGACGGGGGGCGGCGACACCGGTATTTCCTATCGGTTCGTGACCCGGCAGGGCGCCTCCGTGTCCTCGACCGTGGACGCTCCTGACTGAGACAGGCCCGGCCGCGGGGCGTGATCCCCAGCGGGAACGTGGCGTTCGGCCGAGACGGGGGGCTTCGGCACGCCCCATGCAGTTGCAGAGACGATGGAACGTGCTCGCAAGCCTGTGTTCACGCACTGGCGGTCGATATCGTGCCGCACTCATGGGCCACGCCGGCACCGTCCGGCCTCGCGACCCGGTTCCGACTCGCTCGCGCTGCCAAGGACGGCGGCACCCGCCGAGAAGAACCCACGGGGGAACAACACATGACGAAGAAACTCATCATCATCGGTCTCACTCTGGTCCTCTGCCTGCAAGGCTGCAGGAACTGGGACGAGCGCCACTCCGACGGTGCCGTCATCGGCGGTCTCGCGGGCGCAGGCGCCGGCGCGTTGATCGGCTCGAAGACGGGATCCTGGGGGTGGGGAATGGGGATCGGCGCCGTGGCCGGCGCGGCACTCGGATACGCGATCGCGGACAGCACCGAGGATCGCCACGAGGTTCGTTCCGCCCCGCCGCCTGTCTACGCGGACGACTCCGCGCGCCGGCGTGAGGAGGCCGACCGCAACTTCCGGATCGCCATGGAGGCGAGGGACTCCGCCACGTCCGAGTACCACCTGAAGCGGAGCATCGAGGCGTACCCGACGCCCGCGGCCTACAACAACCTGGGAATCCTCTACCTCAACAACGGCGACCGGGATGCTGCGCGCCAGAACTTCCGCGAGGCGATCGCCCTCGACCCTCACTACGACCCGGCGTTGAAGAACCTGGAGCGCCTCGGGTCCTCGTGAGCGCGGCGCGTTCGCGCCCGCTCACCACGAGTGGACTTGGAAGAAGCGGACGGGCGTTCCGAGCGTGCGCGAGATCATCTCGAGCCCCGAGGCGACGGCTTCGACGCGGTTGCTGGTCTCGCCCTCGAAGATGAACGCCACGTGGGCGAATCCGCCGGAGCGCCCCCAGTCGGCCTCGAGCGCGTTGTTGCCCTTGCCGCAGTGGTAGCACTCCATCGTCATCATGGGATCGTCGACCGGGCGGCCGTCGCGCAGCGCCCAGAACGCATCCTGGGCGCAGTTGTAGGGAAGCTCGGAGGTGCAGTAGATGCATGCGACCGGCTCCAGGTTGTCGCCCGCGTACCCGACGATCTCACCGTCGTGCACCTTGAAGACCATCTTGCCCGGGTCACAGCCGAATCCGTCGTCGAGCTTCCGCGGATCGGGGTCCTTGAAGAGGCTCGTGTAGTTGGGCCCGTTACGCAGACTGGACGGGTCGGCGGGGTTGCCCTGCACGATGCCTGCGGCGAGGAGCTCGGCGACGACGGCCTGGACGCTCTCGCGCGCCGGGTGGACCCTGGGATCGGTGGGAATGAAGCAGACGTATTTCCGGCTCATCGGGTCCATGGCGCTCCAAGTGGGCGTCGGGTGCAGACGCGAGCGCGGATGTTAGCCGGTAACATGCGGCTCTCCCATGCCGCACGAACGCGTACCCCTCGACGCACCGCTCGCTGACTTCCGCACCGTCGATCGTCGTGCCGCGTTCGCGCTCGTGTACTGCGCCGTCGTCCTCAGCGTCATGGAGTTCTGGTGCCTCTCGGTTCGCGTGTTCCGCGCCGACTGGTACGACGCGCTGGACTTCGGGCATCGAGACTTCTACTCGGGCCTCACGTGGGCCGCGTCGACTTTCTTCTTTTTTCTTGTAGCGCCGGCGATCCTGGTCCGATTCACCCATCGGGAGCCGTTGACGTCGATCGGCTGGAGCGTGCGCGGGTTCTTCCGCCACCTTCCGATCTACGTGGGGCTCTACGTCCTGATGCTGCCCGTGCTGCACCAGGTCTCGAAGCGCGCTGATTTCGCGACGACGTATCCGTTCGTGGCGTTGGCGCGCACGGACCCGGCCATGTTCGTCCGATGGGAAGTCGCCTACGTCATCCAGTTCCTGGCCCTCGAGTCGTTCTTTCGAGGGTACTTGCTGTTCACGCTCGCGCGGTGCATGGGCCTTCTCGCGGTCCCCGTGATGGTCGTGCCGTACACGATGATTCACTTCCACAAGCCGCCGCTCGAGTGCTTCGGGGCGGTCTTCGCCGGCTTGCTCCTCGGATATCTGGCGCTGCGATTCCGCTCGTTCTGGGGCGGCGTGCTGCTGCACGGGGCCGTGGCCGTGACCATGGACTTCCTCGCCGTGCGTCAGAACTTCGGCTGGTGACTCTCGCGCCCGCTGCGAAGCGGCGCGCGATCCGTGAGTCCTCTTCCACCGGCTCTCCGCCCGAACATTGTTTCGACGGAGTGGCGGAAACGGCGCCATTTCGCGCGTCACTCCCAGCGGAAAGGAGTCGTGGCCATGAATTCAACGTTGGCCGTTCGTCCACGTGTGTCCGCTGACATGGGGTGGTCGCACGATCGCAACATGGACTGGTCCGATGCGATCAGGGACTTCGTCGCGCACCTGCGCACGCGCAGCTACAGCCGCCTCACGCTTCGGGACTACCAGGTCGATCTCGCTCAGCTCGCGACGCTCATCCGCGTTGCGCCCACGGACGTGAGAGCCGGGGACTTCGACGCGATCGCCGCCGAGCTCCACGATCTCGGCTTTGGAGCGTCCGTGCTGCGGCGCAAGCGTGCGGCACATCGCGCGTTCGTCGACTTCATGGCGACGCGGAACCGCGCGCAGCCGATCTCGCTCGAGCTTTGGCGCGCCGCGACGACGGCACCGGCGACCGAGCGTGTGCTCCTGGGGTTGCTGACGGCCGGGGGCGTGCGCCTGGGCGAGATTGCCGCGCTCGAGGGGCGTGACGTCCGGTTGCGCACGGAAACGCTCGTCGTGCGGCGCGGGATGCGGATCGTGCCGCTGCACCCCGCGCTCGCCGATCTCTTCGTGAACTTCGAGAACGAGGTCCCGCTCATGCCGTATCGGCCCCTCCTCGCGGGCCTGAACGGGTTCGCCGTCAACACGCGGACGATGCATGCGCGATTTCGCCGCATGATGGTGCGTCTCGGCCATCCATCGATCCGGCCGGACGATCTGCGGCGGGACGTGGCCGCGCAGCTCCTCCAACTCGGCACGGCGCCGGGCGTCGTCGGTGCGTTTCTCGGCCGCGACCGCGGGCGGCCGGTTGCGCCACGCCGCGGGAAGCTCGTCGATCTCACGTCGATGTCGGCGCGGCTGACGGCGATTCCGTTTCCGAGGATCCAGGCGCCGGCCGGTGAGGCGAGGCCGAAGTGATGCGTGTCGAAGGGCGGTGCGGTGCCGCGATCTCGACGCGCGAGTCGTCGACGGGACTACGGCGTCAGGCGGCGGGCGGGCCGGATTCCGGTGTAATCGTCGCGCGCGCGAGAGTAGACGAACCGGAACACCTGGGCGTCGAGATCTTCGGGCGATTGGGCGGCCGTGCCTCCGGCGACCTCGCACGTGTGGACGATACGCGAGCGGCGCTCCGTCGAGCGACCCGTCCGGTACTCGGGCTCCAAGACGGTGTCGGAACACCACTCCTGCACGTTCCCGTAGACGTCGTGGAGGCCGAATGGGTTCGCTCCCTTCTCCCCGACGAAGCGAGGCGACGTCCGAGGTTGTGGCAGCGCGTCGAAGTTGAGATTCGCGAAGCCGGCGAGCGAGCGTGCCGCTTTGCCGCACCAGAAGCGGGCTGCCCCTCCGCCTTGCGCCGCATAGGTCCACTCCACATCCGTCGGCAGCCGCAGCCAGGCGCCCGTCTCACGGAGCAATGCCGACGCCTCGAACCAGTCGAGTGCGCCGAGCGGGTGGAGCGCGAGGTCTTCCGGCATGTCGAGCTCCGACCGACCGGTGAGCCGTGCCCATTGGGCCTCCGTCATCTCGTACTTCGAGATGAAGAATGGTTCGATCGGCGCGGGCGTGCGGGGGACGGTGCCCGTACCCGGTGCGAATGGGGTTCGGGTCCCCGGAAGGAGCACGAACACCAGGCTCGAGTTCCGAGTGAGTTGGAGGTGGCCATCGACTCGCTGCGGCGGGAGGCCGCTGGGCGGGTGACCGAATTCCAACAGGCGCGAGTCCGGGTCGCGCCCCAGCGGGACCAGGTCCAGTTGCGGTGTGAGCCGGGGCATGCCGGCGTAGAGGGGCTCCGCCTCGACGGCTTGGGTAGCCTGAGCCCACGCGCGGCGTGCGGCGTCGGTCTCCGTTGCTTCGGCGGCGAGTTCGATCCTCCTCCGCAGGCGTTCGAGGTCGGTGACGAGCCGATCGAGGACCTCGTATCTCCGACCTTCGATTGCATGGCTGATACTCCAGCCGTTCCACGTCCGGATCCGCTCCGCGAGGTCCAGGAGCTCCGCTTCGCGCCTCGGAAGAAGACGAGCCTCCTCGCCCAAGGTCCAGCAGGCCGTTTCGCGCATGATGTTCTGCGCGTTGTCCTTGATGTTCCGGACCCAATGGTCGGCCTCGTCACGGCCCGCTCCGGTGCTCGACTCGAGGTTCCGCTCGGCCGCGGCCAGGGCCTCGAGAGCGTTCTGGCGGGCCTCTTCGAAGTGGGCGACGCGACAGAGCGCCCACGCAAGCGTGTCGAGCGTCCTGAGGCGAGGGACGTCGCCGGTCGCGGTGGCTGCGGCGCGCCGTGCGATGCAGAGCGCGCGGACTTCCTGTCCTTGGAACAGCCGTCGCTTGTTCGGTGCGATCAGGTCGAACGCCTTCAGTTGGAGGTCTACGGGGTCGCTTGGCAGCGTCGCGAACGAAATCTCTGCCTCGACGACGCTCTCGGGCGGAAAGCGGCTTGGCTCGAGCATGCGACGCCGCCATTCGAGGTCGGCTCGTTTCGTCTCGTACATGCGCCGGAGATCGAGGAGCTCTTCGTCGTGTTCGCGTTCGGCGTCTGGGATCGGCACGGCCCGTCCGCGGAGCTCGGACAACTCGCTGCGACAGTCCTCGAGGCCCGGTCCCGACTCCTCCTCCGCGCCGGACGCCCTCGTTCCCCGAACGAACCCGCGCGCGCGACGGAACCACCACGCCGTCGTCGTCTCGTCACTCCGCCTGGCGGGGGTGAGGTCGCTGCTCTCCGCGAGGAACCGCGCCAGATCCCGGGAGGTCACGAACGGCTGATTCCTCCGCGTCTCCTGGGCCGTGCTCCACAGGGTGAGACTGCCGGTCGCGACGATCGCGATGGACGCTGCCAGCGACGCGGCGAAGGCCTTGTTGCGCCGGACCCATTTTCGTGTCTCGGCCCAACCACCGGTTTCGTACGCCCTGACGACCCGTCGCTCGACGTACCTCCTGAGGTCGTCCGCCAGATCCTGCATGTCCGCGTAGCGATCGGACGCTTTTCGCGCCATCGCCTTCTCACAGATCGCGACGAGCTCCGGCGCCGCATCCGGTGCAACCGCGTCGAGCCGCGGCGGCGGCGCTCGCTTCACGCGTTCCAGGACTGTTCCTTCGTCGTTCGAGCCTGGAGTCGCACCGGACGGCGATTTGAACGGCGGGTGACCGCTCAGCAGGTGGTAGAGCATGGCCCCGACCGAGTAGACGTCCGACTGAGGTCCGAGACGTTCGATCTCGCCACGAGCTTGTTCTGGCGACATGTACGCGGCCGTGCCGAGAACGTCGCCATCCATGGTGACGAGAGGCGATTCCATTCCGGACTGCCGATCGGCCACGCGCTCGGTCGCGACGAGGCCTTCGAGGATCGGTGCATCCTTGCAGATGCGGATGTCGTGGACGTCCGGTTCGCCGATCACGCGCGCGAGTCCCCAATCGACGACGTACACTTGGCCGAATCTCCCCACCATGACGTTGGACGGCTTCAGGTCTCGATGGAGGACCTGCTTCGCGTGGGCGTAGCTCATCGCATCGCACACCTTGAGCATGACGTTCAGGGCGCGCACCTGGCTCCACTCCGAGGCGCCGTTCTGGACGTGGTCGAAGACCGTCAGCAGGTCCTCTCCGTCGATGAGGGGCATGGTGTAGTAGACGGCGCCGTCATCATCGACACCGATCTCGTGAAGTGGGACGATCCCCGGGTGGTCGAGCTGTGCCGTGATCTGGGCTTCCTCGACGAACCGCCCCAGGTTGATCGACTCCACCGCGAGGTCGCCGACGGACGTGCCCCCGCGGTCGCCGTGCATGACCTTCATGGCGAGGTCGCGCCGCAGCTCGGGATCGTGCACCTTGAGAACGACGCCCATGCCGCCCCGCCCGAGCTCGCCGTCGCGGCGGAATCGCGCGCCGCGGGAATCGTTGCTGCGAAGCCGTGCGACCAGCTCGAACGCACGCGAGATCGCCGTCTCTCCGCCGTCCTGCGGAGGGCCGGGGAGGAGGCGGTCCAGCACGTCGAAATTTGCGACCAGCGATCGGATCTCGTTCGCCAGCTCGGGATTGGCGTTGCAGATCGACTCCAGATCCACGGCTTCGCCGGCGTCGCGTCGCCGGAGGTAATCGTCCACGAGCCTCTCGGCAGCCGAGAGCTGGAT
Organism: Planctomycetota bacterium; assembly: GCA_044222185.1. Lineage (GTDB taxonomy): Bacteria > Planctomycetota > CAIWVZ01 > JBGANV01. The sequence continues at coordinate 337,517 of JBGANV010000006.1, forward strand.
CGATTCAGGATCGTCCATGAGAGCCTCCGCTGGGATGGAACGGTGGTGAAGGACACCGCCGAGCGACGCCGCGACGATCATCGAGAGCGATGCCGCGGTCGTCAAGGAGCCCGCGGACGACGGGCGAGCGGGGCTCGCGCAAGATGCCTGCGCCGGTGCCTCGCGCGGGGTAGACTGTGCCCGCACCATCACGCTGCACGGGGGATCCAGGATGGACACGCCGAGCGAAGGCGCGCGGTCGGAACGCGAACCACAGGACACGTACACGCTCATCGATCGGTTTCGCGGCGGTGACCGGGATGCGGGCGAAACCCTGATGACCCGCTACAGGCCTCGGATCCATGGACTCGTCGAGCGGAGTCTCGGCGCGAAGCTCAGGGCGCGCGATGCGGTCTCGGATGTGGTCCAGCTCGTCTGCCTCCGGGTCTTGAAGGGACTCGAGACGTTCGATCGGCGCGGCGATGCGCGGTTCATGGATCTGGTCACGAAGATGACCCGGTACGAGATCGCGAATCGAGCCCGCGACGGCCGGGCCGCGAAGCGCAACAGGCCCACCGTTCCACTGGAGGGCGGAGGCGACGATTCCCAGGCCGGCGTCGAGCTGGCAGACGATGCGTCGGGCGTCGTGACCAACGCCGAGCGCCGCGAGCTGTACGCGATTCTGCTGGAGAGACTGTCGGACCTGCCTGCGATTTACCGCGAGGTCATCGTGAGGAGGAAGATTCTGGGCGCGTCCTGGCGTGCCATCTCCGAGCGTCTCGGCCGTTCGCCGGCAGCCTGCGAGGAGCTGTGCCGGCGCGCCGTGCTGCGAGCGGCGAGCCTCGTGCCGGAACTGGGTTGAACCTTCGCGATGCGGCGACGGGCGCGCATTCATCTGGCGTGGTGACGTCCGGCTTTCCCGGCGCGCATGACCCGGGCAGGTTTCGCGGCAACGACACATCGCATCACCACGCGATGGTCGACACGCCCGTCTGATCGACAAGGCCCGTGGTCGTGGCATAGGCGACGGCGATCCCTTCCCAGGTCTGCCCGGCAAGGAAGGAGAGGGTTCCGGTGGGGACGATGACCGGCCCGCCGACGTAGGGGTTCGCCGTCGCGGGGAAGTGCGTGAGCCCGAAGTTCGTGGCGGGCGAGCTGAGGAACGCGAACCACGTCTGGTCCGGGACGAGACCGAAGACGGATCCCGTGCCTGGGCCGCCGGGCGCCGGCGTCGCCGAGAACAGAATGAGTACGTGCGTGGCGGTCGACGGGATCCCGCTGACCCCGAGGGCCACGTTGCCAGCGCCGCCGCCCGAGGTCTGTGCCACGAGGCTGAAGCCGCTCGCGGTTGGCGTGCAGGGGCCGCCCACGCAGCCTAGTTGGACGCTGTAGGTCCCGCCGATCGTTCCGTTGGCCGTGTCGAGCACGCCCGCGCTGTAGGTCCCGCCGACCGCGGCACCGTACGTCAGCGTGGACACGGAGGTGCCGCCAGTCACGGTCGTCGTCCCCGTCGCGACGAGCGCGCCGCTTGGTGAATGAAGGCGCAGTCCGAACTGGCTCGTCGACCCGATCATCGTCACCGTGATCGCCGTGCCCGCAGGCGCCGCAAACGTGTAGAGATCCATCTCCGCCGTGAGGAGCAGGCCGTTCAACGGCGGGCCGGGCGGCAGGGGAACCGTCTGGCCGGGGCCGTTCAACCGGTGAACCTGGATCGAGTAGCTGAAGGGCTGGCTGAACGCCCCTGAGTCGGACAGGATCACCGTGTAGGTCCCGGCAGCGGGCAGGATGCAGGTCCCTGGGCCTCCCGGCGTCGTGGCGCCGATTTCCACGAGAAACGACCCGGTCGCCGAGCACACGATCGTTCCGTCGGCGCGGGCGAGCGCCACCGTCGCCATGACTCCGCCGACCTTCGCCATCCGGATCGCGAGGGTGTCTCCCGCCTGCCCCGTGAATCGGACCGCACCCGTGCCGCCGATTCCGACGGCTCCCTGGGTCAATCGACCGAATGCCGTCGGAACCGCCGTGGGGAGGTTGAGGCGTTGGACGTGGAGGACGTATCCCCCAGTGAGCGTTCCGTTGAACCCGTCGAACACGCGCAACGTGTAGACGCCGGTCGCCGGCAACAGGCAACTCGAACCCGCTGGTGTCAGCGCACCGATGGTCGCACCGAACCCGCCACCGGCGCTACAGAGGATGGTCCCCGTTGGACTTCTCAGCTGGATGGCGGCCCACAGGCTGCCGGACGTCGTCACTGCCCTGACGTACACCCGATCGTTGGCGGTGCCGCAGAACGTGTAGTTGTCCTGTTGTGCGGCGACGGCAATGGTCCCCGTCACCGTCTGGCCGTAGGCGATCTGCATCCCTGGTCCGCATGGCGCCTGGCCTTGGACCACGCCACTGGCCACCACCAGCGCCAGCCCGAGCCAGATGCGGAGGAACGATCCTCGCGTCGTTCGCGGCGTGGCGGACGCGTGATCACGGCACCATCCCACTGGGGCTCGTCCGAGCGCGTGGACCGAAGTGACTGACGGTGAGGGTTGGGACGTCGCTCGAAACATCCAGGGGCTCCATCATTCGTGGCGGGTCGGGCGCGGTGGGGCAGGGGCGCCGCACCACGACTCCCACAGCACCGAACTGGAGCCGGTCCCACGTGGTGACGGTTTTCTTCTTGCCGTCCACCCGCCGCGCCCTCCGCGCGATCGATCGTGGGATTCGCTCCGCGATGGTGCTTGGGACGTTCGCCCGAATGGCGCGTCGATTGGCGACCCCGGCCGGGCCGCCATGCGTCGCACGCAGGCTGCGGCCGCGACTCCCGGCGGATTCTCGATGGTTGGAGACCCGACATGAGCCCGAACTGCACCGCACCGGCCTCTCGTCCGAATTCCGTCCTGACCCTGTGCTCGTTCGTCTTCGTGTTCGCCACATCGTCGATCTCCGCGCAGAACGGTGGCGGAGTAACCGCCGCCGACGCGGAGGTTGACTCGAGCGTGCGCAAGGCCGTCAGGGTCTGGCTTCGTGCGCGGGAGAGCATTTTCGTGCCGTGCGAGGGCTGCGATGGGAAGGGCGTGACGACCGTCATATGGACGGACGACGGGACCCGCGGACTTTCCAGCAGGACGCGGCTTCACGACGGTTGCGGGGGTGTGGGCAAGGTGCTCCGACCTGCGGCACTGCAGGTCGTCAACGGCGTCTACCTTGGTGGCGCGGCGGAGCGCCCGGGACTCGTCGGCCCGCCACTGAGCGAAGCCGAGATCCGCGTCCAACTCCGGGCGGACCACCGGCCGAACGGGCCGAGCCTGGCGAGACTCGAGGGTCGACTTGGAGTCTTGCACGAGCCCGCCGACGTGACGAACGTCGACATCGTGATGAGAAGTGACTTCCTGTCGTGCGTGCGCGTGACGACCAGCGCGGTGCCAGCGGTGACCGACTGGGTGCGTCTGGACACCCGGTGGTACCTCGTGGGCGAACGGGACCTGGGTCGTCTGATGGCGGATGCCGCCGGACGGGACGCGGCGCGTCCCGGTTTCCTGGCCGCCGGGCCGTCGAGTCTTCGGGAGGCCGACGCTCGCGCCGCCCGGCGTGCCGAGCGGTCGCGTGCATCCGGCGGTGACACGCGCCCCCACGTCGAACCACCGAAGCCGGCGTTTCCAACCAAGTGGCAGCGGTTCGACGCATGGGTCCCCACGGGTCTGAACTCGCTGAAGATCTCCAACGCTCGCGACGACGTCATGATCGTCGGGATTCGGAGCGGCGGCTCGAAGGTCCGGGGCCTGGACATGGAGTTCCAGCCCCATGCGAAACGCACCGTCCGCTTGCCCGTCGGGCAATACACGCTGCTCGTCCACTTCCCATCGGAGCCGGACTCCGTCTACACGGCGGGCGCGGTGGTGATCGGGCCCGACTCGGCGGCGGAGGTGACCGTGGGTGTCGCCGACGGAAACGGCCGTCTCAAGAAGCTGTGACGCCCGATTGGTCCAGAACACGTCGCGCGCGAGATGAACCGAGCACCCAGGCTCGAAACTTCATTCCGGGAAGAAGCTGGGCGTGCACGACGTCTCACCTCACGTCAGGACTGACGCCTGGGTCCGGTCATTCCACCCCGGTCGCGCCAGTTTTCACCGGACTCGAACGGAGCACCGACCGATGATTCGCCGCAACCTCTTGATGATCGTCGCGCTTGCCCTCTTCGTGCTCGTCCTGGTCCGCGTCTCGGCGTAGACGGGCGTGGGCCGGGTGATCGTCCGGCGCTGGCAGCCCTGACCCGTTGGCCGACCCGAGGAGCTTGATACCTTCGAGGCCCCGCACCGCGCGCCGGTGCATCCTCGAGACAGGCTCATGCAAATCAACGCACTCGACCTCCGCAAAGGCAACCTCGTCCGCTACGAGGGAAACATCTGCGAGGTGGTCTATTGGAACATCCTGAAGAACGACCGACGCCAGTTCGTCCAGATGAGGATCAAGAACCTCACCACCGGTCGCATCACTGAGCTCAAGGAACATGGCGATTCGAAGTTCGAGAACCTCGAGAACGAGGTCGTCGAGCTCTCGCACTCGTACCGGGACGGCAACGACGACGTCTTCTACACGCCGGAAGGCGAGGAACACCGTTGCTCGCACGACGTCGCCGCCGAGACGCTCAAGTGGAAGTCGGACGCCTACAAGGGCTTCGTCGTCGAAGGCCGACTCGTCACCGTGTCGCCACCGCAGACCGTCGTCGCCGTCGTGACGGATACGGCACCGCCGATGAAGGGCCAGAATCAGTCGGGCCTGAAGGACGCCATGCTGGACAACGGCATCAAGGTCCGCGTCGGCCTGCTGACCCAGGTCGGTGACAAGGTCCGCCTCGACCCGGACACGCTCGAGTTCAAGGAGCGCGTCACGTCGTGACCTGACGCGGGCGCGGGAGCCTGCACGGCGACCGCCCCAGTCGGCCTCGGGCTACACCGCCCCCCGCGAGCCCGTGAGCTCGCGGACGTCGTCCACGTAGGACGACTCCAGGATGGCGGACGCGCGGTGGGCGAGCGCCAGGCGGAACAGGCGCGCCTTCAACGATCGCGGCGACTCCCGCTGCTGGTTCACCGCTTCCAGGTGTTGGACGAAGTCGTCGCGCTCCGACGTCGTCACCTGATTTCGGAGCACGTCGAACGCCTGCATGGCTGCCGTCACCACCGTCGCCGGAGTCGACGTCCGGTCGAGAGCGGTGTCGATCAGATTCAGCACATGAACTGGCGGGCGACCTTCTTCGATCGCCGAGCGGATGTCCTGGTAGAGCGCCGGGGAACGTTCGAGGATGAGGAGGCGCTGACGTTCCCAAACGCGCCTGATTTCATGCTGATCACGAGCTTCCACGCACCGGACTCCCTGCGGCTGCGTCGCTCGTGGCCAGATTGGCAGGTGGGCCCGAGGGATCGCAACGACGCGACGTCGATTCTTCTCGCTCCGACGACGTCGCCCGTTTCGCGACGCCCATCGTAGATGTGGCGCGCATCGTCTCAAGTCGGCGCGGCCCAGGTCAAGTCGTCCACGGAGCGCCGCCCCGGCCCGCGATCGTCTGGCATAATCCGCCGCTCACTTCGCGGAGATTCCTCTGAGCCGAACGCGCTTCGAAGTTCTTGCCCGCATCGACGCGATCTGCGAGGTGTACGAGGCCGACCTTCGACGAGGCGCCGCACCGTCGATCGAAGCGCTCGCGCGCGGCTGGGAGGGTCGCGACCGGGATCTCCTCCTTCGGCACCTGCTCGAACTCGAAGCCGACTACCGGGGTCAGAAGGATCCGCCGACGCCGACGCCCTCCGCGGCCGCAGCGACGATCGGCATCACCTTGCCCAGCGGCGACCGGTTCCACGTCGTGCGCGAGATCGGGCGCGGCGGCATGGGCGTCGTCTATGAAGCGTTCGACCGGGCGTTCGGGCGCCGCGTCGCGCTCAAGCTCCTGCCGGGATCGATGCAGGCCGACGCCGCGCACGTCGCCCGTTTCCGCCGCGAGGCTCGGGCCGCAGCCCGCCTGCACCACGAGAACATCGTCCCGGTTTTCGAGGTGGGGGCTGGCGATACGGGCACGGCGTCCTGGTACAGCATGCTGTTGGTGGACGGCCGTTCGCTTGATCAGGTCCTCGCGCTGACGGGCCGTGCCAACACCGCCGCGCCCGACAGTGTGGCGGGGAGCGGAGAAGGATCGGACCCCGATGCGCCCCACCGCGTCGACCGCGACTTCTGCGAGTCGTGGCACCGCCACCGTCCACGGTATTTCATCAACGTCGCGCGGATCGGAGTCCAGGTCGCGGATGCCCTCGCCTACGCTCACACCGAGGGCGTGGTCCACCGAGACGTGAAGCCGCCGAACCTGCTGCTCGACGGCAGCGGGACCGTCTGGGTGACCGATTTCGGCCTGGCGAAAACGGAGGTGACGGACATCACGAAGGCGGGAGACGTCCTCGGCACCCTGCGCTACATGGCTCCCGAACGCTTCGCGGGCCGATCGGACGCCCGCGCCGACATCTATGGCCTCGGCATCGTCCTCTTCGAGCTCCTGACGCTGCAACGCGCATTCGGGGACGGCGACTCGGCCACGGTCATCGGCCGGATCCAGCAGGCTGCGGTGCCGCGGCCGACGGACGTGGATCCGTCGATCCCGCGGGACCTGGCCCGCGTCGTCGAGAAGGCCATCGCGCGCGATCCGGACCAGCGCTACTCGACGGCCGGCGAGTTGGGCGCTGACCTCCGACGCTTCCTCGACGGGCGGCCCGTCACCGCTGAGCGTGTGTCGCCCCTGCGGGCGTTCGGCCTCTGGGCGCGTCGCCATGGGTCGCTCGCTTTCGGGATCGGCGTCGCTTCGCTCGTGGTGGTCGCGTTGCTGGCGGGCACCATCGGCGTGGCATCGTCGTTCCGGCGCGAACGGGACCGCGAGAAAGCCCTCCGTCAGGAGTCGGAGCGCACGCGCATCGCGCTGTCGAGTGCGATGTACGCCCGCGAGGTCTTCCTGGCTGGAATCGACGTGCGGGAGGTGGGCGGGCGCGCGCGCATGCGCTCCAAACTGGATGCAGCCGCAGCGCTGGCGGCATCCGCCGGGTTGCCCCGCGGGTGGGAGTGGTTCTGGCTCGATGGCGTGGCGTGGGGCGAACGGCTGACGAGGGACGAGCCCGCGACGCGCCCACCCCTGCCGGTGCTTCCGATCCGCCCAGCCGCGGCGGACGCAGCCGTCGCGAGCCCGGACGGCCGTCTCGAGGCCGTCATCGCCCCCGACGATTCGATCCACCTCGTCGATCGCAGCACGCACGCAACCCTTCGCGTGTTGTCGGGGCACACCCGCATGGTTCGCTGCGTCGCCTGGCATCCCCGAGAAGCGCGACTGGCGTCGATCGGAGACGACGCATTCGTGCGCCTCTGGGATTCGGAGTCGGGCGCCGAGTTGCTCGCGCTGGTGCTTCCGGCATCTGGCGTCTCCGTCGCGTGGAGCGAGGACGGCCGCGAACTCACCGCGCGCTGCGACGACGGCGCTCTCCGGCACTGGCGCGCACCGCCGCCGAAATGAGAACGGGCGCGACGGATCGAAATCCGCCGCGCCCGCCGACGTGCCACCGTTGCGTACCCCCGATCCGGCGGCCGTCGTCTTCTCCTGATCTCCTTCCCTCAGTTGAACGTGAAGCGGTTGACCGGCGTCACGACCATGTCGAAGGCCGGCGCGGTGACGATCCCGACGCCCATGAAGTCCAGCGTGGTGCCGACGGGGAGCGACGCGCCCACGAGCGTCCCCGTGGGATAGAGCGCCGGGGCGACCGGGTAGGTCCAGTGGAAGACGTTCCCCGGACCCGCGGGCACCGCGATGATGGCGAACGTCAGGGCGTCCGGGTTCAGGCCGAGACCGGGGCCGAATCCCGTCGGGAGAGACGTGTCGAAGCTCACGAGGGTGTAGCCCTCGCTGACGTTGGCCGGCACACCCGACAGCGACAGGCTCAGCGGCCCGCCACCCGCCACGTTCGACGCGACGACGCGGAACGGCGTGCGGAAGACGTCCGCGAAGCCGGCGTTGCCGCCGAACGACGTGCCGTTGTTGCCGCCCGTCGAGTCCGTGAAGTTGCCGTCCATGTGGTACGACGCCGCGAGGCCGTACACGTTGTCGAGCGTGGCGTCCATGTTGTTGGCGATGGCCGCACCCGTCCGGGCCACGGTCCACACGCGGACTTCATCGATGATGGCGTCGACCACGGACCCCGTGAAGAGCGCATGCCGGCCGATGCCCATCGGATCCGACGACTGGCGCACGAGCTGGCCGAGCAGGGGCGTCGGCGAGTTGATCTGCGTCGTGCTGGCGGCGACGAGCAGGCCATTGACGTAGAGCCTGATGGCTCCCTCGGACGCCGAGTAGGTGCCCGCGACGTGGTACCAGGTGGACAGGGTCACGGGCGTCGACGATTGCACCAGGGCCCACCCGCATGGGCCGGCCGGACCAGTGAAGACGCTGAAGGCGAAGACTCCGCTGCTCAGGCTCAATTCCCAGCTCCGCGCCGTCGTGCAGGCGACCCCGTCGCCCTTTTCCACGATGTAGCCGCTGCTCGTGCCCGTCGGCATGACCCACGCCTCGACGGTCATCTCGGTCGCGTTCATGAGGCTCGCCGCGCTCGGCACCTGGGCGCCGTTGCCCGGGTTGGTGAAGAACGCCTTGTTCGGGACGTCCCAGCCAGCCGTGGCGGAGTACGTTGCGCCGTTCAGCAATGCCGCGTGATTCGTTCCGATGGTGTCGAGTCCATTTCCGTTGAAGTTGACGGACGTCACGAGGCCCGGCGATGAGAACGTGATTTCGGCGTCGATCGTGCCGCGGATCTGCGCCTGGGTGCGCGCGACGTTCCAGACGCGCAGCGCGTCGACTTCCCCGCCCAACATGTTCGGGCCACCAGCGATCGGCCCGATCGTGCCGACGCGAACCGCCTGTGACGACTGGCGGAGTGTGTGGCCGGCCATGGGTGCCCCGGCTGGATTGTGGAGCGTCGTCTGGGATTCGAGCAGGACGCCGTCGAGGTAGATGCTGGCGATGCCCGGCGAGCTGGCGTAGGTCAGCGCGACGTGATGCCACGTGTTGGCCGTCACCTTCTTCGTCGACGAGTTGAGGAACCGAGCCTCGCCGGAAGCGGCCGTCCCGAAGAGGAGGAGCGCCTCGATCCGCCCGTCAGCCGCGAGGAGGATGTCGTAGGCGCGATCGGTGAAGATGCTGCCGCCGTCGCCCTTCGTGACGAGCCACTTGGAGACGCCGATCTGGTTGGTCTTGAACCAGAACTCCACGGTGAAGGCCGTCGGATTCTGCAGCCCGGCGGCGGAGGGGATGCTGGCGAGATCGTTGGCCCCGTCCAGGAGGAGGGCCTGGTTCTGGGCCTGGGTCGTCGCGACGACCCCGCAGAAGGCGAGTGCGAATGCGAGTGACATCGAACGACGGGATGTGACTGCGGACATAGGGATTCCTTTCCTCGAACGGACCATGCGTGGGAACCAGCCCGGGAACATCGGCGTCGGTGGCGACGGCCACGGTGGCACGCGCCATCCGGGACGCCCTGCGGGCCGGACACCCCTTCCTCACGCACGGGGGCGATCACCCCTCATGCGGCATGGATCTTTCGCGGCACCGGCTCCTTGGCGCTGGTGCGGAATCCCGTCGATCTGGCCGGCACGGCGGTGCCGAGCGGTCGATCAGAGGCTCAGGATGGTCATGGGTTCGAGGTTCGTCAGACGGCCCGCCGCCGGAATCCAGGCCTGGCAGTAGATCGTCACGCCCACGTAGCTCGCGCCCGCGGGGACGATGGCTCCGAACGTGGCAGGACCATTCGCCGGGATGAACCCCGTCGTCGTGAATCCGAGGAGGTTCGGGTCGACCAGCAACGTGCCGGCGCTCCCGAGCGGAGTCGACACCGATCCGCCGGACGCTGCGAGCAGGTAGGCGGCGTTCGGCGGTCCGAAGATCTCGAGCGAGGCCGGGCGCCCGGGTCGCGGCAGGTCTCCGCGGGAGAGGTGGCGCAGCGTGTTGGAGTAGATCCGGCCGGTGCCAAGGAGGATGTCGAGATCTCCGTCCCTGTCGAGGTCGAGGACGTCGGGAGCGCGGAGTCCGAAGGGCGTTGCGGGCGGCACTGCCACCGTCGCGGCACCGGAGCCGCTTCCGAAAGTCTGCGGTGGGGCGAACGTGAGGTTGCCCAGGGTCTGGACCCACGCCGCGTTGCCGATGACGTCCAAGTCCCCATCCTCGTCGACGTCGGCCAATCGGATTCGACCAAGGTCGCCGCCGAGGATGTTCCAAGCGAGCGCGAACGTCCCACTGCCGACGTTGCGCCAGACCTGCCCGCCGAAGACGGCGTCGTTGTCTCCATCGCCATCGAGATCGCCGACGGCGACGCCGACTGCGGTGCCGGGCGCGAAACTCGTCGACTGGACGAAGACGCCTCCGCCGAGGTTCACGAAGAGACGGCTTTGGGTCGCGAGGCTTCCGGCGGCATCGGCTTCGAAGATGTCGAGGTCCCCGTCACCATCCGCATCGCCGAGCGCGAGGTCACCCGCGAACGTGTTGGCTCCAGGTAGGAGCGCCGGTGTCCACGCGGTCCCGCCGTTCCCGTTCCAGAGGATCATGCAGGGGACCGCCGGGGAGCCATTGTAGAAATACGGCCTCCGCGCGAGCGCGAGGTCGAGGTCCCCGTCCCCATCGAGATCTCCGGCGTGCGCCGTCCACGTGTCCCCGCCTGCTGGAATCGTCGCTGCGAGACTCCACGTCCCACCGGAGTTCACGAAGTACTCGCTCACCGTTCCGAACGCCGGACCCGGCTTCATCACGTCGAGGTCTCCGTCGCCGTCCGCATCGAACGCGATCCAGTCCGTCACCCCGAGGGAGGTCGGTATGGTTTGCGGACCCAGCTGGAATCTCGCGTTGCCGTCGTTCATCCCGGTCACGAGCTGCGTCGTGCCCGCGGAGGCCGTGAGGGCGAGGACATCGGGGGTGCCGTCGGCGTTCAGATCACCGAAACCATGGGCCCCGACGAATGACGGCGGCATGGCCTGGACGTGGGGTACGAGCGCGTTCTGACCGGTATTGAAGTACACCTCCTGCCGGAACGCGAGGAATGCGATGTCGATGTCGCCGTCGCCGTCGAAGTCGCCGCGCGCGACCGACGCTGGTAGTCCCGATGCCTGGAGCGAGAGCGTCTGGATGGGTGCGGAGACCGCCCCGCTGGGGCTCACGAGGCGCAGATCGAGAGCCGCGCCTGCGCTCGTCACCAAGTCCGGGCGCCCGTCGCCGTCCAGGTCCACGGGTAGGAGGATCGCTGGAGATCCCGCAAGAGCGAGGAACGTACTCGCGAAGACGCCGCCCGGCCGCGTGAGCTGCACCTCGATGCCGTTCCCAGCGAGCGACGACTGGCGGGCGATCACCAGATCCAAGAACCCGTCCCCATCGCAGTCGGCGACCGCGGCCTCCCGGCACCCGATCGCGGTGCCGAGGTTCGTGGGAGCGTACGCGAAGGTCCCTGCCGTGTTGACGGCGACCAGGCGCGCGGTTGCGGTGTATTCGGCGTTGAGTCCGACGACATCCAGATCGCCGTCGTGATCGATGTCGAGGAGGTGGACGATGCCGGCGAGGGGAGGCGTGGACGGCAGGCTCGTCGGAGCGTTCGTGAACGTCGCACTTCCGTTGTTGAGCCAGAGTGCCGCAGGCAACGGGATGTAGTTGTGGGGGGACTGTGCGATCAACGAGAGGACCAGGTCCTGGTCGCCGTCGCCGTCGACGTCACCCGCGGCGATCGACACGACGACCGCGCCGAGCGCCAGCGTCGGTCCCGGGGTTGCCGCCGCGAAGAATCCGCCGCCGGTGTTCCGGAACATGAGAACGGTCCCCTGGCTGCTGAAGCCCACGAGGTCGAGACTGCCGTTTCCGTCCAGGTCGACGGCGCGGACTGCGCCGCTCCGGGCGAAGCCGAATGACGGGCTTCCGGACACGGCGGTGAACCGTGCCTGGCCGTCGTTGAGGTGGACTCCGCTGCTGCACACGAGGTCCTGGTCGCCGTCGCCGTCCACGTCGAAGGAGATGAGGGGCGCGCCGGCCTCAGCCGTCAGGGGTTCCTCGAGGGCACGAAAGAGCGGCGACTGAGCCGGCAAGTGCGCGCCGAGGACTCCGAGGGCGAGGAATGCGACAAGTCCGAGGATCGTCTTCGAGAGGGCCCGCATGGTTCACCTGTCGGCGCCGTGAGCAACCGCGGTGCCGCGGGGGTTTTCCCGCGAATCCAGGCAGCCTCCGTTCCAAGGGCGTTACCCGGGCGTAGCTTTCGACCCCGCGGCCCGCGTGGCGCCGCCGGCTGGCGCACCGAGGACGCGGTCGGGCCGTCCGATTTCGTCAGGGCGCCGTTCTCGGAACGGCCCCGATTTCGTCTCCGCCCGGTAATCCCCGGCCGGAAGCCACACGGTGTGTGGTCCGAGAAACACCCCCGAAAAGCGTCCCAAACCCACGGAGACAAACATCATGGATGCCGGAACCCCCGACCCGGAAACCCACGGAACCGAGACCGTGACCGACTGGATCGTCCGCCTGAAGCAGGGCGACGCCTCGGCTGCCCGCCAGATCTGGAACCGCTACTTCGATCGGTTGACCAAGCTCGCCGAGCGGCGCCTCCTCGGCGCGGCCACGGCGCTGCCCGCGGGCGACGACGTCGCACTCGAATCCCTGAACGCACTCTTCGAGGGCGCCCAGGCCGGCCGATTCACGCGCCTCGACGATCGCGATGATCTCTGGCAGGTCCTGACCCTCATCGCGTGTCGCCGCGCGTCGAACGCCCGCCGTTCCGCCCGAGCGCGCAAGGACGTGGCCGCGTCAGCTTCGGGCGTGGATCTGGAGATGTTCTCCGGCGGACTCGCCCCCGTGGTCGACACGGAGCCCAACGATCAATGGCTCGGTGGAATCACGGCCGCGTGTTCCGAACTCCTGGGTCTCCTCGACGTGAAGCTGAAGCGGATCGCCATCTCGCGCCTCCAGGGCTACACGAACATGGAGATCGCCACGCAGCGTGCCTGTTCCGTGAAGAGCGTCGAGCGCTACATGCGGATGATCCGCGAGCGGTGGGCTGATTGAGGCGTCGCGCCCCGCGGCCTCACCACCGCGAGCGGTCGATGTCGTCGTACTCGTAGCCGAAGCGCCGCGCGCTCGGCCGTCGCCGGGAGAGGGCTGCGTGCCAGATCGGGCTCGTCGGGAACAGGCGAATGAGGATGAACCCCGCGAGGAACCCGCCGATGTGGGCCCACCACGCGACGCCACCGCTCCCGCTGGGGGAGAGGAAGCTCATCAGGACCTGCTCACCGAGGTAGATCACGAGGTAGAGGATGGCCGGCAGGTGCATCGTCGTCCAGAAGCCGAGAAGCGGTACGACGGTGAGGACCTGCGCCCGCGGGAAGCGGAGTGCGAACCCGCCCATCACTCCCGCGATGGCGCCCGACGCGCCCAGGAACACGACGATCGATCCCAGGTCCGTGAGCAAGTGGGCCGCCGACGCCGCGAGCCCGCACGCGAGATAGAACGCGGCGAACCCGAGCTTGCCGAGGAGGTCCTCGACGCTGGCGCCGAACACCCAGAGGAACCACATGTTCCCGAGGAGATGCAGCCATCCGGCGTGCATGAACATGGACGTGAGGAGCGTGAGCCACGGGTGGATCCGCGGCGAGACGGCACGCAGCCCGATGAACCCGCGGTATTGGTAACGGGGGCCGTCGGACGTCCGCGAGACCGTGATCTCGCTCACGTCGACGCGCGGGTCGTAGGGAATCACTTCGCCCTTGCCCGTGATCGCCGCGACGGGCGTGCCCGCCGCCATCAACACCGTCAGGTCCGGATGGCTGAGCGTGTACGGGATCGTCGCGTACTCGTACATGTGCCGCTGGAACGCGGCGTCGCCGCCCGACTTCATCGCGAGGAAGACCGCGAGGTTCAGTCCGACGATGAGCCAGGTGACGACCGGGCGCGAGTAGACGGGATTTTCAGCGCGGATCGGGAACACGATGCGGGCACGGTACGCGCTTGGCGCCAGGGCGCGAAGCCCGAGCGCCGCGCGCACTCAGTTCCGTGGCGGGCGCGTCTTCACGAGTGCCTCGACCACACCCGGGTCGGCGAGCGTCGTCGTGTCTCCCAACTCCTCGTTCTGACCTTCGGCGATCTTGCGGAGGATCCGGCGCATGATCTTCCCCGACCGCGTCTTCGGCAGGCCCGGTGCGACGTGGATGACGTCGGGCGCGGCGAACGCGCCGATCGACTTGCGTACGAGCTGAATCAGTTCGGTCGTCAGCTCGGGTCGCGTGGGGACCCCCGCCTTCAGCAGCACGTAGGCGTAGATCGCCTGCCCCTTGATGGCGTGCGGCATGCCGACGACGGCGGCTTCCACCACTTCCGGGTGGACGACGAGCGCGCTCTCGACCTCGGCGGTGCCGATCCGGTGGCCGGAGACGTTCAGCACGTCGTCGACGCGGCCCGTGATCCAGTAGTAGCCGTCGTGATCGCGATGGCTCCCGTCGCCCGTGAAGTACTTGCCCGGGAACTTGGCGAAGTAGGTCTCGCGGAATCGCGCGTGGTCGCCGTAGACGGTGCGCATCATTCCCGGCCAGGGGAACGTGAGGCACAGATTGCCGGCGACACCGTTGCCCTCGACGACGTTGCCCTTGTCGTCCACGAGGCAGGGCCGCACGCCGGGCAGCGGCAAGGTCGCCGACCCGGGCTTGAGCGTCGTCGCGCCGGGGAGCGGCGAGATCAGGATCCCGCCCGTCTCCGTCTGCCACCACGTATCGACGATGGGGAGCTGACCGTTGCCGACCACCCGGTGGTACCAGAGCCAGGCTTCGGGGTTGATGGGTTCACCCACCGAGCCGAGAAGCCGCAGCGACGTGCGCTTGCGCTTCGTCACGTGATGATCGCCGGCGGCCTCCAACGCGCGGATCGCCGTCGGCGCCGTGTAGAAGACCGTCACCTGGTGCTTGTCGACGACGTCCCAGAATCGCCCCGCATCGGGGTAGGTGGGAATGCCCTCGAACATGAGCGTCGTCGCGCCGTTCGCCAGCGGACCGTAGACGACGTACGAGTGGCCCGTCACCCAACCCACGTCGGCCGTGCACCAAAAGACGTCGGTCGGCTTCCAGTCGAACACCATGCGGTAGGTGTAGGCCGCGTAGGTGATGTAGCCGCCCGTGGTGTGGAGCACGCCCTTCGGCTTCCCCGTCGACCCGGACGTGTAGAGGATGAACAGCGGGTCCTCGGCGCCCATGTCTTCCGGCGTGAAGCGTTCGGAGACGTGGGGGCGTGCCATCTCGTCGTGCCACCAGCGATCGCGCAGCGGGTCCATGGCGACGGGCGCGCCCGTGCGACGCAGGACGATCACACGCTCGATGGACGGCGTCGAACGCAGCGCCTCGTCGGCGATCTTCTTCAGCTCGACGACCTTCGATCCGCGAAGCCCTTGATCCGCCGTCACGAGGATCGTGCAGCGGGCGTCGTTGATCCGATCTCGCAGGCTCTCCGCCGAGAAGCCGCCGAACACGACCGAGTGCACGGCGCCCACGCGCGTGCACGCCAGCATGGCCACGGCCGCCTCCGGCACCATGGGCATGTAGATGCACACGCGATCGCCCTTTCGGACACCGCTCTCGCGCAGGACGTGCGCGAACCGGCAGACGTCACGCAGCAACTCGCGATAGGTGATGCGCCGCGAGTCCTTCGGGTCGTCGCCTTCCCACAGGATCGCCACGCGATCACCGTGGCCTGCCTCCACGTGACGGTCGAGGCAGTTCTCGGACACGTTCAGCAACCCGTCCTCGAACCAGCGGATCGTGGGCGTGTCGAACTCCCACCGCAGGATCTTGGTGAACGGCCGACGCCAGTGGATCAGCTCGCGGGCCTGGGCAGCCCAGTAGCCCTCCGGGTCCGTGACGCTGCGGGCGTAGAGCTCCTCGTACTTGCCGAACGATGGCACGCGCGACGTGTGCGCGAAGTCGGCCGGCGGCGGCAGCCGCACTCCCTGATCGTGACTCGCGTGTCCGTGGGTCATGCGGGCGTTCCTGCGGTGGCTTTCCCGATGGCATCGAGCAGCTCGGGCCCGATGGCGACGGACTCGGCCTTCACGTCGTCGATCAGTTGCTTCTCGCTCGTGACGCCGACGATCACCGACGCGACGTTGGGATCGCGCAGGCACCAGCGCAGGGACGCTTGCGGAAGTGTGACTCCGGCGGCTTCCGCCAGGCGCTTCGCCTGATCGACGCGGGTGAGGATGGTCGGGTCGAGGTATCGGTCGATGAACGCGTTCGATCTGGGATCGGCCGCCCGGCTTCCCGGTGGACGCTTGCCTCCCGAATACTTGCCCGAGAGCACGCCCTGGGCGAGCGGTGAGAACACGACCTGTGAGAGGCCGAATTCGCGGGAGACGGGAATGACCTCGGGCTCGATCGCCCGATCGAGGAGGTTGTACGGCGGCTGGTTGCTGATGGGCTTCTCGCGGCCCGCGGCTTCCGCGATGCGACAGACGTTCGTGATTTGCGCGCCAGTCCAGTAGCTCACGCCCCAATGGAGGATCTTCCCGGCGGTGACGAGGTCGTCCATGGTGCGGACGAGTTCCTCGAGCGGGGCGTCGGGGTCGAAACGATGACACTGGTAGAGGTCGACGTGATCCGTCTTCAGCCGTTCCAGGCTGTGATCGATGCTCGCTCGGATGTGCTTGCGTGACAGTCCCCGGTCGAAGCGGTGATCCGACATGGGGAAGAAGCACTTGGTCGCAAGCACGTAGTGATCGCGGTTGACACCCTCGAATGCCCGTCCCCATGCGGTTTCGGCGATTCCCTGGCCGTAGACGTCGGCCGTGTCGAAGAACGTCACGCCCAGGTCGAGGGCCTTGCGGACGAGGGCAGTGGTCTCGCTTTGCGCGACGGTCTGACCCATCGTGAGCCAGGCTCCGAGGCCGATCGTGCTCACGGAGAGGCTGCTGTTGCCGATGCGACGGTGTTGCATGGGGCGAAGCCTATCAGATCGAACGGAAGCGGTGGAGCCGGGGCGTCGCGGGGCTTGCCAACGAATGCGGCGCCGAGCTAGGCTCGGGCGCATGTCTCCGGCAGCTCCCCGCACGTTCGATCCCTCGCAGGCGCTGGCGCTCGCCTATGACGGCCCAGGTCCCGTCGTCGTTCGCGGGCGGGCTGGAGTCGGTCGCACGACGGTCCTCGTCGCGCGGGTGGCAGCGTCGCTGGCGCAGCCGGCGCTGGTCCCGCGGCGCATCCTCGTGCTCACGCCGCACGCCGCGGCCGTCGCGGGGCTTCGCACGGCGATCACCGCGCGACTCGGGCGGGATACCACCGACCTCGAAGTTCGCACGGTGGATTCACTCTGCGCCGACGTGTTGGACCGTGCCGGGCGTCCCCTCGAACGATTGTCGGAGGTCGAAGCGTCCGGGTTCATGGCTGATGCGCTGGCGGCCGTCAGGCGTCGTGACGCTCGGCCCGTCCTCTCGCGGAGCGATGCCTTCTTCGCCTCGGAGATCGGCGAGGTGATCAAGGGGCGGGCGCTGGGGTTGCGTGAGGAGTACCTCTCGCTCGATCGCGAGGGCCGCTGGCGTGGCCTCGAAGCGAGCGTGCGCGAGAGCGTCTGGGCGGTCTACCAGGAGTACGAGCGGCGACTCCATGCCGCGGGCGCGAGCGACGCCGAGGGACTGTCGATCCACGCCTTGGGAGCCGTGGGCGCGGGCGGCGAGATCCAGGTCGACGCCGTCTACGTGGACGATGCCCACGCGCTTCCCAAGGCGGCGCTTCAGCTCTGCCGCGCGGTGGCTCGGCCGTCCGATCACATCTGGATCTTCACGGATGACTCGCAGCGGTACTTCCGTCAGGGCTTCACCCTGAAAGAGGCGGGCATCGAGGCGCGCCGCAGCTTCGAGCTCGAGCACGACTGGCGTCGCAGCGAGAGTCTGCGGCGCTTCTGCGACGCGCTGGCGCAGGACGATCCGACCGGCAAGGCGTCGACGATCGTGCCGCGGTCGGACGACGTTCGGGTGGAAGCAGCCGCGGATTTCGTGTCCCAATTTCCAGCGGCGATGGAGATCGTTCGCGGCCTTTTCGCCGAGGGCGTCGCTCCGACGGAGATCGCCGTCGTCACACGATTCGATCGCAACGTGCGGTTGATCGGTAGGGCCGCGACGGACGCGGGCCTTTCCACCGTTCGCGCCGGTGCGCTTGCGACCAATCCAGGATCCCACGTCGTCATGGGCACCGTCGACGAGATTCGCGGACTCGAATTCGAGGCGGTCGTCATCGTGGACGCGAGTCGGGGCGCGTTCCCCAGCGACGACGGCGGCCAGGACCCGTCGGTCGTCTTCCGCGATCGGCGCAGACTGTTCGTCGCCGCGTCGCGCGCGCGGTCGCGGATCGCGCTCGTGCACCAAGAGGGATTGGCTTCGCCGTTCCTGCCGACGTTCGTGTGACGATCGCACGCGCGTCCGCCCGCGGCGGAGCGCCGCGCTCCGCGCGGCTGGACGGCAGGGCTCCGCCCTGCCTGAATTCAGACGGCCGATCCCATTCCGACCATTCGCACGGAGAGGCCCACGCGGCCGCGAGCGATCGGCCGGAGCGCCGCGCTCCGCGCGGCTGGACGGCAGGGCTCTGCCCTGCCTGAATTCAGACGGCCGATCCCATCCCGACGGTTCGCACGGAGACGCCCACGCGGCCGCGAGCGATCGGCGATGCCCCGCGTTCCGTTCCAGGCAGGAGCCCTGCCATCCAGCCGTTCGAATGCCGGCGCGCCCGATGTCGTCGACCGGCCCTCACTGCGACGTGAAGCGCACGACGGGTGACGTCGGCCCGAGCGCGGCGCCGGTGAAGTCGAACGCCAGCGCGTCCACGGACAGCCCCGGCGGGACGGCGAGCGGGCCGAAGTTCGTGGTGACGGTCGAGGTCACGAAGTGGATCGGCGGCGTTCCCACCGGCAACGACACCTCGAAGATCAGGAACGACACGTCAGTGGCGCACAGCCCCAGGAGCGGACCGCTCCCGGGCGCGCCCGGGCACAGCTCCAGGCTGAAGAGGTTGAAGTACTCGTGGCCGGGCAGGAGTCCGTCGTTGGCGACGAACACGCCCGTGCCCGGACCGCCGGGCTGACTGAGCGTCAGGATCGGCGTGGACGGGATCGCCGTCGTCGTCAGCGTGGACGCCGCGGACTTGGCCGGGTCACCGAGCGAGCCGACGGTGACGGTGAGGGCGCTCGTCGAGTTCAACGCCGCATTGGCCGGCACGCTCACCGTCACGGTGAACGACTGCGTCGCGCCCGCCGCGATCGGTCCCACGGTCGCGCCGCTCGCCGACGCGGACCACGTCGACGCGCCGAGCGACACGCCGAACGTCTCGGCCACGTAGCTCGTGTTGGTGATCGTGAGCGTGTAGGTCGAGCTCCCGCCGCGGGGACCTGGCTGCGCCGCCGTCGGCGGCGTCAACGTCAAGCTGTACACGGCGTTCACCGCCGCGAGCACGTCCAGTCGCCCCGCGCCGTACGTGTTGTTCGGCGATCCGCTGCTGCTGCAGCTGGTGCTGTTGACGTGCACCGCCGAGTTCATGAGGACCTGCTCGGTGGCGGTGATCTGCCCCCGCAGCGCCGGCCGCGCCGACCACAAGAGCGCCACGGCGCCCGCCACGTGCGGCGTCGCCATGGACGTACCGGAGAGCGAGGCGTAGCTGTTCCCCGGCACCGACGACGAGACGCCCTGCCCGGGCGCCGCGATGTCCGGCTTCATGCGATTCGAGCTGTCGACCGTCACGGGACCGCGACTCGAGAAGCTCGAGATGTTGCCCGTGGAGATGCTGTGCGAACCCACGGTGAAGTTGTCGTCGTAGATCGCGGGTGGATCCGTGACCGTGCCGCAGCTCGGACCCGAGTTTCCGGCGGCGACGACCGTCATGATCCCGGCCGCGCGCTGAGCCGCGCACGCCGCGAGCAACGTGGGCGGCGAGCAGCCCTCCGACGTGGGGCATCCCCACGAGTTCGTCGTGAGGTCGGGCCCGAGCAGGGGGTTGCCCTGCGCGGGGGTTCCGCCGAGCGGATAGGGCGCGAGGAACCACTCGAAGGATTCGAGGTAGGTCGCGGGCGTGCCGTTGCCCTGGTCCATATCGCGGCAGCCGATCCAGCGAGCTCCGGGAGCCATGCCGATCTGATGCGTGGCGCCGTCGTCACCGCAGACGGTGCCCATGGTGTGTGTCCCGTGGCTGTTGTCGTCGCACGGGGCGGTCGTGTTCGCGCCGCAGGAGCCGCCGCCGCTGTGGATGCTGTCGTGCCAATTCAGGCTGTGCGACGCCGTCGTCCCGTTCCAGCCACGGTACTGGTTGATGATCGCGGGGTGATCCCACTGATATCCCGTGTCCTGTCCGCCGACGACGATCCCCTGGCCGGTGAAGCCGAGGGCCCAG
Organism: Planctomycetota bacterium; assembly: GCA_044222185.1. GTDB lineage: Bacteria > Planctomycetota > CAIWVZ01 > JBGANV01. Next base: position 357,923 of record JBGANV010000006.1, read on the forward strand.
ACGGCCGGCGCGTTCGTGTACGCCACGTGGCTCGAGATCGTCTTCAGCAGGCTCGGCGGCTCGTCCACGATCGCGGGCGTCGTCGCATCGACGAGTCCACGCACCACCGGGTTGCCGTCGATGCGCGCGACGTCCGAGCGACGCGCGAGTTCGAGGGCGACTTCCCGCGTGCCCTTCACCAGCAGGAGATTGACGATGTAGAACGAGCGGTATTCGATGCGGTGCTCGTCGAGCCAGGCGCGCAGGGGCTTCTGGGTCTCTTGAGCCTTCTGCCACAGCGCGCGGTAGACGAACGTCCCCTTCTCCGCCTTCGTCGCGAGCTTCTCGGCCGGCGAGAGGTCGGCCTGATCGGCGAGGACGACGAGGAACTCGGCGGCTTCTCCGCGCTCGGTGTGCAGCGACACCCAGGGCGCGAGCTTCCGCATGGGGTCGGATTCCTGCGGTCGCGCCTCCTGCGCCGGCAGCATGGCAGTTGCGGAGGCGAGCACGAGGGCGCACGGAAGAACCCACCCGGCGCCGGAGGGCCGGCGGGATTGACTCAGTCTGTTCATGGCGACTTCAGCGCTCGCGTGGAGCGCTCCAACGCTTCGAGGACGCTTCGGATCAGCAACGGTGCTGGGGCGCGCCGATCTTACACGCCGAGCCGCGAGCGGTGGTAGATGAGGCACGCTCGCAGTGGCCAGGTCGCGGACCGATCATCCTCCGCCGGCCTCGCGACGAAATCCCACGATTCGCCGGGGCTTTCCCGCCGAAGCAGGCCCACGTCTCCGCCATTGTCGAGGAGGATGGCCTCTTTTGCGCCACCCGCGGCAAGCGCGAGCGCGAGGTCACGGATCGTGGTTCCTTCGCGGTTCGAGCGGCCCGTGACGACGACCGATGCAACCGACCCGTCCTCGTCCACGGCAAGCGCGTGGTGGGGATAGATCCCGGGAAGGAACGCGATCGTGATGGCGCGATCGTCGATGGCGAACGTGCCCGGCTCATCCACGACGATGGTTTCGCGGTAGCCCTTCTGGATGAGCGCCGGCCGCAGGCGCTCGGGGCTGATCCGGTACATGAGCGTGGACGCGTCGAGGAGGTTGTTGACGGGGAGGTTCTCGATGAGCGCGAGCCGGACCGGCTCACCTTGGACGGCGCGGTAGCGCAGCTCGCGGTTGCTCATCATGCGATCGAGGGCGAAGTCGACCTTCAGGCCGCTCGCCAACTCGACCCAGGCGGGGAGGACGAGATGCCGCAGGTCCGCGTACTCGTCGGCGTCCGGCGGAAGCGGGATCCCGTTCCGCACCAGGAGCGGCCCGGTGACCACGAAGTCGTCCTCGTCGAACACGCTCGTGGGCGCAAGCGCAGCCGCGAGCGCATCGCCTTCGAGGAGGTCGCCCTTCGATCCGCCTCGAACGCGAACGCCCGCGCGCATCGGACCCGCTATGCCGAACCGTCCCGCGGAGTTCCGCGCGAGGACGCCGCGATTGCAGAGGAGGTTCCCACAGCCCGTCACCGCGACCGGCAGTCGGTCGGGACGCTGGTCTTCGAAACGAGCCAGGTGTGAGTCGCCGTCCGCGAGCACGGGTAGGAACCCCGCGCGTTGATGCTCCGGCGTCGTCACGCGCACGCCACGACCGTTGCGTTCACCGATGACGTAGGCCGGACCGTCGCCGCGGACGACGCCGCGCGATCCACGAGCCTCGGCCTGCACGGAAAGCGATACGAGAACCTCGCCCGGTTCGGTCCGGAAGACGAGAGTCGCGACGTTCGACGGATCACCTTGCGGGGTCGAGCGGGCGGGGACGGCAGGGTTCACGGGCGGGATTGTAGGTGGGCGCAGGCCGCGGTCTACCTGCGAGCGCGAGTGCCGGGGAGGATTCTCGTTTGATACCCGTCGCGCCACGCGCGCTGGACGGCGCCATCGGGGAAGTGCTCGTCTTCGCGGTACGGATAATTCGACATTCCGCGGAAGGGGAGGGGCTCGACCGTGTAGGGATGCGCCGTGTGCGGGTCCATGTCCTTGCACCAGCCGAACGCATCGAGCACCCAGGTGCGGGTCATCCCCGGGGCGGGCGCGGGCGGCTCGGGGAATTCCAGTGAGATTTCCTCGCCTCCGCCATAAACCACGAAGCAGTCGTCGGCGTCAGTGAGGAGTTCCTTGACGTCGCCGAAGCGCGTGAACGCGCCGGCGAGGCACTTCCACGGGAACGACGGGTCCATGATGTTGCCGTCGTAGAGACGCGGCGCGCGGCCGTCGGGGGAATACTCGCGCGGATAACCCGTGAATCGGAGATCCGCCGTGACGGGGTCGAGCGCGCGGACCGTGAGTGGAACGTCCACGGGCTCGGTGAGCCAGATCCGATCGACGTAGAACTCCTGGTTCGTGCGCAGACGCATGCGGCCCGTGAGGTTCGCCGGCAGCGCGCCGAGGGGAAGCGTCATCGTGCGCGACAGGCCCGCGGGGTAGCACGCGTCGTTCATCAGCGCGACGAAACCGCGACCGGCCACCTCCACGTCCACGCCCAGGCCTTCGAGGCGGACTCCCGCCTGCGCGGCGGCGATGTTCACGTGCGAGTAGGGGTACTCGACCCAGCCGTCGAGGCCGAGGACGGTGGCCTTCGTTTCCGAGACGCGGCGCAGCGCGTCACCGAAATCGAACACGAATGCGGACGGCTCGGCGAATCCGATGAACCGCGGATCGGGTTTCGTCGACGCGTAGGTGCGGTCGATGGCGGAGACTTCGCGCAGGACGTCGCGGCCGTCCGGGCCCGTGGCCGCGATGGGGAAGTGACGCTCGCGGATCGCCAGGAGCTTGCCGTCGGGCTGGGGCGCCGTGATCGCGAACCGCTCGTCGGGAATCACGTCGACGTCGATCGGGTGATCGACGGCGAGGAGCTTCACGCGATCGAGGTAGCAGACCTCCTCGAACGGCTCGTGGATGCGGATCGGGATGCGACCGCCCTTCGACGCGAGTCTGGGAATCAGGACCAGCTCGCTCGGATCGGGCGGACCGAACTCGCCCGGCGACAGGGCGAATCCCAGCCCGCCGACGCCGAGGAAGTCCGTGACGAGGTCCCAACGCTCGCCCGTCCACACGAAGAGCATGGGGCACGACGAACCCTTGCGCTGGAACTCTTCGATGACCTTCTTCTGGTCGCCGGGCACGGAGCCCTCCGATTGAAGCACGTCGTCGGGCCACGTGATGCGGACGTAGTCGGCCGTGCCGTTCACGCCCAGTCCGAAGTGGAGGTTCGACGGCCCCGAGCCCGGCGTGCCGTCGGACGCGCGCAGCTCGCGGACCCGGAAGTTCGTTCCCGTCATCACCTCGACGCGGGCGCCGATGCCGCCGGCGTTCGCACGCATCTTGCCCGGATCGATGCGCCCCGCGAGCTTGATGTCGAGGGCGTGATTCCCTGCGGATTTCGTTCCGAAGTACACGGCCGTGGAGACCTCCGTGCCCACGCAGAGGTCGGGCGCGAGGTCGCCGTTCACGTCGGCGATCACGAACGCGGTCGGACGGGGCGAGTTCGTCGTGGGATCCGGAGGCAGCGGCCATTCCAGCGTCGCCGCGAACGAGCCGGACCGGATCACCGACGCGGGGATCACGCGGATCGACTTCGATCCGACGACGACGAGTTCGTCCGTCCCGTCGCCATCCAGGTCGGCGAGGCGACACAGGCCCGCGGAGCCATCTTGCGGCGCGGCGGCTGCGACGGCGTTGAACGTGATCTGGAACGGGCTCGATGTCACTTGCCGATACAGGCCGAGGCCTGCCTTGCCCGAGACGACGAGGTCCGTGGCGCGATCGGCGTCTGCGTCTTCCACGATGAAGGACGTGACGTCGTTCAGTTCGAACAGGCCGCTTCGGGCCGTCACGTCCGTGAATCGCAGCAGGCGTTCGTTGCGCCAGATCCGCACCCCGCCCTTGCCCGAGAAGACGAGGTCCGCATCCGCGTCGCCGTCCAGGTCGGCGGCGCAGACGCGATCGAAATCTGAAAGCGACGGCAGCGGTGGCGGGCGGAATGCCCCGGGGCGTGACTCGGGCGCGCCCGACTGGCCAGGGGCTTCGACGAACGATCCGTCGCGCTCGTTCAGGAAGATGTCGAGGCGGTTCCCCTGCGGCGGGTCACCTCGTCCATCGGACTCGAGAAGGATGACGTCGACGTCCGCGTCCTGGTCGATGTCGGCAACGCAGGCGGAGCGGATGCGACGGAACATGGGCCGCCTCTCCTCCCAGCCCTTCGGGAACGCCATCCGGCGATACTGCCCGTCGCGGAAGAGGAACTCGGACGCCCGTCCGCCACCGATGACGAGCAAGTCCGTGGAGCCGTTCTGATCCAGGTCGGCGGCGATGAGCTGATCGACGGGATCCTCGTCGTCGATCTGCGCCACCTCCGCGTCAGGCCGCGAAACGAGCTTCCCCGATTCCCACGACGAGAGCCGGATCCCGCGCTTCTCTCCGCGCGTGGCCACGATGGTCGTGCCGCCCTGATCGAACACGGCGAGCAGGGCCCCCGCGATCGACGTGACGTGGACCTCGGAGGCCGTGAGTTTCGTCGGCGGAGTCTGCGCGGCAACACCGAGTCCCGGATCCCGCACGGCCTCGCCGAGCCGCCCCATCTCCGTGTAGATGATGCGACGCTTGTTGCCGGTCTCGGCTCGCTCGAACGCTTGGAAGAGCGTGAGGAGTTGTTCCTGGGCGGCGCGGTCCGTGCGGCGCTTGAGTCCCGCGAGCGCGTAGATCGCCGAGGACAGGTGCGTTTCGCCCGCGACGGACTTCTCGAGCAGTTCGACGCCGGCCTTCAGGTCGTGCTCGGCGACGAGCGTGCCCAGGTGATAGAGCGCTGTCGGATCGTCGGGCGCGCGCGCGAGCGCTTCCTTGAACGCCTCCTCCGCCTCGGCGCTGCGGCCCAGATGCTTCAGGAGGATCCCGCGCAGGAAGTGGGGCTGGGGCGCCTTCGGATCCAACGCGATCGCCTTGCCGCACGCGTCGAAGCAAGGCTGGTGCGTTTCGATGAGGTTGCGATTGAGCTGGGCCGAGGCGTAGTTGATCCACGCGGGCGCGTGATCGGGGCGAGCCTTCGTGCACGCATCGAACGTCTTCGATGCATCCACGAACTGATGCTGCTCCAGCTCGACGATGCCTCGGTTGAAGAGCGCGACGTAATCGACCGGAGGCTCGCCGCCCGTGCCGCATCCACTGAGCGTGCCGAGCAGAACGCCGACACCGAGGAGGACGAACCGCTTCATCGTTCAGTCTCCCGAGTTCCGAGTCCCAAGTTGCGCTTGGCGTCGTCGATCCGACGGTCGAGTTCGCGCACGGTGTGGTCGGCGGGCTTCTGCGGCCCCAGGAATCCAGGTTGCTGCTGGAGTCGATAGGCTCGCCCCCGGCGATGGGCGAGGAAGTTGTGGAGTTGCCGTTCGGCACGAGCCGCGCGCAACGACGCGAGGTCGAGTGGCCCGACGACGATCTTCTCGCCGGGCCCCGGATCGGCCTGGGTCAGGATGCGACCGTCGAAATCCACGATCATGCTGCCGCCGGGCCACGAGAACGGCGGATAGTTCGCGAGCGACGCACCCTGGTTCGCGGCGACGACGTACGCGAGGTTTTCGACGGCGCGACAACGGTTGACGACGGTCCACCAGTCCATGGGCGGCGTCGCACCCCACGGGTCCATGTAGGCCGAGATGCGGATGAGCACTTCGGCGCCGCCGAGCGCCAGCTCGCGCGTGACCTCGGGGAAGAGCCAGTCGTAGCAGGTGGCGCACCCGAGCTTGCCGATCTCCGTGTCGACGACGGGGAACAGCGGTTCGTCGTAGCCGGGGAGGTCCGCCGGGCTCGCGTGCACCTCCCACGGGATCCACGGGTTCACCTTGCGATACCGCGAGAGGATGCCGTCCGGTCCGATGAGCGGCGACGCGTTGAACACGAGCCCGGGCCAGCGCGGATCCGTCTCGATGAGGCTGCCGGCCTGGATGTAGACGCCGAGCTCGCGCGCGAGGGCGACGAGGCGATCGGTGTGCGGATTGGGGATCGGCAGCGCCAGGTGTTCGATCAGCTGGTCGACGTGCTCGTAGCTCGGCGGTGACCACGCGAACTCGGGGAACACCACGAGGCCGATGCGATGCAGCGGGCGATACCCGACGACGGCGCACCGCGTCATTTCGATCATGCGGTCGACGTTGGCCGCGATGTCGTCGCGCGTGCGGGCTGAAGGACGGTCCCACTGGCACGCGGCGACCCAGGTTCGGTCGCGTGGGGTCATGGCGGCGCAGCATAGCAGCGCCGAATCCGGCGGATTCTCGTCAGAGTTCTTCGATGGCGTCGGGCACGCCGTCGAGGACACGCGGCAGGTCCGCCTCGGTGATCGCGAGCGCGGCGAGTGCATGCGGGCCGGCGACGGCGCGGCCGTCGTCCTGCGAACCGACGTGCAGTCGATGGCACGCGTTGTTTGCGATCGCGATGATCGCCTGCGCCGCGGTGAGCGGGACGTCATCGGACTCGGAGTGGCGCTGGATGCAGTCGATGACCTCGTCCGGCAGGTTCCATTGGAGAGCGAGTTCGGCGCCTACCCGCTCGTGATGCTGCTGGATCGTCCAGTCGATGAACTCGCTGCGCAGAATCTTGTGCTGCGAGCGCACGGCGAGAGTGTCGAGGAGCGCGAGGACGACGGCCTTCCCGATGTCGTGGAACAGCCCCGCGAGGTAGAGGTCGTCCGGGTCGCGACCGACGTTCTTCGCGATACGTGCGGCGATGCATGCGCAGCCGATGGAGTGACGCCACAGGCGCTCGGCGCGCGGGAGTTCGGAACCGCCGTAGACGACGGCGCGCAGACACGACGCGAAGATCAGGCTGCGTGTCCTCCGGAACCCCACGCGAACGATGGCTTGGGGGATGTTCGTCACCGCCCCCGCGCCCGCGAACAACGCCGAGTTCGCAAACGAGACGACGTCGGAGGCGAGCTGCTGGTCCTTGTGAATGAGCGACGAGACGGCGGCCGCGTCCACGTCCGGGTGGGACAGAAGCCCCATGGCCTCGGCGGCGACGGCGGGGACTTGCGGGATGCGGAAGTGTCCCAGTCGCGTGTTGCGCTCGACGCGGGATGCGAGAAGCGCCTCGGCGTCACCGAGTTCGATCACCGCGGGCTCGATCGTGACCGTGCCGGCACTCGCCACCCACCACGGTGGGGACGCAACCTGTTCCGCGACTCCGATCCCGGCTGTCACCCTGAGACCTCCGCTTGGCTTCATCGACCCGATCCTGACCTCGCTGCCTGAGTGGATCGGCAGACCGTGCCGTCGGAATTCAGCCCGTCTACGGAGTTTTTGCGGCGCGGCCCCGGACGCGGGTTGGGGCACGCGCTGGGGGCGACGCGGCGTGGGCAACGGCCCTTCGCACGACGACGTGTAGACTCGGGCCATGGGGCATGCAAACCGTCTGTTCCTCGCCTTCGTGACGCTCGTCGCCCTCGCCTGGGGGCAGGCCGCGGACACGCGCCCAGCGCCGCAGCCGGAGTCCCGGCGAACGATTCCTCTTGGGAAGGCCGCCCAGGCGATCGATTTCGATGGAACTCCGCTCGAGATCCACACGCTCAAGCCCCCGGGCTACGCGGGGGAGCGGATGCTCATCGTCATGCACGGCGTTCTGCGAAACGCCGACGAGTACAGGGACGATTCAGCGGGGATGGCCGAGCGCTTCGGCGCCCTCGTCATCGCGCCCAAGTTCGATGCGACGCGGTTCCCGAGCTGGCGCTATCAGCAGGGCGGAATTCGCGGGCCCGACTCCCGGCCGCGCACGTCCGACGAGTGGACCTATGCGTTCATCCCGAAGATCGCCCGGGAGATCCGCAGGATCGAGGGGCGGCCACAGATGCCGTACTGGATCATCGGGCACTCGGCCGGCGGGCAGTTCGTGGCGCGCATGTCGGCGTTCCAGGACACGGGCGCCGAGCGGCTCGTGGCCGCCAATCCGGGCTCGGACCTGTTTCCCACTCGCGACATGACGTTCGGGTACGGCTTCGGCGGGCTCCCCGAATCCCTCTCATCGGACGATCGTTTGAAGAGCTACCTGGCGGCTCCGCTGACGCTGTTCCTCGGGACGGCCGATGATCACCCGGACGAGAACTTCGACGGAAGCGCGCCGGCGATGAAGCAGGGCGCAGGCAGGTATCAGCGAGGGCTCGAGTGCTTCCGCCGCGGAAGGGAACTCGCGGCTGAGCGTCGGTGGGCGTTCAACTGGCGTCTCGTGGAGGCGCCGGGCATCGCGCACGACCACTCGAAGATGTTCGACCACCCGCAATGCGAGGTGGCGCTGTTCGGCCGGGCGACGGAGAGCCGGCCGTCGACGGCCGGCCGCGACTGAGGGCGGTCATCCGCCCTCGCGGTTCACTTGATGCGCTTGATGATGTGGAAGCCGAAGGGGCTCAGGTCCTTGTCGTAGGGCGTGATCGCCGCGTCGCCCACTTCGAGGGCGAATGCGACGGCCGTGAATCCTGCGACGAACGTGGCGCGGTCGATGGCGCCCTCCTTCGGGTGACCGTCGTTCGCGAGGAGGTACTTGCCGGGCGGATCCGCGTTCTTCGAACCCGGGTCCTCCGTGTACTGCTTGACGAGGGCGCCGAAGTCGGCACCGTCCTTGACCTTCTGCAGGATCTCCTCGGCGAGCTTCTTCGCCTCTTCCGCCGTGCGCTTCTTCTCAGCCGGGTTCCGCGAGGGCTTGCCGTCCGAGCAGCCGATGAGGCAGTGCTGGACCGTCACCTCGTCCGGCTCGGGGCGCTTGAAGGCGAACAATGCGACGGAGAGCTCCTGTGAAGCATCGCCACGCTTGATGCTCACGGTGAACGTGTCGCCGGTCTTCTTGCGCGCCATCGCCTTCCGGTAGGACATGTCGTCGGTGATCTTGTCCGGGCCGATCGACACGATGACGTCGCCGACCTTCATGCCGGCCTTGTCGGCAGGCGAGCCGGCCTGCACCGACTCGACGCGGGCGATGCCCGACTTCTCGAGGGTGATGGTGTCGCACCGCACGCCAAGGCGCGGGTGATCCGGCTTGACCTCGGCGGGGCGACTCTCGGCTGCGGGCTGGGTCGCCGGACTCTTGTCCTGCGCGAAGCCGCACACTGCGATGAGCGAAACCAGGACTGGGGCCCACAAACGCGACATGCTGATCCTCCGAAACGGGCCGGAAAGATACCCGCGTGGCGGTTTGGCCCAAAGCCCCGCGGGCGGGGCCAGTGACGGCGCGACCGCTATGATCCGGCCCACGCGCGGGAAAACCCCTTCGCGCCGCTGGCGCCGGGAACCGCAGGTCCGGTCCAAACGGAGACGTCTCCACCCATGCCACGAGCCTTCCGTCCGAACGTGTTCGTCCAGTCGGGTTCTCTCGCGGTGATCCTCTGCGCCGTCGTTTGCGCCCAGGACGCCGGAAGGCTGACACTCGAGAGGCTCTACCATCCCACGTTGCGGCAACCGGTCGTCGGGACACCCGGGACTCAGCTCGCGTGGCTCGCGGACGGAGTCCTCCAGGAGACACGGGTCGATCGGCGCAAGCGGACGGTCGATGTGTTCCGCGTCGACCCCAAGTCCGGTGAGACGGCGCCGCTGGTGGATGCGCAGAAGGTCACGCAGGCGTTGTCCGCTGCGGGGGCGCCGGCCGATGCCCTCGCGGCGGCCGTCGCAGGCGGCGGTTTCGTGTGGAGCGACATCCGGGACGCCTTCGTTCTCGACATCGGCGGCGACCTCTTCTACATGTCCCTCGCCATGGGCAAGGCTCAGCGGTTGACCAACCGACCGGGCGAGGAAGAGGAAGCGACGTTCTCACCGAGCGGAACCATGGTCGCGTTCGTGCGCGCGAACGACATCTACGTGTCGAACGTGGCCGATGGCGTCGAGACGCGCCTCACCCAGAACGGATCTCCGACGCAGCTGAACGGGAAACTCGACTGGGTCTACCAGGAGGAGATCTACGGCCGCGGCAACTGGAAGGGGTATTGGTGGTCGCCGGATTCGAAAGCGATCGCCTACCTGTCGCTCGACGAAAGCAAGGTGCCCGCGTTCACGGTGCTCGATCACCGCACGCTCCATCAGGACGCGCACACGGCGGCGTATCCCAAGGTCGGCGATCCCAATCCACTCGTGAAGTTGGGTGTGGTCGCGGCCGCTGGCGGCCCGACCGTGTGGACGAAGATCCCGCAGCCACTCGACGATGCATTGATCGTCAACGTCGGGTGGACGCCGGATGCGCGTCTCCAGGCGCAGGTGCAGAACCGCGCGCAGACCTGGCTCGAGCTTCGGACGTTCGCTTCCGATGGTGAGTCCTCGGTCGTCATTCGCGAAACGACGAAGGCGTGGGTCGAGCGCCTCGAGATGCCCCTGTGGCTGAAGGATGGGTCGTTCCTCTGGGAGAGCGATCGAGACGGACGTCATCACGTCTACCGCGTCGCCGCCGATGGGAAGCTGCTGAACGCGGTGACCGCGGGCGCGTGGGACGTTCGCAAGGTGCACGGCGTCGATGCGCGGCAGGAGGTGCTGTATTTCAGCGGAACGGAGCGCTCGGCGATCGGGGAGGATGTGTATCGCGTCGCTCTCGACGGGACGAAGCTGAAGCGGCTGACCGAGGCGGCGGGCACCCACTCGCAGGTGAGATTCAGCCCGGACTTCCGGTACTTCGTCGAGATGTGGAGCGACGTCAACACGCCGGCGCAGCAATCGATTCGCGACAACGAAGGCAAGCTCGTGCGCGTCGTGGACGCCAACGAGTCGCCCGCGTGGGCGGCGGTGAAGAAGGCGCGGATTTCGTTCCAGCAGGTGCAAACGCACGACGGGTTCCCGATGGAAACCATGTTGATGCTTCCGCCGGACCTGGATCCCGAGCATCCGCCCGAGGGGAAGAAGTTCCCCGTGCTGTGCTTCATCTACGGCGGGCCGTCGACGCCGATGGTGAAGAACATGCTCAACCGGTACGTGCTGTTCCACACGCTGCTCTGCCAGGAGGGCTACATCGTCTGGGTGTGCGACAACCGCTCCGCATCAGGCAAGGGGTGGGGCAGTGCGTGGGGCGTGTGGAAGAACATGGGCGAGCAGGAACTGGCCGATCAGCTCGAGGGTCTTGCCTGGCTCAGGCAGAAGCCGTTCGTCGATTCGTCGCGCGTCGGCATCTGGGGTTGGAGCTATGGCGGATACATGACGCTGTACTCGCTCACGCACAGCGATCAGTTCAAGATGGGAATCGCCGGGGCGCCCGTCACCGACTGGCGTCTGTACGACTCGATCTACACCGAGCGCTACATGGGGCTCCTCTCCGAGAACGAGGCCGGCTACGTGAAGTGCTCGCCGCTGGGTTCGGTCGCGAACCTGTCGGGGAAGCTCCTCGTTCTTCACGGCACCATGGACGACAACGTTCATCCGCAGAACACGCTGCGCCTGCTCGACGAGATCCAGCGGCTCGGGAAGTCGTGCGAGCTGATGCTCCTGCCCGGGTCGGATCACTCCCCGCGCACCCCGCCGAATCAGTGGGGTCAGTACAAGACCATGTACGACTTCATCAAGCGGGAGCTGTGACGCGGAGGTCGCGGTTCGGAGCGCCAGGCTTCGAGCCTGGCCGGACCGGCAGGGCTCCAGCCCTGCCGCGGGTGTGGGCTGGCGTGAGCAAGCGGGCTGTCACGGGCAGCCTGAACTCGTCGCGTTTGCCGGTGGCGGGTCTGCGGAGGTCGCGAGTTCGCGTCAGGGCTGGAGCCCTGCCGAACCAGCCACGCTGGAGCGCGGCGTTCCGGAGCGCCAGGCTTCAGGCCTGGCTGGACCGGCAGGGCTCCCGCCCTGCCGCGGGTGTGGGCTGGCGTGAGCAAGCGGGCTGTCACGCGCAGCCTGAACTCGTCGCGTTTGCGTGTGGCGGGTCTGCGGAGGTCGCGAGTTCGCGTCAGGGCTGGAGCCCTGCCGAACCAGCCACGCTGGAGCGCGGCGTTCCGGAGCGCCAGGCTTCAGGCCTGGCTGGACCGGCAGGGCTCCCGCCCTGCCGCGGGTGTGGGCTGGCGTGAGCAAGCGGGCTGTCACGGGCAGCCTGAACTCGTCGCGTTTGCCGGTGGCGGGTCTGCGGAGGTCGCGAGTTCGCGTCAGGGCTGGAGCCCTGACGAACCGGCCGCGCTGGAGCGCGGCGTTCCAGAGCGCCAGGCTTCGAGCCTGGCTGGACCGGCAGGGCTCCCGCCCTGCCGCGGATGTGGGCTGGCGTGAGCAAGCGGGCTGTCACGGGCAGCCTGAACTCGTCGCCTTTGCGTGTGGCGGGTCTGCGGAGGTCGCGAGTTCGCGTCGGGGCTGGAGCCTGACGAACCGGCCGCGCTGGGCGCGGGCGTTCCGCCCCAGTGTCAGGGTAGTTGCCGCCTCGGTCGAGGGGCCGCGGGGTTCCCTGCCCGGCTCCGAGCCGGGCGGGGCGCGACCCCTGCTCGAGCACGCCCTCAAGGCGTGCTCGTTTGCCCCCCGGGGGGGGCAAAAAAATCTTCTCCGCAAGGAGATCACGGATCGGGGGCGAAGGAGAGCTCTGGGTGATTCACAGCGAAGGCTTCAAGGAACGGATTCTCCAGCGGATCTTCGGGCCCGAGGAGCGAAAGATCACGGCCCTCCTGAGGAACTGGGAATCGCCCGAAGTACGTTGAGGCACTGGGTTCAGTTGGCGAATAGAGCCCTCCCCATGGGAACCCACAACGACGAGCAGCGCGAGAACCCCATGAGTCGAAGCGGTGGAGTGCTGCGGAGAAGCTGCAAGTCGTCATGGAGGCATCGTCGATCCCTCAAGTCGAGCTCGGCGAGTTCTTGCGCCGCAGAGGCGTTCACAGGAGCGGACCTCAATGCCTGGCGCACGATCGTGACGGCAGCCGCCTCAGATGGCTTGGACGGCACGCGCTCCTCGACGAAGGCCGCCGCTACAGCCGCACGCCGGATCAAGGAGACTCGAGACGGATCTGGCGAAGAAGGAGAAGCGGCTGCGAGCCGTCGGGCTCTGCTCGACCTCCAAAAAAAAGTCTGCGAAATCTGGGGGGGACGCGGACGAGCCCACCCAGCCGAAGAGCGATCCATGATCATGAACCTCCTCGCGGATGCTGTGGCTGGTGGAGCGAGCCAGGCCGAGGCATGCAGATCTTGGACATCAGCGAAACGACCATCCAGCACTGGCGCAAGCAGCCCAGTGGCACCCGATCACCGCACGGGGCCCAAGCAACCACCGAAGAACAAGCTCACTGCGGCAGAGCGGCAGGAGGTCACACCCTCGTGACATCGCCGGAGTTCCGCGACCTCCCGCCAAGCCAGATCGTTCGAGGCTCGCCGATCGAGAGATTTACGTTGCTTCTGAGTCCACGATCTACCGGATCCTGCGCTCGGAAGGGATGCAGCATCACCGAGGGGCCTCGCGGGCGCCAGCGACACGGAAGCGACCACGCGAGCTTCGGGCGACAGCCAAGAACCAGGTCTGGAGCTGGGACATCACCTACCTGCGGTCCCCTATAAAGGGCGTCTTTTCTACCTCTACGTCGCGATCGACGTGTGGAGTCCGAAAGATCGTCGGATGGGTGATCGAGTCGGAAGACACCGCTCACTCCTCGTGCTTCATTGCGGCGGCGTGTGCCCGTGAAGGGGTCTCGCGCGGCGATCTCGTCATCCACTCGGACAACGGCAGTCCGATGAGGGGCGCGACGTTGCTCGCCACGCTGCAGTCGCTCGGCGTGGCGACGTCGTTCAGTCGCGAGCGTGAGCAACGACCAATCCCTTCTCGGAGTCGCTGTTCTGCACGCTCAAGTACCGGCCGGAGTTCCCCAGCGGGCCCTTCCCGTCGGTCGCACACGCGCGTTCGTGGATGGTGACGTTCACACGCTGGTACAACACCGAGCATCGACACAGCGGCATCCGCTTCGTCACGCCAGAGGAACGCCATAGCGGTCGCGAAGCGTCCTTGCTCGAGGGGCGCAGCTGCGTCTACGAGAAGGCGCGCGCCATGCGCCCTGAGCGCTGGACAGGTGACACGAGAAACTGGTCGCAGATCGAAGCCGTGACGCTCAATCCAGAGCCCGAGCCGAGAGCGAGACAGAACGCATGAGGCTCGCTTCGAGGTCAACGCGACCGGAACGTCCCAGGCGCTGGCAGTCGGCTCGGGTCGAACTGGGCGCCTCCTGCGAGGTCGACCGGCGACCCCGCTGGTCGTTCGCGCCGTCATCGGCCTCTGCCGAGGTCGATCATGGCCGCGCCGCAGGCGCGGCGCCTTGCGGGTCAGACACGACCCATTGGGCAGCAACTACCTTGACACTTGCCGTCCGGAGCGCCAGGCTTCGAGCCTGGCTGGACCGGCAGGGCTCCAGCCCTGCCGCGGATGTGGGCTGGCGTGAGCAAGCGGGCTGTCACGGGCAGCCTGAACTCGTCGCGTTCGCAGGTGGCGGGTCTGCGGAGGTCGCGAGTTCGCGTCAGGGCTGGAGCCCTGCCGAACCAGCCACGCTGGAGCGCGGCGTTCCGGAGAGGTTCACGAGCGCCTCACCGCGGCGTGAGCAGCACCTTCACGGACCGGGGATCGGCGGCGAGCGCGAGCGCCTCGACTCCGCGCGAAAGCGGCAGGCGCGCCGTGATCAGCGGGCGCGGGTCGACGACGCCGCTTTCGAGTAGGCGGATGGCCGGTTCGACCGGCCCGCAGCGGGAACCGATCACCGTCACCTCGTCGATCACCCAGGGCGTGGGCGATTGAGCCGACTGTCCGTGGATCGTCGTCTTCAACACGATCGTCCCGCGAGGGCGGACGAGGCGTGTCGCGAGCCCGAGCCCTTCTGAGTTGCCCGTGCAATCGACGACGACGTCCGCGCCCGCGTGGTCTGACGCGTCGTCGAGCGTCACGCGAACCACACCGGGCGGAAGCAGCTCCAGTCGCGCCGCACTGCGGCTCACGCCCACGACTTCCGCACCCGTCAGGGCGAGCACCCGCGCGCACAGCTGGCCGAGGCGTCCAAGCCCCAATACGACGACGCGCGCGGACGGCCGCAGGTGGAGTTGCTCCAAGATCTCGCAGGCCGCCGCCAGTGGCTCGACGAACACGGCCGCGTCATCGGACACGGTCGAGGGCACGCGATGAAGGTTCGAAACCGGCAGGCGGAACCTGTCTGAGAACGCCCCGTCGCGCCCAAGGATCCCGAGAACGGTTCGCTGCGGGCAATGGGTTCGGCGTCCCGAAAGACACGTCGGGCAGCGGCCACACGGGCAGTTGATGTCCCCCACGACCCGCGCGCCGATCCACGCCGAGTCCGGCGCGGCTTCGACGACGCCGACCCACTCGTGTCCGAGGACGCCACGGTGATCCATGTAACCCTTTGCGAGTTCCAGGTCCGTCGCACAGATGCCGCCTGTCGTGAGGCGGATCACGGCCTCACCCTCCGCGACGGGCTCAGGCCAATCCGACGATGCGACCGGGCCGTCGTTGGTCAGGACGAGTGCGTGCATGAGCGGGAGCATGCGATCGCCGACGCGAGATGTCCAGAGGCGCTGGCTCCTGAACCGTAGACGCCGATGCCGGCTGTCGTGTTGCACGATTCGCGCGCTCCCTCCCGATTTCCGTGCTGCAAGTATCATGCGCCCACCCTGCCCGAACCGTTCCCATGCCCGGAACGCTTCCATTCCATTCGTATCCCGCGCGTCTCGCGATCGCCGTGTGCCTCGTCTTCGCCGTGGCGAGTTTCGCGACGCTCTCGCTTGGCTCAGACCTCGCCGATCACGGCGTGATCACGAGCGACGCACGCGCGCTCGTCGCGGCCGAGCAACTCGCGAAGTCCGCGGGCGCCGCGTTGGGCGGACTGCAGGTCGAGGATGCGCGCCACGAGATCGGACTCGCGCCGTCGTGGTACGTGCGACACCCGAGCGGTGGCGTCGGCCTGCTGGCGGCGGTGCTGCGCGCGGGGGGTACGGTGGCGATGGTCCGCGCTGCGGCCATCATCGGTACGTCCCTCGCACTGCTCGCCTTCTTCCTCCTCGTCGAACGGGCGACCGGCGACGCGCACCTGGCGCTCGCAGCCCAGCTCTTGCTCGCTGCGTTCCCGCCCGTGTTCCTCATCTCGGATTCGCTCCAATTTCACGCGCAGGCATTGTTTGCGAAGGCGGTCGCCTGCGCCTTCCTCGGCGTTGCGTGCACCATGACCGGGCGAGGGCGCGCGGTCGCGCTCGTGGGCGCGGCCGCGAGCGCGTTCTCCGCGATCGCGTGGCTCGGGCTCGAGACCCTCCCTGCCATCGGCCTGATGTCGGTCGTCGCACCGCTCATCCTCGGTTCGGGGGCGGTGCGGGGTCGCGTGCGCGACGCCGTCGTGTTCGGCTCGATCATCGCCGTCTCGATGGCCGGCGCAGCTCTGTGGCGGCTGTCGACGACGGCGGCGACGTGCGGGGGTACCGTCGGCGACGCCCTGGAGTCGGTGTTCGAGTCACTTCGCAAGCGTTCGGGGGACGGCGGTGGCGAATCGGGGGCCGAGCCCTACGCCGTCACCGTGCTGGCGCGCCTCGCGACGTTCGCGCCCGCGCACGTGGTCGTCGTGCTGCTCGGCGGCCTGGCGAGCGTGGTCCTGCGGCGTCGAGGCGGAGCGGGACGCGGCCCGCGACTCCTGATGGCGTTCGCGTCGTGCGAGTTGCCGTACTTCGCTGCCATGCGCGAACACGTCTGGAGCCACGCCCACACCGTCGTTCACGCAGGTTTCACCGTGGCGCTCGCGTCGGCGTTCGCGACGCAGCAGATCGCGCGGCTTCTTGGTCGACGGCTCGTGCCGGTTGCGTGGGTCGTGGTGCCCGTCGCCGCGGTTGCGGCGTGCGCCGCCATCGGCACGCTGACGACGTCGGGCGACCTCACGACCCCCGTCATGCGAGGGCCGACGGCGGCCCTCTCCGAGCGCTTCGACGACGTGGCGGATCATCTGCCCTCCGACGCCGTCGTCGTCCTCGCGTCGGACGCGCCACCGGACTGGGCTCTCGCCATGTTCTGTGCCCGTCGCCACCTGACGTTCGTCGGGGCTGCCACGGGGCAGGCGCCGCCGCCACGGATGCTCCTCGGCGCGATCGGCCGCCTCACCGACCGACCGTGCTACGCGTTGACGCCGACCGACGAATCCCAGCCGCTCTTCTGGGAGCTTCTGTTTCGCCACGCGTTCGTCGCGGGCAATGCGCGCTACTCGCTCTTCGCGGTCGCCAACGTGAGGGTGGCGGACTCTCGCAGCGGCGCCCGTACGCTCGATCCCGGCGACCTGCGCCTGGCGCGGCTCGTATCGCCGATGCTCTCGCTCCGTTACCCGCTTTTTCGCCGTTCGGGCACGGAGATGAATCTCCACGCACCGCCGCCGGCCGCCGGCGCGACGGTCGTGGAGATCCCGATGCCGGAGTCGCGGCACTCGATCGCGCGCGTCCGCGGTCGCTTTCGCTACCCGGCCAACCGGAACTTCGCCCAGCCGAGTCTCGACATCACCATCGAGGGCGTCGACGCCGAAGGGCGGCCCGTGTTCTCCTCGGAGGCGATGCGCATGAGCCCGGGCGACCCCGAATGCGAGGTCACCGCGGACTCCCGCGGTCATCATGACGCCACGCACCTGCGATTGCGGCTTGCGACGGCCCCCGGCTCGCAGAACAACTACGCGGCGAAGGTGACGTGCTCGTCGCTCGCGGTGGAGTGACGAGCACGCCGGCCGCCCCCGTGATCGTCCACCCGGGTCACAGACCGAGCACGAGTCGCAACGCGTTCGACGCCCACAGCGTGTTCGACGGGACATCGACGAGAATCGACTGAACCTCCACGAACCCTCCGATCAGCGACGGTTGAGCCGGAATGGAGAGCGGCATCTCCGCCCAACCTTCATCCGAGGGGTTCATGGGGAAAGTCAGCGTGGGCGTGACGAGCAGGTTGCAGGTCGACGATCCCGGCAGCAAGAGCGGCGCGCTCAACGGCGTGTAGCCCATGGCCAGGACACCCGCGGTTGAACCGACACCCGCGCCGCCGAGGAGCAGCGTGACGGTCGCGCCGATTCGCGGAACTCCGGTGACCGTGAGGTTCGCCGTCGTCGCGCCCGCACCGGCCCATCCGTATCGGAACTTCCACTGCCGGATCCGGACGAAGCCGGGGAGCATCTGGTACGGAGTGTTGTTCAGCTCGAACCATGTGCCCGCAGCCGTCGGCGCCCAGACCCAATACGGGCTCGTCGAGTTTCCGCACACCGAGCTGATGAACCACGGGGCCGCGTTCCACTGCGAGAGCGACACGAAACGATCGTCCCACCAGCGCATCTTCGCGGGGAAATGCAGCACGAGGAAGCGCGGACTTCCGGACACGACGGCGATCTGCCCGCTCATGTATCCGCCGCCCGCCGGGTAGTACGCACGCCCGACGCCGAGCACGTTCGGGCCTGGGAAGACGCTCGGCACCGGGCAGTTGCCCGAACCGCTGACATCGCGGACCTCGCAGTCCATGTAGCCATCGCATGGCGCGTCGACCCAGAACGAGAACGTGACCGTCTGTCCTGCGGCACCGCCCAGGATATCGAAGGCACGCGTCCCCACGTCCTCGGCCCAGAGACCGCAGAACGGCGCGCTCGCGCAGTCGTTCGTGGTGAACGTCTTCGCGGGCGCGATGGCGAGGTTCTCCGTATCGAGGGTCGCGGCTCCGACGAGTGGCCCGGTTCCGGTGCAGTTCGCGTTCACGTTGGGGAACACGGGCTCGACGCGGGCGCCCGTCACGAACCCGCTCGGCGACGGCATGACGCACGTCGCGAGGGCCACTCGATCCGCCGCGACCGGCATCTGGATCGGTATGACGCGGATCGTGAACTGGCCGGACGTGGCGGCCGTGAACGTGGCACGTTCCCACGTTCGGCGCTTTCCGCCCGGCGCGGTTGCACCGACGACGAACGACGAACTCGTTGCGACCTCAGTGCCCGCGGGATCGATGACGCTCAGGTCGAAGTCCGACCAGTTCGGAGTCGCGGAGAAGTCGTTTCGGAACCACGCGATCGCGACGGAGACGACGTCGCCGCTCGTGACGTTCAGGGGGAACGACGTGACCGCGTTCGTCACCGTGGATTCGGAGGTCTGGAGCGACATCCTCTGCGCGTAGGCCGTGAGGTAGTCGGTGCGGAGGAACCCGGCGCCGTAGAGGTCGTCCGGCTTCACCGGATTCCCGTTGGCGGATCGGATGTCGAGCGCGGTCGCAAGGAGCGCCGCCCTCGTCATCAGCGCCGAACGGCCCGTGGGCGTGGTGCCCGAGTCCGGGCCTGCCCGGAAGAGGTAGCCGGCGCCCGCGACGTGCGGCGCGGATAGCGACGTCCCCTCGTACGTCCGGCTTGCGGTCTCCGACACGTTGGAGGCGAGGACCGTGAGCGTGCCGACGGCCGTGATGTCGGGGTACGGGCGCTCGTAACCGAGTGGCGTCGGAAAGCTCCCACCCGACGTGCGCGACGGCGTCAACGGACCTCTCGCCGAGAAGTCGCTCACGTTGTGTGCGCAGGGTCCCGCCGACCCCACCGCGAGCCCGTTGGCGGCGTACTGAGAATCCCACGAGCTGAACTGTCCCGTGTTCGCCGACGGAACGACGACGAGCACGTCGCCGACGGAGGCACACGTGTCGAGTGCGACCTGCGTCGAGCTGAGCGGGCTCGGTTCTCCGCCGAACGAGTTCACGGCGACGACGATGTTCAGCGCGACCTTGTTCGCGAGTACCCACTGCCATGCGGAGTCGAGGATGGCCGTCGTCGTGTACGGAATCCCTCCCGAGACGGCGTTTGCGATGTTGATGCCGACGATCTGCGACGCCGGCGCCTGGCCGTTGTCGGAGCCGACGTAGCTCGCCAGCGCGCCGCCGGCGATCGTGGCGATCGACAGCCCGTGGTCCGACGGGATGCCTGGCGATCCGGCCGCGAAGTCGACGGCTCCCGGCATCTGGACGTCCTGGAGGACGCGCGTCTGCAGCGAGAGGTTGCCTCCCTGGTAGAGCACCTGGTGGTGTCGGCGGGTCGCTGGCGGCGTCACGTAGTTCGAGTCGAGCTGGGAGTCCAGCACGGCGATGGACAAGCGGTTCGCGGCGTTTCGGCCGCCGGCACCCGTGAACCCGTTCGCCGCCGCAGCGTCCGAGTTGTGCCCGTTGACGCTCGTCGCGTCGATGAGGGGCCGCATGGCCGTTCCGGAGATCCGACGGTCCGGTGAGACGTCCGCGACCCAGGTGAGATTGCGCAGGCGATCCGCGCCCTCCGGCGAGGTCTCGACACACATCGCGTCGACGATCCACCAGCTTTCGGCGACCCGGCCACCGAACGACTCGATCGTCGTGACGAACTCCGCGCGCTCGCGCGTCACGGTCGCTTCGAGGTCGGCGACCGCCGCCTCGACCGTCTGTGGAACGCCGCTCCGGATGGCCGCTCGGAGTGCGGCGAAATCGCGGCCCGGGCCTGCGAGCCGCACGATCCACCGGTACGTGCCCGCACGCTCACCGGAGATCAGTCCGGTTTCGTGCGGCACCGCGACGTGGTCGGTGCGCGTTGGTGACTGGGTGGCCGTCGCCGACTGCGCACGCCCGTCGTCCGTCGCCAACCACGTGAAAGCCAGCGTGACGAGCAACCCGGCGTGGCGCAGCCATCGCCGAGTGGAGGAAGAGAACCGTCGATCCGAATGCATGGCGAACGCTCCTGATGATGTCCGGTGAGAACGTCGTGGTCATTCGCGGGAGGTCCGAACACTCGAAGACGTCACGGGAATCCGCCGCGGCGCAGCTGGCGCGTTGAGCGAACGTCGTGAATGCACGCCATTACGCCGCCGCACGTGACGTCTTCCGACGCTCGGTCCTTCGCCCATGTGGTGACGGATCGATCTCGCGACCGCCGTGCGATCACGCAGTCAGCAGGCACCTTCCCGATTTCGCGCCGATCGAAGGAGCGGCGGGTGTCGTCGCAGCGGCCTCGGCTGGGGAGTCGCGAGTCGACGAAGACACCTGCGGAGCACGCCGGTCAGTCGCGGCGCACGATCGCGGCCGCGCGCGCCATGGCGTCGACCTTCGCCGCGGCAACGGCCGCCGAAGCGACGGGATTGGCCGCGAAGGTCGCGAATCCGCAGTCGGAATTCAGGAGCACGCGCTCGCGGCCGAATCGATCGATCGCGCGTCGTGCCTTCGTCACGATCTCGTCCACGTCCTCGACGCGATCGGCGCGGGGATTCACCACGCCGACTCCGATGCGCTTGTCCGACGGGATGGCGCGAAGCGCGTCGATCTCGCCGGAGCGCGGCGTCGACAGTTCGAGGAGGAGCGTGCCCACGGCAGCATCCTTCAGGAACGGCAGCAGGGGTTCATAGCCGCCCGTGAGGAGTGCCGCCTCGTCCTTGGTCCAGTTTCCCCGGCAGATGTGCAGGGCGACACGCTCGCGGGGGAAGCCGGCCGTCAGTTCGGCGATGAGGTCTCGCGCGAACCCGAGCTCGGTCGACGCGTCGCCCTTTTCGCTCAGGGCTCCGCACATGAAGCTGCGCTTCTGCTTGGGCCCGGTGAAGACGACCTCGGAGAGGACGGGCTCGTCGAACTGCACGAGGGGCGCTCCGGCCGCGAGGAGTGTCGCGAGTTCTTCGCGCAACACACGGACGACGTCCCGGGCGAGTTCGTCGCGCGTCTCGTAGGCGCGATTGGTCAGGCACTCGAGCCACATGGTGCGCGTCAAGAGGTATGGGCCCGGCAGCGCCACCTTCACGGGCTTGGACGTGATCGTCATCGCAAACGCCCATTCGTCGAAGACGATGGGGCGCGAGCGCCCGAGCTTGCCGAACACCACGGGGTGACGGACGTCCTGCGCCGGCACGTCGAGGGCGCGGAGCTCGGCCTGGAACTCCTCCGGGTCGTCGACCATCGCCGCCAGGTCCGCCAGGGGAATGAGCTGGCAGTTGTCCAGTCGCCCGCCGACGAAGCTGGCGTAGCTGTCACGGCGCTGCTCGCCGTCGGTGATGACGTCCGCGCCCGCGGTGAGCTGGGCCTGCATCGCGAGGCGGACCGCGTCGTCACCCGTCGTGGAGAATTCCACGTCGCTCATCCGGCCCGTCATGTGATCGGCGATCGCCTGGATCATCCACCGAGGCCGCGGCCAGCTACCCATTCCCATGACCGACAGCGGCGCGATCGCAACCGCCGGCGCGGGCCGCGGAAGGTCGCGCAGGATCGTCACGGGCTGCACCAGCGGCGACGCAGCCGCGCGGGCCGGGGCCTTCGGCTCGGCCGCCGGTCTCTCGGCCAGCGCTCCCTTGCACACGAGGAAGCTGCGCTGCCTTCCCGCTTTGGTGACGGAGACGAGTTCGTTCCCCGTCATCCGGCACCAGGACGGGAGATCCTCGTCGACCGAGATCTCGGTCGAGCGGATCTCGAGCAGTTGGCCCCGCTCCATGGGGTCGATGTGCTTGCGGATGAGCAGGAGGAGCCCGTTGCCGCAGTCGAGGTCGCCGCCATCGAACGAGACGTCAGGGGCGAGCGCGTGGCGGGCTGTGGGCTCCATGTGCGATCGTGACCTTCAGTAGCAGACGCTCGGGGAGCCGTCGCTCAACCACTCGACGAGCTTGGCGCCGCCGACGATCGTCGCACCGGCGACGAGGTTGTTCTCGTCCAGCTTGCGCCGCTTGAAGCACGGTGAGCAGACGTAGATCTTGCCTCCGCCCTTCGCGAAGTTGTCCATGAGGTCCTTCAGCGGGGCGAAACCCTCTTCGCGGATGTCGTCCGCATAGCCCTTGCTCCCGACACGCACGCCTTCGGTGCTGAGGAACACCATGGTGTCCTTTCCGCTGCCGAGCGCGGCGGACGCGACGACGAACGCCACGGTCGCCTTGTCGGGGTTGTCTTTCGCGTGATTCAGCGTGACGCAGAACTTCGTTGCGGCCATCGTCAGTCTCCCGGTCGTTGGATCCAGTAGTCAGGGTGCTCGTGCTCGATCAGTGGGTGATTCGTCATGCGGCACCAGGCGGGAATGTCCTCTCGGGCGCCCGGGTCACGTGCAACGAGGTGGAGCACTTGACCCTTTCCGAGTCCGCGGACGCGCATGAGCAGTTCGAGAACCAGTTCTCCGCAGCCCATGTCGCCCGCGTTCCATTCCGCATGTTCCGTCGGTCGCGTGTTCATTTCGCTTCGACACTTTGCGCGTAGGTCAGCTTGCGCGTCCAGCCGTCTTTTTCCGGATGCGCCTTGCCGTCCACTTCGACGTAGGCCTTCGGCAGCGCGTTCACGACGCCGCCGTTGGCGTCCGGCTTGGGATCGAGCACGAGGTCGCGGCCGGACGAGAACTTCACACGGCGTTCCTCCAGGTTGCCGAAGTAATAGGCGACCTTCTGAGGATCGGCGCCGGCGTAGCCGTCGGCCGTCGTGCGGCGAACCTTCTCGTCGTTGTCCGCGTCGATCTTGAAGTCACCCACGAAGATGTCGGCGACGGCGACGTCGTGGGGGATCCAGCCCAGGCCCTCGGCGTAGAACTCGGGCCAGCAGTGGTAGCTCGAGTCCACGTCCTTCCCGTCCAGCTCCTTCTTCAGGAACACGCCGTAGACGATGCGCGTCGGAATCCCCTTGGCTCGGGCGATCGATGCCCACAGGGAATGGAAGTCAGTGCAGTTCCCCGTCTTGTTCGTGAGGCAGTAGTCCGTGCTGCCGACCGGGGAGGCCTTCTTGTTCTTGGGGTCCTTCACCCAGTAGTCCACGTTCTGGAGCTCCCAGTCGTAGATCTTGTGCGCCGCGATGACGGGATTGGTCTCGTCACCGACGATCTCGTTCGCGAGTTTCGAGATGCGATCGTCGATGATCACGTGTTGGTTCGGCGCCAGGTAGGCCGCCAGTCGCGCTCGGTCGTCCGCCGAAAGTGCATGCGCCTTGGAGGGGTCGGCGTTCGCGTTCACCTCGCGCCGCACGACGCGGAACGTCTCGACGATGGTGAAGTCCTTCACCGTCGGGTTCGACATCTCGGCGTACACGACGTCGTTTCCGGCCGAGTCCTGCGTCGTGCGCCACGTCGCCGGAGTCTCGACCTTGAAGTTGGAGATCGTCTGCGCGGGGTCCGATTGCGGCATGGCGAACCAGACACGGACCTTCTTGGCGCCGTCGGGGACCATGACCTTCAGCTCGTGCCGGACGTCGAAGGATGCGGACTTTCCGTACGTGGTCGACGACGCGTTCTGTGCATCGTCCGCCGACGTCGAGCTCGATGTCGATGAACACGCCGAGAAGCTGGAGCCGAGGACCAGGACGGAGACCAGGCCTGAGAGCATGAGCGGAAGAGGACGCGAGCGCATGAGACCTCCTGTGGGAGTTGCGGGAGCGAGGAGTGCGAACGCAAGGCGCGGGTGACCGGGCGGGAGCGAGCGTCGTACGTCGGTGTGCCAGGGTGGGCGCCGCGACGGTCGCGAGGTCGCGCCGACGTTCAGCGACGCGAATGGGATCGATGCGTGCGGAGAGCCTCTGAGTCGGAGGTCGGGTACGGATCGCTCCCGGCGAACGGCGCGAGCGCCTGGAGTCAGGTGAACCCCGTTCGACAGACGGTGATGATCGTCCCTCGTGTCACGCGGATGCCGCTTCTACACGACGGCGGGAGAAACTGCAACTTTTTCGCCGGTGCCGCGCCGATCTACCGCGCGTCGCGCAGCGCCGCCTCGATCTCCGCCAGCAGACCCTTCACGGTGGCATCGTCCGGCAGGAGGCTGGCGGCCGTGCGCGCCTCGGCGAGGGCTCGCGTCAGCTCGCCGCGGCTTGCGAGCGCGATCGCAAGGTTGTGATGGGCGTCCCCGAGCTTGGGGTCGAGCTGCGTCGCCGCGGAGAACTGGACGACGGCGGCATCGACGGCGCCGCGCCCGAGCATCAGGGCTCCGAGCTGAACGCGCAGGTCAGCGGCGTCCGGATCGAACCGGACGGCTTCGATCAGATGCCGCTCGGCGGCGTCGCTCCGCCCCGCGGTGAACTCGCGTCGTCCGAGCACGCGGTGAAACTCTCCCAGGGCTCGGTGAACGCGCGGTTGCTCGAGGAGCCCCAGTCGCTCGGCGGCCGCGAGGTGATGGCGGATCCGCTCGGCCTCCGCGTCGTCGGCGAACGCGGACGCCTTCGCGGCGTCGAACGCGCGGAGCCCGAGGAAGGCGTGGTACCGAACGAATGCGGAGTGGATCGCGAGTGCCATCATGCCTGCAAATGCGGCCGCGAAGACGATCCCCGCCGCGCGCGTTCGCCCGCCGGACCGCAGCGGAATTCGCGCGAAGCGGACATCCTGGCCTCGCATCCACCGCACGAAGAGGACCGCCGCGAGCGATAGGACGATCGCGATCGTGATCGAGAGAAAGAACGGGATGATGTCGTAGAGACCGCGGAGCACGGCGAGGAGCGCACAGAACAGCACGCCGAGCGCGAGGTCCTCGGGCCAGCTGAAGTCGTACAACCGCCGCACGGGCCGGGCCGGTCCAGCACTCGTGATGAGGCCGGGGAGGCCGACGCCGACGTAGAGACGCTGCTCCGGACAGACCGCGACGCAATCGAGGTCCTTGAGGCACCTCGGGTCGACGATCGTGCCGTAGCGCGCGATCTCCTCGTGAACCCGGACGCGCGAGTCGCAAACCGACGTGCAGACGCCGCAACCGTCGCAGGAACCGCGAGCGCGGATCCGGACGGGCGCGAGTCTGTCGGCAAGTCCGAACACCGCCCCGTATGGGCAGGCGTAGTTGCAGAACGCGCGCGTTCCGAGGAAGTAGACGGCGGCGAATCCGACCGTGACGAAGGTGAGGATGGCGATTCCGGGCCCGGGCAGGTTGCGCGTGTAGTTCTCGGTCACGAACGAGGCCCAGCCCTCCGCGTCACCGGCGACGCGGAAACCCGGCCACGGTCGCCCGGCCGCGATGCGTTCGACTTGCGGCCAGACGAACATGTACCCGGCGACGGCGATGGGTATCCAGAGAAACACGCGGCTCCGGATCGGACGGGGAGGCACGTGAAGTTTGCGGAGGATCCACGCCGAGAGGTCCTGCAATGCCACGATGTGACATCCCCAGCTGCAGAAGAACCGGCCGAAGATCAGCGTCGAGAGAATGGCGATCGCCATGAAGATGAACCCGGCCGTGACGATCCCGAGTTCGGCCGTGTACATGACTTCGTTGAGCTCGAGCGGCGCCAGCGTGCGTCTCGCGACGAGCCAGTGGGCGAAGTGGGCCGCCATGATCGCGTAGACGCCCACGAGGACCCACGCGCGCTTGCGTGCGAAGCGGGTCGGATCCGGCACCTTCGTAGTGGGATGCGCGTGCGTCAAACGATCACCGTCCGCCGGATCCTACGCCCGGTTTCGCCGGCCCGCGTGACTCGGAGTGAATCGGTGCCGCGGTGGCGGGGGAGATCAGGACTCATCCGCGAGGCGGCGCGTCGGACTCGTCTACGACGACGGGGTCAGCGCTGCGGAGCGTCGTCCTCCGGCTTCCAGTCGTCCGTGATGCCGAACGCCTTCATCCAGTCGTCGACCTCCTGCTTGGAGACGCGCTTGGGGCGATCGTCGTCGGGGTCGTCCGCGGGGGAGTGCGACGGCGGTGTCTGACTCGGCGAACGTGGAGGTGGCGGCGGAGCATTTGCCACGTCGATGCGCTCGAGGAACTTCTCGATGCCGAGTGCGTTCGCGCCCACCTGACGCGCGCGGCCGCGGAGCTCGCGGTCGTCGGTGACCAGGGTGACGTTGGCTGCCGTCACCTTGCGGAGGTCCGCGATCATGGCGTCGTCGGCGCTACCCGAGCGCACGAAGACGGGCGTGACCTTCGTCGACGGCGAGGCGAGGCGCGCGTCGTTCGATGATCGGTCACGGCTGGCGTCGAAGTAGATCCGCGTCGGCATGCCCGATGGGACGACGGCGCGCAGGAGCTTCTCGCGGGACTGAGCCAGCGTGAACTGCTTGTCCCAGCCCTTGCGGAGGATCAGGTTGTATCCGTCGACCCAGTATTCCATGGCGATTCTTCGGGGCTGGCGCCGATGCTACCTTCGCGGCCCCATGGCGGACTACATCTACTCGATGCGGAACCTGGTCAAGAAGTACGGGACCAAGGAAGTCATCCGCGGCGTCACCCTGGCGTTCTTCAAGGGCGCCAAGATCGGGGTCATCGGTCACAACGGCAGCGGAAAATCCTCCCTCCTGAGGATCATGGCCGGCGTCGACAAGGAGTTCGACGGCGATGCGCGGCTCGCCGATTGGGCGACCGTCGGCTACGTCCCGCAGGAACCGAGCCTGGACCCGAACAAGACGGTCGGGGAGAACGTCGAGGAGGCCGTCGCGCACCTGCGCGCCGTGCTCAAGCGCTACGACGAACTCAACGAGAAGCTCGCCACGGACCTCACTCCGGCCGAGATGGAGAAGGTTCTCGAGCAGCAGGAGCGCACCCAGGCGGAAATCGAGACCCACGATCTCTGGGAGCTGGACAACCACATCGAACTCGCGATGCATGCCCTGCGGTGCCCGCCGAAGGATGCGGACGTCACCAAGATCTCCGGCGGCGAGCGACGCCGCGTGGCGCTGTGCCGCACGCTCATGGCTCAGCCCGATCTGCTCCTGCTCGACGAACCCACCAACCACCTGGATGCCGAGACGGTGTCCTGGCTCGAGCACCACCTGAAGGAGTACGCGGGCACCGTCGTCCTCGTGACGCACGACCGCTACTTCCTCGACAACGTGGCCGGTTGGATGCTCGAGATGGACCGCGGTCGCGGCACGCCGTACGAGGGCAATTATTCGGCCTACCTGGAGAAGAAGCAGGCTCGCCTGGAGGTCGAAGAGAAATCGGAAGCTGCCCGTCAGAAGGTGCTGGCCCGCGAGTTGGAGTGGATCCGCCAATCGCCCCGTGCCCGCATCGCGAAGAACAAGGCCCGCATCGCGAACTACGAACGCATGGCGTCGCAGGAAGCCGAGTTCCGCGAGGACGCCATCGAGCTGTCGATCCCGTCCGGTGCGCGGCTCGGCGACCGCGTCATCACCTTCGACAAGGTGTCCATGTCGCTCGGCGGCAAGCCGCTGATCAAGGACCTGAGCTTCTCGCTGCCGCCCGGCGCCATCCTCGGAGTCATAGGCCCGAACGGGGCCGGCAAGACCACGTGCCTGAAGCTCATCACCGGCGTGCTCAAGCCCGAGAAGGGGCGCGTGGAGATCGGCGCGACCGTCGAGCTCTGCTACGTGGATCAGACGCGCGAGACGCTCGCGGACGACAACACGGTCTTCCAGGAGGTCACGGGCGGGCAGGATCAGCTTCAGTTCGGCAAGAAGCTCGTGAGCAGTCGCGCCTACGTGTCCCGGTTCAACTTCCGCGGGACCGATCAGCAGCAGAAGGTCGGGGACCTCTCGGGTGGGCAGCGCAACCGCGTGCAACTCGCCAAGCTCATCCGGCGTGGCGGGAACGTGCTCCTGCTCGACGAGCCCACGAACGACCTGGACCTGCAGACGCTGCGTGTGCTCGAGGAAGCCCTGCAGGGTTTCGCCGGCTGCGCCGTCGTCGTCACGCACGATCGCTACTTCCTGAACCGCATCTGCACGCACGTGCTCGCGTTCGACGGCGAGGGGAACGTCCGCTTCTTCGAGGGCGACTTCAGCACCTTCGAAGAGAAGCTCGAGAAGGAGCGCGAGGCGTCGGGCCAGGGCCCGGCGTCCCAGGCGGCGAAGTACCGCAAGTTCACGCGGTAGGCTGATCAGAACCGGAGCGTATCGGCACCGCGCCGTTTCGGAGCGCCAAGCGCCGCTTGGCCGGACCGGGCAGGCTCCAGCCTGCCCGCGATTCCGCCGCGTGTTCCCATCCCGCGAGCAACCGTGCCGATCGGCGATCGTGTGCGGCCCGGCCAGACGCGAGATTGCAATCTCGGTGCGGTTGGCGGTTCGCTTCGAACGGGATCCGGCGGCGGGTTCAGCGGCGGGCCGGAGCCCGGCGTTCCGGAGCGCCAAGCTCCGCTTGGCCGGACCGGGCAGGCTCCAGCCTGCCCGAGAGCACGCCGCGTGTTCCCATCCCGCGAGCAACCGTGCCGATCGGCGATCGTGTGCGGCCCGGCCGGACGCGAGATTGCAATCTCGGTGCGGTTGGCGGTTCGCTCCGAACGGGATCCGGCGGCGAGTTCAGCGGCGGGCCGGAGCCCGGCGTTCCGGAGCGCCAAGCTCCGCTTGGCCGGACCGGGCAGGCTCCAGCCTGCCCGCGATTCCGCCGCGTGTTCGAGTCCCCGCCCTCGACCGGCGAGATCCGCGGCACGCCGGCGCCGACCGAGTATCGTCTGACCTCACGACGCGGCGCCATGGCGATCATCGACTACTACGCGGTCCTCGGTGTGCCGTCCTACGCGACGTCGGGGCAGATTCGTCGGGCCTACCGGGCGCTGGCGTTCCGGTGGCATCCGGACCGCAACGCCGGGCGCGAAGCCGAGGCTCACGACCGGTTCGTAGCGGTTCAGCAGGCCTTCGACGTGCTCAGCGACTCGCGACGTCGGTTCGAATACGACGAGCAGGTGCGGCGGCAGGGCGTGCGCCCGGCTCCGAGGCCGGCTCGATCGTCGGGATTCGGACACGAGCGCCCGCGCCCCGAACGACCGCGAAACCGGCGTCCCGCTGGAGCAGCTCCGAAGGCCGCGCCGCCGCCTCGCAAGCCCTTGACGGTGCGAACGCTCGTCAGTCGCATCGCCTGGGTGCCGCTCTCGTTCGTGCTTCGTTCGATCGGAGTTCTCTTCCTGCTGGTGATCGGCAACCCGGGAAATCGCGCCCCGGATCGGTGGGAGGAGTTTCGAGCCCGCCACGCAGGCGCCGTCGGGTTGCTGCGCGTCGCGCAATTCGCATCCGCGGTGATCTTCGTGACCGCGTTCCTGTTCGTGCGGCTGAGTCTGCCGAGTCGGCCGCTCCCCCCGCCCGATCCTTCGGGTTGGCCGACGCCTCGTTACCGCCACGGGCGGGGATGGAGGCTCGATGAGGTTCTCGAGTCGTCATCGGACTGGCGTGAGGTTGCCGTGGTCGCTGGGGCCGTCTTCATCGCCGCCCTGGTGATCGATCGCCTGATCTATGCGTACTTCTGGGCGACGGATGCCGAGTCCCGCCGGCACCGGACTGAGTAGGGTCGCCCAGGGAATTCAGGCGGGGAGCCGGTCGGTGGAGCGGATTCGAAACCGGCCTCGGCCGCCCGTCTTGACCTCTTGACGCCTCTGATACCATCGCCGCCATGCGACAGGTCGGGTACTTCTACAGCCGCGTCTTGGGGATCGACATCGACTTCGCCTGGTTCGGGAACAGGGGCCGGCCCCTCATCATGTTCCCCACGTCGGGCGGCAATCACCTCGAGAACGAAGACCGCGGCCTCGTCCGCGCGGTCACGCCTGCGATCGACAGCGGTCGGCTGCAGGTGATCTGCATCAACAGCATCAACAACGACTCCTGGGCCCGCAAGGATCTGACACCCGGCGAGCGCGTGCGTCGCCACGACGTCTACGACCGCTTCCTCTCCGAGGAGCTGGTGCCGTGGCTGACGACCCACGCGCACAGTTCGGAGCTGATGGTGTACGGCGCGTCCATGGGCGGCTACCACGCCGTGAACTTCGGCGCGCGCCATCCCGATCAGGTCAAGAAGGTGATCGCCTTCTCCGGGCTCTTCGACGTCAACAAGGTCCTCAACGCCAACGGCTACTGGGACGACCTCTGCTACTTCCACTCTCCCGTCGCCTTCGTCCCCAACATGGACGCGTCGTGGTGCGACCGCATGCGCAAGGTCGAATGGGTGATCGCGACCGGCGAGCACGACAGCCTGGTCGAGGAGACGCGCCGCTTCTCGGCGATCCTTCGCTCCAAGGGCATTCCAGTGACGGAGGAGGTCTGGCCGGGCGTCTTCGGCCACGACTGGCCCTACTGGCAGGAACACCTGCCCCGGTTCGTCTGAAGCAGGAGTAGGGCTCAGGGGTAGAGCAACGTGTGACGCCATCCGTCCGGGGTGCGCGTCCACTCGTGCCGGTCATGCAGGCGGTGGGGCCGCGAGTACCACACTTCGATCCGCCTCGGGGTGACCCGGAACCCCGACCATCGCGGCGGGCGCGGGACGTCCCCTCCGGCGAACTTCAGCTGGAAGGCGAGGAAGCGCCTGAGGAGGCGGAACCGGCTCGACAGCGGCTGGCTCTGCTCGCTGGCCCACGCCCCGACCTGGCTCTCCCTGGCGCGCGACGCGAAGTAGGCGTCAGATTCGGCAGCCGACGTCGGCGCAACGGTGCCTTCCACGCGAGCCTGCACCTGGATGTGGGCCCAATGCCAGCAGAGGGCGACTTCGGGCCTGGCGAGCAGGTCCCGGCCCTTTCTGCTGTCGCCGTTCGTGTAGAAGACGAACCCCGCGTCCGTTGCCTCCCTGACGAGGACGACGCGGGCCGCCGGCCGCCCCGTGTCGTCGACGGTGGCGAGAACGGCTGCGTCGCACCGCGTTTCGTCGACTCCGGCGCGCGCTTCCGCCCAGAGCTTTCGAAAAACGGCGATGGGATCCGATGGGCCGAGCATCGAGGAATGTCGCACTCGGTGCGCATTGCCTCAACGCGACGGCTTGACGAGTTGCCGGTTGCGCTCACAATGCACGCCGTTGCGCGGGCGGACCTGTCGTGTCTCCTATTGCCCGTGCTCTGTCCAAGAGGAGGTCTGAACGTGCGCGTGTGCGTGATCGGGGAGCCCGACTCCGAGGATCCGGGACTCGCGATGGTCGAACCGGCGCTGGCTGCGGCCGCGTCACCCACCGACAAACTGGAAGTCGTCTGGATCAGCCCCGCCACGCTCAGCGAGGAAGGCGTCCTGGACCATCTGGGAGACGCCGACGCGATCTTCGGCCCACCGGGGCCGACGGACGCTCCCGACGGCTACGTGGACGCCATCGAATTCGCCCGCGAAGGCCAGCTGCCGTACTTCGGCTGCGAACTCGGCATGGACCTCGCCATCGTGGAATTCGCCAGGCGCGTCCTCACGCTGCCGGGCGCGCACAGCATCGAGTTCGACGATACGCCCCGCGACACGGTCGTCGTCGAGTTGACGCCGCCCGAGCTCGTGCGCGGGCGCCCCGCCGAGATCTTCGGGGACCTCGTCGTCAAGTACGTGAAGGATGCGCGGATGCGTGGCTGGATCGGCGCCGACACCAGTCGCGAGGTCCACCGTGCGCGCTACACGATCTCGCAGAAGCACAAGAACCCCGTCGCTCGCGCCGGGTTCAAGTTCGCCGCCACGGACGAGACTCAACTCGTCGTGCGTGCCCTCGAGTTGACGGGCCACCCGTTCTTCGTCGTGACGTCGTTTGCGCCGCACTTGAGGGCGCCGGATCTGGGGCCGCATCCGATCCTGAAGGCGTTCGTCGACGCGGCGGGCGGCAGGCTGTGAATCACCGCTCGGCGCGCCACTGGTGCGCCGCGACGGTGATCTGGGCTGCGTGCGCCGCGTTCGGCCAGGAGAGCGGGCCGGCGTCGCGGACGGCGACGGTGTCGGCCGAGTCGCTCCCGACGACGCGCCCGACCGACGCGATCGCCATCGAAGACGCGCTCCGACGGCGGCTCGCTCAGCCGATGTCGACGCTCGACCTGGACCTCGTGATGTTTGGTCCCGAGTTCTTCGGGGAACATCCCGTGGTGCAGAGGTGGACGGACGATTCTCGATCCGTGCTCTTCACCTGGCGCGAGCCGACGCGACGCGACAAGGCGACTTACTCCGCCGATGCGACGTTGGGGACGTTCACTCGGCTGGCACCCTCCGATCCCGGACCACGCTCGGGCGTTCGATCGCCGGACGGCTTGCGCCGCCTCGTCGTGAAGAAGAATGCTCTCGTGATCGAGGACGTCGACGGCGCACACCCGACGACGCTCGTGCGCCTGTCGCGGCCGCCGTCGAGGCCGTCCTTCGATGCGAAGGGCGATGGCGCCTACTTTGAAGTCGACAACACGCTCGTTCACGTGTCGTTCACGAAGCCCGAGGTGCGCGCGTTGCTGACCTGGAGCGACGGCGAGCGGCCAGCCGAGAAGGTCTCCACCGAGTCGGCGCCCGCCGACCGCGCCAAACGGCTCGCCGAGCAGATGGAAAAGGAGCAAGTCGGGCTCTTTCGGCGCCTGTTCGAACGAGAGGAGGCGAAGAGAGCCGAGACGCGACCCGATTCCCGACCGGACGACGAGGAACCGGCCCGATACGTCGCACCACCGGGTTTCTCGGTCGAGGACGTGCAGCCCTCGCCGTCCGGCGAGTTCGCCGTCATCAGGATCTCCAAGGGCCCGCGCCGCGGTGGACGTTCCGAACAGATGCCCGACTACGTGACCAAGAGCGGCTACACCGAGCCTCGCGCCGTGCGGGCGAAGGCCGGCGACGCGGAAGCCGACAGTCGGCTCGTGATCGTGCGGGCCGAGTCGGGGAAGGGCGTCGACGTCGCCGACCCCGAATGCGGCTCACCCACTCGCGTGTCGCGCACCGCCTGGTCACGCGACGGCGCATGGCTCGTCGGGCAAGCGCAAAGCCGCGATCGATCCCACGCGTTTCTCGTTCGGATCGAACCGGCGACCGGCGCAATCACAACGCTGCATCGCCACGACGACCCCGCATGGGTGCTGGGGCAGGATTCGTGGGGCGGGTTCGTCGGAGGGACGGAGACGTTCTGGTTCCTCAGCGAGACGAATGGCTGGCTGAACCTCTTCCTCGTCGACGTCCGCTCGGGAACCAAGCGCGCGCTGGACCCCGGAGCGTACGAGGTCTCCGACGTGGAAGTGGCGCCGGATGGGGAGTCGCTGATTGCCACGGCGTCCGTGAACTCTCCGGCGTCGCGAGAGATCGTCCGCTTCGACGTTCGGACCGGGCGTCGCGAAGTCCTGACACGGGATGGCGGCCTGAGGACCGTCGACCTCTCACCGAACGGCGCGTTCGTCGCCGAGGTGTGGTCGAAGCCCAATCGGCCGCCCGAGCTGCGCATTCGAGAGATCACTCCGTCGGGCGTCGCGTCTCCGCGCACGGTCACGAGGTCGCCGTCGGTGGCCTTCGAGAGCTGGCCGTTCATCGAGCCGCCGATCGAGCGGATTCCCACCGATGGGGGAGTCGAGATCCCCGCACGCGTCTTCCGGCCGAAGGCAGGGAGCGCGAGCAAGGCGGGCGTCGTGTTCGTTCACGGGGCCGGCTACCTGCAGAACGTCCACGACGGGTGGAGTCATTACGAGCGCGAGTACGCCTTCCACCAGCACCTTGCCGGGCGCGGCTACACCGTCGTCGACATCGACTATCGCGGTTCAGCTGGTTATGGCCGAGCGTTTCGGGCTGCCGTCAAGGGTGGCGTCGGCGAGGTGGACACTCGGGACTGCGTGGCTGCGGCCGCGTGGCTCGTGGAGCATGAAGGCTGCGAGCGCGAGCGGATCGGGCTCTATGGCGGATCCTACGGTGGGTTCCTCACGCTGATGGCGCTCTTCCGTCACCCGGGCGTGTTCCACGCGGGTGCCGCGCTGCGTCCCGTCACGGACTGGGCTCACTATCACGAAGGCTACACGTCGAACCTCCTCGACGACCCGCTCGACCAGGAAGCGACCTATCGCCGTGCCAGTCCGATCTCGTGGGCGGGAGGTTTGCAGGACCATCTCCTCATCTGCCACGGCCTCGTGGACGACAACGTCTTCGCCCAGGACTCGATCCGCCTCGTGCAGCGGCTGATCGAACTCCGCAAGAAGAACTTCGAGTTGGCGCTCTATCCGACGGAGTCCCACGGCTTCACCGACGCCGCGTCGTGGACCGACGAATACCGCCGCATCGAATCCCTGTTCGATCGCACGCTGCTGGGCTCCGCCCCCGTCCGATGAACCGAAGCGCCGCGCTCCGCGCGGCCGGAAGGCAGGGCTCCCGCCCTGCCCGAAGCCCCACCGCCCATCCCTCACCGTCCGGCGGATGCGTGTTGCCGAGCCCCGCCCCTCGCAACCCAGCCACCGTGATCCCCGTACCGCTCGCCGTCGGATCGACCGCGCCGATCGGTGCAGCGTCGAGCGAACCGGAGCGCCGCGCTGCGCGCGGCCGGAAGGCAGGGCTCCCGCCCTGCCCGAAGCCCCACCGCCCATCCCTCACCGTCCGGCGGATGCGTGTTGCCGAGCCCCGCCCCTCGCAGCCCAGGCCACCGTGATCCCCGTGCCGCTCGCCGTCGGATCGACCGCGCCGATTGGCGCAGCGTCGAGCGAACCGGAGCGCCGCGCTTCGCGCGGCCGGAAGGCAGGGCTCCCGCCCTGCCAGAAGCCCCACCGCCCATCCCTCACCGTCCGGCCGATCCCGGGCACCCGACGCGTTGCCGCAAACCGCGCCCGATCGAGCGGCGAGCCGCGTGGCGCGCGGCGACTACTTCAGCTCCCTCGCCCAGCGCTTGATGCGGGCCTCGAGCCCGTCGACGTTCACGCCGTAGGCGTCGTAGGCTGCCTTGTCCGACGGCGTCGGCCGGCAGAGCGCCCGGATGAACCGCGGTGAGTCGTCGGGACTACCTTCGATGAAATAGGCGGCCAGGAGGTACGAGTAGAGCATCTCTTCCGGCGTCAGGTCGTTCAGGTCGTGCGCGAGCATGGCCTTCAGCGGCGGGTGATCGGGCTTGGCGAGAAGGGCCTTCGCCTCCGCCATCCAGTCCGTCTCGTTCTTGTGCAGCTTGTCCTGCAGGACGTCCTTGCCCGAGACCGCGTACTTGCGTGGCCCGATGTACCACGTGAGCTTCGTTCCGATGAGCTGGTAGGTGAGGTAGAGACCCAGGCCTTCGTGAAGTGCGCCCTGCTGGGACCCGATGCCGAACGCGCGCTCGAGCAGCACGCCGAAAGCTCGGCGGACCGACTGATCGAGCCGCTCGGGCGGCTGCGGTCCCCAGCAGGCGAACCGCGAACCGCCGGGCAGCGTGAATCCGCCGAGGCCCTTGCCGGCCGTCCGCTCTGCCGCCGGTATGCCCGGATACTTGGCGAGGAGCGTGTCGCGGGCGAGCGTGTCCGTCAATGCGTAGATCGTGAAGCTGTCCGGGAGGACGACCTTCTCGTCGAAGAGCTTGGCGAAGAACTCGGCGGCGGCTTCGCACGCATGCGCGATGCGCGGCGCCTCCTTCGCGTCACCCGTGCACAGGCAGCGGGCGGATTTCGTCGCGGCGCGTGACGGCCAACCGATCCCCAGGCTCGACTCGACTTCCTCGGGCGTCAGTCCACCGGCCGCCGGCACTGCCGCCAACGCGGCCTTCGCGAGTTTCGTGACGAGGCCGCGACGAATGACCGCGTTCGCCGTCTCGCTGAGTACCCACTTGTTGGCGACGTTCGTCTCACCGCCAGCCGCGCGGGCCCGCGGGTCTTCGCGGTCGACGGCGGCCATGTCCGATGCGATCCGGTTCTTCAGGTCGCCATCGATCATGCCGCGCTCGTCCTTGAGCAGCTGGTCCATGGCGCCCAGGAATGCATCGTTGGCCTTTTGCCGGCGCTCCCCGAACTCCTTCATCCCGTCCGTCGCCAGGTTGCCTGACTCCTTGGGATTGGCGGACTTGGTCCAGGCACCGTTCTTCTTCTCGAAACCGAGCGCCTTTCGTGCGGGCGCATTCTCCGGGTCCAGGACCAGGATCAGTTCGTCCGTCCGGTTGCGCTCGCGAAAGAGCTTCTGCTTGTCGGCCCACTCGGCGAGCTTCTCGAGTTCAGCGACGAAGGACTTCGTGGCCTTCGTCTGCTTCTCGGTGATCTCCTTCTGGGCGAGGGCCGGGCCGCCGGTGAGGGCAAGGACGGCCGTGAGGACGAGGATGGCGCGCGCGCACGCCGCAGCGGTTCGCCTCATGACTTGCTGGCCTGGCGCCGGCGCGGGGCCTTCGGAGGCGGCGCATCGCCAGTGGCCGGCGGCGCGGCGTCGCCCTCCTTCGGCTTCTTGGGAGCACGGGGCGGGAATTCCCACTTCAGCTGGACGACGCCGGCTTCGTCGGGTGCGTACTGGAGCGCGGCCTGGAACTTCTTGCCTCGCATCGAGACGAACCCGAAGAGGTAGTCCGTCTTCTCCCCGGCGAGGAGCTTCTTGATCTGCACGGGCGGCAGGTAGCGGTACTTGATGCGCTCGGCCAGGCGGAAGTCGCATTCCTTCTCCTTGGCGCGCGGGACGTTCTTCACGCAGCGATAGCCCGCGCCCGAACGGATGACGTCGGAAGTGACGCCGCGAGCCCGGCACTTCGGGCAGGTTCCCGTGACCGTTCCGTCCGGGACTTCTTCCGCGCGCCGATCGTCCGGGTCGAGCGGAATCCCGTCGTCGGGACCGGCATCCCCCGTCGCGAGCAGCTCGATCTCGACCTCGCATGCGTCGTTGAGTTTCAGGTTGCCGGCGGCTCGGGTGCGTTCGAAGCCCGTCAGCGGGCCGACGATCTTGTTCGCGAGCAGTCGCCGGAGGGTCTCGGGGAAGACGTACTTGCCGTTCTGATCCTTGGAGATGTTCATCTCGCACGGCTCGGAACACATGTACGAGAACGTCTTCTCCTGGAGATTCTTCCCGCACCGCGGGCACTTCAGCGGGCCGTTGTGGTCGCGCGCGAAGATCTCCTCGTTGCCGCCCTCGTGGAGTTTCACCGCGTTCACGATGTCCTCGACGAGCCGGCGCATGTCCTTGCTGAACTCTTCGCGGGTGTAGCCGCCCTGCGTGACCTGTGCGAGGCGATATTCCCACTCGCTCGTGAGTTCGGGCTTCGCGAGTGCGTCGAGGTAGAGATTGCGCACGAGCCGCACGAGCGTGCATCCGATCGGCGTCGGGATGATCGAGCGTCCATCGCGCCGCGCGAGGCGCTTGTCGATGAGGTCCTTCACGATTGCGGCGCGTGTCGCCGGCGTGCCGATGCCCTTCTCCTTGATCTCTTCCAGCGTCTCCTCGTCGAGGTCGTCGCCGTGGACGACGTCCTTGTTGGACGCCTCCATGATCTTGACGAGCGTGCCGTCGGTGAAGCGCGACGGCGGCTGGGTTTCCTTGGAGAGCAGGTCGACCTTCGCGGCCTTCGCCTTGCGGTCGCCGGGGAGGGCGGGGAGCGGCAGGTCTTCGGTCGCGGGTTCGACGGCGCGCCAACCGGCGACCGCGAGTCGACGGCCGCGGGTTGCGAACGTCTCGCCCTCCACGACGGTCTCGCGCGTGACGCCGAGCCACTCGGCGGACGGGAGGAACACCGCGAGGAATCGCCGCGTGATCATCTCGTAGATGCGGGCTTCGTCGTCGCGCAGTTCGGCCGGAGCCTCGCCCGTCGGGATGAGGGCGAAGTGGTCGCTGACCTTGGCGTCGTTGAAGACGCGCAGCCGGGTCTCGGGCATGGCGTTCACGGGCACCTGTGCGGCCGCGTGACCGAGCGGGCCCGTGCGGAGCGCCGTGAGGAGCCCCGGAATCTCGGCCGCGTAATCCGAGGGAAGGAAGCGGCTCGACGTTCGGGGGTAGGTGATCGCCTTCTTTCCCTCGTACAGCGATTGGGCGATCTTCAGCGTCCGGTCGAGGGTGTATCCGAACCGCTGCGAGGCCTCGCGCTGGAGCGTCGTGAGGTCGAACAGCAGCGGCGGTTCTTCCTTCCGGCGTGTCTCTCGATCGTCGGCGACGCCGAGCTTGCCCTGGACCTTCTTGAGAATTGCCTCCGCGTCCGCAAGGCGGCTGAGGCGATCCGACTTCTTCCCGTCGTCACCGGGCCCGGACCAGCGGCCGCTATACGTCCCTCCCGGGATCTCGAAGTCCACGTCGAGCTGGAAATACGGCGTCGGCACGAACTGGTCGATCTCGCGCTCGCGGTCCACCAGGAAGGCGAGGGTTGGCGTCTTCACACGCCCGACCGCGAAGAGCATCTTGGCCCTTCCCATGAACTTCTTCGTCAGGGCGCGGGTGCCATTCATGCCGATGAGCCAGTCGGCTTCGTCTCGGGCATAGGCCGCATCCGCCAGCGCCGCCACCTTCTCCGACGGGAAGACCGTGGGCTTGGAAGTCGACTTCGGATCGGACTTCTTTGCCTGGCCCTTCAGGGTGGCCATCAGGTCGTCGAACGCATGTTCGATGGCGCGGGCCGTCATCGATTGGAGCCACAGCCGGGTCACGGGTTTCGAACCGCGCACCTTCGCGTGGTCGAGGATCAGGTTGAAGATCAGCTCGCCTTCGCGTCCGGCGTCGCAGGCGTTCACGAGCCGTGTGACGTCCGGCCTGCGGATCTGCGTGACCAGATGATCGAGGAGGTCGAGCGACCGCTTGTCGTCGCCGCGCGGCTCGTGCTCGAACCGCTTGGGCATGATCGGCAGGTCGGCGAGCGCCCAGCGCTTCCACTTGGCGTCGTAGGCGTCCGGCCCCTTCAGCTCGAGGAGGTGCCCGGAAGCCCAGGCAATGACGAGGTCGTCGCGCTCGTAGGCCATTTCCTTCTTCTTGAAGCCCTTGAGCACCTTGGCGAAGTCGTCGGCGACCGACTTCTTCTCCGTGACGACCAGCGTCTTCTCCATGTGTGGGGCTCTTGCTCCTCTACCCGATCGTTGCTGATCGGGCGTTCCGTTCATGCGTCTGACCGGGGTGGGGTGGCGATCATCGTCGCCCACGTCGCCTCGAGTCAAGCCGGCAGATTGAAGATCGAGAAAGGACCCGACTTTCCTTCACCCGGCCGATTTCGCAAGCGACGGCAGTCGATCTCGGGCGCAGCCGCGGCGGCTACGAAGCAGAAACCGCGACGGCGTCGGGGTGGGCTGGGCGGCGCGTCCGCCGTCGTCGAGCGGGGTCCGCGGGAGCCGCGGGCAACGGGGCGCGCGTGGGTTGCGCCGAAAACGGCGACGGGCCCCGCAGGGCCCGTCGGATCGTTCAGCGAAGGTGCGGAGTGCGAAACTCTCGCATCATTTCTCGTCGCCGTGATCGTGGTCGTGGCCGTCGTCGGGCGTCGTGCCGGGCAGCAGGTCCTTGAGCTTCTTCTGGAAGTAGTCGGTCACGTTGTACGAGCCGACCGTGACGACGAAGTCCTTGCCCGAGACCTGGGCGTAGTAGTCCTTCTCGTCCTTTCGCTCGGCGCCGATCTTGATGGTGGTCTCCTTGCCGTCGTTCGTCCGGATGACGGCCGTCGCCGTCGGCTTGTCGAAGCCGAACTCGGGCTTGATCGACTTGCTCACTGGTTCGCTCATGTAGAGCGTACCGAGGCTGCGGGCGAGTGCTTCGACCTTCGCCTTGTCCAGCGTCTGAGGCTTGGCCTCGACGGTCATCCACACGGGCTCGACGGGCTTCGAATCGGTGCCCTTCGTCTCCGTGGGGACACTCGCTGGTTTCTCGTGGCGGATCTCGTAGGTCTCCGTCGCGTTGATGAGCTTGATCGAGGCGATCTGGTCGAGGGGCGTATCCAGGAACTTGGAGTCGACGAGACCCGAGATCGACGTGGGGAAGTCGTACGCCGCGGCTCCACTCGCCTGATACACGGCCGGGTCGCCGGCGACGCGGACGTAGACACCGTTCGAGTCGCGGCTGTCGCCGATGTAGACGTCCGCGAGCGGCTTTCCGCCCTCACCCTCGATCGTCACTCGCGCGCGGCACACGCCATCCGCCACGTTCAGGCCGGCGTAGCGCTTCTCCTGACGCGTGATGACTCGGCTGTACGTCACTTTCTTCAGCGCTTCGACGATGCGGTTGCAGTCGTCCGTACGCGCCGGATAGCCATCACGGCTGGCAACGGTCCAGTTGGTGACGTCCTTGTCGCCTTCCTTCTTGACCTCGGCCGCGAGCTTCACGAGCTTGCCACCCTCGCCATTGATCGTGATGCCGCGAACGCGGGCCTGGTCGATCCCCGAGAACGGTTTCGTTCCGGCGATGCTGGCGTCCTTGGCTGACGTCGAAGGTGTCGACGCCGCGCCGCGGGGGATGAAGATCAGCAGGATGATCTGGAGAACCAGCACGCCCGCGAGGAAGAGGTTCGTTCTGGCGGCGGATGGACTCATGACGCACCTCCCTGGCGGGTCGGAAGCGGAAGCGGCCGGCGGTTCATTCGGAGAACGGTCCAGGTTCCACCCAGCAGCACGACGGCCGTGAGCGGCAACCACAACGCGAGCTGCGTCGCCAGCGCGGCCGACGACTTGCGTTCGTCCTTCTCCATTCCGCGCAGTGCGGCGAGCGGACGCTGGACGCGCTCACGGTTGCGGATCCCCATGAGCTGGGCGTCCGGTCCGTAGAAGTCGATCGAATTGCGGAGGAACTGGAGGTTCTCGTTGAGCGCCTCGCGCGCCACGTGGAAGGCCTGCAGCTGGATGAGCGGCGAGCAGAAATCCGAGTCGCCGATCACGACGACGGACGTCTCCCGCGAAGACTTCAGGCGCGGCGTGTGGTCGGAATCCTCGTCGGCCGGTTTGGAGTCCGTCGGCTTCGACGTCGGCGTCTCCTTGCCGGGGATGGGCTTGTCCGCGAAGAACGACGGGAAGGTTCCTTGGAGCGCCACCGCGACACACGTCTTCCCGGCGCCCGACGGCGGGCGGTAGTTGAAGCCGCTGTCGAGGAGGCTCTTCGCGCGGGCGACGTCCGTGGACGTGGAGCTGTCCTTCGAGGCCCACGCCAGCTCCGCGCCCTTCACGGTCGGCGGAATGCCGGGCTTCGCGGGCCGGCTGTCCGTTCCCGCCTCCGCCGTCGCGATCGAGACGGGGGTCGCCCAGCTCAATCGGAGCAGGTTCTGCTTCTGCGTGATCGGATGCGACGCCGCGATCCCGTCCGCGCCTTCGAGGAAGATCGCGTAGGGATTCTTCACGTCGAAGTACTCGACGTCGTTGCGTCGGCCGCTGGCCCCACGGCGCGCGAGGTGCAGGACGTCGCATCGCGTGTCCATCACCATCGCATCGCCGATCTGCGCGCCGTAGCTGCGGAGCATGTCTCGGAACTTGCCGATGCTGATGGGCTTCGGCGTGTTCATGTCGCCCGACTGCATGGCCGCGTCGATGTCGAACGCGTAGGCGTCGGCGCACACCACGAGGCGTCCACCGCGCATGACGAACTGGTCGATCTCGTACAGCGTCTTGTCCGAGTAGTCCTGGGGACGCACGAGCACGAGCACGCTGATCTCGCGCGGGATCGGTTTGCCTTCGCCGAGATTCACTTCGCGGACCTCGAACTCCTGCTGGAGGATCGGCACGAGGTCCTTGAACTCCTGCGGAGATTCGGGCTGGCCCATCATCTTCGCCATGGGGTTCTGCGCGGCGTCAGGCGTGGCGATGCCGACGGTCGTGAGGAACCCCGGGATCATCGCCTTGAGCTGTCCGGAGATGGCCTCACGGACGTCCGACTCGGACATCTCGTCGCCGAGCGTCACGAGCGGCAGTGGCGCCGACGCATCACCGACCTTGATGACGGCCCAGCTGAAGAACCCTTCCTTCCCATCCAGGTCGAGGGCGACCTCGCGGACGCCCATGGTTCGGCGGATCTCGGCTCGCAGGGCCTTCTTGTCCGGCGAGTCACCCGTGGGGTCGATCGTCTCCACCTTGAGGCGGCCGAGCGCCTCGTCGGCGAGCTTCTTGGTGACGGTCTTGGCGTAGCCGGGGACCTTCTTCAGGTGCTTCGGCAGCACGTCTTCCGGGCTGAAGAAGAGCGTGATGGACGCCTTCAGGTTGTTCGTCGCGAGCGAGGCGCCGATGCTCTCGAATCCGCGAACGACTTTGTGGACCGCTTTCGCGACGAGGTATTCGACGTTGAGGAGATCGACGCGGAAGTCGCCCGACGAGCCCGTGGGAACGACGCGGTAGAGCTGCTCGTGCTCGTAGCGCTCGAATTGATCGCCGTAGGACACGACGACGGCGAAGTACGTGTTGCGTACCGCCTCTTCGTCGGACGATTGCACGAGGATCGGCGCCGGGTGGACGCCGAACGTGTTGCTCGCGCGCTCCTGCACCGATTTCTCGGCCGTGTCCCAGTCCACGATGCGTGTGGAGGCCTTGCCGCTGGACGCCGCTTCGAACTCCTTCAGCGTGTCCGCGAGGACGCCGACGAGCGGCCGCAGCTTCTCGTGCAACTTGTCGATGGACGAGTGGTAGAAGATGATCTCGAGCGGCTCTTCCGGTTCCGCGAGCAGCGCCTTGGTCTCCGGCGCCAACGTGAACAACCGGCCCTCCGTGAGGTCGAGACGCGCTCCGCGGAAATCCGAGAGCAGGAGATTCAGGCAGAAGAGGTTGGCGCCGACGAGTGCGGCACCCAGCACCAGATTGAGTATCGCCTTGGCTTGCATGGTTGCTTCCGCTCTTCAGGAGGCGTAACGGCGGTAGTTGACCACCACGACGTTCAGGAACAGGAAGAACACCGTCGCCGACGCATAGAAGATCAGGTCGCGCGCGTCGAGCAACCCGCGGGCGACGCTCTCGAAATGCGCGTTGTAGTCGAACCCGCGCATCACGTCGGCGAAGCCCTTGCTCACGAGCCCCTCCCAGAAGGGCATGCCGGGGAGGAGCGTGAGCAGGCCCACGGCCCACCCGAGGACGAGGGCCACGAACTGATCCTGGGCGAGGCTCGATGCGACCAGTCCGATGGCCAGGTACGCAGCGCCGAGGAGCAACGTGCCGACGTAGCCGCCGATGACCGGTCCGAAGTCCACGTCACCGTAGTGGTTCGCGACGATGGGGAGCGCAGACGTGAAGACGAGCGCGAGCGCGAGCAGCCCCCATGACGCGAGGAACTTGCCGAGGACCATCGAGGTGGGCGTGATCGGCGTCGTCGCGAGGATCTCATAGGTGCCCAGGCG
Source organism: Planctomycetota bacterium (assembly GCA_044222185.1). Classification (GTDB taxonomy): domain Bacteria; phylum Planctomycetota; family CAIWVZ01; genus JBGANV01. Next base: position 401,552 of record JBGANV010000006.1, read on the forward strand.
CCGCTCGTCGGCCCACAGCCGCATGGTGAGCGCTGGGGCGAGGCCCCAAAGCAGCCACGGAACCCAGTTGAAGAAGCCGCGGAGCGTCGCCTCGTCGCGTGCGAAGAACTTCTCGTAGTGGAAGAAGAGGCCCCAGGCCGTCACGGTGTAGAGCAGGATGAAGACGTAGGCGATCGGCGAGCTGAGCGACGATCGGAACTCCTTCCCTGCGATGCTGAGTGTCTGATTCACCGTGCACCTCCTCGTGCATGCTGAAGTTCACGGAAGATGTGTTCGAGATCGCGGCGCTGGGCCGTGAGTTCCACGACCGTCCACTTCGATTCGGAGGCGAGACGGCCCACCGAATCGAGCAGGCCGGGCTTGCCTCGGCCGGTGACGCGGAAGCGCGAACGGTCGGGCGTGCCGGGGAGCGCCTCGACGCTCTCCACGTCCGCCAGGCTGCGCAGGCGGGAGCCCGCGTCGGCCGGGGCGCCGGCGAGCGCCACCGTCGCGACGCGATCGACGCCCGAGTCACCCAGGTGCTCGTCCGCGTGGACGCGGCCGCCCACGATCATGATCGCGCGCGAGCACATGGCCTCGACCTCGGAGAGGATGTGGGTCGACAGCACGACGGTCTTCTTCTGACCGAGCGCCCGCACGAGGTCCCGGATCTCGAGGATCTGGTTGGGGTCCAGCCCCGACGTCGGCTCGTCCAGGATCAGGATCTCGGGGTCGTGCACCATGGCCTGGGCCAGGCCCGTGCGCTGGCGGAAACCCTTGGACAGGTGCCCGATGGGCTTCGTCAGCACCGAGGTGAGGCTGCAGGCGTCGACGACGGCGCCGATCCGCCGCAGGCGATCGCCCGGCGCGACGTGGCGGAGCTTGGCCATGTACATGAGGTAGTCCTGGACGAGCATGTCCCGATAGAGCGGGGCACTCTCGGGCAGGTACCCGATGTGGCGTTGCGCCTGGATGCGGCTCTCGACGATGTCCTGGCCTGCGACGCTGGCGGCGCCGCTGGTCGGGACGAGGTAGCCCGTGAGGATCTTCATCGTCGTCGACTTGCCGGCGCCGTTGGGCCCGACCAGTCCGACGATGGTCCCTTGCTCGATCTCGAACGACACGTCCACCAGGGCCTGGAAGGTCCCGTAACGGTGGCCGAGTCGGTCGGCCTTTATGTTGATCATGGTCCCAGTTCCGAGTCCGGAAGAGACAACGCGGCGCCGTCCGCATGCCTGCGGCTTCACCAGGTCCGGGCGCCGCTGGTGTCAACGGTCTTCTACGGGGCGTAGGGATAGCGACCTCCGTCGTTTTTTCAACGCGCGTGCGTCGAGCGCGGCGTCGTAACTCGTTGGTGAGTTGCGGATTCGACGATCTCGCCTTCGCGGGGGCTGTGAGTCGGCGTGCGCGGCGCCGTCCGCGTCAGCGGGAGGTCAGAGGATCCGGCGGCCGAAGGCCGAGAAGACCAGTTCCGCGGCGAGGCGCGCCGTCCGATTCCGCTCGTCCTCGACCGGGTTCACCTCGGTGACGTCCATCGCGAGCAGCTTTCCGGAGTCATAGGCCATCTCGGCGACGAGGTGCGCTTCGCGGTAGGTGAGGCCGCCGGGAACTGGAGTGCCGACCCCGGGCGCCTCGAAGGCGTCGACGCCGTCGACGTCGTAGGAGAGGTGGAATCCGGCCGTGCCCCTCGCGGCGATCTCGATGGCCTTCTCCATGCACCACCGAACGCCCTTCTCGTCGACGTCGCGCATGGTGAACACCGTCACTCCCGACGCCCGGACGATCTCGCGCTCGAGCGCATCCACGCTGCGGATTCCGATCAGCGTGGTGTTGGCGGCGGAAACCTTGGGGGAGAAGCCGCCGATGCCCGTGAGCTCCGGCAGTCCGAGTCCGAGCAACGTCGCCAGCGGCATCCCGTGGATGTTGCCCGTGGGCGTGGTCTCGGGGGTGTTCATGTCGGTATGAGCGTCGACCCAGATGAGTCCGATCCGTTGGTCGCGCTGGCGCCACCAGGATGAGACCCCGGCGACGCTTCCGATCGCGAGGCTGTGGTCACCACCGAGGATGACGGGGCGCGTGCGGTCATCCAGCTCCGAGAGGATGATGGCGGCCGTTTCGCGGCAGGCGCTCTCGATCTCCTTGAGGAACCGGGCCTTCGGGTTCCCCGGGTCGCGGGACCCCGGAGTCGGGACGTGGATGTTCCCGATATCCGACACCTCGTGACCGAGGGCGCGAAGGCCGTCGAGCAGCCCGGCGACTCGGATGGCGCTCGGTCCCATGTCGACGCCTCGGTGCCCGGCACCGAGGTCGAGGGGGACACCGAGGATCTTGACGCGGAGAGAATCCATTGGTCGGATGAGCTGTCGACGTGCCGGTCCCCGAGGGTTGAGACGGGCGCTTCCGAAGCCGCGGACTTTATGGGCGCCCGCGCGCCTGTTCAACGAATCGCGGCTGGGGAGCGCCGCGATGCGGCCGACCGGTGCACCATGAAACGAAGCCAGCCGGCGCGTGGCCGGCTGGTTCGAAACTCAGGTGGAGTTTTGGGTTGGGTCTGATCAGGCCCAGCGACCCTCGACCCAGACCTGCACGTTTCGCGTCTCGTAGTGACCGGGATCCTGGACGGTTGCCCAGTGCGATGGGCACGTCATCACCTGGTAGGCGCGGCCGCAGTGGTCGTAGCGGGTTTCGTAGGTCGCCTCGACCCACACCTGCCGCGTGCAACCGGCCACCCAGACCTGCTGGCAGACGGTCTCGTAGTGCGCTGGGATCCAGACACGGGCCGGGGCGCAGGCGACAGGCGCGTAGCCGCTCGAGAAGCCGACCCGGAAGCCCGAGTGCCGGCCGTGGTGCCCGAACGAGAACCCGAAGCCCTGGGCGCTCGCGACGGCCGGGAGGGCCAGGGTCAGGAGGAGCGCGAGCGCGAGGGGGGTGGAAGTGCGGGCATTGCGAATCATGTGAACTCCTTTGGCCATCTCGGCCGGCCCGACCCTCTGGGATTTGCATCCGATTCAGGTGGGACACGCGTGATTAGCTAACGCCGTACCAATTCCGCGTGGCGTGCTGGGTGTCGCCGTAAACCAATGCTTGATTGGATGTTGCGCGCAGTCATCGGAGGTGGGACTCAGGGTCCTTTCGCCTTGGAGTGTCCCCGCGCGGCGTCCTTTGCGTCTTCCGCGGTCGAGCGACGGTGCGCGGAGATTCAGCGGAGTCCACTGCCTGCGGCGGCCGTGCCGGAATTTGCGGCGTCGATGGGCGGGGTTAGGTTCCCGCCCTGAAGTTCATCCCAGGAGACAACACATGGAGAAGTCGTCGATCACGCGGCGCGAGGCGATCGGCATGGGTGCCGTCGGCATCGCGGCAGCCTCGCTCCGGCCCGAAACACTCTTCTCGAAGGAACCGAGCATGAACGCACGTCAGGATGGGAAGCCCGCCCCCGCCGCGCCCGCCGCACCGGCGCCCTACGCCGCCCGCGACTACTCCGGCCTGATCGGGATGGAGGGGTTCAGCAAGACGCTGATCGAGAACCACCTCACCCTCTACCAGGGCTACGTGAAGAACACGAACGCGGCGATCTCGGCCCTCGCGGAGCTGTCGAAGAACAACCAGCTCGCCACTCCTGCTGCCGCCGAGATTCGCCGCCGCTTCGGGTGGGAGTTCAACGGCATGCGACTCCACGAGCTGTACTTCGAGAACCTGGGCTCGAAGGACCCGCTCAAGCCGGATTCCGCGCTCGCCAAGGGGCTCGCGGAGCACTTCGGGAGCGTCGAGAACTGGGCGAAGGACTTCAAGGCCGTGGGAGCGATGCGCGGCATCGGCTGGGCGGCACTCGTCCGAGACGGTTGGACTGGTCGCCTGTTCAACGCCTGGATCAACGAGCACGACGGCGGCCACCTCGGCTCGTGCCCGATCATCCTCATCATGGACGTCTTCGAGCACGCATACGTCACCGACTACGGCATCAAGCGCCCCGACTACATCGAGGCGTTCTTCAAGAACATCAACTGGGCCGCGGTCGAAAAGCGCGCGTGACCGCGATGGGATCCTGCGGCGCGACCGGCGCGCCGCGGGATCCAGCGCCAGGCGGTCAGTTGCCGGTCGACGCCTGACGGCGTTGGAGCGAGTTGTTCCACGCGTCGCGCACCCGTTGCGAGGCGTCCCCCGTCGCCAGGGCCTCGACGGCCGCGATGTCGGCCGCGCTTCCGAAGTCCGCAATCGTGGCGAAGGCCCACTGCCGGTCGTACTCCAGGGGCTCGCTGATGTGCTGCATGGCGATCGCGATGCAGCGCGGGACGTCGTTCGCGCGGGCAAGGGCACGCGCGAACCACAGCCGTGAGTGCGGCGTTGCCGTCGCTTCGAACTGCGCGAACCGTGCTTGGATGATGGCGTCGTTCGGGAACGCGGCGCGCGCCTTCACCAACGCGTGGCCGAGACTGTCCTGATCGCTCTGGGTCGTGGCGTCCATTGCGAGCGTCGCACGCACCTTGAGCTGAGCCTCGGGCGTTCCCAGGCGGAGCAGACAGTCCACGAGGATCAACGCGATCCCCGTGTTTTCGAGGTCGATCTCACGTTGCACGGCGATGAACAGCTGCTCCGGCTCATGCGGCGTGTAGGGCGGGATGGCGTGGTTGAAGAGGCGCAGGCAGATGAGACTGCGCACGTCGGCGCGCTGGATGTGGCCGAGGAGCTTCCACATCAACATCTCGGCCTCTGGCATGAAGCTCGCGATTGGGCGCGTCCGCACCTCGAATTCTGGCGTCGGGGGTGGCGAGGTGAGGGCTCCGAACTGGATGGAGATGTCGACGCATGCCGTGAGCGCCCCCTCGGGATCGAAACCCGGGTGCGCCGCGAGCAGCGCGGCGAGTTCGTCGCGAACGGCAGCTTCTGACACGGACTCGGGGGGCGGCGACGTCGTTGCGAGGGCCTTTCCGAGCGGTGCCTTGGACGCTTCGGGTACGGCGGTTCCAGTCGATCTGTTCGCTGCCGCATCGCCGCGCGCAGTCATGCGAGGCACGAAGTGGCCGACGGCGCCGCCGATCACCAAGGTGGCCGCGAGGAGGCCCGCGAATGCAATCGCTGGAGCCCGCACGAAGAACCGCTGTCGCGTCGGCGCGTCGGTCGGGATCGCAGGCTCGTCGGCGTCGACGTCCCCCTTCTCGAAGCTTGCGGCGCATTCGCTGCATTCGGAGAGGTGGCGCGCGATGACCGCTGTCTCGCGTTGATCAGTCTCCGTGCGGCGATAGCGCTCGAAGAGTGCGCGGGCGGCGGCGCAGCTCGTCGGGGAACGTTCCTCCGACGCGCGACCGACGGCGAGCAGGCTTCGGACGATGATCAGGTCGGCGAGCTTGCGGCGAAGGGCGAGATTTGCCCGAAGGCGTTCGTGAAGGGACTCTTCCTCTCGTGCCGTCAACGTCCCATCGAGGAGTGCGCCGAGGATCTCGATATCCCCATCGATCCCCGGTCCTCCGGGGTCCGGTTGATTTCTTGATCCCTGCGGCTCCATAATCACGTCCCTCCGAGGTCGCGCGTCAGTTTGGCTTCGAATACCGGATGGCTCGCGTCACTCGAAGTCGTTCGCACCCGCCTGATCAATGCGTGTTCTGGTCGCACGAGTCTGCCTTCGGTTCGCATCATGCCCCAGCTCAATCGGAAAATGAAGTGGGAAGCGCCCCCAGAATCCCTGGTGGCCGACCTCGCCCGAGGTGACGGCCTCGGCGCGAGCCGCCTGCTCGATTGGGTCGCGAACCACTTTGATGTCAGTGACGAAGACCTGCGACAGGACGCGTTCCTTCGATTGATCGACTATCTCGTCGACTCCAACGGCGCGACGTTCCGCAGAATCCGCAGCGTCGAGGCACTTCTTCGCACTCTCGTCAATCGCGCCGCGGTGGATCGGGTCCGGCGGGACAAGGCGCGCGCGGACCGCGAGGCCTTGGCGGCGCGGGCAGCGAGTCGACGACCAGCTGCGGCGGCAACGAGCCGGCTTCCGGTAACCATGGATGTCCTCCTGCGTGCCGCGCGAGCCCTCAGTCCGGTGCAACGTGAAGCATGGCTTCGACATGACATCGAGGGAGCCTCGCCCGAGCAGGTGTGCCAGGAGGTTTGGGGCGGAGGTGTGGGCCGGCCCTTGCGGAGGCTCAGCGTGCTCCTCGCGCGGGCGCGGGCGCGCATCGCCGCCGAGATCTCCCGGCTCTCGACGTAGCCGTGGCGGCGATGTCCCGACTGCGGCGTGCGTCGCTTTCGGGAACCCGCAGGTCGCCGTTCGCCGGCGATCGCTCGGGAATTTTTTTCAAACCCCGTGAAGCATTCGGCAATTGGTTCCGCCTTCCTGTGACGACTGCCGAGACCTTCAGGTCCGGCAGGCGACGCTTGAGTTCTGGCGTCGACGGTAGGAGGCCTCGGCACCGGCGGTGCCTCGGCGCGGGCACGACCGGGTCGATCGTGGAAGATCGGTCCGGCCGACCCACGGACCGCGTCCGTCGCATCGTTTGCGCGGCGCGGGTCCTGGGTTCGCACAAACAGCCCGGCGCGGGTGGTGCCTGCGCGGGGCTGACACTCAGGACGTCGCCCTCGTCGGCAG